>OY761542.1:0-5386054 GCA_963664635.1 Pseudomonadales bacterium | reverse complement strand
GCGTGGAGCACTCGCCACTGGGTCCGAACCCGCGCTTCGTGGTGACGAACATCGCGGCGTTGTCCGAGCGGGCCTTGTACGAGGACCTGTACTGCGCGCGCGGCGACATGGAGAACCGGATCAAGGAACAGCAGTTGGACCTGTTCGCCGACCGCACCAGCACGGCGACGCTGCGCGCCAACCAGTTGCGTCTGCTGCTGCACTCGTTCGCCTACGTCATGATGCAGACCCTGCGGCGCGTGGGGCTGGCCGGAACGCGTCTGGCGAAGGCGCAGTGCGGCACGATCCGCAACAAGCTGCTCAAGGTCGGCGTGCGCGTATGCATCAGCGCGCGACGCATCAAGCTGTCGTTCAGCGAGTCCTGGCCACGCGCGGCACTGTTCCGCCAGGTGCTCGGCAACCTGCACGCCCTCTCGCCACCGCACTAGCGTCGCCCCGCGGCGCTTCTCCCGCTCCTCGAACCACAACGGCGTTTCGCCGCGGCCTCCACTTGCACGCAAACGTTGGCGTGGCCCGATTGGCGCGCCAAAACTGCTTGTTTCCCCGTCTCCCACGACTGATTCACGCCCCACCAGCCCCCACCCAGGCCGATCCGGCACCCAAACCACGACCTCGGCCCGCTGGCAATCAATATCGCACACCGTTCCGACGCCTCTCGGCTCAGTGGTGAGAAATGCGGGCTAGTTGCTTCGGGGATGCATGTAGGGCACGTGCACGCCGCCTTGGTGTGGGCATCCATGCACGCACTGTGCGGCGAGATCGCGTCAACGAGGGGGTCATCGTGCGTCGGTAGCACCATCCGCCGGCAACGCCCGCAGCTCCCGCGTCGGCGCACCAAGGGCAGACCATGGCGAACGTAGAATTCTGGCTCGCGCGCCCCACGCATTACTGGCAGCGGCCTTCCGATGCGATCGACGGCACCTTCTCGTTCGCCCGCCGCTACGAGGATGCAGGCTTCGATGGCCTCCTCTTCTTCGACACCCAGAATCTGGCCCCCGAAGCGCTCGTGAGCCTCACCGCCGCCGCCAGGGAGACGACCCGCCTCGGTCTGGGAACCGGCGTGACCAACTCCATGACGCGGCACGCCGCAGTGACGGCGTCGGCGTTCTCGACGTTGCAGGTCGTCAGTAACGGTCGCGCCTACCTCGGGATCGGCCGCGGCGACTCGGCGCTCGCCCACCTGGGGTACGCGCCCACGCCGGCCGGGGCGTTCGAGGAGTATCTGGCGGATCTCGTGTCCTACCTGCGTGGCGAAACGGTCGACTTCCCGGCGGACGCGGATGTGGGAAGGCTCCACCTGGCGGACACGCCGGAAGCGAGCCGGCTCCAGTGGTTGCAGGACTCCCCCAGGGTGCCGGTGGGCGTGGCGGCCACCGGGCCCCGGGTCATCTCGATCGCGGCCAGGCACGCGGACAGGATCGACCTGATGCTGGGCGCCAGCGCGAAGCGGATCCAGTGGGGCATGGAAGTCGCGCGCGAAGCGCGGCGGAAGGAGGGCATGGCGGGCGACGTCCCCTTCTCGGCATACGTCAACCTGGTCGTCCACGATGACGGCGAGCTGGCCTGGAAGATGGCGGCTCCGGCCATTACGAGCCAGGGGCGTTTCGCGGCCATGCACGGCAAGGTCGTGGGCCCGGTCTCGGACGAATCCCGGGAGATCCTTGCGAAGATCCACTCGTCCTACGACATGAAGCAGCACGGCGCGCACGGGGGCGACTTCATCACCAGCGACTTCGCCCACGAGTTCGGTATCTACGGGCCGCCGTCCTATTGCGTCGACCGGCTCTCGGAACTCGCGGAACTCGGCGTGGACCGGTTCATCCTTGCGGGAGGGCCGGAGCTGGCCATGCCAATGCCCGAGATCGCGGCAATGGGGGAGCGGTTTGTGGCGGAGGTTCTGCCGCGATTCAGATAGGGAGCCGTACCGCACGGGGAGATGGCGTGGCGGCGGGCGCGAACGGCGGGTAGCGGCGGACGGAGGCGAGGACTCAGCGCGATGGTGGTCGCGTCGACCGCGTGGCGGTGCGGGAGAGGATTTCCGTCGCGGTCTCGTTCAAGCCGGCCCGACGCAAGGCGTCGAGGTGGTGCTCGGGTGAAACCGGGGGATTGCGCAAGCGGGCTCAGACGCCGTCCAGTGCTTCGAGGAAACGATTCGGCGACTCGCGGCACAGGCGGGCCAGGAAAACGTCGGGATGCTCTGCCGCGAGCTCGTGCGGGGAAAGCGCGGACACCGGAAAGTCCTTGAGGTTGGACGGCGTCGGACCACTTCGCGCGGTAGAAGTCCGATACCGTGAGCTCAAGCAGGAGATCGCGCAGCGGCGCCGGGTAGAGGCGTCGAGAAACGCGACGGTGACCGACAAGGATCAATAGCCCATGTCGAGTTCCTGGGCGTCGGCTGCGAGTTCGTCCAGTGCCCGCCGTCGCGCCTCATCTGTGCCGTTCTTGTAGCGGAGGATGTCGTCGAAGCGCACGCGTCGGTGCGTCCCGACCTTGTGGAAGGGAACGGCGCCCGCTTCAAGGAGCCCGACGAGGAACGGGCGCGAGACGTTGAGGAAGTCGGCCGCCTGCTGGGTCGTCAGTTCGGCGTCCCTGCGAAGCACCGCGACAGGGCTTCCCGCGGCCATGTCCTGGAGAATCTGCAGGAGGAGCCGGCCGGCCTCTACGGGCAACTCGACGGCCTCGTGACCGTGCGCACCGTTGACGCTGAACGTCAGGGGGCCGTCCCGGTGCAGGAACGCGGCGAGGCGCTCGCTGGACGCGCGGGCGACCTCGGCGTCCCTGAGCGTGGGAACGGGGAAGCGGCTCTGTGCGGTCATGGTCTTGGCACGCGATGGTTGGCTGCGGAACAACCATCGCGGCCACGCGCACCAAACGCAATAGTCGAAACGCCATGAGCAACGGGCTGCACCCAGACATCCCAGACAGGCAAGCCTGCGGTGCGCGGCATCCGCCTCTCAGTCGATGCGGGGTTCAATGGCCGGTGCTCTTCTTCGACGCCCGGAACCTCGCGCCCGAAGCCCTCGTGAGCCTCGCCGCCGCCGCCAAGGGGACGACCAGCCTCGGATTCGGCGTTGGCCGTATTGGATCGGGCGCGGTTCTGGAAACGGGACGGGACAAGGCCGGCGGTGCATCAGTTCAAAGCGGGACGGGACGAGCCCGTCCCCTACCGGTGAGGCGCGCCATCTTTGCGGGCCGGAGAGCGACGATCCAGGAGCCCGTCGAGCTTCTCGGTGATGCGGGCCCCGACCTGTAACGTCGCCCGCAGGCGCCTGCGCCCGTGCCGCGACACGGAACGGCCGATGCGGCGGGTCATCGCGTCGACGAACCGACGGGTCACGCCGTGCGCGGTGATGTGCATGCCCCGGCTGTACGCTCTCTGAATCGCCGTTTCACAGACCGGCCTGCGGATCTGTACATACTTCCGCGATGCGCTCACGGTGGCCCCGCCCTCGGCCAGCCTCTCGGCCAGCCCCTCGGCCAGCAATGTGTGCCGAGACAAAGGCCGTCCTGAATCGCGGAGCCCGCGCCTTGACCGGTGAAAGGGGCCATCGCGTGCGCCGCATCGCCCAACAGGACCACTGGCGCCTTGGCGAGTCGCTTGAGTGCGCTGGTGCGCCAGGACGGGAGCGCGTCGACGAGGAACAGGCCTTCCAGGATGCCCAGGTACTTGCGCGTCGTAACGTGGTTCATGCCAACCGTCGTGCCGAGGCGGGAGTAGTTGACGGGCTGGCCCGAATGCTCGGCGAGGACCCGCAACAAGCGCGGCATCATCGAGATCTGGTCGACTCGGGCGACATCGCGGACGTCGCGCTGGACGATGGCCTCGATGTAGTCCAGATGCCAGTCACGTCGGCGGCGCCGGGTGGAGCGTCCGAGGGCCTCCGGGAATCCGCCTGCGAGCACGGTCTCCGCGAGGTCGTCACCGACTACCGGGGTGCCCACGTCGGGTGGTTGCCCTGCGAACACGCTGTCCAGGAATGAAGACGGCATCCCCCGCAACTCGGCCTGGGCGAGGGAGTCCGCGACGCGGGGGAGCGTCATGAGGTTCGCCGAACCGGTCAGCAGGAAGCGGCCGGGACGTGGGTCTTGATCGATGGCGGTCTTGACGGCCAGGATGAGGCTTGGGGCGCGTTGGATCTCGTCGATCACCCTGCGGTCCAGGCCGCGCAGAAAGCCGACCGGATCGGTCGTGGCCGCATCGAGGACGTTTCGGAATGGGGACCGATTGAAAGAGTACGCTCGTCCAATTGAAAGTAAATCCCCGACCAATTGAAAGCGAAGCGGCGGCCGATTGTAGGGGACGGGCTCGTCCCGTCCCGTCTCGAATTGACGCAAAGCGCGGGACGGGCGGCCACAGGGGCCGCCCTACAGCCCGGATCCCGCTCCGGTAGTACCATCCGGCTGGCAACGTCCGTGGACCACGCGGCGGGCGCACAAGGGAATCGTCGATGTACACGCACTATGGCCCGATGGTCTCCTACTACACGGCGAAGACGCGGGCCTGCCTGGGCTACAAGCGCATCCCGTTCGTCGAGATGTACGAGCTATCGACGTACCGGGACCGGATAGTCCCGGTGGTGGGACGCACCGTCTTTCCGGTGCTGGAAAGCGACCAGGGCGAGATTCTCCAAGACACGACCGTCATCGCCGATGCGCTCGAGCAGAGGCACCCGAAGCGACCGGTCTTTCCCGAGGATCCCGTCCTGATGCTGGTCACGCGGATCGTGGAGTTCTTCGTCGACGAACTCTGGGTCGTGACCGCGATGCACACGCGGTGGAACGACCCCGATGCCAGGCGTTTCGCCATCGCGGACTTCAACCGGTTCTTCGGTCAGGGCGACGCGGAGGAGACCTGGGCGAACGGCGATGCGGTTGCGGAGCGCATGCAGAGCTATCTCCCGGGGCTCGGCATAGACAAGGAGCCGGGGCGGCGCCTCGTTCAGCGGCTGTTCGAGGAAGCGACCGAACTCCTGGACCAGGCGGTCGGCCCCCGGCGGTTCGCGTTCGGGCCGCACCCGAGCCTGGCGGACTGCTGTCTCTACGCGGCCTATTACCCGCACCAATACAGGGATCACGGCTCTGCCCAGGCACACCTGAAGACGCAGGCGGCCAACCTCAGCTACTTCCTGGACAACATGCACGCGGCGTACGCCATGCCGGCAGGTGGGGAGCTGGGCATGACCAAGCCGTTCCTCGCGTACCTGCGCTACATCGGGCCTATCGGCGCCGCGTATGCGACGAGCGTCGAGCAGCTCGCGCAGCCCCTGCTGGCGGCGGCCGCGCCGGGGGAGGAGATGGCGCAACCCCTCACGCCGGAGATCGAGTTGTTCGGCCAGCCGTACAGGCGCTCCTGCTCGATATTCTCGGCGTGGAAGGCGCAGCGGGTGCGGGACGCTTGCGTCGGCCTGTCCGGGGAGGACAGGGAGCGGGCCGATGAATTGATGGCGGTGATCGGATGGGTGGAGTTTCTGGGACGCTCGACCGACGCCAGGTTGGAGCGGGTGGGATTCAAGTTGCAGCGTTCCGGTTGAGGCGGCCGGGCTTTGCGTCGCGAGGGCTCCCTTGCAGTATGGTAGGAGCGCCGAGCCGAACGGAAGGAGACGGACATGAGCGACGAGGCAAGGGCGATCACCGTGATGGTGCAGGGCAACGACACGGTGCATTTCGTCAACCTTCAAGGCGTTGAGAAGGTTGAGCCGCGCAAGAGCCAATCCGGGAACTGGATGCTGGAGCTTTCTGCGGGCGACAAGGTCCTGGGACGCTTTCCCTTCCGCACCATTTGTGGCTGGTACGACGGGTCCGCGATCAAGTAGGGGCGGCCCTTGTGGCCGCCCGTCCTGGCGTCACGTATGAACTGGTGACGGGCGGGACAGACCCTCCCGGTCCATGCATCAATTCGAAACGGGACGGGACAAGCCCGTCCCCTACGTTACGTGGGTGCGAGCTGGAACAGGCCCATGCCGCCCGCCACCGTCAGGACCGTCAGGACGAGACCGAAGCCGGCGACCATGAATGTGAGCTTCGAGTCGACGGCGTCTATCCGGCCACCGAGTTCCGAACGGACGAGATCCACCTTGTGATCCACGGCCCGGATTTCCGCCTGCAGATCGGTGCGCACCTGTTGGGTCTCGGCGCGCGCCGCCTGGATGTCGCTGCGCACCTCCTGGAATCCGGCCCGCATGGCACCGTGCGTGACGACATGCTCCCCCAGTTCCTTGTTCAGGGCGCGCGCGACGCCCTCGGCCTGCTCGTGTTCCATGCCCGTCTTCCGCAAGGCGTCGCAGAGCTCCAGCGTGTCTACCACGGGGTTGGCTCATGGTGGGTCCCTCCTCCAAGAATAGCGAATGTGTCCGGCGGTCGCATCGCCCGCACCCCACTGGCGCGGGATGCAGCGTGCGACCGCAGCGCCATCTTGACGGCGGCAGGACGCGTCTGTCTGTAGGAAATCTCGGCAAGTCGCGGTCGGAGACGGGACGGGACGAGCCCGTGTCCCCTACGGGGCCGACCCGTCCGCGTTGATTGCCTTGGGCAGCTCCCGCCCCTGCATGAAGTCGACCATCAGCTTCGCGAGCGCCGGTCCCGCGTCTTCCTGGACGAAGTGTCCGGCGCCCCGGATGCTGACGTTCTGCGCGACGGCCACCCGCGAGAGAAACACCTGTTCCCCGCCGCGGGTGATCGGATCGGAGTCCGTGAAGGCGACGAGGAAAGGCTTGCACCAGTTCTCGAACACCTCCCAGGCCGCCTCGTTCTCGCGCAGTTCCGAGGGCACGAGATACGGCATGACCTGCGCGGCCGCCTTGTAGCCCTGGTCCGGGAACGGCGCTTCGTAGGCGGCCGTGACACCCTCGCTGCCTCCCATGAAGGACATGAGCCGTCCGATCGGCAGGTCCTCGACGTGGTAGCTGTAGGCCACCCAGCGCGGGAACGTGAGGTCGGTGGCCAACTCCTCCATGGTCATCGCGCCCTCCCACCAGACCGCCAGCTTGAAGAGCGGGTAGGCGATCCAGCTCTGGAACCCGCTGGCCGCGGGCAGTCCGGTGTTGGAGACCACGACGCGGGAGAATCGGTCCGGCTCGGCGGCCACCACGCGCAGGCCGATGAGTCCGCCCCAGTCCTGGCCGAAGAAGGTGGCGTCCTCGAGGTCAAGGTCACGCACCAGTTCCAGCATGTACTCGACCTGCATTGCGTGGCTGTATGCGCCTTCGTCCGCGAACTTGTCGGATCGCCCGAAGCCCACGAGGTCCGGCGCCACGACCCGGTAACCGGCCTCGGTGAAAACGGGGATCATCTTGCGGAAGAGATAGCTCCACGTCGGCTCGCCGTGGATCAGGAGCAGGGTCTCGGCGTCGCGGGGTCCCACGTCCACGTAGTGCAGCCGGATGTCGCCGACCCGCAGGTAGTTCGGGGCGTAGGGAAAGCCCTCGAGGCGCTCGAAGCGGGCCTCCGGCGTCCGCAGTACCCCGGGCCGGACTTCCTCGGCCTGGGCCGGGGTCACGAAGGGCAGCACGGCGAGGGCCAGGCAGCCCAGGATGCGTCCGGTGGTGTCGTGCATCGTCCTTCCCGTTGCGTTTGCTGTTCGCGCTTCTATCGGTCGGCGTAGCCCGTCACGGCCACGTCCAGAATCCGGGCGGCCTCCTTGTTCGCGGCCGCGATCCTGCGCATGCCGCCGCTCAACCGCGCGAGATCGCCGACCAGGGTCCAGATGGCATGCGCTTGCTCATGGTAGGGCAACCCCGCCATGTCGAGGAACCAGCGGCGGATGTTGGGATACGGTCCGAAGTCGGTGCAGTTCGCGTACCTGGCCTGGTTCTGGCCCAGTTCCTCGTAGGCGCTGATGTCGGCCAGCGTCGCGGTCGCGCCGGCGATGAATGGGGTGCCGCCGAGCATGCCGTCGACGATCCGCAGCGTGTTCTCCACGGTCTCGGCGTTGTTGCGCAGGCCCGGGAAGGTGTTGCGCTCGAACCACTGCTCGTCCGGGTCCGTGACGCCGAACAGCGCCGGCCAGATCGCGCGGCTCCACTGCACGACCAGTTCCCGCGTGTTGCGGTGGTGGAAATGCAGGTACTGGTTCACCCGCGCGCGTCGCGCCACGTCGGACGGCCACAGATCGTTCCAGCCGTGTTTCTCGCACAGGTAGACGAGGATCGCGTGGCTCTCCCAGAGCACGACGCCATCGTCGTCCACCGCGGGGATGGTGCCCCGGGGATTCACCGCGGCCAGGTACTCCGGCTGTTTCGCGTCCCGGTTCTGGCTCGTCATGACGAACTCGAAGGGCAGTTCCTTGATCAGGCACGTCCAGACGACCGCACGGACCGGCTGGGAGTTGGGGACGCCGTAAATTTTCAACATGGGGCACTCACACCGCAATTGTAGGGGACGGGCTTGTCCCGTCCCGTCTCGAATTCACGCACGACCGCGACGTGCTTGTTCCGTCCCGTCTCGAGGGCGGAAAAGCCGGCGACCGATTGCTATCGTGAACACGGTTGACATGCCCTGGGGAGTCACCCGATGCCGAAAGTGACGCTCGACGGCGCCCGTATCGAGTACCTGGAGGTCGGCGGCGGCGTGCCGCTGGTCCTCTGCCACGAGTTCGCGGGCAGCAGACAGCGGTGACAACATCGGCGCCGTCGGGCTTGGGTCGGGAGCGACGCCACCGTAGCGGCGGGTCAAACCCGCGCAGTCCGTCCAGGGGCCGTCACCCCTCCCCGGCGATCTCCAGCACCCTGCGGACCGTGCGCCAGTTGCGCGCGGTGGCGCCCACGCCGAGCTTCCTCTCGACCGCCGCCGCGAGCTTCGAGCGCGCGATGCCTTCGGGTGCGTGCAGGTAGAACACCGCGCCCCCGAGGCGCCATCGCTCGGAGTCCTTGCACAGGGCCCGGATAGCGTCCAGGTCCGGAGCGGCGGGAGCCGACTCGAGAAAGAACAGTTGCACGGTCCGCGCCTCTTCGCCGGCGAAGGGATTGCCGTCGGCCGCCTCGCGCAGTTCGGCGACCGTCAGGAGCCGCACGCGCGTGTCGACGGCCGTTTCGGCCCGCAGCGCCGCAGCGATCGACGCCGGGGAGACCTCCGCCCCCGCGGGTTCGTCGAAGACCACGTTGCCGCTCTGGATGTAGGTGCGCACGTCGGTGCACCCGAGGCCTTGCAGGACGGCGGTCAGCGTCTTCATGGGGACGGTATTCCTGCCGCCGACGTTGATGCCGCGAAACAGGGCGATCCGTCTGGCCATACCCGTCCGCGCGGAACCGGCGCAGGTCTCGTCGAGCGTTACCGCCGCGAGTAGTCCACGGCGAGCCACGTCTCCGGACGCACCCGCACCGTCAGGCTCTCGCTCGTGCGCATGTTCTCCGCGTAGACCTTGCCCTGCTCCTCGCCGACGTAGCGGGTGGCCAGCTCCAGGATGTCGTCGTCCGTGCCGTCCGCGATCCCGACGACCGGCCCTTCGGCGGTGACGTAGACATACGGCGGCTCCTCCTTCTGCGCGCAGAGGGAGACCCGCGTGCCCACGTCGAGGAGCTTCGCTTTCCGGGAGGTCTTGCCGATCATGACCCACAGGTCCTCGCCGGGCGTGTAGCAGTACCAGATCGGCGCGGTCAGGGGGCCACGGTCGTCCCGCGGGATCGACAGGACGCCGATGTGCAGTTCGCTCAGGAAGGCCTGCTTTTCCTCTGGATTCAGGGCGGTCATCGTGCCTCCGTCGGCTCAGTCAGGTAGTAGCTGTAGTTGCTAAGGCTTCGCGCGCGCGTCGAATCACGTCGCGCACCGGATCGAGAGACGTCTCGGTGTCTCCCGCCAGCTCGCGTTCCGCGAACCGCTGGATGGCGATCTCGTGGTCGAACAGTATCTGGACGGCGTCGCGATCCTCGTCGGGCGCCATGTCCAGCAGCACCCGGAACCGCTCGATGGCCGGTTCCACGAGGGTCATCATCTGCTGCAGGGCCTCGGCATAGGGCAACTGCGCGTACGCGGCCGCAGCCTCGTCGAGCTTTGGTCGTGCGTCCGGGGAGGCCGCCCTGGCGTCATCGGCCACCAGGGGCGCCAGGCGGTCTCCGGTGGCCGCTTCGAGTTGCGCGAGAACCTCCCACCGGCCGCGCCGGTCGGCGTCCTCCGTGGCCTCGGCCAGCAGGTCGAAGAACTCCTTGCCCCACTGCTCGCCCTGCCAGGCGGACGCGATGCCGTCGCGATACTCCTCGGACTGGGTGGTCATGCCTTCACTCCCTGTTGCTGGTCGGCCCTGAGGATGGCCTTGCTCAAGCCTCACACGGCGGCGACGCATTGGTCAAACGCGCAACTCGGCCATCCCTCACGCGGTGGCGTCGAGGCGTGTCGCCTCTCGCAGGACGATCGAAGGGATGAGTTGCTTGAGCGGCGTAGTGGCCAGGTCGTCGGCACTCAGGTGGTTTTCGATGATGAGTTCTGGGGCCAGGTCGGCGACGAGCGACTCGAACTCCTCGAGGGTGGCCGCCTCGATGTGCAATCCATCGATGTCGCTTTGGGAAAAGAAGACGCCCGCCGCCGCATCCCACCGCGCGACCACAAAGTACGTGCGCTTCATGTGCTCTGGCTCCATTCATGCGAGGGGCAAGCCCCTCGCGCTCCCCCGGACCGCTCGAGTGCGGGCCCCAGTATGCGCCGAGTTCGCGAAGAGAATTCCTTCCGATCCTGTCAACGCACCGAGAACGGCCAGTGGCCGCTATCCTGCCTCTGCGGCGTTTTGTCGGTGGGGGACCCTATAATCCGGACTTTCGCCGTGCGGATTCCCCGATGGCGCTCGAAGTCATCGTCCTGGCCGCGGGCCAGGGCACTCGCATGCGGTCGAACCGGCCGAAGGTGCTTCACGAGATTGGCGGGCGGCCGATGTTGAGCCACGTGCTGGACACGGCCCGGGCGCTCTCCCCGGCGCAACTGCATGTCGTGGTGGGCGCCGGGGCGGCGGAGATCCGCCAGTGGTGCGCGGATGCGCCGGACATCGCCTGGGTGGACCAGGCCGAGCAGTTGGGTTCCGGCCATGCGGTGCTGCAGGCGCTGCCGGGTGTGTCGGGCGAGGCGACGGTGCTGGTGCTCTACGCGGATGTGCCCCTGATCACGCGCGAAACGCTCGAAGCCTGCGTGGCCGCGAGTGGGGAGCGCGCGGGCGTGGCCCTGGTCACCGCGGAGACACCTACTCCCGCGGGGTTGGGCCGGATCGTGCGCGACGGCGAAGGTCGGGTCGCGGCGATCGTCGAGGACCGGGACGCCTCGGACGGGCAACGCGCGATCACGGAGGTCAACACCGGCATCCTCGCCGGGCCCGGCGCCCTGCTCGGCAAGCTGCTCGCGGCCGTCGACAACGACAACGCGCAGGGCGAGTACTACCTCACGGACGTTGTCGGAGGGGCCGTGGCGGCGGGGATTCCGGTTGCGGGCCTGCCGGCGGCCGATCCGGACGAGGTGCTCGGCGTGAACGACCGGCTCCAGCTTGCCGACACGGAGCGGCGCTACCAGCGTCGCAATGCGGAAGCCGCGATGCGGGCCGGGGTGACGCTCCGCGATCCGGCGCGGTTCGACCTGCGCGGGACGCTCCGCGCCGGCGTGGACTGTGTCATCGACGTGGGCGTGGTGCTGGAAGGTGCCGTGGAACTCGGTGCGGATGTGCGCGTCGGGCCCCACTGCGTGATTCGCGACTCGGTGCTCGCGGACGGCGTGACGGTGGAAACCCACACCGTGATCGACGGGGCCCGCATCGACCGGGGCGCGGCGGTCGGACCGTTCGCGCGCCTGCGCCCGGGCACGGAGCTCGGGGAGGACACCCGCATCGGCAACTTCGTCGAGACCAAGAAGGCGCGCCTTGGCGCCGGCACCAAGGCCAGCCACCTGGCCTACCTCGGCGACGCCTTCGTCGGCGCACGCTGCAACGTCGGAGCGGGCACGATCACCTGCAACTACGACGGTGTCGACAAGCACCAGACGCGCATCGGCGACGAGGTGTTCGTCGGCACCAACTCCACGCTCGTGGCGCCGCTCGACGTGGAGGACGGAGCCTACATCGGCGCCGGCTCGACCATCACCACCCGGGTGGCGGCGGAGCATCTCGCGGTGGGCCGCGCCCGCCAGCGCAACATCAAGGGCTGGAAACCGCCGGCCAAGAGACAGCGGTAGGACCGGCGGCATGTGTGGCATCGTCGGCGCCGTCGCCTACCGGAACGTCCCGGGCATCCTGCTCGAGGGCCTGCAGCGGCTCGAGTACCGGGGCTACGACTCCGCGGGGCTGGCCGTAGTCACCGACGGGGCGTGTATTGATCGCCGCCGCACCCTGGGGAAGGTCGGCGCCCTCGCCGACAGCATCCAGGACAGCCCCCTGCGCGGCACCACCGGGATCGCGCATACGCGCTGGGCCACGCACGGCGCTCCGAGCGAGGCGAACGCGCACCCGCACGTCTCCAACGGCCGCATCGCCCTCGTGCACAACGGCATCATCGAGGGCTTCGAACCGCTGCGCGACGAGATGATCGCGGCGGGCTACCGCTTCGAGTCGGAGACCGACGCCGAGGTCATCGTCCATCTCATCGACCACTACTACGAGCGGGAAGGGGACCTGCTGGCCGCCGTGCGCGCGACGGTCAAGCGCCTCGAGGGCGCGTACGCCATCGGCGTCATCTGCCGCGACGAACCGGGGCGCATGGTCGGCGCCCGCCTCGGCAGCCCGCTCGTCATCGGGGTCGGCATCGAGGAGAACTTCATCGCCTCGGACGTCCTGGCGCTGCGCCCGGTGACGGACCGGTTCATCTTCCTCGAGGAAGGCGACCTGATCGACATCCGCAGCGATTCCATCGGCGTGTGGAGCGCGGGGGACGAGACGGTGGTGCGGGCGACGGTCCGCGTCGAGCACGTCTTCGACGAGGTCGACAAGGGCAGCTACCGCCACCACATGCAGCGCGAGATCCACGAGCAGCCGCGGGTCGTCCGCGACACCCTGGAAGGGCGGCTCGGGCGCACGCGCGTGCTGGAACCGGCCTTCGGCGTCCGCGCGCCGGCAATCCTCGACGACACGCAGGCCGTCACGCTGGTGGCCTGCGGCACGGCGTACTACGCGGCCTGCATCGGACGGCACTGGATCGAACAGCATGTCGGCATCCCGGCGCAGGCGGAGATCGCCAGCGAGTGGCGCTATCGGTCGGTGTCGGCGCTGCCGGGGAGTCTCTTCCTGACGCTCTCGCAGTCCGGGGAGACGGCGGACACGCTGGCGGCGCTGCGCATCGCGAAGCAGGCGGGCTTCGCCCACACGGCAACGGTCTGCAACGTGCCCATGAGCTCGCTCGTGCGCGAGTCGGACATGGCCATCATGCTGGAGGCCGGGGCGGAGATCGGCGTTGCGTCCACCAAGGCTTTCACGGCCATGCTCGCGGACCTCCTGATGTGGACGATCCTGCTCGGGCGCCGCCGGGGCATGAGCGCGGAACGGGAGGCGGAACTCGTTGCAGCGCTGCACGGGCTGGCCGACGCGGTGGATGCGGCCCTTGCCCTCGATGCGCGCATCGCGTTGCTCGCGGAAGAATTCGTGGAACGCCGCCACGCCCTGTTTCTCGGGCGCGGGCTGCACTTCCCGGTGGCGCTCGAAGGCGCGCTCAAGCTGAAGGAGATCTCCTACATCCACGCCGAGGGGTATCCGGCCGGGGAACTCAAGCACGGTCCGCTGGCGCTCGTCACCGACGAGATGCCGGTGGTGGCGGTGGCGCCGAACAACGACCTCTTCGAGAAGACGCGCTCGAACCTGCAGGAAGTACGCGCCCGCGGCGGGCGGCTGTACGTGTTCGCGGACTCCGAGACCGGGTTCGAGGAGACCCCCGGCGTTACCGTCATCGAAGTGCCGAAGGTGCACGAGGCCCTCGCCCCGATCGTCTACACCGTCCCCCTGCAACTGCTCGCGTATCACGTCGCCGTGCTCAAGGGCACCGACGTCGATCAGCCGAGGAACCTCGCCAAGTCGGTCACGGTCGAGTAGCCGTTGGACGTCACCCACATCCTCGAGGGTCTGAACGAGAGTCAGCGCGAAGCGGTGACGGCGCCGGTGGGCAACCTGCTCGTCGTCGCCGGGGCCGGCAGCGGCAAGACCCGCGTCCTGGTGCACCGGATCGCTTGGCTCGTGGAGGCCGAGGGCGCGAGTCCGCACAGCGTGCTGGCCGTCACGTTCACCAACAAGGCCGCCGCGGAGATGCGCTCACGGACGGAGACCCTGCTCGACGCGCCGCCCCGGGCCATGTGGGTAGGGACCTTCCACGGCATCGCGCACCGCCTGCTGCGCATGCACTGGGAGGACGCGGGGCTGCCGCAGAACTTCCAGATCATCGACGCGGACGACCAGCAGCGCCTCGTGCGCCGCGTGCTGCGCGCGCTCGACCTCGACGAACAGCGGTGGCCGCCGCGCCAGGCGTGCGGGTTCATCAACGGCCAGAAGGACGAGGGACGCCGCGCGCACGAGGTGGTGACCGGCCAGGACCACTACCTGGTCACCCAGAAGAAGATCTACGAGGCCTACGAGGAGATCTGCCGGACCGGCGGCGTCGTGGACTTCGCGGAACTCCTGCTCCGCTGTCACGAGATGTGGCTGGAGCGGCCGGACATTCTCGAGCACTACCGGAGACGGTTCGCCCACATCCTGGTCGACGAGTTCCAGGACACCAACACCATCCAGTACGCGTCGCTCCGGGTCCTCGCCGGAGACGACAGCAGCGTCATGGCCGTGGGTGACGACGACCAGTCCATCTACGGCTGGCGCGGCGCGAAGATCGAGAACATCCACCGCTTCTCGCAGGACTTCCGGGACACGCGCATCGTGCGCCTTGAGCAGAACTACCGCTCCACGGGCACGATCCTGAAGGCCGCCAACGGGCTCATCGACAACAACACGGACCGTCTCGGCAAGGAGCTCTGGACCGCGTCCGGCGACGGCGACCCGATCCTGGTCCACGATGCCTACAACGAGGTGGAGGAGGCCCGGTTCGTGGCCGACCGGTCCCGCGAGTGGATCGACGGCGGCGGCAGCGCGGACGAGGTCGCCGTGCTTTACCGCTCGAACGCCCAGTCGCGTCCGATGGAGGAAGCGTTCCTGCGGGCCGACATCCCGTACCGGATCTACGGGGGCCTGCGCTTCTTCGAGCGCGCCGAGATCAAGAACGCCCTCGCCTACATGCGCATGATGAACCAGCGCCACGCGGACGTCGCCTTCGAGCGGATCGTCAACCTGCCGCCGCGCGGCATCGGGCCGAAGTCGGTGGACGCGGTGCGCGCGCTGGCCCGGGAACGGCGCGTCTCCCTGTGGCAGGCGACCAAGGAAGGCATCGCCGAAGGGCGCTTCGGCGGCAGGATCGCGTCCGTGCTCGGCGCGTTCGTGGCCCTGGTCGACGACATGGCGGCGGAGGCGGGCAACCACTCGTTGCGCGAGATTGCGCAGGTCTGCGTCGAGGCCAGCGGCCTCATGGACTATCACAAGAAGGAGCCCGGCGAGCGCGGTCTCGCGCGCAAGGAGAACCTGGAGGAACTGGTGGCCGCGTGCCGCCGGTTCGAGACCGAACGCACCTTCCCGCTGGACCCGCGCGGGGACGGCGGCGACGAGGACGAGGGTTCGGTGCTGGACGATTTCCTGGACCAGGCGGCCCTCGAATCCGGCGAGTACCAGGCGGAGGCCGGCGCCGCGGTGCAGATGATGACCCTGCACTCCGCGAAGGGCCTGGAGTTCCCGCTGGTCTTCATTACCGGGATGGAGGAAGGCCTCTTCCCGAGCAAGAGCTCCGACGGCGACCCCGGCCGGATGGAGGAGGAGCGCCGGCTCGCCTACGTCGGCATCACCCGCGCCATGCGGCAGCTCTACCTGACGCGGGCGGAGACGCGATGGATGTACGGCACGGACTCGTACAATCCGGCGTCCCGGTTCCTGCACGAACTGCCGGACGACACCTGGCGGGAGGTGCGTCTCGGCGGCGCGGTGAAGCGTGCCCGGTTCGGCGGCGGGGGACCGAAGGCCCCCCAGGAAGACGATGGCGCGCTGCGCATCGGGCAGCGCGTGCACCACGGCAAGTTCGGCGAAGGGATCGTGATGCGGAGCGAGGAACACGGCGCGCGGACGCGCGTGCAGGTGAACTTCGCGGAGGCGGGGGCGAAATGGCTGATGCTGGAATTCGCGAACCTGGAAACGTTGGATTGAACGAGTTGGCCAACCGGCGCCAGTTTCGTTGGAGGCGTTCTCTTTCGGGGTGCCGTGCCGAACGGCATCAGAGTGAGCTGGCGCTCGAGTCCCTATTGCCGGAGGTGGCATTTGCGCCAGGGATGCTAGGCTCAACGCGCGACCGCAAGGTGTCGTAAGACCATGGAATGACGATGAACTTTCGCTTGGGAATGGCGTTGGCAGGCGTCGCTTCGACTCTGGTCATGAGCTGTGCCGACCCGCCGCGACCGGCCGGCTTAGCGTCTGCGGACCGGATTCTGGTCTGTCGGGCCGTTGTAGCCTCGCTCATGGGCCGCCCAATCGCCGTCATCAACGGCATGGATGCGGGCGAAGGCTTGGTACGAACCCGCTACCGCCGGCCGGATGATCCTACCGTTTGGGATGACGTCTGTCGTCTCGAGGGAGACCGCGTAGTGTGGAGGTCCATACAAGGCGATGGGTCGCCGGGCCGCTGGCGCGATCACGAACTTGACTCCGTTGTGACATTCGAGTTGAAGGCCGACTCAGTGGTGATCAAAGAGTCGCACAGTGATGGCTCCGTCACGGCCAAAACCTATCCGAGATCGAAGTCTTCGGCGGCGCGGTCCCAGACGTTTGACTGGAAGCTCGTCACCACGTGGCCGAAAAACCTCCCCGCCCTCGGCACGGCGCCGGAGCGGCTCGCGGAGATTGTCGGGGAGATGTCGGCCGGGCGTTTCACAATCAAGGTCTACGCGGCGGGCGAACTGGTGCCCGCCTTCGAGGTCTTCGACGCGGTCGCCGAGGGCAGCGCCGAGATGGGTCACGGCGCCGCCTACTACTGGCGCGGAAAGGCGCCCATCGCCGCGATCTTCGCCACGGTCCCATTCGGCATGAACGCCCAGGAAATGAACGGCTGGCTGCACTACGGCGGCGGCCTCGAACTCTGGCGCGAACTCTACGCCCCGTTCGGCGTCGTCCCGATGGCGGCCGGCAACAGCGGCGTGCAGATGGCCGGCTGGTTCAACAAGGAGATCAACTCCCTCGAGGACCTGCAGGGGCTCAAGATGCGGATCCCGGGGCTGGGCGGTGAAGTGCTGCAGCGGGCCGGGGGCGTCCCCGTGGCCATGCCGGGCAGCGAGATCTTCACGGCGCTCCAGACCGGCGTCATCGACGCGACGGAGTGGGTCGGGCCGTACAACGACCTGGCCCTCGGGCTGCAGGCGATCGCGCAGTACTACTACTACCCTGGTTGGCACGAACCCGGCCCGGCCATCGAGGCGCTGGTCAACGCCGAGGCGCTCGCCAGCCTGCCGCCGGACCTCAGGGCCATGCTGGAGACCGCCTGCCGCGCCGTGAACCAGGACATGCTCGACGAGTTCACCGCGCGCAATGCGGCGGCGCTCCGGACGCTCGTGGACGAGCACGGCGTGGAAGTGCGCCGGCTGCCGGACGACGTGCTGGCCCGCTTCGCGGAGCTGTCGGAGGAAGTGCTGGACGAGACCGCGGCGACGGACGAACTCTCGCGGCGGATTCTCGATTCCTACCGGGCGTTCCAGGAGAGCGTGCGGGATTACCATGCGATCACGGAGCAGTCGTATCTTGATACGCGGACGGTCGTTGCGAACGGGCCATGAAGGCCGACTGTGCCCGCGTCTGGATGCGTTCGCCGCGTTGGAGTACGCTCGCGACCCGTGAGTGTGCAGAGCCAGTGACCGCTTCGCCTGCAAGAGTTCACAAACGGTGACTTCGAAAGCAGACCGCAGGTTGCCCAGTTTCCGAAAGCCCCCTCTCCACGAGGTTGCCTTATCGGTTCAGTTCGAATCGCTCCCGGGATTGACTGCTGCGCACGTCGGACAGTTCTGGCGCGGAGTTCGAGAACGGTTCCCGCTCGTTCAGGAACAGGCTGCCTTGCCGCCGTTGGCGATAGAGCGAGCCGGGGCTCGGACAACCAACCAGGAGCTAGTCCTCACTGCCGCGCCACCGCGTCCCAGGCTTTGGCTCCTGGACGCGGAGAAACGTGAGCTCATTCAGATTCAGCACGATAGGTTCATTCGCAACTGGCGCAAGAGTGGAGTAGATGACCGGTATCCGCGGTACGAAGGTCACATTCGGCCTCATTTTCATTCGGACTATCGGGCTTTTCGTAGTTTCGTCGAAGAGGAAGGCGTTGGGGACGTCACGCCCATTCAATGTGAGGTCGCGTACTTCAACCAGATCGGGACGGCGGATGGCGTGTGGGACTCGATGGCCGACATGCACAAGGTGTTTCGCCTGCATACCCCGGTAGAGCCGGAAGCGATGCCCTTGTCCCTAGAAGGACTTCAGTTGCGACAGAGCTTTGCGATAACGCAGCTAGCAGAGTTCAAAGGGCGTCTTTACACGGACATCGTGCCAACGGAGGCTGATGGCAAGCCGATGATCCAGTACCACCTGACGGCGAGAGGCCATCCGGGATCGGACTCGGTTGAGGCTACCTTGGCTTTTCTGGACCTTGGTCGAGAGTTGATTGTGGACTATTTCACAAGGTCTACGTCCGTAGCTATGCACGAGGTATGGGAGAAGGAGTGACGATGCTTGCATTCCGACGGCGTGAAGATAGCGCGTGCGCATTCGCCACCCTCGAGAGGGTGGCGCCCGTGGAGGTTGCAGTTCAATCGAGTTCGAGGGCGTTGACAGGACCGTCGCATACTTGGCTGCAGCCGACCAGGGAGCAATTGACGAGGATTTCTTCCCTCGAAGAAGGCTGGGACTCTTATGGAGCGCCGCCAATAACCCAATCCAGGATTGCCCAAGCGTGCACGCTCGTGCAGTCAATAGCGGATGATCGGGCTCCGCCCCCGAGTCTCGTACCCACACCGGATGGCAGCATCCAGCTTGAATGGCACTCGTACGATGTGGAGCTCGAGGTCCTTCTGATCTCCGAAGCGGATCTGGAAGTTTCGTTTGAAGATCTTCGGGGTGAGCTACCGGCATACGAGGAAGTGCTGAGCTACGACGTTACACCGCTGGTGGAGTACGTGCGCCTGCTTGGCGAGCGGGCGCAGGGAAGCCAGGATGGTTGATGCTCCCGGATGATGATCCCACCATACCTGATCGCGAGAGGCTGCTCAGGCGGGTGCCGCCCAACTTGATGATCTGGAACGAGAACACGGCTGCTTGGGAAGCTAGCACGGGCGCGTTCTCAAACTCTTCCGACGGATCGGGGATGTCTGTTTCGTTGTCCGGGGGCTTGCGGGCAGAAGGACTGTCGGACGAGGAAGCGCTGCGCGGTTACGAGGGGTTTGGACTGGTCGCCATCACTGCGGGACTGGCGCGAGCCCAGGACCAGGGCGTCATCAGAAACCCAACCACCTCGGATGCTGCCCATGCCGAGGTCGTAGGCAGGAAGACGAAGAGGGTCAAGAAGGCGTTCAAGCGGAACGCGGTATGGGTAGTCGGACCAGTACCGTCCAAACCGGGGGACGAGTAGACGAGTGCAGCCAACGGCCGGGTTTCTGGCTGACGTCAGTACAGCACCCCCGGCAACCAAGTCGCAAGCTCCGGCACCAACGCCAATAGCGCCAGCAACCCCAACTGCAGCACGATGAACGGCGCCACCCCCCGATAGATGTCCAGCGTCCGCACCTCCGGCGGCGCGACCCCGCGCAGGTAGAAGAGCGAGAACCCGAACGGCGGCGTCAGGAACGACGTCTGCAGGTTCACCGCGATCATCACGCCGAGCCATACCGGGTCGAGGCCCATGGCGAGCAGCACGGGGCCGACGATCGGCACGACGACGTAGGTGATCTCGATGAAGTCGAGCAGGAAGCCGAGCAGGAAGATCACGACCATCACGATCACGGTGGCGCCGAGCACGCCGCCGGGCATGTTCTCGAACAGGCCGCCCACCAGTTCGTCGCCGCCGTAGCCGCGGAAGACGAGGGAGAAGACCGAGGCGCCGATCAGGATGAAGAACACCATCGACGTGGTCTTGACGGTGGAGGCGCCAATCTCGCGCAACACGGACCAAGAGAGGGCGCGGTAGCCGATTGCGAGGAGCAGCGCTCCCATTGCGCCGACCCCGGCCGCCTCGGTGGGGGTCGCGTAACCCCCGAGGATGGACCCGAGCACCGCCGCAATCAGCAGCACCGGGGGCGCGAGGCCGCGCATGAGCTGTCCGAGGGGCAGGGCGCGCGTCCCGGTCTCGGATTCCGCGTCGCGCCTGGCCGGGGCGCGCTCGGGCCGGAGCAGGGACGTGAGCGCTATGTAGCCGAGATACAGGCCCACGAGCACGAGCCCGGGCACGAGGGCCCCCGCGAACAGGTCCCCGACCGAGACGGTCTTCGGCGAGAACACGCCGAGGCCGAGCTGCGCCTGCTGGTAGGCGCTCGAGAGGACGTCGCCGAGCAGCACGAGGGCGATCGACGGCGGGATGATCTGCCCGAGGGTGCCGGTCGCGCAGATCGTGCCCGTGGCGAGCTTCGGATCGTAGCCGTGGCGCAGCATCGTCGGCAGCGAAAGAAGCCCGAGCGTCACCACGGTCGCACCCACGATGCCGGTGCTCGCCGCCATCATCATGCCGACCAGGGTCACGGCGATCCCGAGCCCGCCGCGCATGCGGCCCATGAGCGCCGAGAGGCTCTCGAGGAGTGTCTCGGCGATGCGCGTGCGCTCGAGCGTCACCCCCATGGCGACGAACAGCGGTACCGCGATCAGTGTCTGGTTCGTCACGATGCCGAACAGGCGCCCGGGCAGGAAACCGAGGTCCTTCAGGTCGAAGACGCCGAACGCCGCGCCGCCAAAAGCGAAGAGCAGCGCCACGCCGGCGAGGGTGGGCGCCACGGCGTAACCCGCGAGTAGCGCCGCGAACACCACGGCGAACATCACCAGGGGCAGGAACTCGATCACGCCCGGAGCGCCCGGAACTCCCGCACGGACTGCACGGCCGCCTGGGCGGCGAGCATGGCCGCCGAGAGCGGAATCAGGGTCTTCAGCGCAAAGACCGCCGGGATGCCGCCGACCTCCGGGGAGCCTTCGAGAACGGACCAGGAACTCGCGACATAGTCGAGGCTCGTCACGAAGATCGTCACACACAGGGGGATCGTGAGCACGAGGTGTCCGGCCAGATTGACGATGCCGCGCGCCCGGGGCGTCATGCGTCCGTACAGGACGTCGACGCGGACGTGGCCGTCGTGCCGCGCCGTGTAGGCGAGCCCCAGCATGAAGACCATCCCGTGCATGTAGATCACGGACTCCTGCAGCATGATGGCGCTGGTGTCGAACCCGTAGCGCAGGACGACCACCACGCAGGTCACGACGATCATCGCGAAGGTGAGCCAGGCCACGGCCCGGCCCGTCCGGTCGATCGCCCGCTCGATCACGCCGCGGACCCGGCCGGGTGCGCGTACTCCGCGACGGCTCCCGCGAACAGCGCGAAACCGACCCAGGTGTTGTTGCGGAATGCCGCGAAACAGCGGGACTCCTCGCGCTCGCGGATCAGGTGCTGCTGGTAGCCGAAGAGCGCGGCCGCGACGGCGAGGGCGGCGAACCAGGCGACCCCCAGCCCCGCGTTCACGCCGACGAGGATCAGCATGCCGAGCGTCGCCACCTGCAGGGCGCCGATCATGGCGCGGTCGGCCTGGCCGAACAGGATGGCGATCGACTTGATGCCGGCGCGGAGGTCGTCGCGCCGGTCCACCATGGCGTACTCGGTGTCATAGGCCACGATCCAGAGCAGGCTCGCGAAGAACAGGAGCCATGCCGGGACCGGGACATCCCCCGTCACGGCGGCGAACGCCATCGGGATGCCCCAGCTGAACGCGACGCCGAGAACCACCTGGGGCAGGTGGGTGTAGCGCTTCATGAAGGGGTAGGCGACGGCGATGGCAAGCCCCGCGACGGCGAGCAGGCGCGTCGGCGTGTTGAGCGTCAGCACCACGGCGAGGGCGAGCAGGGCGAGCACGAGGAAGAGTCCGCCGGCCTCCATGCGGGATACGCGGCCGGTCGCCAGCGGCCTGTCCGCGGTGCGCTTCACCTGTGGGTCGAAGTCCTGGTCCGCCATGTCGTTGACCACGCATCCACCGGCGCGCATGAGAAACGTCCCGGCCACGAACGCGCCGACGACCGGCCAGGGGGGTGTCCCCTCGGCGGCAATCCAGAGCGCGGCGAGCGTCGGCCACAGCAGAAGCAGCGTGCCCACGGGTCTGTCGAGGCGCATGAGCTGCAGGTAGGCGACCAGTCTCCCGGGCATGCGTGAGGGCGAACGGGTATTCTTTCGGGGCCGCGAGTGTGTCGGATTTGCGGCGCGAAAGCGAAGGCCGGGAAGGGCCGGGAAAGGCAGAGAAGGAATAGAACGAGCGACCGTGAAGAAGTGGCAGTGCATCGTCTGCGGTTGGATCTACGACGAAGCAGAGGGATACGAGGACGACGGCATCGCGCCCGGGACCGCCTGGGAGGACGTGCCGGAGGACTTCGTGTGTCCGGAGTGCGGGGTCGGGAAAGAAGATTTCGAGATGATCGAGATTGGCTGACCGGGCCGCGCCCGTGCGCGGGGAAGAGGGGGAAAGCGAATGAGCGAGAACAGCATGTGGAGCCGGATCGTCGGCCTGCCGTTGCATTGGCAGATCGTCGTGGCACTGGTCCTGGCGGCGTTGGTGGCGTGGCCGTCGAGTCCGGAGACGACCGTCTTCGGTGCGTCGCTGGTGGGGATCCTCGACTTTTTCGGGGGCCTGTTCATCAACGCGCTCAAGATGGTGGTCGTGCCGCTCATCCTGTCGTCGATCATCGTGGGCGTCGGCAACATGGTGAGTGGCGGCGCCTTCGGGCGGGTCGGCGGCAAGACCGTCGGCTTCTATCTCATGACCGGGTTCTTCGCCATCTTCACGGGCCTCGTGCTCGTCAACGTGGTGGCCCCGGGCGAGACCGAATCCGCCCAGGCCATGCGCAATGCCCTGCCCGACGCGACCGGCGTCATGGCGAGCGTGGAAGGCCGCAGCATGGCCGATCTCGTCGGCGTGATCTCGCGGGCGGTGCCGTCGAACATCCTGGAGGCCGCCGTCGAGACGCAGCTCCTCGCGCTGATCTTCGTCGGCGTCGTGTTCGGCTACTTCCTGTCGAAGCTGACGGGGCCCGGCGGCGACACGCTGCGCAGCTTCTGGGAAGGCGTGCACGACGTGATGATCATGATCACGATGTGGGTCATGCGCTTCGCGCCGATCGGGGTGTTCGCGCTGGTCGGCAAGACGTTCATCGTCTCCGGATTCGGGGTGCTCGGCGCACTGCTGCTGTTCTTCCTGACCGTGCTCGGCGCGCTGGCGATCCACTTCTTCGGGTGGCTGCCGCTCCTGCTCAGGTTCTTCGGCGGCCTCAAGCCCTACGCCTACTACGGCAAGATCCTCCCGGCGCAGCTAACGGCGTTTTCGACCGCTTCGTCGTCCGCGACCCTGCCCATCAGCATGAAGAGCGCCCAGGACGCGGGGGTGTCCCGGCGCGTGACGAGCTTCGTCCTGCCCCTGGGCGCCACCGTGAACATGGACGGCACGGCGCTCTACGAGTGCGTGGTGGTGATCTTCATCGCGCAGGTGCTGGGCGTGGACCTCAACTTCATGCAGCAACTGATGATCGTGATACTGGCGCTGCTGACGTCCATCGGCGTCGCGGGCATCCCGTCGGCAAGCCTGGTCGCGATCGCGCTCATTCTCCCAGCGGTGGGCCTGCCCGCGGAAGCCATCGCCCTGGTGCTGGCGGTGGACCGCGTGCTCGACATGTGCCGCACGGCGGTGAACGTCACCGGCGACCTCTCGGTCACCGCGCTGGTGGCGAACGGCGAAGGCGAGGACCTGCCCTTCGCGCGAGACCGCCTGGCGGCCGCCTGAGGGTCTGCATCGCGAGGGCGCATGATCGGGAGGAGCGGGATGGAGGCGACGACATGACGGCGGCGGCGGAAGCGGGAGCAGCGGCCCGGGCGACCATCCCGGTGACGGAATTCGATCGTCTGGAGACGGAGGGTATCCCCGCCCTCGAAGAGGCCGGCTGCCTGGTGGTCACCGGGATCGCGGAGCCGGCGGAACGGGAGCGCCTGCGCGCGGAGCTGACGCCGTACATGGCTCGGACACGTGTGCAGGAGAGCAACGATCCGAAGGACTTCTTTCCTGGTTTCACGCGCCGGGTCATCTCGCTGGTCAGGCGTTCCGAGGTCGCGCGCGACTGGATCATGCACCCCATGCCGAGGCGTCTGTGCGACCACTTCCTGCAGCCGAACTGCGACGGCCGTTACCAACTGCACGTCACCGGCGCCCTGGACGTCGGCCCCGGCGCGCGCAGTCAGCTCCTGCACCGGGAAGAGGACACGCTGCCGTTCTTCCCGCTGCCCCGGCCCAACCTGGTGCTGGCGACGATGTGGGCCGTGTCGGATTTCACGGCGGACAACGGCGGCACGCTGCTCGTTCCCGGCAGCCACCGCTGGCCGAAGGGGCGCCGCCCGCGGGAGGAGGAGATCGCCGCCACGGAGATGGAAGCCGGCTCGGTGATGGTCTGGCTGGGCGGGACGCTGCACGGGGCCGGCGCGAACGTCTCCGATGACTGGCGCTACGGCGTCATCCTGACCTACTCGGTTGGTTGGGTGCGCCAGGAAGAGAACCAGGCGCTAGCAGTGCCGGACAAGGTCGCCCGTGAACTGCCGAAGGATCTGCTCGACATGATCGGGCACACGACGAACGGCACGCTGGGGTTCTCCGATGCGTACCATGCCGAGAGCACGGCGGCTTACGAAACCGGGATCGTGGCGATGAACCAGTAGACTCCGTCGACTCGCCCGGGGTCATCCGACGGTCAGAAAGCGCCGCTCCGCCCCCTCTAGAACGAGGCAGGTGAGGCGTCCGGTAGCGTATGCGCCGGTGTCGATGCCGATGCGGTTTGCGCGCACCTCCGGCTCGTCGACAACGGTGTGGCCGTGCACGATGATCGCGCCGTGGTCGTCGGGGGCGGCCAGAAAACTGGTCCCGAATCCAGAGCAGGTCCGACTCGCGCTGCCGGTCGATGGGGACTCCGGGACGGACGCCGGCATGCACGAAGGCGTAGTCGCCCTCGACGTGGTACGGCAGCAGGGCCTCCAGAAATTCGCGGTGGCGTGGTGGCAGCAGGCGCTCGAACTCTTCCCGCAGCAACGCCAGGCGGGCAGCGGTTCGGGGCCCGGGCGGCGCGGAAGCGCCGTAGCTCAGCAGAGTGGCCTGCCCGCCGGCGTTGAGCCATTCGAACCCGCGCGAGGGATTGTCCAGGAAGGCGAGCATCCAGGCGTCGTGGTTCCCCCGGATGAAGCGGGTTTCGAAGCCCGGGGCGGGGTCGTTCAGAAGCAGGTCGATGCCCCGGCGCGAATCCGGCCCCCGGTCCACATAGTCGCCAAGCAACACCAGAACCTTGCCTCCGCATCCCCGGCGTCTTCGCGGATGCGGCCCAGCACGCGGGAAAGGGCGAGAGCCTCTCCGTGCACGTCGCCGCCCCCCTCCGCCGGCCTGCTAGCCGGCGGAGGGGCGGACCCTTCAAAGGGTCCGCTGGGGGCGTTTCTAACAGACAAGCCTGAAGCGGGTTGCGGGATCATCGGAGGATGATCTTGAGACTCGATGCGGAACGATTGCGGACGCTCGACGACATTCGGGCGTTTCTGGAGGGGAGCGATGCGGTGGCTTTCCGGCCGGTGGATCGGCGCGAGACGTACGAGTTCGTGCGGCGCGTGCTGGTGCGGTTTCGCCATACGGAGTTGCACAAGCCCGGGAAGGGGTTGGTGAAGGGGTTCCTGGGCAAGGTGACGGGCCTGTCGCGGGCGCAGTTGACGCGGCTGGTCGGCCAGTACGCGCGCACGGGCATGGTCGCGGATGGCCGCCGCGGTCCGGCGCGGCCGTTCGAGCGGCGCTACACGGCGGCCGACATCCGCTTGCTGGCGGATGTGGACGAGACCCTCGGGGAGCTGTCCGGCCCGGCCACGCGACGCGTCATGCAGCGCGAGTTCGAGGTGTACGGGCGGCGGCCCTTCGAGCGTCTGGCGGGCCTGTCGAACAGCCATCTGTACCGGCTGCGCGGGAGCAAGACGTACCGCGGGCGCCGCACGCGGATCGAGGGCACGCGCGCGACGCAGGTCGCCATCGGCGAGCGCCGCAAGCCGCGCCCCGAGGGTCGCCCCGGCTTCCTGCGGGTGGACACGGTACGCCAGGGCGACCACGACGGCGACAAGGGCTTGTACCTGATCAACGCCATCGACGAGGTCACGCAGTTCGAGTTCATCGGTGCCGTCGAGCACATCTCCGAAGCCTTCCTGATCCCGGTCCTGACCGCGCTGATCAAGGCCTTTCCCTTCGTGGTCAACGGCTTCCACGCCGACAACGGCTCCGAGTACGTCAACCACCAGGTGGCGCGCCTGCTACGCAAGCTGCACGTCGGGGAGTTGGCCAAGTCGCGCCCGCGGCGCTCCAACGACAACGCCCTCGTCGAGGGCAGGAACGGCTCCGTGGTGCGCCGTCACCTCGGCCACGGCCACATTCCGCGGCACTGCGTGGGCGCCTGAGGTCGTCCGCGTGCAGCAGGAAATACGGCGTCTTGGTGTAGAACACCGAGGCGCTGGGCTCGCGGGCGAACGCCTGGAAGTACCACGCCTTGCGCGTGCGCGGCCAGTCGAAGGCGCCCCGGTCGGCCAGGCGGGCCAGCCATTCGGGCTCGCTCCAGATCAACCCGCCGTGCTCAAGGGTGGTCGGCCCGGCGAACCCGAGCGCAAACTGGCCCTCCCGCGGCAGGTTCCAGGTTGCCCGGCTGGTAGCCATCGCCTCCTTGAGAAAACTCGATCCGCTGTTGTTCGGCGCCATGCCGAAAAGGTGCGTGCGGACGGCGCGTTCCAGGTCATGCAGCGCCCCGTAAGCCAGGCTCACTGCGGGTTCCCGCCGTGCAACACGCGGGCGACCTCCCGAAGATGCGCGGCTTTAAGGCACTCCAGCCACGCCTCGTGCCAAGGCGTCAATCCAAATGCCATGTAATACACCATCAGATTGCACTATTAAAAACGCTGTGGTAATTTCAATCGAAAGGAGACGAACCATGTCCGCCGAACTGATCGTTCTCCCTCGGCCGCGCAGTGCTCGCCCGATCCAAGATCCCCTCGCCCTATTCGTACGCGTCGGCCGCAACGACCACCGCGAGATGCTCGAACTCATCGCAACGGGCGATCGGGGACTCTTCGGCTTCGTCATTGAGGCCCAGCACGTGGGCAGGCACTCCGAACTGATCACGGAAGCACGCGCTCGGAACTTCGACCTGATTCTTGATCCCAAGACCCAGCCTCTCGGGCTGCCGGGAGGCCACACCCCATCGCTCGGCGGGTTCCCCTGGGGATTGAAGAACCGTCACCACAACCTGTCAGACTTCGCGAATGCTGCAGGACGTTCCAAGGCGGAACAGATCGTCGAGATGGCGGCCAGCCACGGCTTCACCCAAATCCTGGGCCCGACGCACTTGCTCACGGGCCCTGACGATCCTTGGCTGCCACGGGATCTCGACATGATGGAGTGGACCCGGGAAGCCGTGCTCTCCTCTGGCACCGACCTCGGCCTCATCCACTCCCTCGCCTTGCCGATGGACGTCTTGCGGAGACCTCGCGAACGCGACACATTGCTCGCCGCGATTGCCGACACGCGTTGCGATGCCATCTGGCTCAAAGTCGAGAACTTCGGCGACGACGCCACCGGTGAGAAGATGGCCGCCTACGTTCAAGCCTGCCGCGATTTCCACGGCCGCGGCATCCCGCTAGTAGGAGACCACCTCGGCGGGCTACCCGGCCTCGGGACACTCGCACTCGGCGCGGTGGGCGGCATCGCGCACGGTGTCACCACGCATCGGAGGTTCACCGCAGCGGGGTGGCGCCGACCGTCCACGCCCGGCCACGGAGGTCAAGCCCGGCGCGTCTATGTCGCTCAGCTCGACATGTTGTTGAAGCCAGCCGTCGCACAAAGCATGCTCGACACCTCGCCCCGCGTTCGCGGTCGCTACGGCTGTCGGGACAACCATTGCTGCCCGCACGGCGTGCGGGACATGATTGCCCATCCGGCACGGCACACTCTGTATCAGCGCGCTCGGGAGGTAGAGTGGTTGAGCCAGACACCTCAGGCCATACGGCCCTCCCGCTACCTCGACGACCGGGTACGGCCCGTCTCGGACGACGTCGCCGCCGTCGCTAGCGTCGCCGGCTTGGACGAGAGGCTGCGCAACGCGCTCCTTCGGAAACAGAAGAGTATGAGTCGCTTCCGGCAGGCCATGGCACACTTGGCGGCAGCGCGTTCCGACTCCGTTGCGATCCCGCCCCTGCAACGCGCTACGCGCGAGCTGCGTCGCCACGCCTAGACGGGCCCAACAAGGAAGCAAACATGACAAGAGCGAAAGCGGAGCCCGTGAGCAATGCCGTCGCCAGAAGGCTGGAATCCATTTGCAGCAAAGGGGCCTTGCGGCACATCGAAGTCGCGAATCTACTCGGCACGCGCCCGGAGACAGTATCGCGCTGGAACCAGGGGCGGTCCTACCCCCATGCCCGCACAGAGAAGACCCTACTGGAACTTGAGTTCATCGTGGACCAGCTCTCGGATTTCTATGAACCGAACGAGGCGCGGCATTGGGTGTTCGCGCCACAGAAGCACTTGCACGGTGTGTCACCGGCTGAGTTGATCCAAGGTGGGCGGATCGATGAGGTCCGGCGGCTGGTCAACCAGCTTCGCGATGCCGTATACGTCTGATCTCGGCAACTTCGCCAGACATGGTCCACGATCAGGATCTCGTCGATCTCCTGGCGGAGTCGAGGACTGATCCTTTCACCGGCGAGGTCTTCCGCGCAACTCGAATGGCCGCCGATCCGACGGCCCCTTCGATTAGCGGTGGGCGGTGGGCACCGCCACCTGGAGACGGCCCCGGCATCTATGTGCTCTACACAAGCCTTAACCGCGATGGCGCCATCGCCGAAGTGGCGTCCTTTCTTGCCGAACTGACACCGATACCGGGCCCTCGCCCGATCAAGGTGACGCGCCTAGCCGCTACCACTGCGCGCACGCTGCGTCTCGCATTCACCGACCTCACCGCACTCGGCGTCGGCCTGAATCGATACGGCGAGCGCGACTACAACCGCACACAGCAGATCGGGGCCGCCCTCGCCTTTCTGGGACTTGATGGGCTCATCGCGCCTTCCGCCCGTTGGTCCTGCGACAATCTCATGATCTTCGGCGAGAACCACGCGCTGACCGAAAAGCTCGATCCGCTGTCGGAAGAGAAGATCGACTGGCGCGCCTGGGCTCAGGACAATGATCTGATCCCCGGTCGGTAGATTCCCGCCGCGCATGATCCATCCTTCGGACTCGCTACGGCCCCCTGCCTTATGGCTTTCGCTTTCACCTCACGACCTTGCTGGCCCTCTCGCCGCCTGGTCCCGCCTAGTCAGCGTCAACCATCCGGGATCGGTATCAAGCAACCCCACATCGTCCCCGACGAGCGCTTCCGCCCGCCACCTTGCCGACTTGATGCCCCATCCTAGATTCCTTGAGGGACCCAGACCTTACCATTTGAGCCAAGTTTTCATGCGGCAAGCTGGTGCCCGTCCCAGAGGTGCTGGATGTGCAAAGCCAATGGCCTTGAGGGCCTCGAGGTTCTTCAGCCGTCTGCCGATGCGGAAGTCATGGGTGTCGTTGATCACGGTTTCGGTACGCAGGGCGCGTCCTTCCTTGTGATACTGCTTGATGCGCGAGTGCTTGTAGTCCACGTGCAGCGACGGGATCACCCCGTCGGTTATTACGCGGGTTCGGTACCGCGAGGGCGTGCGTCGCGTGACGCGTCCGTCGAAGATCAACGCGACCCTGGTCGCGCCTGCACCGTGGTCGGGGCGACCGAGGTCGAGGTTCTCGCGCATCGCCTCCTCGAAGAAGACGCGCCCCTGCACGGGACGGTCGAACACCTGCGTCAGGGCGAACTCCGCCCGCGGCATCGAGATGTCGTAGCGGATGCCCGCCAGCATGCGGCCACCGACGCCCTCGGGCGACAATACAGGCGGCTTCGCGCCGCGGAGTGGAGCAGCGGCCGGGGTCCGTCTCAGCCCCCGCCACCGGGCAACACATGCCTCGTCGGTCTGAGGCGAAGCCTCGCTAGAATAGCGGGGGGATGAGCTTGTTAAGCGCGAGGCTTGCGCCGGCAATTCCCAAAACCCATCGCACGAGACGCAGTTCCAGTTTGCTGAGGTCCGCCTTGGTCGCCAACTCACCTTGTCCGGCCTGCACCACTTTTGCGATCGCCGCAGCCTGTTCGTGATCGATGCCCGAAGCCTTGAGATCCTCAACGGCTTAATGGGTGTCGAACGTTGCCATTGGCGGAGTCTGGCATCGCTAGTGTCGCGTCACGCGTGTTCTGACGCTTCAGCGTTCGCCATGCGCGTCAATGCAAGGCGTGGTCCGCAGGGAATATCGGGCCGCCCGCAGGGCGCATTGGCAAGGACCACAACGCGGCAGCGGCGCGCATGGCGATCTCCCGAAGGGCGCGTCCCACGGGGCCTGTGGCCGTGTTGCGCCCCTTGGCAATGGGCCCACCATTCCCTGCGGGGAACGCGCCTTGCCACAGACCCCGTGGGACGCGCTGAAGCGTCAGAACACGCGTGACGCGACACTAGGAAGTCTTGCTGCTGAAGTCTGTGCTTAGCATTCCGCTAAAGCGTGGCCACGGGAGTCGCCTTGCCGGTCGATGGCGGAGCGCTGGCGCGGAGAGGGCAACGCAAGCCGCAAGCACCGCACGCGCGCCTGCGGTATCTTGACCGGAACCGATTGGGGTTTCCTGCATGAACGTAGCGGCGACGGACGCCCGGACCATTCCCGAGGTGCGCCTCGAGGACCTGGCGGCCACGGGCATCGCCCCGCTGGAGAAAGCGGGCTGCCTGGTGATCACCGGGGTGCCGGGGCGGCGGAGCGAGAGCGGTTGCGCGGAGAACTGGCCTCGCACATGGACCGCGCGCCCGTGTGGGAGGGCGACAATCCCAAGGCTTTCTTTCCCGGGTACACGCGGCGCATCGCCTCCATGGTCGCCCGCTCGGAGACGGCGCGGGAATGGATCATGCACCCGCTGGCGAGAACGCTGTGCGACCATTTCCTCCTGCCCAACTGCGACGACCGGTACCAGTTGCACGTCACCGGCGCCATCGAGATCGGCCCCGGCGCGCGCAAGCAGGTGCTGCATCGCGAGGAGGACTCGTTCCACTTCTTCCCCCTGCCGCGCCCCAACCTCGTGCTGGCCACGAGGTGGTCCGTGACGGACTTCACGGCGGAGAACGGCGCAACGCTGCTCGTACCGGGGAGCCACCGGTGGCCAAGGGAGCGCCGGGCGACGCCGGACGAGGTGGTCTGCGCCGAAATGGAGGCCGGCTCCGTCCTCATCTGGCTCGGGGGGACGCTGCACGCGGGCGGCGCGAACGTCTCGGACGACTGGCGCTACGGCGTGATCCTGACGTACTCGGCCGGATGGCTGCGCCAGGAAGAGAACCAGTCCCTGGCGGTGCCGAGAGAGCTCGCCCACGAGCTTCCGAAGGACCTGCTCGACATGATCGGCCACACGATGAACGGCTCCCTCGGCTTCTCCGAGGAATACACCGGACCGGTCGCGGCGCCGGACCGGTCCGACGCCGCGGCGATCATCGAGATGAACGCGTGAGGAGGGGCTCCGAAGCCGCGCGCGAGCGCCCGGGAACGAAGCCTGGCGCGAAGGCTCTGCCGACGCTTCCCGAAACCCGCCTGCAGGACGTCGCGACGCACGGGATCCGGGCCCTGGACGAGGCCGGCTGCCTCATCGTCACGGGCGTGACGGATGCCGCGGCGCGAGACCGGGTACGTGCGGAACTGGCGCCGCACATGGACCGCGCCGAGGTGGCCGCGGCGAACGAGACCGAAGCCTTCTTCCCGGGCCATACGCGGCGCATCGTCTCGCTCGTCGCCCGCTCGGAGTCGGTACGCGACTGGATCATGCACCCCCTCGCCAGGACGCTGGGCGACCGTTTCCTGCTGCCCTCTTGTGACGACCGCTACCAGCTGCACGTCGCCGCCGCCCTGGAAGTCGGCCCCGGCGCGTCCCGGCAGGTGCTGCACCGTGCGGAGGACGTGTACCCGCATCTCCCCCGGCCGTGCCCCGAACTCGTCCTGTCCCTGATGTGGGCGGTAACGGACTTCACTGCGGCCAACGGCGGCACGCTCCTCGTTCCCGGTAGTCATCGCTGGCCGCCGGAGCGCCGTCCCGAAGAGGACGAAATCGTCGCCGCCGAGATGGAGGCCGGATCGGTTTTGGTCTGGCGTAGCGCCATGCTGCACGGGGCCGGGGCGAACGTCTCCGACCAGTGGCGTTACGGCGTCATCGTGACCTACTCGCTCGGGTGGCTGCGCCAGGAAGAGAACCAGGCGATCGCGGTGCCGAAGGAGTTGGCGCGGCAACTCCCCGGGGACCTCCTCGACATGGTCGGGTACACCATGAACGGCTCGCTCGGGTTTTCCGAAGAGTTCGCCGGGGGCGCGGTGGACGCGGGGGCGGGTGCCGCGCTGGTCGAGATGAACCGGTAAGTGGACCTCGGTCTCGAAGGCAGGACCGTACTCGTTACCGGCAGCCACCGCGGTACCGGGCTGGTAATCGCGCGCGCCTTCCTCGAGGTGGGTGCCCGGGTCTGCGTACACGGCTTCGAGCCCGATCAGGCGACCGCGGCGGTCGGCGAAATCGGCGGCGGCAACGCGGTCTCGGGCGACATCCGCGAGGATGCGGGCGCGGATGCACTCGTCGCGCAGACCGGGGCCGTGGACGTCCTCGTCAACAACTACGGGGCGGCCGCCGCGGGCCGCTGGTCGGACCTGACGGCGGCCGAGTGGGTCGCGATGTACGAGACCAACGTGCTCTCGGCGCAGCGCATGGCGCAGCGCACCCTGCCCGGAATGCGCGAGCGGGGCTGGGGCCGGATCGTCAATCTGGGCACGACCGGGGCGTTCGCTCCGGGCGCGCGCAACCCGCATTACTACGCGGCCAAGGCGGCACTCTCCGCGCTGACGGCCAGCCTCGCCCGGGAAGTCGCGGGGACCGGGGTCCGGGTCAACCAGGTGTCCCCGGGCCTGATCCGCACGCCGGAGGTCGAGGCGGGATACCTGCGCCGCGGCGCGCGCGAGGGCTGGGGCGAGACCTGGGAGGAAGTCGAGCCCCACGTGGCGGCGGACATTCCGATCCGGCGCATCGTGCGGCGCGAAGAGGTGGCGGACCTGGTGCTCTTTCTGGCGAGTTCGCGCGCGGACGCCATCCACGGGCAGAACATCGTGATCGACGGCGGGGCGCTCGGGCGCGTCTGATCCCCACGCCAAGGCGAATGCGCATGACCCGTAGGGGACGGGCTCGTCCCGTCCCGGCGCGACCTCCGGTCGCGTCCCGGTTTCGCTGCCGCGAAACCGCCCGTCGGCTACGAGCGTTCGCAACCCCGGGGACGGGCGACCACGAGGGTCGCCCCTAGACCTCCACGTAGTCGGCTTCGAACGTTGCGCCCCAGGTTGCCAGGATGGTGGCCTTCGTGCGGTCGTCGAGGGTGGCGCCGAGCGCGATCAGGCCGGGCAGCATCGAAGCGTCGCGCATGAGGTCGGCGACGCGGAACGACTGGTCGCCGGTCTGACGCGTGCCGAGCACGTCTCCGGGTCCGCGCAGTTCCAGGTCCTTCTCCGCGATGACGAAGCCGTCGTTCGTCTCGCGCATGACGGCGAGCCTTGCCCGCGCGACCTCCGTGAGCGGCGGCTCGAAGAGCAGGATGCAGTGGCTCTGCGCGCTCCCGCGGCCGATGCGCCCGCGGAGCTGGTGCAACTGCGCGAGACCCAGCCGTTCGGGGTTCTCGATGACCATGAGCGAAGCGTTCGGGACGTCGACACCGACCTCGATTACGGTGGTCGCGACCAGGACATCGATCTCGCCCGCCTTGAACCGGTTCATGACCGCGCCGCGCTCGGCCCCCGACAGGCGTCCGTGGACGAGCCCGACCGTGAGACCGCGGAGCGCTGCCCGGAGCTCTTCGGCCACGTTTTCCGCGGCCTGCGAGTCGAGGGCTTCGGACTCCTCGATGAGCGTGCATACCCAGTAGGCCTGCCGCCCCGCCCGACATGCCGCCGCGATGCGCTCCATGGCTTGCGGGCGGCGCGAGCTCGGCGTCACGCGGGTGATCACGGGCTTGCGGCCCGGCGGCAGTTCGTCGATCACCGATACGTCCATGTCCGCGTACAGCGCCATCGTCAGGGTGCGCGGGATGGGCGTGGCCGTCATGATGAGTTGGTGCGGCAGTCGCCCCTTGTTGCGCAGCGTCATCCGCTGGTGCACGCCGAAGCGGTGCTGCTCGTCGACGATGGCGAGCGCGAGATCGTCGAACTCCACCGACGACTGGATGAGCGCGTGCGTGCCCACCGCGACCAGCGTGTCCCCGCGGGCGAGCGCGTCCTGCCGTACCCGCCGCTCCTTCGCCGTCATGCGTCCGGTGACCAGCGCCACGTCGATGCCGAGGGGCGACAGCCACGTCGAGAAGGTCTCGTGGTGCTGCTCGGCGAGAATCTCGGTAGGCGCCATGATCGCCGTCTGGCGGCCCTGTTCGGCTGCACGGATGGCGGCGAAGGCGGCGACGACGGTCTTGCCCGAGCCGACGTCGCCCTGCAGCAGCCGCAGCATCGGCTGCTCCCGTTCGAGGTCGTTCAGCACCTCCGTCACGACGCGCCGCTGCGCGCCGGTCAGCGAGAAGCCCAGGTCGTTCCGCAACTCGCGGCCCAGTCCGCGTCCTCGCGGCAGGGCGCCGGCGGCATGACGGGCACGCAGGGCCTGGCGCTGGCGCATGAGGATCGTGTGCGCGAGGAGTTCGTCCCTCGCAATGCGGCCACGCGCGTCGCGGAAGGTGTCTTCCCCGGCATCGGCCGGCGGGCGGTGCAGGAAGAGCAGGGCCTGGTCGAGCGCCGGAATCGTCTCGTCGGGCAGGACGCTGCCGCCGAGCACGGCGCCGGCGTCGAGCGCCTGCCCGATCCAGGCGCGGATCCGCGGGCTCGTGAGCCCGCTCGCAACGGGATACACCGGCGTGAGCGTCGGTTCGGGCGGTTCGGGCTCGGCGGAGGACGTGCGGTATTCCGGATGCACCATCTCCCGACCCGCGGGACCCGCGCGCACTTCTCCGAAGCAGCGGACCCAGAGGCCCGGGCGAAGCTGTTCCCGCTGATGCGCCGAGAAGTGGAACAGCCGCATGGTGAGGAAGCCGCCGCCGTCGGTGAACGTCGCGGTGAGGCTGCGGCGGCCGCCGTACGCGAGATCCGCCTTGACGATCTCGCCGCGCACGAGGCAGGACCGGCCGATCCCCGCCTCCGCCAGCGGGACGAACCGCGTGCGGTCCTGGTAGCGCGAGGGCAGGTGCAGCAGCAGGTCGGCGACGGTCGCGATGTCGAGTCTGGCGAACGCCGCCGCGGTGGTGGGCCCGACGCCCCGCAGCAGCGTGACGGGATCGTCGGTGTTCATCGCACTACGTCGGTAACACCAGCACGGCATCCATCTCGACGAGTGCGCCGCGCGGCAACGCGGCCACGCCGAGCGCGGCCCGGGCCGGGAAGGGCTCGGAGAAGTACTCCGTCATCACGGCGTTGACGGTGCCGAAGTGTCGGAGGTCCGTCAGGTACACCGTGAGCTTGACCATGTCGGCGAAACTGCCGCCGCTCGCCCGGGCGACGGCCCGGAGGTTGTCGAGCACCTGGCGCACCTGGGCTTCGGCCTCGTCGCTGACCAGCTCCATCGTCGTCGGGTCGAGGGCGATCTGGCCGGAGAGGTAGACCGTGTCCCCGACGCGGATCGCCTGCGAGTACGCGCCGATGGCGCCGGGCGCATCGGCGGTGTGGATGGCTTCCCGGAACACGGCGTCGTCAGGCGGCCGAACGACGCACGCTCTGCACGGTCGTGATCGCCTGCAGCCGGTGCATGACGCGGGACAGGTGCGGCTGGTCGGAGACGGACAGGTCCAGGGTGACGCTCGACAGCTCCGCGTTGCGCTCGTCGACCTTGATGTTGTTGATGCCCGCTCCGCAGTCGTTGACCGATGCCGCCACCTCGGCGATCGCGCCCTTGCGCCGGTTGATCGTCAACAGCAGCATCGTGTCGAACTCGCCGGTGGTCGCTTCGGCCCAGCGGGCGGGGATCAACTCGTCGGGGTTCTTGCGGCGCACTTCCTCCAGGTTGTGGCAGGTCTCGACGTGGACGACCAGCCCCCGCCCGGGGGTCATGTGCCCGATGACTGCGTCCCCGGGGACCGGCCCGCAGCAGCGCCCGTAGTCGATGACGAGCCCCTCGCCCCCGCGGATCGCGACGGGGCCGCCCTTTTCGATGTCCACCGCTTCGTAGTCGGCGTTGTCGGCGGCGAGCAACCGTTGCGCGACGACGTAGGCCATGCGGTTGCCGAGGCCGATCTCGGCGAGCAGGTCGTCCAGCCGGCGCACGCCGAACTCGCGGAAGACCTTGCGCAGGCGCCGGAAGTCGAGGTCCTTGATGGAGGTGTTCGCGTTCGCCAGCGAACGGTTCAGCAACCGTCGGCCGAGCACGATGGACTCCGAACGCTGCTGGCTCTTGAGCGCCTGGCGGATGGCGGAGCGGGCCCGCCCGGAGACCGTGAAGGTCAGCCAGTCCGGGCTCGGCCGGGCGTAGTCGTTGGTGATGATCTCCACGGTCTGGCCGCTCTCCAACTGGCGCGACAGCGGCGCGAGCGACCGGTCCACGCGGCACGCGACGCAGTGGTTGCCGATGTCCGTGTGCACCGCGTAGGCGAAGTCGATCGCGCACGCTCCCCGCGGAAGTTCCAGGATCTGCCCCTTGGGCGTGAATACGTAGACCTCGTCGGGGAAGAGGTCGATCTTCAGGTTCTCGATGAACTCGATCGAGTCGCCGGCGCGCTGCTGGAGGTCCAGCACCCCCTTCACCCACTGGCGCGCGCGCGCCTCGCCGCCCTGGAACGAGGCCTTGCCCGACTTGTAGAGCCAGTGTCCCGCGATGCCGTGATCCGCCACGGAGTCCATCTGGCGGGTGCGGATCTGCGTCTCGATGGCCACGCCGTGCATGCCGAAGAGGGTGGTGTGCAGGGACTGGTAACCGTTCGCCTTGGGAATGGCGACGTAGTCCTTGAAGCGTCCGAGCACGGGTTTGTAGAGGTTGTGCACCACCCCGAGCGCGCGGTAGCAGGTGTCGACCTGGTCGACGATGATGCGTACGCCGAAGACATCCATGATCTCGGCGAACGACTTCCGCTGCGTCTTCATCTTCAGGTAGATGGAGTAGAGGTGCTTCTCACGGCTGTGCACCGTCGCGTTGATGCCCTCGCGCCGCAGCGCCCCCTCGATGGAGCGGGCCAGTTCGTCCATCATCGCCTTGCGGTTGCCGCGCGCGGCGGCGACGGCGCGCCGCAACCGGTCGGCGCGCAGGGGATAGAGCGACTCGAAGCCGAGCTCCTCGAGTTCCACGCGCAGGTTGTGCATCCCGAGCCGGTTCGCGATGGGGGCGTAGAGATCCAGCGTCTCGCGGGCGATCCGGCGCCGCTTCTCGAGGGGCATCACGCCGAGCGTGCGCATGTTGTGCAGCCGGTCGGCGAGCTTGACCAGGATGACGCGCAGGTCGTTGGCGGTGGCCATCGCCATCTTCTGGAAGTTCTCGGCCTGCGCCTGCTCGTTGGTCTTGAAGATGATCGCGAGCTTGCTGACGCCGTCGACGATCTGGGCGACCTCCTTGCCGAAGATCTTCTCGATCTTCTGCTTGGTGGCGCCGGTGTCCTCGAGCACGTCGTGCAGCAGCGCCGCCGCGACGGACCGGTGGTCCATCCGCATCTCGGCCAGGATGCTGGCTACCGCCAGCGGGTGGGTGATGTAGTGGTGGCCGGTGCGCCGCCTCTGACCCTCGTGGGCGGCCAGGGCGAACTCGTATGCGCGCCGCACGCGTCGGACCTGACCATCGGACAGGTAGCCGGACAGGGACTCCGCCAGGGTGTCGATGGTTGCGGGCGCGGCAACCGCATCATCCGACGCGGCCGCGGCGAGGCGAGTCTGAAAATACGACTCAAATGTCGCTAGCTGGGTCATCTCCCATGTCGAACGGCATCGCTCCCGTGCCGATGTTCTCCAGCCGTTCGATTCCCTCGAAATCGACATCGTCAACCGTGATCTCCGGCGCGTCAAGCACCTCTTCCGTGATCAGGCCTTCGGCGATCTCGCGCAGTGCGATGACGGTGGGCTTGTCGTTCTCCTCTTCCACGAGCGGCACGACGCCCAAGCGGTAGATCTGGCGCGCGCGCCGGCTCGCCACCATGACGAGTTCGAAACGGTTATCGACGTGTTCGAGACAGTCCTGGACGGTAACGCGAGCCATCTGGTGATTCCGTCAAACTTCCGCAATGCAGCGATTTTACGCGTGTAGGGAGCAAACGCCAGTGCAGGCATACGCAACGAGGGGATGCGCCATAAAGACAACGCTTGCTGTCTGGCCTTGCTGGCCTTGACAGCGCCTTGTTGCCTCGTCCATGTTGCGCCGTCAGGAGAGTCTTCAAATTCGCAAGTGGCGGGACAGCGGGTTCCCCGGGGCCGGCTGCCGTGGTGTGTCGCCCGGACACACCCCTGACGCACAGAGGGGGAAAGCATGATGCGACTCAAGGAAGTCCTTGGAATTGCCGGGCTTGCGGCGGCGGGGGTGTTCCTGCCGGCCGCGACGGCCCAGGCCGAGGAGGCGGACGAGGAGCAGGCGTCGACCGGCGGTATCGAGGAGGTCGTCGTCACGGCCCGCCGCCGGGAGGAGACGGCCCAGAGCGTGCCGATACCGATTTCGGCGCTGTCGGCGGACCGGCTGGAAGACCGCGGCATCACGGAAGTGCAGCACGTCGAGCAGCTCACGCCCAACATGTCCTTCAACGAGAGCGTGGTGGCGCGCGGCACGGCTCAGGTGTTCCTGCGCGGCATCGGCCAGATCAACTGGGGCGGCACCCAGGACCCGAAAGTCGGTATCTACGTCGACGGGGTGTACCTGGGCCGGCCCCAGGGTTCCGTGTTCGACCTGCTCGACATCGACCGGGTCGAGGTGCTGCGGGGTCCGCAGGGCACGCTGTTCGGGCGCAACACCACCGCGGGGCTCGTGCACGTCATTACCAAGAAGCCGGATTCCGTGTTCGACGCCACGATACGAGGCGGTGTCGGCAATGCCGGCCAGTACTCCGCCGACGGCCTGGTCAATATCCCGTTGATCGACGACGTGCTCGCCGCGCGCTTGGCCTTCCAGGCGCGCAAGGACGACGGCTGGATGAAGGACGACGCCGGACGCGAGTGGAACACCACGGACTCGCGCACGCTGCGCGGCACGCTGTTGTGGACGCCCAACGACTCGGTCGAGGTCTCCCTGGCCGCGGAATTCTTCCGGGCGCGGGAAACCGGCGGCCTGGCCGACTGCGAGGAGCTGCTCGGGGGTCCGGCGGGGATCAACTTCCTGGTGTTGATCTTCGGCGCGTACGACGAACTCGAGGCGGCCTGCGCACCGGACGACAACCCCTTCCGGTCCAACGACAACGACCCGAACGGCCTCTTCGTCGACACCAATTCCGCGGCGTTGACGGTCACGTGGGACTTCGCGGACGTGACGCTGACGTCCATTTCCGCCTGGCGCGACATGAAGGAACTGAACGAGTCCTGGGGCTGGGGCAGCGATTTCTATGGAGGACCTTCCTACCACCTGGAGGTGCTGCAGGACGAGGCCTCGACGTATGACCAGCTCTCGCAGGAGTTTCGCGTCGAGGGCAGTGCGTTCAACGAGCGCATGACCTGGATCACCGGGCTCTACGGCTTCACCGAGAATGTGGTCCTGCCGATCAACGTGCCGTTCCTGCGTGGGCTCGCGCCTCCCACCGATCCGGCCGAAGCGCCGCTCTGGGAGGCCTTTGGCCCTATCGCGCTCGGCGCGCAGGCGAACATCAGCCGCCGCCAGCTCACCGATGCCACCAACGACTCGTGGGCGGTCTTCGCGGAAGGCACGCTGGACATCACGGACGCCTGGTCGGTCACCGCGGGCTGGCGCTGGACGAAGGACACCCGGCAGTTCAAGCGCTCCCAGTTCACCGCCGATTTCGGGTTCGACCCGTTCTACGGCTGCCCGGGGAACATCGGTCCGGACGGACTGGCCATGCGCAGCTACTGCGATCAGGAGGTCGACTTCAGCCAGTCGACCCCGCGCGCGATCCTCAACTACGCGATCACCGACGACGTCATGGCGTACCTGAGTTTCTCGCGAGGCTACAGCTCGGGCGGCATGAACGGCGACGTGCGCATGCGGCCCTACGCGCCGGAAATCTCGGACAACTGGGAAGTCGGCATGAAGTCCCAGTGGTTCGAGCGCCGGCTGCAGTTGAACGTGACCGTCTTCCAGAACGACTACGAGAACCAGCAGATCACGATCGGCCGCGTCGTGGACGGTCAGCCGACCGCCGACCAGATCAACGCGCAGGCCGCCACGATCGAGGGCGTCGAAATGGAACTGCTCGCGACGCCGGCGGAGGGCTGGTTCGTCACGGGCACCTACGGGTATCTCACGGGCGAGTACGACGAGTTCACGGTCGTCGACAACACCTTCGATCCGGTCACGTTCGAGGAAACCCTGGTAGTCCGCGACCTCTCCGACATCTCGTTCATCGGCTTCACGCCGAACCGGTCCTGGAACGTGAGCGTGGCCAAGGAGTTCTACCTGGACAACGCCGGGAGCATGACGGCGCAGGTCGGCTACAACTACCGCGGGCCGTACTACGCGGCCGCGGCGCTGACGCGTCTCCGGCGGCACCGCACGGAGCCGCTCGGCCTGGTGGATGCCCGCCTGCGCTGGGACATGGGCAACGGCAAGACCTCGGTATCGCTGTGGGGCACCAACCTGAGCGACGAGGTGTACTATCGCGGGGCCCAGGACCTCGTCGACCTCGGCATCCTGCTCTACTACTACGCGCAGCCGCGGCGCTTCGGCCTGACCCTGGAACACAGGTTCGGCTCGTAGGGGCGGCTCTGGAGCGTTACGGAAGCGTTACGGGCGGAGCAACTCCTCGAGCAGGCCGGTGCGGTCGGGCACCTCGGCCCTCCGGCCGCGCCGCTCCGCGTCGACGATGCCGGCGAGCGCGGCCACGGCGTCGTCGAAATCGTCGTTGACGATGGCGTAGTCGAAGTCCGCGCAGTGCGAGATGTCGTCGACGGCTTGCCGCATGCGTCGCTCGATGACGTCCGCGCCGTCCTGTCCGCGCGCCCGCAGCCGCTGGCGCAGCGTGGCGCGCGAGGGGGGCAGCACGAAGACGTCGATGGCGCGTTCGAAGCGCGAACGAAGCTGCGCGGCGCCCTGCCAGTCGATCTCCAGCACGATGTCCCGGCCCCTCTCGAGCGCCTCGAACACCTTGGCGCGCGACGTTCCGTACGCGTGTCCGAAACTGGTGGCGTGTTCGAGGAACTCGCCGGCGGTGGCCATCGCGTCGAATGCCGCGGGGTCCACGAAGTAGTAGTCGCTGCCCTCCGCCTCGGCGGGGCGCCGGGGACGCGTAGTGTGGGAGATGGACACCTCGAGCAGCGGATCGCGCCGCACCAGTGCGCCGACCAGGCTGGTCTTGCCGGCGCCGGAGGGGGCCGAGACGACGATGAGCAGCCCGCTCACTCGACGTTCTGGACCTGTTCGCGCATCTGCTCGATGACGACCTTGAGGTCGACGGCGCGCCGCGCGCACTCCGGCGGCACGGCCTTCGAGGCCACGGTGTTGGCTTCGCGCGTCAGTTCCTGCATCAGGAAGTCCAGGCGCCGGCCCTGGGGGCCTTCCGCGTCGAGACTGCCGCGGCAGCCGTCGACGTGCAGCAGCAGCCGGTCGAGTTCTTCCGCCACGTCGCCCTTCTGGGCGAGCAGCGCGACCTCCTGTTCGAGCCGGTGCTGATCCACCTGGTCGACGAGCTCCGCGATGCGCTCCCGCAGCCGGTCGCGTATCCGGGTCGAGAGCGATGCGGTCGACGCGCGGATCTCCGAGACGATCGTCTCCACCTCTTCGAGCTTGTCGCGCAGGATGGCGTCGATGCCCCGCCCTTCGCGGCGCCGCTGCGCGACGAGTTGTTCGACGGCGGCCTCGAAGCCGGATCGCGCGTCCGTCTCGAGGGCGCCGGACGCGTCCGTCATGCCGGTCTCGAGCACTCCGGGCCAACGGAGCAGTTCGAGCGGGTCTGGGTGACCGATCTCGGGCGCGTCCCTGCGCACCTGCTCCAGGGTGGCGAGCAGCCTGAGCATGTTCGGCCGGTGGATGTTCACCGCGAGCCCGACGTCGCCTTCGATGAGACGGAGCGTGGCGTCGACCTTGCCCCTGCCGAGCGCCCGGCGCGCGACGTCCCGCAGCGACGGTTCGATGGCCCGCAGTCCCTCGGGCAACCGGAAGCTCACTTCCAGGAAGCGGTGGTTCACGGAACGGATTTCCCACGAAAGCGCGGGTGACTCGAATTTGCCGAAGGCGGTCATGCTCGAGATCATGGCGGGATTCTAACAACGGGTCGTGATGCCGTGCGTGTCGCCACCGCGCCGGACTCGGGCCGTATAATTGCCATGGTCAATGTCAGGGAGATCGAGTGACGGTGCAACGGCCGAGCGGGAGGGAGCCCGATCAACTCCGCGCGGTCGAGATCGTCCGCGGCTTCACGAAACACGCCGCCGGTTCCGTCCTCGTCGGGTTCGGAGACACGCGTGTCCTGTGCACGGCGAGCGTCGAGGAGCGCGTGCCGCCGTTCCGGCGCGGGTCCGGCAAGGGCTGGATCACGTCGGAGTACGGCATGCTCCCCGGTTCGACGCATACGCGCACCGACCGCGAAGCGACGCGGGGCAAGCAGGGCGGGCGGACGGTGGAGATCCAGCGTCTCATCGGCCGCTCGCTGCGCGCGTCGGTGGACCTCGACAAGCTCGGCGAGCGCACCATCCGGATCGACTGCGACGTCCTCCAGGCCGATGGCGGGACGCGTACCGCATCCATCACCGGAGGCTGCGTCGCACTCGCCGACGCGGTGCGCCAGGTCGCTCCACAGGCGTTCACGGCGCTGGTGGCGTCGGTCTCGGTCGGGGTCTTCCGGGGCGTGCCGGTGCTCGACCTCGATTACCGCGAGGACTCGAACGCCGGCACCGACATGAACGTCGTCATGATCGAGGGGCAGGGGTTCATCGAGGTACAGGGAACGGCGGAGGGAGCGCCGTTCGCCCGGGACACCCTCGCGGAAATGCTCGCCCTGGCCGAAGGCGGGATCGCTACACTGTTCGGTGAACAGCGCCGCGCGCTCGGGATGTGACCCTGGACGCCGACGCCTTCGTACGCTGGCTGATCGCCGAGGACGTGCTGCAGTTCGGCGAGTTCGAACTGAAGTCCGGCCGTCGCAGCCCCTACTTCTTCAACCTCGGCGCGATCGACAACGGCGCGGCCTTCGACCGGCTCGGCGCGGCCTTCGCGGGTCTGGCGATCACGTTGGCCGAAGGTCCGCAGGTGCTGTTCGGTCCTGCCTACAAGGGCATTCCCATCGCCGTGGCCGCCGGGGTGGCCCTCGCCCGGGACCACGGCGTCAACGTCGGCGTCGCGTTCAACCGCAAGGAGGCGAAGGCGCACGGCGAAGGCGGATCCCTGGTCGGCAGCGCCCTGGAGGACCGGCGGGTGGTCGTGGTCGACGACACGATCACGGACGGAGCGGCCAAGATCGAGGCCTGCGAGATGATCTCGGCGGCCGGCGGCCGGGTCGTCGGTGTCCTCATCGCCATGGACCGGCGGGAGCGCGTGGACGGCCGGGCGACGGCGGTCGAGCACCTCCAGGGCCGCCTGGGCGTTCCGGTGCGCGGTATCGCCAGGCTGGAAGATGTCGTGCGGGTGCTCGCGGACGACCCCGGTGCGGCGCAGCGGCTTGCAACGGTGTCCGCCTACCGGGATCGGTACTGCGCGGTCGACTGAGGCCCTGCTCGCGGCGCCGGTTACCGTATCTGCGTACCGACGCCCCCGTCGGTGAAGATCTCCAGCAGCGTCGCGTGGGGCAGGCGTCCGTCGATGATCTGGGCGTGGGTGACCCCGGCGGCCAGGGCGTCGAGGGCGCAGCGTGCCTTCGGCAGCATGCCGTCGGCGATCGTGCCGGCGGCGATCATCGCCTCGACTTCGTCGCGCGTCGCCGCGGAAACCGTCGCACCGTCCGCGTCCAGGATGCCGGGCGTGTTCGTCAGCAGGACGAGCTTGTGGGCCCGGACGTGGGCGGCCACGGCGCTCGCCACCAGGTCGGCGTTGATGTTGTAGGACGCACCGTCCGGCCCCACGCCGATGGGCGCGATCACCGGAATGAAGTCGCGCGCGGCCAGGGCCTCGAGCACGCGGCCGTCCACCTCGGCCACTTCCCCGACGTGGCCGATGTCGATGATTTCGGGCGCCTTGAGTTCGGGCCGCTCCCGGGTCAGCGTGAGCCGGCGCGCGCGGAGGAGTTCCCCGTCCTTCCCGGTGACGCCGACCGCGCGGCCCCCCTCGGCGTTGATGAGTGAGACGATCTCCTTGTTGACGAGGCCGCCGAGCACCATCTGCACCACGTCCATGGTGGCGGAGTCGGTCACCCGCATGCCGTCGACGAAACGGGTCTCGATGCCGAGCCTGGCGAGCAGCGCGCCGATCTGCGGCCCGCCCCCGTGGACCACGATCGGGTGCATGCCGACGAGCTTCATCAGCACGACGTCGCGGGCGAAGGCGTGTTTCAGCGACTCCTCCACCATCGCGTTGCCGCCGTACTTGATGACGATGGTCGAGCCATGAAACTGCTGGATGTAGGGCAGCGCCTCGATCAGTACGCGCGCCGTGGTCTCGCGGGTCATGACGGGTTTACTCGAAACGCAGGGCGGGGTCGACGGCCGCCAGTTCCGCCTGGAAGCGCGTGCGGATGCGCGCCAGGGCCGCCGGCGTGTCGGCTTCGAAGCGCAGGCTGAGCACCGGGCTCGTATTCGAGGCGCGTACGAGGCCGAACCCGTCGGGATAGTCGACGCGGATGCCGTCGATGGCCGTGACCTCGCCGTCGCCGAAGTCCGCGGTTGCGGCGAGGCGCTCGACGATCTCGAATTTCGCGGCCTCCGAGGTCGGGAGCTTGATCTCCGGGGTCACGCAGGTCGCCGGGAACTCGCGGAACAGGCCGTCGACGGTGGTCTCGGCGCCACTGGCGATGCCGAGCAGCCGCGCGCCGCCGTAGAGCGCGTCGTCGAAGCCGTACCACCCTTCCGCGAAGCAGAGGTGGCCGCTGAACTCGCCGCCGAGCAGCGCGCCCGTCTCCCGGATCTTCGCCTTGATGTGGGAGTGGCCGGTGCGGCTCATCATGGGCTCGCCCCCGCAGGACGCGATGACGTCCCGCAGGCGCTGCGTGCATTTGACGTCATAGACGATGCGGGCGCCGGGATTGCGGCGCAGCACGTCCTTGGCCAGGAGCATCATCAACCGATCCGGCCAGACGATCGTGCCGGTGTCCGTCACGACGCCGAGGCGGTCCGCATCCCCGTCGAAGGCCAGGCCCATGTCGGCGCCGGTACGCTGGACCAGCTCCACGAGGTCCGCCAGGTTCTCGGGCTCGGCCGGGTCGGGATGGTGGTTCGGGAAGTCGCCGTCGACCTCCGTGTAGAGCCCCACGACCTCGCAGCCCATGCGTTCGTACAGCGCGGGAGCGACGGCGCCGGCCACTCCGTTGCCGCAGTCGATCGCGACCCTGAGGGGACGGTGCAGCGGGACGTCGCCGGTCACGCGCGTGACGTAGTGTTCGACGAGGTCACGGTCGTCGACCGCGCCGGCGCCGGTGGAGAAGTCGTGGCGCTCAATGCGTGTGCGCAGCGCCTGGATGGCGCTTTCCGCGAGCGTCCGTCCGCCGATCATCATCTTGAGACCGTTGTACTCGGCGGGATTGTGCGATCCGGTGATCATGACGCCGGTGCCCGTCTCGAGCACGTGGGTGGCGTAGTAGAGCAGCGGCGTGGGAACACAGCCCACGTCGGTGACGTCGCAGCCCCCTTCGGTCAGCCCGCGGGTCAGCGCGTCGCGCAGGCGGGGTGTCGAGTGGCGGCCGTCGCCGCCGACGGCCACGCGCGTCTGTCCCTGGCCGCGTGCCTCGGCCGCGAAGGCTCGCCCGATGAGGTACACCGTCTCGTCGCCCAGGCTCTGGTCGACGATGCCGCGGATATCGTACGCGCGGAAGATGTCGGGATGGATTCCCATGGCGGCACCGGGGCGCTTCAGGCCAGACTGCTCTGGCGTGCGGGCCCCTCGCGCTCCCCGGCTGAAGGCTCTTCCCGCCCGCACGTCCCGTGGTACAGGGCGGCGATGGCGTCGACGAGCTTCGCGGCCAGGATGTCCTTTGATTGGGTCGGGAAGACGGTCTCGCCCGAGGGTTGGATGAGCACCACCGCGTTCTCGTTGCTGTCGAAGCCGATGGTGGCGTCGGATACGTCGTTCACGACGATGGCGTCGCAGCCCTTGCGGGCGAGCTTCTCGCGCGCGTGCGGCAGGGCGTCGTGGGTCTCGGCGGCGAAGCCGACCACGCAGGGGCGTCCGCTCGCCACGGCCGCTTCGAGAATGTCCGGGTTTTCCTTGAGTGGCAGGGTGATCTCGGACGCGGACGTTCCCGCCTTCTTGATCTTGCGGCTGCGCGGCTCTGCCGGGCGGTAGTCCCCGACGGCGGCGACGCCGATGAAGATGTCGGTGTCCGGCAGCTCGGCCTCCACGGCGGCCTTCATCTCGCGGGCCGTCGTCACGTCCACGCGGCGCAGGCCCGCCGGCGCATCGAGGTGGACAGGGCCACTGACGAGGGTCACGGCAGCGCCGGCGTCGCGGGCGGCACGCGCCATGGCGTACCCCTGTTTGCCCGAGCTGTGGTTCGAGATGAACCGCACCGGGTCGATGTGCTCGCGCGTGGGCCCGGCCGTGATGAGGACGCGGACACCCTGGAGCGGCCCGTCGGGGTTCGCGGCATCGGTCGGTTCGGCCCAATGCGCCCGTAGCGCGTCCGCCAGTTCGTGCGGTTCGAGCATGCGTCCGGGACCGGTCTCCCCACACGCCTGATCTCCGGTGCCGGGGCCCAGGACGCGCAGGCCGTCGTTTTCGATCCGTGCCACGTTGCGTTGCACGGCCGGGTGTTCCCACATCTGCCGGTTCATCGCCGGCGCGACGAAGACCGGGGCGCCGGTGGCCAGACAGACCGTCGTGAGGAGATCGTCCGCCGTACCGGCGGCGAGTCGGGCGAGCAGGTGTGCGGTGGCGGGGGCCACGAGCACGGCATCCGCCCACCGCGCGAGCTCGATGTGCCCCATGGCGGCTTCCGCTTCCTCGTCCCAGAGATCGTCGCGCACGCGCTGTCCGGAGACGGCCTGCAGGCTTGCGCGGGTAACGAAGCGGGCGGCGCTCTGCGTCAGGATCGGGATGACTTCTGCGCCGCGAGAGAGCAGATCTCGCACAAGAATCGGGGTCTTGTACGCGGCGATTCCACCGCTGATGCCCAATATGATGCGTTTTGCGTGCATGGCGTTCCGTACATGGCAAATGTCGGCGCGATTCGGCGCGATTCGGCGCGATGTAACGGGCGGCCCCGGCGCGCCGCCGCATGACGGGACAGGAGCGAACGATACCAGAGATGCTCGTGGGGGACAGGAACGGAAGCGGCGCCACGGGCGTGCCGCTGGTGGCGGAGCGACCGCGGGAACGGCTGCTGGAGCGGGGGCCGCGAGCCCTGACGGATGCCGAGTTGCTGGCGGCCCTCCTGCGTACCGGCGACCGGAAGCTCGACGCGGTCGAACTCGCCGGGCTGCTGCTTGAGCGGTTCGGCGGCGTGCGGGGTCTTTTCGATGCGAAAGCGACGGCCATCACCGCGTGCCCGGGGATGGGCCCGGCGAAGACTGCCGCCGTGCTCGCGGCCCGGGCCCTCCTCGACCGGTACCACGCGGAACACGTCGAGGCGGGTGAAGTGCTCTCGGGCTCCACCGCGACCCGCCGCTACCTGAGGTACCGCCTCGGGCGGCGGGAACGCGAGGTCTTCGGCGGTCTCTTCCTCGATGCGCGCAACCGCCTGATCGAGAACGAGGAACTCTTCTACGGGTCGGTCGACCGCACGGCTGTGTATCCGCGGGAAGTGCTCAAGTCCTCGATGCGGCACAACGCCTGCGGCGTGATCCTCTACCACAACCATCCGTCGGGGGTGCCGGAGCCGTCGCCGAGCGACATCCAGTTGACGGGCCGTATCGCGAGTCTCCTCGAGGAGGTGGACGTGCGTCTGGTCGATCACGTCGTGGTGAGCGCCGACCGGCAGGTGTCGTTCGCGGAGCGGGGGCTGCTCTGACGCGGCGCCCGCCGCCGGCAGAGGAGGTCGGCTGCCCCGCGTTCAGGAAGGGCTGGCGGAGGCGTTGTCGGTCGCTGGCGTCGTCACGCGTGCGTGGGCTTGGTCGATCAACTCCTGGAGGCGTCCCTGGATGTAGCGCTGGCCCTCTTCGAGCCGGATGGTCCGGTCGCGCAGGTCCACGATCTCGACCCGCAGCGTCTCGTCTCCACGGACCATGTCGGAACGCAGGTCGGCCAAGGCCTGGTAGAGAACTCCGAGGCCGCCAAGGATCGCTGCCATGCCCACCCCAACGCTCCACTTGAGCATGCGCTGCTCCCCCCCAAGGCCGGCAACGATCCGGTCCACGCGGCCAAAGTCCGTGCGCAACTCCTTGTGCGCGTGCTCGAAGTCGGTGCGTAGCTCCTTGTGCGCCTGCTCGAAGTCGCTGCGCATCTGCCTGAAGTCGGCGCGCAGGCTCTCGGCGAACCGCTGGAAGTCCGCTTGCGTTACAGGATCGTGCGAATGTGCCATGACTGGTTGCAAGGGTAATGTCTCCTTTCCGAAAGGTCCATTGAACGCGTGGCGGAGGGCATGGCCAACCGGAAAAACGCCCTCGACCGTGTAAGCATCCGTCCCGAGCTGTCGTGCGCCGAAAGCGGGTGCGCGATGTTGCCGCCATACGCCCACCTCTGCTATAAATCGCCGCCCCATCCTCAGGCCATCCGATCATGTCCCAGGTCTGCCAGGTCACCGGCAAGCGCCCGATGAGCGGGAATCACCGCTCCCACGCGGAGAACAAGACCCGCCGCCGGTTCAAGCCGAATCTGCACTACCATCGCTTCTGGCTCGAGAGCGAGAAGCGCTTCGTGCGCCTGCGGGTGTCGGCGGCCGGAATGCGGCTGATCGACAAGAAAGGCATAGACGCCGTGCTGGCCGACATGCGCAAGCGCGGCGAGAAGGTGTGAGTCATGCGTGAGAAGATCAAGCTCGAGTCAACGGCCGGTACGGGTCACTACTACACGACCGACAAGAACAAGCGGAACACTCCGGACAAGCTTGAGTTCCGCAAGTACGACCCGGTCGCGCGCAAGCACGTGATCTACAAGGAAGCCAAGATCAAGTAGCGCGCTCGGGGCACTTCGGGGCGCTTCGGGGCGCGCCGAGGCCTTCGACCACGCTGCCGCCGAGGTTTCCCTGCATGCCCGAACTCCCCGAGGTGGAGACGACCCTCCGGGGCGTTACGCCGGCTGTCCTCGGCCAGCGCGTGGCGGCTTTGACGGTGCGCGAGCCGCGACTGCGGTGGCCGGTCGAAGTGCCGGATGTCGTGGAGGGTCAGCGCGTCGTCCGCCTTTCGCGCCGCGCCAAGTACCTCCTGCTGCACCTCGAGACGGGCACGCTCATTCTCCATCTCGGCATGTCCGGAAGACTGCGCGTGCTTTCCGGCAACGCCGCCGCGGAACGCCACGACCACGTCGACATCGTGCTCGGCAACGGCCTGGCGTTGCGGCTCACCGACCCCCGGCGTTTCGGCAGCCTGCACTGGCAGCCGGGCGCCTGGGAGACGCATTGGCTGCTGCGGGGCTTGGGTGTGGAGCCGTTGTCGGAAGGTTTCGACGGGGCGTGTCTCTTCGTGGCGTCGCGCAAGCGCAGGGTCGCGGTCAAGAACTTCCTCATGGATGCGCGCGTCGTGGTCGGCGTCGGCAACATCTATGCGAACGAAGCGCTGTTCAAGGCGGGGGTGCGGCCGCGGACGGCGGCGGGCCGCGTAACGCGGGCACGATACGACGCGTTGGCGGGCGCGGTTCGCGAAACCCTGTCCGCGGCCATCGACCTCGGTGGTACGACGCTACGCGACTATGTCGGGAGCGACGGGGCCCCGGGCTACTTCCGCAACGAACTGTTCGTCTACGGGCGAGAGGGAAAGCCCTGTCGCGTATGCGGAGCCGTACTCACGGGCATTCGGCTCGGGCAGCGCGGTACGGTCTATTGCCCGAGGTGCCAGCGCTGATTCCGCCGGCGGGCGGGGCGGCTTCAGGGACCGGTCTTGCCCGCGCGGTAGTACTCCGCGACGGCGGGATGCACGAACTCCGAGATGTCGCCGTCGAGGAGCGCGATCTCGCGGACCAGCGACGACGAGACGAATGAGCAGGAGAGCGAGGTCGGCAGGAAGACGTACTCGATGCCGTGGTCCATGGCCCGGTTCATTTCCGCCATCTGGAACTCGTACTCGAAGTCGGTGACCGTCCGCAGGCCCCGGAGGATGAAGTTGGTGCCCTTGGTGCGGACGTAGTCGACGAGCAGCGAGTTGAATCCCTCGACTTCGACACGGTCTCCGAACTCCGCGAGCACGGTGCGGCAGAGGTCGATGCGATCCGCGAGGTAGGTCGCCGGGTCCTTCTGCGCCGAGGTGCCGATGGCGACGATGACGCCGTCGAACAGCTTCAAGGCCCGCTTCACCAGGTCCGTGTGGCCGTTGGTGATGGGATTGAAGCTGCCTGGATAGACGACGCGCATGGGGGCCTCTCAAGCGGGTTGCGGACCGATACTAGCAGCTTGGGGGCTGGACGGCCCGCGCGCAGCGGGTCGCCGGTCGGAGCAGGCGGAAGCGGCACCCTCCGGCACGGGAGCGCCGTACCGTCTCCCAACCCGGCAAGTCCGGGTCGGGCCGGTCGTCCCCGGTGTCCGGTCTCGATTGGGGCTCCTCGAGGTAGACAAGCACGTTCCGTCCCCGGAGCAGCGCCAGGGTCTCCTCGCCGAGCCGCGACCCGAACGGCGGGTCGATGAAGACGAGATCCCAGTCCCATTCGCGTTGTCGGCGGATCCACTGGGGCGCCGACGCCACATGTACGCGGCAGTTCGCCCCGAGGCGCCCGGCGGCGGCCCGCAGCACGGCCGCGGCGGCCCGGTCCCGCTCGACGAGGGTCGCGGATGCGGCCCCGCGGGAGAGGGCCTCGAAGGCCAGGGCGCCCGTTCCCGCGAACAGGTCGAGCACGCGGCGGTCGGCCACGTCGTGGCCCAGCCAGGAGAACAGCGTTTCCCGGACGCGATCCATGGTGGGGCGCAACCCGGGCCGGTCGGCGACTTCGAGCTTCCGTCCCTTCCACTTACCGCCGATAATGCGGACGCGTCGGTTGACGTGTCTGTTTCGCTGAGCCACTGGCGCCGGCTGCGGTGGTTCCACAGGATGGGTCGAATGGTCGCCGAGGCTGCGCGGGAAGTGAAGCGGGAACGGAAGCGGGAAAAGGAGCGGGAAAAGAAGCGGGAAGACGGCAAGCGTGGCGGCCTCTTCCGGCGACTCTCCGAGCGCCTCGGCAAGACGCGCGCGCGCCTGGCGGAAGGCCTCGGAGACCTCCTCCTCGGCGAACGCGCTCTCGACGACGACGTGCTCGAGGCGCTCGAGACCGCGCTACTGGTGACGGATGCCGGGGTCGACGCGACCGAGCGCATCATGCAGGCGCTGAAGAGGCGGGTGTCGCGCAAGGAACTCTCGGATGTCGCCGCCCTGCGCGTTGCGCTGCGGCTCGAGCTCGAAGAGATGCTCGCCCCGATGGCGCGGCCGTTCGCCCTGGACCCGGCGCGCAAGCCCTCGGTGATCCTGATGGTCGGCGTGAACGGGGCCGGCAAGACCACGACGATCGGCAAACTGGCGCGCCGGTTGCAGGGGGAGGGCCGTTCCGTCCTTCTGGCAGCCGGCGATACTTTTCGGGCGGCGGCGGTCGAACAGCTCACGGAGTGGGGCCGGCGCAACGATACGCCGGTCATCGCCCAGGGACAGGGCGCGGATAGCGCCTCGGTGATCCACGATGCCATGGAGGCGGCGCGCGCGCGCGGCGTGGACGTCGTGGTCGCGGACACGGCCGGGCGGCTGCAGGCGAAACGGAACCTGATGGAGGAGTTGCGCAAGATCAAGCGGGTCGTCGCGCGATTCGACGAGGCTGCGCCGCACGAGGCAATACTGGTGCTCGATGCCGGAACGGGCCAGAACGCGCTCGGGCAGGTCGCGGAATTCGACGCCGCGGTCGGGCTGACCGGCCTGGTCGTCGCGAAGCTCGACGGATCCGCCCGCGCCGGCGTCCTGTTCGCCATCGCGGCGGCGCTGCGGGAACGACACGCGCCGCTGCCGGTCTATTTCATCGGCGTGGGCGAGGGCGTTGAGGACCTGCGCCCCTTCGACGCCCCCGAGTTCGTCGCCGCGCTCCTCGCTGACGAGGGTCATGGGTAGGGTCGCGTTCCAGAACGTGACCAAGCGCTTCGCCAACGGCCACGAGGCGTTGAAGAACGTTACCGTCGAAGTGGCGGAGGGTACGATGGCCTTCGTCCGGGGTCACTCCGGCGCCGGCAAGACAACGTTCCTGAAGCTCCTGCTCGGGATCGAGGCGCCGACCCGCGGCCAGATCCTCGTTAACGGCGTCGACATCGCACGGCTCTCCCGGCGCCGCCTGCCGCGGTATCGGCAGCATCTCGGAGCGGTGTTTCAGGACCATCACCTGCTGATGCAACGCAGCGTGTTCGAGAACGTGGCGTTGCCGCTGCGCGTGATGGGCGTGGGCGAGCGCGACATCGGACGGCGGGTGCGGCCGGCGCTGGAACGGGTGGGCCTGCTCGCGAAGGAGTCCTACCTGCCGGTGTTTCTCTCGGCGGGAGAGCTGCAGCGGGTGGGCATCGCGCGCGCGGTGGTCAACCGCCCCCGCGTGCTGCTTGCGGACGAGCCGACCGGCAACCTGGACCCGCACCTTTCGCGCGACGTCATGCGCCTCTTTCTCGACTTCAATCGCGTGGGCACGACGGTCATCGTTGCCAGTCACGACCATGGCCTCATCGAATCGCTCGGCATGCGCGTCATTGAACTCGACCACGGCGCGCTGACCCGCGACGACGAATGGCGGACCGGAGGCCATGCCTAGCCCGCATTTCTCACCACGGGCCGCGATGATCGCGGAGGATCCTGGTCCTGTGCGCGTGCTCGCGACCGAGAGCATAGCGGGGCCTACGTTTGAGGGAGCATGTGCGCGCACGGGGCCAGGAGACCCGCGAGGGCGCGGCCAGCGCGGTCCGCGGGCGGTCAACGAAGCCGTGATGGACCAAAATACCTCGCAGAACCAATGACCTGTCATCCTGGCACAAGCGACGTGGTGAGAAATGCGGGCTAGGGCGGCCGACCCGTGGCCCGCGCACGAGCGCCCGGCACTGGCGACCCTGCGCGATCACGCGCGCGTGGCCGGGGAGAGCTTCCGTTTCGTCAGCAGCCGGGTGGGCGCGAGTCTGCTGGTCTGGCTGCTGATCGGCATGGCGCTCGCCCTGCCGGGAGGGCTGTACCTGATCGATCACAACCTCGTGGGGGCGATGGATCGTTGGGAAGGCCGGGCCGGGCTGTCGGTGTACTTCGAGCCCGGAGCCGGCTCCGAGGGCGCGCAGGTGCTGGCCACGCGGCTGGACGCCATGGCGGAGACGGAACGCGTCTGGGTGGTGACGGCGGAGGAGGCGCTGGAGGAGTTCCGGGGCAACGCCGAGGTCGCCGATGCGCTCGACCTGCTCGAGGACAACCCCTTGCCGGCGAGCGTGCGCGTCAGCGTGTCGGACGGCGTCTCGGGTGCGACGCTCGCCAGACTGGCGACCGAGGTGAGCGCGGACGAGTCGGTGGAGGAGGTCGTCATCGAGACGACGTGGCTCGAGCGTCTCGCCGCCATCGCGGCCGTCGTCGAGCGGCTGGGGTGGATGCTCGGCGGGCTCTTCGGCTTCGGGGCCGCCCTCGTGACGCTGTCCTCGGTACGGCTGGCCATCGAGTCGCGGCTCGAAGAGCTCAAGGTGCAGAAACTGGTGGGCGGCTCGGATGCGTTCGTGCGACGGCCGTTCCTGTACCTCGGGCTGATTTACGGTACGGGTGGCGGCGTCGTGGCCGCGGTGGCGAACGCGGCCGCGATGCTGGCGCTGGAGGCGCCCCTGGGCGTACTGTTCCGCGGGTATGGGCAGGACCTGGAACTGACCGGTCTCGACCACATATTCGCATCGGTGCTGCTCGGAGTCGGCGCGGCGCTGGGCATCTTCGGGGCGATGGTCGCCTCCAGGCAGCGGTTGCGGGGCCTGGAACCGGTCTGAGGAGGTGCGCTCGGGAAGGGTCGGCAGGTAGGCGGCAAGCGTTAGCACTTGCGGGAACAGAGTGCTAAGATTCGGCTCAGGTGTTACCGGAGGTATCGAAATGGCCTCTAACGTATTGTCCCTCGACACCCTCTCGCCAGGGCGCGATCTGGACACCTACATCCAGACCGTCAATGCGTTTCCGGTGCTGAGCGCCGAAGAGGAAAAAGCCCTCGCGGAGCGCTTTTACTACGATCAGGACCTCGAAGCCGCGCGTGAACTGGTCCTCGCCCACCTGCGTTTCGTCATCCATCTCGCCCGCAGCTACTCGGGCTACGGGCTGTCCCAGGGAGACCTGATCCAGGAAGGCAACGTCGGCCTCATGAAGGCCGTGAAGCGCTTCAACCCGGAAGTCGGAGTGCGCCTCGTGTCGTTCGCCGTCCATTGGATCAAGGCCGAGATTCACGAGTACATCCTGCGCAACTGGCGCATCGTCAAGGTCGCCACGACGAAGGCCCAGCGCAAGCTCTTCTTCAACCTGCGCAGCAACAAGAAGCGGCTCGGGTGGATGAACCGGAGCGAAGTCGAGGCGGTGGCGAAGGACCTTGGCGTGGAGCCGGCGGTCGTCACGCAGATGGAGGGCCGCATGGCGGCACGGGACATGGCCTTCGACGGCGCCATGGACGACGACGACGACAACCCGGTGGCGCCCGCCCAGTTCCTCGCGGACGAGTCGGCCGATCCCGCGGCGCTGGTCATGGACCACGACTGGGCCGAGCAGTCGTCGGCGCAGCTCTACGCGGCCCTCGACGGGCTCGACGAGCGCAGCCGGGACATCCTCGGCAGCCGCTGGCTCTCCGAGGGCAAGGCAACCCTCCACGAACTCGCGGCGCGGTACGGGGTTTCCGCCGAGCGGATCCGCCAGATCGAAGCCAACGCGATGAAGAAGCTGCGCGTATCGCTCGAAGCCGCCGCCTGATCGCCGGCCCGATCCTCTCCATCCCCGGACGCGCCGCCCCGGCGCGCGAAGCGTTCGATCGCCCGTGACGCGGGACACCCGGGTGTACGTCCGCCGCCGCGGTCGCCTGACGTCGGGCCAGGCGCGGGCGTTTGCCGAACATGCGCACGCGTACCGCCTGGCGGATCCGGGGGACTGCCGGCCGCCGGTGCTGTTGGAGGTGGGTTTCGGCATGGGTCACGCCCTCGCGGAATTCGCCGCCGGGCACCCGGATTGGACGTGCGTGGGCGTGGACGTCTACCAGCCCGGCATCGGGTCGCTCATCCTGCAGTGCGAACGGGAAGGGCTCGGCAACGTTCGCATCGTCGAGGATGATGTCCGCAGCGTGCTGCCGGCGTGGCCGGAGGCGAGCGTTCGGCGCGTCGCGGTGTACTTCCCGGACCCCTGGCCGAAGGCGCGTCACCACAAGCGGCGCCTCGTCCAGCCGTCCTTCGCCGCCGCGGTGGGACGCGTCCTCGAGCCGGGCGGCAGGGTCTTTCTCGCGACCGACTGGGCGCCCTATGCCGAGCGGATGCTGGAGGTCATGGACGCGGAGCCGACCCTGGTGAACGCGGCCGGACCGGGCGCCTTTGCGCCGCGTCCTCCGGAGCGTCCCGTGACCCGTTTCGAATCCCGGGGCCAGGCGCTCGGCCACGCCGTCCGGGACCTGATCTACACCAAAATGCCCCCGTAGGGGACGGGCTCGTCCCGTCCCGTCTGGAATTCGTGCCCGCTGCCGGGCGGGCGATCAGAGCCAACCCGCGACATCGACCTGTCAACGTCCGAGGAATCGGCCGACGACCGTGTCCAGGTGGCGGTAGCCCAGCTCGGTCAGCGCCAGCCGGCCCGCTTCCATCAGCCCCTCCGCCCGTAGCGCCCGCACGGTGTCGCCGATAGCATCCGCGGACAGCCCGGTCCGTTCCTCGAAGACCCCCGGTGCGACGCCGTCCACCAGCCGCAGCGCGTTCATCATGAACTCCACCGGCAGGTCGGCCGGATCCACGGGCGTGTCGACCGGCGACGGGTCCTTGAGGTAGAGCCGCGGCTGACGGGGCTTGGCGGTACGGACGACCCCGGCGGCGGAAGTGCGCTTGCCGTGCGCGCCGGCGCCGATGCCGAGGTAATCGCCGAAGGTCCAGTAGTTGAGGTTGTGGCGGGACCGGGAGCCGGGGCGGGCATAGGCGGAGACTTCGTAGCGTTCGTAGCCATGGTCGGCGAGGAACGCCTGTCCCGCCTCGGCGATGTCCGCCAGCGTGTCGGCGCCCGGCAGTTCGGGGGGCCGGCGGGCGAACTCCGTCCTCGGCTCGATCGTGAGCTGGTACCAGGAGACGTGGGTCGGCTCGAGCGCCACGGCGCCGTCGAGGTCCGAGAGCGCGCTCGCGGCGGTCTGTCCGGGCAGCCCGAACATGAGGTCGATGTTGAACTCGCCGAACCCGGCCGCCCGGATCGTCCGCGCGGCTCGCGCGGCGTCGGCGCCGTCGTGGATGCGCCCGAGGGCGTGCAGGTGTCCGTCATCGAACGATTGGACCCCAAGGGACACGCGGTTGATGCCGGCGCTCGCGTACTCGGCCACCGGGCCGGCCGTTTCCACGGTACCGGGATTCGCTTCCATGGTGACCTCGACGTTGTCCGGGAGCGCGAACGCGTCGAGGAGGCGCCCGAAGGCGTGCGGCGAGAAGAGACTCGGCGTGCCACCCCCGAAGTAGACCGAGCGGATCGGCCAGGGCGCGCGTGGCCTGTCCCGCGCGAAGTCGTCGAGCAGGGCCCGCAGGTAGTCGGGCTCGGGCAGCCGGGCGCGCAGCGGGTGCGAGTTGAAGTCGCAGTACGGGCACTTGCGCACGCACCAGGGCAGGTGCACGTACAGACCGCTCACGCGTCGGTCGCGCGTGCCAGCTCGCGGACCAGCGCCCTCGCGGCAAGGCCCCGGTGGCTGCGGGCGTTCTTGACCTCGGGGGCGAGTTCCGCGGCGGTCGCCCCGAGTTCGGGCACGAAGAAGTGCGGGTCGTATCCGAAACCGCGGGCGCCGCGGGGCCGCTCGACGATCTCCCCGTGCCATGTGCCGGTCGCGATGATCGGCGCCGGGTCGTCGGGGCGCTCGAGGAACACCAGCGCACAGTAGAAGTGCGCGCGCCGGTCGGGGTTGCCGTCGAGGGCCGCCACGAGTTTCGCGTTGTTGTCGGCGGCGGCGGCCTCGGCGCCGGCGAAGCGCGCGGAGTAGATCCCGGGCGCGCCCCGGAGCGCGGGCACGACCAGTCCGGAGTCGTCGGCAATGGCGGGGAGTCCGGCGAGCGCGGCGGCGTTGCGCGCCTTGATGAGGGCGTTCTCGAGGAATGTCCGTCCGGTTTCCTCCGGCGCGGGAATCCCGAAATCGGAGGCGGGATGCAGTTCCACGGCCACGGGTGCGAGCAGTCCGGCCAGTTCCCGCAGCTTGCCGGCGTTCGCGCTGGCGAGCACGACCCTTCTGGCTGCCGGCACGGTCACTGCTCCCAGTAGAGCGTTTGCTGGAAGGCGACGGTCGCCGGTCCGTATCCGGGCAGTTCGGCGACGATCTCGAAGCGGAGCGCCTCGGCATGGGGATAGGTCAGCGATGCCAGGTAGTAGATGGCGTCGCCCTCGCGGACCGTCCGGAAACGGAGTCTCTCCACCTGACCGAGGAGGTTGCGGAAGGCCCCCGTGACCGGCACGTCGACGGCCCGGTCCTCGGCGTCGCGTACGGACACGTTGACCAGCGCCCTGTCGCGTCCGCGCACGATGCCATAGCGCTCGGCGACCTGCGGCCGGAGGAAACTTGCGTTGAAGACCACGTAGTGGACGGCGTGCTCGCCGAAGGTCTCCTTCTGCTCCGCGTGACCGGCGAGGGTCGCCAGCAGTACGGCGCCCAGGGCGGCGGACCACGGCCGGCGGCGCGCCGCCATATCAGGCGTCTCCGCGGCGCAGCCGGTAGAAGGCCGTCGTTCCGAGCAGGTTGGGGAAGCGATTGATCAGCGGGCCGTGGCGGTAGGCGCGGTCCACGACGAAGCGTTGCGTGATCGTCAGCCCCTTGTCGCGGCACAGGGTCTCGAAGTCCGTGCACGTGCAGAGGTGGATGTTCGGCGTCGCGTACCAGGTGTAGGGGAGGTGTTTCGCGATCGGCATCCGTCCCCGCGTCGCAAGCTGCGCTCGGCAGGTCCAGTGGGCGAAATTCGGGAAGGTGACGATGCACTCCTTGCCGATCCGCAGCATCTCGTCAAGGAGCTGGTCGGGGGCGCGCACCGCCTGCAGGGTGTCCGTCATCACCACCATGTCGAAGCTCGCGTCGGAGAAGCGGGCGAGGCCGGCGTCGAGGTCCTGTTCGATCACGTTGACCCCTGCCCGGATGCAGGCGGAGATTTCGTCGGCGCCGTTGTCGAGCCCATAGCCGACCACGTCCTTGTGCCGCTGCAGGTGGGCGAGCAGTTCGCCGCTGCCGCAGCCGAGGTCGAGCACGCGCGCTCCCGGGGCGACGAGGTCCGCGATGATGCGCAACTCCTTCCTCACTGCCCGCACTCCCGGGCGACGCGGTCGAGGTACTCGGACAGGACGGCGAGATAGCGCGGCACCGGGAGCAGGAACGAGTCGTGGCCGTGGGAAGCCTCGATGCTCACGCTCGCCACGTCGCGCCGGGCGGTCAGGAGCGCGTCGACGATCTCCTCCGAGCGCTCGGGGGAGAAGCGCCAGTCGGTGGAGAACGAGACCACCAGGAAGGCGCACCGGGCAACCGCGAGCGCCGCCGCGAGATCGTCCCCGTACTCGTGCGCGGGATCGAAGTAGTCCAGCGCGCGGGTCATCAGGAGATAGGTGTTGGCGTCGAAGGTCTTCGAGAACGCCCGGCCCTGGTAGTGGAGGTAGCTCTCCACCTGGAACGTCACGTCGTGGCCGGACGCGATGTCGCCGGACCGGAGTTCCCGGCCGAACCTGTCGCCCATGCTGTCGTCGGACAGGTAGGTGACGTGGCCGAGCATGCGGGCGAGCATGAGTCCCCGGTCCGGATTGGTCGCGGCCTTCACGTACTCGCCGCCCCGGTAGTCCGGGTCGGTCAGGATCGCCTGCCGCGCGATCTCGTTGAAGGCGATGTTCTGCGCCGAGAGCTTGGGAGCGCAGGCGATGAGGAGCGCGTGGCGGATGCGGTCCGGCAGGTCGATGGCCCACTGCATCGCCTGCATGCCGCCGAGACTGCCGCCGACGACCGCGGCGAACGCGTCGATGCCGAGCGCGTCCGCGAGCATCGCCTGGCTGCGCACCCAGTCCTTGACGGTGACGTTCGGGAAGTGGGGGCCGTAGGGCTCGCCGCTCGCGGGGTCGGTCGAGCGCGGCCCCGTGCTGCCGTGGCAGCCGCCGAGGTTGTTGAGGCTCACCACGAAGAACCGGTTCGTGTCGATGGGTTTGCCCGGGCCGATGCAGACGTCCCACCAGCCGGGTCGCCGGTCCGTCTCGGCGTGGTAACCGGCGGCGTGGTGGTTGCCGGACAGGGCGTGGCAGACCAGCACGGCGTTGGAACGGTCGGCGTTGAGCGCGCCATAGGTCTCGTAGACGAGCTCGAAGGCCGGCAGGCGTACGCCGCACTGCAGGTCCAGTGCGCCGAAACTCCGCGTCCGCGGGGCCACGATGCCTGCGGAGTCCGGCGGCGGTGCCTTCTGGGACACGGTGCTCAACTCAGAACAGCAGGCGGAACAGCCCCGGCAGGAAGAACCTCTGCAGGAGCGCGAGCACGAGGAAGACGATGAGCGGCGAGAGGTCGAGACCGCCCATCGCGGGCAGGACGCGGCGCGCCGGTGCGAGGACCGGTTCGCAGAGTTGGTGCAGCAGGGAGATCACCGGGTTGTAGGTCGTCGGCGCCACGAACGAGACGATGATGGAGAGGAAGATGGCGATCCAGTAGAAGCTCAGGAACAGGTCGAGCGTGCGGTAGACGCCGCCGACGATCGCCCCCACTTCGAGACCGAGCGACTGGACGAGTTCGACCACCGTGAAGTTGCTGTAACTGCCGGTCATCATCACGGCCACGATGATCGTCACGATACTCACGATCCAGGTGGCCACGAACGCTGCCAGGTCCAGGTTGCGGTAGGTCGGGATGACGCGGCGGAGCGGCTTCAGCACGGGATCGGTGTAGCGCACGATCCCCTGGACGATCGGATTGTAGAAGTCCGCCCGGGTGGCCTGCAGGATGAAGCGGATCAGGAACAGGACCGAGACCGCACTCAGGATGAACTGGATGATGAAGGCGACGGGTCCGCCCATGCTTACTCGACCTCCTCGGCCAGTTCCCGGGATCGACGCCAGGCGCCGTGGATCGCTTGGCGAACCGCTGCGTCCACCTGGTTCGACGCAAGTATAGAAAGGGCGCGCTCGGTGGTGCCACCGGGCGAGGTGACCCGGGCGCGCAGCGTCGCCGGGTCGGAGTCGCCGGCGCTTGCCATGCGGGCGGCGCCGAGCGCGGTCGCCACGGACAGTTGGCGCGCCGTCTCGGCGTCGACGCCGAGTTCGACGCCCGCGTCGATCATGGCCTCAAGCAGGTAGAAGAAGTACGCCGGGCCGCTGCCGGAGAGGGCCGTCACCGCGTCCAGGCTGGCCTCGTCGTCAAACCAGACCACCTCGCCGGCCGCGGCGAGGATCTGCGCGGCGAGCTCCCGGTGGGCGTCCCCCACGGCGGCGTTGGGCACGGCGCCGGTGATGCCCGCTCCGAGGAGCGCCGGCGTGTTCGGCATGCAGCGGACGATCGGTTGCCCCGGCAACGTCCGGTTCGCGATGGCCCGCATGGGGACGCCGGCCGCTATGGAGACGACGAGCTGATCAGCGTCGAGTTCCATGCCGGCGAGCGCGGCTGCCATGTTCTGGGGCTTGACGGCGAGCACGACGGCGTCGGCGCCGGCCGTAGCGGCGACGTTGTCGGCGGTCGTCGAGACATCCTCGAAGCGCGCGAGCTGCTCGGGAACGGGGTCCGAGACGGCGATGTCGAACGTTTCCCGGGCACGCAGGCCCCGCACCATGGCGAATGCCATGTTGCCGCCGCCGACGAAGGCGATCCGCGTCACGTCATCCTCCCCCTGGGACCGAAGATGGCGGTGCCGATGCGCACGCACGTGGAACCCTCCTCGATGGCGACGGCGTAGTCGGCGGTCATGCCCATGGACAGGGTGTCCCAGCGGTCGCCCCCGAGCGCCCCGTGCGTCTCGAAGAGCGCCCGCATGCGCGCGAAACTGGGGCGCATCTCCCCGGGGTCCTCGCGGGGCGCCGGAATCGCCATCAGCCCGCGCAGCCGGAGGCGGTCCAGTCCGCGCACGACCCCGACGAGCCCCTCGATCTCCTCGGGCCGCACCCCGGCCTTGCTCTCCTCGGCGTCCACGTTCACCTGGATGCAGACGTCGAGCGGCGCCCGGGCGACGCGGTGCCGGTGCAGCCGCTCGGCGATCCGGGGTCGTTCGAGCGTGTGCACCCACTGGAACCAGCGCGCGATGTCGCGGGTCTTGTTGGACTGGACGGCGCCGATGAAGTGCCACGCGATGCCCTGGCCCTCGAGGGCGCGGACCTTCGGCAACGCGTCCTGCAGGAAGTTCTCGCCGAAGTCGGTGACGCCGGCGCCGGCGGCCGCTTGCACTTCGTCGATCGTACGGGTCTTCGAGACCGCCACGAGCCGAACGGACCGCGGCGTGCGCCCGGCGCGTTCGGCCGCGTCCCGCACCGCCGCGGCCACCGCCGTGGCGGGGTGCGTGGGGAGGGCGGCCGGGGCCGGGCGCACCGCGGGCTATCCGGCCCGCAGCAGGGCTTCGAGCCGCGCCCCGGCTTCCGCCGCGGAGCCGCCCGGCATCTGGACCATCTGCAGCTCGGCGCCGGACGCCGCGCGTTCGGCGAGCTGTGCGCCGACCGCATCGACCGGTCCGATGACCTGGATCTCGCGCACCATGTCCTCGGAGATCGCCTGCATGGCTCCGTCCCGGTCCCGGTCGCGCCAGGCTGCGCGGGAACCGAGGACCTCGGCCTCGAAGCCGTTGTCGGCGAGCATGTTCCAGTAGAAGTCGCCCATGCGGTTGATGTAGTGGAACAGGGGCTGACGGGCCGCCTGCCACATCGCCTCGTCGTTCGCTCCGTCGGTGACGTAGACGTTGGTGAACGGGGCGATGGTGACCGAGTCGGCGGGCCGCCCGACGCTCTCGGAGGCTTCGGAGAGGGACTGCCGCAACGCGTGGAAGCGGCCCTTCGGCCAGTGGATGGGAAAGATGCCATCGGCGATCTCGCCGGTCTGCTGGATGGATTTCGGCGTGATGGCGGCGATGTAGATGGGTACGTGATCCCTGGGACGGTCGTAGTCGAGCCGGAAGCCCCGCCCCATCTGGAAGATCTCGCCCTGGTACTCGAGCGGGTCGCCGCGCATGAGCACGTTGATGATCTCGGCGTACTCGCGCAGGCGCCGCAGCGGCTTCTCGAAAGGCACCCCGTGGAAGTGTTCGATGACGCGGTGTCCGGAGGAGCCGAGACCGCACACCATGCGGCCGCCGGAGACGATCTCCAGCATGGCGAACTCCTGCGCGATCGCCGCCGGCGAGCGGGAGTAGATGTTGAGGATGCCCGTCCCGACCGTCATGCGCTCGGTGTGCTCGGCGAGGAGCGTCATCCAGGGCACGGTGGACGGGCCCCAGGCCTCGCCGCTGCCCACCATCTCGTAGCCCAGCGACTCCGCGATGCGCACCTTCTCCAGGGACTCGCGCCAAGCGTTGCCCCCTCCCGCCAGGACTCCCAGTCTCATGAGATTGCCTCGTCTGCCGCCGTGTGCGGGGGGAACCATGCATGAATTCGAGACGGGACGCCACAAGCGCCTGCATGGCGTAAGAGGCCACGCACGCGGATTCGGGAAGGTCGATGCCCCTGCGGATGGCCGGAGGCTGGCATACGGCTCGCGGACCTCGGTCTAGGCTCGCGGTGCGGGACTCGGGAGGGAGAGCGATGGACGTGGCGGAACTGCTGGAACACGCGGCCGAACGCGGCGCGTCGGACCTGCACCTGTCGACCGGGATGCCGCCGATGCTGCGCGTGGACGGAGACATGCGGCCGCTCGAGGGGCCGGCACTCGCGGCCGCCGATGTGCGCGGCATGGTGCGGCAGGTCATGGGGGAGGAACGGCGGCGGACGTTCGACGGGTCGGAGGAGGTCGACTTTGCCTGCGAGCTACCGGGGGGCGCCCGCTTCCGGGTGAACGCCTACCGGCACCACCGCGGTCCCGCCGCCGCCTTCCGGAGCGTTCCCTCGGAGGTCCCCGGCATGGAGGAACTGGACATGGGTCCGGTGTACCGGGACATGGCGCTGGCGCCCAGGGGACTCGTCCTGGTGACCGGACCGACCGGCTCCGGGAAGAGCACCACCCTGGCGGCAATGGTCGACTTCATCAACGAGACCCGCGCCGCACACGTGCTGACCATCGAGGACCCGATCGAGTTCGTGCACCGGAGCAAGCGCTGCCTGGTCCATCAGCGCGAGGTCGGCCGGGACACCGGCGGCTTCGAGACGGCGCTGCGTGCGGCCCTGCGCGAGGATCCGGACGTGATCCTGGTCGGAGAGATGCGCGACCGGGAGACCATCGCCCTGGCGCTCACCGCGGCGGAGACGGGACACCTGGTCTTCGCGACGCTGCACACCGGATCGGCGGCCAAGACCATCGACCGCATCGTGGACGCGTTCCCGGCGGGCGAGAAAGCCGGCGTCAGGACGGCGCTGTCGGAGTCGCTGCACGCCGTGATTTCCCAGACCCTGGTCCCCCGCATCGGCGGCGGCCGGGCGGCGGCCCGGGAAGTCCTCGTGGCGACCCCCGCGATTCGCAACCTCATCCGCGAGGACAAGGCGGCGCAGATCTACTCCGCGATCCAGACCGGGGCGGCAGCGGGTATGCAGACCCTCGATCAGGGCCTTCTCGAGCTCGCGCGCTCGGGGGTGGTGACGCTTGAGTCGGCGCGCGAGAAGGCCAAGGTGCCGGCGGCGTTCGGTGAGTCGTCGTCTCGGACCGGGAGCCGGTAGAGCCGGGTCCGGGTCGGAGCCCGCAGGGAAACGTAAAAGCATGGAGCCGGCGGACGAACGGGCGCACGCCGAGTTGCGTAGGCTCAACGCGGAGACGGACAAGCTGAGGGTCGAAGCAGAGAAGCTCGATGCGGAGGCACGGAGACTCCAGCAGAGCATCGTGACGGACGTGATGAAGCTGGCGCTTGCCGTCGGCGCTGCCGTTATCGCGGTGATAAAATTCGCCGAAAGCCTCGGCTGGCTTTAGGACTGGTTGTAGGGGAAAGCGATGCTTGAGCGACACTTCGTCCGGCCGAGCGGTTTCAAGTCCGACCGGGACTGGTGGATCGCAACCAAAGCGATCCTCGCGGTTGTGGTCGGGGCAGCCGGTGCGTACGTGGTCCATGTAACGATCCTGTAGAAGGTCGAGGTAGGCGACCGCACGGGTCGTGGGACGGGCGACCACGGGGTCGTCCTTACAGCGTGCCGAGCCACGTTTCCGCGATGATCTGGGCCGCGGTCGCGTGGCCGCCGCCGCGGCCGACGGCCTCGAACGTGGAGAGCCGCTCGTCCGCGAAGGCCACTGCGATCCCGTAGCGCTCGCCGAGGCGGCCGCCAAAGCGCCGCGCGGCCTGGGACATCTCGCTCTCGGTATCGTCCATGTTGAGCGGCAGCCCGACGACGAACCCCTCCGGGCGCCATTCCCGCACCAGCTTGTCGAGGGCGTCCCAGGCGGGTATTCCGTTCCGGGCGCGGACCGTCCCGAGGGCGGACGCCGTGCCGGCGCGGGGCTCCGTCACGGCGACGCCGATGGTCTTCAGGCCGAAGTCGAACGCCAGGTGCGGCATCTGCAGCGCGTTGGCGGAGCTGCGGGTCAGGCGTTGCCGCTGTGGCCCGACATCAGGGAGAAGTCGATCCCGAGGATGCGCGCGGCCGAGTCGACGCGGTCCTCGAACGGGATGTCGAAGATCACGGACTTGGAACTCGGACACGTCAGCCAGGTGTTCGCCTCCATCTCGCGTTCGAGCTGCCCCTCTCCCCAGCCCGCGTAGCCCAGGGCGATCAGGTAATGACGCGGACCTTCGCCGCGGCCGATCGCGGCCAGCATCTCCATCTCCGTGGTGAGCGCGAGGGCATTGCCGACCCGCACCGTGCGTTCGCACTCGACATCGTTGGTGTGGAGGATGAAGGCGCAGTCGCCGCGTACCGGCCCGCCTTCGATCAACCGCGTTGACGGGTCGATGGAGCAGGGCAACTCGAGCTGGCCCAGCAGTTCGCCCACCGTCATCGACAGCGGGCGGTTCACGACCAGCCCGAGGGCGCCCTCGCGATTGTGGCGGCAGACGTAGGTGATCGTGTCGCTGAAGTAGTCCGCAAAGGTACGCATGCTCGGCATCGCGAGCAGGAAGCGGTTCTTGAGGGACTTGTACTCCACCAGACACGCGATGATACGCCAACGGGCGGCGCGCCCGTGCGCGCGGCGGTCACAGCCGGAATCCGTCCCGGTGCCTCCGGAACTGCCAGGTGCGGACGATCTCCAGTACGTCCGTGTTGCGCCGCATCGCGGGCGGGAAAGGCGCGAACGGCGCGGCGAGACGGACGATACGGACCGCGGCGTCGTCGAGGACCTCGTGGCCGGACGGATCGAGCACGCGGACGTCGGTCAGCGTACCGTCGGCGGCGATGGCGACGAGCAGGCGCAGGCTGCCGTAGAGCCCCTTGGCGCGGGCGGCCTCCGGATAGTTCAGGTTGCCGACCCGTTCCACTTTGCGGCGCCACGCCTCGAAGTAGTACGAGAGTTGCGGAGTGGCCGGCGACACCCCGGTCACGCGGCGAATGCGCGTCGCCCCGTCCCCCGCATCCGGTGGGATGCGCGCGACTTCACGCACGGTCTGCTCGTAGTCGCGCAGGCGCCACGGCTGACGCGCGGGCGGCTCGGGGGTCGGCTCTGCCGTCGGGGAGGGCGCATCGGGTGCCGGCGCGGGAAGCACCGGCGTGGGCCGCCCGCCCGGCTCCGCGACCGCCTCCGGGGCGACGACTGGACGCGCTTCGTCGGCCAGCTTGGGCGATGGCGGAGGTGCTTCGGGCGGCGGAGCGAGCACGATGGCGATGCTGTCGTGCTCGCGTTCCGGCGGGGCCGGAAAGGGTGCGCCGAGGCCCAGGATGAGCCCGGCGTGGACGACGGCGGCGAGGAACACGGCGAAGAGCAGTCGATCGCGGCCCATCGTGACGGCTGGGTGCGAGTTGTGCTGGCGCGAGACTCCGGCGGCGCGAGCGCCTGATGCGCCGCGGGGGGAGCCGTCGTGAGCGGCCCCCTGCCGCGACGACGACGGGCCGTTCATCGCAGGGCGAACGTCTCTGCCAGCCGGTCCATCAGTGTGGCCCCGATGTCGAGCGAGAACTGGGCGTCCAGTTCGCGTATGCACGTCGGGCAGGTCACGTTGATCTCGGTGAGGTAGTCGCCGATCACGTCGATGCCGGCGAACAGGATGCCGCGGCGCTTCAGTTCCGGGCCCACTGCCCGTGCGATCTGCCGGTCGCGTTCGGTCAGGGGACGGCCCACGCCGGCGCCGCCGGCCGCGAGGTTGCCGCGGGACTCGCCCCGCTGCGGGATGCGGGCGAGGGCGTAGTCGACGGGCTCGCCGTCGATCAGCAGGATCCGCTTGTCGCCTTCCGCGATCTCGGGCAGGTAACGCTGCGCCATGATCTGCCGGTGGCCGTGTTCGGTCAGGTTTTCGATGATGACGTGCAGGTTGGGGTCGTCCGGGCGGACGCGGAAGATGTTCATGCCCCCCATGCCGTCGAGGGGCTTGAAAACGACGTCGCCGTGTTCGGCGTGGAAGTCGAGGAGCCCCCCGGCGCGTCGCGTGATCACCATCGGCGGCGTGCAGTCCGGGAACCAGGTGGCGAAGAACTTCTCGTTGCAGTCCCGCAGGCTTCGGGGGTCGTTCACGACAGGGGTGCCCCGCGCCTGGACGTGTTCCAGGAAGTACGTCGTGTAGATGTACTCCATGTCGAACGGGGGATCCTTGCGCATCATCACGAGGTCGACAGCCGCGAGATCGACCTCCTCCGGCGCGCCGAGCCGGTACCAATCCTCGGGGGCGCGGGCGGGATCGAGGGCCTCGAGGAATCCCGCGTCGAGCGTCAGCTCCCGCAGGGTGGCGCGTGGCGTGTCGCCCTTCCAGGCGAGGTCCCCCTGTTCGAAACAGCTCACGCGCCAGCCCCGCCGGAGGGCGGCGCGGATCATGGCCAGCGTGCTGTCCTTCTTCAGGTGCAGCGTGGCGATGGGGTCGATCAGGAAAGCGGCGTGGACCATCCGTGCTCCTTCGGGTCAGCCCGTGGCGTGCCGGGCGAGGCCGAGATTCGCCGCGATCGCCACCGTGGGCGCGGCCTTGTTCAGGGTGTAGAAATGGAGGCCGGGCGCCCCGCCGTCGAGGAGCCGCGCGCACAGACGCGTGACGACATCGGTCCCGAAGGCGAGCAACGCGGCCTCGTCGTCCCGGTAGGCGGCGAGCCGCAGGCGGATCCAGCGCGGGATGTCGGCGCCGCAGGCGTCGGAGAACCGCACGAGGCCGTCGTGGTTCGTGATGGGCATGACGCCAGGGACGATCGGCACGTCGATGCCGTGGGCACGGCAGCGGTCGACGAAATAGAAGTAGCTGTCCGCCTCGTAGAAGTACTGCGTGATGCATCCGTCCGCGCCAGCGTCGACCTTCTGCTTCAGGTAGCGCAGGTCCGCCTCGGGTGACGGGGCATCGGGATGCACCTCCGGGTAGGCGGCCACCTCGATCCGGAAACCGGCATCCGCCCGCTCCCGGATGAGGCCTACGAGGTCCGCGGCGTAGTGCATGCTGCCGCGCGGCCCCACGCCGGACGGAACGTCCCCGCGCAGGGCGACGATGCGGTCGACGCCGAGTTCCCCGTAACGGGCGATCACCTTGCGTACCGCGGCGGCCGGATCCGCACCCCAGGACAGGTGCGGTACCGCGTGGAACCCGGCGTCCCGCAGCGCCCGTACCGCCTCGAACGTGCCGGTACGGGTCGATCCGCCGGCCCCGTAGGTGACGGAGAAAAACTCGGTCGCGTCCGCCCCCGCCTCCTGCAGACGCGCGGCCGTGCGCAACAGGTTGGCGCGTCCCCGGTCCGTCTTCGGGGGAAAGAACTCGAAGCTCAGGCGGTCGATGGGACCCGTTACAGGGCCGCCGCCAGCGCTTCCGCCTTGTCCGTCCGTTCCCACGTGAACTCGTCCCCGGTCCGGCCGAAGTGTCCGTACGCTGCCGTGCCGCGATAGATCGGCCGCTTGAGGTCCAGCATGTCGATGAGGCCCCGGGGCCGCAAGTCGAAATGCTCACGTACCAGCCGCACGATGCTCTCGTTGTCGAGCCGCCCGGTGCCGAAGGTGTCGATGTCGATGGAGGTGGGTTCGGCGATGCCGATGGCGTAGCTCACCTGCAGTTCGCAGCGGTCCGCGAGGCCGGCGGCCACGATGTTCTTGGCAACGTAGCGGCTTGCGTAGGCCGCCGATCGGTCGACCTTGGAGGGGTCCTTGCCCGAGAACGCGCCGCCGCCGTGACGGGACATGCCGCCATACGTGTCGACGATGATCTTGCGCCCGGTGACCCCGCAGTCGCCGAGGGGCCCGCCGATGACGAAACTGCCCGTCGGATTGATGTGCACGCGGGTGTCCCGGGTCATCCAGTTGCCGGGCAGGACGGGCTTGACGATCTCCTCCATCACGGCTTCTTCGAGGTCGGGCTTCGACACGTCGGGCGCGTGCTGGGTGGACAGCACCACCGTGTTCACGCCGACGGGCTGGCCGTTCTCGTACTGGAACGTGAGCTGGCTCTTGGCGTCGGGGCCGAGGAAGGAGAGGGAGTTGCGGCGGGCCTTCGCCTGCTGCTGCATCAGGCGGTGGGCGTAGGTGATGGGCGCCGGCATGAGGACGTCGGTCTCGTTCGTGGCGTAGCCGAACATGAGCCCCTGGTCCCCCGCGCCCTGCTCGCGGTCGTCCGTCGCGTCCACGCCCATGGCGATGTCCGTCGACTGCATGCCGAGGGCGTTGACGACCGCGCAGCTCTTCGGGTCGAACCCGAGGGCGATGTCGTCGTAGCCGATCTCCTCGATCACGCGGCGCGTCAGGCGGTCAATGTCGACCTGTGCGTCGGAGCGAATCTCGCCGCCGAGCACCACCAGGCCGTCCTTGATCAGGGTCTCGCAGGCGACGCGCGATTCCCGGTCCTGCTCCAGCATCGCGTCGAGCACGGCGTCCGAGATCTGGTCGGCCATCTTGTCGGGATGGCCCTCGGACACGGACTCGGAAGTGAAAACGTGGAAGTCGGACATCGCCCCGTCCAGGCAGTGGGGGGCGCGCATTGTAGCGCAACCGTTTCGGCCCCCCGGCCGGCCCGATCAGGCGTCAGAACACGGGGGTGGCGCCCCGAAAAGTGAGATACTACGCGTGCCTGCGGAAGACTCGAGAGATCCCATGCCCTCCTCCCGAACGGATCGGGCGAACGCCGTCCGGGCGCTTGCCATGGATGCGGTGGAACAGGCGAAGAGCGGCCACCCCGGGGCGCCCATGGGCCTCGCGGACGTCGCGGAGGTGCTTTGGCGCGAGGTGCTGCGCCACAATCCCGCCAACCCGGACTGGTGGAACCGGGACCGGCTCGTCATGTCGAACGGTCATGGGTCGATGCTCCTCTACGCCGTGCTGCACCTGACCGGATACGACGTCAGCCTGCAGGACATACGCGACTTCCGCCAACTGCACTCGAAGACGGCGGGGCATCCGGAGTACGGCATGTGCCCGGGCATCGAGACCACCACGGGCCCGTTGGGCCAGGGCCTCGCGAATGGCGTCGGCATGGCGCTCGCCGAGTCGCTGCTCGCGAAAGAGTTCAATCGCGAGGGGCTCCCGGTGGTGGACCACCGCACCTGGGTGCTCGCCGGGGACGGATGCATGATGGAGGGCGTCACCCACGAAGCCGCGGCACTCGCCGGGACGCTGCGGCTCGGCAAGCTCACCTGCGTTTACGACGACAACGGCATCTCGATCGACGGCGAGACCCGCCATTGGCACACGGAAGACGTCGCGGCCCGGTTCGAGGCCTACGGCTGGCACGCCATCCGCGGCGTGGACGGCCACGATGCCGAGAGCGTGCAGCAGGCGCTTCAGGCGGCGGCCGAAGAAACCGACCGGCCGACGTTGATCTGTTGCCGGACGATCATCGGCTTCGGTGCGCCAGCCAAGCAGGGAACGGCGGCGGCACACGGAGCGGCGCTGGGCGAGGGCGAAGTCGCGGCCGCCCGCCGGCGGCTCAACTGGGGCTATCCGCCCTTCGAGATTCCGCGCGACGTCTACCGGGACTGGGACATGCGGGCCCAGGGCGTGGAGGTCGAGGGGAGTTGGCGCGCGCTCCTCGAGCGCTATCGGGAGGCGTTTCCCGAGCTCGCGGAGGAATTCGGGCGGCGCATGCGGGGCGAGCTTCCCGCGGGTTGGCGGCAGCGGCTCATGGCGCACGCGGACGAGGTGCAGGCGCTCGGGGCGCCCATCGAGACGCGCAAGGCCTCGCAGGCATGTCTCGACGTGCTCGGCCCCTTTGTTCCCGAACTCCTGGGGGGCTCCGCGGACCTCACCGGCTCCAACGGCACGCAGTGGTCCGGCGCCGGCTGGCTGCACGAGGGCGGCCGCTACCTCAACTTCGGCGTACGCGAGTTCGGCATGACGGCGATCGCGAACGGCATCGCCCTGCACGGCGGACTGGTACCCTATACCGGCACCTTCCTGGTGTTCATGGAATATGCGCGCAACGCAGTGCGGCTCGCGGCGCTCATGGGCATTCGCAACGTCCTCGTCTACACGCACGACAGCGTCGGGCTAGGAGAGGACGGTCCCACCCATCAGCCGGTGGAACAGCTCACCAACCTGCGCACGACGCCGAACCTCTCGCTGTGGCGCCCGTGCGACGGGGTGGAGACCGCCCATGCGTGGGCGGCCGCGCTGGCGCGGACCGACGGGCCGACGGCGTTGGCCCTCACGCGGCAGAAGACGGCGTGCCAGCCGCGGGAAGATGCGGCGGCGATCGCCCGTGGCGGCTACGTCCTGCGCCGCGAGACCGGAGCGCTGGAGGTGGTGGTGATCGCCACCGGTTCCGAGGTGGAGCTCGCCGTGGCGGCGGCGGCGGCGCTTGGGGAAGAGGGGCGCGGCGTGCGCGTCGTGTCGATGCCGAGCGTCGACGTGTTCCTGGCCCAGGACGCGGAGTACCGGGAATCCGTGCTGCCCGCGGCCTGCCGTCGCCGGGTGGCGGTGGAGGCCGGGCATCCCGACTACTGGTACCGGTTCGTCGGCCTGGACGGCGCGGTGGTCGGCGTCGACACATTCGGGGTATCGGCGCCCGGCGACGTCGCCCTGGAGGCCATGGGAATTCACGCCGCGGCGGTGGTCGAGGCTATCCGGGAGGTCGCCGCCCGGTGACCATGATCGCAATGCGCGATGTGCCGCTCGCGGGCAAGCGCGTGCTCATCCGCGAAGACCTGAACGTGCCGGTCCGCCGCGGCTACGTGCAGAATGCCGCGCGCATAGACGCTGCGTTCCCCACCATTGCCGAGTGCGTCCGCCAGGGGGCCGCCGTGATGGTCATGTCGCACCTCGGGCGCCCCGCCGAGGGCACGTGGGATGCGGGCCTGTCGCTCGCCCACGTCGCGGACCTGATCGCGGAGCGGCTCGGCCGCGAGGTGCCGCTGGTCGCGCTCGGAAACTATGACATCGACATCGCGCCCGGCGAGGTCGTCGTGCTGGAGAACATCCGGTTCCAACCTGGCGAAACGGCGAACGACGACGCGCTGGCAAGGCGCATGGCCGAACACTTCGACGTGTTCGTGATGGATGCATTCGCCTCGGCCCACCGCGCGCATGCCTCGACCCATGGGGTGGCCAAGTACGCACCCATCGCTTGCGCCGGACCGCTGCTCGTACGGGAAATCGACGCCCTGCGAAAGGCGCTCGAGGCGCCGGCGCGGCCGCTCGTCGCGATCGTGGGCGGGGCCAAGGTCTCGACGAAGCTCGCGGTGCTCGAGTCCCTCGCCGACGTGGCGGACCGGATGCTCGTCGGCGGCGGCATCGCCAACACGTTCCTGCTCGCCGCCGGACGATCCGTGGGCGCGTCGCTGGTCGAGGCGGATCAGGTCGATCTCGCAGCACGTATCGCCGACAAGGTCGATGTCCCGCTGCCGGTGGACGTGATGACGGCTCCGGACATCGGGCCGGACGTTACGGCGGTGCTGCGCAGGGCCGACGAGGTCCGCCCCGCCGAGCGGATTCTCGACATCGGCCCCGTCACGGCGCGGTCGTTCGGGAACCTGCTCGCCGAAGCCGGCACGATCCTCTGGAACGGACCGCTCGGCGTATTCGAGCACGACCAGTTCGGCGAGGGCACCCGCGTCGTCGCCGAAGCGGTTGCCGCGAGCGACGCGTTTTCGCTCGCCGGCGGCGGCGACACGATCGCGGCGATCGACAAGTACGGTGTCCGCGGAGGGATTTCCTACATCTCGACGGGCGGGGGTGCCTTTCTTGAATTCGTCGAAGGGCGGACGCTCCCCGCGGTCGAAATCCTGGAGGCGCGTGCTCGGCAGGAGGCGTAAGCGTCGGCACCGACAGTCATGGCCCAGGAGAGCCGGGTCTATCGGCCTCCGCGGCTGCTGTCGCGCTGCCTCGCGTTGCGTTGCTCGCGGATCTCCGCCTGGCGTTGCGCGACATCCCGCCGCCGCAACAACTCCGCGCACCATGCGGCCATGCCGTCCTCCGGCAGCCGAGTCTTGACCTTCCCGCGCTCCGCCACGAACTGGACCACCGGATCGGGAATCCGGTCCACCGTCTCCCCGGAATTGTCGACGACTTCCACGATGTCGAAGTCATCCAGCCGCCGCCGCAGGTTCGACAGCGACCACCGGTACCTTTCCGGCAGCCGGCGAGGGTCAATGTAGTGCCCCGTATTCGACAGGACTCGGTAGTCGATCCTGCTCGCGTTGATCTCCGGCGACTCCGTGCCGATGTAGTACCCCTCCACCCGGTACCCTTCGCCGAGCGCCCGATCGAGCAACGCCGGCCCCCGCTGCCCTGAGAACGTGCTTTCGAAGCCGAAATCCAGCTTGCCCGCGAAGCACTCCTCGACCCACCTTTCGACGTACTCGCGCGTACGCGTGCGCGTTCCCTCGTCGTTCCAGTCGCCGATGCCGCCGGCGATGCTGTCCTGGTCGAAGTACCGCTCCGGAAGCCGGTCGTAGTTCGCCCGCTTCCAGGCCGACTTTCCCGATCCGTTGCAGCCCATCGCCAGTACCAGCTTCGGGCGCGAATCCAGCAATTCCGCCATTTCTTCGGTGCCTCCTAATCCCCCACAACAGCCTCGAAGCTGGCCAGCGCCGCCCGCAAGTTCTCAACGATCTCGTCAGCAAGCACTTCCGGCTCCGGAAGGTTCTCCAGATCCGTCATCGACGCGTCCTTCAGCCAGAACACGTCGAGGCTGGCCTTGTCGCGCTGCAGAAGCTCTTCGCGCGAGTAGGCGCGCCATCGGCCATCCGGGGTTTCCTCGCTCCAGGTTGGTTGCCGAACATGGCGGTTCTCCGGCTTGTAGCACGCAACGAAGTCCTCGAGATGGCCATACTTCAGCGGCTTCTGTTTGAGGGTGTGGTGGACGTTGGTGCGGTAGTCGTAGTACCAGACCCTGGAAGTCTGCGGATCGGGGCTGGCGGGGCGGTTGTCGAAGAAGAGGACGTTCGCCTTGACGCCCTGCGCGTAGAAGATGCCGGTGGGCAGCCGCAGAATCGTGTGCAGGTCGGTGGTCTGCAGCAGCTTCCGGCGAATCGTCTCGCCCGCGCCGCCCTCGAACAGCACGTTGTCCGGGACGACGACCGCCGCCCGGCCGCTGGTCTTCAACATCGTCCGGATGTGCTGGACGAAATTTAGTTGCTTGTTCGATGTCGTCGCCCAGAAGTCCTGCCGGTTGTAGGTCAGATCGTCCGTTTCCTGCCGACCGTCGGCGTTCGTGAAGCTCATCGAGCTCTTCTTGCCGAACGGCGGATTGGCCAGGACGTAGTCGAACGTTGCCGAGGGTGGTGAGATCAGGGCGTCGGCGGGCGAGACCGCGGTATCGCCGGTGATCTCCCCGATCCCGTGCAGGAGCAGGTTCATCAGGCAGAGGCGACGGGTTCCCGCGACGATTTCGTTGCCGTGGAAGGTCGCGTGCTTGAGGAACGCCTTCTGGTCCCTGTCGAGCGCATGGTGGTCCGGGTTGGCGAGGTACGCGTGGGCGGCAAGGAAGAACCCGCCCGTTCCGCAAGCGGGGTCCGCGATGGTCTTGCCTGGCTCGGGGCGTACGCATGCGACCATGGCCCGGATGAGCGCACGGGGCGTGAAGTACTGTCCCGCCCCGGATTTCGTGTCCTCGGCGTTGCGTTCCAGCAGACCCTCGTAGATGTCGCCCTTGACGTCGGCGTCGAGCATCACCCAATCCGTGCCGTTCACCATGTCGATAAGCCGGAAGAGCTTGGCCGGGTCGTTGATCTTGTTCTGCGCCTTGGCGAAGACCTGGCCGAGCATGCCTCTCTCCTGGCCGAGCCGGCGGAGGAGCGAAACGTAATGCGCTTCGAGCTCTGCCCCGCGGCGGCTGGTGAGGCTGGTCCAGTCATAGCCCCCGGGGATGCCGATGTCGCGGTCGTAGGGCGGCCGGGCGTATTCGTCGGCCATCTTGAGGAAGATAAGGTAGGTCAACTGCTCGAGGTAATCGCCATAGCCGACGCCGTCGTCACGCAGCGTGGTACAGAAGCTCCAGACTTTGGAGACGACGGAGGCGGAGTTCATTCGGTGGCTTCCTTGAGTTGGCGAGCCAGCGCCTCTCCGGCCGGCGTGCGGCGGTACCGCTGGTTCCGACTCGTGGGCTTGTCCGGCAAGGTCATCTCGATGAGGCCGGCCTCGAGTGCAGGCTTCAGATAGGCGTCAATGAAGCTCCGTCGGTCGCGCAGCTTTAGCGCAGCCTGCAGTTCGCCGCGGCTCGCCTCGCGTTGGGCGACCCCGATCAAACGCTGGACGCGCTCGTTAACTTGGGGAGTGTCTTGGGGGGTGTCTTGGGGGGTGTCTTGGGGGGTGATAGATGATTTTTCTTTATTTTCCAGTCGCTTATCTTGTTCGGTCTCTGGTTCCCTTCTGGCAAGGTCCGCGTCAGACGTGAATGACGGATGCACCGGTAGCCGCACGCGAAACCACGTGCGGTCGTCGTCGGTCTCGAACGTCGGCGCCGGTGAGCCGTTGTTGCGCATCGCCCGCAGGATCTTGGGCACGCCGGTCGAGCGGCCTTCCGCGAGGTCCAGTTCCTTCAGGAACTCGCCGATCCGCCGGTTGCGGTAGCGGCGGCTCACGGCTCTGCCTTGTTGCAGATCCTCCATTCGGATGGACCGGTCCGCACCGGGATAGCTCAGCACCAACAATTCCTTCGGCGTAATCCGCACCTCCACCGGTTCGCGTTCCTCGTAAGAGCGGTGGTAGATCGCGTTGCCGAGCGCCTCTTCGATCGCCGCTATCGGGAAGTTCCAGAACCGCTCAGCTTCGGGTCTGTCGGGATGCTTGACGACCGCCTCCGTCAGGTAACTACGCTCGATGTAGCGCACCGCGTCGCGCAGGATCGCCGCCAGCGGCCCGCGAAACTCCTTCTCCTCGAAGTAGTTTCCACCGGGGCCGTCCGGAAACCAGACCACGTCGATCTGGGTCGCCGGGAAGAACTCGTGCGGGCGGTCGTTGAAGAACAGGAGGCCGACGTTCTTGGGGAACAAAGCCTCCGAGGGGCCGCCGACGATGTTCATGCGTCGCCCCAAGATCTCCATCGACAGCTCGGCTACTTCCTGGAGCAGGTCGCTGCCGACGTCCTGCAGGTGTTGCTGAATCAGCCGGAAAGAAAGGTCGTCCAGGGAGGCGTTCCGGTGGTAGCGGTCGTCGAACGGTACCGTCGCGGCCAGTCCGAGCAGCTCGCGCTCGTCCTCGCCGCGCGCCCGCACCGTGCTGCTGTGCTTGCGGATTTGGTAAGCCCATTCGCGGCTATTCGTCGAGAGGCTGACTCGCGTCCGGTACGGCCGCGTCTCGCCGCCGGGCGCATACAGCACGAGGATCGTCTTCCCGTCGATCTCGTGGACTGCCGTCAACGGATGGTACGGGGGCTGAATGGCGGAATTGCCGAGGTTCAGCAGCTCCTTCTGGATGCCGTCGATGGCATCCGGGTCCAACCCCTTCGGCGGCAATACGGGCCTGCCGTCACGTTCCTCCACACCCAACACGACGTAGCCGCCACCGAGATTGTGGAAGTCGTTGGCAAACGCGCCGAGCGTGCGCAGGACGCTCTCCGGGTTCCACCCGGCCTTGTATTCGACGCGCTCGCTCTCGATGGCGCGCCGCCGCAGGAGGCTGTCGACGTTGATGGGCAGGGCGACTGTCATGGCGGAGCGGTGGCGTTCGACCGTCGTCGCGTACGCCTTCGAGGTTTGGTGGTCGAGTCCCCGCTGCGGCTGGCGCGGATGCGGGCAAGCAGCGCCTGCGTTGGTTTGTCGTCGGGGTCTTGCGGGACGAGTTTGCCGGAGAATGCCCTCTTCAGGATGGATTGGCGGAGCGCTTCGGCGCGGGTGAGGTTGGCGTCGATCTCGGCTTGCAGGGTGTCGACTGCCTCAAGGTGCTCATCGAGGGGGCGGACAACCTCCGCTTGCTCGGCCCTACCGCATAAGGGAATCGCCAGTGTATCCGGCGGTAGGAAGAACGCGTCACCGCGCTCCTGAACCCACTGTGCGAGATCGTCATCAATTACCAGCAGCTCGTCAGCAACCTTTTCAACGCTCGCTACCACTCCGTTTCGGTTCCCTTGGAGCAGCCAATCCCAAAACGCGGGGCAGAAGTCGAAGCCATAGTGGAGGTTCTTCGCCTGGATGAAGACGTTGGCATCGAGTAGGTATCGGGTCACGAAGCCGCTTGCACCTGTCGGGTCAGTTCCTCGAATGTGCTCCCACGGCGCACTCCGAGCATGCGGTACGCATCTCGATAGAGCGTCTGCCCCTCCGACGTGCTCGCGACGAGCAGCTCGGGCAAACCGTCGGCCGACCCGCGACAGCGTCGTGCGATAGAAATCGCCGCCTTCGCCGTCCCGGCGGGTGACGGACCGCAGGCGCTCGGTCTCCCCGCGCCAAGCGTCTTCGAACCGCGCCCGATCAAGCCAGCCGGCATCAAGCAGGCGCCGCAACACCACCAACCCGCTGACCTTGAAGACGCGCGCTAGGCGCGTGAGCGCGTCGGGCAGCGGTTCTTCCACGCGCAGCTCCTCGCGCAAGGCAGCAAGGGGCACCAGGAACTCGGCGGCCACGGCGTTGCACCAGACCTCATCGTCGCCAAGGCCGGGGGCCGGTGCCGCCGGACAATCCGACAAGGCCGAAGCCCCGAGCCAGAGATGCGCCAGCTCGTGGGCGAGAGTGAACATTTGCGCGGCCTTGGCATCCGCGCCGTTGACGAAGACCAGTGGCGCGAGCGGATCGCTCAGGGCGAAGCCACGGAACTCGTTGGGGTCAAGCGAGCGACGGGTATTGCTTCCAACGATCCCGCTGACCATGACGAGGACGCCGGCGTTGTCCGCGGTCCCGATGAACATGCGCAGGGATTCGGTCCATGTCGGACACCTTCGACGATCCGCCACTTCGAACGCGAGGGTCTCCCGCATCCGGGTCGCGACTCGTTCGGGAGGAACAGCCCGCGTTGCGCTTGCGACGAACGACAACGCCGGCTGTCCCTCCATGCGTGCGAAGTTTCGATACCAGGTTTGGCGCTCCTGACAGACGCGAATCACGTCGAGAAGATCAGGGCTCGGTTGCGGGACAGGCGTTCCCGAGACGGTGCGGAAGTCCGGTATCGGCATGGGCTCCACGGGCGGCTCGGAGAGGAACAGATAGCCGACCGGCACATGCACGCTGGATGCAAAAACGTCGGCCTGTCTGAACGTCGGTTGCCTTGCCCCGGCCTCCCAGTCGGCCAGCCTTGGGAATCTCTCCGCGAGGTCCTCCGGCGCTCGTCCCGCGCGTTCGCGAGCCCAGGCAAGCATGGCGGGATTGACGGGGGCGCGGAGCATGACTGCAAGGTATGCGTTCAAACTGCGCGGGTCAAAGCTCCCCGCCCGCGTGCGTGCGTTCGATACCTTCGGTGAGTACGGAAGGGTACGCGTCGTACGCGAAGAGTCGACGGCGGCGCTTCCAGGTGATTTCCCCGTGCGATCTCGTGGTGGACGGGCATGTCCATGGCCGACGGCGCGCCCTGGAACGACCGTCCGGTGGCCTCGCGGGCGGCGAGCAGTGAGAGGATGGGCCGCAGTTAAGTTAAGGCCGCATTGCCGAACGCTCGGAGTGCTATATTTCCGGGCGTCCGGGAGGTACGGCAAAGGCATGCGGGAGATCGAACAGGCATTCGAACGCGCCGAGGTAGCGGCGGAGACGGCGCGCAAGGCTGCGGCGAGCGTGGTGACGCGGGCCCGGGCCATGGCAAAGGCCTCCCAGACGGGGAGCATCGCCGCCCTGCGGAAGGCACAGGAAGATCTCGGCATGGCGGCTGCCGCCCTCGATGGGGAGGTGCGCGCCGCGCGGAGCGCCTGGCCGTGGGCCGCGGAGGACGAAGAGGCTTACCTCGAGAGCGGCTACGCCGACGAACTGCGAGCGGCTGCCGAAAACGCGGGGGTCACCCTCCACGAGCGTGATGGCTATCTGGTCGCCTACCCCTCGCTCCTGCGCGTCCTGCCGGGCGAGCGAGCGGTGCGGGTGGACCGCAAGAACCACCGTACCCTGCGCCCATCGTTCCTGGCCCGACTGCTCCTCAAGAACCAGCAGAAGCGGAGCGGCTTTACGTCCGCGCGGTTTCTGGAGACGCTCTGGAGCGTGTACGAAGAACTCCAGCGCGGGTCGCCCGGAGATCTCGTCGGCGGTGGTATCGGCGGTGGTGTAGTGCCGCTCGCCCGCGTCTACAAGCTGATGACCGCGCTGCCGGGGGTGAGCAGGGACTATGACCGCACCGACTTTGCGCGGGACATCTACACCCTGGATTCCGAAGGGCCGCGAGCGACCCGCCGGGGACGTGGGGTCTCGTTTCCGGCCTCGACGGGAACGCGCCGCCGTAGCGACATCTTCGCCTTCGTCGCCCCGAACGGCGAGAATCACGAGTACTACGGCATCAAGTTCAGCGCCGCGGGATGACGTCCAATAGCATCGCCCTCGAGGCTTGGCTGGACGTTCTGGACCGGGAGTATCTGGCAACGTTCATCGCGGAGGGCGGAGCGGCGGTCAAGATCGCCGTTGCCGAGGGGCGGGAGCGGCGGACTCTGGCCCGGCGGTTGGCGGAGCGTTGCACCGAAAGGGGTTACTTCACGGTGCGGGTCGATGCGGGGACGTGCCGCGCGCACATGCCGCAGGATGTCTTCCACGCGTTGGCCAGCCGGGTCGATTGGCGGCTGCTTGCCCGGCGGCGCGTCCTCGCTCTCGCCGCGCGCCGCGGTTACGTGGTGGACGGCATCGACGCCGCCGCACCGGTCGTGCCGGCCATCGTGGAACGCAGCGGAGGCCTCGCCGCGCAGGCGGTCCTCGTGGAGCTGCGCCCGGAGGTGCAGAAGGAGGTGCTGGAGGACTCACGCATGGCGCGGGACTTTCGGACGGCGATGTTCCACCTCTGTCTGGCGGAGTGTCAGGACGGTGTCGCGGGGTATGGGTGCCAGCCCATCCTCGACTGGCTGAACGGCGAGAACACCCGTATCGGACCCGTACGACCGTTCTCCCTGAGCACGCCCATCAACCGGACCACCGCACGCTACTTCATCGAGTCCGCGCTCTACTGGCTGAAGGCGGCGGGCTACACGGGCACGGTGCTGCTCTTCGACACGGCGCGGGTCACGCTGCCGCGCAATCCGCGCGACGGCGCGCGCTACTACACACGCGCCATGACGATCGACCACTACGAGCTCCTGCGCCAGTTCGTCGACGACATCGATCATCTGACGGCCACGTTGCTGATCGTGGCGACGGGTCACGACTTTGTGGACGACCAGGCGCCGCGGGGCTGGCGGCTCTACGACGCCTTGCGCACCCGGGTGATGGACGATGTCCGAGACCGGGACCACGTCAATCCGGTTGCGGCGCTGGTGCGGCTCGCGTCGCTTGGGGCGGGGCCGTGACCGAGACGGTGGCGGCAGCGTCGCGGCGGGAATGCCGTCAGGCGCTCGAGGCGCTCCGCAACGGCGTGCCGAACCGCGATGCGGTCCGGCTGCTCGGCTGCAATCAGGAAGCCGCCGAGAGCCGATTTCGGGCGGCGCTGTCGGACGCGGCGGAAGGTCACCGGGGAATGCTGGTGTCCGGCGACTTCGGGGTGGGCAAGTCGCACGTGCTCCAGTACTTCCAGGAAGTCGCCCTCGCGGAAAACTTCGTCTGCAGCAAGGTGGCCGTCAGCAAGGAGACGCCCCTGTACGATCTCGGCAAGGTGTTCCAGGCGGCCGTCGGAAGCGCCCGCATGCCCAACCGCACCGGCCGGCTGATCGAAGAGCTGGTCGAGCTGCTGCGCGACTCGGACCGGGACGCGCTCCTGCGCTGGGTGGCGGAGGCCGCCGGGACGAGAAGCCTGAGCCCGATCTTTCCCGCGACCCTTGCCGTTCGCCTGCGCAGCGGCGACCCGGAGTTGACGCGCGCGGTCGATGCCTACTGGTCCGGGGACCGCATCCGCGTCGGCGACGTGCGCAGGGGGCTACGCGAGATCGACCAGCTCCGCAACTACCCGTTTCGCGCGCCGCGCGCGGCGGAACTGCCTCCGCAACGGCTGCGCTTTGCGCTGGAGCTCATCCGGGCCGCGGGCTACTCGGGATGGGTCGTGCTGCTCGACGAACTGGAACTCGTCGGCTCCTACACGATCCTGCAGAGGGGCCGCGCCTACGCCGAGGCGGCGCGCTGGCTCGGCCGGACCCGGGGGGACGCGTATCGGGGTCTGGCCGTCGCGGGCACGCTGACGGAGGACTTCGCTTCCGCCGTCATCAGCGCCGATGGCAAGCAGGACTGCGATAACATCGGGCCACGCCTGCGCAACAATCCCCGTCACGCGCACCTCGAGAAGTCGGCGCTCGACGGCATGCGCGCCCTTGAACGCGAGTGCATCGCGCTGCGGCCGCCCACGGACGGGGACGTGGCCGACACGGTCGAGCGCCTGCGCGCCATCTACGCGCGCGCCTACGATTGGGATCCACCGCGCCTGGACCTGGACGCGAGCGGCGCGGGGTTCGAGGGGCGGATGCGCTACAAGGTGCGCTCCGCCATCAACGCCTGGGATGTCCTGCGGCTCGTGCCGGGGGCGCGGCCGGTCATCGAGGCCGAGGAGTTCACCGCCGACTATGCGGAAGACCCGGACCTCGAGGGCGAGCCGGATGGCGGGGCGGGCGAGACGGAGCGTTGAGCGAGGGACGTGCGAACGCACTGCGGCAGTGCATCGAGGAGGCTTTGGAACGGCTTCCGTCCGCGCCGGGGCGGCACGCCATTGAACGCGGGGTCGTTCTGCCCGTCCTCCAAGCGCTCGGCTGGGACGTGTTCGACACCCGCGAGGTGGTGCCTCGGTTCAAGGTTGGGCGGGCCAGCGCGGACCTTGCGCTTGCGAGGCCGCGCCGGGTCGAGAGGGCCGCCGCCCGCGTTGCCGGCCTTGAGTTCGGCAAGGACGTGATCGTCCCCTTCGGGGAGACCGAGGGGTAAGGGAAGCACGGACGCCCGCGCATGCGCGATACACACCAGCCGCAGTCGATGCTTGCGACGGTGGCCTGGCTTCGGGTTCGCCAGGCGCGGCACGCGGATGGCATGGGTGCGGCGCTCTTCGAGATGGCTGCCGACGGTCAGCCCGTGCGGTTCGCGGTGGCTTTCGCGCCCGGGGGCGTGGAGGGAGACGCGGGCGGCGCCGCTGCGGGAGCGTTGCTGGGGTCGAGCACGACGGGTCCGGCGCTGGTGATCGCCGCGCCCGGTGAACTCGAACGGTCGACTGCGGCGAGCCTCGGGGTGCCCGTGTTCCAGGTCGCGGGCGCGCAAGCGGGTGGGGACGGGTCATGGGTGAGCCTGCCAACCGCCGCCGCCGAACGCGTGCTGCGCGCCGTCGAGGTCGGCCGGCCGGGCGAGGACATGCTTGCGCGCGTGGCCACGGCCGCGGACGCTGCGCTGGACGACCCCCGGGTCGCGGCCGTGACGCGGCTCACCGGCTTCGCGGCGACCCTGACACTGTCCCTCCGCGACACATCGGCGTCCACGCGGGACTCGGCGGATCTTGCCAGCCGCCTGAGGGACATCCTGTGCCCGGGGACTCGCCCGCCGGAAGTGCCGGAGGCCGACGCCGATGCCGGCCCGCTGTCGTGGCCCGCGCCCCTGATGCCCTTCCAGCGGGAGGGCGTGCGCGTCCTCCTGGACATGGACCGCCTCCTCCTCGCCGACGACATGGGCCTCGGGAAGACCGTGCAGGCCATCGCCGCGCTGCGCATCCGCAAGGCCCGGGACGAACTTGGGCCGATCCTGATAGTGGCGCCGACGAGCGTTCTCGATCAGTGGCGCCGCGAACTCGCGAAGTGGGCGCCGGAGCTGACGGCCATCATCGTCCGCGGCGCGGCGTCGGAGCGTGTGTGGAAGTGGCGGGCGGGAACGGACGTGACGCTCACGAGCTACGGCGTCCTGCGGTCCGACGCCTGGCGCCGCGAGGTTTCCGGCCGGCGGTGGGACACGGTGGTGGCGGACGAGGCGCAGCGCATCAAGAATCGTATCGAGACGAGCGAGACCGTCAAGGGGCTGCCCCGGGAGCGCTCCTGGGCGCTGACCGGTACCCCGGTCGAGAATCGCGAGGACGAACTGGCGTCCATCATGGAGTTCGTCGACCATGACGGCAGCACGCCGCTACCGCGCTATGCGCCAGGCCAGGCGTTGCGCGCGCGCCATCGCGCCCTGCAGCTCCGGAGGCGCAAGGCGGAGGTGCTCCAGGATCTGCCCCCGAAGCTGGTCAGCAAGCGCGCCATCGAACTGCCGCGCCTGCAACGGATCAGCTACGACCGGGCCGAGCGCGAAGGCATCGTGTATCTGAAGTCCCTCGGCGCGGACGCGAGCATCGTGCATGTCCTGGAACTCATCACCCGGCTGAAGCAGATCTGCAACGCCGACCCGAGAACCGGTGCCTCATGCAAGCTCGACGACATCGCCAATCGGCTCGCCGAGCTGACGGCGCGCGGCCACAAGGCGGTCGTCTTCTCCCAGTACGTCAGCTCGGCGGCGGGAGTCCGGCTCGCGGCGAAGCGACTTGCCGAGTTCCAACCCCTGGTCTTGACCGGCGATGTGCCGGCGCCCGAACGTCCGGCTGTGATCGAGACGTTCCGCACCGTAGCGGCGCACCGGGCACTCATTGTCTCCCTGGGCGTGGGTGGAGTCGGACTCAACCTGCAGGAGGCTTCCTACGTCTTCCATCTCGACCGTTGGTGGAACCCGGCGGTGGAACGGCAGGCGGAAGACCGGGTGCATCGCATCGGCCAGACGGTGAAAGTGCATGTCGTGAAGTACACCTGCGTGGACACCATCGAGGAGCGGATCGACCGGGTGCTCGAGGGCAAGCAGGCGCTGTTCGACGAACTCGTGGACGACGTATCCCTCGACCTCGCCGGGCGTCTGAGCCGCGAGGAACTGCTGGGGTTGTTCGGGTTGTAGTTGTAGCTGTAGCGTGAGCCACCGGACGGCCGTGGGGCGCTAACATGCGTCCCGATCAACTGCGAGGAACGGCTCTTGCGCGGTAGCGGCGCCTACGATCCCGACACCCGGTTCTCCGCCGAGTACCGGCGCTTCTACGACCTCGACCTCGGCCAGCGCTTCTTCGAGGTCGACGCCGGCGGGGAACGGCTGGCCGCGCAGCTCTTCGAACCGGAGGCCGAAGTGCGGGGCGCCGCGGTCGTCGTGCACGGCTACTACGACCACGTCGGCCTGTACGGGCACCTGATTCGCTACCTGCTCGCGCGCGGGCTGGTGGTCCTGGCCCATGACCACCAGGGTCACGGACTGTCGACGGGCGAGGGGGCGACGGTCGACTCGTTCGACCGCTATGTCGATGGCCTCGAAGCGGTCCTCGACGCTGCCTCCCCCGAGCTCCCGGCCCCCTGCCATGCGTTCGGGCAGAGCATGGGGGGCGCCGTCCTGATGGAATACCTGATGCGCCCGGGGCGTATGACGTTCGAGGAAACGGTCCTGTTCGCGCCCCTGGTGCGTCCGAAGGCGTGGCGGCTGGCGCGGATCGCCTGGCTGGCGGCACGGCTCTTCGTGACCCGGGTCGCCCGCGGCGCGCCGCAGAACACGGAGGACCGGGACTTCATCGCGTTCCTGAAGCGCGACCCGCTGCAGACCTGGGTCCTGCCCATGCAGTGGGTCGGCGCCATGGCCGCCTGGATGAAGCGTTTCGAGGGGTATTCCAGAAACGGGCGCCGCGTCCTGGTGCTGCAGGGCGGGCAGGACGGGACGGTGGACGGGCCGCACAACATCGCGGTCCTGCGGCGCCTGTTCGAGGTCGAACTCCTCGAGATTCCCGAGGCGCGGCACCATCTCGTCAACCAGATCGAGCCCGTCCGGGAATGCATGTGGCGCTTCCTGGACCAGCGATTGGCCGGCGACCCGCTTGCCGCTGGCGAGGCAGGTCCGACAAACTCCCCGGCATGAGACAGGCGCTCGAAGACATCTTCACCGCGGAGCGCGTGCGGACCGCGGCGGAAGACCTCGGCATCTGGGGCGTGGACTGGACCCGGAGCTTCCCGGTCGCGCCCGCGGCGGTGGTGTTCCCGGAGACGGTGGCGGAAGTCGTGGCGGTCACCCGGCTCGCCAACGAGGCCGGCTTCGGTCTCGTGCCGTCCGGCGGACGCACCGGCCTGTCCGGCGGCGCGGTGGCGTCGAACGGCGAGGTGGTCGTCTCCTTCGACCGCATGAACCGGGTGCTCGATTTCAATGCGGTCGACCGGGTCGTCCGCTGCCAGGCCGGGGTAGTCACGGGGACCTTGCAGGAACACGCGGCGGAGCGCGGCCTCTTTTACCCGGTGGACTTCGCTTCGAGCGGGTCGAGCCAGGTCGGCGGCAACATCGCGACGAACGCCGGCGGCATCAAGGTCATCCGTTACGGTCTCACGCGCGACTGGATCGCGGGACTCAAGGTCGTGACCGGAGCCGGGGAAGTGCTCGACTGCAACAACGGGCTCGTGAAGAACGCGACGGGCTACGACCTCCGGCACCTCTTCATAGGCGCCGAGGGCACGCTCGGCTTCGTCGTGGAGGCGGACATCCGGCTGCTCGAGGCGCCGCCGCCCCAGCGCGTGATGGTCCTGGGCGTCGAGCGGATTTCGGACATGCTGGACGTGCTCAGGAGCTTCCAAGCCGCGGTCACCCTGTCGGCGTTCGAGTTCTTCTCGGAGACGGCCCTGCAGCACGTACTCGCGCATCGGGACGTGCCGCGCCCGTTCGAGTCCCGCGCGCCCTACTACGCCCTGCTGGAGTTCGACGCGGCCGGCGAGGACGCCGCGCTCGAGACGTTCGAGGCCACCGTCGGGGCGGGCTGGGTCGGCGACGGTGTCGTCAGCCGGTCGGACGCCCAGGCGCGGGCGCTGTGGACGCTGCGCGAAGGCATCTCGGAAAGCATCGCTCCGTGCACCCCGTACAAGAACGACCTGTCGGTACGGATCTCGGACGTGCCGGAGTTCCTCGACGAGATCGACGGCATCGTCGGCGAACACTACCCGGACCTCGAGGTCTGCTGGTACGGCCACATCGGCGACGGCAACCTGCACCTCAACATCCTGAAGCCGGACGGCCTGTCCATCGACGCTTTCTACGAGCGCTGCCACCGGATCAGCCCGGCGCTGTTCGAGGCGGTGCGGGTGCGCCGCGGAAGCATCTCCGCGGAGCACGGCGTGGGGCTACTGAAGCGGGACTTCCTGGAGTTCTCGCGCTCGCCGGCGGAGATCGCGCTGATGCGGAGCCTCAAGCAGGTGTTCGACCCGAACGGCGTGATGAATCCGGGGAAGCTGCTGGCTGCCTGAAACCGTACTCCGCGGCCGCATCGGCGATCCAGCGCTGGACGTAGTTCGCGTAGCTGCGCCGGAACACGAGGTCGAAGGATCCGTCGGGGTTCGCGGCGACGAGGGCCGACGCCTTGGCGAACGTCGTCTGTACGCAGCGCCCGGCCGGGAAGTTCCGCGGGTGGAAGTCGTAGGGACTCGACTTCTGCATGACCTGGCCGAGACTCGGTCCCGACAGGTTCACCATGCAGTGCGCGCCGGTCGTGTCCACCACCGAGAAGGACCCCTCGAGCGCGTCTCGGAGCCGGCGTTCCGCCGCGCCCTCGGTTCCGGCCGGTACGAGCAGGAGCCACTCGTCGGGACCCAGCCAGTAAACCGCCGTGTCGCCCGCCCTGCGCCAGGTACAGGGGGCGACGGGCGGAAGGATGCCCGGGACGGTTTCGATGGACCGCGGGTCTGCGCGCAGGTTCAGACACCCGCGGGGCGCGGGTTGGCGCAGGACGACACCCGGGTGTTCAGACATCCTGGGCGGTCCCTTCGGGGTCGTAGAAGACCGGGCTCACGATCGTGACCGGCAACTTCCTGCCGCTCGCCAGGGAGCAGAACAACTCGTCGCCGAGCCGCCCGCCACCGCCGCGGACCATGGCGAGGGCAATGGGACGGGAGAGACGCGCACTGTAGTAACCGGAGCTCACGAACCCCTGGTTCGGTGTCCGCGGAGCGTCGTGTGAAGCTTCCACCAAGGGCGCCCCCTCGGGCAGTACCGAGTCCCCGCTCGCAAGCCCGACGAGCTGCAGCCGGTCCTCGCGCAGGTGGTCCGCGAGGGACAGCGAGCGGTCGCCCAGGAAGCCGAACGGTTTGTTGCGCCGCACCGCCCAGTCCATGCCCATGTCGGCCGGTGTCATGGACCCGTCGGTGTCCTGCCCGACGATGATGAAGCCTTTCTCGGCACGCAGGACGTGCATGGTTTCGGTGCCGTACGGGGTGATGCCGAACTCTCCCCCGGCATCGATCAGGGTATCCCAGACCTCGCGCCCGCGGTGCGCGGGCACGTTCACCTCGAAGGACAGCTCGCCGCTGAAGCTGATGCGGAACACGCGCGCCGGGATGCCGGCGACGTGGCCTTCCCGCACGTCCATGAAACGGAAGGCGTCGCGGGCCAGGGCGATGTCGTCGCACACCTTGCGCAGCACGTCCCGCGACTTCGGGCCCACCAGCGCCGCGGTCGCCCAGTGGTCGGTAACGGACGTGCAGTAGACGTCCAGGTCGGGCCACTCGGTCTGGCGCCAGAGTTCGAGCCAATCGAAGACGGCTTCGGCGTTGCCGGTCGTCGTGTGCATCAGGTAGCGGTGCTCGCCGATGCGCGCGGTCACGCCGTCGTCGAAGATCATGCCGTCCTCGTGGAGCATGAGTCCGTAACGGCAGCGGCCGATGCCGAGGCGGCGGAAGCCGACGGTGTAGATTCGGTCCAGGAACTCGGCGGCGTCGCGGCCCTGGATGTCGATCTTGCCGAGGGTCGAGGCGTCGAGGATGGCGACGCCGTCCCGCGCGGCGAGGCACTCCCGGTTGACCGCCTCCCGCATCCCTTCGCCCGCCCTCGGGTAGTAGCGCGGGCGTTTCCAGCGGCCAACGTCCTCCCACGCGGCCCCCTGCTCCTCGTGCCAGGCATGCATGGGCGTGTGGCGCTCGGGATCGAAGAGCGCCCCCACGTCCCTCCCCGCGACGGCGCCGAAGGTCACCGGGGTATAGGACGGCCGGAACATCGTGGTCCCGGTGGCAGCGACGTCCTGGCCGAGGGCGCGCGCGAGGATCGCGACGCCGTTCACATTGCCGAGCTTGCCCTGGTCCGTGCCGAAGCCGAGCGCCGTGTAGCGCTTGACGTGCTCGACGGACGCGTAGCCCTCCCGGGCGGCCAGCTCGATGTCGGCGGCGGTCACGTCGAGCTGCAGGTCGACGAACTGCTTGGGAGCGCGACTCGGGGGATGCCGATGCGGAACCAGAAACAGCGCGCGCTGCGGTGTCTCCGCGGGCTCATTCGTTGCAGGAGTCCCCGAGGAGACCCGCCCGTCCCCGTGACCGGCGCGTGCAGCCGCCCCGGCGCCGGCCGCGGCGCCCGCTTCCAGACAGGCGCGCAACGTGCCCGCGCCGTTGGCGGATCCGGCCCAGGTGACGGCATCGGCGGGGGCCGCGGGAAGAAACGCGACGGCGTCCTCGCTCCAGCGCGGCTTGACGCCGGTCTGGGAAGCCAGGTGCACCGTGGGGCTCCAGCCCCCGGAACAGGCGATGAGGTCGCAGCGGATGCGCCTGGACGGGCCGGTCAGCCCGTCGTCCTCGCCGTGCAGCGGCGCAATGACCGCTTCCCGTACCCGCTGCCGGCCCCGCGCCTCGAGGACGGCATGGCCGGGGATGACGTGGATGCCCGCCCGCGTCGCGGCCCGCACCCAGGCGCCCGAGGGCTCGGGACGGGCATCGACGACAGCCGCGACTTCCCGGCCGGCCTGCCTCCAGGCGACGGCGGTTCGGTAGGCGTGGTCGTTCGTCGTGAACAGGACGAGTCTCTCGCCGGGCGCGACGGCAAACCGGTGCAGGTAGGCGTGGACGGACGCGGCGAGCATGACGCCCGGCAGGTCGTTGTTGGCGAACACGAGGGGCCGCTCGATGGCGCCGGTGGCCAGGACGACCTGTGCCGCGCGCACGCGATGCAGGCGCTGACGCGCGGCCGGCGCGTCCGGCCGCCGCTCCGCCACCGTGACGAAGTTGTGATCGTAGAGACCGCTGACCGTGCTGCGCGGCAGCAGGCAGGCGTCGGGACAGGACTCGAGTTCCGCGACCGCCCGGGCGAGCCAGCCCTGCGCGCTTTCGCCGTCGATCGTGAGCGTCTCCGCCAGCAGGCTGCCGCCGAACTCCGCCTGCTCGTCCGCGATCAGGATGCGGGCTCCGCTACGCGCCGCTTCGAGCGCGGCGGCGAGTCCGGCCGGCCCGGCACCGACGACGAGGACGTCGCAATGCTGGTGGAAGCGGTCATAGGTGTCCGGATCGGGGCCCGCCGGGATCCGGCCCAGACCTGCCGTGGCGCGCAGCAGCCGCTCCCAGGCCCGGAACAGGCGGGGGTGCAGGAACATCTTGTAGTAGAAGCCGGCCGGAAAGTAGCGGGCGAATGGGCCGGCGACGCGCTGCCACGATGCGCGGCTGGTGGTTGCCCGAAGGCCGTCGAAGAGTTCGATCTCGGTAGCGCGCTGGTTCGGAGTCGCACCGGCGCCGCCTCCCACGTCGACGATGGCGTTGGGCTCCTCCACGCCGTGCCCGACGATCCCGCGCCGGCGCCCGTACTTGAAGCTGCGGGTGACGGTGCCGGCGCCGTTGGCGAGGAGGGCGGAAGCGAGGGTGTCCCCGGCGAAGCCCTCCATCCGCCGACCGTTGAAGGCAAAGGAGACCGGGCGGTCGCGGTCGATCCGGCCGCCCCTCGGCAGGCGTCGGGCGGTCGCCATCTACGCCGGGTCCCCGGACGTCCCGGCGTCGGATGGTGGCGTCCCGATGGGATAGACCTCGAGGATCTCGTAGCTCACCGTGTCCCGCAGGACGTTGAAGTAGCGCCGGCAACCCGCCGCGTGCAGCCACATCTCCCGGTGCGGGCCGCGCGTATTGGTGCGCAGGTGCAGGTAGTCGCCCCACGCGCCGTCCGTCAGCGCCCCGGGGTCCTCCGGGCGCCGGATGTGGGCCTCGCCGGCGTAGGTGAACTCCTCCTCGCTACGGGATTCGCCGCAATGGGGACAGCGGATGCGGAGCATCAGTGCGCGACCGCCGCGGCGCCGTGCTCGTCGACCAGGGCGCCGCTGGAGAACCGGTCGAGGCCGAACGGCGCCGCCAGCGGATGAGGACGTTCGTGGGCGATCGTGTCGGCGAAGACATAGCCGGACCCGGGCGTGGCCTTGAAGCCGCCGGTGCCCCACCCGCAGTTGAAGTAGAGCCCGCGCACCGGCGTTGGCCCGATGATCGGGCAGGCGTCCGGGCAGATGTCCACGATGCCGCCCCAGTGGCGGTTCATGCGCACCCGGCTGAACGCCGGGAACAGCTCGCAGACCGCCTGCAGGGTGTGCTCGATGACCGGAAAGGAGCCGCGCTGGCCGTAGCCGTTGTAGGCGTCCGTCCCGGCGCCGATCACGAGGTCGCCCTTGGCGGACTGGCTGATGTAGCAGTGCACGGCGTTGGACATCACCACGGGATCGAGGCAGGGCTTCAGGGGTTCGGATACCAGCGCCTGCAACGGGCGCGACTCGATGGGCAGCCGCAGTCCCGCCATCCCGGCAAGTACGCCGGAATGGCCCGCGACCACGCCGGCCACCCGGCGGGCGCCGATGAAACCGCGGCTCGTCTCGACCCCGGCAACCGAGCCCTCCTCGACGCGGATGCCGGTGACTTCGGTGCGCTGCAGGAGGTCGACGCCGAGGGCGTCCGCGGCGCGGGCGTAGCCCCAGGCGACCGCGTCGTGGCGCGCGACGCCGCCGCGGGGCTGCCAGGACGCCCCCAGGACCGGGTGGCGGGCGTTCGGCGAGCAGTGCATGAGGGGCACGAGTTCCTGTACCTCGGCGGTCGTCAGCACGGCGCCGTCGACGCCGTTGAGCCGGTTGGCGTTGACGCGGCGTTCGATGTCCCGCATGTCCTGCAGCGTGTGTCCGAGGTTGAGCACGCCGCGGGCGCTGAACATGACGTTGAAGTTCAGCTCCCGGCTGAGCCCGCTCCACAGTCCGAGGGCGAAGTCATAGAGCCGCGTGGAAGCGTCGCGCAGGTAGTTGGAGCGGACGATCGTCGTGTTGCGGCCGGTGTTGCCGCCGCCGAGGTAGCCGCGCTCGATGACCGCCACGTCGGTGATGCCGTGCTCGCGGGCCAGGTAGTACGCGGTGGCGAGGCCGTGCCCGCCCCCGCCGACGATGACGGTGTCGTAGGCCGCTTTCGGCGCGGGATCGCGCCACGCCCGCCGCCAGTCCTCGTGGTGGCGGCGTGCGTGTCCGAGCAGCCTCGGGAGCGAGTACTTCTGCCTGTGGGGGGGAATGGGCGCGCGGCTCACCGTCTTGTGACTCTGCGGCATTTCAGCATAATCCGGGAACTGCGGCGGACATGGGACCGGGCGCGATGAAGGCCCCCCTTCGAGACGGCGGCGATTCCAGCGACGGCGCGACCGCCGGGCCGCGCCAGGTGGCCTTCACGCGGATGGACGCCGGGACGGTCGACGACTACGCGCTCCTCGACGAACTCGCGGCGCCGTACATCGCCGGCACGGGCCGGCGCGTGCTGTCCTACCTCGAACGGCTGGCGGGCGGCCTCGCGGGCTACCAGGTCGACCGCTACGAACACTCGCTGCAGACGGCGAGCCGCGCCCTGCGCGCCGGGGAGTGCGAGGAGATGGTCGTCGCCGCGCTGTTGCACGACATCGGCGACGACCTGGCGCCGGAGAACCACTGCGAGCTGGGCGCCGCGGTGCTCCGGCCATACGTGGCCCGGCATACGTACTGGCTCGTGCTGCGGCATGGGCTGTTCCAGGGCTACCACTACTTCGACAAGATCGGCCGGGACCCGGACGCGCGGGAACGCCATCGCGGGCACCCGGCGTTCGAGGCGACCGTGCGGTTCTGCGCGGACTACGACCAGACCTCCTTCGATCCCGACTACGACACGCTGCCCATCGACCGGTTCGTACCGATGGTCGAGCGCATCTTCGCCCGGCCACCCTGGGGCGCGCACACCGCCCGCGACTGGCCGGCGCCGGGCTGACCGTTCACCCCCGCAGCCTCGCGTTCGACGGGTCCCACGGGCTCTCGGCAACGACGCGCGCGGGGTAGCGTGCGCCGAGGATCTCGATGTCGAAAGCGGTTCCTGCGGCGGCGTATTCCGGGCGGACCATGGCCAGCGCCAGCGACCGGTCGACCCGGAAGCCGTAGTTGCCGCTCGTCGCCCGGCCGACCATCTCGCCGTCGACGTACAGTGGGTTGTTGCCGATCGGGTCGGCATCGTCCGGGCCGTCCACCACCAGTGTCGTGAAGGCGTTCCGGAATCCCCGGTTGTGCCATGCGACGAGTCCGCCGCGGCCGGTGAACTCGCCCTTGTCGAGGTGGACGAAACGGTCGAGACCGGACTCGAGCGCCGAGTACTCGATGGACAGTTCCGTGCCGACCATGCGGTAGGACTTCTCGACGCGCAGGGAGTCCATCGCGCGGATTCCGAAGGGAGCGACGCCCAGATCCTGGCCGGCCTCCATCAGGGCGTCGAAGATGACGTTCTGGTACTCCAGGCCGTGGTGGATCTCCCAGCCGAGTTCGCCGACGAAGTTGAGCCGCAGCAGCTTGGCCGGGGCCAGGCCTACGGTCGCGTCCCTGCCGGTGAGCCAGCGGAAGGAGGCGTTGGACAGGTCGACATCGCAGACGCGCGACAGCAGTTCCCGCGACTTCGGACCGGCGACGACAAGCACGCCCATGGCGGGGGTCAGGTTCTCGAACCGGACGGAGCCGTCGGCAGGCATCCGGCGCAGCAGCCAGTCGTGATCGAGACGCTGGTACGCGCCGGCGGAGACGAGATAGAAACGGTCGGGCGCCTCGCGGTGGATAGTGAACTCGGAGTGCACCCCGCCGCGGCTGTTGAGGGCGTGGCACAGCCCGATGCGCCCCTCGCGCGGGAGACGGTTGGCGACCAGGCGGTCGAGAAAGGCGGCGGCGCCGGGGCCGCTGACGCGGGCCTTGGCGAATGCCGTCATGTCCAGGACACCGACGTTGTCGCGCACGTTCCTGCACTCGGCGCCGACGTGTTCGAACCAGCGGCTGCGCCGGAACGACCAGTGGTCCTCCCGCGGCACGCCGTCCGGGGCGAACCAGTTGGGGCGTTCCCAGCCGAACTTCTGACCGAACACCGCGCCGAGATCGCGCATGCGCCCGTAACAGGGCGCGGTACGCAGGGGCCGGCCGGCGGGGCGCTCCTCGTCGGGGTAGTGCACGGTGAAGACGTTGGCGTAGGCCTCTTCGTTCTTCGCCTTCAGATACGCGCCGGTGGCGTAGCCGCCGAAGCGGCGGGGGTCGACGCCCAGCATGTCGATGGTGGGTTCCCCCTCGACCATCCACTCCGCCAGTTGCCACCCCGCGCCGGCCGCGGCCGTGATGCCGAAGCTGTGTCCCTCGTTGAGCCAGAAGTTCGGTACGTCCCACGCCGGCCCCACGATGGGGCTGCCGTCCGGCGTGTAGGCGATGGCGCCGTTGTAGACGCGCTTGACGCCCAGTTCTCCGAAAGCGGGCACGCGGCGCACCGCGGACTCGATGTGGGGCAGCAGCCGGTCGAGGTCGCCGTTGAAGAGCTCGTACTCGCTCTCGGGGTGCGGACCGTCCAGGTAGCACGCCGGCGCGCCCTGCTCGTACGGGCCGAGCAGCAGTCCGCCGGCTTCCTCGCGCATGTACCAGGAGCCGTCCGACTCGCGCAGCACGCCCATTTCCGGGAGCCCCCGGCGATGGCGTTCGAGGATTCCGTCGTGGGCCTCGGTCACGATGTACTGGTGCTGGACGGGCAGGACCGGGATGTCCAGGCCGACCATGGCCCCGGTGCGGCGCGCGAAGTTGCCGGTGGCCGACACGACGTGCTCGGCGATCCAGTCGCCCCGGTCCGTCCGCACGAGCCACTCGCCGGCGGACGTGCGCTCGATGGCCGTCACGCACGTCTGGCGATGGATGGCCGCGCCCCGCTGCCGCGCGCCCCGGGCCAGCGCCTGGGTGAGTTCGGCCGGCTGGATGTAGCCGTCGTCCGGATGGCGGATGGCCCCGACGAGCCCGTCGGTCACCGCGAGGGGCCAAAGCTCGCGGACGTCTTCCGGCGTGAGGAACTCGACGTTCACCCCGATGGTGCGCGCCACCCCGGCGTACTGCCGATACTCGTCCATCCGGTCCCGCGTCATCGCCAGGCGGATGTTGCCGACGGTGCGCAGGCCGACGTCCTGGCCGGTTTCCTCTTCGAGCTGGCGGTAGAGGTTCACGGAGTACTTGTGGATCTGGCCCACCGAGTAGCTCATGTTGAACAGTGGCAGGAGGCCGGCCGCATGCCACGTGGAACCGGACGTCAGTTCCTTGCGTTCCAGCAGTACGGAATCCGCCCAGCCCTTGCGGGCGAGGTGATGGAGGGTGGCGACCCCGACGACACCGCCTCCGATCACGACCGCGCGGGCATGTTGGGTCACGTTCGTTCCCTCGCCCGGCTCTGGGGCGTTACAGCCCGGTGACCTGCCCCGCATCGTCTATCCCGATGTCCTGGGCGGCGGGTCGACGCGGCAACCCCGGCATGGTCATGATCTCCCCGCACAAGGCCACGACGAAGCCGGCGCCGGCGCAGAGGCGGACTTCCCGTACCGGCAGCACGTGTCCGACCGGAGCGCCGAGCGCCTTCGGGTCGGTGGAGAAACTGTACTGGGTCTTGGCGATGCAGACCGGGAGGTGGCCGTAGCCGAGCCGCTCGAACTGCTCGAGCCGGTGCGCGGCGGCCGTCTCGAAAGAGACCTCCCCCGCGCCGTGGATGTGCCGCGCGACAGTCGCGATCTTCTCCCGCAGGGGCAGCTCGTCGGGATACAGCAGTTCGATGCGCGCCGGTTGTTCGGCCTGCTCGAGCACCGCGCGCGCCAGGGCGGTAGCGCCGGCGCCGCCGTCCGCCCAATGGGTTGCGACGGCGAACGGGACGCCCTGCTCGGCGGCCACCGCCTCGATGGCCGCCAGCTCCCCGTCCGTGTCGGTGTCGAAGCGATTCGCCACGACCACCGGCGGCAGCCCGAAGCGCCTCAGGTTGACGATGTGGCGAACCAGATTCGGTGCTCCGGCGCGGACCGCGTCCGCATCCGGCTCGGTCAGGTCGGCGCGCGCCACGCCGGCCTGCATCTTCAGCGCCCGCGCCGTGCATACGAGCACGATGGCGTCGGGCCGGAGTCCCGACTGGCGGCACTTGATGTCCAGGAATTTCTCCGCGCCGAGGTCGGCGCCGAATCCCGCTTCGGTCACGACGACATCGGACAGGGTCAGGGCGGCGCGCGTTGCCACCAGGGAGCTGCAGCCGTGGGCGATGTTGGCGAACGGTCCCCCGTGCACGAGGGCGGGATTGCCTTCGAGGGTCTGCACGAGGTTCGGCTGCAGGGCGTCGGTGAGCAGGGCGGCCATCGCGCCGTCGACGGCGAGGTCGCGGGCGGTGACGGGCGCGCCGCCGCGGGTGCGCGCGACGACCATCGCGCCGAGCCGGCGCAGGAGATCGGCGTGATCGCGCGCCAGGCAGAGCACGGCCATGACCTCGGACGCCGCGGTGATGTCGAAACCGCCCGCGCGTTCGGTCCGGCCGCCGAGGCCCAGCTCCACCGCGCGCAGGGCGCGGTCGTTGAGGTCGAGGACGCGGCTCCAGGAGATGGTGGCCGGGTCGATGTCGAGTTCGTTGTTCCAGTAGATGTGGTTGTCGAGCACGGCCGCGAGGAGGTTGTTCGCGGTCGAGACGGCATGCAGGTCGCCGTTGAAGTGCAGGTTGATGTCGGCGGCCGGAAACACCTGCGCGCGACCTCCGCCGGTCGCTCCGCCCTTCATGCCGAAGCAGGGACCCAGGGACGGTTCGCGCAGGCAGACCGTCGCGCGGACCCCGAGCAGGTTCAGGGCGTCGGTCAGGCCGATGCTGGTCGTGGTCTTCCCCTCGCCCGCCGGGGTCGGCGAAACCGCTGTGACCAGCACCAGCTTGCCCTGCGCGGGCCGCCGTGGCCGGAGCGCTTCCAGGGACAGCTTGGCCTTGTGGTGCCCGTAGGGCGTGAGCTGGTCCGCGGGGACGCCCAGGCGCTCCCGGGCGAGCCGGATGACGGGCTGGAGGGTCGTGCCGACGGCCGGGTCAGCGGGCCGCGTGCCATGCAGGGACACCACCGGGCGTTCCGCGGTACGGGTTCTCGCGTGGCGCTTCGGGCCGTCGGCCCGCAGCCCGCGCAGCCAGCGCGCGGTGGCGGGTAGCCCGCCAAAGGTGAACATGTGGATCCCCGCGAAGCCCGGTCCGGCGGCCGCGTGGCCGTACTCCGCCAGCTCCCGCACCAGGGCATCCGGTGTCCAGCGCTTGAGCAGGTGCACCACGCTGGGCCGCCGGGTCAGCATCCGTGCCGAAGCGCCGACGCCGCAACGGGCGGCGAACGCCAGCAGCGTCCGCAGCCGGGCCGGTCCCGGCAGACCGACGCGGATGGGGACGGGGCAGTCCCGCGCGCGCATCCGGTCGAGCCAGGCAATGGTGTGCGCCGCTGCGAAGGTGAACTGCGTCGTGATCCACAGGTCGGTGCCGGTCGCCGCCGCGTACTCCAGCTTGCGCGCCAGCGCGGCGTCGAGATCCGCCTCGGGCACCGACGGATGACCCTCCGGGTAGCCGGTGATGCCGACGCGCCGGAAGCCGCCGGCCAGGAGCTTGCCCGAGTCGAGGACGTCCAGGGTGTCCCGGAACGGTCCGGCCGGCCGTGTGCGGTCGCCCGCGACCAGCATGATTTCGCGGACTCCCGCCGCGGCGAGCTCGCCGAGCCAGTCGTCGAGTTGCGACGGGGAGGCGAGCCATCGGGCGGGCAGGTGCGGCACGGGGGACATGCCCTCGCCGCGCAGGCGGCGACAGGCGGCGGTCGTCTCGGTCCACGTCGCCCCGGGCACGAAGGGAACGTAGACCGCGGTGCCGCCGGGAAGGTGGTCCGGGAGAGACGCGATCGAGGCGAGTTGGCGGGGCGAGAGTTCCACCGACGCCCCACGCGCCAGCGTGCCCGTGGCGCAGAGCACATCGGCTTCACGAGTCGTCGCAAAGCTGTCGGTGGAGGCGCGCATGGGGTCAGTCGACGCTGTCGCGGCCGCGGCTTCGGGCACGTTCGCGAGCGTTGGGATTCGCGGATGGCCGGAACGGGACGTCCACCACCTCGCCCGGTGTCGCCTGCCCCGCGCGGTCGGAGTACTGGTCCGGCAGGTGCACGAGGAGCCGCGTGCCGGTGGCCCGCATCTCCCAGGGCACGTAGCCGAGGGCGATGTTGGTCTCGAGCTCGGGCGAGAACCAGGGCGACGTGACGTAGCCGACGGGATCGCCGCCAGCGGCGCCGCCGATCAGCCAGAAGTCGTTGGCGTAGTCGGTCACGGGCCGGCCGCCGAACACCATGCCCACGAGGACGTTGCGGAACGGTGTGGCACCCGCCTCGATGGCGCGCCGGGCGGCTTCGAGGGCTGCCTTGCCGACGTAGTCCGCCTGCTTCCGGCGCGGGACCTGATAGCCGAGATTGCACTGGAAGGGCAGTGTTTCCTGGTCCAGATCCTGGCCCCAGGACAGGATGCCGGCGGCGATGCGGCGGTGATGGGCGGGGGCGGTGACCATGAGCTGATGCCGCCGGCCCGCTTCGAGAACGCCGTACCAGAGGTCCTCGGCGTACAGCGTCGCGTCCTTCAGGTAAATCTCGTAGCCCATCTCCCCGGTGAATCCGGTCTGCGAGACGATGACGTCACGACCGTTCACCTGGCCTTCCATCAGTCCGTAGTAGGGGATGTCCCGGACACGCTCCCCGAACAGGTCGACCATGAGCGCCTCGGACTTCGGCCCCTGGATCTGCACGGGAGCGACATCGATCTCGGCGATGGACACGTCGCACCGGAGTCCGAGGTTCACGCCGCGCAGCCACATCTCGATATCGCTGTCGGCGAGGGAGAACCAGAACTCGTCCGCGGCGACGCGCAGCAGGACGGGATCGTTGAGCACGCCGCCGTCCTCGTTGCAGAGGATGACGTACCTGGCGTGCATGGGCTCGATGCGTGCCGCGTTGCGCGTGATGACGTGGTTGACGAAGGCCTCCGCGTCGGGGCCCTTCACCTGGATCTGCCGCTCCACCGCCACGTTCCAGAGCGTCACGTGGTTGACGAGCGCCTCGTACTCGACCATCGCTCCGCCGTCCTCGGGGCGCACGTAGCCGCGCGGGTGATACACGCGGTTGTAGACCGTCGCCCGCCAGCAGCCGGCCTCCATCGAGAGGTGCCAGTAGGGCGACTTGCGGACACGGGTCGAGATGAGGAGACCGACCGGCGTCGGTCCCGACTGGCGCAGGTTGATGGGCACGCGCCGGTCCGACTGGTCGACGCTGACGCAATGCCCGAGATCGCGGGCCGGAACGTTGATGTTCATGGCGCTCCCGTTCGCGGTGCCGAGTTGCAAGCCGCGCGAAACGATAGCCCCAAATCGTGCCGTGTGATGCGTCGCGGAGGCGACGCCGAATGGTCGTAATGCGACAGTCTCCGGGCGGCCGTTTTTGCGCCCTGCCTCCCTGCCCGGAAGCGGCCCCGTCAGGCGGTCGCGCGGCGCTCGTCGGAGGGTCTGCGGCCGTACTTGCCGTGGTACGACTTGGCGAAGCGGGCCGGGGTGGAGAAACCGCAGCGCGCAGCGACGCCGGCGATCGAGATGCTGGTCTGAAGCAGCAACAGGCGGGCCCGTTGCAGGCGCACGTCCAGATAATAGCGAGACGGCGTGGAGTGCAGGAATTCCTGGAACAGGCGCTCCAGTTGGCGCGGTGACACGGCCAGGTAACTCGCCACCTCGGTCAGGGTGAGCGGCTCCTCGATGTTGGCCTCCATCAGCGCCACTGCATCCACCAGCTTGTCGTGGTGCGCCGCGCCGGGCAGGTGGTGCAGGGGCGTGCGCTGCGCGTCCTGGTCGGTGCGTATCCGCTCGACGATGATCTGCTCGGAGATCTCCTGCGCCAGCGCGCGGCCGTGCGCGGCGCCGACGATGTTGACCATCAGGTCAATGGAACTGATGCCGCCGGAACAGGTGTAACGGTCCCGGTCGATCTCGAAGAGCCGCGACGACGCCTGCACACGCGGGAATCGCTCGCGCAGGCTCGGCAGGTTCTCCCAGTGGATGGCGCAGCGGTAGCCGTCCAGGAGGCCCGCGGCGGCGAGGAAGTAAGTTCCGGTGCAGAGCGCTCCGAGGCGCGTCTGGCGCCTCGCGACGGTCCGGAGCGTGGCGAGCAGCGGCCTGTCGCAGTGCTTCTCGACGTTGTAGCCGGCGCAGACGAACAGGATGTCGACGGGCCCGAGGGCGGGGATGTCTCCGTCCGGCACGATCCGCAGCCCGTCGCTGGAGGCGACCGGCGTTCCGTCGAGGGTCACGCACTCCCAGCGGTAGAGATGCTGCCCACTCAGCCGGTTCGCAATGCGCAGCACGGCGATGGCGCTGGCCAGCGTGACCAGCGTGTAGCCCGGCGTCATGAGGAAGCCGATCGGCGTGGGTTCCCGAGGGACCCCTGCAAGCGGTGCGTCGGTTTGCATGGGCGCGAACGGACGGCTTGAACGATGTTCGCAGTGTCCCCCTTTCGACTCTTTCGGGCAATGGGTTGGAGGGCCTCGAGACGCCCGGGTGGCGACCCGGGTCGGGTGGCTTTTTTGATTGCCTTTGGGTGTGCGTAGTGCGAGTTGGCGCCCAAACGCCTAGAATGCAAACACGCGTCGCAGAAGCGGAGAGGGCGTCCCATGCAGGAACGACGAACCAGGAACGACAGAAGGTCGGGGCGGGGCTCCGAAAGAACGCTGATCGCCAGGAGGAAACCGCTGGGGTTGGCCATCTCGGCCGTCCTGGCGGGAGCCGGCGCGGCGTCCGCGGCGGAGCTCGAGACCGTCGTCGTCACGGCGACCAAACGGGCCGAGAGCGCGCAGGACATCACGATCTCCGTACAGGCGGTCACGGGCGACACGGTCCGCGATCTCGGCGTGGAGACCTTCGACGAGTACGTGGAGTACCTCCCCAACGTCGTCGGTACCGGCAACGGCCCCGGCAAGAAGGAGCTCTACATCCGCGGCAGCGCCACCGAGCAGGCCGGGGTGACGATCACCGCGGCGCAGGGCTCGCAGCCCGGCGTCGCCCTGTACGTGGACGAGCAGCCCGTGTCGATGGGCGGGCGCAACCTCGACGTGTTCGCGGTGGACCTCGAGCGCATCGAAGTCCTGTCCGGCCCCCAGGGCACCCTGTTCGGCGCGAGTTCCCAGTCGGGCAACCTGCGGCTCATCACGCGCAAGCCGGAGCACGGCAAGTTCGCCGCCGGCTTCAACGGCAGGTTCCTGACCACGGAGGACGGTGCCGACAGCGGCGGCGCGGACGGCTGGGTGAACATCCCGATCTCGGACACGCTGGCGGCGCGTGCGGTGGTGTACAGCGACAACCAGGGCGGGTGGATCGACAACGTGCCGGGCACGTTCACGCCGAGCGGGGAGGTCATCGACCGCAATAACGCCGCCGGCTTCGGCCCCCCCATGACCCAGGCACGGGCCGACCGCGTCGGCCAGAGGCCGCCGGACTCCGTCATGAGCACGCGCAACGACGGGATCGTGCAGGACGACTGGAACGACGCGTCCTATCGCGGCGGCCGCTTCAGTCTCGCCTGGTCCGTGACGGACGACTGGGACGTGCTCCTGCAGCATACGGCGCAGACGCTGGAGGGGGACGGCTCGTTCCTCGTCGACACGAGCCTCGACCAGGACAACGCCAACCGCAGCTACGCGCCGGAGTACAACCGCGACGAGTTCGGGCTGACCGCCTGGACGATCTCGGGCCGGATCGCGAACCTCGACCTGATCTACGCCGGCGGCTATCTCGACCGCGAGGTCGACAGCATCATCGACTACACGCACTACAACAACGGCGGCGGCTACATCACCTATTACCTCTGCAGCGGCAACATCTACGACGCCACGGACGTCAACAACTGCTACGACCCGACCAAGCAGTACACGGAAGAGACGGGCAACGAGCGCACCACGCACGAGTTCCGCATCGCCACGGATGCGTCCAAGCGCCTCCGCTTCCTCGGGGGGGTCTATTTCAACGACGTGGAGACGACGCACATCGGCGATTTCCAGTACGCCTCGGCCAACGCGGCGTTCGGGGAGCACGTCAGCAGCTATTACAACGACAACTCGGGCGACGGGTTCCTGCTCGGGAACATCGCCGTCCCGACCAAGGGGATCAACTCGTCGGGACCGCGCTCGCCATACACGGTGTTCTTCAACGACTTCACGCGCACGGAGGAGGAGCAGGCGGTGTTCGGCGAGGTCGCGTTCGACCTCTCGGAGGCCTGGACGGTCTCGCTGAGCGCGCGGTACTACGACCTGACCTCGCAGTTGCGCGGGGCCGCCAACTTCGCGTTCGGCTGCCGCTACGGCACCGCGCCGCAGGGGTTCGGCAACTCGACGCGCACGGAGGACGGCCGCTGCAACAGCCACGCCTTCAGCAACGACGTGACGGCGCGCCTCGAGACCCTGGGCGCCTACAAGTCGAGCGGCGACGACAACGTGATCCTGAACGCCAGGAGTCCGAACGGCGCGCGGGACATGTTTCGCGGCGGCGGCAGCAACGAGGAGACCCTGGCCGCGATCCAGAACGGCCACCTCGACATCGGCGGCCTGCAGTCCGACGGGTCGATCAACGAGACCGATACGATCATGAAGGCGACGCTGAGCTGGCGGCCGACGAACGACATCCTCCTGTTCGCGACGTACGCGGAGGGCTATCGGCCGGCCAGCCTGAACCGGAACGCGGGTCAGCTCGCGACCAACCAGAGCGGGGTGTACGAAAACTACGTCGTGCCCGCCGTGGCCCTCACGGACGAGCTTTCGAGCTTCGAGGTGGGCATGAAGGGGGAGTTCCTCGAGGGATCGTTGCGGATCAACGCGACCGCCTACCAGACCGATATCGACGAGCTCCAGGTGTCGCGCTTCGACCCGTCGAACGTGGCGTTTCTCTACTTCATCGAGAACATCGGCGATGCGGAGAGCCGGGGGGTCGACGTCGACTTCATGTGGGCGCCGACGGACCGGCTGACGATCGCCGGCGCCTTCAGCATCCTCGACACGGAGCTGACACGGTTGAATTCGCAGTTGCGGGGCATCGCGGTACCGGTCGGCAGCGAGCTGCCGATGGCGGCGGAGTTCGCCGGCAACCTCCGGGCCCGCTACGACTTCCCGATCAACGGCCTCGGCGCCAACGGGTACGTCCATGCGAGCCTGAACTACCGCGGCGAGAGCGTCGCCGGCATCGTGGGCAGCGCGGAGTTCATGGACGACACCCTGTTCCGGCAGTCGGGACGCTACTCCGGCCTCGGCCTGCAGGACGAGGGTGGGGGCTACGGCGTGATCGAGATTCCGGACGGGGCGGGCGGCATGCGGCTGCCGAGGAACACGCGTTTCGTGAACCCCGACGCGACCACCGTCAACGTGTCGTTCGGCATGGAGAAGGACGGCTGGCGGGCGGAGCTGTTCATCGACAACCTCGGCAACGAGGACGCCCCGATCATGCAGATCGCCGGGCACTACACGCCGGTGGTCACCGTGCAGCGTCCGCGGAGCGTCGGCCTGCGTTTCTCCTACGACCTCGAATAGGCGCCACGCTGCGCGTGGCGTTGGGAGTTTGCTGCGCAAACTCCGGTCTGGCGCGGGCTTGGCGCCTGTGACGGCGCGTTGGAGTTGCTTCGCGACTCGGGGTGGGTGTAGACAGGTTCCTGCGACGGGGTAGATCCCGGGGGTGGGGACCGTGTCCGAAGCGGAAGCGAGGGTTCGCGAGGCGCAGCGGCTGTTGGGCCAGGGGGCGCCGGATGCGGCCGCGGGACTGATGGAAGAGGTCCTCGCGGCCGAGCCGGACCACCACGAGGCCCGCTACGCGCTGGCGGTCGCCAGACGGCATCAGCACCGGTGGCCGCAGGCGCTCGACACCCTTGGCGTCGTCCTCGAGACGCGGCCGGGCTTCGGGCGGGCGCACCAGGAGGTGGGCTACAACTACATCGCGCTCCGGAACTTCCCCCGCGCGGGCGCGGCCTTCGAGCGCGCGATCACCGCGGACCCCTCTCTCGTCAACAGTTGGAAGTGCCTCGCCAAGCTCTACCATGACGCCGGCAACGCGGAGCGCCTGGCGGAGGTCACCGAGCAGCTCGGTTTCCTCGAGACGCTGCCCGCCGAGCTGCTCGCCGTCATCAGCTACCTCTCGGAGGATCGCCTCGCCGACGCGGAGCGCCTGTGCAAGCGTTTCCTGCAGTCGAACCGGACCCACGTCGAGGGCATGCGGCTGCTGGCCGAGATCGCCACGCGGAACCGGGCGTACGACGAGGCGGAGTTCGTCCTCGAAAGCTGCGTCGAGTTCCATCCGGAGCACCGCAACGCGCGGCTGCAGTACGTCAACATCCTGATGCGGATGCAGAAGTTCGCGCGGGCGCACGAGCAGGCCGAGCGCCTGCTGCGGGAGGTGGAGACCGGCGGACTGGCGGTGTCCGGGCGCGGGCAGGGCGTGCTGCACCGGCCGGCGGACGAGGACAACGTGCGCGCCCTGTACGCGGCGGCCTGCGCGGGGGTCGGCAAGAACGCGGCGGCCATCGAGAGTTTCGAGCGCCTGATGCAGCGGCATCCGGACAACCACTTCTACCCGGTGTCGCTGGCCCACGTGCGCAAGGCGGAGGGCGACATCGACGCCGCCGTGGAGCTCTACCGCAAGGCGTACGCGATCAAGCCCGACCACGGCGATGCGTACTGGAGCCTGGCCAATACCAAGTCCCACGAGTTCGCCGAAGAGGAGCTGGCGCGGATGGAGGCCCTGGTCGCCGACGCGTCGACGGGCGAGAACGACCGCATCCAGCTCTGCTTTGCCCTCGGGGATGCGTGGGAACGCCGCCGGGAGTACGAACGCTCCTTCGAGTTCTACCGGCGCGGCAACGCGCTCAAGCAGCCCTCGACCTACCACAGCCCCGAACACCTGCAGGTGCGGATAGACGGCCAGGTGGAGGTCTGCACCGAGGAACTCTTCGAGCGCCGCCGGGGACTCGGCTGCGACGCCCCCGACCCCATTTTCGTGGTGGGGCTGCCCCGGGCGGGGTCGACGCTGCTCGAGCAGATCCTCTCGTCGCACTCCGCGGTGGACGGCACGATGGAGCTGCACAATGTCCTCAACCTCGCCAAGCGTCTGCGCGGCAGGGACGCGTCCGGCGAGGCGCCCCGCTACCCGCGCATCCTCGGGGAGCTCGAAGACGACTACTTCCGGCGCTTCGGCGAGCAGTTCATCGAGGACACGCGCGCCTACCGGGGCACGGCACCGTACTTCGTCGACAAGATGCCGAACAACTTCTTCCACGTGGGCCTGATCCGGCTCATCCTGCCGAACGCCAAGGTGATCGACGCGCGGCGGCATCCCATGGCGTGCTGCTTCAGCGGCTACAAGCAGCTCTTCGGGGAGGGCCAGGAGTTCTCGTACGGACTCCGGGAGGTCGGCAACTACTACCGCCAGTACGTCCGCCTCATGGACCACTGGGACCACGTGCTGCCCGGGTTCGTGCTGCGCGTCGAGCACGAGGAAGTGGTCGAGGATCTCGAGGGCCAAGTGCGCCGCATCCTCGCGTTCTGCGATCTGCCGTTCGAGCAGGCCTGCGTGGATTATCACCGGACGGAACGCAGCATCCGTACCCCGAGTTCCGAGCAGGTGCGCCAGCCGATCTACCGGAGCGGCCTCGAACAGTGGCGCCACTACGAGCGGTGGCTCGAACCGATGCAGGAAGCGCTCGGGCCGGACGTGCGGGAGCGCTACGGCGTCGATTGACGGGGCGGCTAGTCAGTCCACCCGGGCTTCCGGCGCCAGGGCGGCGTTCAGCACGCGCTGGACGAAGATCGCGTTCACCCCGAGGCGGTTGCTGCTGACGGTGAGTGCGCGCATGTCGGGATGCAGGCGGCCGCGGGCCTGCTCTATCAGCGCCCGATAGCGGGGCACGCCTTCGGCGCGGTGTCCGTAGAGCAACCACGTCTCGCGCCAGTCCTGGGCGAAACCGCGCATCCAGGCGGCGTAGGAGGCGACGAGTTCGGCGGGATTGTCCGGATTGGCCGAGAAATCGGCGATCAGGTCCTCGATCAGGGCCGCACACTCGCCGGGCGCCATGACGGGCAGGCTGGCGAAGCGCTCCGTCCGGAGCGTCGCCCGCGTGTCGGGCTCGAACGGGACGAATCGTTCCCGCGCCGCGGCCGCAGACGGGTGCGCGTCCTCCGCCTCGCGCACCATGTTCCAGAAGCGTCCGGAGCCGCAGGTGTCGATGACCAGGTGGACCCGGTCCAGGGTGCTGCCGTTCACTACCCGGTGCCGCCGCCAGGAGTCGAAGATCCAGCACTCGCCCGCCCGCATGTGCAGTTGCTCGCGGCCGCAGTGGAAAGCCACCGAGGGATGCGTGACGACCGGGATGTGGATCCGCACCCGGCTGAACCAGTGATAGTTGAAGTCCACGTGGAGCCGCACTTGCGCACCCGCGTCCAGCTTCATCACCCGCGAACGGGAGAGCACCTCGCCGAAGCTCGCCATCACCTGGCGGGTGTAGGGACACGCCTCGAGATGCGGCGTGGCCCGTTTCTCGCCCTCGAAGGAATCGTTGTCCCCGCCGCCGCTCGAGATCAGCGCGATGGCCGAGTTCCCCGGCAGCCCGCTCGGGTGCGCCATCCAGCGGTCGGCGGCGAACTGTCCCGCCTCGGCGGCGAGCCGTTCGGCATCGAACCGGAACGGCAGCCGGATGAAGGGCCTGCTCAGACGCACGCGAGGGCTTCCGGTGAGGCGGCGCGGTCGTAACCCAGCAGGTCGAAGTCGCGCCGGTAGAACTCGGTCACGATGTCCAGGAGTTTCTCGTCGTAACAGTCCGCGGGGGAGCCGTGCTGCGTGACGTTGCTGTGGGACAGGGGCGCCGGGGCGATGCCGACCTGGCGGCAGGCCTCGTCGAACGACTCCTGCAGGGTCTCGTAGCGTCCGACGAAGTCCATCCCGAGGGCGCCCCTCTCATCGACCAGCATGTCGGACTGGGGACGGACGAGTGCGCGTTCGCGAAACCGGCGCACCCGCAGCGCCCGTTTCATGAAGGAGGTCTCGTTGCCGGGGTAGCCCGGGTTGCGCTTGTTGAGCATGGCGCAGGCGGACACGAACCGCGCGTAGGGGTTGCGCACGCAGGCGAACTTGAAGTAATCGCGCCACAGGGTCTCGGGCAGGCATGCCCGAACCTGGCGCAGGGTGATGTGGCCGTGGCCGACGCGCGCCAGCGCGGGTACCGGCAGGCGGACCCGCGCGGTCAGCGACTGCTGCTGCCAGTCGTCGGGACCGAGACGGTCCTCCAGGGCGGTACGCACGGCATGGGTTCCGGTGCGGGGGACCGCGAAGAAGATGAAACGGTGCCGGTGGGAGACGATCATGCGTCGCCGGCCGCGGGGTCCCCCGCAGGCCCGCCCGGACCTTCGCCCATGGTCTGCCGAACCATCCGGTCCAGCGCCCGTTGGCGGGCGACGGCGCGAGGGTCGAGGTCCGTGGACGCGGGGGCGTCGGCGCCGAAGTGGTGAAAGCGGTCGGCGCCGTGGACTAGGAGGGCCGTGTCCCGGGCGTGCCGGGTCTGGCGCATATCCGGGGTGATGTACTGCGCATTGAAGCCGATGCGGCGCCCGTCGCCGCGGTTGGGACCGGAAGCGTGCAGCGTCCAGCCGTGGTGGAAGGACGCCTCGCCCGGCCGCAGCGGGCAGGTCACGGCGCCGTCCTCGTCCACGCCGTCGACGGTCTGTCCCTGGTACAGGACGTTCGTATCATCGGCGGTGGGCCGGTGCCGGGCCCGGCCGGCGCGGTGGCTGCCGGGCACCATGCGCATGCAGCCATGGGGCTCGTCGGCCGGGGACAGGGCGAGCCACATGGACACCTCGTCCTCGCCGTCAAGGCCCCAGTAGGCCAGGTCCTGGTGCCAGCTCACGTGGGCGGAATCGCCGGGCTCCTTGATGATGTACGTGGCGTTCCAGAGCAGGACGTCCGGGCCGAGCAACGCGGTGACGGTGTCCAGGACGCGGGGATGCGTGGCCAGCTCGAGGGGCGAGCGCAGGATGGTGTACACCTTCGCCTGGTAGTGCAGCGGACCGAAGGAAGCCTCGGCGGCTTCGAGCCGGGCCCGGTGGCGAGCCGCCTCGGAGGCGTCGAGGATGGGGACGGGTGCGAGGTACCCGTCTCGCTCGAAGCGCGCTCGGCGCGCATGCAGGTTGCCTGGTTCCATTCGATGGCCGTCCGGGGTCCAACGCGGCGTTGATCATAGCGCCTCCCCGCGTGACGACTGCGCGCGCCGGCTCGCCCTGCTGCGGCGGGACGGTCGCGAACTCCGGCAGACCCGAGCTCGAATCCAGGCTCAACCCGCCGGCCGTACCCGCCGGCGCGGTATGGGCAGCAGGCACCGCGTCGTCGCCTGGTAGTCGCGGTAGGCAGGGTAGCGCCCGGCGGAGATCGACTCCCCGAGCGGGATCGACCCGGCGAACAGTGCGTAGAGCAACGGGAACCCCAGGCCGGACCAGTGGAACCACGCCCCCGAGGCCGCGACGGCGAACAGGTAGAACACCGCCCACATGCCCATCTCGCACAGGTAGTTCGGGTGGCGGCAGTAGCGGAAGAGCCCCGTGCGCATGAACGGTTCGGAAATCGTCTCCCCCGCCGCGACTCTGCGCTTCTTGTCCTGCTGGAACCGCCACATCTGTTCGTCGGCCACGGTTTCGCCCGCGAGGAACACGGCGCAGAGCGCGATGGCCAACGCGTCGAGCGCGTTCAGCGGGGCGTCGAAAGAGGACCACGCCTGATGGATGGGAGCGGTGAACAGCCAGATCAGCAACATCTGCCCGAAGGCCACGAACACGAGGTTCAGGATCTGGAAGCCCACCGGTCCGGACTTCTCCCGCACGGGCGTCCAGCGATGGTCCTCCACGCCCACCCGGAAGCCGCCCTTGCGTGCGAGGTTGAAGCTCAGCCGCGCGCCCCACAGGACGACGAGCGTCGTCATGACGTTTATCCGCGTCGACTCGAAGTCCAGGTCGGCGGCGACGATCAGGCAGTACACGCCCGGAGCGATCTGCCACACGCGGTCCACCCACGAGTAGTCGCGCGTCGCCAGCGTCAGGATCCAGCACAGGGCCGCGAGGATCAGGCACAGGTCCAGGGCGGTGCCGAACGGCGTGCCGGTCAGCGCGGATGGGCGATGAAGTTGAGGTCGGGCATGTCACGGAGCCCCCGCGGTGATTTGACAACGGCTTCGGCAAGGTCGCAATCTTCGGAGCGTCGACGACGTGCAGGCGGGAGGTGCTCGTGCGGATCGAATCGTTGGGCCATGTCGTCATCAAGGTCGGCGATATGGAGCGCGCGGAGGCTTTCTACCGCGACGTGCTCGGAATGACCGTGTGCGCCCACCGGGAGGACCCGGACATGACGTTCTTCACCCTGGGCAATCATCACGACTTCGCCATCGCGTCCGTCGGGGCGGGCGCCGAGCGGGCGAGCGAGAAGTCGGTGGGTCTGGCCCACGTCGCGTTCAGGATCGGGGACTCCATGGGCACCCTGCGCGAAGCCAAGGCGCATCTCGAGGGGGCGGGGATCCGGTGCCGGCCCGTGGATCACGAGGTGACGCGGTCCCTGTACTTCCGGGACCCGGACGGCAACATGCTGGAGTTCTACGTCGACGTGTCGGACGCGTGGCGGGAAGAGCCTCAGAAAATCGCGTTCGGCGCACCGCTCGAGCTCTAGATTCCTTGAGCATCCTTCGAGTGGACAGATGAGCCAAGTTTACGAACAGCGCCTCCGAGTTGCGAAGCAACTCGATCGCGTCGCCGCCAGGCGACGCGCCTAGACGCCGGCATGCAGGCCGAGGAGACGCCGACGCTGCGTCAACGCGCGGGCGTGGTCGCGACGCTGGCGCGCCAGCGGGCGACCGCCACCGAAGGACTCGGCCACCTGCACCCGGAAGTGCTCGCCGCCCTGCAGGGCGCCGGTCTGCCGCAGATGCTCAAGCCCGGGTCCCCCTGCGCCATCCGCGAGTTCATCGACGTGTGCGGCCTCCTGGCGGAGGGGTGCATGTCCACGGGCTGGTGCAACTTCGTGTGGGGCATGCACAACTATCTGGTGGCGCTCTATCCGGAGGCGGTTCGCGAGGCGGTCTGGAGCGATCCGAAGGCGCTGGTGTCCGCGAGTCTCGGTCCCGCCGGACACGCGCCGACCATCGGCGAGGAAGGCGCGCTCGTGAGTGGCCGCTGGACCTTCAACTCGGGCTGCGACCACGCCGACTGGCTGCTGCTCGGCATCGCCCAGCCACGCGGCGAGCCGCACCTGGGCGTGCTGCACAAGTCGGAGTGCGAGATCGACCACGAGAGCTGGAACGTCATTGGCCTCCGGGGGACCGGCTCGAAGGATGCGGTCTGCGATGACGTCCCGGTGCCGCCGGAACGGCTCCTGCCCTTCTCGCGAATCATCGTGCCGTATGCGGCGCTCCTGGTCCTGGTGATCGTGGGGCCCGTCATCGGCGCCGCGCGGGCGGCCGTGCGCGAGTTCGCGCGCAAGATCGGAGGTTCCGCCCAGGATGGCTTGCTCCTGCGGCTCGGAGAGGCCAGCGCGGAAGTGGACGCGGCGCGCACGCTGACGCTGGCGGCGGCGGACGACCTCGACGCCGACGCCACGCCGGGCGGGTTCGTCACGATGCGAATTCTGCGCGACACGGGATTTGCGGCACGGCTCTGCAACCGGGCGACGCAACGGCTGTTCGAGGCCGCCGGCGGGGCCGAACTGCAGGAAAGCCGGGAGCTGCAGCGCATCTTTCGCGACGTGACCGCCGGCTGCGCCCACGCGCGCCTGCAGTGGGAGGCGCAGGTCCTGCCCTACGCGCGCGCCCTGGTGGAGGACCAGGCCGGCGGCGCCTGACCGCCGCCGCGTCGAGGCTATACTGCCCGGCGAACTAGGGAAGCTCTGATCAAGAGCTTCCCTAGCGCGGCACAGGGATGTGCCGCCAGATTCGATGGCGTAAGCCATTGAATCTGTGGAGCAAGACGAAACCGCGTTTTGTCTTGCGACCTGATCAAGCCCATGGATGGGCTTGATCAGAGGTTTCCTGGGAACAGCGTCGCGGAGGCACGACTTGAGATGAATCGGCAGCTACTCGAAGAGACGGCGAACGCCATGGTCGCTCCGGGCCGGGGGATTCTCGCCATGGACGAGAGCCACCCGACCTGCAAGCGCCGCTTCGACTCCATCGGGGTCGATTCGAACGAAGAGAGTCGCCGGGCCTACCGCGAGCTGCTCATCACGGCCGAGGGCTCTTCCGAGCACCTGTCCGGCTACATCCTGTTCGACGAGACGATTCGCCAGCGCACCGGCGCCGGCGCGGCCTTTCCGGAGCACATCGCCGCGAACGGCAGCATTCCGGGCATCAAGGTGGACCGGGGCACGGTCGACATGCCCCTGCACCCGGGTGAGAAGTTCACGCAGGGGCTCGACGGGCTCCGGGACCGGCTCGTCGAGTACCGGGAACTCGGCGCGGGGTTCGCCAAGTGGCGGGCGGTCATCATGATCGGGGACGGGCTGCCGAGCGGCGCGTGCATCGAGGCCAACATGTACTCCCTGGCCCTCTACGCGTCGTTCTGCCAGGACGCCGGCATCGTGCCGATCGTGGAGCCGGAAGTGCTGATGGACGGCGCGCACGACATCGACGCGTGCGACGCGGCCTCGCGGTCGACGCTCCGGGCGCTCTACGCGGCGCTCGCGGAACAGGACGTGCACCTCGAGGGTACGGTCCTCAAGGCCTCCATGGTCCTTTCCGGCAAGGACTGCGGCCGGCAGGCCCCGGTTGCCGAGGTCGCCGAGCGGACGGTCGCCTGCCTGCGCAACGCCGTACCCGCCGCGGTGCCCGGCGTGGTGTTTCTCTCCGGCGGGCAGACCGCGGTCCAGTCGACGGAGCACCTGAACGCGATGAACGCGGGCGGGGAGAGTCTGCCCTGGCGGCTCAGCTTTTCCTACGGGCGGGCGCTCCAGGAGCCGGCCCTGAAGGCGTGGGGCGGCAGTGCGGACAACGTCCCCACCGCGCAGCGCCAATTGGCCCTGCGGGCGCGCCTGAACGGCGCGGCCACGCTCGGCCGCTACGACTCCGGGATGGAAGCGGCGGCGTAGGGCGACCCTTGCGGTCGCCCGCGCTGGATTCGTGCACGAATTCGGGACGGGACAAGCCCGTCCCCTACGTTACGTGGGTGCGAGCTGGAACAGGCCCATGCCGCCCGCCACCGTCAGGACCGTCAGGACGAGACCGAAGCCGGCGACCATGAATGTGAGCTTCGAGTCGACGGCGTCTATCCGGCCACCGAGTTCCGAACGGACGAGATCCACCTTGTGATCCACGGCCCGGATTTCCGCCTGCAGATCGGTGCGCACCTGTTGGGTCTCGGCGCGCGCCTGCTGGGTCTCGGTGCGCGCCTGCTGGAATGCCGCGTGGGTCTCGGCGCGGGCCGCCTGGATGTCGCCGCGCACCTCCTGGAATCCGGCCCGCATGGCACCGTGCGTGACGACATGCTCCCCCAGTTCCTTGTTCAGGGCGCGCGCGACGCCCTCGGCCTGCTCGTGTTCCATGCCCGTCTTCCGCAAGGCGTCGCAGAGCTCCAGCGTGTCTACCACGGGTTGGCTCATGGTGGGTCCCTCCTCCAAGAATAGCGAATGTGTCCGGCGGCCGCATCGCCGGCACCCCACTGGCGCGGGATGCAGCGTGCGACCGCAGCGCCATCTTGACGGCGGCAGGACGCGTCTGTCTGTAGGAAATCTCGGCAAGTCGCGGTCGGAGACGGGACGGGACAAGCCCGTCCCTACCGCCGTTCGACGCCCCCGGGCGTGCCCACGAGCACGACCTCGGGCCGCTCGGCGGCGAAGATGCCGTTCGTCACGACGCCCGGGATGCCGTTGATCTCCCGTTCCAGGCCGTCCGGGTCGGCGATGGACAGGCCGTGTAGGTCCAGGATGACGTTGCCGTTGTCCGTGACGAACCCCTGGCGGTACACCGGTTGGCCGCCGAGGCTGGCCAGGCGCCGGGCGACGAGCCCGCGGGCCATGGGAATCACTTCCACGGGCAGCGGAAAGTCCCCGAGGCGCTGCACGGGCTTGCTGTCGTCCACGATGCAGATGAACCACTCCGCCGTCGCCGCTACGATCTTCTCGCGCGTCAGCGCCCCTCCTCCCCCCTTGATCAGCGCCCGGGAGGGATCGACCTCGTCGGCGCCGTCCACGTAGACCGCCACGGCGGGCGCCGCGTTCAGGTCGATGACGTGGACGCCGTGCGCCCGGAGCCGTGCGGTGGAAGCGTCCGAACTCGAGACGGCGGCGTCGAACTTGTGTCGAATGCCGGCCAAGGCGTCGATGAAGAGATCGGCCGTGCTCCCCGTGCCGACCCCCACGACGGTATCGGTCGCGAGCTGCGGTTCGATCAGGTCCACGGCAGCCCTGGCGACGGCGGCCTTGATCCGGTCCCGTTCCATCGCGCGGCCGGCCGTCCTCCGGGCTATCCCCCGCCCGCGGCGGCTTCTTCGCGGGGCAGGATGTAGCGGGCGTACTCGTCCTCGAACACGAGACGGGTGGAATCCGATACGTGATCGACGTAGAGACGTCCGTCGAGGTGGTCGAACTCGTGCTGGAACACGGTTGCGTGGAAGCCCCTGGCCTCGATCTCGTGGGTCTCTCCCTGCAGGTCGAGAAAGCGCACCCTGATGTGCTGCGGTCGCTCGACCCAGCCGCGCAGACCGGGGATGGACAGGCAGCCCTCCCAGTACCCGGCGCTCGCGGGATCGAGAACTTCGATCTCGGGATTGACGCAGACGGTCAGCGGCGTCCGGTCGAGGTCGCCGTATCGTGTCGCGCCGTCCGGGATCTCCACGATCGCGAGCCGCAGGCCCTCGTTGACCTGGGGCGCGGCGAGCCCGATGCCGCCGTAGTCGTGCAGGGTGTCGATCATGTCGGCCACCAGCCGGTGCAGCGCGTCGCTGTCCAATTCCTCCGGCAATAGCGGCCGGGCGGGCCGCCGCAGGTTCGGATGGCCCATGCGGATGATCTTGCGAACGGCCATCGGGTCAGTATAGCCGCATGGTCCGGCCCCGCTCGGTGAAGGTCCGCCAGCCGCGTTCGGTGACGACGGCGTCCAGGGGGACGTCCCAATCGCGGCGCGGCAGTCGTTCGACGCCCTGCAGCTCGTGGGCGACTCCGATCATGGCCGGGCGGTGCGCGTTCGCGAAGCGGCGGTCGTAATAGCCGGCACCCATGCCGAGGCGGCTGCCGTCTTCGGCGAAGCCCACCAGCGGCGTCAGCACGGCGGACAGGGCCAGGGGGCCGAGCGGCCGACCCCGCGTGGGCTCGTGGATGCCGAAGCGGTTGGTCCGCAACGGCTCGCCCATCCGGAACGGCCGGAATGTCATCCGGGTCGACGGCTCGATCACGGGCAGCGCGATACGCGGGTAGCGCGCGATGAAGGGCCACAGATCGAGCTCCCCGTCGAAAGCCGCGTAGGCCGCGATGCGGCCCCGCAGGACGAGGGCGGATGCAAAGAGCTGGCGGCAGACCGCAAGGCCGTGTCGCGCCTGTTCGGCCTCGGTCAGTGCGCGACGGCGGGCGCGCAGTGTCTTACGCACGGAGCGCACGGACGGGTCGCACAGGGAGATCAAGGGAATGTCCCGGGAATGCGGGCCGGAGGCCGGCAAGGCGATCGCCCCGCAGCCTCCCCCGCCCGCTCAAGGCCCGTCTCCCGATGGCGCCGCTGCCTGGTTTGCCCTGAACCGTTCCGGTTCAGAGCGGGAACTCTTGCGAGTGCCCAAGGCTTCCCGGGGCGACCTCGCGAACAGCGCCGATGGCGTTGTCGGGCCGCGCCGGGCTTGCGCACCGCTCTCGCAGCGGAGCCCCCTTTGGTTTCTCAACGGTTCAAGGACGACACCGACTGGCGAACACCCCAGGAGACTGGCGTCAGTTAATCCCTGATCGGGGCAAGACGCAAGCCCTTCGCGTTTGGGCCCTTCGCGTTTGGGCCTTTCGCGTTCGGGCCCTTCGCGTTCGGACTTGGCAGCGCCCGCTGCAGGGGACACGGATCGGGCCGCAACGTCGTCCGCGTCAGGACTCCGCCGCAGCCAGCGCCTCGGTGACCTTGTCGGTCAGTTCCGTGACCTTGTCGCCGGCGGCGCCGGAGAGGCGCGTGTGGTCGGCCTGGGAGGCGAGGTAGTCGTGGGCGATGTTGAGGGCCGCCATGATGGCGATGCGATCGAACCCCAGGACCTTTCGGGTGTCGTGAATCTCGTGCATGCGCTCGTCGAGCAGGCGGGCGGCGGCGCTCACCTGTTCGGCCTCGTCCACGCCGCAACTCACCTGGAACGGCTTGCCGAGGATCTGCACGGAGACCGTGACCGATTCGCTCACGACGCGCCCTCCAGCGCTTTCAGACGTCCGATCATCGAGTCGACCTTGCTGCTCGCGCGTTCGTTCCGTTCGAGCAGTCTGGCGCGTTCGGCGGTCAACGCCTGACGCTGGGCCTTGAGCGCCCGGTTTTCCGTACTCAGTACGCGGACCAACTCGACCAGTTCGTCGATCCGCTGTTCGAGGACCCCGAGATCGGACAACCCCCCACCCTCGACATCGCGTTTGGGTGCGGATAGTGTGGCGTGAATTGGCCGTCATGTGAAGCCGTCCGGCCGCAAAATGGCGCCGAAAACATCGCCGAAAACATCGCCGAAGACAGCGTCGATAACGGCGCCGAAAAAAGCGACGGCGACCGCGACACCCGGAGCATGCGCGAGAGACCTGAAAGGGGCGTCTCTCCGGAAGAGTACCGGAGGCGCCGGGCCCGCCTGATGGGCGCGATGGAGGCCGGCTCGGTGGCGCTGCTGCCGAGCGCCCGCGTGCGGTACCGCAACCGCGACGCCGAGTACCCGTTTCGCCAGGACAGCGACTTCTACTATCTGACGGGGTTCGAGGAGCCCGATTGCGTGCTCGCTCTCGTGCCGGGGCGGCGGCAGGGGGAGACGATCCTGTTCTGCCGCGAGCGCGACCCCGGCGCGGAGCGCTACACCGGGGAGCGTCTCGGACCCGAGCGCGCCAGCCAGGTGTTGGGGCTCGACGACGCCTTCCCTTATGCCGACCTGGACGACATCCTGCCGGGAATCGTCGAGGGTCGCGGGCGCGTCTACGTGACCCTGGGCGAGTTGCCGGACTTCGATGGACGCCTCATCGGCTGGGTCCGCGACCTGCGGGCGAAAGAAGCGAGCGGCGCGAGTCCGCCGGGCGAGTTCGTCTCGCTGAAGTCGCTGCTGCACGAGCAGCGGCTGTACAAGTCCCCGGCGGAACGCCGCCTGCTGGCGGCGGCCGCGGAGATTACCGTGCGCGCCCACGTCCGGGCCATGCGGTGGTGTGCCCCCGGCATCACGGAGGGGCAGCTCGAGGCCGAACTGATCCACGAGTTCCTGGCGAGCGGCGCACGCTCGCCGGCGTACCCGTCGATCGTGGCCGGCGGAGCCAACGCGTGCGTGATGCACTACACCCGCAACGACGGCCGGCTCCGTGACGGCGACCTCGTGCTGATCGACGCGGGGTGCGAGTATGGACACTACGCGGCCGACGTCACCCGTACCTTTCCCGTCAACGGGGCGTTCACGGCGCCGCAGCGCGAGCTGTACGAGTTGGTCCTCGCCGCCCAGTCGGCCGCGGTCGACGCGGCGGTGGCCGGGGCCGCCTTCACGGCGCCGCACGACGCCGCGACCCGGGCCCTGGTCGCGGGACTGATCGACCTCGGCGTGCTCCGGGGCGGCCTCGAGGAGGCGCTCGAGTCGGAAGAGTACCGGCGGTTCACCGTGCACAACTGCTCGCACTGGCTCGGGATCGACGTCCACGACGTGGGCGACTACCGCGTTGACGGGGCGTGGCGCGTGCTTGCGCCCGGCATGGCGATCACGGTGGAGCCGGGTCTCTACTTTCCCGACGACGGTTCGTTGCCGAACGTGCCCGCGCACTGGCGCGGGGTCGGCATCCGTATCGAGGACGACGTGCTGATCGAGGAGCGGGGCAGCCGGGTGCTGACCGCGGACCTCGTCAAGACGGTGGACGAGATCGAGGCGCTGATGGATGGCTGAGGGACCGTACGACGCCGTCGTGGTGGGGGCCGGTCTGGTGGGTGCGACGGCGGCCCTGGGGCTTGCTCGCGCCGGCCGCCGTGTCGCGCTCGTCGATCGTCGCCGTCCGGTGGCCATGCCCGGGCGGCTCGGCTTCGATGTCCGGACGGTCGCCCTGACCCCCGCCTGCCTCGGGCACTTGGGCGTCGACGTGCCCGGTGCGCCCATCCGCCGCATGCGCGTCTGGGAGGAGGATGGCACGGGCGTCGTCGACTTCGACAGCCGGACCGCGGGATGCGACGCGCTGGCGCACGTGGTGGAGGTCGGGGCGACGAGCGCGGCGCTCTGGCGGGCATGCGAAAGCCTCGCCGGTGTGGCCGGCGTGGATGTGCGTTGCGGATCCGTGACGGGCCTGTCGCACGGGGCCGGCGCGATGCGGGTGGCGATCGGCGACGAGGCGCTGTTTGCGAGGCTCGTGATCGCCGCGGACGGCGCCGAGTCCGAGGTGCGCCGACTCGCCGGCGTCGAGATCCTTGGCCGCGGCGGCTTCGATGCGGCCCTGGCGACCGTCGTGCGCACGGAGCGCGTCCACGGGGGTACGGCGCTGCAGCGGTTCGGCCGGCACGGACCGCTGGCCTTCCTGCCGCTGCGCGATGCGCATTGCTCCGCGGTCATCTGGAGCCAGGATCGCGCCGCCTGCGAACGGCTGCGGGCGCTCGACGACGAGTCGTTCGCCACTGCGCTCCACGCCGCTTCCGAGGGAGCGCTCGGCCGGTTCGAAGCGGTGGACGAGCGCTACGCCTTCCCGCTGGCCCAACGCCTGGTGCGGGACTGCAACCCGCGGCCCCGTCTGCTCCTGATCGGTGACGCCGCGCATACCGTGCACCCGCTGGCCGGCCAGGGCGTCAACCTGGGGATCGAGGATGCGGCGCGCGTGGTCGAAGTCTCGGCGGACGCGACGGACCTCGGCGGGCCGAACCTGTGGCGCGGCTTCGCGCGGCGGCGTCGCGCCCGGGCGGAGGCCATGGTCGCGCTGATGACGGCGCTGCGCAGCGCGTACGGATACGGCGGCCCGGTGGGACGCTGGCTGCGCAACTTCGGCGTGCGCGGTCTCGACGGAGCCCCCGCGGCGAAGCGGTGGCTGATTCGCGAGGCCATGGGCCAGGGCATCCTCGGCAGGGCGCTCTGACGATGACGGCAACGACGACCGGACGCACGCCCCTGCACGGAGCGCACCTGCGGGCGCGCGCGCGGATGGTGTCCTTCGCCGGCTGGGAGATGCCGCTGCACTATGGATCGCAGGTGGCGGAACACCGGGCGGTCCGGAGCGCCGCCGGCATGTTCGACGTATCGCACATGGCCGTGACGGACCTGTCGGGCGCGGGCGCCGCGGCGTTCCTCCGGCACGTGGTGGCCAACGACGTCGAACGCCTCGGCGTCCCGGGCAAGGCGCTCTACGGCGCGCTGCTGAACGAGCACGGCGGGGTCGTCGACGACGTGATCGTCTACCGGCTGGAAGGCGGCTACCGCGTCGTCTCGAATGCCGGCACGCGGGACCGGGTGATGGGTTGGCTGCGCGGCCGGGCCGGCGCATTCGACGTGGCCCTGCGCACCCGGACGGACCTGGCGATGATTGCCGTGCAGGGTCCGCGGGCGGTCCAGCGGTTCCTCGCGGCGACGGGCCGGCACCCGGCGGCCGGGCTTGGCTTCTTCGGCGTCTGCGAGACCGGAGACTGGATGATCGCCCGGACCGGCTACACGGGCGAGGACGGCATCGAGGTCCTGCTGCCGGGCGCGGCCGCGGAGGCCTTGTGGGAAGGCCTCGAGCGGACCGGCGTGGTCCCCGCGGGCCTCGGCGCCCGCGACACCCTCCGGCTCGAGGCGGGCCTGAATCTCCATGGGCAGGACATGGACGAGTCGGTGACGCCTCTCGAATCGAACATGGCGTGGACCGTGACGTGGGACCCGCCGCGGCGGGACTTCGTCGGGCGGGCCGCGCTCGAGGCGCAGCGCCGGCGCGGGCCGGACACGAGACTGACGGGCGTCGTCCTGGAGGAACGGGGGGTCCTGCGTCGGGGCATGGCCGTGCACACCGAGGCCGGCGCCGGGATGCTCACGAGCGGGGCCTTCTCGCCGACCCTGGGGTGCGGCATCGGGCTGGCGCGGGTGCCGCGCGCGGCCAGGGGCGTCGTACGCGTCGACGTGCGGGGCGTCGCGCGCGCGTGCCGCATCGTGCGGCCGCCGTTCGTCCGGCACGGCAAGCGCGTCTTCGAGTGAAGGTGCTCCACGGCGTGCGTCGCGCTCCGTGCCGGCCGGTGGTCCGCGTCAGTCGCTATCGGGTACAGTAGCGCTCCCCGACCGGACCGCTGCTGGATCGCTGCAGGCGTCCCTTCCGGGCACGCCGCAGAATTCGCGGGCACGCGGCAGGACTCGCGGCACGCGGCAAAAAAACAGAACCCTTGAGCAAGAGGCAAGCATGAGCGAATGTCCAACGGAGCTTGTGTATGCGGAGACCCATGAGTGGGCGCGGGTCGACGCGGACGGCAACGTGCTGGTGGGCATCTCCGACCATGCGCAGGACCAACTCGGCGATGTCGTCTTTGTCGAGCTGCCGGAGCTGGACCGCTCCGTGGGCGCGGCGGAGGAGGCGGGGGTCGTGGAGTCGGTGAAGGCGGCCTCGGACCTGTACGCGCCGGTGACGGGTACGGTGGTCGCCGTGAACGATGCGCTCGAAGACGCTCCCGAACTGGTGAACCAGGACCCTTACGGCGACGGCTGGCTCTTCCGCATCGCGCCGGCCGACGCATCCGAGCTCGAGAACCTCATGGATGCCGCAGCGTATGCGGAACTCTGCGAGTCGGGCGACGACCGGAATGCGGACGACCTCGACGACCTCGACGACGGGGACGACGACGGGGACGAAATCGATGACTCCTACAGGGTCGCGGAGGATTGACCGACGCCGGGCCGCGTGTCGCCGGGACTTGCCGCCGCCTCCGTGAATCCGGGAAACTGCCCGTGAGCCGGAAGCCGTGAACCGGGGAGCGTGAAGTCATGCCTTTCATTCCCCACACCGACGCGGACGTGGCGTCCATGCTGGCCGTCATCGGCGCACCCGACGTCGAGTCGCTGTTCGACGAAATTCCCGCCGCACTGCGCTCCGGAACGCTCACGGCCGTCGGCGACGGGCTGTCCGAGATGCAGGTGCTGCGCCTGCTCGGCGACCGGGCGCGCCGGGACGAGACGGGGCCGTGCTTCCTGGGGGCGGGGTCGTACGACCATCACGTTCCGGCGGCGGTATGGGACATCGCGGGCCGCGGGGAGTTCATGACCGCCTACACGCCCTACCAGGCGGAGGCGAGCCAGGGCACGCTGCAGCTCATCTACGAGTTCCAAACGATGATGTCGGAGCTGACCGGCATGGAGGTCTGCAACGCGTCCGTCTACGACGGCGGGTCCGGTCTGGCCGAGGCGGTCCTGATGGCGGTGCGCGCGCACCGCAGGGCGTCGCGCGGGCACGGATCGCGCGTCGTCGCCATCGCCGGGAACGCGCACCCCCTCTACGTTGCGGCAACCCGGAGCATCGTGCGCAACCAGGGTATCGAGCTCGTGACGCTGCCCTGGGACGAGACCGGCCGGGTCGATCCGGACGCCCTGTCCCGACTGTCCGTTCCGCCGGTAGCGGTGATCCTGCAGCAACCCAACTTCTTCGGCCTGCTCGACAACGTGGACGCGCTCTCGGACCAGGCGCGCGCGCTCGGCGCGCTGGTGGTGGGCTGCGTCAACCCGACTTCCCTGGCGCTGTTGAAGCCGCCGTCGCAGTGGGGCGTGGAAGGCGCGGACATCGTCTGTGGAGACGGCCAGCCCCTCGGCGTGCCGATGGCTTCCGGCGGACCCTCGTTCGGCTTCGTCTGCGCGCGCCAGGCGCTGGTGCGCCAGTTGCCCGGCCGGATCGTCGGCCGCACGGAGGATCTCGACGGGCGTCCCGGATTCACCCTCACGCTCCAGGCCCGGGAACAGCACATTCGCCGGGCGAAGGCGACGTCCAACATCTGCACGAACCAGGGCCTGCTCGTCACGGCGGCGACCGTGTACATGAGCCTGCTCGGGCCTACCGGACTGCGCAACGTCGCGGCGGCCTGCCACGCCCGGACGCGGGACCTCGTGGCGGCGCTCGGCCTGCCGCGGCGCTTCGATGCGCCGTACTTCCACGAGTGCGTGCTCGACGTGGGGCGCCCCGCCGAGGAGGTCGTCGCGGCGCTCGCGCGCCGGGGCATCGTCGCGGGACTCGCGCTCGGACCCTACTTCCCGGGCCTCGAGCGGGGCCTGCTGGTCTGCGCGACGGAGAAGCGTACCGGCGAGGAAATGCGCCGCTTCGCGGACGCCCTCGGCGAGTTGCGGGACGGCTGAGGTCGATGCGGACCATATTCGACATTTCCCGCCCGGGCCGTGCCGCGAACGCGCAGGTCCCCGCGTTGGAACCGGTGGAGGACCTGCCGGCCGAGGCCCTGCGCGACGCGCCGCCGGCGCTGCCCGAGGTCTCCGAACTGCAGGCGGTGCGTCACTACACGAACCTGTCGCGGTCCAACTACTCGATCGACAACCAGTTCTACCCCCTCGGCTCCTGCACGATGAAGTACAACCCGCGCGGTGCGCACCGGGTCGCGAGCGCACGGGGGTTCCTCGACCGCCACCCGCTCGCGCCGGAGTCGCTGAGCCAGGGGTTCCTGGCGTGCCTGCACGACCTGCAGGAAATCCTGCAGGACATCGTCGGCATGCCGGCCGTGTCGCTCACGCCCATGGCCGGCGCGCAGGGAGAATTCGCCGGGGTCGCGATGATCCGGGCGTATCACGACGCGCGTGGCGACGGGGCGCGGCGGGAGATTCTCGTGCCCCAGGGCGCGCACGGCACGAATCCGGCGACCGCCGCGATGTGCGGCTATACCGTGCGCGAAGTCGCCGTGGACCGGGACGGCGACGTGGACATCGAGGCGCTGCATGCCGCGGTCGGGCCGGCGACGGCGGGCCTCATGACCACCAATCCGTCGACCTGCGGCGTGTTCGAGCGGCGCGTCTCCGAAGTGGCGCGCATCGTCCACGACGCGGGAGGACTCCTCTACTACGACGGTGCGAACCTCAACGCGATCCTCGGCAAGGTAAAGCCTGGCGACATGGGCTTCGACGTGCTGCACGTGAACCTGCACAAGACGTTCGCCACGCCGCATGGCGGCGGCGGCCCGGGATCCGGTCCGGTGGGGGCGGGAGAGCGACTGGCGCCCTATCTGCCGGGACCGGTGGTGGCGCGGGGCGACGACGGCTATCGCTGGACGGAGCCGCCGCGGAGCATCGGTCGGCTGTCGGCGTTCATGGGCAACGCCGGCATTCTCATCCGGGCGCTGGCATACGCCCTGATGCTGGGCCGCGAGGGCATGCACCGGGTCGGAGAGTTCGCCACCCTCAACGCGAACTATCTCGCCACCCGGCTGCGACGGGCGGGATTCGATCTCGCCTATCCGGACCGTCGCGCGAGCCACGAGTTCATCGTGACCCTCGCGGCGCAGAACCGTCGCTTCGGGGTGACGGCGATGGATTTCGCGAAACGGCTGCTCGACCACGGCATGCACGCGCCGACGACCTACTTTCCGCTGATCGTCCCGGAATGCCTGCTGATAGAACCGACGGAAACCGAATCCCGGGAGGAGATCGACGCCTTCGTCGACGCCATGGCGGAGATCCTGACGGAAGCGGCCACGGATCCCGAAGTGCTGAAGACGGCGCCGCACAAGCTTCCGCTGCGGCGTCTCGATGACGTCAGGGCGGCGCGGCAACTCGACCTGCGCTGGCGGGACCCGCGACCGGCCGCCGCGGGGAGCGCTCCGGGAAGCAAAGGCTCGGGCCGGTAACGACGCCCTCGCGACGGTAGAATGCGCGCTTCACGCGTCTGACACCCGGAGTGCGACTTGGCCGGAGACCGGCAGACCCCGAGCCCCGGCGGGGCGGCCACGCGCCCGCCACCGGTGCCCCGCGTCCCGCGCGTCCCCCGCGAGGCCGCGACCGTGCTGATCGTGCGCCAAGGCGCCACGGACATCGAAGTGTTCATGGTGCAACGGCCGGCCCGGGGCGACTTCCCGGACCTGCACGTCTTTCCCGGCGGCAAGGTGGACGATCACGACGGCGAGCTCGAGCATGCCTGCCAGGGACTCGACGACGCGGAGGCGTCACGGCGGCTGACGGTCGGCAACGGCGGGCTGCGCTACTGGGTCACCGCGATCCGGGAGTGTTTCGAGGAGAGCGGCATCCTGCTGGCCTACCGGAACGGCGCGCTATTCGAGCCCCTGGACGATGCGGAGGAGCGCCGCTTCGAGGAGTACCGCAACGTCCTGGCCGCCGGCGGGAAGAGCCTCGGCGAAGTCGTCTCCTCCGAGGACTTGACCCTGGCCACGGACCGGGTCGCCTATTTCAGTCACTGGATCACGCCGGAAATGGCTCCGGCGCGTTTCGACACCCGGTTCTTCGTGGCCGCGATGCCGCCCAAGCAGTCCGCCCGCCGCCACCTGCGCGAGACCGTCGGCGGCGACTGGATATCGCCCACGGCGGCGCTCGCGCGTTTCGACGCGGACGAGTGGCTGATGATCTTCCCGACACTGACGACGCTCGGAATGGTCAAGTCCTACCGCACGGTGGAGAGCCTGTTCGACGCGGTGTCCGCCGGCCGGCACGCGCTCGAGGTCACGTCGGAACTGCACCTCCAGGGGATGCAGTACCGCTGACGAGACACGGGCGACCCGTGCGCGGGACACACCCGACGATCAGAGCCGGAACACCCGCAACGCGTTCTCCCCGAGCACCCGCCTCTGCGCGCCTTCGTCCAACCCGCCGACCGACCCGCGGATCAGTTCCGCCGCATCGAGCCTCGAGTCGATGTGCGGATAGTCGCTGCCCCACAGGATGTTGTCCTCCCCGACGAGCTCCAGCATCGCGCCGATGGTGCGCTCCTCCGGTTCGGCGACGAAGTAGCAGTTGCGGCGGATGTAGTCGCTCGGCCTGAGCTCCATCGGGGCGAGCGCCTGGAAGAAATGGTGCTTCTCGTCGAGCCGGTCCATGAGATACGCCGCGTACCCGCAGCCGGCTTCCACGCTCACGATCTTCAGTCGGGCAAAGCGGTCGAACACGCGGTCCAGCACCAGGCTCGCCATGGCGGGAACGAGTTGTCCGGTGGCCCCGAGCCCGAAACCGAAGGCGAGACCGGCGCCGGACTGGTTCCATGCGGAGAAGGCCGCGGCGGCGCCCTCGAAGCGGACGATCACGTGCAGGCAGCCCGGCAGGCCGGCGTCTTGCAGGCGGGACCAGATGGGGTCGAAGTGTGGGTCTCCCGGGCGCCTGCCGTCGATCACCTCGGGCGGCACGAAAAGGCCGCGAAAGCCCAGCTTCAGGCAGCGGTCCAGTTCCCGCGCCGCGCCCGGGACGTCCGACCAGTTGACCACCGCGATGGGCACGACCCGCTCCGGTACGGTCTCGAAGAACTCGGCCTGCCAAGTGTTGTACGCGCGACAGTACGCGTTGGCGAGGTCGGCGTCGTCGGTGGGAAACGGGAGGATGCCGACGGTGGGGAACAGGACGCCCCGGTCAACGCCCCAGTCGTCGAGGAGCTGCGCGCGGGCGAGAGGATCGTGGCTCGCCGGTTCGCATCCGTCGGCGTAACGCAACCGCCCCGGCGTGAAGAGGTCCACGCTGTCGAGATGGGCCCCGCCAAGGGCCGCGAGCACCCCTTCGAGCACCACCCGCTCGCCGATGACGAGTTTTTCGATACCGTCCTCCTCCTCGATGCGGATCGCCCGGTCCCGGTACTTCGGTTCCAGGTAGCGCTCCCACAGGTCCGCGGGCTCCATGATGTGGGAGTCGCAGTCGATGATCGTCATGCCTGTCTCCGGGCCTGGGCGGAAGACGCGACTATAGCCGTGTCCGGACCGGGAGGCCGGATCGGGCCGGCTTGGGACACTCGGGGCCTCGACACGGCGGCGGCGAACTGACAGGCTCGCGGGCGTTTTTTCTCCTGGCAGGGAGCCCCGCGCAATGGACCAGACGGACGCGAACCTTCCCTTCTTCGACCTCGTGGGCAACGTCCGCGCCATGCGCCGCCTGAAGCCCGATCCGGTGCAGCTCGAACTGATCCGGCGGGTGCTGTGGGCCGGTGTGCAGGCGCCTTCGGGACAGAACACCCAGCCCTGGTCCTTCGTGCTGCTCTCGGAGCCGGAGTCCAAGCAGTGGTTCGCCGAACGTTATGCCGTCGCGATCCGCGGCAGGGCGCGCCGCGCTCCGAACCTCGACGGCCGCACATCGGCATCCCGGCAGTTCCGGGCGGTCCACTACCAGGTGGACCACATGCACGAGACGCCGTACATCCTTCTCGTGTGCGGCAAGCGGGACTGGCCGTTCCGGGTGCCGGAGGCGGAGCGCGTCGGGCTCGCGCCGCCGAGCTACGGCTCCGTCTTCCCCTGCGTGCAGAACATCCTGCTCGCGTGCCGGGCGCTCGGCCTGGGCGCGGCGCCGACCACGATGCACCAGGTGTTCGAGGCCGACCTGCGGGAGCGTTTCGGAATCCCGGAGGAGTACGGCGTCGTCGCAACCATCCCCATCGGCTGGCCCCTCGGCCGGTTCGGACCCGTGCGGCGCCATCCGGCGGAAGACGTCACCTTTTTCGACGCGTGGGGGAACGCCGAGCCGGGGCAATCCTGATTGTCGATGGCGCGATGGCGGCAGGGTGATTTCACGCCTTCCCGCCTTGTCCGCGCAGACGACTTGCGCTAAAAGGGAGCGCTACCTCCGGAGACTGCCCACACCCATGTTCAACACCCGCGACGGCCGCTCGGCCACGGAAGAGATCCGCACCGGATACCGCACGTTCGAGGTCGACACCCTGACGCCGCACATCGGCGCGGAAGTGCGCGACATCGACCTCTCCGAGCCGCTCTCGAACGAGCAGGCCCAGGACATCCACGATGCCTGGATGGACTGGAAGGTGCTCGTGTTCCGCGACCAGCACATCGACCGCGAGCATCACAAGGCGTTCGCCCGGCGCTTCGGATCGCTGCACGTGCACCCGATGCAGCACGCCTATCGCGGCGACCCCGAGATCCTGAAGGTCAAGACGACCGGGGACTCGGCCTACACCGCCGGGGACGGCTGGCACACGGACGTGACCTGCGACGAGATCCCGCCCCTCGGCTCGATGCTCTACATCACCGAGACGCCGGACTCCGGGGGCGGCGACACGCTGTTCGCGGACATGTACCTCGCCTACGAGACGCTGTCGGAGCCGATGCGCACGTTCCTGGGCGGGCTGACCGCGGTCCACGACGGCGCGCTCCCGTACGTCGGCTCCTACAAGTCCACGCCTCCCGAGGGGGGCTACCCGCGCAACGAGCACCCCGTGATCACCCGCCACCCCGGCACGGGCCGCAAGGTGCTGTTCGTGAATCGAGGCTTCACCTCCCACATCGTGGGCCTGAGCCGCCCGGAGAGCACTGCCCTGCTCGACCTGCTCTACCGGCACATCGACTCGACGCCCAGGCTCTGGTGTCGTGTGGAGTGGAGACCGAACACGCTGACGTTCTGGGACAACCGCTGCACGCAGCACCACGCCGTGTGGGACTACTACCCGCATACGCGTTACGGCGAGCGGGTGTCCATCTTGGGGGAGGCGCGGCCCGCGGCTTGAAGGGGCGACAGTGTTGGGCCGGTTGCCGCGGGCGCATCGGCCTCGCCTCGGGCACGGTATGGGAGTTCCTCGACTGAATCGGTCGTCTCTCTTCAGGCCGGCGCCGCGAGGGCCTTGCCTGGGCAGCCCGTCCGCGATGAGCATCGAGCCCGATGCCGGGTTTGACCGAGCAGCAGCTTGGACGCGTCCTCGAGCCCGATCCCATGCCACCTGACCTCAACCAGAACCCCGAGCAGGTCGCCCGCGACCGGATCGACGAGCGCCTGCGGGCGTCGGGCTGGGTGGTGCAGGACAAGAACGCCATCGACTTCAATGCCGGACTCGGCATCGCGGTCCGCGAATACCAGACCGACATCGGTCCCGCCGACTACGTGCTCTTCGCCGACAGGCAACCCGTCGGCGTCGTCGAGGCCAAGCCGGATATCTGGGGCGCCAGGCTCACCACGGTCGAGGAGCAATCGGAGGGCTACGCCAACGCCAGGCTCAAGTGGGTCTCGAACGCCAAGCCGCTGCCATTCCTCTACGAGAGCACGGGCGAGATCACGCGTTTCACGGACGGGCGCGACCCAAATCCCCGCTCACGCGAGGTATTCGCCTTTCATCGACCGGCGACCTTCCGATCCTGGGCGCGCGCCCCGCGGTCCTTCCGGTCGGGCATCGCTTCGCTGCCGCCCCTGAACCCCTGCGGCTTGCGGGAGTGCCAGACCAAGGCGATCAACAACCTCGAAGCTTCGCTGAAGGCCGACAGGCCGCGCGCGCTGGTGCAGATGGCGACCGGATCCGGCAAGACCTTCACCGCCATCACGCAGGTCTACCGCCTGCTGAAGCACGCGGGTGCACAACGCGTCCTGTTTCTGGTCGACACCCGCAACCTGGGCGAGCAGGCGGAACAGGAGTTCCGGGGTTTCCTCCCCAACGACGACAATCGCAAGTTCACCGAGCTCTACAACGTCCAGCGACTCGCCTCGCCGCACATCGCCGGCGACGGCCAGGTCGTCATCTCCACCATCCAGCGCCTGTACGCCACCCTGAAGGGCGAGGAATTCGCCGAAGGCGCGGACGACGAAAACCCCGCGGAACGGAAATGGCGCCCCAAGGAACCGCTCCCCGTCGTCTACACCGGCGCGCTCCCGCCGGAGTATTTCGATGTCGTCATCATCGACGAGTGTCACCGTTCGATCTACAACCTGTGGCGCCAGGTGGTCGAGTACTTCGACGCCTTCCTGATCGGCCTCACCGCCACGCCGGACAACCGGACCTACGGGTTCTTTCAGAAGAACGTCGTCAGCGAATACACCCACGAGGAGGCCGTGGCCGACAAGGTCAACGTGGGCAACGAGATCTACCTGATCGATACGGAGGTCACGCAACGCGGCGGGACCATCAAGGCCAGACAGCTCGTGGAGCGGCGCGAGCGGCAGACCCGCGCCCGGCGTTGGGAAGTCCAGGACGAGCGGACGGACTACACGGTCGCCCAACTCGACCGTTCGGTCGTGAACGTCGACCAGATCCGAACCGTGATTCGCGCCTTCCGCGACCACTGGCCGGAGATGTTTCCCGGCCGCGAAGAGCTTCCCAAGACCCTCGTCTTCGCCAAGACCGACAGCCACGCGGACGACATCATCCAGACGGTCCGGCAGGAGTTCGGCGAAGGCAACGACTTCTGCCGCAAGATCACCAACGCCGCCAAGCACCCGAAGTCCTCCCTGACGGCCTTCCGCAACGACTACTACCCGCGCATCGCCGTCACCGTGGACATGATCGCCACCGGCACCGACGTGAGGCCCCTCGAATGCCTGCTCTTCATGCGCGACGTAAAGTCCCGAAGCTACTTCGAGCAGATGAAGGGTCGGGGCACCCGGGTGCTCACGCCGGACGACCTCCAGAAGGTCACGCCCTCCGCTCCCGCCAAGACGCATTACGTCATCGTCGACACGGTGGGCGTCACCAAGTCGATCAAGACGGGCAGCCGGCCGCTCGACATGAAGCCCTCCGTTCCGTTCAAGGACCTCGCCATGGGGCTGATGATGGGCGACCGGTCCGAGGAGACGGTGAGTTCGCTCGCCGGGCGCCTGTCGCGCCTGGACAACAAGCTGGGGCCCGAGGACCGGGCCAGGATCGAGCAGGCCGCCGGAAGGCCCCTCTCCGTCATCGTCCGTGATCTGTTCGACGCCATCGACGCCGACAGGGTTGAGGCCGACGCCATCGCCGCGGGCCACCCCGAACCCGATGACGCCGCCATGCAGGCCGCCCGCGAAGAGCGGATCAAGGGGGCTGCGAGCGTCTTCACCGGGTCGGTCATCGAACTGATGGACACGATCCGCCGGGACAACGAACAGACCATCGACCACGACAACCTGGACGAACTCGTGCGCGCCGAATGGGCTGGTGACGTGGCCACGAACGCCGATCGGATCGTGCGGGACTTCGAGGAGTATCTGCGGGAGAACCGCGACGAAATCGAGGCGCTGACGATCTACTTCACCCAGCCCGCGCGGCGGTCGCGGGTAACCCTCGCGATGCTCAAGGACGTTCTGGCGAAGCTCTCGGAAGACCGCCCACGCCTTGCCCCGCTCCTCGTCTGGCGCGCGTATGCGCATCTCGACGACTACAAGGGCCGACAGCCGGTCAATGAACTGACGGCCCTCGTCGCCCTGATCCGGCGCGTGTGCGGGCTCGACGAGACGTTGACCCGGCATTCGGATCGGGTCAGGCGGAACTTCCAGACCTGGATCCTGAATCGTCACGCGGGGGCGGGCGAGAAGTTCTCGGAAGAACAGATGGACTGGTTGCGCATGGTCCGCGACCACTTGGCGACATCGTTCACGATCGAGAGAGATGACCTGGCGATGGCGCCGTTCGATGCGCATGGTGGGTTGGGGAGGATGTACGTCCTGTTCGGCGACGGGATGGATGAGGTCATGGCCGAGATGAACGAGGCGCTCGCCGCATGAGCGGTTTTCCTAGGGGCTGGGCTCTAACGTCGCTTGGGGATGCGTGCGCGATCCTCGACTTCAACCGCGTTCCCGTCAACTCGAAGGAGCGGCAGGCGCGGACGAGCGGAAAGGCGGACAGCGAACTATTCCCCTACTACGGCGCGACTGGCCAAGTCGACGTCATCGACGGCTACCTGTTCGACGGAGAACACGTCCTCCTCGGAGAGGACGGCGCTCCATTTCTCGATCCGGTGAGAGACAAGGCTTACGTCGTTGACGGCAAGTTCTGGGTAAACAACCACGCGCACATCCTCAAGGCCCATGGCAGCAACAAGTGTCTCAGTCACTATCTGAATAGCATCCGCTACGAAGACCACGTCACGGGGACGACGCGGCTGAAGCTCACCAAACGAGCGCTCGCCTCCATCCCCGTTGCGCTGCCGCCACTCAACGAACAGCGCCGCATCGTCGAGAGAATCGAGTTGCTGTTCGACGAGATCGACCGGGGAGTCGAGAGCCTTCGCAACGCGAACAGAGCCATCGGGCTCTATCGCCAGTCGCTACTCAAAGCCGCCTTTGAAGGCCGCCTTACCGTTCGATGGAGGGCGGAGAACCCCGGCAAGCAGGAAAGCCCTGCCGTCCTCCTGGCACGGATACGAGAAGAACGCGAGGCTCGGCACAGAGCAGCTCTCGAGGATTGGGAACGAACCGTTGCCGAATGGCGCAAGGGCGGCGAGAAGGGCAGGAGACCTGCGAAACCCAGGCGACCACGCGCCCTTCCCGCCGAGGCAATGGACACCGGCATTCCTGGCTGGACCACCGTCCCGCTTGGCTTGGTGGTCGTCGACCCAATCTATGGCACTCCGAAGAAGTGCGCCTACGGCACTGGCGCGACAGGTGTCCTCAGGATTCCAAACATCGGGTCAGGACGCATTGATCCAACCGATCTGAAGTCGGCCGACTTTGACGAGACGGAGTCGGCGAAATTCTCCCTCCAAGAGGGAGATGTCCTGACGGTCCGGTCCAACGGAAGCCTTTCCATCGTGGGGAAGCCAGCGATGGTTCGTCAGCAGCACACTGAGTACCTCTTTGCGGGATACCTCATCCGCCTCAGACCCATAGCCCAATCGCTTGTTCCCATGTATCTGGTTTACATGCTGATGGAACCGAAGGTGCGCACTCAGATCGAGGCCAAGGCCAAGTCGACCAGCGGCGTCAACAACATTAGCGCGAAGGAGCTACAGGAACTCAACACGCCCATCTGCTGGCCCGAAGAACAAGCTAAAATCGTCCGCATCCTTGATGCGCGTCTTGATGCTGTCGACACCCTTCAAGCCGAGATCGACATCAACGTTGCCCGCGCCGATGCACTCAAGCAGTCCATCCTGAACAAGGCGTTCTCGGGCCAACTTGTCTCCCAAGACCCGAGCGACGAGCCGGCATCGGCCCTTTTGGCTCGGATCCGGGCCGCAGGCGATACGAAGCCTGTCAAACATGGAAAGAGCCGCACATCAGCATGAGCAACAACTTTCAAAGAGATGGATCGGTCAGCAACTCTCATGTGGGTCGAGACTTCGAAAACCGCGCACGGAAAGCTCTGGCGAGGTGCGGGCTATGGCTGACGCCTGACCACAAGGTGCCATGCGGTTTGGCCAAGGTGCGAAAGGACCATTCCTTCGACCTTGGGTCCGAAGCCCACATGATCCCCGCGGACGTGGAGTTCTGGGAACTTGATGGCGATGAGGTGGCTGTCCACGAGGTGCCGGCATGAACACCGCTCCCATCGTCTCCAAAGTCTGGAACTTCTGCACCACGCTGCGCGACGACGGCGTCGGCTACGGCGATTACCTCGAGCAGTTGACCTACCTGATCTTCCTCAAGATGGCCGACGAATACGCCCGGCCGCCCTACGACCGCGACATCGGCATTCCCGAAGGCTACGACTGGACCAGCCTCACCAGCCGCCGCGGTGCGGAGCTCGAAGCGCATTACGTTTCGCTCCTCCGCCGGCTCGGCCAGGAGAGAGGCATGCTCGGCCAGGTCTTCGCCAAGGCGCAGAACAAGATCAACGACCCGGCCAAGCTCTTCCGGCTTATCGACATGGTGAACGGCACGGATTGGGTGATGCTCGACGCCGACGTCAAGGGCGACATCTACGAGGGTCTGCTGGAACGCAACGCCGAGGACACGAAATCCGGCGCGGGACAGTACTTCACGCCCCGTGCGCTCATCCGGGCCATGGTGGCATGCGTACGCCCCGAGCCAGGCAAGACCATCGCGGACCCCGCTTGCGGAACGGGCGGATTCTTCCTTGCCGCCCACGCGTACCTCGCCAACCCGGACCACCATGCGCTCGACAGGGACCAGAAGGCGTTCCTGAAGCACGCGACCTTCCACGGCAACGAAATCGTGGCGGGAACCCGTCGCCTCTGCCTGATGAACCTGCTCCTGCACGGGATCGGGGAGATCACCGGCGATACCGCGGTCTCGCCCGCCGACGCCCTGATCTCACCACCCTCGGCAACGTTCGACTACGTCCTGGCCAATCCGCCGTTCGGCAAGAAGAGCTCGATGAGTTTCACGAACGCCGACGGTCGGCAGGAAACGGACGATCTGACCTACAACCGGCAGGACTTCTGGGCGACGACATCGAACAAGCAACTAAATTTCGTCCAGCACATCCGGACGATGTTGAAGACCAGCGGCCGGGCGGCGGTCGTCGTCCCGGACAACGTGCTGTTCGAGGGCGGCGCGGGCGAGACGATTCGCCGGAAGCTGCTGCAGACCACCGACCTGCACACGATTCTGCGGCTGCCCACCGGCATCTTCTACGCGCAGGGCGTCAAGGCGAACGTCCTCTTCTTCGACAACCGCCCCGCCAGCCCCGATCCGCAGACTTCCAGGGTCTGGTACTACGACTACCGCACCAACGTCCACCACACCCTCAAACAGAAGCCGCTGAAGTATGGCCATCTCGAGGACTTCGTTGCGTGCTACAAGCCGGAGAACCGCCATGTTCGGCAAACCAACCTGGAGCGAGGAAACCCCGGATGGCCGATGGCGCGCCTACTCGCGCGAAGAGCTTCTGCAGCGCGACAAGGCCAGCCTCGACGTGTTCTGGCTGAAGGACGCGTCGATGACGGATCTGGAGAATCTTCCGGAGCCGGAAGTGCTTGCTGATGAGATCGTTGAGAACTTGCGGTCGGCGTTGGCCAGCTTCGAGACTGTTGTCGGAGACTAGCTGAGCCGTGGCAGACAACGTGGCACCTGCCGTCCGCTCCAAGATCATGGCCTCCGTGCGGCAGAGGGACACCGGTCCCGAGATGATCGTTAGGCGGTTGCTCCATGGACTCGGCTACCGTTACGGCCTACACCGCAAGGATCTGCCAGGCCGTCCGGACCTCGTCTTCGCTCCCAGACGCAAGGTTGTCTTCATACACGGCTGCTTTTGGCACGGCCACGGTTGCCCCAAAGGGCGCCTACCGACCAGCCGCGTCGACTACTGGGGCCGGAAAATCGAGGAGAACAGGGCAAGAGACGACAGAGTCCTGTCCGCGCTCCGCGCATGTGATTGGGAACCCTGCGTATTTTGGGAGTGTGAAACTGCCGTTCTCGACTCGCTCCAGGGAAGGCTGGTCCGCTTTCTCGAGGACGGGTCACGGTGACGGGTCGGAGCCACGCCGCCGTCTTCGCCCGTGTTGCAGCCGGGGCGCTGTGTGGACGGCGACGCCCGCCCCGTCCGTCAGTAGCTCCGCTATTTCTTCTCCTGGAGATTGGCCTCGAGAGCCGCCAAGAACCCACCGGGGTATCGGAGATTCCCCTCGCGCGCCCGACGCATGAACCCGACCAACGCCCGTCTAGAGAGATTCGGCCACTGCTCCGTGGCGAAGGCAGAGAGCCGACCTCGCCTCCTGGCCAACGGGCGTTCCGAAACGTCCGCGACCATTCGCGTTCCCCCCATGTACCACGCTGCCTTAGGCCAACGCCCGCCGTCAACGAGTACCCTGTCCCCGCTGGCATCGTAGCTGCCCGGCGTCACCAGGCGCCCTCCGATCCACTCCGCCACCGGCACGGAGACGGCATTACCCACGAGCCGCCAGCGGCTTCGCCCTTGTCTCCCCGTCCTCAGCGCAGACGTCCACCGAGGAGGAAACCCCTGAAAGCGTTCGACGGCCTCTATCGACGGCGTAACGACCCGCCCGTTCGGCAGGAGAACCGCCGGCGGCGATGGAATCCCGACGCCGGACCCTGCCTTCAGCGGAGGCACTGCGTCGGAGGTCAGCCCGTGGCCGGAGCGGCCTTCCGTCCAATAGAACCCGATCGGACGCCCCAAATCCAAGGCGGGCCAAGGTCGATCCTCCGTGTCGTCGGCGAGCAGCACATCCCGCGGGTCGCCGTCGAGGGTGGCGACGATGTAGACGCGTCTGCGCCGTTGCGGCAGTCCGAACGCTCGACTGTCCACGACGCGCGAGGCCCAGCGATAGCCCAGGCGTTCAAGACGCGACAAGACGTACGCCATCGCGGCGCCGCGGGCGAGGTGCAGCATGAAGTAGACGTTCTCCACGACCACCCACGGCACGCGCCTGGCCTCCAACAGCCTGAACAACGCTTCGACGACTTGCGACTTTTCGCCTTCCAACCCCTGCTTCAGCCCGGCCATGGACAGGTCCTGACAAGGGAAGCCCGCCGTCACGACTTCGGTCTGCCCCGGCAACGCCGCGAGCTTGACAACGTCGGTGTCCAGGGTCACGTCACCGAACCGATGCCGGATGACTCGGCGAGCGTCCGAGTCGACTTCGCTCATCAGAAGGGTCTGATGTCCTGACCGCTGAAAACCGAGTTCGAACCCGGCGATGCCAGCGTACAACCCGCACACCACCATAGAGGACTCCTCCATCCACGCCATGGACGGCCAAGACCAGTCGTCACAGCTCCCGCCACGCCCGGCGCGTGGCCACGCCGGCGACGCGTCGTCCGACCAACGCGACGCCGACCTCAAGGCTCTACACGGGTCGTGCGGTGTCTACACGCGGCCCACGCTTGTGAGGCGCCTTCTAGACCGTGTCGGATGGACAGTCGACGCGGACCTGACCGACGCCCGCCTCCTCGAACCTGGGGCCGGCGACGGTGCCTTCCTCGTCGAAGCCGTCAGGCGCCTCGTCGCCTCCTGCGTTCGACGGGGCCTTCCCCTCCGCATTGGCCCGCTCCGGGAACGCGTACTAGCCTACGAGTTGGTGCCGGCAGAGGCAAACAAGGCACGTGCCCGAATCACCGCCGAGATGCAGGCGTTGGGCGTCCACCATGCCACCGCCCACGCGTGTGCCCGCGCATGGGTCAAGAACGAGGATTTCTTGCTCGCCGACCTACGCGATGCCCGATTTTCCCACATCGTGGGCAACCCGCCATACATCCGATGGTCGAAGCTGCCCAATTCAATCGCTGCCGCCTATAGGGAGAAGCTGCCGCGAACCATCGCGCGCGGGGACCTCTATCTGCCGTTCCTTCACCGCTCCTTCGAGCATCTCCACCCGCGCGGCTGCTGCGCATTCGTCTGCTCTGACCGGTGGCGCTACACTGTCTATGGCGACGACTTCCGCGCACGCTGGCAAGCATCCCTGCAGATCGACACCGAGCCGGCAGGCGACCCCAAAGACATCTTCGATCGAGACGTCTACGTCCATCCCGAGATCCTCACCGCGACCTCACGCACCACGCCCAAGCGTCCGACGAAACCACGCGGTCGCGGCCAGACGCTTGCCGACCTCGATTGTACGATCCGCGTTGGGCCGGCTCTGGGCGTCACACCCGCGTTCGTCCTGGAGCCGGATGAGGCCGAGGTGGAGTCCGAACTCTTACATCCTTGGGTCGACGCTCAGGAAGTATGGCCGGGTGAAGTCCACTGGCGCGGTCGACGCGTGATCGCCCCGTTCGACGAACACGGAAATATCGTCGAGATCGGCGCCTACCCGCTATTCTCGGCTCGGCTCGAACGATTCTCCGACCGACTTCGCGCGCGATACATCGTGCGTAACGGTGCCGTTTGGTATCGCACCATCGACAAGGTGCGACCCGCGGCATGGGCCGCACCAAAGCTGCTGATTCCCGAGATCGCAAAGTTCCCGAGAGTAGCCATCGATCGCAGCGGCGCTGTGCCTTCACACGGGATCTACGCCATTTTTTCCCGTTCTCTCGACATCGAAGACATCTACAGCCGCCTTCGAGACGGCAAGCTTGCGAAGGCCTTGGCCCCGATCGCGCCCAAGGTAAAGGGCAGATATACGCGATGCTACCGTCGCTTCCTGGCCTTGATGAAGGTATAGGTCATACCGATTTCACTTTCCGAGCATCTGCGCGGTCATGTCCAAGTACGTCTTCCGCTTTAGCGCGTGGCCTTTGAACGCATCGTCGAGAATCCTGTCGACACCTCTCGGGAATCCGTGCATAGACACCGCCATTGCCAAGAACCTGGTAACCGGGCTCTCACCCGGAATCGGGAACGCAGGATACCGTGTCGGCAAGGGAGTAACCGCACCGTCCAGCTCGACCTGGCGCTGTCCGAGCGACTCGTTCATCTGCACGTGATCGTAGCCGTGAGCCGTCGTAGCGTACTGGGACCCGGGCTCGAAGCGGAACGCGAACGGCGCCCCTTGCTCGGACAGGACCACCAAGTCGAATGACAGCCCGTCGCGGCCGATCCAAGGGGCAAAAAACGCCGCGAACACGCGATTCTGCTTGCATGGCATCGGAATCAGCCGCATGGGCTCACCCGTGGCTGCAAATGGCTCGAACGGCCTAGTGACAGCACGAGCTGCCACGTCGATTTTGGTGGTGATGTCCAGCCGGATCGCCCGCGCTCTCCTCTTTACTCTTTGTGACTCCTTCGACCAATGATCCAGTCCTAGCCTTGCGTAGGCTAACAGAAGCTCGTTGATCGACGGGTCCATCAGTCACCTCGCCTTGCCAAATATGCGACTGCGAGGCGTATACGCGTAGTCGTCGACATAGGTGATGTATCGCCTTCCCCAGGACCCTTCCAGTTCCGTCTCGAACTCCAGCGGCGATCGGTGTTCACCGCCGTTTCCGACCACGACGAACCGCGAGGCGTCCTCGCAAAACACGGCGTCCGGCCAATCCCCGTCGGCAGCGAAGAACCGTTCTGTGAGATCTTCGTCAGCCTTGAGAGTCGGCCACCAGAAGCATGGTCCAGGCACCCACATCTCATGCAGGAATCGTGCGGGCGCCAAGTGTCTCTCGAACAACGTTCGGTCGAGCCCGAAGTTCGGCTCCACCCCCGCCACGATAGCGTTCCAACCATGGATGTCATGGGCATTCTCTCCGACGAGGAACGGCATCTGCGCGACGAGGTGAGGGGGGTCGATTAGCACGTCCTGGGTTCCCAGTACGTCCCGCCGGATCCACCGGTCGAGCTCGTAGGCCGCTATGCGGAACATGGCCCCTCTTGCTCCGCCAACGCCATCACTCGCGAGCTTCCGAAGCGTCTTAACCTCCGCCGGCGGCAACGTACGTGTCCCTCCGAAAAAGACATCGAAGCGCGCTTCCTGCGGCTCCCGTTCCCCCGAGGACAGTGGTGACTTCGCCCGCAGGGACAGGTACTCGTTGGCCTCCATCGGAAAACCCAACGCCTTCCAGACTGGTTCGTCGAACCGTGTCTCAAGGAACCGAACCTGCTCTCGGCGCCGTTTTGCGGCATCCGCCAAACGCGGCCAATACCAAGGGGCAAACTCTTCCCTGAATTCCGGGTCCCATAGACGGTCGTTTCGGAGATGTTTCGTGTTCAGCGCCAGATCGGCTAGGGACTGATAGTCGCCGAACAGGTACCTGATGTCGAAATCCACATGAACGTTTTTGTTCAGCGAAATGATGTACGGGATATCGGTGAACGCTCGCAGGTATCCAACTATCGTCTCCCCTGTCAGCCTCGCGCCCTCCAACCCAAGCGCGGTTAGGTTGTTGTCAATGATCGCAACGTCATAACCCTTGAACTCGTTGGGGCATTCCCATTCCTCGGACTTCGCATCTCCGTTGAGCGCCTTCGAGATACGCTCGAAGAGAACCGTCAACGCCGACTTCATTTGGCCACCAGCCAGATCGGAAACCTCGGCCCTTGAGCCGATCGCCTTCATGGTCCGCTGGCATTGCACTTGCTCGTCATCACAGACTAGAATCCTCATCGTGATGTCCTCCATGAGATCTGAATTGCCGTCGAGAACCCGCTCGGGGGCTTTACGAATGCCACATCCGCCCCTCTACTTCTGGCGATCATCCGTACGATGGCAAGCCCCAACCCCTGACCACCTATCGCGATCGACCGACTACCGGGGCTGATCGATGCACGGCGTTCGAAGGCCTCGAACAGAACACCCGTCTCTTCGATTGGCATCGTCAGCCCAGCCCCCGTGTCGCTTACCCGCAGGTATTGCCGGCGGGCCCTCGGTCTCGATCCGTCGAACTGGATGACACGCAAGTCCGACTCAAGCATCGCGTTCCAGGCATTGAACATCACATTCTGCAAAATGGCGCTCCACTCGGCGAATGCTCCTACCGGGAAACGAAGATCCCTCGGGACTCCGCTGGTCGCGAACGCGACCCCTGCGAGCCTCGACCGTAGGGCCCGTACGAGCTGGCCAACGACGGATTCGACTGGCAGACGCTCGACGGCCGTCCGTTCATCCGGGTCCGCCAGCGGGCCGAATAGACGACGATACGCACTGAAACGGGATCGGTATTCCTTCAATGACATCACGGCTTCCTTGATGGTCTGCGACGGCTGGGACCGAGCCAGGTCCTCCAGGAGTTCAGCCAGTTCGTCCAGCAACGCCCCGTCATTCGAGAGTTCGTGGTTCATTGCCAACGCAGCCATTCCTGCGGTGGCCAAGGGCCCTAGGAGTGCCGCTCGACTGTCGATAGCCTTCGACTGGCTCTCCACGGCATGCCGTGCGCGAACCACGTCCCGTCTCACCTCGCGATAGGCTGCCTCGGGCATCTCCGGCTTGTGCCGCTGCAGAGTCGTCAGAGCAGTCGCCAGTGTCCTCGACGGAGGCTCTTTCGCGTGCTGCTTTTGAGCTGCGTCATCCGCGAGTGCCCGATAGCGGTTTGCGTACAAGTCCAGCCCAAACCGCACAAGGTCGCGTAGCTGTGTGAAGGATTTGTTCGGTGCAAGTCGATCCCGGCCTGGCTGAATCTGCAACCGAGTCCCGCCGTCTCCTCTACGCGACGCCACGAGGTATTCGTGGTTCGTATCGACGTCCACGGCTCCGAAGATCCGGCCTGGATTTGGCAGATCGAGCAGGTAACGGCCGGCGATCCGAAATCTCTCCGGCAAGAGTTCCGATGCGTTCAATCGCCGCCCTTGGTCGACTCCGATATCCAGCCAGTCGTGCCCGCTGAGGTCTTGTGAACCGTAGTACGGTAGTCGGAAACCGGCGTCGTATACTGATACGCCGCCGTACGTTCTCAAGTACCTGCGCATATCGCCTACCGACAACCCGGCCTGTCGCCCCTCCGGCTTGAAAACCAGCATCGTGAAACGGGCTCTATCGAGTAACGGTTCTTCTTCGCTCTCGATCGCTTCCGCATCCTCGACCTCGTCATTCGAGACACCAATAGAGCGGGTTGCCTCTTCGTTACCGTCGGTGGACTGTTCCGTTCGCCGGGGGATGGGAAAGGCCACGGGCTCTCGAAACGTCCTAGGTGCCTCGATCCCTTCCGGATAATCGGGCGCGAACTCGACCACGACGCTTGCTTCGCTTCCCTTTCGAGGGCGTCGACCATCTTCCAGGACCCCGGTGATTCGCGCCTTCCAATTCTCGAACAGCGCGTCGTGCAGCCTGTCGAAACGTTCCCTCGCACTTGAGATACCTGGCGCCACTAGCTCCACGTAGAAGTCCAAGGCGCTCTTGCCCTTGGTTTTGCCTTTCCCACCGCGGAACGGCGAGCGCAACATCCACACATCCTTGCCCAATCCCTCGATTGCTTTGCCGTCCCACTCCGTCCTCAATCCCGTCAGGACTATTCGCGTACCGACGTTGGAGTCGTCCGCGTAGGTTGTTCGCTCGCGCCTCGTTTCCCAACCCACCTCTACCGTCTGCAAGTCCTCCCCGCCACGGATGCTTCGCCAGTCTACGTACGCGTAAAGCATGCTTCCGGAATCGGCCGTGCAGCTACTTTCCAACTCCATCTCGTCCGCCAGGAACTGGACCGATAAACGCCCGAGTCCTTTGGATCCCGTCATCGGTCTCCCCAGGTGACGGGACTGCTGCGAGTCGACCTTGTGCGTTGTTCCGATCCGCATCCAATGTTTCAGGAACTCGTCTTGTGACATCCCGTGACCGTCGTCGCACACGACGATGCGGTCGTCTTCGACATCGATACGGCAAGTGTGCGCGTCGGCATCAAAGGAGTTCTTGACCAGCTCGGCCAAAGCAATGTGCGCCCGCCCGATCAGACTCTCGCCTAGCTCACGCAGTAGCGCCGCGTCGACCGTGAACTGTGCGGACGTGAGGTCCTCTTTTCGTCTCTCGTCAAGCATCCTCAAGCATCTCGGACCGACCGAACGGCACGAACAGTCGCCGCTTGGTGCCGTTCCGCAGCGGGCACCTCGTAGCCTGCGAGGTGCTCTTGGGGCTGTCAAGCGTCAAGCGTGGTCTGTGGCCTGTCGCGGCAGGCGGGGAAGGCGACTCGTGATAACTTGACCCGGATGAGGGTTGGCGGCGCCATGGCATTGCCTGACGATCTGGCTCGCGGCGGCGTATGCCGTCTCGTGGGTCGACGGGATGCGTTGAGGCACTTCGCAGTCTACGACGGCCCGACACGGAGCCAACAGCACGTCAGGCCGCTTCATTGGTACGTTGCTTGCCGCCTCGTCCTGGAAGGAGGATTCCACCCGGAGGAGCTGACTCCGAGGCCACCGCTTGACGTGGTTCGGCGGGAGGGCAGGAGTGTGCTGCGCTACGATCCGTCCAAAGGCGCGGGCGGAGAGGCGACGGTATTGGGCGGACTGAAGACCAAGAAGGTCGATGTCCTGGTGACCAAGCCGCAGTTGGGCCCGGTCCTCGCCGTCTCGTGTCAGGGAATGAGGAGCCCCTTCCAAAACTTGTCGAGACGTACTGAGAAGATTGTCGGCGAGTGCGCGAACCTCCATATGGCCTATCCCGCGCTGGTGTTCGGCTACCTTTTCCTTGTTCGCGCCATTGAGGACGGGATGGTCATGGCGCCGAGCGACGTGGCCCTTGCGGAGGAGAGTCATCCCCTCGAAGCGATCGCCCGCTTCCATGCCGCTCTGCGCGAAATGTCTGGGCGCCACGGGATTCGTGACGAGATCAGCCGTTACGAAGCCGTGTCGATGGGCTTGGTCAAGGTGCGCTCAGGCATCGCCGCTCGGCTATTGACGGGGTTCCCGACTGCGGACAGTCCTCTGCGCATAGAGCGATTTTTCTCGACTTTGTATCAGCGTTACGAGGAACGATTCGTCTCTGGCGCTCCGGACCTCAACTCCGTCACGAGCCGTCTCGAATGGTCGCTGGACTCGCCCGCCTTGGCTGCGGTCGCGTCGCGCCTCGACTACGATGTGCGGCTCGCGGCGTGAGGCGCACCGGAGGTCAGACGACCACCTTCTCGAACTCCTCGATCATATCGATCGGCGCCGAGCAGACGAGCCCGCTGCACACGAAGGCCGTGACCCGCTCCCGCGTGTCGGCGCTGACGAGCCGGGGCAGGTAGCCCGGCAGCACCCCCTCGTCGCCGTACGGAATGCCGTAGACCGCGCGCCAGGGACGGTAGCCTTCACGGGCGACATCGAGCCACGGTGACAGCGCGTCCCGGGGTCCGCGCACGACGATCTGCTCCGGCGGCTGGACGTTGGCCTCAACGACGTTGAGCAGCGTGCAGTGGCCGGCGGGGTAGCGCTCGATCGAGCCCCGCAGCGCGTCCAGCGTGCCGTGGGCGGCATCCAGGTACCGGGTCTCGCCGAACAGGTGGCCGAGGGCGAGGAGGGCCTGCGCGGCGGTGCCGTTGCCCGGGGGCAGGGACTCGTCCAGCGTTGGCATGGGGCGGTGAATCAGCTCCTCGTGGTCGTGCGCCGTGAGGAAAAAGGCGCCGCTGTCCGGATCGTGGAAGTGCGTGAGCAGCGCGTCCGCCAGCGCCTGCGCGAACCGTGCGTCCGCCCCGCGCCAGGAGGCCTGCAGGAGCGCTAGCACGCCGTCGAGCAGGTTGGCGTAGTCATCGAGGTAGCCGGCGTACTTTGCCGTGCCCTCGCGCCAGGTCGCCGCGAGGCGTTCGCCGTCCCACAGGTTCTCGCGGAGGAAGTCCGCCGCGCGTTGCGCGGAAATCAGCCATGCGGATTCCTCGAGACGCATCGACGCCTTGGCCATACCGCGGATCGCCAGCCCGTTCCAGGACGTCAATACCTTGGTGTCCTTGTCGGGCGGCGTCCGTTTGCCGCGTTCGGCCAGCAGCTTCGCCCGGGCGGAAGCGAGCAGGTCGTCGGCGGTCTCCGGCTCGAGACTCAGCCGCTGGACCACCGCCCGCCACGCGTCCCGCCGCCGCAGGTTCCACTTGCCTTCGAAGTTCGCCGGCTTGTCGAGGCCGTAGAGCGTCTCGACGACCAGGTACTCGTCCTCCGTCAGGAGGCGCTTGACCTCGGGCCGGCGCCAGACGTAGTACTTGCCTTCCTCGCCTTCCGAGTCGGCATCCAGGGAAGAGAAATAGCCGCCCTGCGGATGCTGCATGTCGCGCATGATCCAGGCCGCCGTCTCGCGCACGGCGCCGTCGAAGAGGGGGTCGGGGCCGAGCCCGAGGGCGTCGGCATAGAGCCCGAGCAGCGGCCCGTTGTCGTAGAGCATCTTCTCGAAGTGCGGGATGGCCCACTGCCGATCCGTGGCGTAGCGACAGAAACCGCCGCCGACGTGGTCGTAGATGCCGCCGCGGGCGATTCTGGTGAGGGTGACGGTCACCATGTCGAGGGTGTCCCGTTCGGGCGCGCCGTTCCGTGCGCCGAGCGCCCAGTGGCGCAGGACCCGCTCCAGAGTGCTCGGCATGGGGAACTTCGGCGCGTTGCCGAAGCCTCCCTCGGCGCGGTCGAACTGGGAGGCGAGCTGGTCGATGGCGCCCTGCAGGAGTTCGTGGTCGTCCACTCCGGTGGCTTCCACGCCGGTGGGCCGCAGGTCGGACAGGGCCTCCGAGAGCTTCTCTCCCTGCTCCGTCAGTTCGGCGCGCTTGTTGCGCCAGCCATCCGCCACCCGCAGCAGGAGGTCGGTGAAGCCGGGCAGGTTGAAGCGCGGGCGCCTGGGAAAATAGGTGCCGCCGAAGAACGGCAGCAGCGTGTGCGGATCGAGGAACATGGTGAGGGGCCAGCCTCCGGTCTGCCTCGAGAGCAGGTTGAAGGCCGCCTGGTAGACCCGGTCGAGGTCGGGACGCTCCTCCCGGTCCACCTTGACGTTGACGAAGTGCGTGTTCATGACCTCCGCGGTGGGTTCGTCCTCGAACGACTCGTGCGCCATGACATGGCACCAGTGGCACGCGGAGTACCCGATGGAGAGGAGGATCGGCGTGTCCCGTGCGCGCGCCTCGACGAGGGCCGCGTCGTCCCATGGGCGCCAGTGCACCGGGTTTGCGGCGTGCTGGAGGAGATAGGGACTGGTTTCGTCGGCGAGCCGGTTCATGCGCCGGGGTGGGCAGCCTCACGGGAGCGGAGTCGGCGGGAACATACGCCAACGGGAACGTAGTGACCAGCGGCGCAGGCTGAGGGCCGCTGGTACCATGCGGGTATCGACCGCTTGAGCGGTGTGCGAGAAGGACGCTCGCCCGAGGCGGCGGGGGCGCACGGCGGCCACACTCCGAGGCCGCCGACGGGCCTGCGGCCGACGCGAAAATATGCCGGAACAACGCGAACGAATTGATGCGGACGGCTATCGGCCGAACGTCGGCATCGTGTTGGCGAACGACAGGGGCCAGGTCCTGTGGGCCCGGCGGGTCGGCGGTCGCGATGCGTGGCAGTTTCCCCAGGGCGGCATACAGGCGCGCGAGTCCCCCACGCAGGCGCTCTTTCGCGAACTGTACGAGGAGATCGGGTTGACGCGGGAGCGGGTCGAGATCCGCGCGTGCACGCGCGGGTGGTTGCGGTACCGCCTTCCGCAACGCATGCGGCGTCACAACTCGAGCCCCCGGTTCAAGGGGCAGAAACAGAAGTGGTTCCTGCTGCGCCTGCTGGCCGACGACGGTCACGTCAGCATGGACTCGACGGGCAAGCCCGAGTTCGACGACTGGCGCTGGGTGAGCTACTGGTACCCCGTGGGCAAGGTGGTGGCCTTCAAGCGGGACGTCTACCGGCGCGCGCTCAAGCAGCTTGCGCCGTCACTGCTGGTGGACGAGGGGCTCTGAGGTCCCGTGCTGCAGGACCTTCGCCGGATCGTGCAGGATGTCGGTGCCGCGCCGAGTTTCAAGGCGGCGCTGGACACCATCGTCAGCCGGGTGCGCACCACGCTGGGCACCGAGGTGTGCTCGGTGTACGTCGCCAACCGGGAGACCGGCGACTTCCACTACGCCGCGAACGAGGGCTCGAATTCGGATGCCGTCGGACGCGTGGTCATCGCACCGGGCGAGGGTCTGGTCGGCCTCGTCGCCGAGCGGGCCGAGCCGATCAACCTGGACGACGCTCCGCAGCACCCCAACTTCGTCTACCTGCCGGAGATTGGCGACGAGGACTTCCACGCCTTCCTGGGCGTGCCGATCATCCATCACCGCCGCGTGCTGGGCGTGCTGATCGTGCGGCAGCGGGAGAGCCGCAGGTTCGACGAGGAGGAGGAAGCCTTCCTCGTCACGCTCTCGGCGCAGTTGGCGGCGGTCGTGGCGCATGCCGAGGCGTCGGGGGACATCCGCGAACTCTCCGAACGCTTGCCGGGACGGCAGGACACCCGCTTCACGGGCATCGCCGGCTCGCCGGGCATCGGCATCGGCACGGCCGTGGCGATGCATCCGGGCGCGTCCCTCGAGGGGGTCCCCGACAGGGAAGCGGAGGACGTCACCGTCGAACTGGTCCTGTTCGATCGGGCGATCGCCCAGGTGCGTCGGGATATCGACGATGTCGGCAGGAAACTTGCTCAGACGCTGGGCCCGGAAGAGCGGGCGCTCTTCGACGCCTACCTGCACATGCTCGACGACGACGCCCTCGCGGAGGAGGTGCGTGAGCGGATCCGGCGGGGCCAGTGGGCGCAGGGAGCGTTGCGGCAGGTCATCCTCGAACACACGCGCGCCTTCGAGCGGATGGAGGACTCGTATCTCAGGGAACGTGCCGCCGACGTGCGGGAGCTGGGCCAGCGGGTGCTCGCCTATCTGCAGGACATGCGCCGCCGCAAGACGCGCTTCCCGCGGGATACGATCCTCGTCGGGGACGAGATCTCGGCGGCGATGCTCGGCGAGATCCCGCGGGAACGGCTGCAGGGCATCGTGTCGCTCAGGGGATCGAGCAACTCGCATGTGGCGATCCTCGCCCGCGCGCTCGATATCCCCGCGGTGATGGGCGCCGTGGATGTCTCCCTGTATGGAGTGGAGAACCGCCAGCTCGTCGTGGACGGCTTCTACGGCTCCGTCGTCGCGAACCCTTCGCGCCCCGTGGTCGAACACTACACCGCACTCATGGAGGAAGAGCGCGAGTTCGCGGAGGAACTCGAGGAGTTGCGGGACCTCCCCTGCGTCACCCGGGACGGCCAGCGCATCGCGCTGTGGGTGAACATCGGCCTGGTGGGCGAGATCACGCGCTCCCTCGACCGCGGCGCCGAGGGGATCGGGCTCTTCCGCACCGAAGTCCCCTTCATGACCGAGGACCGCTTTCCCACCGAGGAGGAACAGCGGGCCATCTACCGCGAACACATGGCGGCGTTCGAGCCGCGGCCGGTGACGATGCGCACGCTCGACATCGGCGGGGACAAGGCGCTCTCCTACTTCCCCATCTCCGAGGACAATCCTTTTCTCGGGTGGCGGGGCATTCGCGTCACCCTGGACCATCCGGAGATCTTCATCTCGCAGGTCCGCGCGATGGTGAAGGCCAATGCGGGCCTCGACGGCATCCTGCGCATCATGCTGCCGATGGTCAGCAGCGTGTTCGAGGTGCGCGAAGCCGTCGGTCTCATCGAGCGGGCGCACCGGGAGATCGTCGAGGAGGGCTACGATGTCAAGCGGCCCCAGGTCGGCGTGATGATCGAAGTGCCGTCCGCGGTCTACCAGGCGCGCCAGATCGCGCGGCTGGTGGATTTCCTGGCGGTCGGATCGAACGACCTCACGCAGTACATGCTGGCGGTGGACCGCAACAACGCGCATGTCGCACAGCTCTATTGGGAGATTCATCCCGCCGTGCTGCATGCGATGCGCGAGGTGGCGAAGGCCGCCCATGCGGAGGGCAAGGGCATCGGCATCTGCGGCGAACTCGCGGGTACCCCGGAAGGGGCCGTGCTCTGCGTCGGGATGGGCTACGACGTGCTGTCGATGAACGCGACGCATCTGCCGAAGGTCAAGTGGGTGATCCGGCACGTTTCGCTGCGCGACTGCCGCCGCATCCTGGCGAAGGCGCTGCGCATGGTCGATGCGCACGAGATACGCGACCTGTTGCGGACCGAGCTGATGGACGCCGGTCTCGGGCGCGTCGTGCCCCACCACGAGACGCCCGCCGCCGGTTGACCGACGCGGCGCAAGGGGGTCAGACGACGCGGGACACGCCCCCGTCCATGTTGATCGCGCAGCCGGTCAGGTAGGAAGCGGCTTCGGAGACCAGAAACTGGGCGACGCTTGCGCACTCCTCCGCCTCGCCCACCCGCCCCATGGGCAGGCGCTCGCCGGCCCGGGCGACGTACTCGTCGAACGAGAGCGACGAGCCGGACGCCTCGTAGCCGCGCCGGATCTGGTCGGACTTGATGCTGCCGATCATCAGCGCGTTCACGAGCACGTTGTGGGGCGCGCCCTCTCCAGACAGCACCTTGGTCAGGGCCATGCCCGCCGCCCGCGAGACGGAGGTGGGTGCGGAACGCGGCGGCGGCGCCTTGGCGGCGGTGTTCAGGATGTTGACGATGCGTCCCCAGCGGCGCTCCTTCATGCCCGGGAACACGAGGCGCGAGAAACGGATGGCGGCGAACAGCTTGAGATCGAGGTCCGCCTGCCAGACCGCGTCGGTGATCTCCTCGAACGCGCCGGTCTGGGACTGCCCGGCGTTGTTGACCAGGATGTCCACGTCGCCGAGTTCCGCGACGACCCGGGCGTGTGTCTCCTCGATCTGCAAGGGGTCCGTGACGTCGCAGGCGTAGGCGCGCACGCGCCCGCCTGGTGCGGCTTCGATCTCCTTCCTGGCCTCCTCGAGTGGGCCTTCCCTGCGTGCGAGTAACGCGACGTTCGCGCCGCCGCCGTGAAAGGCCGCGGCCATCGCCCGGCCGAGCCCGAGGCTGGCACCCGTGATGAGGGCGGTGCGGTCGTCGAGGCGGTATTCCATGGCAGGGTCCGGTCGGGGAGGTGTGCGCGAAGCTACCATGAAACCCCGGGGTTGAATGTCAGCCTGCGGGTTGACTCCAGATTCACTTTCGAACTAAGTTTCAAACCATGATTCGGCTCAACATGCATGAAGCCAAGACCCACCTGTCGCGCTACGTCGCTGAACTTCAGGAGGGCGAGACGATTCTCCTCTGCCGTCGCAACGAGCCGGTGGCGGAAATCCGCGCCCTGCCGCCGGCGCGGAAGAAGCGTCGCCCCTTCGGACTCGCCCGGGGCGGGTTCACCGTGCCGGAGTCGTTCTTCGAACCTCTCCCGGACGAGGTCGTTGCGTCCTTCGAAGCGGGGCGAGTGCGGCCTCCCGAGTGAAGCTGCTGCTCGATACGTGCACCTTCCTCTGGTGGTGCGAAGGCTCGCCCAGGGTCCCCATGACGATCCGGTCGCTGGTCTCGGACCCCGCGCACGAGGTCTACGTCAGTACGGCTTCCGCCTGGGAGATCGCCCTGAAGCACGGCCTGGGCAAGCTGCCGCTCCCGGAAGAGCCCGCGTTATTCGTCCCGCGCCAGCGCGAACGTCACGGATTCCTGAGCCTTCCCATCGACGAACCGACGGTGATGCAGTTGCCGCGGCTCCCACCGCTGCACCACGACCCGTTCGACCGGATCCTGATCTGCCAGGCGATCGAGCACGGCCTGACCCTGCTGACGCCGGATCGGCTGATTTCCCAGTACCCGGTGCGGCTGTCGTGGTAGATGGCCGCGATGTCCGCGACGTCCGTGTCCGCGGCGTGCTCCGCTGGAGGGAAGCCGCTACAGAACCGCGCCCTCCCATTCGCTCAGCATGGCCAGGAGCCTGAGCATCATCTCGTCCGTCTCCTCGGCGGTGATGGACAGGGGCGGGGATATCCAGATCGGCACGCCGCGGGCGAACGCGGGCTGGCGCGCGGCGCCGTAGAGCGAGCTGTACATGACGAGACCGTGCTTCAGCGCGATGGACTGGAAGAGCTCCTGGGCATCGACGCTCTTGTCGAAGAACGCCATCGTCTCCTTGTCCCTGACCAGCTCGAGCACCATCATGAGGCCCCAGCCGCGCACGTCCGCGACCGTCGGATGGGAGAGCAGTTCGTCGCGGTAGGAGAAGACGCGCTCGCCCTGCGCGTTGCAGTTCTCGAGCAGCTTCTCGTCGCGGATCACGTGGATCAGCTCACATCCGGCCGCGCAGCCCAGGGGGTGGCCGCCGAAGGTGTAGCCGTGCACGAAGGGGAAACCCTGCTCGAACGGCACGTTGATCCGGCTGGAGACCGACACGGCGCCGAAGGGCACGTAACAGCTCGAGATGCCCTTCGCCATGGCCATGATGTCGGGATCGACGCTGAAGTGCTCCATGGCGAACCACTTGCCCGTGCGGCCGAAGCCGGTGACGACCTCGTCGGCGATGAGCAGCACGTCGTAGCGGTCGCAGATCTCCCGAATGGTGCGCCAGTAGCTGTCCGGCGGGACGCAGGCATAGTCCGCGCCGCAGCCGTGCGGGGTGGCCAGGAACGCCGCGACCGTCTTCGGGCCCGCGTAGTGGATCGCGAACTCGAGGGCCTTCGCGCACTCGACGCCCCACTCCTCCCGGCTCGTGCCCGCGGGACGGTCGAAGTCGGAGTATTGCCGGATGTGCGGCCACTTCGGGAGCATCGGCTCGAACGCCGACTGGGTGACGGGGTTGTGGGACACGCCGAGGGTGGCCAGCGTCATCCCGTGGTACGAGTCCCGGTGGCTGACGATCTTGTACTTGCCGGGGTTGCCGAGGGCGATCTGCGCCTGGCGGGCGAGCTTGATCGCGGTCTCGACCGCCTCGGAACCGCCTGAGACCAGGAACGCATGGTCGAGGTCCGCCGGCGTGATCTCGGCGAGCAGCCGACAGAACTCGGCCCGCTTCGGGTCGGCGATGGACGGATGGGTGTAGGTGTAGCGCTCGAGCTGCTCGGCGATCGCCTGCTTCATCCGCGGGTGATTGTGCGGCAGGTTGACGGCCATCGGCCCGCCCGATACGTCGAAGTAGCGGTTGCCGTCCCTGTCGTAGATGTGCACGCCCTCGGCGCGATCGATCTCGACATCCATCGGGTGGTAGGAGAAGGCGTGGCGCCAGTCGCCTTCGGGACGAAGCGTGCGGGGCAGATTGTGGGTGGCGGTCGCGGTGGCCATGGCTTTGTCCTGCGGTGGGATCGCAGGGCATGGTAGCAGCTACCGGGGCCGCCCCCCGGCGTCCGCGGCTACGGGTCCGCCGGCTACGGATGATCGGTGCGGGATATCTCGAGCGTCTCGGTGACGCGCTCGCCAGGCACGCCCATCGGCCCGTAGAGCTGCTCGACGAACTCGATCCGGCCGTCCTCGAAGATCACGGACGTGGACGCGCGCGTGCCGTATTCCTCGCCGCGCAGAAAGGCCGGGGTCGCGCGGCGGGCGCTCTCGACCTCGTGGCCGTCGGCGAGATAGCCCTCGGACTCCTCGAGCATCAAGGCGAGCACGGCGTCCGCGTCGGCGTCGGCGGCGATGCGGGCCAGGGCGGCGGTCCCATGTTTGGTCTTGGGCCACTCATCCCCGAGCCAAGTGTTGGTCAGGCCGTAGACGCCATTGTCCAGCACCCGAACATCCCCGGTGCGGTTGGATGCGTAGACCAGGTCCGTGCCGTCGAAGACGATCAGGTTGAAACCCTGGTAGCGCGTTCCGTCGAGGGCTTCGGCGTACTCGACCGCCGTGTCGTCCCCCTCGAGAAACCCTCGCGTCAGGTCGCCCCGGGACGCAGCGGGCGAGACCGGCCGGTCGAAGTCCGTATAGTTGGTCAGGGCCGCGAAACGGCCGCCGGTGGAGACGCCGAGCCACGTGCCGCCGGCCTGCAGGTCCCTGCCGCCGAACACGTGGGGGGCGCCGTCCCAGTAGCGTGCGGCGTGGGCGGGGCGTGCGTAGAATTCGTCCCGGTTCGCGGCGACCACCAGCGGTCGGGGCGAATGCCCGTCATGGGCCAGCAGGATCAGGCACATGTTTCTTTTTTGCTTTGGGGAGCTTGCTTTGGCGAGCTTGCTTTGGGGTGGGGGTGTGAGCGCCGGAGAGCAGAGGAGCGCGGCAGTCTAGCATGCACTATCCCCGCCTCGACCCCGTCCTTGCCGACCTCGGCGTGTTGCAGATCCGCTGGTACGGACTCATGTACGTGCTGGCTTTCGTCGTCTGCCACCTGCTCGGCGGCCGCCGCGCCGCTGCGGCGGGTTTCACGCGCCAGGATGTCTCCGACCTGATCTTCTACGGGGTGCTCGGGGTGATCCTCGGGGGGCGCGCGGGGTTCGTCCTCTTCTACGGTTGGGACCAGTTCCTCATGGACCCGCTGTGGCTGCTGCGCATCTGGGAAGGCGGCATGTCCTTCCACGGCGGCCTGGCCGGCGTGTGTGCCGCGCTGTGGCTGTTCGCCGCGCGGCGCGGCCGTGCGCTGTTCGAGGTGACGGATTTCGTGGCCCCGCTCGTGCCGGTCGGCCTCGGCCTCGGGCGCGTCGGCAACTTCATCAACACCGAGCTGCCGGGACGCGTTACGGACGCGGCGGTGGGCGTGCATTTCCCGTGCGCCGCCGTCGGCGAGCTGACGCTCACGTGCTTCGGCCCCTACGAGGCGGCGACGCGTCACGTGTCGAGCCTGTACCAGGCCGTCACGGAGGGCGTCGTCCTGTTCGTGGTCGTATGGTTCTTCTCGGCGCGCCCGCGCGTTGCGGGTGCGGTGTCCGGCACGTTCCTGGTCGCGTACGGTTGCCTGCGCTTCGTCACCGAGTTCTTCCGCGAGCCGGATCCGCACCTGGGGCTGGTGGCTTTCGACTTCCTGTCCATGGGCCAGTTGCTGTCGCTCCCCATGGTCGCCTTTGGTATCTTCCTGCTGGTTCCCCGAACGGCGGGCCGATGAAACAGTACCTGGACCTGATGCGCCGCATCAGGAAGTCGGGCGTCTACAAGGGGGACCGGACGGGTACGGGCACCTACAGCGTCTTCGGCCACCAGATGCGCTTCGATCTCGATGCGGGGTTCCCGCTCGTGACCACCAAGCGCGTCGTCCCGCGGCTCATCATCCACGAGCTGCTGTGGTTCCTCTCCGGCAGCACCAACATCGGCTACCTGAACCAGCATGACGTCCACATCTGGGACGAATGGGCGGACGAGGACGGCGAGCTGGGGCCGGTGTACGGCGCCCAGTGGCGCTCCTGGCCGACCCCGGACGGGGGCTCGGTCGACCAGATCGCGGATGTCGTGCGCGAGATCGGCGAGAATCCGGACTCGCGCCGCCTGATCGTCTCCGCGTGGAACGTGCCGGAGGTCACGAAGATGGCGCTGCCGCCCTGCCACACGATGTTCCAGTTCTACGTGGCGGACGGCAGGCTCTCGTGCCAGCTCTACCAGCGCAGCGCCGACGTGTTCCTCGGCGTGCCGTTCAACATCGCTTCCTACGCGCTGCTGACGTTGATGGTGGCCCAGGTCACGGGGCTCCGAGCGGGCGAGTTCGTGCACACGTTCGGCGACGCGCATCTCTACACGAACCATCTCGAACAGGCGGACCGGCAACTCGCGCGGGCGCCGCGGCCCCTGCCGGAGATGAAGCTGAACCCGGCCGCGTCGGACCTCTTCGGTTTCCGCATCGACGACTTCGAGCTGGTGGGTTACGAGCCGCACCCCGGCATCAAGGCGCCGATCGCCGTCTGAGCGGCTCACCGGATCGTGCGCATCTCCCTGATCTGGGCCATGGGCCGAAACCGCGTCATTGGACGTGGCGACGGGCTCCCCTGGCGCTTGCCGAAGGACGCCGCGTTCTTCGTGTCCACCACGATGGGGAAACCCGTCATCATGGGACGCCGCACCTTCGAGACGCTGGACCGGCCGCTGCGCGGCCGCACCAACATCGTGGTGTCGCGTTCGGGATTCCAGGCGGAGGGCGCATTGTCCGCGCCCGACATGGACACGGCGTTTCAACTCGCGGAGGAACGCTGCGCGGCGGGTGGCGTCGGGGAGTGCTGTGTTGCGGGGGGCGCGGACATCTACGCGCTGGCGCTGCCGCAGGCGGACCGCCTCTACGTCACGCTGGTGGATGCGGAGCCGGACGGCGACACGTTTTTCCCCCCGGTCGAGTTCGGGGACTTCCGGGTGGTCTCGGTAGAGGACTTTCCGGCGGACCACGGGCACGCGTGGCCGTTCACGATACGTGTTCTGGATCGCGCCGCGTAGGCCTCCTGGCATGAGCGGCATGAGTGGCATGAGCGAGCGTGCGCAAGGAGCGGTGGGGGCGAGTCTTTTGGCCGGTCTCCTGTTCGCTGCGTCCTGCGCCGCACCGCCGTCCGCGCCTGCGGGAGAAGCGCTCGGACAACTCGTCATCGATGGCGTGCCACGCATTCCGTCGGCGCTGGCCGAGCGCCTGGAGTCCTACCAGAACACCCGCTCGGCGCGGTTCCTGGGCTGGCTGGGGGACGGCATTCTCATCAGTACGCGTTTCGGCAACACGGCGCAGTTGCATCGGGTGGAGGAACCGCTCGGCATGCGCGGGCAGGTCACCTTCTTCGAGGAACCGGTCGCGGCCGCAACGGTCGGCCCGGACCCCGACGCGGGCGGCTTCCTGTACGTCAAGGACATCGGCGGCTCCGAGTTCTACCAGTTCTTCTGGTTGGACCTCGCCACGCGGGAGTCGACGCTCCTGACCGACGGACGGTCGCGCTACTCGAACATCGTCTGGGCCGCGAGCGGCCGTCGCTTCGCGTACACGACGACCGAGCGCAACGGCGCCGACTGGGACATCCACTTTCGGGAGGTCGGGAGCGACCCGACGGCGGGTGAGGTCGCGGTGGCCCTCGAGGGGCGCGGCGTCGGGTGGACCGCGGAGGACTGGTCGCTGGACGAGACCCGCATGCTCGTGCGGCGCTACGTTGCGATCGACGAGTCGTACCTCCACGAGGTGGACCTGGAGTCGGGAGCGAGCCGGAGACTGCTCGCGGACATCGGTCGCGCTTCCATCGTGGCGGCCCGGTACGAGGCGGACGGCGAGCGGGTCCTGTTCACGTCCGATCTCGGCGGCGAGTTCGTGGGACTGCACCGGCTCGATCTCGCCACGGGCGCCGTGCGAACGCTCACGGCGGACATCCCCTGGAACGTGGAAGCCTTCACCGTGTCGCGAGATCGCCGGCGGCTCGCGTTCACGATCAACGAGGCCGGCGTCGGCAGGCCCCGTGTACTCGGGCTGCCCGGCCTCGAACCCGTGGCCCTGCCCGCGCTGCCGGACGGCATCGTCCATGCGCTTGTCTTCAGTCCGTCCGGGGATGCGCTGGGGTTCGTGGTGAACCACGCGGCGGCCCCGGCGGACGTCTACAGCGTGGACCTCGAGGGCGGGCGCCTGACCCGCTGGACGCAGAGCGAGCTCGGGGGGCTCGACGGCGACGACCTGGTGGCGGCGGACCTCGTGCACTACGAGAGCTTCGACGGCAGGGAGATCCCGGCCTTCGTGTTCCGTCCGCGCGGCCCCGGTCCGCATCCCGTGCTCGTCAGCATCCATGGCGGTCCCGAGGGCCAGTTCCGGCCGGCGTTCTCCTACTCCACGCAGTTCTTCGTGAACGAACTGGGCATCGCCGTGGTGGCGCCCAACGTGCGCGGCTCCTCGGGTTACGGGAGAACCTGGCTGTCGCTCGACAACGGCTATCTGCGGGAGGACAGCGTGCGGGACATCGGCGCCCTGCTCGACTGGATCGCGATCCGGCCGGAGCTCGACGCCGAGCGCGTCGCCGTCTCCGGGGGGTCGTACGGCGGGTACATGGTGCTGGCCTCGATGGTGCACTTCGGCGAGCGCCTGAAGGCGGGGGTGGAGCGTGTCGGCATCAGCAATTTCGTGACCTTCCTCACCAACACGCAGGACTACCGCCGCGACTTGCGCAGGGCGGAGTACGGCGACGAGCGCGACCCCGAGATGCGCGCCTTCCTGGAAGAGATCTCGCCCCTCAACCACGTCGAGCGCATGACGCGGCCGATGCTCATTTCCCAGGGCCTGAACGATCCGCGGGTGCCGGCCAGCGAGAGCGAACAGATCGTGGCGGCGTTGCGGGCGCGGGACGTTCCGGTGTGGTACGTGCTCGCCCGCGACGAGGGTCACGGCTTTCGCAAGAAGTTCAACCGCGACTACCAGTTGGCCGCGACGGCGCTCTTCCTGACGCGCCACCTGCTCGAGCGGCGCTGACGGCTGCCTCGGCGTGTCTGCCATTGCCATCTGCGTGAACCCCATGTCCGGCCGCGACGTGCGCCGCCTCGCGGCCCGGGCGACCAACATGACGCACGAGGCGAAACGCGACATCGTCGCCCGGGTCGCGGCCGGCGCGGATGCGGTCGGCGTCCGGGACATCTACGTCACGGCCGAGCCCTTCCGGATCGCGTCGATGGCACTGTCCCTGCTGCCGCTGTCCGCGCGCGTGCACGTTCTCGAGACGGAACTCCGGCACGACGCCCGCGACACGGAGGCGGCGGTGGCGGCGTTCCTCGCGGCGGGGGTCGACACGTTGGTGACCCTCGGCGGCGACGGCACCAATCGTGCGCTCGCGCGGGCGGCGCGGGACGTCAATCTCATTCCGCTCTCCACCGGCACGAACAACGTCTTTCCGACCCTGGTGGAGCCGACCGTCGCCGGCATGGTTGCGGGACTCGCGGCGCGGGGAGAACTCGACGACCGCCGCGAACGCTGCAAGCTGCTGCACGTGCGCTTCTCGGACGGTGTCTCGGACGTGGGTCTTGTGGATGCGGCGATGCTGGAAGGCGACTTCGTCGGCAACCTGCTGCCCTTTGACGCGGCCAGGCTAAGCCGTCTCCTGCTCACGCGGGCGGAGCCCGACGCCATCGGCATGTCTCCGATCGGCGGTCTCCTGGAAGTGGTCGACGCTGGGGACGACGAGGGGCTCCTCGTCGAAATCGGGCCGGGTCGTCCGGTCAACGCGCCCCTGTCACCGGGACTCTTCGAGCGCGTGGAAGTCGCCGGCGTGACGCGGATCCCGTTCGACACGCCCGTCGTCTTCCGGGGCGAAGGCGTGCTGGCCCTCGACGGGGACCGCGATCACTGGCTGCGGGACGGGCGCTCGGCGGCGGTGTCGATCCGGCGCGACGGACCCTGGGTGATCGACGTCCCGCGGGCCATGCGCTGGGCCGTGCGCAACGGACTCCTCAGCGAGGGTCGCGGCGCGGGGTGAGTCCCTGTCCGCCACCGTCGGCCTTGGCATCGGGGGGCCCCGGGCGTCACACGTCGCTTCCCGGCAAGCTGTCGGGTGGCGCCGGAGCCAGGTGCAAGGTCTCCAAGCGGCCGAGACGCCGCTCGTAGCGCTCGTCCATCTTTCGCAGACCCCCGCGGATCGCCGCGAGTTCGCTCTTCACGGGTTCGAGCTTCGCGTCGAGCTTCGATTCCAGCATGTAGTCGAGCGCGGCGATGAGTCCCGCCAATACCGTCACCACCGCGGCCGCGGTCACGGCGATGTCCTGGACACGGGCCAACGTTTGGTTACGCACTTGCGCAGTCCTTTGGCATGTTCAGGCCGCCGATCGCCTGGCGCTTGCCCGGGCGACATCCGGGCTCTCGGGATTCACCACGACCGTCCGCGTGCGCGGAATCACGACGAGGTCCATGTCCTGCATGGCGATGGCGCCGAGCAGGGGCAGGTCGCCCATGACGAGGGCGCCGCCGAAACCGGTCCGGTTGCCGAAGCGCAGTTGCAGCGGACCGACGTAGGGCACGGATCTGCGGGTGCCGTCCGCCAGGACGATGTTCCGGCTCTCGGCTTCCTCGAGGGCGAGTCGCCGCCGCAGATGCGGTGGAATGCACATCAGGTCGCTGCCGGTGTCCGCGAGCGCGTCGATCTCTACCGCCGGCAGGTCCGGCCGCCGCGGGTTCCGCAGTTCGATCCTTGTCGTCGTCAGTCCCATGGAACTCTCCCCGACCGACGCCATCTTACTGCCGTCGAGGACGATGCGAAGGGCCGATGTCGCACCGTGACGTGCGACATCGACCCCCGCGAGCGTGGGAACTCAGCCCGCGCCGGACTTCGCGGCGAGCGCCCGAATCTCCGCCCGCGCCCCCGGGAACGCCAACGCCGAGACGCCGATCGCCGTCCAGGCCGGCCACGGTTCCGACAGGAACTCGTCACGGATCTTCGAGAACTCCCGCATGTGGTCGGGCATCCCCACGTGGAACGTCGTGCACTCGATCACGTCCGAGAGGTCGAGCCCCGCCTCCTGCAGGATCCGCCGCACGCCCCGCCAGGCGTTGCGGAACTCCTCCTCCGCGCTCTCCGGCACCTTGCCGTCGGCCCCGAAGCCGATCTGGCCGGAGCAGACCACGAGGTTCCCGGACCGCACGGCGGAGGCGAAGTGGAACCGCTCGTACATGGCGCGGTCGCTGTCGGGAACGATGACTTCTGCTGGCATGGGACTCCCCTCGTTCAGTGGTGGGTGGGGCGCCGGCGTGCGGCCCCCGGCGCTTCTCCGCCCTCGCCGGGCGGGGCTCGCGAATGCTACCCTGTCCGGAGCGGCGGGAGACCGTGTTCCCGCTTCCGACCCGGCCGCGCACGCTCGTCAGCATGATCGTCAAACCCCGGATTCGCGGATTCATCTGTACCACGGCGCACCCCACCGGCTGCGCGGCCGGGGTGCGCGCGCGGGTCGCCCGCGCGGCGCCGCTGCCCGGCGGCCCGTCGAAGGCCCTGGTGATCGGCGCTTCGGGCGGGTACGGGCTCGCTTCGCGCATCGTTGCGGCGTTCGGCTGCGGCGCGGACACGCTGGGCATCTCGCTGGAGAAGACACCCACCGCCCGGCGCACGGGCACCGCCGGCTGGTACAACAACCTGGCCTTCGAGGCCGCCGCGGCCCAGCGCGGCCTCTACGCGGGGACGCTGGACGGCGACGCCTTTTCGGACGAGATGAAGGCGCGCGCGATCGAGGAGATCGGCAGCCGCCTGGGGCAGATCGATCTGCTCGTCTACAGCCTGGCGGCCCCGGTTCGCCGGCACCCCCGCACCGGCGAGACGTTCCGCTCCGCCATCAAGCCGCTCGGGGAGACGTTCCACGTCAAGACGCTGAACCAGGCGACGGGGGACGTGCACGAGGTGGACCTGGAGCCGGCTACCGACGAGGAGACCGCGGCGACGGTCGCGGTGATGGGCGGCGAGGACTGGGAGTACTGGGTCGAGGCCCTGGGCGGCGCGGACCTGCTCGCGCCGGGCTTCCGAACCGTCTCGTACACCTACATCGGCAGCGAACTCACCTGGCCGATCTACTGGCAGGCGACGCTGGGCAAGGCGAAGGAGGATCTCGACCGGGCCGCGACCGCCATCCGCGATCGGGTGGCCCGGGTGGATGGGGACGCGCGCGTAGCCGTCCTGAAGGCGGTCGTGACCCAGGCGAGCTCCGCCATCCCGGTGGTGCCCCTGTACCTGTCGCTGCTGTTCCGGGTCATGAAGGACGCGGGCAACCACGAGGACTGCCTGGCGCACATCGACCGCCTGTTTCGGACGGGCCTGTACCCGGACCGTCCAGCGGGGCGCGACGAAGTGGGCCGCCTCCGCATGGACGACTTCGAGCTGTCGGAGCCGGTCCAGGCGGAGGTGCGGCGACGCTGGCCGCTGGTGGACACCGGCAACCTCGGTGAGCTCGGAGACCTCGAGGGCGTCCGCAACGACTTCCTCGGCATCTTCGGGTTCGGCAACGAGGGCGTCGACTACGGCGCGGACGTCGATCCGTTGCTCGGACGCGGTTGACGGCTTGAAGTCCCGCTTCCTCTCGGCGTGCCGCGGCGAGGCCGCCGACCGCACCCCCATCTGGCTGAACCGCCAGGCCGGCCGGTACATGCCCGAGTACCACGCGCTGAAGGGCGATACGCCGAGCCTCGACTTCTTCACCACGCCGGAACTCGCGGCGCGGGCGACCCTGGACGCGCAGCGCATTCTCGGCGTGGATGCCGCCATCGTGTTCGCGGACCTGCTGCCGATGCTGGTACCGATGGGACTCGACCTGGACTACAAGGCCGGCGAGGGTCCGGTCTTTGGCAACCCGGTGCGGAGCGCGACGGCCGTGGACCGCCTCGCCGTGCCGCCGGCGGAGGACGGGACCGGCTACATCGCCGAGACGATTGCCCGCGTCCTGGACGACCTGCCCGCGGACGTTCCCCTCATCGGCTTCGCCGGCGCGCCCTTCACGCTGGCGTCCTACGCGATCGAGGGCCGGGGTTCGCGCAACTATCTGCACGTCAAGCGGATGATGTACGAGGCTCCGAAGGTCTGGCAGGCGCTGCTGGACAAGCTCGTGGACGCGGTCGCCGGGTACGTCGCGCTGCAGATCGCCAGCGGCGTGCACGCCGTCCAGCTTTTCGACAGTTGGGTGGGCTGCCTGTCGCTGACGGACTACCGGCGTTACGTCCTGCCGAGCACGCAACGGCTCATGAAGCGGATCGGCGGGCGCGTGCCGGTGATCTACTTCGGCACCGGCAACAGCCACCTGGTGGACGCCATGTACGAGACGGGGCCGGACTTCCTCGCCCTCGACTGGCGCACGCCGCTGGCGGCGACGTGGGATCGGCTCGGGATGCCGGCCGTCCAGGGCAACATGGACCCGATGGCCCTGTGTGCCGACCGGGCCACGGTAGCCGACCACGCCCGCCGGGTGCTCGACGAAGCGGACCAGCGGCCCGGCCATATCTTCAACCTGGGCCACGGCATCGTGCCCGACACGCCCGTCGACAACGTCAGGTTCCTGGTGGATTTCGTGCACGAGGCGTCGGCGCGGTGAAGCGCGGGCCGGTGGCGGCGGCATGGGTGCTCGTCGCCGCGGTCGTCCCCGCACCGGGCGCCGACGAGATCGAGACCGCCCACGGGATCGAGACGCTCACGGTCGTGGGCAAGACGCCGGTGCGGGCGCGCGACGTGGCGGCGGCCGACTTCCCCGGCAGGGTGCAGCACTTCGACGGCGAGTCGCTCGCCGGCAGCGGCAGCCTGACCGTTCCGGACTTGCTGAATCGCCGCGCCGGCGGCGTGCACATCCACTCCGCGCAGGGCAATCCGCTGCAGTCCGATCTGTACTACCGCGGCTACGCGGCGTCTCCGCTCCTGGGCCTCCCCATGGGCTTGAGCGTGTACCAGAACGGGGTGCGGCTCAACGAACCGCTGGGCGATGCGGTCAACTGGGACCTCGTCCCCATGAGCGCCGTGGCCGGCCTGACCCTGCTCGGCGGGTCGAATCCGCTGTACGGCCTCAACACGCTCGGCGGGTCGATCGCGCTGCGGATGAAGGACGGTTTCACGCATCCGGGGCATGCGGTCGGGATCGAGGGCGGCTCGCACGGGCGCTTCGTGGCGAACCTCGAGAGCGGCGGCGGCGGGGAGCGGCTCGCGTACTACGCCAACGTCCGGCGCTTCCGCGAACACGGTTGGCGGGACCTCTCCGAGTCGTGGGCGGAGAACGGCTACGCCAGCGTGGGGTGGCGCGGGACGGAGGCTTCGCTGGACGCGGACCTCCACCTGAGCCGGTCGGACCTGACGGGCAACGGGCTCTCCCCCCGGGGACTCCTGGAACGGAACCGGGCGTCCATCTTCACGGCGCCGGACATTACCGAGAACGACGCCGCGCTGTGGGCGATCCGGGGGAGCCGCCAGCTCGGCGGCGCGCGGGTGGCCGGGAACCTGTCCTGGCGTTCCAACGACACGGCATCGTTCAACGGCGATGGCCTGGACGAGGACGACGTGGACGCACTGGCGGAGGTCGGCTTCGGCGGGGTCGATGGCGTTCGGAGCGTCCTTGCCGGCGCCTGCCGGCAGGCGGTGGCCGAGGAGCTCGCCGAGGTCGGCGCGCGCTTCGATGGCGCCGGCGAGGACGAATTCCTGGAAGCCCTGGGGGAAAGCGGCTGCGGCGCGGCCAACCACCTGAGCGAACGGGCGCAGGACGCGCTGTCCGCCGTCGTCGAACTGGACCTGCCGTTCCGCGGACTTGGCCTGGAACACGAAGTGAACGCTGGCGTCGGTTACTACCGCGGTCGGAGCGGCTTCCATGCCGCGCGGCAGTTCGCGCTGCTCGATCCGGAGCTGCGCTCCACGGTCACCGCGGGCGCCGTTGCCGGAGCGTTCTCGGAGGACCGGACGGACCTCCGGACGCGTACTGCGCGCAGCTACGCCTACCTCGGCGACATGCTGCGCCTGACGGACCGCTGGACGTTGTCCCTGTCGAGCTACCTGCACTGGAGCGAGGTGCGCCTAGAAGACCGCGGCGGCAGGCAGCCGCAACTGAACGGACGGCACCGTTACCGGAACCTCAACTGGGCGGTCGGGTCCGTGTATCGCCTGTCTCCGAACCTTCGGGCCCATGCATCCTGGGGCCGGGCGAGCCGCTTGCCGACTCCGATCGAACTCGCCTGCAGCGAGGCGCTGTCCTTCGACCCGCAGACCGGCGAGGCGCAGGAGTGTCGGCTGCCGAACGCGTTTCTCGCGGACCCTCCACTCGACGAAGTGATCTCGAGCACCCTGGAACTCGGCCTGCGCGGAGAGCGCGCCGGCGTCGCCTGGGAGCTCACCGCCTTTCACACGCGCAACCGGGACGACATCATCTGGCAAACGGGGCAGACCCGCGCCCATGGACTCTTCCGGAACGTGGACGAGACGCTGCGGCGGGGCATCGAAGCCTCCCTCACGGGAGCTGCGGGCGCGTGGCGGTGGAGCCTCGACTACGCGTATCTCGACGCCACGTTCGAGGACGACTTCGACGTGCTGAGCCCCAATCATCCGATGAACGAAGGGGCTCGGGGCGACGAAGGCGCGGAGGACTCCGGGAACACGCGTCCCGTGCGTGCGGGCAACACGATTCCGGGGATTCCGGAGCACCTGTTCAAGGCCGCCGCCGAGTACGCCCTGGGCGCGCGGTGGTCCATGGCGGCCGACCTCGTCGCCGTGTCGTCCAGCCACCTCCGCGGAGACGAGTCGAACGAACTGGGCCGGCTGCCGGGGCACGCGACGGTCAACGCCCGGGCCGCTTACCGGCACGGGACTCTCGAGGTCTTCCTGCGCGTCGAGAACCTGCTCGACGAGCGCTACGAGACTTTCGGGCTGATCGGCGACGAGCCGGACGAAGTCGTGGGCCTGGACGACATCGGCGACGACGTGCGTTTCCTCGCTCCCGGTGCGCCCGCCTCCGCGTGGATCGGAGTCAAGCACCGGTTCTGAGCGGTCGGCGCTAGTGTGGTGTCCCGTGAGTTTCTGGTACTTCAGAGTTCGCCATGCGCGTCAATGCAAGGCGTGGTCCGCAGGGAATATCGGGCCGCCCGCAGGGCGCATTGGCAAGGACCACAACGCGGCAGTGGCGTGCAGGGCGATCTCCCGAAGGGCGCGCCCCACGGGGCCTGTGGCTGTGTTGCGCCCCTTGGCAATGCGTCCAGCATTCCCGGCGGGGAACGCGCCTTGCCACAGACCCCGTGGGACGCGCTGAAGTACCAGAAACTCACGGGACACCACACGAGGGAATGGCCACGCCCAGGGCGCGTAGCTGCGCCTCGGCGGCGTCCGCCCAGCCGCGGTTGGCGGCGGGACTCGCCGGGCTCGGGTGCAGGACGTGCCCGATCGGCACCCGATCCGCGAGCACGGCGCGGGCCCGGCCTTCGCTCCAGCGCCCGACGCCCAGGACCAGGCTCGGCTGGAGATGGTCGACGATCTCCCAGAGCGCCCGGTCGCAGACACGGAAGAGCGGCCTTCGCTCGTCGGGCGGCAGCCTGTCGGGCGTGCGGTTGCGGCCCGATGCCTCGAGAAAGGCCAGGGGACAGTAGTTCCACACGAAGAACCGCTGGAAGAAGGCGTCCGGCGTGCCGAAACGGTCGCGGGCCCAGCCCCACAGGCGGCTGCCGCTGACTTCGTTGCGGGTGCACGCGAAGCCCTGCACCGGCCGTTTCGGATGCTGACGCCGGGGCGGCTCGACGCCGCTCTCGATGCCGAGCCACGTGCGCACGGACGCGACTTCGCCGAACGGTACGCCGGTCTGCACCATGCCGAACGGTCCCGGGTTCATCCCGAGCAACAGTACGTCGGCCCCGGGCCGGCAATAGCGGGCCAGGTACTGGTCGTGCGCGCCGGCCGCGTACTTGAGGGGGTTGTAGACATGCTCGACGGGAGGCGCGAACGTGAGGGCTCCCGCGTCCCGCGCCAGGGCGCGGGTGATGGCGGCGGGCCGGCTCACGGAACTCGGGTGAAGTCGACGGTCGACGCCCGCATGACGTCGCGGTTCTCGTTGACCAGGATCAGCGTGGTCGGGGTCTCCCAGGCGATCGCCTCGAGCTGTTTCGTCACCTCCGGGTCGAGATCGAGCTTCCACGCCCGGCCCGAGAACCAGTCGCCGCCGGAGGCCGGGCGGTCGAACAGCCACAGGGCGACATAGGTCGCGACCGCGAGCCGGGAGCCGTCCGGCGACAGGTCGGCCCCGGTGGCCAGGGTGACGTCTTCGCGTCGACCGACCAGCGTAAGCACGTTGTCCCGGTCGGTGTGGTCCGTGTCGAGGCGGTAGAGCTTGGCTCCCGGCTCCCAATCCAGCGCCTTGCCGGGCTGCCGGTGCTTGGTGATGAAGTGGAGCCGGCCGTTGGCCACGAACACGGCCTCGCAGTCGAAGTGCCAGGTCTTCGCGGGGAAACGGTGCTGGTCCGGGTATCGTACCGGCAGGAACGCCCGGGCCCGCATCTTCGGAATGGCGCGCGGATCGGGCTCCGCGATCACGTACACGCCGAGGTCGCGGCGGGCGTTGCCGTTGTTGCCGACATCGGCGACGTAGAGCGTGCCGTCCGCCAGGGCGATGTCCTCCCAGTCGAAGTGCCACGCGTTCTCGATGACGTGCCCGTCCCAGTCCGCCGCGGGGCCGTCGATGTAGGGCGGCTTGAGGGGCGTCCCGTGCGGGTCGAGGGCGAACAGCCGGGGGCTGTCGCCGCTGTCGTTGTGCACCCAGTAGAACTCGCCGGCTTCGGACTTCACGATGCCGCTGACCTCCGACAGGGCGGAGTGCGCGAGACGCCCCACGGGTTCGACCCCGTGGCCGGCGAGGGCGGTCGCGCAGGCGGTCGCCGCGAGTACGCGTTTCACCCGTCGAAGGCGTAGCGGATCATGACGCGGGAACCGTCGGCGAGCCCTTTCCGAAAACGCTCGCCCCACCGGTTCCAGCCGGTATCCGCGTACTTCTCGCCCATGGTTGCGAGTACGCGCGCGTGCGCGTCCGCGGCCGTCTCGATGGATGCGGTGGCCATCAACTCGGGCGCCTGGCGGAAGGCACCGTCGGACCGCGTCCACACGCCGAAGTCCCCGACCCAGATGCGCGTGCGGGTGAGACCCTGCTCGACGGCCCGCGTGCGCCACGCGTCCGGCGGCGTCACGACGAAGATGTCGGACCCGTCGTAGCCGAACCAGATCTCGGCCTTGCAGCGGCTCTCCTCGCCGTTGCTCTTGAGGGGCGTGAGGTAGACCAGGGGGGAACTGGCGAGGCCGTCGCTCGCGTCGGCCCAGGTGTGGCGACCGGCCAGGAGAAACGCGGGAGCGAGGGAGGCGCCGATCACGAACGACCGGCGGGAGAGGGCGACGGGGGATCGGGCGGCCATGGTCTGAATCCTGCGATGAAGTCGTCGCCGGGAGCCTAAGCGAGCGGTGGCGCGCGGTCCAGCCTGCCGGGTCGAGCGGTCGAGCGGGCGCCCCCGGCTGCCGGCGAGGCGTTTGCTACCATCCGGGGCGGGTGCCGAAACGGAGGAGACGATGAGAAAAAAGCTGCTGATTGCGTGCACGGTCTGTGCCGCAGGGTCGCTGGCCGCCGAACGGAATGCGTATTTCGGCGACCTCCATGTCCACACCCGCTTTTCGTTCGACGCGTTCTCCTTCGCGACGCGCGGGAGCCCGGACGATGCCTACCGCTTCGCCACCGGGGGCACGCTGATGCACCCGGCCGGTTTCGAGGTCCGCCTCGACGAGCCGCTCGATTTCTACGCGGTCACCGATCACGCGGCGTATCTCGGCGCCATGACCGCACTGCTTGATCCGGAGCATCCGCGGCACGAAGACGCGACGGCGCTCGGCCTCCTCGACCCGGCCCTGGCCGCGCCGCGGGGCGGCTATCACCCCGAGGCGCGCCCGTTCGTCGAGTCGCTCGGAGACGACTACGACCGCAAGAGCGCCTGGGCCGAGATCGTCGCCGCCGCCGAGCGCCACAATCGTCCCGGCGAGTTCACCACCTTCATCGCGTACGAGTACACGCCGTCGCGCGAGGGCGGCAACATGCACCGCAACGTGGTCTTCGCCGGCGGCGACGTGCCGGAAGACATCTTCGGACGTCTCGACTCCGCCAACCCCGAGGACCTGTGGGCGTGGATGGACGTGCAGCGGCAACGCGGCAGCGACGTGCTCGCGATCCCGCACAACTCCAACGGCTCCGACGGCTGGATGTTCGAGGACGTGCAGTACGACGGCAGCGCGATCGACGCGGGCTACGCGGACCTGCGCATGCGCAACGAACCCCTGGTCGAGATCACGCAGGTCAAGGGGACGTCGGAGACGCACCCGTTCCTGTCGCCCAACGACGAGTGGGCGGACTTCGAGATCTTTCCCTACCGGATCGCCCAGTGGGTCAAGTCGAAACCGCGGGGCAGCTACGTGCGCGACGCCTGGCTGACCGGCCTCGCCCTCGAGGCGCGCAGCGGCCTGAACCCGTACCGGTTCGGCGTCGTGGCCGCATCGGACACGCACAACGCGGGATCGCGATTCGACGAGGAGAACTTTCTGGGCAAAGTCGGCGTCCACGACGCGCTGCCGCAACGGCGGGGCTCGGTCCCCGTCGGCGAGCTCGACGGCATGCCGACGTACCGGCACGTCTACCGGACGAACTACGGAGCCTCCGGGATCGCCGGTGTCTGGGCGGAGGAGAACACGCGCGAGGCGATCTTCGCCGCGTTCCGCCGCAAGGAGACGTTCGGCACCAGCGGTACGCGCATCCGGCTGCGCATGTTCGCGGGCTACGGCCTGCCCGCCGACCTGCACGAGCGGGAGGACATGGGGGCCGATGTGGACGGCGTGGCCCAGGGCGGCGACCTCACGGACGGCGACGGTGCGCCGAGCCTCGCCGTGGTCGCGCTCGCCGACCCGCGGGCCGCGCCGTTGCAGCGCCTGCAGGTGGTGAAGGGCTGGATCGAGGACGGGCAGGAGCGCGAGCGGGTCTTCGACATCGCGTGCTCGGACGGGCTGGCCGTGGACCCCGAAACGCACCGCTGCCCGGACAACGGCGCCACGGTGGACGTCGCCACGTGCGCCATCAGCGCGGACGTGGGCGCCTCGCAACTGGGCGCCACCTGGACCGACCCGACCTGGGACGGCGCGTCGCACGTTTTCTACTACGCGCGCGTGCTCGAGAACCCGACCTGCCGCTGGTCGACGTGGGACGCGATCAAGGCCGGCGTGGCGCTGCGGCTCGGCCTGCCGGAGACGATTCAGGAGCGGGCCTGGACGTCGCCGGTGTGGGTGCGCGGGGAGTGAGCGTCTGGGCGGTTAGTCCGTCACGGCCTGCGCGTCGCTGGCGAACTGCCCAAACGAGATTGGGCAGCGCGCAAGCAGGAGTTCCAGCCGTGACCCTACTGCCAGTAGAACCCGTGTTGCACGAGAGTCCTGGATGTTGGCTTCATCACACATTCGTCGAAAGAACGGATGCGGATGGTCGCTTTGCGGGTCTGTTCTTCTGCCCCAGATCGTTTCGGGTTGGCTCGGGAGCCCGGACGTGTCGGATAGGCCGGCCTGCCGCCACGCATGTGCGTCTGCCAACAGCCAGCTCTCGGAGGCGCTCTTTGGCACGCAGGCCACGCCCGTAACGCCTGACACTCTCGAGAACCCGTCGAGAATCTCGCCGCGCTTCTTGCGCCAGACTTGGAGTCGTTCGGAGTCGGCGTCTACCATGAACACGAACAGGTCGTATTCGCCCTGGGTCGCTCGGACCTTGCCGGCCAGCGCCTTCACGCCATGACCTGGCGGCAGAGGCTGCAGGCCCTTTTTCTCCCGGCCTAGAATCACGAGTTGTTGGCGCCGCACCGTGGCAATCTCGATGTCGTCGCCAATCAGCTTCCTCAGGACGGGCTGCAACCACCCTTCCTCCCGCTCCGGTACTTCGGTCCCGATGTCGTGACTATCCTCGCCACAGACCAACACCTTGATCACACTGGCCCTTCGGTCATGAACGCGACGGCATGTTGCCGGGAAAAGCGGTTGGTCGCGGGGCGCGCCCGGTCCACGGCAGAATCGGCAAGTCCAATGACATGCTGCCGGAGAGCATCCCTCTCTGCCATGTTCCACAACTCACCAGGCCCAAAGTAGTCGATGCCTTCTGCCCAACAGTCCAGGTCCGAGAACCGCGAAGTCGCGACCGAGCCGCTCGCCTGGCGGGTCAGAAGCTGAATTTCTGCGGGTCGGAAAGAGTTGACGAGGATCGGGGAGTGTGACGTAAAGGCAAACTGGCTTCGCGAATCGGACACGATTTGCCTGATTATGTCGGGCAGGATATGTGGTTCGACACCGTCCTCTATTTCGTCCAGCAAGACCAAGGATGCAGGCGGGCTGAACTCGGGAATGGCGCACAGTGCCATCAGGCGCAACAAACCGTCGCTAGCATGGAGTGGACCGATGGCTCCCAAGTGACTGAATTCTTCCGCGATTCTCATATCGACCCACCCCGCCCGTTTTCGCGTGGTGAGGATTTCACGTATCGGGTAGAACGCGCTCAATCGTCGAACAAGATTGTCTTTGGCCGTGTGGCTCAAGCTGGCCAGGAAGCTCGCCAGTCGCTCGCCTCGGGGACCGATGTCCCGTGTCGAACCCCTCGCTCCGCGCCGCATCGCCGTCGGACTGAGCAACTCGAGCGAGGTGATGTTTCGCCCCCACTCGACGATGTCTCGCAACCCTGCCGCATCCTCGCCTTGCGCGTCCAGATCGTAGAAGGCCAGAACGGACCCCGGCAGTCGAAACCCCTTGAACTCTGTGGTACCGGAGAGGTGGAGAGTGGTCGTGTTTTGGCGGTGATCGACCTTGAGGGAAGGGTCGAGGGACTCAGGGGGAAGGTGCCAAAGCGTCTCACGGAGATTGCGACCAGACCGAAGCCCGAAATCGAATTGCCAGAGGTAGCTATCGCCTGCCTCGGTTCCAAACGTGAGATCGGCACGGAACGTCGTGGCCCTCGATCCCTCTAGCTGTGATCTCACGCCGGAGTAGCTCCACGCCCGATCGTCGAGGAATTTGGCAGCGTTGCCCCTTGCGAAATCCTGAACCATGGCCAGCGCCTGCAAGGTGGAGGACTTTCCCGACCCGTTCCCGCCGATCAGCAACAAGGCGCGGTCGGGAATGTGGAAGGTGGCTCCGTCGAGGGCCTTGAAGCCTGAGAAACGGAACTTTCGTAGCCTCATGAACCTGCACTCCACGACCGCCGCGTCCGAGCGTCCCGGGATCGCAAGGCGGTTACCGAAGCGGATGCGCCGAGTGCACTCTCGCAACCCCCGAAATAGGCTGCAAGCCGGGTGTTGCTCGATGCGTGCGGAGCGACCGCAACGCGTGAATTGGGCGGCGGACAGAGGGCGGTGCGGCCGGGTGTCGGCATCACACCGCTCCGTCGGTGACCGCTCCCTCGCTCGCCGAACTCACCAGCCGCGCGTACTTCGCGAGTACCCCCTTGCGTGCATAGGGCTCGGGCGGCGTCCAGGCGGCGCGCCGCCGGGCCAGTTCGTCCTCGGCGAGCGCCACGTCGATGCGCCGCCGCTCCGCGTCGATCGTGATCTCGTCGCCGTCCTCGAGGAGCGCGATCGGTCCGCCCTCGAAAGCCTCCGGCGTGATGTGGCCGATCACGAACCCGTGGGAGCCGCCGGAGAAACGCCCGTCCGTGATGAGGGCGACGTGCTCCGACAGCCCGCGGCCGTTGATGGCGCTGGTCGGGCTCAGCATCTCCCGCATGCCCGGACCGCCGCGCGGGCCCTCGTAGCGCACGACGACGACATCGCCGCGCTGCACGCTGCCGTCCATGATGGCGGCCATGGCCGCTTCCTCGCCGTGGTAGACCTTCGCGCGGCCGGTGAAGGCGAGCCCCTCGTGGCCGGTGATCTTCGCCACCGCCCCGGTCGGCGCCAAATTGCCGTAGAGCACGACGAGGTGGCTGTCCTTCTTGATCGGGTCCGAGAGGGGCCGGATGATCCGCTGCCCTTCCGGGTAGGGCGCGACGTCCCCGAGGTCCTCGGCGAGGGTCCGGCCCGTCACGGTGAGGCAGCCGCCGTGCAGCAGCGCGGCGTCGAGCAGCGTCTTCATCAACGGGCGGATGCCGCCGATCTCGATCAGCTCGGACATGGCGTACCGTCCGGCCGGGCGCATGTCCGCCAGTACGGGGACCCGGTCTCCGATGCGCGTGAAGTCATCGAGTTCGAGTGGAATGCCGGCAGCGTTGGCGATCGCGAGCAGGTGCAGCACGGCGTTCGTCGATCCCTCGAGGGCAATGGCGACGGTGATGGCGTTCTCGAACGACTCGCGCGACAGGATGTCGGAAGGCTTGATGCCGCGCTCTATCAGGTGGGCCACCGTGGCGCCGGCGCGATAGCTGTCCTGGCGCTTGTTGTCGCTCACGGCGGTCTGGGCGGACGAGTTGGGAAGGGACAGCCCCAGGGCCTCGATGGCGGAGGCCATGGTGTTGGCCGTGTACATTCCGCCACAGGAGCCGGGTCCCGGGATCGCCGTCTTCTCGACGTCGAGAAGCTCCACGTCGCCGATCTTCCCGGCGGCGTGTGCCCCGACGGCCTCGAACACCGAGATGATGTCGCGGCGCTCGGCTCCGGGCAGGATCGTGCCGCCGTAAACGAACACGCTCGGACGGTCCAGCCGGGCCATCGCCATGGCGCAGGCGGGCATGTTCTTGTCGCAGCCACCGATGGTCACGAAGCCGTCGAAGCCCTGCGCGCCGACGACCGTCTCGATGGAGTCGGCGATGACTTCCCGCGACACCAGCGAGTAACGCATGCCGGGAGTGCCCATCGAGATGCCGTCCGACACGGTGATGGTGTTGAACACCACGCTCTTCGCGCCGGCCTCGTCCGCGCCCATGGCGGCGGCGTCGGCGAGCGCGTCGATATGCATGTTGCAGGGCGTCACCATGCTCCAGATCGAGGCGATGCCGACCTGCGGCTTGCCGAAGTCTTCGGATTCGAAACCGACCGGGCGCAGCATGGCGCGGCTCGGCGCCTGTTCCACGCCGTCCACGACGATGGAGGAATACGGACGTCTAGCGGCCATTGCTTGAGAGCTCCTTGATCATGACCTTCGAGTTGCGCTGGTAGTTGTACAGGACCTGGCGCGAAACCGGGAGGTCGTCGATGCAGGCGGGCATGAACCCCCGTTCGACGAACCAGTCCTCCGCCTGCGTGGTGAGGACGAACATGCGCCGGAAACCGTCGGCGCGGGCCATGGCCTCGGCATGGGACAGCAACTGTTCGCCGAGGGTCCTGCCCCCGACGCGGAAGCGGTGGCTCGGGTGCGTGGCGACGCACCCGAGTTCGACGGCGTCGCCTTCGTGGGGGAACAGGGCGCAGCAGCCGACCACGATACCGTCGAGCTCGGCGACCGCGAAGTGCCGGATCTCCGCCTCCAGGCGGTCGCGCGGACGCCGCACCAGGAGCCCCTGCTCTTCCAGCGGCCGGATCAGCTCGACGATGCCCGCGACGTCGGCGCTCGTGGCCTGCCGGATCGCGCGGTAGTCCTCCTTCGAGACCTGGGTGCCTACGCCTTCTGCGGTGAAGAGCTCCTGCAGCAATGCGCCGTCGACCCGGTACGAGATGAGGTGGCAGCGCGGCACGCCGGCTTCGCTCGCCCGCAGGATCGCGCGGAGCCGGCCCTCCGTACGTGCCTCGATGTCGCCGTCGTCCAGCGCCTCTTGCAGGGCTTCCGGCGTCATGTCGTCGGCGTCGTTCACCCGTTCGATCGCGTCGTAGACGATGAGTTTGTCCGCGCCGAGGCTGGTCGCGACCTCGGGCGCCAGCGTTTCGGGCCCCAGGACGTAGGCGGCGCCGGAGCTCGAGTACCCGATGGGCGGTACGAGGACGATGGTGCCGGTGTCGAGCAGCCTGGCGATCTCTTCGCCATGCACGCGCCGAACCCTGCCGGTCCACAGCCGATCCACGCCGTCGATGACGCCCGCCGGCCGGGCGGTCACCAGATTCCCGCTTGCGAGGGTGATGCGGCTCGCCCGCAACGGACTCGACGGGACGCCGGTGGAGAAGAGCGCCTCGAGGCGGCTCCGCGCCAGGCCGATGGCGCCGACCAGCGCGTCCATCGCGGCCTCGCCCGGGGGAGCGGTGTCGCTGTGGAACGCCCCGTCCGCGTAGCCGTGCACCACCACCAGCCGGACCCCGAGCACTTGCAGCAGCGCGAGGTCGTGCACCGTGTTGACGAGGTTCGAGGACGCGAGTGCATCGCCTCCCAGCATTACCACGAACGTCCGGCGCCGGTGCGCACTGATGTAGGGCGTGGAGTCCCGAAACCATCTGGCGAAGTCGGCGGAGTCCATGGCGGGCGATGCGGGGAGGCGCGAGGGACGGGCATTCTACAGCGTCCGTTGACAGGCATCGCCGGGGTCACTGACACTGCGTCGGGCGTTGCACGGAAACGGCGTTGGCGGGAATGGCGGTGGAGCATCGGGACGGGTTGCGGGTGGTCGCGAGCGACGACCACACGCTCGTGGACCTTGGCTGCCTGCAGGGGCTATGGACGCCCGAGCAATACCTCCGGCTGACCGACGCCTGCGACCGCCTCCTCGAATTCACGGACGGAAGACTCGAGGTCCTGCCGATGCCTACCGATCGACACCAGACCATCCTGCAGTTCCTGTTCCTGGCGTGTCTGCCGGTGGTGAAACAGGTCGGCGGCGCGGTTCGGTTCGCACCCCTGCGGCTGCGCATCGGCGACCGCAAGTTCCGGGAACCGGATCTCCTGCTCGTGCGGGAGGCCCGTGACGGACGTCGGAGCAACGAATACTGGCGTGGCGCAGACCTGGTGATGGAGGTGGTCAGCCCGGACAGCCGGGACCGGGACCGGCACCAGAAACGCCTGGATTACGCGGAGGCGGGGATCTCGGAGTACTGGATCGTCGACCCCATCGACGACACCGTGACCGTGCTTGTGCTTGCAGACGCCTCCTACGCCGAGCACGGGACGTTCCGCCGTGGCGACCGGGCCGGGTCCGTCTGCCTGCCGGGCCTCGAGGTGGACGTCGCGGCCGTGTTCGACGCCGAGTAGGTTGGCCGCCGGGCCCATTATCGGGAGACCCGCATCGAGATACACGCCGGCAACCGCCTGGAGACACTCGCCGCGCGGCTCGCCCAGCGCATGCTGGAGGAGCCGGGCGACCCGCTCGAACCCGAACGCATCGTCGTGCCGCATCCCACCCTGGGGCGCTGGCTCACCCTGGAACTCGCCCGGCGCCTCGGTATCGCGGCGCACCTGCGGATCGAACTCCCCGCGCAGTTCGCGTGGTCCATCATGCGCGAGGCCGTGCCGACGCTGCCGAGGGAGCAGCCGTTCGCGCCGGAACGGCTGCGGTGGCGCGTGTTCGAGGCGTTGGCGGACGGAGGCTACGCGCCGGTGCGGCGGTATCTGGCCGACGGCGATCCCTCCAGGCGTTTCGGCCTCGCGACCCGGCTGGCGCGCGTCTACGACCGATGTCTCCTCTACCGGCCGGACTGGATCCGCGACTGGGAGGCCGGCGGGACGCCGCACTGGCAGGCGCGCCTCTGGCACGGGCTGATCGGAGAGGGCGCCGAACCGCGGCACTGGGTCGCCGCCGTCGATGCGTTCCGCGAGGCGGCCGGGGAGGCGCCGGCGTCCTGGCCGCGGCGGGCGAGCTTCTTCGGCATCGGGATGCTGTCGCCGTCCTATCTCGACATGCTGCGGCGGGTGGAGGCGGACATCGACGTCCATCTCTTCCTCCTCAGCCCGTGTCGGGAGTACTGGAGCGACATCGCGCCGAAACGGGTCATCCGGCGGCGGGCGGAACCCCTCGACCCGGCGGACGACTATCGCACCGAAGGCAACGAGATCCTTGCGGCGCTGGGCAAGCCCGCCCGGGACATGCAGGCGCTGCTCGCCGAGCGCGAACTCGCGCTTGGCGCGCCGGACGAACTGTACGACACGCCTGGGGAAGGCACGGTCCTCGGCCAGGTGCAGGGGGATGTCCTCGACCTGCGCACGGCTGCGGAAGGAGCGGCGCGGAGGCCGCCGGCGCAGGGCGCCGACTCGTCCCTGCAGATGCATGTCTGCCACTCCGCGGTGCGCGAGGCCGAGGTGTTGCACGACCGCCTGCTGGCCCTGTTCGACGAGCACGACGACATCGAGCCCGCGGACGTCCTGGTGGTGACGCCGAGCCTCACCGACTACGGACCGCCCATCGAGTCGGTGTTCGCGACGGCCGGGCGGATACCGTTCCACGTGGCGCGTCCTCCGGCCGGCGAGACCCGCGGGCTGCGCGCGCTGCTCGACCTGCTCGCGCTGCCGGGCTCCCGCTACGGCGCGGAAGCCGTGCTGGCTCCCCTGGAGTGCGCCTCCGTGCGTGCGCGTTTCGGCATCCCGGAGGAGCGGCTCGCCGATGTCCGTGACTGGGTTCGGGCCGCGAGCATCCGCTGGGGCGTGGACGCCGCGCACCGGCGCGACGAGGACCTGCCGGCCACGGAGGGACACGGTTGGCGGCTCGGCCTCAGGCGCCTGTTGCTCGGCTACGCGATGGAGGGGACCGACGCTCTCTTCGCCGGGATCGCGCCCTCTCCCATCCGGGGTGGGGGGCTGGACCCCGGCGCGGAGGACTTCGAGCTGCTGGGACGTTTCGTGCGCTACTGCGACGCGGCGTTCGCGCTGCGGGGCTGGCTGGACGACGCCTGCCCGGCCGGCGCGTGGGGGTCGCGGCTGCGCGAGGCGGTCGTGGAGGGGTTCTTCGTCGGCGAAGAACGGAGCTTCGACGCCGAGGCGCGGCGCGAGACGGAAGCGGTGCTGCGAGCGATCGGGGACTTCGAGAACGAGTGCGCGGTTGAAGCGGCCATACCCTTCCGGGTCGTGCGGGACGCGCTTGCCGAGGCGGCGCAGATGCCGGGCGGCGCGGTGGCGCGGCTCGCCGACGGCGTGACCGTGGCCGGCCTCGGGGCGGGGCAGACGTTCCCCGCGCAGGTCGTGTGCGCCGTGGGCATGAACGATCGCGGTTTTCCCCGCAGCCCCGGGGCGCCGACCTTCGACGTGCTCGCCCAGGACGACGAGCGGCGCGGCGACCGCAACCTGCGCGACGAGGACCGCTTCGCGTTCCTGGAAGCGCTGCTCGCCGCGCGCCGGGCGTTCGTGGTGACCTACACGGGACGCGGCCTCCGGGACGACGCCGAGATTCCTCCGTCCGTGGTGGTCGACGAGTTGCGTGAGTACCTCGCCGGGCGGTTCCCGGGAACGGACTTCGCGGTGCGCCATCCCCTGCAGCCTTTCAGCACCCGCTACTTCGACGGCTCCGAGCGGGAGCTGTTCAGCTACTCGCAGCACATGCTCGAGGCGGCCGACGCCGTGTCCGGTGCGACGGACGCCGACGCGGGAGCACGGATGCGGGTGGCGGCGCCGGCCGCCGGGGAGCCGTCTCCCGTGGTCGAACTCGATGCCCTCGTGCGGTTCTTCGGGGACCCGGCGAAGTGGTTCCTGCAACGACGGCTGCAGGCGCGGCTCGAGGTCGAGGACGTGGCGCTCGTCGAGGACGAACCCTTCGGTCTGGACGGGCTCGCGAGCTGGCAGCTGCGGGACCGGATGTGGGGACTGGTGCGCGACGGGATGCCGCTGGACCGCGTGGCACGGGTGGCCGCGGCGGAGCCGGCGCTGCCCGAGGCGGCGCTGGGCCGCATGGCGGTGCACGACGCCAACGGGGCGGTCTCGGAGCTTGCGGAAGCGATGGCGGAGCACGAGGTGGCGCTCGCCGCCCCGCAACGGCCCATCGACCTGCAATGCGGTGGGCTGCGCGTGACCGGCGCGGTCGACGGCATAGACGACGAGGCTGGCTACCTGCTCTGGTGGCGGATCGGGAGCATTCGGCCCAAGGACCGGATGGCCGCCTGGCTGCAGCTCCTCGCGTGGGCCGGCGGCGAAGGCGAGACCGCGGCGAGGCGGGCATGCCTGCTGGGGCTCGGCCGCAAGGGGGTCGAGACCGAGTGGCTGGAGGCGCCCGCGGGGGCGAACGGACTGCTCGGCGCCTGGCTTGACGCCTGGACGGCCGGCCAGTCGAAGCTGCTGCCCTTCGCGCCGAAGGCATCCTGGGCCTACGCCAGGACCGTGGCGAAACCCAAGGGTCGGGAGGACGCCGCCGCCACCCGGGCGCGCGCGCTACGGGCGGCCGAGAACGAGTGGTTCGGGGGACGCTTTGGCTTCCCGGAGGCCAGCGATTCCTACGCGGCGCTGGCGTACGACGGGGGCGGCCCGCTGGGCGGTGAGTTCTGCGCCCTGGCCGAGGCGTTGCTGCTGCCGGTCGTGCGCGCGGGCCTCCTGCGCGCGGAAAGGGCATCGGCATGAGCGGCGCCCGCGAGGAGCGCACGGCGCTGGAACTGCCGCTCGGCCCGGCCCGGACGACGCTGATCGAGGCGAGCGCCGGCACGGGCAAGACGTACACGCTCACCACGCTCGTGGCCCGCCTGGTGGTCGAGGAGAAGCGGGAGATCGGCGAACTCCTCGTCGTCACGTTCACCAACGCGGCGACGGACGAACTGCGGGACAAGATTCGCCGGGCCCTGCGGGCGACGCTGCGGCTCGCGGAGGGAGACCGGAGCCGTCCGGACGGGCAGGCCACGGAGCTGGCGGCGCATTGGGATGCGCTCGGCATTCCGCGCGATGACGTGGCGCGACGGCTGGACGTAGCCGTCACGGACCTCGATCGGGCCAACGTGCTCACCATCCACGGCTTCTGCCAGCGCGTGTTGACGGATTTCGCGTTCGAGTGCGGCCTGCCGTTCGGATTCGAGGTGACGGGGGACGGCTTCGATGTCGTGAACGCGGTGGTGCGCGACCATTGGCGGCGCGCGCTCTACCCGGCCCCGCCGGTCCGCGTGCGTTTCGCCCTGGCGCGGAAGTTCGTCGGCGAGGACCTGGTGGAATGGGTCGCGTCCAACGTCGCGAAGCGCGACCTCGCGATCCGGGGGGCGCCGCGTCTCGACGACGCGGCGATGGCCGCCCTCGAGGAGGCGGAGAGAGCGTGGGACGAGACCGCCGCGGGCGCCCGGTCGGCCCTCGACGCGCGTGTCCGCGACGCCCCGGGGGACCCGGCGCTCCGGGCGTTCGACCGGGTACTGGCCGGCGCGGATGCCGCGGTCGCGGCGGGGGAGGACATCTGTCCGGCGGAACTCGCGGGCATGTTGCCGGCGGACGACCCGGCCCTGCACGGACGGCTGGAAGCGTTGCGCGAGGCCGGCGCGCGCCTGGGCGAAGTCTATGACGACTGGCTGCCGCGCGCCCGGCGCGGGGCGCTCGAAGGGGCCAGGGCGGCGATCGACCGGCGCGTACGGGACGACGGGACGCTGGGGTACGACGATCTGCTGGTCACGGTGCAGCACAGCCTCGCGCGGTCCCCGGACCTGGCGGAGCGCATCCGGGACCGCTATCCGTTCGCACTGATCGACGAGTACCAGGACACGGACCGGCTGCAGGCGGACATCTTCCGGCGCATCTACGCGGAGGGTCCGGGCAGCGTCTTCATCGTCGGCGACCCGAAGCAGTCCATCTATCGCTTCCGCAGCGCGGACGTCTTCGCGTACCTGGAGGCCAGCGCGTCGATGGGACGGGACGAGCGCCTGCATCTGATGCGCAACTACCGGTCCGTGCCGAGCCTGGTGGATGCGGTCAACGCGCTCTTCGCCAAGCCGTCACCCTTCGTGCTGCCGGAACTGGCGTTCGAGCCGGTGGCCTCTGCGTATCCGCGGGGGGCGCCGCGCCTCGAAGTGGAAGGCGACGGCGACCCCGCACCGCTACGGTTCCGGTTGTTCGAAGGCGATGGCGCGAAGCAGTTGGCGAAGCGGGAGGCGACGCCCCGCGCGGCGCGCCAGGCGGCGGTCGAGATCGCCGCGCTCCTGGCGCGGGCGGCGGCAGGCCGCGCGCGGATCGGCGACCGCCCGGTGCAGGGCGGCGACATCGCGGTGCTGGTGCGCAAGACCGACCAGGGCCGCGCGGTCGCCGACGCCCTGCGCGACCGCGGCATCCGGAGCATCGAGATCGGCGACGCCGACGTCTTCGAGAGCCGGGAGGCCGAACAGCTCGAGCGCCTGCTGTGGGCGGTCGCCAAGCCGCAGTCCCCGGATCGCGTGCGCGGTGCGCTGGCGGGCGATCTGTTCGGTCTCGATGCCGGCGAGCTCGCCCGCCTGGTGGACGACGACGAGGCCTGGAACGACTGGCAGGAACGGTTGGGGAGCTGGCGCGCGCACTGGGAGACCCGGGGCGTCGCGACCATGATCCGCCGCCTGTTGTGGGACTTCGGCCGGCGCCCGGAGGCCGGCGGGGAGGCGGCGGACGACGCGCCGGCCGGACGGGCGGGAGGCGCGGCGCGGCTGTTGCGCCATCCTGCGGGCGCCCGGCGGTTGACCAACGTGATGCACCTCGCCGACCTGCTGCAGCGGGCCGAATCGGCTTCGCGCCTTGCACCGACGGCCGTCGCGGCCTGGTTCAGCCGGCGGCGCGCGAACGTGCGCCGGGGGGACGAGGTTGCCCAGCTGCGTCTAGAGAGCGACGAGGACCTGGTGAAGATCGTCTCGATCCACCGCAGCAAGGGCCTGGAGTTCCCGATCGTGTTCTGCCCGTTCGCCTGGGACGCGCGCGCGCCGCAGTACAACCGGGGGGTGACGGCCGTCTATCACGAGCGGGACCGCGCGGGGTACCCGGAGGTCCTGCACCTCGCGCCCGGTAGCGCGGAGTGGGAGCGGGAGTGGCTCGAGGACGTGGCCGACGAGGCGCGCCTGCTCTACGTGGCGCTCACGCGGGCGCGCCTGCGCTGCGTGGTCACCTGGGGCCCGGCGACGTTCTGCGAACACGCGCCCCTCGGCTGGTTGCTGCATGGGGCCGACGCTGCCGCCGGGGCCGATCCGCACCTGGCGCTGCGGCAGGCGGCCAGGGAAGCCCGCAAGCTCGACGCCCGCGCCTGGCGCGAGTGCATCGAAGGGCTCGCGGCGGCGAGCGGCGGTGGCATCTCGGTGGACTGGATCGGCGCACCGGACGTACCGGCGACGACGCAGCCCCTCGCGTTGTCGCTTTTGCAGGCGCGGCGCCCGCGCCGCACGACGCGCCGGGTGCGGCAGATGACGAGCTACTCGGCGCTCGCGCGGGCCCCGGGCGCCGCGCAGTCGCCGCCCGACCACGAGGAGCTGGAACTTCCCGACCATGACCGCGATGCCGACATGCCCGAGGAGGCCGACGGCCTTGCCGTGCCGACGGCGCCCGAGCGGACGCCGTTCACCTTTCCGGCCGGTCCGCGTGCGGGTAACGGTCTGCACGGGATCTTCGAGCGGCTCGACCGTTCGGTCGCGCCGGAAGCCGACCTGGACGACGTGTGCCGCGAGAGTCTCGGGGCCTTCGGCATCGACGTGGAGTGGGCCGGGGTGGCGAGAACCATGGTCGAGAACGCGCGCCGCGTGCGGCTGAGAGCGCGGACGGGCCCCGGCGGCGGTCCGGGGCGCGGCTTCCGGCTGGAGGAACTGGCGCGCCCGATTCCCGAGATGGAGTTCCACTTCCCCGTGCGGGGCGTGGACCGGCGCCGGCTGGGAGCGACGCTGGCCGAACACGGCTACGACAATCCCTTCGCGACCGCCGGTGGACGACCCGTCGAGGGCTTCCTGCGGGGCTTCATGGACCTGGTCGCCGTGCACGACGGCTGCTGGTACGTCGTGGACTACAAGTCCAACCTGCTCGGTGCGACCGCCGACCTTTACGCGGGGCCGCACCTGGAAGAAGCCGTGCGCCGTAGCGGGTACACGCTGCAGTACCTCGTCTACCTGGTTGCCCTGCACCGCCACCTCGCGTTGCGGGTGCGCGACTACGACTACGAACGGCACGTCGGCGGCGCCTTCTACCTCTTCCTGCGGGGCGTGGATCCGCAGGCGGGGATGGACAGGGGCATCCATTTCGACCGGCCGAGCGCCGCCTGCATCGCGGCCCTGGACGCCTGTTTCGCGGGCGGTACCCGGGCGGCGGAGCCAGCGGCGTGAGTCCCGGCCTGATCGACGAACTGTGCGCCGCGGGACTGCTCGAGGACATCGACCGGGCGTTCGCCGGCCTCATCGCCGATTTCGACGGCCGGGGGCTTCCGGAGGTCGCGCTGGCCGCCGCGCTGGCCAGCGCCCGTTGCCGTGCCGGCCATGCGTACCTCGATCTCCGGCGTTGCGCCGGGCGGACCGTGGGGGCGGCGCTCGGGGAATCCGTGGAGGAGGGTGATCGGCCGACCCCCGATTTCGCGACCTGGCAAGCTCTGCTCGAGGAGAGTCCGGCGGTAGCGGGTCCCACCGTCACCGAGCCCAGGCCGTTGGTTCTGGACCGGCGCGGCAGGTTGTACCTGGCCCGGTTCCGCAATGCCGAACGGCGCGTCTCCGAGCGACTGCTGGCGCTGGCGAAACCGTTGCCCGGGACCGGGGACATTGCCCCGGGTCTGGTCGACGCGCTGTTCCCGCCCGGCGACGGGGCTCCGCGCCGCGCCGCCCGCACGGCGCTCGAGCGACGGCTGTGCGTCGTGACGGGAGGTCCCGGGACGGGCAAGACGACCCTGGCCGCGCGGCTCATCGGCTTGCTCGTTGGCGCGGGCCTGGCGGCGCCGGACCGGGTCGGGCTCGCGGCCCCGACGGGGAAGGCCGCGGCCCGTCTGCAGGAGTCCGTGGGGGGACAGGTCACCACGATGGCGTCCCGCGTCCCGGCGCTGGTCGACTACCAGGCGCGGGCGAGTACGGTCCATCGGCTGCTCTCGCGGCTGCGTTGGGGGGGCGCGTCGCGGGCGCGGCTGCTGACGCTCGACGTGCTCGTCGTGGACGAGGCGTCCATGGTCGACCTCGGTCTCATGGCACGGCTCCTGGAAGCCATGCCGGAGGGGACCAGGCTGATAGTGCTCGGGGACGCGGACCAGTTGGCGTCCGTGCAGCCTGGTGCGGTGCTCGGCGACCTGTGTCGGGCGGCCCGGTCCGAGGATGCGCCGCTCCATCCGTGCGTGGTCACGCTGAAGAACAGCTACCGCTTCGACGCGGCTGGCGGGATCGGACGGCTGGCGGGGGCGATCGTCGCGGGCGACGGCCGGGAGACGCTGGCGGCGCTGCAGGACGCGGGCGAGACCGGAACCGGGCTGCGGCAACTGCGGGACGCGGACAGCTTCGCGCGGATGGCTGCCCGGTACGCCGCGGACGTGGTGGCGCCGGGCTTGCGGGACCTGCGTGCCAGGGGACCGGCTGCGCGACCCTTCCCGGCAGCCCGCGTGCTGTGCGCCCATCGTACGGGACCGTTTGGCGCTGAGCGTTTCAACAGGCTGGTGGAGGAGCGCCTGCGCGGGCGGGGGATCGTTACCCGTAGGGAGCCGTTCTACGCCGGACGCCCGATCATCGTGCGCCGCAACGATCCGGTCACCGGTCTTTCGAACGGAGACACGGGGGTCGTGCTCCGGCGCGACGGCACGACCCGCGTCTGGTTCCCGGAGCTCGGGGCCGGCGCCGACCGCTTCGAGGTGGCGCCGTCGCGGCTGCCGGAACACGAGAGCTTCTTCGCGCTGACCGTGCACCGGGCGCAAGGGTCCGAGTACGACGAGGTCGCATTCGTGCCCGGTCCGGCGGACTCGGCGGTGCTGACCAGGGAGCTTTTCTACACGGCGGTAACGCGGGCCCGCCACCGGGTGACCGTGCACGGCGACGCGGCGGCGGTACGGGCGGCCGTCGCCCGGGCGACCGAGCGGGCCACGGGGCTCGAGATTGACGGCTAGGAGTTCTCGCAGCCAGTTGGCTGCGCTGACGCGCGGAGGTGCAGGGTGGCGGTCCGTGGTTGTTAGATCCAAGCTGCGGCAGATGCGGCACTACGGGCGGAACCAAGGATCTGTGGGGGCGGCGCGGGTGTCGAGACAAAGAGCCGTCTTCGACTCGGGGACAGTCTCGCACTCGCTGTGCAGGCAGGGCATGGTGCGGTCGTCATCGCATCTGCTTCGCGAGCGCGGATTTCGAGATTACGGGCGTCCGCCCGCGCCAGTGGTACGGGAGCACGTGGATGCCGATCAAGCCCAGCGCATCCCGAGTGCTTTTCTTTGGCGTGCCCGGAACCACGAGAACAAGACGCACGCCGTCCCTTTCGTTCCCCCGGTTGAGGAGCAGTTGGCCGACGGCGGTGTAGATCGAGGTAGTGGAGATATCGGTCTTGACCTCGAACAGCAGGGCGAGGTGGCCGCCTTCGTCGAGAAGGAACAGGTCCCTCTCGCGGTCGTTGCGAACGACTCTGCCACGACGCGTAACCGCCGCTGCGAGAGCATCGACAACGAGCCCATGGTCGGCTCTGGCCTCGATCGTTTTGCGGACGGTGAAGGCAGCTCTAACGCCTGAGAACTCGGGATTGAAGGACGGTGTTTGGATCGTCTCCACACCGGAATCCGATGAGCCTTCGGCGGGCGTCGAAGTCCCCTGCAGGATCAAGGCTTTGATACGGAGCACCTCGCCCGCAAACCACGCAAGGCGGGATGCCAGGTCGGGGCTGTCGATAGGGCCAAGGTCCACGACATCCACCAGTCGGTCGCGGTGCGCCAAGCTGGTCAGTTCGCCACGGTAGTGGTTGAAGAATGCGGCTTTGCCGACGCCTCGCCTGCCGCCACCGATGCGGCCATTGTGACAAAGGTGGATGTTGCCGGCGGGGCTCCACGCGAACGCGCCTGCAATACGCCCGTCAGTGCTGCTGTGGGGCGGGTTGACCTCCACGGCGATGTTGAGGTCTTTGCGGGCGGTGGGATCCTCTATGCCAAAGCAGCACCAGAACCTGTTGAGATCGTCGCCAGGGTCGAGCAACGACCACATTCCAACGTCAGCGTGCCATGTGATGTCCCACTCCCCGGAGAATCCTTGGCCGCCAAGATTGCGCTGCAAGGTTGACCCGCTAGCCAAGGTGTCAGACATCGCGGCAAAGGCGACGTGCGAGTCGTCGTGTTCTCGGAAGGCCGTGAGCACCGCGCCTCCTGTATGACAAGCGATTGAAGGCGGAAGTCTGCGGGCACGAAGCTTTGTTGGCAAGTGACCGAGTGCACATGCAGGTGAGAGAGAAACACAGTGCACCTCGGTGACGTAGGCGCCCAATCGCCGATCAGCACCCAGCGCCTGTCGAACAAGCGACTGCGCCGGCGTACGGCTTCAACGGTCGTGCCATCGTGGGCCAGGGCGAGTGCGCGTACCTCGCGCGGGGAGTGGGTCTCGTATCTCGAAGGGTTGCTGGAGGACGCGACGCGATCTGGAAGGTGCTCGCAAGTGGTCACGCGAGTTCTCGCGAGGAATTGAGTGCAGCTAGATTCCTTGAGGGGACCCTGACCTTACCATTTGAGCCAAGTTTTCATGCGGCGAGTTGGTGGCCCTCCCAGAGGCGCTGGACGTGCTGGTCGAAGCGCTTGACGAGTCGCCCGAGCGCCGGTGGCGCATCGGCGTCCAGGACGGCGGATAGCGCCGGGCACAGTGCGCGACGGTGGACGCGGTGGTAGCACAGCGCGATACGCACACCCTCGTCGGTGACACGGTAGCGGTGCGAGCGCGGGACGCGCTCGATCAGGCCGCGCAGGCGCAGGCGTCGCAGATCGTAGGTGGCGCGCGCCGGGCCATGGGCGTCGAGGGACAGGCCGAGCAGGGGCGCGGCGTGTTCGCGCAGTTGGCGGTTGGCGAAGCCGACCGGGAGCAGGCGGAAGGCCAGCAGGGTGGCCAGCAAGGCCTGCACGCGAGGGTCGCCGAAGCGCAGGGTGGAGACGCGTCGATCATCGATCACGGCGGGCCGGTGCAGCCCGTCGAACACCTCGGCACCCAGTTGGCAGTGGTGGCTGATGCGTTGGACGCGTCGGTTGGCGGCAAAGCCAATGGCCTTGAGGGCCTCGAGGTTCTGCAACCGTCTGCCGATGCGGAAGTCATGGGTGTCGTTGATCACCGTCTCGGTGCGCAGGGCGCGCCCTTCCTTGTGGTCGCGTCGCTTGCGACGCGCCTGCTTCGATGCGCGAGTGCTTGTAGTCCACATGCAGCGACGGGATGACCCCGTCCGTTATGACGCGGGTTCGATACCGCGAGGGCGTGCGCTTGGTCACGCGTCTGTCGAAGATCAACTGCACATGGTCGGGACGGCCCAGGTCGAGGTTCTCGCGCATCACCTCCTCGAAGAAGACGCGGCCCTGCACGGGCCGGTCGAACACCTGGGTCAGGGCGAACTCCGCTTGCAGCATCGAGATGTCGTAGCGGATGCCCTTCGCTCGGTCGTCGGTCGTGAACGGGTGCGGCAGGCGCGCCAGCCACTTGCGCAGCAGGGCGTCGATCCTGGCCGCGTCGAGGCCGGCGGCCAACTCCCGCATCAACGCCGGGTCGGCGCAGCTTGCGATGCCGTTGTCCAGCGCCTCGAACGCGACGCCGCGCTTCGCCAACTGGCGCTTGAGGTACTCGTGGCCGTTGATGCACAGCTTCGCGTTGTACGGGAAGTAGGAGCAGAACTTGATGAACAACGGACCGAAGTCCTCGTCCACCAGGTACACATGGTAGTGGTTGACCATCGCCGTCGACGACGCCAGCCACGGATACGGCCCGGTCACCGGATCGTGGCGACGCTCCGTGCGCGCCACCCGCGCCTTCTCCCGCGCCTTGCCGATGTACAGCACCCCTTCCGTGCCCGCGAAGTCGCGCAGGTACTTCCGCGTGCGGTCGTCCTTGCGCTCGAAACGCTCGAAGCGGATCAGATCCACCCCTTGCCGCGTCGCAAAGCGTTCCAGCGCCGCGACGAAGCGTCGCGTCATCGGCTCCATCAGCGCCGACGACGGTACCGGATTGCCGCGCACCTTGCGGAAGAACCAGACCGCCCCCGCGCCCGTCTGCAGCATCGGCACGTAGACGTTGAGGTACATCCGGTCGATGCACTCCAACTCCAACGTGGTGTGCTCGCTGTCGACACGACACGCTAAACCACGCGATGATATGTGTGCGTGTGGAATTGCAGAGAGCCGACTTGTCCGAGAGAGCCGACTTGTCCGGGGAGGTGATGGCGCGGCGCACGGAAGCTCTGATGAGTGCTGTGGGACTCGAACTCGGGCAGTTCGAGAACCATGGTTGGACGGGGGAAAGCGCCCTTGGCGCCGCAGATGCGTTGGCGAACGCAGAGTACGAAAACGAGTTGCTGCGGGCGATTGGGGAAGAGATTGGCGACGTGGATGTCCACAATCGCATCACCGCGTCCGCTAGCACCGCTAGACGGACGACGGCGGCGATACTCGACATTGTCAATCAGGCTTCGACCGTCCTGGGCGTCGGCGCCGCGCTGCTGGCCGAGTTCTACGGCGAGGAGCGACTGGAAGCTGCTGACGACGCGAAGACCGCGTACAGGCTCATTGAGGCGCTTTTCGAGGAAGTGATCGAAGACGCCGATGCAAGTCTGGAAGCAGCGTGCCGGCGGGAAGACGCCATTGGCTTGTATGAGCGGGACAAGAGCGTAGTCGACGAGGCTGGAACGGTCTGGTTCCCGGTGCCTACCGGCCGAGTCGGGGTCACGCGGGAAACATTGAGGGCCGAGCCCAGCGCTAAGGATTGGGGTCTGGAATTCGCGACGGATCTGGCACGCATCGCGGGGGGCATCGAAGGCATTGCAGACGACGAAGAGTTGGCGAGGCTAAGGGCACCGGTGACCCCTCGAGTGGTCGCCTCTACGGTGTCGTCGATCATTCTTGGTCAAGGGTATGGGCGGGTTGAGCGGTGGCGCGACGCCTTCATCGAAGACGCGCTCTCACATTGCTACGTACTAGCCGACCGTGACCGCTACGAGCACGAAGACCCGAGCGACTATGAAACGGATTGCAGAGAGGCACTCAAGCACCTTCTTGACACCGGCAGAGCCTTCGCTGCGGGCGTGACCGCGTACGCTGCTCTTGCATACGCGCTCCAGCAAGCGGGTCGCGAGTAGGGTGTGCCGACATTCCGAAGTCGCACGCCAGGGGGAGTCGCTGCCGGCGGTAAAGCGGGTGCACGTCAGATTTGTGAGATGAGGGCTAATGGGCGCAGGCGCGGCGCTCCCAGAAGTCGTCGAAGCGGTTTGCGAGGATGGCGCAGCGTAGTGCGAGGATGGCATTGGCGCCGTCGACGGTCCAGTGCATGCCGCCGCGCTTGAGGCGACCGCCGACGATGTTCTTGCAGGCGCCGTCGACGACGCCGGTGGCGACGCACAGTCCCATGGCACGGAACGTCGGGTAGCGCATGCGGTGGCGGTTGTTGTCGATGTAGGCGATGCACTTGCGGGCGTCGTCGCAAGAGTCGGCGTGGGCGCGCAGGGCGGCGAGGATGTCGTCGATGCGGCCGCGGTCGAGTTCGCCGCGGCGTTGCTTGCCCCATTGGTCGGCGAGGTCGGTGCCGGTGCCGAAGATGGCCTTGGCGACCTCGCACAGGTGTTCCTTGGCGTGCCGGATGTCGATGATCTGGATGGCGCCGGGGGCGTGCTCGTCGGCCCACTTCCAGATCCATGGCGCGCCGTCGCCGAGCACGACGCGGCGCGGTGCCGCCTGGAAGCAGCGGCGCTGGGCTTCGCGCAGGGCGCGGGCGGCGAACGGCGCCGGCACCGGGTCGGTGTCGCGGCTGGCGACCGTCTCGATGGCGGCGCTATAGGTGGTGGAGCCGGGATCGCGCACCGGGCGGTCGTCGCGGTCGAGAGTCTCGGCCGACCAGACGGCCACGATCTTGGCCTCGCGCGTCTTGGCGGTGCCGTCGGGCTGCTTGCCCTTGCGCCCGGCGGTTGCGGCCTTGCGCACCGGCACGCCGGTGCCGTCGAGACCGAGATGCAGGGTGCGGGCAGCACCAGCGGCCGGATGCCGTGCCGCCGCGCGGCCTTCGGCAGCAGACGGTACTGCACCGCGCGAAGCAGCATGTGCGCCATCCGGCCGTAGGCGTGGAACGCCTGGTTGGCCCGTTGGCCGCGGCACGGCGGATGGTGCAGGTCCATGTCCACCAACGGACCCTTGAAGGCGTTCTCGTGACCCTGCTTGCCGCGGTGCCGACGCACCACCTCCGCCAGCGGCAGGTCGTCGCGGTTCGCCAGGATCACCGCGAAGCGGGGGAACAACTCGCCCTGACGCCGCGCCGTCCCGCGCACCACCACGTAGCTCTGCTCGTCCTTCCACTTCGCCGGGCGGTAGCGCACCCACGTCGCCGACTCGCCCATGCGGATGTCCGTCCAGCCATGTTCCGGCAGGTCCTCCACCACGTCCAGCACCGGCCGGCACTTGTTCGCGTCCGTCACGCTCACCGAGTAGTCCCAGCCCCGCGACGACACGTACTCCACGAACTCCCCGCGGTAGTAGGCGGCGTCGCAATGCACCCAGACCGGCGTCCCCGGCGGCAGCAGCGGCGCCAGGTCGCGCTTCATCCGCCCCTTCCAGCCGCACGCCACGTCGCCGCCCGGGCGCAGCCGCCCGCCGACCCACGGGCCGCCCACGAAGATGCCGTGCAGCCAGTAGCCGCGCTCCCCCGTGTAGAGCCGCGCGGCGTGCTCGAACAGCCGCCCGTCCACCTCGATCCCGGTGCCGTCCACGAACACCGGCACGTAGCCCCTCTCCGCGGTCTCGTGCTCGACGACCGCCGGCGCCAGCGACGCCGACAGGTGCCGCAGAACCTCCTCCAGGCGCTCCACGTCCCACTTCGTCAGGCGCCGGAGGAACTCCCCCAGACGCCGGCTCGACGGCGCCTCGCGCAGGCCCAGCAGTTCCCGCTGGACGCCGTCGCCGCGCAGCGCGTCCACGTCCGACAGCGAGCCGTTGCCCGCCGCCAGCGACGCCACCAGACTCCACTGCGTCTCCGCGTCCGAGGCACCGCGCGCACGCTGCTTCACCGACACCGCCTCCGCCAAACGCGGCAGCAGGCCCAGCCGCTCCGCCGTATCCGTCCGACGGACCTTCCGCTGACCGTGATCTGACCCGAATCGCGCCGTTCACGCGGTTCGAGGACTCCCCACCACCAACGCTGTCCCGGCCAATCGGTCGCGCTTAACCGTGCCTCGATGACGGGAGTGCGGACGTCATCGGCGTGCGGAGTGCGGGCGGAGACAGGGCGGGCCGAGGATGCGTGTGCCGCGCTTCGGACGAGTGATTAAGCTCCATCGGAGAATGCCGTGCACTATGGAATACGAAACGACTTGGAGGAGCTTCGCGCCCTTTGGCCGAGGCTGGATCTGGGGTTGGGCCCAAGGGCCGATATGCCAGAGCACTTGGAGCGTGTAATCGCAGAACACTGCGAGCGCCCGGACAACCGTGACGGTCGTGGAGTCAGATCAAGGACGGTAGCGGAGATACGGAAGGCGCTACGCCACCTGAAGTCTGCCGTAAGGAGAGTGACCATGGTCGACACGGCAGAGGCACGGGCTGCCAAGAAGCTGCTGAAGTCGGCGCATCATGTGCGCGACTTCGAGGCGTTGGCCGATCGCGCTCGCAGCTATGCGGGTGTGATGCAGCGGCTCGGCAAACGGAGAGCCAGGCAGACCGCGGTGTGTGAGAGGACGTCAGTGTGTCTCGGAGAGGCAGGTACATTGGGCGAAATCTACCTGGAGCGGGTGGTTTCGGTAGCCGACTTGGAATCGATCGGCGGCCATCTCCACCTTTGCGTGGCCCACAACAACTGTATCGCTCGCGAGTACCACCGTCGGCTGCGCATGAATGCAGCGGAGTTCTGGCAACTGCGGGCGCGGGCACCACTTGCCTTGTTGGAAGTTGCCCGCGGCGATGAAGAAGAACCCGGGCAGATCGTGGAGTACGACACGATGAGACAGTTCGCACTGAGTCTGCCGAGGTCCATGCTGCTGCGAGTGGTGAGAGAGTTGGACGCGTCTGGCGACGAGATTCGCGAATTCAACCGGGTCGGCGCGTTTTGGAAGTTACGTGAGCAGCAGCAGCCGACCGCGACCGTCCAAGTGGGTCAGGCACTGTATCGCGTGTGGCGCTTCCCGGACGAGTTGATCATTCAAGGCAGGAAGGAAAGCAGGCACGGGCGTAGGATCGGTTGGTCGCGATTCGAGCGGGACGCTGTCAGTTCCTGGCACTCGCGGGCAAGGGGGCGCCCGAAACGTGCGCGAGGAGAACTGGCGAGTACCGGCAATGGACCGGGGATGACTGCAGGAAGCTGGGCATGGTCGTCGAAGTGCTCCGGAAGACGGGCATTGTGCAACCAGCAGTTGCAGGCGCTGATGTTGGCGAGTCGTGAGATCTACTCCTTGCTTGCGGAATAGGGCGCTGGGAATTGCGGCCCGTCACGACCGGCGCTACTGCCCGGATCGGGAAGGTGTCGTTTTGTTGCCCGGCCGAGACGGTAGCTTCATAACCGACGGATTTAACATCGTTTTATGGGAGACGATCACTGCCGCCGTAGAAGTTTCGCCCGAGTGAAACTTCCGACGCGACCGTCCGGTCGCGCTGGCTCGGGCGCCCGTAGGGGACGCCCTCGTGGCGTCCCGTTCCGAAACGCTTGCACGGCATGTGCCGGGCGGCCATGACGGTCGCCCCGGCAACCGGGATCAGGACGGCCGGCAGCAATACCGCTCTATCAGCGCGGACAGGGCGTCCGTCGCGGGCGCGATGAAGGACGTGTCGAGGTACTCGTCGGGCTGGTGTGCCTGGTCGATCGAGCCCGGGCCGAACACCGCGGTCTCCATGCCGAGGGCCCGCAGAAACGGCGCTTCGGTCCCGAAAGCCACCGTCCCTGCCGGCTTGCCGGACAGCTTCTCGAGGCGGCGGATCAATTCGCCGTCGGGCGGGGTCTCGTACGCGGGGAGCGGTGGCGAGAGGTAGGACAGGTCGATCGACGTGCCGTGGCGTCCGGCGACCGCTTCGAGTCGCCCGGCCATGTCCGCGCGCACCTGTTCGTGGTCCATGCCCGGGATGCAGCGCAGGTCGATCTGTAACTGCGCCCTCTCGCAGATGCGGTTCGGGCTGTCGCCGGCGTGCAGGCAGCCGAGGTTGAGGGTGGGTACGGCGACCTCGAACGCGGGGTTGCGGTAGAGGCCGGCAAGCTCGGACCGGAACGCGATCAGTTCCCCCATCACGGCGTGCATCGCGTCGAGCGCGCTGCTGCCCCGGGCCGGGTTCGAGGAGTGTCCGGACCGCCCCGTCAGGTGGATGGACATCAGCATGATGCCTTTGTGGGCATGGATGGGCTGCAGACTCGTGGGTTCCCCGATGACGGCGGCCCGCGCCCTGGGTCTGCCGGTGGCTTCGAGGTGCCGGGCGCCGGCCATCGACGACTCCTCGTCGGAGGTGGCCACGACCGTGAGCGGGTGGGTCAGGTCGCGCCCGGCGAAGCGCGCGGCGGCGTCGAGGGCGATCGGGAAAAAGCCCTTCATGTCGCAGGTGCCGAGCCCGTACAGGCGGTCGTCCGCCTCGGTCAGTTCGAAGGGATCCCGGCTCCACAGGGATTCGTCGCAAGGCACGGTGTCGGTGTGCCCGGCCAGGACGAGGCCGGAGGGGGGAGCGTCGGCCTCCGCCGGAGTGCCGAGCGTCGCGATCAGGTTGGCCTTGCCGGGATCGGTCGGTAGGGGCACCACCTCCGCGGTGAAGCCGAGGCCCTCCAGCCAGGTCGCGAGATGGGCTATGACGCGCAGGTTGCTCTGGTCGCGTTCGGGGGCGTTGCAGCTCACCGAGGGTTCACCGACCAGCGTGCGGAACATCTCCCGGGTGTCGGGGTGCGTCATGGCGGGTCGCCTCGGGGAAGGTAGCGCGGGGGCGGGCGATTCTCTCCCGATTCCCCGCGGTACGTCCATGGCTAGTACACTCGCGGGACTCGCCATGGTGGTCCGTCAAGTGGAAATCGTTCGGCAACCGGCCCATTCCCGCCGGCTGGGTGATCTGTTGCAGGAGCGCTTGGCAGGCGACTGGACGGACTTCCGTGCCGCGCTTGCTTTCGTCAAGTCATCTGGTACACGGCACTTGGCGGAGTCATTGGCCGCTTTTGGTCGGAACGGTCGGATTGATATCGTCGTGGGCATCGACCACGGCGGCACGTCGTACGAGGGTTTGCGTGATTTGATGGCAGCGGCCGGGCCGGACGCTCGTTTGGCGGTCTTCCACAATCGTTTGCCGTACACGTTCCATCCCAAGGTCTTTTTGTTCAAATCTCGGAGCTCCGCGGAGATCTTCATCGGTTCGGGGAATCTCACGGAGGGCGGACTCTTTACCAACTACGAGGCGGGTGTTCGAATGGACCTCGATCTTGATGAGTCGGATCAGGCGGCTGTGCTGGGAGCGGTGGAGGGGATGCTGGACACGTGGGCTAACCCGGCATCAGGGACGGTCTCAGTGCTGGACGAGAATGTCCTTGAAATGCTCCGAGATTCAGGATTGGTTCCTACAGAAGCAGAGCTGGCCTCCGAGAGTCGCAAGTCGCCGCGGCAACCGAGCGGGTTCGCGCCGGTGACCAGAGGCCTCTTCGCGGCACAGTCGGAACCGGGGCCTCCGAGCGTACCAAGCCGTCAACACAGAGGGCGTGGCGAGCTGGAGGAGGACAAAACTGCGCCGGAGCCTGTTGTCGGGGAGGCGCATTTCGCGCCGAGCCGATTTGTCATGACGCTGCAACAGACAGACGTTGGAGTGGGGCAGACCAGCGCCGGCACGGCGAGACGGTCGCCGGAGATATTCGTTCCGTTGTCTGCTCGCGACGCCAACCCGGGGTTCTGGGATTGGCCAGCCGCCTTCGAGGAGGATTCCACCAGACCTGGCAAGTTCGGCCGGAAGAACGTTCGTACGCGTTTCGCGGGCAGAACGGTCACCATCAACATGATGACGTGGCCGGACAAGCACGACTTTCGCTTGCGCTGCGCCGCGCTCCGAGACGCGGGGGAGATCGGGGACATCCTGAAGATGGAGAAAGTGGAGCCTGGACTTGGCTACGAGTACTACGTCGAGATCATCCCGCATGGGCTACAGGAGCATCGCAAGCACTTCTTCCACTGCAGTCAGGTTGTTCGCGGGAGATCCCGGAAGCGCTTCGGCTATTTCTGACTGTCAGGGCTTTTGCAGCGCGACGATGCGCTCGGACGGCATGGCGTTCCTGCGGTAGATGTCGCGCGAAGAAAGCATCTCCATCGGGATGTCGCCAGTCTTGCGGAAGCCGCAAGACGTTGCGATGTCCGTCAAATGGTCCGCGGTCTTGATGTCAATCGGCTTGCCGCCAGCGGTCGTGCGGTTATTGCCGACTACCATGAACGCGAAAGCCCCCGGGCGGAGCATTGAGTACATTTGCTCCACGGCTTCATGCATGTCGAAGAAGTACTTGGCGAGTAGCGCCGGTAGGTTCCGTCGGCGAAATCCTACTTCACGGCTTTGGTTCAGCAGGTGTATCCGGTTGACGAGTTGGACCGTCGCTTGCGGGAGGGAGTCTCGGTTGGCGAGGAATCGGGACCAGTAGTCCGCGCGGCGGCGCTCCGTCACTTCGCGATTGCCGATCATGAGCAGATCTCGGCTACGATGAACGTGGCGGGGCAGTAGCCCCAGGTACGCGAGGCTAAGCCGGTCCGTGTCGATGTATGGGAGTGCCGTGGCGTACGGGGGCGAAGTGATGATGGTGTCGACTTCGCCCATCAACTTGGGGAATTCGCTTGCGGCGCGCCGCGCGTCGCCCTCCCGCATCAGATGGTGGCCCAGTCGCTCGCCGCGACGCTGAGCGTTAAAGGCACCGATCACTTTGGTCGAACGCATGGCTTCCTTGAGGAACCGGCCAATGACCTCCCCAGTCGGCAACTCCTCGGCCTGCCGGCGGACTCGCAGATCGTCGTTCTTCTGCAAGGAGACACCGCGCAGAATGTTGCTAAGACAGACGCGATAGCAGTCGCGGAGGACTGTTGGCCGCAGCTCGTCTATTGCTTGCTGTACGATATCCAGTTCGTCCAGGACCGGTGGTGCGAACCAACGGGCGAGATAGGTTTGGTCGCCCGCCGGCAACTGCTCGAAGTAAGGCCGGTCCCCGCTTGCGACAGCCCCGGTGAGCACGCGCTCAAGGCTCTGGTAAGCCCTAAGAAGGGATGCGGGCCGTATGGTGAGCGCACGGCACTTCACGTCCGCGACGAAGACTGAGAGCGGATTCATGTCCAAGCCGTAGGAAGTCCTTCCCGAGAGTCGGGCTTCGACGAGAGTCGTGCCACTCCCTCCCATGGGGTCGAGCACGATCCCGTCACCGGGCACGCGTGCGATGTTCATCAGAGCACGCACTAGCTGGGGGAAGAACTTGCCCCGGTACTCATGCAAGCCGTGAGTGGCGTAACGCAGGCACCGCTTCCGGGCGACCCTCGGTGTTTCTTCGCGGTGTTGGGGACGGCATAGTTCAGCCAGCGACTCGCCGTTTTGCGTGACTGCCAAGGTCGCCTCTGCACGCACCTGGGCGGTCAATCCATCCGGTTCCATGCCAATCGAACGCCAATATGCCAACGCATTGCGCAACGTCGCGGGCTGGACGACACCGCCTAGCAGGAAGGTCGATGCCGTTGCCTCGTCTCCGTCGCAAGGATGCATTGGGCCGTCCGCTAGCGCTCGGAGTTCTTCAAGGGCGAGGCGCCGTTCAAACGGCTGAATGCCGTCCTTGATGCGGCAGACCACACTTGTCATTTTCGGCGACTCCCTACCGCTTCCTGAGGACCAGGATCTTCTCGTCCTTGATCCTGCCTATGCGGGGATTGAATGCCTTGCGAGTCGGCGCGATCGTGCGCTTGATGCGCGCTACCTCGCGAAATCCGGTTGTGGCGCCGACTTCGGCGAGGAGCGAAGCGTTGTCGAAACGCTCTCCGCGAATAGTGGAGTCGCCGATCACCAGGCACACGTACCCGCCGTCCCGCAGGCACCCGTGCAGCCATTGGAAAATGCGCCCGAATTCCTGCTGGAACGTCTCTGGCGTAGCCTTGCCCCGGCCCTTGGCGCTGTACTTGCGGTGACTGCCGATCTCTACCCGTTTGAACTGCTCCGGGTCGTGGCCGAGCCAAGCTAGACGGCTGCGGTGATAGAGGTGGTAGCTGTAGGCGTTCGGATAGGGTGGTGAGGTGACGACCAGGTCAATCGAGCCCGTGTCGGGAGCTTCCAGCACGTCGGCGTTCAGCACTCGACAGGAGAACTCCTCGTCGATCAGGGCGCCGAGTTCTTGTACAGAAGCGATGGCTATGTCGAGTTGGGTCTGGTAGCGACGGATCGTATCGCCCGGCGCGAGCCCCTTGTCGCGCCGGACGTACCGCGTATCGGAGTCCTGTTTGGACACCGCGACCACGATTGAAGAGAACACTGTCGCGCAGAGGTTCCGCTCGGCCTCGCCGGTCATGCCACCGATGAGGTGGCGAAGCTCGGCCAGTTCTTCAACGACGTGAGATTCGAACCAGAAATCGGACAGTTCAGGCGCGGGGCGCCATCCGGCGGAACGGAAGGGTTGGTCGCCATGGAACAGGTCGTTCGTCAGCGGCTCGATGCTCGCTGCCACCCGCCTGCAGGCGTCTCGATGTGCCTCGAGTTCTTCTAGCCCCAGCGTTTCTATTGGCGTTGTCTTCGCTCGGCTGATCAGCACGGCGAGCGGGTTGGCGTCTATTCCCACCGCGTGACGTCTCAATTGCAGAGCTTCCAGCAGGGTCGTGCCGCTGCCGCAGAAGATGTCTGCCACGGTGTCGCCTACCGCCGACAGTTCCTGAATCAAGGCGTTCGGAATCTGGGGGATGAACTTGGCGGGATATGGGTGAAGATTGTGGGTCAGGTATCCCGTCTTGGCCGTCGCGAAGTCCCAGCAGATCCCTTCTAGCCGGTGTATCGCCGGGTCGTCATCAACCGTGGGCTCCATCCCTTTCGCGTAGGAAACGATAGCGGCGGCGTCTCGGGGTGAGAAGACCCGCCAGCCTCGAGCGTCGCGACGAGGCTCCGGCACGTTTCCGCTACGCAGCCAGCGTAGGAGCGTGTCGCGGTGAACGCCGGCCAACCGTGCCACCTCGACCGTAGAGAGCACTTGGATCATTGCCTATAGGTGCATATAGCGCGAATCCAGGGCAAGGAAAGCAAAGAACGTGATGCGCGTCAAGAGGCTGGGTGAGTAAGCGCGGACGGCGAAGCGAAGAAACCGGAGCCACGGCGCGCCTTTCCCGGCTTTCCGCGTGCTCCCGCCGGTGCGCAGGCAAGTGGTCGCACTTGCCGTAACGGCGGCAGGTTCGACAAACTGCGGTACACAGCACCCCGGGGGAAGCATGAGCGAGATCGTGGATCGCGGGACCCCGCCGCCGCTGGCCGAGCCCCGGCTTCGGCTCCTGGATACTCTCGGCCTGTCCGACGAGCCCGAGGTGCGGGCCGTTGTGTCCGTCAGCGACTTCGTGGCGTCCCGCGCGCAGGTGGACGGCGACTGGTTCGCGGAGTTCGCCAGGAGCGGCGCCTGGCGGGTGCGCCCCACGCGTGACGAGATCCGGGTGACGCTCGACACCGCGCTGGCGGACGCGGGGCGCCTGGAGGACCTGCTCGATCCGCTGCGGAAGGCGCGCCACCGCTTCATGGTCGGCGCCGTGTGGCGGCACGCCCTCGGGACGGTCGATCTCGACGCGACGACCGGCTGCTGCACGGACATGGCGGACGTTTTCATGGATACCGCGCTGGAACGGCTCCATCGGTGGGCTTCGGAACGGCAGGGCGAGCCGGTGGGGGCCACGAGCGGCAAACCGCAGCGGCTCGTCGTCATGGCGCTCGGCAAGCTCGGAGCGGGTGAGCTGAACCTGTCGAGCGACGTGGACATCCTGTTCGCGTACCCCGAGGCCGGCGCCACGGCTTCGGGCAGGAGCAACCAGCAGTTCTTCGTCCAGATCGCACAGGGCCTGATCGGAGCGCTCGACACGCCCACCGGCGAGGGTTTCGCGTTCCGGGTGGACACGCGCCTGCGCCCCTATGGCGGCAGCGGTCCGCTGGTCTGCTCGTTCGATGCCCTCGAGTCGTACTACGCCGACCAGGGCCGCGACTGGGAGCGTTATTCCCTGGTCAAGATGCGGCCCTGCGCGGGCGATCTCGAAGCCGGCGAGGAACTCGTCGGCGTGCTGGAGCCTTTCGTCTATCGAAGGTACCTGGACTTCGGCGCCCTCAACGCCTTGCGGGCCATGAAGGACCGCATCGACCGGGAACGGCGCGGGGCCGCGGTGCGGAAGAACGTGAAGCTCGGTTCCGGGGGGATTCGGGAGATCGAGTTCATCGCCCAGGTGCAGCAGCTCATCTGGGGCGGGCGGCGCCTGGAGCTGCGGGAGCCCCGGGTCCGGCGCGCACTCGCCGCGCTGGCCCGCCTCGACATGCTGGACGGCGCCGTCGCGTCCCGTCTGTCCGATTCCTACGAGTACCTGCGCAACGTCGAGCACAGCGCGCAGGCGATCGCGGATCGCCAGACGCATTCCGTGCCGGACGGGGAGCTGGACCGGGCCCGGCTCGCCTGGATGATGGGTGCGCCGGACTACGACGCGTTCGTGTCCGTGCTCGACGAACATCGCCGGTTCGTCGCGCGCTGCTTCGAGGAGACGATCGCGCTGCCGGAAGTGGAGGCGGGTGAACGCTCGTCCGCCCTCTGGGACGGGGACGAGGAGGCGGCGCCCGAGGTGGCGCGCTGGCTCGACCGGCTGCGCATGGCGCGCGACAAGACCAGTGTCTCGGGCGAGGGCCGGGACCGGCTGGACCGGCTGATGCCGATCCTGATCGAGAAGCTGCAGGCGCGGCCGGAACCGCTGGACCACGGACTGGCCCGCCTGGCGCCGGTACTCGAGGCCGTGCTGCGCCGGTCCGCCTACCTCCTCCTCCTGATCGAGAACCCGCCGGCCCTCGATGCCCTGATCGACCTGGCGTCCCGGAGCAAGTGGATCGCCACGGAGGTCGCGCAGCACCCCGTGCTCTTCGACGAACTCCTGACCGGCCGCGAAGTCAGCGGCGTTCCCGCGCGGGACGACCTGACCTGGGACATCGACTGGTCGGTCGCGCTCGCGGGACCGAGCGACCAGGAGCGGGTGCTCGACGCCCTGCGGGAGTTCAAGCAGGCGCACGCGTTTCGGGCCGCCGCCGCGGAGATGGCGGGCCGGCTGCCGCTCATGCGCGTCAGCGACTACCTCACGTTCCTGGCGGAGGCGCTCCTCGACCGGACCCTGGCCTACGCCTGGCGCGAGACCTTCGAGACGGAGGAACTCCGGGACTTCGTGGTGATCGGGTACGGCAAGCTCGGCGGTCTCGAACTCGGCCCGGGCTCGGATCTCGACCTGGTGTTCCTGCATGACTTCCCGGCCACGCGCCAGCGGGAGCTGCACCGGCTGGTGCGGCGCTTCCTGCACGCGCTGACGGTGATGACGGCGCGGGGTCAGCTCTACGAGGTGGACATGCGCCTGCGCCCGTCGGGGCGCGCGGGGCCCATGGTCAGCGCGATCGACGGATTCGCGCGCTACCAGCACGAGCAGGCATGGACCTGGGAGAACCAGGCGATCGTGCGCGCGCGGGTGGTGGCGGGCGATGCCGCCCTCGGAGAGCGGTTCGAGGCCATCCGCGCCGCGGCGCTCACGCGGGCCCGCGATCGGGCGAAGCTGCGCGAAGACATCGTGTCGATGCGCGCCCGGATCGCGGAGGCGTCCGGGGCGGACGTGGACCTGAAGCGGGATCCCGGGGGCATCGTGGACGTCGAGTTCCTGGTGCAGTACCTCGTGCTCGCGCATGCCTGCGAGCACGGGGAGCTGTGCGCATTCACCGACAACGTGCGCATCCTGGAGACGGCCGCGGCGGTGGGGCTCCTCGAACCGGCCGAAGCCGAGGCGTTGACCGAAGCCTATCTCGGCCTGCGCTCCGAGGGGCACCGGTCGGTGCTCGACCTGCCGGATTCCGCGCGTGCGAGCGACGTGCTCAAGCGGTATCGGGAGACCATTCGCGGGACGTGGGGGCGGTTCCTCGGCCCCGAGAGACCTCCGGCGTGAGCGCGGGCGAGTCGTCGGGTCGGGCTGTACAATGGCGACCCCGCGCTGCAGGGGCGACGGTGCACGGTGGCAGTGCGCCGGCGCGCCACGAGGACTGACAGGCAATGGTGGCTGACCGATCGTTCGCCGACCGCGACGGTTACATCTGGATGAACGGCGCACTCGTCGAATGGCGGGACGCCCGCGTCCACGTGCTGACGCACACGCTGCACTACGGCGTGGGGGTGTTCGAGGGGGTGCGCGCATACGCCACCCCGAGCGGTCCGAGCGTCTTCCGGCTGCGCGAGCACACGGACCGGCTGTTCGACTCGGCCCATATCCTCGGCCTCCGGATCCCCTACACGCGCGAGGAACTGAACGCCGCGCAGTGCGAGGTGCTGGCGGCCAACGGGCTCGACGAGGGGTACCTGCGCCCCGTGGTGTACCTCGGGTCCGAGGCGATGGGACTGCGGGCCGAGGCGCTCTCGGTGAACGTGTCCATCGCGTGCTGGCCATGGCCGGACTACATGGACCCGGAGTCCCGCGAGCGGGGCATTCGGGTGCGCACGTCGTCCTATACGCGGCACCACGTCAACATCACGATGTGCAAGGCGAAGGCGAACGGCAACTACATCAATTCGATCCTCGCCCTGCGCGAGGCGCTCGAAGCGGGATGCGACGAAGCCATGTTGCTCGACAACGAGGGTTACGTGGCCGAAGGCAGCGGCGAGAACCTGTTCGTCGTGCGCGACGGCGTCATCCATACGCCGGAACTGACCTCCTGCCTCCCGGGCATTACCCGCGACACGATTCTCGTGTTCGCGCGCGAGCTGGAGTACGAAGTCATGGAGCGCCGCATCACCCGCGACGAGGTCTACATCGCCGACGAGGCGTTCTTCACCGGGACGGCGGCAGAGGTACTCCCGATTCGTGAGCTCGACGGGCGCCGCATCGGCGACGGTCGACGCGGCGCGGTCACGGAGCGTCTGCAGTCGCGCTACTTCGATCAGGTCCGCGGCCGGCGCGAGGCGCATCCGGAGTGGCATACGCCGGTCCCGTAGCGGCGGCGCGGGCGTCCGCCGGCTTGCCGTGAAGACGCTCGTCGTCGGGCCGGCCTGGGTCGGCGACATGGTCTTGGCGCAACCCCTGGTCGCGACGCTCGCCGACTCCGGCGCCGTGGTCCACATGCTCGTCCCCCTTGCGACGGCCCCCGTGGCGGAGCGGATGCCGGGGATCGACGCCGTGCATCGGCTCGGGGTCGGTCATGGAGGGCTGGCGCTCGGAGAACGCCTGCGGGTCGGGCGGTCGCTCCGCGCGCACGGCTTCGAACGGGCCTTCGTCCTGCCCAACACGTTCAAGTCCGCGCTGGTGCCGTGGTTCGCGCGCATCCCGCGGCGGACGGGCTGGCTTGGGGAGCATCGTTACGCCGTGCTGAACGATGCACGGCGCCTCGAGCCCGATCGTCTGCCCCGCCTGGTCGAACGCTACGCGGCGCTGGCGGGTGGAACGGGCGGGACGCCGGAGCTGCGGGCCGACCCCGAGAACCGGGCGGCGGCGCGAGCACGGCTCGATCTGCCGGCCGGCAATCCGGTCGTGGCGCTCTGTCCGGGCGCCGCCTTCGGTCCCGCCAAGCGCTGGCCGGCCAGGCACTTCGCGGAGGTGGCCGCGCGCTGCGCCGGCGACGGCAAGGCGGTGTGGCTCTTCGGTGGCCCGGACGAGCAACCGCTGTGCGAGGACATCGCCGTGCGCGTGCCGGGAACGGTGAACCTGGCCGGGCGGACGGATCTCGCGACGGCGATCGACCTGCTCTCGGCGGCGGATTGCGTAGTGGCCAACGACTCCGGGCTGATGCACGTCGCTGCGGCCCTCGGCCGGCGCGTGATCGCCCTGTTCGGGTCGACCTCGCCGGATTTCACGCCGCCGCTCGGAGGGCGGGCGGTGGTGCTCCGCGAGCCGCAGCCGTGCAGCCCCTGCTTCCAGCGCACCTGTCCCCTGGGGCACCAGCGCTGCCTGGTCGACCTGCGGCCCGAGCGCGTGCTCGGGGAGATCGCCGCGTGCACGTCCTCCTGATCAAACTTTCGTCCCTCGGCGACATCGTGCACACGCTGCCGGCCGTGGAGGACGCCACCCGGCAGGGCATCACGTTCGATTGGGTCGTGGAGGAGGGGTTCGCGGCGGCGCCAGCGCTGCATCGCGGCGTGCGCCGCGTGATTCCGGCGGCCCTGCGGCGCTGGCGCCGGTCCGTCCTGGGCAGCCTCGGGGAGGCCCGCGCTTTCCGGACCGCCTTGCGGCGCGAACGCTACGGCCTCGCCCTCGATGCCCAGGGTCTCATCAAGAGCGCGGTCGTGGGGCGCTGGTCCCGCGCCGCGGAGTACGCGGGGTTCGATCGCGCCAGCGCGCGGGAGCCGCTGGCGTCCGCGCTTTACACACGCCGCCTGCCGGTGCCCCGGGGAGGTCACGCGGTGGACCGGATGCGCGCGCTTTTCGCGGCGGCGCTGGGCTACGACTGCCCCGCCGGACAACCGGCTTTCGGGCTCGAATCGGGCCAGGGGACCGGCAACACGTGCGTTCTCGTCCACGGCACCACCTGGAACACCAAGCACTGGCCCGAGCGCTTCTGGACGGCGATCGCCGAGCGGGCGGTCGCCACGGGGCTGACGCCCGTGCTGCCATGGCTGTCCGACGCGGAACGGCGGCGCGCGGAAGCCGTCGCCGCACGGGTGCCGGGTGCGGAGGTGTCGACCGCCATGCCCCTCGCGGACGTGATCGCGCTGCTCGCGGGGGCGTCGGCGGTCGTCGGCGTGGACAGCGGCCTCTCGCACCTCGCGGCGGCCCTCGGCCGGCCGACCGTGGTGGTCTTCGGACCGACGGACGTCCGCCGCACCGGCTGCCGCGGCGCGCGGGCGCACAGCCTCCAGTCGGAACTCGGCTGTTCGCCATGCCTGTCCCGGACCTGTCGCTACCGGGGTCCGTCCGTGGCCTGGCAGGGAGAGGCCGTGGTTCCGGCCTGCTTTGCGGACGTGCACCCGGACCGCGTCTGGGCGGAAATGACGCGCGCGATCGCGGCGACCGCAGCGGGGGACGACTGAGAATTCCGTTTCGATACGGTGTTTCGATACGGTAAGGTGCGGCCACTTCTCCAATGGGTAGCGCCAGCCATGCAGCATCGTCGAGTGTTTCGGTGGATCCTGATCGTCGTGTCGGCAGCCTGGCTCGGCCAGGCGGGGGCCGAGGAGCCGCCGACGGTGGGTGACCTCTCCTGGATGACCGGCTCCTGGGCGGCTCCGCTCGGCGACACGGGCCTGGTCCTGGAGGAGAACTGGATCCTGCCCGTCGATGGATCGATCGCGTCGCTGGTGCGCCTGACCGGGAACGGCGCCACGTCCATGGTCGAACTGATCGTGGTCGAGGAGGAGGACGACACCCTGATGCTCCGCATTCAGCAATGGAACCCCGGCTTCGCTCCCCGGACCCCGGGCCCGCAGACCCTGGCGCTGCGGGAACTCGGAGAGAACCGGGTGTCCTTCGAGGCGACGTCGGAGGGGGGCTTTCGTACGCTGACCTACAGCCGGCCCACCCCGGACACGTTTGTCATCGAGGTCGAGGAGGCTCCCGGGGAGGTGGCCAGGATCGAGCTTCGCGCGCGGTAGGGCGGGAACGCGGGGTGCGGAGGCCGACGGCGTGAAGTTCGCCTTCTGCATCTTCAAGTACTTCTCTTACGGGGGGGTCGCGCGGGATCTCGCCGCGGTCGCGGAGGAGTGCGTGCGCAGGGGCCACGCCGTGCGGGCGTACGCCCTGCGCTGGGAGGAACCGCCGCCGGACGGCGTCGAGAAGATCGCGGTCCCCGCGCGGGGCCTGACCGGCCCGGCCCGGTATCGGCGGTTTGCGCGGTGGGTGGGGGAGCACCTGCGGGAATCCCCGGTGGACCTCGTGATCGGATTCAACAAGATGCCGGGCCTCGATGTGTACGTCGCCGGCGACTCCTGTTACGAGGAAAAGGCGCGCGAGCAGCGGGGCTGGTACTACCGGCTCCTGCCCCGCTACCGGCACTTCGCGGGTTTCGAACGGGCGGTGTTCGACGGCGAGCGCCCCGTGAAGGTGCTCACGGTCGCGCCCGCGCAGCAGCCGGTGTTCAAGCGTTACTACGGCACGCCGGACGAGCGGTTCTTCCCGTTGCCTCCGGGGGTGCCTCCGGGGGTGCCTCCGGGGGTGGAAGTGGGAGAAGACGGCGCGGACCGCGGCGAGGCGTCACGCTGGCTGCGGCGCGAGTTCGATCTTCCCGACGAAGCGAGGGTGCTCCTCTTCGTGGGGTCGGGCTTCGTGACCAAGGGACTCGACCGGGCGATCCGGGGGTTGGCCACCCTGCAGAAGGCCGGCGCCCACACCGCGCTCCTGGTGGTGGGCGAGGACAACGCCCGACCCTTCGCCCGGCTCGCTGCCCGGCTCGGCGTCGCCGGACACGTGCGCTTCGCCGGCGGTCGCGGCGACGTACCCGAACTGCTGCGCGGCGCGGATGCGCTCGTGCTGCCGGCCTACAACGAAGCGGCGGGCCTGGTCGTCCTCGAGGCCATGGCCGCGGGACTGCCCGTGCTCGTGACCGACGTTTGCGGGTTCGCACCCCATGTCCAGCGCGCGGACGCGGGGATCGTGTCTCCCTCGCCATTCGACCAGGAGCGATTCGGCGGCGAACTTCGGGAGATTCTCACGTCGCCGCGGCGCGCCGCGTGGAGCGAGAATGGCCGCGGCCTCGCCGCGAGCGGGGTGCTTGGGGGGCGTGCCCGAACGGCCTGCGACCTGATCGAGCGGTTCGTGCGTGGCGACATTCAGCCGACGGTGGCGCTCTGCGCGCACCGGGTCAACGGCCGGGACGGCGTCTCGGAGGACCTCCTGGCACTCGCCGAGGCCTGCCGTGCCAGGGACTGGCAGGTCCGCGTATACACGTTGTCCTGGCAGGCGGGGGCGCAGGCGGTGACCGGGGTGGACGTGGTCGTCGTTCCCGTGGCCTCGATGGCAGGCCACAAGCGCATCGAGCGCTTCGAGCGGTGGGTGAGCGGCGCCCTGCGGCGCAATCCGGTGCACTGCGTGGTTGGCTTCAACAAGATGCCGGGGCTCGACCTGTGCCTGGCGGAGGAGCCCTGTGCGGTCCGGGAGGCGGAGCGTCTGCGCACGCGCCTGTACCGCAGTACCCCGCGTTTCCGGCAACTCGCGGGCTCGGAGGCCGCCGTCTTCGGGGGCGGCACGACCGTCCTGGCCAGGAGTGCGTCGTGGGCCGCGGACCACCGCGACCACTACGACGTGGCACCGGAAATCGTCGCTCCGCTCCGCCGCGCGCGGCTTTCCCGCCCGAGGGGTCCGGCGCCCACGAGAGAAGACGTGCGGCGAGACTGGGGGGTGTCGCCCGATGGCTGCGTCCTGCTCTGCGCCGGCGCCTCGGGACTCGACCGCGTGCTGATGGCGGTGGCGGCGCTGCCGGAGCGATGGCGGGGGTGCCTGCACCTGGTCGCCCGGGACGCGCCCGCCGGCATGCGCCCGATGGCGCCGGGACTGGGCCTGTCGGAACGCGTCCTCTTCGACGACGCGCGGGACGCGGGAGCCTGCTACCGGGCGGCGGATCTCCTGGTACACGTGCCCTACCGCGACGTCGCAGGCTACCCGGTGCTCGATGCGCTGGCCGCGGGACTGCCGGTGCTGACCCTCGCGGATGTCGGGCACAGCGAACAGGTCGCGCGGGCGGGCGCGGGCAGCGTGCTCGAGGCCCCGTACGAACACGACGCGTTCCGCGGCGCGCTCATCGAGGCGCTCGACGGCGGGCGCCGCGAAGGCTGGAGCGTGAACGCGGCAAGGTACCTTGCGGATGCGCCGTTCGAGGGTGTAGCCGAGGTGGCCGCATTGATCGACGAACGCGTGAAACGCCGTGGCCGAGCTCTATCTGCGTGACGACCTGAAGGCCGCCTGGTGCGGGCGCGACCCCTTCGACGTCGTGTGGAACCTGCGTGGAGAGACTTTCCGCGCGGTCAAGTCGCGGCGCACGATCCGCTTCGAGGAGAGCGGCTCGGTCTACTTCGCCAAGATGCACGAAGGCGTGGGCTGGGGCGAGATTCTGAAGAACCTGGCGAGCTTCAAGGCCCCGGTCACGGGGTCGCGCCAGGAGTACGCCGCCTGCCAGCACCTCGCTGAACGGGGCATCCCCGCCCCTCGGGTCGCCGCGTTCGGCAGCCGGGGGAGCAACCCGGCACGGGAGCGGTCGTTCGTGGTCTGCGACGCGCTGGAGGGATACGCGAGCCTCGAGGACGTCACCGACGGATGGCAGGCCGCGCCGCCGCGACCGGCCCTGCGGCGGGCCCTGATCTTCGCCCTTGCCGACCTGACCCGTGCGCTGCACGCCGGCGGGCTCAACCACCGGGACTACTACCTTTGCCACGTGCTCGCGGACACGCGCGCGCTGGCGCGAGGGGAGGCGCGCGTGGCGGTCATCGACCTCCACCGCGCGCAGGTCCGGTCACGTACGCCCCGCCGCTGGGTGCTGCGCGATCTTGCGGCACTGCGCTTCTCGACGCTGCACCTGGAACTGTCGCGAGCGGACCGGTGTCGCTTCGTGGCGCGATACACGGGCCTGCCGTTGCGAGAGGCGCTGCGCAGGGATCCGCGCCTCTGGCGCCGCGTGGACCGGCGTGCCGGGCGGCTGCTGAAGAAAGCGGTCGAACGCGGGATCGCGCCCGGAGCCAGACGCCGACCTCCGGCCCCATGAGCGGGGTCGAAGCCCGAGCGGCGCCGTTCGCGGTCGACGGGCGGGCCGGCGAACGGTCCGTCGCGATCGAATGCCTGGAGATCCTGCGACACCTACCGGGGCGGCGCCTGGTCGCCCGTGGCCGCCTCGATGGACGGCAAGTGGCGGTGAAGCTGTTTTTCGGAAGCGGGGCGCGACGCCGCTTTCGGCGCGAGCAGCGCGGCCTGTCGCGCATTGCGCGGGCAGGGGTACCGGTGCCCGGAAACGTCGCCGACGGGCGCTTCGAGGAGGGCTGGTGGATTGCCGTCGATTGGTTGTCCGGGCGTCCGGCGGACCGCGGTGACGCGGACGCCATTGTCGCGCTGAATGCCACGCTGCACGCCGCGGGCGTTGTCCAGACCGATCCGCACCCCGGCAACTTCGTGGTGGCGAGGGAGGCGTCGGCGGAGGCGGCGGGGGACCGCGTCTTCGTGATCGACGGCGACGGGGTGCGCGCACGGCGCATGGGCCGCCGCGGAGGGCTTGCCGCGCTCGCACTGCAGCTCGCCACGCTCGACGCGGACCCCGCGGCCGTGGAGCGGAGCTATCGCCAGTACTGTGACGCGAGGAACTGGGGGGCGGACGAGGGGGAATGCGCACATCTGCACGTGTCGACCGCTCGCCGGCAGCGCCGCCGCGTGCGCCGCTTCCTCGCCAAGACGCTGCGCCCCTGCACGCAGTTCGACGTGCGGCGCCACGATGACCGGGCGGTGGTGTACGAGAGGGCCGCGATGTGCCCGGAGCTCGAGCGCGTGCTCAGGTCTCCGGACACGGTGGTCAATGCGGCTGCGCGACTGAAGGACGGCAATACCTCGACCGTCGTCCGGGTCGCGGCGGGAGAGCGGCGCTATGTCGTGAAGCGCTACAACGCCAAGACGCGGCGGGCGCGCCGGGCGTGGGTAAACGGACATCGGCTGTGCTTTCGGATGATCGCCACGGCGCGGCCCCTGGCGGTGGTGATCCCGCGCGGCCGCGGCCCGGCGTATCTCGTTCTCGAGGATCTCGGTGGGGTGCCCCTCGACGAGCACGTCGCCCGCCACGGTCTCGACGAGGCGACGGCCGGTGCCGTCGGACGTCTGTTCGAGGCGCTGGCGCGTGAAGGTCTCACCCACAGGGACACCAAGGCCGCCAACTTCGTCGTCGCGCGCGGGACGGTGTCCCTCGTCGATCTCGATGCGCTGCGCCCGGCGCGCTTGGCGCGCGAGATCGCGGGCGACCAGCGGCGATTCCTGGCGAACTGGGAGGGGCGGGTCGCGGATCGGTTCGCCGCGGCGCTCGCCGGCCGGGGCGCCGCGGCGTGATCGTCCTCGGGCTTTCGGGCGCGCTCGGCCACGACCCGTCGGCGGCGCTGCTGGTGGACGGGGAGATCGCTGCGGCCGCTGAAGAAGAACGCTTCGTGCGCGAGAAGCACGCGCAGGGGAGGATGCCCATCGAGTCCGCGCGCTACTGCCTCGCCGCGGCCGGCGTGCGCCCGCACGAGGTCGACGCGGTCGCCTTTCCCTACGCTCCGGTCAGTCTCCTGGGCGGCGGGCGTTGGCACTACGCGGCCCGGCACTGGTACGCCCCGGATCGTGCCCTCGACGCGCTGTTCAACGGCAACCGCCGCTTTCGCCGCAACCGGGGCCGGGTGCTGGAAGCGGGGCGGACCCTCGGCATCGACTGGGACCGCGCGGCTTTCCGCCCCGTGCTCCATCACCTCGCCCATGCCTCGAGCGCATACCACTTGAGCGGGTTCGACGAGAGGACTGCGATCCTCAGTATCGACGGCAAGGGCGAGTACGCGACCACGTTCCTCGGATACGGGGAGCACGGCCGCATCCACGGCCGCAAGGAGTTCCACGATCCCGATTCGCTGCCCGGCGCCTATGGGGCGATGACCGAGTACCTGGGCTTCGACATGCTCGATGGCGAATACAAGGTCATGGGCATGGCCCCCTACGGACGGCCGGATGCGTTCGACCTGTCCCCGCTCGTGCGTCGGACGCGCCGCGGCTTCCGCGTCAATACACGGCTGGTCAACACCGTCGGACTGCGTCGCTACCGGGAAGACGGCCGCGGTCGCTACTTCGGGCGCGCCCTGGTCCGCTGGCTCGGCCCGCCGCGCCGGGGCGACGCGGCGGACGAACCGTACGTGCACTACGCCGCGGCGATGCAGAAGCTGTACGAGGAGCGCTGTCTCGCGTTGATCGACGCGTGGCTGGCCGACGTGCTGGCGGAGACGGGACGCCTCGTCCTGGCGGGGGGCGGCGCGCTCAACGTCAAGCTGAACCAGCGCATTCTGGCGCGCCCGGACGTCGAGGCGCTGTTCGTGCAGCCGGCGGCGGGGGATTCCGGCACGGCGCTCGGTGCGGCGACGTACGTGGCAGCCGAACATGGGGACCGGCTGGGCAGAATGGAGCACGTCTTCCTTGGCCCGGCCTTCGACACGCGGGCGTGCGAGCGGGCGGCGCGGGGGCGGTCCGGCATTGCCTGGCGCACGCTCCCGAACGCGGTCGAGGCCACCGCGGACCTCCTGGCGGCGGGGCATCCGGTCGCTTGGTTCCACGGGCGGATGGAATTCGGGCCCCGCGCGCTCGGTGCGCGCAGCATCCTGGGATGCCCGAGCATCGCCGGCATCGCGGACCGCATCAACGCCCAGATCAAGTACCGGGAGCGCTGGCGCCCGTTCTGTCCGTCGATCCTCGATCGCGTGGCGCCCGAGATCATCGGCACGGATCACCCCGCGCCGTTCATGACGGTGACGTTCGACGTGACGGAGTCCTGGAGGAAGCGCATTCCGGAAGTGGTGCATGCCGACGGGACGGCGCGCGTGCAGGTGGTGGAACGGCGCTGGAATCCGCGTTACTACGACCTCATCGAGGCGCTCGAGGCCCGCACCGGCAATGCGGCCGTCCTCAACACCTCGCTCAATCGCCGCGGGGAGCCGATCGTGTGTACGCCGGACGACGCCCTCACGATGTTTCTCGGCTGCGACCTCGAGTACTTGGTGATGGAGGACGTGCTCGTCACCAAGGGGTGACCCGTCGGGAGAGCGTCACGACCGAGCCGGAGACGCCTCGCTGGCCGAGGCCGGCGCCCTCACGGGACCGCGGCGTGAATGGTGAGCAACAGTTCCGCGTCGTCGAGCAGACGGTACTCGGGCTCCCGGCCAGCGAGTTCGGTGCTGTTCTCGAGGATGATGGGCACGCCCTCGCCGCGCTTCTCCATGATGTTCCTGCGGCCCGTGGTCAGCCAGGCCTCGTCCGGAATGGGGCACTTGGCAAGCAGGCTGCAGAGCGCCTCGTTGCGTGCGGACTGACGGTATCGCAGGCTGTCGATGGTCAGGGAGTTTGGGATCGCGCCAGGGGAGTAGAGCTCCAGCCGCTCGTCGAACAGCCGCAACCGGATCTTGGACCCGTGCACCGAGTAGTCGCGATGGGCCACGGCGTTCACGACGGCTTCAAACACCGCCGTCATGTCGTACTGCGGACGATCGATGCGTCCTTGATCCTTGGTCGCCGCGATGCGCATGTTGCGTGCGACGAAGCGACAGGCGCCGACGATCTGGTGGTGTAGCGGTCCCGTTACGTCGTGGGCGTCGAGTTGGTATGAGCCTGCCGCACCTGCCCGGATTGCGTTGCCGCGGTATGCCACGGCCTGGACGTATGCGTTCGGCAGCCACCGGCGCGGGTCGTCGGTGGCCATCAACAGGCCCGCGACCGTCGGTCTTGCCAGGCCCCCCTCGTCCATGCGCGCCATGCCGAGTTTGGCGAGAAACGTCGCCGCGTCCGGATCGGACCGAGGGGTGCGCAGCGGTTCGATCAGGTCCGAATTCAGGTCTTCGATGTGGGCGTGAGCGACGGCCTGTTCGTCGAAACGGATGAGTCGCGTCTGGCTGCGCTGCTGGAACAGGCGCGCGAGGAACTCCGGGGACATCCGGCGGGTGGAGTCGGCGAACCGGTGCACGTATCCGCCCGGGCTCCGGTGCACGAAGAGACTGCGGGGCACGTCTATGCGAACGACGGCCAGTTCCTCACCGTCCGCGGACGGCAGCCAGCGTCGATCCACGAACACGCTCTCGAGGGGAGGCTCGATGGAGTCCGCACAGATATTGCGGACGAGTTGGGTCACGGCATCCAAACGCTCCATTGGGATTCCCACAACCTCGTGCGTTCCGTCCTCGACACCGAGTACGAACACCCCCCCGCGTGCGTTGGCGAACGAGGCCAACGTATCGGCGAGATCATCGCGCTTGGGCGCCGTGACGCGCTTGCCGGAGAAGCGCACCTCCTTGTACTCCAGAATCGAGCTCTCCCCGAGCCGCAACGCGTCGAGCAGGGCCGCCCTACCATCGAGCATCACGCGGTCCCCGTCCTGAAACTCCGATAGCTGCGCGCAAGGGCTTGGCCGCCGCATCGGCATGGTGGGCAAATTCTCGCACGGCGCGAACGCCCGTTCACTTGCGGGGCGCGGGTTCGCGTCCGTCCCGCGTCGCGATGCCGATGGCCGTCGCCAACGGCGTCCAGAAGAGCCACCAGTGCACCCCGACGCGGTCCACGAGCGTCCGTCCGTCGGTGAGCCAGAACACGGCGCCGGCGGCGAGCAGGGCGAGGGCGAGGCGCGCGTCCGGGACCGGCAGGCGGCGCACGAGCGCAACGGCGGTGCCGCCGAGGGTGACCGCGAAGAGGGCGCCCGCCGCGATGCCGCCGTGAAGGAAGACGGCGAGGTACATGCTGTGGGCGTGTCGGAAGGTGAGTCCCTCCGCGACGGTGTCGTCCGGCGTGAGGATGCCGCGGCCGAACCAGAGTCCCTGCCGGGCCGCGTCCGCGACGACGGACTCCCAGATCGTGAGGCGGAAGCTGTCGCCGCGGGGCAGGACGAAGTCCCGGGTCGGTTCGCTCGTGGCGAGCACGGCGGCGACCAGGGCCAGCGCGGCGGCGCCGGCGCCGAGCGTGGCGACGAACCGGGCGGGCGAGGAGGTCCGGTGGGCGAGCAGCAGCGCGGCGCATCCGAGGGGCAGCGCGGCCCAGGCGGCCCGGGTTCCCGCCAGCGCCACGGCCAGGGCGGCGGCGAGCGCGCTGAACCCCGCGAGCGCCCGCCAGCGCGCCGACGGAGCGCGCAGGGTCGAGTCCAGCGCGAAGAGCGCGACCACGGTGAACGCCTGGGCGGCGGTCACCGAGTTGTGCACGCGGCCGAGACCGTGCAACCGTCCTTCCGGCGGGAACTCGATCAGGAAGCCCGCGATCGCCGCCACGGCGACGCCGCCGCCGATGACCGCGAACCAGCGGCCGATGCGGTCGTGTACGTCCGTGCGGCGGACGCACTCGGCCAGTGCGACGACGAAGCAGCCGAGCACCAGCGCCCGAACGCCGATCCTGGCAAGGCCGGAGGCGTCGACGCCCTGCGACCAGAAGCTCGTCAGGACGAGGTACACGAGCAGCGCGGCCGCGCACCACGCAAGGCGAACGCCGGCCGCCGCGTGCCACCAGGCGGGGCTGCACAGCGCGACCACGCCCAGTACGTAGGTGACGAGGCGCGGGATGCTCGGCATCGGCGCGGTGAGGACCGCGACGAAGGCGAGCAGGACGAGGAGGTCCGCCGTTCGCGCCCGGTCGCGGAGGAGCCTGGTCACGCGCATCTCCCGGGCGGGCCGGACCCGGCGGGGGCGCCGCGAGCCGCGGATCCCCTCAGAACGCGTGCGGCTGCACGGCCATGGCGAGGGACGACTCGATGTCCCAGATCGCGTTCGACACGGCCTGCCCAATGAGGTCCATGCGCCGCATCTGCTCGATGCGCGCCGCGACGCCGTCGAGTTCCCGGGGGGAGAGCATGCTCTTGAAGATGCCGCAAGCCTGCGCGAGGCAGATGATCACGAAGTCGCGCGGGTCGGGCAGGTCGTCGCTGAACAGCACGCCCATGATCCGGAGCTTCACTTCCCGTTCGGCCTTGCCGTCGACGATGGGATAACGGCGCGAGCGGAAGGCCCACAGGAAGCGGTCCTCGCGCTGCGTGAGGATCTCCTTCTCGACGAGGCGGGCAAGGGCGTCTTCCCGGATGTCGTCGGCCCGCCCGGCGGCGCGCTCGACCCAGTACCGGGCGTCGTGGCTCTCCGGCGCTGCCGCGATTTCCGCCAGGGTGGGATCGAGGAGGCTGTCGCCCACGGGCGTGGGATCGACGAGGATCAGCTTCTCGAGATCCGTGTCGACGCGATTTTCCAGTTCGAGATCCATCAGGACACTGCCACCCAGGGCATAGCGGAGCGACCAGTCCGGCACGCGCGTGAACTTGCCGTTCTCGTCGTGCAGGAGGAGCAGCATGACCTCTTCGGCGAATCTCAACATGCAGGCGTTCTCCCTGGTTGGTTCGACGGCCCCGGGCGTCGGTGTGCCGTTGGCGTTCCGGCGGTAGCGTTCAGTCTGCCCAAAACCACCGGCACGCGAAAGAGCGCGGCGGCGAGGATGGGCGGGGATGGTCTGATTGACAGCTATATCGCTAGTTATCATGATGACTGACAACAAGGCCGCGAATTTGAATATGCCGGAAGCGACGATACCCCGCCTTCTCGACATGCGGCGGTTGGTTGCGCGCCGATCCTGTTTTCTCTTCGGGCCGCGCCAGACGGGCAAGTCGACGTTGATCCGACAGCAACTCGGCGACGCGCGCGTATACAACCTGCTCGACCGGGAGCTCTTCCTGCGCCTGTCACGCAACCCCGCGCTGATTCGACAGGCGCTCGAGGCAGACACGAAGTTCCTGGTCATCGACGAGATTCAGAAGATGCCGGAGCTCCTCAACGAAGTGCAGCTCATGATGGAGGAACACGGGATCCGGTTCCTCCTGACGGGCTCGAGCGCCCGCACGCTGCGCCGCAAGGGCGTGAACCTGCTCGGTGGGCGTGCGCGATCGAGGACGCTGCATCCCTTCGTGCGCGCCGAACTCGGGTCGCGTTTCGACCTCGATCGGGCACTCGAATACGGCATGCTGCCCCCGATCTACTTCTCCGACGCTCCGCGTGAGGATCTCGCCGCATACGCCGGCGACTATCTCGGAGAAGAGATCGCCGCGGAGGCGGTCGTCCGCAACGTGGGCGCCTTCAGCCGCTTTCTCGAGGTCGCCGCACTTGCTCACGGCGAGATGGTCAACTTCACGAACATGGCGAGCGACGCGCAGGTCCCCGTGTCCACCGTCCGGGAATACTACGAGGTGCTGCGCCACACGCTGCTCGCCCACGAGGTGCCCGCGTTCACGGACAGCGTCAGGCGCAAGGCCATCCAGACCGCGAAGTACTACCTCTTCGACATCGGCGTCGCACGGTACCTGCAGGGGCGCAGTGGGCTGGCGCCGGGCACCCCGGAGTACGGCAACGCGTTCGAGAGCTTCGTCTTTCAGGAGATCAAGGCGTTCTGCGACTACCGCCTGCTCGATACGCCGCGTTACTGGCGGTCGCGGTCGCAGTTCGAAGTCGACTTCGTGTTCGCCGACACGGCCGTGGATGTGAAGGCCAAGCGGGTGGTGGGAGCGCGGGATCTGCGGGGCATCCGGGCACTGCGGGAAGAAGGGCTGTTCGAGAGGTACGTCGTGGTGTCCATGGAGACGGTGCCCAGGGCAGTGGACGGCATTCGCATACTGCCGTGGGCCGTCTTCCTGGATGAACTCTGGGACGGCGCCCGGCCGGCTGCTCCCCCGTAGCGCGGGGCGAGCGCTTCAGGGCGTCGCCGGGCGTCGCTTCCGCCGCTTCCGCCGGCGTCCCCGGATCCCGTAGGGTGACGCGAGGCCGTCGGGCCGGGTCTTGAAGCGGCGGTGCACCCAGAGGTACTGCTCGGGGTGGCGTCGAATCTCGGACTCAAGGATGGCGTTGAGGCTCGCGGCATCCGCCTCGTCATCGCCGCTCGGAAAGTTCCGGACCCGCTCGAAGCGCACCGACCAGGTACGGGTGTCCTCATCGCGGAAGTGGCTGTAGAAGACCACGGGCGCGCCGCTCATGCGCGCCAGCCGCGCGGTCGCGACGACGGTCGCCGCGGGCTGTCCGAACAGCGGAGCGAAGACGGAGTGGCGGCGTCCGTAGTCCTGGTCCGCCGCGTACCACAACACGCGTCCTTCACGCAGGCGGCGCGCCGCCCGGCGCAGGTCCTGGCGCTCGATGACCGCTCCGTAGTGCCGCTTGCGCCCGCGGACCATGACCCATTCGATGACGGGATTGCGGTGGCCGCGATAGACGACGTCGAACGGCGCCCGCGCCGCGAGGAGGGCGCCGGTGAGGTCGAGCGTCACGAAGTGAGCGCCGGCGAGGACGACGCCGCGGCCCTCGGCCCGCGCCTCGAGCAGGATCTCCAGACCGTGGCACTGCAGCCGGTCGGAGACCGTGTCGACGCGGCCCAGCCAGGCGTGGATCGTTTCCATCACCCCGATACCCGAAGCCAGGAAGGTCCGGCGCACGAGCCCGGCGCGTTCCCGGCCGGACAGTTCCGGGAAGCACAGGTCGATGTTCACCTCGGCGATGCGTCGGCGACGGCCCCCCAGACGCCAGGCGAGCCACCCGAGGGACCGGCCCGCGGCGGCCTGCCAGCGCACGGGGAGTCGGCACGCGAGCCAGGCCATCCCGACGCCGAGCCAGGTCGGCCAGTGACGCGGCGCGGCCAGTCGTGAAGCCGGGACTGCCATGGCCGGGAACTGTACCCGTTTTGCGGCCGCCGCTTTGCGGCCACCGGGAGCGTCGCGCTTCCGCTACCATCGGGGCATGGCCCGCATGCTTCCCCCGGTATCGCCGACCCGCATCCTCGTCGTGGGGGACGTCATGGTCGACCGGTACTGGTTCGGGGAGGCCGCGCGCATCTCCCAGGAAGCCCCGGTGCCGGTCGTCGACGTCGTGGCGGAAGAGGACCGGCCCGGCGGCGCCGCCAACGTTGCGCTGAACGTCGTGGCGATCGGCGCCGGCTGCACCCTCGTCGGCGCCGTGGGCCGGGACGCGGCGGCCGGGCGCATGCGTGCGACGCTCGAAGCGGCCGGCGTGATATGCGACCTGGTCGAGGTCCCGGACTGGGAGACCACGCGCAAGCTGCGCGTCGTCAGCCAGCGCCACCAGTTGATCCGCGCCGACTTCGAGGAGCGGTTGCCCGCCGCGGCGGGCGCGGCGGTCGCCGCGCGGGTCGAGGACCGGCTCGGGTCGGTGGACGTGCTCGTGATCGAGGACTACGACAAGGGTGCCGTGGACCGCCCGGAGACCCTGGTCGCGGCGGCCCGGCGCGCGGGCGTCCGTGTCGTGGTGGATCCCAAGCACAAGGACTTCGGCCGCTACGCGGGCGCCGAGGTGCTCAAGCCCAACCGCAGCGAGTTCGAACGCGCCGCGGGGGTATGGGCCAACGAGGCGGACTTCGCGGACAGGGCCGTCGCGCTGCTGCGCCGCGTGGACATCGCGACGCTGGTCGTGACGCGGGGCGGCGAGGGCTCCACGGTGGTCGGGCGCGACGGTCTGATCCGTCACCTGCCGGCGAGCGATGTCGAGGTGTATGACCGCACCGGGGCCGGCGACACCGTGGCGGCGGCGCTGGCGGTGGGTCTCGGTCTCGGGTGGGACGCCGTGGCGAGCGCACGGGTGGCCAACCTGGCCGCGGGACTCGTCTGCGCGAGAATGGGCACCTCGGCGGTCACCGCACCGGAGATCAACCAGGCGATCGCCCATGCGGAGCGCCCGGACGAGGGTGTCCTGACCCGGGAACAACTGCTCGCGGCGGTACGCCTGGCCCGGGGCCGGGGCGAGAGGATCGTCTTCACCAACGGCTGCTTCGACATCCTGCACGCCGGTCACGTGGGCTACCTGGAGGAGGCCCGCGAACTGGGGGACCGGCTCGTCGTCGCGGTCAACGACGACGCGTCGGCGGCCCGCCTGAAAGGACCTGGCCGGCCCGTGAACGCGCTGGAGCGGCGCATGCGCGTGCTGGAGGGACTCTCCTCGGTCGATTGGGTGACGCCGTTCTCGGAGGACACGCCGGAGACCCTGCTCGAGGCGGTCCGGCCGGACGTGCTGGTGAAAGGCGGCGACTATGCCCCGGGCGCGGTGGTGGGCGCGGACCTGGTGCAGGCGTGGGGTGGAGAGGTACGGGTGCTCGGCCTGCTCGAAGACTGTTCGACGACCTCGATCGTCGACCGCATCAAGTCCGCCTGACCCGTTCCCCGGCGCCGACGGGTGCCGGCGCGCCGCGGTCGTGCCGCATGCGCTCGCGCGCCCGCTTGCGTTCGCTGGCCAGGGGGTGCGCCACGCCGGCCCCGGCGGGCCACGTCCCGGCGTCGGCCTTGATGAGACGCGTCATGCGCCGGGCGCGCGGTGAGAGGGACTCCCAGACTTCATGCGGCATGGAGGGCCTGAACGAAGACCCGGGCGTCCAGGGCGCGACGTACTCGATGTTGGGCAGCGCGCGCACTTCGCGGCTCAGGTTTGGCGTGGCTCCGTGCCAGGCGCGGTTGTCGCGGAAGATCCCGGAACCCGCCGGGGCGCCGACCAGGGTGGAGAGGCGCATCCACTCGGGCTCCTCCTCCGGCGTGGGTGGCGACTGCCGCGTGGCATGGGTGCCGGGAATCTGCCGGATCGGCCCGTTCTCCCAGGTCAGGTCGCTCATGGTGAAGTTGATCGTCACGAACATCGGCGTCCGCTCCAAGATCAGGCTCTGGGTGGGGAGGTCCGGTTCGCTCGAGCCGGGCATGGTCTCGAAGGGGACGCCGAGCGCCCGCGCCTGGGCAAGCCTTGCCTCGGAGAGGGTGTGGTTCTCCTGGAAGTCGCGGTGCAGATGCTGGTATTCGATCGCTCCCGGCAGGCACACGTCGCCGCCCCCGCCCCAGACCAGGTATTCGGGGGTCCCGAAGATGGCGTCGAGGATGGGGGCGGTGGTTGGCAGGTCGATCATCGCCGCCCAGGCGGGGTCGTGCATCATCTGGCGGGACGCGGAGCTCGTGCCGTAGCTGTAGCGGTGCGGCAGGCGCCCGGTCTCGGTCTGGTACTTGCGGCCGTCGCGCCCGGCGGGCGTCAGGATGTCGCGCAGCGCCCGCACGCAGCCGTCGCGAAAGCGGGCGAGGCGTTGCGCATCGAGCAGGTCCCCGACCACGACGAAGCCGTCGCGATGGAAGATCCGCGCGGCGCGGTCCACCTCGTCGGGTGTGCAGATCTCGAGCCCCGGCATGCCGGAGTTCTCGCGCAGGTACCGCCGCAGGGCAACCACCTCCGGGTCGTCCGGCACGCGGCGGCGCGGCGCCCGGGGATCGGCTACGCCGAACCCGCGCTCGGCCGGATTGGGGTTGCCGTCCGCGTCCAGGGTCTCGTTGGGCGGCGTGCGCTCGTCCCATCCGACCGCCGTCGGCCGGTGTACGGTGAGCCCGGTCAGTTCGGACGCGGGATCGTCGAGCGGGTCGGTCTCGTTGGCGGGATTCGGGCGCATTGCGCGAGAGGTTACCCGAATCCCGCAGCCGCGATATCGGCCTCGAGGTGGTCCGGGTCGAGGGTTCCGAGGACGACGCTGGACACGCCCGGTCGTGCGGCCACGTAGCGCAGGCTCGCCGGCGCCGCCGTCCCGCTGTCCAACGCTTTCTTGATCAGCACGCCGACGCCGTTCGCGCCGGCTTCGCGGATGACGCCGAGCTGGCGCCGGTCCGCGAAGCTGAGCGCGGACATGAGCACGTCGCAGCGGGAGAGCGCGAGGCGTCCGCCTTCCTCGGTCTTGTGCGAGAAGCCCGACGCGCGGACCTTGCCGGCCCGTTTCAGGGCGTCGAGCTCCTCGAGGGCGCCGCACTGGCGCAGGATCTCGACATCGCGGCCGTCCGAGTGGATGAGCACGACGTCGAGGTAGTCGGTCCGCAGGCGCCGCAGTGATGCCTCGACGCTGCGCCGGATGGCCCGGGGCGTGAAGTCGTGGCGTGAGCGCGTGCCGTCGAAGGTTTCTCCGGCCTTGGTGCAGAGCACCCACCGTTCCCGCGTGCCGCGCAGCAGTTGCCCGAGCCGCGTCTCGCTCTCGCCGTATGCCGGCGCCGTGTCGAGCAGGTTGACGCCGAGTTCCCGTGCGCGGTCGATGAGGAGACGGACGGCGCGGGTACTCGGAATGTCGAAGGGCGCGATGGACAGGGCGGCGTTGCGGCCGAGCTTGACGGTGCCGAGGCCCACCGCGGAGACCTCGATCCCGGTGGCACCGAGCACGCGCCGAGGCACCGTCATGGCGCTAGGGCGCGCAGGACCCGGTCGCCTAGGTCGGGGGCCAGCGAGAGCTTGACCGGCCAGACCAGGAGCGCGTTGCCGTGCGAGGTGACGAACGCCTGGTCCGGTCGCTGCCCGCCGGACTGCGCGGGTTCGGCACGGTCGACGAGGAGCGTCTCGAAGCGCCTGGCGTCCCAGTCTATCCATGGCAGGAATGTCTTGAGTTCACGGCGCGCGGCGGCGACCTGCTCCGCGTCCGTGCGCCGGACGCCGTCGAGGCCGAGCGCGCCGCCGATATAGTGGTACCCGGGGCGCGTGGTCACGGTCAGGGCGGGATCGGGCGCGAGGCCGGCGATGCAGTGCGCGAACAGGGGTTCGGGCGCCGGGCTGTGTACCAGGACCTGCTTAAGGGGTCGGCGCTGCATCTGCGTATTGAACCCCGCGGCCTCCGCCAAGGCCGCGTTTCCGGCGCCCGCGGCGAGGACGAACCGTTCGGCTTCGACCGTGCACTCCGTGGTCCGAAAACCCGCGATCCGCCCCTCCCGGCAGAGGACTCCGTCGGGCGACACCTCCGTCGTTATCAGGCGGTCGCCAAGGCCCTCGGCGAGGCATCGGCGGAGGGTGACGACGTCGATGGCGAAGTCGTCGAGGCGATACAGGCTCCCCGCCTGCCCGGCGAACGCGGGCGGATACGCGCTACGGGGGACCCGCGTCGTGCGCCCGTGCATGACCCGACTCGCAAGAAACCCCGCAAGCCGCGCCGCCAGGGCGTCCCGGGACCACAGGTGGCAGGTGTCGGAGAGGACGCGCACGGCCCGGAGGTCTATCTCCCCGTCGCCGTCGAGGCAGCGTCGCCAGCGCCCGGGCATGTCGCGCAGGGCATCGAAGGTAGCCTCCGGACGGCCGCGCAGGGCGTACTTGATGCCGCCGTGTATGAGTCCCTGGGATGCCAGGGTCTGCACGCCGGCCGTGCGGCCGGGATCGCAGACGGCCACGTCGTGGCCCCGACGCAGGAGCAGGTTCGCGATCCAGAGGCCGGCGATGCCGCCCCCCGCGATCGCCACATCGACCTTGATTGTCCGCATCGAGATTGGCAGCGCCCGTTGAGCCACGGAGAGCCAGAAAGTATAAGCGCCGCATGCTGTTGCGCTTCGCCTACAACGTCCTGCTCTGCCTGGCCCTGCCTTTCGTTTGGCTGCGGCTCTTCGTCCGGGCGCGCCGTGAGCCGGCGTACGCGCAGCGCCGGGGGGAGCGGTTCGGGCGGGTGCCGGCGGAGGTCGGCGAGGACGTCGTGTGGTTTCACACCGTTTCCGCGGGCGAGGCCATCGGGGCCGCTCCGGTTATCCGGGCGCTCAAGTCGAAACTGCCGGAGGCGCGCTTTCTGGTCACGACCATGACGCCGGCCGGCAGCGCGCAGGTGGTCGAACGCCTCGGCGACATCGTCGACCACTGTTACGCGCCCTACGATTTCCCCTGGGCGGTGCGGCGATTCGTGCGCCGGGTGCGACCACGGGCGCTGGTCCTGATGGAGACGGAGCTCTGGCCGAACCTCATCGGGCGCACGGCTGCAGTCGGCGCCTCGGTGTCGCTGATCAACGCCCGGCTCTCCGAGCGTTCGGCGCGGGGTTACGGGCGGGTGGCGACGCTGACCCGAAGCGTCCTCGGACAGCTCGACCAGGTCATCTGCCAGTACGAGGACACGGCGCGCCGTTTCGAGGCCCTCGGCGCCGCGCCGGACCAGGTGGTGGTCACTGGCAGCGTCAAGTTCGACCTCGCGGTCCCGGATGATCTCGACGAAGAGGTCAACCGGCTTCGGGCGGTATGGGCCGGGGACCGCCAGGCCTGGATCGCGGGATCCACGCATCCCGGCGAGGACGAGATCGTCCTGGACGCGCACCGGGCGTTGCTGCGCCGTTTCCCCGGCCTGTTGCTGGTCCTGGCGCCGCGCCATCCGGAACGTACGGACCGCGTGCTTGCGCTCGCCCAGCAGCGCGGGCTGCGCACCGCGCGCCTGTCGGTGGACGGCGGGGCAGCGCCGGATGCCGACGTTCTGGTCGCGGACGTGATGGGCCGGTTGCTGTCCCTCTATGGCATGGCGGACCTCGCCCTACTCTGTGGCAGTCTCGTCCCGGTGGGCGGCCACAACCCCATCGAGGCGGCCGTCCATGGCATTCCGATGTTGATGGGGCCCCACCGGTTCAACTGGACCGAGATAGCGGGCCGGTTCGCGGACGCGGGCTGTCTGCACCTGGTGGGCGACGGGGACCTGGCGTCTGTCGCGGCGGACTTGCTCGCCAACCGTGGGCAGCGGCAGCTCGAGGGGCGGGCGGCGCGCCGGGTCGTGGCGGCCAACCGAGGCGCCAGCGAGCGGCTGCTCGCCCTACTGGAGGCGGGGGTTGTAGCCTTCGCGCGGAGGACTCTGCCTTGACCCTATTGGCCGCCGGTCACTCTGCCGTCGTTGCTCACGTGGGCCGCGAGATCCTGCAAACGGTGGCTCCAGATGATCGTCAGCCCCTCTGCCTGAGCAGAGTCAAGATTGCTGGGGTTGAAGACGCCGCTTAGCACGGCACACGGGACGATTTGTCGGCTGCCGAAGGCGGTGATCCAGGCACGAGCCTTGCCGAGGGCCTCGTGGTTGACGCGCTTGCTAGGGAAGCTCTGATTAAGAGCTTCCCTAGCGCGGCACAGGGATGTGCCGCCAGATTCGATGGCGTAAGCCATTGAATCTGTCGAGCAAGACGAAACCGCGTTTTGTCTTGCGATCTGATCAAGCCCATGGATGGGCTTGATCAGAGGTTTCTTAGGAGTTGACGGCGCTGTTGGATGTCTTGCACTCAATGGGCATCACCCGGCCGTCGTAAAGCCGGACGACAAGGTCGGCACGAGAGTCCCCCAGCTTGCTCTCGCCGCAGAATCTGCCAGGCGCGGGTGCCGCGTCGAGGAGGGCCATGTCCCGGGCCGGTACCTCCTCGAACCCGATCTCGCGGAGCATGTCCTTTACCGCGTCCTCCTGGAGGCGCTTCGCGTCGGACCGGCGTGCGGTTTCGACCTTGCGGGCAGCAACGAGCACGGCGGAAGCCACTATTGCTTGCGTGCGTTCATGATCGGTCGGCCGCCGACCCTCGCGAACCCACGGAAAGCGATGAGGATCAATGACGTGCAGGATGATCTCTCGCACGCGTCGTACCCGCTCGGGGTCGCTGCGGAGCGTTGTCGGGGCAAGGGTGGTCTCGGCCAGCGTCTTCAGGTCGTCTTCGGAAACAGGTGGCGCCGCGAGATATCGAAAAGCGGTCTTCGCGTCCGCGGTCGCGACCAGTTCGGCCAAGGCGTTCGACTCGGCGGACGGGCTCGTGAGCGAGGGTAGTCGGTCGATGATGCCGCCGAAAATGGCAGCGAATGTGTTGAAGAACTCCGAATGGAGCGCGAGCGGTTCATCGAGTCGCGACCGCCGGAACAGCTCCTTGGCTCGGCCGGCGTCGCGGGTCAGTTCGTCCAGTGTCCAACTCTCGGGCGCGTTCATGCAGTTCTTCCAACGGTGGTATTCGGACGCGCTCGAGTTCCTTCGGCTCGAATTTCGTCAGGCCGCCGGCATAGGTTCGTCCAGAAGACGTACGGACTTCGTCCTGAAGCCACGCGGCCAACGCATCGAGTACTTCGTCCGAGATGGTATTGCGGGGATATATGCCGTGGGCGATGTTCAGATGACGAGCCCCTACCGGGTTGCGCACGAATGCCGGGGGCCTACGAGCCATGTAGGTGGCAAGAATCGGCGCGGGATCCCGCAATCCGACGGCCCACCATGCGCGTCGGTTCCGAGCGATGTAGGACTTGTGAGCGCCGTTGGATCGTGCCCATTCGAGGAAACGCTCTACCCGCGTTCGATCGTCTTCCTCGAGTTGGTCGAGGTCGATGGGCAGGTCGATCACCCTCCGGAGCATGTTGACGGACGCGAGGCGGGGGACGGAGTCGAAGAGCTCCCGCGCCTTGGTAACGGTGGGCACAAGGACGTCATCAGGCAACGGACCGGATTGACCTCCGGCGATCCAGACGGCGTTGCACCCCGTCACCTGACCGCGATGCACACGGCACACTTCGCCAAGTTCGATGTACTCGGAGGGAGCAGGCTCGGTCGGCTGCAATAGCGGCGACCAGCGCCGCGTCTTCTTGAGGGTTTCCCTTGCTATCTCCGTTCCGGGCCTGAGCAGACGAAGCTGACCGACTTCCTCTACGGGTCGCAGGGCGATACCGCTGCGCACGCTTCCGACCTTGAAGCAGGAGATTGCCGCGGTGGTGGCCGCCTCGGCAAACGGCATGGCCGCGGGAGCGACCACGTGCACGGCCTGACCGCCCAGTTCGTCGAGGAGCAGTTGCCGGACAAGGGCTCCGTAGTTCACGTCAAGCCATTCCGCAGCCGTGACGAAAACGCCGAAATCCCCCGGCTGCGCAAGCAGGAGCGTCTTCAGAAAGAAGTGGACGTGCAGACCCGACAACTTGCTCGCCCTCAACCCGCGCGCGGAGGCCGTGTTGGCGAACCAGGTCTTCCACTCTGGAGAAATCCCGTGATGGCGGACATACGGTGGATTGCCCAGAAACAGGGTCTGACCCTCGACGGTGGGCAATTCGACCGCTCGATAGTCGGTGACCCGTAGCGTTAGCCGCTCGACCACGTCGAGAGCGTTTGCATTGGCGCGTAGCGTTAGCGCCGCCAGGGGATCGCTCTCGATGGCGACCAGTTCGGCTTCTGGGAACGCCGTCGCTGCTGCAAACATGAATCGTCCCGACCCCGCGCCAGGGTCGACGACGCGCACGGGCGTTCCGTTCTCCCGAGCCCATTCCGTCATGGCATAGACGATTTCGGCCGGCGTGTAGACGGCGCCGTGTGTCCGACGAACTTTGGGTGACCGCAGGCGGCAGAAAGACGCCCCTAGCGGGTCAGCGCCTCGGCGGATAGCCAGACGAATCGGGGCCAGCTGCTCCGACGAGTAGCTCCCGGCTGTTTCGGCTAGGGGCTTGCCCCGTAGAAGTTTCGCGCCAGCGAAACTTCCACCCATCCGCGAGGATGGGCCGCGACCGCCAGGTCGCGCTAGCGCGAACTCGGCCGAAGTCAGGCTGGCGCTGGGCTGCGCCAGCGCCGCTGCCAAGGTCGCCAGTTCCTTCTCTGAACGCGGATAAATCACTTGAGTGTCCTGTCTCCCATGAACATCGTCGTCATGCGCAATCCTTGCTTTGGCTGGACTACGCGCAATAGTGCCGTCCGACAAGGACTCGGCGGCAGGCGGATCGAGGAGAGCAGGTAGGGGGCTTGGCGGACAGTCGCCCATAGGGCACTCTGGCGGCAGGCGGATACCGGTGTCAATAGGACTTTCGCCCGACGATGTGTGGCTTGCGCGCCCTTCTCACCGGCTCTTGGAGACTAACGAGAACCCGCTCCCAAGAATTCGCTGTGGACCGCAGTGGGGGGGAGAAAAACCGTGTGAGCCCGGGGCGTCACTCCCGCCGGTACATCGTCCCTTCCGCGTAGTAGCGATCGTGCCAGATACTTTCGGGGGCCTCTCCGGGGACGGGCATGCGCCAGGTCCGTACCCTGGCGTCGGCCAGCCGGACGCGATAGAGCCCCCGGGGCTGGTCGATGGTTGCCTGGATGTAGTTCTCCGCCGCGTCGTCGTCGATGTAGCGGCGCGCGGTCTCGCGGTACAGGTCGCGCCAGGCGTCGTCCTCCCCGAGGTCGTGGACCAGTTCCGCGGACCCGTCGACGACGACCTTGCGGTAGGGTTGCGCCGCCTCGTCGATGCACAGCGACACCCTGGGGTCCGCGCGCAGGCAGCCGAACCACTCGGACTGCGCCCGTGGCGTGAACCAGATGGCCGCGTCCCGGCAGATGAACCAGATCGGCGTCACGAGGGGGCTGCCGTCGGGACGCACGCACGCGATGCGCATCAGCACTTCACGGGTGTCGAGGAAAGCGTCGCGTTCCGGTGTGGTCATGTACGGCATGTGTCGGTCTCGTGGTAGTCCCCATGTCCGAGTAATCGCCGGAGCGTGCGACCGAGCGACTGTATCGTGAATCGAACACATGACTCTTTTACCATGAAAATAGAGCACGAAGAAGACTATTTTCATGGTACTCTCGACGAGTGATCGACCGCGACGCATATCATGCCATCGACACGGCCCTCCGCCGCGCGCCCGTGGTTGTCCTGGCGGGTCCGCGGCAAACCGGCAAGACGACGCTGGCGCGGCAGTTCCTGGATCCCGGGTCCGTCAACTACTTTGATCTCGAGGCGCCGGCGAGTCTTGCGCGGCTCGACGAACCGATGACCGCCCTGTCCCCCTTGCGTGGACTGGTCGTCATCGACGAGGTGCAGTTGCGGCCTGATCTGTTTCCCGCCCTGCGCGTGCTGGTGGACCGGGCTTCCGCCCCAGCGCGGTTCCTGGTGCTGGGCAGCGCGTCGGGACAACTTCTTCGCCAGAGTTCGGAGAGCCTTGCGGGCCGCGTGGAACGTGTGATCCTGGGCGGCTTCACCCTGCGCGAGACGGCGGCTGCGCATCCGGACGCGCAGCCGAGACTGTGGCGACGCGGGGGATCGCCCCGCTCCTACCTTGCCGCGAGCGAGAAAGACAGCGTCGCGTGGCGTCGGGAGTTCGTCCAGACGCTGCTGGAGCGGGACCTTCCGCAGTGGGGCATCACGGTGCCCGCGGCGGCGATGGGGCGATTCTGGACGATGCTGGCGCACTACCACGGTCAGACCTGGAACGCCGCCGAGCCGGCCAGGGCGCTGGGAGTTCGTCCTGCCCTGGTCCGGCGCTATCTGGACATCCTCACCGATGCCATGATGGTGCGCCAACTGCAGCCGTGGTTCGCAAACCTGCGCAAACGCCAGGTAAAGGCCCCGAAGATCTACGTCCGGGACCCAGGACTGCTGCATCAGCTACTCGGGATCGCGACGGAGCGCGAACTGCTGACCCATCCCCGCGTCGGGGCGTCCTGGGAGGGCTTCGTCGTCGAGCAGGTGCTCGCCGTGGAGTCGCATGACGAAGCGTTCTTCTGGGCCACCCACCAGGGAGCCGAGATCGACCTGATACTGCGCCGGGGCGATGTCCTCTACGGAGTCGAGTGCAAGTTCGCGGACGCGCCGCGCGTGACACCCTCGATTCGCAATGCCTTGACCGATCTCGGCCTCGCGCGCGTGGCCGTGGTCTATCCGGGCTCCGATCGTTTCCCGCTCGCGGACCGCGTGGAGGTCGTGCCGCTTGCGGCGCTCGCGCGGGGCGAGCGTCTGTTCGCAGCGGAAGCGCCGGAAAGATCGCTGAGTTGACGGCGCGGCCCGCGCCGCAGGAGTCACGATCGTCACGGCTCCTGGTGCAACGTGCGACCGTCGGGTCGCGCTAGCGCCCCGACAGGGTGGTCACGCGAACCACCGGGTTCGCGGCGTCGGTGAAGGCGGAGAGCTGCGCGATGTCAGACTCGTTCAGCGTGCCGGAACTCTGCTTGAGTCGCAGCAGGTCGAGCACGTAGTTGTAGCGGGAGTCCGCGTAGTCGAACTGGGAGGCGAACAGCCGCTGCTGCGCCTGCAGCACGTCGACGATGTTGCGCGTGCCGACCTCGTAGCCGGTCTGGGTGGCTTCGAGCGCGGACTCGGCCGACTTGATGGCGCGGATTCGAGCCTTCACCCGAACCACGTCCGTGGCGACGGCGCGGAACAGGTTGCGCGTGTCGCGGGTTACCGTGACCTCGCGCTCCAGCACGCCCTGGCGTGCCTGTTCGACCTGGTAGCCGAGGTCCCTGATTCCCGGGAGGATGGCGGGGTGGAACAGGGGCATGCTGAAGCGCAGGGCGTAGGTCTGCCCCTCGCTCTCCTGGGCGAAGCCCAAGCCGCCCTGGTCGAGCTGCGACGAACCGTGGGAAACGCTCAGGTCGACCGTTGGCAACAGGCGGCCGAGGGTCGCGCGCCGCGAGCGCTCCGCCGCCTTGAGGGCTTGCCGGGCCGACAGGACGGTCGGGTTGGACGCCATGGCCGCGGTGACCCACTCCGACTCGTCCATCGGCTCGGGGTCGACGATGGGCAGCGCGCTGTCGAGCCGGTCGACCTCCGAGTGCGCGACGCCGGTGAGCGTGCGCAGCGTCTCGAAGAAGACGTCATGGTCCCCCTCCGCCTGGATGCGGCGGACCACGGCGGCGTCGTGGGCGGCGGTGGATTCGAGCACGTCGGTGATGGCCACCAGACCGACGTCGAAACGCTGCTGCACCTGTTCCATCTGGCGGGATACCGCCTCTTCCTCCGCCTGGGCCGCCTCGAGCAGGGCCTGTGCCCGCAACACGTTCAGATAGGCCGACGCCACGCGGACGACCAGGTCCTGCTGGGCGTTGGCGAGGTCATGGTCCGCCTGAGCGCCCTGCGCCTGCGCGCTGCGGAAGCGGTACCATTTGTCCGCGTCGAACACGGTCTGGTTCAGGTCGACGGACCAGCGCTGGCTGCCCGAGTTGTCCTGGACGCTCCCGCCGCCGAAACTCTCGGCGAGCGAGTGCTCCTGGCGGCTCTCGTTCTTCGACCCGTTCAGTTCGATGCTGGGCAGCAGTTGCGAGCGTGCGAGGACCACCTGCGTCTTGCGCGATTGGTAGCCCGCGTAGATGCCACCGAGGATCGGGTCGTTGGCCTTCGCGGCCTCGTAGAGCTCCGCAATGCTGTCGCCGGCGGCCGGCGGGCCCAGCGTCAGGGAGGCGACGAGCCCGAGGGCGACTGCGGTGGGTACGGTCGCCTGGAAAAGCCTGTTTTTCATGTCCACGAATACCTTGGGGAGAGAGACCTCGGGCGAGCGGGCAGTCTACCAAAGTCGCTTTTGCGACTGTCGGGCGCGGCGCTGTTTCGGTTGTCGGTCCGTTGCCTGTCGAGCGTTGCGTGGTTGGCCATGCAGTTTGTACGCCGGAAGCCGTTTTATTCGTCGGCCCGCTCTGTTTAAATCCCCATGGGTCCGGGTTGGGGATAGCTGGCTCACGATGGTGTTCTGGCAAGAGAGAATCCCGCAAGAGAAAGGCCCGCAAGAGAGAGCCGGTGAAACAGCGACGATACGTCATCGACCTCAGCGCGCACATCGCGGAGTGCGAGGCGAACTATGCGCGGCTGATGCGGTTGCTCCCGGACCTCTCGGACACCGACCGGCGCACTTTCAGCGTGCGCCTCGGCGAGAGCGAACCGCGCGTCCGCTTCGAAGTCGCCCAGCGCTGCCCGTACACCACGGTCGTGCGCATCGTACAGGATGGGCATCCGGCCGCCGGACAGGACTCGGGGACCTCCGGGGAGGACCCCGGACAGGATTCCGGGCAGGGCCCCGCGCAACAAGTGCCGGGCCTGGCGGAGACCCGTCTCGTGATCCGCATCTACCACGATGCGAAGGCCGCGGAAGTCATTGAGTACCAGAACCAGCGCGGCTTTCACGCCGTGTACGACTATCCGAACGCGCGCATGCGGCATCCGGACGAGAAGGCCCAGGTCAACCGCTTCCTTGGAGAGTTCCTCGGCGTCTGCCTGGAGCACGGCGTCTCGAGCGAGCAGTCCATTCTTGTCTGACATGCTCGAGGGCAACCGGCTGCAGCAGCCTGGATGCCTTCGGGACCGCCCCCAACGCTCCCGATCCCTCCCGCCGGGGCCGGCATGACGCGGACGGTACTGCAGGTCACCGACACGCACCTGTTTCCGGATCCGGAGGAGGCGCTCCTCGGCGTCCGCACGCAGCACACCCTGGACGCCGTGCTGGATCACGCATTCGGCGAAGCGACTCCCGACGCCGTCATCGCTTCGGGCGATCTCGCGCAGGTCGGGGAGCCGAGCACGTATCGCCGGTTCCTGCAGACCATCCGCTCCCGGTTCCGGGGCCCGTGTCTCTGCGTGCCGGGCAATCACGATCTCGGCGCGCCCTTCGCGCGGATTCTCCCCACGCAACCGGTTCGCCTCGGCGCCTGGGATCTGGTCGGCGTGGACACCCACGTCGACGAGCGCGTCGATGGATGCGTGCACCCCGACGAACTGCACCGGCTCGGCGCGACGCTGTCGGCGCCGGCCTCGACCGGCCGGCACGCGCTCGTGATCGGTCACCATTGCCCGGTGCGCGTCGGCGCGCCCTGGCTCGACGCGCACCGGATCGCGAACGCGGAGGCGCTGCTCGCCCTGCTCGGCGCGCACCAGCGGGTGCGCGGCTACCTCGGGGGGCACGTGCACCAGGAGGTCGATCGCCGGGTCGGCGGCCTGCGCGTCCTCGCGACGCCGTCGACCTGCTTCCAGTTCGCGCCCCGCTCGGAACGCTTCGCCCTCGACGACGCCGCGCCCGGCTGCCGCTGGCTGACGCTCCGCGAGAACGGCGCGATCGAGACCCGCGTGTCCCGTTTGCCGGCTGGCGAGGCATGAGCGCGAGATTCGGTTCCAACCATCGCTGAGACCATGTCCAACGCCTATTCCGCCGCATCCATACAGGTTCTCTCCGGGCTCGATCCCGTGCGCCGGCGACCCGGCATGTACACGGATACCGCACGGCCCAATCACCTCGTCCAGGAGGTCGTCGACAACGCCGTCGACGAGGCGCTTGCGGGGTACGCCCGCCAAGTCGAAGTGACGGTGCGCGCGGACGGTGCGATCGAGGTCGTCGACGACGGCCGTGGCATGCCGGTGGACATGCACCCGGAACACCGGATGACCGGGGTCGAGCTGATCCTCACGAAGCTGCACTCCGGCGGCAAGTTCGACGACGCGCACTACAGCTTTGCCGGCGGTCTGCACGGCGTGGGCGTCTCGGTCGTCAACGCGCTCTCGACGTGGCTCGAGGTCGAGGTCAAGCGCGACGGCGGCGTGTATCGCCAGCGGTTCGAACGCGGCTACAGCATGGCGCCGCTCGAGAAGGTGGACGCCGTCGGCAAGCGGAACACGGGGACGCGGGTCACCTTCCTGCCCGACACGGAGTATTTCGATGCTCCCCGGGTGAGTCTCTCGAAGCTCAGGCATGTCCTGCGCGCCAAGGCGGTGCTGTGTCCCGGCCTGCGCGTCAGCCTGTCCGTGGAACGCGCATCCGGGTCTCCGGAGAGCTGGACCTGGCACTACGAGGAAGGCCTGGCGCAATACCTCGGCGACGCCGGCGACGCTTCCGACCCCATCCCGGCGGCGCCGTTCGTGCACGAGGCGGAAGGCAACCGGGAGGCGGTCGCCTGGGCGCTCCACTGGTGCCCCGAGGGGGGCGACCTCGTGGCGGAGAGCTACGTCAACCTGATCCCGACTCCGCTCGGCGGGACGCACGTCAACGGGTTGCGCAGCGGGCTGATCGAGGCGCTGAAGGAGTTCTGCGAGTTCCGCGACCTGGTGCCGCGCGGCCTGAAACTGGTTGCGGAAGACCTGTGGGACAGGTGCTCCTATGTGCTGTCGGCCAAGATCGCCGATCCCCAGTTCAGCGGCCAGACCAAGGAGCGCCTGTCCTCCCGGCAGGCGACGACCTTCATCGGCGGCGTCGCCAAGGACGCCTTCAGTCTCTGGTTGAACGAGCACCCCGCCGAGGGCTCGAGGCTCGCGGAAATCGCCATCGCCAACGCGCACAAGCGTGCCCAGGCGAGCCGCAAGGTTACGCGCAAGAAGATCGCGTCCGGTCCGGCCCTGCCGGGCAAGCTGACGGACTGCTCCGGCCAGGACGCGGGACGTTCGGAGCTGTTCTTGGTGGAGGGCGACTCCGCCGGCGGCTCGGCCAAGCAGGCCCGCGACCGGGAGTTCCAGGCGGTGCTGCCGCTGCGCGGCAAGATCCTCAACACCTGGGAGGTGGATGCCGGGGAGGTGCTGGCGTCGCGGGAAGTCCACGACATCTCGCTCGCCATCGGCGTGGAGCCGGGTTCGCGGGATCTCTCGGGCCTGCGCTACGGCAAGATCTGCGTCCTTGCGGACGCGGACTCCGACGGCGCCCACATCGCCACGCTGCTTTGTGCGCTCTTCCTCAGGCACTTTCCTGCACTGGTGGAGGAGGGTCACGTCCACGTCGCGATGCCGCCGCTGTACCGCGTGGACGTGGGCAAGGAAGTCTTCTACGCGCTGGACGAGGCGGAGAAGGAGGGCGTGCTGGACCGGATCGCCGCGGAGAAGAAACGCGGCAAGCCCGTGGTGCAGCGTTTCAAGGGCCTCGGGGAGATGAATCCGATCCAACTGCGCGAAACGACCATGGCGCCCGACACGCGGCGCCTCGTGCGCCTGTCCATGGACTCGGCGGACAAGACACGGGAGGTCATGGACATGATGCTGGCGAGGAAACGCGCGGCGGACCGCCGCGACTGGCTGGAACGCAAGGGCGATCAGGCGGTGCTCGGGTGAGCGGGGCCGAAGGCGCCGGACCCCCGCCCGTCAACGGCGGCCCCGGCAACGGCGCCGAGGAGCTGCCCCTGTGGCGCTACACGGAGAAGGCGTACCTCGACTACTCGATGTATGTCATCAACGACCGCGCGCTCCCGCATATCGGCGACGGTCTCAAGCCGGTGCAGCGGCGCATCGTCTACGCGATGTCGGAACTCGGCCTCTCGGCGGCGGCCAAGTTCGCCAAGTCCGCGCGCACGGTCGGCGACGTGCTCGGCAAGTTCCATCCCCACGGCGACAGTGCGTGCTACGAGGCCATGGTGCTGATGGCCCAGCCGTTCTCCTTCCGCTATCCGCTCGTCGACGGGCAGGGCAACTGGGGCGCCCCCGACGATCCGAAGTCCTTCGCGGCGATGCGCTACACGGAGTCGCGGCTGTCGCGCTTCGCCGAGCTGCTGCTGTCGGAAGTGGATCAGGGCACGGTGGACTTCGTGCCGAACTTCGACGGCACGATCGACGAGCCCACCCTGCTCCCGGCCCGGGTGCCGTTCGTGCTGCTGAACGGCAGCACGGGGATCGCGGTCGGCATGGCCACGGACGTCCTGCCGCACAACCTGCGCGAGGTGGCCAGCGCCTGCATACGCCTGCTGGACCAGCCCCGGGCGAGCACCGGCGACCTCATGGACCACGTCCAGGGCCCGGACTTTCCGACGCGGGCGCTCATCGTCACGCCCCGCGAGGAACTCCTCGAGGTGTACCGGACCGGGCGCGGTTCCGTTCGGGCGCGGGCGCGCCACGTCGTCGAGAACGGGGAGATCGTCATCACGGCGCTGCCCTACCAGGCGTCGCCGGCGAAGGTACTCGAGCAGATCGCCGATCAGATGCAGGCCAGGAAGCTGCCGATGCTGGTGGACCTGCGCGACGAGTCGGATCACGAGACCCCCACGCGGCTCGTGCTGGTGCCGCGCTCCAACCGGGTGGACGTGGAGCGGCTGATGAGCCACCTCTTCGCGTCCACCGATCTGGAGCGCGGCTACCGCGTCAACTTCAACGTGATCGGCCTGGACCAGAAGCCCAGGGTGCTGGGTCTTGTCGAGATGCTGTCGGAGTGGCTGCGGTTCCGGCGGGAGACCGTCCGTCGGCGGCTGAGCTTCCGGTTGGAGCGCATCGACGCCCGGCTGCACATCCTCGACGGTCTGCTGATCGCCTACGTCAACCTGGACGAGGCGATCCGCATCATCCGGGAGGCGGACGACCCCCGGGCCCGGCTGATGGAACGTTTCGGACTGACGGGCGCGCAGGCCGCCGCGATCCTCGACCTCCGGCTGCGGCAGCTCGCGCGGCTGGAGGAGACCCGGCTGCAGGAGGAACGGACGGCCCTGGGGGCGGAGCGCGACGACCTCACTCGCACGCTCGAATCGTCGGCCCGCATGAAGACGCTCATCAAGCGGGAATTGACGGAGGATGCGAACAAATACGGCGACGATCGCCGTTCCGAACTGGTCGGTGTCCCCCCGGCGCGCGCCTTCACGCCGGAGGACCTGATCTCCAACGAGCCGGTGACGGTCATCCTGTCGGAGAAGGGCTGGGTGCGCTCCGCGAAGGGTCACGCAGTCGATCCCGAGGCGCTCTCCTACCGCACGGGGGATGCGTTCGGGGCCTGTGCCCGGGGCCGCACCAACGACACGCTCCTCTTCTTCGACTCGACGGGCAGGGTCTATGCGGTCGCGGCCCATGAGCTGCCTTCTTCCCGGGGACAGGGCGAGCCGCTGACCGGGCGCTTGAATCCCCCCGCAGGCGCACGTTTCGTCGCACCCGTGCTGGCGACCGGCGACACCACGCTGCTGCTCGCTTCCGATGCGGGCTACGGCTTCGTCGCGCGTGCCGACGGCCTGCTGACGAAAAACCGTGCGGGCAAGTCCGCGCTCAACGTGCCGGACTCGGGTACGGCGCTGCCGCCTTCCATCGCGTCCGGCAAGACGAACATCGCGGCCGCCACGGACCAGGGACGGCTGCTGGTGTTCCCGGCGTCGGAAGTCCCGGCGCTGTCGCGCGGCAAGGGCAACAAGCTGATCGACGTCCCGCCGCGCGCATACAAGGCGGGCGAGGAACGCATGGTCGGCGCCGTGGCCCTGGCGGAGAGCGACCACCTGATCGTGCGCGCGGGCGCTCGGCATCTCCGGTTGCGGTTCCGCGACCTCGCCGCCTACATCGGCGAGCGGGGGCGGCGCGGCCGCCTGCTGCCCCGCGGCTTCCAGCGCGTGGAGTCCCTGGAAGTCGAGGGTCGTTCGGCGCCGACCGTCACGCCGGCCGGGAAGTGACCTCGGCCGGCCCCGGCTCGGGACGGACCCCGCGGACGATCCGGCAACGCCCGAGGGTGGTGCCGGTCAGCGCGGCCTGCGAGAGGTCGGACGCGGTGTCGAGGTCGAGGCGCTCGGGACGTTCGATCCGCTCGAAGACATCCTGGCTGATCGCCAACCGGCCGCCGGGAGCCAGGGCGGAGAGCAGCACCGCGTCCGATACGCACGCGGACTCGGCAGCCCCCGCCGCGTCGGGTTCCTCGCCGAGGTGCAGGCCGAACCGGAAGTTCGGCGCGGGCGGAGCGTGCCCCCCCGGTCGCGACCCATCGAGGGTCTGTCCGAAGGCCATCGCGGCGGACAGCACTTCGAAGGACCGTTCGCCGTCCGGACGGTCGTCGAAGGCGATCAGGATGCGCGCGCCGGGGAGCGCCCGCGCGCGCCCCGCGTGTCGGTCGGCGATCGCCGCCGCCTGCTCGAGGGCGTGGGCGAGGACGGACTTCCTGCGCATCTCGCGCAGGCTGCCGTGGTTGAAGAGGTTCGCGACGAGGACGAATCTCGCCTGCGCGGGGCTGGCCGCCGCAGTGGGTTCCGGCACGCTCCGCATGGCGCGGCGGCGCAGCAACACCACGAGTCCGGCGACCGCCAGGCCGGCCGGGGCGAGCGGCCAGGAAGCGGCCAGCAGGTCGGCGGTCCCGGTGTCGAAGCGGCCGCGGTCCAGCACCACCCGGGCGTATCCCGCGAGGGTGTCCTCCACCGCGATCGGGGCGGTGTAGTGCCGCGTGCCGGGGGCGGTCGATTCGGCGCCCGCGAACGCCAGCGTACGACCGTCCACGGTGTACACGCTGCAGCCGACGACTGCGTCGAACGCGGCGACGCGGTTCACGAGGTTGCCCAGGGCGATGCGGTCCTGCTGCAGGACGGCGGGAACGCCGAGGTATGCGGTCATCTCCGCGAGCGTTGCGCCGAGCCGGTCCATGCGGGCGTTGGCCCGGTCCGTGAGGGCGTGGCCGAGGAGTGCGGCGACGGCGAGCGTGGCGGCGAGGAAACTCGCCAGACTCACCCAGCCGAATGCCCAGGGTTCCGAACGCGCGCGTTTGACGATCTGGGCGAGAGGCGGTAGCGTCAAAACGAAAGAGCGGCCTCTTTTGGCAGGTGAGTGTCGGGTGCGTGGCGGGTGAGTAGCGGGTGGCGGATTCCGGCTCGGGCGAGATTCTTCTGGTAAACGTCTCCGGGCAGGACAAGCCCGGATTGATGGCCATGTTGACATCGACGCTCGCCCGATATCAAGCACGCGTGCTCGACATCGGGCAGGCGGTCATTCACGAGGAACTGAACCTCGGCATGCTCGTGCAGATCGCCGCCGCCGGGCACGAGGCGGAAGTGCGCGCGGAACTGCTCGACACCGCGCGGCGGATGGGCGTCAGCGCGCGTTTCGAGCGCGTCACCGCTGACGACTATCGCGAGTGGGTGGCGAACCAGGGCAAGTCCCGCTACATCGTGACCCTGCTTGCGAACGGGATCAGCGCCGAACAGCTCGCCAGCGTCACCCGGATCATCGGCCAGCACGGGCTGAACATCGACTCCGTACATCGGCTCTCGGGCCGCGTGCCGCTCGACGGCGTGACCCGCGCAGCCCGCGCGAGCGTCGAGATGTCGGTACGCGGGCCGCGTTCGGACCAGCGCGAACTCAAGGAGGCGCTGTTCCTCGCCGCCGGCGAGCTGACCTTCGATTTCAGCGTGCAGGAAGACTCCGTGTACCGGCGCAATCGGCGGCTCGTCGTGTTCGACATGGACTCCACCCTCATCGAGGCGGAAGTGATCGACGAACTCGCCGCGCGTCACGGGGTGGGCGCGGAGGTGGCCGCGATCACCTCCGCCGCCATGCACGGCGACCTCGACTTCGAGGCGAGCCTGCGGCGCCGGGTGGCCCTGCTCGAGGGACTTCCGGAAAGCGTGCTCGCGGAGGTGGCCGAGACCGTCCCCGTCACCCCGGGCACGCGTCGGCTGGTCAATTCGCTGCGGCACTTCGGCTACCGCACCGCGATCGTCTCCGGGGGCTTCGACTACGTCGGGCGCCGACTCCAGCGGATCCTCGGGTTCGACTACGTGTTCGCGAACACCCTGGCGGTCGCCGAGGGCCGGCTGACCGGCACGGTCGCGGGCGCGGTCGTCGATGCGGGGCGCAAGGCGGACATTCTCGTGGAGCTGTGCGCACGGGAGCGGATCTCCCTCGAGCAGGCCATCGCGATCGGCGACGGCGCCAACGACCTGCCGATGCTGACGGCGGCGGGTCTCGGCGTCGCCTTCCACGCCAAGCCGGCCGTGCGCGAGTCGGCGGACCACGCGATCTCGAACTTCGGCCTGGACAGCGTCCTGTACCTGCTCGGATTCTCCGACCGCGAGATCGCCGAGACGCAGTAACGGATGGCTGCGGCCGGCCGGGGCCCCGGGGCCGCGCAAGCGCGCAAGCGCCGTGCAGTATCATCGGCGGCCTTCCTGCCCCGTGGGGAGGGCCGTGGCGACGTACGCAACCAACGAGTTCCGGGCCGGCCTCAAGGTGCTGCTGGAGGGCGATCCCTGCTCGATCCTCGAGAACGAATTCGTGAAGCCCGGCAAGGGCAAGGCGTTCAACCGGGTCAGGTTCCGCAACCTGAAGACCGGGCGCGTCTGGGAACGGACGTTCAAGAGCGGCGAGACCATACAGGCCGCCGAGGTCATGGAGCTCTCGATGGAGTACCTCTACACCGACGGCGAGTTCTGGCACTTCATGAAGACGGACGGGAGCTACGAACAGTTCGTGGCCGGCGCGACCGCGGTCGGCGAGACGCAGCCCTGGCTCAAGGAACAGGAGAGCTACGCGGTCACGCTCTGGAACGGCGACCCGATCTCGGTGACGCCCCCGAACTTCGTCGAACTGGAAGTGACTGAGACCGACCCCGGGCTCAAGGGGGACACCGCCCAGGGCGCGACCAAGCCCGCGACCCTGTCCACCGGCGCCACCATCAAGGTGCCGCTGTTCGTCAACCAGGGCGACGTCCTGCGCATCGACACCCGCACCGGGGAATACGTCGGCCGCGTGCAGGGTTGAGGCGCCGGGGCACCGCAAGATGACCGAATGGCGCCCGGCCTGCGCCCTGGAGGTCCTGCCCGTCCGCGCGCGGATGCTGGCGGAGATACGCGCCTTTTTCGCCGGCCGTGACGTGATCGAAGTGCAGACGCCGGCGCTGGCCGCGCACGGGGTCACGGACCCGGCCATCGAGAGCATGCGCACCGTGGACGGGCGCTACCTGCAGACCTCGCCGGAGTACCACATGAAGCGCCTGCTGGCGGCGGGGGCGCCGTCCATCTACCAGATCGGTCCGGTGTTCCGCGCGGGGGAGGCGGGGCGCTGGCACAACCCCGAGTTCACGATGATCGAGTGGTATCGGGTCGGCCTCGATGCGGCGGCGCTGATGCGGGAGGTCGCCGACCTCGTCGACGTGCTGCTCGGTCCGTCGGACTACGACAGGCGGAGTTACGCGTCCCTGGTCGGCGTGCCGGTCGCGACGACGCCCGGCGCGGAACTCGATCTGCGGATCGGCGCGGCGATCGCGGGCCTCGGGCGGTCGCGCGTGTTCATCACGGAGTATCCCGCCCCCCAGGCGGCGCTGGCCCGCGTCGAGGGCGAGGTGGCGTCCCGGTTCGAACTGGTCGTGGACGGGGTCGAGATCGCCAACGGCTACCACGAGCTGCGCGACCCGGACGAGCTGCGGCACCGCATGGTCCGCGACAACGTCCAGCGCGGGGAGGAGGGACTGGCCGAAGTTCCCCTCGACGAGCCTTTCATCGCGGCGCACGCGCAGGGCCTGCCGGATTGCGCCGGGGTGGCCGTGGGTTTCGACCGCCTCGTGGCGCTGAAGCTCGGTGCGGACAGTCTGGCCGCGGTGATGCCGTTTCCGGTGGACCGGGCCTGACGCCCGCGTCCCGCGTCAGACGGTGCCGACCGGCTGGCCCATCCGCAGCGCCATGCCCGCGGCGAGGTCGTCGCGCAGCGAGGCGCCCCCAGGCGGGAAGAGCACGATTGCCGTGGACCCGAGCAGGAACCGGCCGACCTCCGCGCCGCGCGGGAAGTCCCCGGCGGCCGGGCGTGTCCGGAGGGTGGGGTAGGGAGAACGCGGTCCCTCCCACACGGTTTCGATGCTCGCCACGATCAGGGCGCCCACGAGCACCAGGACGAACCGGTCGAACACGCACACGAGCCGCTCGTTGCGCGCGAACAGCCCCGAAACGGCGTCGGCCGTGCGGTCGTTGACCGAGAACAGACGCCCCGGCACCTCGATGGTCCGGCGCAGGGTGGCGCGGGCGGGTGCATGGACCCGGTGGTAGTCGCGGGGCGAGAGATAGACCGTGAGGAAGACGCCGCCGTCCAGGGAGGCCGCCAGCGAGCGATCGGCGACGAGGGAGGCCACGGAGAAGTCCCTGCCCTTGGCTTGCACGATGCGGCCGTCCTCGATGCGGCCGAACTGGCTCAGGTACCCGTCCGCCGGGCTGACGATGGCGGTGGGGGCATCCGGCATCGGGCGGGCGTCGGCCCGGAGCGCCCGCGTGAAGAACGCGTTGAAGGACGGGTATGCGGCCAGGGAGGGGGTCGCGGCCTCGTCCATGTCGACCCGGTAGTGACGCGCGAAGGCACGGATCAGCGGTCCGGCGACCAGCCGCCGCTCGGAACGCGCCGCCCATCCGGCCATGCGGGAGATGGCCTGCTTCGGCAGGACGTGCTGGAGTGCCGCGAAGGCGTTCAACGTTCGATCGGGGTGTCCGTGCGGTTGCCCCATTCGGACCAGGACCCGTCATAGGCGCGAATCCGCGGGAACCCGAGCAGGCGCGCGGCCATGTAGGTGAGCCCCGAGCGATGGTGCGTCTGGCAGTGCGTGATGATGTCCCGATCCCGCGTGATGCCACGCTCCGCCAAGCGGGTCTCGAGATCCTCGACGAGCGCGAGCCCGCGGGCCCGGTCCATGAGTTCCAGCCAGTCGAGGTTGACGGCGCCCGGAATGTGGCCGTTCCGCGCGGCGGTGCGTTTCAGGCCCGCGTACTCCTCCGGGCTGCGGCAGTCCCAGACGAGCGTGTCCGGAGCGTCCAGCGCGGCGCGCACGTCCTCGAGGTCGGCGACGGGCCGGCGGTCGATGTCGAAGTCGATGTCGGAGGGCGTGACGGCGACCGGCGCGTCGGAGAACGGCAGGCCGGCGGCGGCCCACGCGTGCAGGCCGCCGTCGAGATAGCACCAGTCGTGGTGCCCGATGACGTCGAGGGTCCAGGCCAGGCGCCCGGCCCAGCCGCCGCCCTCGTCGTCGCACGCCACCACGGTGCGGTCCCGCGTGAGCCCGACACGCCGGAACAGGGCGGCCAGTGCCTCGCGCCGCGGCAGCTTGCCGACTGCCGGGGGTTCGCCGCGGATCAGTTCGGCGGGCGCGACGGGTACGGCCCCCGGCAGGTGGGCCTGAGCGTAGACCTGCGGGGCGGTTACCTGCAGGACGAGCAGGTCGTCGGTCTGCATGCGCTCGCGAAGCGCGATGGGGGAGAGGAGCGCGGTGGGGGACAGGCGCGGGGCGGGGGAAAGAGCTGCCGGTGTGGTCACGTCGCTGCCGGGCGTCGGGTCGTGGCGGCGGGATGATATATGCTGTGTTCCGCGATTGCCTGCGCGCAACGGACCGCGCGACAGACCGCGCAAGAGGGCGCTTTCCGATGGCGGCGAATCTCGTCTGGATGGACCTCGAGATGACGGGGCTCGACCTCGACGTGCACGTCATCATCGAGATCGCCACCGTCGTCACCGACGCGGAGCTCAACACCCTCGCGGAAGGGCCGACCCTTGCCGTCGCCCAGCCGGAGTCGGCGCTCGCCGGCATGGACGACTGGAACGTCACGCATCACACGGCGTCCGGTCTGCTGCAACGCGTCCGCCGGGAAGGCGTACCGCTCGTGGAGGCCGAGGCGCAGACCCTGGCGTTCGTCGAGCGGTACGTGGGCGAAGGCGAGTCGCCGCTGTGCGGCAACTCCATCTGGCAGGACCGCCGCTTCCTGGCCAGATACATGCCGACGCTCGAAGGCTACCTGTACTACCGCAACATCGACGTGTCGAGCGTCAAGGAACTGGCGCGGCTGTGGCGGCCGGACCTCGCCGCCCGCGTAGTGAAATCCAACACCCACGTCGCGCTCATGGACATCCGCGAGTCGATCGACGAACTCCGGTTTTACCGGAGACACTTCCTGCGCGGATCCTGAACGCGCCTCACGCGGTCTCGCGCAGCCGCCCGAGCGCCCAGTCGATGTGTTCCCGGACCATCGGGTCGGCGCCGGCGCGCCGGGTCTCCAGCCGATCGACGAGGGTCGGGGAAGGCGTCGCGTTGCCGGCGGCGACGGCGAGATTCCGGACCCATTGGCGGTAGTCGATGCGGCGCAGCGCCATGCCCTCGGTCCGTGCGCGGAAGGTCGCCTCGTCCCACTCGAGCAACTCGGCGATGCGGGCGGCGTCGAGGCCGTGGCGCGGCGCGAAGTCCGCTTCGGCGGACTTCCTGGCATAGCGGTTCCACGGGCAGACGATCTGGCAATCGTCGCAGCCGAAAATCCGGTTGCCGACCGCCTCCCGCAGCTCCGTGGGTATCGCCGCGTCGCTCTCGATGGTCAGATAGGAGATGCAACGGCGCGCGTCGAGCTGCCGGGGGCCGACGATGGCGCCGGTGGGACAGGCATTGAGGCAGGCCCGGCACGCGCCGCACCGGTCGGAAGCCCGGCGCTCCGTCACGGGCAATGGCAGGTTCGTATAGATCTCGCCGAGGAAAAACAGCGATCCGGCTGCCTCGTTCAACAGCAGCGTGTTCTTGCCGATCCAGCCGAGCCCCGCCTTCTCGCCGAGGGGCTTCTCGAGGACGGGCGCGGAGTCCGTGAAGGCCCGGTACCGGCCCCCGGCGCGCTGCTCGATGCGGCGCGCGAGCCTGGCCAGCCGCCGGCGCACCGTCTTGTGATAGTCCCGTCCGAGGGCATAGCGGGACACGTACGCGGTCTCGGACCCGGGCGCGGGAATCGCCGGCAGGGCGTCGGTCAGGTAGTCCATGCGGGCCGAAATGACGCGCACCGTACCGCCTTGCAGCCGTTCGGGATGCAGGCGCTTGTCGAGGTTCCGGGCCATGTAGCCCATGGAGCCGTGGAGCTTGCGGGACAGCCAGCGGCGTACGTCGGGGGCGTAGTCGGACAGGTCGGTGTCGGTGATGCCGACCGCGGCGAAACCGAGTTCCTGTGCCCAGGTCTCGATGTCGACGGCGAGGCGATTCAGCGCGGGCTGGCGGTCGCGTTCGAACTCCCGCTGACGCGGAACTTCGCCGCAAGTCTTTGGGTCCATGGCAGCTATAATTCGTGGATGCGCGGCCGGGGCAGAGTCTACACGGCAGCGGAGGTCCGGGAGCTGGACCGGATCGCGATCGAGGATCGCGGCATTCCCGGTATCGCCCTGATGAAACGGGCGGGACGCGCCGTTTTCGACGTGGTGCGGCGGCGCTGGCCGGCCGGCCGTTCTCTCACCGTGGTCTGTGGTTCCGGTAACAATGCCGGGGACGGATACATCGTCGCCGGTCTTGCGGTGGAAGCGGGCCTCGACACGCGGCTTCTGCAGGTGGGCGACGGCGGCAGGTTCCGCGGCGATGCGGCCCGTGCGAGGGACTGGGCGCTCTCCGTTGGCGTCGTCACGTCGACCCTCGCGGACGGCGGAGACGGCGACGGCCTGGCCGGGGACGTCGTGGTCGACGCGTTGCTCGGCACGGGCGCCAGCGGCCCGCTGCGGCCGGCGCATGCCACGGCGGTCGGGCGCATCAATGCCGGCCGGCGCCCGGTCGTAGCCGTGGACCTGCCGAGCGGGATCTCCGCGGACACGGGGGCTTTGCTTGGCGCCGCGGTGCGTGCCGACGCGACCGTCACCTTCATCGGGCGCAAGCTGGGTCTCTTCACCGGCGATGGGATCGATTACGCGGGAGAGGTGGTGTTCGACAGCCTCGGCGTACCGGAGGACATCTACGAAAGCGTGCCGGGGCTGCGCGTGCTCGCCGCGCCGCGGCCGCCGGACCGCCCGCGTTCCGCACACAAGAACCGGTTCGGTCACGTGCTGGTGATCGGCGGCGAGCGCGGCATGGGCGGGGCTCCGCTCTTGACGGCGGAAGCGGCGCTGCGCACCGGAGCGGGACTGGTGAGCATGGTGACGCGGCCGGAACACTGCGCGGGGACGCTCGCGCGCCGGCCGGAGGTCATGGTCCGGGGGGTGTCGGAGGGCGATGGCATCGCGGACGTGCTCGGCGCGTGCACGGTGATTGCCGTGGGTCCCGGCCTCGGGCGCGGTTCCTGGGGGCGTACGCTCCTGACCGCTGCGCTGGGGGCCGGCAAACCCCTCGTGATCGACGCCGACGCCTTGAACCTCATCGCTGAAGGCGGGTACGACGTGCCGGCCGCCAGCGTGATGACGCCCCATCCCGGCGAGGCAGGCCGTCTGCTCGGGGGTGGCCGCGTGACGGACCGGCCGGCGGCCGTGCGGGAGTTGTCCCAACGCTTCGGGAATGTGGTCCTGCTCAAGGGCGCCGGGACCCTGGTGGCGGTGGCTGGCGAAGTGCGCGGCGTCTGCATCGACGGGAATCCGGGCCTCGCGACGGCGGGCAGCGGCGACGTGCTGACCGGTGTCGTCGCGGGTCTGGCGGCCCAGGGGTTCGCCCTGGCGGAGGCGGCGGAAGCCGGCGTGTGCCTGCACGCGACTGCGGGCGATGTCGCGCGGCTACGGTTGGCGCCGGGGCGGCTGGTCGCGTCCGATGTCGTCGATCATCTCTGGCAGGCCGCCCCCGATGCGTCTTGAACTGCGCGACGAGGCGGAAACGCTACGCTGGGGCGCCGCGTTTGCCGACCGGCTCGACGGAGAGCTGGTGTTCCTGCGCGGCGAGCTGGGCGCCGGCAAGACCACCCTCGTTCGAGGCATCCTGCGGGGGCTCGGGCACCGGGGCGCGGTGAAAAGCCCGACCTACACCCTGCTGGAGCCCTATGAGTTCGGGGACCGACACATTTATCATTTCGACTTCTACAGGATCGAAGATCCGGAGGAGTTGTCCTTCATCGGAATCGACGAACTGTTGGCGGACGCGGCCCTGAAGCTCGTGGAATGGCCGGAACGGGCGGGCGCGCGGTTGCCGGCCCCGGATGTCGAGCTGGTGCTCACGATCGCGGGCGAGGGCAGGTTGCTTGAACTCGTTGACCGGCGCTAGCGCCAGACGACCCGTCTCCCGCGCGCTCGCGGGCGTGCTGGCTGTCTTCCTGTGCGGCGCCGATGGCGCCGGTATAGGAGCGGCCGAACTCGAAGGCATCCGCATGCACCAGGCGCCGGACCATACCCGCGTGGTGTTCGACACCAGCGCTCCGGTCGAGTACCGCCTGTTTACCCTCAAACGGCCGCGGCGGGTGGTGGTCGACCTCCGGGATACCCGGGTGCGGCGAGGTTTCGAGGCGCCGGCGGCGAAGGGAGGCGTGATCGAGCGGGTCCGGCGCGCGCGACGGCCGCGGGGCGCCTACCGCGTCGTTCTGGACGTCTCTCGCGAGGTGACGCCGAAACACTTCACGCTGAAGCCGATACCGCCGTACGGCCACCGCCTGGTCGTGGACCTCTACATGCCGGAGCCCGCGGGGCAGGCGCCGCGGCGGGAGGAGCCGGAGGGGTTGCGCGACGTGATCGTCGCGGTGGACGCGGGTCACGGCGGCGAGGATCCGGGGGCCATCGGCAAGGGTGGGGTGTACGAGAAAAACGTCGTCCTGTCGATCGCGCGGCGGGTCCAGGATCGCATCGACCGCGCCGACGGCTTCCGGGCCGTGATGGTGCGCGACGGCGACTACTACGTCAGCCTGCGCAAACGCACCGCCATCGCGCGCGATCATCGGGCCGACATGTTCGTCTCGATCCATGCGGACGCTTTCTCGAGCCCGCGGGTCCGGGGCGCCTCGGTGTATGCCCTCTCCGAGGGCGGTGCATCGTCGGAGATGGCGCTATGGCTCGCGAACCAGGAGAACCGGTCGGACCTCATCGGCGGCGTCGGCCCGGTCTCGCTCGACGACAAGGACGAGCAGGTCCGGTCGGTCCTGCTCGATCTGTCCATGGACGGGACGCTGCGGGCCAGCCTCGCCGTCGGCGAGTCGGTGATGGGGTCGCTGTCCGGGGTGAGCCGCATGCACAAGCGCCGCGTGGAGCAGGCCGGCTTCGCGGTGCTGAAGTCGCCGGACGTGCCGTCGATCCTGGTCGAAACCGGCTTCCTGTCCAATCCGGAAGAGGCGCGGCTGCTGGCGACGGCAAGTCACCAGGACAAGGTGGCGCGAGCGATCGCGGACGGCATCCGCGGCTACCTGTTGCGCAATCCGCCGCCGGATGCGCGCATCGCGGCGGCCGCGCATCGGGGGATGCGCCACGTGATCGAACGTGGCGACACGCTGTCGGAGATCGCGCAGCGTTACCGCGTCTCCACGGCGGTGCTCCGCAGTTTCAACGGCCTCGGCGGCGACCGCATACGGGTGGGCCAGGTCATCCTGATCCCCGTCTCCTCCGAGGGTTAGCGAGGGTTGGCATAGTGTCGCGCATTCGGAAGCTGTCCGCGATCGTCGCCAACCAGATCGCGGCGGGCGAGGTGGTGGAGCGGCCGGCGTCGATCGTGAAGGAACTGGTCGAAAACAGCCTGGACGCCGGCGCACGCTCGATCCGGGTGGCGATCGAGCAGGGCGGGGTGAAGCGGATTGTCGTGCAGGACGACGGCGAGGGCATGTCCGCGGACGAGCTCCCCCTCGCGGTGAGCCGCTTCGCGACCAGCAAGATCAGCGACGCGGACGATCTCCTGCACGTGGCGACGATGGGCTTCCGCGGCGAGGCGCTGGCGAGCATCGCCTCCGTGGCGCGACTGGCGATCACCGCCGCGGCGGGCAGCGACGCCGGCGCGACGCTCGTCGTCGCGGGTGGCGAGGAGGTCAAAAGCGGCCCGGCGGCGCACCCGGCGGGCACGACCGTGGAGGTCTCGGACCTGTTCTACAACACGCCGGTGCGGCGCAAGTTCCTGAAGAGCGCGCGCACGGAGGTGGGGCACGTCAGCGACGTCGTCCGCCGGCTGGCCCTCGCCCAAGCGGAGGTGGCCTTCGAGCTGAAGCATGGAGCGCGGCTGATAGAGCGCCTGCCGGGTACCCCGGACGCCGCGGCGCGCGTGGCGAAGGTGATGGGCGAGGAGTTCCTCGCGGAGGCGGTGGCGGTCGACGCCGGTGCGGCGGGAGGTGCGCGCCTGCACGGGTGGGTGGGGTTGCCGACCTATTCCCGGGCGCAGGCGACCGGGCAGTTCTTCTTCGTCAACGGGCGCGCCGTGAAGGACCGGCTGGTCGGTCATGCGGTGCGGCAGGCGTATCGGGACGTCCTCTTTCATGGCCGCCACCCGGTGTTCGTCCTCTTTCTCGCGCTCGACCCGGCCGACATCGATGTCAATGTGCACCCGACCAAGCACGAGATCCGCTTTCGCGATGCGAGACGGGTGCATGACTTCGTGTTCGGGGCGCTGAACCGGCTCCTCCGGGAGTCCCGGCCGGGAGCGGAGCCGCCGCCGGTGCACTACGGGTCCGCCCCGGGGAGCGAGCGCCCGGCGCTGCAGACGTCCATGAGCCTGTCGGAGCTGGTCGCCGCGCAGCGGCGCGGCCCGTCCGCGCGCGAAGACGCGTCCGCCCCGCCCGCGGCGGAGGAAGGCGACCTGCCGCCGCTCGGTTACGCGCTGGCGCAACTGCACGGCGTGTACGTGCTCAGCCAGAACCGCGACGGACTCGTCGTGGTCGACATGCACGCGGCCCACGAGCGCATCACCTACGAGAAGCTGAAGGCCGACTACCACGGCGGTTCCGTGGTGGCGCAACGCCTGCTGGTGCCGGTGGCGTTCGACGTGACCCCGCGGGAGGCGGATCTCGCGGAGGCCCACGCCGCCGCGCTCGAGGCGTTCGGTCTGGTGGTGGAACGGAGCGGACCGCGCAGCCTGGTCGTCCGGCAGGTACCGTCGCTGCTCTCGAACGCCGACATCGAGGGCCTGGCTCGGGACCTCCTTGCGGAGATTGCCGAGTTCGGGAGCGGCGACGCCGTGCGGGCCCGGGCCGAGGAACTGCTGGCGGGCATGGCGTGTCACGCGTCGCTGCGCGCCAATCGGGCCATGACGGTGCCGGAGATGAACGCCCTGCTGCGGGAGATGGAGACCACGCCGAACGGCGGTCAGTGCAACCACGGCCGGCCGACCTTCCTGGTCCAGAGCGTCGCCGAGTTCGACCGGCTGTTCCTGCGCGGCCGCTAGCGTAGCTAGATATAGCTAACCTAGTCCTCTAGGGCCATCTAGTCTGGGTCGCCGGAGCAGCACAACGCCGCGCCGGAACCGCCACCGCACGTCGCCTCGGAAAGGACCGTCATCCGCCACAACGCAGCCGCCAGCCTGCGACCGGGAAGAGGTCGCCCCCCGCCGCTCCACGGCTGCCGCCTTGCTGGCGGCCCGCTGCGCTCTGTGGCGGACCACTCGATGCATCCCCTAGCGCCCGTCACCTTGCGACTCCCGGCGCGGCCCTGGCGCCTTCTTCCCCGTCGACAGATGTGATAGCGTTCGCCCGCACCGTTACGGAGGGCAGTCCACATGGCCAGAGACCGTACCGTTTCCCGACCCGATCAACCGACATCTGTCCGTACGCAACCGTCGACCTGATCGACGTCGTCGCCGAGCCGTCACCTTGCCCCCCGGCCTGACCCCTTCGCGCCCTGCGTCACTGGCCCGTCGCGCCGGTCATCACGGTCCGCTCGGCGCGCCTGAATCACTCTTCCGAGCCCAAGTCGCAAGCGACCTACGGTTCGCCGCCGGCCCGTCGCGCCCCGAACCTCGCCCCCAACGAACGTGACCCGCAACAGCGACGTCACCTGCTCTCGGCCTACGGCCGCGCACCCCTGCCAAATTTCCGGCGGCGGCCCCTCTGGTCTCCTGCCGACATTCGCGGCGAGCGCATGCGACCGCCCCGTTCACCCGACACCACCGACCCGAACAGACGCCCCTGGAGCACAACGATGGCCAACAAACAAACCGATCGCGGCACACCCCCCAAACCCGCCGCCGGGCAGTCTTCCGAGCGCAAGACCGTCCCGGCAAACAGCGTGGGTTTGTCCCTTACGATCACCAAGAAGGCATTGAGGGATTTCGACCGCATCCAGCAGGAGACCATCAAGGCCGCCGAGAAGGACCAGAAGTTCTCATGGCGCTGAGCCTCGCGCTCACCCGCCTCCACCCGGCACCCACCGCCATCGTTCGCGCAGTCAATGAAGATAAGCCATACCGTCGAGCCACTCGACAGTCCGGAGGACTGGACGCGCCTGACCCGCCTGCTCGGCGGCTCTACCCTCGGGGTAGTCAATAACACCGTCCGCCATCTTCGCGTTCTCCACGCCAAGTCCTACGTCCTCGAAGACCCCTACATCGACCGCGACTACTCCGCCGACTACGCGCAGTTCTACGCCCGCACGTTTCGCACGCACGAACGCCACTGCAAACGCGTACACTTCTTCGCCCGCGACGCCTCGCCGATGCTCCGGCGGCCCCTCTCCACCACCCAGTTGAATCGCCTCGCCGAGTTCGCGCAGGAAACCTATCTCGGCTTCTGCGTCGTGCGTCCCTTGGCGACCGCGCCGATCGGCAGAACGGTTCTGCTCGCCCGTGCCGGCAACGGTTTCGACATGGAAGCCACGGTCACCTGCCGCGCCGACTTCGACGCACACCTTTTCGGCACCCGAATGCGGGTCACCGGCACCTCGTTCCTGCAGCAGGACACCCGCGTCGGCGCCTGCGCCCAGGTGGCGATCTGGGCGGGCATGCGCCACATGCACGCCCGACACGGCTACAACTGGGTATCGGTCGCCGACATCACGAGGTTCGCGCGGCCGCCGTCCGTCACCGAGGCCGTCTCGCTGCCCAACGCGTCGGACCGCCTGTCCTCGGACGCGATGGTGCGTGCAATCGCGGAGGCGGGATACCAGCCTCTCGTCCTGCCCCGGCTCGACATCGCCAACGCCATCCTGCCGTACGTCGAATCCGGCATCCCTGTCATTCTCGGCCTCGATATCGGCGGCATCGTCGGCCACGCCGTCACCGTCGTGGGCCGCGTCTTCGCAAAGCAGCAAGCACCCACTCAGCGAGCCATCGACTACGTCCCGGCCTTCATCGTCCACGACGACCAGAGCGGCCCGTACATGTGGCTGCCCCTCGACAAGGACGCCAGCACGACCTTCTCTTTCGCCGACGACACGATCAAGCGTCGTTCGCCCGGTTCCGCCCTCGAACTCAACGTCGAGTCCCACGGCGTCTTCGCCGTGGCCCTGATGTCCACCAGGGTTTTCTCCACCGCCGCTCGCGCCGAACACAATGCCTGGAGCCAGATCAACAGAAACCTGAACGCGCTGCCGAACGCCCGCCCCGCTCTCGCAGAACAGGGCATTCAGGTCAACGACGAATTGATGGACGACCTCCAGGCAGCGCACCGCGCCGACGCCATCGTCCTACGCACCTACCTGACGTCCGCCGCCGGCTACCGCCGCCACCTCGCCCAGGGTTCGGCGAGCGACGATCTCAAGGACGCGCTCCTCGACCTCCACCTGCCGCACTTCACCTGGATCACCGAGATCTCGACCGTCGACTCCTACAATCAGCCGTCCCCGGGACTTCGCCGGATCTACGGCCACACGGTCATGGACGCCACATCCGCCGCCGAGCGCACGGACGGCCTGCTGGTGCTGCACCTCCCCGGCATCCTCATCACCAACGACCCCAACGCCGCCCGCTCGCAGAAGGTCGCCGGCATCCGGAACGACAAACTCTACGAGTGCCGCGAGAAGCGGCTGTAGATCGGCTCACCGCTCCGCCGGCCTCGTCGGCAATATCGCGTTGTCTCCCATTCCCAATCGGCTTTGCTCGGCAGGGGAGCACTCCGCGCACACCGCGCCCCGTCTCGGCCGGTCGTAGCCCGCCAGCGCGCGCCGCGAGTTCCAGCGGAACCAGCCCGTTTCGGCATCGTCGTATTTCAAGCCCGTCATGTGGAACAGGAAGTCGTCCGCAGCGTGGGCACAGGCCACCGCGTTCATCGTCACCACGCTGGGCGCCGCCACGTCCGGGTCGTCCAGGTACGCATACCCCCGCCGCGCCGCCGCCGGCACGGCCTCGTCCTGCAGCCTGCCCGGATCGATCAGCCCGTTGCACCACAGGCAGCCCTGCTCAGGCGTCACCATGCGGCTGACGCAGAACACGTTGCCGACCGTGCCGTCGTCCGCGACCGGGATCTTCGCGCCAACCTGGATCCCCGGGATCCCGTACTGGTGCACGATCGCGTTGAACAGCAGCCGCGCCCCCATCGTGTCGGCCGCCAGGAACAGGAAGTCGCAGTCCGTGAAGCGCGCTGCCACATCGGCGTCCAGGAAATCCCTCGGCAGCGTCTCGATGCGCGCCGCGCGGTTCGCGCGCCGAATGTTGCGGGCCGCCATGCGCACCTTGCGGCTGCGCATCCGGTCGGAAACCGCCCGCGGCAGCCACGCGGGGACGACCGCGTCGCGCCGCCGTGCGGCGATCAGGCGGGGCAGATTCGTGTCCTCGGCCCGATCCGGGTCCGCCAGCACGAACTCGCCGACGCCCAGGCGGCCGAGCAGTTCCGCCAGCACCGAGCCTGCACCACCGAGACCCACGATCCCAACCCGCGACCGGCGCAGCAGTTCCTGCCCGGCGTCGCCGAACAGGCGGCTCTGCCGGTCATACGCACCGGCCGCGGTGGCCTCCTTGCGCGGCGTCGGGAACAGCGTTCGGCGTCGGCTCCCGATCACCGCCGCCTCGCCCAGCACTGCGCGCTCGCAGCCGGGCAGCCACAGGTCGCCGGCCACCGCGCCGCGCGCGAACACAAGCGCGCCGACCGGCATCCCACGCGCGATGTCGAGCAACGCGGGGTAGCCGCGCTCGTGCGACGCCATGTCGGGCCCCGAGAACCCGACCGAGTCGGTGCCGCCGTGGTTGTGGATGGCCAAATAGGCAAGCCGCCGGTCGCGTGCGCGCAGGATCCGGCCCTGGATGAATTCCGCCTTCAGCATGCGGTAGCCCCGCTTGCCCGGCACGTAGTCGACCCCGTCCTTCGCCAGGTGGAGTTCCCGCGCTACGAGCCGCAGCCCGCGCTCGGATTCGCACACCCCCGCCAGAACCACGGCCCCGTGCTCGTCCCCGTCTCCCGGAAACAGATGCGTTTGGAGTTCCGCGTACATCCCCGCCGGGATAGTCAGCCGCCACCCTCTCATCACTGCTCCTTCATCCATTTCACGACCTTCAGGAGCTTCAACGCCGCCGTGTCCCTTTCCGGGTCCAGCCCGTTCGACCGCCGAGAAATCTGGATCGCCGGCTCATCCTTGAACGACGCCGACCCGAAACCACTGCCCAGATCGTTGCCGTCCGATCGCGCGAGCTCGGCGTTGGTGAAGTGCGGATACACGTCGGCGTACGGATACTGGTAGGTCACGTGGAATCCGAACCACGCGTTCGCCTGCGCGTACGGACTTCCCAGCGGCACGCCTCGCACCACCACTACCGCCCCGCCCGACGCATCGCCTTCCACCTCCACGTCGCACGCCTCGAACGTGCTCCGCAGTTCTTCGATGGCCTTCGCCACCGCCAGAGCCATCGCGCTCATGAATTGTCGTCGTTCTCGATCGCCAGGAACCGCTCGCCGGCGCGGACCACGATCTCATCCTCGTCCCCGACCAGCTTCGTCTTTCCGCCGCCGAGCTCGATGCTCAGCACGAAGCCCTGCTTGATGTTCACGTCCTGCTCGATCGCCGTTTTCTTGACACTCGCGCCGGTCTGCTTTGCACCGCCGAGCACGACGGGCTTGTCGTTCACCGTCACCTCAACCTTGCCGTCTGCCGCTACCTTGGTCCCACCTCGCTCATTCGCCATGATCCGCACCTCTTTCAATGCCGGCGTCAAATTGCTAATATGAAATATATGACTGGTGGTGTACGATTGCAAGTGTGAAATTTCGTGGATGATCGAATCCGCCGTTTCGACGTCGCCGCGCTGCACGCCGCCATGGACTCCGAGCGGCGCTCCCGGCAGCTTACCTGGAAGGACGTTGCCGCCGAGTCGGGCGTCAGCGCCTCGACGCTGACTCGTCTCTCCCAGGGCCGTCAGCCCGGCGTGAACAGCTTGGCAGCCCTCACCGGGTGGCTCGGCATGTCCGCCGACCACTTCATGCGGGGTGAGCCCGTCCGGCAGTTCGGCGCTGCCAGCCCTCTCGCGCGGATCACCACCATCATCCACTCCGACCCGAACCTCAACCCCGAGGGCAGTGCAGCCCTTGAGGAGCTCGTCAAAGCTACCTACGCGCGCCTAAGGACCGACGGCAACACACCGACAGACTGACCTCGACTCGTCATTCGCCGGCCACCCCCTTCGCACCCGTCCACCAGACCTCTCACGTTCACCGGCTGGCCCGCCCCCGCTTGGACTGCTGATCACCGCTTGAACCCGGCTGGCGACCGCGCGCGTCGTCTACCTCCCGCTGCCGCGCCTCCAGGCGTTCCTTCGCTGCCCGGATCGCCGCCAGCCGATCCTCCGGGCGGCGTAACTCGTTCGGCAGCTCGTCGCCCCGCAACGCCGCCCCGAAGCGCTCGTCCTCGGCCGCGTCCGTCTCCCGCGCCCGCTCCGGCAACGCCTTGATCTCGCCCTCCAGACGTCGCTCCTCCGCCAGCATCCGACCGTAGCTCATCGCCTTGCGCTTGCTCGCGTTCGCCCGCACCTTCGTGCCGTCGACCGACAGCTTGCCGAAGTTCGCGACGCCCATCTCCCGCGCCACCCGAACCACCTCCACGAACAGCCGCTTGAAGTCCTCCAGGTGACGCCGCCGAAACTCGCACAGCGTCCGGTGGCTCGGGAAGTTCCCCGCGCCCAACACCCGGAACGCCACGTCCTCCTCCAGCTTCCGCGCCAGCTTGCGCGACGAAAACACCCCCGTCGCGTAACCGTAGATCAGAACCTTCAGCATCATCCGCGGCTCGTACGGCGACTTGCGCCGACCGTCGCCCGCGTACGGCGCGTAAAACGCCGTCAGGTCCAGACCCTCCAAGTCGCTCACGTGATCCGCAAGGTGCCCCTCCGGCAACCAGTCGCGCAAACTCGGCGCCAGCAACAGCGACTGATCCGGATGGTAGGGGCGAAACGTCGTCGGCATCACAGCAGCCAAAAGCTACAGTCCGCGTATCATCCCATCCCGGTTTCTACGGCGCAGGCTCCCGGGACACAACAATGACTTGCGTTCCATGCACAAGCGGCCTGGTGCAATATCCGGGCTAGTGTCGTCGCGACGGGTCCAGGCGCAGGGCGCAACGGCAGGCTCGCAGCGCGATCGCGGGGTGGTGCTGTGCCTGATGGGCCCTACCGCAGCGGGCAAGACCGAAGTCGCGCTCGCCTTGGCGGACCGAGCCGATGTGGCGCTCGTGAGCGTCGACTCGGCGATGGTCTACCGGGGCATGGATATCGGTACGGCGAAGCCCGCGCCCGAGACCCTGGCGCGCTATCCGCACGCGCTGATCGACATACGCGAGCCGGCGGACCCGTTCTCCGCGTCGGACTTCCTCGAAGGCGCGGACGCCGCGGTGCGGGTCGCGCTCGACCAGGGTCGACTACCGGTTCTCGTGGGGGGCACCATGCTGTACTTCAAGGCGTTTCGCGACGGCCTCTCGGAGTTGCCGGCGGCGGACCGCGCTACCCGCGCGGGCCTCGAAGAGCGCGCGCGGGAGGTGGGCTGGGCCGCCCTGCACGCGGAACTCGCCGAGGCCGATCCCGCCGCGGCCGCGAAGATCCGGCCGAGCGATGCACAGCGCATCCAGCGCGCGCTGGAGGTGTTTCGCGTGTCGGGCCGCCCGATCTCCGAGTGGTGGTCGCGGTCGGCGGGCATCGGCGCCGCGGCGCGGCTCGGTTGCGATCTCGTCTGCGTGGGGCTGGCGGCGCCCCGTGACGTGCTGGCGGAGCGGATCGAGGGGCGCTTCGACGCGATGCTTGCACGTGGCTTCGTCGAGGAGGTACGCGCACTGCGCGCCATGCCGGAACTCAGCCTGGAGACACCGGCGATGCGCGCCGTGGGCTATCGGCAGATCTGGCGCCATCTCGACGGCCGGACGAGCTTCGACACCGCGCGCGATGCGGCCGTCGGCGCGACCCGGCAACTCGCCCGGCGCCAGATGACCTGGCTGCGCGCGTGGGAGGAACTCACCTGGATGGAGGGCGCGGTGGGGGACGTTGCACGGGGCATCCTGCGCCGGGTCGAGGCGCATGCTTGAAATCGCGCGCGGAGGTGGCACTATGCGTCCCCCCATCGAGGAACGCGCACGCCCCCGGCTAGCCAGGAGATCGCGATGTCCAAAGGGCACTCACTGCAGGATCCCTATCTCAATACGCTGCGCAAGGAACGCATCCCTGTCTCCGTCTACCTCGTCAACGGCATCAAGCTGCAGGGCCAGATCGAGTCGTTCGATCAGTTCGTGGTGGTGCTGCGCAACTCGGTCAGCCAGATGGTCTACAAGCACGCCATCTCGACGGTCGTGCCGTCGCGGAACATCCGGCTGCCGTCGTCGGAGGCGAGTGGAGACGACCACGACTGAGCGTTCCAGAGCCCCGGTGAGGCGCCGGCGACGGCTGCTGGAGGCGCATGGTCGCGCGGAGGCGGCCCGTCATGTTCTTTGATCGTCCACAAGCCGGCCGTCGGGCAGTGCTGCTGAGCCTGCGCCTCGGCGAGGATCGGGACCGTCGTCCGCGCACGGCCGCGTGCGCGGACGACGGGCGCCCGCTCGACGCAGCGCCGGTCCGGGCGGCGACACCCGCCCGCTCCGCCGTCGACGGCGAGTTCCGCCAACTGGTCGAGTCGGCGGAGATCCGGCCGGCCCGCCTCGTCTCGGGCACGCGCGCCCGGCCGCATCCGCGCTGGTTCGCCGGAGCCGGCAAGGTAGAGGAACTGGCGGGGGCGTTGCGTGCCGAGAACGCGGATCTGCTGATCGCGAACCACGAGCTGACCGCCGGCCAGCAGCGCAACCTGGAGGAACGGCTGGGCTGCCGCGTGATGACGCGCACGGAGCTGATCCTGCACATCTTCGCGGATCGGGCACGCACCCGGGAAGGCCAGTTGCAGGTGGAGCTCGCGCAGCTCACGCACGCGCGGACGCGGCTCGTGCGGGGCTGGACCCACCTGGACCGGCAGCGTGGCGGGGTGTCGCTGCGGGGCGCGGGGGAGAAACAGATCGAACTCGACGCGCGCATGCTGCGTACGCGCATCCGCGGCGTGCGGAATCGCTTGCAGGCGGTGCACGGGCAACGGGAACGCAGTCGTCGCCGCCGCCAGCGCACCGGCGTGCCGACCGTCGCCCTCGTCGGCTACACGAACGCCGGCAAGTCGACGCTCTTCAATGCCCTCACGCGCCTGGACGGTGAAGCCCCGGAAGCCCTCGTCGCCGACCGCCTGTTCGCCACGCTCGATCCCCTGATGCGGCGCGTGGACATAGAGGGCGCCGGCGAGGTGGTGCTGGCGGACACGGTGGGGTTCATCCGCGACCTGCCGGTGAGTCTGGTGGAAGCGTTCCGGGCGACCCTCGAGCAGGTGAGTCAGGCGGACCTCCTGCTGCACGTCATGGACGCGACGGCCTCGGATGTCGACGACCTGCGCGGCCAGGTCCTGGACGTACTCGACCAGATCGGGGCATCCGGCGTGCCGACCGTGGAGGTGCTCAACAAGATCGACGCCGGCGGGGAGGAGCCGCTGCCGCCGGACGCGGACGGGACGCGCGTCGCCGTCAGTGCGATCCGCGGGGACGGCCTGCAGGAGTTGCGGCGCACCATCGGCCGGGCGGTGGGTGTCGGGGCCCGAACGCTGACGGTGTTGCTCGATCCGGCGGCCGGCAAGACGCGCGCGCGGCTGTACCGACTGGGCGCCGTACTTTCGGAGACCTCGGCCGAAGACGGCCGGCTCGCGCTGTGCGTCCGGCTGGACCGGGCGGAAGCGTCCCGGCTGCGGGCGCGGGGCGTGGAGTTGCGGGAAGGCGACGGGCGCGGGTAGACGGTTGCGCAGGAGCCCATCGGAGGGGTCTGGGCAGGTAGATGGATTGGCCGATGGGCGCGGCCCCGGGCCCTGGCCCAAGCCTGTTAGAATCGACGGGCTGTTCAGAGCATGGGAGATCGGCCGACGATGGCCTGGGACGACTCCGGCGGAAAACGCGACAAGGACCCCTGGGGAAGCGGGGGCGACCAGGGTCCGCCCGACCTTGACGAGGCGCTGCGCAAGCTGCAGGGGCAGCTTTCCGGCATCTTCGGCCGGGGCGGAGGCGGGGGCGGCGCAAAGCGCGGCGGGATCAACCTGTCGATGTTCGGCATCGCGCTCGTCGTGCTGCTCCTCGGGTACGGTTTCTGGGGCCTCTACCAGGTCGACCAGCAGGAACGCGGCGTCGTGTTCAGGTTCGGCCACGTGCAGGATGACGTGGTGCTCCCGGGGCTGCACTGGAATCCGCCCATCATCGATCGGGTCGAGCGGGTGAACGTCACCCGGGTGAACGACCACGAACATGAGGCGCTGATGCTGACCGAGGACGAGAACATCGTCGACATCGGCATGACGGTCCAGTTCGTCATCGACAATCCCGTCGACTACCTGGTCAAGGTCAAGAATCCCAACACCAGCCTCGACCACGCCACGGAAAGCGCCCTGCGCCACGTGGTGGGCAGTTCGACCATGGACCTCGTCATCACCGAGGGCCGGGCGGCGCTCGGCGCCGAAGTGCAGGATCGGCTGCAGAGCTACCTGAATCGCTACGAGACCGGCATCCAGGTGGTCACGGTGAACATCGACCAGAGCGGTCCGCCGCAACAGGTCCAGGAAGCCTTCGACGACGTGCAGAAAGCCAAGGAAGACGAGGCGCGCTACGTGAACGAGGCGAACGCCTACGCCGAGGAGATCGTGCCGAAGTCCCGCGGCGATGCGCAGCGACAGATCGAGGAAGCCAACGCCTACCGGGACCGGGTCATCGCGCGCGCGCAAGGGGAAGCGGAGCGGTTCACCAAGCTGCATACGGAATACAGCCTCGCCGAAGAGGTGACGCGCGACCGTCTCTACCTCGATGCCATCGAGTCCGTCCTCAGCCAGAGCACGAAGATCATGGTCGACGTCGAGGGTGGCAACAACATGCTGTACCTGCCGCTCGACCGGCTCACCTCGCGATCTTCCGGCCTGGGCGGGACGGCCGGCTCGGAGGACATCCGCCAACTCGTCGACGACGCGTTGAGCGAGCGGCTCGACACCACGCGCCGGCGCGACGCCCGCTAGCGGGACGGCCGGTAACGCCCCCGTCTTGAGGTAACTGACATGAGCTTTCGGATCGTCTTGCTGGCCATCGTCGTAGTCCTGGCCGTTCTGCTGGTGATGGATGGCATCTTCACCGTGGACCAGCGGGAACGCGCCATCGTATTGCGCTTCGGCGCCGTGACGCGCGCGGACCTCGACCCGGGCCTGCACTTCAAGCTGCCGATCGCCGAAGAGGCGAAGAAGTTCGACGGCCGGATCCTGACCCTCGATTCGCGTGCGGAACGGTACTTCACCTTGGAGAAGAAGCCGCTGATCGTGGACTCGTTCGTCAAGTGGCGGGTCGGGGACGTGCAGCGGTTCTACACGGCGAGTTCGGGAGACGAGACACGGGCCCGGAACCTGCTGTCGCAGCGGGTGAACGAAGGCCTGCGCAACCAGATCAGCCGCCGGGACATGCACGAGGTCATTTCCGGTCAGCGCGACATGCTGATGAGTGAGCTCACGGAACAACTGAATGCCGAGATGCAGCGCGAGATGGGCGTGGAGGTCATCGACGTGCGCGTGAAGAAGATCGACCTTCCCCCGGAGGTGTCGAGCGCGGTCTACGACCGCATGAACTCGGAGCGCGAGATCGAGGCGCAGCAACACCGTGCGACCGGGCGCGAACTGGAGCTCGGCATCCGGGCGGACGCGGAACGCCAGGTGGTCGTCATCGAGGCGGAAGCCTACCGGGAGGCGGAGCTGCTACGGGGCGACGGCGACGCCAAGGCGGCGTCCGTCTACGCCAGCGCGTACGGCGCGGATCCCGAGTTCTACGAGTTCTACCGCAGCATCAACGCCTACGCGAAGGTGTTCGGCGAGAAAGGCGACCTGCTGATCATCGATCCGAACAGCGAGTTCTTCAAATACCTGAAGAGCGGCGAAGGAGCGCGTTAGCGCGAGCTTGCGCTCGCGTTGGGAGTTTCGCTGGCGCGAAACTCCTGCGGCACAAGCGCCTGGGCCTCCTGACACGCCGCTCGGCAATTCCGGCAGGATTGCGCCTGCCTCATCGAAAAGGACGGAGCATTGGGCCGCAACGTCGTCGTGCTCGGCACGCAGTGGGGTGACGAGGGCAAGGGCAAGGTCGTCGACTTCCTGGCGAACAGGGCAGCCGCCGTCGCCCGCTACCAGGGCGGCCACAACGCCGGACACACCATCGTGGTGGAGGGGGTGAAGACCGTCCTGCACCTGATCCCGTCAGGTGTGCTGCGCCCGGACGTGCGCTGCGTCATCGGCAACGGCGTGGTCCTCGCGCCCGAAGCGCTGCTCGAAGAGATCGCGCAACTCGAGGCCAAGGGCATCGCGGTACGCGAGCGGCTCAGCGTCTCCCCGGCGTGCCCGCTGATCCTCCCTTACCACGTTGCGATGGACCACGCGCGGGAACGAGCCCTCGGCGACCGCAAGATCGGCACCACCGGCCGCGGCATCGGACCCGCGTACGAGGACAAGGCGGCCCGCCGCGCCGTGCGCCTGGTTGACCTGTCGGACTGGCAGGGGTTCGCGGCGAAGCTCTCGGAGGTCGTGGACTACTACAACTTCCTGCTCGAACGGTACTACGAGGCGACGCCCGTGGACCCGGCGCGGATCCTCGCGGACGCTGCGGATGTTGCCGAAGCGCTGCTGCCGCTGATGGATGACACGGGGCCGTTGCTGCACGACCTGCGTGAAGCGGGGGACAACATCCTGTTCGAGGGCGCCCAGGGGGCGCTGCTCGACGTGGACCTCGGCACGTATCCCTACGTCACCTCGTCGAGCACGACGGCGGGGGGCGCGGCGGTCGGCAGCGGGTTCGGGCCGCGGTACCTGGACTACATTCTTGGCTGCACGAAGGCTTACGCGACCCGGGTGGGCGCGGGGCCGTTCCCCACCGAGCTGTTCGACGACACCGGCGAGCGGCTCTCGACGCGGGGCGCGGAGTTCGGCGCCACCACCGGCCGCGCGCGCCGCAGCGGCTGGTTCGATGCCGTCGCGACGCGCCAGGCGGTCCAGATCAACAGCCTGTCGGGATTGTGCCTGACGAAGCTCGACGTGCTCGACGGGATGCCGGAACTGCGTATCTGCGTGGACTACAGGACCCGTGACGGCAGGACCGTGGGTCGGCGCTTCGACGGGGAGTCCTACAAGGCGGTCGTCCCGGTCTACGAGACGCTGCCGGGCTGGACGGGGTCGACGTCGGGCGTGCACGATTTCGACGCCTTGCCCGCCAATGCGCGCGCTTACGTCCAGCGCATCGCGGAAGCCGTGGGGACCCCCGTGGACCTGATCTCGACGGGCCCCGAGCGCAGCGAGACCATCGTGCTGCTGCACCCGTTCGACGAGGCCGCGCCGGACGCCGCGCCGGACGGCGGGGTGGCGCCGTGATCGATGCGCGCCTGCTCGAGATCCTCGTGTGCCCGGTCAGCAAGGGACCGCTCGTCTACCGTCGCGAAGCGCGGGAACTGTGGTCCGTGCAGGCGGGCCTCGCCTATCCCGTCCAGGACGGGGTGCCGGTACTGCTCGAGGACGAGGCGCGGGCGCTGACCGAGGCGGAGCGCGGCTCCCTGAAGTGACCGCCGGGGACCACCTCACTTGGCCCTCGCATAAAACACCCCGTTGGTGGCGGGTGGCGCATATTCGATAGAATCGGCTCAGTTGCCCGCGCCGCGCGCAGCAGGACAAACGCCCGGGATCGGGAGCGAGGAATACGGTGGAAAGAGCAGCCTTGACGAAATCCGGCCTGGCGCTGGTGAGCGACATGCCGGACATCGCGAGCCGCGAACTGCGCGATCCCGAGGGCACGCTCGACTGGGTGGGCATGAGCGACGTGCACCAGCCGCTCAAGATTCGCGACGGCGGGGTCGTGCGCGAGGTGCTCTCGCAGGTGCAGATCTATGTCGACCTGGCGGACACCCAGGCGAAGGGCATCCACATGTCCCGCCTGTACCTCATCCTCGACGAACACTCCGACACCCGTCCCCTGAGCGTCGCCGGCCTCAAGCTGCTGCTCGCCTCGCTGCTCCAGTCCCACCGCGGCCTGTCCGGGCGCGCGTTCGTGCAGTTCGACTTCGACTACTACCTGCGCCGCATGGCGCTCGTCAGCGAGAATTCGGGCTGGAACGCGTATCCGGTGTCGATCAAGGGGACCTACATCGACGGCGAGATGCACCTCGAGCTCTCCCTCGGCGTTTTCTACTCGAGTACGTGCCCGTGTTCGGCAGCGCTCGCGCGGCAGCTCATCCAGCAGCAGTTCGAGGAGGACTTCGGCTCCCGTGGTGAAGTCCGCGCCGCCGACGTGAAGGCCTGGCTGGGCACGGAGGAGGGCATCGCCGCGACGCCGCACAGCCAGCGCAGCATCGCCAAGGTGCTCGTGAAGCTGGACGACGCCCTGCCGGATTTCCCGATCACCGATCTCGTGGACACCGTGGAAGGGGCGCTGCAGACCCCGGTTCAGACCGCCGTGAAGCGGGAGGACGAGCAGGAGTTCGCGCGGCTCAACGCCTCGAACCTGATGTTCTGCGAGGACGCGGGTCGGCGGCTCAAGGCGGCGCTCGGGGGCGACGCGCGCCTGGTCGATTTCTGGGTCCGCGTGGAGCACCACGAGAGCCTGCACCGGCACAACGCGGTGTCGATCGTCACCAAGGGCGTCGAGCGCGGTTACTTGCCGATACCCTGACGCGTCGGCTGCGATGGTCGGCACCGTTGTCGCGCGATTTGCCTGACAACGGGCAAGCCAGGAGACAGCGGCGCACGGGAAGAGCTGGTGCCGAGGAGAGGACTTGAACCTCCACGGGGTTACCCCCACTAGCACCTGAAGCTAGCGTGTCTACCAATTTCACCACCTCGGCATGAAGCGGCTACGGCCCGACGGCCGGCCCGTGTCGACGGGCGCTCGGAACCGGGCGCGCAATGTTCTTTCACCCCACCGGAGTTGTCAATTTGGGTCGTAGGAACCGTTCGACAACCCGGCGCCCGGAAGTTGCGCTGACGGCGGGCGAAGTGCGCGCCGCGCTGGCGGAGGGCGGCGCGACCGACTGGCGCGGCCTGTGTGCGCACTTCGGGCTGCGCGGCAAACAGGACACGCACCGGCTGCGTCGCCTGTTGCGTGGCCTGGAGCATCTCGGCGAGGTCGTACGGACGTCCGATGGCGGCTACGCGCTGGACCGCGCCGCCGCGAACGCAATCGACGAGGTGGTCGAGCTCGGCGGTGGGCTGGCGCTCCGGCAATCGGGAGACACGCTCCCGCCGGATGCGGGAGTCCGGCCCGGCGACCGGGTCGAGACGCGGCGGGGCAGGGGGGGCATCGAGGTGGTCCGCGTCGTCGAGCCGTCGCCGGAGCCGCTGGTCGGCTGCCTGGTCGAGGGACACCGGACGCGCTTCGTCGCCTCTGTCGACCCGCGGGTCAAGGGGCGCATCGACATCGAGGGCGACGACTTTGCGGCCTCCGACGGCGACATCGTGGAGATCGTGCCCCTCTGGGAAGAGCGGCGGCGCCGGCTCGGGCGTGGCCGCCTCGTGGGGCGTATCGTCTCGGTGCTCGAGTCCCGCAACGAAGCCGAGCGGGCCGCCTTGGCCCTCCTCGCGAGCTTCCGGGTACCGACGGCGTGGCCGGACGACGTCGAACGGTCCGCTCCGCAAGCCGTCACGGCGGCCGACTGCGAGGGCCGGGTGGACCTGACCGCGCTGCCGCTGGTCACGATCGATGGCCCGGACGCCCGGGACTTCGACGATGCCGTGCATGCGGAGCGCCGGCCGCGGGGCGGGTGGCGGCTGGTGGTCGCCATCGCGGACGTCGCCCACTACGTCAAGCCCGGGACGGCCCTCGACATCGAGGCGCGTCGCCGCGGCAACTCCGTCTACCTCCCCGACCGGGTCGTGCCGATGCTTCCCGAGGCGCTTTCGAACGGCATCTGCTCGCTGGTTCCCGGGGAGAAGCGACTGGCGCTCGTGTGCGACATGCAGGTCTCCGCGGCGGGCCGGGTGTCGCGCTATCGGTTCGACGAGGCGGTGATCGAGTCGCGCGCCCGGCTGACCTATGCCGAAGTCGCCGGGACGCCGGCGGCGTTTCCCGCGCTGTTCGAGGTCTATCGCGCCCTGCGCACACGCCGGGAGGCGCGCGGCGCCCTGGACTTCGATGCACGCGAGTTCGGGCTCGTACTCGAGGATGGGGCCGTGCGGCAGGTGGTCCCGCGGGAGCGCAACGACGCGCACCGCCTCATCGAGGAGGCGATGATCGCGGCGAACGTCTGCGCGGCGCGCCACCTGGAAGACCTCGGGCCGATCTATCGCGTGCACGAGCCTCCGCAGAGCGAAAAGCGCGAGCAGCTCGCCACCGCCCTGGCCCTCGGCGGCATCCGCCTGCCGGCCGACCGGACGTCCCCGTCGGCGCTGCAGGCGGCCATCGAGGCGGCGCGGGAACGCTCCCACCTGCCGGGATGGATCGTCGAAACCCTCGTCCTTCGATCGCTCTCGCAGGCCCGCTACGACCCGGCCAACCGGGGCCACTTCGGGCTGGCGCTGCCGCGATACCTGCATTTCACTTCGCCCATCCGCCGCTACGCGGACCTGGTGACGCATCGGATGATCAAGTCCGGAACGCGCCCGGCGCTGGACTGGCTCGACGAGACGGCCGTGCACGTCTCGGCGGCCGAGCGCCGTGCGGACGACGTGGGCAGGGCGGTGGAGGAATGGCTGAAGTGCGACTTCATCGCGGACCGGGTCGGGGAGCGGTTCGCGGGTACGGTGGTGGGGGTCGCCGAGTTCGGTCTGTTCGTGGAACTGGAGGGGCTCTTCCTGCAGGGCCTCGTGCACGTGTCGAACATCGGCCGCGACTGGTACCGCTTCGTCCCGGAGAGAATGAGCCTCGTCGCGGAACGCTCGGGCGAGAGCTATACGCTCGGCGACGAACTCGTCGTCGAACTGGTGGAAGTCTCGGTGGAGACCCGACGCGTCGATCTGGCTCCGGTTCGGCGGGGCAAGCGCCGGCGGTGAACGGGGACGAGGCAACGTGGGTGTACGGAGTGCATGCCGTGCGCAATACGCTCGTGGCGGCCCCGGGACGCGTCCGCAGACTGTGGGTCGTGGAGGGCCGGCGCCGCGGCCGTGCACTGGCGGACCTGCTCGCCGACGCCCGGGCCGCCAACGTGCGCGTCGAGGCCGTGGACCGGCGCGCCCTGGACCGGGTAGCCCCCGGCGTGCACCAGGGCGTCGCGGCCCAGTGCGACATGGTGGCGCCGGCCACCGAGGCGGAATTCGAACGCCGCTGGCCGGAGTTCGTCGACCCCTTCGTCCTGGTGCTCGAGGGCGTTCAGGATCCGCGCAATCTCGGTGCCTGCCTGCGCTCCGCCGAAGCGGCCGGCGTCGACGCCGTACTGCTGCCGAAGCGCCGCAGCGCGCCGCTCACGCCTGCGGTCGCCAAAGCGGCGAGCGGCGCCCTGGACCGTCTGTTCATCGTCTCCGTGACCAATCTGGCGCGGCGGCTCGCCTGGCTCGCCGACCAGGGGGTCTGGCTCGTGGGAGCGGACCCGGTGGCGGAGACGGGGCTCTTCGGGTTCGAGGTTCCGGCGTCCGTCGCGGTCGTCCTCGGCGGAGAGGGGACCGGACTGCGCCGGCTCACGCGGGAACGCTGCGACACCCTGGTGCGCATCCCGATGGCCGGCGGCGTGTCGAGTCTCAACGTCTCCGTCGCGGCGGCCCTGATGCTGTTTGAAGTCGCGCGTTCGCGACCGTAGAATGCCGCGTTCGGCCCGGGTACGGCGTTTCGATGTCGGCGCGGGCGAACAGCAACTCCTCGCCGCACGCGCCCGGCGCCCCGAGACGGGCCCTAAATAACCCCGCGCGGCGGCGAACCCGAGAGGAGACCGGATGCGACACTACGAAGTCGTGTTCCTCGTGCACCCGGACCAGTCCGAACAGGTCCCGGGCATGATGGAACGGTACCGTGCGCTGATCGAACGCAGCGAAGGCGTCGTGCATCGCGTCGAGGACTGGGGGAGGCGGCAGCTCGCCTACCCGATCTCCAAGATTCACAAGGCGCACTACGTGCTGATGAACGTCGAGATCGACGCGCCGACGCTCGAAGAACTGACCAGCGCGTTCCGCTTCAACGATGCCGTGCTGCGCAACCTCATCGTCCAGCGCAAGAAGCCCATCACCGAGGTCTCCAAGATCTACGAGGAGGAGCTCAAGGAGCAGGAGAAGGAACGCGAGCGGGAGCGCCGGCGCGAGGAGGAGGCGGCGGCGCGCGCGGCGCGGCGCGCGGAGCGCGAGGGCGAGACCGGGGCCAGGCCCGCGGCCGCCGCGGTGACGAGAGACTGACGCGAGACCAGGGAGACAGTCATGGCAAGGGGTTTCAGGCGCAAGCGTTACTGCCGCTTCACCGCGGAAGGCATCGAAGAGATCGATTACAAGGACCTCGACCTGCTGCGGCCGTACATCACCGAGACCGGCAAGATCGTGCCGAGCCGCATCACCGGCACCAGCGCGCGCTACCAGCGGCAGCTCGCGACGGCGGTCAAGCGCGCGCGCTACCTGGCGCTGCTGCCGTACACCGATCAGCACCAGTAGGTCCCGCCCATGCAGGTCATATTGCTCGAGCGCATCGTCAACCTGGGCAGTCTCGGGGACGAGGTCGCCGTCCGGAACGGCTACGCGCGCAACTACCTCATTCCGACGGGCAAGGCGGTACGGGCCACGGAGGAGAGTCGGGACGCCTTCGAGCGGCAGCGTGCGGTGCTCGAATCGGCGGAGGGGGAGAAGCTGGCTGCCGCGGAGGCGCGGGGCTCCGGGCTGGACGACATCTTCCTCACCGTCATGGTCCGGGCGAGCGAGGAAGGCAAGCTCTACGGCTCCGTCGGCACGGTCGAGATCGCCCGGGCGCTGAGCGAGCGCGGCGTCGAGGTGGCGAAATCGGAGATCCGGATGCCGGAAGGGGTGATTCGCTCCGTCGGCGAGTACGAGGTCGAAGTGCAACTGCACGCGGACGTCGTGCGCTCGGTGGTGGTGAACGTCGTCGCCGAATAGCGGATTCGCACCGTCGCGCCCGGGCGGCCTTCGTCCACCGGTCGCACAACGGTCTTCCCCAGCTTGCTCATGCGTGAGTGATCGCCTACTCGCGAATGTGCGTGTTCCCAATGCCGAACTGGCCCTCGTGCATTGACCGGCGGGTTCGATGGGTTGACGCTAGGAACCTCAGCCCCTAGCGATTTGCTGCCGATGGCCGAACCTGCACGCGACGTTGCCCAGAGTTCCCGACTCAAGGTCCCCCCGCACTCGATAGAGGCGGAGCAGTCCGTCCTCGGCGGACTGATGCTCGACAACAATGCGTGGGAGCGGATCGCGGACCGGATCGAGCCGAGCGACTTTTACCGGCCGAACCACCGCGTCATCTTCGAGGCGATGCGCAACCTCGCCAACGAGCTGCAGCCCCTCGACGTGGTCACGCTGTCGGAGGCCCTGCGCTCCCGGGGCCTGGTCGAGAAGAGCGGCGGCGCGGCCTATCTTGCGGAACTCGCCGAGAGCACGCCGGCGGCCAGTAACGTCGGCGCGTACGCGGAGATCGTCCGGGAGCGGTCGACACTGCGCCAGCTCCTCGCGGCGGCGAACGCGATCGCGGAGTCCGCGTTCGCCCCCGAGGGACGGCCGAGCGGGGACCTGCTCAACGAGGCCGAGCAGGCCGTGTTCCGCATCTCGGAAGGGCGCCTGAAGGACGGGGGCCCAAGACCGATCACGCCGCTGCTGACGGAGGCATCGGAACGCATCGACCGGTTGTCCAAGTCCGGCAGCCGCATCACCGGGCTCGCCACCGGGTTCACGGACCTCGACGAGAAGACGGCCGGCTTGCAGGCGTCCGACCTGATCGTCATCGCCGGGCGGCCCGCGATGGGCAAGACCGCGCTGGCCGTCAACATCGCGGAGTACGCCGTGATGCACAACGGCAGCGACAAGGAGGCGGTGATCGTCTTCTCCATGGAACAGCCCACCGAACAGCTCGTGATCCGCATCCTCTCGTCGCTCGGGCCCATCGACCAGGAGCACCTGCGCCGGGGACAGTTGCGCGACGAAGAGTGGACGCTGCTGGCGTCGGCGCTCGGCCAGTTGCGCGGCCGGCCCCTCTACATCGACGACACCCCGGCCCTCACGCCCAACGACATCCGGACCCGGGCGCGTCGCGTAGCCCGGGAGGCGGGTGGCGTAAAGCTCATCGTCGTCGACTACATGCAGCTCATGCGCACGGCGGAGAAGGCCGAGAACCGGACGCTGGAGATATCGGAGATCTCCCGCAGCCTGAAGGCGATCGCGAAGGAGCTGCGTTGTCCCGTGGTCGCGCTGTCGCAGCTCAATCGCAGTCTGGAGAGCCGCGAGGACAAGCGGCCGCGCATGTCCGACCTGCGCGAGTCCGGGGCGATCGAACAGGACGCGGACGTGATCCTGTTCATCTACCGGGAGGAGGTCTACAAGAAGGACACCGACAAAAGGGGGCTCGCCGAACTCATCATCGGCAAGCAGCGCAACGGTCCCATCGGCACCATCGAGCTGACCTTCACGGGCCACCTCACGAAGTTCGAGACCTACGCCAACGACGCGCCGTACGAAGATACCTACGAGCACAATGTCTAGGGCAAGGGTCGCTCATGTCTGCGGCGACTGCGGCGTCGAGCACGCCAAGTGGCAGGGACAGTGCTCGGCGTGCGGCAAGTGGAACACTCTGCGCGAACTGGCGGTGCCGAAGACCGCTGGCGCCTTGCGGCCCGCGGGTCATGGCGGCGCGGCCGCGGAGGTGACGCGCCTCGCCGACGTGCAGACCGCCCCCCTCGCCCGGCTGCCGACCGGGGTGGGCGAGTTCGACCGCGTGCTCGGCGGTGGCCTGGTGCCGGGATCCGTCGTGCTCATGGGCGGCGATCCCGGCGCGGGGAAGAGCACGCTGCTGCTGCAGGTGACGGCGGCGTTGGCGCGCGCGATGCCGGTGCTCTACGTGAGCGGAGAGGAGTCGCTGCAGCAGATCGCGGACCGGGCGCGCCGCCTGGACCTGCCGCGTGACGACCTGAGCGTGGCCTCCGAGACCCGGGTCGAGGCGATCGCGGATCTCGTGGCGCGACAGCAGCCGCGCGTCGTCGTCATCGACTCCATACAGGTGATGCACTGCGAGACGGCAAGCGGGGTCCCCGGGAGCGTCACCCAGGTGCGCGAATCCGCGGCCCTGCTCACCCGCCTCGCCAAGCAGACGCAGACGGTCATGGTGCTGGTCGGCCACGTGACGAAGGAGGGCAATCTCGCGGGACCTAAAGTGCTCGAGCACATGATCGACTGTTTCGTCATGCTGGACAGCCCTTCGGGCACCCGTTATAGGACATTGCGCGGGCACAAGAACCGCTTCGGGGCGGTCAACGAACTCGGTGTGTTCGCCATGACGGAGGATGGCCTGAAGGAGGTCTCGAATCCGTCGGCGATCTTCCTGCGCCGCCCCGCGGAGATGTCGCCCGGGAGTGTCGTCACGGTGACCTGGGAGGGCACGCGGTCCCTGCTCGTGGAACTCCAGGCCCTGGTGGACGACCTGCAGGGCGGCTATCCGAAGCGCATCAGCGTGGGTCTCGACACGCAGCGGCTCGGCATGCACCTGGCGGTGCTGCACCGGCATTGCGGCCTGTCGCTGTCCGACCAGGACGTCTTCGCCAACGCGGTGGGCGGCGTGCGCATCGTCGAGACGGGCGCCGACCTCGCGCTGATCGCGGCGGTGGTGTCGAGCTTCCGCAACCGCGCGCTGCCCCGGGATCTGGTCTGCTTCGGCGAGCTCGGCCTGACCGGGGAGGTGCGGCCGGTACCGAACGGTCAGGAGCGGCTCCGGGAGGCGCGCAAGCACGGCTTCACGCAGGCGGTCGTGCCGCGCGCGAACCTGCCGAAGACCCCGATCGGCGGCATCGAGGCGCACGGGGTCACGACCCTGAACCAGGCGCTCGAGGCGGTCTCGGCGCTCTCGGTGGTCGAGTAACGGTGCCACACGAGCCATCCATCGAGCCGATTCGCCGCGTGTTGCTCTGGCCCGCGGGCGCGCCGCGGGCCGCGGGCGATGGCGCCATCGATTGCCCGGCGCTCACCGCGCACCTGCCGCCGCCGGAACTTGCGAACGGGGCGGCCGTCATCGTCAATCCCGGCGGCGGATACCGTGTCCTGGCTTCCGACCACGAGGGCCTGCAGGTGGCCCGCTGGCTCAACCGCGCCGGTATCGCGGCGTTCGTCCTGCGCTACCGGGTGGGTCCGAAGTACCACTCCGAGGTGTCCCTGCTCGACGGGCTGCGGGCAGTGCGTTACGTGCGGGCGCACGCCGCTGCCTGGGGCGTGGCCGCGAACCGGCTCGGCATGTTCGGTTTTTCGGCCGGCGGCCACCTGGCGGCGGCGGTGGGCACGCGCTACGACGCCGGGCGGCACGATGACCCGGATCCGGTGGAGCGCGAGAGTGCGCGGCCCGATTTCCTGGTACCGGTCTACGCCGTCGTGAACGGTCGCGTGCGGGGCCGCAAGGCCGATGAGTACACGCCCGCGGACGAGCGCGTCACCGCGGAGACGCCGCCGAGCTTCATCGTCCACACCCACGAGGACACCATCGTGTCCGCGGAACAGTCGCTGCTCTTCTACAAGGCGCTGCTCGACGCCGGGGTCGAGGCGGAACTGCACGTCTTCGGCCACGGCGAACACGGCCTCGGCCTCGGCGTGGGCGACCCGGATCTCTATGAGTGGCCGCGCCTCCTGCTGCGCTGGTTGCGGCGCCGCGGGTTTCTCACGGACGCGCAACGGACGGCCGTCGCGGGGCGCGTGACGCTGGACGGCCGGCCGATGGGCATGGTGTGGGTGACCTTCGTGCCGGACGACGAGCGCGCTCCGATCGCGCGCGTCCGCATTCACCGCGACACGGACGGGATGTTCGAGATCCCGGCCGGGTCCGGCCCCGTCCCGGGGCCCCACCGGGTCGAGGTCCACCACGTGAGCGAGCAGATTCCGCACGTGAACACCGGTAGCTACAGCATGGACGACGCCAGTCGTTACGACACTCGCGTGGTGGTCGAGCCGGGCCGGCGCGTCGAGTTGCACATGGTGTCTGGTTGACGGACCTAGGTTCCGCGACAGGCTGTCTGCCGTGATTCACTAGTCGAGGCCCCCGCTGTACGATAGTCGCCGACCTCCGTGTAGGAGATTGGCCCGTGTACCTGTCAGCGTTCGGACGGCTGGCGTTACTCCTTGTCGCACCCGCGGTGTCCGTGGCGCAGGCGGACACCTGCGCCGCGGTCTTCTGCCTCGATGCGGTCGTGGTCGCCGTCGCGGACGGAGACACCGTCACCGTCCTCGACCCGGCACGGCAGGCGCAGGTGCGGGTGCGGCTGACCGACATCGATACGCCCGAGCGGGGACAGCCCTGGGGCAGCCGGGCCCGGCAGGCGTTGGCCGACAAGGTGTTCCGGCGCCAGGTGCGGGTCGCCTCCCGGGGGGAGGACCGGTACGGAAGGACCCTGGCGCGGCTGTACGTCGGGGATCGGGACATCAACCGCGAGATGGTGCGGGAGGGCCACGCCTGGGTCTACCGGCGGTACTCCTCGGACGCCTGGTTGCTGGAGGACGAACGCGTGGCTCGGGAGGGTAGCCGCGGACTATGGTCGCTGCCGGAGGCGAGCCGCGTGCCGCCGTGGGACTGGCGGCGCGGCGCGCGCGTCGTGCGAGACCCGGGGGTGGCGCCGCCCGCCGTCTCCCTGGGCGCCGCCGTGCCGCCGGCCTGCGGAACGAAGACGTACTGTCGCGAGATGTCCTCCTGCGACGAGGCACGCTTCTTTCTCGTCCGGTGCGGACTGACACGCCTCGACGGCGATGGCGACGGAGTGCCTTGCGAAAGACTCTGCCGGTAAGTCCGTAGCGCCCCAAGGCCGGTTCGGCGCCTCGCTACCGCTGCGGAGCGACTACCGGTCCAGGCCGTCGCCACCTCCGGCGCAGCCACGCCGACCTTGCACGGACCGAGCATATGGCGCCGTCCTCGCGGCGGTTGCGGGGCGCTCGCCAGTCGCCGCCGCTACCACCCATCGGACAGCAACAGACCGCGCGACGCCTCCGCGCACCGGTGTCCCGGACCCGCTACGCAGCAAAAGTTGCTTGGATGCGACCGGAATTTGCAGCCGCGGCCAGACTGCGACGGAGCGGTTTCTCTTGGTCTTGGGCCGTCGGCGCCGGGGGTCGTGAAATTCTGGTAATGTCGTTGACGAACACCGCTGTAGCGGAAGCTGCGCATTGGAGCCGAAGCTCGTTCTGCCGTTGGTGGTGATCGCCTTGGCCGTAGCGGGCGCGATCTTCCTGGTCATGTCTCGCCCGCCCCCGGAGTCGGTCGAGGTGGACTACAGCGCCCCGTACGTTCGGGTGGTCGAAGCGCGTCCCGGCCCGGTGGAAATGGTGGTCGAATCCCAGGGAACGGTTTCGCCCCGAACCATCGCCCACCTGGGGCCCGAAGTATCCGGCAATGTGGTGTGGACATCCGCCAATCTCGTCGTCGGCGGCTACTTCCGGGAGAACGAACCCCTGCTGCGCATCGACGGTCGCGACTATCGAATCGCGCTGGACCGGGCGCAAGCTGCGGTGGACCGCGCCGCGGCGGAGCTTGAATTCGCCGAGTTCGAGCTTCGGCAGCTGGATGAAATGGAAGAGCGCCGATTGGTCAGCCGCTCCGACGTGGAAACGGTAATGCGCGCCGCCCGCGTGGCAAAAGCCGCGCTTGCCGACGCGGGGGCGGGGCTCGAGCGAGCGGAACAGGATCTGGCGCGCACCGAAGTGCGGGCCCCCTTCGATGGAATAGTGCGGACGGAACAGGTGGACACCGGCCAGTTCGTCAGCCGGGGCGCGCCCATCGCAAGCCTGTACGCGGTTGACTACCTGGAAGTGCGACTGCCGGTCGCGGACCGGCAACTTGCCTGGCTCGACCTGCCGCTCGAGCGGCGCGGCACGCTCGATCCGGCGGCGGCCCCGCCCGTGACGCTGACCGCGAACTACGCCGGCAAGCAACGTAGCTGGGAGGGCAGCGTCGTTCGCACCGAAGGGGAAATCGACCCGCGCAGCCGCATAGTCTACCTGGTGGCCCGGATTGACGCGCGTGGCGGCGGCGCGCGGAATCCGGACTGGCTGCCTCCGCCCGTCGGGTTGTTCGTGCACGCCGAGATCCCGGGACGCTCCTTCGGCAACGTCGTGGTACTGCCCCGCGCCGCGGTTCGCAACGGCGAGCAGGTGCTGGTGGTGGACGCAGATGCGCGGTTGCGTTTCCGCACTGTTGAAGTGGTTCGCATCCACGGCAACGACGCGTACATCGGTGCCGGGCTTGACGCCGGCGACCGCGTCTGCGTAACGGCGTTGCAGGCGGTGGTGGACGGAATGCGCGTGGAGATCGCCGACGGCCCGGAGGGCTACGGGGGCGGCGGATGAAACGCGTCATCGGCTGGTTCGTGCGCAACCCCGTCGCGGCGAACCTGCTGATGATGCTGTTGTTGATCGGCGGAGGCCTGTCCGTGACGCAACTGCGCCAGGAGGACCTTCCTGCCGTCGATCTTGGCACCGTGCTCGTCACGGTGAACTATCTCGGCGCCGCGCCGGAGGAGGTGGAAACCGGCGTGTGCGTGCGGATCGAGGAGACGCTCGAAGGCACGCAGGGGATCGACCGGATGGAGTCCGTCTCCGGCGAGGGGACCTGTACCGTGATCCTTGATCTGATGGCCTCCGCCGATGCCGGACGGGTCACCGACGATGTCAAGACACTGGTGGATTCCATATCCACGTTTCCCAACGAGGCGGAACGGCCGATCGTGCAGCGGTTGATGCTGAGGAGCACCGCGCTGGAGATCGCCATCTACGGCCACGCGGACGAACGCACCCTCAAGGAGCTTGCGTCGGGCGTACGTGACGACATCGCCTCGATGAGCGGCATCTCTCTGGTGGAGTTGCGCTACGTGCGCGGCGACGAGATTTCCATCGAGGTGTCCGAGCAGACGTTGCGGCGGCACGGGTTGACCTTCGATCGGGTCGCCGCGGCGGTGCGGCGCGCCTCTCTGGACCTGCCGGGCGGCGCCATCCGGTCGGGTGACGGCGAGATCCGGCTGCGGACCCAGGGGCAGGCGTACCGAGGCGAGGACCTTCTCGATGTCGTGGTCGTCTCCCGGCCGGACGGCACGCGCGTGCACTTGCACGAGATTGCGAGCGTTGTCGACGGCTTTCGGGAGGGCGTCACCGAGGCGCGCTTCGACGGTTTCCCCGCGGCAATGGTCGCTGTCTACAAGGTCGGCGATGAAGACGTGGTCGACATTGCCCGGCAGGTTCGGGAATACGTCGAGGGGGCGCGCGCCCGCATGCCGGCGGGCATCCGGATGCAGATCTGGTACGACGAATCCGAGGGGTTGCGCGAACGCATCGGCATTCTTCTCGGCTCGGCCGTCGGTGGTCTCGCGTTGGTGCTGCTGTTGCTGACCCTGCCCCTCGAGTTGCGGCTGGCCATGTGGGTGGCGGCCGGCATCCCCATCGCCATTCTCGGCGCGTTGGCCACGTTCGCCCCGCTCGGCATCGCCATCAGCACGCTTTCGGTCGTCGCCTTCATTCTCGTGCTCGGCATTGTGGTGGACGACGCGATCGTCGTCGGAGAGCGCGTGTACGCGCACGAACGCCTTGACAAGCCGCCGGCGACCGCCGCTGTGGATGGCGCCAGCGAGGTCGCCGCGCCGGTGATTTTTGGTGTGTTGACCACCGTCGCGGCGTTCATGCCCATGCTGTTCACCCCCGGTGACGTCGGCGAAATGTTCTCCATCATCGGCTACATCGTCATCGTCTGCCTGTTCTTCAGCGTGGTTGAGTCGCAGATGATCCTGCCGGCGCATTTGGCGCATCGCCGCCGCGCGCCGACACGCGCCGGCTCCCTCTCCGGGCGGTGGATCGGACTGCAGCAGCGGATCGGCGCCGCGCTGGAACGCTTTGCGCAAGACGTTTACGGTCCTGCGCTGAACCGCATGCTGGAGTGGCGCTATCTGGCGCTTGCCAGTGGCGTCGGAGTGTTGATCCTGGCCATCGGAGCGATCCTCGGCGACCGCATCGACGTGCAGTTCATGCCCGCGGTGGAGGGCGACAGAATCGTCGCGAAACTGGAGATGCCGGAGGGTATCGACGTGACGGAAACAGCTCGGGCGGCGCGGCAGATCGCGGACGCCGCGCTTGCCCTGCGGGCCGAGCTGGACGAAGCGTATCCCGATCGGCCTTCGGTCATCCGGCACGGATTCACGTCCGTCGGCTTGGGGCTGGGCGGCGCGTTCCGCGCCCCGCAAAGCCACACCGCCGAAGTGGTGCTCTCGATACTGCCGCTGTCGGAGCGGGGGGATGTTTCGGTGACCGATCTGGCGGCGCGTTGGCGGGAGCGCACCGGTCCCGTCCGTGGCAGCGTGCGGCTCACCTTCGAGAGCAGCGACCTGAGCGCCGGTGACGCGATCGCATTCCGGCTGTACGGACGCGACGTTACCGATCTCGGGAACGCGGCGGCGGAGCTGCGCGCCGAACTGGGGCGCATCGACGGCGTCGCGGACATCTCCGACTCGTTCCGCTCGGGCAAGATGGAGGCCAGGCTGTCGCTGCGCCCGGAAGGCGAGCAGATGGGACTGACGCTCGACGTGCTGGCGCGACAGGTGCGACAGGCGTTCTACGGCGAGGAAGTGCAGCGCGTCCAGCGCGGCGCGGAAGATGTGCGCGTCATGGTGCGCTACCCCGAATCGGAGCGCCGCTCCCTTGGCGATCTGGAGAACATGCGCGTGCGCCTGGACGACGGCGTCGAGCTGCCGTTTGTCGCGGTGGCCGCCATGGAGCTCGGCCGGGGCGCCTCGAGCATCTCGCGCGTAGACCGGCGGAGGGTGGTCACCGTGAGCGCCGACGTTGACCGCGACGTGGTTTCGCCCGAGTCGGTGATCCGCAGTCTCGATGCGGAGATACTGCCACGCGTGCTGGCCCGTTACGATGGCATCGACTACTCCTTTTCGGGGGAGGCCGAGGAGCGGGACACGACGTACGGGGGCCTGATCAGGCTGTTGCCGGTGGCGCTGCTGCTGATCTACGCGCTGCTCGCCATCCCACTGCGGTCGTATCTGCAGCCGCTGGTCATCATGAGCGTGATCCCGTTCGGCGTGGTCGGCGCCATCGTCGGCCATCTGGTCATGGGCCGGCCGCTGATTGTGACGTCCGTTTTCGGACTGATATCGCTGACCGGCGTGGTGGTCAACTCGAGTCTGATCCTGGTCGATTACATCAACCGGCAGCGGCGCGCCGGCGTGGCGGTGGCCACTGCGGTGCACACCGCCGGCCTCGTCCGTTTTCGCCCCATCCTGATGACCTCCGGGACTACGTTCGCCGGGCTGCTGCCACTGATGGCGATGGACAGCCCCGCGACCTCGTTCATCGTGCCGATGGCCGTTTCCCTGGGTTGGGGCGTGCTCTTCGCAACCGGAATCACGCTGTTCCTCGTGCCTTGCCTGTACCTGATCCTCGAGGACCTCTTTCCGGCGCGGTCGGACGTCGGGCGCGGCGTCGGGTCCACGCGCGCGCCGGACCTCTGACCCCGCCGGCACGGGGAACAGGTGGCGGCCGGCGACGGCTCGTGTGGTCAGTTGGTCTTCGCGGAGCACGGGCCGTGCCCATGGCCGGCGCGACCGAAGCCGGAGGCTTGCTACGGCTTCGGCCCTCGGGGGCTCCGGCGCATGGGCTCGATCAGGGCTTCCCCGATCGTCTCAGGCCAGTTGACGGCGAACCAGTTCGCGGAACGTTCCCACCACGCCGGCCAGATCGTCGTAGGAACCCTGTTGCACGACCCTGCCCGCTTCCAGCACGTAGATGCGGTCGGCACGCCGGATCGTGGACAACCGATGTGCGACCACGATGCGGGTGATGTCCAGCCGTTCGACGTTGGCCATCACCTCGGCCTGCTTCCGGTTGTCCAGCCAGTTGGTCGCTTCGTCGAGAATCAGTATGCGCGGACTGTGCGCCAGGGCCGCGGCAATCTCGATGCGCTGAATCTGGCCGCCGGACAGGGCCGTACCGTTGGAGCCGATCACCGTATTCATGCCCATTGGCATGGCGGCGATCTCGTCGCTGACCGCGGCAAGGCGGGCGGCCCGCCAAGCGTCGTTCATGGTGAGGTTGTTCGAGACACCGAGGATGGTCTCCTCCACGGTGCCCCCCGGCAGATCGCCTGCCTGCAGCACGACGCCGACTTGCCGTCGAATCGACGCCCCGTTCAGGCGCTCCAGGTCGTGGCCGTCGTAACTCACCCAGCCCGACGCAGGCCGGGCCAGACCGAGCGCCAGGCGTATCAGGGTGCTCTTGCCGGCTCCCGAGCCGCCGACGATGGCGATGAACTCTCCGGGTTCGGCATGCAGCGATACGTCCTCGAGGACCGGCACCCCATCGTCGTAGCCCCAGCTTACGTGGTGGAGGCCAAGCGCGCCGCGAATCTCCACTTCGCTTCTCGCGGATGGCGCCAGGCCCGTTTCCGGTGGGGGCGTCGCGCTTCGCCCGAACGGACCGCCGGCCTTCGTGCCGCGGGTCGTACCGTTGCCGTCGCCGCCGGAGACCCACGTGCCCGCCAGATGCGGGTCCGGCCGCTGCTCCAGCAACGGCCACACCTGATCCACGCTCGGCCAGACACCGGCAAGCGCGGCGAAGGAATGTCCCAGCCGGCTGATCGCCAGGTAGAAAACCATGGAAGCGGCGTAGATGGTGAGAAAATCCCCGGTCGTGCCATCGACGCGCGACCAGGCGGCCCAGAGGAGCACGGCCCCGGCAAGTGCGGGCACCGCGCTGCCCAGGGCGACCAAGTGATGGTCGAACCTGCCGATGTCGAGGAATGCCCGTTGCTGTTCCTGGTAGCGTTGCGCCCAGATCGCGTATGCGCTCGCCTGTGCTCCGGTCGTCTGGAGCTTGCCCATGCCGTCGAAGAATTGCTTCAGGACACTCGCCAGGCCCCTCGACGCGGCATACCAGCGCCGCTGGGGCTCAATCTGCCTGAACCCGAGCACGGCGCCCAACGTCAGACTGATCGTTCCGAGGGTCAGGCTGATCCAGCCGATGGCCGTGTCGTAGAAGAACAGCAGCCCAAAGGTGGGCAACAGGAAGACTGCGGACAGCAAGGACTGCAGAACCACACCGGAAACGCGATTGCGAAGGGTGCGGAAGGACGACGCGCGCATGGCGAGGTCGCCGGTCGTGAACCTGCGCATGAAGGCCGGCGGCAATTTGAACATCCGATCCTGAATCGCCGCATCGAGGCGCAGGGCCAGGGACGCCTCCAGCTTCAGGAGCGTCCCGCCCTGGAGAATGCGCAGCAGTGCTCCAACCGCACCCAGGGCGGCAAGCAGCGCGGTCAACTGCAGGAGCGCGCCGGCGGCGCCTGCGGGGATGATCGCGTTGGCCAGCAAACCGAATACGATGGCCGGAGCCAGCAACACCATGCCCATGGCGAGGCCGAGCAGCACGATGCGGAGGAGGTCGGGCCCCAGGCGCGTCCCGGCAACGCGAAGCAGATCGCCGCTGGTGGCCGAGCGTTCATCGGGCAACGATCGCAGGAATGACCATGCGCCCGGGGCGAGCGACCGCGCCCGGACCGCATTGATGCGCGTGGCCCCGCCGGCGGACACCATGCGGTATCCGCCAACTCGCCCCGGCAGTAGCGCCACGGGCACGCCGCCCTCGCGCAGGAAGGCCAGCAGCGCGCCGCTGTCGCCTCGCCACCAGCGCTCTTCCGCCGGCAGCGTGACGCGTCGGCAGCGCACGCCGGAAACGCGCAGGACGTCATCGAGCGTCGGTGCCGCGTCGGCGTTTCGCCCGTGGGCGGGGGGGGACGGAGGGGGGGAGCGAAACTCGATGCCATCCCAGTCCCCGATCGCGGCGAGCGCCGTCATCAGAGCGGACTGCCGGTCCTCGGGAGCAGTTGACGGCTGCCGGCGACGCCAACCCGTACCGTGTCGGAGGAGGACGGAAAAACCCTGCCGGGCGCTACGCTCGTTGGTAAGCCGATGGCGACGCGACGCCACCTGCGCTTCGGCCATGTCGGCCACCAGCAGTTGACGGTTGAGCAGCTCGACGCCGGCGATCAGGCAGTGAAAGTCCGCCAGCGCCAGCGGCAGGCGGCCACTGCCCGCCAGTTGTACGGTGGTGGCGCATGTCAGCGTGGTCGCGTTCCCGAGCCGTAGCCACGCCTCCGGCGTGAGGGGGGCGAACGAAGGGCCTTCGCCGCCCAGCGTCTCGGTGTCCAGCCAGGTTGCCTCGCCACCATCGTCCGCCACCGCTGTCCACGTGACGCCGCGGCGGCAGGCCACCAGAGTCCCGGCCGGCAGCCTTGCGTCCCCGGGCGCTTCGATGCGTCTCGAGATTTGTGGGCGCAGCGTGATGTCCCGGACAACCGCACCGCAGAGCGCAGTCACCCAAGCATCCACGCGCCCGGCCAGCGATGCGGAGAGCCCCGGGTCGAGGAACGCCGATAGCGGTACCCGGCGCAAGCGGGCGTCCGGCGAGCCCTTTGCGACGAGCCGCAACGCCGGCTCGGCGGGTACGAAGGCAAACGCGATGTCTCCGGTCCTCGCCCTGAACACATGCTTGAGCCGCGAGATGCCAGGAGTGAGACCGGCCTCCCGGCACTCCACCGCGAAGACATCCATCGAGCCGCTCTCGACGAACCAGACGACTTCCGGGTCGTCGAGGGCGATCACCCGGTTCGCGCCGCCGGGGAACGGATCGCCGCTGCTCAATGCCCTTTCCCGCAACGCCTCGGCGGCCGGGTCGGCCCGGTCTTCGAGGCCGGGCGCGGTCAAACTGCGGCCTCCACCAGTCGTCCGTAGAGGCCGTCGGGTTCGGCCAGCAGCTCTTCGTGGGCACCGCGCCGCACCTCCTTGCCGTCCTTGAGCACCACGATCAGATCGGCGTCCCGGATCGTGCTGAGGCGGTGGGCGACGATGAAGCACGTGCAGCCGCGGCGGCGCAGGGCGTCGTCGACCCGCAGTTCGACCACGGGATCCAGGGACGCCGTGGCCTCGTCGAGAATCAACACGGACGGATCGTTGACGAGGGCGCGGGCTATCTCGAGCCGTTGCCGCTGGCCGCCGCTGAAGTTGTGCCCCCCTTCGGCGACATACGCATCGTAGCCATCGGAGCGGGCCATGATCTCGTCGTGGATCGCCGCGTCCCTGGCGGCCGCGACGACGGCTTCGTCCGGGACCGTCGGGTCCCACATGGTCAGGTTGTCGCGAACGCTCCCCGCAAACAGTCTGATGCGCTGATCCACGAGCGCCACGGAGCGGGTGAGCACGTCATTGGGAATCTCGGCATGCCCATGCCCATCGAGCAGTATGCGTCCCGACCACGGGCGGTACAGCCCGGCCAGCAATCCGGCGAGCGTTGATTTGCCGGACGCACTCGGACCGACGATGGCCACGCGCTGGCCGGGCTCGACGGACAGGTCGAAACCCTTGATGAGGGGCGCGGCCCGGCGGTATCCGAAGGTCACGTCTTCGAAGCGGATACGGCCGACCGTCCGCAGGCGGCCGTCGATCGTGGCAATGCTCTGGACCGCCGCGCCGGGCGAGGGCGTTTCCTGGCCCGGGTCGGGCGCGGCGGTCAGGACATCCCGCACGCGCAGCAGGTTGGCTTCGAGCGTACGCATGCGATCGGCGAATTCCACGAAGCGGGACACCGGACGCAGAAAGTTCTCCGCTACCAGGAAGAAGCCCATCAACAGCCCGAGACTCATGTCGCCGGTCATGACGCGCCAGCCGCCGACACCCAGCACGAGGGCACTGCCCAGAGCCTGGAAGAGCGCCGGGAACGAGGCGACGACCTGCCCCAGCGCGAAAAAACGCTGCCGCGCGACCACCTCCCTCGCCTGGTGCCCACCCGTTCGGGCGAGGCAATCGTCTTCCTGTGCCTTGAGGTGCGCCAAGTCCATGCGGCCGATGTTCGCCATCTCGACGCCGCGCAGTGTTCCGTTCTCCCTGGCCCAGACCTGGTTGGCATCCGTTCGATATCGCGAAAGCAGTCGCATCAGCGCCGCGCACGAGACCGCCAGCGCGGCAACGGCCGCCGCCAGCCATCCGTCCATCGCAAACATCAGGACAAGAAAGAGCACGCTCATCACCAGCTCGATGCAGAGCGCCACGAGATCGCGCGACGCCATGGCCGCGGTCTCGTCGATGGACTGCAAGCGCGCCACCAGATCGCCGGACTGGCGGCGCGAGAAATAGCTGATCGGCAACTGCAGGAGCCGCGTGACGAAGCGGTCCGCCCGCTCGACGGAGACATGCAGGGTGAGGCGCCGCAAGCACCGCTGCTGCAGCCACGTGAGCGCGTACAGGAGCACGGCCGCCGCCAGCACCGCACCGACGAACACCGCGCCCCAGTCCTGCTCGCCACCTTCGAGCACGAGATCGACGAAACCGGCGAGCAGCAACGGGATGGCCACACCTGGCAGTGCGAGGAGCAACCCGCAACCGGCGGCATAAGCCAGCGGACCGCCCAAGCCGCGCAGCCAGGGCCAGAGCAGACGCAGCACACCGGGCTTCGCCGGACCGGGCTGGAAACCGGGCGACGGCGACATCTCGATGACGACGCCGGTATACAGTCTGCCGAACTCGACCTTCCCGACGCTACGGCGCCCGGCGCCCGGGTCGTTGATCAGGAAGCGTTCGCCGCGGACGCCTTCCAGGACGACGAAGTGCTGGAACCCCCAGAACAGGATCAGAGGCTTCGGCATCTCGGCCAACTGGTCCACCCGCTTGCGCCAACCCCTGGCCTCGAGCCCGTATCGCTCCGCGGCGCGGCGGATGTCGGCGGCGCTGCAGCCGTCGCGGCTGACGGCACAGGCTTCGCGCAACTCCTCAAGGGGCACCCAGCGGCCGAGATATCCAAGCACGATGCCGAGACACGCCGCTCCGCACTCGGCCAGCTCCATTTGCAGGACGATCGGCGTGCGTGCGCGCTGCCGCCCTCGAGTCGCCATCATTCCAGGTTCGCGCCCGCCAGGAGTAGCTGAAAGGGCGTGCGCGCATCGACGACTACGTGCACCTCGCAGCGGTCGCCCTCTGCGACGGCCGCGCCATCGGGCAGTGCCAGGCGCACTTGCCAACCGCCCGGGTCGAATCCTGCGGCGGCGAGAAGGTCCGGCGACGCGATCCGCGGCGGGGATGCCTCCGCGACAACGGCATCGAGTTCCTCGTCGCCCCGCGTACCACCGCAACGCAGCTTGGCCGGCGCGCCGGGTTGCAGACTCGCCGCGCGCTCGCGCTCGCGCGGTAGCGAGGCGACGGCGACCGGGGCCGCCGGGGGACCGACGCGAATGCGGGCGACCTCCTCGCCAGCCGCGACCGCGGCGCCCGGGGACAGCCGATGATCGAGCACCTCGCCTGCCGCGGGGCTTGCGATGGTGGCGGCCTGCACGACCATCGCGGTCAGCGCGGTTACTTCGGCGCGCGCGTCGATCAGCATCCCGCGCAACCCCGCCTCCGGCGCCACTCGAGCCAGTTCCTCCAGGAGGATCCGCTCGCGCTCTCGCGCCGCGGCCAGGCGACGGTCCAACTCTGGAATCGCGATCCGGGCGACAGGCTGACCCGCGTCGACCCGGTCGCCGGGATCGACCAGTATCTCGCTCACGCGACCGTCGGCCGGCGCCAACACGGAGCGCCGATCGTCCGGCACGACCACCAGCGCATCCGCCCGGAGGGTACGTTCGATCTCTCCCAGCGCACACCACCCCACGATGGCCGCGCACGCCGCGGCAAGCACCAGGAGCACCAACCAGTCGAAGGGGACCGTGACCCTCGCCAGGCCGTCGATGGGTTCCCGCCGCGCCCTGTGTTCGAGAGCCTCCGACCGAAAAAAAGAGCGCAGCGCCATACGGTCGAAGGTAGCACCCATCCGGTGTCGAGTGAAGGGAAGTGAAAGTGAAGGGAGCGGAAACGCAGCTAAGCAAGCCCATGGATGGGCTTGATCGGAGGTTTCCTAGCTGCTAGCGGAGGGCCATGTCCGCCATGCCCCGGCGGCAGGCGGCGAGGTATGCCTTTGCCTCGAAGACGTCCTTGCGAATGCCGATCTTGACGTGATTGATGCGTTTGGCCAGCAAGTACATCTGCCCGCCGTACAGCCGCGTCAACCCACACCAGCGTTCCAGGCCGCGGGCCTTGTCCACGTTGCACCAGCGCTTCGCGATGAGGGTGTCGAGGACAGCCCGCCAGTGCCGCCACTGGGAGTCCGCCCAGCCGCCAGGCATCGCCAGCTCCAGTCCGAGGCGCGGTCCGACTCCCCCGGGGCCGACATCCAGCGCAACGGCGAGACGCGTGCCGGGCAGCGCGCATGAATCGATGGCATCCGTCGCCGCAGCCAACGGGCCTGGCCAGCCGACGGCGTCGAGAAGATGCGCGGTTGACTCGTGTTCCAACCGACCGACGATCACTCGAACGCCGGCCTGGTGCCGCCCGACGAACGTTCCGACCTGTGAAATGCGACCGTGAGGCGTTGCGGCTTCCACGACATCGCGCAACGCTCCCGCCCACTCGGCTTCCCGCGTCGCGCCGGCGGACGGTCTCTCGAGCGCTCCGGACCTCACCGGAAGTCCCGACGCCATGGCGAGGAGCCGGGCGAGTTCGCCAACCTGCGATGATTCGAAAGAGTCGGCAAGGCTCCAGAAGACGCCGGGCGATGGGCGCGAACCCGGCGGGGGCTCGATGACGTCGTACTCCAGCAAGGTGCCTCCATCGGCGATCGCCCGGTTGGCGAACGTGCCGGCGCTCGCGATCTCCCGCAAGCAGGCTGCCAGGGAGTCACGGTCGACGCGGCGCCGCCCGGTGGCGGAACCTGCATCCTGGGCAAGGCCCATGAAATGCGACGCCAGATCACCGCCGGCCGGGACGGCGATACAGAAGTCCGCTGCCGGTTCCGGCCGCCCCAGGTGGACTTCAAAGCCGAAGATGTCTTCGAGCGCCGTCGCCGGCACTTCGGCGGCGCGCGCGAGCAAGCGCTCCCAATGCGCTCCGCCGAACAACTCGGCGGGGAACGCCATGCGCATGCCATGTAACTCCGTGGCCAGGGATGGGGACCGGGAGTCCTTCATCTGCATTCGTCGTTGCTTTGCGCCCGGCCGACTGCAGCCTGCGGTGACCACGAAGTCCTTGGGCTCCACGCGGGCTCGTGTCCCATATCGTGTACTTGGCGGAGGCCCGGACGGTCTCGGGATCCCATTCGACTCATTCGACTAGATTCGCGGCGTTGATTTCTGTACCATGTTACGGGTTTCGACCCCGTGGAGGGGAGAGAAGGCGTGGGGGAAAGAGAGGAAGGAGGGTCATGGATACGCAAGCCAGTTTGCAGCAACGGCTCATCGAAATGGCGGAGAACGACGGGGCGTTTCGGAAACGGCTCCTGAACGATCCGCGCACCGCGATCCGGGAAGGGCTCGGTCTCGAGTTGCCGGGAGACTTGGATGTCGTCGTCCACGAGGAGGATGTGCGGACCGCACACCTGGTGTTGCCGCCCTCGGCCGAGATGACCGATTCGCAACTCGAGCAGGTGACCGGCGGCTTTTGCAACGGCTGGAACGACTGAGAGCAGACCGGGTTTCGACCCCGTGAGAGTCATGGATACGCAAGCCAGTTTGCAGCAACGGCTCATCGAGATGGCGGAGAACGACGGGGCGTTTCGGAAACGGCTCCTGAACGATCCGCGCGCCGCGATCCGGGAAGGGCTCGGTCTTGAGTTGCCGGGAGACCTTGAGGTCGTCGTCCACGAGGAGGATGTGCGGACCGCGCACCTGGTGTTGCCGCCCTCGGCCGAGATGACCGATTCGCAACTCGAGCAGGTGACCGGCGGCGCCCAATATTGGGATAGTTGTTGAAAGCGGACCGCACGTACGGTCTGCTGACGCCGGTTCCCGCCGCGGTGAAGGCTTCACGGCGGTGACTTGACGCACGTTGCGTTCGGACGGTCGTTGCCTTGTCCGGGCGCAGCGCCTCGCCGCTCCGTGCGCTGCGCGCCGGAAGCGGTCGAGTCTTCCCCGGCGCCAACGCTCCGCGTTGCGGGAACTCGCCAGGATCCGTTTCATGAGGCGCCGGGCCCCGACCCACATCGACACCATCGCCGTGTTCGTCCGGGACCGGTTGCGTGGCACCGTCATGCCGGACATCGATTCAATGGACCGGGCAGAGAGATTGCGCTCGTGGTGGCCGGTGCCGATTCGCCTCCGCAACGCCCGGCTGCTTGACCCGGCGCCGACGCTCCGTACCCACGGCTTCGAGCTGGTCGGCGTCGAGAGCGCGGTCAACGCCCGGCAGGGTATCGGTGAGCGGCGCGAGACGTATTGCGCCGAAAGCCTGCGGGTCGTCGAGGCACTGACCGGCTGCAAGAAGGCCCGCGTGCTCAACCAACTCTACCGCGGCGGCTTTCATGGCCTGCAGCCAGGCGATCCGTTGGACCCGTCGGCGCCCGATGCCGGCACGGTCGCGCACTACGCGGAACGCGTCCATACGGATGTCTCCCCCTGGGTGGAGCTGCAGCCGCCCTGGAGCGCCTTCGTCAACGGGCGGCATGGCGCGATTTTCAATGTCTGGCGCAACACCGACCTCGGCGGGCCGGTCAAGCGCATGCCGCTCGCGGTATGCCAAGCCCACAGTATCTCGCCCCGAGACATGGTGGCGGCGTTGACGTATGGATTACTTGAAGGCGGGGGCGCATTCGTCGGCTACAATCTGGCGTACAACGCGTTCCAGCAGTGGTTCTACTATCCGCACATGGCCCCGGACGAGGCGCTGGTCCTTCGGCTCTACGACACTCGTGAAGAGATGGGTTGCCGGCGCGGCGTCTTCCATATGGCCGTGGAGGATCCGAGTGCGCCGCACGGGGCGAAGCGCCGTGAATCGGTGGACATGCGGATCGGCGCGGCGTTCGAGGACGAGACCGAGGCGGATGTCCGGCGCGCCCGGTTTCTCGCTGAGCTGCCGCCCGTCCCCGACGCGTTGCTTTCTTCGCCGAGGGGGCCGGAGTGACGCCCCGTTCCACCTGGAGCAGGGGTCGGCGGGTACGCCCGGGACCGGTTGGGGATGGTGACCGGGCGGCTCCGGCCAGTGCCGTGTTCCGCAACGGGAGGATGTCCTGAGCGCGACGCCGGCGAACGCGCGGACCGCCATTGAACGCGGCTTCGACTTCCTCGAGGCTACGGTCGACGCCGACGGGTCATGGCCGTCCGCGGTGTTCACGAATCCGGAGTTGACCGGGACGCCCCGGCCGGAACGTGCGCCGTTCGTAGCCGCCCTGGGTTGTCTCTCGCTATGCGAGTGTCCCGGGCCACGCTCGGAGCGGCTTCGCGACCGCACGCGCGCGTATCTCCTCTCGATCATGGAATATCCGGGCGTATGGCGCTACTGGCCATCGCTTCCGCCGGATCTCGACGATACTGCCGTATGCTCACTGGCAGTCGGAGAGCATTCCTGGTTGGCGTTGGGGCGCACGCTGCCAACCGTGTTCCGCAAGCGCGACGGCGAGGGCCGTTTCAGAACGTGGATGGCGAAAGGGGACGGCACGTCGGAGTGGGACGATATCGACAGCGTGGTCAATGCCAACGTGGCCGTCTGGCTCGGAGACCGGGCACAGACCGCAGGTGCCCAACGTTGGCTCAGGAGCCTGATCGACGACCACCGGGAGGCCGGTTCGTCCTGGTACTACTCCGACCCCATGGACCTCTACGCCGCCCTGTCGCGGCTGGGTCCCGACCCGACGGGCGTGGACGGCGTTTTCCGCGGGCTGGGCGCCGTTCTCGCGGCTCGGATCATGTCGTGTCGCGACCCATCCGGACACTTCGGCGACGAGCAACGCACGGCACAAGCCCTCTCGGCGCTGGATCGCCTGCGAGCGTGGCCGGCCGCCGGCGAGGCCGCTCGGGCGGTCGGGTTCTTGCTGGAGACCCAACGCGCTGACGGAAGTTGGCCATCCGATGTCGTCTGGCAGGGCCCACCGCCACCGAATCCGCCATCCGCCAGATTCGCGTCGGAGGCGCTGATCACCGCCTACTGCTTGGAATCGCTCGCGCGATTCGCTCGGCGGAGCGCCGTTGCCTAGGAAACCTCTGATCAAGCCCATCCCTGGGCTTGATCAGGTCGCAAGACAAAACGCGGTTTCGTCTTGCTCCACAGATTCAATGGCTTACGCCATCGAATCTGGCGGCACATCCCTGTGCCGCGCTAGGGACGCTCTTGATCAGAGCTTCCCTAGCCCGGATTTCCCAGTGCTCCGTGCGCCCGCTCGCCGGACTCCTCGCCGGGGGTGTCGGCGTGGGCGGCCACCACGCCGAGAAACGCCGCTCCGTAGCGTTCGAGCTTGGCTTCTCCGACACCGTGCAGGGCCAGCAACGCCTCTGCCGATGCGGGTTTCACCCGCACCATCTCGCGCAGCGTGGCGTCGTGGAACACGACGTAGGGCGGCACGTCCGCTGCGGCGGCCAGTTCCTGGCGACAGGTGCGCAGGGCTTCCCAGAGGGGACGGTCGTTCGGCCCGGGATCGTAGTCCTCCTTGCGGGCGACCTTGGCGGGGCGCCTCGGGGAAGGGTCTTCGCGGAGCAGGACGCGCTCCTCGCCGCGCAGCAGCGGCCGGGATCCCGGGGTAAGGGCCAGTGCCCCGTAGCGCTCCGGGTCGGCACGCAGGTACCCCTGCACGAGAAGCTGCCGCACGACCGAGCGCCATTGCACGTCCGCGAGGTCGTTGCCGATGCCGTAGGTGCTGAGCCGGTCGTGGCGTCGGGCGCGGATCTTCTCGGTGTCCTTGCCGCGCAGTACGTCGATCACGTGGCCGGCGCCGAAGTACTGGCCGGTGCGGTAGACGCACGACAGGAGTTTCCGGGCTTCCGTGGTGCCGTCCCAGGTGCTGGGCGGATCGAGGCAGATGTCGCAGTTGCCGCAGTCTTCCGGCAGGTCGTCGCCGAAGTACCGCAGCAGTGCCCGGCGCCGGCACTCGGTGATCTCGCACCAGCCGAGCAGGGCGTCGAGCCGCGTGCGCTCGATGCGCTTGCGTTCGTCGCTGGCATCGGACTGGTCGACCATCTGGGCGAGTCGCACGACATCCTGCAGGCCGTAGATCATCCAGGCGTCGGCGTGTGCGCCGTCGCGACCTGCCCTGCCCGTTTCCTGGTAGTAGGACTCGACGCTCTTCGGCAGATCGATGTGCACGACGAAGCGCACGTCCGGCTTGTCGATGCCCATCCCGAAAGCGATCGTGGCCACCATCACGACATCGTCTTCGCGCAGGAAACGCTCCTGGTGCGTGGCGCGCATCTCCGGCGGCAGTCCGGCATGGTAGGGAAGGGCGTTGAAGCCGCGCTCGGCGAGCGTGCGCGCCGTATCCTCCACTCTCTTTCGGGTCATCGCGTACACGATGCCCGGACTTCCCCGCCGCGCGTCCAGAAATGCGAGGAGCTGACTACCGGGGTCCGCCTTGACCTGTACCGCGTAGCGGATGTTGGGCCGGTCGAAGCCGCTCACGAAACGTGTCGCGCCGGACAGCTCCAGCCGGGCGAGAATCTCTTCCCGCGTCCGGCCGTCGGCCGTCGCCGTGAGCGCGAGGCGCGGTATGCCGGGGAACCGCTCGCGCAGGACGTGCAGTCCGAGGTAGTCCTGCCGGAAGTCGTGGCCCCACTGGGACACGCAGTGCGCCTCGTCGATGGCGATGAGCGCGACCCGAACGCCGGCGAGCAGCTCGAGGGTCTCCTCCTGGAGCAGGCGCTCCGGGGCGAGGTACAGGAGGTCGAGCCGCGCCTCGCGCAGGTCCCGCATCACCTCGGCCTGCTCGCGGGGGGCCAGGGACGAGTTCAGGAAGCTTGCGCGGATGCCCAGTTGCCGCAGCGCGGCGACCTGATCCTGCATCAGCGCGATGAGGGGCGAGACCACCACGCCCACGCCGTCCCGCAACAGGGCCGGCAACTGGTAGCACAGGGACTTGCCGCCGCCGGTGGGCATGAGCACCAGGGCGTCGCGGCCTTCGACGACGGTGCGGACGATGTCTTCCTGCCCGCCCCGGAACCCGGAGTAGCCGTACACCGTACGCAGCAGTTCGCGAGCCCGTTCCATCACGGGGCTACTATAGGAGGCTGCGCCGCGACGCCTACAGGAAATCGTCTCACCTTGTTGTCAGACAACGCCCACGGCGTGCGACGAGTTGATCGGAATCGAGTACCCGGACGGCCCCGTCACCCGGAACGAGTCGTGGATCTCGCCGCGTTCGATGTCCGTCGCCTCGACACCGTCGTCGAGGAACGCCGCGTGTACCGCATCGACGTCGTCCACCATCAGGTCGAACGGGGCACGCTGGCCCGCGGCGATCGCTTCATCGGCCTGCGTGAGGATCAGGTGGGTGCCGCCGCGCAGTTCGAGGATGCCGAAGTCTTCGCGTTCGAGAATCGCGCGCATCCCGTGGCGCACGAAGAAGTCGTAGGCGGAGTGGACATCCTCGACGGGCATGCGCATGTGGCCGACGGCAAAGACGGGACGGGAGGCATCGGTCATGGCGTTCTCCCTCCGAAGTGGGGCTGGAAGGCCGTTAAGTTAGCACCGCGGGACCGATTGTCTAATGCCTGAGCGCGCGGAGGCGAGCTTTACCGAAGGCGACCTGTCGCGACACGTCCTGCGCCTGTCGGGGTTCATGATCCTCGGCTTCCTGGCGATGACGCTCGCGCAGTTCGTCGAAGCCGTCTACCTGGGTCTGGTCGGGACGGAAGCGCTCGCCGCGGTGACGTTCACCTTTCCCGCGGTGATGGCGCTCGGGGCCATGACGCGGGGGCTGACCCTCGGTGGCGGGGTCCGCGTCGCGCGGTCCATGGGAGTGGGAGACCGGGAGGGCGCCGCGCTGCTCACGACGCACGGGCTGCTGCTCCTGCTGGTCTTCACGGTGGGTTGCGCGGTGCTCCTCGCGAGCTTCGCGCGGCCGCTGTTCGCCCTGCTTGGCGCGCGCGGCGAAGTCCTCGATCTCGTCGTGACATACGTGCGCGTGTGGGCCTTCGGATTCCCGCTGTTCGGACTGTCGATGGCCGGCACGCTGTTCATGCGCTCCATCGGCGATCCGGTCTTCCCCGGCTACGTCATCAGCCTGGGATCCGTGCTCCAGGTCGCGATCGGGCCGTTCCTGATCTTTGGCTGGGCCGGCCTGCCGGCGCTTGGCGTGGAGGGCGCGGCGTGGGCGTTCGTCCTGGCGCGAGCGGTGTCCTTCCTGCTGACGGTCTACTGGTTCGCCGTGCGCGAGCGCATGCTGCGCCGTTCGCTGAAGGGTCTGGCCGCTTCCGTGCGGGTCATCCTGCACGTGGGGCTTCCGGCCATGGCGACGAACGTGATAGAGCCCGTCGCGACCGCGGTGATCACGCGTCTGCTGGCGGCGTCCGGCACCGCGGTGGTGGCCGGCTTCGGAGTCGCGGCGCGCATCGAGGCGGTGGTGTTCATGGTGGTGATCGGCATCTCGTCGAGTACCGCGCCGCTGGTGGGCCAGAACTGGGGCGCGCGCCGCTTCGACCGCGTCGACCGGGCACTGGCGATCTGTTACCGGTACTGCCTGGCCTGGGGCGCGATCGCGGCCTGCGTCATGTGGATCGGCGGCCGGTGGTTCGTGTCCCTCATCAACGACGAGCCCGTCGTCGTCGCCACGGCCACGACGTACCTCTACATCATCCCGGTGACCATTGGCTTCATCGGCATGGCCAATGTCGCGAACGGGGCCTTCAACGCCATGTCGAGGCCGCTACCGGCGCTGTTTCTGTCCGTGCTGCGGCTGTTCGTTTTCTATGTCCCGCTGGCGCTGCTCGGCAGCCACTACTTCGGCTACCCGGGGGTCTTCGCGGCGATGGCCGGCACGAACGTGATTGTCGGGCTCTGGGGACGGGCGTGGAACGGCCGGACGATTGCCGGGGAGCGGCGGCGGCTTGGGCGGTAGCTGCTAGCCCGACCTGACGGTGGGGGCAATCGCTCCGTGCTCTTGCATCGTCTCTTTCACGGCCGCCAGGATCGCCTGGGTGTCGACTTCTCGGCTCGCTGCCCGCAGCGCTTGCTCGAACAGCGCCGGCGTGACGCCGGGCAGCAGACCGGATGCCGTCATCGGCGTCGGTGCCGACGATGCCGACAGTGACACGATCCGGACCATCGGCGTGGCATCCTCCTGCTCCCGCTCCACCTCCCAATACTCGGCGACTCGCCGGTCGCGGTAGGCGTCGATCTTCTTTTGGTCGAGATGCGTCACTCCCACCTCGACGACGATGTCTGGTGGAGTACGAACTGCTCCGCATCGCTTTCCCCCCGCTCCTCCGCCGCCAGATATGCGTTGGCGCGGTCGCCAACGTAAAAGCAGCAATCCGGCTCCGGGCCCGTGTCCGGGGGATCCGACGGTCGCCTCCAACGCATGGATCGCAACGAAACCTCTGCGACGCCGAGCAACGACGCGATGGCCTTGATGACGTCTCCCGCGAGTTCGCTCGCCCGTTCATGCGCCCGGGCGGGGGACATGCACACGATCAAACCACGGACCGGGTCGAGCGTCACCCGTCGGAAAGCCTTGTGGAGGTCCGCGGCGGCCAGACGGGTGACGAACTCCCGGTCGGCCAGGAATGCCCAATAGGGGGAACCAAACGAATTCGTCCGGACCTCGCAAATCGGCGGGGGGGGTGCCGTTGATCGAAGGGAGCCCGTCGCCATAGCGCTCAGCCCTCACGCGCCCTTGGCTGGGCGAAACCCTGGCGGACTCCCGGGCGACCGCGGCCGTCGCCCGGCGGAACCCGTCAGCGCTGCGCCGCGGCCGCGACCGCCGCCGCGCGGGTCTCGTGGATGGGAACGATGTTGTCGAAACCGCTGATGCGGAAGACTTCGTCCACGACCTTGGTGAGGGAGCAGACGGCGAATTGCGCGTGCTTCTCCCGTACGGACTTGGCGATCAGCAGCACCGCCCGCAGGCCGGCGCTGCTGATGTAGGAGACGTTTTCGAAGTCCAGGATGACGCTGCCATCGGATTCCTCGATCGCGCCGGTCGCCGAGTCCTGAAACTCATGGGCGTTCAGGCCGTCGATGCGGCCCGAAACCGTCAGGAAGAGTGTTCCGCCGTCTCGTTCGGTAGCGATGTCCATTGGCTGCCTCCTCTCTACATGTTAGCCCAACGAAGGCCGGCGTTGCAGGCGCTGGCGCGCGTCGCCTGTCGCCTTGGGGGACCGCACTACCGCACGTCCTCCATGTCCTCCACGTCCGGCATCAGGACGAACTCCGGATAGGCTTCGATGCCGAGTTCGGCGGCGTCCTGGCCGAGTTCCTCGACACTCCGCGTTACCCGGGCGCCGATGGTCCTGTCGAGTGCCGTCCAGAGCAGGAACGAGGACACGAACACGAGGGCGCCCACCGCGAGGATCCCGACGAGCTGCGTGACGAAGTCGCCCCCCGCGGCGATGCAGACCGCGAGCGTGCCCCAGATGCCGGCAAACAGGTGTGCCGGTACCGCGCCGACCACGTCGTCCAGCTTGAGGACCTCCATCATCCGGATGCCGGCCGTGCAGACGATGCCGCCGATGGCGCCGATGACGATGGCCCAGTAGTGGTCCACGACGTCGGGACCGGCGGTGATCGACACGAGCCCGGCGATGGCGCCGTTCAGCACGGCGAGCAGGTCGACCCTGCCGAGAATGGCGCGGGACACGCTGACCGCGGCCATGACCCCGGCGGCGGCCGCGAGGTTGGTGTTGACCAGCACGTTGCTCATGGCTACCGCGTCCACCGCCCCGGCGAGGGCAAGCTGCGAGCCGCCGTTGAAGCCGAACCAGCCGAGCCACAGGATGAAGACGCCGAGCGTCACGGCGGGGACGTTGGAAGGCGGCGTGGACCGGACGGAACCGTCGGCGCGGAACTTGCCGAGCCGGGGGCCGACCACGATGGCGCCCGCGAGGGCGGCCCAGCCCCCGGTCGAGTGCACGATCGTGGAGCCGGCGAAGTCCTGGAAGCCCATCTGGTCGAGCCATCCGCCGCCCCAGGTCCAGGCGCCGACGACGGGATAGATGATGGCGGTCAGGACCGCGACGAAGGCGAAGAACGACCAGAGCTTGACGCGTTCGGCGAGCGTCCCGGAGACGATGGACGCGGCGGTCGCCACGAACACCATCTGGAAGAACCAGTCCGACATGGTCGAGTAGCCCTGTTCGACGACGGTCGCGGCGGCGCCCTCCTCGCCGGACAGCAGGGCGAGTTCGGCGTCGGACGGGCCGTGGAGGAACTCGACCGTGCCGATCACGCTGCCGACATCGGTGTACATGAGGTTGTACCCGATCAGGTAGTAGGCGAGACCGGCGATGGAGTACAGGCCGATGTTCTTCAGGCAGATCACCGACGCGTTCTTGGTGCGCACGGAGCCCGCCTCGAGCATCGTGAAGCCGGCGCACATCCACATGACCAACGCTCCCCAGACGAGGAACGAGAAGGTGTTGAGGACGAACTGCGACTCGGCGCTTATCTCCGCGCTGACGGTCGCCGCGCAGAGCACGGCGCCGATGGCGGCGAGCGCCGCGGTTTTTCCCGGCAGGCGGCGATTTAACCCAAGGCGCTTGCGCCGCAGGAGTTTCGCGCCAGCGAAAATCCCACCCATCCGTAAGGATGGGCGGCGACCGTCAGGTCGCGCAAGGGCTCCGGTTCCGGTACGACTTCCATCAAGGTGCATGGCCCCTCCCCTTGCACGTTGCGAAGATGCTTATGTCCAGCCTTGTACTGCCGCGGCTTCCTCCCGCACGATCTCCGGAGCACCGAGCAGTTGCCGGTCGAGACCGATGCGCTTGAACCAGTAGTGCAGCCCCAGCAGGTCCGTGAATCCCATGCCGCCGTGGACTTCCGTGGCGGTGCGGGCGACGAAGCGGCCGACCTCGGCAAGGTGCGCTTTCGCGTGGCATGCCATGAGCCGCGCCTCGTCGGGCATGGCGCGCCCCGCGTGGGCCGCGTACCAGACGAGCGAGCGGCACGGTTCGAGGGCGGCGGCCATTTCGGCGCACAGGTGCTTCACCGCCTGGAACGAGCCGATGACCCGGTTGAACTGTCGGCGCTCCTGCGCGTACGCGATGGCCTGGTCCAGCATGTTCTGGGCGGCGCCGAGGGTGTCCGCGGCGAGCATCGTGCGCCCGGCGTCGATGATGGCGAGCAGGGGCTCGCGGCTGCCGGCGGAAGCGGGCAGCGGGTCCGCCGGCGTCGATTCGAGTTGCACTTCCGCCACGGACCGGGTCCGGTCGATGGTCGGCAGCGGCCGGACGTTCGCGTCGGCGGCGCGAACGATGTGCAATGCCCCGGCGTTGTCGGCGAGCAGGAACATGTCGGCGTCGGCGCCGTCGAGCACGAACATCGCCTTGCCGGTGACTCTGCCGTCGGCCGCGGCGACGCCTTCGGTCTCGCGGCTGCCGATGTGTTCGGTCACGCCGACGCCGAAGACCGTCTCGCCGCTGGCGATGCGCGGCAGCCAGGCTTCCTTCTGGCGGTCGCTGCCGGCGAGCGCGAGGGCCACCGGCGCCATGACCGACGACCCCGCGAACGGCGCGGGCGCCACGGCGCCGCCGAGGCATTCCGCGACCAGTGCGGCTTCGAGGAAGCCCAACCCGACCCCGCCGTACTCTTCGGGCACCAGGATGGCGTGCACGCCGAGTTCGACCAGGCCGTCCCACAGGTCGCCGGGACGCGTGTGCCCGGCATCGGCCGCCTCCCGGACCCGGTCCAGGGGGCAGGCGGTCTCCAGGTAGCCGCGCACGCTTTCCTGCAGCATGCGCTGCTCTTCGTTGAGGGCGAACTCCATCAGGCGGTTCCGGATCCGGCGAAGCGGGGATCAGCGGCTTTCGGTTCCTTGGGCAGCCCCAGGGCCCGTTCGCCGATCATGTTCTTCTGGATCTGCGCCGTACCCCCGCCGATGATGAGACCGAGGTCCATCATGTAGCGCTGCTGCCAGAACCCGGCATCCCGGAGGTAGGGCACGTCTTCGTCGCGATGGCCGCCGAATCCCTTCGAGGGGTACAGCACGCCTAGCTCGCCCAGGATGTCGATGGCCATCTCCGCCATCCGGTGGTTGAGTTCGCAGCCGTTCAGCTTGACGATCCAGCGCGGCAGTCCGGGCTCCTCGTCGCGGACGTTGTGCGTGAGCACGCGCATGCCGTTGAACTTCATGGCGAGCATCTGGCCCTGCAGGGCCACCAGCCGGTCGCGGAACTGGGCGCGGGACAGCAGGGGCTCCCCGTCGAGGGTCTCCTCCCGCATCATCTCGACGATCTGGTGGAACCGGCTCTCGGCCTGGTTCGGGTCGCCGAGGCCGCCGCGCTCGTGCTTGAGCGTGGCGTTGGCCACGAACCAGCCCTCGCCGCGCCGGCCGACGATCTGGCTGGTCGGCACGCGCACGTCCGTGAAGAACGTCTCGTTGAAGGTCGCCTCGCCAGTCATGGTCACGAGCGGCCGCACCTCGATGCCCGGTGTGTCCATGGGAAAGAGCAGGTAGCTGATGCCCTGGTGCTTCGGCGCGTCCGGCTCGGTGCGCACGAGGCAGAAGATCATGTCCGCGTACTGCGCGCCGGAGGTCCAGATCTTCTGGCCGTTGATCACGAAGTCGTCGCCGTCCACGTCCGCCCTGGTCGACAGGGACGCGAGGTCCGATCCGGAGCCGGGCTCCGAGTACCCCTGGCACCAGGTCATTTCGCCGCGGATGGTGGGCGGGATGTAGGTCCGCTTCTGCTCTTCCGTGCCGAGTTCGAGCAGGGTCGGCACGAGGCGGTTGTCGCCGTCGTGCCCGGGACGCACCCGGGCCCTGCCGAACTCCTCGGCGATGATGTGCGACTTCAGGATGTCCGGTTCGGCGCCGTAGCCGCCGTACTCCTTGGGGATGGTGCGGGCGGCGTAGCCGTGCTCGATGAGCAGTTGCTGCCATGCCTTCGCCTGGTCGCTCGGCTTGCCGCGCTGGAACGCGGTCGGGGCCAGGTCGCGATGGGTCTCGATGAACTCGCGCACCTCGTCACGGAAGGCGGCGTATTCGGCACTGTAGGCGAGGTCCAAGGCTGGCTCTCCGGGAAGAGTGGACGCTCAATCGTACTACACGGAGTGCGCCTGGAACCGCCACCGGCGACCGGACCCGGAGAGACCGCTCGCTACGCGCCGAACCAGAGTTCCCGGACCTCGCCGTCGAGGTCGTCCTCCATGCGGCGTTCGGCGTCCAGGACGAGGACGGGACGGTGGGTGGTGTCGTAGGGCGTCCACTCGGGTTCTCCCGCGGCGCTCGGGGCCCCCGTGCGCGCGAAGCTCACCCAGTATTCGCGCATCGCGGGGCCGAGATCCGGCGGCGCTCCCGTGCCCGCGAACCGCGCCATGTCCGGCATGGCGGGGTCGTGCGCCCAGCCCCAGAGGAACATCAGCTCGATGGCGTGGGTGGCGCGCAGGTTGCCGACGTCCGTCTCCCAGGTGCACATCCAGGACCAGCACCGGGCCCCGGCGTTCGCGGTCGCCTCCAGGATGCGGACCATCGAGTTGCGGAACATGGTGTCGGTCAGGAGGCAGGCGAGCCGTCCGTGCGTATCCGCGCCGGGAGCGAAGCGGCCGTAGACCGCCATCGTCCGCTCGGGGTCGCAGGCCTCCGCCCGGAGCAGCCCGGCGGCCTCTTCGTCGGAGACCCCGGGGGGAACGATCGCGTCGACGAACAGCGTGCCCTCGTGGCGACAGCCGCCGCCCAGGAAGGGCACGTTGCCGGCGCCGCGTGCCGCGACCGTCTCGGCGATGGGCGCCGGTATCAGCACGCCGTCGATGGCGGGCGAGAAGCTCACGTTGTCGTCCCGCCGGAACCCGAGGGCGGGATGCGGCGGGCGCTCCGGGTCGGGCATCATGAGGCCGAGCAGCGCGTCCGTGCCGGCGCCGCGCAGGGTCTCCATGCCGTTGGTCGCCGGGTCGCCGCCGAGGCGCTCGATACAGCGGTTGGCGAAATCGACGTGCCCCTCGCCGACCGGAAGCAGGTCCACGTGCGGGCTGTGCACGACGGCCTTGTGGAACAGTCCCTCCGCGCGGGGGCAGCCGAGGAGCATGGCGGTGGACGTGCCGCCGGCCGACTCGCCGAAGATCATGACGTTGTCGGGATCGCCGCCGAACGCCGCGATGTTGTCGCGCGTCCACTTCAGGGCGCAGATCTGGTCGAGGATGCCGTTGTTCACGGACGACTCGAGGCCTTCCTCGAGGTGCCCGAGGTGCAGGAACCCCAGCGCGCCCATGCGGTAGTTGACGGTCACCACGACCACGTCGTGGTCGCGGGTGAAGACGGATCCGTCGTAGGCCCGCCCGGAGCCGCCGACGTACCCACCGCCGTGGATCCAGAACAGTACGGGACGCCGCGCTCCGTCCGCGGCCGGGGTGTAGACGTTGAGGAACAGGCAGTCCTCGTCCGTCGGCTCGACGGGCAACTGCAGCGGGGCGTCCGGCAGGGACAGGTTGGGTTGCGGGGCGGACGGGCCGAACTCGGTGGCGTCGCAGACGTTCGGCCAGGGTGCGACCGGGCGGGGCGGCCGAAAGCGCGCCGCGCCGGTGGGAGGTTCGGCGAAGCGGACGCCCCGGAATGCCAGGTTGCCGTTGTGCTCGGCGCCGCGGATCCTGCCGAGCGGGGTGTCGATGATCGTCATGGACGTGCGTTCCTTTGTTGAGCCGCTGCGATGGCGGATTGCGTCACCCGGACCCGAGTTCCCGCAGGAAGAACAGGGCGAGCGCGACGAGGCCGAGCGTGATCGCGACGCCCGCGACCCACTCCGAGGGGCTGGTGCGGCGCGGCCCTGGCTCCGGGGCTTCCTGGGCTTCGGCCTCCCTGGCAAGCTCCCGCTCGACGCGTTCCGCCTCCTGCTTCTCGACCGGTTCGCCCGGGCGGTCCGTGGGCAATCCGCTGACGAAGCGCCACGAGAGATACAGCACGCCGAGTCCCACGAACAGGGCCACAACGGTGAAGACGATGGCGCCGAGGGTCATGACGACCCGCTAGAAATGATCCGGGCAGTGCGGTGCATGAGGTGTCGCGAACAGGGCGTCCGCGCGCCGCAGCGCCCCGGGTTCGCCCTCGAGCATGCCCCAGGCGCCGAGTTCCCGGGCCGAGCGGCGACCCGTGTACAGCAGGGCCAATGCCTTGACGGAGAGACGCAGGTCCGGGCGCCCGTCACCGGAAGCGACCTCGGCCGCCCCGCCGGAGACGGACACGCGCCACGTGCCGGTGTTCCAGGGGGCCAGGGCGTCTTCGGCCACGGCAATGGTCAGTTCCCCGTCCGCATCCCAGCCGCGCCCGGAGAGCGCCTGCGGTACGTCGACCACCCGCAGCCAGAACCCCTCATGGTCCCGCGCGTGCAGGAGGCGCGGCTCCATGAAGAACTCGACGGCGGGATCGTCGGCCGGAGCGTTGTCCCAGCGCACGCTGCCGACCAGGTCGTGGCGCGCGATGAAGCTCCACAGGGAGCGGTAGGCCCCCGGCGACAGCCAGGCGAGGTCCCGGATCACGACTTCCTGGCCGCGGCTGGCATGGTTCCGCTTGCCGGCGCGCAGGGTGTAGATCGCGTAGCCGTCGGGCTGGCCGTCCGCGCCCCGCGAGAGGGCGATGTGGATCGGCCCTTCGGCATCGTCCTCGTCGAGGGCGTTGTTCAGCCAGAGCGGGCGCGCGCGATGCAGGTAGCACATGCGGTCGGCGATGAAGGCGATGTAGACCTGCTTGACGAGGTCGTAACCGGAGGACGCGTCCAGACGCTCGACACGGCTCGTCCCGTCGTCCCCGTCGTGAAAGGCGATGTCCGCCGTGTCCACGCGGTAGCTGCGCAACACCGACGCCATCGCGTACCCGTAGCGCTGGTAGATGGCGGCCTGCGAAGCCCACAGCGACGCCACCGCCTGGCCGCGCTCGCGCATGTCTGCGAATGCCCGGGTGGCGATGCGGCGCACGAGACCCTGGCGGCGGTACTCCGGCAACGTGCCCACGGCGGAGACGCCCCCCATCGGCACGGCGGTCCCGTTGGCCCGCATCGTGAACGGGATCGTGGAGAAGCTCGACACGAGACGCGGACCGTCGAACGCGCACAGGGTCCACTCCGGGCGGGTGGTGGCCGTGATCGTGTTCTCGGGGCCGTCGCCGTGGTTGCCGCCGTAGACGTAGCTGGTGAGCTGGCCAAGCTGGTCGAGTTCGTCACTTCTCGCGGAACGGAGTTCGATGGGCATGGTCACTCCCTCTCGTGCCGGCGCGGCGCCGCGCGGATGCTGGCTTGCCTGATTGACCGGCGCCACCATACAGGTAGTCTGGCCGTCCCGCGACCGGCGAGCAGACCCGGAACCCATGTTCTACGAACGCGCTCTCCCGGAAGCCACGCGCCTGCGCGCGCGGGCGATGGGCGCGGAGGGTCTCGATTGGCTCGCGGGGCTCGATGCCGCCGTGGAGCGCTTGCAGGGTCTCTGGGGCGCCCGTTTCGGGGCCGTCCTCCAAGGGGGCTCGGAGAGCCTGGTACTGGCGGCGACGCTGGGGGACGGACGCGCTGCCGTCGCCAAGATCGGCCTTCCGGCTTACGGCGGCCTTGCGGCGGAGGCCCATGTGTACCGGCTGGCGGAAGGACGCGGCTACGCCCGGCTGTTCGAGTACGACGCCGCCGGCAACGCGCTGCTGCTCGAACGGCTCGGCCCGCCATTGCGGGACGCATGCGATGCGACCGAGGCCCAGATAAGGGTGCTCTGCGAGACGCTGTGCCTGTCCTGGGTCCCGCTCGACCACGCGCACGGACTGATGACCGGCGCCGAAAAGGCACGCTGGCTCGCCGATTTCACTGAAGAGAAATGGCGGGTGCTGGGCGAACCGTGCGCCAGGCGGACCCGGGACCTGGCGCTGTCCTACGCGCAAGCCCGAGCGGATGCGTTCGTGCCCGCCGACGCGGTGCTGGTGCACGGCGATGCCCACGTCGAGAACACGTTGGTGGTGCCCGGGTCCGGGACGGGTGGGGACCTGCGTTGCAAGTTCGTCGACCCGGACGGCCTCTTCGCCGAGCGCGCGTGCGACCTGGCCGTGCCGATGCGGGAATGGAGCGGCGAACTGCTGGCCGGGGACACCGTGCGGCTCGCCGTCGCCCGCTGCGAGTCGCTGGCGAACCTGACCGGGGTCGATCCGGAAGCGATCTGGCAGTGGGGTTACATGGAGCGCGTCTCGACGGGCCTGACCATGGTGGACATCGGGATGCGGCGGGAGGGGCTCGAGTCGTTGGCGGTGGCGGATCGACTACGGGAGCTTGCTGCTGCTTGGTGACCGGGGAAGGGCATCAATCCTGAAGTGACTCGAGCCGCGTCAACCAGTCGTGGAACCGGGGACACTCGGCACGAATCGCGTTCAGTCCGATCCGTTCGGCGACATCAGGCCCATGGATTCGCTTTCGGTACCGGGGAAGGACGGCCACGATACGTTTGCTCGGAGCGGTTGCGGGACTGTCGTTGATATCTTCCGGGGTCGGAAACTGAGCACGCACGGTCCGGAGGTTGTCCACCGGTTGGGGAGCGTCGCGGCTCAAGGTCGCGAACGCCCGGATGTCCGCGAAGAGCAGACTCTCGAACTCGTGACGCTGAACGTAGGCCTTTGGCATCAGGTGCGGAGCGAGCACGCGCTTAACGAACTCCTCCTCGGTCTGGCCCTCCACCGAGACGGCCACCCGGATCACGGCCGGCCGCCAATGAGGTTTTTCTGCCAGAGTTCGCCGGTTGTGAACGCTTCCGCCAACCACTGCTTGTAGTCGTTGGGGTCCAGCCGATGGAACTCGGTGCGCTCGTTGCGCAACTCGGCCACGATGATCTCGTCGAGGTCGAAGGCATCGACCAGCAGGGGCGACTGCGTTGCCACGATCACCTGCCTCTCCGTAGCGAGCGACTTGATCATGTCGGCCACGAGCGTGACGGCGGCCGGGTGGAGGCCGAGTTCCGGCTCGTCCAGCAGGAGGACATCCGGGAGCATTTCGTCCGGCAGGTTCAGCAACGTGACCAGGGCGAAGAAGCGGAGCGAGCCGTCGGAGGTCAGGTGCGCGCCCAGCGATCGGTCCATGCCCCTGGGTTTCCATCTCAAGGGAGATCTTCCCGTAGCTCTCCTCGAACTCGAAGCGGTCGAACACCGGGAGTATGCGTCCGACATAGCGACATATCTGATCGAATCGCCCGACATCCTCATGCTCCAACCTGTACAGGATCGGGGCGAGATTTCCGCCGTGCGTGCGTAGTGTCTTGTTGTCCCGGACGTCCCAGTCCTGCTTGATGTGCGAACTGTGTGACGTGTCGTGAAACTGAAACGCAGCGCAGTTGCGCAGGAGGTGCACGACGACGGAGGCCGTCTTGCGGTTCGTCTCCGCGCCGGCTGTCGTTTGTGCGGCTTCGACGATCCGCGCTTCGTCGTGTCCGCTACCGAGATACTGCCATTCGGCTGGTTGCTCGAAGCCCTTCCCGCTGAACCGGTACGCCTCCTCGGTGAAGAAGAAGCGGTCGGGGTGGCCGTGTGTCAGCGCGAAACGATAGTCGTTCATGCCGGCTTCCGTCCGCAGCGACAGTTCCGCCTCGATCCTCGGCGTTCGGCGGCTCCCGCCGAACAACTGGTCGTTGGCGCTGCCGTGCCTGGCGACGAATTCGGCGAGGCGGCGGACGCGCAGCATCCAGCTCATCATCTCGAAGAACCTGATGAAGTTGGACTCGCCGGATCCGTTGGCGCCGATCAGGACGGTGGTATCGGCCACGTTCTCAAGCGCGACATCGGCCAGCGACCGGAAGCCCCGGATGCGCACGGATTCGATGCGGTTCATCCCAACCTCCTCTTGTGGTTTGTCGCTGGCGCTGCCACGAGCTCCCGATTGGTCTATGCGTCCACTTCCGCGTCCGGCTGCCCGGCGGAAAGCGCGTTCATCCAGGCGAGGCAGAGGTCCCGCGAGCGGAAGCTGCCGTACGCCGCGACTTCCTGGCGCTCCACGATGGGGAAGGTGGAGTAAATGTAACGGATGTCGTCCCGATTCGTGATGCCGTAGAGGTGGAAGTACACAGCATCGAGCTTGGCCCGGAGGTACAGGCGGCGGTCCTCGTCCCAGCGGAAGGGCGGTCGGACTTCACCCTCTGTGTCGACGTAGCCGAGATCGCGAGCGAAGGAGGCCATGTCGTGCGCCGTGTAGGTGAGTTCCAGAACAGCCTCATGCACCACCTGGGCCGCGGACTTGTGTCCGAACTTGACCGTCCCGTAGGTTGACGGCGGCACGACGGGGATTTGCTCGACGATGTACCAGTTCAGGTGCTGGCCCTGGACCTTTTGGCGTGCGAGATAGTCGTAGATGGTGGCGTTGAAGTTCGCGGCCAGCGCCGCGAGCGTCGCTGGAGGCGATGGGACTCCGTCGTCAGGCCGCAGTAGCGGCAGGGTGTTGCCCGCGCCGCAGACCGGAACGAGCGCTGCGATCATGGTGCGAACGTTGGTGGGTGCGGTCACGTCCTTGAAAGCGACGCGCCATGGCCAGGTTTCTTGAGGGCCGCATTCGTTCGCCGCCACCCAGAATTGCGGCGTTGGGAGCCAACTCGCATCCGTACGTTGCCGATCGTTCGCCGGGACGGCCTGTGCGGGACGGTGCGGATTCTCCGGATGCACCGTAACGCTCGCCGCACGGTGGTCGAATGCCTGCACCATCTTGCCCTCGTAGAGGGGCAGCCACTGGCCGGCCGGGCTGTCGAACCGATTGTCGCCGACGGGCCACGCGCCTTCCTGCTCCTGCAACTCCTCGCGGGTTCGGAAAAGGTGAGAGTCGTTGGTCATGTGGAACATCGTTGCGTAGGTTACGGGCCATGCTTTCGTGGGCTTCCCGGAGGAGCGGTCCACCAGCACCGGCAGTCGATCGTAGATCGCGGTGGTCAGTTCGGCGTCGCGCCTGGAACGGAAGATGGGAGCGGTTCCCGTGTTGGGGTTGACCCGGGCGAAGTCGGTCGCGGCCAACTGGAAGCGGCGGTTTTCGTCGGCCAGTTCCCCTACGTCCTGAAGGAAGAACGCGCAGTTCGCGGGGATTGGCGATGGAGCACGTCGAGCAACGAACGCGCAGAACTTGAACCGTGTGTCCACATCCGGGAAAAAAGGCTGTGCGCCGAAGCGCGTTCGACGGTTCTCGAAGTCGTACAAGGCCCGCAACCGCCCCTCCGTCGCCACCGACCGGAAAAACGGTGCGGCGGTCTTGTCGGAGGCAATGCCGGACGGCGTCAGGAGGCCGACCACGCCGTCCGGATGCACCAGCGCCAGCGCACGTTCCACGAAGAGGGAGTACAGGTTGATGTCCCCCCGCGCGAGGAGGGGATAGTCACCGCATTGCCGGGCCACCTTGGCGGCGGTCGCGGCCCGGTCGCTGGCGTGCCGAAAGTCGGCGGACAAGGGATCGGACGCCGCCTCCAGCGCCTGGATCATCCGCCTGCGGTCCGAGGCACGTTGCGCCAGCGCGATCTCTCGGCGACGCGCACCGAACCACTCCACCTGCTGCAGCTTGATGCGATCCCAGGGTGGATTGCCGATCACCGCGTCGAATCCGCCCTGGCGTTCCTCGTCCTCCCATTTCGTCCAGACGCCGGGAAAGGCGACCTGCCAGTTGAGAAAGCGTTCCTCCGCGATGAGCCGGCGAGCGTCCGAGAGAAGTGCGGCGAAGGTGCGCGCTTCGTCACGGGTTCCGGCGACTTTCTCCTTGCCCTCGGCGATACCGACCGGATCTCCCAGGTTGCCGAGCAGCCAGGTCGCGATGGCTGCCTTGCCTTGCTCGTCGGGACTCAACCATTCGAAAGCGTGCAGTAGCGACAGGAACGCGTTCAGCGGTTGCGTGCCGGCTGCGATCTCGGCGAAGAGGCTGGAGGATCGAGCCGTCTCTGCGACCTCGGCGTCCGAGAGCGCCTCGATGGTCTGCATCGGGTCGGCGGCTGCCCGAGCCCGGGCGAGTGGACCGGCGAGAAACAGCTCGCCTCCCTGCATCCGGGCCCGCTCCAATCCTTCGCGGACCCACGAGCCGAACAGGCTGTCGCCGCAGTGCAGGTGGTGGTCCAGAAACGAGAGTGGCGCGCCCGCGGTGAAGGTGTGCAGCCAGAGCGAGACCTTGGCGAGTTCCACCGCCATCGGGTTCTTGTCGACCCCGTAGACGCACCGCTTCAGTACCATGCGGCGCACGATCTGGCGGTCGTCCAGATGCGCCGGGTCCACTGTCCACCGGCTCTGCCTGGCGTTGCCGAGAATGGTGTTGCGGATGCCCTCGATCTTCTGGACGAGAGGGGACACGTAGCCGGGCACGGCGCCTTCGGCCTCCGCGAGCGCCGCAATCACGCGATCGCTTAGAAGGTCCACGAGGCTGACGAGGAAATGTCCGGATCCCATTGCGGGATCGCAGACCCTGAGACTCAACAGCGCCTCCGCGGGATCGACGCGCGACAGCGCCTCAAGTGCCTCCGGGGTGGGTGTCCGCGCGGCGTTGGAGTCTCCGCGGAACTCCTCAACGGCCGTGTGGAAAGCCTGAAGCTTGCGGTCGGCCAAGGGACCCACGGTCTCGTTCAGGATCAAGGCGACTAGCGGTTCCGGCGTGTAGTAGCTGCCGGAGCCCCGGCGGGCGAAGAGGTTGGGCCGCACCGTGATGGCGCCGCCGTCGCGGACGGGCTCGAACTCCAGCAGACGCTCGTAGATCGAGCCAAGCTGCTGCACGGACAGGCTGCGGTAGTTGATGTAGCGGCCCCGTCGACCCGCAGGACGCTCGAACGACAACGCATCGATCACGTTGGCCATGACGTGATTCGACAGTCTGACCTGGCCAAGGAGCGGCGTGCGGCTCTCGTCGAACAGCCCGCCGTTATAGGGCGGCAACCCGAAAGCAGGGTCGCCCCGGTCGATGGTCCGGCTCAGGTCCTCGAGCGCGGCGTAGTAGCTCGTAGCGATGCTGGAGAAGGTCTGGCCCCCGTCCTTGCGTCTTCCGACCTCCAGACGCACGCGGTCGCGTAACCCGATGTTCCGGTAGAGCGGGTCCCCGACGGGCAGCAGGGCGCGGTCCTCGGCATAGAGCAGGAACAGCAGCCGGTACAGCAGGACCAGAGCGGCGTCACGAACCTCGCTCAGTGCTGCATCCGGTGCCGCTTCCGCCAGCGCCCGGACCAGGCCCGGAAATACCTCCTCGAACACCAGTGCGGAGATGTTCGCGGCGACGCGTTCTTCGTGGAGTCGGCTCTCTGCGAGTGCGCGCTGGTGGAGCGTCCGCCTGTCCGAGTCCTCCGCGAGGAATGCCTTGCGCCCGAACAGCAGTACGAACAGTTTCAAGCAGTGTCGGCGTTCTTCGGCGGAGAGGGCGAACAGGCCCTCGTTGTGGCCGGGCAGGTCCAGAACAGGTGCTACATCTACTTCGAAGAATCCCTCCGAGACGGACCGGGCACCTTGGTAGTAGAGGCGCCACCGCGCACCGTTGGTGAGGATTCCCCAACGCATCCTGCCTTCCGTAAGGTCGTCCGCTCGACGCAGGTAGCGCAGCATCTGCGTGGAAGGAGCGATGGCCTGATCGGAGCCTCGATCCAGATTGCGAAGCCATCGCTTGGATTCGACGACGGCGGCCCCCACGGCGTACCGGGCATGCTCTTCGCGGAGTTCGACTGCCCTACCCTTGGCGTGGTCGTCGGCGAACAGCAGGCCGTCGGGCACGTCCGCCCGGCCGGCGCCGCTGAGGTTCTGTTGCCGCAGGTGCGCCGTCCAGCCCAGGTGCTCAAGCGTGGGCCAGATCAGGTCGTCCTCGGTCTCGCTCTCGTTTGGGTCTTGCCTGTTGGAGAACCGCTCGAAGAGTTCCCGCAGCCGAGATTCGATTTGGCCGAGGGCGCCGTCGTCCAGGTCCTTCCAGGCGGACAGTTCGCCAATCGACTCGGGATCGTTGAGAAAATCCGTCGCGAACAGGCTGCCGCGAATGGCCGGATCGATGTTCAAGCGTGTGCCCGAGTCGTTTCCGGCGCGGAGGCTTGGGGACATGCGAAACGAGGTGCACCAGCTCCCACTGTCGTGCGGCGTTCGGTAAAGGCGAACGCCCGCGCGACCCACTCGTAGCCAATCACGATGTTCGCTCCTGTTGTTCCGGCGTACAGGCGCATCCGGGTCGCGTACTGTACCCCGACCGATTGATGCGGGCGCGCTCACCCGGATGGCGTGGCGGGATTCCGCACGCGTACCGTACGTTGGCGTCCGCCTCGATTACGGTGCGAGTCGAAAGTGAGAGCGGGGCCCATGCCGGCGGTTGAGTCAATTGGCTCGCCTTGATCGCCGGCGCCGCTGTCGGGGTGCGAGTGGTGATCGAGAGACGAGGTCGGGCGGTAGCGGCGCTGGTGAGCCTGGATGACCTCGAAGTGATCGAACGGGAGCGGCCCACGTCGGCCGAGTCCAAGGGCGCGCTCGCGCAGGTCTGTAGCGCACTGGCGGGCAAACCGACGGACGAGGGGTGATTGGCTCGAGGTTGCGCCAGCGGATCGCTGGTGGCCGTTTCATGGGCCGGCGGGATTGACAGACGTGTAGCCCGTTGGCTACTTTTGGGGCATGCTGGAAGTCCGAAGGACGGAGACCTACGCCCGGTGGCTCGACGGATTGAGGGATGTTCGCGCCCGCGCCCGCGTGCTGGTCCGGGTCGAACGGCTCGTCGCGGGCAACCCGGGAGACGTGAGGCCCGTGGGCGAAGGCGTCTCGGAACTGCGGATCGACTACGGACCGGGCTACCGGGTGTATTTCCAGCGGCGGGGCCAAACGGTTGTCGTATTGCTGGCCGGCGGCGACAAGCGCACCCAGGGCTCCGACATCGAGACGGCCCTGAGCCTCGCGCGTAACCTTTAGGTGGACATCATGACCAAGACCGCCACATCGCCCTACGACGTTGCCGAGCACCTGCGCACCCGCGAGGACATGGCGGCGTACCTGGAGGCGTCCATCGAGGAGGCGGACGGCGACGCCGCGTTCGTGGCCAAGGCGCTCGGCGACATCGCCCGCGCGCGGGGCATGGCGCAGGTGGCGAACGACGCGGGGCTGTCACGCGAGAGCCTCTACAAGGCGCTCTCCGGCGAGCGCGTGCCGACGTTTGACACGGTTCTCAGGGTGGTCGGGGCGCTGGGGCTGAAGTTGCGGGCGGAGGCGTCGCCCGCCGTCCAGCGACAGTCAGGGTAGAAATCCGCCGTTCTGACTGACGCGCGCTACCCGGCACGTCGACGCGCATGTTGCACAAGCGACGGGTGGAACGACGGATCAGGTGGCGAGGGCCGGCGGCGCTGGGTAGGATGGGACTCGGGTTGCCTGGCCGGTAGGCGCCGAGCGGAGATCAGGAGTCGTCACGGCCCGGCACAGGTCCTCACCGCTTCGGCACGCCGTACAGGTAGCGCGTGTTGACCTCCGCCTCGTTTCCGTCCGGGTCCAGCATGAACAGCGCGCGCCCCTTGCCCCGTGCGCCCATCGGTCCGCGGGTGAAAATGTTCGCGGCGGCGGCCCGCTCGGCGACGGCGTCGAAGTCGTCCTCGGTCACGCTGAACGAGAAGTGCATCGGCCCCCCTCCCCGGTGGCGCCCGGAGTGGCCGTGGACCTGTAGCACGACGTGGCTGCGTTCGCACTGCAGGTACGCGCGCTCCTCGTCGCGCCGGACCACGGCGATCCCGATGACCTTCCCGTAGAAGTCGACGGCCTTCCCGAGATCCTTCACGTCGAGGAAGATCTCCTCGATGCCGATGACGGTCATGGAGCCTTGCCCGAGTGCGGCGCCGCGCCTCGGCGGTTGGACCAAGACTTGTTCAGGCTACGTCCTGCAGGCGGTTCGACCAGTCCTTGCCCGATGTTGGCGGGGGTAGTGGCTTGCCATCGGCGAGGAGCAGGCCGATGGCTTCCTCCACGACCTGGCAGAGTTCGATGAACACGGATTGCTCGTCGTCTCCGTGGCATCCACCCCAGACGAGACCGGGAGAACTGCCGACGTAGCACTGATCCTCTTCGGACCACTCGACGATCTTGACGTAGCGGGCACTGGCTTTCATGACATCGACTCCCTGATCGCATGATCGACCGCACGTTCCTGATACCGCTTGGCATTGGTACTCAGGCTACCAGATAGGGTAACGGGTCTGGCGACGCTCGGATGCACGTAGTTGCGGTGGCTGCCCCTCCCTCCGCGGTTCTGGAACCCTGCTCGCTCGAGACGCGCGATCAACTCCCTGACCTTCGGCGGCATCGGGTCCCTCCGTTGTTGCAGCGGGGCGCGTGATGGCGTCAGTTCGCAGACGTCTCTGGGCGCGAGGCGACGGAACCGCCGCCCAAGGCGCATGCGCTGCCCCGGTTTGCCGGCAGGCTATCATCGCCCGCCCACCGCAGCCGAGGAGATCCTCCCATGCCCCGAGGCCTTTCCGACGAGCGCCTGCAGAACCTCCATGCACACGCCAAGGGCTACGTGGACCGCGGCGCGCTGCCCGGCTACGCCTGTCTCGTTTCGCGGGGGACGCCGGACGCCTGGTTCAGCGCGTACGGCCACATGGACGTGGAGCGGGAACTGCCCATCTGGCGGGACACGGTCTATCGCATCTACTCGATGACGAAGCCCATCACCAGCGTCGCGCTGATGATGCTGTACGAGGAAGGCCGGTTTCAGCTCGACGACCCCGTGTCGAAATACATCCCCTCGTGGGCGAACCTCGAGGTGTTCGTCGACGGCGACGCGGAGCGTTACACCACGGCGACCCCCGAGCGCCCCATGACAGTCAAGGACCTGCTGTCGCACACGTCCGGACTGACCTATGGGTTCATGAACAGCCACCCCGTCGATGCCCTCTATCGCAGCCGGGGCGTGGGCGAGGGGGACCTGCAGGCGATGATCGACGCATTGGCCGAGATTCCGCTGCAGTTCTCGCCGGGCACGCGCTGGAACTACGGGTACTCGACGGACGTGTGCGGTTACCTCGTGCAGGTCCTCTCGGACCGGGACCTCGACGCCTTCGTGGCCGAGCGGATCGCCGAACCGCTCGGCATGCGGGACTCGGGCTTCTTCGTGCCGGAAACGGCCTGGCCGCGCTTCGCCGCGTGTTACGAGCACACCGGCGAGAACGCGTACCGCCTGCAGGACGACCCGCGGGAGAGCGCCTACCGGAAACGCCCGGAACGTCTTTCGGGGGGCGGGGGGATGGTGTCCACGATCGACGACTACCACCGCTTCGCGCGCATGCTGCTCGGCAAGGGCGCGCTGGAAGGAACCCGGTTGCTCGGGCGCAAGACGGTGGAGTACATGACCTGCAACCACATGCCCGGCAACCGCGACCTCGCGGCCATGGGGCAGCCGGTCTTCAGCGAGACGCCCTACGACGGGATCGGCTTCGGACTGGGGTTCTCCGTGATCCTCGATCCGGCGGCCGCGGGGGTGCTCGACTCGCCGGGCGAGTTCGCCTGGGGCGGCGCCGCGAGCACGTACTTCTGGGTGGATCCGGTGGAGGAACTGATCGCGGTGTTCATGACGCAGTTGCTGCCGTCGTCGTCCTATCCGATTCGCAGGGAGCTCAAGACGCTGGTGTACTCCGCCCTGGTGGACTGACGCGGCGCGCACCTGCACGCGCTCGGTTATCATCGCCCCGCGGAATCGAAGGGGTTTCCTGCCATGCGTACTCTGATCCTCGCCATCGTCGCCGTCGTGGTGGCGGTGCTGGCCTACGTCTTCTATTGGCGTGATGCGCCGGAGCCGGCCGTCGAGCCGCCGGCGGCGCCCGAAGCCCCTGCCGCAGCCGCGGCGCCGGAGCCGACCATCGGGTTGATCGACGATGCGCGCATCGTCGACGCCGACAGCGAACCCGGCAACTGGCTGGCGCACGGGCGCACGTACGAGGAGCAGCGCTTCTCGCCGCTGACGGACATCAACCGGGACAACGTCGGCGAGCTGGGGCTCGCCTGGTACCGGGACCTCGGCACCAACCGGGGCCAGGAGGCGACCCCCATCGTGGTGGACGGCACGATGTTCATTTCGAGCACCTGGAGCCGGGTGCACGCGTTCGACGCGGTCACGGGCGACGAGATCTGGTCCTACGACCCCCAGGTGCCGCGGGCATGGTCCCGCTGGGCGTGCTGCGATGTCGTCAACCGCGGCGTGGCCGTCTACCAGGGGCGCGTGTACATCGGCAGCCTGGACGGACGCCTGATCGCCCTCGACGCGGCCACGGGCGCCCTCGTCTGGGAAGTGGACACGCTCATCGACCGCGAACGCCCCTACACGATCACCGGTGCGCCCCGGGCGGCGCGCGGCATGGTCTTCATCGGCAACGGCGGCGCGGAGTACGGCGTCCGGGGTTACGTGACCGCGTACGACGCCGAGACCGGCGAGCAGGCCTGGCGGTTCTTCACCGTGCCCGGAAACCCGTCCCTGCCGTTCGAACATCCTGAAATGGAGATGGCCGCCGACACATGGAAGGGCGGCGAGTGGTGGGAAATCGGCGGCGGCGGCACGGTGTGGAACTCCATCGTGTACGACCCGGACTTCAACCAGGTCTATCTCGGCGTCGGCAACGGCGCGCCGTGGACGCGCGCGATCCGTTCGCCGGGCGGGGGCGACAACCTGTTCCTCTCGGCGATCGTCGCCGTCGACGCGGACACCGGCAGCATGAACTGGTACTACCAGACGACGCCGGGCGACAACTGGGACTACACCGCGGTGCAGGACATCGCCCTCGCCGACATGGAAGTGGACGGCGAGATGCGCAAGGTCCTGATGCAGGCGCCGAAGAACGGCTTCTTCTACGTCATCGACCGCAGCGACGGACAACTGCTGCGCGCGCATCCCTTCGCCACCGTCACCTGGGCCACCCACGTCGACCTCGAGACGGGGCGCCCGGTGGAGAACCCGGAACTCGACTACACCGACGAGCCCAAGTGGATCCTCCCGGGGCCCATCGGCGCCCACAACTGGCAGGCGATGTCGGTGGACGTGGAGGCGGGACTGGTCTACCTGCCGGCCCAGGACAGCCCGCTGATCTACGGCATGTCGCGGGAATGGCAGGAAACCGGCGTTTACAAGCGCGACCCCGGCGGCTGGAACCTCGGGATCGAGTTCGGCCGCATCTCGCAGCTCCTGATCGAGAACGCCGCGGACCAGCCGGCCGCCAGGGGCTATCTCAAGGCATTCGATCCGCTGACCGGCGAGTCCGCCTGGACCGTCGAGATCCCGCACTACTGGAACGGCGGCGTCCTCGGGACCGCCGGCGGGCTGGTGTTCCAGGGCGACGCGCTCGGGTTCTTCACGGCCCGGGACAAGGCGACGGGCGAGCAGTTGTGGCAGTTCAACGCCCAAGTATCGATCATGGCGCCCCCGGTCACGTACCAGGTCGGCGGAGTGCAGTACGTCTCGATCCTGACCGGAACCGGCGGCGGGGAGCTGTTCGCCGGGGAGACGGGCACGGCGTCGTTGGCCTACGGGAACCTGGGTCGGCTGCTGACGTTCGCCGTGGGCGGGACGGAGCAACTCCCGCCGCCGACCGCGGTGGACCGATCCATTCCCGAGCAGCAGCTCGCCGACGTGGACGACGCGGAACTCGCACAGGGGGAGCGTCTATACAATTCGTACTGCGGCGTGTGCCACGGCGTGCTCGTACGCTCCGGCGGCACCATTCCGGACCTGCGCATGATGACGCCCGAGGTGCACGCCATCTTCGACCGGATCGTGCTCGAGGGCACCCTGGCGCCGAACGGCATGGCGGCCTTCGACGACGTGCTCGCGCCGGAGGACACGGCGCGCGTACACGCGTACGTTCGCGCACGGGCCCACGAGGACCGCGAGGTCGCGCAGGGCAACCAGGAAGCCCCGCGGCTAAGCTGGCTCCAGTAGCCGGGCAGGGGACGCCACCGCCGAGCGGCGGCGATGGCGATGGAGAAGGGGACTGAGGAGAGGATTGAGAAGAAAATGAAGCGCTTGTTGACATCCCTGCCCGTGATCCTCGGGCTCGCGACCCTGGCCGCCTTGCTCCTGATGTTCATCATCGTCGACGACCCGTCCGACAGCCCGGTGACCCCGAAGAAGGCGGGGCCGGCGCACACGACCGAAGCGGCACCTTAGCTTATCTGGCCAAGTGTTGTAGTCGTGACGCGTTCGTTCTGAAAAGACTTGCGGGCAACTAGAGATTCGCTTGGTCCCCGCAAAAGCACAGTTACACCACCACGGTTTGTGGTTATAGGAGCCTCTCATGGCAGGACCCTTTTCATACGACGCACAAGAAATTGTTGATGCGAAGTACAAAGAACGTAAGCCAAGGCCTGGCATCACAACCAAACGTGCAATGTGCTCAACATGTGACATGTACTGCTCTGTGGTGACGGAATCGAAGAAGGGGCGTGTCGTACGCGTACGTTCCTCCGACAACCCCATTTTTCGCGACAACATTTGTATGAAGGCTATTGTTGCGCCTAAAGGTTATGCGAATCCCAACCGAATCATGCATCCCCTTAAGCGTGTTGGTGAGCGCGGGTCCGGTGAGTGGGAGCAAGTGACCTGGGAGGAAGCCTATGCGGACATAGGTACTCGCCTGAAGAAGGTTATTGCAGAACATGGACCTGAGGCGTGGGCGGTATCTTCGAGCCAGTGGAACACAGCCACAGATCACGGACTGGATCGCCGCGTGATGAATCACATCGGCACTCCAAACTGGACGAGTGGTGTCGCGCTTTGTGCGGGCAATACGGCTGCGATCAATCGATATACCTATGGGTGGTACCCCTCTGCTGATATTGCAAACAGCAAGTGTGTTGTTCTATTCGGTCACAACCCGCGGCGGCACAGTTGGACTGCGATGTACAACCTGATCAAAAAGGCGCAGGCAAATGGGGCTAAGCTGATCGTGGCGGACCCCCGTCGCAGTTCCAGTGCCGAGCGCGCTGACATCTGGCTGCCGCTGAAGGTGGGCAGTGATGCTGCAATGATGTTCGGCTTCCTTAAAGTCATCATTGATGAAGAACTGTATGACAGAGAGTTCGTTGAGAACTGGACGATTGGCTTCGAGGAACTAAAGGAGCGCGTCAACGAGTTTCCGCTCGAACGCGTGGCCGAACTTACGGGGTGCGACCCTGAGATGATTGCCAAGGCGGCGCGTATGTATGCCACCACGGGTCCGGCGGTTATCCCCTGGACGCCGATCACCGATATGCAGCGCAATTCGACATCCGCCATCCGATTGCAGGGAATTTTGAGGTCTATTTGCGGTTATCTCGATATACCTGGCGGTGAGACGTTGCAGGGCTACCCCCCTAACTTCATCAATGAATCGATGATCGAGATGCATGAGGTTCTGTCTGAAGACCAAAAGGCGAAGCAACTCGGATCAGATGAGCACCCTGCGTTTACTTATCGCGGTCAAGACCAATTCCGTGAGCCGACCAGAAGAGTCTGGGGTCAGGAGTACGCAAACATCTGCAACGGCTGCGCGATGACACCGCCGTCGTCTATCTTTCGTGCCATGGCGGGTGAGGGACCTTACCCGGTCAAAGCCTTTTTCTTCCTCGGCAACAACCCGATAATGAGCTATTCAAATATGAACCTCATTATCAAAGGGATGATGAACCAGGACCTCATCGTCGCACATGAGCAGTTCATGACCCCGTCTGCGCAACTGGCGGACTATGTGTTGCCGGGGGACAGTTGGTTGGAGCGACCCGTGCTCATGGATGGGTTAGGCTGGACTGCAGTCATGCGGGTTTCTGAAAAGTCCATGGAGCCCCCCGGTGAATGCCGCTCAACGTTTGATTTCTGGAAAGGTCTTGCGGGTGCGCTTGATCGGCCGGAGATCGTGCCGTGGGATACATTGGAAGACTTCCATGACTATCGCCTGGCACCAATGGGTGTTTCCTGGAAGGAATTTTCGGAATCGGTTGACGTCCATTTCGAGCCTCCTGAGTTTCGCAAATATCGTCGAACAGGGTTTGCAACGCCCAGTGGCAAAGTTGAATTGAAATCGTCCGCGCTCGAAGCACTTGGCTTTGATCCATTACCTTATTTCCGAGAAGAGCCTGAGGTCGACCCGGAATACCCACTGAAACTGTTCACGGGTGTACGAGAAGATGGGTTCTTTCAGACCGGGCATCGCCACATCGAGGAGATGCGAGCGCGACATCCCGAGCCTCAGGCATTTGTGAGTCCTGGCACTGCTGAGAGATACAGTCTGCAAGAAGGCGAGTGGATCGAAGTCGAGAACGAGCTTGGGGCCATCTCAATGCAAGTGACGATTAAGGACGCGATGCCTGACGGGCTTGTCAGGATCCCCCATGGCTGGTGGAAACCTGAGATGGAACAGGGTGCAGGAAAACTATCGGGGGCGTTGAAATATGCCGATGCTCAGCTATGTAGAGACGACGATGACTTTCTTGATCTGGAACAAGGCATTCCACATTTGAAGGGCGTACCGTGCCGAATCTTGAAAGCAGCGCCGCAGGCAAGGGAAGCAGCGCCGCAGGCAAGAGAAGCAGCAGAATCGGAAGCGGTGCTGGCCAAATGAGCGATTACAGCATGACGATGGCTGAGCGAACCGCCCGGCTACAGGCCAGGATGGCTGTAAAATCGTCGCGAAACCAAAGTCTCTCCGACAGGTTGTGTCGCTGGTTGATTGTCCGAATGACGACGCCAAAACCTGAAGACGATTATCTCCGTGATGAATTCGTCGACAACGACGAAGGATATGATCCGGATGAACTAAATCGCTTTCAACGCGGAGAGACCAGCTGAAGTTTGCAGGCCCCTCGCGCTCTCAACCACACCGTGAATGGATATGCCGCGCTACGCGTCGCCGGGCGTCGCCTTCGGGGGCAAAGCCGGCGGCGGAACCCGGCTGAACTCGAAGCGGGGCCGGTCGCCGCTGACCGCGGAGTCGAAGCCGCTCCCGTAGTCCGCGCCCTCGATCTCGGCCTCGGCCTGCGGGGCAAGGGCCTGGCGGCTGAGGAACCCGTTCAGCGGCTCGCCTTCCTGGAGGCGTGCGAGGGCTTCCGCGGCTTCTTCGGCGGTCGCTTCGTCCCAGGGGATGCGAAACGCCCGGGGCTCCCCTTCGGCGAGACCCGCCGCGTCGAGTTCCCGCACCCAGAAGTAGATCGCGCCCGCGCCGCCCGAAACCTTGTCCGGTTCGTCCACGGTCACCCAGTGCAGGCGGAACCGGTCGGGCAGCGACTCCGGCGTTGCCCATCCGAGAAGCCCCTGGTGCGCCTGCCAGGCGACGACGTACAGCCCCGTGACCGCCACGATGGCGCCGGCCTTGACGGTGCGCGGCAGCCGCGTGCGCAGGTTGAGGTTGGCAAGGAGCGCGACGAGGGCCGCATACGCCAGCGCGAGTCCTACGACCGCGGCGATCATGCCTTGCGGCCCGCCACTTTCACCAGGAGGTTCTTGGGCAACTCGTTGGTGCCGGTGACCTCGCCGTTCGCTCCGACGGTGAAGCGCACGGCCGTCTGCTCGTCGCCGACCCCCGTGAGTTCGCGCTTGCCGTAGTAGACCAGCTCGACCTTCGGATTGAGCTTCTCGACCTTGATGGACACCGGCAACGGTTCGGCGTAGTTCGCCTGGTAGTGCAGCACGTTGACGACGTACTCCCCGGGCTTGAGCGCGCGTAGCGTGACCGTCTCCTGGTTGATGGGATTGGAGATGGTCTGGCCGTCCAGGGTGACGCGGTCCTGGAACAGCCCGCGGTCGTCGCGGTCGAGGTGCATGAGGCCGGTGTCGCGGTTCCGGTACCAGACGAGGTTGCCGCCGGGACCCTCCACGAGGGTGTCGACGTCGTCGGGGTGACGGTCCGCCCAGCGTACCGTCACGAGGATCTCCGCCTTGGATTCGACGTTGCCCCCCTCGGTCGGGTCCGCCATGAGCGAGAAGGCGGCGACGAACATGAACGCGAATCCCAGCAGCGCGTTGAACAGCAGGTCGGTGAAGGCGTCCTGCGACTCGGACCGGCCGTAGATGCTATGGCGCATCTGAATCGGGCTCAGCCTTCTCTTGTGCGAGGGGTACCCCCTCGCGCTCCCCGGCTGAAGGCTCTCGCCCGCCGTTGGGCGTGAGGTAGACATCGGTCAGGACGGCCAGCCGCGTGGCGAGTTCCGCGGCGGAGGCGTCCAGCATGTGGTACTGGAGCTTCAGGAGCGTACTCGTGACGAGGCCGGCGAGGGTGGTGTAGAGGGCCACGGCCATGCCGCCGCTCATCGCGGACAGGAGCTGCTGCATGAGGCTCGGGTCGAACTCCTCGATGTCGCCGACGGGCAGCAGCATCAGGATGAAGCCGACGATGGTGCCGAGCAGTCCGAGCTTCAGGAGGGCGTCGCTTGCGAAGTGGCCGAGGGCGTGCCGGTTGGCCAGCTCGTCGCCGAAGGCCGTCAGCAACGGTCCGGCGTCGCCGCGGGCGCCCCGCTCTTCCCAGTTGTGCAGGAAATGGCCGATCAGTCCCTGGCGCATGCCCGAAAGGTCCGCCCGCACCGTCCGCAGCGCTGTCTCGAGGGCTGCGAACCGCTTGCGCTCCTCGGTCAGCGTGTGCGAGAGCCACAGCCAGTGCCCGGTGGCGACGGCGTACAGGCCGATGATGACCCAGGAGATGTAGCTCCGGTCGGCGTCCAGCGCGAGGGTGAGCAACCCGCGTTCGGCGGTCAGCCACACGCCGAACGCCACCAGTCCCAGCACGATCAGGGCGCGCAGGATGAGGTTCGTGTCGGTGGGCCGGTTCACGCGGACGGCGCCGGAAGACCTTTGGGCAGCGGGGTCAGGACTATCGGTGTTCCTCCAGCCAAGCGTTGAACTCGGGCGCGCGCTTTTCGCGGAATGCGCGCCCGCCCTCGCGCGCGTCCGGGTGGTGGTCGGTCACGGCGGTCTTGGCCGCGATCTCGTCGAGGGACTGCTCGAACGTCATGTCGGCGGCGTTGTAGATCGAACGTTTCAGCATGCGGATCGCCACCTGGGGGCCGTTCGCGATGTCCGTCGCCAGGGCCATCGCGCGGTCCTGGAGCTCGCCGTCCGGCACCACCTCGTGCAGCAGCCCCAGGTCGAGCGCCTGCCGCGCGTTCACGATCCGCTTGTGGATGAAGAAGTCCATGGTTTTCGCCACGCCCATGAGCTGGACGCAGAGATACTGGCCGCCCTCGTCCGGCAGCAGGCCGAACCGCAGCGTCGCGCTGCCGAGGCGGGCGCTCTCGGCGGCGATGCGGAAGTCGCAGGCGAGCGCGAGGGTCATGCCGGTCTGGATGGCGACGCCGTTGACCGCGGCGATGCAGATCTTGTCGCAGTTGCGCAGTGCGAGGTTGACGGTCTGCGACAGGTGCCGCAGGCCCTCGTAGGTGCCGATGGGGTTGTCGTGGCCGTGCGGGATCGGGTCCATCAGCGGTGCGCCGCCGATCGCCCTGTCCTGTCCGGAGATGTCGTCCCCGGCGCAGAACGCCCGGCCCTCGCCGGTGATGACGAGTACCCGCACCCGGTGGTCCATCTGGGCCTGCAGGATGGTCTCCACGAGGTCGCGCTTGATGGCCTGGTTGAAGCCGTTCAGCCGCTCCGGGGTGTTGAAGCGGATCCAGGCGATCCCCGGATCGCGCACCTCCACCTCGAAACCGTGGCACTCGCCTGTCTTCATCATGCTTGTTCCTCCTGGTCGGGCGGCCCGAACGTGCTTCCGCCGCCAATCGCTTCACGACCATCATATCGCCTGCGGTAAAATTTGCCGTTTCGCGCCGCGGGAGCGGAAGTGTCAACTATCGGAGCGAGGGACCGATCCCTCGCACTCCCCCCGCAGCCGCCGAACGTCGAGGACATCGAGCCGGGTCCGGAGCCGCCCGTCTCCGACGAGGGACTGATCCCGGCGGACAAGTCGATGTTCGCCTCGCTGAAGATCCGGGACTACGCGCTCCTGTGGACCGGCCTCGTCGGCTCCGCCTTCGCGATGAACATGCAGCTCGTGGCCCAGGGCTGGCTCGTCTACGAGATGACCGTGTCGGCGTTGAACCTCGCCTGGGTGACGCTTTCGTTCATGGTGCCGCAGGTGGCCTTCGCCCTGGTGGGCGGCGTGCTGGCGGACCGGCTGCGCAAGCGCCACGTCATTCTCTACGGGCAGGCGCTGAACGGCGTGGCGACCTTCTTCATGGCGATCATCGTCATGACGGGCAACGTGTCCTTCTGGGACTTCATCTGGGTCGGGTTCCTGAACGGCACGCTGCTGGCCCTCTCGATGCCCGCCCGTACGGCGTTCATCCCGGAGATCGTGGGCGAGCCCCTCATGTTCAACGCCATGGCGTTCAACACGGCGGCGTGGAACCTCTCCCGCATCCTGGGTCCCGCGCTGGCGGGCTTCCTGATCGCGGTGTTCGCCGGGGGCGACACCACGTCGCACTTCGGCGTGGGGCTCGTCTACCTGGTGCTGTCGTTCCTGTACATCGTGTCTTCGGTCAGCGTGCTCTTCATGCGGCATACGGGCAAGCCGACCCGCCGCCGGGCGGCGAGCGGCCCGGTGCGGGACGTGCTCGACGGCATCGACTACGCGCGGCGTTCCCCGATCGTCGGCGGTCTCATCCTGCTCTCGATCGTGCCGTTCCTGTTCGGCATGCCGATCAACACCCTGATGCCGGCGTTCAACACGGACGTGCTGCAGGGCGGCCCGGACGACCTCGGCTTCCTGATGACGGCGATGGGCGGCGGCGCGATCCTCGGGTCGCTGCTCCTCGCGAAGCTCGGAGCGTTGCGCCGCAAGGGCGTCTGGCTCTTCCTCACCTGTTTTCTCTGGGGCTGCACCGTCGCGGCGTGCGGCGCTCCCGGCACGGCCTTCTGGGCGATGGCGACGGTCGGCGCCGTGGGCTTCATGAGCGCGGTGAACATGTCCATGAACCGCACCATCGTGACGCTGCAGGTGTCCGCGGTCATGCGCGGCCGGGTGATGTCCATCGACATGATGTCCCATGGGCTGATGCCGCTGGGTATCCTGCCGATCAGCTACATCGCCCAGGCGGTGAGCGTGCAGGCCGCTTTCGTGGTCAGCGGCGTCCTGCTGTCGCTCATCACGGTCGCACTGTGGTTCTGTCTCAGGGAAGTGCGCGGCATCGACAAAGGGTTTCTTCCGCAATCCGGCTGACGACGGCCGGCGCCAACAAACCTGAGAGGGGGGATACGCATGGACTTGATCGAAGGCATGATGACGCAGAAGAGCATCCGCCGTTACACCGACGAACCGGTGACGCAGGACGAAATCCTGCAGTGCCTGCGCGCCGCGATCCAGGCGCCGAACGGCGGCAACTCGCAGCCGTGGCAATGGCTGGTCGTCACCGACGCGGAGAAGCGGCGGCGGATCGGCGAGATCTACAAGCGCGCCTGGGACCGCTACTGGCCCGCGATGACGCGCGATGCCGAGTTGCCGGACTCCGAAGAGGAGCGCGCGCGGGGCATGCGAACCGCGCGTTCGGCCATCCACCTGTCCGAACACATGGGCGAGGCGCCGGCCCTGGTCATGCTGCTCGGCCAGGCGGAGTACAAGAGCTTCCAGTTGATGGACGACGACGGGCCGGTCGATATCGGCCACACGTACTACACGTCCCTGGTCCCGGCGCTGCAGAACTTCATGCTCGCGGCCCGCGGACTCGGCATCGGCACGTGCCTGACGACGCTGTTCCGCATCCACCAGGACGACATCCGCGCGGTCTGCGGCATACCGGCAGAGTACGAGATCGAGGCGCTCGTTCCGATGGGGCGCCCGCGCGGCAACTTCGGGGTGGCGCCGCGCAACCCCGTCGAGACGGTCACCTCCTGGGAGACGTTCGGGGAGTACCGCCCGTAGGGGACGGGCTTGTCCCGTCCCGTCTCGAAGCAAACGCGCATCCAGGAGCGCCGGTACGCTCAGAGTCCGCCGTGCAGGTCCAGGAAGACCGCGTCAATTGGGCGAGCGGCTTCGACCCTCGTCACGCAGGATCGCGGCGCCCCGGCGCTGGTGGAACGCCGAGGCCGGGTCGGGTCCCGGCGGTAGGTATTGGTTTCGAGGCGTCGTGGCGGATTCGGGCTATCGCGACGCGGGCCGTGCATGTTCCCGGTCAGGTCAGTCCCACGAAAACAGCGATCGCCCGATTCAACCGGACGACATCACCGGCGGCCAGCCGACCAATCCTCTCGCCGAGGCGTTTCTTCGGGACGGTGGTGATCTTGTCCACCATGAGCCGAGAGGTCGTCCGTAACCCGTTGTGACTATCGGGTTCGGTAACAAGACGGAACAGCGGCGCGTCCGTCGTGTCGGTCGTGAACGCACAAACCGTCACGGACTCGGTCGCGTCGAACCGGTCGTCCTGGACGATGACGGCCGGTCGCGGCTTGCCCGCGTAACCGCTACCGGACAGCGTCCAGACTTCGCCGCGCCTCACTCGGGTTGGCGATCCGATACGGCGTCGATGAAAGCCTGATCGAGGTCGGCGTCCGCGCTCCGCGCAACCGCCAGCGACTGGCGGTGCGCCTGCGCGCGGAACGCCTCCGACCGAGTGTCCGGCACCCAGATCTGTATCGGCCGCAAGCCCGCGGCCCGCATCCGCGCCCGGTGATCCCGCACACGTTCGCGGGTATCGCGGGGTTCTGACGATGAGGTTTGCGTGGTCTTCGGCAAATTGGGCATGCCAACTGCGCGTTACATGTAACGTAACGCGGCAAGCTGGTCGGAGTCAATGCCCGTCCGCTCGGGCGAAGTTGGGGCGACCCAATGGGATCAGTGCGCGATATCACGGCCAGAGTGCGATCTTGCTGCCACGGTAGTGATTGTCGACCGAGACTGGCAGGATTCGTTCGATCATTCTCGATTCTCCTATGGTCAGATGAGGCTCCGTCCTTGAAGTGGATCCGCTCGGCGTGCGAGCGCCTGTCGGGAGAGCGCAGCGTGAGTATCGAGAACCTTCTGTACAAAACCTTCAATCCCGTCGTCACGTCGCTGCTGCGCTCGCCGCTGCACGGGATCGCAAGCGGAAGCCTTGCGCTCCTGCACTTCCGGGGTCGCAAGAGCGGGCGCGCGTTCGTGACGCCCCTCAGCCACACCCGCGAGAATGACATCGTCCGCTTCCTGTCGGCTCACAGCACACGCTGGTGGATGAACCTCCGCGGCGAGGCGGTGCCGGTTTCGATCGAGATCGCAAGGGAGACGCACACGGGGAAGGCCCGGCTCCTGGATGGCGACAGCGAGCAGCTACGCGAAGGCGTGCGGCGTTTTCTCACCGCGCTCCCTCGCGACGCGAGGGTCTACGGCATCAGGCTCGACGCGAACAGAAGACCTGTCGAAGAGAGCGTCGCGAAGGCTACCCCGGAGCTCGTCTTGGTCGAAGTCGAGCTGACGAAGGCATGATCTCCCGTCGCTGATCCCCGGCGAACTGTAGTCGGACCATCGTCAGCACGAGGGCCTGGAAGGCGACCATCAGCGCGATCGCCAGACGGGCCGCCACAAGGGCGGCCCCTACCTGTCGGCTCTGGCGGCGCTTTCCCGGGCCTGGGCGCGCTCGAAGCTGGGGCGCTGCTGCACGCGCTCCACGAGGTCGACGACGTTGGGGTACTTCTGCACGTCGAAGCCCGCGGATGCGGCCGTCGTCATGAGCCAGCGCAGGTACACGTCCACGATCGACCAGTCCGCGCCATACCACCAGTCGTTGCCGTCGAGGCGTGCGTCGATCCGGGCGCAGACCCCGTGCAGGTACTCGTGCCCCTTGGCCTGCACGCCGCTCGGGTCGCCGTCCGTGAAGCGGATGGGCATGCGGATCTGGCGCACCATCGGATGCGCGGTGGCGGAGCACCACACGAGGTCGGAGACCTGCCGGGCGCGCTCCGTGGGAGTCTCCACGTCAGGCAGCAGCTTCGCTTCCGGGGCCATGCCGTGGAGGAACATGAGGATCGAAGGGTTCTCGGTGAGAACCTGGTCGTCCACCTCGAGGGCGGGGACCTTCCCGTCGGGATGAATGGCAAGGTACTCCGGGCTCTTCTGTTCGCCCTTCCCGATGTTGACGAACTGGCCGTCGTACTCGAGCCCCGCTTCCTCGAGCGCGTTCATCGTCACGTTGGCGCAGGTGCCGGGGCAGTAGTACAGCTTGAGTTTCATGTCGGTCCTCTCGTGTGGCGGTGGTGTGGCGGTGTACCGCAATCATCAACCTTTGCGCCGGAACATATCCAGCACGAAGCGGAGCGTCGCGCCTACTGCATCCGGGCGCCCCACTGCACGTTGGCCAGTTGCTGTATCGGCGTCAGGCCCGGCGCCTCGGTGCTGTCGAAGAGGTCGCCGTCCGTGAAGTGCTCCATCGTGTTGCCGAACGGGTCGTGCCAATAGTCGAACACCTGGCTACCGAGGACGTGCTTGCCGACGCCCCAGTGATGGGTGTAACCGCCTTCCTCCAGCGCGTCGTGGCCCAGCATCAGGTCGTCCCAGTCATGCACCTCGAAGGCGGCGTGCTGCAGCCCGGATCCCGGCGCCTGCAGGAGGAAGAGGGTGTGATGGTCGACGGGCATCTCGCCGCGGTCGCAGCGCATGAAGGCGCCGATGACGTTGTCCTGCGGCCCCACGTGGAGCGCATCCGAGGTGAGGAACCCGAACCGTTCCTTGTACCAGGCCTCGCTGGCGCGAAAGTCGTTGACGAACAGCACGCAGTGGCCGAGGCGCTTCACCTGCGAGGGACGGGGCTCGAGACGCACGGGTTCCCGCAGGCGGACGCGGGCGCTGCCCGTGTTGATGGGCGGGCGCTGTTGCGGGTCGCTCGGCGCCGGGCGCTGCCAACCCTGGATGGCGCTGACCTCGTAGCCGTTCGGGTCCGTGAACCGTACGCGTCGGCCACCGCCGGGCCTGGTGACGTCCTCGATCTGCGAGGCGCCCGGCATGCGCGCCAGCGCTTCGAGGTCTTCCGAGCGCTCCACCTCGAAGCCGACGCCGACGAAGCCGGGCTCACCGGCCTCGGCGATGTGCTGATACGGCGTCCCGTCCGTGCCGCGGCTGTAGAGCACCTCGCTGCCGTCGTCGGTGGTAACCCGGGTCGAGGTCATGCCGAAGCGGGTGAGAAATTCGGACATGGCGTCCAGATCGGGCACGACGATATGCACGTAGGCGATGTCAGTGGCTTTTGCGCTCATGGACCTCCCCCTGGAGGATTAGTCGGCTTTGTCCGCACGCATCATATCCAAACTGTCCCGGCGGGCAGGAGGGCCCGGTTGCCGCTGCTGTAGGTGCCCGCCCTTGACCGTCACCGCCGGCGCCAGTAGGGTGCCCGCCCCATGAACCGGGCCCACCACTGCCAGATCGTGATTCGGCGTGCCGCACTGATGTGCGGCGCGTACGGCGCGGTTCGTCCTGTCGGCTCCCCCCCGATCCCCTGACACTACCCATAGACGGACCGCTCCGCTCCCGGAGAAGCGGTCCGACCTCGACTCCTCCGGCGCGGAAGTCCGACAAGGAGTCCAATCGTGAACGACACCACGTCGCCCCTGGTCGAAGAGGCCAATGCCTACTACCGGGAACTGTTGCGTCCCGCCTTCGAGGGCGGGAAGTTCCTCGTCGCCGGAGCCGTCGCGGTCGGCCTCGGCGGTCTTGCCCGGCAACTGCTCGCCCTCGGCGCGGACCGTCCGTTCCTGATCGCGGGTAGCGCGGGAACGGGCGTCGTACCCGGGCCGAACGAGGCGGAGTTGCGCGTGGTGGGTCTGCGAGGCGGCGATACCCTCACCGTACACCGCGACCTGCACCGCGCTCTCGAGAACCTGCCCACGGACGTGCAAGAGGCCGTCGCGGCATGGGACCCGGCGGGAGACGCGCGGTTCGTCTTCGCGGACCCCCTGGCCAGCCAGCTCGCGGTCGCGGGCCGCAAGCCCTACGGGGCCCGCCCAGCCGAGTGGGCCCGGCTCGAAGACAAGGTGCGGGTCGACGCGTTCTGGGATGCCGCCGGCGTTGCGCGGGCACCATCCCGGGTCGTCCCCGCGGACCACGGCGCACTCAAGGCGTCAGCACGGGCCCTGGACCGCGGCAGCGGCACGGTGTGGGCAGCCGATGCGCGAGAAGGCCTCAACGGAGGCGGCCTGGGGCTGCGCTGGGTACGACCCGGCGACGACGGCCGCGCCTCCTACGCTTCGTTGTCGCGGATCGCCGACCGGGTCCGGGTCATGCCCTTCCTCGAAGGCATTCCGGCGAGCATTCACGGGGTGGTCTTTGCGGACACCGTGGCCGTGTTCCGCCCGGTCGAAATGGTCGTGTTGAGACCGCTGACCGGTGACCGACTGCTCTACGCCGGGTGCGCAACGGCGTTCGACCCGAGCGCGGCGGATCGCACGGCCATGCGCGACTTCGCCCATCGCGTGGGCGCGGCGTTACGCCAGACTGTCGGATATCGGGGACCGTTCGGCGTCGACGGGATCCTCACCCAAGACGGGTTTCGGCCGACCGAGCTGAATCCGCGGGCGGGCGCCGCGTTCCCGCGGTTGGCGGCGGGCCTTGCCGGCCTGCCGCTCACGGCCCTGTTTCTCGCCATCGTGGCCGGCGAGACGCTCGACTATCGCCCGGAGCTCCTCGAACGTGCCGTGGTCGAGTCGTCGGATGCGCACCGCACCTGCGGCGGCTGGTCCGTTACGCCCACGGAGTTCACCGAGAGCGATGCGCTCGATGTCGTGCGGGACGGTAACGAGTACCGCGAGGCCCGCGCCGGGGAAGAGCCCGATGCGGCGTTCCAGTTCGGGCCCGGGGCGGTCGGCGGCTTCGTGCGCTTCTGGATGCGCCGGGAGCGTGTCGTGGCGGGACCTTCCGCGGCCCCGGAGGTCGTGCGCGCGTTCCGTTTCGCCGACCGGCGCCTCGGGACCGACTTCGGCGAACTGACCGCGGCGCGGGACGTGCGGTCACGAGAGCACCGTGAACCGGGTCCCGGCGCCCCCGGGCGGGCTGTTTCGCCCGGGGCGCCGGGTCTGCGATGATCGGGGCTCCTGTTGGCCGGAGCCGGCCGTTCCCTTGGCACTCCCGACGACATCCGCACGCCGCCGCAGGCTCTCCCAGCCCGCGAAGCTCGCATTCGCCTCCGGCTCCCTCGAGGAAGCGATGGTCGGCGCCGCCGGCATCGCGACCATGCTCTTCTACAACCAGGTGCTCGGCGTCTCGCCGGCGCTGTGCGGCACGGCGTTCCTGATCGCGAGCATCGTCGACGCCGTCTCCGACCCGATGATCGGCGCGCTCTCGGACAGCGTGCGCACGCGGTGGGGCCGGCGCCATCCGTTCATGTTCCTCGCGGCACTGCCGCTCGGGATCAGCTTCTACTGCCTCTACCAGCCGCCAGCGTTGCCCGAGACCGGCCTCTTCCTCTGGTTCACCGCGTTCTTCGTGCTGCTGCGCATCGCGAAGACCTTCTACACGGTTCCCCACGCCGCGCTCGGTGCGGAACTGACGGACGACTACGACGAGCGCACGTCGATCTTCGCGTGGAACTGGGTGGTCATGAACATCGGCAGCATCGTGCTGACCGCGTTCGTGCTGATGGTGATCTTTCCGACGACGGACGAGTACGACAACGGACTCCTGAACCCCGACCGCTACCGGTGGCTGGCGGTGTTCGGGGGCGTGTTCGTGACGGCGACGGTCCTGGCCTGCACCCTGGCGACGGCCAACCAGATCCCGCACCTGCACCAGCAACTCGCGGCACTTCCGGACGAGGCGCGCGCACGCTACCGGCGCTTCTTCCGGGACCTGGCGGTCAATCTCGGCGGGCTCTTTCGGAACCGGTCCTACGTCTCCATGTTCGCCTGCTGGGTGGTGCTGTCCATCACGGGCGGGATCAAGGGCGTGGTCGTCACCTATGCCTTCATCTACGCCTTCGAATTCACCTCCGAGGAGATCACCCTGCAGCAGGTGGTGCGCGTTCCGGGGGCTTTCCTGGGCATCCTGCTCTGCGCCTGGCTCACCCGGCTGATCGACAAGAAGTACAGCGTGATCGCGCTGTGCTACAGCGCCGGGTTCCTGGTCGGCCTGCCGTTCTGCCTGCGCCTGGTCGGCTGGCTGCCGGAGAACGGCACCCTGGCGCTGCTCGTCGCCTTCTTCGCCATCTGGGTGATCGGCTACATCCCGTTCCAGTCGGTCTCCATCGTCATCGACTCGTGCCTTTCGGACATCGCCGACGAGCACGAACTCGCCACGGGGCACCGGGCGGAGGGACTGATCTTCGCGATGCGCACGTTCGGCGCCAAGATGACCCAGGGCTTCGGCGGGCTGTTCGCGGGCTTCGGCCTCGCGATCATCGGGTTCCCGGACCAGGCCGACGTGGCGACGCTGGACCCCGTGGTCGTCGACGGCCTCCTGTTCATGATCGGGCCGCTCTACTGGATCATCGTGGGCGGCGGCCTCGGGCTGGCGTTCCGCTACAACATCGACCGGGGCCGACACGCGGAGATCCTGCAAGGGCTGGAGGCGCGGCGCGGCGACGCGACGGCCGCGGCGCGTTGAGTCGCGCCCCGTCTCTACGGTACCTTTTACCCGAGAGCACCCGCGACCACCCGCGAGCACCCGCGACCACCCGCGACATTTCCGGGGGGATTGAGGAACACGTACATGGGCGACTACTTCAGCAATGGCGAGGAGCAGGCGTACGCACTGCCCAATCGCGGCCCCCTGGAACTGACCGATGACGGGAACGTGCATCCCGACATTCTGGACGCCTACTGGCGCTATGGGTTCTACGTGCTCGAGGGTGTCATCGGTCACGACGAACTCGAGTGCCTGGTGGCGGATTTCGAAAGCGTCATGGCGCGCGCTCCCACCCATGAGGGCGCCGAGCTCGACGCGCAGGGCAGACCCTCCATCAACCGGGGATTCGAGCGCGCCACGTTTCAGTTCGCCAGGCCACTGAGTGACCCGATGGGGGCCACGGACTCCACCGGCGGCCGCTACCCCGTCAAGATGACGGAGTTCGAGGCACCCCCCGACGCCCCCGAGGAAGTGGTCCTGCAGATCAGCGGAAGCCTGCAGATGATGGACGCCAATCTCAGGCTGTATGGACACCCGGGATTGCTGCGCGTCGCCGAGGCCATCAACGGTCCCGACTTCGTGCCGTTCACGGACGCTGTCTGGGTCAAACCCGCCCACTATGGCGCGGCGGTGTCATGGCACCAGGACGGGCTCACCCACTGGGAGAGTCCGGATCTCGATGCCGGAACGCACGGCTTCAACTTCATGGCGCAGTTGTATCCCACCAATCCGATGAACGCCCTCTGGATCATTCCGGAGAGCCACGACCGGGGCAAGGTAGACATCAAGAAGCTGATCGCGGACAACGGCGGCTCGGATCAACTGCCTGGAGCCGTGCCGCTCTTGTGCGCTGCCGGCGACGTTGCCGTCTGCAGTCGACAGATGGTGCACTGCTCCTTTCCCAACAGATCGGCCGCGCCGCGCGTGACTTACGTCTTCGGCTTCCACCGGCGCGCCTCGGTGGAAGGCGTACACGGATGGGACTTCCGTGGCAAGCAGCCGATCCTGTACGACCATGAGCGTATACACGGCCGGTCCCGAATTATCCAGCTCGCCATCGACGCCCGGCAACAGAGCCAACCCGACGAGACGCCCTACGCATACCAGCCGATGACGCCGGAAGCCGATGCCCTACGCTGGTCACCACGAACCCGCGAGACCGTTCTGAAGAACTACAATCAACTGGATCTGGGCATCTGAACCGCCGCCGGGCCCGTCGCACGCGCGGCCCCGACGACCGTTGCCTGTTCTTCCCTCACTTTCCCCAACATGACGGCGCCGATGATCATCAGCGACGCCAGGGAGGCGAAGCCGATCCTCTGCGAGTCGAACAGGTCGGTGGCCGTTGCCACCATCAGCGGTGCAAGGAAAGCGGTTACGGTGGAAGACAGCGCGAACAGTCCAAAGAACTGGGTCGCCATCTCCGGTGGCGAGATCTTGGCCATCAAGGTCCGCGACGCCGACAGGCCGGTGACGAAGAACACCGCGAAGACCTGATTGGTGCAGAAATAGAAGATCTCGGGAAGCGTCGCGAAATAGGGCGACGCCCAGACCGGTTCGGAGCCCACTTCCACCACGTACAGGATGGTGTCGGGCTGCACCGAAACGAGAGTCAACAGGATGACGGAGGCGGTGCCGACGGCAATCTGAAGCGTGCGTTTCGAACCGAGCCGGTCGTCGAGACGACCGCCGATATAGGCCCCGACCATCGCGGAGGCGCTGGTGCACAGTCCAAACATGAGCAGCGTGGTGGTATCCCAACTGAACGTGCCGGCCGCGTAGATGCCGCCAAACGTCAGCACGCCGGCCATCCCGTCGATGAAGAACATGCGGGCAAGCAGGTAACGGGCGATGTTGGCGTAGTGCCGGACGTGCCTCAGCGTCTGGATCACGTCCCGTACGCCCGCTTTCGCCAGTTGCCACATGGGTAGCGGCGAAGCCTTGCCATCCGGCGTAAACAGCAGGACCGGCAACATGAGCAGGACCATCCAGACGCCGGAAATCGGCCCGACGATGCGATTGTGCTCATGGTTGGCCTGGTCTATGCCAAACAGCGGAGCCTCCGGGAGGAACGCCCAGGACTGCGTCCCCGGCATGGAAAAGGCGAACAGGACGAACAGCATCAGCAGCAGCCCGCCGACATTGCCCAGCGCGAACGCCGTACCCGAGATCTGCCCGACACGATTGACGGGGGCGATCGACGGCAGCATCGCGTTATGGAAGACCTCCGACACCGTAAAGCAGATCTTGATCCCGAACAGGACCAGCAGCGACACACCCAGGCTCAGGCCCCGTTCCTCGGGTTCTATGAACCACAGGCACACGGCCCCGGCCGTCATTACCGCGACCATGGCAACCAGCCAGGGCTTGCGTCTGCCGTCCTTGTCCGCAATGGCGCCCAGGAAGGGTACGGTGACAGCCAGAACGAATCCCGCGGCAGCCGTGATGTAACCGATCAGGGCCTGACCCCTGACGGGATCGCCGACCACCGTGCTGCTGAAGTACGGATAGAAGATCCAGATGATGACCAGGATGTAATACGGGTCCCGCGCAGCCTGGCCGAAGGTCCAGCTGAAGTAGCCGAGGGGAGAAGCCGCGGGGGTGCCCGCCAGCGACAGGGTCCGAGTGGTCATGTCTTGTTGAGTACGCCTTGAGTTCGACCTGGAGTCAGCGCGCGGGAGGCGAGAGGCGGGGACGTTCGCCCCAGCGACATTCGGCCAGCAGGCACTGCAGGATGCAAGCGCCCGGATGTCGCGCTGAACACCCTCCGCAGCCGGCCGACCGCGTTACCGCCCTGGGTCGCGCCGGTACCCACCCGAGGACAAGAAGCGCTTCTCGTAGACCCAGGCCACTTCCCGGCCATCCCAGACAAAACACAGGCGCCGCGTGCGCCGGACCCTGGAGAGGAGCTTCGGCCGAAAGACCGCAGCGCACTCGCCGCCCGGGCGGCGAACGCTGTCATGGGCGATGCCGTCCGAACCGTCTTCCCGTAGCGCCAGGGCAAGGCGCCGGCCAGCAGCGTGGTCCCGCTCGGCATATGCCTCCGGGTAGTCCGCCCGCCGTCCCCCGAGATCGTGCAGGTCGCCCCGGAGATCGACGCCATGCGCTCTCATGTCGATTTCCAGGGGTCCCTCGGCGGTAGCCCGCAGGAACCGTTCACGGTGGTACCAGGACTCCACGACTGCGGTCTCGAGTTCCCGGCGGGCATGGAACACGCCGTAGGTACCGTCGCTGAACCGGCTGCCGGCCGGGTCGAGGTGCGTGAAGGCCGCCATGACGGCGCTCGTTCCCGGCCCGCTGACGCGCTCGTCCGGGCCGACGAGGTGCAGCGCCCCGACTTCCACCCTGACGCGTGGATTGGTCAGCGACTCGACTTCCAGCACCGCGTCGAGGTCGGCGGCGTCCGCCACCCTCTCGAAGAGCAGGATCGGCGGAAAGCGGTCGGGGAGAACGCGCCAGCAAAGTCTCCAGTCAACGCGCGTGGTGCGAAGCGTCAAGCGACGCCACCGGTCGGCGCGTCCAGGTACTGCCTGACCACGTAGAGGTCCGCGACCTGCCCGGAGAGCATGTGCTCCAGCGCGGACACTCCGCCGAACGGATGTGCCGCATTCGGCCGTTTCACCCACCCGTCGGCTGCCCTCTGGTCAGGCAGGAGGACCTGAAGCGCTCGGTAGATGCCCAGGATGTAGGAGATGCGCTCAAGCGTGTCCTTCGAAAGCGCGCTGCCGCCGCTCTTCTTGCACTTGAAGAACGTCGACCGGGCGCTCACACCGAGCAGGATCATCTGCTGATCGGTCGAGAGACCCCACAAATCAGCGATCCGAAGGAACGCGCGCAGGGCGGGGCCCGAGACCCGCTTGCGGTCCAGCCCCGCTTCCGCCGGAGAATTCGTCGCCAACTGCGTCCTAAGGCCGGCAGGGGGCGAAAATCGTCGGCCGCGCCAAGTGATGGTGATACCATCGTCAAGTGACGGCGATTTTGGACGAAGCCATGAACCTGCAAGCCTATGCCGATCCCGGGAATCTGCCCGTGGGCCAGTCCGCTCGCGTGGCCCGGCTGCTGGCGATACGGGAGCCGGATGCGGTCGGTGATCTGCAGCTCGCGAGACGCATTTCCGCCGGCCTTCCTCCGGCAGCCGTCGCGGCCCTGGAGGACGTGCTCGGCAGAAAGCTGGTGATCGGCCCCATCGTTCCCGAAGCCACGCTGCGCAGGGCTCGCAAGGCGGGTAAGCCTCTCTCCAGGGACCTGAGCGAACGACTCTACGACATCGGACGCGTGGTCGATGCCGTCAGCCTCGTCTACCACGGGGACCGGCACGGCATCGAGACCTTTCTCAACCGACCGCACCCGTTGCTGGACGACGAGACTCCCTTCGACGTGGCGAGGTCCAGTTCGGCCGGCACGGAAGCCGTCCTGAACCTGATGCGCCGTCTCGAGGCCAGTGCCGCCGTCTGATGACCGCGCGGGTCCTGCGGGAGGCGATACGGGCTTATCGCATAGGCGACCCCGGGGGGCGGTTTGCCGTCTGGAGCGCCGAAGGGGCACGGCAGGTCGCGGCAAGATGGCACGACGCCGGCGGGGAGGTGATCTACGCTTCGGAACACTACTCGACCGCCCTGCTCGAGAGACTCGTTTACTGCAACGGCGTGCTTCCTCCGAACCAGCATGTCGTCGAAGTCTCGATACCGGAAGGGGTGAGCTACGAAGTCGTCACCAAGGACTCGCTCCCGGATTGGTCCGGCCCCAACTGTGCGTCCGCCCGCGCGTTCGGGAGCAGGTGGTACCGGGAATTGCGAAGCGCGATCCTGTTCGTCCCCTCCGTGGTTGCGCGCATGGAGCGAAACGTCATCATCAACGCCAAGCATCCGGACTGGATGAGCAGACCCATCCATGTGGGCCTTGAAGAGCCCGTGTACTGGGACCGACGATTGTTCCTTGACTCGAATAAGTGAAAGGACCGGCTCCCCCGACCGCGGATCGCGCGAGACCGCTCAGGAATCCATCGGGAGGTCGTGTTCGCCGACGACCCAGTTCCGTTGCTCGATGAGTATGGGGTCCAGGTCGCCGAGCATGCGTCCCACCGCGTCGTACGTGGTCCGCAAACCCTCGGGCATCGGGCAAACGGACTCCGGGAACGTCTCCACCGCCTGCGAAAAGTAGACCCAGTAGATGTCCACGGCACTGAGCGCCTCCCCCACGATGTAGCCGCGGCCCGCCTCGCGTTGCGCGTGGAGCTGGACCGTCAGTCGCTCGAGCGCCGCCCTGGCGCGGTCGAGGCCCGCCGCGGCCCCCGCTTCGCTGTAGCCGTACTGGTCGTACATCGGGTTTCGGGTGCGCGCCCTGGCGACCCGTTCCGGCCCGCCCAGCGAGAGCATCACGAGCCGCAGGTGCCAGATGAAACTGTTTTCGCCGATCAGCTCGTGGGAGAGGCCGATCATCCTCATACGGTCGTCCACGTCGGGCGGAATCAGCGAAGGCCCCGAGCCGAGCCGCTCGGCGAGATACAGGATCTCCAGCCAGCCCACGCGCGGCGCCTCGTCGTTGTAGACCGCCACGGGTGCGTTCCGGTGTTTGGTCCAGGCCACGAGGTCCTCGTTCCCGCCGCCCCCGACCTGTCGCACCGGAACGTATGGCACGCCGTGACGATCGAGGATCGCGCGGGCCGACATGCTGTACGGTACCGGGGCGTGTGCGGTCAGCGCCAGGCGCAGGCCGTCCATCTCGCGCGCTTCGGCCGGTTCGACGTAGTTCATACGGTGGTTCTCCAGTCTGGACTCGCGGCGGTCGCTCGGTTCGCGCTCAGGTGATGTCGAAGCCCGTCGTCCGCTCCCGCAGTTCCTCCTTGCTCACCTCTTCGACCTTCTCGCCCACCATCCAGCGGTAGCCGAACGGATCCAGGAAAGTCCCCCGGCGCTCGCCGTCGGCCTCCGCGGTCAGCTCCCGCAACACCTCGGCGCCGGCGGCCACCAGGCGGCGTGCGGTAGCGTCCGCATCCGCGACCTGGATGTGCAGGGCCACGGCCGAGCCGCCCAGGGATCTCGGGCTCTGGGCGCCGAAGTCCGGATATTCGTCCGAGAGGAAGATCGTGGCGCCCCCGATGCCGATCTCGGCGTGGCCGATCCTGCCGTCGGAGTCGGTGAAGCGGGCGCCGGTCTCGACGGCCCCGAACGCGTCGGCGTAGAAGGCGATCGCGGCGGCGCAGTCGTGGGCGGAGAGATAGGGCGTGAGTACGACTTCGGGCACGTTGCGTCTCCAACCTGATGGGCGTGGTCGATGTTCGCACGTCCGGGACAGCGCGGGTAACCGCGTTCACGCCCGGCGGCAGCGAGCCCGGTCGCCCAGTATGATGCGACGCATGCTGCTTCGAATTCTCGCCGTCCTCCTCGTCCTGCTCGTCCTCCTGGGCCTCGGCTGGGCGTTTCGCGTCGAGCTCACGCTGACGACCATGAAGGCCGTGAACGAATGGACGCGGGACGTGGGCCCGCCGCGCGAGGTGGCGTGGCGGCGGGGCCCGGACACCGCGAGTGCGCCGCCGGGCGAACGTCCGCCCAACATCGTGCTGATCCTGGCGGACGACATGGGCTGGAACGACGTCTCCACCCACGGCGGCGGCGCCGGCGCGGGCTCGGTGCAGACGCCGCACATCGACACGCTGGCGCGCGAGGGCGTGAACTTCACCACGGGCTACGCGGCCAACGGGACCTGCGCGCCCTCGCGGGCCGCCATCCTCTCGGGCCGCTACGGCACGCGCTTCGGTTTCGAGTTCACGCCCACGCCGGCGCTGATGGCGCCTTTGATGGGCATCGTGGCGTCGGCGAGCCCGGTCGACCGGCGCGCGTCGCTCGTCAACCCGGCCTTCGAGCCCGTGCCGTTCGAAGACATGGGCATGCCCGCGAGCGAGGTCACGCTGGCGGAAACCCTCAAGACGGCGGGTTACCACACGGTGCACATCGGCAAATGGCACGTCGGCGAGGCGAACGGCATGGCCGCCCACGACCAGGGCTTCGACGAGAGCCTCAACATGGGCGGCATGTTCTTCCTGCCCGAAGACCATCCCGACGTGGTGAACTCGAAACAGGAATTCGACCCGATCGACCGGTTCCTGTGGACGATGGGCGGTTACGCCGTCCGCTACAACGGCGGCCCGGCCTTCGAGCCGCAGGACTACCTGACCGACTACTACACCGACCAGGCCGTGCGCGTGATCGAGGCGAACCGCAATCGCCCGTTCTTCCTTTACTTGGCGCACTGGGCCATCCACACGCCGCTGCAGTCGACCCGCGCCGACTACGACGCCTACCCGCACATCGAGAGCCACACCGAGCGCACCTACGCCGGCATGATCCGGGCCCTGGACCGGAGCGTCGGCCGGGTCATGGAGACGCTCGACGCGCACGGCGTCGACGAGAACACCCTCGTCATCTTCACCTCGGACAACGGCGGCGCCGGCTACCTGGGACTGCCCGACGTGAATCGGCCCTTCCGCGGTTGGAAGATCACGTTCTTCGAAGGCGGCGTGCACGTGCCCTACATGCTCCGCTGGCCCGCGCGCGTCCCGCCGGGGCAGGTCTACGACGCGCCGGTCCATCACTTCGACGTCCATGCGACGGCGGCGGTCGCGGCCGGCGCTCCGCTGCCGGACGACCGGACGATGGACGGCGTCGACCTCGTGCCCTACGTGGCCGGCGAGGCGTCCGGCGTGCCGCACGAGACGCTGTTCTGGACCCAGGAGCACTATCGCGTCGTGCGGCACCGGGACTGGAAGCTCCAGCGCAGCGGCCCGAACGACGAGTTCCTGTGGCTGTTCGACCTCGCCGCCGACCCGACCGAGCAGCACAACCTGGCCGCGGCCCGACCCGACAAGGTCGCCGAACTCGACGCGGTCCTCGCAGCACACCTGGCCGAGCAGGCGCCGCCGCGCTGGTCTTCGCGAGGCGCCACGCCGGTCAGCATCGACAAGCACGTGAACCAGCCGGAGTCGCCGGACGACGAGTACATCTACTATCCGAACTGACGGGGACGGGTCTTGCGTGCAGAGGCTTTCACCCTGAGCGGGCCGCACTACGAACTGGTCGCGTATCGACCGGAGTACGCACTGGAAGTGGTCAAGCTATGGCGGCGGTCGTTCCAGCGCGCCATGGGCCTGGCAGAACAGAATCGCCTCGGCGAAGTGCAAGGGCAGATCGACTTCCTGTCGACCGTCGATCCCGCGAGCCTCCACGTCGCCATGGATCCGGCATCGAGCACGGTCCTCGGCTTCATGGCCCTCTCGGCGGGCGCGCTGGACCACCTCTACGTGCATGTCGATTGCCAGGGAGCAGGGCTCGGCACCAGCCTGCTGAACGTGGCCAAGACGCAGTCCCCCGGCGGCATCGAGCTGTACACCTTCCAGCGGAATCACCGCGCGCAAGGCTTCTACAAGAGCAGGGGATTCCAGGAGGCGGGGCGGGGCTTCGCCAGCCTCGACGACAATCCCTGGGCAACGCACAGGGAACAACTGGCCGACATCAGGTTCCGGTGGGAGCCTTAGCCCCGGACGCACGACGCGCAACGCGCAGAAGGAGACCAACACGATGCTGACCCCCATGGACATGAACGCCTGCGAGGCCGTCGGCCACGGCGCCCGGCGGCCCGAGGACGTCGCCGTGAGCGCGGGCGGCGAGGTATGGCTCTCGGACCAGGGGGGCGCCTGCGCGATGATCGACGACTCCGGCGCGCTCCTGCAGCGCGGCAACGCCGGCGGCGCACCGAACGGCATCAACTTCGACCTCGAGGGCCGCATCGTCATCGCCAACTTCGGGGGACCGGACGACGGTTACGGGCCGCTGCAGCGCTTCGACCCGGCGACCGGCGAGGTCGAGACCCTGCTCGGCGAGATCGACGGTCGCCGGCTCTACGGCTGCAACTATCCCCTGGTCGATTCGAGCGGCAGGATCTGGTGCAGCCACTCCACCTGGGACGCCTCGGCGGGGCTCTCCGGCGAGGGCACGGACGACGGCTTCGTGTTCCGGCTGGACCCGGACGGCGCGGTGCGCGTGCTGGCGGAGGGCATCCGTTTCGCCAACGGCATCGCGATGGACTACGACGAACGCCACCTCTTCGTCTGCGAGACCACCGGGTGCGACGTGCTGCGCTACCCCATCGCCGACGACGGCAGCCTTGGAGCTCCCGAACAATACGGCCCGACCCTGGGACTCGACATCTCCGCAATGCCGGACCAGCGCCCGCTCCCGGTCGAATGGCGTACCCGCCTCGGCCTCACCGACGGCTGCGGCTTCGACATCGAGGGCAACCTGTGGGTGACGCTCGTGATGGCGAACAGGGTGGTGGCGATCACACCGGGCGGCGAGGTCGTCATGATGCTGGACGACCCGGAAGGGAAGCTGATGCGGAATCCGACCAACGTGAGCTGGGGCGGCCCGGGCCTGGCAGACCTCTACATCGGCAGCATCACGTCGGACTACGTCGTGAAGGTGCCGAGCCCCGTGCCGGGGATGGCGCAGGCGTACCAGCGGGGGTAAACCCCTCGGCGACTTTCGCGTTGAGCCTCCAGTACGGACTTTCCGTCCACGACGCCGCCTATCTGGAACTCGCACTGCGGCTGGGCGCGTCGCTCGCCACCAACGACCAGCGGTTGCAGGCCGCGGCCCGCCAGGCAGGCGCGCCCCTGTTCGAGTGACCCTCGACACCAACCCTCCGAGCGGCCTCCCGGCATCGTCTCGTGAGGTCGAAGCCCGACGCGCGCGACCCTGCAGCCTGCCGCGGGGCCGCCGATTTCGAAAGGGACAAGGCCAAGGACGCAAGGACGGTGCCAACGTGGCGAAGCACGGAGTCGAATTCCAGACCGCGAAGCGCATCTTCGAGGGCCCTGTTCTGACGCGCCCCGATACGCGTCGCGACTACGGCGAAGCGCGTCACATAAGCGTCGGCCATGTCGGGCCGGCCGTTCTTGTCGTCGCCTACACCCGACGCGGCGCGAGCTTGCGGCTGATCTCCGCTCGCCCCGCATCACGAAAGGAACGCAAGGCCTATCATGAGCACGCACAAGAGAGCCCTTGACCCGACCGAGATCGCGGCCATCGAAGATGCCGCGATCGACTTCGGCGACATCCCGGAACTGGACGAGACGTTCTGGCGAGAAGCTCGCCTCGTCGAGCCCGACCGGACCGAACAGATCACGTTGCGCGTCAAGCGGTCGGTGCTGGAGCATTTTCGGGCCTCAGGGAAGGGATACCAAACGCGGATCAATCGCGTCCTCGAGAGCTACGTCCGCGCCCGGGGCGGCGGATAAGGGACGCGGGCAACTGCGAGGCTCGCCCTCACGGGGGCTCCCTCCGCGCTCTCCACGCGGCCGGCCGACACGGCAACGCGGCCGACTGACCGGCCACAGACTGAGAGAAGGTCTCAGGTCTTCAGGTCTGCATGGGATCCAGGGCCCCACCACGGCTTTGGTAGAATCGCCAGTCTCCTGTTCGTTGAAATCCCGTCATGATTTCTTCGGCGGACTCGCCCCTGGGGTTTACGTATGGCCCTGGCACTTTCACCACCTCGACCGCACCGGACGTGCGGCGTGCCTGCTTCCGCGCGCGCAAGGTTCTCGAGGAGATCGTCTACGACACGGTCTACCTGGAGAACAACCCGTTCACGTTTCCGGAGGTGAAGACGCTGATGGACGGCGTAACGGTCGGCGGGCACCGCTTGAGCGATGCGAACCAGGTGCTGAACCAGGCCGCCAGTTGGCGCGAGCTGCTGCACCAGGTGGCCGCGGGCCGGTTCACCTGCGATGCCTCCAACATCAAGCACCTGCATGCCCTGGTGGCCCGGGAAGAAGCGCTGACGTGGGGCGTGTTCCGTAACGATCGCGTAAGCGTCGCAGGCACGGATCACCAGCCCCCCGACCACGGCGAGCTGGATGCTGTTTTCGAGCGCGGGCTGCGCGCACTGTCATCGATCGCCGATGTGCATGAACGGAGCATCGCCACCTTCCTGTTCGGTGCCCTGAACCAGTTCTTCTTCGATGGCAACAAGCGCACTGCCCGGCTGCTCATGAACGGGCAGCTGCTGCAGTCCGGGTACGATGCCATCACCATTCCCGCGCGTCGCAAGGAAGAGTTCAACCGGACCATGATCGGCTTCTACGACAGCCGGGATGGAACGGCGATGTTCGGCTTCCTGGCGGATTGCTCCCTGGACCCGAGCCTGAAGTACCGGCGTGAACCGTAGGGGACGCCCTCGTGGCGTCCCGTCCCCGAACTCGGCACACACGCCCCAGAGAACGCGAATGCCCCCGTATCCCCAGCGCCGATTAATCGGGTGGAAATGGATGGACAAACGGATGCCGTCGGCGCATGCTCTATCGGATGGAAATGGATGACAAAACGGATGGGCGATTCCGTGCGTCAGTTCCGGTCGCCACCAACGAACTGCTCCGCCTCGTCGCCGAAATCGACGAGTTCAAAGGGGCCTGGCAGGCCATCAGCCGGATCGCGCCCGACCGGCTGTCCCGCCTCCGGCGCGTCGCGACCATCGAGAGCATCGGCTCCTCGACCCGGATAGAGGGCGCCGCACTCTCGGACAGCGAGGTCGAGCAACTGCTCGCGAACGTCGACGTCCGGTCGTTCGCCACCCGGGACGCACAGGAGGTCGCGGGCTATGCCGACGCGATGGAGATGGTGTACGCCAACTGGCAGGCCATCGACCTCACCGAAAGCCACCTCCGGCAACTCCATCTCGAGCTCCTCAAGCACTCGGAGAAGGACGCCCGTCATCGGGGGGCGTACAAGACGCTGCCCAACCACGTCGAAGCGTTCGGCCCCGAAGGAGAGCGCCTGGGCGTTGTCTTCGAGACGGCGACGCCCTTCGAGACGCCCTTGCGCATGGCCGAACTCGTCGAGTGTGTACGCACCGGCCTCGACCACGGAAAGCTCCATCCCCTCCTGGTCACGGGCGTGTTCGTCGCGACATTCCTGGCGATCCATCCGTTCCAGGATGGGAACGGCCGCCTGTCCCGAATCCTGACGACGCTGCTGCTATTGCGCGCCGACTATGCGTACGTACCGTACAGCTCCCTCGAGAGCGTCATCGAGGAGACGAGGGACGCCTACTACCTGGCGCTGCGTCGGACCCAGAGCACGCTGGCTGACGAGGCGCCCGACTGGCAACCCTGGCTGCTCTATTTCCTGGGGGCGCTGAGACAGCAGAAGGACCGGCTCCGACAACGCGTCGACCGCGAACGGATTGTTCTCGGAGACCTTCCCGACCTCTCGGTCCGGATCCTGGACATCGCCCGCGACAGGGGCCGCGTGAGTGTCGCAGACGCCGTTCACGTCACCCGGGCCAGTCGGAACACGATCAAGGGACACCTCCAGGCGCTCGTCGCCGCAGGACACCTCCGTCGGCACGGCGCCGGGCGCGGGACGTGGTATTCGCTCGCGTGACGCCCTCGCGCGGCTGAGTCGGCACGGCGTAGGGGCGACCCTCGTGCTCGCCCGCGCTGGAACCGTGGACGAACCCGGGACGGGGCACGAGACGGGACGGGCCGCCGACTACTGGATGAAACCCTACGACGGCTTTACGGCCGGAGAGTCGTAGGGGACCGGCCCTTTGACGAAGTAGCTACCAGAAGCTACTTTCCGTGGATGAGATCCGTCGGCGTCAAGGCCCTCAACAGCCACCTGAGCGAATACCTGCGACTGGCGCGTGCGGGCGAAGTCGTCCTCGTGACGGATCGCGATCGGGTCATCGCGGAGATCGGGCCGCCGCGCGAAGCGAGAAGCCCGCTGGTGGCGGATGCCTTCCTCGCGGACGCCGTCCGCAACGGCTGGCTGACGCCGCCCGTCCTGTCATCCGCCGGGGCGCTGCCAGTTCCCGCACCGGTCGCGCCGCTCGCCGAGATCCTCGCGGAGTTGGACGACGATCGAAGCGACCGGTGATCTACCTCGATACCTCGGTCATGCTCGCATGGCTGCTCGCGGAAGACCGCCGACCGGACGACGCTCTGTGGAACGAGACGCTGGTCGCCAGCCGCCTGCTCGAATACGAGGTATGGACGCGACTGCACGCCCGGAACCTGTCCGATTCCCTCGGCGAGTCGGCCCGCAACCTGCTCGGCCGGGTCGCGTTCAGCGAACTGGCGCCGCGGGTCCTTGGTCGGGCCTTGGAGGGCTTCCCGGCGCCGGTGCGTACGTTCGACGCGCTCCACCTGGCATCGTTCGCATTTCTCCTCGATAGCGGGCAGGCTCCGCGCCTGGCGAGCTATGACCGACGCATGCTCGACGCCGCCCAGACCATGGGTTGGCCTTTGGTCGCGCTGGAGAGCCGGTCCTGAGCCGAGCGAGCGCCCCGTCCGTCGAAGGAGAGCCGCGCGGAGCGTAGAGGGCTTCGTCCGCGCCCGCATCCGCCACCGCCTCACCAACAGCAGGTCTTTCCATGAGAACGTTGAGAACTCCCGAAGAGCGCTTCCAGGACCTCCATGGCTTCCCGTATCGGCCCAACTATCTCGAGGTCGACGACGGCGACGGTGGCCGGTTGCGCATGCACTACGTGGACGAGGGGCCGGCCGACGGCGAGGTCGTGCTGTGCCTGCACGGGCAGCCGGTATGGTCCTATTCGTTCCGGAAGATGATCCCGCCCCTGACGGCCGCCGGGTACCGGGTGATCGCGCCGGACATCGTGGGTTTCGGCCGCTCCGACAAGCCCGCGCAGCGATCGGACTACACCTTCGCCAGCCACGTGCACTGGATGCACGGGTTCGTGCGCGGCCTGTCGCTCACCGACATCACGCTCCTGGGGCACGACTGGGGCGGCCCGATCGGTCTGCGGGTCGTCACCGCCGACACGGAGCGGTTCGCCCGGATCATCGCCACCAACACGGGGCTGGCGGACGCCCGCGGCATACCGGACGAGATGGCCCCGAAACTCCGGCAACTGCTGGCGGACACCCCCGTCCTGCGCCCGGAGGCGCTGGATGCGGTCATGCGCGAGCGGATCTTGGGAGCCGAAAGGCCCGGTGGATTCCAGGATCAGACCAAGGACGCCGTGGCGGGCATCGACGCGCGCCCGGCCTTCATGTACTGGATCCGGTTCTGCGACGCCTACCCGGACTTCGATCCGGGCGAGATCGTGGCCCTGTGGCTGAACGACTGCTCCGCCGCGGAACGACGGGCCTACTCCGCACCCTTCCCCGCCGAGGAGTACAAGCAGGGCGCGCGGCAGTTCCCGAGCCTGATCCCGCTGTTCCCCGACGACCCCGCGGTTCCCGACAACCGGAAGGCATGGGAGATCCTCCGGAAGTTCGACAAGCCCTTCCTCACGGCATTCAGCGATTCCGACCCCGGGACGGCCGCGATTCAGTTCCAGCAGGAAGTCCCCGGCGCAAGCGGCCAGAACCACGTGGCCATCCAGGACGCCCTGCACTATCCCCAGGACGACCAGGGGGAACAACTGGCCGCGGTGGTCATCGACTTCATGAAGGACAATCCGCTGTGAATCGCCGCGAAGCCCCCCAACACTCCAACGGCCAGACATCATGACCCGCACCATCGCCGACCTCGGCCCGCACGTCGCGCGCCGCTACCCGTTCCAGTCGCAGTTCGCCAACGTCAACGGCTGGCGCATGCACTACATCGACGAAGGCCCGCGGGACGCGCCGCCCGTGCTGCTGCTGCACGGCAATCCGACCTGGGGCTACCTGTGGCGGGACGTCATTCCCCCGCTGCTGGCCGCCGGTTACCGCGTCGTCGTGCCCGACCAGATCGGCTTCGGCCTGTCGGAACATCCGCACGCCGCGAGCGCGCACAGCCTGGACAACCACGCGGCCAACCTCGTCGCCCTGATCGACCGGCTCGACCTCACGGGCGTCTTCTTCGTCTGTCACGACTGGGGCGGCCCGACGGGCCTGTCGGCGTTGCTCACGCGACAGGAACGCGCGGTCGCCGTGGCCGTGATGTCCACCTGGGCATGGCGGGAGCCCGCCGCGGAGTTTCACCGCCGGGTCATGCCGTGGCGGACGCTGCACGCGCCGCTCGTCGGCCCGTTCCTGTCCGGGCGCCAGGGCGCGTTTCCCGGGCGCTCCACGTACCTTTCCGTGGTTGATCGCGAGCGCTGCCGGGCCGACTCCATGGAAGTCTACGAGGCGGTCTTGCCCGACACGGACGATCGGCGGCTGACGTGGCAGTGGCCGCGCTCGATCCCGATCGATCCGGCCACCGACATCGCGGGAGAGCGCTTCGAATGGCTCGAAAGCGGCGTCCGGCAGCTCCGACTGCCGGCGACCGTCATCTGGGGGCGCGAGGAGGTGGTGTTCACGGCCGACGCGTTCGCCCCCGTGTGGCACGAGATCTGGCCGCACGCGGAAGGCACGCACCTGATCACCGGCAATCACTTCCTGCAGGAAGACTCGGGCCAGGAAATCGGCGACCTCCTCGTCGAGTTCGCGGGGCGCCATGTCCCCATCATCTCCCGTCCTCCCCATCACGAAAGGAGGGTTGACCGATGAGCGTCCGCCGCATCACGCAACGCCCCTCGGACACGCGCAGCGTACCGGTGCTGACCGACCCGGACGTCAGCCACTACCCGGAGTTCGCCGCCTTCCTGTCCGACACCTTCGACCTCGGGGACAAGCCCCTGGAGGCCCCGGGACTGCTCGACGTCGACGGCCGCGTCTACGAACTGGTCTTCATCGGCCGTTCCGGCCGGCCGTTCCCGGCCGCGGTCGAAGTTGCCGCGCTGGTCCCGGGGCTCGAACCGATGGATACGGAGCAGACCGACCAGGACCTGTGGGCGATCATGGAGTGGTTGATCGAGGGGGTGGGAGAGCCCTGGACGGTCGAGGCGCTCAGGACCACCGGGGACATCTTCCGAGCAAGACCGATGTAGGGGACGCCCTCGTGGCGTCCCGTTCCCGTGTCGCTTGGGACGGTCTATCCCAAGGCCGATTACGCGCGCACTCGTCAAGGCGCCTTCAGTTTGCTACGTTGCAGTCATTGAAAGCACTTTGGGACTAGCATATGGCCGTGATCACCGTGCGCAACCTGCCCGACGAGGTGCATCGCGCCCTGCGTGTGCGCGCCGCGTTGAGGGGCCACAGCACCGAGGCCGAGGTGCGCGCCATCCTCGCGGACACGGTCTTGCCGGAAGGGCGGGCGGCCTTGGGAACGCTGCTGACTGCGGTCGGCCGCCGCGCCGGCTTGACGGATGAGGAGTTTGCAGGCTTCGTCCAACGCGACACCGCGCCGGCCCGGCCGATCGGTCTGGAATGATCCTGGTAGACACCAACGTCGTGTCGGAGCCCCTTCGCAGGGCTCCTGAACCACGCGTCGCCGAGTGGCTCGACGCGCAGGCGCTGGAAACGCTCTATCTGTCCGCCATCACTGTCGCCGAACTGCGGTTCGGGGTGCGGTCGCTGCCGGCGGGCCGCCGCCGGCAGCGACTGCACGAGGATCTGGAGGGGCGCGTGCTCCCCATGTTCGCCGGGCGGGTTCTGTCCTTCGATCTTGCGGCCTCGCAGGCCTATGCGGAGTTGATGCCGAAGGCGCGGTCCGAGGGGCGGCCAATCCCGGTGTCAGACGGGTACATTGCGGCGACCGCCGCGGCCAACGGCATGCTGGTGGCGACGCGGGATGTCGCGCCGTTCGAGGCGGCGGGACTGAAGACGGTCGATCCATGGGCGGTGTAGGTACAGCCGACGAGCGCACGACCCGTTGCGCGTGTACGGCTCAACGGTCATGACCTCGCGATCTTCCGAGTAAGACCGATGTGTAGGGGACGGGCTTGTCCCGTCCCGTCTTGAACTCATGTACGGTTTCGGAGAGGGGCGATACTCGTGCTCGCCCGTCCCCGACCCTCGTGGTCGCCCGGGATGTACGTGAATCCGGGACGGGACGCCGCAAGGGCGTCCCCTACGGGCGCAGCACCGCGCGCAGGCGGTCCGCCATCGACGCCACGGTGCTGGCCACCAGGAGCCAACCCAGCGCCAGCACCAGGCTGTCGGGAGGCCTTTCCCAACCGAGGGCGTTGCGGATGATCGGTATCCCCGCGAGGACGAAGTAGGCGATGCCGTTGTAGCGCCCGATGCGGCTCGTGCGCAGCGCCTTGCCCGCAAGGGCCCTGCTGTCGGCGGTGTACTGCGCGAACGCCGCCGCGACCAGGAAGGGCAGCGCCACCGGCGCCAGGTCGATCAGGGCGAGCGCCGCGAGGACCACCGTGCAGAAGAACGCGTCGGTGGCATGGTCGACCAGTCCTCCCAGTGCGGACACCTCGCCGCGCCTGCGCGCCACCGGTCCGTCGAGCAGGTCCGTCGCCACGGCCAGGACGAAGAGCCCCGCCGCGATCCGCCACTGCAGCCCGGCGATCGCCCAGACGCAGGCCGGTGCGCATACGAGCCGCACCCCGCTCAGCGCGTTCGCGACGGTCAGCCAGTGTTGTCGGGGGCGCACCCGGCTATCGTAGCCGAATGGCGGCCTCCTGCCGCGATCACCAGCAGCCCGGCCGCGGCGGTATCACAGCCAGACTTCCAGGTTGTTCGCCCGGCCGATGCCCCGCGAGAGCTTGAGGTCCAGCACTTCGCCCATGTCGCAGGCTGCGAGCAATGCAGCCACATCGTCCTGTTCCTGCTGGTCCAAGGCATCGAACTCGTCCTGCACGCGTTTGAGCACGTAGAAGCGAAACGGCTGCGCCACCGCCGACACCGGCGTGCCCTCGACGTCGAAGCTGCACATTCCCACGCCGCGCTCCACCTCCGTGCCGGACGGGAGATCGGGGTTGTTCGCAAGCCAGTCGTTGATGCACGCGCACGCCGCCCGGCTCTCCGGTACGAAGTCGATCGCAAACTGCTTCAGCACTTCGATCAGCGTGTCGGGAACCTCGTCATCATCGAGGAAGGTCTCCTCCCTGTTCGCGAACTCTCCGACGTCGGGCTCGGGGCGATTCATCCGTTCCACCCACCTGAACAGACGTACCGCGTGCACCTGCATGAGCGAGAGCGGCGCGGGATCGCGGCCGAGGTGGCCGTACAGGGGCGCCATCATGCCGAAGTCACCGATGCAGGGCTTGCCCCCGAGCAGGTAGGGGTGGTCCGAGAAGTGGGCGTTGAGTTTCTTCAGCAACGCCAGGTGCATGGCTTCGATCAGGGCGTGCACTTCGGGCACGACGCCCCAGGCCGGATTGACGTTCTCCCTGATGAGCTTCCTGCGCTCTGCGGCCGCCACGGCGGAGTTCTCGAGGTAGAGCGTCTCGAAATGGAAGCGCAGGAAGTCCTCGTTGTCCTGGTCGAAGTTCCAGCGATAGTGCATGCAGGCCCGCAGCATCCCCTCGGCCCCGATCGTGTCGAACAGGCGGCTGACGATCCGCTGCCGGGGCGACGTGGGGGAGAAGCGATGACCGCTGCGCTGCTCGAAGTGGTCGATGATGGCGACGCCATCGCGGATCACGCTGCCGTCGGGAAACTCGATCGTCGGGATCCCCCGCCGGCCGCCCGCCTTGGGCAGTACCGACTCGTAGAAGTGCGCGGAGGCGTGCGGCTCTTCCCGATAGTCGATGCCCGCCTTGATGAGATAGCTGCGGGCTCTCCCCGTGTACAGCGACATCGGGGAGCCGTAGAGAGTGACAGGGCTCATGTTGCTGACGCGAAGCTGGCGGCGAATCCGTGCATCGACCGGAGCGTTTCGCCGGCGAGATCGGGAATGACGTCCGGCATGCTCAGGTCCGCCGCGTGCGTTACGCCGTTGAGGGTGCGCGCGATCGTCGGAACGCCGGCGGCGAGCAGCTTGCGGGCGAAGATCAGGCCCTCGTCCCGGATCGGGTCCAGGTCATAGACGGTGATGATGTGCGGGGGAAGCCCTTCCAGTTCCCGCCGGCTCGCGTGGTACGGCCATGCCAGGGGATCGGTCATGTGCCGGTCCTCGGGATCGTAGACCTTCATCATGCCGCGCATCATGGCGGTGTCGCCGAGATAGCGGTCGTTCTCCACCAGCGAGACGAGCTCGGCCGGCGGGTCCGCATACAGACCGGAGATCATCGGGGCGATGGAATAGACCCCGTCGAAGGCATCCACCCAGCCCTCCCTATTGGCCTTCAGGGCCGTGGCGAGGGTGAGATTGCCGCCGCCTGACTCACCGGCGATGACGATCGAGGAGACACCCAGGGCGGCGCGGTTCCTGTGCGTCCAGAGGGCTCCGCTCGCGCAGTCGTTCAATCCCGCGGGGAAGGGATGGTTGCCGAGGACGCCGCCGCCGTTCCTGAACTCGACGCCCACCACGATCAACCCGGTGGCGGCCAGGCTCTTGCGCAACCTGAAGAACATGGCCTCCTGCGTCGTCAGGAAACACATCCCGCCCCCGTGCACGTGGAAGATGCAGGGCAGATCGCCCGTGCGCGCCTTCGGCTGGTCGATGTAGAGCTTGACCTCGTTGCCGTCGACCCCCTCGATGGTCTGCGTGCTGGAGGCCACGTCGGGGAACGCCGGCATGGCGTCGAAGGCTTGCGCGTTGCCGGCCTGGAGACCCTCCTCCATCCTGCGTACGAACTCCAGGCACTCTTCGTAGGTCGAGGCCTGGGTCAGGCCATGGGGAAACGGTTCCAGGCCCCCGGAACGCTTGAGGACCTCCAGTATCCGGGGGTCGATCCTCGCGTCCGTCCCGAGCGTCGCTTCGGGGTCTCCGAGCCTCCCGGGCAGCGTCACCTGATCGGCGACGCAACCGCGCCCTGGATCGGTTTCGGCCGCATGGCTGCTGACAACGGGCAGTAAGGGGACCGCTGCCGCCGCTGCGCCGAGACCTTTCCCGACACGCGCCAGAAAACGCCTGCGCGCGGGCCGCTCGGGAAAACTGCCCGTGTTCTCTTTCATGCACCCGCCCTCATCGTTGACCGAAGACCGCTCTCCCAGCGCGACTCATGTTAGCCGAGGAACGGCGACGGCACATGGTGCGTGAAGTCGTGGACGCCGCGTGGTGCGACCGCGTCCCGGCCCCTCGACAGCCCCTTCGAGGGCCTGCCTGGCTTGCGCTGGCGTGCGCGGAGCGTCATGGCCGAACCGCACCATCTGTGCCATGCTGGCCGATTGGCCCGTGCAAGGGATTTGGGAGAGAGAGTGGAGAGAGATGAACTACAGATCGATCCTGTTGGGTTTGCGATTCCTTTCACGACTGCGATGGTGTATGCCGAGGGAGCAGCGGGTGCTGCTGCTGACGTGCAGGACGAATCGGCGATCGAAGAGATCGTCGTCACCGGGCTGCGAAGATCCGAAACGGTGCTGGACACACCGGCGGCGATTACGGCGCTCGGCGCCGAGGAGCTGAACGCAAAAGGCATCAGTGATATCGCCGACATTCAGTACCTGGTGCCCAGCCTCCAATACGGCGAATTCCTCGGCCGGCGCCAGGTCGCGATCCGGGGGATCGGCGAGTTCGTGGAAGCACCCGGCGTCATGGTGAGTGTGGATGGCGTGGTTCAGGCGATCGCGTCCAGCTCCCAGCTATCCCACCTTGACCTCGAACGGGTAGAAGTGTTGCGAGGCCCGCAGGGAACGCTGTATGGCCGCAACGCCACCGGTGGGGCAGTCAACTTCATCTCTGCGAAACCGACGGACGAGCTCGCAGGCCATCTCAGGATCGGCTATGCGGAGTACGATCACAAGTCTGTCGAGGGAGTGATCTCCGGCCCGATCGGTGATCGGGTAGGGGTCCGCCTGGCGGGCAATTTCCTCGATGCCGGAGAAGGTTGGATAGAGAACCTTCAGCCGGGTGAAGACGATCTGATGATGGGTGAGAGGTCCAACCTTCGCCTGACGGTTGTCGCAGACCTCACGGAGAGCCTGGATGCAACCTTCACCTACGGCAGAAGCAGATCGGAGGGTGCGTGGGACCATTGGTCCATGATCCATCAGCATTTCGACCTGGGCGTCGCTTCCGGGCTACCCCCCGTGAACGTTCTCACCACGCCCCCGTCGGAGATTCTGTATACCGAAGAGCCGCTGAAGGTCTACAACCGGGGACGGTCCGATTCAGATCGTGACTACCAGATGTACAGCCTCACCCTCAACTGGGACATTGGCGCAATCAGCGTCAAGTCGATCACGGCCTTTCAGGACTGGGACGACGAATTCATCAATCCCGCGGACGGCACCAGCCTCGGACTCTTCAACAGGCTGAGACCGGCCGAGACCGAGACCTTTACGCAGGAGATCACCGTATCGGGCACGCACGGTAGTTTCGAATGGGTCACGGGCGTGTACTACATGGACGACGAGCGCGCCAGTCGACTCTTTTTCGATTTCCCCGTACCTGCCCTGTTTCCGGTGCCGGTGGCCATCCAACTGGACATCCAGGAGCCTTTCTTCGAGACGGATTCGAAGTCGGCTTTCGTGGATGTCACCTGGTCGGTATCGGACCGTGTACGGCTCGGTGCAGGCTTTCGCCGTACGGTGGAAGACAAGGAGCAGGGTCACTTGTTCACGATCAATGCCAAGTTCCCCTTCGGCATCGTGCCCATTGTCCAGGTCTGCGGTCCGGAAGTGTTCGTACAACAGTGGGATGAGTCGGACAACACCATAAGAGCCTCGGTCGAGTTCGATCTCTCCGAAGACAGCATGGTGTACGCCAGTTACTCGGAGGGCTTCAAGGTAGGCGGCGTGAACTCGTCCGACTGTAATCCGCCGTGGGCTCCCGAGACGGTTGACTCTACCGAGATCGGGTACAAGGCGAGCTTCGGTGAGGGTGCGACAAGCCTTCGGGTGGCCGCGTTCGATTACGACTATTCGGACTTTCAGGTCGCCCAGGTGATCGGGTTCCAGGGCGTCATCACCAATGCGGGCGACGCCATGATTCGCGGCGTCGAGTTCGAGCTCTCTTCGTTCCTGAACGAGAACTGGAGCGTGAATGCCGGGGTGACCCTGCTTGACTCGGAGTACGGGAGTTTCTTGAACACGGACACGCTCAGGGCGGGTCTTGGGCTATTGGAAAACAAGGGCAATCCGCTCAGTTATGCGCCGGATCGAAGTGTCAATCTCGGGCTTGCCTACAATACGCCAGTGACCGTGGGCGGCGACCTGACCGTGAGTGTGGACGCAAGTTACCGATCACGGGTGTACTACCGGGAATTCGATCAAAGAAAGGACTCAACGGACCCCTATACCATCGTCAACCTGAACGTGAATTGGCGCAGTGCGGACGAGGTCTATGCGGCGCGGCTGTTTGTTCGTAACGCGACGGACGAGCAATATGTCACGAACATCCAGGGGTCGAACACGACCTACGGTCGACAGGGCACCTGGAACATGCCGAGACAGGTGGGTGTTGAAGTGACGCGGTTCTTTGGCAAACGGTAGGCCGCGCGGTCAGGTCGCGGCGAGCCGGGCGGCGGCGTCCTCCCGCGCAAGGAGCGCATCCCGGTCCCGGTGGAACCTGCGCCCGGCGTAGAAGAACATCGGGATGGCCGCCATGGAGATCAGCGTGAACGCCAGGAGCGTCCGCGTGTAGGGCTCCGGCACGCTCGCCGCCTGCAGCGCGTCGATGACGTAGCCGGCGATGCTCACCCCGACGCCGATGCCGAAGAGCTGCACCATCAGGATGGCGAAGGCGACGACCGTGCCGCGAATACGAGGGGGCGCGAGCTCCTGGATCGTCGCGAAGGTCGGTCCGTAGAAGCAGCCGACCTGGAAGTAGATGGCGAAGACCCCGGCCCAGAACGCCGGCGACCCCGCTTCGACGACGCGGAAGGCGACATTGACCGGTGCGAGCAGCAGCAGGATCCAGAACAGGAACATGGGTCGGCCGATGCCGGTTCTGCGCATGAAGATGTCGCCGCCGTAGCCGCCGGCGAGGGTCCCGAGAACGCCGCCGACAATCGCGTACCAGGCGGTCGCCTGGGCGATCTCGGAGCGGTCGAAGCCGCGCTCCTGCACGAACCAGAGCTGTTCGAACCCGGCGGCGCCCAGTACGAAGCTGAAGGTCGTGCCGCCGGCGATGGTCATGGTCAGGGCGGGGGAACGCCGCAGTTCCGAGAACAGCGCCAGGATGATCTCCCGGAAGGACGCGTTGGACGCGCCCGCTGCCGCCCGCGGGTGCACCCTGGGCGTTTCCTTCAGGAACAGCATCGCCCCGGCGAGTACGACGCCGATGCCGCCCAACAGGAAGAAGCAGCCGCGCCAGCCGAGGAAAGGCTCCAGGTAGGCGACGATGAACAGGGAAGAGGCGATGCCGATGGGCACGCCCAGTCCGTAGATTCCCGTGGCGACGCCGAGCCACTTCGCGGGGAAGCGGTCTCCGAACAGCGACATCGCGGCCGGCGTCAGGATGGACTCGCCGACGCCGATGAACACTCTCGGCAACGCCAGGCTGACGAACCCCCTGGCCATGCCGGACAGGGCCGTCAGCCCGCTCCACAGGGCCAGGCCGGCGGCGATGAGCCGCGTGCGGTTCATCCTGTCCACGAGCGTACCCATGAACAGGCCCATCACCGAGTAGAAGACGATGAAGACGAGGCCCGTCAACAGGCCGAACTGGGTGTTCGTGAGGCCGAGCTCCGGAACGACCCAGTTGGCGAAGCTGGCGAGCAACTGCCGGTCGATGAAGTTGAGGACGTTGAGGAACGTCAGGAGGAAGAGAAACCCGAGCCCGCCGTTACGCAGGGTGGGTTCGGCGTCGTCCCCGGCCGCGGTTTCCCCGATGTCCGTCAAGCTGCCGCCCGGCGCTTTGCGTCCAGAGCGTCCAGGCGTTCCATGCATCCGGCGTCGAGGTCCCGGGCTTCCGCGATCAGGTCACGCCGCTGCGCGTTCAACACCGTCCTGTCGGCGGCACGGCGCAGGGCGGTCGCCAGCGACGCGTACCGTTCGGCCAGGCTCCGTGCCGTTGCCGCATCGAGCCAGGCGGCGCCCCCGGCGTTGGCGGCCGTCCCGAAGTACTCCGCGGCGAAGGCGCGGCACTCTCCCCAGACCGAGGCGTTCCACCAGTTGCCGTGCACGTCGATGTCGTCCGATTCCAGCGCGGCGAACCACCGTTCATAGGCCTCGGGGCCGAAGCCGTAGGGCTCCTCGGTCATGCTTGAGGGTCGCCTCCACGCGTCCACGGCGAACGCCAGCGCGTTCTCGAGCGGCGTGCGGGAGGCCGGTTCGCACGGCGTAAAGGCGACGAACTCGACCGGCGGTCCGATCTGGCACTCCCGCCAGGTGCCGAAGGTCAGCCGCGCCGGCGTGCTCGGCGGCGCAGGACCCCACGGCTGCGCGAGCAGGAAGCCGCCGCTGTCGCGGCCCAACAGGAGCTGATGGTCCAGGTTCAGCAGCGAGCAGACCGTACCCTGTTCGAGTGCTGCGCAGACCCGGGCCTCCAGCCGGCGCTTCGCGGCGGCATCGGCGGTGGGCATGAGCGTCCCGATTTCGCGCGTCTCCAGGCCGATGCCGCGCAGCAGTTCCAGGCACGGCCGGTAGTCCCAGCAATACGGGGCGCTGGGGCACAGGTCCGCGTGGACGTTGATCGCGAACGCATGCCCCGACAGGACGAAGGCCTCCGCCGGCCCCCGCGCGATGCGGTAGTGCCGCAGCGCCGCGACGACCACGCCCAGCAGGGAGGTGTCGTATGGCGGCTGCGTCAAGGCTCCGGGTCGATCCATCCTGGGGCCGACGTGTCGGCGCTGCGTTGCATCCGAGGCAGCTTACACCGGCGCGAGCGCCACCGGCGTCACGGTCTGCGTGGCCCGCCGCGGATCGAACGCGTCGCGCACCGCCTCGCCGACGAAGATCAGCAGGCACAGCATGACCGCCAGGGTGAAGAAACCGGTCAGCCCGAGCCAGGGCGCCTGCAGGTTGCTCTTGCCCTGCTGCAGGAGTTCGCCGAGGGACGGGGAGCCCACCGGCAGGCCGAAACCCAGGAAGTCGAGGGCGGTCAGGGTGGTGACGGCGCCGCAGAGGATGAACGGCAGGAAGGTGAGCGCCGCGACGGTGGCGTTCGGCAGGACGTGGCGGCGCATGATGGTGAAGTTCGAGACGCCGAGGCTCCGCGCCGCGCGCACGTAGTCGAAGTTGCGGGCGCGCAGGAACTCGGCCCGCACGACCGAGACGAGGGTCATCCAGCTGAAGGCGATCAGGATGGCCAGCAGCAGGAAGACGCTCGGCTCGAAGATGCTCGCGAGGATGATCAGCACCAGCAGGATCGGCAGCCCCGCCCAGATCTCCACGACGCGCTGCCCGGCGAGGTCGATCGCGCCGCCGAAGAAGCCCTGTACGGCGCCGATGGCCACCCCGAAGATCGAGGCGAAGAACGTCAGGGCGATGCCGAAGGAAACCGACAGGCGGAACCCGTAGATGAGCCGCGCGAGGACGTCCTTCGCGCCGTCGTCCGTCCCGAGCCAGTGGCGCGCCGAGGGCGGCGCGGGCGCTCCGGAGTCGATGTAGAGATCGATGGTGTCGTAGCTGTAGGGGATGGGCGGGTGGATGGCCCAGCCGCCGCCCCGCTCGATCAGGTCCTGGACGAAGGGGTCGGTGTAGTCCGCCTCGATCGGCAGCGTGCCGCCGATCTCGACCTCCGTCACCCGCGTGAAGGCCGGGAAGTGCAGGGTGTCGTCCAGGTAAAGGACGATCGGCTTGTCGTTGGCGATTACTTCCGCGACGAGAGACAGCCCGAACAGCACGGCGAACACCCACAGGGAGTACCACCCCCGGCGGTTGCCCTTGAAGTTGGCCCAGCGGCGTCGTCCCAGCGGCGTCATGCGCGTGTCTCGAAGTCGATGCGGGGGTCCACCAGCACGTAGGTCAGGTCCCCCACCAGGTGCATGACGAGCCCGAGCAGGCTGAACACGAACACGGTTGCGAACAGGATCGGGTAGTCCCGCTTCACCACGGCCTCGTAGGAAAGGAGCCCGATGCCGTCCAGGGAAAAGATCACCTCGATCAGGAGCGATCCCGTAAAGAGGATGCCCACGAAAGCCGCCGGGAAGCCGGCGATCACGATCAGCATCGCGTTGCGGAATACGTGTCCGTAGAGCACGCGGTTCTCGGCAAGCCCCTTGGCCCGGGCCGTCAGCACGAACTGCTTGCCGATCTCCTCGAGGAAGGAGTTCTTGGTGAGCATCGTCAGCGTCGCGAAGCCGCCCACGGTGAGCGAGACGATCGGCAGGGTCAGGTGCCAGAAGTAGTCCGCGATCCGGTCGGGCCACGAGAGTTCGCGCCAGTTGTCCGAGACGAGCCCCCGCAGCGGAAAGATGTCGAAGTAGTTGCCGCCGGCGAAGACGACGATGAGGAGGATCGCGAACAGGAACCCCGGCACGGCGTAGCCCACGAAGATCACCGTGCTCGTCCAGATGTCGAAACGCGAGCCGTCGCGCACCGCCTTGGCGATGCCGAGGGGGATGGAGATGCCGTAGATCAGCAGCAGCGACCAGAGCCCCAGCGAGATCGAGACCGGCAGGCGCTCGATCACGAGATCCACGACCGGGCGGTCCTGGAAGTAGCTCGTGCCGAAGTCGAACCGTATGTAGTTCCAGACCATCGTGAGGAAGCGCTCGTGGGCCGGCCGGTCGAAACCGAACTGGCGCTCGAGGTCGGCGAGCAGCTCCGGGTCGAGGCCGTAGCTGGCCGCCGTGCTGTCCATGGCGGTGGTCTGCAGGGCCGCCGTCTCGCCCCCGCCGCTGATGCCCGCGGTGGCCGACATCTGTCCCGCCGTGACGCTCGCGATGATCTGCTCGATGGGCCCGCCCGGGGCGAACTGCACGATGACGAAGTTGATGAGGATGATGCCGAGGAGGGTGGGCACGATCAGTGCGAGGCGGCGAAGGATGTAGCGGCCCATTTTCGGTTCCAGACTCAGTTGCCGAGCCGTGCGATCCCGTCCGCGACGTGGCGCGCCTTCGCCTCGTCCCACCACCAGTTTTCGGTGAACTGCGGGTGCAGCAGCGGGCCGCTCGCCGGGATGCCGAACTTGTCCCAGTAAACCAGGCGGAAGCCGGGCTGCGCCATGGCGGGCACGAAGTAGAAGCGCCACAGCAGCACGCGGTCGAAGGCGCGGGTGGCGGCGTAGAACTCGCGGGCGTTGTCCGCCGACTGTACCTTCCCGATCAGCGCGTCCAGCACGGGGTCGCGGATGTTCGGCCAGTTGAGGCTGTAGTCCGCGTCCGCCGCCGCGCTGCCGAAACGGGACTCGAGTTCGAAACCCGGCGTGTTGGCTGGGATGTACACCTGTACCCCCGAGTCGAACGCGCCGGTACGCATGCGGTACAGCCAGTTGGAGTTCTCGGGCGCGCGGCCCGTGGTCTCGATGCCGACGCGGTTCAGGGCATGGAGATACGGCATGTAGGCCCGCAAGGTCGTGGCGGCGACGAACACGAAGTCGACGGTAAAGGGCTCGCCGGTCGCGACGTTGCGCATCACGCCGTCGTCGATCACCCAACCGGCCTCGCGGAACAGGGCAATGGCTCGCTCCGTGTTGTCCCGGTTGTAGCCGAACCCGCTCGACGGCGGCGCCCGGAAGGGCTCGGTGAACAGCCGCTCCGGCAACTGGTCGCGGAAGGGCTCGAGGAGTTCGAGTTCGTCCTCGGACGGGAGTTCCGACTGGGCCATCTTCGAGTTGTGGAAGAAGCTGTGCCCGTGGTCGTAGAAGCCGAACAGGATCACGCGGTTGATGTAGGGGAAGTCGTACAGCAGCCACAGGGCCTCCCGCACCCGGGCGTCCTGGAAGCGCTCCCGGTCCAGGTTCCAGAACGTCGGCCACCACAGCCCCCACGGCCGCGTGATGTGCAGGAGTTCGCGCTTGAAGAGCCCGGCCCGGGCCGCCGGGAAGTTGTACTGGGTGGCCCAGTTCTTGGACACCGTCTCCTGGCGGACGTCGATGATGTCCGCCTTGTGGGCCTCCAGCATGATGTGCTCGTCGCGGAAGTAGTCGTACTTGACCCGGTCGAAGTTGAAGCGCCCCTTCATGGTCGGGAGGTCCGCGCCCCAGTAGTCCTTCACGCGCTCGTAGGTGACCGAGCGGCCGAAGTCGTGCTCGGCGACGCGGTAGGGACCGCTGCCCAGGGGCGGCTCGACCGTCGTCTTGCCGAAGTCCCTGTCCGCCCAGTAGTGCTCGGGGAAGATCCGGAACGAGGCGTAGACGAAGGGCAGCAGCGGGTTGCGGCGCCGGCCCTCCCGCGTGACGAAGCGCACCTCGTTGTCGGAGACGATCTCGACGCGGTCGAGGTCGAGCAGGGCGGACTTGTAGTAGACGGCGCTGTGTTCCTGCATCGCGTGGAAAGTGAACACCACGTCGCGCGCCGTCAGCGGCGTCCCGTCGTGCCAGCGGGCGTTTTCGTGCAGGCGGAACTGCACCCAGCGGTAGTCCGGATCGACGGCGATGCCGTTGGCCAGCCGGCCGTACCAGCTCGCCGGCTCGTCCTTGGAGTCCTCCATCAGGCGGTCGTGGAGCAGGTCGTCGAGGCCCTCGACGTCGCGCCCCTTCTCGGTGATGAAGTTGAAGTTGTCGAAGGTGCCCATCTGGGGCAGGCGCAACGTGCCGCCCTTCGGGGCGTCGGGGTTGACGAAGTCGAAGTGCTCGAAGTGCGGGGGATACTTGAGGGGTTCGATGTACGAGAGGCCGTGACGGTACTCGACCGCATGCGCCGCCGCACAGACAAGCGTCGCGAGAGTCGCGAGAAAGGCAACGGTACGGGTTGTCGACATCGCGCTCCGATGCTACCCCAACACGGCCGAGTGGTCGGAAGTGTCGCGTAGAATGCGTCGCTTTCCCGATGGGTCGCGCCCATGTTCCGTTTCCGTACCTGCCGGCGGATGCTGGCCGCGTGTGTCCTGTTGACCCCGGCCCTGTTGACCCCGGAATTGGCCGCGGCCGCCGCCGGCGCGCCGCCGCCAGCCGTTCCGGGCGAGGCCGTCTACCAGGCCCGCTGTGCCGCGTGCCACACGGTGCCGGGCAAGGACATGGGCCCGGTGCTCGCCGCCATGCGGACGATGAGCTACGGTGAGGTCCTGTTCGCCGTGACGCGCGGCAAGATGCGCGAACACGCCCGGGGCCTGAGCCGCGAGGAGTTCGGGCAACTGCTCGCGTTCGTCGCGGGAGACGGCGCTGGCGAGACGGACGATATCGCGTGGTGCGCCGATCGCGCGGTCTCGCTCAACACGTCCGTCCCCGGTTGGGGCTTCGACCCGGCCAACACGCGCTTCCAGCGGGACACGGGGATCGATGCCGGCAACGTCGGGGAACTCGAACTCGCCTGGGCCTTCGGACTGCCCGAGGTGGCGACCGCGCGCTCGCACCCGGTGATCACCGCGGACACGGTGTTCGTCGCCGCCGTCAGCGGACCCGTTTTCGCCCTCGACCGCGGCCTCGGCTGCGTGAAATGGCGCTACGCCAGCGAGACCCCGTTGCGCACGCCGCTGACCCTCGGGCGGGCGGGCGAGCGGGACGCGCTCTTCCTCGGGGATGTCGCGACCTTCGTCCATGCGGTGGACGCGGCCACGGGCGACCTCCTGTGGAAACGGCGTGTCGGCCTGTTCGATGCGTCGATGCTGACCGCGGGGGTGACGCAGCACGGCGCGCAGCTCTTCGTGCCCGTCTCCGCGATGGGCGTCGCGCTCGCGACGAACCCGGAGTACGAGTGCTGCAAGAGCCACGGGGCCGTGCGGGCCCTGGACGCCGCGACGGGAGAGCCCTTCTGGACGACCCGCATGACGCCTCCGGCCGAGAAGACCTACGAGAGCAGCGCCGGCACGCAGATGTGGGGGCCGTCCGGGGCCGCGGTATGGACGACGCCGACGATCGATGCGAAGCGGGGGCGCATCTACGTCGGCACCGGCGAGAACACCTCGACGCCGGCGACGGACCTCTCGGACGCGATCGTCGCCCTCGACATGGAGACGGGGGCCATCGCCTGGAGCTTCCAGGGAACGCGCGACGACGCCTTCAACATGGCCTGCGGTTTCCGCCGCGGCCCAAGCTGTCCGAAGGAGGACGGCCCGGACTTCGACTTCGGCGCCTCGCCGGTCCTCGCGACGCTCGCCGACGGCACGGACGTGCTGGTCGCCGGGCAGAAGTCGGGCGTCGTGCACCTGCTCGACGCCGCGACCGGCAAGCTCCTGTGGCAGCGCCGCCTCTCCGACGGTACCGCGCTCGGAGGCGTCCATTGGGGGATCGCCGTCGCCGGGGACCGCGTGGTCGTGCCGGTAGCGGACCCCGAGTTCCCGCGCGAGGGCTACACGCCGCGGCCGGCCGTGCACGCACTGGACCTGACGACCGGCGAGGTCCTCTGGACGCACCGGGCGGAACGCGGCTGCGTGCCCGAGGGCTCCCCTTGGGCTGCCGGAGAGGCCTGGCCCGAGTGTCCGTTCCAATACGGCTTCTCGGCCGCCGCCAGCGCCACGGCGGATCTCGCGTTCGCCGGCGCCCTCGACGGCACGGCGTACGCCTTTTCGCTCGACGACGGCGCGATCCTGTGGTCGTACGACACCGTGCGGCCATACGAGACCGTCAACGGCGTGAACGCCCACGGCGGCGCCATCGACAACCCCGGCATCCAGGTGGCGGGCGACATGGTGTTCGTGCAGTCGGGCTATGCGATGTTCGGCCAGATGCCCGGCAACGTGCTGCTGGCGTTCCGGCTGCCGGAGGACTGATACGAGCGGCGAGAGTGGCGGGCCGGGTGGGCGGGAGCAGGTCGCGCGGGCCCACTTGCGGAAGGGATGGCGTCTAGCCCGCATTTCTCACCAGGGGCCGCGATGATCGCGGAGGATTTTGGTCCCGTGCGCGTGCTCGCGACCGAGAGCATAGCGGGGCCTATGGTTGAGGGAGCATGTGCGCGCACGGGGCCAAAAGACCCGCGAGGGCGCGGCCAGCGCAGTCCGGAATCGGCACGATCATGTGGCGCCATGGTCAACCTCTTGAAACCGCACAGCCTTTTGGCGCCGACCAGCGGCCTGGTGAGAAATGCGGGCTAGGAAACCCTATAGATTGGCAATCCAGCGCTCGACCATCCGCTGTGCTCGTCCTTGCTCCCCTTCCAGAATCGCTTCGTCTCCCGGATTGATCGCTACCACTGCGCCGGCGTCCGTCTCAACGGTTTCGTACAACTGAAGTGCCAGAAAGTTGTCAGGATCCGTGAGTTTCCCCACTATCAGAGGCAGAACCTGAGGCCCCATGGCCACCAACGCCAGGAACTCTTCGTTGTGAGTCACGAATGCCGGGTCGGATAGGTGTGCTGTATGCTCGTAAACCCACGTCCGTTTCCACGACGAGAATCGCGTTTCGAACTCTTGGGCAACCGATCCGTCCACTGCGGAAACTGCTTCGCGCAATAGCGCTTGCTTATCGTCTCCATACACTGGTTTCTCCTCCTCCACTGATAGCGACTGCGACGGTGTTAGGCGACCTGCGGGTACGCCGCTTCGATGGAACGCCACGACATCGCCGTAGCTACTACCTGCGAACTCTCCGAGACCATGCTGAATCCTGAGATCTCCACCACACTTGGATTCCCAACGGGGACCATGACTTGGTCCCGAGAGGCACCCGTGCGTCATCGCGCCTGATAGCTGCCACGCTGCTATTGGTCCACGCGCCGACCTCGTGAACCCGCGTCCCGCGTAGAACGTGTCGAAGTCGATCAAGCTCTTACCGGGCCAAATCCAGGCTGATGTCACGCCTACGGTCCACGCGATGCAGTTGTATGCCGGCGTCGCTTCGTCGGTCACCAACGCACGATGAACATTTAGCCTCGGGAAGTACCCTTTGAATCGTTCGTTCGGCAGCTGTCATCGGGCGCGCCACAATTCACCTGGGGCCCCAATCATCGAACCCGGATCGTATCTCCACCAGCGATCTGAGTCACCATCAGATCGAAATCGAAGCTGCATTGCTGAAACACAGGCTCACGGCCGATAGTCTCGAAATCTCAAGAGAACCCGCCGCGACGCCTGAGTTTTCCCGAGCGACGGGCTCGGTATGGGCACCCGAGGCACGGCTGCGCGGTCACGGACCGCGGTCGCCACGACCCGGTGGCAGCATTCCGAGGCGCGCTGTGATGTCGGGTGCCGGAGGGGCAGAGCGAGCCGTTGGGGGAGAGCGCTACGGCGCGTGCAGCTTCCGCACGGTGTCCAGGGTGTCCGCCTCCGTGGCCGACTTGTCCGTGCGGTAACGCTTGACCCGCGCGAAGCGCAGCGCGAGGCCGGCCGGGTAGTGGGGACTGGTCTGCACGTCGTTGCAGAGGATCTCGACGACCAGCCGCGGCTCGACGTACACGGTGTAACTGTCGCGCGAGACCTCGAGATCGAGCAGCGCCCGCGTCTGCCAGGCGAGCGTCTCGTCGGTGAGGCCCTTGAAGGTCTTGCCGAGCATGACGAACCCCCCGGTCCCCGGATCGCGGGCCCCGAGGTGCAGGTTGCTGAGCTTCCCCCGCCGCCGGCCGTGTCCCCACTCGGCGGCGAGCACGACGAGGTCCAACGTGTGCGCCGGCTTGACCTTGCGCCAGGCCTTCCCGCGGCTTCCCGCGGCATAGGCGGATGCGGGGTCCTTGACCATGACGCCCTGGTGGCCGGCGGCGATGGCGGCCTCGAGAAAGCGCGACGCGGCGGCGGGGTCTTCGGTGGCCAAGCGCGGCATGTGGAGCGCGTCCGGGACACACGCGTCCAGCAGCGCGATGCGCTCGGTGAGCGGCGCGGCGATCGCGTCCTCGCCGTCGGCGTGGAGGCAGTCGAAGAAGCGCGCCTCGAGGGGCAGCTCCCGGCGCAGTTCGTCGACCTTCTGCCGCCGCCCGAACCGTCGCATGGTGGTCTGGAACGGCAGGGGGCGCCCGTCGCGGCCGAACGCGATGGCCTCGCCGTCGAGGACGAGGGTCCGGGCCGGCATCGCGGCGACCGCTTCGACCAACTCCGGGACGCTCCCGGAGACATCGTTCAGTTGCCGGGAGAACACGGCGATGTCACCGCGTTCCTTGTGGACCTGCACCCGCGCACCGTCCATCTTGTAGTCGAGCAGCGCCCGCGGCAGCGTGTCGACGGCGGTCCCGACGTCGTCCGCGGTCTGCGCCAGCATCGACTGCAGGGGCGTCCCGAGCGAAAGGCGGATGCTCCGCAGGCCGGCGGTGCCGCCCGACATCGCAAGGCCCGCGACATGCGGCAGATCCCCCCGGAGCATAAAAGCGTGGCGTACGTCCGCACCGGAGCATCCGGCGGCCCTGGCGATCGCTTCGATCATGACACCGTCCAGCGCGCCCTGGCGGAGTTCGCCGACCAGGAGCCGGATCAGGAACCGCTGCTCGTCGGCGACGCACCGGCCGAAGAGCGTGCGCAGCGTGTTGCGGCGGGTCGCGGCCGACCCGGGTCCGGCGGCGTTGCGGATACGCTCCACGGCCTCGTTGACCGCCGCGAGAGTCAACGTGGCAGCGGCTGCGGGTTGGACGGCCGCGCTGTCGCGGATCGTCGCGGGTCCGACACCCACGCGCCCCTGCGGCAGAGCGCCGGAGAGGTACGCGACGCCGGCCGGCAACTCGTCCCGGCCCATGGCGCGGATCACCTCGGCCAATGCGTCGCGCTTCGCGTTGCGGCTCCGCGTCGCGGCCACGGCGGAAGACACCTCGACCAGGCGGTGCAGCTTCAAGAATGCCCCGGGAAATCGCTTCGATCGCCCCATCGTAGCGCGCGCGGCTTGAGTCGCCGAAGTACGGGATGCAGACTGGGTGGTCGGAGAGGGACTGCTGACCATGCTCGAACCGCTCAGGGCACGTATCGATCTTGCGCTCGCCGCGATGAACGTCGAGCCCTCGACGGCAACGCCGGAACTGGACCCGCTGTTCCAGCGGCTGCGCGCGGGCGATGCCGAGGAGCGGCGCCAGGCGACCGGCCGCATCTGGGCGATCTGGTGCTCACATCCGGAGGAAGATGCCGTGAGCGCCATGCGCAGCGCCGTGAGCGCCCTGGAAGCTGGCAAGCTCGGCAACGCCGGCGTGACGCTCGACGCGATGGTCGGCCGCTGGCCGGAGTGGGCCGAGGCCTGGAACAAGCGCGCGACGCTGCGCTTCCTGGAGCACCGGGACGGGGAAAGCCTCGACGACATCGCCTGCACCCTGCAGCGCGAGCCACGCCACTTCGGGGCGCTCGGAGGGTTCGGTCAGATCTGCCTGCGTGCCGGCGACGAGTCCTCCGCCCTGCTGGCGTTCGAGCGCCTGCTCGCGATCGACCCCCACCTCGCCGACGTCAAGCGCGCTGTCGACGCGCTACGGCGCAAGGTGCGGCACACGGTGCACTGACGGAGGGGACGCCCGGTTAGGGGCGCTAGTCCAGACCGAGTTATTCCGGAGAGATCCGAACTATTCTGGAATGAGGTGCACTGAACCGAGTCGACGGCAGGGGGACCCGTCGGAAGATCGAGCGCCTGGAACGCGTTGACGGAGGGGGTCGGCAGAATGGCGGAAGCTGCGATTGACATGGGCTGCGGCGCAAGGAAGTGCCGCTTGGATGTGAGGGACCGGAGGTCTACCGAACCGCAGGCGATGCCCCTCCACGCCCGTCTGCCCCTCCCTGGAACCCGAGGCTAACCACACGGCTCGCGTCCCTCTCATGCAGCCCCGACCTGCTTTACATCCCGCGCCAACTCCTTATCATCCCCAGCCGCAACACACCGCCAAGGAGGACCACCCATGAACACCATCCACGGAAGCGGCCCGATCTTCTGAATGGCCGACCCAATTTCGATTTCCACGGAGGCCGCCAACGCGGCCTCCGTCCTTTCTGCCTTCTGCTCGACCGACGTCCTCCCCTGGCTGCAGGCGCTCCTCGTCCCGCTCGTCATCGTCGTCACGGCTTACCTCGCTTGGCGTGTCCAACGCGACGTCCTCGCTCGCCGCACCGCTTTCGACTACATCGCCACCCACGAGCTCGCCCAAGACTGGATCGACCTGTCCGCCACCGCCCTCAAGCAACTCGCAGCTCGCCCTAAGAAAGACGACTGGGCTGCAATCGCCACCTCCTGGTCCCAAGCCGAGTTTTCCGAAGAGGACATCAAGCTCACCACCCCGATCTTCCACTGGCTCAACCGACGCGAGTTCCTCTCCATCGGTCTACTCAACGGTTCCGTACACCAGCCCACTTACGCCGAGTGGTGGGGCTTCAACCTCATCGGCGAGTGGGAACGTGCCGAACCCTTCGTCCGCGCCTTCCGCTCTACCGACCGCGGCGACGACGGATTCTTCTGCAAGTTCGAGGAACTCGCCACCTCCGACACCTTCCGACAGCTCTCCGACTGGACACCGGCCAACTCCATCCACGCCAACAAAGCCTGACCCGCTACCTCTCTCTCGCGGGCGTGACCGTGCGCTGCACAACGAGGCGGCTTACCCGGCAGGCCGTGCGACTGCGGCCCTTCGTTGGGGGCCGTCTCAAGGTAGCGGCAAACCTCCCGGTGAGGGCTTTCTCATCTGGAAGCCCTCGCGAAAGTCGCGAGCGAGCACCCCCTGAAGGCGCTCTTCGGGGGCATGTGGGACGGGTTCGTGGCGGGTCTGGCGCCCGTGTCGTCGCCGACGGCGCTGCCGACCCGAGCGCGCCGCCGGCGGGGAACTCGGCCACGTCGGTCGGCCGAGTGATCGCGCGTGCCGTCGGCGACGACCGCGGCGTTTGGTAGCGGGTCGGGCGATGGGTCGTCCGTGCACGGAAGCGTTTGACCAACAAAGTCCCAGCATCCAGTCCGTGCCGCAGGATTTCGCCTCCTGTCTCTCCGAGCATGACTGAACCGGCTGGACGCTGGCCTCCCCGTCGTCGCGACTGCGTGACAGCCCTGCGGTCAGCGCTGGCTTCGCGTCGGGGCTTGCCCGGCTTCGCTGGCCACGATCTCGTCGAACCTGAACCGCCAACCCGCTTCCTGGGGATCAAAGCCGATCAGCAGGTAGGTATCCCCGGGCTCACCGTGAAAGCGCTCGACGTGGTAGGCGAAGCGATTGGCGAATCCTTCCGTGCCGCCGTCGCGAGTTCGGCCCTCGTAGATCATGACGCGCACCGTTGCCTTTACGATGAGCAGCTTCTGGAAGTCATAGTCCGCCTGGTCCCGCCCGCCCCACTCGCTCTCGGCAGCCAACGGCATCGAGCGGATCCAGCCGTCCTGATCGTATTTCACCCAATAGACATCGTAGAGCCACTCGTTCCCGTCGCGGAACTCCTGATCGACGTACCGTGGGTTCGCTCCGACCGTGCAGCCGATCTCGCGTCCGGACCTGCAAAGCGTGGTGAGCACGTCGCGAGTCCACTGTTCGTTTGACGGACAGAACCGTTCTGCTGCAGCCGCTGTTGTAGTTCTGTGAAGCGGTTGACGACTGTCTGTATGATCGTTTCGGCCTGCATCTCTCCTTCCTATTTCTGAGGGGACACCTGCGACCGGCTGCTACCGAGCGGGATTCGTTAGGGACGCCAGACGAGGCTCACGCCGACGCCGATCTCTCCGCTCTCGAGGTCCACCGGGACCGTGACCGCGACTTCGTCAAACGCTACGGTGCGTTTGGAGCTGCCGTGGTCCGTATAGCGCAGTTCGCCGCGAATGCCGATGGGCCCCAGGGACTTCTCGACGGCGATTCCGGCGACCCACGCGTCGTACTCCTCGTCGTGCCGTTCCCGCCCGTCGACGAACTCGTCCGGAGCACACCCGCCAACGAGCAGGCACCCCGTGTAAGACGTCCTGAAGGTCGCGTCGAGGCGCCGGACGCCGACGAACGCGGAGAGGTCCGCCCCGAACATTGGCAAGGGGGCGCCGAGACGGGCCGTGATCCCGTAGCTCCGGTCCTTGGCGAGGGACCAGTTCTCTGGCCACACCTCGCCGACCTGATTGCGCCCCGGTGAGCTTCCCGCCCCCGGAAGGCGGCCCGAGGCATCGCCGCTGTGCGTGACGATATCGCCTTCGATATCCAGGTCGAGCGGCCCGAGGCCGATGCGGTAGCCGAGCAGCAGGCCGGCGTCCCACGTCGTGTCGTCGGCGGAGTCGCTGGCGAAGATGACGGTGCCGGCGTTGGGCGAGAGATTGCCCGGATGCCGGCTGTCCACGCCCTTGTGGTAGTCGACGTCGTAGAAGGCGGCCGAGCCGGCGATGCCGAGATATAGCCCGTCGTCCGCGGCGGCCGTTGTTGCAGCCAACGCGGTCAGGAGGGCGAGGACGCGTCCGATCATTGGTGGGGCTCCCGAGACGTGGCGGTCTCCGAAGCGAGGATTGTTCTGGTCGCGGTGGTCGCGGTCAACAAGAAACATGAGAGACCCGCCACCCGCGTTGCGTTTTGCGGTGGCGCCGCACTATCGTTGGCCGGACGTTGGGGGGAGGAAGCCGCTGCCTCCGGGGAGGACCGATGCTCGAGATCGATGCAACAACGCGCCGCGCGTTCGAGCGCGACGGCTTCGTCGTACTCGAGTCCGTGATCGACGACGATACCCTCGCCATGCTGCGCGAGGAGTGCGACGGTTTCGTCGCGCGTACCGACCGCTGGCTCGAGGCCCGCGGTACGGATACCCACGGCATTACGCATCGCGGGCGCCGTTACTTCATCGCCAACCGTTACCGCGAGAGCGCGCGCATGCCCGGCTTCCTGTTCGGCGAACTGATGCGCACGGTGACGACGGCGTTTCTCGGACCGACGATCTACCTGTTCCACGAGCAGTGGGTGGTGAAGGGTGCCGAGCAGGGCATGCGGTTTGCGTGGCACCAGGACTCCGGCTACATCCGCTTCGGGGATCCCGAGAACGCGCACGCGCCGTACCTGACGTGCTGGTGCGCCCTCGACGACGTGACCGGGGAGAACGGCACGATCTCCGTCTTGCCCCACGGGCGCGTGGGCTCCCGGAACAAGGTCTTCCCGCATCGGAAGGAAGCCGGCACGAACGATCTCGTGGGCTACGAGGGCGACGAGCCGGGTCAACTGATCGAAGCGCCGGCGGGCAGTATCGCGGTCTTCTCGAGCACGAGCCTGCACAAGAGCGGGGCGAACGCCACGGAGCGGCCGCGGCGCGTCTACCTCCCGCAGTACAGCCGCGCGCCGATCCTTCGTTCCGACGGGTCGGTCTGGTCGCAGGCCGTGCCCTTCGTGGCGGATGGCGAAGTGGTCTACGACGGGGAGAGGGAACTCGCGGCGGGTGGGTCCGGGTAAGCCGCGGAGCCGGTCATTGGCCGGGCGATCGCTGCGCGTGCGTGGCGAAACCGGTACAGTGCGCGCCTTCCGCTGGCCAGTGGCCCGGCGCACGCCGCCGCGGCCCATTCGAGGAAGCAACATGCAGTCAACCACACGCTCGACGCCTGTCGGCGAGAGGGATTGGGGCGCGTCGAGCCGCCGCAACCGCCTTCTGCTGGCCGAGAACGATCCCGAGATCCACGGGGCGCTGGTGGGCGAAGAGGCCCGCGAACGCGCCGGCATCGAACTGATCCCGTCGGAGAACTACACCTACCCGGAGGTGCTGGCCGCCCTCGGGTCCGTGTTCACGAACAAGTATTCCGAGGGCTATCCCGGACGGCGTTACTACGGCGGCCAGGAGTACACGGACGCCATCGAGCGGACCGCGCGCAACCGGGCGCGGGAGCTCTTCGGAGCCGAGCACGCCAACGTCCAGCCGCTCTCGGGCGCGCCGATGAACGCGGCCGTCTACCTCGGCATGCTCGAACCCGGAGACACCGTCCTGGGGATGGATCTCTCCCACGGCGGGCACCTCACCCACGGCGCGCCGGTGTCGCACATGGGCAAGCTCTTCAACTGGATCCGCTACAAGTCCGATCCCTCCGACCAGGGCCGGATCGACTTCGACGCACTGCGCGACATGGCGCGGCGCCACCGTCCGAAGCTGGTGGTCTGCGGCTATTCGTCCTATCCCCGCGATTACGACTACGCGGAGTTCAAGTCGATCGCCGACCAGGTCGGTGCCATGACGATGGCGGACGTGTCCCACATCGGCGGGCTCATCGCCGGCAAGGCGATGTCCAACCCGTGCGATCACGATTTCGACTTCGTCACCACCACCACGCACAAGACGCTGCGGGGTCCCAGGGGCGGGATGATCCTGACGAAGAAGGACTATCGGCGGAAGATCGACCAGTCCGTCTTCCCGGGACTGCAGGGCGGACCGCACATGAACCAGGTCGCCGCCACCGCCATCGCGCTCGGCAAGGCGCTCGAGCCGGAGTTCGCCGAGTACGCCCGGCAGGTGCTCGCGAATGCTCGGGTGCTTGCCGCCGCGCTGGTGGAAGGCGGCGCGGAGCTCGTGACCGGCGGCACCGACAACCACATGATGGTGCTCGACTGCGTCCGAAGTTTCGGCATCGACGGCCGGGTCGCGGAAGAAGCCCTCGACGCCGTCGCGATCACCACCAACAAGCAGGTCATCCCGGACGACCCCAACCCGCCGCTGCGCCCGAGCGGCATCCGTCTCGGGACGCCGGCCGCCACCACGCGCGGGATGGGCGCGCAGGAGATGCGGCAGCTCGCCGGCTGGATGCTCGAGGCCCTGCGCCACCACGGGGACGAGACCGTGCATGGGCGCATCCGCTCGGAAGTTGAGGCGACGTGCGCGCGGTTTCCCGTGCCGGGGATCGGGGACTGACGGGCGCCCGCGGGACCGCGCTGTCGCTCCCGGGCGACGCTGCGCCTAATCGTGATCGAGTAGCGCACGTCGGACTTCATCCCAATCCAGTACGGGATCGGCCGGATCCTGGATTCGGTCCATGGCTACGGACAGGTCATCCAAGTCCTCGAGATAGTGCTCGATCGCCTGGCGGACGATCTCGGCGCGGCTGCGCTGCAGCCGGTGTGCGGCGGCGTCGAGGGCTTCGACGACCTCGTCGGGCAGGCGGGCGGTGATCTGGCTCACGTGCTCTCCTGGAGTCCTTTGAAGTTCTTTGATCGCTTCGGTTGCGTTCGGTTGCGTTCGGTTGCGTTGGAGCGCCTTGCCCGACGGAGAGCGGGAACATTCGGGGCGGCCTTGTCCATGTTACGTTGGGATGGACTGCGGATCGCCTCTCCATCACGAACCAATCATGAAGAGCGTCAAGGCCTTGCTGCTGACCGTCGCCGCCTCGACCCTTGGGGTGGCCGCGGACGATCCCCCCTTCGCCCGCGATGTGGACCTGATCTATCACAAGCAGGGGGGTTACGCGCTGACGATGGACCGGGTGGCCCCCGCCGGCGGCGCCAATGGGGCGGCGGTGGTCATGGTGGTGAGCGGCAGGTGGGTGTCGAGGCACGACTTTCTTGCGCCGCAAGTCGCCGGGCGACTGCCTCGCGTTGCCGCCGGCAGCATCCTCAACCCGACGGAACTGCTGGCGCGCGGCTATACCGTGTTCTACGTGGTGCACGGCGCCGAGCCGCTGTTCACCATTCCCGAGATCCATGCGCATGTCAGCGCGGCCGTGCGCCACATCCGTCACAACGGCGAACGCCATGGAGTCGATCCGTCGCGCATCGGCATCATGGGCGGATCGGCCGGCGGTCATCTAGCCCTGCTGCAGGGCACCAGGGGATCGAGGGGTAACGAGGAGCCGGAGACCCAGGCGGACGAGAGCAGCCGGGTCCAGGCGGTGGTGGCCTACTTTCCGCCCACCGACTTCGTGAACTTTGGCGCGGAGGGCAGGTTCTTCATCGACTATCTGGCGGAACAGGCGGCTGCGGACGGCGCCAACAACTTCCTGCAGGCACTGGACCTCGTAGACCACGACGAGGAGGAGCGGTTCGTCCGCAACAGGGTGATCGACGAGGAAAGGCTCGCCCGGCACTATCGGGACATCGCCCCCTACTACCACGTCAGCGCCGACGATCCGCCCACCCTGCTGATCCATGGCGATGCGGACGAGCGCGTGCCGATCCAGCAGTCACGGCGCATCGCGGAGCGGTTCCGGTCCGAGGGCGTGGTGCATCGGCTGCATCGGAAGATCGGCGGCGCGCATGGCTGGCAGCCGGATGCCGAAGAGCTGGCCCTGGTTGCGGACTGGTTCGATGCCCACTTGCGGCAAACTGGCGAAGGTCGTTGAAGTGCGGCCCTCCTCGATGGCTCCCGCGGGAGGGCTTTGCCCGCCTGCGTGCTGGCGCTCCTTGCCGGCTGTTCCGAGGCGCCCGGTGCGGAGCCGGCCCCGCCGACGAGCGGGGAAGAACCTGGGAGCGCCGGGCCGCTGGGCGCATGGTGTCGCGCGCGCTCGAAGGTCCTCAGCGTCGAAAAGAAGGTACAAGCGCCCAATGTGGTCAAGTGTCGCCGTCATCTGAGCCTTTGCGGACGCCGACCCGTCACGCATCTTCCTCGTCCCCAAGCCCCCGAAGCTCAAGCAGTTCGGACCGGCGGGCTTCAACCGATCGCCGAGCGTGCTCCTTCTCCTCAGCACTACGGCCGTCGAGGTAGCTGGCCAACAGCCGATCATGCTCGTCCAGAGGGCTCTCGCTCAACGTTTCATGGAGGCCTTGCAGTTCCAAGGATGATTCCGTCCAACCTCGATCCCTCTCATCAGCGAAAAGCGGATCCGGGAGACCCACCGGCTGGACTCGTCTCCCAACGGCATGAATGTACTCGGTCAGCTTCAAATCAAGTCCTGGATCCTCAGCCCGTAGTCCGTCCCTGATTCGCAATACCGGAGCCAGCCGAAGCCAGACAAGGGCCTCCTCCAGCCCTTGTTGCATGGCGCTGTAGACGATGTCCCGCTCGCGCCTCCCGTGCCGGAAGGCCGCATCTTCGATCCGACTCCGCAACTCATCGTCCACATAGATCGCCAAGCCAATCGAACTGCACTCTCGCACAACCTGCGCCTCGGAAACTTCACGGCTCGCCCTGATCCGTCGAACGGCTTCATAGTCGTCCACGCTGAAGGCCAGCCCCGCGATTCGCTTCGGATACTTGCCCTTAGGCCGCTGCTCTCCCTCAGCGCCCTTGTCCAGGCGCTCCACACTCGGGCGCGTGCCAAACCGGGCACGTTCCAACCCCCGCCGAACCGCCGCTTGAATCACGGCGCGCTCACTTGTCGCATGGTCCTTGGCGGCCGTCGCGATCCTAGACCGCAGACGAATGTCCGAATACACCAGGAGCCCGATGCCCACGCAGCTTCGCACGACGTGCGACTCGGAGACCCTATGGAGCTCGCCCACGCGTTGGATGCTCTGGCGGTCGTTTGTGCCGAAGGCCATCCCGGCGATCCTCTCTGGAAGTTTGCTTTTCTCTGACATGCGATTGTCCTCGGTTGGCATCAATTGGGGCCCATTGTCCCGTGCACTCGCGCGACCACTTCTCCCCTGACCTGACGCCAGATGAGTTTGAGACGGATCTTGTACACCCAGCGGTCTCCCACCCCGAATCAACGTCAGCACAGGCCGACCTTGAGCGTCGTGTGTCTTCATCTCCTTCCGCTCCCCCCGCGGTCCAGATTCCAGGAGGGGGCATGCTCAGCGATCTTCCTCCTCTCGTGCTCTCGCCGGGCCTCGGTCGATGCACCGGCTTTCGCCACCTGATAGGTGATCTCGTGCTTGCTCGCGTCGTACAGGTGGCTCTTGTCCGTGGTCCCAGCCTTCCCCATACGCGTATGCTGATTCAGTCGGCGCTCGAGGTCTCCGGACTCCCCGATGTAGTGTGGCTTGCCCGTCTCCTTTTTCACGATCCGGTACTCTCCGGCCGTTCCTGGCGGGAGCCTCGTGCCGCCTTTCACCCAACGCTTGGCCCGGCCTGGCCCGTACGGATTGTCAGAGGACATAATAGCTATCTCCTTCAGGTTGGTTGTCGGCACGCGCTTGTCTCGCGGCGCGCCGCCGTTCCTCTTCTTTGCGGCCCTGCCAGTACGTCAGACTGCGATCGACGTAATTGAGGGTCACCCGGATGCCTTCGACAGCAAGTGCTGCCAACGCGGTGAAGACCAGGGCGCTCTTTTCTTCTTCGGACACGGTCAATCTCCTCCATAGCGTCAATACGGTCATTATCAGAAAAAACGACGATCCCGTCAAACACGCCGGAATGATCGCGGTTTTCCTCGCCGGCCAACCGCGTGCCGCTCTCGCCCGGGCGCTCCAAGTCGCGACTACACCGCGCGCTCTCCGGGCGGTCGCGCACACATTTTCCGGTCAACTGGGGTGCGGCGAGCGCCATCCTCGCCGCCTGGCGCTCCCGGGGATCGTTGCTGCGGAGCTGCTCGGCCAGGGAGGGGGTGCGCAAAGAGCGCGCTTGTGGGATCCTCGATGGCCCGCGCGATGCCGATGTTCTCGGCATGGTCGGTCACCGCGTAGAAGTCGAGCGGTCCACCGCGCATGGTGGACGGCTGCATCCGACCCTCCGGCCGCCGCCGGCGATCGCGCCGATCAAGCATCGCACGCCCGCAGGCGGCCGGCGCTTCCCTAGCTCCGTCGCCTTCCCGTAACCTACGCGGTTTTCCTGGCAACCGGAGTGAACGATGGGCGTGGAGACGACACTCTTCGACCTGACGGGACGCGTGGCGCTGCTGACGGGCGCGTCGAAGGGCATGGGCCTGTACATGGCGGAAGGCCTTGCCGAGCACGGGGCGAAGGTCGTGGTATCGAGCCGCAAGCTCGACCAGTGCGAGGCGGCGGTCGCGCAGATCAACGACAAGTGCGGCGAGGAACGGGCCATCCCGATTGCCTGCAACATCGGCTACAAGGAGCAGCTCGAAGCCCTGGTCGCGGAAACGCGGAGCCGCCTCGGGCCCATCGACATCCTGGTCGCGAACGCGGGGGTGAATCCGTTCTACGGCCCGATGTCCCAGATTCCCGACTCGGCGTTCGACAAGATCATGGCTTCCAACGTCCGCTCGAACCACTGGCTGTGCCAGATGGTCGCCCCGGACATGGTCGCGAAGGGCCGCGGCAGCATGATGATCACGGCGTCCACGGGCGCCTTCAACGCGTCCGAGATGCTGGGCACGTACGCCATCTCGAAGCTCGCGGACATCGGCCTCGTGCGCAACCTGGCGCTCGAGTACGGACCGAGCGGCGTCCGCGTGAACGCCATCTGCCCGGGGCTCATCAAGACGGACTTCGCGCGGGCGCTGTGGGACAACCCGGAGGCCAAGCAGAACGCGGAGACCAACACGCCGCTGCGGCGCCTCGGCGAACCGGAGGACCTGAAGGGCGTGGTGGTGTTCCTCGCTTCGGACGCCAGCACCTTCATGACGGGTCAGGCCCTCACGGTGTGCGGCGGCACGAACATGTGGAGTTGACGCCGGACGGCGCTGCCGGGACGCGCGCCCGGAGATGACATCGCGGCCATGAAGGCGCGCGGCTTCGTCATGCAGGCGAGCTACCGCATCCGCGGCGACGCCACGGTGGTGCACCTCCACGGCCGGCTGGAGGACGGGCAGACGTTCCTCGTCCGCGATGCCCGCCAGACACCCTGTTTCTACGTCCGTGCAGCGGACGCGGCGCGTGCGCGGGACTCGGGAGCGGCGCGTCAGCGCGCGACGCGACGCCGGAACTTCGCCGGCGAGCCGGTCACCTGCATCGAAGTCCGCACGCCGCCCGATGCGCCGCCGCTGCGCGACCGCCTGCAGGACCGGGGCATCGAGACCTTCGAGGCGGACGTGCGCTTCGCGGTGCGCTACCTGATCGACCGGGACGTCAAGGGCGGGGTCGCCATAGACGGCGTTGCCCGCCCCGGGGAGGCGGCCGGCGTCCGCGGTGTCGCCTGGGTCTTCGACGATCCGGAAGTCGGCCCGGCGGACGTGGACATGGCGCCGCGGGTCCTCTCCTTCGACATCGAAACCGACCCGCAGGCGAGCCGGCTGCTGGCGATCTCCCTCTACGGGTGCGGGCTGGACGAAGTCCACATCGTCGACGGCGCCGGGCGGGCCATGCCGGAGCACGCGTTCGCGGCGGCGGACGAGCACGCCGCGCTCGAGGCCTTCTGCCGCCGCGTGGCGGAAACGGACGCCGACGTCCTGACGGGCTGGAACGTCGTCGACTTCGACCTCAGCGTCCTCGGCCGGATCGCCGCACGCGTGAAGCACCCGTTCCAGCTTGGCCGCGAACCCGGCGCGCTGCGGGTGCGCGCGGCGCAGGGATACTTCGGCAGCGGGCAGGCCAGCATCCCCGGCCGCGTCGTGCTCGACGGGATGGACCTGGTGCGCGGCGCGTTCGTGCGCATGGACGAGTATTCGCTCGACGCGGTGGCCCGTTCCGTACTCGGCGAGGGCAAGGCCGTGGAGGGCGATGTCCGGGACCGGGCGGGCGAGATCATGGAGCGGTACGCGAACGACCTCCCGGGGTTCGCACGCTACGCCCGGACGGACGCGCGCCTGGCGCTCGAGATCGTGGAGAAGCTGAATCTCGTGCCCCTGGCCGTGGCGCGCAGCCGCCTGACCGGGATGACGCCGGACCGGGTGTCGGCCAGCATCGCGTCGTTCGATTTCGTCTATCTCTCGGAACTCGGCAAGCGCGGGATCGTCGCGCCCACGGTGCGGTCGAGCGACTCGCGCGTGTCCGCGGCACAGGCCGGCGGGCACGTGCTCGAACCCGTCACGGGCATGCACGACAACGTCTGGGTGTTCGACTTCAAGAGCCTGTATCCGAGCGTGATGCGCACGTTCAACATGGACCCGCTCGGGTTCGTCGCCGACCCGCGGCCGGGAGACGACACCATCCGCACCTCGAGCGGTGCGGCGTTCCGCCGCGACGAGGCCATCCTGCCGCGGATGCTGGATCGGCTTGCCGCGGCGCGGGAAGCGGCCAAGCGCGCCGACGACGGCGTGGCGTCCCAGGCCATCAAGATCCTGATGAACTCGTTCTACGGGGTGCTCGGCACGCCGGCCTGCCGCTTCCACAACACGGCGATCGCCAACGCCATCACGGGGCAGGGCCGGTACTTCCTGCTCTGGTGCAAGGCGTGGCTCGAGGAACGCGGGTTCGGCGTGCTCTACGGGGACACCGACAGCCTGTTCGTGCTGTCGGGCGCGACCGACCCGGAGGACGCGCACGCCCGGGGCGAGGCCCTGGCGGCCGAGATCGATGCGGCCGTGGCGGCGCACGTCCGGGCCGAGTGGCGCGTCGAGAGCCGGCTGGAGCTCGAGTTCGAGAAGCTCTACACGCGTCTCTTCCTGCCGTCGGTACGGCACGGCGCGGCGGGTGCGCGCAAGCGCTATGCCGGCATCGTGCGGGGCTCGTCGGACGTCGACTTCGTCGGCATGGAGGTGGTGCGGCGCGACTGGACGGAACTCGCGAAGACGGTGCAGCGCGAACTGTACGCCCGGCTCTTCCGCGACCAGCCCGTGGACGCGTATCTCTCGGGCGTCGTGCGGTCCGTGCGCGCCGGGGAGCTGGACGAGGCGCTGGTCTACCGCAAGGGGCTACGCAAGCGCCTCGCGGACTACGACCGCGGCAATCCCCCGCACGTCGCCGCCGCCCGCAAGTCCCGCGCGGCCCCGGGGCGGCTCATCTCCTACGTTATCACCCAGGCGGGGCCGGAACCGCTCGACAACCTGACGGCCGACCTCGACCGCGAGCACTACGTGGAGAAGCAGGTGCGCCCGGTCGCGGAGCCCGTCCTCGACACCCTCGGGCTCGCATTCGAGCACGTCATCGGCGACGACACGCAGCTCGCGCTCTTTTGACCACGCCCAGGAGCCTGCGACGTAGGAGTTCGCGCAGCGAAACTTCCAACGCCACCCATCGGGTGGCGCCGCCACCGTCAGGTCGCGCCGTCACGCCGCGCCGTTGCGCAGCACCTGGCCCGCGCACACTCCGGTCAACTCGTCGTTGCGCAGCACGACCTGCCCGTTGCACACGGTGGCGTGGTAGCCGGCCGCGCGCTGAATGAAGCGCGGCGCGCCGAACGGGAAGTCGTGCACGAGCGTTGGCATGCGTTCCTCGACGGCGTCGATGTCGAACACGTTGATGTCCGCGCGCTTGCCGGCGGCGAGGACGCCGCGGTCCTCGAGCCCGAGCACGCCGGCGGGCACGGAGGTCATGCGGCGGACGGCCTCCTGCACGCTGTAGACGCCGGTGTCCCGGTGCCAGTGCGACAGGATGAACGTGCTCCAGCCGGAATCGATCATCTGGCTGACGTGGGCGCCCGCGTCGCCGAGCCCGGGCATCGCCCACTCGGTCGTGATGAGCTGCTCCAGGGCTTCGAGGTCCACGTTGAAGCCGCGCATGTGGAACAGGGCCCGGCCGTCGGTCTCGTCGGTGATGCGCAGGAACGTCTCCACCGGATGTTCGCCGGCGGCCCTGGCCAGGTGGTGGAGGCTCTCGTTCAGACCCCGCGTGTAGTGCGGGCGCGCTCCGTCGCCGAGGTAGAACCAGCGCTGGGCCTGATCTGCGCCCGGTTCCCCGAGCGCCTTCACCTCGTCGACGATGCGCCGGCGCGTGTCCGGGTCGCGGATGGCGGCCAGCCGCGCGTCCACGTCGAGATCGCGCACCGCCTGCCACGACTGGACCGGTACCCGGGCGGGGAAGAACCTGTCCGTGGACAGGCCCCCGACGCCGCCGCCGCTGCGGGGCACGGTCACCGAGGTGACGTTGAGACCCTCGGCGCGCATCTGCATGACGCGCTCGTTCAGGCGCTCGTGGCCCATTTCGACGGCCGAGCTGAACAGGGCGCCGCGGGCCATGCGCGCTTCGTCGGCGATGAGGTCCAGTTCCGCGTCGAATTCCCGGAAGTCGGAGACGGTCTGCATGAGGCCGCCGTGGGCGCCCACGGCGCGGGCGACCGCCCGCAGTTCATCGCGGTGGGCGAAGGTGCCGGGAATCGAACGCCCATCCGGCAGCACGTGCTGGGGGAGCCGGTTCGTGGAGAAGCCGACGGCGCCTTCCGCGACCGACCGGCCGGCGAGTGCGGCGATCTGGCGAATCTCGTCCTCCGTGGCCGGTTCCTCCACGGCGCGCTCGCCCATGACGTAGAAACGGATCGCGCAGTGTCCGACGAGTCCCGCGATGTTGATCGACGGGCCGAGCTGCTCGAGGGCGTCCAGGTAGCCCCCGTACGACTCCCAGTTCCAGGGCAGGCCGTGGAGGATCGCGTTTTTCGGGATGTCCTCGACCGTCTCCATCATGCCGGCCAGGAACTCCCGGTCGGAAGGTTTGCAAGGGGCGAAGGTGACGCCGCAGTTGCCGAGGAGCGCCGTGGTGACGCCATGCCAGGACACCGAGGTGACCTGCGGGTCCCAGCCGATCTGGGCGTCGAGATGGGTGTGCAGGTCGATGAAGCCGGGGGAGACGGTCAGTCCGCGGGCGGCGATCTCCTCCTTGCCGGGGTGCGACACCTTGCCGATCTCCGTAATGCGGTCGCCGTCGACCGCGACGTCGGCCTCGAACGGCGGTGCGCCGGTGCCATCGACGACGTTGCCCCCTCGAATCACCAGATCATGCGCCATGGTTTCCTCCCGAGATGAAGCGTAAGGGTCGAAGGATAGTGGTTCAGGGCTGTTCGTGCCTCAAGTGGCTCACGGCTGTTCGCGCCTAAGCGGGCTCAGGGCTGTTCGCAAGGGGCTCAAGGCTGTTCGCAAGGGGCTCAAGGCTGTTCGCGCCGCACCCAGCGGCTCCTGGCGCTCACGTCCTCGATCTCTTCGCGGGCGTCGCGCCAACCCCCGAATCCCGCCTCGAGATGGGCGACGTCGGTGAACCCCATGTCGGCGAGCGCCTGCACCGCGAGTGCGGAGCGGCCCCCGCCGGCGCAGAAGAGCACCGTGCGGCGATCCTCCTGGAACCAGTCGCGGTAGTACGGGCTCGAGGGATCCGCCCAGAACTCCAGCATGCCCCGCGGGGCGTGCCGGGCGCCGGGAATCGTGCCGAGGTCGACCTGCTCCTGGATCTCGCGAATGTCGAGCAGCAGGGTGTCGCCGCCGGCGGCAAGTTCGGCCTTGAGTTCCTCGACGGAGAGGTTCTCGATGTCCCGCTTCACCGTTTCCACTTCCGCGAAGATGCTCTTGATGGCCATTTGCGCTCCTCCTGCTGATTGCCGCAGACTGCGGTCCGGATTCTACTACCGGGCGCGGGGGCCCCGGCTTCAGCCGTCGAGGCCCACGCTCTTGACCAGGGCGTAGACGCGCTGCCCGGTACTGAGCCCGAGGTCGTCCGCCGCCGCCCGGGTGATGCGCGCGCGCAGGTGCTGCCCGCCGACATCGACGAGCACCTCGGCGAACGGAGAGTCGGGGTCGGCGGCGAGCTCGACGAGCGTGCCTTCGAGGACGTTGCGAATGCTGAGCGCATCGGGTCGGGTGGTGGCGACCGCCACGTCCCGGGCGCGGATGCGCAGCCGGGCGGTGGCGCCCGCGTCGAGATGTCCCGCCATGGGCAGCGAGATCGCCTCCCCGCCGAGGTCCAGTCGCGTGAGACGGTAGTGGGCGTCGTGATCGACCACGCGCGCTTCGATCACCACGCTTGCCTCCAGCGGACCGGCAATGGACTGCACGTCGAGGCGTTCCAGCACGGCGGGCGTCGGCCCGAACGCCCGCACGCGGCCGTCCGTCAGCACGAGCGTGCGGTCGGCGAGGCGCACCACTTCGTCGATGGCGTGGCTGACGTAGAGCGTGGGGATCCCGAAGCGTGTGGACAGCGACTCGAGATAGGGCAGGATCTCGGCCTTGCGGTAGATGTCCAGCGCCGCCAGGGGCTCGTCGAGGAGGAGCAGGGCCGGCCGTGTCAGCAGGGTACGCGCCAGGGCGACCCGCTGGCGCTCGCCGCCGGACAGCGCTTCGACGCGTCGCGCGAGCAGGGCTTCGAGGTCGAAGGCGGTTACGACATCGTCGAGCGCGAGGGCCGGGGCTCCGTCGCCGGCGCGGCGCGCGGCATAACGGAGATTGCCCGCCACGTCGAGGTGGGCGAACAGGCGCGCATCCTGGAACAGGAAGCCGACGCGGCGGCGGAACGGGGGCAGGGCGACCCCGCGCGCGGTGTCGAGCCAGCGCTCGCCGGCCACCGCGATGCGGCCGCGGGCGGGCTCGAACCCGGCGAGGGCGCGCAGCAGCGTGCTCTTGCCGCTGGCGCTCGGACCGAAGACGGCCGTGATGCCGGCGAATGGCACCGCTTCGGCCACCTCGAGCCGGAAGTCGCCGAGGGCGACGGATACGTCGATGTGGAGGGTTTCAGAAGGCATGGACGGGAAAGCGCCGGTTCATGCCGTAGACGGCGAGCAGCACCAGGAAGGAGAACGCGAGCAACGCCGCGGACAGGACGTGGGCGTCGGCGTAGCGCAGGGTCTCCACCTGCTCGTAGATGGCGATGGAGACCACCCGCGTCTCGCCGGGGATGTTGCCGCCGATCATCAGGACGACGCCGAACTCGCCCACGGTATGGGCGAAGGTCAGTACGCACGCGGTGAGGAAGCCGCGGGCGGATAGCGGGACGGCTACCGTGAAGAAGGCGTCCAGGGGCCGGGCGCGCAGACTTGCGGCGGCCTCGAGCGGCGCCTGTCCGACGGCCGCGAAGGCCCCGTGCAGCGGCTGCACCATGAACGGCAGCGAATAGATCACCGAGCCGACGACGAGGCCGGCGAAAGAGAACGTCAGCGTGGTGCCGGTGAGCTCCACCCAGAAGGCCCCGACCGGCGCGCCGGGGTTGAGGGCGATCAGGAGGTAGAAGCCGAGTACCGTGGGCGGCAGCACCAGCGGGAGCGCCGTGAGGGCCTCCACGACCGGTCGCAGCGCGCTGCGCGTCGTGGCGAGCCACCACGCGAGCGGCGTGCCGACAAGCAGCAGGACGAGCGTCGTCACCGCCGCGAGGTGCAGCGTGAGCCCGACGGCGCCGAGATCCATCAGCCGGATCCTGTCGATTGCCATGGAGCCGGGTGGGGGGGAACGTCGTAGCCGTGGGCTACGACGATACCCCGCGCCTCGTCGGTCTCCAGAAAGTCGAGGAAGGCTCGCGCGGCGGCGTTCCCGGCGCCGTGGCGCAGCAGCACGAGGTCCTGTTCGATGGGCGCGTGCAGGTTTGCGGGGACTTCCCAACGGCTCCCCGACGGCGCGGCGCCCGGCCGGACGAGCTGCGAGAGGGCCACGAGTCCGAGTTCCGCGTTGCCGGTGGCGACCAGGGCGTGTGCCTGGCCAATGTTCTCGCCCATGACGATGCGGCTCGAGAGCCCGGCGTACAGCCCCGTCGCGTGCAGGACCTCGCGGGCCGCCGCGCCGTACGGGGCGAGTTCGGGGTTGGCGATGGCGAGCCGGCGGAAGTCTCCGCCGCGCAGCGTGTCCACGCCGCCCGGCGCCACGCGGTTCGGGTCCGCGCTCCAGAGCACGAGGCGGCCGATGGCGTAGGTGCGGCGCGAGCCGGGCACGGCGAGGCCGAGCGCCTCGAGCCGTTCCGGCCGCTCGCGGTCCGCCGCCATGAAGAGGTCGTAGGGCGCGCCGTGGGTCGCCTGGGCGTACAGCATGCCGGTCGCCCCGGCGGAGATCCGGATGCGATGCGGACCGTCGCCTTCGAAGGCCGCCGCAAGTGCCTGGACGGGACCGGCGAAGTTCGCCGCCACGGCGACGAGAGCCTCTGCGGCCGCTACCGGCACAGCCGGCAGCAACAGCGTAGCGAGCGCGATGCGTGCCGCTCGCGTCACGGGCGGGCCTCCGCGGTGGGTGGAGCCTCCCGCAACTCCTCCGTGAACACCCGGGACGCCAGCCACATGTGCCAGACCGCGAGCAGCGGCAGCACCTTCATGAGCACGAGCGCCCAACGGAGCGACTCGTCGCCCAGGGCGGGCGTCAGGAGGTCCGACAGCACTCCGACGGCGAACGGGCCGAGGCCCACGCCGATCAGATTCGAAGAGAACATCAGGATCGCGCCGGCGAGCGCCCGCGCGTGCGGCCCGACGAGCCCCTGGACGGCCGCGAGCAGCACGCCCGCGAAGGCCCCGGCCGCCAGCATGGCAAGGACGGCGGAGGCGAACGCGAGTTGCCAGGTGGGCGCCAGGTAGAAGCCGAGCAGGAAGGGCACCGAGATCACCGTGCTGAGGAGCGGGATGTACACCTGCCAGCGGGGATTGCGTTTCGAAAGTCTGTCCGCGAGGTAGGCGCCGGCCATGACGGCGACGAGGTTCGGAATGCTCAGGAGGCTCAGCAGGAGTCCCACCTCCTTGAGGGACAGGTCATGGGACCGCTGCAGGAACGGGGCGTGCCACTGACCGGCCCCGACGTTGCTGAACCACAGGATGCCGACCGCGATCATGAGGTGCCGGAACGCCCGTCCCTCGAAGAGGTGCATGCTCGCCTGCCACAGGGAACCGCTGCGCAGGGGCGATTCGACGCTCTCGAGCTTGCCCCGCGGGGGCGGCTCGGCGACCGTGTAGCGCACGAGCACGGCGAACGCGACGCCCGGCAGGCCGAGCACGATGAAGGCCTGGCGCCAGCCGTACTCGTGCCCGATGTACCCGGCCAGCAGCGTCCCGAGGAAGGCGCCGATGTGGGCCCCGGCCACGAACACCGCGATGGCCCGGGCGCGCTGCTCGATGGGGAAGTAGTCGGCCAGCAGCGCCTGCGCGGGCGGATTGCCGCCGGCCTCCCCGATGCCGACGCCGATGCGGGCGAGCAGGAGGTGCCAGTAGGCGGTCGCCAGTCCGGACACCGCGGTCATGAGGCTCCAGATCGCCATCGCCCAGCCGATGACGCGCACGCGCAGGCCCCGGTCGGCGAGCCGCGCGATCGGGAAACCGCAGATCGCGTAGAAAACGGCGAAGGCGAGCCCGGTGAGGATGCCCATCTCCGTGTCGCTCGCCCCGAGTTCCTCCTTGATGGGCTGGATGAGCACGCCGAGGATGGCGCGGTCCCCGTAGTTGAAGACGTTCACGCCCATCAGGACGAAGAGCACGTAGGCGCGGTAGCGGGGCGAGAACTCCCGGCGGGGAGTGGAGTCCGGTGTCGCGTCGCTCACGGACGGTTGACGGCCGCGAGGGGCCGGCGGGGGAGACGGGCAGCGGCGTGCGGTGGATCAAGCCGCCGGAAAATGGTCATGAACTATCGGTAGCCGCCTGACACCATCGCTGTTAGTATGCACCGGATTGACTCCAGCCGCCGTTGGCCTTTGCGGGCTCTCATCCGTAGATTCATGCTTTCCGCGAAACTTGACGCCTGCGCGAGCAAGCGAAGTGAAGCGCTTGTCCCACGGGTTTGTCTTTCTGGAATGGCGGCGGAGTTGAATTGCGACGGGAGACGAAGCACTTGAGGATTTACATAGGCAACATGCCGTACAGCGTCAGCTCCGAGGACCTCTCGGAACTGTTTGGCGAGTATGGTCATGTGCAGGACGCGACGGTCATCATGGACAGGGAGACCGGGCGTTCGAAGGGGTTCGGTTTCATCGAGATGCCGAACAACTCGGAAGCGGATCGGGCCATCAAGGAGTTGAACTCTACCCAACTCCAGGGACGCATGATCACGGTCAACCAGGCACGGCCGCGGGGCGACCGCCCGCGCCGTTGACGCCCGCCGGCAGCTTGCTGCCGGTCAAGGACCGCGACCACTCCACCACTCTGTCGGGAGTCGGGCACCATCAGGGTGCCCGGTTCCGTCGTGCCTGCCTGCTGCCGGCGCTACCAGAGGTAGGACGCCCGCAGATACCACGAGCCGCCCTCGAAGTTGGCCGCGGTACGGCGTGCGTAGGGCAACCCGACGCTGAGCCGGTTCGCGTACGGCGGGCCGATCACGTCGATGTACTCGTCGAGCACGTTCGTGCCGCCGAGCGCCAGGCGCAGGGAGTCGTTGACGTCGAAGCGGAGCTCCAGGTCGACGAAGACCGTCGAGCCGAGCAGCTTGGTGGGCGCGTTGCCGTCGACGCCGTCGATGCGTCCGCGCTCGTCGTAGTGCTCGCCGTAGTAGTTGGCGCGCACCATGAGGTCCAGGCGCGGGGTCAGCAACGTGCTGGCGGTGACCGTGAAGCGGTCTTCGGGGTAGCTCTTCTCGATGTCCTCCACGTCGGCCGCGCCGACCGGCAGGACGCCGTTCACGCGTGACTGGCTGGCGACGTCCACCTCGTTGTGGTTGTACGCGAAGCTCAGGTCCGTACGCACTCCCGAATCGCCCCAGTCGAAGTGGGCCGTGGCGACGACGTCGACTCCCGTCACGTCCAGGTTCAGCGCGTTGGTGAAGAACTGCACGTTCCGGGCGACCCCCGCGGCGTCGAAGAACGGCAGGTTCTGCGTCTTGTAGATGCGTCCGTCGATGTCGATGCTGTAGGCGTCCACGGTCAGCTCCACCGGGCCGACGGCGGCCCACAGGCCGATGCTGTAGTCGACGGACTGCTCCTCTTCGAGGGGGGCTCCCCCGGCGGCGAGGGCCGAGGGATGGTCCGGCCGCACCGTGCCGGACTCCACCTGCAGACCGGTATCGTTGTCGAACGTGGTCGTCACTTTCTGGAGGTTCGACTGTCCCGGGGTCGGCGCGTGGAAGCCCGTGTTGACCGAAGCCCGCACGGTGAACGAGTCGGTGAGGTCGAGGCGCCCGGCGAGCTTGCCGTTCCAGGTATCGCCGAAGTCGGAGAACTCCTCGTAGCGCAGCGCATACTGCAGGAGGGCGCGCGTTCCGAGTTCCTGCTCGAACTCGCCGTACAGGGCGCTGTTGTGGCGCGAGAACGCGCCGGCGTTGATGGGCTCGAGGCCCTTGAAGCCGCTCGATCCGGCGCCGAGGTACGAGTTGGGCTCCCCGGCGATCACGGAGAACGTCTCCTCGCGCCACTCGGCCCCGAAGGCGAGCTGGAGGCTGTCGGTCAGGCGTCTCGTGAAGTCCGCGTTGAGGTTCAGCTCCTCCTGCCGCAGCGTGCCGACGTCGAAACCCATCTGTGCCGGCAGGCCGTCCGGTCCGAGGCCGACGTCGGGGTTGACCGTGTTGTTGAGGAAGAAGTCCAGCGTGTCCTCCCCGTGGCCGACGCTGAAGTCGTAGCCGAATCCGTCGAGGTCGCCGCGGATGCCGCTGACGAGGCTGTAGTCCCGGTGGTCGCCGTCGAAAAAGGGCGTGAACCCTTGCGGCAGGCGGTCTTCGATGCCGAGTGCCCGAATGGTGCTGTGGGCTTCGTTGGCCTCCGTGGCGGGATTGTCTCCGGACCTGTAGAAGAACCGGTAGCGGCCTTCCGTCGTTGCGTAGTTGGCGTGAAAGTAGGCGTCGGCCGTGTCGGACAGGGGCGCGCCTCCGTTCAGGAAGAAGCGGTAGTCCTCGGTCTGCCCGCGCCCCCACGTCTGCACGAAGGGGGCGTCGTCGAAGGGGGCGTCGGCGCCCACGCCGCGCACCCCGGCGTCGATCAGGGCCTGGGCGTTCGACCGCTGCCGGCCGCGCGAGAGCCCCTCGTTATCGACGTACTCGAGGCTCAGGTTCAGGAAGCCGTCGTAGCCGATCGGCAGCCCGGCGTTGGCGGCCACCTTGATGCTGTCCTCGCCTTCGAAGAATTGCCCGTAGTCGACCCGCACCTCGCCCCCTTCGGCGGCGTCCTTCATGCGGAGGTTGATCACCCCCGCGATCGCGTCGGCGCCGTACTGGGCCACCGCGCCGTCGCGCAGGATCTCGACGCGCTCGACGGCGATGGCCGGAATCAGGCCGATGTTCGGGCCATGCGCGCCCTTGCCGGCGGCGGGCACGAATTCGGAGATCAGGGCGGCTCGATGCCGGCGCTTGCCGTTGATCATCACGAGGGTCTGGTCCGGGGCGAGACCGCGCAGCGAGGTGGAGCGCACGAACGTGTCCCCGTCGCCGGATGCCGTCGGGGCGTTGTAGGAAGGCGCGAGGGCGCGCAGGCTGTCGGTCAGGTCGGCGTGGTTGCCGACGCGTCCGATGTCCTCGGAGGAGAGCACGTCCACCGGCGCGACGGCGTCGGCAGCGGAACGCGCCGTGGCGAACCGCGAGCCGATGACGACGACCTCCTCGATGGCTTCGGCGCCGGCCTCCTGCTCCTGAGCCCAGGTCTGGTATGGCGGAGCGGTGGCGAGCAGCACAACCGCGCTGGCGATCGGTAGGGTTGAACGCATGGGAGGGCTCCCCTGTGTCTGCGTGAACGTGGTGGCCGGCGGCAGGGCCGAACTGCGAGCCTCGCCGCCGGCACGGAGTCTAAACTCCGCGTGGCAAATCTGCGACTTCGGACATGTCCCATGTCCCTTGCGGGGCTTCACGCCGGTAAGGGACCATTACGGCTCAACGTGCGGCGGGCTTGGCGGATATGGGGCGGAGATGAGCGTGGAAGAGCAGGGGTGGCGCCCGGAAGTCGCCGAGATAGAGAAGCGCCGGGGTCTGCGGGAGCAGATGGGCGGCCCCGACGGCATCGAGCGGCAGCACCGGCACGGCAAGCTGACGGCGCGGGAGCGGATCGGGGCGTTCGTGGACGACGGCAGCTTCCGGGAGTTCTACTCGCTCGCCGGTCAGGGCGCCTACGAGGGCAACGAGCTCAAGTCGTTCACCCCACGCGCCGTCGTCGAGGGAACGGCCCGCGTCGACGGCCGCAAGCTGGTCCTGAGCGCCGGGGACTTCACCATCCGCGGAGGTTCCGGCGGCGCCGGCGGCGGCATGGGCTCCGAGCTCGCGCCCAACGAGCGGGCGCGGGAGTGGAAGGTGCCCTTCGTGCGCCTGCTCGACGCGGCCGGCGGCAGCGTGCGGCATTTCGAGGAGATCGGCCGCACCTACCTGCCGGACGGCAGCTCCTGGTGGCTGATCGACGTGGACATGCTTTCCAAGGTGCCGGTGGTCGCGGCGGTCCTGGGGTCGGTGGCGGGGGGCCCCGCGATCCACGCGTGCCTGGCGCACTTCAACGTGATGGTCAAGGACACCAGCCAGCTCTTCCCCGGCGGACCGCCGGTGGTGAAAGCGGCGCTCGGGTACGACATCTCGAAGGAGGACCTCGGCGGCGCGCACATCCACACCCGGGTCAGCGGGAGCGTGGACAACCTGGCCTCCACCGAGGAGGAAGCGTTCGACATGATCCGGCGGTTCCTCGGGTACCTGCCGTCGAACGTCTGGGAGATGGCGCCGCGGGGGCCGGCGGACGACGACCCGGAGCGTCGCGACGAGGCGCTCGTCGACCTGATGCCTCGGGACCGGCGCAAGGTCTACGACATCTACAAGTTGATCCACTCCGTGCTGGACGCCGGGTCGTTCTTCGAGATCGCGCCGCGTCACGGACGCGCGCGGATCACCGGGCTCGGCCGGCTGAACGGGTACCCGGTGGGCGTCATGGCCAACAACCCGCGCCAGCACGGCGGGGCAACGGACGTGGCGGGCGGGGGCAAGGTCATGCGCCTGCTGCAGCTCTGTGACGTGTTCCACCTCCCGGTCGTGAGCCTCTGCGACGAGCCGGGATTCATGGTGGGCCTCGAGGCCGAGAAGCAGGGCATCGAGCGGGCGGGGGCGCAACTCCTCGTGGTGACCTCGCAGACGCGGATTCCCTTCATCACGGTCGTGATCGGGCGGGTGTTCGGAGTCGCCGGCTCCACGCATCACCGGGCGAGCGGGATGTTCCGCCGCTACGCGTGGCCGTCCGCGACCTGGGGGTCCATGCCCATCGCCGGCGGCACCTCGGCGGCGTACCGCCGCGAAATCGACGGCGCGCCGGACCCGGAAGCGAAGCGTCTGGAGATCGAGGCGCGGCTGCACGCGGTCGCCTCGCCGTTCCGCACGGCGGAGGCGACGGGGCAGGACATCATCGATCCGCGGGAGACGCGCACCGTGCTCTGCGAGTTCGCCGAGGAGGCGCAGCGCGTCCTGCGCACGCAGCTCGGCGAGCCGCGGGTGCCGTACCGGCCCTGACCGCCGTGGTCGCCGGTGTCACGGCAGGTCGTCCAGCATGCGGCCGGCCGCGACGGCGCGGATGCCCTCGGCGAGTGGATACGTTTCCGCGCCCGCATGAATCACGTCGAGACGCTCGAGGTCCAGGTCCGCCGCGGCGTTGTGCATGGAACGGGTGACCGCCGGCGCACTGGTGCGCTTGACCTCGAGACCGCGGAGCCGGCCCCCCTGCTGCACGATCAGGTCGATTTCGGCACCGGAGTGTGTGGCCCAGAAATAGCACTGCCGGTCTTCGGCTCCCAGTGCCCGAATGGCGTTCTCGATGACGAAGCCCTCCCAGGAAGCGCCTACCTTGGGGTGGCGCTCCAGTTGCTCCCGCGTCGCGATGTCGAGCAGGCGGTGGAGGAGCCCCGAGTCACGGACATAGACCTTGGGCGACCGAACCTGGCGCTTGCCCAGGTTCGCGCTCCAGGGCTTGAGGCTGCGTACCATGAACGTGGCTTCCAGGGCGTCGAGGTAACGGCGCGCGGTGTGATGGGAGACGCTGAACGCCCGCGCCAGCTCCGAGCCGTTCCAGACCTGCGCGTGGTAGTGGGCGAGCATGCTCCAGAAACGTTCGAGCGTGGCGGCGGGGATGCCGATGCCGAGTTGCGCGATGTCCCGCTCGACGAACGTCTGCACGAAGTCCCGACGCCACCGGTAACTGGCGGCATCGCTACGGGCCGTGAACGAGGCTGGGAAGCCACCCCGCAGCCAGAGGCCGTCCACTTGCGATGGGCCCGTCTCGGCCATGGACAGCCCGGGCAACTCGTAGTAGGCGACGCGGCCGGCGAGGGACTCGGAACTCTGTTGCAGCAAGTCGGGCGAGGCGCTCCCCAGGACCAGGAACCGGGCCGGAAGAGGGCGACGGTCGGCCAGCACGCGTAATGTCGGGAACAGGTCGGGACGGCGTTGCACCTCGTCGAGAACGACCAGTCCTTCGAGATCCGAGAGCGCCAGCAACGGATCGCCGAGGCGCGCAAGATCCGCGGAGGACTCGAGGTCGAACAGGTGTGTCTGCGTCGGATACCGTCTGGCGAGTTCCCGGGCAAGCGTCGTCTTGCCGACCTGACGGGCGCCGATCAGGGCGACGACCGGACTGTCGTCCAGTAGCGCGCCTATGCGCTCGCGGTGGGCGTTGCGCGGCAACATGGGGCGAATTTACCATGAAAATTGGAACTAGAGATTCCAATTTTCAATATGTTTCGGGCGAAGGCGGGTGGTGGGCGCGGCTGGATTCGAACCAGCGACTTCTGCCATGTGAAGACAGCGCTCTAACCAACTGAGCTACGCACCCGTCTGCTCATCCCGGAGCCATCCCGGAGCCATCCCTGGCGCATCCCGGAGGACGCGCTCGTCGCGCCCCCGGCAAGGGACGGCAAGTGTTCACGGGAAGGCCGTCAGGGTCAAGGCAGGTCCGCGGTGGTGGCGGGCATCGGAAGGAGGACGGCCCGGCTAATCGCAATAACTTGCCCTGGTTGGTAAGTTATCGCTATGAGATTCGAGGAACTCGTTGAAATCGTCGCGGACGAACCGGTGTTCGAGACCGGGTTTCTGCTGGCCGGCGCCGTGGACCCGGCCAACCTGCACCGCCAGCTCTGCCGCTGGACCGGAGCCGGACGCGTGCTCCAACTGCGACGTGGACTGTACGCTCTGGCGCCTCCCTGGCAAAAGCAGCGTCCGGAGCCGTTCCTGGTGGCGAACCGGCTGGCTCCGGGGTCGTATGTCAGCGGGCTCTCGGCACTGGCGTTCGCGCACGCGATTCCGGAGTACGTCGCCGAGGTCACGAGTTGCACGGGCGGGAGGCCGACCAGCTATGGGACGCCGGTCGGGCGATTCTCTTTCCGCAGACTGAAGCCGAAACTGCGCTTCGGGTACCGGCAGGTCGGGCTGTCGGGCGGACAGCAGGCGTTCGTGGCGGACGCGGAGAAGGCGCTGCTCGACCACGTCTATCTGCAACCGGGGGGAGACGACCTCGCCTACCTCGGGGAGCTTCGCCTGAACTTCGACACCTTGGGCCTGGATGCTCTTGACGCCTTCGCCAGGGAATCCGGCGTCCCCAAACTGCTGCGTGCCGCCGAGCGCATCGGTCGGCTCGCGGGCGAGACACCGCGGTACGAGAGGCTGTGAAGGAACATCTTCGACAACTGGTTGGGGAGAATCCGCCGCTGCAGGGCCGGAACGTCGTTCGGGAGTATCTCCAGGGCCGTATCCTCGGAGCGTTCCAGCGCGCCGGGGCGATGACTTCGCTGGCCTTCCGGGGAGGGACGTGCCTGCGTTTCGCTTTCGGCCTGCCGCGTTACTCGGAAGATCTGGACTTCGCATTGGAGGGCGACCGTTCGGGTTACGATCTGCGTGCGTAGCTGAACGCCGTTCGCTCGGAGCTTGCCGTCGAGGACTACTCCGTCGACCTGCTCACAGAGGCTCGATCAGTCGGCAGCGCGACGCACAGGACGCACACACCCTCGCCATCAAGGGCCTGCGAGTGCCGCCATAATCCGGATATGGATGTCCGCTACCTCTTCGACTCCGACGGAAGTTGGATAGCTTTCAAGGCCGGCGACCTAGATTCCTTGAGCAGCCTTCGAGTGGAAAGATGAGCCAAGTTTACGAACAGCGCCTCCGAGTTGCGGAGCAACTCGATCGCGTCGCCGCCAGGCGACGCGCCTAGTCTTCGACCGCAACGGCGACTTCCTCGGTTGGACACCCTGGATCGACGGCTCCGACGATGTCGTCACGGCGCGTGGTGAGTACTTGGCGACCATCCTCCCCGAAGACTCCTGCCATGCAAGGCTCTACGCGTTGCGAGGAAAGCCCTATCGCGGATACCCCGGCCGCCCGGACATACCTGAATACCCCGGCTATCCGGGTCACCCTGGCACGCTCACACCCGCCGCCCTGCCTCCGGGCGCCCGGGATGTCCACGCGCAATCGTCCGCTTCGAACCGTTCCTGATGCCGTTCGGGCCCGAACCGCCCGAACCGGCGGCACAGGAGCTTCGTAACACGCACTTGGTGCTCGCCCACACCCGTGCCACTGTCACGTCCTTCCTCGAAACCTTTGAGGATCGCCAGAATCGCCGCGGTCGCGGCGCTCCCGCCGACCGCGATGTCGACCTGCTCCGGGCGATGCTCGTATTCGCCTGCTCCGGCCTTGATTCCATGATCAAGCACGCCATACGGGACGCGCTGCCGGCGGTGATCGACCGCGTCGACCGGGCCGAAGACAACTTCCGAGACTTCGTGGAGAAGCAACTGCCGACCGATGGTCGCTTCGCCACGGGCCTTCTGTCGCGAATCCTCACCGCCGGCAACCCGCGAGATGCGCTCGTCGAAGAACTTGTGCGGGATCTCACTGGCAGGAGCCTGCAGTCGAAAGCCCAGATCCTCCGAGCGGGTTCCTTCTTCGACCTCCCGTCGCGCGAACTGGTCGCTGACATGAACCTCTTCGACTCCATATTCCGCGCCCGCAACCAGATCGCGCACGAGATGGACATTGACTTCGAACAGCCGCGTCGAAACCGGGCGCCGCGACCGAAGCACGAAATGGTCGACTTCACCGAAGCCATCCCCGCCTGCGCGGCCAAGTTCCTTGCCGGCGTCGACGCGAAGCTTGCCGCCTCCCACTGAGCGCCGGCGTGCGCCACCCCGGCGCAGATACGCCTGACCTCGGCCGCCTCCCAGTTCTCGCCACGCTCCCGCTCCAAAATACGCCACGTCGACCGGAACGCGTATGAGGATGCTTCGATTCCCGCCCCCCACATCATCGCCGGACCGGCGCGTCGGGGATGCGCTGTCGCCCGCACCCATGCGCGGCCACACCTGATCTGGTACCTGAGCGACCGGGACTGGCCCGCGCCCAACCTCGACCTGCTGAATGCGGCCCTGGAGCAGAGCGGCTGGACCGGGGAGGCGCAGGGTCCGCGGACCTGGCGCAGCGCGGCGCGGGAACGGCTCCGCGCTCTCGATTGGGGACGCCTGGTGGACGACGTGCGCCCGTTCCTGGAGCGTCGGTACGACATCGACCTCATGAGCGAGGACAACGTCACGCGGCTGTTGGGTGACTGGCGGAGCTGACTCAGCCGACGGCCTTTGCCGCCGCCGCCATGGTCTCCCTCGTCACCGCGAAGCGGTCGTCGCCCCAGGGCAGGGGCATCAGCACGGGACGCTGGACCCCGGCGTCCACGTAGCTCCGCACGAAGTCGGTGACCTCGCCGGCATCGCCGATGAAGTCGATGGCCTGGATCATGCGGTCCGATACCGCGGCCAGGGCGCCGTCGCGGTCGCGCTCCGCCGCGCGCGCACTTCGTCGACCTCGTCCCCGAACCCGCTGGCGCGGAACATGCGGGCGTATCCGTCCGCCATCGCGTAGTTGAAGAGATCCCGGCGGGCGGACGTGGCGCGCCGCTCGAAGTCGCCGACGGCGGCGTGGACGTAGGCGAAGATCGTCGCGTCGCCGCCGGCGCGGACGTGCTCGATGGAAGGCCCAACGTGGGAGGCGGGGATGTAGTTCAGCAGGACGCCGTCGGCGACCTCGCCGGCGAGCCGGAGCATCCGGGGGTTGAGCGCCGCCGTCACGATCTGCGGGCGGCGCTCCCGCAGGCGGACGCCGAGGCGGAACCGTTTCACCTGCCAGAAGTCGCCCTCGAACGTCACGGATTCGCCGGACAGGCACTCGCGCACGAGGGCGACGTACTCCCGCATCATGGCGAGCGGCCGGTCCGCGGCGGGCATGCCGTGCTGCCGGAGGATGGCAGGCGCGGATACGCCGAGGCCCAGCCAGACGTCCGCGTCGGGGCTGAGGGCCTGCAGGGTGGCGGCGGACATCGCGGCCAGCGGCGGCGTGCGGAGCTGTATGGGGACGATGCCCGTTCCGAGCCCCATCTTCGGGGTCACCGTCGCAACCGCCGCCAGCAGGGTGAAGGCGTCCGTGCCCGTCGCTTCGACGGTCCACAGCGAGCGGTAGTGCAGGGACTCGGCCAGTTGCGCGATCTCGGTCGTCGCGCGCGGGCCGAGCGCCGCCAGGCTCCCGACGGTGATCCCCAACGGTGTTCCCTCGGCCATTTCGGAAGTCTCCTCGCGGGTGGTTGCGTGGGATATACCATGAATGGGCTCGCCAACCGACCCGGAGGAGCTTCCATGCCCGCCGCCCGCGTATCAGGACTCGTGCCCATGCTGATCTGCGAGGACGTGCAGGAAACGCTGGCCTTCTATACGGACGTGCTCGGCTTCGAGGTGCGCGACCGCATGGACGATGTGGGGCGGAGCGGTTGGGCGTCGCTGCAGTGCGGGGGTGCCCGCCTCATGCTCGCGAGCCCGACGTACATTCCCCTGGCACCGCTGGTCGACGGCCGCCATCCGCAGGCGCTGCACTACGTCTACGTCGACGACGTGGCGGCGCTGCACAGGTCAGTCACGGTCGCCGGCTGGCCAGCGACGGGCCTCGTCGTCCGGTTCTACGGAATGAAGGAGTTCGAGGCCACCGACCCGGCCGGTCACGTGCTCGTGTTCGGTCAGGATACCGACGAGGCGCCGACGGAGTAGGGGCGACCCTCAATGGGGTCGCCCCCGCACCCATCCGCAAGGATGGGCCGCGACCGTCAGGTCGCGCTACTGCCCGAGGCGGTGCGTTACCTCCAGCCGGAACCGCCGCGGCTCGGCCCAGTACTTCGTGTTCGTGCCGAGGTCCCCAGGCCCCGTCAGGTCGACCGCACCGAGGTAGTACAACCGCCCCAGCAGATTGTTGCCGGTCAGGGAGATGCTGGTCTGGCCGTTCGGGAGCGCCCACACGAAGCGGGCGTCGAGCAACCCGTACTTGCCCTGGCGGGAGCTTTGGCGGGTTTCGAGCGTGTTGTAGGAGCGACCGCGGAAGGCCCAGCCGACCTGCCCGGCAAGCGTGCCGCCGTTGGCGAGCACCTGGGTCTTGCCCAGCGCGAGGCTGTACGTGTACGGCGCGCCACGGATCGTCTCCGTGTCGGCGAGGTCGCGCTCGACGATGAGCGGCGCCTGCCCGACCAGGCCGAGGTTGTCCAGGACCGTGAACTCGTCGTACTCGCCATTCATCACGCCGAACGTTCCCTGGGTGTACCAGTTCGCCGGCAGTTCGACGCGGAACTCACCCTCGACGCCGAAGAGGGTCGCCTCCTGGGCGTTGATCAGGTCCGCCGTCGGAAAGCCGTTCACGATGCGGCTCACGGTGATCTGCTGGTTCTCGTAGGTGTTGTGGAACGCCGTGAGGTTGAGCAGCCGGGTGCCGTTCGCCCAGGTCGACTTGATGCCGCCTTCCCAGTTGCCGGAGATCTCGGGGTCGTACGGCCGGATGTTCACGTCCTGGTTGAAGCCGCCGCTCGAGTACCCCTTGCTCCAGCCGGCGTACAGCATCACGTTGTCCGCCAGGTCCCAGGCCAGGATCGCGCGGGGCGTGACTTCGGTGAAGGAGACGTCGTCCATGCAGGTCGTGCCGTTGCGGAGCGGTCCGGCCCCGGGGCGGCAGCCGTGGCCTGGAATGGGCTCGAGGACGGCGTACTGCAGATCGGCGCGCTCGAACTCGCGCTTGTCGCGGGAGTAGCGCGCGCCGGCGGTCAGGGACCACGTGTCGGCGAACCTCCAGGTGACCTCGCCGAAGACCGCCTGCGAGGCGTTGGTGCCGTCCATGTTCTGGTTGCGGCTGCCGCCTGCCTGGAAGGCACTCTGCACGAGAATGCCCAGGGGAAGCCCTGGAATGCCGCTGGGCGCGCAGAAGACGGGCCAGACCGCGCAGTCGGGCGCCACCGCCCCGCGCAGGAGGGGCACGTCCAGGTTGATGATGTTGTTCTCCTCGAAGGCGTACACGCCGATCACCCAGTCGAGCCGGTCGTTCATGGCAATACCGGACAGGCGAAACTCCTGGGACCACTGCTCGCCTTCGTCATCCGTCGTGCCGAGCACCTCGATCAGCGAAACGGTTCCCACGGCATCGGTCCCCCAGCCCCAGGAACCGTTGTAGCTGGTGAGGTCCCGGAACGAAGTGATGGAGGTGAGATCCGCGAAGCCCAGGTCGACGGACAGGTCCAGGGTGGCACTGTAGGTCTCGGCGTCGCTGCGGTTGTCGGGGTCGTTGTCGTTGGACCGGTAGGGGGACGTGCCGATACACGAGTTGCGCAACTCATCGTAGACGTTGAAGACCCAGGCCGCCCACATGACGGTGAAGGGCGCCGTGTCGGCGCCGTTCGGCGGCCCGCCCCACTCGCACGCACCGAGCAAAGCGGTCTCGTCGGCCCGGTACGCCTCGAGGATCAGGTCGGCGTGGGCGCGATCGTTCGGTGTCCAGCGGAAGGACAGCCGGGCGCTCGTCGAGTTCTCGTCGCCCCAGTCCTCGTTGGCGCTGACGTTCCTGACGTAGCCGTCCGCCTCGCGGCTCTGGAACGCCAGGCGGGCGGCGAGCACGTCGTTGAGCGGGAGGTTGACCATGCCCTCGAGTCGACGGGCGTTGTCGTTGCCGATACCGGCGCCCACCGAGTAGTCGAACTCGGTCGTGGGCCGGTTGCTGATGATGTGCACGAGCCCGGCCGTGGTGTTGCGCCCGAACAGCGTCCCCTGCGGGCCGCGCAGCACCTCCACGCGGTTGATGTCCAGGAAGTCGAATACGCCACCCTGCGGTCGGCCGAGATAGACGCCGTCGACGTACGTGCCGATCTTCGGGTCCTGGGAGGGTGCCCAGTTGACCTGGCCGATGCCGCGCAGGAATACGTTCGCCGTGTTCCTGGAAACGCCCGAAACGTTGAAGTTCATGTTGGGCGTGAGCCGGGTCAGGTCGGTCAGGTCGTCCGCGGCCCGATCCTTGAGCGCCTGGCCGCCCAGCGCGGTCACCGGGATGGGCACCTCCTGGACCGTCTCCTCCCGGCGCCGCGCGGTGACGACCAGTTCCTCGATTACGTCGGCGCCGGCCGAGGTCTCCTCGGCGTGGATGGGCGGCAGGGTCAGGAATGTGCTGCCAAGCAGTACGAGCAGTGTCTTCGATCGCATGATGCGCGAGCCCTCTCGATAAAGTCGCCATCGGGATACTACGGGAGGACTGGGGCCCGTGCACGGGAAAGTCGCCGGCGTCACACCTGCCGCAGCCAGGCCGCCATGGCCGGATCCACCAGCACCCAGCGCCCGTCCTCCTCCCTCTGGATCAGGTCGTCCCGCTCGAGTGCATCCCGCGCCCGCACTCCGGTGGATACCGGCAGCCGCAGTTTGCTCAGAAAGCCGTGTGAAGTGGGATGCTGCACGCCGTGCTCGGCCTCGGCGATCCCGCGCAGCAGCGCCCGCTGGCTGGGCGCCAGGCGCGCCACGCGACCGGCCGCGACACCGCCCTCCTCGGCCACCAGCCTCGCCCACATCGCCTCCACGTCATCGGTGGTGGGGGCGGCGTCGGCCCGCCAGAGCGGGGCGCAGAGCGCGTTCACGTAATGGGGATGGCGGCTGGTCAGGGTCAGGATGCGGTCGATTGCCTCGTCGGGGACCCGCCGCCGCCATCGCGTCCGTCCCGCCCCGAGCAGAAAATTGCGGTAGTCCTCGGCGCCGATGCGCTCGAGGGTCATCTTCCGGCAGAGACGGTACAGCGGCCGCTCCTCGTCCTCGAACATCGGCGCCAGCAGGTGTTTGCGGCTGCCGGCGAAAACATAGGTGACGTTCCGCGCCCGTTCCACGGCGTGACGCACGGCGCCTTCCAGGCTTCTCGGCGCACCGTTCTGCAGCTCCGAGAGCTGCTGGAATTCGTCGAGCACGAAGGCCACTCGCCGACCGTAGGCGCCGGCGGCGTCGTCGAGAGCGAGCAGCATTTCGACAATACCCTCGCCCGCCTGGCTGGGTGTGGCCAACTTGAGGCGCAGGCCGAAGGCGCCCAGGGAGAGCTCCGGCTTGAAGGCGGAGAACGCTCTTGCCAGCTTGGATGTCGAGGTCTGCCGGCGGGGAGGGAGGTGGGATCCGGCCTGCTCCAACGCCACCCGGAGCCGCGTTTCGAACGCGTTGGCGTCGTGCACCACGAGCAGGTCAAGGCGCGCAGTCACGATGTCCGGCGCCAGGTCGCGCACCACCTGCTCGATCAGGCTGGTCTTGCCGATGCGCCGCCGCGCCCAGATCCAGGTATGCACGCCATCGCGGACATTGCCGGACAGTTCTTCCCGCTCGCGGAGACGATTGCAGTGCGCGCGGCCCGTGGCGACGCCCAGGGGAAAGAGTTCGGCGGCGGAAGCCATGTCATGGATTCTAACGCGCTGTGCAAAATCAGGAAACGCATAAACCAGATACCCAGATATGCGCTTCCGCTTTGTGCGTAATGCATGGTCGGGGTCGCTGCTGCGGCTACCGTCTTTCCGGCTCGCGGCGGCGGGCCTTCATGAGTCCTCGGACACCGAGACCCCCTTCGGCGCCCGCTGCTTCATGAATCCGAACATGTAGCCCGCGATGCGCCGGATCTGGATCTCTTCGGCCCCTTCCGTGATGCGGTAGCGGCGGTGGTGCCGGTAGATGTGCTCGAAGGGCTTGTGGCGCGAGTAGCCGAGGCCGCCGTGCACCTGCATGGCCCGGTCGGCGGCTTCGCAGCAGAGCCGGTTCGAGTAGTAGTTGCACATCGAGACCTTGTCCGAGACGGAGAAGGCGCCGTGGGTGTCCATCTCCCACGCCGTCTTGTGGATGAGGGCGCGCAGCATCTCGGCCTGCGTCTGCAGCTCCGCGAGGGGGAACTGGATCGCCTGATTCTGCGACAGCGGCTTGCCGAAGGGCTTGCGCACCTTGGCGTACTCGACGGACTCGTGGATGCAGAACTGGGCGGCGCCCAGGCTCGAGGCCGCCTGGCGGATGCGGTTCTCGTTGAAGAAGTGCTGCACCACCTGCAGCCCGCGGCCCTCGCCCCCGAAGATCGTGTCGTGGGGTACGCGGACGTCCGTGAGCGAGACCCGGCCGTGGTCCGTCGGCATGTTGAAGGTCCAGAGCATCTCCTCGATCTTGAACCCTTCGGCATCGGTCGGCGTGATGAAGGCGGTGATCCCGTCGCCGTCCCCGGCCTTGCCGGCGGTGCGGGCCATGATGAGGTCGTACTTCGCCTTGTGGATGCCCGTGTTCCAGGTCTTGGCGCCGTTGATGATCCACTCGTCGCCGTCGCGCTCGGCGTGGGTGTCCATGTGGGTCGCGTCCGAACCGTGCTCGGGTTCGGTGATGCCGAAGGCGAACCCGCGGCGGCCTTCGGCCAGGTCGTCGATCCACTCCGCCTTCTGCTGGCCCGTGCCGTACTCCAGCATGAGCAGCAGGCCCACGTTGTTGCCGACGATCGAGTGCTCGGTCTGGAGATCGTTGTGCAGACCCAGCCCCTTGGCGGCCAGGTGTTCGCGGATGACGGCCATCCCGAGGTTCGTGCCTTCCCGCCCGCCGTACTCCTTCGGGAACGGGTAGCGGTAGTGCCCCGCCGCGTCGGCGCGTCGCCGCGCCTCGCCCATCAGGGCTTCCCACTCCTCGTTCGGCAGCCCGCCGCGCTCCCAGTCCGTGCGCGCGTCCTCGCGGCGATGGTCGAAGAAGCGGATGTTGTCGTCGGCCTCCTCGAGGGGCTTGATCTCGCGCTCGATGAAGGCGTCGAGTTCGGCGAGGTAGTCTCGGAGGTCGGCGGGGATGTCGAAGTTCATGGGCGGTGGTCCGTGGAACGGGTGGCGCGGGGGAGGTTAAGCGACCGGGGATCGCCGGGTCCACGCCCCAGCCGCAACGGTTGCTTTGACCTCGGTCCTCACCGGTTGCGGCCGAGCGCTCGTTCCCGGGGGCGAACACGCGTAGCATTGATTGCCAATTCCACCGTTGCGGGCGCTGGCGTGAGGGTCTCGAAGTGGGGCAGGTCGCTGGCCGTACGGCTTCCGACCGGGTTGGTACAGGAACTTTGCCTGGAGCCCGGAGACGAGCTGGAGATCGTTTCGGCGGTGCCGGGACGCATCGTCGTCGCGGCGCGTGAGCAGCGGGAGCTGGCCGTGAGGTGCATGCGCGCACGCTCCTAAGAACGTTCCGAATGACTTTCGGTTGGACCGCGAAGCGGTGTGTGCCAGATGACGGACGCGGGCACTGGATCTTGACGACCACCGACCGCGGGGTCCGTGCCGACTGGACCGATGGGAGAAAATGCCGATGTCCGAATTCCACGACCTCACGATGAACGCGATCGCCGGCGAGCCGGTGTCGTTCGAGCAATACAAGGGTGGCGCCTGCCTGGTCGTGAACCTCGCCAGTCAATGAGGCCACACCCGTCAGTACGCAGGTCTGCGTACGCTGCATGCCGAGGGGAACGTCACCGTGCTCGGCTTCCCCTGCAACCAGTTCGGTGGACAGGAACCCGGCACGAACGAAGAGATCCTCGAGTTCGCCCGGTCCCGCTACGACGCGAACTTCCCGATCTTCGAGAAGGTGAAGGTCAAGGGGAAGGAGGCCTGCGACCTCTATCGCTACCTGACGTCGCAGAAGGAGAGCCCCAAGGGCAAACCGGACATCGCGTGGAACTTCACGAAGTTCCTCGTCGGCGGCGAGGGCGCGGTCCTGGCGCGTTACGAACCCCGCGTCACGCCGGAAGAGATCGCCGCCGACCTGGCGAACCACGGCCTCTGACCACCGTCGCGCGGCCCGCCCGGCCCGGGGCAACGGCGCTGGTCATGCGAACAGGATGTTCCGGATGATGAACAGCGACAGGAACGCCTGCACGACGAAGATGCCCGCGACGGCCCACCGCACCCAGGAGCCCGGCAGGACCCGCGGGTCCATGCGGCGCTTCTGCAGGTAGAACGTCAGGAAGCTCTGCAGGGGCAGCATGAACGCGCCGTACGTCGCCCCGAAGGTGACGAGCACGATGGGTTGCGGAAACCACAGGTAGAGGCCCGCGCTGATGATCGGCATCGCGATGATGTAACCGGTGATCCACTTGCGGCGCAGCGCCAAATTGGCGCGCGGGATGAAACCGAGGGTCACGAGCAGGTCGGGGAAGCTGCGCGAGCCGGCGCCGATGCCGGACAGGGACGTCGAGAAGAGGATGCAGAAGGCGCCGAAGCTGAAGAGCCAGAACGACCAGGGGCCGAGGGTCTGGGTATACATCCGCGACAGGATCGCGATGGTCTCGGAGCCGGACGGCTGTTCGCCGATGCGGTGCAGCACGCCGGCGCCCAGGAAGAAGAACGACAGCGTCGCGAACGTCAGGATGATGAGGGTGACCCAGACGTCGGTCTGCACCACGCGCACCCACCCCTGCGCGCGGGCCAGCCAGCCGGGATCGCTGCGGTCGCCGCCGATGAACGTCGGGTAGCCCTTCTCGACGCACCAGTAGGTGTAGGCCGCGATCTCTCCCGACGCGACGCCGGTCGCGCCGTACATCGCGAGCGCCAGCACGGCATGTTCGAGCGGAAAATCGAACGTCAGGCCGGACAGGATGTCGGCTCCGGTGGCGCGGAACTCCGTCGTCTGCATGAGGAGCGCGGACACGATCGTGGCGGCCGTGAAGCTCATCACGAGCACCAGCATCGCCTTCTCGAGACGCATGTAGGCCCCGGTGCCGAGGATCAGCATGACCAGGGCGGCGGCCGAGACGGTGGCCCAGGCCTCGTTCAAGGCCGGCACCACGGGTTCGAGGAGCAGTCCGAGCGCTTGTCCCGCCCCGCCGATGATCCCGCCGCCGATCAGGATGCCGGGCACGAACCCCACCAGGCCGAGCCAGATCGGCCAGGCGACCTCCTCCTTGTTGAAGAACCGGAGTCTGCCCGGCATCCGGTTCAATGCGCGCAGGTAGGTGTCGCCGGTGGTCACGACGTAGCGGGCGAGTTCGGCCTGGATCAGGGACTTGATCCAGCACGAGAAGAGCACCCACCACAGCACGACGAAACCGGCGACCGCCCCGAGGCCGGCGGTCAGCAGGATCTCGCCGGAGCCCACGATCGAGCCGGACACGACGATGCCGGGGCCGAGATTGCGCAGGCGGCCGAGGAGTCCCTTGGGCGGGTCGCGCGTTTCTCCAGGCCGAATGGTGTAGGGATCGTCGCTCAGCGTCGCTCTCCGGTAGCTCCCGGCATCCCGTTCCACGCGGGTCGCGGCGCAGGTTGGAGGCGACTATACGGCGGAACGCCTTTCCGCGTCACCGCGGGGGTGCCCGGAATCTGCCCGGAACCGGTGGGGCGTCAGGGAGAAAGCGGCGCGCAATCGTAGTCCTGGAACCGCACGCGCCGATCCTCGTCCATCGTCCTGAACAGGAAGGCCCTGCCGCGCATGGTGACGTGTACCGCTTCCACCAGCAGGGCGTCGAACTCGGGCTCGTGGAAGAAAACCGTCTCCTGGCGGAACTCGCGGATCGTCACCGTCGGCGCCGGCGAGACCTCCTCCAGCGCCTCGAGTACGAACCGGGTCGGTACGAAGCCCGCCTTGCGCACCGTCAGGGAGCCCTGGAGCTTGTCCAGGAACGGCGGCGCGTCGGCGTCCTCCGTAGGGGCCAGCGCGAAGGTGAAGGTCAGCGTCTCATAGTCCTCGGCGGCGAGCGCCACGGTCTCCTCGCGCGCCGTGGTCGCGAGATCGAACTCCGTCGGATGGCCGCGGCGGCGCCGGTCCTCGGCGCCGCGCTCGTAGCGTTCGAGTTCCTCCAGCGAGGGTGATCTCTCGCTGACGCGGACCAGCCGCCAACCCTCGCCGGGCGTGAACCGCTCCTCCAGCACGCGTCCCTGGATCGTCGCCACGGTGGTGTAGCTGCACGACAGCCGATCGTCCGTCGGGGGATTGGCGTCCACGACGGAACGGAACAGCGCGAGGGCGCGTTCGTCCGGCGCGGCGAGTGCCAGCAACAGCGCGGCGGCGGCGAGGGCGCCCATGTCAGCCGGGCTCGACGACCGCCGTCACAGCCCGAGCCGCTCGTACTGCGATGCCGGCGCGTCCGCCCGCTCCAGCGTGCGCCGCAGCAGTTCCACGTAGCGCGCCTCGACCGCCGTTCCGGCGAGGTTGCGTGTCTGGCCGGGATCGTTGCCGATGTTGAACAACTGCGAGTCCTTCACGATGTCCGTGCGGCGCATTCCCGAGCGCGCCCGAATGACCGGCATGTCCGTATGGGGCAGGAACTGGCCGAGTTCCGCGTCCTGGAACATCCGTGCGCCGGGCAGGCTGTGGAAGTGGTACGACGTTGGCACCTGGTAGTGCATGTACAGGGGCGCGTTGTCGGGCCCGGCGGCGGCGCGCATGTAGGTGTAGCTCCCGTCGGTCACGTTGACGGGCATGCCGAACCAGCCGTAGAGGATAGCCTCGCGGGAGACCGGCGCGTCCCGTTCGAGCATGCCGCGCAGGGACTCGCCGTGGATTGCGTGCGGGCACTCCACGCCGAAGTAGTCGAGCAGCGTCGGCATCACGTCGATACTCTGCGTGAGCTGCCGGCGGCGCTGGCCGGCGTGCCGGTTGCCCGGCAGCTTCGTCACGAAGGGCAGGTGGCTTAGCTCGTTCCAGGCATGCCAGCGGTTCTTGCCGGTGCAGCCGTGCTCGCCGATCAGGTGGCCGTGGTCCGTGGTCAGGATGATGAGCGTCTCGTCGAAGATCCCCTGGCGCTCCAGTTCGTCGAGCAGCTTGCCGAGGAACTCGTCCGCCATCGAGAGCGTGCCGGCGTACCGCCGCCGCAGGTGCCGTATCGCGTCGGCGCCCCCCTCGGCCCGGTCGTAACCGGTCCACAGGTTCAGCGGCCCCGTCCAGTCGTCGTTGTACTGGTCGACATAGACCCGGGGGCAATCGAACGGCTCGTGCGGGTCGAAGCCTTCCACCCAGAGGCAGAAGTCGTCGGTCCCCTCGTTGCGCTGCAGCCAGTCGATGGCGCCGAGGAAGGTCTTCGGCGTCGGGAACTCCGCCGCCGACGTGAACCGTTCGGCGTTGAGCGCGTACTGCGCGGTCCACCGTCCGAGATGCTCCGGCTCCGCCGGCGGGCGTGCGCGCGACTGCCAGCAGTCGTTCTCCTGGCCGCGGTGGAACTGGTAGGTGTCGAATTGCGTGTGATAGTTCTCGCCGCCGACGTGGAAGTAGTGGTAGTGGTCGGTCTCCATGTGGGAACGGATGCCGGCCTTGCGCAGCAGACCCGGGAACGGGACGTCGAACGGCTCGATGGCGCCCCAGGGCCGCTCGAGGAAGTTCAGACGCCCGGTCATGATGTCGCGCCGCGCCGGCATGCACGGGGCGGACCCCAGCCAGTGGTTGTCGTGGACTACGCCGCGATTCGCGAGCCGGGTGATGTTTGGCGCCCGCACCCAGTCGTTGCCGTAGATCGGCAGGTAGTTGCGGTTCAGGCTGTCGAGGAGGATGAAGACGGCTTTCATCGGGGCCTCCGTGGGTTGGGGACGCGGCGAGATTATTCTAGAAGCCTTCGCCTTCTTCCTGCGTCGGCATGCCGGAGTAGTGCACGTGCCGGATCTGCCAGACGCCGTTCTCGCGCCGGTAGATCTGGGTTTCGCGGCCGGCCGTGTTGATGGGCGTGCCGTCGGGAAGGCTGGCCTCGAAGGTCCAGTAGAACTCCGCCCAGGCCGCGTCGTCGGTGAGCGGGTGGATTTCGAATTCGCCGAGGGTGAGATGGCGCGTCGGCAAACCCCCCATCGCCCCGAGGTAGAAGTTCTGCCGGATGTCCGGCCAGCCCCGTTGATGGCCGCGCGGCTGGATGAACGAGACGCCGGGCTCCTGGCTCCAGATCTCTTCCGCGAGATCGACGTCCAGTGCGTTGACGGCCCGCACGTAGCTCTCGAGGAGTGCCGCGATCTCGGCCGTGGCTGCTTCCTGGGCAAGGGCCGCGTTGCCCACCGCCGCGGCGAGGGCGAGCGTGGCCATCGATTTCAACATCGTTTCCTCCAGCATGAAGTCCAATGGGGCATCAACGCTTGCCGGCGTCGAGCTTGTAGGTAACCGTGGCCATGGCCACCTCCGCGCCGTCGGCGTCCGTCACGCATACCTCGCCGACGGAGATCGTGCCGCCCCGCCGGCGCACCGTTGCCGTGGCGGTGAGGTCCACGCCGACGGCGAGGCGCAGGAAGTTGATCGTGAACCCGACCGTGGCGCCACGGGCGCTGGGGGGCGGTTCGGGAAGGGACCAGAAGGCGGCGGTGGCGGCGGTGTCGACGAATGCACTGATGGCGCCGCCGTGGATGCGCCCCACGCCGAGGTGTGGCCGATAGGGCAGGCGCAGGACGACCCGGTCGGGGACGGACTCGACGAACTCGATGCCCATCGTCCGCGCGAAGCCTTCCTGCACGATGCCGTGCACGCGGTCGAGTCCCATGCGTTATCCGATGAACCCCTGCGGGGCGGCGACGGCGGTTTCGCGCATGGTGGAAACGGGTTTCCCTTGGCTCAAGTCGATCGGCGGGCCGGGCTCGGGCCGCGAGCGTGGTAGCTTACCGCATCGCCGCTGTCGAACGAGGGATCCTGCGTGGCCGCACGCTCGGAACGCCGCAGTTTCTGGACCTGGGGTTACGTCTCGGACGAGCCGTCCGATGCGGAGCGCAAGGCCTCGGCCGAGCGGCTGTCGGCCCGCTTCGGACGGGCCGTGACGCCGCCCCCCATCCCCGACCTGGCGGACGTGCCACTGCGGCCGGCCCGCATCGATGTCCCCGCGCGCCTTGGCGGGTTCGTGACGACGGATCACGCGGAACGCGCGACGCACACCTACGGCGGACACTCGATGGAGCTCCTGAAGGCGTTGCGCGGGGTGTTCGACAACCCGCCGGACGCGGTGGCGCATCCGCGCACGGAGGACGAACTCGAGGCCGTGCTCGCGTGGTGCGACGCCGGCGGATACACGGCGATTCCCTACGGCGGGGCCACGTCGGTGGTGTGGGGCGTGAACGTGCCCGAGACGTCGGAGGCCGCGGTCAGCATCGACCTCGACCACCTGAGCGAAGTAATCGAGATCGACGAGGTCTCTCGCGCGGGGCGCTTTCAGGCCGGACTCCTGGGTCCCGACCTGGAGGCGGCGCTGCGGCCCATGGGACTCACCCTGCGCCACTTCCCGCAGAGCTTTCCGTGGTCCACGGTGGGCGGCTGGGTGGCCACGCGTTCCGGCGGCCACTACGCGACCAACCACACCCACATCGACGATTTCGTGGAGTCGACGCGCATGCTGTCTCCGGCCGGGTGGATGGAGACGCGGCGCTTGCCCGGCAGCGGCGCCGGACCGAGTCCCGACCGCCTCGTGATCGGCTCGGAAGGCACGCTCGGCATCATCAGCGAGTGCTGGCTGCGCCTGCAGAAGCGCCCGCGGTTCCGGGGCACGGCAGGCATCACGTTCCCGGACTGGCACGCGGGTACGGAAGCGGTGCGGGCCATCGTCCAGGCGAAGCTGTGGCCGGCCAACCTGCGCATTCTGGATCCCGTGGAGGCGCGGGCGAGTGCCGGGCTCGACGGCACTTCGGCCCTGCTGATCGTTGGCTTCGAATCGGCGGACATCCCGCAGGGCGCCAACATCGAGCAGGCGGTCGCGCTGGCCCGGGAGCACGGCGGGCGCGTCGCGGACGACGAGATCGTGGTCGACGACGGCAGCGGGCAGGCGACGGGCCGGGGTGGGGCGGTCGGGGCGTGGCGCAACGCCTTCATCGGCGTCAATGCCGGTGCGACGAACGGCCTCGGACTGCTCTCGGACACCTTCGAGACGGCGATCACCTGGGACCGCTGGCCGGATTTCGATGCGGCGGTGCGCGAACGGGTGACCCGGGTGCTCGCGGAAGTGCTCGGCGCGGGCGCCGCGTTGTCGTGCCGCTTCACGCACGTCTACCCGGACGGGCCGGCGCCGTACTATTCCTGGAACGGGCCGGCCGCCCGCGGCGGCGAAGCCGAACAGTGGCAGACCATCAAGGACGAGGCGACGGCGGCGATCGTCGAGGCGGGGGGCACGGTCACCCACCACCACGCCGTGGGACGCATGCATCGTCCCGGCTGGGACCGGCAGCGCCCGGACCTGTTCGCGGAGGTGCTGAAGGCGGCGAAGGGACGCCTGGACCCGAACGGCATCCTCAATCCGGGCGTGCTGATAGACCCCTGACGCCGTCGCGGAGGCGCACCGGCGGCCGGCCTCAGCGCCAGGGTTCGAGGACGACCTTGGCGGCCTCGCCGCCGATGCCGAAGCGGTGGGTCACCATGTCCGCCGCCGGCAGGCCGCGCCGGACGAGCGCCTCGAGTTCCTCGTGGTCGGTCGGTGCGGAGTACCACGTCCCGATCACCTCGATCTCCTTCAGCGTGAAGTGCTGCATCGTGTCGATCGTCGGACCCTTGTCGCTGACCCCGACGAGCGCCATGCGCCCGCTCTCGCGCAGCGCCGGCGGCCCCGTTCGAGCCGGTAGGGGTTGATGTCGAGCACGATGGTGTAGGCCGCGTCGGCGGTCACCTTGAACGAGGATCCTCGCTAGCTTAGCTAGATATAGCTAGGCCCCGCTCCACCCCTCTCGGCGAAGGGCACACCATCGATCAGTGTGTATAGTACCGGAGCTCAAATGCCCGAGCACGCTGATCTGGTAAGCAAGTGCTTGTTTGCTGCACGGGAGTAGACCTTGCCACGGGGTCCATCAATTAACATTTTGTTTTTAAAGTCGGTCGTCAGACCGTTGTCCTTGGTGAACAGTAAGCGCGCATTACTCTCCCGAGCTAGCGCCAGTACGTGTGGATCGTTCGAGCGAAGATCTTCCCGCTTTGATAGCGCCTCTTCGTCGTTGGAGAACCTCTCTGGTGGAATCCAAACCGCTTGTCCCCTCTGAGCATAATCGAGCAGCTTGCGCTTTAGATTCGGAGACCGGTCGAGCTCTCTGCCGTACTGACCACCGGTCGAATATACAAGTCGACCAGAACCCTTGGCGAGCCATGCCCGGATGGGCATGGCGTCTTCTTGAATCGGGTCGGCCAGAAAGTCGGCCAGTGTACACGCATCAACTATTATGCACACGACTTGGCCCCATCATCAGTCCGCGAAACCAAGGAGGCGGTCGGTCTCTTTCGCAAAAAAGTCTCGGTAGCCCCGAGGTACACTCCGCAGATTGCCATCGCCATCCAGAGATAGATTGTGTATCGTGACCGAGTTTCCTTGTGGGTCGAAATAGAGTATCGAGACGTCCTCTGGCTCCAGCTCCTTCTTTCTCACGGAAATGCGAACGCGATCGACGATGTAATCGCTATGGGTTTCGACAAGGAAGCGGTTGCGGTGTTTCCTCACGGATTGAACGAACAAGCTGGCTAGTTCGGCTTGGCCGCGAGGATGTAGGTGCACCTCCGGCTGCTGTAGCAGAAACGTCCGGTTTTGGCGCCGAGAGCGATGCCCCATCTCGTCTTGAGCCATTATGTCGACGAGGATTGGCAAGCTCTGACTGACGCCGTAGCCAACATCCATGATGTTTGCGTTTGGCCCTGTTCTGACCTTTACCTGAAGTTGAAACGGGTCGCTCATCTGCCTGCCATGACCCTTGACCTTTACGTCCGAGAACATCCCCGATTCGCGGCCGAAATCGACAAGGTTGTCGTGCAGCGAGTTCCAGTGCTGCTTATCTGTGCGGTTTAGCCTCATCATTAGCATCGGCACGTGCTCGCCGTCCGATGAAGCCATTTCTCGTATTGGGTTGTAGGTTCGAGTTGGTTTGGACCGAAGGGGAGCCCCTGGCACCAGAGTTGACTGGGGCGGACTCAACTGTTCAGAGAGAGACCATGGATCGTCAGTCTCTTGGGGAAAGAGCTTGCGTACGTAGTCCAATACCGCATCTAGTCCTTTTTCGTCTCCTCCTCGAACGAACATGTTTCCGCCGATGCGGAAGAAGTCGAATGGGAAGTCCGTTACTATCTCATGGTAGGGAGTCTTCCAGGTCGTTTGACCGCTTACGTTAGGGCGTACTTCGAGGAACTCCGGTTCACCGAAGTCCCAGCGAAAGGATGAGACGACTGGCTGCGACCCTTTCTCGGTGAAAGTAGTCCATAATTCAAATCCGGGCTCGGACCGACGTGAGGAGTCGACTGCGATCCCAAGCCTAAACTCGTCGATTCGGCCTCTTGGCCCTCGACGGGACCGGACGATATCTCTGAATGATCCCATCGAGAACGGCTCTTCGTTGAAATCAGGCTGAGAGGTCGGGCGGGGCCAAGGGAAGAGAAGCTCCGACAGAACTCGATAACATCCGAGAAACGTGGATTTACCCGTGCTGTTTTCACCGACCAGAAGCGTGATAGGGCGCAGATCACCCATTTGGGCACCTTGGAAGCAGCGAACATCCTGCACGATCAGCTTCTGGACTTGTCTCACCGGGCTCGCTCCACACGACTGGTCGACCGCGGGACGTGCGACCGAAGGAAAATGCGAACCAGCCTATCACGACGGGGAAGGACTGAGGGTGCTCGGCCCAATGGAGAACCACTGAGAATGTAGGACAAGTAGGCGTGTGGGGCGGTGGCGGCCCGATTTGGTCTGACGAGCCGAGGGTCAGCGGCTGAGTGTCCACGACTTGGGCCGTTCCGGCTGGGACCGCCAGCGCCCGGACCTGTTCGCGGAGGTGCTGAAGGCGGCGAAGGGACGCCTGGACCCGAACGGCATCCTCAATCCGGGCGTGCTGATAGACGCCTGACACGGTCGCGAAGGCGGACCATCGGCCGGCCTCAGCGCCAGGGTTCGAGGACGACCTTGGCGGCCTCGCCGCCGAAGAACAGGTCGAACGCTTCCGGAGCCTGCTCGATGCCGAAGCGGTGGGTCACCATGTCCGCCGCCGGCAGGCCGCGCCGGACGAGCGCCTGGAGTTCCTCGTGGTCGGTCGGTGCGGAGTACCAGGTGCCGATCACCTCGATCTCCTTCAGCGTGAAGTGCTGCATCGTGTCGATCGTCGGACCCTTGTCGCTGACCCCGACGAGCGCCATGCGCCCGCTCTTGCGCAGCGCGTCGAGGCACAGCGTCTGCGCCTCCTGGGCCCCGGAACACTCCAGGGCGACGCGATCCCGCGGGGTCCGGCGATCTCGGCGAGCCGGGCGCGGATGTCCTGTTCCTCGGCGGGGTTGAGGCACACGTCGGCGCCGCACCGGCGGCCCCGTTCGAGCCGGTAGGGATTGATGTCCAGCACGATGGTGCGGGCGTTCAGGAAGCGGCAGAGCATGGTTGCCGCGAGGCCGATCGGTCCCTGGCCCGTGATCAGCACGGTGTCGAAGCCGGAGACGCCGAGGCGCTTGAGCGCCCGGAAGGGCGTGCCGATGGCATCGCCGAAGAGGGCGCCGGTCTCGAAGTCGATGTCGTCGGCCAGCGGCAGGCAACTGCGTTCGTTCACCAGCACGTACTGCGAGTGATTGCCTGGCAGGCGCCGGCCGCGTGGGCTGTCGCAGAGGACCCAGTGGCCGGCGACGCAGTAGCGGCAGCTTCCGCAGGGGCTGGCCGCGTGCAGCACCACCCGGTCGCCTTCCTTGACGTGGCTCGAACCGCGGGCCTTGGCGACGATACCGGCGCCTTCGTGGCCGCCATTGAGCACCTCTCCGGCGCCCATGGCGTTGGGGCCGTCCCAGGCGTGGCGCTCGGACCCGCAGAGCGGCGAGGACATGACCTGGACAACGACCTCGTCGCCCTCCCGCGGCTCGGGGTCGGCGAGGTCGACCACGTCGACGCCGCAGTTGCCAAGCATCTGAACAGTGCGCATGTCCGTCCCCCCGTCCGCGGCCCTGTGCGTAAGCAGTGTGTCGGATTTCGCGGGGGCGGGCAAAGCGAACACGGCCTCGCACCGCGCGCCGGTTGCCCCGCGGGTTGCTATGGGACAGACTCGGAACGGTTGGTGTCACCCTGGAGCGGCGTTCTATGGACTGCGTGGCGGATCGGGCTCGCGGCACAGGCTGCGGGCGCGGCGGGACGATGGAAGGTCTGGAAGAACGTCGGCGCCAGAGGCCCGCCCGGATTGGACGCGGCGCCGTCGTGTTGCTCGCGGCCTGCCTCTGGGCCGGGACCGCCACCGGCGCCGGCGTCACCCCGTCTCCGGTAGCCCCGACGGAACTGGGTCCGCCCGCCTCGACGTGGTTCATCGTCAAGGGGCTGCTTGGCGGCGCGTTCGTGTTCGACGCGGCGGACGGGGAGATGCGTGGCACGCTGTCGCTGACGCCCTGGACGCCGACCGTTCGCCGCCATGCGGGCCGCGGGGAGATCTACGCCGCCGAAACGCACTACACGCGGCGCTACGACGGCGAGCGCACGGACGTCCTGCGCATCTACGCGCACAACACCCTCGCCCCGACGGCGGAGGTCGTGATTCCGCCGAAGATGACGGCGCTGCACCTGCACTACCTCGGCCTCCTCTCCGGAGGCCGTTACGCGACGGTCTTCAACATGACCCCGGCGCAGTCCGTGACCGTCGTGGATGTCGAGAACCGCAACTTCGTCGGCGAGATCTCCACCCCCGGCTGCGCCACCACGCTGCCGGCCGGAGAGCGCGGGTTCCTGATGATCTGCGGCGACGGCACGTTGCAGTGGATCGGCCTCGACGAGAACGGGGCGGAGGCGGCGCGCGTGCGTACCGAGCCATTCTTCTCCGTCGACGAAGACCCGCTCTTCGACCAGCCGGTGCAGACCACTGATGGCTGGCAGTTCATGAGCTTCGAGGGGCAGACCCGGGAAGTGATCGTTCAGGATGGCGAGATCGTCCTGGGCGAGTCCTGGTCCCTGCTCGGAGAGGAAGACGAGGGCTGGAGACCCGGCGGCGGACAGCCGGCCGCGTTCCACGCGGGACACGACCTGCTCGTGGCGCTGGTGCACGAGGGCGGCGAGGACACGCAGGACGACGCCGGTCCGGAGGCGTGGCTGTTCCACCGCGCGACGCAGCGCCGCATCGGCAAGATCGCCTTCGAGGAACCGGCGTCGGCACTGCTGGTGGTGGAGGGCGAAGAACCCCTGCTGGTGGCCGCCATCGGCGCGGGCGTCCAGGTCCACGAGTTGCGCACGGGCAAGCGTCAGCGCGTCATCGAGACGGGGGGCGCCGGCAACCTGCTGCGCTACTGAGGCGCTACTGAGGCGCTACTGAGGAAGCAATGGAAGGTTCTGCAATGCTTGCCGTGGCCGCGGGCTTTGCCGCGCTCCTGGGAACGGTGGCATGGCACAAGATCCGCGGCGCGGCGGCGTTCGAAGGCGTCCTGGCCGACTACCGGCTGCTGCCCGAGTGGGTCACGGCGACCGTGGCGCGCACGGTCCCGGTGGTCGAAGGCGTCCTGGCGGCGTTGTGGCTAGCCGCGCCGTGGCAAGCCGACGCGGCGGTTCTCGCCGGGGCCGCCACCGCCGTCCTGATGCTCGGTTACGGCGTGGCCATGACGACCAACCTGCTGCGGGGGCGTTCGTGGATCGACTGCGGCTGCGGCGGGGGAGAGCAGCTCTCCTGGGTGCTCGTGGGCCGCAACGGCGTGCTCGCCGCGATCGCGCTGATCCCGCTTGCGATCACGGACCCCGGTACGCCCGGTTGGGTGGATCTGGCGGTGTCGCTGCCCATGCTGGCGGCCGCGGCCTGCCTCTATCTCGCGACGGGCACGTTGCTGGCCAATGCCGCCGCGATGCGCCCCTGGGTGGAGGATCCCTCATGACGGCCGCCCTCGTGCTCGACGTGCTGCTCTGGACGCTGGTGGTCCTGCTGACGCTCGCCGTGCTGGCGCTGGCGCGCCAGGTGGGAGTGCTGCATCAGCGGGTCGCCCCTGCGGGCGCCCTGATGCCGACCAGCGGGCCGAAGATCGGCGAGCTGACGGAAGCGGTCGAGACCGAGGATCTCCGGGGGAACCGGGTCGGGATCGGCGGCCTGGGCCAGGGGGCGAACACCCTGGTGCTCTTCATCTCGCCCACCTGCCCGGTATGCAAGACCCTGCTGCCGGCGGCCAGGTCCCTCGCGTCGGCGGAGGACCTCGCGCTCGTGTTCGCGAGCGACGGTTTCGAGCCCGAGCGGCACCGGGTCTTCGCGGATGAGGTCGGCATCGCCCGGTTCCCCTACGTGCTGTCGCAGGCACTGGGGATCCGCTACGGCGTCAGCCGGCTGCCCTTCGCGGTGCTGATCGGCGCGGACGGCGTGTTGCGCGGGCGCGGCCTGGTGAACACGCGCGAGCACCTCGAGAGCTTGCTGGAGTCTTGGCGCAGCGGGATCGCCACGCTGCAGGACTATGTCCTGGGGACAGACGGGTTGGAGCGGGCGGACGACGTCGGCCACTTCGACCCCGCCACGCCCCGAACAGGGGAGATGCGATGAGCAACACAGACGTTCGCCGCGCAATGGTCGCGCGATGGTTCGATGCCGCGACCCGGCGCACGACGACGGGGTTGGCGGAACACACGTCGCGCAGAGGTTTCCTGGGCCGCCTGGGCGGCGTGCTGGCCGGCGCGGGAGCGCTCCCGCTGCTGCCGGTCGAGCGCGCGTTCGGCGCGGCGGAGTCGGAGGACGCGCCACCGCCCCAGGGCGACGCGCCGGAGATGGCGGGCCTGACCGAGTTCGGCGATCCGCAGAGCTGCGACTACTGGCGCTACTGCGGCCTCGGCGGCGCCCTCTGCGCCTGCTGCGGCGGCAGCGAGAGCACCTGTCCGCCGGGCGCGGAACCGTCGCCCATCACCTGGGTGGGCACGTGCCGCAACCCGGTCGATGACCGGCAGTACCTCATCTCCTACAACGACTGCTGCGGCAAGGCGGTCTGCCCGCGGTGCTTCTGCCATCGGACGGAAGGCGCGAAGCCCGTCTACTTCCCCAGCAAGAGCAACAATGTCCTGTGGTGCTTCGGCGTATCCAGTCATGCCTACCACTGCACCGTGGCGGCCGTGATCGGCGACGTGACGGAGGACGACATCGCCACGGAGGCCACGGAGGCGGACGCCGCCGGATGATGTCCTGGCGTCGCGCATGCCGCGCGGCGAGCGTTGCGGCGCTGGGCCTCGGCGTGGCGTACGCGGACGGCGGCGGCCAGACACCGGCCGAACGCGCCGCGGCCCGCGTCGACTACCTCCTGCACTGCTCCGGCTGCCACCGGCCCGACGGCGCCGGGGCGCCGCCGGAAGTGCCATCCCTCCTGGGCCCGATCGGCGCCATCGTCGCGACGCCCGCCGGCCGCGACTACATCTCCCGGGTACCGGAAGTGGCCCAGTCCCCGCTCGACGACGACGATCTGGCGCGACTGTTGAACTGGGTCCTGTGGGAGTTCAGCGCGAGCACGCTACCCGGTGGGTTCCGTCCCCTGGATGCCGCGGAAGTCGGCACAGCGCGTATCCGGGTACTGCCGGACCCGCTGCGCGCCCGTGCGGCGATAGCGGGTCACTACTGAGCCGATGGCTGGCGAACTCGGCAGTAGGGTCCGCCGGGAACTGGCCTCCGGGACGCTGACCCCGGCACTGGCGACGGGGGCCACCTCGGGCCTTGGCCTGCTCGTCACCCATGTCGCGTTCGCCACCCTGATCTTCTCCGGCCCTCTGGCGCCCCACGTGTCGCAGGGTGTTGGACTGATGCTCTTCGGCACCTTTGCAGGCTGCCTCATCATCGCGCTGACAGGGGGCTTTCGAGGGGCCATTTCGGGGCTCTCGCCGGCGCTGGTGATCGTGATGGCCTACGTCGCCTCCACGATGGAGACGGCCGGGGACGCGCTGTTCCCCACGACGGTCGTGGCTCTCGCGATTGGCGCCGCCGGCACGGGCGCGCTCTGCGTGCTGGTCGGCCGGCTGGGTCTGGCCAACCTGGTCCGCTTCATCCCGTATCCGGTTGCCGCCGGCTTCGTCGGCGGGATCGGGGGCGCCGTGTGCCTGGCGGCCATGTCCATGATGGGCGTGGCGCTGGACTGGCGATCGCTCGGCGGGACGGTGGAACCAGCGGCGTTGCTGCTCTGGGCTCCCGGTGCGCTGTACGGCATTGGCCTGTACCTTGTGATGCGACGCTTCCGGAACCCGCTCGTCCTGCCCTTGAGCGTCGTCCTGTTCGTGGGCGGCTACCAGGTCGTGCTCCCCATGCTCGGCATGTCCGGCCAGGAGGCCCAGGACGCCGGGATCCTGTTCGCGACCACGTCGGAAGGCGTCCTGTGGCCCGCGGTGGGCCTGTCGGATCTGGCGCTGGTGGACTGGACGGCGCTGGCCGGGCAGATTCCGAATCTCCTGGTGCTGGCGCTCGTGGCCCTGATCGTCATCGTCATGGGTCTCGCCGGCCTCGAGGTGGCGATCGGCGAGGACCTGGACTGGGACCGGGAGTTCCGCGCGTCCGGATCGGCCAGCGTGGTCGGCGGCCTGGGCGGGGGCACGTTCGTCTGCATGATCGTCCCGGCGTCGTTCCGCAGCAAGCTGTTCGGCGCATCGACGCGGGTGACCGGGGCCGTCTGCGCCCTGGTGATCGGGGCGGCGCTGTTTGGGGACCGGGCGCTCGAGTTCGTGCCGGTGTCGCTCATCGGCGGCGTGCTGATCTTCGCCGGTCTCGGCATGCTGGAGGAGGGCGTGCTGCGGGGCCGCCAGCGGCTGCCGTGGTCGGAGTACGGGATCGTGCTCCTCATTTTCGTGATGATCACGGCGTTCGGCCTGATCGAGGGCGTGGCGACCGGCATGCTCGCGACGCTCGTGTTCTTTGCCCTGCGGCTCTCCCGCGTGGACCCTGTCGCGTCGTCGTTCACCGGCGGTACGCAGCGCAGCAACCGGGTCCGGCCGCCTCCGGAACGGGCGCTCCTGCTGGAGCGGGGCGAGCGCATCCACGGCTACCGCCTGCGCGGGTACCTGTTCTTCGGCAGTGCGTGGCCCCTGGCGGACCGCCTCAAGCAGTCGCTGGAGGGTGCGGAGCCCCCGGCGTGCCTGATCCTGGACCTGCGGGCGGTATCGGGCTTCGACTTCTCCGCCGTGAACGTGCTCTCGAGGTTCCTGCAGACCGCGAGCGCGGCGGGGGTGCGCGTCGTGCTCAGCGGATCCTCCGAGTCGTTGCAGGCGGGGCTCGCGCGCAACGTTGCTCCCGCCGTGCTCTCGGATCTCGGGATCGAGTCGAGCGAGGACCGGGCTCTGGAGCGCTGCGAGGACCTGGTCGTCGAGGCGTGGGAGGCCGAAGCGGACGCCGCGGGGGACGCGCGTACCTCGCTGCTGATGCGCAGCGCGGACGACCTGGAAAAATACCTGGAGCGACAGGAACAGTTCGAGGACCTGGTGGAAGAGCTGGCGCCCTGGGTGGAGCCCCGAACCTACGCGGCGGGGGAGTCCCTCACCGGGGAGCGGGGGGACGCCCGTGAGTTGCAGTTGCTGGTGGCGGGACGGGCCACCGCCTGCGATGCCGCCGGCGCTCGGCTGGAGCAGTGCACGCGCGGGGACGCCGTCTGGCCTGCGGGAGGGGGCGCGGGGGGAAGGGGTGCGCGGGGAGGGGGTGCGGGGGAAGGGGCTGCGGGCGCAACGGCATCGGTAGTGGCCGACGAATCCTGCCGGACCGTGGCGCTGAACGACGACACGTGGCGGTGGCTCGAGGAACACGAGGCGTCGCTCGCCCTGAAGCTGTACCGGTACCTGTTCGCTTCGCGGCTTGCGGCGCAGGGTTGACGCGGCGTCAGCGCCGGAGCCGCACGCCGGCGGCTTCGCGGTCCCAGGTCGTCGATGTCACGCCGGTGTCGCGCAGGGGGAACTTCTGGATCTTCCCGGTCGGGGTCTTCGGCAGCTCCGAAACGCAGTCGACGTACCTCGGCACCATGAAGTAGGCCATGCGCGGCTCGAGGAACCGGATCAGGTCCTCCGGATCGACGGTGTGTCCGGGCTTGGCCACGACCACCGCCATGACTTCCTGTTCCGTGTGCGCCGATTCGATCGGGATGACGGCGCACTCCAGCACGTCCGGATGGGCGTTGATCTCGTTCTCGACTTCCATGGAGGAGATGTTCTCCCCGCGCCGGCGGATGGCGTCCTTGGAGCGGTCGACGAAGTAGTAGTTGCCGTCCTCGTCGCGCATCAGCATGTCGCCGGTGTGGAACCACTGGTTGCGCCAGGCGGTGACGGTCCAGTCGGGGTGGTTCCAGTAGCCGTTGGAGATGATCCAGGGCTGCTTCGCCCGCACGAGAGCCTCACCCGGAGCCCCCGGCGGCAGCTCCCGGTCCTGGTCGTCGACGATCCTGACCTCGTAGAGGTCGTCGACCAGGCGTCCGCAGGACCGGTTGTCGACCAGGTCGAAGCTCGACCGCACCGGGCAGTTCATCTCCGTGCCGCCCCAGGTCGTCGAGACCCGGCAGTCGAAGCGGGCCTTGAACTCCTCGGTCTCCGGGATCAGCGGCACCATGAGGACGCGTTCGAGGGGGTTGTCCGCGTCGTCCGCCGCGGGGTCCTGGCCGTGCAGGAAGTTGGCCATGGCGCCGAGCAGAAAGGTGGTGGTCGCGTTGTGCCGCCGCACGTCCGACCAGAAGCGCTGGGCGCTGAAGGTGCCGGGCAGCACCGCCGTCGCGCCGGCGACGCAGGTGGCGTACACGAGCGCGAACTGGCCGGCGATGTGGAACAGGGGCAGCGGCGCGTAGTAGACGTCGCTTTCGTTCAGGTCGAGCATCCGGGCGACGCCCAGGGCGTACTGGAAGGCGTGCGCGTGGGTGATGGTGGCCCCCTTGGACGGCCCTGTGGTGCCCGACGTGTACATCACCGCCATGAGGTCGACATGGCCCGGGCCGTCGCCTTCCCACTGCGTGTCGGAGGAACGGAGTCCGCCGTAGTCGATCAGCTCGGCCTCGAGCTGGAACGGGCGGTCCGGCGTCCCCATGACGTAGATCCGCTCGAGCGTCTCGAGGTCGCCCGCGACCGCCTCGATGCGGTCGAGGTACCGCGCGTCGGCGACCATGACCGTCGCCTGGGAGTCATTGATCAGGTAGGAGAGGATCGCGCCCCGGTGGTGGACGTTCACCGGCACTTCGATGGCCCCGATCTTCGCGAGTGCGCACCACAGGCAGAGGTAGTCGATCGTGTCGGGCAGCATGAGCAGGACGGTGTCGCCGGCCCCGACGCAGGCGTCGGCGAAACCCTGGGCCAGTCTGCCGGAGCGGGTATCGATGTCGCGATAGCCGTACGAGCCGTCGTCCGTCACGATCCACGGCTTGTCCGGAGAACGGGCCACGCGCCTGGACAGGACACTCGCAAGGTCGCGCTGGTCCCGCGGGTCCGAGAACGGGCCCGTCATCGGTCAACGGCCCTTGAACGTGGGCTTGCGCTTCTCGCCGAAAGCCGTGATGGCCTCGCCGTAATCCTCGGTGTAGATCATGTTGGTGATGGTCTGTTTCTCGAGCTCCAGCGTCGCCTCGAATCCGATGTCGGCGGCGTTCTGCAGCAGGCGCTTGTGGTTGACCACGGACAGGGGCGCGCGCGACATGATGAGCCGGGCAAGCCGCTCGGCCTCCGCGTCTTCCTGTCCGGCCGGGACGACCCGGTTCACCAGGCCGATGCGATGCGCTTCCGCCGCGTCGATGAACTCGCCGGTCAGCATCAGCTCCCGGGCCTTGTTCAGCCCCACGCTCATCGGCAGCAGCCGCGTTGCGCCGCCGGTGACCGTCATGCTGGCGTTGCCCTCGGGGAATCCGAACCGGGCGTTGTCCGCGGCGACGATCAGGTCGGAGTCGATCGCGATCTCGAAACCGCCGCCGACGGCAAGCCCGCGGACGGACGCGATCACCACCTTCCGCGCCATGCGGATGATCCGCGGGATGGCCTGCAGCCCCTCGGTGATGTCCTCGACGATATCGAGAATCGGGTGGATCTCGCCGGTCTTGATCAGCGGAAACTCCTTGAGCGCGATCTTCAGGTCCTCGCCGGCGCAGAAGGCGTCGCCCACGCTCGAGATGATGATCGCCTTGACCCCGGGGTCGTCCGCTGCCTGCTCCAGGGCGCGCACGAACGCCCCGAGCTCTTCCGAACTCAACGCGTTCAGAATCTCGGGCCGATTGAACCGGGTCCAGGCAATCTCGTCCTTCACCTCGTACAACAGCTCAGCCATTTCCGGTGTTACTCCCCTCGACCATGTCCCTGGTCGCCGCGACGATGTCCGCGACCTGCGGCACCAGCCTTCTTTCGATTCTCAGACTCGTCGGCAGCGCCACGTTCGCGGCCGCGAGCCTCCTGATGGGGGTCTTCAATGCCATGACGACATCGGGCGCCGCCTCCGTCACCCGCATGGCGATCTCGCCTGCCGCCCCGGCGCGTTTCATCGCCTCGTGAACGATGAGCAGGCGCCCGGTCTTCCTGGCGGACTCCACGATGGTGTCCACGTCCATGGGGACGAGGGTGCGCAGATCGACCACCTCCGCGCCGATGCCGTCTTCGGCGAGTTCCTCCGCGGCCGCGAGCGCCCGCAGGACCATCCCCGAGTAGGTCACGATGGTCGCGTCCGCGCCGGTCCGCTTGACGTCGGCCTGCCCGAACGGAATGAGATACTCGTCGTCGGGGATGGGTTCCTTCTCTTCCCGGATCATGACCTCGCGGTGCGTGTAGAACATGACCGGAAAGTCGTCCCGGATGGCGGTCTTCAGCAATCCCTTGGTGTCGTACGCGGTGGAGGGCATGACCACTTTCAGTCCGGGGCTGTGCATGAACAGGGATTCCGGCGAGAGTGCGTGGTCCGCGCCCTTCGCGGCGCCTCCGAGTACCGAGGCCATGACCACCACCGGGAGCGTGCCCGGGTGCTTCCACTCCTGGTACGCGGTCCCGAGTCTCGCGAAGATCGGATCGAAACACCCCATCTGGAACCCGCCCGACATGACGTGGGCGATCGGTCGCAGGCCCGCCAGGCCGGCGCCGATGGCCGTCTCGATGATCGCCGCCTCGACGACCGGCGTATCCCGGATCCGGTCGCCGCCGAACTCCTCGAACAGGCCCCGGGTGCAGAGGTCCGCCCCCGCCGTGGGAGACTCCATCGTGATCACGTCCTCGCCCCACATGACCACCCGCTCGTCGCGGCGCATCTCCTCCCGGAACGCGGCGTTGATCGCCGCCCCGCAGTCGAGCATGGTCACCTGCGCTTCAACCTTCTCCGCCATCAACCTTCTCCGCCATCGCTACAGCTCGGCGACCGCGTACTGGACGTACTGTTCGTAGTCCACTCGCGGACGCTGCCGGCCGTCCGACATGGCCCGCGCGATCTCCTTGTCCACTTCTTCCTCGATACGTTCGACATCCTCGTCGGTCAGGAGCCCCATCTCCGTCAAGGTCCTCCGGTATCGGGGTATGGGGTCGTTCTTGCGGGCCTCCTCGAGTTCGCCTTCGGGCCGATACTGTTCGATCACCCTTTCACCGGGGCTTCTCTCGAAGTAGGGGCTGAGGCGGTAGGTCTCCGCCACGATCAGGCCGGGACCGTCCCCGCGCCGGGCCCGGTCGACGAACTCCCTGACGACCTCGTGGGTCGCGATGACATCGTTGCCGTCCACGCTGCGGCCCGGGATGCCGTAGCCCCTGGCCCGGTCGGACAGGTCCTCGAAGTCGTACACCTTGGAGAAGCGCGTTCCTCCGCAGTACTGGTTGTTCTGCAGCACGAAAACGATCGGCAGTTTCCACGCGGCCGCGATGACCATCGCCTCGTGGATGGAACCCTTGCTCGCCGTCCCCTCCCCGAAGGTACACACGCACACCTGGTCCGTCCTGCGCATCTGGGCTGCGAGGGCGAAGCCGGTGTAGACACCGACGTCCTCTCCGAGTGCGAGGCTGAAACCCAGGTAGCCCCGCTCGGCGTCGAACAGGCTGCCGGAGAAGATGTCCGCCAGTTCATAGCCCTCCTTGGCGAACAGGCAGCTCGTTTGCCTGAAGTTGGGCTTGTACGCGTCGTCGCGGCGCAGGTTCGCGCAGATGGCGACCGGGATGGCCTCCTCGCCTTCACCGGCCACGAAGTTGCCCATGCTCGAGCCCCTGCTGTACAGCTCGTAGAGCGTGTCGTAGAGCTTCCTCGTGGTGACCATCTGCCGGTACATCCGCAGGAGCTTCTCGTTGGAGATGTTCACGGGCACGTTGTCCTGTTTCCTGGGTTGCCGCGCGGTCAGGCGCTGAAGCCGCCGTCGTGGGCGATGACCTGCCCGCTGATGTAGCTGCCCGCCTCGGAGGCCAGGAAGACGGTCAGCATGCCGAGCTCCCTGGGATCCCCGAAGCGTTTCAGGGGCACGCTGCGGATCACGCGTCTGAAGCTCTCCTCGTGCTCCTCGCGAGAGATGTTCCACGACGGGACGTACCACGACTCGGTGGGGCCGAACGCCCCGGGTGCGATGCAGTTCACCGTGATGTTGAACGGCGACCACTCTCGCGAGAGGGCTCGGGAGAACTGGTGCACGCCGGCCTTCGACGCAGCGTAGATCGTGCCGATGTCGCCGGCCTGCAGGCCGGCGACCGACCCGATGGCGATGATCCGTCCGCTCTTCTGCTCGATCATGTGGCGGCCGACCGCGATGGCGCAACGGACGTACCCTTTCAGGTTGATGTCGAGCATCGCCTCCCACTCGTCTTCCAGGAGCGGCGAGTCGAAATGCGCATCGGCGCGCATCCGCAGCGGTGACCCGCCGTCGACCAGGATCAGCGGTTTCTTGATGTCGATCCCGGCGTTGGAGACGAGGATGTCCACCTTGCCGAACTCGGCGACGGTGGCCTCCACCATGGCGTCGACCTGCTCCGTCTGGCGCACGTCCGTGGGAATGGCGAGGCTCCGGCGGCCTCGCTCCCGGATCTCCGCGCTCGTCTGCTCGACTTCGGGCAGGACATCCGTCGCCACGACATCCGCCCCGGCGTCGGCGAGGGTCAGGGCGATCCCCTTCCCGATGCCGCGGGCGGCGCCGGTAACGATAGCCGTCCGTCCCTGCAGGTCGAACTCCTTCAGGCTCATGCTGGCTCCTTCGGATGGGATTGCCGTCGTGCGGCGCCGGCCCGGTCGTCCTTGGCGGTCGGAACCGGGCGGGCGTGGCGAACCGGCAATTACTCTCACGCGGTCTCCGTCGGTGTCAAGGCAGGCCGAGGGGCGTTAGAGGGGAGTGCGGGACCCGTCACGGGACGGGCAAAAGCGTACCCGCGCCGTGCTCCAGCGCCTTGCGGTAGGCGAGCGCCGCCAGGGCCAGGTCGGCCACGGGCGGCCCCCGGAAGAGGAAGGCGGTGCGCTCGGTCGTCGCCTGTCGTCCGGGGAGGTCGCCGGTGAGAACGGCATGCAGGTCGCCGTCGATACGGTCACGGTCGATGGGGGGTTGGGTCAGGTCGTCGGTGACGATCAGGTCGAAGGCGGTCAGGGTCTCCCGGCGCCACGGCGCGACGAAGTCGGTCACCGCCGCGAAGGCACCCGCCTTCAGTCCGCGCGCGTCCAGGAAGGGCGGCGTATCCGTGGAGAGGGTGACCGTGGTGACGATCAGGTCCGCGCCTTCGATGGCTTCCTGACCGGTGCGGCTCGCGACGGTGCGCAGCCCGAGTTCCTCGCCGGCCGCGCACAGCGCGTCCCGGTTCGCGGCGCCGCGTCCGAACGCCCGCATCTCCGCCAGTGGGAAACGATCCGCGAAGGCGCGCAGGTGTGACCGCGCCTGGAGCCCACAGCCGATGAAGGCGATGCGGGACGCGTCGGGATTGGCGAGCCTCGACGCGGCGAGGGCGCTCAAGCCCGCCGTGCGCAAAGCGGTGATCCAGTTGCCGTCCATCACGGCGAGCGGCAGGCCGGTATGGCTGTCGAGCACGGTGACGGTGGCGTTGATCTGGGGCAGGCCGCGCCCGGGATTGGCCGGGTTCAGGACCAGGGACTTGACCGCCATGACCGGTGGTTCGTCCATGGCCGCGACGCCGGCCATCAGGTAGCGCCCGTCGGGGAGCGTGACGGACGTCTTCGGGGGCGTCCAGAGGGACGGCGCCCCCTCCCGGCGCACGAGAGCCTCGAGAGCGTCGACGACTTCGTCGGTATGCACGGGTAGCCGACGCAACGCGTCTTCGTCCAGGTGGAGAAGTGTCGGTGTACCGATCATGGCCCGATTGTCGCACCGTGCGCGCGTGCAGGCGTCAGAGCGGCTCCGTGCCCTCGGTCAGTACGGACAGGTACGCATCGTAGGCGAAGAGTCGACCGCGGCGCTTGCCGGTGAGTTCGCGGGCGATTCCCTGCTGGACCAGCAGCTCCATCGCCGACGCCGCAGCCTGGAAGGACAGCCCGGTATCCTGGCAGGCGACGGGCAGCGACAGAATCGGGCGCGACTTGAGCGCGTCGTGCATGCGCAGGACGGAGCCGAGCCTGCGTCCCCCGCTCCCGGCGAGCCGGTCGCGATCATCCTGAAACAGGGCGGATAGCCGGTCCGCGGTGGAGAGGGCTCCTTCGGCGGTCACGCGAACGCCTTCGAGGAAGAACGCCACCCACGACTCCCAGTCGCCGGTGGCCCGTACCCGGTTCAGCAGTTCGTAGTACGCCGCCCGATGCTGCTTGAAGAACAGGCTGAGGTACAGCAGCGGCTGGCGCAGCACCCCGGCGTCGTACAGAAGGAGCGTGATGAGCAGGCGTCCGACCCGCCCGTTCCCGTCCAGGAACGGGTGAATGGTTTCGAACTGCACGTGGGCCAGTGCGGCCCGAACCAACTCCGGAAGGCCGTCGTCCTCGGCGTTGACGAAGCGCTCGAGGGCGGCCAGGCAGTCGGGGACGGCCGTGTGGGGTGGCGGGACGAACAGGGCGTTGCCCGGCCGTGTCCCGCCGATCCAGTTCTGCGATGCGCGGAATTCGCCGGGCATCTTCGAACTGCCCCGGCCGGTCGAGAGCAGCACGCGGTGGACTTCGCGCAGGAGGCGAATCGAGGGGGGCAGGCCTTCGCCGAGCAACCGCAGCCCGTGTTCGAGTGCGGCCACGTAGTTGGAGACCTCCACGACGTCGTCCAAAGGTACGCCCGGCGCCTGCTCGAGCTCGTAGAAAAGCAGGTCGGAAACGGACGACTGCGTCCCTTCGATTTGCGAGGAGAGCACGGCTTCCTTGCGGACGTAGGCGTAAAGGAAAAGCGCCTTGTCCGGAAGATGGGCGGCGATGCCGTCGAGGCGCCCCAGCGCGAGGACCGCTGCTTCCAGATCCTGCTGTAGCGTACCGTCCAGGATCAGGGGAGGGTTCGGCGGCAGCGGTGCCGGCACAAAGGCCTCGACGCGTTCGCCGCCGAACGCGGTGACTTCGTACCTGCCTTGCCCGTCACGGAGCACGGCTGACTCCTGACTATTCGCGATCACGAAACAACGCCGGCTATTATTCCACTTTGTGCTAAAAAACGAAATAACAGGCGCTGCAGCCGATGCGGAAACCGGATTATTCTGACTTCCTGCATAAACGAGAAATAGCGAATGCCGCTATTTCGCGTTAGGAAACAGGCGGGAAGGTTTGCGCAAGGCAGCCCCCGGGGGCTGCCTTCGCCCATCATCACATCCCCACGCGCCGTCCCAGCCAGTCCTGCATGGTCTCGGAGACCAGCCGGCTCGCGTCCTGCTGCACGAAGTGCCCGGCGCCGGGAATGGTCACGAGCGTGAGATCCTTCTCCAGCCAGTCCCAGGTCCCGTTCAGGCCGCCGGGCAGCAGCGCCTGGTCGTCGAGGCCATGGAACATCAGGACGGGGCACTGCACTTTGGGGAACTCCGGGGCCGGCGCCGCCGCGTCGCCGGAAACCCGCGGGTAGTTGGCCTTGTAGTAGTTGAGCATGGCCTCGAAGTCCGAGCGCTCGAAGGCCGCGACGTAGTGCGCCCGGGCGGCCGGGTCCGTCACCCAGCCCGTCAGCGCCTCGGCCGTCAGGTTCCGGTGCGCGTCGGGTTGCTGGAAGTTGCGCGCGTATTGGCTGTTCTCCTGCTGCCGCGGGTTGGTGGCCAGTTCGCGGCCCAGACCGGCGGGGTGCGGCAGGTTCAGGATCACGAGCGCCTCGACCAGCTCCGGTCGCGCCATCGCGACGTTCCAGGCGATCGCGCCGCCCCAGTCGTGTCCCACGACGACGGCGGAGTCCTCGCCTTCGGCCGCGATGACGGCGGCGATGTCGGCGACCAGTCTCGGCATGGCGTAGTTCTCGACACCGGCGGGCTGGCCGCTGCGGTTGTAGCCGCGCAGGTCGACGGCGGCCACCCGGTAGTGGGTCTCGAGGGCCTCCATCTGGTCGCGCCACGTGTACCAGAAGTCCGGGAAGCCGTGGACCGCCACGACGAGCGGGCCTGCGCCTGCCAGCGCGTAGTGGATGGAGACGCCGTCGCTGTCGGCATACTTGTGCTCGACGCGCTCCAGCAACTCGCCGGCCGCCGCCCAGGAGCACAGCGCGCAGACGGTCAGGATCGTGCGGATCGTGCGGATCGTGCGGATAGTGGCTTGCATCGGATGTCCGTTCCATGAGTCCGGCGCGGAGTCTACGCGTCGCGACGATGACGTGGTGTACTCTCGACCGTCCGTCTCACTGCGGGGTCCTGATGTGGGCCACTCACGCCTGACCGTGGATCTCGACGCCCTGGCCGCCAACTACCGCGTCTTCCGCGCGCGCTCGGCAGATGGCGTGGCGGCCGTCGCCAAGGCCGACGCCTACGGACTTGGGGTGGCCGCGGTGAGCCGTCGCCTCCAGGAAGAGGGTTGCCGGCGGTTCTTCGTGGCCACGGAGGACGAGGGGCTCGCGCTGCGCCGCGAACTCCCGCGGGACTGCGAGATTTACGTCTTCTCCGGCGAAGTCTCGGCGCAGGGACTGATCCCGGTCGCCAATCAGTCATCCCAGTTGCGGCCGGGCCCGGTGGCGCTGCATGTCGACACCGGGATGCACCGGCTGGGATTCGCTCCCGGGGAGGTGCCGGACGACATCGACGTGCGCCTGCTCCTCACGCACCTGGCCTGTGCGGACACGCCGGACCATCCGTGGAACGCGCTCCAGCTCGAGCGCTTCGAGGCGGTGGCGGCGCGATTCCCCGGCGTGCCGGTCAGCATCGGCAATTCGGCCGGGATCCTCAACGGCGTGCGGGGCATGGGTCGGCCCGGCATCGGCCTGTATGGCGGCAATCCTTTCAGCGACCGTGGCAATCCCATGCGCTGCGTGGCGACCCTGGAAGGACAGGTCCTGCAGGTCCGGCGCGTGCGGGCGGGAGAGTCGGTGGGCTACGGGGGTACGTGGAGGCTGGAGCGCGATGCCGTGGTTGCCGTGGTGGGGGCCGGCTACGCCGACGGAGTGCCGCGCCTGCTGTCGAATCGGGGCGCGGTAGCGATCCGCGGCAGCAGGGCGCCGATCCTGGGGCGCGTCTCGATGGACCTGACCCACGTCGATGCGACGGACGTGGCGCTTGGACGCGGGGACTGGGTGGAGTTCTTCGGGCCGACGGTGAGCGTCGACGAAGTGGCGCGGTGGGCCCAGACCATCGCCTACGAGGTCCTCACGGGCGTCGGCGCGCGGGTGGAGCGCCGCTATCGGCCCTTGCCCGTTGGGGTATGATCGGCGGCTCTTCGCCGCGTGAATTTCTTGAGGGGGGATGGTTCATGACGCAAGTCAATGCGAACGGTGTGCTCAAGGGACAGGTAGCCATCGTCACGGGTGCGAGCCGGGGCATCGGCGAGGCGATCGCCAAGCGCTTCGCGATGGAAGGCGCGCAGGTCGTCGTTTCGGCGCGCACCGTGGAAGCGTCCGATCACTTCCTGCCCGGTACGATCAAGCAATGCGTCGCCGACATCGAGGCCGCCGGCGGCACGGCGGCGGCGATACGCTGCAACCTGGCGGATCCGGAGGAGCGCAAGAGCCTCATCAGCGAGACCGAGAGCACCTTCGGGCCCGTGGACATCCTCGTCAACAACGCGGCGGTGACGTGGTTCATGCCGGTGCTCGATTTCTCGGAGCGCCGGTACCGCACCATGATGGACGTGCAGGTGTACTCGCCGTTCGAACTCGCGCAGCTCGTGCTGCCCGGCATGGTCGAACGCGGTTCGGGCTGGATCCTCAACATCTCCTCCCACGCGGCCATTCACCCGGAGGCGAACGCGCCGGGCGGGCACGGGGGCACCGTGTACGGCATGTGCAAGGCCGCCCTGGAGCGCTTCACCACCGGTCTCGCGCAGGAGCTCTACGGCAAGGGCGTCGGCGTGAACGTCATCTCCCCCGGGCTCGTTGCCACGCCGGGCGTCGTCCACCACAAGCTCATCAACGAATCCAACAAGGACCGGGTGACGCCGGTCGAGCACATGGCGGAAGCGTGCCTGCGCCTGTGTCACGGCGATGCGTCCACGATCACGGGCCGTATCGACTACGCGGACGAGCTTATCGAGGAGTTCGGCCTGGAACCCGCGGACCTGGTCTGAAGGGACGCCGGGGCGGGCGACCGCGAGGTCGCGCTACGACAGAGATTCCTGGAAGGCGAGCCAGGTCTCCGCGACGAGGTCCGGCCGCTGGAGGACGGACCCGTGCCCCACGTCCGGCAGCACCGCCAGGCGGGCATCGGGGGCGCGGGCGGCCAGATCGCGACTGGATGCCAGGTTGGGGTCGAGGTCGCCGGTCGCCACGAGCGTCGGCATCGACAGCCGGTCCACGGCCGCGGGCAGATCGAAACGTCGCATGGCGCTCAGGCTGGCTTGGGCCGCGTCCGCGTCCGCATGTACGTTCCACCCTTCCGGTGGCTGGAAACCGATGCCGGCGGCGCGTTGACGGCGCACGGCTTCCCGCGTCCCCTCCCGTTGCGCCCGCACGTCGGCCCGGCCGATGCTCGCGTCGTACAGGGCGGCGCTCAACGCCCGTTTCGGGTGCAGCGCGACGTACGCGAGGGCGGCGCGCGCTCCCCACGCGAATCCCCAGACGTGGCACGCCGTCACGCCGAAGTGGTCGAGCAGACCGTTGGCGTCGTCGGCGTACTGCTCGAACGTGTAGCCGCCGGCGGGGTCCCGCGCGGGCGGACTCGCGCCGTGCCCCCGTACGTCGAACCGGATGATGCGGTAACGGTCGGCCAGCCTCGGGACGACCAGGTCCCAGGAGCGCAACGTGCAGTGGGCCCCGTGCCAGAGGAGTAGCGCGGCGGCGTCCTCCGGGCCGTCGACTTCCGCGTGGATCGTGGCGCCCGCGGTCTGGATGTGCATGGTTGCCCCCGGCTTGGCCCCGCGCGGCGTCAATCGGACGCGCGCACCGGCAGTTCGGTCTTCTTGATGACGGTGCGCAGCGTAAAGCTCGAGTGGACCCGGCTTACCCCCGGCAGCCCCGTCAGGTGACGGCTGTACACGCGCTCGTAGTCCGGTGCATCCCGCACGATCACCCGCAGGAGGTAGTCGGCTTCGCCGGACATCAGGTAACACTCCATGACCTCGGGGACATCGCGGACGGCCTCCTCGAAGGCGAGCAGGTCGTCGCGCTGCTGAGAATGCAGCGTGATCTGCACGAAGACATTGTCCGGATAGCCCACCCGGCTCTGGTCGACGAGTCCGACGTAGCCCCGGATCACGCCGCTGGACTCCAGGTTCCGCATGCGGCGCAGACAGGCGGACTCCGAGAGATTGACGCGCGCCGCCAGCGCCGTGTTGGTCAGGCGCCCGTCGTTCTGCAGCTCGTGCAGGATATTCCGGTCTGCGCGGTCGAGATCGGCGAAATTCTTCACTGTTGCGGTCAGAATGCGGGGATTATTGCGCCAGCGTGGGCCAATCGCCCCGAGATAGCAAGCACTTGCCGCGATGCGTGCCCTACAGTGGGCACCATGGAAGCAGCTCCCAGCAACCGTCGCCCGCGGCTCCGCTCGCGGCCCAGCCCCACCGGCCCGCGCGCCCGCGCCGTCCTGCGGCGCGGCCTCGTAGGCATCCCCAGGGAAACCAAGAGCCAGGAGCGCCGGGTCGGGTTGACGCCGGCCGCGGTCGCCCTGCTGACCGAAGCGGGTCATGGCGTGGTCGTGGAGTCGGGCGCCGGATGCGGCGCCGGCTTCTCGGACGAGCAGTACCGGCGCGCGGGCGCGCGCGTGGGTAGCGTGGAGGCGGTCTTCGACGCCGAGCTCATCGTCAAGGTCAAGGAACCCCAGCCCGAGGAGTGGTGGCGACTCCGGTCCGGCCAGGTGCTGTTCTGCTATCTGCATCTCGCGGCTTGTCCGGACCTCGCGGAGCGTCTGGTGGAAGGCGGCGTGACGGCCATCGCCTGCGAGACGGTGACCGCGGTGGATGGGTCGTTGCCGCTCCTCGCACCCATGAGCGAGATCGCGGGGCGCATGTCGATCCAGGTCGGCGCCTGCGCGTTGCAGTGTGCGAGCGGGGGCCGTGGCGTGCTGCTCTCCGGGGCGTCGGGAGTGGAGCCGGCGAGCGTGGTCATTCTCGGCGGCGGCGTGGCGGGGGTGAACGCGGCGCGCATGGCCCTGGGGCTCGGCGCCGATGTCACGATCGTCGAGAAGGCGCCGAACCGTCTGGCGGACCTGCGCAAGCGGTTCGAGAACCGGGCCCGGGTGCTCTCGGCGCGTCCCGAACTGATCGAATACGCGGTCCGTGGCGCGGACCTCGTGGTCGGCGCCGCGCTGGTGCCCGGCGCCGCCGCGCCGAAGCTGCTGTCACGCGACCTCGTTCGGTCGATGCGCGACGGCGCCGCGTTCGTCGACATCTGCATCGATCAGGGCGGCTGCTCGCAGACGAGCCGCCCGACCACTCACGACGCCCCGACCTATATCGAGGAAAGGGTGGTGCACTACTGTGTCACGAACATGCCCGGGGCGGTGGCGCGGACATCGACGTTGGCGTTCAGCAACGTCGCTCTCCCCTTCGTCCTGACGTTGGCCGACAAGGGCTGGCGCACTGCGCTGGCCGATAATCCGTGGCTCGCCCAGGGCTTGAACGTTCACGCCGGTAGCGTACGGCACCCGGCGGTCGCGGAAGCATTGGCGGTCGCCGATGTCTCTCGTGCGGGCGCCGCCGACCCCCCGGCCCCGCGGGCCGGCGCAAGCCTGCCCGCGGGTGGCGAACCCGCCAGGATTCGCACCAGCACGGCGTAAGCGTTCTCGAGGAGAGGTGGTCCGATGGGCCGCCGGCAAGGAAGCACGAGAGCCGGGGCGCAATGCCCCGGCTCCGCAATCTCGGCGCGGTTCGCGGCCGGCGTTCGCCCGGGCGACCCAAGCGCAAGTGGATGCCTGTAAAATCCGCCGCCCTTCTCTTCGAGTCGCCCTCCCGGCGCGCACAGACTGGAGTCATCGCGATGGCCGATCCGCTGCACAACGAGTTCCCGCCCGAATCGATCGAGGCGAAGGACCTCCGTCACCTGCTGCATCCGACGACGAACCTGGCGGACCACCAGGCCCGCGGTCCGTCGGTCCACGAGCGTGGCGAGGGCGTCTACCTGTGGGACAACCGCGGCAAGCAGTACCTGGAGGGCATGGCGGGTCTCTGGTGCACTGCGTTGGGCTACGCCGAGGGGGAACTCGCGCGCGTTGCGGAGGAGCAGACACGCAAGCTGGCCTACTCGCAGCTCTTTGCGGGCAAGACCAACGAGCCGAGCGTACTCCTGGCGGAGAGACTGAAGTCGATGATGCCCTTCGACGCCGGCCGCGTGTTCTTCGGCCTGTCGGGGTCGGACGCCAACGACACCCAGGTCAAGCTGATGTGGTACTACCACAACCTGATCGGCAAGCCCGAGAAGAAGAAGATCGTATCGCGCCTCGGGGGCTACCACGGCGTCACCGTTGCGAGCGGCAGCCTGACCGGCCTGCCGCCGTTCCACCAGCACTTCGACCTGCCGATCCCGAACGTCCTGCACACCTCCAACCCGCACTACTACCGCCAGGCCCGCGCGGGCGAGACGGAGGAGCAGTTCACGACGCGGCTCGCGAACGAGCTCGAAGCGCTGATCGTCTCCGAGGGACCGGAAACCGTGGCCGCGTTCATCGCGGAGCCCGTGCTCGCGGCCGGCGGCGTCATCGTGCCGCCCGACGGGTACTACCGGAAGATCCAGGCAGTGCTGTCGAAGTACGGCGTGCATTTCATCGACGACGAGGTGGTGTGCGGTTTCGGGCGTACCGGCAACCCGTTCGGCGCGCAGACCATGGGCATCGCGCCCACGACCATGAGCGTGGCGAAGGCGTTGTCCTCCGCGTATCTGCCGATCTCCGCCGTGATCGTCCCCGAGTGGATGCACGAGGCATTCGTGGCGGCGAGCGCGGAAGTCGGCAACTTCGCGCACGGCTTCACCTACTCCGGACATCCGGTGTGTGCCGCGGTGGCCCTGCGCACGCTGGAACTGATGGAGGAACGGGACCTCTTCGCCCATGCGGCCCGGGTCGGAGAGGCGTTCCAGGCCCGCCTGGAGTCGTTCACCGACCACCCGCTGGTGGGCAATGTCCGCGGCAAGGGGTTGATCGGTGGCGTGGAGCTGGTGGCCGACAAGGAAACGAAGCGCGGTTTCGACGCGGCGCTCCAGGTCGGCGCCCATTGCATGGAGCGGGCGCTCGAACACGGCCTGATCGTCCGCAGCCTGGGCGACACCATCGCGTTCTGCCCACCGCTCATCATCTCCGATGGGCAGGTGGACGAACTCTTCACGAAGTTCGCGCAGGCGCTCGACGAGACGCTTGCTTACGTGAGGCGCGCAGGGTGACCCGTCGAGCGGCCCGATGACGCTTCAGTCAGGCAGGCTGAACGCGGCGTAGGTCGATCCGGAGGGCGGTCCCAGGAGTCCCCCGCCGGCCGCGATGACGATGTATTGCCTGCCTGCCGTGCTGTAGGTCACGGGCGTTGCATGGCCGGCCGCGTCGAGACGGGCCTGCCACAGCAGCGTTCCGTCCCCTGCGTCGTATGCGCTCAGACTGGCGTCCGGCGTCGCCCCGACGAACACCAACCCCGACGCCGTGAGCAGCGGCCCGCCGGCGTTCTCCGCGCCGAATCCCGGCGCGGGATGCCCGGGATAGCTGCCGAGGGGCGCCTGCCAGTCGAGGCTGCCGGTATCCAGGTCGAGGGCGACCAGGGAACCCCAGGGAGGCGCACTCCCCGGGAGCCCGTCGGCGTCCCGGAGCGAGACGGGCTCGACCGCGACGTACGTCGCTTCCGTCGCGCGCTCGTCGTAGGTGCGATAGTCGGGCTCCGAGACGAGATACTCGACGATCGCCATGCGATGCAGTGCGCCGACTTCCGGCAGCGGCTGCATGGCGCCGCGCCCCCTGACGATGGTGGCCTCGATCTCCCGCTTCGTGAACCGCTCGCCGATGCCGGCGAGGCTCGGACCGCCGGCGCCGTAGCGGTCCTGCCGGTCGGGGTAGAGGCCCTTGCGGTCGACTCCGTGGCAGCGCGCGCAGTGCGCGAGATAGGCGTCCTGCGCGCTGAAGCCCTCTGGAATCTCGAGCAGCCGGAGGACCGACGCCGTCTCCCGGGTATTGACGATCAGCTTGCGCCGCGCGGGATCGTATGCGGCGCCGCCCCAGCCGACGCCGCCGTCGACACCGGGAAAGAGCAGGGTGCCCGCGACCGAAGGCGGCGCGAACGGTTCCCGCACGAGACCGGCGCTGTCGGACTCCACGCCCATGGTGGCGTGCTCGTCGCGCGTGGTGACCGCAAACGCCGGCCGCGTCAGCGTGACGGTCGAGACCGTGTGCAGCGGCGTGGCTTGCTCGCCCGGGATCGTGCTCGCCGGCGCGGCGATGTCTCGGGTTTCGTACAGGTCCCCGCCGGTGTCCCGGTCGAAGAGAAACAGCGACCCCGAGCGGCTCGGCAAGGCTACCCCGTCGACCATCGCGCCCGCCCGGAGTACCTCGACGAGCGTCGGCGGCGCGGTGAGCTCCCGGCCCCGCAGACCGTCCCGTATCAGTTGGCGCTGCCAACGCGGTTTCCCGGTTCGGGCGTCGAGGGCGACCAGCGCGTCCGACAGGCCGCCGGGACGGTCCCGCCCCAGGTGCTCGGGGATCGGCGGTCCGGTGGGGACGAACAGCAGCGCGCGCTCGCGGTCGAGGGCCATGCCGACTCCGGCGGACGCGCGGGTGGGGAACCGCCAGGCGAGATTCCCGGTCACGACGTCAATCGCCAGCACCGATCCCCCCGCCGCGCGTTCCGGGTCGAGGCCGACCAGCAGGAAGTTCTCGAAAGTGACTGCGGGCGTGGGCGCGCTGACCTCGATTCCGCCCGCGAACGTGCGCAGATCGAGTCGTCCCCGCGATCCGAAACCGGTTGCGGGTGCTCCGCTCGACGCATCGAGCGCCACCAGGAACGGCCCCGCGCCGTAGTACAGACGAGGACCTGCCTTGCCCCGCCACCAGGTCAGCCCGCGCTGGATGCCGCCGGTTGCGTCCACGTCGAAGCGCCACAGCTCCGCGCCCGTCGCGGCGTCGAGGGCGAATGCGTTGAGCCGCGGCGACAGACCGTAGAGGACGCCGTCGACCACCAGTGGGCTCGTGTACATGGTGGACACGCCGTCGCCGAACTCGTCCGTGTCGTACACCCAGGCCGGCTCGAGCGCTGCGACGTTGTGGCGGTCGATCTGCGCCAGTGGCGAGTAGTGCGTTCGTCCGGCATCGCCCAGGTAGACCGCGGCGTCCGTGTCGGGCAGCCGCTCGCCGCACCCGGCCAGGAGCCAGGCGGCGCAGGCGAGAGGCAGGGCGCGCGCTCCGGGCAAGGGACCGTCACTGCGCGGGCAGGGCGAAGGCGAGCAGTTCCTGGGGCTCGCCGCGACCGCCGCCGGCGATGGCGATGTACTGCCGTCCGCCGTGCATGTACGTCATGGGCGAGCCCTGGAGGGTGCGGTCCACCTCGATCTGCGCGAGGACGGCGCCCGTCGCCTTGTCCTGGGCGCGCAGGTATGCGCCTGCCGGGAAGCTCTCCGCTCCGTACGGCCGGTCCTTGGCCACGAATCCCAGGAGCATGCTCTTCGTGACGACGATGCCGCCCGCGGAAACGCCCCGGTACGCCGTACCGAGGGGGCCGAGATCCAGGCCCGCAAGCGCCGGATGGTCCGTCGGGCCCTCGCCCTGCGGAACCTGGAAGACGTGTTCGCCGGTCTGCATGTCGATCGCGGTCAGCCGGCGCCAGGGGGGCTTCAGCAGCGGCAGTCCCCGCGGCCCGTCGGTCGTGTGGTACTTGATCTCGTAGGCGAAATCCGACTTGCCGGACTCGGGCAGGCCGAACGTGATGGACTGTCCGGTCTCGGGCGGGACCAGCGCCATCGTCGTGGGCCGCGTCTTCGACTCCACGTAGAGCAGGCCCGTTTCGGGGTCCCAGGCGGCGCCGGGGTAGGAGGCGCCGCCGCCCGCGCCGGGGACCACGAAAGTCGCGAGCTTGCCGTCGTCGCCCTCGACGATGAGCGGCGTGAAGATCGGACCGAGCCGAAACTGGGCCGCGATCTCGAGCGCCTCGGCCCGGAGCTCCGGGGTGAAGTCGATGAGGTCGTCTGCGCTGATGCCCTGGCGGTCGAAGGGCGCCGGCTTCGTGGGGAAGGGCTGCGTCGGCGCGGTCTTCTCGCCGGGCACCGTGCTCTGCTCCACGGGACGCTCCTCGATCGGCCAGATCGGCTCCCCGGTGACGCGGTCGAAGACGTATGCGAACGCCGTCTTGGACATCTGTGCGACCACTTTCCTGGGCTGGCCGTCGATCTCGACGTCGATGAGGTTCGGCGCCGAGGCGATGTCGTAGTCCCAGATGCCGTGGTGCACCGTCTGGAAGTGCCAGACCCGTTCGCCGGTCTCCACGTCCAGGACGACGAGACTGTCCGCGAACAGGTTGTCGCCATGCCGCTCGCCGCCGTAGTAATCGTTGGTCGGGGTGGAGGTGGGGAGGTAGACGTAGCCGAGTTCCTCGTCCGCGGCCATGTAGGTCCAGACGTTGGTGTTGCCCTGCTGCTCGATGGTCTCTGCCGGCCAGGTGTCCGCGAACGGCGCGCCCTTCGGGGGAATCGTCTCGAAGCGCCACTTGAAGGCCCCGGTGCGCACATCGTAGGCGCGCACGTGACCCGGCGGGTTGCGCATCTCGGAGACGTAGTCGTGGACGCCCGAGCCCACCACGATGGTGTCGCGCACGACGATGGGCGGCGCGCGGTGGGCGATGTGCGCCGTGACCCAGTCCCCGTCGCCGCCGAGGTCGTTCTTCAGGTCCACGACGCCGTTGTCCCCGAAGGCCGGGTCCGGAATTCCGGTCGCCGCATCGATGGATACGAGCTGCTTGCCGAGGGTCGCGACGAAGATGCGTTCGACCTCCCCGTCGGTCCAGTACTCGACGCCCCGGGTATGGCGTGGCAGCTGGGTCGGCATCTCTTCGGCCCAGCTGCGCGGATCGTGCAGCCAGAGCTGCTCGCCGGTGCCCGGGTCGAGGGCCACGACCTGGCCGTGGGACGTCGCCGTGTAGAGCCGGCCGCCGACCTTCAGCGGCGTCGCCACGTACGTGCCCGTGTCGTAAACGTCGCCGAGGCGGCGGTCCGCGGACTCCCATCGCCAGGCGATTTCGAGCTGCTCGAAGTTCTGCGGCGTGATCTGGTCCAGGGGCGCGTACTTGGAGGCCGCCAGGTCGCCCTGGTGGTGGGGCCAGTCGCCGTATCCGGGGGGATGGGGTTCGCATGCGGGCAGCAGCAGCGCGCACGCGAGGGGCAACGGGAACCGGTACGTCTTGAACACGGGTTGTCCCTCCTCGGCCGAGTCTCAGTCCGGGGCGTCCAGCCAGCGGCCGGCCTGCATCACGCGCTCGATGCTACGCGAATTCCGGATGTCCACGCTCGGATCCCGGGACAGGAGCACGAGATCGGCCGCCTTGCCGGCAACGCCCGCGCCGTCAAGGCCCGGCCATCTCGAGCGTCTCGGTCGTTTCCTCGACCACCTGGATCAGGGCGCCGAAGGTGTCCTGGGGATGCAGGTAGAAGTAGCGGGGGTCTCCCCCGAGGATTCGGAGGCCCTGGGACTCGACGTACTCGCGGGCTGCCGAGATGTCCTCCACCGTGCAGCAGATGTGGTGAAAGCCTTCTCCGTACTTCGCGAGGTACTTGCCGACGCCGCCCTCGCCGGGCGTGCGGGGCGTTACGAGTTCCGTTTTCTTCCCGCCGAGCATGAACGACATCCAGTCGAAGTCCCCCGCCTTGCCCGCGTCGGGTATGGGCTCGCCGCCCAGGACCTCGCAGAACAGTCGACGTGCCTTCTCCATGTCGAGCACCCCGATGGACACGTGATCGAGCCGTTTGAACATGCACTCCCCTTGGTCACAACCCATGGAAGGGGAGCACTCTACAGGAGTCGATGAAGCGCGAGATCCAACAGATGGAGGGGTGGCTCCGCCCCGCGCGGACAAGCCCCTACGCCTGGCGGTCGCCCGGCGCACGGGGGCGTGGGCGTCAGATCGACGGCTCCGTCGGGTCCGCCCCGTCCCGGGGCGCGCCGGTGCCGCTCGAGCCCATGAACAGCGTCTCGCCGTTGGTCATCGTCATGCGGCGTCCGTTGGCGCGCAGCGACTCGTCCTTGGCCTGGAAGCCGTCGATGATCACCTCGGTGCCGAGGGGCACCGTGTTGCGGGTGATGCCGCGCCGGAAGAGCGTGTTCGGCGTGCCTGCTTCCACCATCCACACGGTGGTGCTGCCGTCTTCGTTCGCGTGCTCGACGTGGAACCAGGCGTGCGGATTCACCCATTCGATGCGCTTCAGGGGTCCACGCAACTGCACGGGGAGGTTCGGATCGAACTCTGCCCCGAACGCGTGGTGGGCCGTCGCCGCGGGAGCGCACAGCGCCAGGATGGCGATGGACAGGATGCCCGTCGGTTTCATGTTCTCGTCCCTCCCCAATCCGTCAGCGGGGCAGCGGGTGACGCCGCAACTCTCCATACATCAGTTCTTCGACGAACGCGACGCACTTGAAGTCGAGCAGCATCGCGTCGGGCTCCATGCGCCGGTACAGGGGCATGCGGATCGTCCACGGTTCCGTGAACGTCTCCGGGTCGTCGATCGTCGCCTCGTAGGCCAGGTGGTTCGGGCCCATCGGCGTGAAGCGCTCGACCACCGTCATCGCCTCGCCGTGGTGGTTGCCGGCGCGGTCGAACCAGGTCTGGTCGTTCTGGTCCGTCACCTCGATGACGAGGGTATCGCCTTCCCAACGGGCCACCGATTGGCCCATCCACGACGGCGCGGGCGCCGGCCCCGGGTCCTCCATGAGCACGTTCCGGTTGGCGCTCGCGAACTGGTAGACGAACTCGATCTGGTTCGGGGACTGGAAGATCTGGAACGGCTGCGGCAGGTAGTTGGCGCGCGGAATGCCCGGCAGGAAGCACTTCACTTCCGGGTCGAGTGCGCTCCAGTCGGCGCGGTTGGCGTCGCGTTTGGCGAGCGCCTCGGGCTTGTAGGGGAGCTTGCCGCCCACCACGACCCCGAGGCTCGGCGGCACGGCCGCGGTGGCGCCCATGTACAGGGTGGGGACGCTCGGCACGGGCCCCATCGGACCTTCCCGCAACTGGACGGAGGCGCGCGCCATGTGGCGCTCGATGTCCCAGTTGGCTTCGTTCAGGGCCTGCCACACGCCGTTGAGGTCCGGATGCACGCCGCCCGGCCCCCGCGGCGCCTGCCATTCGCCTGGTTCCTCGACCGGCGCGCAGCCGAGACAGACCAGGAGGAAGAGTGTCGAGATGCGTTGTGTCACGTGACCGCCCTTATTCGTCGCCGCCTTCCGGCGTTCCGTGCTGCGCCATCCACTTGCGCTCCAGCGTCCGGGCGCCGCGCAGCGTGTTGGCCAGCGAGTAGTTGCCTTCGTGGCATGCGTACTCGTAGTTGGGATGGTCGCTCTTGCGCCACGGGAACTCGCCGGAGTAGGACGCCGCGTAGTCCGGATCGTGGACGGTGAAGTGGTAGCGGAGACTGTCCCCGTCGATGGGGCTGAAGCGCTCGACGACCTTGAGCCCTTCCCGCGGCGGGTGCGGGGCGTTGTAGTCGATGAAGTTCGTGGTCTCGACGACGAGGGTGTCGCCTTCCCACCAGCCGATGGCGTCGCCGCCGAAGGAACGCATGTCCTCGGGCAGGTGCTCGGAGTCCAGCCGGACGATGCGCGGCCAGTGCATCCACTCCGTCAGGATCAGGACCCGGTCGTTCGACTGCACGATCATCTTGGTGTTGTTGTACACCACGGGCTGCGACGGAACGGTGAGCGCCATGTAGAGGCAGCGGTCGCCCACTGACTGGGCCTCCGGGTTGTCATAGGGGGCACTGCCGTCCGCCAGCCACCACGCCTCGCCGGGGTACTTGGGCTTGTAGTAGGGCAGCAGCGTGGCGCGGCGGGCCTTGCCGGCCGCGGAGATCTCGGGCAGCCGTCCGTTCGGCGGATCGATGATCACCGAGGAGCGGTACTGGCCCTCGAGCTGGTACAGGTCGCACTGCTTCCCACCACAGTCGAACCAGTGGAAGTCGTAGCTCCCGGGCGTGAAGTCGCCGGAGCGGTCGACCCCCCGGTCGCGCGCCTCCCCGGTCGGGGCCTCGAGGGCGGCCCGGTCCGGGTCGAGCGGCGCCGCGGCCTGCTCCACGCGGCCATACGACGCGCGCTTGATCTCGTCTACCTCTTCCTGGGTGAAGTGCATGCGTTCTCCGAGGTCCGGATTGCGCTGCCAAGGCGTGAGGGTCGTGATGTCGTAGGTTCCGGAGAAGTCGGGCTTGCCGTCGTTCATGCGGGGTACGTCGGCGCCGGCGGCGCCCGCGAGCAACGCGGCCATGCCCGCCAGCAGCGCGTTCAGGGATTGTCTCTGCATCGCTCCTCCCCTCGTCGGATGCGTGCGGCAGGACGCTACGCGCGCGCACCGGGCCAGTCAACGTTGGCGAGCCCGGTATCTGGGCCCGGTTTGGCGGATTTCGGAGGGAGGTCGTTGCGCCGGTGGGCGAAGGCCGCTCGCCTTCTCGGTGGGGCAAGGGGGTACCCTGTGGCGGCCTCAACTTCGTGATCCGACGGATGAGATGGTGCTGGAGACCGCCATCAACGGCAATGCCGACGCGCTCGTCACGTTCAACATGCGGGACTACGGCGATGTGCCCCCGCGTTTTGGTGTCGAGCTGATCAACCCGCGCGACGCGTGGACGAGGATTCGACCATGAAGCAGACGAGTACGTACCCGCTAAGGCTGCCCACCTCGCTGAAGGCCGCCGTGGCCGAGATCAGCAAGGCAGAGGGCACGAGCATCAACCAGTTCGTAGCAGTGGCCGTGGCCGAGAAGGTTTCGGCCATGAGGACGGCGGAGTTCTTCGCGGCTCGGAGCGGAGCGGCAGATGTCGAGACGGCACTACGCATCCTCCGTCGGGACGGTGGGACGCCTCCCGACCCGGACGACGGGCTGGCGGAGGAACCTGGTTGATGGCCCGAGGAGTGCCGGCCGAGTGGGGGCTGCCGTCCACGTAGTACACTCGGGCGAAGAGGGGACTTTTGAAGGAGTGGGGAAATGACGACTGCCTCTGCCCGGATTCGCGCGAAGCTCGATCATCCGCTGATCGATGGCGACTCCCACATCATCGAATACACGCCCGTGCTGATGGACTTCGTCAAGGCGGCCGGCGGCGAGGACGCCGCCAACGAGTTCGCCGCCAACATGCGGGGACGCATGTCGTCGGGCTGGTACCAGATGAACTGGGAAGAGCGCAAGGACGCCAGGGCGATCAGGGGACCCTGGTGGGCGTTGCCCACGAAGAACACCCTCGACCGGTGTACCGCGATGCTGCCGAAGCTCTACCACGAGCGGATGGATGACTTCGGGCTGGACTACGCGGTCCTCTATCCGACGATGGGCCTCGGGTTCAATGCCGCTCCGAACGACGAGTTCCGGCAGATGGTCTGCCATGCGTACAACGAGTATGCGGCGGCGACGTATGCCGAGTACGGCGATCGCATGACCGTGGCGGCGGCGATTCCGCTGCACACTCCCGAGGAGGGCATCCGCGAACTCGAGCATGCGCATGCCCTTGGCCTCAAGGTGGCGATGATTCCGTCGTACGTCAAAAGGCCGGTTCCGAGAGTCGCCCGGGAATACCCGGAACTGGCGGACGAAGTCTTCTGGCTGGACGACCTGTCGGTCGACAGCGAGCATGACTACGATCCGTTCTGGGCCCGGTGCGTCGAGCTCGGATTCCCGGTGGCCGCGCATACGGGCGGCATGGGGTTGCACGAGCGCAGTTCCATCTCGAACTACATGCGCAACCACATGGGGCACTTTGCCGCCGCGGGGGAAGTGCTGGCCAAGGGCCTCCTGATGGGCGGCGTCACGTACCGCTTTCCCGACCTTCGGGTGGCCCTGCTCGAAGGCGGGGCGGTCAGCGGCACGCGCCTGTACGCGGACATCGTCGGGCGCTGGAAGAAGCGCAACGTCGAGCGCCTGGAGAATCTGGATCCCGCGAGTATCGACCTCGATCAGGCCACGGGGCTCTTCGAACGCTACGGAGACGAGGGCACGCTGGCGAACATCGACCAGTTGTCACGCACCCTCGGTGTGGGCGGTCCCGACATCCCGTCGGACGTGCGGGACGACTTCAAGGCCATGGGCGTCTCGAAGGCGGAAGACATCCCCGAGCGCTTCATCCCGAATTTCTATTTCGGATGCGAGTCCGACGATCCCCATGCCTGCATCGCGTTCAACCGCAAGGCCAACCCGTTCGGCCAGCAGGTGCGGGCGATCATGAGTTTCGACCTCGGGCACTGGGACGTGACGGACATGGGGCATGCCGCCGCGGAAGCGTACGAGCAGCTCGAGTACGACCTGATCAGCGAGGAGGACTTCCGCAACTTTGCGTTCACCCATTCGGTGCAACTGTATGGGGGACCGAACTCGGACTTCTTCAAGGGCACGCGCGTCGAGGACGAGGCCAGGGTTCAGTTGGCGGCGTAGCCCGATGGCCGACGCGGACCCGGAGTAGCGCCATGCCCGGGCGGGTCGGGTGATGACGACCGCACGAGCCACGCTGGTCATCGAGAACGGGCGGATCGTCGACGGGCTGGGGAACGCGCCCCGGACGGGGGACGTGGTCCTGGCCGGCGAGAGAATACTCGCCGCGGGCGAAGACGGCGCGCCCCGGCCCGACGGCGTCGAGCGCATCGACGCCACCGGCATGACCGTCATGCCCGGCCTGATCGACGCCCACTGCCACATCAGCTTCGACGAACCGAGTTCCAACGACGAGCTGTTCTTCCACCGCCGGGAGGGGCTCGCGGCGATCATCGCGGCGCGCAACCTGCAGAAGGTCTATCGCGCCGGGGTTACCGGCATCCTCGATCCGGACAGCCTCTACGAGACCAGCATCGACCTGCGCGACGCGGTGGAGGCCGGCATCGTCCACGGCCCGCGCATGGCGGTGGGCGGCAATGCGCTGCTGACCTCGGTGGGCGGCACTGCGGGGCGCCTGCTGCCGGACGAAGGCCGGCGGGGCTACGGCAAGGTCGTGCGTGGCCCGGACGAGATCGTTGCCGAGGTGCGCCGGCAGATCAAGAACGGCGTCGACTGGATCAAGGTCCATGTCACGGGCATCACGCCGCGACAGCAGGTCACCGGCGAACTGCAGGTGTGGAACTTCGACGAGCTGCGCCTGGTGGCGGACACCGCCCACGAACTCGACACGCCGGTCGTGGGCCACTGCCGGGGTGCGACGAGCATTCGTGACTCGGCCCGGGCCGGCTTCGACCTGATCCTGCACGCGACCTACATGGACGAGGCGGCGCTCGAAGCGGTGGTCGAGGCCAAGGCGCCCATCGTCCCGACCTTCACCTTCCAGGCCAACCTGGCCGATCACGGGGAGGCGGTCCGCGCGTCGCCGGGCCTGCAGGAGATCTTCCGGCGGGAGATCGAGGACAGCGCGGCCATGCTGAAGCGCGCCTGCCGCGAGGGCGTGCCGCTGCTCTGCGGGACGGAGAGCGGCTTCTCCCTGACCCCCTATGGGGACTGGCACTACCGGGAACTCGAGATATTCGTCCGGGACCTCGACTTCACGCCCCTGGAGGCGATCCGGGCCGGCACGAGCGCGTGCGCGCGGGCGTTGCGGCTCGACGGGCAGACCGGAGCGGTCGAGCCGGGACGCCTCGCGGACCTCGTGATCGTCGACGGCGACCCGTCGGTGGACGTGACGGTCCTGGCGGACCCGTCACGGATCCGTGGGGTGCTGATCGGCGGCCGCCACATGCCCCTCGGCCCGATCGAACCGGAACGTGGGGACCCGCCGGGCTGGCGCGTCAGCACGCACAGCGACCGGATCCTGAACCGCGACGTCGTCAGTCGATGACTTCGCCCCCGTCCACGACGTGGGTGGCGCCGGTCACGAAGCTCGCGAGGTCCGACGCCAGGTAAAGGACCGGCCCCGCGATTTCGCTCGCGTCGGCGATGCGGCGCTGCGCCTTGGCGTCCCGCGCGAGAATCTCGTAACCCGCCTCCACGCTGTCGGCGATGCTGAGCGCGAGCTCCCGCAGCATGTCCGTGTCGACGCCCCCCGGAACGACCGCGTTGACGCGAATGGCCGCCCTGCCGAACTCGAGGGCGTGGGAGCGGGTGAGGCTGATGACGCCGGCTTTCGACGCGCCGTAGGCCGAGCCGTACGCCGCGCCGACGAGACCCAGCACGGAGGACACGTTGACGATGTTGCCGCGGGACTCCCGCAGATGCGGGGCCGCGTGCTTGGTCATGAAGAACACGCCCTTGAGATTGGTTTCGATCGCCCGGTCCCAATCCGCCTCCTCCGTCTTTTCCACGGGCCCGCCGCCTCCGATGCCGGCGTTGTTGACGAGTACGTCGAGCCCGCCGAGCCCGGCGACGGCGGCCTCGACGATCGACCTGCAGGCCGCCTCGGGCCCGACGGACCCCGGCGCCGCGACGACGCGGTCCCCGGCGGCGAGTTCGGCGACCGCCCTGGCCGTCGTTTCGTCGGTACTCCCGTTGACGGCAACGCGGGCGCCGGCGTCGAGGAAGGCCTCCACGACAGCCCGGCCGATGCCCCGCGTGCCTCCGGTGACGAGGACGCGCTTCTCGGTGAAATCGAGTTCCATGGGATCTCCTAAGTTGGTGTTCGGGTGGGATCGAGCGCCTACACGGCGGTCGCGTCCGTCTTGTGCTCGCGCTCGAATTCCTGCCAGGCCGGCAGGTCTTCCGGGTAGTCCGCCTGGAGCCAGGCGCCCTCGAAACACAACCGCTGCCGGCCCTTCAGGGCCTCGAGGTAGCGTTCGGCGGGCACGTAGTACAGGAATCGAATGCTCCGGCGGGAGAAGAGCCAGCGCCCGCCGACCCGCCGGTACTCGTCGTCGTACTTCATGGCGGCGAGACTGGCCACCCCGTTCGGGCACGTCTCGGCGTGGCTTGCCACGAGGCCGGTCGCGACGTCCGCGTTCGGGTCGTCGAAGCGGACGGTCAGGTCGTGGGTCCAGTGAAACCCGGGGCCGCGGACGCGAAACGCGCCGACGAACATCCCGGCGATCCCGTCCCGCCCCGTCGCGCGCAGCACCCCGCTCGGGGAGTCGAAGACCGCGTCCTCCGTGAACAGCGCCGCCAAGCGCGGCATGTCGTGTTCGTCGCAGGCCTCGCAGTAGGCGCTGACCAGTTCCTGGATGGCGAAACGGGACTCGATCCGGTCGATGCGGCGTTCCAGGGAAACGGCATTCGTCATGAGAGCCCTCCGAGAGCGGTGATGTCGCCGTCCATCACGCGGGCGACGGTGCGGTGATAGTGCTGCACGCCGGGCTCGTTGCGCCCGATGACGAAGTCGCGGTTGGCGCCAGCGGGCAGCGCCGCCTGGATCGTCGCGACGACGGCGTAGTCCTCGTCGCGCACGGCCTGCAGGGTCATCTCGCTGAAAGTGCGTGCGGCCTCGTGCCACTCGCCCGTCTGCTCCGAGGTCGAACAGAGCACGGTCTGGCGGGTCACCGTGGTCTCGTGGGTCGGCCCGGGGAAGATCTGGCTGACCAGGCAGTGGCCGCCGACGATCCCGGAGATGGAGAGGTTCGGGAACACGGAGTGGATGATGCGGATGCAGTCGTCCGCCTGCCATTCCGAATCCGGCACGGACGCAAGGTCCCCCAGGTTCCTGCGGCCGAACGTCAGGCGCTGGTGCGGGCCGAACGTGTCGTGCACCAGGAGGTTGCCGATCGTGTACTGGCCGACCGTGGAGCGGTGCACCGAGTCGTGGTGATAGACCTCCAGGTAGCCGTCCAGGGTCGCCTTCCAGCCCGGGCCGTCCAGGTCCCGCTGCTCGTAGACGATCCAGTCGTCGAGGCGCAGGGAGTCCAGCTTGGCCGCGAAGTCGCCGAGCCACGCGTCGATGTCGAAGGCCAGTCCGGGCGTCAGGCAGGCCCAGATCAGGCCGCAGCGCTCGGCGCACGCCAGCTCCGTTAGCGGGCGCGTTTCCCGGTCGATGTCGCCGAAGGACTCGGCGGCGTTGACGGCGACCAGCTTGCCCTGGAGATCGTAGGTCCAGGAATGGTACGGGCACGGGAAGCGCTTCCGCCTGCCGCTCCCTGCCGGACAGACGATCGCGCCGCGGTGCCGGCAGACGTTCAGGAAGGCGTGCGCCGTGCCGCCCTCGTCGCGGGTCAGGAGCAGGGGGATGCCCATGAGCGTCTCGGCCTTGTAGCTGCCGGGTTCCGGCAATTCCAGCGACAGTGCGATGGCAATGGGCAGTTCCCGGAAGACACGCTGCACCTCGCGCGCATGACGCTCCGGGTTGGCGTAGGCGTCGACCGGCAGCCGCATCTGCGCCGGGGCGCGGTCGGTCGTCCCGTTCTGGAAGTGAGCGAGCGCGCGTCTGGCGAGTTCCGGCGCGTCGTCGTTTGCGCTCATGTCCGCTCAATCAATCGTTCGAGTCTGGCCTTTGCAGGGTACTACACGTATGTTGCTTCGATTCACGGCGGCCCTGTGGCCCGACACAACAGCGTGGTCCGAGAAATGTCAGAAGGATTCAACCCGGAGTTCGACCCCACCGGCATCGAGGGGGGCGTCGACACCAACGTGCTGCCCTGGATGGGGGTCCCCGGCGCGACGGGGGTGTCCTTGAAGCCTCTGCGTGCGAGCAACGAGAGCGGGATGTGGAGTGCGGTCCTCAAGATCGAGGGGGGAGCCGCGTTGCCTGCCGCGAGCTGCCTGGGCGGGATGGACCTGTTCGTCCTGTCCGGCGAAATCCGCTACGAGGAGGCGGGCGCGGTCAGTACGCTCGAACCCGGTACCTGGGGCTACATCCCGGCGAACACCCGCATCGACGCGATGTCGGCGCGGGGCGACGCGGAGTTCCTGGCCAACTTCTACAGCGCGCTGGCGTTCCTGGGTCCCGACGGTTCCGTCGGTTCCGTGCTGACGAGCGCGGATGTCGGCCGACTGGCGAGAGATCACGGGGTCACGCTGGTGCCCAACACGCTCGCCGAGTGCATGCGGGAGCGGCCCGACCCGTTTGCCGGAGAGGGCGAGCCGTTGGCCATCGCGTCGGGCAACGCCAGCCAGCTCGTCGTCGGCGGGAACGCGGCGTCGAACGGCGATTCCGGCTACCGCCACCCGCACTTTGTCGACACGCGGAGCGTGGAATGGGTGATCAATCCCGGCCTGCCGGACATCGCGCTGAAGATCCTCCGCGTGAGCGAGGAAACCGGCGTCGTGTCGCTGGTGGTACGCCACAACGGCGTGGCGGACCCTCACAACCACCTCGGCGCCAGCGACTTCCTCGTGCTGAGCGGGCGCATCGGCTACCGGGCCGGACCGTCCGACGGATACGGCCCGGGCGTGTGGTTCTTCGAACCCGCCGGGGCGCGACACGACGCGACGCAGCGGCTCGGGGACGACGACCTCGTCTACCTGGCGAACGTCTACGGCCCGCTGACCTTCGATACCGGCCGGGGGACGCCGGTCGCGGCCGTGCTCTCCTGGATGGAGTACGACGCCCTGGCGAAAGCGGGCGCGGCGTAGGGTCGTGCCAAGGAGCTTGCACCGCAGAAGTTCCGCGTCAGCCGAACTTCCACCCATCCGCCAGGATGGGCCGCGACCGTCAGGTCGCGCCGCCGCGTTGATTACCGGCGCCGCGCACGGTCTCGGCGCGTGCATGGCGGAGCACGCCGCCCGGCGCGGATACCGGGTCGGCGTGCTGGATTTGGATCTCGAAGAGGCCCGCGCGGTCGCGGACCCGATCGGAGGGGTCGCGCTCGCGGCGGACGTGACGGATCCGGAACAGGTGGAAGACGCGGTGGACCGCCTCGGCGAGCCGCCGGCGATCCTGGTCAACAACGCCGGCATCCTGCGCACGGGACCGCTCATGGAGCACCGGGTGGAGGACTTCCGCCGCGTGATCGACGTCAACCTCGTCAGCGTCTTCATCGTCTCCCAGATCGTTGCCCGACGGATGCGGGACAACGGCGGCGGCGCCATCGTCAACCTCGCCTCGATCAACGCGATCCATCCGGCGGCCGACTGCGGCGCCTATGCGGCGGCCAAGGCGGGCGTCGTGGGCCTCACGCAGCACATGTCGCTGGAGTGGGGCCGTTATGGCATCCGCGTGAACTCGATGGCGCCGGGATTCATCGACTCGGGCATGGCCGCGCCCTTCTACCGGAATCCCGCGGTACGCGAGCTGCGCGGCAACGCGGTGCCCCTCGGCGGGATCGGTTCGGCGGACGACGTGGCCGAATGCGCGATGTTCCTGGCATCGGACGCGGCGGGGTACATCACGGGCCAGAACATCGCGATCGACGGCGGGGTGATCAACAGCGTGTTGATGCAGTTGCCGCGGGAGTGACGATAGTGAGACGGAAGCTCCGGGTCGTGCGCGAGTGCCAGGGTAGCTGGCTGCACTCGTGATCTCGCAGCGCGAAAGAGATACCGTGGCGGGGATTCGTGAGAAAATCGCGAGCGGGCGCTTCGAGTTTTCGCGGCATGCGACGGACCAGACGATCCTTCGGGCTATCGCGGTACAGGAAGTTCGCGATGCCATCGCAACATGTGAACTGGTGGACGACTATCCCGATGACAAGTATGGTCCGAGTTGTCTGCTCCTTGGCTTCACCGCGTCAGACAGACCCTTGCACATCCACTGCAGCTATCCGACGAGGCCCGTCATCAAGGTCATCACGTTGTATGAACCGGATCCGTTGAGATGGATCGACTTCAGAGCGAGGAGGTAGGGCATGGCCGTTAGCGTTAGCACGGACTGGAGCGAGACCTTGGTAGACAGGAAGGTCACCTATCACATCGAGTTGCAGGGGCGGCTTTTCGTCATCGAAAACGTTCCGGCGCGCGTCAACGTTGAGACCGGTGAGAGCCACTTCTCGCCGGACACCGTGGAACGACTGCACGAGATCATCAGAGAACGGCGCAGTCCGGTGCGCATGATCGAGACCCCCGTCTACGAGTTCGCCTGATGGTCGGTACCTGGCGTGGGGCCGCTGGCCGCCGATCGCGCTGGTTGATCGCAAACGCGCTACGATCGGTCTCGCGTGTCGCTTGCCCTACTCCCTCTCGAACCCTTGGTTCCTGAATTTCAACGTCCGGGCGTTCTCGGTCACCGTACGGACGATATCCTCGGATGCACCTGATGGGATCTTGGCTTCTATTTCGAGCGTTACCGTAACCTCGGCCCCGAGCAGACCGTGCATGTGCGAGATGACTTCATCGGCTATCTCGCTTGCGTCACGTCCCACGCGGGCCGAGTCCAGACGTACTGTCCCGTGAAACCGAGTCGGTCGCTCCGCTTCTTCCGGCCCGGGTGAATGCCCTTCGGATGTAGGGTCTTCACCCGGAGTCGCTCCGCTTCCCTGAGGATCCGTTTCGACTGCCTCGTCCTGAGCCGGCTTCGAGCTCTCGTCATCCATTTGCCGACGTGCGACGACCGGCTTGACCAACAGCCCGACCGCCTCGGCAAGGGCAAGGATCTGTCCGGTCCGAAGGCCGCGATACCGTTCTGCCCCATCGTCATGGCTGTCGGCGAAGGCGAATGTATCGTGCTCCCAAGTGAGCAGCCCCACGCCGTCACCGACCGCCTTCAGAAGTACAGAAGGGTCGCCGACACGTGGTAGGTACGGATATCGGGCGAAATCCTCAACGATCTGCTTGACGGAGACATGGTTACCCCGCCACAGCGGCACCCGATCAAGCTCCATGCGCAGCAATGTGGCGGCGAAACCCGTGACCAGCAGCTCATCGCCCTTCAGCCTCTTGCTCGCCCTGGCCGCGAGGGAGTCCTGCCCGGACAACCTGATGGACGACCATTGGATCGAGGCATCGGGACTGGCCTGAACGGGGACCAGGAGCCATTGGTAGGTCTCTGGAATCCGCGCCGAGACGGCGCTTGACGCCGCCTCTCGCTGGGTTTCGGCCTGCCTGACCTGATACGGGGAGAGGTCCAGGGTTTCCTGCTCGTCAACAATGGACTGCCACGCGAGATATCTCCGCGTCCCCTCGTCGAGTTCCTGTAGCCTGGTCTTGTCCGCCGCGAGGAACACGAGCGTGTTGCGGTAGATTCTTGGCCCACTGCCCCTGGATTCCAGGATGGCCTTCGCGGCGGCCTCTGCCGGGCTTCCGTTCTCCCTGCTGTAAGGTTCCCCGATGCCGAGCACCACCAACCGCGCGTCGAAGTCGTCCGGCACATCCTGCCCGGATCGCGGCAGAGGATGGACGCGCTCGAACTCGCCCTTGTTGCGCAGATCGGAACGAAGCCGCTTGTCCAGTTCCTGCGACACCTTGTCGGGGTCGCTCTTCAGCAGTTCCGCGCGATCCTCGGCCAGTTTGGTGACGGTCGGTTGGGTCGAGTACCAGTAACGCGGGCCGTCCTGATAGAGGTAGGTGGCCGCGCTGGCGAGCCTCCTGAGCGCGTCGCCGAATACCGCTGGAGATTCACCTGGCATCACGCATCCAAGTCTCACACCCCGGTCCTCCAAGCCTTGGTGAGCAGCCTGGGCGGTAGGCGCGGAGCCGAGGTAGATGGCGCGGGCCACGCGCCTGCAAGCGGCGAACTTGCCGAGGTTGGGGACGTCTCCGTCGATCCGCAGCGGCAGGGAGCCGGGCCCGTCCACGTCCTTTTCGATCACTGGCACCCAGTTGTCCGGAAGGTAACGCGTCAGCTCGAATTGCACGCGTGGATCGTCGATCGCAATGTTGGCGGGAAGGATAAGCGGATTCCGGTCGCCCTTCTCCCAGAGGCAGTGAATGACGGACGCCATCAACCGCAGCACACCCCGAGTCCGCTGGAACTTCACCAGCGTCGACCAATCCGTGTAGAGGCGGTCGAAGATCTCGGGGTGGATCGGATAGGCTGCCTTGATTCGCTGCTCGTAGTCCGCTTCCCGGCACGCAGGCGGGAACTCCTGCTGCTGGCCTCGATAGAGGTCCGCGAACGCGCGAGCGACCACGTCCCGGTCCTTGAACTGCGCTGGGTCTGAGAACGGCTCGAATAGACGACGTCGCACGATCTCAAAGCCTTCCTCGGCGCTCGCCGGCCGCCAGGACGACTCGATTCGCCCGATCACGTTGCGGAGCCTGTCCAGTGCCTCGCGTCCGCGCTGACCGCCAACCTCGACGTCATCGGCTCGAGTATGGGGAGATCCCGATGTGTCCGAGGCCGGCAGGCTGATCACCAGCAGACAATTGTTGGCAAGCTTGGCCGACTCGGTCAGCACTTGGGCAAAGCTGAACTGGGTCTCGAAGCTGCCCGCCGGGAGGTCGCTCTGGTCGTGCAATTGGCGGGCATAGGCGACCCACTCGTCGATCAGGATCAGGCAGGGACCGTATTCCTTAAACAACTCCCGCAGTGCATCTCCGGGGCTGGTAGCGTTTTCGTCATCGGCGGCAATACGCGCGAACGCCTGCTTGCCGCCCAGTTGCCATGCCAGCTCGCCCCACAACGTACGCACGACCGTCCCGTCGGGCTTCGTCACGGGATTTCCCGGCGAGATTTTGTTGCCGACCAATACCACGCGCCTGGCGGTCGCGAGTGCGTCAGCTTGCGCTTCCTGCAGGACGGACTCGACACCGGCCAGCTCACTTGGCGCCGTGTTGGAGAACAGGTGGTAGAGGGCCAGCATGGAGTGAGTCTTGCCGCCGCCAAAATTGGTCTGTAGTTGTACGACGGGATCGCCGCCCTGGCCGGCAAGGCGGCGCACCGCCCCAACAAGCATTCGCTTCAGGCTCTCGGTCAGGTAGGTGCGGCGAAAGAACTCGACGGGATCCCGGTACTCGTCCGTACCTTCGCCCAGATGTACTTGCCAGAGGTCTGCCGCGAACTCGGCTTGCTGGTATCGGCCGCTCGCCACATCCTGGTGCGGTGTGACGACTTCGCGCCACGGTTTCAGGCCTGCGGCCGCCGCGGTCTCGATCGCCAGGCTGGATTGCCTGCGGCGTTCGCCGCGTGACTGTTCGTCGAAACGTACCCGCAGCAGCTCCATCTTGATCCTCTCGATCTCGTCGGACTGCGGCGCGGAGACTGCTGCGACCAGCCGACCGACCGAGTCCAGGGCGCGATAGGCATCGTCGCTGGAGAAACTCTCCTGATGCGCCCACCGGTTGCGGTGCCCGCGCAGCTCACCCACGAAACCGCGCTCGGCGGGCCCAAGGATGTTCCGAAAGACATCGTTCCAGGTTTCCCACATCAGCTTGAGAAGCCCAGCCACATCCCATTCGGGAATGGACTTGTTCCCGAACATGGGGTCGTCCAAAAAGCGACGGAGCTTGTGAGCATCGAGCTTGCGGGATTCGATGGCCCCCTTGATCTCGCGTTCGACGAAAGGGCCAAGCCCCTCCCTGAGCAGATCCAGCGCCTTGCCGACGCGTTCGTGATTGGTGATGGCCACTATGCCTCTCCTGCGAGTCGACCGTCTGCGGCGGCGTTGGGGCGGCGCTTCCACAGGCGCACGATGAATCGGCTTTCTTCCTCGACGAGATCGGGATCCGTGCCGTTATGCGCTTGCATGCCTGCCACGATCTTGCGCGGCACGCCCAAGCCGGTCGCCTCGATGTACCGGTAGTCGCGCAATACCTCCTTGATGAGCTCGTTACGCGAAGCGCGATAGCCCGCACGCATCTTGTCCACGGTGACCGTGTTCGGCAAGCGGCCGGGAGAGATGATCTCAAGCCGGTCCGAGTAGATCGAAAGTTCGATGTCCATCACGCCTATGGTATAGTCGCGGTGAGCGATCGCGTTCACGATGGCTTCGCGAACGGCTTCGATTGGATAGTCCCAACGCTCCGTACGCCGTCCTCCAATGTCTATCGAGGCTTTGATCTCGATATTGCGGCGTACGAAGTCCATCGCTTGGCCGATAACCCCTGCTTCGACCGCGTTATCGGCTTCCGAAAACGTGGCTGGCAACGCTGAATGAAATTGCCCGAGCTCGGGGTTCGGCGCGGGGTACAGGGAGACGGCGGCGCCTCGCAGTGTTGCCCGCGCCTTGGCGTCGTAGTCCTTTTCGGTCCCTGTGTAGGCGGCCGCGCTGATTCCGGCCTGAGGTAGATATCTCTGAGGCCGTGCACCCAAGAGCACCAGTCCGCCTGCACTTGGCATCGTGCGTCCGCGGTCCACGTACATGAGCTCGGTGTTGACGAGCAGGCGCGTCCATGCCTCGTGGTCGTGGGCAGGGGGCCAGGATTGCCTGCGCATGTCACGGAAGTAGTTCACCAGCCTGCGCATGTCGAAATCTTCAAGACTGGCCCCTGGAACTGGCTTGCGGTCGTACTGCAAGCGTCCCGACTGCATGTACAGGCGCGCTTCTTCTTCGTCGGTTGCGTCGCGCGACGTCGTACCGGCACGGATCTGGGTCACCCACGACGAGCCACGCTTGTATTTGTAAGGCTTGTCGGGCGCGTCGGCCGGAACGGAGACGATCCCTACCGTTCCGGAATCGCCCCAAGCTAGCGTTTCCCAGAACGGGATGGCCGATGGTCGCAGATGGGTGCGCGCTGCCTCCATCACCCATTCCTCGGTCTTCTCGGGCTCCCTGGTCAGGCCGGAGACACTGCCGTCTTCCTCGACGCCAAGCAAAATGTGGCCACCCTCAAGATTGAGCAACCCGGCCATTTCCTTGGCCAGCCTTTGCGGCGTGACGTCGTCGCGTTTGAACTCGACGCCGGAGTTTTCGCCGTTGTCAATCAGTTCGGCGAGCTCAGTTCGTTTCATTCAATCCATCCTATCCAAGGTGTCCTCGGCCCGGTGTGTCCCAGTGCGATTTAAGATACTCCGCCGCTCAGATGTCCAGTACTCGATCCTCGCCCTCAAGACCCTCGCGAGCCGGGGTTGACCCTGGGATCGCACCTCGGAGTTAACGGTCCTGGTCCGCACCTGCTAAGTCCTGAGCCATTGGCGTTACATTGTTCCTCCGCATTGGCTTTCGTTACTCGGACTTCCCTCCTGTGGCTTCAGGTTCTTGGATTGCGCGTTCCGGCTGACGAGAAGAAACCCAAAGTTCGGAGACCTTTTGCCAATCGATGACGGATTCCGCTGCCCCGGTCCAGACATCCCAGAAAGCCGGGTCCGGGGAGTGGGGGCGCTGATTTCCGGGGAGTTCCCGTATCTCAGCAAGAAGCGGTACGGGCGCTCCCCAGCCGAGTAGAATGGCTCGCCTGGACGGGAGGCTCGGGAGTTCGCGAAGGAGCTCTCCCAGTCCGTCTGGCACGAGTCTTCTTACTAGGTCTTGGTCTCGATCATTGACAATGCGGTGCAACAGGAAGGTATTGCATTGGGAGAGAACAGTCGGCGACATTTCCGACGGGCGTTGAGATGCGAGTACCAACCCGAGGCCGAACTTCCTGCCCTCGCGCGCAATTCGCTCGAAGGTTCGACAGCAGGTTCTCCCGGCGGCCGTTCCCGTCTCGGATGTGAGTCCCCGGTGAACGAATGTGTGAGCCTCATCGACTACCAATACGGTAGGAAGCTCCTGGCCCGTGATTCTCCTATGGCGTTGCACGGCTTCAAAAACCATGCGGGCTACTACGGCCACGATGATATGCACCGCATCGGACGGGACAAGCGAAAGGTCCAGAATGGCCAGCGGACCGTTCGAGGCCTGGTTGGCGCCGACGTAGCTCGTGAGCCAAGCGTCAAGCGTCAAGGCAGCCGAACCATCCGGGTTCACGACCGGTTTGAGCGGGCCGGCGGAAAAGATGCTCCGAATTCTGAGGTTGAGCGAATCGACGAACTGTGAAGCATCTCGACTAGATGCGTCGGCCGCGATAGTTTCTACGAGCTCCGGCAAATCAGAAACGGGAAAAAAAACTGGTGCGTTTTCGCTGATACCTTGCTCATCGTCGGGAACTCCTGCCGCAGTCGATGCCGCTTCGACGGCATGTAGAACTTCCTCGATGCGAGCATCGGCGAAATCGTCGTGTTGTTGCTGTCCTTGTCTATTGACATAAGAACGCGCATTGAGTTCGGCATCCCGTGCGCGATAAACTGCTGTTTCCAGCAAGCCCTGCAACTCGCCTTCGAGTCTCCCCTGCGCTAACTCCTCCAAAGCGTCTGCAAGATTTTCCAGTACAACTGCACAATCCTTGCGACCCGGAAACCCCATGTACGACCCTGCGGCCATGATTATCCTCAGTCGGTTCCGGTAGTTCCGCAGCCGGCGACGAACCTTGGCATCAGCGATGTCTGCATCCAACTTTCCTGATCGAAGTCGCCGCAATGCGTCAAGGAGGATCGGTCGCTGCACGCCGGGCGCTGCGGCGGTAAAAGCGGCCCATTCCTCTGCATTCCACAGCCACGCTGGTACCTTGAGCGCGTTGTCAGAGTCACTTCCCTCGACCTGGAATACACGTGGGTCAAGATCGCTGAATGCCCGAGCATACTCGCCATTCGGGTCCAGGATGATGAATCTCGCGTTAGGACCGCCTTCCTCTCGGACCTCGCGCGCGGATTCGAGCGACCATCGCACCAATCCAGCCACCGTGCAAGATTTGCCCGCCCCCGTATTGCCGAGCGCGGCCAAGTGCCGACCGTACAACTTGTCGGGATCAACGTGGATAGGGGTGTCGCCGGCCGTGGGGCATACTCCAATCTGGATGCGCCCGCCAGCATCGCCGCTCTCGCCCTCGACTAGCGCGCGTAGCTGGATTTCCGTCGGAAGCAATACAGGGTCGCCTACTGATGGAAAGAGATCCACACCCCTTTGCACTTCGAACCCTAGGTCCTCCACGTCGCTCCGAGGCTTCGACGCAAGGGTGCCAAGGGGCGTCAGAGTCACGAGCCGCGCAGGGAACGGTAGATCAATCAAGCCGGAGTCCCGCACTCCTTTGCGTCTTGGATTTGGCAACCTCTCGACGCGCACCGAGGTGATCAAGCCGACGGTCGCACCCGATTCGTGGGGTATAAGAAGATACCCGTTGATTCTTGGAAAACCTACTGGCGTCCCGGTGTTCAATGCTGTTGCCTGTGGTGCAGACGGATCTACGAGCACGCCAATGGCGTTGGCATTGACGCTCTCCACGACGCCGATCGCGCGGTCAGCTAAGGCCCCGACCAGCGAGCTCATATGAGGGGGTCCGTTGGGGCAGCTTGCGCCTCTTTCGAGGCGTCGATTGACTCTCGCGGAAGGCGCCTGTTGAGGAGCTCCACCATCCTCCAGGTCGTACTGTCAATCGCCGGCTTGGGCAGATAGTGATCGACGAGCATCGCGAGGTCGCCAAAGTGCGGCCCGATCAGGAGTGTGATCTGTTCGTCGCGTCCGACGCGGTCGCAGAACGTGGGAATCCTACCTCCTGCATCGTCGAATGAGAGGATGGCCAGATGGGTCGACGGGATGGTCAGCATATCCCGCAGGATTCGATTGATATGGTCGTCACCGAATCCATATCCGTAGGTTACGAGAACCGCATTCGGCTGGCAAACCGCCGCTGCGAAGTCCCGGAACAATTCCGCATACGGATACTCAAGCGTTTCGACATCCTTCGCCGGAATCGGGTAGATCATGAGTCCGTCAGCAATGTTTTTGGGTACCTCCGAGTGATCTCGCGCAGCGCCGAACGGCAGCGTTGTTCGGACGATTCGATCGTTCTCGCCCGATTCGTCGACCTGGCGCCAGTCGATGGACCCATGGAGTTTCGTCAAACGGATGACACCCTCGAGGTATCGGGGCTCGCCACGGATGCCGGGCGGGTTGTAGTGCATGTCGATTCCGAGACGGGAAGCGCGGAACACAGGCTCGAGGTTTCCGACGAATCGATCGATCACCCTCAACCCTAGGAGATCCGATCCGAACTCGACTAGACGATCGTAGTTTGTGGTGAAGATATGCAATCTATCGCGGGTCACCGTACGGCTCGCGAAGGTCAGCAGGAAAGCCCCCAGTAGGCGCCGCGCCCTTTGCGCACGGGCGGTGTCTCCCTCAAGCCCCGAGCGTATTCCGGCTTCGGCCTCCAACACTTGGCCGAGGAACGACACCAGCTTCCTCGCCAATATCTCGGACCATTCTTCGTAAAGGGCCTTAGCCTTCTTGGAAAACCCATCGTCGAGTTCCTCCGTCGATAAAACCGCGAGTCCTTGTAGCAACTCATGCACTGTACGGATTGCATCTTCGATGTTGGCGTTCCCACGACCGCTTGATGTCGCGCTTGTGGCCGCTGCGGCAAGAACGGCCGCGGCATGTTCGCCCTCGAATCCGTTCAAAGCCATATCAATTTGGGGCGCGTTTGTGTGATGAGCGACTGCGGTTGTCAGACCGCTCCCAACCAAGAGGTTGAGATGCTCCGCCTGGAGCAGTGCGGCGAGCCATGGCTCGATACGCTTCCTGTGCCGACCGATCTCGTCTTCGTCCGGCGCTTCGGGGTCATCGAACTCATGAGCGCCAGCTCGCACCTTATTGCCCCAGCGCGTCGTCGAGGCAGCCTTGCTCCTCATCTCAAGTTCTCCGCACCCTCAAACAAAAAAGTCTGTGCACCGTCGGGCGTTCGCTGCACACGAGCCAGGCGCGCTATTTCCGGCCAACTCTGTACCAGGCCGTTGTACGATAGTGCCTCCGCTGCACGTTTGCTGCGTTCACACAGAGTGTAGAGGCGGTAGCACAACTCGCGAGCGATCTCGGCTTCAGCGCCGAGTGCAGCGGTCAACTTGGCGGCGGCGCCTTCGCCTCCGGATTCCAACACACGGATCAAGTGATGGACCATTTCCCAAGCGGTCAGTCTCGGGTCGGTGGCAGGCGTCCAGTCGTCTGGCAGTTCTTGTGGCTTTAACAGTCGGACTTTTCCGCCACTCGAGGCGACGATCCCCGCCTCGACCAGACCGGATACGCTGGCGTTCTTCGCCTTGGAGAGCGTTTCGGCAAGGCCGTACTCGCCGTCGTCGAAGCCGGACTGCTCGAACCAGGAGAGGGCCCAACGGCTGTCGGCGTCGAAGTCGCCTTCCTGCTCGGCCAACACTTCATCGAGGGTTTGGTTGATCAGTGCTAACGCATCCCGTACCGGCACGGCCTCGCCGTGGGTGTCGAGCACCTTGGCGTAGCGCGTGTAGACCGCCATGCCCGGGCCGATGGCGGCTTGGGCGAGGTCGACGGGGGCAATGTTACCGCGCTGCAAGTGGGCAAGCGCCGTCGGTAGCTCGGTTTTGAGCGCGGTGACGAATTCGCGTCGCGCAGCAACGGGTGCGTCGACAAGGCGCTGGCGACAGACCAAGACGATGCTAGTGGCGAGTGCATTGGAGTCCTTCGCTCTGATCCTACCCTCACCCTCGGTCCGCATGGGCCAAGTTCCGGTGATAGCAAATCCAGAGCGAATGACCGAGTCAAGGAACGTCTCCCATCCGGTGCTTGACGTGCCGGTCTCGCTCTTCCTCTCCGCTTGCCTGAAAGCGTAATAGATCGTCACTGGGAAATGCGGGTGTGCCTGCTCAGATAAACGCTGCATCGCACGCGTCATGCCGCCAAGGAAAAACGACTCTGCCTGCGTCCTACCCCCGTGTCGGTAAGGCGTGGCAACCAGTTCTTCGGACTTGGGAACCGCGAGCGTCGCGAAGATACCTGGGAACGATGATCTCAACGTGCGACGCAGCCAGACGTAGAAGAAATCTGAAAGGTCGGCGTAACCGATATTATCGAAGTATGGAGGGTCGGTGGACACTACCTTGCCTTTGCTAGCCTTTACCGTCTGCGCTGCCGCGTCCAGTTGGGTGGCCACACCGGCGTTGTGGGCCGGTGAAGGAAGCGATTCGATTACCATGACGGCTTTGTTGAGAGCCGTGCCCAAACTCCCGCCGGTACCCGCAAACGGGTTAGCCTCCGCGAAGTCCCAAACCATTGGGATCGCCTGTCGTGCGAATGTCTCCCGAAAGGCACCACGATCATTCATCCAAGAGGCGATTGACGAGCCGATGTTAGCGACTTTTGACAGTGCAAACGCCAAATACACGCCCACGGCCTGGGCATATGCCGTGGCGCCTGTGCCGCCGTCGCGCAGTACCTTGCCATGGTCGGAGACTCCGGCAGTGAGGGCATCCTGCCGCGCTTGTTCGCAAGTGTCGTGCACCAAATCCGAGAGTGTCGTTAAGGCGACGAGCTGGCGGGAGGTGAAGAGGTCGCTCCACTTCTCCATACCATAGTTGCCGATCCGAAAGCCGAGTGCTTGCTGAAGGAACTTCACATCCGGCTTCCAGTCTGGCCTTGCCTTCCGCGCGGCGTCCTCATGTGCCGGCGTTGGCGACAGATAAACGCGGCCCCGATTGCCTGCTGCCACGATAGCCATTAGCCGTGCGCCCATTCGGCCGGCGTTCCCTTCGCCCTTGATGTAGTCGCCATCGATCGGGGTTCCGGACATCAAACACCGAAAGTTTGCGCCGCGAGAGAGCTTGGTCCCCGCCTTCGTTAGGTGGGCGTTTTGCGGCTTGCCCGCCTTCACCGCAAAGCTGTAGCCGGCATTCTCGATCAGCGGCTCGACATACGCCTCCTTCCCCTTCTTGGTCGAGAGCATGAACGTCGATGCAAGCGGGACATCCACGTTCGCAAAGGCCGGGTTCGGACTTTTCACGGTGCGCGCCCATAGCCAGGCGATCACTGTGAGCGTCTGGCCTACATAGGGCTTGAGGTCTGGCCGTACCTGCGCCATCTCTGCCGTCACCCCGACCTCCGGGTAGAGCCATCCGATCCGCTTCTCCGCCTCGTGCCGCATCCACTGACCGTAGTACCGCACGTCTGCGGCCAAGCCGTGCGCCCCTGTCCGTTCCGTCGTGACCAAGTCCTTGTCCTGCCGCGATTCCGGGTTTATCGGCGGCCTCCCGGCGAACTTGGACGGAATCTCGATCATCGCCTTGTTGATCAGCACCGCCACCGGATTCAGGTCGCTGGCGTAGCTTGCGAGGCCTAGTCGTTGCGCCTCCAGCGGCAACGTGCCACCGCCGGCGAACGGGTCATGGAATCCAGGCAGCTTGTGGCGATCAAACAGTTCGCTGGCGCGGGGCTGGCCGGCATTCTCGGCGCACGCACGCCGCCAACTCTGCCAGATTTCGTCCCGGGCTCGCTGCAGTACTTCTTCGTTAGTGGTGTTCTCCCAGAGCACTAGGTCCTCAATGATCGCAAAGAGCCGGTCTCGCTCCTGTTCGGCGATTACTTCCGCTAGAACCGGCTCGGGATCCTCGCCCACTTCGTCATCGGCCAAGGCCCGCCCTGCCGCATGCGCCGCGAGGCGTTTGTTGAGTTCCCTTTGCGCGGCGCGCTTGGCCTTCGGATCCGACAGCAGCACGTCGACATATTCGGACGGGTCATCGACCATCTGTGCAAAGATGACCGCGCGGGCTGCCGCCAATGGTCGGCGCGCCCACCACAGGTGCAGGGTGCTGGGGTGGCCGTGTCGGATCGACTTCTCTCGCGCGGATGCCCGGTTGATCGCGTCAAGGGGCAATGCCACCTCGATTAGCTTCTTCATGGTGGTCATGACGTCCTCGATTCCATGCCTAGGGCCTCATGACGGCGGTTTCGCTCGCGCGAGCAACTCCGCGAAGTCGTAGTTGACGCTGTTCGCTCCGAAGTCCGGCTCACGCTGAAAGGGCTCACGAACATAGTGGACCCGTCGCGCGTCGCCTTCCAGGAACTCCACGATGCCCAGGATGAAGTCCTCGGGCTTGTTCAGAGAGTACAGGATCTCGTTGCGCGTCACGGTGATGGTCGCGGCGCTGCTGACGCGCCCTTTGACCTCGATGAAGCGGAGCTTCCCAGTCTGCGGTACGCGGCTTTCGATGTCGTAGCCCAGCTTCTCGAATTCACGATCGGTGGGTTCGTAGCCGAGACCCCGCTCGACTTCCATGATGATGTCACGTGCTCGGGCTGCCGATGCCTGGGTATCGACCGGCGTTGTCCCGGCACCGGTTTCGCGCCCGGTGATCTCATCGACGAGCCCCTTCGGGACTATCAACACTCCGCCGACTACGACGGGTGGCAACGGCGAGATCTGCCCTTCGAGCCGCAACTCCTCGAGCCGCCTGTGCAGCCGTCCCTGAAGATCGTCGGCGCGCTTTCTGGCTTCGCCGGAATTGAGGCGGGCGCCGGTCTTGCCGGCCTGTTCCTGCGCCTTGAGCTGCTCGGCCCGGTGGTCCCAGTAAGTGATCTCCTTGGTGAGACGGTCCTTCACGGCGGCTTCGGTCTTGGCAAGGAGCGCCAGCTTGGCGTCGCGCACCTCGGCGAGATGCTCCGGGACCACCTTGGCGACGGCGTAGCTCTGCGCGCTCCTCTCGATGTCGCGGTCGATCCAGACGCACGCCGGGTGGTCGAGGATCCGTTCCGTCGCGGGATCGTCCTCAGCGAGCGGCCGGTAGTCGAGATACGGTGCATAGTGCATGTGCCGCGCCGTGCCTTCGGCGTCGAGTTCCACGTACAGCATGCGCCTGGATATCGTCCGGCGCTCTCCGGTGCGCGTCACGCCGGCATCCTGGATGGCGTGTTCCAGATAGAACAACACGCGGGGCGCGGTGCCCACATCGCGGTCGTCCACCAACACGGCGCCACGTTTCAGCAAGTCGCGGTGCCGCTCCAGAGTCAGGTCGATGACGGCGTCGAGCAAGGGGTGCCCGGGACAAACGAAAGCCGCCAACGCTTGCCCGGGGGGCGCGACCAGCGACTTGTCGAACGCGATGCGCTCGTAGCGGGCCAGCACGGGTTCGCCGATTCCGATGAGCCGGTCCCGGCTTCGCACCGGTGCCGGCACGTGGGTGATCTCGTAGCGACGGGGCTCGCGCTGCCTGACGGCGCCACCGAGGTTCTGAAACGCTTCCCGAAAGAATGACTCGACGTAGTGGGGCTGCAGTCGACGTGCTTCGGCCCGTTCCATATCCTCGCGGATGCGGTGTACGCGGCTGGCGTCCATGGCGTCTTGGGCGAGCGCGCGCTCTTCCAGCAGATCCTGGAGCTTGCTGCGGTCGAGCGTGTTGTCGAGTGCGGTGGTGAGGCGCGCCCGCACCTCCGGTTGCTCGCCGTACCGTATCGCCTCCACCAGGAGTTCACGCAGGGGACGCCCCTCGAAATGGAGCTTGCCGAGTACGTCGAACACCTGGCCGCCCAGGGTCTGGCGCGCCTGCTCCAGCTTGTCGAGGAGCTTTCGATACACGTCGCCCTCGCGCGTGTCGTCGGCCACGAGGTTCCAGAGGTGACACACTTCTGTTTGACCGATGCGGTGAATCCGCCCGAACCGCTGCTCCAGACGGTTGGGATTCCAGGGCAGGTCGTAGTTCACCATCAGGTGCGCGCGTTGCAGGTTGATGCCTTCGCCGGCGGCATCGGTCGCCAGCAGTACCTGCACTTCTGGGTCGTGCCGAAATGCCTCCTGCGCCTTGAGTCGATCCTCGCGGCCCATGCCGCCGTGGATCGTGACCGTGGAATTGGCACGGCCGAGAAGTGTCGCAATGCGTTCCTGCAAGTAGCTCAACGTATCCCGATGCTCGGTGAACAAGACCAGCTTCTGCTGCGGCGACGACGTCGGCTGCGGGATCTCCCCGACGAGATAGGGGGTATCCGGCTCCGCCACCTGACCGGGGAGCCCGTGGGCAGTGAAGATCTCGGCCAGCAGGCTCGCCAGCTCCCGCCATTTGGTGTCGGAACCGCTTCGGCGTACTTGGAGCGCCGTGCGTTCCAGTCTCCGGAGAGTATCGATCTCTGCTTCGAGTTCCGCGATGGACCGTGCCGCCGTCGCGCGATCTAGGAACTCGTCTTCTGCGGCCAGGACCTCGCTCTCGGGCGCTTCGTCGAGATCCTCGATGTCCTCAAGATCGAACTCTGATCCTGCAGCCGCGAAGTCTGTTGCCGGAGAGCCGCCCCGCCGCAGCACCTCAAGTTCCCGTAGTCGGCTCTCGAGCCGTTCGCGGCGGCGCCGCAATGACCGATGGATGGCCTCGGGCGAAGACGCCAGCCGGCGCTGCAGGATCGTCAATGCGAAACCGACGGTGCCGGCACGCTTGTTGTTCTCCAGCGCCTCGGCGCGGTTGAACTCTTCGCGCACGTAGTCGGTGACCGCCCTATAGAGACTGGCTTCTGCTGGCGAGAGTTGGTAGGGCACGGTGTACGCGATGCGCTCGGGGAACAGCGGCGTACCGTCGAACTTGAGCAGCTTTTCTTTCACCATGCGGCGCATCAGATCGGAGACATCGGCGGCGTGCACGCCGTCGCGGAAACGGCCCTCGAATCGATCGCCGTCGATGAGTGCCATGAACAACTGGAAGTCCGTTTCCTTCCCATTGTGCGGGGTAGCCGTCATGAGCAGAAAGTGGCGGGTGAGGCTCGAGAGCAGTTGCCCAAGGCGGTAGCGCTTCGTGTACTTGACCTCGCCCCCGAAGAACGTCGCCGACATCTTGTGGGCCTCGTCACACACGATCAGGTCCCAGCGGCCATCGGGCGCTTGCAGCTTGTCCTGGACGTCTGCGTTACGGGAGAGCTTGTCCAACCGGGCGATGACAAGGTTTGTCTCCAGGAACCAGTTGCCTGTGCGAGCGGCCTCGAGCTTGTCGTTGGTGAGGATCTCGAACGGCAGTTGGAATCGCCGATACAGCTCGTCCTGCCACTGTTCGGCGAGGCTGCCGGGGCAGACCACCAGGCAGCGCTGAAGATCCCCGCGGGCGATCAGCTCCTTGATGAGCAGGCCCGCCATGATTGTCTTGCCAGCTCCGGGATCGTCTGCCAGAAGGAAGCGAAGAGGCTGCCTCGGCAGCATGGACTCGTACACAGCGGTGATCTGGTGCGGTAGTGGGTCGACCACTGAGGTGTGGACGGCGAGCACAGGGTCGAAGAGATGTGCGAGGCGGATTCGGTGCGCCTCGGAGACCAGGCGGAACAGGGCACCGTCGCCGTCGAAACTCCACGGCCGGCCGACTTCGACGATGTCCAGTTCGGGCTCGTCGTGGCGGTAGAGGAGTTGGTTGGCGACCTTGCCGGCGGGGGACTTGTAGGTCAGCTCGAGCGCTTCGGAGCCGAACCACTGCACGCCGACGACCGTCGCGAGTTCGTCGGGCAGGACACCGCGGACCACGGCGTTGGCCTGGAGATCTTCGAGCTTCACATGCCTTCCTGGGCTATCGTCCTGCGCGCTGATCGTCGGCGCCTGTCGTCACGATCTTCGTTGACGCCCCAGGACGGTCTGTGGGGCCGCAATGTACGCGTTCGGGCGTTGGTTGGCGACCGTGGGCGGGTTGCAGGGTGGCAACGTCCGGCTGTCGGCATCGTGTGGCGGCTACGCGTCTGCCGCCCGGGAACCTGGGAGCCGCAGCAGCTTCTCCGCGTTCGGTGCCAGGCTCGCATCGAAGTCGGAGGTCTCGTCCGGGGTGTCCCAGCCGCCGAAGTTCGTGCCGTAGACCAGCCGGTCCCGGCCGACCGCTTCGATCAGCAGGTCGAGTGCTCCCTGCCCCTCGACGTGCGCGTCGAACCACAGCTTGCGGACCTCGTGCCGGAAGCCGTTCTGCCGGACCGAGTCCGGAGCCCAGCCCCGCGTGCGGGCGATGCCCTCGTAGCGCCCGAACAGGAACGGCAGGGCGCCGCCGCCGTGGGAGATGCAGATGTCGAGGGCCGGATGGCGTTCCAGCACCCCGCCGAAGACCAGCGACGCCACCGCGAGGGACTCGTCGTAGGCGTAGCCCACGATCAGCTCGAGATCGAAGCGCCGCAGCCTCGCGTCCGCCGGGAGTCCCGCTCCGCCGGTGGAAGACGGGTGCAGGAACAGCGGCACGTCGAGCCTCACGAAGGTGCGGTAGAGGTCGTCCAGGCTGGGGTCGTCCAGCGGAAACGGGTAGTCGGTGCCGACGTAGGCCGCAACGAGGCCGAGTTCGCGTACCGCCCGCGTGAGCTCCCCCGCGGCCGTGTCCGGGTCCTGCATGGGCAGCGCCGCCGATCCGAGGAGCCGGCCGGGATAGCGGGATACCAGCTCGGCCATGGCGTCGTTGTGTACGCGGCAGAAACGGAGCGCGAGATCCGGCTCGATGCCATGGAAGAAGGTCAGCGGGTTGGGAGACAGCAACTGCAGGTCGATACCGAGTCGGTCCATCAGTTCGAGGCGCTTGCCCACGTCCATGAACACCGTCCCCCGATAGACGATGGGCATGCGGAAATCCCCGATGCGGAAGAACGAAACTCCGTCGTTGTGCACGCCGACTTCGGGCCCGTGCCGGCCCGCCACGCCGAACCCGGCTTCGAGGACGGCATGAGCGTGGACGTCGATGACCCGGTGTGGCGCGTGCATCGCGGCTAGCGTAGGCTCCCCGGCTCGCCCGTGTCGAGTGACACCAACAGTCCGGAGGAGCTTCCATGCCCAGGTACGTGATCGAGAGAGACATCCCCGAGATCGGTTCCGCCGAGCGCGACGCGTTGCGCGAGGCATCGCAGAAATCGAACGGCGTGCTGGCCGAGATGAAGGCCGAGAACAAGAACATCCAGTGGGAGCACTCCTACGTCGCCGGCGACAAGACCTTCTGCATCTACATCGCCGACAACCCCGAACTCATCGACGAGCATGCCGAGCGCAGCGGTTTCCCGGCGAGCGAGGTCACGATGGTCAAGCGCATGATCGACCCGGTGACCGCCGAGGCGGACTGACTTCCCCCCAAGGGAAGAGACGGATGCTCGAAAGCGAACGGCCGGCGGGTCGTCCTGAACCGGCCCGAGGCACCGGGGCTGCCCTACGCGCTGAACCGCGCGCTCGACTTCGACGTACGGAAGCGCACCTCGGGTGACGGGGCTGCTATTCGGACGGAACTGCGTGGCGCGACATCACGACCTGACCGTTGAGGAAGCACTTGGCACGCTCGATCTCCAAGGTGGATGCTTGTGTTCGTGGGCTTCCACCAGTTTGGGGGTGGGGGATGGCGTGACCCGGGGGCGGGTTGCCCGGTCCGGGTCAGAAGTTCCGCTGGACCTCGACGCCCATGACGCGCGGATTGCCCCACGCGCCGAACTTCCCACCGTTGAAGGCGCCGGAGTTGTAGCCGGAGACGTAGTCCTCGTCGGTCAGGTTCTTGACGAAGAACCGCGACCGCCAGGCGCCCCCGGCGCTCTCCCAGACCACGTTCAGGTCCACGACGGTATAGGCGTCCTGCACGTACCCGCCCTTGTCCTCGTCGAACTCGCTGAAGCTGGTGTCGTCCCGGTAGGCGACATCGAGCCGGTAGCTGAGTGCGTGCCCGGAGGCGAGGGTGAGTGCGTATCGGATGCCGAGATTCAGACTGACCTCGGGAACGTGGTTCAACGGATTCCCCCTCAACTGCTGAAAGCCAAATTGGGGCGCCAAGCCGCTGAAATTCACGAAGTCCTTGTACTGCGAGTCGATGTAGCTGAACCCGGTCGAGAGCGACAGCCGGTCGCTGATCTCCGTGACAGACTCCACCTCGACGCCGGTCAACTCCGCGCCGCCCGCGTTCGTGATGATCGCCCGGACACCGATGACCTGGAGGAGTTGGAAGTCCGTGTAGTCGTACTGAAACACGGCGGCATTGACGGACGTTCGCTCGCCGAGGGCACCTTTGAAGCCGATTTCCGTCGACTCGACCTCCTCGGGATTGTAAGGAGGATCGCAAGCGAAGAAAGAGACGCCTCCGGCCTTGTAGCCGTCGGAGTACGCGGCGTAGACCGTGTTGCCGTTGTCGAAACTGTACTGATAGGCCGCCCGGACGGTGGTGGACGAGTAGTCTTCTTCCAGTTCGCGCACACAGGTACCCGGTCCACCGCCGATGGCGTAGAGGAAGAGGCTGTTGTTCTGCCGGGCGGTCCACTCGTCCTCCGTCCGTCTGACCCCGAGGCTCACCTCCGAACGCTCTCCCACGTCGAAAGTGACGTCGGCGAAAACCGCCCTGGACACGGTGTCGGCCTGGGGCAGGTCGTAATCCAGGCGCGCCTCGCCCGGGAAGACCGGGACTGCAGGGTCGAAGTGATAGTGGTCCTCGCGGCTCTGACGGTCATTCATGTAGAACGCGCCGACGATCAGGTTCATGCGCTCGCTCACTACGTTGAGGCTCAACTCCTGCGTAAGCGTCTTCGCGTTGTCTTCGCCACTCTGGCTGACGTAGTCGAACTCAAGGCTGTCCCGATCCTGCGCCGCATCGAGATTGTATTCCTGGTGGGCCGTGATGGACTTGATGGTCCCGAAAGCCGTGTCGAGATTGAGCGTCAGCGCGGCGACGCGATACTCCTGTTCGCTCCGTGTGCGCCCGAAGTATTGATCCACCGTCTGGTAGGCCTTGCGGGGGTGAATGGTGAGGGGGTCGTCGTGATTCGGGATCACGCTGACCTGGCGTACGTCCTCCAGCCACACGTAGGGTGCCGGAACGCCGTCGGTAGCAGTGGTGGCCAGCATGAGGCCGGCGCTCAGCGCGTCGTGCAGATCGGAGTCCACCTTGAGCCGGAAGGCTTGCCGTTCGCCCACGCCGAGTTCGTGGGAGCCGGCGCTGAGATTTCTGGTGAACCCCTCTCCCTTGTCGGCAACGCCGAAGGCGGCCCGGAAGCGCGTGTTGGCGGAGATCGGGGCGCCATAGGCACCCTCCACGGTCCACTCCTCGTACTCCGACAGCCCAAGTCGCACGTAGCCGTTCGGGTCTGGCGAGGGGGCCGCCGTGATGTAGTTGACGACGCCGCCGACGGAGTTGCGGCCGTAAAGGGTTCCCTGGGGTCCCCTCAAGACTTCGATTCTCGCCAGATCCAGGGTGGACAACTGGGCTGACGAGTCGCGGGATTGGTAGATCCCGTCGGTGGTCAGGGCAACGCCCGGCTGGCCGTTGAAGGCGCCGATGCCCCTGATGGAGATGTTCGCCTGGTAAAAGACCTGCGTGAAGTTCATGCTGGGCACGGCGAACTTGAGATCGTCCGGACTGACGATGCCGCGGTCCTGAAGTTCACCCGCGCCGATTGCGGAGATCGCGGCCGGCGCGTCCTGGACGGTCGACTGTCGCCGCAGGCCCGTGACGACAATCTCTTCGATCACGCCGGCCGGATCCGCCGACGCATCATTCGCGACGCCGCCATCGGCGGCGTTGCCCGTCTCCTGCCCGCTCGCCGCAGTCGTCGAGAACAGCGCTACCAGCAACGCGAGGACTCCGGCCGTCTTGCCTGTGTTCATGATTGTCTCCTTCGTTCGCCAACGGTGGCGGGAGCGTTTCCGTCACGGGCCCTCCGGCTCGTGCGGTACCGGGGGATGACCCGACCGAGAGCGGGTCCGTGAGTCGCCGGCACTCGGTGCCGTCGGGGTACGCGCCGATCTCATAGGATACCTTGCGCCAGGTGGAGTACGGAAGATTCTACGATTCTACTTGTAGCGCCGCCGCGCCGTAAATCAGGGCCTCCGTGAAGACCGGCGCGGTGGCTTGCATCCAGGATGCAGCCCCGGGTGCCGGGGCGGACCGCGCTCTGCCTCTCAAGTACCGTCGATAGCCCAACCTACTTTTCGTAGCCCAGCGTCCTGAGATTGGCCCGATGCTGCTCTTCAGTCAGGGAGTATCGGGCCAGGAAAAACACCGCCATGGGAATCAACACGGCAGTGACGGCGATCTTGATGACCACGAACTTGTAGACCGCCACCTCTTTCGACTGAGCAGTGGCGGCATCGTCGAATCCTGCCCAGTTGATCATGAATCCGGCGAGCAGAACGCCGACGCTCGCGACCAACTTCGTGACGAAATTGCGCCCCACAAGGACAAGGCCGTCCGATCTCGGCCCGGTCGACGCCTGATGCTCCTCTACGACGTCGGCAAACATCGACACCACCAGGATCATGAAGAAAGTCCAGATGGCGCCGTTGAGACAACCGTGAAACGCCCAGATCCACCACAAGGGACTCAGAACCCCCCCGCCGGCATCGGGTACCAGGCTGTAGCCCAGGTAGTAGTCCATGGCCATCAGCCCGATCAGTAGCTGGGAAACCACGAAGCTCAGCCCGCTGGAAATCAGGACGAGGTTGCGCTTGTTCCTTCCTTTCGCGATGCGCCAGGTCAGGAAAGCGGCGACGGCGCCTCCGGCTAGTTGCAGGGGGGTCGCCCAAAAGAGATCCCTGGGGTCGAATTGATACAGGTGATTGTTCAGGTAGACCTGGTCGCTGGTCTGAATGCCACCGTTGACGCTGAAGAAGAGAAACGCGATGAGCAGGGTCATCCAGTTGCGATTGGAGATTAGCGACTTGATTTCCCGTATCAACATCGGAAAGGAGAAGTCCGAGGCTTTTCCGGTTCGGTCCAGCTCAAGCAGGTTCTTCTCGACTGCACTCAGCTTCACTGTCCCCAGGTAAAGAGACCAACCCAGGAGACAGCAGACCCAAAGGGCTGCCCAGGGATAAAGGTGTGCCTGATCCCAATCGGGCATGAGAAACAGGATCGGGCATACGCAGAGGGCGGTTCCGGAGATCTCGAAGATCCGATCGGTGCCGAGCAGTCGATTCCTTTTTGAGTAGTCCTTGTAGAGTTCCACGCCAAGGGCCAGTCTCGGCACGGCGAAGGTCGTATTGGCGACCTGGAAGATGGACATCAGGATTGTCAGTTGCGCAAACAGTATCCACTGTGCGTCACCGAGGTGGAAGACAAAGAGAGCGAGGCAGGAAAGGGTCATCGGAAGGATCCCGATGAACATGAAGGGTACTCGTCTGCCGAATTCGCCTTTATGTCTGTCGGACCAGTAGGCGATTACGGGATCTGAAATCGCGTCGAAGACAACGCATATGAACAACGCGAGCCCGGCGAGCACGGCCGATAGCCCGAGAATCTGATTGTAATAATAGAGCAGGAACAGCGTGAGAAAGTCACTCACGCCCATGAGGCCAAGACTGGGGACGCCCCACCAGTACATTTTCTTTTCTGTCCTGGGAGAAACGAGCCCCAGGGTCACGCTGGAGAGCCCGTGGCCGATTTCGCCGGCCAAGGTGTCCAGGTTCTCGCGAGATTTCCTTGCCAGGAATCCTTGAAACATGGGCGGGGCTCCTAAGGGTTAGGCGCTAAGGGCAGTGGTCGGCGGCTCTTCATCGCTGGGGCCATTCCGGCGGTTTCGGCGAAGTCCCGTCGGTGCGAGAATCGCGGGGAGCCGGTTTTGGCGGGGGATACGAAGCGACATGAGGAACGGGATCACGAGGCGGAGGTTGGTGGGTGCGCTGGCGGCGGCGAGCGTGCCGGCGTTGGCGATGGATGTCGAAGACTACCTGCGCCTGGGACTCGACAAGTCCTTCCTGGACCAGGGCCTGCGCGCCGAGGTGAACGGCCGGTCCAACATGGAGGCGCTCGAAGCGCTGGACGTGCCGGGGGACCGGCAGTACCACCCGTGTCCCGAGGCGCTTCCGGGGCCGGACGTTCCGCGCGGCGCCGTGCGCGAGTTCCTCCGTTGGGAGGGGACCCGGACCTACCAGGGGACCGTCCGCGACGTCTGGGTCTACGCGCCGGAGCAACTGGAGTCCGTGACGGCGCCTTCGCTGATGGTATTCCTGGATGGTGATGTGTACCTCGATCCGAACGGTCCGGTGCGGGCCCCGGCGGTGCTCGACTCCCTCATCCATGCGGGGGAACTGCCGCCGACGGTCGCGGTGTTCGTCATGCCGGGCCGACGCGCGGGGATGACCGAGGACGAAGCCTCGATCAATCGCAGCATGGAGTACGACAGCGTCACCCCTGCGCACGTCCGGTTCCTCGCCGACGAACTCCTGCCGTTCGTAGCGTCGGAGGTCGGCGTGCGGTTCCCGGAGGACCCGGCGAGGCGCCTGATCTGCGGTATCTCGAGCGGGGGCATCTGCGCGTTCAACGCGGCCTGGCACGATCCGTCCGCGTTCGGCCGGGTGCTCTCCCACGTGGGGTCTTTCGTGAACATCCGCGGCGGGCACAACTATCCGTATCTCATCCGGTCGACGCCCAGGAAGCCCCTGCGGGTGTTCCTGCAGAGCGGGGCGCGCGACCTCGACATCATCTTCGGCAACTGGCCCCTCGCGAACCGGCGGATGGCCTCGGCGCTCGAGTACGCGGGGTATGACTACCGTTACGTCTTCGGCGAGGGCGGCCACAGCCCGTACCATGGCGGCGCGATCTTTGCCGACTCGTTACGGTGGCTGATGGCTTGAGGCGTCACACCCGGCGCCGGTGCGGTAAGGACGCGTCCTATCCGACCAGCTCGCTCACGCACTCACCAAACACCTTGTTGTGGAAGTCGATATCCTCATCCGTGACTTCCGGCGAGATCAATGCAAAGAAGCCTGGTGGAATGAGGATGCCTCGATTGGCATAGAACGTATGGAAGTACATGCCCGTTTCGGCCAGCCCCTGCAACCCGCTTCGTTCCGCCCTCTGTTCAGCAAAATTCCTCGGTACGGCTTGGGAGAAGCGGAGTACCACCCTGCAGCCAAGACAATCCACGCGCCATGGCAGGTCGGCGGCCTTTATCGTCTTGTCCATGCCATCGGCCATCCGCTCCGCGCCGGACGTCATCCGCTCGTATGCCGACTCCGTCATGACATGCTCCAGAGTCGCTTTCAGTGCGGAAACCGCCAGTGCATTGGCGGACAGCGTGGTTCCGATGCCTTGCACGAACTTCTTCTCGAACAGGGGCAAGGCCTTGTCGGCAACCTCCTGACTGAGCCCCATGACAGAGGCGGGGATGCCGCTGGCGATCCCCTTGCCCAGGACAAAAATGTCCGGCTCGAGGTTCCAGAGCCGAGTAAACCCTCCCGCGCCGGCAACGATGTTGTGGGTCTCGTCGATGAGGAGCAGGGTACCGAAGCGACGCGTCAGCTCTCGTAACCCTTCATGAAACCCTGCATCGGGGGGGTAGACCGACATTTGCGCTATCGCGGGCTCGGTGAGGACACAGGCGATATCCCGAGGGGACAATGCCTGCTCCAATGCGTCGAGGTCGTTGAACTCGACCACGCGCGTCCTTGACTCGGGGTCGGGTAGCGCCCCTATCCCGTACGAGGCGCCGCCATAGGGGTCGGTGATCATCCTGCCGTCCACGACGGTGACCAACGTCTCGTCGACGGTACCGTGATAGGAACCATTGAAGCAGAGGACCAGGTTCCGTCCGGTGATCTCGCGGGCTATCTTGATCGCGGTCCTGTTCGAATCGCTGGCCGTCATGTGAATCTGCCAGTACGGGAGGCCGAAACGGCGTGCCAATTCCTCCCCGACCCAGATGGCGTCCGCCGAGGGAAGCGTGAACATGACGCCTCGCTGCACCCGATCGGCTACCGCATCGGCCACGGCTTTCGGCGAGTGTCCAAATATCGCTCCATGGTCGGCTCCAAGCAGGTCCAGGTAGCGATGACCGTCAGCGTCAGTCACGTACGCTCCCCTGCCCTCCTCGATAAAGAGGGGAAGACGGCCCATGAAGTCGTTCATCCAGGTGTGGGGCACACCTGCGAACAGAGAGCCCTTTGCCCTCTCGTACAATGCCACCGATTTCGGGCGTTCCGCGAGGTAGCGTGTTTCTTCACGCTGTTTCAGCGTCTGGAGTCGTGAACTATCGATCCTTGCAGTCATGGTGACTCCTGCCCGCGCTGTGCGTCATGAAAAACCTGCGCGAGAACTCGAGGCAGGTCGTTCCGAGGCTTCCTAGTACCTGACACTCACCTCGATGCCGAACGTCCGTGGGACCGGCCGCGTGGCTGCGAAGCTCGACGCCACCCCCCTGGCTTTCAGGGCGCCGTCTTCATCCGTGAGGTTGGTGCCGAACAGGTAGACCCCCAGGCGGTCGTTTTCGATGCCGAGCCGCGCGTCGACCATCGTCATTGCATCGCCCGGCAGGTTTGCCAGGCTGGTGAGGTCCTCGCGCTCTCCGGCGTGTCGAATGCCCAGCCGCGCCATGCCGTTGAAGCCCTCGAAGGAGCCCACGAGCGGCCAGCCGTAGTGTGCGTGCGCGTTGGCCATGAACTCGGCGACCTCGGGCAAGGTATCGCCTTGCATCAGGTCGGTGTTCGGGACATCCGCCTTTTGTTCGCTGTCCACCCAACTCATCCCGGCGTGCAGGGTCAGGTTGCCTGCGACATAGGTCGTGGAGAGATCGAGTCCCCTGATGTCCGCGCCGTCGGTGTTGACCTGCAGTACCAGCCCTCCCAGTCCAACGACGGGCACCGTTGTCGACAGGTCCTCCCAGTCACTGTAGTAGACGGCGGCTTCGACGGTCCAGGCGCCTTCCGCAAGGACCGCCTTGACACCCAACTCGTAGGTCACGATCGAATCGGCATCCAGAACCAGCTCGTAGGGAACCGGGAGCCCAAGGGTATCGATGAGGAAGATCGCGTCGGTGAAGTTCGGCACCGCGCTACGGGCGCCTTTCGCCACGCTGCCATAGAACATGGCGGAGTCGTTGGGCTGGTAGCTGAGGCTGAAACGCGGCAGCAGGTAGTCGGCGTCGATTTGCGCTTCGATCAAGGTCTGGGTATCGAAATTGTGGAGGTCCTCCTGGGAATAGCGCAAGCCCAGGGCAGCGGCCCAGGCATCCGACAAGCTGTACTCGACTTCGCCGAAAACGGCGCGGACTTCGTTGTTCTGGAGGGTCACCGTATCGACGATCGGAATGCCGTCCGCAACGAACTTCAGGCCGAAAGGAACCTCTGCGTCTCTGGAATACACGCCGGCGGTGTAGGTGAAGCGATCTGCGGCCCCGGAGTAACGCAGCTCATGGGTATCTATTTCTGCACCGATGTTCGCGAAAATGACGAAGCCGGCGAAGGCGGGAATCGTGAGAAGGTGATCGTATTCCGTCGTTCCATAGGCGTACAGGGCTTCGCCCGGGCCGAGGTTCACGGTCGCGGCTAGCGTGTATCGGTCATACTCCGTTTCGCCGAATGCACCGCCTGGAGGTATCGTGCCGTCGTCGGTCGCTCTGTCTTCCGCATCCCAGCCGCGTTCCTCGTTCAGCCAGGCGGTAGCAACGATCTTGATCGAGTCGCTGGGCGTGTACGCCAACTTGGCGCGGTAACCGCTGGCGTCACGGTCGTTGGCGTCATCCTCGTTCTCGTTGTCGAGCCAGCCGCCGCGGTCCTCGTCGAAGCCGACCATGCGCAACGCCAGTTGGTCTTGGACCAGCGGAATGTTGATCATCCCGCGGGCACCCTTGGTAGTGCCGTCACCGAAGCTCCCGTAGAAGGCGTCCACGTGCATCCCGAAGGCCGATGGGTCGGGGTCGCGTGTCACGATGTGCACGGTTCCTCCCATGGAGCCATCGCCGAAAATGGTGCCCTGCGGACCCCTCAAGACCTCGATGCGCTCGATATCGAATGCGCGCACATCGGGGTTGATCGGCAATACCAGACCGACGAATGGCACATCGTCCACGTAGTAGCCCACCGACTGCGACCCTGACGTGGTGGACGTCCCGCGGATCGTGATGCGTTGAGCTCCCCCGGCGGTATCGTCGGAGAGATTCACTCCGGGAGCCAGCTCGAGAACGTCGTATATGCTCCTCGCGCTGTTGTCGCGCATGGTGGTCTCGTCAAGGACGGTGAGCGAGATCGGGACGTCGAGCGCCCTCTCGGAGCGTTTTCTCGCGGTGACGATGACCTCCTCGATGACGCTGGTTTCCTGGGCGCCGGCGTTGTCCGCCTGATCGTCGGCCTCGGCCAGGGCCGGGGTGCCCCCCGCGGCAACCACTGCGGCGAACGCCGCGACCGACCTGCGGACCAACGCCGCAAGCGGTGACCGCCCGTCCGACTGTCCGCGGGCCTCGTGGTCCCGCGTGGAGTCCGACGCCCCGTGCACCGCCGCCGCGGGTCGCGAGACGATGACGGCCGTCCCCTCCATCGAGTGTTCGAGCCCCGTGCCCTCGAGCAGGCGCTCGAGGGCCTTGGTGATCGGGAAGGTTCCGATGAGCCCGGTGGTCGAGGCGTCGCGGGCATCCTCGCTGATGAGGACGGAGAGCCCCGACTGTTCGCCGAACGCGATCAGCGCCGTCGTCACGTCCGTGTCCGTGATATGGAAGTCGACTGGCCTCGCAAGGGCCGATTCAGTCGCGTTCGCGGCCTGCTGGTGCATGTTGTCCCCTTCAGATTCGCTGCTGCCTTCGGCGTACGCCGGATTGACCGTCGCAATGAGGACGGCCAGCACGTACGACAGGAACGACACGCGACAGGCGGAACACCCTAAGGGCCGACGCCCTGCCAGGTTTTTTCGCCGCGGTGGGAGGCGCATGGTCGGGCGTCGGTCAGGGCGCGTCGTAGAGGATCGTCAGCTCAGTGGATTCGGCGACGGCTCGTACGGGGACGACTCGGGACAACAGGTCCGCCATGTTTCCTGCAGTGCGGATCTGGATGATGCCGGTGACGGGGTGGTCCGGCACGCCCGACGCGACGCGGATCTCGCCCGAGGTGTACCGCGAGACCTCGCGCGCGACCTCGCGCAACGGAGCGTTGTCGAACACCAGCTTGCCTGTCTGCCACGCGGTCACGTCCTCGGCATTGACCACCTCGACCGCGCGGATGCTGCCGTCCGGGCCCAGTCGGGCCTGTCGGTCGGGCGCGAGGAACAGGCGGCCCGGGGACGGCTCCACACCGGCTGGCTCCGCGGCGTCGGTGCCCGGGGGAAACGTATCGAGGGACCCGACGGACGGGGCGATCGCCACCTGACCTTCGAGTACGGTGACGGTCAGGTCGTTCCCGCCGCCAAGCAGCACGGCGAAACGGGTGCCTACGGCGGTCACGCTGCTACCGCCCGCGCGGACGATGAACGGGCGGCGGGGATCGTAGCCGACGTCGAAAAAACCCTCGCCCCTGCGCAGCGTGACCTCCCGGGCGGACGCCGCGAATCGCACGTCGATCTCGGAGTCGGTGTTGAGATGGACCCGCGAGCCGTCCTGCAGGGCGATCTGGCGCTGCTCGGCCTTGACGGTCTCGAACCGCCGTTCGGTCGGCCGCTCGCCAAACTGGACGAGCAGGACGACAACGACCAGCGCGGCCGCGGCGGTCGCGAGACTGCCGACTCCCCAGGCGCGATGCCGTTGCCGGCGGGCGCCTCTCAGGTTGAGCTGGGCCAGCCTGGACCGCGCCCGGTCCTCGAGGCCGTCGAGTTCTTGCCAGTCCCGTTCGACCGATGCGTAGACGCGGGCGTGCTCGGTGTTCGCCGCGAGCCACTCCGCGTGTGCATGCCGATCGGCGGTCGAGACCGATCCGGCCCGCAACCGGACGAACCAGTCCACGGCCTGTTCCAGTACGTCGGGGTTCTCGGTCCTGGTCATTCGTACCCGCTTGTTGAACCGTGCAGCGCGAGCGAGATGCTGCGCAAGGCGCGCCCCATATGGTATTCCACCGACTTTTGCGACAGTCCCACCTGGCCGGCGATCTCGCGGTACGTGAGTCCCTCGAAGCGATGCAGCAGGAACACGTGGCAGGTCTTCTCGGGCAGTCGCGCTATCGCGTGCCAGGCACGGCCGAGTCGCTCCCGATCATCGACGATCCTGCTCGGGTCCGCCGCGGCATCCGTGTTCTCGCGCTTCGACGCGTGGCGGTCGCCCTGCGCGCGACGGTCTCGTATGTGGTTGAGAGCCAGTCGGTACGCCGTCACGAACAGCAGGCCGCGGGGGTTCGCGATGTCTTCCGTGTCGGCCATGCGGCAGAACCGCTCGAAGGCGTCCTGAGCGATGTCCTCCGCGTCGCGGCGGTTGCCGAGTTTGCGCGTGAGGAAGCTCAGGAGCTCCGGCAACACGTCGCGGTACAGGGCGGCGATGTCCGTCCCGGGCTGGCCGGCCGGCGCTCCGTCGCTCGAATCGATGAGGCGCAACGTTTTCGCGCCCGCGTCGGTCCCCTGCATTCCGTCCTTTTGTCGGCGTCCTGGCGGCATGTTCAAACGACACCGGGAAGGCCGGTCACCCTAACGGCGCCTGCGACAGCACGCGGGGATGGTCCTCCACCGAAGGCGGGGCCATGAGCCGCCGCTGTCGCTCGGTGGCCTCGGGGTACGCGTCGATGTCGTAGGGCTCCTTTCGCCAGGTCGAGTGCGGAGGACTGTACTTGTAGAGCAGCGCCCGCCGCTCGTGCCCGGCGCGCCATGGCGCGCTGCCGTGAATCAGCGCCTCCGTGAAGATCAGCACGTCGCCCGCGCGGACGGGTGGCTGGCGGACGTAGTCGGGCAGGCGCTCCAGCCGGCGGACGTCGTCCGGCAGGTTGGGGAGGAAGTTCGTCTTGTGGCTCCCTGGAATGCAGACGAAACCGCCGTCCCCGGGACCCACATCCGTGAGCGCCCAGGTCGCGACGGTGAGGCCGTTCCGCATGATCCCGTCGCTGTAGTAGTACCAGTGGTCCGTCTCGTAGCGCCGGGGCCCGCCGTGCAGTCGATGGGGATCCGTGCCCGCCTGCGTGAAGATCGTGTAGTCGTGGTCCGCGCGCATGCGCGAGCCGAGCAGTTCGATCAGGTGGGGCAGGACCGTCGGGTGGTCCATGAGGTCGAGGAACGGCTTTCCCCAGCGCGAGAACGCCTCCAGGCGCCGGTACGGACCGTCCTCGGGCATTCGGGGCCAGGCTTGATCGGCGAGTTCGGACAGCTCCGCGCACTCGTTCCGGGTCAGGACGCCCGGAACCACGACGTACCCCTCCAGGTCGAAGCGAAACCGCTGTTCCGGGGTCACGGCGGGTCGCCTACCTCGGATCCATGATCGTGACCGTGCCCTGCGCCATGGCGCGCAGGCGGCCGGCGTTGTGCACGTCGATGCGCACCACCGCCTGGGGGCGTCCCTTGGTCACGATCGTCGCGTAGGGTAGGACACCCTGCTAGCCGAGGCCGTTCGCCAGCTCGAGCAGAGCCGCGCCATCGTCGCAGTCGATGATCCACTCGCCCACCGGGGCGAGGCCTTCCGCGTCCGCCACGTCCGCGAGATGGCGCGCGAGTTGCCGCGCGGTCTGCGCTCCGAACTTGCGCTCGGCGAGACGGCACAACATGGCGCGCTGGTCTTCAATGCCGCGTTCGATGCCCCGCTCGATGCCCTGCTCCAGCAGATCGGCCTCCCACTCCTTCACGCGCTCGGCCAGTGTGCTCATGCCTTCCTCCTTGTTCAGCAACCCGCGCCGCCAGTCCGTCGCCACGGCGGCGTCCGCATCGGGGAACAGACGCGGCCACAGGATCCCGAGCCAGTCGAGCACCGCCTCGGCCGCCGCTGCATTCCCGCTCTCCGACCACCCGCCCGCCAAGGCACGCAGCCGCCGGCCGGCGTCGGTCGGCGAGGACGCGCCGCCCAGCCACAACACCGCGGCGACGACGTTGTCCCTGGCGAGATCGTCTTGCGGCCACGGCCGACTGTCAAGGAACAGGTACCGGCAGGGCGCGCGTGGAGCGACCTCGCCGTCGCCGGTCACCGCCACCCGGTTCGCGCCGCCCGGCGCCGTCCAGCGCTCGGACCCGGAGTGGATGACCACGGACAGCAATCGCAGTTCGCCGTCCGGGTCGAGCGCCCGGTTGCGCCGCAGCCCATGGAACGCGGCGCCCTCGTAACGCAACACGCGCGTCGCCATGTCGGCGTCCGCGGTCGACTGGAACTCGATGAGCAGCACCAGCGAACGCCCCGAGCCGTCCTTGTACCACGCGCGCCACGCGACGTCGCCGTGGCGCTGCTCGCCGTCGGCGGCGACCCAGCTTGCCGGCACTGGGCGCAGGCTGTCGAGGTCCAGCAGTTCCGCGACCGCGCCGGCGAAGCCGCGCAACAGGTGCCGCACCGTAACGGGCAGTCCGAACAGGTGTTTCCAGGCGGCATCGTGGTCCATCCCGCCACGTTACGGTGGCGTGGAACCCCGCAAAAGCGTCAGACGCCGCCTCGACATGTGCGAGATCGTCCCGGATTCGCGTGCGACCAGGCCCTTGCCGACCGGGCGGTGGTCGTCGGTGGGCATTCACTCGCGGGTCGCGGCAGGTCGCCTATCTGGGATCCATGATGGTGACCGTGCCCTGCGCCATGGCGCACAGGCGGCCGGCGTTGTGCACGTCGATGCGCACCACCGTCTGGGTGCGTCCCTTGGTCACGATCATCGCGTAGGGTAGGACACCCTGCTTAGCCGAGGCCGTTCGCCAGCTCGAGCAGAGCCGCGCCATCGTCGCAGTCGATGATCCACTCGCCGACCGGGGCGAGGCCTTCCGCGTCCGTCACGTCCGCCAGGTGGCGCGCGAGTTCGTGTGCGGTCCGTGCTCCGAACTTGCGCTCGGCCTGACGGCACAACAGGGCGCGCTGGTCTTCAATGCCGCGTTCGATGCCCCGCTCAATGCCCTGCTCCAGCAGATCGGCCTCCCACTCCTTCACGCGCTCCGCCAGTGTGCTCATCCCTTCCTCCTCGTTCAGCAACTCGTGCCGCCAGTCCGTCGGCGCGGCGGCGTCCGCATCGGGGAACAGACGCGGCCACAGGATCCCGAGCCAGTCGAGCACCGCCTCGGCCGCCGCCACGTCCCCGCTCTCCGACCACCCGTTCGCCAAGGCACGCAGCCGCCGGCCGGCGTCGGTCGGCGAGGACGCACCGCCCAGCCACAACACCGCGGCGACGACGTTGTCCCTGGCGAGATCGTCTTGCGGCCACGGCCGACTGTCAAGGAACAGGTACCGGCAGGGCGCGCGTGGAGCGACCTCGCCGTCGCCGGTCACCGCCACCCGGTTCGCGCCGCCCGGCGCCGTCCAGCGCTCGGACCCGGAGTGGATGACCACGGACAGCAATCGCAGTTCGCCGTCCGCGTCGAGCGCCCGGTTGCGCCGCAGCCCATGGAAGGCGGCGCCCTCGTAACGCAACACGCGGGTCGCCATGTCGGCGTCCGCGGTCGACTGGAACTCGATGAGCAGCACCAGCGAACGCCCCGAGCCGTCCTTGTACCACGCGCGCCACGCGACGTCGCCGTGGCGCTGCTCGCCGTCGGCGGCGACCCAGCTTGCCGGTAGTTGGCGCAGGCTGTCGAGGTCCAGCAGTTCCGCGACCGCGCCGGCGAAACCCCGCAGCAGGTGCCGCACCGTAACGGGCAGGCCGAACAGGTGTTTCCAGGCGGCATCGTGGTCCATCCCGCCACGTTACGGTGGCGTGGAACCCCGCAAAAGCGTCGGACGCCGCCTCGACATGTGCGAGATCGTCCCCGATGCGCGTGCGCCCAGACCCTTGCCGACCGGGCGGTGGTCGTCGGTGGGCATTCACTTGGGGGTCGCGGCAGGTTGCCTATCTGGGATCCATGATCGTGACCGTCCCCTGCGCCATGGCGCACAGGCGGCCGGCGTTGTGCACGTCGATGCGCACCACCGCCTGGGTGCGTCCCTTGGTCACGATCGTCGCGTAGCCGTCGACGTCGCCCTTCGTAACGGGGCGCGTCAGATTGATCTTGAACTCCGTGGTCGCCGCCCACTGGCCGTCCTGCATGACGGGATAGCAGACGGTTCCGAGCAGGTGGTCGCAGAAAGCGGAGAGGACGCCGCCGTGCATGTTGCCGAAGGGGGTGAGGAACTCGTCGCGTACCGTAAACTGTCCCTGCATGGTGCCCGGTCCGACGTCGACGGTCATGAAGCCCAGGAAGTCGTGGAGTCCGCCGGATTTTCTGCGGTTGGTGAGGAAGCCGTCGGCGACTTGCTGGTTGAACTCGAACTTGGGGGCGGTCTCCGGTGCGCTCATTTCACGGCCCTGGTTGCAGGGCCACGTATCTTAGCGTGCGGTCGGCGTGCGGAGGCCTGCCAGCTTGAAGTTGTCCCACGTCACCTGCTTCTCGGGCACGAACACCATCCAGCGCGCGTTGCCGCCGCGCGCCGTCGCCGTGTTGGGCGGCGGGTCGTCCACGGCGGGCTGACCGTGTCCGCCGTTGTACTTGCGTCCGAACTGCGCTCGCGCCTGCTCCAGGTGCGGGTCCGCCGCCTCGGCTGCCGCGTCTTCCAGCACCGTGGCGGCGCCCTGCATCGTGACGGCCTGCAGTTCCGGGAAGCGCTCGTTGCGGTCGACGATGATCGAACAGGCCGGGTTGCGCCGCAGGTTCACGACCTTCTGGCCGCGCCCGTAGATATAGACGCGTTCCCCCGCCCAGGCGAACCACATGGGCGTCAGGTTGATGCGGTCGCCGGGACCGAGGGTGGCGATGCGGCAGTTCCAGGTCGTGGTCATGAGATCCTCGACCTGGGCGTCGTCGAGCGCCAGCTTGCGGGAGATCGGCATCCGGGTCCTCCTCTTCGATCAGGCTGCGGGGATCGGGATGGAGGGCTTCCCCAAGAGGCTCATGCGGTGGAGCACCCGGGTGTCGTCGGGGCCCGTGGCGGCGCCGATGGGCGTCGCGCTGTGCATGGTCGTCGGGTTGTCCCAGATCACGAGGTCGTGCACGCGGTGACGGTGACTGGTCAGGAACGGCGGCCGGAACGTGTGGTCGCACAAGGTGTTCAGGAGCCTGGCGGCCTCGGCCGGTTCCATGCCCTCGATCCCCTGGCTGGTGCCGGTGATCGCGTAGAGGGTCTTGCGCCCGGTGACGGGGTGGCGCCGCACCAGCGGGTGGAACACGGTCGTGCGCTCGTCCCAACCGTCCGGCGGGATCGGGGTGTGGTCTCCCGGCCGCGCGCTCACCGAAACGCCGTGCCGGTGTTCCACCGTCAGCTCCTCGATCTCCCGCCGCGTCGACTCCGGCAGCGCCTCGTAGGCCCCCGCCATGTTGCAGAACCGCGTCTCGCCGCCCTCCCTGGGCGCGGCCACCGAGTACAGCATCGTGAACGAGGCCTTGACGGGCGTGAAGGACAGGTCGGTGTGCCAGTGCGCGGCGCCCCGGGCGTAGTTCGCCGTGTCCACGCCCACGTTGGTGACGTGCAGGATCTCCGGGGGTTCGGCGTCCTCGTCGAAACGTACCGGGGTCCCGCAGCGGTAGCCGAAGCGCACGAGGTCCTCGTCGTTCATGCCGCCCGTGCAGATCACGGCAAACCGCTGGTCGTAGATGGCCGAGAGGATCGCGGCGAGGTCTTCGTCCGGGCAGGTCGCGATGTCGACGTCCGAGATCTCGGCGCCGAATGGGCCCGGCAGGCGGTCGATCTTCATCCCGGCTCTCCGTCAGGCGCACCCGGAGCGCGCAGCAGGTTGTCGGGGTCGCGGTCGGTCACCCAGCCGAGCGCCGGGCTCGCGCGGTAGCCGATCAGCTGCTGCGCGCGTTCGGGCAGGTCGCGTGCGACCTCCGGGGGGACAGCGAAGAACTGGTTCTCCTCCGTCGTCAGCCAGTTCGCCATGAACACGAACGTCACGGAGGTGCGCGAGTCGTCCCGGCTGGCGGCCAGGCCGTGCAGCGTCTTGCCCGTCCACAGGGCCGCGGAGCCCTTGGGCATCACCGCCCGCGCAACTTCGTGTTCTTCCGCTACGCGCTCCCGCGGCCAGCGGTGGCTGCCGGGCACGATGCGCGTGGCGCCGTTGTCGAGGGTGAAGTCGGTAATTGCCCAGATGATCGCCAGGGCCCGCTCCGGTCCGTCCGGGTCGTGCTCGAGGAACGGACGGAACGTGTCCATCTCGCGGTGCAGGAACTGGTTTGCGGCCCCGGGGCAGACCTGGCGTGCGCCGGAGATGTTCAGCCGATAGTGATGGCAGTTGGGTCCGAGCACGGGGGCCGCCCGCGGCTTCATCTCGAGGTAGTCGGAGAAAGCCTCGTCCAGGCCCTCCTCCCACGTCGCCGACGGCCGGGCCTGCGCCGCGGAGGCGGCCATGGGCGCCTGGGGCAGCAGGATTGCATCCGCCACCTCGAGGAAGGTCTCGTTCAGCAGCAGGCGCTCGGCCACCTCGGGAACATGCACGAACAGGTCGCCCAGGCCGCGTGTCGGAGCGCCGAAGAAACTCTCGCCCCCGGGCTCCTGTGCGCGCAATGGGGGGACCAGGGCCTCGGCTATCGCATCGGCGACCTCCGGGGCCACCAGTTCGCGGATCACGGCGCCACCGTCGCGCCGCAACGCGGCGGCGATCTCTCCGGCCTCCGAGGCCTGGAACGTTTCGAGCGTGCGGGTCATGCTAGCGCGACCTGACGGTCGCGTTGGAAGTTTCGCTGGCGCGAAACTTCTACGGCGCAAGCTCCTAGCCCCCGGTGTTGCAGCGAACATGCGTTGATTCGCACTATAAGTCAATCTGTCTCGTTATTCCGACGGCTGCAAGGCCTCGTCGACGCGTCGGATGAAGGCCCGGGCGCCGGTGTAGAGCCACGCCGCGGCAGGGGTGAGAAAGAACCGCACACCCATGCGGATATACCGGTCGACGGTGTCGGTCATCGCCAGCGTTCCTGCGTGACGTCCGGCGTCCACGATCCGGTGCAGGGCGTCGTCGAGCTTGGTCTGGACATCCGGGTGGCGGGCGTTGCCAAGCTGCCCCATGGAAGCGGCGAAGTCGGCCGGAGCGACGAAGTAGACGCCGATCCCTTCCACCGCCAGGATCTCGTCGAGGTTCTCCCAGGCGGCGATGTCCTCGATCAGGGCGATCATGAGCGTCTCGTCGTTGGCCCGGTCGAGGTAGTCCCTGACGCCGTAACCCTGGCGGCTGACGTACATTCCGCGTCGGCCGAGGGGCGGGAACTTGCCGCCGTCGACGACGTTGCGCGCCTCCTCCGCGCAGTCCACGTGCGGTACCACGACCGCCTGGGCGCCGCGATCGAGCGTTCGGTAGATGAGTGCCTGATCGTTCCTGTTGACGCGCACCACGGAGGTCATCCCCCAGAGGTCGCATGCCCGCGTGAGATTCCCGAGGTCCGCGGCATCGACGCCGCCATGCTCTCCCTCCAGCCAGACGCCATCGAATCCGGCAGGGCCGAATGCGTCGATGTCGTCGGCGTGGGTCAGACCGCTGGCGACCAACGCGGCTTCGCCAGCCCTGAGCTTGCGCAAGACCCTGTTCTCCCTGAGCTGCTCCCTGCGCCTGTCTCCGAACCTGGGCGAGGCAATATGCCACACAACGTACTCTGGGTCATCTTGTCTCATTAATGGCACGGTGAGAGACGGCTCCACATGCTACTCTCGCGGTCGTGGCGGAGGCGAAGACAGCAAGCCGGAGGGTGGATGCGCGGGTAACGCGCACGCGCGCCGCGGTGCTCGACGCGGGGGCGCGCATCCTGTTCACGGACGGCTGGAACCAGGTGACGCACGTTCGGGTCGCCGAGCGATCGGGCGTCGCGAGGGCAACGATCTACCGTCACTGGCCCACCGTGGAAGACCTGCTGGTCGACGTGATCCTGAGTTATCCGTCGCCGAACCCGGTCGGCAAGCTGACGGGAGACACCAGGGGCGATCTCGTTCGCGAGACGGCAAGGTTCGTGCGAAACCTGCAGCGCGGCAAGCTGCACGAGATCATCGTCACGGCGATGGAGCGTGCGTCCACCGGCAACAGGCAGATGCAGGACATGCACGCGGCCATCACCGGCATCAGCCGCGGGCCGATCTGGGCGGTCGTTTCCGCGGCGATCGAAGCCGGAGAGCTGGACCCGGGCCTCACCGAAGCGACCACCGCGGCGCACACGCTCGGACCACTCCTCTACCTGCGCCTGTTTAACGGTAGCCGGGTGAGCCGGCGCCATGTCGAGGCGTCGGTGGATGCCTTTCTCGCCGCGTTCTCCGTCTCGCCTGGCTCGTAGTTCGGCTGGGCAATGGGAGGCCCGTTGCGGCGGACTCAGCCCTGGAACAGGGGCACGACGCGATCATCGCCGAGCATCGTGAAGCCGCGCTCCGGCACGAACTCCACCAGCCGGATGTACTCCTCCGGCATGCCCTCGAACGTGGCGATCAGCTCCCGGCCCCCGGGATTGTCTGGCGCCTGGTTCGAGTAGCGCCGGGCCAGGGCTACCGCGAGGTCCCTGGCGCCCTCGCGCGACACGGTCGCCCGCCCTTCGAACGAGACCCACCTGTACAGGCCCTCGTCCGTCTCGCTGGACACGGTCAGGGTGATGCGCGGATCGTTCCGCACCCGCTTCACCTTGGCCGTGGTGGCCCCGGAGAAGAAGCGCACGGTGGTCCCGTCCCAGTCGTACCAGAGCGGCACGGTGCAGGGCGAACCGTCCCGGCGCAGCGTCGTCACCATGCCGAGGCGCGTTCTTTCCTCGAGAAACTCCTGCGCTTCCGAGTGCATGTCAGCCATGGTTGTTCCTGCTCCTTCGGATGGTCGTGGCGTGGTGGCGATGCGGATTGCACAACGACAGGCTTCTGCTGTCCAATTCGGCAACCGACAACCGTCAGTATGCCAAGCTCGATATGCCAAGCGTGGTCGAGGAGATTCCTGGCGCGCTACAGCCCGCCGCGGACGCTGCGTTGGCGTGGGTCAACGCGGAACAGGGTGCGCAGTTCCGGCTGACCGGGCTCGTCGATCCCGAGGAGGCCCTCGGACGTCAGACCGGAGAGCCGATGGAACTCGGCCTCGTCCTCTGCGATGGCGACCTCTGCCAGCGCCGGCAGGTGCGGATCCGGGCTGGCCGAGACGGGTTCGAAGTCAGTGCGGTGGATGCCGCGGACTCGGAGATTCCAGCCCACCTCGATCCGCCGGTCGGCATCCGCCGTGAATGGATCGACCAGCAGCTTGAGAAGCACGCGTTCGTCCTCCTGCTTTACTACCGCGGCTTGTGGTGACCCCCCTGCCGCTCCGAGTTGCGGAGCTACGTGAAGTCGGGAGTCGTCGATGCGATTCATGCGGCCGGCGGCGAGGTGTTCGGCCTCACCAGCGAGCCGCAGACCCTCGCGACGGAAGCCTCCGATGCCTGGGCGCTCGGGTTCCCCTGCGTGGGCGACCCCCATCACGAGATCAAGGATGCATGCCGGGACCGAGGCTGGCTCAACCTGTTCGCCAACAAGGACTACGGCCACCTGCGCCGGCGGTCCTGGGCGAGCCATCCGAAGGGCTACTTCCAGCCTGGAGTGGTGGCGGTCAGCCGCACGGGCCGCATCCTGTACCGATGGCGCTGCCGGCCGACGAACAGCAACATGAACGGCGCCGGGCAGCGGCCCACGCCGGAGTACGCCTGGGCCGAGATCCAGTCGCGGCTCGGGCAGGACGGGCCCGACGCGGAGCTCGACGATACGCCCGAGTTCCGGCACCGCGACCTGTCCTGGCCGGAGTTCCAGGGAATACTGCTCGCGCACGGCTGGTTCCTGCGCCCGCGGGCGTTCCCGCTGGCTCGGGAGGGCGATGCGCCGTCGGTGCACGCTCCGAAGATGTTTCGCCGGATGCGACTGTTCGCCGCCGGCTGGCTCGCGGCCTTCCTGGTGCTGCCCGCCGGCTGGGTCGCCCTGGCGCTCGCGGCCTGGGCGGCAGTGGCGTCGGTGGGGCTCGTCGAGATACACCGGCAATTCCAGCACGTGCCCCACGGCGAGCCGGCCGACTGACGGTTCCCCGGGGCGCGGATGGCCTCGGGGCGCGGATAGCCTCGGGGCGCGGATAGGGGAGATCGCGCGTGTCATCCGTCCTGGAGGACATCCCGACCGAACTGCAGCCGGCGGCGGACGCGGCGTTGGCGTGGATCAACCGCGACCGCGGCACGCACTTCAGGCTGACGGGACTGGTGGACGTCGCCGGAGCCACGCGCGTTCCCGCGGCCGAGTCCCTCGAACTCGGCCTGATGCTCTGTGACGGCGACCTCTGCGAGCGCCGGCAGGTGCGGGTATCGGGCGGCCCGGACGGCTTCGAGGTCAGCGCGGTAGACGAGGGCTCGTCCTCCATCCCCGCGCATCTCGATCCTCCCGCCGGCGTGCGCCGCGACTGGCTCGAGCGGCAGGTGGGCAAGCACGAGTTCGTCCTGCTGCTCTTCTACCGTGGCTTGTGGTGACCCCCCTGCCGCTCCGAGTTGCGGAGCTACGTGGAGTCCGGGGTGCTCGAGGCTATTCGTGCCGCGGGAGGCGCAGTGTTCGGCATAACCAGCGAGCCGCAGACGCTCGCCTCCGAGGCCCAGGAAGCCTGGGAGACCGGCTTCCCCTGCATCGGCGACCCGCACCACGAGATCAGTCGGGACTGCGGGGAGCGGGGTTATCTCGAACTCTTCACGAACGACCACCTGGAACACCTGGGCCAGAGGCCCTGGGTGAGCCACCCGAAGGGCTACTTCCAGCCTGGTGTCCTCGCGCTTGGACGGGATGGCCGTGTTCTCTACCGGTGGCGCTGCCGTCCCGCGCACGACAACCTGAACGGAGCCGGGCACCGCCCGGAACCGGCGTACGTGTGGAAGCGCATCCAGTCGCAGCTTCCCGCCGACGAGCCGGAACCGGAACTGGACCAGTCACCGGTGCTCGCCGGGCGCGATCCTCCATGGCCGGTGTTCGTCGTCGTGCTGCTGGCGCACGGCTGGTTCGTGCGGCTGAAAACGTTTCCTCTCGCCCGCGCCGGCGACCGGCCGTCGGCGGAGCCGCGGCAGGTCCTGCTGCGGATAGCGCTGTTCGTCGCGGCGTGGATCGCCGCCTTCGTGTTGCTGCCCGGGGGATGGGTCGCACTCGCCTTCCTGGGCTGGGCGGTGGTGGGGGCCGTCGCCGTCGTGCGGCACCACGGGCACTTCCAGCGTGTCCCGCCAGGCGACTGACAGACTGGCCGACCCGCGCGCAACCGCGTATGTTGCGTGGCGCAGTTGGGATCTGAACAAGGGGGGCGAGCCATGCTGAACGTGCAGCCGCTCAATGGAACCCTGGGAGCGTCGCTGGACGGTGCGGAACTGAACCGGTGCGCGTCCGCCGTCGTGGACGAGGTCAGGTGCGCGTTGCGCGAGCATCGCGTGCTCGTCCTGCCGGACCAGGAGGCGCTGGGGCCCGACGAACTGCTCGCCTTCGCCGAGGAGTTCGGCGCTGCCGAGCGGGTCGCCCACCCGATCTGGGGCGACGTGCCGGGCCACGTCGGCGTGAAGCGGATCACGGGGCGCGAATACGCGACCGGAGTCGACGTCGGCGACAGTTGGCACACCGACGGTCCACCGCGCGAGAAGACCCAGTGGTACACGTTCCTGCAGGCGATCGACGTCCCGCCTTTCGGCCGCGACACGCTGTTCGCGGACATGGAGGCCGCCTACCGGCGTCTCTCTCCGGCGCTGCGGGAGTTCCTCGGCTCCCTGACGGCGCTCAACAGCTGGGGCGCGGCCAGGCCGGACGCGGAGCCGGTGGTGCACCCGGTGGTCATGGAGGACCCGGACACGGGCGTCAAGTCGCTCTACGTCAACCAGCTCTACACGACCCGGATCCGCGAACTGAGCGAGGATGAGAGCGACGTGCTGCTGACCTACCTGTTCCGCCAGACGGCGGTTCCGGAACTGCAGCTACGGGTTTCCTGGCGCGCCGGGATGCTCGTCATCTGGGACAACGAGAAGACCCAGCACTACGTGGTGCGCGACAGGCCGTATCCGCGCGTCATGCATCGGGTGATGGTGAACACCGGGCGGTAGCCCCGCGCCGAAATACTCGGTAGAACGCGGGCGGACGGCTACACTTTCCCCGTCAACACGGACGAAAAAACCGCCATGGACCTCTACGAAGCAATGAGAACGGCGTTCTCCGCCCGGGACTTCACGCGCGAGCCCGTTCCGGATGAGGTGTTGCACCGCGTCCTGGAGAACGCCCGGTTCGCGCCGAGCGGCGGCAACCGGCAGGGCTGGCACGTCATCCTGGTGCGCGACCCGGCGAAACGCGCGGCCCTCGGTCCGCTGATCGAACCCACGTTCAAGCGCTATCTCGCGGAGGTCCGGGCCGGTGCGAACCCGTTCAATGTCGTCGCGCCGGCGCGCGTCGGCCAGGCCGCCGTCGAGGCCACGCGGATTCCGCCGGGGTTCATCGAGAGCCTGGTGCACGCGCCCGTGCTGCTGCTCGTTACGGTCGACCTGTCCGTGGTCGCCGCCATGGACCAGGACCTGCCGCGCATTGGCGTGGTTCCCGGCGCCTCGATCTACCCCTTCGTCTGGAACATTCTGCTCGCCGCCCGCAACGAGGGGCTCGGCGGAGTGCTGACGACGTTCCTGGTGGCGCAGGAAGCGCAGGCGAAGACGCTGTTCGGCATCCCGGACAACCATGCCCTCGCGGCGATGGTCCCGATCGGCCACCCCGTCCGGCAACTGACGCGCCTCAGGCGAAGACCTGTCGAGGCCTTTGCCACCGTCGACGGATTCGACGGAGCAACCTTCGACGCGGGCTGATCGTTCGCACGACGCCGCGCGATCAGTCACCCCAGACCTTTTCCCAGGCGTCGAATTCGGATGGGGATATCCGGTAGCGCGCGAAATTCCCGGCGTGCAGGCCCAGCAGTTCCGCCTCGGCGATCTCACGGAACCGGGCGCGTTCCGGTTCGTCGATCTGCCTTTCTGCCCAATCCCGGACGTGGGCGCCGGCCCGCCGCTTGTCCATGCATTCGCGAACCACGGCGCCCACCAACTCGCGCAACGCCTCCCGGTGCCGCGTCCGAAACGGATCGGGCTCGCCGAGCGACTGGCGGACGGCGCCGTAGAGGGCCGCGGAGCGGCGGTAAGCCCAGATAAAGACATCCCGGAGGAGTTCCGTACGCTTGAGTTCGTAGACGCCCAGGATGGCTTCGGTGTAGAGGTCACGGGGCACGTCGTCGAAGGACAGGGGCGACAGGTTCGCCCGGATCAGCGGGATGTTTGCCGCGAGCCGCGATACACGTTTGTTGACGTCGTCAAACGGCTGCAGGTAGGGCAACTGGACCATCGCGAACAGGGCCTGCTCGAACGGGTCTTCGATACGTCCCGCGGTGACGAGGACCCGGTCGAATCGTTCCTCGATGCGTTGCGGTACCTCCAGGGGGTGGAACACTGACCCGCCGATGCCCACGGGCCCCCGCCGCAGGCGCCCGGGGGCCCGTGGATTGTCGAGCAGCCCGTCCGCAAGCGCCGCGTGCAGGTTGAGCAGCGTGTAACGGTTGAAGCCGATGTCCTCCGCGGCTTCCACGAGGAACTCGATGGCGTCCTTGTGGTTGAGGATCATCTGCGCTTCCCGGCGGTCTCTCCCGTCCCCCTCTTCCCCGGCCTCGATCAGGCGATGCGTCTCGAGCAGCGAATAGGTGTTGCCCTCGAGACGGCTCGAGTTCCAGGACAGGGGGACCAGGACCCTGCTCAGCAGGTTCCTGGCATAAGCGCCGGCGGGCTGATCGGCCCAGTCTAGCGTACCGTCCTCGCGCAGCCGAGCGCGCTCTTCCTGGGAGAGATAGAAGGACTCGTTGGGCCGGTAGGAATCGAGGAAGGCGTCATCGTAGCCCACGGGGCTGCGGGCCTGCTCCGGCCGGCGGACGTACTGGCGGATGTCTGTGCCCAAGTCCGACAGCGGCGGCATCACGGTGCCGGTCGCAGCGCCAGTCGAGAGTTCGAAGGACACCGGCGAAACCGACGCGGCGATGACCGGCGGCAACCGATACCGTGCCCAGCGGCCGGACCCCGTCATGAGCAGGCGCCCGTCGTCCACCAGGGCCTTGAGCCGGTACTGGAGGGTGCGGCGCGGCAGGTCGGCAGGCAATGAGCTCGCTACCTCCCCCGCCGTGACCCCATCGGGATGCCGTCGAGCCGCCTCGATGATCGCCTGAAGGCTGTCTTCGGGAATTTGCCGTGGCACGTGGCGCGACCCCTAAGTTGCGTTTATGTGTTTATGCGCAAGTATAGCGCCGAAACACGCAACAAACGTACTGTATGCGCAAGTATAGCCCTGCGCGTACAATGAGGGTCGGCGACCAGCAGCCTCGAGCGCATACCGTGGCGACACCCAGTTCCGAAAACCCCGAACGACAGGAGTTCCGCGCCTACTGCCGGGAATGGCTGGCGAACAACCACCCCGGCCGCCCGCCCGTACCGCTTCCCCTCTCGCAACTCCTGCTCGACGATCTGAAGGCGGTCGAGTGGCTTCAGGGCTGGCAGAAGTCCGCGTACGACGCGGGCCTCGTGGGCTGCGACTACCCCGCCGCGTACGGCGGAGGAGGCCGGACGGACTGCCAGGTCATCGCGAACGACGAGATGCACGCGGCGAAGACGCCCTACCTCGTCAACATCGTCGGCATGGGGATGGCCGGGCCGACCATCCTCTTCCACGGCAACGAGGAGGTGAAGCGCGAACTGCTGCCGCCGTTGCTCTCGGCAGACCACATCTGGTGCCAGGGCTTCAGCGAGCCGGGCGCCGGGTCGGATCTCGCGAACCAGCAGACGTTCGCGCGGCGCGACGGCGACCACTGGATCGTCAACGGCCACAAGGTCTGGACGTCCCTCGCCCACTTCGCGGACTGGATGATCCTGCTCTGCCGCACGGACCGGTCGGACAAGTACGGCGGTCTCTCGTACTTCGTCGTCCCGATCAAGGCGGCGCTGGGCAACGGCGTGACGGTCCGGCCGCTCATCAAGATGACCGGCGAGACCGGCTTCAACGAGGTGCTGTTCGAGGATCTCGTCGTGCCGGACCGGTATCGCCTCGGGGCGGTCGGCGCAGGCTGGAAGGTCGCGATGACCACGCTCACCCACGAGCGGGGCGCCGCGGCGCTGGTCAACCCGTCGTCCGGCGGCATGCCGCTCGAGGACGACAGCAGCGTCAGGACCTCGAGCGTCGCCTCGCTCATCGGCCTGGCCCGGAGTCAGCCCCGGGGGGCCGGGACGGCGGCCGACGATCCGACGATCCGCGACGAACTGGTGCAACTGCTCATCCGCGAGGAGGCGGAGAAGCAGACCGCCCGCCGGGGCAGGGTGGCGGCGCTCACCGATCATCCCGCCCGATTGCCATTGCAGTCGAAGCTCGTCGGCTCCGAGCTGACCCAGGACATCGGCGCGCTCTCCTACCAGATCGAAGGCATGCGCAGCACCCTGCACGTGACCGACGAAAACGCGCCCGCGGGCGGGCTTTACCCGCTGGCGTACATGAACAGTTTTGGTGGAACGATCGCGGCCGGCACGAGCGAGATCCAGCGCAACATCCTGGGCGAGCGGGTGCTCGGCCTCGCGAAGTCGAAGTAGCGGGGGAAGGGTGATGTCGGAACAGCCCGGGAACTTCGGCTTCGGCGAGGACGAGACCATGCTGCGCGATGCGGCGCGCAAGTTCTTCGAGGACCACTACACGCCGGACAAGCTGCATACCCTGGTCGCGGCGGAAAGCGGCCTCCATCGACCGAACACGGCGGCGTGGGATCCCGGCCACTGGGCGCAGCTCGTGGAGCTCGGCTGGCCGGCGGTCTGCGTTCCCGAGAGCGAGGGCGGCGTCGGCATGCCGCTGGTCGCGGCGGTCGCGTTGGCGGAGGAAGTGGGCAGGGCGGGCTTCCCGTCGCCGCTCCTGAGCACGTTCCACGCGACTTTCGTCCTGCAGGCGTGCGGCACGGAGGCAGCCCGCAATGCCCTGCGCGACATCGCGGCGGGCACCGCGACGAGCCTCGCCATGCACGACGGGCGCGGCGATTTCGGGAACGGCAGCACCGACGTGACGTGCGTGAATGGGCGGTTATCCGGAGCAGCCGCGTTCGTGCAGGAGGCGCGGAAGGCCGACCGGTTCCTGGTGCGGGCACGGCACGCGGACGGCTGCGGGCTGTACCTGGTGGACATCGGCGCCCGGGGGCTCGAAGTCGCTCCGGACGCGATCGTGGACCTGACGCGCGACCAGGCAACGCTGATGTTCGAAGAGGTGGATGCCGTCGAGGTCGCGCCTCCCGGGCACGGGGACGCCGCGGTCGCGGACGGGATGCCCGCGATGCTCTGCACCGCCGCGGCGGACATGGTGGGTGCGGCGGAGTGGCTGCTGCAGACCACCGTCGAATATGCGAGGACCCGCACGCAGTTCGACCGCCCGCTCGGCTTCTTCCAGGCGATCAAGCATCCGCTCGTGAACTGCATGCTGGACGTGGACGCGGCGAGGTCACTGACCTACAACGCGGCCTGCGCGGTGGACCACGAACCTGAACGGGCGCTGCGGTTCGCGCGCATGGCGAAAGCGGCGGCGAGCGACATGGCGGTGTCCGGGGCGAGCCGCGCCGTCCAGTTCCACGGCGGCATCGGCTTCACGTGGGAGTGTCACGTGCACCTCTTCTTCAAGCGCCAGATGCACGGCCACGTGCTGCTCGGCGACGCCAGGCACCACAGGGCGCTGCTGGCCGAGGAGATCGTCGACGGGACGCGGGAGATGGCTGCGTAGGAGCTTGTCGAGCCACGGCGACGGAATGGCCGCGGCCCCGCGTATAGTGGACACCGGAGGCAAGACGCCATGAACCGACGCAATCTGGTTCGCTTCGCCGTGGCGACAGGCGTCCTTGCGGGAGCGACGCCCCTCGCGCTCGCGGGACAGCTTCCGAAGACGCCGCGCGACTACACGGGACCCTTCTACCCGCGCGGCCCGCGCAATCGCACGAACGACCTGATCGCCGACGTCCCCCGTGCCGATGTCCTGCACCTCGGCGGTCGCGTGCTCACACCGGATGGCGCCCCGCATGCGGGCGTCCTGGTGGACATCTGGCACGCGGACCCGGAAGGCCGGTACAAGCATCCCCGCCACCGGGGGCAGGACCGCCTGATGGAGGAGTTCCTCTATTGGGGGGAGGCGGTGACGGACGAGGCGGGCACCTTCCGGTTTCGCACGTACGTTCCGGGAAGCTCGGCGATGCGGCCGGCGGAGCACGTCCACTACAAGGTGTGGTCCGACGGGGACGAGTTGCTCACCAGCCAGATCTACTTCGCGGAACTCGGCGGCCCCGGCGGCCAGGCGCGTTCACCGAAGGCTGTCACGCTCCAGACTGCGAGCCTCGTCCCGGCCGGCGACGGCGAAGTCACCGCCGAGGTCGATATCGTCGTGTAGGGGTGCCCCTCGTGCGCGCCCGTCCCTGACCCAGGTGGCCGCCCCGTGGCATCAGCTGCATGGAGACGGGACGCCCCCGAGGCCGTCCCCTACAACCTGTCCTCCGGGGCCGGTGCCACGTCCGGCACGTTTGCCAGTGCCGCGTCGTAACGCTCTCGGCTGCCCCGATTCGCCCGCTCGTCGAGGTACTCCTCGGTCAACAGCGCTGCCACTTTCTCCGCCGCAGCACTCGCGATCAACTGGTTGATGGACACGCCGTCGCGCTTGGCCAGCAGTCTGATCTGGTTGTGCAGCGAGTTGGGCAGTCGCAGGCTGAGTGTGCTCATGTCGGCTCTCCAATCTCTGTGACCGTCAATCCGGCGGGATCAGGCAGGAGTGGATCGATTCGTCGCCCTCGATCTCGCGGGCGAGGGTGCGGATGGCGAGCGCCGCGTCCTCGAGCGCGAAGTCGTGCGTGTGCATGTCGGCGACAGGTATCGTGCCGGACTCGATCAGGCGGATGGCGTTGCGGTAGCCGGACGACGTGACGCCGATGGCGCCGCGGATGCTGATCTCCTTCATCACGATCAGGTCGGAAACGAAGTCGTCGACGGCCTTGAAGCCCTTCATGCCCGCCAGCACGATCGTGCCGCCCGGGCGCACTATGGAGAGCGCGTCGCTGATGGGCTTGGTGGCGTAGGCGCTGACGTCCAGGACCACGTCGGCGCCGCGGCCGTTCGTGATTTCCTTCACCCGCCGTACGGCGTCCTCGCTGTCGACATCGATCGTGTGATCCGCGCCGAACGAACGGGCCAGTGCGAGCTTGCGTTCGTCCGCGGCGAGCCCCGTCACGATGACCGTGCCCGCACCCACGGCCCGGGCCGCAATCACGCTGGCGAGCCCACGCTGCCCCGGTCCCAGGATCACCACGGTATCCCCCGGTTGGGTGTCCGGAATCTCCACCGCCCAGCGGAAACCCGCGCCGAGCGGGTTGAAGATCACCCCGATCTCGGGCGGAAGGGCGGGGTCGACGCGGTGCACGATCGAGTTCGGGTGGAGGTACATGTACTGGGAGTACCCGCCCCAGAGCCCCGGTTCCTCGGTGAGCGGGATGAACGAGTAGATGCGGCGGGTGTCGCACAGGTGGTAGTGGCCCGAGAGGCACGGCTCGCAGTGCCGGCACGAGAGCATGGTCTCCACCGCCACGCGGTCGCCGACATCCACGCCCCAGCGTGCGGCGGCGCGGTCGCCGATCTTCGCGATCCGGCCCAGCGGCTCGTGGCCGGGGATCACGGGCATCGGCGTGCGCAGGACCCCGTCGAACTGCTCGTAGTCGCTGCCGCAGATGCCGCACGCCTCGAGGCGCAGGATCGCGCCGTCGTCGTCGATGTCCGGTATCGGGATGTCTCTCGGCTCGAGGGTCCTCGGCGCCGTCTGCACCATGGCGAAGGAGGTCCTGGGCAAGGTCATCGGACGTGGCCTAGCCCGGATTTCTCAGTGTGCCGTGCAAAGGTGCGCGGTTTCGGTGGATGCAAATCCCACCCGGCAAGAGTCGTTCCAGCCGGTAGCAGTCGGAACGGTGGCGGAGGCCCCGCTGGTGGTTGTGCCGACGACAGGTGACGGGGATCAAGGGACTCACCGCCATCCCGACGCGGGCGCAACTCGTGTTGCGCCTCGCGCACCCGTTCGTGTCAACGCGCGACCCTCCGTGGGCGAAGGCATGATCCCGGAGAGAGCCGGATGCGGGAAACCCGCACGTCCGGTTCGCCGAGCGGCGACTGGAAACGGAGTGGGTCTAAATCGGATCATGCCGGCCCACCACCGCGCCAGTCGTCGACTCTACCCACGGGCCGCGATGATCGCGGAGGATCCTGGTCCTGTGCGCGTGCTCGCGACCGAGAGCATAGCGGGGCCTACGTTTGAGGGAGCGTTTGAGGGAGCATGTGCGCGCACAGGGCCAAAGAGGGCGCGCCGCGGACCTGTAGCGCGCCCGGTCAGCAGGTAGCGCGGCAGGGAGTCCCTTCTTAATCGGGCTTCAGGTGGACATCCGTGGCGCTTCTAGCGCCCGAAGGTGTGATCTGGCACCAAGGGCGGACCTTCTTCATGTTTTTCTCATAACCGCGGTACCAGCCCTGGGCCTTGAGGGTGCAGTCGGGATTGAGTGTGCCTACACATACATCCATCTGGGGTGTACCACCACTGAAGGCCTGTTGCCGACACTCTGTGCACTTCACGTAGACCTCACAAGTGATCCCCGTGCCGTCGTGGCCGTCTTCCTTGGTCCACTCCCAAGTGCAGTAGTCAACTGCCGGGCTTTCTTCGTAGGCGGCCTTGCACGCCTCGTATCGCGCACCGCTGGCCGCGTCGGCATGCGCCGGAGGCAAGGCCACGAGCAACCCGAGCAGGCCCAGGAATCCACCCGCCAGCAGCCGACCGCATGTCGAAGGAACTCGCCTCAAGTAGCTTCCCACCATCTCGCTTCTCCCGAGGCCCCGTCGGGCCCGACACTTGCGTACGAGACTGTTCTATTATCACGAATACTGTGAAAAGTCACGCTGTGCCAAGGACGCAAGGACGCAAGGACGCAAGGACGTGAATCTCACAAACGCTCATGGCCTGAGCTTTCTCCGGCCGCTGCACCCCTGCCGCGGTCCCGGCTACAGTTTGGAGCGGACCGCCGCCTCGCCGAACTTGCGCAGGTCGACCATGCTGCCCGGCTTCGCGGTCCCGAAGAACAGGTCCTCGCCGAGGAGGCCGCGCATGGCTTCCGGAGCGGAGGCCATGTACTCCTCGTCCTCCAGCAGGTAACTGTAGTCGTCGATGGGCTGGGTGTAGAGCCGCTGGTAGGTGGCGTGCAGCACGGTGCGCGTGCCGTCGACGCGACGCACTCCGGAGCCGTGCCAGACCGATCCGTTCCAGACCGCCACGCCGCCCTTCTTCACTTCGATGGGGACGGTTTCCGAGCGGGCTTCCTCCGGGGTGGGGTGGCGCCGTTTCGCACTTGAGCCCGGGACCACCCGCGTGGCGCCCTCTTCGGCCGTCATGCCCTCGCAGGGAATGCAGAACGTGATGACGCAGTTGTGTTCCGGGAAGGGCGCCGGCAGCCAGTTCTGGTCCGCGTGGACGCCGGGGGAGTCGGCATCGCTCTTGACCATGACGGTGCCCGCGATCTGGCTCGCGCGCAGTCCGTTGCCCACGCTCACTTCCGCGAACGCGAGGATCTTGGGATTGGTGGCCATCCGGTCGACGGCCGGGTGGCGGCCGAGCAGGTACGGCGCGGAGCGGGCGCCCACGCCGGGAATCGGCGGGGCTTCGGCGAGGCCGTGGATGGCTTCGCGCAGTTCGTCCAGCTCCTTTGGCGGCGCGACGTCCTCGATGACGGCGTAGCCGTGTTCGCGAAAGTGCGCGAGCGCGCGGCCGAGGTCCAGTTCGTCGATCCGCGCCCGCAGGTGATCCGCCACGTCGAGGGGTCCGAGCAGACCCCTGCTCTTCTCGACGCTGTCCAGCAGGGGCTTCAGGTGGTCGCCCTGGCCTGCCAGGAACTGCCTCGCCATGTCGGTGGCCGACTGGTCTTCGGTGATCTGTTCCGCTTCGCTCACTTCCTGTCCTCCCTGCGGATCGCGGGAATATACCGCAATATCCTGATCCATCACGACCTGCCCGCACCCTCTACCCCGACTCGGACCCGCCCCGGCTGCCGGATGTCGACCTCCTTGCCGAGCTTCCACACCCGCCGGGCGAGGTCCGCAGAACCTCCGGTTCGGTCCGCCTCCTTGCGCAACGCACGCCTCAGCGCGGCCGGATCGGCGAAAGCCTTGATGGTCTCGCTCCCGTGGCTATAGCTGGGCGCTGGGCGTCTCTCCTGTTCGCTGCCGAAAACGAGGCAGCCGGTCACCTTGGTATTCGGCGGTGCCCATTCCCGAACGGCTTCGACGTTTCGTGCGATTCGGCGCAGGACCTTCCGGAAATGCGGCTTGGGAACGCGCCCGTGTTTCGTTTCGATCACCCAAAGCGCGCCTGGCGTAGCGACCAGGTGATCGATGTCGCCGACCCGGGCGATCTCCTCCACATGGTGCGCCACCGCACACGACTCTCGAGTCAGCGCGTACTCGATCGCCTGCCCGATCGTCTCCTCGGCGCGGGCGCCTTTTTTCATGTTTACAAGTCGCCAGCCGCGGTTCGCTTTGTACAGCGCGTACAGCGCGGCGAACACGGCCACCGTGCCGAGCAACAACATGACCCACGCCGGCCCCAGATGCGCACCGTGCGTCAACCCGAGCGCGAGACCGCTACCCCCAAGCAACCCGAACAAAAAAGACCCCGCTACCGCGACATCCATCACTCGATCGAGAAGCAGGTCTCGAAGCCACTGGCCGGGGTTACGTTTCACGTTGCCTCTCTCGATGTGTTGCGGGTGCGTCGCAGCCTCCCACGTCCTCCCACTGGACGGCGACTACCACGTATCCACCCAACCGTGCTTCTTGCCAGCGCGGGGAATGACCGGCGGCGCCGAGTCGAGGCCCATGGCCACCCACCGGCGCGTCGTCGCCGGGTCGATGACGTCGTCCACCTCGAACACGGTTCCGGCATTGAGCGCGCGCGACCACGCGTACGCCTCCGCAACCATTTCGTCGTAGCGCGCCTTGCGTTGCGGGATGTCCGTGATCGCTTCGAGTTCCCGGCGGCGACCGAGCTTGATCGAGCCCTCGAGGCCCATGCCGGCGAACTCGCCGGTGGGCCAGGAGATCGCGAAGGAGGTCTCGTCGAAGCTCCCCGTGGCCATCGCCAGGGCCCCGAGTCCGTACGCCTTGCGCAGGACGACCACGAAATAGGGGACGGTCAGGTTGGCCCCGGCGACGTACATCCGTCCGCAGTGGCGGATCAGCGCTTCCTTTTCCGCCTCGGGACCCACCATGTTGCCGGGACAGTCGATCAGCGACAGGATCGGGATGTCGAAGGCGTCGCAGAGCTGCATGAAGCGCGACGCCTTGTCCGCGGCGTCGGCGTCGATGGCGCCGCCGGTCGGGGAGTTGGAGTTGTTCGCGATGACGCCCACGGGCCGTCCCTCGATGCGGATGAACGCCGTCACCATGGCGAGCCCGAATTTCGGCCGCAGCTCCAGCATCGAACCGATGTCCCCCAGGGTCTCGATCACCTTCCTGAGGTCGTACACCGCGCGCCGGTTCTCCGGGACGATGTGCCGCAGGATGCGCTGGTCGTGTTCCTCCCACGCGCCGAAGCGGCCCTGGAAGAACGACAGGTAGCGTCTCGCCGCGGCGGTCGCCGCCGCTTCGTCCGCCACGACGATGTCGATGACGCCGTTGGGCTCCTGGATGCTGACCGGGCCTACTTCGCCGGGCGCATAGACGCCGAGACCGCCGCCCTCGATCACGGCCGGGCCGCCGACGCCGAGGCTCGAGTCCTCGGTGGCGATGATCACGTCGCAGGCGCCGAGCAGCACCACGTTGCCGGCGAAGCAGTAGCCCGAGCTGACGCCGACGATCGGCACCAGGCCGGACAGCTTGCCGAGTTCCCGCCAGGTCCGCGTCTGCAGCCCGCCGACCGACCCCACCGAGCGGTTGCCGCCGCTGCGGGGCCCGTTCTGGGTCCGGCCGCCCCCGCCCTCGGTGTATAGCACGACGGGCAGCCTGTGCTTCTTGGCGACGCCGAACATGCGGTCCTGCTTCTGGTGGTTCTTCCCGCCCTGGGTGCCCGCGAGCACGGTGTAGTCGTAGGACATGGCGATGCAGCGCGCGTTCTCCCGCCCCACGAGATCGCCGTTGACCCGGCCGACGCCCATGACCATGGCGTCGGCCGCGGTCCGGACGATGCGTTCCTTGAGTTGCTCCGGCGTGTCGTCGCGGTAACGCGTCGCCGTCACCAGTGGGCCGTACTCGAAGAACGAGCCCGGGTCGCACAGGTCCTCGATGTTCTCGCGTGCCGTGCGCTTGCCGCGGTCGTGCCGCTTCGCCGTCGCCTGGACGCGCGCCTCGTCCATGGCCAGGCTGCGGTAGTGGTCGACTTCGGCGATGTCCGGACGGATCGCGTCGAGGTCGATCTCCTCGCCGGTGCTGTACTCGCCCTCGACCTCCTGCGGCTCGACGAAGACGATGGGCGTACCTTCGAAGATCGTGTCGCCGACTTCCAGGGCGATCTCCCGCACGACGCCAGGCTCGTCGCTGGTGATCACGTGCTCCATCTTGAGGGCTTCGAGCACGGCCACCGGCTGGCCCTTCTGCAGGGTGTCGCCCTCCTGGACAGAGATCTCCACCACCATGCCCTGGATCGGCGCGGGCACGGCCACGGTGCCTTCCGGTCCCTGGATCAGCGGGGGCTGGTCCACCGCCGCGGTCGACGCCACATCGGCGCGCGGGACGTTCAGGACGGCGAGGGGGTCGTCGGGGTCCACCTTGACGCCGGCCTGCTGCAGGTCGCGCTCGGGGGAGAAGTGGCGCGGCCGGTCGCGGACTTCGTCCAGGAGCGCTGTCATGTGCTCCTCGACGTACCGCGTGTGGATGGCGCCCGCCGCGAGGTCGGGTTGCTTCAGCAGTGCCTGCAGGAACGCGATATTGCTGCGCACGCCCTCGACGCGGAACTCGGCCAGGGCCCGCCGCGCCCTGCGGATGACGCCGTCCATGTCGTCGGCGTGGACGACGAGCTTTGCGAGCAGCGAGTCGTAGCGCTGACTGGTCGTGTAGCCGGTATAGCCGCAGCCGTCGACGCGGATGCCCGGGCCGGCCGGCGGGTCGTAGGCGGTGATCAGGCCGCCCGCCGGGCGCGAGGTGCCGTCGGCCTGCATGGTCTCGAGATTGACCCGGGCCTGCAGGGCGACGCCCCGCGTTGCCGGTATCGGCGCGCCTGCGAGTCCGAGATCGGTCAGCGCGGCGCCCGCCGCGATCTTGAGCTGGAGGGCGACCAGGTCGAGCCCAGTGACCTCCTCGGTCACCGTGTGTTCCACCTGCAGCCGCGCGTTCGCCTCCATGAACACGAAACGCTCCGCGCTGACCAGGAACTCTATCGTCCCCACGCCCCGGTAACGCACCGCGGCGGCGATCCGGACCGCGGCGTCGAGCATGTCGTGACGCATGCTCTCGGGGAGCCCGAATGCCGGGGCCACTTCGATGAGCTTCTGGCGCTGTCGCTGCAGGCTGCACTCGCGGTCCCACAGGTGCGCGACCGCCCCCGTGCCGTCGCCGACCACCTGGACCTCGACGTGCCGCGCGTGCGGCAGCAGTTCCTCCACGTAGAGGTCGCTGGAGCCGAAAGCCTTGTCCGCCTCGGACGCGGCCCGGGCAAAGGCCTCTTCGAGGTCGGCCCGCGCCGTCACCGGACGCATGCCGCGCCCGCCGCCGCCGGCCACGGCCTTCAGCATCACCGCTGCGGAAGGTCCGAGGCCGTCGAAGAAAGCGGTCGCCTCGTCGAGCGAGACGGCGTGGCTCGATCCGGGGGGTACCGGTACCTCGCAGTCCTCCGCCAGGCGTCTCGCCGTCGCCTTGTCGCCGAAGCTCCGCAGCGTCTCGGCGGTGGGACCGACGAACAGCAGCCCGGCCCGTTCGCAGGCGTCGGAGAACGCGGCCGATTCGCTCAGGAACCCGTAGCCCGGATGGATGGCCTCGCAGCTGCTCTCCCGCGCGACCTCGATCATCCGGGCGCTGTCGAGATACGCGGGCACGCCTTCGGCTCCGAGGCCGATCGCCTGGTCGGCGTGGCGGGTGTGCAGGGAGGGACCGTCGTCTTCGGCGTAGGCGGCCACGGTCTCCATGCCGAGGTCCGAAGCGGTGCGGATGACGCGGATGGCGATTTCGCCGCGATTGGCGACGAGAAGTCTGTTGATCACTGGTGACTGGTCGGCGAAGCAGGAAGTTCCGGTCGATGATATAGCGCCTTGAGCGACCGTCTTGAGGCGCTGACAGGATTTCGCGACACGGACTCGCGGGCGGGCGCCGGTGGTCCTGTTCCGGGAGAGTCGCCAACTTCCCCAATACAATGCTGGGCCAAATTGCCTGGAGAGTGACGATGTTCGCGTTTCGCCTGCTCTTGTTCGTGCTGTTCGTGGGGGTCGTCGGCTACACGCTGGTCGTGGTCAGTGAGCATGGCCTCGGCCTGTTCCCCGTGTTCTTCGGCGATATCGCGAGGCTCGGGTGGCCGGGACAGTTCAACGTCGACTTCATGGGATTCCTCGCCCTGTCCGGGTTCTGGCTCGCCTGGCGCCATCACTTCTCTGCGGCGGGCATCATCCTCGGCGTCCTGGGTTTCGTTGGCGGCATTCCCGTGCTCACGGCCTATCTGCTCATCGTCAGCACGCGGGGCAGCGGCGATGTCGCGGAGCTGTTGATGGGCAAGGCTCGGGCGGAACGGCTGCCCAGCGCGTAAACGACCGCGCGCGGGTCTAATCCGCGGGCGCTGCTACACTCATTGGGGATCGAAAATCGGGAACAGGCGATGGACATCTGTGCCGGGACAAGCAAGGGCGTGTTCACGCTCGACAACGGCAAGGCGGCCCACGTCCTGGAGAGCCGGGGCGTCCGCGAGCTGGTGGGCATCGGCGGACGCTGTTTCGCCGGCACGGGGGACGGCCTGTTCGTGACCGACGACTGCGGCCGCACATGGCGTGCGTCGGGCCTCGAGGGCAGGGAGGTCTGGCAGGTCCGCGACGACGGCGACGGCAGGCTGTATGCGGGCACGGCGCCCACGGGGCTCTTCCGGAGCGAGGACCACGGCGACACATGGACGGAGCTTGCGGGGCTCGCGGAGCTGGCCGATGCAGGCGGCTGGTGCATCCCGCTGGATCCCCCGATCAAGGCCAGGGCGCGCGCGCTCGTCGTGTCGGGCGCCCGCATCTGGGCCGGTGTGGAGGTGGGCGGCATCGCGGTCTCCGAGGACGCCGGGGAGATCTGGTCCATCGTCCTGCCGGGCGACAACCCGGACCTGCACATGCTGTTCGCGCACCCCGCGGCGCCGGACACCCTGTACGCGTCCACCGGCTACGGGCGTCTGGACGGGGTGGCGGAGATGGTTGAGGGCAACGCGGGGGTGTTCCGCTCCGAAGACGGCGGTGGCACATGGACCCATGCCTGGAAGGGCATCACCCCCCGGTACTCCCGGCCGATGTGCATCGATCCCCGGGCGCCGTACGGGCTTACGGTGGCGAGCGCCCCCACGGCCTTCTCGAGCTACCGGGAGGAGAACGGCGCGCAGGCGATGTTGTTCCGCGCGGAGGACGGGGGCGAGTCCTGGCGTTCGCTCTGCGACGCGGATCACTCGCCGAGCGCGGCCAACTTTCACGGCCTGACCGTGGATCCGGAGGTGCCCGGCGGCGTGCTCGTCGGCACGGACACGGGCGAGGTCTGGCGCGTGGGTGACGGCGCGGACTGGGAGCTATGCGGTGTGGGGATGCCGCCGGTGCTGTCGTTGACGGTCGCGGCGTGACCGCCGTCGGGCCTCAAGCGACCAGGATCCGTACTCCATAGCGCGGGATGTCCGCATCGCGCGTCACGAGGATCAGACCCTCCGCCTGTGCCTGGGCGATCAGCATTCGATCAAATGGGTCGGCGTGATGCGGAGGCAGGGCGCCGGCCGATTCGGCGTGGTGGAAGGTAATGGGCAGCGGCGAGAAGCCCTCGTTCATGATCTTTGCCTCGAGATCGTCCGGCGCCACCAGTTTGCCGAGGGCGCGTTTGATGGCCACCTCCCATGCGCTGACCGCGCTGACGAAGATGTCGTTCCGCTCGTTTGCGATGGCCTCCAGCGCTGGGCGGCTCAGGGTGGCGGGCTCGGCGAGTGCCCAAAGCACCGCGTGGGTGTCGAGCAGCAGGCGCGTCATTGCGCGTCTTCGTCCGGCAACAGTCGCGAAGCATGGAACGCTTCGATGACTTCCGGGGGGGTCTCGTCGAAGTCCGGCGCCATGCGTATCTGCCCCGCCAGGGTCCCAAGAGTGCGTTTGCCCCGCGGCTCGCGGTAGGGCTGCAGCCGCAGATACGGTTGACCGGATTTCGCGATCACGATCTCCTCGCCCTCCCAGGCCAACCGGCCGAGCCGCGAGAGTTGCGACTTCGCTTCGTGCATGTTGACCTGCATCGAGTGAACTCCTTGGCTAAACCGGGCTAAGTCTTGTCCGCGTTCCCCCGGTCTGTCAACAGCGGGGGATGGTCCGGTTGGAGAATCCCGGCGGCTCGGTTGTTGCGGCCTTTGGCAAGGCACGAGAGCATGGCGCGCCCATGACCACCAACGTCGCGACCGATTACGTGGCAAACGCAGTTCACATGTTGTTCCAACCATCAGCCGAGACTGGACGCAATCCGAATGGCTGACGCTCGCCTCGAGCGCAAGGTCGGCTTGAGCGGAGCGGTGTTCCTGCTCGTCGGGCTGATCATCGGTGCGTCGATCTTCATCCTCCCGGGCCAACTGGCCGCCACCGCCGGACCGGCCGTCGTCTTCGCGTACTTCATTGCCGGCGGGCTCGCCAGCGTCAACTGCCTGATCGCCGCGCAGGTCGGCACCATCCTCCCGGTCAGCGCCGGCGACTACGTCTTCACGAGCATCGTGCTCCACCCGATCCTCGGCTTCCTCGGGGTCTGGGCGGGCATGATCGGGGTCGCCGTGGGCGTACCCATCCTGGCGTTCGGCTTCGCCGACTACCTGCGGTTCTTCGTACCGGAGTGGGACCGCCTCGCCATTGCGGTCGGCATCATGCTCGTGCTCCTGGGGCTCAACCTGCTGGGTCTGCGCGCCAGCGTGCGCACGCAGATGATCATGGTGTCCATCTTCGTGAGTGCGCTGCTGGTGTTCGGGGTCGGGGGCATCTTCCACATCGATCCCGCGAACCTCGCGCCGATGGCGCCGAACGGCCTCGACGCCGTGCTGAGCGCGGCGGTGCCGGCGTTCTTTTCCTACTCCGGATTCCTTACGGTGGTCGTCGTCGGCGAGGAGATCCGCAACCCGGGACGGAACATCCCGCTCGCGCTGCTGCTCGCCTTCGTCGTCGTCGCCGTGATCTACACCCTCGTGACCATCGTGCTGCCGGGGCTGGTTCCCTGGCGGGAACTCGGGGCGATCATCGCGCCGATGAGCTACGCGTCCAGCCTGTTCCTGCCCGACTGGTTTGCGGTGGCGATCACGATCAGCGCGCTGCTGGCGGCGGCGACGTCGATCAACGTCGCTATCCTCGCCACGTCGCGCAGCTTCTTCGCGCTCGCCCGCAACCGCATCTACCCGCGCGCGCTGAGCCGCGTCAGCAAGCGCGCCGGCGAGCCGGATGCCGCCATGGTCTTCGTCGTGCTTTGGGTGCTGGCGGGGATCGCGGCGCAGGGCACGGCCGTCCAGTACGCGTCGGTCGCGGTGATCGGCGCCATGATCTTCGGTGTCGTCTGGGCGGTCGCGCTGCTGCGCCTGCCGGCGGCCATGCCGGACCACTACGCGAAGGCCGCCTTCCGGCTGAACGGCAACGCGCTGCGGACGGTCGCCGCCATCAAGATCGCGGTGTCGGTGACGTTTCTCTACATCGGCGTGCGGGACAACCTGCTGCCCGGGCTCTTCTACATCGGGCTGATAGCGCTCGGCGCCGTGTACTACTTCTTCCGCCGGCGGCATCTCGACCGGCTCGGGATTTCCCTGCGGGACCTCTTGCGGACCGAGGCGGTCGAGGCCGCGGCGGCGACGAGGGTCGGACGGGAACGGAACATCCCCTGACCGAACATCCCCTGAGAGGCCGCGCCGCAGCGAGGGCGACCTGCGCTGGCGCGCACCGATGTCGGGCTCGCCATACAGTAGGTCGTGCCGCCGACCGCGACGCGCCGGCCAAGGCGCACTGGTCACCTGCACGACCCGCGCAAAATTGGGGTATCTTTGCGCGAGGGAGTCGGTGACGGGATCACGGACACGAACACACGACACGATCCGGACCCTGGGGCGGGTGCATTGGCTGGCATGCGCTCACCCCGCCCCGCGACGAGCGGGGCCGGCGGCGCTTAGCTCCGTCGACGCAAGGTCGCGCGTCGCGCACGGTGACGCGTCCGCCGCGCGCCCGAAGCGACCCGCGCCGCCCGCAAATGCGTTAACGACCATGGCGGAGTTTCGTGCCACAACATCGCGGAGGCGCTTGAGACCGGCCGCGAATTCGCCAGCAAAGGCGCGCGGGTTGCGTGGGCCGGCGCCGAGCCCGCAAGGGGGGCCGCCAGGGCTGCCTTGGGACGAGCGGCCGACGGTCGACCGCAAGCGGTTTCCCGGTCCCCGGAAGATCCGGATGTGCCTCACCGGACAACGCCGCGCGACCGCCCGAACGCAGGGCAGAGAGATCGATCATCGGGAGAACGAACGATGGTAGGGGAAGTCAACCTGCACGATGCCGACAGGACCATCAACAACATCAGGCACGACTACCAAAAGGAGTGGGAGGACGAGGACGAGCAGAGGACCCGGAAAGCGGACGACGAGCAGCGTGGCCAGCGGGATGCCGGCGTCAAGGACAAGCCGGAGTTGTTTCGCGACGGCGACCTGCCGAACTACTTCGGCGCTCTCGTCGCGAGCGCGGTCGCCTTCATCACCAAAACCGATCGGTTCAGCAGCCTTGGGGAACATTGCAGGCTGATCCGGTCGAGAGTCGACGCAATCGAACAGGACATCGGGAAGGTGCTGGTCGACGCCGAGCTACCCAGGGAATCCACGTACGAATGGGCGCATCTGCGCGCGAAGCTCCAGCAACTGAAGGAACAACGGCTACAGGAGACCGTGGACAAGACTCGGACCGCTTACCGAACCGAACTCAATGGCCTCAGTGCGCGGATCGAGGAAATCAAGATCGACATCGACGAAGCCAGTGGCAAGAAGAACGCCATCAGCGACGAGGAACTGCGGGGCTACGAGACGCGGAACGACCTGATGCGCGCGACGTTCTTCGCCGCTCTCACCGCCTTCGTATTCGCCGAGGCGTTCGTGAACGGCGTCGGCTTCGAGGGCATGGGATTCGATCCGGCCGTGGCCCTCGTCGCGGCGGGGTTGCTTGGCGGCTTCCTGTTCTGGTCGGCGCACTTGCTGGGTTCCTACATCAAACAGAGCACCTTCTACTCCAGGGACGAGAGGAACAAGCGGCGCGTGTTTACCGTGCTGTTCGTCATGATCGCTCTCTCGATTTTCATGTTCTTCACGGACACCCGGCACGACTACCTGACGCAGCTTCAACAGCGGGAAACAGCCATAGACCTCCTCGACGACGGCGGCGGCGTGACGGAACCCGCGAGCGTGCCGTACGGTGCCTACGACTACATCTTCATGTTCGTCAACGTGCTCATCTACTTCCTCGGCGTGTTCGTGTCGTGGCTGATCAGTCCGCAGAGCAAGGAACTGAAGAAAGTCAGCCTGGAACGGGCGCGGCTCGAACAGGCATACAGGAAACAGGTCGACAAAATCCGCGAGGACGGCAAGCGAACCATCGAGACCGAGCTGCAACAACTGCAAGGCCAGATCGAGGGCTGGTCGAGGGAGAAGTCCAACCTCGAGTTCAAGCTCGCGGAGTGTGTGAATTTCTATCAGGAAACCGTCACGAATCTCGCGCGGGCGGTGCACCGGCGCCTTGGCCAATACGTCGACGCGTACCAGTTGGCCGCACAGGAGGCGTTCCCCGGCCAGAAAGTGACCCTGGAGTTCGTGAGGCAGCGCATACAGGACGAAGCCCCCCTTCTGGACCAGGCCCCGCCCGCGGAGTCGCCCGTCGGAGCGGCGCCCGAAGCCGTCCCCGCCCCCCAAGAATCATCGGACAACGTGACGACGATAAAGGCGTCGTAGCGCCATGCGACGGCATATCGCGGCGAAGGGCGGAGGTCTGCTGGTTGCGCTCGCGGTGTGGTTGTCGGGAGACTCTGCGACTGCCGACCCGGAGTACTGCGACTACGGATCGCGTACCGTGCTCTTTCTCGTTGACCGCACCATGGCCTACGACACCAACGACAAGACCCTGATGAACGAAGGCGTTGGCAAGATAGTTCCACGGCTCACGGTCGGGGATCGGGTCGTCGTGCAGTCCATCACGAGCGACTACGTCTACGGGGAACGGAAGTTCGACGAGTGCGTGCCGGGCTGTCCGGAGGGCACGAGCTTGTTCGACAGGTACCTGGGACAGTGCAACACCGTCGCCGCGAACGCCGACTACAAGCGCTTCAGGCGCAGCCTGACCAACGTCTTCCGAGGCTTCCTGTCGGAGCAAGCCGAGTACCGCAGATCCGACATCCTGGGCTCCATCGCCGGGGTCTCCTCGGCCGTCGAACAGATGCATCGGCAGGAGCGGCGCCCCGCTGACCAGGAACGCCGCAGCCTTGGCGACGTCTACTTGTTCACCGATCTTCTGGAGAACTCCGAAGACTTCCCCTGGCCGGCCATCGTCGCCAAGGAGCCGGCCGGTCTTGTCGACTACATTCGGTCGCGGGAGCTTCTGCCGAACCTCCAGGGCGCATCGATCACCGTGTTCGGCTATGGGAGACTGCACGACAAGGAACGCTCCCCCCTGAACGCCACCACGGACCAGCGGTTGCGCCGGTTCTGGTCGACCTACTTCGAGGCGGGCGCCGCCGGTTCGCACAGGATCGGTAACCGGCTCGAGTGATGCGCTCCGGGCGGCACGGGATCGCCGCTCGATGTAGCGGGCAGGCGGCGGAGGGCGCCGGATGACGCGCTCGGCCCCGCGGCGGTCGGTCTGGCTCTGCCTGCCGCTCTACATCGCCGTGACCGAGGCGGCGTGGCCACCCGGACTGCAGGGAGTTCCGGATCTTCCCGCCGACGCACGCCTGCAGGACGCCCGCGAGTTCGCCTCCTGCAGACCGGCTCAACTCACTGTTGACGTCACGCCGGCCGATGCCGTGGTCGAGTTGCCGGACATCGAGGCACGGTACGTGGCCGGAATGAGCCTTGACACATGCTCCGTGCGGGTCGCCGTGCGCAGAGAGGGTTATGTGGCGAGGACCGTGGTCATCGATTTGCAGGAGGACGCGCGCGCGTCGGTCACCCTCGACCGGGCCCCGCCGCCTCGGCCGGCGCTGCGTACAAGCGGCACGCTAACCCTGGAACTGTTCCCGCCGGACGCCGAAGTCACGTTACCGGACATCCGGCCGCGTTATCGGCCCGGGATGACGGTTCCGCTCGGTCGCCTCCGCGTTGTGGTGCGCCGGGTGGGCTATCGGTCCGCCGAGCGTACGGTGTCCGTAACGGGCGATACGGTCGTGCCCATCGAACTGACGCCCGTGCCGCCGACGAGACTGACCCTTGATCTGTTCCCGAGCGACGCGGACGTTGAGCTACCGGGCATCGACGAACCCTACGCCCGCGGCATGACCCTGCCACCCGGCCCTGTCCGGGTCAGGGTGACCCGCCGCGGCTACGAGGACGTCGAACGCCTGATCGACGCGCAGGGCGATACGCGCGTACGGATTGAGATGGAACTGCGCACGACCGGAACGCTGACACTCGATCTGTTCCCCGCCGACACGGAAGTGCTGTTTGTGGACGAGGGCGTCGAAGAGCACTACCGGCGGGGGATGACGCTGCCCATGGGCCGCGTTCGCGTGGCTTTTCGTCGGAGCGGCTACCGGGACTTGATCCGCGTCATCGACATCGTGGGGGACGTGCGGGCACGCGTCGAGCTCGAACCGCTGCCGACCGCAACCTTGACGTTAAATCTCTCGCCGGAGGACGCCGTGGTCGAGCTGCCCGACCTCGACCGGAGGTACTGGCCCGGGATGCCGCTCACGCGGGGCAAGCACCGGTTGGTCGTGCGCCGGGAGGGCTACCAGGATTTCGACGAGACGATCGATCTCGACGATGACAAGACTCTCGGCGTCGAACTGGCGCCGATCCGGGAATGCCGGCCGACCCTGGTGCGCGCCTTCAAGCCCAGCTACCCGGAAGACGCTCGTTCGCAGGAGGTTTCGGGACATGTGGACGTCGAGTTTCAGATAGTGAAACCCGGGCGTGTGCGCGCCGCCGTTGTCGTGGCGGCGTCTCCGCCGCAGACTTTCGACGAGGCGGCGATCAATGCGATCCGGAAGTTCCGGTACTCCCTGGCGTCGGACGACTGCGCATCCGTTGACAGCGTCACCAACAAAGTCCGGTTTCGTTTCGACTTCCGCGACCGGTGATGGCCGGAGGCGGACGGAGTCGGGCGGCGATGGCCGCCGGCGGTCAACGTGAGCGCCCGGCGACTTCCTTGATGAAGCGGTCCAGCGTCTCGATCTTCTCGGGACGCTGCCCGAGGTTGAAGTCCGGCACGATGAACTCGTCCACCCCGATGGACGCGTAGGCGTCGAGGGTCTCGCGCACTTCCTCGGCGGTGCCGATGACCGTGGGCATCGCGATGTCGGCGTTGCGCATCTGTTCCAGGTAGTCCTCGTCCTCGCTCAGGAACAGCAGCGCGACCGCGGTGCGCCGGATGGCCTTCGGGTCGCGTCCGAGGTCCGCGCAGTGCCCGTCGAGAATCTCCATCTTGTGCCGCAACGTTGCGACGTCGCCCCACACGTTCCAGGCGTCGGCGTGTTGCGCGGTGATCCGCAGCGTGCGCTTTTCGCCGCCGCCGCCGATCAGCAGCGGCAGGGGCTGCTGCACGGGTTTCGGCTCGAGGGAGGCGTCATCGAGCTGATAGAAGCGGCCGTCGAAACTGGCCTTCGGTTCGCTGAACAGCGCCTTGATCACGGCGCAGGCTTCGTCGAGCCGCTCGAGCCGCTCCCTGACCGTGTAGAACGGGATCCCGTACTGCCGGTGCTCGTTCTCCTGCCAGCCGCTGCCGAGACCGAGCACGACCCGGCCCCCGGTCATGTGGTCCAGCGTCGCCGCCATCTTGGCCAGCACCGCGGGATGCCGGTAGGTGTTGCCCGTTACCAGCGTGCCCAGCCGCAGCCTCGGCACCTGCGCGCCAACGCCCGCCAGCGTCATCCACGATTCCGGCCACGGCGCGCTGGTGTCCGAGGCGTTCGGCATGAAGTGATCCGCGCACCACAGGCCGTCCCAGCCGGTCGCCTCGGCGTGCCGGGCGAGATCGACGACTTCGGAGAACGGCAGGGTCGGGCTGGGCCAGAGGCTGAGTTGCATGGGGTGCTTCCTTTGTTTGGTTTGAGAGAGTGGGTTTGAGAGCGTGGGTTTTGCGTGGGTGGGTTTGCGCGCATGACAGTGCAATTCGCGGCTCGAATGCAAGTGCCTACAGCGCGCCCAACGGCAGCGCGGTCACGCCGGGGCCGAGGGGCAGGTGGATGTCGCCGGGATGGACGACGTAGCCCGGCAGGGCGGCGTCCTGCATGTCTCGCTGAAAGGCCTGGATGGATGCGGCCATCTTCGGCCGCGGCGTCGCGGACAGCTTGACCTCGATGGGGATCGGCCCGCCGGCAGTCTCTACCACCGAAAGCCAGATCCTTGATCGTGTTCACCGCGACGCCGAGATCCGCGCGATGTCCGTCAAGCTCAGGAGCTGTCCGCTACGCTCGGGGTAGCCGCCGCGCAGGAAGCTCTCCCACGGTTCGCCCGGACGTGTATGGGTTTGGCGAGCCGGGGAGTCCCGATGTTCCCAGGGCAGGGTCCGAGCCGGATCACGCTCGACTTCCCGTCTCGACAGCGGCAGGAGCCGAAGCATTGCGGCGCGGCCGGCCAGGGACTCGGTCACGTTCGCCGCGAGCAGGAGATTCTGCGAGCCGGTGAGCAGGAACTGGCCGGCTCGGCGGCGGTCGGCGTCGATCTTCTCCTTGATGTAGGGCAACAACCCCGGCGCGTACTGGATCTCGTCGAAGATCGCGGGCGGGGGATACATTTCGGGGAACCCCCGCGGGTCTTCCGCGGCGGCCAGCCGGATGTCCGGCGGCTCCAGGGACACGTAGCGGCAACGGCGCCCCGAAAAGATGCTGGAGCAGGGTAGTCTTGCCGGACTGACGCGGTCCGGTCAGGACGACGGCGGGAAACTCGCGAGCTGCCTTCTGGAGTACGGGCTGCAGCGAGCGCTGGATGTACGCCGAGCTCATGGGGGACATTGTGCATTTGGAATGCAAAATTGCTACCAAATGGCCGTTGGGAGAGAGTTCATGAGGTGGTCGAGACGAGCAGACGCGGTGTGGCGGGCGGTGACCCGCGTCACCCTTGGTGCCGCATGCCTGATCGCCGCCGGCTGCCAGCCGGTCGAAGACGTGCCGGAGGCCCCGGCGTCCGGTGCCGACGGGGACGGCCCGGCGATGATCGACACCCGGCTCGGCAAGGTCCGGGGCTTGCGCAACGACGGCGTCCTGAGCTTCCGAGGTCTGCGCTACGCGGAGCCGCCGACCGGTGCGCGCCGCTTTCTGCCGCCGGTCGCGGCCGCGCCATGGACGGACACGCGGGACGCGACCGCGTTCCCCGACCGGTGTCCGCAGACCGGGTTCCCGGGCGGGGTGCTGGGAGACCCCGTGGGCGAAACCAGCGAGGACTGCCTGTTCCTCACCGTCGTCACGCCGTCCGTGGAAGGCGGGCACCGTCCCGTGCTCTTCTGGATTCACGGCGGCGGATTCACCCTGGGATCCGCCAACGAGTACGACGGGTCCGTGCTGGCGGCCCAGGGCGATGTCGTGGTGGTCACGATCAACTATCGCCTGGGCCTGCTGGGGTTCTACGACCTGTCTCCGCTCGGGGACGAACTCGCCGGATCGGCATCGAACGGGATCCGCGACCAGGTGCTGGCGCTCGAGTGGGTGCGTGACAACATCGCGGACTACGGCGGCGATCCGGGCAACGTCACGATCTTTGGCGAATCCGCGGGCGGACACTCGGTACACGCGCTGCTGGCGACGCCGTCCGCAGACGGTGTGTATCACCAGGCCGTCGCACACAGCCCGGGTACGGCGAACCGGCCTCCGGACGATGTCGTGGCGTCGTTGTCCGCCCACCTGGACGTTGCGCCCGATGCGCTGCTCGCCCGGCTGCGGGCGATGACGCTGGACGAACTGCTGGCGGTCCAGGGCGCGGTCCCCGGCGGGGGCGGCACGGTGGATGGAACGGTGGTCACGCGCTCCACCAACGACGCCATCCTGGAGCGGGGCGCCGACGGCGTGCCGCTCATCGCCGGCAGCAACCGGGACGAGGGGACGCTGTTCACCGCGATGCTTCCGCCCGGCATGGAGCCGTCGAACGCCGGAATAGCGCGCCTGGTCACCGGGGGCGGCGACCCGTCGGAATACATCGCCGCCGTCCGGGCCGCTCTCCCGGATGCGGATGCGCGGCAGGTCCACGAGCGTATCTGGGTGGACCTGTTCCGCATGTCGGCCATCGGCAGCACGTCGCGCGCCACGGCCGCCGGTCCGGGCGGCTGGCTCTACCGGTTCGACTTGCCCGCCACGGTGCGGTGGCAGGGCAGGGAACTGGGCGCGACGCATGGCTCGGAGATCCCGTTCACGTTCAACCGGTACGCCGGTCCCGAGCAGGGCCCGTTGGCGTTGCATGACCCCGCCGACCCGGTCGTCCGCGATCTGGCACGGCGATGGTCCGACACGATCATCGCGTTTGCGCGGACGGGCGATCCGAACGGGGCCGGCCTGCCGCACTGGCCGCGCTACACGGCGGAACGCCGGGAAACCCTCGTCCTCGATGCGGACTCGCGCATCGAGCGGGACCTCGGGGCGGATGCGCGCGGACTCTGGGAACGCTTCACGGGCGGCGGATGACGACGCCTCGCGGACACTGACCGGCCTATCGCCGTAGACAGGCGGAACCCCGTGAGATCGCCGATGATCCCGTCCAGGCTGGCCGCCCTGGCGCTCACGACCGCGGGTTGGCCTCCGGGTCCGGTAGCGAGGGCATGCGGACGATGAGACGACAGCACGCGCCCACCATCTCCCGGGAGCCGGTCGCCATCGACACCGGGCTCGGGCGGATACAGGGGCTGCGGGATGCCGGCGTGCTGGCATTCCGCGGTATCCGCTACGCGCAGCCCCCGGTTGCAGAACGCAGGTTCCTGCCGCCCGTCGCGGCCGGGCCATGGACGGGCATGCGCGACGCCACCCGGTTCCCGGACCGCTGCGTGCAGGCGACAGGCGCCGGATTCCTGGGCGAGCCGGTCGGAGGGACGAGCGAGGACTGTCTGTTCCTCAACGTTGTGACGCCTTCGGTGCAGGGCGCGCATCCGGTGCTGTTCTGGATCCACGGTGGCGGGTTCGTGTCGGGGTCCGCCAATGAATACGACGAATACGACGGCGCGAAGCTCGCCGCCCAGGGGGACGTTGTCGTGGTGACCGTCAACTACCGCCTGGGTCATTTCGGGTTCCTCGACCTGTCGTTCCTGGGCGAGGAGTTCGCCGGATCCGCCTCGAACGGCATTCGCGACCAGATCCTCGCGCTCGAGTGGGTGTGCGACCACATCGCCGACTATGGCGGCGATCCGGGCAACGTGACCATCTTCGGAGAGTCGGCGGGCGGGCACTCCGTGCTGGCGCTGCTGGCCGCGCCGGCGGCGGACCGGCTGTACCACAGGGCGATTGCCCACAGCCCCGGCGTGGCGTGCCTGCCGTCGGAGGACATCACCGAGCCCCTTGCGACGCATCTCGGAATCGCGCGCAAGAGCCTGGTCGGCAGGCTGCGCGCGCTGTCCCCCCAGGAGCTGCTGGAGCTTCAGGGGGCCGTGCCCGGCGCGCCCGGGGCGGTGGACGGGACCGTGGTCACGCGCTCCACCGAAGAGGCCATCGCCGCCCGCGGCGAGCGGGGCGTCCCCCTCGTCGCCGGCAGCAATCGAGACGAAGGCGCGCTGTTCACCGCGCTCCTCGATCCCGGCGCGGAACCGGACTACCGCACGTTCGCCCGGCTCCTCGCCCGAGGCGCGGACCCGTCGCCGTACCTCGATGCGGTGAGGGCGCGGGCAGCAGGTGTGGACGCGATCGGGCTCTACGAGCGGGCCCTTGGGCATGTCTTCCTGCGGGCGGCGATGGACAGTGCCGAGTGGTCCACCGCCGCCGGCCCCGGGGGCTGGCTATACCGCTTCGATCTCCCGACGACGGTGCGCTGGCGCGGCCGGGAACTCGGCGCGACGCACGGCGCGGAAATCCCGTTCACCTTCAACCGCTACAACACCGGGAATCCCGGCCCCCTGACCCTGCATGACCCGGACGACCCGGTAGTCCGGGATCTCTCGCAACGCTGGTCCGACACCGTCATTGCGTTCGCGAGAACGGGGGACCCGAACGGGGCGGGTCTTCCCGACTGGCCGCGCTACGACGGCGAAAGCCGCGAGACCCTGGTCCTCGATGCCCGGCCGCGTGTGGAGCGTGACCCGGACAGGATCGAGAGGGAATTCTGGGAAGGCGTGCCTGGCGATGGGTGACCGCGGGGCGACGAGTGCCGCTGGCCACCAAACGCACGCCGTTCAGTCGGTTCGCGACGCGCCCGTGTCGATCACGCAGGACCCGACTCTGGTAGTGCGATCGTGGAGGGCGTCCCTGGACAGGTTGTCCACCATGCGCAGGCCAACGCCGCGTGCGTCGAAGTCCGCCAGCACCTCATCGAACAGACGGCGCCTGCGCTCGTCTGCAGTCTCAACCGATACGGTGATGTTCCTCACGGCCCGTCTCACGGCTTCTGTGTGGCACAGGAGAAGTGCGACGCCGGCGGATCGCGAATCGCCGTGCCGCGGAGGTGCACGGACGGCGGCTCGCACCCGGGGCGCGCCTCCCCGGGAGGGCCGCCCGGCGATCCGGGGATTGGCCGTTGCGGTGCTCGCGGCCTTGCTGTGCGCCGGTTGGACCGTGGCGGAGGAGGTCGGCGGGGAGCCCGATGCCGACGAGACGGTCACCGTTCGTGGGGACTCGACGGAGCGGATCGTCGTCGTCCCGTCCGAGCCGGTCGACGCGGTCTTCGGTCTCGACAAGTCCCTCTTCGAGACGCCCCGGTCGGCCACCAGCATCGCCGTGGAGACCATGGACCGTTTCGGGATGACCGACATCGACGACCTGGTGATGCTGGCCGCGTCGAGCTTCACGCAGTCCTTCTTCGGAGTCTCGGGATCCCTCGACCTGCGCGGCACGTCGGGAGAGAACTATTTCAACGGCGTCCGCCGCCTCGACAACCCCGGCAACTACGCGACGCCGATCGGTGCGGCGGACCGCGTCGACATCGTGCGCGGCCCGGCCTCGGTGATCTACGGGCCGAGCAAGATCGGCGGCTACATGAACTTCGTCCCGAGGTCCGCGCGGGCTGATACCGGCCAGTACCTGCGCACGCCCACGGGCGAACTGTCCGTGACCGCCGGAAGCTGGGACAAGTCGGTCCTCGCCGCCGAAGTCGGCGGGCCGGGCGCGGTGGGGGGGCGGCCGTTCGGCTACTACCTGTACGGGGAGCGGGAGGACTCCGGCAGCTACTACCGCGACACGGCGACCGACAACGTCGTGCTGCAGGCGACTTTCAACGTCGACCTCGGCGACCGGATGCGCCTGCTCTGGGGCGGCATGTACCAGGACTACCAGGGCAACGAAGTCGGCGGCTGGAACCGGCTCACCCAGGAACTGATCGATCGGGGGACCTACGTGACCGGACTCGCGCAGCCCCTCGACGCCGACGGCGACGGTTTTGTTTCCCACGCCGAATACGATGCGGCCAACGGCGGGGCAGGGCTCTTCGCGTTCGTGGTGGATCCGGACAGCCGCCGGGACGCGAGCGTGTTCGGGCCGGACTTCGGCCTGGACCCGATCACCGTGGGCACCGCGAAGCTCGACGGGGACGAGGTGCTGGTCGCGCGGGGCGACGTGCTGCGTACGGAGGACGTCGTCCTCTACGCGGACCTGCACTACACCCCCGGTCCGCGCTGGAAGGTGACCAACAAGCTGTACTTCGAGGGCTACGACCACCTCTCCGAAGTCGCGTACGGCTTCGCCGAGTTCGCGGACTCGCGCGTGATCGAGGACCAGTTGATCGTCACGTTCTCGCAGGACGCGGACTGGGGCGGCCTGCGCCTGCTCGTCTCGCCCTCGGTGCGCCGCACGGAGTTCGAGCACGCCAACGACTTCGCGAACGAACACTTCGACCGACGCGACCTGACCGGTCCGTCCACCGCCCGCGACCGGCGCCTGCTGGCCACCCGCATCGACCGGGACTACTCGGACTATTCCGAGGGTTCCTACACCGCGTTCGGCCTCGCCGTCCTGGCGGACCTCGATTGGGACAACGGGCTGAACGCCGTCCTCGGTGTCCGGCAGGAGCGCATCGAACTCGACAGCCGCCAGCCGGCGGGGCGGACACGCTCCGGGGCCGGGATCGACGCGGACGATACGGAGGATGTCCTGTCATGGACGGCGAGCCTCTCCTACCGCACCTCCAGGGGGCTGATGCCCTACGTCACCCTCTCGGAGCAGACGACGATCATGGTCGGGCAGGGCGCCGAGATCCTGCCGTCGAACGTGGCGGGAGGCCAGGCCGTGGCCACGTCGGAACTGCTGGAGTTCGGCGTCAAGGGCGCGTTCCTGGACGGACGGCTCTTCGCCCAGGCCGTGTATTTCGAGCAGGAACGGACCGATTTCAGCGCGCAGGCGATCGTGACCAACCAGGCCTCCCGGTCCGAGGGGTTCGAGGTGGAGTTGCGCTGGCAGGCGACCGAGCGCGTGTCCCTGATCGGGGCCTATACCCATCTCGAGGTCGTCAACCTCAACACCCGGGAGAACGGCGGCCGGTTCAGTTTCCTGGGCGCCGGGGACCTGCCCGACACGGATCCGGCCACGTTCTACGGCGGTACGGTAGGCGGTTTCGTCACCCTGGCGGCGAACCCCGATGCGGTCCGCGCGGGCGTCCCGAAACATCTGGCCGCCGTGACCGCCCTGTACGAACGGGAGGACTGGCGCGTGTTCGCAAGCGTCGCGGACGTCGCGAGCGTGTACTCGGGCTTCTCGCGGAAGGTGAGGCTGCCGGCGTACACGCTGGTAAACGCCGGCGCGCAGTTCGACGGGCGCCGCTGGTCGATCACGGTGTCGGGCAAGAACCTGACCGACGAGCGCTACTTCCGGGCGAACTTCCCGAACCTGTTCGGGGGCGTCGTCGTCCTGCCGGAATTGCCGCGGCATTTCCAGGCCACCGTCGCCTGGAAGTTCTGAACGGTCGGTTTGGGAGGAGGGGACGGCGCGGAGGATTGCTCGTATGCCCGGCGCCCGGCAGAATGACGGCATGAACGGTACACCAGACACGGACGCGTCGGCCGCCGGCAAGCGCTTCGGCCCCATCGCATGGATCTGGCTCGTCGTCGCCGTCGTCTACGGGGCGCTCTTCAGTTGGTACACCTCCTTCGGGGGACCCCTGAGCGACGAGGAGATCGCCGGCTACCTCGCAGCGATGCAACAGGGTGATCCGAGCTCGGCGCCGGAAGACCTCGCGCGGATCAGGCGGTTCATGGAGGAGGACACCGGCGACGATTTCGCCATGCTGAACGTCATCGACATGTACGAGACGCCGCTGCGGATCGAGGGCGTGGCGCCGGGCGACACCAGCGAGGAAGTGCTCGGCAGGTACATGCAGTACATGTGGCCGGCGCTGCTGTCCCGCGCGTCCCATCCCGTGTTCTCCGGCAGCGCGGCCCATACCGCCATGGACCTGATGAATGCACCGGGGATGGACTCGTGGACGAGCGGGGCCCTGATGCGCTATCGCAGCCGGCGCGACCTGTTCGACATCGCCACCAACCCGGAGTTCGCGGGGTCGCACGAGTTCAAGGTCGCGGCCATGCGCAAGACCATCGCGTATCCGCTCGACCCGTGGTTCCAGTTGGGCGACCCGCGGCTCGTCGCCGCGCTCCTGCTCGGTCTGGTCGGGTGCGGGCTGAGCTGGCTGGTAGCGGCCCGGCGGCGCGGTTGACCGTCGCAGCGGTGCCGCTCCTACGCTGGGCGCCAGCCGTTTCTCCAACCACACCGGCCGTTTCCCGGCCGCTCGACGGAGGTAGCGCATGAAGATACTGCTCATCGGGCTCGCGGCCCTGGCCGTCGTCGCTGGCTGGCTGTTCTCCCAGTACTGGTTTTACCTGCCGGGCATCGTCGCCGGCATCGTCGACCCGGTTGCGGACAACCGCCCGGTGACCTGGCAGGCGGGTCCCGCGGAGCCCGCCGGCGAGCCCCGGCCGCCCAACATCGTTCTGATCGTGGCCGACGATCTCGGTTTCAACGACATCACGTTCTACGGGGGCGGCATCGCCGGCGGGAGCGTGCCGACTCCCAACATCGACGCCATCGCGAGCGAGGGCATCCACTTCAGCAACGGGTACGCCGGCAACGGCACCTGCGCGCCTTCCCGCGCCGCGCTGCTGACGGGCCGTTTCGCCACGCGGTCGGGTTTCGAGTTCACCCCCGCCTCGGCGCAGGCCGCGGAGTGGACTGCCGGCGAGGGCTTCATCGAAGAGAACGCGGAAGGCTATCCGCCTTCGGAGGAGTTGGGCCTGCCGGGTTCCGAGGTGACGCTGCCCGAACTGCTCGAGCAGAAGGGTTATCACTCCGTGGCGCTCGGAAAGTGGCACCTCGGGGGCGGCGAGGGCATGACGCCCACCGAGCAGGGTTTCGACGAGTTCCTTGGGTTCCTCCCCGGAGCGGCCATGTTCATGGAGGAAGACGATCCCGAGGTGGTCAACTCGAAGCAGGACTTCGACCCGATCGACAAGTTCCTGTGGGCCAACCTGACCTACGCCGTGCGGTACAACGACGGCGAGCGTTTCGCGCCGGACTCGCACATGACGGACTATTTCAGCCGCCAGGCCGTGCGCGTCATCGAGGCGAACCGGAACCGGCCGTTCTTCCTTTACCTGGCCTACAACGCGCCCCACACGCCGCTGCAGGCGGAGCGGGTGGACTACGAAGCGCTCGCGCACATCGACGACCACACCGAGCGCACCTACGCCGCGATGCTGCGCGGCATGGACCGCGGCATCGGGCAGGTGCTCGGCGCCCTGGACGACCACGGTGTCGCCGACGACACCGTCGTCATCTTCACCAGCGACAACGGCGGCGCGGGCTACGTGGGCCTGCCCGATCTCAACAAGCCGTATCGCGGCTGGAAGATCACCTTCTTCGAGGGCGGCATCCACACGCCCTACTTCGTGCGCTGGCCGGCAAAGATCCCCGCGGGGAGCCGTTACGACTCGGCGGTCGCGCACGTCGACATCTTCTCGACCGCGCTGGCGGCGGCAGGGGTGGCGCCGCCCCGGGACCGGGTCATCGACGGGGTCGACGTGCTCGACTACGCGCTGGCCGACCCGCAGCCCCCGCTCAGCCGGCCGCTCTTCTGGAGAACGGGCGGATACAAGGTCGTGATGCGCGACGGCTGGAAGCTGCAGTGGCAGGAGCAGACCGGTGAGGCCTGGCTCTTCAACCTGAACGAGGATCCCACCGAGCAGGTCAACCTGAGCCTCGACGAGGCGTACTCGGAGCAGTTGCGGACCCTGCGCGCCGAACTCGAGGATCTGGACAGCCAGATGGCCGAACCGTTGTGGCCGGCCTTGGTTGAAATGCCGATCGCCGTCGACTACACCATCGACAAGCTCCCGGACACCGATTACGAAACGATACTGTGGTCGAATTAGCGCGACCTGACGGTCGCGGCCCATCCTTGCGGATGGGTGGGAGTTTCGCTACGCGGAACTCCATCTGACCACCGAGCGGCACGAGGAGAACTGTCATGAATGATCTGGTCGTCTACGGGAGTCCCATCTCCCCGTTCGTACGCAAGGTGGAAGTCTTCCTGAGGAGTCAGGGCGTCGACTACGACTTCGAGACCATCAACATCATGGACATGCCGGACTGGTTCAAGGAGATCAGCCCGGCCCGGCGCATCCCCGTGCTCCGCGACAGGACGATCGGTACCGAGGGCGTGCCCGGCACCATCGCGGACTCGTCCGCCATCTGCGCCTATCTCGAAAGGAAACTCGGGGCGGGGCTGTACGGGGATACCGCATTCGACGCCGGGCGCGTGACCTGGCTCGAGGAGTACGCCGATTCGGAGATGGCGCAACCGGTGGGGATGCAGTTGTTCCGGCCGATCCTGTTCCCGCGCATGGCCGGGAAGGAGTCGGACCTCGATACCGCCCGGAAGACCTGGAACGAACTCCTGCCGTCGCGGTTCGACTATCTGGAGGGCGTGCTCGACGGCGGCGACTACTTCGTGGACGGCGCGTTCTCGGTGGCGGACATCGCGGTGGGCGCCCAGATGACGCAGCTCGACCTCGTCGCGGGTACGCCCGACGCGGGCCGCTGGCCCGGGCTTGTCAGGCACACGGAGGCCATGAAGAAGCGCACGGGCTTCGCCGAGAACCTGGCGGTCTGTCGGAAGATGCTCGGGAGACTCGTCCCGGAGCAGGTCGACCTCTCCTGACGCGGCCGGCAGTCAGCGGATCTGACGGGTCGGAAACGCCCAGGTCAGGTCGAGACCCCGTTGACGGTCCTCGTTGGCTTTCTGCCAGGCCTTGCTGGCAGCCATGTCGCGGACCGACTGGAGGCTCGGATACCGGACCAGGTACAGGTCCTCCCAGGTCTCCTCCGAGACCAGCGGCAACTGCGCCTCGAGCACCAGCGCCGGGCTGCCGCCGAGTTCGCGGATCATCGGCACGACCGCCTGGCCGTACTTCTGGTACTCCTCGCGGCCGCCGTCCGGTTTGAAGCGCAGCAGGTTGAACACGAATATCTCGTCGTCCGCGTCGCCGGCGACGACCTCGAGGGGCGGCGCGAGGGCGCCCTTCCCCTGGGTGAACGCGTAGAGCACGGTGCGTTTCAGACCCGCGGTGCGGTGCGGCAACCCGGCTTGGTAGTCCGGGTCCGCCATCATGTCGAGGAACGCCGCCCGGCTCGGGTAGTAGACGAGGGCGACCCGGTCCCAGTGCCCCGCATTGGCGTCGTCGAAGAGGGCCGTGCCGTTGTACAGGATCTTCGCGCCCCGCTTCTGGAGCTGGGGGAGTACGAACGGTCCGTACCTGGCGTAGGACGCGCCGCCGTCGCCCGGGAACTCGAGGAGATTCAGCATGACCACGGGTTCGTCGTCCGGCAGGTCGCCGAGCGCCGCGAAGGTCGCTTCATCCGGGAGGAAATCGTCCGTGCTCAAGGGTTCTCTCCGTTGCCGTGGGGCTGGGTTGCTACGGCCCAGTATACGAAGACCCGAGATGCCGTAGGCTTCGGGCTGGTCCTTGGTGCAGGAGCGGTCATGAAGCTTGCGAATCGGGTCTGCGTCGTCGTCGGCGCCGGACAGACGCCGGGGGAGACCATCGGCAACGGCCGCGCCGCCGCGATCACATACGCCCGCGAGGGAGCGAGGCTGCTGCTGGTGGACCACATCGCGGAACGTGTCGCCGAGACACGCTCGATGATTGCGGAGGAGGGATTCGAGGCGCTCTCCCTGGTGGCCGATGTCACGACCGAAGCCGGCTGCGGTTCCATCAACGACGAAGCGTGTGCCCGATTCGGCCGCATCGATGTCCTCCACTACAACGTCGGCAAGAGCCAGGGCGATGCGGAGGTGACGGAGCTCGACCGCGAGCACTGGTCCGACATCATGACCCTCAACCTGACGGGCTACTACCTGACCTGCAAGCACGCGCTGCCGACCATGCGCGCGCAGCAGTCGGGCGTCGTCATCGGCATCTCGTCCATGGCCGCGCACGGCGCCCACATGAACATGACCTACGGCGTCTCGAAGGCGGGCATGAATGCGCTGACGAAGTCGATGGCCATTCACAACGCCCGCTACGGGATCCGCGTCAACGCGATCATGCCGGGCCTGATGGACACCCCGATGGCCATCGAGCGCCGGGCGCGCGAGCAGGACCGGTCCCGCGACGACATCCGCGCCGAACGCGCCCGCCAGGTGCCGCTACTCGGGCAGCAGGGCACGGGCTGGGATGTCGCGAACGCCGCGTTGTTCCTGGTGTCCGACGACGCGCGGTACATCACGGGGGTGTGCCTGCCCGTGGACGGGGGGCTGTCCGCGCGCGGGTGAACCATCGGAAACCCGAAGCGCCGTCGGTGGCAGGGTCCCGCACCATAATCGCGAGCCCCGAGCTGCCGCCGGTGCATACCCGCCTGTGTGGGAGGCCGCGACGCCTTGGTCGCGTCTATCTGCCTGTGGATGGGGCAACGGCGCGGGGGTGAATGGTTCGTTATGCCAGCGCGAAGGGTCATTGGCTGCGCGGCGCCGAGCCCTCAGACATCTCAGGACCCCAGCCATGCCCTAACGGCCAGGCCCCCGACAGCGACCAATAGTGTCAACGCGACGGCTGCCACCACGCGAAAGACCGCCAGTTCGTGGGTGACCGCCTCCAGGCGACGCTCCAGCTTCTGTTCAACGTTTGTCACCGCGCTGGCGAGGCTCGCGAGCGAATGCAGTTTGCCACTGATGCCGCCAACCCACTCACTCTGAATCCGGTGTGGCCCCGGCTCTCGCGGCTCCTCGCAGGCATCCCCGAGGTCGGTGTACCAGATGAGGAAGATGTCCTGGCCCTGCCGGAGGTGAACGGAAACGGGTCCGGCGTTGTAGACCGCGAAGGTGAGGCGTCCATGGAAGCTCGGGTCAACGTGGAAGCCGGATACGTTCACGAGGCCGCGATACTTCGTTGTCGCTCGAATGGAGATGAAGGCGAGTTCGCGAAGACCGACCTTCACGCACTCTTCCGTCAGCAGAAACGCGAACTGACCCGGCGGGATGGCAAAGGCTTCGGCCTCTTTCAGGCGAGTGATGGACCGTGTACTCGCGTCCGTCGCGTCGGCGGTTGGGGACACGTAGACCTCCCTGCCGATGGACAATCGATAGGAAGCACCGTCGACGCGATCTTCATGGAATGGTTCGACTCGCCCATCGGACAGGCGCTTGCGTAGCTGTGCTGGCCCCCAGAACATCTTGGCCTCCTTGCTCGCTCTCGGCGTCGTAGGTCGCTACGGGAACCACCGATGTGTCTTGACTTCCGGTTGAGCACCGCCGTTGAGGAGGCGAATCCGCCGCGCCGGCCGGTCAACGTGCACGCGACCCCCGCCCGAGTTGCGGATGCCTCGCCACGCATCAAAGCCCTGGATGATCGCATCCTCCCACTCGGCCGCCGTGCGCGCGCGCACCTCCAGATGCGCGGTCATGTCGCGAATCGTCCGCAATACGGAGTAGTCGATGGTCCGGACGCCCTCGAACATCCGGTGCTGCGTGGCGTAGGCGAACACCATCGCGGATATGCCCTCCTCGACGGCGACCGCGCGGCCGCCGTCTTCCACCTCGTCGACCCGGGGGTCACTCTTTCGCTTCCGTTGCAGCAGGCTCCGGGTCACCGGCGACCAATCAAGAACCGCCGCGTAGGCCAGGTGGAAGATGTCGTGGAATCGGTAGCCGTCAGGGTCGTACGCATTGTCCGTCAGAGCGTCCGGGGTGACGTCGATTCGTTCGTCCCCCACCGAGAACGCCACGGTCACCCGGCCGCCTTGGTCCACGAGCCAAGCGTCGAAGCACTCGGGTATCTGCTCGGCCTCTGGCCACGACACGGTGGGTGAGGTCGGAATGCCCTTCCGACGTGTCCATCGATGGTCGACTTTTTCGAGATTCGCTGCGGCGACATCAGCCAGCGAAAGCCGATGGATGGTGGCCAGCCTCCCGAGGTCGTCCATCAGCGTGGCCAATGAGGTGGCTAGCTCGCTATCGAAAGCTCGTTCGGGTGTCCGGCCGGCGAGCAACGTGTCGTAGGATCGCGACATCCGGCCGGCTTGCTCCGAGAGTGACAGGGCCGCGCGAATCCATCCGCCTTCGCGCCCGCCCGCGGGATTCGACGTAGGCTTGCCAGCCCCAGTCAGGTCCGCGAGTCGGATACCGCGTCGCTCCGCCAAGTCCGCAGCGTACCAGAGGAGGTCTCCAAGCTCCTCGGAAAGGCGATCACGGAAGGCCAAGTAGGCGGGACCCTCTCGTGCGTGTTTCTTGAGTTCGCTCACCACCTCGCCAACTTCGCCAATCAGACCGAGCATCGACGTCGTGACCGCGTCGCCACCTCGAACGGGTTCATGGAAGCTCGTTCTTGCTGCGTGCCGCTGATAGCTGGCGAGATCTGGCGCCGAGCACGCTGGGGTTCCGGAAAGGAGCGCATCCACCCTGTCGTTGATGCCCCACTTGGGGGGAAAGAACGGTGCCGCAAGAGGTGCGCCGGGATGGTATCTCTGCTTGATCCTTGTACGGCCTCCGGGCGGCGTGAGGGCCGGGAACCGTACGCGCGCGTACTTGGCCAACTCGCAGAACAGGTTTTGGCAGTCGATGAGTTGCAGGGGACGGCCGAACAGATCCTGGAAATCCAATCCGAGGCGCTCGAATTCCTCCTCCTGCACCTCCATCATCATTCGAATCAGTTCGCCGTCCGACCGGCCCCCGTTGTCGGAGAAGCACTTCCGCAATCCCTCACGGGCACCGGGACCAGCGGCCACGAACTCAGTCTCGGAAAAGTCAACCACATCGCTGTAGTTGATGTCCGTGATGAATTGGTAGGCGAGAAAGTCGCCGATCATGGAATAGGACCGGAGCAACTCGAAGCCGGCCTCCATGGTCCTTGCGTCGGCCAACCGATCACCCAAACGGTCATCCATCATCCGCTGCAACAAGGCCAGGTGCGTCTCGTGCTTGTGTCCTCCGACACCCTCCGAGCGCGCCGTCGGCATGATGTAGGCGGCGGAGTAGATGCGTCGTCCGGCGGCCAACTCGGCGGTGAGGATCTCGTCGATCCGCCTGATTGGGTCATCCGCGAGCGCAATCGTGCCCAACCTGCTCGTCAAAGCCTCCCACGTCTCGATGCGGTTGAATAGCTTGAACAACAGAATCCGGAAGACGACCTCGTTGGCGCCTCGAGGTGAGTCGGCCGCAAAGATTACGTTCTGGATGAGGTACTGGCTGACACGATCCGCCGCCCGGTAGGCGTTCGTGAACCGGTAGCGTGCGAGGGTGAGATCGCCCGTCCAAGGGAATGCGTCCCCACGCAGCCTACGGTGGTAAATCTGCTGTCGTTCGCAGGCGAACCGCCACCATGCATCGTAGGCTTCCGTCACCTTCGCGGTCGGCGTTATGGCCCGGATCGCCGGCGACGCGGGAACTGTGGCCGCTGCCTCAACGTCGTCGAGAAGAGTCTGCATACTGGCCTCACCGTTGGTCCGGTGGCGGCCCGTGACCCCGCCATCGCTTGGCGTGGTCGGGGTCGGGCGCCGGCCTTGCCGCCGCTCACACTGTATCATACCGGAGGACGCTATCTAGTTGATAAACATGGGGAAATACTGTTATCGCCTTTGGGGTATCGGGTGCAAAGGTTGTGGAGAAGCTGTAACCGTTCGGGCAACCCGGTAGGTGGCAGTGCGTCGGGTGCCCAAGATCCCGGCGGATGCCGCTCCCACCGCGTTGTGCGGCGGGGCGCGGGCCAGCATTGCACGCTGCGTACCGGCACGAACGAACGGTTACGCCCCCGGTAACCGTTCGGTCGTCCCGTACGATTTGATCGCGCCGCAGCCAATCGGCTTCCTACCTCTGGGTCCGCCCGCCCTCGAAGTTTGAGATCAAAGCCCCTCATGGTCCTTCCCGACCCGACGTTCCATCTACGCTCTCAGCCGCCTCTCCGCCAGCCGCGTCCAATTCGCTATCGTCGTCGCCGAAAGTCGCATCGATGCGCCAAACCGTGGTGGTGTACTCGTTCCAGCTTCCTCCCAGGTTCAATGCGGCTTGTCCCTTCTTGGTCACGCCGACCGCGCCGTGCAGCTCCGCATTCACACCGAAGTCGTCCGCGTAATTCACGGCCAACTGGCACCGGGTGAGCTGATGGTCGAGTCTTCCTTGCGCAACCGTCTGCCACAGATGTTCGTGCGGGTACCAAACCATATTGTCAGGGAGGTACGGCTTTCTCCGTGCGCCCCTACCGAGGTCTGCCTTGAGAATCAGAGACCGCGCTTCGCTCTTCTCCGCACTCGCTTCCGCACCATGAACCACATTGGCAATATCTGCAACGGCGAAACCCGCAGCCATGGTGCCTAGTATTTCTTTGGTCCAACCTGCGACGTGGTGCACCTCAATGGCTGTCGCGCCCAAGGCCATCAGCAGACTGACTGCTTCGGAGAATTTGTGCTCGAACACCATGCGATGGAAGTCGGAGACCGTACAGTAGCGATCTTGGACCGCGGGGTGGCCGATGTAGAGCACATCGGGTTTCGGGTGGCCTGGAGGAAATGTGATCGCCGTGGCCTCGGACTCCGCCACCAACCGAATATCCACTGATTCGCTTGCCTGCCCCCAAGCTTCAAGTCCACGCTTGATGGCCTCGAATCCCGCGACCCCCAACGCAGCGACCCGGGTCACCGGAAACGCAAGACCGACAACCATTACGGCGAACGTAGCCCAGTCTTCGGCGTCCTTCGACTTGCCGCCGGCCCTCGCTTCGGCTTCTTCGAGTTGCCTTCTCAACCGAATGCGCTCCACGATCGCATCGTCGACTACCATGACGAACTGCCGTTCGGCATAGGGTTGGGCACTTAGTGGCACTTCAGATTCAACGCCAGCATGCATCGAGACACCCCGTATTCCTTACCCCCGCTGCATTCTACGCCGTCAGGTCGTACCGGATAATGCAATTCCGTGCATCCTCGCGGTGGAACGCGGTGGAGTGCGGTATGTCCGGCACCGCAGGCATCCCAGGCAACGCCCAGATACCGGGTTGCCCGAACGATTACGAGAAACTTGCGGCAGGCGCATTCCCGGGTCAGGGTCTCAACCTGCGCTGAAATGCGCCGCGTCGCCCGGCGAAGAGGCGGGCCGTTGCGCCGCGCGGTGGGTTTGATCACCGGAACGAAACGCCCTCGTAGTCGTTCGCCACCATTTCCCGCAGGCGCCTGGCGTACTTCGGCCCGCCGCCGTTGTAGATGTTGTAGCGCGTCTTGCCGTACTCGTGGCCGTCGAGGTTCGAGTTGTACCCCGTGATCCAGCTCTTCGCCTTGCGCAGGAGCAGCCCCTCGTACATCTCCTTGACGTGTTCGAACCACTCGGCCTCGGCTGCCTCGTCCACGTCAAAACGGCGATAGCGGTGCTGCCGCAGGTATTCGAGGAACGACGTCGCCCAGTCGACGGCGAGTTCGGCGCCGCGGGGGAAGTTCGTCGCCGCGCCCTGCGGCCCGGCCAGCATGACCATGTTGGGGAAGCCGCTGACCAGCAGGCCGAGATAGGTCACCGGGCCGTCCGCCCACTTGTCGCGCAGCCGGCGTCCGTCCGCGCCCTGGATGTCGATGCGGTCATACGCGCCGGTGAACGCATCGAAGCCCGTGGAGTAGACGATGACGTCGAACTCGAACGCGCGGTCGGTCGTCTGGAGCCCCGTGGGCGTGATCCGCACGATCGGCGTCTCGGACGAGTCGACGAGTTCGACGTTGTCGCGGTTGTACGCCTCGAAGTAGCCGGTCTCCATCGGCAGGCGCTGGATGCCGAAGCCGTGGTCCTTCGGAATGAGCCTCTCGGCGAGCACGGGATCGTGCACGCGTTGCCGGATGCGGTCGGCGATGTACTCGGAGAACTCGGCGTTGGCGTCCTCGTCGATGAATATCTCGACGAAGTTCCTGAGCCAGATGGCGAACCCCGGCGCGTCGTAGAGGCGGTCCCAGAGCGCGCGCCGTTCTTCGGGACTCACGTTGTAGAAGCCCCGCCGGTCCGGCTCGTGTTCGAAACCCCCGGGCGTACGGGCGCACGTGGCGAAGATCTCGTCGTACCGGGCGCGGATCTCGGCCATCTCGGACTCGGAGATGGGCGCGTTGTTCAGGGGCGCGGCCCAGTTCGGGCGCCGCTGGAACACGGTCAGGGTTCGCGCTTCCTTCGCGACCTCCGGGATGAGCTGGATGGCCGTCGCGCCCGTACCGATGACCGCGACGCGCTTGCCGGTGAGGTCGATGGGGTCGTGGGGCCAGTGGAAGGCGTGGAAGGACGGTCCGGCGAAGCTGTCCATCCCCTCGATCCTGGGGGTCGTCGGGATCGACAGCACGCCGAGCGCCGTGGCCACGAATCGCGTCGTGAGCGCCCGCCCATCCTGCAGCCTGAGCGTCCATGTGTCCGTCTCTGCGTCGAACGCCATCGCCTCGACGCGGCAGTCGAACTGCATGTGCTCGCGCAGCCCGAACTTCTCCGTGACGTGCTCGAGGTAGCGCAGGGTCTCGGGCTGCGGCGAGAACTGCTCGGTCCAGTGCCACTCGTCGAGCAGCTCGCGGGAGAACGAATAGCCGTACGTGAAGCTCTCCGAGTCGAAGCGCGCTCCCGGATAGCGGTTGTGGTACCAGGTGCCGCCGAGGTCGGGATTGGCTTCGAGGACGGTTGCGCGGATGCCCAGGTCCTTCAGGCGCTTGATCTGGTAGATGCCCGCGACGCCCGCCCCGATGACGACGACCTCGTAGTCGGGCGCCGCATCGGACTCGTGCTGCGGGTCCGCGAACTCGACGGTCTGTTCGGCCATGTTTCTCGCTCCCGGATTATGCGTAGTGTCCCTTGCCGGCTTCCCGGTTCCGGAACTCCGCCTTGTAGCCGCCGTTCACCTGGTCGAGAAACCTTGGGCCTTCTTCCTTCCAGCCATAGCTGTCTTCGAGTCCGGCCAGCTGGCGGAAGCGCGGGTGGTTCGAGTTGCGGTCGATGACCGACTGCGGCAGCTCGGCGCCGTAGCGCTCCTGCACCTTCATGAACGGTCGCGCGTAAGGTACCGCCAGGTTCAGTCTCAGTCCCGGGATCGACCTGGGGTACGAACCGTGCCAGGTGTTCCCGTGCCAGATCACCGCCGTCCCGGCCGGCCCCTCCATGGGGACCGCGTTCGGGTTCTCGTGTTCTCCGGCCAGCGACGACTCTTCCGGATTCGGCGGTCGGCAGAGCTTGTGGCTGCCGGGCACGATGGCGAGGCACCCGCCTTCCTTCGTGTAGTCCGTGAGCGCGTAGTTGATGTTGCAGATCGCGGAGTACGCCGGCAACGGCGGCGGGAGGCTGGCATCGGCGTGCAGCGGAATCTGGCCGCCTTCCCCCGGGCCCTTGAAGTGGCATCCCATGCTGAACAGTTGCGCGCTCTTGCCGACCAGGTAGCTGATCAGGGCCAGGCCCCTCTCGTTCAGCATGATGTCCTGGAAGACCTCATGGCGCGGCATCAGGTACGGCACGAAGCGCCAGTTCGGGTGCTCCTCGCCCTTCTCGAGGTCCGGTTTCCTGCCGGTCTGCTGCTCGCAGATGTCGCAGATCGCCTGCCGCGCGGTCTCCACGGTCTCCGCGTCCATCAGGTCTTCGACGACCGTGAACCCGTAGCCATCGAGTTCCATGGCGTGCTTCTCGAGGCCCAGCCGCTCGATCTCCCGATAGACATCGTCCAGGTCCTGCGTGCTCTCCCAGTTCCCCATCCTCATTTTCGATCCTCCTTCGGAACCGGCGTGCGGCCCCGACTCATTCTCCGCCGGCCATCGCCAGCTTCTCCTGCTCTTGCGCGTCTTGCGCGCGTGCGCCCGTCAGGATGTTGCGCAACCCGTAGTTGCCTTCGTGGCAAGCGTACTCGTAAATCTGCCCGTCGCTCTTCTGCATCTTTTGGGCCACGGTGAACGGGCGCGTGTAGGTCGCGGGGTCGTCCACCGTGTACTCGTAGTGCAGGGTGTCGTCGTCGACGAGACTGAAGCGCTCGGTGAGCCGCATGTGCTCGGCGGTGCCCACCGCCTCGAACGGGGTGGGCGCGAAGCTCGAGCGTTTCCCGGGGAAGTTCGCCGTCTCGACCACCAGGGTGTCCCCTTCCCAGCGCCCGAGGGACGAACCCGTCCAGGGACGGATCTCCATCGGCAGGCGGCCGCGGCCGTCGGTGGGAATGATCCGCGCTTCGTGGACCATCTCCATGAACACCACCACGTATCCGGGCGCGTGGACGATCTTGAGGTTCTGGTTGTAGCCGCCCGGCCAGATGGGCGGGCCCGCATTGAAGCCGACGATGCACCGTTCCGCGAGGCCGCGGCTCTCGGGATCGCTTGTGCCGACGCCGCCGACCAGCAGCCTGACCGGGGAGTCGTCCGGCTGGTCGTCGCCCATGACCTGGCGCTTGACCCCGGGCTGCGTGGGCGGCAGGCGGCCGTCGGGCGGGTCGACCAGGAGTGACGTGCGCCGGTCTACGGCGACGCGCGCGCCGTGATCGAACCAGAAGGCGTTGTACGGCGTCGCATCGCCCTCCGGCGGAGGCGGCCGCTCCGGATCGCTCGGCGCGTGCTGGGCGCGTGACACGGCGGCCGCCCTGGCTTCGATTTCCCGGGCTTCCTCGGGGTTCAGGAAAGCCTGCTGGTGCTCCGGCCGCTCCAGGGGCGTCAGCGTCCGGAAGTCCCACACGCCGGACAGGTCGGGGTGGCCTTCGGTCGTGCGCGGGGGGCTGTAGTCGCCCGCCGCGGCGCCTGCCAGGAGCGCGCTCGCCACGACGAAGGCGGCAAGGGGAGAGTGGTCTCGGAACGAGGTAATCCGGGAACGTGGAACGGCCCGCATGATCCATGCCCCTCCTGTTGGCCCACCTGAGCCCTCCGATCATACGAGATTGGGCGCCTTGGGTAACGGGTTACACTCCGCCGGCAAGTGGCCCTTTTTGGGGCGGCGTAGTGGCGGCGGGGGCGGCGACCATACCGGTATGAAGCGGGACCGACTTGTTCGCGGCCAAGGCTGAAGACCGCGCACGTGCCGCCACCCTGCGCGCGTACCTCTTTCTCACGTTCGCGTCGATCTGCTTCGGCGCCAACACGACGTTCGCGAAGCTGCTCGTAGGGGAGGTGTCGCCCATGGTGGTGGTGGCCCTGCGCTGGCTTCTCGTAGTGGTGTTGCTGGTGGCGTTCAACAGGAAGTCACTGGTCCGCGACTGGCCGAATCTGAAGCCGCATCTCGGGTTCCTGTTTGCCATGGGCGCGCTCGGGTTTGCGGCGTTCAACGGCCTGTTCTACATCGCCGCCCACCACACGACGGCCGTCAACATGGGCATCATCCAGGGCGTGATGCCGGTGTTCGTGCTGGCCGGAGCGTTCGTCGCGTACCGGACGCCGGCCCGCAAGCTGCAGTGGGCGGGGGCCGTGGTGACGTTGGCCGGAGTTGCCGTGGTGGCCTCGGCCGGAGACGTCGAGCGCCTCCGGCAACTGCGTTTCAACCAGGGCGACGTGCTGGTCGTGCTCGCGGCCCTGCTCTACGCGGGATACACGGTGGGGTTGCGGCGGCGGCCGGCGTCGACGGCGCTCGGGCTGTTCACCGTGCTCGCCGCCTCGGCGTTTTTCGCGTCGCTGCCCCTGGTGGCGGCGGAAGCCTGGCTCGGGGAGTTTCGGGCACCGACCCTGCACGGCTGGGCGGTGGTCGCGCTGGTGGCGCTGTTCCCATCGTTTGTCGCCCAGATCCTGTTCATTCGGAGCGTCGAGATCATCGGGCCGGGTCGCGCGGGAATCTTCCTCAATCTCGTACCGGTGTTTGCGGCGGTGATCGCGGTGGCGTACCTGGGCGAGGACTTCCACGCCTATCACGGCCTGGCCCTGGCCCTCGTGCTGGGGGGCATCTGGCTTGCCGAATGGCTCGCGGAGCGCGGTGCGGGCGCGGCACCGCCGCGGGACGGGGCGGGGGCGTAAGGTGGACCGGGACAGCGTGGGACAAGTCCGCGCTACCCCCCGAGCGCGTTCCCTGCATATACTCGGAGACATGGCGGAACCAATTCAGGAACTGAGCCAGTATGGCTCGGTCGCGGACGCTCGGGCTGGGGCTCGGGCTGGGGCTCGGGAAGAGCTGCTCGGCGCGAGTGACGCGACCATCGACGATGCGACGGCCCACGGCGACCCGATGGTGCTCAGGGGGCTAATCTACCAACTCACGGGCGACCCGGAGATCGCGGCGACGAAGCCCGTGCACCGCCGCGGCACCGGCCTGTTCGGCGGCGTGACGCTGGGCGAGGAAGACGCCGCCCTCGTGCGCCGCAAGGCCGCCCGGTTCCTGAAGTCCTATCGGGACGGCGGCGCCGGCGCGCTGGACATCGGTCCTGCCGACCGGCTGCTGGCGAGCGCGGCCCTGACCATCGGCAGCGAGCCCGAGCCCGACGCCGTCGACCTGTGGCTGGAAGAGCTGGCCCTCAATCCCTGGGCACGTGGCCTGGAATGGTCGCGGGCGCCGACGCAGCGCCGCGAGGACTTCTCCGTCACCGTCATCGGCGCCGGAATGGGCGGTCTCAACGCGGCCATCCAGCTCAAGCGCGCCGGGATTCCCTTCTCGGTGATCGAGAAGAACGGCGACGTCGGCGGCACCTGGTACGAGAATCGTTACCCGGGTGCGCGCGTCGACACCCCGAGCCGGCTCTACACCCACGTTTTCGGCGTCGACTACAGCTACGCGTATCCGTTCTGTCCCTGGACGGAAAATCGGAAGTACTTCAACTGGGTGGCCGACACGTTCGACGTGCGCGGTGACATCACCTTCAACACGGAGGTTCGCTCGCTGGCGTGGGACGAGGCGGCCTCGATGTGGGGCATCGCGGTCGACGGCCCGGAGGGTCGGCGCACGCTGCGCTCGAACGCCGTGATCACCGCGGTGGGCTTCCTCAACCGCCCGAACATGCCGGACATCGCCGGCATGGAGCGCTTTGACGGTCCGTCCTGGCACACCGCGCGGTGGCCTGCCGAGTTCGATCCGGAGGGCAAGCGGGTGGCGGTCATCGGCACCGGCTGCACGGGCATCCAGATGGTGCCGGAACTGGCGCTCGGGGCTGGGCATGTCGCGGTCTTTCAGCGCACGCCCCAGTGGCTCTTCGGGGCCCCGGGCTATCGTTCGCCGTTCCCGTCGCAGGTGCCCTGGCTGGATCGCAACCTGCCGTACCACACGAACTTCATGCGCCTGCGCATCGCGTCGGGGTTCATCGCCGGGTTCGGCCCGCTCGCCCAGGTCGATCCGCACTTCCAGGACGAGCACGCGACCAGCCCGGTCAACAAGGTCGCGCGCGACAACTGCATCGCGTTCCTGAAAGAGAAGCTCGCCGACCCGGACCTGGTCGAGAAGATGACGCCGGAACACCCCGTTCTTTCGGCGCGCCCGGTGCTGGTCGATCCCGAGTACAGCATCCTCGACGCCATCCAGCGCGACAACGTCACGCTCGTCACCGACGGCATCCGCGGGATCACCGAGACTGGCGTGGAGACGGAAGACGGCAAGGTCCACGAGGTGGACGCCATCGTCTACGCGACCGGATTCAAGGCGACCGAGTACCTGTTCCCGATGTCGATCACCGGCTGCGGCGGCAGGACCGTCGAGGAACTCTGGGCGCGGACCGGCGCGCAGGGTTATCTCGGCGCGATGATCCCGGGCTGCCCCAACCTGTGGACGCTGTATGGCCCCAACACCAATGGCGGCCTGCTGGTCCCGGCGTTCCAGGAGATGGAGACGTACTACGCGCTCCGGTGCATCGAGCGGCTCATCCTCGAGGACAGGAAGTCGATCGACGTCAAGGAAGAGCCCTATCGGCGCTACAACGAGATGCTCGACGAGCGCAACCGGGGCATGGCGTGGAGCGACCCCCGTGCGGAGAACTACTACTGGACGAAGTTCGGCCGCTCCGCGACGCAGAATCCGCTGACGCCGCTGGAGGTGTGGAACTCGCTGCGGCAGCCGGACTTCGCGGATCTCGACGTGCGCTGACGCCGCCCAAGGCGGCAGCGCGCCGGCGCACCGGGATCGCCCAGCCATGCGACCGAACGTCACCATGAGGACCTCCCGTGAGCCGTGACGGTGGTCATCGTCATGACGTACCGGAAGAACGCCGGCGGGCGTGGGGCGAGAAGTACGAGCCGCGCTACTCGGGCGTTGCGACGTTCATGCGCCGCCCGCTACGGGGAGACCCGCAAGCGTGGAGCGGCGTCGACATCGGGATCGTCGGCGTGCCTTTCGACGGGGGCGTGACCAATCGCCCGGGCGCCCGCCACGGCCCGCGGCACCTGCGGGACCAGTCCACGTTGATGGGCATGGTGAGCCACCAGACCGGCGTGCGGCCCTACGATCTCGCGGACGTTGCCGATCTCGGGGACGTACCCATCGAGGGCGTCTACCGGCTCGACGACGCGATTGCGGACATCGAGCGTCACTACGACCGGATCGCGGCGGCCGGCATCCTGCCCCTCAGCGCCGGGGGCGATCATGCGATCACCCTGCCGATCATGCGGGCGCTTGCCCGCGCGCAGGGACAGCCTCTCGGCCTCATCCACTTCGACGCGCACTGCGACACCGGACCGGAACTGTTCGGGCACAAGCACCATCACGGCGGGCCGTTCAAGGTGGCCGTGGAGGACGGCGCGCTCGATCCGAAACGCACGATCCAGATCGGCATCCGAGGTCCGACCGAGCCGCTGTGGGCCTTCAGCTACGAGTCGGGCATGACCGTCATCCACATCGAGGACCTGTACGGGATGGGCATCCCTGCGGTCATCGAGCGGGCCCGCGAGGTCGCGGGCGATGGCCCGACATACCTGAGCTTCGACGTCGACGGTCTCGATCCCGTGTTCGCGCCCGGCACCGGAACGCCCGAGGTCGGCGGCTTCACCACCTACGAGGCGCAGCAGATGCTGCGGGGCCTCCGGGGCCTCGACATCGTCGCCGGCGACGTGGTCGAAGTGTCCCCGCCGTTCGACCCCTCGGGCACGACCGGGCTCACCGGCGCGCAGATGATGTTCGAGATCCTGTGCCTGCTCGCGGAGACGGTGGAGCGGCGGGGGAGGGACTGAGCCTGCCCTGAACCCGGTTGCTCGGTCGAAGGCTGGTAGTCTTCGCTGCCTGCCTGGGGCCTGTGTTGGTCAGGCCGGGACACTTTGCATGGGGCAATACCGTGAGATCAGTCTTCTGCGTGGTTTCCATTCTGTTGGCGCTCGGCGTTCACCCGGCCGATCGCGAAGTCTCGATCGACAGTGGCGCCCTGTCGGGCGCGGTCATGGACGATGGCGTCCGGGTGTTCAAAGGCATTCCCTACGCGGCGCCACCGGTCGGCGGGTTGCGGTGGCGTGCGCCCGCTGTCCCGGAGAGTTGGGAGGGGGTTCGATCAGCCACCGACTTCGGTCCCATCTGCCCTCAGACATCCGGACTGGCCGCCATGAGCGGAGGCGTTCTGCCGAAGACTGACGAGGACTGCCTGTTCTTGAACGTCTGGACCCCGGCGCTGTCGGCCGATGCGTCGCTTCCGGTGATGGTCTGGATTCACGGCGGTGCCCTGAGTCTCGGCTGGAGCAACCAGTCAGTCTATGACGGGCATGAGATCGCGCGGCGGGGCGTCGTGCTCGTGAGCATCAATTATCGGCTTGGACCGCTCGGTTTCCTGGCGCATCCGGCACTGACGAAGGAGGCAGGCGTCTCCGGCAACTATGGCTTTCTGGACCAGGTCGCCGCGCTGCAGTGGGTAGAGCGCAACATCGCCGCGTTCGGCGGCGATCCGAAGCGGGTCACCATATTCGGAGAGTCGGCGGGCGGCACCAGCGTCGTGACGCTGCTCGGCTCGCCCTCGACGAAGGGTCTGGTGGATCGCGCCATTGCACAGAGTCCCTGGTTCTCCGAAGACAACGTTGCCGAGTTGTCGAGTGCCGAGGCCATCGGATCCACCTGGACCGAGGCCATTGCGCCCGGCAGGGACCTCGCAGCGCTCCGACAGATCCCCGCGGATGATCTCGTTGGCGACGGCAAGGTCGCGCTGCCCATGCACGTCACCGTGGACGGGGATTTTCTGCCGCGTTCCGTCGAGTCGATCTTCGCCCGAGGCCAGCAGCTGGACGTTCCCCTCATCGTGGGTACCAACGCGGATGAAGGCACCATGTTCGTGACGATGCAGGGGTATGCCACCAAAGCGGATTTCGAGCGAGGTTTCAGGGATCGTTACGGCGATACCGCGGGCGCCATGCTCGAACTGTACCCAGCGACCCAGGACGGGCAGGTTCGAGGAGCCGTCAACCAGTGGCTCACCGATACGTGGATCCTGAGAGCTGCCCGGGTCTTTCTCGACGGCATGTCCAACAGCTCGTCTTCCGCCTACCAGTACCACTTCACGCGGGCCGTGCCAGGCAACCCTCTCGGCGCCCATCACGGGGCTGAGCTGCGTTACGTATTCAACACGATGGGGGCCCAGGGCCGTGCCCCGGCGGCAGAAGACGTGGCACTGGCGGAAACGATGATCGCGTACTGGACCCAGTTCGCGAAAACCGGCAATCCCAACCTCGACGGCTTCGAGCGCTGGCCGGAATACGGCGCGGCTCGAACCTATCTGGAGCTGGGGGACTCGATCAGGAGCGGTCGAGCGCTCGGGGCCGAGCGGCTCGACCGCCTGGAGGCCATTCGCGGGGGTACCGAGTGAGCTGACCCGATCTCGCAACGTGATGCCGCATCGTGAGGGCCAGGGGCGCCTGATCGCGCCCGACCTGATCGGCATGGGAGACTCGGAGAAGCTCGACGACTTCGGCCCCGACACCTATCGCCTCCATGCCATGGGAAGCAGCCTTCTTCTACCCCCGCCGTGAGCGATCCGGGCTAGCCGATGCCTCGCCTCAGGCCCAGGGGTTGTATCCCGCGGCAATCATGTAGCGATTGTTTTCGGCCTGCGCCTTCCTATCAAGACCATCCAGGGGATAAAGACTGTTCACTCCGACCAGGCGCGCGAACTCGGGCGGGTGTCGATCCAGGATCTCCCTGGGTACGGAATTGCGCAGATCACGGCTCGGCTTCATGTACACGCGGGTGAACAGCACAATCAAACTAAGCCGCAGACCTGCAGATTGCCGGGGATACGCGCCATGCCAGGTGGCGCCGTGCCACACGATCAACGAGCCTGCGGCCGCCTCCACTGGAGTCGGTTTGACGGGTGCGTCGTCCCGCAGAAAGTTGCCCTCCTCCAATGACGGGTAGCGCGATTTCCGGTGGCTTCCGGGGACAATGGCGACGGGACCGTTGTCTCTGGTGTACTCGGTCATTGCCCACGTGACGTTGGCAACTTGCGCGTAGGGGGGCAGCGGCGGCGGCGTGCCATGCTGGTCGGTGTGCAGTGGGTGCGTCAGGGTCGAGTCTTGCTGTTTGATCGAAAACAGTACATCACTGAGCACCGCGCTGTTCCCGCACAAATACCTGCCCAATGCCAGGACGGTGGGATTCAGCACGGTTTCCTGAAAAACGGGATCGTCCGGCAGCACATTGCCGTGCCCGAAGCCTGGACCGTCCTTCGCCAGCCGGGCAGTTGCGATCTCATCGATGTGTATCTTCTCGCCGGTTCGGCGTTCGTGAACATCCAGTCCGGCCTGCCTGAGACGTTGCTGGAACGATTCCGGTGCGACCAGATCGGGCGGGATCACGACGTAGCCGAATTCATCCAGGTGCTTGACATGCTCAACCAGGCCAAGCGTTTCAATCTGCTCGTTGATTCTCCGGTAGTGCGACGAATCCTTGTACTGTTCAATGTTCATGCTGCCCTCGCGACAAACGGAACGTTTAGCGGCACATGTTGTGCCAACCAGAGTTGGCGATGCACTTCATCCAGAGCAGCGTCCGCGAGCCAACTTCCGCATCCACGAGGGCGAGAAGCTGGTCCTTGGAGGAGAATACCTTCATCGAGATGGTGCTGGCGGGCTCGATCTTGCGGAGGCTCGGTGAGGCCGAGAAGAACGCCTACGGTCGACCGTATCTGGAGCCCGGCGAGGCGCGCAGACCGATGCCGAGCTCGCCGCGCGAGTTCCCGATCAACGGTGAGCCCAAGGACATCCTCCAGATTGCCCATGCAAGTCATTGAAAGATATGGCTCCGCCTGCTGGGCTCGAACCAGCGACCCGCTGATTAACAGTCAGCTGCTCTACCAACTGAGCTAAGGCGGAAAGGCGCGCTAGTCTAACACCGAACCCGTGCGCAACAAGCGCGGCAGTCCCCGCATGGCCCCGCACGGTGTCGACGCGAGACAGGTGGGGAGCCCTGTGTGGCGTGCCATTCGTCGGAGCGCGGAGTCAGCCCGGCTGATACCAGATGGGCGAACTCCAGGCGCGTTCCTGGTGGGTCGCCGGCAAGTCCGGATTGGGCGCTATGCCGAGGCGCAGGGCGTCCCAGGTCGACCATCGGCAGCTCGGGTTCTCGAGCACGCGCACGTAGTAGAACGCCTGTTGGCCGGGGTCGAAGTCCGGGTCGCGCCAGCGGGTTGTCAGCTCGCCGGCGCCCTTGTCCCGCGTGATGCTGCAGTCGGCGAGGTTCACCCGGGCGCCGTTGTCGGGACAGCGATGGGTCGCGGGATCCGGGCTCAGGCCGTCCGAACACGCCACGTCATACACCGCCTCCCGCGCTTCGCCGTCCTCGACCCAGCCTTTGATGACCTGCAGGCGCTGCAGCCAGCCCTCGTGGGGGTCGCGCGCCGCCCAGACCAGGAAGCTCGGAGCCCCCTGGTCCGCGTCCGGCAGCATGCCGCCCATCGGCACGCCGTGGGCGTAGGCCTGCGCTACGGAGTCCGACGCCTCCGCGATGCCGTCGGGCAGGTCGAATCCGCCGAACAGTCGCACGCGGATGCGCGGTCCCGAGGTCGCGAAGGTCTCGCGCCGGCGCATGGCGTCGTAGAGCGCCTCGCGCGTGTTCTCTTCGGCCCAGACGCCGGCCAGTCCGCCCGTGCCGTGGGTCGCCTGGCGCGGTGTCCAGAAACCCTCCCAGCTCGCGTTCGGATCCGCATGGTCCGGGTACGCCGAGCCCCGGTCGACCGCGGTGTTGAGGCGGTTGCTGAAGCGGCGGTCTTCCTCGTATGACCCGCCGGTGGCGTGGCTGTCGGAGGCGCCGATGGCGCCGAGCTGGAACGGGTTGAAGCCGCTGTTCGCCTGCATCTTGAGGCCCGTCAGCAGCGCATCCCGCCAGTAACCGCCCTTGAACACCGAGATCGGGTCCGTGTTCTCGCGCCGGTTCAGGTAGTACTGGACGATCTGGAAGTCGGCCCACTCGTCGTTGGGGGAGAGCGACGGATGCGTCTCCGAGGTGCCTTTCTGCTGCGAGATCTCGGCGATGGGCTCGTTGCGCATGCGCTTCTCGGCCCAGGCGGCGTCGATCGGAATGCCCTTCCACGTCGTCTCCATGAAGGCGAGGCCGTCGCTCTGGTTCATGTTGTGGGGGATGGCGAGGGCCTCGATCCCCTCTTCGCGCAGGCCGTCGAGCCAGGTCCAGAGGTCCTCCGGGTCCCCGGAGTCCCGCGAACTGAAGGGTATCTCGGGCGTGCTGCCGCGAAACACCACGTTCCGGTGCAGGTGGCGACCGCCCACGGACGGCGTGTACTCGTAGCCGCTGAAGGTCGTGAACGTGCCCGGGTCGTTGTGGCGCTCGGCGGCGGCGACGGTCTTCGCCCAGGCATCTGCGATCACGTCGGGCCCCATCAGTTCGTGGTCCTCCAGCGCCAGCCGCCGGAAACTGTCGAGGACGTCGGCGAGCGATGACGATGCCGGCGTAAGCGCATCGGCTTGCGGATGGCCGTAGGTCGGGCTCGTCGGATCGAGCAGCGCCCGGTTCACGCCCAGGTAACTCGCGTGGTCGCTCACCATCAGGAAGTCGAGTGGCGCGCCGGAGATCCGGAGCATCGTGCCATCCGTGTGCGGGATGGCCTTGCCCTTGGCGTAGTCGTAGGCGTCGTCCGGAGTGGTGCGCACGCCCATGGCCATGAACGCGTCCATGGAGAAGGCCGTGTGGATGTGGGTGTCCCCGAAGTAGGCGTTCCGCTCGGGGCCTTCCGCGGCAAGGCAAACCGTCATCGCGGACGCAACGAGGGCCATCGTGGTCTTGTTCATCTCTCTGGACTCATGTCGTGGATGGGGGGAGCGCGCCGCGCCAGCCCGCCCGAAGCCGGGCGGCGGCGGCTTCGACCGCGGCAGCGTTGGCCGGATCCGCGGCGAGGTTGTCGAACTCGCCGGGATCGGCCCGCACGTCGTAGAACTCGCGCTCGACCTCGTCCGCATCATCGAAGGGCGACCACTCGGTGTACCGATAGGCGTCCGTGCGGATGGTGCGGCCGTGATACCCCTCCCGCCGCGACTCCGAGAACGCTGCCGTCTTCCAGGGACGTCCCGGGGCTTCGAGTACGGGCCGGAAACTCGTGCCCTCCAGGGCGTGCTCCGGGGCAGGCAGCCCGCAGAGGTCCAGCAGCGCGGGATAGAGGTCCACGAGTTCGACGAAGCCGGCGGCCACCTGTCCGCCGTGCGGTGTGCCAGGCAGGCGGACGATGAGCGGCACCCGGGTCGATTCCTCGAACTGCTGCGTCTTGCGCCAGAGCCCGAGGTGCTCGTTCAACAGGAATCCGTGGTCGCTCGTGAAGACGACGATCGTCGAGTCCTCGAGTTCGAGTTCAGCCAGGGCTTCGAGCACCTGGCCGACGTACGAGTCGATCATCGTCACCATGGCGTGGTAGGCGGCGATCGCCTGCCGCCGCTGGCGGTTGTCCTGGGCCGCGTCGTCAGGCCGGATTTCCCAACCCGCCGTCGGGACGTCGTCCAGGTCCCCGTCCAGCGCCGGCGGCAACGCGATCTCGTCGACGGGATGCTGCTCGAAGAACTCGACGGGCCCGACCCACGGCTGGTGCGGCTTGTGGAAGCCTGCGGCGATGAAGAACGGCTCGTCACGGTGGTCGGCCAGGAGTTCGATGATCCGCGTGGCCGTCGTCCCGTCGGGGGTCATGCGGGGGGACTCGTGGGTGGCGCGCCAGGAGAGGGGCAGGCCGGAGGGCCGTCCCAGCGGCGCGAGCACCTCGGCCCGCGACATGCCGTGCTCGGAGCCCTCGGTCCAGGTGTTGTCGCGCACGCTGGAGAGATCGACGCCCGGCAGGTACCCCGGCCCGTGATGGCGCCTTGCGGGCTCGCGCGACAGGGCGTAGCGGGAGACGTCCCAACGCACCGCGTGCTCGAAGCTGTTGTGCGCGATCTTGCCCACGCGGGCGGTGAAGTAGCCATGGGCGTCGAAGTGCTCGGGCAGCATCGCGACGTCGCCGATCTTGTGCCGCGGCCATGTCTGGCCGTCGTGGACGTCGGTGGACGCGGGCCGCAGCCCGCTCAGGAAGGACGTGCGCGACGGGTTGCACAGGGGATTCTGGACGTAGGCGCGGTCGAACCGGACGCCTTGGGCGGCCAGGCGGTCGAGGTTGGGCGTGTGCGCCGAGGCGTAGTTGGGGCGCGGCGGGGATTCCGCGTAGGCGCCAAGCGCGACGTTCAGGTCGTCGGCGATGATGAACAGGACGTTCCGGTACTCGGTGGCTGCCGCTACGGCGGGGGCCGCCAGCGTGGCGGCGAGGGCGAGCGCGAGAATCCGGTGGTGCGGCATGGTGCTGGCGGATCGGGAATCTAGCGGACTATCGCGGTCGCCGGGGGGCCGTGTCAACGCCGAGGGGGGCCGTAGAGGAGGCGCCGTTCACTTCCCGTCGAGACGGTCCAACTCGTCGGGCGTCAGTTCGAGGCCGAGGGCCGTGAGGGATTCGGCGGTCTCCCCAAGTGCGCGGGGTCCGATGAGCGGGAAGCAGGGGAAGGGCTGGCCGAGTACCCAGGCGAGCGCGACGACGATGGGAGCGACCCCGCGCTCGGCCGCCGTCGCGACGGCTCGCTCGCGGCGGGCGAAGTTGTCCTCGGCGAACCAGCAGCGCCGCATCTCGTCGTCGCTCGGCTGGTTGCCGAACCGGCGGTCGACGCCCGACGCCTCTCTTACCACGCTTCGCTTCTTGCCGGAGAGGGCGCGCACGGCGTCGAAACGCAGCGTGAAGAACCCCCGCGCCTGGCTCGACCACGGGAACAACGCGACTCGCTCCGCCTCCAGCCAGGCGCGCCACTCCGGTGTCGACGCCGAGACGCAGCCGGGCCAGACCGGATCGACCATGCGCGCCAGACTGAACTGGTTGGAGACGGCGACGAAGGGCCGCAGCCCGTTCGCCCGGGCGTAGGCGTTGGCCTCGCGCACCCGTTCCAGCGACCAGTTCGAGGCGCCGAAGGCGACCATCCTCCCGGCGTCGCATTCGCGATTCAGCGCGTCGATCCACTCGGCAACGTCCACATCGGGGTTGTCGCGGTGCAGGAAGTAGAGGTCGACGTGATCGGTGCCCAGGCGCTCGAGCGAGAGGTCGAGCTGCGGGGCGACACGGTCTGGGAAGTTCGCCGGCGTGTGCGCGCCCTTGCCGATGACCACCGCGTCGTCCCGAACGCCCCGGTTGGCGATCCACGCGCCGAGCAGGGACTCCATCCGGCCGCCGCCGTAGATGTGCGCGGTATCGAAGGTGTTGCCCCCGCGCTCGAAGTAATGATCGAACATGACGGCCGCGTGGCGGATGTCCTGCTGGTTGTCGCAGCCCATCACCAGGCGGGATACGGGCTTGTCGATGCCGTGGACCGCGCCGTGCCGCATCACCGGGTGCGTGACGGCGAGCGGCCGTCCGTGGACGGGCAGGGTCTGGCGCTCGGGCTTCTCCAGGTCGAACACCAGGCCGATGCTGTCGCGCCACGCGTCGAGCGTTCGCGCGTTGCCGAGACTGTCCGCCCAGGGCATGTGCGGAGACTCCCGCGCGCCGCGGCCAAGGGCTTCCGATACCGCGTCCACCTCGTGGACGTAGAGCGGTGCGGCCTGGCCTTCGACGATCTCGACTGCGGCGCCCCGCAGGATCTCGAACCGCCAGCGGCCGTCGGGGTTGGCACAGAACCAGGGCCGGGCGATGCGGATCGAACCGTTCGACCCCGAGATCGTCACCCGGTTGGGCAGGGCGACGGAGACCGCCGTGGCGACCTGGGCGACGATGCCGGAAGGAAAGCGCAGCACCGCCGCGGACCACGCATCGACGCCGGTGTCGGCGAAGCTCGCGACGGCGCGCACGTCCTCGGGCTCTTCCTCGCCGGGCGTCGTCCCCGCCGCCGCGGCCGCGATCAGGCGGCACATGGACACCGCGTAGCAGCCCACGTCCATGATCCCGCCCCCGGCGAGGTCGTTGCGGTACAGGCGGCTCTCCGCGGAGAAGGGCGCGGCGAAACCGAAGCTCGCGTCGATGTGCCGCACCTCGCCGATGGCGCCCGCGCGCACCATGCGAACGACGCGCTCCGTGATCGGATGCGTGCGGTACATGAACGCTTCCATGAGGAAGGCGTCTTGCTCGCGGGCGGCTTCCACCATCGCCATGACCTGCGCGTGATTCACCGCCATGGGCTTTTCGCAGAGCACGGCCTTGCCCGCCTCGAGCGCCCTGATGGTCCACTGCGCATGCTGGGGATGGGGGGTGGCGACGTAGACGGCGTCGATGCCGGCATCCGCGAGCAGCGCCTCGTAGCTACCGTGCGGGGTGACGTCGGCGCGGTCGCGGACGAACCGCGCGGCCGCGTCTGCCGTGCGACTGCCGACCGCGGTCAGCACGGCGGTGTCGGAGACGGCTATGGCGTCAGCGAACGTGCCCGCGATACGGCCGGTGGCGAGGATTCCCCAGCGGACGGTCATCCCGGGGCAAGGGTCATTGCCCACTCTGTCAGCGTGCGGGCGAACAGCTCCGGGTCCGCGCCGTGCATCGAGTGCCCCATGTCCGGGAAGGACCGATAGTCGACCGGCTGGCCGGCCTCCCGAATCAGCTCGCAGGCGTGGTTCGCCTGTACGTCGGACATCGCCCCGAGCAGCGCGCCGGTCGACTCGTTGACGGTGCGGAAGTGGTGCGTCATCAGGACCGGCACGCGCACGCTCCGCAGCATGCGGGCGTGGTCGCAGCCCGCGGCGACGGTCCCCGACACGAACGCGCGTCCCCACTCGGGATCGTATTCCCTGAGATTCTGCGGCGGCTCCTCGCCCGCCGCCGCGGCGGCCGCGAGCCAGCCTGGCAACTCGCGGCTCATGGCGCTGCGCATGCCGGCCCAGTCGCCGATGGTCCACTGGTCGCCGAGGTACTTGTTCCACAGGCCGAACAGCGGCCCGGCCCCCTGACGGATCGACTGCCCGCACGCGGGGTACGTCTCGGAACTGAACAGCGGCGGGTCTTCGTAATGCGCGCCGCGCACCTGGCCGGGCTTCGCGTACGCCGACATCCAGGCCGCGAGAACGCCGCCGGACGAGAGGCCACTGACCACGGTCGGCCGGCCGATCACGAGATCGATGAACCGCGCGAGGTCGTTGCCCATGTTGTCGAGGGTGTAGCGCCCCGGGGTCCAGGTGGATCGTCCCTGCCCCCGAAGGTCCACTGCGAACGCCTCGAAGTGCTCGGCGAGCAGGGGCAGGGCGGCCTCGTAGCCCCACCAGGACTCCGACTGCCCGGGGATCAGGAGCAGGGCCGGCCTGTCGGACTTGCCGACCCGTACATGGTTCATTCGCACCTCGCCGAGGTCCACGGTCTGTTCCGCGAAGGCGTGCGGGACGAAGATGTCGGCGCGGTCCTCGGCTTCGTAGCGCTTCATGCGCACCTCGCGGTCTCGGCTGTCGGCGGAAAGAAAGCTCAGGCCGTCAGGCCGACTCCGGCAGCGCGGCCTGCCATCCGGCGCGAAGGCGTTGGGACAGCTCGTCGACCAGGGCCCGATGGGCCGGGTCGGTGGCCAGGTTGTTGTACTCGAACTGGTCCCCGTCGTGATCGTAGAGCTCGCGCTCCGGCGCACTCTCGGGCGCCTCCACGGGCGTCCATTCCGTGTAGCGGTAGCGGGCGGTGCGCAGCGTGCGGCCATGGAACCCCTCCAGCACGCTCTCCGAAAAAGTCGCAGACTTCCACCGGCGGCCCGGATCGTCGAGCAGCGGCCGCAGGCTGGTGCCTTCGAGGGCGTGGGCGGGTTGCGGCAGGTGGGACAGTTCGATGAGTGTCGGGTACAGGTCGACCAGTTCGACGAGTCCCGCCGCGACCGCCCCCGCCTGCCGTCCGTCGGGCAGCCGCACGATGAGGGGCACGCGCGTGGATTCCTCGAACTGGTACCGCTTGCGCCACAGCCCGCCGTGCTCGCTCAGCAGGAAGCCGTGGTCGCTGGTGAATACGACGATGGTCGACTCGGCGAGATCGAGCGCCTCGAGGGCCGCCAGCAGTTGGCCTACGTAGAAGTCGGTCATGGTGACCATCGAGTGATAGGCAGCGATTGCCTGCTTGAGCTGCCTGTCGCTGTGGTCGAGGTCGTCCTGGTGCGGCTCGAAGGCCGCGGCCGGCAGGTCGTCCGTGTCGCCCGGCGGCGTCTGGGGGAGTTGCACTTCGTCCGCCGGGTGCTGGTCGAAGAACTGCGCGGGACCGACCCACGGCTGGTGCGGCTTGTGGAAGCCGGCGCCGATGAAGAACGGCTTGTCCCGGTTGTCGGCCATCAACTGGATGACGCGCGTCGCGGTGGTCCCGTCGGGCGTCATGCGCGGCGATTCGGTCGTCGCCCGCCAGGACAGGGGCAGGCCCCCCGTCCGCCCGAGCGGCGCCAGTACGTCGGCGCGCGACATGCCGTGCTCGGAACCCTCGGTCCAGGTGTTGTCGCGTTGCCCCGACAGGTCCACGCCGGGCAGGTATCCGGGCAGGTGGAAGCGGACTGCCGGCTCTCGCGAGAGCGCGAAGTTCGACGAGTCCCAGGAGATGACGTGCTCGTAGGAGTTGTGTCCGATCTTGCCCACCCGGGCGGTGAAGTACCCCTGGTCGTGGAAGTGCTCGGGCAGCAGCCGCAGGTCGTCTCCGATCCGCTCTCGGGGCGCCGTGCCGTTGTCGTGGACGCCCGTGGTGGACGGGCGCAGTCCGCTCAGGATCGATATCCGCGAGGGGTTGCAGAGCGGGTTCTGCACGTAGGCCCGGTCGAACCGGACCCCCTCGGCAGCGAGGCGGTCCAGGTTCGGGGTCTTCACGCCGGCGTAGTGCGGAGCGGGCGTCGACTCAAGGTACGAGCCGAGGGCGACGTTCAGGTCGTCCGCCATGATGAGCAGGACGTTGGGACGCTCGGCCAGGCCGTCTGCACGCATCGGCGCCGCCGCCGGCAGCAGCAGCCGGTCCGTCCCGTCTGTCGGTTGGGCATGGCCGGGCAGGCACAGCAGTGCGGCGAGGATCGGGAGCGTGAGTCTATTCCTGAACATACGGCCCCCAGATGCTACGGATGCGCGTGGGTGTCAGGTCCAGCAGCACCATGCCGTCGGCCTTCGACCAGGACTCGATGGCCTGCTTCGCCCGGTCGGGCTCGTAGTACCGTTCGGCCAGTCGACAGGCGAAGTCCCGGGTCCGCTGGATGTCGTCGATCACTTCGGCGGTGCCTTCCACGCTGACCCAGGCTTCCATGACGCCAATCCCCTCGGCGATGCACAGGGCCGCTCTCGGATCGCGCCGCAAGCGCCGGATCTTGGCCGCTTCGGCTCCGGAGAACATGAGGATCCGCTCCCCGTCCCATTCGTACCAGAGGGGCATCGTGTTCGGCGAACCGTCCTGGTTCAGCGTGCTCAGGAAGCCGATCATGGTCTGCCTGAGGAGATTGTCGATCTTCGCGTTCGTGTCGCTCATCCGTGTCTCCCTGGTGTCACAACGGCGCATGAAGCCGGAAGCTGCGCCGGCTCTTCCCCGTCGTTCGGGGCGCCTACAGTCTGTAGATGCGTTTCACGTTGTCGCCGAGGACCTTCTTCCGGGTCGCCTCGGGCATCTTGTTGGCGTACACGGTCAGGTCGTCCACCCAGGTGTGCGGGTGGTCGGGATGCGGGTAGTCGGTGGCCCACATGAAGCAGTCGTCGCCGACGTGCTCGATCGTGTACGGCGCGATGGTCTCGTCGGGGTCGCCGGAGATGAAGCACTGGCGGCGGAACAGTTCGGTGGCGCTGAAGCGGGCCATGTTCATGGACTCGCCGTAAGCGTCCAGCCGGTCCAGCATGGGGCCGAGCCAGCCTGAACCGGCCTCGAGCACGCCGAGGCGCAACCTGGGGAAGCGTTCGAGGGTGCCGAGGCTGAAGAAGGAAATGAGGGCCTGCTGCACGATCGAGCGGAGCCAGATCACTTCGCCCCAGCCGCGTCCTTTCTTGGGCCAGTCGAAGATGCCCTCGGCCGCGCGATGCGGCATGAACGTGGGGTGGATCGCCAGTGGCACGTCGAGTTCGCAGCACTTGGCGAACAGCGGATCGTGGTCCGGGCTGCCGTGGATCACCCGGTTGTGATTGAACGGGTTGACCCAGGCGCCCTTGCAGCCGTCCCTGACGGCGCGTTCGAGTTCGGCGGCCGATCCCTCGACGTCCAGCAAGGTCAGCTGCGCGATGGGGACCAGCTTGCCGGCGCCGTCCCGGCAGAAGTCCGCGATCCAGCGGTTGTAGGCCCGGCAGTACGCGAGGCTCAGCTCGGGATCGGTGAGTTCCGTCTCCCAGAGCAGCCCGATGGTGGGATAGAGCAGGCTGTACTCGAGGTTCTCCCGCTCCATGAGCTCGAGGCGTTCCGCGGCGTTGCAGGCGCCGAAGGGCATGCTGTCGGCATAGCGGCGTTCTGGGCTCGGGCGCATGTCCTCGGCCCCCATGGCGCCCATGATGCCGAGGGAGCCCTTGTTCGTGGCCAGCGAGGGGCGCCGGTCGATCTCCAGGTACTCCAGGCCATCGTCGTCCACGCCGATGCGCAGGGCCCGCGGCTTGTAGCGGTCCTCGAGGTAGGTCTCCCAGAGGTCGGGCGGCTCGAGGATGTGCCCGTCGGCGTCCACCGTGCCGTCGTACGGAAAGCGCTTGATCTCGTAGGCCACCGTTGCCCTCCTTGAAGTGGTCGCGGGCATTATGCACAAACCGTGTCCGGCGGCGGCAACGGCGGGTACGTTTGGTAAGCTCCGGGGCGTAGCGAAGCCTTCGTTGACAGGAGGAGAAGAGGATGGCCGAGCAAGTGTTGGAGGATGTGTCCCCTCGAACGGACGCGCCGGACGACGGGATCCCGAGTGCGCCCCGGCCGCCGACGGGAAGGGCGCAGGAGGACTTCGCCCGGGTCTGGGCCGAGATCCAGAGGCTCGGACTCGAGAAGCACGTGGCCGAACTCGAAGCGGTCGGCTACACGGTCATTCCGCCCGAGAAACTGACGACGCCGGCGTTCCTGGAACGGCTGCGCGGCGCCTTCTGCGCGACCGTCGAGCGGCGGACCGGCATGGAGCTGGATCTCGCGCGCACCGGCGCCCTGGAAGGGCAGGGGGCCGGCGCCTGGGCGCCGTTCACGTTCCTGCTGTTCGAGGACCCGGTGTTCCAGGAGGCGATCCTGAACCCCGTCCCCCTCGCCCTGGCCGACTACACGGTGGGCCGGAGCTGCATGTTCTCCACGTGCATCGGCCTGGTGAAGGGTCCCGGCCCGAGCCCGCTCGGGCTGCACACCGACAACGGCGCCCTGGGAATACCGGCGCCGTACCCCGCGTACCCGCTGCTGCTGAACTGCACGTGGGTGCTGACCGACTACTCGAAGTCGGGCGGGGCGCTGTGCCTGGTGCCGGGGACCCACTCGCTCGGGCACGGCCCGGGCGCGGACGAGGTTACCGAGCCGGTCGCCATCGAGGCGCCGGCGGGCTCCATGGTGGTCTGGAGCGGCAGCATCTGGCACGGATCGTATCCGCGGATCGACCCCGGGCTCAGGCTTACGCTTGTCACCATCTACACGCGGCCCTTCATCGTTCCGCAGGAGCGTTACCGCGAAGAGGTCACGCCGGAGATCCTGGAGCGCAACCCGCCGCGCTTCGCCGACCTGATGGGCAAGAACATCTACCAGTACAGCTTCAAGGAGGAAGGGTACGACATGGCGAAAGTGTTGCGGACGCCCGGCAAGTCCTGGTGGGACTGACGGTCCGGGCCGGACCGGGCTCCCGTCCCGTGGTGCGCACGAACCCGAAACGGGCCAACACGTGTAAGGCAGCGTCATGCAGTTCGGTCTCTGCGTAGCCACGCACATCGACAACATCGAACTCATCGAGCACGCGGAGCGGCTCGGGTTCGATCGCGCGTGGGTGCCGGACTCGCAGATGATCTGGTCCGACTGCTACGCGACCCTCGCGCTGGCGGCGCAGCGGACATCGCGCATCCAGCTCGGCACGGGCGTCGCGATCGTGGGCACGCGGATCGCCCCGGTCACCGCCCACTCCATCGCCACCATCAACCGCATCGCGCCGGGACGCACCTTCCTGGGGATCGGCTCCGGCCACACGGCCATGCGCGTGATGGGCTTCGACCCCATCAAGGCGCCGGCGTTCCGCGAATACGTCCGCGTGGTGCGCGAGCTGCTGACCGGCGAGGAAGTCGAGTACACGCTGAACGGCGAGACGCGCCGCATCCGCTTCCTGCACCGGGACCTCCGGTTCATCGACATCGACGATCCCATCCCGATCTACGTGGCCGCGAACGGTCCCCTCGCCCTGCGCGTGGCGGGGGCATATGGCGACGGCCGGGTGGCGGGACTGGAGACGCCGAGAGCCTTGCGGCGCAGCGTGGAGCGGATCGAACGGGGCGCCGCGGTCGCGGGCCGCAGCCTCGACCCGGCGGCGTACCACACGGCGGCACTCGCGGGCGTCTGCGTGCTGAAGCCGGGCGAGCGGCTGGACTCGGAGCGCGTGGTTGACCGGTGCGGCGCGATGGTGGGGAATGCCTTGCACGGGCTGTGGGAGGCGGTGCGGCTCCTCGGCGCCGAGGACATCGTGCCGCAGGCGATGCGGTCGACGTGGGAGGCCTACCGGGACTTCATCGCCGCGAAGAACCTGCCGCGCGAACGCGCCGGCCAGGTCGTGCACCTCGGGCACTGCACCTATCTGCTCGAGGACGAGCGACAGTTCGCGACCCCGGAGGCGATCCGCGCGATGGGCGGGCTCGTGGGCGAGCCGGACGAGATCATCGAGATGCTGCGGGAACGGGAGCGGGCCGGGCTGAAGGAAGTGCTCCTGCTGCCGCCCATGGAGTTCGCGGAAGAGCTGCTAACCGATTTCGCCGGACAGGTCATGGCGCGCTACTGAAGCGGGTGAAATGCGTGATGATACGGTTCGCATGGATTCCGGGCCTGCGCTGCCGAATCGCGAACCGAAGGGGAGCGGCGGACGTTTCACCGCCCGCCGCCCTTCCCGGCGCCCGCTCATTGCTTCAGCCGAACCAATTCGTTCAGCACGCCGTCGAGGCCGCCGTAGACCGACAGGTTGCCGACCTTCTCCGTCACCTTCTCCAGCGTCTCCAACTCCTTGAGACGCAGCGCGACAGCGTTGCTCTCCATGACCTTGGCCGTGTTGAGGAGCGAACGCGTGGCGTTGGTTTCCTCGCGACGACGGATCACGTTGGCTTGCGCCGCCTTCTCCGCCTCCACCACCTTGCCGAGCAGCTCCTTCATGTCGCCCGGCAGGATGATGTCCTTGACGCCGATGCTGTCCACGGCGATGCCGATCTCGGCGAACCGCGTCTCGACGCGCTCGGCTACGGCCCGGTCGATGGCGGACTTGTCCTCCAGGAGCGCGTCGAGCGTGCGCGTCCCAACCGCTGCCCGCAGACCGAACTGGATCTCCTTGTACAGGTGGTCCAGCGGATCCTTGGCCGTGCTCACCGCCCGCGCCGCATCGGCGAACCGGTAGGTGGCCGTCAGGTTGATGCGCAGGCTCACCTTGTCGCGGGTGAGGATCTCCTGGCCCTGGACTTCCAGCGTCTTGACGCGCAGATCGACCACGTCGACGCGCACGCTCGGACCGAGCGTCCAGTAGGCGTGCAGTCCCGGTTCCAGCGACCCGGCGAGTTCGCCGTCGACGTAGAGCAGGCCCACGTGCCCGTGGGGAATCTCCTCGGCGTGGATGGCGTGGCGTCCGACGCCGCGCAGACCGAGGAGTCCGTCCGCGCCGGCTGCCAGGCCCGGCTCGGCCAGGAGCCGCTTGGCGAGCCGGGCATCGATGGCAAGCCCCTGATCGAGGTCGAACCGCTCCACGCGGATCGTCACCGGCCCGTTCCAGTAGAGCTTGCGCTCGGCCGGGCGGACGACTTCGGCGATCCGATCGTTCCAGTACACGATGGCGGCCTCGCCCTCGCCGGTGGCGACGACGGTGAACAGGCGCTCGACATCCTCGGGCTCGGCTTCGACGAGGTAGTCGGCCAGCGCGTGCGTGAACGCCGGTTCCGTCACGTCGAAGCACTCCACGTCGTAACGCCGGCGCAGGGTGTTGAAGCGGTAGGTCCCCGGTTCCAGGAAGCGGACAAAGTCGGCGTCCCTGAACAGGAGTCCGCGTTCGTGCTTGCGCACGATGAACTTTTGAGAAAACAGCATCACACGTTCTCCTCTTCCTGACTTCGGCGGTCGAAAAAATGCGCCCGTTCCCACAACGTGACGAGCGGACCGACGGTGCCGGACGATTGGACGCAACGCGTGCCCATCCGGCGGCGGACCCACTCCTCGGAGTCGGTCGCGCCGCGCGGGGAGCGGACGCTGCGCCGGATCGCCTGGCGGCCGGCACGACGAATCGCGCCAGCTCCCTCGACCGGCTGCGCCGTTGCTGCGCGTCCTCGCCGGGGCGCCGCGCACTCGCTTTCGCGAAAGCGCTTGCCGCCGGGAGGGAACGCGCGGGGAACGGGCGCCCCGTGTGACGATTGGCGGTCGTCACCACCGCTGCACGGTTATGAGCCGTGTTGGCCTGGTTTGCAGTCAAGCCGATCAGGAGGAATGCCGGATTCGAACCGGCGCTCCCAGCTTCCCGGGCTGGTGCTCTACCCACTGAGCTAATTCCAGGCAGGTTGGGTGCGCACAGAACGCTCGGTACACACCGTGCGATGGGTAGCGTGAGTGCGCCAGACGGGCCTTCGGAACCCGAACCATGGAACGCCGCACGCCGCCCAACCTCTGTCTGGCGGGTCTCCCCGCCGTCCGTTTGGCGGGTTCCCCCGCCGTCGAAGCGACGACTGCCACCGTCCTCGTCACCGCCTCTCGATTCGCTTTCCTCCGTGCAAAAAAAAAGCCCTGTTCGGCAATCCGACCAGGGCTTTTCGGTGCCTGGAAGGATGCCTTGCGCATCGCTTCCAGGAGATCGTGGAAGGTCAGCGCATGCTCGCCTCGCCGTCGTCGGCGGACGGGTCGTCGCAACGCGACAGGTGCGCGTGCGGCAACGGCCCTGCCGTCGGCGACATGCTCCCGAAGCCTGCTGGTCCGGATGTTCCTGATTGCATCTGTCTTGCTGTCTCTCGCGCGTCGGGCCGGTCGAATGCCGCGGCTCCGGCAAGGGCGCGCGACTATAGCGCCGATTTGGCGTATGTCAACGCATTTTTGTGCATCGGTTCGAGACGGGGGCGGTCAGCGCGCCGAGATGCGGAACAGCCAGACGTCCCGCGGCGCGTCCGCGGGATCCCCGTCGGCGATCTGCGGGTACTTGGCGGCGACCGCGTCGACGAGGTCCTCAAGCGAGACATCCGTCATGCGTTCCGCCAGCGCCGGGTAGACATGCTCGCCCATCTTCACGCGGACGCGCGGGTCGCGGACCACGTGGGTGGGCCACTCCTTCTCGCTGCCGTTCATCGCCGGAATGATGAGAGCGCCGTCATGGACGAAACAGAGGGTGGTGACGGAATGGGGATCGTCCACCCGGGTCTCGACCGCCACCGTCTGGTGGTCGTTGCACATCGACCAATCGGCGGGATAGGGAAGTTCCTCGCCGGAGAGGCGCTTGCCGCTGACCATGAAGATGGGGTCGGTGCGGAAGATGTAGAGGGCGCCGGCGACGACGACAATGGCGCCGAGCAATATCCCGATCCACTTCAAGAGGTTCATGAGGCTTCCCCGCCTGCGTCATGCCGACCGGACCATGGGTCGCCACGATAGCACTTGTCCGGGGGTGGCCACGGGACGGTCGGCCAAGTTAGTGAATGTGGATAACCCAGGATAACTCGGCTTGATTCTGGCAGGGGGTCGGGTGGGGTGAAAGTGGGGCGAGAAGTTTGCGAATTTGGATAACATTGGTTAACTTCGCTTGACATGGACGCTAGGCACAATCCGTATGCCCCAGGTGCGGGGACGCCGCCGCCTGAACTCGCGGGTCGGGACGCGCTGCTGGAGTCCGCGGCCATTGCGCTGGATCGCATCCGCAACGGCTTGTCCGCGAAGAGCATGTTGATGGTCGGCCTGCGCGGCGTGGGCAAGACCGTTCTGCTGAATCGAATCAGCGAGGAAGCGCGCGGTCGAGGCTTGACCGCGATCCTCCTCGAGGCGCCCGAGGAACAGTCCTTGCCCGGCCTCTTGGTCCCGCCCTTGCACGCCGCTCTGGTGCGGCTCAGCCGCCGTGCGGCAGCGAGTCAGGCCGTCAAGCGCGCCCTCGGCGCCCTGGCAGGCCTGGTCGGTGCGATCAAGGTCGGCAATCGGGATTTCAGCGTCAGCCTGCAGGTCCCGCCAGAGCCGGGCCTTGCGGACAGCGGCAATCTCGACGCGGACCTGACGGCGCTATTGGAGTCGGTCGGAGAGGCAGCGCGGGAACAGGACACCGCGCTCGCGCTGTTTATCGATGAGGCGCAGTACGTCAAGGAGAGAGACCTGGCCGCCCTCATCGCGGCGTTGCATCGCACCGCGCAGCGGCAGCTCCCGGTGGCGCTGCTAGGTGCTGGATTGCCGCAACTCGTGGCGCGCACGGCGGCGGCGAAGTCCTATGCGGAGCGACTGTTCCACTTCCCGGAAATCGGTCCCCTGTCGGCGGATGCCGCGCGCCGCGCCGTCGCAGCGCCCGCCAGTCGCCTGGGGGTCAGCTTTGCGCCGGAAGCGCTGACGATGATTCTTGAGGAGACGGCGTGTTATCCGTATTTTCTGCAAGAGTGGGGCAAGCACTGCTGGGACTGCGCGGAAGCACCCACGGTGACGTTGGCGGATACGGAAGCGGCAAGTGCGACGGCGAAGGCTGAACTGGACGCGGGCTTTTTCCGTGCGCGTTTCGACCGGCTGACGCCCGCTGAGAAGCGCTATCTACGAGCCATGGCGGCTCGCGGAGTTGGTCCGCATCGTTCGGGCGAAGTCGCGGAAACGCTTGGCCGCAACGTCCGCGCCGTTGCGCCGACACGGGCCAAGCTCATCGCCAAGGGTATGGTCTACAGCCCGGCACATGGGGACACTGCCTTCACCGTCCCGCTATTCGATGCGTATCTGCGCCGGATGCTGCCGTTCGATCCCGCGTGAGCGTTGCCCGCCCGGGCTCAGTCGAAGCGCCCCAGGGCCAGCCTGGCCTTCGTGAAGTCCGGTCCTTCGCGCCCGAAGCCGAGGAAATTGTTGATCCCCAGCAGGTCTGCGAACTCGGGCGGGTTGCGGTCCAGCATCTCCTGGGTCACGCCCTCGCGGATGAACTCCTGCGTGCGGATGTAGGAGCGGCAGTAGACGACCGCGGCGTTGACGCGCAATCCCGGCACCTTGCGCTCGTAGGCCCCGTGCCAGGTGCATCCGGCGGTCACGACGACAGATCCGGCCTTCATCTCCAGGGGGATGCAGTCCGGGTTCTTGTAGACGTTCATCTCGTCCTCCGATACCGGCCGGCGGAGGAGCTGGTTGCTGCCGGGCACCACTGCGAAGGCCCCGATGTCGCGCTCGTAGTCGACCAGCGCGTAGTTCGCGACGGCGACGGAGACGGGGTTCGAGAGCTGCAGGGTCCATTGGTCGGTGTGCAGCGGCAGCGGCGGATCGCCCTTGGCGCGCACGTGGGAGTAGACGGTCGAGAGGACCATGCTGCGGCCGAGCAGGTAGCGCATCAGGGCGATCACGTACTCGTTCTGCACGAGCTTCTCGAAGACCGGGTCTTCGTAGAGCAGGTAGCAGCCCTCCCGGAGCGTGCCGCCGTCCCAGTCGTGCAGGTCGGGCGCCTTGCCGGTCTTGTCGGCCACCTGGGTCAGGATCACCTCGCGCATGCGCTCGATCATGTCCATCGGGACGGCGTTCTCGACGATGGAGAACCCCTGTTCTTCGATCTCGACGACGTTCTTCTCGAGTCCGAGGCGGCGGATCTCGCCGAAGACGATCTCGCGCGAAGTCGGTTCGCGCTCCAGCGTCAGGTCCACTGCGGCTTCGCTCATCGGGCGGCACCTCCAAGGGGTTTGGGCAGGTCGGAAACGGTGATGCTAGCGGACTCGCAATAGGGCGACAACCGCTCCGGGCACAGGGCGTGCACAGGGCGGGAGGGGCGGGAGTCTCATTCGTCCATGGGCCGCCGCGATGCCGCGTGCGTGTTAGCTTTGCCGCGGGTAGACGGGAGAAGCTGCGATGCAAGCGCGATCGACTCTGGTATGGGGCCTGCTACTGGGCCTCGCGGGATGCGCGGACGACGCGCTGCGCATCGAGGAGCACGGCGTGGCGCCGTCGGCCGAAGAAGGCCGGACGCCCGGCTACAACGCGCAGCGCAACGTCTACTTCGGCGACCTGCACGTGCACAGCCGCCATTCCATGGACGCGTACAGTTTCGGCACGCTGGTGTCGCCGGACGAGAGCTATCGCTACGCCAAGGGCGAGATGCTCGAGAACCCCTTCGGTCACGAGATGCGGCTGCGGGAACCCCTCGACTTCCTCGGCGTCACCGACCACGGCGTCTTCCTGGGCGTCGTCGCCGAGTGGGCGGACCCGCAAAGCAGGACTGGCCAGTTGCCGGGCGCCGCGGCCTTCCACGACATCAACCGGCCGGAGAACCTCGAGTATTGGTCGCTGCAGGCCCGCAACATGGCGTTCCGCGGGACGTCGGGACGCATCAGGGCGATTCCCGCGGGTCCCTGGGAGCGGTTCCAGGCGTGGCGCACGAATCACCCGGCGCGCGCGCTCGCCGCGTTCGACGACGGTGCCCACCGCTCGGCCTGGGAGGACATCGTCATGGCGGCGCAGCGCCACAACGATCCGGGCACGTTCACCGCGTTCATCGCCTACGAGTGGACCGCGTCGACACCCCAGCCCGAGTCCGCGGCCTATCACCGCAACGTGGTCTTCGCTTCGTCGCGTGCGCCGGCACGCCCCTTCTCGCGCATCGACTCGCACGAGCCGGAGGACCTCTGGAACTGGATGGACCGGCTGCGCGCCCAGGGCGTCGACAGCCTCGCCATCGTGCACAACACCAACGGGTCGAACGGGCAGGCATTCCGGTTGCGCTACTCGGACGGCCGTGCGATCGGCACGGACTTCGCGGCGCTGCGGATGCGCAACGAACCGCTCGTCGAGATTACCCAGGTCAAGGGCACGTCGGAGACACATCCACGCCTGTCGCCGGACGACGAGTGGGCGGACTTCGAAATCCTGAACACGCGCAAGGGCAAGACGACGCAGTGGAGCGAGCCCCGGGGCAGCTACGTGCGCGACGCGCTCAAGAACGGCATCGCGCTGGCGCAGGAGGGCCGGGGCAATCCCTTCAAGTTCGGCTTCATCGGCTCGAGCGACACGCACAACGGCGCGCCGTCGTTCGACGAGTCGGACTACTTCGCATCGTCGCCGTTCTTCGGGACGGCGGAGAACCGGTCGTCCGTTCCGGTTTCCCGCGAGCGCCTCGACTACCTGGCGACCCTGCCGCCGGAGGTGCAGCCGTGGGTGAGGACGTCGGACGAGGAGCAGGGCACGTACTTCGGCATACGGGACGCGCAGCGCGGCGCCTCCGGGCTCGCGGCGGCCTGGGCGGAGGAGAACACCCGGGAGTCGATCTTCGCGGCGTTCCGGCGGAAGGAGACTTACGGCACTTCGGGCAACCGCATCCGGCTCCGGTTCTTCGGCGGGTTCGATTACGGGGCGCTGGACATCGAGGGCGAGGACCTTCTCGAGGCGGCGTACGCGGGCGGCCTCCCCATGGGCGGCGACCTCGTCGCGACCGATGGGTCCGCCCCGCGGTTCCTGGTGTGGGCGCAGCGCGATGTGCATGGCGCGCCGCTGCAACGCGTCCAGGTCGTGAAGGGCTGGTACGACGCCGGGTTTCGCAAGCAGACCAACGAGCGGGTCTACGACGTGGCCTGTTCCGACGGCCTTGCGGTGGATCCGCGGACGCATCGCTGCCCGGACAACGGAGCGCGCGTGAACCTGGCGGACTGCTCGATCCCGGAAGACCTCGGGGCGACGGAACTCAAGGCCCTGTGGACGGACCCGGACTTCGATCCCACCGACGGCGACGCGTTCTATTACGCGCGCGTGCTGGAGAATCCCACTTGCCGGTGGAGCACGTGGGATGCGGTGCGCAACGGCGTACGGCCGAGGACCGGACTCGCGGTGACGATCCAGGAACGCGCGTGGTCCTCCCCCATCTGGTACGCGGCCCCGTAAAGGCCGCCGCTTGCCGCGGCCCGCTCAGTCGCCGGCGAGCAGGTCGCCGCCGTACCGTTCGTAGGCCTCGTTCGAAGCGACCAGGTGCTGGGCGGAGCCATGCACGTCCCGGAAACAGCGCTGCAGGATGCTCCCGTCGAGGATCGCCGACGCGCCGAGGAAGTGGAAGACGTTGGAGACCAACTCGGCGCACAGTTCGGTGCCGTACGCGGTCGTCGCCGTCACCCGGTTCTCCTCCGTGGGAGTCAGCCGGCCGTTGGCCTCGCACAGCGACCAAGCTTCTTCCAGCGTCGCGAGCCCGAGCGCGCGCACCCCGGCGGCCTGCGTCCGGGCTTTGCCGAGTTCGTGACGGAAGGCGCCGCGCGACGCCAGCGAGCCCCCGAATCCGCGGGACTTGGTACGTGCATGGGCCGTGGCTTCGTCGAGGAAGCGTTCCGTGACGCCGAGGGTGAAACCGAGGTTCTCCCCGGCCACGTAGACCATGTAGGGCAGGCCGAACTGCGGACCGCCGCGCAACGGGCTCGCCATGGGCTCGATCAGCCGCCGTTCCGGGACCGCCACGTCCTCGCATACGAGGTCGATGCTCCCCGTGCCCTTGAGCGCCATCACGTTCCACTCGCCCTGGCGCCGCACGTCCCGCATCGGCAGCACGACCGAGCGCACCCCCGGGGAGTCCTCGTCGCCGACGGCCACGACCAGCGCCCAGTCCGCATGCAGGCACCCGCTCGCGAACTTCCAGGTGCCGTTGAGGACCGCTCCGCCCTCGGTGCGCCGGAAGCGGCCGCTCGGAGTGCCGACAGCCGCGAAGAACGGACAGGGATCGGCGCCGAACACCTCCTCGAAGCCCGCGTCCGGGAGCCGTGCCGCGGCGGCGGCCGCGGCGCCGGCATGGTTGAAGCCGACCCAGCCGGCGGTGGCGTTGTAGTAGGAAAGGGCCGCGAAATACCGCATCTGCTCGGCGAGGGTGAGGCCGTCGCCGCCGGTCTCGACGGGCGCCTTGACCAGCGGCACGCGCAGTTCCCGCAGGACGGCGACCAGCGCCTCGGGCGCCTGCCCCAGGTGATCGGCCTCGGCGGCGGTGGCGTCCAGGGCGTCGCGGTGCTCCCGGATCTGCGCGATCAGCGCGTCGATGGTGCGCGGCATGCCGTCAACCGTGCGCCCGGTTCCAGCCCGCGATGACCGCGTCCATGTCCACGGGACGGAAGAACACCTCCGGCTGCTGTCGCTCGCCCCAGACCGACCAGGACTCCATCGGATTCCAGTCTTCCTTGACGGTCCAGGCGTCGTCGTCGGCGATCTGGTCCATGTCCGCGAAGAACTCGAAGAACGTGCCGCTCGGGTCCCGCAGGTACCAGAAGACGTTGCCGCCGATCTGGTGACGCCCGGGCCCGGCGACCTGATTCTCCTGGCCGTTGTCGGCGAGGTACCGGGTCGCGGCGCGGAACACGGCGTCGAAGTCGTCGTGTTCGATCGCGTAGTGGTTGAGGTAAGGCACCGGTCCGGGGGCGACCAGGAAGTTGTGATGGTCGTGGGAGCAGCGCAGAAAGGTGGCGATGCCTCCGCCGGCGCGGTCCGAGACGCGAAAGCCGATCGCTTCGCAGAGGGCGGCCGTCTTCGGGGGCTCCGGCGTGCCGATGACGACGTGCCCGAGCCGCCGGGGCGGACGCGGCGTCTCTTCGAAGATCACCTCGGCGCGGGTGTCGAGGCGGTTGCGTTCGCCGGGGAAGTTCATCGCGCGCCGCGGCTGCCGCGAGACGTCGGCGACCGCACCGGGCTCGACGATGTACGTCCATTCGTTGACGGGATCGCGGACCGTCAAGCGGCCATCGGCGAGCCGGTAGCCCACGCCGAGCGCGTCGAGGCGCGTCGCCGCCCGGGCGAGGTCCGCTTCGTCCTCGCACAGGATCCGCAGCGACAGGAGCTGGCGGAAGGGGGCTTCGACGAGCTGTATCTGACCGGGCCGGTCGGCCGTTCCCCAACTGCGCTCGCCGCCGATCATGCCGATTTCGCGGTAGAAGTCGTCCAGGCGCTCGGGGTCGGGCGCGCCGATGGACACTTCCTGGAGCCTGTGCAGTGCCACGGATGTGCTCGTCTACGACCGGGATGACCGATCGGAAAGGGCGCCCATGGTACCTGTTCGGCAGCATGTTCGTCGTTTGTCAGGGAGCGATGGCAACCGTTGGGTCGGCGCCACGCCGCAGTTCCTCGGCCAAGCGGTCAGGGCGCGTCGCCACGAGCCTCGGGCCCTTGGAGTTCTCCCAGCGATGCGCGGCGATCGCCGTCACCTCGGCGCATCACCACGATGTGGTTCGGTTCGGACATGAACCAGACGAAGGTTTGCCAAGCCAACTCACTCACCGACGCCTTGAACGCGGCATCGCCCCGATCGGCGTAGGCGGTTACGAACGCTAGCTGTTCCCGGCGGAAGTCGGCCTCCAGCGCGACTTCCGCCAATGCCGTCCTGCGAGCCTCGTTGATGGGTCCGGTCGTCGCGACGACTTCGACGAACACGAGCAGTGGTTCGGACGGACCGAGGTCGACCAGAATCAGGTCGGGGAGGTTGCGGTCTGGCTCGATCCGCAACCCGATCTCTCGCGCCAACGCGTCGTCCCGCGCCACCACGCGTTTACGGCTTTCGCTGAGCCAGATGACGGCCGGCTCCTCAAGGTAACGCGCGGCAACTCCTCGATGACGGCCTTCGAGAGGTTCCGCCACGCATGGATCGCGGACGCCAGTTCCTCGCCCTCGAGTTCCGGATCGAATAATCGGGCGAATCCACTCGCCAGCGCATAGCGCGGGCGGGGCGACGTCGTCGGCAACCCTTCGCGCTCCCGCACCGCCCCCATCCTCACCAGACCGGAGCGCAACGTCTCGTCCCGAATGGGCTCGCGCGTGTTCGTGGCGTACCAGCGCCCCGGGATGTCTCCCGTCGCCGGGCGCATCGATTGGCTGGACCACGACTCGCGTTCTGCCGCATCCCCTTTCGCTGCCTGCGCGTCGGTCAATCGGGTCACCTGGTCGGGCCGCAACCAGCGTTCCGCGCCTTCGATGGCGCCCGCGTACAACATGGCGAACACCGTCCTTGCGGCCATTCGGCGAGTGACGTAGTTTCGGTGCGGCGTGCCGTCCGGGAAGATGGCGCGCAGCCGATCGCGCACCTGCGGTACCGGCAAGGTTGGCGGGAACGCCTTCACGCGCAGCCGTATGCCCGTGCCACCGCCTCTTCCAGCCGTTCGCGCTCCGCGCCGGATGCGACCAGCCGCTCGATCTCCTCCGTGCTGTCCGGGGCAGGCAAGGGCAACGCCCGCAACTCGTATGCGGACACCGCGACGCTGCCGTTGATGCAGCGGAACACCTGATCGGCGACTCGGCTGTTCAGCACGGCTGCCAGGGCGGCCGGCGTGACCGCGGCCGCTCCGTTGACTGCCTTCACCATGTTGAGGTGGTTCTCCACGACTACACCGCCGTGTTTGTCGAGGAACGACGCGGGCAGTTCGGCGGCGATCAGGCGTCGGCACTGCTCCTTTGCCGTCGTTCTCTGGACCAGGATGCAAGGGAAGTCCGTGACCGTCCACCGCTCTTCATCCCTGGGTTCGAAAAAGGGTTTGTGGTTGCGCTTCCTGGCGCGGAACTCGAAGGCGCCGTCGGGCCGCACCGATTCGGCCCACACCAGAGGAAAGCGGCGCTTGCCGGGACGGTCGCGCAAACTGTCCTTGTGCCGGTTCCAGACCAGCGGACCCGTGCTCACGGCGTAGCCCCAGTCCGATAGTCGGTGCGTGAGCGCTCCGACGGCTTCCAGGAGCGAGTCCTGGGCTTCGCTCCTGGGTATCAGCCAGGGGGCTTCCGGCGTGGCGGGCAGTGTGAACGAGCCTGCGGCCGCTACTTCCAGCGATCCGTCGGCTCTGGGCGATGTGAAGTGCGCCCGCCCGGTGCGGGATCCACTCGCCCGCTTGTACGCGGCGAGCAAAGTCTCCTGAAGGACATCGGCAAAGACGCCCTTGCGCGCCGCGACGAAGTCGATGGTGGCCGGAGGGGCCTCCCGGCCAAGTAGACCGCGCAACGCCTTGAAGTACTCACCCGAAAGGAAGCTGGTCGGCGTCACGTACGCGATGACGCCCCCGTCGCGAGTCAGGCGCAGGGCGAGGTCGGTGAACACGCCATACAGGTTCGCGTGGCCGAACAAGCTACGCGCGAACTTCCCGCGCAGGAGAGGGGATAGCGTCAGCCGGCCATACGGCGGATTGCCGATCACCAGGTCGAAGCCATTTTTTGTGGACTCCCGTTCCAGACTGTTGCACACGCGCACGACGCGCTTCGGTCGGACGTTGGCGGCGTCACACTGCTCGCGGAGGGCGGCGTCAAGGAACACCTGCGACAACCAGGCGGCGAACGGATCCAGCTCGAACCCGACCAGTCGGCTTTGGATGTCGCGCACTATGGCGCTTGGCTCCAGGCCCTTGAGACTACGTGCCATCCGTAGCGCGACCGGCGCCAGGAAAGCCCCGCCTCCGCATGCCGGATCGAGCACCCGCGCCGTGGACCAGTCCACGCCGGCACTGGCGGCCATGTCCAGCAGACGCTCACAGAGCGATGGCGGGGTGTAGTACGCTCCCAACGCGGCCCGGACGCGGCGGGGCATCATGCCCGTGTACAGCAGGCCGGTCGCGTAGGCAGCGTCCAGCGGATCCTGTTCAGCCGCCGCCTGTCCGAAACACAGGGCCAGCTCCGTGGCTTCCGCCGGAACGGGAGAGAGTTCGATGCCGCTTGGCGGCGTCCGGATTCGCCAGCGCCTTCCCCGCGCCGCGTCCATCTGCCGCCAGTACGCCTGGACTGCGACAAGCACCGTCGCGCGCGCGAAGCCGAGCCTTGTCTCCTGCGGGACCTTGGACGCGAGGCCTCGGACGGTCGCCAGGTTTCGCTCGAGTGTCGGCCGCACAGTCGTTTCGGTCGCCCGGTCCACCATCTTGGCCGTGGGCGTCACACCCGCTGGAAACGGCGCTGGCCGCGTCATCTCAACCCCGACGCCGCCAGCCGCTCGATGAATCGCTTCTTGCTGGCGTGGCGCTCCCGGAGCGTTCGCAGCCGCGCGTCATACCCTGCGGCCGTGCCGTCCCGTTCGGCCAGCGATTTCAGATCGAGAAGCAGGGTCGCCGCCCGCTCGTAGCTCCGTGCGTTACGCCTTCCGACTTCGGTCTCGACCTCTTGCCACGCCGCCTCGCCCCGTCGCCGAAGCGCTTCGAGGCGCGCCCGCCGGGCACTCTCGTCCAGCCGCCGTTGGCGTTCGCGCTCGTCCAGCCGCCGCTTCGTTTCGGCAGCTCTCCGCTCTGCGGCGATGGCGGACATGCGCGATCTCAGGAGGGAGGCGGTTCGCAGTTCCCGGTCGGGTGCCTCGCTTGCGGGCGAAACCGCGCGTCGTACCCGGCTCTTCAGTGCGGCGGTGACGTGGGGGTCGCCGGCGACGAGCCGCTCCAGCAGGTCGGTCTTGTCTTCCTCCGGGATGGCCTTGAGGGCGCTACGAACAGCCTCTGCTTCGAGAGCCCCGGGGCACGCCTCGGCCGCGGCGCGCACGAGGTCGGGATCGATGCGGAAGAAGTCGGCGAACGCCTGCAACCCGGCGGTCATCGGCCCGAGGCCCGCCAGTGGTTCCAGCGCGTCGTCTCGGGCCAGGCCGCTGTCCACCGCGGCCAGCCAGATGAGATAGAGCAGACGATAGTCTCCCGCGAGCAGGTCGGACCGTAGCGGAGCGAGGGCGGCCAGCCAGCCCTCCGCGTCGTCATCGTCGTAGGCTGGCGCCTCGCCATCGTCGTGGACATCGAGCAGCAGCCACTCGCCGGTATCGACCACCCTCGCCAAATCGCTGCCCCGGAGGAAGGGCTCAAGATCCGCGGGCGCAACCAGGCGCTTCGGCAGCCGCATCATCAGGCGGCGCGTCCCCCAGTTCGCGAGATAGAGGTGCAGGTCGAACCAGCGTTCCACGAGCCCCGCCGGATCGACCCCGAGATCGCCCCAGTTGTAGTGATTGATGAAGCTCGTGGTCGTTATGCGCGCCCGCGTGGACAGCGCGCGCAACGCCTTCCTGTCCTCCTCGTCGAGCGGGCGGTCCACCGCCTGGAACTCGTAGTACTGATACTCGCTCACGCCTGCCTCGAAATCCGTGCCCCTCGCTTGCCGAATGTGCGCATAGACTCGACTGCGCGGTCAGCGCCGGTCGAACACCCTGATGGACTGCACGTCGCGGCCGCCGGTCTCGACGGACACGTCCACCCGCAGCCGCCGCCCGCCCCGTTCGAGGCGCATCGTCTCGCGGCCGCGCGTGAGGTTGCGCCGCGAATCGATGACGAGGGCGCCCTCGCGCCAGCCCGCACGGATGGTCCAGAAGCCGCGCTCGCGTTCGCCCCAGGAGACGTCGCGGTAAGTGCCGTCGGCGTACTGGATGCCCATGGATTGGCCGTCCTGCTCGATGGTCATGCGCGCGGTGTCGAGGACGGGGAAGTCCTCGGTTACGAATATGCTAGAGGCTTCCGCGTCGCGCTGGCGGCCGCGCAGGACGTCGCGGTCCTCCTGCCGCCGGATTTCCCGAAGGTCCGGTGCGGCGTCGCTGGCTTCCGTATTGAGCTCCCAGGTACCGGAGAGGTCGAAGACGGCCGGCGGCGGCTCCTCGAGGGTCGACTCGCAACCGGCGGCCAGGAGCACGGTCAGGCTGGCGAATCCGCGCAGCGTCACAGGAAGGTGCGCACCGCGTCGAGGAAGGCGTCCGGTTTGTCGAGGGGGACGGGGTGGCCGGAACCCGCGACTTCGACGAAGCGGCAGTCGGGAATGTCCCGCACCATGCGCTCGGCTACCGGCGGGACCAGGAGGTTGCTGTTCTCGCCGCGGATCAGCAGCGACGGGACGTCGATGGCGGCGACCGAGCACCAGCCCTGCTCGACCGAGGGCCGGGGCCGGGTAATGTCGGGATCGCGAAGCGCCCGGTCGTAGCGGTACGTAAAGCGCCCGTCTTCGGTGCGCATCAGCGAGTGGCGGATGCGGTGGAAGTGATGCGCCTCGGGCGGAACCGGATTGTCTTCCCGCGCCCTGGCGAAAGCCGCTTCGACGGAGTCGAAGACGTCGCTTCGGGCGACGCTCCGACTGATGTCGCCGAGACCCGCGGCGGGGATCTCCGGAGCGATGTCGACGATCACCAGCCGTTCGAGCCCGGACGGACGGCGCCCGGCGTACTCGAGGGCGACGATGCCGCCCATGGACAGCCCGAGCAGCACGAATCGGTCGAGTCGGAGCGCGGCCACGAAGGCCTCGAGGTCCGCGACCATCTCGAACGTGCCGTACGCGTCGGGCGGCGCCCAGGCCGTCTCGCCGTGGCCGCGCTGGTCGAGGGCCAGCACCCGGTAGTCGGATGCCATGGCTGCGGCGAAGGCATCCCACGACCGGGCGTGCCCGGTGTAGCCGTGCAGCAGCACGAGATCCTGGGCATCCGGTCGGGGCCCGGCCCAGTCCCGGTAGTGGAAGCGCAGGCCGCGCAGTTCGATCAGTTCGTCGACGACGGCGGACATGGCCTACTCCGTGCGCAATGCTTCGATGGGATCCTTCGCGGCCGCCTTTCGTGCGGGATAGAAGCCGAAGAAGATCCCGATGGCGGCGGAGAATCCGAGTGCCAGGACCACGACCGGCCACTGCAGGAGCACCGGCCACTCCGCGATCCTCGCGATGCCGAACGTTATCACGAGGGCACAGAGGATGCCGAGGGCGCCGCCGATCAGGCACAGGGTGACGGCCTCCACGAGGAACTGCAGGAGAATGTCGCGTCCCTTGGCGCCGACCGCCATGCGCAGCCCGATCTCCCGGGTCCGCTCGGTGACCGAGACCAGCATGATGTTCATGATGCCGATGCCGCCCACGACGAGCGACACCGAGGCGACCGCGGCGAGCAGCATGTTGAAGACCTGCCGGGCCTCGGCGCGGGTCTCGACGATCTCCGACATGTTGCGGATGGCGAACGGATCGTCGGCGCCCGCCCGGACCCGGTGCCGCTGCCGCAGCACCTCGCCCATCTGGCGCTCGACGTCGTCCATCATCCAGCCCTCGGCGACGGACACGAAGATGACGCTCACGGTGTCGGAACGGGGTCCGGAGCGGCCGAGCACGCGGCCCCGCGCGGCTGCGAGCGGGATCATCACGATGTCGTCCTGGTCGGATCCCATCGAACTCTGGCCCTTCTCGAGCAGCGTCCCCACGACGACGAACGGTACGTTCTTGATCCGCACCGTCTGTCCCAGCGCGTTCGCGGCGCCGAAGAGTTCCGTGGCGACGCGCGATCCGAGCAGGGCGACCTTGCTGCCGCCGCGTATCTCCTGGGGCTCGAGGTCCCGGCCCTCGTCGATCTGCCAGCCCCGCGCCACGAGGTACTCGTTGTCGATGCCCTGGATGGTCGTGGACCAATTGGTGTTGCCGACGACCACCTGGGCCACGCCCCGCATGGTGGGCGCGGCGGCGACGATCTCCGGTATCTCGGCCTTGAGCGCGCGGGCGTCGGCGACCGTCAGCCGCGCCTCGCTGCCGCTCGCCGAGCGGACGCCGCCCCGGCTGCGCGCCCCGGACATCACCATGAACAGGTTGCTGCCGAGCGAACTGATCTGGCGGTCGATCTCGGCCTGGGCGCCGGCGCCGACCGTGACCATGGCGATCACCGCGGCCACTCCGATGATGATGCCGAGCATGGTCAGGACGCTCCGCATCAGGTTGACGCGCAGGGCCTCCAGGGCGACGCGGAGGAGTTCGGCGAGGGGCATCGTCAGGCCGTCGTGGGCCGCGGCTGGTGCTGGTCGGCGACGACCTTGCCATCCCGGAAACGCAGCACCCGGCGCGCGTAGCCCGCCACTTCGGGTTCGTGCGTCACGACCAGGACGGTGATGCCGGCCTCGTTGAGCTCCTGGAACAGCTCCATGATCTCCACGCCCGTGGCGGTGTCGAGGGCGCCGGTGGGCTCGTCGGCGAGCAGCACGACCGGCGCGTTGACGAGCGCGCGGGCGATGGCGACCCGCTGCTGCTGCCCGCCGGAGAGCTGTGCCGGGACGTGTCCCATGCGGTCCCCGAGCCCCACCCGTTCGAGCGCCGCCTCGGCCCGCGGGCCCCGCTCGCCGCGCGGCACGCCCGCGTACAGGAGCGGCAGCTCGACGTTGTCGAGGGCGCTGGTGCGGCCGAGCAGGTGGAACTGCTGGAAGACGAAGCCGATCTTCCGGTTGCGGACCTCCGCGAGGGCGTCCCGGGACAGTTCGGAAACCGTCTCCCCGTCGACGACGATGCGTCCGCGGGTGGGGGTATCGAGGCAGCCGACCATGTTCATGAAGGTCGACTTGCCGGAACCGGACGGCCCCATCACGGACAGGAACTCCCCCCGTTCGACGCGTACCGACACATCGTCCAGGGCGCAGACCGTTTCGTTGCCGACGACGTAGTCCTTGTCGAGGTCTTCGCAGACGAGCATGTGCGGCGACCGCGCGTCAACGTGCGTCAACTAAGTTGACGCATGGGAGTTGCTGCGCAACTCCTCGGAAGGGACGCATGGGAGTTGCTGCGCAACTCCTCGGGAGGGTGGAAGGCAACGGGGTGCTCCTCCGCTCGCTGCGGTTCAGCGACACAAGGCTATCCGGCGCGTCGCGTGGCGCGCACGATGACGCGGTCGCCGGCGTCGAGACCCTGGAGCACTTCGGTCGATTCGTCGTCCGCGAGGCCCGTGACCACGCGTATCGAGGTCGGCTCGCCGTCCTCGAGCATCCAGACCGTGGCGCGGCGCCGCTCGGCGCGCCCCGCCTGCAGTGCGTCGAAGGTGCGCAACTGGTCCGCATCGAGCACAGCATCCAGTTCGCGGCGAAGGTTGGCGCGCAGGGAGAGCATGCGCTGGCGCATCAGCGCGCGGTCGCCGCCGGCGCCCTGGAAGGCCTCGCGTCGCGCCGTGTCCTGGCGCTCTTGGATGGCGTCCAGGGCGGTGGATTGCTCCGGCGTCAGGTCGAGCTGTTCGCGTATGGCCGCTATGGGACTGCCGCCGGGCGGCCCGCCGCCGGGGCCGCCTGGCCGGAAACCGCCCGGACGACCGAGGCCGCCGCCCGCTCCAGGCGGCCCGAAGGGGCTGGAGGCAGGCTCGGCCGCCGGTTCCTCCGAGCGCACGCCACGGGGCGCGAAGCGGAGCGCGCCGTTCGGAATCTTGAGCACGTCGGACTTGCTGCCGAGGATCATCTCGACGTTCGCGGTCATGCCCGGCAGCAGCGCGAGATCGTCGTTGGCGGCGTCGACGATCACCTTGTAGGTGACCACGTTCTGCAGCTCCTCGGGCGCCTTGCGGACCTGTTCGATGCGGCCGCGGAACTGCCGGTCGGGGTAGGAGTCCACGGTGAAGCGGCACCGCATGCCCTCGCGCACGCGGCCGATGTCCGCCTCGTCGACGCTCGCCTCCACCTGCATGCGCCGCAGGTTCTCGCCGATCTCGAACAGGACCGGCGTCGCGAAGCTCGCGGCGACGGTCTGACCGACCTCCACCTGGCGGTTGATCACGGTGCCGGAGACCGGAGACCGGATATTCGTGCGTTCGAGGTCGAGTTCCGCCTGCGCCAGGGCGGCGTTGCGCTGCTCCAGGTTCGCCTCCGCGTTGGTGATGGCCGCGCGGGCTATGGCGACCTGCGCCTCCGAGGTCTCGACGAGGGTGACGTCCCGGTCGAGTTCCGACGCCGAGATGTAGCCGCGGTCGACGAGAGCCCGGCGCCGTTCGAGTTCGCGGCGGGCCTGGCCGAGCGTCGCGGTGGCACGGACCAGTTCAGCCTCGCGGCTCTCGATGTTCGCGAGCGCCACCGTCACGTCGGCGCGGTTCTGCTGGACGCGGGCCTCGAACGTCCGGGGGTCGATGCGCGCCACGAGGTCGCCCGCCTCGACGGTATCGTTGAAGTCCGCGTGCAGTTCCGTGATCTGGCCGGAGAGCTGGGAACCGACGATGACGGTGTTCAGCGCACGCAGGGTCCCGGACGAGACCACCACGCTCTCGATGTCCCCGGGCTCCACCGTGGCGAGGGTGTATTCGAGCTGCTCGGAGGCCGGGGTCAGGGCATAGAGGGACCAGCCGCCCGCTACCACGAGGACGATGACGCCGATGAGGGTCGCTCGCGCCTTCATTGCCATCGAGTATACGGAAGGTCGCGGGGGTTCCGTCGCCGGGCGGCGGCCCGCGTTCAGCGGCCATGTAGACTTGCCACCGGACATGGGAGGAGTCATGAACGGTATCGACTACATCGCGAGCATACTGAAGGAAGAAGGGGTCGAGTCGATCACCTGCTTTCCCACCAATCCCGTCATCGAGGCGGCGGCGAAGATCGGCATCCGCCCGATCATGTTCCGCCACGAGCGGGGTGCGGTCATGGCCGCCGACGGCTTCAGCCGGACCAGCGGCCGGCAGCGGTTCGGCGTCGTCGCGGTCCAGTCCCAGGCGGGGGCGGAGAACGCCATGGGCGGAATCGCCCAGGCGTACGCCGACAACATCCCGATCCTCGTGCTGCCGGGCGGCGTGCTGCGCAACCAGATCTCGGTGCGTCCGAACTTCTCGGCCGCGGCGAACTACGCGGGCATCGCGAAGCACGTCGAGGCCATCTACGAGCCGGGGCAGGTGGGGGATGTCATGCGGCGCGCCTTCCACGCCCTCAGGAACGGCGCGCCTGGACCCGTCGTCGTCGAGTTGATCGCGGATGCGTGCCACCAGGAAGTGCCGGAGCGGGGACTCACCTACCGGTCGCCGCAGACAACGCTGCAGTGCCCCACGGCCGGCGACCTGCGCGACGCGGCGCGCCTGCTGCTCGGGGCGAAGAAGCCGCTGATCTGGGCGGGCGCCGGCGTGCTGTCGGCGGGGGCGACGGGGGAGCTGCGCGCGCTCGCCGAGCTCGCGGGCGTTCCGGTTTTCTGCACGATGCCCGGCAAGTCGGCCATGAACGAGACCCACCCGCTCGCCCTCGGCGCGGGCAGCGGCATGACGACGCTGCCGGCGCATCGCTGGCTCTCGGAGTGCGACGTCCTGCTGTGCCTGGGCTCCAGCCTGACGCGCACGCCGTACGGACAGCGCATCCATCCCGGCAAGACGCTCATCCAGAACACCAACAACCCCGACGAGATCAACAAGGACGAATCCGTGGACCTCGCGCTGGTGGGCGACGCGAAGCTCGTCATCGAGGGCCTGATCGACGAGGTGAAGGCGCGTGTCGGCGAGGACGGCGTGGGCGATGCGGCCGAAGTGAAGGCGGAGATCGCGGCGCTGCGGGGCGAGTGGCTCGAGACCTGGAACCCGCTCCTGCACTCGAACGAGACGCCCCTGAACACCTACCGCGTGATCCACGAGATCGACACCGTGCTCGACCGGGACAACAGCATGGTGACCCACGACGCCGGCGCGCCCCGGGACTCGATGGTGCCCTTCTACACGGCGACCACGCCGCACAGCTATGTCGGTTGGGGGAAGACGACCCACCTGGGGTTCGGCATTCCCCTGATGATCGGCGCCAAACTGGCGCACCCGGACCGCTTCTGTCTGAACATGATGGGCGACGGCGCCTTCGGCATGTCCGGTCTCGACATCGAGACATCGGTGCGCGCGGGACTCCCCATCACCACGGTCTTGCTCCACAACGAGGGCATGGCGACCTACCCGGACGGGTTCTTCCCCGTCGCCCGGGAGGAGTTCGGCGTCTCGAAGATGCGGGGCGACTACGCGAAGCTCGCCGAGGGCATGGGCGCGGTCGGCATCACCGTCACCGAGGTGGAGGAGATGGCGCCCGCACTACGGTCCGCGCAACGGCACAACGCCGAGGGGCGGAGCGTGCTGATCGACGTGCGTTCCAACATGGAGGGGCGGCGGTCGGCGTTTCGGTAGCGTGGCGCCCCACGTCCGGCGGTTGACAAATCATGGGTTCCGGTTTGAAAGCGGCTTCAAGGCTTAGAGAGTCCGCGCCTCGGCTGAAGGACGTGCTGCTGCAGCCCGGGTCGAGAACGGAAGAACTTGCGCTGCCGCGAGGACCGGAACGGACACGACCGCCGCCGACGTTCGATTGACCGGCGTATTTCCTTGACACGGAATCTGCATGCGAAATGTCGACATGATGATCGAGTTGCTCGAGGAAATGAGCAGCTCTGCGGACGGGCAAGTCTTGCTTGTTCGAGCTCTCGGGATGTCGGAGCAGGATTTGGCGCGGTACCATCAGGCCGAACTGCTGAGCGATTCAGGGCTGGCCACATGGAATTTCGACTCGGCAATAAGGATTACCAATTCCGGTTACGATTTTCCAACGCGGTAAACCAAGACCGTTTACAGTACATCGCAACAATGCAAAGAACTGCTCGGTAAGGGCAAGGCGCTTTTGAACGTGGCGAAACGCATCGTTTCGATTGTAAATGGTCTTGAGCCCGTGATCGGTTAGTTGCTGCCCGATCCTCTCGGTACCGAGTGAAAGAACAAGACGTTCCCGAAAACGTACTACTTCTTGCTGCTCTCCTTCGAGCTATGGAGTTCATCCATTCGTTCTACGCTCGTTGTCCCTATCCGGATTCCCGAATGTGTTTACGGATAGCCTTCGGATTCCCGAAGCCACTGGTCTCCAGTCCTCCCTTAGCTTCTTTACCTGTTCCGCAATTTGGGTTTCTGGGCTCCACGCACCGAGTCGGCTGATCTCTTTCGGCAAGTAATGGTCATACGCGATACTCTCGACCGACCCATCGTTTGGGTCGCGCTTCCAGCGAATTTTGATCCTGAACTCTTGATCCAAGATGTCGTTGGCCTCGGCGAGAAACGAAGTCATCTTCTGGCCTGCACGCAGCACACTGACCGCCTGGAGGGGAAGTGGTTGCCCTTGTCTGTGCTTGCTTTGAGTTGGCCCCGGCGAAATTTCAATCTGCACATCGAAAGCCGGTGCGTTTCCGCTGTTCTGTACCACGAAGTCGCGGTGAATCATCGACCAGACATTCGGCTCGATGGTGGCCGTCACCAGGGGCTGCGATGAAGCACGGGCCATGCGCTTGGTCGCCCTTGCAAGAACAACGGTGACGAATACCAAAGCGACCGTAGCGAAGGCCGTCAGGAAGACTCCGGATTCGCTCGCTGCCCAGGTCCTCAAACAACCGGCGTCGAACGACATCGCCGATCTCCGCCTCGTCATTGGCGATCAGATCGCGGGCGACGCGCCGCACGACCTTGGTGATCCGATCCTGCCATTGCCGGTCCCAGTCGGTCATTTCGACCTGGCTGCGCGGAAGGCTTATGACCGCCGCGGCGCCCGTGACGGCGACGGTTAGGTTCTGAACGAAGGCATGAAAGCTCTCGGCCCGCTTGCGGTGCCGATTGACGAAATTCAGCACCTCGTCGAACAGCAGCAGCACGGGTGCGTCCGCAGCCCGAAGACTCGAGCGATCGCTTCCGTACCCGGCGGCGTGGTCTTCGCTGCGGGTCCGAGCGCGGCCACACCCTTGTCTCCGGCTAGTTGGCGGGCGAGATCGATCCACGGTGTCTCGCGTCCTTCCGACGGATCCCACGCATTACCCACGAAGACCCCGACTCGAGCCTCGGGAGCGTTGGGAACTCGCGCTTGGGTAAGCAGGTCGGACACGCCCGGCAGGGTCCCTGCCTTGCGGCCCGTCCTGGCGAGGTGATAGAGCGCCGTCAGGGTGTGCGTCTTTCCTCCGCCGAACTGCGTGACCAGCGTAAGCGCCGGGGACGTGTTCTGCGTCTCGCCGGCGAGGCGCCGAAGCACCATGCCGACGTGGTCGTTGAGTGCGCGCGTAAAGCAGGTGCGCGAGAAGAACTGCGCCGGATCACGATAGTCGGCTGGCGCTGTGCCGGCGACGACCTGCTCCAGGGCGATTGCGAATTCGTCGGGGCTGAAGGATCGCCCTTCGCGCACTTCGCGGCGCGGAGTTACGACCTTGTACCAAGGATCCCTAGATTCCTTGAGCATCCTTCGAGTGGACAGATGAGCCAAGTTTACGAACAGCGCCTCCGAGTTGCGAAGCAACTCGATCGCGTCGCCGCCAGGCGACGCGCCTAGTCATTGTCTTGCTCGATGTTCATCGCTGACCTGATTCGCACACGGTTTGCGGTGACCACAATGATCGCGCCCTGCTGCATCGCGGTGCTATGGCGCTCGATCAGGTTCCCAATGGCCGCGGCTTCGTCTGCAGCGTTCAATCCGTCGAATCTCACGATGCAAGGATGCGGCAGGCGAAGCGAAAAAACGAGCTCGCCAAAGTCCTTGTCCGCGGTGACCAGCACGCGCTCCTCCCGGTATGCCAAGTCGAGCAATGCCCGGTCTGAGGCGCTTGCGTACCCATCCCGAGCAGAACGGACATCATGCCCAAGGTCGTTCAAGGTCTTGCTCAGAACATTGGATGCGACGCATACATCGAGCAGGAATCTCACGAGGCCTCTCGGACGGGCATGCGGTCATAGACATGCTCGCCAGCCATCGACCGGTGGGCGAAGATCAGACACGCTTGTATGTCCCCCGGTTCGAGGAACGGGTACTCGCTCAGAATCGTCTCAGCCGTGTCGCCTGCCGCCAGCTTTCCGAGCACGTGTTCCACGGCGACCCGCATGTCGCGGATGATCGGTTTGCCGCCGAAAATCTCGGGGTGGACGGTGATGCGTTCGAGCAGTTCAGTTTCCTGAGTCATTTTGTTCTCCCATACTGAATTCAATCGCCATGCGACTATCTGGGCACGGCCAAAAGCATGGCGTCCAGCAGGCGCTTCTCGCGGCTGCCGCGTGGATAGAGCGCCGACAGCGCGTTCGATAGGCGCAGGAAATCCGGCGCGCGTTCCTGCTCCGCGACGATCAGTGTCCGCAGTGCATTCGCGTGACCGCCGGCTTGCAGCAACATCGCGGCATGCACACGGTCGAGCGCCGTGGCGCCCGGCGACTCCATTACCGCATCCGCGTCAATCCGGACACCACCGGTCCACCCAGCCGCCGAGGTTCGCGATCCGGCGTTCAGTTCCGGGAAAAGCGTTGTCTGTTCACCCTCGTTCGCGCTGGTCTCTATCCAGTCGGCTGCGACTCCGGTGCCATCTTCGCCGAACAACGCCTTGGCCCGCTCCGCGACCGGGAGCAGGCGCACCACGCCTTTCTCCTGGGCGATTACCCTGCCTGTCCACCGTTCGAGGTCGATGCCCATGGGCTGTGAGAAGCGCCGCACCACATCATAAGGAAGGGGAAAGCCCTTGGCGGTCGCTTTGGCTACTGCTGCTTCCTGCACGTCGTCCGGTTCCGACGGAACGGGTGCATCCCTGACCACTGAATGCTTGTGATTGGTGGGTGGCCTGTCGTAAGTCTGGCCGACGCGGTTATCTTCCTCAGTGCTCTGAAGCGCCCAGAGGAACAGCGCCGTCAAGCGGGCGTCTTCTTCGAGGGCACCCGCCATGCCGTTGCGAGCGGATGCTTCAGCCGTACCGAGAACCTGTTGGAGCGCCGCGCGGCCCACGACCTTCCAGACCCTTTCCGGATACTCCGGCAAGCCGACTTCTCGGCCATCCGCCGTCTCCACGGCCCGATAGCGGCTGAAGACTTCGAGTGCAGGACCGATGCAGGCAAACACAAGGTCAGCGCCGCGTACGCCCTCGTCTTGCAGGTGTTCCATCCAGTCGGCGACGCGCACCGGCAGTGCACGTAACACATCGGCCCACTCACCTATCGGAGCTTCTTCTGCTCGCGGGCGACAGATCAAGTGAACACTGGTTGCCAAGAGGCGATGGCGAGGTGCAACGTATCGGCGGCCCGCAAACCGGTCTCGAAGCGGTTGAGGCAGTCTCGTGCCCGATCGAAGTCGTCGGGATCGGGCAAAATCACGATAAAGGACTCGCGGACCATGGCTTCGAATCGCGCATCTGCCTCATGCGCCGCCGCGGGGTCCAGGCCGCCCATGCGAACTTCACGGGCGAGCAGCGAAGCGAACTCGACGTGGGTCCAATGGCTTACGGCGAGATCGTCCTGCGGCAGGGCGTCGAAAAAGCCCGCGATCGGTTCGCTGGTGGCCTCGGGCAGTATGAGGGGCGCGAGGAAACTGGTGTCGAAGTAGAGCATGCGAGCAAGCCGCCGACCTCACAGACCCTCGTCTCGTGCCTCGCGCAGCAACTCGGCAGCGGGGCGCCGCAAGGGCGGCATGGAGGCCCGGAACCCGGCCAGCTCCCCGAGCGGAAGCGGCTTCTTGGGGCCGACGGCGGGGGACGGATGCGCCACGGCCTTGCCGCGGCGGGTGATCACCACCTCTTGGCCCGCCTCCACCTTGTCCAGAAGTTCGCTGAGACGGGCTTTGGCTTGGGCAAGATTCACTGTGTCCATGACAACCTCATATGGTCATGCAGATGGTCACATGATACCGGCGTTCGATCAGGCACGTCAGCCCGCCCCAGGCTCCGGCAGCCGTGCCGCCTTCTCCGCGTCGTACCACCACGCGTCTGGAAAGCTCGTGCGGAACTCGGCGTCGAAAGGAGGTCGCCCGAACTTGTCCCAATACACCACCCGCGGTCCTTCCACGCCGATGAGCGGGATCATGTAGAAGTTCCAGAGGAGCACGCGGTCGAGGGCGCGCTGCGCGGCGGTCAGTTCGTCGCGGCTGCGGGCGTTCAGGACCCGCATCACCAGGTCGTCCACCGCCGGCAGGGCGATGCCCGGCCGGTTTGCCGTGAGGGCGTGGTCGATGGAGCCGGAGTGGAAATACGAGATGACTTCTGCCGTGGGAGGCTGGGCCGTTCCATAGGCATGCACGGCGAGGTCGAAGTCGAACACGTTCATCAGGTTGACGTATTGCGTCGTCTCTACCAAGCGGATTTTCGGCTGGAAACCCAGGAACCGGAGCTGGTCGACATAGTGCGTCAGCAGCCGCACTTCGCCCGCGGAACGGGCGAGTATGGATAGCGGGAAGGTCTCGCCCTCCGCATTCCGCAGCAGGCCATCGCGCACGCTCCAGCCCGCCTGCCCCAGCAGTTCCCGCGCCCGCAGCAGGGCGTCCCGGTTGCGGCCGAAACCGTCGCCGCGGGGGAGCCTGAAGGCTTCCGTGAAGACGCGCGGCGGCAACGTGTCGCGGTAGGGACGCAGGAGCGCGAGCTCGGCGGCGCTCGGCAGGCCCGTGGCGGCGAAGCTGGTGTGCGGGAAGTAGCTTTCCGGGCGGGCGTTGAAGTGGTCGTTCAGGACGCGGTTGAACCAGTCGAAGTCGTACGCGAGGGTCAGGGCTTCCCGGACGCGCAGGTCGGTCAGTTTCTCGCGGCGCGCGTTGATGGCGAGCCCACGCAGGATCCCGATGTACATGCCGTAATTGTGGCGGCGCTTGACGATCCAGCCGCGGCCGAGCGCCGGGATGTCGTACCCGTGCTTCCAGTAGCGCGGGTCGCCCTCGGTGCGGTAGTCGACCAGGCCCTTGCGGAAGGCCTCGCGCGCAACGGTCGCGTCGCGGTAGTAGTCGTAGCGGATGCGGTCGAAGTTGTGGCGCCCGCGGTTGATGCCGAGGTCCCGGCCCCAGTAGTCGGGCACCCGCTCGTAGAGCAGGAAACGCGCCTGCTCCGCCCCGGCGACGCGGTAGGGGCCGTTGCCCAGGGGCGGGGTCAGCGAGGTCGCGGTGATGTCGCGGTCGCGCCAGTAGTGCTCCGGCAGGATCGGCACCTTGCCGAGGCTGATGACGACGCCGGCGTTCAGCCCGCCGGTGTCGTGGAAGTGGAAGGTCACCTCGCGGTCGTCGTGGATCTCCGTCGACGCCACCATGCTGAACGCGGCGCGCACACCAGCCCAGGAGTTGTCCCGGATGTGGTCGAACGTGAATGCCACGTCCCGGGTGGTCACCGGCATGCCGTCGTGGAAGCGCGCTTCGGGCCGCAGCCGGAAGCGCGCCCACCGGAAGTCCTCGGGGACCATCACCGCCTCGGCCAAGTTCCCGTAGTAGGTGCCGAGTTCGTCGTCGCTGCCCACGAGCAGGCCGTCGTAGAGAAGGGACTGGAAAATGACGGACATCCCGGGGGTCGGGATGCCCTTGCCGAGCAGCGGCGTGAAGCTGTTCCAGTTCACGTCCGTGGCGCGGACCAGGGTGCCGCCCCTGGGCGCGTCGGGGTTGACGTAGTCGAAGTGCGCGAAGTCCGGGGGGTACTTGAAGGAGCCGAAAAACGAGATGCCGTGCCCCCAGCGCGGCTCGGCGGCGGCAAGAACCGCGGCGGCCCCAAGGGCGAGCAGTTTCAGCAGCGGTCGAATGGCGGGGTCCCCGGGTGATGCAGTCGAATCATACAATCTGGCCGGAGCCGGCCAGAACCGCCCGACCCCTGTTTCCGCCCGTTTCCGCCATAATGCCGGGCTTTGCGGCCACTCTCCGGACTACCCATGAAAATAGGAATGATCCCCGTCAACCTCGGCGTCGGCACGGCGGAGGAAGTCGTCGGCCTCGCGCGTCTTGCGGAGGACTCGGGCTTCGAGTCCGTGTGGACCTTCGAGCACGTCGTGGTCCCGCTCGACTACGAGTCCAGGTACCCGTACAACGCTTCCGGCAAGATGGGCGCAACGCCCGAGACGCCGTTCGTGGACCCCCTGATCGCCCTGACGGCGGCAGCCGCCGGCACGAAGACCATCCGGCTCGGCACGGGCGTCAACATCCTCCCGCAAGCCAATCCGCTGTTCCTCGCGAAGCAGGCGGCCAGCTTGGATGCGCTCTCCGGAGGCCGCCTGCTGCTCGGGCTCGGCATCGGCTGGCTACGCGAGGAGTTCGACGCGATGGGCGTGCCGTTCGAGCGCCGGGGCGCCCGTTTCGACGACTACGTGGCCGCCATGCGCAAGGTCTGGTCGGGCGAGGTGGTGGAGCACGCGAGCGACTTCATCGAGTGGTCCGGCTTCAAGAGCTATCCGGTGCCCGTGCAGGACCCCTTGCCCATCATCATCGGCGGATCGAAGGGCAAGGTCTACGAACGCATCGCCCGGCACGGCAACGGCTGGTCCGTCCCCGGGACGGACGTGAACGAAATCGCCCGGCTGCTCGCGCCGTTGTCGGACGCCTGCGCCGAGGTCGGCCGGGATCCCGCGGAGATCGAGATCACCTGCATGTGGACCGGCCAGGGCGGCGTGGATGCCGTGCGCGAGTTCGAGGAGATCGGGGCGCACCGGCTCGTGGTGCCGGTGTTCGCGCTGGACGGCGATCCCGCGAGCGCGCTGCCGCGCTTCGGCGAGGAAGTGATCGCGAAGGTCGCCTGATGGAGTATCGCGCCCTCGCGCTCGACCTCGACGGGACGCTGCTGGTCGGCGAGGACCTCCCAGCGGAGAACGTGCGCGCGCTGCGCGAAGCGCGGGATGCGGGATACCGGATCCTGATCGCCACCGCCCGCTGGCGGCAGATGGCGCTCGGGATCGCGGAGCGGATCGGCGTCACCGACCCGGTGATCGCGTGCTCGGGCGCGCAGGTGTACGACCCCGCCATCGGCGAGGACGTGTTCGACGAGCGCCTGCCGGCGGACTTCGCGGCGGAACTCCTCGCCCTGTGCGACGCGAACCGCTGCATCGCGACGGTAACGTTCTCGGATCGGTCGCTGGTGAAGCTCGACGGCGGTCCGGACACGGTGAATCTGCCGGATCTGGAGTGGACGCCCGCGCTGACCGGCGCCGAACCGTCGCTGCCGCGCGTGGCCGCCATCCAGGGCAGCGCGGTCATCCGCGCCATCCGCTCGGAGCTGCAGCCGAAGTACGCGGGCCGCGTGCACATCGCGGACTCGATCGGCTCGAACGGCAAGATCATCCTCACGGTCACCGGGGCGAACGCCAGCAAGGGCCATGCGCTGCGTGCCGCGTGCCGCCACATGGGCATCGGCGCCGAGCAGGTGGTGGCTTTCGGCGACGCCGAGAACGACATCGAGATGTTCGTGGCGGCCGGCGCGTCGGTGGCGATGGGGCAGGCGGACGACGCGACAAAGCGGGCAGCGACGTACGTGAGCAGCGCGAACACCGAGGCGGGGGTCGCGCGGGCGGTGGAACGGTTGTTGCGGGAGGGTGGACTCGGGGATCCTGGATGTTGACAGGCGCCGAGCCTGCGGGAGAATGGCGGAGAGGGAACGGCTCCCGCGTGGAGCCCGCAATTGGGAGGCCAAGGAATGGCATCGACAACAGCACCTCCACAGGACCTGGAGCCGCGTCTCCGAGAGGTTGAGATCAGCGGAGCGCGAATCGACGAGCGTTTGAAGACGCTGGCGACCCGGGACGACGTGTCTTCGGTCAAGGTCTGGTTCGTGATCACGGCCATCGCCCTGGTCGTGGGTGTCGCGACGGTCGTATCGGCCATCCGGTAACCCGGGCGCGCCTCGCCTCCTGGCGACGCCGTCAGGTTTCGCTGGTGCAACTTGGCGCGGAGCAACACGTCTGGGGCAGCGCGTCGCAGTTGACGGCTGCGAGACAGGCCAATAGAGTGCCGCTCATTCGCCCCTCGGCAGTACGTCTCGCTTCCCCCCTGAATGCAGGGGTGGCGATCTCGAAGCGAGGCCGATCCCGGGGGCGTTTGCGAAGCGTTTAGGCCGATCCTGAGGCTGTCGGGAGATCGGTATGGCAACTCGTGGCGAGGCACCTCGATCAGCTAAACGAGGTTTTCGGGGTTGGAAACGCCACTCAGCTCCTTTACCGCACGTTCTACTACGATGCCAGACCGTACGGCAGGAAGGCGCACCGCCCCATCAGCGGATCTGCGGTTGACTACGCCAGAACGGATCAGGCGCTGTTTCGCGAGCGGCTGTTTGACGTACTGCGGAGCTCGAGGAGCGTGGCGGTGCGCCTTGGCGAAGTTCGAAAGGATGTCGGTCGATCATGGATTCTGAAATCAAGGCCGCAGAAGGAGCTCCTCGGCGGACATCTTGTGGTGGCGGATCTCGTGGATGACGACTTTGTGCCGGCCCTCCGGCAAAAAAAGCGTCGACATGCGGATCGGTCTTGATATTGCATCGCTCACACTCAAGGGACAGGCTGACACGATCATTCTGGTGTCCGGCGACGCGGACTTCGTGCCGGCCGCCAAGTTGGCCCGCCGCGAAGGGGTCAGGTTCGTCCTGGATCCGCTTTGGCAGGAGATTCCTGCTGACTTGAACGAGCACATCGACGGGTTGACTAGCGGCTTCCCGAGGCCGCGAGGCCGTCCCGCGAGGCTCGGTCGCCGTGACGGGGCCTGACGAGAGACCGCTCGCGAGCGCGAGCGGAAACAGCCGGGCGTTGGGGATCGACGGGCCAAGCCGCTGACGCGACCGCGTGCGAATCGCCGATGTGCGGCCAAGGGGAGGATAACAATTCCGCCTCGATGACGATGCCCCGAATGAGGTTCTCCTCCGGCGGAAGCCCCGCGTCCCTCGCCGGGTAGCCGTGTCGCGCCAGGATGAAGGTGACCAGGTCGGTGTAGATGCTGGCGCTCAGGCCACCGGGGGTACTCTGCGGCATCGTCCTGCGCATCCCCTCGTAGAAATCGTCCAGGTCGCGGTTCCGCCATCGGAACGCAAACCGGTGCCCACCACCGTCCCCCGACGGACCGGGCCGTCGATGCGGTACCCGGATCGGCGTGGACGGGGCGCCAAGCGATCAGGCCGGCGACCACCAGGCCGGCCACCCCGGCCACGGTCCGCCGCACTCGGTCCGACCGTTCTCCCTCGGGCCGATGGTGGGTGCGGCGGCCGGCGGCGTCAACGGGCGCTTATGATGGCCGCCCGCATCGCAGGACGGAAGCTTGGGATGAGCGAGAGAGGACCGAATACGCTTGCAGTACACGCCGGCGAAGCGCCGGACCCGACCACGGGGGCATCGGCGCCGAACCTCGTCATGTCGACGACGTTCGCCATGGAGGAGCCCGCCGGCTTCTCCATCAACGCCTTCGAGGGCGAACTGCCCTACATCTACACGCGCTGGGGCAACCCGACCGTGAAGATGCTCGAGGAGAAGCTCGCGGCGCTCGAGGGGGCGGAGGACTGCGTCGTCTTCGGCTCCGGCATGGCCGCGACATCCGCTCTGCTGTTGGCCGGTCTGAAGGCCGGCGACCACCTGGTGATGAGCGACGTCAACTACGCCGGTACCGCGGAACTGGCGCGCAACACGTTGCCGGAGTACGGGATCGAGACGACCGTCGTCGACACGAGCGACGTCGCGGCGGTGGCGGCGGCGCTGCGGCAAGAGACCCGGATGGTGTGGGTCGAGACGCCGGCGAACCCGATCCTGCGCCTGACGGACATTGCCGCCGTCGCCGGGGTCGCGGCGGAACGGGACGTTCCCCTCGCCGTGGACTCGACCTTCGCGACGCCGATGGCCACGCGGCCGCTGGCCCTGGGGGCCGACTTCGTGGTGCACTCGCTGACCAAGTACATCGGCGGTCACGGCGACGCCCTCGGCGGCGCCGTGCTCGGCAGCCGGGAACGCGTCGAGCCGTTGCGGACCCACGCCCTGGTGCACTTGGGGGGCGTGCTGAGCCCATTCAACGCCTGGCTGATCGCACGGGGCGCAGCGACGCTCCCGATCCGCATGCGCGCCCACGAGGAAGGCGCCCAGCGGATAGCGGAGTTCCTCGAAGGTCACCCGGCCGTGGGCCGCGTCAACTACCCGGGGCTCGCCTCCCATCCGCAGCACGAACTCGCGCGGCGGCAGATGGCCAACTGCTCGGGGACGCTATCCTTCCAGGTGCGGGGCGACGGGGGCGCCCTTGCGCGACGCATGGCGAAGGAACTTGATGTCATTCACTACGCGGTGTCGCTCGGCCATCACCGGAGCCTGATCTACTGGATCGACACGGACGCCCTGATGGAGTCTTCGTTCCGCCTCGAGGGCGAGCAGTTCGCCAACTATCGGGAGTATGCCGGGGACGGGGTCTTCCGGCTGTCGGTGGGGCTCGAGGATGCCAAGGACCTGTGCGGGGACCTTGATCGGGTGCTGTCCTGACCCCTCCTGACCCCTCTTGACCCCCAGAGAGCACTGGCGCCTCCGGGCACCGTTCAATAGGCTTGCGCACTCACGGCCGCGCCGGCGACAAGGTTGTCAGGGAATGGAACGATGAGACTCAGTCAGATGGATGCCTCGTTCCTGTATGCGGAGTCCGCCAGCGGGCCCATGCACATCTCTTCGATCTACGTCCTGGAAGGGGAGTTGAGTCATGCCCGCGTGCATGAGCACTTCGCCGAGCGCATCCACCTCGTGCCGAGCTATCGGCGCAAGATTGCCCACATCCCGCTGAACCTGAGCCATCCCAAGTGGGTGGACGATCCCGGCTTCGATCTCGGTAACCACGTTCGGCATCACGAGTTGCCCCCGGACGCCACGCTGCAGGATGGCATCGACGCCGCGGCGAAGCTCAACGAACCGATGCTGGATCGCAGTTGTCCGCTGTGGCTGGTGCATGTCATCACCGGGATTCCCCACCGTACGCTGATTCTGCAGATGACCCATCACGCAATGATCGATGGCGCCTCGGGTGTGGAGCTCACGACGGTGCTCTACGACTTCCAGCCGACCCCCCGGGAGATCGAACCGCCGGACGCCCCGTGGCGGCCCGCGGCGCCTCCGGCGGGGGTCGATCTGTTCGGCGAGGCCCTGCGGGACAATCTCGCGAAGCTGCGGGACGCCAGTCCGCGCAGCCTGCTTCCGGAACCCGGGAAACAGCGCGAGCTGGCGGGCCGCGCCGCGCAGGTGTTCGGCAACTTCCTGATGCGCCCGGCGATTACCGCCCCGTTCAATGCCGGTGCGGTGGGTCCGCGCCGGCGCGTGCTCTATCTGAAGAAGCCCTTCGGCGAGATACGGGAGATTCGGCGGGCCCTCGGCGGGACGATCAACGACGTGGCGCTCACCGTCGTGTCTGAAGGGGTTGCCCGTTACCTGCGTGCGCACGACGAGCGGGTCGACAGGCAGTACCTGCGGATCATGTGCCCCGTGAACGTCCGCACGGAGGATCAGAGCGGTGCGCTGGGCAACCAGGTCTCCGCGGTGTTTCCGATGCTTCCGGCCTGGCCCATGGACGGCCGCCGGCGTCTTGCGGCCGTGTGCGCCGAGATGGAGCGCATCAAGGACCGCGAGGAGGCCCAGGCCATGACCCTCGCAACGGAAGCGACCGCGAACGTCTGGCCGCTGGCCATGGCGCCCACGCAGCTCGTCGGCACGCCGTTCGATCCAACGGCGCTCGCCGCGCGGATGCCGGCGCCCGTGCCCCCGAACATCGGCTGGCGACCGCCGAACCCGGGGGTCAACTTCGTCTGTACGAACGTGCCCGGCGTGCAGGTGCCCCAGTACCTGGCCGGGCACAAGGTGCTCGACACCATCGGGCTGCTGGTGCTGTCGGGCAATATCGGCTTCAGCATCACGATCCTGAGTTACAACAAGGAGCTCTTCTTCGGGTTCATATGCGAACCGCGGCTGCTTCCCGATCTCGAGTTGATCGTCGATGGGGTGGGCACCACGTTCGAAGAGTTGCTTGACGAAGCGCGCCGGGAAGCCGGTCAGGTAACCAACGACGACTAGCGAGGCAGGTGGCAGTGGCAAGGGCAACGAACAACGGATTTGATACGAGCGGTTTCGCCGGCCAGTACCCGCGGGCGTTTCAGCTCGCCGATGGCTCGTCGGTCGAACTCCGGCTGATGTCGCCGGATGATCGGGATGCGATTCTCGGGTTCGCTCGGGCGCTGCCCGAGGAAGACCTCCTGTTCCTGCGCGTGGACCTGACCGAGGCGGACGTGGTGGACGCGTGGGTGGGCAACATCGGCAACGGTCGCATGGCCGCCCTTGCCGCGTACCGGGACGACACCTTCCTGGGCTACGCCGCCGTACATCGGAATCCCGCGCCGTGGATGCGCCACGTGGGCGAGCTCCGCGTCAACGTGGCGCCGGCCGTGCGCGCGCAGGGGTTGGGCAGGTTGCTCGTTTCGCACGTCTTCGACATGGCGCGGACGTTCGCGCTGCAGAAGCTCGTGGCGCAGATGACCACGGATCAGCCTGGAGCACAGGCGGCGTTTCGCAGGCTGGGGTTCGTCCCGGAAGCGCTGTTGGCGGACTTCGTGGTGGACCGCAGCGGCAGGCACCGGGACCTGGTCATGATGACGTTCGACGTCGAGGGGCTGACCGACCAGGCGGGCGGGCCGGTGCGGCTGTAACAACGGCTGCCGCTGGGGCTCGAGGATGCGGCGGATCCGTGCCCGGATGTGCGACCTCACTCGGCGCCGGTCTGGCTGACGTTGACTCCCGGAGCGCCGCACACGTACGGCATTGCTGTACGTAAGTGGGGCTGCACAGAATGATCCAGGAGACAACTTACACACAGGCCAGGGCACGTTTGGCCGCGCTGATGGATCAGGTTACCGATACGCGTGAGCCTGTGCTGATCCGGCGCCGGGGCCGCGAGGCCGTCGCCCTCATCGCGGCGGAGGAACTTGTTGGCTGGCTCGAGACGGCTCATCTTCTGCGTTCGCCGAAGAACGCCCGACGGCTGCTCGAGGCGGGTGAGCGGGCGGCTCGCGGCGAAGGCGAAACCGTCGACGTTCACGCGCTCAGGCAGCGGCTCGGGCTGGCGGACGAGTGACCGCCGGCACGCCGCTGCAAGCGGTCATGGACCGGAACTTCCTGGCCGATCTCGAGCACTGGCCGCGGACGGATCGCCGCCGTGCGTTGCGGACGCTGCGGCTCGTTGAGGATGTCCTGCGCGACCCCTTCGCGGGCGCGGGCAAGCCCGAGCGTCTGCGAGGGGCGCTGGCCGGCAAGTGGTCGCGCCGGATCGATCAGGAACACCGGCTCGTCTACCAAGTCGATGGCGGCAGGGTGACGTTTCTGGCGGCGCGACATCACTACTGACGTGAAATGGTCACGTTCCACGATCATCGCGATTTCAAAGCAACTGCGACAGCAGCGTTCGGGCCGGCACGACCCGGGGTCGGCCGGGTTCGGCGAAGCAGTCCCTGTCCACGTAGTCGGCATCGAGCGTGACCTGAAAGGCGAAGGGAACATCGAGCCGGTCCTGGTAGTGGCGCAAATGGGGGCTGAGCGACGCGTCCCGGTGTTTCACCTCGGCGAGCGGCCACGGCTTGCCGCTCCTCGTCACGACGAAGTCGACCTCCCGCTTCTCCTTGTCGCGGATGTAGCCGAGTTCGAAGGCGTCCAGTCACGGTCGATGATCGCACCGACGTGTGCGTCGCCCCGGTCAACGGCTTCGCTCCTGGCGCGAACTTGCTATCCCATGGTGGGATGCTAGGCTCCGACCATGCGCATCATCGCCAAGCGGACGTTGCGCGAGTTCTGGGAGCAGGAGACCCGTGCCGAACAACCGCTCAAGGCGTGGTACGCGATAGCTGCGAAGGCGGATTGGTCTTCGCCTTCGGAGGTCAAGGCCATGTACGGAAACGCGAGTATGGTCGGGAGTGATCGGGTGGTCTTCAACATCGGCGGGAACCGATACCGATTGGTCGTCCGCTTTGACTATCCGCGTCGCCTCGGCTTCGTCCGTTTCGTCGGGACCCATGCCGAGTACGACAGGATCGACGTGTCCCATGTCTAGCCGAACCGCTCCTGGGCCGCTGAAGCCCATCAGAAGCGAGAGCGAATACGACATCGCGCTGGCCGAGGTCGAAGCCCTGATGGGGACGGTGCCTGGCACTCCGGAAAGCGACCGACTCGAAGTCCTGTCCGTGCTGATCGAGGCATATGAGGCGGAGCGGTGGCCCGTCGCGGCGCCCGATCCGGTCGCGGTGATCCAACATGTCATGGAGGCACGGGGCTACCGGCCGAAGGATCTGGCCCGGTTGCTTGGATCGCAGCCCCGCGCGTCTGAACTGCTGCATCGCCGTCGAGCGCTGACGTTGCCGATGATCCGAGCCTTGTCGGCCGAGTGGAATGTGCCGGCGGATCTGCTCGTGCAGGAATACGACCTGGCGAAGACGGCGACCGGGTAGCGCCCGGCACCCGTGTTGCGCTCACCGGAGAGCGCCTGACCCGTGCTTGCTGTCGGGCGCGGCGATGTCGCCGATATTGCCGGAGAGCCCGAGTCGTGGTCAGCGCCGCCCGTGACATGCGGCAAGAAATTCTTGAAATCCATACCCAAGAAGGGCATTTCCAAGGATTACGGATCGGGTGGACAACCCCGCCCGATTCCCGTTGCTGGGCAGCGCTCCGCCCGCCCTCGTGCGTGGCGTCTCCGAGTCGTTTGGCCGGCCGCCTGCGGTGTTCTTGCCGACCTGCCGGGGACCGCGGAGGAACGCCATCTGTCGATGGCCCCCAAGGTCTTCGGCGGGGATGGCGTCACGGATACGCTGCGCCGTCACGTGACCAATGCCTCGTGGGTCGTGGAATGGTCAAGACCATTCCACGATGAGGCTGCTTTTGGTCAGTTGGCGGAAGAGGCCGAAAAGAAAACGGCCCGCGCCGAAGATGCGCCACATGGGCGGAACTCCGCGTCGACGTGGCGCCGGCCGTGCGTGCGCCCGGGGTTGGGCAGGCTGCTGGTTTCGCACGTTTTCGACATGGCGAGGACGTTCGCGCTGCAGAAGCTCGTGGCGCAGATGACCCACGGATCAGCCTGGAGCACAGGCGGCGTTTCGCAGGCTGTGGTTCGTCCCGGAAGCGCTGTTGGCGGATTTCGTGGTGGACCGGAGCGGCGGGTCCCGGGACCTGGTCATGATGACGTTCGACGTCGGGGGGTTGACCGACCAGGCGGGCGGGCCGGTACGGCTCTGAGGCTCGTCGACTGCCTGGAAGACCAGGTCCGGCCGGGCGTTGCGCGTTCAGCGCACGAGCTCCAGGCCTTCGGCACGTGCGGCATCCGCGAGCGCGCGATCCAGGATGGCTATCGGCGCGTGGTGGCGCATCGCAAGGCCGAGGTAAGTGGCGTCGCAGGCGGTGAGGCCGTGCCGCCGCGCCAACGCCATCACCTGGCGCCCGCCTGACTCCGCCTCGATGCGAATCGGCAGGCGCCCCACGTCATCGAGGAACGCATCCGCGTCCTGGGGCGCGATGCGTCCACGCCGCTCGTTGACGATCAGGATGTTGCGTATCTCTACCCACCAGAGCGCGGGCGCGAGCGCTTCGTCGGCTCGCAGCCGGTCGATGGCGACGTCGGCCGATGGGTCGTGTTCGTCTTCGAAGCACCAGGATGCCGTGACCGAGGCATCGATCACGAAGGGCATCAGCCGCGTCGCCCCGCGTCCCTGGCCGCCAGGATTTCGCTGGCGGAAACGGAGGCTCGGCGGGAGCGGGCAGCTTGCAGACGGTCGATGATCGCCCCGAGGCGTTCGTTGCCCCGGTCATCGATTCCGACGATCCGGGCAATGGGCACGCCCCGCCGCGTGATCGTGACGGTCTCCCCCTGCTCGACGGAGCGCAGCAGTTCGGGCAACCGCGTCTTCGCTTCGTAGGCACCAACGGTTGACATGTTGCGTCCTTGGGAATAGACCAGTTCTCCTGGTCTATTGGTAGGGGTCGGTAGTCGCAACGACGGCCTCGCTCGTGGTGCGCGACCGATTCGAAGTCCTGTCCGTGCTGATCTGGGTAGCGCCAATCCACGATGAGGCTGCTTTGGTCAGTTGGGGAGAGGCCGAAAAGAAAACGGCCCGCGCGAAAGCGCGGGCCGTTGTTGGCACGAGGGCCGGGGGTTACAGGCTGTAGTTGAGCTGCAGGCCGAAGGTGCGCGGCCGACCGAAGCGGTAGCCGACCTGGTTCAGCTCGTACACGACGCGCTCGTCGGTCATGTTGCGCACGTACAGGCCGATCTGCCAGTCGTTTCGTCCGAGCAGCAGCTTGAGGTCACCGGTCTGGTAGGCGGGCGCCGGGCGCTCGTTGTTCGCCGTGTTCCAGGACTCGCCGACCCAGTACGCGTCCACCCTGGCGGTCGCGTTGAAGTTGCCGAGCGGGAAGTCGTAGGCGACGCCCAGGAACTGGCTGTACGGCGGCGCGTTCGCCAGCCGGTTGCCGGGCTGGATGTCGACGCCGAGGTAACGGCCCGAGGCCGCCGCGTCGATATCGGCCGTCCAGTTCCAGTCCCCGCCGAAGTTCACGCTCAGGTTCTCCATCGGAACCATGCGGAACTCGTACTCGAGGCCCTGACTCTTGGCGGCGCCTTCGTTGCGGAGGAGGTCTATGCCGAGAATACTGACCTGGGGAAGCTCCGGAATCTGGACGGAGAGCTCTATGATGGTGTCTTCCCAGTCGATAGAGTAGACCGCAGCGGTGAAGCTGAAGCGGCCGTCCGCGAGTGTCGCCTTCACGCCGAGTTCGATGTTGATGGTCTCGTCGCCTTCGACGGTCTCCACGGCCTTCAACTCGTCGTACCACTGCTGGGCGATGGGGTTGGTTGCCCGTATGGCGTCGAGTTGGACGAGCGGGGCGGCGACGGCGGTGTTCACGAGGCCCGGCCGGTAACCCTGGGAGTAGCTCAGATACGCCATGAAGTCGGGCATGGGGCGCCACGTGAGCGTCACCTTGGGCGAGAAGATCTCGGACTCGACGCCGAGCTCGTTAACCGGGTTCGACCGCGTGGATACTCCGGCCTGTGCGACGATCAGATCGTAGGCGACGTTGGCGTACCGGGCGCCGAACAGGATCTCCCACTGGTCGCTCAGGGTGTAGCTCACTTCGCCGAAAACCGCCTCTTCTCCGAGGTCGGGATAGTCGGTATTGCCGGGGACAATGACGTTGTTCAGAAACAGGATGATCGCCTGCTGGGTGGGGATGGGAACCTCCGGGTAGAAGTTGTACTGCAGAACGCAGTGCGTATCGAGACCGTCATAGGCCGGCGGGCCGCCGTTGTGGCAACGCTCGTGTTCCCCGCGCTGGGACTCGTCCTCCTTGTAGTAGGCACCGACAGTCCATTGCCAGCGGCTGTCCGTGTTGGACACCAAGCGGAATTCCTGGACAAAGCGTTCCGATGCCCGGTAGAACAAGCCGTCACCGCCGAGACCGGTAAACAGGCCAGGGGCGCACGCAGGCTCGAGACCGAGGCAGCCGCCGTCAACGAGGCCCTGGACGGCTGCCGAAAAACGCGGACTCGTCTCCTCCGAGTAGTCGATCTCGCGGTCGAAGAATGAAGTGCTCGAGGTGAAGTCCGCGAATGGCAGCTCCCACTCGATGCTGAAATTGTACATCGTCTGTTCGTCGTAGCCGCCGCTCTGGTGGTCCCAGTGCCCGAGGTGCGTCTCGTACGGGTCGCGACGGTTGAACTGGTCGAACTGGCCTGCGCAGGTCGTTTCCGGGAGGTCGTACACGGGGACCTGTCCGCCCGGGTCCGAGGGCGTCGACTCGGAGAAGCAGTGGTACGCGAGCCCGGGGCCGCCGTACTCGCCGTCGATGACGTTGATCATGCCGGAAATCTCGATGGTGTCCGAGGGATACCAGGCCACCACGAGGCGCATGCCGTCCTCAAGGAACGTGTCAACGTCCTCCTCGGACCGCGGGGCGACCTGATCGAGGATCCCCTGCCGGTCCCGCCGGTAGAGCACGGCCCGGGCGGCGAGGCGGTCGCCGAGCGGGACGTTCAACATGCCGTCGGTCCGGTAGGACAGGCCGTCGGACTCGCCGATGGCCTCGATGTTGGCCTGTACCGCGTAGTCGAAGCCGCTCGGGTCGGGCTTCTTGGTGATGTAGCGGATCGAGCCGCCCATCGCGCCTTCCCCGTAGAGCGTGCCTTGCGGGCCTTTCAGTACTTCGACCCGCTCAACGTCGAACAGCGGTCCCAGCGTCTGCGCGAGGCCGCCGGTGGTGGCGTCCGTGATCGGCATGTTGTCGAAATAGACGCCGACCGTGGCCCCGCCGCCGTTCGACGGCGGGGTGATGCCGCGCACGGACAGCGTGTTGTAGGTCTGCGAGTTGCTCCGATAGGCGAGGCCGGGGATGGACTGGTAGAGGGTCTGGATGTCCTCGATGCCCTTGTTGACGATGTCGTGGTCGGTGATCGCGGAGATCGTCAGCGGGGTGTCCATCAGGCGCGTGTCCCGATACGTGGCCGAGACCACGATCTCTTCGACGACCCCGGACGCCCGTTCGTCGTCGTCCTCCTCGGCCAGCGCAGGCGGCGCGGCCAATGCGATGGCGGCGCCCGCCGCCAGGATACGAAGCGCGTACACGCTCGATGCTCTCCTCATCTCGATGTTCTCCTTTGATCGCACGCCGCTCCTTCTGCACGGCCCGGTAGCGAGAGTCGCGACGGACATCGATATAGTCGGCAGGCGCGACCTCCTATGTTCCACTTATCGGTGGTCTTGTCAATGCGATGGCCGTCGGCTGCTCTCGGTCGGTTGGCGGAGAGGCCGAAAAAAAACGGCCCGCGCGAAGCGCGGGCCGTTTTTGGGGCGAGGGCCGCAGGCCGTTACAGGCTGTAGTTGAGCTGCACGCCGAAGGTGCGCGGCCGGCCGTACCGGTAGCCGACCTGATTCAGCTCGTAGACCACCCGTTCGTCGGTGAAGTTCCGGACGTACAGGCCGATCTGCCAGTCGCTCCGCCCGATCAGCAGCTTCATGTCGCCGGTCTGGTAGGCGGGCGCCGGGCGCTCGTTGTTCGCCGTGTTCCAGGATTCGCCGACCCAGTACGCGTCCACCCTGGCGGTGGCGTTGAAGTTGCCGAGCCCGAAGTCGTAGGCGACGCCCAGGTACTGGCTGTACTCCGGCGCGTTGGCCAGGCGGTTGCCGGGCTGGATGTCCACGCCGAGATAACGGCCCGCGGCGGCCGCGTGGATCTCTGCCGTCCAGTTCCAGTCGCCGCCGAAGTTGACGCTCAGGTTCTCCATCGGAACCATGCGGAACTCGTACTCGATGCCCTGGCTCTCGGCGGACCCTTCGTTGCGATTGAAGGAGAACCCGAGAGGACTGACGTCCGGAATGTCCGGAATCTCGTCGTTGAACGCCACGATCGTGTCTTCCCAGTCGATCTGGTAGAGCGAGGCGGTGAAGCTGAAGCGGCCTTCGGCCAGGGTCGCCTTCACGCCGAGCTCGATGTTGATGGCTGAGTCGCCCTCGACGGTCTGCACGCCGAGGTACTGGTCGTAGTACTCCTGTGCCCTGGGGTTGTTCGCCCGAATGGCGTCGAGTTCGGCGATCTTGTTCGCGACGCCGGTGTTCACGATCCCCGGACGGTATCCCTCGGAGTAGGTCAGGTACATCATGAAGTCCGCCATGGGGCGCCACGTGAGCGTCACCTTCGGCGAGGTAATGTCCGTCGAGATGCCGAGTTGGTTCACCGCGTTCGACCTCGTGTCCACGCCTGGCGGTCCGACGGTGAGGTCATAGGAGACCTCGCCGAAACGGGCTCCGACCAAGACTTCCCACTCGTCGTTGATCGCGTAGCTCACCTCCCCGAACACGGCCTCTTCGCCGAAGTCGTTGTAGCTCGTGTTGCCCGGGACGATGGCGTTCAGGAAGCCGATGACCGTCTGCTGGGTCGCGATGGGGACCTCCGGGTAGAAGTTGTACTGGAGCCAGCAGTGCGTATCGAGGCCGTCGTAGGCCCCCGGACCGCCGTTGTGGCAGCGCGCGTGTTCCCCGCCCTGGGACTCGTCGTCCTTGTAGTAGGCGCCGACCGTCCACTGCCAGCGGCTGTCCGTGTTGGAGACGAGGCGCAGTTCCTGCACGAAGCGCTCCGAGCCGCGGTAGAAAGCACCGTCGCCCCCAAGACCGGTCATCAGGTCGGGGCCGAAAAGGCCATTCACGACGCTGATCAGGCCGATCGAGTAGCGCGGGCTGGTCTCTTCGGAATAGTCCGTCGTGCGGTCGAAAAAGGAAGTGCTCGAGGTGAAGTCGGCGAACGGCAGCTCCCACTCGATGCTGAAGTTGTACATCTCCTGGTTGTCGTAGCCGCCGCTCTGGTGGTCCCAGTGCCCGAGGTGGGTCACGTAGGGGTCGCGACGCCGGAACTGGTCGAACTGGCCTTCGCAGACCGTCCCGGGCAGGTCGTATACGTGCACCTGGCCGGTGGGGTCGGAAGGGGTCGACTCGGAGAAACAATGGAACGCGAGCCCGGGACCGCCGTACTCGCCGTCGATGACGTTGATCATGCCGGACACCTCGATCGTGTCCGTGGGGTACCAGGCGATTCGGAGGCGCATGCCGTCCTCGAGGAACGTATCGCTGTCCTCGTTGTCGCGGGGCGCCACCTGGTCGAGAATGCCCTGGCGGTCGCGTTTGTAGACGACGGCCCGGGCGGCGAGGTGGTCGCCGAGCGGAATGTTCACCATCGCGTCCGCCCGGTAGGAGAGCCCGTCCGACTCGCCTATGGCCTCGACGCTGGCCTGAGCGGAGTAATCGAAGCCGCTGGGGTCCGGCTTCTTGGTGATGTAGCGGATCGAGCCGCCCATCGCGCCCTCGCCGTACAGCGTGCCCTGGGGTCCCTTCAGCACTTCGACGCGTTCGAGGTCGAACAGCGGCCCCAGCGTCTGTGACAGGCCGCCGGAGTTCGCGTCCGTGATCGGCATGTTGTCGAAGTAGACGCCGACCGTGGCGCCCCCCCCCGCCGCGGGCGGGGTGATCCCGCGCACGGACAGCGTGTTGTAGGTCTGCGAGTTGCTCCGGTAGGCGAGGCCCGGGATGGACTGGTAGAGGGTCTGGATGTCCTCGATGCCCTTGTTGACGATGTCGTGGTCCGTGACCGCGGAGATCGTCAGGGGCGTGTCCATCAGGCGGGTGTCGCGATACGTGGCGGAGACCACGATCTCTTCGACGACCCCGGACGCCCGTTCGTCGTCCTCCTCGGCCAGTGCCGGAGGCGCGGCCAGCGCGATGGCGGCGCCCGCCGCCAGGATACGAAGCGCGTAGACGCTCGATGCTCTCCTCATCTTGATGCTCTCCCTCGATTGCATGACTGCCCCCTCCTGCACTGCCCGGTGGCGGTCGCCTTGGCGGTTTTGAATCGTGAATGTAGTCGGCAGGCGCAACCCGCTATGGTCCACTTATGGCGGGCCGTGTCAAATGCGGAGCGGCGGGCGCGCTATCCGGCCCATTCCCCGCTCCACACCCGCTCGCAGAAAGTCCTGACCGGCAGTATCTCGATGCCGTCGTCCGTCCTTCGCGCATGAGGCTCGCGGCAAACCAGCAGCCGGCTGCGGGGACCGATCTCTTCGGCGAGCGCGCGTAGCGACCGGAGATCTCGGGAGGATGCGTTTCTGGTTGCCTTCACCTCCACCGCGGTGTGGTCGTCGAGCAGGAAGTCCACTTCGAGACCCGTGCGGGTGCGCCAATAGGTGATCCTGGTGTCCAGGCGCCGGTAGTCCACGGCGGCTCGGAGTTCCAGGAATACGAGCTGCTCGAGCGCCAGGCCGTACTCGGGGGAACCGGGTTGCAGCGCTCGGCGCCCGGCGAGTGCGTTGGCCACGCCGATATCGAAGAAATACACCTTGTCCGTCGCGGCCAGCTTCCTCTTGCCAGTCCCGCGGAACGGGGGCAGCACGTGCAGGACGAGCGTGTCCTGCAAGAGCCCGATGTAGTCCTTGATGGTGCGGGGGGGCACCTCGGCGTCGTTGCCGATCTTCGTGTAGTTGATCTGTTGGCCGTTGAAGTGGGCAGCTACGTCCAGGAATCTCGAGAAGTTCTCGATGGAGCGCGTCAGGGCCTCCGCCTGGATCTCTTCGCGCAGATAGGCGCCTGCGTAGGCGCGGAGAGCCTCCCAGTGAATGGGCGAGTCCACGATCCCGGGCAGGCCCCCGCGGGTGAGCAGTGCGTCCGTGCGGTCGAATCCGATCTCGGCGCTGGTCAACGGGTGCAGGGCGAAGAACAGGGCGCGGCCACCGAGGAGATTGGCGCGCCCCCGGCGCAGTTTTCTTGCGCTGCTGCCGGTCAGGAGAAAGCGCGTTCCGCGGATGTCGATCAGGCGCTGCACCTCGTCGAGTAACCGGGGCAGCTTCTGAATCTCGTCGATCACGACGACCTCGTGATCCTGGACCACATTGCCCAGGGATTCGGGGGACGCCGCAAGCCGCCGAAACGTCTCATCGGCCAGGAGGTCGATGTAGGGCGCGTCGGGGAAATGGTTCCTGAGCAGGGTGGACTTGCCCGTTTGCCTGGGGCCGAGCAGGAACAGCGATCGGTGTCGTGCAAAGGGGCGGAGGTCGATCTGGCGATCATACATTCCGGGAAAATTCCACGGATTTACAATGAAAACCGGTGATAACGTCCCGGTTACCCTATCACATGTGCGGGCGGGAACGGCGTTTGGCGGACCGGATGTCGCGGTGGAAGAACGACAACCCGCGATGCGCGGGCCGCCATGGCCGCAAGAGGCTCCCGACTACGGCCCGTAGCTGAACCGCAGCCCCAGCATGCGCGGTAGCCCGAACCGGAACCCGAGCGCCGGGGAGTGGGTGTCAAGCGCTCCGGGCCGGCCGGGCCGACCTCCGTCGGCCCGGAAGCGGCTGCGTCATGCTCCGCCCTGCAGCTCCCGCAGCTTGCCCAGCGCCGCGTCCGGATCCGGCAGCGTGCGCGTGTGCTCTTCCGTGTGTCGTACCACCCCGTCGGGGTCGACGATCATCAGCGTGCGGTTGGCGATGCCGAACGAGTCGTTGAAGATCCCGAGCTGCTTCGCCGCGGCGCCGTGGGGCCAGAAGTCCGCCAGCAGGGGGTGGCCGATCCCGCCCATGGCGGTCGACCATGCGCCCAGCGCGAACGTGGAATCGATGCTCAGCCCGACAAGGGCGGCGCCGGCTTCTTCGAACTGCTTCAACGCACGGTTGAAGTTCGCGGTCTGGTTGCTTCAGCCACCGGTGAAGGCGAGGGGGAAGGTGTGCAGCACGAGCCACTTGTCGCCCTGGAATCCGGCGAGACTGACGTTCTCGTTCTGGTGGCTGCGCAACGTGATGTCGGGGACGGCGTCTCCGATCGCGAGCATGAGTTTCTCCCGTCCAGTGATCGGGGACAGCATACACCGCGCGACGGGTGGCGTTGCGATTGGCGGAGGCCGGATCGGTTACGTACAATAATCCGTACCTATGGAGGGCGATGCCGTGGAACGCGTACTGAACTACACGGAGGTGCGTCAGCAACTCAAGTCGGTGCTGGATTCGGTCGTTGAGGATCGGATTGCCGTCGTGATCCGACGCAAGTCCGGGGACCCGGTCATCATGATGGCCAAGTCCGAGCACGACGCGATGATGGAGACCTGCCACCTGCTAAGTTCGCCCCGGAACGCGGAACGGCTGCAGGCTGCGATCGCCGAGGTTGAAGCCGGCGACGTGGTGACCGCTCATCTTCGTGCCGGGGAGATCGAAGAGGCGCCGTGACCGGGGAGCGTGTCGAGGGCGACCTGGCGTTGTCGCGGCAGGCTTGGGCCGACTACCAGTACTGGGTTCGGACGGACCGCAATGCGGCGCAGCGTATCGCGCGGTTGACCGAAGACTGCCTGCGCGACCCGTTCCATGGCGTCGGGAACCCGGAGCCGCTGAGGCATGACCTGGCGGGCCTTTGGTCCCGGAGAATCACGAAGGAGCATCGTCTCGTCTACAAGTTCGAGGACGAGCGCTGTGTGATCGTCCAGTGCCGCTACCACTACTGACGCGAGCGGGTCCGAATCGATCAGCCGGCGACCAGCAGATCCGTGTGACGAGCCAGGACATCGAAATCACTGTCCTGGTGCAAAACGGGCAGTCCCGCATCGATCGCGATGGCGCCGATCAGGCAGTCGATCAGCTTGCGAACGGTCTCGCCGTTGCGACGGCACGTGCGGAACAGGGTAGCGGCCTCGTCGTAGTGGGCGGGCTCGGTGGGAAGGACAGTAGCGCGCGCAAGCAGTCGACGCAGATCCCGCGAGTGCCGTTCATTTCGGGCGCCCGCGAGCACTTCCATGCGAACGGCGTCGCAGATCGCCGACTCGGTGCCCAGTAGCTCGTCGACACGGTTGCACGCCGGCGATCCGGTGTCGCGCAGGAACTCCACCCACGCGGAGGTGTCGATCAGGATCACTCGATCCGGCCGGTCCGCATCTCCTCGAGGCCGCCATCCCAACCGGACCCGCGCAGCCGTCGGGCGGCGTCCACGTCAAGAGGCTCGGCGGCGAGGGTTCGCAACGCGAAGTTAACGGCATCGCGCTTCGTGGTCAGGTGGTAGCGACGCATGACCTGGGCGCAGGCCGCGTCGTCTATGTTCATGTTGGTGCGGGACATACACCTATCGTACACCAACGCGTCGTGCCGGCGAAAGGCGCATGCAGCGTGTGCCACCGGCAGCGAGCACCGCGACGCCGCGGGGCTCAGGCCGCCGCTTCGTCCCCGTGCTCCAGCACCCGTTCGTGCACCTCGAGCATCGCGTCGTGCATGCGCTGCGTCGCTTCCGGCACGGTGACGCCGTCCTCGAAGACGATCGGCTCCAGGATGTGCGCCCCCGCCGGGCCGGGCTGGATGGTGCGGGTTCCGACCGGGCGCATCTGTTTCAGCCCCGCCAGGTACACCGGGACCACCGGCACGTTGTGCTCGAGCGCCAGGATCGACACCCCGTGGCGGAAGCGCGACAGGCCGCGGCCCCGGGCGCGCGTGCCCTCCGGAAAGATCATGATGTTGCAGCCCTGCTCGAGCAACCACCTGGGGTAGTCGAGCGCGGCCGAGCCGCCGCCCCGCCGTATCGGGTAGGAGCCATTCACCAACGACTGGTACCACGGCTGGAGCGTGACCTCCTTGCGGCCCTTCAGGAACCAGCGGTCGGCGGCGGCGCCGAAGTAGATGTTCCACTTGATCCACGCGGGAAGCGCATGGAAGAGCACGAAGTGGTCCATGTGGCTGGAGTGGTTGCCGATCACGATGCACGGGCCACCCTTTAGCCCCTTGAGCCTGTCGCGGCCCGTCACGGTGAGGGGTTTGCAGTAGCGGTGGACCCATCGCGTGAAGGCGTAGTGGCGCATCGCCCGGCGCGCCACCTTGGCCCAGAGCTGGATCTGCCAGCGGTGCGGCCCGGCGATCCGGGCGTCCTGGGAAATCAGGCGTTGGAACAGCGGCAGGTCGATCGCCGGCATGATGTCGATGTCGGCGGTGGTGCTGATCTCGTGGGCGATCGAGGCGCGGTACGCCTTGAAGTTGTCCGGCGCCTCGACGATGGCGCACTGGTCCCACTCGCCGAGCAGGTGGAAGCAGTGCAGGATCTTGCCTTCCCAGCGTTCGAGCGCTTCGTTCGCCGCCAGGAGTACGCCAGGGTCCGCCCGCACTTCCTTGACGCCGTGCGACCGGTAGCGCATCAGCATCACGTAGTGCGGCATGGCGGGGTCAGGTCGTCGGCGGCGCGGCGGCCTGCAGCATCTCGACGAACGCGTCGATCGGCAGCGCCGGCAGGGTCATCACCTTGATGGTGCCGCGGGAGCCGAGCTCCATGGCGATGCGCGCCATCACCTCGTTGCTCGGCGCCTCGATGACGTTGACGAAGTCATAACCGCCGAGGACGGCGTACTGGGCCGACACCCGCGCGCCCATGCTCTCGACTTCCTTGTTGACGGCCTGCAGCCGTTCGGGGCGTTCCTTGAGCGTCTTGCGGCCCTCGTCCGTCAAGGTGCTCAGCATGATGTAGGAGGCCATGGCTCAGGTCCTCGCGTATTGCCCCGGCGCCGCGTCGACGACCGGGTACTTGGCGCTGCCAAGTGTATCCGGCGCGGGCACGGTTTCCTCCGACCCGTGCGCCAGCCAGTCGATCCAGTCCGTCGTCCAGCTCCCCGGAGTCTCGGCGGCCGCGGCGGCCCAGGCATCGGCGTCTTCCGGGAGCGCGTCGCCGACCCAGTATCTCAGGTGCCGGTTGTCCGTGCGGGCCGAGATGGTCTGCGTGTGGTTCTGGTTCGTCAGGACGAAGCGCACGTCGCCGCCGAACAGTTGCGTGCTGCGGTAGCAGCCCTTCCAGGGCGTGATGTGATCGGTGCTCCCGGCGAGGACGTAAACGGGATAGGAGATGTTCCCCAGATCGATCCGGTCGCCGAGGAGCTCGAGTTCCCCGCGCGCGAGGTCGTTGCGCCAGGAAAGGTCGAGGAAGTCGCACTGCATCTCGGCGGGCACGCGGGTGTAGTCCATGGACCAGAACAGCAGCGGATGCTTCGGAGGGTCCTCCCCGAGCAGATAGTTGCTGCGCAGGAAGCTCATGACGCTCTCCTCGATGCGCAGCATCGCGAACATCTCGAAGACGTCCTTCTCGGCGAACAGTCCCTTGGCCCGGACCATCGCCTTCTGCGCCTCCACCGAGCGCTCGGAGACGAACAGGCCGAAGTCGCTGTCGCCGGGCTGGTTGTCGAGGATGCTGACGACGAGGGACAGCGAGCGGATGCGGTCTTCGTTGCGCGCCTGGAGCACGCCGGCGGCCGCGGCGGCCACCAGGCCCCCCGCGCACAGTCCCATCACGTCGACGCGCTCGCTGCCGGAGATTGCCCGGATCGCGTCGATGGCCTCGATCGTGGCCCCGGCATACGTGCCGAGGTTCCAGTGCCGCTGGTCGGGCTTCGGATTGCGCCAGCTCATGGCGTAGACCGGAATGCCGGCATCGAGCAGGCGGCGGAACAGGCTCCGGTCGGGGGTCAGGTCCCCGAGATAGAAGCGGTTGACCTGGCTGAAGATGTAGAGGAAAGGCGTGGGACGTACGGCCCCGGTCGTGGGCGCGTACTGCATCAGCTCGAAGATTTCGTTGCGGAACACCACCGCGCCGGGCGTCGCGGCCACGTCCCGTCCGAGTTCGAAGGCGTCGCGGTCGGCGACGGCGGGATAGCCGTGGTTGTGGCGCAGGTCGTCGACGAAGTTGCGGAAGCCGCTCGTCAGGCTCGCGCCCCGGGTCTCCGTCGCCTTCGCCAGGGCCTCGGGGTTGCCCGCCAGCGTGTTCATGGGGGCGAGCATGTCCTTGGCCGCGTCGAGGACGAAACGCGCGCGCTCCCGATCCATGCCGGCGAGCCCGGACTTCTCGAGCCACGTGTCGAGCGCCTTCGTCCAGGCAAGGTACGACTGTCCGATGCGGCGGTACATCGCATTGTCGGACCACGCCGGGTCCTGGAAGCGCTTGTCGCCCGCGGCCGGGGCGATGTCGCTGTTGCCGAACAGGATGCTCGCGCAGTCGCGCCAGAAGCCGGTGTATGCCTCGAACAGTGCGGCGGGTTGCCGCGCGGCGGCGCCCACCACCATCGCCCACGCGTCGGTGAGGGCCTTGGCGTCCACGCCGGCGGCGGCCGACAGGGCTACGCCTTCGTGTTCTCCGACACCGGGACGTTCGCCGGATGCCGTGGGTTCGGTCGATCGTGCGGTGTCGCTCATGATGCGCAATGCCCTATGCGGCGGTGCTGATGTCCCTCGCCTCCGACGCCTCGCTGCCCGGCGCGGCGAATGCGGCCCGCCCGGCGATGCCGGAGAGGAACCGCTTGAGCCAGCGGGGCTGGTACTGGAGCCAGTTGACGAGCGCCTGGTTGGCGATGCCCGGCACGCGGATCACGTCCCCGGCGATGCATGCGCGATAGCCTTCTTCGGCGACCTCGGCGGCGCTCGCGAACATGAAGTCCGGCGCGGCCTGGAGATCCCCGACCATCTCCGTGCGGGTCAGGCCGGGACAGAGGGCCGTGACGGTAACGGGGGTAGCGGCCAGTTCCTCGGACAGCGCCTCGGTGAAGGACAGCACGAAAGCCTTGCTCGCCGCGTACACCGACATCCCGGGCACTGCCTGGAAGGAGGCGACCGACGCGACGTTCAGGATCCGGCCGCGGCCGCGTTCGATCATCCCGGGCAGGACGAAGTGGGTCAGGTCCGTCAGCGCGCGGACGTTGAGGTCGATCAGCGTGAGCGACTTCGCGGGCTCCATCCCGGCGAACTCGCCCGAGGCGCCGGCGCCGGCGTTGTTGACGAGCACGTCGATGTCGAGTTCGCGGGTCGTGAGGCCTCTCTTCAGGGCGGCGATGCCGTTGCGGGTGGCCAGGTTCGCCGAGATGGCCTCCACGCGAACGCGTTCGCCAAGTTCGGCCGCGAGTTCTTCGAGCCGGTCGCGCCGCCGGGCGGTGATCACGAGGTCGTGACCGCGCTCGGCGAACACGCGGGCGAGTTCCCGTCCGATCCCGGAGGATGCCCCGGTGATGAGGGCGATGGGTCTTGCTGTCACTGCGGGTCTCCGGTCGATGCTGCGGTCGGCGCCGGCTTCCGGGACCGAACGGGGGTGTTCCTCGAGGCGCCGTTCTTGCCGGCCTTCGCGTTCTTGCGGGGCTTCGCGTTCTCGCGAAGCTTCCTCGCGGTCCTGGTGGTCTGCGCGGGAGTCCCGGCAGGTTTCGTGGCGGTCTCCGGCGCTGCCTCTTGCACGGTCTCGGGCGCCTCGGGCGCGGTGGATGGCTCGGCCACCTCGGCCGATGGCTCGATGGTCCCTCCGAGCGCCGCGTCGCGCAACGCCGTGAAGGCATCTTCCAGGCACGCGGAGAAGTGGTCGGGATCGGGGATCATCCGCGTGCATGACGTGAAGGCGATCACCAGTTCGCCGCAGTAGCTCGAGACCGGCATGATGAGCCCCATGCCCTGCGTGATGGGACCGATCCCGACGCTCGTCACCATCCGGGCGCCCATGGAGTAGAGCGGCACCGTCGGCCCCGGCACGTTGGTGATGCTGACGTTGAAGGCGGACTGTGGGTCGGGCACCTGCGCGGCCATCCGGCCGGCGAGCGCGGCGGTGTATGCCGGCACGAACTGCGCGTAGTCGGTGGCCAGCCGCGCTCCCCCCGCTTCGGTCACCGACTTGTTGGCGGCCGTGCGTTCCCGGATGACCCGCAGCCGTTCGATCGGATCCTTGATGTCCGTGCCGATGGGCAGGAACATCGCGGAAACCCGGTTGCCCGAGACGTCGCGCTCGCTCTCGGTGCGTACGTTGATGGGCGCCATCGCGACGACCGAGTCGCCCGGCAGTTCGCTCTTCGACTGCAGGTAGGCGCGGATGCCCCCGGCGCAGATGGCCAGCACGGCGTCGTTGACCGTCGCCCCGTCCACGACCTTGCGCAGCTTGCGGACCGCTTCCAGGTCGAAACGACGCGCGCCGATGACGCGGTGGCCGGAAACGCGGCCGTTGAATCGCGTGCGCGGCACGGAGTACGGCTGCTGGACGTTGCTCGTCAGCGCCTCCGTCATCCTCGGCAGCGAGCGGGTGGTGTCCGTCCAGACGCGCAGGAACTTGAAGGGCGTGGCGAAATTGTTCGCCCAGGCCCGGAACAGGAGATCCGCGTCGCTCGGCACGATGTCGGCCCGCCAGGGGGTCTGCGGTGGCGGGACGGGCTGCACTTGTGGTGTCAGGTCGTGCAACAGCTCGACGAGATGCATGCCGGAGGCGCCGTCGATCGCCGCGTGATGCGTCTTCGAGAGCACGGCGAAACTGCCCTTGGGCACGCCCTCCAGGTTGTCCAGGCCCTCGATGATGTAGAACTCCCAGAGGGGCTTCGACATGTCGAGCGGCCGCTCGAAGATGCGTGCCGCCATCTTGTGCAGTTCGGCCCAGTCGCCGGGTTTGGGCAGGCCGATGCGCCGCATGTGGTAGTCGAGTTCGAAGTCCTCGTCTTCGATCCAGTACGGGTAGTCGGCGTTGAAGGGCACTGGCGCGAGGCGGCGGCGGGAGGCCGGCCACAGGTGGAGACGCTCCTGCTGGAAGCGGGTATAGCGCTCTTCGGAGAGGACATCCGCATCGCTGGAGGAGGGATCGTAGATCGCCAGGCTGCCAACGTGCATCGGCGTGGCAGGGGACTCCATGAAGATGAAGGACGCGTCCTGCGCACTCAGTTGTTCTAACACGATGCTCTCGCTGTTCCCGTTGTCGGGGCCCCGGTGCTGCCCCGGTGCAGGGGCCCCCGGGCGTCACCGGATGGACCGGCAGTCTACATCGCTCCCCGTGCCTGCCCGGCAGGCGGCACGGGGGCGGAAAACAAGTGCAGCGCGCGGGCGATCGAGGAGGGGTAGAGGGAGAACGCCCGCGCGCCGCTGCTCAAAAGAGTATCTGGACCCGGATTACGCGGCTTCCTGCTTCGGCGCGTCGGTTTCGGCCGTCGCGTCGAACGCTCCGCGTACCAGTTCGCCGGCCTTGCCCATGCTGTCGCGCAGGAGGTCGCCCCGTGTCTTCATGGCTTCCTGGGCGCCGTTCCAGACCGTTTCGCCGTACTCGCGCTGCAGGGACACGAACCCGGGCAGGTCCTTGACTTCGGGCAGCCTGGCGAAGAACGACTGGTTGGTCTCCACCAGCGCGCGGAAGGAGTCCGCATCGAGTTCGACCATGCGCCGCAAGGCGTTGGCGTTCAACTCGAACAACTCGCGACCTATCTGAAGCTGTTTCTCGAAAGGATTCATCGTCTTGCTCCCTGGGACTCACTTGGGGTGCTGCACTGCACAACGGCGCGGATTGTGCAGTGCGCAATAGTTGATGTCAACCGGGTCAACCGGAATGTCATGCGGTCAGCCGCCCTCGATCACGCGGCCTTGGCGGGCGGTATCTCGGTGCCGACGGGCCTGACCGCCGGTGACGGCATCGACGTGACCGGTCGGGCGGCGGCTGCCCGCGGCGCGAACGCGGCGCACAACCCTTCGTACTCGGCGACCAGATCGTCGCGGAACACTGCCGCGTCGGGCAGCGCCTTCGCGCAGGCGGTGATGCCGACGTACAGTCTGTCCCGGTAACTCTGCACGGTAATGTTGACGCCGAGGCCGTGCGCCGGGATCGACACCGGGTAGTGGGTCAGCATGCGCGCACCGTTCGAGTACAGCGTCTCGCGCGGGCCGGGCACGTTCGAGACCACGACGTTGAAGGCCGGTGGGACCACGTTGGCCGTGCCCACCGCTTCCATGACGCTCGCGGACGCGCGCATCGCGAGCGGCATGCCCCAGCCGGCGGGGTCGCCCTCGAAGGCGCCGGCGAGGTCCGCCGTCACTTCCTTGGCGGTTGCCGACGAGGCCAGCACCGCGGCGATGCGCCGCGCCGGGTCCGGCTCGTCGGTGGCGAGACGCACCTGCATCATCGTGACCTGGTTGTTCATGGACGCATCGCCGGGCTTGCGCAGCGAAACCGGGCAGCCCGCGATCAGGGACTGTTCGGGCAGCTCCCCGGAGCGGTCGAGATAGCGTCGCAGGGCGCCGCCGCAGATCGCGAGGAAGACATCGTTCAGCTTGGCCTCATGCGCCTTGCCGGCCGCCTTCACGGCTGCGAGGTCCAGCTCGGCGACGGCGTAGCTGCGAGCGCGTTCGACGGGGGCGTTGAAGCGGGTCCTGGGCGCCTCGTCGGCCATCGCGCCGAGCCCGCCGTCGGGGCCGAACATGCGGCGCTGCAGGCGTATCCCGGTTGCGACGGCGTCGAGCATGCCGGTCGCCTGGCGGAGCTGGAACTGGGCGATGTTCTCCCACGCGGCGACGAGCAGGTCCGTCATCGAGGGTCGCCGCGGCGCGAGAAAGTCCTCCGGCGCGGGGGGCACCTCGCGCGGTTCGACGGTCGGGTCCATCAGGGTGACCGTCGCGGCCTGTCCGGCCATCCCGTCGAGGCAGGCGTGGTGGGCGCCCGAATAGTAGGCGATCCGCCCGCCTTCGAGCCCGCACAACACCACCGTGCGCCACAGCGGCCGGTTGCGGTCGAGGCGCTGCTCGTGCAGCTCCGCCACCGCGGCCTCGAGTTGGGCCCTGCCGCCGGGGGCGGCGATGTCGATACGCTCGACGTGGTTGTCGATGTCGAAGTCCGCGTCCGGCACCCACACCGGGTGGTCGGCCAGGAACGGGGTCTCGACGAGCTTGTTCGTCAGGTAGGGCACGAGGTGCCGGCGGCGCATGAAGTGCGCCTTCAGGCCCTCGATGAAGGTGTCCTCGTCGACCCCTTCCGGCAATTCCATGATCTGGACGGAGGACACGTGCTGCGGGCAGCGTTCCGTCTCGTTGTATAGGAACCCGGCATCGAGTCCGCTCAGCTTGTACATGTCAGTTCCTGTTTCTCTGTTGGGCACGATCGCCCCCGACGACCCGACCGGCGACGGCGGGCAAAAGCCATGCACGAGGCGTGCCATTGCCCGTCGATACTTCCAACCCATTGATTTGCGGGACACGAGACTTTCCCGCTGCCGGTGGATGGGTGGTATCGAGGCCCCTTCGGGGGCATCGACGGGAGTGCCACCGCACCGCTACGGTGCATGCCTCCGACCAGCGGGCGCGCATTGTAGGGCGGATTCGTGAACGGTCAATGACTTTTTCGCGAAAAGCCTGGCAAAGACGGTACGGCGGGCTCGAGGGGCCTGCCGGGAATGCGGGGTGGGAGCACGGGGTCCGGAACGCCGTTATTGCGATGCAACAAAACCTTGACCGTGGCGCCGCGGGTGGGCGACACTCGCTCGTGCAGTGCGGGGATGATCCGGGAGAGGAGATCCGGGAAAAGATGTACGAATCGCTCGACATGTCGGAGCATGAGCGCGGCGCCCCGTCGCCCCTGCTTTCGATGGCGGAACTGCCCCGGACGTTGTGTGAAGCGGTGGGTTTCACCCAGTTCTGGCCGTTGCTGACACAAGCCCCGCAGGGGGATGGCCATCCGGTCCTGGTCCTGCCGGGATTCACCGCGAGCGACACATCCACGATGCCGTTGCGCCGTTTCCTCGACCGCCTCGGCTACCGGACCTTCCCCTGGGAGGTGGGCACCAATACGGGAAGTCTTGAGGTGCAGTCGCGGATGGTGCTGCGCTTCTATCGCCTGGTGCGGACCTACAGGCGGCCGCTCACGCTGATCGGGCAGAGCCTCGGCGGCGTGTTCGCCCGCGAGATCGCGCGTCGTTTCCCCGACCACGTGCGATCGGTCATCACCCTTGGGAGCCCGTTCGCCTCGGCAGACGGAGGCAGCGCGAATCCCGTGGTCCGCCAACTGTTCGAGCGGCTGTCCGGGCTCACCGTGCGCGAGATGCGCAGCCGCGTGCGCGGCGGCCGGGACATCGGGGCGCCGATCCCCGTGCCGTGCACGGCGGTCTACAGCAGGACGGATGGCGTGGTCTCCTGGCGGACGTGCCTGGAGCGGGACACCCCGCTCGCGGAGAACGTGGAGATCGTGGGCAGCCACTCCGGCATGGCCATGAACCCCGCCGCCGTGCACGTCATCGCGGATCGTCTCGCGCAGCCGGCCGACGGCTGGCAACGCTTTGATCGTAGCGTCGGCCTGCGCGCCCTGGTCTATCCAGAGCCGTCGTACGCCCAGGCCTGACCGGGGGCGCGAGATCGCGAGATGCGGCGCTACAAGAAGTACCCGAACCGCCGGCTCTACGATCAGGACAAGAGCACGTACGTCACCGTCGAGGACGTGCGGCGCGAGATCGTTCTCGGCGAGAGCATCGAGGTCCGCGACAGCCGCGAGGACCGCGACATCACCCGCACGGTGCTCCTGCAGATCCTGGCGGAACAGGAAGATCAGGGTCACGAGCCGATACTGACCAACCGGGCGATCGAGCAGATCATCCGTTTCTACGGCGACCGTTTCGGGGGCGTCGTTTCCAGCTACATCGAACAGGGCATCCTGACGTTCCTCGAACATCAGGACCAGTATCGCGAGCGGCTGCGCAAGATGGCGGAGGTGAACCCGCTGAACGTCGTGCGCCAGGCGATGGAGCTCCTCGACCCGGCGGCCCGGGCGGGCGCCGCACGCCGCGAACCCGAGGACGGAGAGGGTGACTCCCGCAGGGACTGATCGAGTGCAGCCCACCGGGAGAGCCTTCAGCCGGGAGCGCGAGGGGATACCCCCTCGCATGAAGGAGCCCTCAGCCGGGGAGCGCGAGGGGATACCCCCTCGCATGAAGGAGCCCTCAGCCGGGAAGCGCGAGGGGCTTGCCCCTCGCGTGAAGGAGCCCTCAGCCGGGGAGCGCGAGGGGCTTGCCCCTCGCATGAAGGAGCCCTCAGCCGGGGAGCGCGAGGGGCTTGCCCCTCGCATGAAGGAGCCCTCAGCCGGGGAGCGCGAGGGGATACCCCCTCGCATGAAGGAGCCCTCAGCCGGGAAGCGCGAGGGGCTTGCCCCTCGCGTGAAAGAGCCCTCAGCCGGGGAGCGCGAGGGGATACCCCCTCGCATGAAGGAGCCCTCAGCCGGGGAGCGCGAGGGGCTTGCCCCTCGCATGAAGGAGCCTTCAGCCGGGGAGCGCGAGGGGCTTGCCCCTCGCATGAAAGAGACGAGAGGGAAGGGGAACCAGTGCAATACGAGATCATTTCCGCGGACTGCCACATCGACCTTCCGTGGCTGCCGGAGAACCTGTTCCGGGACGAGGCGCCAGCCACGCTCAGGGATCGCATGCCCTATGTGGCGGATACCGAGAAGGGACGCTACTGGGTCAGCCGCGGCGGCGCCCAGTTCGGTCTCCAGAACGGCATGGGCTCCGCGGGTCGCGTCTACGTGCCGGGCGAGATTCACCGCTCCGACCGCATGGCGGAGCAGGGCCTGTACCGCGACGGAGCGGCCGGCATTCCGCGGCTGACCGACCCGGAGCTCCGCGTGGGCGACCAGGATCTCGACGGCGTCCAGGGCGAGGTGCTCTACGGGATTCTCGGGGCCGCGATGCGGCTCAAGGACGACGAGGCGGCAGACGAGGTGATGCGTATCTACAACGCCTGGCTCGCGGATTTCTGCGCGGCGCGCCCGGAACGGTTCGCGGGTCTGGCGAGCATTCCGAGCCACGATGTCACCGCCGCGTGCGAGGAGGTGCGCCGGGTGGCCGAGCGCGGGGCGCTGCGCGGGATCGAGGTGGCGAACACGCACGAGATGGCGCCCCTCTTCGACCCGGCATGGGAGCCCCTGTGGGCGCTTGCGGAGGAGGCCGGGCTGCCGCTGCACTACCACACCATCGGTCCGCGCATCGACTACGATTTCGGCGCGCTCGACCACCTGCAGCGGCGGCAGGCGTTCGCCGTGCACATCACGAGCTTTCAGCTCGCCATGTCCAAGATCATCATGGAGACGATCTACGGCGGCGTCCTGGAAGCCCACCCGGGTCTCAGGCTCGTCATCGGCGAGAGCGGGATCGGCTGGATTCCGTACGTCCTCGACCACATGGACCTCGAATGGGAGGACCAGTTCAAGGACCTCACGCTGACCATGAAACCGTCCGAGTACTGGCGCCGGCAGTGCTTCGCGACCTACCAGTCGGACCCCATCGGCGTTCGCCTGCTCGACATCCTCGGCGAGGACAACGTCATGTGGGGCAGCGACTTCCCGCACCCGGACGGGGTGTGGCCCGACTCCCGGGAGTTCATCGACCGGGAGCTTGGCGGCGTCGCGCCGGAGGTCCGGCGCAAGATCGTCTGCGAGAACGCGGGGCGCCTGTACGGCTTCATCTCCTAACTGTCCGGGCCGCGGGCATGCACGTAAGGAGCATCGAGACCCGGCACTGCGATGCCGGCTGGCGCAACTACCACTTCGTCAAGCTCGTCACGGAAGACGGCGTCGTGGGCTGGAGCGAGTACGACGAGCACCAGGGCGCGATCGGCGTCACCGAGGTCATCGAGAAGCTCTCCCCGCTCGTCGTCGGTCAGCGCGTCCACGACACCGAGCGCGTCTACTCCATCCTGCATGCCCGGGCGCGGCAGTCCATGTCCGGGGTCATGGCGATGGGTATCGGGGCGCTCGAGAACGCGCTCCTCGACGCGAAGGCCAAGACCCTCGGCGTGCCGTGCTGCGACCTCCTCGGCGGACGCGTGCGCGACGCGATCCGCGTGTACTGGTCGCACTGCGGGACGTGGCGCATCGCCCGGCCGGACTTCTATCCGCCCGCGATCACGGACGCAGCCGGGGTGCGGGCGCTCGGGCAGGAGGTCCGCGAGCGCGGCTTCACGGCGCTCAAGACCAACATCTTCGACCACACCGGCGACCGGACGCGCGGCTGGAGCCCGGGTTTCGGGCGCCCCCATGCGCCGGACCTGAACGTGGACCGGCAGGTGATCCGGGGACTGGTGGGCCACCTCGAGGCGTTCCGCGAAGGTGCGGGGCCGGACATGGACATCCTGCTGGACCTCAACTACAACGCGCGCCCCGAGGGCTACCTGCGGATCCTGCGCGCCCTTGCCGACTTCGACCTCTTCTGGGCGGAGATCGACACCGAGTACCCGGAAGCGCTGGCGGACGTGCGCCGGGCGAGCCCGCATGCCATCAGTTCCTGCGAGTCGCTCATCACGCTGCCGGCGTACCTCCCGTACTTCCGCCTGCGCGCCATGGACGTGGCCATCATCGACGTGCCGTGGAACGGCGCCTGGCAGTCGATGAAGATCGCGGCGACGGCGGAGGCGTACCAGGTCAACGTGGCGCCCCACAACTACTACGGCCACCTGGCCACGATGATGAGCGCCCACGTGAGCGCCGCGGCGCCGAACCTGAGGATCATGGAAACGGACATCGACCGCCTGCCCTGGGACGCGGAGATCTTCACCGTGGAGCCCGACATCCGGGACGGTTACCTGTACGTGCCGGACACGCCGGGGTGGGGCACGGAACCGGACGAGGCGGCGTTGGCGAAGTACCCGGTGAAGTAGGAGGTCGTCCAGCGCCGGCCGCTACGAATCGAACGACGTCTCCCTCCATGGGTTCAGCGTGCGGACGCGGGTCGGAGAAAAGTCGCTGACGTTTCGGGTGACGACCGTCATTCCGCGGATCAGCGCGGTGGCAGCGATCAGGGCATCCCGGTCAGGCCGGCGGTCCGGCATGTGGAGAGCGGCACAGCGCAGCGCGACTGCCGTATCGACGGCCAGAATGCGTTGGGAGAAGGCTCGCAGCACATCGCGCTGGAGCCATCGGCCAAGTGTCTGTCCCTGGCCCGGGTCGCGGCGTGCGGCCGACAGCACGCCCTGCTCGAGTTCGAGGACCGTGATGACGGACAGGAAGAGGCTCGTCACGGGAACACTCTCGGACCAGGCGGACACGTGCTGATCGATCCTGTCGGATCCGGCCTTGCGCAATTCGGAGACGACGTTCGTATCGAGGACGTACATCAGTCCCACTCGACAGCCTTGGTCAGGCTGCCAAGTTTAGGAGGATCGAACTCGAGGTCGGCCACCTCCGGCCTGCCGAGCAGGGCACCGATCGTCTGGTCGCCATCAGTGATCCGTTGATATTCGTCGACGGTCAGCAGGACATGGGCAAGTCGTCCTCGATCCGTGATGAACACCGGGCCATGCCTTGTCTCTCTCTTTGCCTTGCTGACGTCGCGATTGAATTCCCTGCTGGTCATTGTCGTCATGTCGGAACGCTCCCGCACGAAAGCAGGTACGTTACTACTTCGACGGGGAGTTGCAAGGGCGAACGTGCATCTTCGGCCCGCCGCTGGTACCGTGCCTCTCCCTCGCGCCCGTAGCTCAGTTGGATAGAGCGTTGGCCTCCGAAGCCAAAGGCCACAGGTTCGAATCCTGTCGGGCGCGCCACTCTTCCCGGCCCGGTCACAGCCGCGGCGAAATCACCGCGTCGACCAGCGCCGTGTCCAGGTAGGCCGTGCCGCGCCGGATGCGCCCGTCGACCACTTCCATCGCCCAGCAGTAGACCTGGTCGTAGTCGGGACCGGCGTGGGTCTCCGCGTGACTCGCAAACAGCACCGCCACGTCGCTGCCGTCCGCGATGACCTTGCGAACGGTCGGCTGGAGCGGGCCCTTGAAGGCCTTGCGCAACATGTTGGCCACGGTGTCCTGGAACGCCTGGCGACTCCGGTAGGTCCCCGAGATCGGGGTGGCGCCGATGATCGTCCACTCGAGGTCTTCGGCCATCAGGTCGAGGACCGCGGAGAAATCGCCGGCTTCCCACCTGGCGAATGCGTCACGGATCAGTTTGCGGTTCGATGCCGTCGTGTTCATGCGCCGCGGCCCCTCAGAGCGTCGCCACCTTGTTTCGCTCGATGAGATCGAAGTCGATCTCCGCCCCGAGACCGGGCCGGTCGAACGCGTGCACCAGGCCGTCGCCGTCGACCACGATCTCCTCGGCCAGCCCGTGCTTCTGGACCGCGTCGGGCAGCAGCACCTCGAAGTACTCGCAGTTCGGGATCGCCATGATGAGATGCAGGTTCGCCACGTTGTTCAGCGAGTTGCCGCCGTGATGCACCTCGTAGTTCATGCGGAAGGCTTCCGCGAGATGCGCGGTCTTGAGGCATGACGTGATGCCGCCCTTCACCGCCACGTCGCCCCGCAAGAAATCGGTGGCGCGCGACATCACCCAGGGCGCGTAGGAGGTGGGCCCGGCCGGCGGGAGTTCCGTCGCCATGATCGGGATGCGCAGGCGTTCCTTGAGCTTCACGTAGTTGTAGAGGTCGTCGTCCGCGAGGGGATCCTCGTACCAGTAGAAGCCGAGTTCCTCCACGGCGCGGCCGACGCGCAGGGCCTCCGGGTAGTCGTAGGACCACGTCGAGTCGAGCATCACCCGGAAATCGTCGCCGACGGCCCTGCGTACGGCCTCGCAGATGCGGATGTCCTCCTCGGGGATGGCGGGAGGATGGATCTTGTAGGCCGTCCACCCGGTCTCCTTGTGGCGGACGGCCTCCTCGGCATAGGCCTCCGGAGAATCCAGCACGGCGGAACTCGCATAGGCCGGCACCTTCGAGCGACAGGACCCGATCAGCCGGTGCACCGGCACGCCGGCCGCCCGCCCGGCCAGGTCCCACAGGGCGACGTCCACCGCACCCACGGCGCGCAGCATCTGTCCGCGGCCGCGTCGCATCATGCCCTGCCAGATGCGTTCCCGTGCGAGTGCGTCCTCTCCGATGAGAAGACCCTTTACCGGACCGGTGATGAACGCCGCGTCGGCTTCCGCCGGACCGTATGCCGAACCGACGAAGGCGTGGCCTTCGACCCCGGCGTCGGTGCCGATGCGCACCAGGCCCATGCGCGTGCTGCGGCTGGCCGCGCTCGCGATCGTGCGGGTGTAGCGGGTGGGGGGAATGTCCTTCCACTCCCACAGGGTGACGGAGACGTCGGTGATGCGCATCGGAGGGCTTCCCGCGGCTGTTCGGACGCCCGCGATGCTACCCTACGGCCGCCGGCGGATTCTGGCCGGAATCGATCTGCAGGGAGAGTTCCGCATGCGACGCGCATGGATGGTGGCACTGTTGGTGGCGGTCGTTGCCCTGGCCGTCTGGTGGTGGACGAGCCGCGACGTGGCGTCGCCGCCGCCGACGGCCGACAGCGCGACCGCCGTGCATGTCGCGCAGGGACGGGTGACCGGGTTCGTGGACGCCGCCGGCGCCTGGGCCTGGCTCGGGATCCCGTTCGCCGAGCCGCCGGTGGGGGCGATGCGCTGGAGAGCGCCGCGGCCGCCGGCAGCGTTCGACGCGCCACTGTCGGCCCTCGCTTCCGGCGGTGCCTGTGTGCAGTACAAGAGCATGCTCGCCGACTTCGACGATCCCGACGGCGACGGCGTGATCGGCAGCGAGGACTGCCTGTACCTCAACGTCCATGCGCCGGCCGGTGCGCCCGGCGACGGCGGACGCCGGCCGGTGATGTACTGGATTCACGGCGGCGGCAACAGCGTCGGTCACGCCGGTCCGTACGACGGGCGGGTGCTTGCGGCCCGGCACGACGTCGTGGTGGTGGCGGCGAACTACCGCCTGGGGCCCTTCGGATGGTTCCGTCATGCCGCCCTGCGCGGCGGGGATGCGAGTGCGGAGGAGGCCTCGGGCAACTTCGGAACGCTCGATATCGTGCGCGGGCTCGAGTGGGTCCGCGACAACATCGGGGCGTTCGGGGGCGACCCGGACAACGTGACCGTGTTCGGCGAGTCCGCGGGAGGGGCCAACGTCCTGACCCTGATGGCTTCGCCCCGCGCGGCCGGGCTCTTTCACCGGGCCGTCGTGCAGAGCGGCGGGACGTTCTTCGATACGCCGGCGCGGGCGGAGAACTTCCTCGACGATCCGGCCCCGGGCCACGATCGCAGTTCCGGCGAAGTGATGGCCGCGCTGCTCGTGGCGCGCGGCGCGGCGCCGGCGATGGACGAGGCGCGGGCGGCGCTGCGCGCGATGGACGGCCAGGAGCTGCGGGCATTGCTGTACGGGGCCACGGCCCCGGAGCTGATGGCGCTCTACGATGGCCGGGGCATGGGCATGATCTCCGCTCCGGCGGTGTTCGGCGACGGTGTCGTGCTGCCGGCGGGGGGAGCGGCCGAGCTGTTCGCCGATCCGGACCGTTACAACGCCGTTCCCGTGATCCTCGGGACCAACCGGGACGAAGTGAAGCTCTTCATGGCGATGAGTCCAGAGTGGGTCGAGAATCGGTTCGGCTTCCTGCCGCGACTCAGGGACCCGGTGCGTTACGACCGTTCGGCGGCATACGGGTCGCTGGGGTGGCGACACGGCGGTGTCGACAGCCTCGCGCGCGTTTTGCAGGCGGCACAGGGAGACTCGGTGTACGCGTACAGGTTTGACTGGGACGAGGAAGGCAGCATCCTCGGCTACGACCTGTCACAGGCCCTGGGCGCGGCGCACGGCCTCGAGATCGGCTTCGTCTTCGGCGGGTTCGACGGTACGGCGGCCGCGGTCGGGAGCATCTACGACGAGGACCGGCTGCCGGAGCGGGACGCGCTGTCCGCGAGCATGATGTCCTACTGGACCGAATTCGCCTTCACCGGAAGCCCAGGCCGGGGGCGCGGGGGATCCGAGGTCGAGTGGGAACCCTGGAACAACGCGGCGGGCGCGCCGAAGACCATCGTCTTCGACACGCCCCGTGACGGCGGCATCCGGATGAGTTCGGACGAAGTGACCCTGCCCGGCCTCAAGGCCCGCCTGCTGGCCGATGCGTCGTTCACCGACCAGGCCGAGCTGTGCGGGACCTACGTCAGCCTGTTCCGCGACGGTCCGGCGTGGGATGCAGCGGAGTACCTGGCGCTCGGCGACACCGGCTGCGCGGATCATCCGCCCGAGGAGTTCCCCGGGTTCTGAGTGCCGACCTTCTACCCGGGCCGATACCAGATCGGCGAACTCCACGCCCGGTCCTGGACCGTCGCGTGCATGTCGGGGCGCAGCGGCACGCCTGCCCGGATGGCGTCCCACGTCGACCAGCGGCACTTGGGGTTCTCAAGGACGCGCACGTAGTAGAACGCGTGCTGCGCGGGATCGAAGTCCGGGTCCCGCCACACCGCCGCGAGCTCCCCGGCGCCCTTGCCCTCGCTGACGTCGCAGGTGGCGAGATCGACCGTGGCGCCGTTTTCGGTGCAGCGCGGACTCTCGGGATCCACGGTACCGCCGTCGGAGCAGGCGATGTCGATCACCGCCTCCTGCCGCTCGCCGTCCTCGATCCAGCCCTTGACGATCTGCAGGCGCTGCAGGCCGACGGTGTTCGGGTCGCGCAGCGCCGAGGCGTAGAAGGACGGCGCCCCCTCGCCGCCCGTTGCCAGGTCGGCGCCCATGGGCACGCCGCTGGCGTAAGCCTGGGCGACGCTGTCGGGGGTCTCCGCCAGCGCGCTGTCGATGCCGTAGCCGCCGAAGAAGCGCACCTTGATGCGCGGACCGCTGGTGCTGAAGGTCTCCTTGCGCCGCATGGCGTCGAAGATCGCTTCGCGCGTGTTGGACTCCGCCCACACGCCGGCGAGGCCGGAGGCGCCCCAGTACTGCGATGAACCGTCGGCGTACTCCGCGCCGTCCTCCGCGGGTTCGGGCAACGGCACGGAGCCGCGCATGTACGGCTCGATGTCCGTGAAGCCGGTCTTGCTCCAGTAGTCGTACTCGTAGAAGGAGCCGGCGGCGTTGTGGGTGTCCGACGCACCGATCACGCCGAACCGGTACGGATTGAAGCCCTGGGTCGCCTCCATGGCCAGCCCGTTCAGGTAGGCGTCGCGGACGTAGCTCCCGGGGGGACGGGATGCCTGGTCGCTGGCCACCTTCAATTCCATGAGTTCGAAGTCGGCCCACTCGTCGTTCGGCGAGAGCAGCGGGTGGGTGTCGGACGTGCCCTTCACCTGCGTGTTCTCGACCAGCGGCTCGTTGCGCATGCGCAGGTCCGCGTAGGCCGCGTCGAGGGGCTCTTCGGCCCAGTTCACGTCGCGGAACATCCAGCCGTCGGAGCCGTTGGAGTTGTGCGGGATCGCGATGGCGTCCATGCCCTCGGCCCGGGTGGCGTCCATCCACGCCCAGAGGTCTTCGGGATTCAGGGAATCGAGGCGGCTGAACGGCTGGGCCGGCGCGGCGCCCCGGAAGACCACGTTGCGGTGGAGGTTCTGTCCCTCGGGCCCGGAGGACGTGTACTCGTAGGCCGTGAACGTCGTGAAGTTGCCGGGGTCGTTGTTGCGCTCCGCGGATTCGATGATCTCCTGCCAGGCGGAGCGGGCCACGTTCCGGTCGTCGAGATCGTCCTCGCGGTCGGGGTCCTGCATGCCTGCGCGCAGATGCCCGACGACGGCCTGAAAGCCGGCGCTGGACCGGCGGCGTTCGTTGCCGCGCGTACCGCGGGCGCCACCGGGTGGTCGCCGTAGGCCGAGTCCTCGTCCGCGAGCTCCCGCATCATGCCGAGATAGAAGGCATGGTCCGACACGGCCAGGAAGTCGAGCGGTGCATGCAACTGCATCATCCGCCCCGCCGCGTGTTCGATGGCCTCGCCCTTCGCGAACGCGTACGCCTCGTCGGGCGTGCGCCGCGTGCCCATCAGGTAGGCATCGAAGGAGAGGACCGTGTGAATGTGGGTATCGCCGAAATAGGCGTCCCGGAGCGGGTTCGACGCGATCTCGGGGGCCTCCGGCGCCGCGCTCGCATCGGGGGTGGCTTCCTCGGCCGGGGCGGTTGTCTCCTCCGCGCAGCCGGCCGCCAGCGCCAGCAGCGCCAGGGCGACGATCGAATTCCTCATGGGCTTTCTTCCTTCTCGATGTTCCTTGTCCGGGCGCGACGCTCGGAGCTTGCGCCGTACAAGCGTTTGAAGTAGGACGGTCTGCGTGAACATGCAACGGCCTGCGCCCCGTATCGTCCACAAATATCGTTCATTATCAATCGGATAAAGTCGTTCTCGACCGTGCAATGAAGCGCCATCCGGTGCCACTCGACGCCAACGGTTGACACCGATCATTGTGGGACGCGTTGTAAGCCAATAGCGGCCCGTGTAGAATGGGATTCCGCCCGGAATCCGATCTCAGTCCCATGCCGAAGCTCAATCGCAACGCCCTGTCCGCCCAGATGGTACGCCACGCCGGGCCCGGCAGCTATGTGGACGGCAACGGCCTCATGCTGCGCGTCCGCGACAGCGGCTCCCGCTCGTGGGTCCAGCGCATCATGGTGCACGGTCGGAGAATCGACATCGGCCTCGGCAACGCGGAGCTGGTGAGTCTCGCCGACGCGCGGCGCATCGCGGCGGACAACCGCGCCGTGGCCCGCACCGGCGGGGATCCGCGTCGCGTGCGAACCATCTCGTTCGCCGAGGCGGAACCGCGGGCGATGGCGGAGAAGGCCGAGACCTGGCGCGGCGGCGGCGCCGCGAAGTCGGCCCGCGACTGGCGCTCGACGATGGACGCCTACGTACTGCCGCAGTTGGGGACGATGCACGTCGGGGCGGTAGCGACCAGCGACGTCAAGCGGGTGCTGCGCCCATTGGCGCTGGCGGGCAAGCACGCGACGGTGCGTATGGTGGCGGGCCGTATCGTGGCGGTGCTGGAGTGGGCGGAGGTGGAGAACCTGCGGGAGCCGGCCGGCAGCGGGCGGGCGATCGTGGAGACGGTGATGCGCTCGCTGCCGAAGGCCGGAGCGGTGCGGCACCACCCGGCGCTGCACTTCGCCGACGTGGCGGATGCGCTTGCCAGAGTGGACGCGCACCCGCGTATCGCGCGCTGGGTTCAGCTCGCGATACGGTTCGCGGTGCTGACGGCGGCGCGGCAGGCGGAGGTGCGGCGGGCGATCTGGGAGGAGTTCGACTTCGAGTCCGCGGTGTGGACGGTGCCGGCGGCGCACATGAAGCGCCACCGGCCGCACCGTGTGCCGCTGTCCACGGGCGCCCTGGTGGTGCTGGCGGAACTGCGCGAGGTGTCCGACGGCGACGCGGTCGTGTTCCGTGGCCCGCGCGGCCAGCAGCTCGGCGCGACCTCGGTGACGAACGCGCTGCGCAAGGCGGAGATCAATGCCACCGGGCACGGCTTCCGCTCGAGTTTCAAGGACTGGGCGCGCCACGAGGGTGTGGACGAACTGCTGTCGGAGTTCGCGCTGGCGCACGTCGAGGGCTCGAAGACGGTGGCGGCCTACGCGCGCGACGATCTCCTCGAGAAGCGGCGCCCGGTCATGCAGGCGTGGTGCGACCTCATCCTGCGACGAGAGGATCGTCGCGGTCGTGCAAGCGGCTGAATCCTGGAATGGACGTGGAACCCGACGCCGATCCGCTGCTCGCCGCGTACCTGTGGAAGGTGCCGGGCATTTCTTGCGTGTTGCCGTTCGCGCGGCTGCGCGAGCTGACGGCCATGTCGCTGCCGCCGGCAGGGTCGACGTTCGTGACGTGGTGGACGGACCCGAAGGGTTGGTCCGCAAGTCCGGCGGCGCGTGCGTGTGAGGCGGCGGGCTGGCGGCTGGAGTCCGTGCAGGTGGCCGCAGAGCTGGTGCGGTTCACGCGGATGGCAGGGGTGGACGAAGCATCCACGGCTTGACGATGAACGTCTGCGCGACGCGTTCGCCCGCGCTGGCGACGCCGAGAGTGGCCTCGTTCGCAACATGGCCCGCGTTTTTGGAAAGCAGGGCACTGTGAAGCGCGATTCGGGGGTCGCTCCGCCCCGGATCGGACCTCGTGGCGGCCATTGTCGGCCAACGTATGGGGTGGAGCGACGCGGGCTACTGGATGCAGCTGCAGGCGGCCTACGATCTGGCGCAGGAGCGACGCCGGTAGGCGGCCTGAACGGCGTCGGCTACAGGTTGGGTCGCGACTGGAAGCGGGCGGTCTGATTTTCGAATTTCGGGTGCGTCGGCCCCTAAGAGCAAACGGCAGAGGACGATTGGGTCCGCACGGCGGTCATGGCATCAGCTTTGCGAGCGCGGATTTCGAGATCACAGGCGTCCGCCCACGCCAGTGGTACGGGAGCACGTCAATGCCGACCGACCCCAGCGCATCGCGAGTCCCCTCCTTTGGCGTGCCCGGAACCACGAGCACAAGACGCACGCCGTTTGTTTCGGTGCCCCGGTTGAGGAGCAGTTGACCGACCGCGGTGTAGATCGAGGTGGTGGAGATGTCGGTCTTGACCTCGAACAGCAGGACTAGGCACCCGTCGTCGTCGAGAAGGAACAGGTCCCTCTCGCGGTCATTGCAGACGACTCGACCGTGACGCGTAACCGACGCTGCCAGCGCATCGACAACGAGCCCATGGTCGGCTCTGGCCTCGATCGTGGCGCGGACTGTGAACGCAGCCCTAGTGCCCGAGAACTCGGGATTAAAGGACGGCATTTCGATTGCCCTAACCCCGGAATCCAATGTGCCTTCAGCGCCCGTTGCAGTCCCCTGCAGGATGAGGGCCTTAACGCGGACTACCTCCGCCGCAAACCACGCAAGGCGGGATGCAAGATCGGGACTGTCGATAGGGCCAAGGTCTACGACATCCGCCAGTCGGTCGCGGTGCGCCAAACTGGTCAGTTCGCCACGGTAGTGGTTGAAGAACGCGGCTTTGCCAACGCCTCGCCGGCCACCACCGATGCGCCCATTGTGGCAAAGGTGGATGCTTCCGGCGGGGCTCCACGCGAACGCGCCGGCAATACGCCCGTCAGTGCCGCTGTGAGGCGGGTTGACCTCTACGGCGATGTTGAGGTCTTTGCGGGCGGCGGGATCCTCTATGCCGAAGCAGCACCAGAACCTGTTGAGATCGTCGCCAGGGTCGAGCAACGACCACATTCCGACATCAGGGTGCCATGTGACGTCCCACTCCCCGGAGAATCCTTGGCCGCCAAGGTTGCGCCGCAAAGTTGACCCGGAAGCCAGAGTGTCGGACATCGTGGCGAAGGCGGCGTGCGAGTCATCGTTTTCTCGGAAGGCCGTGAGCACCGCGCCTCCTCTGTGGCAGCCGATTGAAGCCGGAAGTGTGCGGGCGCGAAGCTCCTTTGGCAAACGGGAACCGGCGGCGCGGCTGGCCCCGGCCGCGGCGGGGACGGCTACTCTTCGCCATTGGCGTGCTTCCTGAGCCAGCGGGAGACTGTGGAGCGGTCCACCCGCAGCCCACGTTTGTCGCGCAGGGCCCGGCGGCACTGGCCGATCGTCGCGCCCCGGGCGCGCATCCTGAGCACGTGGTAGCCATGCTCGTCGATGCTTGAGACGGCCAGGCGCGGAAAGCGCAGCTCCCGGTCGCGGGCCCGGAGTTCGTCGAGCGCGGCGGCGGCATCGAAGCCGTCGACCATATCGATGTCGCCTACGTCGGCGTTGTCGAGCCAGCGCCCGACCGTGGTGGCCGCGGCGGCGGTGTCTCGCTCCCGGCGCAGCCAGCGGGCGAGCTGGGCGATCGAGGCCCCGGCCCGCCGCAGGGCAATCAGTTCGGCTGCGTGGCGGTCGAGCTTCGACCGGCGCTGTCCCATGTGCGTTCCTCCCGAGCGCAGGACGTGCGTGGTGATCCGAGGGTCGTAAGAACTGTTGCCGCGTTCCAACGCTTCTCTCGAAACGTCCGGATCGACGCGGCTCAGCGGGATCGGAAGCGCCGTGGCGCTCCTCTCCCGACTCGCCCCCGTTCAGTCCAATGTGGACTCGGCCGGGACCGTTCTCGCCGTTGCAGGTGGTTGTCGCGCTGTTGAAGCCGCGCGGGATGCCCTGCTCCATCCCGTCCATGTCGCGTTCGTCACGATTGCGCATGGACGCCTGGAAGCGCCCGATGGATCGCATCGGGTTGCTTCGTCGCTATGGGGCTTGTGGCCCAAACGGTGTGTTGCCGGGACCGCCCGGCGCGACTTCGCGGGCTCGGATCCCGCGGGAAGCGTGGGTGGCCTCCTGCCGCACTGTCGCAGGATCGCTGCGTTGCCCTTGCGGGATCGGGGAGCCGTGCGGTCGCCCCGTGGTAGCTGCCGTCGGTGGGCACGTCCCCGTGGCCAACGGGGAAACGGTTTAGGGCCAGTCGGCGTTGCGCTGGCCGGGTGTCCCCGATTCGCGCTTGCGCGGATGTCGCCGCGCCGGAGGCCGCCATTGCCCCCGGTACGCTTCGTGTCACATGGCACTTGCCGCGTCTTCACGCGCCGGAGCCGCGTACGGGTGCCCCGGTTTCGGCGTCGGTGCGCCGCTCCTCTGTTGAAGCTAGGACCGTGGGGTCCAACGTTGCCGTCGCTCCGGTCGGAGCTGGCAGGTAGTGGGCGAAATTATGGGCGACGCCAGGTAATGCGTGCAAATGTGTGCGTGAACGCCCGGAGAGCGCGCGCGCCCGCTATGTCGGGCCGTGCGTAGCACCCCGACATAGCGGGGCGCCACGCGAGGCGTGACGGCGGTGGTGCGGCACTGGCTGCGGCAGGGCGGCCAGCGCCGTCCCCGGAGGCGCGGTCCGACAGTCAGCCGGTCTCGAACGAGAGACGGCCGCGGATGCCGTCGAAGTCCGGCGTATCGTCGAACTTGGTGCGGGCGTAGACGTCGTGTTCGCCCAAGCGGCGCTTGATGCCAGCGCATGTCCTAGCCACGGACGCTGGATGCGACAGCGAGAAAAAGGGGGATGATCTGCTTTACGGAGGTTGACGGAGCCTGCCATGCTTCGGCGCCATGCGGGTTTGGCGGCGGGCAGGGTGTGACTGGTGGAAGTGGCTCAAGGACCACGTCCTTGTATCAACTGCAGTATTGTTCGGGGGGTCCGCGGTCGGCATCGGTATCGACGTGTTCGTGCGGGGTTGGAACGCCGCGATGGACCAGTTGGCTGTTCTGCTGATCTACGTCGTCGCGGCACCGGCAATCCTCTTACTGCTGCTCTACCTCGTTTTCTTGACCGCCACGCCGCATCGGCTGTTGAAGGAGCGTGTCATGGCGCTAGAGGAGCAGGGCGAGCAGGACAGTCGCAACGAGCGGCGAGCGAAGAGGTCCCCCGAAGAGCAGTTTCATCGGATGGTGAGTTGGATGGGGTCTCAGCTCCACAGACTCCGTACAGACTGGGAGCATTTGGAGCGAGAGAATCGGCAGCAGGAGCTTCGACGCGGGACTAGGTGGGCTCCAGATGAGGACCTGTCTCCCGAGGATCGTAACGAGTACTTGGACTCCCTTGCGAGGTTCAGGGGCGATGTTGCCCGTTTGGGCATTGAGGTGCTTGCTCTGCCGCAGGTTTACGCAGACGTCGGGCGGTGGGTCTCCTATCTCGAACGGTTGCTGGAGTACGCGACGCGGAGCGATTTGGAAGGTGCTCGCAAGTGGTCACGCGAGTTCTCGCGAGGCGTTGAGTGCAGCTAAGTTGGACGGCTGTTCAAGATCCGAGGTGTCGACCAGACAGCGGCGTAGTCCAAGGCCGAGAGCAGCAGGCTCGCGCTCGAGTGACTCAGTTCGATTTACGAGCCCGCCGGTCATGCACAGGGGTGGAAATCAACGGGTTGTCACAAGGTCTGCTTGAGCAGGAACGAGAGGTCCGAAGATGTGGTCTCGTGAAACAGCCAATGAGAGTCCTGCCCGGTGAGCAGCATGGGTTCGAGAACAGCGAGGAGAGGATCGCCTTGCAGGTGGTCGCGCACGAGGGCCGGTGGCAGGCGTCCCAGGGTCGCCAGCACCCAGTCGCCGGGCGTGGAGTCGGCGGCGAAGAGGAGAGACCGGACGACATCGTCGTTGGCGATGCGGCGGAGGATCTCGGAAGCGGCGGGGGCGCGGTTCGGATGCTGGTCGACGAGGATGCCAGTAAGCGAGTCGATAACACCTCTGGGCGTGTCGGAACCGAAGGCGGCGATCGCATGGAGGGCGGCGTCCCGGTCGTCGTCGGCGATGAACCGGACGAGTTCGTCGTAGGCTTGGTGGCCGACTTTGCCGAGCCCCCAGACGGCGGCTTGGCGCCGCTCGTCGCCCGGCGGGGCGGCCATGGCGGCCACTTCCAGAAGCTGCTTGCGCGCGAAGCTGGTGCGCAGATCGGAAAGGATGAAGATGGCTTCCATCGCCATGTCGCGTTCGGCAGCTCCGGGGAGCAACGTCGAAGCGATCCGGTCTTCGCCATTGGCCAAGCCAAGGGCGGCGGCGCTCGCGGCAGCCTCAAGGGCCACCCGCGGGTGCGATTCGTGGGCCAGCGTTCGGTCGAGTGCACCGCGGGCCTCGCCGTGCAGGTCGTCCCGCGAGCGAAGCGCTTTGGCCGCCGCAAGGCGGTCTATGGGGGTGTCGGCGCCGAGATCTTCGAGTGGATCGTACTCGGCGGTTAGGTGGTCGTCGAGATCCGCGAGGGACGCGGGAACGCCCGCCAGAATCGAGGACTTGGCAGCGAACCGATCGCCCGAGACGACGTAGGGATGCTTGTCGCCGAGCGTGTAGGTCTGCCGGCGCTCAGGTCGGTGGTCGGCGTCCATGAGGACCCTCAGCTTTCCGCCGCCGAGGCCAAGCACGCGGCCGGGCCGCGAAGGGACCGTGCAGGGCCACTCGCGGTCACGCTCGGCACCCTCGGAGGCCGACTTCGGCGGACCCAATCTGGATTTGGACTCCGACTCACGCAGGGCGCGGACGGTGAAGTAGACGGCATGCTGAACTGGCACGGGGCCGTCGGCGCCTTCCTGGCAGGCGATCAGGGCGACGATGTCCTCGTCGCGGAGGCCTGCGTCCCACGCTCGTTCGGGGTTGGCAGGAGCGTCGCTCATCTTGATCTTGAGGTCGGTCTTGGCACGGACTTCGACACGCAGTCCGGTTCGGGCGCAGAGGAGGTCCGGGACCCGCAGGCGCTTGATCTTCGTCGCCCAGATCTTGTTGGACATGGAGTAGCGTTCGAGCTCGATGGGCTGAAATCCCCGCGCCTGGAGTTCTTCGGCGACGCGGCGCGCACCCAGGGCGCCCATGGTGAGGAAACGCAGGAAGCTGGCGTCGACCTTGAACGCCATTAGCCGGGGTTCTCGTCTGGCGGGGCGGATAGCAACTCGGCGGGAGGAATGCCGAGTGCCTCGGCGAGGAGGAAGATGTTCTGGATGGAGACGTTTCGCTGGCCGCGCTCCAGCGAACTGATGTAGGTTCTGTGCAGTCCGGCCCGATCCGCGAGACCTTCCTGGGAGAGTCCGGTCGCTAGCCTGATACGCCGCACATTGGCGGCGAGGATCGCTTTCGGGTCGTTGCTCGCCACGCTCCGGGTCGGTCGACCAGGTTGCGTGCAGCGTAGGAATGTGGCGACAATGAGTCTACAGACTATAAGTCATGCATCTGTATAGAAGGTTCCGTTGACCGAGGCTGTCGTGAGAAACCTGCCGGAGGTCGTCGTCGCGCCGCGTACCGACGCGATCTACAACTGCCACTCATACCTGACGAAGGTGCCAGTCGCCGCAATTCAGCCGTTCATCGAGGCGTTTTCGGACCGAGGCGAACTCGTCGCGGACATCTTCGCGGGCTCGGGGATGACGGGTCTGGCGGCGATGATGGCAGGCCGCAAGGCGGCACTGAGCGACATTTCGGCGCTGGGCCAGCACATCGCGACTGGCTATCTGGCGGAGGTATCGGAGGAGGAGCTCGTCTGCGCCGGAGAGGCGGTGATGGCCCGTGCCCGCTCACGGCTCGGTGGGCTCTACAGGACGCGTCGATGCAGTGACGGTGCCGACGTGGAGATGATCCGTACAGTTTGGTCCTTCACGTACCAGTGTCCGGCGTGTGGGGACGAGTTCGTCTACTACGAGCAGCTTTCGTCCGGTGGCAAGCCTCGTGCCGACTGCCCGAGGTGCGGTGGTCCGTTCGCCAGGCGCGGGTGGTCGCGGGGGGCAGACGTTCCCGTGGAGGTCGTCGTGGCGGGCGAGAACGGAAAGCTGACGGGCCAGGCTGTGGGCGAGGTGGACCAGCGGGCTATCGCTGCGGCGAAGGCGGACGTGCGGCTGAGGGAGGTGCCGAGCGAGATGATCGGCAAGGACCGGGAGATGTACGGGCGTTCAGGGCTCGGGAAGGCGGGGCTGACGGAGACGGCGAGGTTTTTCTCCGCGAGGAACGGCATCGTGCTGCTCGAACTGTGGCGGGCGATCGGGGAATGGGCCAATCCATCGGTGAGACGCAAGTTGCAGTTTGCATTCACCGCGATCCTCGCCAGGGCTTCACGTCGGTACCAGTGGAGCGCCAGGCGCCCGCTCAACGCGCAGAACCAGACGTACTACATCGCGCCCGTTTACTACGAGTGGAATGTATTCGAACTGTTCGGCCGAAAGGTGCGGGCGGCCGTGCATGCCGATCGATTGCTGTTCGGGCCCGGGGAACTGCCGGGGGTCGGCCGGGGCACACCGAGCGACGTCACCTACGACCTCGCGTCGGCCGACGCGGTCGGACACCTTGGCGATGCTTCGGTCGACTACGTGTTCACGGACCCGCCGTTCGGCAGCAACATCTTCTACAGCGACATGAGCCTGTTCCACGAGGCGTGGCTGGGAAGGACGACGGACGACGAGCGGGAGGCAGTCCTGCACACGACAGGACGGCGGAAGACCGGGGCGGGAGAGCGGTACGCGGCCCTGCTGCAGGGGGCATTCAGAGAAGCGCACCGCGTCCTGAAGCCGCAGCGGTACATGTCGGTGGTATTCGGGAACAGCAACGGACGCGTCTGGGGGCTGGTACAGCGCGCTCTGCGGGACGCAGGCTTCACCGCCCCGCCCGTCCACGTGGCTATTCTGGACAAGGGTCAGCGCTCGGTGAAGGGGCTTAACTCCGGTTCGGAGGGGGTCGTCACCGTGGATCTGGTCCTCACGGTCCGGAAGGATGGGAGCACGGACCGTCCTTGCGGCCGGCCGCTGTCGGACGAGGACGCCGAACGGCTTGTTCGCGACGGGGTGGCACGAATGCCGGCGACGAAGGTGCGGAACCCGAGCTATGTGTACGCGAGCATCCTGACCAGGGCGATTCGCGATGGCGTCCTTCTGGACGGGCTTCACCTCGGGGACGTGCTCGTGGCCCTGCGGCAGGCGGGCTATAGCGTGGACAGCAAGACCGGGGAGCTTGTGGCCAGCGGGTTGGAGATGCCCCAATAGGGCGGCGCTCGGGCTGAACGCGAGTTCCGCTCTGCGTTTTCAAGAATCCGGCGGGACACGTTCCGTTTGTCTAGCCGGTTTCTTTCTGACTGCGTGGGATCATCGGCGGTGTCCGTTCCGGCCGGGGGTTGGCCTTCGGCGGGCGGGCGTTAGTGCGTTCTTGTGCCTCGGATGGCGGTCTCCAAGGTCTTTGCCGACTTTGCCGTGAAACACCCGGGCCCGGCCAGTGGGTCGGCGCAAAAGCAACCCCGTCGCCCGGCGGCGGCGTTCGACACGGCATGCGACCCCGCCGTGGTGCGGTGATGGCGCGCCGACCGCAGGCAGCCCCGGTTTATGGCCTCACGGTCGGACACGCCATCGAAGGTGCCGCCATTGTCTCCGAATGTCCCGCGGCCGGCCAGCGTGCCCATTTCATGGTTTGGGGAGGGATGCAAACGCGGCCCATGAGCGTTTGTGCAAGAGGTGGCAGAGGGAGCCGCGTATGGTTGTGGAACACACTTTGGAAAGGTGGGTATAATGGGGCCACATATTGTTTATTGGGGACACCCCCCATGAAGATACACATTTCTTTGCCGGCGGAAGTCTTGGCAATCCTCAGGCAGCTGGCGCACAGTCAGCGCGGTACAGTGTCGGAGGTCGTCCGGCAACTGGTCGTCCAGGAGTCGACTCGCAAGCCATGGGCGACGTTGGCGGATCATCCGCCTGAATCTCCGGGTGAGTCGCGTGTCAAAGCGTGGCTTCGCATGGCTGGTGTCTACCCCGACAGGGCGACCATCGAAGCACTTCTTGCCTTTTCGATCGATCCAGTGACCGGACTGCCGTTAATGCGGCTCGAGAACCCGAACAGCCGCGCTGCTTCGATCGTTCGGCGAATCCAGAGTGTGGCGTCGATCCCGCGAACGTCCGCTGAGCAACCGTGTCCGCGGTGCGGCGGTCGTGAAGCCGAGTGTCCGGCTCCCGACTGGGACGCGTCGAACTGGCGGCTCTGTCCGCGACGCGTAGACCGAGGCGTGGTCGATCCCACGCCGCCCGCGGCTCTCCTCGCGCAGGACTGCCATCAGGAAACCGGTTCTTGGCCTCCGGGATGGGCGAATGGCAAGCCACCGAAACGGCCATACGAGCCAAGCCCTTGACCGCCGGTAGCGTCCAAGTCAGCGCGTTTGGAGAGTGGCCTCGTTCGATGATTGGACCCATGTCTCGAGAACGAGGGCACTGTGGAGCACGGTCCGGGAGTGGGTCTGGCCGGATCAGGGTGTAGAGCTGGCGCTATCGTGCAACAGGCGGGTGGTTGTCGTCGAGTCGAGGCGCAGGGTCTCGTCGAGGGCGATGCGAAGTGCGAAGCGGCCGTTCCCCGTAACCCGTAACCGGCCAAGTAGCCGCGGCGAAGCGGACCGGGCGATGGACGTGGCGCCCCCGTGCAGCGGTGCATCTCGCCCCGTCACTACGGGACTTGTCGCAAGCGATCCAGCGGCGGGAAGCGGGCGTTGCTGCGCCATGCGATTTTTCGGTAGTGACGGGGCGCTAAACGCACCGCGGACCCTTATGCCGCAAGGGCTGCTAAACACGCGGCGCTGGTGATGCGCTGATGACGCTGTACAATACGCCGCGCAAAGGTGCCGTCCCATGGTTGCATGTGACGGCCTCGCCGGGGCCAGCCCGGAAGTCCAGAGCCACGTTCTGGGCGCGTCGAAGCAATTCGGCGTAGACCGCAGCGCTGCGGCCATTAGCGGGGAAACCCGTAGTCCGGGAAGCCGGACGCGCCGAGGGGCAACCCTGGCGTCTGTCGGGGAGACCCGGCCCGGCACGCAATCAGCGTGTCCGACGTGCCAGGCCGCGATCATATCGCGGCGGGCGGGGAGATGCACCGCAAAGGCACGGTGCGCCATGTCGCAGGTTTCGACAGCGATGGGGGCGTACCCGAGACGGCAGACGGTCTCCGCGAACCTTCCGATACCTCGCGGACGACCTGGCAACAGCCGGGCGTAGAGCCGGACTGTCGTGGCGGCGAGGTGGACTCGCGGTAGCCGGGGGAGCCCCCTGGCCATGTGGAGCATCGCGCGGACGGGAATCCAGTCCGGCGATGGCGCCGCAGCCGAGGGACACCGTCGCGGCCGATAGGGCTGGCGGCCGCTGCCGGAAAGGCAAGCCGCGGCCGCCGCATTTGGACGGCAACCGCAAGTATTGCATCGAGGGCTGTACGCAGTTGAATCTGCGCTCCGACGACCTGTTGAAGGCGTTGGATGGCCCATCAAAACTCACCGGTACCACCCTCCCCGGCCGCCTTCCGGCGGCCGCGGGCGGAGCCTCCCGCGATCTCCCCGAACACGGCGGCCCACCTCGCGCCACTGCCCGTCCGGCGGCGTCCCGACCGTCCGCAACCTGCTGAAACTAGCTGAGAAAAACTTAGCTCCGTGCTTCACACGCGGTCGTTGACGGTGCCGGTCAGGCTGCTACTTTGGCCGGATGCGGCAGTTGAACTACGACCTGAAACGCCTGTTGGACGACGCCAAAGAAGGCGCGTTCGGCACCCGGACCGGGCGCTCCTTCAATCTCGCCCGCATGGCGAACACGCTCCACGATCTCGGCTACCGGCGCCTGCGGGCGACGGGACTGAAAGGCAAGCACGTCGAGGCGCTGGTGCGCGAGTGGCAGCGCCAGGGGCTCTCGACCGGCACGATCAAGAACCGGATGAGCCACCTGCGCTGGTGGGCGAAGCGGATCGGCAAGCCGAACGTGGTGCGCGCGGACAACGCGAGCTACGGGATCGGGGACCGGAAACGCGTCACCAACGAGGACCGGAGCGGCGACCTGCCGGAGGACCGGCTGGCGCTGGTGCGGGACGCACATGTCCGCATGGCGCTCCGGCTGCAGGAGGCGTTCGGGCTCAGGCGCGAGGAGGCGATCAAGTTCTCGCCGTCGTACGCGGACCGGGGCTCGAAGATCGTGCTGAAGGCGTCGTGGACCAAGGGCGGCCGGTCGCGTGAGATCCCGGTACTCAAGGAATCCCAACGGCGGCTGCTCGACGAGGCGCGCGCCTTCGCCGGCGGCGGGGCCATGATCCCCGGTCACAGGAATTACAAACAGCAGCTCGAGGTCTACGAGAAACAGACGGCGGACGCCGGGCTGAAGCGCATGCACAGCCTGCGCCACGCTTGGGCCGCCAGACGCTACGAAGAGATCACCGGCTGGAAGGCGCCGGCCGCGGGCGGACCGCCGATGCGGAGCCTGAAGGGGGCGAGGAAGCGGATCGACCGGGACGCCCGGGCGACGATTTCCAGGGAGATGGGACATTCCAGAATTTCGATAGTGGAGATTTATTGTGGTGCATGAATACCAACCTGCGGGCGCCAACGGCGATGTGGCGCTCTTGATCGATTTTTGGAACCTGGTGCACGGCGTCGAGAACGATGTCGACTGCGAGGCGCTGTTCCGGTTCGCCGGGGAGCACGGCAGGGTCGCCGCCGCCAACGCCTACGCCGACTGGGGCGAGGAAGCGGTGAACGGCTACGAGCCGGCGCTCCGCGGTCTGGGCGTCGAACCGGTGCAGGTGCCGGTGCGGTCGGACAGGGCGCACGGGGTGTGCATCAAGATGGCCGTTGACGCGGTGAACCTGGCGTGGTCGGCGCCGCAGGTGGGCGTCTACGTGATCGTGGCGGCGGACATCGGGCTGTTCCCGGCCGTGAATGCTCTGCGGCGGCGCGGGAGGAAGGTCGTCGGCGCGTGGCCGGTCGGTGGCCGTTTGTAGTTCCGGACAACCGACGGGGCGGCAGGAGGCGCAAGACCGAGCGTCGTTGCGCCTCCGCCGCGACTGTGCTGGATCAGTAACGGTGATGCAGGTTGCCGTTCATCAGCGACCACCTCCACGTCTGGCTTTCGATCGGTTCGGGATCTGGCAACGGTGACCAGTAGGCTGCGGTCGCCTCGCGCGCCGGTCGCCGGTTCCATGGCGAGATGCCAAGATCGAGGTTGCTCGCCTTGTGGACGCGTTCGGGCTGGGCGGCGAACTCGTCGATGGCCGCGGCGTCGATGGCGTCCTGGCGCTTCTGCGCGCGCTCGATGTCCCGGTCTTCGCGGCACCGCGCACAAAGGAAGTCGCCAGCACGCGTGACACGCTGGCGGGCACGACGGAGGACGTGTTGTTGTCGTTGACGGCGCTGACGCCGATCCATACGGCGGCCGGCGCGCTGCTGCGGAGCGGGCGGTTGTGGTCTACCGGGTTGTCGTCCAACTCGGCCAGGCGACCTGCGGGTCGGATGGCCTGCGTTGGTAGCGCGGCGGTCTCGCCGCCCAGAGGGCGGAAGCGGTAGCGATCGTTACCCGTCAGGGACAAGACCGCGCCAGCGGGCTTGGTCGCGGTACGCGATAGAGCACGGGCCGCCCCCGGCGGCACCGCCCACAATCGTCTGTCACCGCCGCTGTGGCTCCTTCGTCGAAACCTTGCGCCACGGTCCGCATGAGATCAGCGAACCCCACCACGGCCACGCACGACGCGCCGGGAGGGACGCTCGCCGCTCGGCAGGGAGCGGGCGGGTTGCGAGGAAGTCGAAGCCAGCCCGCGCCGGCCTCGTGTGATGGTGCCGCCGGCGTCGTCTCAAGGGTTCGCGCCCGGCGTAGCCGGGCACCCTGGCGGCCCTTGACTCGGCCCCGGCGGCGGGCTGCGATGCGACGCGGCAGGATGTCCATCGGTGAATCGACTAGGATGTCGAGCGTGTCGGTTGGTAAGGCATCAAGCCGTGTCGGGCCGTCGGGCCGCCGCGAGGGGCGCTGCTTCGCCTTGATCTCATCGAGTTGGGAGAGATAGCGATGACCGTACGCATGTTCAGAGGTGTCGGGGCTCCCGTCATCATCGGCGTGGCCATGCTTATCGCTGCCACGCCTTTGCACGGTGGCACCGAAAGGATCGAGGCCCTGGTTGTCCGTACCCTCACGACCGACGATGGCCGGCTAGGTGGCTGCATGGTGCGCCTGGACCAGAGGATCGACGAGGCGGGATTGGACTGCCCCGGGAGCTGGGTGACGCTCAGCTGCAGCGGAGTGCATACCACGGCGACGGAGGCTGTGCGCATGTTCGAGTCCGCGCAGCTCGCCTTCTCGCAGCAGCTCACCGCCATGTTCGAGGTGACGGACGAGAAGAAGCACAGCGGCCATTGCTACGCGACGCGCGTAGACGTGCTGCGCGACTGACGCTCGATGATGAGCGGTCAACGCGCGGCGGTATCGCTTCGTGCTGGCATCGGCGTAGGCCTCGCCGCGCTTGCTGCCACGGCGTACGGGGCCGTCAGCGACCTGCATGGCGACATCGACCGCGTCCTGACCAGCGACTCGACCGGTTCGGTATGCATGGTCCGGCTGGCGGATTGGCCAGCCGACACCGGTCTGCAGTGTCCGGGTCGCTGGCTCGCCTTCCGCTGTACCGCTAAGACTGCCGGCGGGGAACACGCACGGCGCATGTTCGATTCGGTGCGCGAGGCACTGGCCGATGGCCAGCCCGTGGCGCTCCGCGTGACGGATGACGAGAGGGTGGGGCAGTTCTGCGTGGCCACCAGGATATCGGTTCCGGCTTCGTCGGGCGATGAGGAGGATAGCGACGGCGATGGCGTGGCCGATCTTGAGGACGACGTGCCCCTGAACGCATCCGAGACCGTGGACTCGGACGACGATGGTCTCGGCAACCACGCCGATCCCGACGATGACAACGATGGGGTGGACGACGCGTCCGACGCTTTCCCCTTCGATCCTTTCGAGACCGCCGACACGGACGGCGGGGGCTTGGGGGACAACGCGGATGCGGATGACGACAACGATGGAGTGCCCGACCCGGACGACGCCTTTCCGCTGGACCCGAGCGAGTGGAGCGACGCCGATGGTGATGGGATCGGAGACCACTCGGATCCTTCGTCTGGCAGCTTCCCCCTGCTTGGGGGCGTGGGTCGTCCGACCTGGTTGGTTCGGGTGGGTGACCGGTTCCACGTGGTCGACGTTCACGACCGCAAGGTGTACGCCTACGCCGTGACCGGAGAACAGCAACCGCGAGCCGATATCGATCTGGATCCCGACAACACCCATCCCGCGGGGATCACCTACGTGCCCCGTCTCGACGATGGCCCGCGGGATCTTGGAGGCTGGTTCCTAGTGGCAGACAGCGGGGACAGCAAGGTCTACGCCTACGACCGGACGGGAAGTCGCCGGGCGGGGCGGGACTTTACGTTGGAGTCTTGGCACGAACCGCGGGGCGGAATGGTCTACGCGCAAGGGCTCGTATTCGTAGGGGACTCGATGGGTTCCGATACGCAGACTCCCCGCACGCCGACCCTACGCGCCTATGATCCGATGAGTGGAGCCCGCAGGCCAGATGCGGATTTCGCGTTGGAGGGATTGGAGTTGTTCCCGGATGGTAAACGTGTCGCCGGTCTTGCCCATGCGGATGTTCCTCCCGGGGGGACGTTCTACGTCATGACCAGTTGGCGCGGCGAGACGCGCTTCCTAGGCGGCGCCTACCCACGCGGCCGCGAACCGTTCACGTTCTATGTTCCCCGGCGTGATCGCCGTGTGTACCGAGGCTATCCGAACGGCATGTCTGTCGAGGCAGGCAGGTTATTTTTGGTGGAGCGTGCGAGTCCCTCGGGCGCGATTCACGCGTACGCACTGCCCGACACGGCCGAGGAGACGGTTGACCCTCATCCTGAAGCCGACATCGAGTTCGCTCCGGGGAATGCCGCGCCCACGGGCGTTGCCTACGCCGACGGCAAGTTCTACGTCGTGGACCAAGCCGCAGAGCGCGTCTTCGCTTACCGGGCCGACGGCGCATACGACCCAGCGTCGAGTTTCGCGTTGGACCTGCCTTGCCCAGCACGAGACCGATCGACGTGCCGCGTCTGGGAAATCAATGGCATCACATCTGCCAACGACAGGCTGTTCATCGCCATGGAGTTCCAGCACGAACGACGATACCAGGGCGGTGGGTCCTACTCGTACTCGAAACACGTCCGGGCGTTCACCCTTCAAGGCGTACGCGACGCGGCCCTGGATTTCGACGTCACTCCTGCTATCTCCCATTGGATGCATGGAATCACGTTCGCCAAGGGCCGATTCTACCTTGCCGGCAACAGTCGAGTGTTCGTCCACTCGGTGTCCGGCGAGCGGATGCCGGAGCACGAATTCAGCTTCGATATTTCACGCAACGGCAGCAGCTCAGGCGGGATCGCGTTCGGCAACGACACGCTCTATCTGTACACGAGTAACGACGACTTTGACAGCGTGCGCGCCTATACGCTCGGGGGCGAACGGCGGCGATCTCTGGACCTTGAGGCGAAGGGGTCTGGGCTCACAGTGGCGGGAGACGTCGTGCATGTCCTCAGCGGCGGAAGAGTCCATGCGTACCCGACTCGTTCCGAGGAGTGCCAACGGGCGCTCGGGTTCAGTGGTCCCTTGGCGAGTGCGACTGTCGAGGTCTACCAGGGACCGTTGGTGTCCAGCCAGAATGGGCAGGATTGTTCCCCCACGGAGTACTCGCAGGCAGTGGTAGGTCGCGACGCTACAGTCGTCCTGCGGTTCGATCACACCCTGCGAAGCGCGCCGGACATCCGGATGAGTGTCGGTGGCCATAGCGTCGTAGCCGAGGCCAGCGACACGCGCAGTTTCGGAGACGGGCGCTGGACCACCTCGACGACTTATGTGGTCGATGGTTCCCGCGTACTTCCCCTTTCGACGATGACCTTCGCGACGGGTGCGCGCATCACCCGCGACAGCGATTACATGGAAGGCATCCATGTACCGGTCCACGCGCGTGCCCTTGCGCCACTACGCGTCACCTTCGTTCCGATCAGGACGCCGGATGCGCTCGCGCCTGTGGTCGAGCCTGAGTCCTACATGAAGGCGATCCGCGACTTCTTCCCGGTGGGTCGCTATCGAGCTACGGTCGGGCGCGTGCTGAACCTCAAGTACTCCGGGACGTTCACGCCAAGATCCGCCGCTCAGGAACTGTCCCGCCGCTGGTATCGAGAGGCAGCCGCCGACGAGTTCTACCATGGGATCTTCCCATTCAGCAGTGGCCGTTGCGGTTACTCACTGGTCTCGGCCCCCGTGGCTGTCAGCGCGGCCATTGACTCGTTTCCCGCGCGCTACTCCAACCCTTGTCCCAACATCCACGCCCACGAGATCGGCCACAACTTCGGTCTGGACCACGCGGACTGCGGGAATCCACCGAATGTCGATCGACGGTATCCGTATCCGAACGCGGGTATCGGCCCGCGCCGGGGCTGGCTGCTTAGCGAGCGGCGGTTCATTGAGCCGGACAGCGGCTACTACGACATCATGTCCTACTGCCAACCGAACTTCGTCTCGGACTACCACTACGACAAGGCTTTCGCCCACCTGCAGCGCCTTGGCACGCCGCCGCTCTCGCACGCGGATGCGATGGCGGGAACGGCGCCGGGCGAACGACCGTCCCAACACCGTCTCAACGCGCCACCGCTCGCCGGCGTGCCCGAAGCGGGCGGCCGTACCGCAGATACGAGCAGCGGGCGCACCATCGTCTTGACTGGCACCATTGGCGCGGACGAACAGTTCGCGGGGCTGCGCGTCGACAGGTCAACCAAGCCCGCGCTCCCACCGCCAGCCGAGAGCTCGTTCACACTGACCGTTCTTGACGCGCAGGGCGTTGAGCTTCACACGCAGCGGCTTGCGGTTCATGCGGACGAGGGCGGTCGCTTGAGCGTTTGGGGCGCGCGGTTCTCCGCTGATGGCACGCCTCGGTTCGTCGTCGTACGCGACGGGGATGGCGCCGTTGTCTTCGAAAAAGCCCTGGACGAAGCGATTGCTGCCCGCCGCTGAACTGCCAAAGCAGCATTTTGGGGGTGGTCGATGGCCGCGCGGCCGGGCGGCAGCGTCACCGCGTCAAGGCGTCTCAAAGGGCGGCGCTGGTGCGCGGCTCGGGAAGGTGTCGCGTTGTTGGCTGGTCAAGCCTGAGATTACGTAACGTAATGATTTAAAGGTGGTTTATGGGAGACACACGCTGCCGCCGTAGAAGTTTCGCGCCAGCGAAACTTCCACCCATCCGTAAGGACGGGCCGCGACCGTCAGGTCGCGCTTGGTCAGCGTCGCCGCCACGGCGGCACGGCGTTCCAGTCGAACGGCTCGATGCCGTCGTCGTTGATCAGCGAGACGCTCGGTCAAAGTAGCGCGCTTTTTGTCTTGAGGCGGCCAGTATGTACGACTATCTCCTCGAGAGCATTGAGCAATCACTATTCGGCAACGCGGCGACTGGGAGCAGGGCAACGGTTGGGTCAAAGAGGCCGTCCGGCCGGCGGGTGAACAGATAACCTACGCGACCCGCTGGGCGAGGACAAGACGGTGCCGAGTCGCTCCTTGCGCGCGTTCGCCGTTTGCGCTACGTCTCACCAATGATGGTCCGGTAGGGTCCGCGCGTCGGGAAGTCGGGAACCCTGTGGCACACTTGGCATTGAACCGGTTGGGCTTGCCGCCTGCCATCGGACCCCAATTCCGAATGCGTCCTTGGCCTGTTGCTGAGGTACCGTTGCCCAGCGAACCCCTCCTGACCGCGAGGATTGGCGTCCGGGAGGCTGACTTTCCCCCCTCGACGCGAGGCGATCCGTGCAGCTAAGGTCGGACCCACTTGTAGACGTGATTCAACGCTTGGCGCCTGAGATTCGTGTGCATGGCGGGTCTTTCTCCCACTGGCTACAGCCTCCTTGGAGAGTCGTGAGATCCGCCCGCCGCGGGGCTTTGGAGCGCGCCAGACAGGACGCAACCCGACAGTGCTTGAGTGAGCTGCTAGCCGGCGCCGGATTGCCTGCGATAGAGCCGGGCCGATCAGCTTCCGGCGAACGAGTCTGGCCGGATGGCTACATTGGCAGCGTAAGCCACAAGGCTGCCAGAGTTGTGGCTGCATTGGCCCCATCCGCCAGAATGAGATTCCTTGGAGTCGACATCGAGCATCGCGATGGTGCGGAGGATCTCTCCCGCATCCCTGGACTCACCGCGACGGCCAACCTGCCGCAGGAGCTAGTGGAGTGGGAGCCCGTGATTCTCTTTTCGGTCAAGGAGGCGGTGTTCAAGGCGGTGCACCGCTCTCTTGGCCGTCGAATCGACTTCGACGACGTGGCTGTGTCGTGGACAGCCATTCACGCGGCATCTCTGCGGGGTACAGCCCATTGCGCCGGGATAGGCCTAGAGGTTCGGTGTTCCGCTGCTGTCGCTCCTTGGCTAGCTTCGGTGGCATTGGCGTCCGAGACGGCCTAGTCCGGCCGCGGTCCAACATAGCGTTTGACTTTCGAACATGTTCATCTAGAATGTTCGAAAATCGAACGGAAGGCAGTTTTTCATGTCAGGGCTGGCTCCCGACAACTTGGCGCCAATCGATGCCGACTCCTGCGGACGACGGAGTTCCGCCCGCGCCGAGGCTCTAGGCGAAGCACTTCGGGAATGGTGGGACCAGGAGGTTGCGGATTGGGATGAGTGTGTCGACGGCTCCACTGGAGCGTCCGCCGAGGTGGAATCGGATCTATGGGAGTCCCTGCCCGTTGTGGACTCCAAGGCAGTGGCTCGGGCCTCTCCAATCTTCGAAGAGCACTTGGGGTGTCCCCTTGATGTTACTCTCATTCGCCCAGGTGGCTATGAAAGCGTTGACGATTTGATCCAGCATCTGGTCCCCGCGATGTTGGATTCCTCTTAGTACCCGGAGTGGGGTCCGGGTGGCAGCACTGGAGTTCTAATCATGGCTAATGATCACACTACAGAGACACTGGCAGCGCGGCTCAGGGAAGCACGGGAGTATGGCGGGTTCTCTCAAGAGGAGGTCGCTCGCTATCTCGGGGTATCGCGGACCGCCATCTCACTCATCGAGAATGGTCAGCGGCGGGTGAGCGCTGTAGAACTACAGCTGCTCGCGCAACTCTATCAGACTAGCATGGAGAGCCTCACCGGCCACGACCGAGAAGACGCGGAACCGGAAGCAGTTCGTCTCGTGGCCCGTGCCACTGCCGCGCTATCCGACACGGACCGTGACGAGGTTCTGCAATTCGTACGGTTTCTCCAGGCGAGGCACTCCAATGAACATGCGTCATGAGATACTGAGAGCTGTCCAAGAAGCGGCGACCGTCGGGGCTAGCGTACCGGTGGGACGACGGACTAGCTTCGACATTGTCGAGGCCATCACCCGGCGCAACATCCCACTACTGTTCCGCCCGCTTGAGAGTCTCCTAGGCACCGTAGTAGTTGCAGATGGAGCTTCTGGCATCATGGTTACCACCAAGCGCGATCTCCATGTGCAACGCTTCACCTTAGCACACGAACTGGGGCACGTTTTGCTTGGGCACCGCTTGAGCCTTGATCGGGCAATAGAGGTGGCGGGTCGCAATGGCTCGCAATCCCGGCCGATCCAGGAGTTAGCTGCGGACACTTTTGCTTCCGAGCTGCTGGGGTCCAAACAGCTTGTGTCCTCCTCTGCGGGCCGTCAGGGCTGGAAGAGGAGGGACCTTAGTCAACCCCCCCAGATCTACCAACTATCTCTTCGCCTCGGTATCAGCTTTCAAGCCGCTTGTTGGGCACTGGTGACCTGTCGTCTACTGGCTAGTGCCGAAGCGCGCGTACTTCAAAACCAACCTGTCAAGGAGCAAAAGTACGCTCTAGCCCCACGATCTCTCATTTCCGACCCTTGGAGCAATGTGTGGGTATTGAAGATGGCCGACGCCGACACGTTTGTGGAAGCGGGCCCGAAGGACATCTTCTCGGTCCATGTACAGGATCACGCATCAGCGGGCTATCTATGGCAGCTCGTCGACAGCGGGACCGAAGCTGAGGTTGTCGACGAGCGTCTCGTCAGTGATAGCCAATCCTACGGTTCCCACACGTCCCGGATCTTGTACATTCGGTTCGGCAGCCCGGGCAGGCATCGGCTGACATTCGAGCATATCCGGCCATGGAGCGGGGCCACGCTAGCGGAAATCGAGCTTGACATCGATGGTTATGGCAAGGAGGTTGGGGGATTCGCTCGGCGTGTCAAGCGCCGAGCCCTGGCCTCGGCTGCATGAATGTTGTCATGATCATCGACCACCGGTCAGCACTAAACCCGGTCAGGGATCAAGGTCCACGACCGACATGTCTATCGTTCGCAGCCACGACAGCCCACGAGCACGCTCGTGGGTCTAGGGTACTCCTGTCGCCTGAGTACCTGAACTACTTCGCTTCTGCCAAGCTCTCGTCCCCTGGTGTCCTATTCGGGGACATCGCCCGGGCTCTCGAAGATCCTGGACAACCCACAGAGGTCGACTGCCCATATCACCCGACAGGCTTGCCACTTGGTTGGCAAACCCCCAGCGCCGCCGCACTCTACCGTCGAAGTAGCCAGGCTAGAACACCGAGCGCCGATCAGGTGGCTGCTACCGTGACTGTGGGCGGACTTCCGGTCTTGGGAATCGCGTTGCCGCAGCCGTTCTACACTCCGACTTCCCCGTGGGTGATTGAGCCAAATGGTCCGGTCCGCGGTCGACACGCAGTTGTGGCCGTCGGACTGGGGCAAAACAGCTCGAAACGCTATTTCCTTATCCGGAATAGCTGGGGGTCGTCTTGGGGTGACGCCGGCCATGCTTGGGTCGACGATGCTTTCCTTGCCCGGCATCTGAAGGACGTCCTAACTTTAGCTGGCGAGGTTCGCTGATGTTCGAACTCATAGAGGCAGACACGCGCCTGGATGCATGGATGCATGCGACGGAGCGCTTGCTCCTCACAGAGCGCCGTGCCAAACTCAACCTAACGCTCGTTGTACACCAACCGGGAAAGAGCAGCCAGTACGCCACCACTCACCAGTGCGTTGATCGCTTCATGCGCGAGGAAGAGCAACCCAGTATACACTCCGTTGCGGAGACTATTTTCCCTGCGTATGAGTACAGGAAGTTTGGGATCGAAGGGGTTTTCGAGACCTACCCTGACCTCATATACCCGCTGATCAAGCGACATCCCAAAATCACGTGGGGGACGTACGCATATCGATTGGTCCGCCGCGAGGCTAAGGATCAGACCGTCATTAACCCGCTCCGGCAGATGCTTGCGAAGATGAAGAGCGAGCTTGCCAGCATGGCTCCCAAGCGGTCCTGCTATGAGCTAGGGGTTTCCCATTCAGACTTCGAGTTGCCTTTGTACAGCCCCGGCAGCGATGGCACGCGTCGCATGGGTGGCCCTTGCTTATCTCATCTTTCCTTCAAGCTGTATAGCGGTGCGGTGCACCTCGTCGCGGTCTATCGCAGCCACGATTACCGACACAAGGTGCCCGGGAACCTCCTCGGATTGGCGCGACTGCAAGCCTGTGTGGCTTCGGAGACGGGTCTACGCCTAGGGACGCTGGTGGTACATTCGACGTACGCCTTCCTGAACGGCACAAAGGGACCGCTACGCAGTCTGCTTGCAGAAATCCGGGGATCTACCAGCCAAGGAGCCGCCGGATGACCTGGTTCGGGGACTACTGCGAAGCCGCCGCCGAGACCGACCAGCTTGTTCCAGGGCCACGCCACACGCATCTCCTCGTAGCCGGCCTTGTTGGTGAGGTCGGAAGCGTCTTGGCCGAAGTAAAAAAGCAAGGGCGGGAGCCCGATGCCTACCCAGCTTACCGTGGGCGACTAGCTGAGGAACTCGGCGATATGCTCTGGTATCTTGCCCGGCTCTGTTTCCCGTTTGGCCCACCCTGGCCCGCATCCGTCCGCTCCTCGCCTCAACCTGAAGGCGTTGGTTATGACGATCGCATGGCACATGCGATTGCGTTAGGCAGTACAGCGGGCGAACTATTGCGCACGGTAGACCGAGATGAGGAGATTGCGCTAGATGACCTGATGCGGGCGTTAAGCGCGCTTGATCGGATGGCCGTGTCAGCCGGGGCAAGCCTTGAGGAGATCGCGGGCCAGAATCTAGACAAGATACGAAGTCGTTGGCCGAGAGATCGGAAGTTCCTGCCTCTGTTCGACGATGATTTTGCACTCGAGGAGCAACTGCCCCGGGAGTTACAAGTAGAGTTTAAGCAGATTGAGAGACGCGGTGAGTCGAGTTTGATCCTGCTCCGCTGTAACGGTCTAACACTTGGTGATCGGATTAGTGACAATATCGCGAATCCGGACTTCTACAGATTCCACGACGTGTTCCACTTTTCCTATGCAGTATATCTTGGCTGGTCACCCGTCACGCGTAGCGTGTTCAGGTGCAAGCGAAAAAGCGACCCACATCTGGATGAGAACGAAGACGGGGCCAGGGCCGGTATCATTGAGGAAGCTGTATCGGCCATCGTGTTTGGGCGCGCAAAGGAAATGAACTTCTACGAAGGAATCGAACAGGTGGACTACGACTTGCTCAAGGTCGTGCAAGAGCTCGTGCGAGGGTTTGAGGTCGACCGCGTGCCGCTTTGGCAATGGGAACAAGCGATTCTAGAAGGGTATAGAGTGTTCCGAGCACTACGGGACAACGGCGGTGGCAGCGTGACCCTCGACTTGGCTAGACGGGACCTTCGTTATCGTAAGGCGGCTCTTTGCGCTTAGTGGTGAGCCGGAAAGATGGGGTGCGCAACTGGACTTGCGACGCTTGGGCCCGGAGCCAGCTATCGATTCTCTCGCGCAGGCCCCAGTCGGGCGGAAAGACCGGTGCGGGTACTTCACCGGTCACTCTGAAGCGTTGTTTGATACGCTTGCGGCCCATACGGCCGGTGACGTTGGGATGTGTGATCCGGGTATACTTAGACACTTCGCACAGAAGGTTCTGTACGTCGATCGGTTGGAGAGGGCGTCCCCAAAGGCCATCGAAGTCGTGGCTATATCTTGAAAACTCCTCTTGCTGCCTATCAACAAGCCATCGAATAGTGCCCTCCGGGCCGTAGTCTCCTAAGGTAATGAAGCACTTGGATAGCCCGTCTAGAGCGCCTGGACCGGCTACGACGAAATCCCCTTCTAGATGGTTCATTAGGGGCGTGTAATTGAGATCAATGGTATATTGGAATGATAGAAAGGGGCCTAAAGTGGGATACGCGAGGAGGAGGTGATAAGCGTCCCCCATGCTTGTAGTTGCCAGTAGCTTGTCGGGAAGGTGATCCTCGAGCATCTGCCGTATGAGGTGTAGATGCATATGATGCTTGGGAGTGGAAGAACGGCCCCCTGAAGGCATGATGTAGGCTGCAGAGTAGAGTGGGATGTTGTCGCGACGATATCTGTCCAATAGGCTTTGGCACTCAGCGAATGAGAAGTCGTTCGCGGCGGGCATGCCAAAATGGTCGACGACTCGTTCCCAGGTGCCGATTCGATTGAAGACCTTGAGCAGTAAGGTCCTAAGGAAGATGGTATCGGCGTCTAAGTGGGGCTCCGAGTAGAGCACCCGAATGAGGTACTGGCTGACGCGGTCGGCTGCACGAAAGGTGTTGGTGAATTTGTACGCGGAAAGGACCGGGTCAGTTGTCCAGGGAGGGCTAAAGTGGGCGATCCGACGGAGATAGATCTGGTGACGTTCGCAGGCGAAATGCCACAGTACGGGGTAGATTGAGGAAGGTCTGGGGGGCGATCTCTTCGCGAATCCTGGTGCGGCCGGCGGGGCGAAAGACGTCATGGGGGAGCCTGCAGGATCAGGTGGCGCAGCGTGTTGGCTTTGGATGGGCGAAGTCGCGCGCCGTCACTTTCGGCGCCAGGGCGGCACGGCGTTCCAGTCGAACGGCTCGATGCCGTCGTCGTTGATCAGCCAGACACTCGGCCGCGCGTCGCCGTCGTCGAGTTCCAGGAACCCGATGGTGCCGTACTGCGTATCGTAGTTGTGCGGATACGTGGGCGAGCCCGGGTTCACGCAGAGGATCCCGTCCACCTCGTTGATGAGTTCGGTGTGGGTGTCCCCGTAGACGATCACGTCGGGTGTCGTCTCGGGGAAGAAGCGCTCCACCCAGCGTGCGACCGTGAAGTCCGGCGGGCGTTCGTTGGCCGGGATATAGTGGGTGAGGCCGACGGTCAGGTTCTCGAGGGGAAGGCTCCACGCGTAGCGCAGGCGCGGGTCCCCCGGCTGCACGTCGCGACCGCCCGAGCCGTCCTCGCCGTTCCCGCGGGCGGCGTACACTGGCGCGATCTCCTCGAGGGTGTCGAGCACCCATAGCTCGTGGATGTCGCCGGCGTGGAGGATGCAGTCGACGCCGTCGAAGGCTTCGTAGACCTGCGGCCAGAGCGTGGCGCGCGCTTCGGGGATATGCGTATCCGCGATCAGGCCGATATTCAGTGGCATGGGCGACGCGCCGGGGAAATCGGCTACCCTACGCGACCAGCGGGGGCAACCACAAGGCTGGCAGGGGGAGGCACGGGGTTCATGCTCGATTGGGGAGAAGTGCGTCGGCGCGCCAACGCAGACGGCGAGTTCCGCATGCACGCGCGTTTCTGGACCAGCCGCATCCGGCTCGACATCGGCGCAGCGAAGCACAAGCTGACGGTTTCGACGGGCGAGGTCACCGATATCGAACCCTGGTTCGGGGCCGTGGCGGCCAACCTGTCGATCGCGGCCCCGGAGGACGACTGGGGCGCCCTGCTCGAGGCGGTGCCGCGACCGTTCTACCAGGACCTCTACCCGGCGACGCTGCACCATGGCTTCGAGGTCACGGGGGACACGGCCCACTACTGCGCCTACTACCCCGCGCTGCGCCGGCTCATCGAGATCATGCGGGAGGTGAACAATGCCCAGGTTTGACGCGGCGGTGGGACGGTATGTCCACCTGGAACTCGAGGGCGTCGAGCATCGGGTGTACTTCGAGGAAGCGGGGTCGGGCGTTCCGGTCCTCATGCAGCACACGGCCGGGGCGGACGGGCGGCAGTGGCGGCACGTCCTCGAGGACGAGACCCTGCAGTCCCGCTACCGGCTGATCGCGTATGACCTGCCGTATCACGGCAAGTCCGTGCCGCCCACCGGCAAAGCCTGGTGGAGCGAGCCCTACAAGCTCACCAAGGACTTCCTGATGAGCGTCCCGGTCGCTTTGGCGGACGCGCTCGAACTCGCCGAGCCGCTCTACATGGGCAGCTCCATCGGGGGCCACCTCGCGGTGGACCTGGCCATTCATCACCCGGAGCGTTTTCGCGCCACGGTCGGTCTCGAAGCCTCCGCGTACACGCCGGGCGGCTTCATCGACGAGTTCCACCATCCGGAGATCGGCAACGATTTCAAGGCGCACGTCATGTACGGGATGATGGCGCCCACCAGTCCGGAAGCGTTCCGGCGCGAGACGACCTGGGTGTACAGCCAGGGCGCGCCCGCCGTGTTCAAGGGCGACCTCTACTACTACTCGATCGACCACGACGTGCGGAACAGCGCGCGCGGTATCGACACCGAGGTCTGCCCGGTCTACATCCTGAACGGCGAGTACGACTGGAGCGGGACGCCGGAGGCCGGGGAGGAACTGGCGGCGATGATCCCGGGCGCGCGCTACCGCACCATGAAGGGGCTCGGCCATTTCCCGATGTGCGAGCACCCGGAACGGTTCCTCGGGGAGATCCGGCCGGTGCTCGACGAGCTGGCCGGCGCCGGCGCGGAAGCCTGAGGCGAGGCGGCCCGAACCCGCTCCCGTCGTCCCTCCCGTGCAGGAATAACGAGACGGGACGGGACGAGCCCGTCCCTACCGGGTCGCGCCCACCGCCACCAGGGGTCGGCCCACCCGCCGAACCGCGGGTGACAGCAACTTGAGCGCCGCCACCGCGACCGCAAACAGCACGCCGCTGACCGCCAGTGCGCTGGCGACCCCGAACGTGTCGGCGACCCAGCCGAGTGGAATCATCCCGACGGGCATCAGCCCGTGGGACATCATGTCGATGCTCATCACGCGCCCGCGCATCCGCATGTCCACCTGGCTCTGGATCAGGCCCCGGTTCAGGGCCATGTTCCACGCGGACATCCAGCCGAACACGGCGACGATCACCATGGCGAAGGGGAGGTTGGTCGCGAGGGCCAGCGCCGCGGTGCTCACCGCCCAGCCGAAACAGGTGCCGATCAACCAGCGGCGCTTGCGCTTCAACTCACCGGCGGAGGCGAGCATCAGCGAACCGGCAATGGCGCCGAGACCCATGCCCGACATCAGCAGGCCGAGGTCGTCCGAGCCACCGCCGAGGATGTCCTCGTTGAACGCGGGCAGCAGCGTGTTCAGCGGCATGCCGAACAGGAAAGCGACCACGGACAGCATGATGAGGCCGAAAACGGGCGGATTCGCGCGCACGTAGGCCAGTCCCTCGAGCAGGTCGTGCAGGGGACTCTCAGGCTGGCGCGGATGCGGAGCGCCGGGCCGCTGCACGAACATCATGGTCACCGCGGCGACGAGGTAGAGGATCGCGATCACGTAGTACACGATCCCGACGCCAAAGGCGCTCGAGGTGTCGCCGCTCGCGAACCAGGCGATCAGGAACCCCGCGATCACCGGACCGAGGATGCGGGCGAAGTTCATGCCCGTGGTGTGCAGCGCCATGGCCGTGAAGATCAGCCGCCGGGGTACGAGCTCGGGGACGAAGGCGTGCCGCGCGGGGATCGAGAAGGCGAGCACGGTCCCGTTGAACATGCCGAGCCAGATGAAGTCCCAGAAGGTCACCTGGCCGGTGATGATGATGGTCGCCATGAAGATCGTCGCGACGCAGTTCAGCATCTGCGCGGAGACCAGGATGCGCCGCTTGTGGAAGCGGTCGGCCAGCACGCCGCCCCACAGCGAGAAGAAGACCTGCGGCACCATGAAGGACAGCGTCACCCACGCGAGGTCCATCGCGGAGGAAGTCATCGTGTAGACCAGCCACCCGCGCGCGATCATCTGCATGTTCATCGCGAACGAGGCGCCCAGACTGCCGCTCCACAGGCACAGAAAGTCCCGGCGTTTCAGAGCGTTGACGATGTGGAGGGAGGACAAGGACGCGGGCCGGGGAAAACCGGCAAGTGTAGCACGCCGCGCCGGCGTACCCGGTCACCCTGGTGGAGGAGTGGGGTCGGACACTCAAGCGGTTCCGACGCTGGCCCCGCAGCCAGTCGTGGTCGGGCCCCCGCCGGGCCACGCCTCGCCCGATGGTCTATGATTCCCGGCCATGACCGACGCCATCGCTTTCGACACCCACCGCTTCGTCAAACGCCTGACCGAATGCGGCTTCACCGAGCGGCAGGCCGAAACCCTTGCCGACGAACAGGTCGCTCTGCTCAACGGCAATCTGGCCACCAAGGCCGATATCGCGAAAGTGGAGGCCGCTCTCAAGGCCGACATCGCGAAAGTGGAGGCCGCTCTCAAGGCCGACATCGCGAAAGTGGAGGCCGCTCTCAAGGCCGACATCGCGAGAGTGGAGGGCGATCTCGCGAAAGTGGAGGCCGCTCTCAAGGCCGACATCGCGAGAGTGGAGGGCGCTCTCAAGGCCGATATCGCGAGAGTGGAGGGTGCTCTCAAGGCCGATATCGCGAGAGTCGAAGGCAAGATTGAGGCGTCCAGGTCCGATCTTCTCAAGTGGATGGTCGGCGCGCTCATTGCTCAGGGCGCCCTTGTCGTCGCTTTGGTCAAGCTCCTGTAAGGCAGGACGCCATCGGGTGGCGAGCTGCCTGGGCGCATGACGTCGAGGTGGCGGGTGGCGTCGGACGCCCCCGCGGGGAAGCGCGTGTCACCGCAGCCCACGGCGAATTCACTCGGGGAGCGGTCCCCACGGCCCCCGTCCGCCAGACACGCTTACCGCTCGTCGGCGCCGGCTTGGCAACAGGCCGGTGCACAGGCGGCGCGCCGTCCTATGCGTCCAGCCGAAAGGCGTCTCCGTCACGGACCACGCGCCCCGCGGTCGGGCCCGCGAAGTGCGTGCCGATCACCAGCACCGGCCGGTCCGCGTAGCGCTCGAGCATGGCGCGCCGGGTCACGGCGCTGGCGTCCGGGTCGACGTCGGCGGTCGACGACCACTCGGGGTGCGCGATCTGGCAGGGATGGTGGATGGCGTCCCCGGTGATCACGGCTTCCTCGCCCCGGGACGCGATGTGCACGCTGACGTGGCCCGGGGTGTGTCCCGGCGTCGGCGTCAGGCGCACCTCGTCGCTCACGGGGTGGTCCGAGGGCACCAGGTCGGCCAGCCCGGCATCGAAGATCGGCTGCACGGAATCCTCGATGACGGGCCCGTACTCCGCGCTCTGGTCGGTCTCCCGCCAGTGGGCCCACTCGTCCTGCGCGTACAGGTATCTGGCCCGCCCGAAGGTGGGTTCCCAGCGGCCGTCCACCAGGCGGGTGTTCCAGCCGACGTGGTCGACGTGCATGTGCGTGCAGAGCACGGTGTCCACGGCATCCACGGCGAAGCCCGCGTCCGAGAAGTCGGACAGGAAGCTCGACTGCATCCGGTTCCAGCGCGGATAGTTGCGCGCCTTGTCGTTGCCGATGCAGGTATCGACCACGAACGTCTCGCCGCGGCACTGGATGACGAGGCTGTGGAACGACATCACCAGCTTCCGCTCGGCATTGGTGAATGGCGCCAGCCACGGCAGCGCGTCCACGAGGTCGGGAGGGGCCTGGGGCAGGATGTAGCCGCCGATGCTGGCCGACACGAGTTCGACCACCCGGGTCACCGTAACGTCGCCGACGCGCCAGCGGAGGAAGTCCCCCATATCCATCGTCTCCCGTTTTCGGGCACTATAGCAGCCACTTTTTCGGGCGGTTGAACGGGAGGATTCGGGTGAAGTACGGCGATATCGAGGTGCAGCGCGAAGGAAACGTGGCCACGCTGGAGATCCAGCGACCGCCCAACAATTTCTTCGACGTCGAGCTCATCAACCACCTCGGGGACGCATTCGACGCGCTCGACGAAGACATCGAAACCCGGGCTCTCGTCCTCTGCTCGCAGGGCAAGCATTTCTGCGCCGGCAACAATTTCTCGGACAGTGCGCGCAACGCCGTGCGGGAGCGTCCGCGCGGCGAGGGCAACCCGCTCTACACGGCGGCGGTGCGGCTCTTCTCCGCGAAGAAGCCCGTGATTGCGGCCGTCCAGGGCGCGGCGGTCGGCGGCGGTTTCGGGCTTGCGGTCATGGCCGACTACCGGGTCGTGTCGCCGGCGGCCCGCTTCACCGCGAACTTCGTGAAGCTCGGCTTCCACCCGGGGTTCGGACTCACCCACACCCTGCCGCGGATCGTCGGGCAGCAGAAGGCCAACCTGCTGTTCCAGACCGGCCGCCGCATCAACGGCGAGACGGCCTACGAGTGGGGCCTCGCGGATATCCTGACGGACGCCGACGAGTTGCGTGCGGCGGCGCAGAACCTCGCCGCCGAGATCGCCGAGGGCGCGCCCCTCGCGGTGCAGTCGGTGCGGGCCACCATGCGCGAGGGGTTGCCGGAAGCCGTCAAGGCCGCCACGGACTGGGAGAACGCCGAACAGGCGCGCCTGCAGAAGACCGAGGACCACAAGGAAGGCGTGCGGGCCGTCGCGGAACGGCGGCCGGGCAACTTCGTCGGGCGTTGACCGCGGGGCGGGCCCGATCCGGCGCCGCGCGGGTCAGGTCGTCTTGAGGTCGAGCTGCGCGCGGATCTCCGCGTGGGCCCGCTCGTCGAGCCTGAAGCGGCTGAAGAGCACCGCGCCGACGGCGTAGCAGACGAGCGGGAAGAGACCGTACAGCGAGACCATGGCCACCTGCACGGTCATGGTCTGCTCCTGGTTGGGCACGAAGCCCGTCGCTTGCAGCACGAAGCCGGTGAGCGCCAGCATCACCCCCATCGCGCTCTTGTAGACGAAGTTCCAGGTGGCGAAGTAGGAGCCTTCCTTGCGTTCGCCGGTGAGGTGCTCGTCGTAGTCGATGACGTCGCCCTGCACGGAAGGCCCGATCGTGCCCCCGGCGCCCGCGGCGAGGCCGGCGAAGAAGGCGAGCACGAAGATCGTGACGAGCCGCGGCTCCACGGTGTCGAGGAACGGCAGCACGAACATGCCCCCGAAGGACACCCCGGTCAGCACCATCGAGAACATCCACAGGCGCACCTTGCCGAAGCGCCGCGACAGGGGCAGCCACAGTGGGACCGATGCGGCCGAGGGCACCATGTAGGAGAGGATCACGAGGGGCGCCCACCGCGGTGCCCCCACCACGTACTGCATGACGTAGAGCGTCAGGACTCCGATGGCTGCGGAGCCGACGTTCTCGATGAACGTCACCACGATCAGGAGTCGCGCGTGGACGTTGCGCCACACGTCGGCGAACGCCTGGAACGGCTTCTCGGTGACCCGGCCCTGGAAGTCGGCGCGCTCCCGGAGCAGCGGGACGGAGCCGAGGAGCGCCGCCGTCATCACCGCCGAGGCGAGGATCGCGAGCGTGAAGGTAACCTCGCGCACCGCGGCCTCGCCGACTTCCTCCGCGTTGATGAGCGCCTGCATGCTCCCGAGCGCCAGGATCGAACCGATGGTGAAGGCGGCGTGCCGCATTCCGAACAGCCGGCTCCGCTCGTGATAGTCGTCGGACAGCTCGGCGCCGAGGGACAGATGCGGCACCAGGAACACCGTCATCACCGAGTAGAAGCCGATGATCGCGGTCGCCATCCAGGCGATGCGGCCCGCGTTGCCGAGGGCCTCCGGCGGGGCGAACACCATCACGAACACCGCCGCGATCGGGACGATCGATCCGACGATCCAGGTGCGCCGCCGGCCGTAGCGGCTGCGGGTGCGGTCGCTCAGGTAGCCGACCAGCGGGTCCGAGATCGCGTCCCACACCCGCGAGACCGAGAAGATGAGCCCCATCACGGCCGGTGCGATGAGCAGCACGTCCGTGGAGAACTTCATCACGTAGAGGTTGACGAGCAGGTACATGTACCCGGCGCCGACGCCCGGGGCGCCGTAGGCGAGAACGACTGGCCAGCGCACCCGACCGGAGGGGGTTCCCATCCCGCCCCGCGGTGCGATGCCCTCGGTCATGCGTTCTTGATCGTCAGTCCGCCGTCGACCGGCAGGGTCACGCCGGTGATGAAGGACGCCGCCGGCAGGACCAGGCTCAGCGTCCCGTGGGCCACCTCCTCGGGCTCCGCATAGCGTTTCAGCGCCACCCGCCGCCGCGCGTACTCGCGCTTGCTCTCTTCGGGAATGTTGGCGGTCATGCCGGTGCGGATCGGCCCGGGGCAGATGCAGTTGACGGTGATGCCCTCGGTGCCGAACTCCACGGCCAGGGACCGCGTCAGGCCGATGACGCCGGTCTTGGCGGCGGCGTAGGGACTGCCGTACTTCGTGGCGCCGAGGCCCTCGGTCGACGCGATGTTCACGATCCGACCGCCGTCGGAGCGGCGCAGGTGGGGCAACGCCGCGCGGATCATGCGCATCTGCGCGGTGAGCAGGACATCGAAGCCGCGCGCCCAGATCGCTTCGTAGTCGTCGCTGTCGATCGGTCCGCCCGCGCCGATGCCGGCGTTGTTGATGAGAATGTCGATGCCCCCGAAGGTCTCGGCCACCTCTGCGACCGCCCGGTCCACGGCCTCCCGGTCCGAGACGTCGAGCTGCCATCCCCGTACCGGGTAGCCGGCCTCCGCGATCTCGCGGACCACCTCGTCGAGCGGCTCCTGGTGGATGTCCATGGCCGCAACCTTGGCGCCCTCGTCGGCGAACAGGCGTGCGGTCGCGCGGCCCATGCCGCTCGCGGCGCCGGTGACGATCGCGACCTTCCCTTCGATGGAGCGGCTCAGGGTCGACAGCCTCATGAAATCCTCGCTTGTGCGTTGCCGGGACAATCGGGCGAGTTTGGAGGAACACACGGGCGGGCGGCAAGGGGTGTGGACGGCCAGTCGTGGAAGCCAAGCCGGTACACTGTCCGGAATCGCGGCGTGACGGAAAGGACATGAAACTCGGCATCAACGTCGGCTACAGCGGCCGGCACATCCGGATACCCATCGAGAAGATCCAGCTCGCGGAACGGCTCGGCTACGACTCGGTCTGGTCGGCGGAGGTCTACGGCTCGGACGCCTGGTCCCCGCTCGCCTACATCGCCGCCCACACCAGCCACATCCGGCTCGGCACGGCGATCCAGCAGCTCGCCGGCCGCCCGCCCGTCATGGCCGCCATGCAGGCCGCGACGATCGACGCGCTCGCGGGCGGCGATCGGGTCATCATCGGTATCGGCATGTCCGGACCGCAGATCGTCGAAGGATGGTTCGGCCAGCCGTGGGGCAAGCCGTACTACCGGGTGAAGGACTACGTCTCGATCATCCGCAAGACCCTCGCACGGGAGATCGTCGAGCACGAGGGCCGCGAGATCTCCCTGCCGTTCACCGGCGAGGGCGCGCTGGGGATCGGCAAGCCCCTGAAGTCCGTGCTGCACATGAACCAGAACATTCCCGTCTGGCTCGGCACGGGTACCGAGACGATGGTGCGGCTGACCGGCGAAATCGCCGACGGCTGGCTGCCGCTGCGCTACACGCCCGAACACGTGAGCCGGGCGCAGCGATGGCTTGCCGAAGGAGCGGCGAAGGCCGGCAAGACGCTCGACGACATCGAGATGCAGTCGGGCGTCCCCGTCCTGATCACCGAGGACGTGCGCTCGGTGATCGACGCGGCGAAGCCGAACACGGCGCTGTACGTCGGCGGCATGGGCCACAAGAGCCTGAACTTCCACAAGCAGATGATGGTCGAGCGCGGCTTCGGCGAGGCGGCCGAGCGGATCCAGGAGCTTTACCTGGCGCAGCGCAAGGACGAGGCCGCGGCGGCGGTGCCGGACGAATTCATCGACGAGGCGGCCCTGTACGGTCCGAAGGACCGCATCCGCAAGCGCTACCGGGACTGGGTGGACGCCGGATTCAGCGGCCTCACCGTCGGCACGGACCAGGAAGATGCCGTCCGGTTCATGGCCGAGCTGGCAGGGCTGAATCGGAGAATGTAGGGGACGCCCTTGTGGCGTCCCGCTCTCGAACGCACACACGGCGGCGGCGCCGACCCGGAGCTCGTGAGGAGATGTCGGAGATGTCCGACCCGCCTTGTCGCCTCGGGGGCGCGGCCCTACAATGCACCGCCGCGCGCGGGTCGTTAGCTCAGTTGGTAGAGCACCGGGCTTTTAACTCGTTGGTCCTGGGTTCGAATCCCAGACGGCCCACCATATACCCACCGCAGGAACCTGGCACGTGCGACATGGCCGCGCGGAGCGTCAGGGTGTTCGGCGCGCCGGGTTTGCGCGTCAGCGGATGATCCGCACCGTCCCCGCGGCGCCATCGACCTCGATGGTCTGGCCGTTCCGAATCCGGTTCATGACGTCGGCGATGCCGGCGACGCAAGGCTTGCCGAACTCCCGCGCCACCAGGGCGCCGTGCTGCAGTTCGCCGCCGATCTCGAGCACCACCGCGGCGGCGTTGACGAATAGCGGCGTCCAGCCCGGGTCGGTCGTCACGGCCACGAGCACGTCGCCCGGCTCGACGGTTTGCTCGAACGGATCGTTGAGAACCTTGGCCGGGCCCCTCGCAACGCCCGGCGACATTGCCCCGCCGTGCAACGTCGAGGCATCGTCCCCGCGACGCTCGGGGCGCGGGATTCGACCGCGCGAGTCGATCGCATGCGGGAAGTGGCGTACCTGCCGCTTCAGTTGGCGATAGAACGCGCCACTCGTTGCGGCCTGGGAGCGAACGTCAAAGTCGGCGTCGTCGACGGCCTTTTGCAGGTCGGCGAAGGTCAGTTCGAACACGTCGTCGCGGGAGTCCAGGCGGCCCGCGTCGACGAGTTGGTCGGCAATGCGCACCACCCGTTCGCGCAGGCGCGCATTGGCTTGGGTCAGGTGGTGCTTGAGCAGCTCGCGGGCGTCGTAGTGGTTCTCGATGTTGCGGTAGGCGCGATCCAGGCGTCGGCGCTTGCGCTTCGGCAGCGCCGCCCGCAACTCGGCAAACGCTGCCTGCCGTTCCGCCACCAGCCGCTCCTGCACGGCGCGTGGATCGAAGCTGTCCCGGGAAGTGGCCATCGGCGCGATCTGTGCCAGGGCCACGCGCGGGTCGTCAGCGTACTTGGGATTGGCCAGTTCCATTTCCAACGGCCCCCGGCAGCCGAACCGGGCGATGAACGCATCCCAGTCGGCCAGGAATGACTCCGGCAATCGGCGTTGCTCGAGGCGTGCGGCCAGTTCGTCCAGGTTCTCGGCCAACTCGACCGGCAACTGCCCGGCGAGGTGGAACATGGCGACGCCCATCTGCACGATCAGGTCGTCCGGGTAGCCGCGGCGGATCGCGTCGGCCAGCGCGACCTGGGCCGGGTCGTCGGCGTCGATCAGCTTGTTCACGACATCGGTGCCGCCGTAGTAGAAGACGGCCAGGGAAGGTCCCGTTGCGGCTAGCGTGACACGACCCCACTCCACGAAGAGGTCGAACAGGAAGTCGTCCAGCGGTTGGTCGTGGTCGACGGGTGTGGCGAGCCAGCGATCGTACTCGGCCTGCGCCCGGTCGTAGTCGCGCCGGAAGCGCTCGTACCGGAAGATCGGCTTCATGAGCGCCCCGATCACCGCGCGCAGCCGCCGAAGCAACATCGGCGCACGGCCGAGCAAGCTCCACCAGCGCAGGAAGTCCGGCGGCCGGTCCGGTCGATAGCGGTCCATGTCCACGGACCCCAGGATGTCCGCGAGCAGCATGTTCATCTGGCTGAGTTGGCGCGCGAACGCCTCGCGGCTGCCCATCAGGTGCATGTACGGCGAGATGTTGAAGTAGATGCGCGAACCCTTGAGGCAAAGGCCGCCCGCCACGAGGTCGGCATCCTCCGGGAGGTCGACCAGATAGTCGAGCATGAGCATCACCCCACGCTCGGCGTAGTCGTTGGTGAGCGGCGAAATCGGGCCGCTCATGGTCAGCCCATCGGTCAGCGCACGGTCGATGTACAAGCATCGCTGTTCGCCGGGCGCGGTCTGCAGTTCCGTCGCCAACGGCACGTAGGCGGTGATCGGGCGGGCCTGGAGGATGTGCAGGCGGCGCCCGTCGACCGCGTTCGCGAATGCCCACTCGACGTCCATCGGGCTTTCGTAGCGCGACTCGATCCGGCTGACGGCGGACAACAGTTCATCGAGTTCGGCGACGTCGAGACAGCCGCCTACCGCCGGGGAGGATGGCCGCTCTTCGAGCACGGTACCGGAGACCTTGTCGACCACGTAGGCGTCGGGGGTGATCTCGCCCGCCACCAGGGCTTCGCCCAGGCCGCGATGGGCATTCACCAGCATTTCGTCGTAATCGTTGGTGAGCGGGTTGAGCGAGAACGCGACGCCGGAGGTCTCGCTCGCAACCATGCGCTGGACCACCGCCGCGATCGCCGGTCGCGGATCGGTGAAGCCCATGTTCAGCTTGTAGGTGAACACGCGGCCATCGAGACACGAAAGGAAGCACTGCCGCACGGCGCCTTCGAGGTCCGCCGCCTCGACGCCGAGCACGGTATCGTAGAGGCCGGCGAACGAGGCACCGGCAAGGTCCTCCTCCGGCGAGGAGGAACGCACGGCCAGGGCACCGTCGGGGAATTCGTCGCGCACGGCCGCAAGCGCGTCCCGCTGCGCGCCGTTCAGTGCCAGCGCGGCTGCCTCCGCCTTGACCGTCTCTGCGAGTTCGACGACTCCTTCACGACGGCCCGGTTCGCGCAACGATGCCGCGTAGCCGCTCGCCAAGGCCTGCCACGAGGCACTCGTCTGCACCGCGTCGATCCATGGCGCGAAGAACGCCGTGGTGAGAACCGTTCCGGGCGGAACGTTGAATCCGTTGCGCGTCAATTCGATGAGTGCCCGGCCCTTGCCACCGACCACGTCGGTGCCCGGGTCTGGTGTGCCGGCCAATGGAACGAGCATGGTCACGTCACGTGAAAGCCGGGTGGTTCGTCCCGAGGCGACTCCCAGGCGACATCGACATCGAAGACGCGTGCGTGCCGCGGGCCGGTCCGGCACCAGTCAACCAGGCCCGTGACCGCCGGGGGCGCACCCTCCGCGACGACCTCCACGCGCCCATCCGGCAGGTTGCGGACCCAGCCGCGCACGTCCCTGGCTTCGGCCTCGAGCATCGTCGCAAACCGGAAGCCCACGCGCTGGACCCGGCCGGCGATTCGGACGTGCGCCCGGGACAAGCTCTCACCGTCGCCCATGTCGTGCATCTCACGCAGCTCGCCGGACGTCCGATACTACGCTTTAAGGCGGTCACCAGCCGCAACGCGATGCTCGAGGCCGAAGCACCGGCGAGCACCATACCGCAATTCCGCAACGGCGCTCCGGCTCCCGAAGAGCGGTGAAAACAAGCACGTGTGCGGCTGTCGGGCGCGCCGGCCGGCCGGTGAAGAGACGGCAAAGATGGGCGCCGCGGCAGGGGCCGGTCGCGAGGCGCAGCCGCCGGCCTCAGGTCGTGGGATCGTAGCCCTCGCCCCACACGTCGAGATAGGTCAGTTTGCTTACCGGCTTTCGACGTATGGGGCCATGCCCCTTCAGCACGGGGGCCGGTAGCACAACAGGGTCGTCAACACGCAACCCAATCCTTCCGCGCGGCAAGCCAGCATCGCGTTCTGCATGGGCGGGTAAACCGAGCCACCGCCCACGACCGACGGTCGGCCGAGATCGGCGTCGGTGATTGCCATGTTGGCTGGATTGAAACAGAACACGAGGAGCGTGGGAGCGTCCTGCATGTGCTCGGCCAGGTAGTCGCCGGCGCGGAGCATGCGTTGCGTGCCATCCCTCTGCCCGGCGGGCATTGCGTCGAGACGCGCTCGCAAGGGCTTCGTATACGCGTGTCACAAGCCGTTTACTCGTCCCTGGGTCCTCCAGCCATGAACGGCACTTCGGCCCAGCCCTGCTCGTAGGGCGCAAACATGCGCGGGCTGACGATCATCTCGACAAAGCGCCATCCCTCGTCCGTGCGCGCGTAGGTTTCGTGGTATCGGGCCGCCAGCCACAGCGCCTTGTCGCGTTTGATCGTTTGCGTACACGGCTGCCATAGGTACCACTGGCCGGTCGCACGGTCTCCTGTCACGTCGATCAGGGGGTTGGTGACGTGGTGAATGGCGAACCCCATGATGCTGCTGGTTCTGGCGAAGTGACTCCGGATGGCCTCGCGACCCTCGAAGACGCCCATGAACCCGCCATCCCAGGCGCCTTCACGGACGAACAGCGAGGCGATGCCGTCCGCATCGTAGTCGTGGTCACAATAAGCGCAATATCTGGCCTTGAGACCCTTGATGGCCTCGATGTCTTCCAGGCGCTGTATCCGCTCTTCCAGTGTGCTCGCTCCCATGGGGGATGCTCCCGTTTGTTACGGCAATGGCTGGCCGCTCAGTCGGCGTACGCCGTCGGGTCGACGACGCCCGCCTGCGCGAAGCCCGCCCGCCGGATGCGGCAACTGTCGCAACGCCCGCAGGCCCGTCCGTGGCTGTCCGGCTGGTAGCAGGAGATCGTCAGGCCGTAGTCGACGCCCAGGGCCGTGCCCCGGGCGATGATCTCGGCCTTGGTCATCTCGATCAGGGGCGCGTGGATCGTGAAGCGCCCGCCTTCGGTGCCGGCCCGTGTTGCGAGGTTCGCAAGCCGGCCGAAGGCTTCCACGAACGCCGGCCGGCAGTCCGGGTACCCGGAGTAGTCCACCGCGTTCACCCCGATGAAGATGTCGCGGGCGTCGAGAGTCTCGGCCCAGGCGAGGGCGAGGGACAGGAAAACGGTGTTGCGGGCGGGGACGTACGTGACGGGGATCCCCTCGGTGGCTCCTTCCGGTACGGCGATGTCCGGGTCGGTCAGCGCGGAGCCCCCGAAGGCCGACAGGTCGATGGGAACGGTCCGGTGCGATTCGCAGCCCAGGCGTTCGACCACGCGCCGCGCCGCGTCGAGTTCCACGCCGTGGCGCTGCCCGTAGGCCACGGACAGGGCGAAGCAGCGGAAACCCGACGCGCCGGCCATGGCCAGCGTCGTCGCGGAGTCGAGGCCGCCCGAGACCAGGACGACCGCCGGCGGGCGTGTAGCCATGCGTCAACGGCCGGGCGTGTCGCCCCAAAGCACCTTGTGCAACTGCACCTGGAAGCGCACGTCGAGGCCGTCCCGCAGGATCCACTCCGCGAGCCGCGCCGGCGGCATCTCGGACGCGGACGGGGAGAACAGCACTTCTCCCACGCGTTCGGTGAGGTCCCATCGGCCGCACTGCGCCTTCGCCCAAGCGTAGTCCGCGGCGTCGCAGATGACGAACTTGACCTGGTCCTTGGCGCCGAGATGCTCGATGTTGGCGTACTGGTTGCGTGACGACTCGCCGGAGCCGGGGGTCTTGAGGTCCATGACGATCGACACGCGCGGGTCCACGCCCGCGACGTCGATGGCCCCTCCGGTCTCGAGGGAGACTGCATAGTTCAGGTCTGCGAGCGCGGTCATGAGGGCGTGCACCGCCGGTTGGGCCAGGGGTTCCCCGCCCGTGACCGTGACCCGTGTCGCGGGGAACGCAGCGACCCGCTCCACGACATCCGCGCGGGGCATGAGCTTCCCGCCGCTGAACGCATAGGCCGTGTCGCAGTACTGGCAGCGCAGGGGACACCCGGTCAGGCGCACGAACGTGGTCGGCATGCCCGCCGTCCGGGACTCCCCCTGGAGGGACTGGAAGATCTCGGTGACGCGTAGAGATTTCACGACAGTAGGCTGAGCCGAAACGGGGCGCCGCGCCGACAGGCGGGGCGGCTAAGGCAGGTTCGCCGCGTAGGTTCTGGCCAGCCCGGCGGCGGTGGAATCCGGATGCTGCTGCTGGACCCGCCCGAGGTACATCCGGGCGCGCGCGGCGTCACCGAGTTCCGCGTACACCACACCGAGGTTGTACAGGGCGTCCGGCGCCTTGTTGTGGTCCGGGTAGAGCGTGATCACCTGCACCAGCATCTGGCGTGCCTCTTCGAGCTGCCCGGCGCGGCGGTGGAGCTGCCCGAGCCAATAGAACGCGTTTGGCGTGTACTGGCCGTTCGGAAACTCTTCGATGAGGCTCTCGAGGGCGGTGGCCGCGGCATCGGATTGGCCGCGCTCGAGCATCGCGTAGGCGTTGCGATACGCGTCCGCCTCCGTTCCCCCGGTGCGGGGCAGCGTATCGACGGGCTGCGGATCCCGGGCTGCCGGGCGCGGCGGCGGCGCGGCCGTGGGAACGCCGCTCTGGAGCGCGGAAATCCGGCGGTCGAGGCCGAGGTAGCGTTCCTGCTGGTCGCGGGCCAGCAGGTCCAGCCGATGCTGCTGCTCCTCGACGGCGCCCCTGAGCGCCTGGACTTCTTCCGCGAGGACCTGCAACTGATGGAACATCCGCGCCCGTTCGCTGGACTCCGTCCTCGCCGGGGCCCGTTCCTCGAACACGTCCTCCCTGGGAGGCGGTGCGGCGCGAGCGGCGGGTATGGCCCCGACGGATTCTTCGACAGGGGCAGCGGCTCTCGCCGAGAGCGCCGAGAGCGCGGAGAGCGCGGAGAGCGAAACGACGAGCGCGACCGAGATGGCCGCGCTCGCGGACTTGCAGCGGCGTTGGTGGCCGCTCATGTCACCGATAGATCAACTCGGCCCGACGGTTCTTGCTCCAGGCGGATTCGTCGTGGCCGACATCGGCCGGACGCTCTTCCCCGTAGCTTACGGTCTCGATCTGGGAGTCCCGCACGCCGTCGGACATCAGGAAGCTCCGCACGGCATTGGCGCGTCGCTCGCCGAGGGCGAGGTTGTACTCGCGGGTGCCCCGTTCGTCGCAGTGGCCCTCGATCGCGAGCGAGCGGTCGCGGTGTCTCCTCAGCATGTCGGCATGTCGCTCGAGGGTGCGCAGATCGCTTGGCCTGATGACCGCCTTGTCGAAGTCGAAGTAGAACGTGCGCGAGAGCGGAAGCCCGCTTTCGGGATCCAGAGGATTGCCGGCCTCGTTGAACTCCGGTATCGGCTCGGGATCGGGGGTGGGCTCCACCGTGGGCGCGGCCGGTTCCTCTGGAATCGGCACGGGATCCGGCGCCGGAGTCGTGCACCCCGCGCAACCTGCCAGGACCCCGCCGGCCAGAAGCACGACAAACAGGGAAAACCGCGGTCGAGAGCCGTGCGTGGACCTTGCCTGTGTCATTCTCAGTCTCCTGTTCTCCTAGTAGCCACTCGACGGGGACAAGGCATCGATGTAAGGCGACCAGGCCGGTTCCCGCACGTCGCCTTCGGCTGACGGCAACCGGTACCTTACGCGACCGTCGATTGACACGACGGCCAGTATACCCCTCCCCCGATCCTGCGTCGCGTAGATCAGCATGGTGCCGTTGGGGGCGATGGAGGGCGACTCGTCGAGAGACGTCTGCGTCAGCACGCGCACGTCCTCGCGTTCGAGCGCCTGCCAGGCGATGTGATAGGTCCCCTGCCGGCGATGGACGTAGACGAGGTGCTCCCCGTCGGGCAGCAGCCGCGCGCGGGCGTTGTAGTCTCCCTGGAAGGTCAGCCGCTCGACCATCGAGGTCGCCAGGTCCATCTGGTAGATCTGCGGGCGCCCGCCCCGGTCCGACGTGAAGATCAGCCCGTTGCCGTCGGGCGTCCAGCTCGGCTCGGTGTCGATGGCGGACGGGTAGCGCGTGACGCGCCGGAGCGCGCCGCTGGCCAGGTCCTTGACGTAGATTTCCGGATTGCCGTCGCGGGACAGCACCAGGGCCAGGCGGTTGCCGTCCGGCGAGAACACGGGCGCGCCGTTCAGGCCCCGGTACTCGGCGATGCGGTTGCGCTCGCCGGTGACGAGGTCCTGGATGACGACGGCCTGACGGCCGCTTTCGAACGAGACGTACGCGACGCGCCGCGCGTCCGGCGACCAGCTCGCGGAAAGGAGGGGCTGGTCCGAATCGAACAGGGTCCGTGCGCGTTCGCCGTCGGAGTCGGCCAGCTCGAGGCGGTAGCGCGCGTACGACGTGCCGGCGTCCAGGGCCAGGACGTAGATGATCTTCGTGGAAAACGCCCCGGGGATGCCGGTGATCTGCTCGAACACCTCGTCCGCGATGCGGTGCGCGATGTCCCGGCGTTTCGTGGCCGGCGCGGCGAGCCGTCCGGAGAGGAGCTCGCGCTCGTTGAACACGTCGAGGAGGTGGTAGGCCGTCGCCAGTTCGCCGTCGCCGAGTTCCCACATCCGTCCGATGAGCACGTACTCGATGCCGAGGACGCGCCAGTCCCGGAAGAACACCTGTTCGGGGCGCGTGGGCAGGGACAGCATGTTCTCGGGCGGCAGCGGATCGAACTGACCGCTGCGCGCGAGGTCGAAGGAGACGACCGGAGCGATTCCGGCGCCGTCGCCCCCGGCGGTTTCGAACGGGACCACGGCGATCCGGGTCTGGTCGTCGTATCCCTGGTCGATGATGATCTTTTCGCCGGCGCCGGACGCCGACCAAGTGAGCGTCAGGGCGGTGGCGGCGGCCACGGCCCGCCAGCGGCTGCGGATGTTCAACGTAACAGGTCCTCCGGTTTGAACAGCAGTGTGAACTGACGGAAGCGGGCTTCGAAGAGCCCGATGTCGTCCGGCACCTGGAAGCGCCGCGCCTTGCGCACCGCCGCTTCGGCGGAACGGTCGAATGCGGTGTTGCCGCTGGACGCGACAAGGGTCACGGACACCACCTCGCCGGTCGGGATCAGTTCGACCAGCAGTTCGGCCTGCATGTCGTTGCGCGCGGACGGCGGCCTCGACCAGTTGCGGACCACGGCCTGGTAGATGCCCGCCACGAAACTGAGCGCGGCGTCGGTCCGCGCGCTGCCGGCGAGTTCCATGGCCTCCTGGGCGAGCGCGTCGTTGAACGCGCTCTCGGCCAGTTGCTGCAGCCGCTTCTGGCGGGCCGCTTCTTCCCGGGCGCGCTCCGCCTCCCGCTGTTGACGTTCGCGTTCCGCCGGGTCCACTTTCGGTGGTTCGGGTTTGGGCACCGCCTGCTCCGTCGGCGGTGTTGCCGCCGGTGTCGGCGTAACCGCGGGCGGCCGGCGGGTAGCCTTCGGTTTCGGAGGATCCAGCACGATCAGGGTGGCGTTGACGATGTCGGGCCGGATGACGCGGGCGTCCTCGCTCTCGGGCGTCCACCCGCGCACGAGCGCCAGCGCGGCGCCGGCGTGCAATAACAGCGCCAGCACGACGGGCCCGAAGTAGTCGCGCAGCGTCAGCACGGGTTCATCCCGACAGGTCCGGCGGGTCGGTGATCAGGCCCACGCTCTCGGCACCGGCCTTCTGCAGGACGGTCATGACCTTGACCACCTCGCCGTACTCGATCTCGCGGTCGGCGCGGACGTAGACCGGCACCGTCGGACGCGCGCCGATGACGCGGGTGGCCTGGTCCTCGAGGGAGAAGATCGTGACGCGGCGGCCCTTCTCGTCGTCCGAGCGGACGCCGATGTTGAGGAAGATCGCGCCGTCGCCTCGGACGCTGACGACCAGCGGGTCGTCTTCCTCCGGCAGCGCTTCGGACGGCGCTTGCGGCAGGTCGACTTCCACCCCCTGGGTGAACAGCGGCGCCGTGGCCATGAAGATCACCAGCAGCACGAGCATGACGTCGATGTACGGCACGACGTTGATCTCGGACATCGGTTTGCGGCGAACGGCCATGGGGTTTCGGTCGGTGTGGTCAGGTCTTGTGCGATGCGCGGTAAAGGATGCTGGTCAACTCGTCGGCGAACGCCTCGTAGCGCTTCATCAGCCCTTCGACGCGCGCCGAGAAGCGGTTGTACCCGATGACCGCCGGTATGGCGGCGAACAGTCCCATCGCCGTGGCGATCAGGGCCTCCGAGATGCCGGGCGCCACGGACGCGAGGGTGGCCTGGCTCATGTTTGCGAGGTTGCGGAACGCGTTCATGATCCCCCACACCGTCCCGAACAGGCCGATATAGGGGCTGGTCGAGCCGACGGTTGCGAGGAACGCGAGGTGCCGCTCGAGGGACTCCTCCTCGCGGGTCAGCGCCACGCGCATCGCGCGCTGCACGCCCTGCATCACGGCGTCCGGATCCGCGCCGGATTGCTCGGAGAGCCGCAGGAACTCGCGAAAACCGGCCAGGAACACGGTCTCGCTGCCGTTGAGACTCTCGGGATCCTGCTCCAGTTCGCCGTAGAGTTCCCTGAGGTCCACGCCGGACCAGAACTCCTCCTCGAAGTCGTCCATCTGGCGCCGGACGCGGTTCAGCGCGAACCAGCGCTGGAAGATCATCACCCAGGAGGCGACCGACGCGAGCGCCAGCACCAGCATGACGAACTGCACGAGCGGGCTCGCGCTGACGACGATCTCGAGAATGGAGAGCTGTTCAGGCACGTGCGTCCGTCATGAAAGGTCCAGGGCGCTCTGGGCGCCGTCGGCGGCCTTCTTCAGGCCGAAATGATGGTAAGCCCTGTCGGTCGCGACGCGACCGCGCGGCGTGCGCACCAGGAAGCCCTGCTGGATGAGATAGGGTTCGAGCACGTCCTCGATGGTATCCCGTTCTTCGCTCACCGCGGCCGCGATGGAGTCGAGCCCCACGGGCCCGCCCTGGAAGTGATCGATTACGGTGCGCAACAGCTTGCGGTCCATGCTGTCGAAGCCGCGGTCGTCCACCGCGAGCATGTCGAGACCCCGGCCGGCGGCCGCGGCGTCGATGCGGCCGTCGCCCTGGACCTCGGCATAGTCGCGCACCCGCCGCAGCAGGCGGTTCGCGATGCGCGGCGTGCCGCGCGATCGTCGCGCGATCTCAAGGGCGCCGTCGGCGTCGGTCGCCACCTGGAGCTTCGCCGCGGCCGCCGTGACGATCTCGGTCAGTTCGCCGACCGTGTAGAACTCCAGCCGCTGGACGATGCCGAAGCGGTCCCGCAGCGGCGAGGTCAGCAGGCCGGCCCGCGTCGTGGCGCCAATCAGCGTGAAGTGCGGCAGCCGGTACTTGATCGACTGGGCCGACGGGCCTTCCCCGATCAGAATGTCTATCTCCGCGTCTTCCATGGCGGGGTAGAGGATCTCCTCCACCACGGGGGAGAGCCGGTGGATCTCGTCGACGAACAGGATGTCCCCGGATTCGAGATTGGTGATCATCGCGGCGAGGTCGCCCGGTTTCTCGATCACGGGTCCCGACGTCGCCTTGATCTGCACCTCCATCTCGTGCGCCACGATGTGGGCGAGCGTCGTCTTGCCGAGTCCCGGGGGCCCGTAGATGAGCGTGTGGTCGAGGGCCTCGCCGCGCGCGCGGGCCGCGGCGATGGCCAGCGTCATCTGTTCCTTGACGGCGGTCTGGCCGACGTAGTCCGCGAGGTGGGATGGGCGCAGCGCGCGGTCGGGGGAACGGTCGGGCGGCGCCGCTTCGCCCGCGGTGATGCGGTCGCGCTCGATGGTCATGCCGCGGGTTCGGAACTCTCGCGGCCGCCCATCCGCTTGAGCGCGGAGCGGATGAGGTCCTCCGTCGACTCGCCGTCGACGTGCACGGACTCGACGACCTTGCGCGCCTCGGCGGGCCGCCAGCCGAGGGCGACCAGCGCGCTGACGGCGTCCGCCGCCTCACGGTCGGCCGTGACCGGTGCGGCGCCCGCGGCAACGGGGATGTCGTCGAGCCGGTCCTGCAGCTCCATGACGATGCGTTCGGCGGTCTTCTTGCCGATGCCCGGGACCCTGGTCAGGAGGCGCGTATCCCGGTCCGCGACGCAGCGCGCGAGTTCCTCGGGGGGCAGCGCCCCGAGTACCGTCATCGCGAGCTTCGGTCCCACGCCGTTCACCTTGACGAGTACGCGGAACAGGGCACGTTCGGCCAGGGAGCGGAACCCGAACAGCGTCATCGAGTCGTCGCGCGCGACCAGATGGGTGAAGAGTTCCACGGCGGTGTCCGCGGGTCCGGACGAGGCGACCGTGACCGTCGTGACCTCGACCTCGTAGCCGACGCCCTGGACGTCTACCAGCAGCACGTTCCCTTCCCTGGCGGCGATGCGGCCGTGCAGGCGGCCGATCATCCGCGCAGCCCCGCCGTCCCGCGCGACTGGGCGTGACAGAGCGCCACGGCGAGGGCATCGGCGGCGTCGGCCGCCGGCGATTCGTTCAGTGCCAGGGCGGCCTGCACCATGTGCTGCACTTGGTGCTTGGTCGCGCGTCCGGTGCCGACGACGGCCTGCTTCACGCGGCGGGCCGCGTAGCCCGTGACCGGCATGTCATGCGCGATCGCCGCGGCGATGGCGGCGCCGCGCGCCTGCCCGAGCTTCAGCGCGGAACTCGGGTTGCGCGCGACGAACACCTCCTCGATGGCGACCTCGGCGGGACCGTAGTCGTCGATGACGGTCTCGATCCCGTGGTAGATCTCGGCGAGGCGGGCGTGAAAGTCGGACCCCCCGGTGCGGATGCAGCCGCTCGCGACGTAGGACACGCGCGGTCCCTCGCGGTCGATCAGGCCGTAGCCGGTGGTCCTGGAGCCTGGGTCGACGCCGAGCACGCGCATCAGCCGCCGGACGTTCCCGTGGCGAGCGTTTCTTCGGGAAACTCCGCGTTGGTGAAGACGTTCTGCACGTCGTCGAGGTCCTCGAGGGCGTCGATCAGGCGCAGTACGCCGGCCCCCGCGTCGGCGCTCACGGGACAACCGTTCGCGGCCACCATGGTCACCTCGGCATGGTCCGGGGGGAGGGACGCTGCCCGCAGCGCGTCGACCGCGGCGCCGAAGTCCTCGGGTGCGGTGGTCACGGCGACGCCGCCGTCCTCGCCGGTCTCCACGTCCTCGGCGCCGGCGTCGAGTACGGCGTCGAGGATGGCGTCCTCGTCCGCCCCCGGGGCGAAGACGATCACGCCCTTCTTCGCGAACAGGTACGAGACGGAACCGTCCGTCCCGAGGTTGCCGCCGTGCTTGCTGAATGCGTGGCGGACACCGGCGACCGTGCGGTTGCGATTGTCGGTCATCACCTCGACGAGCACCGCCACGCCGCCGGGCGCGTAGCCCTCATACGTGAGTTCCTCGACGTCGGCGCCGTCCTGCCCTCCGGCGCCGCGCTGGATGGCGCGCTCGATGGTGTCCTTCGGCATGTTCGCCGCGAGTGCGGTGTCCACCGCCGCGCGCAGACGCGGGTTGTCCGCCGTGGAGCCGCCGCCGAGCCGGGCGGCGACGGTTACTTCGCGGATGAGCTTCGACCACAGCTTGCCGCGCCTCGCGTCCTGGGCGGCCTTGCGATGCTTGATGTTGGCCCACTTGGAATGGCCGGCCATGACCCCCTACCTGACCTTTCTCACGCGGAGGCTCACGCGGAGGCCTTGCTCACGCGCAGGTGCAGGTCGCGCAGTTGAGCGGCGTCGACGGGTGCGGGCGCGGCCGTCAGATGGCAGAAGGCGGTCTGCGTCTTGGGGAAGGCGATGACGTCGCGGATGGCGTCGGTGTCCGCCATGAGCATGACCAGGCGGTCGAGCCCCAGGGCGATGCCGCCGTGCGGCGGGCAGCCGTATCTCAGTGCATCCAGCAGGTGGCCGAACTTGATTTCGGCTTCCTGGCCGATATTCAGGGCTTCGAACACTTTGCGCTGCGTTGCGATGTCGTGGATCCGGATCGATCCGCCGCCAAGCTCGACTCCATTCAACACCACATCATACGCCTTCGCCAGCGCCCGGGCCGGATCGGCGGCCAGCTCGTCGACGGACCGCGGCATGGTGAAAGGATGGTGCGCCGGCGTCAGCGCGCCGTCGCGCCCCTCGTCGAACATGGGCCAGTCGGTGACCCACAGCGGCGCCCAGCGGTCCTCGACGAGCCCGAGGTCCGCGCCGAGCCGCAGGCGCAGGGCGCCGAGCGAGTCGTTGACCACCCGGTCGCGGTCCGCCCCGAAGAAGACGAGGTCGCCGTCCCGTGCGCCGGCCCTCTCGAGGACCTGCTCCGCGACCTCGGCGCCGAGGAACTTGAGGATCGGCGACTGCAACCCGTCGAGCCCCGCGGCGCGTTCGTTGACCTTGATGTAGGCGAGGCCGCGGGCGCCGTAGCCGCCGACGAAGTCCTGGTAGTCGTCGATGGCCTTGCGCGACAGGACGCCGGCGCCACCGGGTGCCCGCAATGCGGCGACGCGGCCGCGCGGATCGTTGGCGGGCCGGCGGAACACGTCGAAGTCCACTGCGCGCATCAGGTCGCCGACGTCGACCAGTTCCAGCGGGTTGCGCAGGTCCGGCTTGTCGCTGCCGAACCGCCGCATGGCCTCGGACCAGGTGAGGGTGGGGAACTCCGCGAGAGACACCCCGAGGACGCCCTCGAAGAGCGCGCGCAGCATGCCCTCGGTGAGCTCCATGATGTCGGACTCGGTGACGAACGAAGCCTCGACGTCGATCTGGGTGAACTCGGGTTGCCGGTCCGCGCGCAGGTCCTCGTCGCGATAGCAGCGGGCGATCTGGTAGTAGCGGTCGAAGCCCGACATCATCAGGAGCTGCTTGAAGATCTGCGGCGACTGGGGCAGCGCGAAGAAGGCGCCGGGGTGCGTGCGGCTCGGCACGAGGTAGTCGCGCGCGCCCTCCGGGGTCGCGCGGGTCAGGGTGGGCGTCTCGATCTCGAGGTAGCCCGCTTCCTCCAGGGTGCGCCGGACGTGGCTGGTCACCCGGGCCCGCAGGCGCAGGCGTTCCTGCATCTCGGGCCGGCGCAGGTCCACGTAGCGGTAGCGCAGGCGGATGTCCTCGCCCGCCCGGGAGTACTCGTCAAGCTGGAACGGCGGTGTCTCGGCGGCGTTCAGGATCTCGAGGGAGGCCCCGAGCACCTCGATCTCCCCCGTCGCGAGGTCCGGATTGACCATGCCTTGCGGACGCCGCCGGACGCGCCCGGTGGCGCGCAGCACATACTCGTTGCGGACGCGGTCCGCGGTCTCGAAGCTCTCGGGTTCGTCGGGATCGTAGACGACCTGCACGATGCCGGTCCGGTCCCGCAGGTCGAGGAAGATCACGCCGCCGTGGTCGCGCCGGCGGTGTACCCAGCCGGTCAGTTCCACGCGTTCGCCGACGTCGGCCGCGGTGAGGGCGGCGCAGTAATGGGTGCGCATGGCCACGTCTGAAAGTCCTCCGGACGATCCCGAGTTTTGAATCAACGAGCCCGCGTCGCCGCGGGCGACGCGCCTAGTCGGACGAACCCGATGAGGTTTCGCTGGCCTTGGCCTTCTTGCCGTTGGGCGTCGCGGCGTCGCCTGAACCCGCGGAGGACGCCTTGCCGCCGTTCGAATCGGAGGCGGCGTCCTTGGTCGCCGGGGAGTCCTTGTCTCCCGCACCGCCGGCCAGGTTCTTCTTGTCGCCCGACTTGAAGTCCGTCTCATACCAGCCGCCGCCCTTCAGGCGGAACCGGGCCGCGGACACCTTCTTGCGCAACTCGGCCTCGCCGCATCGCGGACAGTCCGACAGCGGCGGCTCGCTGACTTTCTGCAAGGTCTCGAACTCGTGCTCGCAGGCCCTGCACGCGTATTCGTAGATGGGCACCTTGGGATCTTCCAGCGCGGTTTCGATGGAAGCGCGCAAGGATAATCAATCGGGCGGACGAAAACACGCCTGACTCGGCGGTTCGAAGCGCGCCGGCTGGCACCCGCTGGACCACACGCCGAGCCCGGGTGTGTATATCCTTTGCGCTTTGCCCGAGGTCCACACAGCCCATGCGCGCCAGCGAGACCCTCATCCCTACGCTCAAGGAAACTCCGGCCGAGGCGGAGATTCCGAGCCACGTGCTGCTCCTGCGCGCGGGGTGCATCCGGCAACTGGCGAGCGGGCTCTACACCTGGCTGCCGCTGGGCCTGCGCGTGTTGCGGAAGGTGGAGGCCATCATCCGCGAAGAACTCGAGCGGCGCGGCGCGCGGGAGGTGCAGATGCCGGTAGTGCAGCCGGCGGAATTGTGGCGCGAGAGCGGTCGCTGGGAAGTGATGGGCCCCGAACTCCTGCGCATGCAGGACCGGCACGAGCGCGACTACGCGATGAGCCCGACCCACGAGGAGGTCGTCACGGACCTCGTGCGCCGCGTCGTCGACAGCTACCAGCAGGTGCCGCTGAACGTCTACCAGATCCAGACCAAGTTCCGCGACGAAATCCGGCCGCGCTTCGGCCTGCTCCGGGCGCGCGAGTTCCTGATGAAGGACGGTTATTCGTTCCACCTCACCGACGCGTCGTTCGAGGAGACCTACCGGGACATGCACGACGCCTACACGGCGATCCTCGAGCGCATCGGCCTCACGTTTCGCGCGGTGGAGGCGGACGCCGGCAACATCGGCGACAGCGAGTCCCACGAGTTTCAGGTGCTGGCGGATTCGGGCGAGGACGTCATCGCGTACTGTCCGGACAGCGACTACGCGGCGAACGTCGAAAAGGCCCGCGCGTTGTCGCCGGAGCGGGATACGACGGCACCCGAGCCGCTCGCCCGCGTCGCGACGCCCGGGCGCCGGACCATTGCCGAGGTGTCGGAGTTCCTCGGCGTGGCGCCGACGCGGTGCGTGAAGACCCTCGTCGTGCGGGGCGCGCGGGAGCCGCTGGTCGCCCTGGTGCTGCGGGGCGACCACGAACTGAACGAGATCAAGGCGGGCCGGCTGGAGGCCGTCGCGTCTCCCGTCACGTTCGCCGCCGACACCGAGCTCGAAACGGCCGTGGGGTGTTCGGTGGGCTCGATCGGCCCCGCGGGACTCGCCCTGCCGGTCTACGCGGACGAGTCTGCGGCCGCCCTGGCCAACTTCGTCTGTGGCGCCAACGAGGACGACGTTCACCTCACCGGGGTGAACTGGGACCGGGACGCATCCGCGCACGTTCACGACCTGCGCAACGTCGTGCCGGGCGACCCCTCGCCGGACGGCCAGGGCGTGCTCCGGTTCACGCGCGGCATCGAGGTCGGACACATCTTCAAGCTCGGCACGAAGTACTCGGACGCGATGCGGCTCGCCCTGCAGGACGGGTCGGGGGGCGAGGTCCCCCTCATCATGGGCTGCTACGGGATGGGCGTGTCGAGACTCATCGCCGCGATCGTGGAACAGTGCCATGACGCGTCCGGCATCGTGTGGCCGATGTCGGTGGCGCCGTTCGACCTGCATGTCGTGGCGTTGGACTACGGCCGGTCCGAGGAGGTGCGCGAGGTCGCGGATGCCCTCCATAACGCCGGCCTGGCGGCGGGCCTCGAGGTGCTGCTGGACGACCGGAACGAACGCCCCGGGGTCAAGTTCGCCGACGCCGACCTGATCGGCATCCCGCGTCGCGTCACGGTGGGCGCGCGGGGACTCAGGGACGGGGTCGTGGAACTCCGGCGCCGCGAGGACCCCGACAGCGACCGCGTCGCGGTGGCGGACGCGCTGCGGCGCATCGGCTCCGGCGTACTGTAAGAATCGCTCCCTATACGGACACGTCGCTGGCCGGATCCGAAGGAGGCGTCTCCCGCGCCGGCCCCCGCAGGGCGGCGAGGATGCTGTCCCGCGTCTGCGGCCCGACCAGGATGTCGCGGACGCCCCCGTCCCGCGCCACGATAATGGTCGTGGGCAGGACGCCCGGACGCGCATAACCCCAGCGGTCCATGGGGTCCTCGACCAGTACGGGGAACTCGATCTGCATCCGCTCGATGAGTGCCCCGAGTCGCGCCCCGGTGATGCCGTCGTAGTTGACGCCGAGCACGACCGCGCCGGTCTCGGTCCGTTCGCGGTGCAGCGCGTTCAGCTCCGGGATCTCGTGGCGGCAGGGCGCGCACCACTCGGCCCAGTAGTTGATGACGATGGGGCGGCCGTTCCAGTGCGACCACTTCGTACTCGTGCCGTCGGCCAGGGGCGTCGAGTCGGACGAGCAGCCGGCCAGCAGGAACGCCAGCGCGGCGACCATCCCGGCTGCGCGACCTGACAGTCGCAGCCCATCCTGACGGACAGGTCCAAGTTGCGCTGGCGCGAAGCTTATGCGTCGACGTAGGAGTTTCGCACCGCGAAACTCCCAACGCGACCGCCAGGTCGCGCTACGACCGGGCGAGCACACCGTCGAGGCTCACGTCGAGTTCCCGGGCGCCGAGTTCCGCGAACGCCCGCAGGCGCTCGACCACGGCGTCGATGCCGGAAGCCGCCTCCAGGCTGCCCGGGTCCAGGGCCTCCGGCAGTTGGCGGTAGAGATCCCACAGCGTGACGGTCGCGAGGCTCCGGCCGAGGGTCAGCAGGCCCTTGTCGGTCTGTTGCACGAACTTCTCGCGCTCGAGCACCTCGAAGATGCCCTGGCGATCTTCCGCGTTCAGCCCGGCGTGCGCGATGACGGCGTCGGGGCTGACGGAGGTCCCGTCGCGGTGCGCTTCGTTCAGCATCGCCAGCACGCGTGCGCATTGCAGGACGCGCGGCTCCCGCCGGGTCGTGGCGCGCTCCGGCGGCAGGGACAGGGTGCGGACGAACACGGCGCCGGCGAGGATCATGGTCCACACGAGGTAGAGCCAGATCAGGAAGAACGGTACGGCCGCGAAGGTCCCGTAGACCACCGCGGTCACGGACTGCACGACGAACTCCGCGAACAGCCAGCGGGCCGCCTCGAACAGCAGCATCGTCAGCACGCCGCCGAGCAGGGCGTGCAGGAAGGGCACGGGCGTGTTCGGCACCGCGAAATACAGAATCGTGAAGGTGGCCGTGATGGCGAGGGTCGGCAGCGTCGCGATCAGGAATTCGCGTATGCCCAGGGTGTCCAGGTCCGTGACCAGCGGCAGGGCGTACAGGTAGGAAGTGGCCAGTAGCGCGCCGATCAGGAGCGGCGGCCCGAAACTCAGCACGCCCCAGTAGACCAGCAGCCGTTGCACGCCCGTCCGGGGCGCCGGCGCGCGCCAGATGACGTTGAACACTTCCTCGATGGTGACCAGGGCCAGGATGGCCGTCACCAGCACCATGGCGAAGCTCAGCACGCCGAGTTGAGCGGCCTCGGCCGAGAACGCGGAGAGCTGCCGGGCGACCGCCGCGCCCGCCTCCGGAACGAAGTTGTCGAAGACGAAGGCCTCCACGCTCTTGCCGAGCACGGACAGTTCCGGGAAGGCGGACAGGAACACGTAGGTCACGGTCATCACCGGGACCAGGGCGAGCAGGGTCGTGAACGTCAGCGCGGACGCACTGTGCATGCAGCGGTATTCGAAGAACTGGTGGACCAGGGTCCGGACGAACCAGCGGAGATGGTCGAAGGATCGCTGCAGCATGTTGACGCCCGAGCGTTGCCGTGGCGGGATCATACTCCGGGGGGTGCGAGGGTCGGTTGCGGGCGGCTACGGGGACGGGCGGTCACGAAGGGCGGGGACGGGCGACCACGAGGGTCGCCCCTACGACCTGGGCATCACCCCCGCGGCCACCAGGACTTCCTGGATCTCGGAGAGGATTGCGGGATCGTCGATCGTGGAGGGGGTCACGTACGGATCGCCGTCGATCATCCGGCGCAGCACCTGGCGGAGGATCTTGCCGGAGCGCGTCTTCGGCAGGCGCGGGACCACGAGCGCGCGCCGGAAGTTGGCGAACGGCCCGACCCCCTGGCGGACCATCTGCACGAGTTCCCGCTCGAGCGTGGTCGGGTCGAGGTTCACGCCGTCCTTCAGCAACAGGAGTCCGAGGGGCACCTGGCCTTTCTCTTCGTCCCGGATGCCCACCACGGCGCACTCGGCCACCGCCGGGTGGTCGGCGACGACTTCCTCCATCTGGCCGGTGGACAAGCGGTGCCCGGCCACGTTCATCACATCGTCGACGCGACCCATGATGTAGACGTAGCCGTCGGCGTCCCGGTAGCCCCCGTCGCCGGTCAGGTAGTACCCCGGATACTCCCGGAAGTAGGCATCGAGGAAACGCTCGTGGTCGCCCCAGACGGTGGGGAAGCATCCCGGCGGCAGGGGTTCGGCCACGACGACGTTGCCCTCCTCGCCGGGTCCGAGTTCGCTGCCCCCGTCGTCGAGGATGCGCAGGTCGTAGCCGGGCACGGGAAAGCTCGGACTGCCGGCGCGGGTCTCGTGCAGATCGTAGCCCGCCATGTTCGCGCAGATCGCCCAGCCGGTCTCGGTCTGCCACCAGTGGTCGATGACCGGGATGCCCGGCAGGATGTCCCTGAGCCAGTGGTAGGTCGGTGGATCGAGGCGCTCGCCGGCGACGAACAGGTACTCGAGGCAACTCGTGTCGTAGGCGTCCTTGAGACGGGCGTCCGGGTCTTCCTTCTTGATGGCGCGGAAGGCCGTGGGGGCCACGAAGAACGACTTCACGCCGTGTTCGGCGATGACCCGCCAGAACGCGCCGGCGTCCGGTGTCCGCACGGGCTTGCCCTCGTAGAGGATGCTCGTGCAGCCCTTGATCAGGGGCGCGTACGCGATGTACGAGTGCCCGACCACCCACCCCACGTCCGACGCCGCCCAGAAGACGTCTCCCGCGTCCACGCCGTAGACCGCGTGCATCGTGTAGTTGAGGGCGACGGCGTGCCCGCCGTTGTCGCGCAGGACGCCCTTGGGTTTGCCGGTCGTTCCCGACGTGTAGAGGATGTAGAGCGGGTCCGTGGCGTCCACCGGCACCGGGTCCGCCGGGGCGCTCGCGTCTTCCCAGTCCCGCCACTCGAGGTCGCGCCCGTCGGTCAGTTCGGCGGTGACCTGCGGTCGTTGCAGGATCACGCAATGGTCCGGCCGGTGTTCGGCGAGCGCGAGGGCTTCGTCGAGGAGCGGCTTGTAGGGGATGACGCGTTCGAACTCGATGCCGCACGACGCACAGAGCACGATCCTGGGCTCGGCGTCGTCGATCCGCGCGGCCAGCTCGCGCGCCGCGAAGCCTCCGAACACCACCGAATGCACGGCTCCGATCCGGGCGCACGCGAGCATCGCGATGACCGCTTCCGGCACCATGGGCATGTAGATGACGACCCGGTCGCCCTGCGTCACGCCGAGGCGCGCGAGCCCGCCGGCGGTGCGGGCCACGCGCCGCGTCAGTTCGGCGTACGTGAATTTCCGGACCAGGCCGGTGGCGGGGGAGTCGTGGATCAGGGCCACGGCGTCGCCGCGCCCCGCCGCGACATGACGGTCGAGGGCCAGCCAGGCGGTGTTGAGTTTGCCCCCGCGGAACCAGCGCCACGCGCCGTTGTCGTCGCGGTCCAGGATGGTGGTCGGGAACTCGAACCAGTCGATGTCCCGCGCCTGCTCGCGCCAGAAATCCTCCGGCGCGTCGAGCGAGTGCCGGTACGCCTCGGCGTAGCGGTTCACCGTGCCGACGGCTTGGCGCCAGCGCGCCGCGGTGGGCGTGGGATGGCGTGATTCACGGCGGGCGCCGACGGCCGGCGCGAACGCAACGGTCCGTAGCGCTCCGCGAGTTCCGGGTAGTCCGGTTGCCCCGCGAGCAGCCGGCGATAGGCCGTGGAGTGCCTGGGAATCTCCTTGTGACGTGCATAGAAGTCGATGGCGCGTCGCCAGGCCTCGTCGAGGCCGTGAGACCAGATGGAGACGGTGGTGTTGACGAGCCGGTCCTCGCGCGTCGAGTGAATGCCGATCTGGAAGAGCGGCGTGGTGCGGCCGTTCTTCTCCTTCTTCCGACGGTAGAGGATGCCGCGCACGCGGCCCCGGTCGTCAAAATGCACTTCGCGCGCAGCGCGCACCCGCGCATTGCGCTGGGACGAGGCGAGTTCCGCATCGCGGTCCTCGGCCGCCTGCCGCACCCTGGCCCGCGCGGCTCCCCGCATCCGCCGACCGCCTTCCTTCAGGGAGAAGTACTCCTGGTAGGTCTTGTTGTCGATCTGTCGGCGCACCCGGAAGCCGTGGAACCCGGGCGTATCCAGATACTCCACGCTCATGGCGCAATCCCTCTCTCGCCGTCCGCGGCGGCCTCCTTCCCGGCCGGCCGCGGTCGTCTTGTTCTGGCCCGGGCGCGGCGAGCGACCCCCGGGCACTTTTGTCATGCCGCGGGCGCTGTTCAGGCCGCGGGGATGACGCTCTTCTCCCGCAGCGTCTCGATGTCCTCCTGGCTGAAGCCGGCATCGGCGAGGATGGCGCCCGAGTCCTCTCCGGGAATGCGGGCGCCATGCGAAATCTTCGGCACCGTGCGGCTGAAACGGGGCGAGGGGGCTGGCTGCACGATGCCCTCGACGTCCACGAACGTGTCGCGGTGCTTGTTGTGGGGGTGATCGGGTGCTTCGAAGATGGACAGCACCGGGGCGAAGCACACGTCGCTGCCTTCCATGATCTCGCACCATTCGTCGCGCGTGCGCGTCTTGAAGACCTCCACCAGTTCGTCCTTGAAGTCGCCCCACTGGCCGGTGTCCATCTGGGGCCCGAAGCGGTTCGGATCGACGCCCGCCTTCTCGACCAGCAGCTCGTAGAACTGCGGCTCGATGGAGCCGATGCAGACGTGTTCGCCGTCCTTCGTCTCGTAGGTGTTGTAGAAGTGCGAGCCCGTGTCGAGCAGGTTCGTGCCCCGGCGGTCGCTGAACCGGTCGCCCATGGAGAAGAACATCGCCATGAGGGTGGCGGCGCCGTCCACCATGGCCGCGTCGATCACCTGGCCCTTGCCCGAGCGCTGCGCTTCGAGCATGCCGCAGACCAGGCCGAACGCGAGCAGCATGCCGCCCCCGCCGAAGTCGCCGATCAGGTTGAGCGGCGGCACGGGCTTCTGGCCTTCCTCGCCGATGGCGTGCAGGGCCCCCGCCAGGCCGATGTAGTTGATGTCGTGGCCGGCGGCGTGGGCGAGAGGGCCTTCCTGACCCCAGCCGGTCATGCGCCCGTACACGAGCCGCTCGTTGCGCGCCATGCAGTCCTCGGGCCCGAGCCCAAGTCGCTCGGTCACCCCGGGCCGGAACCCCTCGAAGAGCCCGTCTGCGGTCTCGCAGAGCTTCAGCACGAGTTCCACGCCCTCGGGCTGCTTGAGGTCGACGGCGATGGAGCGGCGGTTGCGCGCCAGCACATCCCGGGGCGGGGCGGTGGCGTTGCTCACCCGGTCGATGCGGATGACCTCGGCACCCATGTCCGAGAGCATCATCCCGCAGAAAGGCCCGGGCCCGATCCCGGCCAGCTCGATCACGCGGAGTCCGTTCAGCGGTCCCATCGTCCTCCCCCAAGGCACTGACACCGGCGGGGGAGTGTACGGAGGTTCGCGGTGGGTTGTCTAACTCGGGAAGGCTCGGTACTCGACGAGCGCCGAGCGCCCGACGATGTCCGTGACCCGAACCGCCATGTCGTGGCCGTCGGCGTCGGTTAGCCGCATCTCTTCTCCGAAACGAAAGTGCACCGGTTGCGCTTCGCCGCCGTTGATGGCGATGTTCGACGCGTAGAGATACGTTCGGTCGTGGTCGTCCCTGACGGGATTGAGTCGGCCGCGCAATCCGGGAACGGTACCCGTGGCCTCGGGAAAGACGATGGCTCCGCCTCCGGGCCGCGGCGCGAGCGGGACCGCAAGGGCGCCGAGCGCCGGCGTCCAGCCACGCTCGACATGCGCCCGACAGTTCGGAACGGCAACGAAAACCGTCATGGGCAGGTGCGTCGCGTACAGGGACAGGGCGGCTTCGCCCCGGGCGTCCGTCGTGCCCTGCTGGTAGGTGGCGTTCGGAAACAGGGCCAGCACGGACGCGCCGGCGACCGGACGGTCTCCTTGACGCACCGTCACCGTCACCGCGGCGGGAGACGGCTCGGTGGTCGCCGCGGGGATCGTCAGGAACAGGTCGGATTCGTCGTGCAGCAGATAGGTCGGCAGCTTGCCGCCAAGAGCTTGCGTCTCGCGCATGATGACCGGCACGCCGTCACCCCGACGCTCCATGAAGAACCGCCTTGCGCTGGAGCCGGGAATGTTGGCGACGGGCACGCGGCCGAGCAACGAAGCGATGGCCTCGTTGCGTGTCGCCTGCCGCGCGGCCATCCCCTCGATCGTCAGGTTGTTGGGGAGTCCCCCGGGAGAGTTGATCTCGAGACGGTTGGCGAACATCGACAGTCGGATGCGGCTGCCCGCGATGGAGTAGTCCCGGTGGGCGACGGCGTTGACGACGGCCTCGAAAAGCGCCTGTTCGCTGTACTGGGGCAGCTCGGTGCGCGCGGGACTCTTGTGTGCCCCGACCCGCATGTTGCGCATGAGGAAGGTCATCGCGTCGGCGACCTGGCGTGGCAACGGACCGGCGATGTCCTGCGCGTCGAGCTGGCTGGAGGCGCGATCGTTGCCCGTGTAGAGGGTGGCCGTAATGCAGGCGTTGGGCAGCCACTCCTGCGGGGCGGCGGCGCACAGCAGCACGCCGGCGACAGTCGCGCGCATTGCGCCGCCCTCGTCGAGGGTGAGCAGCGCCAGCTTCTCGAGCGCCGTCTCCGGGTCCGACCGGCCCGCCGCGCTCAGGAGCGGCTTCCACAGGGATTCGTCGAGCGTCCGGAATCCGGTCCGCGGCACCGGCTGCTTGTCGAACCAGAGGAAACGGGCCTGGGAGCGCCGTTCCGACAACCGCAGGCGTTCGTCGCTCGTCATGCGGCGTGTGGAGCTGCCGACACGGCGATAGCTCCCTCCCGGGCTGTCGTGAAGCGCGTAGCCCCGTTCCACGCGAATGGCCAGCAACGGCTTGTGGTCTACCTCCAGGCGGTGGGTTGCGATGTCGATGGCCGGCTTTATGACGTCGGTACAAGCCTCGACGACCAGACGCTCGAGCGCATCGAGGCGGGCGCGGGACAGCCCCTGCACGGTCCCCGTCGTCGGTGACCCCGCAGAGCATCACGCCGCCGTTGGAGTTGGCGAAAGCAGCGAGTTCGTCGGCGAGCTCCTGCTGGCGAGGCCGGGTCGGCCGGTCGCCGGCAAAGACGACCTGCTTGAACGCCCAACGGCTGTCTTCGCCGAGTCGCAGTTGACGTGCAACGTCATCCGGATCGAGCATGGCGGCGCCCGCACCTCTTCCTTCGGCAGCTTACAGCGAGGGTGGATTGGCGTCATTCGCGCCGGCGGGTGTCCGCGGGTTCCCGTGGGAGGTTCGCGGCCACGGGGCTTTACACCCGCAAGTCCGAGCAGTAGCGTCACTTGCGGCTGATCGGGGAGGGGTTTCACATGAATCGGGCAGCGTGGGTCGTGCTCTGCGCCTCGGGGATGGCGTGCGTCGGCGGAGCGGATGCCCGCACCATCGACGATGCGGCGATCGCCGACGCGAACAACACCGCCGAGTGGCTCACCTACGGCCGCAACCACAACGAGCAGCGCTTCGCTCCGCTCGACCAGGTCGACAGCGAGAACGTCGCGCAACTCAAGCTCGATTGGCACCTGGACCTGCCGGACGCGGTGGGGCTGGTCTCCACGCCGCTGGTGGCGGACGGCGTGATGTACTTCGTCGGCTCGCGCAACATCGCCCGCGCCGTGGATGCGGTCACCGGCGAACTCCTGTGGACCTACGACCCCCAGGTGACGAAGCATGCGGCCCACCGGATGCGCATCGCTTTCGTGCACGGCAGCCGGGGCATGGCGCTGTGGGGCGACAAGGTCTACTTCGGGACCGTGGACGGGCGCCTGATCGCACTGGAGACGGCGACGGGCAGGGAGGTCTGGACGGCCACCACCATCGACCCGTCCAAGGCCATGTACATCACCGGGGCGCCGAAGGCGTTCCGGGGCAAGGTGCTGATCGGCAACGGCGGTACCGAGCATGGCCCGGCGCGCGGCTACGTCACCGCCTATGACGCGGAGACGGGGCAGCAGGCATGGCGGTTCTACATCGTCCCGGGCAACCCCGCCGACGGCTTCGAGAACGCCGCGATGGAGATGGCGGCGGAGACCTGGACCGGCGAGTGGTGGAACGTCGGGGGCGGCGGCAACTCGTGGCACGGCATGACCTACGACCCGGAGTTCAACGCCGTCTACATCGGCACCGGCAACGGGTCTCCCTGGAACCAGAAGATCCGCAGTCCGGGCGGGGGCGACAACCTGTTCCTGTGCTCCGTGCTCGCCCTCGACGCCGACACCGGCGAGTACCGCTGGCACTACCAGACGACGCCGGGCGAGACCTGGGACTACAACTCCAACATGGACATCGTCCTGGCGGACCTGCGGATCGGCGGCCGGGACGTCAAGGCGCTCATGCACGCGCCGAAGAACGGTTTCTTCTACGTGATCGACCGGAGCGACGGCAGGCTGATCTCCGCCGAACCGATCACCGAGGTGAACTGGGCGAGTCACGTGGACCTCGAGACGGGCCGCCCGGTGGAGATGCCGGGCGCCCGTTATCCCCACGGCGGCCCGGTGCTCGTCGCACCCGGGCCCCTCGGGGCGCACAACTGGCCGTCGATGGCCTTCAATCCCGAGCACGGCCTAGTCTACATCCCCACGATCCACGAAACGTATTCGTTCTCGGACGACGGGATCGACATCGCGCTCTGGAAGTCTCCGAACTGGCAGGCGCCCGTGCCCAAGGAGGGCCTCGGCGTATTGGGCCTGCTGGTGGAGCCGGCGGCGGGGCAGCCGAAGGGCACGCTGCAGGCCTGGGATCCGGTAAAGCAGGAACAGGTGTGGGAAGTGCCGCTCGAGATCTCCTGGAATCCGGGCACGCTGACGACCGCCGGGGACCTGGTGTTCCAGGGCACCCCCCAGGGGGATCTCGTGGCCTACCACGCGGCGACGGGCGAGGTCCTGTGGCGGCAGCCCGTGGGGGTCGGGGTCGCCGCTCCGCCCATCACGTACGCGATCGGCGGCCGGCAGTACATCGCGCTGCTGGTCGGGTGGGGTTCGGTGTATGCCGTCAGCGGCTCGAACGACAGCTACGAGCTCGGCTGGGCATACGGGGCTCATCCGCGCCGCGTGCTGGCGTTCTCGCTCGAAGGCGAAGCGGAGATGCCCGCCTCGCCGCCGCCCGCCCCGCCGGCGCCCCTGGCCGATCCCGCGTTCGAGATCGACGACGCGACGGCCCTCTACGGTGCGGAGGTGTACGGCAACTGCCTGATCTGCCACGGGCTCGAAGCGATTTCGGGTGGCGCCGCCCCCGATCTCCGTGCGTCTCCCATCATGCTCTCCGATGGGGCGCTCGAGGACATCGTGCGGGGAGGGACGCTGGTCGAGAACGGCATGCCCGGCTTCCCGAGCCTCTCGGACGCCCACATGGAGGCCCTGAAGCACTACATCCGCCAGCGCGCCCGGGTTGGACTCGGGCTCATCGACGCACCGCCGGTGGGGCCCATGCGCGGCCCGTAGGGGTGCGACCGCAGGTCGCGCCGGGACGGGACAAGCCCGTCCCCTACACCGCCCTGCCCCGGCGACGCGAGGTGTAGGGGCGACGCTTGTCGTCGCCCGTGTCGAGGCCATGCACGCAATCGAGACGGGACGGGACAAGCCCGTCCCCTACAGCCCGCCGGGCCCGCAGTCGTTGGCCAAGTAGTCCTCCAGCGACGACAGCATGGCGAGGTGGTGCTGCGGCCACCAGGGCAGGCTGTGCCAGAGATCCACGATCTCCTCGTACTTCACGTCCTTCCCGGCGCGCTTCAACGCGTTGGCGAACTTGCGCGACTGCTCGATGGGCACGCGCTGGTCGCGGTCGCCGTGGAAGATGTAGATCGGGATCGTCGCTTCTTTCACGTGGTCGAGGGGCGACAGGCCGCCGATCGTGGGGTTCTGGTACTCGCGGTTGAACGGCGATCGGAACGTGATCTTGTCGAATGTCCGCAGCTCCGACAGCCCGGCGCCGGCGACTGCGCACTGGTACGGCGAGTCGGGCCGGACGCTCGCCGCCATGGCCGCGTAGCCGCCGTAGGAGTAGCCGAAGATGGCGATGCGGTCGGCGGCGGCGATGCCCTCCTCGACCAGCCACCGTGCGCCGTCGTCCTTGTCGTCCTGCATCTTCTGGCCCCACTCCCGGTCTCCCGCGCGCCACAGTGCCTGGCCGAACCCCTCGGACCCCCGGTACTGCGGCTGCAGCACGACGTAGCCGCGGTTGGCCAGAAACTGGGCCCAGCGATCCCAGCCAAGGAAGTCCCTGGCCCACGGGCCGCCGTGCGGCAGCACGACGGCGGGAAACGGCCGCTTGCCCTCGCGTGGAATGGTCAGGAACGCGGGGATCTCCATGCCGTCGCGGGCCTCGTAGGTCACGAACGTCATGTCCGAGAGCTTCTCCGGCACGAGGTGCGGGAAGCTGCGGCCGAGGGGGACGAGCTGGCTGCCGTTGACCAGCAGGTGGTAGAGGCCGGCCTCGCGCGGGCCCGAAGAGCGCACGACGATGACGGTCAGGTCGTCCGACATCGACACCCACTGGTGGACCATGCCTGCCGGGAGCGCCGCGGCGAGCCGTTCCTGCAACGACCTGCGCTTGGGCTCCGTGTACTCGCGCACGATCCCCGCGGCGAAGCCGGTGAAGCCCACGACCTGTCCGAAGTCCTCCGGATTGGTGGCCGTCATGATCCCGGCCGCCTCGATGTTGCCGCCGCCGAAAAGAGGCTCCCCGAGCTCGCGTGTGATGAGGTCGTAGGTACGGATCACGGCCTTGTCGCGCCCCGTGTCGTCGCGCATGTACACGCGCCGCCCGTCCGGGTCGAAGCCGACGGGCTGCATGCCTTCCCTGTGGGCGGCGTAGAGGCTGTGGTGTTCTTCCCACCTGTCGGTCTCGGGGTGGCGGTACGAGAAGCGGATGTGGATGTCGTCGCCGCTGCCCTCGATTTCCTGCCGGCCCCGCACGGCGCCCCGGACGTCGCCGAAGATGGCCTGGTTGCTGGCGCCGCGGTAGATGCGCTTGGAGTTGTAGCTCTCCAGGTCGACTTCGTAGAGGTCCGCGGCGAACTCGAGGTTGGTCACTTCGACGAGCACCCTGTCCTTGTCCTGCGGGAGCAGGTTGAAGATGCGCACGCCGAAGATGTCCCGGTTGCGGAACAGCTCCGTCCCCTTCCCGTCACCCGGTACGTCGTAGAGGTAGGCCTTCTCCCGGAACCAGCGGGTCGGGCGCCCCCCGGCGCGGATGTCGAATTTCTGCCGCCCGACGACCAGCAGCCGCGCGTCGTTCAGCCAGAACACCGCGCGCGCCTTCACGTCCGGAGGCCGGAATCGCAGCGGCTGGGCGGAGAGGTCCTCCGTCCGCCACACGGTGACGTCGGGCGGCGCGTTGACGTCGGCGAGCGTAAGCGCGACCAGTCGCTTGCCATCGGGGCTCACGTCCACGCTGTCGATCACGGGATCGTGAATCCAGGCGCTCATGGGGATGGGCTCGGCCGCGGCCGGCATGCCGGCCGCGAGGGAGAACACGACCGCCGCGACGACTGGCGGGATCAGGCGGTGCTTCATGTCTCAGAAGCGCCGCGCGACCTGCACGACGAAGACGCGCCCGAAAAGTGGGTAGCCGACGCCCGGCAGCGTGTTGAATATCCGGCTGGTCTCGTTGCGGGGCACGCCGTCCCCGACGCCCGGCGGATCCTTGTCGAACACGTTGCGCACGGTGGCGATCACGTCCCAGTCCGGATTGCGCCAGCGTGCCGAGACGGTGTGGTAGAGCTTGTCCTTGGTGACGTGCACCCGGTCGCTGTTGGTCGTGTCCGGGTCGAACACCGGATCCTCCGCCGTGTCGCCGATGAAGCTCGTGCGCCAGAAGACCGTCCAGTCCCGGTAGTCGATGCGCAGGTCGAGTGCGGCGGACCATTCCGGATATCCCCAGTGCCCGACGTTGTCCCAGACCTCGTCGAAGAGTTCCACGCGGTGTTCCTTCAGACGCGTCACCGTGCCGTCGACCGTCAGGTCGAACGTCGGGAACTCCTTCTCGTACAGGAAGTCGATGTCGTAACCCCGGCTGACGCGCTTGCCGACGTTGACGAGGGACGCGTCGGCCTCGGTGATGAAGCCCATCTGGTCGCGCGCTCCTACGCGGTCGCACCAGGCGCTTGAGCGACCGGCGGAGGTGTAACAGGTGCCGAGGACATAGCCGACCGAGGGGTCGGAGACGGTCTCCTCGAGCGCGATGTCGAACCAGCTCACCGCCACCGACAGGCCGATCGCCGCGGGCTGGTAGACCACCCCGCCCGTCCAGGAGTCCGACGTTTCCGCCAGCAGACCGGGATTGCCCCCGATGATGCTCTCGATGCTGGGTACGCCCTCGGATCCGAGGTCCGGCGGGAGTCCCTCGGCGGCGCAGTTGTCGTACACCACGTCCCCGGGCTCGTACAACTCCCCATAGTTCACGCACGGGTCGGCAAACCCCGAGTTGAATCCCCGCTGGTTGGCGAGGAACTGTTCGTAGAGGTCCGGCGCGCGGAACGAAGTGCCCCACGTGCCGCGCAGCCGCACCTCGGCGCCGACCTGGTAGTCCACGGCGAGCCGGTAGGTGGTGTCGTCGCCGTACGAGTCGTAGTCCGTCCAGCGCCCGGACGCATTCACGGTGAACTCCTCGACCAGCGGGACGCCCCGCACCAGCGGAACCTCGATCTCCGTGAAGAGCTCCGTGACCGTGTCGTCCCCGCTGGTGATCCCGGCGGAGGTGAACCCCCAGTAGTTGTTGCGCCGTCCCTCCGGGTCGGGCGCGTCGTGGATGTCCTCGTTGCGGTACTCGAGGCCGAACACGGCGCTGACGGGTTCGTTGTTCGGCATCTGGAACAGCGTGCCCGTCACGTAGCCGGCGAGCTGGTAGCTCTTGTACGTGGTCTCGCCCTCGGCGTCGTGGGTGAGGAAGTCCAGCACTTCGGCCGGCAGCCGCCCGCGCAGGAGGGCGTCCTCCGTGAAGAGATTCGCCGGTACGCACCCGGCAATGGAGTTGTCGGCGCAGACGAGGTTGCCGTTCGCGTCCAGCGTCGCGTTGAGCGAAGCCCGCACGCGATCGTCCAGGAACTGCTCGCCTCCGTACGTGCCCTCGGACCAGCTATAGCCCACGTGGGCGTCGTAGCTCCAGGACTCGGTCAGGTCCCCGGTGAGCCCGACGAACAGGTTGACCCGGTCGACGTCGACGCTGCTGTAGGGGTCGAGGAGCTCGTAGGTCGGCAGGACCGGCAGTACGTTGAACCCTCCGAAGCCGGCCAGGGGACCGTGGACGCCGAACGGGTTGGTGGGGTTCGTCCTCGGTACGCTCGGGAAGAACTGCCGGTAGCCGGACGAGCTCTCGAACGAGCGGTGGTTGTAGAAAAACTCGTAGTACGCGTTGGCGCCGCGGTCGGCGATCTCGAAATCCCGGTCGGCGAAGGACGTCACCGAGTAGAGCTCGATGTCGGGCACGAGCTGGTAGACCCCCGGGCCACGCTCGTCGCGGTAGAAGGCGCCTTCGTTGTCGAAGAAGGGATCGCCGTCCCGGGGGTCCGTTCCGTGCAGCGGAACCCGCGTGAAGTAGGGGATGCCGAAGCCGGCGATGCCGGGATCGAAGTGCGGATGGTTCGGATGCGGTGCCCCGAGGCTCGGCTCGTAGCGCGCCCAGCCGAACGGCGAGACGGCGAAACCGTGCGGGAAACCGAAGCACAGGAGCTCGCCGGTCTCGGGATGGGTGTTGTCGATCACGCCGTCGCCGTCCTGGTCCGTACGGCGCGGGCGCATGTCGCATCGCGACCAGTCCCGGTCGTTGCGGGTCATCTCCCGGGTGTTCGAGTAGTTCGCCGAGATGTTGAACGACCAGGTGTCGCCGACCGTGCCCCAGGTCGCGTCGACACCGACGTCCTCCGGAGAGCCGCGGCGCGGTGCCGCGCCCTGCAGGTTGAGCTGGAATCCCTCGATGCGCTCGCGGGTGATGACGTTGACCACGCCGGCGATGGCGTCCGCGCCGTAGATCGAGGAGGCGCCGTCCTTCAGGATCTCGTAGCGGCCGACGACGGAACTCGGCACGGCGGTCAGGTCCACGGAGTTGGTGGTCCCGCGTACGCCGGACGGCCCCCACCGCTTGCCGTTCACGAGTACCAGCGTGCGCTGGGCGCCCAAACCGCGCAGGGAAACGGACCGCGCGCCCGGTCCGCCGTCGGTGACGAACCCGGAGAACGAGTTGTCGATCTGCTGGCCGGCGGCGACCGTCGAAGTCTGCAGGATGTCGGCGGAGCTGAGCAGGCCGGCGAGGGCGGACGTCTCGCTCGTGATGACGGTGATCGGGGACGCGCTCGAGAATTCGTTGCGACGGATGCGGGATCCCGTGACGACGATCTCCTCGGTGGGACCGGCCTCGGGAGACGGGTCTTCCGCGGCGGCCTCGGCCGCCGCGTCGGTCTCGGGCGCCGGATCGGATTCCTCGACTGGCTGCGCATACCCGGCGGACGCGTACGCCATGCAGAGCCCAACCAGCAGGACGGGAAATGTCGTCCGGTATGGCATGGATGTTTCCTCCACTTGGGCGGTATGAGCGGCAAAGCACTATTTCACGATTGTGCTCTTTTGCTCACAAGGTTGGGGGACAATGACTGCAGACGATACAAGCCGGCATGTCGCCCCTTGTCAATGCCGAAGGTCAATGCCGAAGGTCAACGCCGAAAGTCAACGCCGAATTGACCGGTACGGAAGGCGTCCTTAAGCTCGGTGCGCCCTGCCCATGGACGGAGGAGTGACATGCCCGGCCCGAGCAACGACCCCGTCGACGTCCTGATCATCGGCGCCGGCGCCTCGGGAGCCGCCGTCGCGTGGAGCCTTGCGGACACGCGCATGCACATCGTGTGCATGGAGCAGGGTGACTGGACGAACCCGTCGGACTACCCGACGAACTTCCCGGACTGGGAGCAGCGCCTGACCGGGCCGGACCACATCGACCCCAATGTGCGTGGGCGCGAGACGGACTACCCGATCAACAACGACGAGTCCCCGATCTCCGTGGTGAACTTCAACGGCGTGGGGGGCGGCACGATCCTCTACGCCGCCCACTTTCCCAGGCTGCATCCGTCGGACTTCCGCGTGCGCACCCTCGATGGCGTGGCCGACGACTGGCCGGTGAGCTACGACACGCTCGAACCGCACTTCGCCGAGAATGACCGCATGATGGGCGTCTCGGGACTTGCGGGCGACCCGTCCTATCCGCCCAAGCAGCCGCCGCTGCCGCCGCTGCCGCTCGGGCGCCTCGGGGAAACCGTCGCGCGCGGCTTCAATCGGCTCGGCTGGCACTGGTGGCCCGCGGACAGCGCCATCATCTCCCGGCCCTACGAGGGGCGGGACCAGTGCAAGAACCTCGGGCCCTGCACCTCGGGCTGCGCGCAGGGGGCCAAGTCCAGTACGGACATCACGTATTGGCCGGTGGCGCTGCGCAAGGGCGTCGAGCTGTGGACGCGGTGCCGCGTCCGGGAGATCACGGTCAATGCGGAGGGGATGGCGGATGGGGTCGTGTACTACGACGCGGACGGGGAGGAGCGTCACCAGCGCGCGGAGGTGGTCGTGCTCGCCTGCAACGGCGTGGGGACGCCGCGCATCCTGCTGAATTCGACCTCGCCGCGGTTCCCGGACGGCCTCGCCAACCGGAGCGGACAGGTCGGCCGGAATCTCATGTTCCACCCCGCGGGCTTCGTGGGGGGACTTTTCGAGGAGCGCCTGGACAGCCACATGGGCCCTCAGGGGTGCTGCATGCTGAGCAACCAGTTCTACGAGACCGATCCGGAACGGGACTTCGTGCGCGGCTACATGATGCAGATCGTCCGTGGCGGCGCCTGGCCGTGGACCACCGCGATGCAGGGGGCGGCATCCGGCGACATTCCCTGGGGCCCCGAGCACCACGAGGCGTTTCGGCGGCGTTTCGATCACACCGCCACCATCGGCATTCTGTGCGAGGACCTGCCGGAGGAGCACAACACCGTCACTCTGGACCCCGAACTCGCGGACTCGGACGGCATACCCTCGCCGAAGATCACCTACACGCTGAGCGAGAACAGCCGCCGGATGCTGGACCACGGCGTGGCCCGGGGGAAGGAAGTCATGGAGGCCGCCGGCGCCGTCGAAGTCGTGGGCGGCGGGCCGGCGCGCATCGCCGGCTGGCACCTGCTCGGCACGGCCCGGATGGGGACTGATCCCGAGACGTCGGTGGTCGACTCCCGGGGCCGCAGCCACGACGTGAAGAACCTCTTCATCGTCGACGGCAGCGTCTTCGTCACGTCCGGGGGCGTGAATCCCACCAGCACCATCCAGGCGTTGGCGCTCTACGTCGCGGAAACGATGAAGAAGAATCTCGCCACCCTGTTCGACTGAGGCGCGCCACATGAACGATGGACTGATCGCGTCGGACGCACCGTTCACCCCGGAGGAGCGCGCCATCCTGGGCGCGCTCGCGGACACGCTCCTGCCGGCCAGCGAGGACGGCGTCATGCCGAGCGCGGGCGAGCTGGACATCGCCGGGTACGTCGCCCGCAACGCCGCCGACTTCCTGCCCGAACTGGGCGAGATCATGGCGGCGTTCGATGCAGCGTTCGCTGACGAGCCGCCCGCGACGCGCCATGAGCGGGTGAGGGCATTCAGTGAAGCGCGGCCGGAGTCGTTTCAGCGGCTGCTGGCGGAGGTGTACGGCTGCTACTACCAGGACGCGCGGGTACTGGAGGGCATCGGCGTCGGTACCGGCCCGCCGTTCCCGCGAGGCAACACCGTCGAGGCGGGGGACCTGTCGTTGCTCGATCCGGTGATGGCCAACCCGACGAAATGGCGCCGCGACGTGCCGGGGTGAATGGAAGATGCGCCCGAGGCTGGGTGCTTCGCAAGTCGGGTGGAGGACGCGTTGAAGCGGTGTTGACCCGCGCGGATGTCCCATTGCCGCGGGGCCCTCGCCGGCGGCGCTTCAGGAGCCTTCGTTGAGCCCGGGCAACAGGTCGATCCGCAGTAGCGGCCCGACGGCTGCCAGCACGTCTGGACTGCACCGCTCCAGCAGAAACGCCATGAGATCATCCTGCCGCGGCTGCCCGAATACCATTCTGTAGACGGCGAGGGAGCGCTTCAGGGCTTCGAGCTGAGATGCATCGCGGCTCAGAGGGAGCGCAGGTACGTGCCGCTCGATGTGCGCGCCGTTCTCGGCCGGGAAGAGCCAATATGGCATCAGTCCACGGCGCGCCGACGAGTGCTTTCGAGCCACCTCGAACAGGGCGTGCCATGGGTCCTGCGAACCGTCTCGGAGGACCGCGGCGCCGTGCTGCATCGCGACGTTCTTGCGAACGGCGTAGCCCTTGTAACGGTGCACGCGGCCTTCGCGCTGCTCGAGGTCGACCGGGTTGGAGGGCAGGTTCCAATGCATGATTGCGTGGCAATAGGCGTGGAAGTCCAGTCCTTCCTGTCCGATGGAGGTGGATGCCAGGACGAAGGGCCAGAAAGGTGAGTTGAAGGCCTGTCGCACCTGACCTTCGTGCGCGACCGCCCTACCGCCGTCGCTCTCCTGGGCGCCGAAGCGGACGGCGAAATGGTTGCGCATCCGGCGACGCTCGATGGCTACGGTTCCGTCGGCGGCCCGGAACTCGTCGACGCGTGGAACGCCGGTGCGCAGTGACAGCGCCTCCGATACGGCCACGGCCAGGCTGTTCCACGCTTCCTCGTCGGTGGCGGCGAACAGTCCCTCGAGATCCCGGAGGGTGTGGACGTACTCGTCCAGGACGGCCTGCAGGTTGCCCGCGGCGCAATAGTCGAGGATCTGTCGCCAATAGGGTGTGTACTCGTCCGCGGGCTGCTCGCCACGGATCAGCGCCGTCGCCTCGGGGAGATTGAACAGCTTGCGGAAACTCCAGGCGATCCGCCCCGCGGCGTCACGGGCGCTGATCGCCGCCCGCGCCTCGGGCCCCGATGTCCGCGTCAGGGCCCGCAGGGCGCTCGTTGCCGGCCCGGCGACGGATCTCATGGCTAGCGCCTCGGCGAGATCCGTGGGGGGCCGTCCGAAAGACAGGGCGCCCCAAAAGGGCGCGTCAACGAGCTTCTTTGCCTCCTGGACGTGTTCGGCCCACCGCGAGGCCTCGTCGTCGTCCTGCTCCGCGCCGGTCCACTTGCTTGCAAGGTCCGGCCGGGCGAACCAGTTTCGGGTCGACTCGCCGTGGCTCTTGATATCCAGCAGGATCGGCGCGGCCCAGTACCAACTCTCGTCCTCGCGCGGTTTGTCACGATAGGGCTTCGTGAGCGGGTCGAGATCGCGTTCGAGTTCCGCCCGCGCGGAGGCCACGGCGAAGTCCAGCGTATTCGCGTTCTCCGGAGCGAGCGCTGGGTCTCCCACCCCAGCGAGGCTCGGGCTCGGATACAGGATGCCGAGTACGGGCATCCCGGTGAGGCGGTCGTCCGAGTATGCGAACTGCAACAATCGCCCCCTCCGGCGGCGGTCCTCGGGGGTGTTCTGGATCGAGGAATCGAATCGCGGAAAGACGCGGCGCTCCACGTCGTAGCTGACCATGGTCGCGATCGCCTTGGGCACCACCTGCCAGGTCGAGAAGATCAGACGTTTCGAGAGGTTCTCCTCGCGGGCTCGTCGCCAGGGATCCGACTCGGCGTAGTAAGGCAGAGACGGCGGCACCCAGAGGAGTCGCCAGGCGGCGGATCGCTCCAACCACTCGAGCAGGCTCCGCAGTCGGGCGTTGGCGGGGTCGAGGCGCGCGTAAGCCTGCACGTCGTCCCATGACAGGGACACCCGTCCGCCGCTGGTCAGGTGTTGTGCGAGGTTGTCCTCCGAAGACAGCGGCAGTCTATCCGCGACATCGGTCTTCAGTCGGTAGTCGTCCATGAAGCTGAGGACGTAGGGCGCCGACTTCCAGTAGTCGAGGACCTGCGGCTGTTCTACTTCGCGTCCGATCTTCTCGAGGGCAAGGAAGTCCCCCACGTCCTCCGCCGTGAGTGCAATCCCCGTGGCGGGGACTTCGCGCAGCATGCCGTCCGCCTCGCCGGACGACCCGAGCCGTTCCGTCCGCGACATGACGCGCCGGAGTCGCCTCTCGATCCGCGCCTTGATCCGCTGGAGCGGCTCGGTCTCGGACTCGATCCGGTACATCGCCTGCCGGTACTCGTCCAGGAGCGGGCGGAGGTCACTGGGGCCTCCGGTTTCGCCTTCAAGGAACTCGACGGTCCTGAGGAAGTCCCGATAGTGATCGTCTTCTGCGTTCTCGTGGTGGACCGTGTACATCCGGTAAGGTGTTGCCGAGAGCAGCAGGAGCCGCACATCCGAGGTTTCGTCGGAGTAGGTGAAGAGCCGCCTGGCCAGTTCGCCGGCCGGGCCTTCGCCGTCGAGGAGGCCCTTGAAGCGCTGGAACTCGTCGAGGATCACGAGGTCGGGCTCGAGCGCGGTGACGCAGACCTCGGCCAGGATAGAGCGCAAATGGCCTATGAACGCGATCTGCGGTTCGCGATCGCGCCACGGGATTCGTGGCCGCGCCTGGCGGAATCGCCGGCAAAGACCGTCGTACCGGTCCCGAAATCCGTCGCCTTCCTCGCGCAGACGATCGATGAAGGCGTTGGCGAGTTTTTCGTCAAGCTGCGCCCAGCGCTCGAAGTCCTGGAGTTGCCAGCGGAAGTTGTCCGTTCTCCTGACGAAGCCCTGCAGGAGGTTCATGGGCGCCTTGGTTGAATCTGGCCACACGCGCTGCAGTAAGTGATAGAGCACGACGCGCTCCTCGGCGGTACCCATGCTGCTGCGGAGATCGAACGACGTTCCGGGGGTGAGGGCGAGGTAGTTGACCCGGTTGTTTCTCAGCCCGTGAATCTCCCGCGGCAGCAACCCAAGCCGGGCGGCCTGCACGAACTGGCCGCCGATCTGCAGCCGGCGAACGTTCTGGCGGGCGATCTGGGCGTTCGTGCAGACGTAGACGATGTCGATCTGCTCGACTCGGACGTCCCCCGCCCAGAGGTGATCGATCGCCTTCGCGATGACGCCGCGCGCCACGAGCGTCTTCCCGAGCCCGACCTCGTCGGCTACGAGGAATCGTCGGGTCGAGTCCGCGGCCCGGTAGAGCCGCTCGAAGGCGTATTCGACGGTGTCGCGCTGGAACGGCTTCAGGCCGTCGAGCACGGCGTTGAGATCGGGGCGCTCGCCCGCTTCTCGGCGGCTCATGGCTTGAGCGCCTGCCGCGCGGCCCACACGGGCTCCCATATGTCCGTCAGCCCGATGGGAAGCAACTCTTCGCCCTCTGCAGTCTTCCGCAGGTCGTCGATCAGCCGTGCGGCGTCGTCGATCCGGCGCGGGTCGCGGCTCAGGCTCCGCAGCAACGCCTCGAGGAGGGCGGTGCTGTCCCAGGCCGCGCGCGACGCACCGGGAGCCGCCTGATCACGATTGGCCGCGTCCGCGAACGTCGACGCGTCGGCGCCCTCGTCCATCAGGATGAGGAACAGCAGTCGCAGCACCCGGCGGCGGTCCGCGAGCAGCGAGCGGAGCAGGCGTTCCTTGCGGTCCTCGGGAACGCCGAGCAACTCGGCCGTCACCGCGAACCGCCTGCAGGCTTCGTGCTTCCCTTGCTGTAACGACACCTCGCAAGCGAAGAACGCGGTCAGTGCTTCGAAGGAGAGCTTCGGGAAGGTCGCGATCGGGTCGGGGGTACGCTGCGGTTCGCGGGAACCCGCGGGCCGACTCTCGATCGCCAGCGCGGACTCTGCGGGGAGCGTCGCCGGCCAGACCTTGAGAGTCGCCCCATCCGGAAGCGACGGCAGCGTTCCAGACAAGGCGATGTCCCACCGCTGCCCGGCTTCCACCTCGCGAACCGCCGCGGTCAGCCGAGCAGCCCCGAGGGTACATGCCAGCCGCTCCACCTCCTTTTCGAGCGCCCTTTGGTCCTCCTCTTCCAGACGTTCGGGAGGGTGGTATTCCTGGAGCAGCGACCGGAGCGTCTCGAGTCGAGCGTCGTCTTCCGTGCCGAGGAGGGCCGCGATGCCGCAGTCACTGGTGGGCCCGACGAGTTCGACCAGTACTTCCGCATTACTCTGGAAGGCCGCGCGCGTCGCGTTCGCCGACCCCACGAACAGTCGGGCTTCCCCTCCGTTCTCGAACAGGAAGAGCTTGGCGTGGAGGCCGGTGAGCTCGGTCTCGCCATCCGCGGCCGGCGAGCGTTCCGTACTCCCTTCCTTTTCTTGATGCGGCTCGCGCGAGTCGAGATCGGCGCCCGGCGAAAGCACGAAGGACATTCGCGGTAGGGCGCCTCCGTGCGACTGTCGCACGACATCCTCGAACGCCTCCGGCCTGGAGATCAGGACCTCAAGCCCATGATCGCGAACCAACCTGTTTACCACCGAACCGACGAGGTACGGCGATACCACCAGACTCCGTCCGCCCTTCGGAAGGGCCAGTCGGATCCGCCGCCGAGGCCGAGGAGGTGGACGCGGAAATTGTTGAAGGGCTCGGGGGGGCGGAAGTCGACCCTCGCGACCTCGCGGGCCATACGGTTCAGGTCCTCCCGCAGGTTCGCCGGCAGCGGGCGAGTGGCGAGCCCGGGGAGCGCCCGGAGCAATTCGGCGAGAGGCTTGTTCCTGTCGAGCTCGCGGTGTTCTTCCGCCAGTGGGCCCTCAAGCGCCAGGCAGGTGTCCCAAGCGCGTGCGAAGGTAAGGTTCCGGGAGAGGCACAGCACCCGGTAAAACGCCGGCTCCTCGTCGGACTCGAAAGCTAGGACCCAAACTTTGGGGTGGAAGATCCCTCCTTCGCCAAGTGCCTCGACCTCGATCACGGAGTTCTCAAGATAGGTCAGCAGCGTCTGTGCCGGTGCCGGTACGGCGATCGCGCCGGCCTGGCAGAAGAGCGTGACCTTTTCCGCATGCCGGCGCAGCGCCTCGAGCAGCGCGACCGGGTCGGCTACTGGTGCCCCGTCGTCGTCGTGCGCATCAAAGAACGTGAAGGCCAAGGGCGCCGTCAGCAGCGCGATCAGGTCGAGGGTGAAGCTGGTGCCGACTGCGCGCCGCAGGCGATAGCCGGCCGGCGGACGGAGGTTCTCCAGGAGCAGCGCGCGCTCACGGGTCCCGAGCATCGCCGTCGTTCCGCTTCAATTCATCGAAGATGTCCTGGAGGATCCGCTTTGCCGGGCCCCATCGGTACTCTAGCTGCCCCGTGCCGGACTCCCCGCCCCAGAGTTCCAGATGGCGTGGGTTCGTGAGCCGGGCGCGACCCCGCTTGAGTTGGATCTCCCGGTCCCTCACCAGAATGCGCGCCCCGGACTCGGCGTTGACGATGGCCTCGGGTCCGTTCCGCTGCAGGCGTTCGACCCAACTCTGGACGAAGGACTGTGTCGGATGGCCGAGCGACCAGCCGGCTGTCCTCACAACGTGCCAGACGCCTTCAAGTCGCCAGTCGCCAAGATCCGCTTCAAGAGCCGCGAGGTCCGCGGCCCACGTGGTCAACTTGGTCCGGTATTTCTCGATCCGCTCCTCATGGCCTTGCTGTTCGGAGAGCATGAGGTTGTATAGAAGCGTTGAGCCCTGCATGGACATGGCGAACAGCTTGGCGTCGTGCAGTCGCTCCCGCAGTCCCGGCGAGATTTCCTTGAAGTGTGAGCATTGCCATGGCGAAGCGGCTTGCAGGTCCGTCGGGTTCGCGCGTTGCGCGAGGACGGCCAGCAGGCTTTGTGGATGCGCGGCCTGGATACGATCACGCAGGTACTCGGCATCCTGTTGCCGAAGCGGCACTCCGACGGAGTGGGTAGGGAAGCCGGGCGGTGGGTCGGGAAGGTGGACGTGCCAGTTCGCCGGGGGCGTGGTCCTGCCCTCCGGGTCCCGCGACGTTTGACGGAACTGCGCAAGGCGTCGGTAGAAGCCGTCGAGCAAACGGAAGTACGCCCACTTGTGCCCGGAAGAGGTGTGGATTCCCCAGCTTCTCAGGCCACCCCAGTACGCCTCGCTCGGAAGCCGTTTCAGGCCTGCGCCCACTCGCGCGCCGAACAGGCCTTCCGTGTCGCTTCCCTTGAGCAGACGACCGTTCAACAGGAGTTCCTCACGGCGAGACCAGTCCGCTGCTCTACTCGAGGGGATCCCGGACCGCTCGAGTCGGCGGAACGTCCATGGCACGAGCAGGAAGTAGCACGCGCGGGTCTGGGTTGTGCTGGTTCCGGGGAAGAACAGATCCGAGAAGCTGTTCCGGATGGCCCCCAGCCCGAGTTCGTCGACCGTGCCCGTCTCCCGGAACAGGTCGATGACATCCAGCGCGCGCCTGCGGTCGCGTTCCGAGTAGTCGAGCCAGGTCAGTGTCGATGCCATGAGAGTTCGTCCGGCCGTCCGTACGACGATCATTGGATCGCCCTCCATACTATCGGGACAGATGCGACGATGTATGTCGCCGAGGCGGCGAATCTGGTTGCCGTCGCCAGCAGGAGTATGCAGACCCGTGGAGAACCTCAGGATGATGCAGGCGATAGGACGCGCGCCGTGGCGCGAAGCAGTTACGTACCGTAACACTTGGCCCCACGAGTACGTCCTCAGCGGCAAGGACGACCAGCGGGAGTTGATCGAACTCGTCTGTGGCCGTTTTCGGGCCGGGGAGGGCGTTGACTGCAGGTTCTTCACCATGCACAACACTTGTTCCTGGGCGATCACGAGTATTGGCTGATGACGCACTGGGACAAGATCGATCTCGACGACGGTCAGGAATACGTTCTGAATCGGGCGCGCCTCTACCGGGACCGGCGCGACTTCGTCATTCAGCCTGGCGATACAGGCAGGCCCGAGGACTACCCTGAGAAACCCGCCGCGTCGCGCTGACGCCTGACCGCCCCATTTTCGGTCCGCGGCGGCAGTCGCTCAAACCGGTAGTGGCGCTTCCGGGCTGCTGAGCTGCTATCCGCGGGCCGGAGTCGCGGCCGTCAACGCGTCGTACTCGTACAGCCGAGCCATCGCACCCGCCCCGGCCCGTCGCGCCGCCCGGTTGCGCAGCCACGCCGAGATCCCGCGCATGTGGAAGACCCGGGCATTGCGTCGCGACCCCTTCTGTACGCCGGCCGTGCGGTCCCGCCGGAGATCCTCGTAGCGCCGAAAGGCAGCCGGGATGTCTGCGGATGCCCGCAGGCAGGCGGCCAGCACCGCTCCGTCCTCGATCGCCATCGCCGCCCCTTGCGCCATGAACGGCAGCGTCGGGTGGCAGGCGTCGCCGAGGAGCGTCACTGGGCCGCGTCCCCATTGCGGCATCGGCGCCCGGTCGTGCAGCGCCCACTTGTAGAGCGCGTCGGGGTCGGCGTTGTCGAGCAGGGCCAGGACGGAGTCGTTCCAGCCGGCGAAGTCTTGCTTCAGTTCCGCGTAGTCGCCTCGTTCTGACCAGGATTCGACCTCCCAGCCAGCCTTCTCGACGACGCAGACGCAGTTGACGAGTTCGCCGCGGCGCACGTAGTAACAGACGAAGTGGCTCCCGGGCCCCCACCACACGGTCGTCACCGGGGGGATGAGACCGTCCGGCAGCCGGTCGGCGGGGACGAGCGCCCGCCAAGCCACGTTGCCGGTGAAGGTGGCCGCTTCGGGTCCGAAGAGGCCGGCCCGCACGGCGGAGTGAATTCCGTCGGCGCCGACGAGCGCATCGCCCGAGTGTCCGGCGCCCGATGCGGTGACGTGCACGCCGCTCGCATCCTGGCGGAAGCCCTCGACACGGCCGTCCGTGTGCAGCGTGATGCCGTCAGCCCGCTCGGCCGCGCCGACGAGCACCGCGAGCAGGTCGCCGCGGTGGATGTGGTAGTACGGGAATCCGTAGGTGGCCCGGATGCGGTCACCAAGGGGATTGGTGCCGATCAGCCGGCCCGTCTTCCAGGACCGGAACTCGGTCCGCTCCGGCAGGAACGCGCACGCCTCAAGCGCGTCGGCAAGACCGAGGTGGTGCAGCACACGGGTCGCGTTCGGGCTCAACTGGATGCCGGCGCCGACCTCCGCGAACCCCGGCGCCTGTTCGAAGACCTCGACCTCGAACCCGGACCGGGCGAGGGACAGCGCTGCGGAGAGACCGCCAATGCCGCCGCCTGATGTGAGTATGCGCGTCACGGAGATTCCGTCGGTCTCGGTGCGAGTCTCGGTGCGAAAGGCGGCGTCCCGAAGGTCGCTCGCGTCAGGCGATGACTTCCTCGCCCCGAAATCGCCGCGGCCAGGGCAGCCGGGTCAGGACCGAGTAGATTTCCGCCAGCGAGTGAGCGGCCAGCACGAGTTCTTCCCGGGCGCGGGCGCGTCGTTGGAGTTCCGCGTGCGTCCGGGCATGGTGTTCGTGCCAGTCGCAGGCCGACGCGATCAGGCCGTTCGTGTCGCAGAGATAGCGGGGCGCTCGGGAAGTCGGCTCGCTACGCTCTCGGCACGCGTTTGCGCGAGAGTCCGCTCCACGTCCGCGGTCGTCATGGTCTCGCCGTCGGTTTTCGCAAACGCGATCAGCGACGTACCGGAACGCCTGAACGTGATCTCCATCGGCATCGGCTCGATCTCCACGCAGCCGTCGAGCACGCGAAACCGCACCCTGGTCCCCGGATACAGATGTGCTGCCTCACGGATGGCCTTGGGTACGACGAGACGCCCGGCGCGGTCAATGGTTGTATCCATGGGGCGCGTTGTACCATCTGTGGTGCTATAGGGCCAAACCCCTGATCTCCGGTTAAGGCCCGCACCGGGGTTCCGTGGGTGTGGGCAGGCCACGGCGGAGGGCGGTCGTGCATCGACACGGCCATCGAAGGCGGCGCGAAGGCGGGCGGGGCCTCTGGAACTGTTCGAACATACAGTTGACGGAAGCGTCGGGGCGTCGGAGGCGGTCGGGCATCCCCGCCGCGGCATCGAACCGGGCGTCGGAAGGAGCGGTCGGGGGGGCGGCGGGTCTAGCCGCCTTCGAGCTGCAGGGTGGTTTGGTGTCAGCCCGCTTCGCCCGAGACCAGGAAATCGTGGCCGGTGTTATTACGAACCCTCACGGTTACGGACAGGTCCGCGGTCGGGGCCGGGGAGGCCGTGAGGGTGTGGATGACCGTGGCGCCCTCCGTCACTTCGGCGTCGGAGGAGGCACGGCAGACGCTGATTGCCGGCACGGTCTGAGCTTCAACCTCCGGGGCTGAAACAATCAACAGCGGCAGGAGAATGGAAGCGAGAAATCCGCGCCGAAGGCGGCAAGCGGAGAATCGGCTCTTCGGCGGGCTTCGCTCTTGTGTCGCCGACGCCCCCGCAACGGGGGAGCGGGCGGGAGAATCAGGCGGGGAGGTCGGACGCCGGGGGCGGAGCGGCCACGGAAACGCGCTCATGGCCGACGCGCGCACGCGGGGGGGGGGGGGGCCGCTGAGCCGCTCGGTTCGGAACGGCCCCGGTCACGGTGGCGCAAGGGACAACCGACCCGTGCCATCTCGGTCCTGGGCAACGTGGCGACTATCCATTCGCCGAAGAACGCCATGCATCCGACGATCCCGGTGCCGAACTGTCGACGACGACTTCGAGGACAGCCGGGAGACGGTCGTGCCGGCTTTGCTGGAGTGCGGCGGCTACGTCCCGGGCGCGCCGAACATCCGCATGCCGCGTTGCCGCGGGTGCGCAGACCGACTCCGGCAACGGCAACGAGACCACGGCGTCCGGCATCCTCCCGGGCACGCCCCAAGCCAGACGACGACCGCCGGACAGGGTTGCCGGATGCCGGCGGCCGCGCCACCAGGGCTCGCGGCGTCCCGGGTCCATAGCACCGCCTGATGTGCGCAAATCGTCCGTTTCCTATACGCGACGACGTTGGGCACAGCCTCCTCGTGTTCAGCCCGGCGCCAACATCGACCCGTGCGTCTGCGGCAGCTAACTAACCCTTCCGCTTGTGCATTCGCTGTCCGCAAACAGGACACACTTCGAACCTGACGGGTTTCACACCGAGCAGGTCCGCGATGGGCGCCGACGAGTTCGCCGGCAACCGCCCTAGCTTCGAAACAATGCTCTGAAGGCATAGGACGTATGCTTCCCGAGCCGCCTGCATATCCTCGAACGTCACCCGTACACCTTGGTGCAGAGTCTCGCTTCTGCGTTTATAGAGATTTGCCACCGCGCTTTGGTATCTCGTCGTTCCCCTCACGCCAAGTAGGCAAAGTCGCACCCCTTCTCGAATCCTATCCCCAACCCCCGCCGCATAAGAATCCGTAAGCAGCGACTCGAAGGCGATCGCCAGAGCCACGATGGACTCGCTGGAGATGAACCCCGAGCTATAGCTTCTCCGGAACGCGTCAATCGAAAGCACCAACTTGCGGTACACGCGTGATCGAACTGTTTCCGATGTGTCCGCCACCACATCGCTCAGGTACCCTCTCTCCACTGCTCCGATTGTCATCTCAAGCACCTTCAGTCGGTTCGCCGCCCTCTTGCTCAACCAGTATCCTGGATCGACCTGTACATTCAGGTCCGACAACTGCGCCAATTCCACCGTAGAGGCGTTCATCGGCACGCACCTTGCCGACATTCGCTTCTGGCGGCCCGGCGTTGTCTCGAAGGTAAGGTAGTGTCGGATGTCCAGCGTCTGGAAGTTGTTTAGACGCCTCGTGTTGCCTAGCGTCATGTACGGATCCGATTCTTCATGCTGCTCCAGCGACGCTAGCATCATGATCATCGCTGTCCGCAGTCTCAGCTTCAGCATGTAGACGAACTGATTTTCGTAGTACTCGCCTGTGAACGAGCGGACCCGGATGGCGAGCAATGGATTCCGCGTTATCCACGTAAGCGATCGACTGCGCACAAAGTGCTCGACCAGGTCTTCCGGAATCCTCTTGCGGATATCGAATCTTGTTCGCACGTCTTCCAGATACAAGAAAGTCCCATCCATGCTGTTTGTCTGGGCCGTCACTGCCACCCCCGACTCGCCGAGCACCATGCTTGTCACGTCCGCAGACCCGCGTCGAATGAACCGAAAAAGTCCCAGCCCTAGAACGCCGAAGGAGTGTACCGGGTAGAGAACGAACCCCGATCCGTGCAGCCGTTTTGATCCAATCAGGCCGAGGATCGACGACACGAGGTCCGCGTCCCTTTCCCAGCGCAGGAAGTCAAACGCTAACTGATCGATCACCGAGACGCCAATGAAGATGTCCTCCCCCCACAATGCTCGCGCCACCGCGTTCCGGACGACCAGCAAGTGGTGCTCAACAGCTTTGCTCCGCTTTTGGTCAATCTCCTCACCGCGCCACACGAAGTCGTCGAGCGACTCGAACCTCTCGATGAAGTCGCGCTGTTTGGCCAGGTACTTCATCGATTCTTCCACGCCGCCGACGGTGCTTGCCCGGGGCAGCCTCGACCGCGGTCCTGGAACCATCGCTTTGCCCGGCGGCTTGTCTTTTTTTCGCATTCTCAGTCCTCTACGTGTCGCGCTACTTCTCTCAGTCTCTAAGCTGCTACGCCGCGTTGCATCCCCTTATTCGGTGTCAACTCGTCCTTCGGTTGCCGGCGGTTACGGTCAGGCGAGGCGAGGTGCCCATCCACTGCCGCCTATGGCTAAGATCTGGTTTCGCCACTACGACCCGACATCGACCGTCAACGGTCGCCTTTCGCGGCTCGGTCCGACTTCGCGCGCATTTTACGGGTGTCGGCTCGTCACTAGGAAACCTCTGATCAAGCCCATCCATGGGCTTGATCAGGTCGCAAGACAAAACGCGGTTTCGTCTTGCTCCACAGATTCAATGGCTTACGCCATCGAATCTGGCGGCACATCCCTGTGCCGCGCTAGGGAAGCTCTTGATCAGAGCTTCCCTAGAGACCGACCACCCCGTAGAGCGACCAGATTGCCTCGCGCCACTCGTCGACAATGCGCGAGTTCGACCTCGTCTAGACGTGACAGCCTGCCCCGCGTTTGCTACGTCGCCGACCATGAGTGCTCAGCCTTCAAAACGACGCACGCGGAGGATCTTTATCAGCTACGCCCACGACGACACTGCGTTGGCGCGGCGTGTCTGCAAGGCGCTGGCCGAGCGCGGTCTCCAAGTGTCCGACCCCGACCGCGACCATATCCCAGGCCAGAACTGGGCCGGCGAGGTCGCGCGCGCCCTGGAAGAGTCCGACTCCATGGTCGTCCTGCTCACGCCGGCGGCCCTCGGTTCGCACGCGGTCCTGTTGGAAAACCCTGCGCCCGTTCGCCGACTTGAGTCCGACACTCGCTTTCTCTATGCACCTACCCTTGGTTCGATATAACGCATTCGATTCTCGATTGGGAGCCCGGGGACGTGCAACGCCTCGTAGATCTACAGCGCAAGATGATCGGCCGTTTCGACGCCTCATTCGAATCGACCCGATCTCCCTGACGTCACGGTCCACTTCTCACTCCTTGTCGCGCCCCGGCTGGCGCCACCGGTCGTTTGGAATTGTCCGTTTGCCGGTCAGTCCGCCGCGGTCGCGCTTGCCGCTCGCCACGACCACGCCCCCGTTACCCCGGCCACCCCACACGCTTCACCCTCCTGACCAAATGCAATACGATGCAAGGCATGTGGTACTGCGCTTACGAGAACTGGACCAGATTCCGCGCTCGCGTTCACTGCGAGGGTTGCGGTTACTTGACGCCCGACCGCCTACAACGCGTCCGCGACGGCGACATCGGGCCAATGACCGCTGGCGCGACTTGGGGGACTTGTCACGCCCGCGGCCGCCATGGCCGAAGCGCGTCGCCGATTTCGGCCCGGCAACAACTACGAACTAGCGTTTTGCGGACACTGCCTTGCTTGATCTGTGCCGCTAGCGGATCGTCCGGCCTATGTCGCGTCCGACGCTTAGACACTCACTCGAGACTTTGATGCTCAGCGCCCAGCAAGTCGCCGCCAAAGACGAAGCCCGCCGCCGGTTCGACTATCCGACCCGCATCACTGCTGAAAAATGTGGCTACAGAGGTCGCGACGAGTTCCCGCGGTTCAGACACGGTGTCGCGGGCATCGGCATCGCCGACGGCATCCTGCGCATCTATGTCCTTGAGGAACTGGCTGACGACCTGGAAGCCCCTGCCGAGATCGAGGGGCTGCGCACGGAACGGGTAGTCATGGCGGGCTTTCGCCACCTGGTTGCGCCCCGACAAACGCACCTCTCTCCGACGCCATGCGGCGTTTCCGTCGGCCGTCCCAGACCAGATGGTCAAAGCCTTTTGACTGACACTCTTGGCTGCTTGGTCGATACCCCGGGCGGGCGCGGTATCCCCGGCAACAATCATGTCCTCGCCGTTTCCAACGCCGCCAGCCTCGGCGACCACATCTTCCAGCCCAGTCCGTCCGACGCCCCAAGCTCCGGCACTTACGCCCGGATCGCGACACTGACCGATTTCGAACCGTTGAGGTTCGGCAGCGCGGTCAATCGCATGGACGCCGCCATCGCGGCTCTGGACGACGTCAGCTCGGCGGTGCCCGAAATCATGACCATCGGCCCGCCCGCCAATCCGCCCATAGCGCCTTTCCTCGGCCAGTCCGTGGTCAAGCATGGCCGAACCACCGGCCTCACTTTCGGCTCGGTCGTCGACACGGGCTTTGACGGCAACGTCCACTATGACGGCCGCGTTGCGTACTTCGAGGATCAGATTATCGTCGCCGGCGATGCTGGACCGTTCTCGGAGCCTGGCGACTCCGGATCCCTCGTACTCGACACCTCCGGTCCGCACCTGATCGGTCTGCTGTTCGCCGGGGACGATTCCCACACGATTGCCAATCCGATACAGTTTGTGCTCAATCGCTTCGGTGCTACCGTCGCCGTGACATGACAGACATTCGGCAAGCCAAGCGCTCCCTCGGGCGGGAACTTCGGACCGTCGAAGGCTTCGTCGGCGTCGGCATCGCCAGGAACGGTATCCACCTTTACGCCAGCGGCGAAACGGCACCCGTAGTCAAGGTGTTCCGCGACAAGTGGGGCACCAGCTACAAGGGCTTCGCCGTCTCCGTCGTTCTCAGCGACCGGTTCGAGGCCCATTCCCAAGCATCCTGACCCTCTCAACCCACCGACGCGCTCGGCTGCCAATGCGCTGAGTCGACCCGGAGAGGGCTTCCCCGGAACGCGTCTCTCGGGAAGGGCGACCCCCTTCGGGGCCGGGCTGTCATGCTGCGCACCGAGCCCCGGAATACCGGGTCTCGGCTCTTCGGGCTTCCATCCCTGTCGCGGAGTCCACTACCGGATACCAAAGACGCTCGACAGGTCCGACCGAGGCGCGGTCGCACTATCTGCCGTACACGCGCACGGAACTCGTGGAATGACGCCCGTCGCGTGCCAGAAAGGCCCACTCGGGCCGCAAATCTCGTTATGCAAGCCCGGAGCCCGGATCGCTCACCGCGGGTAGAAGAAGGCTGCCTCCTATGGCATAGAGGTTGTGCAATCAATCGCTTACGCCGAACGAAGAGGAAGCAGCCTTGATCACGGAGGGTAACGGCATCCGGCATGCGGCATGCGGCATGCAGCTTGAGTTTCGCCGTCTCGGAAGGCACCGTGTGACGGGCCGGTTCGACGGCGGACACATGAGTTCAGATGACGGCGGCTTGTTGCTTCGCGAAGTGGATCGACGCATCGGACCGACAGCGCGGCTGGCCGCGTGTTTCGTGGATTACCGCCACCCGGCGAGCGTGGAACAGGACCTGAGCACGCTGCTGGCGCAGCGTGTCCACGCATTGGCGCTGGGTTACGAGGATCTCAACGATCACGACGCGCTGCGCCGCGACGTGCTGTTGTCGCTGGCTACGGAGCAGGCGGACCCGACGGGCGCGGCTCGGGTGCGGGCACGTGACCGGGGTGCGGCGTTGGCGAGTTCGAGCACGTTGAACCGTCTGGAGCTGGGGGATCTGGAGCGGGGAGATCTGGCTGCGGCCCCCAGTGCCCTCCATGTCGACCCCCGCACCTCACCGGGCACCTCCGCGTGCGACGCCCCCGCAGACCCCCGGCCGGCCCACGGCTCGTAGAGGCGGCCGGCGCGGACCCTTCCGGAGGCCGGAAAACGGGTCCATGCAGCCGATGACTCGCGGACTGCGTTTCCGCACACCGCCCGCCGCTCCGCGTCGCCCCGCCCGGTGTCGGACGTGCCGAGAGCCTCGGGGTGCGAAACTCGTCCGATTCTTGGGCGTCCGCTCAGCAGCTGCACACCCCATTCCCAAGCCCCGACGGTCCGTGCCCACCGGCGCTTTTCCGAAGAATCGGCCAGCCCGCACAGAACGGTTGCGCCGTCGAGTGCGACGCGTCAGTGCCTCGCCTCCGCCCAATGCTCCAGGCCGCGGTTCGGGCGATGATCGTTGACTCGCCAATCGCCCACCCCCATACTGCAATCGACCAGCAGTTCTCCCAACAATGCCCGCAAGTATTGCACCTACATGACCTCCGTGATTGGATTCGTGAGTGAGAAGGGCGGCGTCGGCAAAACGACCGCGGTCTACCACATCGGCGTTGCCCTCAGCCGCTACCATGACGCGCGTGTCCTTGTTCTGGATACCGACTATCAACGCGGCGGCGTGACCTGCCGCTTCATTCCAGCCATGAGTGAGGACTTTCGTAGCGGCGAGGTCGATGACGACACGTTGTATGTCGTCTACCGCTCCCTATACACCGATACGGACCCACTACCACCCCTTAGCGTGCTTGAGACAAACGTCGACGTTGATCTTGTGCCTGCCGATCCAAGACTGAACGCCATTTCCGTCGATAAGATGCCGGCTCCGCGTAATCTCCGTGACGGGAATAGGCGACTGCTGCGGCACCTGTTGCTCATCCGCGAGGCTCTCGATCCGCTCGCCGGCGACTACGACTACGTTCTGATTGACAGCCACCCCGACCTCCATGATCTGGAAAAGGCCGTTATCGCTGCCTCCGACTACCTCGTTTCACCCGTCAAGCTAGATCAACAGTCCTCCGTCGCCGTAGCCTCAACATCCCAAGCCCTCAACGACGTTAACGCTGACATCGACGCGGCTGTATCTCTTGTTGGCTCCGATTCCGAATACACTCCGACTGCCTTTCTTGGTGCCATCGGCATGATGTGCCGGGACTACGGCGGCTCGCTAAAGTACTCAGAGAGACTGGTCTACAACAGGCTTCTACGAAGTTCCGACATCTTCGACGCATATGTCACTGAAGGCGATGGCTTGCGGCGGGCAGCTCAGGACTTCAAGCCCGTGTATGACTTGAACATGCCCAATGCCGTCAAGCAATCGGACCAGTTCCGTGCCATTACCCAGGAGTTGCTTGGGCGGATGGACACATCCCCTTAGTTCTGGCCCGTTACCGTGACAAGAGACGACATCAACGATCTGGTTTCCTTGGTGGGTCGATCAGGTGCAATACACGCCCTCGCTCGAAGCGACACGATATCCGCCGATGATCTACGGCACCTAGCTCGTTCATTGGGATTGGCCACATCCAAACAACCCAAGAACCGCCTTGCGGAGCTCATAGTTCGCACAGTCGACCGCCGGATTAAGAGGCCCTTGGAAGAACTCGAAGCGCTCAACCACGATGAACTTCACGCATATCTTAGCAGCACGGAATGTGATGTCGACGACTTGAATGAGCTGTTGGCCCGGGCCGAAATCCCTATTCAGGGCAAGATGTCTCGTGCGAGTCTACTTCAGTTCGCTTCGATTCAGATCAGCAACCTGGGAATGTTCAAACGTATTTCGTCGTCGGACTGCTCAGGGACGCAACGATCCCGTTGACGTTGCAGACTCAACGAATCGCGATCCCGGCCCGGAGCCCAATATGCACGCTCGTCTCTCAATCTGACCGAAGTGTTTGGCCGGTACTCCGGCGGAAGTCGGGCCTTGCCAACTGGTGCAGCAAGAACGGAGTTAGAGCTGGTCGCAGCACAGGATCATGTCCGTCGCGCCGCCGGTCGCCCAGCCCCGGATCTCGCCGAGGACGGGCTTCGGGCACTGCCAGATCCGCATGAAGCGCCGGACGTTCTTGCCCATGAACTGCAGGTCGCGCACGGGGTCCCAGGCGCCTTCCCGTGGCTCGACCTCCGGCGCGCCGTAGGGCATCTCCCAGTCGCCGCGGTTGGCCGTCAGATCGTAACCGGCGGTCAGGGTGTCCCCGATGCCGCGCAGCACGACGGCGGACACGTCCCTGGCGCGGCTGGCCCGGTCGATGCCGTCCTCGATGCCCTGGATCACGCTGTTGGTGAGCGTGTTCTTCTTCTCGGGACGGTTGATCGCGATGATCGCGATGCCGTCGTCCTCGCGGTACAGCGTCTCGTCCGCTCCTGGCATGGTGCTCTCCGGTTGCAGTGGTCGTTACGACCCGTTGCGCGATTCTAGCCACGGGCCGCTTCGGCCCGCCTCGTCTCCGGCTAATTTGCTATGGTCGCCTGCATCGAAGACGAGGATCTGGGGGATTGAGATGGGATTCCCGGTGACGCCGGAGCTGAAGAGGGCTCGAACGTCGAGGCTGTCATGAAGGAAGGCGATCCGTTTCGGCAACCCGGCTTCCTGCAGTTGCGTTAGCGATGGACCCGGGACCCCCGTGAAACGGGGTTGCATCCAGGCGGCCGCGCGGTTCGTGCTCGCCTTCGCGACCGCCTTCGCGACCGCCTTCGCGACCGCCGTCGCGTTCGCCGCGGAGCCAGAGGCGCCCGATTGGCCGCGGGAGTGGTTCGAACCACCGAAGACGGCCAGCGAAATCGGCCTGAAATCGTTCTCGCAGAGCCCCTTCCTCGACGACCGCGGCCTGCCCCCCGTGGAGGAGCGCTTGCCGGACGACCCCGTCGTCATCCAGCCCTACCGGAGCATCGGCAAGTACGGCGGCAAGGCGCGCATCACGCTCTGGGACTCGTGGCAGTTCTTCAACTGGGAGCATGCGCTGACGCTCTCGGCGGACATGCGCAACGTGCTGCCGAATCTGGCGGAGTCCTGGAGCCTGTCGGAGGACGGCCGCGTCACCACCGTGAAGCTCCGCGCCGGGCTCAAGTGGTCGGACGGCGCGCCCCTGACCGCCGACGACTTCATGTTCCGGCTCAACCACGTCTTTCTGGACCCGGATTTCTCGCCGGTCACCTACCGCTTGGTGCGCGGTTGCGAGTTCGTGAAGATCGACGACCTCACGTTCCAGTACGTCTTTCCCGAACCGAACCCGATGTTCGCCAACTTCTTCGCCCAGTACGGCAGCCACATGCTGGACCCGATGCACTTCTTCAAGCAGTACCACGCGGCGTTCCGGGACAAGGAGGAGCTCGACGCGCTGGTCGAGGACGAAGGGTTCGTGTCCTGGATGGCCATGTACCAGGCCCTGCGCGACTGGGGGAACGAGGATGCGCACCTGGTCCCGACGGTGCGGGCGTACAAGGTGGTGGAGCGCACGCCGACGAAGATGCGCCTCGAGCGCAACCCGTACTACTTCAAGATCGACCCCGCCGGCCAGCAACTGCCCTACATCGACGAGGTGGACGCGATCATCCTGCTGGAGAACTCGCAGATGATCGCCTTCCAGGCGGCGACGGGACAGCTCGACTTCGCCGCCTTCGCGCTCAAGACCCAGGACATCCCGCTGCTCAAGCTCGGCGAGGTGAAGGGCGTCAACCAGGTGCACATCTGGCGCCGGCTGCACATCAGCGACGTCAGCATCCAGCCGAACTACAACTTCGACGACCCGAAGTACCGGGAGCTGCTGTGGGGCCAGGGGGAGCGGCGCTTCATCCGCGCGCTCTCCCACGCGATCGACCGGGAGCAGATGAACGACATCATCTACTTCGGCCGGGGCGTGCCGAGCCAGGTGACGGCGCACCCGTCGAGCCGCTGGTACGAGCAGCGCTTCGCCGAGGCCCACGCCCGCTACGACCCGGACTACTCCCGCCGGTTGCTCGACGAACTGGGGCTTGAGGACATCGACGGTGACGGGCTGCGCGAGTACCCGGACGGCTCGAAGCTCACCATCACGTTCGAGTTCCTGGACTTCGAGACGCCGAAGAGCATGACCATGGAACTAGTGCGGGACTACTGGCGCGAGATCGGCATCGACCTCAGGCTCAAGTCCGTCGAGCGCCGCCTGCAGTCGGAGCGCGCCCAGGCCAACAAGATGCAGATGACGCTCTGGCACGCGGACAAGGTCACCGACATCCTCTTCCCCCTGGTACCCGACTGGTTCTACCCGCACCGTACCGGTTGGGACATCGCGATGTGGAACCACTGGGCGCGCTACTACCAGACCGACGGGAGGCTCGGCGAACGGCCGCCGGACATGGTGCGGGAACTGCAGGGCTGGGGCGACGCGCTGCGCATGGCGACGACGGAAGCGGACCGGACGGTGGCCGCGAAAGCCCTCCTCGAGGCCGCGGCGGAGAATCTCTGGACCATCGGCACGGTCGGTCAGGCGCCGCACCCGGTGGTGGTGTCGAAGCGCCTGAAGAACGTGGCGCCGACCGGCATCTGGGGCTGGGACAACCGCTGGACCCTCTCCTATCACCCCGCGACCTGGTACCTCGACGAGGGGAAGGACGAGTCGGACGGGGCGCCGGAGGCATCGGAGTAGCGGTCGATGCGCTCCTACCTCCTCTCCCGCGTCCTCGGGATGATCCCGACCCTCGCGGTCATCTCGGTGATCATCTTCACCGTCATCCAGTTGCCCGAGGGGGACATCGTCTCCTCCACGCTGGATCGTCTCCAGGCGCAGGGCGTCGACGTCACGGAGGAGTACGTCCAGAACCTGCGCGCCCAGTACAACCTCGACAAGCCCCTGGTGCTGCAGTACATCTACTGGGCCGGCAACTTCCTGATCGGCAACATGGGGTACTCGTACCTCTTTTCGCGCCCCGTGAACGAACTCGTGTGGGAGCGGCTCGGTTACACGCTGTCGATCACCGTCTCCGCGCTGCTCTTCACCTGGCTGGTCGCGCTGCCCATCGGCATCTACTCGGCGGTGCGCCAGTACTCCCTCGGCGACTACGTCATGACGACCGTCGCGCTGGTGGGGCTCGCGACGCCGCCGTTCCTGCTGGCCCTCATTTTCATGCACGTCGGGTTCGAGTGGTTCGGCGTCAGCACCGGCGGCCTCTTCTCGCCGGAGTTCGAGGACGCCGCCTGGAGCTGGGCGCGCGTGGCGGACCTGCTGTCGCACATGTGGCTGCCGATGGTCATCGTGGGCCTCGGGGCGGCGGCGTTCACGATGCGCATCCTGCGTGCCAACCTGCTCGACGAACTGAACAAGCCGTACGTCGTGACCGCCCGGGCGAAGGGCGTGCGGCCCTGGAAACTGGTGCTGAAGTACCCGGTGCGCATCGCCATCAACCCGTTCATCAGCAACATCGGGCTCATGCTCCCGAGCCTCGTCTCCGGCGAAGCGCTGGTGTCCCTGGTGATGGGTCTGCCGACGATCGGTCCGCTGCTGTTGCAAGCCCTGCTGAACCAGGACATGTTCTTGGCGGGGAGCCTCCTGATGTGGCTCGCCATCCTGACGGTAGTGGGCATCCTGCTATCCGACCTGCTGCTCGCCTGGGTGGACCCGAGGATTCGCTTTGAGTGAGGCGGCTCTCGATACGGGCGCGTCGGCGGCGGGGGCGTTGGAACGCACCGTCGGCGCCGCCATTTCGCCGCGCCGGCTCATGTGGCTGCGTTTCCGCCGGCACCGCCTGGCCCTGGCCAGCGGCGCGTTCCTGATCGTGCTCTACCTGCTCGCCGCCTTCTGCGAGTTCGTGTCGCCGTACGGCACCACGACGCGCAACGACGACGCCATCAACGCCCCGCCGATGCGCGTGCACTTCTTCGACGCCGAGGGCACGTTCCACCCGCGGCCGTTCGTGTACGCCTACCGCATGGAGGTCAATCCGGATACGTGGATGCGGGAGTACACGGAGGACACGAGCCGCCGGTTCCCCATCCGCTTCTTCGCCCGCGGCGAGCCGTATCGGTTATGGAACCTGTTCCCGATGGAGCGCCACCTGTTCGCCACGGAAGCGGGGGGCTACATCCACCTGTTCGGGACGGATCCCCTGGGACGGGACATGTTCTCGCGCATCCTCTACGGCGGGCGGATCTCGCTGTCCATCGGCCTCGTCGGGGTGGTGCTCACCATCGTCCTCGGCATCCTCCTCGGGGGCCTCGCCGGCTATCTGGGCGGTCTCGCGGACCGGGTCGTGAACAAGTGCATCGAGGTGCTGCAGTGCCTGCCGGCGCTGCCCCTGTGGATGGCGCTCTCGGCGGCGCTCCCCGTGCACTGGTCGCCGCTCCTCGTCTACTTCGGCATCACGATCATCCTCTCGCTGTTCGGCTGGACGGCGCTGGCGCGACAGGTGCGGGGACGCTTCCTGGCGCTGCGGGAGGAGGAGTTCGTGATGGCGGCGCGACTGATGGGCGCGGACACGCCGCGGGTCATCCGCAAGCACATGCTGCCGAGCTTCTCGAGCCACATCATCGCCACGGCGACGCTCGCCGTGCCGGGCATGATCCTCGGCGAGACCGCGCTGTCGTTTCTCGGTATCGGGCTGCGGCCCCCGGTGGTGAGCTGGGGGGTGCTGATGTTCCAGGCGCAGAATCCGCTGGTCATCGAGATGACCCCCTGGCAGTTGCTGCCGGGTCTGTTCGTGGTGCTGGCCGTGATGGCCTTCAACTTGCTCGGGGACGGCCTGCGGGACGCGGCGGATCCGTACAGCACGGGAGGTGCGGAGTAGGTGGATAACGTGCTGAGGATCCGCGGCCTGGCCGTGGAGTTCAAGACCGACACCGGCCTGACGCGCGCCCTCGTGGACGTGGGTTTCGACGTGCCGCGCGGCCAGGTGACCGCCATCGTGGGCGAATCCGGTTCCGGCAAGTCGGTGACCGCGAACTGCATCATGCGGCTCATCCAGCCGCCGGGACGGATCGTTGGCGGCAGGATCGATTTCGCTCCGGAGCTGGTTCCGCCGTTCGAGATCGTGTCCCTGTCGCGCAAGGACCCGCGGTGGCTGGAGCTGCACGGCGGGTTGATCAGCATGGTCTTCCAGGAGCCGATGACGGCCCTGTCGCCGGTGTATACGGTCGGCAATCAGGTGTCCGAGGCCATCCTGTGCCACCGCAAGGTCACGCGCCGCCAGGCCTGGCGGGAGTCGGCGGAGATGCTGGAACGGGTGGGACTCGACGACATCGACCGCCGCATGCGCCAGTATCCCTTCGAGTTCTCCGGCGGCATGCGCCAGCGGGTCGTGATCGCGATGGCGCTGGTGTGCAATCCGGAGGTCCTGATCTGCGACGAACCGACGACCGCGCTCGACGTCACCATCCAGGCGGAGATCCTGACGCTGATCAAGGACCTGCAGCGCGAACTCGGCAACTCGGTCATCTTCATCACCCATGATCTCGGCGTCGTGGCGCAGATCGCGGACCAGGTCGTGGTGATGTACCAGGGGCGCGTGCTGGAGATCGGCTCGGTCCGCCAGGTGCTCAAGAGTCCGGTGCACCCGTATACCAGGGGGCTGCTGGCCGCCATTCCGGGGCTGGCCCCGAAAGGGGAGCCGCTCGCCACCATTGCGAGCGTGGTGGGCGACGTGGACATCGAGACGCCTTACCCGTTGCGGCGGCTGCGCGACGGGCGCCAGGTGAGCCTGCCCGAGGTTCCGGGAGCGGCCTCGTGAGCGCGCGGAGCGACACGGATACGCTGCTGCGGGTGGAGAGCCTGTCGAAGTCCTTCGACGGCGTGCCGGCCGTGCAGGACGTGTCGTTCGACCTCCGGCGCTCGGAGACCCTCGGCATCGTCGGGGAGTCGGGCTCGGGCAAGACGACGCTGGCCCGCTGCATCCTGCGGGCGATCGATCCCGACGAGGGCACGGTCCGGTTCAACAGCGCCGGCGGCTGGGTCGAACTGCAGGGCCTCTCGGCGAAGGAGCTCATCCCGCTCCGGCGCGAGATGCAGATGATCTTCCAGGACCCGTTCGCATCGCTCAACCCGCGCATGACCGTGCGCGAGATCCTCGAGGAGCCGCTGGTGATCCATCGCGTCGGGGATCGGCGCGGGCGGCTGCAGCAGGTGCTCGACATGCTCGATCACGTGCAACTCGAGCACGACTCGCTGACCCGCTACCCGCACGCGTTCTCCGGGGGGCAGCGCCAGCGCATCGGCATCGCCCGCGCCCTGATCCTGCGCCCGAACCTGGTCGTCTGCGACGAATCGGTCTCCGCGCTCGACGTGTCCGTGCAGGCACAGATCATCAACCTGCTGGAGGACCTGCAGCGCGAACTCGGGTTGACGTACCTGTTCGTCGCACACGACCTCTCGGTCGTGCAGCACATCTGCGACCGGGTGCTGGTCATGCACCGCGGCCGGGTGGTGGAGAGCGGCGCCGTCGACGACCTGTTCGCGAATCCGCGCGAGGACTACACCCGGCTGCTGCTGTCGGCCATCCCGTCGCCGGACCCGGACGTCCCCCTGCGGCCCCTCGACCGCGGTACGCTCGGTCTGTAGCGGCGGGCGCCGGCGGTGTCGGTGGTATTCGGACTCGACAGGATCGCCTGGCGCCGGACCCTGGCGCCAATGCTGCTGCCTGCCGGCGCGACCGCCGTGGTGCTCTGGCTGGTCGCCGATCCGACCTACCGCTTCCCGTTGCTGGCGTTGCTCCTGCCGCTCCACGTCCGGGCCGCGGCCGTCGGGCTGGGCGTTGCGGCGCGCGCCTCGAAAGCGCGGTTGCTGTTCGAGGCAGTCGGCTTCGCAGGTTTCGTGGCCGGCTGGCTGCTCGCGTTCGCGGCCGTTGCCTTTGGCGTCGCGGTGGCGCTGTTCTCCGTGCCCGCGACCACGGAGTTGCTCAGGCAGGTCCTGTTCGTCGGCGCTGCCGGGCTGGTGCTGGGAACGTGGTTCTGGTGGCCCTGGTACGTCGGGGACGCGCTCGCCGCGTGGCCGCGGCGCGGGGTCCGCATCGCCACGGCCTCCGGCAACCGCTGGGACCGGCTGTTCCTCTCCTGGCGCATGCAGCGCATGGCCGCATCGGGGCGCCTGCGCTGGCGCGGCTTCGGCGCGACGGCCCTGGTGATCGGGGTCGTGGTCCTGGCGAGCGCCATGGGGGCCTACGAAGGCTGGCCGGCCCGCGCCGCCGAGGGCATCTGCGTCCTGGTGCTGCCGGCGTTGCACGTTGGTTTGGTCGGGGCGACGCAGGCGCTCTGCGTGCTGTGGTCGGAGCGGGGTACGATCGCATGATCGACCGGAGTTGACGTCGGTACTACTTGGTGGCACCTTGCTGCCGAGTTGGTCGTGGGGAATGCGGGTGTGACGGTCAAGTCGTCGGTTTCGCTAACGGACAGGCAGCATGCATTCGCAAAGTCCCTCGTCCAGGACGGCCGCTACGCGAGCGTGAGTGCCGTGCTGCAGCAGGGGATCGAGATGTTGCGGCATCGGTTGGAGCGGGAAAACGCCGAGAAGGAAGCCCTGATGCTGTTCCTTTCGGGACGGCGGCAGGGAGACTTTGTCGAAGGTGACGCCATGGGACAGCGCGTCAGGGAAATGGCCGCAGGGAAGCGCCGGGCTCATGGCCTTCCGGATTGAGTTCGCGACGGATGCCGAGCACGATCTGGAGTTGATTTTCGATCACCTGGTAGAGAGCTACGTGGGTTTCGGAGATAGCGTGCCGGAGGCGCTGTCCCGCGCCCTGCAACGGGTCGAAGCGATCCTCCGCAACGCCGACAGGCTGGGCGTCGCCCCACATCGACGAATGCTCCACGAGGACATGCTACCGGGCCTTCGCCACGTGACGATCGAACGGGCGATCTACTGGTTCGACGTCCTGGAGGCGGAGCGGACCGTGCGTGTCCTGGCGGTGTTCTTCGGCGGTCAGGACCATGTGCGCCACATGCTGGAGCGGCTGTTGAGGCAATAGGCGCACGCGCCGTGGCCGGCACGTTCGCGACGGCAAACGGAGCGAGTTCTTCGCGTGGTTCTGGTGGGGGCCTACGAAGGCTGGCCCGCGCGCGGTGTCGAGGGCCTCTGCGTCCTGGTGTTGCCGGCGTCGCACCTTGGTGCGGTCGCGGTCGCGTGATCGACCCGAGTTGGCCGCGGACGTGAGCGCCCGGGGGCCGGGGAGGCGGGGCGTGGCGCGCGATTACAGGAGCTTGACGAGCGTAACGATCAGGCCACCCTGGGCGATGAGTGCGCCGATCATCCACTTGAGCAGGTCGGCCTTGACGTTCGCGATGTGGGCCTTGACGTTCGCGATGTCGGCCTGGACCAAGGCGATGTCGGCCTGGACCAAGGCGATGTCGGCCTTGGTGGCCAAGTTGCCGTTGAGGAGGGCGACGTGCTCCTCTGCGAGGGTCTCCGCCTGCCGTTCCGTGAAGCCGCACTCCGTGAGGCGCTTGACGAAGCGATGGGTGTCGAAAGTGATGGCCTCGCTCATGGTGCTGAATCATAGACCATCCGCGGTGGGATCCCCGGCGGCGTGGATCCGAGGGAGGGGAAGTGGGCCGGACGGCGGTCGGAACCCGAAGGTTCGTTCCGCCGCCGGCGTGTCGGATCAGGCCGCGGGCGGCCTTGCCGACGGTTTCGGTCCGGGACACGACGATGCGATCCCCGAGCCGTTCAACCGGCAAGGGGTGGCGGGCGTGGCACTAGTGTGCTGTCTCACAAATACCTTCGCGTTTGCGCTGCGCCTTTTCGCCGCTGGCGGCGTTGCGCCTCCTCACGTGGGGCCTACCACTGTTCGTCGGACGCGCCTCGGATGGAACAAACGGCGACGGGAGCGGAGCGACCGGCGACGGTTGGTCCATCCGAGGTCGGTGTGGCTGGGGCCAAAGGCGGCGCCGATGCCGAGCGGCAGCGAGGCACCGGACCGGCTTTGGGGCGCTTGCCAGCGACAATAATGCGCTACCGCAAACCGCAAAGTTATTCATGAGACAGCACACCAGCGTTGCTGCGAGGCCGTCGCGACGCTGCTACGGTGCACGAGGTGGGCGGGCACGAAAAGGCCAGGGGGAAACATGGGCGGGACGGCGGGCGTGCGGACGCGGTCCGTGGTGACGGGGGAGTGGACCTTCACGGCCGACCTGTCGGGGCCGGAGGATGGCGACCTCGTGCTGCTCCTGCATGGCTTTCCGCAGACCCGGCACACGTGGCGCGCCGAGCTGCGGACCATCGGGGACGCAGGCTATCGAGCCTGCGCGCCGGACCAGCGGGGATACTCGCCGGGGGCGCGTCCGGCCGGCGTGGACGCGTACCGGGTCGAACTGCTGGTCGGCGATGTCCTGGCGCTGGCGGATGCCCTCGGTCGCGAACGCTTTCACCTCGTGGGTCACGACTGGGGCGGACATCTCGCCTGGGTGACGGCCGCCACGCACCCGGACCGGGTAAGGACGCTCTCGGTGATCTCGAGGCCGCATCCCGCGGCCTTCGCCGCCGCGATGCGCAGCGACCCGGAGCAGCCGTCCCGCTCGGGGCATCACCGGTCCTTCCTGCGCCCCGAGGCGACGGACGAACTGCTGGCGGACGACGCGGCACGGCTGCGTGGCATCTTTGCGCGCGCCGGAGTCCCGGGACGCGACGCGGAGGCCTATCTGGAGACCCTCGGTGACCGGGACGCGCTCGATGCCGCCGTCAACTGGTATCGGGCGGTCGGGCGCTCGGGACTGCAGGCGCCAGACGTTCCGGCGGTCACCATGCCCGTGCTCTACGTCTGGGGGAACGAGGATCAGTCGGTGGGACGACCCGCGGTCGAAGGCACCGGGAAGTACGTCGACGCGCACTACGAGTTCGTCGAGGTCCCGGGGGTGGGGCATTTCGTCACGGACGAGGCGCCGGGAGTGTTCCCGCCGCTATTGCAGGTCCATCTGGAGAGGGGTCGGTGAGTCAGGCGACCCCATCGCAGGTCGCCGCGACCGCCAGGGGGCCCGTGGAATACCTGGTGTCTGGCGCCGCCCCCGCCGTCCTGCTCCTGCACGGCACGCCGGGTGGCTACGACCAGGGAGGCGACGACGCGTTCGCCGACGCCGGCATCGGCAGCCTGAAAGTCTCGCGTCCGGGCTACCTGCGCAGGCCGCTCTCGACCGGACGGACGTTCGCCGAGCAGGCGGACGCGATGGCCGCGCTGCTCGACGCGCTCGGCATCGACCGGATCGTGCCGCACGGCGTCTCCGGGGGCGGTCCCACCGCCATCGAGTTCGCTGCGCGGCACCCGGACCGCACATCGGGACTGCTCCTGACGTGTGCCGTGGCGCAGACCATGGTCGTGGATCTCCCCGGTTGGTTCGTGCGGATGTCCTCGTCCGATCAGGTAACGCGGCTGTCCCTGTGGATGTTCGAGCGCTTCCCGAAGACCGCCATCGAAGGCCTGCTGCGGACAGAGAGCACCTTCGACAAGGCGGAGCGGGCGCGCGTCGCGGCGACGCTCGTGGCGTCCCCGGAGCGGATGGACTTCCTCCGCGCGGTGACGCGGAGCGGCCTGATGATGAAGAAACGGCGAGCGTGCGGCGGCGCGGATCCCGAACGCGGAACTCCACCGCATGGAGAACGGCTGGCACTTCCTCTGGGGTCTGCCTCTGGGTCCGCGAAGGCGCGGACGAGATGCCGCGCAAGCAGGTGGCGTTCGTGCGGGCGCGCGCCGGGTAGCGCTCGGCCGGCCCCGGGCCCGTCGCGGGCGCTATGCCGCCGGCGCTCCCAGCCGAATCGGCAAACCCGTCAGCGAGCGGCTGAGCACGACGCGGTCCCAATCGAAACGGTCCGTGGCGAGGCTCGCATCCGGGAACCGCCGCAGAAATGCCTCGAGTCCCAGTGCGCCTTCGAGCCGCGCGATGTTCGCCCCGAGGCAGTAGTGGATCGAGTAGCCGAACCCCACATGCCGGTTGGACGGCCGCGTGATGTCGAACGCGTCCGGATCGTCGAACCGGCGGGGGTCGCGGTTGGCGGACGCCTGCATCAGCAACACGCGCTCGCCGGGTTCGATGCGTGCCCCGTCGTACTCGATCGATTCGTTGGCCTGACGCCACATGCCCTTCATCGGACCGTCGAAACGCAGGATTTCCTCGACGGCGGCCGGCATCGCCGCCGGGTCCGCCGCGATCGCGGACCGCGCGCGCGGAGTCTCGAGGATCGCCTTCAGCCCGTTCGCGAGGAGGTTCCGGGTCGTCTCGTGCCCGGCGAACAGCAGCAGGATGCAGGTAGCGACGATCTCCTCCTCGTCGAGCACGTCGCCACGTTCCCGGGCCGCGATGAGATCGCTCACGAGGTCGTCGCGCGGGTCTGCCCGGCGCTCGGCGATGACCGTGTGCAGGAACTCGGAGAACTCGCGCAAGCTGCGCTCGGCGCGGGCGTGCCGGTCGCTCAGGTGCATCGCGCCGAACAGCACCGTCAGCATGTCGTCGGACCAGCGCGTGAGGTCGGCACGGTTTTCCGCCGGTACGCCGAAGAGATTGCAGATCACGCGGACCGGTAGCGGCCGTGCGAAGCGTTCGACGAAGTCGATCTCCCCGTCGTCGCCCACCTCGTCGACCAGTTCGTCCACCAGCGCCGTGATCCAGCCGCGCATGCGCTCCACCGCGGCGGGACGAAAGGCGTAGTCCGCGAGCTTGCGCAGTCGGGTGTGGCGCGGCGGATCCGCGAAGACGATCCAACGGGTCAGGATGTCGGCGGTGGTACGCACCTCGCCCATCGTCCCGACCGCCTCGCGCCGTTCGAAGTATCCGGTGACCCGGTCGGAAGACAGCCGCTGGTCCCGGAAGGCCGCCCGGACGTCGTCGTAACGGAGGACCAGCCAGGCGCCGAGGGCTTCGTCGCGATGGAGCGGTGCGGCTTCGCGAAGTCCGGCGAGGTAGCCGTACGGGTCCGCGACGGCAGCGTCGCTGAGCAGGTTCGTCGCTGAACGCATGATGGGTTGGTTTCGAGACGACGCCCGAAGTGTACCGGGAAGTTGCGAGCGGGCTTGCACGCGCCGTGGCGAATGTCGCACGCTGGGTGAGGTGAAGGGCTGACAACGACGGCGGCATGCGGCGTGCTTTCGCGGGGGCGATGGTCTGCTGGGCACTGGTGGGGGTGGCGGAGGACCGTTGGCGGGGTCTGGTGGTCGCGCCGGAGGAGCGGTGCGCGCCCTATGATCGGACGGACTATCGGTATCCGCGGACCGTCGAGGGGGCGATCGTCCGCGAACTCGGTGACGTTTACGGCCCGTATAGCTGTACTGCCTTCGCGTCGACGCGCGAAACCGAGATCGAGCACATGATCGCGCTCTCGGAGGCCCATGACAGCGGCCTGTGCGCCGCGGACCGGGACACGCGGCGGAGGTTCGCGCGGGATCTCCTCAACCTGACGGTGGCGGCTCCAACGGTCAATCGGTCGAAGGCGGCGCGGGACGCCGCAGACTGGCTGCCGGACTCGAACCGGTGTTGGTTCGCGGGGCGTGTGGTCGGGGTACGCAGGGCGTACGGGCTGACCGTGGACCATCGCGAGGCGCAGGCCCTCGAGGCGGTGCTCTCAGGCTGTTCGGCGGCCGATGTCCGCCATCCGTTCTGCGCTGCGCCGAGGTCGATCCTGCGTTTCGTACTGCCCGTGCTGAGGCAGTCCGGCCGACCCCGCCGGGACGGGCTGCCTGGGCGACGCTGACCGGCCGGGCGGCGCGCCCGCCCTACTCCTTCCGCGTCCCGGAGAACGGCCGCTCCCCCATCGGGGTCGCGATGGTGCCGGATACGGTGTCTCCGTCGACGGTGCCGGTGTAGGTGAGGTCGATCTCTCCTATCGGCACGCGCATCGTCACCTCGAACGAGAACGTGTCGCCGTCCACGGCGATGGAAGGCAGTTGCCGCTTGCCGCGTTGTCCGGCGATGGACCCTTGGTAACCCTCATCCGCCCGCTCGATGGTCAGGACGCTGTGGTTCGTACCCTGGCGTCCCTCGCTCGTCAACGCCCAGCTACCGGCGACCTCGGCGTGGGCCGCGATGCCCATGGTGGCGGTCGCGGCGAAGGCCATCGTGCGCAGAGTGCGGTGCATGTCTCGACTCCCGTATCGTTGTGTGGTTGCGGTGACGCGACCTCGCCGGGAGGTCGGTGGCCGGATACTACGGGAAAGGCTCGCTCCTTGCGTTCCCCGGCGCACGGCCACCACCCCCAACACCACCCGCAACGTGTCCGGACGACGCCGGACATGGTGTTTCCCCCGGCCCGCTACCCGGCGGCGGCGCTCTCGCCGTCGTTGTCGACGAGCTGGATCTCGGCGAAATCCCGGTACAGGCCGTTCTCGCGGAGCAGGGCGGCGTGGGTGCCCTCCGCCACGATGCGCCCTTCGGCGAGCACCACGATGCGATCGGCGTGCGCGACCGTGGAGAGCCGGTGGGCGACGATGAGGATGGTGCAGCGTCCCTTGAGTTCTGAGATGGTCCGGCGGATCGCCTGCTCGCTGTGGGCGTCGAGCGCGCTGGTCGCTTCGTCCATCAGCAGGACCCGCGGGCCGGGGAGGAGCGCCCGGGCGATGGCGAGGCGCTGGCGCTGCCCGCCCGACAGGCCCTGGCCGTCTTCGCCGACCGCGGTGTCGAGACCGTCCTCGAGCGCCTCGACGAACTCCATCGCATGCGCGGCCCGCAGCGCTGCCTCGACGCTCGCGTCGTCCGCGTCCGGGGCGCCGTAACGGACATTGTCCCGTGCCGTGCCCGCGAACAGCACCGGGTTCTGCGGCACGAAAGCGATCTCGCGGCGCAGCGTTTCGAGGGTCAGGCGGCGGGCGTCGATGCCGGCGACCGCGACGGTACCGCCGGTCGGGTCGTAAAAGCGCTGCACGAGGTCCAGTAGCGTGCTCTTGCCCGCGCCCGACGGGCCGACCAGGGCGACCGTCTCTCCGGGCGTCACCGCGAGGTCGATGTCCGTGAGTACCGCGGCGTCGGGCCGCGTCGGGTAGTGGAAGCAGACGCGCTCGAAGCGCACGGCGCCGGGCTGGTCAGGTTGCGCCGGTTGGGCCGGTTCCGGCAGGGCGGGCGTTGCGTTGAGCAGTTCCATGAGCCGCTCGGTTGCGCCCGCGGCCCGTTGCAGTTCGGCCCACACTTCGCTGACGGCGCCGACGGCCCCGGCCACGATGAACGCGTAGAAGATAAAGGCGGCCAGTTCTCCCGCCGTGGTCCTGCCTACGAGTACGTCCTGCCCGCCTACCCAGAGCATGACGGCGATCGCGGCGAGGGTGAGCACCATGACCGTCGCGACGAGCCACGCCCGCTGCCGGATGCGCCGGACCGCGACGGCGAAGGCGATGTCGACGCGATGGGCGAAGGCGTCCAGGTCGCGGGCCTCGTGGTTGAAGGCCTGCACGATCTTGATGTGGCGCAGGGACTCCCCCGCATGGCTCCCGACGTCGGCCAGGGTGTCCTGGCTGGAGCGCGAGAGGCGGCGCACGCGCCGACCGAACAGCACGATCGGGGAGATGACGATGGGCGCGCTCACGATCACGATCGTCGCCAGGCGGGGGTTGGTGACGAACAGGAGCGCGAGGCCGCCGAAGAACATGAACACGTTGCGCAGGGCGATGGACACCGAAGAGCCGATCACCGTCTGCAGCAGCGTGGTGTCCGTCGTGATCCGCGACTGTATCTCGGTCGGCTGGTTCTCTTCGAAGAATGCGGGATGCATGCGCACGAGGCGCGCGTAGACGGCGAGCCGGATGTCCGCGCTCACCCGCTCGCCCACCCAGGAGACGAAGTAGAACCGCACGAACGTGCCGGCCGCGAGCAGCAGGATCAGCGCCGCGAACACGCCGATGCTCGACCTCAAGAGGTCCGGGTTGCCGCCGGCGAAGCCCTCGTCGATGAGTAGCCGGACGCCCTGCCCGACGGACAGCGTCACCGATGCCGTGACGACCAGGGCGGCGCTCGCCGCGGCGGCCTGCGGGAGGTAGGGCCGGATGAACCCGAGCGCCGGCCGCAGACTCGCGACGTTGCGGCTCGCCTCGCGGTCCGGCGGGACGCCCTCGGCGGCGCTCGCGTGTCCGCGGTCGGTTGCGTGCTGCGGCGTCGGGGATCGGTCCATGACATTGGCCCTGTGGGGACGGCGCGAGCTTGCCCGTGGAAGCCGCACGCGTCCCGAGGTCGTTGTATTCTAGCCGGATGGCCCTCGAACGCATCGAAATCGATCCCGGCGGAACTCCGGCCGGTACCGTGATCTGGCTGCACGGCCTCGGCGCCGACGGACACGACTTCGAGCCCGTCGTCGACGAACTGGACCTGGACGTACCCCTGCGGTTCGTGTTCCCGCACGCGCCGGTGCGGCCGGTCACGATCAACGGCGGCGCGGAGATGCGTGCCTGGTACGACATCGACCCGCGGGCGCCCCTCGCCGGCGCCCAGGACATCGAGGCATCCGCGGTGACCATCGAGGAGATCGTCGCCGAAGAGAATGCCCGCGGCACCGCGTCGGAGCGGGTCGTGCTGGCGGGTTTCTCCCAGGGTGGCGTGGTGGCGCTGCAGCTGGGCCTGTCGAGCCGGGCGCGATTCGCCGGGATCATGGCCCTCTCGACCTACGTCCACGATCACGAGCACCTGCTCGACCGGGTCAGTTTCGAGAGCGTCGACATCCCGGTCTTCATGGCGCATGGACTGATGGACCCCATGATCCCGATCGCCCGGGCGGTGACGTCGCGGGAAGCGCTGGCGGCCCTCAACTACCAGGTGGAGTGGCGCGAGTACGGGATGGGGCACCAGGTGTGCCACCAGGAGCTGGTGGACATCGCGCGTTGGCTCAACGCGCGTTTCCGCGGCTGACGGGCTCGGGTCCTCGATCGGGCCGCACCGTCCGTGGAACTCCGCGCAGCGACGGGACCCGACTGGCTGGAGGCGGTGCTCGCGGACTTCCCGGCCTTCCTGCGCGACCATGCCTCCTGCGAGAAGAAGGCTTCCGGGATGGCGCTCGCGATGGCGGCGCACTACCCGGATCGCCCGGCATTGCTCGCGGCCATGGCGGACCTGGCGGTCGAGGAGCTCGGCCACTACCGGGAGGTCGTGCGCGTGCTCCTCGAACGCGGGCTCCGTCCGGGGCCGGACGTGCGGGACCCGTACGTGAACGCGCTGCATGCCGAGGTGCGCCGGGGCTCGACGGAGTACCTGCTGGATCGGCTACTTATCGCCGCCGTCGTGGAATGCCGCGGGGCCGAGCGTTTCGGACTGCTGGCGGCCGCGCTCGAGGAACCGGGTCTGCGCAGGTTCTACCGGGCCATCGCGGCGAGCGAAGGACGGCACTGGCGCACGTTCACCGAGCTCGCGGCCCGCGAGTGCCCGGACCGCGACGTGGCGGCGCGTCTCGACACCCTGCTTGCCCGGGAAGCGGAGATTGTCGTGGCCCTGCCGGCGCGCGCGGCGCTCCATTGAACGCCGCACGCTCGGCGCCGGCCCCCGCCCTGGCCCGGCACCACCGGCATTGAAGGCGCATCGGCGGCTTTACCTGGCGCGTCACGCGACCCCCGAGGCCGCGGCCGCCCCGACCCTGACGCGCGACTACCGGAGCGTGCTCGCCATACCGGCGTTCGACGAGCCGGAGGATTTCCTGGCGCGGACGCTGCCGTCCGATGCGCGGGACGTGCTGGTGGTGCTCGTGCCCAACGTTCCCGACCGCACCGCGCCGGCGGATCCGGCGGTCGCGCGGACGCGGCGGCTGCTGCGACTCGCCGGCCGCCTTGACGCGTCCCGCAACATCGACGTCGTCGTGATCGACCGTACCGCGACGCCCATCCCCACGCGCCAGGGTGTCGGCCTCGCGCGCCGTATCGGCGCGGACGTGGCGCTGCGTTACATCGAAAACGGCCGGATCGAGACGCCCATCGTCTTCTGCACCGATGCCGACGCCGCGCTGCCGGCCGGGTATTTCGACGCGCCGGGCGGCGCCGGCGCCGCCTGGGTCTATCCGTTCGAGCACGTGAGCGACGCGCCCGGACTGCGGCGGGCGGGCCTTGGTTACGAGCTCTCGCTGCGCTACTACGTGAACCGGCTTGCCGGGGTCGGGTCGCCCTATGCCTTCCACACGGTCGGCAGCTGCCTGGCCATCGACGCACGGGCCTATGCGATGGTGCGGGGGTTTCCGAGGCGCAATGCCGCCGAGGACTTCTACATTCTGAACAAGCTCGCCAAGGTGGGCGCGATCCGGCGTCTCGCGGGACCGGTCGTACTGCTGGAGGCCCGGGTGTCCAACCGGGTCCCGTTCGGCACCGGTCCGGCGCTCGCGGCTGCCCCGGACGACCTCGCGTCCCGCCGAGACTATGCCCCGGAGACGTTCGACCTGCTCGGTGCCCTGCTCGAGGCGGCGTCGGGCGGCGCGCGGACCACTTGGCCCGAGCCCCTGCCGGAGTTGCTGGATGCCATCGGGTACGCGCGCTTCCGGCCGGTGCGGCGCGATGTCTCGCGCGGCGACCTGCGCGCTTTCCACACGTGGTTCGACGGCTTCAGGACGATGAAGTTCGTGCACGCCGCACGGCGGCGGTTTCCGGACGTTCCGCTCGTGGACTCCCTGGGGTCGCTGTACCCGAAGCTGGACGGTCCGGAGGCCTGGAACGAAGCGTTGCGCGCCGACGCAGCACGGCTGCCCGAAGCGGCTGGCGTCGGCCCGGCTCTTTCCGAGCCCGGCGGACTGCTAAAATGACGGCATCCTCCCCATGCCTTCACCGGATGTACAGGGTATTCATCGACGGACAGGCGGGCACGACCGGCCTCGAGATCCTCGCGCGACTGCGTTCGCGCGGCGACCTCGAGTTGCTCGGCGTGCCGGACGAGCGGCGCAAGGACCGCGGCTGTCGCGCCGCGTGCTACCGCGCCGCGGACGTCGTGATCCTGTGCCTGCCGGACGATGCCGCCCGGCAGGCGGCAACGCTCGTGCCGGGCACGCGGCTGATCGACGCGAGCACGGCGCATCGCGTGGCCGACGGCTGGGTGTACGGCATGCCCGAGCTGGACGCCGGCGCGCGCGACGCGATCCGGGCGGCCGAGCGCGTCAGCAATCCGGGGTGCTATCCGACGGGGTTCATCCTCTCGGTGCGACCGCTCATCGATGCCGGCATCCTGTCCCCCGAGGTGCCGCTGCGGGTCAACGCCGTATCGGGGTACTCGGGCGGCGGCAAGGCCCTGATCGCCCGCTACGAGGCGAACGATGGGGCGGACTGGCGCGTGCGCCCGTACGGCCTGCATCTGGCGCACAAGCACGTTCCCGAGATGCGCCGTTATTCCGGGACCGGGGCGGCGCCCCTGTTCGCGCCCATGGTCGGCCACTTCTTCAAGGGGATCCTCACGCAGGTGCCGCTGTTCCGGCGGGAACTCCGGGCCGGCGCCACGGCGCGGGACGCGCACGCGGTCCTCGCGCGCCGCTACGCGCGAGAGCCTTTCGTGCGCGTGCTTCCCCTCGGGGCGGAGGATGCCCAGGTGGACGGGTTCCTCGGGGCGACCGCGTGCAACGAGACGAATCGCATCGATCTCATGGTGTTCGGGACGGACGAGCACGTCCTGCTCTGCGCCCGTTACGACAACCTGGGCAAGGGGGCGTCCGGCGCCGCCGTGCAGAACCTGAACGTCATGCTCGATATTGACGAAACGACGGGGCTCGCGGCGTGAGCGGGTCGGCGGGCAGCGGAGGCGGCGCCTTGGCGGGGCGCGCGGATGCGGAACTCGAAGCCCGCGAGCGGGAACTCGAGGGCCGCTACCGCGTGCTGTGCGGGTCGAACCTCAACCTCGATCTGACCCGGGGCAAACCGTCGGCGGACCAGCTTGCCCTGTCCGATGCGCTCGATGGCATCCTGGCCGGGGACTACGCGGCAGCGGACGGCACGGATACCCGCAACTATGGCGGCCTGCGCGGCATTCCCGAGGCCCGGGCGCTCGGCGCCGAGATTCTGGGCCTGCACCCGGACCAGGTCATCGCCGCCGGCAACAGCAGCCTGACGCTCATGTACCTCGTCGTGGACACGGCGCTGCATTACGGCCTGAACGGGGCGGCCTGGAGCGGGGAGACGGCAAGGGCGCTCTGTCCCGTCCCCGGTTACGACCGGCACTTCACGCTGACCGAGGCGCTGGGCCTGGACATGACGGCCGTGCCGATGACGGAGCGGGGGCCGGACATGGACCGCGTGGAAGCCCTCGTCGCGTCGGACCCGGCCATCAAGTGCCTCTGGTGCGTGCCCAAGTACTCCAATCCGAGTGGCTGCATCTACTCGCCCGACACCGTGCGGCGCATCGCCAGGTTGCCGGCGCGCGCCTCCGACGGCTTCATCGTGCTGTGGGACAACGCGTACGCCGTGCACGACTTCGACTTCCCGCCGCCGCCCCTCGAGGACCTCCTCGAGTGCGCCCGGGAAGCCGGGACGGAGGACGGCATGGTGCTGTTCGGATCGACCTCGAAGATCTCGTTCGCCGGCGCCGGGGTCGGCTTCGTCGCGGGGAGCCCGGCCACCCTCGACCGGCTGGAGCAGCGCATGTCCGTCATGACGGTCGGACCCGACAAGGTGAACCAGCTCCGGCATGCGCGTTTCCTGGGCGGGCGCGTGCGGGAACAGATGCAGGCGCACGCGGCCCGGGTGCGGCCGAAGTTCGAGGCCATCGAGCGGATCCTCTCCGGGTCGCTCGGCGGTCTGGACGTCGCGACCTGGACGCGGCCGCGCGGCGGTTATTTCGTGACCGTGGACACGCTGCCGAACCTTGCCTCCGAGGTCGTCTCGCTGGCGGGGGACGCCGGCGTCAAGCTGACGCCGGCGGGCGCCACCCACCCGGGTGGACACGATCCGGAGGACCGCACCATCCGCCTGGCGCCGACGTTTGCGGCGGATGACGACGTCGCGGCGGCGACCGAGATCCTTGCCCTGTGCATCGAACTCGCGAGCGTGCGGACGCTGCGGCGCGGGTCATGACGGAGACACAAGCGCGGCTCATGGACGAGGAAACCTTGGACACCTTCGACGAGTTCGGGTTGCCGGAGCCATTGCTGCGGGCGATCGACGAGCTGGGTTTCGAGCGCTGCACCCCGATCCAGGACAAGGTGCTGCCCTACAGCCTGTCGGACTACGACGTCACGGGGCAGGCCCAGACGGGCACCGGCAAGACCGCCGCGTTCCTCATCACCATCCTCGCGCGCCAGCACGAGTATCCGCTGTCGCGGCCCAACCTGGCCGGCATGCCGCGGGCGCTCATCCTGGCGCCCACGCGGGAACTCGCGCTGCAGATCTACGAGGATGCCCAGGACCTCTCGAATCACCTGGACACCCGCGTCACGGCGGTCTACGGCGGCATCGACTTCAACAAGCAGATGCAGCGCCTGCGCAGCACCGACATCGACATCCTGGTGGCGACCCCCGGCCGGTTGCTCGACTACTGCCGGCGCGGGGTCGTGAACCTCTCGCGGGTCGAGGTGCTGGTCATCGACGAAGCCGACCGCATGCTCGACATCGGCTTCATCCCGGACGTGCGGCGCATCGTGTACCAGACGCCGCGCAAGCGCGAGCGGCAGACGCTGTTCTTCAGCGCGACGTTCAACGACGACGTCATGAATCTCGCCAGGCAGTGGACGCTGGATCCGATCCACGTTGCGATCGAGCCGGAGACGGTCGCCGCCGAAGCGGTGGAACAGCGGTTCTGGATGCTGTCGACCAAGGACAAGCGCGGGACGATCCTGCGCTTTCTGGAAGCAAAGGGGGCGCGCGAGGAAGGGCAGACCCTGGTGTTCGTCAACCGCCGGGACGCCGTGCATCGCCTCGTGCGTTACCTGCAGGAGCGGGGCGTTGACTGCGAGGGTCTCTCGGGCGACATCCCGCAACGCAAGCGGATGGCCACTATCAGCCGGTTCAAGGAAGGCGAAGTGCCCATCGTCATCGCGACGGACGTGGCCGGCAGGGGCATCCACGTCGAGGGCATCACCCACGTCATCAACTACGATCTGCCGGACGATGCCGAGGACTACGTGCACCGGATCGGCCGCACCGGCCGGGCCGGGGCGACGGGGACGTCCATCAGCTTCGTTACGGAGACCGACGCCTTCAACCTGCCGGCCATCGAGGCGTTCCTCGGCCACCCGGTCTCCTGCACCCAGCCGGACGTGTGAGGGCGACCCTCGCGGTCCCCCTGCCTCTCGTGCCCGCCCGGCGGCTGCATCGGTAAGGGTTATGATCGCGCCGGGCTGGTCGGGTGGCGTTCGGAGGATTTGCATGGCACTGCAGCAGGTAGCCGATCTCAGGGCGGAGGGCGACGCGCTCCACGCGTTTCTGGTCACCATCCCGGAGGAGGCATGGTCGCGCGAGACGCCGTTCAAGAGCCGCACGATCGATTGGGTGGTGCAGCACCTGCACGACGCGGACCGGTGGACGGTACATTCGGTCACCGATCCGGTCGGGTTCCGCAAATGGCGGGACGAACGCATGCGCGGCGGCGCGCAGGAGGAGCCGGAGCAGCTCCACGGGCGGGCGCTGCTCGAACGCTGGCGTTCCTATTTCGAGCGGCTCTGCGAGGGGCTCGAAGCGGCGGATCCGGATCTGCGGGCGCCGTGGTTCGGACCGGACATGGGCGTGCGCATGATGGCCACCGCCCGGCAGATGGAGACCTGGGCGCACGGACAGGACATCTACGACCTCCTGCAGGTCGAGCGCGAGCCGACGGACCGCATCCGCAACATCTGCCACATCGGTGTGCGGACGTTCGGCTGGACGTTCGCGAACCGCAAGCTCCCCGTGCCGGAGCCGGTCCCCTACGTGCGACTGGATGCGCCCTCCGGCGCGGTCTGGGAGTGGCATGCGCCGTCGCGGGACGAGTACGTGGCGGGGTCGGCGGTCGAGTTCGCGCACGTGGTCACGCAGGGCCGGAACGTCGCGGACTGCGGCCTGACGGTCGTCGGGTCCGTCGCTAACGCGTGGATGGCCATTGCCCAGTGTTTCGCCGGACCGCCTGAGCAGCCGCCCGCGCCGGGCCACCGGGCGTGGTGACCGGGAGCGGGCCGTGACCGAAACGCGCTGCCGCGCCGCGGTCGTGCAGATGCGCGCGACCGCGGACGTCGAGGAGAACCTGTGCGCGACGGAAGCGCTGGTGGCGGCGGCCGCCGCGGATGGCGCGGAGGCCGTCTTCGCGCCCGAAGCGTTCACCTTCATCGGATCGGGACGGGTCCGGGCCGGCATGCTCGAACCCCTGCCGGAGGGCGGGCCGGTTCTTGAGCGCTGCCGGGCGATGGCGACGGACCACGGCGTGCACTTCGTGTTCGGCTTCCACGAGTCCGCGCCGGACAGGCGCGCCTTCAACACCTGCGTGCACCTCGACCCCACCGGCGCGATCAGGGCGATGTACCGCAAGATCCACATGTTCGACGTCGACCTCGCCGACGGTACGAGGCTTCTCGAGTCGAAGAGCACCGCGCCGGGGGACACGCCGACGGTGACGGAACTGCCGTTCGGCACGCTCGGCCTGACCGTCTGTTACGACGTGCGCTTCCCGGGGCTGTACCAGCGCCTGGTGGATCTCGGGGCCACGGCGCTGACGGTGCCCTCGGCCTTCACGACGGCGACCGGCCCGGACCACTGGCACGTGCTGCTGCGCGCGCGTGCGATCGAGTGCCAGAGCTACGTCATCGCGCCCGCGCAGTACGGCGACCACGGCCACGCGAACCGCAGTTCCTACGGGCACGCGCTGATCGTCGATCCGTGGGGGGACGTGATTGCCGAGTGTCCCGGGGAGGGCGATGCCTTCGCCGCGGCCACCATCGACCCGGAGCGGGTGCGGCAGGTTCGGCGGGAGCTGCCGAGCCTCGCCAACCGCAGGTTCTGAGCGACCCGCAGACCGGCGCCCGGATGGACCGCACGAGACCGACGAACGCGCTCCTGATCGCGGCGGCCTTCGTCGTCATCGTGGCCGGCGTGAAGGCGGCGGAAGCCATCATGGTGCCGTTTCTGCTCGCGGTCTTCATCGCCACCACCGCGGCGACGCCGGTGTTCTGGCTGCATCGGCGACGCGTGCCGTTCGGGCTCGCGATCGCGGCCGTGGCGCTCGCGCTGATCGTCGGGCTCGTCGGGGTCGGTGCGCTCGTGGCCGAGTCGGCCCGCGCGTTCCTCGCACAGATGCCCTTCTACCAGGAGCGGCTGCTCGAACTCGCCGGCGGCGCCATCGACATGGCCCGGTCCCTGGGCATCGACCTGTCGGGCGCGCCGGTGCTGGAAACCTTCGATCCGGCGGCGGTGTTCGCGATGGCGGGCAACACGCTGCTCGGGTTCGGCAGCGTGCTCTCGAACGGCTTCCTGATCCTCCTGACCGTCATCTTCATGCTCGCGGAAGCGTCGAGCTTCCCACGCAAGCTCCGCGACGTACTGTCGGACCCGGATGACCTGCCCTATTTCGAGCGCGTGGCGGACAACGTCAACCGGTACTTCGCGATCAAGACGACGATCAGCGTGGGGACCGGGGTGACGGTCGGTGTTTTTCTGGCGCTCGTCGGCGTCGACTTCCCCGTGCTTTGGGGGCTGCTGGCCTTCATGCTGAACTACGTCCCGACCATCGGCAGTTTCATCGCGGCCCTGCCCCCCGTACTGCTCGCCCTGGTGCAACTCGGCCCGACCCACGCCGCCGTCGCGGCCGCCGGATACGCCGTCGTCAATGTCCTGCTCGGCAGCGTCGTCGAGCCCCGTTTCATGGGGCGGGGACTCGGACTGTCGACGCTGGTGGTCTTCCTGTCCCTGGTGTTCTGGGGCTGGATGCTCGGTCCGGTGGGGATGCTGCTCTCCGTGCCGCTCACCATGACCGTCAAGATCGCGCTCGAGGCCAATCCCCAAACGGCGTGGGGCGCACATCTTCTGGGTCCCGCGGACGAAATCGCCGCCACGGTCGAGCCGGCCGCCGCGGACGCGCCGGAGACGCGCGAAGAGCGATGAGCTACGAACGGGACAACATCCGCCGCATGCGGGGTTACGCCTACGGTGAACAGCCGGACGACCCGGACGTGGTCAAGCTGAACACCAACGAGAACCCCTATCCGCCGAGCCCCGGGGTGGCCGCCGTGCTGCGGGCATTCGATGCCGACCGGCTGCGGCGTTATCCGCCGCCGACCGCGGCGCCGTTTCGCGCCCTGGCGGCGGAGCGCCTGGGCCTGGCACCGGAGCAGGTCCTGGCCACGAACGGTGGGGACGAGGCGCTGCGCCTTGCGGTGACGGCTTTCGTGGAGCCGGGCGCCACGTTTGCCATGGCGGACCCCAGCTATTCGCTGTACGAGGTGCTCGCTCAGGTACAGGATTGCCGTGTCGAAGCGGTGCCGATGGCGGAGGACTGGTCGCTGCCGGCCGACTTCGCGGAGCGCGTGAACGCGGTCGGCGCGCGGCTCACCTGCATCGTCAATCCCCATGCGCCGAGCGGAGCCCTCGTCGGCAGGGAGGAGCTGGCGCGGCTGGCGGTTGCGCTCGACGGCGTGCTGCTGGTTGACGAAGCGTATGTGGACTTCGTCGATCCGGAGCTCGAACACGACGCGGCGCCGTTGCTCCGGGAGTTCGACAACGTGCTGCTGCTGCGCACCCTGAGCAAGGGCTATTCGCTCGCCGGGCTGCGGTTCGGGTTCCTGGCGGGACACGCCGGACTGATCGAGCCCATGGCCACGAAGGTGCGGGACAGCTACAACCAGGACGCGCTCGCCCAGGAGATTGCGCTGGCGGCGTTCCGGGACGAGGCCCATGCCGGCGCGACCTGGAGGCGCGTTCGGGAGGAGCGCGCGCGGTTGCGCACGGCACTCCTGGCGCGCGGCTTCGACGTGCCGCCGTCGCAGGCGAACTTCGTGCTCGCGACGCCCCCCGGCCGCGACCGCGGCGTCACCGCGGAGGCCGTGACCGTGTTCGAGCGCCTCAGGGCGCGCGGCATCGTCGTGCGCCACCTGGACCACCCCCGCGTCAGCCGTGCGTTGCGAGTTACCGTCGGTACGCCGGCGGAAAACGACGCGCTGCTGGCGGCGCTCGACGAGATCCTGGACCCACCATGCTGCTGAAAGCGAAAGACATCGCCGCGATGGCCCACACGCGGCGTCAGCACCAGTTCAACGAGAATGCGGTGCGCCTCACCCGGGCGCTGTCGGACGCCGCCGGCATGCAGCGCATCGGGGTACATCTGGTGCGCCTCGAGCCGGGCCGCGAGAGCACGCAGTTCCACTACCACGACGCCGACGAGGAATTCCTGTTCGTGCTCGAAGGCCGCGGCATCGCGGAACTCGGCGACCTGGAAGTCGAAGTGGGCCCCGGGGACTTCATGGGTTTCCCGGCGCCGTCGGAACCGCACTCGCTCAGGAATCCCTTCGAGGAGGATCTGGTCTACCTGATGGGCGGGGAACGCAACGCCAACGATGTCGTGCACTACCCGAGGATCGGCAGGGTCCTGGTCAAGAGCGACGGCCGACGGATGTGGGCGGACCGGCGGAACCTGCACGAGTCGTGACCCGGCGGCGGAGAATCTGATAACTTGCGGTCGCGCGCGGACCCGCGCGTGCGCCACATCAGACGAGGAGCAAGCATGACCCAGATGCCCGCGATGAGCCTCGCGGCGGTACCCGGCCGCCGCGCCCGGACGCTGGAACTGGCTGGCGAGATCGAACGGCGCGGCTTCCCCGGCATCTATTGTCCGAGCCTTTCGGATGGGCTCGCGCTGTGCGAGGCGCTGGCGTTCGCGACCCGCGAACTGACCTTCGGCACTTCCATCACGCCGATCTACACCCGCCACGTGCAGGACTTCGCCAATGCGGTGTCGTTCATCCACGAGGTCTCGGGAGGCCGGTTCCGCTTCGGCATCGGCGTGAGCCACGGGCCGGCGCTGGATCGGCTCGGCATCGAACCGGGCAAGCCTCTCGGGGACATGCGCCGGTTCGTCTCGGACCTCAAGGCGGTGCCTCGCGCCGGGCAACTCCCGCCGCTGGTGCTCGCGACGCTGCGCCGGCGGATGATCCGGCTCGCGGAGGAGATCGGCGACGGCATGGTGTTCGCCAACGGCGCGCGCTCGCACATGGCCGAGTCCCTGGGCGTGCTGTCGGACGACGCGCGCGACGGCGACTTCTTCATCGGCAACATGATCCCGACGTGCGTCAGCGACGACCGGGCGGCGGCGGCCGCGGTCAACCGGCGCACGCTCACGAGCTACGCGATGCTGCCCAACTACCGCAACTACTGGAAGGAAGCCGGCTACGAAGAGGAGATGGCCGGCGTCGAGGCGGCCATGGCGGCGGGCGACCACGACCGGGTGCCCGACGCGCTGTCGGATCGGTGGCTCGCGGACACGACGCTGTTCGGCACGGCCGCGGAGGTCCGGGAGGGCATCGAGGCCTGGTTCGACGCGGGCATCAAGACGCCGATCATCGTGCCGTCGACGGTCAGCGGCGGGCAGTTCGTGGCGTTCGAGGAATTCTTCTCGATCTGGGATTGACCGATCGCGGGGGCGACGTTGACGGAACGCGTACTCTGGGTCGTCCGGCACGCCAAGTCCGCCTATCCCCTGGGCGTCGGGGACTTTGCGCGACCGCTCGCGCCGCGCGGTCGCCGGCAGGCGACGCGCATGGCCGCCTGGCTGCGGACGCGGGAACCGGGTGCCGAGTTCGTGCTGACCAGCGCCGCGCGCCGTGCCGTGGAGACCGCGGACTACGTCCGCGTGGCTTTCGGCCTGCGGGGGGATGCGGTCCTCGAACGGCGTGGGCTCTACCTTGCGGATGCGACCGACATGCTCGACGCCCTTCGTGGGCTCCCGGGAGAGACCGGCAACGTCGTGATCGTGGGTCACAATCCCGGAATCACGCGGTTCGTGAACCGTGTTGCGGGTTGGTCCGTGCTCGGGAACCTGCCGACCTTCGGCATCGCGCAGTTCACGGTGCCGGGCAGGTGGGGCGACGTGGACTTCGGAGCGGGCCAACTCGATGCGGTCGTCACGCCGGCGTCCGTGCAAGAGCCCTGAAGGCGGAGCGCCGTTGCAGGAATCGCTGGCGGGCCGCCCGGATGGACCGGGCAGGCTGGGTCGCTTACGCTCCGCGTACCGTTTCGTAGCCGTTTCTTCCAAAGGGGGTTGCCATGACCTTTCTCATCCTGCTCGGCGTGATCGCCATCGCGTACTTCGCCTGGCGCGTGTCGGACCAATTGCCCGACGTGATCTACCGCCTGGGCGAAGTGCAGCGCGATGTCGCTGAAATGCGGCGCGCGATGGAGGCGCGGCAGGCGGCGGAGCCGGAGGATGCCGGGGACGGCGAGGACGCGTCCGAGGGGGACGACTGACACCGCCGGCCGTGATCGATCCGCTGGCGCGGTTCGCGGCGGATCGCGCGGCCGCCCGCGCGCGCGAGGATGCCTGGGCGAACCTGTGTGCCGTCGCTACCGTCACCGCGGCCGGTGAGCCGGCGGTCCGAGTGCTTGTCCTGCGGGAAGTCGACGGGCGTCTTGCCATGTTCGTCAACGCATCGTCGCCCAAGGTCGGCGAGTTCGCCCGCTCGCCGACCGTCGCGGCGATGACGTACCTGCCGAGCCTCAGCGTGCAGTATCGGCTGCAATGCGGACTCGAGCGGATCGCGGCGGAGACCGTTCATGCCGCCTGGCAGATGCGGCCGCCGGTTCCGAAACGCATGGACTGGCTGTACGGGACGCATCCCCAGAGTTCGCCGATGCCAGGCAGGCCCGCCCTCCTGGAGAACCTCGAGGCCCTGTCGTTGCCCGACCCCCTGGTCGCCCCGGACTCCGCGGTGGGGTACTTCCTCGAGCCGGCCACCATCGAGCGGCTCGACCTCGCGAGCGACGGCGGCGTGCATGACCGGCGGCGCTACGCGTGCGAGGGGCGGAGCTGGGTGGAGACCGTCCTGGTACCTTGACGCTGGAGGGGTCGAACGCTACGCGTTCGGGGGTTCGCTTCGGGACGGCGCGACGGCAACCTCGGCGTCGGCCGGCACGATGCCCACCAGGTGCTCGAAGCAGGTGGCCTTCGCCGTGCGCACGAAGCTCTCCACGAAGTGGACATCGCGTTCGTCGGCCCGCACGGCGGCGTAGAGATTGGGCCAGACGCCTTCCTCTCCCAGGGACCGAGCCACGACGTAGCTGCGTTCGGTGTACTCGTGCAGTGCCCAGTTGGGCAGGCAGGCCACGCCCCGGCCGGTGGCGACGAGCTGCACCATCATCGTCGTCAGCTCCGCGTTTCGGGTGCCGGCGGGCTCCACGCCGGCCGGGTCGAGAAAGCTGGTGAAGACATCCATCCGCGAGCGGTCCACCGGGTAGACGATCAGGGTTTCTTCCGCGAGGTGGCCGGGCTCGATCCAGGTCTTCGACGCCAGCCGGTGGTCCACCGCCAACGCGAGCTGCGCTTCGTACCCGAAGAGCGGTTCGTACGCGAGAGCGGGCTCGTCGATGGGATCGGCGGTGACGACGAGGTCGAGGTCCCCGCGCGCCAGGGCCGGCAACGGGTCGAAGTGGAACCCGCTGGAGATGTCCAGTTCCACGTCCGGCCAATCTTCGCGGAACGCGTTGATGGCCGGGAGGAGCCATTCGAAACAGGAGTGGCACTCGATGGCGAGGTACAACCGGCCCGACATGCCCTCCGCGTAGCGTACGAGATCGGTGGACGCCGCCCGTACGCGCGGCAGGACTTCGTCCGCGAGGGCGAGCAGGCGTTGGCCCGCCGGGGTGAAACGCACGGGTCGCGTCTTGCGGAGGAACAGGGTGGCCCCGATGCGCGTCTCGAGATCCTTCAGTTGGTGAGACAGGGCGGACTGGGTCAGGAACACGCGTTCGGCGGCGTCGACCAAGCTGCCCGTGTCGCGCAAGGCAACGAGCGTGCGGAGGTGGCGCAGTTCGAACTGATTCACGAGCGGCGGTGGAGCGTCTCGGCGCGGGACGGGTCCCGGCCCGGGACGGCGACCTCGTACAGACCCCGAATACCCGGCGTGGAACGCGCGGCGGTCACAGCTTCTCTACGACGAAAAACACGACGCCGAAGACCAGCGGAAACGCCAGACCGACGTAGGCGAAGACGTTCAGCACCTCGTTCTGCTTCGGGTCTTCGGAGAGGCGCAGGCGTGGACCGATGCCGAGCCAGACCAACACCGCCAGTATGAAGGACAGGGTCAGCGAGAGAACGACGGCCGCCATGGTGTTCTCCGGGGCAGTGGTGCCGTTTGCCGCTAGGGCCGCATCGGAAACGTGGTCGGCCCCTTGAGCTCTTCGAGCAAGGGCTGGATCCAGTCTATCCACTGGCAGAGCACGGGCCGCGTCTCGCGCGGGTCGATCAGCTCGTGCACGGCGAACGATTCCGCCCGGGGGAACGGAGAGCGGGCGGAGCGGAGACGCTCCTCCAGCTCCTTGCGTTTCGCGGCAGGATCCTCCGCGCCGTCGATCTCGCGGTGGAACGCGACGGCGACGCCGCCCTCGAGGGGTAGTGCGCCGCTCTCGACCGAAGGCCACGAAAGCACGTAGGCGTCGGGTCCGTAGTGGGCGGCCGTGGCGACTCCGAAACCCTTGTGGACCTGGATGGAAGCCCACGGCACGGAAGCCTGGGCGGCGGCGGATACAGCCGCCATGCCATAGCGGATCGTGCCGTTGCGCTCGGCCTCGGGGCCGATCATGAAGCCCGGCTGGTCCACGAAGTTGACGATCGGCAGGTGGAAGGTGTCGCACATCTCGACGAAGCGCCGGTACTTCTGGCCGGCTTCCGCGGTCATCGCGCCCGCGTAGACGTTGCAGTCGTTGGCCAGGACGCCAACGGGCTGGCCGTCGAGCCGCGCGAGGCCGGCGATCTGGCTTGGCCCGTACGTGGCGCCGAGCTCGAAGAAGGAGTCGAGGTCCATGACCATCCGCACGATCTCGCGCATGTCGAAACCGGCGTTGGAGTCGCGCGGTACGGCGGTGAGCAGGTCCTGCTCCATTCGCTCCGGGTCGTCCCGGGAGGCGACGCGCGGCGCACGCTGGCTGACGCTCGAGGGCAGGTAGCCCAGGAAGCGCCGGGTCTCGGCGAAAGCGGCGTACTCGTCTTCGACGATGTTGTCGACGATGCCGCTTGTCGCGTGTACATGGGCGCCGCCGAGTTCGTCCTTGGACAGGCGTACGCCGAGGGCCCGCTCCACCAGGGCCGGACCGCCGATGAGGATCTGCGCGGTGTGGCGGGTCATCACGGAGAAGTGCGACGCGACCATGCGGCCGGCCGGGAACCCCGCGACCGCGCCGCCCGCGATGGAGACGACCGGAACCTGGCCCATCGCGTCCGCGATGATGCGAAAGCGCGGCACGCTGAAGACCGGTTCGCCGACCGTGCCGCCGCGCCGACCGCCGCCCTTCACGCTGCCGCCGCCGCCTTCGAGCATGCGCACCAGCGGGACACGGTACTGCACGGCGAGGTGTTCGGCGTAGACGCTCTTGCGCAGTCCGGCCGCGTTCGGGGAACCCCCCTTGAGCGTGAAGTCCTCGCCGCCCACCACGACGCGCCGCTCCTCGATCTTGCCGAAGCCCACGACGTAGTTCGCCGGCACGAAGCCGGTGAAGTTGTCGTGCTCGTCGTACTCCGGGATGGCGGTCGCCTTGCCGTGCTCCTGGAACGTGTCGGGGTCGAGGAGCGCGTCGATGCGCTCGCGGATCGTCAGCCGGCCGCGGGCGTGCTGCTTGGCAATGCCCTCCTTGCCGCCCTGCTGCTTCGCGAGATGACGCCGACGCTCGATCTCGCGGACTTCCTGCTCCCAGCTCATGCCATTCGACGGGTCTCGTCGGCGCCGGAGTGGCGGGACGAGGCGCTCCTCCTCGGGTGCGAGAGAGCGCGCAAGTTTGGCACACGGGATTCGCGGGGCCAAACGCGCGCGGCAACACTGGCGGTGATCGGCCCTGGATTGCCTCGACTCAGTTGTCGACTTTCCGCCGGCGCCATCTTTGCCAGAAGACGACCGCCACGCCGACGAGAAGAACGCTTGGACCGATCAAGCTGCCGTATTCGAGCAGGGCGCCTCTGGCGGGTTCCGATGTCCAGAGAGACAGCAGAACACCCAGGATGGCCAACAGCGATCCGCCGGCGACGACGAGCCAACGATCCTGCATCGCCGGCAGCTCTTCTCGCACGACATTGCGAATTTTCTCTGTCAATCCGTCTTGAACCCTGGCGGTCCTCTCGATGTCGCGCTCAAGCCGCTCGATCGAATCATGGATGTCAGCGTATTCGTGCGTAACGGTTTTGAATTGGGCGTCGATCGTCTTTAGGCGTGTGCCCAAGGCGTTCCACGGGAAGCCGGACTGGATCACTCTCTCCAGAAGGGCGTCCGGGCCCTCCTCAGTCGTTGAGTCCTCCCAGTCGGCGGGCCGCATTCCCGTCGGCGCTCCCGTTCGTTCGGAACGGACATAACCTTCTCGGTCTTGATTAGGCACCTTCGTAAAGGGCTTCAGGCCGCTCCCCTTTCGCGAGCCTCAAAATGGCGAGCCGAAACAACCGTTCCTTGAAGACGAAACGACGTTCCTCGCTGGAGGAGTTGGCCAGTGTCCAGTTCAGAGTACCTCGATATCCCGCATCGACTTGCGTGGTCGGTGCTACCACGCCCTCCCGCTGCAGGTCCGTTGTCGGACTGACAAATGCGTGCAGGTCGCAATCTGGGAAGTGCCTCCCTACCGTTTCCCGCCGAAAGTCGATCGTTTCCAGCGCTGTGAGCGCGACGGACTGCCCGGGCGCGACCTTGATGCGTTTCTTTACCCCGGGGGCGTTGCCCAGGGAGAACTCCTTTCCTGTAGTCAGGAACTCGCCCTCGGAACCAAGCCGCAAGACGTAGGAATTCGGCCGAACGCTCTTTGGATCCCCATCCACTATCACGGAACCAAGGATCCTCGTGATCTCGCGATCATTCAGCAATTCAGCCATAACCGGTGCGCCTCCTGTGCATGGTCAGGATAGACCCCGTTGCGGGGAAGGAGCGAATTGGACATCGCGCTGGTCCGGACCCGCCACGCCCGCCGCATCCTGGAAACGGCGGAACAACTCACGTGTCCAGCACCGCGACCACCTGATCCTCCTCCACCTGCTCCTCCTCCCGGACCAGGAGTTCCGAGACCGTTCCCGGTGCGGGGCTCTCCACGGGGATCTCCATCTTCATGGATTCCAGGATGAGCAGGACGTCGCCTTCCTCGACGCTGTCTCCGACCTCCACCTCGACCTTCCAGACGTTGCCGGTGACCTCGCTCTCGACTTCGACCCGCGCCATGCCGTGCCTCTCCCGCGCTCGCTTGCGCAAAGTGGCCGATTATAGATCGTCGAGAAAGCGCGTATGCAGCCGCCCGGCGATGAAGGCTTCGCTCGCCAGCACGTCCCGCAGCATCGCGCGATTGGTCTCGACACCGCGGATCTCGAACGCCTTGAGAGCGACGAGGGCCCTGCCGATCGCCTGCTCGCGAGTACTGCCGGTGCCAATGACCTTGGCGAGCAGCGGGTCGTAGTAGGGCGTGACCGTCTGGCCTTCCCGGTAGGCGACCTCGGTGCGTACGCCGGTCATCGCCGGCGGTCGGAACGTCAGCAGCCGACCCGGGGACGGCAGCATGCGCACCGGGTCCTCGGCGTAGACACGCGCTTCGACCGCGTGGCCGGACAACGCGACGTCGTCGGGGAGGACACCAGCGAGGGCCTTGCCGGCGGCGAGGCGGATCTGGGCGGCGACCAGATCGACCCCGGTCACCTCCTCGGTCACCCCATGCTCCACCTGCAGGCGGGTGTTCGTCTCCAGGAAGCCGAACTCCCCGTCCGCCAGGAGTGTTTCCACCGTCCCGAGACTGTCGTAGCCCAGGGCCGCGAGCGCCGCCGCGGCATGTGCTCCGACGGCGTCCACCGCGGCGCGGTCCACGTTGGGGGCCGGCGCCTCCTCGATGAGCTTCTGGTGGCGCCGCTGCACGGAGCACTCCCGCTCGAACAGGGCGGCGGCATCGCGGCCGTCGCCCAGTATCTGGAACTCGATGTGGCGTGGGCGGGCGAGGTACTTCTCGAGATAGACGCTGCCGTCGCCGAAGGCCCGTTCCGCAAGCGTCGTGGCGGTGCGGAAGGCAAAGGCGAGCTCGGCCTCCGTCGCTGCGACCGCCATGCCGATGCCACCGCCGCCATTGGCCGGTTTCAGGATGACCGGGAAGCCCGTCTCCGCCGCCGCCGCGGCGACCGCGTCCTCGTCGTCGAGGACGCTGCTGCCGGCGTGGACCGGGAAACCGTGCTCGCGCATCAGCGCGCGGGCCTCGGTCTTGTGTCCCAGGGACTCGACGAGATCCGCCGCCGGGCCGATGAAGCGGATCCCGGCAGCCGCGACCGCGCGGGCGAAGGGGGCGTTCTCGGCGAGGAATCCGTAGCCCGGATGCAGCGCGTCCGCTCCGGCGGCGCGCGCCGCCGCGACGATGGCCGGGACATTCAGATAGGTGTCCTCCGGCAGGTATCCGGGCAGGCGCGCGGTAGCCGTAGCGGCCTCGAGATGTGGGGCCTCGGCGTCGATGTCGGAGTAGGCCGCGACGGAACCGACGCCGAGGTCCGAGCAGGCCCGCACGATGCGGGCGGCCACCGCGCCCCGGTTGGCGATGAAGACCCGATGGAACATGGGGCGCCCGATCCTTCAGTCGTCCGCGCCGCGGCACTTCCGGTGCGCGGCGAGCTCCCGCCATGCCGCGACGTACGCGTTCAGGCTACCCGTCGGTGGCGGGTCGGGGTCGCGCCGACGGCCAGCGGACCGGTCCGGAGGGACGTACCCGGCGGCGGCCCTTTCGACGCTGCACACGATGCCGGCGACCAGTGCCTCATCGAGGTCCACCTCGAACATGTCGGTGTCCGGGCCGCCCTTGTGATCGTCCGGCTTCGGCAGCGCCGGGCCCTGCGTGGCGACCCGCAACGCTTCCGCAACTGGCGGCTCGACCCATTGCGCCGTGCGGGTCAGCATCCAGCGCGACAGCACGCACGGGTGGTCGCAGCGGGCCTTGTAGGTCGCCCAGTCCAACGGACCGTCAGACCGCTTCGAGATCGAGGGGCGCACCCGTGAGGCGTTCGTAGGCTTCCAGGTAGCGTGCCATCGTGTTCTCGAGCACCTCGTCGGGCAGGCGCGGTCCCGGCGGGGTCTTGTCCCAGGCACCGCTGGCGACGACCGTCTCGAGGTAGTTGCGCACGTACTGCTTGTCGAAACTCGGCTGCTCGCGGCCCGGCTCCCAGACATCCGCGGGCCAGAAGCGGGAGCTGTCGGGCGTGAAGATTTCGTCGATGAGCAGCGGCGTGCCCGCGCCGTCGACGCGGCCGAACTCGAACTTCGTGTCGGCGAGGATGATGCCCCGCTCGAGGGCGTAGGCACGCGCGTCCTCGTAGAGCGCGAGGGTCGTGTCCCGCAGCCAGCGCATCGTGTCCTCGCCGACGATGGTCGCGCCCTCCTCGAAGGAGATGTTCTCGTCGTGCAGCCCGATCTCGGCCTTCGTCGAGGGGGTGAACAACGTGCGCTCCAGCCGGTCCGAGTTGACCAGCCCCGCGGGCAGCGGGATGCCGCAGACCTTGCCGCTCCGCTGGTAGTCCTTCCAGCCGCTGCCGGTGATGTAGCCGCGCGCGATGCACTCGACGGGGAGCACCTCGGTGACGCGGCACAGCATGATGCGGCCCCGCAGCGCATGGCGCTCGGCGTCGGTCAGGCCCGGAACGTCCGCGACGTCGGTCGACACGAGGTGATGATCGACGCGGTCGCGCACCCGGTCGAACCAGAAGCGCGAGATCTGGGTGAGTACAACACCCTTGCCGGGCAGTCCGTTGGCCATCACGACGTCGAAAGCGCTGATGCGGTCGGTCGCGACGATCAGCAGGCCTGGGTCGCCTCCCGGCAGGGTGACGTCGTAGAGGTCCCGGACCTTGCCGGAACGCTTGTTCGGCAACCCAAGATCTGTGCTCACGACCGCTTCCATCGTGTCTTGTCCTCCGTGTGTCCAGTTGTTCGGCGGCGCCCCGTCCGAGCCGACCGGGCGTTAGGAGCCTGCGACGTAGGAGTTTCGCACCGCGAAACTCCCAACGCGACCGCCAGGTCGCGCTTGTGCATCGCTACCCGGCGGTCTCCCCCGCGAGCGCCTGCTCGAAATCTTCTACAAGGTCATCGGCGTCCTCGATCCCGACGGAAATCCGGATCAGTGAATTCGCGATGCCCATGCTCGCCCGCCGCTCCGGGCCCATCTCGTGGTAGATGGTATGCGCCACCGGAATGGCGAGTGTGCGGTTGTCTCCGAGGTTGCTCGACTTGACGACCACCTGCAGCCGGTTCAGGAACGCGAAGAGATCCACGCCGTCGGCCAGCTCGAAGGCGAAGAGCGCTCCCGGGTGCCGGAACAGCTCGCGTGCGAGCGCGTGCTGGGGGTGGTCCCGCAAACCCGGGTAGTAGACCTTCGCGACCCGGTCGTGCGCAACGAGACGCTCCGTCAGCGCCCGCGCGTTGGCGCATTGACGCTCGAGACGCAGGGCGAGCGTCTCGGCGCCGATCGCGATGTGGTGTGCGGCTTCCGGGGCCATGGCCGCGCCAAAGTCCCTGAGGCCTTTCTTGCGGATCTGCTGGATGCCCCAGCGCTGCGGATCGCCCTTGCGGTAGGTCTCGTAGATGTTCCCGAAGCTGCGCCAGTCGAAGTGGCCGGTCTCGGTCACGGCCCCGCCGAGGGCATTCCCGTGGCCGCCGATGTACTTGGTGAGGCTGTTGACGATCAGGCTGGCATGGACCGTGACCGGCTGGAACAGCCACGGGGAGGTCATCGTGTTGTCGACGACGTAGACCAGCCCCCTGTCCCGGCAGAGTTGGCCGATGCGGGCGAGGTCGCTCACCTGCGTGCGCGGGTTCGCCACGGTTTCGACGAACACCAGCCGGGTCTCGGGGCGCAGCGCCGCTTCGACGGCCTGCACCCGTGTCGCGTCCACGAAGCTGACGTCGATGCCGTGCGCGGCAAAGCTCTGGAACAGGCTGTTGGTGTTGCCGAACAGGAAGGCACTGGAGACGAAGTGATCGCCCTGGCGCAGCAGGGCGAAGAGCAGAGTGCCGAGCGCCCCCATGCCGGTACCGAAGCACACGCTGGCGATACCGTTCTCCATGCGGTCGATCTTGCGTTCGAGGGCGAACACGGTGGGATTGACCTGTCGGCCGTAGGAGTAGCCCGGCCGCGTGCCCTGAAACACGCCCGCCAGGTCCCTGGCGTCCTCGTACGCGTAGGCCACCGTGGCGTGCACCGGCTTGTGCAACGATCCGTGCTCTATCGGGTCGAGGCGGTCCGAGTGGACGATGGACGTCGTGAATCCGGGGGATTCGTGCATCCGGAGAAACCAGGGAACTACCCTTTGCGGGAGGGCCGGGGACTATACGCGAGGCGTGTGTCCGAAGGTAGTGGCTTCGCCGGAGGCGGGTTCGGCCCGGCTGGCGGCGGTTGCCGATACCGGTAGGGGTCCGTCGCGAGCAGTTCCGTCACCGCGTCCGCGGTCGCGGGTTCGTCGAAAAGGAAACCCTGGCCTTCCTTGCAGCCGAGGGTGCGCAGGTAGTCGAGCTGATCGGTGTTCTCGATGCCGTCCGCCAGCAGTTCGAGCGCCAGGCCCTGCGCGATGCCCGCGACCGCGTCGAGCGCACGCGTGTCGCGGGACGTCCCGCGTATCTCCTCGACGAACCCGCGATCGATCTTCAGGGCGTCGATGGGCAGCCGGCGCAGGTGGTCGAGGGACGAGTACCCGGTGCCGAAACTGTCGATCGCCACCCGCACGCCCCAGCGGCGCAGTTGCCGCAGCTTCGGCACCACGAGCTGCACGTCGTGCATGAGGGCGTTCTCGGTGATCTCGAGGGTGACGGCGTCGGACGGGAGGCCGGCCGCATCCATCGCTTCCCGAAAGCGGCGCACGAAGCCGGCCTGGTCGAGCTGCTGAATGGACGCGTTGACGGACAGGCGGCAGTCGACGTGACCGCTGGCGTGCCAGTTGGCCATCCGTTCGAATGCCTGCCGTTGCACCCACTCGTCGATCTCGGCGATGAGCCCGGCTTCCTCCGCGACCGGCAGGAACTCGTTCGCGTCGACGAGGCCTCGCTCGGGATGCCGCCAGCGTGCAAGCGCTTCCACGCCGGCGATCGCGCCGGCATTCAGGTCGACCCGCGGCTGGTAATAGACCTCGATCTCGCCGGCCGCCAGGGCGCCGCGGAGGTCGCGCTCTTCCGCCAGCCGGCTGGAGAACTTGAGGTTCATGCCGCCCTCGAAGAACTCGAAGCCGTCTCCGCCCGTCCCCTTGGCGTGGTACATGGCCATGTCCGCGTTCTGGATCATGGCCCGGGCCGTGTTGCCGGCCTCGGGGTAGAGCGCGATACCGGCGCTCGCGCCGATGTCGAGTTCGCTGCCGTCCATGACGAACGGGGCTTGCAGCCCTTCGAGCAGGCGGCCCGCCACGGCGGCCGCGTGGCGGCGCGTGTGAACGGTGGGCAACAGTACCGCGAACTCGTCACCACCGAAGCGCGACAGGGTGTCGCCACGTTGCAGGCACTCCTGCAGCCGCTTGGCGACCGCCTGCAGCAGGCGGTCTCCCATCGCGTGGCCGAACTTGTCGTTCACGAGCTTGAAGCGGTCGAGGTCGAGGAAGATCACGGTGGGGCCGCGTCTGCGTCCGGCCTGTTCGAGCGCCACCTCCAGCCGGTCCTCGAGCAACGCCCGGTTCGGGAGATGGGTCACGATGTCGTGATAGGCCTGGAAGTCCGCTGCCTGGCGGCTCTCCCTGTCCTCGGAGATGTCCCGAGCGACGACGAAAGCGCCGGCGAAGGCGCCCGCGCGGGTGCGCAGCCGGGTCACGGTGAGGTTCGCCCACAGCGCGGTCGACTGGGGCGGCCGTGGACCCGCGGCCCGTGCGTGGCGCTGCAGGCGCAGTTCGGCGCGTCGGAGGTCGCCGGGGCCCGCGCGGTCCGCGTCGAAGAGATTGCGGGCGATCTCGAGATCCTCCGCGTCGACGAGGTCCGAGTAGGGCCGGCCGATGAGTGCGCGGGCATCGTGCCCGAGCAGGCGCCCGACCGCTTCGTTCACGAAGCGGAACCGTCCCCCGCGGTCGAGGACGCACATCAGGTCCGGAGCGTTGTCGATCAGCAGCCGGTGCAACTCGCCGCGTCGGGGCGGCACCGACCCCGCTGTGGCGCTCCCGCCCGGGTCGGCGGGGGTCATGCCCGGCAGGAGTTCCACCAGGGCAGCGAGAGGATCCGCGGGAAGCCGGTCTCGAGAGGTGTCGTCCATGCTTGCCGGAAACGGTGCGTCAGCCGCAAAGTACCTGTCAGCGCGGGGTTTTTCCAGTTTGCGTACCGAACAGGTCGAAGACGCGGCCGAGCGCGGAGAGGGCGAGGACGTGCCGCAGGCGGCCGTCGCGCATGGCGGCCCGGATCTCCTCGAGGGTCGCGAGATGTACGTGAATCGCCTCGCCGAGGCCGGGGGCGGGCGCGCGCACGCGCTCCACGCCTTCGGCGAAAAAATGGTGGCAGAGGTGGGGATGGATCGCGGGGTTGGGCTCGACCGCACCGAGGTCGCGCCAGGTGCCGCCGCCGTAGCCGGTCTCCTCGAGCAGTTCCCGCTGCGCCGCGGCGAGGGGCGTCTCGCCGGCGTCGACCATGCCGCCCGGCGTCTCCAGCGTGCACGCGCCGAGACCGAAACGGAACTGCTCCACCATCACGGAGAGGCCGGAGGCGGTCAGCGCGACGCAGTTCACCCAGTCGACGGATTCGAGCACGAGCCGCTTGAGCGTGCGCTCTCCCGACGGGTGGCGCATCCAGTCGTAGCGCACCTGCAGCAGCCCGAGGTCGGGTCCCCGTTCGGTGGACATCCGGTCCCAGACCAGCGGATCCGTGTCCGCCGGCGGCGGTCCGCACTCGGGCGCGGCGGCGGTATCGTTCCCTGGCTCGTCGTTCATGGGTACCCCGTCAGTTCCATGTAGCCGCTGCCGACACGGCGCCCGTCGGGAGTACGCACGTGCACCAGACCCTCCCAGTACCGTATCGAGGTGTCCATCACCTGATCGTCGACGGCCGCCTCGACGGCCAGCGTAGCGCCATCGAACCGGAGCCGCCAGCCGACGGGCCAGCCCACGCCGCGCCGGTCGCGCCACTCCCGCTCCACGGCCAGGGAGAAGTCGTCGGCGTCGAGATGCCGCTGTCCGCCCGCATCGATCAGCAGCCCCTGATCGTAGTCGTCGGGACGTTCGTCGCGACGCCTGAGCTGGAAGACCATGAGGTCGCGGCCGTCGTCGAGGTGCAGTGCGAACCAGTCCCATCCGGCGTATTCGTCGGCGAGCACGCTCGTACTCCACTCGCGGTCGAGCCAGCCGACGCCCGAGACAGGGGCGGTCCCGGTGGCCCTGCGCAGCGTGCCGGTCGCGTGCATGCGGGGGATCGAATAGTAGTACGAAGCGTTCTCGGCCCCCTTGGCCGACAGGCCGCGGTCCCCCTGCAGGGCCGGCGGACGTGCGGTCTCGAGCACGAGGTCGACGGCGAAGTCCTCGGTGTCGGCGGAGAGCCGCAAGGGCAGGAAGGATGGTCCGGTGGACTCGAGCCGCCAGCCCTCGATCCAGGCCGCGAACGGTGCGCCGCGTACGCCGGCGAGCCGGGGATGGCCGCGGGCGAGGCGTTCGGCTTCGTAGTGCCTTTGCCGGGTGACGTCGGTAAGCGCCAGATGCCCCAGGAAGACCTGGCCGGACCGCCACGGATCGGCGGCGCCCTGGCCGACCCCGGGCCGCAGCGCCTGCCGGAACAGGGTGAACTGGACGCCGAACTCCTCACCGGCCGCGGAGCGCAGGGCGACGGTCAGATACCACCACTCGCTACGGAACTCCGGGTGCGCGCCGTGATCCCTCGGGAACGAGAACGGCACGACGCGGTCCGCGACCCGGAACTCTCCGGCGCCGGAACCGCCGAGCACGTCCGCGAGGCGCAGGCCAGGGGCCGTTGGCCCGGACGGCGTCTCGCCACAGGCCGAAAGCATCAGGCCCGCGCCGGCGAGGGCGATGGCCCTGGTCGCGTCAACCCAGTTCATGTCGTGCGGCGCCGGTCACCGCCCGCGCGGCCGCCCGCGTCGGCGCGATCCCGGCCAGGAGCGCCGCGCCAATCCCGAGGCCAACGGGCGGCAGGACGCTGGCCGCGGTGGGAGTCCACGGAATGGACCAGCCGAAGGCGCGCGGATTGACCTCGGCACAGAGGACCCAGGCGATCGCGAGACCGAGCGGCACGGCCAGCAGCGTTGCAGCGATCCCGATCAGGGCGCTCTGTTGCGTTGCCAGCAGCGCAATGTGTCCCGGTCCGACGCCCAGGGTGTACAACAGCCGGTTCTCGGCCCGGCGTCTCGCCTGCAGCTCGGACAGCGCGTTGTAGAGCCCCGCTACCGCCACCAGGAGCGCGATCATCGTGAGGTGTGAAGCGACCTCGAAGGTCGTGTCGAATGCCTCGAGGGCGCGGCGCCGGATCTCGCCGTGGTCGCGGACGACGGCGGTCGGGAGGCGCCGTTCCAGGGCCGCCTGCAGGAGATCGTCTCGCGTGCCGTCGGTGCGGACCGAGAGGCTGTCGTGGACTACCCCGTCGAGGATGGGCTCGAGACCGTCGGCGGCGGCAATGAGACGCGGGCCGGGGGCCCCGTAGTCACGGAACACGTGCGCCACCTCGACCGCCCGGGCGCCCCGGCCGCCGGCAAGCCGGACGGTGTCGCCGGCGCCGACCCCCAGTGTCCTGGCGCCGCCCTCGTTCAGCAGCACGCCCTGGGGGAATGCGCTTGCGTAGCCGTATCGATGCGCCTCCGGAGGGTCCCCCCGCGTGAGCACGACGTGCGCGGAGACGCCGTCCGCGGATACGGGCGCGCGGGCGTACATGCGCACATCGGTGACCCCCGGGGCAGTCCGGAGCCATTCGAGGTTCGGCGGCGCATTCCGCGTCGCCGTCTCGACGTGAATTCCTTCCCATAGCCGCTGGTCGAGCATGGCGACGAAGTCCCGCCGGAAGCTCTCGACCATGATGCCGATGCCGATGGCGGCGGCGACGGCGACGGACAGGGCGCCGACGGCAATATGAATTTCGGAGAGCTGGCCCGCCACCGAGCGCACCGCGGCGCGCCGCGTGATGCGCAGGCGCAGGCGGCGGGAGTCGAAGAGCCGCTTGAGGGACGCGCCGGCCGCGGGCACGAGGGCCGCGACCTGGAGGAGACAGAGGGCGAGCACGATGCCGAAGGCGCCGGCCAGCGTGGCCGACCACGCCGACACGACGAGCACGAGCACGGCGCCGATGGTCCAGGCATGTCGCAGGATGCCGGCGCGCGAACGACGCGCCGCGGCGAGGGCGCCGGCCGCTGCCACCCCGACGCCACAGATGGCGCCTTTTGCCATCGCGACACCGGAGAGGGCGATGCCGGAAGGAACGACGCCGTCGGAGGCGGGGACGGGGAGGAGCACCGCGGCGAGGGCCCACCCGGCGCCCACGCCCAATGCGGAACCCAGCAGCCCCAGCACCGCGCCTTCGCCGACGAACAGCACGCGCAACGTTCCGGGACCCACGCCGAGCGCCGTCAGTTGCGCGTCGCTCGCCCGGCGCCGGGCGACGTTCGCATGTGCCGACTGGTAGACCAGGAAGGCGGCCACGAACAGTGCGAGCAGCCCGAGCGCCCCGAGGTTGAAGAGCAGGGCGAGCGCGAAGCGTCGCGTCGGCTCGGCCTCGGCGAGGGGCAATGCCCGCAGACCGCGGCCGAGATCGAGGGACGCCGGTTGCCCGAACCCCGCGGTGCTGCCGGGCAGCCATCGCTCGAAGCCCCGGTGGTCGCCGCGGGTGCGGATCCAGACGGCGGTGGGTGCGGCCCGCTTGAGAACCCGTCGGGCCGTGCCGATGTCCGCCAGAAACCAGTCGGCCGTCGTGCCGAACACGCCGACGACCGAGACATCCAGATCGTTGAGGCGGATGACGTCGCCGGCCGCGAGGCCAAGGCCCGCCCCGGCAAGAACGCTGTCCCGCGTGAGCAGGTCGGCGGCAGCGCCCGGGGCTCCGCCCGCGTCGGCGTCACCGGGACGCCGGTCCGCCAGCAGGTCGATGCCGGACAGGCGGCGCGGCCCTCCGTCGGCCGAGGCATGGCCCTCGATCACCGGCACCATGGCCTCGACAGTCGGGAAACTGCCGTTCCGCCATCGGGTGCGCAGGTCGAAGTAGTCGTCTTCCGACAGCGCCTCGCCGCGCAGGACATGGGTGAACGCGGTGGGGGCGTTGGCGTCGAGCTGGCTCTTGATGCGCTCGCTGACCAGGTGCACCGCGACGACGGAGGCGACGCCGAGCGCCGTGCCGAGCACCTGCGCCATCGTGGCGGCGGGCGTCCGCGCGAGATAGCGGAGCTGGTGCCGGAGCAGCAAAGGGATGGCGGACACTAACGCAGCCTGACGACGGTGTCCGCGCGTTGCGCCAGCCGTTCGTTGTGCGTCGCGATGACCAGGCCGGCCCGCGCGTCATGGACCTGCTCCCAGAGGCAGTCCGCCACGCGCTCGGCGTTGGCGGCGTCGAGGTTGCCGGTGGGCTCGTCGGCGAGGACGAGGGCCGGCGCGTGCGCCAGGGCGCGCGCGATGGCGACGCGTTGCTGTTCGCCGCCGGAGAGCGCGTCGGGAAACCGTTGCCGGGCGTCGCCGATCCCGAGCGCGTCGAGCCGGCGCAGGGCCTGATCCGCGCGTTCCGGCATACCGTTCAGCTCCAGGGGCAGGAGCACGTTCTCTGCCACCGTCAGCGTTGGCAGGAGGTTCAGGAACTGGAAGACGAAGCCCACGTGCCGCCGCCGATAGCGGAGTCGCTCGCCGTGCGACAGCGCGTGCACCGCTATCTCGCGGGTCCGGCCGGGAGCGTCGGAGACAAGGACCCGTATGGCGCCGGAGTCTGGCTGGAGCAGCCCGCCGACGAGGTTCAGGAGGGTGGTCTTGCCGCTGCCGCTCGGGCCCCAGATCGCGGTGACCTGTCCGGGGGCCAGTTCGAACGAGATGTCGTCCAGGACTTGCCGGACCCGCGCGCCGTCCGTTCGCCGCAAGGCGATGCCCTCAACCTGGAGCATCTTGCGAGGCCCTCGTGCGTTTGTGCCCGGCGGCGAACCGGGACAACATGAGTCCGGGGGAACAAGGAATGAACAAAGTACCGGTCCACAAGTTCCTGGTCCGGCTGCCGGTCGACCTGCACAAGCGCGTCGCCGAGGCGGCGGCACGCTATCGGAGGAGCTTGAACTCGGAAATCGTAGCACGGCTCGAACAGTCGCTCGCCGGCCTGCCGCACGACGCGGACGAATCGGCCGTGGAGCCGCCGATGTTCGCCTACATCGAGACCACCTTCCGGCGCGACCTGTCCGAGGAGGAGAACGCGTTGATACGGGCCTTCCGGCGTCTCTCCCGGCGCCAGCGCAGCGCGCTGATCGCGCTGCTCACGGGGTAAGGCGCGGCCTGGCCGGCATTGGCTCCGCGGGAGGCGTTGCGGTGGAATCGGGATATCTCTGGCGATCGTCAGGCAACCGGGGAGGCGAGGGCATGAAGGCGGACGGTCGCGACAGGCCGTGTGCCCGCACATGCCAAGGCCGCTGGCGGCGGATGCGGGTTGCCGGGACCGCGCGGGCAGGCCGGATACGGTCGTGGCGTACCCATGGGCGCCGAACTGGGGGTGGCGCCGGAAAGTGGGGCCCCGACCTTCCTCGTCCGCGCCCTCAAGGATACGGACGGCGCGAACCTCGACCGCGTCCAGATCGTCAAGGGCTGGCGAGGTCGTAGAGGTCGTACGCCCGCGCATCGAATGCCTCGTGCGCCTTGCGGGGCGCGTCCAAACCCGAATAGAAACGTTCGAAGAACCGCCAAAACGGTTCCAACCTTCTCAAGTACGTCTTGTCGTCCGCTATTCGGTACAACGTCCGCGATTTCCAGTCCCACCGGAATGGAGAGTCGTGCGCGTACAGCTCTGCGGCGAGGTCTTTCGGAACCTCGCTCGCATCCACTGGCACCAGTGCCGCGAAAGCAGTGTTCCAGTCGACATCGTGGTTGCCAGGCACCATCACCAGACGCGACCGATCACCGTCCAAAACCGCGTAGTCAGCTCGTTCAACAGATCTTCAGCGACCGAATATTGCTCCTCGATCCGCTTTGCGAAGTCCGCCGTGCCTACGCGCACGCCTTCAATCAAGTCACCGCTCACCACGATCGCCTGCGGTGCGGGAATCGCCGGCTCTTCCTTCACGTATCGGTCCCGATCATGCAGCAGCGCCGACACAAGCTCCTCATTCGAGATCGGATCCTCCGGGGACCGGTGAAGGTCCGATATGTGCATTATCGAATATCCCGTCGTCGTCATTCCCAGCACTACTTTTCCGATACCCCGTGCATCCCCGACAAACACGCGCCCCTTTGGTCTCGCTCCACAGACCGAGGTCGCGCGCTACTCCTTACTAACAGCGCCGCGAGTTCGTATGCTTCCATAACCCCCGTGCGACCGTACTGAGTCACTAGTAGCAACAAGCATCGCCGAGGACTACGCCTTCCCGACCCACATCGAACTCTGGTCCGCCAATCCGGACGGCCGGCCGCCGCGCGACCCCGGCGAGTTCCGCTTCGTCGCCCTCGACGGCGGCGGCAACGTCGTCGAACTCGACCGACCGCAGTCCTTCTAGTATCTCATATCGCTACACGATATAGTCGTCGACCGTGAAGATCGCGCACCGGGCATTCCGCCGTTTCCATGAGCGGGGTGACGCCAGCCAGCTCAATCCCGACTGGCTACCACGCATCCGACGCGTCCTGACGCTGCTGGAGCAGGCGACGGAACCGCACCATCTGGCCGTGCCCGGCTTCGGACTGCACCCGCTCAAGGGACGTCTCCGCGGCCACTGGAGCGTCTCCGTGTCCGGCAACTGGCGCATGGTCTTCCGCTTCAAGGACGGCGAGGCAGTCGACGTGCGATTGGTCGACTACCACTGACGAGGAGCATTGCCATGACCGACATGTACGACCCCGCGCATCCCGGCGAAATCGTCCGCGAGGCGATCGACGCCGAGGGATGGACCGTCACCGAGGCCGCCGCGCGCCTCGGCGTCGCCCGCGTGACCCTGCAGCGGGTCGTCAACGCCCGCGCCGGCGTCTCGCCGCGGCTGGCGATCGCGCTGGAGAAGCTGGGCTGGAGCGACGCCGGCCACTGGGTGCGCATGCAGGGGGCCTACGACCTCGCCCGCGCGCGCCGCGCCCTCGACGACGTCGCCTGAGCCAAACCGGGGCTGCCCGACGCACCTCCCCGCCGCAGCCGCGGCCGGCAGCACGTTCTCCCTCCCCAGCGGCCACCGGCCAAGCTGCCCGCAACCGTGCCCGGCTGCCTGGACTCCGACTGCCATTCGGTTGCCCTCGAGCCGCGGGAGTTCGCCGCTCCATCCACAGGGCCGTGCAGCTTGCGGACCGCCGCCGGTCCGGAACACATCCCGATGGTCACGCGGGACCGCGCATACTCGTCGCCCATCTGGTACACGCCGCCCGAAGGTTGACGCGGGTTCGGATCAGGCGGAACGTTTCAGCAGGCGTTCCTGCTGCCGTTTCCAGTCGCGGTCCTTGACCGTCGCGCGCTTGTCGCGCTGGCGCTTGCCGCGGGCGAGTGCGATCTCGCACTTGACGCGGCGGTGCTTCCAGTAGAGCGCCGTGGCGACGCACGCGTAGCCCTTCTGCTGGACGTGCTCGGCAAGCCGCGTGATCTCCTTCGCGTGCAGGAGCAGCTTGCGGGGGCGGACCGGATCGGCGACCACGTGCGTCGAGGCGCTCGCGAGGGGCGCGATGTGGGCGCCCTCGAGCCACGCCTCGCCGTCGCGCACCAGCACGTAGCTGTCGCGTAGCTGCACCGCCCCGGCGCGGATGCTCTTGAGTTCCCACCCCATCAGGGCGAGGCCGGCCTCGAAGGTCTCTTCGAGTTCGAACTCGAACCGGGCGCGGCGGTTCAGGGCGATCGTCGGTCGGTCGCGTTTCGCGGGTTTGGCCATGCCTCAATTATAATCGGTCGCCCTTGGGGGGGCTTGGAGGATCGACGCACGCCATGGCGGATCGGGACGTTTCCAGGCACGGGATGTGGTCGAGCCGGTGGCTGTTCATCCTCGCCGCGGCCGGCTCGGCGGTCGGGCTCGGCAACATCTGGCGCTTCCCCTACATCACCGGGGAGAACGGGGGCGGCGCCTTCGTCGTGGTGTACCTGGTCTGCATCGCGGCGATCGGCGTGCCGGTCATGATGGCCGAGGTGATGCTGGGCCGCGAAGGACGGCAGAGCCCGATCAACACGATGCGGGCCCTGGTCCGGGCGAGCGGGGGGGCGCGCGCCTGGTCGCTGATCGGCTGGGCCGGCGTGGTGGCGGGTTTCCTGATCCTCTCCTACTACTCCGTCGTCGCCGGCTGGGCGGTGCACTACGTCTTCAGGATGGGCAGCGGCGCCTTCGAGGGCGCGGACGGCGCGTTCGCGAGCCAGGCTTTCGCCGACCTGCTGGCGGATCCATGGCAGATCCTCGCTTTCCACACGCTGTTCATGGCCGTCACCATCGTCATCGTGGCGCGCGGCGTCTCCGGCGGCCTGGAGCGGGCGATCCGCGTGTTCATGCCGCTGCTGTTCGTGCTGCTGGTGGTGCTGCTCGGCTACGGCGCGGTGTCGGGCGGCTTCGCGGAAGGGTTCGCGTTCATGTTCCGCATGGACTGGGACGCGCTGTCCGTCGACGGGGTCCTGGAAGCGCTCGGGCACGCGTTCTTCACGCTGAGCGTCGGCATGGGAGCGATCATGGCGTACGGTGCCTACGTGCCGCGGGACGCGTCCATCGCCGGGACGGTCGTGACCATCGCCGCCCTCGACACCGTCGTCGCGCTGACCGCGGGGCTCGCGATCTTCCCGATCGTCTTCGCCAACGGGCTGGAGCCGGGACAGGGGCCGGGACTCCTGTTCGTGACGGTTCCGCTCGCGTTCGGCCAACTGCCGCTCGGGGCGGTGTTCGGCACCGTGTTCTTCGTCCTGGTGTCGTTCGCGGCGATCACGTCGGCCATCTCGCTGACCGAACCGGCGCTGGCCTTCGCCGTGGAGGAGTACAACGCGAAGCGTTCGCGCGTGGCCATATCCCTCGGCGTGCTCTGCTGGCTCTTCGGTATCGGTACCGTGCTGTCCTTCAACGTCTGGGCCGACGTCCACGTCGTCGGGGAACTGACCATCTTCGACTTCCTGGACTACGTGACCCAGAAGCTCATGCTGCCGCTGGGGGGACTATGCATCGCGGTGTTCGTGGGTTGGGTGTTGCCCAAGACGATCGTCGGGGCGCAGCTCGGACTGCGGGATGGCGCGCCCGCCGTCCTGTGGTGGGTGCTCATCCGTGTGCTGGCGCCGCTCGGCGTGCTCGCCGTGTTCGTCTATACGATCCTGTACGGCTGACGGTGCGCCGTCTCGAGCGGACCGCGCTGCTGCCCTACCCGGCGGAGGCCGTGTGCGGACTCGTCAACGATGTCGAGCGTTACCCGGAGTACCTGAAGTGGTGCCGGCGGGCGGAGATCCTCGAGCGGGACGACGATGGGATCGTCGCGGCGCTGGCGCTGTCCGGCCGCGGTCTGAGGGAGACCCTCGTCACCCGCAACCGTTTCGAACCGGCGCGCCGTATCGTGATGACCCTGGTCGAGGGGCCGTTCCGGCATTTCGAGGGGATCTGGACATTCACGCCCGTAGGGCATGGGTGCCGCATTCACCTGACGCTCGAGTTCGAGCTGAAGAGCGGGCTCCTGGCCGTGCTGGGAGCGCCGTTCCTGAACCGGGTTGCCGATGCGCTGGTGGACGCGTTCAGCCGGCGCGCCCGCGCCGTGCTCGGTGCCGGCCGGTGACCGTCCGGGTGGAAGTGATCCAGGCGTTGCCCAGGGCGTGCCGGACCGTGGCGCTGGAACTCGACGACGGCGTCACGGTGGCCGACGCGGTGCGGGCAGCCCTCGCACGGGGCGCGTTCGACGCCGGCCGCGTCGATTCGGGGCGCGTCGATCCGGGGCACGTCGATCCGGTGCGCGTCGATCCGGGAAAGGTCGCGATATTCGGTCGTGCCGTGCCCCCGACGACGGTGCTGAGCGATGGTGACCGGATCGAACTGCTCCGCGACCTGATGCGGGATCCCAGGGACCGGCGGAGGGAGAGGGCGCGGAGCTGACCTGGCGGCTACGGCTCTTCGCCGCCGGCGTCTGCCGCGCTCGATGCTGGGGCCAGATCGCCGGCGATGCGCGACAGCGCGTCGCCGGCGAAGTACATCGACACCAGCAGCCGTGACTCGTACGAGCCCGGCACGTCTATGGTGTAGACGTAGTCCCAGCGCGTGTCGTCGAAGGCGTTGCGCACCACGGGCTGGCCCATGACGAAAGCCACCTGCTCACGGGTCATCCCCGGCTTCAGCTGGTCGACCATCTCCTGGGTGATGACGTTGCCCTGCTGGACGGTGACCCGGTGGATTCTGGGCAGGGCGCAGGAGGCGGTCAGCAGGGCGGCCAGGCCCACCGCCGCGGCGCATACCGAAATGGCCCGGTCTGGCACGTGGAATCGATCCCGAAGCGAATGGCCGGGCATGTTAGCCCTAGCCCGCATGTTGCACCAGCCATCCGGGCTAGGCCTCCACGCCGTCGAGGAGGGTGCGCGCGTAAGCCCGGGTTTCGCCCGTGATGCGCCGGCCCGCGAGCATGCGCGACAGTTCCTCGACGCGCTCGTCGTCTCCGAGCGGAACGATGACCGTGTCCTGCTCCCGCGTCTTGCGGACCAGCAGGTGCGTGTCGCCGAGGGCGGCCACCTGGGGCGCATGGGTGACGCAGATGACCTGGGTGTTCCGGGCCAGGCGGCGCAACATCCGGCCGAGGATGTCCGCCGTCGTGCCGCCGATACCGACATCAGCCTCGTCGAGCACCAGGCACGGCAATGCCGAGCGCTGGGCAGCGACGACTTCGATGGCGAGCGCGATGCGGGCCAGTTCGCCCCCGGAGGCGATGGCGGCGAGCGGCGCCGGCGGATAGGCGGGATTGGTCGTGACCCGGTATTCCACGCTCTCGAGCCCGCGTTCGTTCTCGACCGGGGCGAAGACCGGCTCCAGAACGCCGCCTTCGAGACGCAGTTCCGCCATGACGGCCCCGACGTCGGCGGCGAACTTCCCCGCCGCCGCCGTCCGCAATGCCGAGAGCCGGCCGGCCAGGTCGCGATAGGCCGCGCCCGCCGTCTCGGCGGCCTCGGCGACGGTGTCGAGCCGCGCTTCGTCCGCGGCGAGGCCCGCAAGCTCGGCCTCGACCGTGGCGGCGTGTGCGGCCAGCCCGGCGGCGGGGACGCGATGCTTGCGTGCGATGTCGTGGATCGCGTCGAGCCGACGCTCCACGTCCGCCAAAGCGCCCGCGTCTTCCGGGACGGCGCTGTAGTAGTCGCGCAACTCGGCCAGGGCTTCCTCGGCTTCGACCTGCGCCGCCCGCATTCGCTCGCGGCCGGCGGACAGCGCCGGGTGCGCGTCGTCGATGGCGTCGAGGTCGGAGGACATCCGCGACAGCCGCGCGATGAGGCTGTCCTCGAGCTCGCTGGCGTGGGTGCCGACGGTGGCGCGGATGGCTCCCGCGGCGGCGAGGCGCCTGTGCCGCTGCTCAAGGTCCTCGAACTCGCCTTCGGCCAACGCGAGGTCGTGGAGTTCCTGTACCTGGTAGCGCAGGAGTTCGAGGCGCTGTTCGGCAGCGCGGGCGCGCTCGTGCGCGGCGTCGAGTTCCGCGCGCCGCGCGCGCCACGCGCGAAAGGCCGCGCGGACGGAGTCCGCAAGATCCGCCGCCGCGGCGTAGTCGTCGAGGAGCGCCAGTTGCACCGTGCGGTCGAGCAGCGAACGATGCGCGTGCTGTCCGTGCACTTCCACCAGCGGGTTGCAGAGGGACTGCAGCGCCGCGAGGTTGACCGGCGTACCGTTGATGAACGCGCGCGAGCGTCCCGTCGCGGCGACCCTGCGCACGAGGCAGCGACCGCCTTCCGCCGCGTCCTCGAGGGCCTGCTCGTCGAGGTACTCCCGGGCGGCCGGATGGTCCGCCAGGTCGAATTCGGCCGTGACCTCGCAGGCCGTTGCCCCGGGACGGATGGCGCTGCTCGAGGCGCGCGCGCCGAGGACCAGTTCGAGGGCGTTGAGGAGGATCGACTTCCCGGCCCCGGACTCCCCCGTGATCACGGTCAATCCCGGCGCGAAGGCGAGGTCGAGCGACGCGACCAGGGCGAAGTTCCTTACGGTGAGCTGCTTCAGCATGCTTCGTGACACACGGCCGGCCCCGACTGGCTCCGGCTCTGGGGCGCTGCTAGAGTATCCGACGGCATGGATGGCGCATATGGGCGATCGCCTGTCCCGGCGTACGCTCCCCGCCGGCCGTCCGGGGATGTTCGATGGTGAGGGCGCGAACGAGACGCGAGACGGGCCGGCGGAGCAGCGACGCGGGATTCAGCGAGCGCGCCCGGTTGTTGCTGAAAATGCTGGTCGAGCAGTACCTGCGCGACGGCGTTCCGGTGGCGTCGAAGCTGCTGGCCGCGAACGTGGACATCAGTTCGGCCACGGTGCGCAACATCATGTCCGACCTCGAGGCGCAGGGACTCGTCACCGCGCCGCACACGTCCGCCGGCAAAGTCCCCACAAACCAGGGCCTGCGCTTCTTCGTGGACAGCCTCATCTCGGTGGAGCCGCTCGACACGGGCAGCGTGCGCCGTCTGCGCGCGGAACTGAACCCCGACCGTTCCCCGAACGAACTGGTGGCCGACGCTTCGCGCCTGCTGTCTCAGGTGACGCACCTCGCGGGGTTGGTCACGTTGCCCAAACCGGAACAGGTCGCCTTGCGGCAGGTGGAGTTCCTGCCGCTGTCGGGCAGCCGGGTGCTCGCCATCCTGGTGGTCAACGAGCGGGAAGTGCAGAACCGGGTGGTGCATACCGACCGCGAATACTCGGACAGCGAACTGCACCGCGCGGCCAACTTCATCAACGAGCGTTTCGCCGGCCGCACGCTGTTCGAGATTCGCAGCGGTCTGCTGGACGAGATGCGGGCCGACCGGGAGCGTCTGAACGAGCTGATGCAGACCGCGATCGACGTCGCGTCCAAGGCGTTCGCGGACGACGGGCGCGAGCCCGCCGGTTACGTCGTCAGTGGCGAGTCCAACCTGGCGGACTCGCTGGCTGGCGCGACCGCGTTGCGCGAACTCTTCGACGCCTTCGAACGCAAGGAAGCCATCGTTCACCTGCTCGACCGGTGCCTCGAAACGCACGGTATCCAACTCTTCATCGGCGACGAGTCCGGCTACCGGGTGTTCGACGACTGCACGGTCGTCACCGCGCGCTATGAGGTCGACAGCGAGGTCGCGGGCGTGCTCGGGGTGATCGGCCCGACGCGCATGGCCTACGACAAGGTGATTCCCATCGTGGACGTCACCGCGCGCGTGCTCGGCGCGGCGATGGCCGGCAAACCGGCGCAGGACGCGGACCGGAGTCCGTTCCCGCGCTCGTCCTGACCCGGCTGGCGAGCCTGTCGCGGCGCTGATTGGCCTGCTTGGCGGCGCCGCTTGAAATCCCCATGCAAGCACCCATATTCCGGCCTGATTTTCCCGCAGCCGAATCGGGCAGCTATCGTGTCTGAAGACAACACGCAGGAACAGTCGAACAGTGTCCCGGAGGACGGCGCTGGCGAGATGCCGGAAGGCGCCGGCGCAGCGACAGCCGAGGCTGGCGCCGAAGCGGACCCGGAAGACGGTCCGGCGGACGAGGACGAGGTAGAGACGCTGCGCGAGTCGCTCGCCGGCCTCGAGGCGGAACTCGAAGCGGCCAGGGATCAGGCGCTGCGGGCCCGGGCCGAGGCGGAGAATACGCGCCGCCGGGCCAGCCGCGAAACCGAGAACGCGCGCAAGTTCGCGTTGGAACGCTTCGTCTCGGCGCTGTTGCCGGTGATCGACAGTTTCGAACGCGCCGTCGAGGCCGCCGCGGCCGCCGGCGCCGAACAGTCCGTGATCGAAGGAATCGAGCTGTCGCTGAAGCTGCTCATGGGGGCCCTGGAGGGCGCCGGGGTGCGCGTCGTGGACCCGGCCGGCGAACCGTTCGACCCCGAGTTCCACGAGGCCATGAGCATGGTCACCGAGCCGGACATGGAGCCGGGGTCCGTGGCCCGGGTGATTCAGAAGGGCTACGTGCTGAACGAACGGCTCGTACGGGCGGCGATGGTCATGGTCGTGCAGGCGTCGCCGGCGGCGGACTCCGCTGCGCCGGACCCGGCAAAGGGTTGAAACGGCCCTGCGCGGGCCAATATAGACGGAACAGACGGAACAACGGTGGCCCAGGGCCGCCCCTCGGAGAGGGTTTGACATGACGAAAATCATCGGCATCGACCTCGGCACGACCAACTCTTGCGTCTCGGTCATGGAAGGCGCGGACGTCAAGGTGATCGAGAACTCGGAGGGTGACCGCACGACGCCTTCGGTCGTCGCCTACACGGACGACGGCGAGATCCTCGTCGGGCAGAGCGCCAAGCGTCAGGCGGTGACGAACCCGAAGAACACGCTCTTCGCCGTCAAGCGCCTCATCGGCCGCAACTTCGACGATCAGGTCGTCCAGCGGGACATGGGCATGGTGCCGTACGATATCGTGAAGGCGTCGAACGGCGACGCGTGGATCGGCGCCAGGGGCGACGAGCTGGCGCCGCCGCAGATCTCCGCGGAAGTGCTCAAGAAGATGAAGAAAACCGCGGACGACTACCTCGGCCTCGGCGGTGAGGTGGGGGTGACGGAGGCGGTCATCACCGTGCCGGCGTACTTCAACGACTCGCAGCGGCAGGCGACCAAGGACGCCGGCCGGATCGCCGGCCTGGACGTCAAGCGCATCATCAACGAGCCGACCGCGGCCGCCCTGGCCTACGGCATGGACAAGCAGCGGGGCGACGCCAAGATCGCGGTGTACGACCTCGGCGGCGGCACGTTCGACATCTCCATCATCGAGATCGCGGACGTCGACGGCGAGCATCAGTTCGAGGTGCTCTCGACCAATGGCGACACGTTCCTCGGCGGCGAGGACTTCGACCTGCGCGTCATCGAGCACCTGGCGGACGAGTTCAAGGCCGGCAACGGCATCGATCTGCACGCGGATCCGCTGGCGCTGCAACGGCTCAAGGAGGCGGCCGAGAAGGCGAAGATCGAACTCTCCTCGAGCCAGCAGACGGAGGTCAACCTGCCGTACATCACCGCGGACCAGACGGGGCCGAAACACCTCGTCATCAAGCTCACCCGGGCGAAGCTCGAGGCGCTGGTCGAGGACCTCGTGGAACGCACCATCGGTCCGTGCCGCACGGCGATGGTGGATGCCGGGATCGCCGTGGGCGAGATCGACGACGTCATCCTGGTCGGTGGGCAGACGCGCATGCCGCTCGTGCAGGAGAAGGTCAGGGGCTTCTTCGGCCGCGACGCCCGGCGCGACGTGAACCCGGACGAGGCGGTCGCCATGGGGGCGGCCATCCAGGCCGCGGTGCTGTCGGGCGACGTGAAGGACGTGCTGCTCCTCGACGTGACGCCGCTGTCCCTCGGCATCGAGACCCTGGGCGGGGTCATGAGTACCCTGATCGACAAGAACACCACCATCCCGACCAAGAAGCAGCAGGTCTTCTCGACGGCGGAGGATCACCAGACGGCGGTCACGATCCACGTGCTGCAGGGGGAGCGCAAGCAGGCGGGCCAGAACAAGTCCCTCGGCCGCTTCGACCTGGCCGAGATCCCGCCCGCGCCGCGCGGCATGCCGCAGATCGAGGTGAGCTTCGACATCGACGCGAACGGCATCCTGAACGTGTCGGCCAAGGACAAGGCCACCAACAAGGAGCAGTCGATCGTCATCAAGGCGTCGAGCGGCCTCTCCGAGGACGAGATCGCATCGATGGTGCGGGACGCGGAGGCGCACGAGGCCGAAGACCGGAAGTTCGAGGAACTCGTTGGGCTGCGCAACCAGGCCGACGGGCTCGTGCATGCGGCCAGGAAGATGGTGACCGAAGCCGGCGAGAAGGCGACGGACGAGGAGAAGGAAAAGATCGAATCCGCCGCCAAGGCCCTCGAGGAGGCCATCAAGGGCTCCGAGAAGGAGCCGATCGAGAGCGGCATCGCGGCGCTCTCCGAGGCGACCGGCGGGCTGGCTCAGAAAATGTACGCGGAGGCGGGTCCGGAGGGAGCGGCTCCGGACATGGGCGGCGGAGCGCCGGGGGGCACCGCCGACGCGGGACCCGCCGACGATGCGGTCGACGCGGAGTTCGAAGAGGTCAAGGACGACGACAAGCGGTAGCGCGACCCCGCGGGTCGCGGTCCATTCTGGCGGATGGGTGACGGTTCCGCTGCCGCGACACTCCTGGCGCGTGCAAGCGGGGGGTCGAAGGGGATACGCTGTCCCCTTCGGCATCCGTATGGCGTGCGCATCGTGTGGCAGCCTGCTGACGCACGCGGGCGGGGATCATGGCCAAACGTGACTATTACGAGGTGCTCGGCCTCGAGAAGAACGCTTCTTCCGACGAGGTGAAGAAGGCGTACCGGCGCCTGGCCATGAAGCACCACCCGGACCGCAATCCGGGTGACGCCGCATCGGAAGAGCAGTTCAAGGAGGCGTCCGAAGCCTACGAGGTCCTGAGCGACGACGACAAGCGGGCCGCGTACGACCGTTTCGGCCACGCCGGCGTGGACGGCGCCGGCATGGGCGGCTTCAACGGCGGCACGTTCAGCGACATCTTCAGCGACGTCTTCGGCGACATCGGCGACATCTTCGGCGGTGGGCGGCGGACCGCGCGCCGGGGCGCGGACCTTCGCTACAACCTGAGCCTCGATCTCGAACAGGCCGTGCGTGGCGACACCCTGGAGATCCGTCCGGCAGTGCTCGCGACGTGTGACGAGTGCGACGGTTCCGGAGCGCGCCCGGGGACGAGTGCGTCGACCTGCCCCGACTGCGGCGGGGCTGGTCAGGTTCGGGTGTCGCAGGGATTCTTCTCGTTACGGCAGACCTGTCCCCGGTGCCGGGGCGCAGGGCAGGTGATCGCCGATCCGTGCCGCTCGTGCCGGGGCGCCGGTCGGGTCGAACGGCGCAAGACGCTGTCGGTGAAAGTGCCGGCCGGCGTGGACGAAGGCGACCGGATCCGCCTCACCGGAGAGGGGGAAGCCGGCCCCGGAGGAGCCCCGCCCGGCGACCTCTACGTGGAGATGTCGGTGCGGGAGCACCCGATCTTCCAGCGCGACGGCATGAACCTGTTCTGCGAAGTGCCCATCTCGTTCGTCCAGGCGGCGCTCGGCGGCGAGCTCGAGGTGCCTACCCTCGACGGACGCGTCAGACTCACCGTTCCTGCCGAGACTCAGACCAACAGGCTGTTCCGCATGCGCGGCAAGGGAGCGCCGTCCGTGCGGCGTTCCGGCCGGGGCGACCTGCTGTGCCGCGTCGTGGTGGAAACGCCGGTGCGGCTGACGGACCGGCAGAAGGAGCTGCTCGAGGATTTCGGCGCCACGCTCGAGCACGGGGAGGGCGGCCACCACCCGAAGGGCACGTCGTGGTTCGAGTCCGCCAAGCACTTTTTCGACCGGCTGACCGGCTGACGCGGCCATGATCCGGGTCGCGGTCAACGGGGTGGCGGGCCGCATGGGCAGGACGCTGGTCGAGGCCATCGGCGCCGCGGACGGACTCTCCCTGACCGCGGCGTTCGAGCATCCGGACGCTCCCGCGGTCGGCGCGGAGGTGGACGGAGTGCGCGTCGGCGCGGACGTCGCGGCCGGCGTCGCCGACTTCGACGTGTTGATCGACTTCACCGAGCCCGACGCCACGCTCGGTGCGCTCGGACCTTGCGCGGCCCATGGCAGGGGCCTCGTCATCGGTACCACCGGCTTCGACGCCGCGGGCCTCGAGCGCATTCGGTCCGCGGCCCGCAAGGTGCCCATCCTGATGGCCCCGAACATGAGTGTCGGCGTGAACGTGGCCTTCCGGCTCATCGAGATGGCCGCCCGCGCCCTGGGCGATGACGTGGACGTGGAGGTCTACGAAGCCCATCACCGCCACAAGATCGACGCTCCCTCCGGGACCGCCGTGCGAATGGGCGAGATCCTGGCGGAGACGCTCGGGCGGGACCTCGAAACGGACGCGGTCTATGGGCGTGTCGGCATCACCGGCGCGCGGGATGCGCGGACCATCGGCTTCCACTCCGTGCGCGGGGGCGACATCGTGGGCGAGCACACGGTCGTGTTCGCGGGCGCCGGAGAGCGCATCGAGATCACGCACCGCGCCCAGAGCCGGATGAACTTCGCGGCGGGGGCGCTCCGGGCGGTCCGCTTCGTCGCGGAACGTCGGCGTGGCTTGTATGGGATGGGGGACGTGCTCGGGGGCGAGGGGGCCTGACTGCTTTCCGGCCGCGGTTGGCTATGAGCCCTTTTGCAGGGTGCCGAAGTAGTGCCCCAGTATGAGGGTGGCCAGCGGGAGAAGCACGGAGGTCAGTATCTTCGACGCATAATCCGCCGGAACCTTGTCCCGAAGCGATGTCAGGCGGGCTTCGAGGTCGCCACGGGGGTCGGTGCGGTTCTGCAGTTCGCTGAGGGGATCGGCCTCCGTCACCGGTTGGTCGCCAGCTCCTGAGCGACTTGCGTCCACTCACTCCCCGTAATTTCGATGGCTATGGCCGCGGCCAGAAGGCGCTCCTTGTCGATATCGCCGTCGGGCAGGGGATCGGCCGCCTCGCGATATCGCTTGGCCTTGTCCAGCGTCCGCTGGCCCTGTTGGGCAAGCTTCTCGATTTCCGCTCGCTTCATGTGAATCTCTCGCCCGATTGTCGACGACCACGCGACTGCGAGTATTCCGTCGTGGGGTCGGCCCCGTCAAGCTGTCGGTCCCCGCGTCCCCCCGCGTCCCCGTGGAGGGGATACTCCGTCCGGCCGACGTCAGGGTCCGTGAGGACGACTCTCCGCCTGCCGCACCTGCGTCCGCAGCATCATCCGCCTGGTCGCGGGATCGAATGCCGCGCGCCGATGCATGACGCTGCGGTTGTCCCAGATGACGAGATCGCCGACCTGCCACTGCTGGGTCCACGAGTCGTCCGGTAGCGCGACATGGCGCCAGATCTCGTCGAGCAGCGCCTCGCTCTCCGCGAGCGGCAGTCCTGCGACATAGGCATCCTGGCGGCGCCCGAGGTACAGGGCGTCACGGCGGGTCTCCGGATGCCGCAGCACCATGGGATGGCAAGCGCCTGGCGCGTCGCGGGGGTCGTCGACGTCCCGGTGGCCGCGGCGCAGCTTGCCGATGCTGTCGTGGGCGGCGTCGTGTTTCACACGCACCCGCCGGGCCGTCGCGGCCAGCGGCGCAGGCAGTGCGTCGAGCGCCCCGATCATGCTGCAGTAGTGGGTGTCCCCTGCGGCGGGCGGCACCTCGACGGCGTAGAGGATGCTCGCCGTCGGAGGACGCTCGATGTAGGACATGTCGGTGTGCCATTTGGCCTCGGCCGCGCCGAGGCCGCCGATGGGACGGCCGTTTTCGACGATGTTGGAGATCACCGCGACGTAGGGATGCGGGATCTTCGCGAGTTCCTCCGGCGTGATCCTGCCGAACGGAGCGTATTCCAGCGGGCCGAACCGGCGGCTGAACGCCTGCAGCGCCTCACGATCGAGGCGCTGGCCGCGAAAGCGCAGCACGGCACGGTCGAGCCAGGCGTCGTAGATCTCCGCGAACGCGGCGTCGTCCAGCGCGGACACGTCCACGTCGCGCACGTCGGCGCCGAAGGAAGCCCTCTCGAAGGGGACGACTTGCATGGCTAAACCTCCCTGAATCGTTGACGCGCGCGCCACAGCGCGACGGTTGGCACCGCGAACACCGCCGCAAGGATCGCGGCCCTCCAGGGACTGCCGTCGCCGTACAGCAGGCCGAACACGCCCATGGCGATGGCCACCTGCCCCACGTACACGGCGGCCCACGGCCACATCCACGGGCGCATCTTCCAGAAGCCGTAGGCGCCGGCGCCATAGATGGCCCAGTGCAGCGGCTCGGTCGCCTTGGCCGCCCACCCTTCGAGAATGAAGCCGAACCAGACCTCCCGGTCCTCGGCCACCGGCTTGAAGAAGAGATCGAAGGGCATGTAGATGAACGTCATGTAGAGGCAGAAGTACCACATCAGGGTCATCCACCAGGGACGGCGCGCCCAGTCCCGGGCGATGGAGCGCCGGATACCCGCGGCAGACGGCCGTTCTTCCGTTTGCGACGTATCCACTACCTGCACCGGCTAGCCGTGATGACGACAGTATAGGGATATCGACGCCGGTCGCGGGCCGACGGTCGCGGCCGAGGGAGGCCGCCTGGCGGGTCACTCTGATAAGCTCCCGGCGAGCGACTGAATCTGGGCGGGAAGCAATGGGCAAGTACCTGTTCGAGGCGAATTACACGCAGGGAGGGACCGGCGGGCTCATCAGCGAGGGGGGCGTGCGGCGGCGCGACGCCCTCACGCATACCGTCGAGGCGATGGGCGGGACGATGGAAGCGTTCTATTTCGCATTCGGGGGAGCGGACATCTACATGATCGTGGACCTTCCCGACGATGCGACGGCCACGGCCATCGCCCTGACGATCGGCCGCGCGGGCGTGCTTACGATCAGGACCACGGTCCTGATCGCGCCGGAGACCGTGGACGAGGCGGTCGAGAAGGAGGTGCCCTACCGCGTTCCGGGGAAGTGAAGCTGGCGTTACGCCTCACTCACGGTCAAGTCATGACCCCGGGAGCCCACACCTGACCTACCCCTGACCGATCGCGTGTTGCCGCAACGCGCCCGCTTTCGTAAACTGCCGGCCAGCCGTCGAGTCGTCGCCGACGGCTTTTTTGTACTAGGGATGACTGATTGACCGCGATACTCGCGCTGGAGGACGGTAGCGTATTTCGCGGCAGCTCCATCGGGTCGCCCGGAGTTGCCGTCGGCGAGGTCGTTTTCAACACGGCCATGACCGGCTATCAGGAGATTCTCACCGACCCCTCCTACGCCCGTCAGATCGTCACCCTCACCTACCCGCACATCGGCAACACCGGCGCGAATCCGGAGGATGTCGAGTCGGACTCGGTGTGGGCCGAGGGTCTCGTGATCCGCGACCTGCCGTTGCGGACGAGTAGCTGGCGGGCGGCCCAGACGCTACCCGAGTTCCTGGAGGACCGGGGCGTCGTCGCCATCGCCGACATCGATACGCGCCATCTGACACGGCTCATCCGGGAGCAGGGAGCCCTTGGGGGCTGCATCATGGCCGGCGCGGATGCCTCGGCGGAAGCGGCGATCGCGAATGCCCGGGCGTTCCCCGGGCTTGCGGGGATGGATCTCGCCCAGGTCGTGAGCCGCAAGGACTGCCTCGTCTGGCGGGAAGGCGGCTGGCGCGACGACGCCGGCTACCAGGAGCCGCCTCCGGCGCGGTACCAGGTCGTGGCGTACGACTTCGGCGTGAAACGCAACATCCTGCGCCTGCTGGCCGACCTCGGCTGCGCCGTCACGCTCGTGCCGGCGCGCACGCCGGCCGGGCAGGCGCTCGCCATGGAGCCCGACGGGGTCTTCCTCTCGAACGGTCCCGGCGACCCGGACCCGTGCGACTACGCCATCGCTGCGATTCGCGAGATCGTCGACGCGGAGGTGCCCGTGTTCGGTATCTGCCTCGGGCACCAGTTGCTGGGACTCGCGAGCGGGGCGCGGACCGTCAAGATGCCGCACGGACATCACGGCGCCAACCATCCCGTGCGGGACCTGCGTACGGGGCAGGTGGTGATCACGAGCCAGAACCATGGCTTCGCCGTGGATGGGGCCAGCCTGCCGGACCATCTGGAGGCTACCCACGTCTCCCTGTTCGATGGCACGCTGCAGGGGCTCCGGCGCACGGACCGGCCGGCGTTCGGTTTCCAGGGACACCCCGAGGCGAGTCCCGGACCGCAGGACTGCCGGTATCTTTTCGACGCCTTCGTCGCGTTCATGGACGAGAGGCGCCAGGCGCGGGGCGGCCATGCCCCGGCGTGACGACCTCCATTCCGTCCTGATCCTCGGCGCGGGGCCCATCGTCATCGGGCAGGCGTGCGAGTTCGACTACTCGGGCGCCCAGGCATGCAAGGCGCTCGGGGACGAGGGCTACCGCGTGGTGCTCGTCAACTCGAACCCGGCGACCATCATGACGGACCCGTCCATGGCCCACTCGACCTACATCGAGCCGGTGGAGTGGCGCACGGTCGCCCGCATCATCGAGGCCGAGAAGCCCGACGCCCTGCTGCCGACCATGGGTGGGCAGACGGCGCTGAACTGCGCCCTGGACCTGGTGCGGGAAGGCGTGCTGGAGGCCCACGGCGTGGAACTCATCGGCGCGAGCCAGGACGCCATCGACAAGGCGGAGGATCGCGAGCGTTTCATCGCCGCGATGCGGCGCATCGGGCTCGAGACGCCGCGCTCGGCCATCGCCCACAGCATCGAGGAGGCGCAGCAGGTCCAGAGCCGTCTCGGCTTCCCGTGCATCATCCGCCCGTCCTTCACGCTCGGCGGGAGCGGTGGCGGCGTGGCCTACAACCGCGAGGAGTTCCTGGAGATCTGCGCCAGGGGGCTCGATCTCTCGCCGACCAGCGAACTGCTGATCGACGAGTCCCTGCTCGGCTGGAAGGAGTTCGAGATGGAGGTGGTCCGCGACCAGCGGGACAACTGCATCATCGTATGCTCGATCGAGAACGTGGACCCGATGGGCGTGCACACGGGAGACTCGATCACCGTCGCCCCGGCGCAGACCCTGACGGACAAGGAGTACCAGCGGCTGCGCAACGCCTCCATCGCCGTGCTCCGCGAGATCGGCGTGGAGACCGGCGGCTCGAACGTGCAGTTCGCCGTCGATCCGCGGACCGGGCGCATGGTCGTGATCGAGATGAACCCCCGCGTGTCGCGCTCGTCCGCGCTGGCGTCGAAGGCGACTGGCTTTCCCATCGCCAAGGTCGCGGCGAAGCTCGCCGTCGGCTACACCCTCGACGAACTCGTCAACGACATCACCGGCGTGACGCCGGCGTCGTTCGAGCCCGCGATCGACTACGTGGTCACGAAGGTGCCGCGCTTCACGTTCGAGAAGTTCCCCCAGGTCTCGGACCGCATCACCACGCAGATGAAGTCCGTCGGCGAGGTGATGGCCATCGGCCGGACCTTCAAGGAATCCTTCCAGAAGGCGCTTCGGGGCCTGGAGACGGGCATGACCGGCCTCAATCCGATCCTCTCGGGCGATACGGAGGAAGCGCGCGAGCGGCGCCTCGTGCGGGAGCTGTCGAGGCCGGGCGGAGACCGCATCTGGTACGTCGCCGATGCGTTCCGGGGCGGGGCGACCGTGCAGGACGTGTACGATGCGACCGACATCGATCCCTGGTTCCTCGCACAGATCGAGGACCTCGTGGCGAGCGAGGCGCGCGTAACGTCCCTCGACGACCTGACCGCGAAAGAACTGTGGCGGCTCAAGCGCGACGGCTTCTCCGACGAGCGGCTGGCGGAGCTGGCCGGTTGCGGGGAGGACGCCGTCCGCGAGCGGCGCCTCGGCTTGGGCGTGAAGCCGGCCTTCAAGCGCGTCGATACCTGCGCCGCGGAGTTTCCCGCCAGCACGGCCTATCTCTACTCCACGTACGAGGAGGAGTGCGAGGCGGAACCCACGGACGCGCGCAAGATCATGGTCCTGGGAGGCGGGCCGAACCGCATCGGGCAGGGGATCGAGTTCGACTACTGCTGCGTCCACGCCGCCCTGGCGATGCGCGAGGACGGCTTCGAGACCATCATGGTCAACTGCAATCCGGAGACGGTGTCGACTGACTACGACACCTCCGACCGCCTGTATTTCGAGCCGGTCACGCTGGAGGACGTGCTCGCGATCGTCGATGTCGAGCGGCCCGCGGGCCTCATCGTGCAGTTCGGCGGGCAGACCCCGCTCAAGCTGGCCGACCGGCTGCATGCGGCCGGGGTGCCGATCATCGGCACGCCGCCGGACGCGATCGACCGCGCGGAGGACCGGCAGCGGTTCCAGGCGGTCGTGGACAAGCTTGGGCTCAAACAGCCTTCCAACAAGACGGTGGAGAGCCTGCCCGAGGGCCTCGACGCGGCCCGGGAGATCGGCTTTCCCATTGTGGTGCGCCCGTCCTACGTGCTGGGCGGCCGCGCGATGGAGATCGTGTACTCGGAGGTCGAACTGCGGCGCTACCTGGGCAACGCCTTCGCCGTCTCGCACTCCGCGCCGGTCCTGCTGGACCGCTTTCTCGACCAGGCGGTGGAGGTCGACGTCGACGCGGTCTGCGACGGCGAGCGCGTGGTGATCGGGTCGATCATGCAGCACATCGAGCAGGCCGGCGTGCACTCCGGGGACTCGGCCTGCTCGTTGCCCCCGTTCCGGCTCGAAGACGCGGTCCAGGACGAGATCCGCCGCCAGGTGAGCGCCATCGCGCTCGAACTCGGCGTGGTGGGGCTCATGAACGCGCAGCTCGCCGTCCAGGACGGGGCGGTGTACCTGCTGGAGGTCAATCCCCGCGCGTCGCGGACCGTACCGTTCGTGTCCAAGTGCATCGGCGTGTCGTTCGCCAAGATCGCGGCGCGGTGCATGGCCGGCGTGTCCCTGGAGACCCAGGGCATCACGGAGGAGATCGTGCCGTCGTACTATGGGGTCAAGGAGTCGGTGTTCCCCTTTGCGAAGTTCCCCGGAGTGGATCCCATCCTCGGTCCCGAGATGAAGTCGACGGGCGAAGTGATGGGGGTCGGCGAGTCCTTCGCGGAAGCGTTCGCCAAGGCTTCCCTGGCCGCTGGCGAAACGCTGCCGCAGGGCGGCAAGGCGTTCGTCAGCGTGAAGACGTCGGACCGCCCCTTCGTCGGCGCGATCGGGCGGGAGCTCCGGGAACTCGGCTTCGAGATCTCGGCGACGCGCGGCACCGCGCGGACGCTACGGGAGGCCGGCGTTCCGTGCCGCTTGGTCAACAAGGTGACCGAGGGTCGCCCGGACGTTACCGACATGATGAAGAACGAGAAGGTCGACCTGATCGTGAATACCACCGAGGGCCGCCAGTCCATCGCGGACTCGTCGGTCATCCGCAAGCTCGCGCTGCTGCACAAGGTGTGCTACACGACCACGCTCGCGGGAGGGGAGGCGTTCTGCATCGCGATGCGGCACGGTGCGGCGAACCGGGTTCGGAGACTGCAGGACCTGCACCGCGCTACCGGGCGCGCGGCCGGGGCGGCGACGCCGTCATGACGACCCCGATGACCGTGCAGGGCGAGCGTCGGCTACGGGAGGAGCTGACGGGGCTGAAACAGGTCGCCCGCCCGAACATCGTGCGCGAGATCGCGGCCGCGCGCGCCCACGGCGACCTGCGCGAGAACGCCGAGTACCACGCGGCGAAGGAGCAGCAGGGATTCATCGAGGGACGCATCGGGGAGATCGAGCGCAAACTGGCGGATGCCCAGGTCATCGACATCACGCGCATCGGCCACACCGGGAGGGTGGTCTTCGGCGCCACCGTGACGCTGGAGGACGGTGACAGCGGCGAGGCCGTGCGCTACCAGATCGTCGGCGAGGACGAGGCGGACCTCGCCGTCGGGAAGATCTCGCTCATGTCACCCATCGCCCGGGCGATGATCGGCAAGTCGGAAGGCGACCCGGTGGTGGTGGCGACCCCGAGCGGAGAGCGGGAGTACGTCATCGACGGCGTGGAGCACGTGTAGATCGCGGTTGCGGGAAAGGGGATGGGCGACCACGAGGGTCGCCCCTGTACCCTTCCCAGTGCTCCGTGCCGAAGGCGTGGAGCGGGCAGAACTGCCGGGAGCGACCGGTCGCCCCTTGTGCCGAGAGCACCACTGTAGGACCTGTGCCCCGGCAGTTCCGCCACGATCGATGCCCAGTGAACAGTCTGCGCCCCGAGCGCCGGTACAGGGACAGGCAGGGATCGTGGCACGCCGTGAACGGGCAAGCAACCGGGAGGCGGGACGATGTCGGAACTGAACTGGTACGTTGGTGTGGACTGGGCGTCGCAGAACCACCAGGTGTGCGTGCTTGACGGCGACGGCGCGGTGCGCGGCGAGCGCGTGTTCGCGCACGGCGGACCGGGTCTTTGCATGATGGCGTCGTGGATCGTGGAGACGGCCGGCGGGGTGCCGCCGGCGACGGTGGGCGTGGCGATCGAGACGCCGCGCGGCCCGGTGGTGGAGAGCCTGCTGGCGTACGGTCTGGCGGTGCACTCGATCAACCCGAAGCAGCTGGACCGGTTCCGCGACCGGTACTCGCCGGCGGGCGCCAAGGACGATCGTCTGGACGCGCGGGTGCTGGCCTCGGCGCTACGCACGGACCCGCACTGCCTGCGCCGGGTGGCGACGCTGGATCCGCAGCTCGTCGAACTGCGCGCGTGGACGCGCATCCGCGAGGAGCTCATGGGCGAGCGGACGCGGCTGCTGAACCGCATGCACGAGATGCTGTGGCGCTACTACCCGGCGTTCCACCAGCTGGTCGGCGACGACCTGTCGGCAGCCTGGGCGCAGGCGCTGTGGCAGCGCGTGCCGACGCCGGCGGCGGCGCGCCGCACGCGCGTGTCGACGTACGAGAAGCTGTTGCGGAAGCACCGCATCCGCCGCTTCGACGCTGCGTCGCTGAAGGCCCGGCTGACCGAGCGGGCGCCGGACATCGAGCCCGCGGCGGCGACCGCCGCCGAGACGCATGCGCGCCTGCTGACAAAGCGGCTGGCGCTGGTCGCCGGGCAGTTGGCCGAGGCCGAGGCGCGCATTGACGCGCTGCTGGGCGAACTCGGCGGCGCGGACCCTGGCAGTGACACGCCATCGACGACGGACGGGACGCCGCGCGACGCGACCATCCTGCGCTCCATCACCGGCATCGGCCCGAGCGTGCTGTCGACCCTGCTCGCGGAGGCGGGCGATGTCCTCGGCCGGCGTGACTACCAGGCGCTGCGCTGCCTGTGCGGGACGGCGCCGGTCACCCGGCAGTCCGGGCGCATGCGCATCGTCACGCGGCGCTTGGCGGTGCACGGTCGGCTGCGCGACATGGTCCAGCACTGGGCGCGTGTCGCGGTCCAGCGCGACGCCGGTTGCGACGCGAAGTACCGCGCGTTGCGGGCACGCGGCCACGGCCACCACCGCGCCTTGCGCTCGGTGGCCGACGGCCTGCTGCGGATCGCCTGCGCAATGCTGCGCGACGGCACGCTGTACGAACCCCGGTGCGTCCAACCATGAACGGCGCGCGCTGCGCCTCGCGGCGCAGGACGCGTAGCGGCCGAAGCGCGAGGCGCAGCGCGCGCACGTCCTGGCCGAACGCACCGCGACTCGCACGCCGCGTGCCACAGCAGCGCATCGCCCCCGCGGCCACAAGACGTGGGAGGCAACGCCGCGAACCAGGCCGGAAAAACCGAGCCAAAATAAGACTTGCAGAAAGGTGAACAGTCCTACCGGTACCGCGACACGTTGGAGAGTGCCGGCCTGGCTTCCGGGTTGACCCGGTAGAGGACGGCCACCTTGCCGATGCGCTGCACCAGGGTGGCTCCGGTGCGTGTGCGCAGGTCTTCGATGGCGGCGCCCCGTGCGGCACGGTCGTCGATGTGCAGGCGGACCTTGACCAGTTCGTGGTCGGTCAGCGCCCGCTCGAGTTCGTTGGCGGTGCTGTCCGTGGCGCCGTTCTCGCCGATCGCGACGATCGGCTCGAGGTGATGCGCGATCCCGCGCAGCTGCTTGATGTCCATGCCGGGTATGGGACTTGAATCGATGGTTGCGCTATAAGGAGATGTTACATGCAGCCGAGGGTGGCCACGGCGTGAGGCGGCGTTGCGAGCGGATGGCGCGGTGATCGGGTGCCGATGACCCGCCGGTCGAAATCGAGTGCGGCCTGGCTGGACCGTCGGCGCCGCGACCCGTACGCCGGCCGTGCGGTGTCCCGGGCCTACTTCAAGCTCGAGCAGCTCGACGCCAGGTTCCGGCTCACGGGCGCGGCCAGGGTCGCCCTCGAACTCGGCGCGGCTCCGGGGGGTTGGACGGAGTACCTCGCGCCCCGCTGCCGCCTCGTCGTCGCGTGCGACCTCCTGCCGCTTGTCAAAGTCCCCGCTGGGGTCCTGACCGTGTCGGGAGACGCCCGGGAGGCGTCGGTGCGGGCGCGCATTCTCGCGACGGCCGGTCCCTCGGCGCGCCGACCGTTCGATGTTGTATTGTCGGACATGGCCCCCAATATGAGTGGTAACAGGGTTCGCGATCAGGCCGTGGGCATGGAGTTGGCGGAATGCACGCTCGATCTCGCGGAACGGTGGCTGAGGCCCGGCGGCCGGGTCGTCGTGAAGGTCTTCCAGGGCGACGGACTCGACGCCTTGGCGGGCGACATGCGCGTCCGCTTCGGGCGGGTGGCCTTCGCGAAGCCCCGTGCCTCCCGGGGCGGCTCCCGCGAAGTCTATGCGGTCGCGAGATATGGAGTAGAATGAGCCGTTACGGCGGACCCGCACATTGAGGGTAAGCTCTTGAATGATATGGGAAAAAACCTCCTGCTCTGGCTAATCGTCGCGGCGGTGCTGCTGACGGTCTTCCAGAACTTCAACGTCAAGACGGATCCCACGGAGATCAATTATTCGGATTTCCTGGAAGACGTGCGCATGGACGACGTCGACGCCGTGGTCATGAAGCGCACCCGCATCTTCGGTACGCGCAAGACGGGCGAGGAGTTCATGGTCGTCCGCCCGCCGATGTCCGATCCGAAGCTGGCTGACGACCTCTACAACCACGGGGTGACGATCACGGGCAAGGAGGAAGAGGAACCGAGCATCTGGTGGCAGTTGCTGGTCGCGAGCTTCCCCATCCTCATCATCATCGCGGTGTTCATGCTGTTCATGCGCCAGATGCAGGGTGGCGCGGGAGGCCGCGGCGGACCCATGGCCTTCGCCAAGAGCAAGGCCCGCCTCCTGTCGGAGGACCAGATCAAGACGACGTTCGCCGACGTGGCCGGGGTGGACGAAGCCAAGGAAGACGTCAGCGAACTCGTCGAGTTCCTGCGCGACCCGAGCAAGTTTCAGCGTCTCGGCGGCCGGATTCCCCGGGGGATCCTGATGGTGGGATCGCCCGGCACGGGCAAGACCCTGCTCGCCAGGGCCATCGCCGGCGAGGCGAAGGTGCCGTTCTTCTCGATCTCGGGTTCGGACTTCGTCGAGATGTTCGTCGGCGTCGGAGCCTCCCGAGTGCGCGACATGTTCGAGCAGGCGAAGAAGCAGGCGCCCTGCATCATCTTCATCGACGAGATCGATGCCGTGGGGCGTCATCGGGGCGCCGGCCTCGGCGGCGGTCACGACGAGCGCGAGCAGACCCTCAACCAGTTGCTCGTCGAAATGGACGGCTTCGAGGCCAACGACGGCATCATCGTGATTGCCGCGACCAACCGGCCGGACGTGCTGGACAAGGCGCTGCTAAGACCGGGACGCTTCGACCGTCAGGTGGTCGTGCCGCTGCCGGACATTCGCGGCCGCGAGCAGATCCTCAAGGTGCACATGCGCCGCGTCCCGCTGTCGGACGACGTCGATCCGGGCATCATCGCCCGCGGCACGCCCGGGTTCTCCGGCGCCGATCTCGAGAACATCGTCAACGAAGCCGCCCTGTTCGCGGCGCGGGCCGGCAAGCGGCTCGTCATGATGGACGAGTTCGAGAAGGCCAAGGACAAGATCATGATGGGCGCCGAGCGCAAGACCATGGTCATGTCCGACAAGGAGAAGCGCAACACGGCCTACCACGAAGCCGGACACGCCATCGTCGGCCGCTCCCTGCCGGAGCACGACATGCTGTACAAGGTGACCATCGTCCCCCGCGGACGGGCCCTGGGCGTGACGATGTTCCTGCCGGAAGAAGACCGCTACAGCCTCAGCCGGCAGAGCGTCCTGTCGCAGATCACGAGCCTGTTCGGCGGACGCATCGCCGAAGAGATGATCAATGGCAAGGACGGCGTGACGACGGGAGCCGCCAACGACATCGAACGGGCGACCCAGCTCGCGCGCAACATGGTGACGAAATGGGGGCTGTCGGAGGAGCTCGGCCCCATCATGTACGACGAAGACGATGGCGAGGTGTTCCTGGGGATGTCCGCCGGCATGAAGCCCAAGCCGATTTCGGGCGCTACGGCCGAAGCCATCGACGCCGAGGTGCGGCGCATCGTCGAGGAATGCTACGCACGCGCCAAGGCGATCCTGGTCGAGCATGAGGACAGGCTCCACAGCATGGCCGACGCGCTCCTTGAGTACGAGACGCTGACGCCCGACCAGATCGAGGACATCATGGCCGGGGCAAAACCGCGCGCGCCGCGGGTCGAGGAACCGCCGGCGAAGCAGCCGGAAGGGCCGAGCCCCATCGGCGATCCGGCGCAGGAGACCTGACCGATCTCGCGGCGGGACGCCCCCGCGCGCCGCGGGGAGTTGCTCTGCGGTACGCGCACCATCGATCTTGGCCGGCCACGGGTCATGGGGGTCATCAACATGACGCCGGACTCGTTCTCCGACGGGGGCAGGTTCCGCTCGGCGGGCGCGGCGGTCGAGGCCGCGGGGCGCATGGTCGACGCCGGGGCCGCGGTCATCGACATTGGCGGCGAGAGCACGCGGCCCGGAGCCTCGGCCGTCTCGGCGGCCGAGGAGATCGAACGCATCCTGCCGGTCGTCGAGGGTGTCCGCGGCTTCGATACGGTCGTCAGCGTGGACACCAGCAAGACCCCGGTGGCCGAGGCGGCCATCGCCGCCGGCGCCGGGATGGTCAACGATGTCCGTGCGGCACGCGGGCCGGGCATGCTCGAAGTGCTGGCGCGTTCGCGGGCCGCGGTCTGCCTGATGCACATGCGGGGCGCGCCGCGCACCATGCACCGGCGGCCGGAATACGCGGACGTAGTGGGGGAAGTCGCCGTCTTTCTGGCGGAACGCGCCGCCGCGTGCCGGGCCGCGGGGGTCGCGCGCGAGCGGTTGCTGCTCGATCCGGGGATCGGCTTCGGCAAGACGGTGCGCCACAACCTCGACCTGTTGCGGAACCTCCCGGTCCTGTCCGGGGACGGGCTGCCGATCCTGGTGGGCGTGTCGCGCAAGAGCACGATCGGGCACGTCACGGAGAAGCCCCCCGGGGGACGTTTGGCGGGTAGTATTGGCGCTGCGGTGTACGCGGTCATGCGGGGTGCCGCCATGGTGCGGGTGCACGATGTCGAGGAGACGGTGGACGCGCTGAAGGTCGTCCGGGCGATCGAGGAGCGCTGCCGCTACGGGGAAGAACCCGAGCGCGCGAGCGCCTGAGACGGGGCGCCGCGCATGACGGCGGCGCGACCCGGAGGATAAGTCCAATGCACAGCAACGGTCGCAAGTACTTCGGCACGGACGGTATCCGGGGCCGCGTCGGCAAGCACCCGATCACCGCGGAGTTCTGCCTGCGGCTCGGCTGGGCCGTCGGCAAGGTCTTCGCGTCCGATGGTTCGCGCCTGGTGCTCATCGGCAAGGACACGCGGATCTCGGGGTACATGATCGAGTCCGTGCTCGAAGCCGGCCTGGTATCCGCCGGCGTCGACGTGCGATTGCTGACCCCCATCCCGACCCCGGCGGTCGCATACCTGACACGCACCTTCCGCGCGGACGCGGGCATCGTCATCAGTGCATCGCACAACCGTTACGACGACAACGGGATCAAGTTCTTCGACTCGCGCGGCAACAAGCTGCCCGACGCAATGGAACTCGCCATCGAGCAGCAGATGGAAGCGCCGCTCGTGACGGTACGGTCCAGCGAGCTCGGCAAGGTCGAGCTGCTCGAGGACGCACGCGGCCGCTACATCGAGTTCTGCAAGGGGACGGTCGATCGCAGATTCCGCCTGCGCGGGCTGAAGGTCGTCGTCGACTGCGCCCACGGCTCGACCTACGCGGTGGCGCCGCGGGTACTGTCGGAGCTCGGCGCCGACGTGACCGTCATCGGTGCGGAGCCGAACGGCATGAACATCAACGAGGGATGCGGCTCCACGCATCCCGAGGCGATGGCGGAAGCCGTCGTGACCGAGGGCGCCGACGTGGGGATCGCCCTCGACGGGGACGGCGACCGCGTCATCATGGCCGATGGCAATGGCCAGATCGTCGATGGCGACGAACTCCTCTACATCATCGCGAGCCACTGGTCGCATACGGGCCGCCTGAACGGGGGGGTCGTCGGCACGGTGATGACCAACCTCGGGCTCGAACGCGCGTTGCGCAAGGCCCGTATTCCGTTCGCCCGGGCCGACGTGGGGGACCGCCATGTCCTGGAGGCGATGCGCGGCCGGAACTGGCCCCTCGGTGGGGAGTCTTCGGGGCACATCGTGTGCTCCGGTCTCACCACGACGGGCGACGGCATCGTCTCAGCCCTGCAGGCGCTCGTGCCGATGGTCGAAACGGGCAAACCCCTCGCGGATCTCAAGACCGGCATGACCAAGCTGCCACAGTCCATCGTCAGCGTGGCGGCGGAGGATCCGGACACGGTGAGCGGGTGCGGCGCGGTGGCGACCGCGCTCGGCGACATCGAAGCGCAACTGGACGGCCGCGGCCGCGTCCTGATCCGGCCGTCGGGGACCGAGCCGGTCGTGCGGGTCATGGTGGAGGGCGAGGATCCCGACCTCGTTGCCGGCCACGCGAACGCGCTCGCGGAGGTCGTGCGGGCCTCGGGACAGGGCGGTTCGCCCCCGTAGCGACGGGCGACCCGGCGGTACGCGCCGGCCACGGGCGACAGCGTTTTCCAATGAGAAGGTGAGCCTGAACGGGCGGCCCTCGGATTGAGGGCGGCTGCCGGTTCGGACGTGGTGTTGTAGGCATGGTAGTTGCGGCGACGAGTGAGGGCAACGCTCGTTCTCGGGGGTGCCGGAGAGGCGGGGGGTTGGTTTCCTCGACGAGCGTTGGCGGCGGGTCAAGGGCGATCGCGACGCGCGCACGGCGGCAGCTCTTGTAGGTCGTGTTGGGTGGCGGAAGGCGTTGGGCCAAGGCACGGCATCGAGGCGTCGCGGTCGGCGCAGCGGACCCTTGACGCGCCCTGGCGAGATCACCCTGACGGGCGGGGATCGGCGGTCGCCGCGGCCTGATCGGACGCCGCCGCCGGTCGTTGCCGCTCGCCATCCGGGACCGACGTCGCGGACGCCGATCCCTGCCTCCCGGCGAGGGCGGGGGTCCGGGGGCCGGCCCCCGGCATGGGCTTGCCGCACGGTGCCCGGTCCGCTCACGCGGCGGTGGGAACGGCGCGGCCGATGGTGCGGAACAGCTCGTCCCGCGCGCGGTTGGCGCGGCGGTTCGCCTCGAGGTCGGACATCGCGTGGGCGGCCACGTCGAGGTCGGCGAAGGTCACGCCGGGCTTGAGGAAGCGCTCGGCGTTCGGCAGCGACTTGAGCTTCTCGTAGGGCGTCGCCACGTCCCGGCGCCGGTAGCGCCGGCGCACCTTGCCCTTGGCGTCGCGGACCTCGGTGGCGAACAGGCAGGGATGATGGTGGTTCAGGTACGGCGTCAGCACGTCCTTGGCGAAGGCGTTCACCCGCGGCGCGAAGCGCCGCGGGATGTGGTCGTGGCCGAGCCACTTGCGCACCACGCTGGCGTTCTTGCAACCCGCCGGGACGGCGGGCATCGACCAGGGCGTTGTCGTTGGAGCGCCGCGCCCGCGACCTCGTGAAATCAGGGACATGCAGCTTGTTGAGCATCGCGGCGACCTGGCGGTTGACGTACTCGGAGCCGTTGTCGGCGTGGAAGCCGAGGACGACGAACGGCAAGCTGACGAGCATCTCCTCCAGGATCGGAACCAGAAAGGCCTCGGTGATCGCCGCCACGGCGCCGACGTGCTCGAACTGGGTCACCTCGTCGATCAGGTTGACGGCGTAGATGCCCTTGACGCCGTTGCGGTCGCCCTGATGGACGGTGTCCACGCGCACGAAGCCGGGCTTGCCGCCCGGGTCCGGCCGCCGCCGCTCGCCGATGCGCACCGTCGTCGGCCGCGTGTGCTCGACGGTCGTGCGCCGCGCGCGGTAGGTCCTCGACCGCCGCAGGTTGTACAGGTGCGACGGGGACAGTCGCGACAGCCGCTCGAAGCGCGCGTCGCCGAACACCTCGTACTGGCGGCGCAGCACCTCGCACGCCGCGGGCCCGCAGAGCTGGCCGCCGATCTCGTCGGCGTCGGCCAGCAGGCGGATGTCCGCCGCCGTGTACACCCGCGCGAAGGGCCGGCCGCTGTTCGCCGCGCGGCGATCCTCGACCCGACCCGTGGCTCGATACTGGCCGATCAGCCGGGTCACCTGCGCGCGCGACAGCCCCGTCGCCTTGCCGAGGAACTCGCGCACCGTGCCCTTGCCCGCCCGGCCCAGCGCATCGTAGTCCAGACGCACCAGCGTGCGACGCACGAACCCGTAGGCCTCGTCCCGGTCCACCGGCCTGAAGTCCACTTCCCCGTTGCCGTCGAGAAAGCCCCTGATCTGCTCCACCGTGTGGAGCCGTTCGGTCTCAAGCGTCACGATCATCCTCCGAATGATCGTCCGAACCGAACGCCTCAGGCTCACTTAGCCTTGGAAACGCCGTGCCCCTTCAGGCTCACTTAGCGTTGGACAACTCTGCGACTTGCAACTGGCTGGTGCGCCTATACCATTGCGCTCCCGGCCGTGCGAGTGCGGTGAACAGGGCGGTGAGGAGAACATGCGCCGACCCATCGTCGCCGGGAACTGGAAGATGCACGGCTCGCGGGCGTTGCTCGACGCATTTGCGGAGCAGCCGCTCTCCGGGGCGTTCGACGCGGGCGCGGAGATTCTCGTGTTTCCGCCGGCCGTCTACCTGGCGGAGGCGGTGGCGCGGTTGCGCGGGGTCGGAGTCGGCATCCAGGATGTCCATCCGGAAGCTGCCGGAGCCTATACGGGCGAGGTGGCCGCGGAGATGGCCGCCGAACTTGGCGCGAGCCACGCCCTTGTGGGCCATTCGGAGCGCCGGCAACTGTTCGGTGAGGACAACCGGACGGTCGCCGGAAAGTACGCGGCGGCGCGTCGGGCCGGGCTGATCCCGATCCTCTGTGTCGGAGAGACGTTGGACGAGAGGCGCGCCGGGCGGGAGAGAGCGGTGGTGCTGGCACAGCTCGACGCGGTGTTCGCCGCCGCTCCCGCACGGAACGCGCTGGTTGCCTACGAGCCGGTGTGGGCCATCGGCACGGGAGAGACGGCCACGCCCGAACAGGCGCAGGCCATGCACGCGGCCATCCGCGAGGCACTGGGCGACCCGTCGCTGCGCGTCCTGTACGGGGGCAGCGTCAAGCCGGACAACGCCGCGGCCCTGTTCCGCGAAGACGACATCGACGGAGGCCTCGTCGGCGGGGCGGCACTGGAACCCGGCGGGTTCCGCAGGATCGTCGCGGCGGCGGTTCGGGAAGACCCGCGGGACGGGCGGCCCGGGACGGGCGGGACAGGGTTGGAAGAGGATGGAAGAGGGTAGGACGGCGCAGGACGGTAGGCGAAGGACGGTAGGCGAAGGACGGTAAAGAGATGGGAACGTTCGAGACAGTACTGTTGATTCTGCTGGTGGCGGACGCGATCGCCCTCGCCGCCCTCATCCTGCTCCAGCAGGGCAAGGGCGCCGACATCGGCGCCGCCTTCGGTTCGGGTGGATCGAACACCGTATTCGGGGCGGCCGGGGGCGCATCGTTCCTCATGAAGCTGACGGTGTGGCTGTCCATCGGCTTTTTCGTCATCACGTTCGGCCTCGCCTACTCGGCGAAGGAGCGGGCGGATGGCCTGCGCGGTGACGGTATTCCGTCCATGCCGCTCGTGCCGCGGGACACGTCGCCGGTCATGCAAGCGGACGAGACGGACGCGCCGGTGTTGACAGAGGAGCAGGAACCGGTAGATTCCGACATCCCCGACGTCTGACCCGACTCGCCTGCCTGGGAGCCGGGGATGTCCAGGGGGAACCGCGCCGAAGTGGTGAAACTGGTAGACACGCTACCTTGAGGGGGTAGTGGGCTTATGCCCGTGGAGGTTCGAGTCCTCTCTTCGGCACCAACCTCTGTTCCCGGGGCGAATCGAGAGACCGTCCCGCGTGCCTCTCGTCGGCGTGCGTTCCCGCGTCCCGCGGGGCGTGCGCATCGTGTTGCCCGGCCCCTCGGCCAACGGATTTCGCCGGGTGCGCGGAATTGCGCCGGGCGAATTGTGGGCTATAATTCCGCGCTTACTGATGCGGGGTGGAGCAGTCTGGTAGCTCGTCGGGCTCATAACCCGAAGGTCGTGGGTTCAAATCCTGCCCCCGCTACCAAGTTGAAGGAAAAGGCCCCTCGATGGGGCCTTTTCGCAACATCGGGCATGCCGGCCGGCCACTTCGGCGGGCAGGCGGGCTGCGGGCGCCGCGTCAGTGGACGGTGAGCCTGCCCGCCCGTCGGCGCGACGTGCTCGGCGCCGGCGGAGGCATGGGAATGGGCGGGTTCGCCCATTTTTTGTATCTGCAGGAAGCCTGCGGGCCGACCGCTGGGAAAACGACCGGTGAGAGAAGACCGGTGAGACGACCGGTGAACAGGAGAGAAAGGGAACTGGAGCAGTTGCTCGCACCGACCGTACGCGGGCTCGGCTGTGAGATGTGGGGCATCGAGTACTTCCCCACCGGCCGTCCGCCCATGTTGCGGGTCTACATCGACGCGCCCGCCGGCGTGACGGTGGACGACTGCGAGCGCGTCAGCCACCAGCTTTCCGGGGTGCTGGACGTGGAGGAGCCGATCCGCAGCGACTACACGCTCGAAGTATCGTCGCCCGGCCTCGACCGGGTGCTCTTCAAACCGGAACAGTACGAGGCCTACCTGGGCGAGGACGTGGACGTACGGCTGAAGTTCCCATTCGAAGGGATGCGCAAGGTCATGGGCCGGCTGACGGCGGCGACCGCGAGCGAGGTCGTCGTCGAGGCCGACGGCACTGCGCTTGCCGTTCCGGTGGACCAGATTCGGCGGGCACGGGTCGTCCCGCGCTTTGACTAGCGGTTGAGAGCGCATGAGCAAGGAAATCCTCACGGTCGTCGAGTCGCTTTCGCACGAGAAGGGCGTGCCGAAAGACGTGATCTTCGAAGCACTCGAGTCGGCGCTGGCCACCGCCACCAAGAAGCGGTACCAGGAAGACGCCGAGTTCCGTGTCGCCATCGACCGCGAGAGCGGCAGCTACGAGACTTTTCGACGTTGGGAGATCATCGACCCGGAACGCGAGCTCGAAGAGGATGAGCTGCCCAACCCCGATGCCGAGTTTACGCCGGAAGAGGCGAAAGAGCGGAATCTGGCGCTCGAGATCGGGGAGTTCCACGAGGTGGGCGTCGAGTCCGTCGAGTTCGGCCGCATCGCGGCCCAGGCGGCGCGCCAGGTGCTGACGCAGAAGGTTCGCGAAGCGGAGCGGGCCCAGGTGCTCGAGAAGTATCTCCCGAGGGTGCGCGAACTCGTCGGGGGCAGTGTCAAGAAGGTGACCCGCGACGCCGTCATCGTGGATCTCGGCGGCAACGCGGAGGCGATTCTCATGCGGGGCAGCATGATTCCCCGCGAGACGTTCCGGGTGGGCGACCGGCTGCGGGCCCTGCTCGTGGAAGTGCGGCCGGAGGCACGGGGGCCGCAACTCATTCTGAGCCGCACCACGCCGGAGATGCTGATCGAACTCTTCAAGGTGGAGGTCCCCGAGATCGCGGAGGACGTGATCGAGATCCGCGCGGCCGCCCGCAATCCGGGGTCGCGGGCGAAGATCGCCGTGTACACCAACGATGGGCGGATCGATCCCGTGGGGGCATGCGTGGGCATGCGCGGGTCGCGCGTCCAGGCGGTCTCGGGAGAACTGGCCGGCGAGCGGGTGGACATCGTGCCGTGGAACGAGAACCCCGCGCAGTTGGCGATCAACGCGATGCAGCCGGCCGAGGTTGCCGGCATCGTCCTGGACGAGGACACCCACGCCATGGACATCGCGGTGGCCGAGGACAACCTGGCGCAGGCGATCGGCCAGAAGGGCGAAAACGTGCGTCTCGCGGCCCAGCTCACCGGCTGGGAACTGAACATCATGACCGAAGAGGACGCGGCGCGGCAGCAGGAGGAGGAAGCCCTCTCCTACATGGGAGGCTTCATGGAAGCCCTGTCGGTCGACGAGAACGTGGCGGCCGTCCTGGCGGAGGAAGGCTTCACGACGATCGAGGAGGTCGCCTATGTCCCCATCGAGGAGCTGCGGGCGATCGACGGCTTCGACGAGGAGATCGTCGAGGAACTGCGGCAGCGCGCGAAGGATGCGCTGCTGACCAAGGCCATCGCGTCCGGCGGCCTGCTGGCCGACGGGGAGCCGGCCCCGGATCTCCTGAACATGGAGGGCATGGACCGGGAACTCGCCTACACGCTGGCGGGGAACGGCGTCGTGACCATGGAGGATCTGGCCGAACTGGCCACGCCCGACCTGCTCGACATTGACGAGAGCATCGGGGAGGAGCGGGCCAGCGCACTCATCATGACCGCCCGTGCACCATGGTTCGAGGATGAGGCCGACGCGGCGGGCGAGGCGCCGTCGGGTGGACCCCCGGCGACCGGGCTGGCGGCGACGGGGACCGAAACGGGCGCCCTTCGGAGCGATGACGGGAGCGATGACGGGAGCGATGACGGGAGCGATGACGGGAGCGATGACGGGACCGACTGATCATGAGTGAGGTAACCGTCAAGCAACTTGCCGCGGCCGTCGGCGCCTCGGCCGACCGGTTGCTGCAGCAGATGCACGAAGCCGGCCTGCCGCAGCAGGCGGAGGACGAGCCCGTCACGGATCAGGAGCGGCAGCGGCTGCTCGAGTTCCTGCACAACCGTCAGGAGGCCAAGGCGCCTACGCCGAGCCGGATCACGCTGAAGCGGACGTCCGTGACCACGCTGAAGATGGGCCAGGGGCGAGGTGGACGCACGATCCAGGTGCAGAGCAAGCGCCGCCGCACCTACGTCAAGGCCGCTCCCCGCGCCGGCGCGGCAGCGGAGACCACCGCCCCGGCGCCGCCGCAGCCCAGCCAGGTGGAGCTGGAGGCGGAGCGCATCCGGCAGCAGGAACTCGCGCGCAAGAGCGCGGAAGAGGACGTCCGTCGTCTCGCGGCGCAGAAGGCCGAAGAGCAGGCGGAACGGGAGCGGCAGCGCGTCCGCGAGGAAGAGGAAGCGCAGGCGAAGCGGCTCGACGAGGCCAAGAAGACGCAGGCCGGGGACGCGAAGGACGCGAACCGGGCGGAGCAGGTCAAGGCGCCGGAAGAATCCGTCACGGAAGCGGCCGCCCGCGCCCAGGCCGAGGCGCAGGCACAGGAGCGCGCCGGGAAACGCGTCAAGGACCGGACGACGAAGGAGCGCGAGCGGCCGAAGGGCCACGAGTTCGGCTCGCGGCGCCGCGCCGAACTGTCCATGAACCGCAAGTCGCAGCGCGCGCGGCGCCGGGTTCCGTCCCGCATCTCGGTCGAGACCCGCGGCGGCGGTTTCGAACGCCCCCAGGACGCCATTCAGCGCGAGGTCGAGCTCGGCGAGGCGATCCAGGTCGGCGAACTGGCGCGGCGCATGAGCGTGAAGGCCGGCGAGGTCATCAAGACCCTCATGGACATGGGCGTCATGGCGACCATCAACCAGACGCTCGACCAGGACACGGCGTCACTGCTCGTCGAGGAGATGGGGCACAAGGTCAAGTTCGTGGTCGCCGACGAACTCGAACACGAGCACGAGGAGTCCCTCAGGATCGAGGGCGAGCTGCAGAGCCGATCGCCGGTGGTCACGGTGATGGGTCACGTCGATCATGGCAAGACTTCGCTCCTCGACCATATTCGCAACTCCCGGATCGTCGCCGGGGAAGCCGGCGGCATCACGCAGCACATCGGCGCCTACCTGGTGACCACCGAGCACGGGGACGTCAGCTTCCTGGACACGCCGGGTCACGCCGCCTTCACGGCGATGCGCGCGCGCGGCGCGAAGTCCACCGACATCGTGATCCTGGTGGTCGCCGGCGACGACGGGGTCATGCCGCAGACCGTCGAGGCGGTGCAACACGCCAAGGCGGCCGGGGTGCCCATCATCGTCGCCATCAACAAGATGGACCTCGAGGGCGTGGAACCGGCGCGCATCAAGAACGAACTCGTCGCGTTGGAGGTCATTCCCGAGGAACTCGGGGGCGATACGCAGTTCATCGAGGTTTCGGCGCAGACGGGACAGGGCATCGACAGTCTGCTCGAGGGCATCAACCTCCAGGCGGAGCTCCTCGAACTGCGCGCTGCGAACGACGTGCCGGGACGGGGCATCGTGGTCGAGTCTCGTCTCGACCGGGGCCGCGGTCCCGTGGCGACGGCACTGGTGCAGAACGGGACCTTGCGCCGCGGTGACGTCCTCCTCGCCGGCGAACGCTATGGGCGCGTACGGCTGATGCTCAACGAGCGGGGCGATCCGGTCGCCGAAGCGGGCCCGTCCGTCCCGGTCGAAGTGCTCGGGCTGAACGGGACTCCGGAGGCCGGCGACGACTTCTCGGTGGTGGCGGATGAGCGGCGTGCCCGGGAACTCGCGGAGCTGCGCGCGACCCGGAGCCAGGAGCAACGGCTCGCCAAGCAGCAGGCGGCGAAGGTCGAGAACCTGTTCGCGAACCTCGGTCAGGGCGAGAAGCGCGTGCTGAAGGTCGTGCTGAAGGCGGACGTCCGCGGTTCCCTCGAGGCGATCACGCAGGCTTGCGCGGACCTCGGCAACGACGAGGTGGCCGTGAACGTGCTCGGCAGCGGCGTCGGCGGAATCACCGAGTCGGATGCCACCCTCGCGATGACCTACGGCGCGGCGATCTTCGGCTTCAACGTGCGGGCGGACACCAACGCCAAGGCCATCATCGAGCGGGAAGAGATCGACCTGCGGTACTACAGCGTCATCTACGAGTTGCTGGACGACATCAGGATGATCCTCCAGGACATGCTGGCCCCGGAGGTGCGCGAGGAGATTGTCGGCACGGCGGAGGTGCGCGACGTGTTCCGGTCGCCGCGCTTCGGGCAGGTGGCCGGCTGCATGGTGGTCGACGGAGCGGTCGCCCGGAACAAGCAGATCCGGGTGCTACGCGACAACGTGGTCATCTTCGAGGGGGAACTCGAGTCGCTGCGGCGTTTCAAGGACGATGTGGGCGAAGTCCGGAACGGTCTCGAGTGCGGCATCGGCGTGCGCAACTACAACGACGTGCGCGTCGGCGACCGGATCGAGGTCTTCGAGTCCAGGGAAGTCGCCCGGGCGCTTTGACGGCGCGTTGCTCATGGGATCGTCGATGCGAAATGGCGAACGCGACCTGCGGCTGGCCGATTTCCTGCGCGACGAGCTCGCGCGCGTCCTGCTCGCCGACGTGCGCGACCCGCGGATCGGCATGACCAGCGTGACGGACGTACGGGTGAACGGGGACATGAGTCGCGCGGACATCTTCGTCAGTTCCCTGTCCGCCGGGTCCGAGGCGGAACGGGAGGCCCTGGTGGCCGCCCTCAACCACGCCGCCGGATTCCTGCGCACGCGGGTCGCCCGACGCGGCGACCTGCGTTCCACCCCACGCCTCCGTTTCCACTACGACGACCTCATCGAGTCCGGTTCCCGCATGGAGGCCCTGATCGATCGCGCCGTCGGGAGCGACGTCCCCGGCGGGGACTCGACCGGCCTCCCGCGGGCGGCGAACGAGGGCGCGGGGCTCGTGGCCCCGTTGCGCCGCTGATGGCGCGCAGACGGGTTTCCGGGGGCAGGGACGTGTCGGGCGTGGTGGCGCTCGACAAGCCGAAGGGCATGAGTTCCAACGCGGCCGTGCAGGCCGCCAAGCGGCTCTTCCATGCCCGCAAGGTGGGCCACACCGGCAGCCTGGACCCCCTGGCGACCGGGGTACTGCCCCTGTGCTTCGGCAACGCGACCCGTTTCTCGCAGTTTCTGCTCGAATCGGACAAACGCTATGTCGCGGAGGTCAGGCTCGGGGTCAGCACGGACAGCGGGGATGCGGACGGCAGCGTCGTCGAGGAGCGCCCGGTCGGGCGGCTCACGCGGCGCGCGGTGGACGAGGCGCTCGCGTCCTTTCGGGGCGAGATCGAGCAGGTGCCGTCGATGTTCTCGGCCATCAAGCACCACGGTCAGCCGTTGTACAAGCTGGCGCGCCAGGGCGTCGAGGTGGAGCGCAAGGCGCGGCCGATCACGGTGTACTCCAACGAGATCGTGGCCATGGGGAGCGATGTGCTCACCCTGGACGTCCACTGCAGCAAGGGTACGTACGTGCGTTCCATCGTGCATGAGCTGGGCGAGATGCTCGGTTGCGGAGCTCACGTGACGGACCTCAGGCGTACGCTGGCGGGGCCGTTCGACGAGGACGACCTGGTAACGTTCGAGACGTTGCGGGAAGCGGATGCGGAGCGCCGGCTCGATGCGTTGCTGCAGCCGATCTCGAGCGCCGTCCGTCAGTGGCCCGCGGTGACCCTGACGGACCATACCGCGTACTATCTGCGCCAGGGTCAGCCGGTGATCGTTCCACACGCGCCGACGGCGGGCTGGGTCCGCCTGTGCGAGGCGTCGGGACAACCGGGCGCCGGCGGCGACGGGCATGGCGAGGCCAAGGACGACGTAACGCCCGGCGGACGTTTCCTGGGCGTCGGGGAGATTCTCGACGATGGACGGGTGGCGCCGAGACGGTTGATACCGGATCGGCCCTGAGCGTCCCTCCTTCGTCGATGAAGCAGACGATGAAGCGGACGATGAAGCGGACGACGAAGATGAAGAAAACGGTTGATGAAGCCAACGGATGATGAAAACACAGCCACGGCGATTGGAAATGGAGAGGAACGCATGGCGCTGACGGCCGAAGCGAAGCGGGCGATCGTCGAAGAGCATCGACGTGACGAGAACGACACCGGATCGCCCGAGGTACAGGTGGCGCTGCTGACGCACAACATCAATTCGTTGCAGCAGCATTTCCGGGACCACGGCAAGGACCACCATTCCCGGCGTGGCCTGATCCGCATGGTGGGCCAGCGGCGCAAGCTGCTCGACTACCTGCGCGGCAAGGACGACAGCCGGTACAAGGCACTCATACAGCGGCTTGGATTGAGGCGCTGACTTTTTGTTGCAGGAGCGGAACCGCCGTTCGAGAAAGTCGCCGCCATGTGGCGCGGCGTCGTGACGGTCACGTGAGCGGATTTCCGCCGCATAGGAGAAGACATTGAATTCAGTCAGAAAGGAATTCCAGTTCGGCGGCCACCAGGTCGTCCTGGAGGCGAATCGCGTGGCCAGGCAGGCCACGGGCAGTGTATTGGCGTCTATGGGCGACACGGTCGTGCTTTGCTCGGCGGTGGTCGTTCCCGAGGCGCGTCCCGACCAGGGGTTCTTCCCCCTGACGGTCAACTACGAAGAGAAGATGTACGCGATCGGCAAGATCCCCGGCGGCTTCCCGCGGCGCGAAGGGCGCCCGACCGAGAAGGAGACGCTGACCTGCCGGCTTATCGACCGGCCCATCCGGCCGCTGTTTCCCAAGGGCTTCATGAACGAAGTCCAGGTCATCTGCCAGGTGATGTCGGTCGAGCGGGACATGGATCCGGACATCCTCGCGATGATCGGCGCGTCCGCGGCGCTGTCGCTGTCGGGCGCACCGTTCGGCGGGCCGATCGGCGCGGCGCGGGTGGGATACGTGGACGGTGCGTACCTGCTGAATCCGGGCATGGAAACCTTGGCCGCGTCGGCGCTCAACATGGTGGTCGCCGGCACGGCTTCCGCCGTGCTGATGGTCGAGTCGGAGGCGCGGGAACTGACCGAGGACCAGATGCTCGGCGGCGTGCTGTTCGCCCACGAGGAGATGCAGGTCGCGATCCGGGCCATCGAGGAACTGACCGCGGAAGCGGGCAAGCCGAAGTGGCAGTGGGCGCCTCCCGCGCACGACGCGGGCCTTGCGGAGCGCGTTGCGGCCGCGGTCGGCGACGCGCTCGGAGAGGCCTACCGCATCACGGACAAACAGGAACGCCAGACCCGGATCGGCGCCGTGCGGGCGGAGGCCGCGGCCGCGGTCGCCACGGGCGGCGAAGCGGATCCGGACGCCGCGGAGGTGCTCGCGGAGTTCGGGCGGCTGGAGAAGCACATCGTGCGCGAGCGCGTGCTGACCGGCGAGCCGCGCATCGACGGGCGTGACCGCACCACGGTGCGGCCGATTGCGGTCGATGTCGGATTGCTCCCGAGAACCCACGGGTCGGCGATGTTCACGCGCGGCGAGACGCAGGCGATCGTGACGGCAACGTTGGGGACGCTGCGCGACGCGGCACTGGTCGAGACCCTGCACGGGACGTACAAGGACCAGTTCATGCTGCATTACAACTTCCCGCCGTACAGCGTGGGAGAGGCCGGCTTCCTGGGCGCTCCGAAGCGTCGCGAGATCGGCCACGGCCGGCTGGCCCGACGCGGCATCACCGCGGTGCTGCCGGACCTCGAGACCTTCCCCTACACCCTGCGGGTGGTGTCCGAGATCACGGAGAGCAACGGCTCGAGTTCGATGGCCAGCGTGTGCGGCGCGTCGCTCGCGCTGATGGACGCCGGCATTCCCATCCGCGCCGCGGTGGCCGGGGTCGCAATGGGCCTCGTCAAGGACGAAGAGCGCTTCGCCGTGCTGACGGACATCCTCGGGGACGAGGATCACCTGGGCGACATGGACTTCAAGGTCGCCGGCACGGTGGACGGTGTCACCGCGCTGCAGATGGACATCAAGATCGACGGGATCACCGAGGAGATCATGGAAGTCGCCCTCGAGCAGGCGCTCGCGGCCCGGCTGCACATCCTCGGCGAGATGAACAAGGTGATCGCCGCACCGCGGGAAAGCATGGCGGAGAACGCGCCGTCGCTGATCGTGCTCAAGATCAATCCGGACAAGATCCGCGACATCATCGGCAAGGGCGGAGCGACGATCCGTTCCATCGTCGACGAAACGGGCGCGGAGGTGGACGTGGAGGACGACGGCACGGTGCGGGTCTACGGCGAGGACCAGGCTTCCAGGGACGCGGCCGTTGCGCGCGTCGAGGAGATCACGGCCGAAGCCGAGGTCGGCCGGATCTACAACGGCAAGGTGGCGCGCATCGTCGACTACGGCGCCTTCGTCAACATCCTGCCCGGCAAGGACGGCCTGTTGCACATCTCCGAAGTCGCCAAGGAGCGCGTGGAGAAGGTGACGGACTATCTGGCGGAGGGCCAGGACGTCGACGTGGTGGTGCTCGATGTCGACCAGCGCGGCCGCATCAAGCTCTCCATCAAGGAAGTGCCGAACTACGCCGCGTCCGCGTAGGCCCCACCTTCGGTCGAGGCCCGACCTTCGGTCGAGGCCCGACCTTCGGTCGAGGCCCGACCTTCGGTCGGGTGGAAGTTTCGCCGGCGCGAAACTTCGGCGGCGGCGTCGGTGGGCTCCGTGCGGCGGCGTCAGGTCGCCCCGGCGCGGTTCGCGACCAGATCGTCGATCACGGCCGGCTCCGCGAGCGTGGTCGTGTCGCCGAGGTCGTCGAGCTCGTTGGCGGCGATCTTGCGCAGGATGCGGCGCATGATCTTGCCGGATCGGGTCTTGGGCAGCCCGGGTGCGAACTGGATGACGTCCGGCCGCGCGAACGGGCCGATCTCGGACCGCACGAGCCGGACCAGTTCCCCGCGCAGGGACTCGGGCTCCTCCTGCGTGTGCGCCATCAACGTCACGTACGCGTAGATGCCCTCGCCCTTGATGGCGTGGGGGAAGCCGACGACGGCGGCCTCCGCGACCAGTTCGTGCTCGACGAGCGCGGACTCCACTTCCGCCGTTCCCAGCCGGTGGCCGGAGACGTTCATGACGTCGTCGGTGCGCCCCGTGATCCAGTAGTAGCCGTCGGCGTCGCGCCGGGCGGCATCGCCGGTGAGGTAATAGCCGGGGAATGCGGCGTAGTACGTGTCGATCACCCGCTGATGGTCCCCGTGGACGGTGCGGATCTGCCCCGGCCAGGAGGCGGTGATGACGAGGCTGCCGGCGGCCTCGGTCTCCTCGATGACGTTGCCGTTGCCGTCCAGCAGCGCCGGCTGCACGCCGGGCAAGGGCAGCGTCGCGGAGCCGGGCTTCAGGTCCGTCGCCCCGGGTAGCGGCGAGATCATGATGCCGCCGGTCTCGGTCTGCCACCACGTGTCCACGATCGGACAGCGCCGCTCGCCCACGACGCCGTGGTACCACTCCCAGGCTTCCGGATTGATCGGCTCGCCGACGCTGCCGAGGAGCCGCAGCGTGGCGCGGGAGGTGGAGCGCACGTAGTCGTCGCCCTGTCCCATGAGCTGCCGGATGGCGGTGGGCGCCGTGTAGAAGATGTTGACCCCGTGCTTGTCCACGACCTGCCATGCGCGGGATGCGTCCGGCCAGGTAGGCACCCCCTCGAACATCAGGGTCGTCGCCCCATTGGCGAGCGGGCCATAGACGATGTAGGAGTGGCCGGTGATCCACCCGACGTCCGCGGTGCACCAGTAGATGTCGCCGTCGTGGTAGTCGAAGACCAGTTCGTGCGTGATGGCGGCGTGGAGCAGGTAGCCGCCGGTGCCGTGCTGGACGCCCTTCGGCTTGCCCGTGCTGCCGGACGTGTAGAGGATGAAGAGGGGATCCTCCGCGTCCATGGGCTCGGCATCGCACGAGGCGGGCTGTCCGGGGACGAGGTCGTGGTACCAGACGTCCCGGTCCCCGGTCCACGCGATGTCGCCGCCGGTACGGCGCACGACGAGGACGGTGGCGACGTTCGGGCAGTCGGCGAGCGCCTCGTCGGCGTTGCGCTTGAGCGGGACGATGCGACCGCCCCGCACGCCCTCGTCCGCGGTGATCACCGTGCGGCAGTCCGAGTCCAGAATGCGGTCCTTGAGCGACTGTGGGGAAAAGCCGCCGAACACCACGGAGTGGGTCGCCCCGATGCGCGCGCAGGCGAGCATCGCGTAGACGGCCTCCGGGATCATCGGCATGTAGATGCACACGCGGTCGCCCCTGCGCACGCCGCGGCTCCGGAGCGCGTTGGCGAGGCGGCAGACGGCGTCGTGCAACTCCTGGTAGGTAATGGTCCGGTCGTCGGCCGGATCGTCGCCTTCCCAGATGATCGCGGCCTGATCCGCCCGCGCGGGCAGGTGCCGGTCGACGCAGTTGACGCAGGCGTTCAGCCGGCCGCCGAGGAACCACGCGACGTTGCCGCTCGGCAGGTCCCAGTCGGACACCGCGCTCCACTCGGCGATCCAGTCGAGGCGTTGCCGTGCCTGATCGGCCCAGAACCCGTCCGGATCCTCGATGGACCGGCGGTACAGCTCCTGGTAGGCCTGCCGGTCGAGGTGCGCCCGCTGCCTGACGGCGTCCGGAACGGGGTAGGTGGTCGCCATGTGTTGCCTCCTGAGACGAACTCCTAGCTTTGCCGAAGGGGCACGGCGACTTCAAGCGCCGACGCGGCTGTCGCGGCCGTCACGGCGCCCGCTTGCGCACTTCCCGGACGAGGCCCGCGGTGGCCGGATCGATCCCGGCGGGTGCGTCCCCGGACAGCGCCGCGAACAGATCGCCGGCCAACTGCTTGCCGAGTTCGACCCCAAACTGGTCGAAGGGATTGATGCCCCAGATCGTGGCCTGTGCGAAGACCTTGTGTTCGTAGAGGGCGAGCAGGGCGCCGAAGCCGCGGGGCGTCAGCGCATCGAGCAGGATGGTCGTCGTCGCGCGGTTGCCCGGGACTGCCCGGTGCGGGGCGAGCGGATCGCGCGCGTCGTCCGGCTCCTCGCGTCCGCGCAGCATGGCGCTGCCCTGGCCGAGGCAACTCGCGAGTAGCCAGCGGTGGCGCGTGGCGAGGTCGTGGCCGGGTGCCGCCACCGCGATGAAGTCGGCGCTGAACGAGCGCGTGCCCTGATGCAGGAGCTGGTGGAAGGCGTGTTGCCCGTTGGTCTCCTCGCCCCCCCAGACCACGGGCGCGGTGTGCGCGTCCGAACGCTGCCCGTCGATGCGCATCGACTTGCCGTTGCTTTCCATCTCGAGCTGCTGCAGATAGGCCGGGAGGCCTGCCAGACGGCGGTCGTACGGCAGCACCGCGTGCGTCCCGGCGCCCAGGAAGTTGCTGTTCCAGATGCCGAGCAGGGCGAGCAGTGCCGGGGCGTTGCTCGCGAGTCGCTTGCCGCGGAAGTGGCGATCCATCGCGTGGGCGCCGTCGAGCAGCTCCCGGAAGCCTTGCGCTCCTATGGCGATCGCGACCGACAGGCCCGCGGTCGACCAGAGCGAATGACGGCCGCCCACCCAGTCCCACATCGGCAGGCAGTTGGCGGGAGGGATGCCGAAGCCGGATGCGGCGGCCTGGTTTGCGGTGACCGCGACGAAGTGCCGTCCGATCGCGTCGGGGCGTCCGGTCCGCTCGAGGAACCAGCTGCGCGCGTACCGCGCGTTGGCCAGGGTCTCAAGCGTGTCGAAGGACTTGGACACGACGATGACGAGGGTCTCTTCGGGGTCGAGGTTCCGGAACGCGTCGATGGCAGCCGCGCCGTCGATGTTCGCGAGGAAGCGGATGTCGATGCGGCTCGGCGAGCCCGGGTCCCGCAAGGCCTGGACCGCGAGTTCGGGGCCGAGGTGCGAACCGCCGATGCCGATGTGCACGACGTGGCGGACCGGTTCTCCGGACATGCCCCGCCAATGCCCCCGGCGGACGCGTTCCGCCACGTCGAGCATGCGGTCGCGGGCCTCCTCGACGATCGTGGCGACGCGCGCGGGGCGTTCGTCCCGGGGCGCCCGCAGAGCCGTGTGCAGGGCCGGCCGGCCTTCGGTCGGATTGACTTCGGCGCCGTCGAACAGGTCGCCGACGGCCGCCTCCAGCCGGCACTCCCGGGCCAGGGCGACGAGGGCGGACACGATGTCGGCGGTTGCGCGCTGCCGGGCGAAATCGATGAGGAGCGGCCCGACCCGGAGGCTCATGGACTCGAACCGCCGGGCATCGTGCACCAGGTCGCGCAGTTCCGTCCGGACGGTCTGCGTTGCGAGCGACGCCAGGCGCCGCCAGGATTCGCGCGCGTCCGGCCGCCCGCTCGTCACCGCGCGTCGAGCTCCAGGTTGTCGATCAGGCGCGCGCGCCCGAGCCGGGCGGCGGCGAGCACGCGCAGCGGATGGCCGTCGTCGCCGGGTGCGCGGAGCGTCAGGGCGTCGCGGATGGCGACGTAGTCCACGTCGAAGCCGGCGTCGGTGAGCGCTGCCCGGCCGCGTTGCTCCTGCAGGGCGAAATCCCGGCTGCCGCCGGCGACGGCCTCGCGAATGTCGATGAGCGTGCGATGGAGCAGCGGGGCGACCCGGCGTTCCTCCCGCGACAGGTACTGGTTGCGGCTCGACAGGGCGAGCCCGTCCGCCGCGCGCACCGTGGGTACGCCGACGATGTCCACGGGCAGGTTGAGACCGCGGGCCATCGTCTGGATCAATACGAGCTGTTGCCAGTCCTTCTCGCCGAAGTACGCCCGGTCCGGTCCGACCATGTTGAGGAGTTTCGTGACGACGGTGGCGACGCCGTCGAAGTGGCCGGGCCGGTTCTCGCCGCAGAGCAGCCGCGCGAGCGGCGGCACCGTGACGACGACCGTGTCGGCGCGGCCGTCCGGATAGACCTCGCCGACCGAGGGTGCGAACACGATGTCGACGCCGTGAGCTTCGAGCCGCGTGGCGTCGGCGTCGAGCGTGCGCGGATAGTCCTCGAAGTCCTCCCCCGCGCCGAACTGCAGCGGATTGACGAAGACGGAGGCCACGATGGTGCGGCACACGCTGGCGGCGACCGCGACGAGGGCGAGGTGGCCGTCGTGGAGATTGCCCATGGTCGGCACCAGCCCGACGCGGCCGGCGCCCCGCCGGTCGGCGAGCGCCGAGCGCAGCGTGCGGATCGTGTGTGCGATGAGCATGGGACCGCCTGCGCGTCGTGGGCGCCGTATCAGTTGAAGCAGTGCTCCGGGGCGGGGAAGCGCGCTTCCTTCACCGCCGACGCATAGGCCTCGAACGCACCGCTGATGCCGGACGTGCTCTCCGGCAGGAAGTTCTTGACGAATTTCGGCGGCTTCATGATCGACGGCGTGAGGCCGAGCATGTCGTGCATGACCATGATCTGGCCGTCGGTGTGAGGCCCGGCGCCGATACCGATGACGGGCACTTCCACGCGCTCGCTGATCGTCCTCCCGAGTTCGACGGGAACGCATTCGAGCAGCAGGATCGAAGCGCCCGAGTCCTCGAGGATCAGCGCTTCCTCGATGATGGCGTTCGCCTTCTCGGTGTTGCGGCCCTGCACGCGGTAGCCGCCGAGCCGGTTGATCGACTGCGGCGTGAGTCCCATGTGCGCGCACACCGGGATGCCCCGTTCCGTCAGCAGTCGCGTGGACTCGGCCAGCCACGCGCCGCCTTCGAGCTTGACCATGTGCGCGCCGGCCCGCATGAGCGCGGCGGCGCTCTCGAGGGACTGCGCCTCGGACCCGTAGGTCATGAAGGGGAGGTCGGCCATGATGAGGCTGCCCTGGTTGCCGGCCTTCACGCACTGCATGTGGTAGATGACGTCCTCGAGCGTGACCGGCAACGTGCTGTCGTGCCCCTGCAGCACCATGCCCAGCGAGTCGCCCACCAGCAGCACGTCGACGCCCGCCCGACTGATCAGCTCGGCGAACAGGGCGTCGTACGCGGTCAGCGAAGCGAACTTCTCGCCCCGACGTTTCATCGCGTTCAACGCCGGAATGGACACGGGCCTCGTACGGGCCTGGCTGCTCATGCGGGCGCTACTCCTCGTGGTCCGTCAGGTGGGCAATATACGCGCATCGCGGCGCCGGCGTGGGACGTCGGACGTGGGACGTGGGACGGGACGAGTCCGTCCGCTACGGCAGCAGCGTCGGGTTGGGGTTGAAGTAGCCGCGCACCCCGTCGAAATCCCGCAGCTCCGTCAGCAGGGCCTCGAAGTGGCGGTCGTCGTGGGCGAAATCGATCTCGGCGGCGTTGACGATCAGGAGCGGCGCCGCGCTGTAGTCGTGAAAGAAGCGGGTGTACGACGCGCACAGGTGCGTAAGGTATCGGTCGTCGATGCGCTGCTCGAAGTCGACGCCGCGGCGGCGGATCCGCTCGGTCAGGACCGGCGGGGGGGCCTGAAGGTAGATGACGAGGTCGGGCGTGGGCGGGTGGATGTCCAGGCTGCGCCAGATCTGCTCGTAGATGGCGAGTTCGTCCTCGTCGAGGGTCAGTTCGGCGAACAGCCGGTCCTTCTCGATCAGGAAGTCGGCGACGACCAGCGATCCCACGAGATCGTCCTCGAGGGCCGCAACCTGCCGCGCCCGGTGGAGCAGAAAAAAGAGCTGCGTCGGCAAGGCGTGCCGGCCGCCTTCCCGGTAGAACCGGTCCAGGAAGGGATTCTCGGTAGTGGGCTCGAGCAGCAACGGATACCGCAGCGTTTCCGCGAGGCGCCTCGCCAGCGTCGTCTTGCCGACGCCGATCGGCCCTTCCACGGCGATGTGGCGCGGCAGATCCCCGGGGGCTTCGGTGGCGCTGGCGGGCAGCGTCGATCCGCCGACGGCATCTGGCCCGGATGCGCTCACACCGCGGGTTCGGGGTTGGGTCGCCCGCGGCCGCGCCGGCGCCGGCGCCGTCTTCCGGCCGGGCGCAGGCCGTTGGCCATGGACCCGCGCTCTTCCTCTGGCGCCTCCTGCACGTCCGTCCACCATTGGGCGAGTTCCGGATCGGCCTCGCCGGTCTCGGCCCGCAGCACCAGGAAGTCGTATGCGGCCCGGAACCGCGGATGGCCGAGTGTGCGCTGCAAACCCTTGGCGGAGCGCCGCTCGAGGGTGCTTTGCAGCCGCCACACGTCGCGCATGAACAGCGACAGGCGGCGCGGGAAGGCGATCGTGAGCTGCTGCTCGCCGATGACGCTGTGAGCGGCCTTCAGTCTTTCGTCGGCCGCGTTGTTGGCGGTGGCGGACATGGCGGTGCGCCGCTCGAACTCGGGCCAGCACATGGCGGCCAGCAGGAACCCGGGCGTCACGGGCTTGTCCGCGGCGACGCGGCCGTCCGTGCTCTGCAGCGCGGCCTGTACGAGACCGTCGTCGTCCTGCGAGAGCGGAAACAGGATCTCGGGCAGCCCGAACTCCCACATGAGGGACCAGGCGGCCAGGGCATGGCCGTTCATGAAGAGCTTGTTGAACTCGTCGAACAGGCGCGCCGGCGGGATGGCCGTCAACAGCTCGGACATCGGCGCGACCGCTGCGCGCGTGCCCGGATCGAGGTTGAAGCCGAGTTTCGCCGCGAACCGCATCGCGCGCAGGATGCGCACCGGGTCTTCGCGCAGACGGGCCTTGGGGTCGCCGATGACCCGCAGGGTACGGGTCTCGATGTCCTCGAGGCCGGAGGTGTAGTCGAGGACGGTGTCTTCGACGGGGTCGTAGTACAGGGCGTTGACGGTGAAGTCGCGCCGGAAGGCGTCCTGGTCGAGGGTCCCGTAGACGTTGTCGCTCAGCAGGACGCCGTCGGCCGAGAGGTGGTTCCCGTCGGTGTCCGCATCGTCCTCTTCGTTGCGGCGCCGGAAGGTCGACACCTCGATGAATTCGCGGCGAAAGCGCACGTGGGCGATGCGGAACCGGCGTCCAATCAGACGGGCCCGGGGGAAGACCGACTTGACCTGCTGGGGTGTGGCGTCGGTGGCCACGTCGAAGTCCTTGGGCGTGCCGCCGAGCAGGAGATCGCGGACGCACCCGCCTACCAGGTAGGCCTCGTATCCGGCGTTCCGAAGGGTCTCGACGACGGTCACCGCGTTGGCGGAAACCGTGGCTTCGCGGAGACTCGGATGTGCGACCCGGACGGGTTTGCGTTCCCTCAACAAGCTCTGCCGTGGTCGAGATGGTTGGGGATGTTAGGGTGCATGGGCGGAAAAGACAAAGCGCCGCCCGACCCTCCCGGGTGCGCGGCGGGGCGTGGCGGGGCGTGGCGGAGGAGCCGCCTTCACACGGGGTCCAGGCGCGGGCCGCGCTTGCGCGTGCGGCGACGCGGGATGCCGTGCCGCTTGCGTCGCTCCCAGAGGTTCTTCCTGCTGATGCCGAGCTTCGTTGCGAGTTCCGTCTCCGTGTACTGGTCCTGGTGCTCGGTGACGAAGCGGACGAAGTAGTCCTCCAGGGAGACCGCGTCCTCCCCGTCCCCGGCCGGGGCGCCGCCGCGGGTGTCGCGGACCGCCGCCTCGATGGCGAGGAGTTCCGCGGGGATGTCTCCCTGGTCGGCGAGGATCGTCGCCCGCTCGACCGCATTCTCCAGTTCCCGGACGTTGCCGGGCCAGTGGTAGCCCTCCATGGCGGTGATGGCGTCGGTGGAGAACCGCGGTTCGGGCTTGCCCATTCGGGCCGCGGCGCGGCGGGCGAGGATCCTGGCGAGGGCCGCGATGTCGCCGCCGCGGTCGCGCAGCGGTGGGACGCTCAACGTAACGCCGCGCAGACGCCGGAGCAGGTCCGCGCGGAACTGCCCATGCTCCACGAGCAGTTCCAGGTTGCGCTGCGTTGCCGCGATCACGCGGACATCGTCACGGCGGTTGGCGCTCCCGGGCGGCATCGCGGCGCCGGCCACGGGGACGTCGAGGAAGCGCTCCTGCACGGCGGGGGGGAGTTCGCCGACTTCGTTCAGGAACAGGGTGCCGGCGGTGGCCGCCGCGACCAGGCCGGCGGCACTGGCGTTCGGGGCGTCGGCGCGTCCGTGTCCGAACAGCTCCGACTCGATCAGCGCCCCGGGGATCGCGGCGCAGTTGAGCGAGATCATCGGGGCGTGGCGGCGCGGCCCGCGGGCGTGCAGGGCGCGTGCGACGAGCTCCTTGCCGGTCCCCGACTCGCCCCTCACCAGCACGGCGGCATCCGTGCGCGCGGCGGCCCGGATGCGCTCGAAGAGGTCCAGCATGACGGCGCAGGAACCGAAGATGGGCCAGTCCGCGCTGGTGTCCCTCCCGGCCTCGGCGGCGTCGCCGGGGCCTGCGGAGGCCCGTCGGACGGCATCGATCAGTGCCGTGTCCGAGGCCGGCCAGGCCACGTAGTCCGCGGCACCCGCGCGCATTGCGGACACGGCGGCGGCGACGGTGGCATCCTCGGCGATCAGGATCACGGGCGTGGTGCGCAGGAGCGGCGCGAGGGCGGCACCGCTGCCCTCCCGCGGGTGCGCGCTGGCCACGATCGCCCCGATGTCCGCGGCGCCGTCCTTGGCGTGCAGGGCTTCCAGCCGGTCCCATCCCGCGCCCTCCACGACGTGGAAGCCGTGGCGTTCGAGGACGCCGCGCAGGCCTGCCCGGCGCCGGACGTCGGGATCGACAACCAGGATGTTGGTCATGGTTGCCGCGATGTTATCAAAGCGGCGTGCCCGCACCGTGGCGCTCCCGGTTGGCCGGACGCCCGGCCCGGTTTGGTCGTGTTCGGCCGCAAGGGATTCCCTCACAGGCTGGCCCAGGTCGCCAGGATGCGTCCTCGGGGAAGCGCGCTGCTGTCCCATGCCGGCACGGCCCATTCGATCAGTTCCTCCGGAGTGGCGTGTGCCGGCGGGTCCAGCCCCAGGAGGTCGAGCGTCCATTGCAGGTCGCGCGTCGCCGCGGCGCCCGCCCCGATGGCCGATGCGGCCGTGCGCTTGGAGAGCTTGCCGCCGCCGCGATCTGCGATCACCGGGAGATGCAGGTACCGGGGCCGGGCCAGGCCGAGCCGGTCGGCGAGAAAGAGCTGCCGGGGCGTGCTGTCGAGCAGGTCCGCGCCGCGCACGACATCGGTCACGCCCATCGCCGCGTCGTCCACCACGACAGCGAGCTGATAGGCCGCATAGCCGTCGCGCCGTCCGATGACGAAGTCGCCCGTCGTGCGGGCCAGGCGCTCCGCGTGGCGACCTTGCAAGCGGTCGCCGAAGGCGTACTCGCCGTCGGGCGCACGAATGCGGACCGCGGCCTCCTGCCCGGTCGGCACGGGGCGGGTGCGGCAGGTGCCGGGATAGAGCCGGTGTCCGTACAGGTCCTTGCGCGAGCAGGTGCAGCGGAAGCTCAGGGACTGTCGCGCGAGTTCGGTGAGCGTGGCGCGATGACGCTCGGCGTGGTCGCTCTGGAAGACCACCGGTCCGTCCCAGTGCAGGGCGTGCTCTTCCAGGGCGCCCAGTATCCGGTCCACCGCGCCGGGGACGCTGCGGGGCGCGTCGAGATCGTCGATGCGCAAGCGCCAGGTCCCGTTGTGCGCCCGCGCGTCCAGGCAGCTCGCCACTGCCGTGAAGAGCGACCCGAAGTGGAGCGGACCCGACGGCGTGGGCGCGAAGCGGCCGACGTACGGGCCGGTTGCCCGGTCACCGGGGTGGTCGGGGTGGTCGGGGTGCTCCGCGTGCCCCAAACGATGCGCCGTCAGGCGTGGAGCTGCTTCTCGCGCAACTCGGCCAGCGCCTTGCAGTCCACGCACTGGGACGCGGTTGGCCGAGCCTCCAGGCGCCGCAGTCCGATCTCCACGCCGCAGGTGTCGCAGTAGCCGTAGTCTTCCTGATCGATGCGCTCGAGGGTCTCCGCGATCTTCTTGATGAGCTTGCGCTCCCGGTCGCGGGTCTTGAGTTCGATGCTGAACTCCTCCTCCTGCGTCGCACGGTCCGCGGGGTCGGGGAAGTTGGCGGCCTCGTCCTGCATGTGGTTGACCGTCCGGTCGACCTCTTCCATGAGCTGGTGGCGCCACTTCAGCAGGATGTCGCGGAAGTGCTCGAGTTGTGCCGAGCCCATGTAGGGTTCGTCCTCCGCGGGCTCGTACGGTTCGAAACTGCGGAACGGAGAGTCCGCTTGGGACGCCAATCTGGGCGCCTGTGCTCCGGCCGTGGGGCGATCCTTGGGCCCGTCGCCCGGTTCGCTCGACGAAGCAGAGGAAGACCTGGTGGGGGTGTCGTCTGCCGCCATGTTGCCTCGAATCTGCAAGCTGCGCGCGAACTGCGCTTTCGCGAGGGCGCGTAACCTACCAAAAGCCGATTCGATTGACCATGCCAATCCGGGAGTGCCGTGGGAGGGCCGGAACCGCCGGACGCGGGGCGGCTCGTCGAGGGCATCGCACCCGGCATCGGGGCGCCGCGTGGCTGATAGACTCGCGCCGTTCGACCTCGAAAATGCGACACGGGGAGACTGAGCAATGCCATGGTGGGCCTGGCTGATCGCCGGCTGTGTGCTGGCGGGTATCGAACTCGCGGGTGCGGACCTCGCGTTCTATCTCATCTTCCTGGGGGTCTCCGCGTTGGTGGTGGGCCTCGTGCAGCTTGGTGGCGGCGAGCTGGCGCCGTGGGAGCAGTGGCTCCTGTTCGCCGGGGTTGCGCTGGCATCGATGGTCTTTTTCCGGCGCCGCCTATACTCCCGGCTGCGAGAGCGGATGCCGGGCTTCGACAGTTCGCCCGCCGGTGAGGTGGTCCGGGTGACGCGGGAGCTCGCGGTCGGCGAGCAGGGACGGGTGGAACTGCGGGGCTCGCATTGGACAGCGACGAACGTCGGCGGCGATCCGATCGGGGCGGACTCGGCCGCCCGAGTGGTGGGGACGCGCGGGGCGGGTCTGTGCATCGAGGCGATCCCGGGGTCCGAGGCGCGGCCGTCCGAGCCCGTGCAGGCAGGGGACTGAAGCAGGAGGCGGGAATGGAAACGCTCATCGTGGCCGGGGTGGTCAGCGTCCTGGCGATCATCGTCGTCGTGAAGACCGCGGTCGTCGTGCCGCAGCAGAGCGCCTATGTCGTCGAGACGCTCGGGCGCTATTCGCGAACGCTCTCCGCGGGGTTCCACCTACTGATCCCGTTCATGGACCGCGTGGCGTACAGGCACACCCTCAAGGAACAGGCGGTCGATGTTGCGGAGCAGGTCTGCATCACCTCGGACAACGTCCAGGTGGGGGTGGACGGGGTGCTGTACCTGCAGGTGATCGATGCCCACGCCGCGTCGTATGGCATCGCGGACTACCTCTTCGCCATTGCCCAACTCGCCCAGACGACGCTGCGAAGCGAGATCGGGAAGCTGGAACTGGACAGGACGTTCGAGGAACGCGGCCACATCAATCTGCGCGTCGTCGAGGAGCTCGACCGGGCCTCGAACCCTTGGGGGGTCAAGGTCCTGCGGTACGAGATACAGAACATCAATCCACCCGCGGACGTGGTCTCGGCAATGGAGAAGCAGATGCGGGCGGAGCGGGAGAAGCGGGCGACCATACTGCAGTCCGAGGGTGAGCGCGACGCCAGGATCAACGAAGCCGAGGGCGAGAAGCAGCAGGTCATCAAGCAGTCGGAGGCCGCCAGGGAGCAGCAGATCAACGAAGCGCAGGGAGAAGCGGCGGCCATCACGGCAGTGGCCGAAGCGACCGCGGTGGGGCTGAAGAAAGTCGCCGAGGCGCTCAACGCCGAGGGAGGCGACAAGGCCATGCAGTTGCGCGTCGCCGAGAACTACCTCGAACGCTTCGGGAATCTCGCCAAGGAGGGCAACACGCTGATCGTCCCGGCGAACCTGAGCGACATGACTTCGATGATCGGGGCGGCCACCCGGGTCCTGCAGGCGACGCGACCCATGGATGGGGGAACGCGCGCGTCGGAGTAGGAGCACGGCCGCGCCGGCAGTTCGACATGTGGAAACGGCGGGTGGCTGGTGGTGGTGGCGCGACCTGACGGTCGCGGCCATCCTGACGGTGGGTAGAGTTTCCTAGCCGAGAGTGTTCACCAGCTCGAGCAGAGCCGCGCCATCGTCGCAGTCGATGATCCACTCGCCGACCGGGGCGAGGCCTTCCGCGTCCGCCACGTCCGCCAGGTGGCGCGCGAGTTCGTGTGCGGTCCGTGCTCCGAACTTCCGCTCGGCCTGACGGCACAACAGGGCGCGCTGGTCTTCAATGCCGCGTTCGATGCCCCGCTCAAAGCCCCGTTCGATGCCCCGCTCAATGCCCTGCTCCAGCAGATCGGCCTCCCACTCCTTCACGCGCTCGGCCAGTGTGCTCATCCCTTCCTCCTCGTTCAGCAACTCGTGCCGCCAGTCCGTCGGCGCGGCGGCGTCCGCATCGGGGAACAGACGCGGCCACAGGATCCCGAGCCAGTCGAGCACCGCCTCGGCCGCCGCCACGTCCCCGCTCTCCGACCACCCGCCCGCCAAGGCACGCAGCCGCCGGCCGGCGTCGGTCGGCGAGGACGCGCCGCCCAGCCACAACACCGCGGCGACGACGTTGTCCCTGGCGAGATCGTCTTGCGGCCACGGCCGACTGTCAAGGAACAGGTACCGGCAGGGCGCGCGTGGAGCGACCTCGCCGTCGCCGGTCACCGCCACCCGGTTCGCGCCGCCCGGCGCCGTCCAGCGCTCGGACCCGGAGTGGATGACCACGGACAGCAATCGCAGTTCGCCGTCCGCGTCGAGCGCCCGGTTGCGCCGCAGCCCATGGAAGGCGGCGCCCTCGTAACGCAACACGCGGGTCGCCATGTCGGCGTCCGCGGTCGACTGGAACTCGATGAGCAGCACCAGCGAACGCCCCGAGCCGTCCTTGTACCACGCGCGCCACGCGACGTCGCCGTGGCGCTGCTCGCCGTCGGCGGCGACCCAGCTTGCCGGCACTGGGCGCAGGCTGTCGAGGTCCAGCAGTTCCGCGACCGCGCCGGCGAAGCCGCGCAACAGGTGCCGCACCGTAACGGGCAGTCCGAACAGGTGTTTCCAGGCGGCATCGTGGTCCATCCCGCCACGTTACGGTGGCGTGGAACCCCGCAAAAGCGTCAGACGCCGCCTCGACATGTGCGAGATCGTCCCCGATTCGCGTGCGCGAAGGCCCTGCGCCGAAGGGGCGGTTGTCGGCGGCGACGTTTGGCCCCCAGCCCGAGAGTCGCCGGCGCGCGGCGTCGCCCTGCGCGCTATGGCGCCAAGGACAACACCCTGCTAGGTTAGCCGTTTTTTTCGCACTCACCTTTGGGAGGAAATCCATGGCCACGGTTGATGGCGCGACCCTGATGGCGCGCAGCCTGAAAGCGCAGGGCGTCGATTACATGTTCGGCATCGTGGGCTTTCCCGTGCAGGGCGTTGCCGCCGCGGCGCAAAAGGAAGGCATCACCTACATCGGCATGCGCAACGAACAGTCGGCGAGCTATGCGGCGCAGGCGGCGAGCTACCTGACGGGGCGCACGCAGGCGTGCCTCGTGGTCTCCGGGCCCGGCGTGATCCACGCCTTCGCCGGGCTCGCGAACGCGCGCGAGAACTGCTGGCCGATGATCCTGATCGGCGGCGCTTCGCCGACGTACCAGAACGGCATGGGCGCATTCCAGGAAGAGCGTCAGACCGAACTCGCGGCGCCGTACTGCAAGTACGCCCACGACATCGATCGCGTCGAGCGTATCCCGTACTACGTGGAGCAGGCGATCCGTACCGGGCAGAACGGCCGTCCGGGCCCCGTCTATCTCAACTTCCCGGACGACATCATCCGCGGCGAGGCCGAAGAAGAGAACGTGGCCGTGGCCGCGCCGCCGGCGCCGCTCGTGCGCCCCCAGGCCGATCCCGGCGACGTGGAACGCGCCCTCGACGCGCTCGAGTCGGCGGAGCGCCCGCTCGTGGTCCTAGGCAAGGGCATGGCGTGGTCGCGCGCCGAAGACGAGGTGCGGGAGTTCATCGAGCGGACCCAGTTGCCGTTCCTGGCATCGCCCATGGGCAAGGGCATCATGCCGGACACGGACGCGCTTTCCGTCGGCGCCGCCCGCAGCACGGCGCTGCGCGAGGCGGACGTGGTGTTCCTGATGGGCGCGCGGCTCAACTGGATCATGCACTTCGGTCTGCCGCCCCGCTTCAAGCCTGGCGTGCGCATCGTTCAGCTCGACATCGAGCAGGAAGAGATCGGCCGCAACGTCCCGGCGGAAGTGGCGCTGGTGGGCGACGGCAAGGCGGTGGTGGGCCAGCTGAACGCCTCGCTGTCGAACCGGCAGTGGTTCTATCCCGCGGAGACGGAGTGGCGGGCGGTCCTCAAGGAGAAGGCGGACGCCAACGCGGAGGCGGTCCGACCGATGATCGAGGACGAGTCGTCGCCCATCAACTACTACCGCGCCTATCGCGACATCGTCGAGTGGCTGCCCGAGGACGCGATCATCATCGGCGAGGGCGCGAACACCATGGACATCGGCAGGACGCAGATGCCGAACCACGCCCCGCGGCACCGGCTTGACGCCGGTACCTACGGCACCATGGGCATCGGCCTCGGCTTCGCGGTCGCCGCGGCCGTGGCGAACCCCGACCAGCCGGTCGTCTCCGTGCAGGGCGACAGCGCGTTCGGCTTCTCCGGCATGGAGATCGAGACGATGGTCCGCTACAAGCTGCCCGTGAAGCTGATCGTGCTGAACAACGGCGGCATCGGGGGCGGTATCGGGCCACTGGAGGAAGGCCAGACGCCGCCGCCGTTCTACCTGACGTACGGTGCGCGCTACGAGGGCATGATGGAGGCGCTCGGCGGCAAGGGCATCTACGTGGAGGACACGGCCGATCTCCGCGCCGCGCTCGACGAGGCGATGGCCTTCGAGGGTCCCGCGCTGATCAACGTGCCTCTGGACCCGCGAGCGGGCCGCAAACCGCAGCAGTTCGGCTGGCTGACGACCTGACCGGCGACATCGGCGCCCCGGGGCGAGTACCGGCCCGGCCGAAAGTTTGGGCCGGTACATTGCAGTAGTTGACAACACGCGGTGTGCCGGCTCCCATAGGGGAGCCCGACTTTCGGGCCGTCCGCTCGGAGTGGGTCATGACGCTGGAAGAGAAAGCCATAGAGTTGCTGCTGCGTTCGCCCCGCCTGGAGGCCGGAACGATCCTCGATCTGCTCGATGTCGGCGACCGCGAGTTCCGCGAGATGGCGCAACGCAATCGCACCATCGCCAAACTGCTCGAAACCCGGCGTGCCGGGGAACTCGAGGCGCCGAAGTCGGAGCCGGTCCAGTGTCCGGTCTGTTCGGAGTGGTTCGTGCCGTACGGCTCGTCCCGCTTCTGTTCGGACACCTGCCGGACGGCGGAACTGATTCGGGACCAGGGGCGAGCACGCCTGCGGCGTCGCAGCCACGACTGCTCGCAATTGCCGGCAGCGCACGGGGACGAACCCGGACCGGCATCGAAGGGCGGCGTGCCGCCGAAGAAGAAACTCAGGGAGTGAAAACCATGCGTTGGATCATGCTGGCTGCCTCGCTGGCCTGTGCGGCCGGCTCGGCGGGCGCGGAGCGGAACGTCTACTTCGGCGACCTGCACATCCACACCCGGTACTCGTTCGACGCGTTCCTGTTCGGGACGCGGACGAACCCGGACGATGCCTACGCCTTCGCGCGCGGCGAACCGCTGCGGCATCCGTCGGGCTTCGACATGCAGCTCGACCGGCCGCTCGACTTCTACGCCGTGACGGACCACGGCTTCTACCTCGGCATGTGGTCGGCGATGACGGATCCGGCGCATCCCCTGCACGACGACCCGCGAGCGCGGGCATTCCTCGACGCCAGGACCGCCACCGAACGGTCCCGGGCGTTCCGCACGGCGGGGCAGTTCCTGACGGAGAACTTCAACGAAGGCGACGTGAAGAGCGCCTGGGCGGACATCATCGCCTCCGCCAACCGGCACAACGCGCCGGGCGAGTTCACGACCTTCATCGCCTACGAGTACACGTCGTCGTACCCGACCGACCGCGGCAACCTGCACCGCAATGTCGTCTTCCGCGGCGACACAGTCCCGGACATCCCGTTCTCGCGGCTCGATTCGCTGAACCCGGAGGACCTCTGGGCATGGATGGACCTGCAGCGCCAACGCGGCATGGACGCGATCGCGATCCCGCACAACTCCAACGGCTCGAACGGCCGGATGTTCGCGCTGACCCAGACCGACGGCAGCCCCATCGACGCCGTGTACGCCTCGACGCGGATGCGCAACGAACCGGTGATCGAGAACACGCAGATCAAGGGCACGTCGGACACGCACCCGTTCCTGTCGCCCAACGACGAATGGGCGGACTTCGAGATCATGCCGCACCGCGTCGCGACGCTGCTCAGGAGCCGTCCACAGGGGAGCTATGCCAGGGAGGCGTGGCGGAACGGCCTGGTGATGCAGGAACGCGAAGGCATCAATCCATACCGTTTCGGCGTGGTCGGGGCGAGCGACACCCACAACAGCGGCGAGGTCTTCGACGAAGACCGCTACGTGAGCAAGGTGGGCACCATCGACAGCGACCCGGTCGGCCGGGGCTCCGTCCCGGTGAACCCCGAGGAAGAGATTCCCGGATACCGCGAAGCATCCAACATCTACTTCGGGGCATCGGGCCTCGCGGCGGTATGGGCCGACGAGAACACCCGCGGCGCCGTCTTCGACGCGTTCCGCCGCAGGGAGACCTACTCGACCACGGGCACCTGGATCCGCCTGCGGTTCTTCGGCGGTTACGGCCTCTCGGAGGACATGCTGGACGCGGGCAACATCGGCCAGGCCTACGAAGCAGGCGTCCCCATGGGCGGCGACCTGCTCCGCCAGGAGGCCGGCGCGCCGGGGTTTCTCGTGTGGGCGGCGCAGGATCCGCAGGCGGCGAAGCTGCAGAGGCTGCAGATCGTGAAGGGTTGGGTCGCGGACGATCGCTCGCACGAGCAGGTGTACGACGTCGCCTGCTCGGACGGCCTCGCGGTGGACCCGGAGACGCACCGCTGCCCGGACAACGGGGCGACCGTCGACATCTCGGACTGCAGCATCACCGAAGGGGTCGGGGCCAGCGAACTCTCGACCCTCTGGCATGACCCGGACTTCGACCCCGACCAGCGCGCCTTCTATTACGTGCGGGTGCTCGAGAACCCGACCTGCCGCTGGTCTACCTGGGACGCGATCCGCGCCGGCACCGCTCCGCGCGGGAGCATCGCGACGACCATCCAGGAACGGGCGTTCTCCTCGCCGATCTGGTACGACCCGGCCGGGTAGGGCGCCGCAACCGTTGCCTACGGCTCCGCTCGCGGCCCAGCCCCACCGGCCCACGCGTCGGTAGTCGAGGCCTCCGCTCAGGCGGGGGGACCGAGCAACGTCACGCCCAGGCCGGGCGTATCCGGGATGGCCATGCGGCCGCCTTCGAAGCGCTCGGGAGGCTCGACCACGCCCGGCCGCCAGGGGACCTCTCCCCACTGTAGCTCCAGGCTTTCGATCCCCGGGGCGACCGCGCAGAGCTGCAACCCCGCGGCCGTGGACACGGGCCCGCACGCGTTGTGCGGGGAGACCGCGATGCCGGCGTCGGCGGCGGCGCGGGCAATGGCCAGCGCCTCGGCCAGACCGCCGCAGTGCATCGTGTCCGGCATAACCACGTCCACGGCCCGTTCGTCGAGGAGCGGTGCGAAGCCCTCCACGCCGAACATCATCTCGCCGCCGGCGAGGCGTTGCCGGACGGCGTCGCGGATACGACGCGTTGCAGCGGCGTCTGCTGCGGGAATCGGCTCCTCGTACCAGTCGAGACCGACCGGTTCGAGCCGCTCGGCGATCCGGACGGCTTCCGCTTCGGTGAAGTGGCTGTGGCAGTCCACCTTGACGGCGATGTCCGGTCCGACCGCCGCGCGGATCGACTCGAGGCAGCGGATGCCGAGATCGATGGCCTCGCGGACGGCATCCGGGTCCGAGCGGGGCGGGAAGCCATCGAACGGGGCGGCCTTGAGCGCGCGGAAGCCCGCCGCCACCGCCCGCTCCGCGCTCGCGGCGAAGCCGTCGGGCGTGCGTTCCGACGTCATGCGATTGATGTTCCCGTAGAGGAGAACAGCGTCGCGGATGCGGCTGCCGAGCAGTGCATGTGCGGGCACGCCCTCGGCCTTGCCCGCGAGATCCCAGAGGGCATGCTCGATGGCGCTGAAAGCCGTCGCCGCGCGCAGTCCGCCGCGCGCCGCCATCGATCGGCCGCGGCGGCGGTACGTCTCCACGTCGGGAACCGGCCGATCCTTGACGAGGGCGAAGAACCGTTCGAGCTCGGGCAGTTCCTGGCGGTTGCCCAGGGATGCCTCGGCAACTCCGGTCAGCCCGAGATTGGTGTGCAGGAGGACATGCAGCCAGGTCGTGCGTGCGCTGACCTGCACCGGAACGATCTCGAAGCCGTCGATGTGCATGGGCCGGGCACTATAGCAGTTGCGGCAGGGCCCGATGCCTGCGGCGAGGGCCGAGAGGAGCGCATGCTCCGGGGCGCTCGTGGACCGGGCGTGATACGCGGAGTTCTATAATCCCCCCGTCGATGGACCGGGGGGTCGGGTGAACAAGGCGAAGCGCCAGGAGATCTACGAGCGCCTGCAACGGGCGGACCCGGCTCCGACCACGGAGCTCAAGTACCGATCCCCGTTCGAACTCCTCGTTTCCGTGATCCTGTCAGCGCAGGCGACCGACGTCAGCGTGAACCTGGCGACCAGAACGCTCTTCGCCGAAGCGGCGACCCCCGAGTCGATGCTCGCGCTGGGCCTCGACCGCCTGAAGGAGCACATCAAGTCGATCGGCCTGTTCAACACCAAGGCCGCGAACCTCCTGAAGACCTGCCGGGCGCTGATCGAGCGGCATGGCGGCGAGGTTCCGCGCGCCCGGGAGGCGCTCGAGGCGCTGCCCGGCGTGGGACGCAAGACCGCCAACGTCGTCCTGAACACCGCCTTCGGCGAGCCGACCATAGCCGTCGACACGCACATCTTCCGGGTGGCCAACCGCACGCGACTCGCGCCGGGCAAGACGCCGCGCCAAGTGGAGGACAAGCTGCTCCGGTTCACGCCCGACGAGTTCAAACGGGACGCGCATCACTGGCTGATCCTCCACGGCCGCTACGTGTGCATCGCGCGCAAGCCGCGCTGCGGCTCGTGCGTCATCGAGGACCTTTGCGAGTACAGGGCGAAGACGGACCCCGAACCCGAGTGAGCGGAGTTGACCGTCGCGCGGAGGGCGTCTACCTTGCGCCGCCCACCGCCTTACGGTCCGCGCCATGTCCCGCATTCATCTGAGCCCCCACGAGGCACGCGTCATCGGCTGCCTGATGGAGAAGGCCGTGCTGACGCCGGACCAGTGCCCGTTGACGCTGAACGCACTGATGACGGCCTGCAATCAGAAGTCGAGCCGGGAGCCGGTGTTGGCGCTCGACCGTACTACCGTGGAACGGGTGGCGCGCGACCTGCAGGAGAAGTCGCTGGTCACGCGGGACGAGAACTTCAGAAGCGGTGTCGTGAAGTACGGGCAGCGGCTGTGCAACACGATGTTCAGCGACCTGACCTTCGCCGAGGACGAGTACGCCGTGGTCTGCCTGCTGCTCCTGCGCGGCCCCCAGACCCCCGGCGAACTGCGGTCGCGCAGCGGTCGCCTGCATGCCTTCCCGGACCACGAGACGGTCGCCGAGACGCTGCGGCGACTGATGGACGCCGACCGCGAGGGCGGTGCGGTGGTCGCGAGGCTCGCGCGGGCATCCGGACGCCGCGACCACCAGTACGCGCACCTGCTTTCCGGCGCGATCGAATCCGTGCCGGCCGACGACGTGCCGGCCAGGGCGGAGCCCCGGAGTGGACGTCTCGCGGAGCTCGAACAACGGGTTGCCGCCCTCGAACTCGAAGTCGCGGCGCTCAAGGAACGGCTCGCGCCATCCGGGTAGCGCCCCGCAACCGTCGCCTTCGGCTCCGCTCGCGGCCCAGCCCCACCGGCCCACGCGCCCGCGCCGTTCTACGGCGCGGCCTCCTAGCCCGCATTTCTCAGTGTGCCGTGCAAAGGTGCGCGGTTTCAGTGGGTGCAAGTCCCACCCGGCAACAGTCGTTCCAGCCGGTAGCAGTCGGAACGGCCGTGGAGATAACGAATCGGTCGAAGCTTCCGATGTAAAAGGGTCCGTAAGGGACTCAGCGAGCGCATAGGCCGTAACGTGCAGTGAACGCTAAGGATGGTGTCGCAAATTAAATTGCCATGTTTCGATGACCATGTTCTACTTGCCGGATGCGGCGCAATCACGCACTCGAAGCGATGATCGTCGGGAAGTACGCGGCGGTCGAGCCGTTTCTCGACGAGCGCGGTCGCCGGATCTGGGCGGCCACGGAGTCGCGCGCCATCGGCTACGGAGGTGACGCGCTGGTGTCGGACGCGACGGGGCTGTCGCGTCCGACCATCCGGGCGGGGCGCCGGGAGTTGGAGTCGGGCGGCGCGGAGGGCAACCGGATCCGCCGTCCGGGTGCGGGCCGGCCCGGCGTCGAGCGGTCGCAGCCGGGCATCAAGGAGGCCCTGGAGAAGCTGGTGGACCCGTTGACCCGCGGCGACCCGGAGTCGCCGCTGAGGTGGACGTGCAAGAGCCGGGCGAAACTTGCGGCGGCGCTGTCGGAAGCGGGCTGGCAGGCGGGTTCGACGACGGTGGGCCGCATGCTGCACGAGCTCGGCTACAGCCTGCAATCGGTGCGCAAGACCCGGGAGGTGTCCGCGCATCCGGATCGCGACGCGCAGTTCGGGCACGTCAACGCGAAGGCGGACGGCTTTCTGCGGCGCGGCCAGCCGGTGGTGTCGGTGGACACGAAGAAGAAGGAGCTGGTGGGGGACTTCAAGAACGGCGGTCGGGAATGGCAGCCGAAGGGTAGCCCGGAGCAGGCGCTGGTCCACGACTTCCCGCAAGACTCGACCGGAAAGGCGATTCCGTACGGCATCTACGACATGGCGCGCAACGAAGCGTGGGTGAACGTCGGTCGCGACCACGACACGCCGGCGTTCGCGGCGGCCTCGCTGCGGCGCTGGTGGAACGACATGGGCCGGCACCGCCACCCGGGGGCGCGGGAATTGTTCATCACGGCCGACGCGGGCGGCAGCAACGGGTACCGCTCGCGCGCCTGGAAGCACCGACTTCGGCAGTTCGCCGACGACACGCGTCTGCGCGTCCACGTCGGCCACTTCCCGCCGGGCACCAGCAAGTGGAACAAGATCGAACACCGGCTGTTCTGCCATATCACGCAGAACTGGCGGGGCAAGCCGCTGCGCACCTTCGAGACCGTCGTCGACCTGATCGGCAACACGCGAACTGCGGCCGGACTTCGGGTCGAGGCCGGACTCGACGAGGGCGCGTATCCCACCGGCGAGACGGTCACGAAGGCGGAGATGGACGCACTCTCGCTCCATCGGGACGACTTCCACGGCGACTGGAACTACGAACTGCGTCCACGATGAAGGTGGAAATATAATATTGGCCCGATTCCTAAGCAGGCCTCGAAAAGGGCAATGCGGAAGCCGACCCGCCTGAGTTTCGGGGAGGGCCGCCGCCGTTGGGGAAGGAGAGCGACACGCGCACCCAACGGTTCCGCCGGGGTAGTGGCGACGGCATGTGCGTAGGGGGATCGTGTGCAACACGGGAAGCCCCTCGGGGTGGCTGGCGTGGCGGCGCTGGCCAACGGTGGTGTCGTGAGGCACGGAACCGGCCCTTCGGGGTGGCGGATGGGGTCGTGGTACTGGTGAAGCCGGGTAACGCTGGTGGAGGAAAGGACCCTTGGTCTGGGAACGGTGCTGGCAGGAGCGCGCGACGGGCGATTGACGCATGAGTCTGGCAACGCCGATAACGGTCGAGAAGCTGCGCGAGGCATCCCATGTGAAAGCGAAGGAGGAAGTCGAGCATGCATCGACGAACTGGCGGTAGCGCCGCGCGGGACACGGCGGCAGTCGGCGCGCCAGCGCCGCGCCGGGCGCGTGTCGGCCCCGCTGGTGGTTGTGCCGACAACGGGTGACGGGGATCAAGGGACTCACCGCCATCCCGACGAGGGCTCAACTCGTGTTGCGCCTCGAGCACCCGTCCGTGTCAACGCGCGACCCTCCGTGGGCGAAGGCATGATCCCGGAGAGAGCCGGATGCGGGAAACCCGCACGTCCGGTTCGCCGAGCGGCGACTGGAAACGGAGTGGGTCTAAATCGGGTTAGGCCAGCCCACCACCGCGCCAGTCGTCGACTCTACCCGGGGGGCCGCGATGATCGCGGAGGATTTTGGCCCCGTGCGCGTGCTCGCGACCGAGAGCATAGCGGGGCCTACGGTTGAGGGAGCATGTGCGCGCACGGGGCCAAAAGACCCGCGAGGGCGCGGCCAGCGCAGTCCGGCATCGGCACGATCATGTGGCGCCATGGTCAACCTCTTGAAACCGCACGGCCTTTTGGCGCCGACCAGCGGCCTGGTGAGAAATGCGGGCTAGGCCGATCCGCCGACCCCGGAGGCGCGGTGTTATGATCCGCGTCGCGCGATTCCCCGCGCGAAGCGGCACGCCCGATGCCGGTCCGGCGGCAGCCGCGGGGTAGCGCGAAGGGGGAAGATGGACAGCGGACTGCACTACCGGAACGATCTCATGATCGTGTCCAACTGGTCGGATGCCTCCTTCGCGCTCGATACCGCCCACCACGTAGGTCAGGAACCGCAGGTCTCCGACGTCATCTCGCTGAAGACATTCGCGAATTCCGAGTTCTGTCCCCGCTTCATCAGCGACGCGAGCGATCTCGAGCGCATCGGCAGCCATCTCGAGGGCAAGCGCGTCTACGTGATCTCCACCTCGTCCCCGCAGCACACGCGGGTCGAACTGGCGATGCGCAACCTGCTGATCGCCTCCGCCGCCAAGGAGAACGGCGCCGAGCGCGTCGTGCTGGTCGAGCCGGACCTGTTCTTCTCGGCCCAGGATCGGGGGCCGCACTCCACGGACCATCCGCAGATGACGGGCCCGGAGTCGTACAAGAAGTTCGACGGACAACCGGCGTCGGCGCAACTGTACGCCCAGATGCTGCGGGGCGCCGGAGTCGACCAGGTCGTCGCGGTGCACAACCACAAGCCCGACGTCCTTAAGAGGATCTACGACGAGGTATTCGACACGAACGGCGCGACGCCCGCCTTCTTCAACCTGGACATCGCCTACCTCGTCGCACACTACATTCTGCAGGTGGCCAGGCCGCAGGGTGTGGGGGAGAACGTGGGACTGGTCGCGCCCGACCAGGGTGCGGAGGACTTCGTGCGCAGCGTACGGCGGTACACGGGCCTGCGGGATGCGGAGGTCGTCGTCCTCGAGAAGCAGCGGCATGGCCAGCGCAGCGTGGAGATGACGCTGCCGGCCAACGCGCATCGGCTGAAGGACCGGGAGGTCTTCATCCTCGACGACATGGTACGGACGGGGGGCACGATCGCGACTGCCGCGAGCCTCCTGCACGAGAACGAGGCCACGCGTCCGCGGCGCATCTACTTCTACTGCACGCACACCTACATCTCCCCGGAAGCCCGGGAGAACCTGCATGCCGGGGCCCTGACGGAGTTCGCGACCACCAACACGCTGCCGAACGTGCTGAACCGGGACGACCAGGGGCGCCTGCGGCAGAAGATCGTGGTGCTGAAGATCGAGGCGTTCCTGGCGGACGCGATCCTGCACTGCCTCGAGGGACGCGAGGACCCGGCGGAGCGGTATCACCCGAGGCGCCTGCAACAGGCCGGCGCCTACTACCAGCTCGACTACTCGAGCCGCAACGAACTGCGCGGCGCCAACGGCGGTCGCCGCGACAACCAGCTCCGCCTGCGCCTGTAGGACTGTTCACCTTCCTGCAAGTCTTTTTTTGGGTCGGTTTTTCCGACCTGGTTCGCGGCGTGCCTCCCACGTCTTGTGGCCCCGGGGGCGATGCGCTGCTGTGGCACGCGACGTGCGAACCCCGGTGCGTCCGGCTAGGACGTGCGCGCGCTGCGCCTCGCGCTTCGGCCGCTACGCGTCCTGCGCCGCGAGGCGTAGCGCGCGCCGTTCATGGTTGGACGCACCGGGGTTCGTACAGCGTGCCGTCGCGCAGCATTGCGCAGGCGATGCGCGGCAGGCCGTCGGCCACCGAGCGCAAGGCGCGGTGGTGGCCGTGGCCGCGTGCCCGCAACGCGCGGTACTTCGCGTCGCAGCCGGCGTCGCGCTGGACCGCGACACGCGCCCAGTGCTGGACCATGTCGCGCAGCCGACCGTGCACGGCCAAGCGCCGGGTGACGATGCGCATGCGCCCGGACTGCCGGGTGACCGGCGCCGTCCCGCACAGGCAGCGCAGCGCCTGGTAGTCACGCCGGCCGAGGACATCGCCCGCCTCCGCGAGCAGGGTCGACAGCACGCTCGGGCCGATGCCGGTGATGGAGCGCGGGATGGTCGCGTCGCGCGGCGTCCCGTCCGTCGTCGATGGCGTGTCACTGCCAGGGTCCGCGCCGCCGAGTTCGCCCAGCAGCGCGTCAATGCGCGCCTCGGCCTCGGTCAACTGCCCGGCGACCAGCGCCAGCCGCTTTGTCAGCAGGCGCGCATGCGTCTCGGCGGCGGTCGCCGCCGCGGGCTCGATGTCCGGCGCCCGCTCGGTCAGCCGGGCCTTCAGCGACGCAGCGTCGAAGCGGCGGATGCGGTGCTTCCGCAACAGCTTCTCGTACGTCGACACGCGCGTGCGGCGCGCCGCCGCCGGCGTCGGCACGCGCTGCCACAGCGCCTGCGCCCAGGCTGCCGACAGGTCGTCGCCGACCAGCTGGTGGAACGCCGGGTAGTAGCGCCACAGCATCTCGTGCATGCGGTTCAGCAGCCGCGTCCGCTCGCCCATGAGCTCCTCGCGGATGCGCGTCCACGCGCGCAGTTCGACGAGCTGCGGATCCAGCGTCGCCACCCGGCGCAGGCAGTGCGGGTCCGTGCGCAGCGCCGAGGCCAGCACCCGCGCGTCCAGACGATCGTCCTTGGCGCCCGCCGGCGAGTACCGGTCGCGGAACCGGTCCAGCCGCTTCGGGTTGATCGAGTGCACCGCCAGACCGTATGCCAGCAGGCTCTCCACCACCGGGCCGCGCGGCGTCTCGATCGCCACGCCCACCGTCGCCGGCGGCACCCCGCCGGCCGTCTCCACGATCCACGACGCCATCGTGCCAAGACCCGGTCCGCCGTGCGCGAACACGCGCTCGCCGCGCACCGCGCCGTCGCCGTCAAGCACGCACACCTGGTGGTTCTGCGACGCCCAGTCCACACCAACGTACCAGTTCAGTTCCGACATCGTCCCGCGGGTGTACGTCTTGATTGTGAGATGAAGGTCATTTTGCGGCGGCGCGGCGGTGCCAGAAGTCGTCGAAGCGGTGGCTGACGATGTAGGAACGCAGGGCGAGGATGGCGTCGGCGCCGGCGACGGTCCAGCGCATGCCGCCGCGCTTGAGGCGGCTGGCGACGACGTTCCGGCAGGCGCCCTCGACGACGCCGCTGCCGATGCACAGTCCCCGGGCGCGGAACCCGGGATAGTCCATGCGGCGGCGGTTGCCGGCGAAGTAGGCGCGCCCCTTGCGGGCCTCCTCGCAGCGGCCGGCGTGGGCGCCGACGGCCCGGAGCAGGTCGTCGAAGGCGCCGGCGAGGAGTTCGCCGCGGCGCTGCTCCGCCCAGACGCGCGCGAGGTCGTTGTCGTTGCCGTAGACGGCCTTGGCGATGTCGTGCAGGTGTTCGGCGGCGTGGAACACGTCGACGATCTCGACGGCGCCGGGGAAGTGCTCCGCGGCGATGTTCCAGATCCAGGCCGCGCCGTCGCCGAGCACCACGCGGCGTTCGGCGGCCCCGAAGCCGCGCCGCGCGGCCTCGCGCACGACGCGCCGCGCGAAGGGCGCGGGAACGGTGTCGGTGTCGCGCGTGGCGGCGGACTCGATGGCGGCGGAGCAGGTGACCGAGCCGGGGTCGCGCGCCGGGGCGCCGTCGGCGCCGGTCCGCTCGGCGGACCACACCACCGCGAGCTTCGCCTCGCGCGTCTTCGCGGAACCGTCCGGCTGCTTGCCGGCCCGCCCTTCGGTCTCGGCGCGGCGCACCGGCACGCCGGTGCCGTCGAGACCGAGATACAGCGTGCGCGCGGTGGCGGGCCCGGCCGCGACCCGGTCCCGTTCGTCCGCCGCGATCTCGCGGCCGAGCGCCTCGGCGCGGCGCTCCACCGTTTTGGCGTCGACGTTCAGGCCCGCCAGTTCGTGCAGCAGGGAACCGGCCGTGGCGAAGCTCACCTCGCCGGCCGCGCTGCCGACCATGCGCAGCACCGCCGGCGACAGACCGCCGTCGCCGAAGCCGAGTTCCCGGTCGCGCGGCGCGAAGCCGCGGCCGCAGGCGTCGCAGTGGTACCACGCGCGCACCAGTTCCATCTCCCCGAGCGCCGTGACGAAGGTCTTCGCGCGCCGCCCGGCATGGCGCGCCATGCCGTCGCCGCGGTGGTCGCTTCGGTCCCGCCGAGGGCACGCCAGCCGCGGCCCGCGCTCGTCCGAGCGGTCGGCGTTCAGCCGCGCCGCCAGCGCCCGGCCCATCGCCTCCAGGGCGACCCGGCGGCAGGCGCGTTCCAGCCGCTCGAAGCCGATCCCGTCCAGCACCCCCTCCCCGAGCAGCCGCCCCGCCTCGGCGTCCAGCACCGTCGCTAGCCGCGCCTCGAACGCGGGCTCCGCCGCCCCCTTTTTCCCGGTGCCCCGGGCGCGTCCCCCTCCAGCCGCGCCTGGCACAACTCGTCGCCGACGGCGATCAGCTCCCGCGTCAACTCCCGGAAGCGCCGGCACTCGTCGAGATGCTCCCGCGTCCGCTGCACGGCCTCGTCCGGTATCGTCCAGTTGCGCGTCCCGCCCGCGACGCGCGACACCAGCACCCACTTCGGCCCGTGCCCCGGATCGCCCTCCCGCGCGCAGTGGCAGGTCGGCTTGCCGCACCGGCGGTAGCGCGCCTGCAGCGTGCCCGGCCGCAGGTCGCCCACCCCGGCCAACTCCCCCAACAACTCATCCCGCTGCCCGGTTAGAACGTCGATGTCGCGTGGCGCCGCCATGGAGGCCTCCCCGTCTGGCAAATATGAACATTGCCAGAAGTATCCGCTCAACCCCGCCACATCTCAACCTTCCCTCTCCGCATCACATTTTTGACGTACACCCTCGTCCCGCCTCCCGGTTGCTTGCCCGTTCACGGCGTGCCACGATCCCTGCCTGTCCCTGTACCGGCGCTCGGGGCGCGGACTGTTCACTGGGCATCGATCGTGGCGGAACTGCCGGGGCACAGGTCCTACAGTGGTGCTCTCGGCACAAGGGGCGACCGGTCGCTCCCGGCAGTTCTGCCCGCTCCACGCCTTCGGCACGGAGCACTGGGAAGGGTACAGGGGCGGGGCTTGTCGTCGCCCGTGTCGAGGCCATGCACGCAATCGAGACGGGACGGGACGAGCCCGTTCCCTACCGGTCGTGCGCGGATGTGGTCGCCCGTCTCCGACACAGTTCATGCGTGCGAGACCTGCGGTCCGGAGGATGTTTCGCGACCCCTTGGGACAGGGCAGTTCGGCGCAGCCGAACTGCGAACGCGACCGCAGGTCGCGCCGGGACGGGACGAGCCCGTCCCCTACGTGTAGCCGCGCCCCTGCTTCGCCGCCAGCCGCAGCCGCAGGGCGTTCAATCGGATGAACCCTTCGGCGTCGCGTTGACGGTACGCGCCGCCGTCGTCCTCGAACGTCACCACGTCCGCGTCGTACAGGTTGTCGGACGACGACCAGCGGCCGGCGACCGAGACGTTGCCCTTGTAGAGCTTGAGCCGGACCCGGCCGTTGACGACCTGCTGCGACGCGTCGATGAGGGCCTGCAGCACCTGCCGCTCCGGAGACCACCAGTACCCGTTGTAGATGAGCTTCGCGTAGCGGGGCATGAGTTCGTCGCGCAGGTGCATCACCTCGCGGTCCATGGTGATGGATTCCATCGCGCGGTGGGCCTTGAGGAGAATCGTGCCGCCGGGGGTCTCGTAGCAGCCGCGGGACTTCATGCCGACGTAGCGGTTCTCGACGATGTCGCTGCGGCCGATGCCGTGGCTGCCCCCGACGACGTTGAGGTGACGGAGCACCGTGGCGGGCGTCATCGGCGTCCCATCGACGGCGACCACGTCTCCCTGCTCGAAATCCAGCTCGATGAGGGCCGCCGCGTCCGGGGCTTCCTCGGGGGCGACCGTCCAGCGCCACATGGAGGGATCGGGCTCGCTGCCGGGGTCTTCGAGCACGCCCCCCTCGTAGGAGATGTGCAGCAGGTTGGCGTCCATGGAGTAGGGCGACTTCTCACCCTGCTGGAAGTCCACGGGAATCCGGCGGCTCTGGCAGTAGTCCATCAGCGCCTCGCGGGACACGAGATCCCACTCGCGCCAGGGTGCGATCACGCGGATGTCCGGGTCGAGCGCGTAGGCGCCGAGTTCGAAGCGCACCTGGTCGTTGCCCTTCCCGGTGGCGCCGTGCGCGACCGCTTCCGCTCCGGACTCCGCCGCGATCTCCACCAGGCGCTTGGCGATGAGCGGACGGGCGATGCTGGTTCCGAGGAGGTATTCGCCCTCGTATACGGTGTTCGCCCGGAACATCGGGTAGACGAAGTCCGCCACGAACTCCTCGGTGAGGTCTTCGATGTGGATTTCCGTGACGCCGAGCGCGCGCGCCTTCTCGCGGGCCGGCTCCACCTCCTCGCCCTGGCCGATATCGGCCGTGAACGTGACCACCTCGGCGTCGTGGACCTCCTGCAGCCAGCGGCAGATCACCGACGTGTCGAGGCCGCCGGAATACGCCAGCACGATCTTCATGCTTCGCCCCGGGGAAAACGCGTAATGGTACAGCAGGGCCGCGGGGACGCGTCCCCGGGCGGCCCGCTTCCGGGCGCGGCACCGGCCGCGGCGGCGCGGGAAGGGGCACGGGCCGTGTTACCTTAGCGCTACCGAAGCCATCGTTCGCGAGAGCGAGACGACCCATCGGCCAGGGGGGATGGAAGGGGGGCGCGATGAGTCAGATGAAAGCCCGTTTTCGCGGCTTCGCGCCGGTGGTGGTCGACCTCGAGACCGGCGGGTTCGACAAGGACGTGCACGCCATCCTCCAGATCGCCGCGGTGAGTCTCGCATGGTCGGACGGCAGCCTGGGCATCGACGCGCAGCAAACGTGGAACGTCGAGCCGCATCCCGACACCCGCGTCGAGGCCGCATCGCTGCAGTTGACCGGCATCGACCTCGGCGATGCGGATCGCGGGGCCCTGCCCGAGGCGCAGGCCATTCGCGAGATGTTCCGCTTCGTGCGGGGGGTGGTGCGGCAGAACGCGTGCCAGCGCGCCGTGCTGACGGCGCACAACGCGCACTTCGACCACGGGTTCCTGCTGGCGGCCGCCGCCCGCAACGGCGTCGGCCGCAATCCCTTCCACCCGTTCACCGTCCTCGATACGGCGTCGCTGGCCGCGCTCGCGTACGGGCATACCGTCCTGAGCGAGGCTTGCGCGCGCGCCGGCCTGGGCTTCGAGGAAAGCCGGGCGCACAGTGCGGGTTACGACGCCGAAGCGACCGCGCGGCTGTTCTGCTCGATCGTCAACACCTGGGACGCATCGGCCCCCGCGGGCCTGGCGGGCGCGACCGGAAGCGGCGCCCGGTCGCGTTAAGCCTCCGAACTCTCCGCGGACTCGTCCTCGGACTTGGCGGCCGCGTCCTTGATCAGGGGCTCGAGTTCGCCCGACTGGTACATCTCGGTGACGATGTCACAGCCGCCGACCAGCTCGCCGTCCACGTACAACTGGGGGAACGTCGGCCAGTTCGCGTACTCGGGCAGGGTGGACCGGATCGCGGGGTTGCTCAACACGTCGACGTAGGCGAATCGCTCGCCGCACGCCATGAGGCATTGGACCGTCTGGGCGGAGAAGCCGCATTGCGGCGCCTGGGGCGAGCCCTTCATGTAGAGGAGGATGGGATTGTCTTCGATCTGCCCCTTGATCGCGTCGATCGTTTCCTGGCTCATCTCGCGCCTCGAATGGGTGGGTTGCGAACGCGCATTTTAGACCGAGGGTCGGGCGGACGGCCACCGGGTGTGCGGGCTCCGACTCCGGGAGAGTGCGTAGACGTTGCGGGTGCACGCGGAGATATCCGGGCTAGAATCCGCAGTTGGCCCGGCGCACGGTAGCGCCGCCCGACCCATTCCGTGTCCCGGCAAGCCGCGCACCATGCTCCAACTCATCGACGTCAGCCTGAAGCGCGGCGAGAAGACGGTCTTCGACGGGGCCGATCTCACCGTGCACGCGGGACACACCGTCGGTGTCGTGGGCCGCAACGGCGCCGGCAAGACCACGCTGTTCGAACTGGTCCGCGGGCGCCTGCTGCCGGAGGAAGGGGAGGTTCTGCGACCCCGCGCCTGGCGTCTTGCCTGGCTGGAACAGGCGGTCGAACCGAGCCCGCGCGCCGCGCTCGACTTCGCCCTCGACGGCGACCGCCCGGTGCGCGCGGCCGAGGCGCGCATCGCGCAAGCCGAGCGGGCGGGCGACGACGAGGCGCTCGCCCGGGCACATGTCGCGTTCGATGACGCCGGCGGCTACGACGCCGAGGCGCGCGCCGGCGAGATACTGCACGGGCTCGGCTTCCGGGGCGAGGACTTCGACAAGCCGCACCGCGATTTCTCGGGTGGCTGGCGCATCCGGCTCAACCTGGCGCGGACGCTGATGTCACCATCGGACCTGCTGCTGCTCGACGAGCCGACGAACCATCTCGATCTCGACGCGGCGCTGTGGCTGGAGACGTGGCTGCGGCGCTACCAGGGGACCCTCCTCGTCATCTCCCACGACCGGGATTTCCTCGACGCCGTGTGTGACGAGATCGTGCACGTCGCGGACGGCGGGACGACCCTGTACGGCGGCGGGTACTCCTCCTTCGAGCGCCAGCGGGCCGAGACGCTACGGCTGCAGGCATCGCAGTATGCGAGGCAACAGGGCGAGATTCGGCGGATTCAGGCGTTCGTCGACCGCTTCCGGGCCAAGGCCTCGAAGGCCCGCCAGGCCCAGAGTCGGCTGAAGGCCCTCGAGCGCATGGAACGGGTGGCGCCGGTGCACGCGGGCTCGCCCTACCGTTTCGCCTTCCCGAACCCGAGGCAGGTGTCGAATCCGATCCTCTCCTTGGACGAGGCGACGCTGGGGTACGGCGACACGAGGGTGCTGAAGGACCTGACGCTGCGTATCTATCCTGGCGACCGTATCGGTGTCCTCGGGGTCAACGGCGCCGGCAAGACGACGCTGCTGAAGAGTCTCGCGGGCGAAATCGACCCCACGGGGGGAACGCTCGCACGAGGACGTCACAGCAGCGTGGGGTACTTCGCGCAACACCAGATGGAAGCGCTGCGGCTGGACGGCACCGCTCTCGAGACGCTGCATGCAGCGCCGGGCGAACCGGTCCGGGAACAGGCGGCGCGGGACTATCTCGGGCGCTGGGGTTTCGGCGGTACGATGGTCGAGCGGCCGCTCACGACGTTCTCCGGGGGCGAGAAAGCCCGCCTCGTGCTCGCCCTGATCGCGCGTACAAAGCCTGCCGTCCTGCTGCTCGACGAACCCACCAACCACCTCGACATCGAGATGCGCGAAGCGCTGTCGCTCGCATTGCAGGAGTACGATGGCGCCCTCGTGCTGGTTTCGCACGACCGGCACCTGCTGCGCCAGTGCGTGGACACGCTGTGGCTGGTGTCCGGCGGAAGGGTCGCACCCTTCCCGCAGGGCCTGGACGCCTACGCGGAGATACGGCAGGGTCCGAAAGCCCGGACCACGCAGCATGTGCGGAAGGACCGGCGGCGCGAGTCCGCCGAGCGGCGGCAGGCCATGCGCCCCCTGACGCGCGAGCGGACACGGCTCGAGCGGGACATGGACGCCTTCACGGAGGAGCTGGAAGAACTGGCGGTGGTACTGTCGAACAGCGCGACGTTCGAGCACGCGACGAAGGAACGGATCGCCGAGATGCGCAAGCGCGAGGGCCGCATCAGGAAGCGGCTCGCGCACACCGAGGCGCAGTGGCTGGAACTCCAGGAACGCATCGAGGACCTGGAGGCTGCGCCGGCGGTCTGACGCCGGCACGGCGGTGCGCGATCGCGCAAGAACTTAAGAGGAGGGACGGGACATGACCGAATTCACGCTGAACGGGCAGGTCGTGCGGACCGAGGACGATCCCGGAACGCCCCTGCTCTGGGTCGTACGGGACACCTTCAAGCTGAAAGGCACGAAGTTCGGGTGCGGGGCGGCCCTGTGCGGGGCCTGCACCATGCACGTCGACGGCGCGGCCGTGCGCACGTGCACGCTGCCCCTGAACGCCGTGGCGGGCAAGCACGTCACGACCATCGAGGGTCTCGGCACGCCCGACGACCCGCATCCGCTGCAGCGGAAGTGGGTCGCATTGAGCGTGCCGCAATGCGGCTATTGCCAGCCGGGCCAGATCATGTCGGCGGCGGCCCTGCTCGCGAGCAACCCGCGGCCGGCGGAGTCGGAAGTCGAGGACGCGATGGCGGGCAACATCTGCCGCTGCGGCTGCTACCCGCGCATCAAGGCCGCCATCCTCGCGGTGGCGGACGATTTCCTGGCGGAGGAGGTGGTGACATGAAGGCGACGCGACGCAACTTCCTGATCGGCGCCGGGGTGGTCGGCGGCGGCCTGGTCGTCGGGTTCTCGATGCGCGGCGGTCCCGGGGCGCCCAGGCTGCAGGCCGTCGAGGGCGCCTACGCGCCGAACGCCTTCCTGCAGATCGGCCCCGACAACGTGATGCGGTTCTACTGTCCCCGGGACGAGATGGGCCAGGGGGTGACGACGGGGTTGGCCACCCTCGTCGGCGAGGAGCTCGACGTGGATCCCGCAAAGCTCCTCGTCGAATTCGCGGGCGTGCACGAGGAGTATGGCAATCCGGCCATGGGCGGCGTGCAGGCGACGGGGGCCAGCAACGCGACCAGCGGGCACTTCCTCCCGTTGCGGCAGGTGGGCGCGGACACGCGCAGGGCCATCGTACTCGCGGCGGCGCAACAGTTGGGCGTGCCGGCCCACGAGATCGCCACCGAAGACGGCCACGTGCTCGTGCGGGGCGAACGGCATCCTTACGGCGCGTTCGTCGAGACGGCGCGGACCTTGCCGCTGCCCGAGAGCACGCCCCTGAAGTCCGAGTCGCAGTTCCGGTACATCGGCAAGGAACTGCCGCGCATCGACAGCCTCGAGAAGGCGACCGGAACGGCGGTGTTCGGTATCGACGTGGACATCCCGGACATGCACCACGCGGTGGTGCAGCGCTCGCCCGTCATCGGCGGGACCGTGGTTTCGTTCGATGCCCGCCGGGCCCGCGCGATGCCCGGGGTCGTCGGCGTCGTCGAGGTCGCGAGCGGTGTCGCGATCGTCGCGAAGCAGTACTGGCAGGCCAAGAAGGCGGCCGAGGCGGTGCGGGTCGAGTGGGATCTGCCGCCGCTCGCAACGGTGAGTTCGCGGCAGATCGAGGCGGACTATCGGCATGCGCTCGCGGAGGAAGGCGAGTCCGCGGAAAGCGAGGGCGACGTCGCGGCAGCCCTTGCCGCGAGCCGTACCGTTGAGGCCGAGTACTGGGCGCCTTACCTGGCCCATGCGCCGATGGAACCGATGAACGCGGTCGTGCGCATCGGTGGCGGCGAAGCCGAGGTGTGGACCGGAACGCAGGCGCTCGGCATCGCGCGGGGGCTGGTCGCCCGCGTCACGGGCCTGGACGCGGAGCGGGTGGTGGCGCACAACACCTATCTCGGGGGCGCCTTCGGCCGCCGCGCGACGATGACCCACGTGGTGGAAGCGGCGCAGGCGGCGCAGGCGACCGGGAAGCCCGTGCAGGTCCTCTGGTCGCGCGAGGACGACATTCGCTCGGGTGTGTACCGTCCCGCATCGCTCATGCGCATCGAGGCGGCGATGGGCGCGGACGGCACGATCGCGGCGTGGCGGGCGAAACGTGTCGGCGGCAACATCGTGCCGGGGATCCTGCGACAGATGCTGCCCGGCCTGCTGCCGGGGATGTCCGGTGGCGTGATCGACTGGGCCGGGGACAGGGTCGACGGGCTGTTCGGCGGCTGGCTGGTGGAACCTACGGCCGTGGAAGGGCTGGCAGGGGACTACGACCTCCCCAACCGGGAGATAGCCCACGTCACCAAGGACCACGGGCTGCCCCTGACGTTCTGGCGCTCCGTCGGTCACTCGTTCACGGCGTTCGCGAAGGAGTCGATGATCGACGAACTGGCTGCGGCGGCCGGGGACGACGCCGTTGACCTGCGCCTGCGGAACACGGCGAGCAATCCGCGCATGCACAACGTCATCCGGATCGCGGGCGACCGCATGCGGGAGATGCGCGTCCCGGAGGGGCGCGCCCTCGGGCTCGCGGCGCACGGATCGTTCGGGTCCTTCGTCGCCGAGGTCGCCGAGGTTTCGGTCGCGGGCGGCGCCATTCGCGTCCACAACGTCCTGTGCGTGGTCGATTGCGGCCGGGTGATCAATCCCGACGTGGTCCGGGCGCAGATGGAGGGGTCCGTCATGTACGGTCTTACGGCGGCGCTGCACGGCAATCTCGAAGTGGAGAACGGCGCGATCCGCGAGAGCAACTTCCACGACTACCCGATCCTGCGCATGAACGAAGCGCCCGCGGTCGAGGTAGTCATGGTGGAGAGCAGGGAGCATCCGTCGGGCGTCGGCGAACCGGGCGTTCCCCCGATCGCGCCCGCGGTGGCCAACGCCGTCCACGCGGCGACGGGCCGGCGGCTCCGATCGCTCCCCCTGCGGCCCGAGACCGCGTAGGGGCCGCTGACGCCAGTGATTTCTAGCGCACATGTAGCGAGTTCTGCGGGACGTGGACGGACGGTTGGCGCCTGGGGTCACACAATGGAGGGTTGATAGGCGGCAATGACGAACGATGACGTAATGACAACGGACTTCGGCTACGCCGAAATCCTCTGGAAGTCGGCCGACACTTTGCGCGGTCAGATCGACGCCGCCGAGTACAAACATGTAGTCCTTGGCCTGCTCTTCCTGAAGTACATTTCCGACTCCTTCGAGGCACGGCGCCGCGAGCTCAAGGGCGAACTGGAAGCCGAGGGCATCAGCGCGCCTCAGATCGAAAGCCTGCTGGAGAGCCGCGACGAGTACACCGCCGAACGCACCTTCTGGGTGCCGCCCGATGCACGTTGGCAGAACCTCCAGAACCGGGCCGTCCAGCCGGACATCGCCACGCTGATCGACGACGCCATCCTCGCCGTCGAGCGCGACAACCCGAACCTCAAGGGCAAGCTGCCGCGCGATTACGCCCGCCGCGGCATCGCGCCGGAGAAGATGAAAGGGCTGATCGACCTGATCGCCGATATCGGTTTCAAGGACGACCGCGCGAAAGCCCGCGATACGCTCGGGCGCGTCTACGAGTACTTCCTTGGCAAGTTCGCCCAGGCCGAGGGCAAGCTCGGCGGCGAGTTTTTCACGCCACGCTGTATCGTGCGACTGCTGGTCGAGATGCTGGAGCCGTACGAGGGCCGCGTATTCGACCCGTGCTGCGGTTCGGCCGGCATGTTCGTGCAGTCCGAGCGCTTCGTGGAAGCCCACGGCGGACAGAAGACCGATATCTCGATCTTCGGCCAAGAGTCCAATCCTACCACTTGGCGCCTGGCACACATGAATCTGGCTATCCGCGGCATCGAGGCCAACCTTGGCTCTCAGCCCGCCGACAGCTTCTTGCGCAACCTGCATCCCGACCTCAAGGCCGACTACATCCTCGCCAATCCGCCGTTCAACATCTCGGACTGGTCGGGCAAGCTGCTGGCCGACGACGTGCGCTGGCGCCACGGTACGCCGCCCGTCGGCAATGCCAACTACGCTTGGATCCAACACTTCATCCACCACTTGGCTCCGCCTAATGGCCACGGTGGCGGAGTCGCCGGCTTCGTCATGGCCAATGGTTCGCTCTCCAGCGGCTCCGGCGGCGAGGGTGAAATCCGCCGGCGCATCGTCGAGACCGATCTGGTGGACTGCATCGTCGCGCTGCCGGCGCAGCTCTTCCTCACGACCGGCATCCCCGCCTGCCTCTGGTTCCTCACCCGCGACAAGAGCGGCAGGAACCTCAGGCACGGTGGGCGTGACCGCAAGGGCGAGACGCTCTTCATCGACGCCCGGAAGCTCGGCACGATGCAAACCCGCACGCTGCGCGTGCTCACCGGCGGCGACGATGGCGAAAGCATGCTGGCCGACGGCATGGGTGACCCGAACGCCGATTCCGACCTCGGCCGCATCGTTTACGCCTTCCGACAGTGGCGCGGCGAGCCTGCGCCAGACTGGTGGGATGACGCGCGGGACGGCGAATGGGCCTACTGCGACATCCCCGGCTTCTGCAAAGCCGAGATGATCGCGCGCATCGGTAAGCACGACTTCGTGCTTACCCCCGGGCGCTATGTCGGCGTGGAGGAAGTCGAGGACGATGGCGAACCGTTCGCGGAGAAGTACCCGCGCCTGCTGGCGGAGTTGGATGCGTGCTTTGGAGAGGACACGCGATTGATGGCGGTAGTGCGGGATCGACTAAGAGAGGTCAACCCGGATGAATGAATGGCGTCGATCTACGTGGGGTGAGGAAATCTCGCTTGAGTATGGAAAGAGTCTGCGGGACTACTCCGACGCTGCTGGGCATTTTCGCGTATTTGGCACCAACGGCCCGATCGGTTGGACGGACAAACCGATTGCGGATGGTCCCGGCGTGATCTTGGGTCGGAAGGGGGCGTATCGAGGCGCTCACTTTTCCTCCGACCCGTTCTTTGTGATTGATACCGCGTACTACGTGATTCCCAAGACGGATCTTGATATGCGGTGGCTGTTCTACGCGATCATTCATCATCAACTCGGCAAAATCGACGACGGTTCGCCGATCCCGTCAACCACTCGTGCGGCGGTGTATCCGCGCGAGATTGTCGTTCCCGAACCTGACGAGCAACGCGCCATCGCTGGCATTCTCGGCGCGCTGGACGACAAGATCGAGCAGAACCGGCGGACGGCGCGGGCACTGGACCGGCTGGCGCGCACGATCTTCCGGGCCCGGTTCATAGACTTCGAGCCGGTGAAGGCCAAGGCTGCTGGCGCGGCCTCCTTTCCCTCCATGCCCCAAGCGATCTTCGATACCCTGCCCACCCGGTTCGTCGATTCCGAGATCGGCCCCGTGCCGGAGGGTTGGGAGGTGAAGACGATCACGGCGATCGCGACCTTCCTGAACGGACTGGCACTTCAGAAGTACCCGCCTCGCGGTGACGGCGAAGACCAGCGCGTGATCAAGATCGCCGAGCTCCGCAGGGGATCAGCCGAAGGGGCCGCCTGGGCGAACGGCGATGTGCCCGAGCGATATGTGATCGGCGATGGTGATCTGTTGTTCTCGTGGTCGGGTACTCTCGAAGCCGCGTTCTGGTTCGGCGGCAAGGGCGCGCTGAATCAACACCTTTTCAAGGTCACGTCGTCGCACTTCCCGATCTGGTTCTGCTTCCACTGGATTCGACAGCATCTGCCGTGGTTCCGCGCCATCGCGGCAAGCAAGGCAACCACGATGGGGCACATCAAGCGTGCACACCTTCAAGAAACGCTGGTCGTCGTGCCTCCGAATGAAATTCTTGACGAAGCAAACAATGCGATTGGTCCGATTTACGATCTACTCGGCCAGTTGATGATCGAATCGCGGAAGCTCGCCGCCATGCGGGACGTTCTCCTTCCGAAGTTGCTGTCTGGCAAAGTGCGGGTACGTGTGGATGGAGGGGCCGAAGTTGAGTCCTGACCGGCCCTTCGAACTCCATAGCTGTCGCCAACTTTTCGGACGGTATCCGGCCTCAACATCGTTGCGACCTGCAGTCGAGGTCATCGAACGGACAATCCACGACGAACCTGGCATTGCATTCACACACTGCCGGGGCCTACTCGAAACGGTATGTGTCACGATTTTGGTGGACCGCGGCAAGGAGGTTCCGCCGAACTCGCGGCCGAACTGGCTCATGACGCAAGCAGTCAACACATTGCAGCTTACTGCGGTGGATCCGGACAACAAGGCGGCTGAAGATGGGGTTGCTAGCATTCTGCGGGGGCTGAACTCAATGGTCGACGGAGTCGTGGCCTTGCGCAACAGCCAGGGTGTCGGGCCCCATGGTCGGGACGCGCTGGAACCTGTGCTTTCCGTCGATTATGCGATGCTGACCGCGACAGCGGTCGATGTGGCGGTCGGGCTCATGTTCCGGCTGCACCAAGAGCAGGTCGGTCGCGATCCGGTCAACCACTTGAGATTCGGAGTTCATACGGACTTCGACAGCTATCTTGACGCCAAGTACTCGGGCATCGAGATCGAAGAGGTTCCAATCAGTGCGAGTCAGGCGCTTCATCACCAGGATCGGCTGGCCTATCGCAAGAGCTTGGTGGAATTCAGAAACCGATCGGAAGCGGAGAATGAGGAACTCGCGGAAGGCGAGAGCATGTCGGAGGACTCCGATGGATGAACGGACTGCAGAACTCGCTGCCGCTGCGTGGTTCGAATCCGTAAGGATTCCCGTCATGTTGGCATCCGAACTGACGGAAGAGCGTCAGTTCGGACCGGGAAGCGTGATTCTGACCACGATACTGAACGGTGTCGTTCGTCGTCTCAACCCAGAGCTGCCACACGACACCATCGACGAGGTCGTGCGCATTCTGTCGCGCCCGCCGCACCCGACGCTGATACAGAACAACCGATGGTTTCACGCGCTGGTTACCGATGGCGTCGAGATCGAGTACCAGGAGTCGGACAGCGGCGAGAAGCGCGGTGGCCGCGCGCGACTGGTCGACTTCGATAACCCGGCCGCGAACGACCTACTCGTACTGCGCCAGCTCAGCGTCGCGGGAGCTTCGGGCAAGATCATCCGCCCGGATCTGACAGTGTTCTTGAACGGACTGCCGATCGCGTTGATCGAGCTGAAAGACCCGACCGATACCCAGGCAAACCCGGGTGTGGCCATCGATCAGCTCAACCGCTACATGGAGACGGCCCCCGAGCTGTTCGTGTCGAACCTGGTGCTGGTGGTTTCGGACGGCATGCTGACGCGCGTCGGCTCGATCACCAGCGGGCATAGCCGCTTCATGCCTTGGCGCCCGATTGGAGATCGTAAGGGTGGCGGCGCACCGACGCTGGAGGCCCTAATCAGGGGCCTGTTCGATCCGCGGACGTTGGTCGACTACCTGCAGACCTGCGTCGCCTTCGAGGAGAACGAGCGCGGTGAGACCGCAAAGAAGATCGCCGGATACCACCAGTTCCGTGCGGTGCACAAGGCGCGCGCCAGCGTGCTTGCGCGTCTCAAGCCGCCGTCCGGTACGGGCGACGGTCGCGGGGGCGTGATCTGGCACACCCAGGGTTCAGGCAAGTCGCTGACCATGTTGATGTTGGCCGGGGGGCTGATCCGAGAGCCACGCATGACCAACCCCACGATCATAATGGTCACCGACCGTAACGATCTGGACGATCAGCTTTTTGACACATTTGCCGACGGGCGTACGCTGCTTCGGCATGATCCGGTGCAGGCCGTGAGCCGGGAGCATCTCAAGGCGCTACTCGACCGCGCAGCGGGTGGGGTCGTGTTTACGACGATCCAGAAGTTCGCCGAGGCGCACGGCGTGGTCTCGGAGCGCTCGAACGTGGTCGTCATGGCGGACGAGGCACACCGCAGCCAGTACGGCTTCGTCGAGGGCGGTGCCCGCTGGATGCGCGAGGCGTTGCCCAACGCCACCTTCGTCGGCTTCACTGGCACGCCACTGGAGCGCGACGACAAGAACACGATTCACGTTTTCGGCGAGTACGCGGACGTCTACGACATCCGTCAAGCCGTCGAGGACAACGCCACCCGACCGCTCTACTACGAATCCCGAATCATCAAGCTGAAGGTGGACGAGGAGGGCGTGCGCGTTGCCGAGGAAAAGGTCGAATACGTTGCCGATGGCGACCGTGGCGGGGAGGGGGCAGAGGACAATATCCGAGTACCGCTGGAATCCCTGGTGGGCGCCCAAGAGCGCATCCAACGCCTGGCGGCCTTCATCGTCGAGCACTGGGAGAAGCGCCGCGCCGCGATGGAAGGCAAGGCGATGGTGGTGACCATGAGCCGTGACATCGCCGCGCGGCTCTACGAGGCGATCCGCACGATACGCCCTGACTGGCACGATGCCGACGACGGCAGGGGGGCGATGAAGGTGGTCGTGACCGGCACCAACGAAGATCCCGAGCCGCTTAGGAACCACGTGCGCACCAAGGCCGCCCGCACGCGTCTGGCGGAGCGCTTCAAGGCCCCCCACGACGATCTGCGCCTGGTCATCGTCTGCGACATGTGGCTGACCGGCTTCGACTGCCCTCCGGCGCACACCATGTATCTGGACAAGCCGCTGGCCGGGCACAATCTGATGCAGGCCATCGCGCGCGTGAATCGCGTCTACGGCGACAAGCCCGGTGGATTGATCGTGGATCTGCTGGGCTTGGCCGACCAATTGGCAGATGCTCTCGCGACTTACACCCAAGCCGGCGGCACGGGTGAGGCGGTCAGGAAGGTACAGGACGAGGCAGTGCCAGCCATGCAAGCGGCCTTCGAGAAACTACGTGGCTTCTTCCACGGTTGCGACTACGAGCAGGCGCTCGACGCCAAGCCGCAAGCCGTACTTGTGGTGTATCTGCGCGCGGTCGATCACGTCTTCGGACAGAACGACGGCTGGAAGCGCCTGCGCACCCTGGTCAAGGAACTGGCGGCGGCCTTCGCGCTGGCGGTTCCACGCCCGGAGACCGAGGCCATCACGCCGCACCTCGCTTTCTTCCAGCGCCTGATGGCCATGATTCGCAAACGATTGGCCGACCATGCCGGCGGTGGCGCCGGTCACGCTCGGCAGCGCGACATCGACGCCGCCGTGCGCCAGGTAATCGGCGGCGCGGTCGATGCCGACGATGTGATCGACCTGTTCGCCGCCGCGGGGCTGTCGGACGCCCGCCTCGACATCCTTGGCGATGAGTTCCTCGGTAGGGTGGCGGCGCTGGAGCAGAAGAACCTGGCCTTGGAGACACTGCGCAAGCTGCTCAACGACCAGATTCGCACCACGGAGCGGACGAACATTGTCCAGAGCCGCAAATTTCGCAAGGCGCTCGAAGACGCGATGCTGCGCTATACGAACAGGGCGATTACCACCGCAGAGATGATCTCGCGGCTGATCGACTTGGCGAAGAGCCTTCGAGACGCGCAGCAGCACGGCGATGACCTCGGCCTGAGCGGCGCGGAAACTGCCTTCTACGACGCCTTGGCGGAGAACAGCTCAGCCAGAGCAGCGATGCAGAACGATACGCTGTGTCTCATGGCCCGGAAACTGACCGAAATGGTCAAGAGCATGCCCAAGCTCGACTGGACCCAGCGCGAGTCAGTACGGGCGAACCTGCGGCGCAATGTTCGCCGGCTGCTCGCAAAGTACGGCTACCCTCCTGATCTGGCCGAAGACGCAACGCAGCTCGTCTTGCGTCAGGCGGCGTTGTCAACGGAGAACTCGGACTGAACAGGGTGGCCGCCGTCATCCCCCCTTCGGTGGGTGGGCGGTTGGACGACGCGGACCTCTGCCCCGATCTGCTGCACCACTGACTCGCGCCAACGTGCCTCGCCTCCGCGCCAACAGCGTCGCAGGAATCCCACCAAGGCCCTGATCACGAGGGGCGAACTGCCGGGATGTACCCAAGAGAGGGCGGGGACACCGAGTGCCAGAAGCAGGAGCTCGAGCACTCCCTGTCGCGTATCGGGGCCATCGCCGGATGAGCGGCCTTCAACCCGCCGCCGGCCGTTCGTAGATCGAACGCTCCGATTCGGAGACTTCGCTCACCTGGCGCCCGAGGGACTTGAAGACGGGGATGTCCTCGTCTGCGAGTTCGGCCATCGGGACCTTGCGGGCTAGCGCGGCCTCGATGTACGGGGCGAGTTCCTCCGCCTTCTTTCGCTCGCGCTCGACCTCGCGCTCCTTGAACTCCGGCATGACCTCCGCCGCGAAGATCTCCAGGGACTCGCAGATGTGCTCGTGCCGGTTGCGGCCGGCCTGCTGGATGAAGGTCACCTGGTCGACGCCCCGCTCCTCGAACTTGAGCAGGTGCTCGCGCAGGTCGTCGGGTGTCCCGATGCCGCCCCGGCTGCCGGACAGTTGGCCGCCGATCTCGGCTTCCTCCGCGCTTCTCTTGCGTACCTGGTGGAACTGCTCCCACAGGTTGGTGCGTCCCGGCTTGTGTTCGCCGAAGGCGTAGAGGCTGCCGAGGGCGAAGCCGAAGAACTCGAAGCCCTCGAGCCCGCGCTGGATCGCGGTCTCGCGGTCGTGGTGGCAGGAGAAGCTCGAGACCATGCAGATGTTGGCGTTGACGGTGTGGCCGATGGGCACGCACTGGTCGCTCTTGATGATGGAGTAGTACTCCTCCACCCACTCGGTCGCTTCCGCCGGGTCGACGAAGGCGAAGGTCAGCGCGCCGATGCCGAGGCGCGCCGCCATGCGGATCGTTTCGCGCTGCGAGCACGCCACCCACAGCGGCGGGTGGGGCCGCTGCACGGGCTTCGGCACGACGTTCCGGCAGGGCATCTCGAAGTACTGCCCCTTGTAGCCCGGATAGGGATCCATCGCGAGCATGTTGCAGATGTGCTCGACGGACTCCAGGAAGATGCGGCGCTTGCGGTCGACGGGGACCTGGAAGCCCCCAAGCTCGAGTTCCGCCGACGACTCGCCGGTGCCGAACTCGACGCGGCCGTTCGAGACCAGGTCGAGGGTCGCGATGACTTCCGCGGTGCGGGCGGGGTGGTTGTAGCCCGGGATCACCTGGCGGATGCCGTGTCCGAGGCGGATGTTCTTCGTGCGCTGCGAGCAGGCGGCGAGGAACACTTCCGGGGCCGAGGAATGCGAGTACTCCTCGAGGAAGTGGTGCTCCACCTCCCACGCGAAGTCGATGCCGAGCTTGTCCGCCACTTCGACCTGCTCCAGCGCCTCGTTGAAGAGTTGCTGCTCGACGCCGTCGCTCCAAGGCCGCGGCAGTTGATGCTCGTAGAAGATGCCGAACTTCATTCCCGATACTCCCCCTGGTGACTCCTGGATCGCGCCGGCCGTGTCATGCCCCCGGGGGCTGACGGCGCGCGGTGTTGTCGCGAAGGGTGATGGTACCACCGGAGCCCGCCGCCACCGCCCGGCGCCTGGCGCCGAATTGCTACACTCGCGGGCTTCCTGGCGACCTGGGGATTCCCGTGCCTCGCAGCTACCCGACGACCCGCATGCGCCGCAACCGCCGCGACGCATTCTCGCGCCGGCTGACGCGCGAAACCGAGCTGACGGTCAACGACCTGATCTACCCGGTCTTCGTCATCGAAGGGGCGAACACGCGGGAGCCGGTCGAGTCGATGCCGGGCATCGAGCGGCTGACGGTCGACCTGCTGGTGGAAGAGGTCGCGGGACTGGTCGATCTGAACCTGCCCGCGATCGCGCTGTTCCCCAAGATTCCGCCGGAACAGAAAACCGCGGACGGCCGCGAGGCGTGCAACCCGGACGGCCTGATTCCCCGCGCGGTGGCGGCCGTCAAGGCGGCGGCGCCCGAACTCGGGATCGTTACCGACGCGGCCCTCGATCCGTACACCAGCCACGGCCAGGACGGCGTGATCGACGCGGACGGATACGTCCTGAACGATCCGTCGGTGGAGATCCTCTGCGAGCAGGCCCGGGTGTGCGCGCACGCGGGCTCCGACGTCATCGCGCCATCGGACATGATGGACGGCCGCGTCGGCGCGATCCGGGGGATGCTGGAGAGCGAGGGCTTGGTCAACACCCGCATCATGGCGTACTCCGCGAAGTACGCCTCGGGCTACTACGGCCCGTTTCGGGACGCGGTCGGATCGGCGTCCCTCCTCGGCAAGGGCGACAAGGCGACCTACCAGATGGACCCGGCCAACAGCGACGAAGCGCTGCACGAGATCGCCCTCGACCTCGCGGAGGGCGCCGACATGGTGATGGTCAAGCCGGGCATGCCCTACCTCGACATCATCCGGCGCGTGAAGGACCGCTTCGGCGCACCGACGTTCGCGTACCAGGTGAGCGGCGAATACGCGATGCACATGGCGGCGGTCCAGCAGGGCTGGCTGGACGAACGGGTGATCATGGAGTCGCTCGTGTGCCTCAAGCGGGCGGGCGCCGACGGAATACTGACCTATTTCGGCAAGCGAGCCGCTGAACGTCTCGGGGGCACCTGATAAACTCGCGGCTCCCGCCAAGGGAGCGTGAAGGGAAGCGTCGAGGGAAGCCCAAAAAGGAGACAGCAATGAGCGAGAACATTCAGCACGTCACGGACGCGTCGTTCGAGACGGCGGTGCTGGGCGCCGACCGCCCCGTCCTGGTCGACTACTGGGCCGAATGGTGCGGCCCCTGCAAGATGATCGCGCCGATCCTCGAAGAGATCGCCGACGAGTACGCCGACCGCATCAAGGTCTGCAAGCTGGATATCGACGACAACGCCCAGACGCCCCCGCGCTACGGCATCCGGGGCATTCCCACGCTCATGCTGTTCCGCAACGGCGAAGTCGAAGCCACCAAGGTCGGCGCGCTGTCGAAGTCGCAGCTCGCCGCCTTCCTCGACAGCAACATCTGACCCCTCGCCGGCCCGGAGTTACCGGCGTGCCCCGGCCGCCGCCACAGCAGGACTCCTGGCGCACCAAGAGCGCGGCTACCGGCGCCCGGCCGTAGCCGCTGCCTGCCCAGCCGCCCAACCTGACCGCTGGACGCACCGCCACCACGGTGATAGAGTCGAAAGACGTTCCGCGATCCGGGGCGTCTCCGACAGGAACTCGCGCGCATAGCCACGCGACTTCCGCACCTCTCGAACCCGCAAGTCACGCTTGCGCGACAACCCAACAGAGGCTAATGAACCTTACAGACCTCAAGAGCAGACCGGTCCCGCAACTGGTCGACATGGCCCGCGAGATGGGCCTGGAGAACCTCGCGCGCTCGCGCAAGCAGGAAGTCATCGCGGCCATCCTCCGCAAGCACGCCAAGAACGGCGACGACATCTACGGCGAAGGGGTCCTGGAGATCCTCCAGGACGGCTTCGGATTCCTGCGCTCCCCCGGTAGCTCCTACCTCGCGGGTCCGGACGACATCTACGTGTCGCCGAGCCAGATCCGCCGCTTCAACCTGAGGACCGGCGACAGCATCGCCGGCAAGATCCGCCCGCCCAAGGAGGGCGAGCGCTACTTCGCGCTGCTGAAGGTCGACGAGATCAACTTCAGCGAACCGAACACCCGCAAGCACAAGATCCTGTTCGAGAACCTGACGCCGCTGTTCCCGGACGAACGTTTCACCCTGGAACGCGGCAACGGCAGCACGGCGGACCTGACCGCGCGCATCATCGACCTGATCTCGCCCGTCGGAAAGGGCCAGCGGGGCCTGATCGTGTCGCCGCCGAAGGCCGGCAAGACCATCATCCTGCAGAACGTCGCCCAGTCCATCTGCGCCAACAATCCCGAAGCGATCGTCCTCGTGCTGCTCATCGACGAGCGGCCGGAGGAAGTGACGGACATGGAGCGGACGGTCGTGGACGCGGAGGTCGTCGCAAGCACCTTCGACGAGCCGCCGTCGCGCCACGTGCAGGTCGCGGAAATGGTCATCGAGAAGGCGAAGCGTCTCGTCGAGCACCAGAAGGACGTCGTGATCCTGCTCGACTCGATCACGCGGCTCGCCCGTGCCTACAACACCATCGTCCCCTCTTCGGGCAAGGTCCTGACCGGTGGCGTCGACGCGCACGCCCTCGAGCGTCCGAAGCGGTTCTTCGGCGCCGCGCGCAACATCGAGGAGGGCGGCAGCCTGTCGATCATCGCGACCGCACTGATCGACACGGGGTCCAAGATGGACGAAGTGATCTACGAGGAGTTCAAGGGCACCGGCAACATGGAGCTGCACCTCGAACGCAAGATCGCCGAGAAACGCGTGTATCCCGCCATCAACATCCGCCGTTCCGCCACCCGCCGCGAGGAGTTGCTGATGGGCGAGGCCGAGCTGCAGCGCGTGTGGATCCTCCGCAAGCTCCTGCACGACATGGACGACATCGCCGCCATCGAATTCATGGTGGACAAGCTGAAGGACACCAAGCGCAACGAGGAGTTCTTCAACCAGATGCGCGGCCGCTGATCTCGGAACTCCCGTCGTCGTCGAGCGCCTGCTCGAGCAGGCGCCGACCCTGCGCCACGTCGCCGGTGGCGAGGTAGATGCCCGCCAGTTCACCACGCGCCGCGGCGCTGGGGGACAGCGCGATGCACGATTCCAGGTACGTGCGGGCGCGGTCCGGCGCCTCGCTGGCGATGGCGAGGCGCCCGAGCGCCAACAGCAAGGCGGGATCGTCCGGGTGCGCCTCCAGCCACCCCGCGGCGGCGTCGAGTTGCCGGCCGGGCCGGCCGGAACGCAGGCGGCCGTAGAGTTCGACGAGGCCGGGGTCGAAAGCGCCCGAGATGGTGGAGCGCAGCACCGTCTCCGCGCTGTCGACATCGCCGCCCGAGAGGAGCGTTTCGGCGTAAGCGCGCACCAGTAGCCGGTCGTTCCGCAGTTCCCTTGGCACGGTCCTCCAGGTGCGGCGCGCATGGTCGGCGGCGGTTGCGCTGCCGCGGCTGGCGGTCAGGCGCCCGCGCCACGCGATGCGCGCGGTGCGCTCCAGGGCCGCGGCGTCGCCGGTGCGTGCCTTCTTTGACCGTGATACCAGGTCCAGCGCCGTTTCCCAGTCCGAGAGCTGCTCCGCGCACTCGAGTGCCAGGCGCAGTACGCCAGGATGTCGGGGATGTTCGGCCAGGAGGGGCTCCAGCGTTGTCCGGCACGCACGCCACTCGCCGGCCGCGCCCTGCAGCCTTGCCCGGGTCAGGGCGACGGCGGTGACGGCCCCGGGAGCGGCTTCCCCGGCGGACTCGAGGAGCCGCTCGCACTCAGCAGCATCCCCCGCGGCATGGGCTGCCAGCGCGGAGGAGAGCAGGTTCACGAAGGGTGTCTCGACGCGGTCGGCGGCTTCCTCGAGCGTGCTCCTGGCCGTGGCGAAATCGCCCTCGGCCAGTTGCGTGAAGCCGCGCACCGTCTCCGCGTGGGCGGTGCGCAAGCGCCGCTCCCTGGACCAGGCCGACAGCCGGGAGCGACTCCGCAGGGAGCGGCGCAGGACGGTCGCCACGAGGGCGGCGGCGACCGCGAGGAGCCCGAGGGCCACGACGGCGAACCACACGCTGGTCTCGAGGGTGTGGTTGCCGTAGGAGACGAGCACGTAACCCGGATCGCGCAACGCCAGCAGGCCGAACGCCGCACCGGCGGCGACGGCAACCAGCAGGAGCAGGAGGCCCCGCGCGGTCACGGGGTGCGTTCCGGACCCGGAGTCAGTGCGACGGGGGCGAGTTCCCGCAGGCGGACGAGCGATCGCGAGATGTCCGGCAGGGATGCCTCCACGTCGAATCGCAGCAGTGCGTCGACTTCCTGACGCACACCCTGCACGGCGGGACTCTCCGGGTCGAGGTTTGCGTCGATCCACCGCCGGGCGGACTCGAGGCTCCTGCCGTACAGGAGCTGGTCGTTGCGCAGGGCGCCGAGCTGGGCGCGCTCGAAGGCGAGCCTCAGGTTGAACTCGAGGTAGACGGCCTCGTCCGGCCGGAGCAGGGGACGCGGCGCGACGCCCTCGCGGGTGCGGAACTCGTACAGGTTCGAGAGCCGGTCGAGAAGCGCCGTCCACGCGGACCCCGGTTCCTCGTCCCTGGATGCGGGCTCGGCCGTGGCCTCGGCGGCACGCGCGCCGAAGTACTCCGGCGCGCGTGCGGGCAGCTCGCCGAGGCCGTCCTTGACCGCCTCGAGGCGGAGGAACAGGGTCTGCGTGTTCGCGCCCCCGGCCTCGCGGAGCGCGAGGCGTTCTTCGGCGAGCAGGCCGCGGACCTCGAACAGCGCGTAGTCGTCGAGTTCCTCCAGGATCGCGTCCGCGGCGCGGAGCAGCCGTTCCGCGGTCGCCGCATCCCGTTCCAGGAGCAGGCGGTTGTTGGCGACCCGCAGCAGGTACTCGACCTCCGCGAGCCGCCAGTCCCTCGCGTCCGGAGGAGCCTGTCGACGCTGCTCGGCCACGGCGTCGGCCAGCGCCGTCCGGGTGGCGTCGAGGGCATCGCCCTGTTGGGCGAGCGTCTCCCCGAGTTCCGCGATCCGCGACGCCAGGCCGGCTGCCGAGGCGGTGCGCGCGTCGTCCACCGTGGTCCGGAGTCGTTCGACCCGGTCGCTGAGACGGGTTTCGACCGCCGTGGCCGGATTCGCCCATTCGACACGCCAGAACAGGTAGCCGCCGAGGGCCAGGGCCGCGAGTGACAGGAGGGTGAGCAGCGCGGTGACGAACCCGCGCGACCCGCGCCTCGGTGGATCGGTGTCCTCGAGGGCCCCCGCGACCGGTTCCGTCTGTGCCTCTTCGCTCAAGAAGGTCCTCTCCCGCTGGCGATGGCGCCGAGCGTGGCGACCGTCGCGTCCGCGTCCGCGCCGGAGCTGACGAACACGTGCTCGAAACCGAGCGCGCGCGCGGCGTCCCCGATCCGAACCGACGGCGCAACCAGTGGCGTCGCGGCGCTTTGCCCGGAAGCAAACCACAGGTCTGCCGCGACCCGCAATCCGCCGGTACTGCCGGCGACGATCGCGTCGATGCGCACGTGCGGTGGCGGCGGCTCGCGGACCGGCAGGCGCCGGTACAGGTCCCACTCGGCCACCGTCGAGCCGCGCTCGCCGAGGAGTCCCGCCAGGACGTTGCGTCCACCTTCGCCCGCGGCGAGCAGCACGCGCGCGGGAGGATCGCCGGCGAGGAACTCGGCGATGCCTTCGGACGAGGCGGCATTCGGGACCGTGGCAGGTATGCCGTACCCGGCCAGGGCGGCCTGGGTTCCCGGACCGATGGCAAGCGCCGGCGTCGTGACCCAACCGTTGGCGAAGGCGCCGTGGACGGCATGTTCGGACAGGAAGACCGTCAGGTCGAATGCGCCGCCGGGCGGGGGGGTCGGCACCTGCTCGATGCGCAGGACGGGCCGTAGCCAGGCCTCGTGGCCGACGGCTTCGAGGGCCCCGGCGAGGCGGGAGGCGCCGGGTTCGGTCCGCGTCACCCAAATGCGCATCGGGCTCCTTCGGCGGCGGCCGTCAGACGAGCGAGACGGTGGCGCCGAGGCGGAACAGGGCATCGGCAAGCCGTTCCCCCAGCGCAATGGGGTCCGCGCCGCTCTCCGCGACCGACCACGTGTGTTCCCCCTCGGGCCGCAGGAGCGTTGCACGCAATGCGATGCGCTCCCCGTCGAGCGTCGCGTACGCCCCGAGGGGCGTCGTGCAGTCGGCGCCGAGCGCGCGCGTCACGGCCCGCTCCGCGATGACCGCCCGCTCGGTCGCGGGGTCCACGGTGGGCGCCAGGAGGTGGGCGAGGTCCTTGCGGCCGGCCGGGTACTCGGCGGCGAGAGCGCCCTGTCCCGGCGCCGGCAGGCAGAGGTCGGTCGAGAGCCGCTGGCTGATGCGTTCGCCGAGCCCCAGGCGGTCCAGCCCGGCGCAGGCCAGGACCAGCGCGTCGACGTCGCCGGCGTCGAGCCTGGCGAGCCGGGTCCCGACGTTGCCCCGCACCGGCAACACCACCAGGTCCGGCCGCGCGAACAGGAGCTGCGCCCTGCGCCGCGGGCTCGACGAGCCTACGCGCGCGCCGTCCGGCAGCGTGTCGAACGTGCATGATGCGGCGACGAGAGCGTCCCGCGGATCGGCCCTGTCCCCGATCGTGGTGACCGCGAAGCCTGCCGGCAGAGTCGCCGGCATGTCCTTCATGCTGTGCACGGCGATGTCCGCCCGATCCTCGGCAAGGGCGGTCTCGAGTTCCTTGACGAAGAGACCCTTGCCGCCGGACTCGGCCAGTGTTCCGCGCTTGCGGTCCCCCTCGGTCGTGAGGGCGACGAGGTCGACCGTCGCGCCGGTCGCCCGGGCGATGAGCGTCCGCGCCCGCTCCGCTTGCCACAGGGCGAGGGGGCTGGCGCGGGTGGCGATCGTGACGTGGGACGGGGGTCGTGTGCGCATCTGGCGGCTCCCGGGTTCTCCCGGGTGCTCCCGAGTGTTTGGAGCCTGCAAGCCGAAAGTGCCAGTATAGACGGAGTGCGTCCCCCAAGACGCCAGGAAGACGCTGCCGATGGGCGAGAACGACAGGCTGTTGCGTGGCCGCTTCGCGGAACGCACCGACGCGGGCGTGGAACGGTTCACGGCCTCGGTGGAGTTCGACCGGCTGCTCTACCGATACGACCTGCGCGGCTCGATCGCCCATGCCGAGATGCTGGCCGCCGCCGGCGTCCTGACGGATGCGGAGTGCCGCGCCATCGTCGGCGGGCTCACGGCCATCGAGGCGGACATCGAGGCCGGGAACTTCGAGTGGTCGACGTCCCTCGAGGATGTTCACATGAACATCGAGGCGCGCCTGACCGAGCGCATCGGGGACGCCGGCAAGAAGCTGCACACGGGGCGTTCGCGCAACGACCAGGTGGCCACGGACCTGCGCCTCTACCTGCGCGACGAGATCGACGCCGTCATGGTCCTCCTCGGCGAGATCATGTCCCGCCTGGTCGATCTCGCCGAGCGCCATGCGGCCGATCCGATGCCGGGCTTCACGCACCTGCAGACCGCGCAGCCCGTCACGTTCGGCCATCACATGCTCGCGTGGTTCGAGATGGCGCATCGCGACCGGGCACGGTTTGCGGACTGTCGCGTCCGGCTGAACGTGTCGCCCCTCGGCGCGGCGGCCCTCGCGGGCACGACGTTCCCCATCGACCGTGCGGCGACCGCGGCGGCGCTGGGCTTCGATGGCGTGGCCGCCAACTCCCTCGACGCCGTGAGCGACCGCGATTTCGCGGTCGAGTTCTGCGCGGCGGCATCGCTCACGGCGGTCCACCTGTCACGCTGGTGCGAGGAGCTGGTGATCTGGACCTCGCAGCAATTCGGCTTCGTCGAACTCCCGGACGCGTTCTGCACCGGGTCGAGCATCATGCCGCAGAAGAAGAACCCGGACGTGCCGGAACTGGTGCGCGGCAAGGCCGGTCGCGTCGTCGGTCACCTGATGGGGCTCCTGGTGCTGATGAAGGGCCAGCCCCTTGCCTACAACCGGGACAACCAGGAAGACAAGGAGCCGGTGTTCGACACCGCCGCGACCACCCGCGACTGCCTGGCCGCCATGCGCGACATCGTGGGCGCCCTGCAGCCGGACACGGCCGCGATGCGCAGGGCCGCCGAACTCGGCTACGCCACCGCCACGGACCTGGCCGACTATCTCGTCAAGATCGGCCTGCCGTTTCGCGACGCCTACGCCGCGGTGGGCGCGGTGGTGCGGCACGCCCAGGAGGCCGGGGCGGCGCTGGCGGACGTGCCGCTCGAGGAGTTGCGCCGCTTCCACCCCGCGATCGCCGAGGACGTGTACGACGTGCTGTCGCTCGAGGGATCGCTGGCGGCGCGGGACCATCCCGGAGGTACCGCGCCCGAACGGGTGCGCGCGGCGGCCGCGGCGGCCCGCGCGCGCATCTGAAGAGCCGGCCGGCGTCTCACGGTTGTCTCACGGCGGGGAGGAGGTCGGCTCCGGGTGAGGGGCGCTATACTGCGCGGCTTCCGGATCTCCGGGACGGCAACGGGTTCGCATGCGCTGGATCCTCGCGGCGGCGTGGTGTGCGATGGCCGCGACGTGCGGCCACAATGGCCCGCTGTACCTCCCGAACGAGCTCCCGGAAGAGTCCCCTGAAGAGAGACGCAGCGCAGCATGTTCGGTCGCATCGACAACGCCATCGGGGTCGAAGACGTTCCCTTCAGCGCCATAGCCGACGCCGCGGGCACGCCCGCCTACGTCTATTCGACGGCGGCCATCGAGGCCCGTTATCAGCGCCTCTCCCAAGCTCTCCGGGGCGGTCGGGTCCGCATCTGCTACGCCGTCAAGGCGAACGCCAACCTGTCGATCCTGCGGCTGATGCGGGATCTCGGGGCCGGCTTCGACATCGTGTCGGCGGGCGAACTCCAGCGGGTGCTGCGGGCCGGCGGCGCCGCCGCGGACATCGTCTTCTCGGGCGTCGGCAAGTCCGTGGTGGAGATCGATTTCGCCCTCAAGGCGGGCATCCGCTGCTTCAACGTGGAGAGCGCGGCCGAACTCCGGCGGCTCGAGGCCCGGGCGAGGCTCCTGTCCCTCGTCGCGCCGGTCTCCGTGCGCGTGAATCCCGACGTGGACGCGGGGACGCATCGCTACATCTCGACGGGGCGCAGGGACGACAAGTTTGGCGTGGCGGAGGCCACCGCGCTCGAGATGTACCGTCATGCAGCGGCGTCGGATGCGCTGGAAGTGCGCGGCATCGACTGCCATATCGGATCGCAGATCGCCGATGTCGGACCCTATGCGGCCGCGCGCGATCGGCTGCTCGGCATCGTGGACGCCCTGGCGGCGGAGGGTATCGTGGTCGACCACGTGGACCTCGGCGGTGGATTCGGCGTCCGGTATGACGATGAGCCGGGCCTGGACGTGGAAGCCTACGGACGCGAGATCGCCGCGGCGGTCTTCGCCCGGGGCCTCGAACTGATCGTCGAGCCCGGGCGCTATCTCGTGGCCGAGGCCGGCGTGCTGCTCACGCGGGTGGAGTACCTAAAGCCGGCGAGCGCAGACGGACACCGGAACTTCGCGGTCGTCGACGCGGCGATGAACGACCTCATCCGCCCGGCGCTGTACGAGGCGCACCACGCGGTGGAGCCGGTGGAGCCGGGCGATGCCGAGCCGCTACGCTGGGACATCGTCGGCCCGGTCTGCGAGACGGGGGACTTCCTGGCCCTGGACCGCGACCTGGCGCTGACGGAAGGCGCCCTGCTGGCGGTGTTTGGCGCCGGTGCGTACGGCATGGTGCTGAGCTCCAACTACAACGGTCGCGGGCGCGCGCCCGAGATCCTCGTGCAAGGCGGCGACTTCCGCGTCGTGCGGCGGCGGGAGACGCTCCGTGACCAGGTGGCGCTCGAAGGGGAAGCGGAATGACCAAGCTGCGCTTCTCCAAGATGCATGGTCTCGGCAACGACTTCATGGTGGTCGATCTCGTCACCCAGAACGTGGAGTTGCGCGGGGAGGAGATCCGGCGCTGGAGCGACCGGCGCACCGGAATCGGCTTCGACCAGTTGCTCGCCGTGCTGCCGCCGTCGGAGCCGAACGCGGATTTCGGCTACCGCATCTTCAACCGCGACGGCAGCGAGGCCGAGCAGTGCGGCAACGGAGCGCGGTGCTTCGCCCGTTTCGTAGCGGAGCACGGGCTGACCGTCAAGCAGTCCCTGACGCTGCAGACCGCGAGCGGCTTCATCCGTACCCGGATGCTCGGGGACGACCGTGTCGAGGTGGAAATGGGGGTCCCTGGGCTCACGCCCGCCGACGTGCCCTTCCTGTCGGAACTGGCCGAGCCGTTGGGTGACGCCGTGCGCCACCGCCTGGAGACCGACGGCGGGTCCGTCGTGGTGGCGCCCGTGTCGATCGGCAATCCCCATGCCGTCGTCGAGGTGGACGAGATCGTGAGCGCCCCGGTCAAGAGGCTCGGTACGCGGGTGCAGTCGTTGCCGGCGTTTCCGGAAGGGGTGAACGTGGGCTTCCTCCAGGTGGTCGAGCGCGACTTCGCCCGGTTGCGCGTCTACGAGCGTGGCGTCGGGGAAACCCGCGCATGTGGCAGCGGAGCCTGCGCGGCCATGGTGGTGGGCAGGCTCACGGGCCGGCTCGACGCCGAGGTCACGATCTCGCTCCGGGGGGGTGAGGTCGAGCTGCGTTGGCCCGGGGCAGGCGATCCCGTGACGATGGCCGGTCCCGCGGCACAGATCTACGACGGTCAGATACGGGCGTGACCACAGCGCGACCACATTGCAGTCTTGAATGCCGGGCACTGCTGCCGCATAGTGCGCCGTGCCGGTTCCTTCGACTCGAGGTCTGACGAGCTGCCCCTCGTTCAGGCGCAGGAAGAGGATCTTTCAAGCTGCTCACCGCCGACCGTCGCATCTGCGGAAATCCCCTGGCGATCACCGTCCGATGAGCACGGAGCCCAACTCCCCTCGCGCGCGTCGCGGCGATGCCACCTCAGGCGGGCACGGCGATCCGCTGCTGGAGCGTTACCTGGACCACCTCGTCCACGAGAAGCGCTGTTCCGCGCACACGATCGACGCCTACCGGCGCGACCTCCTGGCCTTCCGCACGACTCTCGACGGCGACTGGGAGTCTTGCCAGCCATCGCACGTCCGCGGACATCTCGGCCGCCTGCACGCGAAGGGCCGCTCGCCGCGCACGATCGCCCGGGTGCTGTCGAGCGTGCGCGCGTTTTTCGCGTTCGCCGTGCGGCACGAGGTGCTCGCGGCGAATCCGGCGGCGGGCATCGTCGGACCGAAACGCGGCCGGCCGCTGCCGAAGGCCCTGGACATCGACCGGACCGCCAGGCTCTTCGACGGGAAACCGAAGTCGAAGACGCAATTGCGGGACCGCGCCATGCTCGAAGTGCTGTACGGTTGCGGCGTGCGTCTCGCGGAACTCGTCGGCATCGACCTCAGGGACATCGACCTCGCCAACGGCTTCGCGACCGTGACGGGGAAGGGCAACAAGACGCGCATCGTGCCGCTCGGCGCGCCCGCGATCGAGGCCATCGCGGCGTGGCTCCGGACGCGGCCGGGCGTCGGCGCGTCGGCGCCGCTGTTCACCGGACGCGGCGAGGGTCGCATCAGCCCGCGCACGGTGCAGACGCGCTTGAAGAAGCTTTCCCTGGCGGAACTCGGGACCGATGCCCTGCATCCACACATGCTCCGCCACAGCTTCGCGAGCCACCTCCTCGAGTCGAGCGGCGACCTGCGGGCGGTACAGGAACTGCTCGGCCACGCGGACATCGCGACGACGCAGATCTACACGCACCTCGACTTCCAGCATCTCGCGAAGGTCTACGATGCCGCCCATCCCCGCGCCAGGGCCCGGGACGAGTGATCCAACTCGTCACCTTCGATCTCGACAACACGTTGTGGGAGACGGACAACGTGATCCGCCGGGCGGAACTGGGCAGCCGCGACTGGATGACGCGTCGCGTTCCGGAGTTCGGCGAGCGTTTCGACAGCGCGTCGCTGTGGGCGCTGCGCGTGGAGGTGGTCGAGGCCGAGCCCGGCATCGGCCACGACGTCTCGCAGATGCGGCTCGCGGTGCTGCGCCGGGCGATACGACGGTGCGGACGCTCGGAGGCAGAGGCCCGGGACTTGGCGGCGGGCGCGTTCGAGGAGTTTCTCCGGCTGCGTCACGAGATCTCGTACTACGAAGGCGCGCTAGCGACGCTGGCGGTTCTCGCCGAGCGTTACACCCTCGGTGCGCTGACGAACGGCAACGCGGATTTCGCGCGCCTGGGGCTCGATCGGTACTTCTCGTTCGGGTTCACGGCCGGCGACGTGGGCGCCAGCAAGCCGGACCCGGCGATGTTCCACGCGGCGCTGGAGCGTGCGGGGGTTTCCGCCTCGGCGACGGTCCACGTCGGCGACCAGCCGGTGGACGACATCGAGGGGGCACGCGCCGTGGGGATGCACACGGTCTGGGTGAATCTCGGCAACGCCGCCGACGGCGCGCGGGTGGTTGCGAGTGCGGAGATACACCGCCTCGACCAGTTGCCGGCGACGATCGGGGCGCTCGCGGATCCCTGACGGCCCCTGGGGTCATGCCTCTCCCGCTCTCGGTGCGATGAAGGCCTTCACGGCTTCGATGTCCGGTGGCAGCAGGGTCTTCCGCTCCGGCTGGTCCCGGAGTCCGTCCAGCATCGGGTGGCGGGCAATGTCCTCGCCGGCGGCCCGGTTGACCGCGTCGGGGAACTTTGCCGGGTGGGCCGCGGCCAGGCAGATCATCGGACGGCGGTCGGCGAAGCGCTGCGCGGCAGCGACGCCGACGGCGGTATGGGGATCGACCACGTAGCGCCGCCGCGCGTAAAGGTCGGCCATCGCCGCGAACGTCGCCGGCTCGTCCACGGCCGTCGCGAGAATCCCCTCGTCGCTCGGTATCCCGCCTTCGATGCGGGCCGCGCCCTCGGACGCGAAGGTGGTCATGAAGGCGTTGAGCGCCCCCGGGTCGCACCCGAGCCGGTAGTAGACGAAACGCTCGAAGTTGCTCGCGACCTGTATGTCCATGGACGGGCTGATGGTCCGCCGCGTTTCCCCGAGACTGTAGACGCCGGTCTCGAAGAAGCGCGCGAGAATGTCGTTGTCGTTGGTGCCGAGCACCAGCGTGTCGATCGGGGCGCCCATCGCGCGGGCGAGATAGCCCGCCAGGATGTTGCCGAAGTTGCCGGTCGGGACGCTGAACGAAACGGGTTCGTCGAAACGCAGGGCGCCGTGCAGGTAGTAGACCGCCTGTGCGAGTACCCGTGCCCAGTTCACCGAATTGGCGGCGCCGAGCCCGTGGCGCGCCTTGAAGTCGAGGTCGTTGAAGATCGCCTTCACGATGCGCTGGCAATCGTCGAAAGTCCCCTGTATCGCGATGCAGTGGACGTTATCGTCGGGCACGGTGGTCATCTGCAGTTCCTGCAGGGCGCTGGTGCGGCCTTCCGGGTACAGCACGAACACGCCCATGCTGGCCCGGCCCCTTACGCCGGCGATGGCGGCACTGCCCGTGTCGCCGCTGGTGGCGCACAGCACGTTGAGCCGCGTCCGGCGGGTCGTGACGATGTGTTCGAAGAGCCGCCCGAGCACCTGCAGCGCCACGTCCTTGAAGGCAAGCGTGGGCCCGTGGAACAGCTCCATGACGTGCAGCTCGCCGAGATCGACGAGCGGCACGACCTCGGGGTGGCTGAAGGTCGCGTACGCCTCCCGGAGGATTTCCCGGAGTCGTGCAGGCGGAATGTCGTCGGCAAAGTGCGCGAACACCTCGACGGCGAGGTCCGTGAACGGCAGCCCCCGCCAGGCGTCGAGCCGGTCGGCGAAAGAGGGCAGCGTTTCGGGAAGCAGCAATCCGCCGTCGGGGGCGAGGCCGGTGAGGACGGCGTCCTCGAAGGACAGCGCCGGCGTCGCGCCGCGTGTGCTGATGTACCGCACGGACTCAGGAACTGCAGGAGAGCATGGAGCAACCGGCACGGTGCCGCGCCCACTCCGGTCGCCTGGCCGCGAACGCCTCCCGGCCGGGTTGCTCGTCGTACGGCCGGCGCAGCACGTCGAGGAGCTCGTGGAGCATTGCATAGTCGCCCGCTTCCGCCTGGTCGATGGCCTGTTGCGCGAGGTAGTTGCGCGGCACGAAGCGCGGGTTGACCGCGTTCATGCGGCCGACCCGAACCGCGTCCGGCGTACCGTCCTGCCGTACGCGGGCGGCGTAGCGCTCGAGCCACGCCCTGCAGCGTTCGCGGAGCGCCGGGGTGAGGGCGTCCGGGTCGTACCAGGCGTCGAGCAGGGGTTCGATGGCGATGTCGTCGAGATCGACGCGCGCCAGGTCGCGGAAGAACAGGGTCATGTCGGTTTCAGCGGCCGCCAGGATCGCGAAGAGTTCGCCGAACAGCGCCTCGTCCCGGTCGCGCTCGCAGCGCGCGAGGCCCAGCTTCCGAGCGGTCATCGCCTCCGATTGCTCGGCGTACTCTCGCGCGAAGTCCGTGAGCACCGCTTCGAGGGGCTCGGCGGTCCCGACGGCCGGCAGGATGGCGTTCGCGAGTTGCAGCAGGTTCCACTGCGCGACGGCGGGCTGCTGCCCGTACCGGTAGCGCTTCGTGGCCGCGTCCGTGGTGTTGGGGGTCCAGTCGGGGTCGTAGCCCTCCAACCAGCCGTACGGGCCGTAGTCGATGGTGAGGCCGAGCACGCTCATGTTGTCCGTGTTCATCACGCCATGCACGAAGCCGACGCGCATCCAGTGCACGACCATCGTCACCGTGCGGGCACAGACCTCGGCGAACCAGCGCACGTACCGTTCTCGGGGTTCGGCGATGCCGTCGAGTTCCGGAAAGTCCGTGGCGATGGTGAAGTCGAGCAGCCGGCGCAGCAGCTCGGTATCCCGCCGGGCGGCGAGGATCTCGAAGTGGCCGAAACGGGTGAACGACGGCGCCACGCGGCAAACGACGGCGCCGGGCTCGGGGGCCGGGTGGCCGTCGTAGAGGATGTCGCGAACGACCTCTTCTCCGGTGAGCGCCAGGGACAGCGCCCGCGTCGTCGGGACCCCGAGGTGGAACATCGCCTCGCTGCACAGGAACTCGCGCAGGGACGACCGTAGTACCGCCAGGCCGTCCGCTGTCCGGGAGTAGGGCGTCGGGCCGGCGCCCTTGAGCTGCAGCGTCCAGCGCTCGCCGCGGCCGTTGACGGCCTCGCCGAGATTGATGGCGCGTCCGTCTCCGAGCTGGCCCGCCCAGTTCCCGAACTGGTGACCGCCGTAGCAGGTGGCGATCGGGTCCATGCCATCGAGCGCCCGGTTACCGGCAAAGACCTCGGCGTACCGGGTCGCGTCCGGTGGTTCGGCCGGGAGGTCGAGCACGGCGGCCGCCTCGGGCGACCAGGCGACCAGGCGGGGGGCCGCCGCGGCCACGGGCCGTACGCGCGAATAGCAGGCTCCGGACACCTGGCGGCGATAGTTGTCCGGTTCCGGGTCGGCCGGGAGTTCCGCCGCGAACCGGTTGTCGAACCGGAGCCGGTCGAGGTCCCCGGTCTGCGCATGGGCGTTCATGGGCGCATTCTACGGGACCGTCGGGGCGGGGGTGGCGGCATCGGCGAGGCCCGAAAAAAAGAGGGGCGCCGAAGCGCCCCATGGGGAGGATGTTCCGTTTTCTTATCCTTGCGAGAACTCCGGATACGCCTCGATGCCCGTCTCGGAAACGTCGGCGCCGAGTGCCTCGTCCTCTTCGGAGATGCGGATTCCCATCGCGTACTTCAGGATGGCCCACACGATCAGGCTCGCGATGAACACCCAGCCGAAAATGCCGACGATGCCGATCAGCTGGCCGCCGATGGTGGCGCCGTCGTTGCTGAAGACCACCGCGATGATGCCCCAGATGCCGCACGTGCCGTGCACGCTGATGGCGCCGACCGGGTCGTCGATCTTCAGCTTGTCGAGGCCCACGATCGAGGCGACCACGATGAGCCCGCCGATCGCGCCGACGATCATCGACCAGAAGGCCGATCCGGACAGGGGATCCGCCGTGATGGCCACGAGTCCCGCCAGGGCACCGTTCAGGGCCATGGTGAGGTCGGCCTTGCCGAACCAGAGCCGCGCCAGCACGAGGGCCGCCACCAGGCCGCCGCAGGCGGCGATGTTGGTGTTGACGAACACCTGCGCCACGGCGTTCGCTTCGTCGACGTTAGAGAGCTTGAGTTCGGAGCCGCCGTTGAAGCCGAACCAGCCGAACCACAGCACGAACATGCCGAGGGTGGCGAGGGGCATGTTGCAGCCCGGGATGGCGTTGACGCGTCCGCCGGAGCCGTACTTGCCGGCCCGCGGGCCGAGCAGGAGCACGCCGGCGAGGGCGGCGGCCGCGCCGCTCATGTGCACGATGCCGGAACCCGCGAAGTCCGAGTAGCCGGCCTCGGAGAGCCAGCCGCCGCCCCACGTCCACATGCCCTGCACGGGATAGATGATCGCGGTCATGACCACGGCGAAGCCGAGGAACGCCCATAGCTTCATGCGCTCCGCGACGGCGCCGGAGACGATGGACATCGCGGTGGCCACGAAGACGACCTGGAAGAAGTAGTCGGAGCGGGCTGAGTAGTAGGTCTCGCCGTCGCTCGCGACGACCGCTTCCGCGGTGTTCTCGGGCTGCAGCAGCATGCCGAAGCTCGGGAAGATCCCACCCGCTTCGGTACCGCCGACGTACATGATGTGATACCCGACGAGCAGGTACATGATGCAGGCGATCGAGTAGAGCGCGACGTTCTTGGTGAGGATTTCCGCCGTGTTCTTGGCGCGGACCATGCCCGCCTCGAGCATGGAAAAGCCGCAGGCCATGAACATGACCAGGACGCCCATCACCAGGAAGTAGAAGGTGTCGATGGCGTAGTTGGTTTGGATCAGGTCTTCCACTGTGAGTCTCCTTGAGTGCCTGCCGCCTAGATGGCGTCCGGCCCGGTTTCACCGGTTCTGATGCGAACGACTTCCCCGAGCGGCGTGACGAAGACCTTGCCGTCGCCCACCTTCCCCGTGTTGGCGGACTTGCCGATGGCCTCGAGGCACTGATCGAGCATGTCGTCGCCGACGGCCACCTCGATCTTCACCTTGGGGAGGAAGTCCACGACGTACTCCGCCCCGCGATACAGTTCCGTGTGGCCCTTCTGGCGTCCGAAGCCCTTGACTTCGGTCACCGTCATTCCGGCGACCCCGACCTCCGAGAGCGCTTCGCGGACGTCGTCGAGCTTGAACGGCTTGATGATTGCCGTGATGAGTTTCATGGTCTTGCTACTCCTCTGGTCGGGATGCGCGCCGACGACCGGTTGCGGGCGCGCATGGCGCGCGCCCGCCGGCGGCGCATCGTGTGCGTTGCGTTGCTACAGGCTCTTCGAGATGGAGAGGATGACGCGGGCTTCGCAGTCGGCGCCGCACACGTCCTCGTCGAGGTCGGTGCCGATGATGCCGACGCCGATGTCCGCACCGGCTACCGGGAACGTGAGCGTCACCCCGTAGTCGATGTACATGTCGTCGTCGCCGGCGATCTCGTCGGCGTTGTTGAAGCCCACGTGGAAGTCGAGCGCGGCGTTCTCGGTCACCGCCCAGCTATAGCCGGCGTACGGATAGTAGAAGGTCGGTCCGCCGTCGCCGAGATACGCCTCGGAATAGTTGATCCCGAAGGTGAACGCGTCGACGCCGATGGAAGCGGCGACCTCGTTGTAGTCGAGCGCGTCCCCCTCGCTGATGTACTCGAAGCGGATGTAGCTCACGTCGTAGGAGACGCCGCTGTCGCCGAACTCGCCGCCATAGCCGACGTAGAGGTCGAGTTCCGTGCTCGTGTCGTCGCCGAAGTTGACGTTGGACATCCACGTGCCGACATAGAACCCGGATTCCGCGGCGACGTCGAAGCCGCCCTGAATCGCCGGGTCGCGGGTCGTCTGCGACCAGCCGCGGAACGAGTAGTCGGTGGCGATCGTTACGTTGCCCGAAATCTCGGCGGCGGTGGCGCCGAGAGCCAGGCAACCCGAAATCAGGGCCAGTAGTGTTTTGCGCATTTGCGTCCTCAGCCTCTCTATCCCGTTGAAATGGACTGCTCGAGTTCGATGCGGGCAAGGCCTCGCCGGAGTCGCATGCGTCCGCGGTGAAGTTGCGCCGGTCTCCCAAGCGCATTCCATGCTGCATATAGCGTGCCAGCCGGCGCGGAGGCGGGGCTCTGGCGGCGCGGCTACGGTGGGGGGAGGGGTGGCGGGGTGTGGCGCGGCCGGACGCGCGAACTACGTGCCCGAAATTAGGGCTTGGAATGCCCTAATTTGGTGCGTAATGGCGCACGCGAGGGCGGCGCCGAGCCCGTGCATGAATTCGGAGCGGGCCGCCGCGAGGGCGGCCCCTACAGTGCGTCGGCTCCGGTTTCGCCGGTGCGGATGCGCACCAGTTCCTCGAGACCGGTGACGAACACTTTGCCGTCGCCGACCTTGCCGGTGTTCGCGGACTTGCCGATCGCCTCGATGCACTGGTCGAGCATGCCGTCGTCGATGGCCACCTCGACCTTGACCTTGGGGAGGAAGTCGACGGCGTATTCGGCGCCGCGGTAGAGTTCGGTGTGCCCCTTCTGGCGGCCGAATCCCTTGACTTCGGTGACAGTCATTCCCGACACACCGATTTCGGAGAGCGCCTCGCGGACGTCGTCGAGTTTGAATGGCTTGATGATCGCCGTAATCAGTTTCACCGTGGAGTCTCCTTCAGCCCCGGGCCTTGAGCATGCCTACGGATTGTCACCCAATTGGACGGGATTTCCTACCGGGGAGTGGGCTTCGCGCGGACGGGCGTCCGTTGCGCGGCGATAAAGCAGGAACCGTCCGTCCTTCCCGCAGATCTCGCTCTGTCCCGCTTCGCGAAAGCAGAAGGCGGCCCGTTGGCCGACGCGAAGCGACGAGCGCATCGTCTCGGAGAGGTCCCGCGACGTGAACGCCTCGGGCAGGCCCGGGTCGACCATGGCGAAGAGGTCCCCCATGCTCTCGATGGTGTGTGTCTCGACCACCTCGAGGAGACGGCGGTCGACGCTGACCCAGTCCCGCCGCCGGCGCCGCTTGCCCTGGTACGGCGCGCGGATCTCCTCCTCGATCACCATGACCACGTCCAGCGTCAGGTTCGGATGTTCGAGCAGCGTCGGGAAGCTCGTGAGCACGCTGAAGACATCGAACGGCGAGCCGTGCTTGGGCGACTTGCGCCGGGGCGGCGGCGCATCGGCGTCCATGCCGTCGGACGGGTCGTGCCGCAGCCGCACGATGAAGCGGTCCCGGGCGATCGGATACACGAGGGTCACCGGGTGTTCGGCGAGCAGTCGGGGCAGCTTGCGCCGGAGGGGCGAGAAGGGACCGGTCTGGATCTCGACGATGCGGTCGCCGAGGACCACATCGGCGACATAGCCGTCGACGGACGCCTCGGTACTGCCCTCCCTGGCCGCATAACGCCGCTTGAGGGCCCGATGGAGGGAACGCTCGTTCAGTTCGCCTATGGAACTCGGCAAGGTTCGGCCCGCTCGTGCACCAGCGGGGAGCGTAGCAGTTTCGACCCGGGCGTCGGCCGGGCGGTCACGGCTTCGCCCGACGGGGCGGGCCGCCGGCGGCGGTCCTGGCGCACACGTTTTGCAGAGGTTTGCCATCGCGGGGACGAACCGGCCACCTCTAGACTCGGCGGATGGATACCGAAACCCCGGCTTCGCGGGAAGTCGTCGTCGATGGCGACGCGGTCGAGCACCCGGCCGAGGACGCCCGACCCTACCTGCGCGTCCACAGCCGGGCGCAGAGTGGCGTCGAAGCGCCGCAGGTCACGGTCGAGGCGCATCGTCCGGGCGGCACTTCGGGTTTCTCCGTGGTGGGCATGGCGCACACGGCGGTCCGGGAAGCGCGCGATCGGGTGAAGAGCGCGATCAAGACCATGCGGCTCGAGTTTCCGAGCGGGCAGCTCGTGGTGAACCTGGCGCCGGCGGATCTCGCGAAACACGGTAGCCGGTACGACCTGGCGATCGCGTTGAGCATTCTCGCGGCCACCCGGCAGATCCCCCCGCGTCACCTGGAGGATCTCGAGTTCATCGGCGAGCTCTCCCTGTACGGAGAGGTACGCGCCGTGCGCGGTTGCTTCGGCGCGGCCCTGGCGGCGCACGAAGCGGGACGGGGCATGGTCTTTCCGGCCCGCAACGCCACGGAACTCGCCCCCCTTGCCGACTTGCGGCTCTTTCCGGTGCGTACGCTGGCCGAGGCCGTACACCTCGTCCGTGCGCGGGAACCGGTGCCGCGCGCCGTTGCGGCGGTCCGGCCGCGGCAGCCGTCCGGCGGCCCCTCGCTGAGCGACGTGAAAGGCCAGTTGGCGGCCAAGCGCGCACTGACCGTGGCCGCGGCGGGGGGACACCACCTGTTGATGCGGGGACCCCCGGGAACGGGCAAGACGATGCTCGCGCGGCGCCTGACGGGTTTGTTGCCCCCGCTCAGCCGCGGCGAGGCCGTGGAGGTGGCGAACGTGTACTCCGCGGCGGGGCGGGAGCGCGCGGACCCGGAGCTGCGCCCGTTTCGCAACCCACACCACAGTGCATCCGCCGCCGCCCTGATCGGCGGCGGTGCGCCCGTCCTGCCGGGGGAAGTGTCGCTTGCCCACGGCGGCGTGCTGTTCCTCGACGAGTTGCCCGAGTTCCGGCGGGACGCGCTGGAGGCGCTGCGGGAGCCGCTGGAGTCGTCGGAGGTGGTGGTTTCCAGAGTACGCGAGCGCTGCCGCTTCCCCGCCGGCTTCCAGCTCGTGGCGGCGATGAACCCCTGTCCGGCGGGGCTCGTCTGCGACGAGGCCCGCTGCCGGTGCAGTCCGCAGCAGGTGCAGCGCTACCGCGGCCGGCTCTCGGGTCCGCTGCTGGACCGCATCGACCTCAATGTCGAAGTGGGGCCGGTCGGTGAGGACGAGCTGTGGGAACGCGCGCCGCCGCCGTTCGACGAGGAGGACCTGAAGCGCCGGGTGGAGATGACGCGTGCGGCGCAACTGGAGCGCCGGGGCAAGTACAACCGGGACCTGGAGCCGCGCGAGGTGGAGCGTTTCTGCGCCCTGGATGCCGGGGGACGCAGGCTCCTGAAACTCGCGGTGCAACGCTACGCGCTGTCGGCGCGCGCCATCCATCGCGTGCAGAAGGTCGCACGAACGGTGGCCGACCTCGCCGGCGCCGAGTCGATCGAGGCCTCTCACGTTGCCGAGGCCCTGGCCTACCGCGTCGGTTGAGGGCTGCCGGATCCCACGGGGATCCGGCCGGGGGTCAGGTACCCGTGAGGTACTCGATGGCCGCCGCCATCTCTTCCTCGGAGCACGCCATGCAGGAACCCTTCGGAGGCATGGCGCCCATGCCGGCCATGCTGGTCTCCACCAACGCCTCCAGGCCCTTGGCGAGCCGGGGCGCCCACTGGTCGGCGTTCTGCAGCAGCGGCGCCTCGCCGACGCCGGTCGCGTGGCAGGCGAAGCAGAAGCGGTCGTAGACCTCCTGGCCGGTCAGGGGCGCGGTGGCCTCCGCCACGGCCGGCCCGGAGGGGGCCGCGGGAGCCGGGGCGATGTCGCCGCAAACCTCGTCGGTTTGCATGCACGACGAACCGAAGGGAGCGATCCGCGCGCGAATTTCGTCCTCGGTGCCCGCCGGGAAGGCTCCGGCCGCTGCCGAGATCGCGGCGAAGATGCCGGCCAGCGCGTACAGTCGTTTCAAGATGCTCTCCGTCGTTTCTGCCGTCGTGGCCGGGACGATCACTCGGGGCCAGCCGCCAAAGTGGCCGGGGCCTGCCTTGTCGTTCCAGCGTGCGGGGTGATTCTACAACGGTAGTCAGGTGGTGCATCCCCGCGCCCTCTGCGGGGTCCTCGGGGTGCCCGGCGGGGGCCGTCGGCCGAAGGCGTGCTCCAGCGGCTCGGGGCGAGCGTCAGCCCTTGCGCGAGAGCGTGCGAAACAGCCCGTAGGAGGTCAGCAGCGCGGTCGCGCCGAAGGCGGCTGCCTCCAGGCTGCGGCCGTAGAGTGCCATGCCGGTCGAAAAAAGAGCCGCGTACACGGCAGCACAGCCCAGCATCCAGGCAAGCAGCGCGGCGGTCACGCCGCCGGCTTCGTCCGGTACCGTAATCACCGCCCTGCGCCAGCCGCGCGCGAATGGGCGCACTCGATCATAGAAGGTCTGCAGGACCGCGCCGTCAGTCGCACGGGTGATCATGGTGATGCCCAACCACGCCGCCGTCGTGATCGACACGCCCGCCAGGAGCTGAATCGTTGCCGACGGCAGGCTCAATCCGATGGATTCATGGCAAAACCGAAACCACACCGCAACCGCAAACGAGACGACCATCGCCGAGATCTCCGACCAGGCATTGATCCGCCACCAGAACCAGCGCAGCAGGAAGATCAGGCCGGTGCCGGCGCCGACTTGCAGCAGAATCTGGAACGCCTGCATGGCGTTCTCCAGCCACAGCGCGACCCCGGCCGCCAGCGCCACGAGCCCGATCGTCGACAGCCGCGCAACGAGGACGAAGTGCGCTTCGCGCCGACCGGGCGCAACGAAGCGCCTGTACAGGTCGTCGACAATGTAGGAAGCGCCCCAATTCAGATGGGTCGAAATGGTCGACATGAGCGCCGCCGCCAGCGATGCCACCACCAGGCCGAGCAGCCCGTGCGGCAGGAACACGAGCATGGCCGGGTAAGCGAGGTCGTGGCCAATGAGCGATGGATCGACATGCGGAAATGCCTCCGCAAGCGAATCCAGGGTGGGGTAGACGATGAGCGAAGCGAGCGCCACCAGGATCCACGGCCAGGGCCGCAGGGCGTAGTGGGCGACGTTGAACCACAATGTGGCGCCCATGGCATCTCGCTCGCTGCGGGCAGCCAGCATGCGCTGGGCCGCGTAGCCTCCGCCGCCGGGTTCGGCGCCCGGATACCAGGTGGACCACCACTGCACGGCAATTGGGATGAGGAAGGCTGCGGCCGCGGTCTCCCAATTGCCGAGGTCCGGGAGCAGCGAGAGGCGTCCCACAATATTGGGGTGCGAGATCAGACCGTCAAGCCCCCCGACCGCCGGATGGGCGAGTGCGTACCAGGCCGCGGCGAAGGAGCCCGCCATCGCGATGACGAACAGCGCGAGGTCCGTGACGACGACGCCCCGGAGTCCGGCGGTGGCGGCGTACGCAGCGGTGACCGCGCCCGCGGCCAGCACGATCTTGTATTTGTCCACTCCGAGCAGCACCGAGCCGATCTTCATGCCGGCGAGCAACACCGCAGCCATGATCATGACGTTGAAGAACACGCCCAGGTACACCGCGCGAAAGCCTCTCAGAAAGGCAGCCGGTCTGCCGGAATAGCGCAGCTCGTAGAAACCGATGTCGGTAAACACGCCTGAACGACGCCAGAGACCGGCGTAGAAGAAGCTGGTGCACATGCCGGTGATCAAGAATGCCCACCATACCCAGTTGCCCGAAACGCCGCCGTTGCGCACCAAATCCGTCACCAGATTCGGCGTGTCCGTCGAGAACGTCGTGGCGACCATGGAGGTGCCGAGCAGCCACCAGGGAAGGTTCCGGCCGGCAAGGAAGAACTGACCGGCGCCCCGCCCGGCACGTCGGGCGAAGACGAACCCGACCACCAGGACCGCCATGCCATACACCGCGAGCACGGTCCAGTCGAGGGTGTTCAGTCGCTGCATGTTCGCCTAGTGTCGCGTCACACGTGTTCTGGCGCTTCAGCGCGTCCCACGGGGTCTGTGGCAAGGCGCGTTCCCCGCCGGGAGGGGCCCATTGCCAAGGGGCGCAACGCGGCCACAGGCCGGCATCTTCATGCGAGGGGCGCGCCCCTCGCGCACCCCGGGGCGCGCCCTTCGGGAGTTCGCCATGCGCGCCACTGCTGTGTTGTGGTCCTTGCCAATATTCCCGATGTTCCCTGCGGACCACGCCTTGCATTGACGCGCATGGCGAACTCTGAAGCGCCAGAACACGTGTGACGCGACACCAGGGACCGGGACGGGGTGCTTCCGGCGCTTTGCGCGCTCCCATCCCGCACAGTCCACGCAGAGGCGGTTGTCGAGCAGTCGGCTTCGTGGCAACGCCGGAAACGGCGCGAGAACCCGCGCTGGTGGCCAGGGGTGGAATCGAACCACCGACACGCGGATTTTCAGTCCACTGCTCTACCGACTGAGCTACCTGGCCCCGGGGCGGCGAGCGGCGTATTAAAGCGACTGCGGGGTGGCCGGTCAAACGGGACCGGTCAGCGCCGCGACAGGGTGTCCGCGATGGCCACCACGGCGCGGCAGAGCCGCTCCGTACGGTCGAGATCGATGGTGTCGGGCCAGCGGTCGTCGGGGTGGTGGAACCACTGCTGCGCGCCGAGCAGCGACACGTAGCGACCGCCGGCGTCGAAGATGTTGTGGGCCTCGCCGAAGGGCTGGCTCCCGGCCTCGGTGATGCCGTGAGGCGGGACGCCCTCGGCCTCGAGTGCGTCGAGCCCGGTCCGCAGGAACTCCGGAGAAGCCTGGAAGCGTGTCCGGGCGTCGGTGGCGGCGAAGTTCGCGCCGAGATGGATCCACGCATGTGCCGCGGCGGCAAGGGACGGGTGCGTCCGCAGGTGGTGGGCGAGACCGGCATGGCCGAGCTCGTGGCCGGTGGTCGCGACGAAGATCACGTCCCGTTGCGGCGGTGCGCTGGCGAAGCGGCGCAGGCACTCAAGCCAGGCGGTGATGCCGCCACCGCGCTCCGCCGTGCATGTCCACCAAGCGCTGCGCGGCGTGAGGACCACCAGCGGTGCGAGGTCGCGGTGCGTGCCGGCAACGGTCGCGAGCACGTTGTGCACGGTCGTCGGCTCGATGGTCGCATGGGCGACCAGGCGCGCCGGGGCGCGCTCCCGCGCGGCCGCTTCCAACCAGTCGCCGTGTTCGGTCGCGACCTGCAGGACCGGCGGGCCGAACGGGCGGTCGTAGTCGGGGGCGTTGAGCACGGCAAGCCCCGGCACGATCGGCCCGGACGCCGAGTGGGCGACGATGCCGGCGGTTCCGCCCCGTCGGGACGCGACCATGCGCCGGGTCGCAGGGTCGGCGGCGGTGGACGTGAACGACGTGACGCCGATGGAGGCGCCGTTCTCCTCGAGCGGCGCCAAAGGCGCGTGCAGCCCTTCGGCGTCGGTCAGCCCGCCGTCGAACAGCGGTACCCCCTCGGCACGCTGCCCGCCGCAGGTGATGGAGCACTCCTGCAGGACGCGCCGGTCGAAGGGCAGGGGCTCCAGCCGCGGCTCGGCCCCGGCGGCCCGGACCGCGTCCGCCAGCCAGACGGCGGTGGCGCGGTCGCCCTCGGTCCCAGTGCGGTGATCGCGGATGGCGTCCCAGCCGCGAATGTCGGCTTCGATGCGTGCTTGCATGGGGCTGCTCCCGGCGGCGTTCCTGCACGCCGCCCGTTCATCCGAGGTCCTGCACGAGCGCGTCCCGAACGTCGGCGGTGAGGTCGACACGGTAGGGCAACGCGTCGTGGTCGATGCCCATCGCCACGCCCGCCCCCGACTTGAGGGCATCCACCATGTCCGGCTCGAACTCGAAGCGCAGGAAATGCACGGCGGCGGTCTTGTCGTCCGTACTGCGCTCCATGTCCTCGTTCGCGGCGGCGAACACGCGTGCGTGCGCGGCCACCTCGGCCCACACCCGATGCTCGATGCCGGGCATCCGGGCCAGCGCGCGCCGCCGCTCCCCGGCGTCCTGGTACTCGAACATGAGCGTCGCCTTCCAGTTCGCGCCGTCGGGAATCAATGGATTGTAGGCCGCGATCTCGGCTTCGATGTCCGCGCGCTCGAAGATGCGTTCCGCGCGCAACATTTCCTGGACCTGGTAGTGCATCGTCAGGAAGTCTTCGAACAGCAGCGTGGCATGCGGCCCGAGCACGACGCGACGGCTGCGCTTGTGCGCCAGCACGCGGGCCCGGAACGCCGGACGCTCCTCGGCGTAACGCTCGAGCGTCCACAGGGCCGCGCGGTCGAGCTTGCGCATCAGATGCCGTACGCGGTGCGCACCATCGAGATCGGATGTACGGCCTCGGAGCCGTCCGCCATGCCGTGCGCGATCATGCGTCCCGCCAGCGGGCAGTCGGAACCGTAGCGGTCCGCCTCGGCCCCGCGCACGCGGTTCACGACCGGTCGCGCGATCTTGCGGGCGGCCTCGAACGTCTCGGACTTGACCGCGTAGGTGCCGTCGTGGCCGGAGCAGCGTTCGATGAGCGCGACTTCCGTGCCCGGGATGGAGGCCAGGAACTCCCGTGTCCGGGCGCCGGCGTTCTGCACGCGCTGATGGCAGGCGGCGTGGTAGGCGACCTTGCCGAGCGGCGTGCGGAAGTCCGTGCGCACGAGCTGCTCCCGCGTCCGCAGGACGAGGTATTCGAACGGATCGAAAAAGCGCTCGGCCACCCGGGCGACATCCGCTTCATCGGGGAACATGAGCGGCGCTTCCTGGCGGTACATCAGCGTGCACGACGGGATGATGGACATCAGGTCGTAGCCGTCCTCCACCGCGGAGAGGAGCAGCGGCAGGTTGCGGGCCTTGAGTGCGGCCACCGCTTCGAGGTCGCCGAGCTCGAACTTCGGCATCCCGCAGCACTGCGCGCCGTGGAGGACGCGCACCGGGACGCCGTTGTGATTGAGCACGGCGACGAGATCCTCCACCGCCGTGGGTTCGTGGTGTCCGTAGCAGGTCGTGAATACCGCCACCTTGCCGGTGGTGGTCGCCGATGGGCGCGTCTCGAGGCCCGCACCCATCTCGTCGGGGATGCGTCGGTTGAGCTTGCGGCCTTCGAGCCTGGGTAACGGAGCCTCGGGGTGGATTCCCAGGCGGTCGCCGATCCGGCGCAGGGGCTTGCTCGTGGCGGCGGCATTGGCGAGGGCCGCGACCCCTGGCAGCGCGGCGGCCGCGAAGAGCGGGCCCGTGCTGGTGATGAGCCGGTCGCGCCAGCGCGTCTTCGTGTCGGGGTCGCCGAAGCGCTGCGCTTTCGCCCGCAGCATCAGGTGCGGGAAGTCCACGGCCCACTCGTGGGGCGGCAGGTAGGGGCACTTGGTCTCCGCGCACAGGTCGCACAGGTAGCAGTGGTCCACCACGTTGCCGTAGTCGGCCTTGTCGACGCCGTCGACTTCCAGGGTGTCGGACTCGTCGATCAGATCGAAAAGGGTGGGAAAGGCCTGGCAGAGGTTCACGCAGCGTCGGCAGCCGTGGCAGATGTCGAAGACGCGCTCCATTTCCCGGTCCAGCGACGTCCGGTCGCGGAACTCCGGGTTGCGCCAGTCCATGGGCTGGCGCTCGGGGGCTTCGAGACTGCCTTCTCTCGTGGGCATCGGGTTAGCGTGGGCGGAGTTGAGGCGGGCCGCGCCGGCCCCGCCTGCGTCCGGCCCGTCTGGTCCGGCCCCGCCTGGTCCGGCCCCGCCTGAATGGAGGAACCTACTCGACCGAGTCGAGTGCCTTCTGGAAGCGGTTGGCGTGGCTGCGTTCGGCCTTGGCCAGGGTCTCGAACCAGTCCGCGATCTCGTCGAAGCCCTCGTGGCGGGCGGTCGCGGCCATGCCGGGATACATGTCGGTGTACTCGTAGGTCTCGCCGGCGATCGCGGCGGCGAGGTTGTCCTTCGTCGTGCCGATCGGCAGGCCCGTGGCGGGGTCGCCCACGGACTCCATGTACTCGAGATGGCCGTGCGCGTGTCCGGTCTCGCCCTCGGCGGTGGAACGGAATACCGCGGCGACGTCGTTCTCGCCCTCGACGTCGGCCTTCTGGGCGAAGTACAGGTAGCGTCGATTGGCCTGGGACTCGCCGGCGAACGCGTCCTTGAGGTTCTGCAGCGTGTTGCTGTCGTTCAGGTCCATGTGCGGGTGTCTCCTTGGGCTGTCGTCTCGCTGCCGGCAAGTATACGGTTTTGGCCTGCCAGTTCCATGCGCGCACGCGGCGCATCCGCGTCCCGGCGCGGCGCCGTCCGGGTCGGTACCGGCCGGTGAGGCCGGTGTAGAATCCGCGCCCTGCCACGCCCCGCCGGGAATCTCATGCGGCCCAACCGCGGTGTCTGGAAGGAACTCGGCGCGCTCGGCGTGCTGGCCGGACCGATCATCCTGACCCAACTCTCCCAGATGGGCATGGGCGTGGTCGACGCCATCATGGCGGGACGGGTGAGCGCCGTCGACCTGGCGGGCATCGCCCTGGGCGGCAACTTCTTCTGGCCGGCGATGCTGCTCCTGTCGGGGATCGCCATGTCGGTCACGCCGCTGGTCTCGCAGATGCACGGGGCGGGGCGCGAAGAGGAAGCCGGTGCGGTGGTGCGCCAGGCACTGTGGATCGCGTGCGGCGGTGCGCTGCTGCTGGTCGTGGCGATGCAGTTCGGCGAAGCCGCCTACCGGCTGATCGGCGTCGACCCGGCCGCCATCCCGGTGGCGGCGGCGTATCTCTCGGCCATGAGCTTCGGCCTGGTGCCCATCCTCGGCTACTTCGTGCTCCGCAACCTGTGCGACGGCATGTCGTGGACCACGCCGGCGATGGTGGTCGCGCTGTCGGGGCTGGCGCTCAAGGTGCCCCTCAACTACCTGTTCGTCTATGGGGGAATGGGGATTCCGGCCATGGGGGGCGTGGGCTGTGGAGTGTCGGGGGCCATCGTCATGTGGTGCGAGTTCCTCGCGATGGTCGGTGTCGTAAAGTACTCGCGGGTGAAGCGGGCCGGGGCGTTCTCACGCTTCTCGGCGCCGGATCCCGACATGATCTGGCGGCTGATGCGGCTCGGGCTGCCCATCGGGATCGCCATCTTCTTCGAGGTGGCGGTCTTCTCGGTGGTGACGCTGCTGATCGGCAGGCTCGGCGTCGAAGCGGTCGCGTCCCACCAGGTCGCCTCCAACGTCGGCGGCATTACCTTCATGGTGCCCCTCGCCCTGGGCATGGCGGCGACCATCCGCGTGGGCTACAACATCGGCGCGAACGACCTGCCGGGCGCGCGCCGCTCGGCCTTTGTCGCCGTCGGTGCGTCGGGCGTCTTCGCGGTGGTGGCCGCCGGCGCCCTGCTCGGCCTGCGGCACGAGATCGTCGGCGCGTACACCACCGATCCCGCCGTCATCGAGATCGCGGCGGGCCTGCTGCTCTTCGTGGCCCTCTACCAGCTCGTCGACGACACGCAGGTCACGGCCGTTGGCGCCCTGCGCGGCTACAAGGACGTACGGGCGCCGATGTTCACGGCGCTCGTCGCGTACTGGGCGATCGCCCTGCCCGTCGGGGGCGTGCTGGGATTCGGCCTGCTCGGGACCGAGCCGTGGGGCGTCGAGGGCTTCTGGTCGGGGCTCGTGGGGGGACTGGCCGTGGCCTCGGTCGTCCTCCTCGCCCGGCTTGGCTGGCTGTCCCGAAACGAGCGTCGCATCCGGCTGTTCGCGCTCGGGTGAACGTCTTGTGCGGGGGGCGGGGCCCTCGCGCTGCTCTTTCGTGCGAGGGGTTCCCCCTCGCGCTGCTCTTTCATGCGAGGGGTTCCCCCTCGCGCTGCTCATTCATGCGAGGGGCAAGCCCCTCGCGCTCCCCGGCTGAGGGCTCCTTCATGCGAGGGGCGGGGCCCCTCGCGCTCCCGGGGCTGAGGGCTCTCATGCGAGGGGCGGGCCCCTCGCGCTCCCGGGGCTGAGGGCTCTCATGCGAGGGGCGGGCCCCTCGCGCTCCCCGGGCTGAGGGCTCTTTCACTTCGCCAGTCGTCCCCCGAGCCAGCGGTCGGCGGCCAGCCGGCCGCCGCCGGAGAGCATCAGCGGTACGAACATGAACAGGTAGATCACCGGCAGCTTGTAGTTGCCGGTGCAGTAGCCGTCCTTGCACCGCTCGCTGATGCGGTAGCCGTCGAAGAACTCGCCGAGCGAACCGATCCCGACAGTATGCCACACGCGTTCGCCGTCGATCGTCTCCGCCGCCTCCGGGAGGTGCGCGGCGTAGATCGCGACCAGGGTGATGACGATGAGGCTCGCCGCCACGTAGCGCGTCGCGAGCCCGACGATCAGCAGCGCCGCGCCGATGAGTTCGAACCAGGTCGCGAGGAACCAGTTCACGTCGACGGGGAGGACCGAGAACGGGAAGGGAAACTCGACGGATCCGAACCAGTTGTTGCCGTTGTACTTCGTGAGGCCGCTCGTGAAGTACTCGTAGCCGAGGAGCAGGCGCAGCGTCAGCAGGGAGACGTATCCGCCGGCGAGGTTGAGGTACCCGCGCATGCGGCCCTCGAGCTTGAGCAGGGGTTCCAGGGGTGTTGCCATTTCCGATAGCCTTCTGGTGGCGGTTCGGGGGTAGGTTGCCCAACGACTCCATGGTTGTCGATACACGCGAACAGGGCTGCTTCGAGAGCCTCGATCCCGGTGCGCCCGAAGACTGGCGCAAGCTCGCCGCGGCGCTGGCCTTCCGCTGGCGCAACGCGCCGCCCGCCCGGGTAGGACTGGCGGGTGGCCAGGGCGCCGGCAAGTCGACCCTCGCGCGGGCCATCGTTGCCGCGTGCGGATACTTCGATGTTCGCGCGGTGGCCATGTCCATCGACGACTTCTACCGCACCCGGGCGGAGCGCGAGCACTTGGGGCGGACGGTGCACCCGCTCCTCGCCACGCGCGGACCGCCCGGTACCCATGACGTGGCGCTTTGCGGCTCCGTCCTAGACGCCTTGACGCGTGCGGGGGAGGTGGCGATCCCGGTCTTCGACAAGGGGGCGGACGACCGCGCCCCGCACGCACGCACGGTCACGGGACCGGTGGATGTCGTGCTCCTGGAAGGGTGGTGCGTGGGAGCGCGGCCGCAGCCCCGGGAAACGCTGGCGTCGGCGGTGAACGCGCTGGAGGCGGCAGAGGACGCTGGCGGACGCTGGCGCGGCCACGTCAACGACGCGCTGGGCGACGGCTATGCCCGACTGTTCGGTAGTTTGCAGCGGCTCATCTACCTGCGGGTACCGAGCCTGGACGCCGTGCGGCGATGGCGGCTGGCGCAGGAGGGCGACCGGCCGGTCAGCCAACGCCTGGGACGGGAGCAGATCGAGCGTTTCGTCTCGCATTACGAGCGGCTCACCCTGTGGATGCTGGAGGATGTGTCCGGAAGGGCGGATGTGTTGGTCGACCTCGACGCGGCGCACCGAGTCAGCGCCGTGTCCCTGCGCCCGGTCTGAGTGGAACGATTCAGCCCCGGTTCAGGCGCACGGGCACAGACTGGGGTCCTGCCGGGGCATGGGGCTGGCGAGCGGGTACAATCCTGCCCACGCACGGCGAAACGCGCGGGGGCGGACGCGTAATGACGGTCACGAGGCGGCACGGGCGAGCGGCGGCGGCGACGCTGCTGGTGGCGTTGCTGGCCCTGTACCCGACAGCGGCCCTCGATGCCGCGGAACGCCCGGTCGCGCGTCGCGCCGCGAACTTCGCGCCCGGCGCTCACGCCGGCATCAGCCGGCAACAGGCCGTGGGCGAGGTCAGGCGCCTGTTCGACGGCCGCGTCCTCTCGGCAACGCCCGTCGAGCGCGGGGGACGACCGGGGTTCCGTGTCCGGCTGCTCACGGACGAGGGTCGCGTGCGCAACGTCTACGTCGACGGCGGCGGAGTCGTTCCGGAAGGCTGACGTGCGCGTACTGCTCGTCGAGGACGAGATGCTCCTGCGGGCGCAGGTGGACAAGTTCCTGCGCGATGCCGACTTCGTCGTGGACCGGGCGGCGGACGGTGAGGAAGCCCTGTACTACGGACGGGAGTTCGATTACGACGCGGCGGTGATCGACCTCGGCCTCCCGAAGGTCGGGGGGCTGGAGGTGATATCGCGCCTGCGTACCGAGGGCCGGGACTTTCCGATCCTGATCCTGACCGCGCGGGGCGACTGGCAGGACAAGGTGACGGGGCTGGAGACCGGGGCGGACGACTATCTCACCAAGCCATTCCGGATGGAGGAGCTGCTCGCCCGGCTGAACGCCCTCATCCGCCGCACGCGGGGGCATGCTTCGCCGCTGATCTCGTGCGGGCCCCTCGTGGTGGACACGGCGCGGAAGAGCGTGCGCATGGAGGGAGACGCGGTCGAGCTGACCGCGTTCGAGTACCGCGTCCTGGAGTACCTCGCCATGCACGCGCCGCGCGTCGTCTCGAAGGCGGAACTCACGGAGCACCTCTACGACCAGGACTTCGATCGCGGCAGCAACGTGATCGAGGTGTTCATCGGCCGCCTGCGCCGCAAGCTCGACCCGGCCGGGGCGTCCCAGCCGATCCGCACCGTGCGCGGTCAGGGATACCGGTTCGCCCCGGACGGCTAGCCCGCATTTCTCACCACGTCGCTTGTGCCAGGATGACACGTCATTGGTTCTGCGAGGTATTTTGGTCCATCACGGCTTCGTTGATCGCCCGCAGACTGCGCTGGCCGCGCCTTCGCGGGTCTCCTGGCCCTGTGCGCGCACATGCTCCCTCAAACGTAGGCCCCGCTATGCTCTCGGTCGCGAGCACGCGCACAGGACCAGGATCCTCCGCGATCATCGCGCCCCGTGGTGAGAAATGCGGGCTAGCCCGGATGTTGCCGGCGTGACCCCGACGGTGGGCAGCCTCCAGACCCGGCTCATGGTGACGGTGGCCGCCGTGCTGGGGACGTTCCTCGCGGTGACGGGAGGGATCCTGGAGCGTTCCTTCGCCGCGAGCGTGCTGTCGGGAGCGGAAGAGCGGATGCGGCTGGTCGTCTATGGCCTGCTCGGTGCGGTGGAGGATCGCGGCGACACGCTGGAGTTTCCCGACGAACTGGGCGACCCGCGGCTGTCGATGCCGGACTCGGGTCTGTACGCCTACGTCGACACCGCCGACGGCGCGGTGATCTGGCGCTCCCCGTCGCTGCTGGTGACCGCGATGGACGAAACCGCGGGGCGGAGGCCACGGCCCGGCGCCGGGGGCTTCGAGACGGTGGCGGGAGGCGCCGGATCGGCCGGACTCTTCCGGTTTGGCTATACGGTGGTCTGGGAGGATGTCGACGACGCCGAGCTGACCTTCTGGGTGCTGGCCGACCAGGCGCCGTTCCAGGCGGAGATCGCCGATTTCCGCCGCAATCTGGCGCTGGGACTGGTGGGCGCGACCCTGCTGCTGATCGTGGCGCAGATGGCGGCGCTGCGTTGGGGGCTCGGACCCGTGCGGCGCATGACGGAACGCATCGGTGCGCTCCAGGCCGGCCGGCGGGGAGACATCGGTGCGGACTACCCGCGCGAACTGTCGGGACTCGCCCTCACGCTGAACCGTTTCGTCGAGCGGGAGCGGGACAACCGGGAGCGGTACCGGCGGGCCATGGGCGATCTCGCACACAGTCTCAAGACTCCCATCGCCGTGTTGAACAACGCGAGCGCCGAGCTTCCCGCGGACGCGCGGCGCCTCTTCGCGGAACAGTTGGAGCGCATGGAGAACACGGTGGCGCACCAGTTGTCGCGGGCGGCCGCCCTGCGCCCCGTGGTACCCCGGGAGACGGTGGAGGTGGGGCCGCTGCTCGAGCGGCTCGGACGTACGCTGGACAAGGCGTACGCGGACAAGGGCGTCGCGATGTCGGCGTCGGGGAACGCTCGGGTCCGGGGCGACGAACGCGACCTGCTCGAGATGCTCGGCAACCTGCTGGAGAATGCCTACAAGTACTGCCGTTCCCAGGTGCGGGTCGCGGTTCGCGGCGGCGCTGCCGTGTGCGTGGTCGTCGACGACGACGGGCCCGGCGTCCCGGCCGAAGCCCGTGCGCGGGTGGTCGAACGGGGGGCCCGGGCGGATTCCGTGCATGCGGGACAGGGGATCGGCCTCGCGGTCGTCGTCGAACTCGTGGAAGCCTACGGCGGCCGCCTGTCGATCACGGACAGCGACCTGGGCGGCGCCCGGGTGACGCTGGAGATTCCGCGCGGGTAGGGCCGGGCTCCCCCGGGGCACGACCGGCCACGACGGTTGGCGCGCCCGCCACGGGCTGCGAATCAGCCGTCGACGATCTGCCGGAGCGCGGAGAAGAAGCGCTGCCTCAGGTCCGACCCGTCCTCGAGCCCGGCGGCATGGTTGCACCACCGCGCGAGCAGTACGTCCACGTCGACCGGCGCGCGTTCGCGGGCGCCGATACCGCCCTGCAGGCGCGCCATCTGGACTTCCAGCCGTAGCGCCTGGTCGCTCTCCGGGGACTCCGCGCCCGCGCCGATCTCGGCCTCGACGGCGGCCCGGCGGAGCGTCGCGTCGTCGCGATCGACCGTTTGGTTCGCGAGGCGCTCGGCAAAGACGTCGCGCATCCGGTCGGCGCGCCGCTCCCAGGCGTCCGTGGCGGCGCCGTCGCGCTCGAGGTTCGCCAGTTCGACGTCGAGGGCCGCGAGCTGGTCGATCTCGGCCAGCTTCTCCAGTATTGGCTGGCGGTTGCGGCGCAGCCGCACCTCGCGTTCGAGATCGGACAGCGCCCGGTGCAGGCGGCGGTCGATGTCGCCGGGCAAGCGCTCGAAGACCTCGCCCCGGCGCCGGTACTCCGCCAGCCGGCGTGGGTCCATCACCTCGGTGGTCTCGGATTCGAGCTCGGATTCGATCTCTTCGATCAGGACGGTAGCGTCCGTGACCGCCGTCGTGGAGCGTGCGCGGCGTTCGTCACGCTGGGCGTCGCGTGCCTGGAAAACGTCGTCGCAGATGCGGCGGAACTCCTTCCAGAGCTGTTGGTCGACCCGCCGGGGCGTGGTGCCGACCCGTTTCCAGTCGGCCTGCAGGCGTTTCATCAGGTTGATCCGGTCGGGCAGGGGCGCGTCGCTCTCCAGGGCCTGCCGGGCTTGGTCGACGATGCCCTGCTTGGCCGCGACGTTGCGGTCCCACTCCCCCTTCAGGTGTCCGTGGATGGCGTCCGTGACCGCCTTGAAGCGCGCTTCCAGCTTCTTTCCGGGCGACCGGTCGACGGGATGGTAGTTGCGCCACTCGGAACGGGCCTGCCGGAGGATCTGCTCCACGCCCCGGTAGTCGGTGTGCTCCCAGTCGTTGCCGGCGACGAAGGTCTCGAGTTCGTCGCAGATGACCTGGCGTTGCTCGAAATTGAAGCGGCGCTCTTCCGCGAGCGCGGCGAAGTGGACGCGGCACGGCTCGAACGCGCGCTCGGCGGCGGCGTTGAAGCGGTCCATCAGCGCCCGGTCGGCGGCGGAACGCATGCGGCCCAGGGCCCTGACGCGACCGCGCAGCTCCTTGATGCGCGCCATCTGCGCGTCCGGCGCGAGCGGATCGTCGGCGATCGCCTCGATCTCCTCGCACAGCGTCTCGCGCTTGCCACGCTCGGCGAACGACTGCCAGTCGGTGAGTTCGCGCAGGCGCGCGGAGCGGCCGGCGAGGCGGCCCGCGGGCGCGTCCTGCGCGGACCGGGGCAGACGGTGGATCCATCGGTTCGCCTCGCCCTGCAGGCGGGACGCGTCGTTGACTTCGCCGGCCTCGACGGCCTGTTCCATCGCCTCGATGGCGTTGGAGATCTCCGTCTGGACGGTGGAGAACGCCTCGTGACAACGCTCGTCGAGCCGGCGCAGTTCGTCCTCGCGCGCAGCCAGCGCATCCAGCCAGCGCGGGCGTTTCACCTCCTCGGGCCAGTCGGTGGCGGCGAGCAGCTCCGCGGCGCGGCCGGCGTGGCGGCGGACATCCGCCTGCAGGGTCCAGACGGCCGCGTAGTCGTCGTCCGTCTGCGGCGGGCTGAAGGAGGTGTCGACCGCGAGCAGGGCCGCCGCATCCGCCCGCGTCCGGTTGGCGCGTTCGAGGGCGTCGATCACGTCATGGATGCGGTGATGGCGATCGCGGAATGCCCTGGCTTCCGCGTCGGACGGGGGCTCGTGGTCGGCGTGCTCGCTCCAGTGCGCCTGTAGCTCGCGCAGCCGCGTCGTGAGGTCGTCGGTCTGCTCGACGGAGTCGGGATCGTCCGCGATGCGGTGTTCCAGAGCGGCCAGTCCGGCGAGCAGGCTCTCGAAGGACTGCAATACCCGGCCGTCCTCGCCGGCGGGGGGCGGCGCGGCAACGGCAAGCTCCGGCAGATGAAAGCGCGCGCGCAGCGCATCGACCGGCGCACCGGGATGGCGGAAGGGCGCGAGGGCCGTGGCGTTGCGCTCGAGGCCTGCCAGGATCGTGGTCCACTCGCGCCGCAGGACATCGCACCTGGCCGCGAGTTGGGGGTCGTCGGCCCGCACGCGTTGCGCGGAGCCGAGCAGCGACTCCGCGCGCCGGACCAGTCCGTCCCGCTCCTGGCGCAGGCGCTTCAGTTCGGCGAGACGGTCCCGCGCGATGCGGTGGAGCGCCTTGTCGCGCGTGCGGGTGAGGTGCTCGAGCGCGGTGAGCCGCGTCTCGTCGCGGATGCCCCGTGCGATCGCGGAGCGCGTGTCGAAGTCCTGCACGCCGAGGAGCGCGCGCATGGCCTCGGCGGGGTCGGCGATGGCTTCCAGGGACTCGCCGCCGGGCCGCTTCCGGAAGCGGGCAACGGCGACCTGGGGGTGGTCGGCGAAAGCATGGTCCGTGCCGAGGTCCGCCAACCGGTCGGCGACGGCCGTCCGCGGCTCCCCGCTTGCGGACGTCCCGGCTGCGAGCAGCAGCGCTCCGAGCGTCTCGGGCGAGCGCATCCTTGCGATGGCTGCGACGCGTACCGCGGGGTCGGGGTCTTCGCGGGCGAGCCGTTCGAAGGTGGCCTGTTCGGAGGCGTCGAGCGCGGCCAGCGCCTCGCACCGGCGCGCGGCGTCCGCGTCCGTCAGCTTCGGCTTGCGTCTGAACAGTCTCGACAGCATGGCCTGGGTCCCTCATGGGGCGATGACCGGCGCGTCGCGGATGCGCGGCGCCGGCGGGGCAGGGTGGCGCGGCGCCTCCCGGCGGCGCCTGCGGGGAGGCCTACAGGGAGTTGTGCGTCCCATCGCAGAGGGGCTTTCGATCGCTGTGCTTGCACCCGCAGAAATAGAGGGTGCGGCTCGCGTCGGCCTCGTAGGGCATCGGCGTGAATTCCGTGCCTTGGTGGGACCCGTCGCAAAACGGCTGGTTGGCGCTCTTGCCGCACGCGCACCAGAAGTACTTTCTGCCGCCTTCGACTTCGACGGGAAACGGGGCCTTCTGCGCGATGTTCGGGGTTGCCATGACGACTCCTTGCCTTCAACTGTCTGCCCCGGCCGGAGCCGCGTCCCCGCGCCTCCTCCGGTGCGTCTCGCTCGCAGCGTCGGTACCGACGGTGCCTGGGCCTCCGGCCCACCGGTTCGCGCCCCGCGGGCCGCGCGTGCGGGCCGCCGGGGCTCTGGTCGAACTGCCGATCCTTCCGCCGCGGGACGCCGCGGGAAGATGTCCGGCAGGTCGTCGCTTACTTTACCCGGAAATGCCGGCGGGCGTATGTCGAGCGTCGACTATCTTGCCGCGGGGACATGCGTGGCCCGCACCGACAGGGGGCGCCGGACGATTCCGGGGCCGGAGGTCTGATAGTAGTATGGGCGGCTCACGCCGCTTCGGGGGACGAGCGCGATGGCACGATGGGACAGGGGCTCCGCGCCCGCGATACCGGACTGGTTCTGGCAGGCGGTGGAGACCGAACGGGATACGGGCACGGTCGAGGTCGAGGACTGCGATGTCTTCTATCGGAGCTGGGGCGAGCCCCAAAAGCCCGGCCTCCTCCTGATTCACGGCATGAACGCGCACGGTGGCTGGTGGGACTTCATCGCCCCGCAGTTACTGGACGAGTACCGCATCGCCGCGATGGACCTCACCGGCATGGGCGATTCCGACTACCGCTACGCGTACCACGCGGCGACCTTTGCGCAAGAGATCGTGGGCGTCTGCGACGCGGCGGGTTTCGGCGACGACGTGGTCGTGGTCGGCCACAGTTTCGGGGGCATGATGGCGGCCAAGGCGGTGAACCTGTTCCCCGAACGCTTCGGCGCGCTCGTGCTCGTGGACTCGGGCATCCGCCACCCGGACGAGCCGCTCAAGGACCCCGGCGTGCTCATGGGCGGCGGGCGGCCGAAGATCTATCCGGACCGGAGCTCCGCGGAGGGGCGTTTCAGGCTCTACCCGCCGCAGCCGTGCGAGAACCGCTACATCGTGGAGTACATCGCGAAGAATTCGCTGATGCGGGTCGACGGCGGCTGGGCCTGGAAGTTCGACGAGGAACTGCCGCTGACGTTGAAGGACGGCGAGCGTCAGCCGGAGGACTACAACGCGATGCCGCTCCCGGTCGGCATCATCTACGGCAGGGACAGCGAGTCCTTCAGCGAGCGGACCCTCGAGTACATGCTCGAGCTCCTCGGTCCCGACGTCCCGGTGGCCGGGATCGAGAACGCGCAGCACCATGTCTTCCTCGACCAGCCCCTCGCGTTCGTCGAGGAGCTGCGGACCATGCTGACGACGTTGCGCGCGCGGGTGGCCGAGTCCTGACCGGCGCGGTCGTCAATCGGGGAAGCGGGCCCGCAGGAAGCCGTGTGTGCCGGGGTCGCCGCCCTCGGTCCGGGTCTGCACGAGCCGTTCGATCCGTCCCCCGAGCCGTGCCGCCTTGCGCGCCGACTTGCGCCGGGCGAGGACCCGTGACCAGCGGGAGAGGGGCAGCAGGTCCGCGTTGCCGAGTCCGTCGATGACCACGAGGCGCAGGGCGCCGCCGCCCAGGCGGCGGGCGACCACGTTGTGCAGCAGCAGCTCCCTGGAGGGCACCCGTTCGCGGACCCAGTAGGCGGTGAACTCCCGCAGGGCGGCTTCGAGGTCGTCGTCGACCCCCCGCTCCCAGACGTACTGCTTGAGCGGCGTGGCGACCCCCCCGTCACTATCGCGGATCAGGTCGACGGCGACCCCGGGGCCGAGGTCCGTCTCGACCCAACCGATGAAGCGGGGCACGAAGGCTGCGAGACTGCGGCCGATGCGCCCGTGCAACTCGGCGAGGGTTCGCGCCTCGGCGCGGTTGTCGTCGAAACTCGCGGCCGATTTGACGCGCCCCTTCAGACCCTTCCTGCGGCGCTTGACGGCCAGGTCGACGTCGCTGCGCGGGACCTTGATGCAGACTTCCGGCCGGTCCGGGTGCACGAAGCATAGCCGGTTGCCGCCCCGCGCGAACGGGGTCACGGCGGTGAGGCGAATCAGGTCAGCCATGCGTAAGGGTGGCTGAAGGGCAGCTCCATGGACGCTTCGACGATGTAGCGCGCGTAGAGGGTCGCGCTCATCGCCTCGTGCAAGAAGCGCCGCGTGTTGGCGGCCCAGAGGCGCCGTCTGGCGTCGTCCCGGTGGAAGTCGACGACGGCGGCGAGCAGGTCCTCGCGCGATCGGAAGTAGACGAGCGTCTCGGGCGGGAACAGCGTGTCGAAGCCGTTGTCCGCGTGCGTGAACACGAGCAGCCCGTTGCCTCCCATCTGGGCCATGCGCGCGGAGGAATACCAGTGGTGGCCCTCCTGGCGGTTCAGGTTGAGTCCCATCTTCGCCGCGGCCAGGGCGCGGTCGTAGTCGAGTCCCCACACGCCGGGATTCCCGAAGCTGCCGTGGGTGCGAAAGACGATGTTGGGCGGCAGCGCATCCCGCAGCCAGCCGACCACGGCGAGTCGGTCCGTGTGCGCGTCGCTCTTGCCGCAGAAGACGAGGTCCACCGGGAGGTCCGCCGCCGTGGACGCGTCGAAGCGTTCGATCGTCGGATCCACCGGGTTCGGCATGTGATGGAGGCGGGCGCCGGCCGACCCCAGGATGCGCTCGAGTTCGCGGACTCCGGTCGAGACGAAGACCGCGTCGACGACCGCGGCGCGCCGGCGGATGCGGACGACGTTCTCCGGGACGAACAGCGGGTCGTTGTTGCAGTGGACGATGACGACGCCGGACCTCCGGCGTCTGAGTTCGGCCAGCGTGTCGTCCGTGACGGTGTCGCAGTGTCCGGCGATCACGAGATCCGGCTCGACCGCCTCGGCCATCTCCAGCAGGCGGCGGTTCGCCCGGCGTCGGCCGATCGGCCGAATGCCGAGCGGCGCCTCGAACGCGGCCACGTCGCGGTCGCTGAAGGCGTGGATGTCGTACCCCGCCTTGACGAGGCCGAGTTCGAGCTTCCTGGCCCAGCTGACGCGCGTGGCTCCGTACCTGCGAAGCTGCTGGTGCGCGACGTGCAGGATGCGCATGGCCGTACCTTACCGCGATCGTCTCGCCGAGGCTCTACAATGCGCCCGATCTCGAACACGGGGAAAAGCCATGGCGAACGGGCCAAGCGTCGTGCTGACGCGGGCATGGCCGGAGGAGGTGGAGTCGTACCTGGACGAGCGGTACGACCTGACCCGCAACGAAACCGACACGCCGATGGACGAGGCGGCGCTGCGCGGGGCGCTGGCGGAGGCCGACGCGCTGTGCCCCACGGTGACGGATCGCGTGCATGCCGGCCTCTACGAGGGCGTCGACGTGCGCGTCCGTGTCATCGGCAGCTATGGCGTGGGCTTCGAGCACGTCGATCTCGACGCGGCCCGGGCGCGCGGGATCGCGGTATCGAACACGCCGGAAGTGCTGACCGACTGCACGGCCGACATCGCCATGGTCCTGCTGCTCGCCGCCGCGCGACGGATCGGCGAGGGCGAGCGGCACGTGCGCGACCGTGCGTGGACCGGATGGCGCCCGACGCACATGATGGGAACGAAGGTCACGGGCAAGACGCTCGGACTGGTGGGCTTCGGCCGCATCGGCCGGGCCGTCGCCCGGCGCGCTCACTTCGGTTTCGGCATGCAGGTGCTCTACCATGATCCGTTTCCGGTGCCCGAAGAGGTTGCCCGCGAGGTGCACGCGGTGTCGTGCGACACGCTCGAAGCGTTGCTCGGGGCGGCCGACTTCGTGTCGCTGCACTGTCCGTCCACGCCGGACACCCGGCACCTGATGAATGCGGAGCGGTTCGGGCAGATGCGGAAGCACGCCTTCCTGGTCAACACGTCGCGGGGCGACGTGGTCGACCAGCTCGCGCTTGCGGACGCGCTCGCGCAGGGACGCCTGGCGGGCGCGGGGCTCGACGTCTACGAGGGCGAGCCGAACGTGCCCGAGGAACTGATCGAGCAGGAGAACGCCGTCCTGCTGCCGCACTTCGGCAGCGGTTCGCGGGAGACGCGCGTCGCGATGGGCATGCGCGTGGCCGCGAACCTGGAGGCGTTCTTCGCCGGCGCCGAGATGCCCGACCGACTGATCTGAATCGACAACACCACGACAAGGAGCACGAAATCGATGAGAACCATAATGCTGGCGGCCGGATTGCTCGGTGCGATGCAGGCATCCTTCGCTGGAGAGATCGACGCGAAGGTCGAAGCGGCGGTCCTGGCGGACCTGCGCGCCCCGGCAGAGCGCGCCCGCGACGCGAACCGCAAGCCCCTCGAGACCCTGCGGTTCTTCGGGATGACCGACGACATGGACGTGCTCGAACTCGTCCCCGGCCGCGGCTGGTACACGAAGATCCTCGCGCCGGTGCTGGCGGAGAACGGCAGCCTGGCCGTCGCCATGGGCGCCCAGGCGGTCGCGCCGCTGGTCGAACAGGCCGGCTGGGACGTGGAGGTGATCGAGACGGGGGCGTTCTCGCCGGCCGAGGGCGGTCCGCACTACCGCATGGACGGACTCGACTTCGGCGAGGCGCGCTACGACCTCGTGCTGACCTTCCGCAACCTGCACAATTTCGACGCCGGCACCCGGGCGGCCATGAACGCCGCGGTGTTCCGGGCGCTGCGGCCGGGCGGCGGTTACGGTGTCGTGGACCACACCCGCCGCCACATGCAGGCGGAGACGCTCGAGAACTGGCGGCGCATGGACCCCGTGTTCGCCATCAAGGAGATCGAGGCCGCCGGCTTCGAGTTCGTCGACTACTCGGACCTCCACTACCGCCCGGACGACGAGCTGCGCTACGAGGTGGGGCGGCGCTCGGTCGCCGGGAACACGGACCGTTTCACGCTGTTGTTCCGGCGACCGCGGTAGGGGCGACCCTTGTGGTCGCCCGTCGCGACAGCTTGCAGGAAAACCCGTCCCCCACGAAGAGACAACATATAGCCTGACTTGGGCTTAAATCGGCCACAATAGATATAATACTGTCTCTAGGGTGGCTCCGGGGGCAGGATGCCATGGCGTCCCTGCTGTCTCTCCTGACCGCGACCGACGTGCAGGACCGATTGGCGAAGTCCGTCCGGGTCAGGCGCAGGGAGCGCGGGCTCTCGCGGGGGGCGCTCGCCGAGCGCAGCACCGTACCGGCATCGACCATCAAGCGCTTCGAGACCACCGGGCAGATCTCCTTGCGCCAGTTCATCCTGCTCTGGCAATCCCTTGATGAACTGCAACGGCTGGCCGCTTTGGCAGACGCCCCCGAGGCGGGACCGCGCACGATCGAAGAGGTGTTGCGCGAGTGACCGCCGAGCCGGTGCGTCGGCTCGAGGTCCGTCGCCGGCTCTCCGGTGGCGAGCGCGTGCGCGTGGGGATGCTGGCGTCAACCCGTGACGGACGCGCAACGTATTTTCAGTACGCGGCGGATTACGTCGGTGAACACCGCGGCCTTTCTCCGTTTGCGTTCCCGGCCGACGGGGCGTTGCATAGGGCACCGGGGGCTCCCCACGGAGGGCTGCACGGGGTGTTTGCCGACTCCCTTCCGGACGCTTGGGGCATGCTCCTGATGGACCGCGCTTTCCGTCGTCGGGGCGTGCTTCCACGCCGGTTGACGCCGCTGGACCGGTTGGCCTACGTGGGCGATCGCGGCGTGGGAGCCCTCGAATACGCCCCGGCCGCCCCCGGCGACGATGCCGGCGATGGAGACGTGGACCTCGGAGTGCTCGGCGAGCTCGCGCGAGCGATCTTCGAGGCGCGCGCGGAGGAAGATCTGGCGATACCGGCCGCGTTGGCGCACGCCGGCAGCTCGGCGGGCGCGCGTCCCAAGGCGCTCCTGTACCTGCCGGAGGACGGGGAGCTGGCCTCTGCAAGCGTATTCCCCCGACCGGGGCTGTCTCCGGCGCTCGTCAAGTTCACGTCGGCCTCGTTGCCGCTCGGTCATGAAGAAAGCCTGTGCGAAGCGGCGTATCTCGCGATGGCTGGAGACGCCGGCATTGACGTGCCGACGTGGCGCCTCATCCCGGCGCCGCCTTCCTCTGCGGCCATCGCGTCGCTCGCGCTTGCGCGGTTCGACTGTGCGCCGACTGGAGGGCGCTACCACATGCACACGCTGTGCGGCCTGCTCGACGCCGACTTCCGCGCGCCGTCGATGGACTACGAAGACCTCGTCAGGGCGAGCCAGATTCTCTGCGCCAGCCCGGCGGCGGGCCAGGTCCAGTTCACCCGGGCGGTGTTCAATCTGTTCGCGCTGAATCAGGACGACCACACGCGGAACTGGGCGTTTCTGCAGGACGACGCCGGGGCATGGCGGCCTTCGCCCGCCTACGACGTCACGTTCAGTCCGGCCCCCCACGGTGAACATGCCACCGCTTTCGCGGGCCACGGGGTGCGGCCGCCGCTGTCGGCGATGCAGGGACTCGCCCGACTGGCGAACTTCGGGACCTGGGGCCGCGCGCGTGAATGCATCGAACGCGTCGTCGATGTGGTCGGCAGGTGGGGCGAGTACGCCGCCGACGTGGGGGTGGGTGCGCGCACGCGATCCCTGGTGGCGAAACAGCTCCAAATGACGTACCGGGAGAACCGGGCGTTGCTCGGGCGGGCCGGCGCCGCGCGCGGCCGGGGCTGACTCAGCCGGAGTCGCAGACCCGGTCCGCGAAACCCTTGATGTCCGTGATCGTCGTCAGGTAGACCTCGGGCATGGCGGCGCGCATGACCATGTCCTGGGCGTGGCTCGTCCCGTTGATCGTCCGGCTCGAGGCGCTGACGCCGGCGGCGAGGAGGTTCCGGAAGTACGCGAGCCCCTCGTCGCGCAGCGGATCGAGTTCGTTCACGGAGATGACGTGCGGCGGCAGCCCTTCGAGGTCGTCCGCGGTCGCGTGCAGGGGCCACGCGAGGGGGTGCCGCCCGTGGTCCCCGTCCGGGTCGTAGAGCCGCGAGAGCGTTGCCATCAGCGTGCAGCTCAGGCCGTACTCGTCGTTCTCGAGCAGGGAGGGCAGGTCGGGGTCGCCCGCCGCATAGGCGTTCGAGATGAAGGGGCACTGGGCGTAGGCCCCGGCGATGTCGGCAAGGCGTCCGTCCCGTTTCGCCTTGAGCACCGTGGCGAGCGTGAGGTTGCCGCCGCCGGACTCGCCGGAGATGACGACGCCGGAGATGCCGAGGGCCGCGGAATTGTCCGCCATCCAGTACAGGCTGGACGCGCAGTCGTTCAGTCCGGCGGGGAACGGATGCGGGCCGAGCCGGCCGCCGGCGTTCCGGAACTCGACCCCGACGACGACCAGGCCCGTGGCCGCGAGTTCGGCGCGCCAGCGCCTGTACGTCGGGCTCGTGGCCGACATCAACACCATGCCGCCCCCATGCAGGTGCAGGACGCCGGGTAGCGGACTCTCGACCTCCGTGGGACGCGCGACGTAGAGGGTAATGTGGTTGCCGTCCATCCCGCGGATCGTGAGCGTCGCCGACGAGACGCCGCCCACCGGGGGGAGCCCCTGCGTGAAGACGTCGTTGACGGCGTCGTAGGCGACTTCCGCCTCGGAGCAGAACGCGAGCAGTTCCTCCAGACTCGAGTTCCCGTCGACCGGGGGCGGCGGCTGCGGGTCCGCCAGGCCGTGGGGGGCCATCGCGGCGAGCATGCGCGGGTCCGCCCGCGGGTCGTCGCGCAATGCCATGCCGGGGTTGCCGAGGCGTCCGGGAAGGCGCGGTCTCGCGGCGGGCTGATTGACCATGGGGCGGACTCTCCGGGGAAATCCGGCCCGATGTTCCCCTATTTCCCCTGCCCGCGCACGAAACGCCGCAGCACGTTGGTGGTCACGGTCGCCACGTCGTCCTCGCCGAGCCCGTACGCCCAGTCGGTGCAGCCGGTGGTGAACACTTCGCCCCGTCCCCGCCGGTACGTTCCGAGCACGGCGCGGCCGTGTTCGAAGCGCGCGCGGTTCTCGGGCGTGTCCCCGCCGCCGAGTCGCTCCGCGACCCAGTTCAGCTCGCCGATGTAGCTGTCGTGCATGGTCGGGGCCTCGCTGGTCTCCCAGAGGCGTGCGGGTGCGGTCGCGAGCACGGTGAAGTCGGCGGGCGTTCCGTCGCGGCCGGTGGGAACCGGCAGCCCGTCGCGTAGCGCGAGTTCGCACCCGTCGCACTCGTAGCCGACGACGATGCCGGGGGCGCCGAGCAGGTCACCCGCGCGGTGCGCAAGCGAGTCGAAGGCCCAGTGGTCGGGCCGCCAGACCGTGTAGCCGCCCGACCCGGCGGGGGCGTTCGGCATGTGGGCGTAGCCGCCGCGGGTGAACGAGACGCCCGTCATGCCGTTCTCGGGACGGCCCACCAGGGGGTCCGACCACATGGTGGAGAGGTTCGGTGCATGCTCCGGGTCATACGCGGGATCGTCGCGGATGGCGTTCTTGTAGCCCACCATGCGGGCATAATCGTCCTCGAAGCGGACCTGCCAGAAGGACGTGTTCCCGGAGAAGAACGCGGCGTTGCCGCCGGCGTCCACGTAGCCCTCCACGGTGTTCCGCATGCCCTCGGACCAGTACTCGTCGTGCCCGACCGAGAGATACGCCGGCCAGCCGTCGAGCAGGTCGGGGTCACGGTCCAGGTCCTGGCTGGCCGCGTAGCCGAGCTTCCATCCGCGCGCTTCGGCCCACTGCACGAACAGCCACTCCCAGTTGGAGTAACCGGCGGCCATGCACCAGGGCGAGACGCCGCTGCCGCGAAAAGCCGCGAGCTCCTCGGGCGACCAGAGCTTGAAGTGCGCGATGCGGTGACGCGCCGGATCCTCCTTGTGCAGGAAGCCCGTGGGCAGCGGGCGCTGGGCGGACGAGACGTGGCCGCCGAGGTAGAAGCTCGGGCCGCCCCAGTGGTTGTAGGCGCTCCAGGTGGACGTCGAGAGCACCAGCATGGCATCCGCCGGTTCCGTCGCGCGGACCACGAAGAACGCCTCCCCGCGCTGCCCGTCGCTGTCCGCGAGCCGCACCAGGTACATGCCCGACGGCCAGGCGCGATCGACCGGAATCTCGGCGGAGCCCTGCCAGCGGCAACCGTCGCTCGCGAGGTCGTCGGGCCTCGGCTGCGCCCTCGCGGGTAACGACGGTGACGTGAAGACGGACTGCTCGCGCGCGCCGAGCCGGACGATCTCGAAGCCGAACGTCGCCGCGTCGGAGTGGCAGTGCAACGTGAGCGCCTCGCCGGGCAAGGCGCTCTGCGGCCAACAATAGCCGGCGATCATCGTGCGGCGTCTCCCGGGGCCGTCAGTCCCAGCTCAGCGCGCCGCCGGTCTGGTACTCGGTCACCCGCGTCTCGAAGAAGTTCTTCTCCTTTTTCAGGTCCATGATCTCGGACATCCAGGGGAAGGGGTTCTTGACGCCGGCGAAGTGCTCGGTCAGGCCGATCTGCGCGAGCCTGCGGTTGGCGATGAAGCGCAGGTACTCGGCCATCATGTTGGCGTTCATGCCGAGGACGCCGCGCGGCATGGTGTCCTGGGCGTAGCGAATCTCGAGTTCCGTCCCCTCCAGGATCATGCGGTTCGCCAGCGACTGCATCTCCTCGTCCCAGAGCTGCGGATTCTCGAGCTTGATCTGGTTGATGACGTCGATGCCGAAGTTCACGTGCATCGACTCGTCCCGCAGGATGTACTGGAACTGCTCGGAAGTGCCCGTCATCTTGTTGCGGCGGCCCATGGAGAGGATCTGCGTGAAGCCGCAGTAGAAGAAGATGCCCTCCAGCACGCAGTAGTAGGCGATCAGGTTCTTGAGCAGCGTCCGGTCGTTCTCGGGCGTCCCCGTGCGGAAGGTCGGGTCGGCGAGGGCGCGCGTGTACTCGAGCGCCCAGCCCGCCTTCGCCTCGACGGAGTCCACTTCCCGGTACATGTTGAAGATCTCGCCCTCGTCCATGCCGAGGGACTCGATGCAGTACTGGTAGGCGTGGGTGTGGATGGCCTCCTCGAACGCCTGGCGCAGGATGTACTGGCGGCACTCGGGGTTGGTGATCAGGCGGTAGATCGCGAGCGCCAGGTTGTTCGCCACCAGCGAGTCGGCGGTCGAGAAGAAGCCGAGGCTGCGCTTGACGATCTTGCGCTCGTCCGGGGTCAGGCCGTCCTCGGACTTCCACAGCATGATGTCCGCGGTCATGTTGATTTCCTGCGGCATCCAGTGGTTCGCGCAGCCGTCGAGGTACTTCTGCCACGCCCAGTCGTACTTGAACGGCACGAGCTGGTTGAGGTCCGCGCGGCAGTTGATCATGGCCTTCTGGTCGACTGTGACGCGCTCGGGGTTCGGTTCTCCGTTCAGCTCTCCGCCCAGCTCCAGGGAGACCTCCGGCGCCTCCACGGGGGCGTGCGTTCCGGGCGCTTCGGGAGCAGCCGCGGTTGCGGGGGCAACTTCGGGCGGCACCGGTTCCTGCGCCAGCGGGAGCGCCGACGGCGGGACCGGCTCCACCGATCCGGGCTGCGCAGCCGGCAAGGCCTGCATCGGTGGCGCCTCGGCGACGGGCGACGCGACGGTTGCGGCAGCCTCCACCTCGACCGGGGTCACGGCCGCGTCGACCGTCTCCCTGGCCGCAAGGTCCGCGATGACACCGTTTGCCGCACCGGTTGCCACGGAGGGCAGCCCCCCCGCCTCGTCGGTGTCGTATTCGTCCCAGGTAAGTCTCATGCTCATACGTCAGATCCTTTTTCGGGCCGCACTTGCCGACGGCTCTGGCCGACAGCGCTGGCAGGCCTACTGACAGGCCTCGCAGTCCGGGTCGTCGATGGCGCAGACAAGCGGTGCTGGGTTGCCCTGGGGCGTTGGGTCCGGTTGGCGGGCACCGCCTCCCGCCGCCTCCACGGCGTTCAGCGTGCCCGCGTCCAGCGTTGACTTCTCCGCTGCGGTGGCGCCTAGCGAGCGCAGGTAGTAGGTGGTCTTCAGTCCGCGCATCCACGCCATCCGGTAGGTGACGTCGAGCTTCTTGCCGGACGCCCCGGCGATGTAGAGGTTCAGGGACTGCGCCTGGTCGATCCATTTCTGGCGCCGGCTCGCCGCGTCCACCAGCCAGCGCGGCTCCACCTCGAACGCCGTGGCGTAGAGGTGTCTCAGGTCGTCCGGGACGCGGTCGATGCGGGCGACGCTGCCGTCGTAGTACTTCAGGTCGTTCACCATGACGTTGTCCCAGAGACCGCGGCTCTTGAGATCGTGCACGAGGTAGGGATTGACCACCGTGAACTCCCCCGAGAGGTTCGATTTCACGAACAGGTTCTGGTACGTCGGCTCGATCGACTGCGAGACGCCGGTGATGTTGGCGATCGTCGCCGTGGGCGCGATGGCCATCACGTTCGAGTTGCGCATGCCGTGCATGCGTACCCGGTCGCGCAGCCGGTCCCACTCGAGCGTGGTGGAAAAGTCGGCGTCGAGATACTCGCCCCAGCGCTCGTCCCGCAGGCGCTTGAGCGAGTCGATCGGCAGCACGCCCTGGCTCCAGAGCGAGCCCTCGAAGCTCGCGTAGCTGCCCCGTTCCCGCGCCAGGCGGACGGACGCCTCGATGGCGAAGTAGGACACCGTTTCCATCGACCGGTCCGCGAACTCGACCGCCGCCTCGGAGCCGTAGGGGACGCGCAACTGGTAGAGCGCGTCCTGGAAGCCCATGATGCCGAGCCCGACGGGCCGGTGGCGCATGTTGGAGGCATGCGCCTGGGGCACGGAGTAGTAGTTGATGTCGATCACGTTGTCGAGCATCCGCACGGCCGTGCGCACCGTCTTTCTGAGCTTCCTGGCGTCGAGTTCGCCGTCCTTCAGGTGCTGGGCGAGATTCACGGAGCCGAGATTGCACACCGCGATCTCGTCCTTCGAGGTGTTGAGCGTGATCTCCGTGCACAGGTTCGAGGAGTGCACGACGCCCACGTGCTGCTGGGGCGAGCGGATGTTGCAACTGTCCTTGAAGGTGATCCAGGGATGGCCCGTCTCGAACAGCATGGACAGCATCTTGCGCCACAGTTCTTGCGCCTGGACGCGCTTGAACAGCGTGATCTCCCCGGTACGCGTCCGTTCCTCGTACGCCTCGTAGCGCTGCTCGAACGCGCGCCCGCACAGGTCGTGCAGGTCCGGCGTCTCGTTCGGCGAGAAGAGCGTCCACTCGCCGTCCTCGAAGACGCGTTTCATGAACAGGTCCGGCACCCAGTTGGCCGTGTTCATGTCGTGCGTGCGCCGCCGGTCGTCGCCGGTGTTCTTGCGCAGTTCCAGGAACTCCTCGATATCGAGGTGCCAGGTCTCGAGGTAGGAGCAGACGGCGCCCTTTCTCTTTCCTCCCTGATTGACTGCGACCGCCGTGTCGTTGACCACTTTCAGGAACGGCACGACGCCCTGGGATTTGCCGTTCGTGCCCTTGATGTAGGAGCCGAGGGCGCGTACCGGCGTCCAGTCGTTGCCGAGGCCGCCCGCCCACTTGGACAGCAGGGCGTTGTCGCGTATCGCGCTGTAGATGCCGTCGAGGTCGTCGGAGACCGTGCTCAGGAAGCAGGACGACAACTGGGGCCGCAGCGTGCCGGAATTGAACAGCGTCGGCGTGGAGCTCATGTAGTCGAACGACGACAACAGGTTGTAGAACTCGATGGCCCGGGTTTCCGGGTCGTCCTCCTGCGCGGCGAGACCCATTGCCACGCGCATGAAGAAGATCTGCGGCAACTCGAAACGGATTTCGCCCGCATGGATGAAGTAGCGGTCGTACAGCGTCTGCAGGCCGAGGTAGCTGAACTGCAGGTCCCGTTCGGGCTTGAGCGCCCGCCCGAGGGTGTCGAGATCGAACCGCCGAAGCTCCGGGGCGAGCAGCTCCAACTCCACGCCCCGCGCCACGAACGCCTCCAGCGCCGCGGCGTAGAGATGCGCCATCTGGGATTGCGTTACCCGGTGGTCCGTGGCGTCGGGAAGGCGCACTTCCAGGAAGGCGAGCGCCTCGGCACGCAGATCGTCCAGCAGCAGCCGCGCCGTGACGTACGTGTAGTTCGGGTCTTCCTCGACGAGGGTACGCGCCGCCATGACGAGCGCCGCGCTCACGTCCTCTTCCTTGATGCCGTCGTACATGTTGCCGCGGGCTGCGGCGATGATGCGCTCGGCATCGACGTCGTGCAGGCCCTGGCAGGCCTCGCTGACCAGGGTCTGGATGCGGGCCGTGTCGAGGGGACGCGTCTCGCCGTCCGCGCCGACGACGGTGATCGGGGGCGGGGCTTTGGCCACCGCGTCGGCGCCCTGCTCCCGCGCCCGGATACGCGCGCGTTCCTCGCGGTAGAGCACGTAGTCGCGGGCCACCTTGTGCTCGCCGGCGCGCATCAGCGCCAGTTCCACCTGATCCTGGATGTCCTCGATATGGATCGTGCCCCCGGAAGGGAAGCGCCGCTGGAAGATCTCGGAGACCTGCCGCGTCAGCGCCGAGACCCGTTCGCGGATGCGCGAGGAAGCCGCCGCAGTGCCGCCTTCGACGGCGAGAAAGGCCTTCGCCATCGCGACTTCGATCTTGTCGTCCGTATAGGGCGCGACCGTGCCGTTGCGCTTGATGACCCGCAACTGCCCCGGCGCGGTGGCGGCGAGCGAAGGGGTGATCGTCGGGATTCCCGGGGCGGTGGCGGCCGTGGTTTCGGGCGACTCCGCGGTGGTCTGGGTCTGCATCTACGTCCCTCCTCGTGCTGCCTGGCGCGGGGCGGGTCCCGAGGAGGGCGTCTCGCGAATCCGTCTCCGGACGGCCGCCGGGGGCGGCGGCATCTCGCGAGGACACTCGACGCGTGCCGGACGACGCTGCGTTGGAAGGTGCCGTCCCCGACTCGCGTCTCGGGACGCTCTACGCAATATGTCGTGTTTCTGGAGACACGACGACACAACATACAGCGCTTTGGGGTTCGGCACAAGTGGAAAGGCGGTGGGCGTCCTGTGCATCGGGCGTGGCAAAACCTGTGTGAATCGGGGGACGGGCCGATCGGTTTTCATAGATGTATGAATATACAGCATCGGGTCAATGTCCCTCAACGGCGCGGAAGGGCACGGTGGCCGGCACTGCCTGTTAGCATCGCCTCAGCGCCGAGGATCGGAAGGAGAAACGCATGTCCTACGTGCTGGCCGTGGACCAGGGCACGTCGAGTTCGCGCGCGCTCGTGTTCGACGCCGCGGGAGCCGTCGTGGGCACCGGGCAGCGGGGGTTCGACTCGAGCTTTCCGGCCGACGGATGGGTCGAGCAGGATCCGGAGGTCATCTGGCGGACGACGTTGGCAGCGGTGCGGGACGCGCTCGGGACGGCCGGCATCGAGGCCGGCGCCGTCGCGGCCATGGGCATCGCCAACCAGCGCGAGACGACCATCGTCTGGGACGCGGAGACCGGGAGGGCCGTGCATCCCGCGATCGTCTGGCAGGATCGGCGCACCGCCGAGCGCTGCGAGGCCATGGTGCGGGACGGCGTCGAGTCCGGCATCCGGGAGGTCACCGGGCTCGTGGTCGATCCCTATTTCTCGAGCACGAAGCTCGCCTGGCTCCTGGAACAGGACGGCATCCGGCGCGACGCCCGGGCCGGGAAACTCCGCTTCGGGACGATCGACAGCTTTCTGATCTGGCGCTTCACCAGGGGGCGGCGCCACTGCACGGACGCGACCAACGCCTCCCGCACGCAGCTCTACGACATCGCCCATCACGCGTGGAGCGACACCCTGCTCGACTATTTCGACATTCCGGTCGCGCTGCTTCCGGAGGTCCGGGACTCTGTCGACGACTTCGGCGTCTGCGACGCTTCGCATTTCGGGGCGCCTATCCCGATCCGCGGCGTCGCGGGCGACCAGCAGGCGGCCCTCGTCGGACAGGGGTGCCTGCGCTCGGGCATGACCAAGAGCACGTACGGCACGGGGTGCTTCCTGGTGACCAACACCGGCGCCAACAGGCTCGAGTCGGGCGCCCGCCTGCTGACGACGGTGGGCTATCGGGTCGCCGGCGAGACCACGTTCGCCCTCGAGGGCAGCATCTTCGTCGCCGGCGTCGCCGTGAAGTGGCTGCGCGACCGGCTCGGCGTCATCGAGACCGCGGCCGAGACCGAGGCGATCGCGCGGCGCATCGGGGGCGACACCGGCGGCGTGCACGTCGTCCCGGCCTTCACCGGCCTCGGCGCGCCCCACTGGCGCTCGGACGTGCGCGGCGCCATCACGGGCCTCACCCTCGACCATGGCCGCGACGAGCTCGTCACGGCCACGCTCAAGAGCGTGGGCTTTCAGACGGCGGACCTCCTGCGGGCCATTGCGGCGGACGGAGTGGCGGTCGCGACCCTGCGCGTGGACGGGGGCATGGTCGCGAACGACTGGTTCTGCCAGTTCCTCGCGGACGTGGTGGACGTCCCCGTCGAGCGCACGCAACTGGCGGAATCCACGGCGCTCGGGGCGGCCGCCCTGGCTGCGGTGGGCGCGGGACTCGCCTCGGACCTGTCGGAAATGACCGATGCGGCATCGGAACGCCGTTTCGAGTCCTCGGTGTCGGGCGCGACGCGGGCGGCGTGGCTCGAAGGATGGCGCGCGGCGGTGCAGCGGCTGCTGGCTCCCTGAGCGCGCCACGACCGGCCGCGCCGCCGCCGGCCGCGGTTCAGGCCACCGGCCGCGACTGTCCCGAGTGCCAGGCCAGGCTGACCGGCTCCCCGTCGGCGGCCACCCGGCCCGCCGCCCCGCGGGCCTTCAGCGAAGCGGGATGCAGCCACGCCCGGGTGTCCGGACAGTCGGGCGTCCCCGGGATCGTCCCGGCGTCGAGCGTCTCGAGCGCCCCCCGGACCGCGTCGAAGATGCCGGCGCCGAACCGGTCCCGCCAGCGCGCCTCGATATCCGTGACCAGGGCCGGGTAGGAGTCGCGGATACGCCGGGCCTTGGGCGTGAGGTAGACCAGGCGGCGCCCATCGCGGGGCCGGCCGGGCGCGACCGTCACGCAGAGATGCCGCTCGGGGGCCGACTTGCCGGTGCCGCCGACGTCGCAGATCGCGCGCGCCTGCGCCAGGGCGATGGCGTCGCCGGGAACCTCGGTGAGGAACACGGATGCCAGCCCCAGCGGGCCGAGGCGCTCTTCCTCGTAGTCCACCGTGAACGCCGCCAGGACCTTCGACAGCAGCGCGGACAGGGGCAGCCCGGCCGGCGGCGGAGTTGCCGCGCGCGGCGCCACCGGCCACTCTTCGCCCCGACCGGGAACGTGCGGCGGCCCGGGTTCCGCCGGCAGGAACGAGCCCCCCGTCAGGGACGGATCGCTCGGGCCGTAGCCGGTCAGGTACCAGGGCCACTCGAGGTCGAGGCGCCCGGCCACGTCGGCAAGGCCGGCACGCAGACTCTCGACGGTGGCCGCGCCGTACCGGTCGCGCCAGCCTCGCTCGACTTCGGCGAGCCGCCCGCGGGCCAGCCGTTCCCGCGCCAGGCCCCGCTCGGTCAGCCGCAAGGCCCGGCCTCGTGCGGCGTCGGGCTCGAGCCAGCCGAGTTTCGCGAGGTCGCGCAGGACGACCCTGACGACGCGGTGCGAGAGGATTGCGCGCTGGCCGAACTCCCGATCGGTGAGCGCTTCGGTGGCGAAGACGCGCAGGACGTTCGACCAGACGGGCAGCGTCGGCGCGCCGGCTGCTGCAAGGCCATAGTCCCGTTCGAAAGCGATCAGGGCATGGCTCAGCAGGGCGGGCAGTGTCGTCCCGCCCAGCGCGCGGGGCGGCCGTGCCGGCGCGAGACACTCCGTCCCGGCGTAGCCGAGCCCGCGCGCGAAACGGGAGGCGCTGGCGGCGCTCAGGGACAGGTGGATGCCGTCACCGACGTTCGCGCCGCCGGATGGTTCGACGGGAGTCGAGCGCCGCCGCAGGATGTGCTCCGTCACGAGCCGCGCGGCCGTCCCCGCGGGTCCCTCGTCGAACGACAGGTGGGCTTCCACGCGGGCGCCGCGGTCGCGAAACGTGGACTGGCCCGGCCGTTGCGTGATGCCCGGGAAGTTCCGGACGATGCCGTTCAGGCGCGCGGTCACGGCCGCGATCGATGGCGTATCCACCCGGTCGGTGCTACCACACGCGCTGCACGGCGGCGCGGGTCAGTTCGTCGAGCGCCCCGTAGCGCATGCCCATGCGCTCCAGGAGGCCGAGGGCGTCCGCCAGGGTTTCGCGAGCCATCGACCGTGCCCGGTCGAGCCCGACGAGGGTGGGGTAGGAACTCTTGCCCCGTGCGGCATCGGAGCCGGCGGTCTTGCCCAGCTCTTCGCTCGTGCGGGTCGCATCGAGCACGTCGTCCACGATCTGGAAGGCCACGCCGAGTCGCGTGCCGAACGTCGTCAGTTGCCGGAACAGGCGGTCGCCGATGTCCGGCAGGGCGCACAACGCTCCTAGCTGCACCGAGACCCGGAACAGCCGGCCGGTCTTGGCCGCGTGCATCCGCTGCAGCTTGCCCAGCGACAGCGGCGGCCCGCCGGTCGCTTCCATGTCGCATGCCTGGCCGCCGACCATGCCACGCCAGCCCGCCGCGTCCGCGAGCAGCCCGATCATGCGCAGCCGCGTGGCGTCCGGGAGGCCCGGCGCGCCGGCCAGCACCTCGAAAGCCAGGGTCTGCAGGCCGTCGCCGACCAGCACGGCCGTAGCCTCGTCGAAGGCGACGTGGCACGTGGGCCGGCCGCGCCGCAGATCGTCGTCGTCCATCGCGGGGAGGTCGTCGTGGACCAGGGAGTAGGCGTGCATGTATTCGATCGCGACCGCGGCATCGAGTGCGGCCTGGAGTTCGCCCCCGAGGGAGACGCACGTCGCGCAGGCGATGGCGGGCCGCAGCCGCTTGCCGCTGCCGAGTGCGGCGTAGCGCAATGCCTCTACGAGTCTGGGCGAAAGGTCGGACCGGTCGGGGAGATGCGCGGCGAGGGTTTCCTCGATGGGGACGGTGAAACGGGCCGTGACCGCCTCGCGCGCCGGGGCGCCGTCAGCCGTCGTCATTGCCCGAACCGGCTTCCGGGACGGGGGCCTCGGAGCCGTCCTCCAGCAACGCCTTGACGCGCAGTTCCGCGCGTTCGAGCGCGGTCTGGCACCGACGCGTGAGCTTGACGCCGCGCTCGAATGCCTGCAGGGACTCTTCGAGGGTCAGGGAGCCCGTCTCCATCCGCTGCACTAGGGCTTCGAGCTCGCCGAGTGCCGCTTCGAAGTCAAGCGCTTCGGTTTGCTTGCTGGTTGCCTTACTCATGGTGCAAGGGTACGTCGACGGGCCGAATGGTGACAGTGCGGCGGGGTGTTGGCGGTAGCGGTTATCCGGCCGCGACCGCGGAGTCGAAATCCTGCCCCGCGACGGGACGCCAGCATGCGGTCTCCTCGTCCACCTCGACCAGTCCGAGGGCCCGCAGTCGGGAGAGTTCCCCGCGAATCTCCCAGCCGCCCATCGGCCGGTTGCGGGCGCGCATGTACGTGGCGATGTCGCCGACCTCGACAACGCCATCGTTGCCGCCGGCCAGTTCCATGAAGCCTTCGTAGGCGATGCGCGTTTGCCGCCGGGCTTCGCTCACCGATTCCAGTCCGAGAAGAGCGCCGTGCTTTTTACCAGAAACGCTCCGGTCCCGCCATTGCCGGAGCTGGCCAGCGGCTCCACGGGCAGGCATCCCTCGCGTGCCGGCGGGCGACGAAACCGTCAGGTGGCACCCGGGTTCGGCGCGCGTTGTAAGCTTCAGGTCCTCTTCACGGCGGGTCACGACGGCGGTTCCTGCACGGGGCTTGAGCGCCTTTCGTACCCGCTGACGACGCGCGCCCGGACAACGGAGGCTGCCTTGCAGGACATCGAGACGCTGTGTGTCTACTGTGGTGCGAGCAGTGGACGCGATCCCGGGTTCGGGGACTTCGCGAGCGCGTTCGGCTCCGCCTGCGCCCGGCGCGGCGTCGGCATCGTCTTCGGCGCCGGCGGCGTTGGCTTGATGGGCCGCGTCGCGGATGCCGCGCTGGCGGGCGGCGGGCGCGTCGTCGGGGTCATCCCGAGTTCGATGGAGCGGGAGATTCCCGCCTCGGGCCTGTCGGAACTCGTCGTCGTCGACACGATGCACGAGCGCAAGCGGACGATGTTCGAGATGGCGGACGGCTTCGTGGCGTTGCCGGGCGGCCTCGGCACGCTGGACGAGACGTTCGAGATCATCACTTGGCGCCAGCTCCGGCTGCATGACAGCCCGATCGTCCTGGCGAACTGCCTGGGCTACTGGGACGCGCTGATAGAGCTGCTCGACCACGTGGTCGCCACGGGGTTTGCACACGGCGACACGACCGACCTCTACACCGTGGCCGATTCGATAGACGGTATCTTCGCGGCGCTGCGCGCCTGAGCGTCGCTCGCGGGCCGTCAACCACGGGGGAGAGCGGTCGCGTCGGAGCGAAGCGTCGCCGCGCCTGGCCGCGATGAGCTGCTCGGGGGTAACCGGTGCAAACGCAATGCGGGCGTCCTGGAGGAACGCGTCGAGTTCATCGCCTGCTGCCACGCCACCGCGACTCTCGACGACGATGGACGCCTCCAGTGCGTTCGCGACCGACATGCGGCACTTGGGGGTCGTCGCGATGGCCTGTTCGAATCGCGCAACGTCCGGTTCCCGAAAGAGGCTTGATCGGATGTCTCCTAGTCGCGCCACGGCTTGCCGGCCTCGTAGCTCGCCAGGTGCCGCCGGAGTTCCGTGCGCCGGTGGTCGTTCGCGTCCAGGCGTTCCAGCGCGAGGCGCTGCGACTCGATTGCGCGGGCAAAATCGCCCTGCTCGGCCCAGGCTGCCGCCAGGGTGTCGAGGGTGTCCGCGTCTTCGGCCTGAGCGACGGCGCGCTCCGCGAGGTGCACGGCGAGGGGACCGTTGCGCAGCCCGTCGCGCTGCGAGGTCGCGAGGATCCACGCCGCCGCGTTCTGGGCCGCCGCGTGGCCCGCGCCGGCGGCGCGCTGCAACCAGTGCACGGCTTCTTCGAGCCGATCCCTTCCCGACTCGGCGAGCAGCAGCCGTCCGAGACGGTACTGGGCCGTGGGATCGTCCGCCTCGGCGCCGCGCCGATACCAGGTCTCTGCGAGAGTCCGGTCCGGCTCCGGGCCGGATTCGTGGAGGTGGCCGAGGCCCGTGAACGCGGATGCGAAGCCCTCGGCTGCCGCCTCGGCGTAGAGGTCGCGGGCATGCCGGGGGTCCATCGGACCGCCCTCGCCAACGAGGTACAGGTACGCGAGGGCCACCTTCGCGTGTCCGGAGCCCGCCGTGGCCGCGCGCTCGAAGTGGCGTCGGGCCTCGAGGGAGTCGGCGGCGCCGAACTCCCCGTCGCGGAACATGTAGCCGAGCGCCAGAGTGGCCTCGATGCTGCCCGCGGCCTGCGCCAGCTCGTACCAGTGCCGGGCGGCTTCCGGGTCGGGCGCGTCCGCGAACGCCCGGCGCCAGCTACGCGCGAGGTGGACGTATGCCGGGACATAACCGTCGTCCGCGGCGGCCTGCAGCCAATAGCGGGCCTTCGCCACGTCGCTGCGGAGGTAGGAGACGCCGACCCGGACCCGGGCTGCCGCGTCGCCGCCGCGGGCGGCCTTGAGGGCGAGCCGGAACGCGGCGGCGTCGTCCTGGACGAGTCCGAGGCCCTCGCCGAACAGGTACGCGAGCCCGGACAGCGCCTGCGGCAGGCTCGGATGGAACTCCAGCGCCCGCACGTAGTCCTGCGCGGCGGACACGTACATCGCCTGCGAGGCGAAGGCGAAGCCTCGGTAGTAGTAGGCACGCGCGCGCTGGCGAGCGCTGATCCAGGGGCTCAGGACCACGGGTTCGAGATAACTGCGCGCCAGGGCGTAGCGCTTCCCCTGGATGTGCTCGATGGCCCGGGCGAGCTGGTCCCGGGCACGCTCGGCGGCGTCGGCGGGTGCGGCGAGGGCCGCGTGGCCCGCGGTGGCGAGGCCAAGAGCCACGAGCGCCGACCGGAGGCGCCGGGCCGCCGTCCTGCTACAATGCGCGTCCGTTTCGACAGGCTTGGGGGCGATCTGGTTTCGACGGCGGTATCGAAGTCGAAGGTGCATGCCGAGAGGGTAGCAACTCTCGTAAATCCATTGCTGCAACTTTTTATAGTTGCCAACGACGAAAACTACGCACTAGCCGCTTGAGGCTAACCCTGATGGCTTGAGGCCCGTGGCGGGCCATCGGGGGCAAGTTCACGGGATCGCTTCCGGCGGATGCCCCGACGCCGGACGCTAAAATCAAGGGGATCGCCCAATGGCACCCTGTTCGTCGGGTCGCTCGCGGGCTAAAGCAATAGACGAAACTAAGCATGTAGAGCCGACGATGGAGGACCGACGGACGCGGGTTCGACTCCCGCCGCCTCCACCATACCATTTTGTAATGCATTGTTTTAACGTATGTTTTTGGAGACTTTAGCATCGCGTTGGATTCCCGCATGGTAACTTTTGCCACGGATACCCCCCGGCACTGGTTGCAGGCCCCCGGAATCCGTGTATATGGAAGGGCCAGTCCCGTTTCGGAGCACGACTGGCCATGCCGCAGACCCGCTCCCTTTCACACCCGCACGACCCAGTAGCGCCCGCATCGCCGGGCACCTTGCCGAAGACCGAAGAACCGGCGCAGATGTCCGCCCGGCCGCTGCGCCCGGGTGGACGCGGCGCCCATGGCCGACATCGTGGCGCGGTGCGTCGCGCGCGAGGTGCGCACACCGACGCAGTACTTGGCGCGGTGGACGGAGGTTGCGGTGGTGGCGCGCGAGCGCGGGCACCTGGGTCAAGCCGAACTGTCGTTCGACGGCGCGGCGGACGTGGACGCGGCGCGTCTGGCGCTCGAGGATGCGGTGTGCGGCGCGATCACCGCCGAGGAGGGCCGCGGCGAGGAACCGGCACGGGAGCGCACGCGCGAAATGGTCGGGTCCTGGGCAGGCCGAAGCCGAAGCGCGGCAGCGGCGGTCGCGGGGCCGTTGAAGAGGAAGCCGTGGGAAGAGGAAGCCGTGGGACATCCACGAGGTGCGGTCGCTGATTGACGTGCGGGAGATGTGGCGGGAGGAGAAGCAGGAGCCCGGCCACGATCCGGCGCAGCCCATCCGGCGGTCGCCGTCGTGCGACGGCGGCGACAACGTGCTGCACACGGAGAAGGGCGAGGTGCCGTGCCGGTGCCCGGCGACGGGGGTGGAGCGGCCGATGGCGTTCCAGGGCTTCGAGGTGGACCGCGGCACGCTGAAGTACCGCTGCCCACCAGTGGCGGCCTACGGTCTGGAGTGCGCGGGCCGCCGAGGCGTGCCCGCGCGACGCCGGCTCGAAGGCCGGCGGCCACGGGCGAGTGGTGCGCGTCGCTCTCGCGGCGCACGACCGGCGGATGTTCACACCGACGCCGTGGGGCAGCCCGTCGTGGCGGCGCGGCTACGCGCGGCGCGGCACGCTGGAGCGGATAAACGGGCGACTGGACAACGGCTTCGGGTTCGAGCGCCACTTCGTGCGCGGTCGGGCGAAGATGACGGCGCGGCTGGGGCTCGCGCTGGCGGTGATGATGGCCTTGGCGCTCGGTTCGGTGGCGGCGGGCGTCCGGAGCGGATGCGCTCGCTGGTGGACCCGGGGCCGCGTCCGTGCGCGCTCCGTACAAATGAGAATGGTTCGCATGCGGAGCGTCCGAGCGCCGCTCGCCACACCCGAAACGACCGTCCGAGGCCCGCCTCGCGCCGATGCGGCGTCGCACCGGCTTGACGCGGAACACGCGGGCAGCCGAGAAAGGGCCACAGCGCAAATCCCTCGAACTGGGGCTCGCTGTACCGTCGCGGGGCGTCGGTGGTATGGTAATCGGTGGTCCGGTCGAGTGCTAGAAAAGCGCGTTCATCGACTGTGCAATGAGGTCCGGGATGACGGCGCGAGGTGCCTTTGGCGCGGCCTTGGACTTGCCGGTAAGCGAGGAGTCACAGCAGATGTCGGAAGCCGTTGATTCACGGATGCCACCGCTTCGAAAGGTCGTTGCTGTGCCTGTGGACACGCTGGTTTTGGACTCGCGGAATCCCCGGTTAATTGGGCTTGATCCCGTGGCTTCGGACTCGGCGATTGTTGCGCAACTTTATAGGGATGAAGACCTAAGCGAGTTGTTGCAGTCGATCGCGGCGAATGGCTATCTGGATATCGAACCTCTAGTCGTCGTGGATGAGCGCCCGGACGGCTTGACGGTGCTCGAAGGGAACCGGCGACTCGCCGCGCTGCGGTTGTTCCGGGCCCCGGAGTTGGCGAGTCGGATTAGGGAAGAGCGCGGTGTCAGGATCGTGATGCCTGAGATCCCGGTGGAGCATAGGCCGACGCTGGAGAACGTATCCGTATACAGGGTTGCGCGCAGGGAGGACAGCTGGTCGTTCATTGGGTTCAAGCACATCAACGGGGCGGCCAGATGGGAGTCGTATGCAAAGGCGAAGTTTGCTGCCGAGTGGCATCGGTCGGACGGGACGCCGCTGGCCGACATAGCGGAGCGAATCGGTGACAAACACGACACCATCAAGCGCATGGTAAACGCGATTTACGTATTGGAACAGGCGCAAGACGAGGGTGTGTTTTCTATCGAGGACCGGGTCACGCCACGTTTCAGTTTCTCGCATCTCTACACGGCGCTGTCCCGCGCCCCCTACATGGACTTTCTCGGGCTGAAAGCAGCTTGGTCCCGTTTCGACCCAAGGCCGAAGCCCATTTCGGAAGACAGGCTCGAGCGGCTGACGGAAGTGCTACGGTGGATATACGGATCAAAAAACGAAGAAGTCGAGCCGATCATCCAGTCCCAGAACCCGGACATCAAACGCCTCGCGCAGGTGCTTGGTAGTAAGGAGGCGCTAGTTGTACTGCGGGAGACAGGGTCGCTAACGAACGCACATGCGAGCACGCTGTCGGTGGAGCGAAAGTTCTCCGGGGCCTTGCTGCGGGCGCGCGACGAGATACGGGACGCGTCGAACAATCTGCGTGGTTTTGACGGGAAGGATGGCACGCTGGTCGATATCGCGGGGGACGTGTCCGAGACCGCGCAGACGGTTCATCAGCGTTTGATGAAAAAGGTTCGGGATGCGGATGCGGTCGAGGAATGACTTCTCCGGTATACCTCCCCGCCGACGAGTTCGGCGGCACGAGTCCTCCTGATCTGGATTTGGCGGCTGACTATCTCGAGTTGAAGGCGGCGTTTTCGCCGGAAGGACAGTCGTACAGCGCGGAAATCGTCGAAGCGCTGGAGATGGCGGCGGACGAGGAGTTCGAGAATGTCAACGAGGAGATCGAAACAAGGGAGGCCGTGGCGACGGGAGCGGTGACGCGAATCGGATTGCGACAGCGCGTCCTGGGGAGGGCTTATCCTTTCGAGACCGACGAGCTGGGTAGCACGGTCTCTTTTCTGGGGGAAACGCCGGACCTCGGTCAAGCAGCGTACCTGGTTTCGCTCATACTGTCCAATCTGTCGACGATTACGCCGTTGCTTGGCACGTCCGAACTGCACCCCTCGAAGACGGACGTGAAAGCGCTTCGGGATTACTTTCAATACTTCGCGACTGCGGCTTTGGCTGCCGAGGTTGGGGGCCAAGCGTGGTCATTCGGGTTCCCGCGACCGGACGGGAGCGGGTTCTTGGTCAAGCTGTCCGATATCTGGTCCGTTCTGAGGGACGGAGCCGTTAGTCCCCACCCGTCCGCTCCGGCGTCGCCGAAGGATGACAAGGTCGACGTGTTCGCGTGGCGCCAACACGACGACGGGTTGCCAGGTTTCCTGCTGGCCGTGGCGCAGGTGGCGACTGGAGGCGACTGGAAGGACAAGCCGATCAAGGGCCAGGTGAAGGACGTTTTCCCGAAGAGGTGGTTTGGTCCAATCCCCGTGACCGAATGGGTTGCCTACCACGTCGTGCCGTTTGCGCGGCCGGACGACGCGTTTCGCGACGATGTTCTAGTACTCGGCAACGTGCTACACCGGATCAGGGTCCCGAAACGGGTGCTGGAAGCGGAGACCCTGAGAGAAAACGGGATCGCAATCGAGGCGTTCGAACAGCTGCAGTTGGCCGCTGATTGGGTCGCGAGCTACTTCAAGATTGCGAGAAGGTACGCATGAGACATCGTTTCCACTCGATCTGCCCATATTTCGCGATGTTCCCGGAGACCTTTGTAGAGAAGCACCTGGCGGCTTCGAAGTTGGATGGCGTGGTGTTCGACCCGTTCTGCGGGCGGGGTACGACGGTGTTCGAGAGCCTCATCCGAGGGCGTCGGGCGGCAGGCTGCGACACGCATCCGGTGGCGGCATGCGTTACCGGTGCCAAGTGCGACCCGCCGACATGGATAGAGGTGATCCACCGGCTCGCAGAATTGGAGGGGGAGTGTCCGGATTGGCAGGTCGAGCCCGACATGGGCGAACTTGCGGAGTTCTTTTCGCTGTGTTTTGCCCCGGAGACGCTTCGACAGGTGCAGTTTCTCAGGCACGCGCTGGACTGGCGATCAGACAGGACGGACCGCTTCGTCGCGGCTCTGGGTCTGGGTGCGTTGCACGGGGAGTCGCACCGAAGCTCGAACTACTTCAGCAACAGGATGCCGAGGACGATTAGCACGAAGGCCGCGTACTCGGTGCGGTGGTGGCGACGGCACAACTGCAAACCGCCGGAGCGGGACGTGTTCTCGATACTGAGGCACATGACTGGATACCGGTACCGGACGCCGCCGCCAAAAATGCGAGGCGAAGCGGTGTTGGGCGATGCGCGGGACGCTGCGTCGACGTTTCGGCACCTTAGGGGACAGGTAACGGATGTCATCACCTCCCCGCCGTATCTCGATACTACGAACTACAGAGAGGACCAGTGGTTGCGGCTTTGGTTCCTGGGTGAGAAGGCAACCGACAGGCAGGCCAGAGGTGATGGACGGCACTACTATCTGGGCAGCTATCGCTCGTTCTTGGTGGAGGCGTGGGCCGGCATGAGGCAGTTGCTGGGCGGAGCGGCGAGGATCGTGGTCAGGATAGGCGGGCGGCGACTCGGCAAGGACGAGGCGATGGAGTTGCTGTACGAGTCGTTGACAGCTGGCCTCGGCCGGTCGACGCGTCTGTTGGACGCGGGGGTGTCGTCACGCCCGAAGCGCTCGCAGGCCAACGCGTTCAGGGGCGCGCGCCCTTCTCCCACTATGGAGCACGACTTTTGTTTCTCGGTGACCGGCTAGGGTCAGCGGGATGGGTGAGCAGCCAATTGGCAGTTGGGCGGTGGTGTCGTCGAGCACGTGGATGACATACGGAGAACAGAGATGGAGGCAGGTGGACATCGGAACGGAGATGGCGGCGACGGTACCGGCGACCTGTTCGATGAGTCCCGCGAGGCAGATGCAAACCAGCCAGTAGCGGTGCGGGGGACCGCGTTTCGAGGTGCAGGAAAGTACGCCGCATTGGCGCGCCACCTCGAAGGAGTCGAGGAAGCAACGTGCGAACTGCAGTTCACGCGGCTGGAGGAGATCATAGGTTCGGATCTCCCCGGGAGCGCCCGTCGACGGCGAACGGGATGGCTGTGGTGGACGAACGATCCGTACCAAACGCAGGCGAAGAACGGGTGGCTGGCGGCTGGTTGGGTCGTTTCGAACGTCGACTACGTGAAGAGTGTGGCATTGCTACGGCGCCCGTCGCGTTAGGGGTTGGTGTTCGTGCGGGGACGTCAGTGCGCATGGTACGCCGCTCCCCTTTCGCATGTGAGCGAGGCGAGTCGAGCCGGCGTCAGCTACCCAGTACTGTGATGTTTGGGAGGGCTGTTGCATACGCAGGATCTAGGAGCCGAAGGCGCCGGGGTGGAGCGGAACAAGAGTGATCCTTGGAAAAGAAGACATCGATTCACTCCGAAAACGGCTGCTGGCTTTGCTCCAGCAGGGGACGGAGTACTTCGTGGCCGCGACTCCGCAAAAGGTGCTCGACGAGGATACGTGGCCCTTCGAGGAACGGCTCGAACTACCAAGTGCGACCGACCGCAGCGAATCGGAAGCACTGCGGGCGGCGATCAAGACGCTGAGCGTGGACATTGCCGGCGCTGCACGCCGGTCACCCCTGCTGGCCGACGCGGACATGCAGGAACTGCGACACTGCACCCGGCAGATGCTCGCGAGTGCGCGGTTCAGAGTGTATCGCCACAGCGGTGTGTACGTGCATCATGACGAGGACGTAGTGCTGGGGTCGATCCGCCCTCGCACGAGGAATTGCCAATCGACGATCCGTCCACGGCCAGCGAGCGGTTCGATGAGGCGGGAGGGAAAGTGCTCGACTTGATCGACCTGCTCTCCCCAAGCGAGGCTGAAGGGCCCGTTGCAGCGACATCGAACTACAAGCCGAACACTGCTTTCGTCATGATGGCGATAGATGAGGCGAAACCCCATCTGGAGGACATCAGAAACGCCGTAAAGGAGATGGTCGAGAGGTTCGGTATCAAAGCGATCACGGCAGACGAGATAGAACACGAAGGCGTGATCACGGACCGCATTCTGAAGGAGATCGACACCAGTGAGTTCCTGCTGGCAGATTTGAGCTACGAACGTCCGAACGTCTATTACGAAATTGGGTACGCACACTCGCGCGGGAAACGGGTCAGCCTGTATCGAAGGGCAGGCACGAAGCTGCACTTCGATCTCGCACAGTGGAATTGTCCTGAGTACAGCAATACGACAGAGTTGAAGGCACTGCTCGGAAAGCGGCTCGAGGCCATGACCAACAGGCCAAACCCGATCGGAGGTCACGAGCTTGTAGGCCGGCAGAACCGTTGATTTTCGCACGAGGGGAGGCGAGTAGCGCCGTGATCAGGGTGCTTTTGTCTACCGCCACACGTTGTCTTCAAGCAGATTGAGCGCGGCACTGAGAGTGGAGAATTGTTTTGGGGCGGTCTCCGGTCGCACGATATAGTTCGCCCACCGCTGCATGAGTTCCCGCCGTTTCTCGAATAGGTCGCTCCGAAAATACGCGGCCTCGACTGCGTCCGGTATCCGGTGGGCCAGCGCGACCTCCGTTACTTCGCGCGCGTACGGCGTGCACTCTGCAGCCCAATCTCGGAACGACGACCGAAATCCGTGCGGGACTGCGGCCACGCCGTGCTCGCGCAGGAGCTTGCTCAGCGTGCCGTCGCTCATTGGGCGTCCAGGTAACGCTCGGGAAAACCAGACCGCTGGGGTCTGCGATTCGGCCACGCCTCGTCGAGCACGGCGTCGCTCGGCGGCATGCGGTGCGCGACCGTGGCTTCATCCGCGTCCCGGGATGGTCCACAGGGCGGCGTCGACGTCCGTTTCATCCCACATGGCGCGGCGGACTTCGCCGTTACGGGTCGCCGTGAGGACCAGGAACCGGCAGGCGAGCTTGGTGCCGGTCCACGCGTCCGTCGCGGTGATGGTCGCCATGGCGTCCACCACCTCGCCGTGCCGCAGGGCGCGGTGGTTTCCTGGGCGTTGTGCGGTGCCCCGCCGTTTGGGCAGCGCGGCGTCCACCGCATCGACCGGATTGTCGTCGCCGTGGCCCTCGGCGGTCGCAAGCTGAACGCGGCCGACAGACGGTGCTTGACCTTGCGCGCGGTTTCCCGCTTCGTGTTCCACAGGGCGTCAGGGTGTTGATGCACTGGCGGCTCGTCACTGCGTCCACGGGGCGCCGCAGGATCGCCGGCGCGTGGTTGGCCAGCGAGCTGGCGTGCACGCCGAGATCAGCCCTCCGAAGGCTGCTCAAGGTGCTTCGAGCGAGCCGCGCCGGTAGACTGACCGTGTGGAGGGACGCCGCACCCGCGAGGCGAAGGGCAACGCATGGCGAATGGCGGTCTGAACTGGATTGCCAACTACATCTGGGGCATCGCGGACGATGTGCTCCGCGATCTGTACCAGCGTGGCAAGTATCGCGACGTGATCCTCCCGATGACGGTCCTCCGCCGTCTGGACGCGGTGTTGGAGGATGGCAAGGCCGACGTCCTCGCCATGAAGGAGAGGCTCGACGAGGCGGGGATCGTCGAGCAGGAGGCGACGCTGCGTCAGACTGCGGGGCAGGCGTTCTACAACACCTCGAAGTTCACGCTGCGCGACCTGCGCTCGCGCGCGAGCAGGGAGAGGCTCGAAGCCGACTTCCTGGACTATCTGGACGGGTACTCCCGGAACGTGCAGGACATCCTCGACTCGTTCGAGTTCCGCAACCAGATGCCGAAGCTGAGCAAGGCGGATGCGTTGGGCACGCTGATCGAAAGGGTCACGTCGCCCGGCGTCAACCTGAGTCCCTACCCGGTCGTGAACGCGGACGGCTCGATCCGGCAGCCGGGTCTCGACAACCACGGCATGGGCACGATTTTCGAGGAGCTGGTACGCCGTTTCAACGAGGAGAACAACGAGGAGGCAGGCGAACACTGGACGCCCCGGGACGCCGTGAAGCTGATGGCGAAGCTCGTTTTCCTGCCGATCGCCGACGACATCGAGTCCGGAACGTATCTGCTCTACGACGGCGCCTGCGGAACCGGCGGGTTGCTGACGGTGGCGGAGGACACGCTGCGGGAACTGGCGACCGACCACGGCAAGGAGGTGTCCACGCATCTCTACGGGCAAGAGATCAACGCGGAAACCTACGCCATCTGCAAGGCGGACCTGCTGGTCAAGGGCGAGGGAGACGCGGCCGACAACATAGTGGGCGGTCCGGAGCACTCGACGCTCTCGAACGACGCGTTCCCGTCCCGCGAGTTCGACTTCATGCTGTCCAATCCCCCGTACGGCAAGAGCTGGAAGACGGACCTGGAGCGCATGGGCGGCAAGAAGGACATGCGCGATCCGAGGTTCGTCGTCGACCACGCCGACGATGCGGAGTACTCGCTGGTCACGCGGTCGAGCGACGGCCAGATGCTGTTCCTCGCGAACAAGCTCTCGAAGATGAAGAAGGACACGAGGCTGGGGAGCCGGCTCGCGGAGGTCCACAACGGGAGTTCGCTATTCACGGGCGACGCCGGCCAGGGCGAGAGCAACATCCGACGCTGGATCATCGAGAACGACTGGCTGGAGGCCATCGTCGCCCTGCCGCTCAACCTGTTCTACAACACCGGCATCGCGACGTATGTGTGGGTGCTGACCAACCGCAAGCCCGCCCGGCGGCGCGGCAAGGTGCAGCTCATCGACGCGACGGCGTGGCATAGGTCCCTCCGCAAGAACCTCGGCAAGAAGAACTGCGAACTGGCCGACGACGATATCGAGCGTATCTGTCGCGCCTTCCTCGACTTCGAGGAGACGGAGCAGAGCCGGATTTTCGACAACGACGCGTTCGGGTCCTGGAAGGTGACGGTCGAGCGCCCGCTACGGATCGAGGGCGTCGATCCCGAGCGGGCGTACAAGGCGTCCGAGATCAAGAAACTGCGCGAGCGCGGCACGCGAAGCGAAGACGCGCCGGCCGTGATCAGGCGCATTCACAAGCGGGACGCCGAAGCCGACCCGCCGCGGGGGCTGTTCGAAGCTACGATTGGCGGCAAGTCCGCCGTGGTCGAATACGAGCCTGACACGGACCTGCGGGACACGGAGCAGATTCCGTTGCAGGAGGACGGGGGCATCGACGCATTCCTGCGGCGGGAAGTGCTCCCGTACGCGGCGGACGCGTGGTACCGCCCTGACCGTGTGAAGGTCGGCTACGAGATCAGCTTCAGCCGGTGCTTCTACAAGCCTGAGCCGATGCGGAGCCTGGATGAGATACGGGCCGACATCCTGGCGCTGGAGAAGGAGACCGCAGGTGTGCTGGACGGCGTGCTCATGGTACGGGAGTCGCGTGCGGGCTATGTCGTCAAGCCCCGCGTTTACGTGGACACGTCGGTGATCGGCGGTTGCGAGGACGACGAGTTTCGGGACGCCTCGCGACGGCTCTTCGAGCGATTCAGGGCGGGCCGCGCGACGCTTGTGCTTTCGGACCTGACCCTGCGTGAGCTGGAAGGTGCACCGGAACAGGTTCGGGCGGTTCTCGACCAAGTGCCGCCGGAGCACAGGGAGACCGTGGCCGACCTGCGCCAGACCGAGTCACTCGCGCAGGCCTACATCGACGCCGGGGTGGTCGCGCCGTCCAGTCGAGCGGCCGCGGTTCACGTGGCGCTCGCGACCCTGTGTGGCGCCGACGTTCTCGTGAGCTGGAACTTCAGGCACATGGTGAACTGGCAGCGAGTCCGGTCCTACAATGAGGTAAATGTCGAGAGAGGCCACAATCCGATCGACATTCGGACACCGAGGGAGATCGTCGATGACGACTGATGGAAGGGATGCAGCGGAAAGGTCATTTGACTGTGTCGCCTTCATGAGGGAGGCGCGGTCCAGGCTCAGCGAGAAGATGAACTCCATGAGCAGCGAGGAGTTTCGGGACTGGATGTACCACCACGAGTACGCCGACCCGAGACTTGCGAAGCTTGCAGCCCAAGGGCGCGGAGCGGGAATGGATCCGGGCGGCCTTGGTTGCGAAGAAGCTTGAGAATGGCGAGCGCGACCGGCAATAGGGCGTGCGACTGCTTGGAGCCGACGCACAACACTCTTCGGCGCTTGCGGTGTACGTGGGCATGAAGCCATACGCCGCGGCGAAGGACTCCGGTGTGCAGTGGTTGGGGGAGGTGCCGGCACATTGGGGAACCCGACGACTAAAGAGTCTTGTTTGGAACGTGTCTGAGCAAACGGCCGGGCACCCCGAAACGCAGGGTTACATCGCACTGGAGCATGTGGAAAGTTGGACTGGACGCGTAACGAAAGAAGCTGCCGAACCTGGAGATGGTCAGCTCAAGCGATTTGAAGCCGAGGATGTACTGTTCGGCAAGCTCCGACCATATCTCGCGAAGGTTGTATACGCAAAGTCTCCTGGCGTGTGCGTCGGTGAGTTCTTTGTTCTGCGTAGCCGAATGAGCATCGCACCACGTTACTTGGCCTTCGTACTTCGCTCCAAGCTGGCGATAGACTGGATTAATGGCTCGACGTTCGGAGCAAGGATGCCGCGGGCGGACTGGACTTTCGTCGGGGACATGAGCATCCCGGTGCCTGGTCCAACCGAGCAGGCATCCATCGCAGGATTCCTCGACCAAGTCACTCGTCGAATCGACCGCTACATTCGCGCCAAGGAGAAGCTGGTCGCGCTGCTGGAGGAGCAGCAGCGGGCGACGATCAGTGAAGCCGTGACCGGGCAGATTGATGTTCGAACAGGTCGGCCATATCCGGTCTACAAGGACTCCGGCGTCGAGTGGCTGCAGGCCGTACCCGGGCATTGGGACGTGCGGCCCGCAAAGTGGCATCTGCGAGAAGTCGACGAACGCTCGGTGACGGGCGCAGAAGAATTGCTCTCAGTCTCTCACCTGACCGGCGTGACGCCACGTAGCGAGAAAAGCGTGACGATGTTCGAGGCGGAATCCAACGTTGGTCACAAGTTGTGCGAGCCGGGCGATGTGGTCGTCAACACGATGTGGGCTTGGATGGGGGCACTTGGGATCGCGGAGCAGCGCGGACTAGTGAGCCCATCGTACGCGGTCTACAGGCCGACAAATGACTCGTCCCTCGAAAAACGCTACGCCGAGATGGTGTTGCGTTCAGAGGCACTTCGGGCGGAGTTCCTCAGGCGTTCGACAGGCATTCGGTCGTCTCGGCTTAGGCTCTACCCCGATTCCTTCCTCCGGATCGGGCTGATAGCCCCGCCGCCGGAAGAGCAATCGGCAATCGCTGATTTCGTGGCACACCAAACAGCTGGTAGCGTTCGGGCGTGCAAGCTTGTCAGCGAGGAGGTGTCAGCACTTCACGAGTACCGTGAGCGCCTAGTCGGCGACGTAGTCACGGGCAAGCTCGACGTGCGGCGCGTGGCGGCCGAGCTCGGCGAAGAGTCCGTCGACTGCGGCGTCAGTGTTGGAGCGGACCACCCGGAATCGAACTCGAACCCTCGGCAAAGCGTTGCCACGCTGGAGGAGTCCTCATGACGAATTGGACGAAATGCCCAGCGGTCGAACGCACCGCAGGCAAAATCAGCGGCGCATGGGCGTTCGCCGGGACCAGGGTGCCCGTGTACGCGCTCTTCGAGAACCTGGAGAGCGGCGCCACCGTGAAGGAGTTTCTGGAGTGGTACCCGGATGTCGAGGAATGGCAGGTCAGAGCCGTCCTCGACCACGAGGTGGAGCACCTGAAGACCCCTGCTCTGCCGTGAAGGTTCTCTTCGATCACGGAACTCCTGCGCCGCTTCGCAGGCACCTCGGGGAGCACACCGTGGACAGATCCGCGGAGAAGGGATGGGAGCTGCTCGGCAACGGCGAGCTGATCCGCAAGGCCGAAGAGGACGGCTACGAGGTTATCGTGACGACGGATCAGAACATGCGGCACCAGCAGAATCTGGCGGGACGCAGGCTGGGAATCGTGGTGCTGATGGCTACGGCATGGCCCAGGGTGCAGCATCGGATCGAAGAGATACGCACGGCCATCGGCGAGGTTCAAGCCGGGCAGGTTAGGGAGATCCCCATCCCGAGACAGGTGCCGGACGGGTGACCACCGACACGAGCGAACAGGGTCTCGAGCGGCTGATCTGCATCGCCCTGACGGGGGATCCATGCGAACCGCCCCAGGCAGACTCCGTCCGGGAACGGCGCGGCTCCTATGGCGGAGTCGGGTGGAGCGCCGGGAGCTGGCTCGACTACGACCGAGAGCATTGCTTCGACCTGGCTCAGTTGATCGCGTTCATGCAGGCCACCCAACCGGAGGAGTCGGAGTCGTTGGGGCTCTCCGAGGACGGCCCAACACGACGCAGGTTTCTCGCACGGCTACAGGGTGAGATCAGCAAGCGCGGCACGATCGACGTGCTGCGCCATGGGGTCAGCCACGGCCCGCACGACCTCAAGCTCTTCTACGGCAGTCCCTCGGAGGGCAACGAGACCGCCCGCGAGCGGTTCGACCAGAACCGGTTCACCGTGACCCGGCAGTTGCGCTACAGCCGCGACGAGACCCAGCGCGCGCTGGACATCGCGCTCTTCATCAACGGCCTGCCGGTCTTCACCTTCGAGTTGAAGAACAGCCTGACGAAACAGACGGTGGACGACGCCATCAGGCAGTACCGCAAGGACCGCAATCCCCGCGAGAGGCTTTTCGAGTTCGGCCGGTGCGTGGCCCACTTTGCGGTCGACGAGAACGAGGCGCGCTTCTGCACGCACCTGGCCGGCGGTGACTCGTGGTTCCTGCCGTTCAACCGTGGCTCGAACGACGGCGCGGGCAATCCCCCGAACCCGGATGGCATCAAGACCGACTACCTGTGGCGCGAGGTAATGGCCCGGGAGAGCGTGACGGACATCCTCGAGAACTACGCCCAGGTCGTCGAGGTCAGGGACGAGAAGACCGGTCGGAAGAAGAAGACACAGGTCTGGCCGCGCTATCACCAGCTCGATGTGGTGCGCCGCCTGCTGCTCGATGCCGGCGGTAGCGGCGCGGGCAAGCGCTATCTGGTGCAGCACTCGGCGGGCAGCGGAAAGAGCAACTCCATCGCTTGGCTCGCGCATCAACTGATCGGGCTGGAAAGCGATGGCGCGTCGGTGTTCGACTCGGTCGTCGTGGTGACCGACCGCCGCATTCTGGATCGGCAGATCGGCGACACGATCGGCCAGTACGCGCAGGTCGGGGCCACGGTGGGCAAGGCGAACCGGGCGGGCGATCTCAAGCGGTTCATCGAGTCCGGGAAGAAAATCATCGTCTCGACGGTGCAAAAGTTCCCGTTCATCCTGGACGAGATCGGAGACGGCCAGCGGAACCGCCGATTCGCGATCATCATCGACGAGGCGCACTCCAGCCAGGGGGGCAAGACATCGGCGGCGATGGCGGGCGCCCTTTCCGAAGCGGGCAGGGTCGAGGAGGACGAGACGTACGAGGACCGGATCAACCGCATCATGGAGTCGCGCAGGCTACTGCGCAACGCGAGCTACTTCGCCTTCACCGCGACGCCCAAGAACAAGACGCTGGAACTGTTCGGCGAGCGCGACCCGCAACCGGACGGCGCGGTCCGGCACCGGGCGTTCAACAGCTACACGATGAAGCAGGCCGTCGAGGAAGGATTCATCGTGGACGTGGTCAAGCACTACACGCCGGTGGAGAGCTACTACCGGCTTGCCAAGACGGTAGAGGACGACCCCGAGTTCGACGCCAGGAAGGCGCAACGGAAACTGCGGCGCTACGTGGAGCGCCACGACCACGCGATCCGCCTGAAGGCGGAGATCATGGTGGACCACTTCCATGAGCAGGTGTTGGCGAGGAACCGGATCGGCGGGCAGGCCCGCGCGATGGTGGTCACGAGCGGCATCGCGGTCGCGATCCAGTACTTCCACGCGCTAACGGAGTATTTGCGCGAGCGCAAGAGCCCGTACGACGTGATCGTGGCGTTCTCCGGCGAGCACGAGTTTGGCGGCGAAAAGGTGACCGAAGCGACTCTCAACGGCTTCCCCGCGCGAGACATTGCCGATCGGATTCAGGAGGATCCATACCGTTTCCTCGTGTGCGCCGACAAGTTCCAGACCGGCTACGACGAGCCGCTCCTGCACACGATGTACGTGGACAAACCCCTCTCGGGCATCAAGGCGGTACAGACGCTCTCCCGCCTCAACCGGGCGCATCCGAAGAAGCACGACGCGTTCGTGCTCGACTTCCAGAACGGCAGCGACACGATCCGGGACGCGTTCGCGGACTACTTCCGCGGCACGGTGCTTGCCGACGAGACCGATCCCGACAAGCTGCACGACCTGCAGGCCGAACTCGATGGCGCCTGCGTCTACACGGAGGAGCAGGTCAAGGAGGTCGCTCGCCGCTTCGTGGAAGGTGAGGATCGCGACCGCCTCGATCCGATCCTCGACGCGTGCGTCGCCGTATACAAGGAGGACCTCGACGAGGACGGCCAGGTGGGATTCAAGGGAAACGCCAAGGCGTTCGTTCGGACCTATGGCTTCCTGTCGTGTGTCCTGCCGTACACGCGGGTCGCATGGGAGGAACGCTCGATCTTTCTGGACCTGCTGATCCCGAAGCTGCCTTCGCCGCGCGAGGACGACCTGTCGCGCGGCATCCTGGAAGCGATCGACATGGAGAGCTACCGGGTCGAGAAGCGCGCAGCGCAGAGCATCCTGCTGCCGGACGAGGACGCGATGATCGATCCAGTGCCAACCGCCGGCGGCGGCGGAAAACCGGAATCGGAGATCGACCTGCTATCGAACATCCTGCGGGTGTTCAACGAGCACTTCGGTGATATCCCGTGGGAGGACGCGGACAGGGTCAGGCAACTCATCACGGAGACGATCCCTTCGCGGGTGGCGGAGGACACGGCGTTCCGCAACGCCCGCGAGCACTCGGACGAGCAGAACGCCAGGATCGAGCACGACCGAGCGCTTCTGCGGGTCATGACGTCGGTGATGAAGGACGACGCGGAGCTTTTCAAGCAGTTCATGGACAACGACGGGTTCAAGCGCTGGATGACAGACACGGTGTTCGCGCTGGCGTACGACCAGCCCAACCCTTGAACGAGGCGAGGTGGTCCGGGTGTGAACGGCGGTGACGGACCTGACAGGCGGTCGGACTCCCAGCGCAGTCGGGCAACGCGGGCCTGCTCCTCTTCCCGGGCGGCCCGCGCCGCGGACAGAGCCTGCTGGCCCTCCAGGTGTGGCTCACGAGAGTCGGCGTGGATGGTGTGCGTGGGCGCAACCAGCGCCGCACGCAAGGTCATGCGGCAAAGTGCCCTCACCAGGCGGTGCACGCTCCGCTACCCGTTGCACTTCGGACGTTTTCGTCCGGAAGCTGGAGGAACGCCTGCGGGAGTGACCGGCCCTGCAATTTGTATCGTGTCTACTGAGGAGTTCATCCGTGCCCTACGCAGATTCGCACGCGCCAACCACTTGCACTTCTCCGTGCACAGGCGCCGCGGCAAGGGAAGTCACGCCATGATCGTGGTCGGCGAGCATCGGTCGTTCGTATCCATGTCCGGTGACCCGCCCGTCGGCACCCGGAACGCCATCCTGCGACAACTCGGCTTGCGGCGTAGCGACTTGCAGCGAACGCAGTAGAACCATGGACCAGCACATCGACACGCCGCACATGTATCCGGCAACGCTCTCTCCAGAGCCGGAGGGCGGATTCACAGTGACCTTCCGGGATCTGCCGGAAACCATCACGTATGGCGTGGACGATGGCGAGGCAAGGACCATGGCGGTCGAGGTGCTCGAACTCGCCATCGCCAAGCGCATGGCCCGCGGGGAAGACATTCCGACCGCGTCCGGCGAGGGAGCCGGTGATGTCCTGGTGCCCATCCGTCCTCTCCTGGCTGCCAAGGCAGCTCTGCACTGCGCTCTGGCTCGCAACCGCGTCAGCAAATCCGACCTCGCGCGCCGCCTCGGCGTCGACGCAGCCGTGGTGCGTCGCATGCTGCACCCTCAGCGCGCCACGCGGATCGACAACGTCGCGCTGGCACTCAGTGCGTTGGGCGTGACCCTGCAGGTCACCGCCATTGAGGAACGGTGAAGCGCCTGATTCCGGAGAGCAATTCATCGGTCGGCGGCAGTCCTTGGCCAGCGCCTACCCGAAGAACGCGAAGTCCTTGGTGTTGTTGTACGGAAAGCGTTGCGCTCCGAGCGAGTTCTCGAGGCCGAGATAACGCCGCAGCGCCTTGTGCACATGCTTCGGGTAGATGATCGTGCCGTTCATGTCGTCACGCTCGAGCGTCCGCGGGTTGATGCGCTGCGCGAAGTGCAGCCCGTCCGTCTCGACGGCGTGGGACTGGCCGCCGCACGCAACGTCCTCTCGTTCGGCCGCGACATGCCCGACCATGGCAACGGCCTGTTCAGCATCTCCGTCGAGACGCGACCATAGGCCGGCTGCGATCCGCGCTCCCGGACCGGAGTGCGACAAGATGGTCGTGAGGGCTTGCCAACGGGCTCATCCCTCCGCGAGCGACTCGGCGAACATGTAGCGGTTGCCGTCGGGGTCGAGGAACGTCGCCAGCTTCACCATGCCGGGAACCTCGACGGTCTCGCCTTCGAACGGCACGCCCCTGGATTCGAGTTCGGCACGGGCGGCGTCGATGTCGCGGACCCCCAGCACGGGCGTCGTGCCGATGCCGGACGTCTCGGCGCCCTGGTTGAGGCCGATGGTGACGCCGTCGACGGGCGAGCCGACCTCCGCCCAACCGGCCTCGGCGGCCTTGAAGAGCACCTCGAAGCCCAGCGTGTCGCCGAACCATGCGAGGGAGGCATCGAGGTCTTTCACGGGGATGGACAGGGTGATGGTGCGGTCGTAGTCGAGCATGGCTGCTCCTGGGCCTTGCGGAGCGCAAGTGTGCCGCGTCCGGATCGCTTTCGGAAGGCTCCGTGCGGACCTTGGGGTTGGACGTTCCGTGGACGGGCGTCGGCTAGCTCGGGCCAATGTCGCGGGTGCTACCATCCGGCCTTCCGCTTGCCCGGTATTCCGCCCGGAACGGCTCTAGCCAGGGAGACACCGACGATGTTCGATCTGCGTGCACCGCGTCGCGGACAGCTTCTACTCAGCCTCCTCGTCATCCTGCCGGTCACGGCGCCGGCGACGGCCCAGACGATCTGCCTGCCCTCGGCCCTTGCGGAGGGCCTCGCGGACCTGCGGGAAGAACACCCCGGCCTGCGCTTCCTCTCCGGGGACGACGTCGACCCCAGTCTTTGCGAGGGTCTGATCGCGGGGTACCGCGGCATCGAGAACTACCTGGGCGCCGACAGCAAGCTGCGCTGGGTCCAGAGCTACTCGGCCGGCGTCGAGGGCTTCCTCGGCGTCCCGGAGCTGCGCGACAGCCATGTCGTGCTGACCAACGCGAAGATCATCCAGGGTCCCGAGATCGCGGATCACGCCCTCGGCTTGCTGCTGAACTTCACGCGCAACCTCAAGGCCTTCAACGCCAAGATGCCGGAGGGCTGGAACACGCAACGCGAGTTGCCGATGATCGAACTCGCCGGCAAGACGGCGCTCATCGTGGGCCTCGGCGGCATCGGCACCCAGATCGCCCAGCGCGCGGCGGCCTTCGGCATGACCGTAATCGGGGTCGACCCGAAGGACATTCCCATGCACCGCGACGTGGCTTACGTCGGCAAGCCGGACGAATTCGACGACCTGCTGCCGCGGGCCGATGTCGTCTTCTCCGCCGTGCCGCACACGCCGGCTTCGGAAGGCATGATCGGCGCCCGCCAGTTCGAGCTGATGAAGCAGGGCGTCTACCTGATCAACATTTCCCGCGGGAAGATCGTGGACACGGACGCCCTGGTCTCCGCACTGCGCAGCGGCAAGGTGCGCGCCGCCGGTCTCGACGTCACCGATCCCGAACCGCTGCCGTCCGACCACGCGCTCTGGACCATGCCGAACGTCACGATCACGCCCCACGTGGCGACGGTCTCCGACGGGATCGGGGAGCGCCGGACGCAGTTGCTGCGCGACAACATCGCGCGCTTCGCGGCCGGCCGGCCGCTCCGCAACGTCGTGGACAAGCAGGCGCGTTACTGACCTCGCCAGGCTCGGTGTCGACGCGCCACCGAACCGGTATTCTGGTCGCGCTGCGGCTCAGGGTGGGGCGGGCGTGTCGCTCAAGGGATGCCGCCAGGCCAGGCCGGGAAACCGGGCGTAGTCCCGGTCCGCGGTGATCCACTCGCAACCGTGCTCGATGGCCAGGGCGGCGAACCAGGCATCTGGGATCAGGTTGCCCCTGGCGCCGGCCGACCTGCAGAGCCCGGTGAAGATCTCCCAGTGCCGGTCGCCTGGCGCCACGCCGATGCGATTGGGCTGGCTGCGGAGTTGATCCGCGAAAGCCAGGGCTTCGGCAAGTGAGGACGGCGTACGGAAAACCCTCGGGTTGGTGACCACCCGCATGAAGCCGCTGAGCACGAGGTCGCTCAGGCCGTAGGCCGCGTCGGCGTTCACCTGCGCTTCCAGCCATGCGCGATACGGCGCGTGATCGGCCGTGTCGCGGCGATGGGCATACACGAGAACGTTGACGTCAGGAAGGATCAGGGCCCGCTTCCATTGCGTCGAGGAGGGAAGACGAGTCGTCCAGGTCGAGGCCCGGGAGCACGCCGCCGACGCCGGCGGTCCGCAGTCGAACCGGCTCGCGCGCGCTACGGGGAGCCCGCGCGAGACGCTGCCGCAACGCCTCCTCGATCAACGCCGTCAACGTCATGCCGGCGGACGCGGCGTAGGTCTTGGCGGCGGTCAGCAACCCGTCGTCCAGCCGAACCATCGTCCTCATGCATCAAAACATACGAGTGGTGCGTCAATATGTCCATCGATCTGAGGGGACGTGTCTGGGGCGACGTGCCGCGACATCAGCCGCCGCATGCGGGTGGCCGATGGACGGACCAGGATTTGGGAGATGGCTACCTGGGCGCCAAGCAGGCGGGGCCCACGGTCGGTTGAGACCTGTCCGCTGAGGCTACTCGGCCCGCAGGCGCTCCACGGCGACGCGCGCCCGCCGTACGCTCGCCTCCATGTGCGCCCCCCGTGCGTCGGTGATCGACATGCCCGGTTGGTTCTCCACCAGGCATTGCAGCTCCCAGTTGCGCCTGTACTGACCGGGCAGGTAGCTCGGTGCGCCGATGGGGTGGCGCTTGACCCGGGCGTGCCGGACCCAGCCCGGCTGAAACCCGGGGACGACCCGCTCGAGCTGTGCGAGGCCCTTCTGGATGATCGCCTCGTCCGACGCCCGCATGAGCTGCTCGGTCTTCGGGTAGGCCGAGAGCAGCACCAGTGCCGACCGGCCGCTGGCCGAGATCGCCCGTTGATCGAGGGCGAGGCAGAAATCCCGTCCCGGGTCCATGTCGGAGTAGATGCCGTAGTCCCCCTCGAGCTTGCGGTCCAGGAAGAACGCGGGGGCGATGACGGGACTCGACACCGTCCGGTCGAGGTTCTCCCTGATCTCGGGCAGTTCGTCCGGGATGAGCCTGGCCGCGGCGGCGCCGGGAACGGCGACCAGGACGTGGTCGGCCCGGCGGACCGAGTCGTCCTCGAGTTCCGCCCCCACGACGCGTCCGCGCTCGACGATGAGTCGCCTGGCGGGGGTCTCGTACTCGACGGGCAGGCTCTCGGCGAGGGACTGGATGAGGCTGAAGGTCCCGCCAGGGATCTGAAACTCCCTCGTCTGCATGACCGTGAGTCGTGCGAGATGCAGGAGCGACGTGTGATCCGGATAGGACTGGGCCAGGCCGTAGCTCGCGGGGAAGACCACGTGGTCGACGAAGCGCTCGTCGAGACCGGCGACGGCTTCGCTCGCGAGTCGGCCGTCGCTCGCCGGAATGTCGGCCCGCAGCTCGTGGGTGGGAAACCGTTTCGCCGGGGCCAGGTAGCGGGCGCCGAAGTAGGCCGCGGAGAGCCGCCCGCCCGCACCGAGCAGCTTGCGCAGGCCCAGCCTCGACGCCGTTGCGAGGGCGCCGTCGGCATGCAGCGTCATCGTGCGCCGAAGCATGGGCTGGTGCTGCTTCGCGTAACCCATGGCCGCCAGGAGATCTAGGGTGTCGCGGTAGCAGACGTGAAAGTACTGGGCGCCCACCGAGACGTAGTCACCGTCGTGTTCGAAGCGCGCCGCCCTCCCGCCGGGAATGGCGTTCGTCTCCAGAATCTCGACCGCCCAGCCCGCCTGGCGCGCCCAGTGTGCCCCCGCCAGGCCGCTGATGCCGGCGCCGATCACCAGCAGCTTCTTCGGATCGCCTTTGCGTGCGGTCATCGGGGGCTCCCCGGAAGCATCGGTTCAGGTGCTAGTCGAACAGCTCGCCCCCGCAGGCCGATGCGGTCGTGCCGTGCTGCTCGAAGGCCTTCACGACGTTCGCCCCCGTGCGCCAGCGATGCACCTCGTCCGGACCGTCGACCAGCCGTTGCGAGCGGATGCCCGTGTACCAGCGGGCGAGCGGCGTATCGTGGCTGTAGCCGAGCGCGCCGTGCAACTGCAGCGCCGTGTCGACCACCTGGTGGACCATGTTGGCCAGGAAGACCTTGGCGATGCCGTTTTCCTGGCGCAGGTCCATGCCATTCTCCGCCTTGTAGGCGACATGCAGCAGCATCAGCCGCGCCTTGTAGATCTCCGCCGCGCAGTCGGCGAGCATCCAGCGCACGCCCTGGCGGTCGGCGAGACGTTCGCCGAACGTCTCGCGCTTGACGACGTGCCCCGTCGCGAGGTCCAGGGCCCGTTGGGCCATGGCGACGTTGTGCATGCCGTGGCGCAGGCGGCCGTACGCGAGACGGTGCTGACCCATGTTGAAGCCCTGGCCGCGGCCGCCGAGGATGCTGTCCCGGGGCACCCGGAGATTGTCGATCCTGATCTCGGAGTGGGAGCCCCCGAGCTTGAGTCCGAGCTCCGTGTGCGGCTGCATCGTCTCGATGTTGCGCAGGATCTGGTAGCCGGGGTTCGGCAGTTCGACGAGGAAGGTGCTGTAGCGCTCGTGGCGGGGGGCGTCCGGGTCGGTCTTGGCCATCACCAGCGCGATGTCGGCCACGCTCGCGGACGAGCTGAACCACTTCTCGCCGTTCAGGACCCACTCGTCGCCGTCGAGCACCGCCGTCGTCTGCATGCCCGTGGCGTCCGCGCCGGCCGCCTTCTCCGTCATCGAGTAGCAGATGCGCTTCTCGCCGTTCAGCAGCGGCTTCAGGTACTTCTCCTTCTGGTCGTCCGTGCCGTGCTCGATGAGCGTGAGCATCGTGGCGTCGTCGGGGCCCTGGGTGTTGAGCGCGAGGGCGCCGAGGTGGCTCTCGCCCAGCTCCATCTGCACGAGCGCGTTGGCCAGCGGCCGCAGTCCCATGCCCCCTTCCTCCACGGGCACGAACGGACACCAGAGCCCCTGGGCGCGCGCCTTCTGCCGCAGCCCGGCCAGCACGTCGTCGAAGTTGTCGGCCGTGCACACTTCCTCGGCAGGGTGACATTCCTCCTGCACGAACTTGCGGACCTTGTTGCGGATGGCCCTGGCGTCTTCCGGTATCTCGAAATCGATCATGTGGAGAGTTCCCCCTGGTTGCTGTGGTCGCCCGCATCGAAGGCTCGCACGATTTGGTGACGGACCGCCACAGATGCGGCCTGACGGGCGGTTACGGGCGTGCCAGCCGCGTCAGCTCGTCGTCGATGAACTCCATGCGGTCCTTGCCCCAGAAGAGTTCCTCGCCGACGTAGAAGGACGGCGCCCCGAACACGCCGCGGTCGAGCCCCGCCCGGGTCTCGTCGATCAGCGCCTGGCGCATCTCCGGGCCGTCGCACAGCGCGGCGAACGCGTCCGGGTCGAGACCGATCTCGGACGCGACGGACCGCATGCCCCCGACCTCGACGATCGAGGGATCGTTGCGCTCCCAGTACCGGGCGAAGATCGCGTCGAGGTACGCCGTCTCGGCGCCGAGTTCCCGGGCGGCCAGCGCGCCGCGCAGGGGCCGGCTGGTCTTGATCGGAAACCGGTCGGGGACGCGAAACGGCAGTCCATGCCTGTCCGCCCAGCGGGCCAGATCCCGGCCGCGGTTCCTGAGCTTGGCGGCCGGCTCGTCCTGCAGCACGTAGTTGTGATGCCGGAAGACGAATCCCAGGTTGAACGGGTGCATCACGAGGTCCGCGCCGTGCTTTGCGGCGATCGGGCGGACGAGGTGGAGCGCGAAGTAGGTGTTCGTGCTGCCGATGTCCCAGTAGAAGTCGATGGTGGCCAATGTGGAACTCCTCTCCGTGGCAGGGCTCGTTGCAAGGATTGTCGGGCGGGAGCTCCGCCGATCACAAGCGGTCTCGATGGAGGATCGCGAGATGCTGTGGCTGCGACACGCTCCACATCCCCTTGCGGGGACCGCTGTCCTCGATGCGCAGATCGACCGTCTCCGGGCAATCCCGCAGGAGGTCCGCGACGGCGGCGAACTTGCCGGTACCCTCCACCGCGGCCAGTTCGGCGATGGCCGACAGCGCGATGAGGTCCGCCAGCGTGTGCCCGTAAAGGCGGCTTGGCTGGAGCCGGACATCCAGTTCGAATGCCGCCTGCGGCAGGGCGTCGGCCAGTGGCTCCAGCACGGCTCCGCCGAGGAGGGACTCGCGTCTCGTGATCGCGGCCAAGTATCCGTCGTCGGAGCCTTGCGCACTGCGCGACTCCAGGAACGCGCGCAGGGCGTGACCGGTGTAGCCATCGGTCTCGTCCGCGGCGACCACGCACAGTGCGCCGCCGGGTTTCAGGAGGCGGGCCATGCGGACGATGCCGGCGCCGGGGTCGGCGAGGAAATAGAGCATGTGCAGCGCGAGCACGAGATCGACGCTCCCGTCCTCCGGAGGCGCCGCGCCGGCGCCGTCGATCTGTTCGAGTCCCGTCACCATCGGAGGAGCGGCCGCAAGGTGGCGCTGTGTAGCAAGGTACGCGAGGTAGTCCTGCGCGTAGCCGCGGTTCGGCTCCAGCACCGACACCGTGACGCCGTCCGGAACGCGGTCGGCGAGCAGCGCAAACGTCTGGCCGTCGCCGCCGCCGACATCGAGGAGGCGGCCGCCGGGAGCGACTGCCTCGGGAATGAGCGCCCGCAGGACCGGAACGAACAGGTCCCGCTGGTTCGTGCCCAGCATCGGCACGCGCTCGAGCGGGTCCGGCTTCAGCAGCCGCGCGAAGGCGTTTCGGTATTGCCGGTCGCCATCGAGGCCATTGAACTCGTTCTCGACGAGTTGCAGCGCCTCGTCGAACCGTGGCGCCATGGCCCGGGTCCTGGCGGAATCGATCGGTATCGGCATGCACGGAGGGTACACTGGGCCGCCGAACCAGGGTTACCGGGGGCGACGGCAATGGCGAATCTCAACGTGGCTGGCATCAGGACCTTCGTCGGCACGCGCGATTTCGAGGACTCGCGGGACTTCTACGTCGCCCTCGGATGGCGCCTCAACTGGGAGCGGGACGGGCTCGCGGAACTCGAACTCGGCGGCTGTGCCCTGTTCCTGCAGCGCTACTACAACCGCCAGTGGTGCGAGAACTCCATGCTGCACGTCACCGTCGAGGACGCGCAGGCGTGGTACGAGCATGCCAGGGACGTGATCGAAAGCGGCTCATTCCGGGGCTCGCCGCGGGTGAACCCCCCCAAGGAAGAGGATTACGGAGCCCTCGTCACTTACATCTGGGACCCGGCGGGCGTGCTGCTGCACATGGCGCAGCCGCTGGGGCGATGACGCGCGCAGGGCCGGTCACTCCCGCAGGCGTTCCTCCAGGGCCGCCAGGCCGTTCCATGCGCGGGTTGGCGCCGCTGGCGATCGCCCTGTTGGCCTGCGGGAGCGGCGTCCTGGCGGCCGAGGGCCCGGCGCATCATGCGGACCGGGGCTTCCGCAATCCCTTCTCCGATTCCGTCCACGGTGGCGTGGGCAACTTTCTCCGGATCGCGCGGATGCGGTTCTTCTCCGACGAGTGGCCTGCCTATGACCCCGACCGCGACCGCGTACCGCTCGCGACGCCCGTCCCCGCGTCGGGCGCGAGTGCGAACGCCACCGTGACCTGGGTCGGCCACGCGACGGTGCTGATTCAGCACCGGGGCATCAACGTGCTGACGGACCCGATGTTCAGCGACCGTGCATCACCCGTCTCCTTCGCGGGTCCGAAACGCGTCACCCGGCCGGCGCTGGCCCTCGCGGAGCTGCCGCGCGTGGATGTCGTGGTCATCTCGCACAACCACTATGACCATCTCGATGCGGCCACCGTCGCGGCGCTCGGTGACGGACCCGTGTACTACGTGCCGCTCGGACTGCGCAGTTGGTTCGAACGGCGCGGCGTCGACGCCGGGCGCATCGTCGAGATGGACTGGTGGGACCGGCGGGACCACGCCCCCGGCCGGCACTCGCTCAGCGTGACGGCCACCCCTTCGCAACATTTCTCCGGCAGGAGCCTGACGGACCGCAACGAGACGCTCTGGGCCTCCTGGAGCCTCGCGTGGGACGACTTCCAGGTCTGGTTCGGGGGCGATACCGGCTACAACGACCGGCAGTTCCGGGAAATCGGCGAACGGCTCGGGGAGATCGACCTGGGCATCATCCCCATCGGCGCGTACGAGCCGCGCTTCTTCATGCGCGCCGTCCACGTGAACCCGGAGGAGGCGGTCCGGATCCACCGGGACATCGGGGCGACCGCATCCCTGGCCATCCACTGGGGCGCGTTCATCCTGTCGGCGGAAGGGGTGCTGACACCGCCGCGCGCGTTGGCGGCGGCGCGCGCGGCGGCCGGTATCGCGGAGTCGGAGTTCGCCGCGTTCGCGGTGGGCGAGACGCGCCGCTACCCCACCGGCCCGCGCTGAGCCTCGTTCAGACCGACGCCGCGCGCATTACCCTTCATAGGGCTGGGGAACTCGATGGACGTGCGCAGCCTCCAAAGGACGCCGGCCTCATTACCCCTCATAGGGATCGGGAACGTGGGCGGGCGGGACGGCGTGGCGCGGTTCAATCAACTCATTACCCCTCATAGGGATCGGGAACGCGGTCACGGGGTGTGCGCCACCTGCGGGGCGCCGTGCTCATTACCCCTCATAGGGATCGGGAACTCCGTGTACGGCTCCGTCTGACCGTCGAGCAGAAGCATCTCATTACCCCTCATAGGGATCGGGAACTCCCCGTTGAGAAGCGTGAAGGTTCTCCCGTTCTGCCCTCATTACCCCTCATAGGGATCGGGAACGGAATACATCGTTGTCCGCCGGTGCCACCGGCAGCGCCTCATTACCCCTCATAGGGATCGGGAACGAAAGAGCCGCCTTGGTCACGCGAGGCGGAGCAGTCCGTCTCATTACCCCTCATAGGGATCGGGAACTCGCGGTAGACCTCATTCTTGGACCCGCCGACCGCCTGCTCATTACCCCTCATAGGGATCGGGAACCATGGCCTGCCGTCGCGCCGTCGGCAAGAATTTCTACGACACCTCATTACCCCTCATAGGGATCGGGAACGGCCGAACGGCAAGCGCACGCCGCCGGTCGATGTCGCCTCATTACCCCTCATAGGGATCGGGAACGACGTCCGAGCCGCCGTTGAAGCGCACCAGGTCGTCCTCATTACCCCTCATAGGGATCGGGAACCCGACTTGGGGCCGGCGTCGAGGGCCACCCTGGACCTGTCCTCATTACCCCTCATAGGGATCGGGAACGAGATAGTACCCCAATCGAGGGAACTCGCAACATCGACTCATTACCCCTCATAGGGATCGGGAACCGGGAGATGAACATGCGGACGGCGCGATACCCGGCCCACTCATTACCCCTCATAGGGATCGGGAACCCACCAGCGCACTGATCCCGAGCTCCACCAGCTCCTGCTCATTACCCCTCATAGGGATCGGGAACTCGTGTTGCGTAGTCTGGTGCGGCAGATTCCCGGGGTGGACTCATTACCCCTCATAGGGATCGGGAACACCCGTGTACCGCCTCGTCCCCATCAACCACCCCTCCGCTCATTACCCCTCATAGGGATCGGGAACCCGGAATCGGAGGGTGGCCCCTCGCCCTCGAACGCGCCGCTCATTACCCCTCATAGGGATCGGGAACAACACCGGCAACGCAGGCCCCCCCTCCACCAACGTCTCATTACCCCTCATAGGGATCGGGAACGTCATCGTCGAGGAGCGAGCCGTTGCGCACCCGGATCTCATTACCCCTCATAGGGATCGGGAACCTGGTGCGCGCGACCCTCCCGCGCGATCTCCTTGCGCTCATTACCCCTCATAGGGATCGGGAACCCGGGCGCGAGTACGCCGAAGGGCGGCCGGAGTTCGTGCTCATTACCCCTCATAGGGATCGGGAACTTCGACGGCATCGGCTTGCGTTCCTCGGAGAGGAACATCTCTCATTACCCCTCATAGGGATCGGGAACAGGATCAGCGCGTGGCCGAGCGCAGACCACAGCATATCCTCATTACCCCTCATAGGGATCGGGAACTATACCGCGTCCACGATGGCACCGATCGCACCGTCGCGCTCATTACCCCTCATAGGGATCGGGAACCTCCTTGAGACGCTTGATGTTCTCGTACACCGCGTCCGTCTCATTACCCCTCATAGGGATCGGGAACCCCCTTGTTCTCTGCGGCGTTACACGCGCCTACAGGCTGCGGATTGAGCCGCAAAGCCTACGCGGATCACCGAAACTGCGCCCGAGCCCCGGTTGCAGGGAGTCTTATGCTCAGGCGCACGTCGAGCCTATCAGAGAACGGACCAGTTCTTCCCGTGCCACTCGTCCTCGGCTTCGTGCATCGGTCCTCCGAGAGGGTCCTTGCCGAGTCTGCGTACCTCCACGTTGTGGCGGTTTCGGCACACGAGCTTCAGTATCCGGTCTTCGGGGCCGATCCGCTCCGAGATCTTCGCGGTCAATCTGACGATCTCCGACTCGGGTAGATCGCCCATGAACACCGACGCCTGCTCATGGACGAGAAACTCCTTCAGGATTTTCCTGTAGATCCCGGTCCGTTTGGCGGGCACGTCGTAAGAGACTATCAAGAACACGGTGTCATCCTCTCCAGACAAACGGCTTGAACTGCCCGATGCCGAGTGCCTCCCGCTCCAAGGATAGACATTGCCGATGAATCGCTTGTCGCAGTGTGAGCTCGCCGCTCCGCTCCTCGATGCGCGACCAGAAACGCTCGGTTGTCTTGATCCTCCCTTTCTCGCTCAGCAGGCATATACCGGGCGTCCGGTCAAACCACGATGCGTCCGGATGGCCACGACGAAAGATGGACAGGAGAAGCGCATCGGACAACACCGGCCGGAACGTCTCCGCCATGTCGATGGACAGGGAACGCCGACCGGTGCCTGGTGCATGGAGAAACGAGACACTCCGGTCGAGGTGCGTTTTCGCAAGCTCGTTCGCGCACGCGGAGTAGAGCAGCATGTTGAAGAACGACATCAGGCAGTTGACGGGATCAGGCGGCGGGCGGCGGATTCTGCGGTCCAGACGGGCGTCCTCCGAGATCACCTTGAAGGCGTCGTGCAGGGATGCGCGCGCCTGTCCCTCAGCCCCCATCAAGGCTTCGACAGTCGTGGATCTCTCCGCCAGATCGAGAGCACTCTCGATGCCGCCCAGGGATGCTTCGAGACCCGTAGTTCCGTTGCGGCGATAGCGCGACAACAACCCGCGCATCGACTTCACCTGCGCAGCGACGATCAGCTTCGCGATCCGAACCCGCCCCGACTCATCCAGAAACAGCGCTACCTGGCCGACACGGACTCGACCCGACGGTGTTTCCTCCTCCGGCTCGAATGCACCTAGGAATCGTCCCCCTGCGTCAAGAACCGTAAACCGGATCCCGCGACGACCCATGTCCTTGAGCAGACGGATGGAAATTGAACCGTTGCCCATGCACAGAACGTGCTTGACGCCGTGCAGCGGGATCGTTTTGCGACCGGTGTCGGAGGTTACGACCAACGCGTTCTCATGCCGGTTCAGGCGCGCGTCACGCGGAACAATCACCGTGTCCATCTTGGTCCTCATCCTCGTCCCAGCACAGGACATTGCAGCTACAGGCATCGCAGAGCGGAATGCGATGGGCGGACGGTGCCGGTTTCGTCATGAGGTCGTGGCTGTCCCTCGCGTCGCGAAGAAGCTGATCCAGGACTTCCTCCGTGAGGTGGTATCTGGCTTTCTTGCGCGACCCGTACACCTGCACCTCGGCGTCCCAAACGCGTCCGGACGCGCCGGTCATGAAGGCGGCGTAGAAGAGCGCCTGCCGCGAGACCGCGTCTCGCGCTCCGGCGGTTCCCTTCCTTTCGATGACGACGCGACGTTCGAAGTCGATGGCATCGGGTGCGATTCCGAGCCCGGGCGGCACTTCGCCGGAGCGCCCTTCGGTCTGGTGAAGTGCAAGGCCCCTTTGCACGCGGGAATGACGGGCGGCATGCGTGGCGCCCATCAGGTGCAGCCACAACCGGCGTCGGCACAGGGCAGCATGCTGGAAGTAGAGCCCATGCAAACCGCGCTCCTCGGCGAGCTCACGCAAAGAGCGCGCTTTCTGCAGAATCCTCAAAGTCGTCAAAGTCTTCATCCAGTGGGGGGCGCCCGAGCTTCTCGACCAGGGCGGTGGCGGCTCGCATAACCTTGCGGCGCGGGTCCACCACAGCCTCTCCCGGCGCCGGAATGAAGCGTTCGAACCGATACCGCCACTCCTCGACCAGGCGTGTGTTCAGTTGCTCGGTGCCTCTCTCCCACTCCGTGATGGAGAGGGTGAAATCCTCGCCCCCGATGGGCGAGTGGACATACAGAGTCATCCTCTGGATCTCGTTCCGGCCGGGAGAGTCGCGCATTTCCTCCTTCAAGCCCCGGGACGTCAGGTGGATGGTCCATTCCCCGTCCTCTTCGTGTACGACATGTCGGTCGAGAATGTCCGTGGCCCGACGCAGGAAGGACTCGGTGACAAGGGCGCTGTCGCCATTCGGATCGACGACGCGGACGGTGGCGCCGATGTCGCGGTAGGTCAGGGCGCTGGCGAGCAGGGCATGCACCCATCGTCTGTGGGGTTGCGACTGCTCCCGCAGGTTGTCGTTGACCGTATCGACCGATAGGATCTCGTGAATCCTCGCATCGACGAACTTCACGATGCCAGGACTGATGTCGTACAACCGGCTGCGCGCCTCTTTCTGGACGCGCATCCCTCGGCGGATCGCGACGATGAACAATGCCGCCCAGAACGCGCCCCGCCACGAAGCACGACGGTAGCATGGGAGCGCAGCGCCCAATGCCGACACGTCCGTGTCCGATTCTTTCCGGGTCGGTTCGAGCTGTTTCTTTGCATCCTGCAGAATCCGGGCCGTGAATTCCTGTATCGTGAGTTGCGCGTTCTGGTCGATGATGTCCCTGATTCTTCGTGTCCACGCGCGCCGCTCTTGCGTGCGTTCGGGCAGTGACACGATGACCTGTCCGTCGTCCGCACCACGCGATACCCGCCCGACGCGCTGCACGAAGCTCGCGGGCCCGAAGCCTGGCTCCATGAACATGAGCTTGCTGCGAAAGGTGACACCGACCTCGACGGTCGAGGTGCAGAGCAGCACGTCGTAATCGCGTGGGTCCTCGTATCTTCTTCCACGACGCGGCTCGCCCACCCGTCGCCTGGAATCGTCTAGGGAGTTGATCGCCAGGATGCTCTTGTCATCAAGGCCGGCTCCGATAAGGAGGGACCGCAGCCTCGGCTCGTGCTGCTGCAGGCGCTGGAGAGAGTCGTAGATGAGGATCATGGTCCGCCCGTCGCCGGTCGATGCCCGAACCGTGTCGATGTTCAGCTCAACCAGATCCGGAAGAGCGCGGGGTTCCAGAGACAGCGAGACATTGCCATGGATCGGTCGATGTCCCGGCGGGTGTCCATCGAGAATTTCCTCGGAAATCGTCTCGACATCGTCCCGCCCCACGCCGGCCTGTGCAAGGACTCCGGTCACGTCGATCGGGGTTGCGGACAACAAGGACACCTTGCCTTGCCTCTCTGTCACGGCCAACAACGACGTCAGGCAAGCCAGTCCGAAGGCACGATCGTCGATGGTGTGGAACTCGTCGAAGACGATGTGGTCGAAGCGGCGCACGTAGGAGAAGGGAGTGATTGTGCTCGCTCCCGTAATGCGGAGGCCCGAGATCAAATGGACCACCACTTCGGGAATCGCGAAGATGACCTGTCCGCCCAAGTGCCCTGAACTGGCCAAGAGCTGCTGGGCGCGCACGGTACCGAGACGCTCGCGCCCATCGCTGGTCTGGTTGCCTGACCATTCGATGATTCGTTCGTCAATCCAGGCAGTGCGCTGCTTCTCGTTCAGACCCCGGCTGCGCAGATGCGCCCGTGTCTGTTCACGTGCGTCCTCGATCAGGTTCTGCAACAGGCGCTTGGTCGGCACGATGAACAGAATCTGTGCTTCTTCCTCCAGGACCGCACGCATGAAGGCGTAGGACTTTCCGGAGCCCGTGGGCGCGGACACCAAGCGGACGAAGTGTTCCGAACGCAGCAGGCGTTCCTGCATGGGCGAGAGGCCGCTGGCGAGCGTCGTCACCGAGTGTGATCGGATGATCATCGTTCAGCCATCACGCCCAACCGGCCGTGATCTCGAGGGCAGTGTCGGGATCGAGCGGCTGGCTGGGTTGAATGTTGTGGAGACGGTACGGCCCCGCCGGAAGGGCGATTTCCGGGTCGAACAGCCGCGCGGTATGGAGGTTGAGATGGATAGGGGTCGGATCAGCGCGGCGTTCAAGGAGGCCGACACCGTTTCGTCCCAGTCCAAGCCGAACGATCAACCGGTTCGGGGGCTCGCCGTAGGCCTCATGTGCAATGCGTAGCGGGTCCGCATGGAGGAAGCTGCCGTCGAATACCGCACCTGCCGCAACCTCCTGGATGTGGTAATAGTCCTTGATGTTGCCACTGCTGCGTGCATCGTGGACGCTCTTCGGCATGCCGCACTCGGCGTCGAGGTTGAGCCGGCGCGCCAGGGGGCGGTTGAGCCGGTTGTGAGCCCCGAGGAACAGGGTCGTCCTGAACGGCAGAGTGGCCAGGTGAGCGCGGTAGTCGGGGGCGGATGGCAGGCAGGGCGAGCGCGGCATCCATCCGAGCGCCGCTGCGGTAGCGAACGCCATGGCCGTGTCGGTGACGATGTCGTTCAGGGTCGACGTTCCGGACGGTACGGCGAGCCCGTGCCACGCCCACGGCGACAGTGCGGTGAGCCGGAAGGGGAAGATTGCCTCGACCACGGATCACGCCTTCTTCGGAGTGAAGTACTGCTCGAACAGACTCGCGATCTTCGGCGCGGCTTCCTCGTACCGCTGCCGCAGTTCGGGATCGTCCCGTTCGAACGAGTCGACGAGCTGGCGCTGATAACCCGATGCTTCGTCGGTGCCGACGCAGGTCCGGTACTGCTCGGCCATCACCTTCGCAACGGCGGAAGCCAACTCGTTCCCGGAGGATTCGGCTTCCGGGAGCGCTCGGAGCAGCTCGTAGGGCGAAGCGATCGACACCTCGAGCCGCGAGGCGAAGATGCCTGCGATGTGTGTACGCACGTTTACCCCGGTCACCGAGGTCTGCCCTCCGTAGGAGCCGGCGAGGCCGAGGCTGAGCAGCAGGTGGTCCAGACCGATCGGTGGAAGCTGGCGGCCGTTGCTCGTAAGGACCTGAATCAGCATCGTGCCGGGGAGAAGGAAGTGCCGTGTAAACAGGTTTTCGGTGTTCTTCTTCCCTTCGGCGTCCCAGAGGGTTCCGGTCTCGTCGCCGCGGTGGTGAAAGCTCTCGCTGACCGCGTCCCGGTACGGTACCGTGCTCAGCGCGTCCGAGTACTGCACCGCAGCCTTCACCGGCAGTACCCGAGTGCCTGACATTGCGGAGTCGCCAAATACCACCGTGTTCAGATCGAACGCCTTGTTTATCGGCATCGCGTCGCCAACCGCCGTACGATTCTGGGGCAGCCGCCCCCCGACGTTCCACGCCCGCAGAACCAGCAATCCCCGCCCGCGTTCCCCGAACTTGAACTTGCTCGGCGTGGCCCGCACCCGCCGTGTTCCGTCGCGATCCTCAATGTCCGTGATCTCCTCTTCGGCGTTGCGGAACACAGTCGGGGCCACCACTTCCCGAATCAGCGCGATGGCCACGTGTCCTGCGTTGCGGCGCGACGGCATCACGTAGGTGTCCTTGCCGTTCGCCGCGACCACTTCCTCGACGAGATCACCGTCGTTCAGATAGGGGCTGAGTTCTTCCAACATGTTGGTCTCCTCGTGGATGGAAATCATCCGGATTGGGGGTTGGCGCCGTCGTCGCCGGGGACGCTCTCTTCGGACTCGGCAACGCCACGCTCGCGGTATGCTTCCAGCAACGCGAAGCGATAGATGGCCGCCGCCCGGCGCTGCTGCTGCGACGCGGGCTCTCGTGAGCCGAAGACCTTCGGCCACACCTTGTTCGAGAAATGCTCGGCAAAGGTGATGCAGGCCTCGCCGAGAGACTCCCCCTCCCGATTCCCTTCCGGGTCTCGCATGAATTCGTCCGCTCGATGCTTTTTCGCCGCCGCATCGTTCTTTCGGGCAAGCTCCTCTTCGAGCGTGCCTGCGAGCCCCAGGATCAAGGCTGTCCGGTCGCTGGTCGTCGAACGCTCCGCACCCGCGTAGAAATCCAGAGTGGTCTTCCAGCAGAGGATCTGCTTGTTGGATGACGCGCCGATCCCCACCCGCTTCTGAATCCGGGTCGCCAGCCATGCGAGCCGTATCAGAGGATCCTGGTTGTCCTTCAGGTTCACTGGTTCACCTCCGGTATGTCTGATGAGCGATAGCGCTTGCGCGCGCGTTCCGGATTCGATCAGCGACCATGCATGGTCCGCGTCGCCGCTTCCCCGCCGATCGGTCGCCAAGCACCAGGAGACGCAGAGCGCGCCCAGCTTCACACGAGGATCGGGGTCGGCGAGCTGCCTGGCCCACTCGACCCCCAGCCCCGGTTTGGTCGCCAAGTGCTCGAACAACCTCAGATTGGACAAAGCCTCCCCGATCTGCTCGATGCGGAGGGAATCTCCGCCGAGCAACCGCTGCAACCATCCCGGCAGAGCATCGAAGAAGAAGATTCCCGGATCGCGTCGAGGAGAGCCGCGGAAGACGTGAATCGGGCGCCCAAGCCGCCGAGCCGCGGCCAACATCATGCGAAGCTGGGCCACCAGCTCCTCGTCCTTGTTCGGCAGGGATTCCAGCCGGGCAATGCGAATGCGGCGGGTCTGGCAGTCGAGGCCTTCGTATATCGCACCTTTCCTCGCATCAAGACGACTAAGGTCGTTCAGACCCATGGATGTCTCGGCACCTTCGTGGTCGTAGGCAAGCCCGCCGAAGAGCCCCGTGGTGGCGGGCGAAGAGATGAGTGGTGGCAGGTCGCCACTGCCCCTGAACTCTTCCTGTGCCCGGCGGCGCAACTGGGATTCCGCGAGGCAGATCGGACACAAATGGGTGTCGCCGGACGGGGACGCCAAGTGATCGTTGCGCCCGTCGCGTCCGGAGAACGCCGACGACTTGATGCCGTGCGCCCTCGATGCGGTATTGACGCGACGCGACGCGCTCACCGGCTCGTTGCACAGAATGCACCGCTTAGACGACCTGTCGAAGTCGAACGGCTGGCCGGCGTTTCCGTTCAGGTATGCCGAGAAGCGCTGGCGCAGTGCGTTCACGATGTCGCTCGACTCGTCCGTGATTTGGGCGGCAAGACCCGGGCGGCGCTCTCCGCCCTCGATCCACAGACCGGCAAGCCCTTCGCGGCCGACCACGCGATCCAGCAGGTCCTGCGCCTCATCGCGAGCCTCGTCGGCCAACCGCCATATCTCGGAAACGGTCCACAGCGCGAGCAGGACGCGACGTGCCCGCCCATCTTTTGCGGGCACCGCGCCGAGGACGGGCGGCGGTTGCCTGTCCTCGCTCCCCAGAAGGTCGAGCAGCTCTTTCTCGCGGACGCTCGCGTCCGGTGCTCCATGCTTGCGCCTGGCGTCCGCGTGGTTGAGCACGATGACCAGAAACGCGAGTACATGCGCCGGCGCCATGTCCAGGTCTCGCTCGTCCCCTCCTGGATGGTCGAGCGCCGGCTTGACGGTGGCGCCGGCGCCGTCATCGAAAGAGCTCCACGAGCTCGACATGCCCGCGGCTTCGAACAACTCGTCGACTTCTCGGTGATGAGCAATGGCGAAGGATCTCGGAAGGGCGAGGAGCTTCGCGAGCTCTCGCCAATCCGTAGCCCGCTGCATGAGGTCGCGGCACGCCTGCCACGAGGCCGCCCCGCCCGTGAACTCGCACGCCAGTCGGTTGTTCACCGAAAACCGGAGCCGGTAGGGAAGCGCTTGCAGGAACCGGTCCAAGGCGAGATCTTTGATGGTGTCGGCGTGCCCTTGCGGTATCACGGACAGCAGCCGTCCATCGTGGACGATCTCAATCAGCGGCAGTCGGCCCGAAACCTCCTTGCAGGCGGAGGACACTGCGCGCTGGAAGCGGTCCAGCAGAAAGACATGCAGGTGGTCGTGGATCTCGACCTTGTCCCATTGCTTCAATGCTGTGTTCCGGAGCACGGGCCAGCGATTGGGACAGCTGAGCGACGCGATGACTCCGTCGACGCCTGCGCGCGACTCCCGGCTCGTGAAGATTCCTTCCAGCTTGTCGGCCAGCTCGACGTAGCGGCAGGTGGCGGCGATTCGCCGGTCGTAGTCCGGCGCGGCGGTGCTTCGAGCCGCCTGGCTCCCCTCGACCTCCTCGAGGTAGTTGAGCATCGCGGCGGGCGAGATGCGCAGACCATGCCTGACCAGGAACGCGTCGACACCGTAGCGGCGCATGCGCTCGGCCACCGCGTTTTCGCCGATATGTTCTCCGCGGTGCACACCCAGATCCTTGTCGACATCATGGAGGAACCCGATGCAGACCACGGCGTAGGCCAGCCGCTCGATCTCGGCATGGTCGTTCGCACCAGACCACGGACGAGGCGCGTCCGCCAGCCAGAACATCAACGCCCCGCGAGCCACGGACAGCAGGTGATCGAGCAGGCTGATGTTGTCGTGCTCCGCCCATCGTTCCGCGAGGGCCGGGTTTTTCGACCAGCCCCCCTTGCCACTGATCGTCACCAAACGCACGGGCCGGCCGTCGATCTTTCCCGTGGACGGCTTTGCCGCCACACCCACGCGATCCTTGCCGACGTGGGTTACGATGCATTCGTCCACGAAGGCACCGTATATCTCGACGGCCGTGCGGTGCGCGAAATCCTGAGACTGAACAGTCACTTGGCTGCACCCGCGAATCCGATGCAGCCGAAGCCGTAGCGGTTCTTCTCTCCGATTCCGAGCGCCCAGGCCGAGCGCAGGTCTTCGAGTCGTCCGCGGATGGACAACGGGCACAGGGTGCCGATCACGAACGCTGGCCTGCCACCTCGAACCGAGCGCGTGCGGACCAGCGTCGAATGCTTCGGATTCGCCCGAAGGTAGAGCCGGTCCGGCTCGATCTCAAGGCGAACGTCCCGCCCGGTCATGCGAGACAGGCGAGAGCTAGCGGCCTCTTCCAGATTGCGGCCGATCTTCGCCAAGTCATCGTGCCAGCGCCCCTTCTGCCCGCGAACCGACAGCGCCAAGGGGGAGAGCATGATCGTGGGAAGCGTCGCAGCGCCACCCGGTTCGCCGACGACCGGAAGCTCTTCGACGGTCAGCTTCCAAGCTGTCAGGTCCACGACGTCCCCGTTGCTCGACTGCTTCCGAACGGCGTCGGGGGTGAAACGCTGCAGAATCGGCTCCAGTGGGTTTCCTTCGGCACCGATCACGACCGACTTGAGGATGAAACCTCGAGACGTAGCGGTGCCCACCGCTCCGAACGACCAGTTGCCCGCGCCATGGCCGACCACTTCCTCGCCAGCCGCTCCACAGGAGGTCCAGCCGCGGACCAGCGCGGCGTGCACACTGTCCAGGTAACGTACCCGGGCCTGTTCACCTCGTGGCGCCCTCAGCCTCACTCGCATCCTGATTTTCCCTGCACTCGAACGTCTACTGGCACATCTTTGATGATCGTGGACCACATGTAAACTGCCAAATTGGCAAGTGCAATGTTAGGATTGATCAAACGATGAAAGTTGGCCGCGAAGTCGTACGCCGTTTCGCCGAAACCATGCTGCACTGGCGAGGCCGCCTGCAGGCCAGCGAGGTTCAAGAGTTCGCTGGTGTTTCCGAGCGCACAGCGAGGAGGCTGCTCCAGGACTGGCGGATCAGCGGCCTCCTGCCGCGCTACAAACCCAACGCCGAGCACTGCCTCGTCCCGGCCGACGACTTCGATCCGGGCGCATGTGTGACCGCTCCGGGAATCGCTCTTGCCTTGCTCGTGGTTGCCGACCACATGCCGGGAAACCCGTTTGCTCTGCATGCGCCGTCGGGCGGCGGACATGACCTTTCCTTCACCGCAGCAGTGCCGTCCGGGCCGACCCGCGCGATCATCGCCGCGTGTCTCGACCGGGAGGCCGTGAGCATGATCTACGCCGCCAAGGCTGGCCGTCAGGAGTTCGTCTTCTCACCATCTGCGCTCGTCCGATCCCGTGGGAGATTTCATCTGCGAGGCTACAGGGCGGACGGATGCGATTCTCTCGGCGATCCGCTGCATGATTGCTACGTGGATGTGGTTCCCGCTCGAGCAATCGAAGCATGGCGGACGACGGAGACAGCTTTCGTGGGGCTCGAGAATGACGACGACTGGAATGCGTTTGACGAACGGCACTTCGTTCTATCGACCGAGCTATCGGACGAGGAGAGGCTCTGTTACGAGCACGAATACGGGATCTCGGAAACCGGTCGGCTCGAGGTCCGAAATCGACGTGCACTGATGCCCTACGTGCTCCAGGAGTTGTCCGAACGCCGGTGCTGGCGGCGCGACGGCACGTCGGTGCGCATCTGGAGGACAAGGGGCGTCGTCTGAAGTCGCTCTCTTTCCCGCACTCCCGAGACACGAAACACTGGTACTGGGGCTGGGCGATGCTGGCTCGAAGGCCAGCGGGTTGCTTCGTTGCCGCGGCGGATCCCGACGGTAGGTCGGCGCGAAAGCGGTTCGAGGATAGCACCTGGTGGAGTGCCGGCGGAGCCGGGTCAAGGGCGGGGCACGCCGCCACGGCACGCAACAGTATCGGCGGGCAGCGCCGGAATGCCGCGTCAACCGTCGCTACAATCCCCTCAAAGAACCTTGACGAGCGTGACGATGAGGCCGCCCTGGGCGATGAGCGCGCCGATCATCCACTTGAGAAGGTCGGCCTTGACGGTGGCTATGTCCGTCTTCAACGCGGCTTCGGCCTTCGCGATGTCGGCTTGGACTAGCTTGATGTCCGCCCGGACTAGTGCGGTGTCGGCCTTGGTTGCCAGGTTGCCGTTGAGGAGGGCGATGTGTTCCTCTGCGAGCGTCTCCGCCTGCCGTTCCGAGAAGCCGCACTCGGTGAGGCGCTTGACGAAGCGGTGGGTATCGAAAGTGATGGCCTCGCTCATGGTGGTGAATCATAGACCATCGGCGGGCGGGACCGCCGGCAGTGTCGATCGGGAGGGGGGTCGGCCTTGAAGTGAGGTGCCGGACGGCGGTCGGAACCCGAAGGTCGTTCCGCCGCCGGCGTTGTCAGATCAGGCTGCGGGCGGCCATGCTGACGGACCCGACGTTCAGCGACCGTGCGTCGCCCCTCTCCTTCGTGGGGCCGAAACGCGTCACGCGGCCGGCGCTGGCCCTCGCGGAGCTGCCGCGTGGATGTCGTGGTGATCTCGCACAACCACTATGACCATCTCGATGCGGCCACCGTCGAGGCGCTCGGCGATGGCCCGTGTACTACGTACCGCTGGTTTGAACGGCGAGGCGTCGAATCCGGGCGCATCGTGGAGATGGACTCAGCCGGCTCAGGCCGACGCCGCGCGCAGGTGGCGCGGGGACAGGAGCCGTTCGAGCCCTTCGAGGGCGAACTCCGTGATGATCGCGAGCAGCGCCGCCGGCAGCGCGCCCTGCAGGATCAGCCCATGGTCGTTCAGGGCGAGCCCCGTGACGATGGGATCGCCGAGCCCGCCGGCGCCGATGAACGCCGCGAGCGTGGCCGTCCCGATGCTGATGACCGCCGCGGTGCGGATGCCGGCCAGGATGCTTGGCACGGCGAGCGGCACGAAGACGTGGCGCAGGCGTTCGACCCGCGAGAGCCCCATGGCGAGCGACACGCGCTGCAATACCGGGTCGATGGTGGTGAGCGCGGTGACGGTGTTGCGCACGATCGGGAGCAGGGAGTACAGAAAGAGCGCGACGATGGCGGGGGTGACCCCGATGCCGAACAGCGGGATCATGAACGCGAGCAGCGCGATCGACGGGATCGTCTGCAGGAGGCCGGTCGCGTAGACGACCGCGCGCGCGAGCCAGGCGATGCGGAAGACGAGGATGCCCAGGCCGATGCCGACCAGGGTGGCGGGCACGAGCGCCATCACGGTCAGTTCCAGGTGACGCAGGGTGTTGCGCCCGAGTTGCCGCCAGAGTCCGGAACCCGAGTCGTCGCCCTCGATTCCGATGCCCTCTAGATAGCTGACGGCCGCCCCGGCGAAGTCGGCGTCGTCGAACAGGACCGAGGCGTTGAGGGCCTGCATGCCGGCGTCGTCCAGGGTGTCGGCGACGGCGCGCAGGCGGTCCTTGGCGCGCTCGGGAAGGTCGGCGCGGACCAGGGGAGCGGCGAGGTACCGCGGAAAGAAATCCCGGTCGTCGGCGAGCACGGTGAGGTCGTAGCGCACCAGTTCGCCATCGGTCGAGTAGGCGTCGGTCAGGTCGATCGTCCCGTCCACCAGGGCCTGGTAGGCGAGTCCGTGCTCGATGCCGCCGATGTCGCGGTCGAAGCCGTAGCGCCGCGACAGCCCGGGCCAGCCGTCCTCCCGCTCGAGGAACTCGTGGGATACGACGATCCGCAGTTCCGGGTGGCGTCCGAGGTCGGAGATGTTCACGATGCCCCGCTCCCGCGCCGGGGTGCGCGGCATCGCCAGCGCATAGGTGTTGTTGAAGCCGAACGCCGGCAGGAGCACCAGCCCCTCGTCCGCCAGCAGCGCGTTCAGGGCGGCGATGTCCGGCTGGTCGTCGCGTTGCAGGATCGCCTTCGAGAGCGTGCCGGTGTACTCGGCGTAGACGTCGATCTCGCCCGTGCGCAGGGCCTCGTAGCAGATCAGCGTGCCGCCGAGGCCGAAACGCCGCTCGACCTCGAAACCGTCCGACTCGAGGAGCTGCGCCAGGATCTCGCCCAGGATGTAGGACTCGTTGAAGTCCTTGCTGGCGACGACCAGCGGTTCGCCGGCGGAACCGAGGGCCAGGGAAGCGCAGAGCGCCGCCAGGGCGATTGGCTTCATGCGAGGGGCGGGCCCCTCGCGCTGCTTTTTTTTGCGAGGGGCAAGCCCCTCGCGCTCCCCGGCTGAAGGCTCCTTCATGACGGGTCCGACCGGGTCGCGTCGAGGCGGGTGGCGAGGAGGCGCGCCACGTAGTCGTCTTCGGGGCTGGCGAGCACCTGCTCGGTCGCGCCGGACTGTCGCACGCCGCCGGGCCCCAGGATGACCAGGTGCCCGGCGAGCCGCACCGCCTCGCTCATGTCGTGGGTCACGAGGAGGGTGTCGACGTTCTCGTGCTCCCGGGCGTGGAGGAACTGCTCGTAGAGGCTTTCGCGGGTGATCGGGTCCACCGCCGAGAAGGGCTCGTCGAGCAACAGCATCTGCGGACGGAGCATCAGCGCCCTGCAGAGTCCGACGCGCTGCTGCTGCCCGCCGGAGAGCTGCAGCGGGTACTGGCCGGCGAGACCGGCGTCGAGTCCCATTTCCTCGAGGAGTTCGTCGAACCGTGCCTCGATGGCGACGCTCTCCCAGCGCTCGAGGCGGGCAAGCAGCGTCACGTTCTGGCGCACCGTCATGTGCGGAAAGAGCCCGGCGCCCTGGACGGCGTACCCGATGCGCCGGCGGAAGGTCTCGATGCCGTCTTGCGGCACGTCCTCGCCGAACACCTCGACCCGGCCTTCCGTGGGCCGCAGCACGCCGTTCACGAGCTGCAGGAGCGTGGTCTTGCCGCAGCCGCTCTCGCCGACGATCGCCGTGGTGCCGCCGCCGGGCAGCGACAGGGACAGGTCGCGGAACACCCAGTGCTCGCCGAAACGCTTGCCCACGCGGGAGAACCGCACGCCGGCGTTCATCCCGACGCCCTGCGCTCAAGTTCCCCGCCATAGGCCTCGAGGGCCAGGAGCACCGCGCGCTCGGCGTCGTCCTGCGCGTTGGCGAGCCGTTCGGCCACGTCCCGCCGGTAGGCCGCGACGGTCAGCCGCCGGGGGTGCTCCGCGGTCAGGCGCGTCGCGACGAAACGTTCCCGGTCGGCGGCTTCGGCGGCGGTGAGGTGCGCCGGCCGGAGCCTGGCCTTCAGACGCGCGGCAAGCTCGGTGAGACGGACATCCGCGAAGCCGGGCTCGGGCCAGGGCGCGCCGGCGCGCAGTTCCCGCTGCAGCCGCTCGCAGGCGTCGCGGTCGGCGTCGGGCGTGAAGCCGTCGTAGAGGCGCTCCTCCACATCGGGCTCCCCATGGTCACTTGGTCCCGCGGCGTTCTGGAGGTAGACCCGGGCAAGCTTCTCGTGGAGGTCGGGCGTGGCGAGCAGGGCGGCGCGGCGTTCCTCGACGAGCCCGATGTCGATGCCGAGGCGCCGCGCGTCCTCCGGGCGCACCACGCCGATGGGTGCGACGAACGGACACCGGTTGAGCCGCACCTGCTTGAGCGGCGGGCGTTCCTCGACGTCCTCGGCGAAGAGCGTCTCCCGGAGTTGCTCGGCGGTACGGTCGACGAGTGGCGAGACGTCCTGCCCGAGGTCCGCGACGATGATGCCGTTGTCCATGGTGGGATGCTGCGCCACGGAGACGATTGGTGCGATGCAGTGGCGGGCGTTGGCAATGCGGCGTGAGACGTGGACGCAGAGTTGCCGGCCGAACGGGACCAGGAGGCGCCGCACGGCATGTTTCGAGCGCAGGGACAGGCCGTAGGCGAAGAGCCTCGGCTGCCTGTCCCGTATCAGCCGGGCGAGCCCGATGGTGGCCTGCACGTCGGACAGGGCATCGTGCGGGGCTCCGTGCGCCAGGCCGTTCGCCTCGGCCAGGGCTTCGAGCGCGAACGTCGGGACGCCGTCCACACTCGGCCACTCGAGGCCGACCGGCCGCAGCGCGCCCGTCGCCCGGGCCAGGTCGATCAGGTCCCACCGCGAGTTGCCGTCCCGCCACTCGCGCGCGTACGGGTCGAACAGGTTGCGAAAGAGTGCGTGGCGCACGAACTCGTCGTCGAAGCGCAGGTTGTTGTAGCCGGCGACGCACGTCCTGCCGGCGGAGAAGATCCGCTGCAGTTCCGTCATCGCCTCCCACTCCTCGACGCCGGCCGCCAGCGTCTGTTGCGGGGTGATGCCGGTGACCAGGCAGGACTCGGGGACGGGGACGGCCTCTGGCGGCAGCTTGACGTAGGTCGACCACGGCGCGCCCACGGGTTCGAGGTCGGTGTCCGTCCGCTGTCCCGCGATCTGCACGATGCGGTCGGTGGCGGGGGAGGTTCCCGAGGTTTCGAGGTCGTACCAGTAGAAGCTGTCCGTCGCGTTCGCCATGGCTCAGTGTCCCCCGTCTCCGGCCAGGGATGTCGCCCAGGACGGTACCGAGGCGGGGTCGATATCGAACACCACCAGGCCGAAGGTGTAGACGATGCTCGCGATGACGAGGGCTCCGAGCAGGTTGAGCACGATGCCGGCGCGCGCCATCTCGGGGATGGAGATGCGGTTGCTGCCGAAGACGATGGAGTTGGGCGGGGTCGCCACCGGCATCATGAACGCGCACGACGCGGACATGGTGGCCGGAATCATGAGGATCAGCGGGTGCGTGCCGGTGGCCACCGCGACGGCGGCCAGGATCGGCAGGATCATTTCCGTGGTGGCCGTATTGCTGGTCAGTTCCGTCAGGAAGGTGAGGGCGAGGCAGACGAGCAGGATCAGCACGAACGTGGGCAGCGCGGCGGCCGCGTCGAACTGGTTGCCGATCAACTGCGCCAGTCCCGTCTGCTGGAAGCCGGAGGCCAGGGCGAAGCCGCCGCCGATCAGCAGCACGATGTTCCACGGCAGGCGGGGGATGATCTCGGGGCCCATGATGCGGGTGCTGCCGTCTTCCCGGTTTCGCGCCGGGATGAAGAACAAGAGGGACGCCATGGCGATGGCCACGGTGCCGTCGTCGATCAGGCCGGGCCAGGGCAGCAGATCCGACCAGCCGGGCACGCGGAGCGCGCCGATGTCGAGATCGACCCGGAAGACCCACAGCAGCGCCGTGATGGCGAACACCGCGAGGACCGTGCGCTCCTCGAAGGAAATGGGCCCGAGGCGCGCGCGTTCCGTCTCCACCGTTGCGCGGTCGATGCGGATGTCCCGGGGCGCGCGGTACATCACCTGCGTGATCAGCAGCCAGGCGGCGAGGAGCATGACGACGCCGACGGGGAAGGCGACGACCATCCACTGCCCGAACGCGATGGCGGGCGCCTCGGGAAACAGGATCTCGTAGATCCGTACGAACGAGAGATTGGGCGGCGTGCCGACGAGGGTCGTCATCCCCCCGACCGAGCAGCCGTAGGCGATGCCGAGCATGAGTCCCACGGACAGCGGATGGGCGGCATCGCCGGCCCGGGTCTCGACCTGCAGCACGATGGCGAGCCCGATCGGGACCATCATCACGGCGGTCGCCGTATTGGACACCCACATCGACAGGAACGCCGCCGCGATCATGAAGCCGAGCACCATGCGCGCCGGGCCGCCGCCGACGGTGTGGATGATGTTGAGCGCGATGCGCCGGTGCAGGTTCCACTTCTGCATGGTCAGGGCGATCATGAAGCCGCCGATGAACAGCACGATGGTGCTGTTGATGTAGATCGGGGCCGTCTCGCGGCCCGGCATGACTCCGAGCAGCGGGAAGAGGATCAGCGGCATCAGGGCGGTCGCGAACAACGGGATCGCCTCGCTCATCCACCAGATCGCCATGAGCGCGGCCACGGCGGCCAGGCGGCTGGCCGGGGGATTGTCCGCGGCCACCGGGAAGAGCAGCAGCAGGGCGAAAGCGGCGATGCCCAGCCACAGTCCCGCGGTTCGGCCGCTCCTGGGAGGCGGTTCCTCCCTCATGGAAGGCTCATCGAAGGGAGGGGATGCTGAACGGGGATTGCTCCTCTACGGACCGGCAACCGCGACGGTCCGGTGCGTGCCGGTTCCTGGGACGGATGCTATTCGGGCAAGCGGCGCTGGATCAACCGGCGGCCCGGCCGGGGTCGCGACACGGGCCGGCGTCCCGGGACTCCGGGAGATGGGATGCGGCATGGGCGTCGGTGAGTTCGCGCAGCGCCGCGTCGCGCGGGCCGGGCTCGAGGCCGGCGAGTGCGCGGGCCGCGGCGTAGAACGCCTTCCAGTCTCCGCCCGCGCGCTCGAAGAGGACCGCGAACGCACCCGTGCGGTCCTCGTACGTCCCTGCCGCGGCCAGGCGGGCGTTGTTGAAGGACGCCGGCAGCGCGCCGCCGAGGCCCGGACCGTAGCGCCTGCGGCGTTCGGCGTGGCAGGTGCGCATGGCGTCGAACAGGGCGCCCTTGAGGAGCCGGCGCTGGTCGTCGGGCAGGGATTGCGCGTAGAGCTCCCGCAACTGGGCGCGCCAAGCCCGGAAGAAGTCCGCCCGACGGAGGGCGGCGCGCGCGGCGGCGCGATACGTCCGTGGGTCGCGCCCCGTGGCGCGCAGCCACGCGACCGTGCCCTCGCGGCCCACGAACGTGGCGAAGGCCTCGTTGAAGCCGGAGTCGCCGGGCACGAAGAGCTTGCCATGCGCGAGTTCGTGGAACAGCAGTTCCGCGAGGCGTTCGTCGGAGTAGCCGATGAACGTCGACAGGAGCGGGTCGTCGAACCAGCCGAGGGTGGAATAGGCGGCGACCCGCCCGACGTGGACGTCGAAGCCGCGTGCGGCCAGGGCGTCCGCTGCGCGCTGGGCCTTGGCCCGCTCGAAGAAGCCCCGGTAGACGGCGCAGCCGACGATGGGATAGCACCACCGATGGGGGGTCAGGGAGAACTCGGGGGCTGCGAACACGTTCCACGCCACGGCCTCGCGGTCGAGTTCGACGTAGGTCCGGTAGCGGCCGGCGACGGCGAGCCCGAGGCGCCGGGCGGCGAATGCCAGGATGGCGTCGGCGCGCTCGAGGTTGGCGGCGGTCCGCGGGGTCGTCGCCGGGTCGGCGAGCACGTCGGCGACGTCGCGGCGCGCGGCGAGGAGGCGCATCTGACCGATGGCCGCGTCGCCGTACCAGGACAACGTGGCGCAGCCCCCGGCCGGAGCGAGGGCAACGAGCGCCACGATGGCCGCCAGGAGCTTGCGACGTACAAGCGTTTGAAGTAGGACGGTCTGCGTGTCCCTGCAACGGTTTGCGCCCCGTATCGTCCAAGAATATCTTAATTATCAATCGGATAAGTTCGTTATCGACCGTGCAATGAAGTGCCATACGGTGTCATTCGACGCCAGCGGTTGCCGCCCAGTATTGTGGGACGCGTTGTAAGCCATAATCACGCTCTGTAGAATGGGATTCCGCCCGGAATCCGATGCCAGTCCCATGCCCAAGCTCAATCGCAACGCCCTGTCCGCCCAGATGGTACGCCACGCCGGGCCCGGCAGCTATGTGGACGGCAACGGCCTCATGCTGCGCGTCCGCGACAGCGGCTCCCGCTCGTGGGTCCAGCGCATCATGGTGCATGGACGGCGCATCGACATCGGCCTCGGCAACGCCGAACTGGTGAGCCTCGCGGATGCGCGGCGCATCGCGGCGGACAACCGCGCCGTGGCGCGCACCGGCGGGGATCCGCGCCGCGCGCGGACGATCTCGTTCGCGGACGCCGAGCCGCGGACGATGGCGGAGAAAGCGGAGACCTGGCGCGGCGGCGGCGGCGCGAAGTCGGCCCGCGACTGGCGCTCGACGATGGACGCCTACGTACTGCCGCAGCTGGGGACGATGCACGTCGGGGCGGTCGCGACCGGCGACGTCAAGCGGGTGCTGCGGCCCCTGGCCCTGGCCGGCAAGCACGCCACGGTGCGCATGGTGGCGGGCCGTATCGTGGCGGTGCTGGAGTGGGCGGAGGTGGAGAACCTGCGCGAGCCGGCCGGCAGCGGCCGGGCGATCGTGGAGACGGTGATGCGCTCGCTGCCGAAGGCCGCGGCCGTGCGGCACCACCCGGCGCTGCACTTCGCCGACGTGGCGGATGCGCTCGCCAAGGTGGATGCCGACCCGCGCATCGCCCGCAGTTTGCAGCTGGCGCTCCGGTTCGGGGTGCTGACGGCGGCGCGGCAGGCGGAGGTACGGCGGGCGACCTGGGAGGAGTTCGACTTCGAGGCGGCGGTGTGGACGGTGCCGGCGGCGCACATGAAGCGCCACCGACAGCATCGGGTGCCGCTGTCCACCGGCGCCCTGGCGGTGCTGGAAGACGCGCGCGAGACGAACGGCCACGGGGATCTGGCCTTCCCCGGCCAGCGCGGCAAGCAGCTCGCCGCGACGGCGTTGGCGAACGCGCTGCGCAAGGCAGAGATCAACGCCACGGGGCACGGCTTCCGGTCCAGCTTCAAGGACTGGGCGCGCCACGAGGGGGTGGACGAACTGCTGTCGGAGTTCGCGCTGGCGCACGTCGAGGGCTCGAAGACGGTGGCGGCCTACGCGCGCGACGACCTCCTCGAGAAGCGGCGGCCGGTCATGCAGGCGTGGTGCGACCTGATCCTGCGACGAGAGGATCGTCGCGGTCGTGCAAGCGGCTGAGTCCTGGAATGGACGTGGAACCCGACGCCGACCGGCTGCTCGCCGCGTACCTGTCGAAGGTGCACGGCATTTCGTGCGTGTTGCCGATCGCGCGGCTGCGCGAGCTGACGGGCATGTCGCTGCCGCCGGCGGCGCCGAAGTTCGCGACGTGGTGGACGGACCCGGAGGGTTGGTCCGCAAGTCCGGCGGCGCGTGCGTGTGAGGCGGCGGGCTGGCGGCTGGAGTCCGTGCGGGTGTCTGCAGAGCTGGTGCGTTTCAGGCGGACGGAAGGGGTGGACGATGCGTCCACGGCGCGACGAGAACTCCCCGAGCGACGCGTTCGCACGCGCTGGCGACGCCGAGAGTGGCCTCGTTCGCAACATGACACGCGTTTTTGGAAAGCAGGGCACTGTGAAGCGCGATTCGGGGGTCGCTCCGACCCGGATCGGACCTCGTGGCGGCCATTGTCGGCCAACGTATGGGGTGGAGCGACGCGGGCTACTGGATGCAGCTGCAGGCGGCCTACGATCTGGCGCAGGAGCGACGCCGGTAGGCGGCCTGAACGGCGTCGGCTACAGGTTGGGTCGCGACTGGAAGCGGGCGGTCTGATCTTCGAATTTCGGGTGCGTCGGCCCCTAAGAGCAAACGGCAGAGGACGATTGGGTCCGCACGGCGGTCATGGCATCAGCTTTGCGAGCGCGGATTTCGAGATCACAGGCGTCCGCCCACGCCAGTGGTACGGGAGCACGTCAATGCCGACCGACCCCAGCGCATCGCGAGTCCCCTCCTTTGGCGTGCCCGGAACCACGAGCACAAGACGCACGCCGTTTGTTTCGGTGCCCCGGTTGAGGAGCAGTTGACCGACCGCGGTGTAGATCGAGGTGGTGGAGATGTCGGTCTTGACCTCGAACAGCAGGACTAGGCACCCGTCGTCGTCGAGAAGGAACAGGTCCCTCTCGCGGTCATTGCAGACGACTCGACCGTGACGCGTAACCGACGCTGCCAGCGCATCGACAACGAGCCCATGGTCGGCTCTGGCCTCGATCGTGGCGCGGACTGTGAACGCAGCCCTAGTGCCCGAGAACTCGGGATTAAAGGACGGCATTTCGATTGCCCTAACCCCGGAATCCAATGTGCCTTCAGCGCCCGTTGCAGTCCCCTGCAGGATGAGGGCCTTAACGCGGACTACCTCCGCCGCAAACCACGCAAGGCGGGATGCAAGATCGGGACTGTCGATAGGGCCAAGGTCTACGACATCCGCCAGTCGGTCGCGGTGCGCCAAACTGGTCAGTTCGCCACGGTAGTGGTTGAAGAACGCGGCTTTGCCAACGCCTCGCCGGCCACCACCGATGCGCCCATTGTGGCAAAGGTGGATGCTTCCGGCGGGGCTCCACGCGAACGCGCCGGCAATACGCCCGTCAGTGCCGCTGTGAGGCGGGTTGACCTCTACGGCGATGTTGAGGTCTTTGCGGGCGGCGGGATCCTCTATGCCGAAGCAGCACCAGAACCTGTTGAGATCGTCGCCAGGGTCGAGCAACGACCACATTCCGACATCAGGGTGCCATGTGACGTCCCACTCCCCGGAGAATCCTTGGCCGCCAAGGTTGCGCCGCAAAGTTGACCCGGAAGCCAGAGTGTCGGACATCGTGGCGAAGGCGGCGTGCGAGTCATCGTTTTCTCGGAAGGCCGTGAGCACCGCGCCTCCTCTGTGGCAGCCGATTGAAGCCGGAAGTGTGCGGGCGCGAAGCTCCTTTGGCAAACGGGAACCGGCGGCGCGGCTGGCCCCGGCCGCGGCGGGGACGGCTACTCTTCGCCATTGGCGTGCTTCCTGAGCCAGCGGGAGACTGTGGAGCGGTCCACCCGCAGCCCACGTTTGTCGCGCAGGGCCCGGCGGCACTGGCCGATCGTCGCGCCCCGGGCGCGCATCCTGAGCACGTGGTAGCCATGCTCGTCGATGCTTGAGACGGCCAGGCGCGGAAAGCGCAGCTCCCGGTCGCGGGCCCGGAGTTCGTCGAGCGCGGCGGCGGCATCGAAGCCGTCGACCATATCGATGTCGCCTACGTCGGCGTTGTCGAGCCAGCGCCCGACCGTGGTGGCCGCGGCGGCGGTGTCTCGCTCCCGGCGCAGCCAGCGGGCGAGCTGGGCGATCGAGGCCCCGGCCCGCCGCAGGGCAATCAGTTCGGCTGCGTGGCGGTCGAGCTTCGACCGGCGCTGTCCCATGTGCGTTCCTCCCGAGCGCAGGACGTGCGTGGTGATCCGAGGGTCGTAAGAACTGTTGCCGCGTTCCAACGCTTCTCTCGAAACGTCCGGATCGACGCGGCTCAGCGGGATCGGAAGCGCCGTGGCGCTCCTCTCCCGACTCGCCCCCGTTCAGTCCAATGTGGACTCGGCCGGGACCGTTCTCGCCGTTGCAGGTGGTTGTCGCGCTGTTGAAGCCGCGCGGGATGCCCTGCTCCATCCCGTCCATGTCGCGTTCGTCACGATTGCGCATGGACGCCTGGAAGCGCCCGATGGATCGCATCGGGTTGCTTCGTCGCTATGGGGCTTGTGGCCCAAACGGTGTGTTGCCGGGACCGCCCGGCGCGACTTCGCGGGCTCGGATCCCGCGGGAAGCGTGGGTGGCCTCCTGCCGCACTGTCGCAGGATCGCTGCGTTGCCCTTGCGGGATCGGGGAGCCGTGCGGTCGCCCCGTGGTAGCTGCCGTCGGTGGGCACGTCCCCGTGGCCAACGGGGAAACGGTTTAGGGCCAGTCGGCGTTGCGCTGGCCGGGTGTCCCCGATTCGCGCTTGCGCGGATGTCGCCGCGCCGGAGGCCGCCATTGCCCCCGGTACGCTTCGTGTCACATGGCACTTGCCGCGTCTTCACGCGCCGGAGCCGCGTACGGGTGCCCCGGTTTCGGCGTCGGTGCGCCGCTCCTCTGTTGAAGCTAGTGTACCGTCGCTAAAATGAGTTTACATTGGTTGCGGCCAGTGCCTGCCGGGCGCGCTGGATGCTGGCGAGGATCCGTTCGCCAGACTTGCGCCAGACGTAGCGCTTGGAGTCGAGGTTGTGCGCGGCGAGGTAGGCGTTGATGGCCTCGACCAGCTCGGCGACGCTGGCGAAGCTGCCGTCGCGCACGACATCCACGGTGAGGTCCCGGAAGAACCGTTCGACGAGGTTCATCCACGAGCTCGACGTGGGGGTGAAGTGCAGAGCGATCCGGTCGACGCCGTGCGCCTTGCGGTGACGCCGGTTGTGCCAGGTCGCCCAGGACTTCACCTTGGCGTGCTTGTGGGTGGCGTAGTTGTCGACGATCAGGTGCAGGCACACCCCGTCGGGCGTTTCGCGGTTGAGGTGGCGCAGGAACCCGAGCCACTCCTTGTGCGTGTGCCGGACGCCGGTCCGGCCGAAGATCTTGCCGTCCAGATACGACAGCGCCGCGAACAGCGTGACCGTGCCGTGGCGCTTGTAGTCGTGGGTCTGCGTCCTATTGTAGCCGCGCAGGACCGGGAAGCCGGGCTGGGAGCGCTCCAGCGCCTGGCATTGGCTCTTTTCGTCGCAGCACAGCACCAGCGATCGCTCCGGCGGATCCAGGTACAGCCCGATCACGTCCCAGAACTTCTCCTCGAAGTGCGGATCGGTCGACAGCTTGAACGTCCGGGTCACGTGCGGCTTGATGTCGTTCGCCCGCCACAGCCGCTGCACCGTGTCCTTCGACACCCCGGTCGCGCGCGCCATGCTGCGTACCGACCAGCGCGTCCGGCCCTCGGGAGGCTGGGTCGCGCCGCGGATGATCCGCTCGCGCACCTCGGGGCGGATGCTCGGCTTGCGCCCCCGGCCCCCGGCGTCCGCAAGGCCCGCCATCCCCGCTGCGCGGAAGCGACGTTCCCACTTGATCACCACCGGGCGGCTGACGCCCAGCGCCCGTGCGGTGGCCGCCTGGCTGACGCCGTCGGCGCGCTTCAGCACGATCGCCGCGCGTTGATGTTCTCGCTGCGCCGAGGTCGGTCGTTGCGTCACCGCCTCCAGCGCCGCGCGCTGCCGCGGCGTGATGTTCAATGCCGGGGTTGGACGTGGCATGTCCGCCAGCATGCCCGCCCCAACCCCATATGTCAACTCATTTTAGAGACGGTACACTAGGACCGTGGGGTCCAACGTTGCCGTCGCTCCGGTCGGAGCTGGCAGGTAGTGGGCGAAATTATGGGCGACGCCAGGTAATGCGTGCAAATGTGTGCGTGAACGCCCGGAGAGCGCGCGCGCCCGCTATGTCGGGCCGTGCGTAGCACCCCGACATAGCGGGCGCAACGCGAGGCGTGATGGCGGTGGTGTGGCGCCGGCTGCGGCGGGGTGTCCTGCGTCGTCACGGAGGTGTGATCCGCGCCTCGGGCGGGCGACCGCGCGCGGCGGACAACGAGGCCGCGGGGGGGTAGAATCCCGGGGATTCACCAGCCCCTGCGACACTGGCGCCTCGAAGGATAGCTAAGCTAGCGGTTGGCGCGAGTGGGGGTCGCCTATCGACACGCTCAAAGGATGTCGTAGCCGAGCCTGAGCGCCAGGGATTCGAGATGAACGGCGATGGGCGGACCCTTGAAAGGGTCCGCTGGGGGGTGTTTCTAGCAGACAAGCACAAGCAGGCTAGGTCTACCGAGTAGTCACATATTGACGTGGCAACGGGTTAGGTTTTCTGCCTCAGGGCGTGTTTGCGGCCTTCCTTGAACCCGGTTTCGAAGCCGGTCTGGAGCCCGATTTGGTGGCCCAGCGAGGCACTGGTGAGACGGGTCTGCCCATGCCACATGACCTGATGACCGGGGTCGGGATCGTGCTTGCGGTTGCGATAGCCGCCGAGGTGGGCCACCAGGCGTACGGCATCGCCGAGTCCTTCCGGTGCCGACAGGCCGTGCTGGTGGGCATAGTCGCGCAGGAAGGCGAGTTCGTGGTCGGTGAACATCAGTTGCGGTTCGCAGTCGGGCACCTGGCGTCCGAGCAGCGTCATGACCATGATGCGCCAGGCGATGACGGCATTGATGGCGATGGCCCGCCGCAATCTGTCTGCCGTGCGGAACAGCAGGTGCTCCACCCCGCAGCCTGATTTGAGCACCCGGAAGAAGTCCTCGATGCGCCATCTCTGGAGGTAGAAGCCGACGATGTCGGCGGCCTGTGACGGTGTCTCGACCTGACACGTGGTCAGCAGGAACCACTGGACGGGGTCCTCGTCTTCGGGTGGGTGGCGTTCCACGATGTGGACCGCCCAGACCGTCATCGGTGCGCGCCCTTTCATGGTCTGTGTCGCCGGCAGGGTGACGCGGCGGAACCGCAGGTCACAGGTGGCCAGGCGCTTGCGGCGTGCCGGACGCGCCTTCTTCCTGGAGGACTTGGGCCGTGCCGTGAGTCCGTCGATCTCGACATCGATCAGGCCATCGGGCTCGCCACCGCGCATGACGGCAAAGAGCTTCGATGGTCCCAGAACCCGGTCGTGCGTGGCACGGACCAGCAACTCCACCCGTGGATGGCGGCGCTGCTGATCGAACAGCTCGAAGCGGTCCGCCTCCCGGTCGCAGACATAGATGATCCTGGTCTTGCCCGTGACCTCCCGTGCCGCCCGCGCCACATCGCCGAACCCGTCAAGCCAGCGCCGTGTCTGACGCCGTGTCCCCTCCCGGGACACCTCCTGATCGAAGTTCAGGTCCAGCACCCCAAGCGGCAGACCGGTCCCGGTCACGGCCAGGGTCGCATGCAGCGACAACCCCAGGCTCTTCGCGCCGGTCTGGTTCTTGCCGATGACCTCCAGGCCGTCGCAGCCGGGGCGCGTCGAGAAGCTCAGATCGGTGCCGTCCCGCAGCGCCAGCACCGTGGTCTGACCACGGATCCGCTGCACGCTGCGCTCCCGGTGCGGCGCAAGAATCGCCGGAACCGTGACGTCCGACTCCGCGGGCGCCTCGATCAGACGGTAGAACCCGGTGATCTCCTTGCCGCCACTGGCGCTGCTGGCGTTGATCTTCCCTCCCGGGTAGGACGCCAGAAGACCCGCGCTCTTCACCAGACGTGCCGACAGTCGCTTGTCACCCAACGGCGCTCCTCCAAACTCGTTGGCGGCCCACGCGGCCGCGTTCAGGCCCGCTCCCGGCTCCAGCACCGGGGCATGATCAACCCACTCGACCCCGAGCCGGCGACGCCAGTCCGCTGCCAAGGCGTACATGAACACCGTCTTGACCGTCTGCCCACGCTGCTTCCTCGCATCCTGACGGCCCCGCCCCGCGGTGCGGCCGACCATGAGGAAGTTGGCCGCTCTCAGACAGGTGCCCGCCACACCGGCATCGGCAAAGCTCTCCACCAGCCAGGGACGATAGCCGTAGCGGGCCTCGAAGTCCCGCGGCAGACGCCGCAGCACCCGCCCCAGCACATGGCTCGCCAGGTGCGCACAGAAAACCGAAGGACGGATCAGGAAGCGGCTCAGGCAAACAACCCGGTGCAGGTGGTCACGGCGCACTGCATCGCTCCACGCCATCCAGTGATCACGCGCCGACACCCGCAGGGCCGCGGCAGAGAACCCGACGCAACCCAGCCAGCCATGGGCCGAGCCCACGAGGTAGCGCACCTGACAACCGGCAAAGGTCGTCATGCCATGGGGATGTTCGTGCGCCATCAGCGTGTTCCACACTTCACGCTCACAGCGCTGCGTCACCATCCGGATATCGAGATCCCGGATCCGGGCCGGGTGTCGTGGAACATCGACCGGCTCGTCAACCGCGGCCTCAAGCTGGCGCGGCCTGTTCGCCACCGCTGCCCGTGGTGCCGGCAGGACAATCTCCGGCGACGCCCGAGCCAGCGTCGCCAGCGCCTTCATGCAGCCCGCAAGCTGCAGACGGCCGCGCGTGTCGACGAAGGAGAACTCCCCGCAGATCCTGCGGGCAAAGGCCCGCCGGCTGTCGAACCGCTCCTGCGACAGAATAGCGACGATCCGCAAACGTGCCGCCTCGTCGCGCAGCGTGCGGCTGATCTGGGACTGGGCCATGGTGGCGCAGGTGTACAGGACGACAGGCCCATTGTCCAGCCCTTTTTATGACTACTCGGTAGGGCTAGGTCGTGAAGAAGCAGCGTCTGATCACCATTCAGCTCCACACCGACATGGACGATCTGCAGATGGAGTGGCTGGCGGATGAACTGGCGGATGGTTGGAGGATCGCCTCGGTGAGCACGACAGGCGGCTGTACTCCGGCCGTAAGAACTGATCGGGACATCGACTATGAAGACGACGATGAACGTCCGGCATCGGCGTGGATCGTAGTCGTGCTGGAACGCGAGGATCGTCACTGAGAGTTCGACCGGGTTGACCGCCCAGTTCAGTGGAGTCGGCTGGCTGACGAGCGTCAACCATTTTCTTTCGCCGCGAAGGACTTCCGGCCATCTCTGGCCCGCCGGGGAGGAACAGGGAGCGGCCATCGCGGACGGGAAGCGTGCTGTCGTCGAGCTGGAGCGCTCTGTGGAGGACTACCGTGTCGGCGATGACCGACACCTGGGCGGCGGCTGCCGTGGCCCTGGCGGCGCGGAGAGTGGCCTCGTTCGGGACTTGGGTCGTGCGCTGGAAAACCAGAGCACTCTCGCGCGCGTTGCGGGGGCGGATCACGGCCGGATCGGGCTCGATGCGGCGGTTTTCGGACAACGGGCCGAGTGGCCGCGGTGGCGATCAGGCCGAAGATCGGGCGCTGCATGAGCAGGATCGGGCACGGCACGGCGGCAAGCCGGTCGGCCAGGCGGGGACAAGCGGTCGGCGATGAGTAAGAAAGTTCTCGCATCCGACCGATGCTTGTCGCTCGGTCGGCGCTGAGCGGAATCGCGGGTTCCAATCCGGTCATCCTGTTCGCACCCTGTTTCGTCCTCGCGGACGGCGCCGGCACTGTTCTCGCGCTGTTCCTTTGGTCAGTGGAACGTCTGCGACGCGTTGCGCGTCATCCCGTATTGTTCAGCCGTCGCTGCGCATCGGGGCGTCTCGCTGGGTTACCCGCGGTCTGCCTGATTCGCGCTCCGGTTGTGTCAGCCGGGATGTTGCTGAAATGGCCGCTCCTGCGGCTGCGCCCGTTGGTTCAGCTGGGGTCGTGCTGTGGCCCACGCGGTGGACTCTTCCCGATGATTTGCATGGTGGGGAAGCCATGTCCGGGTCACAGATCCCGGCGTCTGTATGGTTGGCGCGGATCGTAGATGCTCCCCGGACCCGTGGCAAGCGGCGTTTGCGGGTGTGCGTGGCGCCTGTTAGTCGCCATCTGTGCGCGAATCGTGGCAACGCCAGCCCCCACGCTGGGAAAGGCGTCCGCCAGGACCCTTGCCCAGCGTGGGGGCGTGAGCCGGCGCGGGAAGCGCCCCAGACTCGTGCTCGGACACGGTGCGCGACTGTCGCCTGGGGCGGGCTTCGGCGGCGGGCGTCGGCGGCTGCCCGGCGCCGCGGCGCTGGCGCAAGGCACACGCCGCGGACGCACAAGGTGGCGACCAGGTGCGCGGCGGGGCTGCACGCGAGATCGTGCGCGGTTCGGCGGAAACCCCGCCCGGACGCTGTGGGACGCGACTTCCAAGTCCGTCCCACAGCGTCCGGGTGAGCAGCGGGCTTCGACGAGGCATCCTGCGGTCTTCGCCTCGCTGAGCGACGCGACGAGGTCGGCGAGCGCACCGTAAGTAGACGCGCCTTCCGGTCTCGGCCAGACGCTGGAGGGCGTTTCGCGCACCACACAGGCGTTCGCGGACCCGGGCGTGTCGTCCGCGGTCGCGGCCGCGGGGCCACCGCCCGGAGGGCGGAAGCGATAGCGACCGTTACCCGACTGGGCGGAGGCCGCTTGCGGGCTCCGGTCGGCGAAGCCGACTAGCTAGGGCGCGGGCCGCCCCCCGGCGGCATCGCCCGCAATGGTTCCTCAAAGCCGCTGTGGCGTCTCGGCCGGAACCCTGGTCCCCATCGGCATCACGCCGCCGATTCCCGTCAGGGTCGCGTACAAAGGGCCCGACGCGGCGCTCGCGGCGCAGGCAGGGAGCGGGCGGGTTGCGAGGATGATGTGGACAACGCCGCGCCATGCCGTGCGACGGGGCGGAAGCGGCCCCCGCCCAGGCTCAGCGGGCCGTCGCCCTCGTCGCGCGGAAGGGTGCGCGCCCGGCATAGCCGGGCGGCCCGGTGTCCTTTTGCCCGCCTTCGGCGGAGGACGGCGCGAACGGTAGCGGCCGAGGGACTAGAACGTCCGGGGTTGCATCGATGCGCAGAGCGCACGCGACGGCGAACAGAAGAACGGATGAGGTGGCGGTAGCCGGCCTGGGTGGGTAGGATCGATTGCAGGCGGAAGGCCCCAAGGACCGGAGCGCCGATCCGGCGTGGGAGCGTAGCGTCAAGAACGTCAGGGATTCAGGGCTCAGGGACCAATGCGCGTGGAGGATAGCCGAGCGCGTTTTCGACGTTCATGGTGGCCGCTGGGCCAATGGGCCCTGCTCGTACCAGGGCCGGTCGGGGGGTGGTGAGATGCTCAACCGAGTAAGACTTGAGAACTTCAAGGCGTGGCGGGAAGCGCACGTCGACCTCGGCAGGATCACCGGCTTCTTCGGCACGAACAGCGCCGGGAAGAGCAGCCTGCTGCAGTTCCTTCTCCTGCTCAAGCAGACGAGAAACGCGACCGACAGAGGATTGGTGCTCGACTTCGGGGGGCCGACGGACCTCGTCAATCTGGGCACGTTCGAGGACGCCGTCCATGGGCATGATCTCGACCGGCGGATCCGATGGGCTCTAGAGTGGGAACCGCGGGTGGGTCAACGGGGAGCAGGGTCGGCCGACCGATTCGGCCCCGATGGTCCCTTGCGCATCCGGTCCGAGGTCGGAGTGCGGCGCGTCCGGTCGCCTCAGCCCGACCCATGGGCCAGCGAACTTGGCTATGGGCGCGGCGGCGTCGACTATGTGCTGCGGCCGAAGCAGGGCTCGGAGACGAAGTTCGAGCTAGTGTCGGAAGGCGAAGACTTCGCGTTCCAGCGGACCGTCGGTCGTGCATGGCCTCTTCCCCGACCAATCAAGACGCACCTGTTTCCCAGCGAGATCAGGAGCTACTTCCAGAACGCAAGCTTCCTCGGTGACTTCGAGCTGGAGTATGAGAATCTGATGGACTCCATCTACTACCTCGGACCGCTCCGCGAATATCCGAAGCGCGAGTACCCCTGGAGCGGATCCAGCCCGGAGGACGTCGGTCGCCGCGGCGAGAGCACAGTCGCCGCGATTCTCGCCGCGACCCGCGACAGGGAGGCGCGGAGCCTGGGTTACCGCAGGAAGAAGAGGCCGTTCCAAGAGATGATCGCGTATTGGCTGCGGGAGCTGGGCCTGATCCACGAGTTTCAGCTGGAGGACATCGGTAAGGGTACCAATCTCTGGCGTGCCCAAGTGCGAACTTCCGCTTCAGCGGCGCAGACGGGACTTGCAGATGTTGGCTTCGGCGTCTCCCAGGTGCTTCCGGCTCTCGTCCTACTGTACTACGTGCCTGAGGGCGCGACGGTGTTGATGGAGCAGCCGGAGATACACCTCCACCCAGCCGTGCAGAGCGGTCTCGCGGACGTCATGCTGAACGTGGCCCGCACGCGCCATGTCCAGATCGTGGTTGAGAGTCACAGCGAACATCTCCTCCGGCGGCTGCAAAGGCGGGTCGCAGAAGGAGACGCGACGCCCGAGGATGTGAAGCTGTACTTCGTGTCGGCGACGAAAGGTGTAGCCCAGGTCTCCGACCTCGCGCTGAATCAGTACGGCGAGGTGGAGAATTGGCCTGAGGGCTTCTTCGGAGACGAGGTCGGAGAAGTCGCCGCGATCGCCAGAGCCGGTTTGACACGAAGGATCCGGGAGCAGTCAGGATGAGCTTGGTCGTTGTGGACACTAACGTCGGCATCGCGGCCAACGGCGACGCGGATGTCGACCCGACATGTCAACTGGCGTGCGTGGACAGACTCGAACACGCGATGAAGAACGGCGTTGTGGCTGTGGACGACCGTGGTCACATCTTCGAGGAGTATCGCACCCACTTTAGCTTTGCCGGCGGTCCAGGCATGGGCGACGTATTCTTCAAGCATGTGCACGACCGCCAGCATCGCGGAGCAAGAGTACGCAGATTCCCGATCACACCGTTGTCGGACGACAGCCGGGGATTCGAGGAATTGCCGGAGAACACGCTCGACCCGTCCGACCGCAAGTTCCTCGCCGTGGCCGTCGTGGCCAGAGCAGTCGTCGTCAACGCGACGGACAGTGACTGGGGGGAGGCCGGCGACCTGCTGCAGAATCTCGGCGTGGATGTTGAGGAGCTCTGTCCACATTTGCCTTGGATCGACGAATCGTGTGCCGAGGCCGGCGCGCCCTAGGCCAGAGATATAGCGTGGTCGGCCTCAAATATCCGACGACCCCGTATTGGCCCTACTCGCCCGCAATCGGGCGCCACGAACGTGTGCATCCGGCGCCGCAGGTCTTCGTCGACACGCCGGTCGTAGCGACCGAGAAGCTGGACGGTACGAACACGCTCATCCACGAGGGCAAGGTATATGCGCGCAGTGTGTCGGCGCCGTCCGAGGCCAAGTGGATGGCGATGGTGAAGAAGCACCATGCATGGAAGGTGCGTGAGCCAGAGGTCTACCTCTATGGTGAGAACATCTACCCGGTGCACAGCATTGAGTACGGGCCGATACCCGAGCGGGAGACGTTCTATGCGTTCGCGCTCCGCGACGAGCGCGGCGCGTTCGCGTCGTTCGGGGACTTAGAGGCTTACGCCGCGTCGAAGGAGATTCCGATGGTGCCCATCCTCCACCGGGGACGCTTCGCGACGATCGACGAGCTTCGGGACTTCGTTGAGGACGCCCACGGACAGCCTTCGTCACTCGGTGGCGCACGGGAGGGCGTCGTCCTCCGGTTGGAAAGAGGATTCCCCGGATCAGAGTTCGCCGAGAACGTGTGCAAGAGCGTGCGGCGCGGCCATGTGCAGGACGGCGAGCATTGGTCTCGCAACTGGCGGCCCTGCGCGATCGCATGACGGCGCGCAATGGCGTGAGTCGCGCCGCCTTGGAGTTCGGAGACCGTCGACGCGTGATAGGCTCGCTTGCTGCTGGCCGCGCTCGGGCGCTGGTGCTCCCGGGCGCTCGACGCGCACGGGGGCACGGTGGCCGGGGGGCCGGGGGCACCTCAAGGCTCAAGGCGTTGTAACCGTTCGGGCAGCCCGGTATCTGGGCTGGGGATGGTGAGGGAGGCATGGGCCGGACGATTCCCGGAGCCGCTTCCGGGCGGTCACGCAAAGGCGCTCTCGGCCAGCGCGGCGAGCCCGAATTCCAACACGGCGCCGAGTGGCGGCGCCCAATGGCGTTCCAGCCTCGACTGCGGTGCGATGTCCTGAAAGGTCAGATAGAGGATGCCGCCGGCGGCGAACAGCGTCACCGCCCCGAGCACCGCGTCTTGGCCGGCGAGCCAGAACCATCCGGTCATCCCGGAGACGGGGCCAAGAAAAGCCAGCAGCACGATCCAGATCTGGGCTGCCTTCCGGTTGAACGGGCCGGCGGCGAGTTCCCGCCAGGCATTGAACCCTTCGGGAACGTTCTGTAGCGCGATGAGCAGCGCGAGTAGTGCCGCCCCTCCGGCGTTGGCGGCGAACATGCCGCCGAGTGCCACGCACTCCGGAACGAAGTCCGCGAGCATGGCGGTCAACTGTGGCGTCTCTCGCCTGCGCTTGGCCTGGACGCGGTCGAGCGCCATGAAGGCGCCGCCGCCCCGCCAGCATCACGGCGAAGGCGGCGAGGGGCTGTGACAGCCGTGCAGACCCTTCCGGCAGCAGGACCAGGGCGACCGTGCCGAGCACCGCCAAAGGCGATCACGAAGTGACGGAACTCGTCTTCAAGCCATCGCGGACGGATGTGTTCGATGCGCGCGAGCGCGGCACCGAGCGGGATACAGGCGCCCGCGAGAAAGGTCCACAGCAGCATGTGGGCGAAGGAGTCCATCTCGCGGCATCCTAGATCGATGGCTTCAGGCGTCATACTGCGGCGTGGGTCGGTGTGTCGGGTAGACAAAGGCACCGTCCGATGCCGGGACGACCGAACAGTTACCAAGGCGTCAAGGCGCAAGGCGTCTCAACGGGCGGCGCTGGTGCGCGGCTTGGGAAGGTGTCGCATTGTTGGCCAGACCAAAGAGAAACTTCTATAACGTACTGATAAATAAAAGTTTTACGGAATCAGTTTCGCTGCCGACGTAGGAGTTTCGCATCAGCGAAACTCCCAACGCGACCGTCAGGTCGCGCTAGCGCCCGGCGCGGGGTGCCCCGTCGTTGGCGGCGCGCCCGTCCATGTGCTAAAGACCGCCGCATGGACACGCTACGCGGCATCCTCTCCATCGCTTTCATTTCCGTGCACACCGTTCTGTGGTGCATGCCGCTCTACTGCATGGGCGTGGTGCGGATGGCGGTGCCGGTGAGCGCGGTGCGCCGGGGAGTCGGTGGCGCGATGGATCGCATCATCGACGGCTGGGTAGTGAGCAACCGGGCGCTCCTGCGGTCGCTGCGGCTGACGGCTCTCGACCTCCGGTTCGAGGGCGATGCCGGCTTCCGGCGGGACGGATGGTATCTCATCGTGAGCAACCATCAGTCGTGGGCGGACATCCTCGTGCTGCAGGAGATCTTCCTCGGCCGCGTTCCTCCCCTGAAGTTCTTCACCAAGCGGGAACTGCTCTGGGCGCCGCTGGTGGGCGTGGCCATGTGGCTGCTGGGTTTCCCGTACGTGCGCCGTTACGGACGCGAGGTGCTGGCGGCGCGCCCCGAACTGCGCGAGCACGACCGCCACGCCACGATGCGCGCGTGCGAGGGGTTCCTGGAACGGCCGACGTCGGTGCTGAGCTTTCTGGAGGGCACGCGCTTCACCCCCGCCAAGCACGCCGCGCAGCAGTCGCCGCACAACTGGCTGCTGAAGCCCAAGAGTTCCGGCTTCGCGTACGTTGCGGAAGCGCTCAACGACCGGCTGAGCGGGATGGTGGACGTGACGATCGACTATCCGGGGGGCACGCCGTCGTTCTGGGATTTCCTCTGCGGACGGTGCCGCCGCGTCGATGTCACGGTCGACCGCCTCGGCGTGCCGGGCGCGGTCGCCGGCGTGGCCGCGCCGGGCGGGCGCGAGGCGCTCCGCGGCTGGATCGACGAACGGTGGACCGCGAAGGACGGCGACCTGCGGGCCCGGCGCGCCGGCCGCGAGGCGACCGCCTGATCGTTGCCTCGCCGCGGGGCCGCGCGGCCGGGGCGCTACTGCGTCGGGACACCGAGACGCTGCTCTATCGCGTCGAGCCGCATGCCGATGCGGGCGATACTGGCGTTCAGTTGCCGCCGGTGCGCATCGTTGGCGGCGATGGCTTCCTCGTGCTCGCGAACCTGGGGTTCCAGCGTGGCCTTCAGGCTGGCGGTCACCTGGCGGGAGGTGTTGACCCGGTCCACCAGGTCCCGCTGCTGGCTGATGAGCTGGCGTAGCTGGGTGTCCAGGGTCGCCAGCCGGTCGATCAATTCCCGCTGCTGGTTGAAGGCGGCCTCGACGCGGTCGACGTCGCTCTTGAGCTCGGTCAGGGTGGACTGGACCCCGGCGATACTCGAGGTCTGCCGCTTCAGCGTCGCCTGGTTCTCCTCGATCCACGTCTTGTTGCGCTTGTTGGAGACGTCCCAGAGCTTGCGCACCTCGGACTCCCAGAACGAGAGCTGCTCGGTGGTGTCCTTGCCCGCCTCCGTCATGGTCTCGTCGGTCATGCGCAGCCGCTCTTCCAGGAGCCGCAGGCGCCCGTCGGCGTCCGCGAGCGAGCGTTCGTTGTCCGCGAGCTGGTCCTGCTGGTGCAGGATGAACCAGCCCGCGGCCGCGAAACCGGCGATCGCGAACGCGAGCACGCCGCTGACGGCGATGCCGGGGCCGCCGCCTCGACCCCCCCCGCCGCCGCCTCGACCCCCCCCGCCGCCGTCGCGCCCGCGACGCCGCTGCTGCGACCGCCTTGGGGCGTCGTCGGGTTGGACGGCGATGGGTGATTCGCTCACGGTGCGCTCCGGGACAGACGCGATCGAAAAGTGTAGGCGAACTCACCGTCCCGGTGAAGGCGCGAACTGCCGCTCACGCTCGAAATACCCCCGGGACAGGACTGCGTGATCGAGGCGGGCAAAGTCGCTGCGCAACTCCCGCGAGGCGTTCCCCGGCGCATCGGGGGCCGCTCTCGCGCACCCCCGAGGATCGGGTGTCGTTACAGCAGTGCGACGACCGCCCAGAAAACCGCCGTGAGCACGAGGCTGCTGACGATCACGCCGCGCACCGTCGTGATCGGTCCCTGCTTGCCGAAGATGGCGTTCAGCTCGATGGCGGCGATGATCGCCAGGCCGACGATCACGGCGTTCATGTTGTCGGCGAACCCGCCGTGCGCGTAGTGCGCGCTGGCGCCCATCAGGAACAGCATCGGCAGCGAGAAGAGCGTGTTGGTGCGGGACGCGAGCGCCGCCTTCGGCGCGGCGGCGGCCGCTGCCGGGTCGGCCTCGCCGCCGGCCTGGATCTGCTCGTTCGACGCGATGACGATCTTCTGGTTGGGCCAGATGATGAGCCAGACGTTCAGGAACATGAGCGTCGCCATGACGACCGACAGGACGATGTCCACCGTCAGGGCCATGTGCAGGACGTAGACGAGATACAGCCCGGTCAGGAAGGTCATCGCCGCGCCCCAGCGGAACCACCAGAGGGCCCTGGGCGCGAGCTTGACGAAGGCGTCCACGCGGGCGCCGCCCTCGGCTTCCTTGAAGTACTCGGTCTGCACGAAGTTGAAGTAGTAGAGCAGGCCGATCCACGTGATGCCGACGAAGTAGTGACTCCACCGGACCAGATAGTTGATGGCTTCTTCCATTTCCAGGTACCCCCACCTTTCCCTAAGCGTCCTCGATCATACTTGCCGGGACAGGCAGAAAAAACCCCGCGCAAGGCGGGGTTCTTTCGGTCCTGGGACGGGTCGGCTACATCATGCCGCCCATGTCCGGCATGCCGCCGCCGCCCGGAGGCGCGGGCGGACTGTCGTCCGGCGCTTCGGCGACCATCGCTTCGGTGGTGATCATGAGACCCGCCACGGACGCCGCCGCCTGCAGGGCGGTGCGGGCGACCTTCGCCGGGTCGGGGATCCCCATCTCGATCATGTCGCCGTACTCGCCGGTGGCGCCGTTGAACCCGTGGTTCTCGGGCAGCCCACGCACCTTGTCGTGTACCACGGCGCCTTCGGCGCCCGAGTTCTGCGCGATCTGGCGCAGCGGGGTGGCCATGGCCCGCTTGGCGATGGCGATGCCGACGTTCTGGTCTTCGTTGTCGCCGCCGAGGTCGTCGAGCTTCTCGAGCGCGCGCACGAGGGCCACGCCGCCGCCCGCGACAATGCCTTCCTCGACCGCCGCGCGGGTGGAGTGCAGGGCGTCTTCGACGCGCGCCTTCTTCTCCTTCATCTCGACTTCCGTCGGGGCGCCGACCTTGATGACCGCCACGCCGCCGGCGAGCTTCGCCAGGCGCTCCTGCAGCTTCTCGCGGTCGTAGTCCGAGCTCGTGTCCTCGATCTCCTGCCGGATCTGCTTGATGCGGCCTTCGATGTCGCCCTTGGCGCCCGCGCCGTCCACGATCGTGGTGTTCTCCTTGGTGCAGGAGATGCGCTTGGCGGTGCCGAGGTCGTCCAGGGAGGCGCCTTCGAGGGTCAGCCCGACTTCCTCGGAGATGACCGTCGCGCCCGTCAGGATGGCGATGTCCTGCAGCATGGCCTTGCGCCGGTCGCCGAAGCCGGGGGCCTTGGCGGCGGCGATCTTGACGATGCCGCGCATGTTGTTGACGACCAGGGTCGCCAGCGCCTCGCCTTCGATGTCCTCGGCGATCACCATCAGGGGCTTGCCGGCCTTCGCGACGTTCTCGAGCACCGGGAGCATGTCGCGGATGTTCGAGATCTTCTTGTCGCACAGGAGGATGAAGGGATCCTCGAGTTCGGCGGACATCGAGTCCTGGTTGTTGATGAAGTACGGCGACAGGTAGCCGCGGTCGAACTGCATGCCCTCGACCACTTCGAGCTCGTTCTCGAGTCCGCTGCCTTCCTCGACGGTGATGACGCCTTCCTTGCCGACCTTCTCCATCGCCCCGGCGATGATCTGGCCGACCGCGGTGTCGTTGTTGGCCGACACGGTGCCGACCTGGGCGATGGACGTGGAGTCCTCGCAGGGGATGGCCATGTCCCTGATGTGGCCAACGGCGCTCGCGACCGCCTTGTCGATGCCGCGCTTGAGGTCCATGGGATTCATGCCCGCGGCCACCGACTTCAGCCCTTCGGTGAGGATCGACTGGGCCAGGACCGTGGCGGTGGTGGTGCCGTCGCCGGCTTCATCGGAGGTCTGGCTGGCGACTTCCTTGACCATCTGCGCGCCCATGTTCTCGAACTTGTCCTTCAGCTCGATTTCCTTGGCCACGGAGACGCCGTCCTTGGTGACGGTCGGCGCGCCGAACGACTTGTCGAGAACGACGTTGCGGCCCTTGGGCCCCAAGGTCACCTTCACGGCGTTCGAAAGGATATTCACCCCTTCGAGCATGCGGGCTCGCGCATCGTCCGAAAAATGTACTTCCTTCGCGCTCATTCTGTTGTTCCTCTTTGCCTGTGCCAGCGGCTCTCGAGAGCGGCGCTGACGTTAACGGATCGTCGAAATTCCGGTTCGGCTGGGGAGTTGCGCTGCAACTCCAAGCTGACGCGAAGCGTCAGCCCTCGACGACCCCGAAGATCTCGGTCTCGGAGAGGATGAGAAGCTCCTCGCCGTCGAGCTTGACGGTGCTTCCGCCGTACTGGCCGAAGATGACCTTGTCGCCGGCCTTGACGTGCGGCTCCTGCAGCTTGCCGTTGTCGAGGACCTTGCCGGGCCCTACGGCGAGGACTTCGCCCTGCGACGGCTTCTCCGACGCGGTGTCCGGCAGCACTATCCCGCCAGCGGACATCGTCTCCTCGTCCAGCCGCCGCACGACAACGCGGTCGTGTAGAGGTCGAATGTTCATGTGCCAAATGTCTCCCAATATTGGACCTAGTCGCGTGCCGTGGCCGTGGCCCGGCACGTTCTCGATGCACTCCCGCGGATCGTTGGCACTCTCCTGATGAGAGTGCTAACCCAGGGGAGCGCATATCATAGGGGCGCGTTTTCTATATTCAAGCCCCCCGCATGCCGAGTGGATGCCGAATGTGCCGAAAGGGTGGCCCGGAGGTGGGATCGCCGTTGGGAACCGCGTTGCACGACCCGGATCCGCAAGGCCATGGAGGCGTCGGCGAGCGCATCTGGACGGTCGTCGGGGCCATTCCGCCGGGCAGCGTCGCGACGTACGGGCAGGTCGCGGAACTCGCCGGATTGCCCCGCGGTGCGCGGCGGGTCGGGCAGGCGATGTCGCGGCTGCCGCCCGGGACCCGACTGCCCTGGCATCGGGTGATCAACGCGGCCGGAACCATCTCCTTGCGCGGCACGGGAGCCGCTCGCCAGCGGGCGATGCTCGAGGCGGAAGGCGTGATCTTCGTGCGGGGGCGGGTGAACCTCGACCGCTTCGGCTGGCGGCCGTGAGTCGGCGGTCCGTTGCCGCCGGGCACCTCGAGGGAGCGGATCGCCAACCGCTGCACCTGCGCGAGTTTCTCCAACCCCGCGTGGCGGCGCTGCTGTTCCTCGGGTTCTCCTCCGGGCTGCCGCTCCTGCTGATCTTCGCGACCCTCTCGCTCTGGCTGCGCGAAGCGGGCGTGGAGCGCGCCGCCGTCACGTACTTCAGTTGGGCCGCGCTCGGATACTCGTTCAAGTTCGTCTGGGCGCCGCTCATCGACAGGTTGCCCTTGCCGGTGCTCGCGCGTCGGCTGGGCCAGCGCCGCAGTTGGCTGCTGGTCGCGCAGTTGGCCGTGATGGGGTCGATCGCCGCCATGGGAATGAGCGATCCGGGCACGCCGGGGGGGCTCACCGCGATGGCTTTCGCGGCGGTGGCCCTCGGCTTCTCGGCGGCGACGCAGGACATCGTGATCGACGCGTACCGCATCGAGGTGGCGGACGAGAAGCTGCAGGCGCTGCTCGCGTCGGCCTACGTCGCCGGATACCGCGGCGGGATGCTCGTGGCCGGCGCGGGCGCGCTGTACCTGGCGGCCGGCTTCGGCACCGACGCCGGCCATTACGTGCACGATGCCTGGAAGTGGACCTATCTCTGCATGGCCGCGGCCATGCTCGTGGGGGTGGTCACGACCCTCGTCGTGCGCGAACCGGTCCGCAGGGACCTCGCGAGCGACTTCCACGGCGCTTCGGACTATGCGCGTTTCTTCGCCGTCTTCGCGATCATGGCCGCCGCGTTCGTCGCCCTGTTCCTCGGCCTGGCCGACGCCGCCGGCACGGCGCACCTGTGGATCGCCGGTACCCTGGGGGTGCCGGGCGCCCTGGCCGGCTTCCTGGTGGAGGCCGCGCGCCTCGCGGTCGCCCTCGCCGTGGCGCTGGCCATCGCACGCGCGTGCGTCGGGGTCGGGATCGCGCGGGCCGAGATGGTGCGCGAGACCTACGTGGCGCCGGTGGCCGATTTCCTGCGCCGCTACGGCCGCGCGGCCGTGCCGATCCTCCTGCTGGTGGGCTTCTACCGGGTCTCCGACATCGTGCTCGGCGCGATCGCCAACGTCTTCTACTTCGACATGGGCTACAGCAAGGAGGAGATCGCCACGGTCACCAAGGTTTTCGGGCTCTGGATGACGATCCTCGGGGGCTTCCTCGGCGCGGCCCTGGCTTTGAGGTACGGCGTCGTCCGGGTGCTCATGCTGGGGGCCGTCCTCACGGTGGCGACCAACCTGCTGTTCATCGCGCTGGCGGGAGCGCCGGGGGACATCCTGCTGCTCTACGCGGTGATCGGCGCGGACAACCTGACCGCGGGTATCGCGAGCGCGGCCTTCGTCGCCTACCTGTCGAGCCTGACGAGCCTGTCCTTCACGGCGATGCAGTACGCGGTGCTGAGTTCGCTCATGACGCTGTTCCCGAAGCTGCTCGGCGGCTACTCCGGCCAGGTGGTGGACACGTTCGGCTATCCGGCGTTCTTCCTGGGGGCGGCCGCGATCGGCGTTCCGGTATTCCTGCTGATCGTCTGGGCCGCGCGGCTCGAGGCGCGGCGCGCGGGGAGCGCCGCGCCGGCCATCGGTTGACCACCCCGAGGAGGACTCGCCGATGGCCGACCGCATTGGCCGGCACGTCCTGTCTCGACACCGTGCACGAGCCCACCGCGGGCGGGGACAAGCCCGTCCCTACAGGACCAGGCGGCGGATGTCGGCGAGGAGCCGCGTCAGTTCCAGGACGAAGTTTCCGCCTTCGACGCCGTTGATGGCGCGGTGGTCGTAGGAGAGGGACAGCGGCAGCATCGCGCGCGGCACGAAGGACGTCCCGTTCCAGCGGGGTTTCGTGTCGAGCCGGCCGACGCCGAGGATGGCCACTTCCGGGGCGTTGACGATGGGGGTGAAGCCGGTGCCGCCCCGCCGGCCGAGACTGGACACGGTGAAGCAGCCTCCGCTCAGCTCGTCGGGCGTGAGTCCGCCGGCGCGCGCGCGTTCGGACAGCTCGGCGATCTCCGCGGCGAGCGCCCGGACACCCTTGCGATCGACATCGCGGAGCACCGGGACGACGAGCCCGTCCTCGGTGTCGACGGCGAAGCCGATGTGGCGGTAATGCTTGAGGATCAGGCCGTCCGCGTCCGGGTTGAGCGACGCGCACACGCGCGGGAAGGCGGCCAGATTTTCGGCGCACGCCTTCACGATGAAGGGCAGCAGGGTCAGCCTCGTGCCCCGATCCCCGTCCTGCTCGGCCAGCGAGCGCCTGAACCCCTCGAGGTCGGTGACGTCCGCCTCGTCGTGCTGGGTGACGTGCACCACGTTCAGCCAGCTCCGGTGCAGGTTGCGCGCACCCCGGTTGCGGATGCGCGTGAGCGGAACTGCTTCCACCGGGCCGAACCTGGAGAAATCGATGGCGGGCATCCTGGGGAGGCCGGGGGCGGCGGATGGCGCGCCGCGCTGCATGGCCGCCTTGACGAATCCCTTGACGTCGTCCTTGACGATCCTGTCCCGCGGTCCGGAGCCTCGGACATCGCGCAGGCTGACGCCGAGTTCTCTCGCGAGCCGGCGCACGGCGGGGCCCGCATAGACGTCCGTGCCGTCCGCGACGGTTTCGGACGGCGCCGGCGGCGTGGGTTGCGCGGCTGGCGGCGGCGCCGCGGCCACGCTGGCCGTGGCTGATCCTGGTTCCGGCGCGCCGTCGTCCACAACCCGTGCGGCAGCGGCTTCCTGCGTTACCTCGAGCAGGGCGACGACATGGCCGGCGTTGACGTGGTCGCCGAGCTCCACCCTGATCTCGGTCACGGTGCCCGCGAAGGGCGAGGGCACTTCCATGGAGGCCTTGTCGGACTCGATGACGATCAGGGCGCCGTCCACGGCGACGCCGTCGCCCGGCCCGACGCAGAGCTCGATGACCTCGACGTCCTCGGCGTCGCCGATGTCCGGAATTACTACCTCTCGAGCGGTCACGTACACCTCGGGTTCGGCTTGTCGGCGTCGATGTCGAGATCCCGCAGGGCTTGGGCGAGGCCGGCTTCGGGAAGGACCTGGCGCCGCGCGAGCTGCTCGAGGGCGGCGAGGGTCACGAACTTCTCGTCGACCTCGAAGAAGTGGCGCAGTCTGGCGCGGGTGTCGCTGCGCCCGAAGCCGTCGGTGCCCAGTACCCGGTAGGGCGCGTCGAAGTGGCCCCGGATCGACTCGGCCTGGGCGCGGACGTAGTCGGTGGAGGCCACGACGGGGACGTCCCCGTCGAGGCAGCGGGCGGCGTGGCCGCGGCGCGGCTCCTCGCCGGGATGGAGCAGGTTCCAGCGTTCCGCGTCCGCGCCGTCGCGGGCGAGCTCCGTGAAGCTGGTGACGCTCCAGACCTCGCTGGCGACGTCGTACTCCTCGAGCAGGCGTTCCGCCGCCGCGAGCACCTCGCGCAGAATGACGCCGCTGCCGAGCAGGCGCACCCGTCTCGGCCCCTGGTCCTCGAACGCCCCGCGGGTGCGCACGCGGTACATGCCCCTGAGGATGCCGTCCGCGGCGCCGTCCGGCATGGGCGGCTGCTCGTAGTTCTCGTTCATCAGGGTGATGTAGAAGAAGACCCGCTCCCGTTCGGCGTACATGCGGCGCAGCCCGTCGTGCAGGATGACCGCCAGTTCGTAAGCGTAGCAGGGGTCGTAGGCGACGCAGTTCGGAATCGTGGACGCCAGCACGTGACTGTGGCCGTCCTGGTGCTGCAGCCCTTCGCCGTTCAGGGTCGTCCTGCCGGCGGTCGCTCCGAGCAGGAACCCGCGCGCCTGGGTGTCGCCGGCCGCCCAAGCGAGGTCGCCCACCCGCTGGAAGCCGAACATGGAGTAGAAGATGTAGAAGGGGATGAGGGTAAAACGGTGGGTACTGTAGGAGGTGGCGGCCGCGAGCCAGGCCGAGAAGGCGCCGGCTTCGTTGATGCCTTCCTCGAGCATCTGTCCGTCGAGGGACTCCCGGTAGGAAGCGATCTCGCCGTGATCCTCCGGTTCATAGAGCTGGCCTTCCGAGGAGTAGATCCCCAGTTGGCGGAACATGCCCTCCATCCCGAACGTGCGCGCCTCGTCCGGAACGATGGGCACGACGCGCTCGCCGATCGTCTTGTCGCGGGCCAACGTCGAGAGCATGCGCACGAATGACATGGTCGTCGAGACCGCGCGCTTGCCGGTGCCCCGCAGATGCGGCCCGAAGACGTCCAGGCCCGGCATGGCGATTTCCGACGGGTCGACGACCCGGGCGGGGAGCGGCCCGCCCAGCCGTTCCCGCTGCCGCTTCAGGTAGACGGTCTCCGGGGCGTCGTCGCCGGGCCGGTAGTAGGGGACGCTCTCGAGTTCCTCGTCGGTGAGGGGCACGTCGAAGCGGTCGCGAAAGTGCTTGAGGTCGTCGAGATCGAGTTTCTTGACCTGGTGGGTGGTGTTCTCGGACTCGCCGGCGTCGCCCATTCCGTAGCCCTTGACGGTCTTTGCCAGGATGACCGTCGGCTCCCCGGTATGGTGCAGTGCGGCGTGATATGCCGCGAACACCTTGAACGGATCGTGACCGCCCCGGTTGAGGCGCATGATGTCGTCGTCCGACAGGTGGTGGACGAGTTCCAGCAGTTCCGGGTGACGCCCGAAGAAATGGTCGCGCGTGTAGCCGCCGCCCTTCGCCTTGTAGTTCTGATACTCCCCGTCGACCGTCTCGTTCATCCGCTGTAGCAGCAGTCCGGTGGCGTCCTTGGCGAGCAGGGGGTCCCAGAGGCGGCCCCAGACGACCTTGATGACGTTCCATCCGGCGCCGCGGAACTCGCCCTCGAGTTCCTGGATGATCTTGCCGTTGCCGCGCACGGGCCCGTCCAGCCGCTGCAGGTTGCAGTTGACGACGAAGATGAGGTTGTCCAGCCGCTCGCGGCCGGCGAGCGCCAACGCGCCGAGGGACTCGGGCTCGTCGCACTCGCCGTCGCCGAGGAACGCCCAGACCTTGCGATCCTCCATCGGAAGGAGTCCGCGGCGGTCGAGGTACTTCATGATGTGGGCCTGGTAGATCGCCTGGATCGCCCCGAGGCCCATCGACACCGTGGGAAACTGCCAGTAGTCCGGCATCAGCCACGGATGGGGATAGGAAGACAGCCCGCGGCCGTCGACCTCGCGCCGGAAACGGTCGAGCTGTGCCTCGTTCAACCGACCCTCCAGGAAGGATCGGGCGTAGATCCCCGGCGCGCTGTGCCCCTGGAAGTAGATCAGGTCGCCGGCCTGCTCTTCGGTGGGCCCGCGGAAGAAGTAGTTGAAGCCGACGTCGTACAGCGTGGCCGCGGAGGCGAACGTCGAGATGTGGCCGCCGAGGTCTCCGTCGCCCCGATTCGCACGGACGACCATTGCCAGCGCGTTCCAGCGGATCAGGGAGCGGATGCGCCGCTCCATGAAGAGGTCGCCCGGCATGAAGGCTTCCTCGGTGGCGGGGATGGTGTTCCGGTACGGGGTGGTGATCGTGTACGGCAGTCGGGCGCCGGTCTGCGTCATCCGTGCGGAGAGGCGTTCCAGCAGGAAGTTGGCCCGATCCGTCCCGCCGTGCTCGAGGACGTGTTCGAGGGCCTCGAGCCACTCGCGGGTCTCGTCCGGGTCGATGTCCTGGAGGCCCCTCGGGTAGTCCATCGTCGTCCGTAGCGGCCGCGGTCGGTCGGTGCGCAGCGGATTATAAGCCCTCGACGGAGTCGGACCCGCCACGCTCCGGCCCGGCCGCGGACCGGATCACGCGCCGCCAGTCGAACGCGGGGCCGGGGTCCGTCTTGCGCCCCGGCGCGACCTCGTTGTGGCCGACGATGGCCGCGGGGTCGAGGCGCGGATAGCGGCGCGCGAGGGCGTCGAGGACGGCGGCGAGGCTGGCGTACTGCGCCTCGGTGTAGGCCACCTGGTCGGCGCCCTCGAGTTCGATGCCGATCGCAAAGTCGTTGCAGTTCGCGCGGCCCCGGTAACTCGATGCGCCGGCGTGCCAGGCGCGCCGGTCGAAAGGAACGAACTGCGTGGCCGTACCGTCGCGGTCGAGGAAGAGATGGGCGGAAACCCGGACGCCCTCAAGGTCCGCCAGGCGCGGGTCGGCGCCACGGTCCAGCCGGTTGCGGAACAGGTCGCCGACGAGGCCCCGGCCGAACTCGCCCGGCGGGAGGGAGATGCCGTGAATGACCACCAGGGAAATGTCGTCCGCGTCCGGACGGGCGTTCTGGTTCTCCGATGGGACGCGCCGCGCGCCGGAGAGCCAGTGATCGGGGCTTACAATCACGCCGCGATGATAAGCGACGGTGTGCCATGAGTGACCGTGTGAAGCCGCCGCCCGCCCCGGTGGTGCGGCGCAACGTCCGGGACGCGCTGGCCGAGGATGTGGGCGACGGTGACGTGACCGCCGCCCTGGTCGGCGCGAACCGGCGCGCGCGCGCCGCGGTCGTCTCCCGTTCGCCGGGTGTCTTCTGCGGTGCGCCGTGGGTCACGGAGGTCTGCGCGCAGGTCGACGCCGGCATTCGGATCGAATGGCAGGTCACGGACGGCGACGACCTGCGCCCGGACGATGCGCTGTTCGGTCTGGGCGGGCGGGCGCGGAGCCTGCTGACGGTGGAGCGGACGCTGCTCAACTTCGTCCAGTTCCTCTCCGGTACGGCGACGGCCGCCCGCGCTTGCGCAGCGGCGGTAGCGGGCACGCGCACACGGATCCTCGACACCCGCAAGACCGTGCCCGGCCTGCGCGCGGCCCAGAAGTACGCCGTGGCGGTGGGCGGGGCGCACAACCACCGCATGGGCCTGTTCGACGCCTTCCTCATCAAGGAGAACCACATCCACGCGGCCGGCGGCATCGGCGCGGCGATCAGGAGTGCCCGGGCGGCGCGCCCGGAGTTGCCGCTGGAGGTGGAGGTCGAGGACATGGCCGAGTTCCGGGAGGCGTTGGCTGCCGGGCCGGACATCGTGATGCTGGACAATTTCACCGTCGAGGAATTGGCCGCGGCGGTGCGCGCGAACGACACCGGCGTGCGCCTGGAAGCGTCGGGAGGGTTCGAACGGGACGATCTCGCGGCGATAGCCCGGACGGGCGTCGACTACATCTCGGTGGGCGCGATCACGAAGGCGGTCGCGCCGCTCGATCTCTCGATGCGGTTCGAGTGAGGGGTCTGCGGGGGAGAGTGGTGCCGGAACGGAGACTCGAACTCCGGACAACCGCATTACGAATGCGGTGCTCTACCGACTGAGCTATTCCGGCGCTTCCGCGAGTGCGCGACGATGGCGAAGCATAGCGCGACGCCGCAGACGGGGGAACGGTCCCTTCGAGCTGTGCCTTTCGGAACGAGGAGGGAACGAGGAGGGAGCGAGGGGCTTGCGCGGTGGCCCTTTCTCGGGGAGCGTAGACGCCCACGCCACCCGCACTCCAAGGAAGCCCTGATCAAGTCCATCCATGGACTTGATCAGGTCGCATCGGCGGCACATCCCTGTGCCGCGCTGGGGAAGCTCTCAATCAGAGCTTCCCTGGCACGGCCGCCGCGCGGGCATGACGCGGCAGACCGTGCGGCCTTCCACGTCGGTGGCCGTGACCCGGTAGCTGCCGTTCTCGACGACGACGGCGTAGACCGTCCCGTCACGGTCGCGGGGCGTCCAACCAGTCGAGTCGGCGAGCGAGGCGTCCCCCGCGGCTGGGTTCCAGGCGCCGGCGCCGTAGGACCCGGTGCGCAGCCTGGTGTCTTCCTGGAACATCTCCATCGTGGCGACTTCGGCGACGAGCACGCCGACGGCGGCGGTTTCGACGTAGTCCCGGTAGGCGGGCAGCGCGATCGCGGCGACGGCCGCGAGTATCGCCAGCGCGATCATCAGCTCGATCAGCGTGACGCCCCGGCCGCCGGCGCGCGGGGCGGTCAAAGGTCCTCCCACCTGACGGTGCGCTGGACGCTGGCCGAGAAGTCCCCGTACGCGGGGCGCGTCAGGACCACCGCGTAGTCGCCTGCTCCCGCGATGGCGCCGGCTTCCGCAACGCCGACCTGACCCTGTCCGGTGTCTCCGGTCAGCCCCTCGACGTAGGGAGGGCCGCCGCCGGGCGCGGTCCCGCCGCTTGCCGACAGGCGCTCGATCCAGAACTCGTTGGACAGGAGTTCGTCCTGTTGCGCGGCGGTGCGGACGTTCATCGCCAGTTCGGCCCGTATCTTGCGGAACTCGGCCTCGACGAAGCCCGCCGCTTCCTCGTAGTGCGTGTTCACCCTGGCCATGTTGGCGTTCTGTACGTAGTCCCGGTAGAGGGGCAGCGCGACCGCCGCCAGGATGCCGGCGATGGCAACGACGATCATCAGTTCGATCAGCGTGAAACCGGATGGACGTGGCATGGGTTTGGCTCCTGGACATCCTGCGGTGGCGGACCCTGGTCCGGGGCGACCATGGTAAATCGGGCGTTCTCTCCGGCGGGTCCGCGATTGCGCAATGACCTGTAGGACATTGCCTGCGGGTGACGTAAGCGGAAGTCGGCTCGACCGCGCCGTCTCGGCCCACGGGAGGCCCGCATTCCGGCGATGTCCCACACGGTTTGCGGAGGATGCCGATTACCGGAGGCCGGCCGCCTTTCTAGAATCCGTCGCGAAGGGGTATTCCGACGGGAGGCAGGTTGCACGAAGAGAGCCCGGCCGCGGGACGAGCGGTCGCCATTGCGCGGAGATTCGGAGTCCCGGCCCTCGATGTGCGGGCGTTCGATCTCGACACCAGCGCGGCGACGGCCGTCGATGTCGATGTCGATGAAGCGCTCATCCGCAAGCACGGCGTGCTGCCGCTGGTACGTCGCGGGCGAACGCTCTACCTGGCCACGGCCGACCCTGCCGACAGCCGGGCCCTGGACGAGATCCAGTTCCAGACCGGCCTGGACGTGGAGCCGGTGGTGGTCGAGCCCGAAGCGTTGGCCGGCGCCATGGAAGCGTTGCGCGAGCAGGGATCCCCGGTCGTGCTGGCGCACGAGGACGGCCTGCCGGACCTGGACCTCGAAGTCCCGGAGGAGGAGCCCGCGGCAAGCGAGCTGACGACCGGGGGTGCCGACGACGCGCCGGTAGTCCGCTTCGTGAACGGGCTCCTGCTCGAGGCGGTGCGCAGCGGCGCCTCCGACGTGCATCTCGAACCGTACGAACGCGCCTGCCGCGTGCGCTTTCGGACCGACGGCATCCTCCGGGAAGTGCGGCGTCCGCCGCGCAATCTGGCGGCCAGGCTGGCGGCACGGCTCAAGGTGATGGCGGGGCTCGACATCTCGGAGCGGCGCGTGCCGCAGGACGGGCGCATCCGCCTGCGCCTTGGCGGTACCCGGGTGGCGGACTTCCGCGTCAACACGCTGCCGACGCTCTTCGGCGAGAAAGTCGTCCTCAGGATTCTCGATGCGTCGAGCGCCCGTACAGGCATCGACGAACTCGGCTTCGAGCCCGAGCAGGAAGCGCGCTACCGGGCCGCGCTGCGGCGCCCGCAGGGGATGATCGTGGTGACGGGACCGACGGGCAGCGGCAAGACCGTGACGCTGTACGCCGGGCTGCATCTCCTGAACGAACCGGGCCGCAACATCGCCACGGTGGAGGACCCGGTGGAGATGCATCTCGAGGGCGTCAACCAGGTGCACGTCAACCACCGCGTGGGCCTCGACTTCGCGGTGGCCATGCGCGCGTTCCTGCGGCAGGACCCGGACGTCCTCATGGTGGGAGAGATCCGGGACCTCGAGACCGCGGACATCGCGGTCAAGGCGGCGCAGACGGGGCACCTCGTCCTGGCCACGCTGCACACCAACTCCGCGGCCGAGACCATGACCCGCCTGCGCAACATGGGGGTCGCGGCGTTCAACCTGGCGACATCGCTCGGCCTCGTCATCGCGCAACGGCTGGCGCGCCGGCTGTGTCCGGCCTGTCGCCGGGCGGCGGCGATCCCGGACGAGACGCTGCTGCGGGAAGGTTTCGCGCACGCCGATCTCGACGCGGGTCTGCAACTGTTCGAGGCGAACACCGCTGGATGCGCCGAGTGCCGCAACGGGTATCGCGGGCGCGTCGGCATCTACGAAGTGCTGGAAGTCACCCCGGAACTCGCGCGGGTCGTCATGGACGAGGGCGACAGCCTGCGCCTGGCGACCGAAGCACGGCGCCAGGGCTTCGAGGATCTGCGGCGCGCGGGGCTCAGGAAGGCCGTGACGGGGGTCACCTCGCTGGCTGAAGTCAACCGGGTGACCGGGTAGGCCGAACGGCGTGGCCGCGCGCACGGATCTCTTCTCCTGGCGTGGCCGGGACCGGTACGGCCACCCGATGGCCGGGGAGATGGCCGCGCCGTCCGCCGCCCGCGTTCGCCGCGAACTGGCCGGCCGCGGCATCAGGGCCGCCAGTGTGCGGCGACAGGGGGGGCGGCGGCGGCGCGGTCGCGTCCGGCCCGGCGACATTGCCGTGCTGGCCCGGCAGCTCGCGGCGTTGACCCGCGCCGGCGTGCCGGTGCTGCAGGCGTTCGGGATCGTCGCGGACGGGACGGACCGGGCGGCCCTGGCCGGGCTCGTGCACGCGATCCAGGCGGACATATCGGCGGGCGACTCCGTGGCCGCGGCCCTCGGCCGCCATCCCGAGTGCTTCGACGACCTCTTCTGCCGTCTGGTGGAAGCGGGGGAGAAGTCGGGCACGCTGCCGGCGATGCTGGATCGCCTGGCGACCTACCGGGAGCAGGCGGAGGGCCTCAGGCGGAAGGTGAAGAAGGCGCTGACCTACCCGGCGGCGGTGCTGTGCGTGGCGGCTGCCGTATCCGGTATCCTGCTCGTCAAGGTGGTGCCGCAGTTCGAGCAGATCTTCGCCGGGTTCGGCGCCGAACTGCCCGCGTCCACGTTACTGGTGATCGGGTTGTCCGAGTTCGCGCGCGACTGGTGGCTGACGATGCTCGGTACGGGGCTGGGTATCGTCCTGGCGCTCGGGAGGATGCGGCGCCGCTCGCGGGTCATTGGCGCGGCGATGGATCGCCTGTCGCTCCGGCTCCCCGTCGTCGGCGGCCTCGTGCGCAGGTCCCTCGTGGCGCGCTACGCTCGCACGCTATCGACGACTTTCGCCGCCGGCGTACCCCTCGTCGATGCGCTGGACTCGGTGGCGGGAGCGGCGGGCAACCGGGTATTCGAGACGGCCGTGGCGCGCGTGCGCGACGAGGTCGCCACCGGCCGGCAGCTCCACGTGTCGATGCGCGCCGCCGGCGTGTTCCCGGACGACCTGGTGGGCATGGTGGCCGCCGGCGAGGAGTCGGGTACGCTGGACGACATGCTGGCGCGGGCCGCCGCCTGGTACGAGCAACGGGTCGACGATGCGGTGGACACGATCGCATCGATGGTCGAGCCGGCGATCATGGCGGTCCTCGGCGTACTGGTCGGTGCGCTCATCGTCGCCATGTACCTGCCGATCTTCCAGCTCGGCGCCGTCGTCGGGGGGCATTGAGGGGGTGGAAGCTGGACTGCCCGACGGCTGGAGCGTGGCGATTCCGGCGGCGGCGGTGTTCCTCGTCGTCGGGAGCTTCCTCAACGTGGTCATTCATCGGCTGCCCGGGATGCTCGAACGGCAGTGGGGCGACGAGGCGCGCGCACTGTTGCACATCGCCGTGCCGCCGCGGCCGGCGTTCAACCTGCTGCGGCCGGGCTCGCGGTGCCCCGCCTGCGAACACCCGATCGCCGCCTGGCAGAACGTTCCCGTGGCGAGCTGGCTGGTGCTGCGCGGGCGCTGCCGCAACTGTGGCGGACGCATCGCATTCCGGTACCCGGCCGTCGAGATGCTGAGCGCGGCGCTTGGCCTCGTCGTCCTGCACGCCTGGGGATTGCAGTGGGTCACGGTCGGATGGCTGTTCTTCACGTGGAGCCTGCTCGTCCTCGCGTGCATCGACTTCGACACCCACCTGCTGCCGGACCAGATCACCCTGCCGCTGCTGTGGGGCGGGCTCGTCGCCGCGGGGCTCTTCGGCCACTTGACGCCGGTGGATGCCATCGTGGGTGCGGTCCTGGGATACTCCGTGCTCTGGGTGCTCTACTGGGCCTTCAAGTGGGCCACCGGCCGCGAAGGCATGGGACATGGGGACTTCAAGCTGCTCGCGGCCATCGGCGCGTGGCTCGGCTGGCAAGCGCTCCCCGCGGTGGTCCTGGTCGCGTCGACGCTGGGATTGGTCTGGGCGGCCGGCGCGATCCTCGCGAAGACGATGCGCCGCCAGGACCCGATGCCCTTTGGCCCGTTCCTCGCCGCCGGCGCTTGGGTCGGCCTGGTGTTCCGGGAAGAAGTCATGCTGCTCGACTGGCCCGGCACGCCGTTCCCCCATGGCTGAGCCGGTCCGCGTGCTGCCCTGCCCGACCTGCCGCAAGCCGGTGCGGTGGTCGGCCGGCAACCGGTACCGGCCGTTCTGTTCCGAACGCTGCCGGCTGATCGATCTCGGCGGGTGGGCGGACGAGGGCCACCGGATTCCCGGCGACGCGGCTTTCGACGACCTGCTGTCGGACGACTTCGACGAGGAGTGAGGTCGCGCGATCAGGTGCGGTACTCCGCGTTGATGCGGACGTAGTCGTAGGACAGGTCGGACGTCCAGACCGTCTCGCGGCAGTCGCCCCGGCCGAGATCGATGCGGACGGTGAACTCGTCGCGTCGCATGACGGCCGCGCCGGCGTCCTCCGTATACGAGGGAGCGACGAGGCCGTGCTCCGCGACACGGACGCCGTCGAGGTCGAGGGAGACGCGGCCCGGGTCGAGTTCCGGGACGCCGGCCTTGCCGATGGCCATGCAGAAACGTCCCCAGTTGGGATCGCCGGCGAACAGCGCCGTCTTGACCAGCGGGGACTCGGCTACCGCGTACGCCACCCGCAGACACTCGTCGCTGGACCCGCCGCCCTCGACGACGATCGTCACGAACTTCGTCGCCCCTTCGCCGTCCCGCACCGTGCGCTCGGCAAGTTCGACCACCAGGGGCGTGAAGGCGGCGAGCAGCGCGTCGTAGTGGGGGTCGCCCACGCCTGAACTGCCGGTGGCGGCGACCACGAAGGCGTCGTTGGTGGACGTGTCTCCGTCGATGGTGAGCCGGTTGAAGCTGCGCGCTCCGAGGTCGTGCGCCATGGATTGGACCGCCGCCGCGGAGAGCGCCGCGTCGGTCCCGAGGAAGGCCAGCAGCGTCGCCATGTCGGGTCGGATCATGCCGGACCCCTTGACGATGGCGGTCGCCGTCACCGTGCGGCCGTCAAGGTCGAACGTACCGGACACCCCTTTCGGAGCCGTGTCCGTCGTCATGATGGCGCGGGCCGCTCTCTCCCAGCCTTGCGGGGCCAATGCGGCGGCCGCCTCGCGGATGCCGGCGGCCACCCGCTCCATCGGCAGGAACTCGCCGATGACCCCCGTGGAAAACGGCAACACTTCCTCCGGCCGGCAACCGAGGGCGGCCGCGGCCAGGGCGCAGCTCTCCCTCGCGTGCCGCAGGCCGACATCTCCGGTCGCGGCGTTGGCGTTGCCGCTGTTGACGAGGAGCCCCCGGGCGGGCCCGAGGCGGGCCGCGGCGACGGCAACCGGCGGCGCCCGGAAGGCGCTGCGGGTGAAGATGCCTCCGACCGTCGTGCCCGGTGCGAGATCGAACAGCGCGAGGTCGTCACGGCCGGTGTACCGGATGCCGGCGGCGGCGCTGCCCACCCGGATTCCGGGCACGGCGGCGAGTGTGCCCGTCTCGGGCAGGTTGACGGCCATCAGGGTCGCGCTTCCAGGCCGCCTATGCCGCCTTGCCGTGGCAGTGCTTGAACTTCAGGCCCGAGCCGCAGGGACACTTCTCGTTGCGGCCGACCTTGCGTTCGCCCCGGACGAAGGTCGCGGGCCGCTGTTCCTCGCGGGCCGGGCCGTCGGCGGCGGAAGCGCTCGCGCCGGCGTGCTGGTAGCGCATGCGGCGTGCCTGCTCCTCGCGCCGCCGCCGCTCCACCTCGTCGATTTCCCCGTCGCGCTCCACCTGGACGCGGCACAGCAGGCGGATCACGTCGCGCTTGATCTGCTGGAGGAGTTCCTGGAAGAGCACGAAGGCCTCGCGCTTGTACTCCTGCTTGGGCTGCTTCTGGGCATAGGCGCGCAGGTGGATCCCCTGGCGCAGGTGATCCATGGTCGCGAGGTGTTCCTTCCACTTCTGGTCCAGGATCGTGAGCATGATCTGCTTCTCGACCACGCGCATGTCGATGCCCTGGGCGACCCATGCGCTCTCCTTGCGTGCGTAGGCCTCGTTGATCCCGGCGAGGATCCGCTCGCGCACCGGATCCTCGCTCAGCGACTCGTCCTCCTCCAACCAGCGCGAGACCGGCTGGCGGGAGTCGAACTCGGCGGCGAGGGCCTGCTCGAGTCCGTCGATGTCCCACTGGTCCTCGATGCTCTGCGGCGGGATGTAGTCGGCGACGAGGTCGGCGACAACCTCTTCGCGAATGGTCGCGATGGTGTCGGAGAGGTCCGCCGAGCCCATGAGATCGTTGCGCTGCTGGTAGATCACCTGGCGCTGGTCGTTCGCGACATCGTCGTATTCCAGCAGGTTCTTGCGGATGTCGAAGTTGTGGCCCTCGACCTTGCGCTGCGCCTTCTCGATCGAGTTGTTGACCATGCGGTGCTCGATGGCCTCGCCCTCCTCGAGCCCGAGAGACTGCATGAAGCCGCGCATGCGCTCGGACGTGAAGATGCGCAACAGGTTGTCTTCCATCGACAGGTAGAAACGCGAGGAGCCCGGGTCGCCCTGACGCCCGGAGCGGCCGCGGAGCTGGTTGTCGATGCGGCGCGACTCGTGCCGCTCGGTGCCGATGATGTGGAGCCCGCCGGCGGCCACGACGGCGTCGTGGCGTTCCTGCCAGGCGGCCATGACCGCGTCGCGGTCCGCGTCCCCGTTGGCGATTTCCGCTTCCGGATTTCCGCCGAGGACGATGTCCGTACCGCGGCCGGCCATGTTCGTCGCGATCGTCACCACGCCCGGGCCGCCGGCCTGGGCGACGATGTCGGCCTCGCGTTCGTGCTGCTTCGCGTTCAGGACGCTGTGGGCGATGCGCCGCCGGTCGAGTTCCTGCGACAGCCGTTCCGAGGACTCGATGGATGTCGTGCCGACCAGCACCGGACGCTGGGCGTCGACGCACTCGTTGATGTCGGAGACGATGGCGTCGTACTTCTCGTCCGTCGTCAGGTAGACCAGGTCGTTGCGGTCGTCGCGGATCATCGGCATGTGGGTCGGCACCACGACCACGTCGAGGCCATAAATCTGCCGGAACTCGAAGGCTTCGGTGTCCGCCGTGCCGGTCATGCCGGCGAGCTTGCCGTAGAGCCGAAAGTAGTTCTGGAACGTGGTGGAAGCGAGGGTCTGGGTCTCGTTCTGGATCGACACGCCCTCCTTGGCCTCCACCGCCTGGTGGAGCCCCTCGGACCATCGCCGCCCGGGCATCGCCCGGCCGGTGTGTTCGTCCACGATGACGATCTCGCCGTTCTGGACCATGTAGTCGACGTCGCGGCGGAACAGGGCATGGGCCTTGAGGGCGGCCTGTACGTGGTGCAGGAGCGCGAGGTTCGTCGGGGAGTAGAGACTGTCCCCCTCCTCGAGGAGACCGAGTCGCACGAGTTCCTCTTCCACGAAGGCGTGGCCGCGCTCCGTGAGCTCGACCTGCCGGTTCTTCTCGTCGACGAAGAAGTCGCCCGTGTCGACCGCTTCCTCGCCGCCGAAGCGGGCGGGCAGCGTCGTCTCGACCATCTCCTGCTGCTTGAGCTTCGGGGCGAGCCGGTCGATCTTCCGGTACAGGTCCGTGCTCTCCTGGGCGGGGCCGGAGATGATCAGCGGCGTGCGCGCCTCGTCGATGAGAATGGAGTCGACCTCGTCGACGATCGCGTAGTGGAGCGGCCGCTGGAAGCGGTCTTCGAGGCGGAAAGCCATGTTGTCGCGCAGGTAGTCGAAGCCGAACTCGTTGTTGGTTCCGTAGGTGATGTCGGCCTGGTACGCCTGCCGCTTGGCGGCGGAGTCCTGCCCCGACTGAATGACGCCGACGGTCATGCCGAGGGCCTCGTAGATGGGCCCCATCCAGCCGGCGTCCCGGCGCGCGAGATAGTCGTTGACCGTCACGATGTGGACGCCGGCGCCATGCAGCGCGTTCAGGTAGGCGGCCAGCACGGCGACGACGGTCTTGCCTTCGCCGGTACGCATCTCGGCGATGCGTCCCGTGTGCAGGACCATGCCGCCGACGAGTTGTACGTCGAAGTGCCGCATGTCGCGCGTCCGGCGCGAGGCTTCGCGGACGGCGGCGAAGGCCTCGGGCAGCAACCCCTCGAGGCTCTCCCCCGCGGCCAGACGCTCCCTGAAGGTCCCGGTGCGAGCCCCGAGGTCCTCGTCCGAGAGTACCGCCGTCGCCTTCTCGAGGGCGTTGATCTGCGCGACCGCTCTCCCCATCCGCTTGATTTCGCGGCTGTTCTTCGTTCCGACGATCTTGCGGAAGAGTCCGCCAACCATGCCGTCCACCGGGGAAAACCAAGCACAGGTGGATTCTAGGGGCTTGCGCCTTAGAACGGAACGCCGGTGGGCGGACTCGCACGCGATTGTCCGCCATGTCGGACAACCCGGCGGCGAGCCGACTTGGCTCCGGCGACCTGATCAAGCCCAGGGATGGGCTTGATCAGAGGTTTCCTAGCCGGAGCGGCCGATGTAGCGGGACGGGTTGATGAGGCGACCGTTCTTCAGCACTTCGAGGTGGACGTGATGGCCGGTGGAGCGGCCGGTATTGCCCATCCTGGCAATGACCTGGCCCTTCTTGACCACGTCTCCCGCGCGCACCAGCGCCTCTTCGTGGTGCGCGTAGCGGGTGGCGAGACCGTCGCCATGCTGGATCTCGATGAGAAGACCGTAACCGCCGCGCTCGCCGGTGAATGCGACGACGCCGCCGGCGACCGCGATCACGTCGCTGCCCGGCTTGCCGGCAAAGTCGACGCCCGTGTGGTGTGCGGGCCGCCCGCTGAACGGGTCCACGCGCTTGCCGAAAGGCGAGGAAATCCAGCCCCGCTTCACCGGGCGGCCGGAGGGTGCCGCCTCGTCGCGGAAGCGGCGGTTGGCCAGAAGGCTCTCGAGGACGCCCATCTCCTGTTCCCGGGCCTGCAGTTGCCTGGACAGCCGGTCGAGCCTGTCGAGGTAGTCCGGGGAGATGAGGCTGTCCGCGCCGGTCTGCGACGCGGGACCACCGATGGCGGCCGGGGTGTCGAAGCGGAATTCGCCCTCCGTGAGCATGGCCATTTCGGACACGCGCTGGCCGAGGGCTTCCATGCGCAACAGGCGCGCCTCCATGCCCGCGAGCTTCTGGCCTACGGTGAGGACGTCGGCCTGTGTGCGGCCGGAGAGGCTGTCGAGTTCATCGCGCTGGCTGGCGAGACGTGCGTTCCAGGCGCCGATCGTGTCGTTGTCGAGAATCCGGCCCTCGAAGTGGCGCCACGACAGGAAAACGCTCGCGGCCATGCTGGCCACGACACCGGCGAGCAGGCCCACCACCGCCCCCCGCGGCAGACGCAGGCTGCGCGTTCGACCCCGACCGTTGTCGAGGACTAAGATGTCCACCCTGTTGTTGCCCACGGCGTTTCGGACGCGTTCGGTTCTATCCCCCGATGCCCACACGTAACATAGATGAAATCATCCGTGATCGCCAACGCCGCTTCTCGGGGGTCGGACGGCTGCTCGCACGCCTCGACACGCGACAGTCGCTGACCGATCAGTTCCGCGCCCTGTTGCCCGAGGATCAGGCCCCGAGATACGCGGTCGCCAGCCTGAAGGGCGCTCTGCTCGTCGTGCACGCGCAGAGCGCCTCGTGGGCGACACGGCTCCGCTTCGGCGTCCCGGAGATACTACCGCGGCTGCGCCTCCTCGCGGACTTCGCGCAAGTCGAAGAGATCCGCGTGCGGACCGCCGCTACAGTGCCTGGCGACGGATGAACGCCGGTATGTTCAGGTACTCCACGCCGGGTTCGGCGGCCGGCGCCGGTGCTTCCTTTCTGCGCTGGGTCACGGGATGTTCGCGGATGGCCGGCGGCAGGTCGAACTCGTCGTAGTTGACGCCTTCGGCGACCGCCCGGCCGACGGTCGCGCTCGGCGCCGCGCACTCCGTGGGGTCCCCGAGGCCGGTCGCCACCACCGTGACCTTGATTTCGTCGCCCGCGCCGGGATCGATCACGGTCCCGATGACTACGCGGCCGCGGTCGGAAGCGAACGTCTTGATGGCGTCCCCCACCTCCGCGAACTCGCCGAGGCCCACGTCCGTTCCGGCGGTGACGTTGACCAGTACGCCGCGCGCTCCGTCGAGATGGACGTCCTCCAGCAACGGGCTGTGGATGGCGGCTTCCGCGGCGTCACGCGCCCGGCTCGGGCCGTTCGCCCGGCCCGTCCCCATCATCGCCATGCCCATCTCGGCCATCACGGTGCGCACGTCCGCGAAGTCGACGTTGATCAGGCCCGGCTTGACGATGAGATCGGAGATGCCCTGCACGGCGCCGAGCAACACGTCGTTGGCGGCGCTGAAGGCCTCGATCATCGTGGTTTCGGTGCCGAGTACGGACAGCAGCTTCTCGTTCGGCAACACGATGAGCGAGTCGACGAACTCGGCCAGCTGATCGATGCCGGAGTTGGCCACCTCCATGCGGTTCTCGAACGTGAACGGCCGCGTGACCACCGCCACGGTCAGGACGGCGAGTTCACGGGCCACTTCCGCGATGACGGGGGCGGCGCCGGTGCCCGTGCCGCCGCCCATGCCGGCGGTGACGAACAGCATGTCCGTCCCCCGCAGGATGTCGGCGATCCGGTCGCGGTCCTCGAGGGCGGCCTGGCGGCCCATCTCGGGGTCGGCGCCCGCGCCGAGGCCCTTGGTGACGGACGCGCCGAGCTGCAGCGTGGTCTTGGCGTCGAGGTGCCTGAGCGCCTGCGCATCGGTGTTGGCGGCGATGAAATCGACGCCTTCGATGTGCTGGCTCAGCATGTGCTGTACGGCGTTGCCGCCGCCGCCGCCGACGCCGATCACCTTGATGACGGCGTTCTGGGGTGCGCTGTCTACGAGTTCAAACATGGTGCGTTCCTCCGTTTGGCTGTCGCACGACTCACACGTTTTCGCGGAACCAGTGGCCGATTCGGGTCAAGAGACCTCCCGGCTTCGATTCGTTCCGCTCCCGGTTTTCCTCCTCCCTGCCATAGAGGAGCAATCCGACGCCGGTGGCGTAGATGGGATTGCTGACGATGTCCTTCAGCCCCGTGACCTCTCTTGGCGTACCGATGTTGACCGGCATCTCGAACACGCCCTCCGCCAGTTCCACCACGCCTTCGAGTTGGGCGGAACCGCCGGTCAGCACGATGCCCGACGCGATGACGTCCTCGTATCCGCCGCGCCGCAGCTCCGCCTTGATCAATGAGAAGAGTTCTTCGTAGCGGGCTTCCACGACCTCCGCCACGACCTGGCGGGGCAGCGAGCGGGGCGGCCGGTCGCCGATCCCCTGAACGTTGATGGTCTCGTCGGGATGCACGAGCTTGTTCAGCGCGCACGCATACTTGATCTTGATCTCCTCGGCGTGGCGCGTGGGCGTGGGCAGCGTCATGGCGATGTCGCTGGTCGCCTGGTCGCCGGCGATGGGGATGGCCGCCGTATGGCGAATGCCCCCGCCCGTGAAGACGGCGATGTCGGTGGTGCCCCCGCCGATATCCACGAGGCAGACGCCGAGGTCGCGTTCGTCGTCGCTCAGCACGGCGTAGCTGGAAGCCAGTTGCTCGAGGATGAGGTCGTTGACGGTGAGGCCGCAGCGCTCGATGCACTTGGTGACGTTCTGCGCGGCGTTGACGGCGCAACTGACGAGGTGGACCTTGGCTTCGAGGCGCACGCCGGACATCCCGAGGGGCTCCTTGACGCCTTCCTGATGGTCGATGAGGTATTCCTGGGGCAGGACGTGGAGGACACGCTGGTCGGCCGGTATCGCTACCGCCCGCGCCGCGTCGATGACCCGGTCCACGTCCTGCGCGTGCACCTCGTCGTCCCGGATGGCGACGATGCCGTGGGAGTTGATGCCGCGGACGTGGCTGCCGGCGATGCCGGCGTACACGGAGTCGATGTGCACGCCGCTCATCAGTTCCGCTTCTTCGGTGGCGCGCTGGATCGCCTGTACCGTCGACTCGATGTTGACCACCACGCCCTTGCGCAGTCCGTGCGAGCGGTGCGAACCGATGCCGATCACCTCGACCCCGCCGTCCGGGTCGACCTCGCCCACGATGGCGGCCACCTTGCTGGTGCCGATATCGAGGCCCACGATGCGTCTGCTCGTGCCTTCCATGCCGGTTACTTCCGCGCCACGCTGGGCAACTCGCCGGCGCCGGCCACGAGGCGCGCGGCGGCCGGGCGCCAGCGGACGGCGACGCCGCTGCCATAGCGCGCGTCGAGGCGTTGCACCTGGTCCGCGCGGTCGCGCAGCGCGGCCTCGTAAACGACCAGTACCCGTTCCATCCGTGCGGCGAGGTCCTCGGCGCCGAGGAGGACCGTGGCGCCGTTGTCGAGGGTCAGGCGCCAGCCGCCCAACGCGGTCTCCTCGAGGCTCGCCAGACCGATGCCGTGTCCGGCCAGCCGGTGGCTCAGCATCTCGTAGACCCGCATCGTTTCGACCCCCGACGACAGCGTGCCGGTCAGGTTGGGCAACGGCGCCCGTGGGGGTTCCGGCGCGGCGACGACCTCCCCGCCGGTGGTGAGATAGCGATCCTCGCCCCAGCGTGCCGTGAGCGCGGCGCGTTCGACCCGCACCTGCAGGGTGTTCGGCCACACGCGGCGCACGTGGGCATAGCGCGTCCAGTCGAGACCCTCGATGGCGGCCGCGACGTCCGAGACGCTGGTCACCGCGGACCGCAGCGCCGCGACGACGGTCGCCCTGACTTCCTCGTGCTCCACGCGCGTGAGATCGCCCGCGATGCGGACCGCCTCGACGGGGGCCTGGAGCACGCGCCAGGCCACCCCTGCCAGGAAGAAGGCCACCGCCGCGAGCAGCGTAGCCACGAGCGCGGATTTCCACGGGGCCGTCCGGGCTGCCCGGCGTGACCGCTGCGCCGACCGGCGGCGGGCCTTCCGGGCGCGACGGGGCATGGTTGACGCTCTGTTAGGCACCGGCGTCACCCCGCACTCGGGCCGACACCTGGTTCACGTTGCCGGCGCCCTGCACGACCAGGACATCTCCTTCCCGCAGCACCGACGGCAACAGGTCGGACGCCGCTTCCGGTGACTCGGCGAAGATGGGATTCAGGGCCCCGAGCTGACGGATGCCCTGGCAGAGGGAGCGTCCATCGGCGCCGGGGAGAACCTCCTCGCCGGCGGCGTAGACCTCGACGATCACGAGCAGGTCGACCCCGGGCAGCACCGCGACGAAGTCGTCGTACAGGTCGCGGGTGCGCGTGTACCGGTGCGGCTGGTAGACCATCGCGAGCCGGCGCTCGGGCCAGACTTCGCGCGCCGTCTCGATCACCGCGCGGACCTCGGTCGGATGATGGCCGTAATCGTCGACGAGGGTGACCGGCACGCCTTCAACCGTGCACTCGGTGACCTGAAAGCGACGGTCGACGCCCGAGAAGCGGGCGAGCGCGCCCACGATGTGTTCGTCCGTGACGCCGTCGTCCGTGGCCACGGCGATGGCGGCAAGGGCGTTGCGGACATTGTGCATTCCGGGCAGCGGCAGACGCACGGACAGGTCGGCGCGACCGGGCCGGGTGGCGGTGAACCCCCAGCAGGAGTCCCTCGCATCGATGTCGACGGCGCGGAAATCGGCCTCGGGATGCAGGCCGTAGGTGAGCAGGGGACGTGCGACCTCGCCCAGGGACGCCTCGACGTGAGGGTCGTCCAGACACAGCACCGCAACCCCGTAGAAGGGCAGGCGATGCACGAAGTCCACGAAGGCGGCCTTCAACCGTTCGAAATCGTGCCCATACGTGGCCATGTGGTCGCGGTCGATGTTGGTCACCACGGCGACCATGGGCTGCAGGAACAGGAAGGAGGCATCGCTCTCGTCGGCTTCCGCCACGAGGTAGCGGCTGGCGCCGAGGGCGGCTCCGCGGCCCTCCCTGGAGAGGAGCCCGCCGATGACGAAGGTGGGGTCGCGGCCGGCCTGTTGCAGGATGGCGGTAATGAGACTCGTGGTCGTGGTCTTGCCGTGTGTCCCGGCGACCGCGATGCCGTGCCGGTGGCGCATCAGTTCCCCGAGCATCTCCGCGCGCGGCACGACGGGCACGCGGTGCGCGTGCGCCAGGCGCACTTCCGCGTTCTCGGCTCCGATGGCGCTCGACGTAACGACCACGTCCGCGGCGGCCGCCCGTCCTCCGCGGTGTCCGAGATCCACCGCCACGCCGAGCGCGGCGAGGCGTTGCGTCGCGGGGGAGCGGGCGATGTCGGAACCGGTGACCTCGTAGCCGAGGTTGACCAGCACCTCCGCGATGCCGCACATGCCGGCCCCGCCGATGCCGACGAAGTGCACACTGCTTACCCGGCGCATGCCGGGCACTCCATTCGTGGCGGTGGCGATGGATCCGGCCCCGCTCATCGCCGCGCCTCGTAATGTGCGCGCAGCGCGAGGGCGGTGAGCGCCGAGAACGCGACGAGACTGTTGCCCCCGTAGCTGATGAACGGCAGCGTCAGTCCCTTGGTCGGCAGGGCGCCGGTATTGACACCGATGTTGATGGTCACCTGGATGGCGAGCAGGAGGCCCGCGCCGTATGCCGCGTAGGCGGCGAACGGACGCCCGTCGCCGGCCGCGCGGGCGGCGATGGCGAACACGCGCAGGACGAGGAACACGAACGCGGCCAGCAGACCGGCCGCACCCGCGATGCCGAGCTCCTCGGCGACGACGGCGAAAATGAAATCGTTGTGGGCGTCGGGGAGGTAGAGCAGTTTCTGCGTCCCTTCGCCGAGCCCCAGCCCGAACCATTCGGCCCGCCCGAAAGCGATCAGCGCCTGGGTTAGCTGGTACCCGCTGCCGAACGCGCTGGACCAGGGATCGAGGAAGGACACCAGTCGTTCCGCCCGGTAGGGCTCGAGGAGGGCCAGCGCCGCGAAGGCGGCGACCGCCGCGACGGTGATGGCGGCGAAGTGCCGGAGCCGTGCGCCCGCCAGGAACAGCAGGCCGCCGGTCAGGAGTGCGAGCACCACGGCGGTGCCGAAGTCCGGCTCCACCAATACCAGCACGACGACCGCTCCGACCCAGCACAGCGGTCGGATCAGCGCGCCCGCGTCGCGTATGGACGGCCCGACGCGCGCCAGGTAGCCGGCGAGATACACCGTCACGAAGAACTTGGCGACCTCGGAGGGCTGCAGGGTGAACCCGCCGAAGTCGATCCAGCGCTGCGCCCCCTTGACCTGATGGCCCATGCCGGGGGCCAGTACCAGGGCGCAGAGCGCGATCGCGGCAAAGATGCACCAGCGGTGCGATCGTTCCCAGAAGTCCAGGGGGATGCAGAGGACGATCGCGAACGCGGCGATGGCGGCCAGCAAGTACACGCCGTGTTTCGCGAGGTGCAGGAACGAACTGGCCGACAGGGCGCTGGAGGCGGACGCCACCATGACGAGGCCCGTCGCGAGCAGGCAGAACCACGTCAAGAGCAGCGCCATGTCGTGGCGTTCCGTCATGACGCGCCGCGGCATCTCTCGACCGCGGCGGCGAAAGCACGGCCGCGGGCCTCGTAGTTGTCGTACATGTCGAGACTTGCGCACGCGGGAGACAGCAGCACGACGTCCCCGTCCGACGCGCGCCGGTGGGCCTCGGCGACCGCTTCGCCCATGTCGGCCGCGCGGCTGGTGGGCACGGCCGCCGCCAACGTCCGCTCGAGCCGGCCGGCGTCCTTCCCGAGCAGTACGGCGTGGCGTACGTACGCTGCCGCCGGCGCCTTGAGCGGCTCGAACGAAGCACCCTTGCCGTCGCCACCGGCGATCAGCACGACCCGCCGGCCACCGGCGCCCGGGGCGGTGCCGAATCCTGCGAGCGCGGCCGCACAGGCGCCCACGTTGGTGGCCTTCGAGTCGTCGATGAAACACACCGAGCCGATGCGGCCGACCGGAGTGCAGCGGTGAGGAAGCCCGCGGAACGTCTGCAGGGCCTGCCGGGTCCTGGCGATGTCGGCGCCGGCGAGATGTGCGATCGCCGCCGCGGCGAGAAGATTGCGCGCGTTGTGGCGGCCCGCGAGGCGGAACGCACCCATCGGGTACGGCGTCCCGTCGAGGATCAGCTCCGCGTCGGCGAGGCGCCACCGCGGGTCGGCGTTCAGGACGATGCCGGGCACCTCGTCCCGCGGCCGGGCATCGGCGTCGCGTGGGTCGTGGACGGCCGCCCCGCAGCCTCGGTAGATGCGGCGCTTCGCGCGCGCGTACGCGTCGTGGGACGCGTACCGGTCGAGGTGGTCGTCGCTTACGTTGAGGATGGAAGCGACCGCGAATCCGCCCCCGTGGAGGCGCTCGAGCTGGAAGCTCGAGAGTTCGAGCACATAGCGTTCGGCGCGCTCGTCGAGCAGATCGAGGGCCGGCACGCCCAGGTTGCCGCCGGTCCGCGTGGCGAAGCCCGCCGCCTCGAGCAGCGCGCCGACCAGGGCGGTCACCGTGCTCTTGCCGTTCGTGCCGGTAATCGCGGTGACGGGCGCGCGGGCCGCGGCGAGGAAGAGGTCGATGTCGCCGAGGATGTCCAGTCCCGCGGCCCGGGCCCGGAGCAGGAACGGGTGCGACAGGGCGATACCGGGGCTCGCCACGATACGGTCGAAGTCGCGGAAGTCCACGGTGCGCGGTTCGACGAGCTCGACCGCGCCGCTCCGGATCGGACCGATGCCGGCGAACGGCGGATCGGCACGGGTGTCGCACGCGGTCAGCGGGCAGCGGCCGTGCAGGAACTCCACGCAGGAGCGCCCGGTGACGCCGAGGCCGAGAACGAGGGTGCGCGGTGCGTTCATCGCAGCTTCAGCGTCGAGATGCCGACGATGACGAGGATCAGGGTGATGATCCAGAAGCGCACGATCACGCGCGGTTCCGGCCACCCCTTCAGTTCGAAGTGGTGGTGGATCGGGGCCATCCGGAACATGCGTCGCCCGGTCGCCTTGAAGCTCGCGACCTGCAGGATGACCGACGCGATCTCCAGAACGAACAGCCCCCCCATGATGAGGAGCACGATCTCGTGACGGATGATCGACGCGACCAGACCGAGGGCGGCGCCGAGGGCGAGCGCGCCGACGTCGCCCATGATGACCTGCGCCGGGTAGGCGTTGAACCACAGGAAGCCGAGGCCGGCGCCGATCATGGCCCCGCAGAAGATGGCCAGCTCGCCGGACCCGGCCACGTACGGAATCTGCAGGTAGTTGGCGAACTCGACGTGTCCGACGAGGTAGGCGATGAAGCCGAGCGCGGCGCTCACCATGACGGTGGGCAGGATCGCGAGTCCGTCGAGGCCGTCCGTCAGGTTCACGGCGTTGCTCATGCCGACGATCATGAGCCAGGTCAGGATCACCGAGCCGATGCCGAGGGGCAGCACCACGTCCTTGAAGAACGGCACGAAGAGGCTCGTCTCGGCGGGTGTCGTCGCGCCCTGATGGAGAAAGACGGCGGCGGCGAGGCCGGCGAGGGACTGCCAGAGGAACTTCCACCGCGCGGCGAGGCCCCGGGAGTTGCGCCTGGACACCTTGAGATAGTCGTCGTACCAGCCGATGACGCCGAAGGCGAAGGTCACCGCGAGCGCCAGCCAGACGTAGCGGTTGCCGAGTTCGCACCACAGCAGGGTGGTGACCGAGATGGTGATCAGGATCATGGCGCCGCCCATCGTGGGGGTGCCGGATTTGGCGAAGTGGCTCTCGGGGCCGTCCTCGCGCACGGGCTGCCCGATCTGGTAGTGGGAGAGTTTGCGGATCATGACCGGGCCGATCACGAGCGACATCGCGAGCGCCGTCAGCGCGCTTACCATCGTGCGGAAGGTCAGGTATCCGAACACGCCGAACCCGCTCACGAACTCGGCCAGGTATTCCGTCAGCCACAGGAGCATCAGCGTGGCCCTCCGGTGCCGCCGGCGCCGGCCGCCAGGGCCTCCCGCGCTACCTCGGCGTCGCTGTAGGGGATGCGTGTCCCGGCGACTTCCTGGTAGTCCTCGTGGCCCTTGCCGGCGATCAGCACGACGTCGCCCGCCGCGCTGCGCGCGATCGCCAGCCGTACGGCGCGGGCGCGATCGGCCTCGATCGTCACCGCATCGGGCCGCTCGCAGCCCGCCAGGGTGTCCTCGATGATGACTCCCGGGTCCTCCCCGCGAGGGTTGTCGGAGGTCAGCACGATGGCGTCCGCGCAAGCCTCGGCCGCTTTCGCCATCAGCGGGCGTTTCCCGCGGTCGCGGTCCCCGCCGCAGCCGAAGACACAGGTCAGGGAGCCCGTCAGGTGCCGGCGGGCGGCGGCCAGCGCCGCGGTGAGCGCGGCGGGCGTGTGGGCGAAGTCCACGATCACCGTGGGGCCGCCCGGGCCGCCCGGGATGGCCTGCATGCGGCCCGGTACGGGGGGTACGCCGGCCATCCGGGCGACGGTGTCATCGAAACGGGCGCCGAGCGCGCCGGCCGTGGCCAGCGCGGCGGCGGCGTTGTAGAGGGAGAAATCGCCGAACAGGGGCAGCCGGAATCTGGCGCCGCCCCACGGGGATCGCCACCGGCCCTCGATGCCGCGCGCGTCCCATGCGGTGTCCGACCACGAAACCGCGGCGTCCGGCGCCGTCCCGTAGGTGACGGTCTCCCCGGGGAAAGTGCGTGCCAGCTCCCGGCCCATGGGGTCGTCCAGGTTGATGATCGCCGCCGTCAGCGACGCGGCGTCGAACAGTCTCCGCTTGGACGCCGCGTAGCGGTCCATCGTGCCGTGATAGTCGAGATGGTCGCGGGTGAGGTTGGAGAACACGGCGACGTCGAACCGGACGTCCGCGACCCGGCCCTGGTCCAGGGCGTGGGAACTCGCTTCCAGCGCCACGCAGTTGACGCCGCGGTCCGCCAGGCGCCGCAGGCGCTCCTGCAGGACGACCGGGTCCGCGGTGGTCAGCCTGCTCGGGCAGAGGTGCGGCGGCCGCCCCCAGCCGAGCGTGCCGGCGATGGCCGTGTCGTCCAGCGTCGCGGCGCACAGCCAGGCGATCGAAGTCTTGCCGTTCGTCCCGGTCACGCCGATGCAGGTGAGTGCGGCGCTGGGATCGTCGAAGAAGCGGGCGGCGATCGCGCCGCGGCGGCTCCGCAGGTCCGGCAGCACCACGTTCGGGACGCCGGTTCGTACCGGCCGCTCCGAACAGACGGCGACCGCGCCGCGGGCCACGGCCTCGGCGGCGTGCTCGTGTCCGTCGTGCACCGCGCCGGCCCGGGCGAGGAAGAGGTCGCCGGGCCTGACGCGCCGCGAATCGATGGCGAGGCCCCGGACGACGGTGTCGCCGCCGGCGCCGCACAACTGCCGCAGGGACTTCGCGCCCGTCATGTGACGACCTTCGGCGGGACCGCCGCCGGGCGTCCCGCCCCGGCCGTTTCGGGCGGCCGAACGGTGCCGGCGACGGCGTGGGCCTCGGGAGCGACGCCGAGGATCCGCAGGGCCCGGGCGACGACCCGGGAGAATACGGGCGCCGCGACGCTGCCGCCGCCGATCGGGCCGGCCGCGGGCTCGTCGATGACGACGACCACGACGATGCGGGGGGCGTGCGCGGGTGCGAAGCCCGCGAACAGCGCGACGTGGCGCGAGTCGTCGTATCCGACCGACGAGATCTTGCGCGTCGTGCCGGTCTTGCCCACCACCCGGTGGCCGGCGACGCGTGCGCGCGGCGCCGTGCCCTGGGCGCTCGCGACCCGCTCCATCATGCGCGACACGTCGCGGATGTCGCGGGCGTCGAAGACACGGTCGCTCGGCGGCCTGGCGGTTTCGTGCAGGACGCTCACGGGCCGCCGCACGCCGCCGGTGGCGAGGGTCAGGTACGTGCGTGCGAGCTGCAGCGGGGTAACCGTCAGACCGTAGCCGAACGCGAGCGTCGCACGCCCGATCGGCTTGTCGAGGTCGCGCGCAGTGAACACGCCGACGGTCTCGCCCGGCAGGCCGGTGCCGGGCACTTCGCCGAGCCCGGCGCGCGCGAGCACGTCGAAGATGGCGTGCTCCGGGAGGTCCAGCGCGACCTTCGTGACGCCGACCTGGCTGGACTTGGCGAGCACTTCGGCGAGGGTCAGGCGGCCGCGGTCGCTCGGGTCCTCGATGAGCTTGCTGCCGACCCGGACGTATCCGGGCGCGGTGTCCACGGGGGTGTCGGGGAAGTAGCGGCCGCTTTCGAGTGCGGCCAGCACGGACAGCGGCTTGATGGTCGAGCCGGGCTCGTAGGTGTCGGTGACCGCGCGGTTGCGCACGCCCGGCGAGCCGCGATCGACCGCGTTGTTCGGGTTGTAGGACGGCTGGTTGGCCATGGCCAGCACCTCTCCGGTGGCCACGTCCAGCATCACGATGGCACCGGACTTCGCGCGATTGTGTTCGACCGCCGACTTGAGTTCCTTGTAGGCGAAGAACTGCAGCCGAAGATCGAGGCTCAGCATCACGTCCTTGCCGAAGTCGGGCGCGCGCAGATAGGCCAGATCCTTCACCGCCCGCCCGTTGCGGTCCCGCAGTACGCGTTTCTCGCCGGGCCGGCCGCGCAGGAAGGCGTCGAGGACGAGTTCGACCCCTTCCTGACCGGTGTCGTCGATGTTCGTCATTCCGACCACGTGCGCGGTCGTCTCGGCGGCGGGGTAAAAACGTCGGTATTCGCGTCGGAACCGGACACCGGCGATGTCGAGGGCGCGCACCCGGTCGGCCGTCGTCGGGTCGACGTGCCGCTTGAGGTAGGCGAAGCGGCTGTCCGCGTTGCGTTCGAGCCGCCTCCGGATGCGCTCGGGCGGCAGGTCCAGGGCGTGGGCGAGGTCGTCGAATCGGGCGGGAGGGATGGGCGTCTGCCCCGGGTCCGTCCAGATCGAGTAGACGGGAGTGCTGACCGCAAGCGGCTCCCCGTGGCGGTCGTAGATGATGCCCCGATGCACCGGGATCGGGACCACGCGAACGGCGCGGGCTTCGCCCTGCTTTTTCAGGAAGTCGCTTTCGGTCACCGCCAGGTGCGCGACGCGCGCGAGCAACGCCGCGGCGGCCGCCACGAATAGCCCGACGAGCGCGCGGTGACGCCACCTCATCGCTGCACCACCGGTGTCACCTGCTCGGGAAACCGCATCGAGAGGCGCTCCTCCGCCATCTCGCCCACGTGGCGATAGCTCGACAGGGTGGCGCGCTCGAGCAGCAGCCGGCTGTACTCCGCCAGCAGCGTGTCCCGCTCCTGCTGCACGGCGGTCAGGCGGAGGAACGAATGGCGCGTGTCCTGTGCGTGGGATGCGACCTGTATGCCGGAAGCCGCGGCGAGGAGGCACACCCCGAACACCGGGCCCCAGCGACGCAGCGCGCTCGACAGGTCCGGACTCATGCGACGGGCTCTCCGGTCTTCTCCACGACCTGTAGCATCGCGCTGCGCGCGCGCGGGTTGGCGGTGACCTCGGCGGCGGAAGGCCGGGCGCGGCGGACGATCATCCGGGCGCTGCAGCGCGGCGGTTCGCGCGTCGGCAGCCGCCGGGGCAGGGGTTCCCCCTGGGTCCAGCCGCGGAATCGCCGGCGCACCATGCGGTGCTCGAGACTGTGGAACGTGATGACGGCGAGGCGGCCGCTCGGGGCGAGCGCGGCGAAGGCGGCATCGAGACCCGCATCGAGTTCGGCCAGCTCGTCGTTGACGTGAATGCGGACCGCCTGGAAGACCCGGGTTGCGGGGTGCGTTCCGTCGCGGGCGCCGCGCCGCACGGACCCCACCGCGGCCGCGAGGTCCCCGGTCCGTTCGAGCGGCCGGCGTGCGACCACGGCGCGGGCGATTCGTTTCGCGTCGGTTTCCTCGCCGTAGCGCCGCAGGACCTCGGCGACTTCGACCTCTTCGGCGGAGTTCAGCCATTGCGCCGCGGTGACGCCCTGCTTGCGATCCATGCGCATGTCGAGCGGGCCGTCACGCAGGAAGCTGAAGCCGCGCCCGGCGGTTTCGAGCTGACGGGCGGACACGCCGATGTCCATCACCACGCCGTTCAGGGGCAGCATCCCCCCGTCCCGGGCGATCGCGTCCAGGCGCGAGAAGGGTCCCTGCCGCGGCAGCACCCTCGGGTCTCGCGCCGCCAGCGTGCGGGCGTCCGCGATGGCCTCGTCGTCGCGATCGAGGACGAGCAGCCGCGCGGCCGGCCCGAGGCGCTCGAGCAGCCCGCGGCTGTGGCCCCCGCTGCCGTACGTAGCATCGGCGTACCTGCCGTCCGGCGCGGCGGCAACGGCCGTCACGCTCTCATCCAGTAGTACCGGGACGTGGCGCAACCTCGGCCCTCCGTGCTGGCGCGACCTGCCGGTCGCGGTGGCAATTTTGCTGGCGCAAAATTGCTGCGTCGCAAGCTCCTGGCGCGACCTGTCGGTCGCGGTGGCAGTTTCGCTGGCGCAACACTGCTGCGTCGCAGGCTCCCGGGCGTTGCTCGACGGCGCGGGGGCCCGCCGCGCGGACCGATCAGATGGACAGGCCCTCGATGTCGCCGACCTCGTCCAGGGCGGCCCTCATGTCTTCGCCGAGCCATTTCTCCATCCGGTCCCGCCAGTTGCCGTCGCTCCAGATTTCGATCTTGTTGCCCTGGCCGACGACCACCAGCTTCCGCTCGAGCTGCGCATAGTCCCGCAGCATCTGCGGGAGCAGGACGCGTCCGTTGGCGTCGAGTTCCATGTCGGTCGCGTGGCCGATCAGAATCCGCTGCAGGCGGCGCACGGCCTCGCGAATGTTGGACATCTGCTGAAGTCTCGCCTCGAGGGCCTCCCAGTCCGGCAGCGCGTACATCAGCAGGCTCCGCTCGTCGCGGTCGATCGTGGTGACCAGGCGGCCCGCGGAACGTGCCCGAATCGCCTCGCGATGACGCGCGGGGAGTGCCATCCGGCCCTTCGTGTCGAGGGTCACGCTGTTGATGCCGCGAAACATGGCTTGTCCGGGTGGGATTGCCACAACCTGACAATTTCACCCACATTCACCCAAAATTTCCCACTTGCCGCTACTATAAGAGGGCGCTGGAGGGTGTCAACCGGTATTTTCGGACTGTATTTTGGGACTTGGCAGGGGTGTGGACGGACGCGGCGGCGAGGCTTGAACACACCCTTGCACACGCCCTTTGACACGCGGATGGAGAGCGAGCCGGCCGATAAGCCGGGTTCTGTCGACGCCGACCGTCCCTGGACGGTGGCGCGGGCAGCCATTCATCTGCGGACGACCGTTGCCGGACGCCTGTTGCGGCCTACCCGAATCCGGCGCGGAACACGCCCTGCGGATTCCTATTTGGCCTTGCTCCGGGCGGGGTTTGCCTAGCCGCCGACGTTACCGCCGAACGCGGTGCGCTCTTACCGCACCCTTTCACCCTTGCCGCGGCGACCTCGCATTTCGCTCGGTGCCGCGGCGGTCTGCTCTCTGTTGCACTTTCCGTGGGCTCGCGCCCCCCAGGAGTTACCTGGCGCCCTGTTCCGAGGAGCCCGGACTTTCCTCCGCGCCCGGGGACATGTCCGCGGGCGCAGCGGCTGCCTGGCCGGCTCGCGGTGGGACCTTACCACGCCGCCGGGTCGCCTGGCGGTACAGCGCCGTGCGGGATTCGCCGGTCGCGCGCGCGGCGATCCGGGCCGCGCGGGCGGGCGGGAGTTCGTCGAGGAGCAGGTCGAGGAGCGACTCGCCAGCGGTGCGCGGGGGTTCCCGGGAGCCTTCGAGCACGCACACGAACTCTCCCTTGAGGGGGCCGATGCGGGTCAGCGCCTCTGCGACCGGACCGTGGACGATGGTCTCGAAAGCCTTGGTCATTTCCCGGCAGACGGTGATCGGGCGGTCCCCGGCGCCGAGCTCGCGGAGGTCCTCCAGCGTCCTGGCGAGCCGGTGCGGCGCCTCGAAGAAGACCGTCGTCTCGGGCCGCCGCAGGAGGTGCGTCAGGACCTGTCTGCGCGGACCTTTCCTGGCGGGGAGGAAGCCCTCGAAGGTGAAGGGGGTCGCGGCGAGGGGCGATGCCGACAGCGCCGCGGTCAAGGCGCTCGGCCCGGGAATGGGGCTGACGGTCAGCCGCGCCCGATGCGCCGCCCGCACGAGTTCGAAGCCCGGATCGGAGAGCCGGGGCGTCCCGGCGTCGGAGACGAGGGCCACGTCCCGCCCGGCGGACAGTCGGGCCATGACGCGGCGCGTGGCGGCGGCTTCGTTCTGGTCGTGCAGACTGAGCAGTTCGTCCGGAGACGCATCGACGTGCCGCAACAGGATGCGGCACCGTCTGGTATCTTCGCAGGCCACTGTCGCAACCGCTTTGAGGACTCCCGCCGCTCGTACGGTGAGGTCTTCCAGGTTTCCAATGGGCGTGGCCACGACGTACAGGGTTCCGGTGTTCCTCGACGTTGTCATTGGACGGCTCGTGCGCGGCGGCGGACGCTCGAGAGCGTACGCGACCCGGGAGCATCGCTCCATGCGGGCGCTTGCGCTCGGGACGGCCGCGCTGGCGCTCATCGCCACCGCGGGATGCCAGTCCCGGACCGCTGGGCGGGATACCGCCGCCGACACGCCGGCGCCGGTCGCGCTCCCCGTCGACGCGGCATCGGCGCCGGCGAGCATGCGGGCGGGCCGCATGCGGGCGGCATGGACGTTCCTCGACGCGGGAGATGTCGCGGCGGCGCGCAGCGCACGGGATGCGCTCGCGGCCGCGGACGCCGTGCAGCCCTTCGAGACCGTCGAACGGCGGCAGCTCGATCTGCTCGACGCGGGGCTGGCGTTCGCGGCCGGCGACGTCGACGGGGCTGCCGCGAGGGTCGATGCCCTCACCGCCACGTCCGCTGTCCGGCACGTTCGTCTCGCCACGCTGCGGGCCGACCTCGTGGCGGCTCGGGGCGACTACGCGGGCGCCGTGGCGAGCCTCCTGACCTTCGCCGCCGGGACCTCGGCCGACGCCCTGACACTGGGCCGCGCGATCTGGCGTCACGGGACGCGTGCGCAGACCCACCGGCTGGTCGAGCGCGGACGCATGGCCGCGACGGTCGCGGAACGGGCCTGGTGGCGGTTCCTGGCGACCTACGGCGACGCGCTGACGCCGGCGCGCCAGCACACCCTGTGGCGGGGTTGGAGGCAGGGGCGCCCGGACCATCCGGCGGCCCTTGCACGGCCGTTGGGGCTGGACGCACCGGCGCCCCGGCGGATCGCGTTGCTGCTGCCGCTGTCCGGACGCCTCGCGAATGCCGGCGCACGGGTGCGTGACGGTTTCCTGGCGGCGTATTACGCGGCGGGACCGCTGCCGTCGCAGTCGGTCGTGCTCCACGACACGGGCGCGGCAACGGTGGACGCGTTGTACGAGCAAGCCATGGCGGGCGGCGCGGACGCCATCGTGGGTCCCCTGTCCAAGGAGAACGTGGCGCGCATGTGGGCCCTCGATCCGGTCATCCCCACCGTGACGCTGAACTCGATTTCCAGGCCGGACACGGATGGCCGCCGCGCGGACCCCCCGCGGCTGGTCCAGTTCGCCCTGGCCGTGGAAGACGAAGGGCGAGCGCTCGCGCGCCGGACCGCGGCGGACGGCCGGCGCCGGATCATGGTGTTCCGTGCCCGAACCGACTGGTCGGAGCGGGCGCTGGCCGCGCTGGAGGGAGGGCTGCCGGACACCGTCGAACTCGTCGACGTCGGGGTCTTCCCGGATATCAAGGAAGTCACGACGGGGGTGGGGGCAGCGTTCGCGATCGAAGAAAGCCAGGCCAGACGAACGGCGCTCACGCGACTGTTCGGCGGCAGGGAGGTCGAGTTCACGCCGCGCCGCCGCGCGGACGTCGATGCCGTCGTCGCGCTGCTGGACGGCGACCACGCGGACTCGCTCGCCGCCGCGCTGCGCTTTCACTACGCCGCCGACGTGCCGGTCTATGCCTCGTCGCAGGTGCTGCCGGAGGGCGCTCGCGCCCTGGAGGGCATGCGTGTCTGCGACATGCCGTGGCGCCTCTACCCGTCCCGGCTGAAAGGCGCCCTGCAGGGGCCGTTTCCGAATGTCCGCGGCCCTGCGGAGTCGCTGTTCGCCTTCGGCGTGGACGCGTTTCGCATCGTCAACCGCCTGTCCTGGCTCGCCTCCGGGGAGCATCGGATCATGGGCGGCTCCGGGACGCTCGGGCTGGCCGGCGACGGCTCGATCCGCCGGGAACCCGCGTGGGCCGTGGTGCGGGACGGGAACTTCCGTCCCCTGCCGCCGGCCGCGCCGCCGGGCGGGTGAGCCGGCGGCCGACGGGCGGCCGCCGCGCCGGGCGGGCCGGCCGCCGCGCGGAGCGCCGCGCGGAACGCTTCCTGCGCCGGCGCGGCCTGACGACCCTGGCCCGGAACTACGCCAGACCGTGGGGCGAACTGGACCTCGTCATGCGCGACGGCGCCGTGCTGGTGTTCGTGGAGGTGCGGCTGCGGGGGCCGGGCGCCTGGGAGGACGGCGCCACGTCCGTCGACCGCCGCAAGCAGCGTCGACTGGCGCGCACCGCGGAGGCGTATCTCGCGGAGCACCCCCGCTACTCTTCGGACACGTCGCGATTTGACGTGGTGTCGATGTCCGGGACACACTTTTTCGCGAACGTCGAGTGGATACCCGATGCATTCTCTGCTGATCGTGACCAGGGCGGCTCTTGATCGGAGCTTCCCTGGAGGGGTACGGGCGCTTGCCCGCGGCCTGTGCGTCGCGCTGTCGCTCTGCGCGATGTCCTGCGCGACCCTCACCGGCCATGATCCGGGCGCCCGAACCCCCGGGGTCATCTTTGACGACGAAGGGATCGAGAGGGCGGCTGCGCGGGTCATCCGGGAGGCCAGCGAACCGTTGCGGGAGAGCCAGATTCGGGTCACCAGCTTCAACGGAGTCGTGCTGCTGACCGGTCTGGTCTCCGAAGAGTCTCTCAAGCGGGAGGCACGGCGCGCGGTCGACGAGCAGGTGCGCAGGGTCCGCCGGATCCACAACGAGATCGAGGTGGGCCTGCCGATCACCACGGTGTCGAGGCTCAACGACCGCCTGCTGGGCATCAAGGTGAAGGGCAGCCTCGTCGCGAGCGAGGAGGTCGACGCGGACCGCATCAAGGTCGTCATACGCAACGATGTCGTCTACCTGATGGGTCTCGTCACCCGTGTGCAGGGAGACTCGGCCGCCAGCGTGGCGCGCTCGGTGGTCGGCGTTCAGAAGGTCGTCAAGGCGTTCGAATACGTCGACCCGGCGGCTGACCCGATCAAGCCCGTGGATGGGGTTGATCGGAGGTTTCTTAGTCGATGACGGTGAGTTTCGGTCCGCCCCGTTTCGCACGGGGAGGGCGCCTGGAGTCCGGCGGCGTTTCCTCTCGCCGACCGGTCGGGCTTGCCGATGGATTGGTGCCGGCCGCATCGGTTGCCGGTGCCGCGGCGGCGAAGCCGCCAGACACGTGGCTGCCCTGGAATGCCAGGCCCGCGCCGTTCTCCCGCGCGTAGACCGCGACGACGCCCGCCATGGGCGCGACGACGTGGAACGGACGACCGCCGAAACGGGAGTCGAACGACACGGCGTCGTCGGCGCAGACGAAGCCGCGCACCGCCCGGGCGGAGATGTTCAGTACGATGCGGCCGTCCTGGACATGGTCGCGGGGGACCTCGACGCCGTCGACGTCCGCGGCGATCAGCAGGTGTGGCGTCCAGCCGTTGTCGACGATCCAGTCGATCAGCGCGCGTATCAGGTAGGGGCGGTGCGGGCGCACGTCACTCCCGCATTTCGACTTCCGTTTCGGTGAGGCTGCGCCGAAACGACTCCCGCTCGGCGATGCGCCGCATGTACTGGCGCATGGCCCGCGTCGAACGCTCGGGCAGCTTGATGTCCATGGCCTTCAGCCGCCACAGGATGGGCGCCACGCAGCAGTCGACGAGGGTGAACTCGTCGCTCATGAAGAACGACTGGCTGCTGAACACCGGGGCCACGGCGAGCAGACTCTCGCTCAGATCCTTGCGCGCCCTGGCGAGGGACTCCGCGCGCCCCCTCCCGGCCATGAGCAGGTTCACGCGTCGGCTCCAGTCCTTCTCGATGCGGTGCATCAGGAGCCGGCTCTGCGCCCGGGCGACCGGATAGACGGCGAGCAGCGGCGGATGGGGAAAGCGCTCGTCGAGGTACTCCATGATCACCGTGCTCTCGTACAGCACGAGTTCGCGGTCCAGGAGCGTCGGCAACGTGTTGTAGGGGTTGATCTGCCCCAGTTCCTGCGGTTTGTGGCGTGGATCGACGTCGACGATTTCGACGTTGATGCCTTTCTCGGCCACGACCATCCGCACCCGGTGGCTCTGGTGGTCGGACGCATCCGAAAACAGGGTCATCGAGCCTCGCCTAGTCAGGACGCTCATTGGCACCTCGCGCAGGATCAGTGGACGTCCTTCCAGTATTCGCGATTGAGCAGATACGCGAAGACGAACAGCAGCGCCAGGAAGAGCAGGACGTAGACGCCCAGTCGCTCCCGTTCCAGGCGGGTCGGTTCACCGGAGTAGTACAGGAAGTTGACGATGTCGTAGACGGCGCCGTCGAACTCCTCGGCACTGAACTTGCCGGAGCCTTCGTCGACTTCGAGAAAACAGTGCGGCTCGCGCTCGGTGACGATCACCGATTCGCCGTCGAGCAGGTCCACGGGCCTGAAGCCCCGGCACACCTCGCGCTGTACGCCCTGCAGGTCCATCATCACATGGGGCATGCCGACGTTCTCGAACACCATGTTGTTCACCCCGAAGGGGCGGGTGGGGTCGAGATAGAAGGTATTCAGGTAGTTGTAGAGCCACTCGACGCCGCGCAGGCGGGCGACCATGGTCAGATCGGGCGGCTTGGCCCCGAACCACGCCTTGGCCTCCTCCTCGGGCATCGACGTCGCCATCAGGCCGCCGATCTTCTGCCCGGTGAACACCAGGTTTTCGAGGAACAGTTCGTGCGGGATGCCGAGGTCGTCGGCGGTGCGCTGGTAGCGCTGGAACTTCAGCGAGTGGCACCCGAGGCAGTAGTTGACGTACAGCGACAGTCCGCGCTGCAGGGACGGCTTGTCGTGCAGGTCGGGTTCCATGGGCTGCATGGGCCAGTCCGTCGTGGCGGCGGAGGCCGGCAGCGCCATCCCGGCAGTGAGGCCGGCAGTCAGGCAGGCGCAGAGCAGTGCGCGGGCTCGTGCGGTCACGGGATGCGATCCGGCACGGGTCTGGTGCGGTCGATGCGCGAGTACCACGGCATCAGCAGGAAATAGGCGAAATAGAGCACGGTGAAGACCTGCGCCAGGGCCGTGGCCGTGGGCGACGGCGGGATGGTGCCCAGATAGCCGAGCACGATGAAGCTGACGACGAGCATGGCCAGCATCAGCCTGGAGAGCAGTCCCTTGTACCGGATCGAGCGCACCTTCCCGCGGTCCAGCCAGGGGAGGATCGCCGGGATCACGATGGCGACCGCCATGACGACGAGACCCCAGAACTTGGCGGACAGGCCGAACAGCGGGAACGTGGCCGCCCGCAGCATGGCGTAGAAAGGCGTGTAGTACCAGACCGGCGCGATGTGTTCGGGGGTCTTCAGTGGATCCGCCTCCTCGAAGTTCGGCTTCTCGATGAAGTACCCGAACATCTCCGGGGCGAAAAACACGATCGCGCAGAACACGATGAGGAAGCCGATGGTCGCCATCAGGTCGTGCACCGTGTAGTACGGATGGAAGGGGATACCGTCGAGCGGCACGCCCTGGGCGTCCTTGTGCTTCTTGATGTCGACCCCGTCGGGGTTGTTCGAGCCCACGTGGTGCAGCGCGACGACGTGGAGGAACACCAGTGCGACCAGGGCCAGCGGCAGCGCGACGACGTGCAGCGCGAAGAAGCGGTTCAGCGTGATCTCGGACATCCCGTAGTCGCCGCGGACCCACTCCATCAGTTCGGGTCCGACGAAGGGAATGGCGCCGACCAGCGAAACGATGACCTGCGCCGCCCAGAACGACATGTTGCCCCACGTCAGGACGTAGCCGAAGAATCCTTCCGCCATCAGCACGAGGTAGATGGCCATGCCGATGAGCCACAGCAGCTCCCGTGGCGCGCGGTACGAGCCGTACGCCAGGGCGCGGAACATGTGCAGGTAGACGACCAGGAAGAACGCCGAGGCGCCGGTGGAATGCAGGTAGCGGATGAGCCAGCCGTACTCCACGTCGCGCATGATGTACTCGACGGACGCGAAGGCGCCGTCCCCGCTCGGCACGTAGGACATCGTGAGCCAGATGCCGGAGAGGATCTGGATGACGAGCACGACCATCGCCAGGACGCCGAAGTAGTACCAGAAGTTGAAGTTCTTCGGCGCGTAGTATTTCGTCGCGTGGTACTCGATGGTCTCCGTCAGCGGCATGCGCTCGTCGAGCCATGCCACGAAACGCGTCAGGCGGCCGGGCGCGCCGGTATCCGTCTCGGCCATCAGGCGGTCTCCGCGTCCAGACCGATGACGATCACGTCGTCCGTCTCGAAGAAGTGGGGCGGCACGGGCAGGTTGTCCGGCGCCGGCACGCTCTTGACCACCCGGCCGGCGAGGTCGAAGCGGGAGCCGTGGCAGGGGCAGAAGAAACCGCCCTGCCAGTCCGTGTCGAACGTCTCGGGCTGGACTTCGCCGTAGTACTTGGGAGAGCAGCCGAGATGCGTGCAGAGGCCGAGATAGACGCCGATCTCCGGCCGCCTCGAACGCCATGGGTTGCGGGCGTAGTCGGGTTGCATGTCGGTGTTCTCGGAGTCCGGATCCGCCAGGTCGGCCGTATCGGACTCGAGCAACGCGAGGGAATCCGAGGCGCGATAGACGACGAACACGGGTTGGCCGCGCCACGCGGGTATGGGGCCGAGAAGCTCGCCGGGGCGGAGCTTCCCGATGTCGATGCGGATGGGCGCTCCGAGCGCTTTCGCCTTGGCGCTCGGCATCCACGCCTTGACGAAGGGTACGGCCGCCCCGATCACGCCCACGCCGCCGATGGCCGTGGTCGAAGCGATCAGGAAGTACCGGCGCCCGGTGTTGATGGTCTCGTCGCTCAAGCCAAGCCTCTCCCGCCGTGCTCCCGCGGTGTGGTCATGGGGTTCCCGGAAACCGCCCGATGGACCTCGTCGCGGCTCACCGCTTCGAGTATTGCGGCCGCTTGCGAGCCTTGCGCAGCCCGACCTTCTTGCGTTCCACCTCCCGCGCGTCGCGGGTCACGAAGCCGGCTTGCCGCAGGCTGCTCCGCAGGGTTTCGTCGTAGTCCACGAGGGCGCGGGCGATGCCGTGCCGGATGGCGCCGGCCTGCCCGGACGACCCGCCGCCCTTGACCGTCACCGTTATGTCGAACCGGTCCAGCGCCCCGGCCACTTCGAGCGGCTGGCGTACGATCATGCGTGCGGTCTCACGCCCGAAGTACTCGTCCACCGGCCGCTCGTTCACGAGAATACGACCGTTTCCGGGCCGTACGAACACCCGCGCGGTGGAACTCTTGCGGCGGCCGGTGCCGTAGTGCTGTTCTCCTGCCAAGCCCCCCGCCAAGCCCTGTGCCATGCCCTGTGCCATGCTCGTCCTCTACAAAACCGGGACCGCCTTGGCCGCGCGCCGGAGCTACGGCGCCAGCGGCTTCGGCTGCTGTGCCGAATGTGGGTGATCTGGGCCGGCGTACACCTTGAGCTTGCGGAATACCGCGCGCCCCAGGGGATTGTGCGGCAACATGCCCTTGACGGCCTTTTCGATGACCCGCTCCGGATGCTTCTCAAGCATTTCGTCGAAACGCGTCGCCTTGATGCCCCCCGGGTACCCGGAGTGACGGTAGTAGGTCTTTGCGGTGGCCTTGTTGCCGGTCACGCGCACCTTCTCGGCGTTGACCACCACGACATAGTCGCCCGTATCGACGTGCGGCGTGTAGGCGGCCTTGTGCTTGCCGCGCAGGCGATGCGCGATCGCGGTCGCCAGGCGGCCGAGCGTCTGGCTCTCGGCGTCGATTACGTACCACGCGCGCTCGACATCCCGAGGACGCGTGCTGACGGTCTTCATGTGGAGGGTCCGGCCCAGGAGCGCGCGGATTCTATCGAAGGAGCACGCCGCCGATCAAGGTTTGTGGGAGCGGCCGAGGTACTCGAGCGACTGCATTTCCCGGAGGCGGCTGGCGGTGCGTTCGAACTCCGCGCGCAGGCGCTCGCCCCGGTAGAGGTCGCCGATCGCGCCCTCCGCCGAGAGCACCAGCTTGACGTTGCGATCGTACAGTTCGTCGATGAGCCCGATGAACCGGCGTGCGGCATCTTCGCGCGTCGGGTCGAACACCGGGACGCCGCTCACCACCACCGCGTGGAACTCGCGCGACAGCTCGATGTAGTCGTTCTGGCTGCGGGGTCCCTCGCAGAGTTCCGCGAAGTCGAACCATGCGACGTCGTCCGTGCGGCGCCGGGTCCGGATCTCGCGTCCGTTCACTTCCAGACGCTCCGCGTCCCTGGGCGGCTGGGGAGCGAGGGCGGCGAAACACTCCGCCAGGCGCTGCTCCGCGGCGGTGGACGCCGGCCAGTGATAGGTGTCCGCATTCGACAGCACGCGCAGCCGGTAGTCCGTGTCGCCATCGAGGTGCAGCACCTGCATGTGGGCCTCGATGCGGTCGATGGCGGGCAGGAAGCGCCGCCGCTGCAGCCCGTTCTCGTAAAGGCGCCGTGGCTCGACATTGGACGTGGCGAGCAGGGTCACGCCGCGCTCGAACAGTGCGCCGACCAGTTCGCCGAGGATCATCGCATCGCCGATGTCCGACACGAAGAACTCGTCGAAGCACAGGACCCGCGCTTCTTCGGCCATGTCCTGCGCCACGCGGGACAGGGGGTTCGCGATACCCGCCAGGCGGCGCAGGTCGTGGTGCACGCGCAGCATGAAGCGGTGGAAGTGGAGGCGGAGCTTGGCCTCGAACGGCAGGCACTCGAAGAACAGGTCCATCAGGTAGGTCTTGCCGCGTCCCACGCCGCCCCACAGGTACAGGCCCTCGACGGGTGGCGTCCGGCGGCGCAGCCGCGCCGCGAGCCGCCGCGGCGGGGACGCGGCCGACGCGAGCTTGCGGTGCAGTGCGTCGAGTTCGCGCAGGGCGGCGTCCTGCGCCGGGTCGCGCCGGAAGTCCCGCTGCGCGAGATGTTGCTCGTGGACGGCGGTGGGAGTGATCACGGGCGCCGGACTATAGCGCCATGGAGTCGAGCGGGCACGCCTCGCGCGACGTGCCCCCGCGAGGGGCCCCGCGCGCCGGCGCGCGACCGGCCTCAGACGTCCTCGACGCGAGCCCCCTCGACACGGGCCTCCTCGACACGGGCCTCCTCGACACGGGCCTCCTCGACACGGGCCTCCTCGACACGGGCCTCCTCCACACGGGCCAAGGCGGACAGCGCGTGCGCGTCGAGGCCTTCGGCACGGGCGATGGCGGCGGCCGTGCGGGCCAGCGCGGGCGCGCCCGCGGCCGAGATGCCGATGATCGAACTGCGTTTGCGGAAATCGTTCACGCCCAGGGGCGACGCGTAGCGCGCGGTGCCGAAGGTCGGCAGGACGTGGCTCGGCCCGGCGCTGTAGTCGCCGAGCGCTTCGGCGGCATGGCCGCCGAGGAAGATCGCCCCGGCATGCCGCACCCGCGGCAGCAGGGCCTCGGGGTCCGCGACGGCGAGCTGCAGGTGCTCGGGCGCCAGGCGGTTGGCGACTTCCACGGCTTCGTCGAGATCGCGTGTCCCGATGAGGGCGCCGCGCGCGCGCAGCGAGGCCGAGATCGTGGCGCGGCGCGTCATGTCTGGCAGCAACGCTTCCATCTGGCGGGCTACGGCCTCGAGGTAATCCGGGTCCGGGCACAGGAGCAGCGCCTGGGCGGCGGCGTCGTGCTCCGCCTGTGCGAACAGGTCGAGCGCCGTCCAGCGGGCCGGGACCGTGCCGTCGGCGACGATGACGATCTCGCTCGGGCCGGCGATGCCGTCGATGCCGACGCGTCCGAACACCTGGCGCTTGGCCGCGGCGACGTACGCACCGCCCGGGCCGACGATCTTGTCCACCCGCGGGATCGTGGCGGTGCCGAAGGCCAGGGCCCCGATCGCCTGGGCGCCGCCGATGGTGAACACGAGGTCGGCGCCGCCGACGTGCAGGGCGGCCAGCAGATGGTCGCTGCGTGCGCCGTTGGGCGTGGGGACGGTGGCGATCAGTTGGCCGACGCCGGCGACGCGCGCGGGCACGAGCGTCATGAGCGCACTCGAGGGATACGTCGCCTGACCGCCGGGGACGTAGACGCCCACCCGGTCGAGGGGTACCACGCGCTGACCGAGGCGGTTGCCGATGCCGTCGTCGTACTCGAAGGCCGCCGCGTCCTCGAGCTGGCGCTCGTGGAACTGCCGGATCCGCGCGGCGGCGGCTTCGAGCGCCGCCCGGTCGGGATGGGGCAGCCGGGCGTGGCTGTCGGCCATCTGTTCCGGCTGGAGACGCAACTGCGCGACGCTGTCGGCCGCGACGCCGTCGAAGCGCTCCGTGTACTCGAGCACCGCGGCGTCGCCGCGTTCTCCGACGGCCCGCAGTATCTCCGCCACCGCCCGTTCCACGGCGTCGTCCCGGGCGTCGTCCCAGTACGCGAGCCGTGCCAGCGCGATATCGAAGTCCGCTGCCGACGTAACGAGGCGGGCGATCACGGCATGCCGCCGGAACCGGGCACGCGGCGGACGTCCGCGCCGAGCGCGCCGAGTTTGCGCTCGATGCGCTCGTAGCCCCGGTCCATGTGGTAGATGCGGGCGATCACGGTCTCGCCCCGCGCCAGCAGGGCGCCGACCACCAGTCCGAAGGAGGCCCGCAGGTCCGTCGCCATGACGGGCGCGCCGCGCAGCCGGGTGACGCCGCGCACGATGGCCGTGCGCTGGTCCTCGAGCCGCACCCTGGCGCCGAGGCGCAGCAGCTCGTTCACATGCATGAAGCGGTTCTCGAAGATCGTTTCGGTCACGCGGCTCGTGCCGCTGGCCACGGTATTCATGGCCAGGAACTGGGCCTGCATGTCCGTCGGGAAGCCGGGGTAGGGCGCGGTCTGGATGTCCACGCCCCGGGGTCTCGCGCCGCCCATGTCGAGGGCGATCCGGCCGGGTCCGACCTCGATCGTGGCGCCGGCCTCGCGCAGCTTGTCGAGTACGGCGCGCAGGGAGGACGGGCGCACGTCCCGCAGGCGGATGTCGCCGCGCGTGGCCGCCGCGGCGATGAGGTAGGTTCCCGCCTCCACCCGGTCGGGCATGACGTGGTGCTCGCAGCCGCCGAGGGTGGGACTGCCCTCGACCTCGATGACGGGGGTTCCGTGCCCGTGGACGCGGGCGCCCATGGCGATGAGGCACTCGGCAAGGTCCACGATTTCCGGTTCCCGGGCCGCGTTCTCGATCCGCGTGGTGCCGCGGGCCAGCGTTGCCGCCATCAGCAGGTTCTCGGTGCCGCCCACGGTGGAGACGTCGAAGGCGATCCTGCACCCGCGCAGGCCGTGGGGCGCCCGCGCCTTGACGTAGCCGTCCTCCAGTTCGACCTTGGCGCCCATCGCCTGGAAGCCCTTCAGGTGCTGGTCGACCGGGCGCGGGCCGATGGCGCAGCCGCCCGGCAGGGAGACCTCGGCGCGGCCGAAACGGGCGAGGAGCGGGCCCATGAGCAGGAACGACGCGCGCATGGTCCGCACGAGTTCGTACGGCGCGCGGTAGCCGGACAGTGCGGACCGCGCGACCTCGACGACGGTGTCTTCGCCGGACACGTCGGCGCCGAGGTTGCGCAACAGGGCGGTCATCGTGGACACGTCCCGGAGACGCGGGACGTTGTGCACGCGTACCGGGGCATCGGCCAGGAGTGCGGCGGCCAGGATCGGGAGCACGGAGTTCTTGGCGCCGGACACCGCCAGTTCTCCCGAGAGGGGCGTGCCGCCGCGTATGACGAGCTTGTCCAAGGCCGCTCTCGGTCAGCCCCGCGGTTCCTGGGAACCTCCCCCCGGGGTCCCCGCGCGCCGGGCCTCGTCCGGGGTGACCGCGTCGATCGTCACCGCGTGGACGGAACCGTCGCGTATCAGGTGTCCGATGGCTTGGTACACGAGTTGCTGCCGGCGTACGCGGCCGAGTCCGGCGAATGCGGCACTCGTGACGGTCACCTTGAAGTGGTTGCCGTCGGCCCGGACCTCGACGTCCGCGTCCGCGACGTGGGCGCGCACCAGTCCGGCGATGGATTCCTGCATTCTCTCTTCGGTTCCTTCCTGTCCCGGAGCCTGTCCCCGGAGCCCGTCCCAGGAGCCCGTCCCCGGATCCCGGTCGGCTTGGCGGCGGGCGATTCACGTTAACATGCCCGAAGCGACGACCGGGCGCGGAGGGCGACCGCCGGGCGTGACGGCTCGCCACGGCGCACTCCTCCCGCATCGGTCCGTGGCGGTGGCGGTCGTGCAGTCGTTTGGACCCCTTGGATGGTAACGCACGAAAGCGCAGCGATACTGGAGAAACTTGTGAGCGATGGCCGATCGCGAAGAGTCCCAGGCCGGGCGGCGCCGCCGGCGCCCGGTCGCGTGACCCCGCCGTCCACCGCTGCAATGCTGGAGCGACAGGCCAACCCCGGAGCCGGTGATCCCCGATGTGGGTTCCGATACTGGCACTGATAACCGGGTTCGTCGCGCTGATCTGGAGCGCGGACCGATTCGTCTCCGGGGCCGCGGCCACCGCCACCAACCTGAACGTCTCGAAGGTCCTTATCGGACTGACCGTCGTCTCCCTGGGGACGTCGGCGCCCGAGATCCTGGTGGCGCTGGCGGCATCGCTCGGGGAGTCCTCCTCCCTGGCCATCGGCAACGCGATCGGCTCGAACATCGCCAACATCGGACTCGTCCTCGGGGTGACGGCCATGGTCGCGCCGTTGCCCTTTGCGCCGGGAGTGCTGAGGTTGGAGTTGCCGTGGCTCATTGCGTCGACCCTCCTGGCGCTGATCTGCCTCTTCGACCTGTGGCTCGGCACGTTCGACGGACTGGTGCTGCTCGCCGGCCTCTGGCTGGTGATGCACAGACTCATGCGCAAGCAGCGGGGCGCGGCCCACGGCATTCGCGAGACGCTTGAGGAGGAAGTCGAGGAACTGCCGAGCATGACCCCCGCGCGGGCCCTGCTCTGGACCGCGATCGGGCTGGCGGTGCTGCTTGCCGCGGCCTGGATGCTGGTGTGGGCCGCCACGGAAATCGCGCGCCTGCTCGGCGTGAGCGAGCTCGTGATCGGCCTGACGGTCGTTGCCGTGGGCACGAGCCTGCCGGAGCTGGCCGCGACGCTCAGCGCCGCGATCAAGGGGCACCCGGACATCGCCATCGGCAATGTCGTCGGGTCGAACATCCTCAACATCCTGGCGGTGCTGGCCGTACCCGGCCTCGTGTATCCGGTGGGCATCGAGGCGCACGTGCTGTGGCGCGACTTCGGCATGATGGCGGCGCTGACGGCGCTGCTCGTCCTGTTCGCCTACGCGATCGGCTCGCGGCCCGTCATCACGCGGTTCGAGGGCTCGGTCATGGTGCTCGCATGGATCGGCTACATGGTGCTGCTCTACCACCAGGCGTGACTGGAACGGGTGATCAATGCGGATTCCCGGAGCCTGTCCTGGCGGGCGCACGCGAGGTGGACCTGTTGATCCTGGACGTGGACGGCGTGCTCACGGACGGGCGCCTGCACTACTCGGACGGCGGCGTGGAGATCAAGGCGTTTCATGCGCAGGACGGTGCGGCGGTAAAGATGCTGCAGGCGGCCGGCATCCCGGTGGCCATCGTGTCGGGGCGAGACTCGCCAGCGGTCGAACGACGCGCCCGGGAACTCGGGATCGTCCATGTCTACCAAGGCGTGGAGGACAAGGCCCGGGCACTGGCGGCGTTGTGTGGAGCCGCGGCGGTGGCGCCGGAACGCATGGCGCACGTGGGTGACGACATCGCTGACCTGGCGCTGTTCGATCGCGTGGGTTTCCGGATCGGCGTGCCCGGCGCGCACCCCGCGGTGGCGGGGGAGGCGGACTACGTCACGGAGGCGCGCCCGGGGGCCGGGGCCGTGCGCGAGGCGTGCCACCTGATCCTCGTCGCCAGGGGGCTCTGGGAAGATGCACTCGACGCGTCCCGTCGCGGGGGGCGGCGCCGGGGGTCGCCGGCGCCCCAACGGTAGCCCTTGCCCGTGCGCGCCCCAAAGCCGGTCCGGTGCCTCGCAACGCGAACGCCGTTCGCCCACGCCGGGCATCGGCGCCGCCTCCAGGCCAGCCACACCGCCCTCGCATGGAGCCAACGTCACCGGCCGCTCCGTTCCCGTCGCCGTTGGTCCGACGCGCGTGGCTGGCGCTGGGGAGGAGGAGCCGGGGCCGCGCTGGTCTTCGCGCTGGTCTTCCTGCAGTCCGGAGAAACCCCGGCGCCGGACCTGCCGCCGGAGCTCCGGGACGAGCCGGACGTGTTCATCGACGGGGCGCTGATCACGCAGTTTCGGGACGACGGCGGCATCGAGTACCGGATCGCTGCCAGGGAGCTGCGTCAGTACGAGCGGGACGGTGTCACGACGCTCGACCGCCCGGCGCTGGAACTGCACAGCCCGGGGGCGCCGCCGTGGCGGGTGTCGGCGCGACGCGGCGTGCTGAGCACGGTCCCCGGACCGTCCGGGACGCTCGAAGAGCAGCTCGTGCTCCGCGAGAGCGTCGTGCTCGAGCGCGACCTCGGCGCGGGGGGCGCGCTGGTCGTCAGCACGGTCGCGCTGCACGTCTACCCGGAGCGCCAATACGCCCGTACGGACCGACCTGTTATGATCGAGGCGCCCGGCCGGCGCAGCACCGCCGCGGGTTTCGAAGGAGACTTGGAGCGCGGGTGGCTGGAGTTGTCCTCCGCGCCCGGGCAGAGGGTCCACATCGTCGCCGTCCCGCGCCGGGACGCCGGCGGTCCCTGAGCAGCACGCGTCTGCACATGACGCTGCACATGAGTAGGCACTTGAGTGGCCACATGAGCCAGTTCCGGGGCCGAGGACACCATGCATGCCGCGCCGGGCGCGCCGCGGGGCTGCGCCCGGGCGCCCAAGTAGCAGCGCTCGGACTCCTGTGCCTCGCGTCGGCAACCGCGCATGGACTGCAGGTCGCGCCCGAGGGCCATGACCGGGAGCAGCCGATTCACTGGCGCGCGGATCATGCGGACGTCGACGCGAAGGGACGCACCATACTGACCGGCGACGTGCGCATGGAGCAGGGCACGATGCTGGTCGAGGCCGACCGGATGGTCATCGAGTACGACGGCGACCAGGTCGTGCGCGTCACGGCGGAAGGCAGTCCGGCGCGCTACCGACAGCGGTCCGGCGCCGAGCCGGTCGGGGCCGATGCGCGGCTGATCGTGTACCACGTGCTGGAGGAACGGGTGGAGCTCACGGGACGCGCCCACCTGACCCAGGAACGCAGCGAGTTCCGCGCCGAGACCATCCACTACGACCTTCGGGAGGGCCGGATCGACGCGGAGGGTGACGGCGAAGGGAGCGTGGAAATGATCTGGCAGCCGGAGCCCGCCACCGAGCGCGGGGCGCCCCCCCGCTAGCGCGATGGCCGAGCTGTCCGCCGCCGGCCTCCGCAAGCGCTACCGCGACCGCGCAGTGGTCGACGATGTCACGCTGGGGCTGGCGAGTGGGGAGATCGTGGGGTTGCTTGGCCCGAACGGCGCCGGCAAGACCACCTGCTTCTACATGATCGTGGGCCTGGTCCGGATGGACGAGGGTAGGATCCTGCTCGACGGCGCGGACCTGAGCCGGGCGGCGATGCACGACCGGGCGCGCGCCGGAATTGGCTACCTGCCGCAGGAAGCGAGCGTGTTTCGCCGCCTGTCCGTGGAGGACAACCTCAAGGCCATCGCGGAGCTGCGGCGCGGCCTCGGTCGGGCCGAGCGGCACCGGCTGGTCGAGCGGTTGTTGGAGGAGTTCCGCCTGGACGGCATCCGCGGGACCCTCGGAGAACGCCTGTCCGGGGGAGAGCGGCGCCGGCTGGAGATCGCGCGTGCGCTGGCGAGCGAGCCGGCGTTCATCCTTCTCGACGAGCCGTTTGCCGGCATCGACCCCATCTCCGTGGAGGACCTCAAGCGGGAAATCCAGGGTCTCGCCCGGCGGCGGATCGGGATCCTCATTACCGACCACAACGTTCGCGAGACGCTGGACATCTGCGACCGGGCCTACATCGTCAACGAAGGCCACATCATCGCCGAGGGCGATGCCGAGACGATCCTGTCGAACGACACCGTCCGGCGCGTGTACCTCGGCGAGCGCTTCGAGTTGTAGCGGCGGTTGGCCGGGGGTGCCCGACTTGCCGTGTGGACGTAAAGTCCGGGAAACTCCCACAACCATGATTTCCAGGTTCGACGGATGAAGCCCTCGCTGTCCCTCAGGGTCGGCCAGCAGGTCACGATGACGCCGCAGTTGCAGCAGGCGATACGCCTGATGCAGCTCTCGTCCGTCGAACTCGCCCAGGAGGTTCGGAAAGCCATCGAGAGCAACCCGATGCTCGACTATCCGGACGACACCGAGGACGGCGAGGGCGAGGCCGAGCGCGAGGACGACCGCGCGGGCGTCGAAGCCGACGCAGCGGAGGTCCTGGGGGCTGCGGATGACCCGTGGGAGCAGGATGGCGCGTCCATGGCCGACGGGACGCACGACCCCGCCGGGGAGGTCTCGTTCGAGAGCGCCGGAATTCCCTCCGAGCTCCCGGTCGACACGAGCTGGGACGACATCTACCACGCGCCGCCCCCGGGGGGCACGCCGCCGGCCGAGCGGGACCGGGACTTCGCCGGCGCCGCCGAGTCCCTGACCGACTACCTGCTGTGGCAACTCAACCTGGTTCCCGTCTCGGCGCGGGATCGGGGCATCTGCGCGGCGATCGTGCACGCGATAGACGGCGACGGCATGCTGACGGCGGAAACAGACGACATTGCCCTGGACCTGTCCGTCGAGGTCGGGGAAGTGGAAGCCATGCTGAAGCTCGTCCAACAGTTCGAGCCGGCGGGGATCGGCGCGCGGGACCTGCGCGAGTGCCTGCTCCTGCAGTTGGCGGAGCTACCCGCCGAAGTACCCCATCGCCGCGCGGCCCTGATGCTCGTCGCGGACTGCTTCGACGCCCTGGCCGCGCGGGACCGCGGCGCCCTGGCGCGGCGGTCGAAGCTGCCCGACGACAAACTCGGGGCGGCCCTGGAGTTGGTGCGTTCGCTGCATCCCCGCCCGGGTTCCGCCGTCGGCGACTTCGCCGGGGAATACGTCGAGCCCGACGTGTTCGTGTCCAGGGACGGCCATCGCTGGGTCGTCGAACTCAATGCCGACGCGTTGCCGCGGGTACGGATCAACGGGGACTACGCCTGCCTGGTGCGGCGCGGAGACAACAGTCCCGACAACGCCTTCCTGCGGGACAACCTGCGCGAGGCGCGCTGGTTCCTGAAAAGCCTGCGCAACCGGGGCGAGACCCTGCTGGCGGTGGCCTCGAAAATCGTGGAGTTCCAGCGGGCGTTCCTGGAGCACGGCGAGGAGGCGATGGTCCCGCTGGGGCTCGCGGAGATCGCCGGGGCGGTCGGGATGCACGAGTCCACGATTTCGCGGGTCACCACGCGCAAGTACATGCACACCCCGCGCGGCACATTCGAACTGAAGTACTTCTTTTCCAGCCATGTCGGGACGCTGACCGGAGGCGAGGTGTCGAGTACGGCGATTCGCGCGCTGATCCGGCGGCTGGTCGCGGACGAAGATCCGCGCCGGCCGCTCTCGGACAGCCGCATCGCGACCCTGCTGGCGGAGCGGAACATCGCGGTCGCGAGGCGCACCATCGCCAAGTACCGGGATTCGATGTCGATGCCGCCTTCCAGTCAGCGCAAGCGCCTCGTGTGATCGGGCGCGGCGGCGTTTCGTTGCCGGCCGGCGGTCGGTCGGGTTTCAAACGTCGGACGCCTCCGCGTGTACACTTGTTGCAGCCGCCGGGCGGCCGCTGGCGCGGCGGGACTTCGGCGCTGTGACTTTCGGCTGTGAAGGTGGGCAAGGAGGTCTCATGCAGCTAAGCATTTCAGGACGGCACATCGACGTCACCGACGCACTGAAGGCCTACGTCAGAAACAAGATGACCCGGCTGGAACGCCACGATGACCACATCACCAACGTGCACGTGATCCTCTCGGTGAACAAGCTGGTGCAGCGTGCGGAGGCCACGGTCCATACCAACGGGGCCGAACTGTTCGCGAACGCCGATGACGCGGATCTCTATGCGGCGATCGACGCATTGCTCGACAAGCTCGATCGCCAGGTGGTCAAGCACAAGGAAAAGGCCAACGACCACCGCATTCGCGCGAGCTGAGACGTGCGCTGACGCCGGGTCGGGGCAGCGTCGTCGATGATCGATTTCCGCGAGCTTCTCCTGCCGTCCTGTGCCCGTGCCGGCCACCGGGCGGCGTCGAAGAAGGCGGCCCTCGAAGAAGCGAGCGAGCGCGTCGCCCAGAGGCACCCGGCCCTGGAGTCGCGGCGGCTGCTCGAGGAACTCCTCGCCCGCGAGCGGCTGGGCAGCACCTGCCTGGGCGACGGTGTGGCGATCCCGCATTGCCGGATGGCCTGCGACCGGCCCCTCGGCGCCCTGCTGCGCCTCGCCGCGCCGCTCGATCTCGATGCGCCCGACGGGCGACCGGTGGATCTGCTGTTCGTGCTGGTCGTTCCCGAAGCCGAGGCGCGGCGTCACCTGGAGATACTCGGGGCGCTGGCGCGGGTGTTCGGCGTGCCGGAGAACCGCGAGATGCTGCGGCGCGCGGACACGGACGCGGAGCTCTGCGAGACGATGTTGCGGTTGGTCGGCCGCGCCGCCGCATGAAGGTCCTCGTCAGTTCCTTCGGCTACAAGTACGGGCTTCCGCCGGATGCGGATTTCGTGTTCGACGTGCGGTGCCTCGCGAATCCGCACTGGGTCGAGCGCCTGCGTCCGCTCACCGGCCGGGACCCGGCGGTCGTCGAGTTCCTCGACGGCGACCCCGAGGTGGGTCGGCTGTTGGACGACATACGCGGCTACCTGGAGACCTGGTTGCCGAAGTTCGCGGCGGGGAACAGGTCGGGCGTGCACGTGGCCATCGGCTGTACCGGAGGACAGCACCGCTCGGTGTACATGGCCGAACGTCTCGGGCGCGAACTGCGCGGCCGCATGCCGGACGTCACGGTGCGCCACGCCGGGAGTGTGGAGTGATCGAGGGGCGCGTCACCGTGGTCAATGCGCTCGGTCTGCATGCCCGGGCCGCGGCGAAGTTCGTCAACCTCGCCAAGACCTTCTCCTCCTCCATCGAGGTCGACGCTGCCGACAAGTCCGCGGACGGCAAGAGCATCATGGGCGTGATGATGCTTGCCGCCGCACGGGGTACGGAGCTGACCCTGCGGGTGGGAGGCGCGGACGACGCGGAGGCGTTTGCCGCGCTCGCGGGGCTCGTCGCCGGCCGCTTCGGAGAAGCGGAGTAGGGGACGCCCTGGTGGCGTCCCGTCCCGAAGGCATGGACGGCCCGGACCGCAAGGCCGCAGGAGAAGCGACCGGAGCGCCGCCCCTTGGGGCGCTGGACGTTCCGCCGCGGCTCCCGGAAATCGTCCGGTCGGTGGGCGAGGGGGCATCGCAAGAGACGCGCTCGGTCCTTGAGAGCCTCGACGACGCCGAGGTCGCCAACCTGTTGGAGGCGACGCCCCCCAGGGTACGCGCGGTCCTGTGGGAGCTGCTCGAGCCCCAGCGGGTCGCGGGGGTGCTCAACTGCCTGGACGAAGAGGTCCGCGGCGATTTTGCGGAGACCATGGACGCCGCGGAATTGGCGGCTGCGGCGGACGCCCTCGACACCGACGATCTGGCGGACATCCTGCAGCAGCTTCCGGACACGCTGCTGCGGCAGGTGCTCGATTCGATGAGCGCGGCGGACCGCGCGCGCGTCGAGGTGGTGCTGTCCTATCCGGACGACACGGCAGGCGGCATGATGAACACGGACACCGTGGCGGTGCGGCCGCGCCACAGCGTCGAACTGGTCATGCGGTATCTGCGGCGGCGGCGGGAGCTGCCCAAGGCGACGGACCAGTTGTTCGTGGTGAACGCGCGGGACGAATATGTCGGCGTCCTGCCCGTCGCGCGCCTGCTCACCGCGGACCCGAAGGTGACGGTGCGGGAGGTGATGGACGCCGGCGTCGGGGCCATTCCCGCGGACATGCCCGACGATCGCGTGGCCCGCATGTTCGCGGAGCGCGACCTGGTGTCGGCGCCGGTCGTGACGGCGGACGGAAGGCTCGCGGGGCGCATCACCATCGACGACGTGGTCGACGTCATCATCGAGGACGCGGACGAGACGCTCCTCGCGCAGGCGGGTCTCGAAACCGACGAGGAGACCTTCACGCCGGTGCTGCGCTCCGCGCGCCGCCGCGCCACCTGGCTCGGCGTCAACCTGATCACGGCCTTCCTGGCGGCGGCCGTGATCAACGTATTCGAAGAAACGATCGTGGAGGTCGTCGCGCTCGCGGTGCTGATGCCCATCGTCGCCAGCATGGGCGGCATCGCGGGGACGCAGACCCTGACACTGGTCATCCGGGGCATGGCGCTCGGCCAGATCGCGTCCACCAATCTGGGCTGGTTCCTGAACCGCGAACTGCTCATCGCCGCGCTGAACGGGCTGCTCTGGGCGGCGCTGGTCGCGGTGGGCGCCGCCCTGGCCTTTCAGGACGTGGTCCTCGGCGGGGTCATCGCGCTCGCGATGGTGATCAACATCCTGGTGGCGGCCATCGCCGGCAGCCTGCTGCCTTCCCTGCTGACCGTGATGGATGTCGATCCGGCCATCGCCGGCGGCGTCGTGCTGACGACGATCACCGATGTGGCGGGTTTCTTCTCCTTCCTGGGGCTCGCGACGCTGGTGTACGCGTGACGCGCGGCGAAGCGCGTGTTCGGGGTCAGGCGGCGACGGTCATGGAACCCACCAGGATGGATCCCGTGCGGATGTTGCCGCGGGCGTCGACGTCGTCGCCGACGGCCGTGATGCCGCGCAACATGCTGTCGAGGTTGGAGGCGATGGTGATCTGGTCGACGGGGAAGGCGGGTTTGCCGTCCTCCAGCCAGAAGCCGGCCGCGCCGCGGGAGTAGTCGCCCGACACCAAGTTGACGCCCTGGCCCATCAACTCGGTCACCACCAGGCCCGTGCCCATTTCCTGCATCAGGGCGTCCAGAGGGACCTTGTTGCATTCGACGCCGAGATTGAAGACGCCCCCAGCATTGCCGGTGGTCTCCATCCCCAGGCGGCGCGCGGCATAGGTGTCGAGCACATAGCTGGCCAGGCGGCCGTTCTCCACGAACGCCTTGGCCCCGGTCTGGACGCCGTCGCCGTCGAAGCCGGCGCTACCGATCGCCTTGGGCAGGTGGGGCTGCTCGGCCAGGGTCAGGAACTTCGGCGCGACCTCGCGGCCGAGTGCGTCGAGCAGGTAGGAAGCGCGACGGTAGAGCGCGCTGCCGCTGATCGCACCGATCAGGTGCCCCAGCAGCCCCGCGGCCATGCGCGGCGTGAACAGGACCGGCCAGGCACCCGTGGTCACGGGTCGCGCGCCGAGCCGGGCGAGGGTGCGCTCCGCGGCCTGCTCCCCGATGCTGACGTGCCCTTCGAGGTCGTCGGCGTCCCGCGCCACGCTGTACCAGTAGTCGCGCTGCATGCCCTGGTCGTCCCGCGCGATCGCGACGCAGGTGCCCCCATGGCGGGTGGCGCTGGTGGCGCCGAGAAAGCCGTGGCTGTTGCCGTACACGTGGCAGGCACGCTGGGTGGACATCTGCGCGCCTTCGGAGTTGACGATGCGCGGGTCGTAGTCGAGGGCGGCGGCTTCCATCTCGAGGGCCAGTTCGCGCAGGTCGTCCGGCTCGGCCTCCCAGGGGTGGTACAGGTCGAGATCCGGCCACGAGGTCGCGATCCGTGCCGGATCGGCGAGGCCGCTGCAGGGGTCTTCCCCGGTGTGCCGGGCGATGCCGAGCGCGGCACGCACCGTCGCCCGCACGGCTTCGGGACTGGCATCCGACGTGCTGGCGGACCCCCTGCGCGCGCCGAGGTAGACCGTGATGCCGAAGCCCCGATCGCGGTGGAACTCGACGGTCTCGAGGTCGCGTTGCCGCACCGAGACGGTGAGGCCCTGGTCTTCGCTGACGGAGACTTCCGCGGCCGTCGCACCCTGGCGGCAGGCTTCGTCGAGGATGCTGGAGACCAGCTCCGTGAGTGCGCGTTCCTGTTCGACGACCTCCGTCAACATGCGGGTTAGCATAGCCCACATGACGACGGACGAGGTGTCGCCGGCGGCACCCGCCGGGCAGGGCATCAGCAAGTCCGCCCGCAAGCGCGACGCCCACGCGGCGCGGCGCCTGGGGGAGGCGCTGACGCGACTCGACCCCGCGCGGCTGGCCGGCATTCCGCTCGGCGAGGCGCTGTCCGACGCCCTCGCCGCCTACCGCGGGCTTGCGCGGCGCGAGGCGCGGCGGCGTCAACTCCAGCGCATCGGTCGCCTCGTTCGGGCGGAGGACCGCGAGGCGCTCGAGGCCGCGCTGACGCGGGTCACGGAACTGACTCCCGAGGAGCGGCGCGACAATCGCCGGCTCGAGCGCTGGCGCGAGCGACTGCTCGCGGAACCGGACGCCCTCACGGAGTATGTCGGCCGGCATCCGGGTGCGGACGTGCAGGCCCTGCGGCGCCTGATCGGGCGCGTTCGCGGGGCGCGGGACCCAACGGCGCGCGCGGAACTCGCGCGCCGGCTCTTTCGGATGCTGCGGGACACCGAGGCTGCCCGCGCCGGCACGGCGGATTGACCGGCCCCGGGCGGCGGATGCCGCCCCCTGGCGCCCGGCGGATGTCGCCGCCCGGCCGCGCGGCGGTGTCCCGAACGAGCGGCGTCAGGACCGGGTTCCACCGACGGTGATCCGGTCGATCCTGAGGGTCGGCTGGCCGACGCCGACGGGCACCGTCTGACCGTCCTTGCCGCACACGCCGACCCCCCGGTCGAGTTCCAGGTCGTTCCCCACCATGGAGACGCGCGTCATGATGTCGGGACCGTTGCCGATCAGCGTTGCGCCCCGGATGGGTGTCGTGACGCGGCCGTTCTCGATCAGGTAAGCCTCCGTCGCGGAGAAGGTGAAGCGGCCGGAGGCGATGTCGACCTGACCGCCGCCGAAGCTCACCGCGAACACGCCTCGGTCGACGCTGGCGACGATCTCGTCCGGCTCGGACGCGCCGTCGAGCAGGAAAGTGTTGGTCATGCGCGGTATCGGGAGGTGGGCGTAGGACTGGCGCCGTCCGTTGCCGGTAGGCGTGGCGCCCATCAGGCGGGCGTTGAGCTTGTCCTGCATGTAGCCGGCAAGCACGCCGTTCTCGATCAGCACGGTACGCTGTCCGGGAGTACCTTCGTCGTCGAGCGTGAGCGAGCCGCGGCGGTCGCCCAGCGTCGCGTCGTCGATCACGGTGCAGAGGTCCGAGGCGATCCGTTCGCCGATGCGGCCGGAGTAGGTCGACGTACCCTTGCGGTTGAAGTCCCCTTCCAGGCCATGGCCGACCGCTTCGTGCAGCAGCACCCCTGGCCAGCCAGGACCGAGCACCACGGGCATCGTGCCCGCCGGCGCCTCCACGGCCTCGAGGTTGATCAAGGCCTGGCGCACGGCCTCGCCGGCGACCTGCTCGGCGGCGCCGTCGGGTCCGGGCGCGAGGATCGATCCGAGGTCGTGTCTGCCGCCGCTCCCGCCAAAGCCCCGTTCACGGCGTCCGCCCCGCTCCGCGATGACGCTCACGTCGAACCGGACCAGGGGGCGGACGTCTCCCGCCAGGGTGCCGTCGCTCGCGACGACCAGATTGATCTCGTGGCTGGCGGCCACGCGCGCCGTGACCTCCGTGATCCGCGGATCGAGCGCGCGCGCAAACGCGTCGACGCGCGACAGGAGGGCCACCTTGTCGTCTTCGCCCGCCGAGCCGATGGGGTCCGACGCGTCGTAGCGCGGAATGGCGGCGCGGCGGGCGTAGGCCTGTACGGAGCGGTCGCCGCCCGCCCGCGCGATCGTCCGCGCCGCGTCGGCGGCCTCGGTGAGCGCCGGCAGCGCGATGTCGTCGGCGTACGCGAAGCCCGTCTTCTCGCCGCTGATTGCCCGCACGCCGACGCCGCGGTCGACACTGTAATGGCCGTCCTTGACGGACCCGTCCTCCAGCGTCCAGGACTCGGAGCGGCGGTGCTGGAAGAACAGTTCGCCGGTGTCGACGTCCCGGCTCATGAGCCGGCCCACGAGCCGGTCCACGTCCTGCTCCGCGATATCGCTGCCGTCCCAGAGTTCCCGCCTGGCAATCTCGACCGGTTCGTTCACTCGACGGCTCCGTGCTCTGCGTCCTGCGATGCTTCCGGCGCCTGGGCGGCCGCTTCGGCCGAGTCCGGCGCGCCGGTGAATATACCAACGAAGCTCGGCTTCGGTTCCTCGAGGGTTCCCGTGACGCGGTAGCGGGCACTGGACAGCGCTTCGATCTGGCGTTTGAAGACCTCGCGGCCGAGCAGCACGCCGGCGGCCGTGGCGGGGTTGGTCGAGGCGAGCCAGAACGCGTACCAGGGCAGGCTCGATGAGAACGGCAACGTGACGACCATCTCGTTGTCCAGCGCGCCGTCGTGGAAATCGACGGTCCCGTAGATCCGGAACTCGGAACTCGGTCCCTGGATCTCCAGGGGCTCCTCGAACCGCAGCACTCCCCGGTCGAGGCTCGTCGTCGCCCGTATGCGGTCGAAGCCGATGCCCTTGCCGAACACGTCGGAGAAGTCGAGCCTGAGGCGCTGTGCCACCTTGGAGAAGTTAAGCAGCGTGAGGATGCGGCCCGCCGGCACGTCCCCGACATCCAGGAAGCGGCCGTCGGTCACGGTCAGGCCGATGTCGCCCGAGAGGTGGTCGAGCTGGAAGTCGAGCGGGGAACCCGGCCACGTGACATCTCCGTGGATCTCCACGTCGGTGCTCTCCACGCTGGTCGCGTATCCCCACGCGGGCAGCACCGAGGCCAGGTTGGCGGCTGTCACGGTGCCCCGGAAACGAGACTCGTCGCCGCTGGTCCAGACGATGTCCTCGAGCGCGTCTATGCGCAGCCCCTTGATGTCGCCCGACACCTGCGTGAAACGGACGGCGCCGGGGGCGGGTCGGATGCCGAACCGCCAGCTTCCGAAGTGCTCGCCGTCGAGCATCACGCGGCGAATCTCGACGTCCGCCGCCGGCAGCACCGCGATGACCGATGCGTCGAGCGGGTCGATGTCGGTCTCTCCTCCGGGCAGGCGCACTTCGGCAAGATCGAGTTGCAGCGGCTCGTCGCGCCGTACGGCCAGCGACCCGGTCATCTCGTTGCTGTCGAAGGTGAGTGCGAACTCCCCGCTCCGGCCGGAGCCTTCGAAGCTCGCGTCCGTCAGGTCGAAGTCGTGGAGCCGGACCTGGTGCACGGACAGCGCGTCGACGCGCCATGGGAAGGGTGCGTCCGGCAGTGTCGACGCCCCCGAAGCATCGAAATGCTGGAGGATGCCGGTGACGGAGACCCCGGAGGGGACGCTCTCCCTCGGCCGCGGGGAAACGCCGATGCCGACCGCGCCCCGGAGCGCCGAGTCGGCGCCGATGCCGACCCACCAGGACGCCAGCTCGTCGCTGCCGTCGGCGTCTATGCGGTCGTCGGCGAAGATCACCCTGGCCGTCAGTGGCCGCGGGGTAGCGGGGTCCTTCTCGAGGGGTCTCGGCAGGTCCAGGGCCACTCCCAGGGCATCCGTCGACACGCGCAGCAGCGGTGGCCGGTCGTGTCCGGCAAAGAAATCGAAGGTTGCGTCGAAATCGAATTCCCCGCGCGCGACCGGCGTTCCCAGTGCGGCGTCCGGGAGCCGCTCGATCTCGAGCACCCGCAGCACGTCCGTCACGCCGGCGCGGCCGGCGACATCGAACGAGACGGCGTCGTCGGTGGAGGTCACCCCGATACGGACCGGGGCGCCGAACAGCGTCCCGCCGACGTCGGCGGCGCTCAGGTGGTGGGGCGAGCGGAAGCGGGCCGCGCCCGCAAGGTCCCGGAAATGCAGGCGCAGATCGGTGAGGTTCAGCGAGACGCCCGCGAGGTCGAACGCCACGTCCACGTCGCCGGGTCCCGGAGGTTCGTCGAACGGGATCCGCAGGGTGGCGTCGATCCCCAGCGCGCCTTCGGCCCGCCAGCAGTCGCAGGCGAACGGCACGATTTCCTCGATCGGGGTCGCGAAGGCGAATGCGAGGGCGTCGTCGGCGGAAGTCCGCGCCCGCAGTCGCACATCCGCGTGGGCGGCGCCGGCCGGCACGACGACCTCGACGTCCCGCACCGGCAGTCCGAGCGACATTCCCCGGTCGAGGCGTGCACGCACCGCGGTCCCGCTGACGTTGACACGGCCCGTCAGGGCTTCCGCCGGCGGCCAGTCGGGATGGTAGGCCACCACGCCGTCGCGGAGGCTCCCGCCCACCGCGACCCTGCGCATGGGCAGGTCGGCCAGCGTGCGCATGTGCCCGTGGTAGGCGACGGCGCCGTGTTCGAAGCTGCCCGCCACGAGTCCCGCGTCCAGCCAGGACCGGAGTTGGCCGCGCAACTCCGTCGGGAGGTACTGCTTGGCGTGGGCCACGGTCGCGCGGCGCACGTCCGCCACCAGGGACAGGTGCCCTTCCAGGGGGTCGCTCGGGCGCGCGAGCGCGAGCCCGAGCGCGAGGTCCGCCGCCGCGGAACGCACGTGTCCGGTACCGCGCAATCCGAGGTAACCGGCATTGAACCACAGCGTGATCTGCCCGACCGCGTCGTCGTAGTCCCACCGGCCGTCGAAGTGCTCGGGCATGGCCGCATGCAGTGGCGCTCCCCCCAACGCGATCCGCAAGGCGTGGAGGTGCCCGCGGACGTGGCCGCTGGCGTCCTGGAGCTCGGGAATTCCGTTGTAGCTAGCCGTGCGGGCGCCGCGCAGCCGTCCCTCGTAGGCGATGCCCTCGTCGTCGACGTGCAGCTGTACGTCGCGCAGCTCCCCCCGCGCATCCACCCCCTGGAACCAGTGCCCGACCGTCCCCCCGGCGCCGAACGCGGAGACGAACAGCGCGTTCCACGCGCCGAGCTCCAGGAGGTCGGTCCACAGCGTCACGGCGCCCGCGGCGTCCGCGGCGAAGGCGATGTCGTCGACCGTCACGGCCGTATCCGGTGTGGCGGCACGGAGCGTGCCGGCGCCGCGGTACAGGCCGTGCGCACCGGCCGCGGCCGCCGTGGCCGTCAGACTCGCCGGCGCCGCGGGCAACGCAATGTCGGCCGCGTGCAGTTCGGCGCGGGCCGCCGCGGCGCCCCCGTCTCCGGACCAGTGCCCCGCGCCGTTGAGGACCATCGTGGGCAGCGCCAGGGCGGCCGCGAGCTCCGGCCGCAGGCCGAAGTCGTTAGCCACCACGTGGATCGCGCCGCTCTGGTCGCCGACACCGGGGCCGGTCGGACGGACATCCGCCTCGAGTCGGAGATAGCAGTCGCCGCAATCCGGGTCGCTGGAGAGGGCTGCCCGCCAGCGATGGGCGCGCCCGAGGTTCAGCGCGGAGAAGTCCAGGTCCACGGCGCCCCTGGCCTCGTTTGCGGCGAACTCGATACGCGCGGCGAGCCGCACTTCGTCGCTGTGGAGGAAGAACGCCTGCAGGTCCGGCCCCGCGCCGTCGGCGGTGCCCGCGAGGCGCCAACCGGACGAACCTTCCTCGAGGCGGATGCGTGCGGCGCCGACCTCGAAGCGGCGCGCGACGATCCGGTTGCGCCACAGGCTCTCCGCTACATCGAGCTCGAGCGCAACGTCGTGGAACTCGGCCCCGGCCAGGGTCAGCGATGCGGCGCCGACGATCGGGTTGAGCAGCCTCCAGGAACCCCACAGCCCATGCACGGCGGCGTCGCGGGGCTCCAGCCAGGCGTTGACGCGGGTTTCGAGTTGGGGGAGGGCGGCGACCAGCAGGCGTCCGCCGCCTTGCATCGTGGCGGCGCAGACCGCCGCCACGGCGGCCACGACGAACAACCTCCTTCCAAAACCGGGCAACGAGCGTCTCGGCGGCGGCAAGCGGACGAGCGACATCATACTCCCACGGCATGAACCGGACTTGAACGCAGGCACGGTCGCTGCGTGGCGTCCTCCCGGCGACGATCGGGTCGGCGGGCGGTACTGGCGGCAGTCAGCGGTGCCGGCCGGTTCGGGCGGTCCAGCATGGAACGCCGAAGGACGTCAGCAGTTCGTGGGTTTCGCGTAGCGGCAGGCCCGTGACGGCGCCGGGACTGCCGTCGAGGCGGCTGACGAAGACGCCGCCCATGCCCTGGATTCCGTAGCCCCCGGCCTTGTCGGCCGGCTCCCCCGTGCGCCAGTAGGACGCCGCCTCGACCGGGTCGATGGGCCGGAAGGTCACGGTCGCGGAGGCGAGTCGACAGGCTTCGCGGTCCGCGGAGCGCACCGTCACGCCGGTGAATACTTCGTGGTCGCGGCCGGAGAGTGCGAGGAGCATCTCGATGCCGTGTCGCTCGTCCTCCGGTTTGCCGAAAATGCGCCCGTCCACGCAGACGGTCGTGTCGGCCGCCAACACGACGGCGTCGCCCCGGGCCGCTGCCGCCGCCTTGCCGCGCGCGAGCCGCATCACGTACGCGGCGGCGTGCTCGTCGGGCCTGGCGGATTCGTCGATGTCCGTCGGCCGGGCGATGAAGGCAACCCCGATCCGCTCGAGCCATTCCGCGCGGCGCGGCGAGGCCGACGCGAGAACGATCATCTGGTGCCGGCGCGCCAGGCGGCCCACCGCATGGGCCCGGTCAGGAACGGCCAGAGGAACGCCGTAACCGCGGCCGTGGCCAGGAGTCGTCCCGTGAACGGAGCGCCCTGTGCAAGGAAAACGGCGACGCCCTTGCCGAGTTCCAGCGCCAGGACCAGGGCCAGCAGCACGGCCGCCTGTTGCAGGACGTTGATCATCCGCAACCGCTCGTACCAGGACATGCCCAGGAGCGCCATCAGCGTGAGTACGAGTCCGTTGAGCCCGAGCGGCTCCGAGAGGATGACGTCCAGCAGCAGTCCGAAGGTCCACAGGCCGATGAGCCCGATCCGGTGCGGGCGTTCGAGAACCCAGAAGAACAGGACGAATGGAACCCACGCGGGCTGCAGCCAGCCGACCCAGTCCGGTCGGTCCGCGGGCAGGTGCGCGACCGACAGCGTGGCGGCGACCAGGAACGTCAGGCCGATGAACCAGCCGCCGCCGAGCGGATTCATTCGGTCTGCCGGCCCGGCTCGGGGAACACGACGAGCACGTAGCGGCTCCGGTTCAGCGCCGCGCTCGGACGCACGCGGACCGTGGCGAACCGCTCCGTGGGTTTCCTCTCGACCCCGGCGACCTCGCCGACGGGATAGCCCCGCGGGAACAGGCCGCCGAGGCCGGAACTGACCAGGAGGTCCCCACGCCGGATGTCGGCGGACATCGGCAAGGCCTCCAGTTCCATGAGATCGTAGCGTCCGAGCCCGGTGGCGATCGATCGCAGGTTGTTGCGGTTGACCTCCACGGGCGTGGCGTGGGTCCGGTCCGTGATCAGGAGGACGACGCTGCTCGCGCGGGAAACCTGGACCACCTGACCGAACAGTCCCTCGGAGTCGATGATCGCGTCGCCCTCCGCCACGCCGTCCCGGCTGCCCTTGTCGATGACGACGCGGTGCTTGCGTGGATCCGGAACGACACCGATGAGTTCCGTGACGAGCACTGCGCCCGAGACGCCGGGTCGGCTGCCGAGGAGTTCGCGCAGGCGGTTGTTCTCCTCCCGCGTCGCGAGCGCCTGTTGCGCAACCAGCGAGAGTTCGACCACGCGGCGTTCCAGCCGTTCGACTTCGGCTGCCGAGTCGGTGAGGTCGCTGACCCAGGAACTGAGGGAATACGGCGTTTCGGCGACGTAGTACACGGGGTCGCCGAGAATCCCCAGCGCCGATCGCACCGGATCGAGGAAACGCGTGTTGGCCTCGATGGCGATCAGCAGCACGGAGGCCGCCGCCAGCGTCAGGGTCGTGTACAGCGCGGTCGAGTCGCTGTGGAAGAGCGTCTTGGGGGTCTCACCCGGGGTGAGGTCGCCGCCGAAGCTGCGGCGACCGGCGATGGACGCGTTGGCGAAGTCGTCGAGAGCCCCTCTCGGCCCCCGGGAAATCATCCAAAGAGCAGTTCGTCTTGCCACTCGTCCATCAGCTCGAGCGCACGGCCCCCACCGCGAGCGACGCAGGTGAGCGGGTCTTCCGCAACGACGACGGGCAGCCCCGTCTCCTTGGACAACAACACGTCCATGTCCCGCAGCAGGGCGCCGCCCCCCGTCAGGACGATGCCGGTATCGGCAATGTCGCCGGCGAGTTCCGGCGGTGTCTGCTCCAACGCGTTCCTGACGTGCTGGAGGATCATCGCGAGGGGATCCCGCAGGGCTTCGAGGACTCCTTCGCTGTTCAGCGTCACGCTGCGGGGTACGCCCTCGGCGAGGTTGCGCCCGCGCACGTCGATCTCGAGCATCTGGGGCTGCGGGCAGGCCGCTCCGATGTCCATCTTGATGCGTTCGGCCGTCGCGTCGCCGATCACGCTGCCGTGGTTGCGGCGCACGTAGGCGATGATGGCGTCGTCGAAGCGGTCGCCGCCCACGCGCACGGTGTCGCTGTAGACCACGCTGTTGAGCGAGATGACGGCTATCTCGGTCGTGCCGCCGCCGATGTCGACGACCATGGTTCCGACGGCGTCGTGCACCGGCAGCCCGGCCCCGATGGCGGCCGCCATCGGCTCTTCGATCAGGCGCACGTCCCGTGCGCCGGCGGACAGCGCCGACTCGCGAATGGCGCGGCGTTCAACCTCGGTGGCCTTGCAGGGGATGCAGACGAGGACGCGGGGACTCGGGCGAATCCACGAGTTCTCGTGCACCTTCTTGATGAAGTACTGCAGCATCTTCTCGGTGACGAGGAAATCCGCGATGACTCCGTCGCGCAGCGGACGGATCGCGGAGATGCTGCCCGGCGTGCGTCCGAGCATCCGCTTCGCGGAGTGACCGACCGCGGCGATGCTCGAGCGGTTTTCGTTGGTCCGGATGGCGACCACGGAGGGCTCGTTGAGCACGATGCCCTCGTCCCGCACGAAGATCAGTGTGTTCGCGGTCCCGAGATCGATGGACAGATCCCGGGAGAACAGCCCTCTTAGGTTCTTGAGCATGACAGCGGAAGGCGTTCCCCGGGACTACGCGCGCCCAATCCGCGACTCTAGCAACGCCGACCATCGCCCGGCAAGTGGAAGAGTGGTCCTGCAGCAGTTCTCATTTTGTCTGATGTATTGATTGGTAGGGGGTTTCCGTGGAGCGGACCTGGTTGCGGGGTGGGACGGGTGCGGGGCTCAGGGGGGCTGGGCGGCGGTGCCGCCGGTGGCCAGCAGGCCGATCAGCGCGTTCCAATCGGGGAACACTTGGTACTCGGCGAGGGTGCGCAGGTGCTCGAACAGGCGGTAGCGGGTGCCGAGGCGCCGCCGGGCCCGTTGCCAGAGCGTTTCGGCGAGGTCGGCGGCGGTGTGCAGGGCGAAGGCGAGGAGGTCGGGGACGACGAGCACGGCGGCGAGGGTGTCCTTGCCGTGGCCGAAGTTGTGTTCGAGATGGTGGCCGTGCTGCTTGAGGACGTTGAAGGTCTCGTTCTCGATCTTCCAGCGCGCGCGTGCGCAGTCGGCGAGTTCGGCGACGTTGTCGCGGTCGACGTCGAGGCTGGTGACGAAGGCGCCGCGGTAGGTGACGGCGCCGTCGGGCCGGGCGCTGACGATCTCCAGCCAGTTGACGCGCGGGGCGTCGTCGCCGTCGCGGATGGGCAGGTCGTTGATCCAGCGGTAGCGGTGGATGCGGCGCTTCGCGCCGCGGCCCACGGTGCGGCGCCGCGTCGGCGGGCGGATGCCGTGGAGGTACTCGTACAGAGTCTTGTGGCTGGGTTGCTTGCAGGTGAGCAGGAAGTCGCCGCCGGCGTCGAGCATGGCTTGGCGGACGGGCTGGCAGGCGTACGGGTCGTCGCCGAGGTACACCGGGCGCAAGGCGGCGCAACGGCTGCCGTGTCGTTGCAGCCAGCGCTTGACGGCCTGGCGTTCGCAGTCCTGCTTGGCGGTGCCGTCCCGGGGCCGCACGAACTCCGGCGGCAGCGGCAGCGACTGCGCCCGGCCCGGCGCCACGACGGTGGCGGCGAGCATCTGGTGGAAGTACTCGACGCCGCCGTCGGCGCGCTTGCGGGTCGAGCAGTTGTCGCGGTGGACCTTGCGCGAGCGGAAGAACTCGGTGCCGTCCAGGGCGACCAGCGTGTGGCCGTCGAGGCGGCGCATGGGTGCGAGCGCGCCGCGCGCGTCGAGGTCCCCGACGATGGCGTGGAACTGGGCGTCGAAGTGTTCCGCCGGCACGCCGTCCAACAACTGTCGGACGTGGTTGTCGCAGGGGATGCGGTCGAGGCCGCACAGGGTGTGCGCGTTGCTGCGCCGGCCGCGTTCGGCCAGCGCGCGCTGGTGCGCCAGGAACGACGGCGACTGCATGAGGAACACCGCCGGCGCCGCCATGCCGACGTCGGCCATGGTGTAGCGCCGGTTGTCGCCGCGGCGCGGGTCCGGCATGCGCGCGCAGCACGCCCGCAGCCGGTCGAGGTGGTGCTCGAGGTGCTTCACGGCGACGCCTCCGCCGCCATGATCGCCGCCAGCACCGCCAGGCGCTCCGCCGGCGGCATCGCCGCGTAGCGCCGGCCCCAGCTCGCCGCCTTGCGCTTGACCGTCTGCCGGTGCGTGAAGTTGCGCCCGGCGCACGACGCCCAGTGCACCCGGTCCGGCGCGAAGTTGAACCACACCTTCTCGGTCACCACCCCCGCTTGGTTCATCACCTGCAGCGACACGCTGCGCCAGCCGCCGAGCAGCTCGTCGTACAACGCCGACGGATACCCCGACACCATCACCGCGCACGGCAGTCGCTTGAGCAGCCCCAGCAGCGCCGCGTGGTCGGCGTCCTCGTAGTCGTGCCGGTAGCGGCGCGACGACTTGCGCGCGCCGCGCAGGTACGGCGGATCGCCGTACACCAACTCCGAACCATCGAACGCGAACTCCGACAGGTACGCGTGGCAGTCGCCGTGCACCAGCTCCACCGGATACCCGCACTCGAACCCCGACAGCGCGCGACCGTCCAGGTCGATGCCGATGTTGCGCAGCGCCGCCGGCTTGCGCCGCATCACCGCGCCGCCGCCCAGGTGCGTCTCGATGTACACCGCGTGCGGCGGCATCAGCGCAATCAGCGCCTGACACAGCCCCGACGTCGCCTTCGATCCGAACCACGGGTTGCCCATGGCGCGCACCATAGGCTCCAGGTTCTATGGTGTCAAGGTGTCAAGCCCCTCAATCCCGCCGGGCGTCAAAATGCCAAAATGAGAACTGCTGGTTGTCCTGGTTGTCCTGTTGTCCTGCCATCTCTCTCCTGCCTCCTGCTCTCTCTCTGCGCTTTCCCTTCCCCCATTGACAGACCGCCGTGTTCCTACATCCCGAGTCGACCGGCGTTGTCAGTTGTCAGGACCTGACTGTGTCGCAAAAGTGTCCGCGTCTTCCACCCGTTTTGCCACATGGTCAATGGCAGCGAGTATTTCTTGTAGGGCCCGCTTCAGCGCTCGGCAACTCGGCAGCATGGCCGGCACCGTCGTCACTTCGCGGCGCAAGCTGTCCAGATAGGGCTCAGCTCCAAGCCCGTCACGGCAAACTTCAGTTGGCAGCACGTCAACACACTCCTCCAAGCCTTCCTCGTAGGAACGCAGCGCGACCACCACGTTTTTTTTCCACTCAGCCGCTGCCTCGACACAGAAGCGATCCTCCGCCGTTTCCGCCATAGCAGTCCCTACGATGCTTGCTGTCACGACCCCGATGGGCAACCACTTCGACATTCAGTCACTTTGCGTTCTTCAATTGGGGTCCGCAAGCCTCAAGCTCATGACGCGACACGCGACAGCACCGCGATTTGTTGGTTGCCAGAGCGCAGCAGGCGGACGAGAGCAGCGTTCGCGTCAGGCCATGTACTGGCTGCCGCCGGGCTTGAACTCGCCTTCGGCCGCAGGAGTCGCCGAAGCGGGTTGACTCTCGACCAAGTCCGTTGGTTCAGCTTGGCCCAAGCTCGCCCACCGCTTGACTTTAGGAGGATTCGCGAAAGAGTGTCAACGCTGTGGACGCGACGCCCTGATTCCCGGATCAGAGAGTAAGGCGGCAGCCGAAGAAGGGGCGGCGGCGCGGTGTTGGTGGGATAATGGCGCTCCGTTGCGGTTCGCTTGGCGGGTGAGCGGATCAAGCGGAGGGAGATTCGACCCCTGAGGGTCGACATGGACTTCCCGGACGTGCCGCCGACGGGTTTCGGAGGTGGGTCGCTGTTGGCGCGCGCGGCGGCGGAACCGGGCTGTTCGAGTTACTCGGCGACACGGTGGCGTGCGCGCTGGTCGGTCTGCGGGAGGCGCGGGCGTGCCGGTGCGCGGGGCCGAGACCGAAGGGCGCGCGGACCGGCGCCGCCGTCGCGGACACCCTCGACAAACGGCGATGGGCGACCCACAATTTTCGATTCCCTGCGTCGCGGACAGCAAATGGATCGGCCGACCCTCGACAGACTGACCCGCCTCAGCCAGCTGGAGCTCTCTGCCGAGGAGGAACGCCTCGTGCTGGACGACCTCGGCCGCATCGTGGCGCTGATCGACGAGATGCAGGCGATCGACACGGACGGCGTCGAGCCGCTTGCGCACCCTCTCGACATGGACCAGCCCCTGCGCGACGACACGGTGACGGAGACGGTGGACCGGGCGGGATTCCTGGCCCTCGCGCCGGCCACGCGCGACGGGCTGTACCTCGTACCCAGGGTGGTGGAGTAGCCGCCCCCGCGGGCGGCGTCCCGGTGCAGCCGTACACGTCCATCGCCGACCTCGGCCGCGGCCTGGCCCGCGGGGAGTACAGCGCCCGAGAGCTCGCGGACTTCCATCTTCGGCGCATCGCGGCGGCGGACAGCGATCTCAACGCCTTCATTCGCGTCACCGAGGAGCGCGCGCTGCGCGCCGCGGAGGCCGCCGACCGGCGCATCGCGCGGGGCGATGGAGGGCCGCTGACCGGCATTCCGCTGGCGCACAAGGATGTCTTCTGCACGGCGGGCGTGGCCACGACCTGCGCCTCGCGCATGCTCGAGGACTTCGTGCCGCCATACGACGCCACGGTGGTGGCGCGTCTCGAAGCCGCGGGGGCGGTGTGTCTCGGCAAGACCAACATGGACGAGTTCGCCATGGGTTCGTCCAACGAGACGAGCTGGTTCGGGCCGGTGCGCAATCCGTGGGACCGCACCCGGGCTCCCGGCGGCTCGTCCGGCGGCTCGGCGGCGGCCGTCGGTGCCGGGCTGGTCCCGTACGCTACCGGCACCGACACCGGCGGGTCCATTCGCCAGCCCGCGGCGTTCTGCGGCGTCACCGGGCTGAAGCCGACGTACGGGCGCGTGTCGCGCTACGGCATGATCGCGTTCGCCTCCAGCCTGGACCAGGGCGGCGCGTTCGCGCTGAGCGTGGAGGACGTGGGCATCGTGCTCGGTGCGATGGAAGGCCATGACGCGCTCGACTCGACGTGCGCCGACCGGGGCCCGACACGGCCGGCCGGTGCGGGCCGCCGCATGCGCATCGGCCTGCCCGGCGAGTACTGGGAAGGGCTCGACGGGGACATGGCGGACTGCCTGCTCGCCGCGGCGCGGGAGATCGAGGCGGCGGGACATGCGCTCGTCCCCGTGTCCCTGCCGCACACGCGGGCGGCGGTGCCTGCCTACTACGTCATCGCGGGCGCGGAAGCCTCCGCGAACCTGTCCCGTTACGACGGCGTCCGCTTCGGTTATCGCGCGCAGGAGCCGAAGGACCTGGACGATCTGTACCGGCGCTCGCGGGCGGCAGGCTTCGGAACGGAGGTGAAGCGCCGCATCCTGACGGGGACGTACACGCTCTCGGTGGGCTACTACGATGCGTACTACGTGAAGGCCCAGCGCGTGCGGCGGCGCATTCTGCAGGACTTCCTGGCGGCGTTCGGCGACGTGGACGCCATCGCCGCGCCGGTGGCCCCGGAACCGGCCTTCGAAATCGGGGCGGTGGGCGACCCGGTCGCGATGTACCGGCAGGACGTGTTCACCACGCCCGCGAGCCTGGCCGGCCTGCCGGCGATGTCGCTGCCCTGCGGCTTCGTCGCCGGCCTGCCGGTCGGCCTCCAGCTGATCGGCCCCCCGTTCGAGGAAGGCCGGCTGCTGAGCCTGGGCAGCGAGTTCCAGCAACGCACGGACTGGCACCGACAGCACCCGGAGGTCGCATGACGGACTGGGAGAGCGTCATCGGCCTCGAGATTCACGTGCAGCTGTCGACCCGCTCGAAGATCTTCTCCGGCGCCGACGCCGGTTTCGGCGCGGCTCCGAACAGCCAGGCATGCGCGGTGGACCTCGGCATGCCGGGCGTGCTGCCGGTACTGAACCGCGAAGCGGTACGGATGGCCCTGACGTTCGGACTGGCCATCGAAGCCGAGATCGCGAGCACATGCCGGTTCGACCGCAAGAACTACTTCTATCCGGACCTCCCGAAGGGATACCAGATCAGCCAGTTCGACCAGCCGATCGTCGGCGCCGGCGCCATCGAGCTGGAGTTCGACGGTGTGCCGGGACGGATACGCATCCGCCGGGCGCACCTGGAGGAAGACGCCGGCAAGTCCCTGCACGAGGACTATGCGGGCATGAGCGGCATCGACCTGAACCGGGCCGGGACACCGCTGCTCGAGGTCGTCTCGGAGCCCGACCTGCGCGTACCGGCGCAAGCGGCGGCGTTCTTCCGGGAGATGCATGCGCTGGTCCGCTACCTGGGCATCTCGGACGGGAACCTGAACGAGGGTTCCATGCGCTGCGACGCGAATGTCTCCGTGCGGCCGCGGGGAGAGGACCGGCTCGGCGAACGCACCGAGATCAAGAACCTCAACTCCTTCCGCTTCCTGGAGCAGGCCATCGCCCACGAAATCGACCGGCAGATCGATGTCCTGGAGTCCGGCGGCGGCATCGTGCGTGAAACCCGGCTCTACGACCCGCGCGCCGACGAGACGCGGCCCATGCGCGGCAAGGAGCTGTCGGACGACTACCGCTATTTCCCGGACCCGGACCTGCTGCCCGTGCGGATCACTTCGGAATTGCTGGCGGAAGCCCGCGCGCACGTCCCGGAGCTGCCGCGAAACAAGCGGCGGCGCTACCGGGACGAGTTCGGCCTGTCCGACGCCGACATACGCTTCCTCACCGGGGACCCGGACGTCGCCGCCTATTACGAGGCGACGGTCGCGTCCGGCTGCGGGGCCAAGCCGGCGGCGAACTGGGTCATGGACCGCGTGACCGCGTCGCTCAACCGCAGCGGCCTCGACATCGCCCGGTGTCCCGTGCCCCCCGGGCAGCTCGGGGGCCTGATCGCGCGCATCGAGGAGGGGGTCGTCTCCGGCAAGATCGCGGGCACCGTCTTCGACGTCCTGTGGGAGGAAGGCGGCGACGTCGACGCGATCATCGACGCGCGCGGTCTGCGCCAGATCAGCGACACCGACGAACTCGAGCGGATCGTTCGGCGGGTGGTGGAGGAACATCCGGCGCAGGTCGCGCAGTTTCGGGCCGGCAAGGAGAAGGTCCTCGGGTTCTTCGTCGGCCGCGTAATGCGCGAGACCGGGGGCAAGGCCGACCCGAAACGGGTCAACGAGCTGCTGCGGCTATTGTTATAACCAAATCTCTTAACGCCCGCCTGATCGTCCCGGTCTGGAGGCATTAAAATAAGGCCATGGCAGGCCTGACCCACATCAAGCAGCTCGAGGCCGAGAGCATCCACATCATCCGTGAGGTGGTGGCCGAGTTCGAACGGCCGGTGATGCTCTACTCGATCGGCAAGGACTCCTCCGTCCTGCTGCATCTCGCGCGCAAGGCCTTCTACCCCGGCCGGCTGCCCTTCCCGCTGCTGCACGTCGATACCACTTGGAAGTTCCGCGACATGATCGCCTTTCGGGACCGCCGGGCGAGGGAGCTGGACCTCGACCTCATCGTGCACACCAACGAGGAGGGGGTGCGCAACGGGGTCACGCCGTTCACCTACGGCAGCCGCAAGTACACGGACATCATGAAGACCCACGCCTTGCTCGAGGCGCTCGACAGGCACGGCTTCGACGCGGCGTTCGGCGGCGCGCGGCGCGACGAGGAGCGCTCCCGCGCCAAGGAGCGGGTCTACTCGGTGCGCGACGCCAACCACCGGTGGGACCCGCGCAGCCAGCGCCCGGAGTTGTGGAACCTCTACAACGGCAACGTCAACCGGGGGGAGGAGGTGCGCATCTTTCCCCTGTCGAACTGGACGGAACTCGACGTCTGGCAGTACATCCTGCAGGAGGACATCGAGATCGTTCCGCTGTACTTCGCCGCCCGGCGCCCGGTCGTACGCCGCGACGGCACGTGGATCATGGTCGACGACGACCGCATGCCCCTCGAGCCCGGGGAGGAGCCGGAGATGCGCATGGTCCGGTTCCGCACGCTCGGCTGCTACCCGCTGTCCGGCGCCATCGAGTCCAGCGCGGCCACGCTGCCCGAGATCATCGAGGAGATGCTGCGCGCGCGGTATTCCGAACGGCAGGGGCGCCTCATCGACTTCGACGCCGCCGGTTCGATGGAGCAAAAGAAACGCGAAGGGTATTTCTGATGCGCAAGACCCGTATGGGCGACCCTTGTGGTCGCCCGAGCCGGCACCGTGCAAGCCCAGGCGCGGGAGGGGACAAGCCCCTCCCCTACATCGCCCGAGCCACGGCCTCCGGGACGTTCCGATGACTGAAACGGACCCCATCGGCGACGATGTCCTCGCCTACCTTGCGCGGCACGAGCGCAAGGAGATCCTGCGTTTCCTGACCTGCGGTTCCGTCGACGACGGCAAGAGCACGCTGATCGGGCGCCTGCTGCACGACTCCCGCCTCATCTACGAGGATCAGCTCGCCGCCCTCAAGCGGGACAGCAAGACATCGGGGAGCGCCGGCGACGACATGGATCTCGCGCTCCTCGTCGACGGCCTGCAGGCCGAACGGGAGCAGGGCATCACGATCGATGTCGCCTACCGGTACTTCTCGACGGACCGGCGCAAGTTCATCATCGCCGACACGCCGGGCCACGAGCAGTACACGCGCAACATGGTCACCGGGGCGTCCAACTGCGACGTCGCGGTCATCCTGATCGACGCGGCGCACGGCGTGCTGACGCAGACGAAGCGCCACACGTTCCTGGCGCGGCTGGTGGGCATCCGCCACCTCGTCGTCGCGGTGAACAAGATGGACACCGTGGGCTACGACGAGGCGGTGTTCGACGCCATCTGCCGCGACTACGACGCTTTCGTGTCGCGCCTGGCGGTGGACGATCTGACCTTCGTGCCCATCTCCGCCAAGCACGGCGACAACGTGGTGGAGCAGTCGGAGCACATGCCCTGGTACCAGGGCGCGTCGCTGATGCATCTGCTCGAGCACGTCCACGTGGCGGCCGACCGCGGCTTCCGGAGCTTCCGCATGCCGGTGCAGCGCGTGAACCGCCCCGACGCGTCCTTCCGGGGCTACAGCGGCACGGTGGCGAGCGGCGTCGTCCGCCCGGGCGACCGCGTGCGCGTGCTGCCGTCCGGGCTGGCGACGACGGTCGCGCGCATAGTGACCATGGACGGCGACCTCGAGGAAGCCTTCGCCCCCATGGCGGTCACGGTGACCCTCGCGGACGAGATCGATGTCGGGCGGGGCGATGTCCTCTCGGGCACGGACCGTCTGGCGCACATCTCCGACACGTTCGACGCGACGCTCGTGTGGCTGGCGGAGGAGCCCATGGTGCCCGGGCGCCAGTACATCGTGAAGCACGGGGCGCGGCAGGTGTTCGGCCGCGTGCAGACGCTGCGCCACCGCATCGACGTCAACACGCTCGAGCAGGCCCCGGCGCCGGAGCTCTCGCTCAACGAGATCGGCCAGGTGCGCCTCGTGCTCGCGGAGCCCGTTGTCCACGACCCGTACGAAGACAACCGCGCCATGGGCGCCTTCATCGTCATCGACCGCATCTCCAACGTCACCGTCGGCGCCGGCATGATCGCGGCGGAGGGGGGCGTGGTGGGCGGGCCGCACTGGGACGAGGCGCCCCACGGAGCGTTCGTTGCCTCCGCGTCCGCCGTGACGGCGGAGGAACGCGCCCTGCGGCTCGGGCAGTCGCCGGTCACCGTCCTGTTCACGGGCGTCTCGAAGAGCGGCAAGACGGCGGTGGCGCGCGCGCTCGAACGCAAGCTGTTCGATCTCGGCCGCCTGGCCACCGTGCTGGACGGTCAGAACTTCCGCCTCGGCATGAGCCGCGACCTGGGCTTCTCGGCGGACGACCGGTCCGAGAACCTGCGCCGTGCCGCGGAGACCGCGCGCCTGATGAACGATGCGGGGCTCGTCTGCCTGACGGCGTTCGTCGTGCCCCATGAAAGCGTGCGCGAGCGGATGCGGGAGAGCGTCGGCGGCGAGCGTTTCCTCGAGGTCTTCCTGACGGCGCCCCTCGACGTGCTGAAGGGGCGGGACAATGAAGGCCTCTACGACGCCGCGGAGCGGGGGGAGATACCGAGCTTTCCGGGGGTGAACGCCACGTTCGAGGAGCCGGTCGCGCCGGACTTGGTGATGGACACGACCGAGCTCAAAGTGGACGGCTGCGCGGAGCGCGTGCTGGCCCTGCTGCGCGACAGGGGGTTCATGCACTGACGCGGGCGGTGTATGCTCATGCCCCGATCATCAGGGAGGAAGGGGATTCGATGTCCGAGCAACCACTGCCGGCCGTGGATTATCTGAAGATCCCGGAGGACGGCGATCCGTATCTCGAAGGGTATCAGTGCGGTTCCTGCGGGGCCGTGTTCCTGGGCGAGCGCAACCACTGTTCGAAATGCGGGGCGCGCGAGGGGCTGAGCCCCATGATGCTGTCCAACAACGGCGCTCTCTACGCCTATTCGATCGTCCACCGTTCCTACCCCGGCATCCAGGTGCCCTACATCTCGGCCGTCGTCGACCTCGACGGTGGGGGCACGGTCAAGGGCAATCTGATCAACATCGATCCGGATCCCGACAAGATCGAGTTCGGGATGCCGGTCGAGGTCGTCTACGACGACGCGCTCGGCCGCAAGGACCGGGACGGCAACTCGTACCTGTCCTACTTCTTTCAGCCCAGGTGAGTTTCAATCCAGGTGAGCCCGGTCCACGAGTCCACCACACAGTTCAACCCAAGGCTTCAGCGAGAAAGAGGCCTCAACCCAAGAGAAAGTGGCCACCGCCACGGAGGAGTGTTCAATGACTGACGCATACGTAGTCGGCGTAGACATGATCAAGTTCGGACGTTTCCCCGAAAAGTCCGTACCGGAAATCGGCTCGGAAGCGGCGCTCATGGCGCTCGACGACTGTGGCCTCAAGATCCAGGACATCGATGCCCTGTATTGCGGCAACCTCGGCCAGTCCAGCGGCATGGTCGGCCAGCGCATCCTGCAGCAGATCGGCCAGACCGGCATCCCGGTCGTGAACTGCGCCAACGCCTGCGCCACCGGTGCCACGGCGTTCCGGGAAGCGTGGACGTCGGTGAAGGCGGGCCTCTACGACCTCGTGCTGGCGGTGGGCGTCGAACAGATGGGCAAGGGCCTGCTCGGCAGCGCCGGCGGCGCCACGGGAATCCCGCGCGAAGGGCTGCTGGGTTCCGGCACGATGCCCGCGGTCTTCGCCGAAGCAGGCATGGAGCATGCGCGCAACCACGGCACGACTTTCGAGCAGTTCGCCAAGGTGTCGGTCAAGAACCACCACCACTCGACGATGAACCCGAAAGCGATGTACCAGATCGAGACGCCCCTCGAGACGGTCATGAACGCAGAGATGATCTCCTATCCCAACACCAAGCTGATGTGCTCGGTGAACGTGGACGGGTCGGCGGCCGCGGTGATCGCGAGCGAGAGCAAGGCCCGGGAACTGGGCCTGATGGGCCGGGCCGTGAAGGTGCGCGCCTCGGTGCTGACGTCCGACCCGTGGCAGGAACGCGACCTGGTCATGCCGGACGTGAACACCTGCACGCGCAAGGCGGCGGCCGCGGCCTACGAAATGGCCGGCCTCGGTCCGGACGACGTCGACCTCATCGAACTGCACGACTGCTTCGCCACGGCGGAGATCCTGCACTACGAGAACCTCGGCATCTGCGGCGACGGCGAAGCCGGCCGCATGATCGACGACGGCGAAGTGGCCCTCGGCGGGCGCATCCCGGTCAACGTGTCCGGCGGCCTGCTCTCCAAGGGGCATCCCCTCGGCGCGACGGGCATCGCCAACATCTACGAGGTGTCCACGCACCTGCGTGGCGAAGCCGGCAAGCGTCAGGTCGAGAACGCGCGCGTCGGCCTGACCCACGTGATCGGCCTCGGCAGCGCCTGCGGGATCCACATTCTGGAGAAGGCCTCGGCCTAGGGGCGGCGCGCGAACCTGCGGTTCGCGTTCCGATTTGCTGCGCAACTCGGGGGCTGCGCAACTCGGGGCCGTGGAAGTGACAGAGCGCGCACGTCGTATCGGCGTGCGCGCTCTTGCGTTCCGGGTCCGGACTTCCGATTGACTGGTCATGCGCATCGGCGTCGTCAGCGATACCCACAACAACCTGAAGAACTGCCGGCGGATCGTCGAACTCTTCAACGAGGCCGCCGTGGACGCGGTCGTGCATACCGGCGACATCACCCAAGCCAAGACCCTCGAAGTGTTCGGGGGCCTCGAAGCGCCCCTGCACGGCGTCTTCGGCAACAACGACCAGGAACGGGAGTCCCTCGAAGAGGCCGTCGCACGGCTCGGCTTCCGGTTCCAGGATCCGCCCCTGGAAGTGACCTGGGCCGGGCGCCGCATCGTGGTCGTGCACGATCCGCTCGAGTTCGACGGCGTGCTCGGACCGGACCATCAACTCGCCCTGCACGGGCACACGCACTTCACCCGCATCGAGCGGCGGGAGTACCATCTGGTCTTCAACCCCGGCGAGTGCGCGGGACACATGCAGGGGCTCAACGCCGTCGGCGTCGTGAATCTGGAGACGCTGGACGCCCGGCTGCTCCGTTTCTGATCGTCAGGTCGCCGCGCCGGCAGCGAACCGTTCGAGAAAGCCCAGCAGGCGGCGCGCGTTCGCCCCGAGGTCGCTGACGCCCACGCGGGACACCGACCGGGCGTCTACCACGGCCCCCTCGCCGTCGCCGCGCACCCGCACGACGATGTCGTCCTCGAAGCCGAACCAGGGCGTGGTCGCCGTGGCCTCGACGATGCCGCGCGCCGGATCGACGTTGACGACCGCCATGCCCATGTCTTCGATCACGTGCACCGCGTGGTCGAGGGCGGCGTTCGGGTCGAGCCGCGTGCGCAGGCTGGTCAGCTCGGGCCATGCCGCCCGCTGTGCCTCGGCCAACGTGGTGTCGCCGATGGGCTGGTCGGCGTCGTAGTCCAGTGGGTTCGAGCCCGCGGGCCGGAGGGCGGCGACCGCGTCGAAGGCCGGCGGATCGCCGGGGTCGGTAGTGACCTGGTAGATGGGTGGAACGGAGAACAACCGCAGCAGTTGCACGGCGAACGCCCCCAGCACCACCAGGCTGACCGCGAGTCCCGTGAGGAGCGGGGGGAGTTCCGGCCGCGGCGACCGCCGCAGGAGGACGATCAGCGCGCCCGTACCCCAGCAGGCGACGACGGCCGCGATGGCGATGCCCGCCGCCGCAACGAGGAAACCGACGTTGAAGGGCCACACTTCGGCGCGGCTTCCGAGTGCGCCTGCGACAAGCAGTGCGCCCGCCGCGAGGGATCCGTGGAAAAGCGTTCTCGTCCACCAGTTGCTGCCGGTCATCTTCATGCTCCCTGCCAGGCCAAGGCGTTCGGGGGCCATATTGCTCCCGAAATCGTCGGGGCGGAAGGCGGGCGGGCAACCGGGCCGGCCGATGCCGAACACCGGCCGCTTGCTGTATAGTCCCGCCGCTTCACGCTTCCCTGCCGCGCCACGCCCCGGAGACCGCCCGTGCCCGCACGATCGATGGACGAACTCGTTGCCTTGTGCAAACGCAGGGGATTCGTCTTCCAGGCGAGCGACGTCTATGGCGGCCTGCAGGGCGTCTACGACTACGGACCCCTCGGAGTCGAGCTCAAGAACAACCTGAAGGCGGCCTGGTGGCGCGCGATGGTCTACGAGCGGGACGACGTCGAGGGGCTCGACTCGGCGATCCTGACCAACCGCAAGGTGTTGCAGTACTCGGGTCACGAGGCGACCTTCACCGATCCGCTGGTGGACTGCCGCCAGTGCCGGTCGCGCTGGCGCGCCGATCACCTGGACGGCCCCCGCTGCCCGAAGTGCGGCTCCGACGACCTGACCGAACCGAGACCGTTCAACCTGATGTTCCGGACCCAGGTCGGTCCCGTCGAGGACGCATCGGCGACGGCCTACCTGCGGCCCGAAACCGCCCAGTCCATTTTCACCAACTTCAAGCACGTGCTGGACTCGACCTCGCGGCGCCTGCCGTTCGGAATCGCGCAGATCGGCAAGGCGTTCCGGAACGAGATCACGCCGCGGAACTTCATCTTCCGCGTGCGCGAGTTCGAGCAGATGGAACTGGAGTTCTTCGTCGCGCCGGGCACCGACGAGACCTGGCACGAGACCTGGGTGGAGGAGCGCCTCGACTGGTGGCGGCGGCAGGGGATCGACCCCAACCGGCTGGAGCTGTACCGCGTCCCGCCGGAAGAACTGGCGCACTACTCCAAGGCCACCTTCGACGTCATGTATCGCTTCCCGCACGGCGTGGAGGAGCTCGAAGGGATCGCCAACCGCACGGACTTCGACCTCGGCTCTCATACGAAGGGCCAGGAGGCGCTGGGGATCGACGCGAGCGTGGCGGAAAACCCGGATTCGAACGCCCGGCTCGCCATCCGGGACCTGCAGTCGGGCGAGTGGCGCGTGCCGTACGTCATCGAGCCGTCGGCAGGCGTCGACCGGGGCGTGCTCGCGGTGCTGAACGAGGCGTACCGCGTGGAGGAACTGGACAACGGCTCGACCCGCACCGTGCTCGGACTGAAGGCGCACCTGGCGCCGGTCAAGGTCGCCGTGCTGCCGCTCAAGCGCAACCACGAGGGCATCGTCGCCAAGGCGCGCGCCATCCGGAAGGACCTGCAGGCGCTGGGTCTCGGGCGCGTGCTCTACGAGGACACCGGCAACATCGGCAAGGGCTATCGCCGCCACGACGAGGTGGGCACGCCGCTGTGCCTGACCGTCGACTTCCAGACCATCGAGGACGACGACACGGTGACGGTGCGGGACCGGGACACGATGGAACAGACCCGCGTCGCGGTCCCGGACCTGCCGGCCTTCGTGCGGGAGTCTCTGGCGGAGGGGGCGGGGGCGTGAGCCGCGTCGTCATCTCGGTGATCGGTCACGACCGCCCGGGGCTCGTGAACGACCTCGCGAAGCTCGCCGCCGACCTCAACCTCTCCATCGAGGACAGCCGCATGACCGTCCTCGGTGGGGAGTTCGCCGTGCTCATGAGCGTGGCCGGAGGCGATCTCGCCCTGCAGCGCCTCGAAACCAAGCTCGACCGCCTCGCGGAAGAAAGGGACCTCGCGTGGCTCCTGCGCCGCACCGGCGAGCGCACCGACGTCGAGGGCCGCGTGCCCTACACCGTGCGCGTGACGGCCATGGACCATCCCGGCATCGTGCACCGGGTGGCGAGCTTCTTCTCGTCCCGGGACATCAACATCTACAACCTCGACACGGTGAGCGAACGGGCCGCGCACACCGGCACGCCGATCTTCTCGCTGGTCATGGAGGTCGAACTGCCGCCGGACGTGCGCATCGCCGAACTGCGCGACGCGTTCTTCTACTTCTGCGACGACCACGACCTGGACGCGGAGTTCGGGCCGAGTTGAGCGGGCGGGGCACTGCGACAGCCATGCGGCGTCGATGCGGTTCGATGCGGCGTCGAGATTGACAATCTCGTGCCTGAAACCGCAGACTGCGCGGCTTTTCCCGGCGCGCGCCACGAATGAACCTTGGGCCCGAAGCCGCACCGGTCGAGCACCGCATCACGCGCTGTGACCGGGAGCGGAGTAGCGCGCACAGAGGAGGTGTCCTTTGGCTCACCGGCTTGTCTGGGGCAGGGAAGTCCACGCTCGCCTTTGCGCTGGAGGAACGCCTGTTTCGGGACGGGCTGCAGGTCTACGTGCTGGACGGCGACAACCTGCGCCATGGGCTGAATGCTGACCTTGGTTTCTCACGCGAGGATCGGGGGGAGAACATCCGGCGGGCAGGAGAAGTGGCGGCCCTGTTCGCGGACGCCGGCTTCCTGTGCATTGCGGCGTTCATCTCACCGTACCGCGTCGACCGCTCTGCGGCGCGGGATGCTGCGGTGGGCCGTTTCCATGAGGTCTATGTTCGGGCCGACCTGGCTACCTGCGAACGGCGCGACCCCAAGGGCCTTTATCGCAGGGCGCGCGCAGGGGAGATCAGCAACTTTACGGCGGTGGACGACGTTTATGAGCCCCCGGAGGCGCCGTCGCTCACCGTCGACACCACGGCGAACGGTGTGGACCATTGCCTGGGGATACTGGTTGACTACGTGACGGCGCACTTCCGGGTCGGAGCGGGTTCAGGATGAGGGCTGGGGGGCGAGTCGTCTCCGTGGGCCGCCGGGGCTCGTCTGCGGTGGGACCGTGGACAGCGTAGCCATACTCGTCGCGGGTATGCACCGCAGCGGGACGTCGGCGCTCACCAGCGTATTGGCTAGCTTGGGCTGCGACCTGCCGAAGACGCTCATGCCCGCGAACGAATACAACGTTCGGGGCTACTGGGAGTCGGAGGAAATCACCGCGCTGAACGACGCATTGCTCGGGTCAGCCGGTTCGGGCTGGGATGACTGGGAACCGTTCAGTTCGGACTGGTACGCATCTCCGGTCGCCGGCGGCTTTCGGAGCCGGGCGCTTTCGATGCTCGAGGGCGAGTTCGGAGGCAGTCCGCTGTTCGTCCTCAAGGATCCCCGGGTTGCCCGGCTGCTGCCTTTCTGGCTGGGGGTGTTGACGGAGTTTGGCGCAGATACCCGCATCGCAGTGCCCGTCCGCAACCCCGTCGAAGTGGTCCGGTCGCTGCAGCGGCGGGACGCCATCGATCCGTCAGTCGGGTTGCTCCTGTGGTTGCGCAATGTCCTCGACGCGGAAGCGGGTTCGCGAACGCGTCAGCGGGTCTTCGTTCGATTCGAGGACTTGCTGCGCGACTGGCGCAACGTGGCGAACACGATGGCTCAGGATCTGCAGTTGTCGTGGCCGCGGCAGTCAACCGCGTCGCGTGTCGAGATCGAAGAGCAACTGGAGTCGTCGGAGCGGCATCAGGTCGCCGAGGATGCGGCCGTTCTGCAGAGTGGGCAGGTGTCGGGATGGGTCTCCTCTACCTTCGAGATCGTCGACCGTTGGGCCCGCGGGGAGGTGCGGGAGTCTGACAGGGCGACTCTCGACGCGATCAGGTCGGCCTTCGACGAAGCCGGCGCGGCTTTCGCCCGCGCTGTGGTTACGGGCATGCGCGCGGGCCAGCGAAACCGGGGCCTCGAAGGAGAAGTGGCGGCCTTGCGCGATGTCGTCTCGGACCGCGAAGCGCAGATCGATTCCCTGAACCGCGCGGTGGGCGACCGCGACGAGAACGTGGCGTACCTCGACGGTGTCGTGCAGGCGAAGGATCAGGAGCTCGACAAGATCGGCGCCACGCTGGCCGATAGAGATCGGGAGCTGGACGCCCTGCAGCATGTAGTCGCCGGCCGCGACGGCGAGATCGGCACGCTGAAGGACGCGGCGGCCGCTCGGGACGGCCGGCTCGACGAGCTCGGCCGGCAGGTGTCGGACCGGGATCGGCAAATCGATGCACTGCAGCACCAGGCCGCCGGCCGCAATGGCGAGATCACGGCGTTGAAGGCAGCTGTCGCCGAACGCGACGCACGGCTAGACGAGCTTGGTCGACAAGTGTCTGACCGCGATCGCCAAGTCGATGCGCTGCAGCACACGGTCGCCGGTCGCGACGGCGAGATCGGCACGCTGAAGGACGCGGCGGCCGCTCGGGACGGCCGGCTCGACGAGCTCGGCCGGCAGGTGTCGGACCGGGATCGGCAAATCGATGCACTGCAGCACCAGGCCGCCGGCCGCAATGGCGAGATCACGGCGTTGAAGGCAGCTGTCGCCGAACGCGACGCACGGCTAGACGAGCTTGGTCGACAAGTGTCTGACCGCGATCGCCAAGTCGATGCGCTGCAGCACACGGTCGCCGGTCGCGATGGTGAGATCACGGCGTTGAAGGGAACTGTCGCCGAACGAGGTGGGCGTCTTGACGAGCTGGGTCGGCAGGTGTCTGACCGGGATCGGCAAATCGATGTGCTGCAGCAAACGGTCGCCGATCGCGACGGGCGACTTGCAGAGTCGCTTCGGCAGGTGGCCGACCGGGATCGCGATGCCGGTACGCTGCAAGAGGCCCTCGCCGGGCGTGATCGTGAGATAGACACGCTCAATGGCATGGTTTCCGACCGCGACGATCATATCCGCATGTTGGACACAGTGTTGCAGGATCGCGACCGGGAACTTGCAGCGCTGCAGGGTGTGGCGGAGGAGCGCGACGCCCTTCGTCGGACGGCTGAGGATCGCCACGGTGAGATCGACGCCATGCACGCGCTAATGGATGATCGCGACCGCGAGCTGGCGTCGGTTTACGACTCGAGTTCCTGGCGCTTGACGAAGCCCCTGCGCCTGCTCAAGAAACTGCTGGTGGACGTGGGCCATGCGGTGTCCCGGGGGCTTGTCGAGGCGGCACGCGCGATTTTGCGCGTCGGCTGGCGACTGCTGCCGCTGTCCCGATCGACGCGAGCGCGGCTGAAGCGCACCGCGTTCGGATCGTTTGCGTTCCTGGGCCCCTTGGCAAGTTCCGGACCGAGGTCTTGCGGGCCGGCGCGGTATACGCCCTCGGGGTGGCTCGACCTGGCCGACCTGAACTACGAGGCGCGCAGGAACGGCGCCGAGCTGCCAATCCTGTTCGACTCGGACTGGTATCTGGCGACCTACCCGGACATCCGCGTCGCCGGCGTCAATCCGCTGTCCCACTACCTGCGGCACGGTGCCGTCGAGGGACGATGGCCGGTCGAACTGGAGCCGTCCGAAATCGACCCAGCCATCGAGGGACTGCACCGGCTGGACCTGACATCGGAGCAGGCACATTCGTTCGACGCGGAATTCTCCCGAACCCTCTATCCGGAGTTGGCCAAGTTGAACGACTCCGAACTCGCGCTCGTCTGCACTGGAGACGGAGAGCGGATCGGTTCCAGGGCGGCGTTCGTGGCAGAGCTCTGTGGGGACCCGCGCGAGATTCCCCTGGACTTCGATGCTGGCGAATACATCCGGCTCTATCCGGACCTGCGCTACCTCGCCGACCAGTCTCCGCTCGAGGCGCTGCGGCACTACATGTGCCACGGGCGCTTCGAGCCGCGCCTGCACACCCTGCGTGTGGACCCGGCCGAGACTCGCTCAGAGGACGAGGCCGCAGACGATCCCTCGATGTCGAAGACTGATTCCGCGCGACAGCTCTGCGTGCTGGTTCATGTCTTTTACCCGGAGTTGTGGGATGAGCTCTCGCGCTACATCGAAAACTTGCCGGTCGGCGGGTACGATCTCTATGTCAATCTCGTGGAAGACACATTCGACACCGGGCTTCTGAGGCGCGTTCGTGACGCCTTTCCGGACGCACGGGTCTACGTCAGCGAGAACGTGGGACGTGACATTGGCGGGTACTTTCGACTGCTGGACAACCTACGCATCGAGGACTATCCGCTCTTCTGCCTGCTGCACACGAAGAAAAGCCCGCACATGGCCGAAGGCGAGGTGCAGCGCTGGCGACGCAGGCTGCTCGAGCCGGTGTTGGGAACGCGCGAATGCGCAGCGGACAACATCCGGACGATGCTCGAGGACGAGACTGTCGGCATTGTCGGTTCTTCGCACTGCCGCTACACGGAGATGGACGCCAACCGCGAGAAATACGACACGCTGCTGGAAGCCTTGCACATCAGCGAGTCTTCGGACGAAGTGGAGTTCCTGTCGGGTACCATGATGCTGTTGCGCGGCGATGTCCTTCGGCGCGTCTTCGATGCCGCCCGAGGCGTGGCGTTCGAGCGGAGTGACGAAGTCACCGTGGAAGGTGACCCGGACGGTGCCTGGGCCCATGCCGTGGAGCGGGTGTTCGGGGCGGTCGTGCGGGATTCCGGCTACCGTATCGAGTGGCGGTAGGAAGGTGCTGTCGTGCGAGTCTGCGTAGTCTGTCATGAAGCGAGCCTGACCGGCGCGCCGCGAATCGGATTCGACATCGCGGCGTTCATGGCGGAGCGTCACGAGACGACCCTGCTGCTCAAGCGAGGCGGACCGCTGATCGACTTCCCTCGGTACGCCCGTCTGCGCGACGCCAGCAGATGCCTTGAGACGAGTCATCTGGTCTCGGATCTGACCTATCGGCAGCGCGTCGAACAAGCGGTGGCCGTCGTCGAGGAGCTGCGGCCGGATGTTGTTTACGTGAACTCGGTCGCCTCGGGAGAGTGGTGCGAAGCGGGCGCTCGTGCCGGCGTGCCGGTCGCCTTGCATATGCATGAAACGCGCGACAGCCTGCCGGGGTTGCTGTCAAGCGTTTGCACGCCCCGCGTTTTGCGTTGGACGGATCTTCTCGTCGGTGCTTCTCGACAGGCCATGGAGGACATTGAGGAGCTGACGGGCACGACCGTGCGTAACCGCTTCAACCTTGGCATCTTCCTCGATGTCGAGACGGTGCTGGAGCGGAGCGAGGCGACAGTGCCGCCGCCGGTGAATGCTCGGGGAGAGGCCCTCGCGGGACGTGACGGAGGTCCTCGTCGGGTGGTGGGGATGTGCGGGTTTGCGCAACCCCGCAAGGGTGCGGACATTTTCTTCGAAGTCGCCAGCCGCGTTCCCGGCCACGACTTCCTGTGGATCGGGCCGTGGGCGCCTCCCGAGACGCACGAGAATGGCGCGACCCTCGAACTGTTCGAGAGGCTGGCGCTGCCGAACTTTTTTGTCACGGGGCTGGTGGACAACCCGTACGCGTACCTACGGCTTCTCGACGCCTTCGTCCTGACGTCCCGAGAGGATCCGAACCCGCTGGTCGTTGCGGAAGCCCTGCTCCTCGGCAAGAAAGCCGTGGCGTTTTCCGGAACCGGGGCGAGTGTGGACACTCTGGCCCGCCTCGGGTACGCCTTCACGGGGCAGCCGGACGCCATGCGGATCGCCGAGTCGTTGCCCAGGATCCTCCACGACGAGGGTGAGAGTCGCTGGCGCTCCGAACTCGCGGGGGCGGCACGTCGGGAGTTCGATGGCACGGAGAACCTGGGGCGGCTCGAAGAGTTGCTCGTGGGCCTGGCCGGCGTCGCGCCGGCCGAGTCAACCTGATTGCCCTCCGGAAGCCGGAAGACCATGCAGATAGAGTCACTGGGCATTGCTGACGTGAAGGTGCTCGTCCCCCGCAGGCACGGCGATCGTCGTGGCTACTTCTCCGAGGTATACAACCGGAGGCGGCTCCGGGAAGCTGACATCGAAATCGACTTCGTTCAGGACAACCATTCGCTCTCCGCCGAGTGCGGCACCGTCCGAGGATTGCACTTTCAGATCCCCCCGTTCGCGCAGGCGAAGCTCGTTCGCGTTGTCCGTGGGTCCGTGTTCGATGTCGCGGTCGATCTTCGACGCGGTTCGCCCAGCTTCGGCCGGCACGTCACGGCGGTGCTGTCGGCACGGGTCGGGAACCAGATCCTCGTGCCGGCGGGCTTTGCGCATGGATTGATGACGCTGGAAGCCGATACAGAGGTCGTCTACAAGGTCAGCGACTACTACGCTCCGGATCATGACCGCGGCATTCTCTGGAATGATCCCGCTCTAGGGATCGAGTGGCCGTTGACGGAGGACCAGGCGATTCTCTCGGACAAGGATCGCGGGCAGCCGCTGCTCGCCGCTTTCGAGACGCCGTTCACATACCATGCGTCAGCGGTGGCGTAGATCGCCTGTTTCTGGTGCCACGGGAAAGGACGCGTGACAAGAATCTTGATTACGGGAGCCGGAGGGTACATCGGTACGGTTCTGACGCCCATGCTGCTCGATGCAGGCTACGATGTCCGCGCCGTTGACCGGTTCTTTTTCGGCCGCGAGTTGCTGACATCGCATCCCCGACTCGAGGTGGTTGTCGAGGACAGCCGGCGGTTGGCGCCTGCGCACTTCGAAGGTGTGGACGCCGTGGTGGATCTGGTGGCCATCTCGAACGATCCATCCGGCGAACTGTTTCGGGAGGCGACGCTGGCAATCAACCACGAGAGCCGCGTCCGGTCCGCGAGATTGGCCAAGAGCGCAGGCGCGCAGCGCTACGTGCTGCCCTCATCGTGCAGCATCTACGGTTTTCAGGAGTCGGGCGTCATCGCCGACGAAACCGCGCCACCGCGACCGTTGACGACCTATGCTCGTGCCAACGAGATGGCCGAACGAGGGGTCCTCGACCTCGCCGACGAAGCGTTCTGCGTAATCGTGCTGCGCCAGGCGACGGTGTTCGGGCTCTCCCCGCGCATGCGCTTCGACCTGGCGATCAACGGCATGACCTACGGGGCGTGGCAGACCGGCGAGCTTCCGCTGATGCGCGACGGAACGCAGTGGCGGCCGATGATCCATGTCCGCGACACGGCGCGCGCTCAGATGTGCATGCTGGAGGCCCATCCGGCAGACGTGAACGGGGAGATCTTCAACGTGGGCTCGATGGCGGAAACGTGGCAGATAGGCCCGCTTGGCGAACTTGTCGCCTCGTGCGTGCCGAAGGAAGTGACGATCGACTGGTACGGGGACCCCGACGAACGCAGCTACCGTGTCTCGTTCGACAAGATCGAAGCTCTCGGCTACCGGACGCAGTGGACGGCCGCCGACGGCGTGGCGGAGATCTGTGAGGCGCTGGAAGCGGGTACCGCGGGCCGAACGCCGCAGACGATCACCCTGGACTGGTACAAGGAACTCGTCCGCTGGCATCAGCTGATTCGGCGCGTGGAGATGTACGGGGGGATCGTGGAGATATGAAGGTCGTCCTCCTCGGCCCCGACGGGCAGCTTGGCCACGACATTCGCAAGGCGCATGACGAAGCCGGCGCGCCGTTCGAGCTGCTGCCGGTGGGCCGGAACCGTCTGGACGTGACCGCGCCGGATCTCGAAGAGCGGCTGGCGCAGTGGAGCTTCGACATCCTGATCAACTGCACGGGCTATCACAAGACGGATGAGGTCGAGGACAACGCGGGGCTGGCGTTCGCGGTCAACGCTCATGCGGTGCAGGGCATGGCTCATGCCTGTGCGCGCCAGGCCGCTCGACTGGTCCACGTCAGCACGGACTATGTCTTCGGAGGCGACACCAAACGGCGCACGCCCTTGTGTGAGGACGACCTGGTGGCGCCCGTCAACGTCTACGGCGCGTCCAAGTTGCTTGGCGAGACGTTGGCTCGGCTGGCATGCGAGGATGTGGTGGTGGTGCGTGTTGCCTCGCTTTTCGGCGTTGCGGGCGCAAGCGGCAAGGCTGGGAACTTCGTCGAGACGATGCTGCGCCGGGCTCGCGAGCAGGGACAACTGAAAGTCGTTGACGACCAGGTGATGTCGCCGACGGCCACGGCCGATGTCGCCAGGGTCTTGATGCGGATGCTGTTGGACGGGTGCGCGCCCGGGATCTATCACGCCGTCAACGGTGGCGAGGCGAGTTGGTACGACTTCGCGTGCGAGATCTTGCGGCAATCTAGGGTGTCCGCCAGGGTCACGCCGTGTGTCAGCGATGAGTTTCCTTCGCGCGCGAAGAGACCGGCGTACAGTGCGCTGGACAACGCTAGGCTCTCGCGAGCTTTCGGCGCGTTGGCGCCCTGGCAGGATGCGCTGGGGAGATACCTGGGAGGTTTGAGCCAAGGGAGTCCAGGCCGGGAGGTTGCTTCTCGTGTCGTTGCGCGAGGGCACAACGAAAAGGGAACAGAGCCGACTGAAGCGTCCGGGGCGAACACGACGAGGGTCATCCAGTGGCCTGAAACGCCGAGGCCGGCCGAGATGGAGTGGGCAAAGGCGTATGAACTCCCCGCCCCGGGGAACATGCTCAAACCGGGTGTCGACGCGCTCGGCATCTGGATCCGGCAGGGTACGCGCATGGCCAGTCAGATCCGCGATGTCATCCGGACGCACTACGACGACGCCAAAGCGCCGGATCTCTCTGTCCTGGACTTCGGCTGCGGCAACGGCCGCGTAGCACTGCCGCTGCATTACGCCCTTGGGTATCCGACGGTGTGTTTTGACGTCGACCCTGTCTGTGTCGACTACGTTTCCCGTGTCCTGCCCGACGTCGATGTCTGTCGAACCTCGCTCATGCCGCCGGCACCGATGGCCGATGCGACGTTCGATGTCGTGTACGCGATTTCGGTGTGGACCCATCTCAGCCCCGAGGTGGCGGATCTCTGGCTGGAAGAAGTTCGTCGGATGCTCAAGCCGGGAGGCTTGGCCATCATCACTACCTCTGGTTACGCTGCCCTGGCCAGCCGGCGCAAGCGCTTGGCTGATTGGCGAGACATCGATGACGACCTGCTTCGCCGGGAGGGATGCATATTCAAAGTTGGCCGTTACCGTCCCCGCGGCGTTAGTGGTGCCGAGTCCTACGGCTACACCGCGCACGATCCGAGCTGGGTGAGCGAGCGGTGGCGGACAGCTTTCGAGTTTGTCGAGACCAGATTGTCGGCAATCGAGAACATGCAGGACTGCCACATCATGCGGCACCCGGGTTGAGTTGAGGATCGGGCGGTGGAGGGTATGCGGTGGCTGGGTGGAACGCCCGATGGCGAGCGAACCGCGGCCGTCGGTCGGCTCGCGCGGTCCCATGGGCAAGCAGGCGGAGATCGTACTCGATGGCCGGCCGCGCCGCGGAGACTCGGCGGACGCCGGCTCGGGCCATGCCCGGGGTAGGCCGGCGATGATCGGAATCCTTCGACTGCCAAGTCTCTTTGGAGCGTGACGTGCAGGAAGCCTTTATCATCGGCCTCAAGCCGAAGCTGGAGTCCATCGGTGCATCAACCGAGACGTTGAGTGGCCGCGCCGGACTCAACACCGGTAACCTCGTCTACGCGCACGCCATCTCCAGCCATGTCGCGGGCGAGCCGGCGGTTCTGGACATAGGGGCGCGACCCGAGCGGATGAACCTTGCCGGGCGCATCGGCATCATCCAGGGCGCAAACCAGTTGGGACCGCACTTTGCTGCGGAACAGTGGCCCGAGCGTTTCGCGCAGTTGACCGTCGACCTCGTGATCATCGGTCTGGGTGCGCAGGCGGAACTCTCCGGTGCGCCACCCGAGGTGCCGGAAAGCGCTCTTGAGTGGATCCGGCGGATTGTGGAACGTGCGCCGGCGGATGGGCCGAACCTGGGCGTGCGCGGAGCGTTTACGCGAGGAGTTCTCGGTCGTTACGGCCTGGCGGACCATGCGGAGGTGGTCGGCTGCCCTTCGCTTTTCATCAATCCCAATCCCCGGCTGGGGCGGGAGATCGCACGCAACGCGAGGCGGCCGGAGCGCGTCGCGGTCGTTGCGGGACACGAAGCATGGCGGCACCTTGCCCACATCGAAGCCTCGCTGGCCTGCCTGGTAAGCGAAACGGGCGGCTCCTACATCGGTCAGCACGGGTTGAACATGATGAAGCTGACCAGGGGCGAGGCCGGTGCGTTGGCGGCGGAGGATCTGGAAGCCCTTTGCGACTACATCTGCCCCGGAATGGGCCTGGCGGCGTTCGTTCGCTGGAGCCACCGCCACGGCAGAGTCTTCTTCGATGTGCCGTCGTGGATGACGCACTGTCGGGGGTACGACCTGGTCATCGGGACCCGGATCCACGGCACTATGGTTGCCCTGCAGGCGGGTACGCCGGCGGTGTGTATCGTGCATGACTCGCGCACGCTCGAGTTGTGCGAGACGATGCAGGTTCCCCATGTCACGGCGGAAGCCGTACGTGACGGGATTGACCGTGCATCGCTACCCGACCTGTTTGTCTTCGATCCGGACGCGTTTGACGAGAACAGGCGCAGGCTGTGTTCGACCTACGTGGCCTTTCTTGAGCGCAACGGAGTGCGGACCGCCCCTTGGCTCAGAGAAATGGCGAGCACGCCAGGCGACGGATAGTGGCGACACCGCACCATCGAACCCCGGGCGGCGACGGGCAGCCGGCGATTCCCCGGCCGTTCCTGTTCGGCATCTCCGACTCGGTGCGGAATGACGATTTGGTGGACAGCGGGCAGCTATACAGGCTCGCGGGGCATAACACTGGGAACTTCGCGTTTACGAGCGCCATCGCCGGTCAGGTAGCGGGATGGGCCGATCCGCTGAACGTCGGGTGGGGGTCCACGCCCGCCCAGATACGTTCGGGCGGAGATATCTGCGTCATCGCCGCCGCGAACCAGTTGGGCAAGCACATCGACATGGGGAGGGTCGCGGACCGTCTCGAGGCGGCGAACGTACCGATAGTCATGATTTCCGTTGGTGCCCAGTCGAGTATGGATTACGGAATTCCCGTGCTCCCGGACGGGACGCTGCGGTGGGTTCGGACGGTCGTGGACCGGGCCCCAGCGGGTTCCATGAATGTCGGCGTGAGGGGCGATTTCTCGCGACGGGTTCTAGCGGCACACGGATTCGAAGGTGTCCGCGTACTTGGCTGCCCCAGCCTGTTCCTTAATCCGGCCGTGCGCTTGGGACAACTGATCGAGCGCAAGGCAGGCGCCGTCCCCGCCCGTGTCGCTGTCGCGGCGGGTCATCCGGGTTGGCGGCACCTCGCGCGGATCGAGCGGTCGCTCACGCGCATGGTCTCGGAGACCGACGGGGCCTACGTTTGCCAGGCGCCTCTCTCCATGATGGCCATCGGCTATGGCGACGCCGAGCGGCTGGATGCAACGGAACTGGATGCCTGCCGAACCTACGTTGACAGTGCGATGTCCGCTAGCGAGTTCCGCGTCTGGGCCAAGCGCCACGCAGTGGTGTTCCACGACGTCTCCACGTGGATGGATTTCCTGAGCGAGTTCGATTTCGTGGTCGGAACACGCATCCATGGTGTAGTGCTGGGGCTCCAGGCCGGTGTGCCGGCGCTTTGCGTTGCCTTCGACTCGCGTACTCGCGAACTCTGCGAGACCATGGCCATCCCGCATGTCTATGCCCGGGACCACCAGCGGACGGGGCTGGATCGGACGGAGCTCCTCAGCCTGTTCCGGCGTCAATTCGATGGGGCTGGATTCGACGCCAACCGGAGCCGTCTTGCGAATGCCTATTGCGGTTTTCTCGAGGACAATCTGCTCGTCCCGCAGGCCGCGTTGAAGGCTCTGGCCGGTCGTGAATAGGGTCAGCGTGCTTCGATCAAGAGCTTTCCTGGTGGGGGGTGTGTCGGGCCGGATCAAGCCGATGGATGGGCTTGATCGGAGGCTCCTTTGCGCACGTAAGACGCATGTAAGGCGCGTTGCCCTCACTTCGCCGGAGTCGTGGCGGCGCGGTAGGCCGCCGCGACATCGTCGACGTCTCCGTCGGCGCAAATCCTGCCGTCATTCAGCCACACGGCTCGGTTGCAGATACTCTTGACCATGTTCACGTTGTGCGTGACGAAGATGATCGTCTTGTCCTGCCGGAAGCGCTCGAGCATGATCTTCTGCGACTTCTCACGGAACTCCCGGTCGCCTACGCCGAACACCTCGTCTATCAGCAGGATGTCCGGGTCCAGATTGATGGCAGCCGAAAAACAGAGTCGGCTACGCATCCCGCTGGAATAGGTGCTCACGCGGCGTTGCATCGCGTCACCCAAACCCGACATCTCCGTTACTGCGGGGATGCGGGCCTGTGCGTCTCTACGGGACAGGCCCGTCAACATGCCGTGCATCACCACGTTGTGCACGCCGGATAGTGCGGGGTCGAAGCCCGCGTTGAGTGACAGCAGGGAGCACGACATCCCCTGGTCGTCCACGAAGCCGGCGTTCGGGTCGATCACGCCGGCCATGACTCGCGTCAGTGTCGACTTGCCCGCGCCATTCCGGCCCAGAACGCCGAGCTTCTCCCCCGGCGAGACATCGAGCGAGATGTCGCTCAACGCTACGACATCCTCCGACTTGGAGAACAGGCCGTAGTCGGAATAGATGACCGAAACGTTGGAGAGCCGCATCAGGAGATGATTCGCCGCGTCAGGGTCGTGTCCCAGTTGCGGTACGCCCACTGCATCGCGTAGAGCCAGAGCAGACACAGTCCCGCGAGCCGGACGGACGACGCGAGGTCGGGAACGGCCCCTGCGAGAAATATCAGGCGGTAGTCCTCGATCAGCGTCGCCATCGGGTTGAGGCGGAACACCTCTTGGTAGGCGACCGGCATGGTGTCGACGGCGAAGAATATGCCCGAGCAGAACATCATCAGGGTCAGTCCGGATCGGACGACGAAACGCGCATCCCGAATCAGGCAGCAAACGAAAGCGGCGCTGCAGGCGAAGGCAAGGATCAAGGCGAACTGAGTGAGGAGCAGGACCGGCAGGTAGAACCATGCGTATGAGGGACCGAAGGACGAGGCCATGACGATCATCACGATCGCGAAAACGAAGACGTGCTTGAGGGATGCGGACAGCACGCTCGTGAACGGGAACAGCAACTTGGGGAGCGGCATCTGCGAGATGATCGTGCGAGCGACCATCAGGCTCTCGGTGGAGTTGGCCACACCGTTGGCGAACCATAGCCAGGTTGTGACACCAATCAGAAGGAAGTACTGGAAGTTCTCGGCGTTGGGTGCGCGGAGGTAGGTGAAGACGAAGAAGAACACCCCGGTCATGGCGATTGGCTCAAGGAACCACCAAAGCCAGGCCAGGTAGTAACGGGAGGCCTCTCCGATCAAGTTGAGGTATGCCCGATACAGCGCGTAGCGCCAGAGGTACGCTCCAATCAGGAACATGCTGTCCTGTGCCCGTGTATTCGAACTTGCTGTGACCGTTGACCGCCGGGTGGGAGCCGGACGCGTACCGGTTCCCGGCGGCGGGGCAGTCTAGCAGGTTTCCGTGTTGGCGTTGCTCGCGTGATCGTCATCGCTATCGCTCGTCATCGCTCATCTCGAGACGTCGCGCGTACAGCGCCAGTTCTGCATTGGAAGGACTCAAGCCGGTCTGCGGTACGCCCCGAGGGCTTGCCGCCGGGCGATGAGTACCCGGTACGCCGACCGTTAGGTCTTCCACGACGGTCCCACCGGGCGCGACCGTGTTCGCCTCCTCACGACGCGGGTACGTCATACAGGGCAAGCAGCCGCTTTACGTGGTTGTCGAGGCTGCGGAGTTCCGTCAGCCGCTCTGCGCCGTTGAAGCCCATCCGGCGACCCAGGTCGGCGTGCTGAAGCAATCCCCGGAGGCGTTCGCAGAGCGACTCGCTGTCCCCCCTGGGGCACAGGTATCCGTTGTCCCCTTCGACCACCAGTTCCGGCAGCCCTCCGACGGCGCTCGCCACGATCGCCCGCCGGTGCGCCATCGCCTCGTACGCCACCAGCGGAGCGTTCTCGAGCCACAGGCTCGGAATCACGACAACCCTGGCCGCCTTGTAGAACCGGCCGAGTGCGGCGTGGTCCTGGTGGCCGAGAAAGCGGACACTGGTCAGGCGCAGTTCCGCGGCAAGTTTCCGCAGCCGCCCCTCGTCCGGCCCCGCCCCGACCAGCCACAACGCGGCATCCTCGACCTCGCCCACCACCCGGGCGAACGCCCGCAGCAGCACGTCCACCCCCTTGTGCGCGATCAGGCTGCCGACATACAGGACCACCGGCTTGTCCGGCAGCGGCTCGTCCGGCGAGACGGGCGTCGAGGTGAAGTTGGGCAGGTGGTGTACGTCCCGATACCCCCGCTTCTCGAGGTGCCCGGCAAGATCCCGGCTCGGGGCGATGAACCGCTGCACGATGCGCCGGTCCAGAAACCGCCGGTTGTACAGCAGCCAGCCGGCCGCGAGGAACACCTTCCAGTTCAGACAGCCGTGCCGGATTGCGACCAGCGGCGACCGGCCGGCGCAGGAGCGTTCCTGCGCGCAGAACGCCGTGGGATACAGCGCCGTGTAGTCGTGCACCGTCTGGACGACGCGGTGGCCGCGCAGCGCGAGGTTCACCGTGATGGCGTGCCGATAACTGTTGTGCAGGTGCACGACATCCGGCCGGAGTGCCTGAACGTACGCGCGTAGCGCGCGGTAGAGCGCCGGGTAGAAGAACGTCCGCTTGAGATACAGGGCCAGCAGGTTGGGCGCCCGCGCGTGGAAGATGCGGCGCGCCGGTGTCGTCTCCGCTCCCGTGTCGGACATCGCGAACAGGTGCACCTCGTGGCCGCGCTCCTCGAGGGCGGCGCTCACGTCCAGGATGTAGCGTTCGGTACCGCCGAGCACTTCCTCGGGACGGTGGTCGTTGACCATGAGGATCTTCATCGCGGACGCGCAGGAGGCGGGGCAGCCGCTACGGCACGCCCGGTTCGTCGAGCAGTCCCGTCAGGTAATCCCCGTAGGCGGGGCTGGTCCCGGCGGCGAGCCGCACCAGGTCTGCTTCGGAAATCCACCCCATGCGCCACGCGACTTCCTCGGGACACGCGATCTTGAGCCCCTGCCGGTGCTCTATGGTCTGCACGAACTGGCTCGCCTCCAGCAGGGTGTCGTGGGTGCCGGTGTCCAGCCACGCCATGCCGCGTCCCAGGAAGACCACGTCGAGCGCGCCGTTGCGGAGGTAGCGGCGGTTGACGTCCGTGATCTCGAGTTCGCCGCGCGGCGACGGCTCGAGCGACTCCGCCACGGCAACGACCCGCTTGTCGTACACGTACAGCCCCGTCACGGCGTGGTTGGAGGGCGGGTTCGAGGGCTTCTCGACGATGTCCGCCACGCGCCCGTCCTCGTAGCGGACGACACCGAGCCCCGTGGGGTCCTTGACCTGGCAGGCGAACACGGTGGCGCCCCGGTTGTCGGCGATGGCGCGGCGCACGAGCCCTGGCAGGTCCGCGCCGAAGAAGATGTTGTCCCCGAGGATCAGCACCACGGCATCGTCGCCGATGAACTCCCGGGCGACGAGGAAGGCGTCGGCAAGGCCGCGCGGTTCGTGCTGCACGACGTAGTCCAGCGCGATGCCCCACTGGCTGCCGTCCCCGAGGAGTTCCCGGTACCGCGGCAGGTCCTCGGGCGTTGCGATGATGAGGACGTCGCGGAGCCCGGCAAGCATCAGCGTGGTCAACGGGTAGTAGATCATCGGCTTGTCGTACACCGGCAGCAGTTGCTTCGACACGCTCCGGGTCACCGGATACAGCCGCGTGCCGCGTCCGCCGGCCAGGACGATCGCCTTGGTGGCCGTCATGGCCGGGCGCCGCCGTCGGATGCCTCGCGCCCGAAATCGTCTTCGCGCCGCTCGATGTCGTCTTCGCCGAGGTAGCTGCCGACCTGGACCTCGATCAGTTCGAGGGGCTCGTCGTCCGGGTTCGAAAGGCGGTGCCAACTGCCCTTGGGGATGTGGGCCGACCCGTTCCCGGCGAGCGTGTGCGTGGCGTCGCCGCAGGTCACTTCCGCCGTTCCCCGAACGACGACCCAGTGTTCCGAGCGCTGGCGGTGCATCTGCAGGGAGAGCTGGGCGTGGGGTTTGACCGACAGCCGCTTGACCTGGTACCCGACGCCCGCCTCGATGGTCTCGAAATGCCCCCACGGGCGATGCACGCGACGGTGCGCCTGGTGTTCGCCGCGGGCGCATTCGGCGATGCGGTTCACGACCTCTCCGACGTGCTGTGCCTCGCCCCGGTCCGCGACGAGTACCGCGTCGCTGGTCTCGGCCACGATCAGCCCGTCGACCCCGAGCGTGGCGACCAGCCGCGTGGTGGCGTGCACGACCGTGTTCGTCGTGCGCAGGGCCAGCACGTCACCGGTCAGGGCGTTGTTGCCGTCGTCGGTCTTGCCGAGGTCGTGCAACGCCTGCCAGGAGCCGACATCGCTCCATCCGGTGTCCAGCGGGACCACGACGGCAGCGGTGGTGCGTTCCATCAGGGCATGGTCCACGGAGATGTCCGGCGCGTCCCGGAAGGCGCTGCCCGGGCGAAAAAAATCGAGTTCCTGGGTACCGGCCTCGACGGCGCTGCGGCAAGCCGCCGGAATCGCCGGGACCTGCCGGCCGAGTTCCTCCAGGTAGACGCCGGCCCGGAAGAGGAACATGCCGCTGTTCCACAGGAAGTCGCCGGACTCGACGTATGCCTCCGCCTTCTCGCGGTTGGGCTTCTCGACGAAGGCGGCGACCTCGCAAGCCGCGCCGACGCGCTCCCCGGGTCGAATGTAGCCGTAGCCCGTGTGCGGATGGGAAGGGCGGACGCCGAACGCCACCAGCCGGCCCGCCGCGGCGGCTTCCGTAGCGGCGAGGACGGCGTCCCGAAACGCCGCGTCGTCGTCGAAGTGGCCATCCGCGGGGACGACCAGCAGCAAAGGGTCCGCGCCCTGGGCCAGGGCGTGGCAGGCGGCCAGGGCGATGGCCGGAGCCGTGTTGCGCGCTTCGCACTCGAGCAGGATCGCACCCCACCGCACACCGGTCTCGCGGCACTGTTCGGCGACCAGGAAACGGTGCTCCTCGTTGCAAGCGATGCAGGGAGGCTCCGAGGGCAGCGGCGCCAGCCGGTGCAGGGTCTCCTGCAGCATCGAGTGTCCGCCGGTCAGTGCCAGGAACTGCTTGGGATGCAGTTGGCGGGACAGCGGCCACAGGCGAGTGCCGGAGCCGCCCGCCAGAACGACTGGAAGGATGGACGTCATGCGAGTCCCCGCGGGGGTCGCGCAAGTCAAACACAGCGGACGGGGGGAGGAAAGAGGAGCGGCTGGGGCGAAACCTGCGTGGCCCGGGCACCGGCCAGGAGCTTGCGCCGTAGCAAGAAGTTTCGCGCTAGCGAAACTTCCACCCATCCGTAAGGATGGGCCGCGACCGTCAGGTCGCGCTGGCGCTTGCGTTCCGCGGCCCGGCGGACCATATTGCGGCGTCCGGCGACTGCCGGGGGAAGGTCGCGCCGGACATCATCGTCAGGGCGCCGTCGAGGCGGATACCACGAGGCCGTGCGCGTACTTCAGGTCTACAGAACGTACTTTCCCGATACCCAGGGCGGAATCGAGGAGGTCATTCGCCAGATCTGCGTGAATACGCGGCCGCAGGGGGTGGACAACCGGGTTCTGGCGTTGAGCCCGAACGTGTCGCGCCGGGCGATCCGGCGCACCGAGGCCCGCGTGTACCGCGCTCTCCGCAACGTCGAGGTCGCGTCGTGCGGCATGTCCTTCGAGGCGTTCCCGGTGTACCGGCGGCTCGCGGACTGGGCGGATGTCGTGCACTACCACTACCCTTGGCCGTTTGCGGACATCCTGCATCTGACGGCCCGGCGGCGCCGCCCGTCCGTCGTGACCTACCACTCGGACATCGTCAGGCAACGCCTGCTGCGCCAGATCTACCGGCCTCTGATGAACCGTTTCCTCGGAGCCGTCGACCGGATCGTGGGAACCTCGCCGAATTACTTTGCGACGAGCGATGTCCTGACCCGCTTCGAGGACAAGGTGGACATCGTTCCCATCGGGCTGAACGAAGATACGTATTCGCGGGTGTCCGACGCAGCCCGGGACGACGCGCGCCGCAAGTATGGTGAGGACTTCTTCCTGTTCGTTGGCGTGCTGCGCTACTACAAGTGCCTGCACATCTTGCTCGACGCGCTTCCCGGGGCACCCTACCGGGTCGTGATCGCGGGGTCCGGGCCGACGGAACGGGACCTGCGGGCCCAGGCGGCGCGCCTCGGTATCGAAGGCAACGTCCACTTCGCGGGTTACGTACCCGACGAGGAGAAGGTGGCGATGCTGGAACTCGCCCGCGGCGTCGTGTTCCCTTCGTACCTGCGGTCCGAGGCGTTCGGGGTGGGTCTGCTCGAGGGTGCGATGTACGGCCGGCCGCTCGTCTCCACGGAGGTGGGTTCGGGTACGAGTCACGTGAACGTCGACGGCGAGACCGGGCTGGTCGTCGCGCCAGGGTCGCCGTCGGCGCTGCGCCACGCGATGGACCAGCTCCATCACCGTCCGGACATGGCGCGCATGATGGGCCGCAACGCGAGACGGCGTTACGAGAGGCTCTTCACCGGGGAGTTGATGGGCCTGCGCTACGCGGAGATCTACCGCGAACTGTGCGGCGTCGGGGCGGCGTCGGAGGCGCGGGACGAGGCGGCCCTCCCGCGACTCAGTCGCCGCTGAAGCGCCGCGCGTCCGTCAGCCGGCCGCTGCTCCCGAGGCCCACCGCGATCGCGACGGGCAGCCAGAACAGCATCCACGTCCAACCGATCTTGTCGACCAGTTCGTAGCCGTCGAGCAGCCAGGCCGGAAGTCCTATCGCGAGGATGGCGAGGGCGAGCCTGGCTTCGGGCTCCGCGAGGTGGGCGAGCAGCGTACGCAGGGCCAGCGCGACGAGGGCGAGGAACAGCATCAACCCGACGATCCCGCCCTGGAACAGGACGGCAAGGTACAAGTTGTGGGGATGCGGCAGGACCAGTCCGTCGATGCGTACGCCGTCGTCGGAGAGGACGCCATTGCCGAACCACGGACCGTGCTCGGCGACGCGCCGCAGGATTTCGGCCCAGATGTCCGGCCGATAGCCGTCCCCGCGCGACAGCAGGGCGTCGCGGGCGGGCTCGAACCAGAGCGCGACGGCCAGCGCCGCCGCGACCAGCGCGAACGCGGCTCCGCACGCCGCCGGGAGCCCGCGTTGGGGAGCGTAGCGGGAGACCAGGAACACCAGGCACCCGAAGGAAACGGCGACCCAGGCGTTCCGCGACGTCGACAGGGCGACGGCGACGGCGAGGAAGAAGGCGAGCACGCCGGCGATCGCGCGCCAGGTCGCCGAACGCGTCTCGGTCATCCAGGCGATCGCGCAGACCAGGGAAACGCCGAAACACAGGGCGGCGCGGATGTGGGCGTCGAGCTGCCCGAGACCGTTCAGCCGTCCGTCTGCCGGGGGCTCCGCGAGGAAGAGGACGACCGCCGCGCACGCCGCCGCGCCGCCGCAGAGCGCGAGCGTTGCCGTCATCCGGCTACGGAACCAGTCGACGCGAGAGCCCTCCGCCACCGCGACCACGAAACAGATGCCGAGCAGCGCCCGCGTGAGCTGGCTGAACGCGCCCCGCGCGTCGAACGGCGTCGACCAGAGGCTGGTCAGGGCGATGTACAGCGACACCGCCACCGAGAGCAGGAATATCCAGTTGAACCAGAGCCCGGCCCAGCGCCGGAAGCCGACGAGCGTGAACGCGGCCAGGAGGTAGGTGGGGAAACTCGAACCGCTCTGGCTCGTGAGCACGAACATCGATGCGAGCGACAGCACGAGGAGCGTGGCGCTGATCGGGACGCGGTACTCGAGGAGGCCGGTCATTCCGAGTGATCGCCCGGCCCCCGCGGCTCCACGCGAACGGTCGCGATGTCGGTATCGTGGTACTGCTGGTGGCGCACCGAGGCGGCGTAGTGCCGCAGGAGCCGCAGGGGCGCCTCCGCCTCGTTGGGGATCTCGGTCACGCCCGCGCTGAGCATGGCGAGCCGGTCCTCCAGGTTGACGCCCGTTCCGCTCGCAATGAACTCGAGGTCCGCCGCGCGGCCGTCCGTCCTCGCTGTCAGGAGCACGTCCCGACCGGTCGCCGGCGCGCCGTCACCGAACAGGGTGTGCACGGTCTCTTCGCCAACAGCGCGCAAGCGATCGGTCACGATGGGCGCCGGACTCACGGGAATCAGCATGAGCGCCCTGATGAGCATGGCCGGAGTCAGCACCACGGTGGCGATGGCGAGGACCGTGTACTGGAATCCCAGACCGAAGGTCGGGGCCAGAGGAGGTCGTTCGTCGGCTTCGTAACGGACATCGTGGTTGGTGGGTGGCATCGGGCCCCGCCGGTGCTTGGGGATTCCCAGTCTAGGCGCGTCGCCCGCGCGACGCGATCTGGCTGCACGACAAGGAGGGAGGGGCGGCCATCGGCTACCCGTGGCCGTGGTGTTGGGGATCGGGTCTCCGACTACCTTCGTTGCCTTGCCGGGCGGTCGAGGTGCGCGGCCACCGGCTGTCGGCGGAGCCGTTGCGCGGTCGGTTCGCCCGGACCGCGTTTTCCGCCGCCCGCCACCGGCGCCTTGCTGTGTTCGGGGACCGCGCCCGTGGACGGCCCGTGGAAAACGCTCCCTGCCTCTCGGCACACCCCAACGCCGGCCCAACGTCCTGATCCGAAAGGGGACATTTCTAAACCGGAGAAAAGGGGACATCTCTACGTTGCGTTGACACGACCGTCCGGCGTAGTGACCGGACACACCGTCAAGCTGTAAGCTCCCCCGCTGTCATGCTTCCACGCAGCAACCGCCATGGGTCGAATAGTCGTCGAAGCCAGCATCGAAAACGGCACGGACCCAAAGTGCAGAATCGTTTGCGATGTGCTCGTCGACACGGGTGCTGCGTATCTCACCTTGCCAAACGCTTGGCGACCCCGCCTTGGCCAGCTCACGGTCTACGATACCGTGAACGTCGAAACGGCAACTCAGGCTGTCGTGACCGGCGACATCTGCGGGCCCGTCCTCTTGCGGTTCGAGTCGTTCCGCCAGATTCTGGCGGAGGTGCTCTTCATCGACATGGAACCTGCCGACGGCCGCCACGAGGCGCTACTCGGCTACATTCCCCTTGAGCAGGCGCAGGCTGTCGTGGATCTTTCCGGACACCGTCTAGCCAAGGTCGACCGCGTGGATCTCAAATGATTGCCGTCTGCGTTCCCGGCCGATGGCCGGACCGTAGGCAGGCCCCGATGACGGACCGCTCCGCCGACGCGTGCGCAAGCAAGGTTCCAGATCGCGCCGCCACGTTAGCGCGAGCGAGCTTCTCCCGGTCGCGCACCGCACACTGACCCGTTGTCGAAGCGGCGCACGCAGCGGGACTGATCGCGGTGCCGGTCGGGCTCTTTCGGTATGGGTCTGGTGGGCCCACCAGGACTCGAACCTGGGACCAATCGATTATGAGTCGACCGCTCTAACCAACTGAGCTATGGGCCCGTAGCTCGGATTCTACGGGCGCCGGCCGACGGCCGGTACCCGCTGCCTCGGCTTCAGCGCGTTGTTTCCCCGGCTTCGTCCAGGAAGCTCCGCAGGTGCTCCGACCGGGTCGGATGGCGCAGCTTGCGCAGCGCCTTGGCCTCGATCTGCCGGATGCGCTCCCGCGTGACGTCGAACTGCTTGCCGACTTCCTCGAGGGTGTGGTCGGTGTTCATGTCGATGCCGAAGCGCATGCGCAGCACCTTCGCCTCGCGCGCGGTAAGCCCGCCGAGCACTTCACGGGTGGCTTCCTTCAGGCCCTGGCCCGTGGCGAGCTCCACCGGGGAGCCGATGGTCGCATCCTCGATGAAATCACCGAGGTGGGAGTCCTCGTCGTCACCGATGGGCGTTTCCATGGAAATAGGCTCGCGCGCGATCTTCGCGACGCGGCGGACCTTCTCTTCCGGCATCTCCATGCGCACCGCCAGTTCCTCCGGCGTCGGCTCGCGGCCCTTCTCCTGGAGCATCTGCCGCGAGATGCGGTTCAGCTTGTTGATGGTCTCGATCATGTGCACCGGGATGCGGATCGTGCGTGCCTGATCGGCGATCGAGCGGGTGATCGCCTGACGGATCCACCACGTCGCATAGGTCGAGAACTTGTAGCCGCGCCGGTACTCGAACTTGTCCACCGCCTTCATCAGGCCGATGTTGCCCTCCTGGATGAGGTCCAGGAACTGCAGGCCGCGGTTCGTGTACTTCTTGGCGATGGAGATGACGAGGCGCAGGTTGGCCTCCACCATGTCCTTTTTCGCGCGCCGCGCCTTCGCTTCGCCGAGGGACATGCCGCGATTGATTTCCTTGATCTCGCTGATCGTCAGCCCGGTCTCCTGGGTGATCGCCTTGAGCTTCTTCTGCACGCGCAGGATTTCGTCCTTGCGAGCCTTCAGCGCGTCGCTGTAGACATGGCCGGCCTTGATGTGCCGGTTCACCCAGGCGATCGAGGTCTCGCTGCGCAGGAACTCCTTGAGGAAGCTCCCGCGCGGCATTCGCGCTTCGTTGACGCACAGGACCATGACGGCGCGCTCGTGCTTGCGGACGCGCTTCAGCGTCGCGCGGGGCATCACGACCAGTTCCTCGTGGTGGCGCGGGACGAGCTTGAACGGAGACATGGCCTCGCCGACCTTCCCCAGCAGCTCCCGGGTCTCCTTGGCCGTGCGGCCGTGTTCTTCGACGGCCTTGCACGCCTGGTGGTAGGCGCGTTTCAGGGCGCCGAAGCGACGCTTCGCCTCTTCCGGATCCGGTCCCTTGTCCTCGGCTTTCTCTTCGGTCTTGTTGTCGCCGGTCTTGGGCGGCGCGCCGGCCACGACTTGGGCCGGTCGCGGCACTTCGTCCGCCGGGTCGAGATAGCCGACGAGCACGTCGGAGAGCTTGCCTTCCCGGCTGGCCTCGTTGTACTGGTCGAGGAGATACGTGACGGTGCCCGGGAAGTACGCGAGCGCGGACAGCACGTCGCGGATGCCTTCCTCGATGCGCTTGGCGATGGCGATCTCGCCTTCCCGCGTCAGGAGTTCGACGGTGCCCATTTCGCGCATGTACATGCGCACCGGGTCGGTGGTCCGCCCGGCTTCCGTCTCGACGGCCGCCAGGGCCGCGGCGGCTTCCTCGGCCGCGAGCTCGTCGGCCGTGTTCTCCTCCGCGTTGAGCAGGTCGTCCGGGTCCGGCGCGGTCTCGTAGACCATGATCCCCATGTCGTTGATCATGCGGATGATGTCTTCGATCTGATCCGGGTCGGAGATGTCGTCCGGCAGGTGATCGTTGACCTCGGCGTAGGTCAGGAAGCCCTGCTCCTTGCCCTTCGCGATGAGTTTCTTCAGTCGAGATTGCTGGTGTTCGGTCTCGGTTGCCATGGCGTCCTGGTGTTGCATGAAGTCGGTGGTTCCCGGTCCCGACCCGCCCCTGGCGGGCGGGCCTGCCATCGCGGAGGCGATGTGCGGTTGGATGCGTCGTAGCGTTGCTAGCGCGCGCAGCCGCGCGATTTTACCCGTTCTGGCCGAAAATATGTGCGGAATCGCCGATTTCAACAGCCGGAGCCGTCCTCCGCCTTCAGGAGTCCGGGGCGTCGGCGAGCTGCGCCGCGCGGGGCCGATCAAGCCGCATGCTCTCCTGTTTGGCATGCCAGTATCGGTTCAGTTGATCCGGGGAGCCGTCGAGCAGCTTCCGGCGGTCCGCCCCGGAGCGCGCGCGCACATAGTGCTGCACGCCTTCCGGGAATCCGCTCGCGACGTCCTCCGCCGAGAGCTCCGACGGGGTGGCCGCCAGCGCGCGCAACCTGTCGTAGCCCGGATCCCGGGAGAGCCGGGCCAGCAGGACCGCCGGCTCGATGTCCGGCTCCCCGGAGACCTCCCGGGCGACCCGCGCAAACAGGGAGTCTTCCCGCGCCGCGCCGAGCAGTGTCTCCGAGAGCTCGGCGGGCAGCGTCCGGAACAGGGCGGGAGTGCGCAGCAGGTCGCCGAGCAAGCGCTCCCCCAGGCGCGATTCGCTCGTTGCGTCGTCTGCCCCCGAGGGGCGCGGGCGCGCTGCGACGGGTGCGGACGCCGGTCCGTCCGGGGAGTCCAGCGTGCCCGGGGAGACGCCGATCTGCGCGGCGATGCGCTCGATCAGGACCTGGCGGTGCACGCCGGGGGGAATGCGTGCGAGCAGGGGACGCGCGCTCTCGCCGAACACCGCGCGATGGTCGAGCGAGGCCAGGTCGAGCCCGGCTGACAGGCGCTCTACCAGGTAGTCCCCCGCCGGGACGGCGTCGTCCACGAGCGCATCGAACGCGTCCTTGCCGGCGCTGCGCACGAGCGTGTCGGGATCCTCGCCGTCGGGCAGGAAAACGAACTTCAGCCGGCGTCCCTCGCCGAGCGAGGCGAGACCCGCCTCGAGCGCGCGCCATGCGGCCTCGCGTCCCGCGGCGTCGCCATCGAAGCAGCAGATCACCTCCGGGACGTTGCGGAAGAGCTTCTCGAGGTGATCCCTGCCCACCGCGGTGCCTAGGGTGGCCACGGCGTTGCCGATGCCCTGTTGCGACAGCGCGACGACGTCCATGTAGCCCTCCACGACGATCAGGCGTTCCAGGCGCCGGCCAGGCGTGCGGCGCGCTTCGTACAGGCCGTAGAGTTCCCGGGCCTTGCGGAAGACCGGCGTCTCGGGAGAATTCAGGTACTTCGGTCCCTGGTCTGCGTCCTTGCCCGGCAGCACGCGCCCGCCGAATCCCACGACGCGTCCCCGGGTGTCCCGGATCGGGAACACGATGCGGTCGCGCAGACGGTCGTAGACGCGGCCGCCGTCGTTGCGGGCGAGCACGCCGGCGTCCGTCAGCTTGTGGGTGAGCGCGTCGTTCGTGCCGAGTGCGTCCCGGGCGAAACCCCAGCCAGGCGGGGCGTAACCGATGCCGAAGTCCCGGGCGATCTCGCTGGTCAGGCCGCGCCCCTTCAGGTACTCCCGCGCGCGGCCCGACTCGGGGTGCGCGCCGAGGGCGCGGCGGTAGAGCCCGGCGGCACGGCGCAGGAGCGCGTACAACTCTTCGTCGGGCTTGCGTTCGGCGCGCCCGCCCTCGCGGGGGACCTCGACGCCCACGACGCGGGCGAGCGCCTCGACCGCCTCCACGAACTCGAGGTGTTCGTACTCCATCAGGAAGGTCAGCGCGGTGCCCGCCACGCCGCAGCCGAAGCACTTGTAAAAGCCGCGTTCCGGATTGACGTTGAACGAGGGCGTCTTCTCCTCGTGGAACGGGCAGCACGCCTTGTGGTTCCGGCCGGCCTTCTTGAGCCCCACGCGCGCGTCGATGACCTCGACGATATCCACGCGCTGCAGGAGATCGTTGATGAAGGACTGCGGAATCCGTCCAGCCATTGGGGCTCAATCTACCGCTTTGCCGAGGCGAGCGACAGCACGACGACCACCCCGGCAGGGCGAAGGTGCGTTTTGGGGGGAGCGAGGCTCGCCGCGGACGCTGGGCGCGCCGGGGACAGCGGCGTCAGTAGGACTTCTCGAAGCGCCGGGCTTCGCGCTGCAGCTTCTTCAGGTGCCGCTTGACGGCCGCCGCCGCCTTGCGCTTGCGCACGGCCGTCGGCTTCTCGTAGTACTCGCGCCGGCGCACCTCGGACAGGATGCCCGCCTTCTCGCAGGACCGCTTGAAGCGCCGCAGGGCGACATCGAACGGTTCGTTGTCCCGAATCTTGACACTCGGCATGGGAAGGATCGGACCCTCCGAACAGGGAGGCGGGATTTTACTCGGGGCCGCCAACCCTTTGCAAAGCGTTCCGAGCAGAAGCACTGCGTGGGTGCGCGACAAATTTGTTGGATTTTCTATGCGGCGCGGTTCTTGCGGCGCTGCCAGAAGTTGTTGAAGCGGTTGCTGAGGAATGCGCAGCGCAGGGCGGCGATGGCGTTGGCGCCGGGGACGGACCAGTGCATGCCGGGGCGTTTGAGGCGGGTTGCGACGATGTTCTTGCAGCCGGCCTCGAGGACGCCGGAGCCGACGCACAGTGCCATGGCGCGGAACGCCGGGTAGCGCATGCGGCGGCGGTTGGTGCCGATGTAGTCGATGCAGCGCCGCGCCGCGTCGTTGCCGGGGTGCCGGCGCAGGGCGCGCAGGATGGCGCCGAGCTGGCCGTTGTCGAGTTCGTCGGCGCGGCGTTGCGCCCAGCGCGCGGCCATGTCGGTGCCGGGTCCGTAGATGGCCTTGGCGACATCCCACGGGTGCTGTTTGGCATGGAACAGGTCGACGATCTGGACGGCGTCGGGGAACAGTTCGTCGGCGATGTTCCAGATCCACGGCGCGCCGTCGCCGAGCACCACCTGGCGTCGCGCGTGGTGGAAGCCGCGGCGGCGCGCCTCGCGCTCGGCGCGTTGCGCGAACGGCGCCGGCTGGGCGTCGGTGTCGCGGCTGGCGGCGCTCTCGACGGCCGCCGAGTAGCTGACCGAGCCGGGTTCGCGCGCCGGCAGTTCGCGGCCGTGCGCGTCCGTGGCGGCGTTCCACACCGCGACCAGCTTGATCTCGCGCGTTCTGGCCGAGCCGTCGGGCTGCTTGCCGGCGCGCCCGGCCAGTTCCGCCTTGCGCACCGGCACGCCGGTGCCGTCCATGCCCAGATACATGGTCGGCGCGCGGCCCGGCTCGGCGGTCACGGTGTTGCGTTCGTCGTCGGCCAGTTCGCGGCCGAGCGCGCGCGCCACGCGCTCGGCCTGCTTGGCGCCGAGCAGCACGCCGGCGAGTTCGTGGAGTAGCGCGCTGGTCTCCGCGAAGCTCGCGCGCGCCGCGGCCACGCCCGTCATGCGCACCACGCCGGGCGACAGCGAGGCGTGCTCGATGCCGAGGGCGCGGTCGCGCGGGCACCAGCCGGCGTCGCAGGTGGCGCAGTGGTAGTAGGCGCGCCGCAGGCGCAGCCGCCCCACCACGGTGGTGACCGTCTTGGGACGCCGGCCCACGTAGGCGGCGAAGCCGCCGCAGCCATCACACGGCAGCCGCGGTCCGGCGTGGTCGCCGTGGTCGGCGTTCAGCCGCCCCTCCAGCAGGCGCGCCGCGAAGCCAAGCGCGCGGTGTCGCACCGTCGTCTCCAGCGTCTCGAAGTCGACGCCGCGCCCCGCGCCGGCGCCGAACAGCGCCTCGATCTCGGTGGTGAGGTCCGTTGCGAACGTCGCCGTCAGCGTATCGCGGAGCCCCCTTTTTTGGCGTCCCGCCCCGCGTCCCGACCAGCCTTGAGCCGCGCTCGACACAGTTCCTCGCTGGTCTCCACGAACTGCCGGCAGAGGTCCTTGAAGCGCGCGTGCTCGGCGATCTGCGCGCGCGTCTGGTCGAGTGCGTGCCGGGGTATGCCGCGGTTCACGCGCTTGCCGCCGACGTTGCGCGACAGCGCCCAGCCGCGGTGTCCGGGATCCTCGTCGCGCGCGCAATGGCAGGTCGGCTTGCCGCACTTGCGGGTGATCTCGACCAGCACGCCGGGCCGCAGGTCGTCGGTCACGGCCAGCGCGTCGCGCAGTTCATGGCGCACGCGCAGCAGTCGTTCGATGTCATCATTGAGGGCCATGTCGGGGTTCCACGCCTACTGTATATGGACTAATGATACAGACAACTTCGCCCCACCGCGCTCCTCCTTGTCCCGCAACAAATCTGACGTGCACCCGCACTGCGTCGCCTCGTTGTCCGCCTGTGGCCGCGATCGTACACTGCGCCCGGCTTCCGGACTGGCCCGACCGTTCCCGGCGGCGGTCGCATTGCTCCACGCGAGGCACCATGCTCGTACTCGGCATCGAAACGTCCTGCGACGAGACAGGGGTCGCCCTGTACGACGGGAGCGCCGGCCTCCTTGCGCAGACGCTCTACAGTCAGGTCGCGATGCACGCGGAGTACGGCGGCGTGGTTCCGGAACTGGCGTCGCGCGACCACATCCGCAAGCTCCTGCCCCTGGTGCGGCGGACGCTGGAAGAAGGGCGACGGCCGGTGGCGGATCTCGACGGCGTCGCCTACACGGCCGGCCCGGGACTGATCGGGGCGCTTATGGTCGGGGCCGGCGTTGGCCGGTCGCTGGCCTGGTCGCTGGGGATCCCGGCCCTGGGGGTGCACCACATGGAAGCCCACCTGCTCGCGCCGCTGCTCGAGGCGCAGGGGCCGCGGCCGCCGTTCGTGGCGCTGCTCGTTTCGGGTGGCCACACCCAGCTTGTGAGGGTCGATGGAGTGGGGCGCTACGGCCTTCTCGGCGAGTCGCTCGACGACGCGGCCGGCGAGGCCTTCGACAAGACGGCCAAGCTGCTTGGCCTCGGCTATCCCGGCGGCCCCGCGGTCGCGCGGGAAGCGGCGGGAGGGCGTCCCGGCCGGTTCACGTTCCCGCGTCCCATGACAGACCGCCCCGGGCTCGACTTCAGTTTCAGCGGGCTGAAGACCGCGGTCGCCAATGCCGTGCGGCAAATTCAGCCCCTGACGCCCCAGGACGTGTCGGATGTTGCGCTGGCCTTCCAGGAAGCCGTGGTGGACACGTTGGTCATCAAGTGTCGCCGTGCGCTCGAGGCCACGGACTGCGACGCGCTCGTCCTCGCCGGCGGCGTCGCGGCGAACGTCGAACTGCGTGCCCGGCTCGCCGCCGCGGTGCCCGCAGTGTTCCATGCCGCGCCGGCCCTGTGTACCGACAACGGCGCGATGATCGCCTACGCGGGGTACCTGCGGCTGGCGGCCGGCGCCTCGGAGCCGCTCGCGATCTCCACCCGGGCGCGGTGGCCGCTGACGGAACTTTCGCCGGCGTGAAGATCCGCATCGACGGGCTCGAGGTGGTGGCCATCGTGGGCGTGCGGGAGCGTGAGCGCGACGTGCCGCAGACGTTGCTGATCGATGTGGAGTTCACGGTGGCGCCGCCGCCGGAGGACGCCATCGAGGGCGCCGTGGACTACTCGGCGGTGGTGGAACTCGTCGACGAGCATGTGCGGAGCGGGCGGTACTTTCTGATCGAGACGGTGGCGCGCACGACCGCCGAGCGGATCGCGCGAACGTTCGCACTGGACGACGTGCGCGTACGCGTCGTCAAGCGGGGGGCATCGAGCGTCGCCCGTTTCGTGGCGGCGGAGTACCGCCTGCGGCGCGGGCCGGGGGACGATAGGGCGGACGGGTAGTCACGCGGGCGCGCCTGTCGAACGGGGGCGGGCAAGCGCATACACTTGCGCGGACCGGAGCGCCACTGGAGCACCGATGGGACACCACTGCGGCTGGATTGCGAGGCTCGCGCTCGCGTTGGCGTGCGGCGCCGGCTGTGTCGTCGCCGGGGCGGACCTCGAGGCCATGGCGGCCCGCATCGAGGCGCAGATGCAGGCGCCGGACCGGCATCAGTTCGATGCGCCCCGCGACGCCGCGCGCAAGCCTTTCGAGGCCTTCCGTTTTCTCGGCCTGCGCGAGGGCATGACGGCGCTGGACGTCGGGGCCTACGCGGGCTACACGACGGAAATGCTGTCGGCGGCCGTGGGACCGACCGGCAGGGTGTACTCCCACAACCGCGAACGGGTGCTCACCCACTTCGCGGACGGCTATTACGGGCGCACGATGGAGGAGCGGCTCGCGAACGACCGCCTGGCGAACGTCGTGTTGCACCTGCGCGAGTACGACGACCTGGGGCTCGAGGGCGAGGTGGACATCGCGTTTCTCGGCAACCTGCTGCACGATTTCCAGCGTCGGGACGGGCGCGAGGGGGCCGTGGCCATCCTGGCGAACATCCACGCCGCGCTCAAGCCCGGCGGGGTGCTCGGCGTCACCGACCACGTAGGCGTGCCGGAAGCGGACAACGACCGGTTGCATCGCATCGAACCCGACGTCGCGCGGGCGCTGGTGCGGGAGGCCGGGTTCGTGATCGAGGCGGAGAGCGACCTGTACGCGAACGCGGAGGACGACCACACCCTGATGGTCTACAACGACGCCATCTACCTGCGCACCGATCGCTTCCTGTTCCGGGCCAGGAAGGCCCCGTGACGGACGTTGTTCACGCCACTCCAAGGAGATAGAGATGACAGATAGCACACCGGCCGAGGTGGCGTTGATCGTGGGCGGCGGCCCCGGCATCAGCGCGAGCTGCGCACGCCTGTTCAGCCGCGACGGCATGCGCGTTGCCATCGCCGCGCGCAACCCGGACAAGCAGGTGCTGAACGACCTGGCGGCGGAGTTCGGCGTCAGGAACTACGCCTGCGACGCAGCCGACGGCGAGGCCGTGGCGCGGCTGTTCGAGTCCGTGACCGCGGACCTCGGCGCGCCGCGGCTGGTGGTGCACAACATCGACGGGCGCATGCGCGACATCTTTCGCAAGCGCATCACCGAAGCGGACCCGGCCCTGGTGCGCGAAGTGCTGGCGAACTCGGCCTACAGCGCCTTCCTGGTCGCGCAACAGGCGGCGACATCCATGCTGGGGCAGGAACCGTCGGCTCCGGACGACCATCGGGGGACCATTCTCTTCACCAACGCCAGCGCCGCCTTCAAGGGCTATCCGATGAGCGGCGCGTTCGCCATGGCGTGCCAGGCGAAGTCCGGGCTGGCGGAGAGCATGGCGCGGGAACTCATGCCGCAGGGCATCCACGTCGCGCAGGTGCCGATCGACGCCGCCATCGGCTGGACGCAGCCCGACGGCACCCGGGCGCACCGCATGGCGGGGACGTCGCAGGACGACAACATGGCGGACCCGGACCGCATCGCGGAGACCTACCTGCACCTGCACCGGCAGCATCGCTCGACCTGGGCGTTCGAGGTCGTGCTCAGGCCCTGGGTGGAAAACTGGTAGGGGACGCCCTCGTGGCGCCGGGACGGGACCAGCCCGTCCCCTACGAGCAGTCGCAGCCGACGTGCAGGAGCTTGCGGTCCTCCAGGCGGAGCGCCGTGAGGGTGCGCCCCCACACGCACCCCGTGTCCACCCCGATGGCCCGCTTGCGGCGCACCCCTTCGAGGGACGCCCAGTGCCCGAAGACGATGGGTCGTTCGATGCGGTGCGGAAACTCGAACCAGGGCCTGAAACCACGCGGCGCCTGATCCGAGGGCCCCTTGTGCATGAATTCGAGCTCCCCCGCGGCGTTCACGAATCGCATCCGGGTGAAGTAGTTCACGATGACGCGCTGCCGCGCTATCCCTTCGAGGGACTTCGACCAGGCGGCCGGTTCGTTGCCGTACATCGCCTCGAAGAATTGGCGGTACCCGTCGCCGCTCAGGACCGCTTCCAGCTCGCGAGCCCGCTTGGTCGCCTGCTTGAGGCTCCAGATGTGCGGGACCCCGGCATGAGCCATGACGACGCCGCGGCCCCGGTGCAGCAGCGGCAGCTGGCGCAGCCAGTGGGCGAGCTTCAGGCAGTCCTTTGCGCCGAGCAGTTCGTCCAGCGTGTCGGAGCTCCGGGTCGGGTGGCCGCCGAAAACGATCGCGAGGAAGTGCAGGTCGTGGTTGCCGAGCACCGACACCGCCCGGTCACCGAGTTTCCTGACGAACCGCAGGGTCGCGAGTGAGTCGGGACCGCGGTTGATGAGATCGCCCACGAACCAGAGCCGATCCTTGCTGCGCCTGTAGCGCACCTTGACGAGCAACGCTTCGAGCTGCGCGAAACACCCCTGCACGTCGCCGATGACATAGGTCGACACGGGGCCGGCGTTCGCTCAGGCGACGGGGCGGGCGACCTGCCGGCGACCCTCAATGCACGGCATTCGGCATCGCCAGGGTGAACGCCGGGATCGGTACGGTGAACGCCGCGCCATCGTCGGCATGGAACTCGTAGTGGCCTTCCATGCAGCCCACCGCGGTCTCGAGCACGGCGGCGCTGGTGTAGCGGAACGACTCGCCGGGCGGGATGCGGGGCTGCTTGCCCACCACCCCGGGTCCCTGCACTTCCTGCTTGCGTCCGTCTCCATCGGTGATGAGCCACCGCCGGTTCATCAGACGGGCCGGGTGCTCGCCGACGTTCTCCACCACGATGGTGTAGGCGAACACGTGGCGTCCCTGTTCGGGGGCGGACTCGCCGGGGATGTAGCGCGGCTCCACGCTTACGGTGAACGCGTACGTGTTGCCGGCGCCCGTACTGTCGTCCGTGTTCATCCGTTGCGCGCCAACTGGTTCGCCATGGCGACGAAACCGCCGAGCCCCACCGCGTCGGGACGGGTCTCCGGATCCAGCCCGAGGGCGGCGACGTCGAGTCCGAGCGATTGTACGGCATTGCCCAGCCGCTTGCGGCGGGCGGCAAAGGCCACGCGCAGGACGGTGCGCAGGGCGGCCACGTCGTCGACCGGGTGCGCCGGTGGCCGGGGCGCGAGGCGGGCGAACTTCGACAGGACCCTGGGGGGCGGCAGGAAGGCGTCGGGCGAGACCTCGAAGAGCGGTTCGATCGCACAGTGGTACTGGGCGATGACCGACAGTCGCCCCCACGCCTTGGAGCCGGGCGCGGCACACAGCCGGTCCACGACTTCCGCCTGCAGCATGAAGTGCATGTCGACCAGCGGGAGGCCGGCGGCGCGCGCATCGAAGAGCCGGTTGAGCAGCGGCGTCGAGATGTTGTACGGGAGGTTGCCGACGATGCGCAAGGGCTCGCCGCCAGCGAGCGCGGCAAGATCGACGGCGAGCGCATCCCCCTGCACCACCGTGACCCCCGGGAACCGCCGGCGCAGCGGGCCGACCAGGTCCCGGTCGAGTTCGATGGCGGTCAGCCGGACCCCGGCGGCGCACAGGGCTCCGGTCAGTGCCCCGCGGCCGGGACCGATCTCCACGACGTGTTCGCCCGCGCGCGCCCCCTCGCTCGCCCCCTCGCGCGCCCAAAGGGCGGCGACGATCGCGTCCACGACCGCCGGGTCGGCCAGGAAGTGCTGCCCGAAACGTTTACGCGCGCGCGCCAAGGCGCACAGCCGTGTCGAGTGCGGTGACCAGGCTGCCGGCGTCGGCGGCTCCCGTGCCGGCGAGGTCGAGCGCCGTGCCGTGATCCACGGAGGTGCGCAGGAACGGCAGTCCCAGGGTCACGTTGGCGGCCTTGCCGAACGCGGCGTACTTGAGCACGGGGAGACCCTGGTCGTGGTACATCGCCAGGATCGCGTCGACGTCGTACGCGCGCTGGAAGATGGTGTCGGCGGGCAGGGGGCCTTCCACGGCGGCGCCGTCCGCACGCCACCGGCGGCACACCGGTTCGAGCACGTCGATCTCCTCCCGGCCCAGGTGACCCGCCTCCCCGGCGTGCGGGTTCAGTCCGGCGACCGCGATGCGGGGACGTTCGATGCCGAATACGTCGCGCAGGCCCTGCGAGAGAATCCGGAGCTTCCGCTCGATCCGCTCCGGGGTGATGAGCCCGGCCACTTCCGCGAGCGGAACGTGCACGGTGGCGAGCGCCACGCGGAACGCGCCGGCCACCAGCAGCATCACGACGTCTTCCGCCCCGCAGGCGTCGCGCAGGAAGCCGGTGTGCCCGGTGAACGGCGCGTGGTCCCGGTCGAGCGCGGACTTCTGCACCGGGCCGGTGACGAGCGCTCGATACGTCCCGGCCAGGCAGCCCCGCACGGCGGCGTGCAGCGTGCGCAGTACATAGTCCGCGTTGCCGGCGTCGAGCACGCCTGGCGTCACGGCCGCATCGGCCGCCACGGGCAGCACGGTCATCCGGCCGCCGGCGCGCGTGTCGCCGGCCTGCGTGCGGAGCGGCAGTCCAAGCCGCGCGGCGCGGCTTTGCAGCACCTCGGGATCCGCGATCACGACGCCGTCGAAGTCCCGCGGTTCCTGGAACGCGCGGATCACGATGTCCGGACCGATACCGGCCGGCTCCCCCGGCGTGATGGCGAGGCGCGGTGCGCGGGCGGCGGTGGCCATCGCCGCGCCTATTCCCCGATGCGCATCTCGATGTACGCCTCGTCGCGGATTTCCTGCAGCCACTCCTGCAGTTCTTCCTCGAAACGGCGGCTGTGCAGCACCTGCATCGCCATGTTGCGGCGCGCCTCGTCGGACATGTCCCGGTCGCGCCGGTCGAGGATCTCGAGCACGTGCCAGCCGTGCATGCTCTCGAACGGCTGGCTGACCTCGCCGGCGTCCAGCGACGCCATGGCGTCGCGGAATTCGGGTACGAAGTCGCTGCCGTCGGACCAGCCGAGTTCGCCGCCGGCGAGCGCGCTGCCGGGATCGTCCGAGAACTCCCTGGCGAGTTCGGCGAAATCCTCGCCGTCGTCGATGCGCTGGTGGAGTTCGAAGATCAGGTCCCGTGTTTCCGCGGGACTGCGGATCGCCGAGGGCTGGACCAGGATGTGCCGCACGAGCGACTGCATCTGCCGCTCGCGGCTGACGCCGCGCTGCTCGAGCAGTTGCACGACATGGAAGCCGAGGCTGTTGCGAATCGGATCGGCGGTCTCGCCGGGGGACATGGCGACGATCTGTTCCGCGAACAGGCTCGGCAGCTCGCCCGCGCCGCGCCAGCCGAGGTCGCCGCCCTCGAGCGCCGTGGACGCGGCCGAATGCTCCATCGCCATCTGCGCGAACTCCGCGCCGTCCCGAAGCTGCGCCACGATGTCGTCCGCCGCGCGGGCGGCGCGTTCGATCGTCTCCGGTTCGGACCCGTCGACGGCCAGCAGGATGTGCCCCACGCGGTACTCGTCGGAGATCATCTCCTGGAAGAACGGCGAGGCGACGAGGTCGTCGAGGTCCTGGTCGGTGATCGTGATGCGGCGGTTCACGAGCAGCCGCTGCACGCGCTGCAACTGCAGCTCGCGCCGGACGTCCTCGCGCAGCTTGCGGTAGCTGTTGCCTTCCCGTTCGAGGGACTCGCGGAACTCGTCGAGGGACATCTCGTTCTGCAGGGCGAACTGGTTGACGGCCGCCGTGAGCGTCTCGTCGTCGATGACGATGCCGCGCTGGTTCGCCATCTGGAGCTGGATGTTCTCGATGACCAGGCGCTCCATGAGCTGGCTGATCAGCACGTCCGTGTCCGGCAGCTCGGAGGCGCCCTGCTCGGCCAGCCGGTCGTGGACGGCATCGCGCCGCTCGACGAGTTCCGAGGCCAGCACGACGTCGTCGTCGACCACGGCCACGATGCCGTCGAGCCGCTCGATCTCGGCCCACGCCGGGGCGGCGGTCACCGCCGCAACGGCCAACATCCGCAATGCGCTCACAGTCCGGCCTCCTCTCGATAGCCCTTGATGCCCCGCGACAACACGCGCTCCACGCCGGCGCCGAAACCCGCGAGGCCACGGAACACGAACTGTAGCAGGATGCCTTCGTCGTCGTCCGCTTCGGTCACCGTGTAGATCGACCGCGGCTCCACGTGGCGGTGGTAGAGCAGGCGCACCTGCCAGCAGCAGTCGGCGTACTCGAAGCCGAGCACGGCCTCGTTCGTGCGGTCGATCTCGAAATCGTAGTTCCACTTGCCGAGCGCCGCGACCCGCGCGCCGAGGGGCCAGACGAACGACACGTCGCCCTGGTCGATGCGCGACAGGCGCCGCTTGCGATGGCCGACGTTGACGATGCGCCGGTTGTCGCGCCGGTACTGGAACGCGACGCCGAACTCGTCCTCCTCGGCGTCCGCGGGATCCCAGGTGATGCCCGCGGCGGCAGAGAAGCGCCCGAAGCGGCTCGCGAACTCGGCGGCGACGGGCGATGTGGCGTGGAACTCGGCGTCCTGGGGGCTACCCCGCAGCGTCACGCGGCGATCGTCGAAGTGCGCGATCGTGCCGATGCTCGCCTGGAGGTACTCCCGCCCGGTGTCCGCATGGAGGAGGCGCGACGTCACGCCGACGGCGACGCGGTTGGCGTCGCCGATGCGGTCGAGGCCCGAAAAGCGGTTGCGCCGGAAAAGTTGCGGGATCGAGAAACTCGGCACGCTGGCGTCGAAGCGGGGCAGGTCGGCCTGGTCGGCGAACTGCTGGCGGAGGTAGTGGATGCGCGGCTCCAGCGTCTGGATGAGTGCGGCGCCGCCGACGCGTGTGTCGCGCTCGAAGAAGAGGCCGGCGTCGAGGTCCCCGAAGGCGATGCCGCGCTCCGGGGTTCCGTCGATCCGGATGGGCGCGTCGTCGAGATCGTAGCCGGTGTAGCGGTAGCCGGCGCCGACGTTGAGGAATCCCCAGGAGCGGCCCATGGGCAGCCGGAGCCGGGGCTCGACGTGGAAGCGCCGCCCGCCGGGGATGGCGACGTCGTCGGGTTCGGGGTGATCGAAGGCTGTCCAGACGGTGGCCAGGGACCACTCGAACGGGCCGGCCATGGCGCCGGCGTAGCCCACGTCGATCTCGGGCAGGCGCCGGTACGGTTCGCGCCGTTCTTCCAGCATCTGGAAGCCCAGGCCGCTGATGCCGGCGGCGAGTCCGCCCCGGGCGTAGCGTGCCTCCGCGAAGCGGGTGAGGTAGGCGCGGCTGGTCACGGCGAGCCCGGTGCCCATGTCGCGGAAATAGTCGTCGTCGCTGGCGGCAACCGAGTCGATACGGGTGGTCGTCGCGCCGAAGTGGCCGACGTGGTCGAGGCCGACGAGCCAGCGGTCGGCGGGTTCGAAGCGGCCCGGCAACCCGAGATCCCGGAAGTCGTCCCGGTCGATGCGGCCGTTGTACTGCCGGTCTCCCGCCAGGAACGCGCCGGTGGCGTCCGTGCGCGAAGCACGGGACAGATGACGCGCTTCGACCTCCGCGCCCGTGCCGCGTTTGGAGGCGTGGCGCGCCGTGACCGTGGCGTCGTAGCTCGGCGCCAGGTTGAGGTAGTAGGGGAGTTCCAGCCGGACGCCGGCGTCCTTTGAGGTCCCCACGCTCGGGAACAGGAAGCCGGACTGGCGCTCGGCGGACAGGGGGATGCGCAGGCGGGGTGCGTAGAAAACGGGCACGCCCCGGATCCGGACCGTGGCGTCCCGTGCCCGCGCGAAGCCGGCGTCCTCCTCGACGGCGAACTGTCCGGCGGAGACTTCCCAGGCGCGGCTGCCCGGCGCGCAGCGCGTCAGCCGCGCGCCGGAGAAGCTCCAGACGCCATCGCTCCGCTGGACCGCTTCCGCGGAGCCGCGGAACTCGGTGCCGAAGAGCACGAACTCGACATCCGTCATGCGGGCGCGATCGGTCTCTATCTCGGCCTGCACGCCGGTCAGCGCGATGCCCGGCTCGGACAGCGCTCCTCCGTCCGGGAGTTCGACGCGGCCCGAGTCCTGGTGAAACGAGGCGCGGGCCCCCTGGAGCAGGCGGTTCCCCTGGGTGACGACGACGTTGCCGAGCAGCTCCGTACCGTCCCCCGAGCGGTGCCGGGCCCGGTCCGCGGTAGCGTGCACCGGGAAGCGCGCGGAGTTGGTATGCCGGGGCTCCGGGTAGGTGCGCTCCACGTAGGCGCCGCGGCACCAGGGCGGCAACGCGGCGGACCGGCGCGCGGGCAGTTCCGTGCGCGGCTTCCAGTACGTGCGGGCGAGGTCTTCGCCCGCCGTGGGACCCTGGCCATGCGCCCGCGGCGCTGTGACGGCGAGGCCGAGGGCGATGGCGGTTGCGGCCCACAGCGTGAGTCCGGGCGTTTGTTGCGTACGCGATTTCACGCGGCGATCATGATAAAGGACGCCGGGGGCTTTGGGACTGGCTCTGGCGTGGTGGGGTGGTTTGAGGCGGACGCCGCCTGCGTACAATGGCGCCTCGTGGAAGATCGTCGCCAGCAGCTCGAAGCGTGGTGCGGGGCGCAGCTCGGGCCGGTACTGGCGTTCGAGGCCCTGCCCGTGGAAGCGAGCACGCGGCGTTTCTACCGGGTACGCACGCGGTCCGGGACCCGTATCGCCATGGACGCGCCGCCCGCGACCGAGAACAACCCGCAGTTCCGCCGGCTGTCCGCGCTCTTTCGGGCGCACGGCGTGGCGGTACCGGAAGTCATTGCCTTCGACGACCGCGGCTTCCTCTTGGTGACGGACTTCGGGGACCGGCTGCTGTCGCGGGTCTACGCCGAGAGGCGCGCGGACGACGCGCTCGAACTCGCGCTCGACACGCTGGTCCGCATCCAGGCAATCCCCTCCGAGGCCGTCCCCGCCTACACCGCGCAGCGGTTCCGGGACGAACTGGAGATCTTCACCGAGTGGCTCGTCGGCGGGCTGCTGGGAAACGCGCCGCCGGCATTCCTCGAAGGCGTGTGGCGGGCGCTCGTCGATGCCACGCAGGCACAGCCGACGGTAGCGATCCACCGGGACTACCACAGTCGCAACCTGCTGCTGTGCGACGATGGCGAACTCGGCGTCGTGGACTTCCAGGACGCGCTGGCGGGGCCGGTCACCTACGATCTCGTATCGCTCCTGCGGGACTGCTACCACGTCTTCCCCGAGTCCGTCGTGGCGCACTGGCGGACGCGCTATCGGTCACTGACCGACTGCGGCATGGACGAGGCGCCGTTCGTGCGCGCCTTCGACCTGACGGGGATACAACGCCACCTGAAGGCCGCGGGCATCTTTGCCCGGTTGTCGCTGCGCGATGGCAGGGGCAGCCATCTCCCCGACATCGTGCCGACGCTGGAACGGGTGGTCGCCGTCGGCAAGGCATACCCGGAGACCCGCCGCCTGGCGGAGTGGCTCGGCAACGAGGTCCTGCCGGAGGCAGCGGTCGCGACATGCGGGCGATGATCCTGGCCGCCGGACGGGGCGAGCGGCTGCGTCCGCTCACCGAACGCATGCCGAAGCCGATGATCCCGATCGGCGGCGAGCCGTTGATCGTCCATCAACTGCGGTGGCTGCGGCGCGCGGGGATCGAGGAGGTCGTCGTCAACCTGCACCACCTCGGCGAGCAGCTCGAGGGTCACGTGGGGACCGGCCGTGACCTCGGCGTACGCGTACGCTACAGCCGCGAGGAGACGCTCCTCGGCACCGGGGGGGGCGTCAAGCGGGCGCTGCCCCTGCTCGGCGACGAGCCTTTCCTGGTGCTGAACGGCGACATCTGGACCAGCTTCGCGTTCCGGGGGCTCATCGGCGCCGTGCCCGAGGTCGCGCACCTCGTGCTGACGCCCCGCCCACCGCACCGGACCCATGGGGACTTCGTCCTGTCCGAAGGACTGCCGCGACGCCACGGCGACGACGGGGACGACCTCGTGTTCTGCGGCATCGCGGTGCTCCATCCGGCGGTCTTTGCGGGAACCCCGGAAGGTCCCTTCGACCTGGCGCGCGAGATCTACTTCGACGCCGCGCACGCGGGCCGTCTCACCGGAGAGGTCTTCGACGGGGCGTGGTTCGACATCGGTTCCCACGATCAACTGCGCGCGGTCCGGCGGTTGACCGACTGAGCCCGCGCCCCCGGCGTGTAGACTGAGCCCGCGCCCCCCGGCGTGTAAAATGCCGCGATGCCGCTTTCCCCCTGGATCGCCCCCTCGATACTGTCGGCCGATTTCGCGCATCTCGGCGCCGAAGTCGACGCCGTGCTCGAGGCGGGAGCGGACCTCGTCCACTTCGACGTCATGGACAACCACTACGTTCCGAACCTCACGGTAGGCCCGCTCGTCCTGCGCGCGCTGCGGAACCACGGCGTCACGGCGCCCGTCGACGTGCACCTGATGGTGAAGCCGGTGGACCGCATCGTCGGCGACTTCGTCGAAGCCGGCGCCGATTACGTGACGATACACCCCGAGGCGACCGAGCACCTGCACCGGTCGCTGTCGCTGATACGGGAGGGCGGGGTGAAGGCAGGGCTCTCCCTCAACCCGGGGACGCCGGTGTCGGTCCTGGATCCGGTGATCGATCTCGTGGACCTCGTGCTCGTGATGTCCGTGAACCCCGGGTTCGGAGGCCAGGCGTTCATCCCGCGGAGCCTGGACGCGGTGCGCGCGGTCCGCCGGCGTCTCGACGGGCTCGACCGGGAGGTGCGCCTGGAGATCGACGGCGGCATCAAGATCGACAACATCCGCGCGGCCGGGGACGCCGGGGCCGACACCTTCGTCGCAGGCTCCGCCATATTCGGGGCGCGGGACTACGCCGCCACCATCGCGGCCATGCGCGCGCAGCTCGCGTGACACGCACCGCCGGGGCGCCCTACGACGCCTACCTCTTCGATCTCGACGGGACGCTGGTCGACACCGCCCCCGACATCATGGCGGGGCTCAACGTCACGCTGGGGGAGTATGGGTATGGCGCCGTGGACGAGGCGCGCACCCGCGACTGGGTCGGGCGCGGGGTCCGGGCCCTGATCCGTCTCGCGCTGAGCCACCATGGCCAGCCGGAGCCGGCGCCGGACATGACGGACGCGATGATCGAGCGGTTCCGGGACTACTATGCACGCCACATCGCCGATCGCGGCGGGCCGTATCCGGGTGTACGGGAAGCCCTCGACGGCCTTGTGGGACGGGCTGCGCTGGCCGTCGTCACCAACAAACCGGGGCGTCTCACCGAACTGCTCCTCGATCAACTGGACCTGACCCGGTACTTCGGCGTGGTGGTCGCCGGCGACACGCTCGCGGTCGCGAAGCCGGCGCCTGACCCGGCGTTGCATGCGTGCGATGCACTCGGCGTTCCGGCGCAGCGGGCCCTGTTCGTCGGCGATTCCGTAACGGACGTCGCATGCGCCCGGGCGGCGGGATGCGACATCGTATGCGTGTCCTACGGCTATCGCGCGGGCGCGCGCCCGGAGGAGCTCGGTGCCGACCGAATCGTTGATTCGCTTACCGCCCTGAGATAGCCTCGCCGCCTCACCCGAGCGGACCGCACGCCGTGCCGAGCGAGCAAGCCCACCCCCGCTGGCGATGATCCCTCCCGGTTCCATCGGAACCGCTCGCCAGCCTGCGCGCTGCCCATTCGCATCCCCGGTGTCCCCCGCATGAACAAGCAGTCCGTTGCGCCATCCCGCGCAAGCTCCCGCGTCCCCGTGGTCCAGGAGGTCCTCGCCGACCTCGATACGCCGCTGTCCGTCTACCTGAAGCTCGCCGACGCCCCGTACAGCTACCTGCTCGAGTCGGCCGAGGGGGGTGAAAAATGGGGCCGCTACTCCATCATCGGGCTGCCGTGCAGCACGGTCATCCGCGTTCGCGGGCACCAGGTGACGGTAGAGACGGACGGGCAGGTCGCGGAGTCCGTCGACACGGACGACCCGCTGGCGTTCATCGAGGACTATCGACAACGCTTCGAGATCCCGGAAGGCGTCCTCGAGGAGAAGGGGATGCCCCGGTTCATCGGCGGGCTGGTCGGCTACTTCGGTTACGACACCGTCCGGTTCATCGAGCCGCGTCTCGCGGACTCCACGCCGCCCGATCCCCTCGGCACGCCTGACATCCTGCTGATGGTCTCGAACGAGGTGATCGTCTTCGACAACATGCGCGGGCGGATGCAGCTCATCGGCCTGGTCGACCAGGAGACCCCTGGGGCGGTGGAGGAGGCCAGGCAACGTCTCGGCAAGCTCGCAGCGCGCCTCGCGGGCCCCGTGCCTGAACTGCCCCGGACACACGCGAACCGGCCGCCGGAAGAGACCGACTTCGTGTCCGAGTTCGGCCGCGAGGGCTTCATGGCGGCGGTGGACCGCATACGCGAGTACACGCGGGCCGGTGACGTGATGCAGGTGGTACTGGCGCAGCGCATGTCGGTACCGTTCGGCGCCGCCCCGATCGACCTGTACCGGGCGCTGCGGAGTCTCAATCCGTCGCCGTACATGTATTACATGGACCTCGACGACTTCCACGTCGTCGGTTCTTCGCCGGAGATCCTCGCGCGCGTCGAGAACGGCCGCATCGTCAACCGGCCGCTGGCCGGGACGCGCCGCCGGGGCCACACGGAGGAGGAGGACCTGGAGCTGGAGCGCGAACTCCTGGCCGACCCGAAGGAGATCGCCGAGCACCTGATGCTCATCGACCTCGGCCGCAACGACGTGGGTCGGGTCGCCGAGACCGGTTCGGTCAAGGTGACCGAACGGTTCGTCATCGAGCGCTACTCCCACGTCATGCACATCTCGTCGAACGTGGAGGGGCGGTTGCGCGCGGACAGGACGGCCATGGACGTCCTGCGCGCCACACTGCCGGTGGGCACGCTGTCCGGGGCGCCGAAGATCCGGGCGATGGAGATCATCGACGAACTCGAACCCGTGAAGCGGGGTGTGTACGGGGGCGCCGTGGGCTACCTGTCCTGGAACGGCAACATGGACACGGCCATCGCGATCCGCACGGCAGTGATCCAGGATGGCGTGCTCTACATCGAGGCGGGCGGCGGGATCGTCGCCGACTCGATACCGCGCCTCGAGTGGAAGGAGAGCATGAACAAGGGTCGCGCCATCTTCCGCGCGGCGCGCATGGCCGAGCAGGGCCTTCGGGAGCTGGACTGACACGCGGCATGGTCGATATGGCAAGGAAGATCGCCGCGGCGCCCTGGTTCCAGTGGGGCATCGTGGGCGTGATCGCGCTGAACGCGGTGGTGATCGGGCTCGACACGTCGGCGTTCCTGAGAGAGCGCTTCGGCGATGCGTTCGAACTTGCGAACCAGGTCTTTCTCGGCATCTTCGTGATCGAGGTGATCGTCAAGCTGGTGGCGGTGCATCCACGGCCTTCGCGCTACTTCGGGGATGGCTGGAACCTGTTCGACTTCACCATCGTCGCCGTCAGCCTGCTGCCCGCCACCGGGGAGCTCGCCACGCTCGCCCGGCTCGCGCGCCTCCTGCGCGTCCTGCGGCTCGTGTCTGCCTTGCCGGAACTGCGCCTGATCGTCGCGACGCTGGTGCGTTCCGTGCCGAGCATGTTCAACGTGATCTGTCTCATGTCGATCATCTTCTACATGTACGCCGTCGCGGGCTATCACCTCTTCCACGCGGTCGATCCGACCCACTGGAACACCCTGGGGATCTCGCTCATCACCCTGTTCCGCATCGTGACGCTCGAGGACTGGACCGACGTGATGTACGCGGCGATGGAGCACTACTGGTGGGCGTGGGCGTACTTCGTGAGCTTCGTCGTGGTCGGGACCTTCGTCGTGATCAACCTGTTCATCGCGGTGGTCATCAACAACCTCGACGAGGCAAAGGCCGAGCGCCTTGCCGCGATGACGGAGACCCCGTCCCGGGAAGAGCTGCTGCGCGAGTTGCGGGCGACGCGGGAGTCTCTCGCCCGGCTCGAACGGCGCCTGGCGGGCGACGATGCCTGACCTGCGCTGGACGCTTGCGGGTCTCGTCGCGGTATCTGCCGCCGCGGCGGAGCTGCCCCTGGAGGGAGAGCGTACGGTCCGGTTCGAGACGGACGCCGTCACGTGGCTGTCCCTCGACGTGTCGCCGGACGGATCCGGGATCGTCCTCGAGGCGGTCGGGGACCTCTACCGGCTGGCCATCGAGGGCGGGCGCGCCGAACGCATCACCAGCGGGATGGCCTTCGACTCGCAGCCGCGCTTCTCGCCCGATGGCGAGTGGATCGCCTTCCTCAGCGACCGGGACGGCAGCGAGGCCGTCTGGATCGCCCGGGCGGACGGCAGCGATCCGCGCAAGATCGGCAGGGGCGGCGGCCAGACCGAGTTCGCCTCGCCCTCCTGGTCTCCCGACGGTTCCCATGTCGTCGTCTCCAGGACCCGGTGGGGCCTCGGCACGTTCGAACTCTGGGCCTACCACGTGGACGGCGGCAGGGGCGTACGGATCACGCGGGCGAAGGCGGGCGGCAACGTACCCATCGACCAGCGCGCCAACACGCTCGGGGCGGTCTACTCGCCGGACGGGCGTTATCTCTACTACGCGCGCAAGAACGGCGGCTTCGGCTACGGCCTGCGGCTGCCGCTCTGGCAGGTCGCGCGGCGGGACCTGCGCGAGGGCGCCGAGGATGTCCTGACGGCGGCCCGGGGCAGCGCGATGCGGCCGTTGCTGTCGCCGGACGGCACGCAGCTCGTATACGCGACCCGGCGTGGGACCGAGACGGCTCTGCGGCTCCGGAACCTGGCCACCGGCGCGGACCGTCGGCTCGCCTGGCCGGCCCAGCGTGACGAACAGGAGTCCCGTTTCACGCGCGACCTGTTCCCGGGCTACGCGTTCACGCCTGACGGGCGGTCGGTCGTGTACAGCCGGGACGGGGGCATCTGGCGCGTCGACGTGGACTCGGGCGCGAGCGCCCCGATCCCGTTCGAACTCGAAGTCGAACAGTCCCTCGGTCCGAAACTGCGCACGCCGTACCGCCTGGGCATCGGCCCCGTGAAGGCGCGCCTCGTCCGGGGTCTCGCGCCGGCCCCCGAGGGGGAGGCGTTCGCCTTCTCGGCGCTGGCGGGCCTTTATGTACATGAGCCTTCAGCCGGGGAGCGCGAGGGGCTTGCCCCTCGCAAAAAAGAGCCCTCGAGCGGGCGGAATCGGGCGTTGACCGAGGAGGGCACCCCGGCGTTCCATCCGGCCTGGTCGCCCGACGGCAGGTGGATCGCCTACGTCACGTGGTCGAGCGGCGGCGGCCACATCTGGCGGACGCGGGCCAACGGCCGCGGGGCGGCCCGGCGGCTCACCGAACATGCGGCCTTCTACAGCGACCCGGTGTGGTCCCCCGACGGCGAACGCATCGTCGCGCTGCGCGGCACGAGCCACGACCGCCTGTACCGGGAGTGGGATGCCGGGACACCGTTTGGTTCCGACGTGATCTGGCTGCCGGCGGACGGGGGCGAAGCACGGCTCGTGCTGCCCGCGCGAGGGCTGCGCTCGCCGCACTTCGGACCGGAGCCGGACCGCATCTACCTGTATGCCTCGGAAGGGCCGTTCACGCGTAGCGGCAACTCGGCGCTCACGTCCGTGCGATACGACGGAACGGACCGGCGCGTTCACCTTGGCGTCAAGGGGCCTGGCATCTACTTCGCGGAAGAGGACGTGCCCGCGGAGGACATCCAGCTCGCGCCCGACGGCCGCCATGCCCTTGTCGTTCATGCGCACCAGCTCTATGTCCTGCGCCTCCTCAATCGGCATCTCGCGAACCTGCAGACGACTGTCACGAACCCGTCCGTACCCCTCGCGCGGCTGACCGACGTGGGCGTCGACGAGGCGGCGTGGAGTGGGGACGGGGCTTCCGTCCTCTGGAGCGTCGGGAACCGCGTCTACACCCGTGCCCTCGAGTCCGTGGAGTTCCGCTCCGACGATGCAGGGAACGATGCGGGGGACGAACGGGACGACGACACGGGGGACGAGGGCCCGGACGGCGCCGACGGGAACGGGGACGGCGGCGCCGGGGACGCGACCGCCCCCGCGGACGAGAACACGGACGTCGAGGACCCGGCGGACGGGCCTGCGTCCGGGGACGATGCGGAGGAGCCGGAGATCGCGGAGGACGACGAGGCCGTCACCAGCGTCGCGATCGAGATCTACCGCCCCCGCTTCGAGCCGGAGGGCGCCGTCGCGCTGGTCGGCGCGAGCGTCCTCACCCTGGAAGCCGCTCCGGCGGCGGCGGAGGAGTCCCCCGACGCGCCGGGGGTGCCCGTCGCCGACGCGGGCCGCCTGATCGCGGATGCGACGGTGGTCATCCGGAACGACCGGATCGACGAGGTGGGACCGCGCGATGCGGTCGAAATCCCCGGGGACGCGACGGTCATCGATCTCGCGGGCCACTTCATCGTGCCGGGATACGTGGACACGCACGCCCATTTCCGCGTTGCGCGCCGCGTGCTCGACCTCGACAACTGGTCGTTCCTGGCCAACCTGGCCTACGGCGTCACCACGGCCCTCGACGTCCAGCCGAGCACGGTGGACGTCCTGACCTACCAGGACCTGGTCGATGCCGGCGTCATCACCGGGCCGCGCGCGCTGTCGACGGGGCCGGGCATCTTCAACAACACCCGCCTGAAGTCCGCGGCGCACGCCCGCGCGGTGCTGCGCCGTTACGGGGACCACTACCGGGTCCGCAACCTCAAGGCCTACATCGCCGGCAACCGCGAGCAGCGCCAGTGGCTCGTGCAGGCGGCGAAGGAACTCGGCCTCATGCCCACGACGGAGGGGGGCCTCGACATGAAGCTCGACATGACCCACGTCATCGACGGCTTCAGCGGCAACGAGCACAACTTCCCCGTGCTGGATCTCCAGCGGGACGTTGTCGAACTCGTGGCCCGCTCGGGCATCGCCTACACGCCGACCCTCGTCGTCTCTTACGGCGGGCCCGCGGGCGAAGACTACTTCTACGTCCACGAGTCGCCCCGCAACGATCCGAAGCTCCTGCGCTTCACCCCGCGGCCGTTCCTCGAGGCGCGTACGCAGCGGCGCTCCTGGTTCGCCGGGGAGGAACACGTCTTCCCGCGCGTCGCGGCACAGGCCGCGAAGATCATCCGCGCCGGGGGACGCGTCGGCGTCGGCTCCCACGGACAGCTGCAGGGTCTCGCCTGGCACTGGGAGCTCTGGGCGCTCGCGAGCGGCGGGCTGACACCGGCAGAGGCGCTGCGGGCGGGGACGCGCCACGGCGCGGAGATGATCGGCGTGTCGCAGGACATCGGCACCGTCACGGCCGGCAAGCTCGCCGACCTCGTGGTCCTGACCGCGGACCCGCTCGCCGACATCCGGCATTCGGACGACATTGCCTACGTCGTCAAGAACGGCGAGGTGTTCGAAGGCGATACCCTGGACAAGGTCTGGCCGGAGCGGGAACCGTTGCCGGAGCAGTGGTGGTGGGACCCTTAACCTGCGGTCAAGCGCGGCGATGCGTCGTCAGCCAGCCCTGGGCATAGTCCACGATCGCCCGCACGCGCATCAGGCGCGCGTCTCCCCAGCCGAGGGGCCCGCGCCGTTCCTGGCCCGTCTCCCGCGCGAAGTCCTCGCCGAGTTGGGCGAAGTCGTCGTCCCTGGGCAGAGTTTCGGTGAAGCGCACCCAGCGGCGCTGTCCCTCCACCATCATGGGGGCTCCCTCGGTGCCGGTACGCTTGCCCGGAAACTCGGCGCGGTACTCGCCGAGATGCACGGCCGTGTTGTTGCCGTGATCCACGCCGGCGAGGAGCACTTCGCCGTCCAGTTCGTAGAGCCTCGCGAGGGGCGAGCGTTCGCCGAACATGGACCCGAGCGGATGCTCCGCCACGATGCGCTCGGCATCCGGTCCAAGCGCCGCGAACGAGACATGCGGATGTCCGCTGCGCCGCACGCCCGGAAACGTCCGGAAGCTCTCCGCGACGGCGCCCATCAGCCGGGTGGGCGTCAACGCCGGGTCGTACGGCGGCATCTCCTCGCGAATCGCCTCCCACCAGGATTCGGGGACGGGCGGCGCCCGCCACCCGGCGGGATCGGTGAGATGACCGGTGTGGGTGGGCATGACCAACGTGCCGGTCTCGCCGAGCACTTCCAGCAGCGCCGCGATCACGCCCTGCGCGCCGCCCGGGACCCAGCCGATCCTCGACAGCGAGGTGTGCACGATCACCACCGCGCCGCGGGCGAGTCCGAGTGCGGCGAGCTCGGCGGCCAGGCGGGAAGGTGTGACCGGCTCGCGGCCGGCGCTGTCGTCGAGCAGGCGAGCTTCTGCTGGAAGCCCCCGACCCCGACGAGGAGGCCACCGGCCTCACCGAGCGGGGCCTGAACGTGCTCCCCCCGATGGCCAGTGCGAGTGGCCGGGACGTGCATCCGAACTCGACCCACGGCGTGCTCATTCGCGTCTATCCCGTGAATTCGTTCACAGGTGAGACTTCCCCAGGCGAAACCGGTCTTTCCGGGATCATGCGCGCGATCGTCGCGGTGCGCGATCTGGACCATGCGCGGGTGGTCTACCAGGCGGGTTTCGGGCTGGCCTGCGACGGGACACACGACGACGACTCGCGCGGGGTGCGCGGGTTCGTCTGCTGACCGCCGGCCGGCGGGATCATCGAATTCGTGACGCCGATCGAGACGGACCGACCCTTCGCCCGCGAGGTCGCGAGCTTCCTCGATGACCGCGAGGGCCTCTATGCGTTGGCGCTGCACGGCGACGAGCGCCGGGATACCGCCACCGTTTGCGGGGCGCGCATCATCGTCGAGCCGCCGGACCCCGACACGTCCGAGGATGTCGCGGCTACCGGCTGAGCCGCGCAAGGGTCGCTCCGCAAGAGCTGGTCTGGTAGAAGAAAAGCACTTTCACCTGGTCTGTCCACCGGGGGGACCAGATCACCGACTCGCCCCATCCCGGAACACTAGTCAGCGCACGGTATCCCAGGGACGACGGCGGGTGTAGGCTGACCGCTTCCGGGAACCGCAAGGAGGCGCATATTTCCGATCCGGCCGACAGCACCGTAGGCTCGTGGTATCTTGAGTCCCGGCCACGGATTCTTGCGGCCCTTCGGAGTCGCCTGGGCTCGACCGCCGACCTGCAGGACCTGGCCCAGGAGGTCTACCTGAGGCTGCTGCGGGTCGACCGCCCGGAGTTGATCCGCGATCCGTCCTCCTACGCCTATCGGGTTGCCCTCAACGTCGCGCAGGAATGGCGGTTGCGCGCCGCGCAGGCCCTCCCGCACAGCAGCGATCCCCTGGAGACGCTGGAAGGGGGAGCGGACCCGGAAGACTCTGCCGGCCAGTCCGAGCGGCAACGTGCCGTGCGCGACGCCATGGAGGCATTGCCGGCGTCGGTGCGCAACGCGATGTTGCTGCACCTCCACCGGGACATGACCTACGAACAGGTGGCCGAACACATGGGCGTGAGCCGACGGGCGGTGAAGCGCTACATTCTCAAGGGCTACGCGGCCACCCGAGCCGCGCTCGCCGAGCTGGAACCGGCGAGACGCGCGCGCACGCAAACAGAGAGCGGAAGGGAACGGTGAACGGGATTCCGAGCGAGGTGACGGAAGCCGCGGCGGAATGGCTGGCCCGGCTTGCGCCCGACTCGCCCTACGAAGAGCGGCAGGCATTCATGGCCTGGCTGATGCGCTCGCCGACGCACGTCGAGGAGTTCCTGCACGTGTCCCTGTTGCGTGAACAACTGAAGGACGCGGCGAACCCCGGCTGGGTGTCCGACGTCCTGCACGGAATCGAGGGTAACGTGCTCGAGATCCCGACCGTCCCGCCACCCGTCACGCCCCCGAAGCGGCCGGCGAAGCGCCGCGTTCCGGCTCTGGCCGCCGCAGCGGCACTGGCAACTGCCTCGCTCGCCGCCTGGCTCGGCCCGTGGCTGGACGAGGAGGCGCCGGTCGATCCCGCCTCCATCGAGACACGGATCGGAGAGCAGCGCTTCGTGACCCTGTCCGACGGTTCCTCGATCGAACTCAATACCGACTCCCGGGTGCGGGTCTCGCTGACCCCCTTGGCGCGCGAGATCGAGCTCGAGCGGGGCGAACTCCTGGTGGACGTGGCCGAGGATCCGGCGCGCCCGTTCCGGGTCCGAAGCGGAGCGGTCACCGTCGAGGCCCTCGGCACGCGCTTCACGATATATCGGCGTAGCGAGGACACCCTGGTTGCCGTGGTCGAGGGGCGCGTGAGCGTTCAACGCTCCACCTTCCCGGCGGCCTCGGTGACGGAGTCTCCCGGAACGCCCCACGAATCCCTCGAACTCCTGGCGGGACAACAGGTCTCGGTGGCAGTGGATGCGGCCATCGCGCCGACGCCCGCCAACCTCGAGAAGGTCATCGCCTGGACCGAGCAGCGGGTCGTGTTCGAGGACGAGTCCCTGGAGACCGTGCTGACCGAGTTCAACCGCTACAGCCCGACGCGGCTGGTGATCGCAGATCCGGCACTGCGCGGGCGCCGCATTACGGGCCGCTACGCCATCAACGACGCCAACGAACTAATCAAGGTGCTCGATGCCCTGGACCCGATCCGGGTGGAGATGACCCCTGGTGGCCACCGCGCCCTGTATCGCGACGTCGGGGACCGCCCCTGACCGAAGCGCCGGCCTTGGGGGACCGAATCCCGATGCCGCCCCATCCAACGTCATGAGGGAAGCGTTGCCGGACACGGGCCGGTGGGCCTCCCGGCTCGGGACCCTGCTGCGCGGCATCGTTGCCGGATGCCTGATCGCGGCCATGGGGGCTCGGGCCGAGGCGCCCGTACAGGCATTCGACCTGCCAGGCCAGCCGCTCGGCGATTCCCTGCAGGAGGTGGCGGAGCGGTTCGATCTGAAGATCGCGTTCTACAGCGAGTCCACCGAAGGCCATGCGGCCCGTCCGCTGCAAGGGACGTTCACCGCGCCGGAGGCTTTCGACGAACTGCTGGCCGCCACCGACCTCGAATACGTGTACGTCGTGCAGACGACGGTGGCCGTGCGGCCAAGGGCCCCAGAGATGACGGAGGAGAGACCGATCATGACGCAACCGCAGCAATCGACACGGACGCTTGTCCAACGACTCCTGAACGGCTTCGCCGCGTTCGCGACGGTGTTGCCCGCGGCGGGCGCCTCGGCCGAAGCAGGCCAGGAGGCAGAGGAATCGCGCATCCTCGAGGAGATCATCGTCTCGGCGCAGAAGCGGGACGAGTCCGTCCTCGAAGTGCCGATCGCGGTGTCCGCCTACGGCGGCGATTACCTGCGGGAGTCCGCGCTGAAGAACATGGAGGACCTCGTGCAGATCGTCCCCGGTCTGTCGGGCGGGTACTCCAACAGCTACGTGAACAACATGGCCATGCGTGGCGTCGCAGCCTACGGCGCCACCGTGGGCTCCGAGCCGGCCATCGGCTTCTACACGGACGGCGTGTACCACGGACGCAACGGTGCCGCCATCGGGACGTTTTTCGACCTCGAGCGCGTGGAAGTCCTGAAAGGTCCGCAGGGCCTCCTGTTCGGACGCAACGCTTCCGTCGGCGCCATCAACGTCGTGACGGCGAAGCCGGACCTCGAGGCCACGGAGGCATTCCTTGGAGTCCTCGCCGGCGAGCGCGGGCGCGCGGACATCGACGCCATGGTGAACCTGCCGCTCAACGAGAACTGGGCCATCCGGCTCGCGGCCGTGCGCAAGCAGGAGGACGGCTACGTCAGCAACATCACGACCGGCGAGGACCACCAGTGGTACGACCTGACCGCGGCAAGGGCCTCCCTGCGCCACGAGAACGACTGGGGTGACGCCACGCTCTCCTTCTCCTACGAGGATCGCGCGCGGTCCGGGAGCATCTACCTGCCGCAGAAGCCGGATGGATCCGTCGTCCTGGGCAGACGGACCACCGACCAGGGCCACTCCGACCGCGACGAGATCGACTTGGCCGAGATCACGCTCACCGTGAACATCGCGGTCGGGGAGACGATTAACCTCAGGTCGCTCACCGGCTTCTACAGCAACAACTTCCGTTACGACGAGGATTGGGACGGCAGTGCAGCGTACCTGGGCCACTGGCTCGCCAACCAGGACAGCGAGTACATGAGCCAGGAGTTCGTGCTGTCCGGGGGCGACGAGCGTCTGTCCTGGTTCGCGGGCGCGAGTCTCTACGCCGAGGATGTCCACTACACGGTCAACCACGTGACCGGCGACTGGGGGCCCCTGTACGGAGTGCCGTTCCCGCTCGTGTTCGACGAGACCGTACACAACAACGGGGACTACAGCGGCTGGGCGGTCTACGGTGACACCCGCTGGCAGCTCAGCGAGTCGTGGGACGTGAGCATCGGCGGGCGCTACACCGCCGACGAGCGGGACGGAGCCTTCGATTTCAAGGGGCAGGCATTGTTCTGGGCCGTGTATACCCCCGAACCAGTCAAGGCTTCGGAGGAGTGGACGGACTTCTCGCCACGGGCGTCCCTGCGCTATTTCGCGAGCGACGACGTCATGCTCTACGCCACGGTCACCCAGGGCTTCAAGGCCGGAGGATTCGACGGCAACAACCTGACCCTGCCGGGGGATCCCGTGACACTGCTGGCGCACCCGGATGCGACCCTGGCCGTCTACGACGCGGAGGAGGTCCTGTCGTACGAGGCCGGGGTGAAGGGCAACTGGTTGGAGGAGCGCCTGCGGGTCGCCGCTTCCGTCTACACGTACACCTACGAGGACCTGCAGATCGATGTCTGGGACATCACCGTGGGGGTAGCCAACATCCAGAACGTGGGCGAAATCGAGGGCACGGGGCTCGAGGTAGAGGCCGAGTTCGTCGTCAACCGGCACTGGGACGTCCGCGTCGGCGCCGCATGGGCCGATGCCGAGGCAAACGGCATCCCGCCCAATGCCTGCGCCGGGAGGGACTGCGACGGCAACAGGCCGATACAGAGTCCCGAACAGATGGCGTTCCTGGCCCTCAACGTCCATGGCCCGCTGGCCCGCGGGGAATGGTTCGGCACCCTGGAGTACTCCTGGCGTTCGGAGAGGTACGGACACATCGGGAACCTGCCCAACGCTCGCCTGAAGCCGTCGGGGCTCGTCGACATCTGGGTCGGCTGGCAGGGCGAGCAGTGGCGGCTCGCCGCGTTCGTGGAGAACGCCGCCGACAGCGACGAGTTCGATTCGCGGTACGATCTTGGCGACGGGTTCTTCAACGTGGCCGCGAACCCGATCCGCCCCCGCCTGGTCGGGGTCTCGCTGAGTTATCGCTTCTCGGGGAGGTGAGCGACCGGCGCGTCAACCCGGCGCGCCGCGCTTGCCGCGCACGCGCTTCCAGGATCTCGACCGCCGGCAGGGGCCGGCATTCGATACTCAACCGTCATCACTCATGCCGATGATGGAACCGGTCTGCGACCTGGCATCGCGCTCCGGCCAACGCCCCGAGCGCACCTGTCCCAGGAACCACTCCAACGCCTGGTTGAACAGGAGGGGCTCCTCGATGTTGATGGTATGCCCGGAGTTGGGAAGCGTGATGAGCGCGGCCGACGGGATCGTTCGCTTCATGAACACGTTGGGAGCCAGGCAAGGGTCGTCTTCGTCGCCCGTCAGGATGAGGGTCGGTACCCGCATTGCGTGCATGCGGTCCTCGAGGTCGTAGATCGAAGGGCGCCTGCCTTGCACGCCGCGCATCGTATTCGCGGCGCCGCGCAACGAATGCTCCGCGAGCTGCTCGCGAAACTCGGTCCATCCCCGCGGATCCTTGTTCTGGAATTGGACGCGGGTCGGACCTTGCGCATATCGCTCGGCGAACGCGGCGCCGTCCGCCGTCTCGATCAAGTGGGCCGTCGCTTCGGTCTCCGCGCGGAACTGCTCGCGCCGCTCACGCTCGGCGCCATAGCCACAGCCTGCCACGACGAGCGAGCGCGCGCGGTCGGGGTGATGCAGTCCGAAATGCAGGGCGGCGAACCCGCCCATGGACAGGCCAATGACGTGGGCGCGTTCGATTTCGAGGTGGTCCAGGATTGCGACCGCGTCCAGCCGGGCGATGTCCTGGGAGTAACTGGCAGGGTCTTCGGGGACGTCCGACGGCGAGTACCCCCGCGCGTTGTAGGCAATACAACGATAGGCGCGGGAGAAGTGGCGGACCTGCGGCTCCCAGGCCCGATAGTCCCCGGCGAACTCGTGGATGAAGACGATCGGCTCCCCGCTCCCCGTCTCCTCGAAATAGAGCCTCACTCCGTCACTGGAAGTGGCATGGGGCATGGTCTACTCCTCCTGTCCGCCGTGCTGCACGATGGCCCCGGTAAAGGCGACGCGTCCGGTGGCGGAGTCCGGCATGATGCACCTGCCCGGAAACCGGGGCGAGAACCGGTGTTGAACAGCAGCAGTACGGCGCCCAGCCCGCCTGGCAGTGTCCAGCGGAGAACGGTCCGGAGTCGGCTGCGACGTACATCGGACATGTCGGTCAGCTATTGTGGCGCGGACCGCGACATCCGGCCAGCGTCGTGCAAGAGGATGCCGTGGCCCACGGGCGACGCGGCCGGCTGCCTTACAGGACTTCCAAAGCGCCCGATTCCCGGAGACCGCCCAATGAGCATCGAGAACTGGATCTACAAAGCCGCCAACCCTGTCATGACGGCAGTACTGCGCTCGCCACTGCACGGCATCGCGAGCGGCAGCATCGCGCTCCTGCATTTTCGGGGTCGCAAAAGCGGACGCGAGTTCGTGACACCTCTCAGCTACACCCGCGACAACGCCACGGTCCGCCTCCTGTCGGCCCACAGCACCCGCTGGTGGATGAACTTCCGCGGCGAGGCGGCACCGGTCTCGATCGAGATCGCGAGAGAGACATACACCGGACAGGCCCGGCTGTGGGATGGTGACAGCGAAGAGCTACGCGATGGCGTGCGGCGCTTTCTCAGCGCGCTCCCTCGCGACGCCAGGGTCTACGGCATCAAGCTCGACGAGCACAGGAGGCCCGTCGAAGAGAGCCTCGCGAAGGCCGCCCCGGAGCTCGTGCTCGTCGAAGTCGAACTCGATTGACCGGCTTCCTCGACTGCCCAGAGGTCACCTGCCCGTCGGCCGACTGTAGTTGGGCGGGCTCGAATGACGTTGTCAGCCGGAACCCCTCCGCCGTTCGGACATCCTCTGAAAGTGCGCCATGGCGTTTGGCTCGACGGTCGCGCCTCTGCTATTGCGCAGGGCGTGCGCAGGCGGTTCCGACACCGGCAGCGCAAGCTCGAAGCGCTGACTGGTGGGGACGTCACAGACCTCGTCGTCACAGCACTGCCAACGGACTTCGCCGGAGATCGTGATCTCTGCGGCGTCGCTGGGGGAAGCGCCGTTGACGGCCAGCGGCAACCGCAGTTCGAACACATCGTGATGCACCCGGAAGGACTCTCCCGTGGCCTCGAGAGTATGGGGTTGGCTCGCCGGTCGAACGATCGGACGCTGGACGAGGCGATCGCTTCCATCGAGCGTCACCTCGAGGGCCACAGATCCTTGCGGCGCAGGTTCCGCGTAAACGTGGCGACCCTCGGGAACGCTGAAGCGCACGACCAGATCCCGCTGCACCATGGGCGCGAGGTGGTTGCCGTCGAGCGCGACGCTCACCCGCACCTCCTGCGGTGCGGCCCGGTCGGCCCTTGGCTCCGGCATGGGTTGGCCCAGGCGCGTGCGCCGCAGGAGTTTCGCGCCAGCGAAACTTCCACCTATCGGCAAGGATGGGCCGCGACCGTGAGGTCGCGCCAGGGCTGCCCGGAGCAACTGCTCGGGCCCCGCACGCACGGCCAGGTTGTTGTCGAAGAACTTGTGGGTGACCGCACCTTCTGCGCTTACCACAATGGCGCCGGGGTACGGGATCCCGTACCAGGGATGATCGTTCGGGTCGATGAGGGTGTTCAGGATGCCGAACGACCGGATGACATCTGAATCCGGATCGGAAAGCAGGGTGTAGGTGATGCCGTGGGCAGCGCGGAAATCCCTGAGCGCATCCGCTTCGTCGTAGCTCAGGGCGTACACGCGGATGTCCGCCGCATCGAAATCCCGCATGCTCTTCTGCAACTCGACGAGCTGCGTGCGGCAGGGGGGTCACCAGACCGCGGAGCGGTAGAAGATGAACACCGCCGGCCTTCCGGCGCGGTGCGCGTGCAGATCGAATGGGGTCGCGTCCGCCGTGACGCAGCGCACGTCCGGCATGGCGTCGCCGACGTCGGGCCCGGTAGGGAAGTCGCCACGCGGGTCGCTCCTCGGTCCCGTGCCCGGCTGCCGCCGGCCAACGAAGCCGTCATGGTCGCGCCAGCCCTTGTCCGTCCGGGTTCCGCGTGTCTCCAGCTCTGGCTGCATGCCGTCCTCCCTTGCTGAACTCGCCAGTCTAATGGACCCGGTTCCCCTCGGGTCTTGCCGTCAGGATCTTCGGGTCGGTTCGCTGGGAGTCAGGATGCCCGCAGCGCGGGTAGCACTTCTCTTGCCGCCAATGCGATGGCCTCGAGGCCCGTGTCGTTGCGTAGCGTGAAGTTGGTCGCAAGAAAAAGCTTGTCGAGCCCGAGCCCGGCCAGCGCCCGGAGTTTCTCGATGCAGCGATCCGGCGGGCCGACCACCCCGAAGTGGTCGATGAACTCCGGCGACAGCATCCGGGCCTGACGCGAGTCGCCCCGCGTGTGCTTGCGCATGTCGTACACGCCGTGCATCGCCTTGAGCGCACCCTCGGTCTGACTGGACGCGGGCCCCTGGACGCTGCCGTGCATGATCGAGAACCGGGCGAAGGTCGACAGACCGCCCCTGACGAGATCCCGCGCAACCTCGATCTGCGGGTGACACACGCAGTTCACGTATGCGCCAAAGGCGATTCCATCGGGGTCGAGTCCAGCGGCCTCCCGCGCCGACCGGGCGACTTCGATGCCCCAGGCAATCCGTTCCGCGTCGGCGCCGAGTGCGAACATCAGCCGGTCCGCATGGAGGGCCGCCACCTTGAACATCCGGGGTCCGCTCACGGCAACCTCGACGGGAACCTTGCGAGCGCCCGCCAGCCAGTGAATCCGGCTCTCCGGCGTCGCATCGGCCAGGTGCAGCGCGTCCACCGGCCGCGCCGCCGCCACGTCGATCTCGCCGAAGGGCACGGCCTCGCCCCTCAGGTAGGCCTGCAGATGTCGCAGATAGATTTCGAACTGCGCAACGCGCGCCGGCGCCCGGCCCAGGTCCGCGACCGCCGAGTCGCCCCTGCCCAGGCCGAGGACGGCGCGCCCCTCCGCGATCCGGTCGACGCTCGCGATCGCCGCGGCCGTCGCCGCCGCCACCCGCGTGATCGAATTGGTGACCGCGGTTGCAAGGCCAATGCGCTCGGTGACGCTCGCCGCCATCGCCAGCGCCACATAGGCGTCGCCGGCCCGATTCTGGGAATCCGGCACCCCCAGACCATCCCACCCCTGCGCTTCCGCAAGCTGCGCCTCTGCCGCGATGGCGTGTGGCGCCGGCGCCGCGTGTGTCCAGACTTCAACCATCTCCTGTCCTCTCGAAGATCAACAGACTGATCAGTCGGGGAGGCCCAACACCCGTTTGGCGATCACATTGCGTTGCACTTCCGATGAGCCGCCCGCGATCAGGAATCCCTTGCTGAGTAGCCATTTGCGTGTCGATGCCAATTCCTCGGCATCGAACCCATCTCCTGACCAACCGAGGCCCTGCGCACCCATCATGGCCACGATTGCCTCCAGTTTGCGGCTTTCCAGTTCGGACGACAGCATCTTGAAGGCGGACGTCACGAAGGTACCGGTACGGCCTTCCTTGCGCTCCTGAACAGCACGTTGCCTGGTGAGCGCAAAGGCTGCGTGATCCATTTCCCAGCGCACGGCGGTATCACGCGCCAATGGGTCATCGGAGGCATATCGTTTCAGCACATCCGGTAAAGAACCGCCCTGCGGGAGAAACTCACCTTGCGATACCGAGTCCCGTTCAAACTGCAACAACCGCTTGGCAATGCTCCAGCCATCGTTCTCGCGTCCCACCAGATCGGCTTTGGGCACCATGACGTCGGTGAGAAACACTTCGCAGAACTCGGAGCCGCCGTTGATCATGTCGAAGTTTCGGACCGTCACACCGAGCGTATCCAGCGAAAAAAGCAGGAAGCTGATGCCTTGTTGTTTTTGCGCTTCCCGATCGGTCCGCACCAGGCAAAACATCCAATCCGCCCGGTGTGCGCCCGACGTCCAGACTTTCGACCCGTTCACCCGGTAGCAATCGCCGTCGTTGTCGGCGCGGGTACGCAGCGATGCGAGGTCGGACCCGGCACCGGGTTCAGAGTAGCCCTGACACCAGGACAACTCTCCGCGTGCGATGGGTGGCAGGTGCCGTAGCTTCTGATCCTCGGTCCCGAGTTCCAGCAGTGTGGAACCAAGCATGGTCGGAGCGACACCGGATAGCGGTGGTGGTGCGCCCACCTCTCGCATCGCGCTCCTCAGGTCGTTGACTTTCGCCCGATCCAGTCCTGCTCCGCCATATTCTTTCGGCCATGACGGCACGGTGATACCACGTTCGACGCAAGCGGTGAACCAATGCTCAAAGGCCTTGCTGGGCATGCGAGATTTGCTGCCACCGCCATATTGCAGCTCACGTCCGCGGATCTCGTCAGGGCAGGCATGTTTACCCAGGATCGCACCTCTCCACAACGCCATAGCCCCGGTCGAGTCCCATCCGGGTCGGCCGCTACCCGAAACAATGAGCGAGGAAGAATGAGAGAGAAAGTAAAATTGCCGCTCCTGACTCTCTGGGGCGAACATTTCGGGGAGATCGGAGAGGAGGTCTGCGATCTGGCCATGAAGCGCATGCGGAAGATGGCCGGCGACGGCGCGGAAATCGACGGTTTCAACGTTGAGGATCACGTGGAGAAGACGCCGATCGATGAGGAGACGATCCGGACGGTTCGAGGATCCGAGGCCCCGGGGGCGATGTCGTTCGACCGGCGGATCCAGGTGATGGATCTGCAAGGGGTTCGGCGTCAGCTGCTGTTCCCCTTTTTCGGGATGTTCGCACCGCTGTTCGAATCGACACCCATCGAGAAGATCGGCGGGAGTTTCGGAATCGAGAACGTGACCCCGCCGAAGATTCGTCGGCTCGCGCGGGGGGTTCAGAAGGCCTACAACGGGTGGGCGGCCGAGATGACGCGCAAGCACTCCGACCGCATTCGTCCGGCGGGGGTGCTTCTGGCGAACGATCTGGATCAGCTCTTGCGAGATACGGAGGAGATCATCGCATCGGGGTTGAGTTCGGTCATCGTGCCCGCCTCGCTTCCACCGGGGGCAAGTCGCCGGCGGACGAGGCACTGGATCCGTTCTGGTCGATGTGCGCAGACCGACGTTCCGGTGATGATCCACATCGGCGACGAACGTGCGTATCGACGGTCCGGCGCGTGGGGCAAGATCCCCGCGTTCAGACCTGTCCCGACGGAGACCAACGAAATCCCCCTGGATCCGTTCACGCTGTCGACGGCCCACCAGCCGGCGGAGAACTTCGTGACGGCGATCGTGCTCGGCGGCGTGTTCGAACGCCACCCGACCCTGCGGTTCGGCCTGATCGAGCTGGGCGCCCACTGGATCGGCCCCCTGGCGGAGTCGCTCGACATGTGGGGGGAGCAGTTCTGGAGGCGGCTGGGCAAGGTCCTTGGGATGAAACCCTCGGAGTACATCAACCGCAACATTCGGGTCAGCTCGTTCCATTTCGAGCCGGTCCACAAGTATGTGGAGCGGTACGGTCTGGAAGACGTCTACTGTTTCGCGACGGACTATCCGCATCCCGAAGGCGGCAAGGATCCGCTGGCATCCCATCTGTCGCGATTCGGGGGCGTGAGCGACAGTTTCCAGGAGAAGTTCTTCGTGAAAAACGCCGAGTTGCTGCTGCCCCGGTGATTCCGCCATCATCGCGTACTCGCAGCTGCCGGTCAGGCAGCACCACCGACACAGGCACGACTTTTACCCATAACGGTGGAATCACCATCCTCGCCGGTTCGCGTCGATCGCCGAGCAGTCGGTCGTAGACGAGGCTGCCCATGGCGCGTTAGCCGGCCGCTATACGGCCACCTCGATGATGGCGCGCATCCACGCCCGCGTCAGTCCTCGACGGACGCGATCCCGGCGCGTACCCGCGCCGCCTTCCGCTCGTCCCACCACCAGGTTTCCACGAACGGCACCCGGGAGAGACCCTCGCTGCGGACCTCGCCGAAACGGTCCCAGTAGGTGTCGCCGCGCGTCGACCCGAAGCTCCTGCGCTTCACCCCGCGGCCGTTCCTCGAGGCGCGTACGCAACGGCGCTCCTGGTTCGCCGAGGAGGAACACGTCTTCCCGCGCGTCGCGGCACAGGCCGCGAAGATCATCCGCGCCGGGGGACGCGTCGGCGTCGGCTCGCACGGACAGCTGCAGGGTCTCGCCTGGCACTGGGAGCTCTGGGCGCTCGCGAGCGGCGGGCTGACACCGGCGGAGGCGCTACGCGCGGGGACGCGTCACGGCGCCGAGATGATCGGCGTGGCGCGGGACATCGGCACGGTCACGGCCGGCAAGCTGGCGGACCTCGTCGTCCTGACCGCCGACCCGCTCGCCGACATCCGGCATTCGGACGACATCGCCTACGTCGTCAAGAACGGCGAGGTGTTCGAAGGCGACACCCTGGACAAGGTCTGGCCGGACCGGGAACCGTTGCCGGAGCAGTGGTGGTGGGACCTGTAGCGCCCAAAGCCGATCCGGCCAGAACATCAGACAAAACGAGAACCGCCGCGGGCCAGTCCGAAGGGTCGCAAGCACGTTGCAAACAGCGTGGCGTTGGGCGATAACGGGGCGCTGGGCGAACGGTAGCTGATCGACGACTCGCCGCGGATGAACCCGACCGCCTACATCGAGACCTCGGTGGTGAGCTACCTCGTGTCGCGGCCGTCGCGGGATGTCGTGGTCGCCGCGTACCAGGAAGTGACGCGCGAGTGGTGGCGGCACGCCGCCGTCAGGTTCCATCTCGTGGCTTCGGAACTTGTGGTGTCGGAGTGCGGGGCGGGCGACCGGAGCGCCGCCCTCGCGCGTCTGGAGGCGCTCGAAGGCGTTGCATTGCTGAACGCCTCCGCCGACGCGGAGGATCTCGCGCGCCGCCTGCTTGATCTCGGGGCGGTGCCCCGCGAAGCTGCGGCGGATGCCGCGCACATCGCCATCGCCGTGGCCAACGGCGTCGAGTACCTGGTGACGTGGAACTTCCGGCACATCGCCAACGCGGCGATGCGGGTGCGGATCGAACGCGCTTGCAGGGAGGCGGGCTACCAACCGCCGGTGATCTGCACCCCCAACGAACTGATGGAGACTGGACATGGACATGGAGACGGCCCACGCTGATCCGGTCATGGCCGAACTGCGGGCGGTTCGGGACGCATTCGCCGCGCGCGCCGACTACGATGTCGGCGCCATCTTCCGGCGGGTCCGCGAGATGCAGGACGAGTCCGGGCGGGAGTACGTCAGCTACTCCGCGCGCCGGTTCGCCGAGGGCTCCGACGAGTCGCTGGCTGTCTGAGCGGTCTCCACGCGGTCGCTGTTGACGTGGGCCAGGGCGCGTGCGCAGACCTCGCGCGGGGCGTCGGCGGCTACGAGTTCGGCCCGCACGGCGACGAACTCGAAGCCCACGCGGACGCCGTCATGCGCCGCATCGCGCCCCGCTGCGGCGAGTACGCCGTATACGCCCGCACCGCACTCGACGGCGCGCCGGACCTCGACGGCCAGTTGCACCCCGCGCGTCCGCGAGGTTCACCAGATCCCACTGCCAAGGCCGATGTCGACGCGGCGGCCGTGGACCATGACGCGCTGTACCCAGGAACGTGAACCGCCATCGCGTCCCCGCGGCATGAGACCCAGGCGGGGAAGAGCGACTGCCAACGGGTGCGGACGTGCCGCGGTCACGCGGTCCGGTGTGTCGTCAACCAGCGTTGGGCGTAGTCCACGATCGTCCGCACGCGCATCAGACGCGCGTCTCCCCAGCCCAGGGGCCCGCGCCGTTCCTGGCCGGTCTCCCGCGCGAAGTCCTCGCCGAGTTCGGCGAAGTCGTCGTCCCTGGGCTGGGTTTCGGTGAAGCGCACCCAGCGGCGCTGTCCCTCCACCGTCATGGGCGCTCCCTCGGTATCGGTGCGCTTGCCGGGAAACTCGGCCCGGTACTCGCCGAGGTGCACGGCCGTGTTGTTGCCGTGGTCCACGCCGGCGAGGAGCACTGCGCCGTCGAGGTCGTAGAGCCTCGCGAGGGGCGAGCGTTCGCCGAACATGGACCCGAGCGGATGCTCCGCCACGATGCGCTCGGCATCCGGTCCAAGCGCCGCGAACGAGACATGCGGGTGCGCGCTGCGCCGCACGCCCGGATACGTGCGGAAGCTCTCCGCGACGGCGCCCATCAGCCGGGTGGGCGTCAACGCCGGGTCGTACGGCGGCATCTCCTCGCGAATCGCCTGCCACCAGGACTCGGGGACGGGAGGGGCCCGCCACCCGGAGGGATCCGTGAGATGACCGGTGTGGGTGGGCATGACCAGCGTGCCGGTCTCGCCGAGTACCTCCAGCAGCGCCGCGATCACGGCCTGTGCGCCGCCCGGGACCCAGCCGAGCCTCGACAGCGAGGTGTGTACGATCACCACCGCGCCGCGGGCGAGTCCGAGTGCGGTGAGTTCGGCGACCAGGCGGGAACGTGTGACCGGCTCGCGGCCGGCGCTGTCGTTGAGCAGGCGTTGTTCGGTCACGGCCGCGGGCGCAGGGCGCGCTTCAGGAGTCCCGCAGCGAGCGGAACAGCGAAACCGTCATGGCCACCCCGATCGCGAGCAGCGGCAGGGACACCACCAGGACCGCCGACTGAATCGCCCGCAGGCCGCCGACGATCAGGAGCGTGATCGGCAGTGCGGCCAGCGCGAACGCCCAGAACACGCGATTCGCGCGGTGCGGATTCCCCCCCGCCGGCAGACGCCGGGTGACGGAAGCGGCGATGGCGTACGAAGCCGAGTCATAAGTTGTCGCGACGAAGATCAGCGCCATGACGATGAACGCGACGAGGGGCAGGGGCTGGATCGGCAGGGCCGCGACGACCTGCGCGATGGCCGTGTCGGCGCTGCCGGCGCCGACCAGTTCCCGCACCGGGACGAGCCCCTCCATGTCCATCCACATGGCGGCGTTGCCGATGGTGACGTAGAACAGCGCGCAGCCGAGGGTGCCGAAGCCGACCATGCCCAGGATGAGCTGCTTGAGCGTGCGCCCCCGGGATATGCGGGTGACGAAAAGCCCCATGTACGGCCCGTACGCCAGCCACCACGCCCAGTAGAAGATGCTCCAGTCCTCGACGAAGCCGGTCTCGAGGATGGGATCCGTCCAGGTGTTGAGCCGGATGAACTCCTGCAGCATCAGCCCGAGGCTGTTGGTGCCGAGCTCGAGCTGGAACCCGGTGGGTCCCGCGAGCAGCACGAACAGGGCGAAGCCGCCGGCGATCACCACGTTGATGTCGGAGAGCCGCCGGATGCCCCGCTCCAGGCCCCGGTACACGCTGACGGCGAACAGCGCGACCGCGAGGAACATGATCGCGACGTCGAGCAGGTGGGACTCCGCGATGCCGAAGAGCTCCGAGACGCTGGCGGCGATCATCGGCGTGGCGAGACCGAGGGAGGTACCCGTGCCGCCGACCAGGGCGATGATGAAGACGAAGTCCACGACACGGCCGACCGGGCGGTGGACCACGTCGTCGCCGAACAGGCCTACCAGGGAAGTCGAGAGCCGTAGCGAGGCGATGCGACGCTGGTAGTAGGGCCAGGCGATGGCGACCGTCGGCAGGCAGTACAGGCACCAGGCGGACAGTCCCCAGTGGAAGATGCCGTACGTCGCGGACCATTCCCGCGCCTCGGCGGAACCGCCCTCGAGGCCGAACGGCGGCGTGTCCAGGTAGAAGGCCCACTCGATGGCCGACCAGTAGAGGAGTCCGGCGCCGATGCCGGCGCAGAACAGCATCGCCATCCAGGAGAGGTTGTTGAACTCCGGGATCGCATCCTGCCCCCCGAGTCGCCGTCCGCCATACTTCCCGAAGGCGAGCACCGCCAGGACGATGGTCGCGGCCAGCGTCATCCACTGGTAGAGCAGCCCGATCTCGCCGGCGATCCAGTCGTAGAGGCCCGTGACGACGATGGACGCCTGTTCCGGGAACAGCGCCATCGGCACGCAGGCACCGACGATCAGCACGACGCAGGCGCCGAAGAGGATGCGGTCGATGCCTGGAGCGGCGGTCCTGGGGGTCGTGTTGTCGGAAGGTCCGGGCTCGGTCGCCGGGCCGGCCATGCATTGCGCCTTTGGTCGGGACCCGGCTAGGGTACGGCTTCGTGCGGCAATACGCTAACGGTCGGGTGCCACGCTCGCCGCGATGGTCCGGGCGAACGACTCGACCTCGGGTGCGGACGTGAGGCGTACGAAGCGGATGTGCGACCAGCGCGGATCCTCCATCCAGCCGTGCATGTCCCGGCGCTTGCGGCGGTGGTGGAAGAGGATCCAGTAGAGCAGCGAGTCGCTCCCCCGCCATAGCGCGAACTGCGGCCAGAACCGTTCGATGTTCGTGCCCCACAACAGTTCGCGCCGCCGCCAGCGACGCCACGAGCGGCCAAAGAAGCGGACGAGGAGCACCCGGAGGGGCAGGTCGAGCCAGATCACGGTCTGCAGCCGAGGCCAGAACACGCGCTGGGAGTACGCGGAATAGGAACCGGCCACCACCCACGCATCGCCGCGGGTGGCATGCTGGAAGCGCCGCTCCAATTCCTCTGGGTCGGTCTCGTTGAGGCCCACCCAGCCGGGCAGCCAGTTGAGCGCGTCCAGCTCCACGAAGTCCGCCTCGAGGGCCCCGGCCAGCCGCTCTGCCAGGGTGCTCTTGCCGGAGTTGCTGTTGCCGATGACGTGCACGCGCCGCCCGATCGGGGACGGGCGGCAGTTGCGCGTTCGGGTTTCCGGCTGCATGTTGTGCCTTGTGATGGGACAGGGGGCGACCGCCGCGTCGACCGTCAGTCTCGGGGTGGCGCGCGAGCTTACTGCCGGACGAGGCAGCGGTAAACGGCAGCCGACGGCCTGCACGGAGGGATGGAGTGACGAACGCACGCATCACGTTCATGGGCGCGGTCCCGCCGTGGGAATGCGATGCGGTGGACCACCTGACCGTCGGCTACTACTTCCAGAAGCTGGACTACGCCACCGTGGCGGCGCTGCACGCCTGCGGCATCGAGTCGAGCGACCCCGGCGCGGCGACGATGACCCGCTGCCAGGTCCGCTTCGATGCGGAGTTGCGCAAGGGCGACATCTACCGCGTCCACACCATGCCACTGGGCCGCGACGTGCTCGGTCACGTCGTCGTGAACGCCGAGACCGACGCGGTGTGCACCCGCTTCCACCAGTCCCTGTCGCGGCGCATCCCCGGGTTGCCCCTACCGGACGGCGAGGCCCTGCCCGGGGAGGTGGACTGGGACTGGGCGCATCTCGGGACATCCGCGGAAGACTCGCCGTCCCTGCGGTTGCACTGGCTCGACACCGGCCGGGACATCGTGACGGACGCGGATCGCGGGCCGTCCGGAGGCCTCGGCTCCCACGCGTGCATCCTGCGCTTCTCCGCCGCCGGCGAACACCTGCGCAACGCGATCGGCATGACGCCGCGCTACGCGCGCGAGCGCAATGTCGGCTTCGCCACGTTTGCCTTCGATTTCCGGCCCGCGGGCGGCGCCGTTCCGGGAACGCCGCTCGGAACGCAGTCCTGCGTCGTCGAGGTCGGGCGCACGTCGCTCGCCATCGAGCACCGCCTGCGGTCCCTCGACACCGGCGCCGAGATCGCGCGGCTCTCGCAGCGGGGCGTCCATCTCGACAAGGCCCGGCGGCGGCCCGCGCCGTTCCCCGAACATATCGTCGAGAACGCGCGGCGGCTGTTGCCGGGAGCGGACCGGCCCACGCGCTGACGGCCGGGCCGGGACCTGCGGTGGGCGCTGTTGTGACACACTTGCCGGCTCGCAACCTTGAGGAGATGCCCGTGCTCGACAGCCGCGTCGCCCGATCCGTTCTCGACGATGCCATTGCCCTCGGCGCCGACTTCGCCGAGGTGTTCGTCGAACGCAACCAGGTCAGCAACATCGCCACGCTGTCGAGCCAGGTGCGGGACATTGCCTCCGGCATCGACTTCGGCATCGGTGTGCGCTTGGTCTACGGGACGAAAGTGCTCTACGGCTTCACGAACAGGACGGAAGCCGGGGAACTCAGGCGCATCGTTTCGGAACTCGCCGCGAAGGACCGGCGCGACCCCGCGTCGACGGCCCGGGCGTTCGACTTCCGGGTGGCGGCGGACATCCACGGCGCCGAGCGCACGCTCACCAGGGACGCCGAGGTCCGCGACAAGGTGGACTACCTGTTCGCCGCCGACCGCGCGGCCCGCGCGGCGAGCAACCTGATCTCCCAGACGCAGGGCGCCTGCGGTCAGCGCGAACAGGCCGTGGAGATCTTCAACAGCGAGGGCCTGCACATCCGCGACACCCGCCACTACGTCCGCGCACGCCTGCAGGCCGTGGCCTCCAACGGATCCGAGCAGGCGACCGGCATGCGGACCGACGGCGGCCTGCTCGGCTGGGAGATCGTCGAGGCGCTGGATCCGGCCGCATGCGGCGCCGAGGCCGCCCGCCAGGCACTGGTGAACCTCTCCGCGAAGCCCTGTCCGTCGGGCCGCATGCCGGTGGTGATCGGTAACGGCTTCGGCGGCGTGATCTTCCACGAGGCCTGCGGTCATCTGCTGGAGACCACCTCCGTGGCCAAGCAGGCTTCCGTGTTCCACGACAGGCTGGGTGAAACGATCGCCAACCCGGTCGTCAGCGCCGTCGACGACGGGACGCTCGCCCGCGAGTGGGGCTCCATCAACATCGACGACGAGGGCATGCCCACCGAGCGCACGCAGCTCATCCGCGAGGGGCGGCTCGTCAACTTCCTGGCCGACCGCAACGGTGCCGCACAGACCGGGCATCCACGCACCGGCTCGGGGCGTCGCGAAAGCTACCGGTTCGCCCCGGCCTCGCGGATGCGCAACACGTTCATAGAGCCGGGCGCCGACAGCTTCGACGACATGATCGCGTCCATCGACGAGGGGGTGTACGCGGCGCACATGGGCGGCGGGTCCGTGCAGCCGGGCACGGGGGAGTTCAACTTCGCCGTGACCGAGGGCTACTACGTGAAGGACGGCAAGGTGCGGCATCCGGTCAAGGCGGCGACCCTCATCAGCACCGGCCCGGACGTGCTGCGCCGCATCTCCATGGTCGGCGGCGACTTTGCGCTCGCGACGGGCATGTGCGGCTCCGTCTCGGGGGCGGTACCCACCACGGTCGGTCAGGCGACCCTCAAGGTGGACGACATCCTGGTCGGAGGCAATGCCTGATGGGGATCGATACGGTAGCTGACGCCGCCGGCCGCGTGCTCGACCGGGTCGCGGCGGCGGGGGCGACGGGCGACCTCGTGGTGCGGGAGGAAGCGTCGCTCTCGCTGAAGGCGCATGGCGGGGCCCTCGAGGAACACAAGGTCAAGTCGACGCGCATCTACGGCGTACGGGTCATCCGGGAGGACCGCGCCGGCGTCGCCTACAGCGAAGCGGCGGATGCCGCCTCCCTGGACTCCATGGTGGACCAGGCCCTCGTCAACGCCACGTATGCGCGTGCGGATCCGGACGAGGAGATCGTCGACGGCGACGCCCGCCTGGTGACGGATGACGCGACGCTCTGCCCATCGGATCCGACGCCGGTGGAAGAGAAGATCGAGGCGGCGCTGTTCCTCGAACGGGAGCTCACCGGGCGGGACCAGGTGCGCAACGTCCCCTACAACGGCGTCCAGGACATCATCGCCGAAGAGCACGTCTTTGCCACCACCGGCCGCTCCGCGCACGGCAGGAGTCGCCTGTGCGCCGCGTACGCTTACGCGCTGGTCGGCGACGGCGAGAAGGACGTTCTCGACGGGGTGCAGCGTGGCGCCCGCCGTTTTGACGAGGTCGACATGCACGAGATCGTCGAGGAGACCTACCGGCGGTGCCTGGCGCTGCTGCACGGCGAGGCGATCCCGAGCGGGCGCTACGACGTGCTGTTCGACGCCGACTGCCAGGCGGCGCTGTTCGGCGTGTTCTCTTCCATGTTTTCCGGCAAGAGCGCGAAGGACGGCATCAACCCGCTGCGGGACAAGGTGGGCGAGCGCATCGCCGTCGAAGCGCTGACCATCCGCGACGCGCCGCTGCGGACCGAGGGCTTTGGCTACGCACTGTTCGACGACGAGGGTCTCCCGGCGGCCACGACAACGCTGGTGCGGGACGGTTGCCTGCGCACGCTGATCCACAACAGCGCCACGGCCGCGCACTTCGACGTCCCGAATACCGGCAACGCCGCCCGCTCGCCGCGGTCGTCCGTGGGCGTGGGCCTGCACCAGCTCGAGATCGCCCCCGGGGACGTGTCCGCGGCGGCGCTTACGGGCGGGGAGACCCTGGAGATCGTCGATCTGACGGGCCTGCACTCGGGCGCGAACCCGATATCCGGAGATTTCAGCTTCGGTGCGGCGGGATTCCTGTGCCGGGATGGCGCGCGCGAGCGACCGGTACGCAACGTTACCGTGGCCGGGAACTTCTTCGAGCTGCTGCAGGGCATCGCTGCGATCGGCGACGAGCAACACTGGAACGCGGAGCGTTCGGCCCTGATGGCACGGATTCGATTCGCCGACGTGGCGGTCTCCGGGTAGTTCGGCCGCTTGCCGTGCTCGCCGACGGGGAGGACACATGACACCCCGAGAACCCGTGCCGATCCGTTACCCGCCGGGCGAGCGCCTCGCCGGCCTGTTCGCGCGCGTGGTCGAGATCGCAAAGGGTCTGCCGGGCGTGGTCGAGAGCCGCAGTTACGGCACGCCGTCGCTCAAGGTCAAGCGGAAATTCCTGGCGCGCCTGCGCTCGGAAGCGGAAGGGGGCCTCGCCATCCATTGCGACCTCATGGAGCGCGAGATGCTGATGCAGGCGGCGCCGGAGACGTTCTACATCACGGACCACTACGCCGACTATCCCATGGTTCTGATCAACCTCGAGACGGTCCTCTGGGAGGCGTTGCCGGATATCGTCGAACGCGCCTGGCGCATGGTGGCAACGCCGGGGCTCGTGAAGGAGCTCGAGCGTCTGCGGGCCGAAGGCCACCCCGGCGACGGACCCGCTCCCCGGGACTAGCGTACCTGGTGCGTGTTACGCCCGCCTGCCTCGAGCAGCTTCTCCATCGCTCGCCCGAACTCGAGGAAGTCCTCGAGTCGTTCGGTCGCGATGGCGTACACCACCGCCCAGTCGAGGGTCTGGTAGGCGTGGACGGAGATGTTCCGGAAACCGACGGCGCGACGCATCCGGCCGGCCAGCGTCTCGGAAATGACCCCCTGGCCGTACAGCGCGTCGAAGCACGCGGCCATCGTGTCAGGCACGAGGGCAGCTCCGTCCGAGACGACGTGCGCGGCGATGTCCACGCAGACCTGGACGGCGCGCTCGAGGTTCAGGCACAGGATATCCTGCGCATCGTGGTCCCCCTGGAGGGCTTCCACCGAGGGAGGAGTTCGCTCCCGTACCCGCCCGACGCAGCGGCGCAGGGACTCGAGCTTGGCTGAGACGATGTCGTTATCCATGCAGGAAACGACGGCGACGCTGGTCCTGGATCATGCGGACCAGGGGCATGAAGTCCGCGTTCAGGTACCACATTTTCTGGATCAGCCGCGCCAGGAGCGTCGGATCCCGTTTGACCATACACTGTCCGGTGGTCAGCGCCCGCGTCAGGACGAGGGGTCCCGCGGTATGCAGGTCGATCAGGTCGACGGGACGGCCGGTGGCCATCGCGATGTCGTCCATGAGCGCCAGCCGGAACGAGGCATCCATCGGTGCGGTGGCTGCGACCGCCACGTCGATATCGCTATCGGACCTTGGGGGAGGTTGGCCGTCGGGAAGTCGGGGCTCTTCCGTCGCGTGCGGACGCACGGCCGGCGCCAGTGACCCGAAGACGTACGCAACCATGACCTCGGGGCGCCTGGTCAGCGCCCGGGTCATGGGCGTATCGGGTGTGGGCTCCGTGTCCATGGGTCCGGCAAGTCGTTGGGCCGTGGCGTATCGCTGTCCTGGCCGCCTTCCGGACCGAGTATGGGCCATCCCGCAGGCGGGTCAAGCCGGGGTCGAGATGCCCGAGTCCGGCAGCCCCGTTCGTTCTACAATCGCAGCACTCGGGAGGCGGGACCGCAGCGCGCCTTTCGGCGAACAGATGCGGCCGGCATCCGAGGCGCCGGCAACGGAGGCCCGAACGTGGCAACCCATTACGTCCTGATCGACTACGAGAACGTGCAGCCGAAGAACCTCGCGGCGCTGAAGGAGGATGCGAAAGACCGCGCGTTCCGCGTCATCGTGTTCGTCGGGGCCACGCAGGCCAAGATCCCCCGCGACCTCGTGTTCGAGATGCAGTCCTTCGGCAGCGAGGCGGAGTACATCGCGGTGACGGGCAGCGGCAAGAACGCGCTCGACTTTCACATCGCGTACTACCTCGGGAAGTTCGCGCGCGCGGGTTCGGACGATCACTTTCACGTGGTTTCGCGCGACACGGGTTTCGACGTGTTGATCAGGCACCTGCAGTCGCAGGGCATCAACGTGGACCGGCGCAAGGGGCTGTTCGAGATCCCCTGGATCGAGGTGGGCGAGAGCGACTCGTTCGCGGAGCAGGTCGACAAGGTCGTCCACACCTTCGATCTGCAGGGGAAGTCCCGTCCGCGCAAGGTGCGCACGGTGCGCACGACCATCAACAGCCTCTTCGGCAAGAGCCTGAACGACGAGCAGCTCGACGCGCTGGTGAAGGGCCTGCAGGAGCGCAAGTACATCGCGATCGAAGGCGAGCGGATCAAGTACAAGCCCTGATTCCGCGGGGGCGGGCGGAGGAGCGCGGCAATGAAGATCACGGCCATCACGGCGACTCCGCTCAGCCTCGGCAAGAGCCTCCTGCGCGTGGAGACCGACGCCGGGGTGGAAGGCTGGTCCGAGGTCCCGGGCCGCAACAACCGCGTCTTCGACGGCTACCTGGAAGGCGTCATCGCGCCGGCCCTCGTCGGCGAGGACCCGCGGCTCATCGACCGGCACTGGGAGACCCTGGCGCTCGGCCGCGAAGAGCGCTTCTTCAAGCTGCCGGGCTGGGTCGTCGGCATCGTCGACGTGGCGCTCTGGGACCTCCTGGGCAAGGACACCGGCCTGCCGGTGCACACGCTCATGGGCGGCGCGCGGCGCACGAAGATCCCGCTGTACTGGAGCACCGGTTCGGGCTGGCGCATGCAGCCGGAGGAGATGCTGGCCCTGGTGCGGGACGGCTGGGAGCGGGGGTTCCGGGCCTTCAAGATCCGCATGGACTGGCGCGGGTGGCGGCAGGACATCGACCCCGAGAAGGACTACCGGCTCTTCCGACTGGCGCGGGAGTTCCTCGCCGGCGGCGAGTACCTCGGCTTCGATGCGAACAACGGCTACTCGGTGTCCACCGCCATCCAGCAGGGACGACGTTTCGAGGCGCTGGGCATCGACCACTTCGAAGAGCCGATTCCGCATTACGACCTGCCGGGCCTCAGACAGGTCGGCGACGCCTTGGACGTCGCCGTGTCCGCCGGGGAACAGGACGCCTTCCGCTGGTGGTTCCAGAATCTCGTGCTGCTCGGCGACCCGGACATCCTGCAGCCCGATATCCTCAGTGCCGGTGGGCCGAGCGAGGTCAAGCGCATCTTCGAGATGGCGACGACCCTCGACAAGCCGGTGATGCCCCACAGTCCGCAGGCGGGGATCAACTCGATGGCGTCGCTGCACGTCTATGCGACGGTCCAGAACGCGACGCGGCCGCACGAGTTCTCGACCGAGTTCTCGGGGCCCCTCGACGATGTCGCGGAACTCTACGGCGAGGACGTGCTGCCGCGCGACGGCGCCATGACCCTGACGGACAGGCCGGGCTTCGGGATCGCACTCAACGAAGCGGCCCTGGCGCGGCTGGCCGTGCGGTGACGCGGGCGACCCGTTTGTCGCGCCGGACGTCCCGTCGCGATCTTTACGACAGGTGCGCCTTGAAGAACGCTTGCCAGTCCCTCACGGCGATCCCTCGAACCAGCGTCGATTGCATCGCGGCGATGTAGTCATCCATCAGACCGTATCGGGCAAGCCGGCCGAAGTTGCCGCCACAGTCTTTGGACGGTTGATTCGAGATGTTGGATTTGGACGGGGGGTACGGAGACACCCCGGGAGGGCTGTCGATAGTGCCGGGGTCGCCACGGACTCGGCGCTGGTGCAGCCAGTAGTGGTTGCGCTTGCGGGCGCAGTAGAGGGCCGATTCGACGAAGGGTCGTTGAGTGTCTTGACCATCGAGTCTTCTATCGTCGCAGCGAGAGCCGTGTTGAGCGTGAAGATGTCGGTGTGGCCATGAGACCCTCGATACTGGTCGGAGTCGAGAACCGGTCTGGACACGCATACAACGCGCTCCGGACGCCCTGCCAGAGTCCAAAATGCTCCCACCGGGTCGGTTCTATCCGTTCAGGAGGTCCAGGCTTTCGTGACATGAATGGAGCCTTTCGACGGCAGCGTGGTAGAACTCCGAGACGATCTCTGCGCTGTGGGATGTACGACCGAGCCGGAAGGCGCAGACAGCAGCGGGGCATAGTCCGCCGAAAGGCTCCCAAACCGTGTCGCCCGCGTCGGTCGTGGCAAGCATCGTGGTTTCGATCAGTTCCAGTGGCTTTTGGCTTCCGTGGAGGCTCTTGTACTTCCATTGCATTTGCCTGCGGTCGCCGTTGATGCGTTGCTTGCCCGCGACTTGCGGTTGCCGCCAGACGTTGGTGACGCCCGCGGGACACCGGAACTTGGCGCGCATCCGGGTCCACTGTTCGGCGGTGATGGGACCATGCCCGTCTTGACTGAAGTAGGGCTTGCCAGAGGGGTCACCATGCTCGTTGGCAAAGTTGGCGAGCCGCACGAAGGCGTCGGCCGGTGGGTAGTACCAGAGGTGATCTGCCGTGAGGTACTTGCGCGTGGCGGCATTGGCGACCCCGCAGGCGTCGTTGGCCAAGCGGAACGGGAGTCCTGAACGGCGCCACTCGCTGCGAAGCCATTCCTGCATGGACAACGTCTCGCCTGCTCCCGATCGGAAGCTCGGGGCTTTGACGTATTGCGCGCAGACCTCCGTGGTGACGGGGAACTTGCGGAGCGTGCGGGTATTGGCGTTGCCCGCGATGTGGCCGAGGCCCTTGTCCCAGATGTGGCAGCTTCGATACTCCCACCCGTGCTCGGCGAGCAGTGGGTGGACGGTGGCCCAACCCAGTTCCGAATTCCAGAACCAGAGAGTGGTCTCGGGGGTCGACCGAGCCGTCCACGCCTCGACGTGGGGGCGGTACCAGTCAACCAGGCCGGTCGCGGTATGAAGATCACCGGGAAACCCGCTGAGGCCGTAAGGCCCGTCGGCGATTATGCAAACGGGTGTCGGCCACAGATCGTAGAGGGTCTCCGCAGGTTGGAAGTAGATCGTCGACCCGGCGCGCTGGAAGGACTCTGGGCGATGGGGGCGCGACGACGGTGTTGTGGCGCCACCGTTCCGGGCGGCTGGGGTTCGCGGTTCGACAGGCATGCGTCGTCGTGAGGTGGCGGTGTTGCGCGGCATTTCTCTTCTTTCTTGGTCGTATTGTACGCAGGTCTACGCGGACGCGTGACCTCGGTGCGGTCCTTGGCTGGCCTCTGATGCGGTGTAGATCGAGGACGTGGTCCCTTGAGATCGGACCAGGATACTGTATATGAATACAGGTTGGGATGCCATCTTCGGGTAGCCGGGGCTGAGCGCCGACTTGTGGCGGTGCACAGGAAACAGCCATCGGGGCGTCGCGGAACTGGTGTCCGCAGATGGGGTTCCCGGCTCCGCTACGGAAACGGCATGTACCACAGCAGGGCGCCCATGGACACCAGGATGAAGACCATCGCGAGCGCGAGGATGCGCTGCGACGTGAGTCCGCGCCGCTCGTCCGCCGGCCGCTTCCGATCGTCGGACACCCGCGTCACGCCGCGCCGCGCGCCAGGGGACCGCGGAGCAGCCGCCCCGACTGTGCCCCGGTGTGCGCGTTGTCGCGCAGCAGCACCTCGCCGTTCACCACGGTCGCGGCGATGCCGTCCGCCGTCTGCCGAAAGCGCTTGGCGCCGCCCGGCAGGTCGTGCACCACTTCCGGCATGCGCGGGCCGATCGTCGCAGGATCGAACACCGTGACGTCCCCCGCGAAGCCGACGCGCAGCAGGCCGCGGTCGTGGAGGCCCCAGTGCGTGGCCGGCTCGAAGGTGACCATGCGCACGGCTTCCTCGAGCGTCAGTGCCTGTTGCTCGCGCACCCAGTGGCTGAAGAGGTGGGTCTGCAGGGAGCTGTCCATGATCTGCGAGACGTGGGCCCCTGAGTCGGAGAAGGTCACCACGGAGCGGGGGTGCTTCATCATCGCGAGCACGTCCGCGTCGACCTCGTTGTTGATCGGGTGCCGGAACAGGGTCTTGAGGTTGCCCTCAAGCGCGATGTCGATGAAGGCCTGCGGGGGCGAGACGCCGCGTTCCGCGGCGAGTTCGGCCACCGACCGGTTCCGCGCCGTCATGGAGTCCATCACGAAGAGCCAGTCCCACTCCGGTGGGGCCACGGTGACGCCCCGCGCGGCATGGCGCTCGCTCGGGCGGCCCGCGATGTCCACGAGGCGCGCCTGGAGCACCGGGTCGGCCAGCTTGGCGCGCTGCTCCTCCAGCGGGAGCGCGCGCACGTCGCGCCAGACGTTCCAGCTATCGAAGGGGGTGTACGACTCGAAGGTGTACAGGACGTTGAGCGAACGGGAATGCACCTGCGCGAACATCCGCCCGCCCGCGGTCGCGGTCTCGTCGAGCAGGTCGAAATAGCGCCGCCACATGTCCGGCGCGTGGCGGGACGCGAACATGCCCCAGGTCACCGGCACGCCGGTCTCGACGCTCAACGCCTTCAGCCGCTCCTGGTAGTCGCGAGTCCGGTCGGGGTCGGGCCCCGTCCGCTCGCCGGCGATCTCGAACATGCCGGCGCCGGTCTCGCCCATGGCCCGGACGATCACCCGGACTTCCTCCCAGCTCGCGACGCGGCTCGCGACCGGCCTGTGATCCGAGGTCTGGTGATTGGGCGAGCGCGATGTCGTGAAGCCCATCGCGCCGGCCTGTACCGCCTCGCGCACGATGGCGGTCATGCGGGCCAGGTCGTCCTCGTTCGCCGGCTCCGTGAATGCCCGTTCGCCCATGACGTACGTGCGCACCGCCGAGTGCCCGACGTAGCCGGCGTAGTTGATGCCCTTCGGCAGCGCGTCCAGCACGTCGAGATATTCCGGATAGGTCTCCCAGCGCCAGCGGATACCTTCGAGCATCGACTCGCGCGCGATGTCCTCGGCGCGTTCGAGATTGCGGAACACCAGATCCGCTTCCGCCTCGCGGCAGGGCGCCAGCGTGAAGCCGCAGTTGCCCATCACGACGCTCGTCACCCCGTGGTAGCAGGAACAGGAACCGATCGGATCCCAGAACACCTGTGCGTCCATGTGGGTATGGCCGTCGACGAAGCCAGGCGTCACGACGTGACCCTCCGCATCGATGGTGTCCGCGCCGTTCTCGCGGATCCGGCCGATCGCCGCGATGCGGCCGTCCTGGATGCCGACGTCCGCCCGGTAGGCCGGCGCGCCGGAGCCGTCGACGATGGAACCGTTCCTGATGACGAGGTCGTAAGGCATCGATCTCCTCCGGATGAGAGCGAGAGCAGAGGCTATCAGGGTGTCGGACTTCGCGCGACAGCGCGACATCGGACCCTGCTCAGATGGCGCCCGCCGCGGACCATGACCGGGTGCCGGAGACCTCGAAGCGGATGGCCGTGGCTCCCATTGGCGTCGCCTCGTACTGCGGGTACTTGTGGCGCAGTGCGGTGCGAACCTCCGCGGGCGTGGCGACGATGGTTGCGGCGCCATCGGCCCGCAACCAGCGCAGCCGCGACCAGTCGTCCTCGTACTCGTCGATGAGCAGGGAGACCGCCGGGTTGGCCGCGATGTTGCGCACCCGCCGCAGCTTGCGCCCGCTCTTCGGCTTGCCGTCGATGGGGATGAATAGGGCGCCGCCGCACTCGCAGAAGACCACGGGAACGACGTGCGGCTGCCCGCCGGCCACGGTCGCGAGCCGGGCGACCGGCGCGCGTGCGGCCCAGGCGGGCAAGACCGGTGCGCGCGATTTGGGCGGCATGGGTCAGATGGCCGCCGTCGCCAGCGACTGGATGAAGTGAATGCCCGGCACGACCTTGCGGCTCAGCCGCTCGTCGTTCGTGATGAACATGTCCACGCGCGCCGCGGAGGCACAGGCAAGCTGGATCGCGTCCGGTGGCTGAATCGAGCGGTCTCGGCGAATCGCGGCGAACAGACCCGCGGTGGCGTGATCGAAGGGCACCACGGTGGCGCCCGTGGTGATCGCCTGCTCGTAGTCGCGTGCGAGCGTCTGGTCGCCGGCCTCCATGGGCTTGACGAGCACCTCGCCCAGCGTCAGCGCGGACGTGACCAGTTCGTCCTTGCGCTCGATCATCCGGTTGCGAAGCGACGCCACCCGTTCGGCCGGTTTGCCCTCGCCCTCGAGCAGGTACACGAACAGGTTCGTGTCCCAGAAGATCCGACTCATTGCCAGCCGGCCCGCAGGCGCCGCACGTACGCGTCGGCGCCTTCGTCTTTCCAGAGCGTCGCGCCGAGCCCGCGCAGGGCCAGGATCGGGTCGTCGGACGGGTGCGCCCCCGCGGACGCGTACTCGGCGACATACCAGTCGATCAGGTCTCGATAGTGGGCCGGGATCTCCTCGGGCCTGGGTGTGGTCTTGCCCGCCGAGCGCAGCGGATGACACGGGTCCCCCGGTCGGAACAGGCGCCGACGTCCCGTCGTCGTTTCGAGCAGCATGCGGTAGCGCCCCGGGTTCGGGGGCTTGTTCGCAACGCAGTGGAGGTAGATGTGGACCTTCACTCCCGGGCGGAGGGGCCGGACGCCCGTGACCGTGGCGGACTCTGCCTGCGCGACGATCTCCCCGATGGAGAAGTCGGTCCGTTCGGCGTGCTGGCGGTGCAGGGAAGCCGTGGCGATCCAGACTTCGTCGGCTACCCGGACCCTAGTCTCCATGACTTCCAGGAAACTCAGATTCAACTAAGATAGCCAAGAGTACCATGTGGTGCGCTGTCCGAGGGCAATCGCGGAGGCGCCGGCCCCGCATCGTGCGGCGCAGCGCCGCGGGCCGGCCTGCACCTCCCCCAACGCTGTTAACCTGTGCCCATGCCCCGCATGATCGTCGACTGCGACCCCGGTCACGACGACGCGATCGCGTTGATCGTGGCGCACGCGTACGCCGAGGTCCTGGGCGTGACCACGGTCGCCGGGAACGCGCCGCTCGCCGCCACGACCGCCAACGCTTTGCTGATGACGGCACTGCTCGGCGTCGACACCCCCGTGCACTCCGGTGCCGCGGAAGCCCTCGCGGGGCCGGCTCCCCACGCGCAGGCGGTCCACGGCAGCTCCGGTCTCGGGGGCGTGACGCGCATCGAGCACGACCGTAATGTGGCGAGCACCGACGCGGTCGGATTCCTGCTGGACGCGCCCGGGCCGGACGACTGGATCGTGGCGCTCGGACCTCTGACGAACCTGGCGCTGGCGGTCGAGCGGGATCCGGGCTGGGTACGCCGCATCGCCGGGATCTCGATCATGGGCGGCAGCGCGACCGTGGGCAACGTCACACGGGTTGCGGAGTTCAATGTCTGGGCGGACCCGGAAGCCGCCGTCCGCGTCTTCGAGTCGGGAGCGGAACTGACGATGTGCGGACTCAACGTTACGCACCAGTTCCGTTCGACGGACGCCGTGACCGAGCGCCTGCGCCGGATGGACAACCCCCTGGCCGCCCTCGCGGCGGAGTCATTCGATTACCTGCACGCGCGCATGGCGGAGTTCATCGGCAGCCGGGACGCGGCGCTGCACGATCCCTGTGCCGTGTTCGCGGTCACGCACCCGGAGCTGATCGAAGCCGAGGCGCGCGCGGTGGGCATCGAAACGGAGGGTGCGCTGACGCGGGGCATGACGGTGGTCGACCAGCGGGTGAGCCGGCGGCGCGACCCGGAGAACGTCCGCGTCGCGTACGGGATCGACGCGGAGCGTGCCTGGACCCTGACGTTCGCGGCCCTTGGCGCCTCCTGACGTTACCGGGGCGCTCGATGACGACCCGCAGCGCTGACGTGGCAGTCGTGGGCGCCGGCATCGTCGGCTGCGCGGCGGCCTACTATCTCGCGAAAGCCGGCGTGCGCGTCGCACTGGTGGACCGCGACGGCGTGGCGCGCCACGCGTCCGGATTCGCGTACGGCGGCTTGTACCCGCTGTCCGGCGCCGGAATTCCGGGCCCGATGTATCCGCTCGCGACGCAGTCCTTTGCCCTGCACCGCACCTTGGCCGAGGCGCTTCCCGAAGAGACCGGCATCGAGACCGACTTCCGTCCCCGGCCGACCGTTGGCCTCGCGTTCAACGACGACGAGGCTGCCGACCTGCGCGCCAACGTGGCTTGGGTGAACGAGCAGCCGGACTTCCGCGCCGACTGGCTGTCGGCGCCGGAACTGCGTGCGCTTGACGCGCGGATTGCCCCGGACGTGGTCGGTGGAGCGTTGTACCGGGGCGCGCCGCGGAAGTGGACGCGGAGGCGCTCACGCGGGCGTTGGCCCGTGCTTCCGGCGCCTCGGTCACGAGAGCGGAGGCCATCGGCCTGGTGCGCGATGGAGACCGTGTCGCCGGAGTCCGGTTGGGAGACGGCGGCAGCGTGTCCTGCGGGACGGTCGTCCTGGCCCAGGGCCCATGGGCGGGAAGCGCGGCCGCATGGACGGGGACCCCGGTCGACGTGCAGCCGCTCAAGGGCGAGATTCTCCGTCTCTCGGCGCCGGGACCCGCCGTCGGCTGCTCCATCGGCTGGCGCGGCAACTATGCAACGACGAAGCCGGACGGGCTGCTCTGGGTCGGCACCACGGAGGAAGACGCGGGCTTCGACGACCGGACCACCATGGCGGGCCGGACGGCGGTGCTGGCGAAACTGGCCCGCATGCTGCCGGGCCTCGAGACGGCGAAGGTGGTCGCCCAGACCGCCTGCCTGCGCCCCATGAGCGCCAACGGACACGTCGTCCTCGGCCCCGTACCGGATGCCCCCGGCGTCGTGCTGGCCACCGGCGGCGGTCGCAAGGGCATCCTGTACGGCCCGGCAATGGGCGCCGCTTGCGCGGCCCTCGTCGTGTCTGGGCACACGGAACTCAACCTCGCGCCATTCGATCCAGCCCGCTTCTCACGATCCTGAACGGAGCGACCGGTCCGGCGATACAGCGACGCCCAGAAGTTCGTCGAGCAACCGGAGGTCTTCAGCTTCGAGTTCGAGTTGAGCGTCTCGAGCCTGTTGCTGGACGCTGGACCTGAACAGGTGGGCGATCTCGTCGGGGCTCGCCTGCTTGTCGGCGATGGGATGGTCGGCGAGGTGGAGGGCCCGCGTGACGAAGGCGAACGCCTGGCGGCCGATCGAGGCGCCCTGGTCGTTGGCGTAGTCCCGCGCGTTCTTGGTGATGTCGCCGAGGGTCGACCCTTGACCGCTCTGCCCGGCGAGTGCCTCGAAGACGATCTGGTACTGCAAGGGGTCGAGGCGCGGAAGGCCGATTACCCCGTAGAGGCGCTCGACAAGGTCGGCAACCGGTTCGGTGGCCTCGGCGAGCCCGGGCGCGGCCCGTTGCTTTGCGGGCGGTACCCGGTGTCGGGACGGGTCGTAGACGTAACCGGGGGGCGTGGACGAAAAGCGCAGGTGGGGATCTTCGAAGGCAAGCAGCAGTTTCTTGAAGCTGCCCGCTCCAAGCCAGTCGGACATGCCTACGACGGGCCAAAGTTCCCGTGTCCGTGCGGCGAGGGACCCAGCGGCAGGGCGGCCGTCGACTCCGTCAGTTGGCGCCGAATCTCCGTCTCGATCTCCGTGCGGACAGGTCCGAGGTCCCTGGCCTTCGGGGCCGGGGAGCCTTTGCTCGCATCCTGCTCGCGCGCTTCGCCGAACACCGCCTCGAACTCGTCCATGTCGATGACGATGCTGCAGCAGGATCGGAACGCGGCGGCGGTCTGCTGGTTGGCCAGGATGGAGGTGATGCGATCATGCGCGCGCAGGCGTAACGCCACCGGCGTGAAGTCGGCGTCGGACGACAGGATCACGAACTCGTCGAACCGGGTCGTGTGTTCGATCGCGTCCGCAATGTCCAATGTCATCACGATGTCGGCGCTGTTCTTCCCGGACTTCGTGAGAGGTGGGCAGTCGACTGCCTGAAAAGCCGAGTCTGGTGAAGTAGGGACGAAAAGGGCGCAGGAGATCGGGTGACCCGTAGCAACGTCGGATGAGTAGAGAGCGTTGGCCCCGGAATGGGTCCTGCTCCCCGGCGTGTTCGCCGTTCTCCAACCACGGCAACCACCTTGACGGGTTGGCGAAGCGCTTCGCCACCGCGTCGGAGTAGTCCTTCTTCAGGCTCAGGAAGACGTTGTCGAAGTCGATGAAGAGCGCGGCCTTGACGCGGTCCATGGGTACCCTCGGGTTCGGCCCGGTGCGGGAGTGGCTCGGCCGCCCGGGTCCGCCGGGCCGGGATTACCGGCGTACCGCCAGACCGCCATGGATCAGGCGAAGGGGTTCGTCCCCGTGTCGGTCATCGTCTTGACGCGCTCGGGATCCGCTCCCGCGGCGCCGAACGGGTACATGTGGCTGCCGAGCACGCGTTCGAGTTCCGGGAACTTCGCGACGTAGTCCGGATCGACCTCGTCCTCCCACATGTGGATGCGCTGCATGTGGCGGCGCATGAACACCTGCACGAGGGTCACGCGCAGCCCGGGATTGGTGCGGGGCACCGAGGCATGCCAGGTGGCTCCGTTCCAGAGGGCCAGGGACCCCGCCTTGCCGATGAGGGGTACGGTCTGGAAGGGCGTGCTCTCAATGTCTTCCTCGTGCGGCAGGGTCGCCCGGCCGAACAGGTGACTGCCGGGTACGAAGATCGTCGGCCCGTCCTCCGCGCCGGCGTAGTCCGTGCAGAGCCACGAGGCGTTCGCGACGTGCGCGATGCTGCCGCCGCCGGGCGGGATGCCGTGCGAGTCGCTGTGCAGGCGCAGCGTCTGGCGCTCGTTGTTCCCTTCGGCCGCCGGGGGCTTGATGATCCAGGTGTGCCCGCTCAGCACCGCGCTCTGACCGAGCAGCCAGCGCACGAGCGCCAGCATGCGCGGATTGGTGGCCGCCTCGACGAACGCCTCGTCCTCCTGGAGCAGGAGCCAGGAGTTGCCCATCGACCCCTTCGCCGGCGCCGCGGTGCGCCAGTCGCCGATCTCGATGCCGTTGCGCTTCTCGCAGGTCCGCAGGATGGCGCCGCGGAGGCGGTCGACGAAGTCGTCCCCCACCCCCATCTTCTCCGGCGGGACGACGGTCATGCCGTACGCTTCTAGCTCGGCCACGTGCTTGAAGAGGCCGTAGTCGTCGAGTTCCTGCATGAGCGGATCGACATGCGGCGAAGTGCCGTACTCGGAGATGTCCATCGCGAGGGCCTCGTGTGGGGGTGATTGGCGGGGACATGCATCGTAGACGCGTGTTCGTGACGGTGTCCAGCAACACCGATCCACCACGCAGCCGCCGCAACCGCGGGCCGGGCCGTTACCGATCGCTCGACCTGCGGCTCCCGGGGAGCCGTCGATCGGTCAGAGCTGCCCTGGCGGTTGCCGCAACAGCGCCAGCAGCGCGTCGGGGTCGAGGCGGGCCGAGGCGTCGGCGCCCTCGAGCAGGCGGTCGGCGAGGTCGCGCTTGCGATGGTGCAGATCGACGATCTGCTCCTCGATGGTGCCTTTCGCGACAAGGCGGTAGATGGTGACCGGGCGCGTCTGGCCGATGCGGTGCGCACGGTCGGATGCCTGGTCCTCGACCGCGGGGTTCCACCACGGGTCCATGTGGATGACATAGTCGGCCGCGGTAAGGTTGAGCCCCACGCCGCCGGCCTTGAGCGATATCAGGAACACATCGCCGTCGCCGGCCTGGAAGGCGGCGATCCGTTCGGCGCGGCTCTTCGCCGGGGTCGCTCCGTCGAGGTACTGGTAGGCGACGCCGGCGTCCCGCAGGTGCTCCTCCACCAGCTTGAGGTGCGTGACGAACTGCGAGAATACGAGCACCTTGTGGCGGTTGGCGAGCAGTTCCTTCAGGGTCGCGGCGAACGTGGCGAGCTTGGAGCTGCGTGGCGCGGAGCTGCCGGCGTCGAGCACCAGACGCGGATTGCAGGAGGCGAGTCTCAGCCGCGTCAGGTGCGCCAGGATGCGAATCCGCCGCTGGCCGTCACCTTCCGCCGGAGCCGGGCCATCGAGTTCCGCGATGGCGCGCTGCCGGATGGTTTCGTAGAGGGCGGTTTCCTCGGCGGACAGCTCGACGTGCAGGGCGATCTCGGTACGCTCGGGGAGGTCCTCGATGACCTCGCTCTTCAGGCGCCGCAGGACGAAGGGTGCGATCACCCGCCGCAGCCGGGCGCGCGCGTCTTCGTCGCCGTCCCGTTCGATGGGCAGGCCGAAGCGCTGCCGAAACCGCTCGGTGGAGCCGAGCAGCCCGGGGTTCGCGAAGGCGAACAGGGAGTACAGGTCCATCAGGTTGTTCTGGATGGGCGTGCCGGTGGTGACGAGGCGGAAGTCGGCGCGCAGCCGCCGTGCCGCCCGGGCGCGCTTGGCGCTCGGGTTCTTGATCGCCTGGGCTTCGTCGAGCACGGCGCTGTGCCAGGGAACTTCCGCCAGCGCGTCGATGTCGTTCTGCAACACGCCGTAAGTGGTCAGATACAGGTGGAACGGCGCCGGCTCCGCCAGCAGCCGCGCCCGGGCGCCGGCCGTGCCGATCAGCGGCCGGACCCGGAGCGTCGGTGCGAAGCGCCGCGCCTCCTCGGCCCAGTTGGCGACCACGGACGTGGGCGCCACCACCAGGGCGGGTCCGCCGGGAGCCCTGTCCACGAGCAGTGCGAGGGTCTGCACCGTCTTGCCGAGGCCCATGTCGTCCGCCAGGCATGCGCCGGCGCCCCAGCGGCTCAAGCGCGACAACCAGCGAAAGCCGTCCGACTGGTAGGGACGCAGTTCGGCCTGCAGGGTGCTGGGCAACTCGGGTTCGAAGGACTCCGCGGCCGCGCAACGCGCGCGCCGCTCGCGCCACTCCCGGTCCGCCGTGACCTCCGCTTCCTCCAGCAGATCGTCGAGCGCCAGGGCGCCGAGCGGATGCAGGGTCGACGCGCCGTCGCGCGCGGGCGCCGCCAGACTCGCGAAGTCGTCCAGTTGACGGCGGAACGTGGCCGTCAGCGCAAGGAAATCTCCGGGCGCGAGTTCCAGGAAGCGGGAGCCCGGGCGGGCGTCCAGCAGGGCGAACAGGCGCTGCAGATCGAGCATGCGCTCGTCGTCGAGCTTGAGTTCGCCGGAGGCCTGCAGCCACTCGGCCGCCGACTTGACGGTGAGCGCCAGCGAGCTGGCGGCTGCGTGCGCCACGATGCGCAAGGGTTCGCCGCGCGGCCACTTGCAGCGCGCGCCGGCGTCCTGCAACCGATCGAGGAACTCCAGGCAGTCGCCCGGATCCGGGAGGAGCAGCGGTTGGCTCTCGGTAGGCCGCGCCGCCAGCCCGGGGCAGCGTTCGAGCAGGCTGGCGAGGGCGCTGCGCTCGGCCTCCAGGTCGCGCCGGGCGCGGACATTCTCGCCGTCCCGGACGGCGAAGACGGCGATGCCGCCGGCGCCGGGTTCGAAGCAGAGGCCGGAGTCGGGCACGGGCTCCACCGCCAGCGCGGCCTTCAGGCCGGCATCGTAGGGTTCGAGCCGCACCCATGGCTCCGCGTCGGCCTCGACCAGGGCGGCGTCCGGCGCGTCGTCGTCGATGCCGCCGTGCACGCGCACTTCGGATGCGAGGGCGGAGACCGCTTCGAGCAGCCGCGAGCGGGCCGTCAGCGGGAGCCTGACGCCCTCGGGCGGTACGATCTCGAGCAGCCGCCGGCGCGTGGGCGTGAAGTGGGTCACTTCGCAACGCCCACCGCTGATGTGGTACGCGTAGTGCGTGTCGTCGTCGAGGTCGGGCTCGTGCGGCGTCACCGTCGCGGTCACCCACTCGGCGTCCTCTTCGAGACGCAACTCCGGCTCCCGCCGCACGATGTCCAGCGTCGCGCCCTCGGTATCGAAGACGTGGGGGTGCCCCGCGAGCGCGTACAGACCTGCGGCGCCGAGGGCGTAGTATTCGTTCCCGTACCATTCCCGTGTCACCGTGATCGCCGCCGCCGCGGCGCGATCTTCGGTGCGCAGGAACGGCAGGTCGGCCCACTCCTGGGCAAGACGCTTCAGCGCCACTTTCCTGCCCTTGCCCCAACCGCCGCTCTTGTTGCGGCGTTGCTCCCGGGGGTGGAGTTCGACGCGCCCGTAGTCCTCGCGGACTTCCCAGACGAGTCGGCGTTCGGCTTCCGTGGCAGCCTTCCGCGTCGCCTTGCCGGCGGTGTCGTAGGCGTACTGCTCCAGCGCCCGCAGGGTGCGCTCCCACGCGGGGGCCGGGACGGCGAGGCTCGTCAGCGACACGGTCCCCAAGCGCGCGTGGAGGTCGTCCGGGGGCCGGTCCCCGGCTCGCCCGGGCGAGCCCGTGCGGCGCAGGAGCACATCGCATTCCGCCGCTATCCAGTCCAGCCCGCCGGCGTTGGCCTGCTCGCGATACACGGTCAGCGCTTCGCGCCACGCCGGCTCCTGGATCACGTCGCTGCCGCGCCAGACCAGGGCCAGTCCGTCGAACAGCAGGCGGAGACAGGGGAACGGCTCGCCCGAGTAGTAGACGAGTTCTTCCCGCTGCGCGGCCCGGGCGTTGCGGACGACGCGCAACTCCTCGTGGCGGCTGATCCGCCGCCGCTCGGCGGCATTCAGCAACCGTTCGAGCAGGTGGGTGGATTCCGGAGTGGGGGTCCGTACGAGCGCGAGCAGCGCCAGGGTGAAGGCACTGGAGTCCGGGAACACGATGCGTCTGCGCGAGCCGCGCTTCTCCGCCGCGAGGGCCGCCTCGAGGTGCGCCCTGGCGTCGGCGTCCGCGCCGCGCAGCAACGCCAGCAGGGCCCGGGTGGCGGCCAGTCCGGCGGCGGCGGCCCGCGACTCCCGTTCGGCGGTGGGCAGGGCGGAGAAGACCCCGGCGGCGGCGTCGAGTTTTCCTTGCAGGATGCGCAGGAACGCGATGTCCGCGGCGTGGCGGGACAACTCGCCCGACAGATCCAGGCAGGCATCGATGACGGGATCCGGCGGGACCGCGGTATCGATGACGTAGGCAAGGCAATCCCTCAGGGCGTCCTCCCGGTGTACGGACGGCAGGCGCTCCAGGAGATCGACGGCGATCGGGTGCGCCAGGAACCACCAGCTACCCTGCGGCGCGGGCTCGCCCCCGGTCAGTTCGTCGAGGGCCGCGAAGTCGCCGAGGACGACGTTCGTGCGCAACAGCATGGCCTCGTCGGAGCCGTCCCAGTAAGACGCCGGGCCAGTCTGGAAGAACGCCTGCACGATCTCCGCCAGGGAGTACGCCTGGTGCGCCGCCCGGGTGAGGAACAGTTCCCAGCCCGGCATCGCGCGGACGCCGTCGTGGTCGCGCATCACGACGGCGGCGGCTTCGAGCTCGTTGATCGCCGCGCGAATCTGCTTGTCCTGCAGGCGATAGCCCGCGACGGTGACGTTGGCCGCCGAGAGCACCTTGCGCAGGCGCGTCACGCCCATCGCCAGCGGGAACAGGGCCCCGATGACCGCGGCGACCGCGCGGGCGGGAGGGGAGACGGAGGCGTAGGAGGCGGGCACGGGAGTCTCCACGCGGGCAGCATGCCAAGGTGTCGCCCGTCTGGTCAAACGTTACGCCGCGCGCTCGCCGTCGGCGCGCGCGTGGACCGCGACCGCGGGCTCGCGTAGGCTCGCGCGGTCGTGATGTCGCCCGAACGGGAGTACGCGATGGCCAGGGCATTCGATGACGTGCGTGTCGTCGATCTCTCCGATCGGTTGTCCGGCGCCTGGGCGGCGCGGCTGTTCGGCGACTACGGCGCCGATGTCGTGCTCGCCGAGCCGCCCGAGGGCCACGCGCTACGCAGCGAGCCGCCGTTTCTCGGCGGCCGGCCGGGCCCGGAGCGTGCCGTGCTCCATGCCTACGCGAACTGGAACAAGCGCTCCGTCGTGGCCGGAGACACCGACGCGCTGAGAACGCTCGCGTCGGACGCCGATGTGCTGGTGACCACGGCGGCGCACCCCTGGCCGGACGCGGTCGAGGCGGCCGTGGACGCGCTGCCGGGCGACGCCGTGCACCTCTCCATTACCCCGCACGGCCTCGGGGGACCGCTGGCGCGGGTGCCGGGCAACAACCTTAGCGCCTGCGCCCGCGTCGGCTGGAGCGCCATCAACTGCCTGGTCGACGAACCGCCCCTGCAGTTGCCGGTCCGGCAGACGGGCTATATCGCGGGCGTTGCGGGACACGTCGGCGCGGCGGGGGCGCTGCTGCGGCGTCTGCGCACGGGAGCGGGCGAGCGGGTCGATGTGAGCGAGCTCGAGGCGCTTGCGCTGACCAACGCGCCGTGGGCGATTCTCGGCATCTTCATCGGTGGCGACCGGCTGGCGCACGGTCCGGGCGGGCAGCGTCGCAGGGGCGATCCCTCGCCGCTGTGGGACACGGCGAACGGCCCGATGAACCTCGGCTTCGGCGACTGGGCGCGCTGGGAGGAGGCGATGGAACTCCTCGGGCTCTCCGAACTGGCGCACGATCCGGTCTACGCACCGGTCCTCGGGCGCAACACGCAGGACCCCTGGCCGGTTCGGCACGCGCTGGCACGGGCCGCGGCCGATCGCGACAAGTGGGAACTGTTCCACGGTCTGTCCCGCCTGCGTTGCCTGGCGGGCGTCGTGCAGGACGCGGCCGAGCTGGTCGAGAGCGAGCAACTGCGGGCGCGCGGTTTCATCGTCGAGAGCCGCCTCGACGGGCAGCCGGTGCGCGCTTCGGGGCCGTCCGCGCAGTTGTCGGAGACGCCGTGGCGGCTCGAACGACCTGCTCCCGGGCTGGACGAGCACGGCGCGGAACTGCGTGGCGGCGGCGCTCCCCGTCGAGCGGCCGGTGCGCGGCAACGCGCGGCCGCGGACCCGCCCCTGGCGGGCGTGCGGATTCTCGCCTTCACGCAGGCGTGGGCGGGAACGTTCGGCACCGAGTTGCTGGCGCGTCTGGGGGCGGACGTGGTGCAGATCGAGTCGCGCAAGCGCCCGGACGTGTGGCGGGGCGCCGGCGCTCCCGTGCCGCCCGCCGTGCGTCGCGACGACGTCGAGCAGAGCCCGCTCAACACCAACGGCATGTACAACTCCGTCAACATGAACAAGCGCGCGGTCACGCTCGACATGACGCACCCGCGCGGCAAGGAGATCTTCTGGCGGCTCGTGCCCCGCTTCGACGTGGTGGCGGACAACTTCAGTCCCCACGTCATGCCGAACTGGGGGGTGACCCTCGAGACGCTGCGGCGGGTCAAGCCGGACATCGTGTTCGCCTCGGTTTCGGGTTTCGGAACGCGCGGTCCGTTCGCGGAGTATCCGGCGAACGGCCACACCACCGAGCCCATGTCGGGCCTCGCCTCGATCCACGGGTACGAGGGGGACGGGGCCGCCAACACTGGCGGGCTGATCCCGGATCCGATCTCCGGCTACTACTTCGCCGCGGGGATTCTCGCCGCGCTCCACCACCGGACCCGGACGGGCGTGGGCCAGCGGGTGGACGCGGCCATGATCGAAGCGGTGGCCGTGCAGGTGGGCGATGCGATCATGGAGTTCGACGCCAACGGCACGGTGCGGCGCCCGGGCGGCAACCGTCATCCGCGCCATGCGCCGCACGGCGTCTATCGGACGGGTGACGGGGAGCGCGTCGCGTTGGCGGTGGAGAGCGATGCGGTGTGGGTGGCCGTTGCGGGGCGCCTGTCGATCGACGATCCCCGCTACCGCACGGCAACCGGGCGCAAGGCGCACGAGACCGAGATCGATGCCCTCGTCGGCGAGTGGTGCGCGACGCGCGGTGCGGAGGAGGCGGTCGACGCGTTCACCGGGCTCGGCGCGCCGGCGGCCCGCGTCGAGTCATTCCAGGAGGTCTACGCCGATCCCTGCCCGCAGTTCCGGGAGCGGGGTTTCATGGCGCCCGTGACGCATCCGGAGACGGGCACGCACTATCTTCCTGGAGGGCCCTGGGTATTGTCGGAGGCCTCGACACCGCCGCTTGCGTACTCGCCGAGGTTCGGCGAGCACAGTGCACGGGTCCTGCGCGAGGAACTCGAGATCGGTTCCGCGGAATACGACGAACTGGTGCGGCAAGGCGTGACCGGCACGACCCCGCTGTAGGGGACGGGCTCGTCCCGTCCCGGCGCGACCTGCGGTCGCAATGCAGTTTCGCTGGCGCGAAACTGCCCTGTCGGCGAAGGCGCTCTGCGGTTGCGCAACCACGCGACCGCAAGGGTCGCCCTACTTGGCCAGTTGCCGCTGGAGCCGGCGCACCGTCTTGCCGAGTTCCGACAGTTCGGCCTTGAGCGCATCGACGTCCCTCTCGTCGCTCTTCTCTTCGCCGAAGTGCTCCTCCCGCGTCTTCAACTCCACCGCTTCGCGGTCGAAGTTCGAGTTGAAGATCGCGACCGCCTCGAAGTTCTCCTTGCCGGGGTTGCACATGGCGTGGAACTGGCCGGCGGGCACGACGGCGACCGACCCGGGGCAGAGATCGTAGGTCTCGTTCTCGATCTGGATCCGGCCCTCGCCCTTCTGGACGATGACGATTTCCTCGACGACGGTGTGGCTGTGTCCGGAATCCTCTTCTCCCGGCGCCATGCAGATCGGTGCGACGCCGAGTTCCTTGAGGGTGGCGGACTGGACGGCGCGCGCGCCGGCGAAGTCGTTCGGGCTCAATACCGTGCCCATGGGCAGACTCCATTGCTATCTGGTGGGCGCGCAACCTTATCACGCGGGGCGGGAGCACGCGGGGCGGGAGCACGCGGGGCGGGAGCACGCGCCGAGCCGCCGGGTGGCCGGGCCGCGCTTACCTCGAGCGCCTGGTAGATGAGCGCCCGCACCTTGCCGAAGTCGTCGAGCCCGCGCGCGGGAAGCACCTGCGTCATGTAGACCACCGTGAGCTTCTCCACCGGATCGACCCAGTACGAGGTGTGGTACGCGCCGCCCCAGGAGAACTCGCCCGCCGAGCCCGGTTGGCCCCAAGCGCCGAGGTCGGACACCACGGCGAAGCCCAACCCGAATCCGCTGCCCGGCAGGAGGGTTGCGATGTGCCCGAGGTGGTCGGTAGTCATCAGCTCCGCGGATTTGCGCCCCAGCACCGGCCCGCCACCCCGACGCCGCATGGCCTCGAGGAAGCGGGTGTAGTCGGCGCTGGTGGAGAGCAGTCCGGCTCCGCCGGAGAAGCTGACGCGTGGCCCCTCGACGTAATGCCCCTGGCCGTGGAACGCCGTGTCGCCGTCCGCGCGCACCAGGTCGCCGTCGTCGGTGAGGGAGTACACGACGGCGAGGCGGTCCTCCTTGTCCGGGGGCAGGTAGAAGGACGTGTCCCGCATGCCGAGCGGCTCGAACAACTCCGTCCGGAGGAACTCGTCGAGTGGCCGGCCGCTCGCCACCTCGACCACCGCGCCGAGAATGTCGGTGTTGTAGCCGTAGACGAACCGTTCCCCGGGCTGGGCGTCCATGGGCATTTCGGCGAACCGGCGGACGGTTTCGCGAATGGGTTCGCCGCGGTGTCCGAAGTACCAGTGCTGGAGCCCCGCCGCCTGCCACCGTTCCGCGGCCGGTCCGTAACCGTAGCCGATTCCCGCCGTGTGCGTGAGGAGATCGCGGATGGTGATCGCCCGCTCGGCGTCGACGACCTCGTAGCCGCCGTCCGGGCCGGGGACCGCGACCCCGGTGGCCGCGTACTCGGGCAGGAAATCGCCCACCGGCTGGCCAATCAGGAGTGCCCCCCGTTCCTGCAGCACCATGACGGCCGTGCTGACGATGGCCTTGGACATGGAGGCGATCCGGAAGATCGTGTCCCGCGCCATGGGAGCGGCGGCTTCCCGGTCGCGGAACCCGGTGGCGCGGTGGTAGACGGTGTCGCCGTCGTGCGTGACCTGCAGCACCGCCCCGGGGAGCTTGCCCGCATCGACGTAGGAGTCGAAGAAGGCGTCGAGCCGCTCGAGGCGATCCTGCGACACGTCCGCCGCGGCGGGCAGCCCGAGCAGCAGCGAGAGGATCAGGGCGAGGGGCGGCAGGGCGGCTCTGGTGCGTGACATGGTGCGTGACATGGGCGGCTCCCGGGAAAGAAGGGTCTATGAAACCGTGACTGGGCGCGGAAAGCGACGGTGGCGTGCTTGCGGCGGCGTCTTTCGGGAGCAGGCGAGGGCGTTGAACGCGACCTACGGATGAAGGAGCATGGCCGGCGTCGGTCGTCGCCTCGGCCGAGCGGGCGCTCATTCGCCAAATGAAGACCGCCCCAACCGGGATGGAGAGACGCTTGATCGCCAGGTACCCCAAAACCCCGTACTGGCCCTTTTCGCCGAGCCTCCAAGGGGAACCCGGTCCTAGGGCTTGCGCCGATCCTCGCAGTTTCGTCGGTTGCGAGATCGTGGTGACGGAGAAGCTCGATGGCAGCAATACGCTCATCCATCGGGGACGGACCTACGGTCGCGGTGTCGCCCATCCGACGCAGGAGAAGTGGATGGGCATGGTGAAGAAGCACGTTGCCTGGAGGGTCCAGGAGTCGGATGTCCTGCTCTACGGGGAGGACATCTATGCCGTCCACAGCATCGAGTACGGGCCGGTTCGCGAAGACCGCACGTTCTACGCCTTTGCTCTGCGGCGAGGCGACATGTTCGCGCCCTTCCACGAGGTGGAAGCCTATGGTGCCGAGCACGACATCGCGGTTGTACCCATCGTCCATCGGGGGAAGTTCGACTCGGTTTCGGCCGCTCGCGACTTCGTCGCCGCCACCCACGATATGCCGTCCATGCTTGGCGGGGACCGGGAAGGCGTAGTGTTGCGCAAGGCTGACGGCTTTGGTGCCCACAAGTTCGGGCAGAGTGTCTGCAAGAGCGTGCGTGCAAGGCATCTCAGGACGTCCGAAGACTGGAGACGCACCTGGCGAGCCTGTCCGACGATACCAGTCCGCTGATACCGGGGCTTGGGGTACGATGGCGGGTTCCCCGTCGCCGGTGCGTTCCAAGTGCTGCTCAGCTTCCAGATCAAGGGTTTCAAGAGCTATGCGGATACCACGCTCAAGTTGGCACGCAATCGGGACGAGCGGGGACGCGCGTCCCCACTGTCCGTACTCATCGGGGCGAATGCCTCGGGGAAGACGAACCTCATAGAGGGTCTCCGGCTCGTGTCCGCCATCGCTGCCGGTACCAGGCTGGATACGATCCGCTCAGGGTCGGACACGGCGGGGTTGCGTGGGAGCCTGCGTGACCTGGGTTACCGTGGCGCGTCGTCCTTCTCGTTCGACTGCGTCACGGACTTTGACGAGTACCCGCGGTACCAAATCATGCTCGAGCTGCGCGAGGATCGCCTGCACATTCGGGACGAACGGGTGTGGAACCCTTCGCGTACAGTTCCATTGTTTGGAGTCTTCGGGGCCTCGGAGGGCCTGGCGAGCGACATAGATGTCGCCTATGACAACTTCGCGCGCGGAGGCAGGAAGCCGCGAGTGACGTGCACCGACCAGGTATCGCTGCTCGCCCAATTGAGCAGTTCGGCACGCTTCCAGACGACGCACAAGAAGGCGCAACGGAAGGTGCCGGAATACTGCGCGCGATACCGGGCCCTGCTGGGGAACATCAGGCTGCTCGACCCGCGCCCGCGAGGGATGCGCGGCTACAGCTTCCGCAACGACCATGCGCTCGACGAGCATGGCACGAATCTCTCGGCGGTCCTCTTCAACTTGTGCCGAGACCCGCACGTAGCCGGGACGGTCCTGGACTTCATCCGGGATGTCCCGGAGCAGGACATCGACCGAATCGACTTCATCGAGACGGAGCGCGGTGATGTCATGGTCAAACTCGTTGAGACTTTCGGCGGACATGGGACGGCTTACGACGCGTCCCAGCTCTCCGATGGAACGCTCCGCATCCTCGCCGTTGCCGCGGCCGTCCTGTCGACGCCCGAAGGAGGGGTCGTCATCGTCGAAGAGATCGACAACGGGGTACATCCCAGCCGAGTCGAGGGACTGCTCGAACGCCTGTCGAGTGTCGCCAGCGAACGGAACTTGAAGGTGCTTGTAACAAGTCACAATCCGGCACTTCTCGACGCACTGCCGGACCGGGCCGTGCCGGATGTCGTGTACTGCTTTCGGGACGTGACGCAGGGGTGCAGTCAACTCATCCGGCTGGAGGAAGTCCCGGACTATCCGCGGCTCCTCATGCAGGGGCCGCTCGGCAGGCTGGTGACTCGGCGCACGCTCGACCGGTTCGTCAAGACCGGAGCGGACCGGAAGGACCGCCAGCAGCGCGCCCTGGCTTGGCTGGACGCGCACGGGTGAGTCTGCAACCCAGTGGATTGCGGCGGTCGATAACGTGACGGCCATCGTTCTCATAGATACGTCCGTCCTGCTCAACGTCCTGCGTGTTCCGTCCAAGAGCGGCGCGAGGGCCGCCGTCATGGCGCAGCTTAGGGAACACATATTGGCTAACGACCAACTCCTGTTGCCGATGGCAACGATCCTCGAAACCGGCAATCACATCGGACAGATCAAGCAAAATGGCGCGGAGCGTCGTCGATGTGCGATGGAGCTGGTAAAGGTCGTTGGCGATGCTGTCACTAACCACGTACCTTGGGTACTCGTACCGTTACCGGATCAGGATCAGCGCAAGGCTTGGCTCGACCGTTTCCCCGCCGAGGCGACGGGCGGGGTCGGGCTTGGCGATGTCTCGATCATCGACGCCTGGCACCGAGCCTGTGAGCGCTTCCAGGGTTGGCGCGTGATGGTCTGGTCGCTGGACACCCACCTGCACGGATACGACCGGAGTCCGCCGATCTGAGGCAATGAGTTTCCCCGACGTTGATCGCCGCTCGTCTCCGGAGCGCAAGATCGCGCTCTTTCGTACGCCGTTCCGAGGCCGGCAGGACGTCTATCCGCGGAGCGATTCGGGCTCGTAGTAGCCGCCCACCGTGAACCGCCACTCGATCGTCCCGCGTTTGGTGACGGAGTTGATGACGCCGCCCGTCGCGCGGCCGAACTCGGCGCCGAAGCCGCCGGTCTTGAGCTGGAACTGGTCGTAGAACTCGAACGGAACGGTGCTGGCGCCGAGCCCGTTGCGGAAGTTCGTCACGTTCATGCCGTTGATGTAGTAGATGTTCTCGGCCACGGAGGCGCCGCCGAGCGACGCGTAGCCGTAGCCGGCGCCGTAGTGCGCGCGCCGGCGGCCCGTGCCGAACGCCGCGTCCCCGTGGACCGCCCCCGGCGCCATCAGCACGACGGCGTTCGGATCCCGAGTGATCGGCAACCGCTCGATGTCGCCCGCGGTCACGATCCTGGTCGTCTCGGACCGGGTGACGTCCACCGCCGGGACCGACTCGCGCACGACGACGACTTCCTCGACCGTCCTCGGGCTCTCCACCCGCAGATCCACGACCGTGCCCTCGCCGACGTTGACCTCCGCGATGACGGTGCTCGTCTGCCAGTTGCCGACGACGGCCGTGACGGCATAGCGCCCCACGGCGAGACCGGAGAACCGGTAGCGGCCGTCGGTGCCGCTGACGGCGGTGCGAGTGCGCGCCGTGTCGACATGCCAGGCCGTGACGGTGGCGTCGGCCACCGGGCCCGTATTCGAGAAGACCTGGCCCTGCACGTAGCCCAGCGTCTTCCCCTGGCCCAGGGCCGGTAGTGCGAGCGCCAGCAAAGCTGCGAGGGCCGAACACGGCAGCCCCCTGCGCTTCCCGTCCCGTGTCGACAAGGTGGGCGTTCCGGGTCGCGAAGCGCGATGATACCCCGCAGGCTTGCTCGCCCGTGAACGCCGCACCCTCCTCGACCACGTAGAATGGAGCGGCACCGTCCTCGCCAGAGCGTCGGGCACTGCACTGATCCCTGCTGCACGGAGCACCCGCATCATGAGTCGCATTCAGCGGTACGTCCTCAACATCGTCGCCATCGCGGCCCTCTCCGGCGGCGCCTCCGCCGGCGCCGACTCCCTGACCGTGGTGTCCTGGGGCGGGTCCTACGCCAGGGCATCGGTCGAGGGCTACCACAAGGCCTTCACCGCCGAAACCGGTATCGAAATCAGGCTCGAGGACTACAACGGCGGCCTCGCCCAGGTGCGGGCCCAGGTCGAGGCGGGGAACGTGCACTGGGACGTGGTGGACGTCGAGCTTGCGGACGGGATCCGCGGTTGCGACGAAGGGCTGTTCGAGCTCTTCGACCCCGCGACCCTGCCCCCCGGAGCGAACGGCGAGCCGGCGGCGGAGGACTACTACCCCGACATGATCACCGAGTGCGGCGCCAACCAGCTCTTCTACTCCACGGTCTTCGCGTACTACGCCGAGCGGATGCCCGCCGACAAGCCCGCCGCCATCGAGGACTTCTTCGACGTCGAGCGGTTCCCGGGACGCCGGGGCATGCGTCGCTCGCCGGTGGCGAACCTCGAGTTCGCGCTCATGGGCGACGGCGTGCCGGTCGAGGAGGTCTACGCCATGCTCGATACCGATGCCGGCATCGACCGGGCGTTCCGCAAGCTCGACACCATCAAGGAGGATATCGTGTGGTGGGAGGCCGGCGCGCAGCCGCCGCAGATGCTTGCGGACGGCGAGGTGGCGATGTCCACCGCCTACAACGGCCGGATATTCAACGCGCAGGTCCTCGAGGAGCAGCCGTTCGTCATCGTCTGGGACGGGCAGGTGCTCGACACCGGCTACCTCGCCATCCTTTCCGGCGCGCCGAATCTCGAAGCGGCCCGCCGGTTCGTCGCCTTCGCCTCGCGGCCGTCGTCGATGGCCGGCGTGGCGCGGCACATCTCCTACGGGCCCACGCGGCTGTCCGCCCAGGCGCTGGTGACCACCCACGCGGAGACCGGGGTCGACATGCGCCCGCACATGCCGAGCAACCCGGAGAATCTGAAGAGCGCGCTGCCCAACGACTGGCAGTGGTGGAGCGACAATCGTGACGAGATGAACGTCCGCTTCGCGGTGTGGCTGGCGCGCTGACGGGCTGCCGTACGCGACGCCATCGTGCAAATGCGCCTCGAGGCGCCGGCGGCGGTGTCCACCGGGGGGCGCCGGGCGTTCGTTGCCAGCGACCCGGTGGTGGTGGATCATCGATCACATGGCCGATGTCCAGATCCTCACCCGCGACCAGCGCCGCAGCATTGCCTACAACCGTGCGCTGGTCGAAGCGCTACGTCGCGAGCCCGAGCGGGTGCTCGACGTCGCGCGCCGGAACCTGCAGCGGCTGAAGGAACTGCATCCGCACGCGGCGCCGACCCTGGCGCTCTGGGACGGTGCGCTCTCCCTGCCGCTCGAAGATCTGACGCAGCGGATGCTCGCGACCGACGAGCAGGCGTGCGAGATGCGTCACGCTTCGCCGTTCGCCGGGGTGCTGGACGCGGCGACGCGGACCCGGGTGATCCGCGAGTTCCAGGCCAGCGAGGCGACGCCGTGAACCGGGAACAGTTCGAGCATGTCGTTCGGGCGGCGGGCGCGGTACTCGGGACCGCCGACGTGCTGGTGATCGGGAGCCAGGCCGTGCATGGATCCCTCCGTTCGCTGTTTCCGGAAGCCCTCCGGTCGCTGGAGGTAGATGTCGCGTCCTTCGATGACACCGGCGCGGATGCGGACCTCATTGACGGCACGATCGGCGAACTCTCGATGTTCCATTCGACGTTCGGGTATTACGCACAGGGCGCTACCGAGGTGACGGCGGTGCTCCCGGGCGGCTGGAAGGAGCGGCTTGTCGTTTACGAGGCTCCGGGGACGAGCGGCGTTCGTGCGCACTGCCTGGAGATCCACGACCTCTGGATATCCAAGGCCATCGCCGGGCGGAACAAGGACCGGGAATTCTGCCGCAGGCTGCAGGAGTTCCGATTGGTCGACAAGAACGAGCTGGCAGAGCGACTGGCCGCCGTCGACGGCCTGGACGGAGCAGTGCGCACCCGCGTCGGCGAGATCATCGGCGGCGCGCTCACGTGAGGTGGCATTTCACGACCCCCGCGCCGGGTGTCTCCCTGTCATCGCGGCCTCGCGCCGTCGGCGCATCCAAGCGGCACACCTCCATCGCATGCGGACACCGCGGATGAAATCGGCACCCTGAGGGCGGATCGAGTGCCGTGGCGATCTCGCCGGTCACGTGACCGCTCGCCCGTGGATGTCCCGGGTCGGGCCGCGGCACCGCCGCCAGCAGCGCCTGAAGTGTACGGGTGCGGGGGTTCGGCGAACACCTCGACACTCGGACCGCTCTCGATGATCTCCCCGAGATACATCATCCCGAGCCGGTCGCTGGTGTGCTCCACCAGCGCGAGGTCGTGCGCGATCAGCAGGTAGGACAGCGACAGCTCGGTCTGCAGGTCGAGTAGCAGGTTGAGGATCTGCGCCCGGATGGACACATCGAGGGCGGAGACCGGCTCGTCGAGCACGATGAGGTCGGGGCTCGGGACGAGCGCCCGCGCGATTGCGATCCGCTGCCGCTGGCTGCCGGAGAACTCGTGGGGATAGAGCCGTGCGGCGTGGTCGGGGGTCAATGTTCGTCGCTGCCGGTGAGGGACGCTTCCCAAGCATCAGCCCGCCAGCCTACCTCTTCCACCAACCGTCGTCGCGCGTGGTTCGACAGGTCGCCGTGAAGCACGTGGATGCCGAACACCAGACCGTCTCGGTTGTGGACGTCGAGGTAGCCCAGGGGAAGGTCTCTGTTGGCTTCCCGAGTCCACTCCCGAGTGTGGTCCCACGATGGCGGGGTGCCCCGGTCACCCCGGTGTCCGAGCCTCCCCAACTCTTCTGCCACCACGCCGACGGCCCGGACGCTCCCCGCATAGGCATAGACCGTGACATGGTGACTTCGTGCGCCGCGCGGCACCGTCAGTGATGCCTTGTGATCAGACAGCCACTCGACGTTCCCGGGCGCGATGGCAATGAGTGACTCGTTCCAAAACGCTTTTGCATGGACGTTCGTCTCGGGCGCGTTTCCGGAAAGAACATTGATGAGAGAGTCGATCACGGCTTCGTCCTTGCCTTCGTCGGGTGTGGGCACCAGGAGACGCACGAAGCTCTGCAGATGGCGTTCGTTCTCGACGATGCGCCAGCGTTCCCCGCCGGTGAAGATCCTGTCGCTGGGCCAAGGCGGACTTGATAGTGTGATGATGTAACGACCGAGGGCTGCGTCGAACCGCCACTCCATTTCGTGCTGACCTTGCCCTTCGAGTACGAGCGTTGCTTGCCGGGATACTGGTTCGTCGCCATCGCCTTGGATGATCCACTGGCGCTGTTCGAGCCTGCGACGAAGCTGCTCGTACCAGCGGGCGTAGTGGTTCCGGTCCGCGTTTGCGGGGTCGGTCGAAACCGCGATAGCCCGCCCCTTGTTCGGGAAGCGCAACCGGGCGAACGGCTCCCGAGGGCTTTGTCTTCCGTCCCGATGCCAGACGTCATCTGCCGTTAACTCGCGCTCCTTGTCTCCGATACCCTCAAGCGGCGAATTCATCAGTCGCTCAGCCTCCTTTTGCCGCTCGATCACCCGCTCGACCTGGCCACGCTCCAGAGAAGCTGCGATGTGCGGATAGCCAACGTGCAAATGCACGTCCGGACACGACCCTTCCTCGCTCAGTCGGCGCTCGATTCGCGAGAAATAGCGATCCAGCCGACCGACACGCTGCTCCATGTCGCCCGACGTCCACGCCACGCCGTAGTGCAGGACATGGTCGCAGAAGAGATGCAGGTCCACCCCTTCCTTCAGTGTGTCGGTACAGACGATCACTCGTGGGAGCGAAGGTGTTCTGAACTGGCGAGTCGCCCTGCGATGTCCACCGGAACCGCCGGTAACCCCGACCACCGGCGCAAGCTCGAAGAGTTGATCCCACGCCTCTTCGTTCTCCCGTGCAAGTTTATCCCAAGGCCGACCGGCGCCGTCGAGGCAGCTATCCACGATCAGGCGAAGATGTTTGAGCCACTGCTTCGCATCCGCGAGCACTTGCCGCGCGCCAGGATCGCCTGACGTCAGCCATTGCAGAATGCGTTCCGCCAGCTTCGCGCTCGTGCGTCCTACAGCTTCGTCCGCGAAATAGAGATCGAGCAAGGTGTCGGTGAGTCGGAATATCTGACCGAGGATCGTCCGGGCCACCTGTCTGCGGCACAACTCGTCACGGCCTGCATCATTGCGGATCTCTACTGGAGCGCATGCCGGAAGGCTGAGGGGGGTGTCGGCGAAAGTGTGATCCCAATGAGTCCACAGTGTCGTCCAATCGAAAAGTTCACGAGCGTAGTGGGGATCGTCGTCCGGCGTTGCCTCTTCCAGGTGATTCCGAAGACAGATTTCGTACGCTTTGCGCCACGGTCGGGCAGCCGCTTCGCTCAGCCCGAAGACCTCGGGGAAACGTCGAATTCCATGCACGGCAAGGTATCTCAGACGATGTGCTCGATACTGACTTGTGCCGCCCGACGCCTTCAACGCGTGAGTCCAGCTCTCCTTCCAGAGGTCGTCCGGCATCTGCCTTGCAGCTTCCATAGGGTCTTGGCGTCCTGCCCAGCACAGGCGCTCGAGCCAACCGTCCTCGAAGAACAGTGCGTTTCGACCGCTCGTCCGGAATGTCTGCCGATAGCGATGAAGCCATCCGCCCTTGGCCGTGGCCAGGCGAAGCAGGTCCTTGTCCGATCGCGCGTCCGACGCTTCGGGGTCGCTGTCGTCGTCGGTGGCGCTCGTGTCTTGCCGTTGGCTTGGCCCGTCCCAGTCCAATTCCACGTCCCAGCATCGACGCATTCTTGCCTCAACTGCTTGCCGGTGCCGTAGCGCGAGCCGCTCGCGCAGGGTATCCACAGTGCTCACGCGCCGCGTAAAGACTAGGAACTTGCGACCACCCTCCGCGTCGCCGGAGCCGAACGCGAGCGGCGCGATACGGTCAGCCACTGAGTCGACCTTCGCATGCGGCAGAGGTGCATCAAACTGTTTCTCGAAGTCTGTTGTCAGACGGTGGATGAAGTCGGCATCCGGAGCTTGGTCGTCGACATCGTGATCTGTTTGATCTCTGTGCCATTCCTCCCGGCGGATCGAGCTTTGCAGGCTCTCGAACGAAGAGAGAAAGCCGACTCGGTAGCGGTTGTTCCGTCCTTGGAGCACATCCACCAGACCTTTCTGAACGAGCCCCATGGCCAACGTGCTCAGCGCGGTCATGTCCGTGTCCTCGACACACCACCATTCCTTTTCGTGCCGTCGGTACTCCTCCTTGCCAACCTCCTGCCCCTGCTTGGTGAGGTAGCGTCGCGACCGACGAACCATGAACGTCTGGAGTTTCCTCTGCATTTCGGTCAAGTCGTCCGTTAGATGCGGTGCCAGGACTTCTCCTTGCGCGGGATATCGATTGACGGTCGTGGAGATGTCTGCGGGGCCACCGTGTGCCGGGGTGGCAGTCATGAAGAGCCACTTGGAAACCTGCCCTTCAAGGGCGACGTAGAGCACGCTGTTAGTCTGGTTGTCTGGATTGCGGAGGCACTGAGCTTCATCTATAACGGCGAGGTCGAAGTACGGCTCGTGGCCCCTGGCCTCCGAAGCCAGTCTGGAGTTCAACGCGCGAGCAAACGCCAGGTTCAGCTTGCACGACGCGTTGTCGGGCGACAGCGCGCCCGGATGCCTCAGGTCGAATAGCCCCCAACGCTTCGCCCGTGCTGACACCTCTTGCCACAGCGCATCCATGTCTTCCATGTCCTTTGATCCGATGAACACCGGTCGCATGAAGCTCGTGTGACGAAGGAACGGCGCGATCCGCCCCGGCGAGCCGATGGCCGATGTCCAGCTTCTCAGGTTGTCGAACCGCTCGGCCCGATGAATGGGCTCCCGGAAGAGGACGGACGTCACACGGTCATCTCCCGCCTCCTGATTGCGGCGGTAGTTCGAGGCGAAGAAGCGCTTGTAGTCGTCGACCCACTTCTCCTGCAAGTTCTGGCGCGGACTGATGAAGAGAATCCGTGCGTCCGGCTTCTCGCTCCACGCCAAGGCGGCGAGGCCAAGGGCCTGGTAGGTCTTGCCCATTCCCACCTCGTCGGCAAGATAGGCCACCGGGCCTTCGCAAAGGATGTTGTAAAGTGCAGCGATGCCCTCGCGCTGCGTGTTGGCCATCGACACCGTGTCCTCCTTGCCGGGGACAGTGAGGTCGATCAGCTCGTCGAGGTTCTCCGGTCTGATTGGGGAAGTGAACAGCGTCATCGCGTGTTGCCACCGAAGTGCGCGAGGCGCTTGTCGAACCAGTTCAGCATCCGCTTCGCCTTCGCGGAATTGCCCCCCAATTCGCAGGCGAGTCGACTGTGAGTTTCGCGTCTTGCTCTTCGTGTCATCTTGCGTACGAGCCGCACGAGGTCGTCGTCCCGCAGACTCTTCTTGTAGTCATTGAGGACGCTGCACAACTCTCGCAAGACGAGGTAACGGACGACGGGCGCTTCGCCGCCGTCCGCGAGATTGGCGAGGGCCATGACACTGTCCGGGCGCCCGACCAACAGCGCCCGCCGCGCCTCGGGTTGCGATTCGAGTTCGGCAAGCCGGGCACGCAAGGCTCGCATGGCCCGATAGAGGTCGTACAGGTTGACTGCGTCGAATGCCGCTGGAACATGTGCCTCGGCCTCGGCCTCGTCTCCGTCGTCCTCGCCGTCGCCTCCGCCACCGCCTCCGAGATCCCAGGTGGGGACGCGACCCCGCCAGCTATCGAGGATGTCGCTGGCGGAGAGCGGCCTACCATAGACGCGGCGACTGGCGTCGAGGTTCAGTTCCACGATCTGTCCTTGCCACTCGTGCTCGCTGCCGTCCCTCTCGTAGATCACCGAAAACCGCGCGGCTCGCGGAGGCGGATTTCCTTGACGTACACCGGGCCCCGGACCGATGGCGAGGGCATTGCGGCGTCCGGGTACCTTGAGCCGAAACGCACTTTGGGCGCGGTCTGCCTCTAGGAACCAACGCCAGCTTCCTGACCGCCAGTCGTAGGCGACAACGATGGCGATGGGAACAGGACTTGGCACATCCTCTTCGGGGACTGCTTCGTCGGACGCCGGCAGGGCGGGCTCGTCCTTCGCGTCTGGCCACTCTGGCTCAATCGCCTCGAACACCAGCATCGCTTCAACATTGCCGCTGGCCCCCGCGAGACCGGCATTTGTGAAATTGCAACTCCCGACCGCCGTATGGACAGTGTTTCCGTGGACGATCCAGTACGCCTTCATGTGCCAGAATCGGTCGTCCACTGCTTCCTGTGCGTTGCCGCATATCACTACCCTGCCGTGGAGAGCGGTCTGCTGATCCTTGCACAGTCCCATGGCCTTGCGGTCTCGACGAAGGGCGGGAATGAGCACCGTGCTCCTCGCACCGAACTCGCGCACGCCCTCCGCAACATTGGCCCAATAGGGGCTGTACACCCAAAGATGCGTCGGGTTTCGCTTGCGACTCTTCTTGAGGAATGATGGCAACCCTTCCTTGTCCACTACGGACGAGTAGAACTGGGCTCGCAACGAGCCGGACCAAGGTTCCTCGCTCCGGTCCCGGAACCGTCTCCGATCGGGCATTTCGGCCAACGCCGCTCGAACAGTCGTAACAGCGTCATTGTCGCTCGTCTGTTCGCCTAGAGGCGCATGGTCCTGCAACCACTTCAGGAAGGCGTCGAGGCCGCTCCACGCGTGTTGCCTCCGCGTGTGGATCCAAGCCTCGCCGAAAGATTCGGCGTTGCGTCCCCAGCCGGATAGCGAGAGGTTGGCCGAGGACACGGCGAGATATACCCAGGCCGTCCCGTCCTTGGAACGCCCCGTAAAGACCACGAGTTTGGGATGGAACAACCGCCCTCGTAGCGGCACGGGTCGCGCTACGTAGCGGAACTTACCCGAGACGCCGGGCGCAACCGTCGGATCGTAGAAGACGGTGCATGCCGTCTCCGCTAAGCGCTCGTGGAGGCTGGCGTTTCGGGCGGCGGCAGTCTTCGCCTCGACACCCAGGATCACGGGCAGTACCTGCTCCTCCAGGAACTGACCGTTGAGGTTGAATGTGGTCAGCACCACGCCTTGAAGCGTTTCGAAATAGTGCCTGGCCCGTTCGATGCGTTCGCGGATCTTGCCGAACTCGCTCACGTTCCAACCTCAAGTTGCAGAGCGATGCTGCGCAGGGGGTGCAGATAGTAGTCGTTGCGCCATGCCAACCGGACGCTCAGCGCCTCCTTGGTCGGTCGAGTAACGTCGGCGTCGCTCTGCAACTGATCGCCCGGCTCCAACCACACCCAAGGCGCGCGGCCTCGATCATCGCTGACCCGCTGATGCAGCGCGACTACGGAGCGGGCGAGCTGCTTGGCGCTCGAAGTGTCGAGTTGCTGGTGGAATCGGGCTTGTCTCGACGCCGCTGTCTGCCCTGGGTACGCGCCGGAAGCCGCAAATGACACTCGCGCCGCTTCGACCTGCTCCAGATCGACCGGTAGCGAAGCGGCTGCTACGTCGAGAGTTTCGCCCTTGCAGCAACACAGCCAATAGAAGATGCCTTCTACGACGGCGAGCAGACTTTCACAGTCAAGGACGGCTTGCAGCGATGAGCGATGTTCCTTGATCTCGCAAACGGCCCGTTCGACGAACTGCCGCCGATCCACTTCGTCAAGAGTGGCTAGCCGTCCCGCGAGCGCGCGGTTGAGGCGATGCCCGTCGATGAGCTTCGCGCGCAGATGCTCCTTGAGCGGGATCTCACTGAACGTATTGCGCAGGGCGCGATACAACGAGTCGTTTCCGTCCGTGGGGAGAGAAACAGTTTTGCCATCGATTGCCTTCCTCACGAGCGTGAACAGTCGGTCCCGGGCGTTGTCGCTGAGGTAGGTGTGGCTCTCGGCCGCTTGCCGAGTCTCTTCGGACAGGTACGCCATACTCTGGTCCAGCAGGCCTGCACGGACCGCCGCGCCGCGGTAAAGGCCCCAGATGCCGTTTGCCAACTGGCCATCGAGCAAGTGCCAGCGCGCATCCTCAATGGAGATGCGAGGGTCTTCACCGCTACGGCTCCTCACCCTCCGTGCTCCGGGCAGTGGCCAATTCCCGCTCCCCCAACCGACCGTCCGGGCGAACGCCTGCTCGACGAGCATGAAGAACTCGCGAAGCCGATCTGCGGGTTGGGGCTCCTGCGCTGCGAAGATCTCCCAGAGCCGAAACGCCTCTACGAGAATCTGGAACGCTCGCACATCCGTTGTCTGTTCGGTCAGGTGCGGCACAATATCTCGTGCGCGGGCAGACCACACCACAAGCACGCCCATTGGGTCGGAGCGGCCGGAGACGCCCACCAACTCGTCGTCCCTACGGCTGATCATCAACGGCGGAATCAATCGCTACTCTCAGTTAAGTTGCACTCGTTCATCGTACGTTTGTCGACCGGTCCAAAGGCATCGGTCGGAACCGTGTACAAGGCCGCCGGCGAGGCTGTCGCACCCCTGCTTCGGGACGCGGGGCGAGAGCTGGTTCTGCCCTTCCGATCTGGTGCCGCGATCCGGCAGCGAGGAGGCGGCAGGATACCGCGCTGGACGAACTGGCGCGGCCCGTCTGGGCCGGGGTCACCAGACGCTGGCACACTGCCTACCGATCCACCAAGTGACACTTGGTTATGCGTACGACCGACTCGGTCTCCCCTCCGTCCATCGTAAGGCCCCCCTCCGGGTTTGCGGTTCGGGCACCCCGCGGCGCATCCGACCGGCACACCTCCATCGCATGCGGACACCGCGGGTGGAACCGGCATCCCGAGGGCGGGTCGAGGGCCGTCGCGATCTCGCCCGTCACGTGACCGCTCGCCCGGGGATGTTCCGGGTCGGGCCGCGGCACGGCCGCCAGCAGCGCCTGCGTGTACGGGTGCCGGGGTTCGGCGAACACCTCGACGCTCGGACCGCTCTCCACGATCTCCCCGAGATACATCACCCCGAGCCGGTCGCTCGCGTGCTCCACCAGCGCGAGGTCGTGGGCGATCAGCAGGTAGGAGAGCGACAGCTCGGTCTGCAGGTCCTGCAGCAGGTTCAGGATCTGCGCGCGTATGGAGACGTCGAGGGCGGAGACCGGCTCGTCGAGCACGATGAGGTCGGGGCTCGGGACGAGCGCGCGCGCGATGGCGATCCGTTGCCGCTGACCGCCCGAGAACTCGTGGGGATAGAGCCGCGCGGCGTGGCCGGGCAGTCCGACCAGTTCCAGCACCGCGGCGGTTCGTTCCCGGACGGCGCGGCCCCGTTCGCCGCGGGCGGTGAGCGGCTCCGCGAGGATGGTGCCGACCCGCAGCCGCGGATTGAGCGAACTGTAGGGATCCTGGAAGACCGCCTGCACCCGGGCGCGGAAGCGGCGGCGGCCGTCGCGGTCCAGCTTGGCGATGTCGACGCCGTCGAAGACGATGCGGCCCGCGTGCAGCCGCTCGAGACCCAGGACGAGCTTGGCCAGCGTGCTCTTGCCGCAGCCGGACTCGCCCACGAGCGCGTAGGTCTGTCCCGCTTCGACCGCCAGGTCCACGCCATCGACGGCCCTGAGCACGCGCCGGCCAGTCATCGCGAAGTGACAGCTCACGCCTTCCAGGGCCAGCAGCGTCAAGCGTCCTCCTCGTGCAGCCAGCAACGCACGGTGTGTCCGTCGTCGAGCCGCGTCTCCGGCGGCGCCGTCTCCCGGCAGCGGTCGGTTGCGTGCGGACAGCGCGGATGGAATGCGCATCCCCCGGGGAGCTGCAGCGCGTCCGGCGGGGCTCCGCCGATGGCGCTCAGCCGCCCGCGGCGCCGGCCGATGCGGGGCAGGGAGTCGAGCAGTCCCTGCGTGTAGGGGTGTGCCGGCGCGGAGTAGAGCGTGCGTGCATCGGCCGTCTCGACGATGCGGCCCGCGTACATCACGGCGATGCGGTGACACAGGCTCGCCGCGACGCCGAGGTCGTGCGTGATGAACAGCAGCGCGGCGCCGGTCTCGGCCTGCAGCGATTCGAGGAGATCCATGAACTGGACCTGGATGGTCACGTCGAGGGCGCTGGTCGGTTCGTCCGCGATCAGCAGCCGGGGCTGGCAGGCGATCGCCATCGCCGCGACCACGCGCTGCCGCATGCCGCCGCTGAACTGGTGTGGGTAGTCGCGCGACCGCTCGCGGGCGGAGGGCACACGGACTCGGCCGAGTTCGTGGATGGCGAGGTCGACGGCCTCGCGGCCCTGGGCGAGATCGTGGGCGCGCAGGGGGGCGGCGACCTGCTCGCCCACGGAGAACACCGGGTTCAGCGAGGTCATCGGGTCCTGCGAGATCATGGCGATGCGGCGACCGCGGATCTCCTCCACCAGGACCTTCTCGTCGAGACCGACCAGTTCGCGGCCGTCCAGCCGGATCGATCCGGCGACGATCCGCCCGGCGGGCTTCGGCGGCAGCCCGAGAATGGAGAGCCCCGTCATGGTCTTGCCGCTGCCGGACTCGCCTATGAGTCCGAGGGTCTCTTGCGCGGCCAGCTCGAAGGACACGCCGTCCACGGCCTTGACCACCCCGCGCCTGAGAAACAGGTGCGTCTTCAGGTCGGCGACGGCGAGCAGCGGCGCGCTCACAACTGCCTCCGCATGGGATCGAAGGTGTCGCGCAGCCAGTCGCCGAGCAGGTTCGACGCGAGACACGCCGCCATGATGGCGATCCCGGGGACGGTGATGAGCCACCACGCCACCTCGATGAAGTTGCGCCCATCGGCCAGCATCCCGCCCCAGGACACCTGCGGTGGCTGGATCCCGAGCCCGAGGAAGCTGAGCCCCGCCTCGAAGACGATCACGCTGCCGAACTGCAGGGTCGCGAGCACGAGCATGATGTTCAGGATGTTGGGCGCCAGGTGGCGCAGGAAGATCATCGGCGTCGAGACCCCGGCCACCTTCGCCAGCGCGATGTAGTCCCGCTCGCGCAGGCTCAACACCTCGCCCCGCACGATGCGCGCGTACCAGGTCCAGTACGTCAGGACGATCACGATCACCACCATGGCCTCGCCGGGCGGCAGCACGGCGGCGAACAGCATGGCCAGCGGCAGCGCCGGGACGGACATCTGGATGTCGATGAGGCGCGAGATGACCGCGTCGACGATGCCGCCGAAGTAGCCGGCGGCCATGCCGAGCAACGCGCCGATGAACCCGGAGAGGACGATCGCGTAGGCGGCGATGGTCACTGAGATGCGCGCCCCGGCGATGATGCGGCTCAGGATGTCGCGCCCGAGGTTGTCCGCGCCGAGCAGGAAGCGCGTGCTGCCGCCCTCCTGCCAGACGGGCGGCTGCATGGCGTCGCGCAACGAGATGGCGTCCGGCGCGTGGGGCGCGATCCAGGGGCTGCCGAGCGCGCAGACCAGCACGAGCAGCAGGATCGACGCCGCGATCCAGGGGAACCCGCGCCCGACGACCCGGCGCATGGCGCGCCCGACCCCGACGCCTGGCAGCGGAGAAGGCGCGATCTCACTCATGCCGGATCCTCGGATCGATGAGCCCGTAGGTGAGATCGACGATCAGGTTGACGACCACGAAGATGACGGCGGCGAGGATCACGCCGGCCTGCACGACCGGGAAGTCCCGCGCGAAGACCGCCTCGACCACCGCGCGGCCCACGCCGGGCCATGCGAACACGACCTCGATGACGAAGGCCCCGCCGAGCATGTTCGCGAAGTAGACCCCGATCAGCGTTACCAGCGGCACGGCGGCGTTGCGCAGCGCGAACCGCCAGACGATCGCGCGCTCGGGAAGACCGATCGCGCGCTCCATGCGCACGTAGTCGCTCTGCATGATGTCGAGCATCGCCGAGCGCAGGGTGCGGGTCATGGCGGCCACCGGATACCAGCCGAGGGCGATAGCCGGCAGGACGAGGTGGCCGACCGTGCCGCGCCCGTAGGCGGGCAGCCACTGGAGCTTGACGGCGACCAGTACGATCAGCAGCAGGCCCACCCAGAAGCCGGGCATCGCCTGGCCGAGCATCGCGAAGAGCTTCGCGGCGTTGTCGATCCAGCCGCCCCGGTGCACCGCCGACAGAACGCCGAGGGGTACGGCGAGCGCGAGGGCGAAGACGAGACCGGCGAGCGCGAGCTCCAGCGTCGCCGGCAGGCGTTCGAGCACGAGGTCCATCGCCGGCATGTTCCACAGGTAGGAGTGGCCGAAGTCTCCGAGCAGCGCGTCGCGCAGGAAGACGACGAACTGCACGGGCAGCGGCCGGTCGAGCCCGAGCGCGCTGCGCATGGCCTCGAAATCCGCCTCCGTGGCGTCCATCGGCAGCAGGAGGGCCACCGGGTCGCCGGACAGGCGCTGGGCCACGAACACGATGAGGAGCGCGCCCACCACGGCGACGGCGCCCTGCCAGAGTCGATGGAGAACGTAGCGCCGCACGTCAGCGACCGCCCGCGGGCGGCGACGCCCGCGCCGGGCCGATTTCGCGCATCGAGCGCCAGAACGCCCCGGGCCAGGGGCGGTACTCGATGGTGTCGCGCCAGGCGAAGGTGATCATGGGGCGGTAGGTGGGCAGTCCCCCGGCCACGCGCTCGTGCTTCACCCGCGCGAGCCGCCGGGCCAGGCGCTCGCGCAGGTCGGGGTCGAGGGCCGTCCGGAACTCCTCGACCAGGCCGTCGATCTCGGGATCCGCGTGGTAGGAGTAGGGTCCCCAGCCGTCGCCGTGCGAGTGCAGGTGACCCGACCACGGGTCGGTCGGATCGCCGGGCAGACCGTGGCCCCACATGGTGCTCATGATCCCGTCCATGAGGGGGCGTGCGTTCACGCGGCCGAGGTTGATCCAGGCGCCGTACTCCAGTTGCACGACCCGGCAGCGTATGCCCACCGTCCCGAGGTAGGCGAACACGGCCTCGCCCATCTCCTTGATGTAGGGCTCCCGGGGCGTGGTTAGGTTGTAGCAGTTGACGCTGATGCCCCGTTCGAACCCGGCTTCCGCGAGGAGCGCCCGCGCCCGCTCGGGATCGTAGGGGTACGGCGCCAGGCCGGGATCGTAGCCGAGCGAGCCTGGTGCGAGCTGTGCGGTGCGGATGCCCTGGCCGTAGAGGATGAACTCGATGATGGCGTCGAAGTCGATGGCGTGCGCGACGGCCCGGCGCACGCGCACGTCGGCGAGCGGACTCCTCGGGTCCGTGGCGTGCATGTTGAGGAACAGGTTGTTCGGGGCCGGCAGGGAGACGACCCGCACGTCGGGCAGGCTCTCGAAATCGGCGATCAGCGCGGGCGGGACGGCATCGATCCAGTCCACGCCGCCGGTCTTGAACGCCGCCACCCGGGTCGTGTCCTCCGGGATGATCTTGATGACGAGCCGCTCTGCCTCGGGCAGGGCAGCAGGGTTCCAGTAGTCCTCGAAGCGCTCGACGACGAGCTCTTCGCGGGGCTTGCGCGAGACGAACTTCCACGGCCCCGTGCCGATGGGGTGCGCCTGCACGCCGGGTTCTCCGACTTCTTCGAAGTACCGGCGGGGGATGGCCCAGAGTGCGAGGTTCAGCGGAATGAAGGCCCCGTCCGGGGTGTCGAACACAATGTCGAAGCGGCGTTCGTCGAGGACGACCAGGTCGCGGATGTAGCGGAAGCGGCCGGCGTTGCGGGAGACGGGGTCCCGCTGGCGGTCGTAGGCATAGCGGAAGTCGTCGGAAGTCAGGACGTCGCCGTTGTGGAAGCGCACGTTCTCGCGCAGGGTCACGTGGATCACGGAGCCGCTCCCTGCCTGGTCCACCTCCCATGACTCGGCGAGCCAGTTGACCCGCTCGAGGTCCGGGGTAACCGCCAGGAGCTGCTCGTAGAAGAGGTTGGTGAAGTACTGGTCGACGCCCGCGGAGGAGCGCGTGGGGTCGACCTGCACGGGCTCGGCGCCGAACGCGACGACGACTTCCGCGGCGTGCGTGAAACCGCTCGCGCTGAGCGTGAATATGAGCCCAGTGACGAGACGACCGCTACCGGTGTTCATGGCCCGCATTTGCCGCATTGCGTCTTGAAGATGGTGGTCTTGGCCCGTGGCGGGCGGTCCTCTGCGCCTACGTGCGAATCGTGAACGCGAGCACGCCGACGAGGAAGGTGTCGGCCTGGACGGACTTGCGGACTGCTTTCCAACCCGCAAAGGCAGTCTCGGCGTCGTCCAGCAGATCGAGCACCCCCCGACGGGTAAAGCGGCGCCCCATGTCGTAGCCCGTTTGGGCGAGGAGATCTCGCGCCGTGCTCATGCCGGGTCGTCCTCATCGGCCCCGCGTATCAGCACGTACGGCCACAGATCAGTGGTGTCGCGGACCGCCTTGCGGGCCATGTCCTTGAGTTCCGAAGTGCCTGCGGTGCGGCGTCGTCGCGTTCGACCAACGCCCATATCCAGACGGCGGGATCGTCCGTCGCGTCGAGCCCCACTTCGACGCGCCAGCCGCGGACTTCCGTAGGGAGGTCGGGCATACCCTCGAGGACGGATCGGATCGCAGCGGGGTCGTCGATCATGGAGTGGAGCGTGCCCGTGAACGGCAGCTTGGGATTCTACATGGCCGGCCAAATGCGTCGCGATCCAGCGTGGCCGCTTCGGGCAGCGAATCGAGCGCGCGCCCCGGAGTGCAAGGGAGGGTGGCGGTCGGCATGCTCGGTCGCCGTGGTTGGGCCAGAGGCCGGACTACCGAGCGAGGTCGACCTCGTACATCGACCGCCAGCCCGCCCCGGGCCACGGGCGGAACGCGAGGGTGTCGCGCCACGCCAGGGTGATCAGCGGCCGGTAGGTGGGGAGCCCGCCGGCGACCTGTTCGTGTTTCAGGCGCGCGATGCGGCTGGCCAGGCGGTAGCGGGCGCCGGGATCCATGGTGGTCCGCATTGTAGGGCGCGAAGCCGCGCGCAGCAGGTTGATCCAGGCCCCGTATTCCAGTTGCTGGATCTGGCACCTGATTCCCGCCGCCCCGAGGAACGCGAACACGGCCTCACTGTCTCGCCGCCTCGCCCACCTCAGATGTTGGGACTCTGCGACGAGGTCCGGCTGGAGGGCAATCCGCTGAGCCACGAGTCGTGCGGCGATCACCTCCCCGCGCTCGTGGCCCGGGGCGCGGAGGTACACAACGACTGGGGCGATTGACGCGGATACCCGACCGGGGCGTCGTGCGGCGGAGCAGGACAGGCCGGCCCGCGGCCGAACGGGTCAGTCCGGCAGCTTCTCGAGAAGCAACTCCTGGGCGGTTGAACATCGAGGCGGCCGAGCGGCACTACGCGGAGCTGCAGGCGGCGGCGGTCCGGGACGAGGCGGGGTAGCTCGTGCGGCCTCGGGGTACTCGGCGGAGTGGCTCCGTCGGGGGTCACGGGTGCGGCCGGGGGTTGGGGGGCGCGTTGCCGGGGGCGCTGCCGGTGGGCGGCACCCCCGCCGCGCGACGGCTCGGTCGTCGGTATCGTGGAACCAGTGGAGCTGGAACTCCGGGGGCAGCGGCTCGGTGTTCTTGAGACGCGGCCCCATGGAGCGCAGCTGGTCCAGCATCATGAGGACGTAGGCTTCGCGTGTGGTCGGCGGGGACTCCATGTCGCCAACTTCCTTGAGGATGGTGATGCACCACCAGAAGACGTCCTCACCGGGCAGCGAGTGTCGCTTGCCGGGCTTGTCGGTCACCGTCTCGAAGTCGGCGTGGACGCGCGTGAGGAGCTTGTTGGCAGCGCGGTCGTCCTGCAGCTCGATGGTGGGGTTGCGGGTGATCTCGATCACGCGGGGCGTGTATCGGTCCAGGAAGGCTGATGCTTGCATGCCGTGTTTCTCCGCGACGGACTATCTGCGCCATGACAACGCGCGGTGCTGTTGGCAGGGCTGTGCAACCCGGCGGTCGAGGCTCCGCGGCCACAGGCGCGCTGGCGTTGACACCGCCGTGCACCCTAACCACACTGCGGATGCCCTCAACTTGGCCAAATCCCCGCGACTCGGACACAGAGCCATGCTGAAAAGACTTTACGCGGACAACTTTCGCTGCCTCGAGAACTTCGAGGTTCGTTTTGACGAGTCGAACGTTCTTCTCGGTGTGAACGGTACCGGCAAGACGTCGGCGCTCGATGTGCTTCGAAAAGTCCGGAACCTTGTCGTTCTGGGCCTCAAGGTGGACCAAGTGTTCCCGGCTCGGGACATGTCGACGAATCAACGCCGGAATGCGCAGCGGTTCGAACTCGACACGCAATCAGAGAAAGACCACTACGCCTACGAACTGAACATCGAACATACCGAATGGCGCGACAAGATGCGGGTGGTGCACGAGACTCTCAGGCACAACGACCACTGCGTCTTCGAGTTCAATGAAGGCGACGCTCAACTCTATAGGGATGACTACACGAAAGGCCCGCTCGTCCCATTCGACTGGAGCCAGTCCGGCGTGGGCTTTCTGACGGAGAGACCCGACAACCGCAAGGTCGGTCAGTTCAAGAAGGACCTCGCCAACGTCGTCATAGCAAGCCCATGTCCGCCTGTCATGGAAGCCGAGAGCAGGACCGAAGAGGACTTCCTCAACCCCTTGATGAGCAATTTCGTGGGCTGGTACCGACGTGCCGCTCAAGAAAACATGGGAGCCATTGGACCGCTGTTCGAGGCGCTTCGCGCAGTCCTTCCCGGCTTCGAGTCCATCAACCTGGAAGAGTCGGGAGAGAATTCCCGCGCACTCAAGGTGATGCTCGCGAGGGCCTCGGGGGCACCTGAGAAGCACGGTTTCGACCAGCTTTCGGATGGCCAGCGCGCACTAATCGCCCTCTATAGCCTCCTGCATCTGTCATCGAACCGTCGTGTGTCGATGTTCCTGGACGAACCGGACAACTACCTCACCCTCTCTGAGGTCCAGCCGTGGCTAGCCGAAGCCGTACAGAGTTGCGGGGACGTGATCGAACAGCTTGTCGTGGTCTCTCATCACCCGATCACGATCGACTACATGGCCGGTGCGAGCGGCCGGTGGTTCTCCCGTGACGAGAATGGCCCGACCCGCGTGACCGACGAGCCGGCCAACGTCGTGAACGGTCTTTCAATCTCCGAAACGGTTGCTAGGGGCTGGGAGTGAACGCGTTCGTCGTCCTGTTGTGCGAGGACCAAGCTCATGACACTTTCGTTCGCAGGTTCCTACGCAAGCGAGGAGGCGTATGGCGTCAAGTCACGACCGTTCTCATGGCTCAAGGATCGCAGTCCGGCGAGCAACGCGTGCGGTCCAGATTTCCGGACGAACTTAAGGCCATTCGGAGCCGGGGCGAGGGCTACCTCGTCGTCGTCATCGACGCCGACCAGCACACGGCCGCGGATCGCCTCGGTCAGCTCGACGAGGAGTGCGAGAAGCGCGGGGTGGCCCGACGAACGCCGGAAGACCGCGCAATCGTCGTCGTCCCACGGCGAAACGTCGAGACGTGGTTCGAGTACCTGGATGGCCAAAAGGTCGACGAGGACACCAAGTATCCGAAGAGGTTCAAGGGGAAGGATCACCGCCGTCTCGCCGACGCCCTGTACGACACTTGCCATGAGCGGCAGCGGCTTCCGAAGTCGGCGCCGCCGTCCCTGACCGAGTCCTGCGCCGAGTATGAGAGGCTGAAGCGCGACCAGAGTCGTTGAGGGACGCACACATCGGCTGCGGGTCGCGTCATTCCCGATAGTAAGGCCCGTCAACGCGGCGCACATACTACCGCGCGAGGTCGATCTCGTACATCGACCTCCAGCCGGCCCCGGGCCACGGGCGGAACGCGAGGGTGTCGCGCCACGCCAGGGTGATCAGCGGCCGGTAGGTGGGCAGCCCGCCGGCGACCTGTTCGTGTTTCAGGCGGGCGATCCGGCTCGCCAGGCGGTGACGGGCGCCGGGATCCATGGTGGTGCGCAGGGTCTCGACCAGGCGGTCGAACTCCGGGTCCGCGTGATACGAATTGCGGCCCCATGCGTCGACCGCGGAGTGGAGATGCCCGGACCACGCGTCGGTCGGGTCCGCCGGCAGCCCATGGCCCCACATGCCGCTGATGATGCCGTCCATGGTGGGGCGGGAGGCCGCCCGCAGCAGGTTGATCCAGGCCCCGTACTCAAGCTGCTGGATCCGGCACCTGATTCCCGCCGCCCCGAGGAACGCGAACACGGCCTCGCCCACCTCCTTGATGTTCGGCTCCCTGGGCGTCGTCAGATTGTAGCAGTTGATCTGGATGCCGCGCGGATAGCCGGCCGCGGCGAGGAGGGCGCGAGCGCGGTCGGGGTCGTAGGCATAAGGCTGCAGCGCCGCGTCGTACCCCAGCGAGCCGGGGGCGAGCTGGACCGTGCGGATGCCCTGTCCGTGGACGACGAACTCGACGATGGCGTCGGTGTCGATGGCATGCGCGATGGCCCGGCGCACGCGCACGTCCGCCAGCGGACTGCGCGGATCCAGAGCGTTCATGCCGATGTACAGGTTGTTGGGACCAGGGAGCGAAACTGCCCGCACTCCGGGCAGGCGCCGGAAGTCCTCGACCTGCGCGGGGGGCACGGCATCGATCCAGTCCACGGCGCCCGTCTTGAAGGCGGCCACGCGGGTGGTGTCTTCGGGGATGATCTTGATGACGAGCCGTTGCGCGCGAGGCTTGGCGTCGGCGTTCCAGTAGTCCTCGAAGCGCTCCACAACGAGCTCCTCGCGGGGTTTGCGGGAGACGAACTCCCAGGGACCCGTGCCGACGGGATGTGCCTGCATGCCCGCTTCCCCCACGGCCTGGAAGTGCCGCCGGGGGACCGCCCACAGCGCGAGGTTCCAGGGCACAAAGGCGGCGTCCGGAGTGTCGAAGACGATGTCGAACCGGTGGTCGTCGCGGACGACGAGGTCGCGGACATGGCGGAAGCGGCCCGCCGCGCGCGACAGCGGGTCGCGCTGGCGTTCGTAGGCGAACCGGAAGTCGTGTGCGGAGAGGGTATCGCCGTTGTGGAACTTCACGCCTTCCCGGATCTTGACCGAGAGGGCGTGCCCGCCGCCGGCCCGTTCGAAGGACCAGGACTCGGCGAGCCAGTTGACGCGCTCGAGGTCCGGGTCGACGTTCAGCAACTGCTCGTAGAAGAGCGAGACGAAGTACGCGTCGACGCCGGCCGTGGCGCGGGTCGGCTCGACCTGGGTGGGCTCCGCGCCGAAGGCGACCACGATCTCTTCCGCCGGCGCGGCAGCCGCGAGCAGGGCCGCGAGGGTGACGGCCGGGACGAGCCGTGCGGTGGAGACGCCGTACATGGTCGGTGGATCGGGTTGTGCAGGGAGCGCGGCCCACAGTATCGCCAACGCGGTCGCCGGCGAACAGACGGGCGGGCCGCCGGGCGCCTGGCGCCGGAGGGTCCGCGGGTGCGGGTCTGCTACGATTCCCCTTTGCGCCGCGCGATGGCGCGGCTGGAGAGTTCGTGGCGGAAGTCGCACGTATCGGCCAGGACGAAGCGCGCACGGCGTCGACGGTCAGACGCCGACGCATGGCTCCCCGGTCGGCAGCGGTGGCCGCGGCGCTGCTGGCCGCCACTCTCGTCGGGGCGTGGTGGCTCTACGACCGGCTCGCGAACGTCTACGTGATGGACGCCCGCGTGGCGTCCAGCATGATCCTGCTGAGCAGCCGCGTCGCGGGCTGGGTGACGGAACGGCCGGCGCGGGAGGGCGAACGCGTCGCCGCGGGGGCGCCGCTGCTCGTCGTGGACGACCGCCAGGCGCGCCTCCGGCGGGACGAACTCGACGCGGCCCTCGCGACCCTCGACGCGCAGGTCGAAGCGGTCCAGCTAGAGACCGCCTACGTGCGCGCGGCGACGGCGAGCCGCATCGAGTCGGCGGAGTCGGAACTCGCGGCCGCTCGCTCGGACCTCGACGCGGCCGGTTCCATCCGCGAGACGATGCAGGACGAGTGGCGCCGGGCGGACACGTTGCGGGAGCGCAACCTGCTGTCCGAGCAGGACTGGGCCGCGCGCCGCACGGCCTTCCGCACCTCGGAACAGGCGGAGAAGAGCCGCGCGGCGCAGTTGCGCGGCGCCGAGGCGGACGTGGCGGAGATGCGTTCCGAACAGGCGCGCCTCGACATGCTCGGCGCGGAACTCGCGCGGCTCGAGAGCGAGCGGCTGGGCGTGCGCCTGCAGCGCGACCGCGCGGCGGAAGAACTCGCGGACCACGTCGTCCGCAGCCCCATCGCCGGGGTCATCGACGAGGTGTTCATCGACCCGGGCGAGTACGTCGCACAGGGGCAGCGCGTACTCATGCTGCACGATCCCGACGTCTACTGGGTGAAGACGAACGTCAAGGAAACCGACCTGCGCCACCTCCGGGTCGGCAAGTCCGCCGAGGTCGAGGTGGACGCTTTTCCGGACCGGACCTACACGGCCACCATCGAGCGTATCGGCAACGCCGCGACCAGCGAGTTCGCCCTGCTGCCGAACCCGAACCCGAGCGGCAACTTCACCAAGATCACGCAACGCGTGGAGGTGAAACTGACGTTCGACGAACCGGACCCGCGGCTGCGGCCCGGCCTCATGGTGCAGGTGAAGATTCCGAAGGCTGACGGCGCGGATTCGTAAGTGGCCAACGGGTCGCGCGGACAGGGGGCGAGCCCGGTCCCGCCGGGCATCGAGGCGACCCCGGGCATCCTGGCGATGTACGAGCGCCACGGCGCCGGCTATCCGTACTGGGTCACCGGCGTCGCCGTCCTCGGCTCCTTCGCGACGCTCCTGACGGCGACCATCATCAACGTTGCCATCCCGGACATCATGGGCGCCCTCGGCCTGACCATCGACCAGGCGCAGAACCTCGTGAGCGCCCACCTGGCGGCGGGCACGGTCACGATGCTGATGACGGCGTGGGCCATCCGGGCCTTTGGCATCGCCGCCACGTTTCTCTTCAACATGGTGCTGTTCGCGGTGTCTTCCATCCTCGGGGGGCTCGCGAACACCGGCGAAATCCTGTTCCTGGCCCGGCTCGTGCAGGGCGCCGTGTCGGGCATCATCATGCCGCTGTCGATGGTCATGATCGCCCAGGTGTTCCCGGTGGACCGGCGCGGGATGGCCATGGGGTGGATGGCCGTCGGGACGGTGCTCGCCCCGGCCCTTGGCCCGACCCTCGGCGGCTACCTGGTCGACAACCTGTCGTGGCGGTGGGTGTTCTTCATGGCCGTGCCGTTTGCAGTGGTCAGCATGCCGCTCGCCCTCGTCTTCTTTCCGACCCGCGAGGAGCGGGGGCCGAGGCCCTCGTTCGACTGGGTCGGCGTGTTCCTGTGCGGCGTCTTCCTCCTGTCGCTGCTCACGGCGCTGACGGAGGCGCAGAGCGAGGGCTGGTACGACGACCGCGTGACGATCGCCCTCGCCGGGACGGCGATCGGCTTCGTCGCGTGGATCCTCTGGGAGGCGCGCGTCGACGAGCCGATCCTCGACCTGCGCCTGTTCCGCAACGTGCGCTTCCTGGGCGCCGCCATCGTGACCTTCACCGTCGGCGCGGCGCTGTATGGGTCCACCTACATCTTCCCGCTCTTCCTGCAGTCGATCTCGGGCCTCATCCCCACCGAGTCGGGGCTGCTGATGGCCCCCGCCGGGCTCGTGATGGCGGCGCTCTTCCCGGTGTCGGGCTACCTGTCCGACCGTTTCTCGGTGCGGGTGCTCCTGACGATCGGCCTGGTCGTCACGGCCTGGTCCTGCTGGCTGATGCGCAACGTCGACGCCTTCACGCCCGTCTGGGACATGGTGATCTGGTACGCGATCAGCCGCGCCGGGCTCGCGCTCATCTTCCCCGGGCTGAACGCGGCGCCCGTGAACGCGCTGCCCCTGGAGCTGATCCCGAACGGCGCGGGCATGATCAACTTCGTGCGGCAGCTCGGCGGCGCCCTCGGCGTCAACCTCCTGTCGTTCGCGCTGGTCCAGCAGACCGCGCAGCACCAGGGCCGGGCGCTCGCCACGCAGACCTGGGACAACAGCGGCACGGGGGAACTCATTCGGCTCGTGCAGGAGGAGTTCACCTACCTCGGCTTCCTCGGCTACCAGGGCTTCGAGATGAGTTTCGGCTACGTCACGGCGATCGTGTCGAGCCAGGGCAGCATGCTCGGATACCGGGACGCGTTCGTGTACGTCGGGGTGATCCTGCTGCTGTCCGTCCTGCCGGTCTGGATGATGGGGGAGAACCGGTCGCTCGGGCGGCCCCGCGCGGCATAGTCGGGTCCGTAGCTTCTCGGCTTTGAGGCACTTCGAGATGAGACACTATCGAGGGGGCACCTCGTCCGGCGGGTACACGAATCATCGCGGCCGTCAACCTGATGGAGCCGTCTCCCCAAGCCCGAGGAAGACATCCTGGTCCAACCCATGGCGCGTGACCTCGATGGCATCGCAGGCTTCGAGTTCTCGCACGGTAGGTAGCGTTATCTCGAACGGAAAGAGCTGCGGTCCGCGCAGCAGCGCAGTTGGGGATTGAGACTGGTTGACGCGGGATGCGAGAACGGCCCTGGCGACCCAAACGGCCAAGGCCGGACTGTCCGCAGGTCGCGGCTCCGCATTCCGATAGAGCCCGGGTCGGCCCGTCTCCAGCAACGCGCCCCAATCGACAAAAAGCCGCAAGACCCGCCTGGCGGCGCGGGCCACGGTCTCGCGTTCGCCGAACCGTTCTCGAAGTCGGCCCTGCACCTGGGCCGCACTCACGCTGTCCTGCAACCGCAACACTCGACCGGTCACTCCGGCAACCGTGCCGAAGAACGGGTACACGGCCATGCACATGCACCAGTGGATGAGCATACCCTCCCGGGTATCCGAGTTCCGCAGAAGCCGGAGCCCCGCGTCTCGCAGGGCCTCGAGCTGCGGTGGAACGTTGACCCACACCTTGGTCAGGATGGTGATGGCCTTGTGCCGATTCCCCCTCGCTACCTGGCTTCCGACGGACAGCGTCTCTCGCAATCGCTCGTCGAGCGCGACAGTGATCGCCTCCCTTGAGTTGCCCGCGAGCACCAGATTCGCGGTGTACTGGAGCCACTCCAGGCGAATCCGCTGGCTGAAGCCAACCTGATTTTCGCGCTTCATGTTGGTGCCCGCTCGATCTCGACCATCGGAACGATGACCTCCTCGAGACAGATGCCGCCGTGTCCGACGATGCGATCCTTGGTGCCGACGAATGCCGAACGGTCCGGGGCGAGCAGCCCGAGATAGTCGTCGGGAAGACCGATCGGAGGCCATTCCACCGCATCGGGAAAGTCCTGCGTGACCCGGCTTCGCAAGGCCGAGTCCGAGTAGATGCGTGCACGCTCCCCCGCACCCCGACCAGCGCGCCCTCGCGGGGCCTGCCGCACCCCTCTGCCTCGATGTTGCCGTGATCCGATGTCAGAAAAACTGCAAATCCGCTGTCAAGCAGGAGGTCGAACAAACCGGCCATGAATCCGTGCTCGGCCCACTGGCGGACCTGATTGTGCATGCCCGCGGTGCCGAGTTGCATCCCATGCATGATCTTGTCGACCGTGTCCACCACGAGTCCAACGGCGCGGACCCCACGCCGCGACAAGAGACCACGAACCTCATCGAGAGCGCCGTTCCCCAATCCCTTGGCATACGCGGCGGACCGGGGCGACGAGGCTTGCTCTGACCAAAACTGGGTCCACAAGGACTCTTCCCGGCCAGTGCCCCCGATACTCGATGGGAAGAAAAGAGGCGCTCTCCCGGCGAATATCGCTTGCCGCGACACGGAGGTGATGGTCGGCACCCACGCAAACACGGCTTCTTCGCGAAAACGAAGCTCGGGCCGTTGTGCTTGGAGAGCCGTCCGGAGCACGATCCACTGGTCGATGGCGAGGCCGTCGACAACCACCAGCGCTACCTTGTCGGCGGAACCCTCGGCCAGTTGCCGCGCCAGAAAACGCGGCAGGTGATGCACCATGACCGGCGGATTGGGCGGCTGATTGTGCAGTGTCGCGTACCGGCGCTCCATCCACGCCCGGAAGGCTGCATCGACTTGCAGTCGAAGGTCGGCAACTCGTGAACCGGCCGTAGGCTGTACCGATGGGGACGCTTCCGACCAGACGACCTTGAACTCCGCCCAGCGATAGGCGAAGTCGGTCCACTCCCCGTGCCGGGCGCCGGCTTTCGGCATCGTGTTTTCGATAGTCGCGGTCAGGCCCTCGATACGGTGCAGACTGTCTTCGACAGGATCGGTACGGATCCCAACCCGAGCCCAGTCCTTCGAGAGGGTGGCGCCAAATCGGTGGCGCACGGGCCGCAACATCCCCTCCAGGAACAGGTTGTCGATGTAGACGCGGACGTCATCGTGGCCAAAGGGCAACTCGGCGGGCTCTGGCAGCGCGGGGTCGCGCGAGGCATCCGAATCCAGCACACCGCGCTTCGCGGACCCGGCCAAGCGGTCGAGAAAGCGGGGCCAACGCTGCTGCAGGAATTCCCAGAAGGCTTCCCGGCTGGGGATGACTGTCTCCAGGGGCCAGCCATCGAAAACGCGGTTTTGCTCCAGGACGCGAATCAGTCGTTCGTCGATGAGGGACGGCACCCGTTGCCGTCGGTAGTGGCGACGTAACAGCACGCGCAACAGTTCGGCCGGGCGCCCGATGAGGCTGGGCGTGATGTCGAACACGTGGGTCAGGACGAAGTTCTTCGTGGCGTCGTCGCCCAGCCGCCCGGGTTGGTGGCGCCGCTGCGTCCGGTACAGGACATCGAGGTCGCTTCGGTCCAGCGCGGCGACGACCGGATAGCTCAGGCGCGGGAAGATGTTTCCGAGACTGAACGTCAGCCGCCGGCCGGCCTGGAGGAGATCGTGGGGAAGTTCGCCGAAGTCAACGACGTCGAGCCGCACGACGACCTCCCGATCACAGGGTGCGTCGCGATCCCAATGCGACCGGAATCCGGATTCGTAGGCGAATCGGAACTCGGCCGTGTTGTCGAAGGGGATGAGTTCGAAGCCCCTGCTTCGAATGGTGTCGAGAAGTGTCTCTTCGAGCAATAGCCCGTCTGGATCCGCGACGAGCGTCAGCCGGGCGACCTCGGGCGTGAACTCGCTCAGGATGCGTTCGCGCCAGTCCGTCGCACGCTCGCGCCGGGCGTTCACGCCGAGTCTACGCGCGTCAGCGCTTGGTCGTACCAGAGCATGAGCTTCTGGTCCTCCTGCAGAACGGCGTCGGGAATCTTTTCCGTGACCGCGATGATGGTGGAGTAGTCACGTTCCTGATAGGCCCTGAAGAATCCGGCGCGGACGGCCTCCAGGCGGAAGAGCTTCAGGCGTCTCTGCCGGGATGCTCGTAGTCGTCGAATTCGCGCAAGAGCCCAATGGTGCGGCGTCGCTCCACATCGGCTGCCCTCTTTGGATCGGGGACGTACCAACGGTCCTTGGCCTTGGTGCGGAGCGCCGAGTTGTCCCTGGGCAGATTGCGCAGCGCCTTGAAGTTTGTGGAGAGATAGGTGTGGATCTGGGTGGGCACTTCTCCCGCGCCGTCGTAGCGCAGGAAGTTCTGATCGAGCATCTCGGACAGTTCGGGCAACTTCTCATGTTTCTGCCAGCCCGCGATCTCCTGCAGGAATTGGGGGTGAAGGTCCTGGAACGTTTGCGGTTTTCGGTCGAGGTGTTGCCGAAGCCACTGAATGGCGGACGACTCGTCGACGACGAAGATCTCCAACTGCGCCACTTGCTCCGCCGCCAGACGCCGCCGGTCATATTCGGGAATCTGGTCGGGGAGGAAGGCCATGCCGTCGCGCTCCGGGAAGCGTTGTGCCAGATTCGTCAGGAACTCGCCCACGGATACCGGGACCGTGACGTTGCGCAGGACATGGAAGGCCACCATGCGGTCGAAGAGCACGCGCGTTCGTTGATCACTTCGGCACGGCCCTCCTTGACGACGAAGACCGGCAGTTGGCCGAGATGCGTGCGGAGAAAGTCCCAAACGCCGTTTTCGGTGCCTTTCGTAAGCGTAAAACGCTCCTCCAGGCCGTCGTTCGGCTTGTAGGCGGAGATCACCAGATCCTGCTTGACCGCCGTGCTGGTGACTTGCCGGTAAGAACCCTGTTGCTTGTCCATCGTGCGCACGTCGGCGACGACGAAGCCGGCCGCAAGCATGGCTTCCTGAATGGTCGTCCAGACGGCGTTCCTGGAGTTGTGGAAGACCACGGTCATCCAGCGACCGGGTTTCAGGACGCGCCGATACTCCTCGAAGCAGCGCTGCATCAAGCGTTGATAGTCCGGCAGACCCTTCTTCTTGAAGCGGTCTATGATCGCCTCGGGCGCTGCGTTGGTCAGCACGCGATGCCAGGATTCCACGAGGAAGTTGAGGTCGGCGTAGTAGATGTTCTCGCCGAACGGCGGGTCGGTGAAGACGTAGTCCACCGAGTTGTCCGGGATGCCAAGGCATGCCGTGGTGCTTGCGGTCGTGACGCAACCGGAGGGTTGTCGGGCCTGGGCTTGGCCGAAGGTCTTGACCAGTCGGGACAGCTTGTTGCCGAGGTTGTATCGCGGGGAGACCTCGGAGATCTGAGAGCCTACGTAGTAGACGCCGCTTAGATACTGATTGACTTGTGAATAGTGCGTCGGCGCGTACCGAGCGAGGATGGACATTCCCCAAACGGCCTGCTCCACGAAGTAGAGCAACATGTGGCGGACGCGGGTATTCGTGTGCGCGTTGGCTCTACGCCACATTGCCGCCAGGGCGTGCGCGGCGCGGGGGAGGAAGAAGTGATGGACGTGCGTGATGCCCTTCGGCGCCAGGCGCGAGCCGTGATACATGTCTTCGGTCGGTAGACGGTTCGTGGGGACTTCCGGCGCAAGCGGAAGCCGGGCGATGCGGTCGACGCGGGCAAGATCATCGGCATCCGGCTGCTTTTCGAACTTCTCGCGGCCCAACGTGTATCGGATCAATGCTGGTCTAAAGGCCACGCGTTGCCGCACTTCGCCGGTGGCCCCGTCCAGAGCCGACCCGAACACGCGCGCCAACCGGTCCTTGTTCAGTTCGGCGTCGCAGTCGGGGCAGGGAAACTCGGTCCGCACCCGACCGGTCGCTCGGTCCAGAGCCTCGTCGAAGAAAACCACCTCTGTGGCGCATTCGGGACAGCGGAACACCTCGCTCCAGACGGTATAGTCGATCCGGGCCTTGGTTTCGCCATCGGTGTGCGAAGTCTCGTACATCCAACCGATTTCGGCCTCGACGTCGTCGAGCAACGTGCGGCCGGCTTCGGCGAACGCATCGACGTCGAACGGCAGGCCGTAGTTGGCGGCGATGAACCCGGCCAGCGGCGAGAGATCGTTCTGGATGGTGCGCCGAACGCCCCACCGAGGCTCGCCGAAATCCTGCTTGGCCCACAGGATTTCGAGATCCTTGCGATAGCTCTCCGGCGCGGTCCCGCACCACTGGGCCGCTACACCGGTCATGCCGGTGCCGGCGAAGCCGTCCAGAATCAGGTCCCCGGGCTCGGTGTAGTGGAGGATCGAGGGCACGATCGCCAAGTGCGGCACCTTGGTGTGATAGCCATGTGCTCGGTAGATCGGGTGCTTCTTGCCCTCGCTGACGTCCACGGCGAACGGCTTGCGGCGGTACGGTTCCTCGGCATCGTAGGGCTTGGCGTGTGTCTCCACGAACGCGTTCAGTAACGGGTTCGGGCAGGCCGTGTGCCAGGGCGGGTCCGAGAGCGCGAGAATGTCGTCGATGTCGCCGTGGGGAAAGCCGGTTTGGTCCTTCCAGCGTTGGAGCAGATCCTTGGAGGGGTCCGCATCAGCCATGCGCTCGGCGAGTTGACGAAGCCCGGCATCCTTGTCCATGGGCCAGTGCTCCATTGTCGCCATCCGGGCGACGGCATCGTCGATACCGCCAAACGGCACGTCCCCGAGTTTCGCATGCAACTCCTCCAGCCCTTCGCGGAGCTCGCGGAGGAAGTGAGACCGACGCGCATCGTCGTTCTCGAAGGTCAGGCCGAGGCACTCCACCGGCTCGGCTCGTTGCGCTTCCAGTTTCTCCTCGTAGGACTTTTCGAACATCTCATCCTGCCCGGAGGGATGGCGGAACAGCCGGTCGCCGGGGTTGTCACGGGCCACGCGGTCTCCTCGGGTCATCAGCCTTTGCCATACGTCGGCTCTTCAGTGCGACCCCGGCATCCGTGAGCACGTAGGTTTGGCGGGGGTGTTTCGGTTGGTCCGGATGGGCCATGCGCAACACGCCGCCGGCCAGCAGGGGATCGAGGTGACGCTTCTTGAAATACCCGCGATTGACCAGCTCCAGTTCGTGCATGATCTCGGTCAGTCGGCGCGGCGTGTCGCAGAACCGCAGGATATTCTCCTGAGTCGCCGACAGGTCGCCGACAGGTCGCCGACAGGTCGCCGGAGAGCCCGGCATGTGCACTGGACAAGCCGGTCGGACCGGAGCCAGCTTGTGCAGTGGACAAGTCGTCGGGATCTGCGTCAGCTTGTGCAGTGGACATGTCCCCACGCCCGGGCTGGACTTGGTCAGTGACCAAGCCCGATGCTGCGGCTTGAGCTTCGTCAGCGTCCGGATCGGTCGGGTCGAGCCGTCCCCTAAGATGCTCGGCGAGGCTGAAGATCGGTGCGTCGGCGCTACCCACGGACGTAACGAGACCCTGGACTGCCAACTGCTCGAGAACCGCCCGCGCGGCGGCACTGGAGAGACCTGCGACCATGCGTATGTCGAGCGGACGGACCCTACCCTGGCGGCAGACGAGGGCGAAGGCGCCGGCTTCCGCTTCGTTCAGATGAACCCCCAGGCTTGCTTGGAAGAGGAGTTGCTCCTCGGACAGGAGTTCTTCCTTGAGGAGGGTCACCCGAAACGCCTTCCGCGCCCGGTCGTTGTCGACGACGGGTGGCACGCGCCCGAGTTGCCGCCAGTTGCGATAGATGGCGCGCATGCCGGTGCCCGCCTGTTCGCTCAGCCCGATGCGCCGAAAGGCGCCGACGATCCTCGGGTTGCGAACCTCCCGATCACCGGGTTCGAGGAGTTCTTCGGCCGACGCGTAGGCATCACCGGGGTTCCAGAGCGTCGTTCTATCCTCGAAGAAGCGGATCACTGGCGTGCGTGTATGGTCGGCGTAGTCCTGGTGTATCAGCAGGTTGATCGCCGCCTCTCGGAAGGCGATGTAGTCCGGTGGGCGGTCCTCGCGCCGCAATGTCGCGGGGTCCACGAAGAAAGGCGTCTCGGCGCGCTGCAGGTAGCGGTCCACGAGCGCTTTCCACGCGCTGACGAGATTGGTCTCGATTACCAGCCGGTCCGCCCAGCGTTCGTCCGTCGAATCCTCCGACCAGCCATGCTTCGTGATCGTGAAGGAAGCGCCCTTGCTGACCTGCTCCAGCAACTTCGGGAGATGGCAACTGGTTGCAGACTAGTTTGTCCGGTCTGCCTAGCCAGTCAAGTCCGGTCGCACGGCCGCTGCAAGGGCGTCCCCACCGTGTAGCATGCGCAAGAGGTTGCAGGGGACGGGGGTTCGCTTGGTCGCGTTGATGCCGCTCTCGACTGCGGAAGCCGGGCCGCTACAGGAAGTCGGCGGCAAGGCCGCGTCGTTGATCCGACTGTGCCAGGCGGGCTTCGAAGTGCCGCCGGGGGTGGTGCTGACGACGGCCTTTTTCGAGCCCTGGCTCGCGCAGGTCCGGGCGTCCCCGGAGTGGGCGTCCGTCCTGGAAGCGGCGCGGGCGAAAGCCGACGATGGAAAGGGCGCCCATCTCGATGGGCGTTGCGAGCGGGTCAAGGCGTTCGCGGGGACGTTGCCCGCCGATTCGGAGCAGCGTGCGGCCCTCGACCGCGCCGCCGCGGAACTGGGTGAGTCGAGTTACGCCGTGCGTTCGTCGTCGCCGGAGGAGGACCTGTCCGGCGCGTCCTTCGCCGGGCTCTACGAAACCGTGCTCGGCGTCGACGGGGCGTCCCTCGAAGACGCGGTGCGCACCTGCTTCGCCTCCTGTCTCGACGCGAGGGTCCTGCTCTACAAGGTGGAGCGCGGCTTCGACGCCCTCGACCCCTCCATCGCCGTGATCGTGCAGGAGCTCGTGGACAGCGAGGTCGCGGGGGTCGCCTTCTCCCTCAACCCCCTGACCAACGACTTCGACGAGGTCCTCATCAACGCGAGCTGGGGGCTCGGGGACGCGCTGGTGACGGGCGAGATCACGCCGGACACGGTGGTCGTGGACGCGGTATCCGGGGAGGTCGTCGAGCGGCGTCTGGGCGACAAGGGGGGCGACCGGCCGGACGAACCGAGCCTCGACGGCGACCGTATCGCGGAGCTCACGGAAACGGTCAAGCGCATCGAAGCGCTCTACGCGGAGCCGGTCGACGTGGAGTGGGCATTTGCCGACGGCCGTCTGCGGGTCCTGCAGGCGCGTCCCGTGACCGCCTACGTGCCGCTGCACGAGTCGCTGCAGACGGCGCCGGGGCAGCCGCGCAGGCTCTACATGGACGGCTACCTCACCGAAGGCATCACCATGAGCGAGCCCACCTCGCCCATGGCCGACGACGCCATCGAGACCCTCCTCAGGATGATCGTGGCGTGGCTGGTCAACCGCCCGCCGGGTTCGCTGGACTGCGGGGCCTGGGGCCTGCACGTGGGTGCCGGCCGCATGTACATGGACATGTCGATGTACCTGCACCTGGTGGGAGACAACGAAGAGCAGCTCGCGAAGCTCAGCGAGGAGAAGAACCAGCTCATGGCGCAGGTCCTCCTGTCCTCGGAGATCGACCGATACCGGCTGGAGGCGCCGCCCCGGCACGTACGGGGACTGCGACTGCTCGGGCATCTGCCGCGCCTGCTCTGGAACGGTCGGCGTGCGGTGACGACGCTCCTGCGCCCGGCGTTGAACCGCGCGCGGTTCGACCGGGACTACGCGGGCGCGATCGCGGCGCTCGATGCCTGGCTGGCCCGCCCCCCGGATCCTTCGAAGGGCGTCGTGGAGACGTTCCGCGAGGACCTGGAGCGCATGGCTTCCACGATCGCCGTATCGTCGTACCCCGCCTTCTTCCACGCCGCCGTCTCGATGTTCCGCATACGGGGTCTCGCCGACCCGAAGTCGCCGGAACAGGTGGCCTGGGCGGACACGATCGGCGGTGGCGGCTACGAGGACGACATGATCGTCGAGATGGGTGTCGCCGTTTACGAGCTGGCGATGGCGCTCCCGCCGTCCGACTTCGAGGACCTGGCCGCGCTCGAACGCAGACTCCACGCTCGCGAGCTGCCCGAGGCCTTCCTCGAGCGCTGGGATGCGTTCGTCTCCCGCTACGGCTGCAGGGGTCCGCTGGAGATGGAACTCGCAAATCCCAAGTACGGCGAAGCACCGTCCCTGGCCCTGCGGCAAATGGCCAACATCCGCGCTTCCGGCGGCGCGTTCGATCCCCGCGACATGCGCCGCCGGCAGATCGCGCGCCGGGAAGCAGCGTATCGGGAGCTGTGCGCGGCGCTCCCGCGACGGAAGGTGCGGCGCCTGGAGAAGTACTACGACACCTGCACGCGCTACGCGAGCGCGCGGGAGCTTTTCAAGCACCACCTCATGCAGGTGAACGGAAGGCTGCGCGCGCTCGTGCTCCACCGTGCCGACGAGTTCGTGGCGGCGGGCCGGCTCGACCGGCGCGAGCAGGTCTTCGAACTCACGATGGCGGACGTGGACCGCGCGGCGGCGGAGCCGGGCTTCGACGTGCGCGCGGCGGTGGCCGAACGTGGGGCGTTCGCGCGCCGGGTGCGCTCGCGGGTCCGGCACTTCCCGATGTGCATCGACTCGCGCGGACGCATCCTGCGTCCGGCGCCGGTCTACGAGGACGGGGCGCTGGTCGGAGGGGCGCTCTCGCCGGGGGTCGCGCGCGGCCCGGTGCGCGTGCTCAACGACCCGTTCGAGAAGCCCGTGCAGCCGGGCGACATCCTGGTCGCGGTGACGACGGATCCGGGCTGGACGCCGCTGTTTCTGAACGCCGCCGGGATCATCCTGGAGATCGGCGGCGCGCTGCAGCACGGGGCGCTGATCGCCCGCGAGTACGGCAAGCCGTGCGTCACCGGCATCCAGGACGTCACGACCCGCTTCGAGGACGGCCAGATCGTCGAAGTAGACGGCGACGCCGGCGTCGTGCGCTTCGTCGAGGCGGACTGACGGCGCGGCTCTGCCCGGGCGGTGGTCAGGCCACGCGCACGATCGTCTTGCCGAAGTTCTCCCCGCGCAGCATGCCGATGAACGCGCCGATGCTGCTGTCGAGCCCGTCCGTCACGCTCTCCCGGTATCTCAGGCGGCCTTCATGGATCCACCCCGACATCTCGGCGAGCGCTTCCTCGGCGGCCGGATGCTGCGTGGCGAGTTCCGCGAACGTGAAGAAGCGGAACCCGTCGGTACGGTCCTCCTTGCCCAGGGTCGGGAGCCCCGCCTCCCGCAGTCGTTGTGGCGGCGTGGGCCGGGCTTCCCCGTCCGTCAGGTTGTAGTGCGCGATGTAGCCGCAGACGGGTACGCGGCAGCCGTCGTTCAGCAGGGGGATGACCGCCTCGAGCACGTCGCCGCCGACGTTCTCGAAATAGACGTCGACGCCGTCGGGAGCCGCGGCCGCGAGCCGCTCGGGGAGTCCCGGAACCTTGTAGTCGAGGCACGCGTCGAAGCCGAGTTCGTCCACGCAGAAGGCGCACTTCGCGGGACCCCCGGCGATGCCGACGGCGCGCGCCCCGCGGATCTTGGCGAGCTGCCCCACCACCTGACCGACCGCCCCGCTGGCGGCGCTCACCACCACGGTCTCGCCGGCCTGCACGCGGGCGACGTTCAGCAGTCCCTGGTAGGCGGTGAAGCCGGTCATCCCCAGCACGCCGACGGCCGTGGAAGCCGGCCCGAGGGCGGCGTCCCACTTCTGGATGGGGATGTCCGCGTTGTTCCACTGCACGTCGGCGGCGCCGGCGATGCTGTACTCCTGCCAGCCGTAGTAGCCGACGACGAGGTCTCCCGGGACCCATCCCCCGGCGCGTGACTCGACGACCTCGGACACCGTGCCGCCGACGATCGTCCTGCCCACGCTCTCGGCGGCGCCCATGCCGGGGCGCATGTAGGGATCCAGGCTCAGCCAGCGGGTGCGCAGGAGCATCTGGTTGGGCTTGACTACCGGCAGCTCCTCCGTCTCGATAGCGAAGTCCGATGGCTTCGGCATGCCGGCGGGCCGGTTTCGCACCATCACCTTGCGATTGGCGGGATTGCTCATGTTCTGCTCCATTCGCGGCTGCCGTCATGGGAGGAGGCTACCAGAGGCGCTGTCGTCCGGCGGAGCTCCGGCGTTCCAAGAACGCGAGACCGACGCCCCGGAGTCTGCCTTGCTCTGTATGCACAAGTGTGCATACTTGTGTGCCCATGGGTTTCGAATGGGATCCCGTCAAGGCCGAAGCCAACCGGACCAAACACGGCGTCGAGTTCGCGGATACTTTTGCCGTCTTTGAGGACGATTTCGCGATAAGCGTGGCCGAGTCGAGCTGCGGGGAGGAGCGGTTCGTGGCCATCGGGATGGACGGTTTGGGTCGCGCCGTAGTTGTCTGCTACACATGGCGAGGTGACAACGTTCGGATCATCTCCGCGCGTCTAGTGTGCTGTCTCACAAATACCTTCGCGTTTGCGCTGCGCCTTTTCGCCGCTGGCGGCGTTGCGCCTCCTCACGTGGGGCCTACCACTGTTCGTCGGACGCGCCTTGCCAGCGACAAAAATGCGCTACCGCAAACCGCAAGCTATTCATGAGACAGCACACTAGCGTCGCCGTCAGAGAGGGAAGCGTATGTGAACGAGCGATAGTGTCCCTGTTTATTCCTATTCATAGAGTTTTACGTAATGCAAGCCGAGTATGATTTTTCGAAGGGCACGCGCGGAGCCATCCTGCGGCCAGCCGCTGGCAAGACGCGCATCACCATCCGCATAGACGACGATGTGCTTGAGTGGTTTCGAGCCCAGGTGCGTGCCGCCGGAGGCGGCAGCTATCAGACGCTCATCAACACCGCGCTTCGAGTTTACGTTGAGTCGCAGGCGACGCCGAGAATACAGGAACGCGAGGACTTGGCCGAGGCGATTCGGCCGGTGCTGCGAGAGGAGTTGGCCAAGTACGTCGTAACGCCCACCAGCGGCGATTCGGATTCCTGAATCCCGTCAGGTCGCGCTATCGCACGACCCCGGCCTCGCGAAGGCCCGCGATCTCGTCGTCCCCGAACCCGCTCTCCCGCAGCACCTCCTCGGTATGCTCGCCCAGCTCCGGGGAGGTGCGGAAGATCTCGGCCGGGGTCTCGCTGAACCGGCCCGGAGGCCGCGCCTGGCGCAACTTTCCGCCCACCGGGTGGTCGACCTCGAGGAGCGCGCCCATCGCCTCGATCTGGGGATCCGTGATCACGTCCTCGCGCGAGTTGATCTTGGCGAAGGGGACCTGGTTCTCCTCGAAGCGCTCGCACAGCACCGCCGTCGGAAACCGCGCGTAACCTTCGTTCATGAGTTCCTGGAACAGGGCGCTGTGCGCCTGGCGCCCGGCGGGCGTCGAGAAGCGCTCGTCCTCGAGCAGGTTCGGCATCTCGAGGGAGCGAAACAGCCCCGCCCACTCGCCGGCCTGCACCGGCATCGTCGCGACGTAGCCGTCGGCGGTCCTGCGCACGAAATAGGCGTGGCTCCCGTAGGGCGCCTTCGGCACGTCGTCGCCGACGAAGTGGAAGTTCGACATGCTGTCCGGCCACAGGAAGAACAGGCTGGCGTCGAGCATGGACACCTCGACCCGTTGTCCGACGCCGGTCCGCTCCCGGGCGACGAGCGCGGAGCAGATCGACTGCGCCGCCGTCATGGCGGTGATCTTGTCGCACATGAGGGTGTTGACCATCACGGGGGTGTCCGTGGTGGGGTCCGCCTGCAGGGTCGCGATGCCGGAGATGGCCTGGATCACGGCGTCGTAGACGCGCCGTTTCGAATACGGCCCGGTTGGCCCGACGCCGTTGATGGAGGCGAAGACGAGACGCGGGTTGTCCTTGCGGAGGTCGTCGAAACCGAGGCCGAGGCGCTCCATCACGCCGGGGCGGAAGTTCTCCATCACCACGTCGGCGGATCGGGCAAGACGGCGCAGAACGTCCTTGCCCGCGTCCCCGGAGAGGTCGATGACGATGGAGCGCTTGTTGCGGTTCATCATGGCGAAGGAGCCGGACAGGCCGTTGCGGGACAGCCGGAACGGTCGCCGCATGGCGTCGCCGGCGGGGGCCTCCACCTTGATCACGTCGGCGCCCTGGTCGCCGAGGATCGAGGCGGCGATGGGGCCGGAGTAGATCGTCGTCATGTCGATGACGCGTATGCCCTCGAGCGATCCTGCCATGTCCTTGCGTCTCCCCCAACCGATCCCCGTGACCGTATTATGTGAAGCGATTACGTGCGCGGGTGTCAAAGACACTTGTGCGGCACGCCACCGGAAAGGAGCGGTCATGTCCGAGGAAATGGGGATTTTCGAGACCATCTACCACTGCCGGGCCATGCGGCGGCTCAAGCCGGACGCGGTCCCCAAGGACCTGCTCCTCAAGCTTATCGACGCGGCGAACCAGGCGCCGACGGGCTCCAACGTCCAGGGCGCGCGGTGGATCGTCGTGCGCGACGCCGATCAGCGCGCGAAGCTCGCGGCGCTCAACAAGCAGGCGGTGACGGCCTACATCGGCCCGGACTCGGGGCGTCCGGCGGCGTTGCCCCACCAGGGCGCGGACAAGCGCCAGCGCATGCTCGACGCGGTGCTGTGGCAGACGGAGAACCTGCAGCACGTCCCCGTCCTCGTCATCGCCTGCTACGAGTTCGCCGAACCCGTTCCGCGCGGCGCCGCCGCGATGGGCGGCGGTTCGATCTGGCCCGCCGTGCAGAACCTCCTGCTGGTCGCCCGTGCGCTGGGCCTCGGCGCCGCCCCGACGACCCTGGGGCTGTCCGACCGGGGCGCGGCGCGGGCCGTGCTGGCGCTGCCGGACAACATCGAAGCGTTCGCCCTCATCCCCGTGGGCTACCCGATGGGGAACTTCGGTCCGGTGACCCGCATGCCCGTCGAGGAGACGTTGCGGTGGGACCGCTGGAGCTGAACGCGCCGGACGCGCCGGGATGCGGCGGATCCTGATCGCGGACGACGACGCGCACATCCGGGACGTGGTGTCGTTCGCGTTGCGCCGCGCCGGCTTCGCAACGCTCGACGCGGCCGACGGGCGCGCCGCCCTCGACGCGTTCCGGCATGAGTTTCCGGACCTCGTGGTGCTCGACGTGCTCATGCCGGAAGTGGACGGCGTCGACGTGTGCCGGGCCATTCGGCGGACCTCCAACGTGCCGATCCTCTTCCTCTCGTCCAAGGACGAGGAGGCCGACCGTATCGCGGGCCTCGATGCCGGCGGCGACGACTACGTCACCAAGCCCTTCAGCCCGCGCGAACTGGTCGCGCGGGTGCACGCGACCTTTCGCGGGATCGACGCCCGGGCGGAAGAGCCGGTCTCGGAAGTGGTGGTCGGCCCCCTGGTGGTGGACGCGCCGGGTCGCCGCGCGCTGCTGCACGGCGACGCGCTGCCGCTGACCGGCACGGAGTTCGGGCTGCTCGAGACCTTCGCGAGAAACGCGGGGACGGTCGTCGACCGCGGCACGCTGATGCGCGGCGCCTATCTCACGCGGCGCGTGGTGAGCGAGCGCACCATCGACAGCCACGTACGGCGCCTGCGCGAGAAACTCCGGCAGCGCGGCAGCGACCCGATCCGCACGGTGCACGGCGTGGGTTACCGCCTGAGCTTCGAGGAGCCCTCAGCCGGGGAGCGCGAGGGGCTCGCCCCTCGCATGAAGGAGCCCTCAGCCGGGGAGCGCGAGGGGCTCGCCCCTCGCATGCAAGAGCCCTCAGCCGGGGAGCGCGAGGGGCTCGCCCCTCGCAAGAAGGAACAGCGCGAGGGGCCTGCCCCTCGCAGAAGAGAGTAATGTTCCGCCTCAGGCTTCGCACCGTCCTCCTGGTCGTCAGCCTGTTCGTCCTGGTGCTGCCGGTGGCGGCGGTGCAGGTGCTACGCCTCTACGAGAGCGCCCTGCTGCGGCAGACCGAATCCGACCTCCAGGGGCAGGCGGCGTTCGTGGCAGCAGCTTGGCGAGCCGCGTCCGGGGAGTCGTATGCCGACGGGGCCGAGGCGCGTAGCCGGCTGCGGGAAGCGGAACGCAGCGTAGCCCGCGGCACCCTCGACCTGGCCGAGTCACGCGTCTACCCGCCGCTGCCGGAGGCGTTGCCGACCCCGGAGTTCGATGCCGCCGCCCAGCGCGTGGGCACCGAGGTGGAGCCCATGCTCACGGACGCGGCATCGAGCACCGGTGCCGAGATACGCGTCGTCGACCCCGCCGGCCGGGTGACGGCCACCACCGGTGGGGACGGCGGGCTGTCCCTCGCGCACCGCGAAGAGGTGGCGGCCGCGTTGCGGGGCGCCGGCGTCAGCAGATTGCGCCGAACGCCCGGGAGGGACACCGCGCCAGTGGCGGCCATCAGCCGGAGTGCGGGCATCCTGGTGGTGGTAGCCGAGCCGATCATCCTCGAGGACCGGATCATCGGCGCGGTGACGCTGTGGGACACTCCGCCGACCATTCTCGACGCACTTTCCAACAAGTGGTTCCTGCTGCTGCAGGCGACGGTCCTGGTGCTGGCCGTGGTGTTCGGTATCGCTTCTTTCACCGCGCGCACCCTCGTGCTGCCGATCCGGCGGCTGGCGCAGGACGCGGAGCGCCTGTCGGCGGGCGAGACGGACACCTTCGAGCGGCGGCGCCACTATCGCGTGCGCGAGGTCGCGGAACTGGCCGACACCGTGGCGGCCATGGCGTCGAACCTGCAGTGGCGCGCGGGCTACGTGCGCGACCTAGCGCGCCACGTCAACCACGAGTTCAAGACGCCCATCACGGCGATCCAGGGCGCGGTGGAGGTCCTGCGGGATCATTTCGACGACATGAGCGAGGCGGAACGGACGCACTTTCTGGGCAACGTGGCGTCGGATGTCGAACGTCTCGACAGGTTGACGCAGCGGCTTCTCGAACTGGCGCGCGCCGACATGTCCGACGCCGGCGACGAGGTCACCGACGTGCTCGAGGTCGCGCGCGGGCTCGCCAACGGCGCCGTCGACGTCGGGCCCGGGACGGCGCCGTGCCGCATCGGGCGCTCGTCGGCGGAGGCCGTACTGACGCACCTGGTCGACAATGCCCTCGCGCATGGGGCGACCCGCGTGAGCGTATGCGCCGGCTGCGACGGCGGAAACGTGGAACTGCGGGTGGACGACGACGGGGAGGGCGTATCCGAAGGCAACCGCGTCCACGTGTTCGAGCCGTTCTTCACCACGCGGCGCGACCGGGGCGGCACGGGACTCGGGCTCGCCATCAGCCGTGCCCTTGTGCGCAACGCCGGCGGCACCATCGAACTGGTGTCTTCGGACCGCGGCGCCTCGGTTCGGGTCTCGCTGCTTGGGAAGGCGGCTCCGTAGCCGAGCGAACCGGAGCCAGAACGCTCGCGCTCGGGCTGCTTGCGGCGATGCAGTAACATATCCCCGTGTATGTGCGCGCCCTACAGAGGGCTGGAGGCAGAGTGCTCCGCAAGTTGACGATGAAGGCGTTCAAGTCCGTTGAGGACGTTGCCGTCGAACTCGGCTTGGTGAACGTGTTCATCGGGGCCAATGGGAGTGGCAAGAGCAACCTCCTCGAGGGACTGGGAGTTCTCTCTGCTGCTGCGAATGGGATGGTTGACACCGATGCCTTGCTTGCTCGGGGTGTGCGCCCTGGAACGCCGAGCTTATACAAGACGGCGTTCCCGCCTAGACGGGGCAGGCGAGCTCTGCCGCACTTGTACTTTTCTGCGGAAAGTGCCGAGGCAAGGTACGAGGTGACCTTGCACAATCCTCTCAAGAGCCCCGAACCTGCATGGCGGTACAAGACTGAACTGTGGATGGACGGAGCAGATAAACTCCTCGGACGTTCCGTTAGACAAAGAGGTTACAACCCAAAACGGGGACTGGCCGCGCTCAAGTCCGCGGAGGTCGAAGGCGGGCCAGGTTTGAGCTTGCTCGAGACCCTGCAAGGCTACGTTATCTATTCGCCGGCTACCGCTGTACTTCGTGGAGTCGAAGCCGAGCGTCGGGAGAAGATCCCTCTTGGCTTGGCGGGAGGTAACCTCGCGATTGCGTTGGCTGATTTCAAGAGGATGTCTCGAGATCGTAACAGCTTGGCGAATTGTATCTCTCGAGACATCCGCGGACTCATAGATTGGGCCTCCGCATACAGCTATTCTCGCTTGAACCGCAGGACGGACTCGCCGGCTGGAGCGTCATCTGCCTACACCGTTCGCTTTCGTGATCGATACATGAGGGACGGACGTAATGTCCTGTCGGGGCAGGACGTCTCCGAAGGTGCACTCCATGTGCTGTTTCTTGGAGTGCTCGCCGCGCACCCGGACAGCCCAACGCTTTGCAGCGTGGACAATGCGGACCAAGGATTGAATCCCAGGCTGGCCAAGGCGCTCGTGGGCCGCCTCTGCCAGTGGTATGTCAGCGCCAACGAAGCGCAAGTGGCTCGACAGATCCTGCTAACCACCCATAATCCACTGATCCTTGATGGGCTGCCACTCCAGGATGACCGAATTCGGTTGTTCACGGTCTCAAGAACGACCACTGGAAGAACCACTATACGCAGAATCGAGGTAGACGATGAGTTGCTGGCAAGGGCGGCGGATGGCTGGACCTTGTCCCGGCTCTGGGTGATGGGCCACCTCGGCGGGGTGCCGGATGTCTGAAACCCTCCGGGTAGCAGTCGCGGTGGAGGGCCCGACCGACCGCATCGTGCTGGAAGCGATCCTCAATGCGATGTATCCGGAACGCGACGTCGTGCTCAACGTGTTGCGTCCTGACCTGTCCGCCGCATTCGCCCCCGAAGGCCTGGCTGGAGGCTGGGGCGGTGTGTACCACTGGTGCCGGCAAGCTGCGATGGAAGGGCTGGGCAGCGTTGCCGGGTCGCGAGTGCTTGATCACAACGATATCCTCGTTGTTCACGTCGACGCGGATGTGGCACGGAAGGACTATCAGAGTGCGGGGATAGTGAACCCCACGAACGACAACTTGCCTTGCGCCAGCCCCTGTCCGCCGCCCCGGGACACCACCGACGCTTTGCGTGAAGTGGTCATGGATTGGCTTGGGGGACCTGCGGCTTGTCGCAAGCTGGTTTTGTGCATTCCGTCAATGAACATGGAAGCGTGGGTCGTGGCGGCCGTCTGGGAGGATAACCCGCTGGTTGGGAGGTCGGACTGGGAGTGCAGGAGCAATCCGGAAGATCAACTCGGGCAGATGCCGTTGGACCGGAGGTTGCGCAAGTCTCAGGAGGACTATCGGCAAGGACTGCCTCTCATTGCGGCCGGATGGCCAACGGTCGCGGCTCGGTTGGAGGAGGCGGGTCGATTCGCCGCTGACATCCCGGTGGCTGTGGGCGGCTGATCCGACCGAAGGAGGGAGCGCCGTTGATCACTTGGCTGCGGATGTCACTCGCCGTCGTTCGCCGCCATTCGCCTCCATGCGACAGGCGTTGTGGCATCAAAGGAACGCCCATGGCCCGTCAGTACCCGAGCCTCTTGTCGATCACGCCCTCGAGCGGCTCCCCCGCCCGGAACCGCGCCAGGTTGTCGACGAAGCGGTCGAGATTGCGGCCGGCGCGGAACTGGCTGGCACCCGCCGTGTGGGGCGTCATCACCACGTTCGGCAAGCCCCAGAGGCGGCTGTCGACAGGCAGGGGCTCCCGCGGCGCCACGTCGAGGGCGGCGCCCGCGATCTCGCCGGACTCCAGCGCGTCGGCCAGGTCCTCTTCGACCATCACCTCGCCCCGCGTCACGTTGACGAGGTAGGCCGTCGAGCGCATGCGCGCGAACGCCGCGGCGTCGAAACGGTCGCGGGTCTCGTCGGTCAGCGGGCAACAGACCGCGATGACGTCCGAGGCCGCAAGCAGGTCGTCGAACCGCTCCGGTCCCCACACGGTCGCCACCTCGGGAGACGCCGGCACGGGCTCGCGATCCAGAGCGTTGACCGTCATGCCGAACGCGGCCGCGCGCCGGGCCATCGCGCGCCCGGTGCCGCCGAAGCCGAATATGCCCATCGTCGTGCCCGTGAGCTCGATCTCCCGGCGCCGCATCTCGGGGCGGTGGTTCCAGGCGTCCGGCCCGTGCTTCAGGGCGGTGGCGAGCTGGCGTGTCAGCATGAGGAGCAGTCCGAACGCGTGGTCGGCCAGGTGTTCACCGACCAGGCCCTTCTCGCTGGTGAGGACGACGTCGCTGTCGCGGAACTCGTCGTACATGAACGAGTCGACGCCGGAGGAGATGGACTGCACCCAGCGCAGGCGGCCGGCGGCGAGGAACATCTCGCGGGTGACGAAGCCCAGCACCACGTCGGCGTCGGCCATGTGATGGATCGCGTCCCGGAACTCCGCGACGACGATGTCCGCGTCCCCGGCGGCCGAGCGGATGCGGGCCAGGTCGGCTTCCGTGACTTCGCGCAGCGTGAGCCCGGGGATGATGAGAACTTTCATGTGAACGTCACCTCGACGGTTCCAAGGGCGGCGCCGAAGTCGCCGCGCCAGCGCGAAGGGGCCGACACCGGACGCCGTCCGAAAGCCCCGGTAATGACCCGCTGGCCCGGCTCCAGCGCCAGTCCGAAGCGGCCGAGCTGCGTGGCGAGGGCCGCGAGGGAGGCGAAGTGATCGTCGATGTGGCCGGCGGCGGCGACGGTCTCCACCGCCTCGCCGTCACAGGACAGCGTGACTTCGAGAGCATCGAAATCGATGTCCGCGACCGGGCGCGGCGCCCCCGCCACGATGCCCCACTGGGACAGGTTGTCGGCCAGGCGGTCCGCCGGGGACGCGTCCGCCGGCAGGCGCGGTTCGTTGATCTCGAAACCGGGGGCCGCGCCCGCTACCGAGCCGGCCACGGTGTCCCGGCCGACCGCGCTGCCGTCGGAGCGGATCGTGTCGCCGATGGTGAAACACACCTCGTTCTCCACGCCGATGGCGGCGAATTCCGCCAGCGGGAGCGCGGCGCCGCTCTCGAACACGCGGCTCTCGAGGATGTAGCCGAACGGTCGGAACCCGGCGCCCATCGCGTCGCGGGAGCGTCCGGAGGTGAGCCCCACCTTCCACCCCGCGAGGGCCTCGCCGCCGGCGACCTTCGCCTCGAGGGTCTCGAGCTGTCGGCGCAGCCCATGGTCGAGCGCCTCAGGCATCGGCGTAGCGCTCGATGCGCGACTTCCAGGCCAGCGCCTCTTCCGGCGTGCCCACCGTCGCGGCCATGCCCGGAAACGGCGTGACGGGCACCAGGACCCGAGACACGCCGAGGTTGGCGAGGTGGTCGAGCGCGTCGAGGTCCGACGGCACGGAGATCGTGATCTCGAGCTCCGCGGGATCGCGGCCGTGCTCGCTCGCGGTCCGGCGGGCCAGGGCGATAAGGTCTTCGGGCATCCCGCGCGCCGGGAAGAACCCGTCCCCCAGGCGCCCGGCGCGCCGCGCGGCGGCCTTCGAATGGCCCCCGACGACGATCGGTACGCGGCCGCCGGGCGGCTGCGGCTTGCAGTAGGCGTTCTCGAAGTCGAAGAACCTGCCGTGAAAGGTCGGCGTCTCCATGCTCCACAGGGCGCGCATGACGGCGACGTATTCGTCCGTGCGCTCGGCGCGCTCGTCAAAAGGCGCTTCGATGGTGTCGAACTCCTCCTTCAGCCAGCCGACCCCGATGCCGAGCACGACGCGTCCGCCGGACATGCTGTCGAGGCTCGCCACCTGCTTCGCGGTGATGACCGGGTTGTGCTGCGGCAGGATCAGGATGCCGGTCGCCAGCCGGATGCGGGAGGTCACCGCGGCCATGTAGGACATCCAGATGAGCGGGTCCGGGATGGGGAGGTCGTCGCGCGGCCCCATGCGGCCGTTCGGCGAGTACGGATACTGCGACTCGTAGCCGGCGGGCACCACCGTGTGCTCCACCGTCCAGGCGGATTCGAAGCCGGCTTCCTCGGCGGCCTGTACCAGTTCGACCGCGTTGGCCGGGTCGACGAAGGGCCCGATGTTGCAGTAGCGCAATCCGAATCTCACGTGTCCTCCTTATCCGGGGAGCCCGCTTGCCGAGCCGCGCCGGCTGGCGGCTGCATGCATCCTAACAGCGCCTCACGGGCGGCGTGGCGCTACCGGCGCGGGCACGGGCCGCCCGTGCGGCGTCGCCCGCCAGGATTCGCCCCAGGCCGCGGCAAGGCCCGCCAGCTCGTCTCGCGAAGCGACGCCCTTGGCGACCAGCAGGCTCTCGACGGCGTTCAGCCAGCACAGGAAGTAGTCCTCCTTGCCGCGCGCGGCGAGGGTCGCGATCTCCACTGCGAGCGCCTGCGACCACTCGGGCCACGAAAACACGCCCGCCGCGTGCAGCTCCACGGCCAGGGCGAAGGCTTCGGCCTGCCAGGGCTCGTCGAAGGCCCGGCCTTCCGCCGCGAGCGCCGCGGCGAACGGACCGGACCGGGCAGCCTCGGCGCTCACGCCGCGGCCTCGAGATACGGCTCGAAGAGATCCAGGGTGACGCTGTCTCCGGGCGGCGCCGCGTTGCCCCAGAGCGCGGCGGCGGAGAACCGTACGGCATAGAGGTGCCGCGGATCCTCGCCCTCGAGCGCCGCGTGCGAGTCGGGGAAGACGTGCGCCCCCCGGTAGCCGATCACCTCGCCGGCCTTGCCGCGCACGTAGCCCGGCAGCCGGGTGTGTCCCGCGGGGTGCAGGTTCCTGGCGCGCACGGCCTCGCCGACGGCGAAGACGGGTGCGGTGCCGATATCGCGCGCGGTAGGTCGCCCGGTCGCGGCGACGTGCACCAGGGCCTCGGCGGGCAACGGTTCCCTGTCCTTGGTGCGGGCGGGGACAGGGGTGCCGTGGTCGATGGCCGCGCGGCTTGCCGCGTCGATGAAACCCGCGTCCTCGGCCTGGTCGATGAGCCTGGCGAACCAGCGTTCGAAGTAGCCGCGCAGGTAAGCGTCCGGCGGCAGGGTCTCGAGCTGGAAGCGTCCGCGGTCGAGGTTCGAGCGCAGGTGGCGCGAGGCGGCGAGCGTCAGCGCGAAGACCCTGCTTTCCCAGTGATCGTGCCACGGCTCGGAGTCGGTAGGATCCACGGCTCCGAAGCCGTGCATGCCCCCCATGTCGTGGATGCCGTTCATGCCGCGGAACCCGCGTCGGGCAGGACGGCCGTGCCCACCATGGAGTCGCGCGTGACGAGGTTCGCAAGGGCCGGCTCGTCGAGCCCGTCCGTCCCGGCGGGCCGCTGCGGAACGACGAGGTAGCGTACCTCGGCCGTGCTGTCCCAGACGCGCACCTCCACGTCCTCGGGAAGATCCACGCCGAACTCCCGCAGCACGGCCCGCGGCTCCATGACCACCCGGCTCCGGTAGGCATGGGACTTGTACCAGGCCGGCGGCAGCCCCAGCACGGACCAGGGGTAGCAGGAGCAGAGCGTACAGACGACGACGTTGTGCACGGTGGGCGTGTTCTCGACGGCCACCATGTGCTCGCCCTGCATGCCGAGGAACCCCATCTCGCCGATCGCCGCGGTGGCGTCCTCCCGCAGGCGCGCCCGGTAGGCCGGATCGGTCCAGGCCCGGGCGACGACCTGCGCGCCGTTCCTCGGGCCCACCTGGTGTTCGTAGAGGTCGAGCACGGCGTCGACGGCCTGCGGATCCACGATGCCGCGCTCCGTGAGCACGGTCTCGAGGGCCTTCACCCGGAGCGCCATCGGGGAGGGCGGGTGTTGGTGCTGGTGGTCGTCGTTCATGGCGGGTCTTCCGAGCGCGGTACCGCGGCCGGCAAGGGGCCGCAAAACGGGAGAATACGATAAGCTACCGGGCTTGAGCGAACCTGGGGAGAGACGCCATGCGCAACGGTTTCCGCGTGCTCGACACGGATTCCCACCAGATGGAGCCGCCGTCCATCTGGCGCGACTACATCGACCCGAACTTCGCCGACCGCGCGCCGCGCATCGGCGACATGGGCAATGGGCGTCCGGGGATGATGGTCGAGGGGGAGCCGATCACGAAGCAGGACGGCAACTACCCCATGCATTCCAGGGAGTTCCTCGAGGCGGCGGCGCGCGGCATGGAGAAGCACGAGGCGGCGCGGGCCGCCGGCTTCGACCCGAAGAGCCGCGTTCACGACATGGACGAGCACGGCGTCGACGCCCAGGTGATCTACCCCACCGTCGGCGGGCAGATGCTCGGCAAGCCGTTCGAGGACACCGAGCTGCTGGCCGCGGTCTGCCGCGCCTACAACGACTGGAGCCTCGAGTACTGCGGCCACGCCCCGGAACGCCTGCGCATGTCGGCGATGCTGCCGGTGCAGGCGCCGGACCTCGCGATCGAGGAAGCGCGCCGGACGGCGGCCGCCGGCGCCGCCTGCTTCTACGTCCGTCCGAACCCGGTGGAGGACCGCAACCTCTACCATGAGGGCTACGAACCCCTGTGGAACGCGCTGGAGGAGATCGGTCTGCCGATGTGCATCCACGACTCGGGGTCGCCGCACCTGCCTTCCTACGGCGACCGGATGGAGACGCATACCTCCGGCCACATCATCGCGCATCCCTTCGAGGCGATGGTCGCCATGATGAGCCTCATCTGGTTCGGCACGATCGAGCGGCACCCGAAGCTGCGCGTGGTGCACGTCGAGGCGGACGCCGGGTGGCTGCCCTACTGGCTGCAGCGCATGGAGCAGCACTGGGAGTTCTCGGGCAACGCGGAGCATCCGGAGCTGAAGAAGCGCCCCACCGAGTACTTCAAGTCGAACTTCCTGGTGGCGTGCCGCGGCGACGAGATGACCCTGCCGGCGGTGTGCGAACTGGTCGGCGACGAGTACGTGGCCTTCAACACCGACTACCCGCACCCGGATGGGACGTGGCCGCTCGGCATGGAGCGCCTCGAGCAGCAGCCCCTCTCCGAGGAGAGCATCCGCAAGATCTTCTGGGACAACGCGGCGCCGTCGTTCGGGCTGTGACGGACGGGCCTGCTCCGTCGCGGCTTGCGGGTACGTCCCCGGCCCGAGGCTGCCGGCCCGGTCAGTGGGGCCGCGCCGTGGCGTAGTACCGCGTACCGTCGAACCGGTCGAAGTGCGTCCCGAGCAGGGGATGGTCGATCTGCGAGGCGTCCTCGCTCGGGTCGAGGTGCCGCTCCGCCACGTAGGTGGTGTGCATCGCCCCGTCCACCAGCAAGTGATACCAGGGCCGGTCCTTCGGCGGCCGGCTCCGTGCGACCTCCTCGTACCACTCCTCGCTGAGCGAGAAGCACGGGTCCAAGCCCGCCACGACGCCCCGGTACCCGAACCGGTTGTGCGCGACGATCTGCCCTACGAAGAAACGCGCGTCCATGGAGCCTTCACCAGCGGTGTCCGCGATCGATGTTCGGCCATCTCGGCCACGCGGGATTGTGCCATGGTGCGCGTTGGTGCACGCGCGGCAGCGAAGCGCGGGACAGCGACGTGCCTGGCGGCGGTCACGGCAGAGGGCACGCAGCCGGCGTACTCCCACAGCCGCAATCCGGGACTTCCTACAGACAGGGTGTGAGCGGGCGTTTTGAATTGGCCGCCGGCACGGCCCGACTGCGGCCCCCGGACACATTCGTTATTCTTGGAGGAGGGACCCGCCATGAGCCAACCCGTGGTCGACACGCTGGAACTCTGCGACGCCTTGCGCAAGACGGGCATGCAACCGGACCAGGCCGAGGGCCCTGCGCGCGCCTTGGGCCTGTTCGAGGGTGCACGCACGCCACCGCCGTCCGCGATCGAGGTTGCTCCCGCGAGTCTGTAGCAGCCCACGGGGCGCCTCCGCGCTCCGGCGCAAGAGGCTATTGGGCGGGTGCGGCGAGTACACTTGAACTCCGTGCGGTCAACGCGCCTGGAGCACCCATGATCAAGCAAGCCACCTTCTTCAAGCGCCGCCCCGACCTCGAGCCGGCCGCGTTCCACGACTACTGGCGCAACCGCCACCCCGAGTTCGTCTGCCGCATCCCCGGCCTCCAACGCTACATCCAGAACCACGCGATCGCCGACGACGGCCCCTTCGACGGCATCGCCGAAGTCTGGTTCGAGGACATGGACGCCATGCGCGCGAACTCGGGCGCCCCGGAGCTCGAGGCGGTCCGCGCGGACGAGCCGAACTTCCTCGACACCGCCGGTATGGCCTCGATCATCACCGACGAGTACGTGATCAAGGAGCGCGCGCCGGGCGACGGCGCCGAAAAGCTGATGGCGCTCGTGTTCCGCCAGGAGCAGCACGGCCCGGAGCGCTTCTTCGAACTCTATCGCGACGAGCTGGGCGGGTTGGTCCAGGCGGTCGCGGGCATCCCCCGGTACGTGCAGGCCCACTGCCGCATGGGCATCTATCGCAGCGGCCGCACCCCGGCGTGCGACGCCGTCGCGTCCCTCTGGATCGAGGACCGGGAGACCACGTTCACCTCCGCGGAGATGGCCCGGGTCGGGGCCTTCGAGGGGACGATCATCGACTTCGGACGCACGCAGGCCGGCTTCGTGGAAGAAGTCGAGATTGCCCTGTGATGGCGGGACCGGGGGAGGCATGCCGATGACCGACCGGCGACTCGACCGGGACTGGACCGCGCCGATCCGCTATCCGGATCCCGCGGTCGAGGTGCTCGATCCCCGCTTCCGGCAGTACGTCCTCGGCAGCGCCGCGGTGGAGCGCCTCTGGACGGGCGCGCGCTGGACGGAGGGTCCAGCCTGGTTCGGCGACGGGCGCTACCTGGTCTTCAGCGACATCCCGAACGACCGCATGCTGCGCTGGACGGAGGAAACGGACGCCGTGACCGTCTATCGCGCCCCGTCCCACAACGCCAACGGCAACACCCGCGACCGCCAGGGCCGCCTCGTCACCTGTGAGCACGGCACGCCCCGCGTGACGCGCACGGAGCACGACGGCACGATCACCGTGCTCCTCGACCGCTTCGAGGGCCGGCGGCTGAACGCGCCAAACGACGTCGTGGTGCATCCGGACGGCGGCATCTGGTTCACGGACCCGGGCTACGGAATTCTCTGGAACTACGAGGGCCACAAGGCGCCGTTCGAGCTGCCGACCCGCGTCTACCGCGTCGACCCCGAGACACGGGACGCGGACGTCGTCATCGAGGACATGGAGAAGCCGAACGGACTGGCCTTCTCGCCGGACCATACGCTGCTCTACGTCACGGACACGGGCGCGTCCCACAAGCCGGGCCACCCGCACCACATCAAGGCCTACGACGTCGTGGACGGTACCCGCACGGCAAATGGCCGGGAGTTCTGCGACCTCGGCCACGCCATGCCCGACGGCATCCGCGTGGACGTCGACGGCAACGTCTGGTCGAGCGCCGGCTGGGCGGGCCCGGAAGAGGACGGCGTGCACGTCTTCGCGCCCGACGGCACGAAGATCGGGGCCATCCACCTGCCCGAGGGCGTCTCCAACCTCTGTTTCGGGGGCGTGAAGCGCAACCGGCTCTTCATGACTGGCGCCCAGTCCCTTTACGCACTGTACGTCGACGCGCAGGGCGTGCCCTACGGGTGAGCGATCGCGAGACGCACGCCGGCACGCTCGGGCAGTTGAGCTGGGCGCTCTTCGAGTGGGCGCGCAATCCCTATTACATCCTCATCGTCATCTACATCTTCGGGCCGTACTTCTCGACGGAGGTGATCGGCGACCCGGTGCGCGGGCAGGAGATCTGGGGCTACATCAACGGCTTCGCCGGCGCGCTCACCGCCTGCCTCGCGCCGTTTCTCGGGGCCATCGCGGACAAGGTCGGTCGCCGCAAGCCCTGGATCGGGACGTTCGTGGTCCTGATGTTCCCCGCGATCCTGCTCCTCTGGCTCGCCGTTCCCGGCGAGGAGGGCCTCGGGATCGTTACCGTCGCGGTGGCCCTGACCGTTGCCGGAATCGGCTTCGCGTTCACGGAAGTCTTCCACAACGCCATGCTGCCGAGCGTCGTTCCCTACCAGCGCCTGGGCACCGTGTCGGGGTGGGGCCTCGCGCTCGGCAACGGCGGTGCGCTCATCATCCTGGTCGCGATGCTCTGCGCCTTCGCGCTCCCGGCCTCCGGCCTGCTGGACTGGGACTGGCTGCCGGACCAGGTGCTGTTCGGCCTCGACACCACGACGTTCGAGCACGACCGGATCGCCGCCCCGATCAGCGCCGTGTGGCTCCTGGTCTTCGCGCTCCCGCTCTTCCTGTTCACGCCGGACCGGAGCGGCACCGGGCTGCCGGCCGGAGAGGCGGTGCGCCAGGGCCTCGCGGACGTGCGCCGCACGATCCTGCGCGTGCGCGCCTGCCGGAACATCGCCCTCTACCTGCTCGCGCGCATGCTCTTCAACGACGGCAAGGTCGCGATCATGACATTCGCCATGATCTACGCCTCGGGCGTGTTTGCCTGGGGTGGTGCGGAGCGGCTGCTCGTCGGCGTCTTCCTCACCGTGTTCGCCATCGCGGGGGGCTTCATCGGCGGCTGGCTCGACGACATCGTGGGCTCGAAGAAGGCCATCGTGTTCACGATCGCGGGCAACTTCGTCGCGCTGCTGGCGGCCATCTCCATCACGCCGACCACGATCTTCTTCATCGAGTTCGAGGGGCTTGGCACGCCCGTATGGGACTTCGCCTTCTTCCGCACGCTGCCGGAGATCGTGTTACCTGCTGATCTCGATCCTGTTCGCGCTGTTCATCACCTCGGCGTACGCCAACAGCCGGACCATGCTCGCGCGCATCGCCCCGCAGGCGGAGATGACGAAGTTCTTCGGGCTCTACGCCCTGTCCGGGCAAGTGACGGCGTTCGTGGCGCCCATCATGGTGGCCTTCTTCACCGGGTTCTTCGACAGCCAGCGCATCGGCTTCGGCTCCATCCTCATCTTGCTCGGCGCGGGGGTCGTGATGATGGCGTTCGTGAAGGAGGAGCGGGCGGAGCCGTTGGGGGAGCCCGCCCGAACCTGAGCCGGGGTGGCTCGCGACGACCCGATTGCCGCCGGAGCGTCCTTGTACGCCCAAAAAAGGCGGCGTGACGCCGCCGTCAGGCAGGTGTCTCGACCTTCGGGAACAACGGTGGCTGGCCCGGCAGGGCCGCCGCCGATTGCGAGTGGTTAACGTACGTCGGCCAATCCGGGTGGTACGTGTCGACTTGGTCTCCCCAGCCGAACCAACCCTCGCGCTCTCCGCGGGCGAACAACTCGATGTACGGACCTGGACTGCAGGCCTCGATCAGTGGGTATTGCTCGTCCGGCTTGCGGCTGTGTTCGCGTTTCCGGGAGACGATGATGTTTTCCTGCCGGCGTCCGGGCGCGAGCGTGCGCGCACTTCTGCCTCGAACCCCGAAGAGCACGACTTCGGTGACGTTGCGGAAGTAGAAGCCCACGCCGCGTCGGTCCGGTCCGCCATCCTTGCGCACTTTGTACCAGACGAGGTTCGTCTTGTACTCGAATCCCCATTGACGCATCACCGTGAGACCGAACGGCAACAGAGCGTTGGGTATCCAGAGATACAGATGCGCCGTGTCGGCAACGATGGACGACACCGGAAGCGCTCCGATCTCGTCGAACGAGAGCGTCGTGTAACGCGACAGCCGCTTGTGTTCCGGCGCCATCTTGCCGGTGCTGTTTTGAAACCTCCACGGGGGGTCCGCCAAGACGGTAGCGAACTTCTGGCGCCCCACTTGGGCGAGCAGGTCGTCGGCGGCGCTCATTCCGAGTCCTCTACGTAGAGTTTCCGGGAGATACCGAAGACGAGGATCGGGCAGCCCGCGCCGCCACCCCCTTCGATACGTGGCAGCAGCTTGCTCATGTGCGTGGTGGATGCTCCGTAGGAGGGCCCGCGGCCAAGGTCCTGAAAGATGTCCTGGAGTTCGTCGCACCGAGTCACGATGACGCCAACACTGACCGCCCGCAGCTCGAACAGGAGGCGGAAGTTGTTCAGATCGCGGTCGAAGAATGGATCCTTGTTGTTCCACTCGATTTCCAACGCAACGCCGTTGCGATAGCAGTCGACCTTGTGCGTTGGCGTGTCGTAGGCGGCTTCGTCGACCATGACCTTCGTGGCGAACTCTCGTTCCTCCCAACCTCTCTCGTACAGGGCGTTGTCGATCCAGCCCGAGATGGGAGACTTGCTCCCCCCTAGGCGTACCAGCCAACTCCGCCGCAGTCGGAACTCGGACAGGACGGCGACGATGTCATCCCATTCCTGGCGGAAGTCCTCGTGCAGGATTGCGCAAGCGTGCTTCCACTCGTGCACCTCGTAGTGCTCGCGCAGGAAGTCGGGTAGCAACTCGATGGTCACGAAGAGCGGCGCTTCACCGGTCGTCCCTTGGCCGGAACAGGCGTTCGGGACTCGCTCCTTGCTCAACGGTCAGGACGGCGCTCGACATTGGCGGCACAGTGTCGCCCCCGAGGCGTCGCCGGTCAACGGCCGGCTGCGTCGAGTGTCGAATGTCCTACATCACCGCAGGATGATTTCGCACCATCTCGATTCCGGACGGAGCCCGCCCGACGCATGCGGTTGGCGTCGCGTTTTGCCTGTGTCAGAACCGTCCCAACGCCCCTGCCGCGCGGTGGCGACCGATCTCCGGGTCCGACAGTCCGAGGAGTTCGCGCAGCACGTACTCGTTGTGCTCCCCGAACAGCGGCGCGGGGCGCCGCAGGGTCTGCGGCGTGCGCGAGAAGATCGTGACGGGTCCGTCGTAGGGGGTCGGGCCCATCTCCGGGTGGTCCAGCGTGACGAAGAAGCCGCGGTGGGCGAGTTGCGGGTCGTGGTACAGGTCGCTTGGCCGCATCACGACGTAGGCGGGCACGCCGTTGCGCTGCAGGCGCTCGGCGGCGGCGAAGGGTTCCCGCTCCCGCGTCCAGAGGGCGAGCAGGTCGTCGAGGGCGTCGGCATGCTCGAAGCGGTCGGCGAAAGGGCACGGCAGGTCGAGCACGCGCGCCAGGGCGTCCCAGTGGGCGCGTGACTCGACTGCGACGGCGACGTAGCGCTCGTGTCCGGCCGCGGCGTAGACGCCGTGGGGGCATGCCAGGGGGGACCCCTGGCCCAGGGCTCCGGCGACGCGGCCGTTGACGGTGTAGTCGAGGATCAACGGTTCGAGGAAGCGGATGCCGGTCTCGACCTGGGAGAGGTCGATGTACTGGCCCTCGCCGGTGCGCTTGCGGTGCAGCAGTGCGGAGGCGAGGGCGGCGATGCCGAACCGGGGCGCGATGAAATCGGTGTAGGCGCCCCAGGGTCCGACGGGCGGGCGGTCCGGCCAACCGACCAGACTGAACATGCCGGCGACCGCCGCGCCCTGGTTGCCGAAGCCGGAGTACGTCCGTTCCGGACCCGTCTGGCCGCGCATGCAGGTGGAAAGCATGACGAGGTCGCTACGTTGGGCCGAGAGGGTCTCGTAGTCGATGCCGAAGCGCGCCATGGTGCCCGGCGAGAAGTTCTCCAGCACGACGTCGGCCCAGCCGGCCATGCGTTGGGCCAGTTCGCGCCCGGCGTTCGTCTTCAGGTCCAGCGTCATGCCGAGCTTCGAGCTGTTGAAGTTGGCGTAGAACTGGGTGCGGTTCGGTCCGGGGATGTTGTCCTTGAACGGTCCCGTGGTCCGCAGGAGGTCGAGCCGTCCGGGCGACTCGATGCGCACGACGGTGGCGCCGTGGTCGGCCAGGGCCTTGCCGATCATGGGTCCGACGCCGACCCAGCTGAAGTCTGCGACCTTGATCCCCGCGAACGGCGATGGGGGAGGAGTCCCGCGGCGATGGGAACGCGTCCGGGATTGCGGCCGGGCGAGTTCTCCGACGGCGGGTGCACCCCGTTCCGAGACCAGCGGCGTCCCGGAGAGCTTTGCGAAGGGGCCGGGATGCGTCCGCCCCGCGATGGGCGTCCAGAAGTCGCGGGCAGCAAGTTGCGGGTCGTCGAGCAGGTCGGCGACGTCATGGATGGCGGCGAGGCACAGTCCGTGCTCTGCGCTGAACGTCTGCATTTCAAGCTTTGTCTTGCGCCGGACGAACCTGCGGCACAGGTCGGACGCGGTTGCGACCAACTCGGGTTCCAGGCTCCCCTCCCGGAGTCCGGTGAGCCAGCGGTTGAAATCCCTGCCGCGGACGCTCTCCGGCACGTCTTCGCCATCGTCCTCGGCCCAGCGAACCAGTTGGTGCAGCGTCCGCTCGCCGAGAATGGGCATCTGGAAGCGCAGCACGATGTCTCCGTCCGCGCACGGGAGGACGTAGGGCAGGCTGAGCCCGGGCCCGACGGGTGGTGGCCTGGTGCCGCGGTGTTCGCTGGTCCCCGGCGGATTGGCGCCCGTATTGGGTGGAAAGCCGGTGGCGTGCATCAGCGTCCAGACGATGGCGGCCTGTCCGGACACGTCGAGGTGCTGCCCGAGACCCGAGGCGTCCCGCTCGTAGAGGGCGACGGCGATGTCGGCGGCGGCATGCGTTCCGGCGTGGAAGGCGGCCTGGGCCATCGCGCCCATCGGCAGGGGCGGGCGGTCCGGATTGCCTTGCAGCCCGACCAGGCCTCCGGCGGCCTCCACGGTCAACTCCGTGGCGGGCAGGTCGGCGGCGGGTCCGGTAGTCCCGAATGGCGTCACCGAGACGTGGATGACGTGGGGAAATCGTTCGGCGATCCCCTCCGTGCGGCCCGACTCGACGAAGACGTCCGCGTCCCCTAGAAAATCGGTGGGGTCCTCCGCGACGACGCTGCGCTTGCCGACTCCGAGGGCGGCCCAGTACAGGGAATCGTCGCCGGCGAAGGGCGGCAGCGAGCGGCTCTCGCACCCGCCCGCAGGCTCGACCTTGATCACCTCCGCGCCGAGTTCGGCGAGTATGCGGCCGGCCAGCTCTCCCCAGCGCGTCGTGGCGTCGATGACGCGGATGTGCGCAAGCGGTCCGGCGATGGTGCGTCTCCTCGTGCGGCCCGACCGACCGGGCCGTGCGGTCGCGTTGGGAGTTCGCTGGCGCGAAACTCCAACGGCGCGAGTTCCTAGGTCGGCCCTGTCGACATTACCCTGATCAGCAGGTGGCCGAGGATACTCAGCAAGGCGACACCGCCGGTGACCGCGAACATCGTCAGGACGTAGGTCTTGCTGGCTACGCCGTCGAGTTTCGTATTGATCTCGATGACGGTGTCGTTGATCGACTTCACGGTCCTTTCCAGATTGTCCATCCGTCGTTCGAGTTCAGACAGGCGATCCGCCACGAGCGAAGATCCGCCGTTGCCGCCGCCATTCTGCGGAGGTCCGGCCGGAGTCTGGCGCAATGATGCAACGCTTACGACTCCAGACGTGGGGAAAGTGCGTGCTCAGGTCGTCGGCGGTGAGACCTGTCGCAGCAACGATGTAGCAGATCATGCCAGGTCGCTCTCGTTTCTAACGGCAAGATGGATGCGTTGTGCTCGCCTCAATCTGATGAATCGAGGCGGGTGCGGGGAGCATAGCATTGCCGACGATATGCTCGTGTGCGTCCCTTCGTGTAGCCCAACGGCCGACCTCGGCGCGTAGGGGCGCTGCTCGTGTCGGCGATGGAGTGTCTCCTCGTGCGGCCCGCCCGTCCGGGCCGCGCGGTCAAGGGTGGCTCGATGGGCGGTGAAACCCGGAAGCCGCGCTCCCGGGGGCTATGATCTTCCCCCATGAAGCCGCGCCTCGTCTACGACGGTGACTGTGCGTTCTGCCGGTACATGCAGGCGTACGCGGCGTCGGTCACGGGCGACGCCGTGGAGTACCGGCCGTACCAGGAGGTGGCCCGCGACCACCCCGACATAACGAACGAGCAGTTCGCCGAGACGATCTGGCTCTTCTCCGACGAGGGCCGCCGGCGCGGCGCCGACGCGGCGTTCCGCACGCTCGCCCTCGGAGGCGCGCGGGCGTGGCTGGCGCTGTACCGCCGCCTGCCCGGATTCGCGGTGCTGGCGGAAGCGGCGTATCGGTGGACTGCCCGGCATCGGGGGTTCTGCATGGCGGTCTCCCGGGTCCTGTTCGGCCGTCGGCTGGTGCGCAACGAGTTCGCTGTCACGGCGGATGTCCTCGTGCGGGGCATCGCGCTCTGCGGCTTCGCGGCGTTCGTCTCGCTCTGGTGGCAGATCGACGGCCTCGTCGGGCCGGGGGGCGTCCTGCCGGCGGCCGACTTTCTCGGTGCCGTGGCCGACGCTCGGGGTTGGGAGCGTTTCTGGCTGCTGCCGACGGTGTTCTGGCTGGACGCCTCGGCCCTTGCTCTGCACCTGGTCTGCGGGATCGGTACGGCCGCGACGCTGTTGGCGTTGGCGGGCCGCTGGCGCTGTGCCGCGGCCCTCATCGCTTACGTCTGCTACCTGTCGCTGCTCGGCGCCGGGCAGGTGTTCCTGTCCTACCAATGGGACATCCTGCTCATCGAGTGCTTCGTGGCCGCGGCCGTGCTCGCCCGTGCCCCCGCAGCGGGAGTCTGGCTGACGCGCCTCGTCCTCTTTCGTTTCATGTTCCTGTCCGGCTTCGTGAAGCTCGCAAGCGCGGACCCGACCTGGGCGGACGCCACGGCGCTGGCCTACCACTTCGAGACCCAGCCGCTGCCGACCGCCCTCGCGTGGTACGCGCACCAGGTGCCGCCCGTGCTGCTCGAGTGGGCCGTGCGGGGCACGCTCCTGATCGAACTGGTCCTGCCGTTCGTCGTCATCCTCCCGCGCAACCCCCGGCTCGTGGCGGCCGCGGCCTTCGTGGTGCTGGAACTGCTCATCTTCGCAACCGGCAACTACAACTTCTTCAACCTCCTGACGATCGTGCTCTGCGCCGCCCTGCTGGACGACCGGCTGCTGCCGGCCGGGCTCCGGGGTGTGCCGTCCGTCGGCCGGCGCACCGGCGCCAGGCTCGCTGCCGCCGGCGTGATGGTCCTGGGCGTGGCCGTCACGGTCGAAGCGGTCACCCGCCAGGCGTCCCCTTTCTCGGCCATGACGCAGGCACTGCGGCCGCTGCGCCTGGCGAATCCGTACGGGCTGTTCGCCGTCATGACGACGCAACGCGACGAACTCGTGGTGGAAGGGTCGATGGACGGGGAGACCTGGTCCGTGTACCGCTTTCCCTTCAAGCCCGGCGAGCCCTCCCGGGCTCCGGCCTGGGCGACGCCGCACCAGCCGCGGCTCGATTGGCAGATGTGGTTCGCGGCGCTCACCACACCCGAACGGGCTCCGTGGACCTACGACCTGGCGTTCGCCCTGCTGGAGGCCCGTCCCCACGTGCTCGCGCTGCTCGAGGATCCCTTCGACGGGGCGCGCCCGAAGTACGTGCGGATCCTTCGGTATTCGTATCGCTTCACCAGGACGGAGGAGAAGGCGCGCACCGGACACTGGTGGGCGCGTGGAGAGTCGACGGTGTGGCTGGCGCCGGTCCGGTTGCGCCGGCCCGTCGTCACGCACGAGCCCTTGACCCTGTAGCGGCCCTGTAACGGCCCTTCCAGGCTGAACCCGGCGGCGCCTCGGCGCATAATGGCGTCCCGATGCCAGGCACGCCGCATCCGACCCGAATCGTCCACTTCGCCGACCTCCACCTCGACGCCGGTTTCGCGTGGGCGGGGGCGACGAGTTCGGTAGCCCGGCAACGGCGGCAGGGGCTGCGCAACGCGCTGGTGCGGATCGTCGCGATCGCGCGGGAGGCGGAAGCGGATGCGCTTTTCTGCGGCGGCGACCTGTACGAGCATGATCGCGTCACGCCGGACACGGCGGAGTTCCTGCGCGAAACCTTCGCCGGGCTCGCGCCGACCCCCGTGTATGTGGCGCCGGGCAATCACGACTGGTACGGCCCACAGAGCATCTACGCGCTCACCGACTGGAGCGCCAACGTGCATGTCTTCCGCGAGGCGCGGCTCCTGCCGGTACCACTGGGACCGTCGCTGACGCTGTGGGGCGGCGCCCACCTCGCTCCCGCGAACACGGGGAACTTCCTCTCGGGTTTTCGGGTGCGAGGGCCGGGCGCCCACATCGCTCTCTTCCACGGAGCGGAGCGGTCCTGGTTCGCCGAACAGGGGAGCGCCAAGCAACCGCATGCCGCCTTCGACGCCGGCGAAATCGAAGCCGCCGGTCTGCTGCATGCCTTCGTCGGCCACTACCACCGGCCGAAGGACGCGGAACGACACACGTATCCGGGCAATCCGGACCCCTGGCGTTCGGCGAGGATGGTCCGCGAGGCGCGGTCGTCGCGAGTATCGCCCAGGACGGCGTGGTTACCCGGGAGCGTCGCGTGGTGGCGCAGACCGAGGTGCACGACCTGGAGCTCGATGTCGGCGGCTGCGCGTCGGGGCAGGAGATTCGCGATCGGGCCCTGGCATTGGCGCAGGGTCGCGGCGGCATGGCGCGGCTGACGGTGACCGGGGAACTGGAACCCGCGGTGGACCTGCACGAGGAGGATCTGCGCGATGCGCTGCTCGAGGTATTCGGCGCCGTGCAGGTCCGGCAGCGGTCGCTGCACGCAGGGTACGACATCGAGGGGATCCGGCGGGAGAACACGGTGCGGGGTGCGTTCGTGAACGACGTCCTCGCTGCCGACCTGCCGGAGGACGAGAAACGCCGCGTGTTGATGGCGGGGTTGCGGGCCCTCGATGGCCGCGACGATCTCGACGTGCCCTGATGCGCTTCGAGTCGATCGAGGCGTACGCCTTCGGTCCTTTGCGCAGTGCCTCCCTCGAGCTCGCGCCCGGGATGAACGTCGTGCACGGGGCGAACGAGGCGGGCGTCGACCTGGCATGCCGCCCTGTACGCCGGGCTTTGCGGTTTGCGCCGGGGCAAGGGGCGGGCGGCCCGCGCGGATGTCCAGTTCGAACGGCGCCACCGGCCCTGGGACGCCGACGGCGGCTGGGAAGTCGGCGCGGTCGTTGAACTGGCGGACGGGCGGCGCGTGGCGCTCCGGCACGACCTGGCAGGGAAGGTGGGGAGCAGCGCCCGGGATGCCGACATTGCCGGCCGCGACTACTCGAACGAGATCGTGTTCGAAGGCGCTCCCGACGGCTCGTGCTGGCTCGGTCTCAATCGCGCTTCGTTCCTGGACACGGCCTGCGTGCGGCAGGGGCAGATGCTGGCGCTGCGCACCGGTGCGGACGCCTTGCAGGGCGCCTTGCAGGCGGCGGTGGATGCTGCCGGGACGGACGCCACAGGCGCCCGCGCCCTGGAGCTGCTGTCGGACTATCGGCGGGAGCGGGTGGGTTCGGCCCGCGCGCGCACCAAGCCGCTGCTCCAGTGGCGGAGCGAAGTGGAGGCCGCGGGCGCTGCTCGGCGGTGGCGGCCTGTGCCTGGCAGCGGGAGTAGCCCTGGGTTTTGCCGGCTTCGTGACGCCGGGTGTCGCGCTCGCCGCTGTCGGCCTTGGCTTCCTCTGGTGGAGCCGGCGCGCGTTGCGCTCCGAGCAGACACGGGAGGCGGCGGAACTCGCACTGCGCGATGCGGCGGCCGAGGCCGGGGTGGCGGGCGATACGCCTGCCGCGCGGCACGCCGGGCTGCTCTCCTGGCAGCGGCTGCGCCGCGAGCGCCTCGAGGCAGCCGGGCGGGAACAGGAAGCCTGGGACGCGCTACAGCGCTTGCTGGCCGGCAGACCCTCGAGGAACTGGCGGTCGAAGCGGAAGCCCTGACGGCGTCGGCCGCTGGGGGAGTTTGGGGGGGGCGGGGGAGTGGAGGGGCAGGGGAGCGGGTGACCGAACCGGGCGGCGGTGACATCGCCGATGTCTCCGTGACGGAGTTCGAGCGGCGCGAACGCGAAGCCGGGGATGCGCTTCAGGATGCTCAAGGCGCGCTGCGGGAGCGGGCGAGTCATCTCCCCGACCTGACGGCCGCGGAGGAGCGGCTCGCCGCAGCCCAAAGCCGGCTGCATGCGATCGAACGGCTTGACGCGACGTTGGGCCGGACGATCGACTTCCTTGCGAACGCCGAGCGGCGCGTCCACCGGGATGTTGCACAGGTGCTGCGCGAGACCGTGCTTGAGTGGTTGCCCGAAGTTACCGGCGGCCGGTACTCGGACTGCCGGGTCGATCCCGCGTCGCTGAGCGTGGAAGTGCGGGATCCCGTCGGCCGGTTCCGAAGCGCGGAACTCCTGTCCCACGGCACGACGGAGCAGGTCTACCTGCTGCTGCGGCTGGCGCTCGCGCGGCACCTGACCGCGCCGGGTGAGGTCTGCCCGCTGCTGCTCGACGATGCCTTGACCGGCTGCGACTCGAGGCGCGCACATGCGGTGCTGGAGACCCTGCTTGCTATCGCCGACGCGACGCAGGTGGTGCTGTTCACCCATGCTGACGAGGTGCTCGCCTGGGCGAGGGAGCGGCTCGACGCACCGCGGCATTGCGTGATCGAACTCGAGCCGCCGGCGACGCGCTGACCCCGCGGCAAGCGGCCCGTCACCCGAGCACGGGTTTCGTTCCGATGATGCCGTCGCGTTCGAGGGTGGCGATCTCGGCGTCGTCGAGGCCGAGGAGGGCAGTAAGGACCTCGCGGTTGTGCTCGCCGAGGGTCGGGGCGGGACGCTCGATGCCGAAGGGTGACGCCGAGGTGCGGTAGGGCGGCACGGGGTGCGGCAGTTTCCCAACATGGGCGCGTTCGAGAATCGGCCAGAACTCCCGCGCCGCCAGTTGCGGGTCGGCGAACAGGTCCGTGGCCGCGTTCACGCACGCCGCCGGGATGCCGTGTCCCTGCAGCAGGGTCATGAGTTCCCCGGGATCGCGAGACTGCGTCCACCCCGACAGCGCGTCTTCCAGGGCGTCGACGCGCCGCAGGCGGTCCCCGACCTCCCCGAAGGCGGCCAGATCCTCGCCGACGAGGGCCTGGAGCCTCGACCACTGCGCCTCGTCCAGGACCTGGATGACGATCCACTCGTCGTCCCCGGCACAAGGGAAGACCCCGTGCGGCGCGTGCTCGGGGGAGCGGTTGCCGAGCCGCTCCGGGGGCGACCCGGTGGCGGACTGGGCGAGGATCCCGTGCACCCCCAGCGGGAACAGGCACTCCGCCTGGGACAGGTCGAGGTACTGGCCCTGGCCGGTCCGAAGCTTGTGCCGCAACGCCGTCAGCAGGGCCGCCGCGCCGTTGAGGCCGCCCACGGCGTCGCCGTAGGCCACGTGCACCATGGTCGGCTTCCACTCCGGGCGGCCGGACAGGTGCGGGAGCCCCGACGCCTGTTCGACCGTCGACCCGTACGCCCGGTAGCCGCGCCAGGGTCCGTTCGTCCCGAACGCCGGCATGGAGATCATGATCAGTTCCGGGTTGACCTCGCGCAGCACCTCCCAGGACAGGCCGAGCTTGGGCAGAACGTCGGCGGAGTAGTTCTCGACCACGACGTCCGACTCGGCGACGAGGCGCTTGAGCAGCGCGTTGCCGCGGGGCTTGGCGAGGTCGAGGGTGATCGCCCGCTTGTTGCGGTTGACGGTGTTGAAGGCGACCGACTTCTCGGCGCCGCCCGCGTCGATCCACTCGCGGGTGGCCTCCCAGCCGCGCCACCAGTCGAAGCGCGCGCAGCTCTCGACCTTGATGACCTCGGCGCCCATGTCGGCAAGGTGGCGGGCGGCGAGCGGTCCCGCCCAGCCCATCGAGAGGTCCACGACCCGGATGCCGGCGAGCAGGGATTCGCGGCCGCCGGACCCCCGGGCGCTCCGCGGGGGCGCCGCGGCTCGCGGGGTAGCGTCGGGCTGCCGGTCTTCGGCCTCCAGGCGCCCGTTGGAGGCGCCGAGTCTTGGCGCGGCGCCGCCGGCCGCCGCCGGCGTGCCGAACAGGCGGAACGGCGTGACCGGTGCGAGGTATTCGCCGTGATCGGCGTGCCCGATCGGGGCGAAGGCGCCGCGCTCGACGAACTGGTCCACCTCGAAGATCTGCTCCATGGTGGGCACGAACGCGAGCGGAATGCGCATCTCCTGCCCGCGCCGGAAGAGTTCGCGTGCGGAGCGGTCGGCGACCCGTTCGACGATCAGGGGGTCCATCCGGTCGGCGTCCCGCAGGCGACCCGTGCTGGTCTGGTAGGCCGGCTCGTCCTTGAGGTGTTCGATGCCGATCAGTCGGCAGAAGGCGTGCCACTGGCTGGGCGTGAGCGCCGTGACGCCCAGCCAGCCGTCCCGGCAGGGGAAGATGCCGAGGGGATAGGTCGGCGGGAAGCGGTTGACGCCCATCCGGGTCCCGCGGCCGATCCGGCCGCTGTAACCCGCGACGGCGCCGACGTCGACGAAACAGACGTTCGCTTCGAGGATGCTCGCGTCGAGGTGCGCCGGGCCGGTCGCGTTGCCCCCCGCGCGGGCGGCCAGTTGTCCGAGGGCGCCGATGTACGCGGTCAGTCCGCCGACGATCTGCGCGTGGTAGCCCGATGGGGCGCACGGGGCGTCGTCCGGCTCGCCTACACCGCGCACCATGCCGATCAGGGCCTGCACGACGTTGTCTGAAGCCGCGTAGTCGCGGTATGGGCCCGACTGCCCGAACCAGGTGACGGAAGCCACCACGACATCGGGCGAGACGGCGGCGAAGGCTCCCGGACCGAGTCCGAGTGCCTGGAGCGCTCCGGGCCGGTCGCCGTCGAGGATCAGGTCGGCGCCGCGGGCGAGCCGTAGCACGGCCGCCCGCCCCTCGTCGGTTGCGAGGTCCAGCTCCACGCTGTGCTTGTTGGCGCTGAGATAGGCGTGCAGGGCGCTGCGTTCCGGGGCGGCCGCGCCGGGCGCGAACGGCGGCAGGCGCCGCGTGGGAAATCCGCGGCCGGGTGGTTCGACGTCGATGACTTCGGCGCCGTGGTCGGCGCACAGCTTGCCGCAGTACCCCGTCGCCGCCGTGCCGGACAGGTCGAGGACGCGCAGTCCGGCGAGGGCGCCGGCCGGGGCCGTCGGGGTCACCATGCGTCGATCGCCGGCCGCTTCTTGCCCGTCCGCGGGCGCGTGCGGATCGAGGCGAGGAGGCTCGCGAGCCACCAGCGCGTGTCGGCGGGATCGATGGTGTCGTCGATGCCGAAGTGGGACGCGGTGTTGAGGGCCTTCCCGGCCTCGTAGGCGCGGGCCACCATCTCTTCGTAGGCCTGCATGCGCTCATCGCCGTCGTCGATGGCCTCGAGTTCCTTGCGGAAGCCGAGCTTGACCGATCCCTCTAGCCCCATCCCGCCGAACTCGCCCGTGGGCCAGGCGACAGAGAAGAAGGGCGCCTTGTACGACCCGCCCGCCATGGCGATCGCCCCGAGCCCGTAGGCCTTGCGCACGATCACCGTGAAGAAGGGCACGGACAGGTTCGCGCCGACAACGAACATGCGGCTCGAGTGACGCACCAGGGCGGTGTGCTCGACGTCCGGCCCCACCATGATCCCGGGCGTGTCGCAGAGATAGAGGAGGGGAATGTCGAACGCGTCGCAGACCTGCATGAAGCGTGCGCCCTTGTCGGCGCCGTCGGAGTCGATGGCGCCGCCGAGGTGTTTCGGGTTGTTGGCGACCACGCCGACGGGACGGCCCTCGATGCGCACCAGGGCCGTGACCATGCCGTCGCCGAAGTCCCGGCGCAGTTCGAGCACCGAGCCGGTGTCCGCCAGCGTCTCGATGACCTCGCGGATCTCGTACACCCGCAGGCGGTTCTCGGGCACGATGCGCCGCATGTGCCGCTGGTCGGGCGCACTCCATTCGGGCAGCGGTCCCTGGAAGTACGCCAGATAACGCTTGGCGGCCGCCACGGCTGCGGCCTCGGCGGCGACGGCCAGATCGACGACCCCGTTGGCGCGCTGCACCGCCATCGGGCCGATGTCCTCCGGGGCGAAGACGCCGAGGCCGCCGCCCTCGATCATGGCGGGTCCGCCCATCCCGAGATTGGTGTCCGCGGTCGCGATGATGACGTCGCAGCAGCCGAGCAGGGACGCGTTGCCGGCGAAGCAGCGGCCGGAAACGATCCCGACCATCGGCACGAGCGCGGAAAGCTGCGCGAACCGGGAGAACGTGCGGCCGCCGCCGCTGCCGACCATGTCCGTGTCGCCCGGCCGCCCGCCGCCGCCTTCGGCGAACAGCACCACGGGCATGCGCCCGTTCTCGGCGACGTCGATCAGGCGGTCCGTCTTGCGGTGGTTCTGGGCGCCCTGCGTGCCGGCGAGGACCGTGTAGTCGTAGGCGAACACGGCGCAGCGGTTGACGGGATCCTCGAACAGGCCGCCGTTGACGGAGCCCACGCCGGTGATCATCCCGTCGGCCGGGGTGTTGGCGATCAGGTCCTCCAGGGTCCGGCGGCGGCGCTGCGCGGCGACGACGAGGGGACCGTACTCGACGAAGGTGCCGGGATCGCAGAGGTCGTCCACGTTCTCGCGGATGGTGCGCTGGTGCTTGCGCCGGCGGCGCTCGACCGCCCCGGGCCGCGCGGCGTCCAGGGTGCGTTCGTGGCGTTCGACGACTTCGGCGAGGTCCGGGCGGATGGCGTCGAGATCGACGGACTCCGCGACGTCCTGCACGGTCTCCTCGATCTCGCGCTCCTCCACGAAGGCCAGGGCGTGTCCCGCGTGGATCGTGTCGCCGGCGGCGACGGCGATCCGGCGCACCACGCCGCCGACGGGCGAGGGCACCTCGTGCTCCATCTTCATGGATTCCATGACGAGGAGCGGTTGACCGGGGGCGACGGCGGTTCCGGTTTCGACCTCGATCAACACGACCGTTCCCTGCAGGGGCGCCGGCACGGGCGTCGTACCGTCCGCCGCGGCGGGTGCCGGCGTGTTCTCGGACCGCGTCCCGCGCGCGGCTTCACGGCCATAGGCGAGGACGGCGAGCGGATCGTCGGAGTCCACGCGCGCCCCCGCGAGACCGGGGGTCTCCGCCGACGCTCCGTCGTGGAACAGGCGGGGGTGTGTCCCCGGGACGACCAGTTCGGACAGCTTCTCGTCGACCAGGCGCGTGTGGAACGCGCCCTCGGCGACTTCCGGGGCGCGGACGAGGTTCTGCAGGAGGCCAATGTTGGTGGCCACCCCCTCGATCCGGAAGGAGCAGAGCGCCCGGTAGGCCTTGGCCAGCACTGCCTCGGCCGTCCCGCCCGCCCGGGTCGCGATCAGCTTCGCGAGCAGGGAGTCGAAGCTCCGCGTGGTCGCGTAGCCGCTGTAGCCGAAGGTGTCCACGCGGATGCCGGGACCGCTCGGCGGATCGAACACGGTGAGGGTGCCGCCCGAAGGCAGCACGCTGCCGTCCTCCGTCATGCGCTCCAGGTTGATGCGCACCTGCACCGAGTGGCCCCGCGGCTCGGGTGGGTCCGCCAGGCCGATTTCCGCGAGGGAGCGGCCGGCGGCGAGTTCGAGCTGCGCGAGGACGATGTCGACGCCGGTCACTTCCTCCGTGACCGTATGCTCCACCTGCAGGCGCGCGTTCGCCTCCATGAACGCGAACGCGGACTCCGGGCCGAGGGGGTCGCAGTCCACCAGGAATTCGAAGGTGCCGGCGTTGCGGTAGCCGACCCCCCGGGCGAACTCGACCGCCGCGGCGCAGATGCGGTCGCGGAGCGCGCGCGGCAGGCCGGGGGAGGGCGCGAACTCGATGAGCTTCTGGTTGCGCCGCTGGAGGCTGCAGTCGCGTTCGCCGAGGTGCACGGCGTCGGACCCGTCACCGAGGACCTGCACCTCGATGTGGCGGGCGCGCGGCAGGAGCTTCTCGACGTAGAGCGCGCCGTTGCCGAACGCCGCGGTGGCCTCGGAGCGGCAGCGCTCGAATGCGGCCGGCAGGGCGCCGGCGTCGGAGACGGCACGGATGCCCCGGCCGCCGCCGCCCGCGACGGCCTTGACCATGAGCGGGCCGTGACGCTCGAAGAACGCCACGGCCGTCTGGAGGTCGGTGTCGGTGTCGGTGCCCGGCAGGACGGCTACGCCCGCGTCCAACGCCGCGCGGCGCGCCGCTGCCTTGTCGCCGAACAGGGCCAGGGTCTCGGGCGCCGGGCCGATGAAAAGGACACCGGCCGCGGCGCAGTCCGCGGCGAAGCCGGCGTTCTCGCTCAGGAAGCCGTAGCCCGGGTGCAGCGCATCGCAAGCGGTGCGGCGGGCGATCTCGATCAGCCGCGCGCCGTCGAGATAGGCGCCCGCGCCCGCGGCTTCGAGCGCCACGGCATCGTCGGCGGCGCGAACGTGCAGGCCGGCGGCGTCTTCGCTCGAGTAAACGGCGACGCTGGATGCGCCGTGTTCGGCAACCGCGCGCACCAGGCGCACCGCGATCTCGCCGCGGTTGGCCACGAGGACCCGGGAGATCACCGCGGCGCGGCCACGCCTCGATAGGTGAATGTCGCCAGTTTGGGACCGGGCAGGTAGCCGGTCTTGAGTTCGTCGATGCGGAACCCCGCGTTGGCGATGAGGATGTCGGCGCCGCGGGACAGGTGGCAGCCGCCGCCGATCACTTTCCAGGCGGGCTCGATGCGGCGCTGCCAACGATGGATGGCCGGCTCGGGGCTCGCGCCGTGTTCGGCGAAGATCAACCGGCCCCGGGGTTTCAGGACGCGCCGCAGTTCGGCCAGGCAGCGGTAGACGTTGGGGACGGAACACAGGGTCCAGGTCGAGACGACGGTGTCGAACGTGCCGTCCTCGACGGGAATGTCCTCGGCGGAGGCGTTCGAGACCTCGACGGGAAACGTCGCCGAGGCGAGGCGTTCGCGGGCGCGCTCGACGATGTCGGTGGCGGGCTCCAGGGCGAACAGCGACACCGGAGCGTCCTCTCCCTTGGGCGCTCCCGTGGACTCTGCCGTGGACTCTCGCGTGGAATAGTGGGCCAGGTTGTGGCCGGTCCCGAAACCGATCTCGAGTACCCGGCCGCGGGCGCGGGACACGTAGGCCGCCCGCACCTTCGCCATGGGTTCCTGCGCGCAGGCCATGTCGATCAGCCTTGGCAGCACGTATCTCGCATAGAGCCCCATCAGTCCTCCCTTCTCCCGCGCGGCATGCTCCTGCGCGGCATGATGATCTCCGGAACGGGTGTGTCCTCCGCGTGCCTGGACCCCTTGCCGCCTACCTCGTCGTCCGCATCGCTCGCGAACAGCCGCACGTCGCCCGCCGCGTACCCGGCGAACATCAGGTGTTCGACGATGGTCCGGTCGACCACCCCTTCGATTTCGGCATCGAGCGCGCTCTCCTGCAACCGCGGGAACCGACGCAGCAACTCGGGCCGGTTGTAGAGGACGTCCCGCTTGAGCGTGCCCTCGACGAACCGCTCGTCGCGCAGGCAATACTCGAAGCGGATCCGGATCGGCACCTCCACCAGCGCGGTACCGGCATCGATCGTGTGCCGGATCACCTTCTTGTCGACGACCCAGAGCATCTGTCGCTCCGCGGCTGCTCGACCCGCGCACCTCCTGCTGTCCCACGGGTCATGGAGAAGATACACGAAATGGGCATCCGGACGCGCCGGCGGGCTCAATCGACGGCGGGCTTCCAGACCGGACCGCCGCCCGTCCGGGCGAGATAGTCCTCCTCGGCGGGCGTGTTCGGGCGGTCGAGGGTTGCGTTGCGGTGGGGGAAGCGGCCGAACCGCGCGACGACGTCCCGATGGTGGACGGCGTAGCGCACGAAGCTCTCCGCGAATGGGCGCCAGGCCGGCGGGACCGAGCGCACCAGCCGGTCTATGGCATCGACGTAGCGTTCCTGCTCCACGAGCGACTCGCTGTGGTGGAACGGATGCAGCAGGAACACCTGCCCGGGGGGAGGGAGGCGCCGGTCGAGGCCCGCGGCGATGGCGCGCTTGGCGGCGGCCAGGGCCGCCGTGTCGTTTGCGAAAGCGGCCGCGGTGTCTCGGTGGCAGTGCCGGGAGAACTGGTCGAGCAGTATGACGATGGCGAGGGCGCCTTCCGGCGTCGCTTCCCAGTCCCGGAGCCAATCCCGGAGCCGCCCCGTCGCCGCATCGTGCAACGCTGGCCCGAAACGCGTCGTGATGGTCTCGTCGAGCGCTTCGCCCGCGCCGTACCAGAACTCCGAACGCGCGTGCGCCTCCGCTGGATCGCTCCAGGATTCCTCGAACCAGAAGCCCAGGACGTCCGACGGCGAAACGCCGTCGGTGACGGCTCTCTCGGTCAGGGCCGGGAGACCTCGCGCGCCGTGCTGCTGCTGGAGTCCTTGAGCAGCCTTCGAGTGGACATGAGCCAAGTTTACGAACAGCGCCTCCGAGTTGCGGAGCAACTCGATCGCGTCGCCGCCAGGCGACGCGCCTAGCCGTTGGCCGCGCTCGACCGGATCTCGCCGGAATCCGCGGAACGGACGACGTGGTGCTCGAACAGGCTTTCCACCTGGTTGGCCACCGCGACGGCTTCGTCGGCGAGGCCGAAGGCCCCATCCTCCGCCCATCGGTTGGCGACGTGACGGTTGCCGGCGACCAGCATGCAGGCGACCAGGCGCGGCAGGCGGTCACTTTCCGGGTCCACGCCGAAATCACCGGCCAGAGATGCCGTGAGCAGATTCTCGTATTCGTCGTTCAACGTATGCAGCCGCAGCGCGATGGACGGCGAGCGGTGCTGTTCGCGCAGGAGGGCGCGGAAGTTCGAGAGTCCGCCGGCCTCGCTCTGCAACTGTGTGGTGTTGCGGACGATCTGCTCGCGCCAGAACTGGAATGTGGTGCTGTCCCGCTCCGGGTCCTCGATCGCCTCGCGGAAGGCCTCGATCTGGCGGCGATCGACGGCGATCGCGAGTTCCGGTTTCGACGGGAAGTGCCGGTACAGGGTCTGCACGTGCAGACCGGCGTGGTCGGCGACTTCCTCGAGCGTCGTGTCGTCGTAGCCTTTGGTCGAGAAGAGTCCGATGGCTGCGTCGATCAATGCGGCCCGTGTGCGCTGCTTGCGGCGCTCACGCAGTGGATACTGGACTTGCATGGCTTGTTGTACAGGCATAGTAAACTGGTTCTGGTGTTGAAGTAGAGGCTTGTGTGGGGAGATCGAACTGATGGAAAAGTACCCTTTCTGCAGTGCCGCGTGGGTCGGTGTTGCCCGGGACTACATAGAATCACAGTGCGCTGAACATGACCTCAGCGGCATAGAGACGGCCTTTTGCGAAAAGTTTACGGATGCACCCGATGACGTCGCCACGGAAGCGGGCGGCATCACGGGCTGGTATTTTCGCATCACCGGCGGGGAAGTGGAAGTGGGTCATGGCGTGATCTCCGACGCCGACTCCACCGTCATAGCGGACTACGCCACGGTCGTGCCCCTGGCCCGCATGGTCTTCGACGGAAACCCCGAAGGAGCCGCCGAGGCGCAGCGGGTCGTCGAGGAGGCGACGGCCGCGGGCAGGATGAAGCGGGAGGGCGCCGCGGGCGCCATGGACGCGACTCCGTTTCTCGCCGGCCTCCACGACGTCCTGGCCCGGAGAACGGCGTAGGAGACGGGGCCCTGGCGTCCCGTTGGGGGCTCGTGTGAGGCACGGACGGGCGACCACAAGGGCCGCCCCTACGAAGCCCGCCGCGCCTCGAGCGCCCGCAGGATCTCTTCGTGCCGGCGCTTGTCGATCCGGTACAGGTGAGCCGGCCGCGGGGTTGCCATAACATGTGGCGGAAACGGGTATTGACAGGTGGGATGACATGACCGACACGGTTCCCGCGCCGGACGAGAACAACGTCTGGCGGCTCGACTCTCCCGGCGCGGAAGGGTGGCCCCGCACCGCGCGGGCGGACGATCCCGACAAGTACTTCATCGTCTCCACGGACGGTCACGTACAGGAGCCCGGCGACCTGTGGGCGACGCGCATCGACCGCAGGTTCCGCGACCGGCTGCCTTCCATGACCACCGGGGTGGACGGCAAGCAGTACCAGAAGACCGAGGGCTTCCGGCCGGTACGCCTGCGCAACGTCGAGTTCAACGGCGAGGACGGCCTGCGCAACGGCGCCGGCAAGACCCCGGAGGAGCGCGTCGCCGACCTCGCGCTCGACGGCGTGGACGCGGAGGTCCTGTTCCCGAACAAGGGCCTCACCATCTGGGCGACGCCGGACCCGGTCTTCAGCCAGGCGATGTGCCGCGTCTACAACGACTGGGCGTGGGAGACGTTCGGCGACTACAACGACCGCCTGTCGCCGATGGCGTGCGTGGCCCCGGCGGACATGGACGCCGCGATCGCCGAGATCGAGCGCTGCGCGGCCCTCGGGTTCCGGGGCATCTCGCTGCCCTGCAAGCCCGTGTGGGGCGCGCCCGACCATGCGGCGCTCAACTACAACCTGCCGGAGTTCGACCCGCTGTGGTCGGCGATCGAGGAAGTCGACCTGCCGATCACCTTCCACGTGTCCACCGGGCGCGACCCGCGCACCTCGCGCGGCAACGGCGGCGCCGTCATCAACTATGCCGTGCACTCGCTGGCCCCGACCATGGAGCCCCTCGCGAACCTCTGTGCGTCCGGCGTGCTCGCGAAGTTCCCGGGGCTGCGTTTCGGCAGCGTCGAAGCCGGGATCGGCTGGGTGGCCTGGGCGATCCAGGCGATGGACGAGGCCTACCTCAAGCACCACATGTTCGTGCGCCCGAAGCTCGACATGCTGCCCAGCGACTACTTCCGGCAGCACGGCTTCGCGACGTTCCAGGAGGACAAGGCGGGCCTCGATGTCGCCCGGGAGCATCGGCTCGTCGACAACTTCATGTGGGCGAACGACTATCCCCATCACGAGGGCACCTGGCCGCACTCCGCGGCGGCGATCGAGCGCACGATGGCGCAGCTCACGGACGCCGAGCGCGCGAAGATCCTGGGCCTGAACGCGGCCCGGGTGTTCCGCTTCCCGGTGCCGGAGCGGTATCTCGGCCAGCCGGACGTGGCCGCGCTGCACGTGGCGTGACGCCTAGCCCGCATTTCTCACCACGGGCCGCGATGATCGCGGAGGATCCTGGTCCTGTGCGCGTGCTCGCGACCGAGAGCATAGCGGGGCCTACGTTTGAGGGAGCATGTGCGCGCACAGGGCCAGGAGACCCGCGAGGGCGCGGCCAGCGCAGTCCGCGGGCGGTCAACGAAGCCGTGATGGACCAAAAAACCCCGCAGAACCAATGACCCGTCATCCTGGCACAAGCGACGTGGTGAGAAATGCGGGCTAGCCGCCCGCCTCGCCGGTGGGCGGTGTGCGGCCCGGTGGCGGGCTCAGGCGCCGAGCCGGCCTGGCTGCCAGGGTAGGCCGACCTGTTACAATTGGCGTTTCCCCCGCCCCCCCTCCCGCGATGCCCCGAGGCGCCGACAGTCATCCGGGAACCGCGCCCTTGCGGGCGGCCCCGCTGGCCGCCGGGGGGCTGTCGCCTCCGTGGTCGCCTCTGTCGTCGAAAGGCGGCATGTTCTCGTCCCTCGCGATCCGCGATTTCCGCTTCCTCTGGCTGTCGAGCCTGGCCGCCTCCTTCGCGATGCAGATGCAGATGGTGGCCCGCGGGTGGCTGATCTACGACATGACCAGCTCGCCCCTCGCCCTGACGTGGGTGATGCTGTCGTTCATGCTGCCGTCGTTCCTGTTCTCGCTCGCCGGCGGCCTCATCGCGGACCGGATGCGCAAGAAATCCATCATGGTCGTGTCGCAGCTTCTCAACACGGCCGCGACGGCGTTGCTCGCAACCATCGTGTACCTGGGCGACGTCACGTTCTGGCACTTCATCTGGTTCGGCCTGTTCAACGGCACGGTGCTCTCCATCAGCATGCCGGCGCGCTTCTCGGTGGCGCCGGAGATCGTCGGCCGCGAACGCGTCGTGAACGCGATGGCGCTGCAGAGTTCGACGTTCAACCTGTCGCGCATCCTCGGGCCCGCGCTGGCGGGTGGACTCATCGCCCTGTTCGCGGCGGGCGACACGACCTCGACGGCCGGCGTGGGGCTCGTGTTCTACGTGATCGCGGGACTGTCCCTCGTGTCCGTCCTCTGCACGGCCCTGCTCCGCTATCGCGGCGACCCGACGCGCACGGGCAACACCACCGTGGGTGCGGACCTGCGGGAGGGGTTCCAGTACATGAAGACCGAGCGCGTGGTGCTCGGACTGCTGCTGGTGGGTCTCGTGCCCATGACCTTCGGCTTCGTGCCCACGTTCCTGATGCCGGCCTTCAACGCGGACGTCATCGGCGGAGGCCCCGACCACCTCGGCCTGCTCATGGCGGCGATGGGCGTCGGGGCGCTGTCCGGTTCGCTGTTGCTCGCCCGGCTCGGCGACATGCGCGGGAAGGGCCGGGTGATGTTCGCGGCGACCTACGTGTGGGGCATCTTTCTCGCGGCGTTCGCGCTGTCCGAGTCGCTGTTCGCGGCGATGCTGGTCGGCGCCTTCGTGGGGCTGGCCGGCTCGCTCATGGGGTCCCTCAACATGAGCATCGTGCAGCTCGCCGTGCAACCGGAGATCCGCGGCCGGGTGATGGCGATCATGATGATGACCCATGGCCTCTCGCCCCTCGGGCTGATCCCGATCAGCGCCGCGGCGGAGTACGTGGGCATCGAGGTGGCGATCCTGGGGAGCGCCGTCCTGCTGGTGGTGAGCATGGTGCTGTTGGGCACGCTGTTCCCGGAGTTGCGGAAAATCGATACGGGACATGCCCGGGACGACGCGCGCCCGGGCGGGGCGCCGCCCGGTGGGACGGCGGAGCGCGTGGAACAGGGGAGATCGATGGCGTGAAATTCGGCATTTTCTACGAACTCTCGGTCCCGCGGCCGTTCGGCGGCGGGATCGAGAAAACCGTCTACGACAACGCCCTGGAGCAGATCCGGGTGGCGGACGAGGTCGGCTTCGACACGGTCTGGGCGGTGGAGCACCACTTCCTGGAGGAGTACTCCCACTGCTCGGCGCCGGAACTCTTTCTGACCGCCGCCGCAATGTGCACGTCGCGCATCCGCGTCGGCCACGGGGCGGTGGTGTGCGTGCCCGAGATGAACCACCCGATCCGGGTGGCGGAGCGGGCGGCGGTGCTGGACATCCTGTCCGGCGGGCGGCTCGAGTTCGGCACGGCGCGCTCGTCGACCTGGACGGAACTCGCCGGCTTCGAGGCGGACCCGGACACCACCAAGAAGACCTGGGACGAGTTCGTGCGCACCATTCCCGGGATGTGGATGCAGGAGCGCTTCGCGCACGACGGCGTGTGTTTCTCGATGCCGGAGCGGGCGGTGCTGCCAAAGCCGGTGCAGGATCCGCATCCCCCGATGTGGGTCACGGTCACGTCGCCCGGAACGGAACTGGACGCCGCGGAACGCGGCCTCGGTGCGCTCGGGGTCGCGACGGCGAGCTTCGAGGAGCAGGAGCGGCGGCTCACCGAGTACCGCCGCCGCATCCGCAACTGCGAGCCGGTGGGCGGGCTCGTCAACGACCAGGTGGCGACCCTCAACTTCCTCTACTGCGACCCCGACATCGACGCGGCGGCGCGGCTCGGCGTGCGGATGCTCGGCGCGTTCAACGTCGCGAACGCACACCTGCTCTTCACCCGCGAGGCCTATCCGACGCGCGCGTATGGCCTCCTCGCCAACCTCGCTCCGGGCCGCCGTGGTTCGCGGGCGAAAGAGGACAACCCCGGTGCCCGGGCCGGCATCCCGGAGGGCATGGCGATCGGCGACCCGCACCAGCTCGTGCGCGTCATGAAGGAGTGGGAGTCCCTCGGCGTGGACCAGGTGAACTTCCTGCTGAACGCGATGGAGATGATCCCGCAGGAGAAAGTGCTCGCGAGCCTGCGCCTGTTCGCGGCGGAAGTGATGCCCCAGTTCCGCCGGGAGGCCGCCTGATGCTCTCTGGATCCACCCCGCTCGAGACCCTCGTGCCGGACGCGCCGGAGATCCGTGCGTTCGATGGCGAGCCGGTCGCGCTTCCCGACGTGGAGATCCTCCAGTGGAGCTTCGAAGTGGCCGCCGGCGAGGTGACGGAACTCTACCCGCCCGCGCTCCACCCGACGCTGCCCCCGATGGCGATGATCGTCGCCTGGTCGGTGTCGGACTCCCCGTGGGGCGCGTTTGGACTCGTGCAGGTGCGGCTGTCCTGCCGCAGCGGCGCGCGCCCGCGCGGCTTCCTCGTCGGGGCGGTCGTCGACAACGCGGCCGCCGGCCGAGCCCTCGCGGAACACTGGGGCCTGCGCGCCCGGGTCGGCCGGGTGCTGGTGGAGCGGTACTACGACGCGGCGCGCGTGGAGGTGACGCTCGAGGGCGACACGACCCTCGCGGTGCGCGGGGACGATCCGGACCTCCTGCAGTCGAACGACATCCAGTTCTTCGCCGCCATGCACGCGGCGCGCACGCCGGCGGGATTGCGGCTCGTGCAGTTCGACCCGACCTGGGACGTGACGCGCGCGGAGCGGTACACGCCGGTGCTCGAAGCGTTCGACGGGGAGGCGTGGGGACAGCCGCGTCTCGAGCCCAACTACCCCGTGGTCGCCTTCGGCGCCAGGGCGAACGGCACGCTGCCCCGGCTGCGGTTCGCGACGCGGCCCGACGTCAACGCCTTCGAGGGCGCCGAAACCCTCGCCTGACCTCCGTTGCTACAATCCGGCGGGTCCGGTCATCGCACCGGGGCATGTCGTGGAGGAACGCATGAGGAACGTACCAGCCGTAGCGCTCGCGGGCGCCCTGATCGCCGCCGCATCGCTGGCGGGGGCGCAACCCGAGGACCGGTTCGCCGGCGTCGAAATCAGGGCCACGCACGTCGCCGGCACCGTGCACATGCTGGAGGGCAGCGGCGGGAACATCGGCGTCAGCGTCGGCCCCGACGGCGTGCTGATGGTGGACGACCAGTTCGCGCCCCTCGCCGGGCGGATCTCGGCGGCGATCGAGTCGCTCGGGGGCGGGTTGCCCGCCTACGTGCTGAACACCCACCATCACGGGGACCATACCGGGGGTAATCCCATCTTCGGGGAGAGCGGGATCGTCGTCGCCCACGAGAACGTGCGGGTACGGCTTGTCTCCCAGGGGATGGAGCCGGCGGGGCTCCCGGTGGTCACCTACGACGACGGGATCGAGCTTCACTTCAACGGCGAGCGCATCGGCGTCATGCACCTGCCGAGCGGCCACACGGATGGCGACTCGGTCGTCTGGTTCCGCGAGGCCGGCGTGATCCACCTGGGCGACCACTTCTTCAACGGACGTTTCCCGTACGTGGACGTGCCGAGCGGCGGTTCCGTGGACGGACTCGTGGCCAACATCGAAGCCGTGCTCGAGATGATCCCCGCCGACACCCGCATCATCCCGGGCCACGGCGCTCTCGCGAGCGTCGATGACCTGCGGGCCTACGTCACCGTGGTTCGCGAGAGCCAGGCGATGGTGCGTGAAGCGGTCGCGGACGGCACGCTCGGCGACCTCGAGCGCGACGGCTTCGGGCGGTGGGAAGACTGGGGCTCCGGCTTCATCAGCGCGGAGCGCTGGATCGCCATCGTCCAGGAGAGCGACGCTGTCGTTGCGAACGCCGCCGGGGCGGGGGCGGGAGACGCCCCGTGACCTACGCGGGCGGGCGCCGCATCCTGGACGCCGACAGCCACCTGATGGAGCTGCCGGACTTCTTGACGCGGCATGCTCCGGCGGCGCTGCGCGACCGCATTCCGACGCTCGCCGAAGTGGGCATCGCGACCGAAGGCATCCGCATGCGGGAGTACAGGGACCGCCTCGGGCATCCGCCGGAGGTGGTCGAGCGGCTCGCCGCGCTCGGCGACGGTCTGACCAAGGGGCCGAAGTGGCACGATGCGCTGGGCGCCTTCAACACGGCGGAACGGTCCACCGCGTTGTCGCTCCTCGGCTTCGAGCGCCAGGTGGTCTTCTCGTCGTTCTGCGGGACCCGCATCTTCGGCGAGACCGACCTGGACCTCGCGTACGCCGCCGCCGGGGCCCACAACCGCGCCATGGCGGAGTTCTGCGACGGCGAGCCCCGGCTGATGGGGGTCGCCATGGTGCCGCTCACCGACCCGGCGCGCGCCCTCGCGGAGATCGATGCGGCGCTGGGCCTCGGCCTGCAGTCGATCTGGATCGCTTCGCACGCCCCTGGGGGCCGCTCACCCGGTCACCCGGACCACGAGGCCATCTGGGCGACCCTCGAGGAACGCCGGGTCCCGTTCCTGCTGCACGTGGGTTCGAGTTCGCTCAGCATCGACGACGAGTGGCTGAACGACGGTCACTCCGAACGCCAGAGCGCCCGCGGGCGGGCGGAAGTGATCGGCTCCAAGGACCTGTCGGTGATCTTTCACTCGGCGCAACGGTTCATTTCCGTGCTGATCCTGGACGGCGTGCTCGAGCAGTTCCCGGGCCTGCGCGGCGGGGTTATCGAACTCGGCGCCGGATGGGTCCCGGACACCCTGCGGCGCCTCGACCACGCCGTTGACATCTGGGCGCGCTCGGAGCCGCACCTGGGAGAGATGCAACGCAAGCCGTCCGAGCAGGCGCGCGAGCAGTTGCGTTTCACGCCCTACGCCTTCGAGAACGCGGGCCGGCTCATCGAGGAGTCGGCGGCGGAGCTGTACCTCTTCTCCTCGGACTACCCCCACGCGGAGGGTGGAAGAGATCCGCTGGGGCGTTTCAGCCGGACGCTCGAAGGCATGGACGAAGGGACCCTCGACCGGTTCTTCGCCCGGAACTTCCTGGACCTGTATCCGAACGCCTGTCCGGACACCCGGGGGTCGAATCCGTAAGGGGGCCGCAGGGGCGACCCGCGTGGTCGCCCGTCCCCTACATCGCCGCGCGGAAGTGCGGCGCGACCTCCTCCGCGAAGAGTTGCGCCGGCACCATCGTGTCGCGCCCGAAGAACTCCATCACGAACATCGTGCAGCCGAGGCCGATGTGCTTGCCGATCGCGTCGACGCACTGCTGGGCGGTGCCGGTGATGGCGATGGGTCCCTTGGGATCGCCCATGTGCCCGCCGAAGATTTTCTGCGCCCGGTCGGCCATCGGTCCGGCGCTCGCCTCGTCCTCGGCGAGGGTCACGAGGCACTGCTGACTCACGACGATCTCGGAGAAGTCCCGGCCGACGGCGTCGCAGTGCCGCTTCAGGACGTCGACCTTGTGCCCGAGGTTCGCCTGGTGCCCGGCCAGGTTGTTCCACATGTCCGCGTGCTCGGCGGTCAGCTTCAGGGTCACGCGTTCGCCGGCGCCGCCGATCAGGATCGGGATGGACCGCGGGGGCTTTGGCTGGCAGACGACGTTCTCCGCCTGCACGAACCGGCCTTCGTAGGACACCTCGTCCTCCTCTCCCCACATGCGCTTCAGGAGTTCGACCGTCTCGCGCAACTGCACGAGGCGTTCGCCCGTGGACCGGAACGGCACGCCGAAGTCGGTGAATTCGCGGGGCATCCAGCCGCCGCCGAGCCCGGCGATGACACGCCCGCCCGCGATGTTGTCGGCCGTCGCGATGACCTTGCCGAGCTGCGCGGGGTTGCGCATGCCGGCCGGGGTCACCAGGGTGCCGATCTCGACGCGCTCGGTGATTGCGGCGAGCGCGGAGACCATGGACCATGCCTCCAGGATGGGAAGCTGCGGCGACTGGGGACCGTAGAAGTGGTCGCAGACCCAGAGGGAGTCGTAACCCATGCCCTCGAACGCGCCGGCGGCTTCCGCGGCGGCGACCCACGGCCGCTTGATCTGGGGGATGGTGACGCCGAAATGTGCCTGGGTCATGCGGAGATTCCTGAGCCGGGGTGACCGGGCAAGCCTACTGCCCCGGGCGGCGCGCCGGCAACGCGGTGACCCGCCGGGGCCCGTGGATTCCCGGTGGCCGCTACGCGAACCCTTTGGGCAAATCGCGCGCCGCGGAGAGCTTCCACTCGGGATCGCGCTTCTCGAGGAACGAACGGATGCCCTCGCGCGCGTCCGCCTGGTTGCCCACCCAGGAGAAGACCCGCTCCTCGCGCTCCATCATGTCGGCGATGCCCGTGTGCATCCCTTCCCAGAGGAGTCTCTTGGTGATCGCGACCGACACCGGCGCCGCCAGGCGATACTCGGCCGCCATGGCGCGGGCGGTCTCCATGAGCTCGTCCTTCGGGACGGACCTGGTCACGACGCCGAGCTCGGCCGCTTCCGTGCCGGTGAAGATGCGCCCGGACATGAGCAGGTGGGCGGCGTTCGAGAAGCCCGCCACGCGCTGGACGATGGTGTGCGCGGCCAGTTCGGGCATCATGCCGCGCCGCGTGAAGACGAAGCCGAGCTTGGCCGTATCCGCCGCGAGGCGCACGTCGCACAGCATCGGGTAGGTCATGCCGATGCCGACGGCGGGTCCGTTGATCGCGGCGATCACCGGCTTCGGGATCTGGTACGGCAGGAGTTGCGGCGCGTTGCCGCCGCTGTCAGGCTCGCCCCGGCCGGCGAACGTGTCCGCGCCGCCCCCGAGGTCGGCCCCGGCGCAGAACGCGCGTCCGGCGCCCGTGACGACGATCGCGCGCACGGCGTCGTCGTCGCGCGCGGCGGCGAGGGCCGCCGACATGCCCCGGTCGATGTCCGCGTTCCACGCGTTCATGCGCTCGGGGCGGTTCAGCGTGAGGGTCGCGACGCCTTCGGCCACCGTATAGATCACTGCTTCGTCCGACATGTCCATTCCCGTATCTTGAAGGGCGGCCCGGGAGGGTAGTGGATGGACCGCCGGCGTTCCATCCACCTGGGGAGCACCTCGGAGGGCGGCCGTGTGGCGGGCGGCCAACGGGTCCTCCGCCGCCTGCGTGCTACCATCCAAGCGAAGCGGGCCGAGGGGGGCGAACATGGCCGATCTCTTGCAGACGCTGTCGGAAATCACGGGTCCCGGCGGGGTTCTGACCGGTCCCGACGTCACGAGCCGCGCCGCCGGCATCTGGATGTCGGAGTCCATCGAGGCGCAGACGCTGGTGCGTCCGCGGACCACGGCGGAAGTGAGTGCCGTGCTCGCCGCCTGCCATCGCGCGAGACAGCCGGTCGTCGCCCACGGCGGGCTGACCGGACTGGTGGGCAGCGCCCTCACCGAGCGCGGCGACGTCATTTTGTCCCTGGAGCGGATGAACCGCATCGAGGGGGTCGAGCGCACGAACCGCACCATGACGGTCGAGGCGGGGGTTGTCCTGCAGGCGGTGCAGGAGTACGCCGACGAACATGGCCTCATGTACCCGCTCGATCTCGGCGGGCGGGGCAGCTGCACCATCGGCGGCAACATCTCGACCAACGCCGGCGGCAACCGCGTCATCCGCTACGGCATGACCCGGGACATGGTCCTCGGCCTCGAGGCGGTGCTGGCGGACGGGACCGTGGTCTCGTCGATGAACGAGATGATCAAGAACAACGCCGGCTACGACCTCAAGCAGCTCTTCATCGGCACCGAGGGGAGCCTGGGGATCGTGACGCGCGCCGTGCTGCGCCTGCGGGAGAAACCGCGCAGCCAGGAGACGCTGTTCGTGGCCGTCGACGAGTTCGACAAGCTGCCCGAGCTCCTGAAGCTCATGGACGCCCGGCTCGGCGGTGCGCTGTCCGCCTTCGAGGTGCTGTGGAACAACTTCTACCGGCTCGTCAGCACGCCGCCGGCCAAGCAGCGCCCGCCCCTGTCGCAGGACCATCCCTACTACGTCCTGATCGAGGCGCTGGGCGGCGATGCGGAGACGGACAAGGCGCGGGCCGAAGCGGCGCTCGAGGACGCTTACGAGGTGGGCCTGGTCACCGACGCCGTGATCGCCCAGAGCGAGGCGCAGCGGCTGGAACTCTGGGCGATGCGCGACGACGTGGAGCAGGTCAACCGCTTCCCGCCGGTCTTCATCTACGACGTCAGCCTGCCGATCCCGCGGATGGAGGCCTACGTCGAGGACGTGAACCGGGGTCTCGCCGAGACCTTCGGCACGTACCGCAACTTCGCCTTCGGGCACCTCGGCGACGGCAACCTGCATTTCGGCATCTCCGCGGGCGACGACCACGGCGCCAAGAAAGGGGTGGACCGCGCCGTCTACCAGCCGCTCGCGGGCATCGGCGGCTCGGTCTCCGCGGAGCACGGCGTGGGGCTCGACAAGAAGGCGTGGCTGTCGGTATCGCGCACGCCGGAAGAGATCGTGCTCATGCGCTCGCTGAAGCAGGCGCTGGACCCCAGGGGCATCCTGAATCCCGGGAAGATCTTCGACGAGACCGAGAGGGTGGGCGTCGCCGCATGAGCGCGGCGGCGGACGTTCCCCTCCACTACCTGTCGCTGTCGGACGTCTGCCGGCGGCTGAAGAGCGGCGAGTTCTCGGCCGTCGCGGTCGCCGAGGCGATGCTCGCGCGCATCGAGCGCCTCGATCCGGAACTCAAGGCGTACGTCACCGTGACCGGGGAACAGGCGCTGGCGCAGGCCACGGCACTCGATCGCCGGCGGGCGAACGGCGAGCCCCTCGGACCCCTGCACGGCGTGCCGATCGCGCTCAAGGACCTGCTCTGGACCCAGGACACCGTCACGACGTGCGGAACGCGCGTACTGGCCGACTGGGTGCCACCGGAAGACGCCACGGTCGTGACGCGGCTCAAGGCGGCCGGAGCCGTCATCCTCGGCAAGGTGAAGCTCACCGAGGGCGCGTTCTCGAACCATCACCCGGATGTCGCGCCGCCGGTGAATCCCTGGGCCGCGGAACGCTGGACCGGGGTCTCGTCGTCCGGATCCGGGGTTTCGGTGGCGGCCGGCCTGGCGTTCGGGGCGCTCGGCTCGGACACCGGCGGCAGCATTCGCTTTCCCTCCGCCTGCTGCGGGCTGGTCGGCATCAAGCCCACCTACGGGCGCGTCAGCCGGCACGGCGCCTTCCCGCTCGCGGAATCGCTCGACCACATCGGGCCGATGACACGCACGGTGGAGGACGCGGCCCGCATGCTCGGCGTCATGGCCGGGCAGGACGCGAAGGACCCGACGTCTCTTCCGGCAGCGGTGCCCAACTACGTCGCGGAAACGGGCGGCGGCCTGGCCGGCTTCGCCGTCGGCGTGGACCGCGACTACAACGGAGCGGGCGTCGCCCCCGAAACGGTCGGCGTGGTGGAGCACGCGCTCGACGTGCTCCAGGCAGCGGGCGCGCGCATCGTGGACATCCACATGCCGGACTGCGCCGACCTCGCGGAGGGCTGGGCGATCACCTGCGGCGTGGAATGCGCGCTCGCGCACGAGGCGACCTGGCCGTCGCGCCAGGAGGACTACGGTCCCGATCTGGCCCGGCTCCTGGCCCTCGGGCAGGGGGCCGCCGCGATGGACTACGCGCGACTCGAACGGGCGCGGGAGCGCTTCCGCGCGGAGCTGGACGCGACGCTTTCCGAGGTGCAGGCCATCGCGGCGCCCTGCATGGTCACGCCGCCACCGCTGACGGACTTCGGTACCCGCGTCCCGGAGGAGGGGATGGCGCCCTTCATTCAGTTCACGGCGCCGTTCGACTACTCCGGCCACCCGACCATCACGCTGCCGGTCGGCCTCGACGGGGCGGGCGTGCCGCAGGCGTTCCAGCTCGTCGGACCGCGCCTCGGCGAGGCCGCGCTGGTCCGCATGGGGAGCGCGTTCGAGGCCGCGGCGGGATTCGACGCGCACCCAAGCGTCGGCTGAGAGGTGGGGAGACGCGCGGGCCGAACGGCGCGGCCGCTGACCGCGGTCGGTCGATTGTGGTTGCATGCGAGAGTCCCGGTACGCGGGGGAGAAGTCGAATGACGAACGGAATGACGAGGCGGCGCGTGCTCGGCGCGTTGGCGGCGGTCGGCGTACCGGCGGCCGCGATGGACGTCGAGGACTACCTGCGGCTGGGACTCGACAAGTCCTTCATGGACCGGGGGCTGGGGACCGAGGTGAACGGACGCTCCAACATGGAGCTCATGGAGTCCCTGAACGTGCCGGAAGATCGGCAGTACCACCCCTGTCCGGAGGCGCATCCGGGGCCGGACGTTCCGCGCGGTACCGTGCGCGAGTTCCCCGGCTGGGGCGATACCCGCGTCTATTCCGGCACGGTCCGCGACGTGTGGATCTACACGCCCGCACGGCTCGACCCTGCGGTGGCGCCGTCTCTGATGGTGTTCCAGGACGGCCGGATGTATCTCGATTCGGCGGGCCCGGTGCGGGCCACCGCGGTGCTCGACTCCCTCGTCCATGCGGGCGAGCTGCCGCCGACGGTCGCGGTGTTCGTCATGCCCGGCCGGCGCCCCGGCATGACCGACGAAGAGGCCACGCGCAATCGCAGCGTCGAGTACGACAGCGTGACGCCCACGTATGCCCGGTTCCTGGCCGGCGACCTGCTGCCGTTCGCGGAGTCGGAGGCCGGGGTACGGTTCGCGCGGGATCCGTCCATGCGCCTGATCTGCGGGATATCGAGCGGCGGCATCTGCGCGTTCAACGCGGCCTGGCACGATCCCTCCGCGTTCGGGCGCGTGCTCTCCCACGTGGGGTCCTTCGTCAACATCCGCGGCGGCCACAACTACCCGTATCTCATCCGCTCGACGCCGCGGAAGTCCCTCCGGGTGTTCCTGCAGAGCGGGCAGCGCGACGGCAACATCGTCATCGGCAACTGGGCGCTCGCCAACCAGCTCATGGCCGCGGCGCTCGAATACGCGGGCTACGAGTACCGGTTCGTCTTCGGCGAGGGCGGCCACAGCGCCCGCCACGGCGGCGCGATCTTCGCGGACTCGCTGCGGTGGCTGATGGCCTGAGGCGGCGCCGGGCCGGATAGGGAAGCTCTGATCAAGAGCTTCCCTAGTGCGGCACAGGGATGTGCCGCCAGATTCGATGGCGTGAGCCATTGAATCTGTGGGGCAAGACGAAACCGCGTTTTGTCTTGCGACCTGATCAAGCGTAACCGTTCGGTGATGCCGGTACAGGTGATTGGGGAGGAAACTACGCGACCCGGTCCGGCCGTATCGAACGGCATGCGTCTCGTTTCGGTCATGCGTATGCGCACGCATACACGGGCACGCCGCAGCGTTTACCTCACGGTTGGCAAGCTGTACCCTCGGGCACTCGGGCACACACCGCACATGCTGGAGCCCGCCCGAGGATCGCAACCGTGACAATAGGAATCGAAGTCGTCTGGCGCGACGCCGACGGCCACGACGGGGAGATCGAGTACTTTTTGGGGATCGACATCAACCGCCTCGATTCCATTCCCCGGTTCGAGTCCGTTCCCGCAGTCTGGCCACGACACCAAGGCGGGACCAACGTCGCCTACAAGGTCCGCGCCCACACGGAGCCCGGACCCAACAACGAGGTGCACCTGGTTGTCGAGTACCACGAGAGGGACAATCGCCAACTTGCCCGGACACATGACATCGGGTGGGGAACCAACCGCATCGTCTTGACTCAAGGCAATCGCGAGGGCCGCTGCCGCTGGCGAATAGCGCCGGACCTGAAAGAACGTACCGACATCCTTTGGAGATCCTTCGATCTCGCCGCAGCCCAGGGAAGGCCCCGGGCCACCTATCTCCGTTCTAAGCGCTACGGACAGTTCCGGCGCGTCATCCTGGACGCCGACGGTCGCCGGTGCGTCCTAACGGGAGAGTCCACCGCCGCCGCGCTTGAGGCTGCCCACCTCATCCCTGCGAAGGTTGGCGAGAATGACAAGCCATTCAACGGCATTGCGCTCCGTGCCGACCTGCACCGCCTGTTCGACGCGGGCCTATTCACGTTCGCAAAGAACGGCCAGGTCGTCCTCGCCGACGACGGCGTATCAAGTGACTACCGCATACTCCTCGGCGGCAGAGGCTTGGCCGACGACACCCTCCAGAGGGTCCGGGATACCCTTGCCCTGCCCGCCTTCAAGCATCGACAATGACTGTGCACGATGCACACACTCGGCCTATAGTCCCGATCCGAACCTTTGAGCTACCGTGGACTACGACCACCCGCACTTGCCCTACGGCTTTCCCAGCAGTGATGTGCCGCTTCGAAGGTTCGGCAGCAGCCAAAGCAACTCCGCGACGGGCCGCGCGACGCGAGCGCCTGTGCGGTTCGGTATCACCTGGTACGGCATCGCGCCGTAAGGAACGGCGTGGGTCTCGATTCGGTCCTGCGCGAGACCGTCGCCTACCGGGACGACCGAACCGTTACGATCAAGCCCAGGGATGGGCTCGATCAGAGGTTCCATGGTCGGCAGCCCTGCGTGGTGACTGCCGTGCGGTTGCGTCCGGATTCTCGCTGGCGCGTGTACCCATCGGTAGAGTTGCGGCTCGGCGTGGTGTTCGGCGTGGTGGCGCACGATGGCGTGGCGCAGTTGGTGGACACTGGCCAAGCTGCCGTCGCAGATCACGGCGGTGAGGTCGGCGCAGAACCGCTCGACGAGATGGAGCCAGGAGTTCGACGTCGGCGTGAAGTGAAGCGCTGAAGCGCGGCGAGCCATTCACGCCACGCCGCACGCTTGTTGCCCGGGCGTTTCCACACGCTCGCGGACTCGATCACGTCGACGAATCCGGCGAACGTGAAACCCCCCGGATACAGGGTTGCGTCCACTGCCTCCCGCAAGCGATCCGTCTCCGATCCTCCGCCGCTCTCCAAATCCGCGCCGAAGACGCGATCTGCCTCGTCCAGCAATCTCCGCTCGTCACGGAGCGCGATGATCAGTTCCTCCAAGGAGATCTTCAGGAATCCGCCAAACCGCTCGTGGTCGTGCTCGATGGAGGTGTCCACGATCCATGCGCGCACGAGCGGCGGAGACGCCAGTCCGGGCGCGAGGTCCGCAACGAGTTCCGCGTCCCGAACCACGGCCGGCACCTTCCGCCGCAGTTGGTTGCCCGCCCGGCGCAACGTCATGGTTCCGTGCAGCCAGGCCTCCCGCAACGATCCACGCATGTAGCTCGACTTCACCTCCAGCACCAGGAGGCCGCCGTCGCGCGCGCAGACCAGGTCCACCTCGCCGGCCTCGCCGTCCGGCTGCCAGTTCAGGCGCACCCGGAAGCCCCGTTCCCGGAAAAGGGCGGCCAGGCGCTCCTCGATCCGCCGCGTCTCCCGAGCGGTCTCGCCGCGGCGGCTGCCCAGGCGCCGCAGATTGTTAATCGCGGCGTGCTGGTTGTTCTGGAAGGCGCTCACCCAAGGCAACTCGAACAGGTACTGCCCCAGCTTGAGGAACGGCCGCTCGAAGAGTTCGGGCACGAGGCCAGGCTCCCGCCGTCGCAAACGCTCGGCAAGCCTGCTCCAGTCGCTTGTCCAGAAGTCGACGATCGCCTTCGACTCCGTGCGGCTGCCCCGCGGTCGGTCCGCGCTCACGGTCCAGCCGACGATGTTGCGTATCTTGTCCTCGCGACGCGAGAACGTCACTGGCAGGCGGTTCTGCATGCCGTTCGCCAGCCCGCCGAGAGCGAGCGCTCCGAGGGCCGCGGCCCAGTCTCCGCCGCGGGCGAGATGGTCGCGGTACGGCTGCACGAACTCCATCTGGCCGAACGCTGCAACAAGCTCCCGGGTCAGAACGGCCTTGAAGAGCGGTACTTCCTGCCCCGTCCCGGTCGACACGGTATCGCCGACTCCGTACACCTCTCCCAGTCGCAACTGCGTGGCCATCGCCTTGATGTGCGCCGTTCTGTTCCACTCGTGGTTCTCAGGGCGTCCGATCACCTCGGTTGCCATGGGCGAGTCCACGAACGCGACCATTCCACGCATGTACCAGTACCGCTGCAGCCTGCCGAGGCGTTCGTCGGCTCTTCGCCACGCGGCCTGTGCGTCGGGGTCTCGGATGACGAACTCCAGTCGGTCGCCGTCGCGGACGAAGCCAGCCGCATCGTCGTAGCAGAAGACTTCGGCTGCACGCTCGGCCTCCTGCAGCTCGGACTCGGCGTCCATCAGATCCTCGAAGGCGGCCAGAAGGTCCGTCCGGCGCTGCCAACCGGGCGTGGGGAACAGCCAAGGGGAAAGATGTGCCCCGAAGCACTTCCCGATGCCGCGTTCGGTCACCCTGAACCCACTCGAACCGGTGGTCTTCAGCTTCCACGCGAGTACATCGGTCACGGCTCGCCAGAATCCCTCGAGCGCGTCCTCCCTGGCAGCCGAAACCTCCTGCAGAGGCACAACGTGCTTGAACGCGTACAGACTCGCGTAGGCAAGCAGCGCCACGGGCGACATCTCCGCGAAAGGCTGGCGGAGCCTGTCCAGGCGTTCGCGGGCGTCGCGACACTGGGCCACGATGGTGTCCAGGGCAAAGTTGAAGTCTTCGAATTCGTCAGGCGCCACTATCGCCAGACGCCCGACCTCGCGCCGATGGCGCGCATTCCGCTGGAGTGCCACTCCGGACACGCACACCGCCCGCTTCGCGGTCGCCGGGGCGACCCTCGCCACATGCCGGAGCAACGCACCGATGGCCACGTCGTCCTGTCCGACAAGACGACCGAGAGCGAGCAGCAGCGCGTCCTCGGTCCAAGTTTCGGGAGGGAGCGTCTTGAGGAACGGGCTTGCCGAGAAGGACAGATCCCGCTCCGCCTGCTTGGTGCGCCTCGGTTTACCGTCCAGATACGCCCGCGCGGCACACGCCGCGGCTTCGACGGCGTTGACCCCGGCTTCCGACTCCGTTACGAAGACTCGGGTGTAGTACTCGTCAATCACGGCGCAAAATCGTGCTTTGGCATGCGACGGAGGGTGTCGGGTTCAGGGGCGCCGGTAACGCGAATCCAGCAACTTCGCCCAGTCATCGTCATAGGGATGCACTTCGAAGACCCGCTCGGCGCCGCGGTGGACAGGCCGGCCTTCGTTTGCCCAGCGAAACAGCGACCCCTCGAGGTTGAACACGTTACTTGCGCCGGTGGCGATGAGCCGTTCGGCCAGCTCCGAAGAACGGTAGCCGACCGAGCAGTACACGACCACGGTGGACCCCGCGTCGCGTGCCGACCGTGCGGCGAGCGCCGCGTCGAGACCGTCCGTGCGCACGGCCCCCGGGAGATGCCCCACCGCGTACTCTTCGAGGCTCCGCGCATCGAGCAGCAGGACGCTGGCGGGCGCCCGCTCGAGCAGGTCGGCGAGCTGCCCCGTCGTCATCTGCGGCACGTCGGGGAAGTCCTCGCGAACGAGACGCAACGCCGCCTGCCAAGCCGGCGAGTCGGGCGCGGCGTCCGCGGCGGGCTCCGCCCTCGAGTCGGAGCACGCCGCCGACAGCAGCAGCGCCGGGATGAGCAGTGCGGCGCCGCGGCCCCGCGCGCGCACCGTAGCTACGCGAACGTGCATACCCCCTGGTCGATCACCACCGCCCCGTCCTGGTTCGTGGTGCGGAACACCGCTTGGCCGCCGTCGGCCCACATGGACACCGTCAGCGCGTCGCCGGGGATCACCGGCCGAGAGAAGCGCCCGTTCATCGACCGAAAGCGCGACGGGTCGCCGCCGCAGAGGGCGTGCAGCAGCGCGCGGCCGGTGAAACCGTACGTGCACAGCCCATGCAGGATCGGCTTGTCGAAACCGCCCATGGCCGCGAACGACGGGTCCGAATGCAGGGGGTTGCGGTCGCCGGAGAGGCGGTAGGTCAGGGCCTGGTCCTCGCGCGTCTGGTAGGTCATCTGGTGCGTCGGTTCCGCATCGGGAAACTCGACCTTGGCGGACGGACCGCGGTCGCCGCCCCAGCCGCCCTCGCCGCGGCAGAAAAGCGTCGAGCGGGTCCGGATCAGTGGCTCACCCGTTGCCTTGTTCACGCCTTCGGACTCCATCTCGATGAGCGCCGCGTTGCCCTTGTCCCAGATGCCGGCGATGCGGCCGCGGCTCTCGATCTCGCCGTCCGGCGGGATCTCGCCGAGCAGCTCGATGCCCTGCTCGCCGTGCACCATGAGCGCCGGGTTGAAGCTGCCGACCTTGCCGAGCGGTGCGCCGCCGCCGCCAATGATCACGGCGAAGGTCGGGAAGACGCGCTGCGCGACGTCCTTGGTGTTCTCGGTGGTGAAGGCGAGTTCGTCGGTCCCCGCGCCGATGCCGACGGCATAGAGCAGGGCGTCCTTGGACGTCCAGTTCCGGGTCGAGGGTCCGCCGGTCTCGCCGACGGCATCCGGATTGATGGGCATGGTTCCTCCCGGTGGTGCAGTTTTGCCCGCACCTTAAACGATGCGAGAATGCTGCGGAAGCATGTCGTACCCGGTCGCTGGCGTCGGCGCGTTACCGTGCGACGCCGCGTTTTCGGTGCACTTCCAGGCGAGGGGGAGGATATGGAACGCTCATTGCGCGGGCGCGTCGCCGTGATCGGCGTCGGCGAGACCGCCTACTACAAGCACGGTCAGGCGCCGGATCCCGAGTTCAAGCTGGCGCTCAAGGCGATTATCGCCGCTTGCGAGGATGCGGGCATCTCGCCGAAGCAGGTGGACGGCTTCGCGTCGTACTCCAACGACCGCAGCGATCCGTCCCGGCTCGCGGCCGCCCTCGGCATCGACGACCTGCGCTTCGCGAACATGCAGTGGGGCGGCGGCGGAGGCGGCGGGTCCGGGGCGATCGGCAACGCCGCGGCCGCGATCGCCACCGGCATGGCCGATTGCGTGGTCGTGTTCCGGGCCCTCGCCCAGGGCCAGTTCGGCCGGTTCGGACAGGGCCCGCAGCGCAACGTGATCGCCGGCGACACGGCGCACACCGTGCCCTACGGCTTGATGTCGGCCGCGCAGATGTTCGCGATGAAGGTGCAGCGGTTCATGCACGACCACGGCGTCGAGCAGTCGGCGCTCCGGGCGATCTCGCTGGCCTCCTATCACCACGCGCAGAAAAACCCGCGCGCCGTGATGTACGGGCGGCCCCTCACCGAGGAGAAGTACGACAACTCCCGCTGGATCGTCGAGCCGTTCCATCTCTTCGACTGCTGCCTGGAGAACGACGGCGCGGCGGCGATGGTGCTCGTGTCCGCGGAGCGCGCCGCCGAGGTGGGGCACAAGCCGTGCTACCTGCTCGGTGCGGTGAGCGGCTCGCACCACCGCGCCGGCGCCTCGGTGCACAACGCGCCGGACTACGCGACGAGCGCCTTCAAGACGGTGGCGCCGCGGCTCTACGACATGGCGGGGGTCGGCCCCAACGACATAGACGTGCTGCAGTCGTACGAGAATTTCACCGGCGGCGTGCTGATGAGCATCGTCGAGCACGGCTTCTGCGAGCCCGACGGCTGCAACGAGTTCTTCGTGAAGGACAATCTGGTCGCGCCCGGCGGCAGGCTGCCCACCAACACGAGCGGCGGCAACCTGGCCGAGTGCTACATGCACGGCCTCGGGCTCAACATCGAGGCGGTGCGACAGGTCCGGGGCGTGTCCACCAGCCAGGTGCCCGACGCCGACGTGTCCATGGTCATTTCCGGACCGATGGTCACGCCGGTGAGCTGCTGCATCTTCGGTTCGGAGGCGACGCTGTGAGTTACCTGAATCCGGGATTGCCGAAACCCGTGCCGGCTCCGGACGGGCTCGACAGACCTTTCTGGGAGGCCGCGGCGGAGGGCGTCCTGAAGTTGCAGCGCTGCAACGCGTGCGGGCGCTGGCAGTGGGGGCCCGAGTGGATCTGCCACCACTGCCTGAGCGACGACGTCGCCTTCGAGGCGGTCGAACCGCGAGGCCGCATCTACAGCTACGAGCGGGTCTGGCATCCCGTGCACCCGGCGCTCCGGGAGCAGGGGCCCTACCTGATCGTGCTGGTCGAGTTTCCGGAGCACGACAACGTGCGGATCGTCGGCAACCTGCTCGGGGACCCGGAGCAGGAAGTGACGATCGGGGCCCCCGTGCGCGCGGTGTTCGAGCACCACGCCGACGAGGAACCGCCGCACACCCTGGTGCACTGGACCGTCGCATAGGCCCGGGGCGCGCCAGCCTGACGCCTGCATCGGGTCGGCCCGGCGGAGCCTCGCGACCGCCCGACCCGGACGCTCCCGCAACGGTCCTCGCCGTGATGCGGGGCATTGCGCTGCCCGTCTACGTACCGTCCTTCTTCTCGGCCATCGCGCAGAACGCGGTGCAGATCCTGCTGCCGCTCTACGCGTTGGAGATCGGTGGGGGCGCGGCCCTGGCGGCGGCGGTGGTTGGGCTCCGGGGCGCCGGGACCATGCTGGGCGACGTGCCTGCCGGCATGCTGGTCGCACGCATCGGCGACCGCGGCGTAATGATTGCCGGGCTTCTGGCCGTCACCTTCGCCACCGTCGCCGCGGCCGCGTCCACGGAGGCGACGCTGCTCTCGGCCGCGGCGCTCGGGTTCGGCGCCGGGGTGGGCATCTGGCTGCTCGCCCGCATGTCGTTCATCACGGACACGGTGCGTCTTGAGCAGCGCGGACGGGTGATCTCCGTGATGGCGGGGCTGCAGCGGGGCGGCGCCCTCGCCGGTCCGCTGATCGCCGGAGTCGGTGCGGAGACCTTCGGCTACCCGACCGTGTTCGCCGGCGCGGCCGTGCTCTTCGCCGTCTCTCTCGTCCTGGTGCTGATCTTCGCGAACCCGGGCGCGCGGCTGCCGCATGGCGCCGGCCACGTGCGGCTGGCGCAGGTGATCAGCGTCCACCGGCGCACCTTCGCGACCGCGGGCAGCGTCATGGTGGTCCTGATGTTCCTGCGGGCCGGGCGCCTGCTCATGATCCCGCTGGTCGGTTCGACCATCGGGCTGTCGGCGGCGGAGATCGGGTTCGCGTTCAGCCTTTCGGCGGCGGTGGACATGGCGATGTTCTACCCCGCCGGGATGATCCTCGACCATCTCGGCCGCAGGTGGGCGCTGGCTCCCGCGATGCTGCTGCTGGGAGCCGGGCTGGCGCTGCTGCCCTACGCGGACGGCTTCTGGTCCTTCGCGGCCTTCGGCGTACTCGCGGGCCTGGGCAACGGGTTCGGCACCGGGATCTTCATGACGCTCGGCGGCGACCTGTCTCCGGAGCACGGGCGGGGAGAGTTCCTCGGCGTGTGGCGTCTGGTCGGCGATCTCGGCGCCGCGGTGGGGCCGTTCGTCATGGGGTCGGTGGCGCAGTGGGCGTCGCTCGCCGTCGCATGCACGGGTAGCGGGGCGATGGCGCTGGTCGGCGTGTTCCTGCTCCTGGCGACCGTTCCGGAGACGCTGCGGCCACGCGGTACGATGGAGCCGAAGCGCTGACGCAGGAGAGTTCCGCCCCATGTCCCGAGTTTCGTTTGGCCTCAACCGGCTGGATCTTCGTTCGCCGGAGCGGTTCGCCGCGGACGCCGCCCGCCTCGAAGCGCTCGGCTGGGCCTATGGGTTCATCCCGTCGTCGCCGCTGCTGGTGCTCGACCCCTACGTCATGCTGGCCGAGGGGTTGCGCAGCACGTCCCGCATCGTGCTCGGCCCCCTGATCGAGAATCCGGTCATGCGCCACCCGGCGGTGCTCGCGGGGTCCATCGCCACCGTGGACCGTCTCGCGCCGGGCCGCACCCTGCTCGGCATGGGCGTCGGCGACACGGCGGTGCGCCTGATGGGGCAACGGCCCGCAACGGTGGCGGAACTGGAGGAGGCCATCCGCACGATCCGCGGCCTGAACGCGGGGAAGCGCATTGCGGTGCCCGCGGCCAGGCCCGCGGTGCTCCGGCACGCGGCGCCCGTACCCGTGTGGGTCGCGGCGCAGGGACCGAAGACGCTGCGCATGGCGGGGCGCGTCGCGGACGGGGTGTTCATCCGGGTCGGCGTACACGAAACCAATCTGCGGCTGGCCGTGGCGGCGGTGCGGGCGGGCGCCGCGGAGGCGGGCCGGGATCCCGACGAGATCCGCATCGGGTGCGTGTTCCACACCGTGGTCGACGACGACCCGGAGCGCGCGGGGCGGATCGGCCGGGCGGCCGCGGCCGGGTACTACGAGTACTCGCCGATGCTGTTCGAGCACATCGGGTTGTCCTGGAACGGCCCGGACGTGGAAGTCCTGAAGCGCGAGGTCTGGCCGGACTTCCACCATGCCCGGGACTTGGAGGCCGCCGGGGAGGTGGTGTCGTTCCTGCCCGCGTCTGCGGTGGACGCGTTCGCGTTGCACGGCCCCTTCGAGGCGATCGTGGAGCAGCTCCGGACCGTCCTCGGCTACGGCCTGCCCATCGAAGCCATCGTGCCGCATCCGATGCCGACCCCCGCGCCCGCGGAGGACGGGGGATTCGACTACGCGCGGGCGTTTGCGGAAGCCGTGTTCCCGGCGTTCTGAACGCCGGGTGAGAGGCATCCCTCGGGCCGGGACACACGCGGGTCGGCCGCGCCGTGGGTCGGCCCAGGACACACACCAATTCGGTCTCACGGGGAGATGGCTACAGGACGGGTCGGCCCAGGACACACACCAGTTCGGTCTCACGGGGAGATGGCTACAGCGCACGTGCGGCCGGGCGGAATTCCTACGGAATGCGGAGAGATCGCCGAGAGCGGTGGCGGGGAGGCGTATGGGAATCTTGTCGCCATGGCCACCGCCCGCCACAAGCTGGTCGACGAGGAGCATGCCGCCTGCTACCACCTCACGTCGCGCTGCGTGCGGCGCGCCTGGCTGTGCGGCCACGACCCCTTCACGCGGCGCGACTACTCCCACCGCAAACCCTGGCTGGTCGACCGCATGAAGCGCCTGGCGCGGTGCTTCGCGGTGGAGATCTTCGGCTACGCCGTCATGAGCAACCACTTCCACATGGTGCTGCGCTACGACCCCAAGGCATGCGAGTCCTGGACCGACGAGGAAGTGGCGCGGCGCCATGTCGACGCGTTCCCGCCCAGGGTGAAGGACCATGTGGACGAGCAGCGCAAGGCGGCGCAACTCGAGCAGCGCAAGGCGGAGCAGCGCGAGCTGCTCGTGGAGGATCCCGAGCGCCTCGCCCGCGCGCGTCGCACACTCGGCTCGTTGTCGGACTTCATGAAGTACCTGAAGCAGCCGATCGCGCGCCGCGCCAACCTGGAGGACGACTGCGAGGGACACTTCTTCGAACAGCGCTTCTACTCCGGTGCGCTGTTGAGCGAAGAGGCCTTGCTGGCGGCAATGGTCTACGTGGATCTCAATCCCGTCCGGGCGGGGCAGGTGCGCGAACTCATCGAGTGCCGCGACACTTCGATCGGCGAGCGCCTGCGGGAACACAGCGAGGCGGCGCTGGACGAGTACCTCGCACCGGTGGCGTCCGGCCTCGAAGACACCGCCACCGAGACCCCCGCGCCCCTGGCCATCACCCTGCGGGCCTACCTGGAACTGCTGCTGGAGATGGTGGCCGTGGAAACCGGAACGCGGCAGAGTCCCGACCCCGCCGCGCGCTGGGCGGCCTGGGTGACCGCGCTGCGGAAACGGCAGCGCGCCTACGGCTCCGCCGAGCAGCTACGGCACTGGACCGCAGCGCGGAACTTGCCTCTCCGGGAGACTCCCCTGCCCGCTTGATACCCTCACGGGTAGTCGACGCATGCTCGGCCGCCAATCAGGCCCCGGATGATGGCCTCAACGGTCTCCAGGTCGCGCAGGAGTCCGTGAACGGAACGCCCCACGCCCCTTTCCGGAACACGACTCCCGCCTCCATCGCCCCTGACCTCATCTAGGCTCCAAGATTCTCACGTGGCGACGCGGCCGTGTGTGTCCCGTTTCCGGAATAGGCTCGTGGCGACGCGGCCGTGTGTGTCCCGTTTCCGTTCCTCCCGTTTCCGTTCCCGCGGCCGTGTGTGTCCCGTTTCCGGAATGCCCGTTTCCGTATTGCGCGGCTCGGGCGAATGTCCAGCACGGCGGCTCAGAAGAACACGAACATCCGCACTTCGCAGCTCTCCCGCGCCGGCGTCTCTGCGTCCTGCGTCGGCAGCCGGAACGCCGTGTGTGCGGTGAAGCGCGCGCGTCCGTCGGTCGCCGAGTCGTACACCTTGAAGAGCAGCGCCTCGTCCGGCGTCATGTGCGGGAACCAGTAGAAGCGCTGCCCGCCGTGCCGGGCGATCTGCCAGGTCTCCCCCACGCGCCCAGGCGAGATACGGTTGACCGGGATCAGGTCCGACTCCCGGATGCCGCGGGCGTCCGCGATGGCGATGGGATCGGCCTCGATCGGCCGGCGGATCGGCCGCCAGACCTGGACGATGGCGAAACGCCGTTCGAGGAGCGTGTCGGCTTCGTTCGGCAGGAGCTCCCGCAGGCGCTTGCGGGCGGACCAGTGCGTGTAGTCGTTGTGTACGCCGTAGGCGGGTTCGCGCACGCCTCGCGCCGCACGCACGCCCTCGTCGCCGTGGCGCACGGTGTGGTCGAAGATGAAGGCCCGCGTGCCGCCGGTGCGTTCGAGAGCCAGGGCCGTCGCTTGCGGGTAGTAGACCTCGGCCACTGCGGTCGCGTCGTCCCAATCCATCGGCGGACGCGGATGCCGCAGCAGTTCGAACCCGTGTGTGTCCAGCTCCGCGGGCTCGCCGCGACCGTCGTGGACCGTCACCTCGTGCTCGACCGACCTGGCCCACCGCCCGATGCGCGGGTCGATCTCGTGAGACTGCCGCGCCCCGGTGTCCACGCCGAAGCGCAGCGTTGCCTCGACGTCGTGAACAGGCGTGGAAGCCGGTTGGACGGCGGCACGGTTTATCCCGCGTTTCGGCCGCCTCAGGCGGTCGCCTCCCGTGCCTGTTCCTCCGCGACGATGTCCGCCATGCCCTCCCACTCGTCCCACATGTGGCACAGGGCGTACTTGGAGCGTTCCCAGGGGTCGTTGCCGTCCTCGTATTCGAGCCACTCACCCATCTGTCCGCGGTCGGGGTGGTCCGAGACGCCGTTGGCCACCTTGTCCGGCTGCCGCTTCTTGTTGCGTATCCGGAAGATGATGTTCTTGCGCGACTCGGTGCCGCGCTCGTTGCGCGTGCCGGAGTGGGGAATGTGATAGCTGGTGATGCATGCGTCGCCGGGCCGCATCAGGATCTGCGTCGGTTGCGGCCATCGCTTGCCATCGGGCGTGCACTCCGAGTCCTCGTCGATGAACGCGTTCCGCACCGCATCCGGCAGGTAGACCAGCCCGCACCGGTTCGGCGCGTCGTGGTTCAGCCGCGGCCAGCCGGGGCCTTCGGGGCCGAGGTGGCCGTTGGTCTCGTGCTGCCAGCGGAAGAAACGCTCGGCGGCGTGGTGGGCGCCGCGGAGCAGCGCCGTCTGGCCGCAACCCTCGACGGTCTGGTCGTTCAGGCAGACGAACACGAACGCCGTGAAGCTGCCGATGCCGAGGGTCATCCCGGGATCCTGGAACATGGGCACCATGTTGTGCCCCATCACGTCCGGGCTGCGGCCGATGTCGCCCTTCGGACCGGAGGCGAAGTAGCGGTGATAGATCTCGTCCGGAGTCCCTTCCTGAACCTCCTGCGGCGCCGAGATCGTGATGAGGCCGTCCATGTGGGTCTGCGCGCCGTAGTACGGCATGTCGCAGTCACGGTACCCGAGGTTGTTGAAGTGCTCCCCGGGCCGCGAGGGCTTGTTCACGCCGATCTGGCAGTGGGTCGGCGGGTCGAACTGCCCCATGACCTCGTGGAGGATCGGAGCGACGGACGACGCGTTGACGAGGTCCGTCATCTCGGGTTCGGCGGACAGGCTCTCGCCCTTCTGCGCGCGGCGGATGCGGGCGAGTGCCGCCTCGACGAGTTCCGGCGCGACGGCGTTCGGCACGACCACGTAACCGTCGCGATAGAGCACGCGTTTCTGCTCGACGGTGAGGGCGGAGGGCGATGCGGGGACATTCATTGGGCGGACCGTGAAGTCGGGGAGCGGGAACTCTAGCCAGCGCGTGGGGGCCGCGCAACCTGCACGGGCCCCCCGCCCGTGGGCGGGACCCGCGTGGCGCCCTCACGCAAGTCCGTCGACGAGCGCCTTGACCATCGAGCCCTCGGGCTTTGCGAACTCGCCGCGCGAGTAGGTCACGTGACCGTAGCCGACATCGTCGTCGCGGAAGTTGACCCGGACCCCCTCCTTTGCGCGGAACATCCCGGCCAGCCAGCGGCCGATTTCGGGGGACACAACGTGTCGTCGGCCGAATGCCAGATGACGACGTTGCGTGTCTCGATCAGGCGCGGGTCGAAACCCCACTCGTGGCAGACGTCGCCGGCCGCTCCCAGGCATTTCCCGACGCTCCCCCGGACCACGCCGCGCTGGAAGCTGTCGGCGAAGTGCTGCAGCAACGCGGCGTCCCCGAGGACCCTGGGCAGGCTGTTCCGGATCGCCTTGAGGGGCAGCCACGGCGAGAGGGTCGCGAGGCTGAGGTGCATGACCGCGTTGAGCCTCGCCTGCTCGCGCGCCATCGGTGCCCGACCCGTGCATGTTCACGACGACCTTCGCGTTGGGGTCCGCCGCACCGTAGGTGAAGTACTCGACGACGCGGCCGTCGGCGCTCGTCACGTACCTGCCGCCCTCCGCGGCGAGGGCGTCGGCGTCGAACGGCCGCTGGCCCCTCTGCCTGACGTACAGGCCGAAACACACGGCCAGGACATACAGGGCGACTGCGGCGCCCACGATGGCTCCGATGATCCGGACGGCGAGCGACATCAGTACCCGACGATCTTCTCGTCGCGCAGCCGCACGACCGCTTCGGCCTCGAGCCCCAGCACGTCGAAGAGCACCCGCCCCGTGTGCTGCCCGATCATGGGCGAGGGACCAACCGGAGGCCGCGTGCCTGCCGCCGTGATGACCGGCATCCCGGTGCAGTGCCGCGTGCCCGAACACGGAGACCGCACGCTCGGGAAGAACCCCGTCTCCGTTGCGGCCATGTCCGCCCCCGTCACCACACGCGAGACCGGAACGCCGGCGGCGCGCAGTAGAGCCTCCGCTTCCTCGACCTGACGTTCGCCAGCCCAGGCCGACAGGACGTCATCCAGCGCCTGGACGTTGTCGAGCCGCCCCGCGGTGTCGCCGTGCGCGGGGTCGTCCAGGGCCTCGAGGCCGGCCACGGAGCACAGCCGCCGCCATTGTTCGTCGTCCTCCACCGCGAGCGCCAGCCAGCGCTCGTCCTCGCCGGCGTCCGCGCAGCGATAGCACCCGTGCGGCGCCATGTCGGGGCTGTAGTTGCCCCGGCCCGCCACCTCGGCCGCGGAGAAGAACTGTTCCGCGTACCGGTCGCCGATGAGGTACGCGGCGGCCTCCACCTGGGCGGCGTCGATATGGCACCCTTCGGCGGGCCGTTGCAGGAGGGCGCCGAGCACCGCGACGAGCGCCTGCTTGCCCGCGATGTGGTCCGGGTGGTTGAGGGTCGTGCCGACCGGGTAGGGGTCGTCGGGGTGCGCCCACTGGTGGGTGACGCCGGAGAAGGTCTGCAGGTTCGGGCCGAAGGTCTGGAAGCCGTCGTAGGGCCCCTTGCCCAGTCCCTGGCTCGACAGGTAGACGATGTTCTCCCGCATCCCGCGGGCGGACTCGTAGTCGAGGCCCCACTTGGGAACGACGGTCCCGCGCATGTTCTCCATGATCACGTCGCATTCCGCCGCGAGGCGGTGCGCCAGCTCCACGCCCTCGGGCCGCGACAGGTCGATGGCGACGCTCTCCACGCCGAGGTTCAACTGGTTGAAGGTGGGGCTGTGGTCGAGATCGGTCTCGCCGCCGAGTCCGGCCCGGCGCAGGAAGTCCGGGTACACGCGGGACTCGACCTTGAGGACCTCCGCGCCGAGACAGGCGAGCACCGACGCCGCCTCCGGCGCGACCGCGCCGACGCCGAGCTGCAGGACGCGCAGTCCGGCGAGCGGGCGCTCGTCGTCGGAGGCGTCGGCCGTGTCCACCGCGGACGGTCCGGGCGACCGTACCGGCTCGTCGAGGAGGGTGCGGGCGTAGTCGTCGTGCTCGCCCAGGGCCGGGGCGGCTTCGATGGGCACGTTCAGGGTGGAGGGGCCCAGGCGATGCGGCGGGCGCACCAGTTCCATGGCGCCGAAGTCCGGATCGTCGACGGTCGCCATGATTTCGCGTTCGCGGACGTGTACGTCGTTGCGGAAGTCGGAGAGCGTGTGGACGGGAGATGCGGTGAGGCCGCGCCGCTGTCCCCCGATGAAGACCTCCTCCACGGTGCGTTGGCGGATCAGGTCGTCGCAGACGAGCTTGAGGGCGTCGAAGTTCTGGAGGCGGAAGGCGAGATCGCCCCAGGGGCCGGATACGAGCTCTTCGGGGCGGTCGAGCAGGTCGACGAGCGCTTCCCACTGCTTGGGCGTCGCCGCGAGTATCCGCACGTAGCCGTCCTTCGCCTCGTGGATCGGGAAGCCGCCGGGTCCCACGCGGGCGGTGAGGGTGCCCTGGCCGTGCGCGTGGGTGTCGTAGTCGAACAGGCTGCGGGTCCACGGCGTGATGCTCGCGGTCGCAGCCTGGTGGTACGGGATTTCGTAGCGCACGGAGCGCGCGCTCCGGCGGTGACGCAGGAGCCCCGCCGCGCCCATGATCGCGGCGTACACGCCGGCCCCGTCGAGGGCCAGCCAGGACGGCGCGTTGCAGGGCGGCTGGTGCGGCCAGCCGCTGGAGGCGAGGCCGCCGCTGGCCGCGAAACCGACGATGGACGACACGCCGAGCCCGACGGGGTCGGTGACGGTAACCGCGACGGGAGCCTCCCCGGCGGCGTCAAGTGCATGGAACGGAGAACCGTCGGCGTCGAAGACCACGTCGGCACGCGCACAGAGTCCGCGCAGCACGGCGATGTCGTCGCCGTCCCCCGGATCGATGACGACGCTCTTCTTGTTGGTGTTGCGGGCAAGGAACGCCAAGCTCCCCCGGCTCGACTCGCCGGAGCCGGGAACGCGCGGCCGGCGGCGTCGGGCGAGGGCGCCATCTGGGGGTTCGACGAGGAGCACTTCCGCTCCGAGGCCGGCCCAGACGAGCCCGGCGTACTCCGTCAGCGGGTGGGCGAGCTCCACGACCCGCAAGCCCGCAAGCAGACCGTTCGACATGGCGTGCGCCCCTCCCAACGGTGACCCGCGAAAGGTAGCAGGGTGTCGGGCTGGACGCGACAGCGCCCGGCCCGATGGCTGCCGCGGAAGCTTGTGCCGGAACGGCTCTGGGCTGGAGCCGCTGCGGGCCGATAACATGAACCCGGAGCGCATGGCGCGAGGTGGCCGGTGAGTGCCCAACGGGCGGAACTGTTCGAGCGGGGCGTCCTCGTCGTCGAGGACGTCGTACCCGTCGCGCTCTGCGAGGCGGTCGTGGAGGCGACCGCGCAGTTCCTCGGCGTCGCGCCGGACGACCCGCGCACCTGGTATGGCAACTGTGCGCCGGGCCACGGCATCGTGCCGCTGCACCACGGGCAGGCGCTCTGGAACGTACGCCAGTGGCCGCGCGTGCACGACCTGTTCCGGGAACTCCACGAGGACGACGCGCTCTGGGTGTCGATGGACCGCGTGTCGTGCAAGGTCCCCGCCGACGGCTGGGCGGGCGGGAGCCGCATCGGTCCGCTGCACTGGGATACGGACCCGCACCGGCCGCGCCGGGCGGAGTTCCAGGGGCTGGTGTACCTGCGCGACACGGCGGACGACCAGGGCGCGTTCTGCTGTGCGCCGAAGGTCTATGCCAACCTGCCGGACTGGGTGCGCGGCCGCGGCGCGGTGGAGGCCCGGGAGGCGGTGAATGCCTCCGGCACGCCCATCCGCCGGATCGGCGGCAGGGCGGGGTCGATGGTCATCTGGCACCGGCAGATGCCGCACTCCTCGGCGCGCAACGACGGCGCCCTGCCGCGCTGGGTGCAGTACGTCACGATGGACCTCGCGGGATCCCGGGAAGAGCGGCTCGAACGCGTGCGGCTCTTCGAGGAGAAGCGCCCGCCGGAGTGGGCGGTGCGCCAGGAAGTCCCGGGGCAGTTGGTCCCCGAGCCTGGCCCGCCCGCCGAGCTCACGCCGCTGGGACGCAGGCTCGTGGGCGTTGACGCGTGGACGCGTTCGCCGTAGCGGTCCCGATCGCCGAGCGCTTGGTGTTCGTGGCGATCATATGGCGCTTCCGGACGCGCCATATGTTCGTCAACGTACAATATGGAGTTGTCAGGCGTTCTTGTTCGCGGCAAGACAACTATGGCAGAAGCGCGCAACGGTTCTTCGCATCGCGCGGGTCGCTACGAAACCCACCCGGAGGGATATCGCGCCTTTTGGCCGAAGGCGTTGCCGCCCGACCCACCCCTTCGCGTCGACCGGGAACTCCAGGCGCTGCTGTCCCAGGCCGATCAGGCGCTCGGCAGGCTCGACGGCGCCGTTCAGATTCTGCCCAACGCGGATCTGTTCGTGCTCATGTTCGTCCGTCGAGAGGCCGTGCTGTCGAGCCAGATCGAAGGCACCCAGAGCTCGCTGCGGGATCTGCTTCGAGCGGAAGCGAACATCTTCGATCCGAAGCGGCCGGCCGATGTCGCGGAGGTGGTCAACTACGTGTCCGCGTTGCACCATGGTGTTCGGGTCCTGGCCTCGGGACGCCTCTCCGTCGCGCTGATGCTCGCCTTGCACCGGCGCCTGCTGACCGGCGTCCGCGGGTCCGACCTGTATCCGGGCGAGCTGCGCAACGATGTCGTGTGGATCGGGCCCGCGGACGCGTCGTTGCGCGATGCAACGTTTGTACCGCCACCGCCGGAGGCGGTCCCGGCGTGCATGGAGCAGCTCGAACGTTTCATGCTGCGCGAGGCAACCATGCCGGCGTTGGTCAAGGCCGGACTGATACACGCCCAGTTCGAGACGATCCATCCGTTTTTCGATGGGAACGGCCGCGTGGGCCGTCAACTGATCGCGTTGTCGTTGTGTGAACAGGGCACGCTCCAGAAGCCGGTGCTTTACCTGTCGCACTACCTCAAGGCGCACCGCGCGGAGTATTACCGGCATCTGCAGGCCGTGCGGGACGAAGGCGCGTGGGAGGAGTGGCTGAAGTTCCTGGTCGCCGGAGTCGCCTCGGTCGCCCTGGAGTCCACCAGCACCGCACGCGCCATCGTCGCCCTGCGCGAGGAGACGCGCGAAGACCTCCTGACCCACCTCGGGCGCGGGGCGGGAAACGCCTTGCGGCTGCACGAACGGCTCTTTGAGACCCCCATCCTGGGGGTGCGCCACGCCAGCGAGTTTCTTGGCATTGGATTCGCGGCAGCCAACCGTCTCGTCGACCGCATGGTCGAACGCGGGGTGCTGGTGGAGGTCACGGGTCATGCCAGGAACCGTCGTTTCGCTTACCAGCGCTACATCGCATTGTTCGACGACTGAAGCGCCCGGTCATGTCGGCGGACGCGGCGCGGCCGGTCTGCAAACGGCGCGATACCCGACTATGATTGGCCGCTCAACGCGGCCGAGACCGGGCAGCCGAGGCTGTGTCGACCGTGACGTCTGCAGGAGGAGGAACGAAAGGTGTTTACGCAACCGAGTGCGGGGTTGAACGAACGGGTCGAGTACGCCTCGAAGGAGTGGCTCGCCGAGGCGAAGCGATTCCTGGAGTCGAAGTGCGCGGAGATTCCCAACGCGTCCTTCAGCTTCTCGACGCACCTGGACAGCGCGCCCCCGCACCTCGACGGCGGGGACGGTCCGTTCGGCTACACGATCCGCATCGCCGGGGGGACGGTGGAGACCGAGGCGCGCCCCAGCTCGGACGTCGACCTCTTTCAGCGGGGCGACTACAACGCCGGCCTGCCGTCGACCTGGGTCGTCTACGGGGACGACCCGACCGGACGGGAACGCATCATGCGGGAGTACCGGCACCTGGCGGGCGACCGCGTCTCGGACCCGGTAGGGGCAATGCCGGAGGATCCCGCCATCGGCGCCGTCCTGGGTGCGCTGCACGACCACCTCGCCCGGCGCACGCTCAACAACCCGGATGTCGGCCACCGCATCGAGCACTACGGTCTCGAGCGGCACGTGGCCGAACTCGCGGACACCGGGTACACGGTGCTCGAGAACGCGTTCTCCGAAGAGTACGCGCTCGCCATGCGCGAGGAGACGCACAGGAACCACACCGGACGGGCGGAGGACGCGAGCTTCCGCGCCACCATGCTGCTCGAGCGCGGCCGGATCTGGGAGGAGGCGGTCATCCACCCGTGGGTGCTGACCCTCGCGGACCACCTGCTCGGGCGCGGCAACCTGATCTACCAGTCGGACACCATCGTGAAGGGCCCGGGCCTCGACACCCATCCGGGCCTGCACTCCGACTATGCCGCCTCGATGGTCGAGGAACCGTTCCCCGATTTCTGCCTGGAAGCCACCGCCGTGTGGGCGATCGACGACTTCCGCGGCGACTGCGGCCCGACGGTCATCCTGCCCGGCAGCTTCCGCGAGAAACGCCAGGTGCCGCCGGGAACCACCCAGGAGGGTTCCGTCACCATCGAGCTGCCGCCGGGCTGCATCGCCTTCTGGCACGGCGCGACCTGGCACGGCTCGACGCCGCGCAAGGCGCCGGGCAAGCGGACTTCGCTGCACAACGCCTACTGCCGGAACTTCATGCGCCCCATCGAGCGCTACGAGGAGATCGAGCAGGAGATCGTCGACCGGAATCCGCCCGTGTTCTCGACGCTCTGCGGTCTCGACGACGCGTTCGGAAAGAGCGGCGAGATGGGTGCGGACTTCGAGCGGCTCGCCTATGCGGCACGCTCGGGATACGGCCGCTCGACGGCCGCTTTTCGGTCGGAGCTGCTCGAGGAATAGCCTGTCGGGCCTGCCCCTAGAGAGGTGGGGGCTGGGGCCAGGCACCGAGCGCAGCGAGGAGTTTGGCGGCGCTAGTGGACGAGCCCACGCCGGGTGACGAGGTAGCCGGCGAAGGTGGCGAGCCAATGCGCGCCCGCGTAGGTCGGGTTGTCGAGGGCTCGCAGGCCGGCGTCGCGGTGGCTTTCGGCCATCGCCATGAGGCGCTCGGACGGCGCCGTGGCCGCGATACCCTCGAGCATCCACGCGCGGCTGAGGTTCAGGCCGTCGAGGTGCACGAGGTGTCCGTCGGCTCGGTTGGCGGCGCGCACGGGCCGTAGCTCGAAGTCCCCGAGAAACGCGGCGAGGAACCCGCGAAGGGCGTCCGGGTTCAGGATGCGGCGCAACAGGTCGGCTTCGGCCAGGCTCGGGGAGAGGAAGTCGTGACCGGAAGGCTCGTAGGCGAGCGGTGCCGCCCGGTCCCTACCGAAAAAATCCAGGCCACGACCCTCGACGAGGCCCCGCAGTCTCGATGCGTCCGTGATCCGGGCCCAGTCGTGGACGAGGGAGAGCGAGAACGCGGTCTGATCGTGGGTTCCGCTGCGCACGGGATGAGAGAGTTCGGGTAGCCAGCGCTCGAAGACCCCGGCGGCGTGGGTCTCGAGGGGCCGCAGCGAGTCGCGCCAACGCTGCGCGTCCGGGTCGTCCCACTCATGCAGTTCGGCCGCGAGTTGCAGGAGCCAGGCCATCCCGTACGGGCGCTCGAAGGCGGGTCGTGACGCCGCGTAGCGCACTTCGGCGGCGATGTTCTCGGGCGTCAAGGCGCGTGCCAGCGCGGCCCGGGCCGCGGGGGCGAAGTCGGCATGCGGCGTCATCCGGGACAGCCGTGCCAGCAGCCAATGCGCATGCACGGCGCTGTGCCAGTCGAAGCAGCCGAAGAACGCCGGGGTCAGCCGCCGCGGCGGGAGGACGTCGGCATCGGACTCGAGCAGGTGCCCGATGCGGTTCGGATACTCGCGGTGGACGCAGGCGAGGGCGAGGCGCGCGAGTCGTTCTTCAAGTGGTGCCGGATCGGTCACTCGGAACGCGTTCGGAGCTGTTCGACGCGCCACCTGAGCGCGTCCTCGCGCGGGCGGAGTCGCTGGTTGCCATGGAAGATGACGTGTTCGCCCGCGATCTGGACCAGCGGTCCGTTGTCGGGTATGCGCCTGTCGAGTACCTCGGACACGTACCACCTCATGTCGGGGCCTGATGCAATCAGGCGCGCGTCGAGGGCGCGATGGAAGGTAGGGGCCAAGGCGATCCCGTTGCGCGGGTGATCGTCATGCGTCTCGGCAAACGGGATCAGGTGCGCTGCCTTGGCGAGCGCGGGGCCGCCCGGAACGACGACCCGCCACCCGCTCGCGGCGCGGCGATAGTCGTAGGCCTCGAGCACGAGACGCCGGAAGGCCGGGTCCCGGGCGGCCGCATCCGCCGGGATCGCGACAGGGGCCTGTCCTTCGGCCTGCCGGAGTGCGCTCTCGTACTCGTTGGTCACCCGCCGCCGTGGTCCCTTCACCAGGTCGAAGTACGCGGCGAAGCCCTCCAGGGTCTCCAGGTACGGAATCTCGTTGCGCTCCAGGACGCCGCGTTCGGCAAGTTCGAGGATCGCGAGCAACATGCACGGCTTGTGGGGGCTCGCGCTGCCGCCGGACCGGTTGACGTTGAGCCGCCGGAAACGACCGATGTACTCGTCGAGCGCGATGGACGGGGTGCTCCCGCTCAGTCGTCGAACTCCATGATGGCCCGTCCGGCGATCTGCCCGGCCCGCAACGCTTCCGTCGCCTCGTTGATGTCGTCGATGGCGTACCGCTCCGTGACGAGCGCCTCGAGGTCGAGGTCGCCGTTGGCGTGCCAGTCGAGGAACATCGGGAAGTCGCGGTCCGGGGCGCAGGAGCCACCGATGCTGCCGCGGAACTGCTTCTCCTGGCTGACGATCTGCATCGCGTTCAGTTCGACGGGCTCGCTCGGGATGCCGACCAGCACCGCGGTGCCGCCCTGGCAGGCGCCGAAGTGGCCGGGCCGGCAGGACGGCACGAGCTGTTCCATGGTCGTCTTCAGGCCGATACAGTCGAAGGCGTAGTCGACGCCCGTGACGGGCAGCCGGGTGATGGCGGTCTGGTCCGGCCGTCCGGTGATCTCGTGGATCGCCGCCACCGCGTCGACCTGGGCCGCGTTGACGCCGTGGGTCGCGCCGAAGCGCTTGGCGAAGTCCAGCTTCGCGTCGTCGAGATCGACGGCGATGATCGGCTCCGCGCCGCGCATGCGCGCCCCGACGATGGCGGAGAGCCCGACGCCGCCGACGCCGAAGACCGCGACGCTCTCGCCCCGCTGCACGTTCGCGGTGTTCAGCACGGCGCCCGCGCCCGTCATGATCGCGCACCCGATGATGGAGGTGACATCCTTCGCGATCCCCGGGTGTGCCTTCACGACGTACTGCTGATCGGCGACCGTGTGGTCCGCCCAGGTGAAGACGTTGGGTGCACGGGCCGTGCCGCCGACGACGTCAAGGGCGGCCGGCGCCGGCAGCCCGTCGGCCCGGGCGGCGTCGCGGGGGACCCACGTGACGAGCACGGTATCGCCCTCCTCGACGTGCGTCACCGCGTTGCCGGCGGCGATGACGACGCCCGTCGACTCGTGCCCGAGGATCAGCGGGTGCTCGCGCGGGCGGCCGATCTGGTGCAGTTGCGAGTGGCAGATGCCGGACGCGAACTGCCGGACGACGACCTGCTCCGGTCCGGGGTCGGGCAGCCGCACGTCTTGCACCTCGAGAGGCCCCGGGTCCTTGGGGACGACGACGACGCGCGCGGGTGTGGTCATGGGAGCTCTCCTCGTCTGTGTCGGCGCATGGCCGCGCCAGGACTACTCGATCTCGAATGACAGGGTCTCGAAACCTGCCGCGCGCAGCGCGTCGCTGACGCGGTCGCGCGCCCTGGGCGCGAGGGCCACGATCGAACCACCGCCGCCTCCGCCGGTGAGTTTCGCACCCACGGCGCCGTTTGTGCGCGCGATGTCGATCATCTGTTCGAGTTCCGGGGTGGACACCTGCAGGGCGTTCAGGTGGCCGTGGCAGAGGTTCATCAGTTCGCCGAGGTCCTCGAACTGGCCCTTGCGTACCGCTTCGACGGCGGCGTGGGTCAGGGACTCGATCTGGTCGAAAACCGCGTCGTAGCGCTCGGGTTGACGCTGCCAGGCCGCGTGTACGCGGGCCACCGTATGCGCCGTCAGGCTGGCCGTGCTGCCGATGCCGATCACCAGGGGGAGGGGCCGGGCCGGCGAAACCGGATCGAAAGCGGGCGTCTCGCCGTTGCGAAACAGGAGCGGCGTACCGTACGTGGCGACGGTGTTGTCGACGCCGGAAGCCCGCCCGTGGGTCGCCTGCTCGCACTCGAAGGCGCAGGAGTTGATCTCTGCGTCGGCGAGACCGAGGGCGTAGTGGGCGTCCAGCGCCCGCAGCACCGCGACGGCGAGGGATGCGGACCCGCCCAGGCCCATGCCCCTCGGCACGTGGGGGACGACTTCGATCGTCATGGCGCGGTCGGCCAGGTCGAGGCGCGCCAGGAGCATCGCCAGAATGCCCGGCGCACCCCCGGGGTGCCGCTCGGCCGGCGGCATGCGCTGATCCAGGCCCCAGCGTGGAATCGACAGGTGCACGCCCTCCCGGGCATCGGACACCCGCGCCTCCACCGCGAGCGGGATCGGCGCGGCCACGGCGGAGCGGCCATGGACGACCGCGTGCTCGCCGAGCAGGATGACCTTGCCGCAGGCGGAACTGCGCGGCTCCTGTTCGCGAACGGCGCCGGGGCCGCGCGCGCGCCGGGCGCCGCCGATCTCGTCGACGAGCTCCCGCGCCTTCCAGACCTTGATTTCGCCGGACTCGATCAACCCTTCGACAACGCGGTCGAACAGCTCCTCCGGCACTCCTGCGGCGGACGCGGCGCTACGGGCGTGCAGGGTCATGTGGTTCTGCTGGATCCCCGCGGTGGTCAGCGCGCGCAGGGCCGCGTAGTTCTGTGCGAGGCCGACGGCGCCCATGACCCCGGCGAGCTCGGTGGCGCCGGGAGAGCCGAGGAGCCGGTGGTTGATGCGTACCGTCGGGTTCGTTTCGAGGGAGCCTCCGACCGTGCCGACCTTCATCGGCATGTCGAGCTCGCCCACCAGATCGCCGTCCGGGTTGCGAGTCCAGCGCGTGAGCCCGCGATAACGGCCGTCACGCGCGGCGTAGGCGTGGGCGGCCGCCTCGATGGCTCGAAAGTCGTTGCCGGTGGCGATGGCGACCGCATCGACGCCGTTCATGATGCCCTTGTTGTGGGTGGCGGCGCGGTAGGGATCCACCAGGGCCAGGTCGTTCGCGAGGATGATGCCGTCGCGGACGGCTTCGCCGTCGAAGCCCTGCGTGGCGAGGTTCTCGACCGGGATGCGGACGCGTGCCCGAACCAGGGCGCGGTCCGTGAGGTTCGAGAGGATGCGCAGAAAGACCTTGCCGCCGGTGAGGGACTCGACGAGGTGGGCGATCCCCTCGCACATGCCGTTGACGAGGTTGGCGCCCATGGCGTCGCGGGTGTCGACCAGCAGGTGCAGGACGATCATCTCCCGCCCGTCCTCCGGCGCGTGGTGGCGGAACACCTCGATGTCGCGGGCGCCCCCGCCGCGGGCCACCATCTTGAGGTGCAGGCTGTTGGCGAGATCCAGGAGGTCCTGCCGGTGGGCCAGGAGCGCCTCCACCGCACTGTCGCCGTCGGGCGCGTCCACCACCTGTACCTGGCCGATCAGGACCGGGTCGGTGGTCGTCGCGTCGAAACCGCCGGACAGCCTGGCGGTACGCGCCGCGCCGGACAGGCCGGCGACGATGGACGGCTCCTCCACGGACAGCGGCACGACGTAGTCGCGCCCGTTGATCAGGAAGTTGAGGCCGAGGCCGAGAGGCAGGCCGAGCACGCCGACCACGTTCTCGATCATCTTGTCGGCGACGTGGCGCTTCAGGGTGTGCTCGCCGGACTCGAGCAGGCGCAGGTCCGCGTCGGTGAGCATGCCGCGTTCGTGCAGCGCCTGGATGCGGGCGTGGATGGGCAGCCGGAAGAAGTTCGGGATGCGCGAAGTGCTGTTCGCGTTCGCGGCCTCGGATGTCATGCCTGAGTGCCCTCGATGGACTGGATCAGGACCGGAGCGTCCATTCTACGCCGCCGACGCCGCGCCAGAGGGCGGCGTCGGGCTGTACCGGCTGGCGAGCCCCTCGATGGTCTCGAAGAACTGGTGCTCGACCTCGTCCAGGATCTCGGCCACGGGCCGGACGGCGTCGATGCGTCCGCATACCTGACCGGTCAGGGCGATGCTCGCTTCCATGTCGCCGCCGAAGTACAGGTCGAGGGCCGTACCGAACTCGGTCATGGCGTTGGTCTCGTGGTCCTTCTCGAGGCGCGTGGTCTTCTCGGTGCGCAGCGCCCGCAGCGCGGGGGAGTTGAACCGGTTCAGGAACACGGTGTCCGTCTCGCGCGCGGCCACGATCGCGTCCTTCCAGTTCGAGTGCACCGGGGATTCGGCGGCCGACACCATGCGCGTACCCATCTGCACGCCCTCCGCGCCGAGCGCGAAGGCCGCGGCCACGGAGCCGCCGTCCACGAACCCGCCCGCGGCGACGATGGGGACGTCGACGTGGGAGCGTACGAGGGGCAACAGCACCATGCTGGCCACCTCGCGCGGGTTCTTGAAGCCGCCGCCTTCGCCGCCTTCGACGATGAGCCCGTCCACGCCGCAATCCACGGCCTTGCGCGCCGCTGCGAGGCTCGGCACCACGTGAAAGACCGTCAGTCCGGCTCCCTTGATCTGTTCGGTGTACCGCTCCGGGCTACCCGCCGAGGTGGTCACGAATTTCACGCCCTGGTCGATGACGAAGTTGACGATGCCGGGGTCGCGCACGAAGGCCTGGGCGATGTTCACCCCGAAGGGCTTGTCGGTCAGTTCCCGCATGCGCCGGATCTCTTCGCGGATGGCGTCGAGTTCGCCGGACGACGTCTCGATGATGCCGAGGCCGCCGGCGTTGGAGACCGCCGAGGCGAGCTGCGAGCGCGCGATCCAGCCCATCGGCGCCTGGACGATGGGCCGCTCGACGCCGAGCATGCGGGTCACCCGGTTGTCGAACGTCCGGGTCGTGGTGGTTGCTGCCGTCATGGAAGTGCCGTCGTGTTGGAAGAGATGCGGTCCGCGCGGGCGGGCGGTCGCGAACCATACGCGTTTGCGCGGTAACCGCCAAGCGCTTGCGCGCAAGCCGTCAGCCCGCGGTCGGCGCCGGAAAGACGTCGTCCGTCAGAAACGCGGTCACGAGCCCGTTGGGGACCGTCTCGAAAAGCGTTTCGGTGACGGGCGGCGCGTCGGCGTCGACGCGCTTGAAGCTCTCGGCGACGACCAGGAACGGACGGCCGGCGTCACGTGCGGCGACCGCGAGCGTCCGGGTGCCCACCTTGTTCACGAAGGCGCGCCGGCCGATCGCGTCGGCGCCGACGAGGACGGCGGCGCAGGCCGGCGCCAGCAGCCTGGCCTCCCCGTCTTCGACGCAGCGCGCGCCGAGCGCGGCGGCGAGGTTCCTGCCCTCGCCGCCGGGTTCCGAGGCGGCGACGAGAATCTCGTCGGGTGGGCGCTCGAGAAGCGCGCGGCGCACGGTGGAGGATGCGCTGTGCGTCAGTAGCGTGCCGGGCAAATCGGCCAGGCGGCGCCGGGCGAGCCGGAGGGTGTCGCCGAGCGCGGCGTCGGCCAGATGCGATACGGCGTCGCAATGGGCGGCGGGAGCTTCCCCCGCCGGCAACGTATCGATCCAGTGCTGCACGATCCGGCCCACCGCGCCCATGCTCGGCCGCGCGTCGCGCAACGCCTCCGCGCAACGGAGGATGCCCGGTCCGTCGCCCGGACCGGCGGCAAGCGCGTATGCCCGCAGTGCCGCCAGGGCTTCGCGGGCGAGTGCGGCGGCGCCGTCGGTCGTGTTGGCCCGCAGCCGGTCGGTCAGGCCGCCGGGGTCGGGGAGTGCCGGCGCCATCGCGCTCCGGGGTTACCGTCCCGTGAACTGCGGCTTGCGCCGCTCGAGGAACGCGCGCACGCCCTCCTCGAAATCCTCGCTGGCGAACATGGCGTTCAGGTGCACCATCAGGTGATCGACCGCGGTGTCGTAGGACTCCTCGAGCCCCATGCGCATCATGCGCTTTGTGGTCTGCACCGCCATGGGCGCGTTGTCCGCGATCTCGTTGGCCCACTCGAGGGCCGTCGGCAGGAGTTCGTCGTCCGGTACCACCGTGTTGACCAGGCCGATCTCAAGCGCCTCTTCGGCACCGATCGTGCGTGCGCGGTAGTAGAGCTCGGCCGCCTTCCCCCAGCCTATGAGCCGGGGCAGGAGCCAGGTACCGCCGCTCTCCGGCACGACGTTGCGCTTGGCCGTAACCGCGGCCAGCTTCGACCGCTGCGCGGCGATCCGGATGTCGGCGAGCAGCGTGAGGTCCATGCCGTAGCCCGCCGCCGCGCCGTTGATGGCGCACACCACGGGCGTGTCGATGTTCCACATCACGTTGATCGGCGCGTCGCGCAGGTCGAAGAGTTGCCGCGGCCGGTTCTGCCCGCGCGCGGATTCCCGGCTGCCGATGCCGCCCTCGTTGACGGCGACGAGGTCGAGCCCGGCACAGAAGCCGCGTCCGGCGCCGGTCAGCACGATGCAGCGGATGTCGGGATCCTTGTTGGCCTCCACCAGCTTCGCCGAAAGTTCCTGGAGCATGCCGGGGCTGATCGCGTTCAGGCGCTCCGGGCGGTTGAGCGTCAGGATGAGGATGCGATCCTGCTGCTCGACGAGCAGTTCGTCGGTGGCGGAAGCGCTGATGGTCATGAGGCCTCCCGGGGGGTGGGAAAAACGCGCAAGTGTACGCGCAAACCCGCAGGCGGTGGTGGCCCGGTCCGGTGTTCGACCGGTTGGGTCCGTCCGGAAGCCGAATCCGATAAGATACCGCGGGAGCATGCAGTGGACGGATCCGTTGGAGAACTCTCCGCCGCAGCCGGAGGCTGCGCACGGCGATGGGGCATCATCCCGCGACGGGGTTGTGGATCGGTTGGCGCGCCTGCTCGAGGCTGACCTGGGGTTCCACGGGACCAATGGGAGGTTCGCGACCCACGGCTGGCACCCCTTTCCGGCCAAATTCCCGCCACAGCTACCGCAGTTCTTCATCGAACGCCTGTCCGAGCCGGGACAGACCGTCCTGGATCCCATGTCGGGATCCGGAACGACCCTGGTGGAAGCCCAGCGTCTCGGGCGCCGCGCAATAGGCTGCGACATCGATCCGCTGGCCCGCATGATCGCGGCGGCCAAGCTGACGCCGGTCCGCCCGGTCGACGCGCTCAAGACGGGGCGCGCGGTACTGGAGCGGGCGCAGAAGGACTATTGGACGGGCCGCGTCAAACTCAAGGGCGACCTCCTAGAGCGATTCGACGCGAAGACCCGCGACTTCCTGGACTACTGGTTCCCCGAGGACCGGCAATTGGAGTTGGCGGCCCTTCTGCGGCAAATCGAGGGGATCGAGGGGCGCTCCATGCAGCAGTTCCTCAAGGTAGCCTTTTCGTCCACCATCATCGCGAAGTCCGGTGGCGTCTCCCTGGCGCGCGACCTCGCACACACGAGGCCGCACCGTGTTCTCGACAAGACCACCCCATCTGCGTTCGCGGCGTTCGAGAAGCGCTTGAAGGCCAATGCCGCTCCAGGTTGCGAAATCCCGGCGCGGACGCAGGCGAAGATTCTGGCGGCAAGTGCGAGCGACACGGGACTGGCCCCGGAAAGCGTGGATCTGGTCGTGACATCGCCGCCCTACGCCAACAACGCCATCGACTACATGCGGGCGCACAAGTTCTCGCTGGTCTGGTTCGGGTGGTCGCTCGACGATCTCAAGGACCTGCGGAAGACGTACCTGGGGCACGATGCGCTGGCCCCGGAGAGTCCCGTCCCGCTGCCGGAGCGTTGTGAGGCGACCTTGGCCACGCTGGCCGAAAGGGACGAGCGGAAGGCCCTGGTGTTGCGACGGTACTTCTGCGAGATGTCAGGCGTTCTGAGAGAAATGCACCGCGTCCTGCGCGTCGGGGGTTCGGCGGTCGTCGTTGTAGGGACATCCACGCTCAGGGGGATGGACGTGGAGACGCACCGGGCGCTCGCCGCTATCGCCGAGGGTCTCGGGTTTGCATGCGCCGGAATTGGCGTGCGTCGTCTCGACCGGGACAAGCGGATGATGCCGGCGCGATGGGGCAGTTCGAAGGAGAGCCGGATCGAGCACCGCATGCACGAGGAGTACGCGATCGGGCTGGTCAAGCCGGAAGTGTCACCGTCGGAACGGGGGGCCGGCCGAGCGGCTAGTCTCCCTTGACGACCATCTTGAATCCCAACGCTTGACAAAACGCTGCGGTGCGACGGGAGTTCGCCAGCTTGTCCCGGACGATCCTCATGTGTTTTTCGGTTGCTCCGGGGGTGTCGCTTGGGGTGTCGCGTAGTGCTTCCAGGAGGTAGTACAGGTAAAGCGACTCGAGTGCCAAGGGCTCGATCCATCCGACGTCGCATTCATATCCGCTAATGGCCGATAGTCCAGTCTTCTCGACGAATTCGTGGAGTTTGGACGAGTCCTCCGACATCGTCGAGCATGCGCCGAAGTGCATTACACAGTTGGCCCAAGGAGGACCGTTCGGACCGTACGCGTCCAGGATGTTGTCGAGACCGAGACCGGCAGAGTCGTTGGGCCAGACGTGCCCACTGGAGCCATGGAACCACAAATGAACAAAGCAGCATGCGGAGCGGAGCTTATCCCACTCCAACAGGTGGCCCCGAAGCTCCTCGGGTGTCCTGGCAACTCGATGTTCCGTACTGGCGCCGTGATAGCCTGCCACTGCCTCCAACATGGGTTTTGCGGACAGTTCGGTTTGATCCTTCCACTGTGCTTCGATGCCGAAAACCCGCGAAATGCCCGCCAACGCTCCCATCTCCACACCTTGTGAACCTGGGACCAAAGTATGCCAGACCGCACCTTCAACTTCGCCGTAGGCCGCACCAACCCGGAGACCTTCCCCATCGAGCGGATGCAGCGAGCGGCGACGGCGGCCATCGCACAGGAGTTCGCGGAGCTCACCGACTATCCGGGCAAGCTCGGCCACCCGGGGCTGCGGGCGGTGATGGCGCGGCGGGAGTCCGAGCGGGAAGGCGTGGCGGTGGATCCGGAGCGCATCGCGCTCACGAACGGCTCGATGCAGGCGGTGACGCTCACGGCGGAGGCGCTCACCCGGCCCGGGGACACGGTGATCTGCGAGGAGTTCACCTACGTCGGCACCATCGGCGCCTACCGTTCGCTCGGCATCGACATGCAGGGTCTGCCGGTGGACGAGGACGGCATGCGCGTCGACCTGCTCGAGGCGAAGCTGGACGAACTCGGCGACGCGCGGCGCCCGAAGTTCATCTATGCCCTCACGACGTATCAGAACCCGACCGGGGCGACGATGCCGTTGGACCGCAGGCGGCGGTTGATCGAGGTCGCCGAGCGCCACGGCATCCCGATCGTGGAGGACAACTGCTACGGCGACGTGCACTTCGACGGCGAGAAGCCCCCGGCGCTCTTCGCGCTGTCGGACTACGAGGGCATCGTCTACCTGTGTTCGCTGTCGAAGATCCTGGCGCCCGGGATGCGGCTCGGGTACCTGTTCGCCCGGCCGCCGCTGTTCGACACGATCCTGGCGCGGCGCCATGACGCGGGCGCCAACACCTTCGCGGCGGCGGTGGTCGCGGAGCTGTACCGGGACGATGTCTGGGGTCTGACCGAAGAACTGAACGCTTATCTCAAGGTCAAGAAGAACCTGGTGGTCGAGGGGCTCGGCAACGAGCTGTCCGACGTCTGCGCCTGGTCGAACCCGGCCGGCGGGCTGTTCGTCTGGGTGCGCTTTCCGGCCGACGTGGACCAGGACAGGCTCCTCCGTATCGCCGCCGAGCGCGGGGTGCATTTCGCGCCGGGGGCCAACTTCCACATCGACGGCGCACGGGTACCCTACCTGCGGCTGGCCTTCGGGCACGTGCCGGACGCGGACATCCGGGACGGCATCCCGATCCTGGCGCGCTGCATCCGGGAGGCGCGCACCAGCAACGCGGCGCCGGAGTTCCAGGGCCTGTTCGACTGACGCGGGTCGGGAAAGACGGGTCAGGACACCCGCACGCCCGCGGGGTCGATCGACGCGGGCACGAGTTGCAGGCCGGCCTTCGCTGTCGCGGCGCCGAAAGCGGCGAGTGCCTCGTCGTCCTTCGACAGCGCCACCCCCATGTCCCCGCCGCCCGCGCCGCAGGGCTTGTAGAGCGCGCCGTGGCGACGGGCGAGGGTGGCCGCGACAGCGTGCGGTTCGGAGACGATGCCGATGCCCGCGGCCCGGTCCAGTGCCTCCAGGGCATCGATATACTCCGCCAGCTTTTCCAGGAAGGGGCCGGCCGGTTCGGCGACGGCCTCGGCGCATTCGACCAGGCGGCGTAACTCCGGCGGGTCGCCGTTGCCGCGCCAAGCGTCGAATCGTTGCACGAGGTCGCGGGTCTCCGTGGCCCAGCCGGCGTACACGAACAGGCAGTGGACGCCATCGGGCAACCGGATCGATCGCGCCTCGCCGGACCGGTACCGGATCACGCCCCCACGGAAAGCCGCGGCGACGTCCAGGCCGCTGCCGGAGCCACCCTGGAGGTCGCGATGGATGGCAAGCGCTTGGGGCAGTGTGCATTCGATCCCGCCCAGGGTGGACACCGCCGCGGCTACGGCAACCGTCGCCGCGGCGCTCGAGCCCAGGCCCAGCTTGGCGTTCCCCCGGTAGCAGGGCCGCGAGTCGATCTCGAATCCCAGATGCTTCGGCTGCGAGCCCGGGTCGATTCCGAGCCGACGCAGCGCGTGGCCGACGAGCGTGGCGGGGTCGCCGGGCGCGGTGGGAAGGGCGTCCGCGGAGTGCCTGGAACGCGCCTCGAAACCGCGGCTCCGAAAGCTCCAGGTCCCGGCGCCGCGGCCGCCGATGCGGCAGGAGACCCGCCGGTCGATGGCGGCCACGACGGCCGGGGCCCCGGCGAGGACCGCGTACTCCCCGGCCAGGACGAGCTTGCCGGGCGCGCTGGCATGCACCAGGGTGCGGTCCGGCATCCCTCCTACGCCTCGGGGGAGACCGTGCACGATGCGCCCGCCCCGAGGCCGCTGACCAGCACTTCCTCGACGCCGGGGACCGATGCCAGGGCATCGCGGACGGCGCGTTCGGCTTGCGGGGTGCACACGGCCTTGACCTGGGGGCCGGCGTCGACGGTGAAGAAGACGTCGGTCCCGGCGGCGCGCAGGGCGCGGATGCGATGCAGGCACTCCACCGTGGCGCCGTTCCAGTAGAGCAGCGCCGGGTCGCTCGACAGCATGAGCGCGTGCATCTTGAGACAACTGCCCTCGGCGATGCGTCCGAGGGCATCGAAGTCGCGTGCGATCACCGCCCGTTCGGCGTCGGCGAAGTCGGTTGCCGTCGATTTCACCCAGGCTGCGTAGAACGGCGACGTCGTGCGGGAGCGCTCCATCCCTTGCGTCGACCCGACCGCCTTGCGTTTGCGCGAGGTGACCCCGATGACGATCCGCAGGGGCCAGGCGTCCGCGGCAAGCAGTTCCCGCGCCAACCATCGGCCGCCGCTCTCCGACAGCGTTCCGATGCCCCCGACCAGGGATCGGGCGGCGGATCCGGAGCCGCGCCGCGCCCACTCCGAGCGTTCGTCGGGACCCAGCCCCAGTCGCAGGGCGCCATCGACGGCGGTGATCAGGGCGGCGAACCCGGAGGCGGACGATGCGAGACCGCAGCCGGCCGGAAAGTCGCTGGAACTCGTCACCGCGACCGGCGGGATGTCGAAATCGGCGCGCAGTGCGCGCAGGAATGCCTCGATCTTGGGGTCGGCGACCGGCGCCCCGTCCAGGACGATGCGGTCGGCGGTGGCTGCGCGTGCCGTCGTCGTGGTGGTCAGCGCGTCGAGGGTCACCGAGAGCGAGGGGGTGGCCGGGACGTTGCCCGGTCCCGGCGTCTTGCCCCAGTACTTCACCAGCGCGATGTTGGGATGGGCGGTGGCGGTCGCTCGCTCGGGCATCGACGGGCCTCGCTCCCCCGGCGATGCGGCTGCGAGGCACTGCGGCGGGGCCGCCCGGGGCGTGGCCGCGGATCATAGCATCGGGTGTGCGCGGCACCGCCCGCGGGTGCTTTAATCCGAAGATCGCGTTGCGGGGGAGGCATCATGGCGGGTCGCTTCGAGACGGTCGAGGTCGATGGTTCGGTCATGCCCGTGTACGTGGCGGGGGAGGCCGGCGGTGCGGGCGTGCTCGTCTGCATGCACGCCCCCGGCGTGGACGCGTTCATCCAGGACATCTGTCACCGGCTGGCCGACTCCGGGTTCGTGGCTGCTGCGCCGGACCTGTACCACCGGCAGGAGTCTGGCGACCTCAATCCGCTCGCACGGATGGGCCTGCTGCGGGACGTGGAGATCCTGCGTGACTACGAGGCGGCCGGGGGCTGGCTGGCCGACCGCTCCGATCCGGGCCGGCAGTGCGTGATCGGTTTCTGCATGGGCGGGCGACTGTCCTACCTGTGGGCGGCGCATCGCGACCGCCTCAAGGCGGCGGTGGTCTTCTACGGAGGCAACATCCTGGTGCCGTGGGGCGACGGCCCGACGCCGTTTGACCGCACGGCGGAGATCGACTGCCCGCTCCTGGGCCTGTTCGGCAACGACGACGAGAACCCGAGCCCCGCGGACGTCGACCGGATCGCCGCGGAACTCGACCGGGCCGGCAAGACCTGGGAGTTCCACCGCTACGACGGGGCGGGGCACGCCTTCCTGAACTTCATGCGGCCGTCGCTCCGCGAGGAGGCCGCGGCCGACGCATGGGAGCGGTGCACCGCGTTCCTGCGGGCGCACACCTGACCGTCCGGGCCGTCAGCCGGAACCCGGGTTCCACGGGACCCAGCCGGTGCCGCGATGGCCGAAGTCGACGGCGTCGGGGTGGAGCAGTTCGGCGAGGATCTCCGCGGACTCCACGATGCGTGGGCCGGGCCGGTTGAAGTACTGATTGCCGTCGGTGACGTAGACGCGTCCCGCCCGCACCGCCGCCAGCCGGGCCCAGTCCGCGTGGCTGGCCAGGGGAGGCATTTCGCGGACCGACCGCTCGATGTCGAAGCCGCAAGGCATGACGGCGATGACGTCGGGGTCGAGGCGGACCAGTTCCTCCATCGGGAAGTAACCGGAGTGGCGGCCCGGCTCCCCCAGCATGACCCTGCCGCCGGCGATCTCCACCAGTTCCGGCACCCAGTTCTCGGCGTGCATGAGCGGGTCGATCCATTCGATGCAGGCGATCACCGGACGCTTCCCGAGTGCCGCCGTCCGGGCGCGGATCGCGTCGAGCCGGGCCGTGAGTGTCGCGACGAGCCGGTCGCCGCGCTCGGGCGCGCCGACGGACGCCGCGACGGTACGGATGTCACGCCAGATGTCCGGGAGGGCCATCGGCTCCAGCGAGACCACGTTGGGACTGGATTGGACCAGTTCGCACACCGCCCGCTCCACGTCCGCGAGGCTGACGGCGCAGACCTCGCACTGCGTCTGCGTGATGATGTGGGTCGGCGCCAGGCGGTCGAGCAGCGCCGCGTCGACGCGGTAGACGGAGAGGGCCTCGGCGACGATGGCGCGGACCTGCCGGTCGATGCGCCGGCTCGGCGCGCCGGCATCGACCCTCGAGGACGAACAGGCCGGAACCCGGTCCACGCCGGGCGGATGGTCGCACTCGTGCGACCGCCCGACGAGCTGCTCCTCGAAGCCGAGGGCGGCGACGATCTCGGTCGCGCTCGCGATGAGCGAAACGATGCGCACGTCCGCCATCGCGCGGACCCCGGCGCTACCCTGCCCGGCGCAGACGGTCCGGCGCGAAGCGACGCGTCGGGATCACGCCGCCGCCGGCGTCGCCGGGGCGGGATGCCGCAGGGCCACCCGACTGAAGAGCAGCGGCAAGAAGACGGCCATGCTCACGAGGGTGTTCCGGAAGAACGGGATCGCCTGCACGTAGCAGTCGACCAGCCCCGCCGCGTTGTGCGGATAGCGTACGCCGTCCCCGAAGGCCCACACGCCGAAGTTGGACACCGCGAAGAACACGACGGCGGAGCCGAGCCCGGTCGCGGCGATCCGAAACCAGGTGCGCTGGCGCCGCAGGAGGAACCCGCAGGTGACGACCAGGGCCACGGAGAGATAGAGCACGGGCTGGGCGTCGTAGAACGCCCAGTCGGGCCGCCCGGTCAGGAGCCAGATGCCGAGGTCGCCGGCGAGGTAGATGGCGAAGGGCGCGAGGTACGCCGCGCGGCGTGACGCGTAGCAGGCCGCGCCGAACACGCAGAGCGGCAGGACGGGCGAGAAGTTCCACGGGTATTCCGTGTTCGCCGGGTCGATCGGCACCCCGAACAGGTGGAGAACGTAGGGCGCCAGCCGAAACGCCAGCGCGACCAGGACCAGCGCGGCCAGTGTCGAGCCTCTCGGTTGCATGGGCAAGTCCTCCTCGTGCCGGTGCGGCAAGATCGGGGATCGCACGGTGCTTTGTCAAGGCTTTGTCGAGGCTTGGTCAAGGCCCGTCAATGCCCTCGGTCCCGCCACCCTGGCGAGGTTGTTAGAATCCGGCGCGCCCGTTGACCGAGGCAGGAGGAGAGATGGCGGATCCGGCACGGTACGAACTGATTGACCACGTGGCCCTGGTGACCCTGGACGACGGCAAGGCGAACGCCTTCGGCCCGGACATGATCGCCGCGGTGAACAGCCGGCTCGACCGTGCGCAGAGCGAGGCGAAGGCGGTGGTGCTGATGGGCCGACCGGGCATCTTCTCCGGCGGCTTCGATCTCAAGGTCATCCGGGGCGGCGATCCGCAAGCCGCACGGAACATGTCGGAGGGCGGGGCGCGGCTGATGATGCGCCTTTACGGGTTCCCGCTCCCGGTCGTGGCCGCCGCGACCGGTCACGCCGTGGCCCTCGGCGCCTTCTGCCTCCTGACCGCCGACTATCGGGTCGGCGCGGACGGCGAGTTCGTCATCGGGCTGAACGAGACGGCGATCGGCATGTCGCTGCCCCAGTTCGCGCTGGTGCTCGCACGGGAGCGGCTGTCCAAACGGTACCTGGCCCGCGCGGCCATCGGCGCCACGATGTTCGCTCCGGCCGAGGCGCGGGACGCGGGCTTCCTCGACGAGGTGGCGGCGCCCGACGATGTCCGGGGCACGGCGCTGGCGGCGGCGGAGAACCTCGTCAAGCTGGACGGCGGGGCGTATGCCCAGGTCAAGCAGGGGCTGCGGAGCGAGTCGATCGCCGGAGTGCTCGCGGGCCTGGACGCCGCGTAAGCGGCCCGAGCCTAACGTTCCGGGACCGCCGTGCACTCGGCGTCCCGGCTCCCCCGCAGGGCGTCTTCCGTCACCGGTCCCGCGTGGCGGAAGCAGGTCGCGCCAAGGCCGTTCAGGCGCACGACGTAAGCCGCGTCTGCCGCGGTGGCATCGAAACGGACCAGCGTGCGCCACCCTTCGGACTTCTCCGTGACGACCAGGACGGAGTGGTGGTCTGCATCCGGCACGGCTCGGCGCACGCCGCGCACGATGAAACCCCGGACCCAGCGCGGCGCGCCCTCGAGGACCAGCACGCTGTAGGTCGGGGGCGCAGCCTTCGCCAGGTCGAGCTCCAGGCCGTCGAGCTCCAGGCCGTCGAGCGCCTGGCGCCACGGCTCGGTCTGCGCGTTGGATGCCCTCGAGAAGCCGACGATCAGGAGCGCTCCGGGCGGCAGGTCCCCCGGCACGGAGACATCGGTGTCGTCGAGCGCCCTGGCGGGCAGGCCGGCGGGTGACGCCGGGGTGGCCTCGAGTCCGACCAGGAGCGCCGCACCGGCCGCGAGCCGGGCGGACCGCGAGACGCGCACCCCGACTATCCCCGCGGGGCGATCCTGAAGATGGCGGTGTGGCGGATCTCGGTCTTCACGGCGCCGTCGACGGCGTAGCAGACGTAGAGTTCGATGAACTCGTGCCCCTTGCGCTGCCACTTCTCGACCGGTACCGCGCGCACTTCGATCTCGTCGCCTATGCGGATCGGTTCCCGGAACGCGATGCGCGAGCCGACGTGCAGCCAGGCGGGCAGTTGGAATCGGTTCGACAGCGCGCGGTTCGCCGTGGAGAGGATCGCGTGGGGGTGGAGCAGGTCGCCGCGCCAGAGCGGCAGGTCGTCGTCGACCTGCGCGGTGTACACGACGTGCTCCTCCATGTCGGGCGACCACCGAAATGCCGGGAAGGCCTGGCCCACCTCGATGTGGTCCCAGGCGATCTCGGGTTTGTCGTCGACCGGGTCGCCGCCAGGCAGCGCGGCCATCGCGTCGAGGGGCGGGACTCCGGCGCGGGAGCGCATCTCCGAGAGCAGGACGCCGCGCGCCGTACAGCGCACCAGGTGTTCGCCGTCCTCCTCGGCATGCTCGATCGCGAGCGCGTCGCCGTCGTAGGCTGGCTTGATGAGCCGGACCTCCGCCGAGTAGCCGCCGAGCCAGTCGGCGCCCAGGGACGCCACCAGCGGCCGCGTCATGTGGCCGAAGACGGCGACGCCGGGCACGAGGGCGGCGTCGAAGCCGAACGTGCGCGCGGCGCCGTCGCTGTGAATCCGGTTCTCGGACTCTTCGGAGTAGTTGCGTGCGGTTGCGGTGTGGAGGTTCATCGTCGGTGTCCTCATGCGGCCTGCAAGCCCGACGCCACCAGGAGGCGGTCGGCGCGGCGCTTGAGGTCGTCGATGTTCGTCGCGAACAGGGGCAGGATGATCTGCTCGGCGCCGGCGTCGCGATACTCCCGTGCGGCGTCCGGCGTGACGCGCTGCCGCGCGACGCCGACGTAACGGCGCACCGAGGCGGGGTCCCGCCCGGCGTCGCGGAGCCGGGCGTCGAGCCTCGCGAACCCCGTGCGCGCGGCATCGGGATCGAGGTTGTAGGCGTACCACCCGTCCCCCTGGGTGACCACCCGGTTGACGGCGGCGTCGCTCTCGCCCCCGAAGAGAATCGGCGGGTGCGGCTTCTGCACGGGCTTGGGATTCATGTAGCAGGGGGACAGGCGCACGGTCGGTCCCTCGAAGCTGGAGACCGGCTGGGTCCACAGGGCCTTCATAACGTCGATGTACTCGGCGCACCGGCTGGCGCGGGCGCGGAAGCTCATCTGCAGGTTGTCGAACTCCTCGCGCAGCCAGCCGATGCCGACGCCGAACTCGAAGCGCCCGCCGGACAGGTAGTCGAGGTCGGCGACCATCTTGGCCGTGTACACCGGCTGGCGCTGCGGCACAAGGCAGATGCCGGTGCCGAGGCGGATGCGGGACGTGTGCGCGGCCACGTAAGTGAGGGCGGAGAAGGGGTCGAGGATGCCGTCCGGGTTGCCGGGGATCCTGCCGTCCTCGGAGTAGGGATAGGACGAGGCGTACTCGGGGAAGAAGAGCACGTGCTCCGGCGCCCAGATCGAAGCGAATCCAAGCTCCTCGATATGTCGGGCCGCAGCGGCGATGTAGTCCACCGGCGTGCGGTGGCTGAAGGGGATGGCGACGCCTACGTCCATGGGTTGTTCCTTGCCCGGCGGTGGCGGCGATGCTATCACCGGCGTCGCAGGGCGTGGTCGTTGGAGCGCGGTCCGCGACTTCGTGAGGTGCGGCGGGTGCTGCGTGTTGCGCATCGCGGCACCCTGATCGTCCGAACCGAACGGTTCAGGCTCATGTAGCGTTGGACAAAAAGAGTTTGGACAAGAGGTGGAGAAGAGTTGGACAAGATGGGCGCTTGACTTTGGCTCGGGGGGGGGGCACGTTTAAGTGAGTTGGCGGCGGCAAGCGCGCCGTCGGCGTTCTCCCCCTTTGAATCGATGAATCGATCGACGGAGTTGCAGCATGAGATTCACCGCCAGCCGCGCCGGCATGATCGCCGCATTGCTCGCCGCCGCGCCGTTCGCGCTCGCCGGAACGCAACCGTTCTTCAACCCGCTCACGCAATCCACGGCGGTCGCTTCGCCGAACCACGTCAACGAGCTCGAGTCCCCGTGGCAGACGCCGGCGGGGATGACCCAAAGGAACCTGATGAGTCTCAAGGAAGTCGAGGCCGACAGCACGCAGTCCATACAGCGGGTCGACTACGCGCCATTCCCGATTGCCGCGTCGATGTTCGACATGCTCGCCTATGACCCATCGGGCCGCTACCTGTTCATCCCGCACGAGACGCCCCTGGGCGCAGGCCTCTCGCGCTATGACACGATCGCGGACCGCAACGAACTGCTTTTCGCCGGCGACACGGAAGCGGGGGTGACGGACATCTGCGACCCCGACGCCATGGCGGACGGCACGGCGGATGCGTGTCCCGCCTGGGACTTCGACTTTGCCGCCTTCGACCCGGCGCGCTGGACGCCGAACGGCACCGTTTTCCTGGGCGAGGAGTGGGCTGGGCTCGGCCGCGTCGTCGAGATCATGGATCCTCTCGGGCCCGCTCCCGACGACCCGACGGCTACCGAACTCACGGTCGGAGAGGACTACCGCGTGCTGGAGAGCATCGCCAACGTCTCTCACGAGGGCATCACCTTCAGCAAGAAGTACCCGAATCAGGTGATCTACTTCATCGACGAGTGGAACTCCGGGTCCATCTACGCGCTCGTGCTCCGCAAGGCCGGGGACTACGCGGGCGGGGGCCAGACGTTCGCGCTGGCCGTGCACCAGTTCGACGACACCGGCGGCGACGCCGCGGCGGACTGGAACGACCCCGTGAACGTGAACGCCCAACGCTTCGGCCGCGCGATCTGGCAGCCCATTACCACCGTGGATGGGAAGCCTCTGCGCGGCGTGACGAACCCCTTTCGCGACGGCCACCCCCACCCCCCAGGCTCGGTCGATTACCCCATGGGCGGACGCTTCGCGGCCGACGACGTCGGCGCCACGCCGTACGGGCGGCCGGAAGACACGGAAGTCGGGCTGCTGCCGAATTTCAACGAGGTGCTCTACGTCACCACGACCTCGGAGCACGCGGTCCTTTCGGTCGAGATGCTGGGCAACCGCAGGGCCATCGTGCGGCAGTTCGCCAGCCGGGAAACCCCGAAGAACCTCGGCCTTCCGGCTACCACCGGGGTCCTGGACTCGCCCGACAACCTTGCCCAGGACGCCCTCGGCAACATCTACATCATCGAGGACTCGCCCAATAGCGGCGACGTGGGCGGTGATATCTGGTTCGCTCGGGATACGGACAACGACGGCGTGGCCGAGTCGCTCGACCACTTCATGAGCCTGCAGGTCGCCGATTCCGAATCGACCGGCATGGTCTTCCATCCCACCTCGCGGGCGAAGTTTGCGATGGCGGTACAACATCCGGCGAGCACGGACCTCGAGAGCGTCCCCGAGGGCTTCGGCGATGCCGTGTGGGAGTTCGATGTCAGTGCCGTCCTGCCGCCTCCCTGTGTCCCGGCCGACGCCGACGCAGGCCTCTTCAACAGTTGGGAAGCGACGGAGGAAACCAACTGCACGGCGCTCGACTCCGACCTCAGCTTCCTCAACCAGCTACAGTCCGCCAAAGGACCGGCCGCCGGGCTTGCTCCGCCCGCCAGGCCCGTGTCCGGCTGGTGATCCGCCTTCACGCCCGGCGCGCCACCCTGGCGCGCCGGGCGTGGGTCTGCGTCGCCTGTCTCGCCTGCCTGGCGGGCCTCCCAACCGAACGGGCGGCACTCGAGTCCGGCGCCGCGTCGAACGCGCCCGAAGCGCTTGCGCCCCACGAGCGCGTCCTTGCGTACTTGCGCGAGGCCCATTCGCGCGAGGCCCATCTGCGCGAGGATAGCGGGGTGGTGCCGCGGCCGGTCCCCGAACTGCATCCGGCCGGCACCGTCTTCAACCACGAAGCGATCGTGCCCCCGCAGTGTTACACCCGCACCGAGGGACGCTTCAACCCCTGCTACGTCTGCCACCAGGCCGCCATCGACGGTCGCGAGAACCGCATGGAAGACGCCGACCTGCAGGTCGCCTACAGCTTCAGCGATGTCGGGTTGACGAACCGTTGGCACAACCTGTTCGAGGATCGCACGGCGGCCGTGGCCGCGATCGGGGACGACGAGATCCTGGCGTGGATCGCCGAGGACAACTACAGCGCCCTGCCCGCAAGGCTCGAAGCGGCCGGCTTCACGGGGTGGATCCCCGACCTCGCCGATCTCCACCTGGGCGCCGGCGCGTTCGACGCAGGAGGCTTCGCGGTCGACGGCAGCCACTGGGTTGCCTTCAATTACAAGCCGTTTCCGAGCACGTTCTGGCCGACCAACGGCGCAACGGACGATGTCATGATCCGGCTACCCGCAGCGTTTCGGAGCGCTGCGAACGGCGACTACTCGAGGGACATCTACCAGGCCAACCTCGCCATCGTGGAGGCCAGCGTCAAGGGATTGCCCTCCGTATCCGTCCCGCCGGTGGACGAGCGTCGGATCGGTTCCGACCTGAACGGCGACGGAACCCTGACCATCGTGCGGGAAGTCACGGCGGTAGACCGATACGTCGGTGCCGCCGCGCGCGAGCTGCTCGACACCTACCTCTATCCCCGGGGGACCGAGTTCCTGCACACCGTGCGCTACCTCGGCATTGCCCCGGACGGCGGGATCGGACCCTCCAGACGCATCAAGGAGGTTCGCTACATGCGCAAGTGGGTCGCCTATCGCAAGGTGGTCTACGCGAGGAACTATCAACTCGAGGGTTTCGAGAAGGAACTCGGACAGCTTCCCCAGTACGTCTATCTCGGCGACCATGGACTCGACAACAAGTTCGGCTGGTCGGTGCAGGGCTTTATCGAGGATCTCGAGGGGCGGCTGCGCGCCGCCACGTTCGAGGAGAACCTCTTTTGCATGGGCTGCCACACGTCCATCGGTTCCACCATCGACAAGACGTTTGCCTTTCCGCGCAAGGTCGACGGCGCCGCGGGCTGGGGGTACCTCCAACTCCAGGGCATGCCGGACGCGCCCAACCGTGGCGAGACCAGGGGCGAGATCGCGACCTACCTTGCGCGCGTCGGCGGCGGCAGCGAGTTCCGTGACAACCCGGAGATGTTCGCGCGCTGGTTCCATGCGGACGGTTCGGTCAACGAAGCGGCGATAGCCAGCGCGCCGGATGTCTACACGCTGATCGCGCCGTCCGTCGAACGCGCACTGCAACTCAACAAGGCCTACCGCGCCATCGTGGCCGACCAGGACTACCTCTACGGGCGCGATCCGACGACGCAAGCGCCAGACAGCGTCTACCAGCGCGTCGACAATGCCACGGCGCCCACGCTGCCGGCATCGCTGGCGTATCGCTGGGACATCCGGCTCGACTGGAGCGCGGGTATCCGGCGTCCCGGGCCGGTCACCGGAGAGGCCGAGTAGCGCCCCATGGCCGGCCCGCCGCCTCGCAACGCGCACGCGGTTCGGGCGCTTCGGGCTCATGTCGCGTTGGACGGGACGAGACGGGAACGCGACGGGGCTCCCGCAGCGTTCGAAAATGATCCCGGGAGCCTGTAACCTACGCGCCCTTCGGGTGTGCCGCCCCTCCGCGCGGAGCAGTTCCTTGCCACAAATGAGTGACGTTCCGGGCTGCGGTCGTGCGTGGCTCGCCCGGCGACGGATCGCGTCGATCCGCGCACGCGCGCCCGGCGGGCCCGCGCCATGCTGATCGGCATCGCCAGGGAGACCGCCGCAGGGGAGTTGCGCGTCGCGGGAACGCCCGCGACCGTCGTGCGGCTGACGAGCCTGGGTCTCGAGGTCGCCGTGGAGTCGGGCGCGGGCGCGGGGTCGGCGTTCACGGACGCGGACTACGAAGCCGCGGGTGCGTCGGTGGACGGGACGGGCGAGCGCGTTCACGGCGCGGACATCGTCCTGCGGGTACGCAAGCCGAGCGAGCAGGAAGCCGGGCGCCTGCCGGAGGGTTCGGTTCACATCAGCTTCCTCGACCCCTTCCGGGAGCGGGACCTGATCCGGCGTCTCGCCGAGGCGGGCGTCACCGCCGTGTCCATGGAGATGATCCCGCGCAGCACCCGCGCCCAGAAAATGGACGCCCTGTCGTCGCAGGCGAGCCTCGCGGGCTACGTGACCGTGATCCAGGCATCGTTCCACAGTCCGCGCATCTTTCCGATGATGATGACCCCCGCCGGGACGATACCGCCGGCCCGGGTCTTCGTGATCGGCGCCGGCGTCGCCGGACTCCAGGCGATCGCCACGGCCAAGCGGCTCGGAGCGCGGGTGGAGGCGTTCGACACGCGGCCGGTGGTCGCCGAGCAGGTACGCTCCCTGGGCGCGCGCTTCGTCGAGATCGACATCGGCGAGGTGGGCCAGACCGAACAGGGCTATGCGAAGGCCCTCACGCCGGAACAGATCGCGCTGCAGCAGGAGGGCATGCAGCGCGTGGTCGCCGCATCGGACGTCGTCATCACCACCGCGCAGGTGTTCGGCCGCCCGGCGCCCCGGATCGTGACGCGGGCAATGGTCGAGGCGATGAAGCCCGGCAGCGTGGTGGTGGACATGGCGGTCGAGTCCGGCGGCAACGTCGAGGGCTCCGTGCTGGATGAGGCCGTGGACATCGGTGGCGTGACGCTGCTGGGGCAGGGCAACCTGCCGTCGGCCGTGGCCCGCAACGCCAGCGAAATGTACGCGGCGAACCTGGCGCACTTCATCGAGGAGTTCTGGGACGGGGAAGCCGGTGCGCTGCAACTCGACCCGGCCGACGAGATCGTGGCCTCCGCCGTCGTCGCGCGGGAGGGTGCCGTCCTCGGCGTTGCCGCCGACGGTGCGGGCGCGAGCCCGGCCAAGTAAACCTCACACGTACGCGACCGGAGTTCTCTCGTGGAATCGATCCCCGTCTATCTCGCCTTCATCCTGGTGCTGTCCATCTTCCTGGGCTTCGAGCTCATCTCGAAGGTGCCGGCGACGCTGCACACGCCGCTGATGTCCGGCGCGAACGCCATCTCCGGAATTACCCTCGTCGGCGCGCTGATGGCGGCCGGCGCCGCCTCCGACGCGGGCCAGACGACCGTCGCCACGGTGCTCGGGGTGGCCGCCGTGGTGTTCGCCACGATCAACGTGGTCGGCGGCTACATGGTCACGGACCGCATGCTCGGCATGTTCCGCAAGCGCGGCGGAGAAGGTTGATGGATGCCGTCGTCATCAACGTCGCCTACATCGCGGCGGCGGCGCTGTTCATCTTCGGCCTGAAGATGCTCGCCTCGCCGGCGACCGCGCGGCGCGGCAACGCGCTCTCCTCCATCGGCATGCTGGTCGCCATCGTGGTGACGCTCACCTCCCGCGAGATCGTCAGCTACGAGTGGATCGCCGCCGGGGCCGTCGTCGGGGCCGCCATCGGCGCCGTGGCCTCGCGGCTCGTGGCGATGACGTCGATGCCCGAGATGGTGGCGCTCTTCAATGGCTCCGGGGGGGCCGCGAGCCTCCTCGTGGGCTGGGCGGCCATCGCGGCCATCGAGGGGCAGCAGGGGGTCGCCGGGTTCACCGCTTTCGTGGCGTTCCTGTCCATCCTCATCGGCGGCGTGACGGCTTCCGGTTCGATCGTGGCCTGGGGCAAGCTCGCCGAGGTGATGGCGAGCCGCGCCATCGTGTTCGCGGGTCAGCGCTTCCTGAACGGCCTGCTGCTGGCGGCGCTCATCGCCGTGGGCGTGCTGTTCACGATGGAGCCCTCGACCACGTCGTGGGTGTTCTACGCCGTCATCGGCCTGGCGCTGCTGCTCGGCATCATGGCGGTCATCCCCATCGGCGGCGCGGACATGCCCGTCGTCATCTCGCTGCTCAACAGCTATTCGGGACTCGCGGCGTGCGCCGCCGGGTTCGCGATCAACAACAACATCCTCATCGTCGCGGGCTCCCTCGTCGGCGCCGCCGGCATCATCCTGACGAACATCATGTGCAAGGCGATGAACCGCTCGCTGGCGAACGTGCTGTTCAGCGGCTTCGGCGCGGTGAAGGCCGCCACGAAGGTGGAGGGAGAGGTCAAGCCCATCAACGTGGAGGACGCCTACCTCATTCTCGAGGCGTCGTCCTCGGTGAGCTTCGTGCCGGGCTACGGCATGGCGGTGGCGCAGGCGCAGCACGTCGTGCGGGAACTCGCGGACCTGCTCGAGGAGAACGGCGCGGAGGTGACCTACGCCATCCACCCCGTCGCCGGGCGCATGCCGGGGCACATGAACGTGCTGCTGGCGGAAGCGAGCGTTTCGTACGACCAGCTCGTGGAGATGGAGGACATCAACCCGCGCATGGACGGTGTCGACGTGGCGGTCGTCATCGGGGCGAACGACGTCGTCAACCCCGCCGCCCGCTCGGACGAGGCAAGCCCCATCTATGGCATGCCGATCATCGACGTCGACCGCGCGCGGACGGTGTTCGTGCTGAAGCGCTCGATGGCGTCCGGTTTCGCCGGTGTCGACAACCCGCTCTTCTTCGGGACGAACACGCGCATGCTGTTCGGGGACGCGAAGGAGTCGATCTCGGGGATCGTGGGGCAGTTCAAGGGCTAGCCCGGATTTCTCAGTGCGCCGTGCGAAGGTGCACGGTCCCAGTGGGTGCAAGTCCCACCCGGCAAGAGTCGTTCCAGCCGGTAGCAGTCGGAACGGCCGTGGAGGTAACGAATCGGTCGAAGCTTCCGATGTAAAAGGGTCCGTAAGGGACTCAGCGAGCGCATAGGCCGTAACGTGCAGTGAACGCTAAGCAGGCCTCGAAAAGGGCAATGCGGAAGCCGACCCGCCTGAGTTTCGGGGAAGGCCGCCGCCGTTGGGGAAGGAGAGCGACACGCGCACCCAACGGTTCCGCCGGGGTAGTGGCGACGGCATGTGCGTAGGGGGATCGTGTGCAACACGGGAAGCCCCTCGGGGTGGCTGGCGTGGCGGCGCTGGCCAACGGTGGTGTCGTGAGGCACGGAACCGGCCCTTTGGGGTGGCGGATGGGGTCGTAGTACTGGTGAAGCCGGGTAACGCTGGTGGAGGAAAGGACCCTTGGTCTGGGAACGGTGCTGGCAGGAGCGCGCGACGGGCGATTGACGAATGAGTCTGGCAACGCCGATAACGGTCGAGAAGCTGCGCGAGGCATCCCATGTGAAAGCGAAGGAGGAAGTCGAGCATGCATCGACGAACTGGCGGTAGCGCCGCGCGGGACACGGCGGCAGTCGGCGCGCCAGCGCCGCGCCGGGCGCGTGTCGGCCCCGCTGGTGGTTGTGCCGACAACAGGTGACGGGGATCAAGGGACTCACCGCCATCCCGACGAGGGCTCAACTCGTGTTGCGCCTCGAGCACCCGTCCGTGTCAACGCGCGACCCTCCGTGGGCGAAGGCATGATCCCGGAGAGAGCCGGATGCGGGAAACCCGCACGTCCGGTTCGCCGAGCGGCGACTGGAAACGGAGTGGGTCTAAATCGGGTTAGGCCGGCCCACCACCGCGCCAGTCGTCGACTCTACCCAGGGGCCGTGATGATCGCGGAGGATTTTGGCCGCGTGCGCGTGCTCGCGACCGAGAGCATAGCGGGGCCTACGTTTGAGGGAGCATGTGCGCGCACGGGGCCAAAAGACCCGCGAGGGCGCGGCCAGCGCAGTCCGTACTTGGCGCGATTACTTGGCATCGTGGTCAACTGCTTGAAACCCAAAGGCCCTTTGACGCCGACTAGCGGCCTGGTGAGAAATGCGGGCTAGGGAAGCTCCGATTAAGAGCTTCCCTAGCGCGGCACAGGGATGTGCCGCCAGATTCGATGGCGTAAGCCATTGAATCTGTGGAGCAAGACGAAACCGCGTTTTGTCTTGCGACCTGATCAAGCCCATGGATGGGCTGATGGGCTTGATCAGAGGTTTCCTGGGCGCGTCGCCTGGCGGCGACGCGATCGAGTTGCTCCGCAACTCGGAAGCGCTGTCGTAAACACGGCTCATCCGTCCACTCGCAGGCTGCTCAAGGAATCTGGTTTCCCGCAGAGCCGGTCAGCGTTCGAGGCGCCGTACGCGACTGAGGAAGCTGCCGACCACTCCCGGTCGAATCCACTCGGCCTCCGGCTGGTCCCGGGCCTCGATCCACGGCTCGACGAACTCCCAACGCAGCCGCCCCGTGCGCGTCAACGGCTCCAACAGTTCGGTGAGCGTGGCCAGGGCCCGGTCGGCCCGGACGGTGTGGGGCCTGCGCCAGTCGGGATCGGGCTCTATCGCTCCCATCATCGCAAGCAGGCTGACCACGAGGAGGCCCGAACGGGCGTTGACACGCGCGCCCAGACATCGGTTCGCTTCCATCCAGGAAACGCGTCCCTGCAGCGTACCGACGAGCAGGGCCGCGACCAGCCGCGACGCCGGGAAGACGCCATCGAAACCGGCATCGCGGCCGGCCCCGGGCGTAAAGCTGCAGCGCTCCCGTTCGCGGAGCCAGAACGCGACCGCGGCAGCGTCGAGACCGGGCCAGTCAGCGGGTTCCGCGTGCGCCACGAGCGCCTCGTAGGTCCTGGCGGACGCTTCTTCGCGGGCCCAGCTACACAGAGCCATCTCGTTGCGGGCGGTCCAGAACGGATAGAAGGATGGCGGCAGTCCGGCGCGCCGGCCGAGAGCGAACGCCATCGCCTGGGCCTCCCGAAAGAACGCCGGTGGCGGGTTGCGGGTGTCGCGTTCCAGATCGCCTCGGTAACCGTAGATTCCGGGGGCGCACTTCACGAGATCCGGCAGGCTGGTTACCGCCCTCGGGACAGCGGCGCGGGCCTCCGGCGGCAACGCGTGCCGCAGCTCTGACCAGGTTATCGGTCCGCGGTCGCGCACCAGTCGGAGCAGTGCCTGGCGTACGGATCGATCGTCCGGGTCGGGGGGCTCGAGGCGGCCGAGATCGTCGTGCGGCGTGTTGCGGAGGCGCACGGGCAACTCCGTCAGCGAGCACCACTGGTGGGCCCAGATACGCAGGAAGAGGTGCGGAGCCGCGCCGAGCAACCTGTGCAGGTCGTGCATCCGGCCCTGGCGGCGGTGCGCGAGACGGTCCCTCAGCTCCGCCACGGCAAGCGGCATCCGGGCCTGGCGGAGGGCAAGGTCGAGGATCAGTTGCCGGGATGGGCGCGCCGCGGCGACCACGTAGCCGTGCGTGGACCGCGGGCGGTCGCCGTGCTGGAGCAGCACCTCGATGTCGCGTTCGGACAGGTCGAGTCGCCGGGCCAGACGGGTCAGCGGCTGGGGCAGCCGCCACTCTTCGAGCAGTTCGGCCTGCAGCATGCGTGCGCGTTGCCGCACGGTGTCGGACGCGTCGGTTTTCAGCAGCCAGCGCTTGTGGACCCGCTCGCAGTATTGGGACAGGCAACTCTCGAAGCCGCCCGCGGCCTCGCACAGGTACAGCATGGGCGGGTCGAGCGGCGGCGGGGCGGAGCGACCGGCCGTGTAGCTGACGCCGCCTGCGCAGAGACGGGGCCACGACGCCGGAAATGCGCTGTCCAGGATCCGCCAGACCTGATAGCGGATTCCCAGTGCCCGCAGGGTGTGGCGCGCCTGCTTGTCCAGGGAGCGCACCCGCTCGACGTGGGTGTCCGACTCGGCGGCGAGCTGGCGCAGCGTCTGGTGGGCCCGGATGCCCACGCGCGTTTCGAACACGCGACGTGCGGCGGGCGTGAGCGCCTCGATGGCCAGGCGCTGGAACGCCACGGGCGGCATCGGTTCCGCGGCGCTGGATGGGTCCCCTGGAAATGCGCGTGCGGCGCCACCGCTGGTGGGGTGCCGGGCGAGGAACGTCGACAATGCGATCACGAGCTGTTGCACCGCGCGCAGGGGCAAGCCGGGGATCTCTTCGCCGAGGGCGTGGCACCAGGCAATGTAGTTGCGCGGCAGGCGCCGGATCGGCGTCAGGACGGACTGCACCCGTCGGGCGGCGGCGCGGCGGATGGCCTGATCGACGCGCCTGGACACCGGGTAGCGTGCGACGAACCCGGCCAGCGTGATCGACAGCTCGTCCGGAGTGCGCGTGCTCGCGGCCCGCGCGGGGGGTTTGGACGGGCCCAGGACGGCGTGGCGGTCGGCGCGCGCCGGTCTGGCGCCGCGATCTGGCTGCGAGCGCGGGTTCGTGCTCGGGTCCGTGCTTGGGTCCGTGCTCGGGTCGAGGGAGACATCGGTGCGTCGGGGACGTTTTCGATACGCCGGCATGAGGGCGATCCTACGGATCGCGAGGTGCGAAGGAAGCAGACCGCCGCCCGTCGTGCTTAGGGCAATGTCGCACGCCGAGACGACCGGCGACGAGCTTTCGGGCACGCCCGAGACACCCTCATGGCGCGCGCGGGACCTGGGGCGTTACAGCGTGATGTCCCGCTGCCAGTACTCGTCGCCTTCGACGGCGATCTCGGCCCGCGCCCGCTCGTTCCAGTGCGCGTCGCCCAGGTAACTGCCGCGGTACTCGTAGGGGGTCTCGTCGGGATGGCGCTGGCGCCGGGCGTCGATGGCGAGCGGGATCATGCGCGCGCGCCGCAGGACGTAGTCCTCCGAATACTTGATCGCCTTGGTCGTGCCGGGCTTCTTGAAGGCGTGCACGTTGGTCGTCTCCGCGCCGATTGCGGAGTCGCGCTTGTGGAAGCCCATCACCATGGTGTTGCGCCGAATGGGCGTCCTGTTGGGGAAGGACCCGTGCAGGGAACTGCGGTTGACCATGCCGACGTCGCCGGGCTCCAGCATCATGGGAACGGCATCGGGCAGCCGCTCGGTGATCGGCGGGAAGCTGCCGTCGTTCGCCAGCCGCCAGCGGCGGTGGCTGCCCGGCACGACCCACAGGCCGTTCTCCGGCGTGCATTTTGACCACGCCACCGAGAGATTGAAGCCGTGCGTCTTGCCGGAGCCGTCCGGCCCCTCGAGGGCCTCGCCGTCCTCGGTCCAGTGGGTCCGTCCGTCCTGGTGCCATGGGGTGGGCGCGCCTTCGCCGGGATCCTTGTTGAAGATGCTCTCGTGGAACGGCACGAAGTCGGGGCCGTTGACGCTCGCGACCATCCGCAGGATGTCCGGGTGGGCGTAGGCCCGGAGCGCGGAGTCCATCATCATGAGGGGGTGGGAGACGAGGTGCACGGGGGCCGCCCGCTCGTCTTGCCCGGCCTCCTCCGGCTGCTTGATGCGGCTGTCCCGGATATTGCCCAGCGTGTAGTAGCCCGGGAACCGCACGGGGCGCCCGTGCCGGTCGACATCGCCAGCCTCGGTGACGGGGGCGTTCTCGAGAACCTCGCTGAACTCGGCCCGGAGTTCGGCGCACTCCTCGGCGCAGAGCACCCCGGTGAAGACGTAGAAGCCGCAGCGGTGATACGCGTCCAGCATGTCCCGCGCGAGAACACCGTGCTCGTCGAAGCGCATCGGGCCGCGGTTGCCGAGGGCGAGGGCCCGCCGGATGCCGTCCTCGCGGTATTCCTCCCAGGTCGGGTCGGATGTCGCCTTGATCGCTGCCTGGGTCCCCGTCATGCCGGAACCTCCCCTCGTGCCGTTGGTGCCAGGCGCATACGCTATACCGGGCTATCGGCAGGAGCAAGCGGCAGTGCGGCGCCGTGTCGGCGGCAAGCCGAGCCCGCGCGTGTCGGGCACCCACGCTTTGGCCGAGCAGTCCCTCCGCGGGGCGTTCGACGTTCGGCCACGTCGAGGCGAGACAACGGTTCGAGCTTGACGACGCGGTGCTATCCTGCGCCGGGAGTTTGACTGCAGGCTCAACGACACATGGAATATCCCCAACCCGCATCGTCGATGCGCATTCTGAACGCTACCGAGTTGCAGGCGTTCGAGGATGACGGGGCCATTTGCGCAAGGGGCCTCATCGACCCGGCGACCATCGAAGGGCTGCAGGTGGCGCTGGAAGATGCGCTGGAACAACTGCGCGTGATCAACGTGTACGTGCCTGGTGAAGACGATGGGTTCAGCGGCGACGTATTCCTCTGGAAACTGCACGACGGATTCCGCGATTTTGCGCTTTTTTCGGCGCTGCCTACCCTGGCGCAGCAGATCCTGGGTACAGCTACGGTGAATTTTTTCTACGATCAGGTCTTCGTCAAGCGGGCCGGCTGCTCCGTGGAAACCCCCTGGCACCAGGACATTCCGTTCTGGCCGGTGGAAGGTTCGCAGATTGTCTCGTTCTGGATCGCCCTGGATCCGGTCTCGCGCGCATCGAGCGGCCTGGAGTTCGTGCGCGGCTCGCACCGGTGGAGCACCCGCTACAAGGCAGTGGCCCCCAAGCGCGACGGTTACCTGGCGGACACCGATTTGCCGGAGGCGCCTGACTATTCGAGGTTACGTGACGACCATGACGTCATCGGCTGGGACATGAGTCCCGGCGATGTGATCGTCTTCGGGCCGACCGTCATGCATGGCTCGGCCGGCAACGCATCCAATCTGCACGACCGCCGTGCCGTGGCGTTCCGCTATGCCGGCGGTGACGTGCGCTACGCACCACGCCACGCCACCATGCCGCTATTGTGGGAGCACGGCCTGGAGCCGGGTGATGTGCTCACGGGCAGCCTTTTTCCGCGAGTGTGGCCGAACGTGACCGACTCCGAGGTGGCGCGCCGCATGCAGGGGCCGGAACCGCCCGCGGGCGCCAACGTGGCGGCGTTCCGGCAGCATCTGGTCGAGCATGGATTCGGACCGGGCGGCGCCAAGAAGACGATTTTTTTCGATCTTTGATCCGCTGGGCCTGCGCGTCCCGGCCGGCAAGTTGGCCGATCGCACGCTCGGATCGGCCGAAGGCATCCAGGGCGCCCAATGGCACACTTGGGGGCGCTACGCCATCACCGTCCGCAACGCCCCCGGGCATCCTCAAGGATTGTAGGACAGCCGCACGCCGAAGGTCCTGGGAATCAAGGCCCTGTGGCGAAACTCGAACGTATTGTTCTGGTCAATGGTCATCGGCTCGTCATTGTCCAGGATGTTCTCCCCGAAGAAGGACGCACGCCAGTTCTCATTGGCGACGCCAATGCTGAAGTTGACGTTCTGGTATGCCTCGGTGAGGGCATAAAGAGCATTGGGTGTTCCCCGCCCCGCAATGTTCGGAAAGGCGTTGGGCATGTCACCCACATGCTGTATGTCCCCTCGGATGAAGTAGTCGAAACCACTCAGCCAGGCTGCCGGTGCGCTGTATTGAGCGAAGGCCACCGCGCTGAACTCCGGGGTTACCAGCCTGTCACCTTCGCTCCCACCGGTCATGAAGGACTCGACCTCGTTGATTTGATCGATTTCGGCATTGATCAGGGAGAAGTTGATCCCCAGCTCCAGGCTGGAAGTGGGCACATAGATGAACTCCCCCTCCAGCCCTCTGGAAACGGCCTTGCCCACGTTGGTGGTGAAACCCGAGGCATCCGATCTTCGCCGCGCGAAGAACTGGAAACCATCCCAGTCAATATAGAAGAGCGACACGTTCGCACTCAGCGTTCCGTCGAGAAACGTTCCCTTCATCCCTAGTTCATAGTTCCACAGCGAGTCCGGATCCGATCTCGGTGGAATCACGACGTCGGTCGGATCGGCCAGGCTCACGCCGCCGTTCCTGAGCGCGCCGGGATTCGCGACTGATCCCCGGAACCCTTCGGATGCCAGAACGAAGAGGTTGATGTTGTCGGTAGCCTGCCACATCAGGCTGGCCTTGAAGGTGTCCACGTCCTCCTCTTCGTGCTCATGCGTTGCGACGTTTTCGACGATCGCAAGTGGATATTCCGGCTGGGTCGGATCGTTCAGCCACGCCAGCGCGTTCCCGATCATCGAGCTGAAAGCGCTACCTTCAAGACCGCCCTGCGGGACCCTTCGATCGGTGAGCGACACCTCGCCGGATCGTGCGCCCAAAGCCAGCGTCAGCTTGTCGGTGATGTCGAAGGTGACCTCGAGGAAAAACGCTTCGTCCGTATCGTTGTTCTGTCTCGAGGGCGTCTGGGACCACGCGTATCTGATGCCGCCGGGAAGCCCGGCCCAGGTACGGTCTGTCCTTGGCATGAAGCCAGTCAGTCTCCTTTCCCTGGCGAACTGATCGGCCGTGAAGTGGATCCAGTCGAAGTCGTTGTCGCTTTCGCGCTTGAAGTAGCCCACGACGTAGTTGAAACGAGAGGTGCCGCTGGAAGCGAGGCGCAGCTCCTGAACGAAGTTCTCGTGCTGGTCGGTCCGGTGCATTGCCCACGGCCAGGCCCATGCGTTCGCCAATATGATCTGGTTCAGGTCGATGACCGTTTCGCTCGTAAAGTCGTAACTGTTCGTCGATGAGGTCAACGTCGCGAATCCGAGGTCATAGCTCAGGGTAAGGTTCAGGTTTTCGAATTCGGACTCGATGCCGTGGGGAAGCCAACTGCCGGTTATTTTCCTTCCCGTCTCGGGGTTGAAGACGTCGTAGTCCTCCGATTCCATGCTTTGATACAGGTAGTTCACGGTCGCCGTGAAGGCATCGGTGGCGTCCCAGAGCAAGGATGCCCTGATGGCTTCATCCTTGTGTGCATTCGAGTTTTCCCTTTCGCCGACGACCAGGTCGTAGGGGTCGCCGTTGGCCCTGCTGTAGTTGGCGCCGATGTTCGTCATGTATCCGTCTTCGTCCCGGATGGCGGCCGCGACTCGAAGAGCTACGTTTTCGGCGAACGGAATGTTCACCATCGCGTTGTGTCGATGCCGGAGCGCACCATCGGTCGTTCCCAACTCCGTTCCGAGGCTGTAGTCGAACGCCGAAGGGTCTGCCTTGTTGGCAATGACGCGCACGACGCCGGACAGGGTGCCTGCACCGAAGAGTGTTCCCTGGGGACCCTTCAGGACCTCGACTCTGTCAATGTCGAAGAGCCTGAAATCCGGTTGGGTGCCGGCGTTGTTGCTGGTGATCGGAATGTCGTCAAGGTAAACGGAGGTCGGCCTGGTCAGGTCCGTCCCGGGATTACTGCCCGTCCCGATGCCCCTGATGAGAAAGCTGGAGTCCAGCTCGCGCCCCTGGCCTGTCTTCACCATTCCTGGAATGGACCGGGCAAGGTCGTCGCCACTCTCGAGTCCCCGGATTCCGATGTCGTCGCCGGTCAGGACGTTGATCGTTATCGGAACGTCCCTGAGATTCTGAGCTCTCTTCGTGGCTGTGACGACGATCTCTTCGATGCCTACGCCGGCATCGGCTGTTCGCTCAGTGGAATCGGAGGCCGCTTCCTGCGCCGCGGCGGCGGTAGCGAGCATTGCCGTAGCGATCCCCGTCGTCAGGTGTCGGCACAGTAGTGCCCTGTTCTTCATTACCATGATGTTTCCCTCGTTCCGTCGGCTGTCGCCAGCCGAAAGAGTTCGTTCCGGCGCCCTGGGTCGCAGGGAGCGCCACCGGCCACCGAGCCCGGCGTGCAGTCGGTGGTACGCGGCTTGGTTGCCGCGATTTCGTCGTTGACATTGGGGGGCGTCGGGGCCCTGAAAAGGGTGCTCGAGTCGCTCTCTCCCAGCGACCTTCCCACTAACTGGCTAGGATACGGCCCGTCGGTGTGCTTGTCTACGCTGCGAGACCCCGGCCAGGCTGGCGTGTGTGCGTAGTGCGAGCCTGGGTGCCGGTTCAGCTTCCGGCGGGCGGGTCGACCACGACCGTCCGGAAGTCCGCGGGCGCAACGACTTCCAGGACTTCGAAGTCGTCGGAGACGGCGAGCTCCCGGTGCGGAATGCCCGGGCGCTGGTTGATGCAGTCGCCCTTCCTGATGGTGCGTTCGCCTTCGCCCGCGTACTCGAACGTCGCCCAGCCGTTCAGCACGTACACCATCTGGAAGGTGCACTCGTGGATGTGCCACTGCTGCACGGCGTCGGACTCGTCGTGGCCGTTCGCGCGGATGAGGTGGGCGACGTAGTCGCCGTTCGTCGCGCCCTGCACGCCGAGGTCGCGATACTCGAAGATGCGGCGCAGTCCTTCGGTCCAGTCGGCATCGGCAGCGCTGTCGATGTTGAAGCGCCAGTCGGCGGCGTTCCCCATGGGCGTTTCTCCGTATCGGTGCGGCGGCCTCGAGCGAGCGGCCGCGGGGCGTCGCGTGGAATGAACAATATACCGCCGTCGGAGACTCGTGTGGTACGGTGGCTGGTCGAGTCGACGGCTGTCTGGAGAGGGAACCGTGCGCAATCGTCACGTGGAGATTCGGGAAGGCCGCGTTCCGTTCGAGAAGACCGCCCTGGCGGCGGCCATCGCCGTCGCGACTTCGATGGTGGCCTCGGCGCCGGCGCTTGCGGAGGAAGGGGCCACGACCATCGAGGAGGTCATCGTCACCGCGCGCAAGCGGTCGGACAACCTGCAGGACGTGCCGCTGTCCGTGCAGGCGTTCACCGAGGACCGGATCGAGGAACTGGGCATCCAACGCTTCGAGGACTTCGCGGTGCTGTCCCCGTCCGTGGCTTTCGTCAGCCACCTGCCCGGCAGCCAGATGATGTTCGTGCGCGGCATCGCCGACGGCAGCAATCCGAACCGAACCACCGCGGCCACGGCGACCATGTACCTGGACGAGCACCCGTTGACGTATGCCGGTGGCGTGGCGGACCTGCACTACTACGACATCGAGCGGATCGAGGTGCTCAACGGGCCGCAGGGAACGTACTACGGCGCGAGCGCCACTTCGGGCACCGTGCGCATCATCACCAACAAGCCGGACCCGGAGGCCTTCAGCGCGGGTGCGGACCTGACGGCGGGAACGATCACCGACGGCGATGGGGTGCGTACGCTGGAGGGTTTCGCGAACATCCCCCTGGGCGACCGGACCGCTGCCCGGCTGGTTGGCTGGTACGACGCCGCCGACGGCTTCATCGACAACGTCGCCACCACGCGCACCTTCCGCAACGGGACCACCGTCAGCAACGACCGCTGGGCCGAGGACGACTACAACGAAGAGGAGACGCTGGGCTTCCGGGCGTCCCTGCGTTCGGACTTCGGCGAGCGCTGGCGGGGAACCGTGGCCGCCATCCACCAGAAGACCGAGTTCGAGGGCGCCTGGGACCACGAGCCGGGCCGGGTGGGCAACCTCGAAGTCGCGAGGTTCGGGCCGGAACACGGCGAACAGCAGTACGGCCAAGTCGGCTGGACGCTGGAAGGGAACCTCGGCATCGGCGACATCGTCTACGCCGGGGCCTACTTCGAGCGCAACCGGGAGGTCATCCTCGACTACTCGGACTACGTCGAGTACGCCTCCTTCGGCGGCTGGGTCCAGCAGTTCGCGTGCGACGACTACTACTGGTACGGCAACGTCGGCTGCAACGATCCGACCATGCATTACGACCTGCGCTTCGATTCCGAGCGCTGGTCGCACGAGGTGCGGCTGAGCTCCGCCGGGGAGGGCCCGCTGCACTGGATCGCCGGCGCGTACCACGAACAGAACGAGAGCGACAACCACGCCTACTGGTGGATGCCCGGCATCCGGCACGACGGTGGACCGGGGGAGTACTACACCCTGGTCAACGGCGGCTCACCCTTCCCGGACGAGTGGTGGAGCATCGAGTTCGCGGCCGAGTGGGAACAACAGGCCGTGTTCGGCGAACTCACCTACGACTTCTCCGACAGGCTGTCCGCCACGGTCGGCGCCCGGGCGTTCGATTCGAAGTTCGACAGCTACACTGCCTGGGCGGGGTACTTCTTCAACGCCAGGGTGCCGGGCGGCCAGGACGGCAGCACCAGCGACGCCATCTACAAGTTCAGCGTCAGCTACCGGGCGCACGAGGACCTGCTCACCTATTTCACCTACGCGGAGGGCTTCCGGCCCGGAGGCGGGAACGCGGAGGGGCAGAACAACCCGAGCGTGCCGGAGATCTACGAGCCGGATGTCCTGCTGTCCTACGAGGTGGGCTGGAAGGCGACGCTGGGAGACGGACGGGCGACCTTCAACGGCGCGGTGTACTACATGGACTGGCAGGACTTCCAGACGTCGATCTACGACCTGCTGATCTCGCCGCTCATATTCCTTCACAACGCGGGCAACGCCCAGGTGACGGGGGTCGAGACGGAGCTGCACTGGGCAGTCACGCCGAACTTCTCGCTGCAGGCCGCGGCGACCTTCAACGACGCGGCGCTGGGCCAGGACTTCAACTCCACCGTCGACCCGAGTGTCGTCTGGGCGGAAGAGGGCCGGGAACTGCCCTACGTGCCGCGCTGGAAGTACTCGGTCAACGGCCGCTACGCATGGCAGCAGGGCGGGAACGTCTCGGGCTACGCGCAGCTCACCTACTCCTTCACGGACGAGTCCTGGAACCTCCTGATCAGCGAGCCCTTCCAGGCGGAGGCGATCCCGAGGCGGCAGGCAGCCTACGACCTGCTCGACCTGCGGGTCGGCTGGACCTTCGGCGGCGGGCGTCACGGCATCGAGCTGTTCGGGACCAACCTGCTCGACGAGCAGGCGGAGATCTTCATCAACACGGGCCTCTACGACGAGCGGGTCACCACGAACCGGCCGCGTACGCTGGGGATTCGGCTCAAGACCCGGTTCCACTGACCGTGGCAGGCGCGGTGGCCCGCATGGCCGCGGCAGGCCTGCGTGCTGCCGGGGCCGCGCTCGTTTGCGCGGTCCTTGCGGCTTGCGGGCCGCCGGCCGGCGACGCGGCGATCGGGACAGCGGTCGTTCCCGCGCCGCGCGTGTCGGCGGAGGGCACCGGCGGCACGTACGTGGGAACGGCGGTCACGACCCGTGCCGGCGCGACCGTCCTGCGCTTCAGCGGCATGCGTTATGCCGAACCCCCCGTCGGCGAGGCACGCTGGCGCGCGCCGCGCCCGGCGCGTCCGGCGGGGGAGACCGACGCCACCGGCTGGCCCCCGGCCTGCATGCAGGACGAAGGCTATGTCGCGTGGTACGCGGGCGTCGCCGCGAGCTTTGGCATCACGGGCGAGTTCGCGATGTCGATGCCGCCCGTCGACGAGGACTGCCTCTTCCTGAACCTCTGGACCCCCGACACCCCCGACACCCCCGACACCCCCGACACCGGAGCCCGCCTCCCGGTCATGGTGTGGATCCACGGCGGCGGCAACGTCAACGGCTGGTCCCACGAACCGAACTACCGGGGCGCGGAGCTCGCGGCGCGGGGCGTGGTCGTGGTCTCGATCCAGTACCGGCTCGGCGTGTTCGGCTTCCTGGCGCATCCGGCGCTCGGGCGCGAGCAAGCGCATGGCTCGTCCGGCAACTACGGCGTGCTCGACCAGGTCGAGGCCTTGCGCTGGGTCCGTCGCCACGTGGCCGCGTTCGGCGGCGACCCCGGTAACGTCACCGTCTTCGGGGAGTCCGCCGGGGCCGGCGACATCGGCTACCTGCTGTTCGCCCCCCAGGCCCGGGGCCTGTTCCACCGGGCGATCTCGCAGAGCGGCGGCTGGCCGGCGGACCGCAGGAAGGCGCTGGCCGAATCCGAGGCGGAGGGCGAGCGGTTCCTTTCCGGCGCCGGCATCGGGAGCATCGACGAGCTTCGTAGCGTGCCGGCGAACCGCCTGCTTGTCCTGGTTGCCGAGCGGCTCCAGCGCGGGTTTGGCGACCCCTCCGTGGACGGCTGGCTGCTGCCCGCCGCCGCTCCCGAACTGCTGGCGGAGCGGCGTTTCGCGCCGGTGCCGGTCATGTTCGGCACGAACGCGGACGAGGATCAGGGCCTGGTCGATCCAGAGGCCATGACCGAGGCGGCGTGGCAGGCGGCCTTCGCCGGACTCCCGAATCCCGGGGCAGCCGGGGCACGCCTCGCGGAGTTCTCCGTGGCGGAGCGGCTGGCGGCGCTCGGCGCCGGGCAGTTCCACTGTCCGACCCTGCGGTTCGCGGACGCGTTTGCAGCGGCCGGCGTGGCCACGTATGTCTATCGTTTCGCGCGGACCCGCCCGGGGGGCCACGGAGTCGGCGCCTACCACGGCGCGGAAATTCCGTACGTTTTCGACACGCACGACCCCTGGCTGCCGACCGATGCGGTCGATCGGGTCTTGACGCGCCGCATGATGGACTACTGGCTGAACTTCGCGCGCACGGGCGACCCGAACGGAAGCGCGTTGCCGACCTGGCCGGCGTGGCAGGCGGGCGGCGAAGCGTTGGTACTGGGCGGCACCGTACGGGCGCAGCCGCTCGACCGGTCGCTCTGCGACTGGCTGTAGCGCCCTCCTCGGGCCCCTTGCGCCCGGGAACGCCCTGCGTTGCGTTCCCGGGCGCAAGCTTCTAGGCTGGCCCGAATACCCGGGGGGAGCGCGCGCGTGGCGGAAGCAGCGGCGGAGAGGTCGGCGCCGGAAGTAGGCGGCGGCTACGCGAAATACGTGACCGGCGTGCTGGTCATCGTCTACGTCTTCAATTTCATCGACCGCCAGATCGTCACGATCCTCGCGGAGGAGATCAAGGCGGACCTCGGCATCTCGGATGCGCAGATCGGATTCCTCTACGGCACCGCCTTCGCCGTCTTCTACGCCATCTTCGGCATCCCCCTCGGCAAGCTCGCCGACAACTGGTCGCGCAAGAGCCTGATCTCCGTGGGCCTCGGCTTCTGGAGCCTGATGACGGCCCTGTCCGGGACGGCGCGCAGCTTCTTCTCGCTGGCCGCCTACCGCGTCGGCGTCGGCATCGGCGAGGCGAGCGCGACGCCGGCGGCGTTCTCCATGCTGTCGGACTACTTCTCGCCCAAGCTGCGCGCGACGGTGTTGGCGATCTACTCGAGCGGCATCTACATCGGCGCCGGCATCGGCATCTTCCTCGGTGGCTGGATCGTGGAGGCCTGGCAGGGCAAATACCCGGACCCGGCCGATGCGCCGTTCGGCCTCAAGGGCTGGCAGGCGGCCTACATGGCGGTGGGCCTGCCGGGACTCCTGATGGCCCTGTGGGTGTTCACCCTGCGGGAACCGGTGCGGGGCGGCAGCGAGGGGATCGTCACGGAAGAACATCCGCATCCCTTCCGGGAGGCCTGGCGCGAGCTGATGGCGGTACTGCCGCCGTTCACCCTCGTGACCCTGGTGCGCTCCGGCGCGGGCGCGGCGGGGGTGCGGTTCAACCTGATGGGTGGAGTCCTCATTGCCGTGGGCGCCTGGGGGTTGTATCTCCTCACCGGCGACCCGGAACAGTGGACGGCGCTCGGCATCGGCACCTACGCCGCGTTTTCGTGGGTGCAGGCCCTCGGCCTGCGCGATCCGGCGACCTTCGCGATGATGTTCCAGAGCCGCGCCTTCGTCTACGCGATCATCGGCTTCCCCACCATCTCGCTCGTCAGCTATGCATACGCCGCCTGGGCGCCGCCGTTCTTCCTGCGCGTCCACGGGGTGGGCCTGGGCGAGGCCGGCCTGGTACTCGGCGTTTCGGCCGCCGTTGCCGGGTGGCTCGGGATCACGCTGGGCGGCATCGTGTCGGACTGGCTGAAGCCGCGCACCGGCAACGGACGCGTGTACGTGGGGCTCGGCTCGATCACCCTGACCATACCGCTGACCCTGGTCATGATGCTGACCGGCAACGTGGTCGTGGCGTATGTCTTCAACTTCCTCGTGAGCATCTTTGCGTCGTGCTGGATCGGCGCGGCGGCGAGTACCGTGAACGACCTGGTCATGCCGCGCATGCGCGCCATCGCCTCGGCGTTCTACATCCTCATGGCGACGGTCGGCCTGGCCCTCGGCCCGTATGCGGTGGGGGAGGTGAGCGACGTTCTGGTCGCCGGCGGCATGGACGACGGGGAGTCGCTGCGCACGGCCCTCATCATGTCCATCGGGCTGCTTGCGATTCCGGCCGTCTTCCTCACGTTGCTCCTGCGGCACCTGGTGCCGGATGAGGCGTCGCGCCTCGAACGTGCCAGGGCGGCCGGCGAGCCGGTCGAAGAGATGGCGACGGCAAGCGCCTGACGCCGCCTGGAACGGTCGGCGCGGCGCGGTCGCCACTCGGGCGGGCTGCTAGAATTGCGGGTTTTGCGCCGGGCCGCCACGCATGACCCTAGACACCTTCCGAGCCCGCAGGACCCTCCTCGTGGAGGGCCGGGAGTACGACTACTTCAGCCTGCCCCACGCGGGCGAGCACGGTGCGGGGGACAGCGCCCGCATGCCGGTGTCGCTCAAGGTCCTGCTCGAGAACCTGCTCCGGTTCGAAGACGGCGAGGTGGTGACGGCGGACGACATCCGGGCGCTCGCCGGGTGGGTGGACGCGGCCCCGGGCCAGAGAGAGATCGCCTATCGTCCCGCGCGGGTGCTGATGCAGGACTTCACGGGGGTTCCGGCGGTGGCGGACCTCGCCGCGATGCGCAGCGCCGTCGTCGAGGCCGGGCACGACCCCGCGGTCATCAATCCCCTGTCGCCCGTGGACCTGGTGATCGACCACTCGGTCATGGTGGACCGTTTCGGCGATGCGACGGCCTTTGGGGACAACGTCGCCCTCGAGATGGAGCGCAACCGCGAGCGCTACCGGTTCCTGCGCTGGGGCCAGCAGGCGTTCGACAACTTCCGCGTCGTGCCGCCCGGCACGGGTATCTGCCACCAGGTGAATCTCGAATATCTCGCCCGCACCGTGTGGACGCGCCAGGAGAACGGGCGGACGGTGGCCTACCCGGACACCCTGGTCGGCACCGACAGCCACACGACGATGGTCAACGGACTGGGCGTCCTCGGCTGGGGCGTGGGCGGCATCGAGGCGGAGGCCGCGATGCTCGGGCAGCCGTTCTCGCTGCTCATCCCGGAAGTGGTGGGTTTCCGGCTCACCGGGGAGCTCGCCGACGGCATCACGGCGACGGACCTGGTGCTGCGCGTCGTGGAAATGCTCCGGCAGCACGGTGTCGTCGGCAAGTTCGTGGAGTTCTTCGGCGATGGGCTCGACCACCTGCCGCTCGCGGACCGGGCGACGATCGCCAACATGGCCCCCGAGTACGGCGCGACCTGCGGGCTGTTCCCGATCGACGCCGAGACGATCGACTACCTCAGGCTCTCCGGTCGTCCGGAAGCGGACATCGCCCTGGTCGAGGCCTACGCGAAGGCCCAGGGCATGTGGCGCGACCCAGCGGTGGAGCCGGTCTTCACGGACACCCTGGAACTCGATCTCGGGACCGTGGTGCCGGCGCTCGCGGGGCCGAGCCGGCCCCAGGACCGGGTCGCCATGCGCGATCTGCGCACGGCCTTCGACGACGCGCTCGCGCTGCAGGGCCGCAAGGACGCGGGCCGCGTGGCGGTACCGGGCGAAGACTTCGACCTGGGCCACGGCGACGTCGTGATCGCGGCGATCACGTCCTGCACCAACACCTCGAACCCGGCGGTGATGCTCGGCGCCGGCCTCGTGGCCAGGAAGGCCCTCGAGCGGGGTCTGGCGGTCAAGCCCTGGGTCAAGACCTCGCTCGCTCCGGGATCCAAGGTCGTGACGGAGTATCTCGACGAGACCGGCCTCGGGGATGCCCTCGACGCGCTGGGTTTCAACCTGGTGGGCTACGGCTGCACGACCTGCATCGGCAACTCCGGTCCCCTGCCCGAGCCCATTTCGGCCGCCATCGCGGAGGGCGACCTGGTCGTCGCCTCGGTGCTGTCGGGCAACCGCAACTTCGAGGGCCGCGTGCACCAGGAGGTGCGCACGAACTGGCTGGCGTCGCCGCCCCTGGTCGTGGCCTACGCGCTCGCGGGCACCACCCGCATCGACCTGGCCAACGAGCCCATCGGCCAGGATGGCGATGGCCGCGATGTCTTCCTCGCCGACGTCTGGCCGAGCACCCGGGAAGTGCGCGACGCGGTCGCGGAGGTCTCCGCCGAGATGTTCCAGCGCCAGTACGAGGACGTGTTCGCCGGCCCGGACGCGTGGCGCGCGATCAGCGTGGAGGACAGCGGCACCTACGGCTGGGAGAGCTCCACCTACATCAAGCAGCCGCCGTTCTTCAGCGTCGGGACGGAGGTCGATCAGGAGGCGACCGTGCGTGGCGCGCGCATCCTGGCCCTGCTCGGCGACTCGGTCACGACGGACCACATCTCTCCGGCGGGCGCCATCCAGCCGACGAGCCCGGCCGGAGAGTACCTGCAGCAGGCCGGGGTGGTGGTCGCCGACTTCAACTCGTACGGCTCCCGGCGCGGCAACCACGAAGTCATGATGCGCGGCACCTTCGCGAACATCCGCATCCGCAACGAGATGGTGCCGGGACTGGAAGGCGGTTACACCACCCACGTGCCGACGGGGGAGCGGATCTCGATCTACGACGCGGCCGTGCGCTACCAGGGCGAGGAAACGCCGCTGGTCGTGTTCGCGGGCAGGGAATACGGCACCGGCTCGAGCCGGGACTGGGCCGCCAAGGGCACGCGGCTGCTCGGCGTGCGCGCGGTGATCGCCGAGAGCTTCGAGCGCATCCATCGCTCGAACCTCATCGCGATGGGCGTGCTGCCGGTCGTGTTTGCCGACGGCGTCTCCCGCGAGACGCTGGGCCTCGCCGGGGACGAGACCGTGGATCTCACGTTGCCGGAAGGCGTCGACGACTTCGCTCCGCGGCAGGACCTCGATCTCACCGTCCACCGCCCCGACGGGACGAGCGAGACCGTTGCCGTCAGGAGCCGCATCGACACCCGGACCGAGATGGATTACTTCCGGGCCGGCGGCATCCTCCAGTTCGTCCTGAACAAGCTCGTCGAGGCGGCGTGACCGCGGCTGCGCGGTCCGCCGGCGCCGGTCGCGGTTCCCGGGCGGTCGCGCCGGAAGCGCTCGAGACGCTGTACGATGCCATCGACGAACTGCGTGAAGCGAGGAACGAAACATGGGCCAAGTAGTCGACGCCGACGGTCACGTTCTGGAGCCGGCGGACACCTGGGAGAAGTACATCGATCCGGCGTACCGCGACCGGGCCATCCGCATCGCCCGGGACGAGACCGGGCTCGAGCGGCTGTACTTCGACAACGAACCGATGCAGCTGCTGCGCGGCAACCTCGGAACGCTCGGCGGCATCGACCTCGAGCCGGCGAAGTTCGGCGCCCTGGAGCGGGAGTACACCTACGCGGACGGTTCGCCGCCCGGATCCTACGATCCCGCGGCCCGCCTCGAGGTGATGGACCAGGAAGGCATCGACCGGGTCCTGCTGTATCCGACGATCGGTATCTGCTGGGAGGGCAACGTCGACGACCCCGGGCTCGCGACGGCGTACACGCGGGCCTACAACCGGTGGATCGCGGACTTCTGCCGGCACGACCCGAACCGCCTCTATGCCGTGGCGCACATCTCGCTCATCGATCCTGCGGGCGCCGTGGAAGAAGTCATCCGGGCGCGCCGGGACGGGTGCGTCGGCGTCTACCTCTCGCCGGATGCCCCCGCGCGCAACGGGCGGCTGCTGTCGGACCCCGCCCACGCCAGGTTCTGGGAGACGGTCCAGGATCTCGACATGCCCGTCGGCTTCCACGTCGTGGTGCGCGAGCAGAACGCCTTCCACCACATGTCCGATCCGGTGGGCAACGGGCTCTTCTTCTTCGCGTTCCTCGCCATCGACGTCATGGCGGCCTTCACCGCGATGATCAGTGCGGGCATGTTCGAGACCTACCCGCGCCTCAAGTGCTCGGTGCTCGAAGCGGGCGGCAACTGGATCTCCGCCTGGCTCGACCGGCTCGACCACAAGTTCGAGGTGATGCAGTCCCTCATGCCGTTCAGCATGAAGCCGAGCGAGTATTTCTACCGCCAGTGCCTGATCTCGATGGACCCGGACGAGGGCATGACGGCGGAGGTGGTGCGCCACATCGGCGCGGACTACGTCACCTGGGCGTCCGACTATCCGCACATCGACGCGTCCTACGGTGTCGTGGCGGAGATGAAGGAGAGCGTCGCGTCCCTGCCGCGGGAGGCGCAGGACAAGGTGCTCGGCGAGAACGTGCTGCGGTTCTACGGGTTGTCGTAAGGACGCGGCGCTGGGCCGCGCGGCGTGAGGCCCGCTGTGTCAACGGAGTTGCGCAGCAACTCCAACGCGTCGCCGAAGGCGACGCGCGTCAACGCAGCCGCTCGCACCGATAGATCTGGTCGTTGTGGTAGAACTTGCCCTCGGTGACGCACTGCGTGCGTGCGGACTTGATGCCGAGTCCGTAGGCGATGCCGATCGCGAACACGAAGGCGAGCACCACTCCGGTCCAGACGAAGAAGCGGTCGGGAGTGACGAAGCGGAACATCACCGGATTGTGGGGCAGGAATTCCGGCCCATGCAACCGGTACGGCGCGGGGCGAAGAGGAGAGGGCTTACATGCAGTCGAACGTAGTCGAGAAGCAGGTCGTCTGCTCGAGTTGTGACGGTTTCTGTCCCGTGCGCGCGAAGGTCGTGGACGGGCGGGTCGTCAAGGTGGCGGCGCGCAAGGATCCGTTTCTCAAGGACGTGATCTGCATGAAGGGCGTGTACGCGCCGAAGTCCTTCGCGCATCCCGATCGCCTGATGGTCCCCCTGCAGCGCGTCGGGGAGCGCGGCGCCGGCCAGTGGCGGCAGGTGAGCTGGGAGGAAGCCCTCGACGACATCGCCGCGAAGCTCTCCGCCACCATCGACCGCTACGGCCCGGAAGCGTTCGCCGTGGCCACCAGCAACTGGAACACCACCGTGGACAGCGGCATGTCGCGGCGTTTCATGAACCTGCTGGGCAGCCCGAACTGGATCAGCGGCGTCGCCTACTGCATGGGCAACACGGCCGCCGTCAACCGCATGGTGTACGGCTGGTATCCACGCGGGGACGTGCTGCACTCGAAGTGCATCGTCCTGTTCGGCCACAACCCGCGCCGCCATAGCTGGACGGCCGAGTTCAAGGCCATCCGCGTGGCGCAGGCGAACGGCGCCAAGCTGATCGTCCTCGACCCCCGCAAGAGCGAGAACGCCGAAGTCGCCGATCTCTGGCTGCCGCTCCGGGCCGGGACGGACGCCGCGATGTGCTTCGGCTGGCTCAACGTGATCCTCGACGAGGGGCTTTACGACCGCGACTTCGTGGCGGAGTGGACGACCGGCTTCGACGCGTTCGCCGAGCGGGTGCGGGAGTATCCGCTCGAGCGCGTGGCGGCGATCACCGGCGTCGACGCCGAACTCATCGCGAAGGCGGCCCGCATGTACGCGACGAACGCGCCGGCGTCCATCCCCTGGTCGCCCATCACCGACCAGCAGACCTCGAGCACGTCGGCCATCCGGCTGCACTGCGCCCTGCGCGCCCTGACCGGCAACCTGGACGTCAAGGGCGGCGAGCGGTTCGTGCCGTTCAACCCGGGCATCGTGTCGGACACGGACCTCGAACTGCACGAGCGCCTGGCGCCGGAACAGCGGGCGAAGCAACTCGGCGCGGACGAGTTCCCGGTCTTCACCTACCGCGGCATGGAAGCACTGCGGGAGCCGACGCGCCGGACCTGGGGCCGCGAGTGGGCCAATCTCATCGCCGGCTGCTACATGGCCAATCCCACGTCCACGTTCCGGGCCATGGCGGAAGGCAAGCCCTACCCGGTCAAGGCGTTCTTCTCGCTCGGTAACAACACGCTGATGGCGTTCGCCAACACGCGCCAGATCTACAAGGGCCTCATGAACCAGGACCTGATCGTGGTCCACGAACACATGATGACGCCGACGGCGCAGATCGCGGACTACGTGCTGCCCGGGGACGCCTGGCTCGAGCGGCCGAGCATGATGGTCGGGGTGAGCGAGCAGGCGGCCGAGCCGCCGGGCGAATGCCGCAGCGTCTTCTACATCTGGCGCGAACTCGCCCACCGCATGGGCCTCGGCGAGCACTTCCCGTGGGAGTCGCTCACGGACCTCTACGACCATCGGCTGGCGCCGTCCGGCAAGACCTGGGAAGACGTCGTCGCCGACGGCACGATCCCCATGGCCCCGTTCGGCGAGAAGAAGCACGTCGAGACCGGTTTCGCGACGCCCTCGGGCAAGGTCGAGCTGTACTCGTCCGTGCTGGAGGACCTCGGCTTCGACCCGCTGCCGTACTACCGCGAGGCGTCGCAGCCGAATCCGGAGTGGCCGCTTGCGCTGTTCGTGGGCGTGCGCGACGACCAGTACTTCCAGACCGGGCAGCGGCACGTTCCCGAGCTGCGCCGCCGGGCGCCGGAGCCGACGGCCTACCTGCATCCGGACGAGGCCGGCACGTACGGCCTGGAACACGGCGACTGGATCTGGGTCGAGACGCCGAAGGCGCGCGTCGCCATGCGCGCGGACGTGCGCGACCAGATGCCGAAGGGGCTCGTGCGGGTGCCGCACGGCTGGTGGAAGCCGGAGGCGGGGCAGGGCCTCGATCGGTTGTCCGGCATGTGGGCGTTCTCCGACGCCCAGCTCGCCGACGACGAAGACATGGGCCTCATGGACATCGAGCAGGGCGTGCCGCACCTCAAGGGCGTGCCGTGCCGCCTGGTGAAGCTGACGCCGGAGGAACTCGACGACCTCGAGGCGCGATACGGCAAATGGACGAACCTGCCGGCAGGCCCGAAGGCGCAGGTACAGCGGCGCGACGATCCGCAGGACTTCATGTACGACCCGGAAATAGGGGACGGCGTCGAGTGGGAAGCGATCGAGCTGGCGCTGTACGGGAAGGGCTCGCTGAACTGACGCCCGGCCGAGCCGCTTGGCCGAAGAAAAGAACGGGGGACGGGTGAGCCAGACCGACGACCTGCGCATTCGCCGCACGCGGCCGTTGATCGCGCCGGCGATCCTCGAGGAAGAGATCCCGATCGACGCCGGCGCGGCAGGGACGGTGAGCGCCGCCCGGCGCGCCGTGGCGAACATCGTCCATGGCCGCGACGCGCGGCTGCTGGCCGTCGTGGGGCCGTGTTCGGTCCACGATCCCGACGCAGTGCGGGAGTACGCCTCGCGATTGGCGCCGCTGGCGGCGGAGGTGGCCGAGCGCGTCGTGCTCGTCATGCGCGTGTATTTCGAGAAGCCCCGCACGACCGTCGGCTGGAAGGGCTACATCAACGACCCGCACATCGACGGGACGTTCCAGGTGAACGCCGGCCTGCGCGGCGCCCGGGCGCTGCTCGCGGACATCGTGGGCATGGGCCTGCCGGCGGCGACGGAGTTCCTCGACACGACCTTCGGGCAGTACTACGCGGACTTCATCAGTTGGGGCGCGATCGGAGCCCGCACGGTGGAGAGCCAGGTGCACCGGCAACTGGCGTCCGGCCTGTCCATGCCGGTCGGCATCAAGAACCGGACCGACGGCAACGTCGCGGTGGCGGTGGACGCAGTGGTTGCCGCGCGGCGCTCGCACCACTTCCCGTCCCTGACCAAGGAGGGCGCCCCGGCGCTCCTGGAGACCAGCGGCAACGAGGACTGTCACCTCGTGCTTCGCGGCGGCGCGCGCCCCAACCATGACGCCGCCGCCGTGGCTGCCGCGGCCGACGCGCTCGATGCGCGCGGACTCGACGCCGGCATCCTGGTGGACTGCAGCCACGGCAACAGCGGCAAGGACCCGGCGCGGCAGCGGGACGGGGTGGATGCGGTCCTCGGGCAGCGCCGCGCCGGCAACCTCCGGGTGGCGGGGGTCATGCTGGAGAGCCACCTCGTGGAGGGCCGGCAGGACGAGCCCGAGACCTATGGGCAGAGCATCACCGACGCGTGCCTGGGGTGGCCGGACACCGAGCGCCTCGTTCGGCTCCTGGCTGACGGGTAGAGAAGCACGTATGGGCCCTGTGTTTCGGGCTTCGTGTACCCTCGCGTTGGTTGCCTCAGCATCCCGCATGGCGACCAGCTCAAGGGCGCGTCAGGGTACGCTAACATCGTCTTTTTGGGGTCCGCGGTGGGCCGAGCATGACTGACGGCGCGCCGGCGCGCGGACGCATCCTGTGGCTCGTGGGGCGCGGCAAGCCGAATGTGATGGACACTCGGGGGGCTATGTGAGACTAGAATCGCTTGAGATCTCTGGGTTCAGGGGCATCCCGAAGCTGGACCTTGAGTTTCCGGAGAGAGTGAACGTTCTGGTCGGAGTCAACGGCGTCGGCAAGTCTGCCGTGCTTGACTGCGCCGCCATCATGCTCTCGCGCCTGATCGGCAGAGTACGTTCGTCCGCCGGCACTGGACGCGTCTTCTCGGAGCAGGATATCAACAATCGCTGCTCGGAAACGCGAAACAGGATCGAGGTTCGCTTCGAGGGGCGTTGTGTCGGATGGACGGTGGCGAAGGCGAAACGCGGTCGGAAAAAGCAGACCATCACCCGGCTCGAGGAGCTGAGAGATAGCGTCGCTACCCTGCAGGACAGACTTGCGGAAGACGAACGCGCAAGTCTGCCGCTTGCCGTTTACTACCCTGTCAATAGGGCCGTACTCGACATTCCGCTTCGTATCCGAAAGAGACACCGGTTTGATCGTTTAGCCGCCTATGACCAGGCGCTTTCCGGGGCGTCATGTAGCTTTCGCATCTTCTTTGAGTGGTTCAGGGAGCGGGAAGACCTCGAGAATGAGACGCGTGTTGACAGGCCTACATTCCGGGATCCGCAACTGCAAGCCGTAAGGCGGGCGATCAAGCGATTCCTGCCGGGTTTCAGGGATCTCAAGGTGAAGCGGTCACCCTTGCGCATGATCGTGGCGAAGGACGGAGAGGAACTGTCGGTCGATCAACTCTCGGACGGGGAGACGTGCACGCTAGCGATGGCGGGTGATCTGGCGCGGCGCATGGCCGTCGCCAACCCGAGCATGGAGAATCCGCTCAATAGTGAGGCGGTCGTGCTGATCGACGAGATAGATCTGCATCTACACCCGGCTTGGCAGCGGCGGATCACGACCTCCCTCCGGGAGACGTTCCCGAGGTGTCAGTTCCTGCTCTCGACCCACTCGCCGCAGATTCTGAGTCACCTGGAGCCGGAGTGCATCTGGATGCTGGAGCGTATTGGAGCCGATATAGCTGCCAGGCGGCCCGAAGACGCGTTTGGTCAGACAGCCGGCAGGGTTCTTGAGGACATCATGAACGTTCCAGCACGGCCCGATGAGATCAGGGAGGCGTTGGCCAAGCTGTTTCTCACGATTGAGCAGGGGAGCGTCACCGAAGCCAAGAGGCAGTTGATTGACTTGGGCCAGCGCATTGGCAAAGACCCCGACCTTGTCAAGGCGGGGGTCCTAATACAGCGGAAGGAACTGCTGGAGGAATGAAGCGGATCGTTAAACGGGCTGAACCAGCAGGTTTCTCGCGGTGGAAGGACGGAGACAAGATGAAGCACCGTCCAAGCTGGAGCAGAGTGCCTAAACTTGTCAGGGAGGAAGTGCAAGAGGCGCTGATGCGCGAGCAAGGTTTCATCTGCTGCTATTGCGAGGGACGCGTCGCTCTGGAGGACAGTCACGTAGAGCACTTTCGTCCACGAGACCGGAAAAAGGGGTTCGGGGCGCTCGAGCTAGACTACGCTAACCTTTTCTGCTCCTGTGTACGCGACCAATCGGCGGGGGAGCCTCGGCATTGCGGCCATCGGAAAGGTAGCTGGTTCGTGGAGCACCTGTTCGTATCGCCGCTGAGTTCCGACTGCGAAACGCGCTTTACGTTCACGGGCAATGGTGAGATACACGCCGCACCGGGCGATGTAGCAGGCGAGACAACCATCAGGAAGCTGGGCTTGGATCTGCCAAAACTCAATGCGTTGCGTGCGGCGGCGGTGGATGGTTTCCTTGGCTGGCCGGAGTCCGACGTTCGCCGCCGCCTGTCCGCAGCTCCCGGGGGCCGCACTGTTGAGTACTACTCGACGATCAAGCAGGTGCTGACTGAGTGAACTTGGGCCGCGGGACGCGGGTTGCGGCGGAGAGGGGGGGTTAACGGACACAGCGCGGCCTCGTCGCTTTCTCGCGGGCGGATGAGGGACGGGCGCCGGATCAGCCGGAGGCCACGCCGGCCAGGCGCTTCGCCACTTCCCGCAGCTCCACCTTGCGGATCTTGCCCGAGGCGGTCATGGGGAACTCGTCGAGGAAGAACACCCGCCGCGGGATCTTGAAGCTCGCGACCGTGCCGCGGCAGTACGCGAGAATGTCGGCTTCGCCGGCTTCCACGCCGGGTCTGCGCTCGACGAACGCCACGGCGACCTCGGACAGCCGCCGGTCCGGGAGGCCGACGACCGCCGCCTGCTGCACGGCGGGATGCTCGAGCAGCAGGCCCTCGACCTCCATCGGGTCGACGTTCTCGCCGCCCACCTTCAGCATGTCCTTGAAGCGGCCGAGGAAGCGGATGTAGCCGTCGGCCTGCCGAATGCCCATGTCACCGGTGCGGAACCAGCCGGCTTTGTCGTAGGACTCCGCGGTCTCCTTGGGCTTCTTGTAGTAGCCCAGCATGAGTGCATAGCTACGCACCCGCAGTTCGCCAGGCGCGCCGTCGGGCACTTCGAGACCCGTCTCCGGGTCCACCACGCGGAACTCGTATCCCGGGGCCGGATACCCGGAGGTCTCCAGCCGGTGGGACGCGTCGTCGTCAAGGGCCGACAGGGCGGCGCCGACCCACATCTCGGTCATGCCGAACGCCGACACGGCCCTGAGCGGCTTGAGCACGCGCGCGCCCCGGTAGGCCACCGGCGTGGCGCTCAGCATCCCCGCGGCGAACACCCCCGTGCGCAGGGTCGCGAGGTTCCGCGGGTGCGCCTCCTGGGCGTCGCACAACCCCTGCATGTGCGCCTCGAAGCCGTGGGCGATCGTCGCTCCCTCGCGGTCGATGAGGTCGAGGACTTCGTTGGGGTCGAACGTCTCGGTCAGGATCTGGCGGGCGCCGGTGACCATCGACATCAGCGCGGCCTCCGAGTAGCCGAAGGCGTGGAAGAGGGGCAGGTAGCTCATGATGGTGTCGCGCTCCGTGACCGCCATCCGGAAGCCGCGTTCCTCGATGTTGCGGATGAGCCTGTGGCTGTGCACGACCCCCTTGGGGAAGCCGGTGGTGCCGGACGTGTACATGATGAAGACGGGGTCGTCCGGGTCGACCGCCGCGGCGCGCGCGGCAAGCTCCGCGCCGGAGACCTGTGCCGCGCGTTCGACGGCGGACTCCCAGGACACCGTTCCGGCGTACTCGCCCGAGCCGACGATGACGACCCTGCGCAGTTCCGGGAAGTCCGGGTCCCGCACCGTGTCGTCCGCGGACAGGTCGATCGTCCGCCGCGCCATGTCGAGATAGTCGATGGGCCCGGAGACGTCGTGGGTGATCAGCATGGCACTGTCCGACTGCCGCAGGACGTACTCGATGTCCTGGGTGCGGAAGCGCGTGTTCACCGGTACCTGTACGGCCCCGACCTTCGCGAGGGCGAACATGAGGAAGATCCACTCGGAGCGGTTGTTGAGCCACAGCGACACGTGGTCGCCGCGCTCGACGCCGAGGGCCAACAACGCCTTCGCGGCCCGATCGATCTCTTCGTGGAGCTGGGCGAACGTGTACCGTTCGTCCTGGAAGACGAGGGCTTCGCGGTCGCCGAAGCGGCGCGCCATCTCGCTCGGCAGGTCGCCGAAACGGCGCTTGGGATACCAGTCGGTCATGGCTCCGATCTCTGCGGCTGGGCTCGGTTGGATGGTGCAGCATGTTGACATGAAGACCCCGCGCACGCACCTTGGGAGAGGTGGCGCCGCCGAAGCGCCATCGATGTGGTACTACATCATGTGTTGACGAAGTGTGTAGACCACAAGATAATCCGATTTATGGCGGCCGATGCTGAAATACACGACGCCGCGAGGAGGCTCCAGCAGGAGGTTTGGAGACGCCGGCACGAGTTGTGTCCCTTGGGCTGTAGACCGGTCGACCTGCTTCATCCGAGACATGCGGCTTTCGTGTTCGGTTACGACTATGAAGAGGTGCCTGAGATCGCCGACTGGCCCCCTGGTCGGCGAATGCTAGTCGCCGGAATGGTTGATCCCCAACGGCGGCGCGTAGTCGTGTCGGAAGCGTTCGATCCTCCTGTGGTTCGGTTTACGGGTGCGCACGAGATCGGCCACATCGTCCTCGATCCGCCCGTGACGCTACTTCGGGAACGCCCAATGGAAGGCCCGTCGGAGGGCCGCACCGGGATCGAGCGCGCCGCAGACAAGTTTGCTGCCTGCTATCTCATGCCGGAGCGGCTGGTGTGGACAGAGCTCAAGGAGACTCTGGGCATCGTCGAGGCCGTCACTGTCAACGAGGATGTCGCGTTCTGGCTTAACCCGAGCAGCTACCACGAGCTCCCGGACGGACCTTTGAGGGCGAAGAGCCGCGCACTTGCCGCCTGCCGGCGAGACATCACGGGTAGACAGGTCACGCCGATGCATGAGCAACTCGGTGTGTCGAGCACCGCCTTGGCGATCCGGCTCGAGGAGATTGGCGCAATCAGGGACTGAAGCGCCGTCGATACCGCACCCGTGTTCCGACTGGGTCGGCACGCGTGTAAACTGGCCTTCATGACTCCCGAGATGTGGACAATCATTGGCGTCGGCGTCGCATTGGCCGGCCTCGTCGTCTCGGGTCACCGCGGACTGGGCGTGGGGATGGACCGGCTCGACTCGCGGCTTGATCGTCTGGAGTCCGGGCATTCTGAGCTGCCAGAGCGCATGGCCCATCTGGGGGGGTTGCTCGAAGGCTTGCGCGAGGCCGTCACTGGGCATCGCGCTGCGTAAGTCCCCGAACCTGTAGGACTTCTGGACCATCGGTCTGGGACGGATGGGTACGCCCGCCTCCCTCAAGCTGGTCCAGCGGTCGCTCCGGCATGACGTCTGGAAAGAAACGATGAGTCTCGAACACAGCGGCGGCGAGAGCGCCGACAGCGATCTCTACCGGATCCGGCACAGCCTGGCGCACGTCATGGCGCAGGCCGTACTCGAGCTGCGCCCGGGCTCCACGCTCGGCTTCGGCCCGCCGATCGCCGACGGCTTCTACTACGACTTCCTGCTCTCGGAGCCGCTGAACGAGGACGACTTCCCGGAGCTCGAGCGCCGCATGCGCAAGATCCTCAAGCAGGGTCAGCGCTTCTACCGGGAGGAACTCGCCGCCGCCGACGCCCTGGCACGGATCGACGAGATGGGCGAGCCATACAAGCGGGAATACGCGCGGGAGCTGCTCGCCCGGGCGGATCTGGACGGATTGTCCTTCTATCGCAACGGGTCGTTCCTGGACATGTGCGAGGGTCCGCACGTGGACACGACCCGCGACATCCCGCGCGACGCGTTCAAGCTGCGCAGCGTCGCCGGGGCGTACTGGCGCGGCGACTCCGACAACGTGATGATGACGCGCATCTATGCCTGGGCATTCGAGAGCCGGGACGAGCTCGACGCCCACGTTGCGGCATGGAAGCTGGCGCAGGAACGCGACCACAAGAAGCTCGGACGCGAACTCGACATCTTCCACCTCGACGAACTGGTGGGCCGGGGGCTGCCGCTCTGGCTGCCAAACGGCGCCGTGCTCCGGGAGGAACTCGAGAAGCTCGCCAAGGAGCTGGAGTTCCGCGCGGATTACCAGCGCGTCGCCACGCCCCACCTCGCGAAGGCCGACCTGTACCGGAAGTCGGGCCACCTCCCGTACTACGAAGACGACATGTTCCCGCCGATGGAGCTGCGGGAAGCCGGCGAGGACGGCGAGGCGGTCAAGGAAGCCTACGTGCTGCGGCCGATGAATTGCCCGCACCATCACAGCATCTTCGCCGCCCGCCCGCGCAGCTACCGGGAGCTGCCCCTGCGCCTGGCGGAGTACGGCCACGTCTACCGGTTCGAGGAGTCCGGCGCGGTCAGCGGGCTGTTGCGGGTGCGCGGCATGTGCATGAACGACGCGCACATCTACTGCACCGAGGAGCAGATCCAGTCCGAGTTCAAGGGCGTGATGCAGATGTACGCCGAGGCCTACGCGGCGTTCGGGCTCTCCGACTACCGCGTCCGGCTGTCCCGGTGGGACCCCGACGACCGCAAGCGCCGGGAAAAGTACGTCGACAACCCCGAGGCGTGGGAGTACTGCGAGGGTGTGGTGGCCGACGTACTCGACGCGATGGACGTCGACTACGTGGACGGACCGGGGGAAGCGGCGTTCTACGGGCCGAAGATCGACATCCTGTGCCGTACCGTCACGGGCCGGGAGGAACAGCTCGGCACGGTGCAGCTCGACTTCGCGCAGCCCGGGCGGCTCGGTCTCGTCTACGTCGGCGCCGACGGCGCGGAACACACGCCGTACTGCATCCACCGGGCGCCGCTGTCGACCCACGAGCGGATGGCCGCCTTCCTGATCGAGCACTTCGGCGGCGCCTTCCCCACCTGGCTCGCCCCCGTACAGGTTCGCGTCATCACGGTCTCGGACCAGTTCGACGCGTATGGGCAGACGGTCGTCGACCGGTTGCGCCGGCGCTTCGTGCGCGCGGAGATGGCGTCGCGCAGCGACACGGTGGGCAAGAAGATCCGCGAGGGGACGACGCGCAAGATCCCCAACCTGCTCGTCGTGGGCGAGCGGGAACGGGCGGACGGAACGGTGACCCTCAGACGCTATGGCGTGAGGCAACAGCAGACCCTGTCCCTCGACGATTTCGAGGGCTGGATCACGGAGCAGATCACCACCCGGGCGCTGCCGTAGGCGCGACCCTTGTGGTCGCCCGCCCTGCAGGTCGCCGAACACCTTCGCCAACCGGGCAGTTTCGCGCCAGCGAAACTGCCATGCGACGGCAGGTCGCGCCGGGACGGGACAAGCCCGTCCCTACATGCGTGCTCCGGGCGTCGATGTCCCTCCGACCGTGGCCACCAGCCGCGATATGCCGATGTAGTCGAGCAGTATCCGGCCCGTCTCGCGCAGCATCGGGTCCTCCACCGCGTCCGCTGCGTCCGCATCGGAGAGGCTCGGGTCCGGCGGGTCGTCGACGCTGTCGAGGTCGTCGATGCTCTCGATGGGTTCCTCGCCCTTGGCGAGCAGCAGGGTGTTCTCCAGGTCGAGGCGCCAACGCTCGTACGCGGCCTTTTCGCTTTCGCGCGTCGCCCGGTTCAGCGAGATGTGCGTGCGGTCGCGCTCTTCGACGTTCCGCTCGGACAGCGCGCGCAGGTACTCGAAGTCGGGGTCCGAGGCGGCGCGTGCGAGGTGCTTCTGGGCCAGCTCGGAGAGGAACGGCGAGACCTCGTTGGCCTTGCGGAAGGAGGCCGGCGCGGCCATGTCCCAGGCCATCGCGTCATCGAGCGCGCTCTCGCCGATACGGTCCGAGTCGTAGGTCTCCGGGAACTCGATGTCCGGGGCCACGCCCTGGTGCTGCGTGCTCTGACCGGACGGCAGGTAGTACTTGGCCTGGGTGACCTTGAGCTGGCCGCGGTTCAGGGGAAACAGCGTCTGGACGGTGCCCTTGCCGAACGTGCGGCTGCCGGTGACGATGCCCCGTTCATAGTCCTGCACGGCCCCCGCGAAGATCTCGGAAGCGGACGCGGAGAGCCGGTTCACCAGCACCGCGAGAGGACCGTCCCACACCGCGCCGTCGCGTTTGTCGGAATGGACCTGGGTGGCGCGCTGCTGGACCTTGACCTGCACGATCGGCCCCGAGTCGATGAACAGCCCCGCCAGCATCTGGGCTTCCTGGAGGGATCCACCGCCGTTGTTGCGCAGGTCCACGACGATGCCCTCCACACCCTCGTCCTTCAGTTCGTCGATCAGCAGGCTCACGTCGCGCGTCGTGCTCTTGGCGTTGGGGTCCGTCTGCATCGCCCTGAAGTCGGCGTAGAAGGTCGGCACTTCGATGACGCCGATCTTGCGTGTCGCCCCCCCGTCGTCGTAGGTGAGCAGCCGTCTCTGGGCCGACTGCTCCTCGAGCAGGACCGTGTTGCGCACGATCCGCACTTCCTGCGTCACGCCGTCCTCGCTGCCGCCGGGAATGACCTCCAGGCGTACGACCGAGCCCTTGGGGCCACGGATCAGCGCGACCACTTCGTCGAGACGCCAGCCGACGACGTCGACGATCACGCCGTTCTCGCCCTGGCCCACGCCGACGATGCGGTCGGCTGGATTGAGGCCGCCGTTCTTGTCGGCGGGGCCGGCCGGAACGAGGCGGCGGACGGTGGTGTACTCGTCCCGGTTCTCGAGCACCGCGCCGATACCCTCGAGGGACAGGGACATGTTGATGTTGAAGTTCTCGGACGTGCGGGGCGAGAAGTACTGCGTGTGCGGGTCGTAGGTGCTCGCGAAGGAGTTGACGTACAGGGCGAAGGCGTCCTCGCTGCGGGTGCGCGCGGTCTGCTTGAGACGGTTCCGGTACCGCTTGCCGAGCACCTCCTCGATCTCGTCGAGTTCGCGGCCGTTCATCAACATGCCGAGTACGGAAGCCTTGAGACGCCGGCGCCACAGGTCGTCCATGGCCGCCCGGTCCGCGGGCCAGGCGGCGCCGCTGCGGTCGATCTGCAGGGTCTCGTCGAGGGTGAAGTCGAGGCGCGCGAGGCCCTCGTCGATCAGTTCGAGCAGGAACTCGAGACGTTCCACGACCCGTTCCTGGAACAGGTTGAACATCTCGAAGGCGGGCTCGAGATCGCCGCGCTTCAGCGCCTCGTCCAGCGTGAACCGGTAGCGCTCGTCGAGGTTGCGGACATCTTCGGTCAGCAGGTAGGCGCGCCCCGCGTCGAGGGTGTCGACGTATTTGTCGAAGACCTCCGACGAAACGCCGTCGTCGATCTTCTTCGATTCGAAATGGTGCTGGCGCAACTGGTCGACGATGGTCAGCGACGTGCGCGGATGTTCGGGCATCGGCTCGAGCAGGAGGGGTCGTTCGATGGTGCGTAGCGCGACCTGCGGCGGGTCGGCGGCGAGCACCACCACGCACATCGCCGCCATGCCGGCGCCGATCAGCCGTGCCGTGGTCATGCTGCCCGGGCCATGCATGGCGTCTGTCCGTCTCGCCCCCGTGTCTGTCCGCGCCGCGCGAGCGGCGCAGCGCAATGTAACGCGAGCGGGTCCCGGAATAAACAGCGCGCCCACAGGTGCGCCAACTCCGAACCGTCGAACGGGTAACGCGCCAGATAACGCGTGGCAGTCCGCGTTCGCCCACTCCACTGGATAGTCCACCGGATAACCGCACTCGAACGCCAACAGCGTCCGCGGATCCAAATGGATCCCGATGTTGTTGCCCAGCGCCCCGGCTTGCGCCGCTTCACGGTGCCCCAGCCCAGACGCGTCTCGATGGACACCGCATGCGGCGGCATCAACAACAACCGGCGCCTGCCACAGACCCGACGCCGCGTTCGATCCGAACCACGGGTTGCCTGCCCCATGGCCTCCACCATAGGCGCCGCACCCTACGTTACCAAGCCTCCTTCAAAACCGCCGATCCGCCGTCACACTGCTCCCGGAAACCGGTCCTGCCTCGGGCGCGCCGGACTTACTCGCCGAAAGTGCCCGCTGCGCATCCGTCTGCATGCTGTTTGATCTTGGCCTCCACCTCGAACTCGCACGCAAACCCCCTGCTGTTGCACTCGGAAATGATGAACCATACAATCGGAGAATTCGCACTTTGCCGCAGGCCACGCTGCAGGTTCGTAAGGCGGACCTTGACGGTCTCGTCGTGTTCGCAGAGTTGATCCTGGACAGTCTTCACGGTTACGGCCTCCTGCGCATTCGCGGCGCCGGGGGACCATTGGACCCATCCGGAGGTCGGTTCGTAGTCCTGCCACCGCCCGCTGCCCGCGGCGCTCCCGTCCGCGGTCTTGTACCTGTAGCGGAAATGGATGCGCTGGGGCGACGTGTTGGTGAACGTGATATTCAGATCGTGCCCTTCGTAGGGGTCGTTACCCTGTGCCGACAGATTGCTCGCCGCAACCGGCAGTGCGAGCGCCGTCAGCATGACCGCGGCGAAGGCGGCCCCGATGACTCTCACCGGTCCGCCAGCGGTTCGACAAGGCAATGGAAATTTCATGGGACTCTCCCGCGTCGTCAAGCTCTGGGTCGTGGTTCCCATCGTCCAGCCTGCATCCGGACGGGACGGATCAACCCGCGCGTGCATCGAGTAGCATACCAGTTGCGGGGGCGCAAGGTGGCCCTCGCACCGCGTTCCCGGTCCCGCTTTCCCCGCCCGAGCCAGTCGCGACCACGCCGCGTTCCGTGCCCCGGCCCGGTACCCTCGGCGCGCTGACCCGCGAGCCGCCTGCAAAACGCCGCCTAGCTCCGCTCAGCCCGACGTCAATCCGTAGCGTGAAATCACCCGGCCAGGCGCGTCGCCTGGTGGCGACGCAAGTGTCACGCCAAGCGTGCGCATGCAACGGCCGCCGCCGGCCGCTATCCTCCCGCCGGCGTGTTTCCGGGCGAGGGTGCGGCATGGCTCGATGGCGAGGGGGCTCGACGCGCTGGGTGGTTCCTACGGCGTTGACGGCGTTCCTCGCCATCGCGTGGCTGGCGCGGTCTTTCGATCTCGACACGGGAGAACTGCTGGATTTCCTCGTCACGAGCCTGTTCTTCGTGACCGGTCTGGCGCTGCTCGCCGGGTTGGCCGCCGCCATCATCCGGCTGGTGCGGGGTCGTTCCGGGACCGGGGGCGGCGAGCGGCGGCGGCCCCGGTCGCCGGGCGCTACGGAAGATCGGTGAAGAAACGGTCGATGCGCGGCGCGTAGTAGTTGTCGTAGTTGAGCGAAAAGGCGATGGCGTGCGCCCGGCCGAGTACGCGCTCCCGCGCCACGGGGCCTATGCGGCGGAAGTCGCCGCTGTTGTCGCGGTTGTCCCCGAGCACGAGGTAGTGTTCGTCGGGCACGACCACGGGGCCGAAGCTCGAGTAGCCGGGATCGAGCGGCGCCTTGCGCACCATGATGATGCGCGAACTGCCGAGCACCGTTTCTCGGAACAACCGATAGAGCGCGGAGGGCTGGATCGGCAGGCCCCGGATCTCGGCTTCCGTCAGCGCCTCGTACGTCGCGGCCGTGCCGTTGACGATCAGCCGGTTGCCCCTGAGTTCGACGGTATCGCCGGGCATGCCGACGACGCGCTTGACGAACAGCCGCTCGTCGACGGGGGACGGAAAGGTGATCACGTCCCCGCGCTCGGGTGCGGACCACTCGGAGATTCGGGTCAGGGTGAACGGGACCCTGAGATCGTAAGCCAGCTTGTCGACGACGATGCGGTCGCCGGGCAGGATGGTGGGTTGCATGGAGCCCGACGGGACCTGATTCCAGTCCGCGATGGCGGACCGAAAGACCAGCATGACGGCCACGAACAGCGCGAAGCCGCGCCACTCGCGCCAGATTTTGCGAAGTCTCTCCTGCATGGGCGCCTGTCGTCCAGAGGGCCGGGGCCGGACATTGAAGCGCATGGTCCGAGGCAGTTCAAGCTGCCGGGCGGGGCCGCGGGGCCGCGGGGCCGGCCGTGGGCCCGCCCACGGCGGCACGGTCAGGGCGCGGCGCCCTCCTCCGCGATGCGTTGGCGCTCGATCAGATCTGCCGCAAGTTCAACGTACCACGCCTCGACGTCCCTCTCGGGCGACCGGCTGCCGACGTAGCGGGGCGCCTCGCCGGTGCCGACGGAGTCGTCCGGGATGACGAAGTAGCCGTCGAGGCCGCCGTCGGCGAGCAGGCCGTCCACACCGTCCGCGCGGGCCAGGGGCCGCGCGGGATGCACCTCGGCGAAGCGGGCGAACGAGACGTCCGGCGCGGTCTCGAGCACGATGTCGGGGTGCTCCATCCACCACTGCGCGAAACGCTCGTCCAGAGGTCCCGGGGAGCGCAGGCGTCCGGCCTCCGCGGCCAGGGTCTGAATCAGCTGCGCCGCGCGCGCCTCGAAGCTGCCGCGGGCGCCGACGGCCTCGGCCAGCAGAGGATCGGACGGAACGGCGCGCTCGAGGGCATCCAGGAACCTCGCGACATCCGTGGCGGCGACGTGTCTGCGCACGGCGTCCCCGAGCCAGCCGGAGCGGTCGATCACGGCATAGCGCACGGGGCCCGCTGCGGGTCCGTCACCGGGGAGCAGGGCGGCGGAGAGAACCGCGATCGGCACCGCCAGGAAGACCGCGGCCCGCCGGACCACTCGCCGGCGGAGGCGCCGCCCGGGGCGGCGCAACGCTACTGCTGCCGACGCCGCACGGCGTCGAGCTGTTCCGGCGTGGCCTCGCCCTGGTGCTTCCTTTTCCACTCGGCATAGGGCATCCCGTAGACGCGCTCCCGCGCGGCCTCGTAATCGACGGACACGCCCTGTTCCTCGGCAGCCGCGACATACCACTTGGACAGGCAGTTGCGGCAGAAGCCGGCGAGGTTCATGAGGTCGATGTTCTGGACGTCCCGGTGCTCGTCGAGGTGCGTGAGCAGCCGCCGGAACACCGCGGCCTCGAGTGCCTGGACGGTGGCTGGCTCCCGCCCGGCGTCTTGCTCCCGCCCAGCGTCTTGGTACCGGTCTTCGGCCATGTTGTACTTCCGCCCGTTGCGGTGACGCGATTCATGATACTGCCATGCTCGACCTGCTCGCCAACCCCGAGGTCTGGTTCGCGTTCCTGACCCTGACGCTGCTGGAGATCGTCCTCGGCATAGACAACATCGTCTTCATATCCATCCTCACGGGGAGACTGCCGGAGCACCAGCGCGCGCAGGCGCGGCTGCTCGGCCTCAGCGCGGCGATGTTCATGCGCATCGCGCTCCTGGTGTCGCTGTCGTGGATCATGAGCCTGTCGGAGGACCTGTTCGAGGTGTTCGGTCAGGGCATATCCGGGCGCGACATCATCCTCGTCGCGGGGGGCGCCTTCCTCATCGGCAAGTCCACCCGGGAGATGCACAACTCGCTGGAGTCCCACGCGCCGGAGAGCCACGGCGGCGGGGCGGTGGCGAGTCTCGGCATGGTGCTCTTCCAGATCGCCGTGATCGATATCGTCTTTTCGCTCGACTCGGTGATCACGGCGGTCGGGCTGGTCGACGAACTGCCCGTGATGATCGCGGCGATCGTCACCGCCGTGGTCGTGATGATGGTGGCGGCGGGCCCGGTCAGCCGCTACATCGAGGACCATCCGACGCTCAAGATGCTGGCGCTCTCGTTCCTGCTGATCATCGGCTTCGCCCTGGCGGCGGAAGGGGTCGGGCTGCACGTGCCGAAGGGCTACATCTACTTCGCGATGGGGTTCTCGTTCTTCGTCGAGATGCTCAACATCGGGACCAAGGGCAACCCGGTGAAGCTCCGCAAGGCGCAGCTCGGGGACCTGCTCCGCGTGCCGGAGGCCGGCGCCTGAACCGCGGCTCGCGGTCGCGGCGCGGCTTGCGGTCGCGGTGGCCTGCGCAACTGCCGGGCCGGGGTCAGGCCGCCTTCGCGCTCGCGTTGTCCCGCAGGAAGACGAGTTCGTCGGGCGTCGACCGTGCCTCGCTGAAACGGTAGCCCTGCCAGTCGAAGCCCCTGAGTCCCTTCACCGTGTCGATGCGGTTGCGGACGACGTAGCCGACCATGGCGCCGCGCGCCTTCTTCGCGAAGAAGCTGATGAACCTGTAGCGGCCGTTCTTGAGGTCCTTGAACACCGGCGTGACGACCCGGGCGTCGAGGCGTTGCGGCGCCACCGCGTTCCAGTACTCGTTGGACGCGAGGTTCACGAGCGTACGGGTGCGGTGACCGTCGAGCTCGCCGCGCAGCGTATCGGTCAGCCGGTCGCCCCAGAAGGCGTAGAGATCGGCCCCGCGGGCGTTCGCGAACGGGGTGCCCATCTCCAGGCGGTAGGGCTGGATGAGGTCCAAGGGCTTCAGGAGCCCGTACAGGCCCGACAGGATGCGCACGCGCTTCTGCGCCCAGGTGAAGTCCCGCTCCGAGAAATCCCACGCCTGCATGCCCATGTACACGTCGCCCCGGAACGCGAGCACGGCCTGCTTCGCGTTCTTGCGCGAAAACGGCGGCGACCACTCGTTGAACCGGTCGCAGTTGAGTTCGCCGAGCTTCGTGCTGATGTGCATGAGGTCGGACAGCTCGCCCGGACCGAGATCCTTCAGTTCGTGGACGAGGGCCCGCGCGTCGTCGAGGAAGTCGGGTTGCGTGTGCTTGCGCGTCGGGGGCGCGGAATCGAAGTCGAGGGACTTGGCGGGCGAGATGACCAGCAGCATGGCGAGCACCTTTGCGGCGGCGAACAAACTATATTATGCCGTGGACCAGTGTCCGCAAAGCCGGCGGGAGCAGATGGCGGGAGCAGACAAAGCGCGGGCGGGAGGAGCGATGAGCGTGCAGGAGACCATCGAGGCGAAGCTTGCCGAGGCGCTCGCGCCGGCGCACCTCGTCGTCGAGAACGAGAGCCCGAATCACAACGTGCCCGCCGGGTCGGAGTCGCACTTCCGCGTCGTGGTGGTCGCGGACGGATTCGACGGACGGCGGCTGATCGAGCGCCACCGCATGGTCAATACCGCGCTCGCGGACGAGTTGGCGGGCCCCGTGCACGCACTGGCGTTGCACACCTACACGCAGGCGGACTGGAAGGCCCGCTTCGGTGCCGCGCCGATGTCGCCGCCCTGCCTCGGCGGCCAGGCGCGGGAGACCTGACCGCCCAGCGGGGCCGATCACCGCAGCAGCGGTTCCAGTACCCTCCAGACGTTGTCCAGCAACACCGGCTGTGCCGCGGCCGTCGGGTGGATGCCGTCGCGCTGCAGCATCGTCTCCGGATCGATCCCGTCGAGCAGGAACGGCACCAGGGCGGCATCGAGCGACGCGCTGACCTCGCCAAAGACATCGCGGAACGAATCGGTGTACCGGGGGCCGAGATTGGGCGTCATCCGCATGCCGACCACGACGACGGCCGCGCCGCGGGCCCGTGCCGTCCGCACCATCGCGGTCAGGTTCTCGCGGATGCTCGCGACGGAGTAACCGCGCAGGCCGTCGTTGCCGCCGAGTTCGATGATCACGACTCCCGGGTCATGACGCTCGAGGATCGGGGCGATGCGGCCGCGTCCGCCCGTGGTGGTCTCGCCGCTGACGCTCGCGTTCACGACCCGGTAGGGACGGCCGCCGTCCGCCAGGCGTTCGGCGAGCAGCGCCACCCAGCCCTGCTCCGGCGTCATTCCGTACGCCGCGCTCAGGCTGTCGCCGAAGACGAGGATCGTCCCGCGCGTGTCCGCGTGTGCGGCGAGACCCGCGCCGGTCGACAGGGCGACGGCGAAGAGAGGAAGCAGGAGGACGCGTGGCAGGGGTGTCAACGGTCGGGCGCCGGCGGTCGGGTCGCGCAATGGTAGTCTAGGAGGCTGCGCCGTGGGACGGCGCGGGCTCGAAGACGGGTGGGCTGGGCGCGAGCGGAGCCGAAGGCGACGGTTGCGGGGCGCTGTTGCGCCGCAAGCCATCGGCTCCGGGGCCGCGCGCACGCGACTCCCGCCGGCGGTCTGGTGACTTTGAGGTTATCCGATACCCGACATGAACGACGGTTCCGCCGAATCGCCGATCCTGCGCGCCCGCGCGGTCAACAAGACCGTGCCGACCGCCGAGGGCGACCTGTGCATTCTCGATGACGTGGACTTCCAGGCGGTCGCCGGCGAGTCCGTGGCGGTGGTGGGGGCGTCCGGCTCCGGCAAGACCACGCTGCTCGGCATTCTCGCCGGGCTCGACCTCCCGACCACGGGTGACGTGTGGCTCGACGGTGACGAGATCACGGCCCTGTCCGAAGAGCAGCGCGCGCGCGTCCGTGGCCGCTGCATCGGGTTCGTGTTCCAGACCTTCCAGCTCATCGAGAGCCTGTCGGCGCTGGAGAACGTGATGTTGCCGTCGGAGCTGCGCGGCGACGCCAGTGCGCGGGACGACGCGTCCGAGTTCCTTGCACGGGTGGGACTGGCCGAACGGGTGACGCACTACCCCCGTGAACTGTCCGGCGGCGAACAGCAGCGAGTGGCCATCGCGCGGGCGTTCGCCTCGCGGCCGAAGGTCCTGTTCGCGGACGAACCGACGGGCAACCTCGACACCGCGACCGGGGCTCGGGTAATCGATCTCCTGTTCGACCTCAACGTGGAATCCGGTGCCACGCTGGTGCTGGTCACCCACGACGCCGCCCTCGCGGACCGCTGCAACCGCGTGGTCACCCTGGAAGCGGGACGGGTCGCCTCGTGACGCCGCGCCTGGTGTTGCGGCTGGCCGTGCGCGACTGGCGCGCGGGCGAGCTGCGCCTGCTGCTTGCGGCCGTGGTGGTGGCCGTGGGGACCGTCACGGCGATCGGCCTGTTCGTCGATCGGCTGCGCGAAGCACTGCTGTCCGAGTCCACCACGTTCCTCGGCGCCGACCGGGTCATCGGCTCGAGCCGGCCGATACCGGAGGGCTTTCGCGATGCCGCGCGACGGCTCGGCCTTGCGCAGACGGACGTCGTCACGTTCCCCTCGATGCTCTTCGGGGACGAGTCGCCCGATGCCCGCAGCCAGTTGGTGTCCGTCAAGGCGGTGGGAGACGGCTACCCCCTGCGCGGCGTGCTGCGCGTGGCCGAGGAACCGTTCGGGCCGGCCGCCGTCACCCGTGCGGTGCCCGTACCGGGCGAGGTGTGGCTCGACTCGCGCCTGTTCCCGGCGCTCGGCCTCGCGTTGGGCGACACCGTGGCGCTCGGCTACGCGCGCCTGCGGATCGCACGGGTCCTGGCCGGCGAGCCCGACCGTGGCGGCAGCATGTTCGATCTCGGCCCGCGCCTCCTGATGCATGTCGACGACGTGCCCGCGACGCGCGTGATCCAGCCGGGCAGCCGCGTCGGCTATCGGCTGTTGCTGGCGGGAGACGACGGCGGTCTGGCGGAACTGCGCGCGGCCGTGGAGCCGGACCTCGCGCCCAACTACCGCTGGCGGGGCATCGCCGATGCGAACCCGACCATCGGCGATGCGCTGGACCGCGCCGAGAGCTTCCTGCTGCTGGGGGGGCTCCTGGCGGTCCTGCTCGCCGGGGTGGCCGTCGCCCTCGGCGCGCACCGGTACGCGCGCCGGCACTACGATCACGTGGGCGTGCTCAAGACGCTCGGGGCCACGCCGGCCGACGTGCAGTGGGGCTACCTGGGAATCCTGAGTGCGGTCGGCGGAGCCGGCGTGGTCACGGGTCTCCTGCTCGGGGGCCTGGTCCACCTGGGCATCGTCGCGGCGCTGTCCGCCTATCTGCCGGCGTCGCTGCCGTGGCCGAGCCCGCGTCCGCTGGCGCTGGGGGCCGTGACGGGATTCGTGTGCCTGCTGGCGTTCGCGCTGCCGCCGCTGCTGGCCCTGCGCGGCGTCTCGCCGATGCGCGTGATCCGGCGGGACGTGCATGCCGGCGCGGCGTCACAGGCGCTCACGTACGGGGCCGCGGCCCTGGGGGGACTCGGCCTCCTGGTGTGGTACAGCGGCGACGTGTTCCTGACCTTGTGGGCCCTCGTCGGGGGGGTGGGCGTGTGCGGTGCGTTCGCCGTCGTGGCGCTGGCGCTGCTGCGGGGCGGACGCGTGGTGGGGATGCAGGCCGGCAGCGCCTGGCGGCTGGCGCTGGCGGGGCTGCAGCGGCGCTACCGGGAGAACGTCGCCCAGATCACGATCTTCGGCATCGCGATCATGCTGCTGCTGATCCTGCTGCTGATCCGCACGGCGTTGCTCGACGAGTGGCGTTCCCAGTTGCCCGAGGACGCGCCCAATCACTTCGTGATGAACGTCGCGGACAACGAAGTGGAGGCGGTGCAGGCGCTGCTGGCGACCCACACGGACTATGACGGCCACCTCTTCCCGATGATCCGCGGTCGCGTGACGAGCGTGAACGGCGAGCCCGCCGAGTCTTGGGCGGAGACCCATCGCCGGGGACCGGAAGGGCCGCGCCTGCGCTCGGAGCGCAACCTGACATGGTCCGACACGCTGCCCGACAACAACGTGCTGGTGGAGGGCGGGTGGTGGCCGGAGGGCACGGACGCAGCGCTGCTCTCGCTGGAGGACGAATATGCGGCGCGGTTTGGGCTCGGCGTCGGGGACGAACTTGCCTTCGACATCGGCGGCCTGCCGGTCACGGCCCGGGTGGCCAACACGCGCCGGGTCGAGTGGGACAGCCTGCAGCCGAACTTCTTCATCATCTTCTCGGGCGGCGCCCTCGGCGATTTCGCGACCACGCACATGACGAGCTTCCACCTCGATGCCGAGCACAAGCCGTTTCTCAATCGCCTGCTTTCGGACCATCCGACGATCACGGTCATCGAGGTCGACGAGATCATCCGCCAGGTGCGCAGCATCGTCGGGCGGGTGACGCAGGCGATCGAACTCGTGCTCGGACTCGTGCTCGGCGCCGGCGCCCTGGTGCTCGTGGCCTCGATCCAGGCGAGCCACGAGGCGCGTCTCAAGGAGCATGCGCTGGTGCGCGCCCTCGGCGGGACGATGCGGCTCATCGCGGGGGCCCTGACCGCCGAGTTTGCCGTGCTCGGGGCGTTCGCCGGCGTGGTCGCGGTCATCGGTGCGGAGATCACCGTGACGGTGCTGCGGTCGCAGGTGTTCGAACTCGGCTACGAACTGCATCCATGGCTCTGGCTGGCGGGCCCCGCCATCGGGGCGGTGCTCATCGCCGCCATTGGGTATCTCGGCACCCGCAAGCTGGTGGAGTCACCGCCGGTGCTGGTGCTCAGGGAGCTGTGAGCGCGGGCGAACGGGTTCCCCCGGCGCGACTCGCGTCCGGGGACGACATCGGTTCGCTCAGCCGTCGACCACCGGATAGGACGGGTCCCCCCAATCCTCCTCCGGGTTCGCCATCAGCAGGTGGATCACCCGGGGGACGAGGTCGGCGAGGATGGCCGTGCCGTCGCGCACCTGGTCCCGGTTCACCCTGCTCTGCCAGGTCGCCCCGCCATGTATCAACTGGTTGCGCAGCGTGTAGAGCCGGGCGAGGACGATCGCGAGCACGGTGTCGGTGCGGCCGCGGTCGCGCAGGGCCCGGTGCGCCTTGGTGCGCGCGCCCTCGAAAGAGCGCTGCCACCGGCGCTCGTCGATCTTGCCGTTCTGGTAGTCCCAGAAGGGCTGGAACACATAGCGGTTCTCGAGGAGGAGGCGGAAGGGCCCGGGAAACCTGGACCAGACGAGTTCGTACAGGAGGTTCTCGCGGTCGAGCTCCACGAGCTGCTTGAGGAAGCGATCGAGCACCGTCTGCTCCGGCGTCGACTCGCGCTGGATCTCGTCGGCATAGGCGGCGTTCAGGGAGATCCAGAGAAAGATGAAGCGGGCGTCGTCGTCGCCCTCGCACCGTTCGGCGCATCCCAGCCAGCTCACGGCACGGTGCACGCGCAGGGCGATGCCGGGATGCCTGGCCTCGATGCGGCGTGCGCGGGCTTTCAGGCTGGCGTGGTCGAAACGCATCGAGCGCTCCGAGCGGGAGACCGGGCGATACTATACCGGTGGCTGCACCGGTGGCGGCTACCCGGCCGGTCGCGTTGACAGCCGCCTCCTGCCGCGTTGCCACAATGGCAAGCCGCCGCCAAATCCGACACACTCTCCCGGATGAAATCCCCAGTCTGGTTCTGTTGCGCCATGAGCGCGGTGGGCGCCCTCGCCCAGGACGACGCCGCCGTCCCCGAGGTCGAGGAAATCGTGGTCGTGGCCGACGGGTCGGTGCGCGCGCGCCAGGGGGACCTTGGGAGCGTGACCACGGTCGATGCGGCGGAGCTCGACCTCCTGCGCGCCAACCATGTCCACGAGACCCTGGTCCGGGTCCCCGGCGTCTGGGTGCAGCGTGGTTCGGGTCACGAGCATCTGACGGCGATTCGTTCCGGCGTGCTGGCCGGCCCCGGCGCCTGCGGCGAGTTCCTCTACCTGGAAAACGGGATACCCATCCGTCCGGCGGGATTCTGCAACATCAACAACCTCTTCGAGGTCAACACGGAGCAGGCGGCGGCGGTCGAGGTGGTGCGCGGACCCGCGAGCGCGCTGTTCGGCGGCAACGCGCTGCACGGCGTGGTGAACGTGGTCGGGGCGCGCGCCGCCGGCCGGCCGGCGGTGTCCCTCGAGGTCGGTCCCTACGACTACCACCAGGTGCGCGCCGGGGGCGCGGCCGGGGACCTGCGGCTCGACGTGCACTCGACCAGCAGCGGCGGTTATCGGGACGACACCGGATTCGGGCAGCAAAAGGCCAGCCTGAGCCACGCGTTCGAGACGGGATCGTGGGACATCTCCGGCTTCGTGACCGCCACGCTGCTCAACCAGGAGACGGGCGGTTTCATGCGCGGACTCCGGGCGTACGACGACGATGACCTGCGCGACACGAACCCGAACCCGGAGGCCTACCGGGATGCGTGGTCGGTGCGCGCGATCAGCGAGTGGGCCCGTGACCTGAGCGGGCGGCAGCTCGTGGTGACGCCCTACCTGCGGCGGTCGAGCATGGCCTTCTTCCAGCACTTCCTGCCCGGGCAGCCGCTCGAGACGAACGCGCAGACGAGCGGCGGGGCGGTCGGGCGCCTCGGCGGCGCGGACGGGCGTCTGACATGGAACCTCGGCGCCCACGTCGAGTGGATGCGGGGCGAACTGCGCGAACACCAGGACGGCCCGACGCTCGGGTCCGCGTTCCTCGTGGCGACGCGGCCCCGGGGCACGCACTACGACTACGATGTCGACAGCTCCATGGCCGCGGCTTTCTACGACCTGACCTGGTCCCTCGCCGGCCGGGCGAATCTCGTGCACAGCCTGCGCGTGGAGCGGCTGGCCTACGAGTACGACAACAACGCCACCGTGGGCAACAGCCGTGACGACGGGACCGCCTGCGGCTTCGGCGGCTGCCTGTACACGCGCCCCGCGAGCCGCGACGACGCGTTCACGGATGTCGCGGGGCGTCTCGGCGTGCATTGGGATCTCGCTGACGCGTCCGAGGCCTACGCGGTCGTCGGCAGGGGCTTCCGCGCGCCGCAGGCCACCGAGCTATATCGCCTGCAGAGCGGCCAGACCGTCGCCGACATCGACAGCGAAGCGCTCACGTCCATCGAAGTGGGCTGGCGCCGCTCGGGCGGGCCGTTCGACGCCGACCTCGCGGTCTACGCGGAGCGTACCGACCACCTCATCTTCCGCGACGCCAACGGCTTCAACGTCAGTGACGGGGAGACCGAGTCCTCGGGCATCGAGTTCACCCTGCGCGGCCACTTCGGCGCTGTTCACCGCCTGGAAGCGACGGGCACCTGGGCCCGGCACCGCTACGCGTTCGACCGCGACGCGGCGCGCGGCGAACGGATCCGGGACGGCAACGACGTGGACACGGCGCCGCGCTGGCTGGGCAGCGCGCGCTGGCACGCGGCGTCCGGCCGCTTCCGGTCCGAGCTCGAAGCCGTCTACGTTGGATCGCACTTCCTCAACGCCGCCAACACGGCGCGCTACAAGGGCCACCTGGCCTTCCACTGGCGCGGCAGCTATCGGGTCTCCGACCGCGTGAGGGCGTTCGCCCGGCTGCTCAACGTGACCGACGAGCGGTACGCGGATCGCGCGGACTTCGCGTTCGGCAGCTACCGGTATTTTCCGGCGTTGCCGAGGCAGTTCTACCTCGGGGCCGAACTCCTTTTCTGAGCCATCCCCGCCGCCCCGCGCGGCGGCCGGCGGGTCCGTGCGGGAAGTCCCGCCGCCGCGGTTTCGGGGCGCGCAACGAGAATTGACTAGTCGGCCAAAAGGGCGGAAAGTGGGTGCGTTCTATGGGGGGACAAAACATGGGGAAAACCGAACGTCCGTTCTGGACCACCGTTCGCGGAGCGCCGCTCGCGCTGCCGTTCCTGCTCGTTATTGCGCTCTTGACCTGGCCGCCGCCGGCGTCCGCCGAAGAAGCGGTCGAGGACGACCGGGAAGAGATCGAGGAGATCGTCGTCACCGGTTCGCGCATCAAGCGCAGCGACTTCGCATCGGCGAGCCCGATCACCGTCATCACCGGGCAGTCCGTCCTTGAATCCGGTTTCGGAAACCTGGGCGAAGCGTTGCGGAATCAGGCGGTGTCCGGAACCTCGGGGTTCAACCAGTCGAGCGTCCTGTCCGGGGGGGGTGCGTCATCCGTCGACCTGCGCAACCTCGGCCCGGACCGCGTGCTCATCCTGATCAACGGCAAGCGCGTCGCGAGCTTCGCCGATTCGCTGGCCAACCAGGCCGCGGACCTCACGTTCGTTCCGACCGCCATGGTCGAGCGCGTGGAGATCCTGCGCGACGGCGCTTCCGCGGTCTACGGCGCCGACGCCGTCTCCGGCGTGGTGAACGTCATCCTGAAAGACAGCTTCGAGGGCGTCGAGGCCGGCGTGTCGTCCGGCATCAGCGGCGAGGGGGATGCCGAGCAGTACAGCGCGGAGTTGGCCATCGGCGCGACCGGCGACCGGGGCTCGGTGGTGCTCGGCGGCGAGTACCGATACTCGAACAACCTGCCGCAGACCGCCCGCGACTGGGCGTTCCCGGCCATTTCGAGCCTGTCCGCCACGGCGCAGAACGGGAGCTTCTTCTCCCCCGGCGGCGTGTTCTTCGCGGACAACGGGGGCTTTTTCTGCACGATGCCGAAGGCGTTTGGCGGCGACGAGATAACCAATGTCGGTTTCGCGGGTTGTCCTTCCTACGCCCCAAGGCAGGCTGCGGACAATCCCGACCAGGTACAGTTGAGTCGTTACGACTACGCCCTCGGCCAGGACATCTGGGGCGCCTCGGAGGTCTACTCTTTCGCCGGTTACGGGACGTATGACCTGACCGACGGCATCGAGGCGTTCTTGGAGATGCAGTACGCCAAGCGTCAGAGCGAGTTCCGCCTCGACGGCAACCCGGGCAGCTTCGGCACCCCGGGCGTGCCGCAGGGCTGGCGGGTGCCCGCTTCGAACCCGCACAACCCGTTCGGGGCCCCGGGCAGCCTGTACATCCGCCCCACGAGCACGGTCGGCGCACGCGTGAGCAATCACGAATCGAACACGGTGCGCCTGGCGCTCGGTCTGCGCGGCGACATCGTCGCGGACGGGTTCCTGAACGAGTGGAGCTGGGAACTGTCCGGGTTGTATACCCGGGTGGACGCCGACCTGACGACGGACGCCACGTGGAACCTGCTGCGGGCCAACATCATCTCGGACCCCGAGTGGTGCGCGCGCGACTCCGTGTGCTCGGGCGTCGTCAATCCGAGCGGGGCCCTGGACGCCCTGCGCCCCGGCAACTGGACGGCCGACGAGATCCGCTACCTCAAGCAGGTGAGCCTCGCCGTCTCCGAATTCCAGACCTCCGGCTGGTTCGGCGTCGCGACCGGGCCGGTGTTCGAAGTGCCGGCGGGTACGGTCGACGTCGCCTTCGGCTTCGAGACCCGTACCGACCGCGGCTACAACAAACCCGACTCCGTCACGGAAGCGGGCGAGTCGGTGGCCAACCAGGTGTTCACCACCAAGGGCCGCTTCAACGTGACCGAGTTCTTCGGCGAGGTCACGGTACCGCTGCTGGCCGACGTGCCGTTCGCGGACTTCCTCGAACTGAACCTGCAGGCCAGGTCGTCGGACTACTCGAACTTCGGCCAGGAGTCCGTCTGGCGCGTCGGCATCAACTGGCAGATCCTGCAGGACGTGCGCCTGCGGGCGAACCGCAGCACGGCCTACCGCGCGCCCTCGGTGACGGACCTCTTCAGCGGTGGCGTGGTGAGCTTCGACTTCTTCTCGCATCCCTGCGCCGCGGGGGACCCGAGCCGGACGCCGGGGAGCAACGTCGACCAGAACTGCCTGCTCGACGGTGTCGGCCCCGGGCTCAGCCAGGCGGCGTCGCAGTCCGCGGTGCTCAGAGGCGGCAACCCGAACCTTACGCCGGAGACGGCCGATACCTCGACCGTGGGCCTGGTGCTGACGCCAAGGTTCCTGCCCGGATTCTCGGCCACGGTCGACCTGTGGAACATCAAGATCCTCGACGGGATCAGCGGCGTCACCTCGGACAGCATCGTCGATGACTGCTACGAGGGTGCCGTGGGCCTGACGGATCCGGCGTGCGAGCGGTTCCGTACGGTGGTCACCACCGCCGGCATCTCCGTCGCGGACCTGGTCAATGCGCAATTCAACCTGGCGACGATATCCACCAAGGGCGGTGACCTCGGCGCGCGCTACGAGTTCGACGGCCCGTTCGACACGTTCGTGTCCGCGGACCTGACGTCCACCTACATCAAGGCCAATTCGTTCTATCCCGGGCCGGGCGGCGCCGACGATCGGGGCTCCATGCCGCGCATCAAGGCGATCGGCTCCGTGCGCGTCAACAAGGACGAGTGGGACTTCACCTGGCGGATGCGGTTCATCGACGACATGGACGACCCGCGTTTCGACGGCGACAACGCCTTCGGCTACGACACCGTGCCGTCGCACACGGAGCACGACATCCGCGTCGGGTGGAATCCGGGCGGCTACCGCGTGCTGCTGGGCGTGAACGACCTCTTCGACAACGACCCGCCGTACGTCTTCAGCTCCGGCACGAACACGGACCTGTTCCTGTACGGCGCCGTCGGGCGTTACGTCTTCCTGCGGGTCAACTTCTACCAGTAGTCGAGATGGTTTGATCCCTCGGGCGGCTCTCCGAAACGGTTTCGTTTCGGGGGGCCGCCTCCGCGACGCCCGCTCCCGGGCCGATATGCCGGTCCAGGAAGGCGAGCAGCGCCCTGAAGAAGTCGACGCGGTTCTCTTCCTTGAAGAAGCCGTGACCCTCGTTCTCCTTCTCCATGTACGCGGCGTCGATGCCCGCTTTCTCCAGCGCCTCCAGGAAGGCGTGGGCGTGCGCCACCGGCACCCGGGCGTCCTCCTCGCCGTGTACCAGGAACAGCGGTGTCTTGAGCCGCGCGATGTATGCGATGGGTGAGGCCAGGTGGCGTTCCTCGGGGGTCGCGCCGATCACCTGGTCGAGGTAGTTGTCGCCCCAGCGCGTGTACCTTGCGAAGTCGGCCTCGCGGTACTGGATGTTGTGGTCGTACACGCCGGCCGCGGGGACCGAGCACGCGTAGAGGTCCGGCTCCCGCACGACGCTCATGGCCGCGGCGTAGCCGCCGTAGCTCCAGCCGTGGATACAGACGCGGCCCGGGCTCGTCACGCCGCGCTCGATGGCCCAGTGCACCGCGTCGGTCAGGTCGTCCTGCATCGCGCCGGCCCACTGGAGGTACCCGAGCTTCTGGAAGTGGGGCCCGTAGCCGCCGGAGCCGCGGTAGTTCACCTGCAGCACCGCGTAACCGTGCGTGGTCAGCACCTGCACGTAGGGGTCGTAACCCCAGTAGTCGCGGATGCCGTGCGGGCCGCCGTGCGGCATGAGGACGAGCGGCGCCGGCGCGTCCCCGGCATCCCGGGGCATCGAGAGGTAGCCGTGCACGGTCACGCCGTCGCGCGCCCGGAAGACGATCGGACGCATCTCGGAGAGCCTCGCGTCGTCGATCCAGGGCAGGCTGTCGAAGAGCCTGGCCAGGTTGCGCCGCTCCCGGTCGAAGACGTAGACCTCGGGGGTGCTGTCGTCGCCGGTGACGCCGATGAGCTTGAGCGCGCCGTCACGCGTGCCGTTCAGCACCTGCACGAAGCGCCCGGGAAAGGCTTCCCGGAGCTGTTCGCGCAGCATCGCCTCGGCGTTGTCCGGGTCGAGGACGACGATGTCCGGCAGCCCGGGCACGACCCGGACGCCCCAGACGTTCCCGTCGTCGTCCTCCACGACCGGGGTCGCGTCGACGTACTCGTGGCGGTACACCTCGGTCATTTCCTGCGTCTTGGGATCCATGAGGTAGAGCCCCAGGGGTCCTTCGTCCCGCGCCGTGTTCACCCAGATGCGGCCGTCCGGCGCGATCGCGAGCGGATCGAGGCCGGCGTCCCCGAACGGGACCTTGCTGAAGATCCGCCATGCCCGGGTCTCGGGATTGCGTTCGTGGATGACGGTGTTGAAACGGTCGTCGTTCGAGAAGGCGAAGCGGACGTTGCCGTCGTTGTCCGTGACGAGCTGGGCGTCCGGGACCGGCGCGCGGAGCCTGCGCGAGAGCCGTCCCGAATAGACGTTCATGCGCACCGCCTCCACCGGCGACGATTTGCCGAACGTCCAGTCGCGCACCTGGATCAGTACGTGGTCCGGGTCGTCCCAGAGCGGGTCGATGACGGTTGCGCTCGCGTACTGCTGCACGGCGCCGCGGGTGGCCGAGGGCGTGTCGGCGCCGGCGCGGTAGCCGAACAGGTGTTTGCCGCGGCCGCCGTCGGCGTTCATGCCGAAGAGTTCGCCCGAGGGCGACAGGAACTCGAAGCGCCCGAAGTCGCGGGTGACGGAGCCGATCAGGCGCTCGTCGTTGACCCACCGGAAGCTCAGCACCTGGTTGCGGCCCGGGAAGCTCATGACGCCCTGGAGCTCCATGTCCGGAAACGTCAATACGGCGACGATGCGCTTGTCGTCCACGACGCGCAGGGTCGCGAGATACTCGCCGGTGGGGGAGATACGGGTGCGCAGCACGTCGGGGGACTTCGCGAAGTCCTCGGGAGTCACGCCGGCGGCGGCCGTCAGCGCGACGAATACCGGCACACCGCACATGCCTGCAAGTAGTCGTCTCATTTCGTTTCCTCCGTCTCTGCTACGCGCGCGGCGGCACGGCGCCCTCGCGTCGATGTGGTCATGGACGTTAGCATGAGTCGTTGCGGCCGGCGTGCGGGAGCGGGGATGCGGCGATGAGAGTGCTGGTGATCGGAGCCAACGGCAACACGGCGACGCGGGTGGTGCGTCGCCTGGCGGCAGGGCCGCACGATCCGGTCGCGATGATCCGCGACCCGGGCCAGCGCCCGAAGTTCGACGCGCTCGGAGTGCCCACGGTGCTGGGTGACCTTGAGTACCCCATCGACCACGCCGTCGCCGGCGTGGACGCCGTCGTGTTCGCCGCCGGCTCCGGTGGTCGCACCGGCAGGGACAAGACCGTCCTCGTGGACCACCTTGGCGCCATTCGCTCCATGGTCGCGGCGCAGACGGCTGGCGCGCGCCGCTACCTGATGCTGAGCTCCATCAACAACGACGTGCACAGCACCTCGCCGATCGCCCACTACCACAAGGCCAAGGCGCATGCGGACAACCACCTGCGCGAGACGGACCTCGACTACACGATCGTCTGCCCGGGCGGACTGACGGACGCGCCGGCCACGGAGCGGGTCGCGGTCAGTCCGGCGCTCCACGGCCGGGGACTGACCTCGCGGGAGAACCTCGCGGCGGCGCTGGTGCGGTGCCTCGACCTGGACAACACTGTCGGGAAGACCTTCAGCCTGCTGGACGGCGAGACGCCGTTGGAGGAGGCTCTGCAAGCACTGTGAGCGGCGACTGTGAGAGGCGAGAGGAAGCAGGCATGAAACCGATATCCGCGGACTCCCACGTGGTGGAGGGCCCCGACGTCTTCGCCGGCCTTGCCGAGCGCTTCGGCGACGAGGCGCCCCGGGTGGTGCACACCGACGGCGAGGGGGACCGCATCGAGGTTCCGGGGGGCGGATGGGGCGTCAACGTCGCGCGCATGGGCCTTGCGGCCTCGCGGCTGGCGCGCAACGAGCCGCTTGCCAGGAAACCCGGGCACAAGCCCGGCGTCGCGCGCATGGACGACCCGGAGATCGCGGCCCTGTTCGCGAAGGGCTACGCGGGGATGCGCAGGGGACTCGTGGACGGCGCCCGGCGCCACGAGGACCAGGACGTGGACGGGCTCGAGGCCGAATTCGTGTACCCGGGCTTCTTCGCCATGTTCAGCCAGCCCAACACGGCGCTGCTGGTGGCGCTGCAGAAGAACTACAACGACTGGCTCCACGACTACGCGAGCGCCTCGGACGGCCGTGTCTTCGGTCTTGCCGCCATTCCGGTGCAGCATCCGCAAGCCGCCGCCGAGGAACTCGACCGGGTACTGGCCATGGGTTTCAGGGGCGGCTGCATTCCCTGCACGTCGCCGCCCGACCGTCCCTACTTCGATGCCGCCTACGAACCGATCTGGGCACGGGCGGAGGAAGCGGGTTTCCCGCTGTCGCTGCACGTGGGCACCAACGCGTACGTGCCTCCCGAGTACCGTTCCCGCACCCGCCCGGACCCCGTGGCGGACTACGCCGCGGCCCAGGGCGGCGTGCAACGCACCATCGTGGAATTCATGTGCCGCGGGGTGTGCGAGCGCCATCCACGGCTCCGGATCGTGGTGGCCGAGTTCAACGCCGGGTGGATCGCCCACTGGCTGGACCGGGTCGATCAGGGCCTGCAGCGCGAGCTGCGCGAACTCGACGCGCCGCCGGCCGGGCCGTCGCCGCACGAGATCTGGCGCCGCCAGTTCCATGCCACCATCGAGGACGACCGGCCCGCCCTCGCCACGCGGGATTTCGTCGGCGTGGACAACCTCATGTGGGGATCGGACTACCCCCACACGGACTCGACGTGGCCCTGTTCGGGAGACGTGCTCGACGAGTTGTTCGAGGGTGTGCCGGACGAGGACCGGGCGCGCATCACCCGTGACAACGTGAAGGCTCTGTACGGCGTCTGACCCGAGTGGGACCGAGCGGCTCCCGCGTCGGGCCGCGCGCGCCCGGTCGCCTATAATGCCCGGCTTGTGGCCAACCCCTCGAACGAACCGCTGCTGTCGATTCGCGGCCTGGCGTGCGGCGTGAACGGCCGCACCCTGTTCGAAGGGATCGAGCTGACGCTCGACGCCGGCGGCCTCGTGGAAGTGCGCGGGGCCAACGGCAGCGGCAAGACGACGTTCTTGCGCTGCGTGGCGGGGCTCTTTACGGAGGACGCTGGCGAGGTGCGGGTCCGCCCGCCGGGGCGGCCCCTGTATCTCGGACACAGGCCCGGGGTGAACCCGATGTTGAGCGCGCTGGAGAACATCCGCTGGTACCTCGCCCTGGAGGGACAGGCCTTCAGCGCGGACGCGTGCCGGGATGCCGTCGAGGCGGTCGGGCTCGGCGGCGCCGGGCACCTGCCCTGCGCGACGCTGTCGGCGGGGCAGCGGCGGCGGGCGGCGCTGGCGCGGCTGGTGGTCAGCGGCGCGCCGCTGTGGTTGCTGGACGAGCCGTTCGCCGCCCTCGACGATGCGGGCCGGGAGCTGGTGCGGGATTTGGTCGGGCGCCACCGGGAAGCCGGCGGCGCCGTCCTGTGTGCGACCCATGAACCGGTCGGCCTTCCCGGCGCGCGACGGCTGGAGCTCCCCGGATGAGCATCGCCGCCGCACAGGCCCGCCGGGACTTCCTGGTCGCGTTCCACGCGCGGGCGGACGCCGTCCATCCGCTCGCGTTCTTCGTGTTGACGGTCGTGCTGTTCGGGCTCGGCGTGGGACCGGAGCGCTCCGGCATGGGGGCGTTCGCGCCGGGCATGGTGTGGGTGCTGGCGCTGCTGGCCACGATGATGGCGACGGACAGCCTGTTCCGCCGCGACTTCGAGGACGGCACCCTGGAGCAGTTGCTGCTGCACGGCCGGCCGCTGTTCGTCGCGGTACTCGCCAAGCTGTTCGCACACTGGTGCGTCAGCGGGCTGGTGCTGACCGCGCTGTCGCCGTTTGCGGCGCTGCTGCTGCAGGTGCCCGGGGAGGCCGTGCCCACGCTGGTGGGGAGCCTCGCGCTCGGCACTCCGGCGTTGACGCTGATCGGCGCGATCGCGGCGGCGCTCACCGTGAGCCTCGGGCGCGGCGGCGTGCTGGCGGCGGTGATTGCCCTGCCGCTCTTCGTGCCCGTGCTCATATTCGGCGCCGGGGCCAGCCTGGCGGCGGCGTCCGGCACGAATCCGGCGGGCGAACTGCTCTGGCTCGGCGCCCTGCTCGCCGGGGCGCTGACCCTGGCCCCGTTCGCGGTGAGCCTCGCGCTGCGGGTGAGCCAGGAGTACTGACGTGGGCCGCTTCACGACCTGGTTGCACCGCATGGGATCGCCGCGCTGGTTCTTCGACCTGTCGCGCCCGTGGCTGGTGGGCTTCCTGGTGGTCGGGCTGACGCTGCTCACGGTCGGCACGGTCTGGGGCCTCGGCTTCGCGCCGCCGGACTACCAGCAGGGCGACAGCTACCGGATCATCTACGTGCACGTGCCGTCGGCCCACCTCGCGGAAGCGTTGTACGTGGCGATGGGCGTGGCCGGCATCGTCGTGCTGGTCTGGCGCATGAAGCTCGCGGACATGTTCGTCGCCGTGACGGCGCCCGTCGGCATGGCCATCACGGGCATCGCGCTCCTGACCGGGGCGATCTGGGGCCGTCCGACGTGGGGCGCCTGGTGGGTCTGGGACGCCCGCACGACGTCGGTGCTCGTCCTGTTCTTCCTCTACGTCGGGATCGTGGCGCTGCGGCAAGCGATTCCGCGCGCGGACCAGGCCGGCCGCGCGGCGGCGATCCTGGCGATCGTCGGTACCGTGAACGTGCCGATCATCAAGTACTCTGTCGACTGGTGGCTTACGCTGCATCAGCCGGCGAGCATCACGTTCACGGCCGCCCCGGCGATGCCCCCGTCGATGTGGGTGCCGCTGCTCATCAACTTCGTCGGGTTCTACAGTCTCGTGGCGGCGTTCGTGGTGGCGGGGTTGCGCAACGAAGTGCTCCAGCGCGAGGCGGATGCGCAGTGGGTGCGCGACTGGCTGGGGAGGGCGACGTGAGCGAGTTCCTTGCCATGGGCGGCCACGGGCTCTACGTCTGGCTGGCGTACGGACTCTCCTTCGCGGTGCTCGCGGCGCTGGGCCTGCGCCCGCTCGTCGTGCGCCGCCGGATCGTCGCGAACGCGCGTCACGGCGCCGGTGGTGGAGCGGGAGCGAGGCAGGCATGAACAGGGCGCGGCGCGGCCGTCTCGTCGCCACGGTATTCCTGCTCGCGGGGACGGCCGCCACGGTGGGTCTCGTGCTGGTGGCGCTGAACGAGAACATCAACGCCTTCCATCCGCCGGAGCGGATCGTGAACGGCGCGGCGCCGGTCGGGGTGACCATCCGCGCCGGCGGGATGGTGGCGCCCGGCAGCGTGTCCCGGGACGCTGAGGGCCTCGGCGTGTCGTTCGTGATCTCCGACTTCCAGGGATCCGACTTCCCGGTCCGCTTCACCGGCATCCTGCCGGACCTGTTTCGCGAGGGGCAGGGCGTCCTGGTGACGGGACAACTGGACCCGGCGGGGACGTTCGCCGCGCGGGAGGTGCTCGCCAAGCACGACGAGAACTACATGCCGCCGGAGATCGCGGACCTGGCGGCGCACCAGGCAGGTGACCCGTGATCGTCGAACTGGGACACTTCGCGGCCATCCTCGCCTTCGCGATGGCGGTCGGCCTCGCGGCGGCGGGCTACGCGAGCGCCACGAACCCGGTCTGGCGCAGTGCCGCCGCGACGCTCGCCGGGGGGCAGTTCCTCCTGCTGCTCGCAGCATTCGGCGCGCTCGTGCACGCGTTCCTGGTCAGCGACTTCTCGGTCGCCTACGTCGCGGAGAACTCCAACACGCGGCTCCCCTGGTACTACCGGGCGAGCGCGACCTGGGGCGGCCACGAAGGCTCGTTCCTGCTCTGGACGACCATCATGGGCGCGTGGACCTGGGCGGTGAATGTCGGGGGCGGCCGGCTGCCGGCCGAGATCCATGGGCGCGTGCTCGGCACGATGGGCCTGCTCAACGCGGGGTTCCTGCTGTTCCTGCTGAGCACCAGCAGTCCCTTCGAGCGCCTGCTCCCCGGGGCGCCGGCCGAGGGGGCGGACCTCAACCCGCTGCTGCAGGACTTCGGCCTCATCGTGCATCCGCCGTTGCTGTACACGGGGTACGTCGGCTTCGCCGTCGCGTTCTCGTTCGCCGTCGCCGCGCTCCTCAGCGGGCGGCTCGATGCGGTGTGGGCGCGCTGGACGCGGCCGTGGACCAACGTCGCCTGGGCCTTTCTCACCGTCGGCATCGCGCTCGGCAGCTGGTGGGCGTACTACGAACTCGGCTGGGGCGGCTGGTGGTTCTGGGACCCGGTGGAGAACGCGTCCTTCATGCCGTGGCTCGCCGGCACGGCGCTCGTGCACTCGCTGGCGGTCACCGAGAAGCGCGGGGCCTTCAAGAGTTGGACCCTGTTCCTCGCGGTGGCGGCGTTCTCCCTGTCGCTGCTCGGCGCGTTCATCGTGCGGTCCGGCGTGCTCACGTCCGTGCACGCGTTCGCGGTCGACCCGGAGCGCGGCCTGTTCCTGCTCGTGCTGCTGGTGGCGGCGGTCGGCGGTGCGCTTGTGCTGTACGCCTTGCGGGCGCCCGGCCTCGGCAGCCGCGTGGGCTATGCCGGCGCCTCGCGGGAGCTGCTGTTGCTGCTGAACAACGTGATCCTGGTGGTGGCGCTGGCGGTGGTGATGATCGGCACCCTGTATCCCCTCGCGTACGAAGCCGCGACCGGCGGCGAGAAAATCTCCATCGGGCCGCCGTACTTCAACCGGGTGTTCGTGCCCCTGATGTTCGTGCTGGCGGCCTGTCTGGCCGTTGCGCCCGTCTCGCGCTGGCGCCGCACGCCGGCCCGCCTCTTCCGGGGCGCGGCGTTGCTGCTGGGTGCCGCGGCGGGGCTGGGGGTGGCGCTGCCGCTGGCGTTTGCGGGGACCTTCGAGCCGGGTGCGGCCCTGGCCGTCGCGCTGGCGGCGTGGATCGCGATCGTGCACGTCGCGGATGTCTGGCGACGTCGCGGCGCCTGGACGCGCGGTTACGCCGGCATGGTCGTCGCGCACCTCGGCTTCGCCGTCAGCCTGGCGGGCGTCGCGGTGACGAGCACGTTCTCCCATGCCCTCGACGTGCGCATGGACGTGGGCGACTCGGTCACCCTGAACGACGTGACCTACCGGTTCGCCGGCCTGCGTCGGGTCGACGGCCCCAACTACGTGGCGGACCGCGGCGAGTTCGTGACGGACGCGGGCGTCGCCCTGTATCCGGAGAAGCGGCTGTACGACGCCCGGGCGCAAGTGATGACGGAGGCGGGCATCGCCCCCGGCTTCACGCGGGACCTCTACGTGACCCTGGGCGAGAAGCTCCCGGACGGGTCCTGGGCGGTGCGCATCAACGACAAGCCGCTCGTACGGTGGGTCTGGCTGGGGGCGCTTCTGATTGCCCTCGGGGGCACGCTGGCGATCACCGATGCGCGGTACCGCCGCCTCGCCCGCCGTGATGACGCGGCGGGAACGGCGGCGGGGGCCGCCGCGCCGGCGTGAGCGGTCGTTCTTGCGAGGGGCGGGCCCCTCGCGCTCCCCGGCTGAAGGCTTCTTCATGCGAGGGGCAAGCCCCTCGCGCTCCCCGGCTGAAGGCTTCTTCATGCGAGGGGCAGGCCCCTCGCGCTCCCCGGCTGAAGGCTTCTTCATGCGAGGGGCAGGCCCCTCGCGCTCCCCGGCTGAAGGCTTCTTCATGCGAGGGGCAGGCCCCTCGCGCTCCCCGGCTGAAGGCTTCTTCATGCGAGGGGCAGGCCCCTCGCGCTCCCCGGCTGAAGGCTCTCCGCCTGCTGCCCCTCGCGGCGTTCGTGGTCCTCGCCGGGATCCTGTACCTGGGGTTCACGCTGCGCGACCCCACGCTGCTGCCGTCGGCGCTGGTCGGGCAGCCGTTTCCCGAGTTCGACCTGCCGACGCTCGGGGACCCGCCGGGACGGGCGACGCGGGCCGATATCGCCGGGAACGTGCGTCTGGTCAATGTCTGGGCCACCTGGTGTCCGACCTGCCTCGCGGAGCACGGGGAACTCATGCGCATCCGCCGGGAGACGGGCCTGTCGATCGTCGGGGTGAACTACAAGGACGACCCCGCCGGGGCGCGCGCCTGGCTCGACCGGCACGGCGATCCCTACGACTTCAACGTGGTCGACGCGGACGGTGACCTCGGGGTCGACCTCGGCGTTTACGGCGCGCCGGAGACGTTCGTCGTGGATGCCGCGGGCACGATTCGCTACAAGCGGGTGGGGGAGGTCAACGGTCGCGTCTGGCAGGAGGAGATCGCCCCCGTGCTCGCTGAACTCGGGACGTTCGACGATGGGTAGCGCCCCAAAGCCGATCCGGCCGCCTGCGAAGCCAGCGCCTTCGCCTGCCGCTACGCACCGGCGCCGCCTCCGGCCCAGCCACGCCGACCTTACATGGAACGGCGCATCGCGGCCGACAACCGCGCCGTGGCCCGCACCGGCGGCGACCCACGCCGCGCGCGCACCATCTCCTTTGCGGAAGCCGAGCCGTTGGCGATGGCGGAGAAGGCGGAGACCTGGCGGCGCGGGACGGCGTCCAAGTCGCAGCGCGGCTGGCGCTCGACGATGGACGCGTACGTGCTGCCGCAACTGGGCAAGATGCATGTCGGCGCGGTAGCGACCAGCGACGTCAAGCGCGTGCTGCGTCCCCTCGCTCTGGCCGGCAAGCACGCCACGATGCGCATGGTGGCCGGGTGGATCGTGGCCGTCCTGGAATGGGCCGAGGTGGAAAACCTGCGCGAGCCCAACGGCAGCGGCCGGGTGATCGTCGAGACGGTGACGCGCTCGCTGCCCAAAGCCGCCGCGGTGAGGCACCACCGGCGCTGCGCTTTGCCGACGTGGCGGAAGCGCTCAGAATGGTGGACGCGCACCCGCGCATCGTGCGCGGCGTGCAATTGGCCATCCGGTTCGGCGTGCTGACGGCGGCTCGGCAGGCGGAGGTGCGGCGGGCGACTTGGGACGAGTTCGACCTTGAGGAGGCGGTATGGACGGTGCCGGAAGCGCACATGAAACGCTACCGGCCCCACCGGGTGCCGTTGTCCACTGGCGCCCTGGCCGTGCTGGAGGAGGCGCGCGGGACGAACGGGCAGGGGGATCTGGCTTTTCCCGGGTCGCGTGGCCGGCAGCTCTCCGGGACAGCGGTCGGGGACGCATTGAGGAAGGCGAAGATCAACGCCACCGGCCATGGCTTCCGGTCGAGCTTCAAGGACTGGGCGCGCCACGAGGGCGTGGACGAACTGCTCTCGGAGTTCGCGCTGGCGCACGTGGAAGGCTCGAAGACCGTGGCCGCCTACGCGCGCGACGATCTCCTCGAGAAGCGGCGTCCCGTCATGCAGGCGTGGTCCGACTTGGTTTTGCGCGCCCGGCGACTGACAGGCGGCAGGCGGTTGCAACCTGCCACGTTGCAGGGGAGGATGGCGTCATGCGGATCCGGCACAAGGGACTTCGTGCCCTGGCGGAACAGGATCGAACGAATCTGGTGCCGGGCGAACTGGTTGCGCGGCTGAGGCGCATCCTGACCGCGCTGGGCGAAGCGCGGCGTCCCGGCGACCTCGCCAGCCGTCCCGGCTACCGTCTGCATCCGCTGAAGGGCGACATGGCCGGACTGTGGAGCATCCGCGTGTCGGGAAACTGGCGCGTGGTGTTCCGCTTCGAGGACGGCGAGGCGGTGGACGTGGACCTGGTGGACTACCACCGAGACGAGCAAGGAGACGACGATGGCGCTGCTGAACCCCTGCCACCCCGGAGAGACCCTGCGCAACGATCTGGCGGCGGCCGGGCTGACGGTGACGGAGACCGCGGCGCGGCTCGGTTGCACACGGCAGGCGCTGTCGCGGCTGCTGAACGGCAAGGCGGGGATCTCGCCGGCCATGGCGATCGCGCTGGAGGGCCTCGGTTGGAGCAACGCGGGCTACTGGATGCGGTTGCAGGCGGCCTACGACCTGGCCCAGGAGCGGCGCCGGCAGGCGGCCTGAGCGCCGCCGACAACTTCCGCAACGAACTCGCCGGTCTTTTGAGGCAGCGGCGAACGCGGGGCGCGGCCGTCACTTCGGCCGCGCAGATCGAGGAGGTCCAGAACGTCCTTGCTCGACCCCGTATGCGGAGGTTTGTTGACGCGAAGGACGCGGCAGAAATGGTCGCGGCGATACACCAGCGTGCGACGATACTCAGCGACGTACCGGTCACAAGGCGGTCTCCCGACCCCAAGGACGACCCCATTTTGGCGGCGGCAGTCGCGGGTGAGGTCAATCTCGTTGTTTCCGGCGACAGGGACGACATGTTGGCGCTGGGCGATGTTGACGGCATCCCAATTTGCTCGGCACGGGAGGTTGTGCGAATGGGAATCGCCCGCAATCCAAGGACGAGGGACAACGTGTAGCGGTAGACTCTGGTTAACGTGGGGACGGAACAGCAAACGGATTCAGTGACATGCGGCCTGCCTTCCGCAAGCTACGCAGGGCGGTAGTAATCGCGTTCCTTTCGATGTACGGCCACGCGAACGGGTCGCCGCAGGTGTCGCTGGTGGAGATTACCGGCGCACCCGTTGCCGTGGCCGCGACGACCGAGGCCCCCCGCGACGGCCAATCGGTGCCGTTCTTTCCCGCGGCGGGTCATGCGCGTGGCTGGCAGGGCTTCTTGCGCATTGCAAACCACGATCGGGAGCCCGGGACCCTCTCCATCCACGCCATCGACGATGGCGGCACGGAATACGGACCGGTGGAGATCGGCATCGATGCGGGAGAGACGATCCACGTCAACTCGGACGATCTTGAGGACGGGAATGCGGCCAAGGGTCTGGTCGGGAGCACGGGGAGCCCGCGCCAGGGCGACTGGCGCTTGGAGGTCAGGAGCGGCCTCCGGCTGGAAGTCCTGTCCTTCGTGCGCACCTCGGACGGTTTCGTCACGCCGATGCACGCCGCCGCGCCGCTGGATGCCGCGGCTTCGCTGAAGTACCGGGTCGTCAACTTCAACCCGGGCCGGAACCTCGATCAGGAGAGCCTTCTGCGGCTGGTCAACCGCACTGCCCGCGAGGCGGCGGTGGTGATCGAGGCCGTGGATGACGGAGCGGTGCGCGGTGGACGAGTTCGCCTTGTCGTGCCGCGAGGCGCGTCGCGGACGCTCGGCGCGATGGAACTGGAACAGGGCGGAGATTTCGAGGGTTCGTTTGGTAGCGGGAGCGGCAAGTGGCGGCTGGAGGTCTGGTCCGACGTCCCGATCGCGGTCCTGAGCCTGCTGGCGACCCCGAGCGGCCACCTCACCAACTGGTCCGCGACGCCGGGGCCGTCCGGTGGTGCGATGCGTCCCGCGCCGCCGTCCGTGTCGGTGGTGTCCCCGACGCTTGTGGAAGCCGAGTGGGCCGGCAGTTTCGAGGGTGTGTTCGCATCGTTCGATCTGTCGGTGAAGTACCGGGAGGGCGACGAGTGGGAGCTGTTTCTCGGCTGCGCGGAGTTCACCGAATCGAGCCGGAGCACGACGCAGCGCCTCAGGGCCTCGATCTCGCTCAGCGCGCCGGCGGAGGTCGGCCGTGTACTGTGGGTCCGCTACCGGCACCGCAACGAGAGCTTCTGCTTTTCCGACCAGTCCTCGCCGGGCGCGTGGTCGCATACGGGAGAGGCGTTGATCCGCGTCGAGGGCATTGCGCCGACCCGGAACCCGGACCTTGCGGTACTGGCGCCGTCGGTCGACAACCCCTCGCTGGAGGCCGGCGGGCAGTTCTCCTTGAGCGCCACCGTCTGGAACGCGGGAGACGGAGGCGCCGCCGCGACGACGTTGCGCTATTACCGCTCGTCGAACCGGACGATATCCACGAACGACATGGACGTGGGCGTGGACGCGGTCGGCGGGCTCGCGGCCGAGGCGGAGAGCAGCGAGTCGATCACACTGACCGCCCCGCCGGGATCCGGCGCCTATCACTACGGTGCCTGCGTCGACGCGGTGCCGGGCGAGACGAACACGGCCAACAACTGCTCCGACGGCGTGAGGGTCGAGGTCGCCGACAGCGGCGCGGGAGATGCTCCCGATCTCGTCGTCGAGTTTCCGTCCGTGGACGATGCGAGCCCCGATGCCGGCGGGTCCATCACCTTCAGCGCAACCGTCCGGAACCGGGGCGACGGACGGTCGGGTTCGACGACGTTGCGCTACTACCGGTCGGCGGACTCCCGGATCTCCAGCCGCGATGCGCTGGTGGGCGTGGACGCGGTCGACGGACTTTTGGCAGCCGGAACGGGCACGGAATCGATCTCGCTCGCCGTTCCGTCGCGGCCCGGCACGTACTACTACGGCGCCTGCGTGGAGGCCGTGCCTGGCGAGAGCAGGAGCCACAACAACTGTTCCGACGGGGTGGCGGTGGACGTTTCGGGCGGGGGCGCGGGGGCACCCGACCTCGCGGTCGAGTCCGCCGCGGTGGACGACGCCACCCCGGAGGGCCGTGAGTCGTTCGCGTTCAGCGCGACCGTGAGGAACCGGGGCGACGGACGGTCGGATTCCACGACGTTGCGCTACTACCGGTCGGCGGACTCCCGGATCTCTTCGCAAGACGCCGAGGTCGGGGCGGATGCCGTCGGCGAACTCGTGGCCGAAGGGGCGAGCGAGGAATCGATCATGTTGACGGCGCCAAGGTCCGGGACGTACTACTACGGCGCTTGCGTCGACGCGGTATCTGCGGAAACCGACGCCGACAACAACTGCTCCAACGGCGTACGGGTCGAGGTGGCCGGGGACGAGGAAGACGCGCCCGACCTCGTGGTCGAGTCCGCTTCCGTGGACGACGCCGCACCGGCTCCCGGGGGATCGTTCACGTTCAGCGCGACGGTCCGCAACCGGGGCGACGGTTCCTCCGGGTGGACGACACTGCGCTACTACCGGTCGACGGACTCGACGATCTCCTCGGGCGACACCGCGGCCGGTACGGATGCCGTGCGCCGTCTCTCGGCTGCCGCGACCAGCGACCAGGCGATCCGGCTGACCGCCCCGGCGGCCGCGGGGACCTACTACTACGGCGCCTGCGTGGACTCCGTGTCCGGCGAGTCCGCCTCGACGAACAACTGCTCCGATGCGGTGAAGGTCGAGGTGGGCGGCAACGGCGGAGGCGAAGGGACGGCCGATCTGGTGGTGGTGTCGCCGACCGTGGACGACGAAACGCCGGAGGCGGGGGCATCGTTCACGCTCAGCGCGACCGTGCGCAACCGCGGCGACGGCCGATCCGGATCGACGACCCTGCGCTACTACCGGTCGTCCAACCCGACGATTTCAAGGGACGACACGGAAGTCGGCACGGACTCCGTCGGCGGCCTCGCGGCGTCCGCGACGAGTGCCGAGTCGATCCGATTGACCGCCCCGTCGGCTGCGGGGACGTACTACTACGGCGCCTGCGTCGACGCGGTGACGGACGAGTCCAGCGCCGCCAACAACTGCTCGGACGGCGTGCGGGTGGATGTTTCTGAAGGCGGCCAGGACAGCTATTGCAGGGACGGCGACACGATCGGACGGGGCGAAAGGTGCGATGTCTACGGCACGGATGCCTACTTCGAAGTCGACTCGGCCGGGCAAGGCTGTATCCGAAACGCGCCTGGCATTCCCGAGCTCTGCGGCAGCGCCAGCGGCATTCGGATTGACGCCGGAAACGTCAGGGTTTACGCGGACAGGAGCGGCGGCGGCTACAGAATCGTCGACGTGGAGCCCGAGCCCGACTAGTGTCGCGTCACGCGTGTTCTAACGCTTCAGCGCGTCCCACGGGGTCTGTGGCAAGGCGCGTTCCCCGCCGGGAATGGTGGGCCCATTGCCAAGGGGCGCAACACGGCCACAGGCCGGCACCTCCATGCGAGGGGCGCGCCCCTCGCGCACCCCGGGACGCGCCCTTCGGGAGATCGCCATGCGCGCCGGAGCCCTCAGCCGGGAGCGCGAGGGCTTGTCCCTCGCATGCAGACCGCGTTGTGGTCCTTGCCAATATTCCCGATGTTCCCTGCGGACCACGCCTTGCATTGACGCGCATGGCGAACTCTGAAGCGTCAGAACACGCGTGACGCGACACTAGGCGGACCGGACATCGGCATGACCCGGCACGGTTCCGGCATCCTGATCCAGCCCTCGATGGCGGAGTCCCGATACGCGGCAACCAGCGATGCGGCGCGACCGGGGTCGCTTCGCGGGGAGCGGGCGGGTTGCGAGGGTGTCGGGCTACGCTGCAACGGGTGCGCGATGCGGCGGGCTGGACCGCCCGCCGGCTCCCATGGGTCGGCATGCGGTCGCCACCCGGCGTCGAGGTTCAGCGTCCGGCGCAGCCGGGCGTCCCGGCGCCCTTGACCCGGTTCCGGCGACGGGGGACGATGCTGAATGCGATGCACAAGTCTGCACGTCCGTGAGTGGGTCGGTGGCGCGGATTCGGGATGATGGAGTCAAGGCGTCAAGGCGTCTCCAAGGGCGGCGCTGGTGCGCGGCTCGCTTCCATCGCCGTTTGTTCCATGTAAGGGGGTCACGCGTCTGCCTGGCGGCATGGGGCGTGTGGCTGGCCGCGGCGGCGCTCGGCGCATCCCCGATCGACGGTTTCGATTTCCCGGACACCGAGACTGCGGCGCGTTACCAGGCGCTGCTGTCCGAATTTCGGTGCCCGAAGTGCCTGAACGAGTCCATCGCGAGTTCGGGCGCGCCGATCGCGGTGGACCTGCGCCGCACGGTACGGCGCCTGATGGCGGAGGGCGCCGGCGAGGACGAGATCCGTGCGCACCTGCGGGCACGCTACGGTGATTTCGTGCTGTACGACCCGCCGCTCGGCCCCGGGACATGGGCGCTGTGGTTCTCTCCCCTGGCGCTGGCATGCGTGGGGCTGGCCGTGCTGGCCCGCGTGGGGGTGCGCCGCCGTGCGGCTGCGTTGACAACGGAGGAGCGCGAGCGGACGGCGCGGTTGCTGGACGAAACGCCGTGACGGTGCTGTATGCCGGCATATTCGTCATGGCCCTGGGGGCGGCGCTGGGCGTCCTGTACGGTGCCCGTCGGCGGGGCCGCGAGGTGACGGATCGGCGCCGCGCGAACCTGGGCGTGTTCGCCCATCGGCGGCGGGAGATCGCGGCTGAGGGTGCGGTACAGGGCCTGAGCGACGGGGACGTCGCGCTCCTCGACGACGAACTGATCGCGAGCCTGCACGACGAAGCAGCGGTCGAGCCGCCGCCGGCGCAGCCGCCGCCCACCGGCGCCCCCGGGCTTGCGACGGTCGCCCTTGGCGCGGCACTGGCGGTGGTGGGCAGCGTCGGTCTCTATAGCCTGTGGGGCGAGCCCGGCGCACCGGTGCTCGCCCGCGCCGCGCAGGTGCTCCAGGACCCGCAGGCATCGGGCGACACGCTGGAAGCGCTGGCGGACGCGCTCGCGGCCCGGCTTGCGCGGCGGCCCGAGGACGGTTCGGCCCTGTTTCACCTCGGCCACCTGAAGATCCGGATGCGGGACTTCGAGGGTGCGGCGGAGACGCTCTCGGCGCTGCGGGCGCTCGGCACGGAAGCGGAAGTCGAGGCGGCCTGGGCGCAAGCGCGCTATCTTGCCGACGGTGGCCGGCTCCGCCCCGGGACGCGTGCGGCGATCGATGGGGTCCTGACCACGCAGCCGAACCATCCCATGATGCTCGAACTGCTGGCGATGGATGCGCTGCAGCGCGACGCTCCCGCCGCGGCGTCGGGGTACCTCGGCCGGCTGCTGGAGGTCACGCCGGCGGGTCCGCGGCGGGACCTGTTCGGCGCGGCGCTGGCGCTTGCCCACGAGCGCATGGGCGCGGTCGCGCCGGCGCGGCGTGCGACCGGCGCGTCGGCCGGGGCCCGTGACGGCGGCACAAGCGCGACCGTGCCGGCCGCGGGCGTGCCCGTGAGCGTGTCGGTCGCCCCGGGGCTCGGTGTGGATGCGGTCGCGCCGGTGTTCGTCATCGCCCGAGCGCCGGCCGGCGGGGGACCGCCTTACGCGGTGCGTCGCCTGACGGTGGCGGACCTGCCGGCGCGGCTCCTGCTGAACGATGGGGATGCGATGATGCCCGGTCGCCGGCTGTCCGACCTCGAGGCGTTCGAGCTGATTGCGAGGGTCGGAGCGAGCGGCTCCCCGACGCGCGCGCCGGGGGACTTCGAGAGCCGTCCCGTGACGGTCGGGCACGGCGCCGGCGAAGTGGCCCTGGACATCGCCGTGCGCGTGCGCTGACGGCCCCGGAGGGGCGTGCGCCGGCGTCCTCGTCTAACGACTTCACAAAGGTGCATTCGACAGGCGATTGCCTTACACTAACTCGGGCCCCCTACGGGAGGATGACGCCGCCGAATGCGTCTCACTGGTATCAGACTGGCCGGATTCAAGACGTTTGTCGATCCAACGAAGGTCAGCTTCCTCGGGAATCGTAGCGCCGTGGTCGGCCCGAATGGGTGCGGCAAGTCGAACATCATCGACGCCGTGCGCTGGGTCATCGGCGAGAGTTCCGCGCGCCGACTCCGGGGGGAATCGAGTACCGACGTCATCTTCGAGGGCTCGAGCGCCCGTCCGGCTACCGCCATGGCGTCGGTGGAACTCACCTTCGACAATGCGGACGGACGGGTCGGCGGCCAGTACGCGCGCTTCGGCGAAATCTCGATACGGCGCGAAGTCCAGCGCACCGGCCAGTCCGCGTACTTCCTGAACGGTACCCGCTGCCGCCGGCGCGACATCGTCGACGTCTTTCTCGGCACGGGATTCGGTTCGCGCAGCTACTCGATCATCGAGCAGGGCATGATCAGCGAACTGGTCGCGGCGAAACCCGACGACCTGCGCGCATTTCTGGAGGAAGCCGCCGGCATCTCGCGCTACAAGGAGCGCCGCCGCGAAACCGAGAGCCGGATGAAGGTCACGCGCGAGAACCTCGACCGTCTCGAGGACATCCGGGCGGAACTCTCGACCCGGCTCGAGCACCTGCAGCGGCAGGCCAGGGCCGCGGAAAGATACAGGGACCTGCAGGCGGAACGCCGGCTGCGCAGCGGTCAGCTCGCGTTGCTGAGAATGCGCGCCGTCGACGAGCAGCTCGCCGGCAGCGAGGTCGCCATCGTCCGGCTCGATACGGCGCATCGGAAGGAGGTCGGCAACGTTCGCCGACTCGATGCCGAGCTGGAGCACGCCCGGATCGGCCACCAGGAGCGCACCGACGCGCTCAACGGCATCCAGGGTCACGTCTTCCGCGTGGAAGCGGACATCGTGCGCACGGAAGAGGCGCTGCACCATCACCGCAAGCAAGTGGCGCATCTCCGGGCCGAGCTCGAGGACGCCGAACGCCGCGCCGCCGAGTCCGCAACGCAATTTGCCGCGGACGAGCGCGAGATCGACGGACTCGAGGCGTCCCTGGCGAAGCACGGCCCGGCACTTGCCGAGGCTGGGCGCGAGGACGCAGCCGCCGCGACCGAGTTGGCGGAGGCCGAGCGGGCAATGGCGGCGTGGCAGGCCGATTGGGACGCCGGCAACGCCCGCGCATCGCAGGGCGAGCGCGAGTTCACGGTGGCGGCCAACGGCGCGGAACATCTGGAGCAAGGCGTGGCGGCGCTGCGGCGGCGCCTCGAGGAACTGGCCGCGGAGCCGGGCACGCCGGGCACGCCGGGCACGTCGGGGAATGACGCGGCAGACCTGGGGAATCTTGCCGCGGCGGTCACGGAGGCCCAGCAGCATCATGACGGGCTTGAGAGCGCGCTCGAAAGGTGCCTGCAGGACCTCTCCACAGCGCGTGAAGCGCTGGAAGGGCGTGCCGGCGCGGCGGACGCCGCGCGCGCCGCACTGGAGCGGCTGGAACGCGAGATCGTCACGCTGGAAGCGGTGCAGGCGGCGGCGCTCGGCGGCGCGAATGGAGAGTCCGGTCACTGGATGGAGATGCGCGGGCTGGCCGATGCGCCTCGCCTCGGAGAGGGACTGGTGGTCGCCCGCGGGTGGGAGACGGCGGCCGAGGCGGTGCTCGGGGGGCATCTGCACGCCGCCCGGGTCGATGACACCGAGCGCTTCGCAGACGCGCTCGGCGAGCTTCGCGGAGGACGAGTGGGACTGTACGAGGGCGCGGCGGTTGAGGCCGAGGCCCGCAGCCTGCCGGCTTTCGCGACCCTCGTGAGCACCGAGCACGGGCCGGTCGGTGCGTTGCTGGCCGGCGTTTTCGCCGCCGACTCGATGGAGGCGGCCCTGGCGGCACGCCGCGAACTCGCGCCCGGCGAGAGCATCGTCACGCGGGACGGGGTCTGGATGGGATCCGACTGGATGCGCCTGGACCGCGGCGAGGACCGCACGGTGGGCGTGGTGCGGCGGGCCGCCGAGCTGGAACGGCTCGGTGCGGAGGCCGGCACGGCGCGGCAGCGGCTCGCGGAGTGCGAAGCGTCCTGCGCACGGGCGCGGCGGCGGTCTGCACGGCTGGAGGCCGAGCGGGAGCGGCTGCTGCGGGAGGGGCGGCAGGCAGCGGACGCCCTCGCGGCATTGCGGGCCGAACGCGAGGTGTCCCGCGTGCGCATCGAGGAGGCGCGCACGCGCTGGCAACGCCTGGAGCGGGAGCGGGCCGAGGCGCGGGCGCACATCGCCGAGGACACGGCCCGCCTGGCGGCCGCCCGCAGCCGCCTCGAGGAGTTGTCGGCGGCGGTCGGCGCCATGCAGGCGGACCGGGACGAACTCGGCGCGCGGCGGGAACGGGTCGCCGAGCGCCTCGATCGGGCACGCACCGTTGCCTCGACGTCCCGCGACCGGGTGCATCAACTCAATCTGGAGCAACTTCGCCTGACCAGCGCGCTCGGGGCGGCCCACTCGGCACGGGAGCGTCTGCGCACGCGGCAAGCGGAGCTGGCGGGCCGCGAACGCGATCTGCGCCGGAGCATCCGCGAGAACCTCGCGCCGGTGCCGGACCTCGAGGGCGCCCTGCAGCAGAAGCTCGCGGAGCGGGTGACCGTGCGGAAGGAGCAGGCGGGCGTGCAGCGGAGCCTCGAAGCGGCGGAGGGCGAAATCGCCGCACTGGCCAGGCGACAGCGCGAGGCGGCGGCCGCCGTGGAGGCGGCGCGCGACCGTGTCGAACAGGCCCGCGTTCAGCGCGAGGGCATAGCGGTGCAGCGCCGGACGTTCGAGGATCAGTTGCGCCAGGTGGGTCTCGCGGTGGATGAGGTCGCCGCAGGCTTGCCCGAGGACGCCCGCGAAGAAGCGTGGGTGGAAATCCTCGAGCGCATCGAACGCCGCATCGCGCGCCTGGGGGCCATCAATCTGGCCGCCATCGAGGAATTCGAAGCGGAGTCCGAACGCAAGCGGTTCCTCGATGCGGAGCACGAGGACATCGAAAAGGCGCTCGCGACGTTGCAGTCGGCGATCGGCAGGATCGATCGGGAGACCCGCACCCGGTTCCAGGCCACGTTCGACGAAGTGAACGGGCACCTGAAAACCCTGTTTCCGAAACTGTTCGGGGGTGGCCGCGCGAGCCTGGAGTTGACCGGGGACAACCTGCTCGACACCGGCGTGCGCCTCATGGCCCGGCCCCCCGGGAAACGCAATTCAAACGTGCACATGCTCTCGGGCGGAGAGAAGGCGCTGGCGGCGATCGCGCTCGTTTTCGCGATCTTCCAGCTCAATCCCAGCCCCGTGTGCCTGCTGGACGAAGTCGATGCGCCGTTGGATGACTCCAACGTCGCTCGATTCGCCGAACTGCTGCACGAGATGTCGAAGGACGTGCAGTTCGTGGTGATCACACACAACAAGCTGACCATGGAAATGGCGGATCACCTTCTGGGCGTGACCATGAATGAACCGGGGGTGTCCCGGCTGGTCTCGGTGGATGTGGAAGAAGCGGTCGCGATGGCCGTGGTTTGAGTCTCGCGGGGGCGGGCTGGAGGAACCCCCGGGGCCGTGGGATGAATGTGATGGACAAGGACCTGATCCTGATCGTGGGCGGCGCGCTGGTCGTAGCCGTCGTGATTCACGGAATGTGGCTCACCTGGCGGGCCCGGCGCGACCGGTTGCCGATGCACCTGGCGACGGACGTGCCGGAGATGGAATACGAGGACGGAGACGTCCTCGGGCCGCCGCGCGTGGTGGCCTCCGCCACGGAGCAGGGCACACTGCGTTTGTGGAATTCGGTGGACGATGCGCCGGCGCGACCGCCGGCCCCGGAGGCCGCAATCGCCGCCAGGACGGACGATGCGGAAACCGCCGGCGCGCCCGCGCCGGCCGACGTGTACACGGAACCGGCCGTGGCGCCCATCTATTCCAGGGAGTCCAGGGAGTCCAGGGAGTCCAGGGAGTCCAGGGAGGATGCCATGGAGCCGGCGCCGATCAACGCGCGGCCCGTGGCGCCGATCGTTCCGGATGACTCGGCGCCGCTGGCGGCTGTGAGTCGCGCGGAAGCGGCCGCGGTCCGAGCCCCAACCAACGGACGGGCGGCCGGCCTCGAGAACGGGGCGCTCGCCGCGGCCGACATGGAGGCTGATCCGGCCCGCGAGCGTGAGCGGGAAGATGCCCCGGTGGAGGCCCCGATGGTGGCCTCGGTGGAGGCCCCAGCAGATGCCTCGGTGGAGGCCCCGATGGCGGCTGCGGTGGCGGCGCGGACACCGGGTTTGGCCGAACCGGTTCCGGCGCTCGCCGGAGGGGGCCTACTCTGGGGCATCGGTGCCGTGCCGGTCGAAGTCGAAGTGCCGCCCCCGACGCCGCCCCGGGCGGATGGCGGCGTCGCGCCGGCAGAGCCGGCGGCGGACCTCCCGGGTGTCGGAAGTGACGGAGTCCGGGGTGCGGACGAGGGCACGCGCTCCGCGGCCGGCGGAGACGGCGCCGTGCGCGAGCGGAATCCGGGTTGGCGCATCGAGCCGCGCGCCACCGCGGCCGTCGACCGGCAGGACGACGAGATCTTCGTCATCAACGTGCTGGCGCGCAACGGGGAGGCCTTCAACGGGGCCGACCTGTTCGAGGTGTTCATGCGCAACGCGCTGAAGTTCCGCGACATGAACATCTTCCATCGGCTCGACCCGGTGAGCGGGGCGGTGCGCTTCTCGGTCTCGAACGCCGTGGAGCCCGGCATCTTCGACCTTTCGGACATGGCGTCGCTGGAGACCCCGGGCGTGTCGCTGTTCTTCCGCCTCCCCGGTCCGGAGCAGCCCGGCGAGGTACTCGAGGACATGCTCGGCGTGGCCCGGGACATCGGCAAGTCCCTCGGCGGCGACCTCAAGGACGAAAACATGTCCGTGCTGACGGGTCAGACGCTGTCGCACTTCAAGCAGCGCATGGCCGAGTTTTCACGCAAGAGGATGTCGATGCGCGCGAGGCATGCGTGAACGCGAGCGCGGCGCGGATGAGATATCCGCGCTGCGCGAGCGGATTCGCTACCACCTGCATCGCTATCACGTTCTGGACGACCCGGAGATCGGGGACGGCGAGTACGATGCGCTGTTCGACCGGCTGGTTGCGCTCGAGGCACGGTTTCCGGATCTCGTGGTTGCCGACTCCCCGACGCAGCGCGTCGGGGCGGAGCCCTCGTCCGCGTTCGACGCCGTGGCGCACGAACTGCCGATGCTCTCCCTCGACAAGTGCCTGTCGGAGGATGAGTTCGCCGAGTGGGAGGCGCGCTGCCGCGCGCGCGTGGATTACGAGGGCGACTTCGAGTTCACGTGCGAGCCCAAGATCGACGGCGTTGCCGTCAGCCTGGTGTACGAGGACGGGGTGCTCGCACGCGCCGCGACGCGGGGCGACGGGCAGACCGGAGAGGACATCACCACGAACGCGCGGACGGTGCCCGCGGTCCCGCTACGTCTGTTCGGAACCGGTTATCCGGCGCGCCTGGAGGTGCGCGGCGAGATCTACATGCCCGTGGCGGGTTTTCGGGACTTCAACGACGCCGCGGCGACCGCCGGCGAGCGCACGCTGGTCAATCCGCGCAACGCGGCGGCCGGCAGCCTGCGCCAGCTCGACCCGAGACTGACTGCGAGCCGGCCGTTGTCGATGTTCTGCTACAGCGCGGGGCTGCGGGGGGGCTGGCGGCCGGCGACCCAATGGTCCGTGCTCGAGGCTTTCCGGGGTTGGGGCCTGCGCGTCAACCGTCGCGCGGTATTGGTGACGGGGGTCGCCGAGTGTCTGGACTATTGCCGGACGCTGCTGGCGGAGCGCGGCGAGCTCGGCTACGAGATCGACGGCGTAGTGGTCAAGGTGAACGACTTCGCGCTGCAGGAAGCGCTCGGCAACGTCACGCGCAAGCCGCGCTGGGCGACCGCCTTCAAGTACCCCTCCGAAGAAGCCACCACGGTGTTGCACGGCGTGGATTTCCAGGTGGGACGCACCGGGGCGATCACGCCGGTCGCCAAGCTCGAGCCCGTGTTTGTCGGGGGCGTGACGGTGTCCAATGCGACGCTGCACAACATGGACGAGGTCGCGCGGCTCGACCTGCGGGTCGGCGACACGGTGCTCGTGCACCGCGCCGGCGACGTGATCCCGCAGGTGGTGAAGGTCATCGAGTCGAAGCGGCCGGGCGGTGGCGAGTCGTTGCGCCGCGTCGCGATGCCCGAGCGCTGTCCGGCATGTGGCGCGGCCATCGAACGTCCCGAGGGGGAGGTCGTGGCCCGCTGCCCGGCCGGCCTGACGTGCTCCGCCCAGCGGCGGGAACGCCTCCGGCACTTTGCGTCACGGGTCGCCATGGACATCGACGGCATGGGCGAGAAGCTGGTCGACCAACTGGTGACGCGCGAGCTCGTCCGCGACCCGTCGGATTTCTATCGCCTGAGCCGCGAGCAGGTCGAATCCCTCGAGCGGATGGGTCGGAAATCGGCGGACAATCTCGTCCGCGCCGTGGAGGCGAGCAAGAGCACGACGCTGGCCCGGTTCATCTACGCGCTCGGCATCCGGGAGGTGGGCGAGACGACGGCCGAGCGCCTTGCGAGCCACTTCGGGGACCTCGACGACCTGCGCGGTGCGACCCCCGAGTCGCTCGCCGAGGTCGCCGATGTCGGGCCGGTGGTCGCCGCCCGCGTCCACGAGTTCTTTGCCGATCCGCACAACGAGGCCGTGGTGAACAGCCTCGTCGAGCGCGGCGTGCACTGGCCCGTGCCGGAGCGGCGCGTGGCCACGCCCCTGGCCGGTGAGACATGGGTGATCACGGGGACGCTCGTCGCGATGTCGCGCAACCAGGCGAAGGCGCGCCTGGTCGCCCTGGGAGCGAAAGTGGCGGGCTCCGTGTCGTCGCGGACCACGCGGGTAGTGGCGGGACCGGGCGCCGGCGGCAAGCTGGAGCAGGCGCTCGAGCTGGAGGTGCCCGTCCTCGACGAAGCGGAACTGCTGGAGATGCTCGAACGTCATGAGGTGGACGATGCCGAAGGTTGATCGGGGGATGTGGAGAACGTTGGGGGCGGCCGCCGTCCTCGGCGCGGTGCTGCTGACCGGTGGTTGTGCGTCGACGCCGGCCAATCCGGGCGATGTCTGCGCGATCTTCCGGGAGAAGCCCGGGTGGTACCGCGGGGCGCTGAAAGCCGAGCAACGCTGGAAGGTGTCGATCCCGGTGATGATGGCCTTCACCTACAAGGAGTCGAGCTTCGTCCACAACGCGCGGCCGCCGCGGACCAGGCTGCTGTTCGTCATCCCGTGGCGACGGCCCTCGAGTGCCTACGGCTTCGCCCAGGCGACCAACGAGACGTGGTCCGACTATCGCCGCGCCACGGGCCGCCGGGGCGCGGACCGCAACGACTTCGGGGATGCCATCGACTTCGTCGGCTGGTATCTCGACCGCGCGCATCGCCACCTCGGCATCGCGCGCAACGACGCCCGGCACCTGTACCTGTCCTACCACGAGGGCCTGTCCGGCTACCGCAGCGGCCGGTGGAAGAGCAACGGTTGGCTGCAGGGCGCAGCCGATCGGGTGGCGGCGAACGCGGGCCGCTACGGGCGGCAGCTCGCCTCCTGCCGCAACTCCCTGAAGCGCAAGCGCTTCCTGTTCTGGTAGGGGACGGGCTCGCCCCGTCCCGTCTCGAGATACGGGGCCCTGTCGGGGACGGCGATCACGAGGGTCGCCGCGCCGGCGTATCCTTGCCCGGACGCGGCGAGTGCAGCGGATCACTGCGAGGGGAGGATGCCGGGATCCATGGATGCGCCCGAGGTCCTGAACGACGAGCGCAAGGCAGAGATCCAGGACGCCTACCGGGCCTGGCTGGACGCGCGCGGGTTCCGCCCGCGCCGGGGTCAGCGCGAGATGATCGCGCAGGTGGCGCGGTCCCTCGGCGGAGATGCGCCACGGATCGCCGTGATCGAAGCGGGCACGGGGACCGGCAAGACCGCGGCGTACTGCCTGGCGGCGATTCCGTTGGCGCGGGCCTTAAGCAAGCGCGTGGTCATCAGCACCGCCACGGTCGCGCTGCAGGAGCAGGTCGTCCTGCGCGACCTGCCCGATCTTCGGGACAACGCGAACCTGGAGTTCGGCTTCACGCTGGCCAAGGGCCGGGGGCGCTATGTCTGCCTGAAACGCCTCGACGAGCGCCTGGGCGGCGACACGCGGGCGCAGTTGTCCCTCGTGGCGGAAGTCGCCGGGCCCGATCAGATCGAGGTGTATCGGGAGATGTCGGACCGCTTCGCCGACGGGTCGTGGAACGGGGAACTGGACGCCTGGGAGGCCGGTGTGGGGGCGGACACCTGGAGTCCCGTCACGACGGACCACCGCGGCTGCACCAACAACCGGTGCGCCTTCTTCCAGGAGTGTCCGTTCTACCGGGCGCGCCGTACCGTGGAGGACGCCGACGTCATCGTCGCCAACCACGACCTCGTGCTGGCGGACCTGGCCCTCGGGGGCGGCGCCATCCTGCCTGACCCGGAGGACACGATCTACGTACTTGACGAGGCGCACCGTTTTCCGGAGCGCGCCCAGCAGCACTTCACCGGCCGCGCGCGGCTGCGGGGTGCGACGCAGTGGCTGGAACAGGCGGAAACGGTGGCGGGGACCTGTGCGCAACGGTTCGGCAGACCGGGCGAACTGGTGCGGCTGGCGGCGGCGCTGGCGCCGGAAGTCGAGACCGCCGCCGCCCTCGTGGCGCAGGTGGAGGACCTCGCGCGGCAGCACGAGTTCACGCCCGCCTCGGAGGAGCGCGGCCACCATCGTTTCGCGCTGGGACGCGTGCCGGAGGAGCTCGCCGAGCCGTGCGGCGCGCTTTCCGGGTACCTGGAGACCGTCGCGGGCCGGCTCGAGACGCTGCACGCGTACCTGGAGGAAGCGTCGCTCGGCGAACGGCGCTGGGAGCACGCGCAGGACGCGGAGGAGTGGCTCGGCCCGGTGGGCCAACTGGGGGCCCGCGCCGCCGCGGAGGCCGCGCTGTTCCGGGACTACGGGAGCGCGGGGTCGGGGGAGACCCACCTGGCCGCGCGCTGGATCGCCCGTCTCCGCTTCGAGGTCGGCGCGGACTTCGAGCTGGTGTCGGCCCCCCTCGACCCCGGCCGGATTCTCGAAGAGACGCTGTGGAACCGGTGTTACGGCGTCCTGTGCACGTCGGCCACGCTGCGCGCCCTGGGCAACTTCGACCGCTTCGTCGAGCGGGCCGGTCTCTCGGAGCACGCCGACCTGCGCTTCGTGCCGAGTCCGTTCGACTTCCCGCGGCTCGCGACGTTCCACGTCCCGGAAATGGCGTCGGATCCGCGCGATCCCGCCGCGCACACCGCGGAGATCGCGCGCTTGCTGCCGGGCCTGCTGGAACAGGAGCAGAGCGCCCTGGTGCTGTTCTCCTCGTGGCGTCAGCTCCACGGGGTTCGCGAGGCCCTGCCGCGCAAGACCGCGGACCGGTGTCACGTGCAGGGCGAGCGCTCGAAACAGGCGTTGCTGGACGACCATCGCGGTGCGGTGGACGGCGGCGAGCCGAGCTACGTCCTGGGCGTCGCGAGCTTCGCGGAGGGCATCGACCTGCCGAACGACTACTGCCGCCACGTCGTGATCGCAAAGCTGCCGTTCTCCGTTCCGGAGGATCCGGTCGAGCAGGCGTTTGGCGAGTGGCTCGAGAGCCAGGGCAGGAACCCGTTCTTCGAGGTCGCCGTCCCCGACGCGGCGATGCGGCTCGTCCAGGCCTGCGGGCGGCTGATTCGCCACGAGGAGGATCGGGGCCGGATCACGCTGCTCGATCGCCGCATCGTCACGGCGCGTTACGGGCGGGCGCTCCTCGACTCGCTGCCGCCCTACCGGCTGGACATCGCGCGCTGACGCGCGACCTGCGGTCGGGTCAGATGGAGAGTTCGGGAGGGCGCAGGCCCACCCGGTTGGCGGCCTGCTCCACGATGTAGCCGATGATCTCGGCCGCGTCCGCCGGGACGGACGTGCCGCTCGCCTCGTGCAGCGCGTTCAGTTCGGCGGCGAAGCGCCGGACCTGCTCGGCGTTCGCCTGGTCGAGGACGCGCGCCGTGACGCGCATGAGGTTCGGCGAAACCGCGTACCAGGGCCGGTCTTCGGCGCCGGCGGCGACATCTTCGATCATCGCGAGCGCTACGGTCATGTCCGTGTCGACCGCGAGGGAATGCCACGGTTCGCCGTCGAGGAACTCCGTGAGGTGCAGCCGCGTCTCGGCGTCGAGCGCGGCGACTCCGTCGATCGACACGTCGGCCGCGAGGTCGACCATGATGCAGAAGTCGGCCATGTCCTGTTCGGCCAGCGTGCCGAGGGCCTCCGCGGCGCCCTCGTTCAACCCGTTCCGGGCCAGGAACTCGATCTCGTCCCGGAGTTCCCGCGCCCGCGCGACGAACGCGTCGTGATGGGCTGCGTCTTCCGCGTGCGTTGCGCTAAGCCGTTGATGAAGGTTGTCGCGCCACGTCCAGAAACGCACGAGCTTGCGTGAGGAGTCGCCGGTCTCGGGCATCGCTGCTTCCCGCTTCGGTTTCCCGATAGCCTATCAGGTCGCGGCCCATCCTCATGGATGGGTGGAAGTTTCGCGGTGCGAAACTCCTACGGCGCAAGCTCCTACGAGGCCATGAGCTGCCGGTCGCGCAGGGATGCGATCTCGTCGCGCAACGCGGCGGCTTCCTCGAACTCCAGGTTGCGTGCCCGCTCGAACATGTCCTCCTCGAGCTTCGCGAGCAGCTTGCCGAGGGCCGCGGGATCCTGCGGCAGCGCCTTGTCCCGCTTGCGCTCCGCCTTGCGTCCGCGGGTCCTGGGCATGCCCGGAGCGGCCCGGGCGCCTTCCATGATGTCCGGAATCTCCTTGACGATGCCCACCGGCGTGATGCCGTGTTCGGCGTTGAACTCGAGCTGCTTCTTGCGGCGGCGATCGGTCTCGTCGATGGCGGCCTGCATGGACCTCGTGATCGTGTCGGCGTAGAGGATCGCGCGGCCGTGCAGGTGGCGCGCGGCGCGGCCGATCGTCTGGATGAGGGAGCGCTCGGCCCGCAGGAACCCTTCCTTGTCCGCATCGAGAATGGCCACCAGCGAGACCTCCGGCATGTCGAGTCCTTCGCGCAGGAGGTTGATGCCCACGAGCACGTCGAACACGCCGAGGCGCAGGTCGCGCACGATCTCCATGCGCTCGACGGTGTCGATGTCGGAATGCAGGTAGCGGACGCGCAAGCCGTGTTCGTCCAGATAGTCGGTCAGGTCCTCGGCCATGCGCTTGGTCAGCGTCGTCACCAGGACGCGCTCGCCCCGCGCGACGGTGACGCGAATCTCCTCGAAGAGGTCGTCGACCTGCGTGGAGGCGGGCCGGATGGTGACCTCGGGGTCGACCAGGCCCGTGGGACGGACCACCTGTTCCACGACCTGTCCGGAATATTGACCCTCGTAAGGCCCGGGAGTCGCCGAGACGAACAGCATCTGTGGCGCCAGTCCTTCCCATTCGTCGAACCGGAGCGGCCGGTTGTCGAGGGCGGACGGCAGCCGGAAGCCGTATTCCACCAGCGTTTCCTTGCGTGACCGGTCGCCCTTGTACATGCCGCCGAGCTGGGGGATGGTGACGTGGGACTCGTCGAGCACGAGCAGGGCGTTCTTCGGCAGGTAGTCGAACAGCGTCGGTGGCGGCTGGCCCTCCTGGCGTCCGGACAGGTATCGGGAGTAGTTTTCGATGCCGCTGCAGTAGCCGACCTCCTTGATCATCTCGAGGTCGAAGCGGGTACGCTGTTCCAGCCGCTGCGCTTCGACGAGCTTGTCGCGTTCCCGGAGGAACTTGACCCGCTCGACCAGCTCCTCGCGGATGTCGTCGACGACCGCCAGGATGCGCTCCCGCGGCGTCACGTAGTGCGTCTTCGGGAATACCGTGTAGCGCGCCACGCGTTGCAGCACCTCGCCGGTCAGCGGGTCGAACAGCGACAGGTTTTCGACCTCGTCGTCGAACAGTTCGACGCGCACCGCCTCCTTCTCCGACTCGGCCGGGAACACGTCGATGACGTCCCCCCGGACCCGGTACGCCCCGCGCTGGAACGCCGTGTCGTTGCGCGTGTACTGCAGTTCCGCCAGCCGCATGAGGATGTAGCGCTGATCGACGCGGTCGCCTCGGTCGAGGTGCAGGACCATGCGCAGGTAGGACTGGGGATCCCCGAGACCGTAGATGGCGGACACGGACGCGACGATGATCGTGTCGCGCCGCTCGAGCACCGCCTTGGTGGCGGACAGGCGCATCTGCTCGATGTGGGAGTTGATCGACGCGTCCTTCTCGATGTACGTGTCGGAGGCGGGGACGTAGGCCTCGGGCTGGTAGTAGTCGTAGTAGGAAACGAAGTACTCGACCGCGTTGTACGGGAAGAACTCGCGGAACTCCCCGTAGAGCTGTGCCGCGAGGGTCTTGTTGTGGGCCAGCACCAGCGTCGGACGCTGCACCGCCTCGATGACCTTGGCGACCGCGAAGGTCTTGCCGGAGCCGGTGACCCCCAGCAGTGTCTGGTGCGCCAGACCGTCCTCCAGCCCCTCCACCAGCGCACCGATGGCGGCAGGTTGATCGCCCGCCGGCGCGTAGTTCGCGACGACGCGAAACTCGGAAGGTGCCTGCATCGATGGGATCGCGGCTCGGGGAGCCGCCATTACATCATGGCCCCGCCGGGTGGGGCGACCGTTCGCCGGGCTCGGCTTGCGTTGCCCGCGCATGCCGCGCGCCCATCTCTCTCTCGCCGTTCCGCAAGGGAGGGAGTATCTTCGCCGGGATCGGATCTGCAGGGCGGGATCCCATGTCCCGAGCGGCTTTCGGCAGGATGCGCTGCGGTCGGCTCGCAGCGGGACTGGCCGCCGGCATCCTGACCACCGCCGCGGTCGCCCAGGAGCCGGCGACGGGGGATGCTCCGGAGCATCCCGGGATCGAAGAGATCGTTGTCGTCGTCGGCAGCCGGGCGCGCATCGAGAGCCGGGCCGACGACCTGCCCGTCGGCGTGGACGTGTTTCAGGGCCCGGAACTCGAACGCGCCGGAGAGATCGATCTCGGCGCCGCGCTGACCAAGCTCGCCCCGTCGTTCAACTACTCGCGGCTCGCGGTGGGCGACGGCGCCGCGCACAGCGCGGCGACGCTGCGGGGCCTGGCGCCGGACCAGACCCTGGTGCTCGTCAACGGCAAGCGCCGCCACGGCATGGCGTGGCTCCGGATCCTGGACGGCGTGATCGGCTACGGCACCGGGGGCACGGACCTGCGCAGCCTGCCGGCCGCCGCCCTCGCGCGCGTCGAGGTCCTGCGCGACGGCGCGGCGGCGCAGTACGGGTCGGACGCCATCGCGGGCGTTCTCAACCTGGTCCTGCGCGACGAGGCGGAGGGCGGCGACGTGACCGTTTACGGCGGCGAAGGCGGGGGCGACGGTTCGTCGCGGAGCGTGTCGTTTCACGGTGGACTGCCGCTCGGCGCCGAGGGCTTCGTGCACGTAGCCGGCGAGTGGCACGACGAGAAGCCGCTGCGGCGCAACGGCGGCAACGGCGGCCACGACCCCAACTTCCAGGACGAACTCATCACCGCCAGCTCGCCCGCGGTGCGGGGCCGGTCGCTGTTCGTGAACGCGGGACTGCCGGTCGGGGACGCGGAGCTGTACGCGTTCGGCGGCGTGTCGCGGCGCGAAGGACGGTCGAGCGGCGCGTACCGGTTCCGGTACAACTACTGGGAGGGCCTGGACTCCGGCGATCCGGTCTGGGACTTCGTGGCGCCCAACTTCATCAATTTCCACGAGCGCAACACGCACCCCGTCTATCCGGACGGCTTCCTGCCGTACGAGGAAACCCGCATCGACGACGTCTCCTTCGCGGCCGGCATGCGCCGCACGCTCGCCGACTGGGACCTCGACGCCAGCGCCGTCTACGGCAGGAACGAGTACGGTTTCGGGGTGTCGGGCTCCATCAACGCGTCGATCGGCGCGCAGTACCTGCACCGCAACCCGGACGCCGGCAGCGCGGACATCGTGGCCAATGCGGGCCCGTTGTCCGGGCACAGCGGCGGCATCGAGTTCGATCAGCTCACCGTGAATCTCGACGCCCGGCGCGCGTTCGAGGACAGCGTACTGACCGCGTTCGCGGCCGGGGTCGAGCATCGGCACGAAGGCTACGGACAGATCGCCGGCGACGAGGCGGCCTGGTCGTGCGGACTCCCGCATGCCGACGACCACGGGGCGTTTGCGGTCGCGCCGGACGGCCGCCCGCTGACGGGAACGGTCGCCGCCTGCGGCTTCCAGGGCTATCCCGGCTACAGTCCCCGCAACGCCGCGCTGTCGGACGACAGCCGCCAGAGCCAGGCGGCCTACCTGGAACTCGAGACGCGGCCGCTCCCGCCCCTGTCGGTGGCCTTCGCGCTACGCGCCGAGAACTACAGCGATGCGGGGTCGCGGACGACGGGCAAGGTCGCGGCGCACCTGCGGCTCGCGGCCGGGTTCGCCCTGCGGGCCGCGGTGTCCACGGGCTTCCGCGCGCCGAGCCTGGCGCAGCGGCGCTTCAACTCCATCGTGTTCGTCGGCAGCCAGGAAGGGCTGACCACCGTTTTTTCCGCGAACGAGGGACACGCGATTTCGCGGGCCTTTGGAGTGCGCTCCCTGCGGCACGAGACCGCGGAGAACTGGAGCGCCGGACTCGTGTACGCACCGTTGGACGACTTCCGGGTCACTCTCGACGTGTACCGGACGGACATCGAGGAGCGCGTGGTGCGGTCGCGCGGCCTCGGCTGCGCGGGGGTCCCGGTGTGCGACGCGGAGCGCGTGTCGACGGCGGCGTTCTTCTTCAACGGGGTGGACACGGAGACCCGCGGGGCGGACCTGACCGCGCGCTGGGGCGTTCCGGTGGCCGGCGGCTATCTCTGGCTGTCCGCGAACGCGAACGCCGGCAAGACCGGGATCGCGGGCGAACGCCTCCCCGCGGGCGCGCCGGCGGGCCGCGTCTTCGCCGACTACTTCGGCGGCTGGGCGGCCGACACCCTCGAGCGCGGGCAGCCCCGCCGCCAGGGGAATCTCACCGCCGACTGGGAAAGGGGCACGTTCGGCCTGCTGCTGCGCGCCAACCACTACGGGAAGACGACGCAGCACCCCCTCGACACGGGCATGGTCACTATCGACGGAGCGACGACGGTGGACATCGAGGCGCGCCTGGGGATGGGTTCCGTGCGGGCCGCGATCGGCGTCAACAACGTCGCCGACGAGCTGCCGACGGAACTGGAGAAGACGCACCTCTCGAACCTGCTGTGGGGCGTCCGCTACCCGGTGGACACGCCCTTCGGTCTCGCGGGGCGCGTCGCCTACCTCCGCGTCACCGTCGGGTTCGACTGGTAGGGGCAACCGCCGGCCGGCGTCCGCACCGGTCCTGCGGCGTTCAGTACGCGTACTGGTCGACGCGGGCCTGTGCCTGGGAGACGCCCTTGCCACGGGTCAGGTCCGGGCGCAGCCACTCGGTCGCCGCCTTGCCGACGTAGTCCTGGGCGAAGCTGCCGCCGAGGACGTCGTCCCTGGACAGCCACTCCCCCCGGTAAGGCACGGGGAACCCGTAGCCGCGCATCTCGTAGGCATACACGCGCGACAGCGCGGCGCCCTCCTCGTAGTCGCCGACGTACGTCGCCCAGGGGGTCTCGATCTTCACCTGCTCGCGCATCGCGGCATGCGCGGCCGCGATGTAGTTGCCATGGTCCCAATCGGGAATCGCGTGCTCGTGGAAGGTGGGGCCCCCGGGCAGGCCGAGACTCCCGGTCTCGTCGCGCACGAAGAAGAACTCGGGCGCGTCCCGCCCGTTTCGCTGGAGCAGCATGCGCGTCGTCGCGACCGGCTTGTCCGAGTGCACGGCGACCAGCTTCCGGCTCTCGGGCGAGAGGGCTTCGTACGCCGCGTCGTTGAACACGTAGTAGCCCGTCGCCGGCGGAAAGCTCTTCGCGGCGTACTTGTTGAAGAAGCCCGCGCGCGGGCGCTTGGACCGGTTCGCCGCCGCCCGGTGCCAGCAGTGCATGTTCATCAGGAGCAGGTCGCCGCGGGCAAGCTCCGGGTCCACGAACGTGTCGTCGTCCGGCGTGGGCGGCGGCTCGACGTGCAGCGCGCGTCCCCCGATGTCGCGGACGCGCTCCGGCCGGTGCGAACCGGGCGACACGAACAGCGGACCGGCCTCGTCGTCGTAGTCCGTGAAGGGCACGATGGCGAACAGCCAGTGCATCGACGAGCCCACGGGCCGCCAGCGCTTGTAGTCGTTGTGCTTGGGGATGGGCGGGCCCCCGGGCGTACGGTCGTAGAGGACGAACGCGGTCAGGACCGGAGCGTCGCCGAGCAGGGTCGTCACGGGCGGGAGCACGCGCGGGTCCTCGGCGATGGACGCGAGGTCCGGGTCGGCCATGCAACTGCGGGCGAGCGTGTAGCGTGCGGGTTCCGGGTAGGTCTTGCCCGCCGGTCCCGACGTGTGCCACCCGTGTTTCGGGTACGCCCGCTCGAACGTCGCGATCTCGGCGTCGTCGAACTGCCCGCGGAGCACCAGGAAGCCGTCGCGTTCGTATCGTGCGACCTGCGCGTCGGTCAAACTCCGTCCGTTCATGGCCCGGGAGATTACCGCAGGACCGGGCCCAGTGGCGAAAAGGGCGAAAGCGGCGAGCGGCGAAAGCGGCGAAAGCGGCGAAAAGCGGCGAAAGCGGCTGCGGTAACATTGCCGCCCGTTGCCCCGCGGGGGGCGGTCCGTCGTTGGAGAGGACATGACGTACACGAGACTGCGCGTTGCCAAATCGCAGGGGATCGGCAGCATCGAGCTGTCCTGCCCGGAGGAGTTCAACCGGATGCCCCCGGCGTTCTGGGAGGAGTTCCCGGCGGCGGTGGCCGAATTGGACGCTGCCGGCGACGCACGCGTGCTCGTCCTGTCGTCCGCGGGCAAGCACTTCTCGTCGGGGATGGACCTCAAGGTGTTTACCGAGGCCGCGCCCCCCGTGACGCGGGACCGCGGCCGTCTCGGCGAAGCCGGGATCCGCGGCATCGGCCGCTTCCAGGACGCCTTCAGCGTCCTGCAGGACGTGCGCATCCCGGTCATCGCGGCCGTACAGGGCGGCTGCATCGGCGGCGCCGTGGACATGGTCGCCGCCTGCGACATGCGCTATTGCACCGCGGATGCCTTCTTCTGCATCCAGGAGATCAACATCGGCCTCGCCGCCGACGTCGGCACCCTGCAACGCCTGCCGCTGCTGATTCCGGACGGCCTGATGCGCGAACTCGCCTACACGGGCCGCCGCATGTACGCGGAGGAGGCGAAGGAGGTCGGACTCGTCAACGCGGTGTTCGAGACCCGCGAGTCGATGCGGGAGACCGTGCGCGGCATCGCGGGGCAGATCGCGTCGAAGTCGCCGCTCGCGGTGACGAGCACCAAGCACATGCTGAACTACGGGCGCGACCATGGCGTGCGGGAGACGCTCGCCTATCAGCGGGTGTGGATGGGCGCGGTCAGTCATGGCGGCGAGATGGCGAAGTACTTCGAGGCGCAGTCCCGCGGCGAGGAGCCGGAGTACGAGGATCTCACGCCGCTCGGGACGCCGGAGGCGTCCGCCGGGGAGGGCGGCGCTTGAAATTCGGCGTCCTCCAGTTCTTCAGTTGGCAGAAGGGGCGCGTCGCACTGCCGACCGTGTACGAGCGGGCGCTCGACCGGATCCGCATCATGGACCGCTCGGGCTACGATGCGGTCTGGCTGGCGGAGCACCACTTCTCGACCTACAGCGTGTGCCCGTCGGTGCACCTGATGGGCATGCACGTCGCCGGCATCACGGAGAACCTGCGCATCGGGACCGGGGTCTCCCTCGCCGCGCTCTACCATCCCACCCGGCTGGCGGAGGAGGTGGCCCTGCTCGACGTGCTGTCGGGGGGGCGCGTGAACTGGGGCGCGGGCCGGGGCTTCGACGCGAAGGAGTTCGAGGTGTTCGGCGTCCCGCGGGAAGAGTCGTACGCCCGCTTCCGTGAGAACGTGGACATCGTGCTGCGGGCGTGGTGCGACGAGCGCCTCGACTATGACGGCCGGTTCCACCGCCTGCGGGACGTCGAGATCCTGCCGAAGCCCCTGCAGAAACCGCATCCGCCGGTGTGGATCGCGTCGTCCTCGCCGGAGGCCATCGAGTGGTCGGCCGGCCAGGGTCACGCCATCCTCATGGACCCCCACGCTCCCCACGGCGAACTCGGCGAGAAGTACCGCGCGTACCGGCGCGGGCTCGACGAACATGGCCATGACCCCGGCCAGGACACGCCGATGGCGCGGTTGGTCGCGATCGGGCGGACGGACGCGGAGGCGGAGGAGATCGCGCGGGCCGGCGCGCGCTGGACGGTCGGCTCGTATGCGAACCCGAAGACGCATACGCCACAGGGGGCGCCACGGGTTACGCGGGCCAGCGACCCGGTGCAGCGGTACGTGGACGAAATCATCGTGCACGGGTCGGCGCCGCGGGTCATCGACGAACTCCGGCGCCTCGAGGAAGAGCTCCCGCTCGATTACCTGCTCGCCGCCCCGCTCAGCCACGAGTCCTTCCTGCGCCTGACGGACGAGGTGCTGCCGGCGCTCGGGTGAGCGGGTGGGACCGCTCAGGGCCGCGGCAATCAGGCCATGTGCCTGTCGAACCACTCGCGCATTGCGTTCATGCGATAGCGTCGCAGGGGCGGAGGCCCGGAGACCTCCAGGCCGTGCGAGCAGTTCTGCAACCGCAACAGCTCGACTTCGCAGCCTCCGTGCCTGAGGGCGGTGTAGAACTCCTCCGCCTGCTGCATGGGGCAGCGGAGGTCGTTCTCGCCCTGGATGAGCAGCGTGGGCGTGCGGCACTTGTGCGCGTGGGCGAGCGGCGACAGCGCCCAGTACCGGTCCGGAATCCGGTGGGGCTCGCCTCCCATCTCTAGGCTGATCAACGCCGTGCCGGCGTCGGAGACGCCCCACATGCTGAGCATGTTGTAGACCCCCTGTTCGGGGACGGCCGCCCGGAAGCGCCGGGAATTGCCGATGAGCCAGGCGGAGAGGTGCCCGCCGCCGGATACGCCGGTGACGCCAAGCCGGTCGGGGTCGGCGACGCCGGTCTCGACCAGCCGGTCCAGAAAGGCATCGAAATCCTGGTGCTCCGGCTTGCCCCAGCGGCCGAGGATCGCGGTGGAGAACGCGTCGCCGTAGCCGGTGGAGCCGCGGGGGTTGCACCAGGCGAGTGCGTAGCCCGCGCCGGCCAGTTCCTGGAAATCGGCGTTGAAGCCAAGTCCAAAGGCCGCGTGCGGGCCGCCGTGAATGTAGAGCACGGTCTTGTACGGCGGCGTGCCGCCCGGGGGCTTGAGCACCCAGCCCTCCACCTCGACGCCCCGCTTCACCGGCACTGTCATCGCTTCGATTTCGGGCCACGAGATGCGCGCCCGCCAGCTCCGGTTGTGACTCGTCAGTGCGTGCTCGGCGCGCGTGGCGTGATCGAACAGGACGAGTTCGGGTGGCGTGTTGGGCGTCTGGACGGCGAGCAGCAGGTGGCGGTCGTTGCCGTCCAGCAGTGTAGCGATGCGCGGACCCTTGGCCACGGCCGCGCAGTCTTCGCGCCCCGTGAGCGCGAAGCGGTAGATGTGCCCCTCGCCGCCGTTGCAGACGGGCAGGAAGGCGGCGGCGCCGCCGGCGTCGACGACGGGTTTCGACGTTGCGCGGGCGGCGGGAGAGTTGATCTGGAAGAGTCCTCCGACCGGGAGATCCAGCCCGGCGCTGCGTGATCGGGGCCGTTTGCCCCGCGTGCCGACGACATGTAGCTGGGGCTGGCGCGCGAAGCTGCCGCCGGGCGAAGCCAGGTACCCCAGGCGCTCGGGATCGCACCAGAAGAGAGCCTGCAGCATCGGTGTCTCGATCAGGGTCTCGTCCTGCCTGCTCTCGACATCGACAACGCGCAGGCTGCCTCCCATGAATTCGTGTTCCTGCGCGCCCGTGAGGTGATAGGCGATGCGTGTCCCGTCCGGGGACCAGGCGATGTCGGCGATGACGCCTTCGAAACCGGTGATGGCCCTGGGCTTGCCGCCGCGGCTCGGCATGAGATGGACGGCCTGGCCGAAATCGTGGAGATACCCCAACCCGTCGAAGCGGAACCAGCTTCGGGTGATGCGCACGTGGTCGTTCGGCCCCGGCTGGGTGGGCGGCCCCGCGAGGGCGGCGAAGGCGAGGGTCCGTCCGTCCGGCGAGAGGTCGAAGGCGGTGACGCCCTGCGGCAGGCGGGTGAGCTGCCGGGCTTCGCCCCCGTCGAGCGCAATTCGGTACAACTGTTGCACGTCGGAGTGCTGGACATCGGAGCGGCTGGACAGGAAGAAGACCGACTTGCCGTCCGGGGCGAAGCGGGGGCTCGAGTCGTCACCCGCCTCCGCGGTAAGTCGGCGTGCCCGGCCGCCCCGGGTGGCGACCCGCCACAGGGAACCCGACTGCCGCTCGTCGTCGCCGCCGCCGACGGTCTCGGACAGGACGTAGACGGCCTGGGATCCGTCGGGGGACAGGGCGCCGCCCATGACGTACTTTGCCCGGTAGATGTCGTCCTGTCTCAAGGGTCTGCGGTTCGTAGCCATCGGGTCCTCCTCGGGCGAACGGTGCAATGTGGACCCCGCCGGTCCAACATGCGGGCGTTCAACGATATCGGAACTCGTTCATGCTCGACCACATCATCCTCCTGACCGCGGGCCTGGGACCGTTCGGGGAGCGGTTCGCGGCGGAAACGGGCGTCACGCTCACCGTGGGTGGCGCCCATCCGGGCCTCGGGACGGCCAACCTGCTGGCATCGCTTGGCGACGGCGTCTATCTGGAGGTCATGGGACCCGATCCCGCGCTCGACCGGCCGCGCGGCCTCGGTGCGCGGCTGGCGGCGCACGGGGAGCCGAGTATCGGGGGATTTGCCGCCGGCACGGCCGACATGCCGGCAACCATGGCCGCGGTGGCGGCGGCGGCGCTGTCCGCGGCGGGTCCCGCGGCGGGTTCGAGAACGACGCCGGACGGCGCCCTGCTCACGTGGACCTCACTGTTCCTGGGGGAGCACGCATACGCGGACCAGGTGCCGTTCTTCATCGATTGGGGTGCGACGCCGCATCCGTCCGCGACTTCCGCCCAGGGCCTGGAACTGCTGTCGTTCCAGGCCGAGCACCCCGAACCGGACGGCCTGGCGGGGCTGTATCGGAGGCTCGGCGTTCCGGTGGACGTGGTCGCAGGGGCAGCGCCCGGTTTCGAGCTGCGCCTCTTCACACCAAGGGGCGAGTACACCCTCGCTTCGGAACTCGGGACACGGCTGTTCGCGCGGGACGCGGTGCGGCAGGACTGACTTGCGTACGGGGGCGGCCTTCGTGAGGCAGTTCGGCGCAGCCGAACTGGAACGCGACCCGCAGGTCGCGCCGCGACCGCAGGTCGCGCCGGGATGGGACGAGCCCGTCCCCTACGAGAACAGGCGCTCGCAGCCCGTCCCGTCGAGCAGCCGGTCGACGGTTTCGCGCTCGGCGCCGTCGAGGCGCGCGTACTCCTGCCGGACCCACTGCAGGCACTTCGCCTGGTACGGGAACGGCTGCTGCACCCAGGGCAGCCCCTCGACCTCCGCCTCGACGGTCTCGGCCTGCTCCTCGAAGGCCCTGGCGTTCGCCAGCATGACGGGCACGTACGTGCGCCCGACCTCGGCGAGCAGCGCCGTCAGCGTCTCGGGCAGGGCGTCGCGGTCGAACCAGTCGTCCTCCTCCGGAGCGAGTCCGGAGAGGTCTTCGACGAGTTGCACCCAGGCCACCACGCGCGGCGCATGCCGCTCGGTGAGCCGGGCCGGCGTCGGGTCGAACGCGGCGAGCTGGGTGAGCTGGCCGTACAGGCCGAAGTCCGCGGAAGCGGGACGCTGTCCGAAAAGGTAGGGCCCGCTCTGGATGTGGGCGTCGAGCGCATCGAGGAAGCGCCGGTAACTGTTCTCGATGACGGGCGCCGTCGTGTCGTTGCTGCCGACGACGTACAGCCGCCCTATCTGGCGGTCGCGCACGAACTGCGACATCGGTGCGATCTCGGCGTTGCTGCCGGAGATGTTCCTCCACCGGGGCAGGACCTCGCCGGCCAGCGCGATGTCGGCGTCGTAGTGCCAGCGGTAGTGGAACATCGCCTTGGTCAGCCACTCGTCGGCGTAGTCTTCGAGCAGGTAGTTGACGAAGGCGAGCGCCGGATCGGAGGGAATGACCGAGCGCGTGAGGGCGTCGCCTTCCAGCCGCCGGATGATGGGCGTGGAGTCGACGGCGGCCTCCAGTTCGCCATCGGCTCCCGCGAAGAAGAACGTGGGCAGCAGGGAGACCTTGGGCCGGGGGAGTTCCTCGCCGCCCGTCACCGTACCTTCTATCAGGAGCCGGTACGGGATGCGGCGGTACCGCAGCAAGGCGACCATCTTGCGGGTGTAAGGGGAGCCGGGGGCGCCGCGCAGCGCGATGGGGTTGGCGAATGACATGTGTGCTTCCGGTCGTGTGATGGGTGCGCCAGACCGCGGGGCCGGCGCGCTCCGTGGAGTTGCCGCGCCGCCGGCCACGGGGCGGCCGGCGGCGCGAGCTGCGGGCCTGCTACCAGGGCGAGTAGCTGAGGCGCAGGTACGTGAACCCGCCGTTGAAGCCGAAGGGCGACTGTTCCGGATAGATCAGCCCCGCGACCTCGCCGTGGGGGTTCGTGTCGGGGTAGGTGTCGAACGCGTTGGAAAGCCCAAGGAGCACGGAGAGTTGATCCGTGGCCTCCAGGGCGATCTCGGCGTCGATCAGGTAGTCCGGTTCGGGGTGGAAGGACACCGAACCGTCGTTGGTCGGAGCGTCGTAGTACTCGCCGTAGTAGCGCGCCCGCGCCATGAAACGCCAGCGTCCCTGGACGTGGTTCCAGGTCAGCGTGAAGCGCGAGTCGGGACGTCCCTGCTCGATCTGCAGCCGCCGGTTGTCGCTGGTGAAGTTCGGGTCGAACTCGGAGAGTTCGATGTCCGACCAGTTCGCCGCCAGCGTAAGCGTCGAGACGCCGCTACCGAGGTCGAAGGGCAACGTGGCGACCACGTCGACGCCCGAGGCCTCCACCGTCTGCTGGTTGGAGAAGAAGCGCACGGAGGCAAAGCTCGTCGCGTCGGAGACGCCGGCCGCGAGCAATGCCTGGATGTCGTCTTCGGTCAGCAGGAACCGGCTCGTGAACGAAATCCGGTCCTCGATCTCGATGTTGTAGTAGTCGATGGTCACGTCGAGGGGGCCGGCGTGGAACACCGCCCCGAAGGTGAGGTTCACCGACTCTTCCGGCGTCAGCGGTTCGGCGCCCTTCTGCTGTGCGATCGGGTTCGTCGGCGGCAGCGTGGCGATGTCCGCGAGCATGCCGGCCTGGAATTCCGTGGTCACGTTGCGGAGGTTCGCCTGCCCGGCGGTCGGGACCCGAAAGCCGGTGCTGGCGGCGCCCCGCAGGGCGAAGTTCTCCGACAGCTGCAGGCGGGCCGCCACCTTGCCGTCGAGGGTCGTGCCGAACTCGGAGTAGTCCTCGTAGCGCAGCGCGGCGCCGAGCAGCAGGCGTTCCGTCACGTCGGACTCGAGGTCGATGTAGACCGCCTTGGCGCGCACGGTGTTCTCGCCCGCGTCGCCGGGCTGGAAGCCGGGGAAGCCGTTGGATCCCACGCCGAAGCCCTGTGCCGCCAGATTCGGATCGATGAAGAAGGAGTTCGGCTCGCCGTTGTGGATGCGGAACGTCTCGTCCCGGTACTCGAGGCCGAAGGCCACGTTGAGCGGGCCCCACCAGCCTACTTCGAACGGCTTCGAGAGGTCGAAGTTGGCCACGCGGTCGGTCTCCGTGTAGGCGCCGGCGTCGTAGTGGATGGGGATGTCGTTGCGCAGCGACAGGAGCTGCGGGTTGATCGTGTTGTAGATGTAGAACTCGGCGTTGCTGCGCCCGGCGGAGGCGCTGATGTCGTAGTACCAGCCGTCGCCGACGTTGCCGCGCAGACCGGCGGTCAGCGCGACATCGTCCACGTAGCCGCCGAACTGCGGGGTGAACCCGCCGGGGAACTTCTCGATCAGGGAGTAGCAGTTCGGATCGCTGCGGATCGACGCGAGCGCGCCCGCGTCCGGCCTGTTGTCCATGATGCGCACCACCGGACAGTTGCCCGACATGTCGCCGGACAGGTCCGCGACCTTCACGGTGGGGGTCCCGTCCTCGAGCGCCGGGCCGCGGAACACGCCGCTGCGGGTGTGGGGATTCCGGTAGTAGAAGCCGCCTTCCACCTGGCGTTCGGCCCAGTTGCCGAAGGCGTAGGCCTCGCTGCCGTTGCCGAGGTCGATGCCGAAGTTGCCGAACAGCTTGAAGTCGTCGGAAATCTCCGGGGCTCCCCATATCTGTGCGGCCGGTTGCCGCACGGCGGCGTTCCCGGCGTCGATCAATCCCTGAGCGTCGCCGCGCTGCCGGCTGCGGCTGGTGGGATCGGCCTCCTTCCACTCGAAGCTGAGGTTGGCGAAGCCCGCGTCGGTGAGCGGCAGGCCCACGTTCGCCGCGACCGTGATCGCGTCGCCGTCCCCTTCGAAGTACTGGCCCCACTTGGCGTCCACGCGGGCGCCGCTGTCGTCCTCCCTGAGGACGAAGTTCATGATGCCGGCGATCGCGTCGGAGCCGTATTGGGCGGAAGCCCCGTCGCGCAGCACTTCGAGCCGGTCGAGGGCGATGGCGGGGATGACCGACAGGTCCGGTCCCTGCGATCCGCCCGAGATGCCGGCGCCCAGCAACGCTATGACCGCCGCGCGGTGTCGGCGCTTGCCGTTCAGCAGCACGAGGATGGCGTCGGGGGGCAGGGAGCGCAGGGTGGCGGGCCGGATGAACGTCGCGGCGTCGCTGATGGGCTCCTGGGCGACGTTGTAGGACGGGACGGTCGCCGCCAGAAGATCGTCCAGGTCGCTGCCGCCGTGGGCAAGGAACTCGTCGCCGTCGATCACGTCCACGGGCACGGGCGAGTCGGCGGCGGAACGGTCGCGCCGGCGGGAACCGACGACGACCACCTCTTCGAGGGCGCCGGAGGCCTGTTCGACGGTTTCCGCGGCGGCCGGCGGAGCGGCTCCGCCGATCGCGAGTACCAGCACTGCGAGAAACGGTACCGCGAGCGCTGAGTGCCGACTGCGCGCGAATGCGGGATGGGAGTAGAGGCGGTTGGTCAGAAAACGATGCTGCATGGGCTGCATGTCTTGCATGTTCTCTCCCTCATGTTTGTTCAGGTGGCGCGCGTATGATCCACGGCGGGCGAGCCGATGGCAAACGCATGTGCCCCGGCCGCTGCCGGGCTGCCCGGCTGACAGCCCGGCTGCCGCGCGCTGCCACTGGCGAGGCGCTTCGAGTACACTGACGCATCGCCTCATCGGCAGGCTGGGGAACGGACTTGGAAGTGCCGGCAGGGCAGGGTCCCGGGGGCCGTCGTCGCTCCGAGATGTCGCGGAACGCCAGACGGATGACGATGATCCTGACGGATCTCCTCGCGTTGCCCGCATTGCTCTGGCTCTCCCTGTGGGTCGTGGGCGCGGACGCCGCGGGCGTGGCGCTCGGGCTCGCGGCGGTGGCGGGGTTCGTCGCTCTGCTCGCATTCGGCTGGCTCGGCCTGTACCGGACGATCGTCCGGGTGATGGACTTCGGTCTGGTCATGGCGGCGGTGCGGACGCTGTTGCCGTGCGCCGTGTTCGTCAGCGCCGTGCTCGCCTTCTCCATCGATGCCGTCGTGGCCGTTCGGGTCGGCATCGCGTTTCTCGCGCTCGGGCTCGTCTACGTAACGGGCAGCCGGTTCGCGGCCGGCATCCTCGCCGGCGCTGCGCGTCCGCGCGGCCAGCGCGTGGTCGTCTACGGGGAAGCCTACGAAGCGGCGCGCCTGGCGGCGCTGATCCGGGGGCACGGCAGCATTGCGCCGGTAGCCCTCGTCGACGACAACCCGGATCTCGTGGGCCATTCGATCGACGGCTTCGAGGTCCATCGCTCCGCGGACCTCCCCGGGCTGATCGATACGCTCGGCGTGTCGCGCGTGTTGCTCACGATCTCGCCGGGGCGGGAGCGTCGGCGCGTGATGGAGCGCCTGACGCGGCTGCCCGTACGCGTGCAGACGATCCCCGACGTGTCCAAGTTGATCGCGGGGCAGGTCGGGCTCACCGAGGTGAGCGAGGTGGACGTGGTGGACCTGCTCGACCGCGACCCCGTGCCGCCCCTGCAGGACCTGCTCGAGACGTGCATACGCGACAAGAACGTCCTGGTCACGGGGGCCGGCGGCTCGATCGGGTCCGCCCTCTGCCGTCAGATTCTCACGCAGAAGCCACGCCGCCTGATCCTGCTGGACCTGTCCGAGGCCGCGCTGTACAACATCGACAAGGAGATGCGGGCGGTGGTCGCCCGGGAAGGGTTGCCGGACAATCTGGTCGTCCCGCTCATCGGCTCGGTCCTCAATCGGGCACGGGTGCGTGACGTGCTCGAGTCCTATCGCGTGGACACGGTGTACCACGCCGCGGCGTACAAGCACGTCCCCCTGGTTGAATACAACATGATCGAGGGTGTCCAGAACAACGTGTTCGGCACGCTCTACACGGCGGAGGAGTGTCTGCGGGCGGGTGTCGGGAACATGGTCCTCGTGTCGACCGACAAGGCCGTGAACCCCAACAGCGTCATGGGCGCCACCAAGCGCCTGGCGGAGCTCGTGCTGCAGGGGCTCCAGCAACGTGGCCAAGGCACCAAGCTGTCCATCGTCCGCTTCGGCAACGTGCTCGGCGCTTCCGGGTCCATCGTGCCGCTGTTTCTGGAGCAGATCCGCGGCGGCGGTCCGGTGACCGTCACCCACCCGGAGGTCACGCGCTATTTCATGACCATCGACGAAGCCGTCTCCCTGGTCATCCAGGCCGGCTCCATGGCCCACGGCGGGGACGTCTTTGCCCTCGACATGGGCAAGCCCGTGCGGGTGAAGGACCTCGCCGAGAAGATCGTCGCCCTCATGGGCGTGACGGTGCGTGATGACGACAACCCGGAGGGCGACGTCGAGATCAGCTACATCGGCCTGCGTCCCGCGGAGAAGCTCTACGAAGAGCTGGCGATCGGCAGGAACGTCACCGGCACGCGGCACCCGATGATCCTGCGGGCCCGGGAGGAGTTCATCCCCTGGCCGGAACTGAACGCGTTCCTGGAGCGCATCGGTCACGCCGGTGCGGAATTCGACTGCGAACGCATGCGACAGCTCCTCGAGCTGGTCGTCGACTACGAGCCCATCGAGGACGTGGAGGACCTGGTGTGGCAGGAGTCGCGCCGCCGCGAGCAGGCGCGGCCCCGGGTCGGCCCCAGCCGGAGCGGGTCCAACGTCACGGAACTGCCGCGCGGAGCGGAGGTGCGTCAGGGCGACTGACGGCGCCGGCGCCGACGGCCTGATCCTCTAGGGAAGCTCTGATCAAGAGCGCGGCACAGGGATGTGCCGCCAGATTCGATGGCGTAAGCCATTGAATCTGTGGAGCAAGACGAAACCGCGTTTTGTCTTGCGACCTGATCAAGCCCATGGATGGGCTTGATCAGAGGTTTCCTGGCTCCTCCGGCGGGCTTGGTAGGCGCGATTGGATTCGAACCAACGACCCCCACCATGTCAAGGTGGTGCTCTAACCGGGCTGAGCTACGCGCCTGCAGGCCGCGTACGGTATCACTCCGCCGGAGATGGCTTCAACCGGAACCGGCCGCGGGCGGCCACGGGCGGAGAGTGCGTGAAAACCGCGGTCCGTGTCCCGTCCCGGAGGGGGTCACGGTTGTTCTCCGGCCCGTCCCGGCAGTAAAATCGCGGCCCCGATAACCCGGTCCCGTCCCGCGGGGCGCGCCGGAAACCGTTTGGAGTGTTTGCCTATCAAGAGATCAGCAGCGAAAGCCCAGCCGCCGCGTGCCGTACTGAACGAGGATATCCGCGCCAGGGAGGTGCGCCTCGTAGCCGCCGATGGTGGGCAGGTTGGCATCGTCCCCCGGGAGGACGCCCTCGGGGAGGCGAAGAAAGAAGGATTGGACCTGGTGCTCGTTGCCCCCGACGCCGACCCTCCGGTCTGCAAGGTGATGGACTACGGCAAACACCTCTTCGATCTCAAGAAGGCCAAGACGGCCCAGAGGAAGAAGCAGAAGCAGATCCAGGTCAAGGAAATGAAGTTCCGGCCGGGCACGGAGGAGGGCGACTACCAGGTCAAGCTGCGCAATCTCGTCCGGTTCCTGGAGGACGGCGACAAGGCCAAGGTGATCCTCCGGTTTCGCGGCCGGGAAATGGTCCACCCGGAACTGGGCACCAAGGTGCTCAAGCGCATCGAGAACGACCTCGAACCCTACGGGGCGGTGGAGACATCGCCCAAGTTCGAGGGTCGCCAGATGACGATGGTTCTGTCGCCGCGCAACCGGCGCAAGAACTGACGGGCAGGAGCGGCGCCCGAAGAGCGTCGCCTGCGGAGGGTCGCTCGCGGCGGATTGCGGCAGATCGCGCGGCAGAGATTTGCGCCGGAAGATCGCGCAGGAAGATCGCGCAATGAAGATCGCGCAAGACAAGAAAAGAAAGAAAAGAAAAGAAAGCGGGCGGACAGACGGATTCACTCGCGGTCCACCGCGCAGCACGGCACGCAGCCGGGTTGCGGGGATCGCGGGTTGCACGGCAAGTCCGGCAGGCGTGCGAGACGCCGCCGGCACGAAACGGGAGCATGGGAATGCCGAAGCTCAAGACACACCGCGGGGCGGCGAAACGGTTCCGCCGCACGGCCGATGGTTTCAAGCACAAGAAGGCCTTCAAGAACCACATCCTGACCAAGAAAGCGCCGAAGCGGAAACGTCAGTTGCGCGGGCTGGCGCCGGTCTCGGACGGAGACAAGGCCGGCCTGAATCGCATGCTGCCGGGCAAGGCGCGCTAGGCAACGGGAGGCAGCAGACGTGACCAGAGTCAAGCGAGGCGTCGTCGCCAGGACGCGGCGCAAGAAAGTCCTCAAGGCCGCGAAGGGCTACCAGGGGCAACGCAGCCGCAGTTTCCGGGTAGCGAAGCAGGCGGTCATCAAGGCCGGCCAGTACGCCTACCGCGACCGGCGCCAGCGGAAGCGCCAGTTCCGGGCGTTGTGGATCGTGCGCATCAACGCGGAGGCCCGCGAGCACGGCCTGTCGTACAGCAGGTTCATCGCCGGCCTCAAGAAGGCCGACATCGAGATGGACCGCAAGGTGCTCGCGGATCTCGCGCTGCACGAGAAGGACGCGTTCGGGGCGTTGGCGACCAGGGCCAGGGAAGCGCTGGCGGCCTAGGGCTGGGTCGCGCGGCGAACGGCCCGGCCGCGGACTCCCGCGTCCCGCGCGCGCATCGCCGCTTCGAGACCGGAGAGCGACGATGGATGGCAGGGGCCCGGATTTCGACGCGGTCAGGATGCGTGCGCTCGAGGAGGTGGCCGCCGCGGGCGACGCGCGGACCCTCGAAGACATCCGCGTACGGTTCCTCGGCCGCAAGGGCGTGCTGACCGGGCTGCTGAAATCCGTCGGCAAGTTGCCGCCGGCGGAACGGCCGGCGGCCGGGGCCGACATCAACGCGGCAAAACGCGCCGTCGGGCAAGCGATCGAAGCGCGCGACGCGTCCCTTGCCCGGGAGCAGCTCGCCCGGGCGCTCGACGAGGAGGCGCTCGACGTCACCCTGCCCGGCCGGCGCCAGGGCGCCGGCAGCCTGCATCCGGTCACGCAGACCCTCAGGCGCATCGAGGAGATCTTCGTCGGGGCCGGGTACGAGGTCGTCACGGGACCGGAGATCGAGGACGACTACCACAACTTCGAGGCGCTCAACCTGCCCGCCAACCATCCCGCGCGGGCGATGTGGGACACCTTCTACCTCGAGGACGGCCACGTGCTGCGCACGCATACGTCGCCGGTTCAGGTCCGCGTGATGGAGCGGATGGCGCCGCCGATCCGCATCATCTGTCCGGGCCGGGTCTATCGGCGCGACTCGGATATCACCCACACTCCGATGTTCCACCAGGTCGAGGGTCTCGTCGTGGACGAGGGCATCGGCTTTACGGATCTGAAGGGCGTCGTCGTGGGCTTCGTGCACCGGTTCTACGACCGCGAGATCGAGGTCCGCTTCCGTCCGTCCTACTTCCCGTTCACCGAGCCGTCCGCCGAGGTCGACGCGCAGTGCGTCCACTGCGGGGGAGCGGGATGCCGGGTCTGCGGGAACACCGGCTGGCTCGAAGTCATGGGTTGCGGGATGGTGCATCCCAACGTGCTCGCGATGTCGGGCATCGATCCGGAGCGGTACACGGGGTTCGCGTTCGGCTTCGGCGCGGATCGGCTGGCCATGCTCTATTTCGGGGTGGACGACCTGCGCGTGCTGTTCGACAACGATCAGCGCTTCCTGCAGCAGTTCGGTTGACGGCGCCGTGAAGTTCAGCGAGCGCTGGCTGCGCGAATGGGTGGACCCGGGTGTGGACACCGAAGCGCTCTGCGAGCAGTTGACCAACGCGGGCCTCGAGGTCGATGGCGTCGCTTCCGCGCACCCCGCTTTCGCGAACGTCGTGGTGGGCGACGTGCTGAGCCGCAGGGACCATCCGGATGCGGATCACCTGTCGGTCTGTGTGGTTGGGGATGGCGAGGGCACGTTCGAGGTAGTGTGCGGCGCGCCCAACGTGCGCGCCGGCATGAAGGCGCCCTACGCAAGGGTCGGAGCGACGCTGCCGGGGCTGACCGTTGCGGCACGGGAGGTCCGGGGGATGGTGTCGCGCGGCATGCTCTGCTCGGCGTCGGAACTCGGTCTCGGCGACGACGCGAGCGGCCTCCTCGGGCTGCCGGAAACAAGTGTCGCCGGAGACGATCTTGCCGCGGTGCTGGAGCTCGACGACCTCTGCATCGAGCTGGATCTCACCCCCAACCGGGGCGACTGCCTGTCGCTGCGGGGCATTGCGCGGGAAGTGGGCGTGCTGAACGACATCCCGGTACGGGCGCCGGAGTGCGTCCCGGTCGCGGTCGCCATCGACGACAGGTTCCCGGTCGAGATCGCCGCCGGCGAAAGCTGCCCCCGCTACCTCGGACGCGTCATCCGGGGCGTGGACCCGACCCGGCCCGTACCGCTGTGGCTGAGCGAGCGCCTGCGCCGGTCGGGGCTGCGGTCCATAGACGCCGTCGTCGACGTGACGAACTACGTGCTCCTCGAACTCGGGCAACCGATGCACGCCTTCGACCTGGACGCCCTGCAGGACCGCATCGTCGTGCGCCGGGCGCGGCGGGGCGAGACCCTCGCGATGCTCGACGGGAGCGACCTCGCGCTGGACGAATACACGCTGCTCATCACGGACGGGCGGGGTCCCGTCGGCATGGCCGGCGTGATGGGGGGCGCCGCATCGGCGGTCGGTCCGCGGACGCGGAACATCTTCCTCGAGTGCGCGTATTTCGCCCCGGACGCGATTCATGGCACGGGCCGCCGCTACGGCCTGCAGACGGACGCTTCGCAGCGTTACGAACGCGGCGTCGACTACACGCTGCAGGCGGCGGCGATGGAGCGTGCCGTCGCGCTGCTGATCGAGGTCGCGGGCGGCTCGGCCGGGCCCGTGGCCGTCACGGAAAGCCGGTCCCATTTGCCCGCGCCGGGCGGTGTCCGGCTGCGTCGTCGTCGACTGGACATGCTGGTCGGCGAGGTCATCCCCGACGGGGATATCGAGCGCATCTTCGAGCGGCTGGAGTTCGCTCCGCGGCGCGGCGGTGGCGAGCAGGGCAACGAGTGGCGCGTGACCGTGCCTCCGCACCGCTTCGACATCGCGCTCGAGGAAGATCTCGTCGAAGAGATCTGCCGCGTGTACGGCTACAACCGCATCGGGCGTAACGATCCGTCGGCGGCGTTGCCCCTGCGCAAGATCTCCCGGGACGCGGTGCGCGCCGACGCGCTGGCCAATGCCCTCGTGGCGTCGGGCTACCGGGAGGCCATCACGTACAGCTTCGTGGAGCCGGGGCTCGTCGAACTGCTCGCCCCCGGCACGGCGCCGGTGCGCGTCGCCAACCCGATGTCCCAGGAGCAGTCCGTCATGCGCACGAGCCTGCTGCCTGGCCTGGCGGGCGCGTTGCGGACGAACCTGGCCCGTCAGCAAAGCCGCGTGCGGCTGTTCGAAATCGGCCAGTGCTTCGCTGCGGGCCCTGGCGCCGCCCCGGAATCGTCCATGGTGCTGCGCGTGGGTGGGGTGGCCTGCGGGTCGCGCTTCCCGGAGTCCTGGGCCGTCCCCGGGGAGGCCATGGATTTCCACGACGTGAAGGGTGACGTCGAGCGGCTGCTCGAGGTCGGTGACCAACCGCACCGGGTCGAGCGGGCCACCGATCGGGCGCTGCACCCGGGGCAGTCCGCGGCGGTCTTCGTCGGGGAACGGCAAGTCGGCTCGTTCGGGCGTCTGCATCCGGAAGTCGAGAGCGAACTGGACCTCGAGACTCCGGTATTCGTCTTCGAGTTCGACGCGGATGCACTCGTCGCCCAGCGGCCGCGTACGCATCGGACCGTTCCGAAGTTTCCCCGGGTGCGGCGCGACCTGGCGATCGTCGTCGATCGGGGCGTCGCCGCGGCGTCCGTGGAGAGCGCCGTGCGGGATGTCCTAGGGGACATTCTCTGCGCGTTTTCCGTCTTTGATGTCTATCAGGGAAAAGGCATTGATTCTTATGAAAAAAGCATCGGGTTGGGGTTGACCTTGCAGCATCCATCGCGCACGCTTGCGGACGAGGACATCAGTCGCTACATCGATATGGCGCTGCGACGCCTGAAGACCGACTTCGGGGCTCGACTGCGCTGACCTGCCCGTGAGCGATCAAGCCGACAACGAATTCTCCGACCGGCCGGCGAGACCCGACACCCTCACCAAGGCCCGGATGGCAGACGGCCTCTTCGAGGAGCTTGGTCTCAACAAGCGCGAAGCGAAGGAGGTCGTTGAGCTTTTCTTCGAGGAGATTCGCGTCGCGCTCGCGCGCAACGAAGCCGTGAAGATCTCCGGTTTCGGCAACTTCGACCTGCGGGACAAGCGGGAACGACCGGGCCGCAACCCGAAGACCGGCGAGGACATCCCCATTACCGCCCGCCGCGTGGTGACGTTCCGTCCGGGGCAAAAGCTGAAGGCGCGAGTGGAGGCCCATGCTGGAGCCCCCGAATAGGGAACTGCCCCCGATCCCGGGGAAGCGTTACTTCACCATCGGCGAGGTCTCCGAGCTGTGCGACGTCAAGCCGCACGTACTGCGCTATTGGGAAGGGGAGTTCGAGCAGTTGCGGCCGGACAAGCGCCGCGGCAACCGCCGTTACTACCAGCGCCAGGACGTGATCGTCGTGCGCCAGATACGCGCCCTGTTGTACGAGCAGGGCTTCACCATCGGCGGGGCCCGGCAGCAATTGTCGGGCGGCGAGGCGAAGCAGGACCAGATCCGGTCGCGCCTGCTGATCCGCCAGACGATCTCGGAACTCGAGGACGTGCTCCAGGACCTGCGCGGCTGACGCGACGGCCGGTCAGCCGCCGGCGGCCATCTCTGCTCCGCCCAGCAGCGCCTCCACCTCGGCCTCGACCGCCGTTCCCTTGAAGAAGTCGCGGTTGCCGCTCGTCCAGAACTGCACGGGATTGGTGAAGGTGAACGCCCTGAAGTCGTCGGGCGTCATGAGCCCGTCTTCGACCAGCTCGTACGCCTCCTCGAGCACTTCCGACATGTCCGCCACGTCGAAGTGGCCGATGTCGGAGCTGAACAGGGCGTTGATGCGCGTCTCGAGCGGGTTTACGCGGTCATTGAAGGCCCAGATGTTCATCCGGTCGTCGGCTTCGCAGCCGAAGTAGAAGTTGCCGAACAGCTCCCGGAAGTCCTCGACCCGTTCGATGCCGCAGGCGGCGAAGTCGTCCAGGGTCGCCTCGCCCCCGGTGTCCACGGACGCCTGTGCGTTGATGGCCGCGTAGAGCGCCGCATCGCGGTCGACCATGAGCCGGGCCATGTCCTGCGGACCGTACCGCCGGGCCAGTTCCATCAGGCCTTCAGCGTCCAGGTTCGCCGGGTTGACCACCTCGAGCGCCTCGGGATTGCGGATGTTCCAGTGCCCGATGAGGTCGGCGTAGAGCTGGCACGCGTAGCTGACGCCCCCCTCGAGGAACGCCATGGTCAGCGTGGGGAACCGGCGCGAGACGCCCCCGAGGAACATCGCCTTGCAGATGGCCTCGGCGGTGGAGGCGAAATGCCCGATGTGGTTGTACGTGAAGTTGGAAGGCGACCGGCGCAGGGCGTACCCGCGGCCGGCGGCGTGGAACGTGGGCGAGATGCCGAGTTCCACACACTTCTGCCAGAGGGGATCGTAATCGTGGATGCTGTCGAGGCCGAGCACGTCGTACCAGTACCCGAGCCTGGCGGCGCCCTCGTCGCCGTCGGCGGCCGCCGGCGCCGGCCGGGGGATCATCCCGGAGAACAGGGCGGCCTTCATGCCGAGCGTCCCCGTCGCGTACTCGATCTCCTCGATGGCTTCCTCGGGCGTGGCGGTCGGGATGACGGCCACGGGCGTCAGCCGGTCGGAATAGTCGGCGAAGTACTCCGCTGCGAAGGTGTTGAAGGCGCGCAGAGCCTGGCGTTGCAGGTCCTTGTCCTCGGTAACGGCCGCGGCGCCGGTCGGGTACATGACGCAGAAGTCGAGACCGAGTTCGTCGAGGCGCTCGTAGAGCAGCTTCGGCATCATTGCCGTGGCGCGGTCGCGGACGTTCGCCATGGGCAGTTGCCAGAACCCCGGGTGGGCGGCGCGATGGTGTCGGCGACCCTCCGGGCCGAGGCGTTGCGCCTCGCCGATCAGCGAATCGAGGCCGTCGAAGCAGTCGGCGACCTTGCGCCCCGCGATCTTCTCGATGCGTTCCTTCATCATCGGCCCGAATTCGAGCCAGTGGGCATCGGAGTCGATGACGGGATGCGACAGCCGGTCGTGAATCTCCTGCGAACTCATCTTTCCCTTCCCCCCGAAGCGAAAATGTCGGCGCCGCATGGTACCAGACCGGGTGATAATGGCGCCCTGTCTCGCTCGGAATTGCTCGCTCGGAATCGGCGGAACGCCATGGGCATTACCAACAGGACCGCGCTGGTCGCGGTGGTGGTCGCATTTCTGACGGGGATGCTCGCCACGCTGGCCATCCGTCCGCCGGGCGACGGCGGACCGGTGGCCGCCGCGGGCCCGACCGGCGCGACGGCAACGCTGCGCTGGCGCGTGCCGGTGGCCTTCTCGACCAACCTCGAGGTGCTCGGCGACAACGTGCTGTGGGTGACGGATGCCATCGGGCGTGCGTCCGGCGGTGCGATGGAACTGCGCCCCTACGAGCCGGGCGAGATCGTGCCGGCGTTCAACATCGTCGATGCCGTGCGCGAAGGGAAGGTGCCCGCGGGCTATACCTGGCTCGGCTACGATCAGGGCAAGATCCCGGCGGCACCCCTGCTCGGCGCGGTGCCTTTCGGGATGGAACCGTGGGAGTTCATGGCGTGGTGGTTCGAGGGCGGCGGGCGCGAGCACGGTGAGGCGTTGTACGGGAAGTACGGCGTGCATCCCGTGCTCTGCGGCCTCATCAGTCCGGAGACCGCCGGCTGGTTCCGCAAGCCCATCGAGTCGCTGGCCGATCTCGAGGGCCTGAAGATCCGGTTCGCGGGACTGGGCGGCAGGGTGATCGAGCGGTTGGGCGCGTCCGTCACGATGCTGCCCGGCGGCGAGATCTTCCAGGCGCTGGAGAAGGGCGCCATCGACGCGACCGAGTTCGCGCTGCCGAACGTGGACCAGGAACTCGGCTTCGACCGCATCGCCAAGCTGAACTACTACCCGGGCTGGCATCAGCCGGCGACCTCGACGCACCTCGTCGTCAACATGGAGGTTTGGAACGGCCTCGGCGACAGGGAGCGTGGCGTCATCGAGACGGCGTGCACGGCCGGCGTCACCCGCAACCTGGCCAAGGCGGAAGCGGTGCAGGGCGCGGTACTCGCCGGTTTCCCCGACAAGGGCGTGACCGCCGTGCGCCTGCCGCTGCCGATCCTGCGCGAGCTCGAGCGCGTGACCGCGCAGGTGATGGCGGAAGAGGCCGAGCGGGACGAGGACTTCCGGACCATCCACGCGTCGCAGAAGGCGTTTCGCGATGAATACGCCTTGTGGAAGCGCTTCGCCTACCTGCCCCGGGACTTCTGATTGGCCGCCCTCGAACTGCCGGACACGCCGTTTTCCCGGATCGTCGATCGGATCCTGGTGACGGTCGGCAACGCGGTGTCCTGGCTGTGGATCGCGCTGCTGACCGTCATCGTCTGCAACGTGGTGCTGCGCTACGCCCTCGCGGAAGGGCGGATCGAGTTCGAGGAGATCCAGTGGCACCTCTACTCCGTCGGTTTCATGCTCGGGCTCGGGTATGCGCTGCAGGCCGACGCCCACGTGCGCGTCGACGTGCTGCACGAGCGCTTCCGCCCGACGACGCAGGCGTGGATCGACCTCTACGGCCTCGTGCTGTTCGTGCTGCCGTTCGTGGCGCTGATGCTGATCTACGGCGCCCGGTTCGTCGCCGACAGCTTCGCGACGGGGGAGGTCTCGAACTCGCCCGGCGGATTGCCCTATCGATGGGCGATCAAGGGCGTTCTCGTGGCCGGCTTCGCGCTCCTCGGTATCGCCGCGCTCTCCCGGCTGACGCGGCTCTGGAAGTTCCTCTTCCTGGGCGGCGGCCGGTAGTCCGCCGGCCCCGCGCACCGAATACCCATGCCGGCCAACGAAATCCTCGCGCTCGTGATGTTCGCGGCCTTCATCGGCCTGGTCTTCACGGGTTTCCCCATCGCATGGATCCTGGCCGGCCTCGCGATCCTCTTCACCGCCCTCGCCATCGTGCTGGACGTGGACTTCGGCATCCCCATCGGCGTCGACTGGGGCTACGCGTCGATCGGCGTCGAACGCATCTGGAACGTGATGGAGAACTGGGTGATGGTCGCGTTGCCCATGTTCGTGTTCATGGGTCTCATGCTCGACCGGTCCGGGATCGCCAACCGGCTGATGAAGAGCTTCGCGCGGCTGTTCGGGCGCGCCGGGGGCGGGCTGGCGGTCACCATCACGCTGATCGGCGTCCTGCTTGCCGCCACCACCGGCATCATCGGGGCATCCGTCGTGCTACTGGCGCTGCTGGGGTTGCCGGTCATGCTGCGGGAGGGCTACGACCGCTCCCTCGCGGCGGGCACGGTCTGCGCGGTGGGCACGCTCGGCATCCTCATCCCGCCGAGCATCATGCTGGTGCTGATGGCGGACCGGATGGCCATGCCGGTCGGCGACCTGTTTCTGGGGGCGCTCTTCCCGGGGCTGTTGCTGTCCGGTCTCTACGTGCTCTACCTGTTCGGCTACGGCATCGTGCGGCCGGAGGGCGCGCCGAGGGCATCCGCCGACGAGCCCTTGAACCTCGCCGCGGTGGGCGAACTCGCCGTGGCCATCCTGCCGCCCGCCGGTCTCATCCTGATGGTGCTCGGCAGCATCTTCTTCGGGCTGGCGACGCCGACGGAAGCGGCCGGCGTCGGCGCGGCGGGCGCGTTGCTGCTGGCGTGGGCCAACCGGGCGCTCGACCGCCGGGTCCTGACCGAGGTGGTAAGGGAAACCACCCGCACCACGGCGTTCATCTTCGGCATCCTGATCGGCGCGACGGTCTATTCGCTGGTGCTGCGCGGCCTCGGCGGCGACGAACTCATCGAGCGCACCTTGCTGGACCTGCCGTTCGGGCCGACGGGCATCGTCATCACCATCCTGTTCGTGACGTTCCTGCTCGGCTTCTTCCTCGACTGGATCGAGCTGACCCTCATCATCCTGCCGCTGGTGTCGCCGGTCGTCGTACTGCTGGGCTTCGACCCGGTGTGGTTCACGGTGCTGTTCGCCGTCTGCCTGCAGACCAGTTTCCTGACCCCGCCCGTCGGTTTCGCCATCTTCTACCTGAAAGGCGTGGCCCCGCCCGGCATAGACGCGCCGATCATCTACCGGGGCGTGGCGCCGTTCATCCTGCTGCAACTCCTGGGCCTCGCGCTGATCTTCAACTGGGAGGCGCTGGTGACGTGGCTGCCGGCGCAGGCGTATTGAACGGCCGGCGCCCTCGTGGCGCATGGCGCGTGGTGCATGCATCGGTTGGGAACCGGTAGCGGGCGAGTGGGCGGAGTGGCTTCGGTCGCGTGCCTTCTGCCGGCCGCGTACCATGTAGCGTGCACGGGTCGGGTAGAATGTCGCGTGCGCGGGTCGGGTAGAACGTTGCGCGCACGGCGCGTGTAGAATGTCGCGCCCACGGGGCGTAGCGCAGCCTGGTAGCGCACCACACTGGGGGTGTGGTGGTCGCCGGTTCAAATCCGGCCGCCCCGACCACCAAAGCCGGTCGGAACTCCGCGTTTATTCGTGGAAGGTTCCATGGAGATTCGGCTCACACCGCCCGCAAATGCGGGAGCGTCCCTCACGGGGCATTTGGCAAAGGAGAATGAGAACTTGAGAATTTACGTCGGCAACCTGCCGTACAGCGTGACGTCCGAAGACCTGACGGAGATGTTCGGGGAACACGGAAGCGTGAGCGACGTTACGGTCGTCATGGACCGCGACACGGGACGCTCGAAGGGCTTCGGCTTCGTCGAGATGCAGAACAACAGCGAGGCGGACCGCGCCATCAAGGAACTGAACGGCAGCGCGCAGCAAGGACGCACGCTCACCGTCAACCAGGCGCGTCCGCGCGAGGATCGGCGCTCCTCCGGGGGCCGCTGGTAGCCGCAGGGGGCGCCACGCGCCCCACCCCCCTTTCGCCGAGCACGCGATCCGGCCGCGGCGGTCTGGTCGTGGTCGGTCTGGTCGTGGTCGGTCTGGTCGTGGTCGGTCTGGTCGTGGTCAAGGGCGCCTCGTGACTGACGCGGGCGTGATCCTGTGGGAGCGCCGGATCGGGGCAGTGTCCTGGGATGCTCGCCGTGCAGTCGGGGTCTTCGAGTACGACCCGCGTTTCGTGCCGGCCGGCGTCGAGGTCTACGCCGTCCAGCTCCCGGCATGGAGCACCTCCCGGAACTCGTCCCGGGTCAGCGGCCGATAGGGCACGTGCTCCTGCAGCGCCGTGGTGTAGTCGGTACGCGGCGCGCAGTAGAAGATGCCGAGCGGCTTGGGTAGCGCGGGATCGTCGACGCGGGCGAGGGCGGCGGCAAGCGCCGGATTCGTCTCGTCGTGCCGGCTCGCCTCCGAGAGGTCGGAGGTGATCCGGAAGCCGCCCCGCTCCGGCTCGTAGACCAGGCCTTTGTCCCGTCCCGCCCCGAACACCATCGGTTCGCCGTGACGCACGATCACCGTGGCTTCGGCGCGGTTCGACTTGCGGGCGAGGTCGCCGAAGGCGTTGTCGTTGTAGACGATGCAGTTCTGGAGGATCTCCACGAGCGACGCGCCCTGGTGGGCGTGGGCGCGGAGCAGCACTTCGGGCAGGTGGTCCTGCAGCATGTCGGCGGTGCGCGCGACGAAGCCGCCGCCCGCGGCCAGGGCCAGCGCGGTGGCGTTCACCGGGGTGTCGAAGACGCCGCCGGGGGTGGAGGGAGAACGCGTGCCCGGCGTCGAGGTGGGCGAAACCTGGCCCTTGGTCAGGCCGTAGATCGCGTTGTTGAACAGGAGCAGGTTGAGGTCCACGTTGCGGCGCAGGGCGTGCAGCAGGTGGTTGCCGCCGATGGCCAGGAAGTCGCCGTCGCCGCCCACCACCCAGACGTCGAGGTCCGGATTCGCCAGTTTGATGCCGGTCGCGAGAGAGGGTGCGCGCCCGTGAATGGAGTGGATGCCGTACGTTTCGACGTAATACGGGAATCGCGCGGCGCACCCGATGCCGGATACGAAGACGACGGAGTCGGGATCGGTGCCGACCTCGGCGAGCACCTTGCGCACGGACTTCAGGATCGCGTAGTCGCCGCACCCGGGGCACCAGCGCACCTCCTGGTCGGTCTCGAAGTCGCGGTGCGTGAGCTGTATCAGTCGTTCCGCCAAGACAGGCTCCTCAACCGATCGTCCCGGCCGTTCCCGTGACCGTCCGCAGCGCGAGCTTGCGCCCGCGTTCGCCCGCTTCCAGGCAGTCCCGCAGGGCGGACTCCAGATCGGACACCTTGAAGGGCAGGCCGTTCACCTGGTTGATGCTCTGCGCATCGACCAGGAACTCGCTGCGGATCAGCCGCACCAGTTGCCCGCTGTTCAGCTCGGCGACGGCGACGTGGGCGAAGCGCGCCAGGATCGCGGCGAGGTTGGGCGGCAGCGGAGACAGTTGCCGCAGGTGGAGGTGTCCGACGGCGAGGCCGGCCAGGTTCAGGCGCGTGACCGCTTCCTCGATGGCGCCGTAGGTGCTGCCCCAGCCCACGACCAGGAGGTCGCCCCGTTGTGCGCCGCTGTCGATCTCGTGGTCGAGGCCGTCGAGGGCGACGCGGGCGACTTTTTCCGCCCGCAGGTCGGTCATGCGCTGGTGGTTGTCCGGGTCGTAGGAGATGTTCCCGCTGCCGCTCGCGCGTTCGATGCCGCCGACGCGGTGGGCGAGCCCCGGCGTTCCCGGCGTGGCCCACGGGCGGGCGAGGGTTTCGGGGTCGCGGGCGAAGGGTTCGAACCCTTCCGGGTCCGTGCGGAACGTGGGCGCCATGGATGGCAACCCGTCCACGTCCGGTAGCTCCCAGGGCTCGGCGGCGTTGGCGATGTAGGCGTCGGACAGGATCATCACGGGGGTCATGTGGTCGGTCGCGATGCGCGCGGCCTCGATGACGATGTCGAAGCACTCCGATGGCGTGGCCGGGGCGAGCACCGGCAGGGGGGCTTCCCCGTGGCGGCCGTACAGCGCCAGGTTGAGGTCCGCCTGCTCGGGCTTCGTCGGCATGCCCGTGGACGGTCCGGCGCGCTGTACGTCGATCGCCAGCAGCGGCAGTTCGGCCGCCACGGCGAGGCCGAGGGCCTCGGACTTCAGCGCGATGCCGGGTCCGGAACTCGTGGTGACGCCGAGGCCGCCGGCATAGGACGCGCCGATCGCCGCCGTCGCCGCCGCGATCTCGTCTTCCGCCTGGAAGGTCACGATGCCCCGGCCCTTGAGCGACGCGAGGAAGTGCAGCAGCGCCGACGCCGGCGTGATCGGATAGGAACAGTACGTGATCTTCAGGCCCGACAGCGCCGCCACGGCGGCGAGGCCGAGGCCCATGGCGTCGGTCCCGGTGATCGTGCGGAACAGTCCGTGATGCAGTTCGCCGCGTGCGCCGAGGGCCGCGTCGCCGGCGTCGAGCTCCATGGTCTCGCCGTAGGCATGCCCGGCATTCAGGGCGGCGACGTTCGAGGCCACTATTTCCGGTGCGCCGGCGAACTTGTCCTCGAGCCAGTCGATGGTCGGCTGCCGCCGTCCCCCGAACAGCCAGAAGCAGAGCCCGAGCGCCCAGAAGTTCTTGGCGCGGCCGGCCTGCTTCTTGTTCGCCCCCGTGGCGGCCACGGCCTCCGCCGACAGGCGCGCCATGTTGATGCGCATCAGGCGGTAGCCGCCGAGCGAGCCGTCTTCGAGCGGGTTCTGCGCGTAGCCGGCGCGTTTCAGGTTGCGGTCGGTAAAGGCGCCTTCGCCGGCCACGATGAGGCCGCCGGGCTTCAGCGTGTGCAGGTTGGTCTTGAGCGCCGCCGGGTTGAAGGCGAACAGCACGTCGGCCTCGTCGCCCGGCGTCAGCACGCCGTCGCCGCCGAACTGGATCTGGAAGGCCGACACGCCGAACGTCGAGCCGGCGGGTGCGCGGATCTCGGCCGGGAAGTCGGGCAGGGTCAGGAGGTCGTGGTGCTCGAGCGCCACGCCCTTCGAGAACTCGCTGCCGAGGAGCTGGATGCCGTCGCCGGAGTCCCCGGCGAAGCGCACGACCGTCCGCGGGCCGGGATCTGCCCGGCCGGTCATGGAACGCAGGCGGTGCTCGGTCACCGGGAGACCTCGAAGGCCACTAGCATTGCGGAGCCATTGCGGAGCGCGTCGGGGCGCGTTCTGGAAGCGGCTCGGCGCCGCGCGGGGCGCGTAACCTACCAGAATCGCAGAGGAATCCGCAAAGGCCGGACGGTCCGTTTCGGCAGAAGCTTATGCTCGCGAGTGGTGTTCCGGGACTCATCCGAGGCGCCTTTCGATGCGCGCCATCCAGTCGTGGATGTGGTGCCGCGTCCAGGGAATGTCGAGGGCGATGAAGGCGATCCCGAGGGGCAGCATCCAGAAACCGACGATCGGCAGGAATCCGAACACGCCGCCGACCATGAGCAGGACGCCCACGAGGCTGCGGATGCCAACCGGCACGCGGCGCTCGCCCCACCGCAGGGTACGTAACGTGGTCTTGGCGATCTGGCGGCGCAGGGTGCCCCGGGCGAGGGGGACGTCGGAGTCCGCGGCACCGTCGATCCGGGAGGACCGTTCGCGCCGTCGCGCCACGCCCCGTCCCCGTCCCCGTCAGACCATCATCGGCCGGTCGTCGGGCGCGTCGTGCTGGTCGGGATGCGCGCGCCGGGCGAGGTCCGGGTCGATGGACAGGAAGCGGTAGCGTCCGTCTTCGTGCAGCGTCCGCTCGAGGCGGTTCCGGTGCATGAGCAGGTGACAGTGGGCGATGGCCTCGCCGAGCGCCATCATCGTCTGGCGGGGGTCGAGCTTGCGCGCGAACAGCACCGGGAGCAGGTCCTTGGCCACCTGTGGCTCCGTGCAGCTCTCCTCGATGGACAGCAGGCGGTCCTCGTGGTGGCCGATGAGTTGGCGCAGGCGCTCGCGCACGCCGTGGAAAGGCAGGTTGTGCGCCGGCAGCACGAACGTGTCGGCGGGGGTGTCCAGGAACTTGTCGTGGGACTCCATCCAGATCTGCAGCGGGTTCGCCTCGGGCTCCGTCGGGTGGACGCTGACGTTCGAGGTGATGATCGGCAGGATCTGGTCGCCGGAGATCATGATGCCGAGGGCCTTGCAGTGCAGGCAGGCGTGCTCCGGCGAGTGCCCGGCGCCGACGACCACCCGCCAGTCGTGTTGGCCGATGGAGAGCACGTCGCCGTCCTGCAGCCGGTGGTAGCCCATCGGCATCTCCGGCATCGACATGCCGGTGTTCGAGCGCTGGCCCCACATGACGGCGAGCTGCTCCAGATAGTCGCGCGGCATGCCGTAGCGCTCGTAGAACACCGCCCCCTGCCAGCTCGAGTGGGAGCCGCCGCCGAACCCGCCGCCGGACGAGTAGGCGCGCGCCTGGTAGTACTCCGACCGGGTCATGTAGAGCGGGCACCGGAAACGCTCGGTGATGTTGCCCGCCTGGCCGATGTGGTCCGGGTGCATGTGCGTGCAGATGACGCCCTTGACGGGACGCCCGCCCAACTCGCTGGTGAAGATCTCGTCCCAGAGGTCGGCGGTCTGTTCCGTGCCGAGGCCCGTGTCGACCACGTACCACCCGCCCCGGTCCTCGAGCAGGTAGAGGTTGATGTGGTTCAGTGACCCGCCCATGGGCATGGTCAGCCAGCGGACCCCGTCGGCCACTTCGAGCGTCGTGCCGGGGGCGGGGTGCTTGTCGTAGGGATAGGTCAGGTCGCGTTTCATCGGTTCGATTATAGCCACAGACGCCTCTCGGCCACGCCGCGGTCGAGGGTCAGAAGACGTCAAAGATGTGGCTGTACTTCAGGATGATCTCGCGCCGGGAGCCGGTCCCCGTGAAGGGTCGCCGGTCGTCGGTCTCGTTGTAGACCAGGTAGAGTCCGGCGTTGGCCGACTGCAGCCAGGCGAAACGCAGGTTGACGGCCAGGATGTCGTCCTGGGCGTTGTGCTGGACGAGACCCTGCAGGGAGATCTTCGGCGTGAAGGAATAGCTCACGCGGAGCTGCGACAGGGTGACGTCGAAGTCCCCGCCCGGCAGTTCGTAGTCCGAGCGCTGCACCGACAGCGATGCGGCGAGCGCATCGCCGGACCGGTAGTTCACGGAGCTGTTCACCGTGAACTGGTCGCCGCCGAAGGCGCCGCCGACACGTATGAAGCTGTTGGTGTAGAAGCTGCGGCTGGGATCGGTGTTGATGCCGGTCATCAGCTCCTTGTGCTTGTAGCGTCCGACCGGGACGGTGACGCCGCGGGCAATCTCGAACGGCTCGCGGACGCCTTCCTCCGTCCAGTTCACGGCGCTGAACGCGAAGTGGCCGCTCTTCCACCGCCAGGTGTTGTCGACGTGCAGGTAGCCGGTCTCCAAATACCCGTCGGATTTGGTGAAGCGCCGGTAACTCACGTGGGGGAGCATTTCCAGCAGTCCCCACAGGGACTCGGGACGGTAGCGCCGGCCGGCGTAGAGTTCCGTCTTGCGGTAGTCCCGGCGGACCAGGAAGCCCACCTCCGGATTGAAGCCCTGGCCCACCTCGGTCACGCTGCCCCGGGCCGCCCAGGTCTCCGACTCGTAGTTGCCGGCCAGCCTCCAGGCGTGGTCGTCCGCATCGATCCCGGGCGTCTCGGTCTGCGCTACGAAGCCCTCGATCTTGGCGCCCTCGCCGATGCCCCAGCGCCCGTCGACGGCATAGGTGCGGCTGTCGTGGTCGGGGTTGTCGCGGCCGACGGCGAGGACGCCCGCCGACGAGCGCTCGCCGACCTGTTGCCTCAGCCTGACGACGGAGAAGTCGTCGGCCGGCATCGGGCCCAGATCTCCCGCGCTCATGCGCAGCAGCCCGATGTTGGTCGAGCCGACCTTGCCGGAGAGCCGTGCGCCGGCGTCGACCGGCAGGCGCTGGCCGCCCGCGCCGATGCCGATGCGGCGGCTGAAGAAGAGCTCCACCTCGGCAGGCTCCCCGACGGTGAACAGGCCGGCGTTCTCCAGGAAGAAGGGCCGCTTCTCGGGGAAGAACAGGCTGAAGCGGTCCAGGTTGACCTGTTGTTCGTCCGCCTCGACCTGCGCGAAGTCGGTGTTGTAGGTCAGGTCCAGCGTCAGGCTCGGGGTCAGCGAGTACTTGAGGTCGACGCCGAGTTCCTGCTCGTCCCCTTCACCGCCGCCGTCCTGGTCGACGGTCCTGCCGAGGGCGTAGGGAGTCACGGAGAGACTGCGATGGGCGGGGACCGCGATGCCCTCGACGGTCCCGGCGAGCGCGATCCGTTCCAGTCCGAACTGGTGCGGCAGCGGGGCCCAGAAGGCGATCTCGTTGTGCCGGCGGATGACCCGCTCGAGGTTCACGCCCCAGCTCTGCACGTCGGCGTTGCCGTAGCGCAGCGACGAGAACGGGATGGCCATCTCGGCGCTCCAGCCGGTCTCCGAGGTCCGTGCCCGCACGTCCCAGACGGCGTCCCAGTCCTGGTTGAATCCGGGCATGGACCGAAACGTCCGCGTGCCCTCGAAGTCGATCTGGGCGTCGTACTGGACGCCGGCCGGGTTGGTGCCGAAGACGAAACCGGTCTGCCGGTCCAGGAACGTGTCGAGCACGAGCCGGAAGCTGTCGGCGTCGTCGAGGCCGCCGTCGCGCCGCGTATCGGAGATCACGATGGCCTCCGGGTTCCGGTCGTGACAGACGATGCCCACGTACAGCGTGCTGTCCGTGTAGCCGAGGTACACCTCCGTGCGCTCGGAGGCGGGCGCTCCCGCGGCGGGCTGGATCTGCACGAAACCGGACAGGGGTTCGATGGCGCCCCACGCGTCGTCGGCGCCCACGACGCCATCGAGGACGGGGGCCTGCTCGAGCGGAAAGGCGCGGCCCGTGGGCGCACCGTGCACGCTCAGGCTGCCGAGGACCACGAGCAGGACGGGAAAGACTGGGGAACGAATGAGAGGTGTCCCGGAAGCCAAACGCGCCATTATAGGTCGTGAATGCCGGGAGGGCGCCCCGCCCGTCCTCCGCCCCGGGAAAGCTGGTACATTAAGCGTTTGCGCCGCCTGCGGGTGGCGACCGTCACGACCGCACCACACACCACGCACTTTGGGGGGACCAGCCGATGGCCATGAACGTCAAGCCCGTACCGCATCTCGACGACGAAGTGAACGAGCTCCGGCTCGCCACCGCGGAGATCGTCAACGAGGACATCCTGCCCGTGGAGGATCGGCTCTACGGCTGGACGCGCGACGGTTCGAGCACGTCGCAGGACGCCGTCGCCGAGGCGCGCGAGCTGCGCCACCAGGTCCAGAACAAGGTCAAGCAGCGCAAGCTCTGGGCGCCGCACCTGCCCGAAGAATTCGGCGGGATGGACCTTTCCTTCCTGCAGCACGCCTACATGAACGAAGTGCTGGCCTACAGCCCCGGCGCGGCGTCGCTGTTCGGCGTGGTGGCGCCGAACTCCGGCAACCAGAAGATCCTGGTCAAGTACGGAACGCCGGACCAGCACCGCAAGTGGCTGATCCCCCTCACGGAAGGCCGCATGCAGTCCGGTTTCTCCATGACGGAGCCCCACAACGCCGGTTCCGACCCGCGCTCGATCCAGACGCGCGCGGTGCTCGACGGCGACGAGTGGGTCATCAACGGGCACAAGTGGTTCACGTCCAACGGCCATGCGGCCGACTTCTACATCGTCATGTGCCGCACGTCCGACCCGAACGATCCGGGCGGCGTCAACGAGAAGATGACCCAGATCATCGTGCCGAAGAACACGCCGGGCGTGAACATCGTCCGGGGCGTCCCGGTATGGGGCAGGGCGTCGAGCCACTGCGAGATCATCTACGACAACGTCCGCGTCCCGAAAGACAACCAGCTCGGCCGGACGGGCACGGGCCACCAGGCCGCGCAGGACCGGCTCGGCGCCGGCCGCGTCTACCACTGCATGAACTCGGTCGGGTCCATGTGGCGGAGCTTCGACCTGATGGTGGACCGGATCATGACCCGCGAGGTGCATGGCGGCGAGAAACTCGAGGACAAGCAGTTCATGCAGGGCTTCATCGCGGACTCCTACATGGACATCCAGGCCGCGCGCCTGATGGTTGTCGACTGTGCCAACAAGATGGAGGTCGGCGCCGACCCGCGCACGGACATCTCGTCGATCAAGGTCTTCGTCCCCGCCGCTTTCCACCGCGTGGTGGACCGGGCCATCCAGGTATTCGGGGCGAAGGGCGTGTCGGGCGACCTGCCGCTGTCGGGGTTCTACCAGGGCGCGCGCACGCTGCGCATCGCCGACGGCCCGGACGAAGTCCACAGGATCCTCATCGCGAAGAACATCCTGCGCCGGTATCACGCCGGCGAGACCTGGGACTTCGGCAACTGATGCGGCCGGCGGACACGCCGGCGCGACCACCGCGGCGGAGCGGGGTGCGGACATGAGTGCGCTGGTGGAAGCGATGGCGGCGGCGGTGCGCGCCGGCGACCCGCTGCCGCCGCTGCCCGAGGGTCTGACGATCGCCGAGGCCTACGACATCCAGGCGGCGCTGGTGCGTGCGGTCGCCGGGGACGGGCTGGCGGGGTACAAGGCGGGCCTCACCGCGCCCGCCGGCCGGGCGCAGTTCGGCATCGATCATCCGCTGGTCGGCGCGCTCTACGCGTCTGGGCGGCTGGAGTCGGGCGCCGCGTTCGCGGGCGCCGGCGTCAGCCTCGAGTGCGAGGTCGGCGTCATCGTCGATGCCGACGGCGCCGCCGTGTCGGCCGGCCCCGTCATCGAGGTGCCGCGCATCGCGTTCTCCCGCCGGGAGGACGCGACGGGCGTCAACCTCTGCGCCTGCAACATCGCCGCGGACCGTTACATCGTCGGTCCGCAGTCGCCCGTCCGGGAGGATTACGGCACCCTCGAGGTGACGCTCACCCGGGACGGCGAGAGCGTGCTTGCGGCACGGCTCGACGAAGCGCTGGGCGGCCCGCTGCCGGCCCTCGACTGGATGGTCGGGACACTGCGCGAGCTCGGGCGTCCGCTCGGGGACGGCATGCTGATGATCACGGGCGCCCTCGGCGGGATCCATCCCGGCTTGCCGGGCGCCTACGTCGCGGACTACGGCCCCCTGGGGCGCGTGACGTTCACGGTGACGTGAGCGCGCGCCTCCCGGTGCACGGGCTAGGGGCGCGCGCGCGGCCCGCATGATTCCCCGCCGCCACCGCACGCCGACCGGGTTCCTGGTCGTTGCGAGCATCGCCCTGCCGCTCGGCTTCTCCGCGTGGCAGGCGCTGCTCAACAACTTCGCCGTGGAACGCGCGGCGTTCACCGGCGTCGAGATCGGGATCCTGCAGAGCCTGCGCGAGGTGCCGGGCTTCCTGGCGTTCACGGCGGTGTTCGTGCTGCTGGCGCTGCGGGAGCAGACCTTCGGCATCGTCGCGCTCGCGCTGTTCGGGATCGGCACCGCGCTCACGGGGTTCTTCCCGTTCGAGTACGGGCTCTACTGCACCGCCGTGGTCATGTCGATCGGCTTTCACTACTTCGAGACGGTCAAGCAGTCCCTGTCGCTGCAGTGGCTGTCCCTCGAGGAGGCCCCGCGGATCCTCGGCCGGCTGCTCGCCGTCGGCTCGATGACGTCGCTCGTGTGTTTCGGCGTGCTGTGGGTGGCGCTCGAGGTGTTCGCCCTCGACTACGTCTGGATCTACCTCGCCGCCGGGAGTGGCGTGGTGCTCCTCGCGCTGTCTCTCGGGTCCTTCCCGCGGTTCGAGTCGAAGACGCCGCAGCGCAAGTCCCTCGTGCTGCGGCAGCGTTATTGGCTGTATTACGGGCTGACGTTCCTGGCCGGCGCGCGGCGGCAGATCTTCGTGGTGTTCGCGGGCTTCCTGATGGTGGAGAAGTTCGGTTACAGCGCCGCCAACATCGCCGCGCTGTTCCTCGTCAATCACGCCTTCAACTGGCTCTTTGCCGAGCGCATCGGGGCGCTGATCGGCCGCGTCGGGGAGCGCGCCGCGCTCACCTTCGAGTACATCGGCCTGACGGGGATATTCCTGGCGTACGCATTCGTCGAGAACGCCTACCTCGCGGCGGGTCTGTACGTGGCGGACCACCTCTTCTTCGCGCTGGCGATCGCGATCAAGACCTACTTCCAGAAGATCGCGGACCCGGCGGACATCGCCTCGACGGCGGGTGTCTCGTTCACCATCAACCACATCGCGGCGGTCGTGATCCCGGCCGTGCTGGGCCTGCTCTGGGTGGTCTCGCACGGCGCCGTGTTCCTGATCGGCGCCGCGTTCGCCGTGGCGTCCCTCGTGCTCTCGCAAAACATCCCGGCGCGTCCCCGGGAGGGTAACGAAGTGCTGTTCGGGCGGGTATGATCCGGGGCCGTTCTCTCGCCCTGGGGAAGCCGCCATGCCCGCACAGCCGCTCGAAGGCTACACCGTCCTCGACCTCACCATCGCCCGGGCCGGGCCGAGCGCGGTACGGCTGCTCGCCGACTGGGGGGCGGACGTCGTGCGGGTGGAGCCGCCGGCCACCAGCGGCGCGCTGACCGGCGCCCGCCGCGGCCCCGACGAACAGAACCTGCACCGCAACAAGCGCGGCATCGCCATCGACCTGAAGCACCCGGACGGACATGCGGCGTTCCTGCGGCTGGCGGCGCGCGCCGACGTCGTCGTCGAGAATTTCCGCGCGGACGTGAAACGCCGGCTGAAGGTCGATTACGACTCGGTGCGCGCCGTGAATCCGGCCGTCGTGTACGCGAGCATCTCGGGTTTCGGCCAGGAGGGTCCCTACGGCGCGCGGCCCGGGGTCGACCAGATCGTGCAGGGCATGTGCGGGCTCATGTCGGTGACCGGCACCCCCGAAAGCGGACCCCTGCGGGTCGGCATCGCGATCAGCGACACCGCCGCCGGCATGTTCCTCGGACAGGGCATCCTGCTCGCGCTGCTGCACCGCGAGCGCACCGGCGAGGGTCAATGGGTGCACACGTCGCTGCTCGAGGCGATGCTGAACAAGCTGGACTTCCAGGGCGCGCGCTACACCATGCTGGGCGACGTGCCGGGTCCCCAGGGCAACGACCATCCGACGGCGACCCCGATGGGGACCTTCGCGTGCGCGGACGGGCTGGTGAACATCGCCGCGGCATCGAACCGCATGTGGGAGAGCTTCTGTGGCGCCGTGGGGGCCGAAGCCCTGCTGGCGGACGCCAGGTATCGGTCCTTCCGCGGCCGGCGCGAGAACAAGGAGACGCTGAACCGCGACATCGAAGCCGCCATCGCCGGCTTCCCGGTGGAGCGGCTCGTGGAGATGCTGAACTCGGCAGGGGTGCCGTGCGGACCGGTCAACACGATCGCCCAGGGCTTCGACAATCCGCAGGCCGAGTTTCTGAAGATGAAGAAGCCCGCCCCGCACCACGAACTCGGGGACGTTCATCTGATCCGCTCGCCCATCAACCTGTCGCGGTTTCCCCATGGGGAGCGCTTCGAGCGCGCCGCGCCCGATGTCGGCCAGCACACCCGGGAGGTGCTGGCGGAGTTCGGCTTCTCCGCGGAGGAGATCGATAAACTGTCCGGGGCGAAGGCTGTCGCGTAGCCGTCTTGACATGGGTCAGTCTGACCAGATAACGTTGTTGGTCAGTCTGACCAGGACAGTGTTTGCATGGGAGTGACGTATTCGCTGCACGCGGCAAAAGCCCGCTTCTCGGAAGTGATCAGACAGGTGCGTGAGGGTGCGACCGTTACCGTCTCTTACCGTGGCGAACCGGTGGCGGAGATTCGGCCGTTGACGGACAAGCGGGCAACGATCGAGGAGCGGTTGCAGGCACTCGAACGCAAGGGCGTTCTCCTCCCGGCGTCGGGGGAGCGGCACTTCGAGCCCGTCGCGAGACGTCCCGGGGCGCTGGCGCGATTTCTGGCGGATCGGGGGGAGTGAGCGGGGAGTGAGCGGGGAGTGAGCAGCGAACGAGCGGCGAGTGAATGAAGCTGGCCTATGTCGACGGCTCGGCGTTGGCCGCCCTGGCCTTCGGCGAGGCGCACGCGGAGCGCCTCGGTGATCTGGCCGGGTACGAGCATTTGCTGTCGTCCAACCTGCTGGAGGCGGAACTGCGTTCCGCGTTCGCGCGCGAAGGCCTGCCCTTCGAGCGCCGCGCCCTCGCGGACGTGCGATGGGTTCTGCCCGAACGGCCCCTGACGCGCGAACTGTCCGCGGTGCTGGCCAGTGGTTACTTGCGAGGCGCCGACCTCTGGCACGTCGCGACCGCTCTTTACGTCGCCCCGCGGCCGGAAGACCTGGCGTTCGTGACCCTGGACCAACGGCAGGCGACGGTCGCCGGCGCCCTGGGCTTCGTGACCGTCCCAAGCGCCGCACCCCGCGCGTGACCGCGGTCAGTCGGAGGCCCCCGCCGCGTTCCGAGACGCCGCGATGCCGCGCTCCTCGTTCACCGTGAGGAGCAGCAGCCCGCCGACGACGAAAAACGGTACGACGGCCGCCACGCCCGCCCGCTGACTGTCGAACGCCTCGGTCATGAGGCCGAATAGCAGCGGTCCGAGGAACGCCGTGATCTTGCCCGAGAAGGCGAAGAAGCCGAAGAACTCGGTACCGTGCCGCTCCGGCACGAAGCGGGCCAGCAGGGACCGGCTGGCGGACTGGTTGGGGCCGACGAAGATGCCGATCGCCACGGCGGCGACCCAGAGCCACGCGACGCTCGGCGCGAACGCGGCGAGCAGGGTAGCGCCGGTCAGCGCCACCAGACTGACGAGGATCGTGGTGCGCGCGCCGATGCGGTCGTCCACGAAGCCGAAGAGCGCCGCGCCGACGCCGGCGGCGACGTTGATCGCGATGCCGAAGACGATCACCTCGGAGAGACTGAGCCCGAAGGTGCCGGCGGCATAGATGCCGCCGAAGGCGAACACCGTCACCAGTCCGTCGTTGTAGACCAGGCGGGCGACCAGCAGGCGCACGATCTCCCGATGGTCGCGGAGCTTCCGGAGCGTCCGCAGGAGTGCGCGATAGGCCGCCGCCGGTCCGTCGCCGCCCGCTCCGGAACGGGACTGGCGCGGCGCCATCAGGAGCACGGGCAGGCTGAACAGCGCGAACCAGCCGGCGACCAGCAGGTTCGTGGCCCGGTAGTTGAAGCCCGCCTCCGTGTCGATGCCGAACAGGGGATCGTCCCGCACGAGCGCCAGCAGGGCGATGGCGAGGCACGCTAGGCCGCCGGCGTAGCCGAGCCCCCAGGCCCATCCCGACATGCGCCCCAGGCGCTCCCGCGGCGCGAGCTCCGGCAGGAACGCGTTGTAGAACACGCCGCCGAGCTCGAAGGCGACGTTCGCCACGGTGAAGAGCACCAGGGCGAGGATCACGGCGTGCTCCATGCCGGGGCGCACGAAGGTCAGGGCGGCGGTGACCGCGCAACAGACCCAGGTGGCCGCGGCCAGGTAGCGGCGGCGCTGGCCGCTCTGGTCGGCCATGGCGCCGAGCAGCGGCGCGAGCAGCGCGATGGCAATGCCCGAAACGGCCACCGCGCGCGACCACTGTGCGGTGCCCGAGACCGCGTCCGAGGCGATGGCCGCCGTGAAATAGGCCGCGTACACGAAGGTCACGACGAGAGTCGCGAAGGCCGAGTTGGCCCAGTCGTAGAGCGCCCAGGCCACGCCGACGCGCGCGGGCGGGTAGGTGGCGGACGGTGGCACGGATGGCCGCATGCCGCGGGGACCCTACGGCGCGTCCGGCGGGATGGCCCGCACGCTGACGTCGACCTCCAGAACCGCCGCGCCGCCGCCCTGGCGCACGCCGTGGGTTGGAGATACGTCGCGGTAGTCGCGGCCCGCCGCGATGCGAATGTGGCGCGGTCCCGCGAAACAGCGATTGGTCGGATCGATGCCGACCCAGCCGAGTCCGGGCAACAGGCACTCGACCCAGGCGTGGGTCGCGTTCCCCGGCGCCGCCGCCCGGTCGTCGCCGGTGACGTGCAGGTAGCCGGAGACGTAGCGGGCCGGGATGCTCCAGGAGCGGGCGATGGCGATCATGACGTGGGCGTAGTCCTGGCAGACCCCGCGGCGCGACTCCAGGATGTGTTCGATGGGCGATTCCGCTGTCGTTGCGCCGGGTGCGTAGGTGAACGCGGCGTGGATGGCGTCCGACAGCGCCGCGACGGCGCCGAGCGGGTCGCCGCCGGGCGCCAACCCCCGCTCCGCGACGAAGGCGCCGAGGGCCGGCGAACCGCGCGCAAGGGTGCTCGCATGCGTGAACTCCCAGTGTGCAAAGCCGTCGGCCCAGCCGCGCACGGTGGTCCAGGCGGCGGGTCCGAGCCGGTCGGGCAGGGCGCCGCCGGGCGTGATCTCGACGCGCGCGCGGGCCGTGATTGCCAGCGCCTCGTGCCGGTCGTGCAGGGTGAGCAGGTGATGCGCGTTGCCGAAGCAGTCGCGCGCGTACCCCAGGCCGGCCGGGGGGTCGGTCTCGATCTTGCATGCGAGCACGCGCTGGCGGCCGTCTTCGAGCGGACGCAGCCGGAGCGACATGACGCACGCCCGCGCCGGCGCTGCGTACCGGTAACGTGAGACGTGCTCGATTTCGTAACGGAGCTGCGCCGCCATCCCCCGTGCGGAACGCGCTGGTGGCGTCCCGTCCTGAACTCCCTCGGACTCCGCAACGGCGCGTGCGGGGTCGCCCCCGCCGCGTCCCGCGCTGGCGTTGGCAGCATAGCGGCCGGCGACGGCGGTTGCATGCGGGCTTCAGGCCGATGGGCCGTCGGGAACCACCCATACATCCTTGCTGCGGGGCTCCTCGATGCCGTGGCTCCCATGCGCCGCACCGGGTGGGAGCACCCGGCAGAGGGCGCCGGGGACGATGCGCGTCGAGCGCCCCTGCAGCGCGAAGCAGCGCAGGGTAACGGCCCCGGGCCGCAATTGGCCATCCACCAGGCAGGGCGCTCGGGACATCGCCGGGATCTGGCGCGCGACGAAGTCGTGCGGGTCCGCCCGCAGCCGTGCCGCACACGCGTCCCGCGCGCCCGCGGAGAACTCCGGCCCGGACAGGACCGCGCCGTCCCGGCGGTGCTCCACGACGAGTTCCGGGAGGTGGTCGAGCGTGTACGCGAGGTGGTCCGGTCTGCGACACGTCCAGGTCTCCACGCCGGGGAGCAGCGGCTCCTCGCCCAGGTAGTACCGGATCGCGTCCGGGACGAACGGGAACACGCCGGGGTCGTCGGCGACTCCCGTCCCCGGCGCGTTGGCGACGGCGACATGCCCCTGGCGACAGGCGTGCAGGAGGCCCGGCACGCCGAGGACCGAGTCCGGACGAAAGGTGAGCGGGTCCAGGAAGTCGTCGTCCACCTGGCGATGGACGACGTGTACCCGGCGCCGCCCGCCGGGGGTGCGCATGTGGACGCACCCGTCGTCCACCAGCAGGTTCCCGCCCTCGACCAGCTCCATGCCTGCCGCATCGGCCAGGAAGGCGTGCTCGTCGAAGCCGGCGTTGTACGGGCCCGGCGTGAGCAGGGCGACGCTGGGCTCCGCGATGTTGCCCGGGGCAAGTTCGGACAGCGTCTCGCGCAGGGCTCGCGCATACACGGTCACGTCCAGCGGCCGGGAGGCTTCGTACGCGGGGCGGAGGCTCGCTTGGAGAACGCGGCGGTGGGCGATCATGCGGGCGCTCCCGGCGGGACAGCGCAGGTTGTCGCGCAGGACGCGGAAGCCCTCCGGGGTGCGGACCACGTCGATGCCGCACACCGCCGCGGACACGCCGTGGGGCCTGCCGATCCCGCGCATCTCGACGCGGAACTGCGGGCTGCCGCGCAGGACCGCCGCCGGGACGACCCCGTCCCGGACGATGCGCGCCGCACCGTAGATGTCGTCGAGCAAGCGGTTCAGCGCCGTGGCGCGCTGCCGGACGCCGGCCTCGAGGATCCGCCAATCCCCTGCGGACAGGAGTAGCGGGAGGGGGTCGAGGACCGGCGCGGCGCCGGCTGCGATGTCGGCCGACGCCCGCGCCGTGCGTTCCTGCAACAGCCGGGGGGTGTCGGCATCCCACTGCCGCAGCGTCGCACCCAGCGCGCGCCAGTGCGCGCGCAGCGCCCCGCCGGGCAGCACGGCCTCGTCGGGGAGGGGGTCGGGTTGGTAAGCCTCGAGGTCCAAGCGTTGAGATCCGTCGCGGCGCCGGCCACCCCGATTATAGGTGCGCCGGCACGGCTCTGGCTCCGGGGGCGCACGCGGGCAGCAGTTCTCATTTTGGCTGATGTTTCTGCTGCATGGCGGTTTCCTTGGGGGTTGGGACGGCTTGAGGCGGTGGTACGGCTGGCGGGTTCAGGGCGGTCGGTTGGCGGTGCCGCCGGTGGCGAGCAGGGACAGGAGCGCGTTCCAGTCGGGGAACACCTGGTATTCGGCGAGGGTGCGCAGGTGCTCGAACAGGCGGTAGCGGGTGCCGAGGCGTCGGCGGGCGGTCTGCCAGAGGGTTTCGGCGAGGTCGGCGGCGGTGTGCAGTGCGAAGGCGAGCAGGTCGGGGACGACGAGCACGGCGGCGAGGGTGTCCTGGCCGTGGCCGAAGTTGTGTTCGAGGTGGTAGCCGTGCTGCTTGAGGACGTTGAAGGTCTCGTTCTCGATCTTCCAGCGGGCGCGTGCGCAGTCGGCGAGTTCGACGACGTTGTCGCGGTTCACGTCGAGGCTGGTGACGAAGGCGCCGCGGTAGGTGACGGTGCCGTCGGGTTTGGCGCTGACGATCTCCAGCCAGTTGACGCGCAGGGCGTCGTCGCCGTCGCGGATGGGCAGGTCGTTCAGCCAGCGGTAGCGGTGGACGCGGCGCTTCGCGCCGCGGCCCACGGTGCGGTGCCGCGTGGGCGGGCGGATGCCGTCGAGGTACTCGTAGAGGGTCTTGTGGCTGGGTTGCTTGGCCGTGAGCAGGAAGTCGCCGCCGGCGTCGAGCATGGCTTGGCAGACGGGCTGGCAGGCGTACAGGTCGTCGCCGAGGTAGACCGGCTGCTGGGCGGCGCAGCGCGGGCCGTGGTGCGCCAGCCAGCGCTTGACCGCCTGCCGTTCGCAGTCCTGCTTGGCGGTGCCGTCCCGGGGCGCCACGAACTCCGGCGGCAGCGGCAGCGACTGCGCCCGGCCCGGCGCCACGACGTTGGCGGCCAGCATCTGGTGGAAGTACTCGGTGCCGCCGTCGGCGCGCTTGCGGGTCGAGCAGTGGTCGCAGTGGACCTTGCGCGAGCGGAAGAACTCGGTGCCGTCCAGGGCGACCAGCGTGTGGCCGTCGAGGCGGCGCATCGGTTCGAGCGCGCCGTGCGCGTCGAGGTCCTCGACGATGGCGTGGAACTGCCCGTCGAAGTGCTCGGTCGGCACGCCATCGAGCAGCTGGCGGACGTGGTTGTCGCAGGGGATGCGGTCGAGGCCGAACAGGGTGTGCGCGTTCGAGCGCGTGCGCGTCTCGGCCAGCGCGCGCTGATGCGCCAGGAACGACGGCGACTGCATGAAGAACACCGACAGCGCCGCCATGCCGATGTCGGCCATCGCGTAGCGCCGGTTGCTGCCGCGGCGCGGGTCCGGCATGCGCGCGCAGCACGCCCGCAGCCGGTCGAGGTGGCGCGCGAAGTGCCTCATGGCGGCGCCTGCGCCTCCTCTGCCATGATCGCCGCCAGCACCGCCAGGCGCTCCGCCGGCGGCATCGCCGCGTAGCGGCGGCCCCAACTCGCCGCCTTGCGCTTGACCGCCTGGCGGTGCGTGAAGTTCCGCCCCGCGCACGACGCCCAGTGCACCCGGTCCGGCGCGAAGTTGAACCACACCTGCTCGGTCACCACCCCCGCCTGGTTCATCACCTGCAGCGACACGCTGCGCCAGCCGCCGAGCAACGCGTCGTACAACGCCGACGGATACCCCGACACCATCACCGCGCAGGGCAGTCGCTTGAGCAGTTCCAGCAGCGCCGCGTGGTCGGCGTCCTCGTAGTCGTGCCGGTAGCGGCGCGACGACTTGCGCGCGCCGCGCAGGTACGGCGGATCGCCGTACACCAACTCCGTGCCGTCGAACGGAAACTCCGCCAGGAACCGGTGACAGCAACCATGCACCAGCTCCACCGGATACCCGCACTCGAACCGCGACAGCGCGCGACCGTCCAGGTCGATGCCGATGTTGCGCAGCGCCGCCGGCTTGCGCCGCATGAGCGCGCCGCCGCCCAAGTGCGTCTCGATGTACACCGCGTGCGGCGGCATCAGCGCAATCAGCGCCTGACACAGCCCCGACGTCGCCTTCGATCCGAACCACGGGTTGCCCATGGCCCGCACCATAGGCGCCGCCCTCTACGTTGTCAAGCCTCCCTCAAAACCACAGCTCCGCCGTCACAACACGCATGTGGCCAAAATGAGAACTGCTGGCACGCGGGCGCCCTGCTTGACACCCCCATGGTGCACGGCCATGCTCGCCGCAAGAGGCGATCGGCGAGAGCAGGGAATGGCGGACGGGATCGCGGCGTCCCGCGGACGGCGCAGGATCCCGAGCGTGGCAGTCGAGCGCCGGGGGCTGGCCGGAGGGGAATGATGGCCGACAGGGTACGCAAGATACTGGTAGTTGACGATGAACCCGATCTCGAACGCTTGATGCGGCAGCGGATGCGCAGGGAGGTGCGTGACGGCCGCTACGAATTCTCGTTCGCGCACGACGGCTTCGAAGCCCTCGAGCGGCTCCACGAAGACCGCGAAATCGAGATGGTCCTGTCCGACATCAACATGCCGGGCATGGACGGGCTGACGCTTCTCAACCAGATTCCGAAGGTCGACCCGAACATCCGCGCCGTCATCGTCTCGGCCTACGGCGACATGCAGAACATCCGCACGGCCATGAACCGCGGCGCCTTCGACTTCGTGACCAAGCCCATCGACTTCAACGACCTCAAGATCACGATCGACAAGACGCTCGGCCACCTTGCGCTGCTGCGCGAGGCGCTCGAGACCCGCGACCGGCTCGTGGCCCTGCAGAACGAACTCGACGTCGCCCGCCGGATGCAGCAGTCGATCCTCCCGACCGTCTTTCCGAAGACGCCGGGCTACGAGGTGTTCGGGAACATGGAGTCGGCCCGGGAGGTGGGTGGGGACTTCTTCGACGTGATCAACCTCGAAGGTGGGCGCATCGGCCTGACGATCGCGGATGTCTCGGGCAAGGGCGTACCGGCGGCGCTGTTCATGATGTCGAGCCGCACGCTCATGAAGGGTTCGGCCATCGGGTTGCCCGAACCCGCCGACGTCCTCGAAGAGGTCAACGGGCTGCTTGAGGCGGACAACGAGGCGGCCATGTTCGTCACGCTCTTCTACGCCGTCCTCGATCCGGCAAGCGACCTGCTGCAGTACGCCAACGGCGGTCACAATCCGCCGCTCATCGTGCACCCTGGAGGATCGTCGACGTTGCTGCCGACGACGGGCGGAGTGGCCCTCGGGGTCGTGGCCGGGCTCTCGTACCGGCAGGAGACGACGACCCTGGAGCCGGGCGACATCGCCGTGCTGTACACCGACGGCGTCACCGAGGCCATGAACGCCAGGGACGAGGAGTTCGGTGTCGAACGCCTGCAGGCGGTCTTCGCGGAGCGGCGGCCGCAAACCGCGCGCGAGGTGAGCGAAACCATCTTCGACGCCGTGCGCGCGTTCGTCGGGAGCACGCCGCAGTCGGACGACATCACCTGCCTGATCGTGATGCGGGAGACCTGAAGTGGGTGCGGACCTTTCCTTGCAGGTGGCGACCAACGTGGCGGACCTGCGGCGCGCCCAGGACGAGATCGAGGCGTTCTGCAACGCGCAGGAGTGGCCCGCCGACGTGGTATTCCAGATCGGCCTCGTCGTCGAGGAACTCGGCATCAACGTCGTCAACTATGCGTACGAGGACGGCGGCGAACACGCATTCTCGATCTCGGTGCGGTCGGCCGATCGGTCGCTGACCCTCGAGATCGTGGATGGCGGTCGTGCCTTCGATCCCCTCGAGGACGCGCCGCAGCCGGACCTCGAAGCGTCCCTGGAGGATCGGCCGATCGGGGGGCTCGGCGTGTACCTGGTGCGGACCATCATGGACGAGTTGAGCTACCGCCGCGACGACGGGCGCAACCGGCTCACGGTGGTCAAGCGGAGACCGGAGTGACCGGCCGCGTCCGGCGGCTCTGCATGCTGGGCCTGGTGGGCGCGGGCGCGGTGGGGGCGGGGGCCGCGTCGGCAGCGGCGGAGCCCGGCGTCACCGATGACCGCATCCTGTTCGGCCAGTCCGCCGCCTTCACCGGGCCGGCGCAGGAACTCGGCACCGACATGCGTCTGGGCATCGACGCGGCGTTCGCGGAGGCCAATGCGCGCGGCGGGGTGCACGGACGCCGTGTCGAACTGGTCTCCCTGGACGATGCCTACGAACCCGAAGGGGCCATCGCCAACACCCGCCGGCTGATCGAGGAGGGCGTGTTCGCCCTGATCGGTGCGGTCGGCACGCCGACCTCGGTGGTCGCCGTGCCGATCGCGGCGGAAGCCGGCGTGCCGTACGTCGCGCCCTTTACCGGCGCCGCGTTCCTGCGCGATCCGCGCTGGGACAACGTGATCAACCTGCGGGCGTCCTACGGCCAGGAGACGGAGGCGATGGTCGCCCACCTGATCGCCGACCGGGGCATCGGGCGGATCGCCGTGATGTACCAGGACGACTCCTTCGGCCGCGCGGGCTACGCGGGCGTCATCGACGCGCTCGAGACGCGCGGCATGGAACCGGTCGCCACGGGGGTCTATCCGCGCAACACGACCGCGGTGAAGACGGGCCTGCTCGACCTGCGGGCGGGCGCTCCGGAGGCGGTCATCGCGGTCGGCGCCTACGAACCCGTCGCGGCGCTCATCGCCTGGGCGAGGCACGCCGGTTTCGATCCGGTGTTCGTCACCATCTCGTTCGTCGGCAGCAACGCCCTGGCGCGCGAGCTTGGCGAGTACGGCCCCGGCGTGTACGTCACGCAGGTGGTGCCGTTCCCCACGGGCAGCCGCCCGCCCATCGTCCGGTCGTTTGCGGATGCGCTCGCCGGGGTGGCGCCCGATGCGACGCCCGGGTTCGTCTCGCTGGAGGGCTACCTGGCCGGCCGGCTGGCGCTGGTCGCCCTGGACGGTTGCGGACGCGATCTGGACCGGGCCTGCTTTCTGGACGTCCTGCGGGAGGCCGCGCGCGTGGACCTCGACGGCTTCGAGCTGCGCTACAGCGAGACCGACAATCGCGGGTCCAACGCCGTCTATCTCACCATGATCGGTGCGGATGGGAAGTACCGGGCGGTCCGGACGCTGGCCGAGCGCATCTCCTGGCGCCGGCCCGCCGGCCGCGCCGTCCGGACGGGGGTCGGACGGTAGTGGGCCCGGCCGCGGCGCGTGCGGCGCGGAAGCCGTCCGGCGATCCGTCGGCGGAGCCGGGGGGCGGCCTGCGCGAGCGCATGCGGCGCATTGCGGCCAGCCGACACCGCATCTCGGTCCAGCTATACACCGGCATCGGTGTGGCGGTGTCCTTCACGCTGATCGCCAGCCTGGTGGCCTGGTGGTCCTTCAACCGCCTCGGGGACGCGCAGGACCGGGTCAACCAGCACAGCGTTCCGGGCATGGCCGCCGCATTCGGCGTCGCCCGGCAGGGGGCGGCGCTGGTGGCTGCCGCTCCGCGCCTGACGGCCGCCGCGAACCGGCGGGAGTTCGCGACGGTCGTCCTCGAACTCGGCCAGGAAGAAGCCGTGTTCCAGGCGCGGCTGTCGGAGTTGATGCGGCATGGCGAACAGTACGTCGGCGTGCGGGGGCGCGCCGATGCCCTGATCGCCAATGTCGAGGCGATCGAGGGCTCCGTCGCGCAGGGCTTCGACATCGCCGACCGCGCGGCGCGGGTGCGGGAAGAACTGAACGATCTGCAGGGACGACTGACGCATGTGCTCGTGCCGATCATCGACGATCAGCTCTTCTACGCGGTGACCGGATACCGGACGCTCGGCGAGTCCGCCCGCGCGCGGGAAGGCCGTTTCGTCGAGGAGGATTTCGGCCTCTACCGCCGCCTGGCGGGCCTGCGCGCGGACACGAACATCGCGGCCCAGATTCTCACGAACATCTTCAATCTGCCGGACCGGGCGTTGCTCGAGGCGATGCGCGACCGCTTCCAGGCGAGCGCGGGGAGCATGGAGCGGCATCTCGGGGCGCTGGGGAACCTGCCGGCGCGTACCGAGCTGGCGCCGATGCTAGCGCGCCTCGGGGAACTGGGGCTCAGCGGCGGCGGCGGATTCGAATTGCGCGCGGCGGAACTCGAGGGCATCGAACGTCAGCAGCGCCTGCTCGCGCAGAATCGCGAACTGGCCAACGACCTGGCGCTCGAAGTAGAGGGGCTGGTCACCGAGGCGCGCGACAGCGCGGACGAAGCCACCCGGGCATCGGCGGACGCCATTCTCACTGGCCAGAACCTGTTGCTGGCGCTGAACGGCATCAGCATCGTGGGCGCGATCCTGATCGCCTGGCTGTTCGTCGGGCGCGTGCTGCTGCGGCGTCTCGGGCGCCTGTCGGATCGCATGCGCGCCATGGCCGGCGGCGACCTTGAAGGCCAGGTCGACGTCGGCGGGCGCGACGAGGTCGCCGAGATGGGGGCGGCTCTCGAAGTGTTCCGTCGCCACGCCCTGGAAGTGCAGCGCCTCAATCTCGTGGAACAGCTCGCCGAGGAGCTGCGGGAGAAGAACGACACGCTGGAGACCACCCTCGAGGAACTGAGCCGCGCCCAGGACCAGATCGTGATGCGCGAGAAACTCGCGGCCCTCGGCGAGCTGACCGCCGGCGTCGCGCACGAGATCAAGAACCCGCTCAACTTCGTGAAGAACTTCTCGGAAGCGTCGGAAGAACTGCTCGAGGAGCTCACCGAGACGCTGCAGGAAGCTGCGGACTCCCTGACCGAAGACCAGCGCGAACTGGTCGCGGAGCTCGGCGAGGACCTGACGGGGAATCTCAAGCTCATCCGCAACCACGGCGACCGGGCCGACCGCATCGTGCGGGACATGCTGCGCATGCAGCGCACGGACACCCAGCGGCAGCCGACCGACATCAACGAACTCGTCGACGACCACGTCCGCCTGGCATTCCACAGCGCCCGCGCCAACGACCCGGACTTCCGGCTGGACATCCAGCATGACCTGGATCCGGAGATGGGCAACCTGGACGTGGCGTCCCAGGACCTGGGCCGGGTGATTCTCAACCTGGTGGGCAACGCGTGCTACGCCACGCACGAACGGCGGCTCGCGGAGGAGGCGGCCGGCGGGTCCTTCGAGCCGCTGCTGAACGTGACCAGCCGGCGGTTCGAGGACCGTGTCGAGATACGGGTGCGCGACAACGGTACCGGCATGCCGAAAGAAGTGGCCGACAAGATCTTCAACCCGTTCTTCACCACCAAGCCGACGGACCACGGTACGGGGCTCGGGCTCTCGCTCTCGAACGACGTGGTCCGCGAGCACGGGGGTTCCATGCGGGTCGAATCGGAGGCGGGCAGCTTCACGGAGATGATCGTGGAGCTGCCGACGCAAGCTCCCGCGGTGATGGCCGCCGCCGGGGAGGATACGGCCTCGGACGAGATGGACGCGTAACGCGGCCGAGGGAGGGGGGAAGGCGATGCATCGAAGGTGGACCTGGCCGGCGATGGGGACGGCCCTGGGTTGTCTGGTGAGCTGCGCGCCGGCGGGCGACGAGGGGGACGAGGGTCGTGCGCCCGCGGCGGCACCGCGCCCGCCCAACGTCGTCCTCATCATCGCGGACGACCTCGGCTACGGGGATGTCGGGGCCTACGGCAGCGAAACCATCGCCACGCCCCACATCGATGCGCTCGCCGGCGCCGGCGTGCGTCTCACGGACGGACATGTCTCGGCGGCGGTCTGCAGCCCCAGCCGCGCGGGCCTGATCACCGGCCGCTACCAGAACCGCTTCGGTTACGAGTACAACCCGAGCTTCAACTTCGAGGGCGGCCCGGAGGCCGGCCTCGGGTTGCCGGTGACGGAGACGACCCTCGCCGATGTCCTGCGGGATGCCGGTTACGCGACGGGCCTCGTCGGGAAGTGGCACCTGGGCACGCGTGACGAGTATCACCCGCTGAACCGGGGCTTCGACGAGTTCTACGGAATCTTCGGCGGCGGTACGAGCTACATCGACTCGCGCCTGCCCGGGACCCACTCGTGGCCGGCGGAAGGTGCGCCGACGGAGCGGGATCCCCACATCGCACGGTCCGTCATCGACGGCCGCGAACCGGTGGACGTGCCGGAGTACCTGACGGACGTCTTCGCCGCGCAGGCCGTGGACTTCATCGAGCGCCACGCCGGGGGCCCGTTCTTCCTGACACTCGCGCTCACCGCGCCGCACACGCCGATCCAGGCCACGGACGAATACGTGGACCGCAACCTCCACATCGAGGCGGAGGGCGCGCGCGTCTACGCGGCGATGGTTTCCTCGGTCGACGACGCCGTCGGGGACGTGGTCGGTGCGCTCCGGGACCGTGGACTGGACGGCAACACGCTGATCGTCTTCATCTCCGACAACGGCTGCATCAACTACATGCCGGACGTCATCTGCACGAACGGACCGCTCTCGGGCGCCAAGCGCTACCACCTCGAAGGCGGGCACCGGGTGCCGTTCATCGTCACCTGGCCGGACGGACTGCCGGGCGGCGCCGTCTACGACGAGCCGGTGATCTCCCTCGACATCCTGCCGACCGTGAGCGCCGCGGCCGGGCTCGAGCCCGGCGACGTCGACGGCGTGGACCTGCTGCCGCACCTGCGCGGCGAAGCCGAGGCGCCGCCGCACGAGTTCCTGTTCTGGCGCTCGGCGCCGAACGCGGCGGTGCGCTGGGGCGACTGGAAGCTCTGGCGCGTCGACCTGTCCGGACTCGCGCTCGAGCAGGCCATGAACGCCGGCGGGCGCCTGCTGCCGCTCGTGCCCTACCCGCCGGTTTCGGAGTTCGGGCAGATGACGGTGCTCTACGACCTGGCCGCGGATATCGGCGAGCGGGAGAACGTGGCGGACCGTCATCCCGAGGTGGTCGAGCGGTTGGAGGCCGAGCTCGCCGGCTGGGAGGCCGGACTCGCGGAACCGATGTGGACGAGTCATCGTTCGACCCTCGACACCCTTGAGGGACAGACTATCCAACTGTATTTCTAAAGAGAGGAGGCGGCATGGCTATCGCGATGCGGTCCGGGGCGGCGATCGGGACGGCGTTGGCGCTGACCCTCGGGCCGGTTGCCTGCACGCCTGACGAAACCGGGCCGGGTCTCCCCAACATCGTGATCGTGGTCGCCGACGATCTCGGCCGCCGCGACGTGAGCTTCCACGGCGGCGAGCTGCCGACCCCGAACATCGACCGCATTGCACAGGAGGGCGTGGCGCTGGAGCGCTTCTACTCGGCGCCCGTGTGCAGCCCGACGCGCGCCGGGCTCCTCACCGGCCGCTATCCGATCCGCTACGGCCTGATGCGCTCGGTGATCCCGCCGTGGCGGGACTACGGTCTGGACACGGACGAAGTCCTGCTGCCCGAGTTGCTGTCGGAGGCCGGCTACGCGGAACGCGGGATCTTCGGCAAGTGGCACCTCGGCCACACGTCGGTCCGCTACCACCCGCTGCGGCGCGGCTTCACGGAGTTCGTCGGCCACTACAACGGCGGCATCGATTATTTCGTGCACGAACGGGAGGGCGAACGGGACTGGCAGCAGGGCTACACCTCGGTCGACGAGCACGGCTACAGCACGGACCTGATCACGGACCACGCGGTGGGCTTCATCGCGCGGCACGCCGGCGAGGATGCGCCCTTCCTGCTCTACGTCCCCTACAACGCGGTGCACAGTCCGTGGCAGGCGCGCGAGGACGTACTGCCGCGGTACGCCGACCTGCCGGGCATCGACGTGCCGCGCGGCTACGAGGAGGCGGGCGACTACGTTCTCGGGTACGTCGGCGACGCCGACGCGCGGCGCGAAAAACGCCGGATCACGGCCGCCATGGGGGAGTCGCTCGACACCGGCGTCGGCCGCATCCTCGATGCGCTCGACGCGCACGGCATCGCGGACGACACGTTCCTCCTTTTCTTCAGCGACAACGGCGGCGTCGTCGGCGTCAGCGACAACGCGCCGTTCCGGGGCGCCAAGGCCTCGGTCCACGAGGGCGGCATCCGGGTCGCCGCCGCGGCCCGCTGGCCGGCGGGCGGCATCTCGGGAGGCGGGACCGTTGCGGATCCCGTGGCGTACATCGACGTCCTGCCGACGCTGCTCGGCATCGCGGGGATCGCGGCGCCCGCGGAGCGCGAACTCGACGGGCGGGACGTGCTCGGCGTGCTCACGGGCAACGAGGAAGGCCGTCCTCGGGACCTCTACTCGTACATCGCCGTCGGCGGCGGCGGGATGGAGCAGGTGGCGGTCATCGAGCCGGAATGGAAACTCGTGGTCGTCGGCCCGGAACTCACTGAGCCGGGCGCGGCGGAGGCGTCGCGCACGCTGCTCTACGCCATTGCGTCCGATCCCCACGAGCTCGAGGACGTGAGCGGGGAGCACCCCGAGGTGGTCGCGCGTCTGATGGAGAAGGCCATCGCCTTCCGGACCCTGCAGCCGCCGAATGCGGTGCCGCCCTATGGCGCGGGCCGTGAGGGCTTCGTGGCCCCGCCGGACTGGAAGGCCGCGGACCTGCCGTGACGGATGTTCGGTCCCCGCGTTTTCGACGGACGGTGGAGGACTTCGTCTGTGAGCGCTGCGGCACTGCCAACACGGGCGACGGGTACACCAACCATTGCAGGAAGTGCCTCTGCAGCAAGCACGTGGATGTGCACCCGGGAGACCGGGCGTCACCGTGCGGCGGGCTGATGGGGCCGGTGGAGGTGTTCCGCACCGGCGGCCGATGGAAGCTCGTGCACGAGTGCGAGCGCTGCGGCTTCCGGCGTGCGAACCGCGTGCGCGACGAGGAGATGGATGCGGCCATCGGGGCGATGCGACGGATCGCGGAATCCCGGCCGCTGCTCCGCCGCTAGATTCCTTGCGCAGCCTTCGAGTGGACGGATGAGCCAAGTTGACGAACAGCGCCTCCGAGTTGCGGAGCAACTCGATCGCGTCGCCGCCAGGCGACGCGCCTGGCCGTAAGCGGGGCGCCATCAGGGCGCCGTCGCACCCGGCGCATGGCGTGGCCGTCCTGGACGTGCTTCGGCCTCGACGAGTGAAGCGGTCTTGGGACTGGGTGCGCGATGGCGGCATCCATGGTGCGTTACTCGCTCACCGAACTCTCGGCGAGAGTCCATCGCGCGCGCGCCTGCCGGTGCCGGAAGCTACGTCCGAACGCATTCGGGACGCGGCGCATGGCGGACGCGGTCAGCCACGACCAGAACTTCAAGAACCTGATCCTCGACTACCCGCGCGACGCGCTGGTCTTCTTCGCTCCGGAGGAGGCGCCCGGACCGGAGGACGAGGTTCGCATCCTCCCCGTGCGCCAGGAGCAACTGCAGCAGCGGCTTGGCCAACGCTACCGGGAGCTTGACACGCCGCTGCTCGTCGAGTGGGCCGACGGCAGCCGCGCGGCGGTGCTGTTCGCCTTGGAGGAGGAGTCGGACGGACGCCGCTTCTCGCCGCACCGGCTCGCGCACTACTGCCTGGACCTTGCCGAGTTGTTCGACACGGACCGCGTGGTGCCGGTGACGATCTTCCTGCGCGCCGGCGCGGCCCCGGCCGTGCTCGCGCTCGGCACCGAGCACCGCCGTTATCTCACGTTCGATCACCTGACGTGCCGGCTCGACGCGATGGACGCCGCGCGGTGGCTGCACAGCGACAACCCGGTGGCGCGGGTCAACCTGCCGAACATGCGGCGGCCGGCGAACGTCGACCGGGTCGACATGTATGCGCTGGCGGTGAACGGGCTGATGACGCTGGAGCCGGACGACGCCAAACTCGTGAAGTACCTCGGGTTCATCGACATCTACGCCGCGCTAAATGACAATGAGTTTCGGGTCTACCGGCAGCGCTATCCGGAGGAAAGCACCACCATGACAGGAGTCATCCAGAGAGCCCGAGACGAGGGGATGCGGCAAGGCATGCGAGCCGGCCGGGACGAAGGCCTGCGCCAGGGTCGGGTCGAAGGAGAGCGGACGGTCCTCGAGCGGCAGTTGCGGCGGCGCTTCGGTCCGCTGTCCCCCGCGGTCTCGGACAGGCTGCACAAGGCTTCGGCGGCCGACCTGGAGGCGTGGGCCGAGAATCTGCTCGAGGCGCGCGCGTTGGACAACGTGTTCGATCCGAAACCGTAGCGACGAGAGGCTGCGCTTCGGCGGAATCGCGGGTGGCTGGCCTGCGCACTTGACAAAACCGGGCCAAGTCAACAGGCTAGCTGACTATTGGAGAGTGGCGCCGGGGGAGTGTAGCGGGACGTTCGTCTCTACGCTGTCCCTGTGTGCCGGAAGTGAGGAGGAGATATCCGTGAAGGCTTCCGTTTTGGCCGCGGCCGCGGCGTTTGTGATCGGCTCGACGAGCCCCGTGCTTGCCGAAGAGGAGGTGGAGCGTTCAGGCGCGGCCACGGCAGCGATGGAAGAGGTCATCGTGACCGCCACCTACCGCGAGACGAACCTGATGGACACCGCGCAGTCCATCAACGCCGTCACCGACGACCTCGTCGAGGCCATCAGCGCCCAGAGCATGGAGGACATCTTCACGCTCGTACCAGGGCTCGCCATGTCCGGCGGCATGGATGGCGAGAACCGCTACTCGATCCGCGGCCTGAGTTCGCAGACCGGCGCCACCCAGTACTACATCGTCGGCGCGACGGTGGGCGTCTACCTCGACGGCACGCCGGTGACGGCGGCGCTCGGTCCGGACGCCCAGGTCAGCGGCAACCTCTTCGACATCGAGCGCGTCGAAGTGCTGAAGGGTCCGCAGGGCACGCTGTTCGGCGAAGGATCGCAGGGCGGCACCATCCGCTATCTCTACAAGCAGCCGGACCCCACCGAGTTCGACAGCGCGGTGAACGCGAGCTATTCGTCGATGGACGAGTCGGACGACAGCTCGTACCGGCTCGACGCGATGGTCAACGTGCCGTTCGGCGACGGATGGGCGCTGCGGCTGGTCGGCTGGAAATCCGAGCGCGCAGGCTTCATCGACAACCGCGAGCCGTCCGAGCCCGACTACAACGAGGGGGACACCAGGGGCGGGCGGGCCGTGGTCCGCTACGAGGGTGACCGCCTCGCGATGACCGGAAGCATCTACAGCAATCACCAGGGAACCACCGGGGGTGTCGCGACAGTGGAGGCGTACGAGGCGTGGAGCCCTCGCATCGAGGGGCTCTTCCCGGAGAGCAATGACGAGATCGACATCTACAGCTTCACCTTGGAGTACGACTTCGAGTGGGCGAGCTTCGAGTCGCTGACCTCCTTCACGGACCGCCAGATCCACTCCATTGCCGAGTTCCCCTACAGCACCAGGGATGTCCTGGACTTCTATTACGGTGGGTCTTTCGACGCTCAGAGCCACACCGCCTGCGGCCGACAATTCCTGTGCTTCTTCGACTTCGGCTTCGGCGTACCGGGTTACCCGGGTCAGTTCAATCTTGCCGGGCAGATCACGCACACGGACGGGTTGAACCTGATCGCCATGGACCAGTTCACCGATTCCTACAGCGAACGCTGGGTGCAGGAGTTCCGGCTCCTGTCGCCGGGCGACGGCCGGTTGCGCTGGACGGCGGGGGCGTTCTGGAAGGACAGCGAGGACCACACCCAGGGGCAGCAGGACGCCGAGTACTTCCCCGGCCGCTTCGGAACACCGGTGGACGTGTGCAAGACGACGACGACGTTCATGCCGACCTGTTTCGGCCCGCTGATGGACGACCTGCTGATGGTGCCGGCCAACACGCACACCGACTTCCTGGAGGAGTACGCGGTGTTCGGCGAGGTGACCTACGACCTGACCGACACCCTCGAGGTGACGGTGGGTGTGCGCGTCTCGGAGCTGGAACAGTATTTCAAATATACGGGGGGGACCACGGACGACACACCGGTGTCGCCGAAGTTCAACCTGTCCTGGCGGCCGGGTGAAGAGTGGCTCGTGTATTTCAACTACGCCACTGGATTCCGTCCGGGCAACGTCAACAGCCACATGCAGTTCAACGTGGACCAGTACACCGACCTCCTGATCCCCCGCTGCGAGGCCAACCCCGCATGCGACGTCGCCCCGCTGATCCAGGCGCGGGATCTCTCGTACGCGCGTCTCTTCTTCGACGGCGACCACGTGGCGAACTACGAGGTCGGCCTCAAGACGACGCTGTTCGACGGCCGCGTCCGCGTCATGTCGGCCGCGTACTACCTCGACTGGGAAGACATGATCCTCGTCGAGAACGACCCGGAGATCGGGGCGACCGGCAACGCCCTGAGCGCCTACAACGCCAACAGCGGGGGCGCGGAGATTTCCGGTTTCGAGCTGGAGGTGTCGGCGTTCCTGACGGACCGTCTCAGCGTCCGCTTCGCCGGGGACCTGAATGAAACGGAAGTGCAGGACGGGCCGCTGTTCCCGAGCCAGTCCGCGGGTCTGGTCTCGGGCGAGGGCAACGAGCTGTTGCACGCCCCGGGCTACAGCGCCTCGCTGGCGGTGGATTACACGTTTCCGGTCATGGCCAATTGGAACCTGACGCTGCATGCGGACCATTCCTGGATCGACGGGCACTTTTCGGATGCCGGCAATACGGCAGACCGGGCGGTTCCCAAATGGACCCGGGCCAATGCCAGCGCTACGGCCCGCAGCGACGACGGGAAGTGGCGCATCGCGCTGTTCGGGAGCAACATCACGAACGAGCAGATCCTCCGCGACCTGGTGGCGGCCGACAACATGTTCTGGCACCCGCCGCGCCAGGTCGGGCTGGAAGTCGGGTACCGCATGCGGTAAGGGGCTTGAACCGGCGTTCGCCGGGACGGACTGGAACCCGCGGCGGGGACGCCTCCGTCGCGGGTTTTTCTTTGGGCGCCCCTGCGTGCTCGGCCGACGGACCGGGGTTGCCGGCGCCACCCGGTCCGGTCCGCTCCCGCACACGTACTTGACAACTGGGCCGCGGGTCAACAGGCTAGTGGACTATTGGAGAGTGGCACTCAGCCACTGTAACGGCGTTGCACCTCGGCGCCATGGCTTCGCGTGCCGAATGGACGAGGTGCAACCTGTGAGGAGCGTTGCAACTGGCCGCGGCTGGGGCGTTTGCGATCAGATGGGCGGGCCCCTGCTGGCGGAAGAGGCGGCACGGCGTTCGGGTGCGGGGTCACCGAGGAGGTCACCGTGACCGAGCCCTGGCGTCCGCTATACAACGATGGGGGAGAATCAAATGAGGAAATTTTTCAGGTTGGCGCTCGCCGGCGTCACGGCAATCATGACGGCCGGCCCGGCGCTGGCCGAAGAGTCCGAATCCAGGCTCATCGAGGAAGTCGTCGTCACCGCGACGCACCGGGAAACGAACCTGATGGACACGCCGCAATCCATCAGCGCGGTCACGGACGATGTCGTGGAAAACCTCGGTGCGCAGAGCATCACCGACATCTTCAACTCGGTTGCCGGGCTCAACATGGCCAGCGACGCCGAGGGCGAAAATCGCTACGCCATCCGCGGCGTCACGTCGCAGACCGGCCACATCGGCTACTTCGTCACCGGCGCGACGGTCGGCGTGTACCTCGACGGCACGCCGGTGACATCGTCGATCGGGCCCGACAACCAGCTCAGCGGAAATACGTTCGACATTGATCGCGTGGAGGTGCTCAAGGGTCCCCAGGGGACGCTGTTCGGTGAAGGCTCCCAGGGCGGCACCATCCGCTTTCTGTACAAGCAGCCGGACACTACCGCTTTCGACGCGGCAGTGCGGGCGAACTACTCCAACATGGAAGAATCCGACGACAACTCCCACGCCCTCGACGCCATGGTCAATGTTCCGTTTGGCGAGGGCTGGGCGCTGCGTTTGGCGGGCTGGACCACCGAACGGGCGGGCTTCGTCGACAACACCACGCCCAGCGAGCCGGACTTCAACACGGGTGAGTCGACCGGTGGCCGAGCGCTCGTGAAGTACGAAGGAGATCGGTTTTCCGTCACGGGCAGCTACTATCTTCAGGATCAGGAGACCCGGGGCAATTCCGCGACGATCGGGCGGGACAGCTTCATGGCGCTTTCCAACCGGTTGCCCGGCCTCTACCCGTTTACGAAGGACGAAACCGCGATCTACAGCTTCGTCGTCGACGTGGACTTCGAGTGGGCGAACTTCCAGTCCATGACGTCGTACGTGGATCGCGAAACCACCGCGATCGTCGAGGCCAGCCTCTCCGGTACGCTGGGCCTGGACCTGTACTACGGCGGCTCCTCCGGGGCCGCCAATCATCCTGCCTGCACGGCAGCCACGCCGCACACCTATTGCCCCGGTGGGATCTTTGGCCCCGCCGGTTGGCCGGGGTTCTTCAACCTGGGCGATCCCACCTCGAGCATCCCGGACGGGATGAACCTGCAGGGGTTCGACGGTTTCATCGATTCCTACACCAAGCGCATGGTGCAGGAGTTCCGGTTCGTGTCGCCAGGCGACAAGCGCCTGCGCTGGACGGCGGGACTGTTCTGGAAGGACAGCGAGGACAAGAGCGGAAACACGCAGCAAGCCGTGTACTTTCCGGGCCGGGAGAGCTTTGCCCTGCTGTTTGATCCGTTGCTGACGGTGCCGGCGAACACCCACATCGACGAGTTGGAGGAGTACGCGATCTTCGGTGAGGTTTCCTACGACATCACCGACCGGTGGGAAGTGACCGTCGGATTGCGCTACTCCGACCTCGAGCAGTTCTTCCGCAATACCCAATCCAACACTTCCGACAATCCGGTAGCGCCCAAGTTCGTGCTGTCCTGGCGACCGAACGACAATTTGCTCGCCTACGTGAACTACGCCATCGGTTTTCGGCCCGGCAACATCAACGGTCACATGAAGTTCGTGGCGACCCAGTACGAGAAGCTGATCGCGGCAGCCGAAGCCAGCGGCAACCCCACCGAACAGCTCGAGTTCGAGCGGGACCAGGCAACGTCACGGTACTTCTACGACGGTGACGAGGTGTCCAGCTATGAGCTCGGCGTCAAGACGACGCTGTTCAACGGTCGCGCCCAGTTGGCGGCGGCGGTCTACGATATCGACTGGGCGGATATGATCGTGGTCCATCGCGATGTGTTGATCACCAATCCGCTCGGCATCTACAGCCACAACAGCGGTGGGTCGGAAATCCAGGGTATTGAGCTCGACTTTACGGCGTTCCTGACCGAGCGCCTGAGTTTTCGCGTGGCCGGCGACTACAACGATACGGAGGTCACGCAATCTGGCTTTGTACCTACTGGCGGCGGTGCCCTGTACAGCCAAGAGGGTCTCGAGATGAGCTATGCCCCGTCGTGGAGCGCAACGGTCATGCTGGACTACGTGATGCAGTTGGACAACGGTTGGACGCTAGCCTTGCATGCCGACTACGCGAAGGTGGCCGACCAGTGGCTCGACGCCGGCAACATCGTCGGGATTCCGGGTTACGACAGGGCCGGTGGCCGGGTCACCGTGCGCACTCCCGATCGGAAATGGCGGCTTGCCCTGTACGGGACCAATGTCACCAACGAGGCGACCATTTCGAACATCGAGGGATCGAACTACTTCTGGTACGACCCGCGACAGATCGGGCTGGAAGTCGGGTACGAGATGTAGTGCAGGGACTCGAACCCGCGGCGGAGCTGCCTCCGACGCGGGTTTTCGTGCGCATGGAACCCGTCCCGGTGCCGTGCGTGAATTCGGAACGGGACGCCACAAGGGCGTCCCCCGAAGGTCGTCTCGCGGCTAGAACGAGCCCCCTCAGAAGATCCCGGCCTCGAGCCCGATCGCTACCGCCATTCCGAGCTCCCGGCACTGTGCCAGGTGTTCCTCCGTCGGCGGCCCCTTCGCGATGATCGGCTCCTGCACCTCGCTGAACGGGTAGCCGTTGGCGATCCGGTGAATGGCGCGGATGGCGCCGGTGCCGTCGTTGCCCGCGCTGATGAAGATTGCGTACGGCAGCGCCTGGATATTCCCCTCCACCGGATAGAACGTCCGGTCGAGGAAGTCCTTCATCCCGCCGGACATGTAGCCGAAATTCTCCGGCGTCCCGAGCAGGAGCGCATCGGCCCACAGGAGGTCGTCCGGGCCGGCGTCTGACGCCCTGAGCATGCGGACTTCCACGTCCGTCACCTCGTCGTCCGTGGCGCCCTGCCAGGCGGCCTCGGCCAGCCGGCCCGTGTTGCCGGACTGGGTGTGGTAGACGATCAGCAGGTGCCGGGTGCTCACGGACAGTTGCTCGGGATCGGAAGGGGTAGGTCAGCGCGCCGGACGATACCACTTCGGGCTCGGCGGTTTCGGGTGTGGGCGGGGTCGGGCAGGTCTCGTCCCCGGAGACGGGAGACAGCCTTGTCCAACGCGGCATGAGCCTGAACGCGAGATGCGATTCCAACGCTAAGTGAGTATCCATGATGTCAAGCGGCGCGTTTGTCGGGTACGCAACTGGTGGTGGTCATTCCGCTTTGGGCGGCCCGTGTCGAATGAACGTCGCCTGTGCGGTTGGGTCGCGGAGAACCTACTGGCGCGCAAGGCGGTCGGGTGCCTGGTGCTGCGATGCGGTTGACCTTCGGCCCAGGTTGCGGTCGCTTGACGCTCCCTCCACCCAGGCCGAAGGTCGCCGCATCGTCGGGATCAGGCACCGTGCCGCGCCTTTAGCCGGGCGCGGGTTCGAGATTCGGAGTCCACGGGCGGTCCTGCTTCAGCAGCGCGTTGGCCAGGACCACCAGCTTGCGCATGATCGCGGTCAGGGCGACCTTTGGCGGCTTGCCGCGGGAACGCAGCTCGGCGTACTTGTGGGCCATGTCGGGGTTGCAGCGGAGCGCCGCCACAGCCGCCATGTAGACCAGCCGCCGGGGCCGGGCGCGCCCGCCGCGGATGAAGCTGCGTCCCTGCCACTGGCCAGACTCGCGCGTCCATGGCGCGACGCCGATCAGGCTGGCGGCCGCCTTGCCATCGATGCGCCCGAGTTCCGGCATGTCGGCGAGCAGGCCGGCCGCGACCACCGGGCCGACGCCGGCGATGGACGTGAGCACCTCGGCCCGGCGTGACAGTTCCGCGTCGGCGCCGGTGGCCTTGTCGATCTCGTCGTCCAAGGCCCTGATCTGCCTCCGGATCTGTGCCAGTCGGTTCTTTAACTGCCGCTTGAGCAGGGCATGGCGCACGTGCTTCTGCCGGTTCAGCGCCGCCGTGCGGTCCTTGACCAGCGCGTCGCGCGCCGTCACCAGTTCGTCCAGGTCGCGTAGCGCCGGTGGCCTCGGCTCCACCCGTCGCAACTCCACCGCGTCGCCCATCGCAGCCAGAACGCGCGCATCCACCGCGTCGGTCTTCGCGCCTTCGCCCATGGCCTGCGCAAAACGGCGCGCGCGTAGCGCGTTGACCCGCGCCAGAGGTAGCCGCGCCGCCAGGCTCTCCTCGAACTCCCGATGCCGCGGCCCCGTGGACTCGTAGACCACCAGCGCGGTGCAGTCGCCGACCCACGCCGCCAGTTCGTCGAACCCGGTCGCCGCGTTCGCGAAGCGCGCCGACTCACCGGTCGAGCGCCGGTGGCCGTCGAGGTGGGCCTTCGAGATGTCCACGCCGATCGTGTCGGGGGTATGATCGCTCATCCTTCCCTGCTCCTGTGCTTGTCATGCGGGCCTCGATGCCCAGGTATCCATTCAGGACGTGCCGGGAAGGACGGCGGCGACCAAACTCACTTGCGGCCCCGAGGGCCGAGCCTGAAACGGTCCGCCGCCGCCCCCCTCCGCCGGCCTGCTAGCCGGCGGAGGGGCGGACCCTTCAAAGGGTCCGCTGGGGGCGTTTCTAACAGACAAGCCTGACGTGGTGTCGGGGATCATCGGGAGATGATCGTGACACTACAGACCGAACGGATTCGAACCATCGAGCAGGTTGCCGCCTTCGTGGAGGCGAACGCGCCGGTGGAGTTCCAGCCGCTGGACCGGGACGGTGCCTACGCCTTCGTGGCGCGGACGTTGACGCAGCTCGGCTACCGGGTGCTGGACAAGCCGTCGAAGGCGCTGGTGAAGCGTTACCTGGCGAAGACTACTGGTTATTCCCGCGCCCAGCTGACGCGGCTCATCCGCCAGCACCACGAGACGGCGAAGGTGGTCGACCGCCGGGGCGGCAACCAGGGGCGGCCCTTCGCGCGCGTGTACACGCCGGCCGACATCCGCCTGCTGGCCCGGGTGGACGCGGACCTGGGCCAGATGTCCGGGCTCGCGACGCGGGTGGTGCTGCACCGCGAGTACCATGTCTTCGGCGACGCGCGCTTCGAGCGCCTCGCCGGGATCTCCGCGAGCCACATCTACAACCTGCGGGGTTCGCGGACCTATCGGACGCAACGCACGGTGGTCCAGGGGACGAAGGCAACGGCGGTGAGGGTGGGCGAGCGCCGCGCGCCGCAACCGGACGGCTGGCCCGGCTTCCTGCGCGTCGACACTGTCCACGCGTGGACTGCGTCCACGTTGGCGACCGCGACGGCGCCAAGGGCGTGTACCTGATCAACGTTGTCGACGAGGTGACGCAGTACGAGTTCGTCGGCGCCGTCGCGACGATCTCGGAGCGCTTCCTGGTGCCGGTACTCGAAGGCCTGCTCGGCCTGTTCCCGTTCGTCGTTGTCGGCTTCCATGCGGACAACGGCTCCGAGTACGTCAACCACACCGTGGTCGCGCCGCTCAACAAGCTGCACGTCCGGGACTTCACCAAGTCGCGCCCCGGCGCTCTACCGACAACGCCCTCGTCGATGCCCGCCGTTCCGGCGGGTTGCAAGAACGCCAGCGTCGTGCGCCGCTTCCTCGGCCACGACCACATCCCGCAGCGCTTCGCGCCGCTGGTCGATACGTTCACGCAGCAGCACCTGTCGCCGTATCTCAACTACCACCGGCCCTGCCTGTTCGCCACCGAGCGCGAGGTCGCCAATGGCCGCATCCGCCGCGTCTACCGGGCCGCCGACGTGCAGACGCCCTACGACAAGCTGTGTTCCCTGGCGCATGCCGAAGCCTGTCTCAAGCCTGGTATCTCGTTCGCACAACTCGACGCCGAGGCCCATGCGCACAGCGACCTGCAGGCCGCCCGAGCGCTCAACGCCGAGCGCGACCGCTTGTTCCAGACCATCGCCGAAGCCCGGCCCGAGGTCGCCTGAAACGCAGCATCCTCGTGACCCTGCCCCGCGTTTTCCACCGCCTGCCCACCGCCGCTTTACTGTCTGAGGGATCGCGCCCGTGGACAGCCCGTGGAAAACGCTACTCGACCAAACCCCGACGCCTACCCGCATCCTGCGCGTACAGGCTCATCTTCTTATTGGAATATGCTGAGACTCGCACCGCCCGCCGCATGCCTGTTAGAGTACGCGGTGAAACCCAAGGGGTGGCCTGAGTGCCTGAGACGCGGACCTGGTCCGCGGACCCTTTGAACCTGATCCGGATAATGCCGGCGGAGGGATAGGGGCATCGAAGCATCTCCCTCCGCCGCCTTTTGGGGAGGACGAGATGTACAAGCCCGCCATGCTCACCCTGGCCGTCGCGACCGCCGCCGGCGCGCCCGACCTTGCCGCGGACGCGGCCCCGCCGCCGGGCGCAGAGGTCATCGAGGAAATCGTGGTCCGCGCCACCTTCCGCGGCGACGAGCTGTCGCGAGTGCCCGGGAGCATCGCCGTGGTACCGGCGGAAGCCATCGCGCGGCGCGGGGCGACGCATCTCGAGGAGATCCTCGACATGATGCCGAACGTCAACTACGCGAAGGGCGCGTCCCGGGCTCGCTTCCTGCAGCTTCGGGGTATCGGGGAGCGCGGCCAGTTCAGCGAGCCGCTCAACGCGTCCGTCGGCCTGGTGGTGGACGGCGTCGACCTGTCCGGCATCGGCACCGTGGCGACGCTGTTCGACGTCGAGCAGGTGGAAGTGCTGCGCGGGCCGCAGGGGACGCGTTACGGCGCGAACGCGCTCGCGGGGCTGGTCAACGTCGTGACACGGGCGCCGACGGACACCTTCGAGAGCCGGGTGGAGCTCGCCGGCGGCAACTACGGGACGTTCGGGGCCGGCGCCGTGGTGTCCGGGCCGGTCGGCGAGGGCGTGCGGGGCCGCCTGGCCGCCCGGACGGATCGGTCGGACGGTTTCATCGAGAACGACTACCTGAACGCCGACGACACCGACAGCATCGACGAGACCACGGTGCGGGGCAGGCTGTCCTGGGACGCGGACGCATCGACCGCGATCGACCTCTCCGCCGGGTACGTCGACGCCGACAACGGCTACGACGCCTTCTCCCTGGACAACGTCCGAACGACGCTGGCCGACGAGCCCGGCCACGACCGCCAGCGGACGGTCTACGGTTCCGGTGGCGTGACCTGGTCCGGCAACCCCGCGTTCACCGTACACGGCCACCTCGGTGCGGCGGACTCGGACATCGCCTACGGCTACGACGCGGACTGGGTCCACGTCGGCTTTCATCCCCATGGATACTCGGGCACCGACGAATATCTGCGCGACCGCGGTACCGTCACCGCCGAGGTGCGCGTGACGTCGCAGGACGCCGGACGACTGTTCGGCGGCACGACGGCGTGGACCACCGGCGCGTACCTGATGCGCCAGGATGTCGAGCTGACGCGGCGTTCCACCTTCATCGACGCCGACTTCACCAGCGACTACGGCATCGACCGCCAGGCGCTGTTCGGGCAGACGGAAACGGCCCTCGGCGCCGCCTCCACGCTGACCGTCGGACTGCGCCTGGAACGGCACTCCGCATCGTACGACGACAGCGCGGGCGTGCGCGCCGGGCCCGACGACAACCTGGTTGGCGGCCGCGTGGCGCTCGACCGCGCGCTCGGCGCCGGCGTCGTCGCCTACGGTTCCGTCTCTCGCGGCTACAAGGCGGGGGGCTTCAACATCGACGGGAGCCTGCCCCGACACCTGCGCTCCTACGATCCGGAGGTCCTGTGGAACTACGAGGCGGGACTCAAGGCGCGTGGGCTCGACGGGCGCCTGCGCGTGCGCGGTGCGGTCTTCCACATGCGCCGGGACGACGTGCAGATCGACAGTTCCATCGTCGAAATGTACGAGGACGGCAGCACGGAGTTCATCGACTTCGTCGGCAACGCCGCGGAAGGCACGAACAGTGGAGTCGAACTCGACCTCGAGTACGCACCGGCGGACGGTGTCCTCCTGTTCGCGCGGCTCGGCCTGTTGCGCTCCGAGTACGAGGACTACATCAACGGTGAAGGAATGGACCTCGACGGCCGCACCCAGGCGCATGCCCCGCGGCATCAGTTCAGCCTCGGGGGCAGCTTCGAGTTCGCCGGAGGATGGTTCCTGCGGCTGGAGCTCGAGGGGCGGGACGAGTTCTACTTCTCCGACAGCCACAACGAGCGCTCGGATGCCTACGAACTGCTGAACGCGAGCGTGGGCTACCGGGGCCGCGACTGGTCCGTCACCGCCTGGGGGCGCAACCTCACGGACGAGGACTACTTCGTGCGCGGCTTTCGTTTCGGCAACGATCCCCGCGACGGGTACACCGACCGCGGTTTCACGCAGCTCGGGGAACCGATGCGGCTGGGGATATCGGCCAGTCGCTCCTGGTAGCGGCGGGGCTCCGCCGGGCCGGCGAATCTGTCGGACACGGGCGCGACTTGGCGATGCGGCTTTGAAACAGGACCCGGATGGCCCAGACTGGGCGCCCATGGACATGTCAGGCGCCGCCAAGTACGCACGGTGCGCTTCCCGGTCCCCGCGCAGGGCGGCGGGTGGGGAGCGCACCGACGATGTCTGACACCCCCTACCAGGGGCTCTCGCCCGAGACCATGCTCGATGCCCTGGACCGCGCCGGCTTCCGCACCGACGGCCGGCTGATGCCGCTCAACAGCTACGAGAACCGCGTCTACGAGGTCGGCATCGAGGACGCGGAGCCGGTCGTGGCGAAGTTCTACCGGCCGGAGCGCTGGACCGATGCGGCGATCCTCGAGGAACACGCCTTCATCGATGAGTTGCGCGACGCGGGGCTGCCCTGCGTCGCGCCCGTCGCCCGCGACGGCGTCTCCCTGTTCGAGCACGAGGGCTTCCGCTACGCGGTCTTTCCCCGCCAGGCCGGACGGCCGCCCAACGTCGAGGACAGGGAGGTGCTGCGGGTGCTCGGCCACGCCCTCGGACGCATGCACGCGGTCGGCGCGACCACGCAGTTCCTGCACCGGCGACGCCTCACGGTAGAGATATTCGGTAGCGACGCCGCCGGCTTCCTGCTCGGGAGCGGCCTCATCGACCCCGAGCTGATCGAGGCCTACGGGGCGGTGACCTCGCAGCTGATCGAACGCATCGTTCCGGCCATGGAGACCGCGAGGACCCAGAGCCGCATCCACGGCGACTGTCACCTGGGCAACCTGCTGTGGCGCTACGACGCGCCGAACTTCGTGGACTTCGACGACACCATGACGGGGCCGCCGGTGCAGGACCTGTGGATGCTGCTGTCGGGAGACCGGGACGAGCGTAGCCGGCAGCTCGGGGACCTGGTCGAGGCGTACGAGGTGTTCCACGTCTTCGATGCGCGGGAGACGCGGCTGATCGAGCCGTTGCGGGCCCTGCGGATGATCCATCACTCGGCATGGATCGGCCGGCGTTGGCACGATCCCGCGTTTCCGGTGGCGTTCCCCGATTTCGGCCGTACGCGCTACTGGAGCGATCACATCCTGACCTTGAAGGAGCAACTGGCGGTACTGGACGAACCGCCGTTGGCGCTCTGACCGCCGGGCACGAACCGCCATGGACCGCCCCCTGCTCGAGCGGGTTCTCGAGACGATCGACCGGCGCCATGCGGCAGACCCCGCGGGCAGGGAGTTCGCCTACGCGCAGGCGATGACGGCGCACCTCGACGCGCTCGTGCAGGCGCCCCCGGGCCCCTTGCGCATCGCCGTGCGCGCGCAGCATTTCGAGCGTTGGCGGTACCCGCGCAGCGACTTCCCGTCCGGTCGCCGGGGCTACCTGCGCTGGCGCGCGGAGGCCGCCCGGCGCCAGGCCGGAGCCGTCGGCGCGATGCTCCTGTCCCACGGCGTCGACGCCGCCACCGCCGAGCGGGTGCAGGCGCTCATGATGAAGCGCGATCGTCGGCGCGATCCGCAAGCGCAGGCGCTCGAGGACTGTGCCTGCCTGGTGTTCCTCGAGTCCGAACTCGCGCGTTTCGCCGGTGGCCGGGACCGTGCGCGCGTGGTCGAGATCCTGCGCCGCACCTGGGGGAAGATGTCCGAGGCAGGTCGACGGCGTGCGCTGGGTTTGCCCGTGGACCCCGTAAGCCGCGACCTGCTGGAGGAGGCGGTCGGCTGAGTACGAGCCGCCGGCGTTGCTAGCACACCAAAGGGCGACCGCTTGGTCAGATGTCGGAGAAGTCCCCGTGCCGCCCGGCGCCGCTGTTGAACCGCGCCGCGCCGGCGACGGTCTCCCCGGACTTGATCACCTCGCGCCCGAGCAGCGCCTCCTGCGACAGCGCCTCGTCCATGCCCCGGCTCCATTGCGTGATCGCCGAACGCCGGTCGCTTTGCATGCACCGCTGCGGGAAGCGCGTAAGCTGCTCGGCGAGTTCCACGGCGCCGTGCAGCGCCTCGCCCGGTTCCGTCAGCCGGTTGGCGAGGCCCATCGTGCGCGCTTCCTCGCCGGACACGCCGCGCCCGGTGAGGATCATGTCCAGGGCGTGGCTCTGCCCGATGAGCCGGGGCAGCCGCACGGTGCCGCCGTCCACGAGCGGCACGCCCCAGCGGCGGCAGTAGACGCCGAAGACGGCGTCGCGCGCCGCCACGCGGAGGTCGCACCAGAGGGCCAGTTCGAGCCCGCCGGCCACGGCATAGCCTTCGACCGCGGCGATGACCGGCTTGTTCAGCAGCATCCTGGTCGGTCCGAGCGGTCCGTCGCCGTCGAGGGTCACCCGGTTGCCGCGTCCTTCCGCGACGGCCTTGAGGTCAGCCCCGGCGCAGAAGTGGCCCGCGGCGCCGGTGAGCACGGCGGCTCTCTGCTGCCGGTTCGCGTCGAAGGCGCGGAATGCCTCGGCCAGGGCCGCGGCGGTCGGATGGTCCACCGCGTTGCGCACCGCGGGACGGTCGATGGTGATGATGACGAGGTCGCCGTGTTTCTCCTGCCTGACGCTCATGGCGTGGTCCGCACCGTGGAAAAGTCGGCTTATAGTAGAGACATTTCTCGCTTGGAGGTACGCATGAGACTGTCGAAACCCCGCGTGACGCCGACGCAACGCGCCGAGTGGACCGCCGAGCAGGCGGAGGTCGCCGAGCGGTTCGGAGACGGCCCGGTGTTCAACGTCTTCGGGACGATGCTTCGCCACCCGGGCCTGTTCCGCCGCTGGCTGCCGTTCGCCAACCACATTCTCGGCAAGTCGACGATCTCGATACGGGACCGGGAGGTGCTCATCCTGCGCACGGCGTGGGTGGTCCAATCCGAGTACGAGTGGGGCCAGCACGTCGTCATCGGGCGCGGCGCGGGGATGCGCGAGGACGAGATCGCGATGGCGCGCACCGGCCCCGACACCGCCGGCATCGGCGAGCGCGACCGGCTGCTCCTGACCGCGGCGGATGAACTGCTCGACGACGCGTTCGTGTCCGACGCGACCTGGGCCGGGCTCGCGGAGCGCTACGACACGCGGCAGATCATGGACATCGTCTTCACCGTGGGGCAATACAACATGCTGGCCATGGGACTCAACTCGTTTGGCGTACAGCGGGACGCCGGGGTGCCCGGGTTCGACGACTGACGCGGCCCGCCGGCCCTTATAGACGATGGGAGCGTAAAGAGGCCGTTCTAATGGCGATTCGTTACATACGGGAGCGCTCGAACCACTTGTCACCGACGGTAACAAACGGGTTGAATAGGGGTTCGGTCGCCGGGGAGCCGCGGCCGGAGCACAACGGGCGTCGCGTCAGGGGGAACGAACGTCGGGATGCGCTACATCAATGGGTTGATCGGAGTGGCGTTGTTGGTCGTCGCGGGCAGTCATGTCGGCAAGACGGACTGGCTCATCTGGTTGCCCATCTACGGCGCTGGCGCCGTCATCGCGCTGTCGTCCCTGAAGGCGCAGATGCCGGGCTGGATGGTCTGGGCCTGCGCGATCGCCGCCACCGGCATGATGTTCGGTTACTTCTCGCTCTTCTTCCAGATCGCGCCGCATCTCCGGGGCGACTGGATCGTGCAGGGGCATGCCTGTTCGAACCTGCTGATCGCGGCGTTCTGCATGATCCCCGTACTGTCCGAGTACAGCCGGCGGATGAAGGTCAAGCAGGACGCCCGCGCCGCGCGGGGCCGCCGGCAGTCCATTGCCGAGTTCTCCTTCCGCCGCGTCCTCTCCCGTCTCCTTCCCGACCGTTCTCCCGACCAGATCCGCAAGTCGACCCCCTGAGGCCGCGCGCTTGCCAAAGGGAGACGCCACCGCCGCGGTGCGGCGGCGGAGTGGCAGCGACGGCTCGAACATGACGCCCCGCCGTTCCGTCTTGTACATGCCGGGCGCCAACGAACGCGCGATGGAAAAAGCCCGTGGCATCGACTGCGACGGCGTGATCTTCGATCTCGAGGACGCCGTGGCGCCGGAGGTGAAGCCGCGGGCACGCGAACGGGTGGCCGCGGCGATCACGGCCGGAGGCTATGGCTACCGGGAACTCGTCGTCCGCGCCAACGGCATCGAAACGCCCTGGGGCGCGGACGACATCGCCCGGATGGCGTCGCTCCCGATCGCCGCGATGCTCTTTCCGAAGGTCGAGACGGAGGAACAGGTCGCGGATATCGTCGCGCGCGTGGACGCCGCGGGGGGTGCGGGACTGGCCGTCTGGATCATGATCGAGACCCCTCGAGGGGTACGGAACGTGGATGTGCTTGCAGCGTGCAGCGAGCGCGTGACGGTGCTGGCCATGGGCACGAGCGACCTGGTCCACGAGCTGCGCGGGCGGCACCGTTCCGACCGCGCCGGCGTCGGCTACGCCCTGCAGCGTTGCGTCATCGCCGCGCGGGTGGCGGGCAGGGAGATCCTCGACGGGGTGCACCTCGACTTCCGGGACATGGAGAGTTTCCGGGCGGCGTGCGAGCAGGGGCGCGATCTCGGCTTCGACGGCAAGACGCTGATCCACCCGACCCAGGTAGCCGTCGCCAACGCGGTGTTCGGCCCCTCCGACGCAGAGATCGACTTCGCCCGCCGTGCGCGGGAGGCATGGCGCGCGGCGCGCGCGGCCGGCAGAGGAGTGGCCGAAGTCGACGGACGCCTCGTGGAGAACATGCACGTCGAGGAAGCGGAGCGCACGCTCGCATTCGCCGACGCCCTTGCCGCGCGGGAGTGACGTTCAGCCGGCTTCGCGCCGGATCGCCGGCATGATCTCCTCGAGGTAGACGTCGAGGGCCTCCGGGTCCCACGGTGCGCGCAGTGCGACATTGATCTCCTGGGCGCCGGCTTCGACGTAGCGCATGAGTGCGTCCCTGGCCTGATCGGGGGTGCCGAGGATCGTGCCGCCGAGGATGCGTTCCGCCGCGGCGCCCCACTCGGACTCCATGCGGGCGCGTTCGGCACGCACCGCGGCATCGTCCATGGCCATGGCGAACGCCACGTTCGCACCGCGGCGAATCTGTGTCGGATCCCGGTCGTCTTCCTCGCACCAGTGGTCGAGGACGCCGTTCAGGCGCCGCCACTCGTCGGGGGCGATGTAGGCGGCGTTCCATCCGTCCGCCCGGCGTGCGGCGATCTCGAGGGTCCGGCGTTCGCCGAGGCCGCCGATCCAGATCGGCAACCGGGCCTGCACGGGCCGCGGCAGGCAGGAGGCGTCGTCCACCTGGAAGTGCCGGCCGGAGTACGTCGTGCGCTCCTCGGTGAGCAGGCGCCGGATGACGTCGGCCGCTTCGTCGAGCATGTCGAGGCGCGTGCCGATGTCGGGGAAGGGGTAGCCGTATGCGGACGCTTCCCAGATGTGCCAGCCGGCGCCGATGCCGAGTTCGAAGCGCCCGCCGGAGATGTGGTCGAGGGTGGTCGCCGCCTTGGCGAGCAGGGCGGGGTTGCGGTAGCCGACGTAGAACACGAGACAGCCGATGCGCGCCCGGGTCGTCTCGGCGGCGAGCGCCCCGAGTGTGGCGAGCGCCTCGAAGTGCGGCTGCGTACCCCCGCGCGGCGGAGCCTCGTAGAAGTGGTCCCAGGCGGAAATCCAGTCGACGCCGGCGGCATCGAGCTTGCGCCACAGTGCCCGCATCTCGGACATGGGCATGTTCTGTTGACCGACGTGAACGCCGAGCGAGATTGCCATGGGGTTTCCTTCCTGGGTGGCTGGCCTGGGTGGCTGGCGCCGTGTTACCGCAGCGCGGTTCTGAACGGATGCAGCGTGGCGCGCATGACGCCGCGTCGGACCGCGGGATCCTCGTTCATGATCCGATTGGCCGCCGCGGCGTCGTCGGCATCGAACAGCACGATCCCGAAGGCGCGCTCGTCGCCGGTCGTCGTGCGGCCGGCCAGGCGGACCACCCCGGCCCCGTGCAGCCGCTCGAGGTACGCGAAGTGGTCCGTGACCGCGGCCTGTTCGCCGGCCGTCCCGCCATCGTCGAACATGCCCGGCCGCGCAAGCCGGAGCCGGTAGAGGAACTCCGCCACGATGTGTCCTTCAGGGAACGGGCGGCGAGCATAGCACTCCCGCGCACCCGCGCTCTGGTCACGGAGGAGGAGGGCAAAGCCGGTTCGGCCAAGGCATACTTGCCGCTTGGCTTCCCGGGGGAAAACGATGGCGGCGGAACCCGTCGACGTACTGATCGTCGGTGCCGGGGCGTCGGGCGCGGCGGTGGCATGGAGCCTCGCGGAGACGCGGATGCGGATCGTATGCCTGGAGCAGGGGGGCTGGATGAACCCCGCGGAGTATCCGAGCTCGGGACGCGACTGGGAGGCACGGGCGCACGGCGACTTCAGCATCAGTCCGAACCGGCGGGGGCGGGTCACGGACTATCCCGTCAACGACGACGACTCCCCGATCTCCGTCGCGAACTTCAACGCGGTGGGCGGCAGCACGATCCTCTATGCGGGGCATTTCCCGCGCTTTCATCCGTCGGACTTCCGCGTCCGGACCTTGGACGGGGTGGCCGACGACTGGCCGATCGACTTCGAGACGCTCGCACCGTACTACGCGGAGAACGACCGCATGATGGGGGTCTCCGGGCTCGCCGGCGATCCGGCGAATCCGCCCCACCAACCGCCGCTGCCGCCGCTGCCCCTCGGCAAGTCGGGCCAGGCGCTGGCCAAAGGCTTCAACCGCCTCGGCTGGCACTGGTGGCCGTCCGACACGGCCATCGCCACGGCGCCGTACGACGGGCGGGACCGGTGCGTGAACCTCGGCGCCTGCTCGACGGGCTGCGCCCAGGGCGCCAAGGGGAGCACGGACATCACCTACTGGCCCCATGCGATGCGCGCCGGGGTCGAGGTGCGGGCCCGCTGCCGCGTGCGCGAGATCACCGTGGACGACCGCGACATGGCGACGGGCGTCATCTACCACGATGCGGACGGCGTCGAGCACGAACAGCGCGCCCACGTCGTGGTCATTGCCTGCAACGGGGTCGGTACGCCGCGGCTGCTGCTCAACTCGCGTTCCAGCCGCTTCCCGGACGGGCTGGCGAACCGCAGCGGCCTGGTGGGCAAGAACCTGATGTTCCACCCCTATGCCGCGATCTACGGCGTGTTCGAGGAACCGATGGACGGCTATCGGGGTCCCGGGCTGTGCATCTGGAGCCAGGAGTTCTACGAGACCGGCGCCGAGCGGGACTTCGTTCGAGGTTACACGTTCGAGTGCGGTCGCGGGCGCGGGGCGGTCGCGACCGCGTTGAGCGGCATGATGTCGGACCGGATCCCCTTCGGCATCGACCACCATCGCGCCTACCGCGCCATGTTCAACCGCATGGCGGGGATGGTCGGCATCTGCGAGGACCTGCCCGAGGAGCACAACACGGTGACCCTGGATCCCGAACGCACCGACTCGGACGGCATTCCGGCGCCGAAGGTCACTTACCGCCTGTCCGAGAATAGCCGGCGGATGCTCGACCACGCGGTGGACCGCGGCACGGAAGTGCTGCGCGCCGCCGGCGCGGTCGACATCGTGACGCAGTCGCCGATCCCGCAGGGTGGCTGGCACCTGATGGGCACGGCGCGGATGGGCACGGATCCGGAGACGTCCGTCGTCAACGAGTGGGGCCGCTCCCACGACGTGCGCAACCTGTTCGTCGTCGACGGGAGCCTGTTCGTCACCTGCGCCGGGGTAAACCCGACGCGCACCATCCAGGCCCTCGCGCTGTACGTGGCCGACTCGATGAAGCAGCGTCTTGCCAACCTGTTCGACTGAGGGCCTCCGTGAGCGACGACTTCATCTCCAGTGACCGCGGGCTCCCGGCGGCGCACCGGGAGCTGCTGCGGTCATTTGCCGGCGCGGTGGTTCCGGCGAGTGCCGAATACGGGGTCCCGGGCGCGGACGACGAGAAGGTCGCGGCGGACATCGCGGCGAGCGCGGCAGGCAGCGCGGACGAGGTCGCCGCGGGTCTTGCGGCGCTGGATACGCTGTCGAAGGATGCTTACGGGGCCGCGTTCATGGCGCTCGACGGGACCGGACGCCTGGCGGCGGCGACGGCTTTCCGGGACGCGCACCGGGAGCTGGCGGCGCCGCTGATCGCGCTGGTCGCCCAGTGCTACTACCGCGACGAACGCGTGATGGCCGCGCTCGGGATGGAGCCCCGGCCGCCCTACCCGGAGGGATTCGAGGTGGAGCAGGGCGACTGGTCGCTGCTCGACCCGGTGCGCCGCAGGGCGCGCCTCTACCGGTAGGGGCCGCCCTTGTGGCGGCCCGCTCCGGATGATCGCACGCACAAGGGTTGCGACGGGTGACCACGAAGGTCGGTGGCGGGCGAGCACGAGGGTCGGGACGGGCGACCACGAGGGTCGCCCCTACATCGTTGGGGCGGGTTCCGAACCGGTGAAACGGGCCCGGACCTGACGTACCCCGCTCTTCAACTGCTCCGGCACCGCGAGCATGGCCGGCGTTGCGATCAGGGTCAGCAGGGTCGCGAACGTCAGGCCGGAGACGATCGCCTGAGAGGTCTGGATCCAGAACCCCGACACCTGGCTGCCGTAGACGATCTCGCGGTTGATGAAGTCGATCGAGAAGTTGGTGGCTAGCGGCAGCAGGCCGAACACCGTCGTGACGGTCGTCAGCAGTACGGGCCGCAGGCGTTGCGCTCCCGTGCGGGCGATGAGTTCGAGGTAGTGGATGTCCGGGTGCTCGCGGCGCAGGTGGTTGTAGGTGTCGATGAGCACGATGTTGTTGTTCACCACGATGCCCGCGAGGGCGACGACGCCGACCCCCGTCATGATCGCGCTGAAGGGCATCTGGGTGACCAGCAGCCCGAGGAGGACCCCGGCGGTGGACATGACCACGGCCACCAGGATCAGCGTGCTCTGGTAGAAGCTGTTGAACTGCGTGACCAGCAGCATGAACATCAGGATCAGCGAGAGCACGAAGGCGACGCTGACGAACGCGATGGATCTCGCCTGCTCCTCGTTGGCGCCGCGGAACTCGACGGTCACGCGGGGGTCGAAGTCCTGGCGCTCGATCCATGCGCCGATCTCGCGGACCTTGTCGTCGGCCAGCACGCCGGGCGCTACCTCCGCGCGGATGAACTCCACGACGTCCCCGTCGATCCGCTGGATGGTGTCCACGTTGGGCAGGGGGGTCCGCCGCACGAAATTGGAGATCGGCACCTGGCCCTTCGGGGTGGCGATCTTCAGTTCGTCGAGGGCGGCGACGCCGCGGGCGTCGTTCGGATAGCGGATGCGGATATCGAGGGCGTCGTCGGCGTTGTCGGGCCGGTACTCCGCGATCTTGACGCCGGCCGTCACCAACTGCACCGCGAGGCCCACCAGCGAGACATCGGCCCCGTACAGCGCCGCCTGCGCGCGGTCGACGCTGAGACTCCACTCGACGCCGGGTAGCGATCGCGTGTCGTCGATGTCGCGGAGTCCCGTCACCTGGGTGTCCATGAAGTCCCGGACCCGCCCGATCACCGGCTGGATCTCCTCCTTGTGCAGGGCGGAGAACTGGATCTGCAGGGACTTGCCGACCGGCGGCCCCATCTCCTCCTTCTGGACCTCGACGCGGATGCCCGCTAGGTCGGCGGTGCGCCGCCGCACCATCTCCAGGATCTCCACGCCCGTCAGCGACCGGTCCATCTGGTCGTGCAGCTCGATCATGACCGTGCCCACGATGTCCTTCGCCGACGCTCCCCCCATGAACATCTCGCCGGTACCGCCGGGCAGGCTCGTGAATGTGTTCGCGTCCTTGATGCCCGGAATCGGGAGAATCCGGCCTTCGACCTCGCGCACGATGGCGTCGATCTCGTTGGCGGAGAGGTTGCCGCGCGCGCGGATGCTGACCCGCCCCTGCATCGGATCGACGCCGGTGAAGAAGGTCATCCCGCCGCCGTAGTTGCCGTAGGCCCAGAAGGTCGCCGCGAGTATGGACGCGATGATGCCCATGGTGACGAGCGAGTGGTGGCTCGCCAGCATGAGCAGGCGCGCGTACCACCCGGTGACGCCGCCGAGGGTCGTGGGGTCGCCGTTCTCGAGTTGCGTGAGGGTGTTGCGCTGCCGGGCGTCCCGGGCGCTCGGCCGGCCGAACCGCGACCCGATGGTGGGACAGAACACCAGGGCGTAGAGCAGCGAACCGGAGAGCACCGTGAACACCGTGACGGGCAGGTAGCGCATGAACTTGCCCGCGACGCCCGGCCAGAACATGAGCGGCAGGAACGCCGCGAGCGTGGTGGCGACGGACGCGGTGACCGGCCAGAACATGCGCTTGGCCGCCAGGGTGTACGCGGCCCGGTTGTCGAAGCCCTCGACCATCTTCCGGTCGGCGTACTCGGTGACCACGATGGCGCCGTCGATCAGCATGCCGAGCCCGAGCAGCATGCCGAACATCACCATGAAGTTGAAGGTGTAGTCGAAGAGGTAGATGAAGATGAGCGCGAACAGGAACGAGATGGGGATGCCGACCCCGACGATGAGCCCGCTGCGCAGTCCCATGGCGGCCACGACCAGCGTCATGACGAGCGCCAGGGCCGTGACGATGTTGCCCTCGAGTTCGGTGACCTGCTGCAGCGCCCGGGGCGAGGCGTCCTGGGTGTAGAACAGGGTCACGCGGTTGGGCAGGTTCGGCTCGTGTTCGGCGACGAGGGCCTTCAGCGCGTCGATGGTGTCGATGATGTTGGCGTTGGAGCGCTTGATGACGTCCATCGAGATGGTGCGCTGTCCGTTCACCCGCGCGTGGCTGGTGCGGTCCTTGAACGTGCGCCGCACGGTCGCGACGTCGGACAGGGTCACCACCGAGTCCCCGTTGCTCAGGACGGGCAGGTCGAGGAGATCGTCCGCCTGCTCGATCACGCTCGGCACCTTGACCGCCATGCGCCCCTGGCCGGTGTCCAGGCTGCCCGCGGGGATGAGGCGGTTGTTGCGGATGACGGTATTGATGAGCTGTTCGTTGGTCATCCCGTAGGCTTCGAGCTGCGCGGGATCGACCACGATCTCCAGGACTTCCTCCCGGTCGCCCTGCAGGCGGGCCTCGAGGATGTTCGGCAGGGTTTCGACACTGTCCTGGATCACCCTGGCGTGGTCGAACAGCATCCGCTCCGGCACGTCGTCCCCGACGAGGTTGATCTGGATGATCGGGAAACTGTCGGTGTTCTGCTCCGAGATGATCGGTTCTTCCGCCGTCGTCGGCAGTTCCGGTTTGGCGCGGTCGACCGCCTCCCGCGTGTCGAGGAGCGCGGTGTCGAGGTCGTAGTCGGCGTCGAACTCCACCATCACGGTGGCCGCCCCTTCCGAGGCGAAGGCGGTGACCTCCTCGACGCCCTCGACGGTGCGCAACTCGATCTCGAGGGGTTTGACGAGCAGGCGGGCGCTGTCTTCGGGGGATATCCCCTCGTGGATCACGGTGATGGCGAAGAACGGTACCTCGACGCGGGGTTCGGCCTCGATCGGGATGGCGCAGCGCGCCACCGAGCCGGCGAGCACGACGGCGAACAGCAGCAGCAGCGTCGTGCGGGTGCGGTTGACGGCCGCATCGACCAGGACGTTGTTCACGACGCGTGCAGCGGTGGAGCGTCGCCGGTCGTGCCGTCGCTGCCGAGCCCGGGCGTCGCGGACGCCGGCACGACGGCCGGCGCGTTGGGACCCGGCTCGAACGGACGGGGTCCGTCGGCGGAGGTTGCCTCCGCCGGCGCATCGACTGGGGCGTCGACCGGCGGGACGGGAAAGCCGCCAGCGCGTCGGTTGGCGACGACGGGCTCCGCGGTCGGCTCGAAGTCGATGTCGACCTGTTCGCCCGGCACTACGAATTCGTGACCCACGGTGACGATCGTCGCGGACTCGGGCAACCCGGTGACCCAGACGCCCTCGGCCTCGTCGCGCAGAATCTCGATGCGCCGGAACTCGACCCGGTTGTCGGCGTCGAGCGTGCGTATCCCTATCGCCCCTTCGTCGTCGAGGGCGAAGAGGGCGGGGCTCACGTGGTGCGCGGGCGCGGTCTCCGCGGCGATGAGAATGTCCGCGGTGATGCCGCTGCGCAGGGCGTGGTCGGCGTTGGGTATCTCGATCTCGACGCGGTACGTCCGGGTCGTCGGGTCGGCTTGCTGGCCGATGAAGCCGATGGTCCCGGCGAGGCGTTGGCCAGTCGCGAGCTCGCCGAACGCCGGCTCGCCGACGCGCACGCGCGCCACGTCCTTCTCGGTGATCTGCCCGACCAGCAGCATCGGGTCGAGGTCCACCAGGGTGACGCAGGCGGCGCCCGGCTGGGCGTAATCGCCGATCTCGACGTGGGTGACTTCGACCATGCCGTCGAACGGGGCGCGCACGCGCGTGCGCGCGATGTCGAGGTCGATCGACTCGAGTCGGGCGCGGGTTGCCGCGAGGCGTGCCCGGGCCGTCGCGATGGCCGTCTCCGACTGGAAGCCCTGCGCCTTCAGCCGCAGGCTGCCCCGATACTCGATGTGGGCCTGCCGGAGGGCCGCCCGCGCCTCCAACAGGCGGGCGGCGCGGTCGTCCGTGGACAGGCGGCACAGCACGTCGCCGGCCGCCACGCGGTCGCCGAGCTCCACCGGGCGGGCAACGATCCGACCAACGGTCTCCGCCCGCACGTCGACGGTGCGCTTGTTCTCGGTGCGCCCGCGGACGTGGGCATACGCGGTCTGCTCCGTCGCGATGCTCACCCGGGCCCGCACGCGCGAGGGAGCGCGGTCCTCCACCGCCGCCGCGGCACGCTCGTTGCGCTCGGTGATGCTCAGCCGCTTGGCTGCGTCGGAGCCCGCGCCGAGCTGGCCGGAAGCCAGCCACGCGACGGTCGCGACGGCGATGACGATGGCGGTGATGTACGTCTTGCGCATCAGGCGCTCGGGCGGCGGGGTGCCGAAGCCGTTACGGCTGCTCCAGAGGGCGGGGGGCCGTTACGAAACGTAACACGAATCCCGTGCGCTCGCTACCGGAACGCCCGCCGGGTCCGCCGGACGCCGCCTACCACTCGCCGGTGTTCCCCATGCTCTTCCACGGTTCGGCGGGTTCCCGCGGCCCGCCGGTCTGCAGGAGCTCGACGGAGACGCCGTCCGGCGAGCGCACGAACGCCATGAAGCCGTCGCGGGGCGGCCGGTTGATGGTGACGCCGGCGTCCATCAGGGTCTGGCAGAGGCCGTAGATGTCGTCCACCTCGTAGGCGAGGTGCCCGAAGTTGCGCCCGCCCGACAGCTCCTCGGGGTCCCAGTTGTGCGTGAGTTCCACCTGGGCGTCCTCGTCGCCGCGGGCGGCCATGAACACGAGGCTGAACCGGCCGGCGTCGTTGTCGATGCGCCGGATCTCCGTCAGGCCGATGGCCTCGTAGAAGCGGATCGATGCGGCGAGGTCCGTGACGCGGACCATGGTATGCAGGTATTTCATGGTGGTGCGGGCCGTTGTTTCCCCTTCAAAAAACCGCACACTAACCGAGGTGGGCCGATGGGGACAAGGCGCGTCGCCTGCGGGCGCGTCGCCTGGGGCGACGCGTTCGAGTTGCTTGCGCAACTCGGGGCCGGGCGCGCATCCCCTGGCCGGGCATGTTGGTAGACTGTTTGGGCGCGGCAGGGAGAGGAAACATGGCGGAAGGCGCACCGATCACCACCATCGACGAGTTCGAGGCGGAGTATCGCAAGACCATCGGACAGACGCTCGCGGTACGGCCCGTGCGGCAGGCCAACCTCGACAACATCCGCCGCTTTGGCGACGGCGTCGGGGACTACAACCCCCTGTGGCGCGAGGAGGCCCACGCGGCGGCCAGCCGCTTCGGCATGATCACGGCGCCGCCGACATTTCTGTACAGCGTCTCGCTGGGCGTGGTTGCGGGGGAGACCGGCAACATCGACCGGAAGCGGGTCTCGACGCAGTACCTGCCGGTGAACTACGCCGGCGTCGAGATCGACTTCGTGCGTCCGGTGTGGCGCGACGACTGGATCACCTGCACGGAACGGGTCGGGGAGACGGTGCGCAAGCAGAGCGGCCGCATCGGGGCCATCAATCTCAATACCGGCCTCGTGACCTACGGCAACCAGCGCCACGAGGTCGTTGCGAACGTCCGCACGACGATGGCGCGGTTCCAGAACACCGGCGCTTCGCTGGACTACGAGCGCGCGCCCAAGGAGGGCGCGTCCCGTTCGGAACCGGCGGATCCGCTGGTCTGGGAGCGGAAGCGGCGCGGTGCCGAGACCCGCTGGTGGGAGGACGTGGCCGAGGGGGACAGCCTGCCGCCGCTCCCGAAGGGCACCTACTCGGTCAGCGAGCTGTTTCTGTTCACCTACGGCGTGCTCGGCACCTACCGCAGCACGCGGGCGGCGCTCGAGGCGTCCGGTTCGGCCGACCTCGGGGGCGGTGGCCGGTTCGACGCGGAGCACGCGAAGGACCGCCGCAACATGCCCGGCCAGTTCGACTTCGGCCCGCAGCGCGTCTGCTGGCTGGCGCAGGTGGTTACGGACTGGATGGGCGACGACGGCACGCTGAAGCAGCTCACGGCGTCCGTCCGCCATCCGAACATCGTCGGGGACACCAACACCGTACACGGCGAAGTCACCGGCAAGCGCGTGGCCGACGGAGAGCATCTCGTGGACATGCGCATGCAGAACGTCAACCAGTCCGGGCTCGCCACGGCGTTCGGCACGGCGGTGGTGGCGTTGCCGTCCCGCGGGGGCTGATCGCGCGGCATCCGCGCTCCGAGGGGGCGTGGAGTGACTCAGCGGCGCTCCACGACCACGTCCTCGGCGTGCACCGGGAACGGGTCCGCGCCGGCCCGGTCCGCGAAGTAGTGCCGCAACGTCCGGGTGACCACCGGGAACGCCAGTTCGTCCCACGGCACCGCCTCCTCGGCGAAGAGCCGCACGTCGAGGCTCTCGTCGCCCACGGCGTAGGCGCCGTCCACGAGGCGTGCGCGGAAGAACATGTGCACCTGCGAGATGTGCGGCACGCTGAACAGGGTGTAGAGCCCCAGGATCTCCACCCGTGCGCGGGCCTCTTCCCAGGTCTCGCGTGCCGCGCCCGCATGGACCGTCTCGCCGGCCTCCAGGAAGCCCGCGGGGAGCGTCCACAGCCCCCGGCGTGGTTCGATGGCCCGACGGCACAGGAGGACGCGGCCGTCCCAGAGCGGCAGGCACCCGGCCACGATGCGCGGGTTCTGGTAATGGATGGCGCCGCAATGCGCGCAGACGAAGCGCTCGCGGTTGTCGCCGGGGGGTATCTTGCGCTCGACCTCGCGACCGCAGCGGCTGCAGTAGTTCACGCGGCGATTATAATCGCGCCGTCCTGGACCCCGGCGCGAGGCCGGCGGGGTTCGGCGACTATGGATTTAGCCCTCAACTTAGCCCGCAACTTAGCCCCCAACGTTGGCACAATGGCCGCGGCAAGTCAGGACGAGGCGCAAGCATGATCTACAGCCTGGGCGCGCAGCGGGTGGTCGCGGAGGGCGACTACTTCGTCGCGGAGAGCGCCACCGTGATCGGCTCCGTCACGCTCGGGAACAACGCGAGCGTCTGGTACGGAGCGGTGGTCCGCGGCGACTACGACGCGATCGTCATCGGCCGGAATTCGAACATCCAGGACTGCGCCATCGTGCACATGGACGAGGGCTTCCCCGTCACGGTCGGGGACGACGTGACGGTGGGACACCAGGCGACGCTCCACGGCTGCACCATCGGCAACAACAGCCTGATCGGCATCCACGCGGTGGTGTTGAACGGCGTGCGTATCGGCGACAACTGCCTCATCGGTTCCAACGCCCTCATCGCGGAGGGCAAGGAGATTCCGGACCGCAGCCTGGTGCTGGGGTCTCCGGGGCGGATCGTGCGCGAGGTGACGGACGACGAGATCGCGGAGATCAAGGGTTTCTCGGACCTCTACGTGAACAACTTCAAGCGGACGCAGCGGGAGAGGGCGATTCAGGAGGAGGCGGACCGCCCGTGACGACCATCGGCACGCCACTGTCCGCGGTGGCGACCCGCGTGATGCTGCTCGGCTCCGGGGAACTGGGCAAGGAGGTCGCGATCGAGCTGCAGCGGCTCGGCGTGGAGGTGATCGCCGTGGACCGCTACCCCAACGCGCCGGCGATGCAGGTGGCGCACCGGTCGCGCGTCATCGACATGCTCGACGGCGACGCCCTGCGGGCGCTCGTCGAGTCCGAGCGTCCGGATCTGGTGGTGCCGGAGATCGAGGCCATCGCGACGCCGACCCTGGTGGAACTCGAAGGCGAGGGCGTGCACGTCATTCCCACCGCCCGCGCGGCGCGGCTCACGATGAATCGGGAGGGCATTCGCCGGCTTGCCGCGGAAGAACTGGGGATCCGGACATCGCCGTACCGGTTCGCGGCCACGCAGGACGAGTACGACGCCGCGATCGCCGAGATCGGCACGCCGTGCGTGGTGAAGCCCGTGATGAGTTCGTCCGGCAAGGGCCAGTCCACGGTCCGTACTCCGGAGGACGCGCGGCGCTCGTGGCAGTACGCCCGGGAGGGCGCGCGGGGAGCGGCCGACAAGGTCATCGTCGAGGGTTTCGTCGATTTCGACTACGAGATCACGCTGCTCACCGTGCGTCACGGGGAGGGCGAGGTGAGCTTCTGCGAGCCCGTCGGGCACCGGCAGGAGGGCGGCGACTACCAGGAATCCTGGCAGCCACAGCCCATGAGCGCGGCGGCGCGGGGCGAGTGCGAGCGTGTCGCCGCCGCCGTCACCGGCGCCCTCGGCGGTCGGGGCCTCTTCGGCGTGGAGTTCTTCATCCGGGACGACGTGGTCTGGTTCTCCGAGGTCAGCCCGCGCCCGCACGACACCGGCATGGTGACCCTGATCGGCCAGCACCTCTCCGAGTTCGCCCTGCACGCCCGCGCGATCCTGGGCCTGCCGGTCCCGGTGATCCGCCAGCACGGCCCGGCGGCCTCGGCCGTTATCCTGGCGCACGGCAACTCGGACCGGGTCACGTACTCGGACCTCGAGGGAGCGCTGACCGCCCCGGATACCGAGTTGCGGCTGTTCGGCAAGCCGGAGGTACGTGGCGAGCGGCGCATGGGCGTGGCGCTCGCCCTGGGGGACTCCGTCGAGGAAGCCAGGGAGAAGGCGCGGGGGGCCGCGGCCGCCGTCACGGTCCACGTCGGCTGACGGACGGGGTACGCAACCCCGCGGGGCACGCCTGCGCACACCCGGAGACACGGCTGGACAAACGCCCGAACGGGAGTATAGTGGCCGCCGACATGACCGGATCGACCTTCAAGATTTCTCTGCGCGTCCTGCGCCTGCTGCTGCCGGCGTAGCCGGCAGCTACTCCTCCCACGGTTTTCTCCCAGAGGGGCTCCGTGCCCACCCGATCCGACTCCAAGACCGCCGCCACAAGAGTGTCGAGAGGTTTCGTCATGACTTCCCAGCCATTGGAATCCGCAACGCAGCCGGCATTCGCCGTAGGGACCGCCGGCGCGCGCGCCGGCGCCATGCCGCACGCCAAGTACCGGCCCTTCCGCCCCATCGACCTGCCGGACCGCACCTGGCCCGGCGCCGTGCTCGAAGCGCCGCCGCGCTGGTGCAGCGTCGATCTGCGGGACGGCAACCAGGCGCTCATCGACCCGATGAACGTCGCGGAGAAACTCCGCATGTGGGACCTGCTGCTCGACGTGGGCGTGAAGGAGATCGAGGTCGGCTTCCCGTCGGCGTCGCAGCCCGACTTCGACTTCATCCGGCGCATCGTGGGGGAAGGCAGGATTCCGCCGCACGTGTCCATCCAGGTGCTCTGCCAGGCCCGGGAGGAACTGATCCGGCGCACGGTCGAGGCCCTGGAAGGGGCGCCGAACGTCATATTCCATCTCTACAACTCGACCTCGACGCTGCAGCGCCGCGTGGTCTTCCAAATGGACAGGAAGGGGGTCGTGGACCTCGCCGTGGAGGGCACGCGGATCGTGCGCGACGGCCTCTCCGCGCTCGCGGGCGCGAACGTCGTCTTCGAGTACTCCCCGGAGAGCTTCACCGGCACCGAGCTCGACTTCGCGGTGGATATCTGCGCGGCCGTGGCCGAGGAGTGGGGCGCCACGCCCGAGGAGAAGATGATCGTCAACCTGCCGTCCACGGTGGAGATGGCGACGCCGAACGTGTATGCCGACCAGATCGAGTGGTTCTGCCGGCACTTCCCCGAGCGCGACAGCGTCGTCGTGAGCCTGCACACGCACAACGACCGGGGCACCGGGGTCGCCGCCACCGAACTCGCGCTCATGGCCGGCGCCGAGCGGGTGGAGGGCACGCTGTTCGGCAACGGCGAGCGGACGGGCAACTGCGACATCGTCACCGTCGCCATGAATCTCTTTTCCCAGGGCGTGGACCCCGAACTCGACTTCCGCGACATGCCGCGGATCCGGTCGACCGTGGAGGAAATCAACAAGCTGCCGGTGCACGAACGCCATCCCTATGCCGGCGATCTCGTGTTCACCGCGTTCTCCGGCTCGCACCAGGACGCCATCCGCAAGGGCATGGCGCGGGCGGACGACGACGCCTCCTGGGAAGTGCCCTACCTGCCGATCGACCCGGCGGACGTCGGGTCTTCCTACAAGGAGACCGTCCGGGTCAACAGCCAGTCGGGCAAGGGCGGCGTGGGGTTCATCCTGGAGGAACGCTATGGCGTCGCCCTGCCGCGGGACATGCTGGTCGAGTTCTCGTCCGTCGTGCAGCGGCTGACGGAGCGGCTCGACCGGGAGGTGCGGCCCGACGAGATCTACCAGGCGCTGATCGACGAGTACGTGGCCGAGGACGGTCCCTATCGGCTGCTCGATTACGATCTGTTCCATGGCGAGGGCGACCGGCAACGCTGTGTCGGCCAGCTCGAGGTGTCCGAGCAGCGGGTCGACATCGCCGGGGAGGGTACGGGACCGATCGACGCCTTCGTGAACGGCATGGTGGCGACCCTTAACGAGCCGCTCAACATCATCGACTACCACGAGCACTCGCTGTCGACGGGCAAGGACGCGACGGCGATCTGCCTCCTGACGATCGACGACGGGGACGCCCGCTGCCACGGCATCGGCATGAGCCGCAACACGATCACGGCCTCGCTGTCGGCCATCGTGTCCGCCGTCAACCGGCGCTGGAAGATCCGCCGCTGACCGGCCTTGGGCGACTCGCGAACGGTCGCCCGCGGACGTGCGTGTATCGTGGACGGGACGGCACGAGCGCGCTTTGGCGTGCTCCTCCGGGAGCCGGTCCCAATGAAGCCGAGAGGGGGCCTAAGTCACAGGAACTTGACGAGCGTGACGATCAGGCCGCCCTGCGCGATCAGCGCGCCGATCATCCACTTGAGCAGGTCGGCCTTGACTGTGGCTATGTCCGTCTTCAACGCGGCCTCGACCTTCGCGATGTCGGCTTGGACCAGGGCGATGTCGGCTTGTACCCTCGTGATCTCGGCCTGGACTAGTGCGATGTCGGCCTTGGTGGCCAGGTTGCCGTTGAGGAGGTCGACGTGCTCCTCTGCCAGGGTCTCCGCCTGCCGTTCCGTGAAGCCGCACTCGGTCAGGCGCTTGACGAAGCGGTGGGTATCGAAGGCGATGGCCTCGCTCATGGTAGTGAATCATAGACCATCTCCGGTCGGGGTCGGTGGCGGCGCCGATCGGAGGGAGGGGCAGGCCCGACAGGGTGCCGGGCGGCGGTCGGAACCCGAAGGTTCGTTCCGCCGCTGGCGTGTCGGATCAGGCCGCGGGCGGCCAAGCTGACGGTTCGGTCCGGGACACGACGATGTGATCCACCAGGTGCATGTCGATCTCCTCGAGGAGATCCTTCAGGCGGGTGGTCAGCCGGACCTCACACCCTCGCGAGCTCGACGGGCCAGACTCTCTCGCTGCGCACGACGTTGTCCTTGATCTGCAGCGTCTCGAGCACGTACTCGCCGATGCGCGGGCAGACGTTCGCGTCCGGGATCGACTCGAGGTGCTCGACGACCAGTCCGTTCGGCGTGCGGGACCCCCCGGTAGGGAGTGACCCGGAGAGGGCCCGGTTCACGCCTCGCCGAAGGCGCGGATCCAGACCAGGGTGAAGACAGTCGCCGCGCCGAAGTTCACGAGGTTGTTGCCGATCGGGATGACGCCGAGCAGGCGGTCGGTACGCGACAGCAGCCGGCGCACCTTCTTCGGTCCCCGTCGGCCCTCCTTCGCAAGGTGCATCATGCGGTAGCGGTTGAGCGCCATCATGGCGGTCTCGCTGCCGGAGAAACAGGCCGATGCCGCCGTCAGCACCAGGATGAGCGCGAGCATCCCGGTGGAGGAGGTGTCGAGTGCCATCCGTCAGGTAGGCGGGCGCACCACCCGCCGCTGGTATCCCGGTGCAGGCGGGGGAGGCGCCGGCGACGGACGGGCACGCGGCGAACGGGCATGCCGGGACGCCGAAGCCAACCGGGTTCATGAGCGAAACGGCCGGGGTGCGCGATGCGGCGCGGGTGACGGGAGTTTGGCACAACGCGGGCGAGGTGTAACCCGTCCCGGGCATCGTCCGGCAACGGTCCGCACCGCCCCCGTGGCGCGTTGGCGCAGTGTAGCCTCCGGGCCTTCGCTATACTGGCGGGCCACGACGCCGCGTGCGTTTATCCGGCGCCGGATGCGCCGCGGGCAGGACGGAATTTCCCCATGTTCGAGAGCCTGAGCGAACGCCTCGCGCAGACCTTCCGCGGTCTGTCGGGCAAGGCGTACCTGACCGAGGAGAACATCGGCGCGTCCGTCCGTGAAGTGCGCATGGCGCTGCTCGAAGCGGACGTGGCGCTGGAGGTCGTGCGTTCGTTTACCGGCGAGGTGCAGCGCAAGGCCGTGGGCCGGGCGGTCACGGCGGCGGTCAACCCCGGCGAGGCGTTCGTGGGGCTCGTGCGCGACGAGCTCACCGCCCTGATGGGGGAAGCGAACGACGCCCTCGACCTCGCCGCAGCGCCGCCCGCGGTCGTCCTGATGGCCGGCCTGCAGGGCTCCGGCAAGACGACGACGGTCGCGAAGCTCGCGCGCCTCGTCCGGGAGCGGGACGGGAAGAGGGTCGCCGTCGTCAGCGCCGACGTCTACCGCCCGGCCGCGATCGACCAGTTGCACACCCTCGCCGACGAGGTGGGGGCGCGGTTCATCCCGAGCAGCGGGGACGAACGGCCCGTGTCGATCGCGACCCGCGCGCTGGGCGACGCGAAGGCGCACCTCGACGACGTCCTCATCGTGGACACGGCGGGGCGGCTCGCGGTCGACGCGGAGATGATGGAGGAGATCGCCGCGCTGCACGCCGCGCTCGCGCCGGTGGAGACGCTGTTCGTGGTGGACGCCATGACCGGCCAGGACGCGGCGGTGACCGCCAAGGCGTTCGACCGGGCCCTGCCGCTCACCGGCGTCGTCCTCGCGAAGGCGGACGGGGATGCCCGGGGCGGCGCCGCGCTGTCGGTGCGTGCGCTCACCGGCAAGCCCATCAAGTTCCTCGGTACCGGGGAGAAGACCGACGGGCTGGAGCCGTTCCATCCGGACCGCGTCGCTTCCCGGATCCTCGGTATGGGCGACGTCCTGACGCTCATCGAGGAAGCCGAGCGCAAGGTCGACAAGACGCAGGCGCGGCGGCTGGTCCGCAAGATGGGGCGCGGCCAGAAATTCGACCTCGAGGACCTGCGTGAGCAGCTACGGCAGATGGCCAACCTCGGCGGCATCGAGAACATGCTCGAGAAGCTCCCCGGCATGAACCAGTTGCCGCCGTCGGCGCAGGCGGGCATGGACGCCGGGCGGATGCGCCGCATGGAGGCCATCATCGACTCGATGACGGCCCAGGAGCGGCGCTACCCCGAGATCATCAACGGCTCGCGCAAGCGGCGCATCTCGCTCGGCAGCGGTACCCGCGTCCAGGAGGTGAACCGGTTGCTCAAGGAGCATCGGCAGATGCAGCGCACCATGAAGAAGGTAACGCGGAAAGGGGGCATGCAGAAGATGATGCGTGCCCTGAACGCGCAGGGGCAGGCGCAGGGGGCCGGGGGCCGGGGGCGCCGCCGCCGCTGAGACGCATGGCGCGGGCGGCGCGCCGCTCCGCCGCGGCCTGACGCCGCTCTCAGCTCGCCCGCGTCGTCTCCCCCGCGGCGCGCGCCGTGCCGTGGAAGCCCTGGATCAGCCCTTCCAGGCGCCCGATGGCCGCCGCCATCTCCCGGAATCCCTCGTCGATGCGGCGATCCATCCGCTCCACGCGGGCCTCCAGTCGGTCGAGGCGTTCGTCCACCTGCTCGAATCGGGCTTCCACCTGCTCGAATCGGGCATCCACCTGCTCAAATCGGGCATCCACCTGCTCGAATCGGGCTTCCACCTGCTCGAACCGCGCGTCTACCTGCCTGAAGCGTTCGTCCACCTGCGCGAACCGGGCGTCGACCTGCACGAACCGCCCGTCCATGATCGTCAGGTTGACGCCGATGACGGTCGCGCCGACCAGCAGGATGGTGGCGATCAAGGTGACGAACTGGTACTTCATCATGGGCCCCGCGTGTGGTTCCTTGCCTGATCGAAGTGCCATGTTCGCGCCTGCTCGCAGGTTTGTATGCAGGACCGATCGCGCACGTTTGCGGGCGGATCCCCTGCATTTCGCAGGGCAAAAGTCTTACGGGGAACGGTGGTGCAAGTCAATCGGTCAATCGGCTGGTGCGGCCCGGATCCGGTGCCGGCCCAAGCGGTTGACCTGCGGGAAGTTCCCCCAATCCGCGCCGTCCTGTAGAATGCCGCACCTTTTCCGGATGACAGCCCATGGTCACGATTCGCCTCGCGAGACATGGTGCCAGGAAGAACCCGTTCTTTCATGTGACCGTCGCCGACCGGGCGGCCAAGCGGGACGGGCGGTTCATCGAACGCATCGGCTTCTACAACCCCATCGCGCGGGGGCAGGAAGAGCGCATGCGCATCGACCTGGACCGCGTCGACTACTGGCTCTCCCAGGGAGCGCAGCCGACCGAGCGCGCCAGACGGCTCATAGACAGCGCGAAACGGGCCGCCGCGGCCCCGTCGGCCTGAACGCGGCGTCGCTCCCGCGGGCGGCGAGCGAACCGATGCGCCTCGAGAACCGACAGACCCCTTCCGCCTGCACCCCACCTGATGGGCGGGCCGGCGTGGACGGCGTGGATCGCGGCATGCGCGAGACCGCCACGGCGAAAATGGTGGTGGTCGGGCGCATCGACGGCGCCTACGGGGTACGTGGCTGGTTGCGCGTGACGTCCTTCACGGATCCGGTCGAGAACCTGATCGGCTATCGGCCCTGGCACCTGCGTCCGGAGCGGCGCGACTTTACATCGGCCGCTTCGCTGGTAAGCAAGGGCGGCTGGCGCGCAGTGGCCATCGAGGAAATCCGTCCCCACGGGGCGGGATTTCGCTGCAGCATCTCGGGTGTCGCGGACCGCGACGCGGCGGCGCGATGGCGCGGAGCGTTGGTGGGGATTCCGGAGACCGCACTGCCGGCGCCCGGGCAAGACGAGTACTACTGGCGCGATCTCATCGGCATGGCGGTAACGACGGTCGCGGGCGCGCCTCTCGGTCGCGTCGAGACGCTGATCGCGACTGGGGCCAACGACGCACTCGTCGTGCGCGACGGCGAGCGCGAGCGGCTCATTCCGTTCATCGGGCAGGTCGCCCGCGAGGTCGATGTCGACCGCGGCGTGATCGTGGCCGACTGGGACCCCGACTTCTAGAAATCGGCACGATGTGGACGGCGGCCATCAGTATCTTCCCGGGCATGTTCGACGCGCTCACCGGCGGCGACGGCGTGGTCGGCCGGGCCGTTGCCCGTGGCCTGCTGTCCTTTCGCGTCGTCGACCCGCGCGAGTACACCGACGACCGTCACGCGACGGTCGACGACCGGCCCTACGGTGGCGGCCCGGGGATGGTCATGAAGCCGGAACCGCTCACCCGTGCCCTGCACGCGGCCCGGGCGGCGGCAGCGGGTCCCGTCACGACGATCTTCGTCTCGCCGCAGGGCCGGCGCTTCGACCATCGCGCCGCCCTCGAGCTCGCGGCGCAGGAGCGCCTCGTGTTCGTGGCGGGCCGCTACGAAGGCGTGGACGAGCGCTTCGTGCGTCGCGAGATCGACCTCGAGCTGTCGCTGGGGGATTTCGTCCTGAGCGGGGGCGAACTGGCGGTAATGGTGGTGCTCGACGCCGTCGCCCGGCTGCTGCCGGGGACGCTGGGCAACGCCGAGTCGGCGGCGGCCGAGTCCCACGCGGACGGACTGCTGGACCATCCGCACTACACGCGCCCGGCGCGGTTCGAAGGCGATGCCGTGCCGGAAGTGCTGCTGGGGGGAGACCACGGCGCGGTGGCGCGGTGGCGTCGCCGGCAAGCGCTCGGGCGTACCTGGCAGCGGCGCCCCGACCTCTTGGCGGCCCGCCCGCTCGGCGTGGACGACCGCCGCCTGCTCAGGGAATTCATCGGCGATACGCGTATCGCAGACACAGTGGAGTAGACCCATGCGTCGCAACAGGATCATCGAAGAACTGGAAAACGAACAGTTGCGTTCCGACGTGCCGGACTTCGGGCCCGGGGATACCGTCGTGGTCCGCATCCGCGTCCGCGAGGGGTCGCGCGAACGGCTGCAGGCGTTCGAGGGCGTCGTTATCGGCAAGCGCAACCGCGGGCTCAACTCGTCGTTCACGGTGCGCAAGATCTCGCACGGCGTGGGCGTCGAACGGTCGTTTCAGACGCACAGCCCGCTGATCGCGGACATCACCGTGAAGCGGCGGGGCGACGTGCGGCAGGCCAAGCTCTACTACCTGCGCGAGCGGTCCGGGCGGTCGGCCCGCATCAAGGAGAAGGTCTGACGCCCGGCGAGGGCTCCCGCAACGCGGGACCGAAGCGCGGCGGCTTCGCGGAGATCGACGCCTACGTCGATGGCCTGTGGCTGCAGAAGGGGCTCGCGGCCAACACGCTGGCGGCTTACCGCAGGGACCTCACGGCCTTCAGGACGTGGCTTGACCGGGGACTCGACTCGGCCCGCGGCGCCGACATCCTGGACTACTTGGCGGAACGTCACGGGGCCGGCGTCTCGGCGCGTTCCACCGCGCGTGGCCTGTCCTGCCTGCGCGGATACTACCGGGCGGCGGTCGACGGCGGACGGCTGGAGCGCGACCCGACGGCGGACCTCGCACAGCCGCTGCTGGGTCGGCCGCTGCCGAAGTCCCTGGCGGAGAACGAGGTGGAGGCCCTGCTGGCGGCTCCGGACGTGGAGGACCCGACCGGGAACCCCGGCGAGTATCGGGATCGCACGATGCTGGAGGTGCTGTACGCGACCGGCTTGAGGGTCTCCGAGCTCGTGGGCCTCACGGTGACCGCGCTCAACCTGCGCCAGGGCGTGGCGCGGGTGACCGGCAAGGGCGACAAGGAACGCCTCGTGCCGGTCCACGAGGAAGCCCTGCACTGGGTGGGGAGGTACCTGGTGACGGCCCGGCCGGCACTGCTGCGGGGCCGTCCGAGCGATGCGCTGTTTCCGAGCAACCGCGGCACGCCCATGACGCGCCAGGCGTTCTGGCACGGGATCAAGCGCTACGCGCGCCGCGCGGGCATAGCGCGGGAGATCTCGCCGCACACCCTGCGGCACGCCTTCGCCACCCATCTCGTCAACAACGATGCCGACCTGCGCGCCGTGCAGATGATGCTCGGACACGCGGATCTCTCCACGACCCAGATCTACACCCACGTCGCGCGGGATCGATTGAAGCGGTTACACTCATCGCATCACCCGAGAGGGTGACCACCCGGAGCGCGCGCTGCCGCCGCGGACGACGCGCAGGAGAAGATTCATGACGGTCCCCACAACGGCAGCCACGCGACTGGTGCTCGCTCTCGCGGTCGCCGGCGGGCTTGGCGTCGGCGCGCAAGTGGGGAGCGCGGAAGAGGCCGTTGCGGAAACGGCGGTGCGGGAACGGCTTGCCGAGCTGCTGCCCGGGATGCCGGTCTCGAAGGTCGGCCCGTCGCCGCTGCCCGGGATCTATGCCGTGGAAATGCAGGACGGCAGCATGATGTACGCCGACGCCGGGGTATCCCACCTGATCGCCGGCGACATGTACGCGCTCACCGAGGCCGGACCGGTCAACCTGGCGGAAATCCGTCGCCAGGATCGCCGCCGGGAACTGCTGGCGGATGTCGCCCTGTCCGACATGATCATCTTTGCCCCGCAGGAAACGAAGGCCGTGGTCAACGTCTTCACGGATGTCGATTGCGGGTATTGCCGCAAGCTGCACCAGGAGCGGGACGAGCTGGCCGACTACGGCATCGAGTTGCGCTATCTCGCCTTTCCGCGCGCGGGCGTGGACTCCGAAACGTACGAGAACATGGTGTCGGCGTGGTGCGCCGACGATCGCCAGCGTGCGATCACGCGGCTGAAGCAGGGCGACAGCGTGCCGGCGCGGAGCTGCGCCAACCCGGTCGCCGAACAGTACGAGCTTGGTGCGGCCGTCGGGGTGGGAGGAACGCCGACGATGGTGACGCCCGACGGCGCACTGATCCCGGGTTACATGCCCGCGGCGGACCTCGCGCAGCGGCTTGGCCTGCGGTAGGCAACGCACGGGGCGCGAGGCATCCCATGACCGCACCGTTGCGAGTGGGCCTGGCCGGCCTGGGAACCGTGGGCCGCGCGGTGGTGCGCGAGCTGCTCGAAAACGGAGCCGTGCTCGCGGCCCGTGCCGGCCGCCCGCTTGAGTTGACCCGCGTGGTGAGCCGCACGCCGCGGCCCGAAGTCGATCTCGGCGGCGCACCCTTCGCGACGGACCTCGCGGTCCTTACGGCCGGCGACGCCGTGGACGTGATCGTCGAGACCATCGCCGGCCATGATGCCCAGCGCGCGCTGGACGCCGCCCGGGGCCTCTTCGTGGACGCCATCGCCGCCGGCAAACATCTGGTCACGGCCAACAAGGCCCTGATTGCCCAGCACGGCAACGCCCTGCTGTCGGCCGCGGAGCGCGCCGGCGTGCGGGTCGGCTTCGAGGCGTCCGTGGCCGGGGGCATCCCGATCCTCAATGCGCTGACCCACGGGTTGGCGGCGAACCGGATCGAGTGGCTGGCGGGCATCGTGAACGGCACCTCGAACTACATCCTCACGGCCATGACCGACCGGCGGGGCGATTTCGATACGGCCCTCGCCGAGGCGCAGCGACTCGGGTACGCGGAGGCGGACCCGTCGTTCGACGTCGACGGCATCGATGCCGCGTACAAGCTCGCCATACTCGCCGGGCTCGCGTTCGACGCACCGTTCGACTTCGATGCCGTCCACACGGAGGGCATCTCTGCGGTGGATGTCGAGGACATCGAGTACGCGCGCGAACTCGGCTATCGGATCAAGCACCTGGGCATCGCCAGTCGCGGCGTCTCGGGCGTCGAGGCGCGCGTGCATCCGTGCCTCGTGCCGGAGAACGCATTGATCGCCAAGGTCGACGGCGTGATGAACGCCGTGCAGGTGAACGGGCATGCGGTCGGCTCCACGCTGTACCTGGGGCCGGGGGCGGGTGGCGCGCCCACCGCGTCGGCCATCGTCGCCGATCTCGTCGCGATCGCCCGGGACGAGCGGCCGGGTCGACGGGCGTCGGGCGAGCCGCGGGGCCGGCCGACGATGGCAGGGCTGCGTTCGGCGCACTATCTCAAAATACCGGCCGTCGACGAGCCGGGCGTGTTCGCGCATGTGGCGGATGCCCTGAGCCGCGAAGGCATCTCGATCGAGGGCGCCATACAGCGCGCCCGCGCGATCCGCTCGGGAGAGGGCGCGCAATGGGTGCCGATCGTCATCCTGACGAACGTGGTCTCGGAGGCGGACGTGCATCGGGCGACCGCGGCCATCGCGGCGCTCGAAGGCGTCAGCGGCGCCATCCGGCGCATCCGTGTCGCCGATTTCGGCGAGGCCCCCTGATCGAAGTCGAACGTCGCGCCGTGGGCCAGGTCGCCCCCGACCTGGCTGCCCGATTTCCCCGTTTCTTCGCCGAGACCCTGGCGGCGCGCGGCATCGATTCCGCCGCGGCGCTGGATCTCTCCCTGTCGCAACTGCTGAATCCGCGCGACCTGTCCGGCATCGACGCGGCATCCGGGCGCCTCGAGCAGGCGGTGACGCGCGACGAACCGATCCTCGTCGTGGGCGACTTCGACGCGGACGGAGCCACCGGCACGGCCCTGGCGGTGTCGCTGCTTGCCGCCTTCGGGGCGCGGCGGGTCGACTACCTGGTGCCGAACCGCTTCGACTTCGGCTACGGGCTGTCTCCGGAACTTGCCGGCGTCGCCCTGGACCGGGAACCCGCCGTCGTCATGACGGTGGACAACGGCATCGCGAGCATCGAGGGCGTGCGGGTGCTGCAGGACGCCGGCGTGGACGTGGTGGTCACGGACCATCACCTGCCCGGCGCCGAACTGCCGGCGGCGCGCGCCATCGTGAACCCCAACATGCCGGGCTGCCGCTTTGCGAGCAAGGCGCTCGCCGGGGTGGGGGTCGTCTACTACGTCCTGAGCCAGGTGCGGGCGCGTCTCGAGGCGCGCGGAGCTTTCGAGGCGCCGGGCCGCCCGCGCCCCAACCTCGCGCCCTGGCTGGATCTGGTCGCCCTCGGCACCGTCGCCGACGTGGTGCCCCTGGACCGCAACAACCGGATCCTGGTGCACCAGGGTCTGCGCCGCATCCGCGCCGGGCTCGCGCGTCCGGGGATCGCCGCGCTGGCGGAGGCCGCACGGCGGTCTACGCGGCGCATGCGCGCTGCCGATCTCGGCTTCGCGATCGGCCCCCGGCTCAACGCGGCGGGGCGCCTGGACGACATGAGTACCGGCATCGCCTGCCTGCTCGCCGGGGACCTCGCGACCGCACGTCCCCTCGCGGCGCGTCTCGACGCGCTGAACCTCGAACGCCGGGACATCGAGCAGACGATGACGGCTGAGGCCGAGGTCCTCGTCGACGCCGCCGGCGTCGGCGGGGAGTCGGCGATCTGCGTCTATGACCCGGGCTGGCACCAGGGCGTCATCGGTATCGTGGCCGGACGCGTGCGGGAGCGCCGCCACCGGCCGGCGATCGCCTTCGCCGACGCCGGGGACGCGGCGCCGGGCGAGCTGCGGGGTTCCGCCCGATCCATACGGAACCTGCACATCCGCGACGCGATAGCGGATGTGGCCGTGCGTTACCCGGGGCTGGTCGTTCGCTTCGGAGGCCATGCGATGGCGGCCGGCCTGACCATCAAGCGGGCCCAGCTCGCGCGTTTCTCGAAGGCGTTCCGCGAGGCCGTCGATGCGCGTGTCTCCGCACGCGACCTGCGCGACGTGCGGGTGACGGACGGCGAGTTGCCGGCGGCGGAGCTGAAACTCGCCAACGCGCGCCTGGTCGCCGACCACGGCCCCTGGGGCGCCGCGTTCGAGGAACCCGTGTTCCAGGGCGAGTTCGACGTCGCGAGCGAGCGCGTCGTTGGCGAGCGCCACCTCAGGCTGGTGCTGAAGCGGGAGGATCGCGTGGCGGACGCCATCGCGTTCGACCAGCCCCCATTGGGCGCGGGCCGGGTGCGCGCGCTCTACCGCCTCGGCATCAACGACTACCGCGACAGGGAGACGCTGCAACTGGTCATCGAAGCCCTCGAGCCGATGATGTAGGGCGACTCTGGTGGTCGCCTGTCCCCGGCCCCCGTGGTCGTCCCCGGCGAATTCGTGCGAGCCGTGAGACGGGAGCGGACAAGCCCCTCCCCTACATCTCTCGTATCGACATCGTGCAAGCCCCACGCCGTCGCCCGGCGCGCCCGGGCGCTACAATGGCAGCCTTTGCCGGACGGGACCCCGCGTGGCCGAAATCACTTCGATACGTGAGCGCATCAAGGCGCTCGGTGGGCGCAGCGCAGCGCTTCGGGGGTATCTTTGACTACCCCGGCCGCAAACAGCGCCTCGAGGAAGTCGACCTCACCCTTGCCGATCCGGACGCGTGGAATGACCGCGATGCCGCGGAGAGCCTCGCCCGGGAAAGAGCATCCCTCGAGAAGACCGTGACCGGCCTCGAGCGGCTCGCGGTGGCGTTGAACGACGCGGCCGAACTCGCGGAGATGGCCGCGGCCGACGGCGATGGGGAGACCCTGGACGAGATTGACGGCGACCTCGGCGTGGTCGAGAGAGACCTCGCGGATCTCGAGTTCCGCCGCATGTTCGACAACGAGGTGGACCCGTCGAACGCCTACCTCGAGATCCAGGCGGGTTCCGGTGGCACGGAGGCCCAGGACTGGGCCGAGATGCTGCTGCGGATGTACCTGCGCTGGGGCGAGAAGCGCGGTTTCGGCACCGAGCTCGTGGAGGTCTCCGCGGGCGACGTGGCCGGCATCAAGGGCGCCACGGTGCTGGTGTCGGGCGACTATGCCTACGGACGGCTCCGCACGGAGACCGGCGTGCACCGCCTGGTGCGCAAGTCCCCCTTCGACGCCGGCAACCGGCGGCACACGTCCTTCGCTTCGGTGTTCGTCTCCCCCGAGGTGGACGACGACATCGAGATCGAGATCGCGCGGGCCGACGTGCGGGTGGACACCTACCGGGCGAGCGGCGCCGGGGGCCAGCACGTCAACCGGACGGACTCCGCCGTGCGGCTGACCCACCTGCCGACCGGGGTCGTCGTACAGTGCCAGAGCGAACGTTCCCAGCACCAGAACCGAGACCAGGCGTACAAGCAACTGCGCGCCAAGCTCTTCGAACTCGAACAGCGCAAGCGCCAGGAGGAGCGCCAGGCGGTGGAGGACAGCAAGGTCGATATCGGGTGGGGCAACCAGATACGCTCGTACGTGCTCGACCAGTCCCGCGTCAAGGACTTGCGCACGCTCGTCGAGCGGAGCGACCCGAACAACGTGCTCGACGGCGATCTCGACGAGTTCATCGAGGCGAGCCTGAAGGCGGGCCTGTCGCCTCCGAACCACGGATGACGGACCACCGATGACGGACAGCCACGACATCCTCGCGCACCGCCGCGAGAAACTCGCCGTGCTGCGCGATCGGGGCGTCGCGTTCCCCAACGGCTTCGAGCGCACCGCGCTTGCGGCGGAACTGCACGCGCGCCATGGGGACCACGACAAGCAGGCGCTCGAGGCGGAGCCGACCGACGCCGTGGTGGCGGGCCGCGTCATGCTGCGCCGGATCATGGGCAAGGCGAGCTTCGTCACGCTGCAGGACGTAAGCGGCGGCATCCAGTGCTACCTGCGGCGGGACGATCTCGGCGCGGACGCGTACGACGACGTGCGCAAGCTCTGGGACATCGGCGACATCGTGGGTGTCGCGGGTACGCTCATGCGCACGAACCGGGGCGAGTTGACGGTTCAGGCGCGGGACATCCGCCTCCTGACGAAATCCCTCCGGCCGCTGCCGGAGAAACATCACGGCCTGGTGGACCGCGAGGCGCAGTACCGGCGTCGCTACGTGGACCTCATCATGAGCGACGCGTCGCGCGAGCGGTTCCGCACCCGCACCCGCGTCGTGCGCGAGATGCGGCGTTTTCTGGAGGAGCGCGACTTCCTCGAGGTCGAGACGCCGATGATGCACCCGATCCCCGGCGGTGCGACGGCGCGGCCGTTCGTCACCCACCACAACGCTCTCGGCATGGACCTCTACCTGCGCGTGGCGCCGGAGCTCTACCTCAAGCGCCTCGTGGTCGGAGGCTTCGAACGCGTCTACGAGATCAATCGCAGCTTTCGCAATGAAGGACTGTCGACGCGGCACAACCCCGAGTTCACGATGCTCGAGTTCTACCAGGCGTACAGCACCTTCGAGGACCTGATGGACCTGACGGAGGAGTTGATGCGTCGCGTGGTGGGCGCCGTGGCCGCGTCGCAGGCCGTGGTGTACCAGGGGACGGAGATCGACTTCGGACGGCCGGCGACGCGCTGCAGCATGGCCGAGGCGGTGGTGGCCCACACGGACCTGTCGGCCGGGGACGTGGCGGACGCCTCGCGTCTCGACGCGGCGCTGGGCGGCATGAACCTGACCCCGGAGCCCGACTGGGGGCCCGGGCGGATGCTGACGGAGATCTTCGAGGCGCGCGTGGAGCACCGGCTGGTCCAGCCGACGTTCGTGACCGGCTATCCGACGGAGGTTTCGCCGCTCGCGCGGCGGCGCGAGGACGACCCGGAACTCACGGACCGCTTCGAGTATTTCGTGGCCGGCCGGGAATTCGCCAACGGGTTCTCCGAGATCAACGACCCGGACGACCAGGCGGCCCGGTTCCGTGCCCAGGCGCAGCGCGCGCAGCGCGGCGACCTCGAGGCGATGCACTACGACGCGGACTACGTCACGGCGCTCGAGTACGGGATGCCGCCGACGGCCGGCGAGGGCGTCGGAATCGACCGCCTCGTCATGCTGCTGACGGACGCGCCCTCCATCCGCGACGTGCTGCTGTTCCCGCACCTGCGGCCGGCGGGCGACGGTCAGACTCCTTGAGGCACGGCGCTCGGTAGCCGGAGTCCGTCGGCGGCGCATCCGGACTGGCCATGTCAGTCCTGACCCCGGCACCGTACGGACCCAACGCGCACGAAAGAACCACGTTCGACTACACTAAGAGCCTGTTTGGGTGATCGTTGGTGCGTCGTGAGGATCCACCGCCTCGGCATGCGGAATTTCAAGTGTTTCGCGGACGAGACGTTAGCGCTGCACCCGAGGTTCACGTTGGTAGCCGGCGACAACAGCTCCGGCAAAACCACCGTCCTCGACGCTTTGGCGGTCGCGGCGGGGATCTGGCTCGTCGAGTTGCCGGACTCCACGTTGGTGAATAGTCGACGTGCGATTCTGCCAAGGGAGATTCGCCTTGCGTCAAGAGACGAGGGTGATCGGCGGCAGTTTTTCGAGTGTCGGCCCGTCGTCGTGGACGTGGCGGGAGAACTCTGTGGCCGGCAGCTCGAGTGGCGGCGCCAGATCCGCGAGGGCGGATCCCGGACCACCAACGTGGACGCGCGCGACGCCGTAACGGTGATCGGCGAGCACTACGCCCGGGCTGCCGCTGGAGAGGATGTCATCACCCCCGTCGTCGCCTACTACGGGGCGGGGCGCGGGTGGCTGCCGGCGCGTGAGCGCGGTCGGCCGACACGGGGGATGCAAGCAGGGGCGCCGGCGCGTCGCTGGGATGCCTTCTACGACTGCCTTGAGGAGCGCATCCGTACGGTTGGCCTCCAATACTGGTTTCAACGCGAGGCCGTCGTGTCAGCCAGTAGAGGGGGACGCTGGCGGCCGGGGCACGACGTGGTAAAGCATGCCGTTCTGGCGTGCCTCGTGGACGCGGATGACCTGTGGTTCGACGGCGACCGCAACGAGGTGGTCGTTTCCTTTGGCGGCGCGGGACAGCCGTTTTCCAATCTCAGTGCCGGCCAGCGCATGATGGTCGCGATGGTGGCGGACATCGCCATCAAGGCGGTGACTCAGAACGCCCATCTGGTCGGCGGCGTACATTCGGCCGGCGGGCCGGAGGCCTTGCGGCGCACGCCGGGTTTGATACTCATTGATGAACTCGACGTGCACTTGCACCCGAAGTGGCAACGGCGCGTGGTGGGCGACCTGAAGGACACGTTTCCGAGCATGCAGTTCGTCTGTACGTCCCACTCTCCCTTTGTCATCCAGTCTCTCGACGAAGGAGAGTTGCGGCTGCTCGGCAGCACCGATCTGCAAGTGGAATACTCCGACCGTCCGCTCGAAGACATCGTCGAGGGTGTTCAGGATGTGGTCTGCCCGCAGCGCGGCATCAGGGCGGAGGAACTGTCCGAGGCGACGGACCGCTACTTCTCGTTGCTCCGCGAGGCGGCCGGCGAGGTCAATGACGAGTTGCGCGAAGCCGAAGCGCGATACCGGGACGCCGCCGTACGATACTCGCGGAATCCGGGCCTTGATGCGCTTCTGCGCTTGGAGGCGATGGAAAGGACCGGCGGTGAGGCCGATTGAGAAGGGGCGGGCGCCGAGGGCCTACTCGGACTACCGGGACGCGATCGGCGACTTGGAAGCGCGGCTCGGAACCTATTGCAGCTACTGCGAGCGGCGGCTGCCCAACGGCTTGGCGGTGGAGCACAAGGCGCCGAAGTGCATCCATCGGGACCGCGAGTTGGACTGGGACAACTTCCTGCTGAGCTGCTCCAACTGCAACTCGGTCAAGGGCAAGATGGACTTGTCGGATCAGGAAACCCTTTGGCCCGACCGACACAATACGCTGCTTGCGGTGGCGTACGCCAAGGGCGGCTTCGTCAGGGTCGCTGGATCGCTTCAGAACGACCTGCGTCGGCGGGCGAAAACGCTGGTCGAAGTCGTCGGACTGAATCGCCACCAAGCTGCGGGTTTCCCCTCACCGGCTCGCAGGGACGATCGGTGGCGTCAGCGGGAAGAGGTCTGGCGCACGGCGGAAAGCTGCCGCGGACGGTACGAGCGGTTGAACCGGACGGAGGATGCCCTGCGCCTGATTCTCGATGCGGCGCTCGGGTTTGGCTTCCCGTCGGTTTGGCTAACCGTGTTTGCCGGGTATCCGTCCGTGAAGCTCCGGCTGATCGCGGCGTTTCCGGGAACGCCGGGGTCCTGTTTCGATGCTCGGGGAGACCCCGTGCCCCGTACAGAGTCGGGAATCTGACGCCGGGTCGCAAGAGACGATGCGTGCGAACTACCGCAAGGTCCCGGCTTGACCGATCGCGTCGTGCTCGAGGCGTCGTGGAAGGCGGCCCTGCTCGCGGAGTTCGACAAGCCCTACATGCGGAAGCTGCGGGAGTTCCTGCTGGCCGAGCGCCGGGCCCGCAAGGTCGTCTATCCCCGGGGCGCCGAGATGTTCGCGGCCCTCGACCTCACGCCGATCGAGCGCGTCCGCGTCGTCATCATCGGGCAGGACCCCTACCATGGCCCGGGCCAGGCCCACGGGCTCTGCTTTTCGGTCCGGGCCGGGGTGGAGCGCCCGCCGTCGCTGGTGAACATCTTCCGCGAGATCGACGACGACATGTCCGATCCCGACGTCCCCGGAGGGCAGGCCGGGGGCCGAATTCCGGAAGGTCGGAGCTGTCTCGCCCCATGGGCCCGCCAGGGCGTGCTGTTGCTGAACGCCGTGCTCACCGTGGTGCGGGGCCGCGCCAACGCCCACCAGGGGCGCGGCTGGGAGACCTTCACGGATCGTATCGTGGAGGTGATCGACCGGGAGCGGGAGGGCGTCGTATTCATGCTCTGGGGGAGCTATGCTCAACGCAAGGGCGCCATGCTGGACGCTAGGCGCCATCTGGTGCTGCGGGCCCCCCACCCGTCGCCGCTGTCGGCGAACCGGGGCTTCTTCGGGTGCCGGCACTTCTCCAGCGCGAACCGGTACCTGGCGCAGCGGGGACACGAGCCCATCGACTGGTTCGACGTCGAGTAAGCGGCGCGGACCCGAGGAGGACGACCATGGGACTACCGATGTTCATCGACGGCGAGTTCGTGGATGGCGCGGGCGAACTGCTCGCGGTGACCGATCCCGCCACGCAGAGCGTACTCACGGAGGTGCCGTTCGCGACGCCCGACGAGATCGACCGGGCGGTCGCGAGCGCCGCGGCGGCGTTCCGGACCTGGCGCGAGACACCGACGCCGGAACGCGCCCGGCTGATGATGAGCTACCAGGCGCTCCTCAAGCGCCACCAGGACGACATCGCCAGGATCGTCTCCGCCGAGACCGGCAAGACCTTCGCCGACGCGAAGGGCGACGTGTGGCGCGGCATCGAGGTGGTCGAGTACGCCTGCAACGTCTCGAGCCTGATGATGGGCGAGACCGTGGAGAACGTCGCCCACAACATCGACACCTACAGCATTGTCCAGCCCCTCGGGGTGTGCGCGGGCATCACGCCGTTCAACTTCCCGGCGATGATCCCGCTGTGGATGTTTCCCCTCGCGATCGCGTGCGGGAACACCTTCGTGCTGAAGCCCTCCGAACAGGACCCGATGACCCCGAACCGGCTCATCGAGCTGTTCGTCGAAGCCGGCGCGCCGCCGGGCGTCGTGCAGCTCGTGCACGGGGGCAAGGAACAGGTCGACGCCCTGTTGGCCCATCCGGACGTCCGGGCGGTCTCGTTCGTGGGTTCGGTGCCCGTTGCGCAATACGTCTATCGAACCGGCACGCGGAACCTGAAGCGCGTGCAGGCCATGGCCGGGGCGAAGAACCACCTGGTCGTCATGCCGGACGCGGACAGGGAGCAGGTGATCTCGAACCTGGTCGGCGCTTCCTGCGGGGCCGCCGGGCAGCGCTGCATGGCGATCAGCGCCGCGGTGTTCGTCGGCGAGAGCGCGGATTGGCTGCCGGAGCTGCGCGACGCCATGGCGGCCGTCCGTCCGGGTGCGTGGGACGACGAGGACGCGGGGTACGGCCCGCAGATCACGCCGCAGGCCAGGACCCGCATCCTGGACTACATCCGCAGGGGCCGCGACGAGGGCGCGACGCTGATGCTCGACGGTTCCGCCTGCACGGTGGACGGCTACCCGGACGGCAACTGGGTCGGGCCGACGCTGTTCGCCGACGTCACGCCGGACATGTCCATCTACCGCGACGAGATCTTCGGACCGGTGCTGGTAACGGCCGCGGTGGACACGCTCGACGAGGCGATCGGCTTCGTCAACGCCAATCCCTATGGCAACGGCACGTCGATCTTCACGTCGAGCGGCGCCGCCGCGCGGCGCTTCCAGCACGAGATCGACGTCGGTCAGGTCGGCATCAACGTGCCCATCCCGGTACCGCTGCCCTTCTTCTCGTTCACCGGCTGGAAGCAGTCCTTCTTCGGCGACCAGCACGCCTACGGCAAGCAGGCGGTGAAGTTCTACACGGAGACGAAGACCGTGACCGCCCGCTGGTTCGAGGATGCGCCCGCACGCGGCCCGGACATGACCATCCGCCTGCGCTGATGGACTTCGGTCTCACCCCGGAGCAACGCGCCTTCCGCGACACCGCGCGGGAGTTCAGCGACCGCGAGTTCGCGCCCCACGCGGCGCGCTGGGACGCCGAGCAGGTGTTTCCGCGGGATGCCATCGAGCGGGCCGGCGCGCTGGGCTTCTGCGCGCTCTACGCCCCGGAGGACATCGGCGGCATGGGGCTGCCGCGGCTCGACTCCTGCATCGTGCTGGAAGAACTCGCGCGGGGCTGCACGTCGACGACGGCGTACATCACGATTCACAACATGGCGCTGTGGATGCTCGCCGAGTTCGGGTCGCGGGACGCGAAGGCCACCTTCGGACCGGGGCTCGTCTCCGGCGAGCGGCTGGCGTCGTACTGCCTCACCGAGCCGGACGCCGGCTCCGATGCGGCGTCCCTGCGGACGCTCGCCCGCAAGGACGGGGACTGCTACCGCCTGACGGGGACGAAGGCCTTCATCTCCGGCGGCGGCGACACGGACGTCCTGGTCGTCATGGCGCGGCTGTCCGACCGGGCCGGCGTACACGAGGGCGCCGGGGGCGTGTGCAGCTTCGCCGTCCCCGCGGACAGCCCCGGCGTCGCCTTCGGGCGCAAGGAAGCCAAGATGGGCTGGAACAGCCAGCCGACGCGCCAGATCGTGTTCGACGACGTGGAAGTGCCCTCCGCCTACCGTCTCGGCGCGGAGGGCGAGGGCTTCGGGATCGCCATGCGGGGTCTCGACGGGGGCCGGATCAACATCGCGACCTGCTCCGTGGGCACGGCGCAGGCGGCGTTCGACGCGGCCACCGGGTACCTCAGGGAGCGGCGCCAGTTCGGCCAGCCGCTGGCCAGCTTCCAGGGCCTCCAGTTCCGGCTCGCGGACATGGCCACGGACCTCGTGGCGGCGCGCAACATGGTGCGCATGGCGGCCTGGAAGCTCGACCACGCGGACCCGGAGGCCACCATGTACTGTGCGATGGCCAAGCGGTTCGCGACCGACGCCGGCTTCGATATCTGCAACCAGGCGCTGCAGCTCCACGGCGGGTATGGATATCTCAAGGAGTTTCCGCTCGAGCGCCACGTACGCGACACGCGCGTGCACCAGATCCTCGAGGGCACCAACGAGGTGATGCGGGTCATCATCTCGCGCCGGCTGCTGATGGAGCAGGCGGTCGAACTCGTCTGACCGGCGGCCCTTCGGGCCTCAACCGCGGCGCAACAAGGAGTCCCGCCATGACCATCGAATCGAAATCCGGCAAGCTGCGGGCGGACGTGCGCGGACGCACCGTGCTCGTGACCGTCGACAACCCGCCGGCCAACACCTGGGACGAGGAGAATCTGGCGGCCCTCGCCGACCTCGTGGACGACTGCGAGCGGGACCGGGAGGTGTACGCCATCGTCGTCACGGGGGCCGGCGAGCGCTTCTTTTCGGCAGGGGCGGACCTCAAGGTGTTCGCCGATGGGGACCGGGCGGTCGCGGCCGGGATGGCGGCGGCGTTCGGCGGGGCGTTCGAGCGGCTCGCGGCCTTCCGGGGCGTGACCATCGCCGCGATCAACGGCTACGCGATGGGCGGCGGCCTGGAGTGCGCGATGGCGTGCGACATCCGCATCGCGGAAAGCCAGGCGTCCATGGCGTTGCCGGAGGCGTCGGTGGGCCTGCTGCCGTGCGGAGGGGGCACCCAGAACCTCGCCTGGCTGGTCGGGGAAGGCTGGGCCAAGCGCATGATCCTGTGCGGCGAGCGCGTGGACGCCGACACCGCCGCCCGCATTGGCCTCGTGGAGGAGGTGGTCGCCACGGGAGGCGCGCTGGAAGCGTCGATGGCGCTCGCCGAGCGGGTCTCCGGGCAGAGCCCGCCGGCGGTCGCGTCCTCCAAGCGCCTGATCCAGCTTGGACGTTCGTCGTCGATCGCCGCGTCCTACCAGGGCGAGCGCGATGCGTTCGTGGACCTCTTCGATACCGCCGACCAGAAGGAAGGCGTCAACGCTTTCCTCGAAAAGCGCCCGCCGCGCTGGGTCAACGGCTGATGGCGGGCGCCACGGAGCCGGTACGGGTCCGGTTCGAGGAGCGAGCACTGCCGTCGGGCCGGCGCCTCGCGGTGGCGACCCTCGATTCGGAGGAGACGCTGAACGCGCTCTCGCTGTCGATGGCACGGTTGCTCCACCGGCAGCTCACGGAGTGGGCCGGCCGGGAGGACATCGCCTGCGTACTCCTGGAGGGTGCCGGCGACCGCGCCTTTTCCGCCGGCGGCGACATCCAGGACCTGTATCGGGCGATGGTGAAGAACCATGCCGCCGGGCGGGTGGTCGACGACACGCCGGACCGCTTCTTCGAGGCGGAGTACCGGCTGGACCATCGCATCCACACGCTCCCGAAGCCGGTCGTGGCGTTCGGGTGCGGCTTCGTCATGGGGGGCGGGCTCGGCCTTTACTCCGCGTCGCGCGTCCGGGTCGTCACGCCCACGACGCGCATCGCGATGCCGGAAGTGACGATCGGCCTGTTCCCGGATGCGGGTGCGACCTGGATCCTGCGCGCGCTGCCGCCGCACCTGGGGCTGTTCCTGGGCGCCACGGGGACCCGGCTGGACGCCGCGGACGCCCTGTACGCGGGACTCGGCACGCACTTCGCGCCGTCCGGCTGCGATCCCGTCGCCGCGCTGGTGGCCGCGGACGGAGATCCGGATCGCGCTTTCGACGCGAGTCCGGGGCTGGAGCCGGGCGCCCTGCAGGCGGCGGAGCCCGCGATCCGTGAAGCCATTCCCGGGATTCCTGTCGACGGAGCGGCGGCTCGTGCCGGGCTGGAAACGCTGGCCGGCGCCAGCGACTGGTTCGAGCGCGGGCTCGCCACCATGCGTGGCGGCTGCCCGACGACGGTCGGCATCGTATGCGAGCAACTCCGGCGTGCGCCGGCCCTCGACCTGGCGGACTGCTTCCGCATGGAGATGGTGATCGCGAGCAACTGCGCGCGGTTCGCGGATTTCGCCGAGGGCGTGCGGGCGCTGATCGTGGACAAGGACGGTGCTCCGCGGTGGCGCAGCGACGGGGCGCACGCACACGTGCTCGCGCATTTCGAGCCGCCCTGGGAGACCAATCCGCTGTCGGATCTGGGGAGAACGGGAACATGAGAGTGGGATTCATCGGGGTCGGCAACATGGGCGGTTCGATGGCCAGGAACCTGGTCGCCGCCGGCCACGAGGTAGCCGTCTACGACCTCGTCGAGGAGCTGGTCGCGGCCTGTGCCGCCGCCGGTGCGGCGACCGCGGGATCGGCTCGGGCGGCGGTGTCGGATGCCGAGGTCGTCATCAGCATGCTGCCGGCGAGCCGGCATGTCCGCGGGCTCTACCTCGAGGACGGGATGTTCGACGCCATCGGTACGTCGACGACCGTGATCGACTGCTCGACCATCGCACCGGCGGCAGCGCGGGAGGTGGCGGAGCGTGCCAGGGAGCACGGCATCGACATGCTGGACGCCCCGGTGTCGGGAGGCACGGCAGGTGCCGAGAACGGCACGCTGACCTTCATGGTCGGCGGCGACAGCGGCGTGCTCGACCGGGTCCGCCCGCTGCTCGAACACATGGGGACGAACATCTTCCACGCCGGCGGCCCCGGGGCGGGCCAGACGGCCAAGGTGTGCAACAACATGCTGCTGGCCGCCCAGATGACGGCGACGGCGGAGGCGCTGGCCCTCGGCGCGGCCGGCGGGCTCGACCCGGCGACCCTGTCCGCCATCATGCAGCGCTCGTCGGGCGGCAACTGGCCGCTGAACGTCTACAACCCGTGGCCGGGGGTCATGGAGGGCGCGCCGGCGTCGCGCGGCTACGAGGGCGGCTTTCTCGTCGATCTCATGATCAAGGATCTCGATCTCGCGCTCGATGCCGCCACCGAGAGCGGCACGCCGGTCGCGATGGGGTCGCTCGCCCGCAACCTCTTCCGGCTGCACCGGCAGGCGAACGACGCCGGGGGCCTGGACTTCTCGAGCATCCAGTTGCTGGTGGACCCCGGCGCCGGGACGTAGCGCACGCGCCCGTGCGGCGCCCGTCGAGGATGGCCGCTACGCCGGCGGTTCCACGGGACCCGCCAGTTGCTCCAGGCGCCGGGCAAAGTCACTTCGTCCGCGGAAGACGAATGTCCGTCCTCGCCGGCCCTTGTCGAGCAGTTCGAACTCGACCAGCTTCAGCAGATCGCTGCGGGCCGTCTGGTAAGTGACCTTGTGCGAACGCCGGTGGCTTTCGATGGTGTATGCGCTGTGGGCGTGCCGCTGCAGGTGTGCCAGCAGGGCACGCTGGCGGTAGTTGAGCAGGGAGCCAGCGCCAGGCCCATGGAGCAGCCGGTCGACTTCCTGCATCTGTCGGGCCTTGCGAGCCAGGAAGGCCTGCAGTTGGCGTATGGCGTGGAGAATCACGCGCAGGTGGTAGTCGAGGAAGTAGGTGGCGTCGTTGTCGTCCGTCTCGGAGAAGACGTAGGCGCGTACGTACTGGGCCGGGGATTTGCGAATGATGGTCGAGATCGACAGGTACTCGGTCATCCAGTAGCCGGAGCGAGCCATCGACCAATAGAAGAGCGCTCGCGCGGTGCGCCCGTTGCCGTCCACGAACGGATGCTCGTAACCAATCATGAAGTGCAGCATGATGGCCCTGACCACCGGGTGGACAAAGGGTTCGTCGTCGCGGGTGTTGGCGAACGCGAAGAGCCTGTCGAGGCGCCTGGCGAGGATGGCGGCGGCTGGGGGCTGGTGCACGACAACGCCGTCGCGTTGATCCACGACGGTGACCTGGTCCGACGGCAACCGTATGCGGCCGACGGCGTTGGAATCGTCCAGCGTCCCGTTCATGAGGACCCGGTGCAGTTCCAGCAGCAAGGGCAGGGAGAGGGGCTCCTCCGTGTGTTCTCGAAGGAACTCCATGCCGTGGAAGTTGTTGACGATCATCTCCTCGTTCCGGTCCCGCGGCCGCCTGCCGGAACGCAGCATCTCGGTCGCCACCCGGCGCGTCGTCGCGGCGCCTTCAAGCTGGCTGGAGGTGATGGCCTCTTCGATCAGCGAGCTCACCAGGTATCGGTCCCGGGAGCCGGGGTTGACCAGATCGGGCGGCAGTTCGACACGCCCCGCGGCGTCCCGGTCGACCTGGTGCAACATCCGGTACAGGTAGGCCGAGTCGCTGTAGGCGAACGGGTTCCCGTGCTTGTCCGCCAGTGGAAGCACGTGCCGGGCGGACGTACGCGCGAGCTTGGTCGCGAACCACCATTCCTCGCTGGAGAGACCCGCGGGCGGTTCGAGGCGTCGCAGCTTTGACCAGTGCAGGTACCTGTCCCGCGGCAACTGCCCCGCGTTGGAGGCCAGCACACGGTCGAGCAATCCTTCCCGCTGGATGAGGTCCGTGGGCGAGGGAGGCGGGGAGGGCATGCGCATACGTCACACCGCGCGACGTTTCGCCCAATGTAAATCAACTAGTAATTCGTTTCAAATTAGTAGTTCGTGGTTCCGTGCGTCGGGCTGAACTCGCAGTCCGGACCGGCCAGCATCGCGTCCCGCACGCCGGTCACCACCAGCGCATCGCCCGCATCGTCGGCCACGGCCGCGGCATGCACGACCACCCCGGGCGGCACGGTCGCCGTCCCGGGCGCGGGCAGCGTGCCCCGGTAGCGGAACCGCCGGATACGCCGCTTGACCTCGCCCCGGTACTGCGCCCGCGCCACCACTTCCTGACCCAGGTAGCACCCCTTGTCGAAACTCACGGCGCCGATATCCGTGAGCCCGAGCATCTGCGGGAGAAAGCGCTCCGAGACCGGGGCGCTCACCAGCGCGAATCCCGCCTCGATGCAGAGCCTGTCCAGGTCCGCCGCCGGGGCGGCGTTCGGCTCGGGTACGGCACGCCAACGGAAGGGCAGCAGTTCCACGCCCTCGTGCGCGGGGTCGAACAGAAGGCCAAGATTCGACGGCGCCGGCTCGAGCTTCGAACGGGCGAAGGCAAGGTACCTGGAAAGGTGCGTGGAGAGCGCGTCGGCCACCGTCGAATGGACGATGAGGGCGACCCGGTCGGGCCCGCCGCTCGCCCATCCGTTGGCGAGAACGCGGCCCTTGATGTTGCAGTAGGCCATCGGAGTCCCGACGCCTTCCTCGAGCGCCTGCGTGTCGCAGGTGAGGTAGCCCTGCAGGAACGAAGCGGCGTCGGGGCCGGTGAGGGTCAGCTCGGCCAGCGGTGCCCGCAGTTGGGATTGGTCGGGGTCGGTCCGTGCGATCATCCTTCGAGTGTAACGCGGCGGGAGGCCGGTGGCGGCGCATGACCGGTGGGGAGGAGCGGGGGCGGGTGTCGTGGCGCAGCCGCCGGGGCATGCTGGAACTCGACCTCTACCTCGTGCCCTTCGCGGAGCACGAGTACCCGAGCCTCGCGGAGACGGACCGGCGCGCGTACCGCGCGTTGCTTGAGTGTCACGACTGGGAAATCCTGGACTGGCTGCAGGACCGGTCCGCACCCCCGCCGCGCTTCGAGGAGATCGTTGCCCGCGTGCGGGCAGCGAGCGGTCCGGCCGGAGAGCCCGGCCGATGAGCGGTCCCGCGCCTGCGCGCGTCGGGCGGTCCGGCGGCGAGTACGTCGCCGCGCCGCCGCGCCACGAAATCCCCTGGACCCTCGGCGTCGACTGGTTCCTGGCCGTCGGCACGCTGCACCTGCTCGTCGGCGGTCTGCTCGCGTGGGTGTGGTCGCCCTGGTGGGCGGCGGCCGCCACGGCGAGTCTGGCATGGAAATGGCTGCGTGCGCGCCCGGACGAACCCTACCTGCTCCTCGCCTTCGAAGACGCGCTGGAGGTGCGGCGCGGTGACCTCGTCCTGCAGCGGACGGGCCCGTGCTGGATGACGGAAGCCTGGCTCGTCATCCCGACCTCCCGGCGCGTGTTGCCGGTACGCCGCGGGCGGCTCCCGGCTCAGGACTTCGCGCGGTTGCGGCGTGCCGCCCTCGCCGGCGGCTGAAGCACGTCCAGGGGATCGACCGTCGGGTAGAGAACGCTGGGCACGGCGCGTGCGTGCGCCGTCGGGTAGTCCAGCGTGTAGTGCAGGCCCCGGCTCTCGCGCCGCGAGACCGCGCAACGCACCATCAGTTCGGCGACGTGGATGAGGTTGCGCAGCTCGATCAGGTCCGGCGAGACACGGTGGTTCGCGTAGTAGTCGTGGACCTCCTGCTTGAGCAGCTCGACGCGGTGCCACGCCCGCTCGAGACGCTTGTTGGTGCGCACGATGCCGACGTAGTCCCACATGAAGCGTCGCAGCTCCAGCCAGTTGTGCGCCAGTACGACGTCCTCGTCGGAGTCGGTTACCCGACTCTCGTCCCACGCGGGCAGGTCCGGGCCGGCGGGCAGGCCGGTGGCGGTCGACTCGAGGATGCGCTCCGCGGCGGACTCCGCGAACACCATGCACTCGAGCAGCGAGTTGCTCGCCAGGCGGTTGGCGCCGTGCAGTCCCGTGCACGCCGTCTCGCCGATGGCATAGAGCCCCTCGACGTCGGTGGCGCCGAACCGATCGACCACCACGCCCCCACAGGTGTAATGGGCGGCCGGCACCACGGGGATCGGCTCCCGCGTGATGTCGATGCCGACGGACAGGCAGCGGGCGCGGATGGTCGGGAAGTGCGACTCGATGAAATCCAGGGAACGGTGGCTGATGTCGAGGAACACGCACGCGACGCCGAGCCGCTTGATCTCGTGGTCGATCGCGCGGGCGACGATGTCGCGCGAGGCGAGTTCGCCGCGGGGATCGAAGCGCTCCATGAAGGGTTCGCCGTCCGGCAGCAGCAGGCGACCGCCCTCGCCGCGCACCGCTTCGGAAATGAGGAACGAGCGCGCCTGCGGGTGATAAAGACAGGTCGGGTGGAACTGGTTGAACTCCATGTTGCCGACGCGGCAGCCGGCGCGCCACGCCATGGCGATCCCGTCCCCGGTCGCCCCGTCCGGGTTGCTGGTGTAGAGGTAGACCTTGCTCGCGCCGCCGGTGGCCAGGACCACGTGCGGGGCGTGGACGAGTTCGACGGCCTCGGTCGAGCGGTTGTAGACATAGGCGCCCAGGACCCGGTTGGGCGCGAGTCCGAGCTTCTCCGCCGTGATCACGTCGATGGCGACCCGGTCGGTGAGCAGGGCAATGTTCGGATGGGCCGCGGCGCGCTCCACCAGCGTGGTCTCGATCGCCTGCCCCGTCCGGTCCGCGACGTGCAGCACGCGGCGCTGCGTGTGCCCGCCTTCGCGGGTCAGGTGGTAGGCCGCTTCGGGACCCCGGCGGTCGAGCGCCAGCCCGTATTCCACGAGGCGGCGGATGGCGTCCGGACCGCGTTGGACGACGAACTCGACGATCTCCTGCTCGCACAGGCCCGCGCCCGCCTGGATCGTGTCGCGCACATGGCGGGCCACGGAATCCCGCGGGTGCATGACGGCGGCGATGCCGCCCTGGGCACGGTTGGTCGATCCGCCCTCGATGCCATCCTTGGACAGCACCAGCACGCGCGCCTGCTCGGCGATGCGCAGCGCCGCCGCGAGGCCGGCGGCCCCGGCCCCCACGATCAGCACGTCGGCGGTGTGTTGCCGTTCCATGACAGCGAATAGTATAGCGGGACGTTTCGCCGGACCGCCGCCGCAGCACCGTGCAGGATCCTCCCCTCATGAGCGCGCCGGGCCTCGTGGTCCGCTGCGGGACGGTGATCGCCAGCGAGCGGGGTCGGTGCCGGGTGGAGATGGAGCGCGAACGCTGCGCGGGCTGCGCCGGCCGCTGTTCCGCCGGACTGTCGCTGCTCGGCGAGCTCGCGCTGGACGTGGACGCCGAGACGGCGACGCCCCCGGTGGGCGGTCGCGTGTCCGTGGGCGTGCCGCGGCGCGGCATGGCCCGGGCGGCACTGGTGGTCTTCGGCCTGCCGCTGGCGGCGATGACGGCCGCGGCGGCGGGTGGCGAGGCGCTCGGCGGCGCCGGGGCGGCGGGCGCGGCGCTCGGCCTCCTCGCGGGCGGGGCGGGCGCTCTCGCGTGGGGCCGCTCGGGGCGGCTTGCGGCGTGGGTGCGGCCTCGGCTCGTGGCGCCGCGCGCGACCGGCTCGTGAAGCGGGGCTGCGGGTTGCCTCCGCGGACCTCGCTCCGCAGGCACCCGCTACCTGCTGGTTGCGCTTCCGCTTCCGCTCGCGGTGCGTCCCCTGCCCGAGTTCAGGCCAACAGCCCGGCGCAGTGCGGTGAACTCCCGGGAGGTTGTCCCGTACAGCGTCCGCATCATCTCTCGTGAAGCCTCCGCCCGAACGAGCGCGCGCTCCAGGGTCTCCCGGTAGCGCGACGCTTCGAGGGCCCGCAGCACTGGTGCGAGCGCTCCTGTCGAGATCCGGACCGAGATGGCTCGGGCGCAAAGGGCGGCGGCCCTGTCGAGCGCCTCCGGGGGCAACGCGCGCAGAGCCTGCGCCTTCGCGAGGCTGACGCCGGCGGCGGTCAAGGCTCCGACATCCCCGTCTTCTACGCACTGCACCAGGTAGCCGAGCGCGGCCCGGGCGAGCGCTCCTTCCCTAGAGTTCCTCAGAGCCGCGCACTATCCGCCATGACATGCGGCGGCGAAGGTTCGCTCACGTGCATGTGTCGAGCAAGCGTGCGTGCCCAAGGGCAGTTGTCCGACGGAGCCGCTGCCGAAGGGGCGGACGCGGGCGCGCACTCACGGTCGTGGGCGGCTCTGCCTGCGCACACTGCCTGGCCGCGCGCCCGCTCGCGCTCCGGCGGCCAGCGTACGCAGTGCTACGGCGCATGCCGGTCGCCCTCCGGCACGACCACGGTCAGCGGGGCGGCGACGGGGCGCAGCGAACAAGCTTCGATGTCGAACGCCAGCACGCAGGCCGTCACGACGTAGGTGTACGAGCCAGGCGCCATGCCGGCGTACTCCCGCCAGGTCGCGGGGCCCTCGTGGCTCGGGCGGCCGTTCTCGCGCAGCCGATAGCGGGTAGCGCCGCGAACGGGCGTCCAGGCAAGGCGGTAGGCGCCGTCCGGGGCGGGATTCGGGTTCGCCGTCAGCACCCCCGTGCCGATCGTCATCGCTGGGGCGAGGCACCCGTGCAGGCACCAGAGCCCGGCCAATGCGAGTAGCGCCCGCGCCACGCCGCCGGGCCCGGATAGTGGCGCCCTGGGCAGACGTGCCGGAGGCTGGCTTGCGGGACGTGCTTGCATGCCGCCGGAGGATGCACGGCGGCGCGCGGTGCCCTCTACGGGAAACGGTTACACGGCCTGATCCATTTCTTGCGCGGGAAGCTGGGGCCCCGCCCTACCGCCGCCCGGTCGAGCGCTTCGGCTTCCGGCGCGCACGCCATCGGCCGTGCACCTGCTGCCACCGGCGATCCCGGTCGCAAGAAACCTGCGCCCTAAGCTGAACTTCGAGGCGTTAGACGATCTAACCTGTTGTTTTTCTGGGTAGATAAAGAAATCGGGCGATCGTTACTGGGTACGTCCTATGGGCGCACGCCGAGGAGTTTGAAGGCTTCGCGCTGTAGCGCGGTGGGCCGGGTAAGGATGTCGAACGGCTCGGTGCCGGACAACCGGGGCACGACGCGGTTCCTGGCGACCGTCGCCAGATCGCCGAGCAGGGTGCGGAAGCTGTGCACCGGCAAGCCGTCGGCGGTGCGTTTGCCGCGGGCTTTTTCCCTGGCGGCGTCGGAGACCCGCGCCGGCGCCACGACGGACGCGCGCGCCGCCTCGGCGGCGGCCGGGTCGTCGTCGTCGAACAGCAGCGGCCGGAGCCGTTGGCGCAGTGCCATTCCACGTAATAGGCCAGCATGCACAGGAACACATGCGCGCGCACCCGCTCGGCGGTTCGGTGGAACACGGGCCGCACCTTCAGGTCCACGGTCTTCAGGCTGCGGAAGGCGCGCTCGACCGCGCTCAGGCGCTTGTAGGCGCGCACGGCGCCCTCGGCGTCGAGTTCGCCGGCGGGCAGGTTGGTGCGCACGACGTACAAGCCGTCCAGCGCCGCCTCCGCGGCGATGGACTCGGGCTTGCGCCGATAGCCGAACGCGTCGTCCTCGATATCCAACTCGAAGTGCTTGGCCATCTTGTGCTTGCCGACGACCTTGCCCGCGCGCAGGCCGATCTTGTCCGCGCCCTTCAGGCGCTGCCGGTCCCGCCGCGTGGCCGCCGCGATGGGATCGAGCAACGCCTCGGTGGCGCGCAGCAGCTCTTCCCGCTTGCGCGCCCGCTCCTCCGCCAGCAGCGGATTGCGGCACACCATGAGGCGCTCGCCCGGATAGGCGTCGCTGCGCACCTCCACCAGATCGGTCGCGTCGAACAGCGACATCTGCACCGCGCCGGACTCCACCAGGGACCGTACCGCCGGACCCCGCAGCGCGCTGACCCAGTCCAGGCCCGCCGGCCTCACCTCCTCGCGGATGCGCGCCTCGGTCAGCATCCCGCGGTCGCCCACCAGCACCACCCTGGAGAACCCGAAGCGGCGCCTGAGCTTGTCGATCTGCGCGCCCACGGTGGCCGGGTCCGCGGTGTTGCCGTCGAACACCTCCGCCGCCACCGGACAACCCGCGGCGTCGCACAGCAGCCCGAACTCGATCCGCGGCTTGCCCGTCTTGCCGTCGCGCGAGTGTCCGCGCTTGGCCAGCGGGCAGTGGCGCCCTTCCAGCCACACCGACGTCAGGTCGTAGAGCACCAGGGCGCCGTCCTGGAGATGCCGCTTGGCCAAGCGGCGCTCGATGGCGTCCTGGCGCTCGAGCAGCCAGTCCATGGCGGCGTGGAGATCGTCCTCGCCGCAGTCTTCCAGTCCCAGCATGTCGGCGAGCGAGTCGCGCGCGGTGTCCGCCGCCAAGCTTCGCGCGGTCGCCAGCTTGGAACCCGGCTCGAAGACCCGGGCGACGACCATCGCCAGCACGCGGCGGCGCTCGGGCGAGTCGGCGCCGGCGATCGTCCGGTCCAGCCGCAGCTTGCGCAGCGTGCCGAGCACGGCCGCGACATGGCCGTGGGGCTTGGAGCGGACGATGTCGAAGGCGTCGTCGAGGCGCGACACCGCGGCGCCGCCCTTGAGCAGTACGCGCAGGCCCTCGATGAGCGTCGGGGGCCATTTGGAGAGGTTGGCGAGGGTGCGTTTCTTGACCTTGCCGGCGTCGCGGAAGGACTCGCGCAGGAGCACGGCGGGGGGCGAGTTGCGGTTGGGGACGCTTTCGATGTACATGGCTACTGAACTCGAAAGGATGCGCTGACATGAAAGCGCATGTACCGCACAATGTCAACACTTTACATGGCTACATACTCCTGCTCGACCGGCGCAAGAAATCCCGTTGAGTCAGAGACTTAAGGCCAAATTACGCTTGGGTTTGTCTGGAAGTTCAGGTTAGGAAAGCTCTGATTGAGAGCTTCCCTGGCGCGGCACAGGGATGCGACCTGATCAAGCCCATGGATGGGCTTGATCAGAGGTTTCCTAGAGTCGGGTCAGCGTCCGGGCCACTCTCCCTGTCGCTTCTCCCGGAACGCCCGCGCGCCTTCCCTGCGATCCTCTGAGTTCATCACCCGGGTCTGCACGTGCTCGGTGATCTGGTCGAGCGCCTGGTAGTCCAGGGACGACGCGTTGACCATGGACTCCTTCATGCCCTGCACGGCCGCGGGACTCAGCTCGCAGAACCGTTGCGCGATCTGCTCCGCTTCCTCCATCAGCCGGTCGGCCGGCACGATCCTGTTGATCATCCCCACTTCGTAGGCGCGCCGGGCGTCCACGCGCCCGGCCATGAGGAGGAGTTCGGAGGCGATCGCCCAGGGCATGATCTTGGGGAACCAGGCGGCCGGGATCGTGGCGATGCCCCACTGGGGCTCCGGCAGCCAGAAGGAGGCATCCCCCGTGGCGATGCGTATGTCCGCGTCGAGCGCGATCCAGAGCCCGTAGCCCACGACGTGGCTGTGCAATGCCGCGATGACCGGCTTGTAGAGCTTCTGGGTCTGCGTGATGTCGGGGAATTCGCCGGTGTATCGGTAGGGGCCGGGCGCCCCTTCCGTCAGGTCGGCCCCGGCGCTGAAGCAGCGGCCGTTGCCCGAGAGGATCGCCACCAGGAGGGTTTCGTCGTCCCGGAAGTCGGCCCACGCCTCGGCAAGTTCCCGGTGCAGGGTGGCGTTCATCGCGTTCAGCTTCTCCGGCCGGTTCAGGGTCACGTAGGCAACCGGGCCTTTCCTGTCGTAGACGATGGTTTCGAAATCCATGAGCGGAGCCCTCCTAGTGTCGCGTCACGCGTGTTCTGACGCTTCAGCGCGTCCCACGGGGCCTTGTGGCCGCGCCACGCAAGCGTGGCGGTGGCGCGTTCCCCGCAGGGAATGCTGGACGCATTGCCAAGGGGCGCAACACCGCCACAGGCCGGCATCTTCATGCGAGGGGCGCGCCCCTCGCGCACCCCGGGGCGCGCCCTTCGGGAGATCGCCATGCGCGCCGGAGCCCTCAGCCGGGAGCGCGAGGGCTTGTCCCTCGCATGCAGACCGCGTTGTGATCCTTGCCAATATACCCAATATTCCCTGCGGACCACGCCTTGCATTGACGCGCATGGCGAACTCTGAAGCGTCAGAACACGCGTGACGCGACATTAGGTGCATGCGCCGTAGAAGTTTCGCGCCAGCGAAACTTCCACCCATCCGCCAGGATGGGCCGCGACCGCCAGGTCGCGCAGCTTCCGGGGGAGTGTAGTGAGCGGAGTGCGGTCTGGCGAGGCCGTGCGGTGATACTCTCGGCCGGACGCGCTCGCAGGTCGCCGAGAGGGTCCCCTGGAAGAACAACTCCTACGTCAGATCGCCCAGGCCAGGCTGCGCGGACGGGACGATGCGCGGGCGGGAACGGTCGCGGGGATTCACCGGCAGGGGCGGCTGAGCGCCCGGGAACGTCTTGCGGCGCTGTTCGACGAGGCGAGCTTCATCGAGTACGGCGGCCTTGCCGGGGCCACCACCCGGCCGGACGACGAAGCCTTCGCCGACGGCCTGGTGGCCGGTATCGGCCTGGTCCACGGTCAGCCCGTTGCGGGCGCCAGCTACGACGAGAGCGTCCTCGGCGGCACGCAGAGCGACCGCAACCAGCGCAAGATGGCCAAGCTGCTCTACCTGGCCGTGGAGCAACGCTGGCCGTTCGTCTGCTTCGTGGACGGCGGCGGCGCGCGCCTGGACGATGCCCTCGCCCCGCCGCCGATCGCCGTGACGCCGCGCGGTCGTTTCGAGCTCTACGACGGCCTCGCGGAACTCAACGGCTGGGCGCCGACCGTCGCCATCGCAAGCGGAAAGGCGGTCGACGGTCATGCCGGCATCGCCATGCTGTCGGACCTGGTGATTGCGACCGGGGCGGCGGAGTTGGGAACGCAGGCGGGACACTTCCGCAGCGCCAGCGACTACGCGAGGACGGGCGACGTCGACGTGTTGGTCGAGGACGAGGCGGAGGCCGTCGCGATCACGCGCCGCTACCTGCGCCTGTACCTCGTGGGAGAGGTCGCGGGCGCGGCGGCCGCGGATGCGGACCGGATCGCCGACATCGTCCCGGAGAACCGCCGCCGCCCCTACGACATGCGCAGGATCCTCGCGGCGTTTGCCGACGCCGGCAGCTTACTGGAGCTGGGTGCCGCCTGGGGCCGGTCGATGCTCACCGCGCTTGCACGGCTCGAAGGACGGACCATCGGCGTCTACGCCAACCAGCCGAAGTCCCCGCTCGCCGGCGCCATCGACGCGGCGGCGGCTGACAAGGCGGCGCGTTTCGTCGAGCTGTGCGACGCGTACGACTACCCGATTGTCAGCTTCGTCGACAATCCGGGTTACATGGTGGGCCCGCAGGCGGAACGGGAGGGCATCGCGCGTCATCACGCGCGACCGCTCGCGGCGCTGCACCACCGCACGGTACCGCTTTACTCGGTGCAGATCCGCAAGGCCTACGGACTCGGTCCGTTCGCCATGTCCGGGTGGGGCGCCGCGCGGCGCGTGCCCGAAATGCGCCTGGCGTGGCCGTCCGTCGAATCCGGCGGCATGTCCCTTGAGGGGGCAGCCTACCTGGTCAAGCGCAAGGAGATCCTCGCGGCCGCGACCCGGGAGGAGGCGATGGCCATCCGCAACGGCTATGCCGAACAGATGCGCGATGCGGCGTCCGGGCTCCGCGCGGGGCGGGGCTACCAGTTCGACGACATCGTCGAGCCGTCGGAGACGCGCGCCACCATCGGCGCGATGCTCCGTCGCGTCCCGCGTGAGCGCGCGCCCATGAAGAAGCACGCCATCGATCCGCGCTGATGGAACCGGACGACATCAAGGCACTGGAAACGGCCCGCGCCGGCCTTCGCGACGCGGCGCGCCCGGACATCGTCACCCGCGTCCACGGCACGGGGAAACTCACGGCGCGCGAGCGCATCCGCCTGTTGTTGGATCCCGACTCGGAAGTCGAGTACGGCGGCATCGCGGCGCGGACGGCGCAGGGCGAATGGGTACCGGAAGCTGGGGGCGTGGACTTCGTCGGCACGGTCGACGGCCGGCCGGTGATCGCGTCTTCTACCGACTATACCGACCACGGCGGCGGCTACAGGGCGGGGCGCCTGGGCCGCCTGTGCGCGCTGGCGTACGAACAGCGCTGGCCGCTCGTGCTGTTCGTCGACGGCGGCGGCAGCCGCGCACGCCATCCGCGCGCCGGCTTGGGACACATCGAGACGAGCGGCCCCATCGGGCGTTTCTCGTTCCTCGACGGAGTGCCGGAGCTGTCCGGGTGGGCGCCGGTCGTGGCGATCGTCTCGGGACCCTCGTTCGCGGGCCACGCGAGTCTGGCGGGCTTCTCGGACTTCCTGATCAGCACGCCGGGGTCGTCCATCGGCATGGGCGGACCGCCGATGGTGGAAGCGGCCCTGGGGCACCGACTCACGCCGAACGAACTGGCCGGCTCGGAGATGCACGAACGCGCCGGCGGCATCGACCTGCTGGTCGAGGACGAACCCGCTGCCGTCGTCGCTGCGAAGCGCTATCTCTCCTACTACGACGACGACCGGGACGGAGGGACGGCGCCCGACGCCGATCTCGATGCGCTGGCGCCGGATCCGGATGGACCCTGCGACATGTGGGAGATCGTTCGCGGGATCTGCGACGCGGGCAGCGTTTTCGAACTGCGGCCCCGGTTCGCCCCCGCGTTGCTGACCTGTCTTGCGCGCGTCGGAGGACGCAGCGTCGGGGTGCTGGCGAACCAGTCGGTCGTGGACGATGGCGCGATCGATCACGCGGCCGCCAGCAAGATCGCCCGCTTCGTCGAGCTCTGCAACACCTACGAGTACCCGATGCTGGTCTTCATCGACACGCCGGGGTGCGTATCCAACTGGGACGTCAAGGGGCGGGAGCCAGTCGTCGAGCCGGGCGTGACCCGTTGGCATGCGCGGCCCGTCATCGCACACCAGCAACGCACGGTGCCGCTCGTCAGCGTCCAGGTCCGCCGGGGCCGGGGCCTCGGTCCCGCGCTGATGGCCGGCGTGTCGACCACGCGCGGCGTGCCGGCGCTGCGCCTCGGGTGGCCCGGCGTCGAGGTCGGACGGCGGGATGGATTCTCGGCCGTGGTCGACCACAACGCTTTCGACGACGTGATCGCGCCGCGGGAGACGCGCGAGCGGGTCGAGCGTCTGCTCAGGCTCCTCGGAGAGCCGGCGCCACGGGAGAGCAAGAAGCACCCCATCGATACCTGGTAGCGCGGCGGTATGGCCGGACGCGCACGCCACGGAACGGTGATTTCCCGCACAGCCACGGGGTCGGAACGCACAGGCCGCCGCTTCCGCCGCGACGCGCGGCGGGTAGAATGGGTGACCTGCAACCCGGAGCGTTCGGCCATCTCGACACGGAATTCGAGAGGCACGACTCCGGGGGGCAATCGGGAGGCAAGATGGGCGCAACCTACGTCGACGTGACGATCCGCAATCCCGCAGAACCGGGCAGGACGTGGACGGCGCCGTTCCTGGTCGACACGGGCGCCTACGACTCGCTCGTACCGAGGCGCCACCTCGAGGCGGTCGGGCTGCGGCCGCGCGGGAGCCGGGACTACACGTTGGCCGACGGCCGGCGGCTGTCCCTGGACATCACCGTCGCCGAGATCGAGTTCGAGGGGGAGCGCGTTGGCGGAACGGTCGTGTACGGGGAGGAGGGCGCCGAGCCGTTGCTCGGCGTGACGGCACTGGAATCCGGCGGCTTCGAGGTCGATCCGCGCGCGGAAACGCTCAAACGGCTGCCCGCGGTGCTCCTCAAGTGGCTCGCTCGGCTCGACGCGGTGCGGCGGACGAGGCAAGGTGAATCAGGTTAACGCCTCGCGCCCCCGCCGCAGTTCCGAGTTCTGGGCGATCATCGGCTCCGGGATCGCCATGGGCGCGCTCCTGCTCACGGTGTCGGGATGGCACCGCGGCGACATCGAGGGCCTTCGTGCCGAGATCGGCGGAGTGCGCGGTGAGATGGGCAGCATGGAGGCCGGCCTGCGGGGCGACATGGAACGCATGGAGGCCGGCCTGCGGGGCGACATGGAACGCATGGAGGCCGGCCTGCGAGGCGACATGGAACGCCTGCGGGGCGATACGGAACGCATGGAGGCGGGCCTGCGCGGCGGCATGGAGAGCATGGAAGCCGGCCTGCGGGGCGACATGGAGAGCATCGGGGCGGGCCTGCGCGGTGAAATCAAGGCGCTGGACGAGAGCTTGAGCGCCAGGATCGACAAGCTCCAGGACGGACAGGCTCAAATCGGCGCACGCCTGGCCGTGCTGGAGAGCCACGTCCTCGGGACACCGCCCGTTGCGCAGTGGGGAACCCCGGCCGAGTCCTGACTGTCGGCTACCGGGTGAGGCCGGGGTCAGGGCAGGATCTCCACCGGCCGGGGCCGCGGCGGTACCGCGGGCCGCAAGGCCTGCATCTGCCGGCCGAGCGCCGCGAGGGTCTCGCGCCGGTTGCCGGGACTTGGATGCGTGCTCAGGAACCGCGGCAGCCGTGCCCCGCCCTCGCGCTCCATCTTGCGCCACAGGCTAACGGCCGCCGCCGGGTCGTAGCCGGCGCGCGCGGCGATCTCGATGCCCATGCGGTCGGCCTCGCTCTCGCCGACGCGGCTGTTCGGCAGCCCGATCGCTAGTACGGCGGCGAGCTGGACGCCCTGCTGTTTCCTGGCGTCGTCCGTGGTCGACCGTACCGCCAGCACGCCGAGGTTCTGCGCGATGGCCATGGACATGCGTTCCGCCGTGTGGTTCGCCACCGCGTGCGAGATCTCGTGTCCCATGATCTGCGCGAGCTCGTCGTCCGTGAGTTCCAGCTTGTCCACCAGCCCGTTGTAGACCGCCATGCGCCCGCCGGCCATGCACCACGCGTTGACGGTCTCGGGTTCGTCGATCAGTGCGACGCTCCACTTCCAGTTGGCGGTATGCGGGTAGCGGGCGACGGTCACCGCGACGAGGCGGCCCGTGACGACCGCCATGCGGTCGGCGAGCAGGGGATCGTCGAGGAGCTTGTCGTCCCGCCGCAAGTCGCGGACGGTCTCGAGATAAGCCGTCTGCGACTGTGCGATCGCCGCTTCCGGAGAGATCAGCAATAGCTGCGTGCGTCCGGTTGGGCTGGTCACGCAACCAGCGAGTCCGGCCAGCAGAATCAGGACCGAGCACGACCGCCGTTTCACTAACCCGGCCTCCATCGAACCGACGGGTGCGGATTTCAACGGACGGGCGCGGGGTTTGCAACGGTGGTGGGGTGCGGTTGCGGGGACCCGGCGATCGTCGCATGCTCACCCCCGCAAGGTAGGGGAGAGGATCATGTCGAAAGCAGCGGACCTGCGGGCCGGGCTCGATCATCCCGTGATCGACGCCGACGGTCACTGGCTGGAGTTCGGGCCTGCCCTGGAGCAGGCCATGAAGAAGATCGGCGGCGAACCCGCCATGCGCGGACTGCGCGCCGGCGGAGCCCGGGTGCGCCGGTCGCTGTCGATGAGCGTCGCCGAGCGGCGGGCCGAGCACATCGCGCAGGAGGCGTTCTGGGGGGCGCCGACGAAGAACACGCGCGACCGCGCCACGGCCATGATGCCGAAGCTCCTCCACGAGCGGCTGCCGGAGTTCGGGATCGACTTCTCGATCCTGTTCCCGACCGCGGGCCTCGGCATACCGCGCAACCCCGACACCGAGTCCCGCCTCGCATCGTGTCGGGCGTTCAACCGCTACCAGGCGGATCTCTTCGCTCCCTTCGCGGACCGCATGACCCCGGCGGCCGTCATTCCCATGCACACGCCGGAGGAGGCGCTCAGCGAGCTCGAGCACGCCGTGGTGGAACTGGGCATGAAGGTGATCATGCTCAACAGCATGGTCGAACGGCCGGTGGAGAAGGGACCGGAGGCATCCGAGTGGTACGACGTGATCGGCCTCGACAGCGCCTACGATTACGATCCGGTCTGGCGGCGCTGCGCGGAACTCGGCGTCTCGCCGACCTTCCACCGGGGTTCGCGCGGGCGGGCGTTCCGCATGTCGCCGTCGAACTTCTGCTACAACCACATCGGCCACTTCGCGGCCGCCTCGGAGGCGGTGTGCAAGGCGATCTTCCTGGGCGGGGTGACCGCGCGGTTCCCGCAACTCAACTTCGCCTTCCTGGAGTGCGGCGTGGGCTTCGCGTGCCTGCTCTACGCCGATCTCATTGGCCATTGGGCGATCCGTAACCGGGACGCCCTTGCCTTCACCGACCCGGCCAACCTCGACATGGAGCTGCTGCGCGATCTTGCGACGGAATTCGCGGACGAGGGCTTCCGGGCGGCCATCGCGGAGGGGCGCGGCGTCGGCACGTCGAACGGCCCCGCGACCACGGGCCAACTCGACGAGCTGGACGACTACGCGGCCTGCGGCATCGAGGCGGGCACCGACTTTCTCGATCGCTTCGTCAAGCCGTTCTACTTCGGCTGCGAAGCGGACGACCCGACCAACGCCTGGGCGTTCAACCGGGAGTTCAACCCCTACGGCGCGGAGATCAAGACCCTGTTCGGTTCGGACATCGGGCACTTCGACGTGCAGGACATGGCCGGGGTGCTGCCCGAGGCGCATGAACTCGTCGAAGACGGCAAGATCGACCTCGCGCAGTTTCGGCGTTTCGTCTTCGAGAACCCGGTGCGGTTCTGGGGCGAGGCGAATCCCGCGTTCTTCGAGGGAACGCCCGTGGCGGACGCCGCGCGCGGCGTGCTGGCCGGCTGAAGGGCAGGGGCGCTGCGTGTCCGGCGCCGGGATCCTCGGCGTCATCGTCGCCTACCAGGTGGCGCTGATCGCGATCGGCCTGTGGGCGCGGCGCCGCACGCGCGACCATACGGACTACTTCATCGGCGGGCGCAACCTCGGGGGCTTCGTCGCAAGCCTGTCGTACGCCGCGGGATCGTCGTCCGCATGGTCGATCCTGGGCGTCTCCGGCATTGCGTATGCGCAGGGCGTTTCGGCCGTCTGGCTGTTGCCGGGCACGCTGACGGGCCACGTGATCGCCTGGTTCCTGATCGCCCGGCGGCTGCGTGACGCGAGTCGCGCGCACGGCTGGGTGACGCTCACGGACGTTGTCTGCCGGGACCTGACGGGCGGCGCCCGGCGCTTCGCGACGGCGTTCGCCGGCATCGCCGTGGTCATCTCCTTCGTGTTCTACGTGGCGGCGCAGTTCCAGGGTGCCGGCAACACGTTCGGCGAGACGTTCGGGCTGCCGGTATCGACGAGCGTCGCCATCGGCGCCGCGGTGATCCTCGTGTACACGCTGATCGGGGGATTCTGGGCGGTGAGCGTCACCGATGCGCTGCAGGCCGTCGTCATGCTCGTCGGTGCGGTGATGCTGTGCGTGGCGGCCGTGTCCGCCTGCGGGGGCTTCGGGCCCCTGTTCGCGGCCTTGCCGCCGGAGCACCTGGCGCCGCTCGGCGCCAACGTGGGCTGGCTCGCGGTCGGGTTCTTCATCGGCATGGTGTCGATCGGCTTCGGACCGCTCGGCCAACCCCACCTCCTCAACCGCATGATGGCGCTGCGCGACGAGGCGGCGCTGCGGCGCGGCCGGGTCGTCGCGCTCGCCTGGTTCGTGATCGTCCTTTCGAGCATGTTCCTGACCGGGCTCGCCGGTCACGCCCTTGCGACGGAAGTGGTCGACGGCGAACGCCTCTTCTTCCATTTGACCTCGGCCCTGCTGCCCGCCATGGTCGCGGGAATCACGATCGCGGCCGTGCTGTCGGCGGTCATGTCCACTGCCGACAGCCAGTTGCTGGTCGCCGCCAGCGTCATCTCCCACGACCTGGGACTGGGCCGCGAGCGCGTCTCCGTGTCGCGCTGGATCATCACGGCCATGGTGGTCGTCGCGGTCGTCATCAGCGTGTGGCTGCCGGAAGCCATCTTTTCCCGGGTGCTGTTCGCCTGGAACGCTCTCGGCGCGACCTTCGGCCCGCTGGTCCTGTTCACGGTCTTCCGCTGGCGCCACGCGCCGTGGGCGGCGCCGGCGGCGATGGTCGTCGGCTTCCTCGGGACGGTGGTGTTCTACGTGCTGCCGGACACCCCCGGGGACTTTGCGGAGCGCTTCCTGCCCTTTGTGGTCGGGGTCGGGCTGCTGGCGGTGTCCCGGGGCTGGTCGAGCAGCGTGTCTGCCGGCATGGAACCAAGCCGCTCACGGCCGAGTCGGCACGGATTGTAGGGGCGACCCTTGTGGTCGCCCGCGCTGGAATCGTGCAAGAATCCGGGACGGGACGGGGCAAGCCCGGCCTCGGCCCTACGTGAATCCGGGACGGGACGGGACGGGACAAGCCCGTCCCCTACAATGCGCCGCTTGAGCTGGGAGGAACCGCAATGAAAGTCGATGGTGGAGTGGGTTGGGACCTCGAGACGGTAGGCGCGCAGGCCCGGGAACTGGAGGAGATGGGCTACAGCGGCATCCTCTCGGTGGAGACGGGACACGACCCGTTCCTGCCGCTGGCGTTCGCCGCGCAGACCACGTCCCGGGTCGATCTCGGCACTGGCATCGCGGTGGCGTTCGCGCGGTCCCCGATGACGCTGGCCAACCTCGGCCACGACCTGAACGCGCTCTCGAAGGGACGTTTCGTGCTGGGCCTGGGCTCGCAGATCCGGCCGCACGTCACCAAGCGCTTCAGCATGCCGTGGTCACACCCGGCCGCGCGCATGCGGGAACTCATTCTCGCGATGCGGGCCATCTGGGCGAACTGGCACGACGGCGAACCGCTCCAGTTCACCGGCAAGTTCTACACGCATACGCTGATGACCCCGTTCTTCACGCCGACGAACACGGAGTACGGACCGCCCCGGGTCACCCTGGCGGCGGTGGGGCCGCTGATGACCGAGGTGGCCGGCGAGGTGGCCGACGGCATGATCGTGCACGCCTTCACGACGGAGAAGTACCTGCGCGAAACGACGCTGCCGGCCCTCGAGCGCGGCTTCGCCAAGTCCGGCAGGAAGCGCGAGGATTTCGAGATCAGCTATCCGTGCTTCGTGGTGACCGGCCGCGACGAAGGAGAGCTCGAGCAGGCGAAGGCGGCGACGCGGCAGCAGATCGCCTTCTACGGATCGACCCCGGCCTACAAGCCCGTCCTCGACAGCATCGGCGCCGGCGAGATGCAGGGCGAACTCAACGCCATGTCGAAGCAGGGCCGGTGGCAGGAGATGGGTACGCTCATCACCGACGACATGCTCGGCGCGTTCGCGGTCATCGAGGAACCGGCCAACGTCGCGAGGGCTTTCAGGGCGCGTTTCGGGGACGTCGTCGACCGTACCTCGGCCGCCTACGCGACCCTGCCGAAGGACGCGCGCGCCGCCATCGTACGGGAGTTGACCGCGGCCTGACGCCGGCGTGGCCGGCTGCGGGCGAGGCTGCGGCATGCGACTTGCGAAGCTGCACCAGGTCGCCGTGCGCGCGCCCGATCTGGACGCGGCGATCGTCTTCTACCGTGAGGTCCTCGGTGCGGCCTTCGTTGCGCGGTTCGACCCGCCCGGTCTCGCCTTCTTCGACTTCGACGGGGTGCGCCTGCTGCTCGACCGGAATGCGACGCCCGGGACGCTCTACTTCCACGTCGAGGACATCGACGCCGCCGTCGCGGAGCTGTCGCGGCGGGGGCTCGTCATCGAGTCTGGTCCGGCCATGATCCATCGGGACGAGGACGGTACCTTCGGGCCCGCCGGGGAGGAGGAGTGGATGGCGTTCTTCAGGGATCCCGCTGGAAACACCCTCGCACTGGCGACGCGCAGACCCGCAAGCGCTTGACCGCGCGAGCGACGCGCGTCGGGACTCTTTCAGAATCCAGAGGGCCAGTAAGAGCAGAAACTAAGAGCACATTCGTCTAAGAAATCTCCCTTTTCCCTCCATTTTTTACGCAATCGTAACTCCCGTGGGGGACGAAAGGTGTAAAGTGGCCCGCCCTCGTGCGAGTGAGGCACGGAGCCTTGAGGCAATCGAGTTGAGGCAATCGATGGGCGCCTTGTTGGCAATGGCGAAGCGCATACCAGTCCTGGCCTGGATCCAGGGGGGTGCGCTGGTGCTCGCCGGATGCGCGGCGTTCGCCCTGGCGACCGTGGCCGACGCCCAACGCTACGAACGTGTCGCGTTCGCCCTGCCCGCCGCGGCGACGCCGTCGATTCCCTGGGAAGAGGAGCGCGCCGCGTTCGCCGACCGCATGACGCGGGCGCTCGACATTCACCCCGCGGTTGCCGGAGAGTTCGCCGAGTGGATTCTCGAGGCGGCGCACCGGCAGGAACTCGAACCGGAGCTGGTGGCGAGTCTCGTCCTTGCCGAGAGTTCGTTCCGCAAGAACGCGCGTTCGAGCGTCGGCGCGTTCGGCCCGGCGCAGATTCGCGGCGAGTTCTGGCGGTCCTTCTGCGGCGGTGACCTCCGCGAGCCGGCGGACAACATCTACTGCGGGGCGCAGATCCTCGCGTCTTTCTGGGAGGCCTGCGGCGAGCTGCAGTGCGCACTGCATTCGTACAACCTCGGACCGACCGGCGCGCGCCTCGCCGACTGGGAGCATGCACGCGGACGCTACGTCCGCAAGATCGAGAACGGTCTCGCGCGCTTCGACGGCGTGGCCATGTAGGGGACGCCCTCGTGGCGTCCCGGCGCGACCTGCGGTCGCCCATCTCCGTCCCTGGTGGACGCCCGCTCCCGCGTTTTCGCGCTTGAATTCGAGACCGGACGGGACAAGCCCGTCCCCTACGCCATCGTCGCGTCGAGCGGCAACAGGAAGCGCCAGAGCGCTTCGTTCTTGACCCCCGAGTCCCGGATCGCCCGCTGGGCCGCCTTGATGACGGCGCCCGTCTGCGTTTCGTCCCGGAACCATCGGTAGCCGGTCCAGGCGGCCGGCGTGTGGCCCACGATCTCCATCGCCGCCATCTCGTAGTAACCGCGAATGTCGTGGGAGACCCGGGCCGGCACGCCGGGAATCCCCGCTTCCTTCCAGGGCACGCCTTCGGCCACGCGGATGAACGACTCGATGGCGGCCGGCACCGCATCGGCGTCGAGCAGGCGCGCGGCGCCGGCCCGGTTGCCGTGCTTTGCGACGGCCCGGTCATAGGCCGCGCGCAGGCCGCGGGCCTCGTCGACGGCGGGATGCGCCTCCGGGTCGTGCCGCGCGGGTAGCGGGCAGACCAGCACTTCGGAGGCCGTGTCCTCGATGGACTCCTCGAAGTCCTGCACGGTCGGCCGGTCCGACTCCAGGAGTTCGAGGGCCCGCGCGAGCACCCGGTGCTGGAACGCGGCGTCGTTCGGGACCCCGAGCGGCCGCCCCAGCGGGAAGTCGCAGAACAGGCCGCGCGGCGGGGCCATCCCGTAGAGTTGTTCACGGATGGAACCGATCGCGACGGTGGCGATGCCGGCGGCTTCGAAGACGTGGGCAAGCGTACTGACCGTACGCGTGCAGAGGGGTCAGACCGGGGTCAGGACGACGACATCGACGCCGTGTTCCTTCAGGAACGCCGCCCCGGCCGGCCCGCCGTCCATGCGGATGCCGGACAGTTCGAACTGGTTGCCGGCGAAGGCGAGGTGGACGTCGGACACCTTGCCCACGGTCCCTTGTTCGGCAAGCTCCTCGAGGCGGTCGATGGGGAACACCACGTTGAGGTCCGCGGCCACCCCGGCGGTGTCGAAGTTCGGGCTCCAGTGGCCTACGACCACGTCACGTCGGCCGCGTTCGAGGACGCGGTAGCCGACGTCCTGGACGGCGAACCCTTCGTCCTCGGGATGGGAGAGCGACGCCGAGGTCACGATGGCCACCGTCGCTTCGGACAGGGGTGGAGGTTGCACGATGGCGGGATTCTCGAACGGCGGACACTCGGTCCGCGCCGCGCCGGCCTTGATTTTCGCGTCTGTCATGGAGTCTGCCCGCGGGAGTACGGCCTGAATTCTATGGGCTTGCGGCGCGGAACGGAACGGCCGGCCCCGCTCCCCTATACTCCTCCACGCATTCACCACGCGAGGTCCGAGCATGTCGCTCATCATGGAAGTCATCCACACCGTTCGTCCGGCCACCCCGGCGCACTTCGAGAAGTACGTCGTCCGCTACGGAGAGACCGCGGTCCCCCTCATGGAGCGCTGCGGGTTCGATCTTCTTGGCGGGTTCAAATGGTCGACGGGGGAGGTGGGGCGCGACCTGCTGCTCGTGCGTTTCGACTCGCTCGGTCACTACGAGACCGCGACCACGCAACTGATGCGGGCACTCTCGGATCCGGAGGCCATCAAGGGTCTGATGGAACTCGACCTCGACATCGAGGAGTACGTGCGCCTCGGCGATACCCTGCCTTATGCGACGTCCGAGCGTTTGCAGGCACTCCTCGACACCAGCCCGGACACGCCGCGCCAGTACATGCTGGCCCGCCTGAAGGCGCCTCTGGGCACTTTCGTGGATGCGTTGGGCGCCGTCGGGAGACTGGTGGACCGGGTCGACGGCCAGGGCCTGCAGCTCGTGACCGCTTACAGCGCCCGGTCGGGCGCGCGCGGCGAGTTCACGGACCTCTGGGCGCTGCCGGGCCGCCCGGACCTGTCCTTCCGCACCGGCGCCCCCGTGATTCCGGAACTCGACGAGGCGTGGTCGGTCATCGAGACGGAGGTGGTGGATTACATCAATCCACTGCCCTATTCGCGCCTCCGCTAGGGAAGCTCTGATCAAGAGCTTCCCTAGCGCGGCACAGGGATGTGCCGCCAGATTCGATGGCGTAAGCCGTTGAATCTGTGGAGCAAGACGAAACCGCGTTTTGTCTTGCGACCTGATCAAGTCCATGGATGGGCTTGATCAGAGGTTCGTAGCCGGACCCCGCGGCTGCGGCGGAAGCTCCTGGCGCCGTTCGGCTGACGCGCGGCGTGCTATAACGGCCCGGCGGCGAAGGGACGTTGCGCGGCAGGGGGTTCGGCATGGAGGAGGCGACGGCCAGGTCGGGCCGATCGAAGCGGTGGTATCCGCACTACGTGCTCGGCGTCCTCATGCTGGTGTACGTGTTCAATTTCGTGGACCGGCACATCCTGTCGATCCTCGCCGAATCCATCAAGGCGGACCTCGGCGTCACCGACGCGCAGATGGGCTTCCTGTACGGCACCGTCTTCGCGGTGTTCTACGCCGTCTTCGGCATTCCGCTGGCGCGTTTCGCGGATGTCTGGGTGCGGCGCAGCGTCATCTCGGCCGGGCTCATGTTCTGGAGCGCGATGACGGCGCTGTCGGGATTCGCGCGGTCGTTCGGGGAGCTTGCGGTGTACCGCACCGGCGTCGGGGTCGGCGAAGCGAGTGCGTCCCCCGCCGCCTATTCGCTCCTGTATGACTACTACCCGCCGCGGCTCCGGGCGACCGTCGTGGCGACGTACTCGGCCGGCGGCTACATCGGCGTCGGCATGGGGCTCTTCCTCGGGGGCGCGATTCTCGACTTCTGGGCGGACGTGTATCCGGAGAATCCACCGTTCGGGCTGAAGGGCTGGCAGGTGGCCTTCATGATGGTGGGCGTTCCGGGGCTGCTCATGGCGGTATGGGTGCGCAGCCTGCGCGAGCCGGTCCGAGGCATCAGCGAAGGGCTGGTGACCGAGCCGCACCCCGCGCCCTTCCGGGTCCTGGGCCAGGAGATCGCGTCGATCGTGCCTCCCCTGAACATCATCGGGCTCGCGCGGCAGCGGTCGTCGCTGACGTTGAATGCGCTCATGGCGCTCGGCATCACGGTTGCGGCCGCGCTCCTGATCGCCGTCACGGGGGACTGGGCGCAGTGGATCGCCCTCGGGATCGGGGTCTACGCCACGGCCTCGTGGGTGCAGTCGCTGGCGCGCCGCGATCCGGCCGCCTTCGCGATGATCTTCCGCTCGAAGGCCATGCTGTACATGCTGGTCGCGTTCACCTCCGTGACGTTCGTCACGTACGGCATCGGGTTCTGGACCTCCCCCTACCTGATTCGCGCGCACGGCGCGAATGCGCTGGAGGTGGGCCTGTACATCGGCATGGGCATCGCTGTGGGGGGGCTGCTCTCGGTCACCACCGGTGGATTCGTGGCCGACCGGCTGCGCCTGCGCTTCACCACGGGGCGGCTGATGGTCGGCTACTTCATCGTGGTGGGCACCGTCCCGACAGTCCTGCTCCTGCTGTACACGGACAGCCTCGTCGTGGCGTTCTGGGCCAACTTCCTCTACCACGTACCGAGCGCCTGCTTTGCGGGCATCCCGCCCAGTACCGCGAGCGACCTGGTGGTGCCGCGCATGCGCGCGGTGGTCGGCGCCTTCTACATCCTGCTCAGCACGTTCATCGGCCTGGCCCTCGGGCCGTACACCGTCGGGAAGTTCTCGGACCTGTTCGCCGCCGGCGGCATGGCCGACGGCGACGCCTTGCGCCTGGCGATGGCGGGCTCGATGGTCATGTTTGTCGTGACGGTCTACTGCCTGGTGCAGGCGCAGCGGCACCTGCCCAGGGACGAGGCGTCCCGGGTCGAGCGTGCCCGGGCCCTGGGGGAGGACGTCGTCGAGATGCCCGGCAGGGCCTGAGGAGACAGGAGTCCGGATGGAAGAGCCGCTGGAAGCCACCGCGAAACCGCAGAGCCGGTGGTACCCACACTACGTCCTGGGCGTGCTGACGCTGGTCTATTTCTTCAACTTCGTCGACCGGAACATCCTCTCGATCCTGGCGGAGTCCATCAAGGCGGACCTCGGCGTCACGGACGCGCAGATGGGCTTCCTTTACGGCACCGTGTTCGCCGTGTTCTACGCGGTGTTCGGCATACCGCTGGCCAGGTTCGCCGATGTCTGGGTGCGCCGCAGCCTGATTTCCGTGGGGCTCCTGTTCTGGAGCGCGATGACCGCGGCCTCCGGGCTCGCCCGGTCGTTCGTGGAGCTCGCGGCGTACCGGACCGGCGTCGGCATCGGCGAGGCCTCCGCCTCGCCGGCGGCCTACTCGCTGCTGTACGACTACTACGCTCCGAGGTATCGGGCGACGGTGGTCGCCATCTACACGAGCGGAGTCGCGATCGGCATCGGCGCGGGGCTCTTTCTCGGTGGCGCGATCCTCGACTTCTGGGCGGAACTCTACCCGGTCGATCCGCCGTTCGGCCTGCGGGGCTGGCAGGTCGCGTTCGTGGCCGTGGGCCTGCCGGGCATCGCCATGGCCGTGTGGGTGCGTACCCTGCGCGAACCGGTGCGCGGCATCAGCGAGGGGCTGGTGACCAGGCCGCACCCGCGGCCGTTCCACGTGCTGGGGACGGAACTGGTGTCGGTCATCCCGCCCCTCAACGTGATCGGTCTCATGCGGGACGGCGCGTCGCTCCGGCTCAACGCGCTCATGGCGCTCGCCATCGTTGCCGCCGCCGCGGCCCTCATCTGGCTGACCGGAGACTGGGCGCAGTGGATCGCCATGGCCATCGGCGTCTACGCGACGGTGTCATGGGTGCAGTCGCTCTCGCGGCGAGATCCGGCGACCTACGGCATGATCTTCAAGTCGAAGGCCATGATCTACACGCTCCTCTCCGCCCCGATCGGGGGCTTCGTGGGTTACGGCGTGGCGTTCTGGACCGCGCCGCTCCTGATGCGGGCGCACGACACGAGCGCCTCGGAGGTCGGGCTGTGGATAGGCATCGGCGCCGCGGCCAGCGGAGTCATCGGGGTCGCCGGGGGCGGTTTCGCCGCCGATCGCCTGCGCCTGCGGTTCACGACCGGCCGGCTGATGCTGGGATATGCCGCCGTGCTCGGGACCGTGCCCTTTGTCCTGTGGATGATCTACACGGAGCACCTGGTCGCGGCCTTCGTCGCCAACTTCCTCGCCAGCGTGGCGAACGGCTTCTGGGCCGGGATCGCGCCGAGCACGTCGAGCGACCTCGTGCTGCCGCGCATGCGCGCGATCGCCGGCGCCTTCTACATCCTGCTCATGACCTTCATTGGCCTGGCCCTCGGCCCGTACACGATCGGCAAGCTGTCGGACGTCTTCATCGCCCAGGGCATGAGCGATGCGGAGGGCCTGCGCCTCGCGATGGCGACGTCGCTCCTGGCTTTCGTCGGGTCGGTGTTCTGCCTGGTCATGGGCCAGCGCCACCTGCCACGGGACGAGGCGACGCGGCTGGAGCGGGCGCGGGCGTTGGGGGAGGAAGTACCGGAAACGCTGACCGGCAGTTGACGGGGGACCGGTTTGTCGGTTCGTGGGCGGACCCGCATCACGCAGGGAGCCGCAGTGCTACGCCTCCAGGTCGATCACCACCAGGTGCGCGTCCAGCCACTCGGGCAGCCACTTCGGGACGTTGGGCCGCAACCGCGCAAAGACGTCGCGCTTGTACTCGGGGTCGTCGAACACCACGCGGGCGCGTCCGGCGAGCCTCTCCCCGCGAATGGTCACGGTGACCGGGACGTCGCCCTCCCGGAGTGCGCGCCACCAGCGGCCGTCGGCGCCGACGAACACCTGGTCGCCCTCGCGCCGGTAGTTCACGGGCAGCACACGATCCCCGGGCAGCGTCAGCAGCATGACGATGCCGGCCCGCTCGCCCTGGGGGTCGCTGGCGAGCTCCTCCATCACCCTGGCGTTCATGATCGGCCCGAAGACCAGCCACAGAACGAGGAACGCCGCGACCAGCACGGCCAGCACGATCAGAAACCACTTGAAAAAGGTCATGGAAAGGCTCCTCGCTCAGCCGCGTAGACGCAGCCAGATGCGGCGGCCGCGACCGGCTCTCGACAGCACCGCGCCGTAGATCGCGACGTTGACCAGGAAGACGAACGCGGCGAGGGCCCATTGCACGGGCCGCGTCAGCGTCGCGGGGTAGACCAGCGGCACGATGTAACGGTCGACGAAGCCGCCGTGGTAACCCGCCTCGCCCCCCGCGACACGCAGTTCGACCTCGAGCGGGGTCAGGGGGCAGATCCAGCCGAACGACTCGATGAGGACGGCCCACGCGGCTGTCGGCAGGTGCAGGATGGCGACCCAGGGGTGCCTGAGTGCGAGCAGCCCGCCCAGGACCACGAAGACGATGAACGCGACGTGCAGCAGCACGACGGCGTCCGCGGCAAGCCGGTAGCCCATCGTGGGCACCCCCGTGTGAAGGTCACTCCGCGGAGATCGAGATCTCCTTGTCCGTGATGAACTCGAGCAGCACGGGCGTTCCTTCGCGCGTCTTCTCGATGCCCCGCTCGATGGCGGCCCGGATGTCGTTCGGATCCTCGACCCGCTCGCCGTAGCCGCCGAACGCCCGCGCCATGGCGGCGTAGTCCCCGGAGATGTCCGTGGACCGGTACTTCTCGGTCGCCACCTGCATGATGGGCAGCTCGATGGCCATGGAGAAGTTGTTCATCAGGATGGAGAGTATCGGGATGCGCTCGCGCACCGCGGTCTCGAAGTCCATGCCCGTGAAGCCGATGGCGGCGTCGCCCCAGACGTTGATGCAGAGCTTGTCCGGCTGCGCGAGCTTCGCGCCCATCGCCAGCCCGAGACCGTAGCCGAGCTGGGTGGTCTTGCCCCAGCCGATGTAGGAGAGCGGGGTGGTGCACTCCCAGAAGGGGGACACCTGGTCGCGCGGACTGCCGGCGTCGTGGGTGATGATCGTGTTGTCGATGTCCACCGTCCGGTGCAGTTCGTTCAGCACCCGATAGGGGTTGAGCGGCGCTTCGTTGTGGTTGCGCTTGGCGTCCCACTCGGCGAGCCACTCCGCCTTGATGGCGGCGATGCGTCCGGGGACGACGTCCTTGCGGCTGTCCGCGTGGGACCGGTCCCGGCCATCGAGCGCTTCGCAGAGATGGGCGAGGCAGAGCTTCGCGTCGCCGATCAGCGCGTGCTGCGCCGGCACGTCCTTGTTGAGGTCCATCGGGTCGAGGGTCGCGTGGATGATGGTCTTGCCCGGCGGCATGGGGACGCCGAAGCCGGTGAGCGCGAAGCTGCAGCCGACGCCGAGGATGACGTCCGCTTCGGCGAGGAAGGTCTTCACGGGGCGCGGGTTGGCGCGGCCGCCGGAGCCGAGGGACAGGGGATGGTTCTCGGGGAACGCGCTCTTGCCTTCCAGGCTGGTCGTGACGGGGATGTTCCAGGTCTCCGCGAGCACCTTGAGTTCGTCCCACGCCTCCGCGTAGTGCACGCCCTGGCCGGCATAGATCACCGGTCGCTCGGCGCCCGCCAGCACGGCCGCGGCCTCTTCCACGGCGTCGGGGTCCGGCGCGCTGCGCGTCGCGTAGCTCGGCTCGTGCACCCAGCCGTCCGGGGCGTCCTCGCGAAAGACGTCCATCGGCACCTCGACCAGCACGGGGCCGGGACGTCCGTTGCGCAACTGGAAGAACGCGCGGCGCATCACTTCCGGGATGGCGCGGCCCATGGTGAGCGGCTCCGCCCACTTGGTCACGCTCTCCATGCTGCGCGCCGAATTGAAGTTCGGATAGTAGTTCGCGATGCGCCGGGGATAGCCCGCCGGCAGGACCAGTATGGGCGACGACTCGGAGAACGCCTGCGCCACGCCGCCGAAGGCGTTCTCGGAGCCCGGGCCGTGCTGCATGGAGAAGACGCCGATCTTCTTGCCCGACGAGAGCCGCGAATACGCGTCCGCCATGTGCAGCCCGATCCGCTCCTGCCGGCAGATCAGCGTGCGGATGTCGGCCACCGCGCACGCCTCGATGATCGGGTTCACGGGATAGGCGAACAGGATGTCCACGCCCTCGGCCTTGAGGACATGGGCGATGGCTTCGGCGGTCTTCATGCGGGAGCGTCTCCGTTCGTCGGGAAAAGGGAGAACTGTGCGGGAAACGGGGGTGGCGTGCAATTGGCGCGGGTCCGTCCGCGCCGGCGCCGTAGGGGCCGCCCTCGTGGCGGCCCGTCCGGGGTTTCGTGCCGGGCGTCCGTTCGGGGTTCCAGGCGGGCGGGGACAAGCCCCGCCCCTGTACCCTTCCCAGTGCTCCGTGCCGAAGGCGTGGAGCGGGCAGAACTGCCGGGAGCGACCGGTCGCCCCTTGTGCCGAGAGCACCACTGTAGGACCTGTGCCCCGGCAGTTCCGCCACGATCGATGCCCAGTGAACAGTCTGCGCCCCGAGCGCCGGTACAGGGACAGGCAGGGATCGTGGCACGCCGTGAACGGGCAAGCAACCGGGAGGCGGGACGATGTCGGAACTGAACTGGTACGTTGGTGTGGACTGGGCGTCGCAGAACCACCAGGTGTGCGTGCTTGACGGCGACGGCGCGGTGCGCGGCGAGCGCGTGTTCGCGCACGGCGGACCGGGTCTTTGCATGATGGCGTCGTGGATCGTGGAGACGGCCGGCGGGGTGCCGCCGGCGACGGTGGGCGTGGCGATCGAGACGCCGCGCGGCCCGGTGGTGGAGAGCCTGCTGGCGTACGGTCTGGCGGTGCACTCGATCAACCCGAAGCAGCTGGACCGGTTCCGCGACCGGTACTCGCCGGCGGGCGCCAAGGACGATCGTCTGGACGCGCGGGTGCTGGCCTCGGCGCTACGCACGGACCCGCACTGCCTGCGCCGGGTGGGGACGCTGGATCCGCAGCTCGTCGAACTGCGCGCGTGGACGCGCATCCGCGAGGAGCTCATGGGCGAGCGGACGCGGCTGCTGAACCGCATGCACGAGATGCTGTGGCGCTACTACCCGGCGTTCAACCAGCTGGTCGGCGACGACCTGTCGGCAGCCTGGGCGCAGGCGCTGTGGCAGCGCGTGCCGACGCCGGCGGCGGCGCGCCGCACGCGCGTGTCGACGTACGAGAAGCTGTTGCGGAAGCACCGCATCCGCCGCTTCGACGCTGCGTCGCTGAAGGCCCGGCTGACCGAGCGGGCGCCGGACATCGAGCCCGCGGCGGCGACCGCCGCCGAGACGCATGCGCGCCTGCTGACAAAGCGGCCGGCGCTGGTCGCCGGGCAGTTGGCCGAGGCCGAGGCGCGCATTGACGCGCTGCTGGGCGAACTCGGCGGCGCGGACCCTGGCAGTGACACGCCATCGACGACGGACGGGACGCCGCGCGACGCGACCATCCCGCGCTCCATCACCGGCATCGGCCCGAGCGTGCTGTCGACCCTGCTCGCGGAGGCGGGCGATGTTCTCGGCCGGCGTGACTACCAGGCGCTGCGCTGCCTGTGCGGGACGGCGCCGGTCACCCGGCAGTCCGGGCGCATGCGCATCGTCACGCGGCGCTTGGCCGTGCACGGTCGGCTGCGCGACATGGTCCAGCACTGGGCGCGTGTCGCGGTCCAGCGCGACGCCGGCTGCGACGCGAAGTACCGCGCGTTGCGGGCACGCGGCCACGGCCACTACCGCGCCTTGCGCTCGGTGGCCGACGGCCTGCTGCGGATCGCCTGCGCAATGCTGCGCGACGGCACGCTGTACGAACCCCGGTGCGTCCAACCATGAACGGCGCGCGCTGCGCCTCGCGGCGCAGGACGCGTAGCGGCCGAAGCGCGAGGCGTAGCGCGCGCACGTCCTGGCCGAACGCACCGCGACTCGCACGCCGCGTGCCACAGCAGCGCATCGCCCCCGCGGCCACAAGACGTGGGAGGCAACGCCGCGAACCAGGCCGGAAAAACCGAGCCAAAATAAGACTTGCAGAAAGGTGAACAGTCCTACATCATCGTGGCGCGCGGGTCCTACATCATCGTGGCGCGCGGGTCCATGCGGAACACCCACCGGTGCGGTGGCGTCTCCGTGGCGCCGAGGACGCGCAGGAGGCGTTGGCGCTCCTCGTCGTCCGTGATGCGCACCGCCCGGCGCTCGTAGACCTCGCCGTCGATCTTGAGCCGCACGTCGGGATCCCGGGCCACGTTCTTCGGCCAGCGCTTGGTCGCGCAGGTGTTGCAGGGTACGTAGAGCGCGCCGCCGTCGACCCAGGAGGTCGTCGTCACCGAGTGCGGAATGCCGTACCAGGTGGCGGTCTCGACGTGGATCTGCTTCCGGCCGGGGGAGCGGAAGGACCAGTCGGTGTTCTGCTCGGCGGCCAGCGGTCCACCGAGCCGCGTGCCGGGGCGACGCTCGTCCGGCTCGTAGGGCATGACCATGGCCGCGACGTAGGCGACCACCAGGACGGCGACGACGATGATGACCTTCTTCATGTTGCCTCTCGAACGGGACGGCACGGTCGATTGTGGCACAGCGCCGGGTCCGCGGGCGGAGAGTGCCGGCCTTGTCCTACAATGCGGCGTTTTCCTTGGGACCAGGGAGCCGCACAATGGCCGAGAACCGCAAGATCGTCGTGGCGTCGCTGCCGCAGGGCAAACTCCGGGAATCCGACTACGACCTCGTCACCGAGCCGGTCCCGAGTCCCGGAGACGGCGAGGTCCTGTGCCGTACGCTGGCCGTTTCGGTGGATGCGGGCGCCCGCGCCGGCCTGCAGGGCAGCGCAACCTACGCCGGCGCCCCGCAGACCGGGGTGGTGATGCGGGGCAGCGCGGTCGCGCGGGTGGAAGCTTCGAACGACGCTTCGGTGCCGGTAGGGGAGATCGTCTCCTGCGGCGCCGGCTGGCAGGACTACTCGGTGCACGCCGGCGGCGCGTTGGAGCGGATCGAGTACGACGGGGACCCCGCGGACTACCTGGGCGTACTCGGCGGCACCGGTCTGACCGCCTACTTCGGTCTGCTGACCCTGACGGACCCGCGGGCCGGGGAGACCGTGATGGTCTCGGCCGCCGCCGGCGCGGTGGGCCACATCGTCGGACAACTCGCGAAGATCCGGGGCTGCCGCGTGGTGGGCGTGGCCGGGTCCGACGCGAAGAACGCCCGGCTCGTGAGCGAACTCGGCTTCGACGGCGTCGCGAACTACCGGGACGGCGGGTTCCGGCAGGCGCTGAAGGAAGCCACTCCGGACGGCGTGGATGTCTACTTCGACAACACCGGCGGAAGCGTGCTCGGCTCGGCGATCTTTCGCATGAACCAGGGCGGGCGCATCTCCTGCTGCGGCGTCGTCTCTCAATACGACACCTCGAGCCCGGAGCCCGGGCCGCGCGGCATCCCGGGCCTCCTCATCAACAAGCGGCTGCGCATGGAGGGGTTCCTCGTCTTCGACTACCTCGACCGCTACGCCGAAGCGCGCGCCGACCTGAAGGGCTGGATGGCATCCGGCCAGCTCACGCCGTGGGTGGACGAGTTCCAGGGCCTCGAGTCGGCGCCGCGCGCGTTCGTCGACCTGCTGGCGGGCGGGAACGTGGGCAAGCGTTTTGTGCGGGTGGCGGACTGAGGTGGTGGGTCAGAGGCTCCTCGGTAAATACATAACTCATTGATATAAAATAATAAAAGTTCTTATTCCTGCATAGAATCCGACCTTCGCCCCGCGCGCCGTGTCGGGCTTGGCGCGGGTAGCCCGGTAGCCGAAGGGACGGACCGGTGGCTGGGTAATGGCTGCGTGCGGCGTCGTTGACGCTTCGCCCTCCGCAATGCGAGCATCGCGCCCTTGCGCACCGGCCTGCTGGCAAGCGTCCCGGCCGGGCGACACCAGGCATCTTTCGGGGGGAAGCCGATGCGACAAGGATTCATCGCCGGGATGGCGCTCTCGATGCTGGTCTTCCTGCCCGGCCCGGCTCTGGCGGAGGAACAGCCGGAGGAAGACGCCGCCTACGTGGCGCCGCGCGGGCCCGGTGGCGTGCACCCGGACCTGAACGGCATCTGGCAGGCCGTCAACGAAGCGAACTACGACGTGGAGATGCATCTTGCGCGGGCCTCCCTGCAGTTGCGCGAGGGCCCGCACGGTCCCGTCCCGTCACTGGAGACCTACAAGCTCGGCGCCGTGGTCTCGGTGCCCCCGGGCATGGGCGTCGTCGAGGGCGGCAAGATTCCGTACAAGCCGGAAGCCCTCGCCAGGAAGCTCGAGAACCAGGCGGACTGGATCAACCGCGACCCGGAGGTGAAGTGCTACCTGCCCGGGGTACCCCGCGCCAACTACATGCCGCAGCCGTTCCAGATCTTCCAGGGGGACGACACCCTGTTCTTCGCCTACCAGTACGCCGGCGCCGTCCGGGACATCTACACCGAGGATCCCGGCCCGGCGCCCATCGACACCTGGATGGGCCAGTCCGTCGCGACCTGGGACGGCGACACGCTCGTGATCGAGGTAACGGGCCTGAACGACCAGACCTGGTTCGATCGCGCGGGGAATCACCACAGCAGCCAGATGAAGGTGACGGAACGGTACACGCCGACCGGCCCGGACCATCTGCATTACGAAGCGACGATCGAGGATCCGGCAACCTTCACGCGTCCCTGGAAGATCTCGATGCCGCTCTACCGCCGCATGGAAGCCAACATGTCGCTGATGGATTTCCGCTGCGTCGAATTCGTCGAGGAACTGCTGTACGGCGAGTGGCGGCGCAGCCCCCTCCCGAGATAAGGGCCGCGACAAAGGCCGCGACAAAAGGCCGCGAGACACCATGCGCACTCCCCAAGAACGCTCCCGGACGCTGACCCGTGCGGCCTGCACGGCCGCCGCAATGGCCCTCCTCTGCGTCCCGGCGACGGCCGCGGACGACATTCCCCGGACCCCGGACGGCCGCCCCGATCTGTCCGGCAACTACGACGTGGCGACCCTCACGCCCCTGCAACGACCACGCATGTTCGGCGACAAGCTGTTCCTCACCCGGGAGGAGGCGGACCGCATCTCCGGCGCGGAGGCGGAGCGCATGTCGCAGGCGCAGCAGAAGACCGACCCGAAGCGCGACGCGCCGCCGGTCGGGGGCGATGGATCGCTCGGCCCGGCGGGCAACGTCGGGGGCTACAACGCCTTCTGGATCGATCGGGGCGACGACACTTTCGCCATCGGCGGCGCCTTTCGCACGTCCATCATCGTCGACCCGCCGAACGGCAGGCTCCCCGCGATGACGGAGGCCGCCCTGGAGCGCAGGACGGCGCGCCGCGCCATGTACCGCGAGAACACCGGAGAAGCCTGGTGGCTGAAGGAGGGTCTTGCGGTCGGGCCGTACGACGACCCGGAACTGCGCCCGCTGGGGGAGCGCTGCCTGCTCGGTTTCGGCTCCACCTCGGGACCGCCGATGCTGCCGGTGCTCTACAACAACCTGAAACGCATCGTGCAGACGCCGGACCACGTCATGATCCTCAACGAGATGGTCCACGACGCGCGCATCATCCGCATCGGCGGCGAGCACCCGCCGGCCGACGTGCGCAAGTGGATGGGCGACTCCATCGGCCACTGGGAAGGCGACACCCTGGTCGTCGACACCACCAACTTCCGCGCCCAGACGGGGCTCTCGGGAGCCACGGAGGACCTGCACGTCGTCGAGCGTTTCACGCGGCTCGACGCGGACACGCTGCTCTACGGCTTCACGGTCGAGGATCCGGCGGCGTGGAAGGAACCCTGGAGCGGCGAGTACCCGTGGCCGGCGACGGACAGCAGCGTGTACGAGTACGCCTGCCACGAAGCGAACTATGCGCTTGGCAACATCATGCGCGGGGCGCGTCTCCTGGAAGCCGACGCCATGGACGCCGGCGCGGAGTGAGCGCCGCGGTGGCATCCGGCATGGCAGCGGGAGTGGCATCCGCGGATGCAGCCGAGGACGTAGCGAGAGAAACGGAGGACAGCAACATGCGGACGAAGTGTTTGGTACTACTGGCGGGACTCCTCGCTGCCGTTCCCGCGGCGGCGCACCACGCGTTCGGGGCCGAATTCGATCCCAACCGCCCGCTCGTGCTGCGCGGCCCGGTGGTGAAGGTCGAGTGGGTCAACCCCCATGCGTGGATCCACCTTGAGCACACCAGTGACGCCGGCGACGCGGAAGTGTGGATGGTCGAGGGCGGCACACCCAATACGTTGCTGCGGCGTGGCCTGAACCGCAACTCGCTGACGCCGGGTACCGTGATCGTGGTGGACGGCTACCAGAGCAAGGACCGGTCGAAGCGGGCGAACGGCCGCGACATCACGTTCGAGAACGGCGAGAAGATCTTCGTCGGTTCGTCGGGCACCGGCGCGCCGCGGGACGGCCGCGACCCCACCGAGCCGCCGCGCTAGCCCGAGGGTCCACCGCGGCAGGCGGGTCCCGCGTGGGGACGCTGCTCGATCTGCTCGGCGGCGCGGGACAGGCCGCCGAGGCCGTCGCAATCCGGGCGCCCGCGCGCGACCCGCTGTCGTACGCGGGCCTCCTCGCACAGGTGGAACGTACCGGCCGCTCCCTGCGCGGCGCCGGCGTCGGCCCCGACGACCGTGCCGCGATCGTGTTGCCGAACGGGCCCGCGATGGCGAGCGCCTTCGCCTGCATCGCTCCGTGGTGTGCCGCCGCGCCTCTGAATCCCGCCTACAAGGCGGACGAGTACGACTTCTACCTCTCGGACCTGAACGCCACCGTGCTCATCGTCGCCGCAGGGTCGGAGACGGTGGCGCGGGACGTGGCCGCGCGCCGCGGTCTCAGGGTGATCGAACTGGCGGAGTCCGAGGCGGCGGGGACGTTTGCCCTGGACGTGGGGCGGGAGATCGGGACGCGACCGTCGCCCCCGGACGCGGTCGCCCTCATCCTGCACACGTCGGGGACCACCTCGCGGCCCAAGATGGTGCCCCTGTCGCAGGCCAACCTGTGCGCGTCGGCGGCGAACATTGCCGCCACGCTTGCCCTGGCCCCGGCGGACGTCTGCCTGAACGTCATGCCGCTCTTCCACATCCACGGGCTGATGGCGCCGGTGCTGGCGACGCTCGCAAGCCGCGCGTCGGTGTACTGCACGCCCGGCTTCGACGCCCTGCGCTTCTTCGGCTGGCTGGAGGACGCCCACCCCACCTGGTACAGCGCCGTACCGACCATGCACCAGGCGATCCTGGCCCGGGTCCCGCGCAACCGCGAGCGAGCGGCCCGGGCCCGGCTGCGCTTCATCCGCTCTTCCTCGGCGGCGCTGCCGGCGCAGGTCATGGCGGCCCTGGAGGAGGCCTTCGACGCACCGGTCATCGAGGCCTACGCGATGACGGAGGCGGCCCACCAGATGTGCTCCAATCCACTGCCCCCGGCGCCGCGCAAGCCCGGCCTGGTCGGCCCTGCGGCCGGCCCCGAGGTGGCGATCATGGACGCGGCGGGCGTGCCGCTGCCGCCGGGCACGGAGGGCGAGATCGTCATCCGCGGCGACAACGTCATGCGTGGTTACCTGGCGAATCCGGCCGCGGACGCCACCGCGTTTCACGGCTCGTGGTTCCGTACCGGGGACCTCGGCTACCTGGACCCGGACGGCTACGTCAAGGTCACCGGCCGCCTGAAGGAGATCATCAACCGCGGCGGCGAGAAGATCGCGCCGCTGGAGGTGGACGACGTCCTGCTCGACCATCCGGACGTCGCACAGGTCTGCACGTTCGCGCTGCCGCACGAAAGGCTCGGCGAGGACGTCGCGGCCGCGGTCGTGCGCACCCCCGCAGGAACCGCGGACGAGGGGACGCTGCGCGCGTTCGCCGCCCAGCGCCTGGCGGACTTCAAGGTGCCGCGCAGGATCGTCTTCGTCGAGGAGATTCCCAAGGGTCCGACGGGCAAGATCCAGCGCATCGGCCTCGCACGCGCGCTGGGGCTCGGCTGATGAAGGTCTGCGTGTTCGGCGCCGGGGCCATCGGCGGCTACCTGGCGGTGCGGCTGGCACAAGGGAGTGGGGCCGACGTGTCGGTGGTCGCCCGCGGTCCGCACCTCGCGGCCATGCGGGCGCGAGGTCTCGTCCTGGAAATGGACGGCCGCCGCCTGACCGCCCGGCCGGAAGCGACTTCCGACCCCGGCGCCCTCGGTCCCCAGGACATCGTGGTGCTCACGCTCAAGGCGCACTCGATCCCCGGCGTGGTGGCGGCGATCCAGCCCCTGCTCGGTCCCGCTACCGCGGTGGTCAGCGCCGTCAATGGCGTCCCCTGGTGGTACTTTCACGGACTCGACTCGCCATTCGGCGCCCGGCACGTGGAGAGCGTCGACCCGGGCGGGACGATCTGGCGCGGCATCGGGCCGGAGCGGGCGATCGGTTGCGTGGTCTATCCGTCCTGCGAAGTGGTCGAGCCGGGCGTCGTGCGTCATCTCTCGGACGACAAGTTCAGCCTGGGGGAACCGGGCGGGGAGCGTAGCGAACGGGTGCGGGCCTTCGCGGGGCTCTGCGTGGAAGCGGGGGTCAAGGCGCCCGTGCGTCCGCGCCTGCGCGACGAGATCTGGGTGAAGCTCTGGGGCAACGTGGCCTTCAATCCACTCAGCGCGCTGACGGGCGCGACCCTCGACGTGCTGGCCACGGAGCCCGACACGCGCGGCATCGCGCGCGCCATGATGGTCGAGGCGCAGACCGTGGCCGAAGGGTTGGGGGCGCGCTTCGCGATCGACGTCGATCATCGCATCGACGGCGCGGCCCGTGTCGGGGCGCACCGGACGTCGATGCTGCAGGATCTCGAACTTGGCCGCCCGCTGGAGAACGACGCCCTCGTCGGCGCCGTGCAGGAACTGGGGCGGCTCACCGGCGTCGCCACGCCGACCATCGACCTGGTGCATGCGCTGTTGCGTCAGCGCGTTGCGTTCCGCGACTGACACCGGCCACCCGGGCCGGCCCGACGACCGCCAAACGGCGCTATCATTTCGGCATCCAGGCTGGCCAGCGGAGGTCGGGCGATGTCCTACAAGCGGGTGATCGTGGCGGTGGACGTGGTTTCCGACGCGGCGGAGATTGTCCTGGCCCGGGCGCGGCAGGTCTGCACCGGGGCCGAGGTCACCGCCGTGCATGTGGTCGACGAAGGTTACCTGTACTTCAGTGACGAAGTGGCCGTTCCGGGAGTCGCCGACTTGCACCACAAGGTGATGCGGGAGTCGGCGCAACGCCTTGAGGCCGCGTCCGAAGCGGCCGGCTTCGAGCACCGCATGCTGCTCGAAGGGCATGCGGCCAACGAGATTCATCGGTACGCGGAAGACCAGGATGCAGACCTGGTCGTCATGGGCGCGCACGGCCGTCACGGCTGGCGGCTGCTCCTCGGTTCGACCGCAAACGCCGTGCTGCACGGGACCGTCTGCGACGTCCTCTGCGTGCACGTGCCGGAGGACGTGGAACCGTTTCGCGAAGTCCTGGTCGCGGTCGACTCGAGCGTGGAAGCGGTGGCGGTCATCGAGCGGGCGCTCGAGGTCGCCGAGCCTACCGGCGCGCGCGTTTCGCTCATCTCCGTCATCCGGCCCCTCGAACACGCCTACGCGGGCGTGGACATCGCGGCCTACGGGGACTCCGCCGTCCGCTTTGCACACGAGGCGGAAGAGCAGGTGGTGGCGCAGGTGGATGCGTTGGCGGACAGCTTCGGCATCAAGGGCGAGCGGCTCGTGCGCCGCGGCCACCCGGCGGAGGAGATCCACGCCGCCGCGGAGGAGCTGTCGGCCGATCTCGTGGTCGTTGGAACCCACGGTCGCCACGGATTCTCGCTCCTGCTCGGTTCGACCGCGAATGCCGTGTTGCACGGCGCGAAGTGCGACATCCTGGCGGTGCGGGTCGGCCGCTGATGGCCCGACCCGGGCTTGGCGTAGTATTCTGTGAATAAAAACATCTATAAATCAGTATTTTAAGACTGTCCTGACGGTTGTATCGTGGCTTGCTTGACGACGCCCTCCTCCGAGGGCTCGTAAAGGGCCGTGGATGTCGCCGGGTAGTGGGTCGCGTGGTGCCAAACGAGGTGTCGTGCACGCACGACAAACAAGGACTTGCGTTCCAAGCGCACGCGGTCAGGTGCAATATCCGGACTAGGCGCGCCTGGCGGCGACGTGATCGAGTTGCTCCGCAACTTGGAGGCGCTGTTCGTAAACTTGGCTCATCTGTCCACTCGAAGGCTGCTCAAGGAATCTAGACGGCATCCGGATCGGTGCTGGCGACGGCACGGACTACCGCCAACTCCCACCCTTCGCGTTGCCTGCGCAACCCTTCCGCGACCACGGCGCAGCGCAGCCGGTCCCACTCGAGGCCGCTGGCGCGAGCGGCCGACCAGACACAGCCTTCGAGCCAGGAACGGTCGGCATCGCGTGCCTCCTCGGCCGACAGTGATGCCACGAGCCGCCGGCCGAGTCGAGCGGCGGAGGCGGTTGCCGTCTCGCGGGCCACCATCATCTCGATCTGCTCGGCCAGTTCGGCGAGGTCTGCCGCGGACTGTTCGTGGGCACGCACGTTGATCGAGAACCCGCCGGTCCCGTCGCGCTCCATCTTCGCGGCCACCACGCCGCCGCCGGCGCGGCCCCTGCGGCGTACGAAGACGACTTCCCGGGGGAGCCTCGTGCGCGGCTCGCGGAACAGCGCGTCGTAGAGTCGATCGGCAGCCACCATTCCGGCTTCGAGTTGCCCCGCGCGGCGCTGGGCGGCATTGCGGCGTGTACCTTCCGCATACGCGTCCGCCAGACGGTCGGCCGCCCGCCCCGTGAACTCGTGCATCACCGGGCGCACCAGCCGTCCGAGCCACTCCTCCGCGAACAGGGCCGTCACGGTCCGCACGGCTCGCGATACGGTGCCGCGATGGCAGCCGATCTCGACCGCCAGGGCGGACTGATTGGCGAACACGCCCGCGTCCAGCATGGACTTCCATTGCACGGCGTTCTCGAGCGGCGAAACGCCTTCCGTCCAGGCGTTCTCTCCGTACATGGAGGCGGCGCACTCCGCATTCGAGAACGACGCCTCCCGTACCTCCGCGCGCCACGCCACGCCCGCGCGGCGGCAGGCCTCGAGCCGGCGTACGCCGAAGATTACCTCGGCGGCATGGGTGTCGCCCTTGGGTAACCGGCGCGCGAGCCCGAGTTGCTGTTGTCCATGGCGCTTGATCGAGCTCGCGAGTGCATCGAGCGAGCCGTCGTCCATGCCGGAACGCGCGCGGTTGTGAAACTGCCACGGCCGGACGACTGCGGGGTCGAAGGCTTCCATCCGTACTGCCTCGGGTGCAATCTGGCCGTCCCGCCCGCGTCTGTCCTCCATCGCTGCGCTCCCAACCGTTTCGCCCCCGAATCTCCGCTGCGGCCTCCCCATGCCTCGGCAACGAGGCGCTCCACGGGGTCACGCCGGATCCCGATCGTGTCCGAGGTATATAACCACTATAACCTTGGGACTCGATCCGGGTGTCATGAAATTACAGCCGGGTTCGGAACACGGACCGGACCGGCTCGGGATTCTGCTTGAGAAGAACGCGCCAGCCCGGAGTTTAGGAGTGGTGCGGTGCAGCGGTAGAAAGCACCTCGGGAGTTTGGGTGTTAGTCATATTGACTTGATGCGTTAGTACATTCGATTTCTCTTTGACTGTACTTGTGGTAAACGCGATAGTGATGGTGATGGGGGCTCGCTGACCGCCGTAGAGGTCGGGCGGAGCGACGGATCGTGTGGTATCAGGAGTGTCGCTGTCGATAGGCCGGGGGCGATGCAGAACCGCCATGCCGGGGACATAAGCGACTTCGTCAAGTGCGCTCTGTTGCGGGCGGTCATGCCCGGCCGGCGTCTCGGCGTGGTCTGGTACCTGTACCCGGACGAAGATGCGGCGGAAGATCGCCGCCACCTTGCCTATCTCGACCGGGCGCGGCAATGGCGGTCCCTGGACAGCGATCTCTACGACGCGCTGCGCACGATGGTCCGCGCCGGCCGGCAGTCCGTCGGGGCGATCGAGGCCGCCGGGTTGATGCCGGGCGCGGCGTTCGCGGATTGGGGACTCGCCATCGCGGAGGTTCCGGTGCGGCAGCGGGCATCGTGGAGGCGGCGGTGGTTCGAACGCGTATCCGGTACGGTGGCGGAGTGCGACCTGGTTTTCGCCGACCCGGATGACGGCCTCTGCCCGGACCGGCGTTTCCGTCCCGCGGTCAGGGCGAGTGCGAAGACCATGGCGCTCGGCGAGGCGGCGGCGCTGGGGGCGGGTCGTGCGCTGATCGTGCACCATCGCAACACGAGCCGGCACGGCGGTCACCGCGCGGAGATCCGGTACTGGCAGCGTGAACTGCCGGGCGAGGTGTACGCCTACTACTGGCGGCGCTGGGTCAACCGCACCTTCTTCGTCCTGAATGCGGACGCTTCGATGGTGGCGAGGCTCCGCGAGTTCGCGGAGCGCTGGGGAGCACGGAACGGGACGTTGGTGGCGCCGCCGGAGGAGGGTAAAGGGCTATTCTAAGACAAAGGTTTGTTTGAGAGTGGTGGAGCCGGGGGGGATCGAACCCCCGACCTCGACATTGCGAACGTCGCGCTCTCCCGGCTGAGCTACGGCCCCACGAGGCGCGTATTATCGGTCACGGGACCCTCTCCCCTCAATGCCGTCGGCTCCACCGATCCGGCCGGCGTCCGGTCCGCGGGCGTGGCATGGCGGTGCGGTTGCGGCACCCACCCGCATCGCGCGCCGCCCACGCGGTGTACCGGCGCTCCCGAGCGGGGTATTGTCACGCCGTGGACCTGCGTCACGTCGCCATCCTCGTCTGGGTGCTGAGCTGGCTCGGCGCCATCGCGTCGTACGGGGCATCCGCGCTCGCGGAGCATGTCCCGGCCTGCGTTCCCTACCTGACGGGTTGTTCGAGCATCAGCGCCGGCGGCCGGCACGGCGCGGGCTTTTTCGTCTTCAAGGCCGCCATCCTGCCGGCCGCCGCGTTCTGGATCGTCTACTGGACGCTCTGCGGGCACTGGCTGCGCGGTTGTGGCGATGCGTCGAGGCACTGGCAACGGGCGACGGTTGCGACGGGCGTGATCGGGGCGCTCTTCCTCGTCCTCTACACGACCTTCCTCGGCTCGGACGGCGATTTTCACCGGAGCATGCGCCGCTACGGCACGGTCGTGTTCTTCGGCTGCACGTTCCTCGCGCAACTGCTGCTCGCGTACCGCGTCCAGGGTGCGCTGGGGGAGACGCGGCTGGTCCGCATCAAGGTGTTTCTCTGCCTGGCCGTGCTGGTGGAGGGCCTGGCCCTCGTCGCGGTCAAGAACTTCCTCGCGCTCGAGGACGACGACTGGCTCGAGAACGTGGCGGAGTGGCACACCGCATCGGCCATCTCGTTTTATCCGTTCTTGACCTGGCTGATGTGGCGCCGCTCCGGGTGGCGCGTGGAGTTCGCGATGAGACCCCGGGCGCACGGGGGACCCTGAGGCGCGCCGCCGCCGCGCCTGCCGCACCAGTCTAGGGGTCCATGGGGGTCCATGCCGCCCCCATTTGCCCCCGAGCGGGTGTTCCACTAGAGTGCCGGCCGTCGCGGCAACGGGAGACCGGAGCACTTCGATGAAAGCGCTGAAGAAGGGCATCACGTTCGGGGCCTTCGACCTCTTCCACGCGGGTCACGTCCTGATGCTGGAGGAAGCGAAGCAGGTCTGCGATCACCTGATCGTCTGCATCCAGAGCGATCCGAGCATCGACCGGCCGGAGAAGAACCGGCCCGTGCAGAGCATCGTGGAGCGCCAGATCCAGGTCGCGGCGTGCCGCCATGTCGACGAAACCCTCGTCTACGACACCGAGGCGCACGTCCTCGAAATCCTGCGCTGCCTCGACTGGGATGTTCGGATTCTCGGTGAGGAATACCGCGAGCGGGATTTCACCGGCCGCGAGGAGACCCTCGACCGCTGCTACTTCAACAAGCGGCCACACGCGTTCTCGACTTCGGAGTTGCGGGAGCGGGTGGTGGACCGGTCGGATCTGAAGGCGGTGGGCTGAGCGCGACGATCGACCCCCTGATAGGGATTCGATGGTCGATGGCGGAGGGGACAGGCCCGGGTTCGACCCTACGTAAGTCCAGGACCGGACGGGACAAGCCCGCCCCTACCGCGGCTTCACCAGGAACTCCCCGTTCACGCAGTTCTCCAGCCGTCCACCGCGCAGGTAGCGCGCCGCCGTCCGCGCCGAGAACGCCCGGATGTCGCGGATGCTCTCCGGCGTGAAGAAGGCCGAGTGGGGGGTGATCACGAGCCGGTGCCGGATCCAGTCCTCGTTGCGGTGCCAGGCGGCGATGAGCGGGGCGTTCAGGTTGGCCGGCTCGTCGGGCAGTACGTCGAGGCCGGCCGCGAGGACGATGTCGCTCTTCATGGCGTCGTGCAGGGCGTTGAGGTCGATAAGCGGACCGCGCGCCGTGTTGATCACGATGATGCCCGGCTTGGCGGCTGCGAAGGCCGCCGCGTCGAGGAGGTTGCGGGTCTCGTCGTTGAGCGGCGTGTGGACGCTCACGATGTCGCTCTCGCCCATCAGCTCTTCCAGGCTCTGCACGCGGCGGATGCCGAGGGCGAGCTCGATCCCGTTCGGCAGGTAGGGGTCGAAGCAGGCGACGTCCATGTCGAACGCCTTGGCGCGCAGGGCGGCGGTCGTGCCGATGCGGCCGAGGCCGACCACGCCGAAGGTGCAGGCGGAAAGGCGCCGGCCGTAGGGATTGAGGGCGGGACGCCAGTTGCCGACGGGGTCCGCGCGCAGGCTCTCGTCATGGAAGGCGATGCTCTTGGTGAGCGTCATCATCAACGCGATGGCGTGGTCCGCCACTTCGCGCGTGCCGTAGTCCGGCGTGTTGCAGACCGGAATGCCCGCGGCGCCCCAGGCCGCGAGGTCCACGTCGTCGAAGCCGACCGCCGTCTTCACCATGATGCGGCACTTGTGCAGGCGGGGGAGGTACTCGGTGGGCGGTGACACGCCGACGATCGCGTCGCACTCGTTCCACTGTTCGTCCGTGACCTCGTCGAAGCCGCGGCGGAATTCGGCGGTGCAGCCCTCCCCGAGGGCCTCGATCTCGATTTCGTGGTTGCGGCCGAAGCCCCGTGGCCACAGTACGCGATAGGTCATGTCTCCTCCTGGCGGTTCGACTTGCGGGGTGTGCCCGGCAGCGGCTCCGGCGTACCGGTCATGCCGTTTCCGGCAGAGCCTTCAGCATGCGTTTCAGCGCGAAGTGGCGGTAGCTCTCGAGGACCAGGCCGCGGACTTCGTCCCAGTCCACGCGCTCCTCCACGTCGAGGTGGATCCAGCCGTTGTGGCCCGTGTACCGCGGAATCGAGTAGCGCTTGTCGAACGTGAGCATCGCCTGGCGGTCGCGGCCGACCCAGAACTCCATGTGCATCCGTGCGCCGTACCGGTGCGCGCCGCAGAAGGTCTTCTTGCCGGCCTTGAAGGCGGGCGTGCCGAACTGCTTTGCCTCGCTCGTCTCCGGCAGCGCCAGGCAGATCCTGCGCAGTGCCTCGAGGCGGTCCCTTGCATGGGGGGCCAGCAGCGGGTCGAAGTCGACGTCGGGCACGGTCTCCGTCGGCGGCTCGATCACGATCGTCTCTCCGATGGTCCGTGCCAGGGAAGCCGGCGCGACCTTCTCGTAGGCTTCCCGCACCCGCGCCGCGACCGTGCGCCAGTCGAGCCCCTGGTCGAGTTCGACGCCGAGCCAGCCCCTCGGACCGACGTAGGGGGGCACGAAGTAGCAATCCGGTTCGTTTTCCGAATAGAACCGCTGCGCCCCGTCCGGGGCGTTCAGCCATAGCGCGATGCGTCCGTCGCCGTGGTGATTGACGGCGTAGGTGGCGAACGTCTTGCCCCGCACCCGGAAGTCCGGCGATCCGCGCGACGGCCTCTCCTCGCTCTCGGGGAACGACAGGCAGACTTCGCGGACGGCGTCGTTGATGTCCTTGCCCATCGGCCTATTGCGCGACGGACTTGGGCGTCGGGACGATGCGCTGCACGCTGATGCCGTCGCGGTCGATCAGTTCCCCGACCCGGGGGGCGATCTCGTTGGTCCACTCGTCGCTGGCGTACACGGCCGCGTAGAGGCGCTCCCGCTCGTCTTCGGACGCGAACCGGCGAATCCACACGTAGACCGAGTCGTCCTCCTCTCCGCGGAAGCTCGCGGTGATGACCATGCCGCGGGCAACCTGGAAGGGGATGATGGTCCCTTCCATGAAGTCGACCCACTCGTCCATCTTGCCGGGGAAAATCTTGTACTGGCGAAGCTCGTAGAACATGCTTGTGGTTTCCGTCCGATTGTCAGTCAGCGTGAATGTTCCAACGAAACTCTTGCGCAAGTCCATCGCCGCGCCCGCCGCGGCGACCCTCCTTGCGGTGGTGACGCCCATGGCCCTTGCCGATACCGACGGCGCCGTCCGCGTGGAACGGCTCCTCGATGCGCCCATCGTCGATGCATCCACCCACCCGAGCATCGGGGAGAACATCCAGGGTCCGTCGCTCATCCGCGTGCCGGACTGGGTCGAGGACCGGCTCGGCCGGTACTACCTCTACTTTGCCGACCACAAGGGTAGCTACATCCGCCTGGCCTACGCGGATGCGCTGACCGGGCCCTGGAAGGTGCATCCGCCCGGCAGCCTGCAGCTCGCGGATTCCCTCTTTCCCACCGAGCCGCCCGAGGTGCCGCCGGAACTCCTCGCGGCGACCGAGGCGCGGCTGAAGAACAGCAACCTGGGCCACGACGCGCTGCACGAGATGACCGCGGTGCACATCGCGTCGCCGGACGTGCATGTCGACGACGAGACCCGGACCGTCGTCATGTACTTCCATGGGCTGGAAGGTGCGGGCGTCCAGGTGACGCGTGCGGCGACATCGACCGACGGCATCCGCTTCGAGGCCCGGCCCGAGATCCTCGGCAGGACCTACCTGCGGGCGTTCCGCCACGGGGGCATGACCTATGCGATGGCCATGCCGGGGCAGTTCTACCGGTCCGCGGACGGGTTCACCGCCTTCGAGGAGGGCCCGCTGCTCTTCAACTCCGACATGCGCCATGCCGCGCTGTTGAAGCGTGGCGACACGCTGCATGTCTTCTGGACGCAGGTTGGCCAGATCCCGGAACGGGTCCTGCTCAGCATGATCGAGGTGTCCGGCGACTGGATGTCCTGGCGGGAATCCGCGCCGGTGGAGGTGCTGCGGCCGGAGCGGGACTGGGAAGGCGCGGACGCGCCGCTCGAGCCGTCGGTGCGCAGCACGGCCTACGGCCACGTGAACCAGTTGCGGGACCCGGCGGTGTACGTCGAGGATGGGCGCGTGTTCCTGCTGTACGCCGTGGCGGGTGAGAGCGGTATCGGGCTCGCGGAGGTGTTTCTCCCCGACGCCGAGCCCTAGCGGAAACCGATGGTCGTAGCGGCAGACCAGGGGCGTTGGTGTCAACGGCACAGGTATGTGCCCAGCAGTTCTCATTTTGACTGATGTATTGATTGGTAGGGGGTTTCCGTGGAGCGGACCTGGTTGCGGGGTGGGACGGGTGCGGGGCTCAGGGGGGCTGGGCGGCGGTGCCGCCGGTGGCCAGCAGGCCGACCAGCGCGTTCCAGTCGGGGAACACCTGGTACTCGGCGAGGGTGCGCAGGTGTTCGAACAGGCGGTAGCGGGTGCCGAGGCGCCGGCGGGCCTGCCGCCAGAGGGTTTCGGCGAGTTCGCACGCCGCGTGCAGGCCGAAGGCGAGCAGGTCGGGGACGACGAGCACGGCGGCGAGGTTGTCCTTGCCGTGGCCGAAGTTGTGTTCGAGATGGTAACCGTGCTGCTTGAGGACGTTGAAGGTCTCGTTCTCGATCTTCCAGCGCGCGCGTGCGCAGTCGGCGAGTTCGGCGACGTTGTCGCGGTCGACGTCGAGGCTGGTGACGAAGGCGCCGCGGTAGGTGACGGTGCCGTCGGGGCGGGCGCTGACGATCTCCAGCCAGTTGACGCGCAGGGCGTCGTCGCCGTCGCGGATGGGCAGGTCGGTCATCCAGCGGTAGCGGTGCACGCGGCGGCGCGAGCCGGTGCCGGTGGTGCGGCGGCGCGTCGGCGGGCGGATGCCGTCGAGGTACTCGTAGAGGGTCTTGTGGCTGGGTTGCTTGCAGGTGAGCAGGAAGTCGCCGCCGGCGTCGCGCATGGCTTGGCAGACGGGCTGGCAGGCGTACAGGTCGTCGCCGAGGTAGACCGGCCGCAGGGCGGCGCAGCGCGGGCCGTGGCGCGCCAGCCAGCGCTTGACGGCCTGCCGTTCGCAGTCCTGCTTGGCGGCGCCGTCCTGCGGTCGCACGAACTCCGGCGGCAGCGGCAGCGACTGCGCCCGGCCCGGCGCCACGACGTTGGCGGCCAGCATCTGGTGGAAGTGCTCGGTGCCGCCGTCGGCGCGCTTGCGGGTCGAGCAGTTGTCGCAGTGGACCTTGCGCGAGCGGAAGAACTCGGTGCCGTCCAGGGCGACCAGCGTGTGGCCGTCGAGGCGGCGCATGGGTGCGAGCGCGCCGCGCGCGTCGAGGTCCTCGACGATGGCGTGGAACTGCCCGTCGAAGTGCTCGGTCGGCACGCCATCGAGCAGCTGCCGGATGTGGTTGTCGCAGGGTATGCGGTCCAGCCCGAACAGGGTGTGTGCGTTGGACCGCCTGCCGCGCTCGGCCAGCGCGCGCTGGTGCGCCAGGAACGACGGCGACTGCATGAGGAACACCGACAGCGCCGCCATGCCGACGTCGGCCATGGTGTAGCGCCGGTTGTCGCCGCGGCGCGGGTCCGGCATGCGCGCGCAGCACGCCCGCAGCCGGTCGAGGTGGTGCTCGAGGTGCTTCACGGCGGCGTCTGCGCCTCCGCCGCCATGATCGCCGCCAGCACCGCCAGACGCTCCGCCGGCGGCATCGCCGCGTAGCGCCGGCCCCAACTCTCCGCCTTGCGCTTGACGGTCTGCCGGTGCGTGAAGTTGCGCCCTGCCAGGGACGCTCAGTGCACCCGGTCCGGCGCGAAGTTGAACCACACCTTCTCGGTCACCACCCCCGCCTGGTTCATCACCTGCAGCGACACGCTGCGCCAGCCGCCGAGCAGCTCGTCGTACAACGCCGACGGATACCCCGACACCATCACCGCGCACGGCAGCCCCTGGAGCAGTTCCAGCAGCGCCGCGTGGTCGGCGTCCTCGTAGTCGTGCCGGTAGCGGCGCGACGACTTGCGCGCGCCGCGCAGGTACGGCGGGTCGCTGTACACCAACTCCGTGCCGTCGAACGGAAACTCCGCCAGGAACCGGTGACAGCAACCGTGCACCAACTCCACCGGATGGTCGCAACGGAACCCCGACAGCGCGCGACCGTCCAGGTCGATGCCGATGTTGCGCAGCGCCGCCGGCTTGCGCCGCATCACCGCGCCGCCGCCCAGATGCGTCTCGATGTACACCGAATGCGGCGGCATCAGCGCAATCAGCGCCTGACACAGCCCCGACGTCGCCTTCGATCCGAACCACGGGTTGCCCATGGCGCGCACCATAGGCACCGCCCCCTACGTTGTCAAGCCTCCCTCAAAACCACAGATACGCCGTCCCAACCCCGCATGTGGCCAAAATGAGAACTGCTGGTATGTGCCGCCAGATTCGATGGCGTGATGTTGGTGGGGGAGCATCTACACCGGGAGGCACCATGCGGATCACCTCGCCGGCGTCCTCAAGGCGAACGTCGTCCCCGGGTCGTATCCCGTATCGCTCGGCCAGCGCCTTCGGAAGCGTTAGCTGGAGCTTGGCAACGGGCCGCGACCGGGCGGCCCCTACATCCGCCCGATCGCCGGATACCCGGCGTCTTCCCAAGCGCGGCGCTCGGGTTCGTTGAAGTTCCGCACGACCTCCCGCCGGGCGCCGAGCACCATGGTGTTCCGCTCGGTACCGTATTCGGGCCAGTGTCCGACGCCGGGCCCGGACGGATCGCCGGTGCGCGCGAAGTTGAGCCACGCGTCCTGGCAGAACGCCGCCAGCGCGTCGGCCTCCGGGCCCTCGCCGTGGTGCGCGCGCGTGTCCGTCGCGTCGATGGTCCCGAAGACGAAGCCCGACTCGATCCCGTGGTAGGCGCCGAACGCGCCGTCGCGCCAGGGCGACTCCCAGGTGAACATGTAGTTGAAGACGCGCCCGGGGTGGGGCGTCTGCGCGTCGGCCAGCAGGATCCCCTGCATCCAGAAATTGCGGTCGCCCTCGAGGACCAGGTACAGGCCCCCGGGTTCCACGGACAGACCCTTGGCCGTACGGGCCTCCCGGTAGGCCCCTGCGAGGGCCTCGATCTCCGCGGAGAGATTCCGTCCCTCGATGCGTCCGTACTCGGCGGCGGCGACCGCGGCCACCGTGGCGTGGTCCATCTCGTCGAGGCCCTCGAACGTCTCGCCGTAGGGCTTGTACTCGTCGAGCGTCGCGCCGACCAGGATGTCGATCCCGGCGGCGGCGCCGGCACGGACCGCGTCGATGGGCGGGCGGGGGAGGACCCTGCCGTCGACGTTGGGCTCGAAGGGCGTCAAGCCGAGCTCCGGGTTGGCGGTCGCCGGGCTCGACATGCGCGCCTCGATCTCGACCAGGCGTGCCGTGGGCAGCGCGCGAATGGCCGCGGGGTCGTCGGCCGGGACGCCCGCCGACTCCAGCACGAATACCGCGATGCGGTCGGCGAGCTCCGCCGGCTGCACCGTATGGCAGGCCCCGCTTTGCAGGATGCCGCGGTGCAGGAGCCCGCCCGCCGCCGGCATGCCGAGCAGCATCCCGATGCTGATGGCGCCGGCGGACTGGCCGAAGACCGTCACGTTGCCGGGATCTCCGCCGAAACGCGCGATGTTGTCCCGCACCCATTCGAGGGCCGCGACCTGATCGAGCAGCCCCTCGTTGCCGCTCGCGGGAATCGCGCCGCCGGTGATGCCCTCGAGCCGCAGGAAGCCGAAGTTGGCCATGCGGTAGTTCAGGCTAACGACCACCACGTCCCCGCGCCGGGCGAGGAAGCGCGGATCGTTGAGGGGCATCGTGCCGGCGCCCATGACGAAGCCGCCCCCGTGGATCCACACCATCACCGGGCGTCGCGCATTGTCGAGGCCGGGCGTGCAGACGTTGAGGTACAGGCAGTCCTCGCTCTGCTCGCCCGCGACGCGGTCGAGATCGTTGCCGATGCCGATGACGATCGGGTTCTGGGGCGAGACAGGGCCGAACGCGGTGGCCTGACGCACCTCCCGCCACGGAGCGACCGGCCGCGGGGCCAGCCAGCGCAGCGCGCCCACGGGAGGAGCCGCGAACGGAATGCCGCGAAAGAAGTGCAGGCCGTCTTCCCGCACGCCCGCGACCGGGCCATGGGTGGTTTCGACGACCGGACGATTCATGGGCAGTGCCTCAGGCTTCCTGTGCGACGGCGGTTTGCAGCGTGGAGACGATCTCGTCGATGTCCGCCCGGGTGGCCGGCGAAGGCGGCGCTGCAGCCGCTCGAGCAGGTAGCCGCCAACGGTGCGGCTGTTCTCGACCAGTTCCGACAACGGGTGCATGAGGTAGTCGTGGTCGAGGTCCGCAATCGTCGGGGGGCGGTGTCCTCAGTGACGGAACCGATGACCTTGAGCGGGCTCGCCATCGCGCCGAAGTCGACCTTGCGCGCGAAGAGGTCGAGTCGTGGAGGGTCGAGGCGTGCGAACGCCGGTTTCTCCGGCAGGAGTTGCGCGTAGTCCGGCTCATCGCGACGCGGTCCTGCAGGGGCGGCCGGGTCGGGAAGCCCCGCGACGGTGAATGCGCTCGGCTCGGCGTTGCGGATGGGGCATGGCGTGTCGGTTTGGGACGCAACTCGATTAGCATGGTAGCCCAGTAGTCACCGCACAGGGAGTGAGGGAGCGGGGGAGTGATGAGGGAGTGAGAATGTCCGACGGGGAGAGGGAAAATGGTCTGAGCATGGACCGGCAAGCCATGCTCGACCTGGGCAGCAGGGCCCTGGAGCTGCTCGTGGGCCGGATCGATGCCGTCGGCGAGGGCGGCGCCTGGGACGGCGAGTTTCGCCAGGTGCTGGAAGAGACGTTCCTGAGGCCGCCGCCGGAGCAGGGACGGCCGGCGGCGGACGTGGTGGAGCAGGTCGCGCGCGAGGTACTGCCGTACGCGGCTCGGCTGGACCATCCGCGCTTTTTCGGTTTCATTCCTTCGTCGCCGACGTGGCCGAGCGTCCTCGCGGACTTCCTGGCGTCCGGATTCCACATCAACTCCTGCACCTGGCTGGTGTCCAGCGGAACGAGCCAGATCGAACTGGTCGTGATCGACTGGCTCCGGGAGTGGATCGGCTACCCGGAGACCGCGGGCGGGCTCCTCACGAGCGGCGGCTCCGCGGCCAGCGTGGAGGCGATGGTGGCGGCGCGGGAGGCCGCCGGGCATCCGGAACGCCCGGCGGTCTACATGAGCGATCAGAGTCACAGCGCATTCAAGCGCGCGGCGCTGATCGCCGGCGTGCGGCGCGAGTGCATCCGCCTGGCGCCGACGGACGACGCATTCCGCATCGACATGGCGGCGCTCGCACGCATGGTGGCCGAGGATCGCGGGAACGGCCTGGCGCCGGTAGCGGTCTGCGCGAATGCCGGGTCTGCCAGCTCCGGGGCTGTCGATCCGCTGGACGCGATGGCGGATTTCTGCGCGCGGGAGGACATCTGGCTGCATGTCGATGCGGCGTACGGCGGATTCGCCGTGGTGACGGACCAGGGCCGGGAGTTGCTCCACGGCATGGAGCGGGCGGACTCCATCGGCCTCGATGCCCACAAGTGGTTCTTCCAGCCCTACGAGGCCGGCGCGCTGATGGTGCGGGACACGAAACATCTCGAGGACGCGTTCGCCATCGGGCACGACGTGCTGCAGGACACCATCTGGGGCGCCAACCACCCGAACTTCTCCGACCGCGGCCAGCAGTTGAGCCGTTCGGCGCGTGCGCTGAAGATCTGGGTGTCGGTGCAGACGTTCGGCATGGCCGCTTTCCGCGAAGCGGTCCAGAACGGCCTCGACCTGGCCCGCCGTGCCGAGGACCATGTGCGCAAGAGCCCGGTTCTGGAGGTGCTCACGCCGGTGTCGCTCGGCATCCTGTGCTTCCGGGTCGCGTCCCCCGACGGGGCCCTGGACGAGGCAACGCTGGAACGCGTCAACCGGGCCGTGCTCGCGCAGGTGTTCTGGGACGAGCTGGCATTCCTGTCGTCCACCTCGCTCAAGGGCGTGTTTTCGCTGCGCATGTGCATCATCAATCACACGACGACGTGGGACGATGTGCGGCGTACGCTGGACGCGGTGGCGGGCTTCGGCGAAGCGGCGTTGCGGGAGGCCGGGGCGGAGTCCTGAGGCGACGGTGGCCCGACCGCGGGACCCGTCTCGGGTCCGCGTTGCGCACACCGAACACCGAACGCTACGATGGCCGGCGTTCATCCTCGCAGGAGCATGCATGGCGGCCTACGGTTCGGATTCCGGAGACGGCGCCCCCGATCCCCTGGCGACGATCTGGGCAGAGGTCCGTCAGCTCGGACTCACCGCCCACGTGGCCGACCTGGACGCCCATGGATTCACGGTTATCCCCCCGGAACTCGCCTCTCCGAACGGCCTCGCCGGGCGGCTGCTCGAAGGCGTGCTCGACGTCGCGGAGCGGCGCAACGGCGTACGCCCCGACGTGGACTCCGGGGACACCCATGCCGGTTACCGGGAGCGCTTCGCGGAGAAGGGGGGCGACTCGCCGTTCGGCGAACTCCTGAACTCGATGATTCTCGAAGGACCGGTGTTCGAGGAAGCCCTGATGAACCCCGCGCTCCTGGCGATGACCACGTACCTGTGCGGTTACGGCGTCGTCCTGTCGAGCATGGGCTGCTTTCTCAAGGGGCCGAACGAGACCCCTGTCGATCTGCACTGCGATACGCTCCTGCCCTCGCCGTATCCGCACGAGGCGCTCGTCTGCAACGCCACCTACCTGCTCACCGACTTCCACCGCGAGAACGGGGCGACGGCGTTCGTCCCCGGCAGCCACAAGTGGTGCCGGGCGCCGCGCGGCGAGGAAGGACTGGTGCTGCGCAACCCGCGGGCGGTGGCCGTCGAAGCCCCGGCGGGCTCGCTCGTCGTGTGGCACGGCAACACCTGGCACGGCGCCTTCCCGCGCGCTGCGACGGGGTTGCGCGTCAGCATCCCGGTGCTCATGGCGCGTCCGTTCATGCGCACCGAAGAGGACCTCGCGGACCACGTTCCCGAGGAGACGCTGGAGCGCAATCCGCCGCGCTTCGCCATCCTCGTCCAACAGGGCATCGTCTATGGATGGCGGGACCACGAGCATGCGCCGCCGCGCGCCCGGCGCGCACACCGGTACATGAAGGCCTACCAAGCGGAGTGCGGCGGCCTGGTGTCCCGCGATCCGCTGCGGATGCATCTGTACGGGTGACCGGAGGGGCGCGAGGAAATCCCGCGCGCGCATTCGGGGATTTCACGTCCTCCGGCGAACGGGCCAGCGAAGCGGGGTCTCGCCCTCCGCGCCTGGCAAGTCGCGGGTCGGCAACGGCGGCGCCGGCGCCCGGTTCAGCACGGCGTGCCAATAGGCCCAGGAACGGGCATCGAACACCCCCGGGTGGGCGTCGCGGAGGGCGCCGCGCAGCGCTTCGTCGTCGTAGTGCCGGCGGATCGCGACCACGTCCTGCACGTCTCCGAAGGTCATCACGTGGTTCAGGAAGAAGACGGGATCCCGCAGCGCGTCGCGCGGGGCCTTGAACCAGACGACGCGACCGGCGACCGCCAGGAGTTCGGACTCACGGTCCATCGTCGTCTCCCCCGCGCTCCAGCCAGGGTCGGCCTTCGAAACTCGGCAACTGCCGCAGGTCCACGGCCGCCGCCGCGGCCGTGAGGCGGGCGCGGGCCGCCTCCGGGACGGTGCCCAGGTCTCCCTCCGCGTAATACGTGAGCGCCTTGAGGCTGAGTAGCGGGTTGAAGGCGTCGCCGTAGACCGCGATGGCGGCGCCCAACGCGTCCGGTAGGCCGACCTCGGCCTGGAGCAGCGCGTCGATGTCGACATGGTCCTTGGCGCTTGCGCGTGCCTGGACGGTTCCCACCTTGGTGGCGGCCAGATCGAGCAGCGAAGCCACGAGTATGCCGGGACCATCGGCGCGGTCGGGTGCGAGTACCGAATGCAGGTCGAGCCCACCGAAAAACGAAATCTGTACCGGGCCGTCGACGTCGACGACGCAGGTCAGTGTGTTCGTGGATCTCTGCAGAGCCCTCGCGGTCCTGACATAGCTGACGCGCCGCTGTAGCTCGTCGGGCTCGAAGGACTCGCGGGAGAAGAAGTCGAAGTGGAGCGACTCGCGATGTCCCAGCCGGAGCGCGAGGGCGGTGCCGCCGTAAAGAACGAAGTTCGCGGGGGTGTGACCCAGCACCGCCCACAGACGCCGTTGCGGAGCCGGAAGAATGCGCGGGTCGAAAGCCGTCACATTGCCTTGCGGTGATCGGGGAAGCCTATTATCGCCGATCGCGGGCTACCCGCGTTGGATCAACCGGGAAGTCGTCACCGGAACGCCGCGGCACGACGCGGAGCAGGCGCCCGAAACGTCCGTTCAGCACGGCGAGCAGGGCGCCCACGGCCCGGAAGCCCAGGCGGCCCCGGGAGAAGAGGACCAGCGAGCGCAGCGGGAGGTTGTGGGCCATCTCCTCGAACATGCGCGCGTTGGTCTCGTCGAGGGCCGTCACGCCGAGCATGCGCTGAAACTGCCGGACGACCCGCTTCCTCACCTGGCGCCCAAGCCAGGTCTCGGCGATCTCCGTGAGCGTCGAGTTGATGTGGAACGGTCGCGAGGCTTCGGGCGCCGGCACGGGTTTGCCCAGCATCGCGGCGAAGTCGGCATCCGGGGTCTCGAGTCCGCCTTCGCGAATGCGCGGGGCTCCCCGCGGGCTTGCGGCGACCGCCTGTTCGGAACGGACCTCGAGCCGCCTCGTCAGGCGGATGTCGCGGCTGGATGCGCCGACGCGGATCTCGACCTCGCCGGCCTCGACCACCCAGCCTGCGCCCACGGGGTCGTAGATGGCGAATGCCGCATCGTCGAGCGTCAGCGTCACCGCGCTCGTCTCCCCGGGCGCGAGGGGCACCCTGGTGAACGCGCGCAGCTCCTGCTCGGGTCGGTAGACGCTCGCTTCGGCACTGTGGACGTAGAGCTGGACGACTTCCGACCCGGCGCGGTCCCCCGTGTTGGTCAGGTCGAAGGTGACCTCGAGCCGTCCACCCTGGTCGAACGCGGCGGCCGAGCAGGCGAGGTTCGCGTACTCGAACGTCGTGTAGGCGAGGCCGTGTCCGAACGGGAACAGCACGGGCGCGTCCGCGCTGTCGAAGTAGCGATAGCCCACGTAGAGACCTTCGCGGTAGGGCGTCTGGCGCCCACTCCCCGGAAACCACCGGTCGGCGGGCACGTCCGCCTGGCTCAGCGGGAAGGTCTCGGCAAGCTTGCCGCCCGGGTTGGCGATGCCGAACAGCGCGTCGGCGAGGGCCGCGCCGCCGGCCTGGCCTCCCAGGTACCCTTCCACGATCGCGGCCGGCGCCGCGACCCACGGCATCTCCACCGGCGCGCCGTTGCTGAGCACCACCACGGCGCGGGGATTGGCCGCGCACACGGCCTCGATCAGGCGATCATGCTGCTCCGGCAGGCGCATGTGCTCGCGGTCGAAACCCTCGGACTCGTAGATGCCGGGCAGGCCGGCGAAGACGATCGCGACGTCCGCCGCCCCGGCCGCCTCCACGGCCTGCGTGATCAGCGCGTCGTCGAGGTCGCTCCGCGAGGGGTCGTATGCGGGGGCGTACGCGGGCTCCCGCGTCCCGGCGACCAGGTCGCGGAGCGCGTCGAACGCGCATTCGAGGCGAGTGGGCGTCACCTGCGAACTGCCGGCGCCCTGGTAGCGCGGGTGCTTCGCGAACGCCCCGATCACGGCGATGTCGGCGTCCCGGGACAGCGGCAGCAGGCCGCCGGCGTTCTTCAGCAGCACGATGCTCTGCGCCGCCGCACGCCGCGCAAGGGCATGGTGGGCGTCGTGATCCAGGGGTGATGCGCCCGGGACCTGATCGGTCCCGGCCAGCGCGAGGGCGACGTTGCGGGTTACCGCGCGGTCGAGATCGGCTTCGTCGAGCGTTCCCGAACGTACCGCGTGGGCGACGCGGTGATCGTTCACCCCGCCGCTGGCCGGCATTTCGAGATCCAGGCCGGCGCGCACGCTCAGCACGCGGTCGTTCGCCGCGCCCCAGTCGGTGACGACGAGTCCTTCGAACCCCCACTCCTCCCGCAGCACCCGGTTGAGGAGCCAGTCGTGCTCGGCGCAGTACGTGCCGTTCAGCCGGTTGTACGCGCACATGACGGTCCAGGGCCGCGCTTTCCTGACGGCGATCTCGAAGCCGCGCAGGTAGATCTCCCGCAGCGTGCGCTCGTCGACGATGGCGTCGACGAACACGCGGCCGGCTTCCTGGTTGTTGGCGGCGAAGTGCTTGAGGCTTGCCCCGACGCCCTGGGACTGGAGGCCCGCCACGAGCGCGGCCGCCAGTTCGCCGGTCAGGAGCGGATCCTCGGAGAAGTACTCGAAGTTCCGGCCGCACAGCGGATGGCGCTTGATGTTCATGCCCGGGCCGAGCAGGACGGCGACGTCCTCGGCCACGCACTGCTCGCCGAGCGCCACGCCGACTTCCCGCAGCAGGCCGCGGTCCCAGGAACTCGCGAGCGCCGATGCTGTCGGAGAGCACGTGGCCGGCACGCTTTCGTTCAACCCGACGTGGTCGCCGGCGCTCGACTGCTTGCGCAGGCCGTGCGGCCCGTCGGTGAGCATGATCGGGGGAACGCCGAGGCGTTCGTTCGCCTCGAGATGCCAGAAGCTCCTGCCGGAGCACAGCGCGGCCTTCTCGTCGACGGACATCCGTCCGACGAGTTCCGCGGCCCGGGCCCGCAGCGCGGCCGGGCCGGACGGCTCCTGGCTCATGCGGGGCTCATCCGGACCGGAGCGTCAGTACAGGCCGTCGGCCCGCATGTCCAGGAACGACTGCCGGAACCCTTCGATGATGCGGTCGACGTCGTCCGGGGTGTGTGCGCCGCAGAGGAAGGCGAGGTGGACGCCCGGCACGATGACGTCGTGGCCGAGGAGATGCAGGTAGAACTCCTGCTCCGCCCACTTGGCGTCCTCGGTGAAGTCGAAGGAGTCGTTGATCGGGGTGTCCTGGAAGCGTAGGTAGACCATCGAGCCGGCGTTCATGAGCCGTGCCGCGAAGCCGTGCTCGGCGCAGAACGCGTTCACCTCCGACGCCAGCCGGTCGCCCTGCTCCATCAGGTAGGGGTACAGCGTGTCCTTCCTGTCGCGCATCTCGCGCAGGGCGGCGATGCCGGCCGTCATCGACAGGGGATTGCCGCCGAACGTGCCGCCGGAGAAGATCCAGGGGGCGCCGTCCTTGCCCGAGAAGCAGTTCATGATGTCGCGGCGGCCGGCCACCGCGCCGATCGGCAGGCCCCCGGTGATCGCCTTGCCGTAGGTGGCGAGGTCCGGGGTGATGCCGTAGTACTCCTGGCAGCCGCCGTAGGCGACGCGGAAGCCCGTCACGACCTCGTCGAAGCAGAGCAGGACGTCGTTCTCCCTGCACGCCTCCTGCAGGCCCTCGAGGAAGTCCTTCGAGTCCAGGCGGGGATGGGAGTTCTGGGACGGTTCCACGATGACCGCGGCCAGCTCGTCCCGGTGCTCCCGGATCAGGTCACAGGCGGCGTCGTTGCGGTAGGGCAGGACCATCATCGTCTCGTCGCGGATGACGTCCGGGATGCCCTTGCCGACGCTCATGCCGATGGGCTCGGACCGTGGGCTGTTGGGATTGGCGTGAATCAGGGCGTAGTCGTGCGCGCCGTGGTAGGAACCGGCGAACGAGGCGATCTTCGTCTTGCCGGTGAAGGCACGCGCGGCGCGCATGGCGTACATCGTCGCTTCCGTGCCGGTGTTGCAGAAGACGACCTTGTCCGCGCAGGGGGAGGCCTCTTCGATCAGGTGCGCGAGTTCGACCTGCTGCGCGTTCGGGATGCCGAAGTGCCAGCCCTTCTCGATCTGGGCCCCGAGCGCGGCGGCGATGGCCGGAGGACGGGTGCCGAGCACGCACGGCCCGAAGCCCATCGTCATGTCGAGGTAGGTATTGCCGTCGACATCGGTCAGGGTGCCGCCGTCCGCGGACTCGATGTAGATCGGGTGCGGCATCTTCACCGTGGCCACGATCTCCTGCGACAGCGCGTCCTGCCCCCGCGACCTGACGGCCGCCGATTTCGGGGTGCGCGCAATCAGCTTGCGCCGGACGGCCTGGGACCGCTCGCCTTCCAGGATGCGCTGCTCGGCTTCTGCGGCGTTCATGGGATGCCTTGTGCTGGGCGGAGCGGCCTAGTGTATGGGAGAGTCGGGCCGCGAGGCCATGCGCGGTCGGGCCCGGGGTGCGACGTGTGGGCCCGGCTCGCAGTGGACCTTCCTTGTGGGCCGCGGGTCCACGTCCGACGCCGCCGCGATCGTCGAGCTCCTCGTGCCGTTCGTTGGCCCAGTGACCGCCCGGTCAGCCGCTCGACCTCGGCCTCGATCTCCTCCCCGATCACCGGTTCGGGACCTTCTCTTTCCGGCGGTATTTCTTGCTTTGCGGTCAAGGTCTTGCTAGACAAGGCGCGAACGCCGACTCGGAAAGGTGAGGTGGAACATGGCTTGTCAATTGAGAACTACAGCGACCGCCGCCGCCCTGATTGCCTGCGCTCTATGCGTCCCTGCTGTAACCGTTGCCGCCGAAATGCCGGATCAGGAAGATGTCGCGGCGGCGGTGCTGGCGGGCTGCAATCAGGCGTGGGAGGACAGTTCTGCCGCGGACTCGTGTGAACTTGTCAGCATGAACACTGTCCAACAGGCGCTCGGGTCGCAGGTTCCGGGGCTGATCTGCAGCTTGGAGGCGCGGTGTGACGACGTGGTGAACTTACCGTTTCAGGCTCCGCAGCCGGTGGATGTCCCGGCCCAACCGGCCCCAGTGGTCAACCAGGTAGACCTGGCGTATGAGGGCGAAGATATCTGCGTGTCGGACCTGCGCAACTGTGGCGGAATCTTCGGGTTCACGAGCGAATGCAATTGGAGTTGCTGAGGACGTGCGTTGGAGTTGCCGTTCCGGGCCACGGAACACATCCACGTCCACACCATCGCCCCGGGCCGGCGACTGCCTCCTCGGCGTCACCCTCGCGGTCGACGGAGGCGTGACGCACGCCCTGTAAGGCCTGGCGGTCCGCCGCCGCTTGGCGGTCCGGCGCGCTTGTCTGCTACCTTGTGGCTCGAATCGGGCTTCGAATCGGGCTTCGTATCGGGAAAGAGGAGCGCGCCATGATGTCGTCGAGGGAGTTGTCCGCAGCGATTCGATCCACGCTCAAAGTGGCTGCGGTCGCGGCGGCCGTTGGCCTGTCCTCGGGAGCCGCCGGGGCAACGAAGCTCCTCTGGGGCGATACCCACCTGCACACGTCGTATTCCTTCGACGCGTTCATGAACAACAACCTGAGCGTGGACCCGGACTACGCGTACCGGTTCGCGAAGGGCATCCCGGTGCTGCACCCGTACCACCGGGCGTGGATGCGGCTCGAGGAACCGCTGGATTTCCTGGTGGTGTCCGATCACGCGGAGTTCATCGGCGCGATACGGAGCATCTACGTCGACGGGCTGCCGCGGCAGGACGTGGGCATCGTCGAGTCGATCCGCAACTGGTACGCGACCGGGCAGCTCCGGGACGTGATCGACGACGGGGAGGGGCCGGCGTTCTTCCAGGGCATCCTCCCGCCCGGCTCGGACCCGCGCGAGACGGCCGCCGCATGGGGCGAGGGTGGGGGCGGGTCGCTGCCCGCTCCGCCTCCGAGCGTGTTCCGCGAGGCGTGGGGCGACATCGTGGATGCCGCGGAGGCGCACTACGAGCCCGGCGCGTTCACCAGCCTCATCGGGTGGGAATGGACCTCGACCCCGGGTGGGGCGAACCTGCACCGGGTGGTGCTGACCGACGCCGATGCCGAGCAGGCGCGCCGCTTCCAGCCGGTGTCGTCCGGCGCGAGCCCGTACCCCGAGGACCTCTGGGCCTGGCTCGACGAGACCAGCGCCGCCACCGGCGCCCGCTTCCTCTCGATCCCGCACAACTCCAACGTCTCCAAGGGCTTCATGTTCCCGGACATCACGCTGCGCGGGGCGCCCGTGGACGCCGACCATGCCCGGGCGCGCATGCGCTGGGAGAGGATCATGGAGGTCACGCAGATCAAGGGCGACTCGGAAACGCATCCGCTGCTGTCGCCGGACGACGAGTTCGCGGATTTCGAGACGTTTCCGTTCCACCTGCAGGGCGACACCGAGGCGTACATCCCCGATGCGGGCGACTACGCGCGCTCGGCCCTCCGGCGAGGACTCGCGCGCGGGGCGGCCCTCGGGATCAACCCGTTCCAGTTCGGGATGATCGGTTCGACGGACTCGCACTCGGGACTCTCCACGCCGGCCGAGGACGACTTCGGCGGCAAGATGGCCACGGACTCGATTCCGGAGACGAAGGACGACGTCGTCACGTCGGGCGACGCCACGGGTTGGACCATGTCCGCATCGGGCCTGGCGGCGGTGTGGGCGGAGGAGAACACCCGCGAGGCCATCGTGGACGCCATGCACCGGCGGGAGACCTACGGCACGAGCGGGCCGCGCATCCGCGTGCGATTCTTCGGCGGCTGGGAGTTTGCCGAGACCGACCTCGAGGCGGACGATGTCGCGGCGGCGGGATACGGGAAAGGGGTGCCCATGGGCGGCGAACTCCGGACGGCGCCCGATGGCGGCGCGCCCCGGTTCCTCGCCGTGGCGCACAAGGATCCCTCCGGGGCGAACCTGGACCGCGTCCAGATCGTCAAGGGGTGGCTCGACGCGGACGGGGCCACGCACGAGCAGGTGTTCGACGTGGCCTGGTCCGGAGAACGGCAGCCGGGTGCGGATGGGAAGCTGCCGGCGGTGGGGAACACCGTGGACCTCGAGACGGCCCGCTACGCGAATTCCATCGGTGCCGCGACGCTGTCGACGGTCTGGGAGGATCCGTCCTTCGAAGCCGGTCAGCAGGCGTTCTATTACGTCCGGGTCCTCGAGATTCCGACGCCGCGCCACACGCTTTACGACGCTCTTGCGCTGGACCGGGACGGGCCGGAGTACGGCCCCTCGACCATCCAGGAACGCGCCTACTCGTCGCCGATCTGGTATCGGCCGCCGGCGGGCCGGCGAGCGGGCGCGGAAACCGGGCCGGAGGGGTAAGAACGCTTACGAGCGACAGACGTTGTTGTGTAGCAGGTGCCGATGCGCCCTCCCGAACGTCGGGTTCTCCTTGGTGGAGTAAATGCGGCCTCGTGGCTGGTCGATCAGGGACTTGTTGCCGAAGTCGTCGTGCAGAGCGGAATCGTTGGAGTACAGCAATCGAGCGCCACTCAGTTGGGCGAGTGCGATGACATGGTGGTCATCGGAGCTTAAGGCCGTCGATTGCTGAAGCCGCGCTGTCCGCGCGCGTACGGTCCTTTCGTTTAGTCGCTGCACCCTACCGAATTGGGCCGCTACAGCCCGCCACGCTCTGAAGGTACCGTTTCCGTCCAGTTCCTCCAGCAGCTTCCCGCCGACGACGAGCTGGGACGCTCCTTGATCGATCCACTTGCGAAACTCGGTGCCGGCTTCGGTCCTGTTGTCGCCGAAAGCCTCATGGACAACGTTGGCGTCGATGATCGCGCACATCAGAAGTCGAGCGACCTTGCCGTCTCCTTCATGAAGAAGTCACCATAGCTCGGAGGTGCGTTGCAGACGTTCCCCTGTGCGTCCAGGCGCAACGAGTGAATGGCCACGTCCAGTTCGTCCCGCTCGAAGTACAGGAGGGAGACATCTGGTGGTGCGAGGGGCACGTCACCGTCACGCAGGTCCAGCCGGATCCGGTTGAGCAGATGATCGCTGTGCGTCTCCACGACCAACTGACGGTCCGGGCTTGCCACCTCGCAGAACAGTGTTCCAAGCGCAGCTTGGGCGCTCGGATGCAGGTGCACTTCGGGCTGCTGAAGCAGGAACTGGGAGGGCGCATCTGGACGGAGCAACTCCGTGATCAGCGGAAGCACCTGACTGACGCCGTAGCCCACGTCGATCAAGTTCCTCTGTGGCCCCTTGAGCCGCGACCCCCGCTTCCTGAGCTGGACCTGAAACGGCTCGCTGTCACGCGTGCCGAGTGACTTGATCGCGAGGTCGTCGAAAAGTCCGGATGTACGGCCAAACCGCTCCAGCTTGTCCTTGAGAGTCTGCCAATCTCTCTTTCTTTGCCGATACAGATGCGCAAGGTACATTGGGACGTAATCCCCCTCGGGGTCTCGAGCGGGTCGTCCCGGGTCGTAAGTCCGGCGCGGCTTCGACCGAACGGGGGCACTTGCGAACGGTCCGACCGGAGGGGCGTGGAAGGGAAAGTTGATCACCCGTTCGACAGCCCGCCACACGCTTTCGCCCGGAGCGGAGTCGTGGTCGTTGTCGTTCTCGAACCCGAGGCGCGCCCAATAGAGCGGCGCCAGTCTGGCGTCGTCGCTGGAGCCCATCGGGTTGCGTACCTCCTTCTCCCACGTCCCGTGGTCGGTTGTCACGGTGGACTTCAACACGCCGTTCGATTGCTCGGCGAGCACCGACACCTCCTCGTCCCATACTCTGCGTGCAATGGGGAACGGCGCCGTTCCTCGCTGGGCGAAGGTCACGTTGAACGAGAATCCGGGGGCGCGCTCGCGCCGCTCGGTGCGGAAGCCACCCTCGAAGGTCTGGGCGCGACCAGCCTTGCCGCCTCGAAAGTGAGCGATCTCAGCGAAACTTCCCAGGTCGTATGGCTCCTCCTTGAAGTCAGGTACGGTATGGCCGTAGGCGATCTCCCAAAGGGCACGGATCATCGCCATGAAAGAAGTCTTGCCCGTGCTGTTTTCCCCCACGACCAAGGTCAGGGGTGCCATCCGTGCGTGCTGAGTCCCGTGGAAGCATCGGTAGTCTCTGACCGTGATTTCGTCCATCAGCCTGCCCTGGTCTTCCAACGCTGGGGAGGGCCGCCGAGTTTAACCGATGCTTGAGACCGCACGAGGGAGGGAGATTGGGCGTCACCAAGGGGTGGCAGCCGGACGGGACGGCGTGCCAGGCGAAGAAAGCGCGCAGACCGCCGCCGGCGCCGGTTGCGCGGCGGAGCTGCTCCGGAAGGCGGCCCCTCAGCGCCAGAAGTAGCCGTTGCCGGTCGCTCGGTAGCTGCGGTGGAAGACGGGTTCCATCTCGATGCCCCGTTCGGCGAACTTCGCACCGAGAGCGAGGTGGTTCGGATCGTTGGCGTGCTTCTCCGTGGCGGCCATGTCGGTGGTGACCATCACGAACACGAGGTCGCCCGCCTTGAGGTCGAACTCGCGGTCGGCGTCCGCATTCGCCAGGCCGCCGGTGTAGATGAGGGTCTCCGGCTCCTCGCGCCAGCAGTAGTCCGCATGGCCGCCGGAGAGTTCGATGAACGCCGTGCGCATCGCCTCGTCCGGGAAGTGCATGCCGAGGAGCGTCACGATGGCGCCCGCCGCGCCGCTACCGCCGTCCGTGCCCGGCCGACTCCACCAGCCGTAGTCGGGGATGTCGTCGAACAGCGCGCTCATCACCCTGCGCTTGGTGACCCGGCGCTCGCCCATGGTCCTTTGCAGATCGGCATGAGCCGTGCGCTCCTGGTGCTTCTTGATGCTGCTCGCGCCGTGCGTGTAGCGCTCGAACACGAGGACATTGCGCTCGTCCTCCAGGTTCACGGCGGCGGCGTAGGCCGAGGTCTCCGGCTCGCCCTCCCAGGCGTCGCGGGCACGCTCGTCCCAGATGTCGATCCAGCCGTCCATGGTGACGTTCTCGGGCCGGATCTGGAACTCGACGATGGCGGTGGTGGGCGCGTCGGACATGAGCGGTCTCCGGGAGTGGTTGGGGAAGGCGGGGAAGGGACCATGGAACGGACCGCTCGGTCAAGGGTCGGCGCAACGCGCAAGCCCTCCCGAGGGGACGCGCCGCCGAATCCGGGTTAGGCTCGCCGGCAACGATTCGAGAACGTATCGGGAGGGGAGATGAAACTGCCGGCGCACCTTGTCGCCGCCGTCGGGGCGGTGGCCCTCGTTGCCGGATCCGCCTTCGCCGTGGAAGCGAAGGCGCCGGCCGTCGATGCCGCCCAGTACCAGCAATGGTTCGAGGAGATCTCGAACTGGGGACGGTGGGGCGACGACGACGAACTCGGCACGCTCAACCTCATCACGCCGGAGAAGCGCCTGGCGGCGGCGCGCCTCGTGCGGGAAGGCGTTTCGGTCTCGATGGCGCTCGACCTCAACACGGTACAGGACGAGCTGAACCAGAACCCGTTCTTCCACGACCGGGAGACGTCGACCTTCGGTAACCACCAGGTGGCGGGCGACGAGTACCGGGTCTCCTATCACGGCTTCGCCCACTCCCACATCGACGGGCTGCCGCACTTCGCCCACGGCGGATATTTCTACAACGGACTGCCGTTCGAGGGCCTGGTGGACGGCGTCGATACCCTCGGCATCCACAATGCGAAGAACGGCATATTCACCCGCGGCGTGCTGGTGGACATGGCTTGGTTCATGGGCGTGGACTTCCTCGAGCCCGGCGCGGCGATCATGCCGGAGGACTTCGAGGCCTGGGAGGAGCGAACCGGCATCGAGATCGGCAGCGGCGACGTACTGCTCGTGCGCACCGGACGCTGGGAGCGGGTCCGGCAGAAGGGCGCGTGGAACTTCGTGGAAGGAGCCGCCGGCGCGCACGCCTCGCTCGCGAAGTGGCTGCGCGAGCGCGACGTGGCCGTGATCGGCTGCGATGGCGTCAGCGACGTCATGCCGGGCAACGTGGAGGGGCTCGTGAACCCATTGCACCAACTCGTGCTCGCGGGACTCGGCATGCTGATCCTCGACAATCTCGATCTCGACGCGGTCGCCGAGGAAGCCCGCAAGCGCGACCGCTGGGAGTTCCTGTTCGTCGGGGCGCCGCTGCGCGTGCGCGGCGGGACCGGCTCGCCGCTCAATCCGCTCGCGGTGTTTTAGGGCGGGATTGGCGGGGACGGGCGGCCGATCACCGTGTCGGGACTTTCGCCCGGATATCCGGGGCACGCGATGTCGCCCGTGCGATACGGGAAAGCGGTCACCTCTCGAGTTGCAGCGAGACCTGAGATGGCTGTTTCTCGTACCGCTTGAACAACTCAACGGCGAATTGATGGAGATCCTTCGCCGTGAAGTTACCCTCGAGTTGCAGGCCTGTCTGCCCGATCGGCAAGGGTCTCACGAATCTCTTGCCGTCCGGTCGCTGTCCGTCTGCACTCACACAGTAGCGCTTTCCCGCTACAGCGAACGGGACTTCCTCTCGACTGAGTAATCCGGCCTCGAACAGCCATTCCGCCGTCGTTACGAGCATGCTGATCCACGACTTCACGCTCGAAGTGCTTCCGTCGGGAAAGCGCATCGCCCTAGGCCGCAGGCGTCCGCTCGGCACTAGCGCGTCGCTGTCCAAGGGGGTCCATCCGTCATCAGGTCCGCCGTCGCTACCAGTTCCTCCGCGTCGGACGGACCGGTCGGACGCGTTCCCTGCCAACGGCCGTCGGGCGATCCCTCTCACGTCCCGCCCAAGATCCGGCACCCGCTCTACCGTCGACTCCCGCAACGTCGGCTGCCAAAGTGCCAGCAACTTCAGCGCGCACCGTCGAGGCTCGTCGCCCTCGATCGATGCGTCCACCACGACCTCCTGGCGGAAGACGTCAAAGACCTGCCAGCGGTTCCCATTCGTGATCGCACAGTACGGGATCTTGACCGAGCGGCTCAAGTTCTCGCCCACGACGTAGCTGGCGAGTTGCCCATGATGAGCGTTCGTGTCGTTCAGCCTTTTAGCTTCGAGGAGCAGCACTGGCTCGCCGACTCGACGCTGCAACGCGTAGTCCGCTCGACTGCTGCTGCCCACCCGCGACTCGATCTCCACCAGACTCGGATCGCCGACGTCCCACTCCAGCGCCTGTAGCAATGGATCGATCAACGACACTCGCGTTCTTGCTTCCGGAGCCACCACGTCGAAGTACGACCGGTGGTCCCTGATGCGCCCCCGCACCGTTTCAATCGTCGCGATCAGGTCCGCCAGCATGGGTGTGGGTCTCCGGGTCTCAGCACCGCTTGAGTCTACTTGAGCCTTCTCTGGACGGCGCGTCTATCGTCTAGCCCCGCAGTTCCGATTCGCCGTATGCGTACTCGCGTGGCCATAGCTACATCTGGGGTCTGCGATTTGCAGCGTGGCGGCCCGCACGATGGCGACGGTCACGACGACGCCATAGATGATGCCGAGCCCGCCTACGAGCAAGGCGGCCAGTCGCAGGGCGATACCGCCCATTCCTTCCGAGGCCGTGGCTCCGACTGCGGCATTCAGCGGCCCGGAGACGAGGTTCAGGAGCATGGTGCCGACCACTCCGAACAGTCACCAGGTTTTCGCGAGGCCGTACCGACCGCGCCACAGCGTGGCGACCACGGGCGGCAAACGCCCGGTGTTCATGCGCCGGAACCCTCTCCGCATCGCTCCATCGGGAGCAGTTCCGCGCTGCGTTCGAAAACATGCCCAGGCACATGGAGTGCTTCCTTCAGCGCAACGTCCCGATCCCACGGATTGTCGAGCGCCGCGGCCGCCCGGGCTGCCGCGAAACCGATGCGGTTCAGGTGGTAGTACGGGGACACGAGCGGAAAGAACTGCAGCGGCCAGTCCGTGCCGTACACCAGCCGCTCGGGGAGGCCAGGAGCCTTGAGTGCGCGCGCGAGGTGGCCGAGCTTGTTGACCTGGGTCAGGCTCGAGATGTCCGCGTACAGGTTCGGGTAGCGCTCGAACAGGGGCAGGATGCGCCCGAAGTTGTCCTGCCCGGCGTTCTTTCCGGTGGTCGCGATGTGCGCCGCGATCACCGTCACGCCGATGGACAGCGGCAGTTCCAGGCGGACCGGATCGCCGTAGGCATCCACGGCGCTCGCGAACGAGCGTTCCTGGCCGGCGTGGGTCAGGAGCGGCAGGCCGAGCGCCACGAGTCGCTCGTAGAAGGGCCGGATCGCCTCGTCTGCCGGGTCGATGCCCATGATGTTGGGGATCCACTTCACCAGCACGGCGCCGTCGTCCCGGACCCCGGCGAGCCGTTCGAGGGCATCGCGGCGGTAGGGATTGACGCTTGCCCCGAAACAGAGCTCCGCGTGGCGCGCCGTCTCCCGGGCGACGAAGTCGTTGGGGACGTAGACCTGGGTCGCGTTCCGGTCGAGGCCTCCCGCCGCGTCCACCACGCCGTCGAGGGCCAGTATCACGGCTCTCCCAACGCGCGTGGAGGCCTCGACGTGCGCGGCGATGCGGTCGATCACGACCCCGTCGCCACCTGCCTCGAGTTCCTCCCGGGTCACGCCGAAGGCGCGCAGGTAGATCGGAAAGCGGAAGCCGTCGCGCATGGCGCGGCCGATGAAGACGCCGCTGTCCCCGGCGCCGATGCCGGCCGCGTGCGCGTGCAGGTCCACGAAGCCGTCGCCCCCGGGCTTGGCGTCCGCCGACGCCTGCAACGCGCAGGCCAGGACGAAGACCGGGAGCGCCCTGGCACTTGCCGGGGTGGGTCCCGTCACACCCGCCGCTCGACGTAGACGCCGCGGTGGTCGCGCACGAGCCTGAGGTTCCGTTCCAGCGTCGGCAGGTAGGGGCTGTCCTTGGCCGCAACGTCGTTGACGGTCTCGATTACCCACCGCCGGTCGGCCCGGGCGGCGGCGGCAAACTGGCTGAGGAGGGTGTCCAGCGCCGGGTCGTCCGGGTCCAGCGTGAATCGCAGGCGCTTCCCGCGGTTCTCGGCGACGAACGCCAGAGTCCCGGCGTGGAAGCCGAGGTGGTTGCCCTGGCGGCGCCGCGGCAGGCCGTCCCAGTCGAGACCGAGTCCGCTCGGGGCGATGGGGTCGGTAGCGGCGACGAGAAACGTCGAACGCGCCTCGTCGAGGCGCTCGAGCTGCCGCAACGCCACGGGCGCGGCGAACTGTGGACCGGAGAGATCCTCGAAGAAGAGCCCCGCCTGCACCTCGCCGGCGAGTTCCATCACGCGGAACGCCGGGAACAGCGCGGCCCATCGGAACGCGCCGCCCTCGCGGTTCGCCAGTTCGCGGCAGACGACGCCGTAGCGGTCGAGCAGCACGCGGCATCGGTCCTTGGCGGCTTCGAGGCGCGAGAGCGCGTCCGGCGGCCCCTCGACGCGCGGGGCCAGGAACCAGTTGCCCGGCCACCCCACGGCGGCCTGGCGGGCGCGCGCCCGTACGCGGCGCCGGTCGTGGGCGCCGCCGGCGTTCGGGGCCAGCCGAAACCGGCGTTCGAGAGCGGTACGCAATGGCCTGGGGTCGTCCGCGGCGATGCTTCCCTTCCAGACCGCGTCCCAGAAAAGCGCATTGAAGGCCTCGGCGTCGGCATCGGCGGCATCCATGAGTTGCACGAACGTATAGCGTGCGGCGGGATCCGCGAACAGGGAGTCGAGGCCCGCGGGGTTCTCCGCGCTGGGAGCCAGGGCGTCGATCTCGTCCTCGAAGGCGAAGGTGACCTGTTCCCGTCCGACGCCCCGCCACGTCAATCCCTGGTTCGCGCAGGCGGCCGTCAGCAACTCGGGCTCGAACCCCTCGAGCCGCGGTCGCCAGGCTTCGTCCAGCCAGAAGGAGAGGGGCGCGGCGAAACCGCGCAGCCGGTCGGCGGCGTCGAGCAGGTGGTTCTCGGTGGCTTCGCGCCCGAGCCGGTGCCAGTCTGCGAGGAAGGCCGGCAGGGAGGCCACCGGCCGCGGTTCGAAGTGCGGCCGGTTGGCGGCGCGCTGAAACCGGATGAGGATCTCGAGGTTCTCGGCGTCGCACAGCCGTTGCGCTTCATCGTTGGCGAGGAGCGGCCCTTCCACGAAGTCGTCCCCGTCGACGAGGGCGGCAAGAATCTCCGCGAGGGTCTGTTGCGCGAGCGGAAATCGATCCGCCCACTGCCGCGGCGTGAGGGGCCCGTAGAACCGGGCGAACTCGGCGAAGAGCTGACCGGCGTCGCGAGCGTCCGCGGTCTCGGCCGGGACCGAATCCCGGAGGAGCGTGCGCTGGAGGTGGGCGGCGTTCTCGGCGTGCACATACCAGGTCCGGCGGTCGTACGCGAGGCGGCGGATCACGGCCGGAAGCTCGAGGCCGGCGACCTTGAGCAACACGCTGAACTCCTGCTCGGGAATCAGCACGCGCTCCTTCGCCCACTCTGCGAGTTCTTCGTCGTCGCGGGGCTCGTAACCCTCGGCCGTGCGCTGCATCTTCGCCTCGAACTCGGCCACGATCCGCGGATCGATGCGCGGCCGCAGGTTTCGGTCATAGACGGCCTGCCGGATCAGGTCGTCCGACAGCGCTGAGCGGCCGCGGCGTTCGGGGGTGTCGTCCGCGTACATGTAGCGGCCGATCTGGTTGAACGCGATCCCGGAAGCGAACGGACTCGGGACGGACACCGTCGCCAGGGACCAGGCGATCGCGCCGGACTCGAGGTCCGTGAGCACCTGCACCGCCGCCGGCATGTCGAACTCGTCGCGCAGGCACGTCCGCCAGGTCTCGAGCAGCACCGGGAAGTCCGGGAGCTTCGAGACCGCGGTCATGAGCTTCTTCGCCTGCAGGCGGGCGAGCCACAGGGGCATGCGCTGGTTGAAGCGTTGCCGCGTGAGTAGCAGCGCCCGGCCCGCGCACTCCCGGAAGCGGGCGCCGAAGAACCCGCTGGCTTCGAGGGATTGGCGCAACAGTGCCTCGAAACTCGCCGGCGTGACGAGGGACAGGAACACGCCGGGGTCCACGTCGTCCTTGATCTGGATGGCGATGGCGTAGTTGTCGGCGTGAATCTCGGCCTCGCTGTCGAACCGCTCGCGCCAGGCGGCCTCCAGGGCCAGCGCGACGGGCCGGTTGACCTGGCCGCCCCAGGACGTGTGCAGGACGACCTGGTGTTCCCGGTCGGGGCCGGTGTAGCCGCCGGGTCCGGAGCGGATGTGTTCGACCAGGACGTGGCGGTGGTGAGGCAGGTCGCGTTCGGTCACGGCGCGCTGGCGTTCCAGGAAATCGACCAGCTCTTCGGCGGAGATCTGGTCGAAACCGAGTTGCGCCTGGACGTGCTCCAGGACCTCGTCCCGCCGACGCGTGGCGAGACGCTCGTCGGCGAAGGCCAGGAACTCGCCGATGCGTTGCGCGAAGTGGAAGCTGCGGCTGATGTTCTCGGCGCGCCAGAACGGCGGCGCGGTGGCCGTGGGCCGGGCGGTCTTGACCAGTACGTCGTTGTGCGTGATGCGATGGATCTGCCAGGTCTGCGTCCCGAGCGTGAAGGTCTGCCCGACGGTCGCCTCCCACACGAACTCCTCGTCGAGTTCGCCGATGGCCGCGCCGGAATCGGCGTGGCGCAACTGGAAGTAGCCCCGGTCGGGGATGGTCCCGCCGGCGCTGTAGAGCGCGAACACGGCCCCCTTGCGCGCCTTCAGGGTGTTCTGCACGCGGTCGAGCACGATCCGGGGCTGCAGATCCCGCACGCGGGCGCCGGCGTAACGCCCGGCGAGCATCTCGATGACCAGGTCGAACTGCTCCCGAGGCAGGTCCGCGTACGGCGCCGCGCGGCGTACGAGAGCGTACAGGTCGTCGGCGTTCCAGGTCTCGGAAGCGACGGTCGACACGATCACCTGGGCGAGGGCGTCGAGGGCGTTGGCCAGCGGGCGCAGCGGCTCGATGTCGCGGGCCGCCATCGCGTGCGCGACCACCGCGGCCTCGAGGAAGTCGTGGGCGTGGGTGGGGAACAGCAACCCGCGGCTGACGTCCCCGACCCGGTGGCCGGCGCGGCCGACGCGCTGCAGCGCCGAGGCGATGGACGGCGGGGACTGGACCAGCACCACCTGGTCGAGGTCGCCGATGTCGATGCCCATCTCCAGCGAGTTGGTCGCGACGATGGCCTTCAGTTCGCCGTCCTTCAGGCGCCGCTCCACCTCGGTGCGGATCTCGCGCGCGAGGGAGCCGTGGTGCGCGTAGGCGAGCGGAGCGACGTCGTCGTCGTTCAGCTTGAGCGTGATCTTCTCCGCCATGCGGCGGCTGTTGGTGAAGAAGAGCGTGGAGCGGTTCGCGTCGATCACGTCCCGGAAGCTGTCCGACAGGGGCTCCCAGATCTTCTGGCCGTTCTCGGCGGCGACCCGGGCGGCTTCGGGGAAGCGCACGGCCAGCTCGATGCGTTTTTCCGCCGTGGACTCGACCACGCCGACGGGCCTCGGCCGGTGCCGCGCGTCCCGACCGCCGACGTAGGCCGCCACCGTCTCCAGGGGGCGCACGGTGGCGGACAGCGCGACCCGCTGGACCTCGCCGGCGATCTCGACCAGGCGTTCGAGGCCGGCCATGAGCATGACGCCGCGTCGGTTCTCGACGATGGAGTGGATCTCGTCGAGGATCACCGTCTCGACCGTCGACAGCGCGTGGCGCCCGCGCACCGTGGTCAGCAGCAGGGTCAGGCTCTCCGGCGTCGTGATGAGGATCTCGGGCGGACGTCGCAGCATGCGCTGGCGCTCGCCCTGTTCCGTGTCGCCGCTACGGGTCTGCACGCGCAGGTTCGGAAACGTCTCGCCGCGGGCGAAGAAGGTGGTTTTCAACTGGCCGAGGGGTTCGACGAGGTTGCGCCGGATGTCGTTGTTGAGCGCCTTCAGCGGCGAGATGTAGAGCACGCGGGTGGCGCCGGGTTCGGAGGCGCCGGAGGCGAAGGCGTTCAGTGCCCAGAGGAACGCGGTGAGGGTCTTGCCGCTGCCGGTGGGCGCGGTGATCACGAGATGCTCGCCGGCGGCGATCCGGGGCCAGCTCCGTTCCTGCACGTCCGTGGGCGCGGGGAAGCGCTCGTCGAACCAGGCGGCGACGCCGGGGTGGAAGCTCGCGAGCGCGCTCACGGCGCCGGCCTCCGGGTCGGGTTGACGCGCCTCGGGCGCCCGGTGTAGACGCGTCTCTGGCGCCCGGTGTAAAAGCGCAAGGGCGATGTCGACGACGGGACGGGGAACATGATCGGCTTGAAGCGTCCGGTTGGCCTTGCCGCGCTGCTCTTGGGGGGTATTTTGGCCCAAGCGGCTCCCGACCGTCCGAACATCGTCCTGATCCTGGTCGATGACCTCGGCTACGAGGCGCTCGGGTCCTACGGCGGGGTGAGTTACGGGACGCCGCAGCTCGATCGCCTGGCCGCCTCGGGCGTGCGCATTACGCACGCCTACGCGACGCCGCTCTGCGCACCGTCGCGTCTGCAGCTCATGACCGGGCGCTACACGCACCGCAACTACACGGAGTGGGGCGTGCTGCCGAAGAGCGAGGTCACGTTCGCGAACCTGCTGCGGGACGCCGGCTACGCGACGTTCGTCGCCGGCAAGTGGCAGCTCTGGGGGCACACCCTCCTGTGGGACCCGGAAGGGCCGTGCTGTCCGCAACAGGGACAGACGCCGGCCGAGGCCGGCTTCGACGAGTACCTGCTGTGGTTCCTCGGGACCAAGGGGAGCCGGTACGCCGACCCCGTGCTGGCCGGCACGGGCCGCGCGGCGCAGACCTTCGAAGGGGCATACGGACCGGATCTCCTGGCGGACTTCGTGGTGGACGCCATCGAGTCGCAGGCCGCCGAGAGGCCGGAGCAGCCGTTCTTCGTCTACTACTCCATGGTGCTGGTGCATGCCCCGTTCGTGCCGACGCCCGGCAGCCGGGGATGGGAGGGCGATCGCCACGCGGCAGACCCGGAGAACTTCGCCGACATGGTCGCCCACGTTGACGGGATCGTCGGGCGTATCCTCGACACCCTTGAAGAACAGGGGATTCGCGACGAGACGCTGGTCCTCCTGACCGGCGACAACGGCACGCCGCGGGGGATCGTGAGCGAACTCGCCGACGGGACGCGGGTACCGGGGGAGAAGAGCCTGTCCACGGACGGCGGCACGCGGGTGCCGTTCCTCGCGTCCTGGCCGGGGACGATCGAGGCGGGGCGCGTGTCCGATGCGCTGGTCGATTTCACGGACTTCCTGCCGTCGCTGGCCGAGGAGGCCGGCGCCGCCGTGCCGGACGACCGGAAGATCGACGGGCGGAGCTTCTTGCCGGTTCTCACCGGGACGGAGGAAAGCGTTCGGGAGTGGGTCTTCATGGATTTCCGGCCCCGCTTTCCGGGCGTTCCCGAGGCGACCTGGATACGCGATAGGCGGTTCAAGCTGTATCAGGACGGACGCTTCTTCGACATCGGGAGCGACGTGGCGGAGGGAACACCGTTTGCGGAGGAGACGCTTGCCGGGGAGGCGCTGCAGGCCCATGCCGACCTGCAGGGGGCGATGGCGGAGGTCCTCGAAGACTGAACGGTTGCGGCGGCGTGCGTCCCGCCCCGCCGCGCGAGGCTATACTGAGTGCAGCCGCATGCACGGAGCACGCCATGGACCGCATCACCCTCTATCACAACCCCGGCTGAGGCAAATCGCGCGGCGCGCTGGAGATCCTGCGCGAGCGAGACGTCGAGTTCGATGTCGTGCAATACCTCAAGACCCCGCTGGACGAGGAAACCCTCAAGGACATCCTCGGGATGGTCGGCGGAGCCCCCGGCGCCCTGGTCCGCAAGGACAGGTACTTCAAGGATCTGGGGCTCGATGCCGCGGATTACGCGACCGTGGACGCCGTGGCGAAACTGCTCGCGGAGCATCCCCGCCTGATGCAGCGCCCGATCGCCGTGCGCGGCGGGAAGGCGGTCGTTGGCCGCCCGTCCGAAAACATCGAAGAGTTGCTGTAGAGGCGGCCCTTGTGGCCGCCCGTCCCCACGGACTGCGGGAAGGCGCATGACGCGGCGCATCGAGTTCGAGGTCGTCGAGGGCTGGGAGAAGCTCCCGGAAGGCTGGAGCTTCGTCGAGGTGGCGGGCGTCGCGACGGACTCCCGCGACCGGGTCTACGCCTTCAACCGCGGCGAGCACCCGATGATCGTGTTCGACAGCGACGGGAACTTCCTGGACGCGTGGGGCGAGGGCGTTTTCACCAATCCGCACGGCCTCCACATCGGGCCGGACGACCGCCTCTACGCCGCGGACAACTTCGACCACACCGTGCGGGTCTTCACGCCGGACGGGACGTTGCTCGACACCCTCGGCGAGCAGGACGCCCCGGCGAAGACGGGCTTCGTGCCGGGCAGGACGCCGGTGCAGTACGGCGGCGGACCCTTCAACATGGTCACGAACGTCGCGCTCGATGCGGCGGGCGACCTGTTCGTTTCGGACGGCTATGGCAACGCCCGCGTGCACAAGTTCACGGCCGACGGCGAACATCTCTTCTCCTGGGGCGAGCCGGGCACGGGTCCTGGCGAGTTCCGGTTGCCGCATGCCATCGCCGTCGACGCGGACGACCGCGTACTGGTCGCGGACCGCGAGAACTCCCGCATCCAGGTGTTCGGTCTGGACGGGACGTATCTCACGGAATGGTCACACGTCACGCGGCCGGACGACCTCTTCATCGATCCCGACGGCGTGCTCTACGTGGCGGAACTCGGAGAGATCGCGGGCCGAAGTCCCGACACGGAGATACTGCCCCACACGCCCCACGCCAGCGTCGCGATCCTCGAACTCGATGGCGCCCTGATCACGCGTTTCGGCGGTGACGACCCGGTGCGTCCGGGGAATTTCTTCGCGCCCCACGGGATCTGGGCGGACGCCCGGGGCGACCTGTACGTCGCCGAGGTCGTCCACAGCGGCGGCGGGAACCGCGGCCTGGTCCCGCTCGACTGCCACGCGCTGCAGAAGTTCGTGCGGATACGCGCCGCCTGACGGTAGAGCGGGAACAGGGGCGGGCGCCTATAATCGAAACCCATGGACGTTCAGCCGCTCACCCCCGTCATCGGCGCCGAAGTACACGGCGTCGAACTGGCCCGGCTCGACGACGCGACGTTCGCGGACGTCGAGGCGGCGCTGCTGGCCCACCAGGTCCTGTTCTTCCGGGACCAGGAGCTCGACATCGGCGAGCACAAGGCGCTTGGCGCGCGCTTCGGCCCGCTGCATGTCCATCCGAGCGCGCCGCCGGGCGCACCGGGTCACCCGGAGCTCCTCAACGTCCACGCCGACGCGAACACCAAGCGCACGGCGGGCGACAAGTGGCACTCCGACGTCAGTTGCGACGCCGAACCGCCGATGCTGTCCATCCTGCACCTGCACACGCTGCCCACGGGCGGCGGCGGCGATACGCTGTTCTCCAGCATGTACGCGGCCTACGAAGCGCTCTCGGAAGCGATGCGGACCTACCTGGCGGGGCTGACGGCCATCCACGACGGGGGGCCGAACTACCGGGACCGGAGCCGGCGCGTCGGTTTCGACGACAGCGACCGCGTCTACCCGCACGCCGAACATCCCGTGATTCGGACCCATCCGCGCACCGGCCGCAAGGGCATCTTCGTCAACTCCGTGTTCACGACGGAGCTGTGCGGCGTGCCGCGGGACGAGGGCGACGCGATCCTGCGCTTCCTGTACGCCCACGTGGCCAGGCCCCAGTTCCAGTGCCGCTTCCGCTGGCAGGAGAACTCCGTCGCGATGTGGGACAACCGCTGCGTCCAGCACATGGCGATGTGGGACTACTACCCGCAGACGCGCAGCGGGCTACGCGTTACGGTCAAGGGCGACCGACCGGTCTGATAGCGCGCGGGGGAGCTGTACTTGCCCGCCGCGGACACGGGACGGGGCGAGCCCGTCCACATCTGCGCTTCGTGGCGCCAAACGCCGCCAAGCACGCTGGGCGGAACGTCCCGCCACGCCGGCGCCTTGCCAACCCGCGACGCCGCCGGCGGAGGCGGTCTCGGACCGGGCCGAGGGCCACGCATGGCTCGTTCGGTCCGGTCAGCGGTCGTAGTCTCGAGATGAGGGGGGGCGCCGCTCCCGTGCAGGCCTCTCCGGTTGCGGTAACGCATGTCTTTGGCAGATGGCCGCAAGCGTGTCAGCCACGCCCCATACCTGCATCCAGTGCTCAAGGTAGTCGACATCCATCGGTGCCCGAGTCTCGAGTATGTCGGCGATGTCTGCAACGTCGCGCGGTCGGTTGGCGATCAGCTTGTGCACGATCACGTCCTCGATCGTCAGCACGCGCGCCGTGAGGCCATCATCGAAGGTCTCATGCCGAGCGCGCTCCAGCGCGGCAAGCTGGTACTCCGTCTCCACTGCGATCAGGTCCGCGTACGCCATCCCGTCATGCGCGAGGCGCACCATCCTTCCGTCAGGATGCAGGTAGCGAATGTGCCACCCCTTCATCTCCGCGGACTCCGCGATGGCGGACATGCTCGAGCGGTCTACCGTCACCAGCAAGTCGACATCGAAGGTCATGCGCGCGGCATCCCGATAGACGTTCGCCGCGAGCCCCCCCAACACCGCCCAGTCGACGTCGTGCTCGCCCAGCATCTTCGCGACCGCGCGTAGCGTGGCGAACAGGGGGGGTGCCGCGTCAGTCACGCGCCCCGTCCATGCCCAAGTTGGTTCCGGCAACGGCGACCCGTTTCTTCACGGCCGCGAGGAACGCCATGTGCGAGTCGCGGTCCGGCCAGTGCTCCCGTGCCGTCGCCACCACATCGATGCCCATGTTGCGCTCGATCGCGGCCATCCGCTCGAGGGCCACGGCGAGGCTGCCGGCAGGACGCTCGGTGGCCCGTTGCGCGGCCGCATTGGCCTCGCCCAGTTGCTCGAAGTACGCTCGGTCAGCGTCTGAAACCGTGCCGAGAAAGCGCTTGTCCCGGGGCGCGCTCATGTTCCCGGGGCATGCTGCGCGCGACCGTCCATGAGCGGGGCGTACGCCGCCCGCGAGCGGTCAAGCGTGCTCTGTCCGTGACACTGTCCGCCATCTCGAGAGGGGCATTGCATGCGGCGCATCTTACGCCGGTCCGCATGCAGCCACATGGCGGCAGGCCTTCCCTGACGGGAGCGCGCCCACGACGGGCGTTGCGCCATGGGCCGCATGCCGAGCGCATCGGAATCGCGTTGTAGGGGCAGGCGACCCTCGCGGCCGCCCGTCGGCGAGGCCGCGCACTCTTCAAGACGGGACCGGACAACCCATCCCTACCCCCTACCCCTTGCGACGGGCGCCGAACGGCACTGCGAAGGCCATCAGTCCGACGAGGCAAGACCCCCGACTCCGCCGGCGTAGGCCGCGTAGTTGGTGTGCGGCTTCCCGCGGACCGTGTACCACTGCGCTCCGTCCGGCGGCGGCATCGTGGGGGCGAACGTGAGGTTCTCCTCATGGTCGTCGACGCACGGGAACCCTGCCGGGTCGCGCCGGTGATGTCGGTTTCCGTCACGTCGCACGGGCCGGGCAACTGGTGCACGCCCGTGCTCACGTGACGCTCGGGCGCGACGGGGCGTCAACGGCGCTTGGGCGCTCCCGGTCAAGGAACTTCGGTGAAGTGCCGGCCGGCCGCGGCCCTGCGGTCGAACGTGTAAGTCCGTCCACATCCGGCGTTGCGGTTGCGGCGGGCGATCAGGTGGTCGGCGAAGTCGGCCGCGCCGGCCTCGAACTCGCGCAGGGCGGCCCAGACCGCGTCGCTGTCTTCGATGTCGAATTCGGTCGTGCGCAGGAGTTGCCGAACGACGCGGGCGACATCCGCTTTTCCGTAGTGGTATGCCCTCGTGAGGACCCACGCGAGTTCGACGAGAACCACGAGGTTGACATGCCCCGGCGATCGTTCCGTGCACTGCCCCTCGATGAGTCGCGACGCGGCGACCGCCTGCTCCGGATCGTCCTGGACGATGTAACGGACGAGGACGTTCGAATCGAGACCGATCAAGGCCTGCGGCCGCTTGCGCGCGCGATGGCCTCATCCATTTGCTCCAGCGTGACCGGCGTGGCGGGCTTCGCCAGCATGCCCTTGAGCGCCGTCACCGAAGACTTGACGGGTGCAACGCGCAGTGCGCCGTCGTCGTCCAGCACGAAGTCGACCCTGTCCCCGGGTTTCAGGTGCAGCCGGTCGCGAATCGCTTTCGGCACGGTCACCTGACCCTTGCTCGTGATGGTCGCGTACACTACTGCACTCGAGAGTCCTTACTCGGCGGTAAGATAATCGGAGCGCCGACCGCCCGCAAGCGCCGGCGGTCGCGTTCGGTGTGTTCAGCCAGGCGCCGCGGGAAGGCGCCGGGCCCCGTCAGTTCGGCCAGTAGAGGTACTCGTCACCCGCCACGTAGGGCTCCGTAGTCGTCTTGTCGATGAGCTGCGGCATTTCGAGCACGCTCGTCCACATGGGCTCGGCCTGTCGGGCGTTGTGGGCCGCGAGGAGCGCCTGGAGCTGCGCCACGCGCTCCGGATACGCCTCCGCGACGTCGCGGCGCTCGGTGGCATCGTTCGCGAGGTCGAACAGCCACACCTTGCGCGGCCGATCGGCCCGGATCATCTTCCAGCCTTGGTGCAGCACCGTCTGCTGGTGGCCCTGCCGCCAGAACAGGGTCTCGTGCGGAACGCCGTCCGCTTCGCCGCGGACGTAGGGCAACAGGTCCATGCCGTCTATCGCGCGGTCGCCGGGGACGGGGGCGCCGGCCGCGGCGGCGAAAGTGGAGAAGAGGTCGAAGTGGTGCACCGGGGCGTCCACCACGGTCCCGGAAGGGATGCGCGCCGGCCACCGGGCGGCGAACGGCACGTGCAGACCGCCCTCGAAGTGGCTCAGCTTCCAGCCGCGGTACGGTACGTTCACGTCGGGCAACCCGAGGTAGCCGGCGCCCCCGTTGTCGCTGGTGAAGACCACCAGGGTGTTCTCGGCGAGCCCGTTCGCCTCGAGCGCCTCCCCGATGCGACGGACGCTGCGGTCCATGGCCAGGATCATGCCGGCGTAGACGCGCAGCGCGTGGTCCTCGATGTGCGCGACGGCGTCGTAGTCGGACCGCAGCGCCTGCAGGGGATTGTGGATGCCCCAGTGGGCGAGGTAGAGGAAGAAGGGCCGGTTGCGGTTGGCCTCGATGACCTTGACCGCCTCGTCGGTGTAGTAGTCGGTGAGATAGCCGTCCGGCGCGAACAGGGGGCCGCCGTTCCACTGGGCGGCGTGGCGCGCCATGGTCCAGACCATGCGCTCGATCCCGCTGTCCTCGTTGATGGCGTTGACGACGTCCGGATGGTCCTCCGGGAGATAGAACGTGCCGGACATGTAGAGGCTGTCGTCGAACCCCTGGTCCTCCGGGCGCAGCCCCGGTTCCGAACCGAGGTGCCACTTGCCGATGTGCGCCGTGTAGTAGCCGGCGGCACGGAGGACCTCCGCGATGGTCACCTCGCTGTCCGGCAGGCCCATCTCGCGCATGTCCGGCAACTGGTCGAGCAGGTCGTGGCGGATGATCGTCGGCAGCGGAGCGTTCGCCTCGTTCATCCAGTCGGAGATGGTCGCGCCGATCCGCGGGAACGGCGTGAACTCGAAGCCGAACCGGGTGGAGTAACGGCCCGTCAGGATCGACGCGCGTGACGGCGCGCACACGGCATTGGCCGCGTAGCCGTTCGTGAAGGTGACGCCGCCCCGGGCGAGGGCGTCGATGTGAGGCGTCTGCACGGTGCCGTCGGCGGCGCCGCCGTTGGTGAACGAGACGTCGTTGTAGCCGAGGTCGTCCGCGAAGATCAGCACGATGTTCGGTCGGCGCCTGGCGGGCGGCAGCTCGGCCGTTGCCGGCCCGGCCGGCCAGGCCGCGGGCACGTTGGGGCCGATGGGATCGGTCAGGTCGGCGAGCTTCGGCGCACCCCACATCAGGAGCTCGAGCCGGTTGGCCCATGCCACGACCAGGGCCACGACCAGGGCCACGACCATCGCCCCGATCACCGCCAGCAGCGCTTTCATCGATTCCACTCCACGTCGGCAAGGGCCGCAGTGTCACGCAATCCGGACGGAGGTTCCAAGCGGTGGTTCCACAACCACACGCCCGTCTCCGCGATCGCGTAATACACTTGCGCCGGACACACACCCGTACGGAGGCGACCCCATGGCATTTTCCGGTGTCGAGAACGCACGCTTCGGAGTCTCGATCTTCCCCACCGACTACGCGATCCAGCCGGTCGAAGTGGCTCGCGAGGTCGAGGCGCGGGGCCTCGACAGCCTCTTCTTCCCCGAGCACACCCACATCCCCGCAAGCCGCGCGACGCCGTTCCCCGGCGGCGGCGACCTGCCGCCCGAGTACTGGCACGCCCACGACCCGTTCGTGGCGCTCGGAGCGGCCGCCGCGGCGACGGAGAAGATCCGGCTCGGAACCGGAATCTGCCTGGTGATCGAGCGGGACCCCATCACCCTCGCCAAGGAGATCGCGTCGCTGGACATGATCTCGGGCGGACGCGCCGTGATCGGCATCGGCGCCGGCTGGAACCGGGAGGAGATGGAGAACCACGGCGCCGACTACCGCAACCGCTGGAAGGTCGTCCGGGAGAAGATACTCGCCATGCGCCAAATCTGGCGCGAGGAGGAGGCCGAGTACCACGGCGAGTTCGTCGACTTCGACCCGATCTGGTCCTATCCGAAGCCTGTCCAGGCAGGCGGTCCGCCGATCTGGATCGGCGCCAACTCGAAGTGGGTGTTCGACCGCATCGCGGACTACGCCGACGGCTGGATGCCCATCGGCGGCATGGGTTCGGGCAACATGGAGCGGCTCGCCGAAGCCCTGGAAGCCCGCGGACGCAAGGTCGCGGACCTCGATCTCGCCCTCTTCGGCTCGCCGATGCAGGCCGAACAGTGCGTCGGGCGCATCGAACAGGGCTTCGACGAGCTCGTGTTCGGGCTCCCGCCGGCGCCGGCGGACAAGGTGCTGCCGGTGCTTGACCGCGTCGCGGCCCTGGTGGAGGAGATCCGCGGCTGACCGGACGCGCGAGCCGACCTGGCCGATGACGCGGCTGATCCCGGCGTCGGACTTCCCGGACCTGCTGCAGCCGGGGCAGCGGGTCTGGGTCGGCGCCGGCAGCAACGAGCCCGTCGCCCTGCTGGATGCGCTCGCCGCGCGACCGGAGGCGGCACGGGGCGTCACCTTCGTCCAGTTCCCCCTGCCCGGCCTGAACCGGTTCGACTTCACGGCGCTCGATGCCGAGGCGGACATGATCACGTTCTTCATGACGCCGGACCTGCGCCGCTCGCGGGCACGCTTCCTGCCGATGCAGATGCGCTTCGTGTTCGAGTACCTGCGCCGGGGGCCGCTCGACCTGGCGCTGATCCAGGTGGCCCGGGCGCCGCACGGCGGCCTCGTCGCGGGTCCCAACGTGGACTTCCTCGGAGCTGCCCTCGAGTCGGCGGGTCTGGTCGTCGCCGAACTGAACCGCGGGCTCACGCCGCCGGCCGGAGGCATGCCGATCGATGCGGACCGCGTCGACTGCCTCGTCGAGTCCGACCGGCCGCCGGCGACGCTCCCGCCCGGCAAGACCGACGCTGCCGCCCGGCGCATCGGCGCGCACGTGGCGGCCCTGGTCCATGACGGGGACTGCATCCAGACCGGCATCGGCGCCATCCCGACGGCCATCCTCGGGGCGCTCGGCGACCGGAACGACCTCGGACTGCACGGCGGCCTGATCGACGATGGCGGGATGGCGCTCATCGAGGCCGGCAACGTCACCGGGGCGCGCAAGACGATCGACGCGGGGCGGCACGTGGCCGGCATGGCCCTCGGCTCCGCCCGCCTCCACGACTGGCTGGCCGATCGCCCCGACATCGTCTTCGCCGGCGCCGACCACACCCACGAACTGGCCGTCATCCGCCGCATCGACAACTTCGTCTCCGTGAACTCGGCGGTGGAGGTCGACCTGTTCGGACAGGTGAACGCCGAGGTCGCGGGCGGCCGTCAGATCTCGGGGACGGGCGGCGCGGTGGACTTCATGCGCGGCGCAAGGGCGTCGCGGGGCGATCGCTCCATCGTCGCCATGCACGCCACCGCCCGCGGCGGCACGGTGTCCCGCATCGTGCCGCGCGTGGAGATGGCCACTGCGTTGCGGACGGACGTGGATCTGGTGGTCACGGAGTTCGGCGTCGCCGAGGTCGGCACGAAGACGGCCGAGGAGCGTGCCGAGGCGCTGATAGCGATCGCGCATCCGGATTTCCGCGGGGAGCTGGCCGCCCGGGTTATGTAAACAGGGGTCAATAGTCGTAATAAAAGGTGTATTTTTAGCCTGTAAAAGCGTATATCGCACACTATGGACCGCCACCAGTCAGCCGACCTCCGAACGTGGCTCCATGCCCCGCGGCGCAAGCCGCTGGTGATTCGGGGCGCGCGCCAGGTCGGCAAGTCGACCTTGGTGGAACTCTTCGGCAGGGAAGTCGGCAGGGGTCTCGCCACCGTCAACCTGGAACGGCACCCGGGGCTCGGCGAGGTCTTTGCGGGCAACGATCCCCGCGCGATCGTCAACGTGCTCGACAGCACGCTGGACGTCCCGCTGGCGGACGGCGGGATCCTGTTCCTGGATGAGATCCAGGCAGCGCCCGACGCCATTGCATCGCTGCGCTACTTCCTGGAGGAAATGCCTGAGCTTCCCGTCGTGGCCGCTGGCTCGCTGATGGAGTTCGCGTTGGCGGACCACGGCTTCTCGATGCCCGTAGGACGCGTGGAGTACCTCCATCTCGGACCGATGACCTTCACGGAGTTCCTGCATGCCGTTGGCAAGGGGGGACTCGCCGGGGCCATCGAGGCGTTCGAGTGGCCGCCCGGGAAGAACACGTCGATCCCGCCGGCGCTCCACGAGCCGCTCCTCGAACAATTGCGCCTGTACCAGTATGTCGGCGGCATGCCGGAGGCCGTCAGGGTCTTTGCGGAGTCCGGCAGCCTGCGTGCCGTGGGCGCCGTCCATGCCGGCATCGTCGACACGTATCGGGACGACTTCCCCAGGTACGCGCCGCGCCGCGACATGACGCGGATGCTGCGGGTGTTCAACTTCGCGGCTCGCCAGCCGGGCCGGAAGGTCAAGTTCAGCGACGTCTCGCCCGGCGACCAGAGCGTGACCGTGCGACGCGACATCGATGTCCTCGCCATGGCCCGGGTCCTCGCGAAGGTCACGCACAGCGCGTGTTCCGGTCTGCCCCTGCAGGCCGACGTCAAGGACAACGTCTTCAAGCTGCTCTTCCTCGACGTGGGGTTGATGAATGCCGTCTGCGGTCTTCCGTGGGAGACCCTGCGGACGACAAGCGGCACGGCGCTGGTGAACGCCGGTACGAGTGCGGAGCAGTTCGTCGGCCAACATCTCCAGTACCTGCTCGCACGGCGGCCCAATCGCGAACTCACGTACTGGCTGCGCGAGGGGCGGTCCAGCAACGCGGAGGTCGACTACGTGGTCGAGTTGGCGGGCCGGGTGGTGCCCGTGGAGGTCAAGGCGGGTCGCGCCGGCACGTTGAAGTCGCTGCACCAGTTCGTGGCCGAGAAACGTCCGTCCGTGGCCGTGCGGCTCGACGCGTCTCCCCCCGGCGTGCAGGAGGTACGGGCCACGGTGCGTTCGAGGGGCGAGACCATACCCGTGTCGTACCGGTTGCTCTCCCTGCCCCTGTACCTGGTCGAGCGCCTTCCGGACCTTGTCGGCGGATTCCTGGCTGCCGCGTCGTGACGCTCGCCCTGGCGTGCGAGGCGGGCCTCGTAGGGGCGGCCCTTGTGGTCGCCCGTGCGCGAATCGTGCAAGCCGGCCGGATGGGATGGGACAAGCCCCTCCCCTACGGGTCTATCATCCCCAGCGCCATCAGCACGAACGCGAACTCCTCCGCCACCTCGTACAGCGCGTCGTACCGCCCGGACTTGCCCCCGTGGCCCGCGCCTATGTTGGTCTTGAGCACCAGCGGGTTGTCGTCGGTCTTGAGCGAACGCAGCTTCGCGACGTACTTCGCCGGCTCCCAGTAGGTCACCCGGGGATCGTTCAGCCCCGCCGTGACGAGCATCGGGGGATACGCCCCCGACCGGAGCTGGTCGTAGGGCGAATACGAGCGGATCAGTTCGAAGGCGTCCCGGTCCTCGATGGGGTTGCCCCACTCGGGCCACTCGCCCGGGGTCAGCGGCAGTGCGTCGTCGAGCATCGTGTTCAGCACGTCCACGAACGGCACGTGGGCCGCGACCGCGCCCCACAGCTCCGGCGCCTGGTTGACGACCGCGCCCATCAGTTCGCCGCCCGCGCTGCCGCCGGCGATGGCGATGCGGCCCGGCCTGGTGAAGCCGCGCTCCACCAGGTGCCGGGCCACGTCGACGAAGTCGTTGAAGGTGTTGGCGCGGTGGGTCAGCTTGCCCTGTTCGTACCAGGCGCGGCCGAGTTCGCTGCCGCCCCGGACGTGCGCGATCACGTAGACGAAGCCGCGGTCCAGGAGGGACAGGCGGGTCGTGGAGAAGGACGGGGGAATGGCCGCACCGTAGGCGCCGTAGGCGTAGAGGTAGAGCGGGGCCGAGCCGTCCAGCGGCGTGTCCGTGCGGCGCACGATCGACACGGGTACGGAGACCCCGTCGCGCGTCGGGGCCATGATCCGCTCGCTGGCATAGACCCGCGGGTCGTAGCCGCTGGGGATCTCGCGCACCTTGCGCGGCGTCAACCGGCGGCTGCGCACGTCGTAGTCGTAGACCGTGTTCGGCGTGACCATCGAAGCGTAGTCCAGCCGGACCGCGTCGACGTCGTACTCCGCGTTCGCGCCGAGTCCGACCGTGTGCAGGGGCTCGGGCAGCTCGACGTGGCGGCTCGCGCCCGCCCGGTCGAGGATGCGCACCTGGTCGACGCCGTCGACCCGCTCGTCCACCGCGATCCAGTCGCGGAAACACTGGAAGCCGGTCAGGTACGCGGTGTCGGAGCCCTCGATCAGGCTGTCCCAGCGTGCCTCGCCGAACGCGTTCTCCGGGGCGGCCGCCAGGCGGAAGTTCGGGTGGCGGTCGTTGGTGCGGATGACGAAACGGTCCCCCTGGTGGTCGATGTCGTAGTCGTGACCCTTCCGTCGTGCCGCCACGAGCACCGGTTCGGCGGTCGGGTCGTCGGCCGGCAGGAGGTAGGACTCGCTCGTTACCTGGTCCCCGGTGGAGATCACGACGTAGCGCTTCGACGACGCCTCGGCGAGGCCGACCCAGAAGCCGCTGTCCGCCTCCGTGTAGACGATCCCGTCGGTTTCCGGCGCCTGGCCGACGACATGCCGCCGGACCTGGTGCGAGCGCCAGTGCGCGTTCATCACGAGGTAGAAGAAGGTGCGGCCGTCCGCCGCCCAGGCCGCCTCGCCGAGGGTGTCCTCGATGCGCTCCGCCAGGATGCGGCCGTCGCGCAGGTCCTTGACGCGCATCGTGTAGCGCTCGCTGCCGCTGGTGTCCGTGCTGTAGGCGAGATAACGCCCGTCGTGGCTCACGGACATCGAGCCGAGCGCGAAGTAGTCGTGCCCCCGGGCGAGCGCCGTCTCGTCGAGGATGGTCTCGGCGGCGCCGGGGTCGTCCACGGGCCATCGCAGCCATGTCCGGTACTGGGCGCCCGGCTCGAAACGCCACTGGTAGAACCATCCGCCGTCCCGCAGCGGGACGGCGGCGTCGTCGGGCTTCTCGCGTCCCTTGATCTCTTCGAACAGGCGCTCCACCAGCGGCTGGACCGGCTGCATCACGAAGTCGAACCAGGCGTTCTCGGCGTGCAGGTATTCGAGGATGTCGGGGTCGTCGACCGTCGGGTAATCCGCGTCCCGCAGCCAGGCGTAGGGATCTTCGATCGTCACGCCGTGGTGGGAGAAACGGTGTGGCCGCGCCTCCGCGACGGGGGGTGCGGGCGCGGCGGTCTGGTCGGAGTCTTCGGAGATGTCGGTCGCCGTCGCGAGCAGCGCCGCGGCCGCCGCGACGGCGGCCCCGGCCCCGCGCATCAGTCCGGGAGTCCGAGGACGCGCTTGGCGATGATGTTGCGCTGGATCTCGTTCGAACCGCTGTATATCGACGCGGCGCGGTTGGAGAGCCAGGTGCGGGTGTCCTCCAGGGCCTGCTCGTCGAACACGTCACCCGACCAGCCGAGCCCTCGGGTGCCGCGCATCGACACGAACAGCGATGACTTCTCCTGCTGCAGCTCCGTGCCGTACATCTTGAAGATCGACGTCGCCGGACCGGGCGTGCCGCCGCCGCGCGCCTCTTCCACCGCCCGGCGTTGCGTCAGCCGGAAGGCCAGGTCGTTCATGTTGTGCGTGACGACCTCGTGGCGCAGGTCCGCATCCGCGATGCGGCCGTCGCGCTCGCCGGCGTAGGTCTTCGCCTCGCCTTCGAGGGTTGGCCCGGCGTCCGCCGCGGCGCCGCCGCCCACCAGGGAAGCCATGCTGCCCCGTTCGTGCTGCAGGAGCCGCTTGCCGACCGTCCAGCCCTTGTTGAGTTCCCCGACCAGGTCGTCCTTGCGGGCGATGGCGTTGTCGAAGAAGGTCTCGCAGAACGGCGAACTGCCGCTGATGAGGCGGATGGGACGCACGCTGATGCCGGGCTGGTGCATGTCCATCAGCACGAAGCTGATGCCCTGGTGCTTGGGCACGTCGGGGTCGGTGCGCACGAGGGCGAAGATCCAGTCGGCGAACTGGGCCCCGGAGGTCCAGATCTTCTGACCGTTGACGACGAAATGATCGCCGTGGTCTTCGGCGCGGGTGCTCAGGCTCGCGAGGTCGGAACCCGAACCGGGTTCGCTGTAACCCTGGCACCACGCCCGCTCGGCGCGCACGATCGGCGGGATGTGCCGCTGCTTCTGCTCGTCCGTGCCGTACTCGAGCAGCGTCGGGCCGATGAGGGACGTGCCCATGCCCGCCAGGGCCGCGCGCGCGTCGATGCGCCGCATCTCCTGGATGAGGACCATGTACTCGTCGTTCGAGAGACCGCCGCCGCCGTACTCCGCCGGCCACGTCGGGGCCGTCCAGCCCTTCTCGATCATGCGCTCCAGCCAGAGTGCCGTGTCCGCGTCGTCGATGGGGATCTTCGTGCTGCCGGTGGGAATCGGCCCCGGGCCCCGGGCGCCGGGCGGGCAGTTCTCGGCCAGCCATGCCCGGGTTTCGCTACGGAAATCGTCGATCGCTGTCATGCACCTTTCTCTCTGGTAGCCGGAACGTGCCGGAACGTGAATGCCGCGCTCGGTGGCCGCGGTCCGCCCGCGCGCGGGCGTAAAGCTATCACGGCGGCGAGCGGAGACGGAACGCCCGACCCGCCCGGTGCCTCGGTGCCGCGCACGGCGACGCGCGGCCAACCGGTATCATGCCCGGGGCGGCAACTGGGGACGTGCCATGTGCGGGCGGTTCAGCACGACCCGCAAGGTCGTCGAGGACGTATTCCTGGCGATGACGGGGGAGCCCTTCCCGGGCGAGGAGAACCTCAACACGGCGCCGACGGAGACCGCATGGGTCGTGCGTCGGAAATCGGAGGGCTACGCCGCGCTCGCGGCGCGCTGGTGGCTGACGCCGTACTGGTCCCGCACCGCGCGGCCCCGCCATGCGACCTTCAACGCGAAGTGCGAGAACCTGGAGAAAAGCGGGACGTTCCGCGACCCGTTCCGCTACCGCCGGTGCGTGGTGCCCGTAAACGGCTTCTACGAATGGACGGACTCCCCTCTCGGGCGCCTGCCGTACCACGTGGAGCCGGCCGATGGGGGCGCCCTGCTGCTCGGCGGCGTGTGGGACCGCTGGCGGGACCGCGAGACGGACGACGTGTTGTACAGCTTCTCGGTCGTGACGACGCCGGTGCATCCGGGGCTCGAGTGGCTGCACGACCGGCAGCCGTTGATGCTGTCGAGCGGGGAGGTCGAGGTGTGGATGGACCACGAGCTGGCGCCCGAGGCGCTGCGCGAGCTGTTCGCGCCAACGCTGCCGGGCCCGTTGGCGGCGGTCCCGGTGTCGAGTTACGTGGGCAATGCGCGCAACAAGGGACGGCGTTGCACGGAACCGGTCGCGGATGCGATTGCCATACGGGGGTGATCCGACGCGGGTTATCCTATTCGAGCGACAGGGAGGGAAGTCATGACGGATCACCCGACGAACGAGAACGGACAAACGGCCGCGGCAGGCGAGGGACTCGCCGGCCGGGGCGCGCGCCTGGCGGCGTACCTGATTGACTGGGTTCTGGTCGGGGTGGTGGCCGGCGTCATCGGCTATTACGCCGGCCTGGTCGAGCGCCTGATGCGGCAGGACACGGAAGCCCTGGCATGGCTGGCCGTCCTCGGACTGGTGGTCTACGCGGTCATCAACGGCCGGCTGCTCGCGAACCGGGGGCAGACCGTCGGGAAGATGGCGGCCGCCGTGCGCATCGTCGACGCCCGGACGCGGGAGATCGTCCCCTTCTGGAAGTCGTTCGGCCTGCGTGTCCTCGTGATCCAGGCCCTCGCGTCGGTGCCCGGCGTCGGCGCGATCTTCTCGCTGGTCGACATCCTGTTCATCTTCGGCGAACGGCGGCGCTGCCTGCACGACCATCTCGCCGGTACCGTCGTCATCCGGGTGGAGGATTCCTGACCAATGTCGATCGACGGACTCGCGGCAACCCACGACGTGGAGGGCGACGCCCTCGCGGCCATCGAATACTGCTACGAGCAGGGCTGGACCGACGGGCTGCCGGTCGTCCCGCCCGAGGTCGGCCGGATCGAGGCCATGCTGGCGATGGAGGGCCGCCCGCCGGAGACCGTGCTCGCGGCGCATCCCGCGACGGGCAACGAGTGCACGGTGATGTCCGCGGCGGTCAACGCCGTGATGGCCGGGTGCCTGCCGGAGTATTTCCCGGTGATCGTGGCGGCGCTCGAGGCGGCGAACGAGCCGGGCTACAACTTCCATGCATCGACGGCCAGCACCGGGGGTTCCGCGCAGCTCCTGGTCGTCAGCGGCCCCGCGGTGGCGGACCTCGGCATGAACAGCGCCGGGAACGTGTTCGGCCCGGGCAACCGCGCCAACGCGACGATCGGCCGCGCCATGCGGCTCATCGTGATGAATGTCTTCCAGATGATCCCCGGCATCTCCGACCAGTCCACGCAGGGCCATCCCGGCAAGTACTCGTTCTGCATCGCGGAGCGGGCGGACCGCTGCCCCTGGGCGCCGCTGCACGTCGAGCAGGGCTACGGCGAGGACATCTCGAGCGTGACGGTGTTCGCCGGCGCGGGGTTCTGCAACGTGGAGAACCACGGCGGCAACACACCGGAGTCGATCCTCGACTGCATCGCCGACGCGATGGCGAACCTCGGGGCCATCACCGCCGGCCAGTCGGTCGTCATCCTGTCGCCGGAGCACGCCGAAATCGTCGCGGGCACGGGGTGGAGCCGCGCCGAGGCCCAGGCGTACCTTTTCGATCAGGCGAAGCGCTCGGTCGCGGACATGAAGTCCGTGGCCAAGTTCGTGCCGCGCGAGTACGAGCGGCAGGGCCGCGAGGACATGCACCGCGGCATGGCCGCGGACGACATCCTGATCACCGTGGCCGGGGGCGACGCGGGCGGCCACTCCGCCTTCGTGCCCTCGTGGAGCCGGGGCCGCGGTTCGCTGATGCAGCACAAGCCGATCGGAGTGTGCATCGACTGCTGACGGGGGAACCTTGAAAATTCGGATGCGAAGTCCGAATTTTCAAGGTACAGTGGTGGAATGCTGGCGCGCCCGGAATATCTGCGACTGGTCGAGAGGGCCACCGCCCGCTCTCCGGTCACGGCGCTTCTCGGACCCCGCCAGTGCGGCAAGACGACGCTGGCCCGGGCGTTCGCCGGGACCCGGGAGTCGGTCTTCTTCGACCTCGAGTCGGAGGTCGATCTGCGCCGCCTCACCAACCCGGAAATGGTGCTGGGCGCCCGTCGGGGCCTGGTCGTTCTCGACGAGATACAGCGCGCGCCGCACCTGTTCAATGTCCTGCGCGTGCTGGTGGACCGTCCCGGGGTGAACGTGCGGTTCCTGATTCTCGGCAGCGCCGCGCCAGACCTGGTGCGGGGGGTGTCGGAGTCCCTCGCCGGCCGCGTGGAATTCATCGAGCTGTCCGGGTTCGGGCTCGCCGAGACCGAGGTGGACGCCTGGCGCCGGCTGTGGCTCCGCGGCGGCCTGCCGCGCTCCTACCTGGCCCGCTCCGACGCCGACAGCATGGCCTGGCGAGAAGGATTCGTACGCACTTTCCTGGAACGGGACATCCCGCAGCTCGGCATCTCGGTTCCCGTGGCCGCCATGCGCCGCTTCTGGACCATGCTCGCCCATTGGCATGGGCAGACCTGGAATGCTTCCGAACTCGGCAGGTCCATGGCGGCGACCGACAAGACCGTGCGCCGCTATCTGGACCTGCTTACGGGCACGTACATGGTCCGGCAGCTTCAGCCCTGGTTCGAGAATCTGGCCAAGCGCCAGGTCAAGGCGCCAAAGGTCTACCTTCGTGACACGGGGATCCTGCACGCACTGCTGGAAACCGGCACCGACGATGCCCTGCTGTCCCACCCCCGGGCGGGCGCTTCCTGGGAAGGGTTCGCCATCGAGCAGGTACTCGCGGCGCTCCGGCCTGCGAGTGCCTGGTTCTGGGGCGCCCATGGCGGTGGCGAACTCGACCTGCTGGTGCTGGAGAACGGGCGCAGGGTGGGCTTCGAAATGAAGTTCAACGAAGCTCCGGAGGTGACCAGGAGCATGCACAACGTCGTGGAGACCCTGCGCCTGGATCGGCTTTTCGTGGTGTGTCCCGGCACGGAGTCGTATCCCGTAACCGAACGCATCAGCGTGCTGTCCCTGTTCCACTGTCCCGAATTGCGGGACCGCGTCGCGGCCGCGGATTGAGGTACGCTTGGCGAAGCGACGTCCAACAAGCGGGGAGGAAACATGACGCTACGCCTGATGGACCCGGGAGGGTCCGGAACCACGATGGAGCGCAGCCTCGCGCCGCGCCTCGAGAGCCTCGAGGGCCAGCGGATCGCGCTGCTCACGAACGGCAAGCACAACGCGGACGTGCTGCTGCGGGAAACGGCGGCCCTGTTCGCCGACCGCCACGGCTGCCACGAAGTCGGCTTCTTCGACAAGCGCAACGCCGGCAACCCGTGCCGTTCGGATCGCCTGGAAGCGCTCTGCGAGGAGGCGGACTTCCTCATCACGGCGGTGGGCGACTGAGGGAGCTGTTCAACGTGCAGTGTGCATGACGGCATCTCCTTCGAACAACTCGGCAAGCCCGCGCTCGTGATCTGCACGCACCCGTTCGAGAAGACGGGCCGCAACATCGCGCGCGCCCTCGGCCTGGCCGACTATCCCTTCGCCATGGTGGACCATCCGATCGGCAGCAGGACGCTGGACGAACTGCGGGTCCGCGCCGAGGACGCGTATCGGCAAGGCCTTCCGATTCTCTGCGGCTGAGGGACGGCGGCCCGTGCAGTGGTTCGCCGGAACGAGCGGGTACAGCTACAAGGAGTGGAAAGGGGTCTTCTACCCGGACGATCTGGCGGCCGGCGCAATGCTGTCCTACTACGCCGAGCGGCTGCCGGCGGTGGAGATCAACAACACGTTCTACCGCATGCCGCGCAGTCACGTCCTCGAGGGCTGGGCGGAGGCGGTGCCGGCCGACTTCCGGTTCGTCATCAAGGCGTCGCGCCGGATCACCCACCACGCGAAGCTCGAGGACACCGGGGACGCCGTCGGCTTCCTCTCGTCGCGGGTCGCGAAACTCGAGGACAGGCTCGGCTGCGTGCTGTTCCAGTTGCCGCCGTTCCTGCGCAAGGGCGCGGAGCGGCTCGACGCGTTCCTCGCCGCCTGGCCGCGCGAGCTCCCGGCGGCGGTGGAGTTCCGGCACGCGAGCTGGTTCGACGCGGAGATCGCGGAGATCCTGTCGAAGCACGGCGCGGCGCTCTGCGTGTCCGACGACGGCAAGCTCCCGACGCCGGGGTTCCTCGCCACCACGGACTGGCTCTACTTCCGGCTGCGCCGGCCGGGCTACGACGACGACGCCCTGCGCGAGTGGATCGCCCGCGCCGGGGCGACGGGCGCGCAACGCGGCTTCGCCTTCTTCAAGCACGAGGACGAGGGCGCCGGGCCGCGTCTCGCCGCCGGGTTCCTGTCGCTCGCGGGGCAAGGCGCCGCCGCGTAACCTTGGAGTTCCCCGGCCCGGTACGCCCGCTATTCCCCCGCCGGGACGGGGGCGTCGCCCAACACCCTTCGCTCCCGTGCCCGCAGTACGAGTGCGATGACGGGCAGGGGGAGCAACAGGAAGTACTGATATCCCGCCAGGTGCAGCAGCTCGTGCGGGAGCGTCAACGCCAGCGTGACCGATGACACGCCCGAGAGGGCGATGACCCCGTACATCGCGGCGAACACCGCGGCGTTCCTGCGTTCGGCGGCGTTCAGCCCGAGCGCGCGGCGTCGCACCAGGACGTAGGCGAACATCCCGACGATGACGCCGGCGAGCCAGGCCCAGGAGATGCCGTATCCGACAAAGACGAGGATCAGTTGCTCGGCCCACATCACCGGATCGAGTTCGAAGGGCGGCGGCACCCAGCCTTCGCTCAGGTCGGACGCGCCGAACGAGTAGACGATCCGCAGGGGGAAGACCATGACAAGCAATCCCATGACGAGCAGCAGCGTCAGCAGCACGGCCGCCCCGTTGTCCAGGCCGTAGACGCGGCTCCAGTTGCGGTGCGCGATCCAGAATGCGAACACCTGGGCCGACGAGAAGAGGAACACCGGGATGCTCTTGATCGCGGTTTCGAGCTCCTCGAAGGTCTGGGGCACGTCGTCCACCGCGATGACGAGGAGGGTCACCGCGAAGGCGAAGGCGGCGTCGGCGAAGGTCTCGATGCGCGTCATGGCGAGGCCGCGCATGCGCATCCCCCGCTCGACGGGCAGGTGGTCCAGGGTCGTGGCCATGATGGAGGGAGTCTCTGGATTGCGTTGACGCGGATGCTAACTCCGGTCGCGGGCGCCGGGTCGATGCGCCGTCGAGTTGACCTTCCTATAGAATCTGGAGAGACCAACGCGATCAAGGGGGGACGATGAAGGCGTACATCCGCGCATGGGCCTGGACCGCGGCCCTGCTCGTCCCGGCGGTCACGGAAGCCCACCATGCCTTCTCCGCCGAGTTCGACGCCAACCTGCCGATCCGGGTCACCGGTACGGTGACCCGGGTGGAGTGGATCAATCCCCACGCCTGGGTGCATGTCCGCATGGCGCTGGAAGACGGCTCGTCACGGGACTGGATGCTGGAGGCGGGCACCCCCAACGGGCTGCTCCGCAGGGGACTGACCCGCACGCTCCTGACGGCGGGCACCGAGGTCGTCGTGCGCGGCTACCAGAGCAAGGACCAGATCTGCAACCCGATGTGCTGGGGGAGCGGCCGCGACATCACGTTTCCGGACGGCACCCGGCTCTTCATGGGCTCCTCCGGCACGGGGGCGCCCCGCGACGGCGCGGATCCGACGGAACCGGCCCGGGACGAGGACACGAACCTGCCGGAAAAGGCGGGCGCCGGACGATGACGGAGCCAATGGAGTGAGATAGCGCGACCTGGGGTCGCGTTGGGAGTTTCGCGGTGCGAAACTCCTACGGCGCAAGCTCCTAAGTCCGGGGAGGGCTGCTTCCATGCGCCGATCAAAGAACGCGGGCATCTCCACGGTCTGGCTGGCGGTCTTTCTGGTCATCGTGCTGAGCGTGCTCTGGCTGCTGTTCTTCCGGGCAGGCGCACCGTTCCCGCAGTCCGGCCGCCCGACCGTGGACGAGCGGACGACGGACGACGCGCGCGTGGTGGACGATGCACGGATCGTGCGTGCGCTCCGCGGCGAGCCGGGGTCCTGGCTGACGTACGGTAGAACCTTCGAGGAGCAGCGTTTCTCGCCCCTGGCCCGGATCGACCGGGAGACCGTCTCGAAGCTGGGTCTCGCCTGGTCGAAGGACCTCGGCGTGCGCCATCGCGTGCAGGGCAGCCCGATCATGGTGGACGGCGTCCTCTACGTGGCGGACCCGTGGGGCGTCACGTACGCCCTCGACGCGAAGACCGGCGCCGAGCTCTGGAGTTTCGATCCGCAGATCGACCCCGACCTGGTGCGTTATGCCTGCTGTGGCGGTCCCGTGAACCGGGGCGTTGCCTACTACGGCGGACGGATCTACCTGGCGGCCTTCGACGCGCGCCTGATCGCTCTCGACGCAGCGACGGGCCGACAGGTCTGGGAGGCCTACACGGGCGATCCGGCGAGCCGGGTGCCCACCACCATCACCGGAGCGCCGCGGGTCGGGGGCGGCAAGGTCTACATCGGGCAGAGCGGTTCCGAGTACGGCGTGCGCGGGTACGCCAGCGCCTGGGACGCCGAGACCGGGGAGGAGGTCTGGCGCTTCTTCACCGTGCCGGGCGACCCGTCGCTGCCGTTCGAGCATCCGGAGCTGGAGCAGGCCGCGCAGACGTGGTCCGGGCGCTGGTGGGAGTATGGCGGCGGGGGCACGGTGTGGCACTCCATCGTGTACGACCCCGAGTTCGACCAGGTCTACCTGGGCGTGGGCAACGGGGTGCCCTGGCCGCGCGCGATCCGCTCCCCGGGGGGCGGCGACAACCTGTTCCTCGCTTCCATCGTTGCCGTGGACGCCGACACCGGGGAGATGCACTGGTACTACCAGACGACGCCGGGCGACAACTGGGACTACACGGCCACCCAGGACATGGTCCTCGCGGACATGGAGGTGGACGGCGTCGGCCGCAAGGTGCTGCTGCAGGCCCCGAAGAACGGATTCTTCTATGTCCTCGACCGGGCGGACGGCACGCTGTTGCGGGCCCATCCGTACGGCCCGGTCAACTGGGCGACACACGTGGACATGGAGACCGGGCGGCCCGTGGAGAATCCCGACATGTACTACGACGAGGACCCGAAGTGGGTCCAGCCGGGCGCCGCCGGGGGACACAACTGGCACGCGATGTCGTTCGATCCGGAGGGCGGCGTCATGTACCTCCCGACCCAGGAGGCGCCGTTCTTCTTTGCGCTTCCCGAGGAGTTCGTGCGGACGGGCGTGTTCAAGCTGAACGAGGTCGGGATGAGCTTCGGCGTGCGCGTGGGCGGTCCCCGCGCGCATGCCGTCGAGGCCGCGGGGCCGGTGCCGGAGACGCACGGCCGGCTGAAGGCCTTCGATCCGCTGACCGGGGCGACGCTGTGGTCGGCCGACAACGCCACCTGGAACAACGGCGGCGTCCTCGCGACGGCGGGGGGCCTGGTGTTTCAGGGCGGCGAGATGGGTCCGTTCGTCGCGTACGACGCGGACGACGGGTCAGCGCTGTGGGAGTTCCAGACGTACGGGGCGATCAGCGCGCCCCCGATCTCCTACGCGGTCGACGGCACGCAGTACGTCGCGATCCTCGCGTCGGCCACGAACCTGCACGAGAACTTCGGCAGCCTGCTGGTGTTCGCGCTCGACGGTGCCGCGGACTGGCCGGCGCCGCCCCAACGCCCGCGCGAGATTCCCGAGCCTCCGCCCCTCACGGCCGGCGCCGACGAGATCGAGCGCGGCGGCGCGCTGTACCACGAGGCCTGCATGTGGTGCCACGGCGACAGCACGGAGCTGCCGCTGATGGCGGATCTCAAGATGATGAGCGCCGAGACGCATGCACAGTTCGCGGCGATCGTGCTCGGCGGTTCGCTGCGGGAGGAGGGGATGATGGGCTACGCGGACGTGCTGACCCCGGAGGACGCGGAACTCATCCGCCAGTACGTGATCTCGCGGGCGATGGCGGGGCGGGAGGCGCAGCCGTAGGGGCGAGCCTTGTGGTCGCCCGCCCTGCAGGTCGCCGAACACCTTCGCCAACAGGGCAGTTTCGCGCCAGCGAAACTGCGATGCGACCGCAGGTCGCGCCGGGACGGGACGAGCCCGTCCCCTACACCGCCCTGCCCCGGCGACGCGAGGTGTAGGGGCGACGCTTGTCGTCGCCCGTGTCGAGGCCATGCACGCAATCGAGACGGGACGGGACAAGCCCGTCCCCTACTGGCCGACCTCGGCCTTCGTCGGCATCCACTTGTACCAGCTCGGCAGCCAGGTGTCGTCGTCGACGCCGTCCTGTTCCTGGCGGCGCGCGCCGGACAGCATGAGCCGCATGGCGTAGTTGCCCTCGTGGCACGCGTACTCGAAGATATCGTCCCCGGTGGCGCGCATCTCCGTCTCCACGGACCACGGCGCCTCGAACATCTCCGGGTCGTCCACGGTGTACTCGTAACCGAGGGTGTCGGCGTCGATACGCGTGAACCGCTCGGTCAGGTGCATGTTCATCCCGGCGCCGCTGAACGTCGTGTGCGGCGTGAAGTTGACGGTCTCCACGACCAGGGTGTCGCCTTCCCAGCGACCGCGGGAGTCGCCCTTCCACAGGCGCACGTTGGCGGGCACGTGGTCGCGGCCATCGAGGGGGATGATGCGGTGCTCGTTGACCATCTCGTTCAGGATCGCCACGTAACCCGGCGCCTGGAAGAGGCGCATGTTGTTGTTGTAGGCGCCCGAGGCCATCGGGGGCCCGGCGTTGAAGCCGATCAGGCAGCGGGTGGAGGGCGGGCGGTCGGCGGCGGTGCGCGGCGGGCGGCTCCAGGCCTCGCGCCACTCGGCGTAACGGAAACGGGCCGCGTCGGTCAGCGCCGGGAGCCGGCCGTTCGGCGGGTCGACGATCTGTGACGTGCGCATGGTCTTCGAGAGCTGCGTTCCGAGTTCGAGGAAACCGGCGTTGTACCCCTGGTCCACGTCGGACTGTCCGGTCCGTTCCTCGGGGTTGGAGCGGCCCTCTGCAACCTCTCTCTCGAAGGCCGCCGCTTCCTCGGGCGTGAGGAAGGCGCGATCCTTGTACTTCTCGGGCCTCTGCATCGGCGTGAGCGTGCGGAAGTCCCAGGTGCCCTGCAGGTCGGGCACGCCCCAGGATGTCCTCGGCGCCTCCTGGGCCGCAACCGCCGTCGCGCACGCCAGTGCGATGGCGGCGCGGAAGGCGGCGGCCCGGCCGTGTCGGGGACGATGTCTGGTGCTTCTGTTGCTTCGTGGCATCGGAAACCTCCTGTTCGGTCGTATCCGATTCGTCTGGTCCGGTTTGGGGTCGTGGTGGTCAGTCACGCCTGTACAGGTGTCCGTAGGTGGCCTCCTCGGCGAACTCGACGCACTTGAACTCGAGTATCTGGGCGTTGGGCTCCAGCCGCCGGTACAGGGGCATGGAGATCTTCCACGGCCGCGTGAAGACGTTGGGGTCCTCGATCGTGGCCTCGTACCACAGGGTGTTCGGCCCGGTCGGGGTGTAGCGCTCGACGACCTGCAGGGCGTCGCCGTGGAAGTTCCCGGAGGCGTCGAACCAGGTGTCCGCCACCTGCGCCGACACGTCGACGACCAGCGTGTCGCCCTCCCAGTGTCCGAGCGAATAGCCCATCCAGGCCGGCAGGTCCGCCGCGGTCCCGGGCCGGTCGAGGTGAATGACCCTGCTCGTGCTCGCGAACTCGTACGCGACCAGGATCGCCTCCGGCGTCTGCACGAACTGGAATGGGAACGGCATGTAGACGGCTCGCGGAATGCCGGGCATGTAGCACTTCACGGCGGGGTCGAGGGCCAGCCAGTTGGCGCGGTTGGTCGCCCGTTGCTCGGCGGCCTCCTCCTGGTAGGGGATGGTCCCGCCCTCGACGACGGAAAGCCCCGCCGGGATCGCGCCGAGCGCGCCGACCATGGGCGCCGGTCCGTGGCGGGCCGCATGGGCCTCGAGGTCCCAGTGTGCGGTGTTCATGGCCTGCCAGATGCCGTTCAGGTCGGGATCGCCGTCCGGCGTCCGTGACGCGACGAAAGCCGGTTCGTAGTGCTCCGGCGACGGCGCCGGCGCACAGGCGGCGAGCAGTACGGCGACCAGCCCTGAAAGCGCGGCCTGTACGAAGCGGTTCGGCATCGACCCTCCCTCTGCGAGCGGTGATTCCGGTGGCCGAGACGCCCGCTGGCCGCCGGAACCGTCCCCGGTACGGTACCATATCGCGCCATCGTTCCCCGAGCGCGGGAGCGCCTTGCCAGCGTGGTGGTCGGCGCCCGCGGTCGTTGTTCACCAGCAGCCTGTCGGACCCTGGCGAGCTCCCATCGGGACCCGGACCATGCACATACCCCACCCATGGGCGTACGTCATCGCAGCGCTCGCGGCGGGGACGTGGTCCGCCGCGGAGGATGCGGAGGACGCGGAACACGCCGGGCACGGCGAGATCGAGGAGATCGTCGTCACCGGTTCGCACCTGCATCGCGCGCACCTCGTCAGTTCGAGCCCGGTCACGGAGGTGGACGCGGACGAACTGCTGTTCCAGGGCACGGTCCGCGTCGAGGACATGGTGCGCACGCTGCCGCAGGTGTTCTCGGGCCAGAACACCAGCCAGTCCAACGGCGCGACGGGCACGGCAACCCTGAACCTGCGCAACCTCGGCACGCTGCGGACGCTCGTGCTGGTCAACGGCCGGCGGTTGCCGATCGGGTCGCCGCTGCAGGGCGGCGGCGCGGACGTGAACCAGATTCCCGGCGCCCTGGTCGAGAGCGTGCAGGTGCTGACCGGCGGCGCGTCGGCGGTCTACGGTTCGGACGCGGTGGCGGGCGTGGTGGACTTTCGGCTCAGGGACGACTTCGAGGGCCTGCGGATCGACTACCAGTTCAGCCGGTACGGGCACGACAACGACTCGTCCCGGTGGCGCCGCGTCGTCGAGGCGTCGGACTACCCGGTCGCCCGCGGCAGCGTCTCGGACGGGGAAGTGTCCTACGCCTCCCTCGTGCTCGGCGGCAACTTCGACGGCGGCCGGGGCAACGCCACGGCGTATGCGACCTATCGGGACATCGAGCCCGTGTGGCAGCGCGACCGGGACTATGGTTCCTGCGCGCTCTCCGACGACACGACGTTCTGTTACGGCTCGTCGACCATCCCTCAGGGCCGGTTCACGGACTTCGGCCTGTTCGGGGACGACACGTTCGACTACATCGTCCAGGGCCGCGAGTTCGTGCGCCGGCAGGGCGAGACCTTCAACTACGGGCCCCTCAACTACTACCAGCGCCCGGACGAGCAGTACGCCGCCGGCGCCTTCGCCCACCACGAGATCGGCGCCCGCGCGGAGGTGTTCACGGAGCTGATGTTCATGGACGACCGCACGCTGTCGCAGATCGCGCCCTCCGGCGCCTTTTTCGTCACCAACACGCTCCAGTGCGGCAACCCGCTCCTGTCGGCGCAGCAGTTCGAGGCGGTGTGCGGATCGTTCGGGCTCGGTCCCGAGGACGTGCAGACCGTCTACATCGGGCGGCGCAACGTGGAGGGCGGCAACCGCCAGCAGGACCTGCGCCACACCACGTTCCGCGGCGTCTTCGGCGTGCGCGGCGACCTCGCGGAACACTGGCACTACCACGGCTTCCTGCAGTACGCCGAGGTCAGCATGGAGAACACCTACCTGAACGACCTCGGCACGACGCGGATTCGCCGGGCGCTCGACGCCACGCGCCATCCGGGCACGGGCGAGATCGTCTGCCGCTCGGTGGTCGATGGTTCCGACCCGGGCTGCGTGCCGTGGAACGTCTTCGAGACCGGCGGGGTCACGCAGGCGGCCCTCGACTACATCGTGCTGCCGCTGTTCGCGAGGGGCACCACGGACCAGCTCGTTGTGGCGGGTCACCTCGAGGGAGACCTCGGCGCGTACGGCTGGCGCCTGCCGAGCGCGGAGACGGGCGTTGCGGTGGCTTTCGGCGTCGAGTTCCGGGAGGAGAACCTCGACTTCAATCCGGACCAGAACTTCCAGGCCGGCGAAGGGGCCGGGCAGGGCGGCGCCACGAACCCGGTCAGCGGTGGCTACGACGTGTTCGAAGCGTTCGTGGAGGCCAACGTGCCGCTCGTGGAGGGACGCCGGTTCGCGGAGGAGCTGCGCCTCGACCTGGGTTTCCGCTACTCGGACTACGACTACGGGATCTCGACGGACACGTTCGGCGTGCGCGCCGGGTGGGCCGTCAACGAGGCGGTGAAGTTCCGTGCGAGCCGGCAGCGGGCGCTACGGGCGGCCAACGTGCGAGAACTCTTTCAGCCGCGGGGATTCAACCTGTTCGACATGGCCGCCGACCCGTGCGGCGGGCCTGTGGAGAACGGCGTGACGGCGGCCGGCCGCACCTTCGACGAATGTGCGCGCAGCGGCGTGACGGCGGCGCAGTTCGGCAACATCTCGCACTCGCCGGCGGCCCAGTACAACTTCCTGCAGGGCGGCAATCCGGGTCTCGAACCGGAAGCGGCGGACACCTGGTCCGTGGGTGCGGTGTTGTCGCCGCCGTTCGTTCCCGGTCTCGACATCACCGTCGACTACTTCCACGTCGAGATAGAAAAGGGCATCGGCAACCTGACGCCGGAGTTCGTCCTGAACGAGTGCCTGGATGGCAACCTCCCGCTCTGCGAGCAGGTCCGGCGCGGCCGGCCGGGAGACCTCTGGATCGGGTCCGACCTGAGCGCCAGCGGGCACATCGTCGCTCTCGCGGACAACCTGGCCATCGAGGAGGTCGCCGGGGTGGATGTCATCGTGGAGTACACCTTCGAGGTGGGCGGCTTCGGGAGCATTCGCGCGACCAACATCCTGTCCTGGATCGACCGGTGGGACCAGCAGGAACTGGCCGGCGCGCCGACGGAGTCCTGCGCCGGCAAGTGGGGTTTCGTCTGCGGCTTCCCCACCCCCACGCTGCGCAACAGTCTGCGGGTCGTTTGGACGACGCCGTGGAGCATCACGGCGACGGCGCTGTGGCGCTACCTCGACGAGGCCGAAGACCGGGGCCTCGCCGGCGCGGACCTCGGCTCCGTCTCCTACTTCGACCTCGCGGGGATCTGGAACGTCACGGGGAAGATCGAAGTGCGCGCCGGCATGAACAACGTCTTCGACGAGGAGCCGCCCATCGTCGGCCAGGCGGCGGGACCGTCGATATTCGGCAACGGCAACACCTTCCCGGGCCTCTACGACGCCCTGGGGCGGTACTGGTTCGCCGCGGTCGGGCTGTCCCTGTAGCTGTCCCTGTAGCAGAGGCGGCCGTGCAGCTCGAAGCCGTGCTCTTCGATCTGGACGAGACCCTGCACGCCCGCGCGCCGGCCGTTGCCCGCTTCGCCCGATGGCTCCATGCCGGGGCGTCGCTGGACATCTCCGAGGCCGAGTTCGTCGCAACCGTCCTTGCGCGCGACGAGCGTGGGCGGCGTCCGGCCGAGGGTCTCTACACCTGGCTTGCCACGCACTTCGACCTGGGCAGGACCGCCGAGACAGTCGTCCACGCCTATCGCACGACCGCCTGGGACCGGCCGGTCCTCTACCCGGGCGCGAAGGAGATCCTGCGGCGGCTGCGTCCGCTCCGGCTCGGGATCGTCACCAACGGCGGCGAACTCAGCCAGTCCGCGAAGATCGGCAACAGCGGCCTCGACGCGCTGACCGACGCCGTGGCCATTTCGGGCGTCCTCGGCATGCGCAAGCCGGAGCCGGCGATCTTCGAGGAGATCTGCGCGCGGCTCGGCGTCGCTCCGCCGCGCTGCGTGATGGTGGGGGACAGTCCCGAGCACGACATCGGCGGGGGTCGCGCGGCGGGCATGCGAACGATCTGGATCGCGCGGAGCCGGTGGCCGGAGGGACGCCCGCGAGACTACGACGAGGTGGTGACGCGGCTGGCCGAGGTGGCGCCGATCGTTCGGCGGTGGGCGTCGGAGCAGGGAGCCGGGTGAACACCGCGCGCGGAGTCCGCGTCGCGCGGTGGGTTGTCCGCGCCGATCCCGCCCCCACTATCCTCCCTGTACCCTGACGGGCCAAGACGAGGAGACCATCGACATGCGCGTCCAACTCGCCCTCAACGTTCGCGATCTCGACGCGGCCGTGGACTTCTACTCGACGATGTTCGACACGGCGCCGGCCAAGCGCAAGCCGGGCTACGCGAACTTCGCGATCGATGAGCCGCCGCTCAAGCTCGTGCTGTTCGAGGCGCCGGAGGCCTCGGAGCGCCTGAATCACCTCGGTATCGAAGTGTTCGATGACGCGGATGTCCGCGCGGCGACCGAACGGATCCGGCAGGGCGGGCTGTCGCACGAGATCGAGGTCGAGGAAACCTGCTGCCACGCCGTGCAGAACAAGGTCTGGGCGCACGAGCCCCAAGGTCTGCGCTGGGAGTGGTACCGGGTGCTCGAGGACGCGTAGGCGCGCAGGAGCGGGCCTCGGGCCTTACGCGGCGGGCGTTGACGTTCGGGGCGCGCCGCGGCCGGAACGTCAACGCAATCGCTGGCGCCTACGCGGCGGCGCCGTTGCGCAACACCCGTCCGGACCGCTCCCCGGTGTGCTCGTCGTCGCGCAGGATGACGTCGCCGTTGCATACGGTCGCCCGGTAGCCGCGCGCCTTCTGGATCAGCCGCGGCGCGCCGCCGGGGAAGTCGTGTACGAGTTGCGGCTGGCGCTCCGCGACCCGGTCGAGGTCGATCACGTTCACGTCGGCGCGCTTGCCGGCCTGCAGGACGCCGCGGTCGTGCAGCCCGATCACCCGCGCCTGGGCGCTGGTCATCTTGCGCACGGCCTCGGCCAGCGTGAACACACCGTGCTCGCGGTACCAGTGCGACAGCAGGAAGCTGGTCCAGCCGGAATCCATGATCTGGCTGACGTGCGCGCCGGCGTCGCCGATGCCCGGCAGGACCCAGTCCTCCGACAGGAAGGCGGGGAGGGCGTCGAGGTCGAGGTTGAAGAAGCGCACGTGGAACTGCGCCTCGCCGTCCGTTTCGAGCATGTACCGGAGCCACGTCTCGGCGGGGTGCTCGCCGGCGGCCCGCGCCAGGTTTGCGAGGCTCTCGTCGGAGTTGCGCGTGTAGGCGGGACGGTCCGTGTCGCCGAGCCAGTAGGCGTTCTCGACCACTGCCTCGAGTTGCGCGCTGGCGCGTGCTTCCTCGACCAGTTCCTGGCGGAACGCCTCGTCGCGGATCGCGGCCAGACGCCCTTCGAAGTCCATCGCCCGCAGCTTCTTCCACTGCACGCCCGGCATGAACGTGCCGCTCTTGAGGCTGGAGACGAACCCGCCGCTGCGCGGCAGCGTCAGACCGCTGACGTCCACGCCCTCGGCGCGCATCCGCGTGATCGCGTCGGCGTACCCGGACTGGCCGTTGGCGCCGGACACCATCGGGGCGCTGAACAGCAGCCGGGTCCCGGCGTGCACGCCCTGCTCCGTGATCAGCGCCATCTCCTCGTCGAGGTTCGCGTAGTTCAGTACGAACTGCAGGATGCCGTTGTGCTTGCCGACGGCCCTGGCGATGGCGGCGAGTTCCGCGCTCTCGGCGTACGTGCCCGGAATGGAGCGTCCGTCCGGCAGCACGTGGCCGGGCAGGCGGTTCGACGAGAAGCCGATGGCGCCTTCCTTGACGGAGTTGCCGACGAGTTCCGCGATCTGGCGGATCTCGTCTTCCGTGGGCTGGCCGTCGATGGCGCGCTCGCCCATGACGTAGAAGCGCGAGGCGCAGTGGCCGACGAGGCCGATGATGTTGATGGCCGGATTCAGCTTCTCGATCGAATCGAGATATTCGCCGTAGGAGACCCAGTCCCAGGCCAGTCCGTTCAGGATCGCGTCCTTCGGGATGTCCTCGACGGTCTCCATCATGCCGGCCAGGAAGTCCCGGTCGGCGGGCTTGCAGGGGGCGAAGGTGACGCCGCAGTTGCCGAACAGGGCCGTGGTCACGCCGTGCCAGGAGACCGGCGTCAGGAGCGGATCCCACCCCGCCTGGGCGTCGAAGTGGGTGTGGAGGTCTACGAAACCGGGGGTGACCGCGTGGCCGTCGGCGTCGATTTCCTCCCGCCCGCGGCCGTCGACTACACCGACCGCGGAGATGGTGTCGCCGTCGATGGCGAGGTCGCCGTGCGCCGGCTCGCTGCCGATGCCGTCGACGATGAGCCCGTTGCGGATGACGAGATCGTGAGCCATGGTTGTCCCCCGTTTGGCGTGCGGAAAACCCAGCATTATGCCATTGCGCAAGGGCGGCGCTCGCCGGCCGGGATTTGCGTGAATTGGAGACGGGACGGGACAAGCCTGGTCCGGGTCGCCCATGAATTGGAGACGGGACGGGACAAGCCCGTCCCCTACAGTGCCTCCGTCAGCTTCCGCATGCCCTCGCCCAGGTCCGCCAGCGCCGCGCGCAGGATGAAGCGGTCCCAGCCGATGCAGAAGTCGCGCACGCCGAGGTCGATGTAGCGTTGCGCCTGCTCCACGGCGCCGATCTCGGCGCGGGGCCGGATGCCGTACTCGAGGGACTTGGCGATGACGAGTTCCTCGAAGACACGGATCTCCGGCGTGCCCTGGAGCCCCGGATTGCCGCGCGAGAAGCTGAAGTCCGCGGGTCCCCACTGGGTCATGTCGACGCCCCGTTCCCGGGCCCGCTCCATGACGGCGTCGATGTTGTCGACCGTCACGTTCTTCTCGATCATGATTGCGAACACGATGGACTCGAGGTCCGCGAGATAGGCGGTGGTGTCGTAGCTCGTGAGCGCGGGCCGGCGCAGCTTCACGCCCATGGCGCCGCCGGTGTTCGGCGTGTCCGGCGCCATGACGCGGTGGCAGGTGTCGACGTCCTCCGGCGAACGGATGTCGGTGAAGAGCACGGCCTTGAACCCGGCGCCGAGGGCGGCCTGCGCCCAGAACCCCTGGCCTTCCTGGTCGAGCTTGATCATGAGCGGCAGGTTGCCGCCGCACTGGCCCGCGCGGGCGAGGTGGTAGAGGAGCCCCATGTCGAAGGTCGAGTACTCCGCGACGAACTCGGCGTAGTCGAAAAGCCCCGTGTCGCCGATGATCTCCGGGATGTCGGCGTCGGCGAACATGAAGTGCGTGCTGATCGTCGGCTGGTCGCGGTCGAGCTTGGCGCGCAGCGCGTTCGGCATGAGCATGGGCGTTTCCTCGGGTGCGGCAAACGGGGAAGCATACCGCCTGGCGGCATCCCCTGATCCCCGGATGAGGTCTATCAGGTCTATCGAGGCACTCCGTCTCCTCGGCCTCACGCACCCTCGACGGACCTGATCCGGGGATCAGCGTCGACACGGCGCGCGTTTGACCGGTTCCGGCCTGTCGTTTACGGTGGCGGCGCGTCCGTGCCATCGATGGTTCCGGCCACGGCCGGCGGCTGACGAGGCGCGGGCCAGGCCGACTCGAACAGGCCTTCGGGCGCAAAGGGGGCACAAAGGGGGTGCAAGGAGTGCGCAAGGAGTGCGCTGGGGTTGCGTGGGGGATGATCGTGGGCGAAGAAACGAACAACCGGTGGATCGGCAAGAGCACGATCCGCCCCGACGGCGAAGACAAGGTCACCGGGCGCGCGGCGTTCGGCGCCGACTTCGCCCAACCCGGCATGCTCTGGGGCAAGGTGCTGCGCAGCCCGCACCCGCATGCGCGCATCCGGTCGATCGACATCGATCGTGCCGCCACGGCGCCGGGTGTGAAGGCCGTGATGACCGGCGACGACCTCGTGCAGTTCCCGCTCGACAAGCCCGTGATGGTCGGTCCCGCCGACCTGCGCTTCGTGAGCCGCAACGTCATGGCGCGCGACAAGGCCCTGTACGCGGGACACGCCGTGGCGGCGGTCGCCGCGGCGACGCCGGAGGCTGCCGAGGCGGCGCTGGAACTGATCGAGGTCGACTACGAGCCGCTGCCATGGGTCCTCGACGTCGACGAGGCGATGCAACCCGACGCGCCGGTGCTGCACGACTTCCTGCGCACGCAGGGCGACGAGTCGGCGCCGGACGCGCCGACCAACGTCGCGAGCCGCATGACGATCACGCTCGGCGACATCGACGGCGGGTTCGCGGGGGCGGACGTCGTCATCGAGCGGCACTTCAGGACCAGGCCGGTGCACCAGGGCTACATCGAACCCCATGCCTGTCTGGTCAGCGTGGCGGCCGACGGGCGCGCGACGATCTGGAGCTCCAGCCAGGGCCATTTCATGGTCAGGAACGCCACCGCCCGCATGACGGGCGCCCGGCTTTCCGACATCCGCGCCATTCCCGCCGAGATCGGGGGCGGCTTCGGGGGCAAGACGATCGTCTACCTCGAGCCCCTCGCCTACACCCTGTCGCGCCAGGCCGGCGCCCCGGTGAAGATGGTGATGACCCGCGAGGAAGTCTTCTGCGCGACCGGACCGACGGCGGGTTCGTCGAACACCGTCCGGATCGGCGCCCGGCGCGACGGACGCATCGTCGCGGCGGAAGCGACCTTCCGGTTCCAGGCGGGCGCGTTCCCGGGCTCGCCGGTGCGGGCGGCGTCGAACTGCGCGTTCGCGCCGTACGCCATAGACAATGTCCGGGTCGTCGGCTACGACGTCGTGGCGAACCGGCCCAAGTGCAATGCCTATCGGGCGCCCGGATCGCCCATCGCCGCCTACGGCGTGGAGTCGGTCATCGACGAACTGGCGCGCGCACTGGACATCGACCCCATCGAGTTGCGGCTCGTCAATGCGGCGCGCGAGGGCACGCGCGCGGCGTACGGCCCCACGTACCGCCGGATCGGCTTCGAGGAGACCCTCGAGGCGGCCCGGGCGCATCCACACTACTCGGCACCAAAGTCGGCACCGAAGTCGGCACCGAAGGCGGCGCCGAACAACGTCCGCCAGGGCCGCGGGGTCGCGAGCGGCTTCTGGTTCAACGTCGGCGGCGAGTCGAGCGCGCAGGTGAACGTCAACGAGGACGGCACGGTCGCGGTCACGACGGGCCACCCGGACATCGGCGGCTCGCGTGCGTCGATGGTGAACATCGTCGCCGAGACCCTCGGCATTCACTACCGCAACGTCAGTGCGCAGGTGGGCGACACCAACACCATCGGCTTCAGCGCGACGACCGGCGGCAGCCGCGTGACCTTCTCGGCCGGCACGGCGGTCTCGGAGGCCACCGAGCGGGTGATCATGCAACTGCGCGAACGGGCGGCCATCCTCTGGGACATCGACCCCGACGCCGTCGAGTGGAAGGACGGCCATGCCCATCCGGCGGGCAGCAACGCGGGGGACTTCGAGCCACTGTCGCTCGCGGACCTCGCTTCGCAGGCGGCGCGGACGGGCGGCCCGATCGCCGCGCAGGTATCGGTGAACGCGCAGGGCGCCGCACCGGCGTTCGCCACCCACGTGTGCGACGTCGAGGTCGACACCGAGACCGGTCGCGTCGAGGTGGTGCGCTACACGGCCGTGCAGGACGCCGGCCGCGCCATCCACCCCGGCTACGTGGAGGGCCAGATGCAGGGCGGCGTCGCGCAGGGCATCGGCTGGGCGCTCAACGAGGAGTACATCTTCGACGCCTCGGGCCGCCTCGAGAACCCGGGCTTCCTGGACTACCGCATTCCGGTGGCGTCGGACCTGCCCATGATCGACACCGTGGTGGTCGAGGTGCCGAACGACGCTCATCCGCACGGCGTCCGGGGCGTCGGCGAAGTGCCCATCGCGCCGCCGATGGCGGCGGTCGCGAACGCCATCCACGACGCGGTGGGCCTGCGTCTGCGGGACCTGCCGATGTCGCCGCCGAAGGTGCTTGCCGCGCTGGACAGTTGAACGAACGCGGCGCCCGGCGCACGCTCCTGACACCCGAATGATCGACCGGTCGCGACGCCTCCCCCTGCGCACCAAGCTCGCGTTCTCTTCCGGCGCGCTGGAAGAAGCCGTGGTGGGCGCGGCCAGCTTCGCGACGATGCTGTTCTACAACCAGGTGCTGGGCCTCTCCGCGACCCTGTGCGGCGTCGTGTTCCTGGTCGCCAGCGTCGTCGACGGGATCTCGGACCCGATCGTCGGCGCCTTCTCCGACCAGTTCAGGAGCCGCTGGGGTCGCCGCCACCCGCTGATGTTCCTCTCGGCGTTCCCCCTCGCGATCGCCTTCTACTGCCTGTACCAGCCGCCCGGGGGGCTCTCGGAAGCCGGGCTGTTCGCCTGGTTCCTGCTGTTCATGATCCTGGTCCGGATCGCCAAGACCTTCTACACGGTGCCCCACGCGGCCCTCGGCGCGGAGTTGACCGACGACTACCACGAGCGCACGTCGATCTTCGGCTACAACGCGGTGGTGGGGATGGCGGGCGGAGTCGGGTTCGGGGTGCTCCTCCTGCTGGTGATCTTTCCGACGACGGAGGGGTACGGCAACGGGCTGCTCAACGAGAGCCGCTACCCGCTTCTGGCCGCGGCAGGCGCGGTGATGATCGTCGTGTCCCTGATGGTGTGTACCTTCGGCACGCGGGACCAGATTCCGTACCTGCACCCGAACCCCGCGCGCGAGATCCGGGTGCGCGCGTACCTGGGTGAACTGCGGCATCTGCTCACCAACCGTTCCTACCTGGCGGTCTGTATCAGTTGGCTGGTGCTGGCCGCCTCCTTCGGCATCATCGCCGTGGTCTCGACCTACACGTACATCTACGTGTTCGAGATATCGACGGAGCAGCTGACCATACAGCGCTTCGTGACCCTGCCGGGCATCCTCGTCGCCATTCCGCTGGCGGCCTGGCTGACGAAACGGTTGGACAAGAAGCGCACCCTGATCTGGTCCTGCAGCGTGAGCGCCTTCCTGGTCGGGTTGCCGTACGTCCTGCGCATGCTCGGCTTCTTTCCGGCCAACGACTCGGCGTGGCTGCTGCCGGCGCTGTTCGCTCCCCTCACGCTCAGTTACGTGGCGGGGGCGCTGTTGCCGATCGTGATCGACTCGCAGCTCGTCGACGTCGCCGACGACCACGAGTACCGGACCGGGCACCGATCCGAGGGGGTCGTGTTCTCCATCCGCACGTTCGCGATGAAGGCCACCTCGGGGGTCGGGGGCCTGGTCGCCGGCTTCGGGCTGGACCTCATCGCCTTTCCGCAGAACGCCGTGGTGGGCGAAGTGGGCCCGGAAGCGCTCAACGGCCTCCTGTTCATGTCCGGCCCGCTCTTCTGGACGATCATCGCGGTGGGCGTCGCCTTCATGGGCATGTATCAACTGAGCGAGCGCCGGCACGCGGAGATTCTCACGGAGCTCAGGGCGCGCAGGGCGCCCGCCGACTGACGCGGCGCGCGCCCCTCAGCCCCGCGTTGCGAGCCTTTCGTCCAGCACGGTCCAGGCCGCGCGCGAGTCCGTGAAGATCTGGTCCGTCGGGCGCACGCCCGGGTCCCCGTCGAGACAGCCCGCGGGCACGGCCAGCTCCTCCTCGCGCGCCCAGGGAACCCGGGCACCGCAAGTGCTGCAGAACGCGCACTCGAAGCGGGTTCCGGGGAGTCGGTACCCGGTCGCCTGGTCGGCGCCGGCAAGCCAGCGGAGTCCGCTGCGCGGCACGCGCAGGACGGTCTGGTAGGCGGCGCTCACGGCGCGCCGGCATCTCGAGCAGTGGCAGTGGTACATCCGCAGCGGCGGGCCGTCGAACTCGAAGGCCACCGCGCCGCAGAGGCAGCTTCCCCCGATGGCGCCCGGCGTTCTCGGCGCCCGGTCGGGACGGTCCACCACCATGGCCGTGGCGGCGTAGTCCGGGGGCATCGCGGCGTATTGCGGCAGGTCGTCGACGATGGTGTCCCAGGGCGCCATGGAGCCGGTGAACATGTGGAGGCGCGGGCGCACGCCGGGATTTTCGGCGACGTTGCCCAGGGGGACCAGCACGAAGGGGAAGCCATCGCCGGTCGTCGGGACGGCGGATCCGCACCGCGGACAGAAGCGCCTGTAGCACGCTGCGGACGACGCGTACGTCTTGACCCGCTGCGCTCCGCGTACCCAACGGAAGTCCTGCGGCGCGGCCGCCGCGAAAGTAGCGAAGGCGCTGCCGTGAAACTTGCGGCACATGGAGCAGTGGCAGTGTCCGAGCACGTCCACCGGCCCGTCGATCTCGAATGCGATGTCCCCGCACAGACAGGCTCCGGTCAGCATGCCGGCGGCTCCCCTGGTCGATTCACGGCGGTTCAGTGGTCAGTGTCGGCGGAGCGCTCCAGGGCCGCAAGTGCGGCGGTGCGGGTGTCGTGGGCGCGCAGAGCAAGTCACGCGGATCGATAAGGCTCGACGGTGACCTCGCGTGCGCGAGCCCGCATTCGGGAAGCGTCATGCCAGGCTTGCATGCGCAAGAGCATCTCCATACTCAGGCCGAACGCCTTCTCGACACGCAGGGCCATCTCGGCCGACATGCCGGCTCGTCCGTTCAGCAGCGCGGAGAGCGTCGCCCGCCGTACACCGAGAATCTCGGCTGCCCTGGTGACGTCAAGGCCGAGTTCCTCGATGACCTCGACTCGAATGAAATCGCCCGGGTGCGACGGTGTCATGCGTACGTTGAGTTCGCGGCTAGCCATCAGTGGTAGTCCTCCAGGTTCAAGCCGTCGATGCGGCCGTCCTCTTCTTCAAACGTACTGCGCCAATTGCGTGAGACCGAGACGCTCCATTCTTGCTGCCGATCACCGGAGAGCCGATGGACCCGCCAGCCACGTTGATTCCCGTGCGGGCCTTCCGAACGCCCACAGCGGTTTCGGTCAGTGACGTCGGGTCTCATGCGCACGAGCGAAGCTGCCGTCCGACAGGTGTCCGTTTGCCGAACCGCCTTCCGATGCCCGGCAGACAGTCACCAGACCGGTTCACCCGGCCGGCGAAACCAGTGTCCCAGAGCACCAGCGCACGGGTGTACGTCTTGATTGTGAGATGAAGGTCATTCTGCGGCTGCGCGGCGCCGCCAGAAGTCGTCGAAGCGGTCGCTGACGATGTAGGAACGCAGGGCGAGGATGGCGTCGGCGCCGGCGACGGTCCAGCGCATGCCGCCGCGCTTGAGGCGGCTGGCGACGACGTTCCGGCAGGCGCCCTCGACGACGCCGCTGCCGATGCACAGTCCCCGGGCGCGGAACCCGGGATAGTCCATGCGGCGGCGGTTGCCGGCGAAGTAGGCGCGCCCCTTGCGGGCCTCCTCGCAGCGGCCGGCGTGGGCGCCGACGGCCCGGAGCAGGTCGTCGAAGGCGCCGGCGAGGAGCTCGCCGCGGCGCTGCTCCGCCCAGACGCGCGCGAGGTCGTTGTCGTTGCCGTAGACGGCCTTGGCGATGTCGTGCAGGTGTTCGGCGGCGTGGAACACGTCGACGATCTCGACGGCGCCGGGGAAGTGCTCCGCGGCGATGTTCCAGATCCAGGCCGCGCCGTCGCCGAGCACCACGCGGCGTTCGGCGGCCCCGAAGCCGCGCCGCGCGGCCTCGCGCACGACGCGCCGCGCGAAGGGCGCGGGAACGGTGTCGGTGTCGCGCGTGGCGGCGGACTCGATGGCGGCGGTGCAGGTGACCGAGCCGGGGTCGCGCGCCGGGGCGCCGTCGGCGCCGGTGCGCTCGGCGGACCACACCACCGCGAGCTTCGCCTCGCGCGTCCTCGCGGAACCGTCCGGCTGCTTGCCGGCCCGCCCTTCGGTCTCGGCCCCGCGCACCGGCACGCCGGTGCCGTCGAGACCGAGATACAGCGTCGGCGCGGTGGCGGGCCCGGCCGCGACCCGGTCCCGTTCGTCCGCGGCGATCTCGCGGCCGAGCGCCTCGGCGCGGCGCTCCACCGTCTTGGCGTCGACGTTCAGGCCCGCCAGTTCGTGCAGCAGGGAACCGGCCGTGGCGAAGCTCACCTCGCCGGCCGCGCTGCCGACCATGCGCAGCACCGCCGGCGACAGACCGCCGTCGCCGAAGCCGAGTTCCCGGTCGCGCGGCGCGAAGCCGCGGCCGCAAGCGTCGCAGTGGTACCACGCGCGCACCAGTTCCATCTCCCCGAGCGCCGTGACGAAGGTCTTCGCGCGCCGCCCGGCATGGCGCGCGGCGCCGCCTCCGTGGCCGGGCTCGTCCCGGCGCGGACACGCCAGCCACGGCCCGCGCTCGTCCGAGCGGTCGGCGTTCAGCGTCGCCGCCAGCGCCTTCGCCATCGTGCCCAGGGCGACGTCGCGGCAGGTGCGCTCCAGCCGCTCGAACCCGACCGCGCCCGGCAAGCCGTCCCCCACCAACCGCGCCGCCTCGGCGTCCAGCGCCGTCGCTAGCCCGGATTTCTCACCACTGAGCCGAGAGGCGTCGGAACGGTGTGCGATATTGATTGCCAGCGGGCCGAGGTCGTGGTTTGCGTGCCGGATCGGCCTGGGTGGGGGCTGTTGGGGCGCGAATCAGTCGTGGGAGACGGGGAAACAAGCAGTTTTGGTGCGCCAATCGGGCCACGCCAAGGTTTGCGTGCAAGTGGAGGCCGCGGCGAAACGCCGTTGTGGTTCGAGGAGCGGGAGAAGCGCCGCGGGGCGACGCTATTGCGGTGGCGAGAGGGCGTGCAGGTTGCCGAGCACCTGGCGGAACAGTGCCGCGCGTGGCCAGGACTCGCTGAACGACAGCTTGATGCGTCGCGCGCTGACGCATACGCGCACGCCGACCTTGAGCAGCTTGTTGCGGATCGTGCCGCACTGCGCCTTCGCCAGACGCGTTCCGGCCAGCCCCACGCGACGCAGGGTCTGCATCATGACGTAGGCGAACGAGTGCAGCAGCAGACGCAACTGGTTGGCGCGCAGCGTCGCCGTGCTGGTGCGGTCGGCGAACAGGTCCAACTGCTGTTCCTTGATGCGGTTCTCCATGTCGCCGCGCGCGCAATACAGGTCCTCGTACAAGGCCCGCTCGGACAACGCCGCGATGTTCGTCACCACGAAGCGCGGGTTGGGACCCAGTGGCGAGTGCTCCACGCGCGCCACCACGCGCCGCCGTCGCGACCAACCGCGCGCGGCGTAGCGCAACTCGTCGTAACGGCGCGTCGTCTCCCCCGTCATCTCCGCCATGACGTAGGTCTCGTACAACGTCGCCGCCACCATGTCCGTCAGGACGCTGTTGCGGGGCAGGCCGAGGATGAAGTCCAGCCCCGAGGCCTCGCACCACGCCATCAGCGACTCGCGGCAGAAGCCGCCGTCGCCGCGCACCACGACGCGCGTGTCCGGCCAGCGCGCGCGCAGCCGCGTCGCGATGCGCCGCACCTCGTCGAGCACGCCCGCGGCGTCCCCTCCCGACGCCTCGCGCAGACGCGCGCACAACAGGTGCTCGCCGCAGAACACGTACAACGGCAGGTAACGGTAGCAGTCGTAGTGACCGTGGAAGAAGCGGCCTTCCTGGTTGCCGTGCAGCGGATCGTCCGTCGCGTCGATGTCCAGCACGATCTCCGCCGGGGGCGTCTCGTGCGCCTCGACGAACAACTCCAACAACAACGCGTCCATCGCCGCGGTGTCCGCCACGACCTTCTTGTAGCGATCCGCCGCGGCGGCTTCCAACACCGACAGCTCCAGACGGTTCAGCGTGCTCTTGCCGGCCAGCGGCCGCCCGCGATCCGCCGCCCGACGGCGCCCCGCGCCGGTCACGTCCGCACACTCGCACAACAGCGCCATCAGACGGTCGCGGCGCAACTCGTCGTGATCGTTGAGATCCTCGTAACCCAGGCAGATGCCCATGACGCGCTGCTTCACCAGCGTCTCGACATCGTGCTCCACGCGGCCCGCCGCGCGATGATCGGTGAAACAGCCAGCCAGCCGCTTCAGAATGCCGGCGCGATCCTCCAACTCCCGCAGCGCCAGCGCGCCGCCGTCCGACGACAGCTCCTCGCCGTCGAACGCACCCACCACCCTGCGTCTCCCAAGACCTCCAAACGCCAGTTGTTCCGCGTTACACTCCGTTCCCATGAGGTCGTGCTCCTTGTCCCGTAAGTGCTTGTCGCAACTGCATTTTACGGCACGGGCACGACCTCAGCTACCACCTTGGTGAGAAATCCGGGCTAGCCGCGCCTCGAACGCGGCGCCCGGCGCCCCCTTTTTCCCGGCTCGGCCGGGCGGCGGTCGGCCAGGCGGCGTTCGCATATCGCGCCGCCGACCTCGATCAGCTCCGCCGTGAGGCGGCGCAGGCGGTGGCACTCCTCGACCTGCCCCCGGGCTTCCTCCAAGGCCCAGGGCGGAACCGCGCGGCTGTGCATCTTCCCCTTGACCACGCGCGAGACGCTCCACTGCGGTCCATGGCCCGGGTGGCCGTCGGCCGCGCAATGGCAGTTGGGCTTGCCGCACTTGCGGAAGCGGGCCTTGAGCGAGCCCGGACGCAGGTCGCCGATCGCGGCGATCTCGTCGAGCAGTTCGCGGCGGCGCGCGACGAGACCGTCGAGCGTGGCTTCGGACATGGCGTTCCCCGCTTCTGTCTGATATATCGACAATATGTCAGTCAGGAACCCACAACGCCACCCAGTATCAACCGAACCGCTTCAATCAGTCACATTTCTCACATTCAAGACGTACACCCCCAGCGCACGGGTGCGCGACAAATTTGTTGGATTTTCTATGCGGCGCGGTTCTTGCGGCGCTGCCAGAAGTTGTTGAAGCGGTTGCTGAGGAATGCGCAGCGCAGGGCGGCGATGGCGTTGGCGCCGGGGACGGACCAGTGCATGCCGGGGCGTTTGAGGCGGGTTGCGACGATGTTCTTGCAGCCGGCCTCGAGGACGCCGGAGCCGACGCACAGTGCCATGGCGCGGAACGCCGGGTAGCGCATGCGGCGGCGGTTGGTGCCGATGTAGTCGATGCAGCGCCGCGCCGCGTCGTTGCCGGGGTGCCGGCGCAGGGCGCGCAGGATGGCGCCGAGCTGGCCGTTGTCGAGTTCGTCGGCGCGGCGTTGCGCCCAGCGCGCGGCCATGTCGGTGCCGGGTCCGTAGATGGCCTTGGCGACATCCCACGGGTGCTGTTTGGCATGGAACAGGTCGACGATCTGGACGGCGTCGGGGAACAGTTCGTCGGCGATGTTCCAGATCCACGGCGCGCCGTCGCCGAGCACCACCTGGCGTCGCGCGTGGTGGAAGCCGCGGCGGCGCGCCTCGCGCTCGGCGCGTTGCGCGAACGGCGCCGGCTGGGCGTCGGTGTCGCGGCTGGCGGCGCTCTCGACGGCCGCCGAGTAGCTGACCGAGCCGGGTTCGCGCGCCGGCAGTTCGCGGCCGTGCGCGTCCGTGGCGGCGTTCCACACCGCGACCAGCTTGATCTCGCGCGTTCTGGCCGAGCCGTCGGGCTGCTTGCCGGCGCGCCCGGCCAGTTCCGCCTTGCGCACCGGCACGCCGGTGCCGTCCATGCCCAGATACATGGTCGGCGCGCGGCCCGGCTCGGCGGTCACGGTGTTGCGTTCGTCGTCGGCCAGTTCGCGGCCGAGCGCGCGCGCCACGCGCTCGGCCTGCTTGGCGCCGAGCAGCACGCCGGCGAGTTCGTGGAGTAGCGCGCTGGTCTCCGCGAAGCTCGCGCGCGCCGCGGCCACGCCCGTCATGCGCACCACGCCGGGCGACAGCGAGGCGTGCTCGATGCCGAGGGCGCGGTCGCGCGGGCACCAGCCGGCGTCGCAGGTGGCGCAGTGGTAGTAGGCGCGCCGCAGGCGCAGCCGCCCCACCACGGTGGTGACCGTCTTGGGACGCCGGCCCACGTAGGCGGCGAAGCCGCCGCAGCCATCACACGGCAGCCGCGGTCCGGCGTGGTCGCCGTGGTCGGCGTTCAGCCGCCCCTCCAGCAGGCGCGCCGCGAAGCCAAGCGCGCGGTGTCGCACCGTCGTCTCCAGCGTCTCGAAGTCGACGCCGCGCCCCGCGCCGGCGCCGAACAGCGCCTCGATCTCGGTGGTGAGGTCCGTTGCGAACGTCGCCGTCAGCGTATCGCGGAGCCCCCTTTTTTGGCGTCCCGCCCCGCGTCCCGACCAGCCTTGAGCCGCGCTCGACACAGTTCCTCGCTGGTCTCCACGAACTGCCGGCAGAGGTCCTTGAAGCGCGCGTGCTCGGCGATCTGCGCGCGCGTCTGGTCGAGTGCGTGCCGGGGTATGCCGCGGTTCACGCGCTTGCCGCCGACGTTGCGCGACAGCGCCCAGCCGCGGTGTCCGGGATCCTCGTCGCGCGCGCAATGGCAGGTCGGCTTGCCGCACTTGCGGGTGATCTCGACCAGCACGCCGGGCCGCAGGTCGTCGGTCACGGCCAGCGCGTCGCGCAGTTCATGGCGCACGCGCAGCAGTCGTTCGATGTCATCATTGAGGGCCATGTCGGGGTTCCACGCCTACTGTATATGGACTAATGATACAGACAACTTCGCCCCACCGCGCTCCTCCTTGTCCCGCAACAAATCTGACGTGCACCCCCAGCGCACCGGTTCGTTGAACGCCGGCACCCCCAAGCGTATCCTTTCAATGTTGGTTCGCAGCGCACAAACGGCTACGCCCATGAAGACGTTTGCCGGAACAGATCCTGATCGTCCCATGCAGCTTGAGGAAGCCGTTTGGGTTGATCCCGCGCGCATGAGCGGTGTGCCCTGTTTCCGCGGGACGCGCCTTCCCGTCCAACAGCTTTTCGACTGGATCGAGGACGGCGTTCCGTTGGACGAGTTCCTGCAAGACTTCCAGGTCGATCGCAGGGCGGCCACTGCCGTCCTGCGTGCCGGGGCGTTGGCCGTCTGTGCCGCCGCAACCCGCAATCCCGACTGCGCCGCCCGCTCCTGAACCCCACGCGTGAAGGTCCTCCTTGACGTCGGCGTGTCGCCGCGCCTACGCCAGCCACTCCACCAGTTGCTCGGCGGCGCCGCGGTGGAGTCCGCCGTTTTCCACGACTGGCGCTCGCTCCCGGACAACGAATTACTGGCCGTTGCGGAACGCAGCGGATTCACCACGCTGGTTACCACAGACAAGCGCATCGCGAAGGAACAGCCGCAGGCACCCATCGCCATCGTGGCGGTCGACGACAACGGCGTCGGCGGACTCGTGGCCTCTGCCGCCACCATTGCCAACGCCATTCGATCAACGCTTCCCGGCGAGAGCCGCCTCGTTCCGGTTGCTCGGGTGCGTCCATGACCGGTGCTAGCCCGACTGGCACATCCTGCAGGATACTTCCGCCATGACCGACTGGTCCGACTGCGTCGCCCAAGTCGCACCTCAACTGGTGCACATCCAGACGACTGCTCGGTCCGGCACGGGCTTTAGCCTCTACGGCAGCGATGGCGGTGGACGCATCGACCCTGCCGGAGACCACCAGGACCAGCGTGTTCCCGAACTGGATCTCTTCGACGTGCATGTCCGCTCCGGGCGCGAGCGTCCTCCTAGCCCGGATTTGCTGTGAAATTCTTGGTGGTCTCCGCACCCCCGGGCCGAGGGGGCCCGCGAACGCCCCATGGCGCCCTGGCGGGACGGTCAGGTCCGCGCCGTCTGCGGCGGCGACCGTTCGCCCGGCGGCTGCCCCGGTTGTGGCCGGCGGGTCGTGCGGGTCGCCGGGGGTTCGCTAAGCGGCCGCCCAGTTGACGGTCACGGTGCCGTCGGCGTGCTGTTCGAGGACGCCGAACTCGCGCAGCCTGGCGATCCAGCGCGGCGCGTTGCGGGCGACCAGGAGGGCCTCGTAGTCGACCTCGGGGTCGCGGTAGGGCCGGTCGTCGCGGAGCACGGCGAAGATCACCCGCGCGAGCTTGTGGGCCGTGGCGACGATGGCGCGCTTGTGGCCTCGGCGCGCGGTGATGGCGCGGTGGTAGGCGTGGAACTGGCAGTCCTTGGTGCGGGCGGCGCCGTGGGCGCAGCCGACAAGCAGCGCGCGCAGGTGCTTGGCGCGGGCGCGGGCGCGGGCGCCGCGGCGCTTGCCGGCGCTCTCGTTGTTGCCGGGGCACACGCCGGCCCAGGCCGCGAGCCGGTCGGCGGTGCCGAACACGGCGGCCGGGTCGGGACCGGTCTCGGCCAGGATGGCGGTCGCCGAGGCGGCGTCGATGCCCGGGACGGTCTGCAGCAGGCGCAGCCGGCCGGCGTGCGGCACGAGCCCGTCGGCGAGATGCCGGTCGAGGTCGGCGAGGCGGCGGTCGAGGGCGTCGTGCTGGCGCAGCAGGTCGGCGAGCACGACGCGGTCGGCGGCGCCGAGCGTGGCGGTCAGCGCGTCGCCGAGCCGGTCGAGCTTGCCGCGCACGTGGCTGCTCAGCGTGCCGAGGATGGCGTCGCGCGCGAGCCCGTCGACCAAGCCGTCGAGGATGCGCCGCCCGTTCATGCCGAAGATGTCGGTGATCACCCCGCCGATGCGCGCGCCGCTGCGGTCGACCACCTTCGCGGCGCGGTTGCGCACCCGGCTGCGCTCCGCCACCAGCGTGCGCCGGTGCCGGCTCAGCACGCGCAACTGGCGGAACTCGCGCGGCGGCACGAAGCTCGGCCGGCCCAGCCCGAACTGGCACACGCGCGCCAGCCAGCGGCTGTCGCCGACGTCGGTCTTGCGCCCGCGCAGTTGCTTGACCTGCTGCGCGTGCAGTAGCTGCACCTCGATGCCGGCCGCCTCGAGCGCCTCGTACGGCGTCTCCCAGTACACGCCGGTCCCCTCCATCGCCGCCGCCGTCACGCGGTGGCCGCCCAGCCAGCCCGCCATCTCGCCCAGGCCCTCCGGCAGCGCGTCGAAGCGGCGCGTCTCGCACACCGGCTCGCCGCCCGCCCCGCACAGCCGCACCGTGGCCGTGATCTCCATCTTGTGCACGTCCAGGCCCGCCGCGCGGGCGTGGACAACGTGCAGATCGTCGTTCATCATCGTGTCGCCTCCTTGTCGGATCGGGGGTGTGGCGAAGGCGGGTGGACCGGTCGGTCGGAAAGGGACCCGCGCCCAAGGGCGCGGTCGCGGTTTGCTGCTCGTCCACGGCTCGGGGCCGGGCACGGTCCGGGGCTCGCCGCCGTCCGGTCGGGTCAGTTTCTCAACGGGGTAACATGCCGTTCCGCCATTATGCGGACGACCACGCTCCCGCCTTCGCCGCGATTCTCCCCCATCCCGACCGAAGCCGCCGCCTCCCGAGCTTGTGGGCCGTGGCGACGATGGCGCGCTTGTGGCCTCGGCGCGCGGTGATGGCGCGGTGGTAGGCGTGGAACTGGCAGTCCTTGGTGCGGGCGGCGCCGTGGGCGCAGCCGACAAGCAGCGCGCGCAGGTGCTTGGCGCGGGCGCGGGCGCGGGCGCCGCGGCGCTTGCCGGCGCTCTCGTTGTTGCCGGGGCACACGCCGGCCCAGGCCGCGAGCCGGTCGGCGGTGCCGAACACGGCGGCCGGGTCGGGACCGGTCTCGGCCAGGATGGCGGTCGCCGAGGCGGCGTCGATGCCCGGGACGGTCTGCAGCAGGCGCAGCCGGCCGGCGTGCGGCACGAGCCCGTCGGCGAGATGCCGGTCGAGGTCGGCGAGGCGGCGGTCGAGGGCGTCGTGCTGGCGCAGCAGGTCGGCGAGCACGACGCGGTCGGCGGCGCCGAGCGTGGCGGTCAGCGCGTCGCCGAGCCGGTCGAGCTTGCCGCGCACGTGGCTGCTCAGCGTGCCGAGGATGGCGTCGCGCGCGAGCCCGTCGACCAAGCCGTCGAGGATGCGCCGCCCGTTCATGCCGAAGATGTCGGTGATCACCCCGCCGATGCGCGCGCCGCTGCGGTCGACCACCTTCGCGGCGCGGTTGCGCACCCGGCCGCGCTCCGCCACCAGCGTGCGCCGGTGCCGGCTCAGCACGCGCAACTGGCGGAACTCGCGCGGCGGCACGAAGCTCGGCCGGCCCAGCCCGAACTGGCACACGCGCGCCAGCCAGCGGCTGTCGCCGACGTCGGTCTTGCGCCCGCGCAGTTGCTTGACCTGCTGCGCGTGCAGTAGCTGCACCTCGATGCCGGCCGCCTCGAGCGCCTCGTACGGCGTCTCCCAGTACACGCCGGTCCCCTCCATCGCCGCCGCCGTCACGCGGTGGCCGCCCAGCCAGCCCGCCATCTCGCCCAGGCCCTCCGGCAGCGCGTCGAAGCGGCGCGTCTCGCACACCGGCTCGCCGCCCGCCCCGCACAGCCGCACCGTGGCCGTGATCTCCATCTTGTGCACGTCCAGGCCCGCCGCGCGGGCGTGGACAACGTGCAGATCGTCGTTCATCATCGTGTCGCCTCCTTGTCGGATCGGGGGTGTGGCGAAGGCGGGTGGACCGGTCGGTCGGAAAGGGACCCGCGCCCAAGGGCGCGGTCGCGGTTTGCTGCTCGTCCACGGCTCGGGGCCGGGCACGGTCCGGGGCTCGCCGCCGTCCGGTCGGGTCAGTTTCTCAACGGGGTAACATGCCGTTCCGCCATTATGCGGACGACCACGCTCCCGCCTTCGCCGCGATTCTCCCCCATCCCGACCGAAGCCGCCGCCTCCGATGCCTCGCCACCATTTCATGCCTCCGGGGTGGTCGGAAGACGACCATGGACGTTTCTCACCACTGAGCCGAGAGGCGTCGGAACGGTGTGCGATGTTGATTGCCAGCGGGCCGAGGTCGTGGTTTGGGTGCCGGATCGGCCTGGGTGGGGGCTGGTGGGGCGTGAATCAGTCGTGGGAGACGGGGAAACAAGCAGTTTTGGTGCGCCAATCGGGCCACGCCAACGTTTGCGTGCAAGTGGAAGCCGCGGCGAAACGCCGTTGTGGTTCGAGGAGCGGGAGAAGCGCCGCGGGGCGACGCTATTGCGGTGGCGAGAGGGCGTGCAGGTTGCCGAGCACCTGGCGGAACAGTGCCGCGCGTGGCCAGGACTCGCTGAACGACAGCTTGATGCGTCGCGCGCTGATGCATACGCGCACGCCGACCTTGAGCAGCTTGTTGCGGATCGTGCCGCACTGCGCCTTCGCCAGACGCGTTCCGGCCAGCCCCACGCGCCGCAGGGTCTGCATCATGACGTAGGCGAACGAGTGCGGCAGCAGACGCAACTGGTTGGCGCGCAGCGTCGCCGTGCTGGTGCGGTCGGCGAACAGGTCCAACTGCTGTTCCTTGATCCGGTTCTCCATGTCGCCGCGCGCGCAGTACAGGTCCTCGTACAAGGCCCGCTCGGACAACGCCGCGATGTTCGTCACCACGAAGCGCGGGTTCGGACCCAGTGGCGAGTGCTCCACGCGCGCCACCACGCGCCGCCGTCGCGACCAACCGCCGGCGGCGTAGCGCAACTCGTCGTAGCGCCGCGTCGTCTCGCCGGTCGTCGCCGCCATGACCCACGTCTCGTACAGCGTCGCCGCCACCATGCGGTTCAGGACGGCGTTCTTCGGCAGCCCGAACACGTACGACACCCCCGAGGCCTCGCACCACGCCATCAGCGACTCGCGGCAGAAGCCGCCGTCACCGCGCACCACGATGCTCGTGTCCGGCCAGCGCGCGCGCAGCCGCGTCGCGATGCGCCGCACCTCGTCGAGCACGCCCGCGGCGTCCCCTCCCGACGCCTCGCGCAGACGCGCGCACAACAGGTGCTCGCCGCAGAACACGTACAACGGCAGGTAACGGTAGCAGTCGTAGTGACCGTGGAAGAAGCGGCCTTCCTGGTTGCCGTGCAGCGGATCGTCCGTCGCGTCGATGTCCAGCACGATCTCCGCCGGGGGCGTCTCGTGCGCCTCGACGAACAACTCCAACAACAACGCGTCCATCGCCGCGGTGTCCGCCACGACCTTCTTGTAGCGATCCGCCGCGGCGGCTTCCAACACCGACAGCTCCAGACGGTTCAGCGTGCTCTTGCCGGCCAGCGGCCGCCCGCGATCCGCCGCCCGACGGCGCCCCGCGCCGGTCACGTCCGCACACTCGCACAACAGCGCCATCAGACGGTCGCGGCGCAACTCGTCGTGATCGTTGAGATCCTCGTAACCCAGGCAGATGCCCATGACGCGCTGCTTCACCAGCGTCTCGACATCGTGCTCCACGCGGCCCGCCGCGCGATGATCGGTGAAACAGCCAGCCAGCCGCTTCAGAATGCCGGCGCGATCCTCCAACTCCCGCAGCGCCAGCGCGCCGCCGTCCGACGACAGCTCCTCGCCGTCGAACGCACCCACCACCCTGCGTCTCCCAAGACCTCCAAACGCCAGTTGTTCCGCGTTACAATCCGTTCCCATGAGGTCGTGTCCCCTTGTCCCGTAAGTGCTTGTCGCAACTGCATTTTACGGCACGGGCACGACCTCAGCTACCACCTTGGTGAGAAATCCGGGCTAGGAGGCTGCGCCGTAGGAACGGGGATGGGATAATGCGGGTACGGTGTTTTTTTGGGTGTGGTGATGCCGACGACGTTTCGCGCGTACCAACCGGATCAGTCGCTGTTGCTGGCGCCGAGTTTGCGCGACTGGTTGCCGGAGGGGCACCTTGCGGATCACGTGAGCGACTTGGTGGAGGGTCTGGACCTGACGGTGTTTTACGCGCCGTACGCGGGCGACGGCCGGCGCAAGTCGCCGTACGAGCCGCGGATGATGCTGAAGGTTCTGATCTACGGTTACGCGACGGGGGTGTTTTCGTCGCGCAAGCTGGCGCGGAAGCTGGAGGAGGACGTGGCGTTCCGGGTGTTGGGCGCGGGGAACTTCCCGAGCCACCGGACGCTGTGCGAGTTTCGGCGGCGTCACCTGGAGGACTTCAAGCGGCTGTTCGTGGAGGTGGTTCGGGTGGCGCGGGAGATGGGCGTCGCGAACTTCGGCAAGCTGTCGGTCGACGGCACGAAGGTGCGGGCGAACGCGAGCAAGCGCAAGGCGATGAGCTACGGTCGGATGCTGGAGGAGGAGCGGCGTCTGGAGGGCGAGATCAAGGCGTTGCTGGAGCGGGCGCGGGAGACGGACGCGGCGGAGGACGAGCGATTCGGGGCGGATTTCCGGGGCGACGAGTTGCCGGCGGAGTTGCGGCGGCGCGAGGATCGGCTGGCGGCGATCCGGGCGGCGAAGGAGCGCCTGGAGGCGCGGCAACGGGAGGCGGACGACGCGCGCGGTCGCCGACCGGGCATGAAGCGCAACCCGAAGGGCGGCCGGCCCTACAAGCGGGAGTACGGCGAGCCGGACGAGAAGGCGCAGGACAACTTCACGGACCCGGAGAGCCGGATCATGAAGACGTCGCAGGAGGGCTTCCAGCAGTGCTACAACGCGCAGGTGGCGGTGGAGGGCGGGAACCAGTTGATCGTGGCGACGGAGGTGTCGTCGAACGCCAGCGACCAAGGTCGGATGGTGCCGCTGCTGGACGACGTGGAGGCGACCCACGGGGAGCGGCCGGCGACGGTGCTGGCGGACGCGGGGTACTGCAACGAGGCGGATCTCGCGACGCTGGAGGAGCGCGGCGTGGACGGTCACGTGGCGTTGGGCCGGGAGGGCCGCCGCGACGTTGGGGCGGACGCCGACAAGCACCCGGCGAAGGCGCGCATGGCGGCGAAGTTGGAGACCGACGCGGGGCGCGAGCAATACGCCGAGCGCAAGTGGCTGTCGGAGGCGCCGAACGGCTGGATCAAGGAGGTTCTCGGTTTCCGCCGGTTCGGCGTGCGCGGCCTGGACAAGGTGCGGGGCGAGTGGGACCTGGTCTGTCTGGCGCTGAACGTCAAGCGGCTGCAAGGGCTGCAAGCGGCCTGAACGGCGGGCTCATGGTCCGTTCGTTCATAACCAGGCGGCTCCTCGGAACCGTTCGGCATGAACGCGCGGCGGCGGGCATCGGTCGCCCTCTCACACCAGCCATCGGCACCCGCCCGAGATCGTTCGCTCGACCGCGGTCGCGCCCCTCGCACGGCCCCCAAGTGTCCTACGGCGCACGCTCCTAGATCAGAAACCCCACCCGATACTCGAAGCTGAGACGCGGTTCCGCCCCCTTCGGCGTGTCCGGGTGCGCGAAGGCCGAGTGGAAGACCGGCACGTCGCCGTTGTCTTCGTCGCCCTTTCGGTAGTGCGCGTTCCGGAACAGCAGCACCTCGTCCGTGGTCATGTCCGGATAGTAGTAGTACCTCTGCTCGGGGTGGTGCCTGGCGGCCAGGTACATCTGGCCCCCGGCAACCTGGCCGGTCATCTCGGTCTTGATCAGGTCCTCGCTACGGAAGGTCCGGGGGTCGCCGATGCAGAGCGGGTTTGCCTCGACCGGGTCCTTCATCGGCAGGACCGGGCGCCAGAAGTTCACCTGGTAGAACTCCGAGGCGTCACTCGCGAGGAAGATATCTCTCTGGCGCCTGAGGTCCGACCAGGGATTCGTTTCGGCCGCCAGTTCGAACTCCGTGGGGAAGTCCGCGTGGACCGTCGTGGCGTACAGGTTGTACGAATCGGGTCCGCGGCGGACGCCGAGTCCCGGCAGGAAGAAGTCGTGCGCGCCCGGAAAGAGCTCGCGGAGCAGCGTTGCGCACTCCGCCCCGTAGATCCGCTTCGCGGGCGTGTCGACGGTCATGTTGTAGCGGGCCTGTTCCTCGGCGCCCTGCTCCGTTTCGTCCACCAGGAACGCCTCGCCGCTGTCGAGCCAGTCCGAGGCGGTCATCCGGGAGGCGTGGTCCAGGAGCACGAACCCGAACTTGTGGAAGAACTCGGCCTTCGACAGGCCCTCCTGCGTTTCGAGGACCCTGGCATCGTGAATCGTCGTCTGGTGGCTCTCGTTGGCCATCCACTTCAGCGTGGCGATGACGTTGCCCGAGACGCACCACGAGAGGAACTTCGGAATCGCCCGCCAGGATCGACCCCGCGCGAACATGTCGTACATCCAGCCGCTGTCCCCGAACTGGTAGGCGTCGGCGTCCGGCTTGTAGAACCCCGCGAGCTGCGTCGTGACCGACCGGTCGGCCAGGGCGCTTCCGGTTGGCGCCACGGGGGCTTCCCGGTTTGGCGCGGTCACAACAGTTGCACGAACCAGGAAGACCGGAACGGCGCGCCGGTCACCTGGCTGTCGAGGTGGGCCCAGTCGGTGTTCGGCAGGGCGCTGTAGGTAGCGTCATCGCCGAAGAAGCGCAGGACCAGCGTGTGGCGATCGGGCGTGCGCGCGTCGATCGGGGCGCGGCCATGCAGGCAGTAAGGATGGAATACGACGATGTCGCGCGGGCGCGTCTCGAACGACACGACGTCCCAAGCGTCCGGATCCCGCGCGAGGTCGGCGTCTATGTCCGGCAGTCGCTCGTAGTCGGAGTCCGGGTGCAGCGGCTTGGTCATGTCGTACGCGTCGGTGTATGCCGCCCCGTTGTACAGCTTGCCCAGGTGGGAACCGCGCACGACGCCGATCGAATTGCGGGCCGGGAGGTGCTCGAACGAGATCCACAGGTTGACCCAGTGCCGTCCGGCCGTCGGGAGGACGGAGTGGTCCTGGTGCCAGGGGGAGTGACAGACCTTGCCGCCCTCCTTGGCGAAGTACTCGTCCCCGAAGTACCAGACGTGCTGCGAACCCCACAGCTCGGCGAGGTACTCGGCAAAGGACGCCTCGTGCACGAGGTCCTGCAGCCCGACCTTCCAGGACTCGGGGTGCGTGTCGTCGACGAAGTGCTCGTGCTCGGTGCCGCGGAAGGCCGTGGCGGCCCGCCGGCTGGGGTTGGCGCGCACGTAGTCGTAGCAGGACCGCGCCTTCTCGAACTGCGCCTGGGTGAGCAACTGTTCCGCCAGGTACGCGCCGTCGTCCGCGTAGCGCCGTATCTGGTCCGGGGTGGGCTTCGGCATGACGATCTCGTGCTCCGTGTCCTGCCCGGAGGTCAGCCGAGCTTGGTCGAGTCGAAACTCAGCCAGGTCTCGGCGGCGATCCTCCACAGCACGATGTGGTAGAGGACCTTGTCGCCGTCCATGTAAGTGCTGCGCACGTACGCCTCGCCGCGCTCGTCCCCCTGGTAGGTCTTGCCGACGCCGATCAGCTCGCGGTCGATATCGAACTGTTCATCGAAGGTCACCGGACCCTCTACCATGACGTACTTGGCCCTGCTCAGGTCGTGGTCCTGGACGGTGAAACTCGCCCGGTCCGCCGCGGCCAGCGCCCGGCCCTTCTTCGAGTAGAGGCCGCTCGTGAAACGCAGCTCGCCGTGCTCGGCGTCCCAACGATGCCAGATCGGGACGGCGATGGGGCCCCGGCCCTCCCGGGCGACGCTGAGCATGCCGTAGCGGGTCTCCGAGAGAAACGCCTCCCGTTCCGCCCTCGTCATGGTTGCGACACTCATGGTTCACTCCTCTGTTCCGCGCTTTGGTACCCGCGCTTGGTTCCGCGAGTTGCTCCGCGCGCCCGTCCACACGGAGCGATCAGTATGTGATCTTGCCGAGGGAACCGCGCGGTGAATCGCGGGGAAGATACAGCGCCGTGGTGGCGAGTGCTACTCGTAGGGCCGCTCGCCCTCGCACATCACCCGGTACATGACCCGCGGCTGGTCGCCGTGGTCGTAGACCGCCGCGTGCAGCGCGCAGCGATTGTCCCACATCGCGAAGTCGCCGACCTGCCAGCGATGGCGGTACATCGCGTGGTCCTTCAGCGAGTGGCGGTAGAGGAAGTCGACCAGGTTCCTGCCCTCGGCGGGCGTCATCCCCTCCGCCTCGACGCAGCGGTCGGCGAACGTGACGTACAGCGCCTTGCGCCCGGTGACCGGGTGGGTCCGGACCGCCGGGTGCCAGACCGGCTCGGGACACTCCTCGGGCCGGTCCGTGCCGCTGACCACGTGCTTCAGGCGCAAGCCCGCCAGCCACCCTTGCATGACGTCGGACAGGCTCTCGTAGGCCATGTACTGGTTGCAGAAGATCGTGTCGCCGCCATGGCGGGGCGCCTCGATGGCGTTCAGGGACGAGAACGACGGCGGTCTCTCGACGAAGCAGGTGTCGGTGTGGAAGCCGCCCGACGCGGGCCGGTCGGGATCGCCGCGGTTCGCGACCCTGTGGACCATCGGGTACTCGGTGCGCATGTCCACCCCGGGCGTGACCGTCACCTTGCCGAAACGGCCGATGAAGTCGCGCTGCTCCTCCGGGTGGAGGTGCTGCCCCGGGAACACGCCCACGCAGTATTCGCCGACTAGTCGGCGCACCTCCTCGACCTGGTCGTCGGTCATCTCGGGAATGGCCACCCCGGTGATGCGGACCCCGGTGCGGCCGGTCATGAGTTCCGCCTCAAGCGCATCCGTTGCGATCGGCTGGAGCGCTTCCGACATGATTCCCTCGGCCAGGAGAGCGGCCCATGAGCATACACGCGCAGGCGTGCGCGCATGTAAGGCCGGCGGCCGTACGGGCTGGTGGGGTATTCGCCGCGCCGGGGTAACGGCACTGCTTTTCCTCTACAATCGACCTTCGCGAACAGGCCGGGCTGGCCCGCGTTGCGGTCGACCGATTGATTTGCGTCGGCTGTCGCGTCAGATGTTCGGGCGGGCTGTCTGGCGGCCGGACGGCAGGAGTGAGCGATCCGGCGGAGCCGGCGTTCTCGCGTCCGCGCCGGAAGAAGATGGCGTAGCGAGGAGGCGCGAATGGTGCGTACCCGAACGATGGCGCTGCTGCTGCTGCTGGCGGCTGGTGTAACCGGCCACGCGGCGACGCAGCAGTCGTCGGCGGCCATTACCCGAACGCTGGTGGCCGACAATGGCCGCTTTGGCGGCTGCATGGTGGCTCTCGACGTCGACCTGAGAGGAGACCTGGGGCTCGACTGCGACTCGAACTGGGTCACCTTCAGTTGCGCGGGTGTCCACACCGACGCCGCGACCGCACAACGTATGCTGGACTCCGCGCTGGTGGCATTCGTGACCGACCGCATGGTGCGTGTGTGGGTGACCGACGAGAAAAAGCACGACGGGCACTGCTATGCGACGCGCATCGACATGTTGCGAACGTCCGTCCCGGCCAACTGAGGGCCGGCCACACCGCACCATGGTCTCGCCTCGGTCCGCGCCTGTACTCGGCGGCAACCCGGTCGCCACGGGAACTTCCATCCACGCTCGGCGGCCTCCGTTCGTCGGCGGCAGCTCCCGCATTCCCACGCACTTTCATCACGGGAGGGAGACGTCATGATCTCGAAGCCGTTCCTCGTCATCCGGCGTCTCCTGGTCCTGCTCACCGCCGTCGCTCTGACCCTGGTCCCTGATTGGTTCGCAGGGAAGGTCGCCGCGATCCTCCCTGCCGAGAGTGCGTACGCCGCCGGGGACGGCGACGGGGACGATGACGATGACGACGACGATGAGAATGGCGGGGATGGCGACGGGGACGGCGACGGGGACGGGGATGGCGACGGCGACGGGGATGGCGACGGGGATGGCGACGGGGACGGCGACGGGGATGGCGATGGGGACGGCGATGGGGACGGCGACGGCGACGGGGATGGCGACGGGGACGGCGATGGGGACGGCGATGGGGACGGGGATGGCGATGGGGACGGCGACGGGGACGGCGACGGGGACGGCGACGGGGACGGCGACGGCGACGGCGACGGGGATGGCGACGGGGACGGCGATGGGGACGGCGACGGCGACGGGGATGGCGACGGGGACGGCGATGGGGACGGCGATGGGGATGACGATGGGGATGGGGATGAAGACGAGGGCACCGACAAGGACGATGTCGACCGCGACACGGCGGCCCCGGACGAGGCGGATCCCACGACGTCATTCACACGCCTCCTCTACCGCATTCTCACGATCCGACGGAGCGAGCGCGACGAGTAACTGAGCGGGCGCGCTTGTGTCGAACTTCACGAGGATTGCGGAGCGGTTAGAGCTTGGTGCACTGGACGCGGAGCTGGAGGGGGCGTCGGACCTGTGGCTGCTGGATACCAGCCGGCAGCGCAAGGTCCGCGTCCAGCGACACACGCGGAACATATTCCTGCGGGCGGCCATGAAGCCGTTGCCCGCCGGAGCGAAGAACGCCAACGACGTGCATGAGAGCGTACGAACGCGCACGGCCGGACGATTTCCGCGCACGCTGGGTTTTCTGCGTACGGTCGCCGAAGCCGAAGGCGGGACGCTGGGGCGGGCGACGCTGGTGGCCCTGCCCGGGGGGCGGTGCGTATACCCGCATCGGGACGCCGGCGCCTACTATCGCCCCCGGGATCGCTACCACCTGGTGCTGCGAAGCCCGGACGGAAGCCCGTTACAGGCGGGAGATCAGGCCGTGGTTCTGCGCGAGGGCGAGCTGTGGGTGTTCAACAACAAGATCCGCCACTCGGCCAGCAATCCCACCCCGCATGCTCGCGTACACCTGATCTTCGATCTCCTGCCCGCGCCGGGCCGCGGTCATTACGTCAACGTCTGAGGGAACAGACCGCGGCCGCGAGGGTCGTGCAGGAGGCGCTGCCAATCGCCGCGTACGTTACCCGCCTGCCCCGATGCTCGCCGGTCGCAGGACCTTGACCGACGCCGCGAGGGCATGGGCGGCGGAGTCGATCCGAACGGCATTGTCATAGGCTTCCGTCCGCAGCGCGCCCAGGACGCGCTGTTTCCGCGTTACGTAGTAGGTGTCCAGCGGGCCACGGAACTGCAACTGTCGCAGGGAGCGGAGCCCTCGGGCGACGGTGCGTTCGTAAGCCGCGGCCCGGATTCCGTCGCCCAACGCGCGCGCCAGGCTCAGGGCATCGGCGAGCCCTTCCAGGTATGCGCCGGTGGAGGCGGCATGAGGCGGGCCGAACTTCGGGCGCCGGGGGTCGTAGAAGCGCCCCCGCAGGTCCGGGGGCAGGTTGTCCCACTGCTGCATGGGCAGCAGCCAATCATTCATCTCGAGCACGAAGTCGGCGAACTCCCGCTGCCCGGTCTGCGCGAACACCGAGACGCTGGCTTGAGTGTGCCAGGGGATGAACGCCGGGTTGCGGGCGCGGCGGTGCCGTTCCCGGCAGCGGCGGAACACCTCCGCGTACCGCTCCAGGGACGGCGCGAACGGGACGCCCCGTCGCATCGCCTCGGCCCAGAAAAGGAGCGCCTCGCCGGAGTAGAAGTTCCAGTTCTGCCCGTCCCGCTCGGCTGGGAAGAAAAAGGTCCGAAACCCGTTCCCGGGATGGACGAGCGAGTCCACGCCGGCGGCCAGCATGTGCAGCTCGTCGCGGAACTCGTCGCGTACCGGGCTCTCGAGAATCGCGAGCCCCGCGAGCGCCGCGGCGCCGAGTTTTGCGCCCGTCCGCTCGACGATGGCGCCCACACCGCCACCGAGGTGGCGGAAGTACCGCCTGATGGTGAAACGCAGGTTCCGGACGGCGGCGTCGCGCAGGTCGTGGCTGCCACGCAACTCGGCCAGGCGGGTCAGAGCGAGCGTTCCCAGAAATCGCCGTATGGCGTTGTCCGCGGGGGACTCCCTGCCGCGGCTCGGCCAGTACTTGTAGGGCAGGCGTCCGTCGGCCCCGAGATTGGCAAGCATCCAGCCGCCGATGCCGTCGGCCAGAGGGCCGGCGAGCGCCGTGATGTCGAGAGACGGGGCGTCCACCAGAGTGGACCCGCGGAACATCTCTTCCGGGGCGCCCCCGTCTGCCGGAACCAGGAACTGCCGCGCGGCGAATGCCCTGACCGCGCCATCGCGCTCGAAGGCGCGCCTCGAGATGGCGTGGCGTTCCAGGAACCGCTCGAGAACGCGGGCGAACCGCCGGTTGGAGGCAATCATGTCGGTGGGCGTCACCCGCTCCACCTCCTCCCCGCGGGAAAGTTCGATGCCCAGAACGCCTCGAGCCCGTTGCATGAACACGTCGTTGAACCGGTTCAGGGGAACGACCTGCGAGTCTCCGACGAGGCATGCTTCGATGATGTCGCCGGGTCGCGAAGGGACGTGGCCCGGCAGGTCGGCGACCGCGACATCCGTCAACCAGCCGCTACGGCGGGATCTGCCGTTGCGCCGGACGCGGAAGCCCACGAGGCCGGTTCCGGAGGGCCGGTCGGTCGTACGGGTTGAACCCGAGACACTGGCCGGCCGGCTCGGAGAGCCGCTGTCAGGAGCGCGCGCTGGAGGACGAAAGGGTCCCATAATCAAGGCATTGGAGTGGTCGGGGGCCCTGGGGAAGAACCAGCGGGATGCTACCAGAGTGCGCCGCCGGTCCCGCGTCGGCAAGTCCACGGTCCTTCGCTTCGAAGGCGAAACCGCTACCATCGTCCACACCGGGTTCCGAACGCCACCGCAATGCTCTTCGACCCCCGCCTCTGGCAGTTCACGTATGGCGTGCGCCTGCGCATCGCCGGCGCCGTGGCGATGGGTATCGCGTCGTCGCTCGTCGGGATCGGCCGGCTCGCCCTGCTCGGGTGGCTCCTCGCACGCGTCTTCACGGGGGAGACGTTCGCGGACCTGATCGTGCCGCTGGCCGCCGTCGCGGCGGTGATGGTGCTGCGGGGCTGGCTGGAGCACGCGCGCGCGATGGTCGCGCATCGCACCGCGATACGGGTGCAGTTGGCGTTGCGCAAGCGGCTCTACGCCAACGTGGTCGCGCTCGGCCCCGCCCACTTCGGGCTGGAGCGGACCGGCGCCGTGATGATCTCGATGATCGACGGGGTCGAGCAGCTCGAGACCTGGTTCGGCCGGTACCTGCCGCAGCTCGTGGTGGCCGGGGTCGCGCCGCTCGTCGTCTTCGCGGTGCTGGCGTTCCACGACCTGCCGGTTGCCGCGCTGATGTTCGCCTTCGCCATGTTCACGCTGTTCGCGCCGGTGACGCTGCAGCACCATGAGGCGCGCAGCAGCATGCGCCGGTCCGAGGCGTACCGCGCCTTCGCGGCGGAGTTTCTCGATGCGATCCAGGGGCTTGCCACGCTCAAGGCGTTCGGTCAGGGCGCCGCGCGCGGGCGGGTCCTGGCCGCACGTGCGCACGAGGTGTTTCGGAGCACGATGTGGGTGCTCGCCACCAACGCGCTCGGGCGGGGGCTCACCGACGCCGGCATCGCGGTCGGCACGGCGGCGGTGCTGGGGCTCGGGGCCTGGCGCGTGGCCGAGGGCCAGATGAGTCTCGAGCTGCTGCTCGTCGTGCTGATGATGGGCATCGAGGTGTTCCGCCCCCAGCGCGACCTGCGGGCGCTGCTGCACAACGGCATGATGGGCCGGGCCGCGGCGGACGACATCTTCGCGCTGCTCGATGCGCGGCCGCGGGTCGAGCCGCCGGCGGCGCCGTCAGCCCTCGATGGACCCCTCGCGCCGGTCGTGGAATTCGACGACGTGTCGTTCGCCTACCCGGGCGGGCGGCGTGCCGCGCACCGCGGCCTCGGGTTTCGTGTCGAGGCCGGGGAGCGGGTCGGCTTCGTCGGGGCGAGCGGCGCGGGCAAGTCCACCATCGTGCGTCTGCTCCTGCGCTTCCACGATCCGGACCAGGGCGTCGTCCGCATCGGCGGGCACGACCTGCGCGACCTGCGCGCGGACGATGTCTACCCCAACGTCTCGGTGGTGAACCAGGACACCTACCTGTTCCACGGCACCGTCGAGGACAACCTGCGCTTCGGCAAGCCCGATGCGACCGCGGCGGAGATCGAGTCGGCCGCCCGCGCCGCGAACGCGCACGAGTTCATCGCGCGGCTGCCGGAGGGCTACGCCACGGTCGTCGGCGAGCGCGGCATCAAGCTCTCCGGCGGCCAGCGCCAGCGGGTCGCGATCGCCCGGGCGCTGCTGCGCGACGCTCCGATCCTGATCCTCGACGAGGCGCTCTCCGCGGTGGACGCGGAGAACGAGGCCGTCATCCAGTCCGCCCTCGACCGGCTGATGCGGGGCCGCACGACCCTGATATTCGCGCACCGGCTGTCGAGCGTGATCGGGGCGGATAGGATCCTGGTGCTCGACGAGGGGGCCGTCGTCGAGGTCGGCGACCACGCGTCGCTGATGCGTGCGCGGGGCGCGTACTTCCGCCTGATGGGCGCCCAGGCCGAGGAGGGCGCGCAGCCCGACGCGTCCCTGGCGGCGTCGGCCGGCGGCGGTCCGATGGCGCGGGAGATCCCGCTCGAGGACGTACGGGTCGACGGTGCCGGTGCGCACGACGAACCGACCGACGCGATCCTGCGCGCCGAGGGCCTGGGCTGGACCGGCGTGTTCCGCGAACTGCTGCGCCACGTCGTGCCGTGGAAGGGGAAGTTCTCGGTCGTCCTCGCATTGGGGATCGTCAGGGTGGCGGCCCTGATCGGCGTCGGTGTGGCCGGTGCGCTCGCCGTGGCCGCGGTGAAGCGCGGCGAGCCGTTCGCGCCGTACCTGGTCGCCCTCGCGGTCGTCGCGCCGCTGTCCGGCGTGCTGCACTGGCTCGAATCGTGGTGCGCGCACGACATGGCGTTCCGCATGCTGGCGGAGATGCGCATCGCCCTGTTCAACAAGCTCGACCGGCTCGCGCCGGCGTATCTCGTGCGGTGCCGTACCGGGGACCTCGTGGGGATGGCGACCCATGACGTCGAACTCGTGGAGTACTTCTTCGCGCACACCGTGGCGCCGTTCCTCGTCGCGGTGCTGGTCCCCGCGGCGGTCGTCGGCACGCTCGCCTGGTTCGGCTGGCCGATGGCGCTCGCCCTCGCGCCGTTTCTCGCCGTGGTGGCGATCAGCCCCTTTCTCGCCCGCCGACGGATCGATGTGCTGGGCTCGCGGGCCCGCGAGGCCTTCGGCGACATGAACGCGCACGCGGTGGACACCATCCAGGGGCTGCCCGAGATACTCGCGTTTCAGCGCACCGAGGCGCGCGGTGCCGAGTTCGTTGCGTGCATCGAGCGCCACACCGGGCTGCGGCTGCCGTTCTTTGCAGACCTGACGAAGCAGACCGCGATCCTGGAGGCGGTCACCGGTCTGGGCGGGCTGGTGGTCGTGGCGACCGGCACGCACCTCGTCGCCACCGACGCGCTCGAACCGGCGATCCTGCCCATGCTGACCCTGCTTGCGATGGCCGCGTTCCTGCCCGTGTCCGAGATCGCCCACATCGGCCGGCAGCTCGCCGACACGCTCGGCGCCACGCGGCGGCTCTACGCGGTCCACAACGAGGTCGAGCCCGTGACGGACGGGCCTGGGGTAGGCGCGCCGTTGCGTCCCGGCGGCGTGGGGATCGAGGTCCGCGACGTGCAGTTCTCGTACTTCGGCAACCGTCGCCTCGCGCTCGACGGGGCGACCTTCACCGTGCCGGCGGGCAAGACGTTGGCGCTGGTCGGTCCCTCGGGGGCCGGCAAGACGACCGCCGCGCACCTGCTGATGCGTTTCTGGGACCCGGGTTCCGGCGTCATCCGGTTCGATGGCCACGACCTGCGCGAGTACCGGCTCGACGAACTGCGCGACCGCATCGCGCTGGTCACCCAGGACACGTATCTCTTCAACGAGACCCTGCGGGCCAACATACTCATCGCGAAACCGGACGCGACCGCGGCCGCACTCGACGAAGCCGTGCACCGGGCCTCCCTGGGCCCGTTCGTGGCAGCGCTCCCCGACGGCCTGGAGACGCGCGTCGGCGAGCGGGGGGTGCGGCTGTCCGGGGGCCAGCGCCAGCGCGTCGCGATCGCACGGGCGTTTCTCAAGGACGCCCAGGTGCTCGTCCTCGACGAAGCGACCTCGCACCTCGACGCGGTGAACGAACAGGCCGTGCGCCACGCCCTCGAGGAACTGATGACGGAACGCACGACGATCGTGATCGCCCACCGCCTTTCCACCGTGCGCGACGCCGACCGGATCGTCGTGCTCGACGCCGGCCGCACCCGGGAGACCGGGGGACACGACGAGCTGGTCGCCCACGGTGGCCTCTACAGCCGCCTCGTCGGGCGCCAGATGGCGGGGCAGGCGGTCGATTGACGCGACCCCGGCAGACGCTTCGGCGCACGCGAATCGGGGGCGATATCCCACAAGTCGATGCTGCGTTGACGCCTTTTGCGGGGTTCCACGCGACCGTAGTGTGGTCGGGTGGACCACGATGCCGCCTGGAAACACCTGTTCGGACTGCCCATTACGGTGCGGCACCTGCTGCGCGGCTTCGCCGGCGCGGTCGCGGAACTGCTGGACCTCGACAGCCTGCGCCAACTACCGGCAAGCTGGGTCGCCGCCGACGGCGAGCAGCGCCACGGCGACGTCGCGTGGCGCGCGTGGTACAAGGACGGCTCGGGGCGTTCGCTGGTGCTGCTCATCGAGTTCCAGTCGACCGCGGACGCCGACATGGCGACCCGCGTGTTGCGTTACGAGGGCGCCGCCTTCCATGGGCTGCGGCGCAACCGGGCGCTCGACGCGGACGGCGAACTGCGATTGCTGTCCGTGGTCATCCACTCCGGGTCCGAGCGCTGGACGGCGCCGGGCGGCGCGAACCGGGTGGCGGTGACCGGCGACGGCGAGGTCGCTCCACGCGCGCCCTGCCGGTACCTGTTCCTTGACAGTCGGCCGTGGCCGCAAGACGATCTCGCCAGGGACAACGTCGTCGCCGCGGTGTTGTGGCTGGGCGGCGCGTCCTCGCCGACCGACGCCGGCCGGCGGCTGCGTGCCTTGGCGGGCGGGTGGTCGGAGAGCGGGGACGTGGCGGCGGCCGAGGCGGTGCTCGACTGGCTCGGGATCCTGTGGCCGCGTCTGTTCCCCGATGCGGACGCCGCCGCGCCGACGGACTGGCGGCACGAGTTGCTGAACGAGGAGGAAGGGATGAGCACACTGGCCGAGCGCGTGAAGGAGTGGGAGGCCGATCTGCTGGAGCAGGGCATTGAGCGGGGCATCGAACGGGGCATCGAACGCGGCATTGAAGACCAGCGCGCCATGTTGTGCCGTCTCGCCGAGCGGAAGTTCGGAGCACGGACCGCACACGAACTCGCGCACCACCTGGCGGACGTGACGGACGCGGAGGGCCTCGCCCCGGTGGGCGAGTGGATCATCGACTGCGACGATGGCGCGGCTCTGCTCGAGCTGGCGAGCACCCTCGGCTAACGTGCGGGCGGTGACGGGCGTCGCGCGCCCGTCAGGCCGGGCGGCGATCCCTGGCAAGCTCCCCCGGGCGGCGGGCAACCGAAAGTTGATCCGATGCCGTGCCGGGCGTTCAATACCACCCTCTACTCGTAGCGGGGTTACTCCATGGCCGCCCTCGATGGCATGCGCATTCTCGACATGACCCAGTACGAGGCCGGCACCTCGTGCACGCAGGCGCTCGCGTGGCTCGGGGCCGACGTCGTCAAGGTCGAGGCGCCCGAGTACGGCGACCCGGGCCGGGGCGTCGGACGCACGGGAAACCTGGACTACTCCGCGTACTTCTGCGCCTGGAACGCGAACAAGCGCAGCATCGCGCTGAACCTGCGTTCCGACGAGGGCCGCGCGCTCTTTCTGGAGCTCGTGCCGAGGTTCGACGTGTTCGTCGAGAACTACGGCCCGGGCGTGGTGGAGAAGCTCGGCGTCGCCTACGAGGACCTGCGGGCGGTTCATCCCGGGATCATCTACGCGCGCATCAAGGGGTTCGGGACCGACGGCCCGTACGCCGGCTATCGCTGCATGGACATGATCGCGCAGGCCGCGGCCGGCGCCTTTTCGGTCACCGGCGAGGCGGATGGACCGCCGATGATGCCGGGGTCCACGACGGGCGACGCCGGCACCGGCGTGCAGATGGCGATGGCGATCCTGGCCGCCTACGTCCAGAAGCAGCGCACTGGAGTCGGCCAGCAGATCGAGGTGTCGATGCAGGAGGCCATGACGTACTACGTGCGCACCCGTACCTTCATCGGTTCGGAATGGGGTACCCGCGCGGCCGGCCGCACCGGCAACGCCGGCGGATTGCCACCGGTGGACCTCTATCCGTGCAAGCCCTTCGGACCGAACGACTACGTCTACCTGATGCCCATCACGGCCGGCCACTGGGACGGTCTCTGCGCCGCCATGGACCGCCCGGACCTCCTGATCGATCCTCGCTTCGAGGACATGGAGGCCCGCGTGCGGAACGCGCCGGCCCTCCAGCAGGAGATCGAGGAGTGGTGCGGCACGCGCACGAAGTACGAGGCCATGGAGACGATCGCCGCGGCCGGCGTGCCGTGCTCGGCCACCCTCGACACCCGCGACCTGCACGAGGACGGACATCTGCGTGCCAGGGGTTTCGTCCACCGCATGGAACTGCCCGTGCACGGAGACGTGCCGATGCTCGGCTTCGCGCCGCGCCTGTCCGAGTCGCAGGTCGCGCTGCGCCAGCCGCCACGACTCGGGGAGCACACGGACGCACTGCTGGCCGAGGAACTCGGCTTGTCCGGCGAGCGCCTCGCCAACCTGCGCGGCGCGGGCGCCATCGGCGACCCTGGTCGGTTCGGCGGGTCGGGGAGGGTAGGGTAGGGGAGGGGCTCGTCCCCTCCCGTTCCGAATGCGTGCAACGCCTCGGCGCGGGCGGCCACGAGGGCCGCCCCTACCGGCCGGGCCGATACCAGATGGGCGACGTGAACGCCCGTTCCTGCAGCGTCGCCGGCACGTCGTCGCGCGGCGCGTCGCCGCGGGCCGCGGCGTCGTAGGTCGGCCAGCGCGGGGTGGGGATCTCGAGGACGCGCGCGTAGTAGAACGCGTGCTGGCCGGGATTGAAGTCCGGGTCGCGCCAGACGGTCCTGAGCTCGGCGGCGCCGATGGTGTTGGCGTAGGTCGCCTCGGCCACGTCGACGGTGTTGCCGACGGGCGCGACGCCGCCGTCGTCTCCGACCGTGCGCCCGCCGGAGAGGGCGACGTCGTAGATCCGCTCGTGGCTCTCGCCGTCGGCCACCCAGCCCTTCACGATCTGCACGCGGTCCAGGTTGGCCCCGCGCGCATCTTTCAGGGCCTCCACCGCGAACGCCGGCGCGGCGGTGCCCGGGCCCTCCAGCGTGCCGCCCATCGGCACGCCGCCCGCGCGGGCCTCGGCCGCCCAGTCGGGATCGTCCTGGAGCCCGGCCGGATACGACCAGCCGCCGAACAGGCGCACCCGCAGGCGCGGACCGGTGGTCGCATAGGTCTCCCGCCGGCGGAACGCCGCGAAGATCGCCTCGCGCGTGTTCTCCTCGGCCCAAACGCCGGTGAGCCCGGCGCTGCTGAACGCCTGGCGCGGCAGTCCGCCCCACAGGTTCGGATTCCTGCGCGTCGTCGGTGGTTGCGGATCCACCTGCGTCTGGTCCTCGCCCACGGAGGTGAGGGCGTTGTGGAAGTCCGTGGCGCCGACGAGACCGAACTGAAAGGGGTTGAACCCGTCCCTGGCCTCGCGTGCGATCCCGTTCCGGTACGCCTCGCGCACGTAGCTGCCCGGCACCTGACCCCTGACGTTCGTGACGAGGAGTTCGGTGAACAGTTCGAAGTCCGCGAACTCGTCGTTGGGCGAGAGCAGCGGATGGGTCTCGGAGGTACCCTTCTGCTGCGTCACCTCCACGAGCGGCTCGTTCCACGTCCGGCGCGCCGCGTAGTCGTCGTCGATGGGCTCGCCGAACGAGTCGGCGTCCCGGAACATCAGCCCGTCGCTGACGTTCGGGTTGTGGGGGATCGCCAGTACGTCCACCCCGCGCATGCGCTGACGTTCGAGGTAGGTCCAGAGATCTTCGGGGTGCGGCGAGTCCACCGAGGAGAAGGGGTGCGGCAGCGCGTCCGTGCCCTCGAAGATCACGTTGCGATGCATGTTGCCGCGGCCTGGTGCGTCGGGCGAACGCGGCAACGCGCTGGTCCACTCGTAGGCGGCGAACGTGGTGAACACGCCGGGCTCGTAGTGCGCGTCCGCGGTTTCGACGATGCCGCGCCAGATGGTGCGCTCCCGCTCCGGTATCGCAAAGCCCGGGGGGCTCTCGCCGGTGCCCAGAGCGCGCGCGAACGTCATGAACACCTCCAGGCGCGTGCCGGAGAAGAGCCCGCCGTCCGGATCGTCATCCTGAACGCGCAGCATCCGGCCGAGCTCGGTGTCCGCGTACTCGCCGCCGGGGGCGCCGATCGCCTGCATGGCGCCGAGAAACTCGGCGTGGTCGGTCACCGCGAGGAAGTCGAGGGGCGTGTCGATGCGCACGCTGCCCCCGTCCGGCGTGGCCATGGGCTCGCCCTTCGCATAGCGGTAGGAGCTGTCCGGCGTCCGCTCGGTGCCGAGCGCGTAAGCGTCGTTCGAGTAGGCCGTGTGCAGGTGCAGATCGCCGAAGTAGACGTTCAGCGACGCGCCTTCGGCGGCATGCAGCCCCGCGCCCGGGGTCAGTGCGCCCGTGGCGACCAGCGCGCGCATCGTCAGATTTCCGTTCATCGAATCTCGTCTCCTTCGGCCCGGGGAGCCGTGGGGGTTACTGCCGCGTCATGGCGGCCCTGGCTTCGCGTTCCGCCTCCTCGGCCCGGTCCTGCCGCGTGCGCCGGGCCGCCACCTCGAACCGGACCTTCCGGATCCTCCCGGCATAGGCGAACGGTGGATGATAGTCGCGATTGACGGGGGCCATGGCCCGGCCGAGGTCCATGCCGGTGCTCGACAGCATGCCGAGCAGCAGGGGGATCTCCCCGTCCGCCTGCAGCGCGCCGTCGACGCGCAGACGCACGGCGGCCCGGCGCCCCGCCTGCCGCTCGACCTCCACCGCCACCACGTGTTCTCCGGCCGGCAACGCGGATGGCGCCGCGACGACGGTGTGCGCGTGGAAGCAGTTGTAGTCGAAGTGCAGCCGGCCTTCCCGTACGTAGAGCGCGAAGCCGGAGTTGAGGGTGCCGCGATTGACCAGCGCGCCGTCGCCGCCCGACGCGGGGTGCTCGAGGGTGACCTCGGTGGTCCAGCCGCGCGCCGCCGAGGGACAGGCGTCCGCGACGATGTGGGACACCGGCGGGTAGTAGACGAACACGTCCCGCGACGCGGGCAGCCCGGGCCGGCGCGCGGCGCGGAACGCCTGGGCGGCGGCGCGGTCGTCGAGGGGCAGGACGCCGTGCTTCTCGGCCTCCTGCCACCACAGGTCGATCATCTGCTGGAGACGCTCCGGATGTTGCTCCGCGAGGTCGTTCGTCTCGGAGAAATCCTCCTCCAGGTGGTAGAGCTCCCAGCGGTCGTCGTCGAAGGCGGTCCCGCGGTCGTGGTGCGTCACCGCCTTCCAGCCGTCGTGCCAGATGCCCCGGTGTCCGAGCATCTCGAAGTACTGCACGGAGCGCGCGGGAGCAGCGTCGGCCGATGCGAGACTCGCGGCGAGCGAGGCGCCGTGCAGGGGCATCTGCTCGACACCGCGAAACTGCGCCGGCGCTGCGGTCCCGGCGAGTTCCAGGACCGTCGGCATGATGTCGATGGCATGGCAGAACGGGCGCCGCATCGAACCGGCGTCGCTCAACCCCACGGGCCAGTGGAAGACCAGCGGGTCGCGGACTCCGCCGCCATGCGTGTTCTGCTTGTACCACTTGAGCGGCGTGTTGCCGACCTGGGACCATCCCCAGGGGACGTTGGAGTGGCTCTCCGGGCCGCCGATGTCGTCGAGTCGCTGCACCGCCTGGTCGACGTCTTCCGCCATGCCGTTGAACCAGCGCATCTCGTCGAAGACGCCGGTGGGCCCGCCTTCCTGGCTCGCACCGTTGTCGGACATGACGATCAGCAGCGTGTCGTCCAGGCGGTCGATCTCCTCGAGAAAGCGCACGAGGCGCCCGATCTGGGCATCGGTGTGGTCGAGCTGCGCGGCGAACGCCTCGGTGAGCCGGGCGGCGAACCGTCGCTCGTTGTCGCTCAACTCGTCCCAGGGCCGCACGCCCGGGTTCAGCGGCGCGAGGCCGGTCGACTCCGGAATCACGCCCAGGCGTTTCTGACGCGCGAACCATTCCTGGCGCAGGGCATCCCACCCGGCATCGAACCGGCCCCGGTACTTGTCAAGGTACTCCCGGGGCGCCTGGTGCGGCGAGTGCGTGGCGCCGAAAGCCACGTACAGGAAGAAGGGCCGCTCCGGCGCCAGCGACACCTGGTCACGCAGGAAACCGATCGAGCGGTCGACGATGTCCTCGGAGACGTGGTAGCCCTCGTCGGGGCCGGCCGGCGCCTCGACGTGGTGGTTGTCGCTCGTGAGCTCCGGGTAGAACTGGTCCGTCTCGCCCTGCATGAACCCGTAGAACCGGTCGAAGCCGCGCTGCAGGGGCCAGTTGTGGAAGGGTCCGGCGGCCGTGGACTCCGCCATCGGCGTCAGGTGCCACTTGCCCGCCGCGTAGGTGCCGTAACCGGCCTCGCGCAGCACGTCGGCCAGCGTCGCGGCCGTTCCCGGCAGGAACCCGCGCATGTTGGGGAAGCCGGTGTCCATGTTGGAGATGCCCCGCATCCCGACGGCATGGTGGTTGCGGCCGGTGAGCAGGCACGCCCGGGTGGGCGAGCACAGGGCGGTGGTGTGGAAGTTGGTGTAGCGGAGCCCGTTCTCCGCCAGCCGGTCGATGTTGGGGGTCTCGATGCTCGAGCCGTAACAGCCGAAGTGTGCGTAGCCGGTGTCGTCGAGCACGACCAGCACGACATTCGGCTTGTCCCTGGGAATCGTCGCGTCCGGCCACCAGGGTTCCGATTCATGAACGGTGCGCCCGATGCGGCCGCCGAAATCCTCTCCCGACGGATGCCGGTAGCTCATGCTCCCGACTCGAGCGCATCGAGGTCGCTCGCGTCATGCCGTTCCCGGACGCCGCTCCCGCCGGGGCGATTCACCCTTCTGCCGCGTTTCACGGCCGGCCGGTCGTGGATCTCCTGCGCCCATCGGACCACGTTCGCGTAGGACTCCACCTGGAGGAACTCCTTCGAGTCGTAGAGACCGTTCAGCACGAGCTGCCCGTACCAGGGATACGTCGCCATGTCGGCGATGTTGTACGCCTCGCCGCAGAGGAACGGCCGCGATGCGAGATTCCGGTCGAGCACGTCGAGCTGGCGCTTGACCTCCATGGCGTAGCGGTCGATGGGGTACTCGAACTTCTCCGGTGCGTAGGCGTAGAAATGGCCGAAGCCGCCGCCGAGATAGGGTGCGGACCCCATCTGCCAGAACAGCCAGGACAGGCACTCCGCCCGCTCCGTGCCGCCCGCCGGGACGAACGCGTCGAACTTCTCCGCCAGGTAGAGAAGAATCGCGGCGGACTCGAACACGCGCGTGGGCGGTGACGTGCCGCGGTCGAGCAGGCCGGGGATCTTCGAGTTCGGGTTGATGTCGACGAACCCGCTGCCGAACTGGTCTCCCTCGCCGATGTTGATGAGCCAGGCGTCGTACTCCGCCTCCTCGATGCCGAGCGCCAGGAGCTCCTCCAGCAGGATCGTCGCCTTCACGCCGTTGGGCGTTCCGAGGGAGTAGAGCTGCAGCGGATGCTTGCCGACGGGCAGCTCCTTGTCATGGGTCGGGCCGGCGATGGGCCGGTTGATGCTGGCGAAGCGGCCGCCGCTCTCGGCTTCCCATTTCCAGACTTTGGGTGGGACGTACTCGGTGGACTCGGTCATGGGGGGTCTCCTGGATATTGGGCCAGCATGCTAATGCGTTGGGTTCGGGAGGTTCAAATGGGGCGACGGTGGCCCGTGCGTCGGGGGCGAGGAGTCGGACGCGCAACGTACAGGCTTGCGGTCGCTCCAGCCGGCAGGGCGTACTTCATGTAGTGTTGCTGGCCCGCGGCCCTGCCGGGCTCGCGCTCGGCCCATGGCGCGTCGCGCACGCACGCCGCCAAGTCGGGGCGGGTCACGGTGCCGCACCCGAACAAGGATGTCCCGCGCGGTACGGTGGCTTCGATTTGCCGGCAGGCAGGTTGGAACGCGTAAGGAGGACGAACCCATGCGCTACGTTTCCTTTATCCACCGGGACGAGGCCGGTTATGGCGTGAGCTTCCCCGACTTCCCGGGCTGTGTCTCGGTGGGCGATACCGTGGATGACGCCGTCCGGCACGGCAGCGAGGCCTTGGCGTTCCACGTCGAGGGCCTTGCGGACGACGGCGAGCCGATTCCACAGCCGCGGTCGATCGACGCCATCAAGGCCGACCCGGACCTTGCGGACTGGCGGGAGGGCGCCGACTTCGTGTTGATACCGCTCCTCCTGGACCGGGGATCGTCGCGGCGGGTCAACATCTCTCTCGACCGCGGCCTGCTCGAGGCCATCGACGACGAGGCCAGGCAGCGCCGGATGACCCGTTCGGTGTTTCTGGCGACCGCGGCGCGGCACGAGATCGACGGGACATGACCGTGCGTTGGAGTCGAGAAGAACCCTCACTCCCACATTGCCTGGTCGACGCGGGAGAAATCGCGGAGAGCGTCCTCCAACTCGGCCGCATCGTCGGCCGTCCACATGCCGATCAAGTGATCCAGCGACCCGCCCACCACGTCTGCGTCGGCCCCGTGCTCGCCGAGTCCGGCGCCTCGGCGTAACAGGCGCAGGACCGCCCGGTTCAGGGAGATCCCTTCCCTGGCGGCAAGTTGCCGGATGCTGCGTTCCAGATCGCGGTCGAACCCGCGGATGGTCAGCTGGTTCATGGCAGGTAACTCAAGTTGAGACTCGCGCAGTGGCGGACCGACACTATACTGTGGGCCGCGACGCCGTTGAGAGGTTCGCCATTCCGGGCCAGCCCCGGCACGCACCACAGGAGACCGATTCCCAATGGCCACGATCAACACGCGCCTCGGCGCCATCGAAGGCGTCGTCGACGACGGTGTCCAGGTCTTTCTCGGCGTCCGCTACGGACAGCCGCCCACCGGCGACCGCCGTTTCAAGGCGGCGCGGATGGAAGGGCCCTGGCAGGGCACCTACGACGCCACGAGAGCGCGACACCGGTCCTGGCAGGCGAAACCCGAGGGCATCTTCACCGAGCTCATGGGACGCGACGGGGCGGCGTTCTCGTACGACGAGGACTGCCTGTTTCTCAACATCTTCACGCCCGGCTGCGATGACGGCCGGCGGCCGGTGCTGGTCTGGATTCATGGCGGCGCGTTCGGCTCCGGGTCCGGCTACGACTACGACGGCACGGCGCTCGCGGCCCAGGGCGACGTGGTGGTCGTGACGATCAACTATCGCCTGGGGTTCGCGGGCTTTCTCGATCTCTCCGCCTACGGCGACGACTACCGGGGCTCCGCCTCCAACGGTATCGGCGACCAGGTCCTGGCCCTCGCCTGGGTGCGGGAGAACATCGGCGACTATGGCGGCGATCCGGGCAACGTGACCATGTTCGGCGAATCCGCAGGCGCTGCTTCGGTCAATTCAATCATCGCGGCGCCCGCAGCGGACGGTCTCTATCACAGGGCGATCGCCCACTCCGGGACCACGGCGGCGACGCCGCCGATACCCATCGCGGCGGGACTCGCCGGACACCTCGAGGTCGATCCCGGCGACCTGCTGGAGAAGCTGGCTTCGTTGAGTGGCGAGGAGCTCTTGAACGTCCAGGTGGCCAGCGCCCTGCCGTTCGGTGCGGTCGTGGACGGCGCCATCGTGACTCGTTCCACCGCCCAGGCGATCGCGGAGAAAGGCGCCGGTTGCGTGCCCTACATCGCCGGCTCCAACGCCAACGAAGGCACGCTGCTGTCCTTGGCGGTGCCTGCGGAGGGCCATGCGGCGATAACACCGATGATCGCCGGAATGAGCCTGGACGGGGCGGATCCGACCGAGTACCTCGAACGCCTGCGCGCCGCCTATCCGGACGCGTCCGACACCCGGCGCTTCGAACACGTCTGGAACGACATGTTCCGCCGCGCCTCCATGCACACCGCCGCGGCCGCCACGGCGGCCAACGGCTGCGGCTGGCTGTATCGCTTCGACTTGCCGAGCACGATCATGGAAGGCTCCCTCGGCGCCACACACGCCTCGGAAATCGCGTTCACCTTCAACTCGTTCAGTCGCCCGGGCCGCCCCGGCATCGTCATGCATGACGGCGACGATCCCGTGGTCGTCGACTTGGCCCGGAAGTGGTCGGACACCGTGCTCGCGTTCGCCAGGACCGGGGACCCCAACGGCGCCGGGCTGCCGGAGTGGCCCGTCTACCGCGCCGACGAGCGCCGCTCGCTGGTGCTCGATGGGGAGCCGTACGTCGCGGACGCGTCGCTGGACGCGAAGCACATGGCGCTTTGGGGCGGCGTGTAGCGGACGGGCCGGTTCCGTCCCGGCGCGTGCGCCCGGTCAGTCGTACCAGCCCGTCGGGATCTGCATTTTCGTGATGTCGGGTCCTTCGCTGCCCCAGCCGTAGGGGTGGTTGAGGCCCAGCAGGCGCTGGAACCGCCCGTCGTCGGCGTGACGCTCCAGCACCTCCGGCGGCACTTCGCCCCGGTGGCGCTCCTGCACCGTGACGTGATGCCGCGCGAAGTAGTGGGCCAGGTTCATCCGGATCCCCGGGATCTTCCGTTCGTACGACCCGTGCCAGGTATGGCCGTGCCACACCGCGCAGTCCCCCGGCGCCATGGCGAGGGGCATGGCCTCGGGATTGGCCTGGTCCCCGCTCACCGCCATCTCCGCGAACGCCGGCTGGCGCGCACGCCGGTGACTGCCGGGCACGATGGCAAGCGCGCCTTCCGCCTGGGTGCCGTACGCAGTGAGCGCGTAGCTGAAGTTGGCTGTCTGGGCGTACATGGGAAACGGCTGGGGTCCCAGGGTATCGGCATGCAACGGCAGTACGCCCGTCGGGCCCTGGCCCTTGAAAAAGCAACTCATGCTGGAGAGGAGGCAGCTCTCGCCGACGAGGTAGTTGACCAGGGCCAGCGGCCTCTCGGCCATCAGGGTCTCCTCGAACACCTCGTCGTCGTACAGCACGTAGCCGACATGGTCGAGGCTCGTGCCCATGGGGCTCTGAAAGTCCTCGCTGGTCGCGGTGTCGGGATCGACGGGTTTGCCGAAGCGCGCTTCGACCCGCCTCAGGATGGCCCGCTTCGCACGCTCGACCTGGTCCTCGGACAGCACCCCGCGGACGATGGTGTACCCCTGCGTGTCCAGCTCGACCAGGTGGTCGTTCAACCCCAGGCGGTCGATGGCGGCCAGCGTGCGTGCCAGTGCCTGCTGGTCCGGTGTCTGGAGCGCCTGTGCCGACATGTCGCCAGCCTCCTGCAGTGGCCAACCCCGCCCGCGCCCGGCGATTGCGGCGTCGCGGCCGTTCGGGCGGACCATGATAGATTGGCCGCCCAGGTGGTGCGAGCCGCGTGATCCCGCGGCGTTGGGCCCGTCCTACTGCATCGCAAGAGGATCCGCATCGTGGCCGAACCGGAAACTTCGACGTCCGCTCCCGGTGCGCAGACCGAACCCGACCATTTCATGGCCACCCTGCCGCCCTACGAGGTGTCGGAGTCGCTCAGGCCCCGCATCGACGAACTCGACCTGTGGGGCTGCGTCGACGACCTGCGCGACCGCGGCTACACCGTGGTCCCGGACATTGCGCCGCCGTCGCTGCTGGAGGAATTGCGCGAGGTCATTCACGCGTTTGCGGACCAGTCCGAGGGTGCGTCCAGGGGCGTCGCCGCCGCGATGCTGCTCGGGCGTCATCCCGTCGTGGACCAGGTCGTGACGGCGCCGAAGATCCTCGCGGTCGCCGAAGCCAGTGTCGGGATGGGTTTCCGCGCCGGCCAGATCAAGGGTTCCATCAAGCGCCAGGGCGACCCCGCGCTGTTCATGCACGCCGACCAGAACTGGATCCCGGCGCCGTTTCCCGAGCACAACCTGTTCCTGACCTTCTGCATTCCCTGCGAAGGCATGACCGAGGCCGGGGGCGCGACACGTATCGTCCCGGGTTCACAGAAGCTGCGCCGGCACCCGCGCCGCGACGAGATGGAGAATCCGGTGACCGTTCCGGTCGAGTGCGCGCCCGGTTCCGCCGTCGCGTGGGACGGATCCGTCTGGCACGGCAATGGACGGCGTACGATCCCCGGCACGCGCACGGTGCTGCACGCCACTTTCCAGCGGCTCTATACCCAGCCGATCGAGGACTATTCCCACCTGCTGCAGGACGAAGCGTACGTGGCGTCCGCCTCGCAGGCCCTGCTGAACCTGGTGGGCGCGCATGCCTTCTTCGGCACTTCCACGGCGGTCAACGGCGGGGTCGACATGCAGAAGATCGTCAACTGTTCGCTCATGTCGAAGCAGTAGCGTGACCGGGCGCCGCGGGAAGGTCACGGCACGGACCAGGATCGCCTTCTCGACCGGGGCCTTCGAGGAAGCCGCCATCGGTGCGGCGAGCGTCGCGACGATGGTGTTCTACAACCAGGTGCTCGGGGTGAGCGCCTACCTGTGCGGCATCGTCTTCCTGGTGGCGAGCGTCGTCGACGCGGTCACGGACCCGCTGGTCGGCTCGCTGTCCGACAACTTCCGCTCGCGCTGGGGCCGCCGCCACCCGTTCATGGTGGCCTCCCTGCTGCCGCTGGGGCTGGGGTTCTACCTGTTGTACGCCCCGCCGGGCGGGATGTCCGGCACGTTCTACTTCTGGTGGTTCCTCGGCACGATGGTGCTGCTCCGGGTCGGCAAGACGTTTTTCGCCGTGCCCCATGATGCCCTCGGCGCGGAGTTGACGGACGACTATCACGACCGCACTTCCATCCTCGGCCTGAACTCGGTGGTCGGCATGATCGGGGGCCTGCTGCTTGCGGTCGTCGTCTTCGTCGTTATCTTCCCCACCACCGACGGGTACGAGAACGGGTTGCTCAACCCGGACGGCTATCCCGTGATGGCGCTCGCGGGATCGGCCTTCGTTTGCGTGATGCTCCTGGTCTGCGTGGTCGGCACGCGCGGCCAGATTCCGCGCCTGCACGACGTCAGGCGTCAGCGCGTCGGCCTGCGCGACAATCTCGCGGACCTCGTCGCGCTGCTGACGACCCGGTCCTATCTCTCCATCTTCCTGGCGTGGCTCGTCATGCTGGTGTCCTTCGGCATCCTCGGCGTGGTGGGCACCTACACGTTCATCTGGGGCTTCGAGCTCTCGACCGAGGAGATGTCGATCCAGCGTTTCGTCATGATCCCGGGCATGCTGGCGGCGCTGCCGCTGGCGGTCTGGCTGACGCGGCGACTCGACAAGAAACGCACCGTCATCGGCGCCTCCCTCATCGGCGCCGCGCTGGTGGGGCTCCCGCACGCGCTGAAGATGATCGGGCTCTTCCCGGAGAACGACTCCGTCTGGATGCTGCCCGGACTGTTCGGCAGCCTGTTTGCCGGGTTCCTCATCCTGCCGGTGTCCAGCATCGTCTTCGACTCGCAACTGGCCGACGTGGCCGACGAGCACGAGTACCGGACGGGCCGGCGCGCCGAAGGCATGGTCTTCTCCATTCGCACTTTCGCGTTGAAAGCGACGGGCGGACTCGGAGGCCTGGTGGGCGGCATCGGCCTTGAGATCATCGGTTTTCCCGAGAACGCCACGCGGGACATGCTCACGCCGGACATGCTGAACGGCCTGTTCTTCATGACCGGCCCGCTGTACTGGATCATCGTCGCCGCGGGCATGGCGTTCATGGCCATGTACAACCTGAACGAGCGGCGGCACGGCGGGATGATGGAGGAACTCAGGGTGCGCCGCGCGGCAGCGGCCGGCGGGTCGTCAGGCGCCGACGGGTGTGGATGCTCCTGGCGGGCGTCCCGGCGGCGCCGCGACCGGCTCAGCCAGGAGCTTGGAGCACGACGAACTCGTAGCCGTAGAACCGGCCGTGAGCCTGCCAGACGTCTATCTCGGTCTGGAGGGCGTCGGCCAGGGCCCGTGCCTCCGGCACGGCGGGGTGACGCCTGCGCAAGCTGGTCAGGCTGTCCTGCAGCGGCCGGTAGTAGTCCTCCCACCAGGCGGCCGCGGGCAGCGGAAAGTGCCCGACGGTCTCGTAGCCGCATGCGTCGATGGCTTCGAGCAGGGCGGCGGTGTCGCGAATGGCCGGGTACTCCCGCTCCCAGAAGTCCGCGCATGCGGCGGGGCGCTCGGGGTGCCGCCAGCAAACCTCCGTCAGCGCGACGTGCCCGTTGCGCCGCAGCAGGCGGCGCCAGTCGCGCAGGCCCGCTTCGACCCCCACGTTGTAGATGGCGCCTTCGCACCAGATCAGGTCGAAGGCGCCGTCGTCGAAGTCGAGTCGGCGCATGTCCGCCACCCTGGCCGACACGCGATCCGCCACGCCGATGTCACGCGCCTTCCGGTTCAGTGCCTCGATGAACGGGGGGTGGTTGTCGATGGCGACGATGCGTGACGGCGTGGCCCGGGCCAGCTCCAGGGTTTGGGCGCCCGTGCCGCAGCCGATGTCGAGGACGCGGGTCCGCGGGCCGACGTCCGGAACGAGCGCGAGGGCCTGACGCGTACTCGCTGCCGTCCCGGGTCCCTGCCGGGGCAGCCCCTCGAACAGTGCGTAGAACAGCGCGGTCGCGCGCTCCGTCCCGTCCTGGGGCTCGGCGGGGTCTGGGGCAGGCGTGTCCGGCATCGCCTCGGGGCCCGGTCAGCCGCGCAGCGACTCGTGCGCCGCCGCGATCAGGCCGAGCGTGCGGGGGTCGTCGTTGGCCACCAACTGCATCTTGTTCATCACGTAGCCGAAAGCGATCTCGGCTTGCGGGTCGGCGACACCGAGCGACCCGCCGGCGCCCCCGTGCCCGAACGCGCCCTCTCCGCCGTAAGTCCTGTCGAGCGAAAACCCCAACCCGAAGCGGGTCGCGATCCCCATCACTGCGTCGCGCCCGCTCGCCTGCTCCGCGGTCGCGCGCGCAACGGTCTCGTCGTTGAGCAGCCGCACGCCGTCGACGCCGTCGCCGATGAGAGAGGCGTACATGCGCGCCAGCGAGCGCGCGTCGGTGATGCCGTTCCCCGCGGGGATCTCGGCGGCGTGGAACGCCCGGCTGTTCATGTCCGGCGCCGTCGTGGTCGATGGCCGGTTGAGCAGGGAATCCGGGTCCCTGGCCGTTTCGAGGAGCGTGCGCCTCCGCTCGGTCAGCGCCTGCTCGTCGACGGCGCCGTCCTGCAGGTCGATCCCGATCATCGGGACCACCCGGCTCTCCTCGCTCTCGGGAAGGCCGATCCAGAAGTCGAGGCCGAGGGGGCCGGCGACCTCGTCGGCGAAGAACGTCCCCACGCTCTTGCCGCTGATTCTTCGGACCACCTCGCCGACGAGCCAACCATAGGTCCCGGCGTGGTAGCCGTGCGCGATCCCCGGCTCCCACACCGGGCGCTGGGCCGCGAGCGCCTTGACGGGCGGGTCCCATGCCAGCCACTCCTCCGCCGACATGGGGTTGTCGAAGACCGGCAGCCCGACCTCGTGGGACAGCAGCCAGCGCACCGGGATGTCCTGCTTGCCGGCGGCGGCGAACTCGGGCCAGTACTCGGCCACCGGCGCGTCGAGGTCGAGTTCGCCCCGCTGCGCCAGGAGGTGGGCGCAGACCGCGGTCGCCCCTTTCGTGCTTGAGAACACCAGCACGATGCTGTCCTCGGTCCACGGCCGACCGGTCTCCACGTCGGCCACCCCGCCCCAGAGGTCGACCACTTTCTCGCCCCGGTGATACAGGCAAAACGCGGCGCCGACATCGCCATGCTGCTCGAAGTTGGCGGCAAAGGCGTCCCTGACCGGCTCGAAGCCGGGAGCCACCGTCCCGCCTATCCGAGTCGCCTGCGACGCCTCGCCGGGCGCTGCCCGCGCAGTTCCGGCAAGCGCGCCGCCGAGCGCGATCATCGAGAGCCGGCCAAAGTCACGCCGGCTGAGACTCTTCAAACGCGTTCCTGCCATGGAGATCACCTTTTCTTACCCACGAGGGCGCCGTGAGTGCAGCATACGATAACGGAGTCGCCGACTATCGTAGAGTGATTGGAGCCAACCCATCAACAGCGGCGGGGCTGGCGGTTGCGGGACCTCGTGGCGGTGACGCGCCTTCAGCGAGGTAGCCTGACGCCTGCCTCGACGCGATCCCAGGTGTGCGCGGACACACCGGCTTCCCGGATCTTCCCTTTCTGTATGCGCGCCGTCGCTTCCGTCTTGGGCAACGCGTCCCAGATTTCGACATAGCGCGGAATGGCGAAACGCGGCATCCGGGGCACCAGGAACTCGATGAGTTCCACCGGGTCGAATTGCGCGCCGGGCTGCAGCACGACCGCAATCTTGACCTCGTCCTCGCCCTGCTCCGACGGGACCGCGGCAGCACCGGATTCGGTGATCGCCGGGTATTCGTTGACGATGGACTCGACCTCGAAGCTGGAGATGTTCTCGCCGCGCCTTCGAATGTAGTCCTTGGCCCGGTCGACGAAATAGTAGTTGCCGTCTTCGTCGCGGGTGAACGCGTCACCGGTGTGGAACCAGCCGTTGCGCCAGGCTTCGCTGGTCTTGTCGGGCATGTTCCAGTAGCCGGCATTCAGCTCCCAGGGTTCGCCGCGAACGATCATCTCCCCCGGCGTGTTTGCCGGTACCTGCAAGTCGTGCGCATCGACGATCCGCACCTCTACGCCCTCGCGTGGTTTCCCGCAGCTCCTGTAGTTGGCGCCGGTACAAGGTCCGTCTTCACGAATGATCGGGCAGTTGATCTCGGTCATGTTGTAGGTGGTGAAGACCTCGACATCGAACCTGGCGCGGAACGCGTCCACGTCCGCAATGACGGGCGCCATCACGACGGTTCGAATCGAGTTGCCGGCATCGTCCGCCCGTGGCGGCTGATCCAGGATCATCTGAGCCAGGGGCCCGAGCAGGACCAGGCCGTTTGGCTCGTGTCGCCTGATGTCCGCCCAAAAGTCGCTTGGCGAGAAAGCTTCGCGAATGACACTGGGGTTGCCGAACACGGTCGCGTAGTAGAACCCGGCCTTTCCGGTAATGTGAAACACGGGGTAGGGCGAATAGAGACTGATGTCCCGCAGCCGGTCGCGTGGAATCATCCCGCTCTCCAGGGAGGACTTGAGCTGCAGCCAGGGCACCATCACGGCCTTCGAGCGACCGGTGGTACCCGACGTGTAGATGAGCGAAGAGGTGTCCCAGGGCGCCGGCTCGGCCCGCTCGCGGGCCGTCACCCCCTGGAGAAAGTCTGCTTCGGACAGCACGTTGAACGGCAACGACCGCGTTGCGGAGTCGACGCTGCCGAACACCACGCAGTGCTTCAGGTGGGTGAGCTGATGCGCGATATCGAACAGCGGTTGGCTGAAGCGCGCTTCCGTCAGCACGACTTCCGCCCCGGTGTTGTTGACGACGTGGCGTAGCCACTCACCCTTGTAGTTCGTGTTGACGGGGGCCTCGATCGCCCCCAACCAGGCGCAGCCGAGCCACGACCGGTAAGCATCGAACGAATTGGAGAACACCGTGACCACCGGGTTGCCGCGCCGGACGCCCAGGCGTTCCAGCGCATCGGCCCAGCGCAGCGCGTCGGAATACGCTTCGTCCCACCGCAGGGTCGATCCGTCCACATGCCGCAACGCGATGCCGCTGCCCTGCTGTGCGGCGCGTTTGGCCAGCATTTGCGGCATGAGTTCCGGAAAATTGAAGGCCATGGTTACTCCGGATCGGCGCCACGGTCATTGGCGCGTGACTGCCACGAGCTAACGGACTGTTTCATGAGGGGGCGCCGCGGGAGAAGCGCTGTCGACGGCAATGTGCGTGTCGGGATTCAGGTCTCGGTTGGGGTCGACCAGGTGACCGGCCGGGAACCTGACCGAGACCGCTGGGGCGGACGTATCGAGGCAAAGAAGGTGGTTGTTGTCCCGGTCCCCCAGGTCCGCGAGCGCAGCCGGCGAGATCTCGTCGGTCGAGCCGTCCGGACGTTGCACCGTCACGCGATAGAGTGCGCGCTCGGCGTCGCCGGGCTCGGCGCCCGTCGGCCGTCGCACGCCACCGGACCAGGTCGCCCGGACCACCTGCAGGACGCCTTCCGGACAGCCGGATCCCCGGTCGGATGCCGCCCTCGACCAGCCGTCCTCGGGCACGACCTCCGCCAGCACGAGAGAGGGCCCGGCATCGAGCGGTGTGACGTGCGTCTGCGTGCCGCGAAAGTTCACCGGAGCCCCCGTCGCCCCATCCGAGAACAGGTCGTCGACCACGAGCACCCGCACCGGTGGATCGTCGGACGCGTCGCCGAACTCGCCGATGAGGAGCACGGTCCTGAGTTCGCCGACATCGTTTGCCGGCGCGAGGTTCGAGCAGACGGGGCGGCGTTCGGCCCCGGACTGCGTGACGATCCGGAAGTCCCCAGGCTGCAGGGTTGCCGGGTCTACGGTGTGAGACAGCACGACCGGCATGCCGTCCTGGCCGGCCGCGCCCTGGCAGATGCGATTGATGCCCGGCAGGCGGTTGTCCAACCCGAAGAAGGCCGACAGCGGGCGCGCGGTTTGGCCGTTGGCAGCCGGCGCGGCAGGCATCGTCGCTGCCCCGGGCAGGGACTCCGGCGCACCGGCCCAACTGAACGAAGCCGAAACCAGGCACATCGCCGCCAGGCCCGCCAAGAACCCGTGGAAGAAATTCTTCATGCACACCCCAAAATGAATGTTGGCGACACGATTCCCTCGCATCATGATAGCTGTGCGAGGCCGGTGCTAGTCTGCGCCGCTGAACTCGGCGCCGCGGCCCGACCGCCCGGCGCGCACCGGGCCATTCCGGGGAACCTTGAGGAGAAAGTGCATATGGGTGACGTGTACGGTGAGGTGGCGCCCGGTTTCGAGCGCGTCAAGGAGGCCTTTGCGGCCAATTTCGAGCACAACGGAGAAGTCGGCGCCGCCTGCAGTGCGTATCACCGCGGCGAAAAGGTGGTTGACCTCTGGGGCGGCGTCGCGGACCCCGAGAGCGGTCGGCCGTGGGCCGAAGACAGCATCATGGTGGTGGCCTCGAGCACCAAGGGCGCGACCGCGATCTGCGCCAACCTCCTGGTCCAGCGCGGCGAGCTCGACCAGCCGCTGGCGATCGAGGACTTCCTCGCGTGGGAGCCGCCCGTTCAGGCGCTCGCGGGGCAGCGCCCGGTGTGGGAGCCGGGGACCACGCACGGCTACCACGCCATGACCTACGGTTGGCTCGTGGGTGAGGTCGTCCGCAGGATCAGCGGCAAGAGCCTCGGGACATTCTTCGCCGACGAGGTCGCCGGCCCGCTCGGCCTCGATTTCTGGATCGGCCTGCCGGCGAGCGAGGAGCGCCGCGTGAGCCCGATGATCGAGATTGACCTGGAAGACCCCGAGATCGAGCCGAAGGGGGAGCGGGCGGCCGAGATGCTCGAGGCGGCCACGGACGCGGAGTCTTACCTGACCAGGGAGCAGACCACGACGCCGCTCGAACTGAACTCTCGCGCGTTCCGCGCGGCAGAGCTTCCCGCGGCGAACGGCATCACCGATGCGCGCTCGCTGGCCCGCATGTACGCCGGATTGATCGGTGCCGGAGTCGATGGCGTGCGGCTGTTCACCGACGAGACCGTCAGGCGTGCGTCCACCGCGCTGTCCGACGGCCGCGACGAGGTGATGGGCATTCGCAGCCGCTTCGGGCCCGGCTTCTACCTGTACCTGGAACGCTCGAACATGGTCCAGGACGGCGTCTTCGGACACGGTGGGGCCGGCGGCTCGATCGGCTACGCCGACCCGCGGGCCGAGCTTGGTTTCGGCTACGTCATGAACAAGATGCAGATGGTCGGGGACGACGATCCCCGCACCGTCAGCCTTGCCCGGGCCGTGCACGAGTCGCTGAAGGGGTGACGGGAGCCAGGAGGACGGATCTCCGCCGGAGTGATGGCCTGCGCAGTCCTCGCGCGGCGTGTCGGCCAGCGGGATGTCGCCGAACGGTGACGCGCCCCGACCTGGCGGTGACCGCGACCTGCACCGTGTCCCCGATGCGGGCCCGCCGCGACGCCGAGGCGTGGAGCGGACGCCCCAGTCGCCGTTCGGCAGCATCGCGAACGTGTTGCGCTCGTCGCTGGCGCGCCCGGCCCGAAACTCCTCGATGCGGCACAACGCCCTGGGGGTGCCGTCCGGCATTCTCTGGACCCGGATCACGGTGCCCGAGCGGGTGTGGCGCTTGCCGGCCTTCGTCTCGACGTCGCAGGTGACTGCGGTGCCGATGTCGACGATGGCCGCCATCTGGGGCGCGAGTGACATGTGCCACTCGCCCCGCAGCTTGACGAAGCGCGCGAAGGACCCGTCGGAGACGAACTCCTCCGGGAGCGGGGTGTTGGAGGGCTGGTTGTTGTAGGGCATGTTGACCTCCTCCGATGGTCTGCTGTCGATTCCCTCACCGGATCGCAGTCCGCGCCACGAGCCGCCGGTCAAGGCTCGCGTCAGCGACCGCGCCAGCGGCCCCGGCCTTGACGGGCGGCGGCGCGGACTAGGCTCGAAGGAATCGACGGCAGGCGCGGGGGGAGCGCGCCGATGCCGATACGCGGCTGCGTGGGACCGCGGACCGGGTGCGTGCCTGAGCGGCGTAGCCGGGGCTCCGTGCGAATGGATCGGGATATGGGTCTTGGGAAGGAGGGTCTTGGGGAATCAGGCCCGGCGGACGGGCCGGCGAACGAACGTGTTCGTCACGAACCCGGCAGACCCGACAGACGCCTGGGGATTACCGGGAGCGGGACCGGCAGGCAGTCATGATCGCGACGGCGAGGGGTTGCGCGGACGCGTCGCGCGGGCGGAGGCTACGCTGCGGAGACCCGTCGCCGCGCCTGCGCCAGGTCGTACGCCGCCTGCAGGCGCATCCAGAAGTCGGCGTTGCTCCAGCCCTGGCGTTCGAGGGCGAGCGCCATTTCGGGCGAGATGCCCGCGCGGCCGTTCAGCAGCCGCGACAGCGCCGGGCGAGAGCAGCCGAGACGCCCTGCCGCCTCGGTGACGGTGAGGCCGCTCGCCTCGATGCAGTCGAAGCGGACCGTCTCGCCGGGATGGGAAGGGTTCAGCATTGCGGTCATGTCGGTCTCCTCAGTGGTAGTCGACGAGGTCCACGTCGACCGGCTCGCCGTCGTGGAACCGGAAGACGATGCGCCGGTTGCCGCTGACGCGGATGCTCCAGTAGCCGGCTCGCGGTCCCTTGAGCGGGTGCAGCCGGTAGCCGGGAATGTCGAGGTCGGCCGGTCGCGCCGCCGCGTCGAGGTTCCCCAGCATGCGGCGGATGCGGAGAACCAGACTCTGCGGCAGGCCCTGTGGCCGGTCCGCCTCGTGCAACGCGCGCAGTCCCTTGTGCGCGAATCTCATCGGACGAGTGTACCGCGTAACGGCACGAAATACGAAGGCCGGACCGCGCTAGGGTGTACGTCAGATTTGTGGTGAGCGTGGACGGGGGTTTGGAAACAGTGACTTTGGCGCGGGTGTCTGACAGTATCAAGGTTGTCAGCAGAGACGAGGATGCCACATGTCCGAAGCGCAGGATCTCGAAGCCTTGAACGAACGGCGCACGCGCATCGCGCGGGAGTTGGCCGCCCTCGGCGACGTGCAGTCGGGCACCCTGACGGAGCGCTACCGCCGCTGCGGCAAGCCCACCTGCCATTGCGCCACCGACGGCGGCCCCGGCCACGGTCCAAGCTGGTCGCTGACGCGCCGCGTCGACGGCAAGACCGTCACGCGCGTCATCGCGCCGGCGAACGTTCCCGAAGTGCGCGCGCGGTTGGCCGAGTGCCATCGCCTGCGGCGGCTGGTCCGGGAACTGATCGAGATCGGCGACCGGTTCTGGGAGACGCGCTGGACGGATGGACGGCGGGAACGCGGGGAAGCCGCGAAAAAGGGGGCTTCGCGGAAACCGTCGCGGCGGAGATCGGCGACGAGGTCGAGCGGCTGATCGGCGCGGGGTCGGCGCACGGCATCGACTTCGAGGCGGTCGAGACGGCGGCGCGGCGGCTGGCGCTCGAGGTCGTGGGCAAGGCGCTCGCCGCGCGTCTCAATGCCGACCGTTCCGACGAGAAGGGTGCCCGGCTGCCCTGCGCGTGCGGCGCGCGGGCGCGGTACGCCGGGCGCCGGCCCAAGACCTTCACGACGGCGCTGGGCGAGATGGAACTGGTGCGCGCCTGGTATCACTGCGACGACCGCGGCGCGGGCTTCGCGCCGCGCGACCGCGAACTCGGCCTGGCGGGCGCGGCGCTGTCGCCGGCGGCGCTACGCATGACCGGCGTCGCCGCCGGCCGCGTCAGCTTCGCCGAGACGAGCGTCCTGCCGCGCGAACTGGCGGGACTCGACATCGACGCCAAGTCGGTGGAGCGCCACGCCGAGGCGCTCGGGCGCGCGATCGCCGCCGACGAGCTGGCCGTCGTCGCGCCCGAACCCGCCGCCGCCCGCACCCTGCATCTCGGCCTCGACGGCACCGGCGTGCCGGTGCGCAAGGCGGAGACCCAGGGCCGACGGGGCAAGCAGGCCGACGGCTCCGCCAAGACGCGCGAGGCCAAGCTCGTCGCCGTCTGGTCGGCCGAAACCCGCGACCGGGATGGGCACCCCGCGCGCGACCCCGACTCCACCTCCCACGGCGCCGCCATCGAGTCCGTCGCCGGCCGCGACACCGACGCCGCGTCGTCCTCGGCGACGGCGCGCCGTGGATCTGGAACTGGGCCGACGAGCACGCCCCGGGGGCCATCCAGATCGTCGACGTCCGGCACGCCAAGGAACACCCGTGCGAGGTCGCCAAGGCCATCTTCGGCGCCGGCACCGATCTCGCCGACCAATGGGGCAGGCAGCGCCGCGACGAACTCGATCAAGGCCGCATCGACGACATCCTCGACGCACTGCGCCGCCACGCCGACACCCACGACGACGCCCGCAAGTGCATCGCCCACATCGACAACAACCGCCACCGCATGCGCTACCCGAAGTTCCGCGCCATGGGACTCTGCGTCTCCACCGGCGTCGTCGAGGGCGCCTGCAAGAACGTCGTCGGCGGTCGCCTCAAGCGCGGCGGCATGCACTGGACCGTCGACGGCGCCAACGCCATCCTCGCACTGCGCTGCGCCATCCTCGGCAACCGCTTCGACGACTTCTGGGAGCGCCGCGCCAGCACCGCATAGCACCTCATCTCACAAATCTGACGTGCACCCACCGCGCTACGCGGCTTCCCCGGTCGTGGGGGCGGCGGACACCGGGGCGTTGCGCTCGTGCAGCGCGTGCAGGAACTCGACCGCGTGTTGCGCCTGGGTGGCCGTGTCGAACACCGCCCGCGGCTCGTCGGTGAGGAGCTCCGACCAAGACGCGATGTAGCTCGCGTGGTCGGCCCTCGGCGAGGAGGCGATGCCCATGTCCGCGCACAGGAACGCCGAGCCCAGTTCCGTTTCGAGCTGCCGCCGCGGGCCGCGCGGCAACGCTCGTCGAAGCGACGCAACACTGCGGGCTGACCCTCGTCCGCGACGCCCGTTCCCGTAGCGCCCCCCGCGCCGCGGTCCCGCCGGCCGCTACGCTTGCCCGCACCGCGTCGGTGGGGGTGCTGCAGCGCGCCGTCCGGGCCGTGTTCCGCGAGACCTCCCGAGACGCCACACATCCGCATCGCGAACCGGTGCTCGCCCCCACGCTGGGAAAAGGTCCTGGCGGACGCTTCCCCCAGCGTGGGGGCTCGCCTCCCTGCCAACCACTGCACAACACGGCGCGCGCACCCTCTACGCGCACTGGGCGGCTGCTCAAGGTGGCGCGCTTGACACCCGTTGACGGCCTGCTACCGTGCCCGCCGACTACCCCCGTAGCTCCTCTTCAAACAAAGGCAATCCAGCGGCCACCGGTTTCCGACAGGAGCCACGGATCGCAGCAGTCCCGGCTGACCAAACGGGAGCCCGCCAACAACCAGGCGGGCCAGCGGTTCCACTGACCCGAGGAACAGCGCGAGAGCAGTGCCGGCGCCGTCCGCAAGGACGAAACAGGGTGCGAATAGGATGACCGGATTGGTACCCGCGATTCCGCTCAGCTTCGACAGATCGCAAGCATCGCTCGAAAGCGAGGAACTTTCTTACATCATCGCCGTTGCTTGCTCCCCGCCCGATCTCTCTTCGTGCCTGCGGGTCGTGCGCCCGCGTCCGATCCTGCATCACTGGCTTGACGGTTCGTGATGGTCGGCTCCGCCGCCAGACGCCGCCGCCAGTCCGCCAACAAATCGGGGCCCAAACCGAGCACCAACGCCGCCGCGTCGTCGATCACCTTCCTTACTTCGCACTCCTCGGCATGCTTCATCGGCAGCAGTTCCGCGTCGCACACCTCGTCGAAGGCTGCCCTCAAGTTGGGCCATCCCGAGTTCTCAGGTTTCGGGATGCGGATCTCGCGTAGGTGTGCCAACTGCCACGTCGGGTACGTCAACGTCTGACCCCGCCGATTGAGAAGCATCAGCCTCGCAGGCGTGGAGTTCCACCAAACAGCAAGTGCCTTCTGCGTGTCCTCTTGCGGTACCGCAAGAGGTGCCCACCAGCCGAAGGAGGGCTCCTCCGTCCACAGGCCGGTCAGCCGCCCGCTGACGGTGTTGAGCCGCATCGGGATCAACAGATGGCCGCGAAGGTCAGTACTCTGCTCGATCCAACGTTCCATGTTCCGCCGCGGACGACGCCTTGGAACGTACCAGACATCCGGTTTCGCGAACATCGTTCTCCGCAGGTCTCCGCTCACGGAGTGGAACCCAGCCACTGCGCCCGGCTCGCCTTCCTCCCCGATCTCGAAGGCATCTTGAACGCTACGACCATCTGGCCCGACGCGGTAGCGGACGCCCACGGGCTCCAAGGCCGAGTTCGTCTCCAACTCCCATGCGACTGCCGCAAGGGTACCGTCGTACCACTGAACTGGCGTCCAGTCCCCCGAACACACGCGATCGCGTCGTCGCCCGCAGGACTTCGCTCTCCATGAGCGCTTCGGCGTACCACTTCGAGCGCGCGATGCTGTTGGAGAACGCCATCGTCCGGGTAAGTTCGCCCGGCTGGTCCAGCGCGTGACCCTCCGTCACGCCGTTGACCGCGAGCGACACGCCAAGCACGCGCGTCATGTCGTTGGTCGTCGGCGCGCGTTTGCGGGTCGCAGCCGTCTCGATGCCCTCCAGACGTCGCCGAAGGCCGGGGGTCACGCTGGCCTCGCTGACGCCGAGCACGATCACCCTGTAGTCCGACAGCATCCCGTCCGCCACGGCCTCTTGAACGGGAGTCGGTGCAGTTCCGGTCCGTAGACCGCCTGATCGTCCATGTCGACCACGTCAATGCCGCGTTCCGCGAGTCTGCGCTTCGAACTCTCCGTGTAGATGCGCGGCGTCGCCGTCATGTAGAGGCGCTTGCGGACGTGCAGGCGCAGCTCGTCGTGGAACTCCTGGAAGTCCACCTTCCCCGCGCCCCTTCGGCCTGCACCGCTGAGGACCGCGCCGGTCGTTCGATGCGCCTCGTCGGCAATCGCCAGGTCGAACGGCGGCGCGCCATGTTCGGCCTGGGCGTCTGTCACGCGTCCCAGCGAGTGGTAGGTGCAAAAGACCACGCGAGTCGGACCATCGCCGTCGAGCGCGTGTGCGATGTCCGCCGGATCCGTGGAAACGGGACACTCAAGCTCCGAGACGCGGATGTCCTCGTTCTCGTTGCGCCCGCCCGCGGTCGGATCCGAGCACACCACGATGCAGGACAGCCGCCGTGTCGTCTGGCGGAGCCACTCGCGCCGCGCCTGAGAGACCAACGCGATGGTCGGCGCCGCGAACAGAATCCGCTGTCCATCCTCGACGATCTGCTCCGCGATGCGAAGTGACGTGAACGTCTTGCCAGTGCCACACGCCATCACGAGGCGGCCGCGGTCGTGGTTCGCAAGCCCCGTGACGGCATCCTCGATCGCGTCGGCCTGAAGCTCCCACGGCTCCTGGACCGGCCGCGCCGCGGCCTCGTCCTCCACCTCGACGTGAAGGTGCTGGCGGAAGTCGATCTGCCTCACCTGCGGATCGATGCCCCGTATCGCCACCTCCGCGTTCCTGCCCCAACCGCAGGTCGCCACGATCCAGCGAAGGCTGTAGACCTTCTGCTGCGATGCGCTGAGGAACTTGTCGATCTCGCTCTTCGGTACGGTGCGGCTTTCGTCATAACACTTGCACTGGATGGCGACCCACTCGCCCGAGGTCCGCCTGGCGACCAAGTCAATGCCGATGTCGCGGCCGTCGCGCCCGGTCAACTCCTCACGCTCGGGCCAGTCGGGCCAGCGCCATACGGCGTCGATCTCGAACTCCGGCTCCTGAAGCGCCAACCGCAGGAACAGCGGCTCGAACCACCGTCCCTTCTCGGACTCGTCCCGGCTCTCCCGGCGGATTCTGTCCAGGACCTCGCCAGCGGTCTGCTTGCCGCCGAAGTCCATCCTGGTCTGCTCGCCGTTCATAAGACGCCGCCGGTCATCGAACCGCCTGCACCTTGAGGTGCAGACCCTCGCGTTCCTGAAGGCAGTTGATGATCTCGAAGAGATTGCGCGCCTGCGGATTGCCGTTCGGCCCGAGCATGCGCATCAAGCTCTTGGGCGACTTGGCGGTCAATCCCCCCAGTTCCTGAAACCCAATAGTCGCATTGACATAATCTCGCAGTACCGACTTGCCGACGTCGACCTCGCCGGCGAGAAGGCACTGCACGCCTTCTTCGAGCATCGCCTCGCGAAAACCCGGATCGCGCGCTAACCGCTCCCGGATCGTTATCCTGAAATCACGCGTCAATGGCATGGTTCTCAACCCTCCTGCCGCTTGTCCCGCCTGTACTGGCTCCACAACACCACCGCGGCCAGACGCCAAACTAGCCAACGGCGTTCCCTTGCGCCCACCCAAGCCTGTACGTTTGCCAATCCGAGTCGGACCGGACACGGTGAGCGTTCCATGGCAGATCGTTGTCACGGTGCGCGATGGAGTAGTGCGGACAACTCGGCGTTGATTCGGGAAAACGCGTCGATGACCCCGTCGAAGACATGGTCCAGGGCGCGGCCATAGCCCTCCTGCAGGGCTGCGATGTCAAACCCGAACGCGACAAGAGCTTGGCGGACATCGCCCGCGCCGTGAGCGTCTGCGATCCGGAGTTCGTTGTTGACGAACAAGGGCGAAACGGCGGGATTGCGAGCGGTAAGGTCGTCGTCCTGGGCGTCCGTGCCGAAGCCGTCCACCTCCTCAGCGTTGTCGTTCAGTCGCTCGAGGATGTTCGCTAGCGCCTGCAGCAACTTAAGGCTGCCAAGCTCATTGATCGCGGCGCGGGCGTGCCCGGCACTGGAAACCAGCTTCCTGAGGAAGCCGTTGGGTATGCGCTGCCAGAGTTCATGAAGATTCTTGCACCGGGCGAGGAAGGCTTGCTCGGTCATGTCGAGCGGACTTACCTGGGCCAAACGGCGGATCTCTGGATGGTTGCGCCACCCGTCGGCTTGCAGCTCGGCGCGGCGGAGACCGAAGACCGGGTCGGTCGGCTTAGAGACGCCGATCTTGTCGGCCAAGCGCCCAAGATCGTCGCCTAGATCGAGGAGTTCGTCCACAAGCCGCTGGGTCTTGGACACGACATGTTCTTCCTGCGGGTCGAACTGCGCCGTGGCAGCGGAGTCGAGCGCATGGTCGCGCGCGTGGAGAATCTCGCGATCCGGCTTGGGCTTGTACAGTTCCCGCATGGGTAGGGTCACCATGTTGCGGCCTAGGCGCCGGCATTCCGAAAACCCCCACTGTCCGACATAGGAAGGACTGCACAGCCAGTCGCCGTTGACCCGCTGGGGCACGGTGTCAAACAGGCTGTTCTGCTCGTAGCGCTCCAGGAACCGGTCGTCAAGGTAAACAGGAACGACGTCGGTTAGCGCATTGGCGCGGTCCCGCGTCATGGGACCGTTGACGCCGGGCCAGACGAGACCGTCTGCCGAGGGCAAGGGACACTGCTCCGGTGGAACGGCCACGACGACAGCCCACACCTGGAGGAGAAGCCGTCCGTCGTGTTCCCGCAGGTCGAAAGCGTACCATTCGCCGGCGGGCTCCGATTTCACGTGAGACTCGCCAGCCATTGCGCCGCGAAGCGGGGGACTGTCGGGCAATAGGGCCTCGTAGAAGAAGATGCGGACGCCATATGCCCCGTGCATCCACAAGTACCGTCGGAGGTACTCGTTGGACATGAGCCAGCGGACGTTTCGTTTCGGAGCGTAGTAGTACTCCGTGGAGACATCTCCGGAAACGACACCGAACGCGGGCTGCGAAAGATCGTCGTATGCGAGTTGCTGAAGATCGCCACCGAGACAGCGGGGGGACAGCCCTAGGGTCATCCAGACGTGGTCGGCGAGATTGTAGCTGTAGAAGGAACCATTCAGCGAGCTGGCCACTATGTAGTCAAGGCCCGATGCTGTCGGATTGAATCCCGACAGACCGCCGCGGTGGCAAACATCCGGCGTGGAGAAGGCGACCACGCCGCATTCCGAAGTGCTCTTCACGTCGGCGAGCGCGATTCCGGGGTCTCGGGCCATGGCCATGACCATGTGCACGTACTCGCGAGCGGGGCCGTGTTGGTCGACGTCGTAGCGTGTCGCGACTTCGACTTGAGTGAGCGGATTGTCGGAAACGGGCTCGAGAAGGCCGCGGAGGCGCGGCGGTAGTTCAGTGGAAGCGATCGGAAATCGATTTAGATACTGACTGCACATGCGATGGATCCGACGGTTAGGTGGCCGTGCGACTCGTAGACATCGCTCGCGGCTTGCGGAGCATGCCGACTTCCCAGCGAGGCAGCAAGGCAGCCTATGCAGTCATCGGCAGATGGGACATGGGCCGTGCCGTGGAGTCGCAGCAAGGTGCCTCGGATCATCGCACAAAAGTGAAAGTTCAAGTGGTTTCATTTCGAAACACTAACTATTAGCCTATTGATAATAAGTGTATTTTAACAAGATAGTGGCGGAGAGGGAGGGATTCGAACCCTCGATGGGCTTTCACCCATACACACTTTCCAGGCGTGCTCCTTCGGCCGCTCGGACACCTCTCCGAAGGTGGAGGCGACCCACCAGCCACACCCCGGCGCCCGAGTCCGCTGCTGCCGCTGCTCCCTTCCGGGCCTGACGGGGTTCACAACTTGTCGTCGCGAGGGGACCGGTGGGGTCACCATCGTGCCGCGCATCTTAGCAGCGCCCCAGGGGCGGAGCCACCGGGAACGACCCCGGTTCCGGGCTCCGCCACGCCGCTTGCGTTTGTCCCGCGATGACGCAAGATGGCCCGCTCCGAAGTCCCGCCGGGAAGCGGCGGGACCGGGCCGTCGAGGATCACGCCGAACATGCCCGCGCCACCGCAGATCCTCTACAGCGCCTGCCCCCACGACTGCCCGTCCACCTGCGCCCTGGCCGTCGAGCGGCTCGATGAACGCACCATCGGCCGGGTCCGGGGCGCCCGCGACAACACCTATACCGCCGGCGTCATCTGCAGCAAGGTCGCGCGCTACGCGGAACGCATCCATCACCCCGACCGCCTGACGACACCCTTGCGCCGGGTCGGCGAGAAGGGTCGCCGGGACAGCTTCGAGCCGGTGTCCTGGGACGATGCCCTCGGCCTCGTCGCGGAGAACCTCCTGGAGGCCGAGCAGCGCCACGGCCCGGAGACCGTCTGGCCGTACTACTACGCGGGCACCATGGGCCTGGTGATGCGCGACGGCATCAACCGCCTGCGCCACGCGAAACGCTACTCGCGGCAGCACTCCACCATCTGCGTCACGCTGGCGTGGAGTGGCTTCATCGCGGGTACGGGCAAGCTGGCAGGCGCCGACCCGCGCGAGATGGCGAAGTCCGATCTGGTCGTCATCTGGGGCACGAACGCCGCCGCGACCCAGATCAACGTCATGACCCACGCGCTCGCCGCCAGGCGCGAGCGCGGGGCGCCCATCGTCGTGATCGACACCTACCGCAACGCCACCGCGAAGCAGGCCGATCTCTTTGTCTGCGTGCGCCCGGGCACGGACGGCGCCCTGGCCTGTGCCGTGATGCACGTCCTGTTCAGGGACGGCCACGCGAACCGGGAGTACCTCGAGCGCTACACGGACTGTCCCGCCGACCTCGAACGGCATCTCGCGGATCGCTCCCCCGAGTGGGCGCAGGCGATCACCGGCGTCCCGGTCGAGACGATCGAGACCCTCGCGCGCATGATCGGCACGACCCCGCGCACCTACCTGCGCCTCGGCTACGGCTTCTCGCGTCAGCGCAACGGCGCCGTGAACATGCACGCGGCGCTGTCCATCGCGGCGGTGACGGGCGCGTGGCTGCACGAAGGCGGCGGCGCCTTCCACAACAACGGCTCCATCTACCACTGGGACATGTCGATGATCGAGGGGCTCGACGCCCGCGATCCCGCGACGCGCATCCTCGACCAGTCGCGCATCGGCCCGGTGCTCGACGGCGATCCGCGGGACCTCGGCGACGGCCCGCCGGTGACGGCGCTCTTCGTGCAGAACACGAACCCGATGTCCGTGGCGCCGGAGCAGGGGAGGGTGCACCGGGGGTTCGCCCGGGACGATCTGTTCGTGTGCGTGCACGAACAGTTCCTGACGGAAACCGCCGTCATGGCGGATATCGTGCTGCCCGCCACGATGTTCCTCGAGCACGACGACCTGTACCAGGGCGGCGGCCACCAGCACATCCTGCTCGGTCCGAAGATCGTCGAGCCGCCGGGGGAGTGCCGCTCGAACCACGCAGTGGTCTGCGCCCTCGCGCACCGGCTGGGCGCGGAGCACCCGGGGTTCGACCTGACCGCCCGCGAACTCATCGACCACACCCTGCGCGCGTCCGGCTGGGACGGCCTCGACCGGCTGGAGGCGGAACGCTGGTTCGACGTGCAGCCGCCGTTCGACGAGGCCCACTACGTGGACGGCTTTGCGTTCCCGGACGGGAAGTTCCGGTTCGCCCCGAGCTGGAAGCTGCATGCGCCCCGGGGTTTCGTGGACGCCGCCGTCTTCGACACGATGCCGCGCCTGCCCGACCACTGGGACGTCATCGAGGAGGCGACCGAAGCGATGCCGTTCCGGCTGGTGACCGCGCCCGCCCGCCACTACCTCAATTCGAGCTTCAACGAGACGCCTACCTCGATCCGGCGGCAGCGGCGCCCGCGCATGATGATGCACCCGGACGACATCGCGGACCTCGGCGCCTCCGACGGCGACCGCGTGCGGGTCGGCAACGACCGCGGCGCCCTCGTCATCCACGTCGAAGCCTTCGCGGGCGTCCAGCGCGGCGTCGTGATCATCGAGAGCATCTGGCCGAACGACGCCTTCGAGGGGGGCAAGGGCGTCAACGTGCTGACCGGCGCGGACGCGGTGGCGCCGATGGGCGGGGCGGCGTTCCACGACAACCGGGTCTGGATCCAGCGGGTGTGACGGCGCCGAACCACCCGGTCCCGGGCGGCGGTCGCGTCAGTCGTCGTGCCCGATGTCGTATTTCCGCAGGTACCCGCGGAACTGGTGATAGGTGAGCCCGACCAGGTCCGCCGCCTTGCGCTGGTTGTAGCGCGCGTTGGCGAGGGCCGCGTTGCAGAGGTCGATCTCGAGCTGCCGGACCGTCTGTTTCAGGTCCAGCGGCAGCGACTGCGCGCCGCGGCCGCCCCCGCCCCCGTCACCGTCGTCCTCCGGCCGGAACGGAGAATCGAAGGGATCGATGGTGATCTCGTGGACCGGCAGGTCGGCGGGAGTCCGGTAGACGGCCCGTTCGACCACGTTCTTGAGTTCTCGGACGTTCCCTGGCCAGTGGTAGGCGTGGAGCTGTTCGAGGGCCGCGGGGGCGAACCCCGGAAAGTAGTCGCGCCCGAGTTCCGTCGCCATGTCGATGGCGAAACACTCGGCGAGCAGCGCGATGTCCTCGCTGCGCGCCCGCAGCGGCGGCAGGGTGATGACGTCGAAGGCGAGCCGGTCGAGCAGGTCGCGGCGGAACCTGCCGGCGCCGGCGAGGCGGGGGAGGTCCTCGTTCGTCGCCGCAATCAGCCGCACGTCCGCGCGCAGGGTCTTGCTGCCGCCGAGGCGCTCGAACTCGCCGTACTCGATGACGCGCAGGATCTTCTCCTGCACCAGCACCGAGGTGGTCGCGAGTTCGTCGAGGAACAGCGTGCCGGCGTCGGCCCGTTCGAAGCGGCCCTGGTGGGCGCGCGCGGCGCCGGTGAAAGCGCCGGCTTCGTGCCCGAACAGTTCGCTCTCGAGCAGCGAGTCCGAGATCGCCGCGCAGTTCATCTTGAGGAACGTGGCGTCCCACCGATTCGACAGGTAGTGCAGCCGCGCCGCGATGAGCTCCTTGCCGGTGCCGCGCTCGCCGACGATGAGCACGGGCTTCTCCAGCGGAGCGACCGCGGAGACTTCGTCGAGGGCCGCCAGGAACGCGGGTGCCTCGCCGACCAGCCGGTCTTTCTCGCGAATCATGGTTCCATGGTAACCAATGGTTGGCGAAATTCACCATGCAGCGCGGTGTTGCGAGAAACCGACGGTTCAAGAAGGTCAATAAAACAATGGGTTGCGTGCTTCCCGATGTTGGCACGGAATGTGAAACCTCCCTGGGCACAGGGATGGAAGATCCGATCGAGACACCCGCTGGAGGCAAGCCATGAGCGTATTTTCCCGTCTGAGCGACATCGTCAACTCCAACCTCAACGCCCTGCTCGACCGGGCGGAGGATCCGGAGAAGATGGTGCGGCTGATCATCCAGGAGATGGAGGAGACCCTGGTGGAGGTGCGCACGACCTCCGCCCGGGCCATTGCGGACAAGAAGGAGCTCGCGCGGCGCCGGGAGGCCCTGGCGGCGGAAGCCGCGGAGTGGGAGCGCAAGGCCGAACTGGCCATCCGCAAGGAGCGTGACGACCTGGCCCGCGCGGCGCTCGTCGAGCGCAACAGGGCCGCCGAAATGGCGCAGGCGGCCGGGGACGAAGTGCAGATCCTCGACGAGACGCTGGCGAAGCTCAACGGCGACGTCGCCGCGCTGCAGGCGAAGATCAAGGACGCCAAGGCCCGGCAGAGCGCGCTCATCGTCCGCGGCCAGACGGCCCAGACGCGCCTCGGCATCCGGCGGCAGCTCTCCGAGCACAACATCGACGACGCGATGCACCGCTTCGAGCTCTACGAGCGCAAGCTCGACGACCTCGAAGGAATGGTCGAGTCCTACGATCTGGGGCAAAAGACGCTGGCCGCCGAGATCGAGGAGCTCGAGGACAACGAGCGCATGGACGAAGAGCTCGCGAAGCTCAAGGCGCGGGTGGAAGGGCCGGCGGACGGCAAGGCCGCGGAATGAAACACCGGCGTAGCCCGGACGGACGGCCGCCGCGTGGCTCGTGGCTTGCGCCCGCGCCGTCGCGGCAGAGTCCGGACAAGGAGTGACCATGGACGCATCCGTTTTCGCCTTCGTACCGACGCTCCTGTTCGTCGTCATCGTCGCCCCCCTATGGATCCTGATGCACTACCGCAGCAAGCGGCGCTCGCAGGGGGCCCTCTCCGAAGACGAACGCGCGGAACTCGAGCGGCTCGCGGAGATCGCGGAGCGCATGGGAGAGCGGGTCGAGACCCTCGAGGCGATTCTCGACGCGGAGACCCCGGACTGGCGCAAGCGCCACGCCGAAGACTGATCGGGAGGGAGCGGAGGTGACTCGCACATCGGACAAGGGACGCCGCGGCAGCCGCAACGTCGAAGACGCGGCGCGCCGCTTCGAGGAAACGGTGGAGGATCTCGCGAGCCGCGCGGGGGACGAGATGGGAGAATGGGCCGCCGAGTTCCTCGACGACGCGGCGGACCGGCTGCGCGGAGAGCGGGAGGCCGGGACCGGGCGCCGCAGGGAGCGGTCCCGTTCGAGAAAACGGCGTCGGGGACACCACTGGGGTTACGAGCCCTACGATTGGCGTGGCGCCCGCTCGGACGACTACGAGCCCTACAATTGGGGCTGGGGCTGGCGCTCCCGCAAGCTCTACCTGGACGACGACAACCGCAAGCTCGTCGGCGTCTGCGGCGGGATCGCGAACTACTTCGGCATGGAAGCGTGGGTCGTCCGCTGCATCGCGGTGACCGGACTGATCTTCATGCCGGGCATCGTCTTCCCCGCCTACTGGGTGGCCTATTTCGTCATGGACCATCCGCCGGAGGGGGAGGGGGAGGAGGACGACCAGGACGAGGACGGGAAGCGCAAACGCAGGCGGCGGCGCTGGAAGCCGCGCCCACCGCGGCCGCCGGGCCTGCGCCGCCGCGCGAGAAACCGCGACCCGGACGCCGGGGACGGGGCCCGGCACGACCACACCGCCCCGGCCCCCGAGATGGGCGTGCGGTTCTCGCCGCGGCGGAGCCTGCGCGCCGTGCAGGCGGACTTCATGGAACTCGAACTGCGCCTGCGTCGGATGGAGACCCACGTGACGTCGGGGCAGTTCGAGCTGCAGCGGGAACTCCGGAAGATCGCGGACTGAATGTCCGTGGCCCGGGCTTCGCGGTCGCCAGGGTGCAGTCGAAACGCTCGGTGGTGGCTACGATGAGGCGGTCGGCCGGGTCGCGGTGCAGGTTCGCAAGCGTCGCAACGCGCACGCCGATGCGACCGTCGATCGGCAGTTCGCGAAGGGCACCGGCGAGGAGATTGCGTCGCCACGCCTCGACCGGAATGTCCATGGCCAGCCTGTCGCGCTCCCGCAGCAGAGCGTCCCCAGGCGCGGACTGTCCTGGTCGAGCCAGAGCAGAACGTGCGTGTCCAGCAGGATCAGGCGTTCGCCTCCCACGGCTCGTCCAACGGCGCGACGATGTCTCCGAGGATTCGAATGGAGCCGCGGTGCAACCCGGCGAGCGTGGCGGGCTTCCGCTCGTAGGGGGCGAGCATCGCCACGGGCTTGCCGTTCTTGGTGATGACCATGGACTGTCCGGTACGAGCGACTTCGTCCATGAGTCTCAGGCACCTTGCCCTGAACTCGGAAGCCTTGATTGTGTCCATGCGACCCTCCTCGAGACTCACGGCAAATGCCTCACCATGACCATGGTCATCTATGGAGACTCGGTCAAGGGCCGGGTGCGGGCACGACCGGGTTGCTCCGGACGCGGATGGGGCCGGCACGGCGGCTGCGTCCCGCCCCGGTCACGGGCGCGGGATGCGGTCGGGGAAGTCGGTGAACACGCCGGCGGCGCCCATGGCCGCGAGTTCGGCCGCGCGAGCTGCATGGTTCACGGTGTACACCAGCACCCGGAAACCCGCCGCACCGAGGCGTTCAACGAGGCCGCCGTCCACCAGGCCGTCCGCCACGTTGATGGACCACGCATCGAGCTGCCGCGCTTCCGCGACCATCCCGGGCCGGCGCCGGTGGTACAGCGGGGCGCAGGCCGCGTGGGGGCGCCGGGCATGGAAGTCGCGCAGTTCCCCCCGGTCGAAGCTCGACACGAGGATCTCGCGGCCGTCGTCCGGCAGGCGGTCCGCGAGGACCGTCCCGGTGCCCTTGCCCTTCAGTTCCACGTTGACGCCGATCGACGCCGGCAGCGCGTCGAAGACCTCCTCCAGCAACGGGATGCGTTCGCCTGCCCCGGCGTCGAGCTCGCGCAACGCCGCGAGCCCGTAGCCCGCCAGCGGCCCGCGCCCGTCGGTGGTCCGGTCCACGGTGTCGTCGTGGATCACCGTCAGTTCCCCCTCGACGACGTGCACGTCGAGCTCCACCGCGTCGACGCCGAACTCCACGGCGCGTCGAAAGCTCGCGAGCGTGTTCTCCGGGGCGAGCCCGGCGGCGCCGCGGTGGCCGATGACGAGAAAGGCGTCGCCGAATCCCATGACGTCCCATCATCGTTCGTTCCATCTGCGGCTACAATGCGGGGCACCCATGAGCTACCAGGTCCTCGCCCGCAAGTATCGGCCGCGCACGTTCGGCGAGGTGGTCGGACAGGACCACGCCGTGCGCGCCCTCGTCCACGCCCTGGACGCGGACCGGCTGCATCACGCCTACCTGTTCACGGGCACGCGGGGCGTGGGCAAGACCACCCTGGCGCGGGCGTTCGCCAAGTGCCTGAACTGCGAGACCGGGGTCGGCGCGGAGCCGTGCGGGACCTGCGGCGCATGCACCGAGATCGCCGAGGGCCGCTTCGTCGACCTGATGGAGGTGGACGCCGCGTCGCGCACGCGCGTCGACGACACCCGGGAACTGCTCGACAACGTCCAGTACCTGCCGTCCCGCGGGCGTTTCAAGGTGTACCTGATCGACGAGGTGCACATGCTCTCCGCGTCGAGCTTCAACGCGCTGCTGAAGACGCTCGAGGAGCCGCCGCCGCACGTGAAGTTCCTGCTCGCGACCACGGACCCGAAGAAGGTCCCGGTCACCGTGCTCTCGCGCTGCCTGCAGTTCCACCTGAAGAACATCCTGCCGGAGCGCATCGCGGCGCACCTCGCGGAAGTGCTCGAGGCGGAAGCCGTGTCGTTCGAGCCGGCCGCGCTCGACATCGTCGCGGAGGCGGCCCAGGGCAGCATGCGCGATGCCCTGTCGGTCACCGACCAGGCGATCGCCTTCGGCGGCGGAACCCTCGGCGAAGAGGATGTCGCGGCGCTGCTCGGCACGGTCCGCGGCGACGAGGTGGGCGCGCTCCTCGGAGCCCTCGCGCGGGGCGACCGCCCGGGCCTCCTGCAGTGCGCCGCGGAACTGGCGGAGCGCAACGCGGACTTCGCCGACGTGCTCGCGAGCATGCAGCGCGCGCTGCACGACGTGGCCATGGTGCAGACGGTGGGGGGCGAGGCCCCTCCGGCGGTGGAGCCGTTCGTGTCCCGCATCGCCCCGGAGGACGTGCAGCTTTACTACCAGATCGCGCTCATGGGCGGGCGCGACCTGCAGTTCGCGCCGGACCCGCGCGTGGGTTTCGAGATGACGCTGATCCGCATGCTGGCGTTCCGCCCGGCGGGCGCGGACGAGAACGTGCCCGTGCCCCCGGCGCCGGGGGAGAAGCCTGCCGGATCCCGGGCCGATGGCGGGGCACCGGCCCGCGCCGCGCGCCCGGGACCCGCTTCCCGGTCCGGCGCGGCGACGGGCGACGCCCCCGCACCCGTTGCCGGGAGCGCCGCGGCGCCAGGACCGGCCGCGCCGGCGATTCCCGCGCCAGCGACACCGCCCGCCGCCGACGCGGCGGCAGCACCGCCGCCCGCTGCCGTCGACGCGCCCGGGCCAGTGGCCGCCGCGCAGGGCCACGCGGACGAAACGCCCTGGCACGAGCTGGTTGCGGCGATGGGCGTGCAGGGGATAACGGCGCTCGTGCTCGCGAACAGCGTACCGGTCGTGCGCACGGCGACGGCCTGGGAGTTGGTGCTGGACGAGGCGCACGATACGCTCGTCGGCGGCGACAATCGGCGCGCGGAGGTGCGGCGCGCGATCTGCGACTTCGTCGGCCGGGACGTACGGGTCGTCATCTCGATCGGCACGCCGCCGTCGGAGACTCCGGCGGCGCGCGAACGGCGCCTCGCGGACGAGCGGCAGAAGGCCGCCGAGGCCTCTTTTCTCGCCGACGCCAATGTGCGCGACCTGCTCGTGCGCTTTGACGGTCGGCCCGAATCCGTCGGGCCGTCAGGCCCCCTAACGAGCGACCCCTCAGGCCCCCCGACGAGCGACCCGGCGGGCCCCTGAACGAGCAAAGGGAACGGATGTGGACGGTTTGAAAGGCCTGGGCGACCTGATGAAGCAGGCCCAGAAGGTGCAGTCCCGCCTCGCCGAGGCGCAGGAAGAACTTGCGCAGGAGGAGGTCACCGGCGAGAGCGGCGCGGGCCTGGTCACGGTGACGCTGAACGGGCGCTACGAGGCCCGTGCGGTGCACATCGACCGGTCCCTCGTGAACGAGGATCGCGACCTGCTCGAGGACCTGCTGGCGGCCGCCATCACGGACGCCGCGCGCCGCGTGGCCGGCGCGCAGAAGGACAAGATGTCGGATTTCGCGCGCAGTCTCGGGCTGCCGCCCGGTTTCAACCTGCCGATTTGATACGCGTCAGCCCCCTCATCGACCGCCTGATCGACGCCCTGCAGATGCTGCCGGGCGTCGGGCCGAAGTGGGCGACGCGCATGGCGCTCCACGTGCTGCAGCACAACCGGGAGGGAGGCGCGGCGCTGGCGGGCGCCCTGTCGGCGGCGGTGACGGAAGTGACGCGGTGCCGGGAGTGCCGCACGCTCTGCGAAACCGAGTTGTGCGCCCTCTGCGCGAACCCGAAGCGGGACGCGCGGCTGCTCTGCATCGTGGAATCGCCCGTGGACGTGATCGCCATCGAGCAGGCCGGCGGCTACACGGGCCGCTATTACGTGCTGCACGGGCGGCTGTCGCCGATCGAGGGCGTCGGCCCCATCGAACTCGGCCTGACCGACCTCGCCGAACGCGTGCGCGCCCGGGGCGTCGAGGAAGTCATCCTGGCGACCAACCCGACGGTGGAGGGCGAAGCGACCGCCCACTACATCGGCGAGGCCCTCGCGGCCACCTCGGCGCGCCTGTCGCGCATCGCCCACGGGGTCCCGCTCGGCGGGGAACTCGAGTACATCGACGGAGGCACGATCGCCCATGCACTACGCGGACGGCGCTCGATCGCCTGACGGCCGGATGCCGGCACAGGGAGCACACGGCATGCCCGACGTCCTCCTCGAAACCGACGCCGAACTCGACGCGTTCGCGCGCGGGTGCGGCGCCCTCGTGGGGCTCGACACCGAGTTCATGCGCGAGAGCACCTTCTATCCCATCGCCGCGCTGTACCAGGTGGCCGGGGACGGCGGCGTCGGCCTGGTCGACGCCGGCACGGACCAGAGCTTTGCAGGGCTGCGCCGGCTGCTCGAGAATCCGGGCGTGACGAAGATCATGCATTCCTGTTCGGAGGATCTCGAAGTGTTCGAGTGTCACCTCGGGGTGCGGCCGGCCACCCTGGTGGATACGCAGGTGGCCCACGCATTCGTGACCCCCGAGTTCGGCAAGAGCTACGCGGCGCTCGTCGAGCGCTATCTCGGCGTCGACCTGCCCAAGCAGCAGACGCGCTCGAACTGGCTGCGCCGCCCGCTCTCGGAGGCCCAGCTCGACTATGCGCGCGCCGACGTCGCGCACCTCCGGGAGCTGTGGGAGCGCATGCGCGAGCAGCTCGTCGACGCCGGCCGGCTCAAGTGGTTCGAGGACGAGATGAGGAGCGTCCTCGACCGCCCGGACGCCGATCCGGAGGACTATTACCTGGGCATGAAGCGCGCCTGGCGCCTGGCGCCGCGCCAGCTTGCGGCGTTGCGGCGGCTGTCCGCGTGGCGCGAGGCGGAGGCCCGGCGCCGTGACGTGCCGCGGGCGCGCACCGTGCGCGACGAGCACCTGCTCGCACTTGCCGAATCCCCGTCGCCGACGCGCGCGCTGGTGTTCGGGATACTGCCGAAGGGCATCGCGCGGCGCTACGCGGACGACCTGCTGCGCGCCCATGCCGAGGGGCTGCGGGAGGACGACCCGCCGGTGCCGGCGCCGCCCCTGTCGCCGCGCGAGGGCGGGGTCCTCAAGGCCATGCGGGACTGTGCCCGCGCCCGCGCCGAGGCCCTCGGCATCGCGCCGGAACTGCTGGCGCGGCGCCGGGTGCTCGAGGCGTGCGTACGGCACTTCCGGGACTACCGCGAACTACCGGGTTCGCTCCGGTGGCGCCTGGACCTCGTCGGCGAGCGCTTCGCGGAGTTGCTGCGGGCGGGTTTGCGATGACGGCCCGCGCGCGGTTCTGGGAGACGAAGCCCCTGGCGGAGATGTCCCACGACGAGTGGGAGTCGCTCTGCGACGGTTGCGGACGCTGCTGCATGGTCAAGCTCAAGGACGACTCCACCGGCGAGATCCACCACACCGCGGTCGTGTGCCGTTTCCTGGACCACGACGACTGCCGCTGCACGCGTTATCGGGAGCGCCACGAGGTGGAGCCGAACTGCGTCCATGTCGACGCGGACAACATCGGCTCGCTGGCCTTCATGCCCGCCACGTGCGCCTACCGCAGAATCGACGAAGGGCGCGGTCTCGCCTGGTGGCACCCCCTGGTATCGGGGGACCCCGCCACCGTCCACGCGGCGGGCATCAGCGTCGCCGGCAAGGTCCTTTCGGAGGACGGCATCCACCCGGACGAACTCGAGCACCACGTCGTGACGTGGGTGGGCCTGGCCGCGGAGCCTGCGCCCGGGGAGCCGCGCGAGGAGACATGACCGACTACACCGTCGCCTGGATCGTCGTCGGCGCGGCGGGTCTCGGGGTGTGCGTCGCCCTGTTCTTCGCGCTGCGGCCCTGGCGCCGGGCCCGCGTCCTGGCCCCGCTCCTTGCCGCGACCTGGTTCTTCATCCCCTGGCGCTTCCAGGACGACCCGGACCACTACGCGCCCGCCTTCGTCGTCCTGCTCTTCCGGGCGCTGTTCGAGCCCGACGGCGAGCCCGGCGTGGTGGGGCGCACGCTGGCGCTCGCGACGGCGGCCGCGGTGGCGGTCTTCCTGATCGGCCTCGGGACACGCATGCTGCTGCGCCTCGCGGCGCGCCGGCGGGGTAGAGGGTAGTGTGGTGTCCCGCGAGTTTCCGGTGCTTCAGCGTGTCCGGTTCGTTTCTTGACGGGCGTCCGGTCGCGCGGAGAATGGTCTGCGACGGCGTGCCGGATCGTGGAGCGGCGGGCACGGCTTTCGGGCACGGCTTTCGGGCACGGCTTAGAAGCCACCGTCAGGATGGGCGGTGCGTTTCGTACGCGCGCTCCTTGGAGCGTAGACGGAGCGTAGACCAGATCGCAGAGGGAGTTGCGCCCGCGCGCTGGAGGAAGCATGAGGAACTGCTTTGTGGTGGCTGCCAAAATGGACGATGGCGATGCGCCCTTCAAGATCGAGGTTGCCGACCTCTTCCCCGACAGCTACGAACTCGTGCAAGGGCACGTCTGGGTGGTGTCGGCCCCCGCCGGTGTGGGCGCTCTCGACGTCGCGAAGAAGCTCGGCTTGATCTCGGGCCCGGGCGGCTTGGAAGATGCCTCTGGCTTGGTCGTTCCCGCAGTCGGGTACTGGGGATACGGGCACAAGGACATGTGGAACCTGATGGAAGCCCCGTTCAGGGCCGACGACGCGATGGCGCGGGCCGGATGAGCGGCTCGAAAGCAAGGCTTCTTCCATTGCCTCCGGGGTGACGTGGTGCCGCATGGATGCGTGCCAGTCCCTCCTGCATTCGCGAGCGGAACGCCCCACCCTGTTTCTCGCGGGCATCGGCGCCCCTCGCGCTCGCGTCGCGTGGGACGGTCTGGTCTGGACCCCGAGGTGTGCCTCCGGGCGAGCCTTCGGGTAAAGTAGCGCCCTTGCGCGCTGTCGTCGTCAGCCCCCGGCGGGACCGGGGCGGGGGTGCGGCGTGCTAGAAAACACCATCGCGCTGCAAGAGAAAACTCAATGATCTTCGAGAGCACCGACACCTATATCTCGACGGACGAGCTCTCCATGGCGGTCGACGCGGCCGTCAAGCTGGAACGGCCCCTGTTGATCAAGGGAGAGCCGGGCACGGGCAAGACCCTCCTCGCGCAGGAGGTCGCCCGGACCCTCGGGCTCGAGCTGATCCAGTGGCACATCAAGTCGCAGACGAAGGCCCTGCAGGGGCTGTACGAGTACGACGCGGTGTCCCGCCTCAGGGACTCGCAGCTCGGTGACGAGCGCGTCGCCGACATCCGCAACTACATCAAGAAGGGCAAGCTCTGGGACGCGTTCGACGCGGAGGAGCGGGTCGTGCTGCTGATCGACGAGATCGACAAGGCCGACATCGAGTTCCCGAATGACCTGTTGCAGGAACTCGACCGGATGGAGTTCTTCGTCTACGAACTCAACCAGACCGTCGCCGCCAGGAACCGGCCCATCGTCATCATCACCTCGAACAACGAGAAGGAGCTGCCGGACGCCTTCCTGCGGCGCTGCTTCTTCCACTACATCAACTTCCCCGACCGCGAGACGATGCAGCAGATCGTCGAGGTGCACTTTCCCGAGATCAAGCACGACCTCGTCAAGGAGGCGATGGAGATCTTCTTCGACGTGCGCAAGGTGCCCGGCCTCAAGAAGAAGCCCTCCACGTCCGAGCTGATCGACTGGCTGAAGCTGCTGATGGCGGACGACATCCCGGACGAGATCCTCACCAACCGGGACCCGAGCAAGGCCATCCCGCCGCTCTACGGCGCGCTGGTCAAGAACGAGCAGGACGTGCATCTCCTCGAACGACTGGCCTTCATGAACCGGCGCGACAGCCGGGGGTAGCCGGGGGAACGACCCATGCTGATCAACTTCTTCCTGACGCTGCGCAAATACAAGGTCCCGGTCACCATCCGGGAACTGCTCGACCTGATCGATGCGATGCGACACCGGGTGGTGTACTCCAGCGTCGATGACTTCTACCTCCTGAGCCGCACCTGCATGTGCAAGGACGAGAAGCACTACGACAAGTTCGACCGGGCGTTCGCAGCCTATTTCAAGGGGCTGGAGGACCTGCACGGACTGCTCGAGTCGCTCATCCCGGACGAGTGGCTGCGGCGCGAGTTCGAGCGTGCGCTGAGCGCGGAGGAACTCGAGCGGATCGAGTCCCTGGGCGGTCTGGAGAAGCTCATCGAGGCGTTCCAGAAGGCCCGGGAAGAGGAGGAGCAGCGCGCCCGGGAGGGCGAGGAAGGCGAAGAGGGCGAGGAGGGCGACGGCGACCGCCCCGGCCAGCGCGGTCCGGGCGGCCCCGGCCGCGGCAAGAAGAAGAAGGCCCGCAAGGTGTGGGACCAGCGCCAGTACAAGAACCTCGACGACTCCGTCGAACTCGGCACGCGCAACATCAAGATGGCGCTCCGGCGTCTGCGCAAGTTCGCGCGCACCGGCCGGGAAGAAGAGCTCGACATGGACAACACGATCCAGTCGACGGCCCACAACGGCGGGATGCTCGATATCCGCATGCGCCCGGAGCGCAGGAACACGGTCAAGGTGCTCCTGTTTCTGGACATCGGCGGGTCCATGGACGCCCACGTCAAGGTCTGCGAGGAGCTGTTTTCGGCCACGCGCACCGAGTTCAAGCACATGGAAAGCTTCTACTTCCACAACTTCATCTACGAATCCGTGTGGAAGGACAACCGGCGCCGCATGAACGAGCGCCTGCCGACGTGGGGCATCCTCAACAAGTACGCGCGCGACTACAAGTGCGTGTTCGTCGGCGACGCGACCATGGCCCCGTACGAGATCACCCATTCGGGCGGCAGCGTGGAGCACTGGAACGAGGAGCCGGGCGCGGTCTGGATGGACCGATTCACCGAGGCCTACGACAAGACGGTGTGGATCAATCCGACGCCACAGGAGACCTGGGAGTATTCGACCTCCGTGGGCATGACCCAGGAACTGGTCGACGGGCGCATGTTCCCGCTGACGATCCGCGGTCTCGAAGAGGGCATGAACCACCTCTCCAAGTAGGGGCGACCCTTGTGGTCGCCCGTCCCGGACCCTTGTGGTCGCCCGTCCCGGACCCTGGTGGTCCCCGTCCCCGACCCGTGCGGTCGCCTCTCCCCGGCCCTTGTCTGACCCTCGTGGCCCCGACATGAATCCCCCGCGGGACGTCACGGCCGGTCCCCAACCCTTCCGGCCTCGTGCATGAACCCGGAACGCCCCGCCCGGAGGGGCGGGCAGCGCCCCCGCCCCCCTGACGCCGCCGCGATCGCCCGCCGCGCGGAACGGCTGCCGGCGCTGACGTACCCGCCGGAGCTGCCGATCTCCGCCCACATCGACGAGATCGTCGAGTGCATCCGCGCGCACCCCGTCGTCATCGTGGCCGGGGAGACGGGCTCGGGCAAGACCACCCAGTTGCCCAAGGCCTGTCTCGCGGCCGGCCGCGGCGTGCGCGGCATGATCGCGCACACCCAGCCGCGACGCCTCGCGGCCCGGACGGTGGCGGCCCGCATCGCGCAGGAACTCCAGGTGCCGCTCGGCGGGCAGGTGGGGTTCGCCGTGCGCTTCTCCCGGGCGTGGTCCGAGGAGACCCTCGTCAAGGTGCTGACGGACGGCCTGCTGCTGGCGGAGATCCAGCACGACCGGCGGCTGGCGGCCTACGACACGCTGATCCTCGACGAGGCCCACGAACGCAGCCTCAACATCGACTTCCTGGTCGGCTACGCGAAGCAGTTGCTGCGCCGCCGCCGCGACCTCAAGCTGATCGTCACCTCCGCGACCATCGACGTGGAAGCGTTCCAGCGGCACTTCGACGGCGCGCCGGTGGTGTCCGTCGGCGGCCGCGGGTATCCGGTCGACGTCGTGTGGCGCGACGCGGAGGACGATCCCGACCCCATCGCGGCCTGCCTCGACGAGATCGCCGGCCGCAAGTCCCGCGCCGCGGCCCGCGACGTGCTGGTGTTCCTGCCCGGCGAGCGGGAGATCCTGGAGACCTCGCAGCGGCTCCGGCGCGCCTACCGCGACCGCTACGAGGTGCTGCCGCTCTACTCGCGCCTGCCGGCGCGGGAACAGGCGCGGATCTTCGACAGCCGGCCCGCCGCGGACCCGCGGGTCATCCTTGCGACGAACGTGGCCGAGACCAGCGTGACGGTCCCCAACGTCGGCTACGTGATCGACTCCGGCCTCGCGCGCATCAGCCGCTACAGCTTCCGGTCGAAGATCCAGCGCCTGCCGGTGGAGCCCATTTCCCAAGCCAGCGCGGAACAGCGCAAGGGCCGCTGCGGCCGGGTGGCGCCGGGCACCTGCTACCGGCTCTATTCGGAGGCGGATTTCGAGAACCGTCCGCGCTACACGGATCCGGAACTCACGCGCACGAACCTCGCGTCCGTCGTCCTGCAGATGCGCGCGTTCGGACTCGGCGACGTGTCGCGCTTCCCCTTCATCGACCCGCCGGACCCGCGGGCGGTCCGGGACGCGGTGCGCGGCCTCCAGGAGTTCGGTGCCCTCGACGGCGACCGCCTCACGCAAATCGGCCGCTCGATGGCGCGCCTGCCGGTGGACCCGCGCCTCGCACGCATGCTGATCGCCGCGTCCCGCACGCGCTGCCTGCGGGAGATGCTGATCGTCGTGTCCGCCCTGGCGATCCAGGATCCGCGCGAACGCCCGCCGGACCGCCGCCAGGCGGCGGACGAGGCGCACGCGCGGTACGCGCACCCGGACTCGGACTTCCTGGCCTTCGTCAACCTCTGGAACGCGCTGGAGGAAGCCCGCGAGGAGCTGACGCGCAGCGCGTTCCGGCGCCACCTGGAACGCAACCACCTGTCCGTGTTCCGGGTCGCCGAGTGGCGCTCCCTGCATCGCCAGCTCCTGCTGGCCGCACGCACGCTCGGGATGCGCCTGAACGCCGCGGCAGCCGACTACGCCGCCGTGCACCGGGCCCTGCTCGCGGGATCGCTCGGCTTCGTCGGGTTGCACGACGAGGCCCGTGTCTACCAGGGCGCCCGCAACCTCAAGTTCCGCATCTTCCCGGGCTCGGTCCTGGCGAGGAAGGGGGCGCGCAGGGATGCGGGGGAAGCCGGCGGTGCGGGCGCAAGAGGGGCGGGCGGTGCGGGGGCAAAAGCGGCGGGCGGTGCGGGGGCAAAAGCGGCGGGCGGTGCGGGGGCAAAAGCGGCGGGCGGTGCCGGTGCAAAGTGGGTCGTCGCCGCCGAGATCGCCGAGACCGGGCAGACCTACGCGCGCTGCGTCGCCCGCGTCGAAGCGCGCTGGGTCGAGGAAGCGGCGCCGGCGCTGTTGCGGCGCACGCACTCGGAACCGCACTGGGATCCGCGCCGGGGCGAGCCGATGGCCTTCGAGCGCGCCACGCTGTACGGCCTGCCGGTGGTGGAGCGGCGCGCGGTCCGGCTCGCGCCGATCGATCCGCCGGCGGCGCGCGAACTGTTCGTCCGGCACGCCCTCGTCGGCGGCGCCGACGGCGTCGTCCGCTCCGGCCGGCACCCGCGCCCGGCGTTCCTCGATGCGAATCTGGCGCTGGTGCGCCGCATCGTGGAACTGCAGGCGCGGGGGCGCCGCGCCGACGTGCTTGCCGACGCCGACGCGCAGACGGACTTCTATCTCGAACGGCTGCCCGAAGCGGTATCGAGCGTGGCGTCCCTCACCGCCTGGCTGGCCCGGGCGGAGCCCGCGGCCGTCGCACGGCTGGCGATGACCGAAGCGGACCTCATGGCGCGGACCGACGTCGTCGCGGCGGACGCCGACTACCCGTCGGTCCTGCCGTGCGACGGGCTGGAGCTGCCGCTCAAGTACCGTTTTGCCCCGGGCGAGCCGGACGACGGCGTGTCGGTGCGCATCGACCTCGGGGTCCTGCCGCACCTCGGGCAGGGGCCGCTCGACTGGCTGGTGCCGGGCTTCTTCGAGCAGAAATGCGTGGCGCTGCTGAAAGCGCTGCCGAAGTCGGTGCGCCGCCGCCTCGCCCCGGTGCCGGACAAGGCCCGCGAGCTCACCGCGTTCCTGCTGCGGCCGGAGCGCTATCGGCAGGGCAGCCTGCTGACGGCCCTCGCCGAGCGGCTCGAAGCGGACTACGGAGTCGCCGTCGGCGCCGGCGACTGGCGCCCGGACGCGATCGCTCCGTTCCTGCGCCTGAACGTCCAGGTCCGCGGCGCGCGCGGGCGCATCGTGGATCAGGATCGGGACCTCGAAGGGCTGCAGCGGCGCCTGCTGGCGCGGGTGGAGCGGGGCGCCGAGGCGGCGCGCGAGCGCTACGAGCGGCGGGGCCTCACGACGTTCCCCGACGACGGCGTACCGGAGACGCTGACCGTCGACGGCCGCGCCGGGCGCGTGGTGGCGTACCCGGCGCTGCGCGACGACGGTGATCGCGTGGACCTGGTCCTGCTCACGCACCGCTCCAGCCAGCGCGCCACGAACCGGCGCGGCTACAGCCGCATGGCGCTGCTGGCGGACCGCGGCCGCACGCGCCGGCTGCGCCGGAACATCGAGGCGGAGCGCACGATGGCGCTGCACTACGCGACCCTGGGCCCACGGACGCGGCTCGTCGACGAACTGCTGCTCGCCGCCGCCTGGACCTGCCTCTTCGACGGCGCCGCGCTGCCGGCGACGCCGCGCGAGTTCGAACGGGCGCTGGCCGCCGGCGGCGCCGGCCTGGCGTCGGCCTGCGGGGCGGTCGTGGACGCGAGCCGCGCGATACTCGCGCACCGGTTCGAGGCCGTGCGCGCGATCGCCACGCTCGAGTCGCCGGCGTTCCGCGCCAGCCGGGAGGACATGGCCGCCGACGTCGCGCGCCTGGTACCCGCGGACTTCCCCAACCGCATCCCGTCCGAGCGCCTGGCCGACGTGCCGCGTTACCTCGACGCGATCGTGTACCGGGCGACGCACCTGCAGGGCCGCGTGCAGCGCGATATCGACAGCTCGGAGGAGGCGGCACGCTGGGCGGCGCGGCTCTACGCCCTCGACGAGGCGTTGCCGGGGACGGCGGAAATCGCGGCGGCGCGCTACCTCGTGGAGGAGTACCGGGTGGCGCTGTTCAGCCAGCCCATCGGCACGCGCGAGAAGGTGTCCGCGACGCGACTTGCCCGCGTGTTCGAGCCCCTCGAACGCAGGGCGGGGCTGCGCTGAGGCGGGAAGGCACCGGTACTGTGCCGATTGACCTTTTGCAATCAGAATGTTGGCGTGCACTTTCGATGGCGCGCCACGGCTGCCTGAACCGCCGCTAAACCGCGGGAAATGGCAGCGTGACGGTCGCCCGGGAAGGGTATACCATCCGCCGAACCGATGGCCTGGAAGTCGTTTCGGGAGGACACGTGTGGCGACGTGTTCCGCCACTGTCGGCGCGCCTAACACCAAAAGGTAAGGAGTGTTTCCATGACGAACCTCAAGAAGAAGACGATTGCCGCCGCTATCAGCGCTGCTTTCGCCGCGGCCATGACCGGCGCGACGGTGAGCGCGGACGAGAACCCCTTCACGTCCGAAGCCGACGGCTACGATCTCTTCGCAACGAGCCACGAAGGCGCCGACGGTGAGGGCGAAGGCCAGTGCGGCGAAGGTGGGGGCGACAAGGACGAAGGCCAGTGCGGCGAAGGCCAGTGCGGCGAAGGCGAGGGCGACAAGGACGAAGGCCAGGACGAAGACGCCTGATCCTCCCGAACCCGGGCAGCCCCGCCGGAGTCCTTCCGACGGGGCGCCCGTTCCTTTTCCGCGCTCCCATTCCTCCATGACCGCCGGTCTCGGACTGCGCCGCGGCATGTTCGGCGACCTGGCCGAGCACCGCGCGGCGGTGGACCGGGCCGTCGACTTCATGGAGGCCGCCCCGGAGAACTGGATCGGGGTGGGCGGCCGGCTCGGCCGCACGTTCCGGGAGTACACCGAGCGGTTCCCGTTCGTCTGCCACGGGCTCTCGCTCTCCCTCGGCTCGCCGGCGCCCCTCGACACGGACTTCGTCGCGGAGGTCAAGGGATTCCTCGATGCGCACGGCATCGATGTCTATTCCGAGCACCTCAGCTACTGCAGCGACCACGGACACCTCTACGACCTGATGCCGATCCCGTTCACGGAGGAGGCGGTCGACTACGTGGCCGGGCGCATCCGGCGGGTCCAGGATATTCTCGAGCGCCGCATCGCCGTGGAGAACGTCTCCTACTACGCGGCGCCCGGACAGGAGATGGACGAACTGGCGTTCGTGAACGCCGTGCTGGAACGCGCGGACTGCCAGCTCCTGCTGGACGTCAACAACATCCACGTCAACAGCGTCAACTTCGGTTATGACGCCGCGGCGTTCCTGGACGGGCTCGCCGGCGAGCGGGCGGCGTACGTCCATGTCGCGGGTCACCGGGTGGAGGCGTCCGACCTGCGCATCGACACCCACGGCGCGGACGTGGTCGACGAGGTATGGACGCTCCTCGAGCGTGCCTACGCGAACTTCGGGGTCCTGCCCACCGTGCTGGAGCGGGACTTCAACTATCCGCCGGTTCCACGGTTGCTGGGGGAGGTGGAGACCATCCGCACGCTGCAGGAGCAGGCGCGAGGCGGCCGTGCCGCGGGGTGACGGGCCGCGCGCGGGCGACGCGCGGGTCGGGCCGGGCGCGTCGGGTCCGGCTCCCGGGGGAACGGCCCCGCCGCGTTTTCAGTCGGTGCAGCGCGCGTTCGCCGCGCACCTGCGCAACCCGGAACGCCATCCGGCGCCCGCCGGCGTGGAGGCGCGCCGCATGGCGGTCTACGCGGGCCTGGTCTATCGCAACATCGAGGGCTTTTTGGCCCGGGCCTTCCGCCTTGCGCGGCGCATGCTGCCCGATGCCCACTGGCATGCCATGGTGCGCGAGTTCATCGAGCGCCACACCTCGCGGTCGCCTTACTTTCGCGACATCTCCACCGAGTTCCTGCGCTATCTGGAGACCGAGCGCGACGCCGCGGACGATCCGCCGTACCTGGCGGAACTCTGCCACTACCTGTGGGCCCGGGGTTCCCTCGAGCAGTCCGACGAGACCGTCCCCGCGGTTCCGGCGCCGCCGGCGCCGCTCGACGTCCGCTTCTACGTCTCGCCCCTGGCCTGGCCGCTGCGCTACCGCTTTCCGGTCCATCGCATCGGGCCCGACTTCGCACCGGCGGAGGCCCCGGACGCGCCGGTCTGGCTGATCGTCTACCGGGACCGGGACGATCGCGTCGGCTGCATGGAGTCCAATGCGGCGACCACCCGCCTGCTGGCCCTGCTGCCCGAGGCGGAGACCGCGCGCCACGCGCTGGCGGAGCTGGCCGACGCGCTCGGGCGCGAGCGCGGACCGGTGCTGGCGTTCGGCGAGGATCTGCTGCGGCGGCTGCTCGAGGCGGACGTGATCGTCCCGGCGGGGGCGCGCCGAGGCCGCCCCGCGGCGGTCCGGGCGGAGTTGTTGTCCACGGCGCAAAGGAGTAGGGTTCGCGTCCCATCGTCGCCCTGCACGGAAACGAGATGTCCATCGTGGTGATGGATGACGATGAGCCGACAGCTACATCGTTGATCCAACGCCTGAACGAGCTCGGCTACACCGCGACCCGCGGTCGCGGCAGGAAGTTTCCCGAACTCTCCGGCATCGATACCATCGAACTGTTCGTCTGCGGCTTCCACGGAGGCGAGGCGCTCGCGTCCCTGGTGCAGCCCGTCGCCACGCGCCTCGACCGGCTTCCGGCGGTGCTCGCCTGCGCGGCGCGGCCATGTGCCGAGGACCTCGCGGCAGCGATGGCGCTCGGGTTCACGGACGTGCTGCCCTGGCCGGCCGACGACGCCGCGCTCGTCGAGGTCATCGAGCGCAATGTCCGCCGTTCGCGGGCGCGCCGCACGAGCGACCCGGGGCTGTTCCGCGAGCTCGGCGAACTCGAGCGCGACCAGCGCGCGGGACGCTACATCCAGCTCGGCATGCTGCCGCCCAACCCGATGGCCCTCGGCCACTACCGGCTCCGGCACCGGATCCACCCGTCGCTGCTGCTGTCCGGGGACTTCGTGGACTACTTCCGGATCACGGACGACCACTTCGTGTTCTACATCGCGGACGTGTCGGGCCATGGCGCGTCCTCGGCCTTCGTCACGGTCATCCTGAAGAACTTCTCGCGGCGCCTGCGGCGCGAGTACCGGCCGAGCATGCTGCGCGAGCCGGGGGAGATCCTCGTCGCGCTGAACCGGGAGATCCTCGAGAACCGGATCGACAAGCACGTCGCGATGTTCCTCGGCGTGATCAACGTGCGCACCAATAGCCTGCGGTATGCCAACGCCGGTCACTTCCCGCACGCGATCCGGGTGCGGGAGGGGCACACCCGGCTGCTCGAACTGTCCGGCAAGCCGGTCGGGCTGTTCCAGGATGTCGGTTACGAGTCCGCCGGCGTGGAGCTGGCCGCGGGCGACAACCTCGTGCTGCTCTCCGACGGGGTGCTCGAGGTCATTCCCGAGCAGGGGCTCGCGAGCAAGGAGCACCGCATCCAGGAGGCCGCGGTCGAGTGCGGCGCCGACATCGATCGCCTGTGGTCGGCGCTCGGGGTGGACACCGCCGTGGCCGGGCCGGACGACATGACCTGCCTGATGGTCGCCTGTGGGGCCTGACGTGGGCGGGCGCATCCTCGTCGCGGACTGCGACGGCATGTACCTGATGAAGTTCGTCGGGGACGTGCGCGTGAACCTGTGTGCGGCGGTGGACGACTTCCTGGCGGACATGTACCGCGACCGGAACTTCAAGTCGGTGGTGGTGGACCTCAGCCGGACGGAGGGGATAGACAGCACGTCGCTCGGGGTGCTGGCCAAGCTCTCCATCGCCGCCCGCGAGCAGTTCGGCTTCCTGCCGACGCTCGTGTCGACGAACTACGACATCACCCGCATCCTGCGCACCACGGGGTTCGACGACATCTTCCACATCGTCGAGCAGCCGCTCGTCGAAGAGGAGCAGTTGGGCGAACTGCCGCAGGCGGAGTCGACACCCGAGGACCTGCGCCGCCGCGTCATCGAGGCGCACCGCGTGCTGATGGAGATGAACGAGTCGAACGCGGCCGCGTTTCGCGATCTGGTCGCAACCCTCGAAGCCGCGGGTTCGCCGCCCTCCTGACGAGAGCCCGACTCCCCCTGGCCCGGCTACCCGGCCGGCGTGGCCCGCCGGTCGCCGGTCAGGCGGCCTCGCGCAGCATCAGGCGGCCTCGCGCAGCAACAGATCCGCCGCGGCCTGCAGGACTTCGACACCGGCCCCGGCCCGCCCGGCCTCCTCGGAAAGGTGGCGGCGCCAGGCGCGGGCTCCGGGCACACCGTTGAACAGGCCGAGGAGATGCCGGGAGATGTCGTGCAGCCGCGCGCCCCGGGCGACGGCGCCGGCGGCGTAGTCCGCGACATAGCGCTCGAGCGCGGCGCGCGGGCCATCCGGCAGCGGGGTGCCGAACAGCCGTTGCTCGAGTTCGGCGAGCCACCACGGGTTGCGATAGGCCCCGCGGCCGACCATGACGCCGTCCGCCCAGGCCAGCGCGTCGAGGACGCCGGCCGTGTCGCGGATGCCGCCGTTGACCACCACCGTCAGGCTCGGACATTCGCGCTTGAGCCGCCGGACGCGGTCGTGGTCGAGCGGCGGAACCGTGCGGTTCTGCGCGGGGCTGAGGCCATCCAGCATCGCGATGCGCGCGTGCACCGCAAACGTGTCGGCGCCGCCGGCGACGCACGCGTCGACGAAGTCGCGCAGGAACGCATGGTCGTCGTGCCCGTCCACCCCGAGCCGGCACTTGATCGTGACGGGCACGGCGCAGGCGTCGCGCATCGCGGCGACGCAGGCCGCCACGCGGTGCGGCTCCCGCATCAGGCAGGCGCCGAACGCGCCGCGCTGCACGCGGGGGGAGGGACAGCCCACGTTGAGGTTGACCTCGTCGAAGCCGCGCGCCGCGGCCAGTGCGGCACAGCGCGCCAGCGCGGCCGGATCGGACCCGCCGAGCTGCAGCGCGACCGGGTGCTCGCTCGGGTCGAAGGCGAGCAGGCGGTCGGTGGGCCCATGGAGCACGGCGTCGGCCGTTATCATCTCCGTGTAGAGGCGTGCGTGCGGGGCCAGGACGCGATGAAAGGCGCGGCAGTGCCGGTCGGTCCATGCCATCATGGGAGCCACGCACAGGATGTGTGCACGGTCGGGCGCGGCGCCGCCGGCCGGTGCGGTGGACGCACCGGCCGGGGGCGGACGGGGGATGGACCCGGGGTGGGCCATGGGTCAGCGACGCAGGCCGGCGGGATGCTTCGACGTCGCCTTCATTTTTCTCTCCATTTTTTCTTCATTTTGGCCGCGGGCGTGTGTATGATCGCAGTTCTTGCATCGGTTTCGAACCGAGATCGAGTATCAGTGAGTGTTTGAGATTGTTTGAGATGTTGCGTCAACGGACCATTCGAGCCCCTGTATACGCCCTCAGCGTGGGCGTGCACACCGGCAAGAAGGTCGCGATGACACTGCGCCCGGCCCCGGCCGACACCGGCATCCGATTCATCCGCACCGACCTCCACCGCCCCCCCCACATGGCGACGGTGCGCGCACTCGCGCGGAACGTGTCCGACACCACCCTGTCGACGAGCATCGTGGAAAACGGCGTGCAGGTCGCGACCGTGGAACACCTGATGTCGGCGCTCTGGGGCCTGGGCATCGACAACCTCGTGGTGGAGCTGTCCGACGAGGAAGTGCCGATCATGGACGGCAGCGCGGCGCCGTTCGTGCACCTCATCGAAGGCATCGGCATCGAGGAATTGCCCGCGCCGCGCCAGTTCGTGCGCATCACGCGCGAGATCGAGGTGTCGCAAGGCGGCGCGACGGCGGTGCTGCGGCCCTACGACGGCTTCCGCGCCGCGTATACGTTCGTGGCCGACCATCCGGTCTTCAACCGCTATCCCAAGCGCGTCGAGGTGGACTTCGCCGAAACGTCCTACGTGGCGGAGGTAAGCCAGGCACGCTCGTTCGGACTCATCGACGAACTCGAGAAGGCCCAGGCGATCAACCGCTGCCTCGGTTCGAGCCTGGAGAACGCGGTCGGCATCGACGACGCGCGCATCCTCAACGCCGAAGGGCTCCGCTACGAGGACGAGTTCGTCAAGCACAAGGTGCTCGATGCCATCGGCGACCTCTACCTGCTCGGCAAGCCGGTGATCGGCGCGTTCGAGGGGTACATGTCCGGTCACGCCCTGAACAACAAGCTCGCCCGCGCGCTGCTGCGCGTAGACGATGCCTGGGAAGTCGTGACGGCGGACAAGGGAGCCGTGCCGGACGCCGCCCTCGCCGCATCCGCGTACGCCGGCGCCCTTAGCTGATCCCCGCGGGAGCGGGCGCGTCCGGTTCCTGGTTCCTGCATCCCCTGCGGTCGCCCGTCTCCGCAGAGCCGCCGCAGAGCCGCCCCGACCGGGAACCCCGCGCCGGCCGGCCTATAATTCCGCCCCGCCATGTCTGATCCCGGCCTGACCGTCCGCACCCGCGCCGCGCCGTCGCCGACCGGCGATCCTCACGTGGGCACCGCGTACGTCGCGCTCTTCAATCTCGCCTTCGCGCGCCGCCACGGCGGGCGTTTCGTCCTGCGCATCGAAGACACGGACCAGGCGCGGTCCACCCCGGAGTCCGAGGCCGCGATCATCGCCGCGCTGCGCTGGGCCGGCATCGATTGGGACGAAGGGCCGGACGTGGGCGGCGACCGTGGCCCCTACCGACAGAGCGAGCGGCTGGCGCTGTACCGGGAGCATGCGGAGCGCCTGGTGGCCCAGGGCGACGCGTTCCGCTGCTTCTGCTCCCGCGAGCGGCTCGACGCCATGCGCGGCGCGCAGCGCGAGCGCGGCGAGAACCCGGGCTACGACGGGCACTGCCTCGGCCTGGCCGACGCGGAGGGCGAACGCCGCATCAGCGCCGGCGAGCCGTACGTGATCCGCCTGCGGGTCCCTCGGGAAGGCGTCTGCCAGATGCATGACCGCCTGCGCGGCGCGATCGAGATTCCGTGGGCCCAGGTGGACATGCAGGTGCTGCTGAAGAGCGACGGGTTCCCGACCTATCACCTCGCGGTGGTGGTGGACGACCACCTGATGGGCATCACCCACGTCCTGCGCGGCGAGGAGTGGATCGGTTCCCTGCCGAAGCACCGGCTTCTGTACCGGTACCTCGGTTGGGACATGCCCGAGCACGCGCACCTGCCGCTGCTGCGCAATCCGGACCGCAGCAAGCTGTCCAAGCGCCGCAATCCGACCGGGCTCGACTATTTCCGCGACACGGGCTACCTGCCGGAGGCGCTGCTCAACTACCTCGGCCTGATGGGCTGGTCGATGCCGGACGGGCGCGAGATCTTCTCGTTCGACGAGCTGGTGGCCGCCTTCGACCTTGATCGGGTGGTCACCGGTGGGCCGGTGTTCGACCTCGAGAAGCTGAACTGGCTGAACGGGCGGTACATCCGGAACCTGTCGGAGGACGAGTTCGTCGACCGCGTCTCGTCGTGGACCCTCGGCCGCGACAACCTCAGGCGGCTCGTGCCGCTGGTGCAGTCGCGCACGGAGCGCTTCATCGACCTCGCGCCGCAGGTCGACTACCTGCTCGGCGAGCGCGCGTCGCTGACGCTGGAGGACTTCGCGCACCGGACCCTGGACGAGGCGGATTGCCGGCGTGTCCTGCATCACGCGCTGCGCGTGCTCGACGACATGCCCGAGGTCACTTCCGACGCGCTCCTCGCGCGCTGCCGGGCCCTTGCCGCGGCCATGGACCTCAAGATCCGCGACTTCCTGTTCCCCCTGTTCGTGGCGGTCTCCGGACGGGCGGTGGCGCTGCCGCTGTTCGATTCGGTGGCGTTCCTCGGCCGGGACCTCGCGCGGGCGCGCATCCGTTCGGCGCTGCTCGCGCTCGGCGGCGTCTCGAAGAAAGAAGGCAAGCGCTTCGACAAGTCCTTCGAGGCGTTCGCCGCCGGCCGGGAGACGGGTTCCGGCGATTGACAGCTTTGATCGGCGGCACGTACCATCCCGCCGCCGCGTGGGGCCATAGCTCAGCTGGGAGAGCGCGACAATGGCATTGTTGAGGTCGGCGGTTCGATCCCGCCTGGCTCCACCAGACCTCCCCCTCGACTGCCGCTCGACCGACGGTCGCCGTAGCGATCCACGGTGGGGGTTCCGCTTTTTTCGCCCCACTCCGGGTGCGCATGCTGCCGCACCCGTTGCCTCGTCGGCCCTGGACTACACCCTGTCCGGGGGCTGCCGGTAAGGCGCCATGTCCATGCCGGGATAGCGCGCCGCCACTCCGTCAAGCGTTTCCTCCGTCCAGTACGGATGTCCAGGGGCCGGGAATCCGAAGACGTGGCGTTCTTCCGGGGAGGCCTGCTCGATCCAGGCGCGGAACTCGGGGCGGATGGCTTCCGCCGACCAGCCCGTGATGCCGAGCCACTTCCAGGCTGCCGGCGCGTAGGTGATGAACTGGCCGATACGGCCCGCATCGGCACGGAACGGCGTGCCGCGGTGGAAGGTCCGCATGCTGTACGCAAGGAGGGAGCCGGCGGGCACCGTCACCGTCACCTCGTTGTCGTAGATGGCGGGCCTTTCCTCCCGCGTGTAGTGCGCCGGCCAGCGGATGCGCTCGGGGTAGTGCCGCCACGAGCAGACGGTGGTCGGGGCGCGGTCCGCATCGACATCCGTGTAGTACACGAGATAGGCGGTCTGCCAGTACGCGGGGTCGCGGGGCGGGTAGGCGAGGGTGTGGTTGCCGAAGTCGCAGTGCATCACCTGGTCGCGGTCCGCGTGATGCCCCTTGCACTTCACGTTCAGGTGCGACTGTTCGCAGAAGAGGTCGTCGTGCCCGATCATTTCGGCGGCGAAGCGGCGCAGCTCCGGGTGCAGCGTAATGGCGTTCAGGGCCGTGCCCGCATACGGGAACCGGCGGTAGCCGCGTCCCGGCACGAACGGCGCGTTCCAGTCCTGCGGCTTGCGGCGGGACGGGTCGTCGCAGAACTCCACCCAACCGGGGAGTATCTCCGTCAGTTCCGCGCGCGCCGCGTCGAGCTCGGCGGGGGTCAGGAAGTGCTCGACGACGACGTAGCCGTGGCGCCGGTAGTGGTCGAGGTGGTGCTGCTGAAAAATCATGCCGCAAGCGGGCCGTTTGGGAAGTCGGGGGATTTGCCCGCATAATGCGCGGCGTTCCTCGTGCCTGCGGGTTCTCCGTCCTTGAAGCGCATCGTCGGGATTGTATCTCTTGCCCTGGCCGGCTGCGGCGAGACGCCGCCGGCGGCGTCGTTCGAACCGGTGCACGACGTCAAGGAGACGATGCGTCTCGTGCTCGATCCCGCGGCCGACGTGATCTGGGACTCCGCGGGCGAGATCATCACCCTGGAGGGTAGCGAGGATCTCGCGCCCACGACGGACGAGGGCTGGCTGCGGGTCGCCCACGCCGCGGCGGTCGTGGCCGAGTCCGGCAACCTGCTGATGACGCCGGCCCGGGCCGTCGACCAGGCGGACTGGACGGAGATCTCGCGCGGACTCGTGCGCGTCGGCGTGCAGGCGCGGGACGCCGCCGAGGCGCGGGACGCCGACGCCTTGTTCGCCGCCGGCGGGCGTCTCTACAACGTCTGCGTGTCCTGCCACCAGCAATATTGGGTGGACCGTCCGGTACGCCCGGGAGAGGCATGAAATCCCTGGTCTGCGCCCTGGTCCTGATCGTGGGCCAGGGTGCCTGGGGACACGCGGTCTCGGACTCGGACGCCCTGTTCGTCGAGAGCATCGACGGCCCCGCGGTGGCGCCGTTCCTGTATCTGGGCGCCAAGCACATGGTCACCGGCTACGACCACCTGCTGTTCCTGGTGGGGGTGATCTTCTTCCTGTACCGGCTGCGCGATGTCGCGCTCTACGTCACGCTGTTCACGGCGGGGCACAGCGTGACGCTGCTCGCCGGGGTGCTCGGCGGATGGCAGGTGAACCCGTGGGTGATCGACGCGATCATCGGCCTGTCGATCGTCTACAAGGCCTTCGAGAACATGGACGGCTTCCGGCGCGTGTTCGGGATCGCGCCGGACACCCGCGCCGCGGTGCTGGTCTTCGGCCTCTTCCACGGGCTGGGGCTCGCGACCAAGCTGCAGGAGCTGGTGCATTCCGGGAACGGACTCCTGGTCAACATCGTGAGCTTCAACGTGGGCGTCGAACTCGGGCAGTTCACCGCGCTCGCGGCCGTGCTTGCCCTGCTGGTGTTCTGGCGCACGCGGACGAGTTTCGCCCGGCACGCGTTCGCGACGAACGCGGCCCTGATGGCCGGCGGCTTCCTGCTCGCGGGGTACCAGCTCGGCGGTCTGTTCCTGGCGGGGGCATGAGCGCTCCGCCCGCTCCGGCCGCGCGCGCAGCGCCCTCGGCGGCGCGCGTCGTGGCGACCTCGCTCGGCGCGGCGGCGCTGGCGGCCGTCGTCCTGTTCACGGTGGTGCTGCCCGCGGAGTTCGGCTACGACCCGCTCGGCACCGGGCAGGCCCTCGGCGTGGCCGGGCTCTCCCGCGACGTGACGAGTACACTCGCGCGCCAGGAAGACCGGTTCCTGACGGACGAGATGCGTTTCACGCTGTCGCCTTTCGAGTCGGTCGAGTACAAGTACCGGCTCGAGGAAGGGGACAGCATGCTCTACGACTGGCGGGCCACCGGCGCAGTGTTCTACGAGCTGCACAGCGAACCGGACGGCGCGGAGCCGGGCTACGCGGAGTCCTTCGACCGCGCACGCGCCGAGCGCGGCGCCGGGACCTACGTGGCGCCGTTCCCCGGCATCCACGGCTGGTTCTGGGAGAACCGGGGCGACGCGGACGCGACGCTGACGCTGCGCACGGCGGGCTTCTACACCACGGCGTTCGAGTTCCGCGACGGCGGGCGCTTCGAACGCGCCATCGCCGGCGGGCCCGGCGCCGGGGCGCCCTGAGGGAGGTTGTCGGTGTCGCTGTTGTCCTTCTTCGAGTGGCTCGACGAGACGGCGTGGAGCACTGCGCTGCACGAGTCCCTGTGGGCCTATCCGCTGATCGAATCCACGCACGTGCTGACGCTGCTCGTGTTCGCCGGCACGGTGATCATGGTCGACCTCAGGTTGCTCGGCGTCGCCTTCCGTGACGTGCCGGTCTCGGAGATGAACGCGCGGCTGTTGCCGTGGACCGTCGCCGGGGCGGTCATCATGGTCGCCACGGGACTGCTGCTCTTCTACGCGATCCCGGTGCGGACCTACCAGAGCGTCTGGTTCCGCATCAAGGTGGTCTTCCTGGTCGCGGCCGCCATCAACGTCTGGATCTTCCACCGGCGCGTGCAGCGCAACCGCGAGCGCTGGGACCGCGACCCGAAACCGCCCCTCGGGGCCCGGGTCTCGGCGGCGGTGTCCCTGACGCTGTGGTCGGGCGTCATCGTGTTCGGCCGGATGATCGCCTACAACTGGTTCGACTGTTACCGGCCGCAGTCCGATTTCGTCTACTGGCTCGCCGGCTGCGTGGTGGAGGCCCAGACGTGAACTGGCTGGAAGTCTTCGACGCGCTGGAACGCACGGCCGTCGGCCAGGCCGTCAGGGAGTCCCTGTGGCTCTTTCCCGCCATCGAGGCCGTGCACCTGCTGGGCCTCGGCTTGCTCGGCGGGTCGGTGCTGATGGTGGACCTGCGCCTGCTCGGCCTCGGCGTGCGCGGGCGGGAGCCACGCGAGATCCTGGCCGATGCACGCCCCTGGTTCCTGGCGGCCCTGGCGACGATGTTCGCGACCGGCATCCCGCTCTTTCTCTCCGAAGCCATCAAGTGCTTCTACAACTATTCCTTCTGGGTCAAGATGATCGCGCTGGCCACGGGGCTGGTGTTCACGTTCGCGATCAAGCACCCGCTCGTCAGACGCGACCCCGGGCGGGTCGTCGCCGGACTGCTGGGGCTCGCCTCCATCGGCGTCTGGTTCACCGTGGCGGCCGCGGGGCGCTGGATCGGCTTTTCGGGGTAGCGTCCCGCAACCGTCGCCTGCGGCTCCGCTCGCGGCCCAGCCCCACCGGCCCACGCGCCCGCGCCGTTCTACGGCGCGGGCTCCAAGGGAACGCCGAGCGTGGTGGCAGACCGCCGGATAGGGAGCGCGTTGAAGGCGCTGGCGACAACGCGTAGAGTCAGCGAGATGCGCAAGCGGAAGCCAGTGCCACCCCCGATGCCAGATGTGCCCGACCGGCCGGCGGATTGGCGGGAACAGATCCAGGCGACGCTTGCCTCCCAGCTCGAGGCGGGCGGTACGCTCTACGGCTTCAGCCCGGACGGCACCTGCACTGCGCACACACGGGACGGATGCCAGGTCGTCAAGCGCCCCGCGTGACAACCTACCTGAGCTGAGGAGGTACCGGCGGCCGCCGTCATGCCGACATTGCATGTTGTGGCCGGGCCCAACGGCGGCGGGAAGTCGACCCTGACGCGCTCGAACTGGTTCCGCGGGATCGAAGTGATCGACCCCGATACGATCAGGCGCGACGTGATGCCGGACCATTCCCTCAAGGCTGCCCGCGAAGCGCTGGGACGCCGACGGACAGCGCTGGCCGAGCGCAGGTCGCTGGTGGTGGAGTCGACGCTCGCCGGCTCCGGTGCGCTCCGGTTCATGGCGGCCGCGAGGCGGGCCGGTCACAAGGTCGTGCTCCACTACGTATCGGTGGATTCCGCCAACCAAGCGCTCGTCCGGGTGCGCGCCCGCGTCGCGCTCGGCGGTCACGATGTACCGGAGGCGGACGTGCAACGGCGGTTTGACCGGTCTCTGGCCAACCTGCCCAATGCCATCGCGCGGGCTGACGAAGTGATCCTGTACGACAACACCGACCCCGAGATGCCGCATCGCGAAGTGGCGATGCTGAAGGGAGGTATCTGGTGGATCGCGGAGCGAGTACCGAGCTGGGCGGCTACCGCCGTCCGTGCGCGGCCAACTTGAGCGCATGGCCCAGAATACGACCAATACCAACTCGGGGTACTCACGGCGCGTGGTTCGTGCGGGCGTTCCGGGAGGTGCTGCGCAAGGGTGCGCGGCTGCCGACGTGCCCTATGGCGGCGCCCGACCGGCGTAGCCCAGTCGCGTCAGCGCTTGTGAGGGACGCCCACGTGGCGTCCCGCCTCGAAATTCCCCTGGCGACCACCAGGGTCGCCCCTGCAATACACTTGCATCCAGGAACACAGGAGGAGGGCGCGTGGCAGCACAGGCACGGGACGCCGCCATCGTCGGCATACACGAATATCCGTCGCGCGACGTCGAGGGCAAGGTCGCGCCGATGCACATCAAGGCGCGGTCCGCGGCGGCGGCGCTCGCCGACGCGGGGCTCGGCTGGCAGGACGTCGACGCGATCTACGACGCGGCGGAAGGCGGCGCGAGCGGTCTGTCGATCGCCGAGTACTTCGGCATCCGCCCCAACGTCATCGACACCACCGCGGTGGGCGGCAGTTCCTACGAGTTCCACGCGGCCCACGCGCGCCGGGCGATCCGGGAGGGCAAGGCGCGGGTCGCGCTGCTGACCTACGGCTCCACGGCCCACAGCAGCGTCGCGCGGATCGGCGCGGGCGGTCGCGGCGGCGGCATCTACCCGGCGGACAACCTCGAATCCTTCGCGGGGATGACGCTCATCGCGAACTACGCCATGTCCGCGCACCGGCACATGTTCGAGTACGGCACCACGAGCGCGCAGCTCGCGGAGATCTCGACCGCCACCCGCTACCACGCCATGCGCAACCCGGAGGCCGTGCAGGCGATGCACGACCTCGAGTTCCTCGACATCCGCGAGACCACCATCGACGACGTGCTCGGCTCGCGCATGATCGCGGACCCGCTGCACCTGCTCGAGTGCTGCATGATCTCGGACGGCGGCGGCGCGGTGGTCATCGCCGCGCCGGATGTCGCCCGGGATTGCGCGAAGCCGCCGGTGTGGATCCTCGGCACGGGCGAGGCGACCCGCTATCCCGAGATCGGCGCCGACATCACCACCAGTGCGGCGGTGCAGTCGGGACCGACGGCGTTCGGGGAAGCCGGCGTGACCGCGGCCGAAGTGGACATCGCGATGATCTACGACTCCTTCAGCATCACCGTGCTGACCATCCTCGAGGACCTCGGCTTCTGTGCGAAGGGCGAAGGCGGCGCCTGGGTCGAGGGCGGCCGGCTGCGCTTCGACCGCCCCGGCGACGGACCCGCCCTCAACACCGACGGCGGCGGGCTGTCCTCGAACCATCCCGGCATGCGCGGCCTCTTCCTGCTGATCGAGGGGGCGCGCCAGTTGCGCGGCGAGTCCTGCTCCCAGGTCCCGGGCGCGCGCCTGGCCGTGGCCCACGGCAACGGCGGCATGCTCGGCAGCCGCCACACCGGCGGCACCGTCATCCTCGCGGGAGAGAACGCATGAGCGAACCGACACGACCCCTGCCGCGCGTGGACGAGCCGGACACGGCGGATTTCTGGGCCGGCACGCGCGATGGGGAACTGCGCTACCAGCGTTGCGACGACTGCGGCACCGTGGTCTGGCACCCGCGCGCGCACTGCACCGGCTGCCTCGACGGCCACCTGTCCACCCATGTCGCCTCGGGCCGCGGCACGGTCTACTCCTACAGCGTCGTGCGCCAGAGCTATCACCCGTTCTTCCGCGCGCGGGCGCCCTACGTGGTGGCCTGGGTGGACCTCGACGAAGGCCCGCGGCTGCTGTCGAACGTGGTCGGGGTGGACGTGGACGCCGTGACCTGCGGCATGCCGGTGGAGGTGGAGTGGGAGGAGCACGAGTCGTGCGCGATTCCGCTATTCAAGCCGCGCTGACTTCGTGCCCCGGAGAGACTACGCCTCCTGCTCTGGCGGAAACCACCCCTGTAGCTGCTTGCGCAGCTTGCGAAACGCGCGGTCCTGGCAGCGGCGAGTGCTGGCGCGGCTGGCGATCCGACGATGGATCGACGAAGACCGGGGTAGGCGGGTCTCCTTCGTGGCCCATTCGACGGCGCCTTGGGGTCCGGAGGCTTCGGCGCGTCCGTGGGCCAGAGGCCGTTGTTCCGTAGCGCCTCGCGCAGCCCCGGTGACCGTCCCCGCCACCCGAGCGCGTTGTCGACGTGGGGGGACGGGCTCCAGACCCAGGACTCGAGTTCCGGGTAAATCACGATTGGCACCGCCCACGGTGCGAGGCCCGAGGGCGCGAGTCGATGCTCCATCTGGCGCTCCAGGGACGGCGCCGACTCCGCAGGCACTCCTTCCCACGAGTAGTCAAGCACAACGAGCGCATGTCGGGCGTCCGCCCGGAATCCGGCCAGCAAGTCCGCGGGACTGCGGTAGCAACCCGGATCGCGTAGCGGGTGCACGAGCAACTCGAACTCGATCTCGCGAATGCCCAGTGACTGCGGACGGGACAGCAGTCCGGAGATCGTTGCCTCCATGTTCTTGTCGGCAACGAGGCAGACAAGGTCGAGGTTCACAAGACCCCGCTGGCCAGCAACGCTCCCAGATCCGTGGCCCCCTGCCAGTTCTTCAGGCGCGGATGCTCGTCGCCGGCGACCACGTTGGTGCCTTCGTCCGGCGTGTATCCAAAGCAGAGCACGTCCTCCGGGGCAACCAGGCGCGCGATGAGCGGAGAGTGCGTGGCCAGCAGTATCTGGCGGTCGTAGGCGGACGAGAGCGACTGCACGACCGTTTCGAGCGCGCGTGGATGGATGCCGTTTTCCGGTTCTTCGATGACGCAGAGTCCCGGCGGCAGCGGGGCATAGGCCAGGCTGGTCAGCGCCAGCAGGCGTAGAGTCCCTTCGGACACCACCCAGGAGGGGGCCGCCAAGCCGTTGCGGTAACGGACAACGACGTACCGGTGGTGATCTTCCGGGCGTTCGTGGGTCCACACGTCCTCGATGTCCGGCAGCGCCTCTCGAACGTGATGAATCCACAGTCTGTACCGTTTCGCATCTTCCCGTCTGAAGGTGTACAGGAGGTTCGCGAGATTGCCGCCGTTGCTGCCGACAGTGCGCCCCGCAGTCGGCGGGCTCGGGCTCCGTAGCGCTTCGCCGGAGAGACACACGCGCTGCAATGGAGCCATGCGCCCGCAGAACCACGCCAAGAGCGGGTAGCCCGACTCCGGGCCGTACATCGGCAGGGACGTGTGCCGGCCGTCGGCCCAGTTGCGAAAGAAGTCAGGGGGCTCCGAGTCCTCCTTCGGCCACGCTGGTCCGTGCGTCCAGCTAGAGGTGTTCGGCCCGGTCGTCATCATGCGGATCCACCCGGTCGGATCGGGTTTGGGTCGTGCCGCGTGAGCGCCTGCGTGGGGGATTGGAAGACCGAGAACTCGTCTTGGTGAGCGAGTTTCAGGGTCCAAGGGCGGCTGCTCGCCCACGAGGACGGTTTCTACGACCAGTCCTGGTGCACGGTCGGTGTCGATCGCAACCTCGTATCGACATACGTCGCAATGTCGACCGGGCAACCCGTCCCGCAGATCCTCCGGGACGCTGGCCTCGAGTGCCAGATCGAAGCGCCCGCCCTCGTGCATCCATGTCAGGTGATGCGCGTCCGGCGCTCGCATCGGCACGTCCAGGCGCCTCTCGCCGTACACTGCGCCTGCAACGGAGGTCTGCTGCAGGTCACACAGAAACGCAATGGCGTCCACCAGCGTGGACTTGCCGCTGCCGTTCGGCCCGAGAAGCACCTGAAAGGGCCGCAAACGCCGAGACACGTTGCGCAGGCTCCGATACCGGAAGGCCTCGATTCGGGAGATCGAGCCCGCGGTCGACGACTCACCCACGAGGACACCCACGCGTACCACGAAACGTTACGGCAACGTATCACATCCCGTGACGGCCAACGGCGCTTACCCCTTCAGCGAAACCGCCTCGAACTCCTCCGCCCTGAGCGCTTCGACCAGCTCCGCCTCGGTCTCGATGCGCCCCGGAAACCGCGTCGCGCAGCGGCCGACGTGGCTGACGATGTGGGCGTCGCTGCCGCCGATGCCGAGGTAGTCGAGGTCCGCGGCCATCCGCTGCGCCACGGCGTCCTCGTCGCCGCGGCTGCCGCCGTTGTAGACCTCGACGATGCGCACCCCCGGGGGCACGCCGAGTGCGCCGATGTGGGCGCTCATGCCGACCCTCCGGCGTCCCGGGTGGCAGGGTACGGCCACGGCGCCGTGCGCGTCGGCGGCGGCGAGGACGTCGGCGAGGGCCAGCCCGATGGCGCCGAAGTCGAACGCCTCGGTCAGGCCCGGGGTGACGCCGAACACGAGCACGTGGCCGTACTCCGTCTCGACCTCGCTGCCTTTCAGGATCACCTGGCCGAAATCGCGGGCGAGCTCCGAGTAGTCCGACTCGAAGTCGAACTGCCGGTGCTCGGTCAGCACGAAGCCGTCGATGCCGATGTCGCGCGAGCGGATCCACTGGCAGTAGTTGCGCACCTTCGCGCGCCCGTCGTCCGACTTGATGGAGTGGGTGTGGAGGTCGAGGATCACGACGCCTGCCTCGCCGCCTGCCTCGCCGCCTGCCTCGCCCGAGAGATGCGCGCCCACTGCGTGTCGAGCTGCGCGATCATTTCTGCCTCGGTGCCCGAGTTGTGCAGCACCACCGTCGCCGCGGCGATGCGCTCCTCGTTCGAGAGCTGCGCGTCGATGCGGCTCTGAATGGCCGCCGCGTCCACGCCGTCCCGCGCCATGGCGCGTTCTATCGCGGTGTTCGGTTCGACGACGACCACCCAGGTCTCGTCGAGGCCGTTCTGCCAGCCGGCTTCGAGGAGCACGGCGGCTTCGAGGAACACGATCGCGTCCGGATCCGCGGCCTGCGCCGCGGTGATGTCCTCCTGCGCGAGGCGCCGGATCTCCGGCCAGACGATGTCGGTCAGCCGCTTGAGCTGCGCGGGATCGCCGAACACCTTGCCGCCCAGGGCGCGGCGGTCGATGGTGCCGTCGTCCGCGCGCACGTCGGGACCGAACGTCTCGATCACGGCCCGGTGCGCCGCCGTTCCCGGTTCGTAGGCGCTGTGCCCGAGGCGGTCGGCGTCGATGACGTGAGCGCCGCGGGAGGCGAGATGGCGGGCCGCGGTGGATTTGCCGGACGCGATGCCGCCGGTAAGGCCGATGATCAAGGGCGCGCTCTCGGGAAAAGCGGGCCATCTTAGCGGTTACAATGCGGGAGTGGAACGGTCGGAGCCGGCGGAACGGCCGGAGATCATGTTCGTGCACCCGGACGGCCGCCGGGAGGCGCACTCCGTCGCGCCGGGCGAAACCGTGATGGACTGTGCGCTCGACAACGGGGTCGCGGGAATCGTGGCGCAGTGCGGGGGCGGCTGCACCTGCTCCACCTGCCACTGCTACGTCGACGAACCCTGGCTCGCGCTGCTCCCGGAGATGATCGACGACGAACGCGCGCTGCTGGAGTACGTCTGGGAGTGGCGCCACGACAGCCGGCTGTCGTGCCAGATTTTCGTGACGGAGGCCCTCGACGGGATGGTCGTGCGGCTCCCGGAACGCCAGCAGTAGCAGCGCCGGCGATGGCAACGCCGGCAGCAACCAGGGAAAACAGGGAGATCCGTACGATGGAAGACTTCTCGGGCAAGCTCGCGGTGGTGACCGGCGGCGGCGCCGGCATGGGCCGTGAACTGGCGATACAGCTCGCGGCCGCCGGCTGCCACGTCGCGGCCTGCGACATCTTCGAGGACACCGTGGCGGAGACGGCCGCGCTCTGCAGCGATGTCGTGCGGGTCACCACCCACCAGTGCGACGTGTCCGACGAAGACCAGGTGCTGGCCTTCCGCGACGCCGTGGTCGAGCAGCACGAGGCGGAGTGCGTCCACCTGCTGTTCAACAACGCCGGCATCGGCGGCGGCGGCGAGTTCGTCGACGGCGACCGCGACGCCTGGGAGCGCACCTTCGGCGTCTGCTGGTACGGCGTCTACTACAACGCGCGGGCGTTCATGCCGCTGCTGGTCGCGAGCGACGCGGGCTACATCGTCAACACGTCCAGCATCAACGGCTTCTGGGCCAGCGTCGGCCCGACGGTTTCGCACACGGCCTACAGCGCCGCCAAGTTCGCCGTCAAGGGCTTCTCCGAGGCGCTGATCGCGGACCTGCGCTTGCATGCACCGCACGTCAAGGTGGCGGTGGTGATGCCGGGGCACATCGGCACGTCGATCGCGATGAACTCCGGTCGGGTCCACGGCGAGCCCGAGCCCGAGGACCTGTCGGCGCAACAGGTCGCCGAGATCCGCGCGCAGATGGTCGCGTCGGGCCTGCCGGTGGGCAACGAGTCCGACGATCACATCCGGGCGGCCGTCGCGCAGCGCGCGGTGGACTTCCGCGACAACGCCCCCACCACGGCCGGCCAGGCCGCTTCGATCATCCTCGACGGCGTCCGGCAGAACCGCTGGCGCATCCTGGTCGGCGACGACGCGCACCTCATCGACAACCTCGTGCGGCAGGATCCGGAGAACGCCTACGAGATGGAGTTCATGGAGCGCATCCTGGAGCAGGGCGCGCTGAACGCGCTCGCCGACCGCCGCTGAGCCCCGGAGCGTCCGGGGTGGAGGCCGCGACGGCGCCGTTCCGCCAGCGCCTCGAGCGCTCGTGGGAGCGTTCCGGCGGCTTCCTCTGCGTGGGCCTCGACCCGGACCTGTCGAAGGTGCGGGCGTGCGTGCCGGACAGCGACCGCCCGATCCTCGATTTCTGCCGCGCCATCGTCGACGCGACGGCGGACCTCGTGTGCGCGTTCAAGCCGCAGATCGCGTATTTCGCGTCGGCTCGGGCGGAGGCCGACCTCGAGGACCTGATCGCCTACGTCCACGCAGCGCATCCCGGGATTCCGGTCATCCTGGACGCCAAGCGGGGGGACATCGGCGCGACGGCGGAGCAGTACGCGCGCGAGGCCTTCGAGCGCTACGGCGCGGACGCGCTCACCGTGAGCCCGTTTCTCGGTTGGGAGAGCATCGCGCCGTATCGGCGCCGCCCCGGCCGGGGCGTCGCGCTGCTCTGCCGCACCAGCAACCCCGGCAGCGACTGGCTGCAGCAGCACCCCGCCGACGATCCGCCGTACCTGCGCATCGCCCGCGGCGCCCGCGGCCGCGACGCCGGCGACCTGATGCTGGTCGTCGGCGCCACGTGGCCGAAGGAACTCGCCGCGGTGCGCAAGGAGGCGGGTGACCTGCCGCTCCTCGTGCCCGGCGTGGGGGCGCAGGGCGGCGACCCGGCGGCGGTCCTCGAGAGCGGCCTGGACAGCACCGGGCGGGGCCTGGTCGTCAACGCCGCGCGCAGCGTGATCTTCGCGTCGGTCGGTCGGGATTTCCAGAAAGCGGCGCGGGACAGCGCGCGCGCATTGCACGGGGTGCTCCGCCGGCCGCGTTGACGGCGGGCGTCCCGAGGAGGCGGACAGGGTGCAGGACCTGAGCGGCAGGCTCGCGGTGGTGACGGGCGGCGGCGCCGGCATGGGGCGCGAACTCGTGGTGCGGCTGGCGGCGGCCGGCTGTCACGTCGCGACGTGCGACATCTTCCCCGAGTCGCTCGCGGAAACCGCCGCGCTGTGCGCACCGGGAGTACGCGTCACGACCCATGCCTGCGACGTCTCCGACGAGGCCCGGGTACGGGCGTTCCGGGACGCCGTCGTCGAGGCGCACGGAGCGGAGGCCGTGCACCTGCTCTTCAACAATGCCGGCATCGTCGGCGGCGGGTCGTTCGTCGCCGGAGACCGGGACGCCTGGGAACGCACCTTCGGCGTGTGCTGGCATGGTGTCTACCACTGCACCCGCGCCTTCCTGCCCCTGCTCGCCGCGAGCGACGCCGGGTGCATCGTCAACACTTCGAGCGTCAACGGGTTTTGGGCGAGCGTCGGCCCGGAAGCGCCCCACACCGCGTACTCCACCGCCAAGTTCGCCGTGAAGGGCTTCTCGGAAGCGCTGATCGCCGACCTGCGCATGCATGCCCCGCACGTCGGGGTGGCGGTAGTGATGCCGGGCCACATCGGCACGTCCATCACCCGCAACAGCCCGCGCGTGCACGGCATGCGCACGCCCGAGGAACTGTCGGGCGAGCAGATTGCCGCGATCCGGGCGCGCATGGTCGCGGCGGGACGCCCCGTCGGCAACGCGCCGGACGACCACATCCGCGAACTGCTCGGCCAGCGCGCCGCGGAGTTCCGCGAGAACGCGCCGACGTCCGCCGCCGAGGCGGCGTCCATCATCCTCGACGGCGTGCGCGCCGGCCGCTGGCGCATCCTGGTCGGCGAGGACGCCCACGCGCTCGACCGGATGGTGCGTGAGGAGCCGGAGGCGGCGTACGAAGCGGAGTTCGCCCTGCGTGCGCGGGAGCACGGGGTGTTCACGCGCGTCCCGGGTCTCTGACGGACGCGCCACAAACCCCCCGACGCGACCCGCCAGGGTCGCGCCTTTGCACCCCCGCACCGCATTGATTAGCCTTCGCGCCTTTCCCGACTCCCGGAGACACCATGGCCGACCGCGCCGCGTTCGTGTGGGACGACCCGTTCCTGCTCGACGAGCAACTGAGCCCGGAGGAACGCATGATCCGCGACACCGCGCGGGAGTATGCGCGGGATCGGCTCATGCCCCGCGTGCTCGAAGCCAACCGGCGCGAGCGGTTCCACCGCGAGATCATGAACGAGATGGGGGAACTTGGCTTGCTCGGGGCCACGCTGCCGCCGAAGTACGGCTGCGCCGGCGTCTCGTACGTCTCCTACGGACTCATGGCGCGGGAGGTGGAGCGCGTCGACAGCGGCTACCGTTCGGCGATGAGCGTGCAGTCCTCGCTCGTCATGCACCCGATCCACGCCTACGGCACGGAGGCGCAACGCGAGCGTTACCTGCCGAAGCTCGCCACCGGCGAGTGGGTGGGGTGTTTCGGTCTCACGGAACCGGACCACGGTTCGGACCCGGGCAGCATGGTGACGCGCGCCGTGCGGGACGGCGACGAGTACGTCCTGAACGGCGCCAAGATGTGGATCACCAACTCCCCCATCGCGGACGTGGCCCTGGTGTGGGCGAAACTCGACGGCGTGATCCGCGGCTTCCTGGTCGAGCGGGGCGCGCCCGGCCTGTCCACGCCGGGCATCGAGGGCAAGATGAGCATGCGCGCGTCCGCCACGGGACAGATCGTCCTCGAGGACGTGCGCATCCCGGCGGACAACCTGCTGCCGGATGCGCGCGGCCTCGGCGGCCCGTTCGGCTGCCTGAACCGTGCGCGCTACGGCATCGCCTGGGGCGCGATGGGCGCGGCGGAGTTCTGCTGGCACGCGGCGCGGACGTACACGCTGGACCGCACCCAGTTCGGCCGTCCCCTCGCCGCCAACCAGCTCATCCAGAAGAAGCTCGCGGACATGCAGACGGAGATCGCGCTCGGCCTGCAGGGCTGCCTGCGCATGGGGCGGCTCATGGACGACCAGCGCCTGCCCATCGAGAACATCTCCCTGATGAAGCGCAACAACTGCGGCAAGGCGCTCGACATCGCCCGCATGGCGCGGGACATGCACGGCGCCAACGGCATCTCCGACGAGTTCCATGTCATCCGCCACGTGATGAACCTGGAGACCGTGAACACCTACGAGGGCACCCACGACATCCACGCCCTGATTCTCGGCCGGGCCCAGACCGGTCTGCAGGCCTTCACCGGCGCCTGAAGGGACCGGGCCGTCCCTGCGTACCCCCTACCGGCGTCCGGGTCCCGGGCGCCTGACGGACTGGCTTCGACCGGCGCACGCCGGGCAAGTCCTGCCCCGCGCCGCCGCGCGCGCGTACTATCGGAGCAAGTCTTCGCTGGGGCGATGGCGCACGCCGCCGGGGACATGGCCGAGGGCATGCTATCTCCAGGATATCGGACTGTGGAATTACCCTGAAGCCGCGCAAAACCGTCCGCCGGGGGACTTTTCGGCATTGTCGTACTTGCCTAAATTTGCCCGGAAAAGCGTTCCACGGAGGGAGCCGGGCGATGATCCGAACACTGATCACCGACGACCATGAGCTGTTCCGCAGGGGGCTCGCCAGGGTGCTGGCGGACATCAACGCGATCGATATCGTGGGGCAGGCGGAAAGCGGCGAGGAGAGCGTCGAGCTGTGCCGCGAACTGGTGCCCGACGTCGTGCTCATGGACATCGTGATGCCGGGCATCGGGGGCCTCGAGGCCACCCGCCGCATCGTGCGCTTCGACAAGGACATCCGCATCGTGATGCTCACCGCGTGCCGCGAGGAGCCGTTTCCGGCGCAGGCGCTGAAGGCTGGGGCGTGCGGCTACGTGACCAAGAGTTCGAGCCTCGACCAACTCGTCACCGCCATTCGCCGCGCGTTCGCCGGGCAGCGGTACGTGAGCAGCGACATCGCGCAGCACCTGGCGCTGCGCTCCTTCGAGGACCGCGAGGGCTGCCCGTTCGATAACCTGTCGAGCCGCGAGATGCAGGTCACGCTCATGGTCGTCAACTGCCACGGCGTGCAGGACATCTCCAGCAATCTGCACCTGAGCCCGAAGACGGTCAACAGCTACCGCTACCGCATCTTCGAGAAGCTCAACGTATCGAGCGACGTCGAGCTCACCCTGCTGGCCGTCAAGCACGGCATGATCAATCCGGTGTCGCAGCCCGCGCTGGTCGGCGTGTAGGGGCGGGGCTTGTCCCCGCCCGTGGTCGTCCGTGCACGATGTCGGACGGGACGCCACAAGGGCGTCCCCTACGCGCTGCATTGCCGGCCGGCCGGGGGTAGCCGTATAGTCTGGCCATGGTGCAGGACCGATGCGCCCGTGTCGCCGGCGGCGCCGTTGGCGGGGCTCTCATGCGCGCCCGCGCCGGCAAGGGCGCCCCGCGCGGTGTGCGACGCGCATGACCCATTTCGACCCGGAGCCGTTCCTCGCCTCCCTGACCAGGAAGCCGGGCGTGTACCGCATGCTCGACGCCGACGGCGGCGTGCTCTACGTCGGCAAGGCGCGCAACCTCAAGGCCCGCGTGTCCACTTACTTCCGCGCCTCGGGACTGACCGCCAAGACGATGGCGCTGGTGTCGAAGGTGCACGACGTGCAGGTCACGGTCACGCGCAGCGAGACCGAGGCGCTGCTGCTCGAGCAGAGCCTCGTCAAGGAGGACCGGCCGCCGTACAACGTCGTCCTGCGGGACGACAAGTCCTACCCGTACATCCACCTGACCGACCACACCGAGTTCCCGCGGCTCGCCTTCCATCGCGGCGCCAAGAAGAAGCGGGGCCGCTACTTCGGTCCGTTCCCGAGCGCCTACGCGGTGCGCGACAGCCTGAACATCCTGCAGAAGCTGTTCCGCCTGCGCTCCTGCGAGGACAGCTATTTCCAGAACCGCTCGCGACCCTGCCTGCAGTACCAGATCCACCGCTGCAGCGGCCCCTGCGTCGGCCTCGTCGAGCCGGAGCAGTACGCCGACGACGTGCGCCTGGCGGTGCTCTTCCTCGAAGGCTCGAGCCAGGCGGTGCTCGCGGAGTTCAAGCAGAAGATGGAGGCGGCGTCGGCCGCGCTCGACTTCGAGCGCGCCGCGAAGTACCGCGACCAGATCTCGCACCTCGTGCGCGTGCAGGAGAACCAGTACGTGCACGGCGCCGCCGGGGACGTGGACGCCTTCGGGATCGCGCTCGCCAGCGGGCACGCGTGCGTGCAGGGCCTGTTCGTGCGCGACGGCCGCGTACTGGGGCAGCGCGCGTGGTTCCCGCGCAACGACCTCGATGTCGAGCCGGGTGCGCTGCTGTCGGCGTTCCTGTCGCAGTACTACTTCGGCGGCGGCGACCGCGAGGTGCCGCGCAGCGTCATCGTGTCGGTGCCGCCGACGGACCGCGCGGTGCTGCAGGACGCCCTTGCCCAGCGGGCCGGGCGCAGGGTCGAGGTCGTCGCCGGCCCGCGCGGGCAGCGCGCGCGCTGGCTGGAGATGGCGCAGCAGAACGCGGAACTCGCCATCGGGTCGTTCGTGGCGGACCGCCGCAAGGTGTTCGCCCGCTTCGTCGACCTGCAGGAGGCGCTCGGACTCCCCGACGTGCCGCGCCGCATCGAGTGTTTCGACATCAGCCACACGTCCGGAGGCGACACGGTCGGTTCGTGCGTCGTCTTCGATCCGAACGGGCCCCTGAAATCGGACTACCGGCGGTTCAACATCGAGGGCGTGACGGGCGGCGACGACTTCGCCGCCATGGACCAGGCGCTGCGCCGCCGCTACCGGCGCCTGCAGCAGGGCGAGGCGCCGTTCCCGGACCTGCTCGTCATCGACGGGGGCATGGGGCAGGTACGCCGCGCCGCGAACGTGCTGGCCGAGCTGCAGGTGGAGGGCGTGCGCCTGCTCGGCGTGGCGAAGGGCGCGTCCCGCAAGCCCGGCCTCGAACGGATCCTCACCGACGCGGGCGAGGAGATCGTGCTGCCGCCGAGCGGGGGCGCGTTCCATCTCCTGCAGCACGTCCGCGACGAGGCGCACCGGTTCGCCATCACCGGCCACCGCGGGCGGCGCCGCAAGCGGCAACGCGAGTCGCAGCTCGACGGCATTCCCGGCGTGGGGCCCAAGCGCAAGCGCGAACTGCTCGCCCACTTCGGCTCCGTGGCTTCCCTCAAGGGGGCGAGCGCGGAGGAGATCGCCAAGGCGCCGGGGGTGAGCCGCAAGCTGGCGGAAACCGTCTACGACTCCCTGCACGCGGTGTAGGCGCATGCCCCGGCTCGCGTACACGCCGGAACAGTCGCGCGCGGCCGGGCAGCGGCTCCTGGCCGACGTCGACGGCGTCCTGCCGCTCGTCGGGGAGCACGCGGCGGCGGCCGAGCGGCTCGGCCGGGTCCCCGACGCCGTGGTCGACGCGCTGCGCGCCGTCGGCATGTTCCGCGCGGTCACCCCGTACCAGTACGGCGGGCTCGAGGTCGACCCGGCCGCGTTCTTCGAGGCCGCCTGCCGGATCGCCGCCCGGTGCCCGTCCACCGGTTGGTTCGCTTCGCTCATCGGCATTCACAACTGGCAGATCGCGCACCTCCCGCAGGCCGCGCAGGACGAGTATTTCGCGCCGGGGCCCGACACCCTGGCCTCGACCTCGTATGCCCCGACGGGGCAGGCCGAGTCGGCGCCGGGCGGCTTCCGCCTGTGCGGCCGCTGGGATTTCAGCAGCGGCGTCGACCACGCGGCGTGGGCGATCCTGGGCGCGGTGATCCGCGACATCGAGGAGCCCGAGTTCCGGAGTTTCGTGGTCCCCCGGCGCGACTTCGAGATCGACCAGGACAGTTGGCGGGTAACCGGACTGCGGGGCACGGGCAGCAAGTCCGTCCTCCTGGACGACGCTTTCGTGCCGGAGCACATGACCCACCGCATCGTCGATGTCCACGAGCGCAACGAACCGGGCATGCGGGTCAACGACCGGCCGCTGTTCCGCGTGCCCTGGCTGTCCGCCTTCTGGTACGCCATCGCATGCCCCGCCATCGGCGCCGCGCGCGGGGGACTCGACGCGTTCCTCGACGGCAACCGCGCGCGGGTGGCGGCGTCCTCCCAGCGGCGCGCGGCGGGGAACCCGTTCCTGCACCTGCGTGTCGCCGAGGCGCAGGGACGCGTCGACCTCCACCGCGCGCGCATGCGGCAGAACTGGACCGAGACGTTCGATGCCGTCTGCCGCGCGCCCGAGTGTTCGCGCCGGCTCGCGAAGCGCTCCCGCTACGAGGCTTCGAACGCCATCATGGACTGCTTCCATGCCCTCGGCGCCGTCTACGAGAACGCCGGCGGCGACGCGATCCGGGAGGGCAACCCGGTGCAGCGCTACTACCGCGACCTGATGGCCATGACCAACCATCCGGCGGGCAACGTCGACCGGATGGCGGCGCTGTACGGGCAGGAACTGCTGGGCCTGCCGGACCCGCCGTTCAACCGCACGCAGATGGGGTCGCTGGCGATCTCCGCCTGACGGGGCGGCCCCTGCGGCCGGCCGCTTTCCGGGTCGCCACAGGCCGGCGCTGCCGTTGAAATGGGCGATGTTCGGTCGGGAGGGGTGGCGCTGAGGAAGGAGGGCGATGTTCGGCGGGGAGGGTGGTGCCGGGGTCGAAATGGGCGATGTTGCGATGGAGAGGGGTCGGCGCACGCGCATGCCCCGCGGGCGGCATCGCTTGTCGCGCCGGGGTCGCCTATGCTGTGGCGCACCCACCGACGGGCGCAAGGAGGAGACGACGATGAGCGAACTGTGGAGACGCACGGCCGGCGAGCTGGCCGCCATGATCCGGAGCGGCGAGGTGTCGAGCCGCGAGGTGGTCCAGGCGCACCTCGACCGGATTGCGGAGGTGAACCCGATCGTGAACGCGGTCACCTTGCCGCTCATTGACAGCGCGCTCGAAGCCGCCGATGCGGCCGATGCCGCGTCGGGCGACGACCGCGGCCCGCTGCACGGCGTGCCGTTCAGCATCAAGGAGAACATCGACTGCGTCGGCTCGCCGACCACCATGGGCGTGCCGGCGTTCGCGAACACCCTGCCGGAGCGCGACGCCGTGATCGTGACGCGCATGAAGGCGGCGGGCGGCATCCCCGCCGCGCGCACCAACCTGCCCGAGATGGGCGCGCGTCTGGACACGGACAACCCGCTGCGCGGCCGTACGCGCAACCCCTGGAACGGCAACCTGACGCCGGGCGGCTCGAGCGGCGGCGACGCCGCGGCGCTGGCGACGGGCATGACCCCGTTCGGGCTCGGCAACGACATCGGCGGCTCGCTGCGCAACCCGGCGTACTGCTGCGGGATCGCTGCGCTGAAGCCCACGGTGGGACGCGTGCCGCTGGCGGCGGAGTTCGGCGGCATGTCCAACGCGCTCCTGACCGACGGGCCGATGGCGCGGTCCGTGGCGGACCTCCGGCTCGGCCTGTCGATCATGGCCGGGCGCGACCGGCGCGACCCGCAGTCGGTCGATGCGCCGATGAGCGGCCCGGTCCCGGAACGCCCGCGGGCGGCGCTGGTCACGAAGATCCCGGGCTGCGAACTCCCCGCGGCCACGGTCTCGGAAATCGAGCGCGCCGGCCGCATTCTGGCGGACCGGGGCTGGGACGTGGAGGAAGCCGAGCCGCCGGAGCTCGACCGCGTCAACGACATCTGGGGCAAGGTGATCACCTACGACTCGGACGTCACCTTCGCGGAGATGGAGCCGCTCGTGCGGCCCGCGGTCTACGACTACCTGGTCGAGATGGACGCGCGCTTCGACGCGCGCAGCATGCCGAACGCCCTGATGCACGGCGAGCGCCAGCGGCTGCGCGCGCTGTGGTCGGAGTGGCTGACCGAGTACACCGTGTGCGTCGGGCCGACGTGGACCTGCACACCCTGGCCCATCGACTCGGACCTCGTGCCCGGCGCGGGCACGGACCTGCTCATCGACACGATCCGTTTCATTACCCCGGGCAACGTGCTGGGGATTCCGGGCGTGGCGCTGCCCACGGGCGTCGCCGACGGCCTGGCGACCGGCGTCCAGGTTTACGCGGAGCTCTACCGCGAGGACCTCTGCCTGCTGGCCGCCGAGGCCATCGAGGCGGAGAGCCCGATGCCGACGCCGATCGACCCGGTGCCGTGGGAATGATGGCGGCCGTGGTGGCGCGGTGCACGATGTAGGGACGGGACGCCACAAGGGCGTCCCCTACGGGTCATGACGCACGTCGCGCGGGGGTGGTTTCCGACACGCTGCGTGGACGCGGGCTGATACGCCGGGGACGTGGGTCGATGCATGCTCGGGCGATGGACGAGGTGCCCGGTCCCGAGTTGCCGCAACGCAAGCGCCTGCGCCTCGCCGGCTTCAACTACGCTGAGGCGCGATCGTACTTCGTGACGATCGTCGTGAGGGATCGTCGCCACTTGTTCGGGGATGTGGCGGAAGGAAGGATGCGCCCGAGCTGCGCGGGCAGAATGATTGCGGCGCATTGGCGATCACTCAGGAGTCGTTATCCGGGGCTGGATGTCGAGCCGTTCGTCGTCATGCCCAACCACCTGCACGGGCTGGTTTCGACGGTCCGAATGTCAAGTCCGCCGGCGCTCGGGGGCATTGTCGGGGCGTTCAAATCCATTACGGCGCGCGCCTATCGATCGGGCGCCGATGACGGGCGATGGCTTCCGATGCCGAACGGTCTTTTGGCAACGGGGTTACTTCGACCACGTCATCCGCAACGAAACCGACGAAGGCCACGCCATGGAGTACATCGCAAACAACCCCGCCAACTGGCGCACCGACCGCTACAACATGTAGGGGCGGGGCTTGTCCCCGCCCATGGTGGGGCGTGCACGCTGTCGGACGGGACGCCGCAAGGGCGTCCCCTACGCCTGCGGCGATGGGGCGTGCGTGACATCGGGACGCGACGCCACAAGGGCGTCCCCTACGCGGCCAGCCGCTCGCGCTGCAGCATGAGGTAGACGGCCGCCCCGAGACCGCCGGCGCCGAACACCATGCACATCACGACGATCTGGTAGCGGGCGGCCACCAGCGGATCGATGCCGGCGAGGATCTGCCCGGTCATCATGCCGGGCAGCGCGACCAGGCCCACGGCCAGCAGGCTGTTGAGCTGGGGAATGAGCCCCGCGTCGAAGGCCGCCCGCCGCGCGGCGATGGGCTCGACCCCGTGGCCGAGTTCGGCCTGGTAGCGTTCGGCGGTGAGGCTGACCGTGTTCATCGAGTTGGCGAAGATCATGCCCGCGATGGGCACGACGAGGCTTGGCTCGAACCAGCGTCCGACATCGAGCACGAGCTGCGTGACGAGCCAGAAGACGGCGAAGCCCGTCGAGCCGAGCGCCGCCAGCACGACGAGGTAGAGGCGCACGCTCGTTTCGTGCAGCGGGCGCATCGCGATCCATGCGGAGGCGAGGGTCATCACGGCCAGCACCGCCACGATGACCCAGGGATTGTCCGCCTCGAAGACGTAGGTCAGCACGTAGCCGATCAGGACCAGTTGGACGAGCATGCGCGCGTTCGCGTACAGACCCTTGCCAGCCCCGACGCCCCAGCGATGCATCACCGCGATGACCGCGAAGACCGGTACGAACGCGAGCGCCAGATTGGCGATCGGAATGAGCTCAAGGTCCATGCGCGGGACACCGGATCGAAGTGCCCGGCGATGGTAGCGCGTCGCACGGCGGGGCCCGTGGAGGGACCGGCCTCGGCTATAATGCCGCCCCCAAAAGAACCCCCGCCGATGCCGGTCAATCTGCCCAACATCCTGACCGTGTCGCGGATCGCGCTGATTCCGGTATTCGCGCTGATCTACGCCCTCACGGACGGCCTGTACTGGCTGGCCGCGGTGCTCTTCGCGCTGGCGGCGGCCACCGACTGGCTGGACGGCTACCTCGCGCGCCGGCTAGGTCAGACCACGCCATTCGGGGCCTTCCTCGACCCCGTGGCGGACAAGCTGATCGTCGTGACGGCCCTCGTGGTGCTGATCGGCAGCCACGCCACCCTCTGGCTCACCATACCCGGCGTCATCATCATCGGCCGCGAGATCGTGGTCTCGGCGCTGCGGGAATGGATGGCGGAGCTGAACCGACGGGGCCTGGTGGCCGTGTCCTGGATGGGCAAGGTCAAGACGCTCCTGCAGATGATCGCCATCGCCGTGCTGCTCGCGAATCCGCCGCAGCTAGACCGGCCGTGGGCGATCGTCGGCCTCGTCCTGTGCTACGCGGCGGCGTTCATGACGCTCTGGTCGATGGCCGTCTACCTCCGCCTCGCCTGGCCTTCGCTGAACGACGCGTTTACGCGGAGGACGGAACCATAGGGGGCGCGTCCCGTGCCGCTCCCGCGGGTTCGCACCACACCGGGTGACCGCCGGTGACTGGCCCCGTCGCGCTTCCAACCCGCCGCGCAGGTGGTAGGATGCGCGGCCCATCGCCGCCGGGGCTGGATGGCAGAGTGGTCATGCAGCGGACTGCAAATCCGTGTACGCCGGTTCGATTCCGGCTCCAGCCTCCACTTCCCGAACCCAACGATTCCCGCACGTTTCCCCTAACGGCCGCATAGCCCAAGGGACACCCACCTTCGCATAGCCCAAGGCGCCTAGCCCAAGGGACACCCACCTTCGCCTCGCCTAGCCCAAGGGACACCCACCTTCGCATAGCCCAAGGGACACCCACCTTCGCCTGAAGCGTCAGCGCCGTAGCCCAAGGGACACCCACCTTCGCCTAGCCCAAGGGACACCCACTTTCGCCTGAAGCGTCAGCGTCCTGAACGTCGTGCGGCGTGCCGGCAGGGACACCCACCTGGTGAGGTGCAGGAGGGGGCCCCTGTCGCCTCGGGAACGGCGGGGCGTGGCCGGTCCGAGCACGTGATGTAGGCCGAAGCGGTAGGAAGGCGGGGCGGAGGGCGCACACGGGTCGTGGGCGTCTGCCGGTACGAACACGGCCGCGCTTGTCCGAGGATGGGCGCATGACACGTCCGCGATCTGAACGCATCGACCGCGAGGAAGGCGGCTTCTATCACCTCGGCTCGCGCTGCGTGCGCCGCGCCATGCTGTACGGCGAGGATCCCGTCACGGGTCGCGACGTCTCCCACCGCCGCGCCTGGATCGAGGCGCGCCTGCTCGAACTGGCCGAGATCTTCACGGTGCACGTGTGCGCCTATGCCGTGATGTCCAATCACTACCACGTCACGGTCGACTACCGGCCGCGGGAACGCCTCGAGTTCAGCGACGAGGAGGTCGCCGAGCGCTGGCTGCGCCTGTTCCCGCCGCAGCCGGGCGCGGCCCTCAAGTCGGCCGTCGCGGCGTTGCTCGAAGACCCCGAGCGGCTCGCCGTGCTGCGCGACCGCCTCGGCGACCTGTCCTGGTATATGCGCTGCCTGAACGAGCCCATCGCGCGGCTGGCCAACCGCGAGGACGACTGCACGGGCCGCTTCTGGCAGGGCCGCTTCTGCTCCAAGGAGCTGCCCAACGACCGCTCGGTGTGGGCCTGCATGGCCTACGACGACCTCAACCCGCTGCGCGCCGGCATGGCCGAGACCGTCGACGCGCCCGAACACACGTCGCTGCAGCGCCGCCTGGAGGAAGCCGAAGAAGAACCCGAGCGGCTCGACGAGCCCCTCGCGCCGCTGGTGCGCCGCGCTGGCAAGGTGGTCAGCGCGCCAACCCCCGCACCCCGCCTCGACATGACGCTGCGCGCCTATCGCGCCCACGTCGAATGGACCGCCGGCAGCCTGTACCGTGCGCGCGCGAGCAAGGGGCGCGCACCCCCGGACCGACTGCACGACCCCACGTCGTGGCTCGCGCTGGTGGCGTCACATCGCCGGCGCCCCCACACGCCCACGCTGCCACGCTGGGTACGCGCAAACGCCGGAGCCGCTACTCCGTAGATCGGACGGAGCAGTCCCGGCGACGCGTGCTCGCGTCGCTACCAGGGCCTTCCAGCCGGGGGCGTCCCCTATGGCGCTACTCGCCCGTCGCCGCGAGCAGCCTGAGCACGTCCGGCTCGCTGTCGGCGAACGGGCCAAAACGGCCCAACGCGAGCGCCGCGGTGGCGGCGGCAAAGTGGCCGGCCTCGGGCGCGTTCTCCCCGGCGAGCCGCCGGTGCAGATAGGCCGCGAAGAACGTGTCGCCGAGGCCCGTGGCGTCGACGGGCTCCGCCACCGGGAGCGCAGCGATGCGGTGGACGTGTCCGTCAGCGCAGATGCTGGCGCCGTCGCCGGCACGCGAGACGATCGCCTCGCGGGGTGGGTGTCCCAGCAGGTTCGAAAGCAGGACGGCTGCACGCTCCGGATCGGTCTCGCCCGTCAATGCGGCGGCCTCGGCGTCGTCCACCTTGAGGAATGCGACGGCCGCGAGGCCCGCGTCGCGATCCGGCCATGGTCCGGGCTCGACGTGCCCGTCCACTACGTGCCGCACCATGCCCTGGGCGTCGAGGCACACCGCACCGCGCGCCGCAGCGGTCCGGAGAAACGCGATGGACATGTCCCCAGCGGTCAGCGGTCCGAGCAGCAGCATCCGCCCCCGTGCGTCCGCCAGATCGTCGATGTCGAACGGTTCCGCGACCGCCGCCACGGTCTGTCGCCGCCGCTCGAGGCGCGGGTCCAGGTAGGTGTTCTCGAACGTGGTCGTCGCCGCGCTTGGACGCCACGCCACGTCGATGCCCGCCTGGTCGAAGTCAGCCAGCAGGCTGGCCCGGTCCGCCGCCGCGGTCTTGGTGACGACGGCCGGCGACGCACCGAGCCGGCGCAGCGCCAAGGCGCCGTACCAGGCGGCCCCTCCGGGCTGTTGCCGGACCTGACCCCCGATCCGGATGCGGTCGCGCGTGACGTGCCCGACCGCCCAGAAATCGCGGTCGCCGGTCAGTCGAGCAGGCTCTCGAGCAACGCGTGCGTCCGGGCAAAAGAGCCGCGGCTGTCGTCGCCCGCCGGGTACACGCTCGCGATGATCTCGGTCGCCCCGGCGTCGAAGAAGGCCTGGAGCTGTCCCGTGACCTCGTCCTCGCTGCCGACCAGGGCGATCTCCCCGGCTTCGCCGAGCCCTTCGGCGTCGAGCTGCCGGCGGTAGTTCGGCAGCATCCCGTAGCCCTTGAAGATCCCCACGGCACGCGCCGTCGCCTGCTCTCGGTCGTCGTGGACACACACGGGCAGGCCGACGACGACGCGCGGGTCCGGCCGGCCCGCGGCCTCGGCGGCGGCGCGGATGCGGGGCGCCGTGGACCCGGCGATGGTCTCGCGCCCGACCATCCAGGTGACGGTCCCGTCCGCCACCTCGCCGGCGGCCTTCAGCATCAACGGCGCAAGCGCCGAGATGACGATGGGAAAGGGCGCCGCGTCGGGGCACATGAAACCCGTCTTCATGCGGTACATCTCCCCCTCGAAGTCCACCCGCCCCTCGTTGGCCAGCGCGCGCAGGATCGTGACGTACTCCCGCATGTGCAGGGCAGGGCGGTCGTACGCGAGGCCGAGCGCCTCGATGCCCGGCGCGTGCGACGGCCCGACGCCGAGCACGAGCCGTCCGCCGGCCAGGGCGTTGGCGGTCGCCGCCTGCTGCGCCAGCGCGCTGGGGTGGCGCGGATAGCTCGGCACCACGGCCGTCCCCAACTCGATCCGGCTCGTCTGCTGTCCCGCCAGCGCCAGTACCGTGAGCGCGTCGAACGTGGGCACCTGGGGCGTCCAGTAGCTGGCGTACCCGGCGTCCTCGAAGCGGACGATCTCGTCGACGAGGCTGGTGAGCGGCGCGCCGCGACGGACGTTGCCTCCATAGATGCCGATCTTCATGCATGCTCTCCCTGTTGATCTGTGCAGCATATATCCGCGCGTCGGGGGCGATCCACGGATGACCGCGAGAGGTGCTACAACTCGGGGAAGTACGTCCGGAAGAAGCCTCTGTCGCGGGTCAGCAACGTCTCGGCGGCAGATACCGCATGGGCTCCGATCAGGAAGTCGGCCAGGATGCGCGTCCGCGATCCTCCCGCGGCCCGGTAGCGCTTCCAGCGAAGGCCGGCTTCGAAGGCGATGTCGCCGTCGATCGGCGAACGCGACACGTTGATCGTGGCGAGGGCACGGTCCAACGCCTTGCGGCTGCCGAAGGCTGCTGCCAGTTCCGCATAGACGACGTCGCAGATGATGACTGCACCAGCGTCGTATGCGAGCCGCAGCCGGTCCCTGGAGGTCTCCCCGTGCTGATCGTCAGGGAGGAAGACGGCCAGAAGCACACTGGCGTCGATCGCCGTGATCACCGTCCCCGGATGTCCTCTAGAAATTCGTCGGTGCTCCCTCCGCGACCGAGGGTTCCGTAGACGCTCTCGACGGGGTGTTGCGCCGCCGTCCTCTTGCGGATGAGCAGACCGTCGGGAACGGCGATAATCTCCACTTCCACGTTGTGGTTCATGCCGACGCGATCCCGGAGGGACTTGGGAATCGTGATCTGGCCCCGTCCGGAGATTCGCATGCTGCTATCGGTATGAAATTCAGACTCGGCAAAACGTACCTGGCTCGGCGGACATCCACAAGGCCGGCGGCGCCGGCGCGCGGGGTCGATGGGGGATAGTCCGATGAGTGCCACCGCCCGCGTCGCCGTGGACATCGGCGGCACGTTCACCGACGTGGTGCTCGACACCGGCGCCGAACGCTTCGCCACGAAGGTCCCCACCACGCACGCCGACCCCGCGCAGGCCGTGCTCGAAGGCCTCGACCGCGTCATGCGCATCGGCCGCCGCGCCCCCGGCGACATCGCCCTCGTCCTGCACGGCACCACCCTCGCCACCAACGCCCTGATCGAACGCAGTGGCGCCACCACCGCGCTCATCACCACCGAAGGCCACCGAGACGCCCTCGAGATGGCCCACGAGAACCGCTTCGAGCAGTACGACATCGACATCGACCGCCCGCGGCCGCTGGTCCCGCGGAGGCTCCGGCTCACGGTGCCGGAGCGCATGAGCGCGGCGGGGGAGGTGCTCGTACCCTTGGACGAGGACGCCGTGCGCGCGCTGTTCCCGGTCCTGGCGGAGCAGGGCGTCGCCAGCGTGGCGGTCGGCCTCCTGCACGCCTACGCGAACCCCGCCCACGAGCGCCGCATCGGCGCCCTGCTCGCGGAGTGCCTGCCCGACGTCTCGGTCACCCTCGCCTCCGAGGTCTGCCCCGAGATCCGCGAGTTCGAACGGCTCTCCACCGCGTGCGCCAACGCCTACGTCAAGCCGCTGATGGCGCGCTATCTCAGCAGCCTCTCTGACCAGCTCGCGCGGCGCGGGTGTGGGTGTCCCTTCCTGATGATGACGTCGGGCGGCGGGCTGACGGACGTCGCCACCGCCGCGCGCTTCCCCATTCGCCTGGTGGAGTCCGGCCCTGCCGGGGGCGCGATCCTGGCGAGCCGCCTGGCCGAAGCCCTCGACCTCGACCGCGTCCTGTCCTTCGACATGGGCGGCACCACCGCCAAGATCTGCCTGATCGACGACCATGCGCCGCTCCTCTCGCGCGCCTTCGAGGTGGACCGCGCGTACCGCTTCAAGAAGGGCAGCGGGCTGCCGGTGCGGATTCCCGTCATCGAGATGGTCGAGATCGGCGCCGGCGGCGGTTCGATCGCCGAGGTGGACAAGCTCGACCGCATCGGGGTCGGCCCGGCCAGCGCCGGTTCCGAACCGGGACCGGCCTGCTACGGCCGCGGCGGCACGGACGCTACCGTGACCGACGCGGACACCGTCATGGGCCGCCTCGACGCGGAACGCTTCGCCGGGGGAACCATGCGCCTCGACGCAACCGCCGCCGCCACCGCGGTAGAGAGCCACATCGGCCGCCCGCTCGGCATGGACACCCTGACCGCTGCATTCGGCATCGGCGAGGTGGTCGACGAGAACATGGCCGCGGCCGCCCGCGCCCATGCCGCGGAGTGGGGCAAGTCCCTCGCGGACCGCACGCTCATCGCCTACGGCGGCGCGGCGCCCCTGCACGCCGTACGTCTCGCCGACAAGCTCGGGCTCGACCGCATCGTGATCCCCGCCGGCGCGGGCGTTGGCGCCGCCGTTGGGTTCCTCGCGGCCCCGGTCTCCTACGAGGTGGCACGCAGCCGCTACATGCGCGTCTCGGAGTTCGACGGGGACCTGATCGACGCGGTGATGGCGGAGATGCGCGCGGAGGCGGCGCGGATCGTCGAGGCGGCCACCGACGCGCCCCTCGCCGAAACGCGCCGCGCCTACATGCGCTACGCCGGACAGGGCTACGAAATCGCGGTCGAATTGCCGCCCGGGCCCGCGGACGCGTACGGCCGCACCGCCCTGCACGCCGCGTTCGAGGACGCCTACCGAACGCTCTACGGCCGCGTCATCCCGGATCTCGACGTCGAGGTGCTGAGCTGGACGCTGACCCTCGCGGCGGAGCCGGCCGCGCTGTCGGCGGCGGGCATGGAGGCGGACGGGGGTGCGGCGGCTGCGCCGGAAGCGCCGCAGGAAGTGCAAATGTACGATCCCGACAGCCGCGCGCGGCTGTCGGCGCGCCGCTACGGGCGCGAGTCGCTCGGGGCGGGCGACCCCGTCGAGGGCCCCGCGATGATCGTGGAGGCGCAGACCACGACCGTGCTCAGCCCGGCCTTCCGGGGGTGGGTGTCCCTTCGGGGCGACATCCTGATGGAGCGCATGGAAACCGGAGGCCAGCCATGACGGCCGACGGCGGTCTGGCGGCCATCCGCACGCAACTGGTCTGGAACCGCCTGCTCGCCATCGTGGAGGAGCAGGCCCGCACGCTGATGCGCACGGCGTTCTCCACCGTGGTCCGCGAGGCCGGCGACCTGTCCGCCGGCGTCTTCGACACGGGCGGCGCGATGCTCGCCCAGGCCGTCACCGGCACGCCGGGACACGTCAACGCGATGGCGGAGTCCGTCGGCAAGTTCCTCGCGAAGCACCCGCTCGCGACCCTCGAACCCGGCGACGTGCTGCTGACCAACGACCCCTGGGACGCCACCGGCCACCTGAACGACTTCACTGCGGTCACACCGGTGTTCCTCGACGAGCGCCCGGTGGCCCTGTTCGCGAGCACCAGCCACATCGCCGACGTCGGCGGACGCGGCTTCGGGCCGGAGGCGAACGAGGTCTACGAGGAGGGCATCGCCATCCCGATCGGCCACCTGTTCCGCGCGGGGGAGCTCAATGCGACGCTCATGGAGATCGTCCGCGCCAACGTGCGCGACCCGCTCGTCGCCGAGGGGGACCTCTACTCCCTGGCCGCCTGCAACGCGACCGGGGCCGAACAACTGCTCGCCATGCTGGCGGACTTCGGGCTCGACGGCCTCGAGGAGCCGGGCGCGGCCATCGTCGCGAGTTCGCGCCGCGCCATGGCGGACGAGATCGCGGCGCTGCCGAACGGCACCTGGCGCTACGCCATGGATGTCGACGGCTACGACGCGCCGGTGCACATCGCCTGCGCGCTGACGGTCGAGGACGGGCGCATCCGGGTGGACTTCGACGGCACCTCGGGCCTGTCCCGCTTCGGCATCAACGTGCCGCTCAACTACAGCCGCGCCTACGCCTCGTTCGGCGTGCGCTGCGTCATCGGGGGCGACGTGCCGAACAACGCGGGGTCCCTGGAACTCGTTGAAGTCACGGCGCCCGAGGGCTGCATCCTGAACGCCCCGCGCCCCGCCGCGGTGTCGGCGCGGCACGCCCTCGGGCAGATGCTGCCGGACGTGATCCTCGGGTGCCTCGCCCAGGTGATCCCGGACCGGGTCCCGGCGGAGGGCGCTTCGTGCATCTGGAACCCGGTGCTGCTCGCGACGCCGCACGCCGCCGCCGGGGACAACGTCCGCGGCGACCCGTTCGTCACCAATCCCATCTTCAACGGCGGCACCGGCGCGCGGCCCGGCAAGGACGGGCTTTCGACCACCGCGTTCCCGTCCGGCGTGCGCACGACGCCCACCGAGATCAACGAGGTGACGGCGCCGCTCATCGTCTGGCGGAAGGAGTACCTCCCGGACTCCGGCGGCGCGGGCCGGCTGCGCGGCGGCCTCGGCCAGATCATCGAGATCGCCCACGCCCAGGGCGCCCCGTTCGAGGTCTCGCGGATGTTCGACCGCATCCGCCACCCGGCGCGCGGGCGCGATGGCGGTCACGCGGGGCGCGCGGGGGCCGTCTACCTCCGCGACGGCGATGCGCGCACCGAGCTCCCGCCGAAGGGCAAGGAGACGGTTCCAGCGGGAGCGACGCTGGTGATGGAGACGCCCGGGGGCGGGGGGATCGGGGAGCCGCGGGAGCGGGACGCCGAGTCCATCCGGACCGATGTGGAGGGAATGCTCGTGTCGCCTCGGGCGGCTCGGGCGGTCTACGGGTTGGACCGAAGGCCCTCGTGGGTCTCCTTGCCCCTGCCATGATCCCGACGCCGAGCCGAGGTCAATCATGGCAAAATTGGCGAGAATGGCAAACGACGTTGCGTTAGGGTAAAAAGGGTTCCCGCAAGAGCTATCGGCTTTTGGCAGTGCCTATCGGGAACCCGCGTCGCGCGCTGTTGGAGGCGATAGAAAAAAACGGACCGACGGGCCGGCAGCGATTCCGCGCGCGGTCGTGCCGTTGGTCGACAAACTGGCGATGATCCCGGGAGGCGTGATGACCGCTCATAGAACCCCGCATGCTCCGTTGGCAACGCTCGGCTCGCTGCTCCGTACCTGCGCGATGTGGGTCGTTGCGATCAGCGTGGTCCCCCTTGCGCTCGACGCCCATGCCCAGGATCCGGAATGGGAGGGGCGCGTCGGGTACGATGTCTACAAGATTCACTTGGAGGAGTACCTGGGAGGGCCGCACGACGACTGTTTCGCGAGGTCGTCTGACGAGAGCGTTGCCCGGGTCTACCTTCAGGGCTATCGCGTGCGGGTCCTGCCCGTAGGCGCGGGTACCGCCACGATCACCGTCGGCGGGGTCATGGGGGACGGCACGGTCCTGGAGAGAAGCTTCGAGGTAGCGGTCACCTATCCGCCGCCGGGCATCGGCGGCCCGCTAGACGATACGGAAGTGCGTGTCACCAAGTCGATCATGATCGATGTGACCGGCGCCTTCACGGGCCGGGTGGAGGAACTGACCGCGACGCTTTCGTCCGACGAGCATGCGACGGCTGCGGTGAAGCGCGTGCTTCCGGAGGAGGGACCGCTGCAGAGTTCGCTGACGCTCATGGGCCTGGTGCACGGACCCGTCACCGTAACCCTGGCAGCCAGCAACGCGGCGGGTACCACCGAGCGCACGTTCCAGCTCATGGTGCGTGACATTCCCCCGGCCGTGGGGGATCTTCTGCCCGATAACACGGTTCGGGTGACCGAGTACGTGATGGCCGATCTGACGGGCGCGTTCACGGGAACGGCCCTGAGCTACACGGCGACCGTCTCGCCGGCGACGGCGGCAAGCGCCACCATCGACGACAAGACCCTTACGCTGTCCGGCTTGCTGGCAACGCCTGATGCGGTCGTCACGGTGATGGCGACCAACAACGAAGGCAGCGCCATGCAGACCTTCATGTTGCCCGTTCGGGACATTCCGCCCGAGGTGACGGACGAGTTGGCCGGCGCCGAGGTACGCGTGACGGAGTCGACGACGGTCGATCTCGCCGGCGCGTTCTCGGGTACGGGGTTGAGCTACGAGGCGGTGGTGTCGCCGGACGCGGCGGCGAGTGCCGCGATTGACGGTACGACACTCACCCTGTCAGGCCTCCTGGCAAGCGCGTCGACGGTGACGGTAACGGCGACGAACACGGAAGGCGCCGCGGAGCAGAGCTTCGCGCTGCATGTGCGTGACATCCCACCGGAGGTCGACGAACAGTTGGCCGATACGGAAGTGCGCGTGACCGAGTACAAGATGATCGACCTCACGAAAGCGTTCTCGGGTACCGCCCTGACCTACACGGCGATGGCGTCGCCGGACACGCCGGCGACCGTCTCCGTAGACGGCACGACGCTCACCCTTGCGGGCCTCGAGGCCGGCATGACGACGGTGACGGTGATGGCGACGAACACGGAGGGAGTCGCGGAGCAGAACTTCGGCCTGCACGTTCGCGACATCCCGCCGAAGGTGGACGAACAGGTTGCCGACACGCTGGTGCGGGTGACCGAGTCGGCCGCGGTCGATCTGACAAACGCTTTCTCGGGTACCGCGCTCACCTACATGGCGACGGTGTCCCCGGAGACCGCGGCGAGCGCCTCCATCGAGGGTACGACGCTGACGCTGTCGGGCATGGTGGCCGGCGCCGCGACCGTCACGGTGACTGCCACGAACAGCGAGGGCAGCGCCGACCAGACGTTCATGCTGACCGTCGAGGACATTCCACCCGCGGTGGCGGAGATGATCGGTGACGTCGCGGTGCGCGCCACGGAGTCGATGACGGTCGATCTCTCGGGGGCCTTCTCGGGCACGGCGCTCGAGTACTCGGCGATGTCCGCTTCCGAGGACATGGCCACGGCTTCGGTCGATGGCACGATGCTGACGATCATGGGTGTGGTCGCCGGTCCGACGACCGTGACGGTCACCGCTACGAACACCGCGGGCAGCGCCTCGCAGGATGTCGCCGTGACGGTGGAAGACATACCGCCCGCCGTCGCCGAGCCGCTCGAGGCGACCACCGTCCTGGTTGGCAGTACCGTGATGGTCGACCTGACAAACGCTTTCTCGGGTACCGCGCTCACCTACATGGCGACGGTGTCCCCGGAGACTGCGGCGAGCGCCTCCATCGAGGGTACGACGCTGACGCTGTCGGGCATGGTGGCCGGCGCCGCGACCGTCACGGTGACTGCCACGAACAGCGAGGGCAGCGCCGACCAGACGTTCATGCTGACCGTCGAGGACATTCCACCCGCGGTGGCGGAGATGATCGGTGACGTCACGGTGCGCGCCACGGAGTCGATGACGGTCGATCTCTCGGGGGCCTTCTCGGGCACGGCGCTTGAGTACTCGGCGATGTCCGCTTCCGAGGACATGGCCACGGCTTCGGTCGATGGCACGATGCTGACGATCATGGGTGTGGCCGCTGGTCCGACGACCGTGACGGTCACCGCTACGAACACCGCGGGCAGCGCCTCGCAGGATGTCGCCGTGACGGTGGAAGACATACCGCCCGCCGTCGCCGAGCCGCTCGAGGCGACCACCGTCCTGGTTGGCAGTACCGTGATGGTCGACCTGACGGACGCTTTCTCGGGTACCGCGCTCAGCTACTCCGCGATGTCGGCTTCCGATGCGATTGCCACGGTTTCGGTCGATGGCGCGATGGTGTCGGTAACCGGTGTCGCGGCAGGGCCGGTGACGGTGATGGTCACCGCGGCCAACACGGCAGGAAGTGCGTCCCAGGATCTCGAAGTGACGGTCGAGGACGTGCCGCCCGAAGTCGCGGAGATGCTCCCCGATATCGAGATACGCGTTGGCGACACGATGGAGATGGACCTGTCCGGCGCCTTCACGGGATCCGCGCTGCAGTACTCGGCGATGTCATCCTCCGACGCGATGGCGACGGTCTCCGTAACGGGAACCTCGTTGTCGGTCACGGGCTTGGCCGCCGGGGGCGTAAACGTGACGGTAGTCGCCATGAACAGCGCCGACAGCGCGCAGCAGGCCTTTGCGGTCAACGTGCGCGACGTGCCCCCGGGTACGACGGCCGGCATGCCGGATGTTCACCTGGTGGCCGGCGGAGCGCCCGCGGTCATCGACCTCAACGGTCACTTCAGCGGCAGCGCCCTGGTGTTCGGCGCAACCGTGTCGGACGTCGCGGTGACGGTATCCGTCACCGGTGCGCAGCTAACGGTCGCGCCTGCCAACGAAGGCTCCGCGACCGTCACGGTGACGGCGAGCAACACCGAGGGCATGATTTCCGTCAACTTCAACGCGATGGTCACCACCGATGCGGCCGAGGTCGAAGCGATCGAGCGCAGTCTCGCCGCCATCGCAGGTGCGACCCTGTCGAGCGTGAACTCCGCCTTCCAGGCCCGCTTCAGCGGGTCGGCGAGAGGGGCGCCGGCGTCGGCCCCGCTAGCGCTCGACAGCGCGCCGGGAGAGTACTTCGGCCCGTTCGGCGGACTTGCCGCCACGAGCGCCGGAATGGACTGGAACGGCGGCGGCTGGAACGGCGGCCGGTGGAACGGCTCGGGCGTGAACGGCCCGGGCTGGAACGGCTCGCCCAATGGCTACGGCAACGGCGGCTGGACGGATGGCTACGGGAACGGTCCTGGACTGTTCGGGCCGTCGCGGCCCATGTCGGGTAGCAGCTTCATCATGCCGCTCGCCGCGAGCGGCGGTGGCGCCGGCATGGGCGAGTGGTCCATCTGGGGCCACGCCGACTGGCAGTCCTTCGAAGGCGAAGGGCTCGACGGCGATCTGAACTCCGTCTACATGGGCACGGACGTGACGATCGGGGAGGAGTGGCTGGTCGGCGTTGCCGCATCGCAGAGCGATGGCGATGTCGATTACCGGTTCGCGGGCCAGGCGGCCAGCGGGACGGGATCGCTGTCGACCGAGCTGCTGAGCATCTTCCCGTACGCCAAGTACAGCGTGGACGACTGCACGGAACTCTGGGCGATACTCGGCTTCGGCAGCGGCGACGTCGAAAGCCGCCGCAGCGTCGTGACCCGCACGAGCGAAGCGGACCTCACCATGTCCCTGTTCTCGGCCGGAGGCAGCCGGGTGATCTCCTCTGGAGAAGGCTGGTCGATCACGTTCCTCGGGGATGCGTCCGCCATCAACATGGATACCGATGGCATCACCGGCGCGATCTCGAGCGTTGAAGTCGACGTCCGCAGGATCCGGGCCGGCTTCCAGGGCGCCCGCACTATCGAGATGGACGACGGCTCCCGCTTCGTGCTGTTCGGCGAAGTGGCCGCTCGCAACGACTCTGGCGACGGCGACACCGGCGGTGGCGCGGAAGTCAGCGCCGGCATCCGCTTCAACACGACGGACCGGTTCAGCGTGGAGCTCAAGGGCCGCATCCTGGCCACCCACTCCGAAGACGACGTGGAAGAGAGCGCGTTCAGCCTGTCGGCGATGCTGCTGCCCAAGTCGAACGGTGGGGGCCTGAGCCTGGCGCTGTCGTCACGGCAAGGGGCCGACTTCGGTCTCTCCGGGATCATGCCCGGCCGGGACTACGACGCCATGCGGCGCGCCCGCGGCATCGCCAACGACTGGGGCTTCGACGCCCGAATCGGCTACGGGCTGCCGGATACGGGCATGCCCGGCGTCCTCACGCCGTTCGTCAAGGTCGACGCCGGTTCGTCCTATCGCCGCGGCGCGCGGATTGGCGCACGCTTCGACGCGGGCGGGCGACTGGTGCGATACCTCACGATCGAGGCGGCGGCCGGCACGGCCTACAGCTTCTTCGATGACTCGATGGCAGCGCTGGTCGAGTTGCGCGGGGAACTGCGCTTCTGACGATGCGGCCGGAGCCGGGGTGGTCGCACTCCGGCTCCGCCACATGCCGCGCGGTTTCACGATCGCGGCCGACGGCGACGGGCGTGACGAGCCGTTGCTGCGCCACGCCGGCGGCCGTGCCTGGATCCATTCGCAGTGCTGAGGCGGGGCGTGGGTAGCGGCAGACAGTCGGCGGGTCGGGAGTGGTGCCCGGGGCCGGAGTCGAACCGGCACGGAGTCGCCTCCGAGGGATTTTAAATCCCTTGTGTCTACCTGTTTCACCACCCGGGCGGCGGTAGGGGACAGCCTAGTCCGGCCGCGAGGGGTTCGCCAGCCGGCTCTGGGTCAGTCGATGCGACCGGTGGCCACCACCCTCGGCCGGCAGCTCGGGCCGACCGAAAACCGCGAAACCGGGACACAGACGAATCGGGCTTACATCCGCGTGGTGAACACCTACGTCTCGGAGGGTCGATTTCCTACGGGATGTCGAGCCTGCGCCCGAAGCCTCGGCGTGCTGCAGGCAGCAAACTCCGCCTCATGGCCACACCACGCTACAAGTTGGTGGACGAGGAGCATGCCTGCTGCTACCACGTGGCTTCGCGCTGCGTGCGGCGGGCCTGGTTGTGGGGCGATGACCCCCTGACGGGCCGGAACTGTTCCCACCGGAAGGAATGGCTGATTGATCGGATGCGGTCGCTTGCCCGGTGTTTCGCGGTCGAGATCTTTGGCTACGCGGTGATGGCCAACCACTTCCACCTCGTTCTTTACTATGACCCCAAGGCGTGCGAGTCCTGGTCGGACGAGGACGTGGCGACCCGGTGGGTCGAGGCGTTTCCTCCGACGGAAGGCGGCCAGGTGGTTGAAGAGCGCAAGGCCGAGGTGCGGCAACTCATGCTCGACGACCCCGGGCGGCTGGAGCGCGCGCGGCGCACCTTGGGCTCGCTGTCGGCGTTCATGAAGCACCTCAAGCAGCCGATCGCGCGCAGGGCCAACCTGGAAGACGGCTGCGAAGGTCACTTCTTCGAACAGCGCTTCTACTCGGGAGCCCTGCTGGGCGAGGAGGCGTTGCTGACGGCGATGGCGTATGTAGACCTGAATCCCGCGCGCGCGGGGGAGGTGCGGGAACTCATCGACTGCCAGCATACGTCTATCGGGGAGCGGCTCCGGGAGAATGACGAGGAGGCGTTGGAGGATTACCTGGGACCGTTGATCTCCGGGATTGGGGACGCGCCGGCCGCCGACCGCAAGCCGCCCCGGCCGACGTTGACGGTCAGCGCCTACGCCAGCCGGCTCAGGGACATCGCCGCTGCCAGTGCCAGCGGGGCACGGGCGTCGAACCCGGTGGCCCGTTGGATCGCACGCGTGTCTTCCCTGCGGAAACGACAGCGCGCCTACGGGTCCGCAGAACGGTTGCGGACGTGGACCTCCGACCGGGGCATGCAGCTTCGGGAGACGCCCCTGCCTGCCTGACCGTTCTGCCGTCGCCAGCACCCAAATCGGGTGGCTGGCGAGTCTCCGGACTTCCGAAATGCACCGACGCGGGCCCGCTTGTCCGCTCGCTGACCTAGCACCTGCCCCGTTTCCCGGGCTGACAACGCCTTGAGCGGCGAATACCCGTCATCGGTGCGAAGTCGCGTGTGTCCCGAATGGGCGTGTGTCCCCGAACGCGGCGTCTTTCGCGAATGCGGCGCCCGAGGTCGAACGAACGCGGCGTGTGTCCCGAACGAGGTCGTGTGTCCCGAATGAACGAGGCCGTACAATCGCGGCCACGGCCCAGGTGTTGGAACTGGTAGACAAGCAGGATTTAGGTTCCTGTGTCCTCGCGGGCGTGTGGGTTCGAGTCCCACCCTGGGCACCACATCCGGCGCGGCATCCGGACGCGCGCGCGTGGCCCGGCACTCTTGGCGGGGGAGTGTGCGAAAATAGGCGAAACCGGCGGGACTGCCGCAGCGGTGAACGTGACCAGCATGGCCGAAGCCCACCAGGCGCAAGGACGGCGGGAGCAGGACGTGGCCACCGGGCCTCCGGATGCGGGGCCCGGCCCGCGCGACCCCGGTCCCAGGCGTCTCGGCGAACTCCTCGTCGAGCGCAACGCCGTCCAGCCCGACGACGTCACGCGGGCGCTCCAGATTCAGCAGTCCGTGGGCGGCAAGCTCGGCGCGCTGCTCGTGCGCACCGGGGCGCTCTCGGAGGACATCCTCCTGCGCACGCTCGCGAACCAGCAGGGCGCCGTGTACCTGCGCGATGCCGACGACCTCCCCGACAGCCTCGCCGTCTACCGCTTCCTGTGCGACGCGCCCATCAAGCTGGACTGGTTCCTGGATCACAGCGCGCTGCTGTGGGAAGACGCGGGGGAACTCCGCTGTCTCGCCCGCGACATCCAGGACCGCGGCCTCCTCGAGACCCTGGCCTATTTCTACCCGGGCCGCGCCGTGGCGTTCCATCTCGCGGCCAGCCACCAGATCGACCGCTTCCTGGACTTCGTCCGCAAGGAACGCGCCATCGAGAACCTGTTCTCCGACGACAACGCGAAGCAGTTGCGCGAGATGGCGGAAGAGGCGCCGGTCATCGAGCTGGTCAACAACCTGCTCTCCCAGGCCGTCGACCTCGAGGCGTCCGACATCCACGTCGAACCCGCCGCCGAGAACTTCGTGGTGCGGATGCGCGTCGACGGGGTCCTGCACACGCGCCTGACCCAGCCCGTCGAGCGTTTCCCGGCCGTCGCTTCGCGCATCAAGCTCGTGTCCGGCATCGACATCGCCGAACGCCGTCTCCCCCAGGACGGCCGCATCACGGAACGCATCTCCGGCAAGGACATGGACGTGCGGGTCTCCACGGTCCCGTGCGCGTTCGGCGAGTCCATCGTGCTGCGGCTGCTCGAGAAGGAACGCGACGACCTGACGCTCGCCAACCTCGGCATGGAACCGGACCACCTCGAGATGTTCCGCGGCTGGTCGCGGGCCAGCAACGGCATCGTGCTGGTGACCGGCCCCACCGGCTCCGGCAAGTCCACCACCCTCGCCGGCGCCCTGCAGGAGATCGACGACGGCGTCAAGAAGATCATCACCGTCGAAGACCCGGTCGAGATCCAGATGCCGAGCATCATTCAGATCCAGACACACGCGGAGATCGGCTACACGTTCGCCCGCGCCCTGCGCGCGATCCTGCGCCAGGACCCGGACGTCATCATGATCGGCGAGATCCGCGACCTCGAGACCGCCGAGATCGCCATCCGCTCCGCGCTCACGGGCCACGTCGTCCTCTCGACCGTGCACACCAACGACGCCGTCTCGAGCTTCACGCGCCTCGTGGACATGGGGGTCGAGCCGTTCCTGGTCGCCGCGCCGACCCGCGGCGTGCAGGCCCAGCGCCTCGTGCGTCGGGCGTGCGCGCACTGTGCGGTGCCCGTTCCGGCCCCGGCGCTGGCGCAGGAGCACCTCGCGGACCTCGGTGCCGGCGCGCGGTTCGTGCGCGAGGACTGGGTGCGCGTCGAAGGCTGCGACGCCTGCCAGCACACCGGCTACCGCGGCCGCATGGGCATCTACGAACTGGTGCCGATGTCGGACGCCCTGCAGAACATGATCGTCGGCGCCGCCAACCTGAACGACCTCAAGCGCCTCGCCCACCGGGAGCAGGGTCACCGCACGCTGTTGCAGGACGGCCTGATCAAGGCCTCCCGGGGTCGCACGACGGTGGAAGAAGTCTCGCGGCTGACGCTGACGGGCGGCGGCGGGACGGGATAGCCCGCCGCACGGACCGGACACCCGGATGCCGGCTTTCGACTACGAAACCGTCGACGCCAACGGCCAGTCCTCGAAAGGGCAGCTCGAGGCGAAGTCGCCGTCGGACGTCGTCCGGCGCCTCGCCGCCGCCGGCCACACCGTCGTCGACGTCAGCGAGACGCGCGGCACGACGCGGACGTTCGGTCGCCGGCGGCTGCGCGGCGCGGACGTGGTGGTCGCCTTCCACGAACTGGCGACGCTGCTCCAGTCCGGCGTGTCCCTCGGCGATGCCGTGCTCGCGCAGAGCCGCGGCAGCCATCACCCGGCGCTGGTCGCCGCGTTCGACGCCATGGCCAGGCACCTCATGAGGGGCGAACGCTTCCTGGACGCGGTGGGCGCGAGCGGCCTGCCGCTGCCGGACTACGTCTACCAGCTCGTGGAGGCCGGAGAGATGAGCGGGCAGTTGCCCCAGGCGCTGCGCCAGGCCGTCGACCAGATGCAGTACGACCAGCGCGTCGCCGCCGACATCCGCGGCGCGCTCACCTACCCGGCGATCCTCGTCGTTGCGGGGATCACGGCGGTCCTGCTCGTGTTCGTGTTCGTCGTGCCGCAGTTCTCGAACCTCCTGGAAGAGGCGGAGGAACTGCCGCTGCTCGCCGAGTTCGTGCTGCGCACGGGCGTCTGGTTCAACGCCAACACCTGGCTGCTGGCCGGCACGGCCATTGCTGCGGCGGTGGTCGGGACGATGCTCCTGCGCCGCGCCGCCGTCCGCCAGCGCCTGGTGGACTTCGTCGGCGCGCTGCCCCTGCTGCGCGAGTGGCTCTCGGAGGTCGACACCGCGAAGTGGGCGTCCGTGATGAGCGCCATGCTCGCCAGCCGCGTGGAACTGATGGACGCCCTGGGGCTGGCTTCGCGGGGCGTGCGGATGTCGCGCCGCAAGATCCTCCTCGAGCGCGCGGTCAACGAGGTACGCGGCGGAGCGGCCCTGTCGGAGGCGCTCGAGAAACAGGACGCCCTCACTCCGACGGGCTACAATCTCATCCGTGTCGGCGAGCGCTCCGGCCAGCTCGCCGAGATGATGCGCGCGCTTGCCTCGCTCTACGAAGAGAACGGCACGCGCCGCATGAAGCGGGTGCTGACGCTCATCGAACCGCTCGCGGTGCTGGCGATCGGCGGCGTGCTCGGCACCATCATGATCGGCCTGATACTGGCGATTACGAGCGTCAATGAACTTGTGCTCTGAACACGGAACGCCGTCCGTCCGCACGGCTGCCGCCCGCCGTCGGCGACACCGGCAACGCGGCTTCAACCTCATCGAGCTGATGGTCGTGCTGGTGATCCTCGGCCTGCTCGCGGGCCTCGTCGGCCCGCGTCTGCTCGGCAGCGTCGAGAGTTCCAAGGTACGCACCGCGGATACGCAGGTGAAGATGCTGAAAGGCGCGCTCCTCACGTACCGCCTGGACGTGGGCAAGTTCCCCTCGACAGCGGAGGGCCTGGCCGCGCTGATGGCCGCGCCTGCCGAGGCCGCGGACTACTGGAACGGCCCCTACCTGGACGACGAACTGCCCGTCGACCCCTGGCGCACCCCCTACCGCTACGAGTTCCCGGCGGACAACCTGCAGGGCTACGCGCTGTACTCGCTCGGGGCGGACGCGCAGCCGGGCGGGGAGGGCAACAACTCGGACATCGGCTACCTGCCGGAAGAATCCGACGGGTAACGGCGACCCGCACGCGCGTCGGAAGTCGCCTCGGGGGTCGCCTCGGAAGGTCGCCCGGGGAGGTGCGTGTTGCGGACGGGACACCGCAAGGGTGTCCCCTACAGGACCTCCTTCACCACGATTCCCAGGGCGAAGATCAGGATCGTGCCCATGAACAGCCACAGGCGGTTGTCGAGCCTATCCAGCTTTTCTTCCAGGCGCTGCTCCAGGCGCTGGATGTACCCCTCCAGTCGACGGATGTCCTCGTGGGTCGCGTAGTCCGGTGCGGCGTCAGTCGCGATGGCGGCTCTCCCTGCCTGCATGTGCCTGCCAAGTAGCGGGGACCTTACCACGGCCCGACCCGGCCAGAGCACGTTTCAGCGATGTCGCACACGCTTTGGGGACAATCGCCCGGGTTGCCACCGCCCCGCTTTCCGGGAGTATTCCGACCGGTCGCCGTAGCGCCCCCGTTGGTGTACCGTCGCGGCCCACGTATCTGGACGAGGTCGAACCGCATGCGTCGCGCCGGGACCGGCAAGGGCAACGCCGGTTTCACCCTGCTGGAACTGATGGTCGTGCTGGTGCTGCTCGGCCTGCTGACGGCGCTCGCGGTGCCCAACCTGCAGCGCCTGTTCGCCAGCGTGTCCGTCAGCACGGAACAGCGGCACATCCTGGACCAGTTCGAGGCCCTCGGCAGGGAGGCGCTTTCGCACGGGCGTGCCTACGTCGTCTTCGACCGGGCTCCGGAGGACGATGCCGCCGCGGCGTACGCCGACTTCGAACCCCGCGCCATCGACCTGCCCGAGGCCTGGGGCTTCCGTCTCGACCGGCCCCTCGTCGTGCGCGCGAACGGCTTCTGCGGCGGGGGCGAACTCACGCTGATCCACCAGGGGACGCTGGTCCTGCGCACGACCCTCGCGCCGCCGTACTGCCGTGCCGAGGTAGATGGCCGTTCCTGACCCCCGCCGCCGTTCGGCCGGCGGCTTCGCCCTGCTCGAGGCGATCGTGGCCATCGTTCTGTTCGCCGCCGCCGGCATGGCCCTCTATGGGCTGTTCAACACCAACCTGATCTCCCTGCTGCGCGTCCACGACGTCTCGCGGGAGGCGCCCGTGGTGCGCTACGCCATTGAGCGGCTCGCCGCCGTCGACCCGCGCCGCAGCGAGGCCGGCGGCTTCGAGATCGACGGCTTCGACGTCACCTGGACCGCCCGCCTGGTCGAGCCCGTGCGCCAGGGCCAGAACGGCATGGGCGTCCTCGGCGACTTCGAAGTCGGCCTCTACGACATCGAGTTCCAGATCGCCGACGGCCGCCGCCCCCTCGGCGCTTGGCGCCTGCGCCGCGTCGGCTTCGAAAAAGTCCGCGGTTTCGCCCCCGACGACGGCTTTTTCTGATGCCCGAACCCGAACCTCGGGACACAGACGAAAGGCGTCCTACGGGCATGTGCGACATCGCCCCTGTTTCGCCCGGCGCCGGAACCGGGTGCTTGTCGCCGGGACGTGGTCACACACGGGGCCTGACCCTCCTCGAGATGCTCGTCGTAATGGTCCTGGTGTCCCTCCTCGGCACCCTGCTCCTGCAGGGCATCGGCTTCTTCACCGGCAAGTACCAGGTCGTGCAGCGCGCCCGGGCGGACCTGTCCCTGGCCGATCTGCAGCAACACTGGTTCACGTCGAGCGTTCGCGGCCTGACCCCCTACGGCGTGGAGGCGCGGCGGTTCGTCGGCAACGCGCGCGCGTTCCAGGGCATCACCCTGGCGCCCCTGCAGGCGGAAGCCGGGATGCCCGTAACCGCGCGCTGGACGATCGGCGGCGGGGACAGGCCGACCCTGCTGTATACGGAGGACGGCGGCCCCGCGCGGACGGTGCTGCCGCCGGGGCAAGAACGCCTGGTCTTCGACTACGCCGACGCCGCCTTCCGCTGGCACGACCGCTGGCCCATCGCCGCCGCCGAGACCGAGTGGACCCCCACGTTCGTGCGGCTGCGCGGCGAGGACCGCGGCCCGATCTGGCTGGCCCGCGTCGAGGCCGATCCCGTGCCGCTGCTCACGGAGGAAGCCCTCCGGTGAGCCCGTTGCCCGCCGGTCGCACCCCGGACGCCGGCCCGGGCGGCTTCATACTGGTCGCGACCCTTTGGACCCTCGCGGCCCTCGCCGTCGTGGCCGCGTACGTCGCGGCCGTGGTCGAAAGCGACGTGGAGCGCGCCATCGCCGCCCGCCAGGCGCTCGAAGACGAGCTTGATCGCCGCAACACCGAGGCGACGGTCCTCTACCTCCTCGCCACCAACCGCATGAACCACCGCGGCCTGATCCTCGAGACGCCCCAGCGATTCCTGGCCCCGGACGAGAACCCGCCGGCCAGCCGCGGCGACGGGGAACTGACCCTGGACGGCGAGCCGTACGCCGGCCTTGGCCGTGCGCGCTTCGCCCTGCAGGAAGAGAACGGCCTCGCGTCCGTGAACCTCCCTGGACAACCCCAGTTCGCCGCGGTCCTGCGCCGTGCCGGCATCCGGCGCGACGACCTCCGCTGGATCGTCCCGCGCATCCGCGACTACGCCGACCTCGACAGCGATCTCTCGCTGAACGGCGCGGAGCGTATCGACTACGCCCGCGTCAACCGTCCCCCGCCGGCGAACTGGCTCCTCGCAAGCCCCGTCGAACTGAAGCGCGTCCTGGGCCTCGAAGGCGCCGTCTCGGATACGCAGTGGCGCCGCATGCGCGGGTTGCTCACGGCGCGCGCCGCGTACGGGTACAACTTCAACACCATGCGTCCGGAGATCATGGCGGCCCTGCTCGGCGTGGACCAGGACGGCCTCGCCGAACTCCTCGCGGAGCGGGAGCTGCGCCCGGTGACCGATCTCGAGCAGGTCGCCGCCCTGACGGGCCGCGACCCCGACATCGACCCCGAGTTCTTCAACGTGCGTCCGTCCATCGCCCTGCGCATCTCGCTCTGGAGCGCCGGCGCCCGCGTCCGCGAGAGCATCGGCCTGACGCTCACGCCGTCCTCGGATACCGCCCCGTGGCGCAAGGAGTACTGGTATCCGGAGCCGATCGACGAAACGTGGCCCGCCTTGCGACGGCCCCCGACGGCGCTGTTGCGGTAGCGGCCATGTGTCTGTCGCGTCGCCGCGCCCTCCTTGTTTCCTTGGCCGTGGCGGTCGTGGGAGCGGCGGGAGTACTGCTGGCCCCGTCGGGGGAACGGCCGGTGGTTGCGGAGGAGCCGCGCCGGGAGTCGCGGGAGCCTCCCGAGCGCGGCGAGCGATCGAGTGGGGCGGTGGCAACGCCGACGCCGGACGGAGACGACCCGCTCTGGGAGGCGTTGGAGGAGACCGCCGTGGCCCGGCTGCCCGATTACGCGGCCGAGTGGTCCACCGAAGGCCGCGTACTGGTGCGGACCTCGCCCGCCATGGCCGCGGCGGCTAGCTGGCGCGTCGGGGATCGCCTTGTCCTGCCGGTTCCCCAACTGGGCGACCTTTACCGCCCGCTGATCGAGGAGATCGACGACGGTCCCGGGCTCTCGCGATCCGCGTTGGGGCGGATCCGCGGGGAAGACGGTCGACTGCGTCGCTACGTCGTGACCGTCGGTCCCGCGCACGTCTTCGCGTACATCGACACCCCCCGGGGGCCGTACGAACTGACGGGGGGGCGGGAGCTGGGGTGGCTGCTGCCGACATCGAGCATGATGGCCGGCTTCGACTTCGGCGAGCCGGACTACATCCTGCCTGAGCAGTGGGACACCGGGGACGCGCCCTAGCCCGCATTGCTGTGAAATTCTTGGTGGTCTCCGCACCCCCGGGCCGAGGGGGCCCGCGAACGCCCCATGGCGCCCTGGCGGGACGGTCAGGTCCGCGCCGTCTGCGGCGGCGACCGTTCGCCCGGCGGCTGCCCCGGTTGTGGCCGCGCGGGTCGTGCGGGTCGCCGGGGGCTCGCTAAGCGGCCGCCCAGTTGACGGTCACGGTGCCGTCGGCGTGCTGTTCGAGGACGCCGAACTCGCGCAGCCTGGCGATCCAGCGCGGCGCGTTGCGGGCGACCAGGAGGGCCTCGTAGTCGACCTCGGGGTCGCGGTAGGGCCGGTCGTCGCGGAGCACGGCGAAGATCACCCGCGCGAGCTTGTGGGCCGTGGCGACGATGGCGCGCTGGTGGCCTCGGCGCGCGGTGATGGCGCGGTGGTAGGCGTGGAACTGGCAGTCCTTGGTGCGGGCGGCGCCGTGGGCGCAGCCGACAAGCAGCGCGCGCAGGTGCTTGGCGCCGGCGCGGGCGCGGGCGCCGCGGCGCTTGCCGGCGCTCTCGTTGTTGCCGGGGCACACGCCGGCCCAGGCCGCGAGCCGGTCGGCGGTGCCGAACACGGCGGCCGGGTCGGGACCGGTCTCGGCCAGGATGGCGGTCGCCGAGGCGGCGTCGATGCCCGGGACGGTCTGCAGCAGGCGCAGCCGGCCGGCGTGCGGCACGAGCCCGTCGGCGAGATGCCGGTCGAGGTCGGCGAGGCGGCGGTCGAGGGCGTCGTGCTGGCGCAGCAGGTCGGCGAGCACGACGCGGTCGGCGGCGCCGAGCGTGGCGGTCAGCGCGTCGCCGAGCCGGTCGAGCTTGCCGCGCACGTGGCTGCTCAGCGTGCCGAGGATGGCGTCGCGCGCGAGCCCGTCGACCAAGCCGTCGAGGATGCGCCGCCCGTTCATGCCGAAGATGTCGGTGATCACCCCGCCGATGCGCGCGCCGCTGCGGTCGACCACCTTCGCGGCGCGGTTGCGCACCCGGCTGCGCTCCGCCACCAGCGTGCGCCGGTGCCGGCTCAGCACGCGCAACTGGCGGAACTCGCGCGGCGGCACGAAGCTCGGCCGGCCCAGCCCGAACTGGCACACGCGCGCCAGCCAGCGGCTGTCGCCGACGTCGGTCTTGCGCCCGCGCAGTTGCTTGACCTGCTGCGCGTGCAGTAGCTGCACCTCGATGCCGGCCGCCTCGAGCGCCTCGTACGGCGTCTCCCAGTACACGCCGGTCCCCTCCATCGCCGCCGCCGTCACGCGGTGGCCGCCCAGCCAGCCCGCCATCTCGCCCAGGCCCTCCGGCAGCGCGTCGAAGCGGCGCGTCTCGCACACCGGCTCGCCGCCCGCCCCGCACAGCCGCACCGTGGCCGTGATCTCCATCTTGTGCACGTCCAGGCCCGCCGCGCGGGCGTGGACAACGTGCAGATCGTCGTTCATCATCGTGTCGCCTCCTTGTCGGATCGGGGGTGTGGCGAAGGCGGGTGGACCGGTCGGTCGGAAAGGGACCCGCGCCCAAGGGCGCGGTCGCGGTTTGCTGCTCGTCCACGGCTCGGGGCCGGGCACGGTCCGGGGCTCGCCGCCGTCCGGTCGGGTCAGTTTCTCAACGGGGTAACATGCCGTTCCGCCATTATGCGGACGACCACGCTCCCGCCTTCGCCGCGATTCTCCCCCATCCCGACCGAAGCCGCCGCCTCCGATGCCTCGCCACCATTTCATGCCTCCGGGGTGGTCGGAAGACGACCATGGACGTTTCTCACCACGTCGCTTGTGCCAGGATGACAGGTCATTGGTTCTGCGGGGTTTTTTGGTCCACACGGCTTCGTTGACCGCCCGCGGACCGCGCTGGCCGCGCCCTCGCGGGTCTCCTGGCCCCGTGCGCGCACATGCTCCCTCAAACGCTCCCTCAACGTAGGCCCCGCTATGCTCTCGGTCGCGAGCACGCGCACAGGGCCAGGATCCTCCGCGATCATCGCGGCCCGTGGTGAGAAATGCGGGCTAGGGAAGCTCTGATTGAGAGCTTCCCTGGATTCCCCGGGGCCGCGCGGCGGTTCGCGATTTTCCGAGATTTCCTACAGGACAGCGGTTGACCGACTCGCTTGAATTGGGCGGTCGGTCGCGCCGTCGGCACAAGGCCGACGGCAGGCCGCGGAGACATTCGCTATTCTTGGAGGAGGGACCCGCCATGAGCCAACCCGTGGTCGATACGCTGGAGCTTTGCGACGCCTTGCGCCGGACGGGCATGGAAACCGAACAGGCCGAAGGCGTCGCTCGCGCCCTGGGCAAGGAACTGGGCCAGCACGTCGTGACGCAGGGAGACTTGCAGGTCGGCTTCGGGCAGGTGCGCAGCGAGATCCAGGCGGCGCGCGCGGAGACGGGGGCGCTGCGCGCGGAGACCCAGGCGGGGTTCCAGCAGGCCCGCGCGGAGACCCAAGCGGCGTTCCAGCAGGCCCGCGCGGAGACGCAGGCGGCCTTCCAGCAGGCGCGCGCCGAGATCCAGGCCGTGGATCACAAGGTGGACCTCGTCCGGTCCGACCTCGGCGGCCGGATCGAGTCCCTGCATGCGACGGTGAAGACCACGCTGACCGGTGTCGCGCTCGCCATCGCGTTTCTCGCATTGGTGACGGGCGTCGGGATCTTCCGCACCGGCGCCCCCGGCACGTGGGACACCCGTGCGCCGTCCGTTTCGGTGCCGCCGCCGGCCACCGTCGAGACCGCTCTCCCGAACGAGTAGGCGGCGGGCTGCCCAAGCCGCTTCGAACGCACGTGTGTCGTCGCGGATATCCTCGCCCTGGATGTCCCAAGGCACCGAAAACGGCAGCCCGGGCCCCCGCCGCGCCCGGGCCCCGGCGCGGCGTGCGCAGGAACCCCCGGCGCAAACGCCGCCGGCCCCCGGAGGTATAATCGCCACACCATGCATCCGGAGGCGCGGACCGCATTGCCGGGGATGGAACCAAGCTTGCTCGCCGGGCTGCCCGGGCGAGCGGGAGAAGGGCTCCGGCGCAAGCCGCGACGGCTCCACTGTCCGCGTGTGGCGGCGTCGCCGCATCGCGCCGGCGCGCCCGGCCGCCACCGCAACGCCGACGCCCGCCTCCGTCACCGCCCCCCGGCGAAAGGAGTACCGGCATTCCCACCCTGTCCATGAAGTGGCCAGGCCGCCTCGCGGGCCTGCGGCGCCGGTTCTTCAACCGGCCCAACTTCGTCCAGACGAGGGACGGCGTCGAACGCCTGCCCGTGCGCTCCCCGCACGCCCACTGGATCGTCGGCCGCGGCCTCTGCATGTACCGGCGCCACGACTTCGCGAACGTCCCAAAGAGCCGCCGCCGCGCCGCGGTCGAATTGCAGCTCCCGGTCTGGAGCCCGTTCGCGCGCACCGGGCGCCACACCGTCTGGCGGGACTCCGAAGCCATGATCTGGTTCTGGGACGACGACGCGGTCGCGGCGGCGCAGCAAGCGTTCCGCACCACGCCCGCCGGCCGCGGCGCCCCGCCGCCGGAAGACCTCCGCGTCGTCCCCGAGACCGTCTTCCTGCCGCGCCGCGAAGACGGCGTCGAGCTGCAGCCCTGCAGCGCCGGCTTCGAACTGCAGCACTGGCGCGACGGCGTCCTCGACGACGCCTTCTGGTTCCCGTGTTCCCCGGACGCCGAACAACTCGACACGTTCGTCACCCGCCGCGGCATCCCCGCCGCGGCGGTCGCGAGCGTGGTCCAGAACGGCGCCGCCCGGCGCCGGCCGCCGCAACACGCCGCGGAGCCCTGGGCGAGCCCCGTCGCCCCGGCGGACTGGCTGCAGGCCAACGAACGCAACCTCGCCGCCGCCGCCGTCCTCGCCCTCGCCGCCGTCGCCGTCTGGCAGGAGGCCCGCTTCCGGAAGATCGACGGCCTCGCCGCCGCCGCCCAGGCGCAGTTCGACACGCAGCAGGAAGCCCTGGCCCCGGTGCTGGCCACCCGCGACGAGATTCTCGCCCTGGCGCGGCGCAACGACGCCCTCACGACCATCCTCAACGCCCCCTCCCAGGCCTACATCATGGGTCTGGTGAGTCAGGCCATTCCCGGCGAGTCCGCACGCTTTGACCAGTGGCGCTATCAGCAAGGCGAACTCGAACTCACCGTCACCGACGCGGAGGACCTCGATCCGGTCGCCTATGTCCGTGCCCTCGAGGCGGTACCTCGGTTCGAGGGCGTGCGCGTCGGCCGCGCGAGCAGCCCGGACAGCGTCGAGATCACGCTCCGGGTCCGTCCGTGAACGCCCTCGCCGAAGCCCTCGCCCACCTGCGGGCGCAACTCGCGGCGAACCCGCGCCTGCGCGCCGGGACCTGGGCGATCACCGCGATCCTCGCCGTCTACGGCGTACTCGTGCAGTCGGACCGCGTCGGGGCCGTCCACGCCAGCTACGCCGGGGACGCCGAGCGCCTGAGCCGGGCCCGGACGCTCCTCACCCGCGACGACCTGGCGGCCATCCTGGAAGCCGAACGCGAGCGCGGCCAGCAGCTCACCGAGCGGTTCTGGCAGGCCGAGACCCAGGGCCTCGCCCAGGCCCAGCTCCAGGCCACGGTGAGCGAGATCGTCGGTGCGTTCGAGTTCCGCAACCCCCGCATCCAGTCCGGCACGATCCGCCCCGTCGACCACGCGCCGGGCGTCTGGCGCGTGCAGGCGCAGTTCAGCGGCGGCTACGACGCGGGCGCGCAACTCGAGGTGCTGCATGCCCTCGCCACGCACCCGCGGAAACTCGCCGTCGACCGCCTCGACCTGCGCCGCCGCGACCGCCGCATGACGCTTCTCGTCTCCGCCTACTTCGTCGGCATCGAGGACGCGGAGCCCGCCGGGAGCTGAGCGATGGCTGAAGAGACCCCCAGCCCGATGGCAGGGAGCGCCCAGGTCGCGGACGCCCTGCGCCGTCACCGCGGGCCCGTCGCGGCGGGCCTCGGCATCTGCGCCGCCAGCCTGATCGGCGCCCTCGCGATCCCCGTTGGCCGGCCCGACGCCGTCACGCAGGACGCCCGCGGCCGCCTCGGTGGCGAAACGGTGGCGGTCGCCCCGGCGGAAGACCTCTCCGCGTTCGCGAGCAGCGACCGCTGGGGCGGCCTGACCTACGAAGAGCTCGAGGCCCAGCGCCGCGCCGCCGCAGCCGGCGCGAACGCCGCGGCGGCGAACCGCGACCGCATGGGCTTCGTGGGCACCACCGCCACCCCCGGCGACCGCGTCGTGCTTCTGACCCTGCCCGATGGGAGAGTCGCGAGAGTCCCCGCCGGCGGCACGCTGCCGGACGGCCGCACGCTGTCCGACGTCACCGACACCACGGCGACCCTCTCCGACACCGTCGGCGACGAGGAACTGGAGCTCTTCCCGCGTCCGCCCACGGAGGCCGACGGTACCGTCGAGACCGCGCCGGAAGCGGAAAACCGACGGTGAGAGGACATATGCCACGCGCCGCGCCGACGGCGTCACGATGCAACACTGCGCGGCGGGGATTCGCCGCCGTGAAACGGAGTTGTCATACTGACCGTCATGGATGAGCTACGGAAACGGAGACCCAGAGGGCACTGGCGCTGGCCCGTGGCGGCACGCGCTCCGGACGGCGGATGTGGCTGGATCTCCCGCGGTGTCGCCCGCGGCGGCTGCGTGGTTCTGGCGCTGGCCGTCGCCGGCTGCGCCGGTCTCGAGGTCGCCCCGCTTCCAGAGCCGTTGCGCCCGCCCAAGACCCTGCCGGCGGAGACCGCGCCCAGGGCGGCCCCCGCCGTCACCGAGCAAGGCACTACCGTCACGCCCACCCCCGGCGTCGTCATCCAGCGCACCGTCGCCGAGGGTATCGCGGACCGTCTCGGCGAGAACCTCGCCGGCCAGCCCATCGCCGTCAGCTTCCACGACGTGCCGCTGGTCACGTTCATCAACGAGGTCTTCGCCGAGCGCCTCGGCATGTCGTTCACCCTCGGCGCCGGTCTCTCGGACAAGACGGACCTCGTGACGTTGCGGCTGACGGAGCCGGTCTCCCCCAGCCAGCTCTTCGCCACTGCCCGCCGTGTGCTGCAGGACTACGGCGTGGACCTCCGGGACACGGACGGCGTCCTCGCCTTCACCGCCGACCAGGAGATCACGTCGCGGGACATCCCCCTCCTGATCAGCGGGCGCGCCCTGCCGGAGGTGCCGCCGACGCACCGCGTGGTGTTCCAGCTCGTGCCGCTGCACGTCGTGGAAGGCAACATGGTCATCAATCTCCTGAATCAGGCGATGAGCGGCCAGAACCTGCAGGTGAGCGAGCGGATTCGCCGCAACGCCGTGCTGTTGCGAGGCAGCGTCGAGGCCGTATCCCGCGCCGCGGAGCTGATCGAGGTGCTGGACCAGCCCCTGCTGCGGGGCCGCTTCGGCATCCTCATCGAGCCGGGCTTCCTGCTGGCCAGGGACATGGCGGCCGACCTCCAGGCCGTGCTCAAGGCCGAGGGCTACAACGCGCTGGTGGGCCAGGGCCTCGGCGGCAGCGTCATCCTCCTGCCCCTCGAGACGGTGAACAGGCTGGTCGTGTTCGCCCACGACCAGGCCACCCTCGATCACGTGCGGCAGTGGGCGCGCACCCTCGATGCCAGGAAGGAGGCGACGATCGAGAACGCCGTATTCACCTACGACGTGCAGAACACCCAGGCGGCCAGCCTCACTGAGACGCTGGACGGCATCCTGCAGGGCCGACGGACGGGCGACGCGGAGCCGGAGTCGTTGCCGACGGACGACCTCGAGGGAGGCAGGACCTCGGGCGCCGGCCGCATCGTGGTCGACGAGAACCAGAACATGATCCTGTTCCGGGGCTCCGGGAAGGAGTGGAGCGAACTGCGCGCCGTGATCGATCAGCTCGACAAGCCCGTACCGTCCGTCCTGATCGAAGTGCTCGTCGCCGAGATCACGCTCACCGACGAGTCCGGCTCCGGCGTCGACTTCCTGTTCCGTAGCGGTATCGGAGAGGGCCGGACGGTCACCGGCGGTACCCTCGACGCTCTCGGCCTCCAGTCCAAGGCCTTGTCCCTGACCCTGGACAGCGCCGGGACGACACGCGCGATGCTCAACGTCTTCTACGAGGACAGCCGCGTGGCCCTGCGCTCGAGTGCCCGCCTCATGGTGAAGAGCGGCGAGACCGCCACCTTCGACTCGGGCAACGAGATCCCGACCGTCACCCAGCTCTCGGACGCCGGCATCCAGGCCGGCGGCACCACCAACGTGCTCCAGCAGGTGAGCTACCGCCGGACCGGCGTGGTGCTCGAGATCGAGCCCATCGTGCAGGCCAACGGGCTGGTGGACCTCTCCATCAGTCAGGAGTTGAGCGAAGCGCGCCCCGGCGCGGGGACGAGCATCTCGGGGACCCCCACGATCCTGTCCCGCCGCGTCAAGACGAACCTCACCCTGCGCGACGGCGGCTCCCTCCTGATGGGCGGCCTCGTCTCGAACAACCAGAGCGAGGGGGAGACGGGCGTGCCGGGCATCTCCCGGATCCCGCTCCTGGGGCGCCTGTTCCGGGGCGACACGTTCCAGGAGGATCGCACGGAGCTCGCGATTCTCGTCATCCCGTACGTCGTGGCCGACCACGAGGAAGGACGCGAACTGACCGAGCGGATCAAGGCGGGCCTCGACCTGCATCGACAGTTCCTGCGATAATCGCGGGGGTCGGTTCCAGGGATTGGACGCCGCTTCGGGGAGGCGGTGCATTCGCACGGAAATTCAATGTCTTGTGGCGTCGCGCAAGGGCGTGTCACCGCGACCGCCGAGGGCCGGGGATTTTCCGAAATAGGGGTTGCCATTCCCCAACTGCTATGGATAATGGCGAACAAGCTGCGTGGCGTTGGGGGGTTCCCGGGCCAGATGGCTGAAAACAGCGTTAGTTCGGATTACTTGGAGAAACGAATGCTCTTCAAAAAGACTTTGAAGGTTGCTTCCGCAACCGCGCTATGGATGGTGGCCCTGTTGGGCACCAATTCGGCCATGGCCCAGACAATGCTGCCGACCTACTCGGCTGAAGCGTTGGTCGAAGGGGCTGGTGCCATGGGGTTCGGTATCAACAGCGCCGCCAACTTGACGGCCGCGCTGGCCGTCACCGACCCCGGTGTGCAGTTCGACTTGGCTCAAACTGGAGACGGGACCAACCTGTACTTGCGGGTGTCCCCGACCGGCATGTCCTTCGCGACTGGCGCGTTGCCGAGCATCCAGGTGGACACCAAGGCGATGGCCACCGACACGGCTTGGACCGCTGGAACTCCAGTAACCGGAGCGACCGCGACGATGACCCCGGGCGGTGCCTTGCTGTACACCATTGCGGGTGAAGCCGGTCGTCTGAACGCGGGTGCCATACGGTTTTTGGCGACGATCACCCAGAGGGACGCAGATGGCGATGACGAGGCGGAGGTGTCCGCGGTTGGTACCGCAGGCCTCACGATGGCCCTGTACAAGGACCAGCGGGACGGTTACCTGGGTAGCGCCAACCATCTTCTTTCGGGCTCGACAGCCTTCTTCCACGTCGCGCCCAGCGTAAAGGTGAGTTCGGCGACGGGAGCCGAACCGGCCGGGCGTACGGCGTCCGCCGAAGCGCAGTTCCGTCAGTTCATAGCGGATGACAGAAACGGCATGAAGACGTCGCTTGGCGGCTTCAACGTGACGGTGAACACAGCCCACCTTAGCGCCGCAGGTACCGCGCTGAACACTCTTGTTGTTGACGACGGAGATGACGCCACGGAAGACCCGATAGACTTGGCCGCCGTTTACGCGGCGGTTGGCATCAACACCATGATGTCCTCGTCGAAGTTCTACGGTGCCGATGGCCAGGGTTTCGCTTACGCGTCCAAGTTCGAGTTGAACAGCATGGCTGATTGCTCGGGCACTGGACCGGGTGGCGCCGGCACGACTGGCATCACGTCCTACCCTGGGATGGAGGTCGACGAAGGTGAGGATGAGCCGGACGCGAACGAAGTGGTCGGTGGCATTGCGCCCAATCCGTGGTATCTGTGCGTGACCGTCGATGCGGACAACGAAGAGACGATCCCCCGAGGCGACATCCGGATGGATATCGCGCTTGGGGACGGTACCGCCGCGAACATGACTCGGCTTGTTTCGCCCGCTGCGGCGAACATGATGGGCATCCACGTCGCGATGATCGACCACGACGGCACCACGGTGCAGGTTCCCTACGTGACCACGTTCGAGAACTACAACCAGCGTCTCGTGATCGTCAACCGCAGCAAGAACGACGTGTACTTCACGGTTTCGTTCACCACCGAGGACGAAGCGATGGCGACCCCGGAGACCACCGACAAGATGATGGTGGGTGGAAGCATGACCAGGGTCCTGAAGATGAGTGATCTCGTGACGTTCACGGGTAAGACCCGAGGATCGGCCACGGTCGTCCTGCAGACAGGGCCTGGTTCGGTAGATGTCGCCACGACGATCGTGCACCAGATGACCGGGGCGACCGATACGATCGTGTTGCACTGATCCCAATGGGCAGCTAGAACCCAAGCGGCTGCAGGCGCGACGGGTTCGGAAAGGGGGGGCGAAAGCCCTCCTTTTTTTTGTCCGGGCGACGGGTTCAGAAGGAATTGGGGGCGTTGGTGGAGGACAGGGTTGGCAGTCCGGATGTTGCCGCGCTCGGCCATCGAGGCCTGCCGGACGGCATGTACGCCCGGTGGGTCCGCCGATGCCTGCGCGCACGGCACCGCCGCGCCGCGTCCGCCTCGAGGCGACCGCATCCGGCAACGGGAAGCGGGCTCCGTTCGCGCACTCTGCTCATCTCGCTGCCAGCCTCCGAAGATCGACGCCGGGCACTCTTCGCCCGGCTCGACGCGGAGAGGTGGCGACTCTCTTCGATCCCTGCCTGCTATCCGCCGGAACGCGAATCGCTCACGGCGGAGGAGTGGGCGGTCTACGACCGCATGTCGAAACGCCTGCGGAGCGGCCAGCGCGGCTGCTTCCTGAGCCATCGCCGCGCCTGGCAGGAGGCCCTCGACTCCTCCGGGGACCTGACGATCGTCCTTGAGGACGACGCCATTCCGCTGTTCCGTGCAATGCCGGCCCTGCCTGCACCGCCGCACGACCTGGATGTCCTTTACCTGCACCACCAGGCCCAATGCCTTCCGAGCTGGCCGGAGTTGCTGGCGCGGTTTGTCCGGCGCCCGTTCGATCGTTTCGGAAGCCCCTTCCGCCTCTACTCCATCGACGCGGTGCTGGCGTCCCACTGCGGCAGGCTGCGCCGCGCATCCATGCCCGCCTGCGCTTACGCCGTCACCCGCTCCGGCGCCGAAAAGCTTCTCGCGATCTTCGAGGAGGTCGGCAACTTCTTCCAGTGGGACTCCATCATGCTCCGCCACGCCGTGAGCGACGCCGTGTTCGAGAAGCTGTCCCCCCACGTCAACGCCGAAGGCAGCCGCTTCTACCGCGGCCAGCGCCCCGAGAACGCCGGGCAGCGCGTCTCCTCCATCCGCCTCAACGTCTACGCCCTCGACCCCCCGCTCGTCGTCCACGATCACCAAACCCCCTCGGTCAAGTTCGCCGTAGTGGAACGGTAGGGGCGACCCCCGCGGTCGCCCTTGTCGAAACGGGGGCAATAATTCGTGGAGACAAACGCATGGCGCGCCTGGTGGGGCTCGTGGCGGGGTGTCATGGCGAGAAGACAGGCGACCACGAGGGTCGCCCCACGGGCTCCGGCGCAGAGAGGGTCCTCCCCGGGACCGGGGTTCGCTGCGCTGGCGCCGGAACTCCGCGGCGCGGCGTGTCATGGTTGCCCGGCTGCTGTGCTCGCGCGGCGCCGGGCGTAGTGAGCGGTACGCGAGCCTGTGTTCGAGTCGTTTTGGTGTTCGCCCTGGCGGGCGCTACGGGCTCGTTCGGCCTCGGGGCCGAGTATGGCGTGCCGCTGCTGCCCGCCGCCGCATCCACCGGTCCCCAGGGTTTCGTGATGAGCCTGCTGGTCAACGCCACCGGGCGCCTCGCCAACCTCTCCGGTGCGCCCCACCGCGGCCATGCGGGAATGACGGACCGCGGCTTGCCCTTGGTCAGGGACCGCGCGGTGTCTCGGAGGGCGGCGGCATGCGCAGGCGAACGCCGCGGCGTTCCGCCTCCCCGGGCGTATCGAATGCATGGCAAGCACGCAGCACTGCCTCGGTGGACTTGACGTTCCGCCATGGAACGGCGGCTGTCCAGCGCCAGGCGTAGTCGAGCGTGCGTTGCAGGGGCTCCGGACTGCGCCCACTCGTCAGCGCGCGCTGGGCAGCGATGTAGTTGTCCCGATACACCGTGGGGATGACGATGCGCTCCTGGTCGGCGGCGATCAGTTCGGCGTTCATCATCAAGCGGGCCATCCGGCCGTTGCCGTCCGTGAACGGATGCACCTCCGAGACCACGAACTCCATGAAGGCCGCGCGGCGAAACGGCGTGTCGAGCGACCGGTACAGGACGAATGCGCGCTCAAGGGTGCCGAGTACCGCGTCGGGGTGCACGAACTCGATTGAACCGACCCTGTTCGCCGCGGCCTTGAAGCTGCCCGGACCCACTTCGGGACGCGCCTCGAGCATGCGTGCGTGACGGTCCCGCAACAGCCCCAGGAAGTCGTTCTCCGAATCCGGCACCCGGCGCATTTCGGAGGCGTCGGAAACGATGCCCCACACCCCGAGGATGTCGTGCGCGTCGGCCGGGCGGTCCGAGGGAATACGTCCCTCGAACACGATCGCGGACGCCTCGTCCGTGGCGAATTCGGTGCCCTCGATGTAGTTCGAGAAGTACGCGTCGAAGAACGCCAGGGTCGCCGCGCCCACACCGTCGCGCCGCCGCGTTGGCTGCGCCGCATGCGGCGTGCGCATCAGGGCCCCATGCAGTTGGCCGAACAGCTCGAGGCGGTCCTGGTCGTACGGACGGCCGATTGCCCGGGCGCGCGCTGCCGGCGTGCGGAGTCGCGCGTCCCGGGTACCCACCATGGCGCCCACGATCTCGTCGAGTTCCGCGCACTCGGACACACGATCGATCGCGGTGGCGATACGGCGGGCATCGTCGCGCAGGCGGCGGGCGGCGTTTGCGCCGGAGGTCGCGATGACACGCTCGAGATGCTCCTCGACGCCGGCCCGGCGGAGCGTGCGGGACACCCTCCCGGCACGTTCCCGCGACGAACGCAGGTTGTCCAGGCAGGCGCGTGCCGCGGAACTCAGGAAAAGCCCCTTGAGAAAGGGCCGGTCGTCGGGCTGCGGTGCGGCGCCGCGACGCGGTCGCAGGCGCACGCCTGGCAGGTCGATGTTGGCGCCGCGGGCGGCGACCAGGCAAATGGACCCATCCGGGGCAGGCTCGAATTCGAGCGCGGTGCGGTCCGCCAGGAGCGCACCGGGGAAATACCCGCCGACGACGCCCCACAGGTTGCGGCGCACGAGCGCTTCCGGAGCGGCCGCCATGTCGCGCGTGTACAGCCGCGTGGCGAGCTTCCGCAGTCGGCCATCCCCCACTCGGCGGGACACCTCGGCGCTTATCTCGGCGCGTGAAACGAAGACCTCGGGCATCCGGTCGACGATGGCGGACGGTGAGGATTTACCGTTCATAGTGGCGTGACCGGCGCATGTCGGATAGAAAAGTCATTGTAATGACGCGCCATTGCGGATTTTACGGGTTTATTGTCGGCCTCGCGCCATGGTGTACCTTTCGATCCGCCGCGCCACCTCCGCCGTGCTCATTCCGAGCGCGTGAGGGTCTTCCCCCAGCGTCTCCCCGGGATGCTTGGGTTCGCGCGTCATGGCCTGTCTCCCTCTTTCACTGGCCGTCGACGATCTGCACCTGCGTCGGGCCGGGGCTTTCCTCCGGCCATTCGAAGCGGATTTCGTACTGCTCGTTGATGCGTATGGTCCATCGCCCTTGCGGTCGCCCCTCGTGCCCCACGTCTGAAAGGCCGGCCGTACACCTCTTCCAAACCGCCCGCCTGGTTGGCTACCGAGCCGCCCGCCGGCGGGCCGCACCTGCCCCGCTACCAAACCAGGCCACACCGTTCGGCAATCGCCGCCGCCAGCGCCGCAAAGTCCTCGTAGCAGTCCTGCGTGGCACGGAGATGACCCCCGATCGCGCCGTCCGCCGCCTTCAGGAAGAACGCCGGCTTGCGAGCCTCCTGGGCCATCGCCAACAAGCTCCGGTAGTGCTTGAGCGTCGCGAGGCACTCGTCGTCCGCCTCGGTGGAGCCGATGTCCGGCGCTTCTTCTCCCAGGATCGCGGTGCGGTAGACCCGGGGGATCCGCCGCATCCACTTCTGGTAGGCCCGTACCGGTCGGGCGGCACGTACGGCGTGCTGCATCACCACGTATCCGGCGGGCTCGATGTCTGCGCCGGGAAGCTCGAGAGCGTTGTCCGGGGGCCGCCGATCCAGACGGTCCCGCCACTGCTCGCGCCAGTCGTTGAGAGTCGGCCCGATGTTCTGCAGGCCCTGGAGGGAAAAAAGGTCGGGCGCCAGCGGGAACACGACGTGGTTGGCGGCGATGATCGCGGCCCGGTTGATGGCGCCGAGATTGGGACCGACATCGACCAGGACGACATCGGCCTGGCGTTGGTCCGTCGCCCGGGCAAGCACCCGATGGAAGGCCGACTCGACCCGAAAGGCCGCCTCGTCCCGGTTCATGCAATCGGGCCATGCGGAAGACAGCCTGGCTTCGAAACGGGACAGGCCGAGGTCCCCGACGAGCAGCCCGAGATTGAGCGTGACTTGTTCGACATGCGGTTCGGCGAGGTCGCCGACGCCGCGCAGTATGGGGGAAACGGAACCGAGAATGCTGTGGTCGTGGCGGCCCTCGGGCCAGAGTTCCAGCAACCGGTCCTCGGGCAGGAACATGGTGCTGAGGTTGGCCTGCGGGTCCAGGTCGGCCGCCACGACCGACGCGCCCAGTTCCGCGTACATCCACGCCAGGTGATAGACGAGGGTGGTCTTGCCGACGCCGCCCTTGTTGTTGAAGAAGGCGATGGCTTTCATATCGGCTTGGACCGGATGACCGCCAGGACGTTCGCGGGATCGGCCAATTCGAATGCGGCGGACGGATTGCCGTTCCGTGCAAGGGCCTCCTGCGCGCGGATGACGCCGCGGCCGAAGCGGTTCACGTAGCCGAGTGTCGCCATGGCTTCGGCGATCACGGGATTGCGGTAGTCGGTTCGTGTCGGGAAGTTCTCTGGCGATGCCATGCCGTACAGCCCACCCGGGCTCTGGATCTCGATGCGGTCCGTAAACCGGTACAGATGTACGGGTGCGTTCGACTCGTAGGTCCTGTGCATGACGGCGTTCAGCAGCAGCTCGCGAATGGCGATGATCGGGAAGTCCGTGTCGTTCCGTTCCCGGAGGGCGGAGTCGGAAACGGGACGGGAGTGCCGCAGGGTAGGAACGAACGCGTCGAGTTCGCGCAGGACGGTGATCAGGTCGCCGCTGAACCGCCTCTCCTCGAGAATGTCCGCGCCCATGGTCTCGCCCGCCCACCGCACGAACTGGATCCATGCGCCCGGCAGCCAGTGTAGTGGGTCGTTCCCGAAAAGCAGTACCGCCGCGTTCGTTGGGGTGTCTGTCCGGTGGTCGTGGAAGCGCAGCGACGCCAGTTGCTCGCGCAGGCCGCGGTCGTTTTCCGCGAGGATTTCGGGGGCGACTGCCGCGGGGAGATAGCCGTTGACGAACAGCCCGGGCGCCAGATCGTCCACGGAAGTGTCCGGGCAGGGGCGCGCGTCAAACGATCGCAGTGCGGAAGTCCGCCGCTCGCCGAGGAGGCGCTCTTCCTGCCGATTGGCCGCGCGCCTCGAGGGGCCGACGCGGATCCAGACGCGTCCCTTGTACCGGACGGGGGGCAAGTCCGAGGGAAGCACTTCGACGACGGCGACATCGCCTTCCGGGAGGACATGCTTCTGGACGGTCATCGCGGGCAGTGGTTCGAGATTGACGTTCGACCGCAGATCGCCCAGCCGCAGCAGAATCCGGTCCGTGACTTCCAATCCGTCGAGCGCGCCGCCGTCCTGGACGCCGACGAGCAGGTAGCCGGGCTGCCCGTTGCCGGGGAAGTCGTTCGCGAATGCACAGATCGCCTCCCCGAACTTGTCGGTGTTGTTGGTGGACACCGTCCGTTCGACTCGGTCGGACTCGTGGTCCGCCATCAGGGAGAGCAAACGTTCGGTGGTCGGCATGGTGCGAATGCTAGCGTCTTCCACGTTGGCGAAGTAGCCCGCGGCGGCCCGTCCCGGCTGACCTGCCTGCGTCGGCTTCGGCGCAGCCGCGGTTCCCGTTCGAGGGGCAGCGGTGTTGCGGCGTCGACGCCGGCGGATGTCGCACGGGTGCGGTCCGCAAAGCCCTACAGTCGGCGCGCGGGAGATCCCGCGGTGCTTGCGAGCCTGGACCGGTTCGTCTGACGAGACACCGCAGTTCAGAGCGGTATCCGGCAAGCCCGTCCTCTACGGACGCGGAGCGGGTCCGGTCGACAGGTTCGTCAGGTGCCCGCTCGGGCTCTCCAGCAGGTGCATCACCTGTACCGGTCGCTGCGGCGTCACCGTGAGCCGCCACTTGCCCGTGCCGTCGCCGAGTCTTCCGGTCACGCCGCCGCCGCTCTCGAGCTCCTGCGCGGAGAGCGTGAGGACACCTCCGGCGGGAACCGTCGTGGAGACGTTGCCGCTGCGGTTGCCCGCGTTGTCGACGCCCGTGATCGCGACCCGGGCGTCCCAGACGCCGGGATTGAGGATGCGCAGCAGACTCGCCTGATCGCGATTGGAGGCGGGGTTGAACGTGGGTATCTCGTAGCTTCCCGAGGGGGCCGGAGCGACCTTGCCGTGCATGCTGGCCACGAATCCGTCCGCGGTGCGGACGTAGGCCAGGATGTCGAGGCGCGCCGCGCTCGACAGTTCCAGCCGCCAGTGGCCCTGGCCGGAGCCCACGCCGCCGGACAGCCCCTTCGACAGGTTGCCCGTCTCGAGGTCCGTGGAGTTGAAGTGCGCAACGGCGCCGGCGGCGACGGTGAGCGTGATCGGCCGGCGCCGGGCGCCGCTGTCGTCCCACGCTTGGATGCGTACCGCCGCCTCCTCGGAGCTCCGGTTGACGACGCGCGCGAATCCCTGCCGCGCGGCGGCCTCCGACGCCGACAGGAAGAGCGGTACCTCGTGCACCGTTCCGTCATCGCGCCACACCTTGTTGTCGGGCACCGACGACACGTTCGTCAGGTGCCCGGCTGGGCTGCGCAACAGGCTCGCCACGAGGATGGGACGGTCGGCCGCGACGTTCAGGCGCCACTTGCCGGCCCCGTCGCCGAGCGCACCGACGAGGCCCGCGCCGGTCTCGAGTTCCTGGGCGGAGAGGGTGCGGGCAACCTGGGGCCCGAGAGAGAGGCTCACGGCCCCGCCGGGGGAGGCGCCCGCGTCGTCGATGCCGGTGATGGTCACCGCGGCGGGCTCGGATCCCGGATTGATCAGACGCAGCAGGCTCGCCTGATTCAGGTTGGAGCCCGGGTTGAAGAACACGACCCGGTAGCCCGCGTCCGTCATCGGTGCGAGTTCGTGCATGGACGTGACGACACCGTCCGTCGTGCGGACGTAGGACAGCACCTGCGTGTTGCCGCTGTCCGGGAACGCGAGCCGCCAGTCGCCGTCCCCTGGCCCGACGCCGTTGGCCAGGCCCTTGTCCGGGTTGCCGGCCTCGAGGTCGTCCGAGTTGAACTGCGCCGCCTGGCCGGCGCCGACCTCCAGCGTGGCCGGGCCCCTTGGCGTGCCTCCGGTGTCGAAGGCATCGACGCGCAGGACAGCCGTCGCGAGCGTGCGGTTGATGACGCGCATGAAACCCTGTCGGAACGGATCCGCCGCGGCCGGGAACGTCGACGCGAAGACCGCACCCCGCAGGGTCAGGGCGAACGTCACGGTCGCTCTTCGCCGATCCTCGTCCGTCCCGGTCACCGTCACGATGGTCCGACCGCCGGAGGGGCCGGGACGGACGGTCAGCCGGCCGTCGGCGACCTCCGCGTGGGCCAATGCCGGGTCCCGCACCTGCGTGCCGATGTGTAGACCGTCGCCGAGGAGCGCGGCGAAGTGGCCGCCCACCCTGAACTGCACCGGGTCGCCGCCGGCGGCGGCGCCCAGCCCGACCCTTTCGAAACTCACCGCTACCCGCCGTTCGAGCAGGGCCGGGATATGGACGTTGACGGACTCCTCGCCGAGGGGATTGTCGTCCAGGACGATCCAGTCGCCGAAGCCGATGTCCGGGTTCTCGACGAGGGGGGCGATATCGGTGATGTCGTTGCCGCCGAGGTCGAGACCCCTGAGGTCGGGTAGCTCGGCAAGCGGCGCGAGGTCCGTGATGGCGTTGGACGCGGCGAACAGGTACTCGAGGTTGCTCGCGGCTTCGAGGCCCGTGAGGTCCGAAATCCCTTCGCCCGCCGCGCTCAGTGTCTTGAGGCGCCAGATCGTGCCCCTCCCGCGGGTAATCGCCTGGTCCACCCGGAGCGCGCCCCCCGCGAGCGTCTGGGCGATCAGCCGCTGGAGCGCCGGATCCGGAACCTCGACCGCCCGTCTCGTGTCCGGGAAGTCCTCGAGCTGGATCTGCAGGCCCCAGGAACGGAGCGTCGGGATGTGCTCCTCCAGCGCTGCCCGGTCGAGGGGGTTGCCGTCCAGCCGGAGGCGCGCCTCGCTGATTGGATGCGGGAATCTCCAGATGTTGCGGTCCACGAGCGGGCCGATGTCGGCCACGTCGTTCGCGGACAGGTCGAGGAGCCTGACGCCGTCCAGTTCCTCCAGGCGCCGGATGTCCGAGATGAGGGTGTCGCGCAGGATCAGTTCCCGGACATTGGCCAGGCTGGGCAGTCCGTACAGATGGTCGAGGCGCAGGCCGGTGAGATCCAGGAGCGCGTCCTCGGCGAACCGCACGCCGCGAAGGTCTCTCGGGCCCAGGTCGTTGTGCCCGATGCGCAGCACCTCGAGCTGCATGCCGGAAAGCGCCGCCGCGTCCGCGATGGCGTTGTCGGCGGCCTCGAGGTGCGCGATCTCCGTCAGGGGCGCGAGCGCCGACAGGTCGGTGACGGCATTGCCGTTCACGGTCAGCTTGGTGAGTGCGGCCAGATTCTGGAGGGCCGAGAGATCGCGGATGCGGTTGCGGTCGAGGGCCAGCGAGCCGAGGCTCGTCAATCCGGCCAGGGGTGCGAGGTCGGACAGCGTGTTGTGCCCGAGCCCGAGGGTCTCGAGCGCGGTCAGCCCCGCGAGGGGCGACAGGTCGTGGATGTCGTTGCCGTCGAGATGCAGGGTCTCGAGCCGTGTCAGGGCGGACAGGGGCGACAGGTCGGAGATGGCGTTGTCGCGGAGGTCGAGGGAGAGCAGTCCGGTCGCGAGTTCGAGCCCGGCCAGGTTGCGGACGTCCCTGTTTTGGGCATACAGGTTCTCGAGGGAAGCGAGTTCCGCGTCGGAAACGCTTGCGCCGCGTGGCTTGCGCAGCGCTGCCGTGACGGCGCGGCGCAGGCCGGGGTCCCGGAACGGCGTCAGGTCCTCGATGTCCTGGTCCGCGTTGTCGCCGACGCCGTCGCCGTCCACGTCGGCCCACTCCGCGGGATCGAACGGGAACGCGTCTTCGCGGTCGAGCACGTTGTCGCCGTCGTCGTCGGGATCGGCGGCTTCCGCCAGGCCGTCGCCGTCGAGGTCCGACCATGCGCGGGGATCGTCGGGCCAGGCGTCGACCGCGTCGACGAAGCCGTCGGCGTCGGTGTCCGGCATGGCTGCGCGGAATGCGGCGGCCTGGAAGCGCAGCAGGTCGAGGCTCGCCACGGCGTCGGCGCCGTCGGGCGCGTCGATGCGCACCCCGCAGCGTTCGCCGTGGCACGGCCGGCGGGAATTGGAGAAGCGGTCACCGAACTCCCGGCGCTGCCCGTAGGTCATGATCGTGCCTTGCGGGCGGCTCTGACCCGACGGTCCGCGCACGTAGTAGCCGCGCGACCAGCGGAAGGCCCCGGAGGCCTCGCCCTGTCGGCCGAGTGCGCGAGTCCCAGCGCGTGGCCCAGTTGGTGGGCCACGGTGTCCGCGCCGGCCGAGGCGGCCACGGCAGCCCAGACCGGCGACCACAGGCCCCGGTTCGCCGTGCTGCCGATGGGCGCACAGCCCCCCGTGGTGGCGGGGCAGGGCGACCCGGGCCGGCCCACCTGCGCGTGGAACTGGATCACCATGTCCGCACCGTGGGCCCGCATCAGCGTATCGATTTCGTCGGACAGGCCCTGCGCGTTCCACTCGGTGTGGCGTATCCCCACGGTCCGCAACCGGATGTTCGTGCCGCCGTCGGCGAACCGCGCGCGCGCCAGGGTCATCAGGTGGTGGATGCGCGTGTAGGGATCGTCGTCGTATGCCGCATGGACTCGTGCGTCGAACAGTGCCAGCACGTCGATGCTCGAGGGGCCGGGCGTATCCCCGCGGTCCTCGGGGGACGTGCCGGCGATGCGCTCGTTGACGTCGCCCACGCCGTCTCCGTCGGTGTCGTTGAGGATGTCGACGAACTGCAGGCGAGCGGAGGATGCGTCCGCGGGGACCGGCCACAGTGCCAGGGCCTCGTGTCGCTGCCACGCGCGCAGGGACGCGGTCCGTCCCGTCCCCGCCGGGACGTTGGCCGTCCGTTCGTACAGGAGGATCAGGACCGGATCGTCGGGGTCGGGCCGCGACAGCGCGAAAGTGCGGCTCTGGCCGGCGAGTATCGCCTCCGGTCCGATGGCGCCGACCGGGAGCCAGGAGAGGGGAGAGGACTCCCGCCACGAGAGGGCCCCCGTGACGCTACTGGAGGTCCGCAGATCCGCGGCGAGAGACAGACGCACCTCACCGCTCCTGGATGCCCGGAAGCTGCGCACGCCGAAGTGCACCGTCAGCTCCCCGGCGCCATCGGAGCCGGTCGCCAGCCACTCGGCGGAGCAGGGGCACGCGAAGACGACATCGCGTCTGTCGGCGCCCAGCGCAACGGGCATCCACGCGCTTGCGAGGACGAGCAGCGTCAGAAGGGCCCGTGCCAGGGCCGGGCAACGGGGCGAGGACTCCATGGGTGGGACATTACCAAGTCGGCGACGCCTCGTCATCGGTGCGCGGTAACGGTGCCGCAAAAAAGACAGAAGTACGGGAGCGGCCCTGTGTTGCGCCCGTCCGCGCCCCACCGGGTGGGAGAGTCGCGCGCTGCGGGAACGCCCGGGGCAGACATCGCTCATCCATCCGGACACCACCGGCTGACAGGCATTGCCGAACCGTCTCGCAGACCGCTCGCCGGCGGTCCGGACAATGGGCGTCTCGGCGCGGAAGCGAGCCCGAGCGCTCGGGGAGCAGGCGGTATCGCCTCGCAGAAACGGCTATCCTGACAAAAGGACAAGGAACATGGCGCAGCCGGTGATCGACACCCTGGCAGTGGCCGACGCCCTCGAGCGGACCGGCATGGAGCGCGAGCAGGCGAAGGGCCTCGCGCGGACGCTCGGGACGGAGCTCGGGGACCATGTCGCGGTGCAGAGCGATCTGGAGGCCGGGTTTGACGGTATCCGGGGCCAGATGGACGCGCGTTTCGCACACATCGACGCCCGCTTCGCAGAGGTCGACGCCCGCTTCGCAGAGGTCGACGCCCGCTTCGTCCAGGTCGACGCCCGCTTCGTCCAGGTCGAGGCGAAGGTCGACACCATCGCGGCAGAGCTCAGGGGCGACATCAAGGCCCTCGGCACCAGGCTGGAAGCGCTTGGTGGCCAACTCAAGTTCGGATTCGGCCTGCTCGTGGGGATGCTGGCGGTGGTCATGGGCATGATCGGCGTGCTGCACGCCGGCGCGTAAGCGGAAACGCGCCGCCCGCGGTCAGGAACCGGTCAGGCCGAAGAAGGCGCCCACGGCGATCTTCCCGTCGCCCGGGATGACCACCAGTCCCGGGGCGCGGGCGCCCCCCAAGCGCGCCCCGCGGAGTCCGTAACCGCGAAACATCAGCTCGCGCCAGCACGACCTCTCGTTCACCCGCTCCAAGGAAGCTCTTGATCAGAGCTTCCCAAGTGTCGTGGGCCGCACGAAATGAGTAGCATGGCGCAACGATGGCCTCCTGCACCTGGCTCCTCTGTGGCATCCCGCGATCCGGCAGTTCCCTGTGTTGCCGTCTGGCCGGGGCGGCGCCGGACACCGTGGCGCTCTCGGAGCCGCTCGAACCTGGCGCGTTCGACGGGGTGGAGCAGGCCGACGAGGCCTGCGCTCGCATGCGGGACTTCGTCCGGGAGGCGCGTGTTGGAATCCTGGAGGACGGTCGGGCGACCTCGATGCAGTCGGACGGTCGCCTGGACGACAGTCGGGTGTCGGACGAACCGACGGCGTCGGGACTGCGTCCGCCGCGGGGCGGGCTGGGCGAGATCCGGTTGGACAAGCCCCTGTCCCGGAACTTCACGCTGCTGATCAAGCACAACGGCATGTTCGCGATGTTGCTGCCGGAACTCGCGGATCACTTCCAGGTGCTGGCCCTGGTGCGCAATCCCGTGGCCGTGCTCGCTTCCTGGCAGACTGTCGATCTTGCCGTCCAGCAAGGACGTGCCCCGGCGGCGGAACGCTTCGACCCGGAACTGCACCGGGCCCTTGAAGACGAGCCTGACACCATGCGGCGGCAGGTGGTCGTGCTCGACTGGTTCTTCTCGCGCTTCAGCAGGCATCTGCCCGCGGAAGGGATACTGCGCTACGAAGATGTCGTGGCGAGCGGCGGCCTTTCGCTGTTCCGCCGGCTGAGAACGGCATCCCCCCGGTGCGAGCCGCTCGACAACCGGAATGCGAACGTTCTCTACGAAGGCGTATGCGTCGATGCGCTCCTGGCGGCACTGCAGGCTGCCGACGGAGCCTGGACGCCCTGGTACAGCCGGTGGGAGTGCGAGCGGGCTGCAGCGGCCATCCGCGGGGACTCGTGACGGAGGCGGAGAGATCCAGCGCCGCCGGCGCCGGGCGAGCGGCCGTTGAGGCCCAGCCCTCGGGAACCGACCCGTCCGGGGCACCGTACCGCCCGCGCATCGACTTCATGGTCATCGGCGCCCAGAAGTGTGGCACGACCGCGCTCGCGCAGTTCCTCGCCGCACATCCGCGGATCGGCATGTCATCGCTCAAGGAGGTCCATCTGTTCGATGCGCCGGATTACTCGCCGTATTGGACGCCGGCGCAGGTCGACGAGCGCTACCGGCCACACTTCGCGCACTGTGGCTTCGCCGATCGGACCGGGGAGACCGTCCTCGGGGAGGCCACGCCCATCTATCTGTTCTTCCCGGAGATCGCGGCGGAATTGAAGCGCTACAACCCGGCGCTCAGGCTGATCGTGATCCTGCGGGATCCGGTGCAGCGGGCGATCTCGCACTACTACATGGAGAAGGGGCGTCGTGCGGAGGAGCGGCCACTGTGGCAGGCGTTGCTCCTGGAGCCGTTCCGGCTGCGTCGCGGCCCCGAGCCCAGGCACCCCGAGTCCTCCGCCCGCGTCCACAGTTACCGGTCTCGGGGCCTCTACAGCCGCCAGTTGCACAATGTCCTCCGGCACTTCGAGCGGGATCGGGTCCTGATCCTGCAACGGGAGGACCTCCTGCGGCGGCACGATGCGGTACTCGGCCGGGTGTTCGCGTTCCTGGGCGTGTCGACCGCCGTGAGGGTTCCTCACGAGGTGGTGTTCGGAGGAGAGCGGCGCGTGCGTGGACACCGGTTCGTGTCGTGGGTTCTGCGCCTGTCCTACGTCGTGGAACGCCTGCGGCTGGGTCGCGTGTTGGGCGGGCCCGGCCCTGGGCCGGCGGACTGACTCTTACCACTCGTCGGGAAGCCGCGCCGCATACTTCGCGTCGGGGCCGGCCCTCGGGACATCGAGTTTCAATCGGTCCGCCAGGGCGTTGTAGCGCTGGATCGCTTCGGCCCGCGCGATTCTCGGGTGCTCACGGTAAACGCCGAGGCTCCACTCGGGTTCCCCGACGCGCCCTATCCCCGCCCATGTATCGAAGGTGGAGCCGATGTCGATCGCGATGCCCCCGCGTTGCTTGATCCAATGGCAGTAGATCTTCCCGAACACCCCCGCGCCAACCAGGAATACGGCGCCGCGGTGTGGTACCTCGAGTGTCTCTCGCAGCTCCTCGAAGCCGTCTGGATAGTGTGGCGTTTCGACCTCTCCGGTGTCCTGCAGCTCGCCCTGGATGCCGTACCAGCGCACTTCCCCGATGCCAAACAGATCGCTGAGTTCCTCCTCCACCCGGCGGCACGTGATCAGACCGATGTAGTCCAGGTCCTCTAGCAGGGGTCGGTACAACAGGGCGTGCTGCAGCAGGCGATGCAAGGCCGTGTGGGTGAGTGCCGCGTCCGGGCCCGGCAGCTCGAACGCCAGCAGCTCCTCGTGGACGGCGCGCCAGAGAGGGTGTCCCAGTTCGATCTGCCGCCGGCGTGGTGCGCCGACGATATCGGCCTCGCGGACAGCGTCCCGAAGCGCTTCCGAGAGCAGGACCACGTCGTGGTCGTCGACCGCCGTGTGCCGCAGCCAGATGCGCAGGGACCGGTCCACATGCCGGCGCGTCGTCATCGTCGGGTAGCCCATGATCGCGCCCTCGCCGTCGCCCAGGCGGACGACCGAAATGGGATGACGGGCCCTAATGCAGCCGCGAATGGCAAGGAAGACCTGGAACGCGTTGAGCCGGTCGGCGTCGAGGCGGTGCAAGACAATCTCCTGTGCGCGGGTCGCCGTGGACGCGCGTTCACGGTTGCGAAGAGCCTGCCGCTCCGGATCCCGCGAGACTCGTCGACGGGTTGGTGCGTCGGTGCGTGCGCGGTGGAGCGGCCGGTCAGGCGAGCCTACCAGAACCAGCACACGCCGACGGCACGATCGGCGGCGACGGTGTTTCGAGCCGGATCAGGCCGGTCTCCGCGTCCACCCCGTCAGGGACGCTGCGAGTAATCCGGATGCACGGCGTAGGTGTGCGGCCGGCGAGGGCCTGCGCGCCGTCAGTCCGCGAACGGATTCCGGTGACTCGGCCGCTCGAGGAACGACCGGTCGGTCAGCGCGTGCAGGAAGGCCAACAGGTCGGCGCGTTCCTGCTCCGTCATCTCGAAGCCGCGTATGAACGCGTTCTTGCGGCGGTTCGCGCGCCCGTCGCCCGCGTTGGGGCCGGACTCGACGCTGCGTCCGCCGGCGGCATAGAAGTCGAGCACCGCCCCGAGGTCGGGCAGGCTGCCGTCGTGCATGTACGGTGCGCTGAGGGCGACGTTGCGCAGCGTCGGCGCGCGGAAGCGGCCGCTGTCGCGGGGGTCGCCGGTCAGGTCGGCGAGGCCCTGGTCCGCCGCGGGGTAGAGGTCCCGTCCGGCCACGTTGTACAGGCCGGTGTTGTGGAAGGGATTCTCCAGGAGCGCGACGCTCTCGTGGGTGGTCGACTGCGTGAAGTTGAACCCGCCGTGACAGTGGTGGCATTCGAACCGTTCGTCGAAGAAGTGGTTGAGGCCGCGCACCGCCGCCGGGCTCATCGCGTCGTCGCGGCCGGCGTACGCGTACGCGTCGAATGGCGACTCGAACGACACCAGCGAGCGCACGAAGCAGGCCAGGGCATCCACGATGTGCGTGAACTCGAGGGTCGGTGCGCCCGGGAAGGCGTCCGCGAACAGCTCCCGGTACCGCGTGTCCTCGCGGAAGCGGGACAGCACCTCCCGCTCCCTGCCGGCGATGCCCAGTTCGACGGGCTCCTCCCCGAACATCGGCACCAGGAGTTGCCGCTCGATTTCCCGGAGCGCCGGATGCGCCCACATGAGCGTGGCGTTGTAGGCAACGTTGACGAGGGCCAGGGCGTTGCGCCGATGGGCCTCCCCGGTGGAACCCACCGCGCGCTCGCGCGGCTCGCCGAAGGCGTGTTCCCGGCGGTGGCACGTCGCGCAGGCCTGGTGCGCGTTGCCGGACAGCCGGACGTCGTAGAAGAGATGGCGCCCGAGTTCGACCTTGGCCGGGGTCATGGGGTTGGCGGCCGGGACGGGGGGCAGCGGGTAGTCCGGCGGGGTGTGCCAGGCGTACTCCGCGTCGCGCTCGCAGGCGGCGCACAGGAGGAGCGCGGCAAGCGCCGCGAGCCGCGTGCGTGCGGGGAGCTTCACCCGTCGGCCCCGGTCCGCTCAGGGCGGGCCATCGGAGACGTGGAACACCGTCTGTCCGGCGCAGTCATCCGCGCACTGGCCGGTCGCCGGGTCGAGGCCCAGCGCCGCGAGGAGCCGTCCGCAGGAACCGCGCTCCGCGTAGCGGTCGCTGCAGGACGGGTGCCCGGAGACGTCGATGCCCGCGAGCAGCGCGTCGAGGTCGACGATGATCGGCGCCCCGAGAGCGGGCCGCATGGGCAGCCGCACGCGCGCGCGGTTCGGCTGCCGGCACGCCTGCGCGGGCGGGCGCGCCGCCGATGCGGACGCGCAGCCCGTGCTCCCGAGGTGGAACGACCAGCGCTCGCCGAGGTCCAGGCGCAGGAACTTGTAGCCGGTCTGCCAGGTCCAGAACATCGACGGCAGGTGCAGCGGGGGCTGCGCCCGCAGGGGATTGGCGTGATTGCGCTCGAAGGGCACGCCGAGGTCGAACTCGATGAACTCGAGGTGGCGATGATCGCCCGGGGGCAGCCGGCCGGTGATCGTGGCGTTCCTCTCGGCCCCGCCGGTGGCGGCGCAGTCGCTCGCGAGCGAGACCAGTGCCGTGCGGTCGTCCTGCCAGGCCCCCGATGCCTCCAGGTCGACCGGGACCCGGGCGCCGCCGGCGTCCGTCGCGTGCAGGTCCGAGACGTAGAACCGCAGGACGCCTCCGCCGTGCCGGCATTCCTCGAAGTGGGTTGAGCGCACCGCGAACGAAAGCCCGATCGGTGTCGAGGCCCTGTCCGTGCACGCGGTCGACGCCAACAGGGCGCCGCTGCCGGCCAACAGCACGGCTCCCGGGCGGAACGCCGCCTTCACGGGACGAGGCCCGCGACCGCACTGCGGCTCGCCCTGCCGATGGGGGAGGCGTATGCTTTGCGGGCCATGCGGTGGTGATTAAACATCGGCACGCATACTACAAGGTTCGCCGCTCTCGCAGTCGCCCTCCTGTCCTGCTCCCCGGCGTTCGGTCACGGTGAACACGAGTTGCCGCGTTACGTTGCCGCGGAGGGCAGGGACACCGGCGACTGCACGCTTCCGGTACGGCCTTGCCGCAGCATCGCGTACGCGCAGTCCGTGGCGGGCAAGGGCGACCGGCTGCTGGTCGCCGCCGGCCGCTACGAGGTGCGGACCGCCGAGGAGATCTTCGGTCTCACCGGCGGCATGGTCACCGCGCAGGGGGGCTTCGACCGTTTCGATCACTTCCTGACGCAGGACCCGGAGCGCAACGCGACCACGCTGATCGGCGTGCCGCGCGAGTTCCGCGGCCAACTGCGCGACCAGGGCTTCCACGTCGTGGTGGACCTGAAGGGACTGCGCCCGCCCGAGCGCCGGAAACTCGCGGCGTTTCGGGCCGGCTACGCGGCGATGAACACGAGCGGCGGCCGCGTCCCCTGCGACGGCGCCATGGCCGGCGAGTTCGCCTGCAATCAGGTGGACCTGCTGTCCCATGTCGCGCTCGGAGGGTTCGCGCTCGAGCCGTCTTCCGCCAACGACATCTGGGGGTTCCTCGACCTCAACACCGAGCGGGAGTACGCGATCGTCGGTCTCAACAACGGCGTTTCGGTCGTCGACGTGACGGACCCGGCCAACCCGTTCGAGGCCGGCCACGTAGCCGGCGCCGACACCGTCTGGCGCGACGTGAAGGTGTTCCAGTCCTACGACGCGGACGCCGGGCGCTGGCGCAGTTACGCCTACGCGAGTGCGGAGGCCGCGGACGGCCTCGTCGTCATCGACCTCACCGGGTTGCCCAACGCCGTGTCCCTCGGGGGCACGCGCACGGACAACGCGACTTCACACAACGTCTACGTCAGCGGCGTGGAGTACGCCACCAACACGCCGGTCGCGGGCTGGCCGGCTCCGCTGCTGCAGGTGCTGGGGTCGAACCGGCGCTTCGGCGCGTTCCGCTCGTACAGCCTGGGCGACCCCGCCGCACCCGAACTGGCGGGCCAGTCCCCCGCCGAGTCCGGGGGGCACTACACGCACGACGCGACTTCCATGCTGGTCACCGACGAGCGGGCCGCGGCCTGCGGCAGCGGCGCCGGGACCTGCGAGATCCTGTTCGACTTCTCCGAGTCCACCTTCGACCTGTGGGACCTCAGCGACCAGGCCAACCCGGCGCTGCTGAGTTCCACCAGCTACGACGGTGCGAGCTACGTGCACTCCGGGTGGTGGAGCGAGGACGAGCGTTACCTGTTCGTGCACGACGAGCTCGATGAGTTGTACCAGGGGCTCCGGACGACACTGCGCGTGTTCGACCTGTCCAGCCTCCGGTCGCCGGTGGAGACGGCCGTGTGGACGGGTTCCACCGACGCGGTGGACCACAACGGCTACGTCCGCGGCAACCGCTACTACATGTCGAACTACACGCGCGGACTCACCGTGCTCGACATCACCGTGCCCGAGGCGCCCCGGGAGGTCGGCTACTTCGACACCCACCCCGTCTCCGACTCGCGCGCGTACGACGGGGCCTGGGGCGCCTACCCGTTCCTGCCGAGCGGCGCCGTGCTGGTCAGCGACTTCGGCGGCGGGCTGTACGTGCTCGGTGACCGCACGCGCGACGCGGCGCAGGGCCGGATCGGCTTCACTACCCCGGCCTTCGGCGCACAGGAAGGGACGGACGCCGTCGTCTCCGTGTCGCGGGCAGGGGGTACGACGGGCAGGGTATCGGTGGACTACGCGGTAGTCGGCGTGTCGGCGGGTCCGGGCGACTACGCGGCCGCGCGGGGGACCCTGGCATGGGCGGCCGGTGACGCCGGCGACCGCACGATCACGGTGCCGCTGACGAGCGACGGCGAGGCGGAGCCCATCGAGCGCGCGTTCGTGCGGCTCTCCAATCCGACCGGCGCCGCCGTCCTGGGCGACGTCAACCTGGCGAGTCTCTTCATCGGCGATCCCGGTGCGTCCGTGACGGTCGGATTTGCCGAAGGCGCGATGGGCGTGGCGGCGGACGCGCGGCGGGCCATCGTGACCGTGCGCCGCGACGGCGGTCCGTCGGGCGCGCTGGAGGTGTCCTACGGGACGCAGCCGGGCACCGCCCGCGCGGGGGAGGACTACCGGGAGACCAGCGGTCGGCTGCGCTGGGAGGACGGCGACGCCCGGCCGCGTACCGTCGTCATCGAGTTGCTGCCCCGGGACGCTATCGACGCGCTGCCGACGTTCCAGGTCGCGCTCTCGGCGGCCGACGGGGGAACGCTGTCCGAGACGCACGCGGTGGACATCGGCATCGGCGGCATGCCGTCCGTCGCGGTCGACGAGCCCGGACGCACCAGGCCGTCGGCGTGGCGCTGCGGCAGGGTGGGCTACTGCAACTCGACCTGTCCGACTTGCGCGATCCCGAGGGGCGCACCGTGACCTACGATGTCGCCGTGGACGATCCGGAGCTCGCCGACGCCGCCGTCGAGGACGGCGTCCTGGTCGTCCGCGGCCGGGTGTCGGGCCAGGTCTCGGTGACGGTGACCGCGACGGCCGGGGACGGCGCGGACGCGTGGCGGGCGTCGCGTACCTTCGTCCTCGCCGTGCGCGGGCAGGCGTTGGTGCCGTTCTTCCCGCGCGCGGCGGATGCCGGCCGCGAGGGGTTCGTGCGCGTCGTCAATCGTTCCGCCGAACACGGGGCGGTCCGTATCTCCGCCATCGACGGGGCCGGAGTCCGCCACGGTCCGGCGACGCTGCGCGTCGGCGCGGGCGCCGCGGCGCCGTTCAACTCGCGCGACCTCGAGGACGGCAACCTCGACAAGGGGCTGCCGACCACGGCGGACGGTTTCGTCACCTCGGTGCACGACATCGCGCCAGGAGCGGCGACCCGGCGCCAGGTGGCGATCTTCAACCCGGGCAGCAATACAGCCCAGGTCAGTCACCTCCGCGTCGTCAAACCTGAGCGCGGCGGTCGCGGCCGTGATCGTGACCGGGGTCGCTCGGCGACGGAGCGGGGAAGTGGCGGCTCGTGGTGGAGGCGGACGCGGATGTCGCCGTGATGAGCCTCCTCGCGACGCCGACCGGCCACGTGACCAACCTGTCCACCGTGGCGCCGCCGGGGGCGGACGGCGTGCACCGGCTGGGCTTCTTCCCGTCCGCCTCGGACGCGCTCGGGCGGCAGGGCTTCGTGCGCGTGCTCAACCGCTCGGCGCGGGCCGGCGAGGTGACGATCGCGGCGCGCGACGACCACGGCGGGGTGTACGGACCCGTGACGCTCCCGGTGCGCGCGGGTCGGACGGCGCCGTTCAACTCGCGGGACCTGGAGTTCGGGAACGCGGACAAGGGGTTGACCGGCGCCACGGGGCCCGTGTCCGGAGACTGGCGCCTGGAACGGACCGGCGATGTCGACATCGAGACCGCGGCCTATATCCGCACGGCGGACGGCTTCCTGACGTCGATGCACGACGTCGCGCCGGTCGCCGCCGGTGTCCACTCGGTGGCGTTTTTCAATCCCGGCAGCAACGACGCCCAGGTCAGCCTGCTGCGGCTCGCGGACGACACGGGCGCGGTCGCGAACGTCCGCATCGGCGCCACGGACGACCGGGGCCGGGCGTCGAGCGGCGTCGTATCGTTCGCCCTTGATGCGGGGCACGCGCGCACCGTCTCCGCGGCGGCACTCGAGCAGGGCGGCGCGGGGCTCGACGGCTCCCTCGGGGACGGCGCCGGCAAGTGGCGGCCACGCGTCGAGTCCGACCGGGCGGTCTCGGTCATGAGCCTGCTGTCGAGCCCGACGGGCCACCTGACCAATCTGTCGACGGCGCCGGAGTGACGGTCAGCCCGAGGGGCTCGATGCGCGAGCGCGGGAGCCCCGGGCGGGTCCGGCGCCCTGGGGTGGCGGCGGACTCCACGACCACCCTTCGAGCGGGAACTGCACCGTGACGGGCGCCGCGGCCGGTGGCGCCTCGCGCGGCAGGAGGTTGAGGCCCGTGAGCACGGCGAGGAACGCCAGGGCCAACCCGGCGCCGATACCGAGGACGTTGAACTTGGCGGTGAACTTGGTGTCCAGCGCCCGGATGTCGGAGCGCACGTTCTCGATTTTGGCGTCGACCTCCAGGAATCTGGCGTCGATGCTCGAGCGGAGTGCTTCGAGGTCGCCCCGTACGGGGATGTGGTCACCGAGCTCGCTGCCGATAGCGCGTGCAATGCCTTCGGCCTGGTCACGGTCCATGCCGGTGCGACGCAAGGCGTCGGAGAGTTGCAGGGTGTCTACCACGGGCTGTCCCACGGCGCGCTCCTTCGTCAGGATAACCGCTTTTGCCGATGCGCGGCACCGGAAGGGCGATTCTGGAGTACCACCGGTCGATGGTCTGTAGGAAATCCTCCACGACATGTGTGCGGGATCGCGGTTGTGGCTCCTGCGGACACTGCGCCCAGAGTGTAGGGTTGCCTGCTCGCGGGCGTGAGGACAACGGACTTGGCGAACATCGTGGTGTGTGCCGACGGCACCTGGAATCGGCCGGAAGAGGATCCGGCAAAGGACTACCCGACCAACGTGTTGAAGCTTGCCCGCGGCGTGTCCCCGGAGGGCGGGAACGAGCGGCAGCACGTTTTCTACGACTGGGGGCTCGGCAGCTACCACGACGGCGCCGCCGCGGGGCTCACGGGGCGCGGCATCCACAAGAACATCCTCGACGGCTATCGGTATGTCGTCCATAACTACGTTCCCGGGGACCGGATCTTCCTGTTCGGCTTCAGCCGCGGCGCCTACACGGTTCGGGCGCTCTGCGGGCTGATCAACAACTGCGGCATCCTGCGCCGCGACGACGCTCGGCGCATCGCCGAGGCGTGGCGGATGTACAAGAGCCCGGCGCGTGCCAACCGCCCTGGCGGAGACGCGGCCAGGGCGTTTCGCGAGGCGCACGCCCATCCGTCCCGCGACGTGCATTTCGCCGGCGTCTGGGACACCGTCGGCGCCCTCGGCATTCCTTTCAGCCTGATGGGCCTGTTCGACGGCAACGACGAGTTCTACGACAACCGGATGGGCCCCAACGTCCGCACGGCGCGGCACGCGCTCGCCATCGACGAGCGGCGGGAGGATTTCGCGCCCACCCTGTGGCGGCCGCGGCCCGGCGTCGACCTGAAGCAGGTCTGGTTCGCGGGCTGCCACGGGGATGTCGGCGGCGGCTATCCCCCGGACGACGACGGCGCGCGCATCGCGGACGTGGCGCTCGGGTGGATGCTGGGGGAGGCAGAGCGGGCCGGGCTGGTCGTCGAAAACCACCTGCGTAGCGACCTGACCGACGGCGGGCACGCCCGCATCCATCGGTCGCGGGTCAAGGTGTTCCGGCTGCGCCCCGCGCAGGACCGTCCGCTGTACCATGCCGGCATTCCCACGTCCGTCCATCCGAGTGTTCGCGAACGGTTCGAGGGGGATGACGGCTACCGGCCACGGAACCTGCTGGACCTGCTTGAGATGTCGGGCGGTTGGGAGGACGTGGTGGGCGACTGACGCTGGCGCTACCGCATGCGGAGCGCTACGGAATCCGGCTCGATGCCGCGTGCTCGGCGCCCGGGTGCGGTGGCGGGGCGTGTTGTCCGGAATCCGTGGGCGCCGCGTGCACCGGTGGTGGATCGATCCGGTCGAGCACGCCGAAGCCGACGACCACCGACAACATCAGGCCCATCCCGGCGAGCAGGAGCGTGAATCTGGCGTTGAAGGCCGTTTCGAGCGTCTCGAGGCGACCTTCCAGGTTGGCCCGGAGCAAGGCTATCTCGGCCCGGACCGCCTGGAAGCCCGCCTCGACCTCGCCTCGAGCGGCTACGTGTGCACCGAGTTCACCGCCGAGCGCACGCGCGATGCCGTCGGCCTGCTCCCGATCCATGCCGGTACGGCGCAACGCGTCCGATAGCTGCAGCGTATCGACCACGGGTTGTCCCATCGAGTCGCCCTCCTTGCAGGATAGCCGCGTTCGGCCGTCCGGTACACCGGCGGCCCCCCGGCCACCGCGCCCGTCGATTCTCGTGGGTCATCCGGCCGCCGTATGTGGGCTTCCCGTGACCGGCGGCGCGGGACGATCGATACGTCCTGGTAGGGCAATGACGCACAACAATGCGCGGCACGGCATGTGACCTGCAGGATGAAACAGCCGCGCCCGTTGTCAGCGCGCTTCGGGACACTGTAGGCTCCTCCGCATGACCGTTTTCGATCTCGACCGGGGCCGCGAGGTCCTGGCTTTTGCCCGCATCGGCCGGATCCGCAACGCGGCGCTGACGCTGTCCGCCGTCCGCGACCACCGGAGCGAGCTGTTTCCCGGCGAGGCGACCTATGCGGCGACCGTCGCCGACAAGCGTGGCCGGGAGTACTCGACCGGTCGGCGCGTCGCCCGGGAAGGGCTCGGCCGCATCGGCGTCGCGGCCTGCGAGATTCCGTCCGAGGACCGGCGGCCGGTCTGGCCCGAAGGCGTGGTCGGCAGCATCGGCCATTCGCGCGGACTGGCTGCCGCCGTCGTCGGCCCCGCGGACGCGTTCGACGGCCTCGGCATCGATATCGAGACGGAGAACGCCGTCTCCGGAAGCACGGCGGACCGCCTGCTCACGGAGACCGAACACGCCTGGCTTCCCGCGCCGGAGTGGCGCACGATGATCTTTGCGGCCAAGGAGGCCGTCTACAAGTCGGTCAACCCGATGGTGCGCGAGTTCCTGGGCTTCCAGGACGTGGAGATCGACGTGGACGAGGAAGTGGGCGTCTTCCGGGCGCGTTGCGTCGAGAGGCGGCCCTCGGCGGAACCGATCGCCGCCGGCTACGGCTACTGGGCGCTGTACCGGGCCCACTGGATGGTGGTGTTCGAGATCCGGCACCGGCGGGCGGCGGCTGCGGCGCAGTAGGCGGACGCGGGGCGCGGCCGGCTGGACCTGTCCCGGACGGTTCGCTGCTTGCCACGCTGAAGGGTCACGCCGTCTTCGGTGCGATCAGACGGACGGTCGGAAAGTACGTTCGGTATCGATTCGGGTCGCGTGTGAGCAGCGTAAGGTCGTGCGTCTGGGCATGGGCGCCTATGTAGAAGTCCGGGAGCGGCGTGGAGCGTTGTCCCCCCGCGCGTCGATAGCGGAGAAAAGCCTTGCCGGCGGGGAACGCTGCCTCGTAGGGGAGCGGCAGCCGCAGGAGCGTCAGGGCGTCGAGGTGGCGGTCGAGTACGCTGCGTTCGGAGAAGCCGATGGATGCCTCGGCGTAGATGATCGGGTTGATGGCGGCGGCATCGCTCACCAGCGCGTCGCGGATCGCTGCTTCTGACCAGCGGCGCCAGGCCCGGTCGTCGGTGAAGACATCGATGAGGACGTTCGTGTCAACCAGGACCATCGTGTTCGCCGCGCGTCATCCTCATGATGTCGTCGGTTCCGAGGCCGGTGTCGGCGGTCCCGCGCGCTTCGCGGAGGCGTTCCAGGATCAGCGCGTGTTTGGACTTGACCGGCCGAATGATCACGCCGCCGTCGGTTTCCTCGAAGGTGGCCTCGGTGTTCGGCAACAACCCGCATTTGAGCCGCAGGGCTTGCGGGATCGTCACCTGACCCTTGCTCGTTATTCTCATGGTAAGAGTTCAACTGACGAGAGTATTACCTCCATTGTTCGGCTGCGGCGGGAGCCTGTCAACGGGAATGGGCGACCCGCGCGGCGGCCGGCCGGGCTGCCGGGCGTCGCGGTCTACCGGTTCGGCCCCCGCGTCATCGGCACCGGCTGCCAGCGCTCGAGGGGCGTCTTCGGCAGCACCGTGGGGTTCACGCAGCTCATCGGCCACTTGCCCCGCAGGACCAGGGCCACTTCCTGGCCGACGCGCCGCCGCGCCGTGGGGCGCATGCGGGTGGTCGCGGAGGCGACGTGCGGCGTGACGATGACGTTGTCCATGGTCAGCAGCGGGTTGTCCGGGGCCGGCGGCTCCTGCTCGAGCACGTCGAGGCCGGCGGCGCCGACCTTGCCGCTCTCGATCGCGGCGATCAGGTCCGGTTCGTCGATGATCGGGCCGCGCGCCGTGTTGACGATGGCGACGCCGTCCTTCATGCGCGCGAACGCGGCGGCGTTCAGGAGGTGCTCGGTCTCCTCGTTGTGCGGCGAGTGCACGGAGACGTAGTCGGAACGTTCGAGCAGTTCGCCGAAGGACACCGGCTCCACGCCGTGTTCGCTGATGGTGAGCTCGGACACGTAGGGGTCGTAGGTGATGACGTGCATGCCGAACGCCTTGGCGCGCTTCGCCGTGCAGCGGGCGACGTTGCCGAAGGAGACGAGGCCGAGCGTCTGGCCCATGAGCCGCGGGATGTGGTTGAGGAGCGGGCGGCCCTGGCGCCACTCGCCGTTCGCGGCGAACAGGTTCATCTGCTTGGTGCGCCGCGCGGTGGCGAGGATCAGCATCATGGCGTGGTCGGCGACTTCCTCGATGAAGACGTCCGGCGTGTTCGTCACCACGATGCCGGCGCGCGTGGCCGCGTCCACGTCGACCATGTCGACGCCGACGCTGCCGAGCCCGATGACGACGCACTTCTCGAGGCGGGAGATGATCGCCTCGTCGAGGAGGATGCCCCAGGAGGTGATGACGGCGTCCGCGTGCGCGGCGCCCTCGGCGAAGGCCGCGGCCGTCGGGCTCTCCACCTCAACGATGTCCGCGACGGGGGCGAGGGCCTCGAGCTCCAGGGAGTATTTCTCGGCCAGCGAGGTCACGTCCGCGATGCGCGGCAATTGCATGGCGACTGTTTTTCGGCTCATGGTTGTTTCCGGCTCATGGCTGTTTTTCGGCTCATTCCGTCCTGCTCCGGGTCGTTATCCGTCGGTGGTTGCGTGTCCGTCCGCCTGCAGCAGCGCCACGGCCTCGTCGCGCAACTGGCGCTTGAAGATCTTCTCCGAGGCGATGCGCGGCAGGCGCTCGGTGCGCAGCCAAATGTGTTCCGGCACCTTGAACTTCGCGAGGTGCTCCGCGGTGTGGGTCCGCAGGTCCTCGACTGTCGGCGGAGCGTCCGGCCGGACCGAGACCACGGCGGCGACGGCCTCGCCGAGTCGGGCGTCCGGCACGCCGAAGACCGCGCACTCCGCGACGCCGGGGTGACGGTAGAGGACGGCCTCCACCTCCTGGCAGCCGATGTTCTCGCCGCCGCGCAGGATCATGTCCTTCGCGCGGTCCGTGATGTGGACGTAGTCGTCGTCGTCCATGTGGCCGACGTCGCCGGTGTGCACCCAGCCGTCCGTCAGGGCCTCGGCGGTGGCGTCGGGCCGGTTCCAGTAGCCCTTGAAGTTCATCACGCCCCAGATCCAGAGCTCGCCGGTCGCGCCGCGCGGCAGTTCGTTGCCCGCGTCGTCGACAACCTTCACCCGCACCAGCGGAGCGATGGGGCGGCCGCAACTGCGCGGGCGTTCCATGTATGCCTGGCCGCCGATCATCGTCGCGAGGCCCTGCGTTTCGGTCATGCCCCAGCCTGTGCCGGCGGCGCCTTCGCCGATCTGCTCGTCGATGCGCCGCGCCTGCTCGGGCGCCATCGGCGCGCCGCCGCCGCCCGCGCTCGCGAGACTCGAGAGGTCGTACTTGCCGTAGTTGGGCGACTGCACCAGTTCCCATGCCATCGTGGGGACGCCGTTGAACGACGTGATGCGTTCGGTCTCGATGATGCGCAGCGCTTCTTCGGCGTCCCAGCGGTACATGGCGACCACCTTGCGGCCGGACCGGAACGACGAGAGGAGCTGGACGGTGAGCCCGGTGACGTGGAACAGGGGGACGCTCAGGATGATCGCCGGCGGATAGGGCGGTTCGGTGTCGGCCAGTTCGGGCATCAGGTGCTGGGCGAGCGCCCCGCCGGACTCCCAGCCGAGGAGCGCCTGCACGACGGACGTGTGGACGGACAGGACGCCCTTGGGGTGTGCCGTCGAGCCGGACGTGTAAAGGAGCGTGGCGTCGTCGCTCCCGTCGAGGCGCGTTTCCGGCATCTCGCTCGAAGCTCCGGCGACGAAGTCCGCCCAGGTAGGGGTGTCCGGGTGTTCGCAGCGGACGGTCACGAGGTCGACGTGGTGGCGTTGCGCATGTGGAGCGATGCGCTCCAGCCGTTCGCGGTCGACGAACAGCAGCGTGAGGCCGCTGTCCTCGATGCCGTAGGCCATCTCCTCGGCGGACCACCAGGCGTTCAGCGCCACCGCCACCGCGCCGATCGAGGTGATGCCCATGAACGCGAACACCCACTCGGGGTAGTTGCGCAGCGCGATGCCGACGCGGTCGCCGGGCTGTACGCCGCGGGCGCGCAGGGCGTTGGCGCAGGCGGCGGCGTGCGCCCAGGCGTCGCGGAAGGTGTAGCGTTCGTCGGCATAGACGTAGAAGTCCGCGTCGCCGTGCTCGAGGCCCTCGCGGTAGAGTTCGCGCAGGTTGGCGGGGGCGTTGACGAAGACCGGGAAGTCGACGCCGTTGATCCGGCGGACGGTCGTTTCGTAGGGCTCGCCGGGGGCTGTGACGGCGCCGATTGCCGCCTCGATGGTGGCCTTGTCCATGGTCGGTGACGAGTTCTCCGGGAAGCGCGGCGGTGGGGGCCGTGCGGGCAAGCCGGGCATTTTCGCATGGAACCACGGCGGTTTGGAGCGTGCGTGGCCGGCGCTACCGGGTACGCGTGCTCGACACCTTGACTTGATCGACCGCGCGCGAACAGACTGCCGCCGCGTGCGGTCGGCGCTCGCAAGGTGACGGAAGGAGGGATTGCATGCGGGAAAACACGGCCCTGAAGACTTGGCGCGAGGGTGGCCAGACGGTGGGAGGCTGGCTGTCCGTCGGCAACGCGTACACGGCGGAGGTGATGTCGAACGTCGGTTTCGACTGGCTGTGCGTCGACCTGCAGCACGGGATGCTGAGCTACGACGACCTGACGTACATGCTGCCGGCGATCTCGACGCGCGACACGATCCCGTTCGTGCGCGTGCCGTGGAACGAGCCCTACGAGATCATGAAGGCCCTCGATGCCGGTGCGTACGGCGTGATCGTGCCGATGGTCAACAACCGCGAGGAGGCGGAGACCGCGGTGGCCGCCTGCCGCTATCCGCCGGACGGCAACCGTTCCTTCGGCCCCATCCGCGCCGCCATGTACGGCGGGCGGGGCTACGCGCGCGAGGCCAACGGCCAGGTCGCCTGCATCGCCATGGTGGAGACGGCGGAAGGCATCGAGAAGCTCGACGAGATCGCGAGCACGCCCGGGCTCGATGCGATCTACATCGGGCCGTCGGACCTCGGTTACGCGCTTGGCCTCGGACCGAGCGCCTTCGAGGACCCGAAGCACGTCGAGACCGTGCAGCGCATCCAGGACGCCTGCCGAACGCATGGCATAGCCGCCGGCATCCACGGCGGCAGCCTGCCCTTCGCGCAGAAGTGGCTGAAGCAGGGGTTCCATCTCGTGACCGTCGGTTCCGACAGCGGCTTCATGAGCCGTGCGGCCGGCGAGGATCTTGCCCAGGCGAAACAGACCACGGTCGAGGAGCGGGAGAGTACGGGGTATTGAGGCCGCGGGAGGGTCGCTCCCATAGGCGCCAGCCCGATCCGCAGGATGGGGGATCGCGCCCCGGGGTGTCTGGGTCAGGCCCGCGTCCACCGCGCCGTTCTCGTGGCCCACGTCGCCACGGTTGAACGGGCCATGTCGTGTCGCCCCTACCGGCCGATGAGCGCCTGGTAGTGGTCGCGCCCCCGGGCCGTGGTGTCTCCGAGGGTGGCGTCGAGCTTGGTCATGGCGTCGCGCGCCGGTCGCGCCGTCTCGACGTCGTCCAACCCCTGGAGGAACCGGAACGCGCAGACGTTCAGGCCGTGGTCGAGTTCGTAGTTGACCTCGACGACGACGTTGTCGAGCCCTGACGTCGTCGCCGGGACGTCGCACTGGATGTCGACCTGCTGGTGGCGGTACTCCGAGTAGACGGACTGGGGATCGGCGACGCCGAACAGTTGCGCGACGCGTTCGGGACGTGCCCGCATGCCCTCCTCGGTGAGTTGCCCGCTGTAGCGGTAACCGACGCGCGTCCGGTCGGGAGAGTCGCGCAGGGTCGGTGTCTTCTCGCCCTTGAAGATGGCTTCGAACAGGGGGTCGAGTACGGCTTCGTGGCGCTTGACGAAACTGTCCACGGCGGCTCGAATCTGGGGCACTCCGTCCCTCCTGCCCCGCATGACGCGAAACTTGCAGGTCATCATCGACAGGCCGTCGTCGTCCTTGCCCATCATCCGCAGGAAGTAGTGGAAGTCGCTCAGGGCGATGCGCATCGGCGGCTCGTCCTCGAGGGGTGCGAAGGGGGAGGGTCCGGCGGCGACGGTGGCGGCATCAACCGGGCCGTGCCCCGGGCAGCGGTTCGAGGCCGGGGCCGCCCAACAGTACGCCTTCCAGCCGTCCCAGGCTTTGGCGAACGCCGCCAATCTGGTCCGACAGTTCTTCGGTGCGCCGGGCCAGGTTGTCGAGCCGGGTATCGAGCCGCTTGCGTTCCTCTCGCGCGACCTCGAACCCGTGCTGCATCTCGGCGCGCAGTTCCCCGATGACGTTCCCCTCCAGGTGCTCGAATCGTCTGTCGATGGCGTCGAAGCGCCGGTCGACGGCTTCGAAGCGCCGGTCGACGGCATCGAAGCGGCCATCGATGGTCTCGAAACGCCGGTCGACGGCGTCGAAACGCTTGTCGATGACGTCGAAGCGCTTGTCGATAGCATCGAACCGCCGGTCGAGGCGCCGCACGAACCAGCCGGCAAGCCCGCCGAAGGCGACGGCTACGCTGACGGTCATGCCGACCGCGGTGGCGAGTATCTGTATCCAGGGTTCCAACGTCCCGGCGTCCGCTTCGGTACCTGCTCGACTGCGATTCTAGCGGGTCCACGCGGTCACGCCAGCGACTTCCGCCCGGCCCCGCGTGCGCTTCGGGGGCCGTGGCCTGTGCGATATCGGCCGGCGTCGGTGTGCGCCACGGCGCCCGGCCATGCCCCCGGGTCCCCGCGCGTCTTTGAATGACGCCGCCGATTCTCCATACTCGGACGCCGCACCCGACGGAGACATGCCCCATGACCACCCCCGACTACGAGCAGATCCTGTTCCGCACCGAGGACAACGTCGCCGTCCTCACGCTCAACCGCCCCGAGCGGCTGAACGCCTGGACACACGTGATGAACGCGGAGCTGGTGGACGCCATCGGGCGCTGCAACGAGGACCCCGCCATCGGGGCCATCGTCGTGACGGGGGCCGGACGCGGGTTCTGCGCCGGGGCGGACATCCGCGACAACTTCCAGGCCCGCCTCGACGGGGAGCGTCAGGCGCCGGTCGCGGACTGGATCGCGCTCGTGCGGGGCTCGAAGCCGCTGGTGGCGGCGGTCAACGGCGCGAGCGTCGGCGTCGGCGCCACCATGATCCTGCCCATGGACGTGATCGTGGCGTCCGAGGATGCGAAGTTCGCGATGGCGTTCGTGAAGATGGGCCTGACGCCGGAGCTTGCGAGTTCCCACTTCCTCGTGCAGCGCATGGGGTTTGGACGGGCGAGCGAGATGTGCCTGTCCGGCCGGCTCTACTCGGGGCGCGAGGCCTTCGAGGCGGGCCTGGCGGACCGGTTGGCGACGCCGGACGCGCTGCTTTCGACCGCCCTGGAAGTCGCCGGCAAGATGGCGGCCAACCCGGGGCCGCAACTGCGCTGGATCAAGCAGCTCTTGTCGGAGAACGGCGCGGAGACCGACATCGCCGCCGTGCAAAGGCGGGAGCTCGAGGCGCTGCGGAAGGCGTACGCGAGCCCGGAGCACAAGGAAGCCGTCAGCGCCTTTCTCGAGAAGCGGTCGCCGCAGTTCGGTTGAAGCTGCCGATGCCCCGTCAGGGCGCGTCCGGGGCCTCCGTCTCGGGGAGGCTGACGAACGGCGGCGTCTCGACGATGGCGTACGGGCGCAGCAGATGCCGGTCCAGGTACTGCCGGTGCAGGGTGACCGGCTCGATCGCCTCGCGCCGCAACTGCTCGGCGCCCGGGTAGAGGGCGACGCTGTCGAGCGGGCGGAAGATCTCTCCGACGGGTCTGAGCGCCGTGAAGGCGCAGCGCGTCTCCCACGTGCCGCGGTGGAAGGCCTCGACGTCGATGTCCTCGATCTCGGCCCACCAGCCGAACTCCTCCGGCTCGCCCGACGCGAACAGGACGAACAGCGCCTCCTCCCGCGCGCGGGCCTGCGCCAGCAGCTCTTGCGCCAGGTACCAGGGGTGGGTGTCCTTGTAGGCCCCCGCACCGCCGTTGGCGCGGACGTTCTCGATGGCCTTCTCGGTCACCGGAGCGCAGAGGCAGAAGGGGGCGGGGCGCATGGGTCATAGATACTCGATAGCGCAACGGCGCGCCAGCGCTTTCGCGGCTCGCCGAAACGCCGCAACAGGCGCGCTGTATGCATATACAGACAAGCGCTATAATGCTGGCAGGTCATCTCGCACAGCGCCGCCGTGCCTCTGCTCGTTCCCGCCGAACCGCCGCCGGATCACTACTACGCAGGGAACCTGCTCCTGCTCATCGAGGGCGTGCGGCGCCAGTACGAGGACCTGCTCACCCCCGCCGAACGCGCCTTCGCGGACACGGTCGCCGCGCTGACGGACGGCGCGCTGCGTCTGTTCGCGCGGCTCATCGGCCGCAAGGGACCGCTCGTGCGGGTGGACACCCTCGCGTACCGGGAAGTCCCCGGCCGCGATGCGGCGCTCGCGGAACTCGTGGCGGCGGGTCTCGTGCGCTCCTGCCCGGCGGTGCCCGCCGAGGTTCTGCTCGGGCTCGCCAGGAAGGCGGAACTCGAACGCTGGTTCCCCCTCGAGGGTTCGGCCCGGCGCAAGGCCGCCTGCGTCGAGGGCGTGCTGGCGCGGTACCCGGCGGAAGTGATCCACGCGCGGATGGCCTGGCAGTGCCCGTCGGTGGCGATTGCCGATCCCGAGCGGCTGGATCTTTACCGGCTGCTGTTCTTCGGGGACCGCCGCTCGGACCTGGCGGCGTTCGTCCTGCGCGACCTCGGAGTAGTGCGCTACGAGGACTTCGAACTGTGCCGCGAGCGGCGGCTCTTTCCCGGCCGTGCCGCGCTCGATGCGTATCTTGCGCTCGCGCGCATCGGGGACCACGCCGGGGAACTCGGACCCGCGCCGCCCGCCGACCTCGCGGCGGTGGTAGTCGAAGCCCTCTGGCACCCCTACCGCTCGCGGCTGCTCGAGCGCCGGCGCAGCCGCATACTCAACGGCCTTGCGCGGCGGCTCGAACGGACGGGCGCCTTCGACGCGGCGCTCGCGTGCTATGCGCGTTCGACGGCGCCCCCCGCCCGGGAACGTACGGCGCGGATCCTCAAGCGCCTGGGCGACGGCGAGGCCGTCGAGCGCTTGCGCCGCGCGATGCGCAACCGACCGCGTTCCGCCTTGGAGCGGGACTTCGCGGAGCGGTTCGGCGCGCCCCGGGCCCGCTGGGACTGCCCGGTCGACGACCTGGCGTGGGACCCGGCTTACGCCGCCCGTGTGGAGGGTGCGGCGGCGGCCGCGCTCGCCGGCCGCGGCGGCAGCGTCTGGCACCTGGAGAACGCGCTGCCCCTCGGACTGTTCGGTCTCGCGTACTGGGAATGGGTGTTCGCGCCGGTGGACGGCATGTTCGTCAACGCCTTTCAGGGCGCGCCCATCGACCTGTTCTGGCCGGACTTCTTCGCCACCCGCCGCGGGCTCTGCGACGACCCGCTCGGCCTCGACGACGCGTCGCTGCGCGCGGCGATGCTCGCGACCGCGGAGTCGCGCCGGGGCATCGCCAACCGCCTCGTCGACTGGCGCGCGCTGGACGCGGACACGCTCGAGCGCGTATTGGGCGGCATCCCGATGGGCGACGTGCGCAAGCTCCTCGGCATCGTGGCCGAGGATCTCGACCGGGCGCGCAGCGGCTTTCCGGACCTGACCGCCGTCTACGAGGACGGCTCGTACGAGTTCGCCGAAGTCAAGGGTCCCACCGACCAGTTGCGCCATCACCAGCGCCTGTGGATCGACAGGCTGCGGGGCGCGGGGCTGCCGGTGCGGGTGCTGCGCTTCCGGTGAACGCCACGGTCGCCCCAGCGCCGCTCGCCGCGACCGTCGCCGTGCGGGAACTCGCCGCGTTCGTGCATCGTCGTGGCGACCTCCATTACCGCTACGACCGCGCCACCACCGCCGTCGAAGGGATCGGCGCGCAACGCAGGGCGCAACGGGGCCGGCCCGAGGGCTATCGCCGCGAAGCCCCGGTGGAAGCCACGCTGCACGGCCATGGCGTGGCGCTGACGGTCCGCGGCCGCATCGACGGCATCGACGCCGCCGCCGGGATCATCGAGGAGTTCAAGACCACGCGCTCGGACATCGGGCGCCTGCACGCCCACCTCGGCCACCTGCACATGGCGCAACTGAAGCTCTACGCGGCCCTGGTGGGCGGGGAGCGAGCCACCTGGCGCCTGCGGCTGGTCTACCTGCGTCCCGACCGCGGCGCGTCCCGGGAGGTGGAGGAGACGGCGACGCGGGAGGCCCTCGCGGAGTTCCTGGCGGCCACGGTGCACGCCTACACGGCCTGGCTGTCGGGATGCCGCGCGCGGACGGCCCGGCGCGATGCCATGCTCGGGTCGCTGGCCTTCCCCTTCGACGACTTCCGCGACCACCAGCGGCGCATGGCGCGCGGCGTCTTCCGCGCGTTCCGCGACGCCGAGCAGTTGCTGGTCGAGGCGCCGACCGGGAGCGGCAAGACCGTATCCATGCTCTATTCCGCCCTGCGCGCCATGGGCGCCGGGCGCCTCGATCGCACGGTCTTCCTGACGGCCCGGGGCACGGGGCAGCGGGCCGCGGAGGACGCCCTCGCACGTTGCGGGACGGGCGACCGCGTGGCGGCGGTGACGGTGACGGCGAAGGACAGGATCTGCTTCCATCCCGGCACGCCGTGCGATCCGGAGCTCTGCGAGCACGCGCGCGGCTACTACGACCGCATGCCGGCCGCGCGGGACGCGCTGCTCGGCGCCGGCCTCGTCGCGCGCGAACGCGTCGAGGCCGTGGCGCGCGACCACGCCGTGTGTCCGTTCGAGCTGTCCCTCGATACCGCCGCCTGGGCGGATGTCGTCGTGTGCGACTACAACTACGTGTTCGACCCGGTGGTGCGCCTGCGGCGGCTGGTCACGAACGGTTTCGGACGGGCCGGGCTGCTCGTGGACGAGGCGCATCAGCTCGCTGCTCGGGCGAGCGAGATGCTGAGCGTCTCCCTCGAGCGCGCGGCGTGCCGGCGCGCGCTGGCGGAGGCGCCGGCCGGGTTGGCGGCACGGCTGAGGTCGGTCGACCGGGCGCTGCTGGGCCTGCGCCGGACGGAGGGCGACGGACCCATTGGCCGTCCCGGGGCGTTGCTGCGCGCGTTGGAGAGGCTGCTCCTCGCCGTCGCCGTCGCCGATGTCGACCTCGCCGCGACACCGGACACCCGGAGCTTCCTGGGGGACTGCTACCGCTTCGTCGCGGGGGCGGGCTGGTTCGACGAGACGGACTATCGGTATCTCCTGGCCACTAACGGGCGCGATATCGTCGTACGCATGGCCTGCCTGTCGCCCGCCGGGCACATCGCCGACGTGCTCGACGGCTTTCACGGCGCGGTGCGGTTCTCGGGCACGCTGTCGCCTCCCGGGCTGTTCCAGGCGCTGCACGGCCAGCCGGAGCAGGGCCGGAGCGGCCGGGTGGACGCCGGTTTTCCGGAGGATGCCCTCGGCGTCTTCGTGGTGCCCGACGTCTCCACGTACTATCGGGACCGGGAGCGCACGCTGGACGCGGTGGCCGGCATCGTGCGCGCGGTGACCGCGGCGGCGCCGGGGAACTATCTGGTCGCGTTGCCCTCGTTCGCGTATCTCGACCGGCTGACGGAGGCCCTCCGGGCGGTGTCGCAGGTGCGCGTCGACGCGCAGTGGCCCGGCATGTCCGACGAGGAGCGGGCCGCGTTCGTCGCGGCGCTGTCGGACGCGGCCGCGCCGAGCGTGGGCGTGGTGGTCCTCGGCGGACTGTTCGCCGAGTCCGTCGACTTCGACGGCGGGGCGCTGCGCGGCGTCGTCGTGGTGGGGCCCGGACTGCCGCCGCGGTCCACGGAGCGCGATCTGGTGGCGGAGCGGTTCGGGGACGACGGCTTCACGGTGGCGTACCTGCAGCCGGCCCTGGCCAAGGTCGTGCAGGCCGCCGGCCGTGCGCTCCGGGGACCGCGGGACCGGGGCGTGGTGGTGCTCGTCGACCCCCGGTTCGCCGAGTCGCGCTGCCAGGCGTTCTTCCCGGCCCACTGGCGTCCCGAGCGCGTACGGGCGGCCGCCCTCGGGCCGGCGGTGACGGCGTTCTGGAACGCCCGGGACGGCGCGCCGCCCCCCGCGCGCCCGTCAAGCGGTCATGGCGCGGTGGTACCCTGACCCGATGGAGCGCCGCACCAAGATCATCTGCACGGTAGGCCCCGCCACGGCGGACTTCGAGACCCTGTCCCGCCTCTACGACGCCGGCATGGACGTGGTGCGCGTCAACATGTCCCACTCGGATCAAGAGACGGCGCTGCGGGTCATCAACTGGATCAAGACGCTGAACCGGAAGGTCCGGTTCCCGGTGCCGGTGCTGCTCGACACGCAGGGTCCGGAGATCCGCACCGGCGACACGGACGCGCCGGTTGCCCTGGAACAGGGCGCCGAGATTTCCCTGCGGGTGGCGGGCCCCGTGGCCGACGGGGAGATCCACATCAACTATCCGGACCTGCCGGCGGCGGTGGAGGCCGGCAGCGCCGTGACGCTGGACAACGGCCTCATCAACCTCGAGGTCATCGACAAGAGCGCCGCGTGCGTCCGCTGCCGGGTGGTGGACGGCGGGCTGCTCGGCAGCCGCAAGCACGTCAACATGCCCGGCGTGCACGTCAACCTGCCTTCGATAGGCACGAAGGACCGCGCCGACATCCTGTTCGGCATGGCGCAGGACGTCGACTTCGTGGCGCTGTCGTTCGTCCGCACGGCGAGCGACGTGATGGAACTGCGCCACCTGCTCGGACCGAAGAACGCGTCCCTCAAGGTGATCGCCAAGATCGAGAACCGCGAGGGCCTCGAGAACGCGGAGGAGATCGCGCGGGCGGCGGACGGCATCATGGTGGCGCGGGGCGATCTCGGCATCGAGATCGACATCGCCGCGCTGCCGAACGTGCAGCGGGAACTCGTGCGCACCTGCGCCCGGCTCGGCAAGCGCTGCATCGTGGCGACCCACCTGCTCGAGTCGATGATCGAGAACCCGATCCCGACCCGGGCGGAAGTGACCGACGTGGCCAACGCGATCTACGAGGGCGTCGACGCGGTCATGCTGTCGGGAGAGACGAGCGTCGGCCGCTACCCGGTGCGCAGCGTGGAGCAGCTCTCGAAGATCGCGGCGGCCAGCGAGCGCTTTCCCGGCCTCGGCTTCGCCCGGGACCTCGAGACCGACACGGACAAGCATCATCTCGCGGTGGCGGCGGCCGGCCTCGCGGAGGCGATCTCGGCGTCGGGGATCGTGGTCATCACGCGCCGCGGGCTGATGGCCGACCTCGTCACGAGTTGCCAGCCCCCGCACGTGCCGATCTACGTGTTCACCAACAACAGCCAGGCGCGCCGCCGGCTGATGCTGAACCGGGGCGTGTACGCCTACCGGACCGCATTCTCCGCGCAACCGGAGAAAACCATCCAGACCGCCCTCGGGGCGCTGCGCGACCGGGAGGGCATTGCGCCGGAAGCGCGCGTGGTGGTCCTCTCGGACGTGCTCGCCGAAGCGCGCGTGGACGCCATCCAGATCCGCTCGGTCAGCGGCGTGTGACGCTCGACGCAACGTTGCGGGGCGCTAGGGGCTAGGCTCATACTTCGCGCCCCCTTTGAAGCGGGCGACAGCTGTGGCGAATGGCGGCAGGCATGCACCGCGCGTGGTTGTGCGCGAGGGGAACCGGGTTCGGTTCCTCGGACGGGCGAACCCGTTTGCACACCGCCAGTTCATGCTGTGCTTGCACGACTGCCTCCGTCGGGGATACCAGGACATCGTCTTGGACTTCTCTGTCTGTGAGGCGGCGTTTCCCAACGGCATGATCCCACTCCTGCCGAGCGTGGATGCTTTGCGGCGCGAGGGGATAGACATCTCCGTGGAGCTTCCTGACGCGGGGGAGCTTGCGCGATTGTTTCGGAACACCAATTGGGCGCACTTTTTGGACCCTCAACGTTATGAGAAGAGTGACACCGTTCACGATCGTCACTTGGCTGCCCAGCGGTTCACGAGTTGGGTCGAACAACAGAGACTGGTCAATGAGTTCATGGATGTCGTGATGCGCAGCATGACGCTGGAGCGCGATGTAATCGCCGGCCTGGAGTGGTCGATCAACGAGATTACGGACAACGTTCTGAATCACGCGGAGTGCGTGGACGGAGGGTTCGTTCAGGTCAGCGCGTTCAGGGATGCCGGCAAGGTTGCGTTCGGCGTTGCCGACTCTGGGAAGGGCATATTGGAGTCGCTTCGTGAAGGCCATCCCGATCTTCGGACCGATGCGCAGGCAATCGGCGAGGCGATGAAGGTTGGCGTCACGCGAAGTCCTGATGCGGGCCAAGGCAACGGTATTGCGGGCGCACTGAGAATCGCGACGATGTCCAGGGGATCATTGGAGATTACGTCAGGGTTGGCTCAAGTTGTCGCTCGCACGGATCAGAGTCTGGAAGATAACGAGTTAGGATCCGATGTAAAAGTCTACAAGAGGAGGGAAGCTCAGAGGTTCCGGGGAACGGTCGTATATGCAGAGATCGGCCTTGACTCGCGATTTCATCTCTCGGAGGCGCTGGGTTTTCATGGTGCGCCGGCGGAGCCTACGGACGTCATCGAACTGCAGTACCAGACTGAGCGAGGCGACGCCGTTGTGTTGAAGCTCGGGGAAGAGTCCACTGGATTCGGTTCCAGGCCTGCTGGGCGACAGCTTCGCACCAAGTGCTTGAACTTGCTGAACGCCGAACCAACGAAGCCCTTGCTACTCGACTGGAATGCCGTCCCTTTGGTGTCGAGCAGCTTTGCCGATGAGCTGGTGGGCAAGCTATTCGCCTCACTTGGCCCCTTGGCTTTCTCTGCCAGAGTGCGCAACGTAGGAATGGAAGCGATGGTGCGAGGGCTCGTTGACAAGGCGATCATGCAGCGTGCCGCCCAAGTCGCGTCCGGGTCGACGGAGAGTCGCGACCCATGAGTCGGTACCATCTCGTCGAGCCCTGTTCCCTTGTCGGGAGAGACGAGCGCCGGCCGCTATCCGGTGCGCAGCGTGGAGCAGCTCTCGAAGATCGCGGCGGCGGGCCTCGCGGAGGCGATCTCGGCGTCGGGGATCGTGGTCATCGCGCGCTACGGGCCGATGGCCGACCTCGTCACGAGCTGCCAGCCCCCGCACGTGCCGCTCCACGTTCCCGAATTCCCCCGCGGCCTTGCTAAAATCGGCGCCCGGTTTTCGGGTGTCGCGCATATGGACTGCGTCTCGAAGGCTCCACCACCGCCGACGCGCCACCTCGTCGCACTCGCGGCGATGCTCCTCGTCGTTACCGCCGACGCCGCGACGCGGCGCATCGAACTGCCGAACGGCGATGTGTACGAGGGCGAGGTGGTGGACGGCGTGCCGACCGGGCAGGGCACTTACATCAGCAATCGGCACCGTTACGTGGGCGAATTCCACAATGGCAAGATGCACGGCGCGGGGACGATCTACTGGCCCGACGGCCGGGTGTTCGAGGGGCGCTTCGCCAACGACCGCCGGCAAGGCCGTGGCCGCCTGAGCTGGCCGGACGGCCGGGTGTTCGAGGGCGGCTTCGTCAACGACCGCCGCGAGGGCGAGGGGCAGCTCACCTGGAGCAACGGCAATGTCTACACGGGGGAGTTCCGCTCCAACGAGATCAGCGGCAGCGGGCGCCTGGTGTGGGACAACCAGGACATCTACGAAGGCGATTTCCTCGGCGGCGAGCGCTCCGGCTGGGGTACGCAGACCTGGCACGACGGCAACCGCTACGTCGGGGAGTGGGCGGCGAACCAGCGTGAGGGCATAGGCGCGTACTACTGGCGGGACGGCACGGTGTACCAGGGCGAGTTCACCGGCAATCGCATGCACGGCCATGGCGTGAAGAGCGTGCCGGACGGGGATCGGTACTTCCAGCAGTGGGTCGACGGCAATCTCGTGCAGGACACGGTGATTGCGGAGGACCAGCGCTGCCGGGTGGCCCTCGACGGGCAGCCGTGGATGTTCACCAGCGAGGAGTGCGTGAACGGCCGCGCGCACGGCCGGGGCACCGCCGTGCGCCTGGACGGCGAGGCCTACGTGGTCGGGGGGCGGTTCGTCCTCGGTCACATGGTGCAGGGCGAGATCGGCTGGCTGAACGTGACGGAGCCGCCCTGATGGAGGTGCCGGGCTACCGCAACCAGCGCGCTCTCGGCGGGGGCGGGGGCCGGGGCGGCGATGGGGGCCGGGGCGGCGATGGGGACGGCGGCGACGGGGACACCCGCGTTTACCTCGCGACCGAGCAGCGATCGAACCGGCCGGTCGCGCTGAAGGTGGTGCAGCTCGGGGCCGGCGCGGACCTGGCGTGGCGGCGCGCTCGCCGTGCGGCGCGGCTCGATCACCCGAGCGTGGTCACCGTGTACGACGTCGGGCTCGCGGGCTCCGCGCTCTATGTGGCGATGGAGTACCTGCGCGGCGGCGACCTGAACGCGCGGTTGCGCGGCGGCATCTCTTTCGCGGAACTGCTGCGCTGCACCGAACAACTGGCGCGCGCGCTGGACCACGCGCATGCCCGCGACTGCCTGCACGGGGACGTGACGCCGTCGAACATCCTGTTCCGGGACCCGGGTACGGCGGTGCTGATCGACTTCGTCGACGGGGCGCTCGCCGATGTCGATGCGGGAGGTGGCCGCGTGCCCGCGGTGGGGACGCCCGGCTACATGAGCCCGGAACAGGCCGCGGGGCGCGCCCTCGACGGCCGGTCCGACCTGTATGGCCTCGGCGTCGTCTTCTTCCAGATGCTGACGGGCGATGTTCCGCACGCGCACGACCACGACGGCGCCACGGTGGTGCGCCATCCCGCGCCGGTGCCGCCCCGGCTGCCCGAGCGGTTCGCCGCGCTCCAGGAACTGATCGACACCTTCCTGGCGCCGGACCCGGACCGCCGTTTCCGCAGCGGCGCGGAGATCGTGCGGGCCCTGGACACGGTGCGCTTCGAGGACGTGACGCCCGGGCCGGCGGTCGTCCGGGCCCTCGTGTCCACCTCCGAGATCGACGTGCTCGCGGCGGGCGTGGACCGGTGGCGCGACACCGCGCGCGCCGGGCTCGACGACGGGTCCCGGGCGCGCGTCCGCGTGGCGCCGGTCGCGGTCGGCGCGGCGCTGGTGCTCGCCGTGCTCACGGGCGGGTACATCGGGATGACGCAGCCGGACGCGGCGGCGACCCTGCTCGCGCGCGCGGGGCTCGCGGAGCACCCGGAAGTGGAGCAGGCGTGGAGTTCGGCGGAGGCGCTGCGCCGCGACCCGAACCAGAGCCTCGCCGCCATCGTGGCGGCGTATCGGCGCGTCCTGGACCGGGCGCCGGGGCACGAGAAAGCGGTGCTCGCGCTGTCGACGCTGGCCACCGCCTGGAAGGACGACATCGCGCAGGCCATCGAGTCCGAGGACTTCGCCATCGCGGAGACCAAGCTCACCGAGTCGCTCAGCATCTTTCCGCAGGACTCGGAACTCACGGTGCTATTCGAGCGCGTGTCCGAGCGGCGCCGGGCGGACTCGATCCTGGCCGGCGCGCGGGCGCTGCTCGCGACTCAGAGCATGTCGCACGAACCGTCGGCGGCGGCCGCGATCCAGGCCTACCAGGAAGTGCTGCGGCGCCACCCGGGCAACGAGGAGGCGCGCGCGCGTCTCCGCGAACTGGCGGGACACTACGCGGGGCTCGCGGAAGACGCCGTCAACGAGGGCGATGTCGGCGATGCGATGAACAAGCTCGGCCGCGCCTCGAGCGCGAACCCGGAGTATCCGGAACTCGCCCGCGTGCGGCTGCTCATCAGCCAGGCGGAAACGCTCGCCCAGGAGATCGAGGAGATGCTGCGGCGTGCCGCGGACCTGCGCACGACGGCGGCGCTGGTGGACCCCGCGGCGGCGAATGCGGCGGAGATCTACTTTCGCGTCCTCGCGACGGATCCCGACAACGCGGTCGCGCAGCAGGGGCTCGCCGAGGTCGCCGCGCAGGTGCTGGTCCAGTTCAGCGGGGTGCTCGGCGTGGGGAATCTCGCCGGCGCGCAGCATCTCCTCGACCGGGCCGTCGCCGTGGGTCTCGGCGAGGCGACGGTGAACGAGATGCACCTGCTGTTCGACGCGGAAGAGCAGCGCCTGGCGACGGTCGCGAGCCTGCTCGCGGAGGCGCGGACGCTGTTCCGGGACGGATTCTTCACGGAACCGGCCGAGGCGAACGCCGTGGCGAAGCTGCGCGAGGTCATCCGCCTCGACCGCGGCAACGCGCGCGCGTCGGAGCTGCTGGCACGAACCGCCGAGCGCCTCGCCGCGGTGGCGAAGGAAGCCTTCGAGGTCGGTCTCGCGCCGGAAGCGCGCTACTACCTGGATCTGGCGCTGACCGTTACGCCGGAGGTGGACGAGTGGCGCGCGCTCCGGGACGACTGGAGTGCGGAACCGGGGCCGGCCGCGGGGGACGACTGACGCCTCGCCGGGGCGGGGCGGTCGGGAACGGAAGCCCCGGTCGGCGTGGTCGGGCGGGACGCGGAGCCGACAGGACGCAGACAGGACGCGGAGCCGACTGGTTCCGTTTGCGGGGCGCTGATACGCTTCGCGGTCCGGCAGACACGCGGCGGTCCAGATGAGCGTTCAAATTCCTTTCCGGCGGGAACTGGACTTCGAGTACGGAGTGTCCGCCGTCGTGTCGCCGCACATCCGGCGGGTCGTCGCCAACAATCCCAGCCCTTTCACGCTGTACGGGACGGGCACCTACATCCTCGGTCGCGGCAACGTCGCGGTGGTCGATCCCGGGCCGGCCGACCCGCGGCATATCGACGCACTCCTCGAGGCGACCCGCGGCGAGACGATCACGCACTTGCTGGTCACGCATACCCACGCCGACCACTCGCCGGGCTGCGCGCTCCTGCGGGGGGCGTGCGACGCGGCCACCTACGGCTACGGCCCCCACGGCGCCGGCAAGCAGGAGGAGGGCGTCGTCGTGGAAGAGGGGGGCGACATGGATTTCGTTCCTGATGTCCGCGTGCGCCACGGCGAGGTGATCGAGGGCGACGGCTGGTCCGTCGAGTGCGTCTACACGCCCGGACACACGTCGAACCACATCTGCTACCAGCTACGTGAAGAGCGGGCGCTCTTTTCCGGCGACCACGTCATGGGCTGGTCGACGAGCATCGTGTCACCCCCGGACGGCGACATGCGCAGCTACATGGCGAGCCTGGAACTGCTGCTCGAACGGGACGACGCGCTCTACTGGCCCACCCACGGACCCGCCATCACGGCGCCGAAGCCGCACGTTGCGGCGTTCATCGCCCACCGGGTCGAGCGCGAGGAACAGATCAAGGCGTGCCTGGCCGGCGGGGTGGGGCGGATCCGCGACATGGTGCCCTCGATGTACGCCGACCTGCCGGAGTTCATGTACCCGGCCGCGGCGCGCAGCGTATTCGCGGCCATGGCCTACCTCGTGCAACGGGGCGAGGTGACCTGTGACGGCGACGTGGTGGTCGACGCGGAGTACGCCCTGGCCTAGTCTGGTGTCCCGTAGACGGTCTACTAGCGTGCGGCGCCCCTGCCTTCTGCCCTGATGCGTTGTGTCTGGAAGTCGTCGATGAAGGCAAGGTTCTGTAGGTGCCAGAGTGTGGCCTCGAAGCCAGTCCGCAGAGTGCTGGCCACTCCAGCCACGCCGTTCGCGGTAGTGATTGGTTCCTCCATCTGAGACACAGCCCGTACTATAAGCGGCGTTGGCATAAGCAGCATCGCCGCGAATGCGTTGGCGCGTTGCTCCACGGCGAAAGGTGCCCAAGGCCCGCTGGCGATAGCCAATCGTCTGCCCGCATGGCGGTCGAATAGCAGGTGGCAAAGTTCGTGGGCCAGCGTGAATCGATGGCCTTGAAGGCTTTGGTTGAAAGGGCAGGCGGCGTTCCATGCCATCCCGGGCCGGTGGCGCGGGCCTGCAATGGCGACTCCACGCACCGAGTCATCGTCAAAACGTGTTTCCGTAACCTCAACGCCAAGCTGAGCGAGCACTGCCTCCACATCCACGAAGTCTGCGCCGTTGTCGGGCAAGCCGATCCTATCGTGAAGCTCCACGGCCAAGTCATAGCCTTGTGTCCATGGCTGCGCTCCCGGACTCACTGGCACGTCGTGACACAGCTCTGCCAACGGGTCCGGTTCCTTCTCTAGTCTGGACAGGTGGATCATGACTTTGGCAAGCGCCAACACATCCGGCTTGGCGATGGTTGGTGCGTATGAGCCGAACATCAAGGCGGCATGACACGAACCCTCGACGACAAGTCGAGAGCTACTGTGTGCTGCGAGCAAAGCGGCACGTTGGGGCTTGGACAGCTCCGCCAGTTGGCGCTTTAGGCGTCGCCATCCCCGGCGTACGGAGTCGTGATCGACACCCAAGCCGGCGAGCCACATCATCCGATGGTCTGTACGCGAGGTCGACAGGCGCCGCAGGTCGCGTTCGACTTCGCGCACCCTATTCGAGGAGGGTAGCGTGCTGCTCAGGTAACCGGCTGCCGCCGTGAGCACGGCGTAGAGAGGCTCTGCGACCTCGGCTGGGCGCAGAGTGATGGCGCGCGACGCACTCGCCTCAAAGATCACGTGATCGGGGGTTCCCTGAGTTGGGGTGTTCCCCCAAGAGATCTCGACCGAGTCACGAAGGCGACGGAACACTACATCCGGAAAGATGCCGCCATCACGTGCGGCTACAAGCGCGTGCCGCGACCACCAGCCTTGCCAGTCCGACTCCCAGGCGAGTTCTGTGTCCTCGTCTGCTGAAGGAGGCGCGAAACGAGCGTCTTTCAATGCCGTCCAAGCCTGCGTAGCGGTGTTGCTACAGGGAAGTCGCTCTTCGTGGAACATCGGATCCCAACAGCGAGCGAACCACTCTAGCAGTGGAAGCAGGTACCAGTGCACCGACTCGATGCGCTCCCCCAGCTCCTGATGCGCGCACAGGTTCAAGCCACCTGCCCAAAGCTGAAACGCGCCCCAGGATTGCGAGACATCTTCTGCGGCTCCCTGCCCCGGGTCCGGATCGTCAGAGAAGCCGATTTTCGCCGCGAAGACGCGGGTATCGCCAGCGAGTCGCTCCCAACGGCTCATCGGAGCGGCCTCAATCCCAGTTGCGCCGGATATCGCGCTGCCTTACGAGCCCAGTCCGGCGCCACGCAAGACGGAGTGAGTGCGGGACTTCCTTCCATCCGACCGGATAGCCGTGCCATACGTCATCCCGGGTCCCTTGCGCACAGTAAGCCCGTCCCTCGTGAGTAGCGAAACGCTTGCTTCCCACCAAATGGCTACCGGCCAAGAGTTGAGGGGCAAGGGGGCGGACTTCGCTTGGGCACAGTGAACCTCTCGCGCCCCTCTGCCAAGGATCTGAGTGTTTGGGATTGCTCTTGTACTGCATGATTGGAGTATGCCACACGGCGTCTGGTGAACTGCTCAGGTTCGTGGTCCGTGCACCGTGGGACGCTGCTGGGGTCGAGACGCGATTGGCTCGGGGTCGTCTAGCCGGTTCGGAGAGTCTGTGCGTTCCCCTTGACCTCTTCACCGTCATGGCCGCGAGGCGTTGACCGATGGCGTTCGTCCGCGCGCGCGGCTGCGGCGGCGTCGCTCGTGCGCGGCAGTTCCACCATGATGGCGACCCCCGAGCCGTCCACGAGGTTCAGTGCGCGCACGGTCCCGCCATGGTGCTCGGCGATCGCGCGCACCACGTACAGTCCCAGTCCGAAATGCATGCGGCTGTGGGGCCCGCGGTGGCTGACCATCGACTCGAAGAGGGACTCCTCCCGGGTCTCCGGCAGGGTGGGTCCGCGGTTCGCCACGGTGATGCGCAGGAAGTCCCGCTCCTTGTCGAGCTGCACCTTGATGGGGCTGTCGGCGTGGTGGAAGTCGATCGCGTTGTCCACGATCTTGTCGAGCATCTGCTCGATGCGGTAGTCGGCCACGCGCGCGTACACGGGCTCCGCCACGCCTCGGAACACGATGGGGTGCCGCTGCTCCGACAGACGGAAGTTGTTCACGTAGTCGCCGAGCAGCCGGCCGATGTCGACGACCTCGAAGTCGTCCGCCACGAGCGACTCCTCGAGGTTCGCCGCGTCGGCCAGGTTCTGCACGATGGCGCCGATGCGCAGCACGCCGCGTTTCGCGCTGTTGAGGTACTTCTCGTCCCGTTCCTCGACGCGGTCGGCCAGGCTCTCGAGGGACGTCGCGAGCACGTTCAGCGGGTTGTTGATCTCGTGGCGCAGCGTGCGCGGCATCTTCTCCAGGAAACTGTTGTGCTGATGCAGGCGCGTGAGCATCGTGGAGATGCTGCGCGACAGGTCGCCGATCTCGTCCCCCGCGCGCCGCTCCGCATTGAGCGACTGCTTGCGCAGCCGTCCATAGCGGTCGATCGCGCGGGCCGCCTCGCGGCGCAGGTTGCGGATGCGCCACGCGAGGCGTCCGCTGAACGCCGCCATGGCCAGGAACACCGCGAGCAGGCAGGACACCGCCACCACCATCACCTGCTCCAGCGCCTCGCGCTGAAAGGTCAGGATGTGGTCGATGTCCTGCTCGACGACGACGGCGCCGAGGACGGCGTCCTTCGAGACGATGGGATGGGCCGCCACGATGATCTCGACGCCGTCGTCCACCAGGCGGCGCGTGGCGATGGGTTCGCCGGCGAGGGCGGCCGCGATGGCTGCTTCCGGCACGGCCTCGGAGTCCGCCGCGGTGGCGTCGGGCGGGCCCGTCAGGTCCTGCACCCAGAGGCGAATCTCCCGGAACCAGGCCCGCACCTGGAGCGTCCAGTCGCGCTCCGCGTGCGGCGCGGGGCCGGTCTGGTAGCCGCCGGTATCCGCCCGCACGCGATGCTGCGGGTCGATGACCTGGATGCGCGCGCCCGAGTAGCCGAGCCCCTCGATGATCTTGAGTACCTCGGGCGAACGGTAGACGGCGAGGTGGAACCCTTCCTTGCCGGCGGTCGGCAACGTCTGCGTGATCGCCCGGATCGCGCGTGCCTCCGGATCGTCCACGTCGACGAACGAGAGCCCGAAGTAGCGCCGCGAGCCGAGCAGGGTGAGCGGCATGCGGAACTCGAGCCGGTAACCCTCGGCGGACGCGGTGACGTAACCCTTGATCCGCGTTTCGGGCGCGCCCGTCTCGGCGAAGCCCCAGTCCGGCTGCATCCAGTAGGTGGTGGTCACGCCCGGTTCCTGCAGCGTGATCGCGGCCCGGCCCTCTTCACCGTTGGGCCGAATGAAGCTGAGACGCACGTGGTCGGCGTTGTCGAGGCGGAGGTAGCGGGGGTCGCGGAAGATCTGTCGGTCGTCGCGGATGTCCATGTATACGTAGAGGTCGCCGCCGCGCTCGCCGGCGACGAGGTCGAACGCGCCGTCCGGGCGGGCGCCGGCGCCGTCTCCACCGAAGCGCAGCACGCGCGTCTCCACGTCACCCCACTCCGTCGGCGCGCCGTCGAGCCGGACCGGGCTCTCGATCGGGTGGGCCCGCAGCGACTCGTAGTCCTTCGGGTTGACCGGCAGATCGGCGAACAGGTGCTCGCGGCCGTTGAACAGCGTCGAGATGCCCTCCGCGGTCAAGAGCTGCGCATGGGACTGCCCCTGGATCAGCAGGCGCTCCATCTCGACGAGCTGCAGGTAGGAGAAGTACGGCAGCACGAGCAGGGCCACGCCAAGCAGCGTCAGCTTGGTGCCGAGCCGGGGGCCGCGGATCTTGGAGCCGATCTTCACTGGGCGGCCCAGCGATAGCCGAAGCCGTATTCGCTGCGGATGCTGGCGAACTCCGGGTCTACCTTCTCGAACTTCTTGCGGATGTTGCGCATGTGCGTGTTGATGGTGTTGTTCGTCACCAGGCTCTGCATGGTGGCGTTCATGAGGGTGTCGTAGCTGACGGCGTGGCCGGGCTGGCGCACGAGCTTCGCGAGCATGCGGAACTCGGTGCCCGAGAGGTCGATGCGCGTGCCCTGCCAGGAGACCAGCAGCGCGTCCTGGTCGATGGTCAGGTCGCCGAGGCGGCGCGCGCTCGGCCCGGCGCTGTCGGACCCGCTCGAGCGCACCTCGTCGATGCGCAGCAGCGAGGAGATGCGCTCCACGAGATACTCCAGCGAGATCGGCTTAGGGAGATAGTCCCACGCGCCGAGGCGCAGGCCGGAGATCTTGTCGATCTCGTCGATGCGTTCGGTCAGGAAGATCACCGGCAGTGTCGGCGCCCGTGCGAGCAGGTCGCGGCAGAGCTGGAAGCCGGCGTCGAACTCCTCGCCGAGCACGATGTCGAGGATGGCCAGATCCGGGAGGTTGTGCTCGAAGCCCTCGAGCGCGCCGCCGCGGCTGGCGTACTCCGCCACCGCGTACCCCTTGCTGGTGATGGCGTCCGCGTAGTTGGCGCGCTGGTCGGCGTCGTCCTCGACGATCGCTATGGTCTTCGCCATGACGGCTCCGTCCGATCGGGACTCGTGACGGGGAGGGCGATTCTAGCGGAATCCTCGGGTGGGTTGGCAGGGCGGCGGGAAGGCGCGACCGTCCCGTGCGAAAATCGCTGCCGAAGTTTCGATCGTATCGATGGCCAAATCGTAGACGTCGTTGGCCGACTCGGCGTAGTCGCGGGCGTCGGGCAGTTCCTTGACGCGCGCCTCGAATAGCGTCTCGCCCTCAAAGACGATTTGACGCACCGTGACGTTGTAGCTGTGGGGATCAATCGCTGCCATCACTTACGATCCTCGTTCATCGTTCATTACCGTTCCAGTCAATATCCAGTTGATGCACATCATCTCCATCGTCGGCCCTGAGTGCACGGGCAAGACCGCGCTCGCGCGGGGGCTGGCGCGGCACTTCGGCGTCGGTTTCGTGGCGGAGTACGCGCGGGACTACCTCGGGGTGCGAACGGACTACGGGCCGGCGGACGTGGAGGCCATCGCGCGGGGACAGGCGGCCCTGGAGGCCGGGGCGCTCGCGGACGGGCGGTCCCCGGTCATCCTGGATACCGATCTCCTCGTCATACGGGTGTGGTGGCGGGAGAAGTACGGTGCGCTGCCGGACTGGCTCCTCCGTGCCTCCGCGGCGCAGGCGCCGCGCCGCTACCTGCTGGCCGCGCCGGACCTGCCCTGGGAGCCGGACCCCCTGCGCGAGTCACCCCGGGGCCGGGAACGGCTGTTCGAGGTCTACCGCGGGATACTGGTGTCGGGAGGAGAGCGTTTCGACATCGTGCGCGGGTACGGGAGCGCCCGTCTAGGATGCGCCCTCGCGGCGCTTGAGCAGGACGCGTAGCGCGGCCTCGGATTCCACCGCCTGGGCACGGACTTCGACGCGGTCGTTGCCCAGGGCGATCTGGCCCGCGGCCCAAGCGTGTTCCCGCAGCTCGAACACGATGCGCATGTCGAGGAGTCTGGCCGGCGGGACGCCTTCGGGTTCGCAATACGCGGCCGCAAGACCCGCGAGCGCCGCGTCGTCGTAGCCGAGTCCGTGGCCGAGACACACGACGTCGAAGAGCGGGTCGTTGTCGCCGGCGAACTCCCAGTCGAGGGTGCGCCAGCCGCCGTCCGTGTGCAGGACGTTCCACGGGTTGAGGTCGTTGTGGCAGCCGCGCAGTTCCGCCGGCGTCCAGTCGAGTCGTTCGAGCGCCAAGACGGCGAGCGGGGCTACGGCGTCCGCGGCGTCGAGGTCGCGGCGGATGGCCTCCAGGGGGTCGTAGCGGCGGACGCCGGCGGGGATTTCCGCGTGCAGGGCGCGCAGGTATCCGGCGGTCGTCGCTGGTGGGACGGACATGTCCGCGAGCAGCGTTCCCTGGATCCAGCGGGTCAGCAGGTGCCCGCGTCCGGCGTCGAAGGCGACGACGTGCGGCGCCGATGCGAGTTGGAGAAAGCGGGCCTCGGCCTGGCGGTCGGCGCCGGGACGCCGCGCGATGCGGATGGCGTATGCCGCGCCCTCGTAGGCGAACCGGTAGTTGTCGTTCGCGTAGCCGCCCGGCAGGTAGGTGACGGCGTCGATGCGGTCCGGCCGCCAGTCCGGCATCAGGGCGCCTACGGTAGCGAGCACCGCCTGTCGGTCGGCGTTTGGCATCGGTCCTATACTACGTCGCCTCATGGATGTCACTTTCTCGCGGTTCGTACAGGCGTTGCGCAACGCCGACGTGCGGGTCTCCCCGGCGGAGACCCTCGACGCCTTCGACGTGGTCTCGCGGGTGGGCATCGAGAACAAGCGGCTGCTGCGTGACGCCCTTGGCCTCGCCCTCGCCAAGACGCGCGAGGAGAAGGAGCGTTTCGAGGACGCGTTCGACCGCTTCTTCCTGCAGCTCGCTTTCCGGCAGCCCGCGCAGCGGACGTTCCTGGGGGGCGTGGACCGGGAGAAGTTCGTCGAGGAAATGCGCGAGCACCTCTCGGGCGGGCTGGTGCGGACCATCGACAGCGTACTGGCGGACGAGCGGGACTACCTCGCGTTCGTGGTGCAGCACGCGGCGGAAGAGGCCGGCATCAGCGCCATGCGCACGTTGCGGGAGAAGCGTGCCTACGCGGGGAAGATCGCCAAGGCGCTGGCGCTCGACGAGCTCGAGGCGTTCATCGCGGGGGGCGGGACGGGCAACGGCGCGGATCCGCTCCTGCGCTATCTGCGGCAGTACTTCCACGGCGAGATCCGGGACTACGTGGACGCCCAGTACAAGCTGCACGTCGACGCCACGGGACGGCGCGCCCTGCTCGAGGCCGCGCTGCGCGCCAACCTCGACCGCATCCCCGTGGAGTACCACACCGAGGTGCGCCGCGTGGTCGAGAGACTCGCCAGGAAGCTCGCCCGCGAACACCGTCGCCGGCAGCGGCGCGCCGCGCGCGGGGTGCTGGATCTCAAGAAGACCCTGCGGCGCAACGTCGCCTACGACGGCGCCATCTTCGAGCCGCACTGGCGGCGGGTGAAACGCGAGAAGGCGACGGTATACGTGCTGTGCGACGTCAGCGGTTCCGTGGCGCAGGTCTCGCGGTTCCTGCTGCTGTTCCTGTACGAACTGACCGACGTGCTGCCGAACGTGCGGGCCTTCGCCTTTTCGAGCGCGCTGGGCGAGGTGACGGACACTTTTGGCCGCAAGGCCCCCGAGGAAGCCCTCGAGCAGGCGCTGTTCGACTGGGGGAAGGGCACGACGGACTACGCGCGCGCCTTCCGCGACTTCCGCGAACTCTGCGGCAAGGACCTCGACAGCCGCTCGACGGTGGTGGTGCTCGGCGACGGCCGCAACAACTACTTCGACCCGCAGGCGCAGCTGTTGAAGGAGATCTCGCAGCGCGTCAAGCAGGTGTTCTGGCTGAACCCGGAGACGCGCGACCGCTGGTCGGACGGGGACTCGGAAATGCGGCGCTACGCGCCGTACTGCCTCGAGGTCCGGACCTGCAGCCGGATCCAGCACATCGAGACGTTCGCGGACCAGTTGCTGGCCGCGGCCCGGTAGACACACGCCGATTCCGTCCCGCGGGACATCCGGCCAGTCCGTTCTTGGCGCGCGCATCCCCCTGAGACGATCTGCGTCAACGGCGACTGCCTGCGGTTCGCCGGCCTACTGCTCCGCGCTGAAGACTTCCACGGGCGATGCCCGCCTCGATAGCATGATGCCGTGTAGACGTGCCTGCCGTCGGGGCTGCTCCGAGACAACGTGCGGTGTGCCTGTATCCGCATCGCGACGGAATCCCGGAGGGGCGCTCTCCCCACTCAGGTAAAATGCCTCGCCTGCGCGCCGAATGCTCCGCCCCGTAAACTCGTGAGTTCCGCAACATGCACGGCGATCGGGTGGCTCGATCGCTCGGCGGACGGTACCTGCACCAGTTCGATGTCACGCTGCGAGCGCAACCGCTACGATGCGGAAACCGTAGAGCGCGGTCGACGGCGCCCGGTTGGCACGGTCGATTTCGATTCGAAGAGGGACCTCTTCCGCATGACTTCCGCCTGCCGCCGGCTCGCCACCGCCGGCGTCTTGTTCATGACCGCGTTCGCTGTCGCTCGCGTCGAGATGGTCGACGGCGCGTTGACCGCCGGCACGGGGGGACAAGCGGAGGTACGGTGTCAGGCCACGTCGGCCGCGCCCGCGGTCCTGGCCAAACGGACCGGGTGCAGACCTTGATGCGCGTCCGATCGACCGCCGGGGGCGCGAGTCCCCATCTCCACCACCTCAGGGACGACCAGCGGCTCGATCCGGTCGCCCTGCAATGGCAGCTCGTGAGTCACGTCGTCCTCGACGTCCCGCCACGCGTGACGGACTGGCCAACCTGGAGCACCGGGGCCGTCCGCCCCTGCGATCGGCGCGTGGACGTGCGGGATCCGGAATCGACCGACCTGCCGTGCACGATGCGCTTCGTACCGCCCCCGACGCGGGCCCGTGCGCCCGATCATTCGGGCAGAAGGGTCCGGCGGCATGCCCGGCGCTCGTGACCGCCCGCCGTTGCGGCTGGCGCGGAGCCGGACTCGCGTCGTCTTCCACCTGCGATCCTCCGGCATCCTGGCACTCGCGGCGGCCGTCGTTGGGGCCATCGCCACCGCATTGGACCATCACGCGATCGCATGGAGCCTGCTGTCCGGTGCCGGCATGTATCTCCTGTTGGCGGGCGCCAGCTACGTCCATGTCCTCTGGAGGATGCGCGACCCGGACGGGCGCATCCGCCGGAAGGCTACCGAAGTACGAGACGCCTGAGCGCCGCCCGGTTCCCGCGCCGCCGCGAGCCGTGGCCCCACGGGTGCTCTCCCGGAGCCGGCGAGCTGCAGGGCATCGATGGCGAGACGGCGGCAATCGAGGCGTACGAGAGTGCCATCGTCGGCCAGCCCGCATCGCGGCGACCCCGGACGTCCAGGGCCGATGCACCGCGCACGCGGCGCAGCCGCCGCCCTGCCGCGTTTTCGCGGACGCGACCAGTCAAGCGTGTCATCATGGCCTGACGGTCGCCGGATTCGCAGGTTCCATGGAGTTCTCGATGCATCCACTGCACGCTCCTGCCCGTCGGACAAAGACCCCGTGCGTCGTCGTTTGACGAACCAGCGTGTGCTCGCGGTGTTTTCCGGCCGGACCGCCGCCGCGGCCGCCGCGGGACTGCTCGCCGCCGGCCTCGCCGCGGCGGGTCCGCCCGGCACGGGCGACTTCGACGCCGACGGGCGGGACGAAATCCTGTTGCACCAACGGCTTGGCCAGCCGTGGGCCTACTACGACGTGGACGAGACCGGCGCCGACCTCCGGACGCTTGAGATACCCAGCGGGTACGGCTTCCGGTTCGCGGGCATCGGCGACCTCAACGGCGACGGGCACGCCGACATCCTGTTGCGCGACTCCGGAACCCTTGCATGGCTGTACCTGGAGGTCACCGCAAGCGGCGTCCGGGACCGCCGGCCGCCCGGGTTGACGACGAACCCCGACTTCGACTTCGCCGGCGTCGGCGACTTCAATGGCGACGGCACGGACGACATCCTGATCCGCGGGAACGGGGATTCCGGCGCGGGACTCTATTACGAGATGGGCGGAGCGCGGCCCATCCTCCGCCATTTCGGGCTCACGCAGAATCCGCTCTTCGAGGTCGCCGGGACCGGCGACTTCAACGGGGACGGCAGGGACGACATATTGCTGCGGCACGCCGAACGCGGCACGTGGATCGTCTACGAGATGCATGCGCCGCGGGCGACCCTCCACCGCCCCGCCTTGACGCGCAATCGGGACTTCGAGTTCCAGGGCATCGGAGACTTCACCGGGGACGGGCGCGACGACATCCTGTTGCGGAACGACCGGACGGGAGAGTGGATCTACTACGAGATGCACGGCGCCCGCGCGTTGCTGCGCCGCCCTTCGGACATGGCCCGGTCCCCGGCCTGGCGTCTCGCCGCGCTCGGCGACTTCGACGGGAACGGAGCGTCGTCCGTGACCTTGCGGCACGCACGCGGCGAATGGGCGCACTACGACCTTGCGGGCGCCCGGGCGTTCGAGAGCCGGTTTCCGGGCATGACGACCGACCTCGCATGGACTCCCGCGGGCGCGCTTCAGAGAAGCCGTGTCGCTCCCATCGTCTCGGTGTGCAGCCGCACCGCGGCCATCCGGGATGCCATTCTCGCCGACGTGGGCGAGGTCGACTGCGAGCGCGTCACGCGACTCCAACTGAACCGCATGACCTTCCTGTCCGTGCAAGGACGAGGACTAACGTCGGTCAAGCCAGGCGACTTCGCCAACCTCGTCGAACTCAGGAGCCTCCGGCTGACACGGAACGCCATCGTCGAGTTCCCTCCGGGGATCTTTGACGGCCTTGTGAACCTCCGGTTCCTGGACCTTGAAGAAAACGCCGCCGTGACATTCGACGAGGGTCTGTTCGCGGGGCTCCACAACCTTCGGGAGATGTATGTCGGACAACCTACCCTCACCGAGTTGCCCGACGGTATCTTCTCCGACCTCTGGAACCTCGAGCGGCTCAACATCCAGTTCAGCCCCCGGTTGAGTCTCGCGGAGGGACAGTTCGACGCCCTCCTCAATCTTCGATCCCTGTGGCTCGCCTACACCGGTGGGCAAGGGCTGCCGCGCGGCATCTTTCGCGAACTGACCCGTCTGGAGGTATTGTCGTTGGGCGTTAGCGGCTTGACGGACCTCGACGTCGATACCTTCGCCGGCCTGTCCAGCCTGAGGCAACTGTTCCTTGATCGAAACCGGTTCCCTGAGCTTCCCGACGGACTTTTCGCGGGACTGCATGCCCTGGAGGACCTGCATCTTGACGACAACGCACTGTCCAGGATTCCGGACACCGTCTTCGCCCTGGCCAACCTGCGCCACCTGGAGCTTGCCAACAACCGTCTGACCGGGGTGCCGCCGGCGGGATTCGGGAATCTGGCCGAACTGCGGTTCCTGGACCTGAAGAACAACCGGCTCGGGACTCTGCCCGCCCGCGCCTTCCGCGGACTGGACAACCTTGAGGAACTGTACCTGGACGGGAACCCGGGCGCGCCTTTCGTGATCGCGCTGGAGGTCGAGAGGACCGACAGCCGCGACCCGCTCGCACCGGCTCCTGCGGAGATTGCGGTCCGGTTCGGCCGCGACGCGCTGTTCGCGTCCCTGCCGTTCGACCTGACGACGGACGTGCGCGTGCAACGCGGCACGCTGTCCGCGCGCGCGACGACCATCGCGGCGGGAGCGCGTTCCGGAGGCCGCATGACGGTTGCCCAGCGATCCGCCGGAGAAGGCACCCACGTGCGTGGCCTGGTTCCCAGGCGGATCGAGGTTCCCGGATTCAGTGGCCTGAGCAGCGCGGTGGCCGAGCCTTTCGTGCTGTTCTCGCCGGAGTCGAATCGTCTGCCGAGGGCGTTGGGCAGAGTCACGCCGCACACGCTTACGGAAGGCGTCCCCCTGGCGCTGCACCGCAAGGACCCCCGGTGCTGCGAGATCGCCGACGTGACGAGCTACTTCGAGGACGAGGCCGACGAATCCCTCGGCTACGCGGCGCGGTCCAGCCGCACGGACGTCCTGAGGGCGGAGGTTGCCGGCGTCAGGCTCCTGCTCGATCCCGTCGGGGTCGGCGAAGCGGTGGTTTCGCTGACCGCCACCGATCACGGCGGACTGTTCGGCCTGCACGAGGTCGCGGTGACCGTGGAGCCGCGGCCGGACCACGGCCGTTTCGACATCGCCTTGGTCTTCGTCAGCCATGTCTCGGACCGGCAGGCGACGCTCGTGGCCGAGGCCGCGCAGCGGTGGACCGAGGTCATCGTGGGGGACATGGAGGACGTCGATGTCTCATCCGCCCCCATCACGCCGGGTTGCGGCTTCGACGGTCCCATCTTCGGCGGGATCCTGGACGACGTACGCATGTTCGTGCATCACGCCCCGCAGCAACCCCGCGCCGGCCCGCGCCTGCTTCGCGCGAGCTCGGGGCTCCCGGCCACGGGCTGCGTGTGGCTGCAGACGAAGGCCAATTCCTGGGCCTCCGAAGCGGAGGAGGACGAACAGTGGCGGGGCACCGCCGCCCACGAGTTCGCCCATGCGCTGGGTTTCGGCACTCTGTGGGATCGTCATCGGCGCTTGCGCTCCGACGGCGACACTGGGGAGTTCGACCCGCATTTCGCCGGACCGTTGGCGATAGAGGCGTTCGATCGCGCCGGGGGAACCGACTACGTCGGACCCAAGGTGCCCGTGGACGGCAGCCACTGGCGCGGCACCTGGGCGGGGTATCGCGAAGGCGATGTCGTCTACGGCGAACTCATGGGCTTGGGGGCCAGTTGGGTCGACACGCGTGGCGTCACCGCCTTCGACAACAACGTCCTGAGCGCGATCACGGTGCAGTCGATGGCGGACATCGGCTACGAAGTCGACCCGGGCCGCGCGGAGCCGTTCCGAATCACGCCCCGGCCGCCAGGCGTCGCGACCCTGCCGAAGCAAGACCTCCCCGCCACCCACGGGGCGCCCGCAGACCAGGACTTGCTCTCGGAGGCCCGCGGCGACCGCGGTGTCGACGACATCTGGCCTGGTCCCGTCACCTTCGTCGACGCGAGCGGTCGACGCCTCGGCACCATCGACGCGCCGCGCCAGGGGCGGTGATCGTCACTGTCACACCGTCAGTTGATCCCGACGACGTACGACAGCGCCGGCCCGATCTCGCCGAGGACGACGAGGTCGGCGATGCCGTCGAGGGGCGTGGCCTCCCGGTTGAGGATGACGAGCTTCGCGCCGCGCCGCTTGGCGTGCTCCGGGAAGCCCGCCGCGGGGTACACGATCAGCGTCGACCCGGTGGTCAGCATGAGGTCGCAGGATTCGGTGAACCGCTGCGCCCGCAGCATGGCGTCCTCCGGCATCGCCTGGCCGAACGAGATGGTCGCGCTCTTGACAATGCCGCCGCAGCGGCTGCAGGGCTCGACGCGCCCGAGGCTCTTGAACTGCGCCTCGAGGTCCGCCAGCTCGTAGCGGGTCTCGCAGGACAGGCACTTCGCGTAACTCGCGTTGCCGTGCAGCTCCACCACCTGCTCGTCGGGGATCCCGGCGTCCTGGAACAGGTTGTCCACGTTCTGCGTGATGACGGCCGTCACCTTGCCCTCGGCGACGAGCTTCGCCACGGCCTTGTGGCCTTTGTTGGGGCGGGCGCCCTCCATGCTGCGGTCGCCGCTGAAGCGGCGGCGCCAGGACTCCCGCCGTACCTCCTCCGACGCCATGAAGTCCTGGAACTCGATCGGCTTCACCTTGTTCCAGATGCCCGTGCCGGGACTGCGGAAATCGGGGATGCCCGACTCCGTGCTGATGCCGGCCCCGGTGAAGACGACGACGCGCTCCGCCTCGTCGAGGAGGGCGCGCATTTCGTCGAGGAGGGCGGTGTCATCCATGGCGGGGCGCGGTGTCGGGGACTGCCGGCATGATATAAGCTTCCGGCTCCATGCACACACTAGAGTTCTTTTTCGACTGTTCGAGCCCCTGGACCTACCTGGCGTTCGAGCAGATCCAGGAATCCATGGCGCCGCGGGCGGTGGCCCTCGAGTGGCGTCCGTTTCTGGTGGGCGGAGTCTTCAACACGGTCAACCCGAGCGTCTACGAAGGCCGGGCGAAACCGGTCCCGCTGAAGGCGAAGTACTACGGCAAGGACCTCGCCGACTGGGCGCGCTACGTGGGTATCGAGATCGGCCAGCCGCCGGTGTTCCCGGTGAACAGCGTCAAGGCGATGCGCGGGGCGTTCGTGGCGATCGAGGAGGACTGCCTGGTGCCGTATGCGCGCCGGGTGTTCCAGCGGTATTGGGGAGATCTCGAGGACATCTCGCAGGACGACGTGCTGCGCCCGATCGTCGAGGAGGTCGGGCTCGACGCGGCCGACTTCTTCGCGAAGATCGGCTCCCAGGACTACAAGGACCGTCTCCGCGCCAACACGGACGAACTGGTGGAGCGCGGCGGCTTCGGCTCGCCCACGATGTTCCTCGACGGCGGCGACATGTACTTCGGCAACGACCGCATTCCGCTGGTGGTCGCGAAGGTGGCAGGGGGCTGAGGCGCAAGCCGCCGCGCCACCCGCGGCGGGCTGCGCGTGGCGTTCAGTCTTCCCCGCGCCGCCGCAGGGCGCGTTCCAGTTCCGCGACCCGGGCCTCGGCGGCGCGCAGGTCGGCCTCGGCCTCGGCGAGGTCGCGCAGGTGACATGCGGACGCGGGGTCGAAGAGGCGCAGGCGTTCGCCGTCGAGATGCAACTCCAACCCGAGCACGTCGCTGCGTATCGCGATGCCATCCCGCGTTGCCCCGGCGGGGAGCGGCACGTACATGCCCTCCGCGAGGCGATGTCCCGCAAGCGCCGGTTGCAGGTGTTGTCCGTGCGGGTCATGCAACCAGTATTCGTGGACGCCGAGGGACGCGTACTTCTCGCGCTTGGCGCCGAGGTCGGTGCGCCACGTGCTCGGCGACACGACCTCGAGCACGAAGTCGGGCACCCCCGCCGGCTCCTCCCAGAGCCGGTAGGTCATGCGCGGGTGATTGCCGGCGCCGAACACGACGAACGCGTCCGGCGCGACGCAGTTGCGCGGGTTGCCTTCCTCGAGATAGACGAACAGGTCCCCGGAGACGTACACGTCGGGACGATCATGGAACCACGCCTTGAGGGCTCCGACGACGTAGCGGTACGCATCGCCCTGGTAGTCAGCGTCGGGCATGGGTTGTCCGTCGGTCTCGGGATACCGGATGGGCTGCAGCGGAAGGGTCTCGGCCATCGGCGGGCTCTCCGGGGTCGGAAGGCGTGCGAGGACGCGTTTGGCATGACGGTAGCACAGGGGGTGTCGGGTCCAAAGCCGGCACGGGCGCCCATCGTGCGGGCGACGCCGGGTGATCGGGAAGGAGACATGACCCTCTCCTGGGACCGAGAAGGACTGTCGTCGGCGTGCGAGATCAGCCATTGCGCCTGTTCGTCCGCGGCTCCACCAAGCCACCGCCGTGTCGTAGATCGCGGACGCCCCGTGCCGCCGGGACGCTCGGTGAGCAGCACGTTGCGGTAGTTGCGCGTCGGTTGAGAACCAGGCTGGGCATTGGTTGGATACTGTACCCATACAGCTTTTCATGCATCCGCTAGGGAAGCTCTGATCAAGAGCTTCCCTAGGAGTTCTCGCAGCCAGTTGGCTGCGCTGACGCGCAGGGAACTGGTGAGTCGCCAGCGGCGACGGCGTTCGATATAAGGATGGTCGCGCTGGGCGCGAGGCCTTGCAGGCACTGGTGTGCTCGCACCCGTCTAGGAGTTTGGCCCGGACCGTGATCGGCGTTTTGACGCTGGTGGCGCGGCCGTTCGGTCGCGACCCCGCATGCAAGAGTGAACGTTCCGCCACGGTCTCGCCCAACGATGGTGGAGGATGTGGAGATGGCTGGCAAGGCGGCGGCGCCGTTGGAGGTTGTACACCCGGACTGCGCGGGAATCGACGTGGGCAAGCGCAAGCACTACGTGGCGGTGGACGGAGCGCGATTCGAACGGCCGGTGCGGCACTTCGGCACGTTCACGCGCGACCTGGAGGCGATCGCGGAGTGGCTGTCCTCGTGTGGGGTCCGCCACGTGGCGATGGAATCGACGGGCGTGTACTGGATTCCGCTGTTCGAGGTGCTTGAGCGTGCCGGCTTCGAGGTGCACCTGGTGAACCCGCGCGCGACCAAGCGGGTCGGCGGGCGCAAGAGCGACGTGCTGGACTGCCAGTGGATCCGCCAACTGATGAGTTACGGACTGCTGCGCGGCGCGTTCCGCGCGGCCGACGAGATCTGTCCGATGCGCGCGTACGCGCGCCAGCGCGAACAGCTCGTGCGCGACCGCAGCCGGTCGGTGCAGCAGATGCAGAAGGCGCTGACGCTGATGAACGTGCAGTTGGACAACGTGCTAAGCGACATCATGGGCAAGACCGGCCAGTTGATCGTGCGCGCCATCGTCGCCGGCGAGCGGGACGGGGCGGTTCTGGCCGGATTCCGCGACGGTCGCTGCAAGGCGGACGCGGCGACCATCGCCGCCAGCCTGCGCGGCAACTGGCGCGACGAGCACCTGTTCGCGCTGGCGCAGGCGCTGGCGCGCCACGACATGCCGCGGGGACAGATCGAGGCGTGCGAGGCGCGCATCGACGCCGAACTGGAGCGACACGCGCCCGCCGACACCGCGCCGATCCCCCGGTCCCGCGAGCGCGCCCTGCGCGAACGGCTGCGCGGCATGCTCGGCGTCGACCTGACGGCCATACCCACCATCGGCGTGGAGACGGCCCTGACGCTGGCGGCCGAAGTCGGGCCGGACCCGTCGCGCTTCCCGACCGCCGCGCACTTCTGCTCTCGGCTCGGCTTGGCGCCGGGCACGCGCATCAGCGGCGACAAGCGCCTCGGCGGCCCGCCGGCGAGACGCACCAACCGGCTCGGCCAGGCGTTGCGCATGGCGGCCAGCACCGCCCGCAACAACAAGACCGCCATCGGCGCGGCGCATCGCCGGCGCCTCTCCCGCATGGACTCCGCGAAGGCCGTCAAGGCCACCGCCCACCAACTGGCCCGGCTGACATACGCCATGCTGACCCGCGGCGAGGACTACGTCGAACCCAACCTCGCGGCGATGGAAACCGAGCGCCGCGAGCGCAAGATCAAACACCTCCAGCGCCAGGCAAGCCACTTCAATCTGGCCCTGGTGCCGGCGGAACAAGCCGCCTGAAGGAGGTAGTTCCATGCAAGGCTGCGCCGTAGGAACGGGGATGGGAAGTTTCGGCGGCGTCACCTGGAGGACTTCAAGCGGCTGTTCGTGGAGGTGGTTCGGGTGGCGCGGGAGATGGGGGTGGCGAACTTCGGCAAGCTGTCGGTCGACGGCACGAAGGTGCGGGCGAACGCGAGCAAGCGCAAGGCGATGAGCTACGGTCGGATGCTGGAGGAGGAGCGGCGTCTGGAGGACGAGATCAAGGCGTTGCTGGAGCGGGCGCGGGAGACGGACGCGGCGGAGGACGAGCGATTCGGGGCGGATTTCCGGGGCGACGAGTTGCCGGCGGAGTTGCGGCGGCGCGAGGCTCGGCTGACGGCGATCCGGGCGGCGAAGAAGCGCCTGGAGGCGCGGCAACGGGAGGCGGACGACGCGCGCGGTCGCCGGCCGGGCATGAAGCGCAACCCGAAGGGCGGCCGGCCCTACAAGCGGGAGTACGGCGAGCCGGACGAGAAGGCTCAGGACAACTTCACGGACCCGGAGAGCCGGATCATGAAGACGTCCCAGGAGGGCTTCCAGCAGTGCTACAACGCGCAGGTCGCGGTGGAGGGCGGGAACCAGTTGATCGTGGCGACGGAGGTGTCGTCGAACGCCAGCGACCAAGGTCGGATGGTGCCGCTGCTGGACGACGTGGAGGCGACCCACGGGGAGCGGCCGGCGACGGTGCTGGCGGACGCGGGGTACTGCAACGAGGCGGATCTCGCGACGCTGGAGGAGCGCGGCGTGGACGGTCACGTGGCGTTGGGCCGGGAGGGCCGCCGCGACGTTGGGGCGGACGCCGACAAGCACCCGGCGAAGGCGCGCATGGCGGCGAAGTTGGAGACCGACGCGGGGCGCGAGCAATACGCCGAGCGCAAGTGGCTGTCGGAGGCGCCGAACGGCTGGATCAAGGAGGTCCTCGGCTTCCGCCGGTTCGGCGTGCGCGGCCTGGACAAGGTGCGGGGCGAGTGGGACCTGGTCTGTCTGGCATTGAACGTCAAGCGGCTGCAAGGGCTGCAAGCGGCCTGAACGGCGGCATCATGGTCCGTTCGTTCATAACCAGGCGGCTCTTCGGAACCGTTCGGCATGAACGCGCGGCGGCGGGCATCGGTCGCCCTCTCACACCAGCCATCGGCACCCGCCCGAGATCGTTCGCTCGGCCGCGGTCGCGCCCCTCGCACGGCCCCCAAGTGTCCTACGGCGCACGCTCCTAGCGCGGCACTGCCGCCAGATTCGATGGCGTAAGCCATTGAATCTGTGGAGCAAGACGAAACCGCGTTTTGTCTTGCGACCTGATCAAGCCCAGGGATGGGCTTGATCAGAGGTTTCCTAGCGCCAGTGCGTGTGAAACCGTTCCATTGTCGGACAGCGATGGAGTGGCAGATGATGGACATCCAACTCGTGGAGCGCGCGGGTTCGGGTCGCCCACCATGGTCTTCGACGGCAACGACAGGCACTTCGGCAACGACCGCATTCCGCTCGTCGTGGCGAAAGCGGACGGCGGCTGAAGGCGCGGGGCGCGGCGCGACGGGTGGCGGGCTATGCGTGGCGGTCAGTCTTGCCGGTGCCGCTGCATGGCACGTTCGAGCTCGGCGATCCGAGCGCGGGCGGTGCGCAGGTCGGCCGTGGCGGTGCGCAGGTCGGCCTCCGTTTCGACATAGTTGCGCAAGTGCCGTCCGGTCGCCGGATCGAAGAGGCGCAGGCATTCGCCGTCGAGATGCAGGTGCAGCCCGAGGACGTCGCTGTGCAGCGCGATGCCCCCGGCCGTGTCGGTGGCAGCGAGCGGGACGTAGACCCCCGCGGCGAGGCGAAATCCCGCCAGCGCGGGCTGCATGTGTCGCCCGTGCGGGTCATGCAGCCAGTATTCGCGGACGCCGAGGGACGCGTATTGCTCGCGCTTGGCCCCGAGGTCCACGCGCCAGGTGCTCGGCGAGACGACCTCGAGCACGAAGTCGGGCACCCCCGCCGGCTCCTCCCAGAGCCTGTAGGTCATGCGCGGGTGATTGCCGGCGCCTAACACGACGAACGCGTCCGGCGCGATGCAGTTGCGCGGGTTGCCTTCCTCGAGGTAGACGAACAGGTCGCCCGAGACGTACACGTCGGGGCGATCCCGGAACCAGGCCCGCAGGGCTTCGACGACGTAGCGATAAGCATCGCCCTGGTAATCAGCGTCGGGCATGGGTTGCCCGTCGGTTTCGGGATACCGGATGGGCTGCAGCGGAAGGGTCTCGGCCATCGGCGGGCTCTCCGGGGTCGGAAAACGTGCGCGCGCGCGTTTCGCATGACGGTAACACAGCGGGTGTCTGGTCCAAAGCCGGCACGATCCCATCTTGCGGGCGACTGCGGGCAACCGGGAAGGAGACATGACGCTCGCCGGCGACCGAGAAGGACCACGGTCTGTGTGAGAGATCAGCCACTCGGCGGTCCGGCCGGGCTCCACCGGCGCCGGGCGCCGACCGGTGCATCCCCGGGTGGCGGTCCGTGTGATACTGTCCCGTTTTCGAGACCGCGAGGAGCGGCGGATGGTGGACATCCACGGTGCCTGCGACGGGCGTTTCGCGCCGGTGCGGGAGGCGTTCGAGCGGAACTTCACCGAACTCGGCGACGTCGGCGCTTCGTTCGCGATGACGGTCGAGGGCGAGTTCGTCGTCGACCTCTGGGGCGGGCACCGCGACGCGGCGGCGACGGAGCCCTGGGTCGAGGACACCATCGCCAACGTCTACTCGAGCACGAAGACCATGACCGCGCTCTGCGCGCTGCTGCTCGCGGACCGCGGCGAGCTCGACATGCACGCGCCGGTGGCGAAGTACTGGCCCGAGTTCGCACGGAACGGCAAGGCGGGGGTCGAGGTGCGGCATCTCCTCAGTCACAGCGCCGGACTCTCGGGGCTCGACGGCCCCTACCCGGCGCACGTCTGGTACGACTGGGACGATGTCGCCGCACGTCTCGCCGCCCAGGCGCCCTGGTGGGAGCCCGGGACGGCGAGCGGCTATCACGCCATCACCCAGGGCAACCTGGTGGGGGAGGTGGTGCGGCGGATCTCCGGCCGGTCCCTCGGCACGTTCCTGCGCGAGGAGCTGGCGGAGCCGCTCGGCGCGGACTTCCACGTCGGCGTCGACCCGAAGCACTTCCCCCGCATCGCCGAACTCGTCCCGCCCCCGGTGACGCCCGAGGAGATGATCGAGATGGAGCCCGGCTCGATCGCCGAGCGCACCGTCGGCGGCACCGTGGTCGACGTCGCGGACACGAAGACCGCGGCCTGGCGGCAGGCGGAGATGCCGGCCGCGAACGGGCACGGCAACGCGCGCAGCATCGTGCGCATCCAGACGCTGCTGGCGAACCGTGGCGCCGCGTTCGGCCAGACGCTGATGTCGCCGGAAGGTTGCCTCGCCGTACTCGCCGAGCAGACCGACGGCGTGGACCATGTCCTCGGTCTGCCGATCCGCTTCGGGCTGGGCTACGCGTTTCCCGGCGAGTTCATGCCCGACGCGCCGAACGACAAGATCTGCTACTGGGGCGGCTACGGCGGCTCCCTCGTCGTGTGCGACCTCGAGAACCGGGCCGCCTTCTCCTACGTGATGAACCGGATGGAGGCGGGCATCGTCGGCGACGAGCGCGGCTTCAGCCTGTGGAGAGCCGTGTACGAATCACTGGAGGATTGAGAAATGGCAGAGATACGGCCCGCAAGATTCGCCCACGCCGTCCTCCGGACCAGCCGGTTCCGGGAGACGGTCGAGTGGTACCGCACGGTCCTGAATGCCTGGCCGGCGTTCGAGAGCGACTACATCGCGTTCATCACCTACGACGACGAACACCATCGGCTCGCCTTCGTGAACACGCCGGACGCCCCGGACCCCACGCCCGGGGCGGCGGGCGTCGACCACATCGCGTACACCTACGCGACCCTCGACGACCTCGTGCACACCTACGAGCGGCTGAAGGGCGAGGGGATCACGCCGGCGTGGACGATCAACCACGGCCCGACGACGTCGCTCTACTACGAGGACCCGAACGGCGTCCGCGTGGAACTGCAGATCGACAACTTCGAAAGCGTGGAGGACCTGCACGCGTATTTCCGCGGCCCGGCGTTCGCGCAGAACCCGATCGGTGTCGAGTTCGACGCCGACGTGCTGGCCGCCCGCTACCGGGAAGGCCTGACGCGAGAGGACCTGCAGGACCGCGAGGTGCTTGCGCCGTAGAAGTTCGCGCCAGCGAACTTCCAACGCGACCTCCAGGTCGCGCGAGGTGCTTGCGCCGTAGAAGTTCGCGCCAGCGAACTTCCAACGCGACCTCCAGGTCGCGCGAGGTGCTTGCCGCCTGACCGGGCGCGCCGCCTGCGCGCCGCCGGGGGCGGTGGAAGTCGCCCCGCGTTGCATGGACAATAGCCGACCCGCCGCACTGGGGCAGGCGGCGGACGACGTTTCCGACATTTCGCACGGGGGAGGCAATCGTGAGCAATCGACAGAAGTTCTACATCAACGGGGAGTGGGTGGAGCCGTCCACCGATGACCGTCTGGAGGTCATCAACCCCGCCACCGAAGAAGCCATCGACGTCATCGCCCTCGGCGGGCAGGCCGACGTGGATGCCGCCGTCGCCGCGGCCAAGGCGGCGTTCGAGACCTACTCGCAGACCACGCGCGAGGAACGCGCGGCGCTGCTCGAGCGCATCATCGAGGCGTTCAAGGGCCGCATGGGCGAGCTGGCCGGGACCATCAGTTCCGAGATGGGGGCGCCGATGCCGCTGGCCAACGCCGCGCAGGCCCCGGCGGGCCTCGGCCACTTCATGACCACGCTCAATATCCTGCGCACGTACGAGTTCGAAGAGGACATCGGCACGTCGCACATCGTCAAGGAACCCGCGGGGGTATGCGGCTTCATCACGCCGTGGAACTGGCCGATCAACCAGATCGCCTGCAAGGTGGCCCCGGCGCTGGCGGCGGGCTGCACGATGGTGCTGAAGCCCTCCGAGGTCGCGCCGTTCAACGCCGTGATCTTCGCCGAGATCCTCGACGAGGCGGGCGTCCCGGCCGGGGTGTTCAACCTCGTCAACGGCGACGGCCCGACGGTGGGCGCGGCGCTGGCGTCGCACCCCGACATCGACATGATGTCCTTCACGGGCTCCACGCGGGCCGGCATCGACGTGGCGCGCAACGCCGCCGCGACGGTGAAGCGGGTCGCCCAGGAGCTGGGCGGCAAGTCCGCGAACATCATCCTCGACGACGCCGACTTCGGCGCTTCGATCTCCCGCGACGTGTTCGGCATGTGCACGAACTCCGGGCAGTCCTGCAACGCGCCCACGCGCATGCTGGTGCCCCGGTCGCGCATGGACGAGGCGGCGGCGATCGCGAAGGCCGCGGCCGAGCAGGTGAACGTCGGCGACCCGGGCGCGGCAGGCACGACGATCGGCCCGGTGGTCTCCGAACGGCAGTTCGACAAGATCCAGGGCCTCATCGAGAAGGGCATCGAGGAGGGCGCGAAGCTCGAGACGGGCGGCCCGGGCCGGCCGGACGGGCTCAACCAGGGCTACTACGTCAGGCCGACGGTGTTCTCGCACGTCACCAACGACATGACGATCGCCCAGGAAGAGATCTTCGGTCCCGTCCTGTCGCTCATCGGCTACGAGGACGACGAGGACGCCGTGCGCATCGCGAACGACACGGTCTACGGACTGTCCGGCTACATCTCCTCCGGCGACCCGGAGCGGGCCAGGGCCATCGCGCGGCGCATCCGCACCGGCAACGTGCACCTGAACGGCGCCCCGCCGGACCAGCAGGCGCCCTTCGGCGGCTTCAAGCAGTCCGGCAACGGCCGCGAATGGGGCGAGCACGGCCTCGACGAGTTCCTCGAGGTCAAGGCCATCCTGGGGTACAACGCCGCCGGGTAACGGCCACGGCGACGGGTGTTGCAGCTCGGCGCAGCCGAGCTGCGCGCCCGCGCGCGACCACAGGCGTCGCCCTTACGCCGCCCTTTCCGCCGGTTCGAGGCGCCTGGGCAGCGATGCCGACGCGGCCTGGAACAGCCACCGCAGGACCCTGTCCCGGCGCGCCGTGGCGGCCGTGACGAGGGCCATCGTCCGCACGCCACGACGCGTCACCTTCACCTCGTCGGCGCTCTCGAAACTCGGGTTTGCGTGGATACGCCGTAGCGTCAGCACGGCCAGTCCGAGGGTCCACAGCAGGAACCGGCGGATTCCGGCCTCGCGCGCCGGGATCAGCATCGTGTACTCGAGCGCCCCGTCGAGATGGTCGCGGGCAACCGCGACCAGCCTGTTCAGGCCCTCGGCGAACGCCGCCTGGTTGCGGGAATCGGGCGACGCAAGATCGATATCGGACGCGAAGGCGGCGCGCGGCAGCCAGCACACGCCCCTGCGGTGATCCTCCCAGACGTCCTTCAGGATGTTGACGAGCTGCAGGCCGCAGCCGAAGTGCCGGGACAGCGGATAGAGGCGGTCCCGGCGCGACGCGATCGCCGGGGAGTACGCGCACATCAGCTCGGTGATCATCTCGCCCACGACGCCGGCCACGCAGTACGTGTAGCGCTCCAGGTCGTCCAGGGTGTCCAGGCCGTCGGGCGTGCCGCCCGCGAACTGGCCCATGCCGGCCGTCATCACCGATATGCAGCGCTCGATCGCGGTGCGTTCGGCGGGCCGGAACCGGTGCGTGACCTGCAGCAAGAGCGGCGCGTTCGCCACCAGGTCCCGTTCGCCTGCGGTGGTCGCCTCCGAAAGCAGCGGCGTCAGCCGCGCGGCGAAGCGTTCGGCCGGTACGCGGCCGGCCACCGCGCCAGCGAACTCTCCGAGCAGGCCTGCGCTCCCGGGTCCCGACACGGTGGGTTCGTCCTCGATGGTGTCGGCGATGCGGCACAGGAGGTAGGCGTTGCCGATGACCTCCCGCAGCGGCTGCGGCAACTGTGGGATGGTCAGGGCGAAAGTACGTGACACCCGCAGGAGCGCCTGCTCCTGGTAAGCGGCCGCCTGGCTGGCGAGCGGGCCGGGGCGCGCATCCATCAAGCGTTCTTGTCCCTCAGTCGGCGCTGGCAACGTAGCCGGGCGAACGATCCTGGTCAATGGCGGACGAGGGCTGCTGCGACCCTCTGGACCGGCCGGGATGCCCGTCATCGGTCGCCCGCGTGGGCAGCGGAAACGGCACCGCCGTGCAGTCCAGCCGCCGCTGGCGCCGCTGCTCGTAGAGACCGAGCGCGTGGAGGGGGAAATACTGTCGATAGAGGGAATAGTCCAGCAGGCCGGTCCGGCCAAAGACGCCGGCCGCCTCTTGCCTGGGCCATGTACCGTCTGCCTCCTGCGTGTCGAGCAGGTACCGGATGCCCAGCGAGATCGCGTCCCAGTCCGAGTCCTCCGCCTCGAGCAGGGCCATTGACGCCCACGCGGTCTGGAGCACTTGGCTCTCTTCTCGCGGGACGTAGCGGCCGGACAGGCAGCCGCTGTGATGCTCGCCCCATCCACCGTCGCTCCGCTGGCGGTCGAGCAGCCACCGGCAGGCCAGGCGCAGCGCCGGATCGCCGGGGCCGGCGCCCGCGGCGACCAGGCCCCGGACTCCGAACAGCGTCCCGTAGATGTAGTGCACGCCCCAGTTGCCGGCCCAGGATCCGTCGCTGGACTGCTCCCGGCGCAACCAGGCGTCGCCCCGCGATATGGCGCTCGCCACCGCCTGGTTCCTCACGGACGGACAGTGTTGCCGGCAGGCGGCGAGAGCCGCGAGGCAGGAAGCCGTGCACTCCACGTAGGACCGCTCGTTCATTACGTCCGTGAACATCTCGGACGAGTTGAGCCACTCGACGCGCGCCAGGTAGCGTCGTGCCTCGTAGCTGGCGAACCCCCCGTCCCGGTTCTGGCCGTCCAGCATGAATCGGACCGCGGCATCGATCACGCGCGTGTCCGTTGCCTGGAGGGCGGCCGTCATGATCCCCAGCGCTGCTTCTGCCGTGCAGTCGATCAACGGCCAGCGCTGCCACGGCCGACCCAGACCCCAACCGCCTTCCGGATCGGTGCGGGACGCTTCGCGAAATCCGGGATGGCCGGGACCGACTTGCTGCCCGCGCAGGAACTCGGCCCCACGTTGCAGTGCGTCCGCCGCCCCGGCGTGAGCGGGTACGGTCGCCAGTGCCTGCAGGGCGAATCCGGTGTCCCAGGAGGCGCTGCGCTGCAGGGCGACCCGTGCGCCGTGCTCGTCATCCTCCCAGATCCAGCGATCGACCTGCGCCAATGCCTGGTGCAGGTCGCTGTCGTCCGGGTCCCGGAGCCACAGGGCCAGGATGTTGGGGAGACCGTTGAGCGGAGACTGGCTCGCGTGGTTCGTAGCGCGCAGCTCCCACGTGATCTGCCGGTAAATCGTTTCCATGCAGCGAGCCCGCAGGCCACTGTTGCGAAAACGCTCGAACCACCGGGCGAAAGCGAACGCGGCGCGCAGCCGCAGCCCCGGGCGTACATGGAGCTCCGCGGGCCGCACGCGATTGCGGGTCGCGGCGAAGTCGACGTCGGCAAACCCTTGCGGGTACAACTCCTCCCGCAACGCCGCGATCAGGGGCGTCACGGGCGCCTGGAATCGATGCAGGTAGATCGCTGCCAGCCCCGTGTAGATGAGCCGGGTGAAGCCGTACCAGTTCGACGGATGTAGCGGCACCCAGCGCGGCAAGGCCCACAGCTCGGGAAGAACCGGGTTGACGCCGTGCCAGCCATGGAGATTGAGGAGCGCGAGCCAGAACTTCCCCCAGCTCGGGATACTGGTGACTCGCTCCGCCTGCAGGAACGCCCGGGCCGGCACGACCAGCGGATCGTCGCGTTGCGTCCCGATCAGTCTCGCGGCGACGTAGACCAGGGTGGTGACGAACAGGTGCGGCGGCGAGCCTTCGAAGAAGCCCCACGCGCCGTTTTCGAGGCGGGTCCGCTCGAAGTATCGGAGGAGCCGGCGTCGCCGGCCGGCGTCGAGCGGATGTCCCACCAGGTGGTGGATCAGCACGTATTGGGCCGTAAGCAGGGGACACCACACCAGCTCGCCTTCCCAACCGCCGTCCGCGCCCTGCAGTTCCAGCAGGCGCCCGGTCGCGCGCCCCAGCGCCGGACCGGCATCGGGCGCCGGCGCGTCGCCCGAGCCGGCGCGCCGGGGCCTGTCTGTGCTCGCGGGCCTCTCGGGCCTCTGGGGCATAGACGTCAGAAACGCGCGGGACAGGAGCTCTCGGGCGCGGCCTTCCCGCTCTCGGCCCGCGCCGCGTAGGCTGCCAGCCATGCCGTTCGCGCCGGGCAGCCTCTGGACACCACGCAGGAACCATCCAAGGCGAACGGCGAGCCCGCCGAGGATGTCCCGCGCGCGCCGCCAGGGCGGTCGGCCGCGGGACCGCGGGAGCTCCCGTGCGACGGTCCGAGCCACCGTGCCTGCGAAGGCTATGCCCAGACGACCTGTCGACGTGTCCTCACAGGCGAGCAGGCGGGCGGTCCGGTCCCGAAAGCCGGGATTGGCCCGCCAGCTCCGGTAGACGGCGTGTCGGAGCGCTACCGCTTCGGGCCGATGATCGGCAAAGATCTCGTAGAGACCCATGGCGAGCAGCTCCGGAGCGCGAGTGGCCTGGCTGCGGCTGTTCGTGAAGGCATCGAAATCCTCGCTCTCGGCGAGCGCGAGCGCGTCGCCGAAACCGAGGGTCATGCCGACCGCCGTCATGGGGTGGAAATGCCCGGCCGCATCGCCGATGAGGACGCGTTTCGAACTCCCGTACGACACGCGCGGCCGAACCTCGTTGGTCGCGGCGTCGATCCGGCCCGCACGGATCGCTTCGACGAATGCGGGCCTGAGTGCCGCCGGCAGGACGTCAGCGTAGGAGTCGGACAGGAACGCCTTGCGGCCGCCGGGTTGCCATCTGTCCAGCGGGACATCGACGATGATCCGGACGCAGTGTTCGCCGAGGCGGTACATGAGGATCTGCCCGGGAGCGCCAAGCAACACGTGTCCGTAGCCTTCCAGCGGCAGCGTCGCGCCGGCTACCGTCACCCCTACCATGCGCGAGCACGTCACCCGGCCTGTGGGCAACCCCAGCGACTGACGCACGATCGAGGCGCGGCCGTCCGCGCCCACGATGCGTGCGGCTGCCACGAATCCGTCCCCGCCGTCGCGGGAAGAAAAGGCGACGCCCCCGTCCTCAACCGTGCGTACTCGCACGTGGGGCATGAATTCCGCCCCTGACGCAGCGGCGGCGTCACGCAGGCTCGACACGATCGCCGCGTGCTCGCAGGTCAGACCCAGGGACCCACCCGGGTAAGGGAGGGCGATCGGCTCCGAGCCGTCTTCCGGAAACACGGCGAAGCCCTTGCCGGCGACGCTGGTGGGCTGCCTGTCGAGCCGGACTCCGGCATCGCGCAGCATGCGTGCCGCGGGCGGATGGAGCCACTCGCCGGCGAGGCGCTGCGCAGCTCGAGGATTCGCCTCGAGCAATGCCACCCGGGCGCCCCTGCGCGCGTAGGCGAGTGCGCAGAAGCTGCCGGCCGGACCCGCGCCGACGACCGCGACATCGTAGCCCCGCGCTGAAGGGCTCACGGGATACCGTTCACAGGGACGCGGCCGCGGACGGCGCTGCGGCTCGAACGGTTCGGATGGTTTGTCGTCGTGGCGAGGCGAAACGCATGTCCGTGTGGAGCGTCTTCGTTGTCATTTTTGATGATAGCCTGCAAAAAAGCAGGGAAACTGTCATTTGCGGTCAGTTGCAGACTCTGAAGGGGACAGTGCGATGGCGGAAGCGAATCCGGAGGACACGCGAGAAGCCCCGAGGTGGCGTGGGATTGTGCAGCTCGCCGTCATCGCGGCGGTCATCCTGGCGGCGATCTTCCTCGCCCGTGCCCCACAGCAGGAGTTTCTCGAACTCGACTCGAGCGCCAGCCAGTTGTCCGTGGAGCCAACGGCGGCGGTCATGCAGCCGTCGGCGACGAGCGCGGCGCATTCGGTCGCGCTGACGGGAACGGTCACGACGCTCGGCGCGGTCCAGGTGACCCCGGAGGCATCCGGAGAGGTGGTGTTCGTGTCGGAGCGGTTTCGCAGCGGTGGCGCGTTCAGCGCGGGCGAGACGCTGGTGCGGATCGATACGACCGAATATGACATCGCGCTCGCGGCGGCAAGGGCAGACCTCTCGTTCGCCGAGGCGCACCTGCGCGAGGTCCGGGACCGCCACGGGCGCAGCGCGGAGTTTCTTGCCAGGGCGCCGGACGGGACCGTCCACCCCTGGCCGGCCCTCGATGGAGCCATCGAGAAGGCCGAAGCGCTGCTCGAGACCGCGCGGCAGAAGGTCAGGCTGGCGGAGGTGCAGTTGGACCAGACGCGGGTCCGCATGCCGTTTGACGGCTCCGTCACGGACACTGCCATCTCCGTCGGTCAGGTAGTCACCGGGCGGGCTTCCTCTATCGGGGGCGTCTTCGCCAGGCACCGGTTGCGCGTGGCTGCCCAGATATCCACGTTTGACCTGAACTCGCTGCAGCCGGTCATCGGCCGGAGCGCGACGGTGGTGGCGGACGGCCGCACTTATCGGGGCGAGGTCGAGCGCGTGTCGAGCGTGGTCGATCTCGAGACGCGCCTGGCGAGCCTGTATCTGCGCCTGCTCGATCAGGAAACCCTGGAGTTCCTGCCGCCGCCGGGCACCTTCGTGGATGTCACGGTCGCGGGTCCGCTGCGGCAGGACGTGTTCGTCCTGCCCGAGGCGACGATGCAGATCAACGCCAGCGTCTGGCTGGTGGACAACGCGGAGCTGGTCTCCTTCACGCCGGTCTCGGTGGGCTACGGCGACGACGCCTGGATCGTGAACGCCTTCGATGCCCGGGACGGCGTCGTGGTGGGCAGCGTATCCGGCGCGCGGGAAGGGCTGTCCGTCAATCCCGTCCCGGCCGGGGACCTGTGAGAGGTCATGGGACGAGGCGGGCCGCGGCAGACCCGGACACCGACGTAAGCGAGGCATCGCACAGTGGCTGATCCCAGGGAAGTGCAGGGGGCCGACCCGGACGCCCGCCGCGGATTGATCGCCTGGTTCGGCCGCAATCCCGTGGCCGCGTACGTGCTGCTGTTCGCGGTTTTCGTTGGCGGGATCATGGCGTCCGGCCTGATTCCCGTGGAGACATTCCCGAAGTACGACCCGGGCATCGTTCGGGTCGAGGTACCGTATCCCGGCGCGACGCCGCTGGAAGTCGAAGAGGATGTCGTCAAGCGCGTGGAGGAGAGCCTCGTCGGGACCATCGGGATTGCCCGCATCGTGTCGTCGTCCCGGGAGGAACTCGCGGTCATCGAGGCGGAGATAGACGACTACGCGGATCCCGTGGACACGCTGAACAGCGTGCGCACCGCCGTCGAGCGCATCGAGGACTTTCCGCCGGGGAATGCGGACCAGCCCGAAGTCAGCCGCGTCGAAGTCAACCGCCCCGTACTGACCCTTGCCATGACTTCGGACGTACTGAGCGCGTACGACCTGCGCCAGTCCGCGGAGTCGCTGCGCGACGACCTCCTCCTGCTCCCGGGCGTCGCGATCATCGAACTGTTCGGCACGCGGGACCAGGAGATCCAGGTCGAGGTGAGCGAGGAGACCCTGCGGCGGTACGGCCTGACCGTCCAGGACGTCGTGCGGGTAATCAGGAACACGTCCGTGAATGTCACGGGCGGCGAGCTGCGCACCGACTCGGGCGAGATCATCCTGAGTACGCTGGCGCGACGCGGTTACGCGGAGGAGTTCGCGGATGTCGTCGTGATCGCCCGGGCCGACGGTTCGCTCGTTCGCCTCGGCGACATCGCGGCGCTGCGGGACGGCCTGCTCGAGCAGCGGGTCCAGACCACCCTGGACGGCACTCCCGCCGTCCTGCTGCAACTCAAGGTGGCGCCTGGTACGTCCCCGCAGCAGGCGAGCGCGCAAGTGCGCGGCTATCTCCAGGATTACGCCACGCCGGCCGGTACCCGCCTGCAGGTCTGGGCGGACGAGTCGTGGACCGTCAGGGAGAGCCTGGACCTCGTCATCCAGAACGGCACGTTCGGCCTCGTCCTGGTGTTCCTGACACTGCTCCTGGTGTTCGATCTGCGCATCGCCGCCTGGGTGACGCTGGGCGTCCCCGTCATATTCGTCGGCGCGCTGATCTTCTTTCCCGTTTTCGACCTGTCCATCAACGTCATCACGCTGTTCGCGTTCTTCATCCTGATCGCGCTCGTGGTGGACGACTCGATCGTGGCGGCGGAGAGCATGGCGGGTGCGCGGGCACAGGGCCTTGCCGGTGCCGACGCGTCCGTGGCCGGGGTGCGGCGCGTGCTCGGCCCGCTGGTCGTCGCGGCCCTGACCACCGCCGCGGCGTTCGCGGCACTGCTGCCCCTGGAGGGTGGCATCGGACAGATGTTCTCGGCGATTCCGGTCGTCGTCGGCGTGGTCCTGCTGCTTTCGGTGCTGGAGACGTCCCTCGTACTGCCCGGGCACCTGGCGCGCGGGGGCGGCACGCGGAGCTGGCCCCTCTCCCTGGTCCAGGACCGGCTCCAGGCGTCGACCGAAGGGTCGATTCAGTCCCGGATCGTGCCGCTGATCACGTGGTCGGTGCGGCGCCCGTTCTGGCCGCCGATGATCGTGGCGGCGGCGTTGGTCCTCGCGGTGATCGTGCTGCTCGTCGGGGCGGTACGGTGGGTTCCCACGCTCAGCATCGCGGACGAACCGAACATCCAGGCGGACCTGGTCCTGCCGGTAGATGCGCGGTTGGAGGACATGATCGCGGCGACCGACGCCGTCGTCGACGCCGCCGGCCGGATGGACGCGGAGCTGGGCGGCAACAACGTCGACGGCACGGTCGTCGTCATCGGGCATCGGTTGCCCGTGGGCATGTACGAGGGGGCGGCCGCCGGCCAGTACCAGGCCAACGTGGCTTCCGTGCAATTGCGTCTGACCCCGTCCTCGGAGCGCGGTCAGACCAGGGACGCGCTCAGGCTCAGGTGGCAGAGGGAACTGGCGGGCCTCTCGGGCGTCTCGGGCCTCCCGGGCGCGGAATCGGTCGCCTTTCCCACGCGGCGCAGCCAACCGACGGGAGCGCTGTCGTACGCCCTCATCCACTCCGACGACGACGTGCTGCGCGACGCGGCGGCGTGGCTCAACAACGCATGGTCGCGGATGCCAGGGGTGGCGGCGGTCCACGACTCGCTGGGACCGGGCAGCCGGCGGCTGGAAGTGCGCCTGAACGCGGCCGGCCACAGCGCCGGCCTCACGGCCGCCGGCGTGGCCAGCCAGTTGCGCGACTCGTTCTTCGGCGCCGAGGCGCAGCGGATCCAGCGCGGCCGCGAGGAAGTGCTGGTGATGGTGCGCTACCCCGGCGAGCGGCGCACCAGCTACGCCGACCTGCTGAACGAGCGCATCACGCTGCCCGGCAGCCGCGAACAGGTGCCGCTGTACACCGTGGCGGCACTGCAGGAGACGGGGACCCGCGCCAGCCGGCTGCGGATCGACGGGCGTGGCGCCGCCGTGGTGACGGCGGATCTCGACCTGGCGGCGGACCGCTCCGGGGACGTTGCCGAGCGCACGCGGGCGGAGCTGCTGCCGCGGCTGCAGGCCCGCAGTCCGGGCATCGAGATCCGCAGCCACGGCGCCTCGAGGGACGCGGAACGCATCGTCGCCACGCTGCTCTTTTCCGTACCGGTCGCCCTCATCTTCATCTACGGCCTGATCGCCTCGTTCCTGCGCAGCTTCATCCAGCCGCTACTGGTGCTGGCCGGCATCCCGATCGCGTTCGTCGGGGCCGTGGCCGGCCACTGGGTGCTGGGTTACGAACTCACCGTTACCTCCATATTCGGGCTGATCGCGGTGTCCGGGGTGGTCGTGAACGACACGATCCTCCTGATGCACCGCTACAACGCGATTCGGCAGGAACTCCCGGACGTCCCGGAGATCGCGGCGATTTCCGCGGCGACGCAGCAGCGCGCCCGGGCCATCCTGCTGACGTCCTTCACCACGGTGATCGGCCTGCTCCCCATCCTGTTCAGCGATGCCGAGGCGATCCGGTTCCTGATTCCGCTGGTGGTCAGCCTGACGTTTGGCCTGATATTCGCGGGTGTCGGTCTGCTGCTGCTCCTGCCGTCCGTACTGATGCTCGTCGAACTCGCGAAGATCCGGCTGCGGCTGCCGGCCGTCGTGGCGCAGGCCGGGACGTGAACCCGTGATCCGTTCCAGAGGCTGACCATGGCCGAAGGATCTGCGACGCAACTGCGCTCGCCATTCGAATACATGGCGGGTAACCGGATCGCTGTGGCGTTCGCGACCTTGGCGCTGCTCGCCCTGGGGCTGTTCGCGCTCGTCAACACGATCGTCGAACGGTACCCGGCGGTAGACCTGCGCAGGATCACGATCACGGTACCCTACGACGGGGCGACGCCGCGGGAAGTCGAAGAGGACGTCCTGCGGCGCGTCGAGGAGAGCCTTGCGTCGCTCGACGGTGTCGAGCGCATCACCGCCAACGCGTGGGTAGGCAAGGGCGAGGTGATCGTCGAACTCGAGCAGTGGCAGGACACGGTCGCCAAGCTCGATGCGGTGAGAACGGCGATCGAGGGGATCGAGGACTTCCCCCCACCGGGTGCGGACGAGCCGGAAATCGTCCGGCACGAGATTCTCCGCGGCGTGCTGTCGCTCGTGCTGACGTCAGCCACCGCGAGCGAGGACAGGTTGACGCTCGTGGCGGACCAGTTGCGCGCGCAGCTCCTGCACCTGCCCCGGGTGGACGTGGTCGACCTGTACGGCGCCCGGGAGCGGCAGATTCAGGTGGACCTCGACGAGACCCGTCTGCGCAGTCACCGGTTGTCGGTCTCGGAAGTGATCGCGCGGATCCGGGGCTCTTCGATCAATCTCTCCGGCGGGGAGGTCCGCACCGGGACCGGCACGCTGGTGTTGAGCGTGCTGCAGAAGCGCAACACCGGGCCCGCGTTCGCCGACATCGTGATCCTGAGCAGGCCCGATGGCTCGATCGTGCGCCTGGGCGACATCGGCATCGTCCGGGACGCGTTCGTGGACGACCCGCTAGTGAACACGGTCGACGGCGTTCCGGCGATCTTCCTGGAGGTCAGCGCGCCGAACGGCGTGGACCCGGCGGATCTGCGGGAGGAAGTCGACGCCTACCTTGCGGACCAGGCACTGCCGCCCGGAGTGGAGATCGACCTGTGGATGGACCGGGTGTTCTCGGTCGAGAAGCCGCTGCTGTCGGTCGCCGACAGCGCGCTCGCCGGCGTGGCGCTGATCCTCGTGGTCCTCGTGCTGCTGTTCGACCTGCGGTTCGGCATGTGGGTCGCCATCGGGATCCCGACCGCGATCGTCGGCGCGTTCGTGGCGCTCTACCTCCTGGACGTCACGCTGAACATCATGACCGTCATTGGCTTCGCCGTGGTCGTCGGGATCGTCGTGGACGATGCCATCGTGGTCGGCGAGAACATCGAGCGGCACCGCCGGTCGGGCATCCCGCCGCTGCAGGCTTCGATCCAGGGCGCCCGGGAGGTCATTGCGCCCGTCACGGTGGGCGTGCTCACCACGATCGTCATGGTCGCGGCGCTCCTGCCCCTCGACGGCGTGCTCGGCATCATGTTCGCGACGCTGGCGGTCGTGGTGATCGTCGTGCTCCTGTTCTCCCTTTTCGATGCGTTCTTCCTGCTGCCGGGGCACGTTTCGGGCGCCGGCCGGCTGACTCGCTGGCCCCTGAGCGTCTGGCAACGGACCGCGAGCACGTGGTTCGATCGCTTCATCGAGCGCGAAGTGGGCGGCATGGTCCGGCTCGCGCTCGCCCGGCCGGCGAGCACCGTCCTCGTCTTCGCCGCGCTGGGGGGGCTTGTGGTCTGGCTGTTCGCGGCGGACGTGATCCGGTTCAACACGACGGGCAACCGCCTCGATGAGCAGCAGCTGCAGGTCGATCTGACCATGGCGCCCGGCTCGACGTTCGCCGAGACAACGCGCGCGGCGGAGCGCATCGCGGCAACGGCACATGAAGCCAACGCCATCACCGGAGGCACGGCGGTGAACGCGGTAAACGTGCTCATCGGCCGGCACAAGGCCGTGGAGACGACCAACGGCATGGAGCAGGGCGAACCGGGCGTGCACCTCGCAAGCGTGCAGTTGCGTTTGAACACCTACCCCGAGCGGGGAGTGTCGGTGGCCGAGTTGCGCCAGGTGTGGGTGGACGCGATCGGGGCGATCCAGGGCGCGGAGATGCTCGGCTTCCCCCACGCGACCGCATACGCGTCCGCTGGCGTTGCCTACGTACTCACCCACCGGGACGAGAACACCCTGATCGCGGCGGCAGCCGAACTGAAGGAGCGCCTGGCGCACCATGACGCGATCTACCAGATCGACGACACGCTGCAACTCGGCAGCCGGCGCTATGAACTGGAGCTGACGGACAGCGCGCTGGCCTCGGGCCTGACGCCCGCCGCGCTCGCGGGCCAGTTGCGTAACCGCTTTTTCGGCGCCGAAGCGCATCGGGTGGTGCGCAACCAGGAGGAATTGGAGGTCCTTGCCCGCTACCCGGTCGAGCGCCGGATGCGGCGGCAGGACCTGCAGGACGAACTCATCAGTCTTCCCGGTGGCGGGCTCGCTCCGTTCGCCAGCATGGCGCGCGTGGTCGAGACCCAGGAGCGCGCCCAGCGCCAGCGCGTCAACGGCCTGCCCGCGGTGACGATCACGGCGTCGTACAACGTGGTCGCCACGAGCTCGAGGGAGTTGCGCGCGGTGGTGGAGGGCCAGTGGCTTGCCGAGCTATCGGAACGCTACCCGGGGCTCGGGTACCTGCCCGACGGTGCGTCGCGGGATACGGCGAAGATCGTCAGCATGCTCGCCGTCAGCTTCCCCGCGGCGGCGCTCGTGATGTTCGCGCTGGTCGCGATCCAGTTGCGTAGCGTCGTACAGCCACTGTACGTGTTGCTGGGATTTCCCCTCGCGACCGCCGGGGTCCTGTACATGCACCTCCTCCTTGGGCACGACATCGGTCTGGTCTCGCTGTTCGGGCTGGTCGCGGTGATCGGCGTCGCGGTGAACGACGCACTGGTGTTGCTGGACGTGTACAACCGGAGCCGGCGCGACGAGCGCGGTGCGGGCGTCGAGGATGCCGTGCGGCGGGCCGCGCTGCTGCGTGCCCGGCCGATCGTCCTGACGACGGTCACCACGATCGTGGGCCTGCTGCCCCTGCTCTACAACCGGGCGGAGTCCGTGGAACCGTTCCTGCCGGTGGTCGTGAGTCTCGTCGGCGGCATGGCCTTCGCGGGCGTCGGGACGCTGACGCTGCTGCCGGCGGCCATGGTCCTCGTGCACCGCGGGGCGGCAGCGGCGGCGCGCTGGCGTGGGGCCGGGGCCGGGTACACCGGGAACTCGCCCGCCGGACAGGCCTCCGCACCCGGAGGCGGAAACTAGTGCACTAGCGGTCCCGGGGAATGGACGTTCACGGTTACTGCGACGGACGTTTCGGCGCGTTGCGGGAGGAGTTCGAGCGCAACTTCGCGGAGCGCAACGAACTCGGCGCCAGCTTCGCCGCCACGGTCGAGGGCGAGTTCGTCGTCGATGTTTGGGCGGGCCATCGGGACGCGGACGGGATACTGCCGTGGGAGCAGGACACGATCGTCTGCGTGTACTCGCTCACGAAGACGATGACGGCCCTCGCGGCGCTTGTCCTGTACGACCGCGGAGAGCTGAGCTTCGACGACCCGGTCACGAAGTTCTGGCCGCAGTACGGCCAGAACGGCAAGGCGGCGACCGAGGTGCGCCACCTGCTGGGGCACACGGCCGGTTTGCCGGGGTTCGCAGAAGCGCTGACGCACGATGAGCTGTACGACTGGGACCATGTCGTCGGCGTGCTCGAGCGGCAGAAGCCCGCCTGGCGTCCCGGGGAGGGATGTGCGTACCACGCGGTCACCCAGGGCTTCCTGGTGGGCGAGGTCGTGCGCCGCATCACGGGGATGTCGCTCGGCACGTTCTTCCAGCGGGAGATCGCGGCGCCGCTCGAGGCGGACTTCCACATCGGTCTGGCGCCGGAGCATTTCGGTCGCACGGGCGTCACGCAACCGTCGGGGCCGCTGCCGAAGGCGCTCTCGGCCTACTTTCGCCGGCAGTCCACATCGCCGGGACTGATGCCGCCCGTCGCCAACTCGACCGCCTTTCGCCAGGCGGAGCTGCCCTCCGGCAACGGGCACGGCAATGCGCGCGCGGTCGTGCGGGCGCAAACCGTCGTCGCGAACGGGGGGAGCGCCTTCGGCGTCGAGCTCCTCGGGCGCCCGGCGATCGAGCAGATCTTCCGGGAGCAGGGCATCATGGACGGCCTGGGCATCCGTCATGGCATCGGCTACGGTCTGAGCGGGATGGTGTCCCGGCAGGTGCCGAAGGGCGCGAGGACCAGCTTCTGGTGGGGCGCCGGGGGCTCCAGCGTAATCCTCGATCACACGAACCGCGTGTGCCTGTCGTACGTGATGAATCGGATGGACATGGACTTCACGGAAGACAGGCGCGGCGCCAGCCTGACGCGCGCGTTCTACAGGGCGTTGGCGTAGGGGACGGGTTCGTCCCTGGGCTCGCCCCTAAGGCCGAAACGAGAACCGCGCCGGCTCCGGCCGCAGCGCCTTGCGCGCCAGCCGGATCCAGCGGCACAGCAGCGGCCGGGTGTCGCGCGGGTCGATGATCTCCTCGATCTCGAAGTGCTCCGCGCTGCGGAAGGGCGAGCGCACCCGGTTCAGCCGCTCCCTGATCTTCGCGAGGTGGGCGTCGCGGTCGTCGGCCTCGGCGAGCTCCGCCTTGTAGGCGACTTCGATGCCCCCCTCGATCGGCAGCGAACCCCAGTCCCCCGAGGGCCACGCGACCCGCACGTGGTGGGCCCCGGGCTTGTGGTTCGCGCCGCCCGCCACGCCGAAGGCCTTGCGCACCACCACGCTCAGGAACGGCACGTTGGCCTGACCGAGGGCGGCAAGCGCCTGGGCGCCGAAGCGGATGGTGCCCTCCTGTTCGCTCTTCTTGCCGATCAGGAAACCCGGGCAGTCCACCAGGTGCACGATCGGCAGGTGGAAGAGGGCGGCGAGGTCGATGAGCCGGGTGACCTTGCGGCAGGAGTCCGCGGTCCAGGCGCCGCCGTAGACGGCCGGGTTCTCGGCGAAGAGCGCCACGGGGTTGCCGTCCAGGCGCGCGAGGCCGCAGATGATCGAGCGGCCCCACTTGCGGCCGATCTCGAAGAAGGATCCCAGGTCCACGGCCGCCTCGATGACCCGATGCATCTTGTAGACCTTCCGGGGGTCCCTGGGCACGATGTCGATGAGGTCCGCCTCGCGGCGGTTGGGGTCGTCGATGGACTCGGTGACGGGCGGCAGCTCGTCCACGCTCGACGGCAGGTAGGAGAGGAAGCGTCTGGCGAGGGCGAAGGCCTCGGTCTCGGACTCCGCCTCGTCGTCGATGGCGCCGTTGCGGGTGTGGATCTTCGACGCGCCGAGCTCCTCCTTCGAGACATCGCCGAGATTGGCCCAGTCGACCAGGGCGGGGCCGGCGATCATCATCTGCGCGGTGTCGCGGACGATCACGGAGTAGTGCGAAGTGGCGACGCGGGCGGCGCCGATGCCGGCGACCGAACCCAGGGCAAGGGAGACGGAGGGTGCCGTGGCGAGGTGCGCGACGACCAGTTCCCAGCTGCGTAGCTCGGGGATGTAGGTGCGGCCCGCCTTCTCGATGGTCTTGACGGAGCCGCCCCCACCCATCCCGTCCACGAGCCGCACGTGCGGCAGGCGCAGGTCCAGGGCGAGCCCCTCCGAGCGCGTCCGCTTGGCGGCGATGGAGAGTTCGGCGGATCCGCCGCGGACCGTGAAATCGTCGCCGGACAGCACGACGGGGCGGCCGTCGATCTCGGCCGTGCCGAGCAGCAGGTTGGAGGGCGTGAAGGCCTGGAGCTGGCCGTCTTCGTCGTAGAATCCCGCCCCCGCCAGCGCGCCGATCTCGTGGAACGAGCCGGCGTCGGCCATGGCGGCGACGCGCTCGCGGATGGTGAGCTTGCCGAACTCGTGCTGCCGGGCGACCTTGTCCGGGCCGCCCATCTGCGCCGCCAGCGCCTCGCGGCGGCGCAGCTCGGCGATTTCGTCTTCCCAGCTCACCTTTCCCCGCTCACCTTGGAGCGGGGCGGTGCTTCAGGCGCGGGTCCCGGAGAAGGACGCGTTGCCGAAGGCGCCGAGCTTGACGTTCCCGGAGATCTCGTCGCCGCTGACGGTGGCGCTGAACTCGAGGGTCATCGCCATCGGCTGTTGGATGTCGGCCTTCCAGGCCACGGCGTCGCCGTCGACGGTGCCGTCCTTGAGGTCGATGGAGCCTTGCGGTCCCGACAGCGTGCCGGTCAGCGAGCCGCCGCCGGTGGCCAGGGTCAGGGTGCCTTTCTGGGCGCCCATGGGGGTGTTCATCGTGGTGTTCCAGACGCCGTCGGCGCTGCTCATTTCGTCTCTCCTGGGAAAGTGGGTCGGATAAGATAGCCGCCCGGTCGGCGGTTCGAGGTGAGTATGGCAGAGGGTCCGCGCGCGTGTACAGTCGTGGCCCCGCCGACGCGCGGCATGCATGTCGGGCGTCCGGAGCGCGTGCCGGCGTGAACCGCTGGGGTCTGCTCGCGGCGGCGCTGGTCATTCTCGGGGTGGCCGACTGGCTGTCGGGCGGCATCGGTCCGCGCCTCGTGTTCGGCACGGCGTCCATCGAGGTCCGAACCGCGCCGGAGGGCGCGGCCGTGTTCCTGGACGGGGAACGGGTCGGCACGGCGCCACGCACCCTGTCGGGCGTGCGCCCGGGACGGGTGGTGCTGCGCTTCGAGCACCCGCATCACGCGCCGGAACTGCGCCGGCTAACGCTGGTGCGCGGCGAGCACCGCCAGGTCGATGTCACGTTTGCCCCGGCGACCGGCAGCCTCGCCGTCGTGACCAACCCGCGCGGCGCTGCCGTCTCCATCGACGGCGAACGGTGGGCCGAGGTCACGCCGGTGCGCATTGGCGGAATCGCCACGGGCCGGCACGAGGTCGAAGTGTCGCTGTACGGTCGCCAGACCAAGTCCGCCGCGGTCGAGGTGTTCCCGGACGCGGAAACCGAGAGCGCGTTCGAGCTCGAACGGGTGCGCATGGGTAGCCTGTCCGTGCAGACGACCCCCGGCAACGCCTCCGTCACCCTGGTGGAGGTGGGGGTCGACTACCGGCCGGGCGTGGAGCTGCCCGTCGGCGACTATCGTATCCGCGCCGCCGCGGCGGGTTACGGGCCGGTGGAAAGGACGATCTCGGTGCGCGAGGGCGGGAACGTGGTCGATGTCGCGTTGCAGCGGGTCTACGGCCGCCTGCGTGTCTCGATACGGCCGCCGGCCGCACGCGTCCGGGTGCGTTACCGGGACGTGGGCGGGCCCCGCGACGTGGCGTACGAGGACGGCATGGACATCCCGGCCGGCCCGTTCTCGGTGCGCGCGACGGCGGTGGGCTACCGGAACCTGACGCGCAACCTGACGATGGCCGGGGATGGCGTCGCGCTGAACCTCGCGATGCAGCGTTTCGAGGTCACGCCCGGACAGCGTTTCCGAGACGCACTGCGGTCGGGGGGAGAGGGCCCCGAACTCGTGGTGGTCGGGGCCGGGACGTTCCGCATGGGGTCGGGCGGGGGCGCCGCGAACGAGCGCCCGGTGCGGGAGGTACGCGTCACGCAGCCGTTCGCGATCGGCGTGCACGAGGCGACGGTGGGGGATTTCCAGCGCCACGACGCGTGGCCCGGCGAGCCGCGGCTTCCGGTCCGCAACATCAGCATGCGGGATGTGGAGGCGTACCTGGCGTTCCTGTCCCGCGAGACGGGCTACCGCTATCGCCTGCCGACCGAGGCGGAGTGGGAGTACGCCGCCCGCGCCGGGGCTGCGGAGGACTTCCACTTCGGCGACGACCTCGCCGACATTTGCCGGTACGGCAACGTCGGCGACCTGGCGATGCAGGAACGTTTCCGGCAGTACGAGTCCGTGGACTGCGACGACGGCTTCGTGCGGGTGGCGCCGGTGGGGAGCTTCGCGCCGAACGCCTTCGGACTGCACGACGTATTCGGCAACGTCGAGGAGTGGGTGGGGGATTGCTGGCATCCGTCCTACGAAGGGGCGCCGCCGGACGCCCGGGAGTGGACGGCGGGGTGCTACTCGTCCCGCGTGGTGCGCGGTGGCGCCTTCGACTCGCCGCCGGGGGACCTCCGCGCGAGTGCGCGCAACATGGGCAGTGCGCCGACGGACTCGCGGGGCTTCCGGGTGGTCCGGGAACTCTGACGGGTCGCGCGGGGTTGGTCAGAGCAGGTCCTGACGGTCGGCCTCGTACCAGACGAATGGAGACAGTAGCTTCAGCACGGTCCGCGCGTGGTCGTCTCCTTCGTCAAGCAGCCGGCTATAGTCCGTCGACCGTCGTCGCCGCAGCCTCGCATCATTGAGTTGCAACCGGCGAATTGTCTGTTGCGCGCGTGCCTTGAGTGCTTCGTCGAGATCGACATTCGGTCGTATCGAGCCATCGGCCAAGTTCAGGTGGAACGTCTCGGGCGTGAGCCCGACCGGATCCAGCACGTCGTCGTGATCGCGCTTTCTGCGGTTCGCCGGCAGGCAGGCCAGACGCAAGTTGGCCCACTCGTAGGCACTGCCCGGCACCCTGGATGTCGCGATGAAGTGGTCTGTTGTCAAGTCACCCGTGACGGTGTCAATGCGAACCGCAAAGTACGCACAAACGTTGGAATAGGCGGCCCCAAGTTGTCCAAGCGCCCGCGTCCAGTACCGCGGTAGCGTCTCTCCCACGGGAAGTGGCCCCGATCGGGAGATGCCCTTTGTTCGCAGCCACGCCAAGCCGGGCTTGCGTACCCTGGCGTCGAAGTCCCCGGGTTCCGGCTGGAGGTCGACGGGGATCAATCGATCCAGCCCTTGCGCCGGCAGATGTGCTGCCATCGAATCAGGAACTCGTCGGCTAGCGGGTCCAGGGATTCCAGGAGTCTGCGGTTCATTTCCCGCACGGTGGCCGGAGCGGGATCGTCCTCCTCCAGAAGCCGCGCGGCGTCCTGGACGAGTTCTTCATAGTCCGGAGCCCTGCTGCTGCTCAGATCGAACGCCTCGCTCGTGAGCCACGCGTCGGCGTTGCCGTGTCGCTCGAAGTCGCGTTGACGCAGTTGAACGGTGCCGGTTTCGACGTCGAGATCGAACCAGGCATCGGTGGACGGGTCGAAGATCGGTTCGACCGAAGCCATGATCAAGGGCGAGTGCGTCGTCGCGATGATCTGCAGGGAGGCCTGTTCTTCCGAGAGCGCCGTCATCGCCGACATCAGCGTCGGGATGATGGTGCGTTGCCATGAAGGGTGGAGATGGGCTTCGATCTCGTCGACGAAAAGGACGACCTGGTGCGCCTCGTCTACCTGCAGCAGACGCGCCGCGCGCCTGTGCTCCTCCCAGGCCCAGACCAGAAAGTACGCGAGGGCGATGATGCGCCGCACGGCCGACGAAGCGTGTACGACGGGTACGTCCGCAAGGTAAGGCATGCGGATGGTCGGCATGTCGCGCTGATCGTCTATGCTGACTCGCGTCAAGGGCCCTGGCTCCAGTGGGCCGTGGACCGGTGGGGCAAGGGCGGCGAGCAGCTTGACGAGGCGCCGATAGGCCGCTCCGTTCTCCTTCTGCCAGCCGGCCCAGTCCCGGATCAGTCCGTTGCATAGCCAGGCACCCCGCTCCTCGCGCCCGTTCCAGACCTCTAGTGGGTTGAACACGTAGGCGGGTGGACGCTCGGCCACCGCCTCGTCCCTGACGAATGCCTGCCAACCCCGGGGCTGGCGCCAGTAGTTGCGTGCGGGATCCCAGACGGCGAAGGCGCCGTCCGACATGGCGTAGAGGACGAGCCCGGGGTTGGCGGGCCGCCCCCGCCGCCCCATCCAGGACTGTTCGTTCGGCGAATAGTGGCTGGTGTAGTTATCGACGGTGCTTTTGCCGGTGAAGGAGAACGTGATCGATGCCGCCCCCGGACTCGCCGGCAGCACTGGCGTGCCCGTCGCGACGCCGGCGTTTACTTCGGCCGGCCACCGGCGGGTCATTGCCCACCACCCCACGTCGAGCAGGAAACTCTTGCCGAGTCCGTTATCGCCGGTGAGCAGGTTCAGGCGCCTGCCGAAGTCGATGCCCAGCTCCCGGGCCGGCCCGACGTTGTTCAGCTTGAGACTCTTCAGCACGGTTAGCCCCGGTCACCTGCTCGATCGGAACCCGATGCCGCCGTGCTCACGCGCGACTCGAGTTGGAACTCCGCTCCGCGTGTTCCCCTGCCGCGTTGCGGGGCGCCGGCGTCCGTCAAAGGCCGTTGGCGCGCGCCACTGGGGGGTCTTCCTCGCATTGCGGTGAGTCTGTCGGAAATGTCGTCCGTATCGCAAGGACCGCGGGCTGCTCCGGGCCTTTCTGCACGCCCGCGTGCGGGACAGGCGTGGCCAACGCTTTGTGGGCGCCGGCCGGGTCGCGTAAGCTCCCGCGCGGTCGAAGGGAGTAGCTACATGAACCCTCCATCGCAGCGTCCCCGGACGGAAGGAGTTCCGTGGGACCTCTCCGACGAGTACGCGTCCGCCGACGCGCCCGAGGTGGAGCGGGATCTGGAGCGGCTCGACGCGCTGCAGGATGCGCTGGAGGACGCGAACCGCGTCCTCGTGCCGCTGCTCGCCGGGGCGGACACCCTGGCCCTCGATGCCGCGGCGCAAGGCATCGGCGCTGCGCGGCGCGCCTTCGCGCTGGCGGAGGAGGGCAGCCGCCTGCTGCGCGACCCGGGCGTCTATGCGAGCTGCTGCCTGAGCGTGGACAGCGCCGACGAGGCCGCCTTGGCCCTGGCCGGGCGGCTGGAGGCCCGGGAGAAGCGCTTCGCCGAGCTGACGGAGCCGCTGTCGCAGTTCCTGGACCGCGTCCCGGAGGCCGTGATCGAAGCGTATCTCGACGACGACGCCACGGCCCATGCCCGCTTCGAGGTGGAGCATTCCCGCAAGCGGCGGCACGAGCTCCTGGAGCTGTCGGAGGAGAACCTCGTCACCGCCCTGGGACAGGACGGCATCCACGCCTGGGGCCGGCTCTACGACCGGCTCGCGGGCACGATCGCCTGTGACGTGGAGGTGGACGGCGGCATCGAGACGATGGGCGTGGCCCAGGCCGCGGGTCTCATGCAGAAACCCGACGACGGCCTGCGCGAGCGGGCGTGGCGCGCCATCAACACGGCCTGGGACGTTCACGGGGAGACCTGCGCGGCGGCCATCAACGCGATCGCCGGCTGGCGCCTCGAGATGTGCCGCAAGCGGTCGCGCGGACGCACCGTCCACTTCCTGGACGCGCCGCTGCACATGAATCGCATCCTCCCGGAGACCCTGGACACCCTCCTCGCGGTGGCCGAGGAAGCGCGACCCCTGGCCCGGCGCGCGGCCGTGCTGCAGGCCAGGGCGTATCGCAAGGAGCGCTACGGCCCGTGGGACCAGCGGGCGCCGGCGCCGGTCGCGTCGGGGGGAGGCGGGACGCCGATCGCATACGCCGAAGCGCTCGACATCGTCGCGAACTCGTACGCCGGCGTGGACCCGGGCATGGGTGAGTTCGTGCGCATGATGGGCGCGCGGCGCTGGATCGAGGGAACGGTCGGAGCCCGCAAGCAGCCGGGCGCCTACTGCACGCGTTTCGCCAAGTCGCGCAATCCGCGGGTCTACATGACCTATACCGGCGGGGCGAGCGACGTCATCACGCTGGCGCACGAGCTGGGGCACGCCTTCCATGCCTGGGTCATGCGGGACCTGCCCGACAGCCAGCGGCGCTACGGCATGTCGATCGCGGAGACCGCCAGCACGTTCGGCGAGACGATCGTGCGCGATGCGCTGCGCGCGCGGGCGCCGACGCCGGAGGGGGAGTTCGACATCGTCTGGGAGGAGGCGACCGCCGCCGTGGCCTTCCTGCTGAACATCCCCGCCCGGTTCGAGTTCGAGCGCAACTTCTACGCGGCGCGGGCGGAGCGGCCCCAGACTCCCGACGAACTGAAGGAGACGATGGGCGCCGCGTGGACCCGCTGGTATGGAGACAGCCTGTCGGAGCCCGATCCGCTCTTCTGGGCGAACAAGCTGCACTTCTACATCTCGGGCCTCAGCTTCTACAACTTCCCGTACCTCTTCGGGTATCTCTTCAGCCTCGGCGTGTACGCGCGCCGGGAGGCCCTCGGCGACGCGTTCTTCCCGCGCTACGAGGCGCTGCTGCGGGATACGGGCCGGATGACCGCCGAGGAACTGGCGGCGAAGCACCTGGATGCGGACCTGACGCGGCCCGAGTTCTGGCGCGGCACCGTGGCGATGCTCGAGGGCCGCATCGACCGCTTCGAGGCGCTGGTCGAGCAGTGCGTCGGATGAGGGTCCTCGTGCTGCAGCACGTCGATGTGGAGCACCCGGGGACGTTCCGGGAGTTCTTTCGCGAAGACGGCGTGCGCTGGGACGCCGTGCATCTGGACAGGGGCGACGCCATCCCGGACCTGACGCCCTACGACTGCATGCTCGTCATGGGCGGCCCCCAGGACGTCTGGGAGGAGGACGCCCATCCGTGGCTGGCGCCGGAGAAGGCGGCCATCCGGGAGTTCGTCGCGGAGCGCTCGCGGCCGTTCCTGGGCATCTGCCTCGGTCATCAGTTGCTGGCGGACGCGCTCGGAGGAAGCGTCCGGCCGGGAACGTCCGAAGTCGGCGTGATGACCGTGGAACGCACGGCCCAGGGCAGGTCCGACCCCCTGCTCGACGGCCTGCCCGACCCGACCACCGTGCTGCAGTGGCACGGTGCGCAAGTCCGCCGGCTGCCGAAGGGCGCGACGCTGCTCGGCAGCTCGGTCGACTGCCGCGTACAGGCGTTCCGCGTGGGTCCTCTGGCCTATGGGCTGCAGTACCACGTCGAGATCGGCGCCGGCACGGTGGACGAGTGGGGCGCGATCCCCGCCTATGCCGAGTCCTTGCGGCGTGCCCTGGGCGAGGATGCCCTCGCGCGCCTGCGCCGCGAGGTCGGCGACCGGGCGGCGGCTTTTCGCGAGGATGCCCGCAGGTTGTACGGCAACCTGCGGGCCCTCGTGACGGACTCCGTCAGAGCAGGCTGATCCGCAGCGTCACCCCGGCCATGCGCGGCGGGTTGACGAACGTGTGCCAGCTCCCGCCCTGGAACACCGAGTCGAACACCAGGAAGTTGCTGGTCTTGTCGGTGAGGTTGCGCCCCCAGATGACGGCTTCGTAACGTCCGTCCTCGCTGCGCACGCCGAACTGCGCGTTCAGGAGGTTCATGGCCGCGCGTACTTTCTCGGGATCGAGGTCGGAGCCCGTGTTGGCCTCGCCGATGTGCGACCAGTTGCCGTTGAGAACGAACCGCCAGTCGGAGTTCGGAATGTCGCGGTCGACGAACACCGACATGCTGCTCTGCCACAGCGGCGACTGCGTCACGCGCTTCTCCTCGAGGTGGGCGTTGGCCTCGAGGAGGCCGTCCCCGTAGCGCGCGTCCGCGTAGGTGAAGCCGGCGGTGAGGTACACGCCGCCGCCGAGCGCCAGCATGGATTCGACCTCGAGGCCCTTGGAGGTGACCTCCTTCACGTTGCCGACCGTGAAACCGAGGCCGGTGAAGGTGTTGAGCTGGAAGTCGTCGAACTTCGTGTGGAAGAGGGCGCTGTTGACCGTCAGCCGGCCGTCCAGCGCGCGCGCCTTCGCCCCGACCTCGAACGAGTCCGAGGTCTCCGGGTCGAACCGGCTCTGGTCGACGAAGTTGCCGTCCGCATCCCGGTTGCCGACGGCTTCCTGGTCGAGGTTGAACCCGCCCGCCTTGTAGCCGCGGCTGTAGCTCGCGTACAGGTTGACCTCTTCCGTGACCGCCAGCGCGGCCTTCAGCGTGCCCGTGAGCTTGCTCTCGTCCTCCTTGTTGTTGTAGCTCAGGTTGTCGCAGAGCGAGCCGATCGGGACGAACGCGCAGAACGGGTCGTTGACGAACTCTCCGAAGGGAGCGCCGTTCATGATCGCGCCGGCGTCCTTGTCTTCCGTGGAGTAGCGCAGGCCGAGGGTCACGTCGAACCGCTCGGTGGCGTGCCAGGTGTTGTGCGTGAACGCGGACCAGCCCTCGGTCTCGGAGAAGAAGACGGCGTCGTAGCCCTGTCCGGGCACGCCCCGTCCCGCCGGGTCGCCCATGACCAGCGGCGCGAGCGCGGCGCTGCCGAACAGCGCGCCGAGGTAGTTGCCGCCGTCGTGGGAGAAGACGACGTACTCCGTCGACTCGAGGTCCTCGGTGTACATGTAGGCGCCGACCAGCCAGGACACGTTGCCCGTCTCTCCGTAGAGCTGGAATTCCTGGGAGATGTTCTCGAAGGATTCGTCGGTGTCCTGCGGGTGCAGGATGTCGGCGTTCGTGAAATCGATGTCCTGGCCGCGGGCAACCTGGTAGTCGCGCCGGGCGGTCACCGAACGGAACGTGTTGCCGTTGGCCATGTCCCACAGCACGTCGACCGACAGGCCCTGGTCCCGGACGTTCTCGTAGGGTTCGTAGTTGGTGCCCACCCGTACGCTGTCGTCCACCTCGAAGGGATCGATGTTTCCGCCGAGGGCCGCCACCACCGCGCTCGTCGGCCCCGGGATCCAGAACGCGGCGGGGCAGCACGTCTCGTCGCGCTCCGTGCGGTCGCCGATGATGCGCACCTCGACGTCGTCGTTCGGCGTCCACAGGAGCTGCATGCGGACGTTGTGGCGGTCGCGGTTGTCGTAGGCGTTGCCGTTGTCGATGTCCTCGTAGAAGCCGTCGCGCTTGCGGTAGCCGTAGCTGACCCGCGCCGCTAGGACGTCGGAAAGGATGCCGTTGCCGACGATGGCGAGTTCCCCGGAGTTGAAGTCGCCGGCGCCGAGGGTCAGGTCCAGCGTGTTCTCGAAGTCCGGCTTGCGCGTGATGATGTTGACCGCGCCGGCCACCGTGTTCTTGCCGAACAGGGTGCCCTGGGGACCGCGCAGGATCTCGACACGGTCGATGTCCATGAGGTCGTTGAAGGCGAGACCCGCCCGCGACCGGTAGATGCCGTCGATGAACGTGCCCACCGCGGCCTCGAGGCCGGGGTTGTTGCCCGTCGTGCCAACGCCGCGAATACGCAGGGTGCCGCCGTTGGACGTGCTGTTGGAGCCGTAGACGGCGATGGAAGGCGCCACTTCCGCCAGTCCGTAGAGATCCTCGACGCCACGGGCGCTGAGATCCTCGCCGGTAAAGGCGGACACCGCGACGGGGACGTCCTGGATGGACTCCTCGCGCTTGGTGGCGGTGACGATCACTTCCTCGATGATGTTGCCGGCGGTCTCGGACGCTGCTTCGGCGAACGCGGCTTGCGGTATCGCGAGCAGGAGCAGACCTGCCAGACTTGCTGTCAGATGCTTCATGAGTCACTCTCCAGAACGCTGTATGTGCGGGGTGCGGCCGACTCGGCCGCGGGGCCGTGTAACCCCTTTGTTGAAACAGAGGTTGAAACAGGGGTTGAAACAGGAGAACGATAGGCTTGTTCGGTCGCGGACGCCAGCGGCAAATGTAGTGTCCTTCCGTTGCCCGGAAACGGCGCTCGAGCGGGGCGAGCGGGCCCCGGCCGGCGTGTCCGAACCGGGGCAAGGCCGATGCGAGCCCTACCGCAAGGCCGCCGGCCGGACGGTCGCGGGGCCGAGCGGCGGCAGGCGTCGGGAGTCGTCGACGGGGCGGCCATCCGCCTCGACGATGCAGGTCCCCGGCAGCCTGCCGCCGGGGCCCGCCGGGCTCGGCGCGAACACCGGCGAGATCGTGGGCAACGCATACGCCTCGGCGCGCGAGACATCGGCCTCGTAGCCCATGTCCGCGAGCGCCTGGATGGTGATTGCGCTCAGCGGCTGAAGCTGGCCGGGCGCCACGGACGGGCTCAGGAGTTCGGAGCCGAAGACGGACTCGCGCCAGTGCCCGTCCCGGCTGCCGGAGCCGCCGGTGTTCTCCAGGGGAACGGGGTCGCGAAACGCCGTCCCGCCGGCCGCGTCGAACGCCGCGATGGCAAGGGCGCCCGTGAAGTGCGTGTCCGGGGACGGCTCCACCGGTTCGCCGTCGGCGTCGAGCGACGGATACCGGATCAGGCTGTGGCCGTACCATCGCGTCCCGAACCCGAGGGCGTGGGCGAACTCGTGCATCGCCGTGCGCTCGGTCTGCGCGCTCGACCGGACGTCCAGGTCGTCGGTGTCCAGGGTGATCGCGGACAGGACGGGCAGCCCGGACGCCAGCCGGTAGGTGCAGGTCCGGGCCAGTGCGAGGGTTCCGCCCGCGCCGTCGATCGACCGCAGGTCCACGTAGACGCGGAGGTCGTCGACGGTGTCGGCGACCCGCGGTTGTCCCGGGAGGCACTGGCCGGCCGGCACCGGCTGCGTCGAGAAGTCGACATCCGGGAGGCTCGTGCGGACGATCCGGCGCCACCGCGCCGCCGCCGTCTCGAACGCGGTCCGGTGCGCCGCCGGCGCCGAGCCGACGAAGACCACGTCGAGATCGAACGCGGCCGCGCCGGGGGCGGTGACTTCCGCGACCCGCGACCAGACCCCGGTGGGCCTGGGCGCGACGCAGAGGTAGCCCGCGCGGCGGTACACGACCTCGTAGGTAATGCCCGGCTCCACGACTGGAGCGACATCGACGCGCGCCGTCACCGTGAACTGGCCGGCCGACGTGCCGGAGTTGTGGACGTCGATGCACGACGTGCCCCACCCGCCGCGCGGCGCCTTCTGGCGGAGAGCCACCTCGTAGGCGTGCCGCTCGTCGGACTCGAAGAACGCGTCGAAGGTCACGGCAAGGGTCGCGCCCGGCGGCTCGAGGGTGGCATCGGGGTCGGGAATGCCCGGCGTCCGCACGTCGATGTCGAACGTGCCCACGACCGCGTCGTCCCGCGGGTCCGATGCGGTCACGGCGATGGTCGCCCGACCGGCCCTCCGGGGGCGGACGGCGACGAGCCCGCCCTCGAACGAGGCGGTCGCGATGGACCGGTGCCGCGAGGACGCCTCCAGGTACAGGATCTCCCCCTCCGGATCTTCGAATGCGCCCTGGACGCGGAAGGTCTCCACCCGGCCTCCGGCCGTGGCCGTGGCGCCCGAGGGCAGCGGCGTCGACGACAGGCGGGGCCGCTTGTCGGCGGCGAAAGGGTCCGTACCTTCCGTGCCGCGCCGCGTCGTGCGGCCGGAGCCGTGCGCGGACCACGGTCCGACGCCTTCCGCGTTCCTGGCGCGCACACGGAAGGTATGGCGGGTGTCGCGGTCGAGGCCGGCAAGCTCGGCCGTCGCGCCGGGCCCCTCGTGGCCGGCGTCCACGAATGTCCCGCCGAACGGCCGGTACTCCAGGTCGTGGTCCTCGATCGGCGGTCCCGTGTTCTCCGCCACGGTCCACCGCACCACCAGCCGCGTGGGGCTCGCGAACTCGGTCGTCGGGGCGCCGGGCGCGGCGGGGGGTTCGGCGACATCGGTGACCAGCACCGTCACGTCGATGCGGCCCGACCGTCCCCGTGGTTCCTCGGCAGTGATCGTCAGCAGGTGCCGCGGACTGGTCTCATGGTCGTATACGACCCCTGCGCGCGTGCTGAGCTGGCCGGTGCCGGAATCCAGGGCGAAGGCCATCGCAGCGGGCCCCCCGAGCGCATAGCGCAGTTCCCGGCCGCCCGCGGTCGCGGTGATGGGCGCGCCGATCGCCGACTGGCCAGGCGTGTTCTCGGCGATCTCCCGGGTGGCCGTCGCGCCTGCCACGAACACCGGCGTCGCGTCGAGGGTGGTCCCGACTACGATTGCCGACCAGTCGCCGGCCCCGAGTTCGGTCACCGCTCGGACGCGGATCTCGTAGGTGGTGGTCTCGGCGAGACCGTCGATGACGGCCTGCCTCGCGTCGGCGTCGCCCTCGGCGTTGCGGTCGACAAAGGCCGCGGTGCCGTGGACGCGGTACTGGACGTGGTAGCGGACGATGTCGAAGGCGATGCTCTCGGGAGCGGTCCAGCGCACGGTCAGGCTGTCGACGGACGCCGCTGCCACCGCGGTTGCGCTCGGCGCCCCGGGCGGTTGGCGCCACCAGCGCACCCGCGACAGCCAGCGCAGCAGGGTGACGTCCTCCCGCGTTTCCGCGGCGTGCGCGACGGGCCCGGACGGACCGGGCCAATCCCCCCACGGGCAGGTCAGGACCGCACCCGCCAGGACGGCGGCGGCCGCGCAGCGGCGCACAGGGCTCATGATGGCGGCGCTAGCCCGGATTTCTCACTACGGGCCGCGATGATCGCGGAGGATCCTGGTCCTGTGCGCGTGCTCGCGACCGAGAGCATAGCGGGGCCTACGTTTGAGGGAGCATGTGCGCGCACAGGGCCAGGAGACCCGCGAGGGCGCGGCCAGCGCAGTCCGCGGGCGGTCAACGAAGCCGTGATGGACCAAAATACCTCGCAGAACCAATGACGTGTCATCCTGGCACAAGCGACGTGGTGAGAAATGCGGGCTAGGAGCTCGCGCCGTAGAAGTTTCGCGCCAGCGAAACTTCCAACGCGACCGCCAGGTCGCGCTATCTCCGGCGTAGGGCTGGACGGGGCGAGGGGGGACAAGCCCGGTTCCGGTCCTGCATGAGTTCGAGACGGGACGGGTCCTGCATGAATTCGAGACGGGACGGGTCCTGCATGAATTCGAGACGGGACGGGACAAGCCCGTCCCCTACACGGCGCCCGCCCCGGGGCCATGGGGCGTTACAGATCGGGTATCGCCACCCGCACGACGTCTTCGAGGCGGTCGACGAGGGTGATCTCCATCTCGTGGCGCACGGGTTCCGGGAGCTTGTCCAGCTCCGGCTCGTTCTCCCGCGGCAGGATGACGTGCCGGAAACCGGTGCGGTGCGCGGCGAGAATCTTCTCCCGGACGCCGCCCACCGGCAGCACGAGACCGGTCAGCGTCAACTCGCCGGTCATGGCGATGTCCTCCCGCACGTGCTTGTTGCTGTAGGCGGAGGCGAGGGCCGTCGCCATGGTGATGCCGGCGGAGGGGCCGTCCTTGGGGACGGCGCCGGCGGGCACGTGGACATGCACGCCGCACTCCTCGATCGCCTTGCGGTCGATGCGGAGATTTTCGGCGGCGGACCAGATGTACGAGCGCGCGGCCTTGACCGATTCCTGCATGACCTGGCCGAGGTGCCCGGTGATGGTGACCTTCTCGTCCTTGTGGGTGAGCGTCGCCTCCACGTACAGGACATCGCCGCCGGTCTCCGTCCAGGCGAGGCCCGGGGCCACCCCGGCGCTCAGGTTCTCGCGGCCCTTGTCCGACTTGAACTTCTCGGGACCGAGCAGCCCGCGCAGTTCGCCGGACTCGATGCTCGCACCGAGCGCCTCCTCCTGCAGCGTCTGGCGGGCGCGCTTGCGGGCGACGCGCGACAGGCTGCGCTCGAGTTCCCGCACGCCGGCCTCGCGGGTGTAGCGGCGGATGATCCGGCGCAGGGCATCGTCGTCGAAGTGAAAGTTCTCCTCGGTCAGCCCGGCGTTCTCCTGCTGGCGCGGGATGAGGTAGCGGCGTGCGATCTCCGCCTTCTCGAGGTCGCTGTAGCCGGTCAGCTCGAGTACCTCCATGCGGTCGAGCAGCGGCCGCGGAATGCCCTCGAGCGTGTTGGCGGTCGTGATGAACAGGACCTTCGAGAGGTCGAAGGCGAGGTTCAGGTAGTTGTCGCGGAACTCGCGGTTCTGGGCCGGATCGAGAATCTCCATCAGGGCCGCGGCCGGATCGCCCCGGAAATCGCGGCCGAGCTTGTCGATCTCGTCGAGCATGAGTACCGGATTGCGGACGCCGGCACGCCGGACGGCCTGCAGGATCCGGCCCGGCATGGCGCCGATGTAGGTGCGGCGGTGGCCGCGCAGCTCCGCCTCGTCGTGCAGGCCGCCGAGGCTCATGCGCTCGAACTTGCGGCTCATGGCGCGCGCGATCGACTGGCCGAGGGAGGTCTTGCCGACGCCCGGGGGGCCGACGAAACACAGGATCGAGGCCTTCGCCTCGGGGTTGAGCTGCAGCACGGCCAGGGACTCGAGGATGCGTTCCTTGACGTCCTCGAGGCCGTAGTGGTCCTCGTCGAGCACCTTCTGTGCGTGGGCGAGGTCGAGGGTGTCCTCGGTGACGACGTTCCAGGGCAGTTCCGCCACGAGTTCGAGATAGCTGCGGGCGACCTGGTAGTCGGCGGCGTTGGGCGACATGCGGCCGAGGCGCTTGAGTTCGCGCTCGACCTCCTTCTGGGCGGCCTCGGGCAGGTTGGCCTGGCGCAGGTTCTCCTTGATCTCCGCGAGTTCCTCGTCCCCGTCCTCCTCGCCGAGCGCCTGCTCGATGGCGCGCTTCTGCTGGCGCAGCAACTGCTCGCGCTGCTGCTTGTCGATGTCCTCGCGGGTCTGCGAGGCGATCTCCTGGCGCAGTTGCATCACGGACGCCTGATGCGAGAGCTTCGAGAGCATCATCTCGAGCAGCTCCCGCGTCGACTCGATGGACAGGATTTCCTGCTGTGCCTCGAGTTCGATGCTCTGCTGCGCGAAGCTCGCGATGCGATACATCTGGGTGACGGCGTTGTCGTTGGAGCCCATGAACTGGGAGAAGATCTGGTCGCCGTTGTCGCTGTCGATCAGGTTGGCGATGCGGCGCGCGATCTCCAGCGTCTCGGACAGGAGCGCGTCGACGCGAGCCTGCTCGTCTCCGCCGATGTCCATCGACAGCGCGTCGAGCTCCTCGTAGTCGACCGCGATGTACTCGTCGTTCTCGACGACTTCCCCGAGGCGTACGCGGGTCACGCCCTGGACGACGACCACGGCCCCGGCCTCGCCCTGTTCCACGCGGGTGACGCGGCAGACGGTACCGATCTCGTGGAGGTCGGAGAGGCCCGGTTCGTCCGTGTCGGGCTTGCGCTGCAGGACGGTGATCAGGCGGCGGTCCGACTCGACGGCGGTCTTCAATGCCGCGAGGGAGGCGTGGCGGCCGACCTTGATGGAGACGAACAGGTCCGGAAAGACCAGCGTATCGCGCAACGGAAGGACAGGCAGCTCTTGCAAGGTCGTCACCGAATCGTCAACTCACGGGGTAATTTGGGTGCTGTTCCCCCGGATTTCAACGGCCTTCGCCGGCATCCGCGGATGTCGCCGGCGCGGCGCGGGCGGAAGCCCCGCTTCGGGCCGGCCGTCAGGCCAGCCCCTGCACCCGGGCGGCTTCTTCGCGGACGCGCTCCGGGCCGCCGAGGAACTGCCGATCGAAACCCATGCGCTTGAACCAGTAGTGCAGGCCGAGCAGGTCCGTAAAGCCCATTCCGCCATGCACGACCGTCGCCGTCTTGCCCACGAACTGCCCGACTTCGGCCAGATGCGCCTTTGCGTGGCAGGCCATCAGCCGGCCTTCGTCCGGCGCCTCGTCGAGGGCGTGGGCCGCGTACCAGAGCAGGGCGCGTGCCGGTTCGATTTCCGCGGCCATCTCGGCGCACAGGTGCTTCACGGCCTGGAACGAGGCGATGACGCGGTTGAACTGCTCGCGCTGCTTCGCGTAGGCGACTGCCTGGTCGAGCATCTCCTGCGCCGCTCCGAGGGTGTCCGCCGCCACCATGACGCGCCCGAGGTCGATGACCCGCAGCGCCACTTCCGGGTCCCTGCTGCCGCGCAACGGCTCCGACGGAGCGCCGGACAACGCGAGTTCGGCGATGCGCCGGGTACGGTCGACCTGGGGCAGGGGAGTGGTCTCGAGCCCCCCGGCGTCCGCGCGCACGAGGTGGAAGCGGCGCGTGCGATCCGCCACCAGGAAGGCGTCCGCGTCCGGATCGAGGACGAACAGCGCCTTGCCGTGCAGCGTCCCGTCCTCCCGGGCCTCGACCGCGGCGCCCTGACGGGCGCCGGAGAGTTCCGACACGGCGGTGCCGATGCGCAGGCTGCCCGCGGCGATGCGCGGCAGGTAAGCGGCCTGCTGCGCCTCGTCGCCGGCCAGGCGCAGCGCCGCGACGGCGAGGACGGCGGTGGAGAGATACGGCGCCGGCGCCGCGTGGGCGCCCAGCGACTCGGCAATCACGGCGGCGTCGAGCGCCGTGAGACCGATCCCGCCATGCGCCTCGGGCACCAGCACCGCGGGCACGCCCAGTTCGGTCAGGCCGGACCAGATGTCGTCGCCCCGGTCGTCCGGGTCGTCCGCGTACTGCCGTACCCGGTCGAGGTCGGCGTTGTCGTCGAGAAAGCGGTCGACGCTCTCGCGCAGCAGGTTCTGTTCTTCGGACAGTCCGAACTCCATCGCTTCAGCCCCCCGCCCGCACGACGGCCTTGGGTTCCCTGGGCATGCCCAGGCCGCGTTCGCTGATGATGTTCTTCTGGATCTGGGACGTGCCGCCGCCGATGATGAGCCCGAGGAAATACATGTAGTGGTTCTGCCAGCTCCCCTGGTCCCGCAGGTGCGGTCCCTTGCCGTACATCAGGCCGAACTCGCCCATGATGTCGATGCCGAGCGCTTCGAGCTCGTGGCGGAGTTCCGTCGCCTGCAGCTTCGTGATCAGCCGCGCCAGCCCGGTGTCGCTGGAGCCGTTGATCCGGGAACTCAGGATCCGGAGATCGTTCATCCGCAGCGCCGTCACGCGCGCCTGGATCTTCATGAGCCGGTCGCGGAAGGCGGGATTGTCGATGGCGCGCCGGCCGTCCACCGTCTCGGTGCGCATCAGCTCGATCAGCCGGTTCAGCCGCGCGAGGGACGCGTTCGGGTCGCCCAGGGAGTCGCGCTCGTGGCCCAGGATCGCGTTCGCGACGTACCAGCCCTCACCGCGCTTGCCGACGACCTGTTCCTTGGGAACGCGGACATCGGTGAAGAAGACCTCGTTGAAGTTGCTGACCATGGTCATGTCGACCAGGGGACGGATCTCGATGCCGGGCGTATCCATGCGGAACAGCAGGAAGCTGATGCCCTGGTGCTTCGGGGCGTCGGGCTCGGTGCGCACGAGACAGAAGATCCAGTCCGCCATGTGAGCGGTCGAGGTCCAGATCTTGGAGCCGTTGACGACCCACTCGTCGCCGTCGAGTACGGCTGACGTGCGCAGGCTCGCCAGGTCGGACCCGGCGCCTGGCTCGGAGTAGCCCTGGCACCAGAGCATGTCGCCGGCCAGGGTGGGCGGGATGAACCTGCGTTTCTGTTCCTCCGTGCCGAGTTCCAGCAGCGTGGGCACGAGCATGGAGATGCCCTGGCCGCCGAGTCCGCCGGGCACCTGCGCGGCGGCGAACTCCTCGCCGATGATGCGGGCTTTCAGGATATCCGGCTCGCCGCCGTGGCCGCCGTACTCCGTCGGGATGGTGCGCGCGGCGTAACCGTGCCGGATGAGCAGCTTCTGCCACTTCTTGACGGGCTCGGAGCGCATGCCCTGGCCGCGCGGCGCCTGATCGCGGTGGCTCGCGAGAAAGTCCCGAAGCTCCTGGCGGAACTCGTCGTATTCGGGCCCGTAAGACAGGTCCATGGCGCGCCTTCCCTCGGATCGAAAGGCGTGAGAGTCTACCAGTGTCGTCTTCCGATCGGGTCCGAGGCAGCGTCCCCTGAACGACTACGCCCCGAAGCTCCGCAACATGGCGGCCCTGCAGGACGGGTACAACCGGGAAGTCCATCCGCAGTGGCGCACGCGCGGCTACGAGTACTACCGGGCGGTCTGGATCGAGTGCGCCGAGCTGCTCGACCACTTCGGCTGGAAGTGGTGGAAGCGGCAGGACGCGAACCTCGAACAGGTGCGCCTCGAGATCGTGGACATCTGGCATTTCGGACTGTCCGACCTCCTGCGTGCCGGACGGGTGGACGACGCGCTGGCCGCCCGCATGACGGCGCGGAGCGCGCCGGCGGGTTCCGGCGACCTGCGCGGCGCCGTCGAAGCGCTCGCCTTCGCCACCCTGCGCGCCCGCGCCTTCGACGTGGACGCGTTCGTGGAAGTGATGAACGCGCTGCCCATGTCCCTCGACGAACTGCACGACGCCTACATCGGCAAGAACGTGCTCAACTCCTTCCGCCAGGCGCACGGCTATCGGGACGGTAGCTACGTCAAGACCTGGGACGGGCGCGAGGACAACGAGCACCTGGCCGAGATCGCGGCGGGCCTCGACGCCGCCCTGCCCACCTACGCGGACGACCTGAAGGCGGCGCTCGAGGCGCGTTACGTGGCACTGACCTGACGACGGTAGTGCACATCGAGCCGCCGTATCTGCTCTTCGCCGGGGACGCGAAGGACGCGCTGGCCGCCAAGACCGGGCAGGGCGTCGTCGACTGGCGGCCGGAGCGGTGTCTCGGGCAGCTCCGCCTCCCCGGTTGCCGGGCGGACCACGGCCTGCCGGACATGAGCGTGGCCGAAGCCGCCGCACGGGGGGCGAAGACGTTCGTCATCGGCACCGTCGGTCCCGGCGGCGTGCTGCCCGAGGCCTGGGTGCCGACCCTGGTCGAGGCGGTCGGGGCGGGGTTGGACGTCGCCAGTGGGCTGCACGCGCCGCTCGGGAGTTTCGCTGACCTGCGCGCCGCCGCGGAGCGTCACGGCCGGCGGCTGATAGACGTGCGGATTCCGGGGCGCGAATTCCCTACCGGCTCGGGACGCCGGCGTCCCGGCAAGCGGCTGCTGACGGTCGGCACCGATTGCGCGGTGGGCAAGAAGTACACGGCCCTGGCCCTGGAGCGCGCCCTGCGCGAGCGCGGCGTCGACGCCGGTTTCCGCGCGACGGGACAGACCGGCATCCTGATCGCGGGGGCGGGCGTCGCGGTGGACGCGGTACCGGCGGACTTCATCTCCGGCGCCGTGGAAGTGCTGACGCCGGCGGCGCCGGAGGACCACTGGGATGTCGTGGAAGGGCAGGGCTCGCTGTTCCATCCGTCGTTCGCCGGCGTGTCCCTCGGCCTGCTGCATGGGGCGCAGCCGGACGCCTTCGTGGTCTGTCACGAACCCACGCGGACCACGATGCGCAACGTCCCGGCGCGGATGCCCTCGGTAACCGACGTGATCGAGGCGACCGTGGCGCTCGGCGGCCTGACCAACCCGGACATTCGCTGCGCCGGGGTCGCCGTAAACACCGCGGCGCTGGCGGACGACGAGGCCTGCCGGGTCATCGAAACGTGCGCGGCGGAGTCCGGGCTGCCGGCCACCGATCCGGTGCGCTTCGGCGTGGAGGCCATCGTCGAGCGGCTGCTGAGAGGCGCCTGAGCGATGGCGCTCTCGCTCCATGCGAAGGCGGAGACCTGGGAGCTTGCGGCGCCGTTCTCGATCTCGCGCGGCACGAAATCGCGGGTGGACGTGGTGGTGGCCACGATACGGGACGGCCGTTTCGAGGGACGCGGCGAAGGGCTGCCGTATCCGCGTTACGGAGAGTCGGTGGAGGCGGCCCTCAGCGCGATCGCGGCGTGCCGCGAGACCTGCCGGACCGGTTCGCGCGCCACGCTGCTGGACGCGCTGCCGCCGGGTGCGGCGCGCAATGCCGTCGACTGTGCGCTTTGGGACCTCGAGGCGCGGCGGCGCGGGATGCCGGCGTGGGAACTGGCCGGCCTCCCGGCACCCCGGCCGGTGGTGACCGCGTACACCATCGGCCTCGACGCGCCGGCCGAAATGGCCGCGGCGGCGCGCCGCAACGCCGCCCGGTCGTTGCTCAAGATCAAGCTCGGCGACCGGGCGGACCGGGATGTGGAACGGCTGCGCGCCGTACGCGCGGTCGCGCCCGACGCCCGGCTGATCGTCGACGCGAACGAGGGCTGGAGCATGGCCGACCTCGAGGCCGTCGCCCCGGCGGCGGCGGAACTCGGGGTCGAGTTGCTGGAACAGCCGCTGCCGGCCGGTGCGGACGATGCGCTGGCTGCATTCGACTCCCCGATTCCGCTCGGGGCCGACGAGAGCCTGCAGGGGGAGGTGGACCTGGCGGACCTTGCGGCAAAATACCGTGTGCTCAACGTCAAGCTCGACAAGACGGGGGGGCTGACGCAAGCTCTGCGGCTGGTCGCGGACGCCCGAACGAGGGGCTTCGACATCATGGTCGGCTGCATGGTGGCCACCTCGTTGAGCATGGCCCCGGCGCTCCTGCTCGCGCAGGACGCGGCGTTCGTCGACCTCGACGGGCCGCTGCTGCTCGCCGCCGACCGGCCGGACGGGCTGCGCTACGACAACGACCGGGTGGCGTTTCCGCCGAGCGGCGGCTGGGGGCAACCGTGAGCGATATCGATCGGTGGGTGTGGCGCGACGGGGAGTTCGTGCGCTGGGGCGACGCCACGGTGCACATCCTCTCGCAGAGCCTGCAGCGCGGCTCGCTGGCATTCGACTACACGAGCGTGCACGAGGCGCGCCGCGGCGTGGCGGTATTCCGTCTCGGGGACCACATCGACCGGCTGCTGCGCACCTGCGAGATCATGGGGCTGCCCATCGCGTACACGCGCGCGGAACTCGTCGAGGCCTGCGCGGCGGCCGTGCGCCGCAACCCCGGCTCGAAGTCGCTGAAGATCAGCGCGCTCATCCCGTCCATCGAGGCCGAGCTCGTGCCCCAGGATCCGCGGGTCGGCGTGTTCATCTGCGCTTACGACGTGGTGGCGGACGTCATCGAGCAGCATGGCGGCACCGGGCGGTGGGGCGACGCGCTGTCGCTCAAGGTCGAGCGCGACATCACCAATCGCCGCCCGGACATCATCCCGCCGCAGGCGAAGATGGCGGCGAACTACACGTCGGCGATGTTCGCGAAGTGGCGGGCCCGCAAGGAGGGCTTCGACGAGATCCTCCTCCTCGACAGCGACGGCTACGTGGCGGAAGCGCCGACCTCCAACATCTTCGTGGCGGGGCCCGACGGCCTCGCCACCCCGCCGGAACACAAGGTACTGCACGGCATCACGCGGGCTTCGGTGATGGAGCTCGCGGAGTCCCTCGGCCTTGCCCGTGCCGTGCGCGACCTGACCGTGGACGATCTGCACGGCGCGCAGGAGGTGTTCCTCACGGCGAGTTCCGTGGGCATCTGGCCGGTGGTGCGCATCGACGGGGCGCCGGTCGGGAACGGCGCGCCGGGCGCACGCGCGGTGCGGTTGAAGGAAGCGCTCGCGCGCATCTGGCGGGGGGAGGACGCGGACTTCGAGCACTGGCTGCACTACGTATAGCAATCCCCGGGGTCACCCATGGCGCGTATGATCGTACGCAGGGACGGACCGGAGGCGATCGTGAAAAGGCTGATCTGGACGGGCGCATGCCTGGCGCTGCTTGGCGGCTGTGCAATGGAGGAACCCCCGGAGGCGGTGGACGAGGCGGTCGCGCCCGATCCGAATGTCGTGCTGACCACCGCGGGGCCCGTTCGCGGCGAAGCGGTGGACGGGGTACGTGTCTTTCGCGGCATCCCTTACGCCGCACCGCCCGTCGGTGACCTGCGCTGGAAGGCGCCCGAGCCCGCTCCGGGTTGGGAGGACACCCGTGACGCCGTGGCGTTCGGTACGCCTTGCTGGCAGCCGATCCTGGAGGGCTTCTACAGCCGCGGTCCGATCGAGCGCGACGAGGACTGCCTGTACCTGAACGTCTGGACCCGCGCCGTGGCGGGGGACGACGCGCCGGTGATGCTGTGGATCCACGGCGGCGGCCTGCGTATCGGCCACGGCCACCTGCCGATGTACGACGGCGCCGCGCTGACGGAGCAGGGCGTCGTGCTGGTCAGCGTCAACTACCGCCTCGGCCCGCTAGGTTTCCTGGCGCATCCGGAGCTGTCCGCCGAGTCGCCGGACGGCGTCTCGGGCAACTACGGCATCCTCGACCAGATCGCGGCCCTCGCGTGGGTGCGCGACAACATCACGGCGTTCGGCGGCGACCCGGGCAACGTCACCATCTTCGGCGAGTCGGCGGGCTCGTGGAGCGTGTGCTACCTGTACGCCTCGCCCCTGGCGCGGGGCCTCTTCCACCGCGCCATCGGGCAGTCGGGCGGCTGTTTCGAGCCGCATCCGCTGCTGGCCGAGGACACGGCGGCGGGGCGGTCCGGCCACTTCGTGGGCGCCGGGCTGGCGGAGTTCGCAGGCGCCACGGATCTCGCGGCGCTGCGCGCCATGCCGGCGGAGACGCTCTACGCGAAGCTGGCGGAGGAGCCGCCGACCGGCAGCCCGGGCGTGTACGTTGACGGACACCTGTTCCCTACCACGATGGCGGACCTCGTCGCGAACGGCCGCCACAACCGCGTGCCGGTGATCTTGGGGTCCAACGCGGACGAATGGACGACGATGGGCCAGGGGCAGGCGGAACTGGACGAAGATGCCTACCGGGCGGCCCAGGAAGCGGCGTGGGGCGACCTGGCGCCGGACATCCTGGCCGCCTACGCCGAAGACGCGGCGGTCAGCCCGACGCATGCCGGCGGGGAGATCCTCTCGGACCGCTTTTTCGCCCGGCAGATGCGGGCGTGGGGGCGCGCGCAGGCGGCCCACGGCGATCCGGCATGGGTCTATTTCTTCACGCATGCCCCCGACGTGGGCGGCGAGTACGGCACCTCCAACGGCGCCTTCCATGCGGCGGAGATCGCCTACGCATTCGGCAATCCGCATCTCGGCTTCCACGAAACCGCGTCGCTCACGCCGCGGCCGGAGGACCTGGAAGTCGCGCGGCTGATGAGCGGCTACTGGACGAACTTCGCGAAGCACGGCGACCCCAACGGCGAGGGCTTGCCGGCGTGGCCCGCCTACGGGACGGAAGAACAGGTGCTGGACATCTCGGCGGCCCCGGCGGTGATCACCGGGCTGCGCGCCGAGAAGCTGGACACGATGGACCGGTTTTTCAGCGACGCCCCGTAGGGGACGCCCTCGTGGCGTCCCGTTCCCATCCCGAATTCATGCACGGCGTCGAGACGGGCGACCACGAGGGTCCTGCGTTGTCGCCCAAGCCGTCGCCCCTTGGGCGCTAGTCCCACTGCCCCCGCGGGACCTCCATGAACTTGTCCCAGTCCGGGCCGTCGGCGTGGTAGCCGTACGGCTGGCGCTGGCCGAGCAGGCGCATGAAACGCTGGTCGTTCGCGTGGCGGTCGAGCATCTCCCGCGGCACCGTCCTGCCGAACTCCTCCTGGGTCATGATGTACTGGCGCGCGAAGTAGGTCGCCAGGTTCATGCGGATCCCCGGGACCTCCCGCCGGAACGAGCCGTGCCAGGTGTTGCCGTGCCACACGACGCAGTCGCCGGGATCGAGGTCCATCGGCACGGCGTCGGGATTGCAGGCTTCGCCGGCGAGCTGGTTCTCGTCCGGGCGCGGATGGCGGCACAGCCGGTGGCTGCCGGGCACCATCGCGAGCGCCCCGGCTTCCTTGCTGTACGGCGTCAGCGCGTAGTTCACGTTGGCGACCTGGGAGATCATGGAGAACGGCGGCGTGATGCCGTTGCCGTTGTCCGAGTGCAGCATCAGCGGGTCGCTGCCCTTGCCCTTGAAGTGGCAGGTCATGCTCGACAGCACGCAGCTCCGCCCGAGCAGGTAGGAGATGAGCGCGAGGGGTTTCGCGGCCATCAGGATCGACTCGAACACCTCGTCCTCGTACAGGAGGTAGTGGGCCAGGGACACGCCGTTCCACGCTTCGGCGGTCTCGCTCTCGATGTCCACGGGCATGCCGGACTTGCGCTCCATGACGCGCACGATGGCTTTCCGAGCCCCGGCGACCTGGTCGGCGTCGATGGCGCCCTTGACCGTCGTGTAGCCGATGGCGTCGATTTCGGCCACGTTGGTCTCGAGGCCGAGTTCGCGAATCTTGGCCAGCGTCTTGTCGCGGGCGTCCTGATCGGGGTTCCTGACGGCCATCATCCTGCGGTGACGTTCCGCCCTGGCCGCCCTGGCGTCGTCCCAGTCGGTGGATTGCGCTTCGGCCATGGTGGTCCTCCTCGTGGATGTCAGCCGTACCCGGTGCGGCCCGTAGTGTAATGCAAGTCCACTACACGGGAAGGCCGCGCGACGCCCCGGGGCCGCACGGCGTGTCTTCCGTTGCGTAAGATGCACGTTTCGCCGGAGTTGGCCGCCCTGCCCAGGGCGGTCGGCCGCACCGGCCGGGGAGTCACAGGGAGCACGGCGCCATGGACGTAGGTCTGCAACTCATCTTCTCGTCGTACGGCTGGGACGACGTCAGCGACGCCACGGTGTACGCGCAGGAACTCGCGATGGCGGAGCTGGCGGAGGAGCTGGGTTTCGACGCGGTCTGGCCGACGGAGCACCACTTCTTCGACTACTCGTTCTGCCCGGACAACCTGGAGCTGCTGGCCTACGTGGCGGGCCGGACGAAGACGATCGGCCTCGGCACGGCCGCGGTCATCCTGCCGTGGAACGATCCGCTGCGGGTGGCGGAGAAGGTCGCCATGCTCGACATCGTCTCCGGCGGGCGGGTCCGTTTCGGCATGGGCCGGGGACTCTCGCAGCGCGAGTTCGCGCCGTTCCAGGGGATCGCGATGGAGGAGTCGCGGGACCGCTTCGACGAGGCGTCCGTGATGATCGTCAACGCGCTGGAGACCGGGTTCATCGAGGGCCCGGGGCCGATGTATCCGCAGGCCCGCACGGAGATTCGCCCGCGGCCCGAGCGCTCCTTCGTGGGCCGCATCTACGCGGTGGCGAACTCGCGGGATTCCGTGGAGGCCTGCGCCCGGGTCGGCGGGCGGATGATCATGTTCTCGGAGGCGCACTGGGAGCGCCGGATGCCCGGCATCGAGCACTACCGGGAGCGCTACGAGCACCACCACGGCACGCAGGCGCCCCCGGTGATGACCGCGGACTTCACCTTCTGCCACGAGGACCCGGTCCACGCCCGGGAGCGGGCGGAAGAGTGCATGACCACCTACCTCCAGAGCCTCCTCGAGCACTACAACCTGATGGGGACGCACCTCGACGGGATGAAGGGCTACAGCGGGTACGGCAAGCAGGCCGCGAAGCTGCGCGAGATCGGTTTCGACAAGTACATCCGCGGGTTCATGGCCTCGAACTCCTTCGGCACCCCCGAACAGATGATCGAGACCTACCGGGCGCGCTACGACGTCATAGGCCCCTTCGAGGAAGCGGCCTGCTTCCGCTACGGCGGCATGCCGCAGGAGGAAGCACTGGCGAGCATGCGGCTGTACGCGGAGCGGGTGCTGCCGGAACTGAAGTCCTGGTGAGGGGGCGTCGCGCCACGCTGCGTTCCCGAGGGAGGGATGACCCAAGGCCGTCCCTCACGACGGATTGGCCGGCAACTCGTCCATCGCTTCCCGGTAAGCGCGTTCGACGGCGCCGTCGAAGCAGACGAAGCGCACCAGGGCGATGGGGGAGCCCCGGCAGCACTCCTTGACGGTGGCGACCGCCACGCTCGCCGCCGCGTCCGCCGGGTACCCGTAGACGCCCGTGCTGATGGCCGGAAAGGCGAGGGTCCGCAGTCCGTTGTCCTGCGCCACTTCCAGGCTGCGCCGGTAGCAGGAGGCCAGCAACTCCGCTTCGCCGCGGCCGCCTCCGTGCCACACGGGACCGACCGTGTGGATCACGTGACGGGCGGGGAGTCCATGGCCTGCGGTGAGCTTCGCAGCGCCGGTCTCGCAGCCTCCGAGCGTCCGGCACTCCGCCAGGAGGTCCGGCCCCGCGGCGCGGTGAATCGCCCCGTCGACGCCGCCTCCGCCGAGCAGCGCGTTGTTGGCGGCGTTCACGATGGCATCGACCCGTTGCCGGGTGATGTCGCCGGTCTCGACCTCGAACGTTGTCACCGGAGTGTCACTCCGTCGGTCTCGAGTTCGCGGCATGATCGCAAACCGGGAGCGCCGTGTGGTGCCCGAAGATGCCGTGAGGCAGCCGTGCGCGGTGCTATCCTGCCGCGCCATGGCGCTCATCCCTCCCGACTGGCGCCCCGCCGCCGCGACGCTGGTGTTCGTCGAACGCGGCGAGGACGTGCTCCTGATCCGCAAGAAACGCGGGCACGGGGCCGGCAAGGTGAACGCGCCGGGTGGGCGACTCGAGCGGTCGGAGACGCCCGCGGAGTGCGCGCGGCGGGAACTCGGGGAGGAGGTCGGCCTGCGCTGCGGCGCGCTGAAGCCGGCTGCCCACCTGCGGTTCCATGACCGGACCGGCGGCTACGACGTGTGCGGCTTCGTCTTTCATGCGCCGGAGTCTGGCGGGGAGCCCGTCGACACTCCGGAAGCCGCGCCGTTCTGGTGCGCATGGGACGCCGTCCCCTACGGCGAGATGTGGGCGGCGGACCGTTACTGGATTCCGTGGGTCCGCGCAGGTCGACCGGTGCGGGGCGACTTCGTGTTCGAGGGCGAGCGGCTGGTGTGCAGTTCGGTGTCGCCGGTCCAGGCCGCCGGGATGCCGCGCTTCCTCGCCGACTTCGGCGTCACTCGAGAGGAACTGACGACATGAGAATCGGTATCTCCATGGCGAGCGCTCACGGCGTGGACGACGTGCGCGCCGGCGCCCGCTACATGGTGGAACGGGCGCGGGCGGCCCAGGCGGCGGGCCTCGATTCGCTGTTCGTGGGCGACCACCACGCAACGCCGGCGCCCTACTACCAGAACTCGCCGATCCTCGGCCGCGTACTGGCGGAGTGGGGCGACCGGGAGGCCGGCGCGCTGTACCTGCTGCCGATGTGGAACCCGGTGCTGGTCGCGGAGCAGACGGCGACGCTCGCGAGCATCGCGCAGGGCCGGTTCGTGCTGCAGTGCGCGATCGGCGGCGGGCGCGGGCAGTTCGCGGCGCTGGGCGTGGAGCACGCGGGCCGGCCGTCGAAGTTCGAGGAGGCCCTCGGGATCATCCGCGCGCTGTGGTCGGGAGAGACGGTCGACAGTCCGGGCGGCCACTGGCCGGTCGCCGGGGCACGCATCGCGCCGCTGCCCCCCGAGCCGATCGAGGTGTGGATCGGGGCTTCGGCCCGGCCCGCCATCGACCGGGCCGCGCGCCTCGGGGAAGCGTGGCTGGGGAGCCCGGGGACGACGCTGTCGCAGACGCGCCGGCAGCTCGACTGGTATCGGGAAGCCTGCGCGGCACATGGCCGGGAGCCCGAGCGCATCGCGCTGCGCCGCGACGTCCACGTCGGCGAGAGCGTGGCGGAGGCCCGGGCGACGATGCGTCGGTACGTGGAAGGCGGCTATCGGGGTTTCGACCCGGAGGCGCTGGTCATCGGCGATGCGGCCGCGGTGGTGGACCAGCTCCGTGTCTACGCCGAACTCGGCTTCACCGACATCCTCGTCCGCAACATCACGGCCGACCAGGGTCAGGCCCTGGCGACCATCGAACGCCTGGCGGGCGTGCGGAACGCGCTGGCGTGAGAGTCCTCGCGCCATGGTAAGGCCCGTCGTCGAGACGCTCGAGCAGAACGGCATCACCAAGGTCGCCTTCGAGCGCCTGGACGACCCGAAGGTCATCCCCCTCTGGTTCGGCGAAGGTGACCTGGCCACGCCGGCCTTCATCCGCGAGGCCGCCAAACGCGCGCTCGACGACGGGCAGACCTTCTACGTCCACACCCGCGGCACCCCGGCGCTGCGCGCGGCCATCAAGCGCTACCTGGACCACCTCTACGGCCTGGACGTGGACCCCGACCGCATCAGCGTGCCTGGCTCCGCGATGATGGGCGTCACGATCGCGGCGCAGATGGCGGTCACGAGCGGCGACCGGGCGCTGATCGTCAGCCCGCACTGGCCCAACATCGAGATCACCTATCGCGTCGCCGGCGCGGAGGTCGACGTGGTCCGCCAGCGCGACACGCGGGACGGCTGGCGGCTGGAGGTCGCGGAGATCATCGACGCCGTGCGCCCGGGGACGCGCTCGATCTTCGTCAACACGCCGTGCAATCCGACGGGCTGGGTGATGCACCGCGCGGCACAGGAAGAGCTGCTGGCGTTCTGCCGCGAGCGCGACATCCTGCTCATCGCCGACGAGGTCTACCACCGGACGGTCTTCGACGGCGAGCACGCGCCGTCCTTCCTGCAGGTCGCGCGCGACGACGACCCGCTCGTGGTGGTGAACGGCTTCTCCAAGGCCTGGGCGATGACGGGCTGGCGGGTCGGCTGGGTGGTCGCGCCGCCCAGGCTGTGTACCGCATGGACGGCACTGTCGGAGTGCTTCAACACGGGCGCCACGGTCTTCGCACAGGCCGGGGGCGTCGCCGCGCTCGAGGGCGGCGAGGCAACCGTGGCGGCGCTCCGCGAGCAGTACCGGGGCGGCCGCGCCATAGTCGAGCGCTGTCTCGCGGGGCACCCGATGATCGACCTGCGGGTGCCGGAAGGCGCCTTCTATGCCTTTCCGAGGGTGCCGGGCCTGACGGACAGTCTCGCCTTCGTGCAGGGCGTCCTGGCGGAGGAGGATGTCGGGCTCGCCCCGGGTTACGCCTTCGGCCCCGGCAACGAGGCGCATTTCCGGCTCTGCTTCGCGCAGTCCCACGAGCGGCTCGAGGAAGGCTTGAAGCGCGTCCTGCGGTACGTCGAGCGGCATGCGAACACGCTGGACCGGATCGGGCGCCCGGGCTGAGCCGGGCGCCCGCCGTTGCCTCGCCCGATGGCCTGGCGTATTGTGACTACAGTAGTTCTCTTCTTTGGGAGTGGTCATGCGGCAGGTGCAGCTTCGGGATGCCAAGGCGACGCTCTCGGCGCTGGTCGATAGCGCGGCCCGGGGGGAGACCGCGGTGATCACGCGGCACGGCCGACCGCGGGCAGTGCTGATGGGTGTGGACGAGTGGCATCGCCTGCGGGACGTACCCTCTTTCGGGCGGCTGCTCGTCTCTGCGCCGCTCGCGTCGGAGGGCCTGCCGGAACGCGATTCCAGTCCGCCGAGGGACGTGGACCTGTAGCGATCGGCCCTGGCGCCGTGGGCCCATTCTCGCACCGCCCGTTGAGAGATCTCTGCACGAGCGGCGGGGCCCTGTCCTCTGGCTGCTGTCCGGAGGGCGTGTTCGACTGAAGCCTGCCCGGAGGACGGAGGATCGCGGTGTACCTGGTCGACACGAACGTAGTCTCGGCAGGAGCTCCGGGCCGCGCAGACCGCTCGGCGGCGTTGGTGGAGTGGATGGACGGGCACGCGGAGGAGCTGTTCGCTTCGGTCATCACGGTCACCGAGATCGTCCATGGAATCGCCAGACAGCGCCGGACGGGCTCTCCGGTTCGGGCGGCCCGGCTGCAGGATTGGCTGGACGTGGTGCTGCACCTGTACGGGGGTCGGGTGCTGCCCTTCGATGTCCCCGCGGCGCAACTGGCGGGGCAACTTGGCGACAGGGCGCAGGCGATGGGGTCCGCGCCCGGGTTCGCCGATATCGCCATCGCGGCCACTGCCGCCAGCCGCGGATTCACGGTCCTGACGCGCAACCTGCGGCACTTCGAGCCGCTCGGCGTGGCGGCCGTCGATCCGTTTCTGGAGTTGCCCTGACGGTCTGCCTTTATCGCTTTGGGGCTGATGGCTCTTTCACTCGGGGCTGATGGCTCTTTCACCTCGGGGCTGATGGCTCTTTCGCCCCGGGGCTGATGGCTCTCCGGTTGGCCGCGGCATGGCCCGGCGCTATGCTCCGCCGCTCGCAATTGTCGGAGCCTTGGCATGAAGCGTCTCTTGCTGTCTCTCTCCGGAGTCCTCCTTGCAGCGTCGGCGGGCGCCGCGGAGATTCCCCTCGACGACGTCTCCACCCTCGAGTTCCGCAACGCGGAAGGGACTGTGACCACGTTCAAGGGGCATCCCGCCCTCCAGGTCCACGGGCCCGTGACCCGCGCGGAGGACAAGCTCGCCCTCGTCGACGCGGAACTCGCCGACGGCACCATCGAGGTCGAGCTTGCCGGCGGCGTGCAGGAGGGCGCGATGGCGGCGGCGCGGGGTTTCGTCGGCGTGGCGTTCCATGTCCAGAACGGAGGCGAGAAATTCGAGGCGTTCTACCTGCGCCCGACGAACGGACGCGCCGGGGACCAGGAGCGACGCAACCACTCGAGCCAGTACATCTCGTTCCCGGACCACCCGTGGCACAAGCTCCGCAAGGCGACCCCCGGCCGGTACGAGGCCTATGTCGACCTCGTGCCGGACACGTGGACCAGCGTCCGCATCACGGTGGACGGCGACCAGGCGCGGCTCTACGTGCACGGCAACGAGCAGCCCACGCTGATCGTCAACGACCTGAAGCTCCCGGAATCCTCCGGCGGTGTTGGCCTGTGGGTGGGGCCGGGGACCCGCGCGCACTTCCGGAACCTCCGGGTGATCCCAGGGGCATAGGAAACCATCCGCGTGGCGACCCGCTCCCCCGCCGCGGGGATGTCCGGCGGACCCGGTTGACGAATGCGGCTCCTTTCCCTTGACCTCGAGGTCGCCACGCGCGGCGGCCGCATCCATGCGTTCGCCGCGGTGTACCAGGGCGGCGACGCCCTCACCCGGAGCGGGATACGGTCGAGCGAGCTTGCGGACGGCCTCGCCGAACTCGACCGTTTCGCGCGGGATGCCGACTGCCTGATCGGGCACAACGTCCTCGACTTCGACATCCCCCACCTCGCGGCGGTAGCTCCGGAGCTCGCACTACTGCGGCTGCCGGCGCTCGACACGCTGCGGCTGAGCCCTCTCGCGTTTCCGGCCAATCCCTACCACCACCTCGTCAAGCACTACCAGGACGGTGGGCTGGTCCGGGGACAGAGAAACGATCCGCGGCTGGACGCCGAGACGGCGCTCGAACTCTTTGCGGATGAGCGGGCGGAACTCGGCCGGTCCGATCCCGACCTGCTGCTCGCGTGGCACTGGCTGACCACCGCCGGCCGGGGCAGCGAGGGGTTCGCCGGCTTCTTCGCCAGTCTGCGTGGGTGCGACCGCCCGGGGGATGCCGAGGCACGGACCGCGATCTCGCGTTACCTGGCGGACCGGTCGTGCCGCAACTGGGGTCGTGCGGACGTCGACGACGGTGCGGAGGGCTGGCCGCTGGCGTTTGCCCTCGCGTGGCTGTCGGTCGCGGGCGGCAACTCCGTGATGCCGCCGTGGGTGCGGCATCAGTTCCCGGCGGCCGGGCGGCTGGTGCGTCGCCTGCGGGACACGCCCTGTACGGACCCGGGCTGCGCGTGGTGCCGGGAGCGCCACGACTCGGCCCGGGAGCTCGAGCGGTGGTTCGGCTACGAACGCTTTCGGCCGCAGCCCGTCACCGCAGAGGGCCGGCCCATGCAGCAGGAGATCGTCAGAGCGGCCATGGCCGGCCAGCCCGTGCTCGGCATCCTCCCCACCGGGGCCGGCAAGTCCCTGTGCTACCAGCTTCCGGCGCTGTCCCGCTACGCCAAGACCGGGGCGCTGACGGTCGTGATCTCACCCCTCGTGGCGCTGATGGCCGACCAGGTGGCAGGCATGGAGGCGCGCGGCATCGGGTCGTGCGTCACCGTCAACGGCATGCTCTCCATGCCCGAGCGCAGCGAGGCCCTGGACCGGGTCCGGCTCGGCGATGCGGCCATCCTGCTGACCTCGCCGGAGCAACTGCGCAACCGGTCGGTGCGCAACGCCCTCGCGCAGCGCGAGATCGGGGCGTGGGTGCTGGACGAAGCGCACTGCCTGTCGCGCTGGGGGCACGACTTCCGGCCGGACTACCGCTACGTCGGCCGTTTCATCCGCGAGCGGGGCGGCGCGCCGGCGGCGCCGGTGATGTGTCTCACCGCCACGGCCAAGCCCGATGTGATCCGGGACATCTGCGACCACTTCCGGGAGCATCTCGGAATCGAGTTCACGGCTTTCAACGGCGGCGCCCGTCGGGAGAACCTCGAGTTCCTGGTGGCCGCGACGGAGCCGGCGCACAAGCTCGCGGACATCCACGGCTTCCTGGTCAACGATCTCCCCCCGGAGCGCCCGGGCGGCGCGATCGTCTACTGCGCGACGCGCAAGGGGTGCGAGGAGGTCGCCGAATACCTGAACCGGAAGGGGATGGACACGGCGTACTTCCATGCCGGCCTCCCGCCCGAGAGCAAGAAGGACACCCAGCACCGCTTCATCGAAGGCGACCTGCGCGTGATTGCCGCGACCAACGCCTTCGGCATGGGCATCGACAAGCCGGACGTGCGCCTCGTCATCCACGCGGACATTCCCGGGTCGCTCGAGAACTACCTGCAGGAGGCCGGGCGCGCCGGCCGGGATCGCGAATCCGCCCGTTGCGTCCTGCTCTACACGCCGGAGGACGTCGAGCGGCAGTTCGGCATGTCGGCGCGCTCCCGCCTCACGCGGCGCGAGATCCACGGTGTCCTCCGGGCGCTGCGCCATCTGGACCACAAGGGGCGGCTCGGGGGCGAGGTGGTCGCGACCCCCGGGGAGATCCTGCTCGAAGACGACGAACAGGTCTTCGAGCGCGACGCGGCAACCGACGACACCCGGGTCAAGACCGGTATCGCGTGGCTCGAGGACGCGGCATTGCTCACGCGGGAAGAGAACCGGGTGCAGATGTTCCCTTCATCGCTGCTCGTGAACTCGGCGGAGGAGACGCGGGAGCGCCTCGCGAAACACCGGACCCTGACCGCCGAGCGGCGCCGCGATCTGTTACGGATCGTGCAGGCGCTGATCGAGGCGGATGCGGACGAGGGCGTGTCCACCGACGAGCTGATGGGCGCGACCGGGATGACGTCGGAGGGCGTCCAGCATGCGATGCATGACCTCGAGCAGCTCGGCCTCGCCCGGGACGACACCGCGCTGACGGCGTTCGTGCATGCCGGCGTCACGCATCCGTCGATCGGGCGGCTCCACGAGGCGCGGGATCTGGAGGTGGCACTCGTCGCGCACCTGCGCGAAGCCGCCCCGGACCTCGACCGGGGGGATACGTCGATCCTGCATCGACGGGTCGCCGCCCAAGCGCTCAAGGACGCGGGCGTGGCGCATGCACTGCCGGACAGGCTGTTGCGCATCCTGCGCAGCATCTCCGAAGACGGCCGGGGAGACCCGCGGGCGCGGGAGGGTTCGGGGGGAAGCATCGACCTGCGGAGCATCGGGGCCGAGGCCGTGGCCGTGACCCTGCGTCGGAACTGGCGGGCCCTGGAGGAGACGGCGGAGATCCGGCGCAACGCGGCGGGGATTCTCCTCGGTCACCTGCTGTCGCGGTTGCCGGACGGTCTCCGGGGCACGGACCTGCTGGCGGAGACGACGCTTGGTGACCTGAGAGGCGCGCTGGCGGGCGACCTGGCGACGGCTGCCGAGCAACGCGACGTCCCGAAACTGGTGACCCGGGCCCTGATGTGGCTCCACGAACAGGAGGTGATCCGGCTGAACAAGGGTCTCGCCGTATTCCGGCCGGCGATGACCATTCGCCTCGCGCAACCGGGTGGAGCGTCGGCGCGGCGCGGGTTCGCGCGGGCGGATTTCGAGCCGCTCGCGCTGCACTACCGTGAACAGGTCCTGCAGATCCATGTGATGGCCGAGTTCGCCGCCCGGGGTTTGGCCGCGATGGCGGACGCCGTGCGCCTGTCGATGGACTACTTCAGTCTCGAGCGGCAGGCATTCCTCGACCGCTGGCTGCCGGAGGCCGACACCGCGCGCCAGACCACTCCGGAGACCTGGCGGGCGATCGTGGAAGCGCTGAGCCCGGCGCAGCGGCGCATCGTCGTGGACGACCGGGAGCAGACCAACGTGCTGGTGCTGGCCGGCCCCGGATCGGGCAAGACGCGCGTGCTGGTGCATCGCATCGCCTATCTCGTTCGGGTGCGCCGCGAGGATCCGCGCGGCATCCTGGCGCTCGCCTACAACCGCCACGCGGCGGTGGAGATCCGGCGTCGCCTCGGGGACCTGATCGGCGCGGACGCCCGACACGTCAGGGTTCTCACCTGTCACGCGCTGGCGATGCGTCTCGTCGGCGCGAGCTTCGCCGGGACGGCGGCGGGGGGGAGCGCGGACAGGTCGCAGGACGACTTTGCCGAGGTCCTGCGCGAGGCCGTGTCGCTGCTGCGCGGAGACGGGTTGCCGGCGGACGAGGCGGACGTGCGGCGGGAACGGCTGCTGGCCGGATTCCGCTGGATCCTGGTGGACGAGTACCAGGACATCGATCGGGGCCAGTACGAACTCATCTCGACCCTGGCCTGCCGCCGGCTCGCTGACGAGGACAGCAGGCTCAGCCTGTTCGCCGTCGGCGACGACGATCAGAATATCTACGACTTCGCGGGCGCGTCGGTGGAGTTCATCCGTCGTTTCACGGACGACTACCGTGCGCGGCCGAGCTGGCTCGTCGAGAACTATCGCTCGACCGCGTGCATCATCGAGGCCGCCAACGCGTTCATCGCCCCGGCCCGGCAGCGGATGAAGTCCGAGCACCCCATCCGCGTCGACGGGGACCGGGCCGCGGGCCGGCCGGGAGGCGAGTGGGAGGTCATCGACCCGGTAGCGCGCGGCCGTGTGCAGTTGCTGCCGGCCGGAGGGGACGACGCGACGCAGGCGGTGGCGGCGCTCGCGGAGTTGCGGCGGCTGGCGGCGCTGACGGGGGAGCGGTGGAGCTGGCGCCGCTGCGCGGTGATCGCGCGGCACTGGGACACCCTCGACCCGGTCCGGAGCCTGTGCGAGAAGGAAGGCATTCCGGCGCAGGTCGCCCGTGAAGACGTCAGCTACTTCTGGCGCCTGCGCGAGACGCAGCGTCTGCTCTCCTGGCTGGAGGAAGTCCCGGCGGGCCTGGTAGACGCCGCGCGTCTCGAAGCCTGGGCGGGTGGCGTTCCCGAGAACGAGTGGTCGCGCGTCCTGCGCGAGGCGATTGCCGAGTTCCGCCTGGAGACCGGCGCCGCCGAGGCCTCCGTGGAGGGCTTCGGGGAGTGGCTGGCCGAATGGGGGAGGGAGCTGCGGCGGCGCCAGACCGGACTGCTGCTCCTCACGGCGCACCGCGCGAAGGGCATGGAGTTCGATCACGTGATCGTGCTCGACGGTGAGTGGCGGGCCTCCGGCCGCCATGATGACCCGGATGCGTGGCGGCGGCTCTTCTACGTGGCGATGACGCGGGCGCGCAAGACCCTCGCCCTCGCCCGTCTGGCGCGGTTCGGGGGCGGCGCGCCGGAACTCCGCGACCGGCCGGCAGCGGCGCCGATCCGGGAACTGGAGGGTAGCCGGGCGGTGCTGAGCCGGGGCGTCAGCGTGCTTCCCCGGCCGCCCGCCGAGGCGTATCTCCGGCGGCAGGCGTTGTCGCTTGGGGACGTCGACCTGGGCTTTGCGGGCCGGCTGCCGCCGTCGAACCGGATACACGCGGATATCCGTGGCCTGGGGCCCGGTGACGGCCTTGTGATGCGTACGGACAGCGCGCCATGGAGGATCGCGACGGCCGAGGGACGCACGGTGGGCCGCCTGGCCAGGACGTACGAGCCGCTCGGTCCCGTGCGCGAGGCGCGCGTGCGGGCCGTGGTCCGGTGGAGCCGGGACGCCAGCGAACCGGATTACCGGGACGGCCTGCGTTGCGACGCGTGGGAGGTGGTCGTCCCGGAGCTCGTGTTCGAAGGGCAGGAAGGGCGCTCGTGACGGGAATCGCGGGTTTCCGTTGGCGCCCGCGGGGCGCCCGCGGGACAATCTCCGGGCCGGCGTGCAGTATTGTGCGGGTCCGTACCTGGAAGACGAGACGCCGCTTGCCGCGGCGGCCATGCTCGCGCGGCATCACGCGGCGGTCGAAGCGCCGCCGGAGTATGCGTAGGGCGTCAATGGCGTCCCGGCTGTCAGAGGACGATATGGACGACGAGCGACAGGCCACCCTGCACGCGCCCGACCTCGCGACGCAACCGGTTTCCGTGACCCGCAAGATGGCGGCCGCGCTGCCGGAGCTGCGGCGTACGGCGGAGGCGAGCGGGCTCACCATCCATCACCTGGGCGCCGGCTATCCCAACCCGGAAGTCACGGATCCCCGCGGCTTCCTGGCGGGGGAGGCCGCCTTCTACGAGCACCTGCGGGCCCGGGAAGGCGTCAACGACCCCGCTGCGCTGCCCGAGTTCCTGCGGGAGTCCTACGCCTACACGGACACCCTGGGCCCGGCGGGGCCGCGGGAGTCCTTCGCGCGGGTGTACGGCGCGGACTGGGACGTGGCGATCGACCCGCGGCGGCTGATTCCGACGATCGGCGCGACGGGCGGCATCAGCCTGATGTGCGCGCTGTTCGAGCGCCCGGGACAACCGGTCGGCTACATCACGGACGCGCCGACGTACGCCGGCTTCCTCGCCCGGGCGACGCTGTGCCGCCACGCGCGCATCTTCAGCGTGGACATGGACGCTGAGGGCCCCGACCCCGAGCGGTTCCGGGCCGCCATCGGCGCGGCGCGCGCGGCGGGGTGCTTCGTGCCGTTCTACTACACGGTCCCGGACGGCCACAATCCCGCCGGCTTCTCGTTCAGCATGCGCCGCCGGCAGGAGATCCTCGCGATCGCCCGGGAAGAGGGCATCCTGATCGTCGAGGACGCCCCCTATGTGTATATCAGCTACGCCGACGCCGGCGTGCGTCCGCGGCCGTTCGTGTCCCTCGACCCGGCGCGGACGGTCCATCTCTTCACCGGCTCCAAGATCGGCCTGCCGGGCCCGCGGGTCGGCTTCGTCTACACGGAGGCGGAGCTCGAGATCGAGGGCCCGCGCCGGGAGTCGCTCACGGACCTCCTGCTCACCGAGGCCAGCGCGGACATCCTGTTCCACAACCCGAAGGCGCTGCGGTCCTTCGAGTCCCTGCTGCACGATGGCTCCGGAAGCCTGCGGGACTCGCTGTGGCCGGTCGCGGACGCGAAGCTCGCCGTCTACCGCGAGAACCGGAAGATCATGCTGGACGGTCTCGAGGCGGGACTCGGCGCATGGCCCGAGCGCTTCCGGTGGACGGTGCCGGAGGCAGGGTTCTTCACGGTGTTCCGCTTCCTGGCCCCGGAGATCGTCACGGACGACGCCTTCGTCGAGCGTCTCGTGGCACGGTACGGCGTGGTCGTGATCCCCATGTACGACTTCTATCCGCCGGACGCCCGGCAACGCGACCCGCGCGCGGGGCTCGACGAACTCAGGCTCTCGTTCTGCTTCACGGAGCGTACCGGGCCGGCGCGGATCGCGGACCTGAAGGCCGCCGTCGCGGCCTTCACGCTCGCGGCCCGGGCGGAGTCGGGCCTCGAGGGGATCGCGCGATGACAACGAGTCCGCAGCCGGGGCCGGTCGCGCCGGGCGCACGCATCGAGGCCCTCGATGTCCTGCGCGGCTTCGCGCTGCTCGGCATCCTGCTGCTGAACATCGTCGGCTTCGGGCTGCCGTTCGTCTCTTACCTGAACCCGGCCGCCGACGGCGCCACCGAGGGCGTGAACTTCGCCGTGTACGTCACGGTGGACGTCTTCTTCGAGGGTGCCCTGCGCGCGCTCTTCTCGATGCTGTTCGGCGCCGGAGTCTGCCTGTTCGCCTCGGGCAGGGGCGCCGGGCCGTACTACCGGCGCCAGTCGCTGCTGCTGCTTTTCGGGCTCTTCGACGCGTTCGTGCTGTTGTGGGCCGGCGACATCCTGGTGCCGTATGCCCTCGCCGGGCTCCTCCTCTACCTCGCGCGCAACTGGCGCCCGCGCAGCCTCTACATCGCTTCGGGCGTCGTCTTCGCGTACCTGGCGCTGCTCTACTGCCTGGTCCTGGTGAGTCTCGGATTCCTGCAGGAAGAGGTCGGCGAGATCCAGGCCCGGGTTGCGGCGGGCGAGACGGTGGCCGCGTCGGAGCGGGCGCTGCTCGCCCAGTACGCCGACATGGCGTTCACCGTCCACCCGCCGCCGCACGAACTCGCGCGCGAAGTCATGTCGTGGCGGGGGACCTACGCGGAGTCCTTCGCCGCCAACGCAGCAGGGCTCCTGGGGTCGACCTACCCGACCAACCTGCCGGTGGTCGTGTTCTGGGATGCCCTGGCGGGCATGCTGCTCGGCATGGCGCTCTTCCGCGCCGGCATCCTGCAGGCGCAGCGGTCGCCGCGCTTCTACGGAGTGCTTGCCGGAGCCGGTCTGACCGTCGGTCTCGCCGTCAACGTCGCGGAGGTCGGCCTGCGCGCGGGGACGGGCTTCGACACGCAGTGGCTCCCCAGCTTCTCGTCGCCGCTCTACGACGTCGGCCGGATCGCCATGGGCCTCGGCTACCTCGGGCTCGTCATGCTGGCCTGCCAGCGCGGCCCGTGGGAGGCCGTCCGGAGCGCACTGGCCGCGGTGGGCCGCATGGCGCTGACCAACTACCTGATGCAGAGCCTCATCTGCCTGTTCGTGTTCCACGACATCGGGCTCGGGTGGTGGAACGAGCTGGAGCGCTACCAGCTCTACTTCGTCGTGGCCGCGGTGTGGGCGTTCCAGGTCGCGTTCAGCGTCGCCTGGATGCGGCGCTACCGGTTCGGGCCGCTGGAGTGGCTCTGGCGGGCGCTCACCTACGGGCGGCTGCCGCCGAACGCGTTGGGGAGGGGACCGCTGGACCGAGACAAACCGCCGACAATACGCTGAGGGTATTCGTGCCCTCGCGGCGGCGGGAGGTTTGGCTGCGCTACACTCGGGGACTCCAGTCGGGGCATTGGTGGCGGACGAAACACGATTCATCCTGAGCACGTTCTCGTTCCTTCTGTGGGGCGTGCTCGTGATGTGGATGTGCGCCGGCTTCACGATGCTGGAAGCCGGTTCGGTGCGGACGAAAAACGCGTCCGTCGTGTGCCTCAAGAACATCGGCCTCTACGCGATCGCGGGGCTCGCGTTCTACGTCGTGGGCTACCGGATCATGTTCGTGGGTATCGATCCGGGCGGGGTGCTCAGTACGCCGGGGATCGGTTTCGCGTCCACCGCGGCGGAACAGGCCTTGCTCGCTGGCGACGTTGCGGCGCGCGCCGAGGTCGTTGCCACCGGACACGCCGCGATGTCGCACTGGTTCTTCCAGATGGTGTTCGTGGCGTCCACGGCGTCCATCGTGTCCGGGACACTCGCCGAGCGCGTGCGGCTGTGGTCGTTCTTCGTGTTCGTCGTGTTCCTGACGGGGGTGGTCTATCCCGTGGTCGGGGCATGGACCTGGGGCGGCGGCTGGCTTGGGGCACTGGGCTTCCGAGACTTTGCGGGGTCCACCGTGGTGCACTCCACCGGCGGTTGGGCGGCGCTGGCGGGCGTGCTCGTGGTCGGGGCCAGACGCGGCAAGTTCCGCGCCGACGGGAGCGTCTTGGCCACGCCGCCTTCGAACGTGCCGGCCGTCACGCTCGGGGTGTTCATCATCTGGCTCGGATTCCTCGGCTTCAACGGCGGCTCCTGGATGGCCCTGGGCGGCGCTCGGGATGCCCTCGCGGTCAGTATCGTCGTGACGAACACCACACTCGCGGGCGCCGCCGGCGCGCTGACGGCCCTGGTCCTGTCGCGCACCGCGCTCGGCCGCACGGACCTGCGCGCGGTGCTGAGTGGCGTGATCTGCGGGCTGGTCGCCATTACCGCCGGTCCGGACCTCGTCGACCACCGCTGGGCGATCCTGATCGGCGCGGTCGGCGGCGGCGTGTGCACCTTCGGGATGCGGCTGCTCGAAATCCTGCGCATCGACGACGAGGTAGGTGCGATTCCCGCGCACCTGGGCGGCGGCATGTGGGGCACGCTGGCGGTCTGCATCGCGGGCGGCGGGAATCTGCCGGTCCAGCTTCTCGGCGTGGTGGCCGTCGGAGTGTTCGTGTTCGGCGTCTCGCTCGGCGCCTGGCGGCTGATCGACGCCGTGCTCGGGGCGCGCATCGCGCCGCGCGTCGAGGAACTTGGGCAGGACGCTACGGAGCTTGGCGTCGCGTCGTTTCCCGAGTTCATCCAGGCCGGCGATCCGCTGCTCACGGACGATACCGCGGGCCGCGGCCCGGGCCGGTGAGCCGCGGGCGGCGCGGATGTTATCGTGAGCGCCATGGATATCGCGCGCGCGGCGGAACGCCGGCTACGGTTCTTCGACGGGCGCGTGCCCGACCCGGACGCCGTCGTCGCGGATCCGGAGGAGGGGTACGCTATCCAGGCCGAGGTCGCCCGGCTGCGGCGGGCGCGGGGCGAGACGGTCATCGGCTACAAGGTCGGAACCACGTCGCCGGCGACCCAGCGGCAGCTCGGGCTCGACGGGCCGATCTTCGGCCGGCTGTTCGAGGGCGAACGCTGGCCGTCCGGCGTCGTGCTGGCCCGCGACCGCTTCCTGCGGTTGGCTTTCGAGGGGGAACTCGCCGTACGCCTCGGCCGGGAGCTTCCCGATGCGCCGGACGAGGCGGCCGTGCTGGCATCGGTCGACGCGGTGTTCGCGGTGATCGAACTGCATCATTTTCCGTATCGCGAGCGGGGGCCTTCGGGGGCCGAACTCATCGCGAGCAACGGGGTGCATGCCGGCCACGTCTTCGCCGCCGCCGGTGCGGCGGTTCTCGATGACGGCCACGCCAGCCTCTCCATCGAGATCGACGGCAACGAAGCCGCCGCCGTGGCGGGGCGCGAGCTGACCCGCACGGTAGCGTCCTCGCTGGCCTGGCTGGCCCGCGCACTGCCGCTGCGCGGAGAGCGCCTCCAGCGCGGTCACACGGTCCTCTGCGGAACGGTGGCGCCCCTCCTGCCGGCCCCGGACGCGCGCGAGGTCACCGTAAGGACGGACCGTTTCGGCTCCGTCCGCTGCAGCTTCGCGTAAGCGGGCCGGTGGCGCGGGCTCAGCCCGGAATGCGCCGCGTGCGCATGCTGGTGCGCCAGTCGCGGTCCGGCGACTCGCAGTCGGCGGCGGCGTAGTGCGTCGAGATGACGCGGCGGCAGGCGTCCGTGCGGTTGTGGCCGGAGCCGTGAATCAGCAGCGGGTGGAAGAGCAGCGTGTCGCCCGCCTGCATCTCGATGTGGACGTGCGCGCCTACGGCAGCGTCGCCGACCCCGAAGAAGCCCGAGTTGAGGTGTTCCCAATCCGGGTAGCGATGATCGAGCAGTGCGCCCCGGTGACTGCCCGGTACGACCGCCAGGCAGCCGTTGTCGCGGTGGGTCGCCGTGAACGTCGTCCACGTGCCCACGATCTTCTCCGCCGGGCGCGTCCGGAAGTAGTGGAGGTCCTGGTGCAGGGGATGGCGCCCGTCGACGCGCGGCGGCTTGTTGAACACGTTCGTCGCGAGGGTGTAGAGGTCGCCGGGACCGATCAGGCTGCGTACGGCGGCGAGGAGGGCGGGTTCCGTCGTGTAGCCGTACAGGTCCGGGTCTTCCTCGAACTGCAGCAGCTTGTTGACGGCCTCCACGGCGGTCCGCGGCCGTACCGAGCCCTTGACCACCATCACGTCCCGCATGAGTTTCATGCCGGCCGCCGGCGGGACCGTCCCGCTCGCGAAGTCCAGGAAGCGCTCCTCGTAAGCCCGCAGGCGATCCTCCGGAACGAGTCCCGGCAGGAGCAGGAAGCCCTGTTCGCCGTACCGCTGGATTTGTTCAGTGGTCAGTTGCATCGCGATGCCCATGGAAACCGAATCTCAGGCGTTCCGCCAGTGGTCATCGGGGACGGCTCGCACCATGAACCGGTCGAACAGCGGAACGGTGAAGGCGGTATCGCCGTGGTTCGGACTCCATACCATACCCTTCCGGATCAGGTTGCTCCGCGTGAGGCCGAGAGAAGGCGACGCCTTCCGAAGTACGGCCGCAATGTCGCCTGACCGGTGCGGTCCGGCCCCGAGCTCGGCCATCGCGCGCAGGTACCGTTTCTCGGCCGGCGTCAACCGGTCGAAACGCACGCGGAAGAACCCTTCGTCGAGGGCGGCGAGAGCCAGCACGGAACCGCGTTCGACGTCGTCGACACGGATTGGCGAGGCATCGGCCGCCTCCCAGGCGTGCTTCCCCCACTCCTGGAGGAAGTACGGGTAGCCGTGGGTTTCCTGCACTATGCGGCGCAGGGCCGGCTCCTCTATCGCGACATCCTCCGCCAGGGCCGGCAGTTCGATCGCCCGCCGGGCGTCGATCGGGTCGAGCGGGCCGACCTCGGGATAGTCGAACAGTCTCTCTGCGTAGGATTTGGCCTTTCCCGCGCGGCCCCGCAACTGGGGCAGCCCGGCGCCGACGAGCACCAGAGGGAGCTGCCGCTGGGACGCGCGGTGCAAGGCGGTAATCAACGCGGCGAGTTCGGGTTCGCCAACGTACTGCAGCTCGTCGACGAACATCGCGAGAGTCGAGCCTGCTGCCCTGGCGGCTGCACCGATGGCTTCGAACAGCGACGTCAGGTCCTGCTCCAGATCGCCGTTGTCCGCGAGTCCGGGTTCGGGAGGAAGGTCGATGCCCACTTCGATGTCGGCATACTTGACCTTCAGGGCGCCGGCGAACCCGGCCAATCCCTGCAAGGCCCGTCGGGCCAGGGCCCGGGCCCTCTCGACCCCGGACAGCGCCAGCAGGACCCGCCGCAGCGGAGGCGCGAGCATGGCGGGCAGCGATCGTGTTTCGGGCGCCTCGATGAACAGCGCGCGCAGGCCCGCCGCGTCGGCGTCCATCCGCATGCGGTCGAGCAGCACGGTCTTGCCAACGCCCCGCAGTCCGATCATCAGAATGCTCTTCGCGGGACGGCCCTGGCCTGTCCTGCCCAGCGCGACGCGGACCTTCTCGCGCAATTCGTCCCGTCCGGAGAGTTCGGGCGGCGGGCTGCCGGCGCCGGGCGCGTAGGGGTTGCGTATGGGGTCCACCCGGGGATTATATGCTTTTTGTCTGCTTTATCGCATTTCCATAAATTGCAAAAACCCCATCAAGATTCATGCCCGTGACCGTTGGTCGGGAATCTGGCCTCCGGCCGGGTCTGGTTGGGAGCGGGAGATCCCCGCGGCTGCGATTGCGCTGGACGCGGCGTCGTAACATCTTGCGCCCGATGTTCCGGCGTCCGCGGACGCGACTTGTCAGGAGGGCCTGCGTGACCAAATCGAAGATCGCCTCAACCGTGTTGCCGGCCGTGCTCGCCGCCGGCGCGTCGGCCGAGGACCCGTGGCTCTGGCTCGAGGACGTGAGCGGCGAGGCGCCCCTGGCGTGGGTCGGGGAACGCAACGCGCGCACGTTGGAGGCGTACGCGGAGGGCGCGGCGTTCGCCGCCGCCCGTGACCGGTTCAAGGCCATCCTGGACTCGGAGGAGCGCATCCCGTACGTCTCGAAGCGCGGCGACGCCTGGTACAACTTCTGGCGCGACGAGGACAATCCCCGGGGCCTCTGGCGCCGCACGACGCTCGAGGAATACCGCAAGGAGTCGCCGGCGTGGGAGACCGTGCTCGACGTCGATGCGCTCGCGGAGGAGGAGGGGGAAAACTGGGTCTTGAAGGGCGCGGAGTACCGCCGCCCGGACTATCGCCGCTGCCTGGTCCTGCTCTCGCGCGGCGGCGCCGATGCGGTGGTCGTGCGGGAGTTCGACCTGGTGGAGAAGGCCTTCGTCGAAGGCGGCTTCTTCCTGCCGGAGGCCAAGAGCAGCGTCGACTGGGCGGGTCCCGACAGGCTGTTCGTGGGCACGGACTTCGGGCCGGGCTCGATGACCGAGTCGGGCTACCCGCGCATCGCCCGGGTCTGGGAGCGCGGCACGCCCCTCGCGGAGGCGCGGACCGTCTTCGAAGGTGCGCGGCAGGACGTCAGCGTGAGCGCCTGGGCGGACCTGGGCGAGTATCCGCGCGAGTTCGTGCGCCGGGCGGTGGATTTCTGGAACGGCGAGACGTACCTCCACCGGGATGGCGATCTGGTGCGCATCGAAGCGCCTGCAAGCGCCAACGTCTCGGTGTTTCGCGAGCGGCTGTTCCTGCGGCTGACGGAAGACTGGACGGTTGGCGGAACGACGCACTCGGCCGGGAGCTTCCTGGCCGCGGACCTGGAGTCGTTTCTGGCGGGTGAGCGCGGCTTCGAGACCCTGTTCGCGCCGACGGCGACCGTGTCCCTCGACAGCGTCTCGCTGACCCGCAACCACGTCATCCTCACCCTGCTCGACAACGTCGTGTACCGCCTGGAAGCGCTCACCCCGGGGGCCGACGGCTGGCGGCGGCGGGCGCTGCCGGCGGGCGGGCGGTACGACTCGGCCTACGCGGTGGCGGTCGACCGGGAGTCGAGCGACGCGTATTTCCTGCACATCAACGGCTACCTGACGCCGCCGACCCTCGCGTACGGCACGTTGGGCGGGGGCCTGGCAGGCGAGGCCCCCGCGCCGGAGATCCCGGCGGAGGTCCTCAAGACGACTCCCGCGCTGTTCGATGCCGGGGGACTCGCCGTGACGCAGCACTTCGCCACCTCGGCGGACGGGACGCGCGTGCCGTACTTCGGGGTGCGTCCGACCGGCGGCGACGGTCCGAAGCCCACGCTGCTCTACGGCTACGGGGGCTTCGAGATCTCCCTCACTCCCGGCTACCAGGCGTTGACCGGCGCCGGCTGGCTGGAAGCCGGCGGGACGTATGTCGTCGCCAACATCCGTGGTGGAGGCGAATACGGTCCCGCCTGGCACCGTGCGGCCCTGCGGGAGAACCGCCCCCTCGCCTTCGAGGACTTCGCGGCCGTCGCCGAGGACCTGATCGCCCGCGAGATCACGACGGCGGGGCAGCTCGGCATCATGGGCGGCAGCAACGGCGGGCTGCTGATGGGCAACATGCTCACCCGGCGCCCGGAACTCTTCGGCGCCGTCGTCGCGCAGGTGCCGCTGTTCGACATGCGCCGCTATCACGAGCTGCTGGCCGGGGCGAGCTGGATGGCGGAGTACGGCGACCCGGACATCGCCGCGGAGTGGGCCTTCATCCGGGGGTTCTCGCCGTATCACAACCTGACTCCCGAGGCCGACTATCCGCCGGTCCTCGTCACCACCTCGACGCGCGACGACCGCGTCCATCCGGGCCACGCCCGCAAGACGGTGGCGAAGCTGGCGGCGATGGGCCACGACGTCGCCTACTACGAGAACGTCGAGGGCGGGCACGCCGGCGCGGCGGACAACGCGCAAAGCGCGTTCATGTCGGCGCTGGCGTACGCGTTTCTCCGGGAGCATCTGGGGACAGGGCAGGGTGATGGTCCGCGGTAGGCCGGCCCTGGGGACCGAGCTCTCGGCAACCGAACATCGCCGCATTCGAGGCCGGACGGACCTTGGTCCGGATCTGCGCGACCCCACGCGCCCAACCGAGGTAACGCGACGGTAACGCGACCGAGGCCAGAGCAAGAACGGGCGGCGCGTATCCCCTCGCCCGCCCACCGGCGCTCTTGCTCCGGTGACCGCGCCCGTGGACGTCCCCTGGAAGCCGCTTCCTGCCCCTCGCGCACCGAACCGCCGCCCCTGTGCCCCGACCCGCGGGAGGACATTCTGGTTTGCGTCGACAGAGACCTCACCACGGCGACAGCGACAGCACACGCCACGTGGGCTACGCTAATGCCAAGCTGAAGGAGCGTCACCACCAACAGGGGCACGGCAATGGGCGATTGGTCCGAGTACCTCGAAGACTATCCAGGGGGCTACTTTGGCGAAGCGCCCAGCACGTACCCTGTCGATACCGAAACCCAAGCGTGGCGCCGCCGACGCGCCCTGGCTGCGAAGAAACAGGCCGAGCACAGGGCGAAGATCCAGCGGCTGGTTGCCAGGCATACGCCGCCAACGGTCGGCGCTGTCTGCCGGGCGCTGGGGGGTGCCGGTGACGCGCGCCCCGAAACGATGGACGGCCTCGGCCGGTGGATCAATGAGCACTTCCGTAAGGATCTGTCAATCGCGGCGTTGCAGCGCTTGGCCGGTAAGTTGGAGCGAGACCGTTACATCGCAATTGACGGCGACGGAGTTCGGTACATCTCCCCTCTTTGACGCCCGCACCGCCGCAGCCGACGCACCCTCATTGCAGTAGGACGACTACCCCCGCCGCCACCGCCTGCACGCTGGGTCGCGGTCGCGACATCCGCCGCACGTTTCGTACTCTTTTCACCACGCACACTGCGCTAGCCTCGATGGGACACCTGACGGCCGTCAGCGACTGGTAACCGGCGCGTTGGTCGGCGGCGGTTGTGGCGTTCAAGGCGCTCTCGCTTTCCGGAGGCCGCGCCCGTGGAAAACGCTCCCCACCTCGCGCGCACCCCAAAAACGCCGCCCCAACGTCCCGGCCCGCAAAGGGGACATTGCCAAATTGGAGAGAAGGGGACGTTTTCTACTTTGCGTTGACACGCCGCGGTGCGACCCGGGTGTACGTCTTGATTGTGAGATGAAGGTCATTCTGCGGCTGCGCGGCGCCGCCAGAAGTCGTCGAAGCGGTCGCTGACGATGTAGGAACGCAGGGCGAGGATGGCGTCGGCGCCGGCGACGGTCCAGCGCATGCCGCCGCGCTTGAGGCGGCTGGCGACGACGTTCCGGCAGGCGCCCTCGACGACGCCGCTGCCGATGCACAGTCCGCGGGCGCGGAATCCGGGATAGTCCATGCGGCGGCGGTTGCCGGCGAAGTAGGCGCGCCCCTTGCGGGCCTCCTCGCAGCGGCCGGCGTGGGCGCCGACGGCCCGGAGCAGGTCGTCGAAGGCGCCGGCGAGGAGCTCGCTGCGGCGCTGCTCCGCCCAGACGCGCGCGAGGTCGTTGTCGTTGCCGTAGACGGCCTTGGCGATGTCGTGCAGGTGTTCGGCGGCGTGGAACACGTCGACGATCTCGACGGCGCCGGGGAAGTGCTCCGCGGCGATGTTCCAGATCCAGGCCGCGCCGTCGCCGAGCACCACGCGGCGTTCGGCGGCCCCGAAGCCGCGCCGCGCGGCCTCGCGCACGACGCGCCGCGCGAAGGGCGCGGGAACGGTGTCGGTGTCGCGCGTGGCGGCGGACTCGATGGCGGCGGTGCAGGTGACCGAGCCGGGGTCGCGCGCCGGGGCGCCGTCGGCGCCGGTGCGCTCGGCGGACCACACCACCGCGAGCTTCGCCTCGCGCGTCCTCGCGGAACCGTCCGGCTGCTTGCCGGCCCGCCCTTCGGTCTCGGCCCCGCGCACCGGCACGCCGGTGCCGTCGAGACCGAGATACAGCGTCGGCGCGGTGGCGGGCCCGGCCGCGGCCCGTTCCCGTTCGTCCGCCGCGATCTCGCGGCCGAGCGCCTCGGCGCGGCGCTCCACCGTCTTGGCGTCGACGTTCAGGCCCGCCAGTTCGTGCAGCAGGGAACCGGCCGTGGCGAAGCTCACCTCGCCGGCCGCGCTGCCGACCATGCGCAGCACCGCCGGCGACAGACCGCCGTCGCCGAAGCCGAGTTCCCGGTCGCGCGGCGCGAAGCCGCGGCCGCAAGCGTCGCAGTGGTACCACGCGCGCACCAGTTCCATCTCCCCGAGCGCCGTGACGAAGGTCTTCGCGCGCCGCCCGGCATGGCGCGCGGCGCCGCCTCCGTGGCCGGGCTCGTCCCGGCGCGGACACGCCAGCCACGGCCCGCGCTCGTCCGAGCGGTCGGCGTTCAGCGTCGCCGCCAGCGCCTTCGCCATCGTGCCCAGGGCGACGTCGCGGCAGGTGCGCTCCAGCCGCTCGAACCCGACCGCGCCCGGCAAGCCGTCCCCCACCAACCGCGCCGCCGCGCCGTCCAGCGCCGTCGCTAGCCGCGCCTCGAACGCGGCGCCCGGCGCCCCCTTTTTCCCGGCTCGGCCGGGCGGCGGTCGGCCAGGCGGCGTTCGCATATCGCGCCGCCGACCTCGATCAGCTCCGCCGCGAGACGGCGCAGACGATGGCACTCCTCGACCTGCCCCCGAGCCTCCTCCAAGGCCCAGGGCGGAACCGCGCGGCTGTGCATCTTCCCCTTGACCACGCGCGAGACGCTCCATTGCGGTCCATGGCCCGGGTGGCCGTCGGCCGCGCAATGGCAGTTGGGCTTGCCGCACTTGCGGAAGCGCGCCTTGAGCGATCCCGGACGCAGGTCGCCGATGGCGGCGATCTCGTCGAGCAGTTCGCGGCGGCGCGCGACGAGACCGTCGAGCGTGGCTTCGGGCATGGCGTTCTCCCGTTTCCGTCTGATATGCCAACAATATGTCAGACGGGGATCCGCAACGCCACCAGTATCAACCGAACCGCTTCAATCCCTCACATTTCTCACATTCAAGACGTACACCCGTGCGACCCTTGTCGTCGTGCCCGCTTGCTGATAGCGTCGCCGGCTGATCCCGAAACGGACCGGACTCCATGACCATTCCCGCCAGCACGGCGAGCCTGTCTCTCGCCGGCCAGATCGCGGTCGTCACCGGCGGCGGGACCGGGATCGGAAAGGGGATCGCGCTGGAGTTCGCCAGGGCGGGTGCGGACATCGCGATCGCGGGCCGCAGGCCCGAGGTGCTGGAGGCGGCGGCGGAGGAGATCCGGGCCCTTGGCCGGCGCGCACTGGCGGTCCCCACGGACGTGACGCGGCGCGGTGACGTCGAGGGGCTGATCGAGGCGGCCGCGGATACGCTCGGCGGCATCGACATCCTCGTCAACAACGCCGCCAACGGCGGGTCCGGACCCTCCCTGGCGGACAGCGACGAGGCGCGCTGGGACGAGATCGTCGACACGAACCTGAAGAGCGTCTACCTGTGCTGCCATGCGGCGATCCCGGGCATGATCGCGCGCAAGGCCGGCTGCATCATCAACATCTCGTCGGTGGCCTCGATGCGCCCGGAGGGGTGCCGCATCTACGGCATCGCCAAGGCCGGGGTGAACTTCCTGACGCGGGGGCTCGCGCAGGACCTTGCGCCGCACAACATCCGCGTCAACTGCATCGCTCCCGGGGCCGTCCGCACGGACATGCTCACCGTGGACGTGGGCGAGGACGAGGAGAACTGGGAGCGGCTCGCCGGGTACATTCCGCTCGGCCGGGTGGGCGATCCCGCGGACATGGGCACGGTGGCGCTCTTCCTGGCGTCCCCGGCCGCCCATTACATCAGCGCGCAGACCATCGCCGTCGACGGGGCGTTGTTCGCATGAATGCGCCAGGGAGGACCGACGTCATGACGCCATCGATCGGACGCTTCGCGCCGGACAGCCCGGCAGCGGCCATCGCGGCGGAGATCCGCGACAACGGCGTCGCGATGGTCGAGCACCTGTTCGCCCCGGAAGTGGCGGACCTGCTGGTCGCCAGGGTCGAACCGGCCCTCGAGGAGCAGGAGCCGGGCGGCGGCGACTTCTTCGGCCACCGGCGGCGGTCGGTGGGCGCGCTGTTCGCGCGGGGGCCCGAGTTCGCCGAGCACCTGCTGCAGAACGAGCGGGTGCTCGAAGTGGTCGACCTGATCCTGCTGCCGGAGCGCCCGATGGCGGCATCGACGCCCCGGAAGGTACGGGAGCAGGTGCGGATCGGAGCAGACGGACTGCCGGCCGACTTTCACGACCTCCCCGATCCCCTCGTCGGCCCCAACTGCCACCACTACCGGATCAACGCGACGGTGGCCATGCAGGTCGTGCAGGGCGGGGGAAACCAGACCCTGCACCGCGACCAGTGGCGCTACCAGCCGTACATGCACCGCGACCCGGACGGACCCGAGCTGTCCCTTGCGATCATGGTCGCCGGCACGGACTTCACCGCCGAGAACGGGGCGACGCGGTACGTTCCGGGGAGCAACCGCTGGCCCGCCGGCCGCGCGCCCGAGGAACACGAAGTCGTGCAGGCCGTGATGCCCAGGGGCTCGATCGCCTTCTGGCTCGGCAGCGTGTTCCACGGTCTCGGCATCAACCACACGGACACGCCCCGCACCGGGTTCATCTATTCGTTCGCCCTCGACCACCTCGCGCAGGAAGAGAACCAGTTCCTGTCCGTGCCGCCGGAGATCGCGGGCACCCTCCCGCCACGCGCGCAGCAGTTGCTGGGCTACCGCATGAGTTCGACGATCAATTTTGTCGCGGGCCGGGACAAGGACCTCGTGCTGCGCCCGGGCGCCGGCAGCGTTCTGGATTGACTGTGCAGGGGCGACCGTGGCGGTCGCCCGTTCGATGGGAAGGAGAACCGTGAGCGAGATACGCGAGTTTCGGATCGACATCGCCGAGGAGGCGCTCGAAGACCTCAAGGACCGATTGCGGCGGACGCGCTGGCCGGAAGCGGAGATGCCCGATGCGGTCACCGCGCAGCCGGGCTCGGTGCGCCCCGGCGGCGACGGCAGCGCGTGGGGCCAGGGCCTGCCTCTCGCCTACGCCCGGGAGCTCCGCGACTACTGGCTGGAGGAATACGACTGGCCGGCGCGCCAGGCGTACTTCAACCGCTTCCCGCAGGGTGTCACCGAACTCGACGGCCTCGACATCCACTTCATCCACGTCCGCAGCCGGAGTCCCGACGCGGTGCCGCTGCTCATTACGCATGGATGGCCGGGCTCCGTTGTGGAGTTCCACAAGGTCATCGGCCCCCTCGCGGATCCGGCCGCCCACGGCGGGGACCCGGCGGACGCCTTCCATGTCATCTGTCCCTCCCTGCCCGGCTACGGCTTTTCGGCCAAGCCGACCGCCACGGGCTGGGGGGTAGGCAAGATCGCGGAGTCCTGGGACACACTCATGGGACGGCTCGGCTACGAACGCTGGTTTGCCCAGGGGGGCGACTGGGGCGCCGCGGTGACCACCGGGATCGGGATGCAGGACAAGGGCCGCTGCGCCGGCATCCACGTGAACATGCCGTCCGCGGGACCCACGAAGGAGGCGCGCGAGAACCCCACGGCCCGCGACAAGCAGGCCTTCGAGGGCGGTCGTTACTACAACGCCTGGGGCGCCGGCTACTCGAAGCAGCAGAGCACGCGCCCGCAGACCCTCGGCTACGGGCTGGTGGACTCGCCGATGGGACAGGCGACCTGGGTCATCGAGAAGTTCTGGGAGTGGACGGACTGCGGGGGACACCCGGAGAACGCGCTCACTCGCGAAGAACTGATCGACAACGTGATGTTCTACTGGCTCAACGGCAACGGCGCGTCGTCCGGGCGCCTCTACTGGGAGAGCTTCAACGTGGCGTTCGGGGGCGACCAGCCGAAGGTGATGCTGCCGACCGGGTGCAGCATCTTCCCGAAAGAGGTCGTGGCGACGCCCCGCGGTTGGGCGGAGCAGCGCTACGGCAACATCGTCTACTGGAACGAGCTCGACCGGGGCGGCCACTTCGCGGCGTTCGAGCAGCCGGAGCTGTTCGTCGAGGAGATCCGCAAGAGCTTTCGCCTGATGCGCTGACGCCGGCCCCGGGCTGGTGCGGACCTGACGGTCGCGGCGCGGGGACGAAGGCTTACGGGAGCCCTCAGCCGGGGAGCGCGAGGGGCTTGCCCCTCGCAGGAAAGTTGCGGAGCGGGCCCATTGGGATCGGGTTTCGCGGCGTCCAGACTGGCCGGGAGGTAGTCTGGATGAACGCGCATCGAACCCGTGCTACGTTGGGCCGCAACATGCCGCGCGGCGTCTCCACGAAGGAGGGCAGGAAGTTCCCATGAAGGCACGGCCCCTGGCGGCGGAGGATCCGCTCTATCCCAGTTCCGACGGCAAGCCGTTGGCTGAGAACGACTGGCAGCTCTGGGCGATCCTCGACGCGGTGAGCGCCCTGCGGGGGTACTTCGAGGACCGGCCGGACGTCTACGTGTCCGGCGACCTCCTGATCTACTACGAACAAGGGCACCCGCGCAAGTGCGTCGCGCCGGACGTGTTCGTGGTGAAGGGCGCGCCCGACCACCGCCGCATGATCTACAAGCTCTGGGAGGAGCCGAAGGCGCCGGACTTCGTCCTGGAGGTGGCGTCGCGAAACACTTGGAAGGAAGACGTCGGTCCCAAGCGCGCGATCTATGCCGCCATGGGCGTGCGCGAATACTGGCTGTTCGACCCGAAGAACGAGTACTTCGACCCGCAGTTGCAGGGGCTGGTGCTGGAGGACGGGGTCTATCGATCCCTGCCGGCGCGCGTGGAGGCGGGTCGACGCACACTGTCGAGTGCCGAGCTCGGACTGGACCTGCGGGTGGAAGGCGGGAACTTGGTGTTCCGGAAGGCCGCGAGCGGCGAGCCGCTGCCCACGTATGGCGAGCAACAGGCCGACCTGCGGCGCGAGCGCGCCGGGCGCCGGACGGTCGAGGACGCACTCGAGCGGGAGGCAGCCGCGCGTCGCGCCGCGGAGGCCCGCGTCGCCGAACTGGAGGCACGCCTCGCCGCGGCCGGGTCCGGGGACGCGCAGTAGCCGTCCGCCGAATTCGATACGATAGGCGACGGACGGGCCCGGCGAGGAGGGACGGAACATGGGCATCACGGTCGAGCAGAACTACTTCACCGACCTCGACGAAGCGCGCGCGGAGATCGAGGCCAACGGCCACTTCCTGCAGGAGGTGGACGCCCAGGCAAGCGGCGGGACGCCGATCCACTGGCACGACATCGGCATCCACTTCTACGTCAGCGAGGGCGTCTTCCGCTTCCAGGACCCGGCGACCGGCGCGGTGCACGCATGCGGCCCCGGGACGAAGTTCGTCATCCCCGAGCGCACGCTGCACATCGAGGAAGACCACGACGGCTACAAGGGCGTGGTGGGCCTGACGAAGGAGACCTTCCCGGAACCGTTCATCCGGCCGCCGGAGGAACTCGAGGCGCTCGCGGAGGCGTAGCCGCACCCCTACGCCTCGGTTCCGTCGAAGCAGCCGAGAATCCCCTCCATCCGCTCCCGGATGTCCCCGGCCAGGCTGGCGTGCGTGAAGATGAAGGGCTTGTCCTTGCGGATCCCGTCGAGCACCTGTTCGCCGACGATGTCCGGTTCGAGGCCTTCCGTGGCGAAGCGCCGCTCCATCTCCTCGCGTTCCCCGCCGTCGACCATCCCGCTCGAATGCTCGGTGAGCGCCGCCGGCCGGTTGCGTTCCGACTTCAGGATGCGCGTGTCGATCATGCCCGGACACAGCGCCGAGACGCCGATGTCCCATGGCGCGAGATCCTCCCGGGAGGATTCCGAGATCGCGACCACCGCGTACTTGGACGCCGCGTAGATGGACATGCGGGGACCGGTCCTGAGGCCGAGGATCGAGGCGGTGTTGACGATGTGGCCCCCGTTGCCGCCGGCCTTGATGATCGGGACGTAGGTCCGCATGCCGTTGACGACCCCTTGCAGGTTCACGGCCAGGACCCAGTCCCAGTCGTCTTCGCTGGTCTCGTCGATGGGGCCGCCGGCCGCGACCCCGGCGTTGTTGCAGAGGATGTCGATCCGCCCGTAGTGATCGCGGACGGCGGCCGCCACGTCGCGCACCCGGCCCCGGTCGCTGACGTCGCAGACGAACGGCTGGACATCGACGTTTGCCGTGTCGAACTCGTGGCGGGCTCCGGTCAGCGCCCGTTCCTCGATGTCGAGCATGGCGACGTGCACGCCGGCGCCGGTCAGGGCGCGCACGATGCCGAGACCGATGCCGGACGCCGCGCCCGTGACGACCGCGACCCTGTTGTGTACCTCCCGCACCGTCCCCTCCTTGCGCCTGGCCCCACGCGGCCGAGTGGGGCAATGCAAGCACGTTTGCGGCCGCGAAGGGAACCGCGCCCCGCCGACCTTCGAACGCGCGGGCAACCGTGCGAGACTTGCGCCTTCGTTTCGCCCGGGAATCTGCGCCATGCCCTACGTCACCTACGAGAAACGCGGCCACATCGCCATCATGACCCTCAACCGCCCGGAGCGGATGAACGCGCTCGGCCGGGAACTTTCCGCCGACCTGCGGGAGGCCGAGGCGGAGTTCGCGCGGGACGACGACGTTTGGCTGGGTATCTACACGGGGGCGGGAGACCGCGCGTTCTGCGCCGGCCTCGATCTCAAGGAGGCGGCCACGCAAGGCAGCGGTGGGGCGACCGGTGGCAGTTCCGGCACGAGCCCGGTCTCCCGGTTCGAGCGCATCGCTCCGGATCACGGCAAGGTCACGATCGCGGCCATCAACGGCGCCGCCTACGGCGGGGGCCTCGAAATGGCCCTGACGTGCGACATCCGCATCTGCGCGGAGACCGCCCGCATGGCCCTCGCGGAGGTGAAGGTGGGGCTGTGCCCCCCGGGCGGTTCGTTCAACCTCCCACGTCTCGTGGGCCTGTCGAACTCGATGTGGCTGCTCCTCTCGGGAGAGCCGGCCGACGCGGAGGAAGCGCTGCGCATGGGCCTCGTGACCCGGGTCGTCCCCTACCCGGAACTCCTCGACACGGCGGTCCAGATGGGCGAGACCATCGTCGCCAACGCGCCCCTCGCCGTGCGTGCGACCCGCAAGCTCGCGCATCTCGGCATGGAGATGCCGCGCGACTACGCGCGGCGCATGGGCGCGATGCTGATCGAGTCGGTGTGGTCGTCGCAGGACGCCGTGGAAGGCGCGCGGGCCTTCGCCGAGCGCCGGCCGCCGGACTGGCAGATGCGGTGACGGCCCTCGGGCGTCGTTACATCAGCGGCTGGTCGTGCTCTCCGCCGAGCAGCAGGCCGCCGGCGTCCTCGAGCATCTTGGTCTGGCCGAGAATGTGCTGGCAGGCCGTCTGGATGTCGCGCAGGTGCCGGTCGAGGGGACTCCTGCGGCTGTAGATGGCGCCGCCACCGACCGTGTCGTACAGGAGGGCCACCACCCGGCGGCCGGCCTGGAAGGCGTTGGTGCGGGACAGCCAGGCGTCGGCGCGCTCTTCGGCCGTCGGCCGCTCATGCCTCTCGAGCCGCTCCCAGAGGCGCTCGAGAGAATCGAACAGGTAGCTGCGGGCGGCGCCGAGGACCAAGTGCGCCTCCGCGACGGCGGCCCGTATGCGGGGAACGTTCCGTAACGGCCGTCCGGTGGCGCGTTCCTTCCCCTCGGAGAACATCCGTCGGCAGACATCGATGGTCTCCTGCGCGATGCCCAGGGGCACGCCGGCGGTCTTGCGCAGGAAGTGGTCGGGGCGGGCCCAGATCGTGCCTGCGCGGCGCGCGGGTTCCAGCAGGCTGAAGGACCGCTCCTCCGGCACGAAGACGTCCGCGCAGCGGTAGTCGTTGCTGCCGGTGCCGCGCAGCCCCGTCGTGTACCAGGTGTCGAGAATCTCGTAGTCGTCGGGACGCGCGTAGAGGATGCGCCACGGTGCGCGTCCGTTCGCGTTGCGGGCCACCGTGCCGTCGGCCTCGACGACCGTGCAACCGGCCACCAGCCAGTCGCAGTGGCCGCACCCGCTGCCGAACATCCAGCGCCCGCTCATCCGGTACCCGCCGGGAACGCGGCCGGCCGTGCCGGCGGGATGCACCCATCCCGAGGTGGCCATGTCGAGGCGCGGGTACATCTCGCGGGCGACGGCGTCGTCGAGATAGCCCGAGTAGATGCCGGAGTCCGCCCAGATGAACGCGCACCATCCCACGGACGCATCGGCCCTGGAGAGGGCCTCGATGACTTCCACCTGCTCCATGGCGGTCATCTCGGGGCCGCCCCAGATCTTCGGCATGTTCATGCGCAGGATCCCGGCGTCCCGGATCTCCGCGACGATGTCCGCCGGGAGGCTGCGCAACTCGTCGTAGCGCGCGGCCAGGTCCCCCTCGCGAATGCGCTCGGCGAGCGCGCGGGCGTTCGCGAGGATGTCGCGTCCGGTCATCGGGCTGCCGGCCGGCGGCCGGGGGTGCGGTGTGTGGGCGTCGGCCACGACTCCCTCCGTTGGAACCTTGAGACCCGTATTGTAGGGGCGGGGCTTGTCCCCGCCCGCGTTGGCCATGTCGCCCCGGTCGGGACGGGACAAGCCCGTCCCCGGTCTCACGTGAATTCGGAACGGGACGGGACAAGCCCGTCCCCTACACCGCCCTGCCCCGGCGACGCGAGGTACAGGGGCGACGCTTGTCGTCGCCCGTGTCGAGGCCATGCACGCAATCGAGACGGGACGGGACAAGCCCGTCCCCTACTACCGCAGGAACATCCGGTACGCCGGATTGGCGGTCTCCTCGCGGTAGCCGTAGCCGACGTCGTCGAGGAACGCCAGGAACCCGGCCCGTTCCCCGGGCGGTACCTGCAGGCCCATCAGCACGCGCCCGTACGCGGAGCCGTGGTTGCGGTAGTGGAACATGCTGATGTTCCAGGGTTTGCGTCCCATGCGGGCGAGGAAGTGCATGAGGGCGCCGGGGCGTTCCGGGAAGTCGAAGCGGTACAGCACCTCGTCGACGGCATGGGCGGCGCGCCCGCCCACCATGTAGCGCACGTGCTGTTTCGCCATCTCGTCGTCGGACAGGTCGAGGACCGCGTAGCCCGCGCCCTCGAGGGCTGCGAGCAGGGCCGGCCGGCCCTGCTCCGCGTCCTCGACCTCGACGCCGACGAAAATGTGCGCCTCGTCGTCGTCGGCGTAGCGGTAGTTGAACTCGGTGATCGCGCGACGCCCGAGGAGCTCGCAGAACCGCAGCAGGCTGCCGGGCCGCTCCGGGATCGTGACGGCGAGCAGGCGCTCGCGGTGCTCCCCGAGTTCGGCGCGCTCGGCGATGTGGCGCAGCCGGTCGAAATTCACGTTCGCGCCGCTGACGATGGCCGCGTACCGGGCTCCGGTGCTCCCTTCGCGCTCGACGTAGCGCTTGAGTCCGGCGACCGCGAGCGCCCCCGCGGGTTCGGCGATCGAACGCGTGTCCTCGAAGATGTCCTTGATGGCCGCGCAGATCTCGTCGTCGGTGACGAGAACGACCTCGTCCACGCACTCCCGCGCGATGCGGAACGGTTCGGCGCCGATCTGGCGGACCGCGACGCCGTCCGCGAACGTGCCAACGTGATCGAGGACGACGCGTTCCCCGGCCGCGAGGGCGGCGTGCAGGGTAGGGGCGCCCTCGGGTTCCACGCCGACGATGCGGGTGCCGGGCCACAGCGCCTTGATGTAGGCGGCGATCCCCGCGATCAGTCCGCCGCCGCCCACCTCGACGAACACCGCGTCGAGGGGGTCGCCGTGCTGGCGCACGATCTCCATGGCCACGGTGCCCTGGCCCGCGATGACGTCGGGATCGTCGAAAGGGGGCACGAGCGGCATGCCGCGCTCGGCGGCGAGGGCTTCGGCATGCTCCCGTGCCGCGTCGTACGTGTCTCCGGCAAGTACGATCTCCGCGCCCAGCCTGGCGACGGCCTCGACCTTGATGCGCGGCGCGGTCTCCGGCATCACGATGAGGGCGCGTACGCCGAGTTCGCGGGCGGCGAGGGCCACGCCCTGGGCGTGGTTGCCCGCCGACGCGGCGATCACGCCGTGCCGGCGCGCGGTCTCGCCGAGCGCGGCCAGCTTGTTGTAGGCGCCGCGCACCTTGAACGTGAAGATCGGTTGCAGGTCCTCGCGCTTCAGCCACACCTCGTTGCCGAGGCGCGCCGAAAGCCGCTCGGCATGCGTGAGGGGGGTCTCGCGGGCGACGTCGTAGACGCGCGCCTGCAGGATCCGGGTCAGGTAGTCTCGGGGCATCGGACGTTCGCCGGCCGCGCGGGGCGCGCAATGATAGCGGGCCGGCGAGCGCCGTGGGGACGGCGATGGAGCCCGGCCGCCCCGTCGACGCGGCGGGGCACGTCGGCGGGCGGGAGGCTCGGTCAGAACCAGATTCCGTACAGGAGCGCGACCACCGTCACAATGTAGAGCAGCCAGGTCAGGACGTTGCCGGCAGCCCGGGTGGGCGGCACGCCGTCGACGATCTGCCGGATGCCGTGCGCGTGCGCGATGCGTGCCAGGAAGAGCACGCCGCCGACGCTGTGGAGGAACCAGGGCGGGAACTGGAGCAGGGCCAGCAGGACGAGCCCGATCAGCAGTCCCGGGACGTACTCCGTGTTGTTGCCGTGGGCGCGGATCGCGCGCTCGAGCTGGGGGTCGTCGCCGGCACCGACGCCGACGCCGGTCTTGATCCGCAGCCGGGACACGTTGAGCCCCAGCACCTGCATGAGGCCGAGGTTGAGCGCCGCCCAGAGCGCGACGGGATAGAGTGCACCTTCGTTCAGCATGTCGGGATCTCCTTCTCGATGTGCGAGTGTCGCCGGGTCGGGGCGGCACCCGGGGATGTGCCGGTCACAGCGGCGGCCGGTGCTGCGCCCAGGGACGGGCGCGCTCGAACGTCGCGGCGGCGCGCAGGACCGCGTCGTCCGCTCCGCGCCGTCCCACGATCTGCAGCCCGACAGGCAGTCCCTCGGGCGTGAATCCGCAGGGGACGCTGGCCGCCGGCAGGCCGCTCATGTTGAACGGGTAGGAGAACTCGGCCCACCGGAGCCAGTCCCAGGGATGCTCCGGCCAGTGGGACGGCTGTATGCGTTCGGGCGGGAACGCCGCGACGGACACGGCCGGGGTCAGCAGGAGATCCCAGTCCGCCATGAAACGATGCATGCGCTCGACATAGGCGAGCTTGCGGGCGCGCATGGCGATGTAGGTCTCGGCGGAGTGACCGGCGCCGTCCCGGATGCAGGCGACCAGACCCGGGTCCATGCGGTCTTCCCACTCCTTGAGCAGGACCGCGAGCGGGGCCTCGTGGACGGCCCAGAAGAACCGGCCGATTTCGGGTCCCTCGGCGCCCCATTCGGGCACGACTTCCTCGACATGACATCCGAACGACTCGAAGGCGGTGGCGGCCGCCCGCACGGGCTCGGCCACTTCCGGATCGACCCGCGCGTGGCCGAGGTCCGGGCTGAACGCGATGCGCAGGCCGCGGACGTCGGCGTCCAGACCGTCCAGGTAGTCGACAGGTGGCCCGGTCAGGCTCGTGTGGTCCAACGGGTGCGCGCCGGCGGTGGCGTTCAGGAACAGCGCCGCGTCGGCGACCGTGCGCGCGAGCGGCCCGATATGGGAGACGTTGTCGTTGTTGCGCACGGGCACGTGGGGGATCGTGCCCCAGGTCGGCTTCAGTCCGAACACGCCGCAGAAGTGCGCCGGCATGCGGATCGAGCCGGCCCCGTCGGAACCCTGGTGCAGCGGTGCGAAGCCGGCGGCGGCCGCCGCCGCGGCGCCGGTGGAGGAGCCGCCCGCGTTCAGGCCGTGCTTCCAGGGGTTGTGCGTGATGCCCGTCAATGGGCTGCGGCCGATGCCGGTCCAGCCGAACTCCGGCGTGGTGGTCTTGCCGAGGATGACGGCACCGGAGGCCTTGAGGCGCGCGGTGACGGGAGCGTCGGCGGCGGGGACCTGGCCGGCCTGCGTGTGCGAACCGAGTGCCATGGGAACGCCGGCGAGCTGGTGGAGGTCCTTGATCGTGACGGGGACGCCGTGCAGGGGCCCGAGCGCGTCGCCGCGGGTCACGGCCCGCTCGGCGGCGCGCGCCATGTCGAGGGCCAGGTCCGGGGTCGGATGGGCGAAGGCGTTGACGCGGCCGTCGTGCCGCTCGATCCGCTCGAGCACGGCGCGGATCGCCTCGACCGGAGAGACGTCCCGTGCCCGTATGCGCGCGGCGAGTTCGGTCGCGGGTACGAGAGAGAAATCGGTGCTCACCGGGGCGGACTCGGCGCGGGCTGGGGAACGTGGGGAGGAATGATCAGTCCTTGAGGTCGGCGATCTCGCGTTCGAGCTGGGTTTTCGGATCCGTGACGATGGCCTCGAGGGCCCGGACCCGCTCTTCGAGGCCGCCCTGGCCCTCCACGGCCGCGATGCGGGCCTCCAGGTCGTCCAGGCGGCCGTCCCCGGACTCGGATTTCGATTTGAGGTAGGCACGGTAGCCCTGGAGCAGGCATCCGGCCACCACGACGAGGACGATAAAGGTCCACAGGTCCATGGACGTTCTCCGAGGTTGCGTTTGCCGATCATAGTGCAACGGATGGTCATACCGCACCGCGCGCCTATACTTCCGACAATGCACGGACCCTCCGACCCGGTCACGCAGCATCACGCGACGCTCGAACGCCTGCGCGAACGGAAGCGCTGGTCGACGGATCTGGCGACGGTCCGTTTCGCGGCGCTGGCGCTTGGCGGGGCCGGCAAGCGGGTCGACCTCGATCGCCTGGAGGCGGCGGCGGAGACCCTGCGCGGGCGCGCCGGGTGGACCAGTCCCCTGCGCTCGGAGGTCCGCTACGTGGCCGCCGCCATGATCGTTCGCGAGGGGCTGGATGCCGACGTGGTCCACGAGCGCATCGTCGAGACCCGCGGGGGATTCAAGGCACATCGCGTCCCGAGACGGCAGCCGGGGGCGACGTTCGCGGCGCTCGTGCTGGTGCTGCGGGCGGGCGGTGGCCGGGTGCCGGAGGGCCGGCTGGAGCGCCTCGGAGCCATCTACCGGCGCTGGCGCTCGGACCACTTCTGGCTGACCGACGCGAACGACCTCCCAGCCGCGGCGCTCCACGCCGGCGGCGACCGGCAGGTGGAGATGCTCGCCGCGGACGTGGAGCGCACCTATGCGCGCCTGCTGGAGGCGGGCTTTCGGCGGGGCAGCCCGTTGCAGCTCGTCTCGCACCTGATGGCCGTCGACGCGCGGGGCGTGGAGACGGGCGTCGAGCGGTTTCGCCGCATCGCGGAGCGCCTCCAGCGGTCGGACAGGCGCGTACGCCCCGACCGCTACGACGAAGTGGCGCTACTTGCCCTGACGCACGAAGACGCGGCCACCGTGGTCGAGCGGGTGCTGGACTACCGCGACCGTCTGCGCCAGGTGAAGCCTCGGCCCGCGAAAGCCCTGGCGTTCACGCTCGCCGCGGGCATCGCCTTTGCGTGGGATGCCGAACACGCGACCGACCGGGCCGCCGGGGACCTGGCCGCGCTGCACGCGATCCAGGCCATCATCACCGCCCGCCGCGTGGCGTTGGCCACGGCGGCAGGTGCAGGCGCCGCCGCGGGCCAGTCCTGACGCCGCTCCGCCGGTGGGGCGGCGCGTCCCGGGCACGGTGGGCGTCCCTACCGAGGCATCAATTCCGGCGCGATGGGCGGCCGGCGATGGGACTGCCCCGGAGGATAGTGGGCCGCCAGGTAGTCGAGGATGCGGTCCTCCACGTCGGGCGGCAGCAGCCAGAGGTTCTGGGTCTCCTGCATCCACCGGATCATGGCAAGCCAGGTGGGGCGATCGGCGCGCTGGTGCGTGACGAGCCCGAACGAGTGACAGCTTCCGCAGTGGGCGCGGACGTCTTCCCAGCCGCGTTCCACCACCAGGCCCGTGTGGGGGTCGATCTCCGCCGCGAGCGCCGTCAGCGGCAGCCACGCGATCAGGGCCGCGATCCGGATCGATCTCCCGCGGCGCGTCATGCCACGCTGACCGCGATCCGGTGGCAAGCGTTGTTGAGGTAGCCGCGCGGGTTCCAGCCGGGCAGCAGCACGGGCTGCGAGCGCCCCCGCGCGTCGACCGCGCGCGCCCAGATCTCGTAGTAGCCGGGACCCGGGAATCCGACGGACGTGGACCAGTGCTGCCATGCCAGGCGGTTCACCGGTGCGGTCAGCGCCGCGGGTTGCCAGGTCGTGCCGAAGTCGATGGAAACATGGACGGCGGCGACTTCGAGGTCGCCCGCCCAGGCGTGTCCCCGCACCGTGGCCGGGGTTGCGGGAGGGAGTCGGACACCGGACGCCGGGAAGGTGATGAGGGACTTCACGGGCATGGACTCGATGATGCACATGTCGCCGTCGGCGACTTCTGTGCCGGGCGCGACCGGATCGCAGGGGATCCGGTACGACTGGCCGCCCATCTTCTCGCCGTCGTGAACGCGGTCGCGTATCAGGAGGCGGGTCAGCCACTTGCCGCCCACCGAGCCCGGCCAGCCGGCGGCGATCATGCGCAGGGGGTAGCCGTGGAGGGCCGGCAGCGGCGCGCCGTTGATGGCCCAGGCGAGCAGCGACTCGTCCTCCAGGGCCTTGCGCACGGGCACGCCCCGCGAGATGGGCTGTTGCGTCGCGTCGCCGGAGACGTGTGCGTCGGCAGCCTCCCACGCGAGGTAGACGGCGTCGGCGCCGATGCCGCAGGACTCGAGCACGTCCCGCAGGCGCACCCCCGTCCATTCGGGACAGCCGACGGCACCGGTCGTCCACTGGTTGCCGCGGGCGGGCGGGTGGAACTCCGCCCGACCGTTGCCACCGCATTCGAGCTGGAGCCGCAGGGTGTGGTGCTCGAAGCGTCGCTGCAGCTCTGCCAGGGTCATGCGGGTGGGCCGCAGGCACGACTCGCCGGCGATCTCGAGCGTCCATTGCAGCGGGTCGATCCCCGCCGTCGCCGGCGGGATGCCGTTGTTGCGGACGAACAGGCGCTCGGCCGGCGTGACGGCGTCGTCCAGGAGGTGGGCGGGGGTTTCGGCGTTGAGGGGGCGATCGTTCAGGACCCGCAGGCCGTCCTTGCCGGGGATCGAGAAGGGTTGCGTAGTCTGCGCGAAGGCCGCTGGAATGAGACCGCCCGGCATCCGCTCGGCGAAGGGAATGGCGCCGCCGAGCGCCGCGGACATGGCGGCCAGCCCGGAGCCGCGCAGGAAGCCGCGCCGCGTCGGCGGACGGCTCTCGCGGCCCCAGACCCGCCGGTCCGCTTCGAGGGGGTCAACGGCGTACAGGGCGTGGATGCCCTTCTCGCGCTTCACTTCTCGCTCTTCACGGGCCGGTCGCTCCGCGTGGGGGATCGGACGAACGGGCCGCCCCTTCCCAACGCACGCATTTTGGGACAAGGTGCGCCCTGTCGCCATCGAATCGGGAGACCGCCATGAACAAGGTCCAGGGTCTGCACCACCTGGCCGTCTGCACGGCCGACATGAAGTCCCAGATCGAGTTCTTCACGGACAAGCTCGGCATGGAACTGGTCGCGCTCTACTGGATGCACGGCGTCGCCAACACCTGGCACGGCTTCCTGCGCCTGAACGACGAGAGTTCGATCGCCTTCGTCTGCAACCCGGACATCGAGGGCATCCCCGTCCGGCTCGGCGAGACGCACGCCGGCAACCCCGGCGCCAACTGCGCCCGGGGCGTGATGCAGCACGTGGCGTTACGGGTTCGGGACCATGACGAGCTGTTGGCGATGCGGGACCGGCTGCGCTCCAAGGGCGTGCCCGTGATGGGACCGATGGATCACGGCTTCTGCGCGTCGATCTACTTCGCCGGGCCCGAGAACCTGTCCCTCGAACTCTCGTACTCGCACGAACCGATCGACCAGGAGGCCTGGATCGATCCGGAGGTCACGGAACTTGCGGGGATCTCGGCGGAGGAACTCGCACGCTACAAGCGGCCGGCGGACCACGCCGACCAGGGCGGTACGGTCACGCAACCAGCGCTCGACGGCCCCGGGCCCCACATGACGAACTATCCGCCGGGCGTCTACGAGCAGGCGCTCGGCCGCCCCGACGAGGCGGTCTGGAACAGCGTGGACAACCAGCCGCCGGTCAAGGTGGACGCCGCGGCAGGTTGATGGGGGCGGTGGCGGGTCGATGGGGGCGGTGGCGGGTCGATGGGGGCGGTGGCGGGTCGATGGGGGCGGTGGGTTAGCCCGGATTTCTCAGTGCGCCGTGCGAAGGTGCACGGTCCCAGTGGTGCAAATCCCGCCCGGCAAAAGTCGTTCCAGCCGGTAGCAGTCGGAACGGCCGTGATCGGCAAACGCACGCGGCGCTTCCCGGCGTCCTCGGAGCGCCCTCGCCGGCGCTCCCACTGGTACTGCGTGTAGCGCGCCCGGTCAGCAGGTGGCGCGGCAGGGAGTCCCTTCCTAATCGGGCTTCAGGTGGACATCCGTGACGCTTCTTTCGCCCGAAGGTGTGATCTGGCACCAAGGGCGGACCTTCTTCATGTTTTTCTCATAACCGCGGTACCAGCCCTGGGCCTTGCGGGTGCAGTTGGGATTGTTGCTCCCGCTCATGCCTACACATTCATCTGTCGTGGGCATGTTTTGGCTCGATTCCCGACACTTTGTGCACTTCACGTAGACCTCACAAGTGATCCCCGTGCCGTCGTGGCCGTCTTGCTTGGTCCACTCCCAAGTGCAGTAGCCAGTTGCCGGGCTTTCTTCGTAGGCGGCCTTGCACGCCTGGTATCGCGCACTGCTGGCCGCGTCGGCATGCGCCGGAGGCAGGGCCACGAGCAACCCGAGCAGGCCCAGGACAAGCCCGGGAATCCACGCCTTCCGACCGCATGTCGACAAACTGCCCCCCCTCCCCCGGACTGCGATCCCTTCCAGCTTACCGTTCGCCATCTCGCTCTCGCCACTTGCGTCTTAGACACATGCCTTCGTACAGCCGAGTTTGTACAAAGTCAAGGGTCAGAGTTGTCGTATGTCGTAGCCAAGGACGCCAAGGACGCCAAGGACGTCAAGGACGTGAATCTCACAATCGACCCGAGCATCTCGCGCAGACGCGTCGGTTCCGCACAGTTCTCCCCCATCCCGTCGGGGATGGTGACCTGGAGGTTCTCCTGCGGGCTGAGCGAGAAGTGACGATAGAAGCCGTACGCGGTGAGCATCCACGTGGCGTTGACGTGCCGCACGCTGCCGCCCCACGGCATCGGGCAGCCGCGATCGTCCGGGTGCAAGGTGATCGATCCGGGCCTTGAGAACCCCGTCTGGCCCCCGGTTGGAGGCGTGCTCCGCCACTTCAGGTAGGACATCGAGTTGTCGAACCTCCGCATGCGGAAGGGAAACTCGACGGGGAAGCCGCCCTGGATCACGTGGCTGACCAGGGCGTCGACCGGCGGATTCGTGAGCAGGTCCCGAAAGGCGCGGTCGCGCTGCAGCAGTTGCTGCGTCGGTATCACGCTGGGCTTCGGCTCGGGCGGCAGGCCCACGCTCGCCATGATGCGGTCCCTGAACCCCGTAACCGAGGCGTGTGCAATCCCCGCCGCAACCCCGGCCGGCAGGCGCGGGACTACGCGTTCGGCCGCACTGCGGATAGCAGCAAATGTATGATACTCGCTCCAAGCCGAGTGAGATTCGACATGGCCGAAACCGCGCCCGCCGTTGTGTCCCACGACCCGCCGAACGCCGTGGACGCGGCGCTGGCGCCGCTCCGGGAACTCGGCCTCGAGCAGTACGTCGGCGAACTCGATCACTACGGCTACACGGTCATACCCCCGGAGCGCGTGGCTCCGCCCGAGTTCGTGGAGCGGGTGCGGGACGCCGTCCTGCGCGTCGCCCGCGAGCGCACCGGCGTCGAACACGCCCTGGACCGCCCCGGCGACGCCGGCAGGTACGAGACCTACCCGATCCAGTCGGACCGCTACCTGCTCTATTACCTGCTATTCGAGGACGAGGTCTTCGAGGAGTGGCTCGAAAACCCGGTGCTCGGCGCCATGGTCGACTACATCATGGGGGGCGACGCGCAGCTCTCGAGTCTCGTGTCGTTCGTCAAGTGGCGGGACGGGAACGCACAACGCGGCGCTCCCGCCACCGGCCTGCACGGCGACTCGCCGGGATCTCCGGAGGGCCTGCTGCCGTTCTCGCACAGCGTGGTATGCAACGCCGCGCTCTGTCTCACGGACTACACGCGCGAGGACGGTTGCATCGCGATGGTGCCCGGCAGCCACCGCCTCGGTCGCGTGCCCGCGCAGGACGAGGGCGTCGAGCGGGCGGTACCGGTCGAAGGGCCGACGGGTTCGCTGATCGCCTGGCTCGGCAACACCTGGCACGGGGCGTTTCCGAGGCTCACCGAGGGTCTGCGGCTGAACGTGACGAGCTACCACTGTCACCCGGCGTTCAAGACCCAGGAGTGTTATCAGGAGGCCGTGCCCTCCGAGATGCTGGCGCGCCGCAGCGAGCGCTTTCGCCATCTCGTCGGGGCCTACGAGCCGATGGGCTGGACCGTGCATGGCCCCGACCAGGAACGGATGATCAAGCGGATGGCCCGGCAGACCGGGTACGACGAGGACGCCATACGCGCGGCCACCGGGTAGCGTCCCCGCGGCCCGAAGGAGGATACGACGTGGCCGAAGCGGCAACCGTCACCGAGCGCCACCGCATGCCGGACGCGGCGCCGAACGCTCTCGACCCCGATTTCGCGCCCATTCGCGAACTTGGCCTGGAGCGCTACGTGGCCGAGCTCGAACACTACGGCTACGCGGTCATTCCGCCGGAGCGCGTCGCGTCGCCGGAGTTCGTCGAGCGGGTGCGGGACGCCGTCCTGCGCGTCGCCCGCGAGCGCACCGGGGTCGCGCACGCCCTGGACCGCCCCGGCGACGTGGGGAGGTACGCAACCTACCCGGTCCAACCGGACCGCTACCTGCTCTACTACCTGCTGTTCGAGGACGAGGTGTTCGAGGAGTGGCTCGAAAACCCCGTGCTCGCCGCCGTGATCGACTACATCATGCGCGGCCAGGCCCAGCTTTCGAGTCTCGTGTCGTTCGTCAAGTGGCGCGACGGGAACGCCGGCCCCGGCGACCCCGCGACCTTCCTGCACAGCGACGCGCCCGGATCGCCGGAGGGTACGCTGCCGGCCACGCACAACCTGGTCTGCAACGCCGCACTGTGTCTGACCGACTACACGCGCGAGGACGGCTGCATCGCGATGGTCCCGGGCAGCCACCGCCTCGGCCGCGTTCCCGCGCAGGGCGAGGGGGAGGACCGGGCGGTTCCGGTCGAAGGGCCCGCGGGGTCGCTGATCGTGTGGCTCGGCAACACCTGGCACGGGGCGTTCCCCAAGCGCACCGAGGGCCTGCGGCTGAACCTGACGAGCTACCACTGTCAGCCGGCGCTCAAGACGCAGGAACGCTACGGGCGGGCCGTGCCGCCCGAGATGCTGGCGCGGCGCAGCGCGCGCTTCCGCCGCCTGATGGGCGTCGACGACCCGATGGGCTGGCAGGAGAACGGCCCGGATGGGGAACTGTTCGTCAGGATGGCGGCCAAGCTGACCCTGCGGGACGAGGAGACGCTGCGCGAGCGCTCCAACCGTTGACGTCCGCCGGCGGTCGGTGCCGCCGGCATCCGGTCACGGGGCTGCGGTCCCGGCGCCGTGGCTTGCGGACAGCCGCCGCTTGACGGTCTCGATGGGGTTCCGGTAGTCCACGCTGCCGAGGCCGTAGTTGGTCAGCTTGTAGCCGATCAGGGCCTGCAGCTTCTCGGGCATCTCCACCACGACCTCCGGCGGCACGCCGACGAACTGGTTCTCCCGCTGCTTCAGCCAGGCGAGGTTGAAGTTGACGTTGATGGAACGTCGGTACTCGTCCTGCGTCGAGTTCCCGCCGCCGCGGTGCCAGAGAGCGCCTTCCCAGAGCAGCAGGGCGCCAGCCGGCATCTCCACGGTGACCGTGGGCACCTCGGGATCGACCCGGTCGGTCCAGCGATGGCTGCCGGGAACGAGTTCCGTGGCGCCGTTCTCCCGCGTGAACGGATCCAGCGCGATCAGCGTGTTGACGATCAGCGGCGGATGCGGGCGCGGGATCGGGTAGTGGCCGTCGTCCTGGTGCATGCGCTGGCGGCCGTCGCCGGGCCCCGGCCGCATGGCCGCCACCCCGGACACCTGGAAGTCCGGCCCGAGTATGGCTTCCACCAGTCCGAGCAGCCGGTCGTCCACGAGAATCTCGTCCACGGCGCGCGTCTTGGCGAGCAGGTTGTGGGTGTGGACGGTCTGCTGGCCGAGGTCCTCCGCCATGCGGCTGCCGACGGCGTCGAACACCGGCGCCAGCCCGCGGCGTACGCGGTCCACCGTCCGGGCGCCGAGGAAGTCCGGCACGACCGCGTAGCCGTCCTGGTCCACCCGCTGCCGTACGTCGTCGACGTTCGCGGCCGTCCCGTTGTCGGTGCCTCCGTGCGTCGTCATGACTGGTGCCCGTGATTGGGCGGCACGTCGATGGCGGGATTGCGGTCGAAGAACCCGACCGGCAGGAGCGTGAAACCCGCGTACTCGACGGGCATCACCGGCCAGTCCTCCGGCCGGGGGGTGTGGGTGACCCCGAAGCTGTGCCAGAGCACGATGTCGGTGTTCTCGATGGGCCGATCCGCGGCGGTGAAGGCCGGCAGGCCCGCGCCGCCCGGATGGTGGTAGGAGAACGGCCCCGCGCCGGCGTCCATCTCGTCGGGGGAGTACGGCGTTACCCAGAGGTTGTGCCGCGCGAACGCGCCGCGCTGCCCGTGCACCGAGTCGTCGGCCGCCAGGATCGTCGGCGTCGCGTGCGGCAGGAGCTTGTACCCGACGGGGGCCCCCAGGCCGTTCCTGACGTTCGGATTCACCACGCGCCAGGAACGGCCGCGCGCCGGATCGATGTTCCGCCGCGCTTCCCGCTCGGTGCGCAGCACGCGGCTGACGGACCGGAACGCCGTGCCCGAGGGCACTTCGCTGGCGGGCACGGGCTCCACGTCGACCTCGTGGACGGAGTTGCGCTCGCCGTCGAGGTCGAAATCCAGCCGGTAGCAGAACAGGTGCTGGTGTATGGGGGACGTGATGCCCGGCGCGACCAGCGGCGCGTACTCCGACCCGGCCCCGTCGCCCACCGCGGACGCGGCGACCATGCCCGTCAGCTTGATCTCGTGCTGGATCGTGCCGTCGAGGTAGAAGTACCAGTAGAAGCCGTAGTCGTAGTTGCCGAGCGTGCTGAAGGCGCTCACGACCAGGCGCCGCGAGCGCCGTACCTCCGGGCGCGGCTTGCCGTCGATGGAGGAGCCGGTGTGCTTCCACAGGACGCCGTAGTCCTCTTCGTGCAGGCAGATCGCGTTCGGGGCGTGCATCGTCTTCCCGTTGGGGAGGAGCTTGTCGGCATCGAAGTAATGGATCTCTCCGAGGCAGTCGCAGCCGAGCCGCAGCGAGTTCGACAGTTGGCCCAGGCCGGCCTCGGCGGCGTCGAGGGCGTTCTTCCAACCGTGCATCGCCCCGGGCTCGCCGTAGGGGACGATCATGTCCGAGAGGGCGGCCCGGTGCAGGATGCGGCGCTCGTTGCCGTCGTCGTCGTAGCGGATGTCGTGCAGGGCGAGCCCCTCGAGGGGATGGAGCGAGACGCGCAGTCGCCATTTCTGCCAGCGGATGTGGTGGCCCTCGACCGCGAAGCTCGGACCCTCCGGCTGGGTGATCTCGAGCGGGCGCAGATCCTGTCGCAGGGCGTCGACGCGGTCCGCCGCGTACTCGCCCGGGGCGGTCGGGATCGGCACCACGCCGTGATCCTCGATGAGCGCCCGGCGGGCGCCGAGGTCGACGTAGGCCACGACGTTCTGTATGGGCCGCGCGTAGTGGTTGTCCTCGGGGTCGTCGTGGAGAAAGAAGATGGCCCGCATGACCCGCGCGTCCGCGGGAAAGTCCGCCGGGAAGTCCGCCGTCACCCAGCCTTCGACGTGCACCAGGTCGAGATCCTCGATGCCGCGCCGACGCATGGCCTCCTGCCACTCGGGACTGGCGCGCACGACATCGCGGAGGGGGAAGAAATCCGCAAGCCAGACCGAGGCCTGCCCCGTCTCGACCCAGTCGAAGGACTGCAGCGCGCCGTCGGACAGCGACACGCGGGCATCGTAGCTCTGGCGGCGCTCGTGATCGTGGCCGGCGAGCCGCACGACCCGCTCGGCGGCGGCGCCCGGCCGGAAGTTCTCCACGGCGTCCTTCGCGGGCTCGACCAGGAAGCCGCAGGACAGCGGGGCGTTGTCGCTGAGTTCGCCGCTCGCGAAGAGGATCGATGCGGCGCGTTCCAGTTCCTCGCCGCTGCACGGTTCCAGCGGATGCACGGTCGGGGTGGGTGCCGTTTCCGGCATGGAAGCATGCTGTTCTGCCATCAATACGCGCTCGCGGGTCGTCGGTTCAGGGGCGAGTTTACATCGCGCGCGCGGCGGTGCGCGCCACCGGCCTCGGCGATGGCGCCGGCGAAGGGCGTCAGCCGCGGCCGTGGCGGAGCAGCCGCCCGGGGGTCGCCCCGGTGCACCGCCCGTCCTCGAAGGTGACCGCGCCGTTCACCAGGATGGCCCGGTAGCCGAGGGCGTACTGCACGCGGCGCCACTCGCCGCCCGGCAGGTCATGGACGATTTCGCCGAAGTCCTCGGGCGACACCGCCAGCCGTTCGAGGTCGTAGACCAGGATGTCCGCCGGGGAGCCCTCGCGCAGGAAACCGCGGTCCCGGAAGCCGGCCGCGTGGGCCGGCAGCGTGCTGAGCCGGTAGTGGGCCTCCTCGAGGGGGACCTGCCCCTCGTCGCGGACCAGCCACGTCAGGAACTCGGTGGTGAAAATGCCGCCGTTGTAGAACTTCGTGTGGGCGCCGCCGTCCGAGACGCCGGGGAACGTGTACGGCGACTCGTTGATGATCGCCGCGTAGTTCGCGGCGCTGTACGGGCGTTCGGGGGCGAGGAAGCTGACGTCGAGATCGCCGGCGACGGATAGATCGAACATCGCGTCGACGATGTCCTTGCCTTCCTCCGCGGCGATCTGCTCCACGGATTTGCCGACGTAGCTCTCGAGCTCCTCGTGCCCGGGCACGGCCTGCACGACCAGCTTCGCGAGCGGCCCGGTCAGAAGGTGTTGGGCCCCGAGCACGCCGGGATCCTTCTCGGACGCCTTGATGCCCGCCCGGTACGCGGGGTCGGCCAGCTTGCGGAGCTTCTCCGCGCGCGTTCCCGTGGTGGCGTTCCGCCAGGCGGGGTCGCCGTCGAAGAGGTTGAAGTCGGCGAGCGTCAGCCCGAGGTGAACGCGCAGGGTGGCGCCCTGTCCGAACACCGGCAGCTCGCGCTCGTGACAGGAGGCGAGCCAGTCCAACACGGGCCTGTGGGTGTCCCGGTTGTTGTCGTCCCGGTCGCCGAACACGGCGTTGTAGAGCACGGGCCGGCCGGACACGCCCGCCAGCTTCTCGATGAACGCGATGTCCGCCGCGGGGTCGCCGGCGATGGCCCCGGAGACCTGGACGATCTGGATGAATCCCTCCCGGCGCTCCCCGAGCACCTGCGCGAGGTTCAGGATGTCCTCGTCCGTCATGGTGTCGGTGACCATGGGGGTGCCGTCGTAGTCGGGCTGGCTGGAGCTCGGGCCCATGCGCTGGATCGAGAAGCCGCACAGCCCGGCGTCCATGCCCTCGTGCAGGAGGCGGGCCATCTCGGCGCGTTCGGCCGGCGTGGCGCCCCGCGACTTCGCGGCCTCGAGCCCCATGACGTAGGTCATCAGGGATGCCGTCGGCATGTAGTGCAGGCAGTTGACGCCCTTCGGCGCGCGCTCGAGGGAGTCGAGGTACTCGGGGATCGTCTCCCAGTCCCACTCCATGCCCATCTTCATGGTCTCGAAGGGGATGGCCTCGTTGCGCGTCATGGTCAGCATCGAGCGGTCGCGGCAGTCGGGCTTGACGGGGGCGAAGCCGAAGCCGCAGTTGCCGAGCACGACGGAGGTGACGCCGTGCCACCCGGAGCAGGAGCACCAGGGGTCCCAGCGGATCTGGGCGTCGTAGTGCGTGTGCAGGTCCACGAACCCCGGCGCCACGATGTGGCCCTCGGCATCGATGGTCCGCGCGGCCTTGCCCGGCGGCCGTCCCCCGAGCTGGGCGATGCGCCCGTCCCTGATCCAGACGTCTCCCCGGTAACGCGGGACCCGGGTCCCGTCGACGATGGTGCCGCCGCGGATGTGGATGTCGTAGTCGCCCATGACCCGCCCCCTCGCTGAAGCCGGTCAGAGTATAGGCCACTCGCGGAAACCCTCGAGGCGCGCGAGGCGTGCCGCGGCAATCCCTCCGCCGTCGATCCCCGGTATGCTGTGCGGCATCGCAGCGGCGAGAGGAGTCCGAATGCACCGCGGCATGGTGCTGGCGTCCATGGCCCTGGTGTTCGCGTTCGTCGCCTTCACCGTGGCGGACGTCGACGCCGCGGGCGCGGTGTACGCCGGCGTTCGGTCCTGGATCGACGCCACGTTCAGCGGCTACTACATCGCCCTCCTGTGCGTCACGCTGCTGGCGAGCGCCTACCTCATGCTGGGCCGGCACGGCCGGATCCGCCTGGGCGACGACGATTCCCGGCCGGAGTTCAGGACGTTCTCGTGGCTCGCGATGCTCTTCTCGGCCGGCCTCGGCATCGGCCTGCTGTTCTTCTCCATCGCCGAACCCATGGGGTACTTCGACTACTCGGCGGCCCAGGCCTACCCGACGAATCCCCATGCGGACCAGGTCGGAGCCCGGGCGATGGACGAGTCGCGCGCGGTGCACGCCCTGCGCGTCACCTACTTCCACTGGGGCATGCACGCCTGGTCCCTGTACGTCGTGACGGGCCTGTGCCTGGCGTACTTCGGGTTTCGCAAGAAGCTGCCGCTGACGCTGCGCTCGGCCCTGTACCCGCTGATCGGGGAGCGGATCCACGGGCCGATCGGTCATGGCGTGGACCTGCTCGCGGTGTTCGGGGCGGTCTTCGGCGTGGCCACGTCGCTCGGGCTCGGCGTCCGGCAGATGTCGGTGGGGCTCGGCGTGCTGTTCGGGGTCGAACCGGTGCTCGTGACCCAGATCGTGCTCATCGCGGTCATCTCGGCGGTAGCCACGCTCTCCGCGGTGACGGGCGTGGCCCGGGGAATTCGGATCATCTCGGAGTGGAACATCTACTTCAGCGTCGTGCTGCTCGGCCTGTTCCTGCTGCTGGGCCCGTCGGCATGGCTCGTGGAGCTCCTGGGCCGGAGCGCCGGAGCCTACCTCTGGCACCTCGTGCCGATGGGGCTCTGGGTGGCCGACGCGCCGGGCGAGACGGCGTGGCAGAGCGACTGGACCATCTTCTACTGGGGGTGGTGGATCGCCTGGGCGCCGTTCGTGGGCCTGTTCATTGCGCGTATCTCGCGCGGGCGGACGATCCGCGAGTTCACGCTCGGCACGCTGTTCGTTCCGACCGCCGCGGGCATGGTGTGGATCTGCCTGTTCGGCGGCAATGCGCTGCACATGGAGCTGTCCGCCGAGGGCGGGGTCGGCACGGCGGGTATTCTCGAACTCGTTCGCGGCGGCGAACTGGAGGCGGCGCTCTACGGCACCATCGATCGGCTGAGCGACGTCGCATGGCTCACCTGGGGCATGTCCGCGCTCGCGACCTGCCTGCTCGCGACCTGGTTCGTGACGTCCTCGGACTCCGCCACGCTGGTGATCTCGACGATGCTCAGCATGGGCAGCACGCAGCCGCCGCAACGATTGCGGATCTTCTGGGGCGCGGCGATCGGCACGGTGGCGGCGGTGCTGCTGCTGGCGGGGGGACTGCAGGCGCTGCAGGCGGCTTCGGTGGCCGCGGCGCTGCCGGTGAGCGTCGTGCTGCTGGCGATCCTGGTGGGGGTGCTGAAGGCGTTGCGCGGCGACACGGCCGGACCGGGATGACCGCTCGCGGGCCGGAGACGCGGGGATTCAGGTAGTCGGTCGCGCCATCTGGACCTCGTCACGGGCGATCCGTCGTTCGTGACCCCTGGAAGACGCGCGAACGAATCTCTTCGACCAGCATGCGGAAGTCCGTGTACGCGCCTTGCGCGGCAACGGCGTGTGCGCCCAGGGCGCCGTCCGCGGGCGCGAGTTCGAACACGGGCTTGCGTGCTTCCTGGCTCAGGGGGATCAGGCTACGATAGCGCTTGACCGTGGCGATGCAGTTGTCGTCGTCCCGCACGTCCTCCGGGGCCGACACGGACGCCTCGTCGAGAATGCTGCGGGAATACTCACCAGGCATCTGGCTAGTCCAACGATCATGAGCGCGAACCGGGCGGCTCAGCCGCACGCCGTGCTGCTGAATGACGTAGCCGACGGGCATCATTCGGCCCGGTGGCAGGGGAAACTCCGGGTCTTGCCAATGCTCGTGACGCGTTGCCCAGTCGGTCCGCCATCTCCGTAGCGTCGGCCCGAGGTTTCTCAATCCCTGGCGAGAATAGAGATCGGCGGCGAGAGGGACGACGATGAAATCCGTGGCGATGAGCGCCGCTCGATTGATGGCCCCCAGGCTGGGCCCCACGTCCACCAATACGATCTCTGCGTCGCACTGCTCCGCACCGAGTTGCAGCACCTGCCAGAAGGCCGTCGTGACCCGAAAGGGCCGGAACAGGTCCAGGCTTCCCAGACAGTTCGGCCACTCGCTAGAGAGGTGATCCTCGAAGCTCGACAGCGCCAGATCGCCGGGTAGCAGGCTGAGCCCGTCGGAGACGGCCTGAAGGATGGGCTCCTCGAGGTCGCCGACCTGGGTCAGCGGCTGCACGCATTGGTGGATCGTTGCCGGCGAGTCGCTGTCGTTCCAGAGTGCCTCGAGGGTTTCCTCGTCCAAAAAAGAGGCGGTCAGGTTCGCTTGCGGGTCCAGATCGGCGACGAGCGTACGATGACCGAGGTCCGCGAGCATCCACGACAGGTGATACACGAGCGAAGTCTTCCCTACGCCCCCCTTGTTGTTGAAGAAGGTTAGTACCGGAACCGTCAAACGCGTGCCCTCACCATGCACTGCAGCCAATTGGTCTCCACGTGGAACTCTGGCGGCGGATGGCCGTTCGCCGACAGCTCGCTCCTGGCGATCGGGATGCCGGCTCCGAAGCGCTGGACGAGTCCAAGTACGCGCATGGCTTCCGCAAGGATCGGGTTGCGGTAGTCAACCACGCCGGGACGTCCAAAGTTCTCCGCGCTGACTGCGCCGTAGGGACCTCCAGGATTCGTAATCTCGACCCGGTCGTTGAACCAGTAGGCGTGAATGGGCGCGTTGGTACCCTCGTAAGCTCGGTGCATGACTGCGTTGCGTGTGAGTTGTTGCAGGGCCGGAAGAGGGTAGGTGGAGACACGAGCTTCGACAGGTCGAGAAGTGATATCCACGGCTGTGTGGTTGTGTGCTGCCAGCTTTTCGTCGAGACGTCGGAGGGCACTCAGGATTGGGCCGTCGCAGACTGTCTCGTCTATCACGTTGTCGCCCAGTTCGGTACCGTCAATGCGCAGAAATTGGATGTAGGCGCCAGGCAAAAAGTCCTGCGGAGTCTTCCCGAGTACAAGCAACCCTGCGACCGTAGGCCGCGGGTCTTCCGGCGCATCCACCATCTTGGTGGCGGCAAGCCGTTCCTCGAGGCTACGTTCGTTTCTTGCCAGTGCTTCGGCGTTCACTGCTCGGGGTAGGTACTCCTCCTCGAAACGGCGAAGATCCAGATCGGCGAGTGTCGCACTGGGTACCGCCGCCGCGTCGAAGCTCCGGTCCATGGCGCGTCGCTTCTCGACCAGGATCCGTTCGTCCTGTTGGCTGGCGATGTCTCGTCGCGGCCCGACGCGGATGCGGACGACGCCCCGATAGCGCACCGGCGGGGCGTCGGCGGGCAGCACCGTGACGACGGCGACGTCAGTTCCCTCCAGCTTGCGTTTCTCGACCGTGAGGCTGGGAGGCGGGAGGATGTTGCCGTCGCTCTTCATGTCGGCGAGTTGGAGCAGCAGCCGGTCGGTTATCCGCAAACCCGTTGGCGTGCCGTCGTCATCCACGCCGATGAAGAGGACCCCGGCCTTGCGGTGATTCGGCAGATCGTTCGCGTACGCACAGATCGCCTGGCGCGCCAACTTGGGAGCGTCGCCCCCGAGCGATTCCTTGCGTTCGACGAGATCGGATTCGAAGTCGGCCATCATGGCGGTGAGTTCCTCGTCCGAGTAGCGCATCGTCACCGGGGCGCCCTGGCGCGGTCGATGGGATCATCCATGGGGTAGTAGGAGCGAACGACCGCCTGGCGGGGCTGCTGTTTCAACCTGTAGAGCCCGTAGTGTATGCGATGTCGGTCGCTGGTCAGCACTCCACCATTCAGGGTCGGCGCGGCGGTCGAGGGGCTCCCGGGCGGCTTCGGCCTGGTCGCTGTAGCAGGCCCAGAGCAGGGGCGTGCCGCGGAACGGGTTGGCGTTCTCCCCGGCGGGCCGCGTTCGCCGTTGCGAAAAAAACCGCAGTCATGGGTCGCGGTCCGGGATCACGTCGCCACCGGATTGTCGCTGTCCGTGATCCACTCGCTCCACGATCCGGCATAGAGGCCGGGTTCCGGCAGCCCGGCATGCACCATGGCGAGGATGTTGTGGGCCGCCGTGACTCCGGAGCCGCAGTAGCATACGACCGGCCGGGCGACGCCGTCCGCGAGCAGGGTCTCGAACCGCCGCCGCAGGGCCGCCGGCGCGGCGAAGCGGCCGTCGGCTGCGAGATTGTCCGTGAAGGGCGCGTTCACGGCGCCCGGAATGTGCCCGCCCCTGGGGTCGATCGTCTCGTTGGCGCCGTCGAAACGGTCCGGGGCGCGCGCGTCGACCAGGACGCGGGAGCGGTCATGCAGGCTGGCGCGGACATCGGCCATCGAAACGGGCGCGGGCCCGGAAGGCGCGGGAGTCGTCGGCGGGGGAGGTGTCCGCGGGGCGTCGGCGTCGCCCCGGAGGCCGGCCTCCCAGGCCTGGTAGCCGCCGTCGAGTACGGCGACCGCGGCGTGTCCCGCCCAGCGCGCCATCCACCACAGGCGGGCCGCGAACATGCCCCCGGCATCGTCGTAGGCGACGACCTGGGTGTCCGGCCCGACGCCGCTGTCGCGCAGTGTCCGACGAAACGCGTTCCGTTCCGGCAGGGGGTGACGTCCGGTGCGGCCTGGCGATACGGGTCCGGCAAGGTCCCGGTCCAGGTGGAGGTAGACCGCGCCCGGGATGTGGCCGGCCGCGAAACGCCCCTCGCCCGCGTCCGGGTCCCCGAGGTCGAAGCGGCAGTCGAAGAGACGGACGCTCGCGGGGGCCAGTGCCGCGAGGTCCGCGGCCGCGATCAGCGTCGTGAACATCGCCTCAGAGGACCGCGTCGATCGCTTCCGCCAGGGCCCCGACGATCCGGTCGATGTCGTTGTCGTCGATGATGAACGGGGGGCCGATCACCATGATGTCCCGCACGACGCCCGTGCCCCCGCCGTAGAGGAACACGCCGCGCCTGAGGCACTCTCCGACGAGCTTCCCCGTCACGTTGTCCTCGACCGGGAACTGCTCGAGGGTGTCGCGGTCGGCGACCAGTTCGACCCCCTGCAGCAGGCCCCGGCCGCGGATCTCGGCGACGTTCGGGTGGTCGCCGATGGCGTCGGACAGGGCGCGCATCAGCTTCTCGCCCGTCGTTGCCGCGCGCTCCACGAGGTTCTCGCGCTCCATGATCTCGAGGACCTTGTCCCCCGCCGCGCATGCGGCCGGGTGTGCCGCGAACGTGTGGAACATGACGTTGATGTCGGTTTCCCCGATCGGCGCCGCGATGGCTTCCGTCGCGAAAACCCCCGTGAGGGGCGCGTAGCCGCCGGCGATGCCCTTGCCCGCCACCAGGATGTCGGGTGCATAGGGCCAGTGCTGGTAGCCGAAGGTGCGGCCCGTGCGCCCGAAGCCGGTCATGACTTCGTCGGCGATCAGGAGAATTTCGTGGCGGTCGCAGATCTCCCGGATGCCCGGCCAGTAGGCGTCCGGCGGGACGATGGCGCCGCCGCTCGCGCCCACGATCGGCTCGCCCACGAAGGCGGCGATGGTGTCGGGGCCCTCCGCCTCCACGGTCGCCTCGAAGGCCTCGAGGTAGTAGCCGGCGGGATCGTTGCCCGGGCAGCGCAGCGGGTAGGGGGTGGGTGTGGACGGGTAGCGCTGCAGGACGTGCTCGAGTCCGCGTTTGCGTGCCGCGTGCCCGGCGACGGCGGTCGTCGCGAGCGTCGTGCCGTGGTAGGAGATCGATCTGCCGACGATCTTGCACTTCTCGGGCCGTCCGACCGCCGCGAAGTGCTGTATCGCGATCTTCATGGCGGACTCGACGCCTTCCGAGCCGCCGCAGGCGAGGTGCACGCGGCCGAGGTGCGGCGGCAGCCAGTGCGCGGCGAGCCGTTCGATGAGGCGCACGCGCGACGGCGTGTGCCAGGGCGGGACGACGTAGCCTTCTTCTTCGGTGGCCTTCGCGACGGCCTTCGCGACCTCGCCGCGGCCGTGGCCGATATTGGTGACGATCGCGCCGCCGGCGGCGTCCAGGATCCGGCTGCCGTCCTCCATGACGAGGTACGCGCCCTCACCGCGGGTGACCGAGACGGGGTGACCGAAAGGGATGAAGGGATAGGTGCTCATGGGAAGCCTTGACGAGGAAACGGCGCCGCGATGTCCGGCGCGGCCATTCTACTGCGTCGGCGTCAGCGTGAAGCGTCCGCGGCCGCGAAGCGCTCGAGCATCTCGTCTCGGTACGGGCGCGCCCGGAGTTCCTCGTCCCTGGCGATTTCGTAGCCGGCGACGACCTTGCCGAGCAGGTCCGTCCGTTCGAGGAAGCTGCTCGGGGTGTCGAGCAGGTTGACCTGCCGGAAGAGCGCCCGCATGACGTCGATGTCGGAACGGGCCGCGTGCCGCAGTCCCTTGCGGAACACCACGCCACGCCGCCGGCGCTCGTCGACCGTGCCGTCGGCGTTGTGGAAGTCGAAGGGGTCCTCGCCGCGCTGCAGGGCCTTGTTGACCGCGAGCGCCTGCCGGTCCTGTTGCACCTGGGTCTCGTACCACGGGACGAGGTCACGCTCGACGGCGTCCTCGAACGCGCCCGCCCGGTCGTCGGGGTCGGCGTGCCCGGTGAGCGCGTCGGCGAGGGCGAAGGCGGACACCCAGGCGAGGGCGCAGCCGCGCCCGGCGATGGGGTTGGTGTGCACGTGGGCATCGCCGATGGCGAAGAAGTTCCGCAGGACGGGACGTCCGTCGACGACGTAGTGCCGGCGCGTGTTCGCGAGGTTCCCGTGGCGGTAGACCTTGCTGATCGGCTCCGACCGCTCCGCCGCGACCCACGACGCCGACACGCCGATGGCGCCGGCGGCGGCGTCGAAGGGCGCCGTGCGGGCGATGGCGGCCATCGGCGCGTCCTCGGGATCCGCGGCGAGCGTGAGGGAGAACGTGCGGTTGTCGCTGCGGAACAGCCCCGCCTTCAGGTAGCCGAGGTCGATGCCCTGGACACCCCCCGCCAGCGACTCGCGACCGTCCATCGTGGGGTAGGAGGCGTCCTCGCGCAGGCGGTAGAAGCGCGAGGTGTAGAAGATCCCACACGGATGCCGTTCCGCGGGGACGGCATCGAGCCCCGCCTGTTCGAACCACGCGTCGGCACGCGTATGGGCGCCGCTTGCGTCGACGACCACGTCGGCTTCGAGCGTCCGCTCGCCGTCCGGGGTCCGCACGACCACGCCGGCGGCGCGTCCGCCGCGAATGGCGAGCCCCTGCACGCGGGCGCCGTGCACGTACTCGAAACCGCCCGTTTCCAGCATGTGCCGCCGCAGGAGGTATTCGAACACCACCCGCCGGCAGGCCAGGAACGCGATGTCCCCGTCCGCGGGCACGAGCTCCGGGTCGTCGAAGGTGCTGCGGGCGATGTCGGCGAAGTGCAGTTCCTCGGCGCCGCTCGCCAGGAGGAGCGCGTGGAATTCCGGGGCGTGCGCCTTGATGAGGTTGTTCAGCGGCGCGAGCAGGACGTGCGAGTGCCACGTCTGCGCGGCGCCCGTGCGTCGCCAGGCGGCCCAGGCCGCCAGGTGGTCGGCGGGCATGGGGGCCCGGTCCCGCTCGATGCAGGTAACCTGAAAGCCCGACCGGGTGAGGGCGAGGGTTGCGCCGAGGGCCGCGATGGAGCCGCCGACGATGACGGCGTGGGGGGGACGTTTGCGCACTCGGACGGGCCGGAGGGCGTTGCGCGAAGCGGGCGGGTATGAGAAACCATCCGCGGGGAAAACTCAAAGAGCGGGGGAGGGCGGGACATTGCAGGGAATCGAACTGGAAAGCGTCACGGCGTGGGCGTCCGAACGGCTACCGGGCCTGGCGCCGCCGCTGACGTTCTCGCTGATCGCGGGCGGCCACTCCAACCTGACCTACAGGTTCGTCGACGCTCGCGGGGAGGCGTACGTCCTGCGGCGACCGCCGCTCGGGCACGTGCTCGAGAGCGCGCACGACATGGGCCGGGAGCACCGCATCGTCGCGGCGCTCGCCGATACGGACGTGCCGGTCCCGCCGGCGCACGGACACTGCGACGACAGGGCGATCAACGGCGCTCCCTTCTACCTCATGCGCTTCGTGGACGGACTCGTGGCCCATGACGCCGCGGCCGTTGCGGACATGCCGGCGGAGGATCGCCGTGCCCTGGGTCGGCACGTCGTGGAGGTCCTTGCGACCCTGCACGGCATCGATCCGGACACCGTCGGCCTCGGCGATCTCGGCCGCCGGGAGGCGTATCTCGCGCGGCAGCTCCGGCGCTGGTCGAAGCAGTGGGCCGCGACCCAGACGCACGAAGTGCCCGAGATGGAGGAGAGCGAGCGCCTGCTGCGGGAGAACATGCCGGAGCAGGTCGGGGCGTCCATCGCGCACGGGGACTATCGCCTCGGCAACATGATCGTGGGAGGCGGGCGCATCCGGGCCGTGCTCGACTGGGAACTGTGCACCCTGGGCGATGCGCTGGCCGATCTCGGCTACCTCCTGAACAACTGGATGCAACCCGGGGAGCCCGGCGCCGTTGCCGCGCCGACCGGGGCGGGGGGATTCGGGTCGCGGGAGGAAGTGTGCGTGGCTTATGAGGAGGCGACGGGCCGCGACCTGTCCCGCATCGACTATTACCGCGCGTTCTCCCACTGGCGTCTGGCGGCCATCGCCCAAGGCGTCTACAAGCGCTACCTCGTGGGCGCGATGGGGGAGAGCCGGGGCGTCGACCTCGAACAGCAGAAGGAAGGGGTCAACGCGCGGGCGCGCACGGCGCTCGCCTTTCTGACCTGACCGGCCGGGCCGGGTGGAGCAGGAGCGGGTACTGCGAGCCGGACCGGCTCACCCCGCTTGATTGGACACCTACTCCTCGGCAGGGAAGAGAGCCTTCAGCCGGAAGAGAGCCTTCAGCCGGAAAGGAGCCTGCGGCGGAAAATGCGCCTTCGGTCGGCGGAATAAAGGGGCGTGTCAGCCGCTCCGAGGGAAAGAGAGCGGCTGAAGACGGCTTCGCTGGGGGAAGGACACTCGTCTGGGAGGACAGAGATCGAAGCCGCCATGCACGCCTGAAATCAAACATGCCGGCATCATGTACTGTACAAATGGGTCATGTCAAGCATTTTTGTCGAGGTTTTGTTCTTTTTTTCAATCGGCGGCGTGTATCAGGGCGTGTTTCTGCACGAAGACCTGCAGCGCTTCCTCCAGCTCTGCCCGCGCCGCCTGCGCGTGCGCCGACGTGGAGGGGTGCTCGGTGTCGCCGCCGGCGCAACGCTCCGTGTGCGCCGCGAAGGCGTTCAGCGCGTTGACGAGGTCGACGATGCCGCGCGTGCACTCGCAGCCGGTCCGGGAGGCGGCCATCGCGACGTGCAGGAGTTCGTCGTCGCTGAAGCGGCGGGCGGGGCCGCCCGCGGCCGCGGGCGTGCGCGGCTGCGCCAGGCAAGCCTCCTCGATCGAGGACCAGGGCGCGGGCCAGGGGATCAGCGTGACGCCGAACGCGGCGGCCGTCTGGAGATCCGCCGCCGTTGCATAGCGGTAGCTGAACACCAGCGCCGCGGCGCGGACCGCGTCGAGGTACCGCTCGATGCGCTGCGGGTCCAGAGTGGGAATGAGCACGGCCACGACATCGAGATCCGGCAGGATGTCGAGATGCGCCTCGAAGGTCTCCGGGCTTGCCCAGCGGCCGTGGATGTCCAGCCGGCCCCCGGCCGCATCGCGTTCGGCGAGCACCAGGTCCGCCCCGACGAGTCCGGTCCGCAGTCCGGACTGCGCCGGTCGCGGGGCGACGCCGAGGCGCCGGTCGATCTCCCCGGGACCGAGGCGGGCCAACTGTCCGATGCTCTGGCCCCGGTCGAGCAGGGCCTTGATCTTTTTCAGCCGGTCGAGTTGCTCGCCGTCATAGAAGCGCGTCCGTCCGGCACGCTCGGCGGGATTCATGCCGTAGCGGCGCTCCCAGGCCCGTAGCCGCTCGACGGAGATGCCGGTCAGCTTCGAGACCGTGCCGATCCTGTACAGTTGGTCGTCCATAGTTGGCCTGGACGGATCCGGACAAAGGATTGTACAGGTTTGGCCGGTTGTGTACAGGTGGCCTGGTATTCGTTCGCCGACGCGACGGGCGTCACCCGCGTGGCCGGGTGTGGCCGCCGTGCGCGCTTTATCGTGTTGGGGCTTCGCCCAGTCTGCGTTTCATGGCCGTCGGTGAGATGATCGGGACGGGAATCGCGCCGTTCAGCTGCAGCAGGTCCCGGTCGCCCGTCAGCAGGACGTCCGCAGTCGCCGCCACTGCGAGTTGCAGGAACACTGCATCGTCGGGGTCCCGACACGGGGGCACCACAAGCGATGCCGGTACCTCGACTGCCTCGCACCATGGCAGGTACTCTGCCAGCATGGCCTGCTGTTCTTCCCCCGACAGGCGGAACTTCGGATAGGCGAGAACTGCCATGAACTCCGCTGCGGTTGCCCGGCTCACCAGCGGGCGCACCCGCTGGCGTTGCCAGGCGTCTGTCAGCCAGGCGAGTTCGCCGCCGAGGATCAGGGCGGAGACGAGGACGTTGGTATCGAGGACGACACGGGGAGGCCGCTTCAGGGTTGCCGGCGTGCCCACGCGATTGCGTCCGTGACGTCCCGCTCGGTGATCCCCAGCTCCTGGAGCTTGCGGCGTACCGCGTCGCCTTGATTGAGGCGCACGGGTGAGAGGACGATGCGTCCGGACTGCTCGGTCACCTCGAAATAGGACACACCGGGAAACGCCGAGGCGATGGCCTTGGGGAGGGTGAGTTGGTTCTTGGACGTCAGCTTGGCGAGCATCGGAATCCCCTTTCGTGCCGGGAGAATGCCGGGAAACAAGGAAATCTTACCGCAGTGCGCCGGCGGTCGCTACGGGTCGAAATGCCGTGCGTCGGGCTGCATCGGCACGACGTCGCAGGTCTCCATGTACCAGGTGAGCAGCCGTTCCCGGAGTTCCCACGCCGCGTCGCGGTAGTTGGAATCCGCGATGAGATTGCGGGTTTCGCCGGGATCCCGCGCCAGGTCGTAGAGTTCGTCCGTCTCGCATGCCCGGCGGACGTACTTGAGCCGCTCGGTGCGGCACATGGCGGCCTTGGTGTGCGGCAGCGGGTCGGCCTCGCTGAGCTGCAGGTGGATGCGGGGCGAGTAGAGCGTGTTCCGGATGCGGAGCCGCGACGGACCGTCATAGCGGGCCCCCGGGGGGACGCTCTCGCGCTCGCTCGCCTGCGCCTCGCCGCGCAGGCGCCCACCCTCGCAGAAGACCGCGTCCCGGTGTTGCGCGGCGGGATCGGCGAGCACGGGCAGGAGGCTCCTGCCGAAGTGCCAGTAGCCGCAGTCGATGCCCGCCAGATCGTACACCGTGGCGGGAAAGTCCACCAGTTCCACCAACTGGTCGCGCACGCCGGCGGCCGCGGGCCGGCGCGCCGGCGGCTTGACGATCAGGGGTACCCGACAGAGGACGTCCTGGAACGTGTTCTGCGTCTTCTCGACGAGCCCGTAGTCCCCGGTGAAGTCGCCGTGGTCCGAGAACACGAAGACGGCGCTGTCGTCGTACCGGTGCGTGCGGCGCAGGGCGTCGACGAGCAGGCCGAACTGGTGGTCGACGCGGGCGCACATGCCGTAGTAGGTGGCCCGCAGCTCGCGCCAGCGCTCCTCCGTCCAGCCGGCGAGACCCTGGGCGTCGCGGATGCCGCGCAGCAGCGTGGGCTTGTCGTCCCATGTCTCGTACCGGTGCCGCTCCGGTACCGCTTCCCGGGGCGTGAGCGAGTACCAGGGCTCCTCCACGCAGTAGGGCGGGTGGGGATAGCCGAGGGGCAGGAACAGGCACAGGGGCTGGTCCCCGTCGTAGTCGTCCAGGAAGTCGATGGCGCCGTGGACCATCGCCCAGTCCCCGTCGAACCACCGCTCGCCCTCCGCCGGCCGCAGCCGACCCTTGAAGAAGCTGAAGAAGTTGTCGCCGTCCGGCTCGCCGCGCCACGCGAGGTCGCCGCCGTGGCTCTCCTCGTGGGGCGTCGTCCGCCAGCGCCGGTAGTCCGCGGGGATCGGACGGAAGTGCGCGTCGCAGTGGGCCTCGAAGCCGAGCTGCCCCGGGACCAGGTCGTTCTTGCCGCCCCACCAGACGAAGTAGCCGTGCTCGCGCAGGACCTTGAGCAGGTTGGTCTCGCCGAGGTCCGGGTTCAGCATGTGGTGCATCGTGCGGTGGCCGCGCACGTGCGGGTACCAGCCGGTCATGAAGGAGCACCGGCTCGGCGTGCACACCGTGGCCTGGGCGAACGCGTGCCGGAAGGACACGGCATCCGACGCGACGAGCCGGTCGAGGTTCGGGGTGCGGACCGCGGGGTGCCCGAGGTGGCCCAGCGTGTCGCCGCGCCACTGGTCGGGGTTGAAGATCACGAGGTGGGGTCTGTCGGTCATTCGGCCTCTTCGGTCGCGATGGCTGCCCGAGGCGCGACAGTAGCGGTTCGGGAGCGGCCGGGCCAGTCGGTCGGGTGCTGCCGGCGAGCATGGCTTTTGCGACAATCCGCGCTCGATTCGCAACGGGAGACGGTCCATGCAGCGCAATATCGGCCTGTGGCTCACCAAGCGCGCGTTGATGAATCCGCATCGGGAAGCGTACGTGGACGGCGATCTCGACGTGCGCCTGACGTTCTCGGAACTCAACGCGCGGTGCAACCGGATCGCGAACGCGTTTCGCGCTGCCGGGGTGGAGAAGGGCGAGCGCGTCGCGCTGCTGCTGATGAACAGCGCGGAGTTCACCGAAGCGTACTTCGCGCTCGGCAAGATCGGCGCCGTGGTCGTGCCGCTCAACTGGCGGCTGGTGCCGGACGAACTCGCCTTCATCCTCAAGGACTCGGGGTCGAAGCGGCTCATCTTCGGCGAGGAGTTCATGGAGAGCGTCGCGGAACTGCACGGCCGCGGGGACGCCACGGACATCGCGCACTGGCTGCAGGTGGAAGACCGCCAGGAGGTCGCCTTCTTCGCCGAGAGCTACCAGCGCTTCCGCGACGCTGCCGACGATGCGGAGCCGCCGGTGGGGGCCGCGGACGACGACATGCTCTACATCATGTACACGTCCGGAACGACCGGGCTGCCGAAGGGCGTCGTGCACACCCACGACACCTCCATCTGGGGCTGCGTGACGATCGCGGCGAACACGTACTACCAGGAAACGGACCGTTTCCTGTCGCCGCTGCCCATGTTCCACGTCGGTGCGCTGACGCCGATCACGCTCAACGTCTACCGCGGGGTCACCAGCGTGGTCATGCGGACGTTCGATCCCGTCCGGGCGTGGGAGCTCGTGGACCGGGAGAGAGTCACTATCGGGCTCGCCGTGCCGGCGATGCTGAACTTCATGCTGCAGGTTCCGAACCTTGAGCGCTTCGACTACTCGCAGTGGCGCTGGTGCATATCGGGCGCGGCGCCGGTGCCGGAGTCGCTGATCGAGGCGTACGCGGGCCTCGGGCTTGAGATCCACCAGATCTACGGACTGACGGAAAGCTGCGGCCCGGCGTGCCTGATCGACGCGGAGAACGCGCTCGTCAAGATCGGCTCGACGGGCAAGGCGTTCTTCCACACGGACGTCAAGATCGTGGACGGCAGCGGCGCGGAATGTGCGCCGAACACTACCGGGGAGCTCATCCTGCGGGGCGACCATGTCATGAAGGAGTACTGGAACCGGCCGGAAGCCACGGCGGAGACGATCGTCGACGGCTGGCTGCGCACCGGCGACGTCGCCCGCATGGACGAGGACGGTTTCGTCTACATCGAGGACCGGATCAAGGACATGATCATCTCCGGCGGCGAGAACGTGTATCCCGCCGAGATCGAGAAGGTCCTGCAGACGCACCCGCAGATCTCCGAGGCGGCGGTCATCGGGCACCCGAGCGAGACGTGGGGCGAATCGCCCTTCGCGATCGTCGTGCGCGGCGACGCGTCGCTGACGGAGGCGGAGGTCCTGGAGTTCTGCAACGGGCGCATGGCGCGCTTCAAGCAGCCGAAGGCCGCGGTGTTCGTGGACGAGGTCCCGCGCAACCCGAGCGGCAAGATTCTCAAGCGCATCCTGCGCGAGCAGTTCCCGGGTCCGGCGGCGGTATAGTTCCGCCGTCCCCATAAGCCTCGGCAACAGGAGGGAGCCCATGGAACTCGCCGAACTCGAACGCCGTCTGGGACCGTTCTGCGAAGCGATGTACGGGACGTCGGACGTCCGCGTGTTCGACGTGCACAAGATGCCGGGGCACGCGGGATTCTCGTATGGTTTCAGCGTCGAGGCGCCGGGACGCTCCGAAGGCTGGTTCCTGCGCATCCCCCCGCCGAACGTGAACTGGCGGGGGACCGCGGACGTGCTGCGGCAGGTGGAGGTGCTCAACGCCCTCGACGGCACGGACGTGCCGCACTGCAGCGTGCAGTGGTCGGGCTCGGATCTCACCTGGTTCGGCTGCCCCTATTTCGTCGTGCCGCAACTGGAGGGCGACGTGTTGCGCCTGGGCCAGGGCGAGTGGGGCGCGGACCTCTCCGACGAGGCCCGGCTCGATCTCGGTCGCCAGGCGATGTCCGCCCTGGCGCGCATCCACAAGGTGGACCCGGCGCGGACGCCGTACCTGGGGGAGCCGGTGCCGTTCGCGCAGGACGTCGAGCGATGGGACCGGTTCCACGAGCGCGCAGCGGACCCGGAGGCGCTGGCCCGCGCGCCGGAGTGCCGGCGGCGCCTGCTGGACACGATCCCCCACGATGCGCCCGTGGGCATCTTTCACGGCGACTTTCAGACCGCGAACCTGTTCTGCTCGAAGGACGCCCAACTGCTCGCGGTGATCGACTGGGAGCTGACGGGCATCGGCGCCACGCTGAACGACGTCGGCTGGATCTGCACGTTCAGCGATCCCGAGGCGTGGGCCGGCGGGCAGGCGCTCGGCCGTCCCATGTTCCTCGATCCGGACACCCTGGTCGCGCTGTACACCGAGGCATACGGCGACCCGCTGCCCGACCTGCGCTGGTTCCGGGCGCTGGCGGCGTACAAGTTCGCGATCATCACCGGCTTCAACCTGGGCCTGCATCGCCGGGGGAAGCGGCCGGATCCGAGCTGGGAAAACACGGCGCTGTCGCAGGCGCCGCTGATCGATCGGGCGCTCGAGCTGCTGGGATGAGGGCCCTCGCGTTGCCGGCCCTGGTCCTGGTCGCGTGTGCCGGATGCCAGATGACGTACACCGAGGCGGAGCCGCCTTCCGGCCCGGACGCGCTCACGGCAGCCGCCGCGTACCTCGAGAGCCTCGGCGAAGGGGCCTGTGCCGAGGCCGGCTGGTCCGCGGCTTTCGTCACGGGGAGCGACGGCACGTTGCGCACGGCGGTCGCGTGCGGCGCGGACGGTGCCATGAGCAGAGTCCTCGGCCGCCTCGGGCCGGCGATGAGCGAGGGCGATGCCGCGCCCGGTGGCGCGGCCCGCGAGGTGCGGGTCTCGATCCGGAGCGCCGGGGATCAGGGCCTTGACGCGGCCGGGGCGGCTGTGGACAGGGCGCTGGAGTTGGCGGAAGACTGCGAGGCCGGGGCGAGCGGGGTGTCCTCGACGGCAGTCGACGACGCGGGCGGAACGGTGGAGATCAGGGTCGAGTGCGAACGCCGATGAAGCGCTCGGATCGAGTCGTGCACGCGCCTTGAGGCGGCCTGCAACCGCGTGCGGGCAGTGTGAGTTTACCCATCGTCGATCCTGAGCGGTTCGCTGAGCTGCTCCTGTTCACGTCGCTCGCCGGCGCATGCATTCCCGTCGGCGCCGGCCTCGCGCGCATCGAGCGCATCGGTCCCGACTGGCTGGAAGAGGAGTTCCGGCATTTCGTCATCGCCCTCGGGGGCGGCGTGCTGGTGGGCGCCGTTGCGCTGGTGCTGGTCCCGGAGGGCGTCCGGTGGGTGTCCCATCCGTTCGCCGTGACGGCGTTGCTGCTCGCCGGCGGCGGCGCGTTCCTGCTCCTCGACCGGTGGCAGGCGCAGACCCGGCGGGCCACGCCGCAGTTCAGCGCCATGGCGGCGGACTTCCTGCCGGAGTCCCTCGCTCTGGGCGGCATCTTCGCGGTGGGCGGCGAAAGTGCGATCCTGCTCGCGCTGCTGATCGGCCTGCAGAACCTCCCGGAGGGATTCAACGCCTGGCGCGAGCTCACCGCCGCCGGGATGCGGCCCCGCGTCGCTTTCGGACGCATGGTCGGACTCGCGCTGCTCGGGCCGGTCTGCGGCACGATCGGCTGGTTCTGGCTGGCCGGACACGAGGCCGTGCTCGGTGGCGTCCTGCTGTTCGCGGCGGGCGGGATCCTCTACCTCACCTTTCAGGACATCGCGCCGCAGTCGCGGCTCGAACGACACTGGGCGCCGCCACTGGGGGCGGTGCTTGGTTTCGCGTTGGCCCTCGCCGGCCAACTGGTGCTCGGGCCGTCGTAGCCCCGTCAGGGTCGCCGCGGTGGGTGCGGGTCAGGGCGCGCGAGTGTTGGGTAACTCCCGCCCGGCGTGGTCGAAGGTGCACACGGCCTCGAGGACGGCTCCCTGCCGCGCCGCCGTCGCATGGGCCTTGTAGACGATCAGGGCGTCGGCGAAACGGGCGTCGGTGCGGCGGTAGGCCTGCAGGGCGCTCCATACCGCCTGATCGTCCTCGAACTGCACGTGGGGTTCCTCCAGCAGCCTTTCGATGGTGGAGATCACGTCGTCCCCGGTGGCCCGGTAGCGCCGGCCGAGCAGTGTCCAGACGGTCTCCGCCAGCACGATGTCGGTGATGAGAACAGCGTCGCTCTCCTGGAACAGCCGGTGCGCCCGCGCGCTCTGCAACTCGTCGTCCCGCAGCAGATAGCGCAGGACGACGTTGGTGTCGATCGCGATCAAGGCGTGGACGCTTGCCGGGCTTCCTCGATGGCGCCCTCCCGGGATTCCTCCTCCGAGACGGTCGGGTCGCCCTCGAGGTGAGCGAGGTGGCCCCAGGCCCCTCCGGGCACGAGCGGCATGATCGTGATGCGCCCGTCGGCCACGAAGCTCCGGTATTCGTCACCGGGCTCGATGCCCACCTCCCTGCATTGCCGGGCGGGGAGCGTGATCTGTCGCTTGGCACTGACCCGTGGCATTTGCATGCCCTTGACCCGACGCTTCCCCAGCAGCATAGAGGGGTCTTTACTTTTGGTCAAACAGTAAGGATTTCGCGCGGGTATTGGGTAGCTGCCGCCGGGGACCGTCAGGCGTCCGGACACGCGCCCTGCTCGATCTGCACCGTCGACCGCTCGATGCCGAAACGGTCCGTCAGCACCGTCTTGATCGCCTGCGCCGCCGCATGTCCGTCGGTGTCGGGATCGACCGTCGCATGCAGGGTCACGAGAGGCTTCTCGTTGGTCAGCGCCCAGGCGTGCAGACCGTGGACGTCGACCACGCCGGCGACGTCGGACGTCAGCGCCGCACGGATCTCGTCGAGGTCCACGTTGGCGGGAACCCCTTGCAGCAGGATGTGCGCCGACTCCCGCAGAATCGCCCAGGCGCCCCGGACGAGGATCGCGGCGATGACGATGGCGAGGATCGGGTCCGCGTAGAGCCAGCCGAACAGGAGCACGCACGTGGCCGCGGCCATCGCGGCGACCGAGCCGAGCAGGTCGCCGAGGACGTGCAGCGCGGCGCTGCGCACGTTCAGGTTGTCCGATCCGTGCAGCATCCGGTAGACGATCACGTTGATCACGAAGCCGACCGCGGCCACGGCGAGGGCCGGTATCGGCAGCATCGCCTCCGGCGCGCCGAGGCGCTCGAACGCCTCGTACACGATGGCCCCGGAGAGGGCGAACAGCGCGAGGGCGTTGATGAAGGCGGCGAGCACCTGGAAGCGGTCGTAGCCGTACGTCAGGCGCGCATTGCTCTCGCGTCGCGACAGGCGCATCGCCAGCCAGGACAGGCCGAGGGCCGAGGCGTCGAGGAGCATGTGCCCCGCGTCGGCGAGCAGCGTCAGGGAATTGGCGATCCAGCCACCGACGGCTTCCACGACCATGAAGCCCGCGATCAGGAAGAAAGCGAGGCGCAGGAGGCTCTCGTTCCGGCCGTGGGTGTGGCTGTGGTCCCGTGCCGCGCTGCTCATTCGTCCACCTGAGGCCGCTCGAGGCGCCAGGAAACCTCTGATCAAGCCCATCCATGGGCTTGATCAGGTCGCAAGACAAAACGCGGTTTCGTCTTGCTCCACAGATTCAATGGCTCACGCCATCGAATCTGGCGGCACATCCCTGTGCCGCGCTAAGGGAAGCTCTCGATCAGAGCTTCCCTAACGCAACCGCTTGTGCATCCGGATGGCGGCTTCGACGCCGCCGTAGTAGCGCGGGACGAAGTCCGCTTCTTCGTAGCCGCGGACACGGTAGAAGGCGCGGCCGCCGGTGTTGCGGGCGCGGACCTCGAGGTCGACGCGGGCGTTGCCGGCGACGAGCGCGGTCTCTTCCAGCCATGCGAGGAGATCGCTCGCAAGGCCGTGCCGGCGCAGCGACGGATGCACGGCGAGCAGGTTGAGGTGGGCGCGCTCCATGGCGTACTGCATGATGCCGAAGCCCCCGATGACGGTGCCGCGCCAACGGCCGTCCGCGGTGCCGTGACGGCCGGCCCGGGAGCCGGGCTGGAACCCGGTTGCGTCCGATCCGGTGCGTTGGCAGCGGGCGCAGAGCACCACGGCCTCGGGATTGCGGATCATGTTGAGGATCGCGGGGGTGCGCCAGCGCCAGTTGAGCCCCTGTTCGATGTAGTCGCGCGACATGCGGGCGAGCACCGGAGCCTCGTCCCGTTTGGCGAGCCCGAGTTCCTTGGAAACGAGTTCCATGCCCGGATTATTGCAGAAGCGCGGACCGGGTGTGTGTCCCTTCCGGGGGACGGTCCCTTCCGGGGGACGGGCGGCGCCAGGTCATCCCTGGCCGCGACGGGCGCGCCTGAACGCGAGGTGCGCGACGCGCCGTTCGCAGCGCCAGCCGTCCCCGGTGCGGACGAAACGGTCCTCGTAGTGCCCGACCGCGGCCGGACCGTCGAAAGGAATCGGTTCCGCCGCGAGGCTCTCCTCTGGCCCACGGGGGTTCCCACGGGGGGCCTGTGATAGAGTTTCGCGCTTTCCGAGCGGGGGACGCGCACGTGGACTTCAACAAGGTCCAACTGGACTTCGAGGACTCCGTGGCGGTGCTCACGCTCAACCATCCCGAAGTCCTCAATGCCATCGGTCCCGACATGCAGCAGGGCCTCGTCGAGGCGCTGGCGGCGCTGCGGTCACGGCCCGCCAGCGTGCGCTGCCTGCTGATCACCGGCGCCGGCCGCGGCTTCTGCTCGGGCGCGAACCTGGCGGGGCGGGGCGAAGGGGCCGGGAAAACGCTGCGCAACTACTATCACCCGTTGCTGCTCTCTCTTCGCGATCTCGAGATGCCCATCGTCACCGCGGTGAACGGGCCGGCGGCGGGCGTGGGCATGAGCTTTGCCATGATGGGCGACATCGTCTGCGCCGCGCGGGGCGCGTACTTCCTGCAGGCGTTCGCGCGCATCGGCCTGGTGCCGGACGGCGGGGCCACGTTCCTGCTGCCGCGCCTGGTCGGCTGGGGCCGCGCCGTGGAACTGTCGCTGCTGGCGGAACGCCTGCCGGCGGATCAGGCTCTCGAGTGGGGTCTGGTCAACCGGCTCTACGACGATGCCGGGACGCTGATGGAAGGCGCGACGGACATCGCGCGCAAGCTCGGCAACGGGCCGCGCTCGCTCGCGCTGATCCGCAGGGCCTACTGGTCGACCTGGCACAACTCGTACGAGCAGCAGCTCGATCTCGAGGCGCGCCTGCAGGCCGAGGCCGGGGCGACGAACGACTCGCGCGAGGGCGTCAAGGCGTTCCTGGAGAAGCGGGAGACCCGCTTCACGGGCACCTGATCCGTACGCCGCGGCAGCGCGGCGGACCGCAACCGAAACCAGGACCAAGGAGAAGAGCATGTCGTTGCAGGGGCGCGTTGCGCTGGTGACGGGGGGCGGCCGCGGCGTCGGCCGGGCCATCGCGGTGGCGCTGGCGGAGGACGGCGCCGATGTCGCCATCAACTATCGCCGCGACGACGCCGCCGCGGCGGAAGCGGTGGAACTGGTCGAACGGGCCGGCGGCAAGGCGCGCGCGTACGCCGCCTCGGTCGACGACTACGAACAGGACCGGGAGATGGTGGAGCTGGTGACGGCCGAGATGGGACCCGTCAGCATCCTGGTCAACAATGCCGGCATCGCGAGCCGCGGCAACTCCGTCGTCGACACCGATGTCGCGGAGATGCGGCGCGTGGTGGCCACCCACGCTTTCGGCCCGCACTACCTGTGCAAGCTGGTGATCCCGGGCATGCGCGAGGCGGAGCGCGGCGACATCGTGATGATCTCCAGCGCGGCCACGCGGTCGCTCGGTGCGAACGGCGCGCCCTACAACATGGGCAAGACGGCCATGGAAGCCCTGGCGGTGACGGTCTCCAAGGAGGAGAAACGCCATGGCATCCGGGTGAACGTGGTGGCGCCCGGGCTCGTGGAGACGGAGATGGGCCGGCGGCTGGTGCGCGCGACGGCTGGCGTGCGGGACATCCGGACGCTCGACGCGGACAGCCCGTTCGGGCACGTGTGCCAGCCGGAGGACATCGCCAACGTCGTGCGCTTCCTGGTGTCCGATGCAAACTCGTACGTGACCGGCGAACGGCTCTACGTCGACGGTTCCGGACCGTACGGCGCTTGACCCGGAGGGCGCGTTACCGGACGATCGGCGGAGGCTTGCGGGGAAGGGGTTCGACATGGCCGAAGCAGTCCGCGACACGGTGTTTCCGACGGCCCGCGCCAGCACCGCTTTGGGCGCCCGGGTGGAGGGTGTCGACCTCGCGGCCGACGCCGATGCGCAGCTCGTTACGCACCTGCACGACCTGTTGCTCGAACACCACCTCCTGGTGCTCCCGGGACAGACGCTGTCGCCCCTTGAGTTGGCGGACTTCGGGCGGCTCTGGGGCAGCCTGCTCACGCACCCCGCGACGCGGCACCAGGACACGGAGTTCGTGCAGTGGATCGCCCGCAAGGGCCGCAAGCACGCGTTCTTTCCGGGCGAGCATCCGTTTGGCGGGGGCTGGCACTCGGACATGACCTGGCACCCCACGCCGCCCCGCATCACGGCCCTGCACGCGCGCGTGCTGCCGGCCGAGGGGGGCGACACGGCGTTTTCGAACCAGCACCTCGCCTACGAGACGCTGGACGAGGAACTGCGCGAGCGCATCGAGGGTCTCGAAGCGTTCCACTCCGGCAAGGTGTTCGGGCCGGACGTGGAGGAATCCGTCCACCCGGTGGTGCGTACGCACGAGGAGACCGGCCGTCGGGCGCTCTACGTCAACGCCAACTTCACCCGCTACGTCGTGGGGCTCCCGGATGAAGAGAGCGAGCGGCTGCTGTTCCGCCTCCTGGCCCACGCGACCCGCCCCGAGTTCGTCTATCGCCACCACTGGGACGTCGACGACCTCGTCCTGTGGGACAACCGCTCGGTGATGCACTACGCCATCGCGGACTATGCGGAAGAGCGCGTGATGCACCGCATCGTGGTGCGGGGGGGCAAGCCCCGCTGACCGGGATGTTGCGGGAGGCGCTCGCGCCGTAAGAGGCACCCCGGGGCGTCCCACCTTGAGCCCCCGAGTGCCGAGTGCTGCCCAGGACGGGCGACCACGAGGGTCGCCCCTACGCGCGCAAGCGGTGGGGGCCGAAGTCGGCCTCGTAGAACGGCGCCACCATCCGTCCCGGCGGGATCAGGGCATCGACGGCGCGTTGGTCTTCTTCGGTGAGTTCGAGTTCCGCCGCCGGCAGGTTGTCCTCGAGCTGCTCCATCGTGCGGGGCCCGATGATGGGACTCGTGACCCCCGGCTGGGCCATCACCCAGGCCAGCGCGAACTGCGAGAGCGTGGCGCCCCGGGCGCGGGCCAGCGGTTCCAGGCCTTCGATCACGTCGAAGATGTCCTCGGTGTAGCGCCGCCGCTGCATCGGGTTGGCGTTGGCGAAGCGCGTTCCGGCCGGCGGTTCCTCGCCGCGCCGGTACTTCCCGGTCAGCAGGCCGCCGCCCAGGGGGCTCCAGGGGATCGTCGCGACCCCGTAGGTCCGCGCCATCGGCATGAGTTCACGTTCGACGCGCCGGTCGAGCAGGTTGTACGGCTGCTGCTCGCACACGAAGCGGTTCAGCCCGTGCTTCTCCGACGCCCACAGGGATTCCACGAACTGCCACGCGGCGAAGGTGGACGTGCCGAGATAGCGCACCTTGCCCTGCCGCACCAGGTCGTCGAGCGCCCGCAGCGTCTCGTCGATGGCCGTGTCCGGCCGCGGCCGGTGGATCTGGTAGAGGTCGATCCAGTCGGTCTTGAGGCGCCGGAGGCTGGCTTCGCAGGCGGCGACGATGTGCCGCCGGCTGGCGCCGCGCGCGTTGGGGTCGGTGTCGTCCATCGAACCGTGGAACTTGGTCGCGAGCACGATGCGGTCGCGTTTGCCGTTGCGGACCAGGGCCTCGCCCGTGACCTCTTCGCTACGGCCGCGGCCGTAGACGTTGGCCGTGTCGATGAAGTTGATGCCGGCGTCGAGGGCCCGGTCGACGATCGCGTATGAATCGGCGGGTTCCGTGCGCCACCCGAACATCATGGCGCCGAGGCACAGGTTGCTGACCCGCACGCCGGTGCGGCCGAGAAGGCGGTTTTCGATGGGCATTTGGTGGTTTCCCGGTGTTTGGGGTGTCCGTTGGCGGGGAGGGCGTGCGCGGCCGTCGGGCGGTTACCGGCGCAGCGCCCGGAGTTGGGCCTCGAGCGCTGCAGCGCGACCCTCGGCCTCCTCCGCGCGGCGCTTGGCCGCGGCTGTCTCGTTCTTGGCTACGGCGTTCTCGGTCTTGGCCGCGACCAGCTGGCGCTGGACCGCGGCTATGTGGCGCTCGACCGCCGCAGCGTAGCGTTTCGCCTCTTCCGCCTGATGCTCTGCGGTTTCGGCCCGGTACTCGGCCGCGTCCGCCCGGACGGTCTCCTCCTCGAAGACGGGCAGGTGGCGGCCCCGCGCAGGGTCGAACAGACGCAGTCCATCGCGCACGACGTGCAGCTCCAGGCCGAGGGCGCTCGCGAGACGTGGAGCCCCGTCCGCCCCGAACGTCGTTTCTATGGGCCTGTAGGATCCATCCACCAGGCGGGCGCCCTTCAGGACGGGGTCCAGGTAATCGCCGGTGGGGTCGTATTGCCAGTACTCGGTGACGCCGAGGCGCTGGTACAGCAGGCGCTTGCGCCCCTCGTCCTCGCGCCGGGTGGTCCGCGACGTGATTTCCAGCACGAAGTCCGGTGCGCGCCCTTCCCGCCAGACCAGCCAGTTGTCCCGGAGCGGGAGCTTCGGCGCGCCCACCACGACGAAGACGTCGGGCACGACGGAGCGCCGCGGATCTCCCTGGACGAAATACATCAGCATGTCCATGCCGACGTAGACGTCGGGGCGCTCGGTGAAGTAGTAGCCCAGTCCCTGCCAGGCGTTCACCGTGGCGATCGCGTGCCGGTGGCTCTCAGCCATGGGCTTGCCGTCGCTGCTCGGGTACTCGACGGCGACGGGCGTTGCGTGTTGTTTCATGCGCGGGTCTCCGGCTGGCGGACGTCCGGCGACGGGACAAGGAAACCGTACCACAAGGCGATTTCGGGAGGCAGCGATCCAGGGGCATGGCGCACCGTGACGGCGTCGACGCACGTTGGGCGGAACCCGGGATAGTTTGATGGCGGCGTGGACGGGCGCCCTACGGTCATACCACCACGCCGGCTGTGGGACATCGCCCCGTTCGCGCGTAGGAGGTCAACGTTCCTAATCCTCCTGCTGCTTGGCCCGCTCCTCCCGCTCTTCCTCCCGCGCCCGCGCCAGCGCCGCCGCGATGAGCCCGGACGGCGCCGCCACGATGCCGAGGCCGCAGACCAGCACGACGAAGGTGAACACCTTGCCGCCGGTCGTGACGGGATAGATGTCGCCGTAGCCCACGGTCGTGAGCGTGGCCACGGCCCACCAGAGGCTGTGCGGGATGGACTCGAAGTGCTCTGGCTGCGCGTCGCGCTCGCAGTAGTAGATGCCGACGGCGGAGAGATAGAGCAGGATTCCCGCGGCGAGCAGGAACAGCAGGATCTCCTCGCGGGCCAGGGTCAGGGCGCGCCGGTACCGGTGGATCGCCCTGCTGTAGCGGAACACCTTGAGGATGTGGAACACGCGGAAGAGGCGTACCGCCCGCACGACGAGCAGGTCGATGCCCCCCAGGGAGACGTAGAAGGGCACGATGGCAACGACGTCCACGATGCCGTAGAAACTGAAGACGTAGCGCCACTTCCGTTCGGCGGCGGCCAGGCGCATTGCGTACTCGATGGTGAACAGCACCGTGATCGCCGCTTCGACGAAGCCCAGCGTTCGGGTGGCGGCGCGGGGCAGGCCGGGGAGGGTCTCGACGGAGAGGGCGACCAGGGAGCAGATGATGAGGGCGAGCACGACCAGATCGAAGGTCCGCCCGGCCCGGGTATCGTCGCGCTCGACGATCTCGGCAAGGCGCGCCTTCATGGTGCGGTCCCCGCAGGGCGCGCACGCGTCTTCACAACAGACCCGCCACGTGCAACGACGCGCAGCGCGCCAGGGCATCCAGGTCGTAGCCGCCCTCCAGGGTAGAGACGATCCGGCCGTCGGCGAAACGCCTGGCCGCGTCGACGATCAACTCCGTGATCCACCGGTAGTCGTCGTCCTCGAGGTCGAGGCCGGCCAGCGGGTCCGCCCGGTGGGCGTCGAATCCCGCGGAGACGAGGACCAGTTCGGGCCGGTGTGCCTCCAGGGCCGGCAGCCAGTCGCCTTCCACCGCCGCCCGGAAGTCGCGGCTGCCGGTGCCGGCGGCGAGGGGCGTGTTGACGATGTTGGGCCGCGCGACATCCTGCCGTATGCCGGGGTAGTAGGGATACTGGAAGCTGGAGCACACCAGGACCTCGGGGCGGTCCTGGAACATCTCGACCGTGCCGTTGCCGTGGTGCACGTCGAAGTCGAGGATCGCGACCCGCGAGACGCGCTCTAGCGCGGCGGCGGCGCCCACGGCGATGCTGTTGAACAGGCAGAAGCCCATCACGCTGCTGGATTCCGCGTGGTGGCCGGGCGGGCGTACGGCGCAGAACGCGCGCCGCGCCACACCGTCGAGGATGCGCTCCACGGCCTCCGCTACTGCGCCCGCGGCGATGCGCGCCGCGCGCGGCGAACCGGGGCTCATGACGGTGTCGGTCTCGACCTGCAACCACCCCTCCGTCGGCGCCGCGCGCGCGACGGCGTCGATGTAGCGCGGGTCGTGCACCCGCGCCAGCGCCGCGTCGTCCACCGGCGCGGGGGTCCGGCACGAGAGCTCGTCGAGGAGTCCGTCGGCCCCGAGGCGGTCGAGGACCGCCGTCAGCCGCGCGGGCCGTTCCGGGTGGCCTTCGGGGGGTGCGTGCCCCAGGCAGTCCGGGTGGGTGAACAAATCGGTCATGCCCGTTGCGGAATCAGCGAAAGCTGAACGCCAGCACGTTCACGCACCAGGGCGGTACGGCGTCCGCGTGCGGCAGGTCCGGCTCGGACGACGGCCCGTCGCCGAGAACCCACCACACCACGCCGTCCTGTACGACGTAGGCGCGGTTGGCGAATGCGGTCACGTAGATCTCGCTGCGGTGGCTGCCCCGGGCCTGTTCCGGGAACGGTACCATCTGCTCGAACAGTTCGCTGCGGTCGGAGTAGTGGGCGCTCGGCGCGCGCAGCCAGTCGAACTCGCTCGCCACGAACCACCAGTCGCCGTCGTTGGTCAATTCGACATGGCCGGCGCCGAGGACGGCGGCGCCGAAGGCGATGTTGGACGCCAGGGCGCTGGCCGTGACGGCGCCGCCGTCGAACACGGCCGCCGCGCGCCGGCGGACGAAGTCGAGGTCGGTCACGGGACAGGTTCGCCAGCCGCCGCGGGAGCCGCTTCGCGTTCTTCCAGCTTGCGGAGGTCCCGGCCGTGCCGTTCCGGGCTGAAGAGGGCGAGGCACGCCAAGGCCACCGCGGCCAGCCCCGCGATCAGGAGGAAGTTCTCCGACCAGGTGAGGCCGGTGGAGACGGCGCCCGCGAGGAAGGCGCCGGCGGCGCGGCTCAGGTTCGCCAGCGACATGTAAATGGCGAACTGCGTCGCGGCGATGCGCTTGCGGCAGATGTTCATGAACATCGCGATGATGGCGACGAAGACGACCTGCGAGGCGGTGAGCCACGCGACCAGGCAGCCGACGACGAAGACGCGGTCGTGCCAGAGTCCGTCGAAGAGCGCGAAGACCACGGACACGATGGCGGTCGCGGCGATGCCGAGGCCCAGCAGCCGCTTGCCGCCGAAGCGGTCGATGGCCGGCCCGGCCAGGATGCCGATGAACGCGGCCACCAGGCTCATCCACCCGTACCAGTACGAGTAGTCGTCGGACGAGTAGCCGAGTTCCTGCACCGCGAACACCGGCGCGACGGTGATGAACACGCCCCCGGCCATGCGCGCAAAGAACTCCGCGGCGATCAGTACGAGACTCATGGGCAGGATCAGTGCGCGGAAGATCTCCGGGAACATGCGGAAGAAGTTCGCCGGGGCGATGCGCGGTGCGCCGGGCTGGCCGGCGGTCCACGGCAGCAGCCGCTCCCCGGAACGCTCGCGGCAGAGCGCGACGAGCGCGAAGATGCCGCCCACGGTGGCGGCGCACGCCGTCGCCGTCACCGCCAGTCCGAACTCGGCCAGCAGGTACGCGCAGATAGTGGCGAAGACCGCAGAGCCGACCGCCTGACCGAACGCCATGAAGGCGTTCGCGCGCCCGCGTTCGTCTTCCGGAAGCAGGTCGATCGCCATGCCGTCGACCGCCACGTCCTGCACGGCGGCGAACGACATCACGACGAACCCGACCACCGTGAGCACGGCGATGTCGGTGGGGTCCGGAAGGAACGCGAGGGCGAGTATGGACAGCGCCAGGCCGCCCTGGGCGACCATCACCCAGGGTCGCCGGCGGCCCATGGACGCCATGCCGTAGCGGTCCATGAACGGCCCGGAGACCAGCTTCAGCGCCCAGGGCAGCGTGACGACGCCGACGAAGACACCGGTCTCGCCGAGCGTCGCCCCCTGCCCGGCGAGCCAGGCGACGAGCGCGATCTGGAGAAATCCGAGCGGCACGCCCTGGGCAAAATAGAACGCGGTGAACGCGCCGAACCGCAGCCGTCGGGAGTCCGCCAACACCAGTCTCATTGTCCCTTGGCCTCCTTGCGGCGCGCCCGTGCGGGGACGCGGGGTACGTAGTGGAAATAGGTGCTCGCGATCTCGTCGTGCAACGTGCCGAGCTGTAGCTGGCAGGCGTCGACGAAGGCGTGCAGGCTGTCACCGGCCAGGTCGCGCACGTTCGCATTGCCGAGTTGACGGATCATCGCGTCGCAGACCCGTAGCGGCCGGTCGCTGCGGGGCAGCCGGCGCAGGCCGAACTTGAGCGAGTTCAGGCAACTGGCATAGGACCGTGGCTGCTCGTCGTACTGGAACAGGAACTCGAGCACGGCCGGCCCCTCCACCGGCGCCTGCATGCTCGCTTGATAGCTCTGCAGCCCGTACAGCGACCGGAGCACGCCGCGCCACTGGATCGGCTCGAACGGCTCGTCCGCGCTCGCCGCCTGCGAGCGCACGTCCACGATGCGGGTGGTCATGTCCGCGCGTTCGAGGTGGTTGCCGAGGCGCAGGAACTGCCACTTGTCGTCGTGGGTCATGTTGCTCGACAGGAAGCCCTCGAGCTGCTGAACGCGGCGCGTGATGCCCTCGAGCACCTCGACCCGGCGGCTGCGCGAGAGCGGGCCGGTCAGTCCCGAGGCGGCGAAGAGGTGGAGTTCGTTGACGTACTCGAAGGTCACCCGGGGCATCGTGTCCCGCACGGTGCGCATGTTCTCGAGCGCGTTCGCGAGGGAACTCAGGATCGAGGACGGATTGCGCGGGTCGCTCGTGAGGTAGCGCACCACGTTGCGCTCGGTCGTGTCGTCGTAGAGCGTCGCGAACAGTGCGCCGGACCCGGTAATGTCCATGAGCACGCGCCAGTCCAGCGCACGGCGCACCGGCAGGTCCATCAGGAGGTCCGCGTGCACGGCGATCAGGCGCGCCGTGCTCTCGGCCCGCTCGAGGTAGCGGCCCATCCAGTAGATGCGCTCGGCGACCCGGGAAAGCGTCTGCAGCTTCATGCGTTCAGTTGTCGACCACCCAGGTGTCCTTGCTGCCGCCGCCCTGGGACGAGTTCACGACCATGGATCCCTTGCGCAGCGCGACGCGGGTCAGCCCGCCCAGGCTGACGTACGTGTCCTCGCCGGAGAGGATGAATGGGCGCAGGTCGAGATGGCGGGGCTCGAGACGGCCCTTGACGAAGGTCGGCGCGGAAGAGAGCGTGAGGAAGGGCTGCCCGATGTAGTTGCGCGGGTGGGCGCGGACGCGGCGGCGAAACGTCTCCCGCTCGCGCCGCGTGGAGTGCGGACCGATCAGCATGCCGTAGCCGCCCGACTCGTTGGCGGGCTTCACCACCAGTTCCTCGAGGTGCTCCAGCACGTAGTCCCGCGACTCCTTCTCCGCGCAGCGATACGTGGGTACGTTCGGGAGGATGGGCTCCTCCGCCAGGTAGTAGCGGACGAGGTCGGGCACGTAGGTATAGATCACCTTGTCGTCCGCGACGCCGCAGCCGGGTGCGTTCGCGAAGGCGACCTTGCCGGCCCGCCAGGCGCGCATCAGCCCCGGGGCGCCGAGTTGCGACTCGGGATGGAACGTGTCCGGGTCCAGGAACAGGTCGTCGATGCGGCGGTAGATCACGTCCACGCGCACGAGTCCCCCGATGGTGCGCATGTACACGCAGTCGTCCCGGTCCACGACCAGGTCGGACCCCTCGACGAGCTCGGCGCCCATGAGCTGCGCCAGGTAGGAGTGCTCGAAATAGGCCGAGTTGTGGATGCCCGGGGTCAGGACGACGATCTTCGGCGGCCCGGCGTCGCGCGGGGACAGGGAGGCCAGGCAGTTGCGCAGTTCGCGCGGATAGTCGTCCACCGGGTGGATCGCGTAGTGCCTGAAGAGTTCGGGAAAGACGCGCTTCATGACGGCCCGGTTCTCCAGCATGTAGGACACGCCGGAGGGGACGCGCAGGTTGTCCTCGAGCACGTGGAGGATGCCGCGGGCGTCCCGGACGAGGTCGGAGCCGCAGACGTGGCTCCACACGCCGTGGGGGGTGTCGACACCGACGCATTCGGGCCGGAACTCGCGGGAGCGGAGGATGTAGTCGCGCGGGACGACGCCGTCCTTGAGGGCCTTCTGGCCGTGGTAGACGTCGTCGATGAAGAGGTTCAGGGCACGGACCCGCTGGACGAGGCCTCGCGAGACGTCGTCCCACTCACGCTTGCGGATGAGGCGCGGGACGATGTCGAACGGCCACTCCCGGTCTATCGCGCCCCGCGTCTGGTCGTGATAGACCGAGAAGGTAATGCCCATGGTGCGGATGGCGAGGTCCGCCGCCGCCTGGCGCGCCGCGAGCCGGTCGTCGGAGAGGCGCCCGAGAACGCGGAACAGCCCGCCCGCACCCGCGCGGGCGCGGCCGTTGGGCGCGACGAGCTCATCCCAGATGCCTTCGGCGTTATATGCTTTCCAGTCGATCGGCATGTGCCTTTCAGCATACTCCGTAACGTTGGCCGATGAGCTACTGCTTCGCGATACGGACCGACCACGGCTGATCCCGGGGCGCTGCGGCGGGTGTAAACTCCCGCGCGTCAATGGGTGGTCGCCGGCGGGAGACGGCATGCGGCGGGACGTGCCGACAGCGATGCTCGTAGCCGTGCTTGCCGCGTTGGCAGTGGCCGCGGCGCCGCACGCGTGGGCGGCCGAGGACGGCCCGGCGCCGGGGACCGGGTCGCCGGAGGCGCACGCGGACGGCGATGCCCCGCGGTCCCGCGAGGAGGGCCGGATCGACGTGGAGACGATCCTGAGCACACCCCTCGACCCCAGCGAGTACCAGGAGGCGACGCGCTGCATCTCGTCCCGGGACTACCGGCGCATCGAGGTGCTCGACGAGTTCAACGTCCTGTTTGTCGGTCGCCGCCAGACTTGGCTGAACCGTTTGCGGACGCGCTGTTCCGGCCTGGAGCCGGACATGATCATCTACGTCAACCAGGGCGGCAGCCGCGTTTGTACGCACGACCACTTCCGGGCGGTGGAACGGGGCGGCTTCGGCATTCCCACGCCCATGTGCGTCCTCGGGGACTTCGAAAGGATCGACGAGGGTCAGGTGGAAGGGCTGCGCGGCGCCATCGTGTCCGAACGGGAGGCCGCGCGGCGCGGCGACGCGGCGGCCTCCGCGGGAGACGAGCGATGAGGGCGGTGGCGACGGCATGCCTGGCCGCGACGCTCTGCGCGGCGGTACAGGCGGAAGAGGCCGGGGTCGAGGTCCCGCCGGAGGAGGCGGCGCCCGCGGAGTCGACGGAGGAGCGCGACCTCGATGCGGTGATCGCCGAGATCCTGGATGTGGAATCCGTGGCGGAGTACGACGTCGCGGAGCGCTGCATCGCCCGGTCCCGCATCAGCCGCACCGAGATCCTGAACGAGCGCTTCGTGGTGTTCCACCTGCGCCGCGACGAAAAGTACCTCGTCCAGTTCCGGCAGCGCTGTCCGGGCCTCAGGCGGCATGGCACGATGCGGCTGGAGACCCGCTCGTTCCGCGTCTGCTCCATGGACACCATCCAGGGCCTGTTCGAGATGGGCATTGGCCGGGGCACCTGGGGACCGAGCTGCATGATCCCGGGCTTCGAGCCGGTCACGGGGGAACAGGTCGCGATCATCAAGGAAGAGCTGCGGCGGTCGCGGTAGCGGCCGCCGTTGCTCCCGCATGGCTCGCGCCCGTGCCTGGCCCGGTGGTCCGTCATGTCGTGTATCCGGGGTCGGGGCGTCCGCGGTGGCGGCGGCGCTCGCGACGCTGCTCGGACTTGCGGCGGCCGCGGCCGAGGAACCGTGCGGCCCCGCGCGCCATGACGTCCCGAGCCTGCGGAACGCGGATATAGAGAAGCTGTCCGGGCATGCGATCGAGCGCGGCCGGAGCTACCGGGTCCGCGACGTGGCGATCGTCCGGCAACCGATCTTCGCCACGGACCGGGAGGAAGAGGACAACCGCCTGTTTCGGGCGGCCAATCGCTATCACGTCCACACCCGGGAGGGGGTGATCGCGGACGTCATCCTGTTCCGCGCCGGGGAGCGGACCACGGGCCGGATCCTCGAGGAGAGCGAGCGGACGCTGCGGGCGAAATCCTATCTGTACGACGCCCGCGTCCTGGTCAACCGGGTGTGCGCGGACGCGATCGAGGTGGTTGTCGTGACGCGGGATGTCTGGACGCTCGCCCCGCAGATCGGGTTCTCGCGAACGGGCGGCGAGCAGCGCCTGGAGTTTGGCCTCTCGGACGGCAACGTCGCCGGCACCGGCTCCGAACTGGCGGCGTCCTGGTTCGACGACCTCGACCGCAGCGGCATCGCGTTCAACTATCTGGATCCGAACATCGGCCACGGGCGCACGCAACTCGCGGCGACCGTGCTCGACAACGACGACGGCGGACGCTGGGCGCTGGATCTCTCGCGGCCCTTTTTCTCCCTCGACACCCGGCGGGCGTGGGCGGTGCGCATGGACCGGCGCGAGAGCGAGCAGGGCCTCTACCTCCTCGACCGCAAGTACGCCGTGCTCGAAGCGCGTACCCGCTCGTTCGAGATTTCCCGCGGTTTCTCGCGGGGGCTGGTCGGCGGTTCCGCGACGCGCTGGTCCTATGGGTATCGCCACGAGGACCGCGAGCTGCGCCAGCTTCGGGGGGCGCCGCTCGGCACCCGGGACCGCACGCTGGGTTACCCGTGGATTGCCTACGAACGGGTCGAGGACGACTTTGCCAAGTCGCGCAACGTGGACCGCCTGCAGAGTACCGAGGACGTCTACCTGGGCCGGCGCTTCTCGGTGCTGGTCGGGTATTCGGACGCGGCGCTCGGCGGCGACGACACCCGCCGGCTCGTGCTGAACGCCCGCTTCCAGGATGGCGTCCGCAGTGGCGCCGACGGCCACCTCGCGCTCTTCGGAGCGAGCCTCGAGGGCTTCGCCGACCTCGACGGGGGTGGCGTCGAGGACTTCCTGGCGAGCGCGTGGGTGCGCTACCGCTACCGGCAGACGCCGAAGCTCGCCTTCCACGCGAGCGGCACGTTCAGCCATGCGCGCAACCTGCGGGCCGACCGGCAACTCCTGCTCGGCGGCGACAGCGGGCTGCGCGGCTTCCCCAACCGGTACCAGGCCGGTGAGCGGAGCTTCGTCGTCACGTTCGAGGAGCGCTACTTCTCGGATCTCTACCTGTTTCGCATCCTGCGCGTGGGCGCGGCCCTGTTTGCCGATGTCGGACGTGCCTGGTTCCCGGGCGGCTCCGACGCCGAACCCTTCGGGGTCATCTCGGATGTCGGCGTGGGCCTGCGGTTCGAGTCGACGCGCACCCAGCGCGGGCGCGTCCTGCACCTGGACTTCGCCTGGCCCATGACGGACGGCCCGGGCATCGGCGGCCCCGAACTGACGCTGACCGCAAGGCAGGCGTTGTAGGGGAGTACGGGGGCGACCCGCTCAAGCGCCGGGAAACCTCTGATCAAGCCCATCCATGGACTTGATCAGGTAGCAAGACAAAACGCGGTTTCGTCTTGCTCCACAGATTCAATGGCTTACGCCATCGAATCTGGCGGCACGTCCCTGTGCCGCACTGGGGAAGCTCTTGATCAGAGCTTCCCTAATCGGCGGGCGCAGGGGCCTGCGGGCGCCCTGCCCCGCCGGGTCGTATACTCATGGGCCTGTCGGCCAGGGCAGGAGAGAGCGGGCATGGGCAAGACCGAGGACTACTGGCAGAAATGCCCGGTGGTGGAGCGCGATCCGGAACGTCTCAGCGGGGCGCTCGTCTTTCGTGGCACACGCATGCCCGTGGCCGCCCTCTTCGAGACGTTGCGGGATGGCGACACGGTGGATGACTTCATGGAATGGTTCGAAGGTCCGTCGCGGGCCGAGGTGGAGGCCGTGCTCGAGCACGCGATCAACGACATGCAGACGCCCCTGCCGAGGCCCGCAAGCCCCAGCCCTTGAAGATACTCTTCGACGCGGGCACTCCGGTGGGGTTGCGACGACACCTGCGTCCGCACCTAGTGGACCGTGCCCAAGAACTCGGGTGGGCCACCGTCAAGAACGGCGAACTCTTGGATTTGGCCGAGGCGCATGGGTACGACGTTTTGCTCACCACCGACCAGAACATCGAGCACCAACAGCGCTTGGGCGAGCGCCGCATCGCCATCCTGGCGGTGCCCGCCAACTGGCGGCGGATAGCGCAACACATCGGCGAGATTGTCGACACCTTGCGGGTCCTCTCGCCCGGGGCGCAAAAGACCCTACGGTGGCCACGCGCCAAGGGTGGACCGCCGCGCCCCACAAAACCCCGCGGGGACTCAGGCCCGGTCCCTTGACGCACGCCGTCCGTGTCCTGGCCACCCTCGCCAAGGCCACCCGTTGTGCCAGTTTAGTACACGCCTAAGCGCGCGAATCTGTTGGCTTTCAGAGGAAAATGCCACGGAATTGAGAACGGCTGGCACGAGGGCGTCCCCTACAGCAACCCGGAGAGCTTCGCGAGGGCCGCGCCGAGGTCGGGTTCGTCGGTGAGCACGGCCAGCATCGGGTCGGGGGTGCGTTTCATGCGGGCGACCGCGTTCTCGATGTGGTACCTGGGGTTGGCGAGCCGGCCGTTCAGTTCGGACCACCGCAGCGGCATGGAGACGGACGCCGCCGGCTCCGCGCGGGCCGAGAACGGCGCGACGATCAGTTGCCCGTGCCGGTTCTGCATGTAGTCGATGTAGACCTTGCTCTCGCGCTTCCTGACCGCCCGCACGATGGTGCAGACCTCGGGGCGGCGCGTGACGATGACGCGGGCCAGCAGTTCCCCGAGCGTGCGCGACTGATCGTGGGTCAGGCGGCGGGCGAGCGGGATGAGAACGTGCAGGCCGCTCGCCCCGCTGGTCTTGAGATAGCCCGGCAGCGCGAGCTCGTCGAGGAGGGTGTGGATCTCCCTGGCGACCGCGATCACGTCGGCGAAGGGGGCGTCCTTGGGGTCGAGGTCGAGGACGCACCAGTCCGGGTGCTCCAACCGGTCGATGCGGCTGTGCCAGGCGTGGATGGGGATGGCGCCCATGTTGGCCAGGTACTTGAGCGAGGCCGCGTCCTCCACCATGAAGTAGTTGATGTCGCGTTCCTCGGTCTCCGTCCAGAGGGCGGCGCGCTTGACCCAGTCGGGCACGAAGTCCGGTGCGTCGCGCTGGTAGAACGACTTGCCGTGGATGCCGTCGGGAAAACGCGTGAGCACGAGGGGGCGGTTCAGGAGGTAGGGGAGCATCCACGGCGCGATGCGCTCGTAGTAGTCCACCAGATGGCCCTTCGTGAGGTCCTTTTCGGGAAAGAAGACCTTGTCCCGGTTGGTGACCGCGACCGTGTGCCGCACGGCCGGTTCGAGCGTGACGGGGCGCGGGTCGTCGAACGCTCCGATGCACTCCGCGGGCGGCTTGTCGTCGCGCAGGCGCCGGAAGGCCGGCTGGCGCAGGCGGCCGTCCAGCGTGTACTCCTTGTAGGCGACTTCGCAGACGAGCACGGGTGCGACCCAGCGCACGTCGCGTTCCTCGGCGAGCGGCGCCGCCGCGGCAAGCCCCTCGAGACGCTCTGCGAGGTCCCCGCGGGCACGGGCGTTCAGGCCGGCGCCGACGCGGCCGCAGAAGACGAGGTCGTCGCCCCGGTACTCGGCGAGGGCCAGCGCTCCGAGGTCGGCGGAGTTGGACTTGTTGGGGGCCCACCCGGCGATCACGAAATCGCCGGTGCGTTCGGTGCGGATCTTCACCCAGGCGTCCGAACGCCCGGCCCGGTAGGGGCTGTCCGCGCGCTTGCCGACGACGCCCTCAAGCCCCAGGGCGCGCATGCGCTCGAACACGCGGATGCCGGAGCCCTCGATGTGCTCGGAGTAGCGCACGGGTCCGGTGGACGGCAGCATCTCCCGCAGCAGCGCCTTGCGCTCGAGCAGCGGCAGGCCGCGCAGGTCATGGCCGAGGGACTGCGGCAGGTCGAACGCGTAGTAGGTGACCGGCAGCGCGTTGACCGCCCGCGAGACGCTCGCGGACCCGCGCAGCCGTGCACGCTGCTGCAGCAGCGAGAAGTTCGGCACGCCGCGGGCGTCGTGCACCACCGCCTCGCCGTCGATGACAAACCTGGAGAAGGGCAGGCGCCGCGCGGCCTTCTCGACCTCGGGGAAGTTCGCGGTCAGGTCGAGGCCCCTGCGCGAGCGCAGCGTCACCCGTTCGCCGTCCTTCTCGATCAGCAGGCGGTAGCCGTCGTACTTGATCTCGAACACCCAGCCGGCCCGGTCGAACGCTTCCCCGGAGCGGGCGAGCATGGGCTTGACGGTCAGCGGTCCGGTCTCGGGCGGCGCGGGATCGATGCCGCGGATGCGCCCCGCCAGGCGCTGCTCGACGACGGCCGGGTCCGGCATGTCCGCGAGGGTCAGTCCGGAGAGCACGGAGTCGTCGGGCGGCGGCGTTTCGCGCACCCACTCGTCGCGCTCCTTGATGAGCAGCCATTCCTTGCCGTCTCCGGCCGCGCGCTGGCGGGGTCCGTTCATGCGCACGAGCGTCCAGCGTCCGCGCAGCTTGTGCCCGCGCAGTTCGAACAGCAGCTTGCCGCGTTCGAAGCCTGCGTCGAACGGCTCGAGTTCCAGGTACGTGCCGCGGTCCCAGACGATCACGTAGCCGGCGCCGTAGTTGCCTGCGGGGATGCACCCCTCGAAATCGGCGTAGTCCAGGGGGTGGTCCTCGACGCGGGCGGCGAAGCGCTTGTCGGCCGGATTCGGCGACGGGCCCCGGGGCACGGCCCAGGACCGGAGTACGCCGTCGATCTCGAGGCGCACGTCCCAGTGCAGATGGCTCGCCTGGTGCTGCTGCACGACGAAGATCCGGGGCCCGGCGCCGGCCTCGGCAGCCGCCTCGGCCGAGAAGGGTTCCGGTGTTGCGCCGGCCTTGCGCTTCGCGCGGTAGGCGGACAGGCTGTCGGGCTTGGCCGAAGGCATGGCAGGGGGGGTCAGTGGCGGTCCGGCCGCCTCGGATTCACAGTGCCCGGCGGCATTCCGGGGTCGCATCGCGGTCTGGACGGGCGTCCCGAAGTGGTGTAAACGTACGCTCGACGTAGAGGAAGGCCGGACACAGCCATGCCCGCACGCGCCATTGGGACGGCCACCATCTCTTTCGGATTGGTGTCGATCCCCATCAAGCTCTACTCGACCGTCGACAGCACCGCCGCCGTCCGCTTCAACTACCTGAGCAAGGACGGCTCCCGGCTGAAGCAGCAGTATATCCGCGCCTCGGACGGCCAGATAGTCGAGCGGGAGGACCGCGTCCAGGGCTACGAGTTCGCCAAGGGCCAGTACGTGACCTTCACGGCGGACGAGATCAAGGCCCTGTACGTCGAGTCCACCAACGCCATCGACATCTCCGAGTTCATTCCCCTCGCGGAGGTCGAGCGGCTATACATCGAAAAGGTCCATTACCTGGGCCCGGACAAGGGCGCGGCGCGTTCCTACCACCTGCTCAGGCAGGCGCTGGCGCACACCGGGCGGGCGGCGCTGGCGAGCTACGCGGCCCGGGGGCGGAGCTACCTCGTGCTGGTACGCCCCATGGGCGACGGCCTGGTCATGGAGCAGCTCAAGTACCAGGAGGAGTTGCGGCCGTTCGACGACGTGCCGCTCGAATCGGTCGACGTCGCCGAGGGCGAGCTCGAACTCGCGGTGCAGATCATCGAGCAGCGCGCCAACGCCGCCTTCGAGCCCGAGAAGTACCGCAACGACGTGCGCGCGCACATGCTGGACGTGATCCAGCACAAGGTCGACGGACAGGAGATTTCCGTCGCCCCCGAGGAACGCGCCGAGGCGAAGATCATCGACCTCATGGAGGCGCTCAAGGCCTCCGTCGCCGGCAGCGCCGAGAATGGCGCCGAGGAAGAGGACGGGCCGCCGCGGCCCGCGCAACGGGCCCCGGCGAAGAGCGCCACCGGCGCAGGCGCCGCCAGGACGAGGAAACGGTCGAAGGCGCGCAAGGCCCAGTGATACCAGACTAGGCGCGTCGCCTGCGGCGACGCGATCAAGTTGCTGCGCAACTTGGAGAGGCTGCGGACAACGCAACGCGACCCTAAACTACAACGCTGCTCAAGGAATCTAGAGGCGGTCAACCACCGTGAGGCCACTGGCGAGCGCAGGTCCCGACGCGGCGGGCGGGTACACCACCCGCGAGGTGGCCGGCCTGAGCGGTCTGTCCGCGGACCAGGTCCGGCAGTACGTCCGCCGCGGCGTGCTGGAGTCCGCCCGCGGTACCGGGGGCCGGTACCGCTTCTCCTTCCAGGATGTCGTGCTGCTGCGGACCGCCCGGGGCCTGCTCGACGCGAAACTCTCCGTGCGCCGGACGATCGCCGCGCTGCTGAAGCTCAAGCACGGCCTCGAGGCCGGCGGTTCCCTCGCGTCCATGCGCATCTTCGTGGACGGGGACGACGTGGTCGTGCGCGAGGAGTCCGCGGTGTGGGACATCGACTCGGGCCAGGGGCGCCTCGATTTCGCCGTCGGCGAGGTGGCCGCCGAGGTGGCGACGCTGGCCGAGAAGCGCCGCTTCTTCGAGGGCGGGGATTTCGAGGGCCTCGGCAGCGACGAGTGGTACAACTTCGGGCTCGATCTCGAGGAAATGGATCCCGAGCGCGCGCCCGACGCCTATCAGCGCGCGATCGAACTCGATATCAAGAACGCCGACGCCCACGTCAACCTCGGCCGGCTGTGCCAGTTGAAGGGCGATCTCAAGAACGCCAAGCGTCACTACCAGCAGGGCTTGGACGCGGCCCCGGACCACCAGCTCGCGAGCTACAACATGGGCACGGTGTTCGACGAGCTCGACGAGGTGGAGACGGCGGCGGAGCATTACCGCCGGGCCCCGGACGTGCCGGACGCGCACTACAACCTCGCGCGCATCTTCGAGATGAGCGGCGACGAGGTGTCGTCGCTGCGCCACCTGCGCAGGTACCGGCAACTGCTCGAGAGCGGCGAGGCCTGACCGCCGGCCCCGACGCTGCGGTCAACCTTGGTAGCGGGTGCCCTTGCCGACCAGTTCCTCCGCGGTCAGCGCACCTTTCTGGCACGCGAGGACGTCTTCGAAACGGAACACGTGGAACGCGTCTCGGGAGCCCCCGCGGACTCGCAGGGAAAGGTGCTCGTCGCGTGGCAGGGACTTGAGCGTCGCACCGTAGTCGCACAAGACCCCGGCGAGCGCGGCGTCGACATCCGGCGCGGGGGGTTCGTCGGATGCTCCCGCCGGCTCGACCTCCACGACTTCCTCGATCTCCCGGGTAGAAGCCAACTGGTCGTATTCGGCGTCGATGCGGCTCTCCAGCGCGTCCTCCTCCGCCTCGAGGCGCTGCATTTCCTCCTCGAGGGCCGCGACCGTCCGCGCGCCGTCTTCTTCGTCCGATCCGCTGGCCGTCTCGAGGCGTACGGCCCAGATCCGGTTCCGGACCTTGCGCTGCTGGTTGCGCAGGGCCCGCTGTTCCTGGCGCAGTTCGCGCAGCGGCGCCAGGTCGACGGGGCGATGTTCGAAGCTGGGCAGCTCCAGGTCCAGGTCGGCCAGAATCTCGTGCACCATCTCCGGGATGGGCACGTGGATGTCCTCGTCCCGGATGATCTTCACCACTCGCCTGCCGTACCCGGAACCCGGCCAGCCCGTCCCGACGGACAGGGAGATCAGGACGCCCTGGCCGGCCAGGTAGTCCGCTTCCACGCCGGAGACCCGCAGGTCCGGCACGTTGTCGAGGGCCGCCTCGATGACGTCCTCGGCGACGCGCAACTCCTGCTGCAGCGCGTCGAGGTGCGCCGGTGCTTCGGCGTGGGCCGACGCGACGGTCATGGCCGCCGCCAGGGCGAGAGGTGGGCGCAGGGAGGGACGACGGGCGTGGCGTTCGGTCATCTTCGATTCTCCGCTGTATCACGGCGGGTGCTCACCCGCTGAAACAGGTCTTCGAGGCGGCGGCGGTCACGGACCTGGTCCGTGATCAGGTAGCGCAGGCTCTCGTCGGTCTCGAGGGACCGGCGGTCCATTTCGGCCTTCAGGAACGCCGCGAGGGCCGTGAGTTCCTCCTCGCGCTGGTCGCGGGCCACTTCCATTGCCGCCTGGAGCAGCAACGACCGTTCGGTCTCGCGGCGGGCCTCGAACTCTTCCCGAACCCGTCGGAGGGTCGCCTCGACCAGTTGCTGCTCCAGCGCGGGGTCGACCCGGGCGACGGCGGGAGTGGGTGCGCGATCGGGGCCGGTTCCGGTCCATGGAGCCAGGACCGCGGTCGCGGCGAGGGCCAGCGCCGCCGTACTCGCCGCGACCGGGAACCAGACGCGCCAGTCCCGCCACGGGGGACGTTCGACCGTCGGCCGGCGCCAACGGGGCGTCGGCTCGTCCCGCCACGCGTCCACCCGCTGCCGCCAGGCCCGGATCGCATCGACGTCGGCCGAACAGGAAGGACATCCGGCCACGTGCGCGAGGAGCGCGTCACGGTCGGTCGGCGCGATGCCACCGGCGTCCTCGACCAGTTCGAACAGGCTTGATCGGGCCTCGTCACAGTTCATCGTGCAGCTCCTCGCATGCCTTGAGCTTGCGCAGCGCGCTGTAGAGACGCGTCTTGGCGGTGTTGGGAGAGATCCCCAGGTGCTTGCCGATCTCCTCGAAGGTGCAGTTCTGGAAGAACTTGAGCTCCACGACGTGTCGCTGCGCCGGGGGCAGGGTGGCGAGCGCGCGCACGACGTGCCGATTGGCATCGGTCGCGATGGCGGCCAGGGCGGGGTCGAAGCCGGCGCCGGGCTCCGCCGCCGTGGCGGCCTCGTCGAAGGCATCCATGGGACGCCGCCGACGGAGGTAGTCCGTGCAGCGGTACGCCGCGATGCGGAACAGCCATGCCGGGAAAACCCCGTCGCCGCGATAGCTCCCGAGGTTCCGGTAGACGCCCAGGAACACCTCCTGCACGAGGTCCAGGGCATCGTCCGGATGTCCGACCATGCGCAACGCGTAGTTGTAGACGCGCCGCTCGTAGCGTTTCACCAAAGCCGTCCATGCACCGTTGGAGCCGGCCAGGGCACGCGTAACCAGCTTTTCGTCGGAAGCGGTTACCAACATCCGTGCCGCCCTGCTCCGTTGTCAGGAAATGTCGCGGGCCAGTGCGAAATGGTTTGGCGCCGCGGGCCGGAAGCCGGCGCCGGGGCGCATGGCGGTGGACGGAGACGGTGGCCCGGAGGCCGGCGAGGATCGCGGCCGGACCCGGGATCAGGCGGCGCTGACGAAGTTGTCGTACCCGGCGACCGCGAGGTGTTCGTCGATGAGCGTCTGGGCGTGCTCTCGGCAACAGCCGCAGCCCGTGCCCACCCCGAGTTCTTCCGCGAGCGCGTCGAGGTTGCGGGCGCCCTGGACGAAGGCGGCCTCGATTTCCGAGTCCCGGACGGCTTGACACATGCATACGTACATGACGAACGCGAGTCTAAATGAGAACGATTACCGAAAACAACCCCTGTCTCGACCTCCTTTCTCGATTCCCTTTTCTCGACCATTTGCGGTGGCCGCGCCGCGCCACGGCCACGCGCCGCGGGCGCGGGAGCGTGCCCTACGGCGCTTCCGCCGGGAGGCCGCGCGCCTTCCAGACGTAGTACACGACGGGAAAGAGCACCAGCACGACCAGCCCGGAGGTGAGCACCCCGCCGACCAGCGGCGCCGCGACGCGCTTCATCACGTCGGCTCCGGCGCCGACGCTCCACATGATCGGCAGCAGGCCCATGACGTCGGTCGCGATGGTCATGAGTATCGGCCGCACCCGCCGCGCGGCGCCGTCGCGGATGGCCCGGGCGAGCGCGGCGCGGTCGAGCAGCAGGCCGCGCTCGCGGGCCTCGCGGACCGCGACGTCGAGGTAGAGCAGCAGCACCACCGCGGTCTCCGCGTAGAGGCCGGCGAGGGCCACCACGCCCACCCACACGGCGATGCTCAGGTGGTAGTCGAGCGCGTACAGGAGCCACACCGCCCCGGTGAGGGCGAACGGGACGCCGGCCAGCACCAGCAGCGTCTCGGCGACCGATTTCCGGCTGATGTAGATGATGCCGGCGATCAGGAGCAGGGTGAGCGGGATGACGAGTGCGAGCCGCCGTTGCGCGCGCTGCAGGTACTCGTACTGCCCGCTGAAGGCGAGGGTGTAGCCCGGCGGGAGGGAGACCCGTGCCTCGACGGCACGGCGGGCCGCCTCGACGTAGCTCCCGACATCGGTGTCGCGCAGGTCGATGTAGACCCACGCGTTGGGCCGCGCGCCCTCGCTCTTGATGCTTGGGGGTCCGACGACGTAGTCGATCCGCGTGAGCCTGCCGAGGGGGATCTGGGCTCCGGCCGGCGTCGGCACCAGCACGTCGCGCAGCGCCGGCAGATCGTCGCGGAGCTCGCGGCCGTAGCGCAGGTTCACCGGGTAGCGTTCCAGGCCCTCGACGGTCGTGGTGACGTTGGTGCCGCCGATCGCGGTCTGGATCACGTCCTGCACGTCGCGCACGGTCAGGCCGTAGCGGGCGATGGCGTCGCGGTCGATCGTGATGTCGAGGTAGTTGCCGCCCAGCACCCGCTCGGCGTACGCGGCGGCCGTGCCCGGCAGCGCCCGGACGACCGCCTCGATCTCCTGTCCGAGCCGCTCGAGCTCCCCGAGGTCCGGACCGGCGATCTTGATGCCGACGGGGGTGCGGATGCCGGTCGAGAGCATGTCGATGCGGGTCTTGATCGGCATCGTCCAGGCGTTGGTGAGTCCGGGAACGCGGAGCGCCGCGTCCATCTCCTCGATGAGCCGGTCCGGCGTCATGCCCGGCCGCCAGGCGTCGCGGGGCTTGAGCCGGATCGTCGTCTCGATCATCGACAGGGGTGCGGGGTCCGTCGCGGTGTCCGCGCGCCCGACCTTGCCGAAGACGTGCTCGACCTCCGGGAAAGTCCGCAGGATGCGGTCGGTCTGCTGCAGGAGTTCTCCGGCCTTCGTGATCGAGATGCCGGGCAGCGTGGTCGGCATGTAGAGGAGATCCCCTTCCCATAGCCTGGGCATGAACTCCGCACCGAGACGCGCGAACGGCACCGCCGTCGCCGCGAGCCCGAGAACGGCCGCCGCGATGACGACGGTCTTGCGGCGCAGGACGGCGTCGAGCAGGGGACGGTACAGCCACGCGAGCAGGCGGCTGACCGGGTGCCGCTCCATGGGACCCACGCGGCCGCGCAGCCAGTAGCCGACGAGCACGGGGACCGTCGTCACCGCCAGGATCGTGGCGGCGGCCATCGCGTAGGTCTTCGTGAAGGCCAGGGGCTTGAACAGCCGTCCCTCCTGGGCTTCGAGGGCGAACATGGGCAGGAACGAGACGGTGATGACGAGGAGCGCGAAAAACAGGGTCGGCCCGACTTCCCGCGTGGCCTCGGTCACGACCTGCCAGTGGGGGCGCCGGCCACCGTCGCGCGCCAGGTGCCCGTGGGCGTTCTCGACCATGACGATGGCGGCGTCGACCATGGTGCCGATGGCTACCGCGATGCCGCCGAGCGACATGATGTTCACGTTGAGCCCCTGCACGGTCATCACGATGAAGGCGCCCAGCACGCCGACGGGCAGCGTGATGACCGCGACGAGGGCGCTGCGGACGTGGAACAGGAAGACCAGGCACACCAGGCCGACGATCAGCAGTTGCTGGAGGAGGCTCACGCCGAGACTGTCCACGGTGCGCTGGATGAGGGCGCTCCGGTCGTAGGCCACTTCGATGGAGACCCCTGGCGGGAGGCTCGGGGCGATCGCGGCAAGGCGGGCCTTCACGTCCTCGATCACCTGTAGCGTGCCCGCGCCGTGACGCACGACGACGATCCCGCCGACGGTTTCGCCCTCGCCGTCCCACTCCGCGAGTCCACGGCGCATCTCGGGACCCACGCTGACGGTCGCGACGTCCTTGAGCAGGATCGGCGTGCCGGCGGGGTCCACGCCGAGGGCGATCTTGCGGATGTCGTCGGCCGACGCGATATAGCCGCGCCCGCGGATCATGAACTCCTTCTCCGCGGCTTCGAGCAGGCGGCCGCCCACGTCGCTGTTGCTGTTCTCGACGGCGGTACGGATCCTGGAGAGCGGCATCCCGTACGCGCGCAGGCGGTTGGGATCCACCGTGATCTGGTACTGCCGCACGAAGCCGCCGATGCTCGCGACCTCCGCGACCCCCGGGACCCCGGCCAGTTCGTACTTCAGGAACCAGTCCTGGATCGAACGGAGCTCGCCGAGGTCGTGCCGGTCCGACTGCAGGGCGTACATGAACGCCCAGCCGACGCCCGTGGCGTCCGGACCGAGGGCCGGGGTGACGCCCGCCGGGAGCGTGCGCGCCACGTTGCTCAGGGTCTCGAGGACGCGGCTGCGGGCCCAGTAGAGGTCCGTGCCGTCCTCGAAGAGGACGTACACGAAGGAGACACCGAAGAACGAATAGCCGCGCACGGTCCGGGCGAAGGGCACGGCGAGCAGTTGCGTGGTCAGGGGATAGGTCACCTGGTCCTCCACGATGCGCGGCGCCTGCCCCGGGTATTCCGTGTAGACGATGACCTGCACGTCGGAGAGATCGGGAATGGCGTCGAGCGGCGCGCGCCACAGCGCCTGCACGCCGACGATGGCGACGATCAGCGTCGCGAGGACCACCAGGACCCGGTTGCGGATCGACCAGCCGACAAGTCGTTCGAGCATCGCCGGGGCTCAGTGGCGCGGGCTGTCCGCCGGGGGCGGACCGTCGCCGCCGCCGCCGCGGGACAGTTGCGAGATGGCGGCGCGGAGATTGCTCTCCGAGTCGATGAGGAACTGCGACGAGACCACCACCCGCTCGCCGGCGGCGAGGCCGGCGGTGACCTCCTGCAGGCCGCCGGCGGTGCGCCCGAGCTGCACTTCGCGCGGCTCGAACACCCCGGCGTCGCGTTCCACCACGATCACCGCGCGCGCGCCGGTGCGCAGCACGGACTCGGCGGGGGCGAGTACGGCGTCCTGGCCCGCCGCGGCGTCGACGGTCACGTCGACGTACATCATGGGGCGCAGGGCCAGGTCCTGGTTGGCCACCTCGACGAACGCGGTCAACGCGCGGGTTTCCGGGTTCACGGCGGACCGGAAGAACAGGATGGTGCCGCTCCAGCGCCGGCCGGGGAACGCGTCGACCTCGATGGACGCGGGACTGCCCTCGCGCACGTGGCGGAGATCCTCCTCGTAGAACTCGGCCTGCGCCCAGAGCGTGGAGTGGTCGGCGATCTTGAGGACGGTCATGCCGGGCGCGAGTTGCATGCCCTCCAGGGAGTCGCCCATCTTCTCCACGATGTATCCGGCAGCCGGGGCGAAGAAGCGCACGGTGCGGGGGGCCTGTCCGGAGTCCTCCAGCTCGAGGATCTGCGCTTCCGTGACGTCCCAGAACCGCAGGCGCTCGCGGGCGGCGTCGCGCAGGGAGCGGGCCCGGTCGATGGTCTCCGGCCAAGCGCCGGCGTCCCGTAGGCGGCGGGCGTAACCCATCGCCGCAAGGTACTCGCGCTGCGTCGTGACGAGCTCCGGGCTGTAGATGTCGAACAGCACGTCGCCGCGTTCCACGTACTCGCCGACGTTGTTGATCCGGGCGTGTTCGATCCAGCCATGGAACTTCGTGTTGACGGAGACGAGCTTCTCCTCGTTGTGGGCGAGGACGCCGACGGTGCGGATGGTGACCGGAATCGTGCCGCGGACGGCTGCCGCCGTGCGCACGGCGAAGTTCTGCAGGAAACCGGCGCTGACGCGGACGCCGTCCTCCGCGGCGTCCTCCGCCTCCTCCGCATAGACCGGCACGAGGTCCATGCCCATCGGGGACTTGCCGGGCTTGTCCGAGCGGTAGGAGGAATCCATCGGCGCGCGCCAGTAGAGCACCGGGCGCTGGTCCGCCGCTGCTTCCGGCATGGCCCCCGTGGCGTCGGGCCTGGCGAAGAGCGCCCAGCCGAACGGGTTCCCCGCCAGCAGCGCGGTGGCGCCGGCGCCGAGGAGGGTCCCCGCGAGCAGCGTCAGCCAGGGGCGCGGCCGGTTCATGACGCCCCCCGCGGAAACGCCGTGCCGATCGCACGTTCCATGTCGGCCAGCGCCTGCATGTAGTCCGACCGGAGCCGCGCCAGGTCGAGCCGCGCGTCGAGCAGCATCTCCTCGCTGTCGAGCAGGTCCAGCACGTCCACCGTGCCGGCGGAGTACGCCGCCTCGGCGGAGCGCAGCGCCTGTTCGGCCTGCGGCACGAGCGCGCGTTCGAGCAGCCGGATGCGCCCCTCGATCGTTGCCAGCCGTGCGCCGGTGGCGCGCACGGCGACGTCGATGTCGTTCTGCGTGCGCCGCAGGGCCGCCTGCGCCGCGTCGAAGCGCGCCAGGGCTTCCTGCACGCCGGCGGTGTACCTGCCGCGCCGCAGCGGGATGCTGACGCCGATGCTGACGCTGAACTGGTCCGCGCCGTTGTCCCCCGGCGGGACCAGTCTCCCCGCGTGGTCGCGGCGGTCGCCGACGGGATTCCAGGCCGCTCCCAGCACCACGTCCGGCCAGGGTTCCCTGCGGGCCAACCGGAGGCTGGCGCGCTCCGTTTCCATCCGCAGGCGTGCCGCGCGAACGTCGGGATGGTGCGATCTGACGAGCGCGTGCGATCGCGCTGCGTCGACCGCGGCGCCCGGGCGGTGGGGCACGCGGACGGGCGGCAGCGGGTCGTCGGCGGGCCGGTCGCGCAGCGCGTTGAGACGTGCCTCCGCCGCGACGCGGTCCTGCAGGAGGGCGTCGCGGTGTGATAGGACGCGGGTGACCTCCGCCTGCAGCTTCACGACGGCCTGCTGCAGGCCCACGCCTTGCGAGTACCGCGCCTGCGCCAGGGTCTCGTAGAGACGCAGCAGGTCCTCCTCCTGGTCCGCGACCGCGACCGCGCGGTCGAGGTAGGCCAGTTCGTAGTACGTCACCTTGACGTCCCGGACCACCGTGGCGCGTTGCGCCTCGACGAACGCCTCGCGGGCGGCGGCCCGGGCGCGCGCCACCGCGCCGCGTTCCGCGCGCTTGCCGAACCACGGCAGCGTCTGGCGCAGGGCAATGCCGCCGCGCTGGGGACCGACGCGGGTTTCCGGGGGCTGGCCGTGCACGGTCAGGGACACGGTCGGATCGGGCAGCGCGGTGGCCTGTGCGATACGGTGCCGCGCGGCGGCGCGGTTCTGTACCGCTTCTTGGATGCGGGGGTTGCGCGCGAGCGCCTCGGCGACGAGCGCGGCGAGCGTCGAGTCCCCGTTGTCGGCGAACTCCGAGCCGGGCCCGAGCGTCCGTGGCGGGGCCTCGCCGGGGTCGGCGTGAGCGACGCCGGACGGCGCCAGCAGCAGTCCCGCCGACAGGCAGGCGGCGACCGCGTGGGTGATGTGCATGGCCTCTCTCCGAAGCGGTGGAGCGGGTTCCCGGACAGCGCGGCGTGTCGCGCGATCGGGGGCGAGCGCTCGTCACGACGCTGCGTGACGCTTCGAAAAGGAGCTAATTCAGGAGGCGGTCGAAACGGCGCACCGGCGTGTCGGCGGCGCGCCAGGCACGATGCACGGGAGGCGAGTGGTTCCTCGGTCCGAGCGGCGGCGCGGCCGAGAGAACCGCGTGGGCGGCCATGCCGGCGCCGTCGTCCGGCGGCGTCGCGGGCGGTTCGGCGGCCTGCGGTCCCCGTTCCGGGGGCAGGCCGGCGATGGCGCACTCGCCGCTGCAGTCGGCCCGTTCGCAGTCGGCCGACGCGGGGGCGTCGTGGTGGTCCGCGTGCGCGGACGCCGCCCCGGCGGCCAGGGACGGGACTCCGCAGGCGCACGCGACGCCGCCCCAGGTGAGGGCGGCGGCCAGACAAGACGCCAACGCCAGCGACCTTCGCTCCATGCGGATATCCAATACGCCTGGCGGGAAGCGGCGTCAAGCCCCGGCGAGGTGTGCGATCGGGCGGGGGAGGGCCGTTCCTCACCACGTCCCGATCCTCGTATGATAATCGTTTTCATTTATTTTTCAATAACTTGCGATTGAATTCTCCGGCACGGGAGGGCATACTCGCGAGCAACGTCCCTGGGAAAGCACCATGAAGCCGCAGGATCCGAAGATCATCGAACACCTCAACCGGGCGCTGAAGAACGAGCTCACGGCCATCAACCAGTACTTTCTGCACTCCCGGATGCTCAAGGACTGGGGCATGGGCGAACTCGGCGAGCACGAATACAAGGAGAGCATCGACGAGATGCAACATGCGGACCGGCTCATCGAGCGCATCCTGTTTCTCGACGGGCTGCCGAACCTCCAGGAGCTCGGCAAGCTGCTGATCGGCGAGAACGTCGAGGAGATCCTGCAATGCGACCTCGCGCTGGAGATGGCGGCGATGCCCGTCCTGCGCGAGGCGGTCGCCTATTCGGAATCGATCTCCGACTACGTCAGCCGGGAGATCTTCGAGGCGATCCTGGAGTCGGAAGAAGAACACGTCGACTGGCTCGAGACGCAGCTCGATCTCATCGGCAAGACGGGCATCCAGAACTACATCCAGTCGGCCATGTAGGGGACGGGCTCGTCCCGTCCCGGCGCGACCTGCGGTCGCATTGCAGTTTCGCTGGCGCGAAACTGCCCTGTCGGCAAATGCGCACTGCGGCTGCGCAATGTGGGCAGTTCGGCGGAGCCGAACTGCAACGCGACCGCCAGGTCGCGCGACCACGAGGGTCGCCCCTACACCTTCGGGCGCCTGGCCAACATCCTGTCCAGGCTGTTGGCAAACGCTTGCCGGTCGCTCTTGGTCAGTGCCGAGGGCCCGCCGGTGTGTATCCCGCTGGCGCGCATCGTATCCAGGAAGTCGCGCATGTTGAGCCGCTGACGGATGGTGTCCGGGGAATAGAGTTCGCCGCGCGGGTTGAGCGCGTGGGCGCCGTTCTCCATCACTTCGGCCGCCAGCGGTATGTCGGCGGTGACGACGAGGTCGCCGCTACGGGCGCGCTTGACGATTTCGTTGTCCGCCACATCGAAACCCTGGCCGACCTGGACGAACTCGACATGCCGGGATGGTGGGACGCGAATCGGTTGGTTGGCCACCAGGGTCACCGTCACCCCGGTTCGGTCGGCCGCCCGGAACAGGATCTCCTTGATCGCCACCGGGCACGCGTCGGCGTCCACCCAAATCTTCATGGGACCTCCTACCGTGCTTGCGACGTAGGAGTTTCGCGCAGCGAAACTCCCAACGCGACCGTCAGGTCGCGCTACCGCCGCACCGCGGGCGTCTCGACGGTCAGGCCCGAGCCGCGGTGGCGCAGGTAGTACTCGAGATTCACGTACTCGGGACTCCCGGCGGGAAAGGGCTCGCTGCGGACCGCCTCGTTGCACCAGCGGAACATCCGGTGCGTCGAGGCCAGCGTTCCCCACAGCAGCCGGTAGGTGGGAAAGCCGTTGGTGTGTCCCTGGCTCACGCGTTCGCCCCGCAGGCGCCGGCCGGCGAGCTGGTCGTGGCAGTTCGCGCAGGACAGGTCGAGCTGCCCCCGCCGCCGCTGGAAGAACGCCTCCCCGGCCCGGCGAAACTGTTCCGCGCGCGGGTCCGCGGCGGGCGCCACGGTCGCTCCGCGTTCCCGGTTCAGGAGGAACGCCGTGAGCGCCAGGAGCGGCTCGCTCTCGTAGGCCCACGATGGCGCCCCTGCGCGGTCCCGGCAACGATTGATCCGTCCCTCGAGATTGACCATCGCCTGGCGGGTTTCGTCGTAGCGGGGAAAGGCGGCGGGCCGGGTGTCCGCGAGGGCGTGGCAGCGTGCGCATCCCCCGTCGGTCCACAGCGCCGCGCCGCGCTCGACCCACAGGAAGCCCGGGTTGGCGAACGGATCGTCCTGTAGCGCGCGCGTCTCGGGGTTCAGGAAGTCGGCGCCCGACACCGGGGCTCCCGACGCCGAGGGCCCGGACACCGGCGCGACGACCGCCAGGAAGAGCAGGACGGTCATGCCACCTCGATGGTCCGCTCGAGGGCTGTCTCCTCGCCGCGGTCCGTGCGCCAGCGGCAGGTGACGCGCCCGGACACCGTCGCCCGCAGGTGGAACTCGAGAAACGGATTGGCGGCGATGGCGGGCTGAAACGCGGCGCGGAAGACCTCGCGGCCGCCATACCAACAGGTGAATTCCGTGACGATGTGGCGCGGCACGAGGTCCCCCCGAACGTCGCGCGCGTAGCCGGTCTCCATGGGATGGGCGACCAGCGTCTTGACGGTGATCACCTCGCCGGCCCGGGCGCGCGCGGGCAGGTTCACCCGCGCCCTCACGGGTAGACCTCCTCGACGCATGCGCCAAGCGTCACCACGACGTCCGCGTGGGCGGACAGTCTGCGCCCGTCGGCCAGCTCGGCGACCGCCGTCACGCGCTGGGTCCGCGCCAGGCGGATGTTGGTGCGCAACGCGGCGACGCCGCAGGCGGGCGTGAAGAAGTACGTCGCGGCGATCGGTTCGGGGTTGCCGGGTACGCGTATCTCGATGCTCCGCACGTGGTCGTCGTCCGTCATGGGGGAATCGACGGAGACGCGAATCGGTACCGAGTTGCCGGTCTCCGCGATCGGCGGCAGCTCGACGGTGACCGGGGCCGCCGCGGCGCCGGCCTGGGCCAGCGGCGCGGCCGCGAGCGTGGCGAGTACCTGCCTCCGGCTAGCGCCACCGAAGCCGTCGCGCGGTGGCGCGATGTCCGACTCCCTGCTAGCCATCGCCGTTCAGCCCGGCGAGATAGGCGGTCAGGTCGTCGATCTCCGAGTGGCGCAGGACGCTGCGTTCCCTGAACGGTGCGCTCACGCGGTGGAAGCCGGCGCGCCGGCCGTAGGCGGGCATCACGCTCGCCGGGTTGTCTCGCCTGGGATCGACGATCAGGCGTCGGATCGCGCGGGCATCGAGCCGGCCTCCGACGTCCACGAGCGACGGCCCGACGTTGCCGTGGGCGAACCGGTCGAGGCCGGGCAGTTCGTGGCAGATCGCGCAGTCGCCCCGGTCCCGCGCCAGCGCGACGCCGCGGCCGCGCCCGGCGTCCCCGACTCCGAACGCGTCGCGGGTGATGGCGTGGTACCAATCGGCCGCGTACCGCGCCTCGTGTTCGCGCACCTCCCGCGCCGCGCCCACGGGGCTCTGCCCGGCCGCGCGCGCACGGATGGCGTCGTCGGCGACGTCGTACACCCCGGAGATGGAGAAGCCGTAGTCGGAGGCGGCCAGGCTGTAACAGGTGTTCATCATCAGCGGCGGGGGCGGCGGTCGGTCCCGCAGCAGCGCGACGACCGCGGCGGCGCACGCCTTGGCCTGGTTGTTGGCGGAGAACGCGGACTTCGGCATGGGCGCCGCGTCGATCGCGTCTCCCAGGATGTGCACGCCGGCGGCAACCGCGGACTCGAAGGTCACGGGGTCGACGCTGCACCAGCCCCGCCCCGCGTCGAAGTCCCGCGCGATGTGGCCGGCCCGCTGGGGTGGCACCAGGTTGCCCACGTCCACGGCGTGCTCGTCGAAGTCGGTGACGAACAGGCCGTCCCGGACCGCGACGACCGTGCCGCTCTCGCGGCGCGGGATCCACTCGATCATGCCGGGATACAGCGTACGCCACGCCTCCTCGAAGAGCGCCTGCTTGGTGAAGCCGTCCTTGGCGTCCAGGATCAGGATTTTCGCCCGGGGGTTGTGTTCCCCGAGGTATTCCGCCACGAGGGACGCGCGTTCGTAGGGGCCCGGCGGGCAGCGATAGGGATTGTCCGGCACGGCGATGGCGAAGACGCCGCCGGGGCGCATGTTGCGGATCGCTTCGCGCAGGGCCACCGTCTGGGCGCCGCCCCGCCACGCGTGCGGGAAGCCTCCGGGAGCACCGTCGATGGCGTCGTGGACCAGTTCGATCCCCGGCGAGAGGATCGCGCGGTCGTAAGGCACGGCGCCCTGGTCGGTGCGGACCGTTCGCTTCTCGGCGTCGACGGCCAGGGCGCGCGCGGCGACGTGGGCGTCGGCGACGTTGTCGAGGCGAAACGCGGTGGCCTCCGGCGGCAACTGGCCGGCGATGACGCGGTTGTTCATCGGACAGGTGACGAAGGTTGTCGCGGGGTCGATCAGGGTGACGTGCACGTCCGGGTCCCAGGCGTTGAGGTACCGCGCACAGGTGGCCCCGCCGAACCCGCCGCCGACCACGGCGACCCGGGGTCGTGCCGCGCCGAGGACGGCGGGGGCGCCGGCGGCCGCGGCGATCCCGGCCGCGCCGGCGAGCAGGCGCCGCCGGGTGATCAAGGCGCGTCCCCGTGGCTGCGCGCCAGGGACTCGGCGACGGCATGGAGATCGTCCTCCGTCAGCCCTTCGACCAGGCGGTGCATGACGGTATTGCCGGTCTCCGCCTGGGCGGCGAGCAGAGCCGCCGAGACGTTGGCCAGGGGCGGGATGTGCGCGTTGCCGGGGTGGTGGCAGGTGACGCAGGTGGCCGCGATCCGGTCCCCTCGGGATACCGCGGGAGGGTCGGGGGCGACGGTCGCCGCGCCGCCGACGAGAGCCGCGGCCGACGTCGCCGTCAGGAGGCTGCTTCGCAGGCGCATGGGCAGAGCATAGCCGAGGGCGCCCTCCCCGGGGCGCGGGGCCGCCGTGCGTATAATCCGGCGTCGTTTCGCACCCCGACACGACACCGCACATGACCAGCCATCAGCCAGGGATCTTCGCGGAAGGGACGCGCCACCACATCTTCCTGGAATTCGTGATCCGGAGCGGGGCATCCGTTCTGCCGGGACGCGCGCCGGTAGCAGCCGCCATCGAGCCCGGACAGCAAGTAGTCGCCTTCGGCCCGGCGCTTGCCGACTCACTCGCGGCCGTCACGGCGCCCTCCGGCGACTTCGGTTTCGGCGCGATCGACGGCCGCGACGGCATGCATGCCCCGGCCACCCAGCGCGACCTCTTCGTCTGGCTGCACGGCGACCGGCGCGACGAACTGTTCGCGCGCGCCCTCGAGTGGCGCGACGCGCTGGCTGGCGTCGGCGAGGTGGCGCACGAAGAGCACGGCTTCCTGTTCCGGGACAGCCGCGACCTGACCGGCTTCGTCGATGGCAGCGCCAATCCGAAAGCGGACGCGCGCATGGCGGCGGCCCTGATCGCTGACGGCGTACAGGCCGGCGGCAGCTTCGTGCTGGCGCAGCGCTGGGTGCACGACCTCGCCGGTTTCGGAGCGCTGCCGGTCGGGGACCAGGAGCGCGTCATCGGGCGGACGAAGCCGGACAGCATCGAGCTGACCGGCGACGCGATGCCGCCGGACAGCCACGTGAGCCGCACGGACCTCACGCGGGACGGCCAGGCGGTCAAGATCTACCGGCGCAGCAGCCCGGTGGGCGGCGTGCGGGACGCGGGGCTCTACTTCCTGGCGTTCAGCGCGGACGTGGCCCGCTTCCACTGGCTGCTCGAATCGATGTTCGGCCGCACCGGCGACGGCCTGCGGGACCGCCTGCTCGGGTATTCGCGGCCGGTGACGGGGAGCTTCTTCTATGCGCCGCCGCGGGAGGCGTTGCTCGGGGCCTTCGACGGCTGAAGCGGGAGCCGGCACCGACCGGAGGGAAGCTGGTAGCTACGGGCGGACTTGAACCGCCGACCCCGCGATTATGAATCGCGTGCTCTAACCAGCTGAGCTACGTAGCCGCGGGCGGTATTGTCCGGGGGGCCGCGTGCGGCGTCAACGCGCGTCGCTTCGCGACGCGTTGGAGTTTCGCTGGCGCGAAACTCCTCGGCCAACACGGGAGGGGCGCCACGGGGGCGGCCCTGCGCCAACCAGCGTTCGGATGGCCTTGAAATGGCACGGCCGATTCGCTATATGCGTTACTCAGGCACCAACTCGGAGCAACCATGGCAGAGCCAAGATCGTTCGCGGCGGCGGCGCGGCCCGCCGTCGAAGTCAACCAGGTACTGCGCAACACGTACCTGCTGCTGGCGGTGACCCTCGCCTTCGCCTGTTTGACGGGCGTCGTGGCGCTCGCGATGAACCTCCCGCCGTTCAACTTCATCGTCTATCTGGTCGGCTTCTTCGGCCTGTCGTTCCTGGTGAACAAGACCGCCCACAGCGGCTGGGGGCTCTTCTGGACCTTCGCGTTCACCGGCTTCATCGGCATGGCCGCGGCACCGATCGTCGGCTACTTCGCGGCCGTCCATCCCGGCGTTATCGCCCAGGCCTTCGGCATCACCGCGGGGTCCTTCATCGGCCTCTCGCTCTACACCATCCTGACCAGGCACGACTTCAGCTTCCTGCGCTCGTTCCTGGTGGTGGCCTTCTTCGTCGTGCTCGGCGTGATCGCGTGCTCGTTCTTCTTCGACCTGTCGCCGTTCGCGGCGGTGATTTCCGCGTTCATGGTCCTCGTCGCGGCGGCGCTGATGCTCTACCAGACGAGCGAGATCGTGCGCGGCGGCGAGACGAACTACATCATCGCCACCAACAACCTGTTCGTGTCCATCTACCTGATGTTCATGAACTTGCTGTCCCTGTTGGGGATCATGCGCGGCGACGACTGAGCGCGGCCAGACCATGGCGGCCCATCACCGGGGACGGCCGGCGACGGGTGCGACGGCGCCGGGCGCGCCCGTGTCGAAGCGCACTCAGACCTGGGTGAGCCGCCGGTAGGCCTTCTGCAGGGCCGCCGGCAGCTCTTCGGTTTCCTCGATCACCATGTAGCGCGCTGCGGGGCACATGCGGCGCAGGTAGTCGTGGCCGGAGCGGTCCACGGTGATGCAGAACGTGTAGACGCCCGCCCGCTCGGCCTCTTCGAGCGCCTTGGCCGTGTCCTGCAGACCGTATTCGTGATCCCCGCGTTCCGGCCCGTAGTCGCAGTCCTGCGGGAAGCCGTCGCTCACGATCATCAGGACCTTGAGCGCGGCGCCGCTGGCTTGTAGCTTCGCGGCCGCATGCCGGATGGCGGGCCCCATGCGGGTGCTGCGTTTCGGCTTCATGGCGGCGATCGCGTCGAGGGCGCGCCGGTCGAGGGCCTGGTCGAACTCCTTGGCGACGTAGAACTCGACGCAGTCGTGTCCGTACCCCGAGAACCCGTACACCGCGTGGCGGTCGCCGATGCCTTCGAGCGCGGTGGCGAGGAGCGCCACCGCCTCCTTCTGGATGTCGATGATGCGGCGCCGGTCCGGGGCGTCGGGCGGGTTGTCGAGCACCGCGTAGGGGTCGTCGTCGTCGAACCATGGATCGCGGAGATTCCGGGTCGTCGTTCCGTCCGCCGCGGGCGCCTTGCCCGGCGGGTCCTTCTGCTCGACGATCGGATCGTCCGTGGAGGCCGAGAGGTCCACCAGGAACGCCGCGCCGACGTCCCTGCGCAACCGGTCCCGGCGGCTGTACACACGCGCGTCCGGCGAGATGCCGGCGCGCAGGTCCGAGCGCACGTCGACGATGGCGTTGAGGTCGAGTTCGTCGCCGTCGGCCACCTTCGCAACCCGCTGGTACCCGGCCGGCCGGATCTGCTCGAAACGCCTGCGCACCGCGTGGGCGTGGGGCCGGACGGCCTCGGTCAACCGGGCGCTTTCGGCCGCGTCGTCCGGCGCGAGGGGTTCCTCGAAGAGTCTGCACCAACCGCGCCGGTAGCCGTGCACCAGGTGGTCCCACTCGTCGTAGAGAAAGCTCCGCGCGGACTCGTGGGCGTCGCCGAGACGATGCCGCAGGGCCGAGCGCTCCATGTCGACGCGCCGCTGCAACTGGTCGCGCTCGCGCACCAGGTCGCGCTCGACGTCGCGGATATCGCCGTCCCCCTGGCCGTCGCCGACCTGCACTTCGCCCGCCTCCGCCGCCAGTTCGAAGGCGGCGATCTGCGCCGCCGCGCGGTCGACCTCCTCTTCCCAGTCGGTCAGGCGGGCTTCCCGCTGCAGCCACTCCATCTGGCCCGGAAACTCGCGGCTGGGATACGGAGACGCCGTGGGGGAGAGCGCCTCGTAGCAGAGGACGACCCCGGCGGCGGTGGTGTACACGGTGGCGTCCGGCCGCCGAACGTCTTCCAGCGCGCCATCCAGATAGGCGGGGAGCGGGGGCACGTGGGGCGCCACGGCCTCGTGGTACCTGCGGGCCCCGGGGTACGTCGACAGCGCCCGCGCCTCGACGCGCGCGAGTTCGAGCGCGTGAAACAGGCGGCGCGCGAGTCCGGGCGCTTCGAAGTGATTGAAGAACACCGTCAGGTCCGACTCGCGATGCGCCTCGGGGCGGGCGCGTGCGGCCAGGCCGGGCACGCGCGCGCGGGCCCGGTCGATGTCGAAATCAAACGTGCCGAACTCGTGAAACCCGAGCTGCACGAGCACCCGGAGCCGGTACGCGGCCGCGTTGGCCTCGTCGTCCTCGAACAGTTCGATGGATTCCGGCAGATGGACGCTGTTGCGGTCCGCGGCGTCCTCCTCGCCCACCTTGAGGTGGCAGTAGTGGCCGGCGATGCCTTCGGCGAACAGCGCGAGGGGCCGCTCTATGTCCACGAGGTGCGTCATGCGTGGGCCGGGATGATCCCGGACGACGCGCTCGGTGTCGAGGGGGGGTGCGGCGTGCCGCGTGGATCAGGGCCAGATGACGTCGACGATGTCCGCCACGGCCTTCTGCACGTTCGCGTCGTCCGAGACCGTCTGCACGATGGCGATCTCGCACGCGCGGCGGGCGGGGATGCCGTGCCCCATCAGCTCGCCGGCGTAGATGAGCAGGCGCGTGCTGACGCCTTCCTCGAAACCGTGCTCGCGCAGGTGGCGCACCTTGACGCCGATGGCGGCCAGGCGGTCCGCGTCCGCGTCGTCGACCCCCGACTCGTGGGCGATGATCGTGGCCTCCGCGGCGCTCGGCGGATAGTCGAAGTCCAGGCTCACGAAGCGTTGCCGCGTGCTGGTCTTGAGGTCCTTGAGGATGCTCTGGTAGCCGGGGTTGTAGGAGATCACCAGCAGGAAGTCGGCATGCGCCGCCAGCAGTTCGCCGGTCTTGTCGATGGGCAGCACGCGCCGGTGGTCCGTGAGCGAGTGGATCAGCACGGTCGTGTCCTTGCGCGCCTCGACGATCTCGTCGAGGTAGCAGATCGCCCCGTTGCGGACCGCATGGGTCAGGGGGCCATCCTGCCAGACGGTCTCGTCGCCGCGCAGCAGGAAGCGGCCGATCAGGTCGGTCGCCGTCAGGTCCTCGTGGCAGGAGACGGTGACGAGGGGGTTGGCGACGTCACGCGGCGGCGCCTCGACGGCTTCGAACAGCCGCCAGGTCATGTGCTCGATGAAGCGGGTCTTGCCGCACCCGGTCGGTCCTTTCAGGAGCACGGGCAGGCGGCTCCCGTAGGCCGCCTCGAATACCGCGATCTCGTCGGCGAGCGGCAGGTAGTACGGCGCGCTCACCCGGGGTAGAACGCGTCGCGTCCCTCCCGGTAGTTGAAGAACGTCTGCGCCGGGTTCCGGTTCACCAGGTTGCGCTTGAACATCGGGTGCCAGAGGCTGCGCACCTCGTGCTCGAGTTCCGTGATCGTGTCGCCGGTGTCGGGATCGACGACCGCCTGGAAGCGGTACTGGTGCTGGTCCGACTCCTCCGTCACGAGTGCGTGCTCCCGGAGGAAGGCGTGCGGTGCGCCGAAGTCGGCCACGTAGATGGCGATGTGGTGGCCGTCGTAGGCGGGGATCTCGTCCTCGGTCTCCCGGTACACCAGCCGCTGGTCGAACCCCATGGAGACCTCGGCGCGGCAGCCGGCGTTGTCGTCGAGCACCGTGGCGGGAGTGGCCAGGACGCGCTCGTAGAAGCGGGCGACACCGGCGGCGGTGCCGGCGGGGATGGGCGTCTCGGCGTACGGTATGCCGAGGTAGCGGCCGGGGAAGCGGTCCGGCCCGTAGACGCGGATGTCGTTCCCCCACGGACAGGTCACGGCGACGTGGTCGTCGTGCTCGTCCCACGCGAACTGCGTGTCCGCGAGCGGCTTCGCCACGAACCGCAGCCGCCGCCGCAGGTCCTCGAGGCTCGGCACCACCACGCCGATGTGTCCGCGCCACCGCTGGGCCGTGCTCTTCGGCAGGTGGAACTGCTGCTCGCCGGTATTGACCCACATGTTGAACGTGCCGAAGTCGATGTACGGGTCCCGCGTGAAGCCGAGCCCCGTCACGTAGAACAGCGCCGCGACCTGCTGGTCCGGCACGGTCAGGTTGATGTGCTCCATGTTGAGCACGTTGCCGATGTTCTCGACGTTCCTATCGAAATCTCTTGCTTCCGCCATGCCCGGGCCCCCGTCGCGGCGGGCGCGCGGCTCCATGCCGCATCGACGCCCCGCGCGTGACGGGATTATAGTCCGCGTTGGGGAGGACACCATGACCGACAGCCAGGGCGCGGACAACGAGGCGCTGCTCGACGCCATCACGGCGCTGCTGCCGCCGACCCTCAACGCGATGGAGGCGCTCGCGCACGTGGGCCGGCACCTGCATCCGCCGAACCTGCCGCAGCTCGTGGGGTCGGTGGCGGGGACGGACCAGCCCATCCGGGACGCGCTGCCGGGGTTCCGGGCGGCGGCCTGGCCGGACCACCTGCAGGACTTCAGGCAGCAGGTCGAGAAGACCGCCGAGCACGTCTGCGAGGCGTTCGAGGGGCTGGGCGAGGCGGCGCACGGCCCGGACGGTCCGATGCGGGCGTACCGGGCGCTGCGCGGCGCCACCCGCGCCACGGAATCGCTGTACGTCATCGCCGGCGCGCTGCCCCCGGTCAGCCGGTTCTTCGTCGAGCCGGGTCTGCGCGACGATGCGGCGCTGCTCGGGAAGCTAGCGCGGGCGGATGCCGGCCGGGACAACGTGGGCGTCCTGCACGCGTCGAACGCCCCCGGCGAGCGCGGCGGATTCTCGATGTACGTGCCCGAGTACTACGACGGCGCGGAGCCCTGGCCGCTCGTGATGGCGCTACACGGCGGCAGCGGCCACGGGGCGGACTTCCTCTGGACGTGGCTGCGGGAGGCGCGCGGCCGGGGAGCGATCCTGGTCAGCCCGACGGCGCGCGGCCGCACCTGGTCGCTGATGGGGCCGGACGTCGACAGCGGCAACCTCGACGCGATCGTCGAGCGGGTCGTGGAGCGCTGGAACGTCGACCGGGAGCGCCTGCTGCTCACCGGCATGAGCGACGGCGGGACCTTCGCCTACGTGAGCGGGCTGCGTGCCGACTCGCCGTTCACCCACCTGGCGCCCAGTTCGGCGAGCTTCCATCCCATGCTGCTCGAAGGCAGTTCGCCCGAGCGCCTGGGCGCTCTCAAGGTATACCTCATGCACGGGGTGCTCGACTGGATGTTCCCGGTGGAGATGGCGCGCACCGCGAACGAGGCGCTGTCGGCCGCCGGCGCCGAGGTGGTCTACCGGGAGATCGAGGATCTCTCCCACACGTATCCGCGGGACGAGAACCCGCGCATCCTGGACTGGCTGGGCGGCGCGGGCGGGTAGGGGCGCGCCTTCGGGGCGCTGAATGGGCGGCCGGTCGCTGCCAACTCCGACAGGCGCTACGCCAAGGCCGAGCCGCCGAGCCGCAGGTCCCTATGCGCCCGGCTTGATCGAGTAGTTCAGCTCGGCGGCGCTCCGGTACGCCGGGCGCTGGCGGTGACGTTCCCGGTAGGCTTCCAGCGCCGGGGACAGTGCGAAGCCGTACGCACGCGCCCAGTCGAGGCAGGAGGTCAGGAGGATATCCACGCCGGAGAAGGTGTCGCCGACCGCGAACGGCGCCCCGCCCAGGCGTCCTTCCGCCCACCGGATCTGCTTGTTGAACCCGTCCCGGGCCGCCTGCATCGCCGCCGGCGCCTCGCCGTAGAGTGCGGCGAGGTCGCCGTGCTTGCGCATCACGTAGAGGGTGTGGGCATCGAGTTCCATCAGGGTGAACGACGTCCACTCGTTGTAGCGCGCGCGATCCGTGCTGCCGAAGGCCGGCGTCAGCCCGCCGTACTTGTCGCCGAGGTAGGTGACGATGGCCGCGCTCTCGGTCAGCACCAGCTCGCCGTCCACCAGCACGGGGACCTTCTCCTTGATGCTGAGTGCCCGGAACTCGTCCGTCTGGGTCTCTCCGGTCCGCGGGCCGATGAGTTTCGTCTCGTACTCGACGCCGAGTTCGTGCAGCGCCCAGTGCGGCCGGATCGTGCGGCCGGTGGCGCCGCCCCACAGCGTCAGGGTCATGGGGTGCGCCCGCAGGTCGTTGGCCCGACGCTCCGGGGGCGCGTTCCTTGGGGCCGAGGTGCCATGCGCGCATGTTCCGTGAAGGCCGCGGCCGGCGCAAGGAGCGGTTCCCCGGCCCGCAGCGCGCCTGGAGCCGTGTTTTGCGGGGCGTCGGCGTTTACGGGGCGGTGGTTGGCGATGCCGTGCGCCGCGATAGGGATGGAAGCCCGTATGGGCCGAGGCTCGTTGGCGAGGCTCGGTGCGTCAGCACGACAGCCCGGCCCGTCAGGGATCGCCCGAAGGGAGCGGCTGGTGGCGCCGTGTCGGTTCCGAGGGGATGCCTCAACGGCGGGGATCCGTGGTCCAGGCCAGGGTGTTTTGGCGGCCCCGGCGGCCTGCCCGTCCCGGCAATCGGCATTACGTTCGTGCTTTGGGCGACGCGCCGGTTTCGGGGGTCGGCGGAGGGATTGTGGTCGGAAGCGGTCGACGCAGCCGGCCGACGGTGAAGATTCAGTAGGAGTGCTTGCGGCAGATGGTGCAGTCGCAGGAGTTGGGACTGTAGTGGCGCACGCCTACGGCAAGACCGCGGAAGCGGTCGGCGCGCGTGAAGATGGGTTCGAACAGTTCGGTCTCTCCCTTCTCTACGTAGCGCCGCAGGGCGTAGGCGCAGAGATCCGCGATCTGGATCATGCGCGTCAGTTCGCTGTCGACGAACATGGGGGTCTCGATGATGTGCCGGACGTTGGTCCAGAACGTCCCGTCGGCGTGGAAGTCCCGCATCATCTGGGTGTGCCGCCGGGCCACGGTCTGGTTGTTGTCGTGGGCGACGAGGCCGTAGGCCGGCCTGGCCGCCGTGCTGAGGTTCTGCAGGTACTGCTCGAAACGCGAGACGACCTGCTCGAATGCCTGTTCGTTGGCGGAGCGGCGCGGGTAGGCCCGGGCAGGGTCGAAGAACTGGTTGTCGATGCACTCGGCGAACAGGCGGGCGTCAGACCAGGAGGCGACGACGTTCGCGACGTCCCGCACGGCGCTTCGGCGCTCGGCGAGGGTGAGGTGAACAGCGCTCGATGGGGATGGAGATGCCGGCGAGGACGAAAGTGGCTGCCGCCGGACGGATGTGCTTCGGTGGTGCCGGACTCGTCAACGTAGCAGAGGTACATGGAGCACCCGCTGGATCAAATCCGAAGGGTTGGGGCGTCTGGGTTTCGGAGCCGTGGCCCCGAAAAACGAGTCGAGTAGCGACTCTCCGCAGACGCAAGGCGGACCGTAGTAGGTGCGGAGCGACGGTGTCAAGGTCGGTGCGCGCCGGGGGGTGCGCGTCGGATTCGTGATTGTGTGAGTGAGGGTGGAGGCCGGGTCACCGCTGCTTGATATGTATACATATACAGGTAAAATGCCACGCCCATTCCGCGGATGGAGGCGGACGTTGAACCGGAAGGAGGTCCACAAGGGCCGCGGCGCGGTGTCCAACCCCGCGGGCCGCTTCGAGCAGTACCGGAGCGACCCCGTCGACGACGGCTGGGCGTCTGGGGCCGCGCCGGAAGGGGCCGTGGGCGATCCGGCTCCGCCCTCCGGGCAGGCGGGCGACTTCGGCGAGTTCGAGGCATCCTCCCCGGCGACCGAGTTCTTCCCGGACAAGACGAAAAACCTCATCGCGACGAACGACTCTCCGGACATTCCGTTCAGCCAGTCGATCAACCCCTACAAGGGCTGCGAGCACGGGTGCATCTACTGCTACGCCCGCCCGACGCACTCCTACCTCGACCTGTCCCCCGGCCTCGACTTCGAGACCCGCATCTTCTACAAGACCGGCGTCGTGGAGCGCCTGCGCGAGGCGCTCGACCATCCCCGCTACGAATGCTCGACGCTGGCGATGGGCACGAACACGGACCCGTATCAGCCCGGCGAAAGGCGCCTCCGGATCACCCGGCGCATCCTGGAGACGCTGCTGGAGTACCGGCACCCGGTGAGCATCGTGACCAAGGGTGCGGGCGTGCTGCGCGACCTCGACGTGCTCCGCCCGCTCGCCGAGCAGGGACTCGCCGCCGTGATGGTCAGCGTGACCACCCTGGACAACGGCCTCAAGACCCGGCTCGAACCCCGGACCGCGTCTCCGGGCGCGCGCCTGCGGACCGTGCGGACGCTGCACGAGGCGGGGATCCCCGTCGGCGTGATGGCGGCGCCGATGATCCCGTACGTCAACGACCACGAACTCGAGAGCATCGTCGAGGCGGCCGCGGAGGCCGGCGCGCAGATGGTCGGCTACACGATGCTGCGCCTGCCCTACGAGGTGAAGGACCTGTTCAAGGAGTGGCTGGCCGAGCACTACCCGCTGAAGGCGGAGCACGTCATGAGCCGGGTGCGCGACACCCGGGGCGGGCGGGAGTACAGCGCCGAGTGGGGCAAGCGCATGCGGGGCGAGGGGCCCTTCGCCGAGTTGCTGGCTCGGCGTCACCAGGTTGCCGTACGCAAGCACGGGCTCGCGGAGCGGGGCCTGCCGACCCTCAGGACGGACCTGTTCCGACCGCGGACGGAGCAGTACAGCCTGTTCTGATCAGACCTTCCGCAGGGCGCCGGCGAACTCCTCGCGCGAGACGCCGGCCTGGTTCAGGAGCCCCGAAAGGGTTCCGATCTTGAGATCCCTGTGGCTCGGCACGACGCATCCCGAAGCGCCCCGCCGCAGAACCACATGGCTACCGCGCTGCCGCACGACGGTGAACCCCAGTCTCTCGAGTGCTCGAATGGCCTGTCGTCCAGAGACCCGCGGCAGCTCACGCGGCACGCGGACTCACTTCGATGGTGGTCAACAGGGCCTTGCCACAAGCCTCCAGCGGGAACTCGGCCAGATAGAGTTCCGTCGCCTCTCGCAGGTTGGCCAGCGCCTCCTCGAGGGTTTCACCCTGGGTGGTCGTACCGGTCTCCGGGTTGGTTGCCGTGAAGCCCCCTTCGGGGGCGGGCAATAGCACTGCGGATAGCTGCATGATCGGTTCCGGGGCGGCATGGGGTCTTGCCGATTGGACTCGGGATGGTAGCACCGGCGTCATGCTCGCTTGCCCGACACTCGGGACGGACCTGTTCCGACCGCGGACGGAGCGGCTCGCGCTCTTCTGACGAGCACCGTGCTCCAGACGCAGACGCCGACCAGCGCCCAGCCGATCACCATCGCCCACTCGTAGGGCCAGACCAGCGACGAAGGGCTGAACGGGAGGTAGAGCGAGAGCAATCCGAGCGCCAGGACGATGGCGGTGACGCCCACGGTCCGGGGCCAGCGGACGCGGAACGGCCGCGGCATCTCGGGTTGCCGGCGGCGCAGCACGAGAAAGGCGATGGGCACGAAGACGTATGCGATCACCACCGCCATCGAGCCCGCGTTGACGAGCCACACGAGGATGGCCCGCCCGAAGAGCGGCGAGATGCAGGACAGCACGCCGATCGTCACGATGCCGACCCACGGCGTGCGGTACTTCGGGTGCAGGCGCGCGAACGCGGCGGGCAGGACGCCGGATTCCGCCAGCGCGAACATCACCCGGCTGCCGCAAATGATGAAGGCGTTCCAGCTCGTGAGGATGCCGCCCACGCCGCCGGCGATGAGGACGGCCCCGGCCCAGCCGCCGCCCCAGAGCGCCGCCGCGGCGTCCGCGGAAGCGACGGTGGAGGCGGCGCGCGCCTCCGGGCCGAGGGCCAGGGCAACGCCGAAGGAGATGGCCCCGTACCACGCCACGGCCATCAGCAGCGACCCGATCAGCAGCCAGCCGATGCGGTTCGGGGGCAGGTCGATCTCCTCCGCGGACTGCGGCAGCACGTCGAAGCCCACCATGAGCGCCGGGACCATGATGAGCACGGTGAGGATCCCGGTTGCGGGAAGGGCGACGAGGGGTTCGGCGTTGGTCCATTCGCCATGCCCGGCGGCCCCGGTGAGCAGCAGCAGGCCGGCGAGCAGAATCGCCGCGGTGATGGCGCTTTGCACGAACGCCGCGGTGCGGATGCCGATCACGTTGATCCACGTCATGAGCACCGACCCGGCGACGCCGATCGCCACGAAGCCGAGGTGCACGGGCGCCCCCGCCACGTGCCATAGCGTGCGCAGACGGATGTCCGGCGCGACGTATTCGATCGCCGTCGGTAGCGCGACGGACTCGAACAGGCAGACCGCCGCGTAGGCCATCAGCAGCGCCCAGGTGCACACGAACGACCACCCCGGCCCGAGCGCCGCCTGCGTGTATACGTGTTCGCCGCCGGCCTTGGGCATGGCCGCGACCAGTTCGGAGTACGTCAGCCCGATGAAGGCGATGGCGACGCCGCCCGCCGCGAACGCGATCAGCGTCCCGAGGGACCCGGCGTTGTCCACCCAGTGCCCGGTCAGCAGGACCCAGCTCCAGCCGATCATCGCCCCGAAGGAGAGGGTGAGGACCTCCCGCGACCGGAGCACGCGTTTGAAACGATCCGCGGGGATGTCAGAATTCGCCGCTTGCCGAGGGCGCGGAGCATTCTCCCCGATCACGATGGAAGGCGACAGGACCATTGCCATCCCGGTGGGCCACAAGTCCGCGCAGGTCGTGGTTGCGGCCGACGGGGCCCTGGAGCTCTGGCTCGAAGGCTGCCTGCGCAAGCGGCGCGAACCCTCGGCGCGCGAACCCCTGTACGTGTGGACCAACGTCGAACTGTACTGGGAGGAGCACCGCTACGTCGAGGCGCGGTACTGGCCGGGAGCGGACCGGCTGGAAGTCACCATCAACGGGGAGCCGGTGCAGGGACCAAGCCAGCCAAGCCAGCGTTAGAACTTGCCTCGCTTCGGACGTTCCCAAGAGGAAGCGAACTCGATCCCCGGAGGCCTGGCCGTAGACACGACGCGGTCGCCCCGATTGACGTCGCCCGTGATCGAGACCGCTTCGGCAATGCTGAACCGGTCCTGCACCTGCACCACCCGCGCCGCGCCCAGGTTCGTGTCCATGCTACCGAGGCTGAGCCCGGTGTCCGGATCGATCAGCTCCTCGCCCCTCGAGACGACTTCGAGCATGTCGCCCACCGCGACCGCGGAGCCGCCGAGATTCGTCCAGATCCGTCCGTCCTGCGCCCGCACGACGCTGCCCGATGCCGGGCGGCTGCCGATCTCCTTGATGAGCTCGTAGACGCCCTTGTTCGCGCCCGCGATGACCGCCTGACCGATCGGCGTCTTCGAGAAGCCGGAAAAGAACCCCCCGAGCACGCCGCCTCCGCCAATGCCTAGCCCGCCGACGGTCAGCCCGCTTTCCCGGATGATCGACTCGATCTGCCTGGTGTAGACGACTTCGCTGGTCTCCGCGTCGATCAGGCGAAAGTTCATGCCGACGCGGCCCTGGCCCGACTTGAGAACGACGGCCCCCAGCACCGCGCCCCGGTCGCCGAGCAACCCGCCGAGGCCGCCGCCCTTCCGTCCGGAAACCTTCGCCTCGTAATCGGTCACCACGACCTGCACCAGGTACTCCGCACCGAGGACGTTGCCGGTCTTCGCGCCGGACGCTTGCGTGACCCGCTCCGACGTCACCAGGTCCTGCTCCTGAAGGACCGACGCCAGCTCCGTGCGCTCAAGGAGGCGGAAGCGGCCGGTCCGGTTCATCACGTCCGTGACGATGGCCTCGATGCCGTTCACCGGCACCATGCCGATGTTCTCCGTCCCGATGGTGACCGTGGACTCCCCGTCGCTCGCCGCCATCTGCAGCGTCGACGCCGCGCTCTTGTTGTCGACCGGCAGTACCGCCAGCCGGGAGCGCCCACCTTCGTACCCGCCCCACTCCAGATTCAGGAGGTACTTCGCTTCGATGGCGTCGATCGACTCCGGGAGCGGCAGCCGCGCCTTCTCGCCGACCGCGTACGCCAGGTAGTCTGCATGGCCCGCCCCCGCCAGCAGCCCGGCGAACCCCATCGACCAGGCGACCACCCTCCTCCTCCACCGCAGCCCTTCCAACCCGTTTCGAACACGCTCCATGGAGACCCTCTCCTGCACCTTTGCCACGGCTCTCGACCAGTCGGCGGTGCGCTTCAGTCCTCGATTCGACCAGGCAACGACGGCCGCGTTTCAAGGCCAGTGCGGCCAGTCGTTTCCCCTGGCGGCGGCCAGCTAATGGTGCAAGGATATTCCTCTCACCCGCCAGAATCACCCGCACCTCGCGTTGGTCAAATCACCGCAGGCCCGCCGCCGTGCCCGCAAAGATCGAGTCGTTCAGAAAGAGGCGCTGGCCGAACAGGTTGCGCTCGACTTCGGTCAACGCGGCTTCCCTGCAGATGTCGTCCCATTCGTCCCGGATGGTGGCGATCTGCCGGGCGATGATGTCCCGCGCCGCTTTCTCGCCGAGCTGGAAACTGGGCGCGGCCTCGAGGCAGGCCGCAAGCGTGCTCATCCGATTTTCTCCGACGATCCACATCGCCTGGCTGGCGATATTGCCGGTACGGCTTTGCGGGCAGATGTCGTAGGCGGGGGTCAGGGTCAGGTACGCACCGTCCCAGAAGCCTGCATGGTTGCGGGCGTGATCGTCGGTGTTGCCGCACAGGACGTTGAACACGAGCCGTCCGTACAGCTCGTGCAACGTCGCCTGCGGCGAGGTGAAGCGATGCCTGACGATCTCCGCGAGGTCTTCATAGCTGGCGTAGCGCGCCATCATTTCATCGAGCCCGAACATCGTCAGCGCCGAGACCATCGCCTTGCGTGTCCAGCCGTCTTGCGTCTTTGCGCGGTCGAAACGCTCGACCAGCAGCACGTCCTTGCCGGCGACATGCGCAAGACTCACGGGGGCGACGTTGAGCCCCGCCCTGGACGCGAGGCGCATGGCGACATATTCCGCCTTCACCACGTTGTAGGTGTCGGTCGAAGACGAGAACTTGGCGATCTTCCCCGTGTCGCCGTCGTGGATCATCGCCTTGGGGCGCGCGCCGCCGAGCGAGGTGCCGTGGAACAGCGCCTGATCGAGATCGGGCGCCAGCGGCAGGCCTTTCTCGACCCTCTCGGCGGCCCGCAGCAGCTCCTCGAGCGTGGCGGCTTCAACGGCGCGCGGCACGTACTCGGAAGGGGAGTGCTGGAAATCGAGAGCGCCGACGCGGTCGGAGCCGGACTGCAGTAGATAGGTCAATTCGTCGAGCGCGGCGATATCGGCATCCTTGCCCGCGCTTGCGAAGATCCGGTTCAGAATGACGCGGCGGCCCCACGCATCGGGCGAGGCGTCGCGCAGGCATGCGGCCATGCTCAGCCCTGCTTCCGGCGCGATCGCCCCCCTGCGCAAAGGCAGCTCCGGCGCGTAGATCGGCATGCGATCATGCGCATCCAGATAGCTCCGGCCGTAGTTGAAGATCAGCCGCTCGCCGTCCCGCGCGATGCGGCCGGCGGCGACCGGCGCCGTGGCATCGGGCAGCCATATCCAGACGTAGGCTTCCCCCGGTGCTTTCGCGTCGCGGCGATCAGAAGTCATCTTTCACCTTCGTCCTTGCCGTGCGAACGGATTGCGGCAGCAGGGCGAGCCTGTCGCGTTCGATCGACAGATGGCGCGTGAGCGTTGTCGGTTCGGCTTCGAACAGGCGCAGGCCGACAATGGCGGCCGCTTCGAAGGCCGCACCGATGGAGGAGCCCATTTCGCCTTTCTCGATGCGGTGCATCAGGCCGCGCGAAATCCCGGCGCGTTCGGCGACGTCGGCGACCGTGATGCCGCGTTCGATGCGTGCATTGTGGATCATCAGCCCGAGCAGCTCCGCGGCTTCGCGGGCATAGCGGGAATAGCTTCTGTGTGCGGGTTTCGCCATCGCTGTTGTGTTCCATAAACGACACACAAAGACACTATACGCCTTATTTATGGACTGTCGAAGCTCACCCTTTCTGACCGGCCGGACGGGCCTTCAGTCCCAGGGCCGGACCATCACCTTGCCGTGCGCGTCCGGGTGGGCGAGGTCCTCGAACGCCCCCGCCACGCCGTCCAGGCCGACGGTGTGCGTGACGATCGGCCCGGCGTCGAGCAGGCCGTCGGCGATGCGGTGCAGCGTCTCGTGGAACTCCGGCACGGTGTAGCCGAGCACGTACTGGACGTTGAGTTCCTTGTTGACGGCGATCAGCGGTCGCGCGTGGTCCGTCTGCAGGCATACGCCGACGACCACGATGCGCGCCCGGTGCGGGGCGTTCAGGAAGATGTCGTCGATCATGCCGGGGACGCCGACGCACTCGAAGATCACCCTCCGCTCCCGGGCGGTGATCTGCCCCAGGCCATGGGGGCTCTCCTCGCGGGGGTCCACCACGATGTCCGCACCCATCGCCAAAGCCAGCTCGCGGCGCCCGGGCGAGAATTCCGCGACGGCCACGGGACCGGCGCCGCGCGCCTTGAGGTTCGCGGTGACGGCGAGTCCGACCGGGCCGGCGCCGATGACGACGATCCCCTCGTCGCCCTCGAGGCGCGCCATGTTCACCGCGTGATGGCCCACCGCCATGGGCTCGGTGAGCGCGGCATGTTCCCTCGGCGTGCCCGCCGGGACGGGCATCAGCAGGCGCTCGGACAGCAGCATGTACTCGGCGAAGCCGCCGGGCGCCTCGGTCGAGTAACCCACCGGAACGGTCGTGGGCCGAGCCAGGGCGGGGACGGAGCAAACGAGAGACCCGGCCTGGAGTTCGCCGCGCGTCTCCATGACCTCGGCACAGAACTCGTGCCCGAGCACGACGGGATCGAACGTCGTGAGCTTGAAGGCGCCGCCGGCTGCGAGGCTCGTGGCGACGAACTCTTCGGTGTGTCGAGCGGCGTGGAGGTCGGAACCGCAGATGCCGCAGGCCACCGATTTCACGACGACTTCGCCTTCCGCCGGCCTCGGGTCGGGCACGTGCTCGACCCGAATCCGTCCCCGCTCCATCAAGGCCGCGCGCATTTCGCAGGCTCCCGGCTCCCGAGGGTCACGAGGCTACCACGCCGCGCTCGGCCCGCCCGCCGGCGGCCGTCAGGCTTCCGCGGTCCGGGGCGCGAGGTGTGTCGCGGGCCGGAAGTCGTCCACGATGTTGTACAGGCAGGGCACCAGGATCAGGGTGATCACGGTGGCGAAGACGATCCCGAAGGCGAGCGAGACGGCCATCGGGACGACCATCGACGCCATCATGCCGGCGGTCGCGAGGATCGGCACGAGTCCGAAGAACGTCGTCAGCGACGTCAGCAGTATGGCGCGGAAGCGCCCCTTGCCGGACTCGAACGCGGCGCTTGCCGGAGAGGCCCCGAGCGACACCGCCCGGTTCACGAAGTGGACCATGATGAGACTGTCGTTCACGACGACCCCCGACAGCGCGATGATGCCGATCAGGGACACGGCGTTGAGCGTCAGCCCGAGCAGCAGGTGCCCGATCACGGCGCCGATGATGCCGAACGGAATGGCGGTCATGACGATGAGGGGCTGCACGTACGACTTCAGCGGGATCGCCATGAGCGCGTAAATGCCGAACAGCGCCGCCAGGTAGGCGTAGCCCATTGCTTCCAGGGACATGCGCTCTTCGCGGGAACTGCCCGTGAGGCCATAGGTCACGCCGGGGTAGCGGCTGAGGAGGCCCGGCAGGAAGTCGTTCGCCACCTGGTCCACCACCCGCATCGGCTCCGCGACCGCGAGATCGGCGTTCGAGCGCACCGTCACGGCGGTCTGTCCGTCGGTGCGGGTGATGGCGTTGTAGCCCTGTACGATCTCGTAGTCGCCCACCGCCTCGAACGGCACTTCGCGGCCGTCCGGGGTGCGGATCCACATGCTCTCGAGGTTGCCGATGGACTTCCGCTCCGCGCGCGGGTAGCGGACCATCACCTTCACTTCCTCGTCGCCGCGCTGGATGCGCTGCGCTTCGGCGCCGTAGAACGCCTCGCGCACCTGCCGGGCGAGGTCGGCGAGGGTCACGCCGAGCGCCTCGGCCTCGGGGCGGATGCGCAGCTTGAGTTCTTCCGGGCCGGCGCTGGCGCTGCTCTTGATCTCGTAGAGCCCTGGGTAGGTGCGCAGGTGGTCGACGAGTTCCTCGGCCGCCTGTTCGACGAGGCGGTGGTTGTTGCCCTTCAGGGCAATCTGGATCGGCGTGTCGCCGCCCATGTGCATGCTGGAGTAGAACTTCAGTTCCTTCGTCCCGGCGAGCTCTCCGACCTTGTTGCGCCAGCGCTGCTCGACCTCCTTCGGTGTCACGGGCCGATCACCGCTTTTGTCGAGCTCCACCTGCAGGCGGGCCTTGGCGCCGTCCCACACGTAGGCGAACAGCCCCTGGGCCACGTCGATGTCCGTGTCCCACTCGGCCTTGATCTCCTCGTTGACCTCGCGCAGGCCGGCGTCCATCTCTTCGACGATGTCCCGGATGAGCGACTCGGGGGCGCCCTCCTGGAGTTCGACCTGGGCCATGACGAAATCGGAGTCCATCTCCGGGAAGAAGACGAAGCGCACGAGACCGCTGGCGACGAGCCCGCCGGCCAGGATGAGCAGTCCGACGAAGAACGCCAGGGTGGCGTAGCGGAACTCGATGGCCCGCTCGAGGACCGGTGCATAGACGTTCTCGACGACCCACTTGAGACCCCGGTCGACGCGGTCGGCGAGGCCCGCCTTCGGGCCGTGGGAGGACTTCATGACCGCGAGGTGGGAGGGCAGGATGAGCTTCGACTCGACGAGGGAGAAGAGCAGACAGAACACGACCACCCAGCCGATGGCGTCGTTGATCTTCGACATGGGTCCGGTGACCAGCAGCATGGGCAGGAACGCCATGACGGTCGTCAGCACGCCGAACGTCGCCGGCACCGCCACGCGGCGGGCCCCCGCCACGATGTTGGCCTGCGTGTAGCCGCGTTCCTCCGTATAGGTATAGACGCTCTCGGCGACGATGATGGCGTCGTCCACCACGATGCCGAGCACGAGGATGAAGGCGAACAGGCTCATGATGTTGATCGACACGTCCACGAACGGGACGGGCAGCATCATGAAGGCGCCGAGAAAGGCCACGGGGAGCCCGATGATCACCCACGTCGCGATCTTCATGTGCAGGAAGACGCCGAGGATGACGAACACCAGCACGGCGCCCATGGCCATGCTCTCGAGCATCATGTTGAGGCGTCCCTTGAGGTAGAACGAGCCGTCCGCCCAGGCGGTGAGTTTGACGCCCGAAGGCAGTGTCGCCTGACGCTCGTCGACGAAGCCGTGCACCGCCTCGGCGATCTCGATCTCGTTCTCCTCCTTCGTCGACATGACGTTGATGCCGAAGCTCGGCTCGCCGTTGAAATAGGCGAAGCTCTCCACCTCGGCGAAGCCGTCGCGGATGGTCGCGATGTCGCCGAGGGTGACGCGGGTCCCGTCGGGACGCGTCAGCAGCACGATCTGCTCGAACTCGGCGCCGGTGTACGCCTGTCCCTTCGTGCGCAGGCGGATGTCCCCGGACTCGGAGCGGATCGCGCCGCCCGGCAGGTCGATCGACCAGCCGCGGACCGCGCGGGCCACCTGGTCCAGCGTCAGGCCGTACTGGCGCAGGGTGTGTTCGGAGATCTCGATCGAGATCTCGAACGGCCGGGAGCCCATGACCTCCGCGTAGGACACCTCGGGCAGCGCGGTCACTTCCTCGCGGATCCGTTCCGTCAACTGCTTCAGCGAAGTCTCGTCGAGGTCGCCGTGCACCTGCAGGTTGAGCACGCCGCGGCGGTGGGTCAGCTTGGAGATGACGGGACGTTCGGTCTCGGCGGGGAAGGTGGAAATGCCGTCGACGGCGAGCTTCACCTCGTCGGTCACGTCCCCCACGTCGTGGCCTTCCTCGACCTCGATCATGACCTGGCCCATGCCTTCGAAGGCGATGGAATTGACCTCGCGGATGCCCTGAATGGACTCGATGGCCTCTTCGATCTTGACGACGACGCCTTCCTCGACTTCCTGCGGCGCGGCGCCGAGGTAGGGGACCGACACCGTGATCTCGCCCAGGTTGAACTCCGGGAAGCTCTCCTTCTTGACGACCATCAGCCCCCAGATGCCGCCGCCGACGATCAGGATCATCAGCAGGTTCGCGGCCACGTGGTTGGCGGCGAACCAGCCGATCAGCCCCCCGGCGGCGGGTTCCGAATCGGTCGGGAACGACCCGCCGGGGCGGTCAGCCATCCAGCCGCACCTTCATGCCGGGCAGGGGCTGGTCGATGGGGGTCGTGACGTAGCGGTCGCCGTCGGCGAGCCCCGCGGCGATGTAGGCGAAGTCGTCGTCGGTGCGCACCACGTCGACGTCGCGCGGATGAATGGCCATGGCCTCGTCGACGACCCAGACCGTCGTGCCGCGCACCAGCGCGTGGCGGGGCAGTGCGAACAGGTCGCCCCCGGCCGTGCCGGTGATCTCCGCGGCGACGAACGTGCCGATGCGCAGCGGCTGCGGCCGTTCGCCCGCCGGGTGCTCCAGGTGGTAGGGGTCGTCGATCTGCGCGACCACGTAGAGGACACGGCTCGTGGCGTCGAACACGCCTTCGGACCGCACCACCCGTGCGGGGCGGGAGAAGGAGCTGTTGCCGAGCTCCGCGTGCAGCGTAGCCGGCAGCGTGCCGCCGGCCTCGAGCCGCTCGAGGTCGAGGTAGAGAAGGTCCTGCTGGGTCAACGGCAGCCGGACCTCGGCCCGGTCCACCGCGAAGGCGCGCGCCAGTTGTGCCCCCACGTTCACGAACTGGCCGACGTCGGCGATCTTGTCGCGGATCATGCCGTCGTACGGTGCGCGGATGACGGTGCGCCGCAGGTCCTCCCGCGCCTTGTCGTACTCGGCGTTCTTCGACTCGAGTTCGGCCAGCGCTTCCTGCAGTTGCGGCTTGCGCAGCGTGAGGTCCGAAGCCGGTCCGCGAGCGGCGTTCAGGCTCTGCAGCCGTTGCCAGTCCTCGAGGGCGTACCCGGCAAGGGCGTTTTCCGTGGCGACATGGGTGCGGGCCTTGGCGACCTCGGCGCGGGCGCGCTTCAGGTTCGCTTCGTAGATGCGCGGGTCGATGCGTATCAGGATGTCGCCGCGCGTGAAGAACCCGCCGCTGACAAAGGCGGGGGAGACTTCCACGATCTGTCCGGAGACCTCCGACACCAGGGTCGTCTCCGTGCGCGGCGAAACGGAGCCGCGGGAAGTGACCGTGAACTGGGTGGGCTGGCGCTCGGCGACGGCGACGGCCACCAGGAGCGACGGCGCCGGCGCGGGCTTCTGCATCGCTTCCGGCTGCGACTGGATCATCACGAAGGACGCCCCGGTGGCGACGGCCAGGAAGACGACGGGGAGGAGGACCTTCAGGGTACGGTGCATCGTCAGAAGCCGCTCTTTGGCGCCGGCGCGCTCGTAGCGATACGAAAAGTAACGTACAGTTCGTGCATATTACCCGATGGCCTCCGTCAATGCCTGATCCCGTGCGGGCGCGTCCGGGCGCTCGCCTGGACCCCCGGACCCCGGATGCCGCCGCCGGCGCATTTGCCCGGGACGGCTACCTCGTCGTGCGCGGCCTCGCGGCGGCGGACGCCTGCGTCCGGATGGCCGAGGAGGCGTCGAATGCGCTGGACCCGCTCGTGGGGCCAGCCGAATTCGAGGCCGACGTGGGCTATCCGGGCGCCCCGTCCGGCCGCGGTGCGCGCGGCGGGGACACGCCGCGGCGGCTGCTCAATGCATACGCCCGCGGCGCGGAGTTCCGTCGCTGGGCGACCGACGCCCGGATCGTCGCCACGCTGACCCGGCTGACCGGCGGACGCCGCATGCTGCTCTCCCAGTGTCATCACAACTGCATCATGACGAAGCACCCGGGCTACGGCAGCGCCACCATGTGGCATCACGACATCCGCTACTGGTCCTTCGAGCGCCCCGACCTGGTGTCGGTGTGGCTCGCGCTCGGTCCCGAGACCTCGACGAACGGGGCCCTGTGGGTGATTCCTGGCAGCCACGCCCTGCGCGTGGGGCGGGGTCGCCTCGACCGCGACCTGTTCCTGCGCCCGGAAGCGCCGGAAAACGCCGCGTTGATCGCCTCGGCGGTGCCCCTCGAGCTGGAAACGGGCGACGTGCTGTTCTTCCACTGCCGCCTGTTCCATGCCGCCGGGCGCAACGACTCCGACCGCGTGAAGTTCTCGGTCGTCTTCACGTACCACGACGCCGACAACCACGCGATCCCCGGCACGCGCTCGGCCCGCTATCCGTCCATCGAGCCGTGAACGACGACGCCTTCCGCGAAGCCATGCAGGGCGTCGAGCCGCTCGACTCGCGCCGCCTGCCGGACGAGCGCCGCAGCACTTCGACGCCGGGCCAGCGTCGACGCCGGGTCGCCGCCGTCGCGACGGAACTCGAATTCGACCCGAACTACCTGCACAGCGGCGAAGTCCCGCCGCTCGGGCCCGACGAGCGCTCCGAGTGGAAGAAGGACGGTGTGCAGCCCGCGGTGTTCCACAAGCTCAAGACCGGCGCGTACCCGGTCGAGGCGCAGCTCGACCTGCACCGGCGCACGATCGAGGAGGCGCGCCAGGACGTGTACCGCTTCCTCGCCGTGTGCCGCGGCCGGGGCTGGCGTTGCGTGGCGATCCTGCACGGCCGCGGCGTGCGCAGCGCGACGCCGGGACGGATGAAGAGCTACGTCGCGCACTGGATGGAGCAGGCCCCGGAGGTCATCGCCTGTTCGAGCGCGCCGCCGCGTCAGGGGGGCGCCGGGGCCGTGTTCGTGCTGCTGCGCAAGAGCGCGAGCCGCAAGGAAGAGAACCGCGAGCGGTACGGAGGTTAGGGGCCGAGACGCGCCAGCGCGATCATGTCCGAGAGGCTTACTGCCCGTATGTCCTTGGTCAGCGGGAAACTCTCGGCGCCGCCGTGGACCACGAACCTGGCGGCCGGTCGCAGGTCCTCGCAGGCGGAGTGGAAACCCCGGGAGACCGTCGGCGCCGAGCTGCGCTTTATCGCGACGGCCCAGAGCGTGCCCCCGGACTCCACGATCAGGTCGACCTCCGCCCCCCCGGCGGTGCGGTAGTAGCCCCACGACGCCCCGGCCGGCAGCACGCGGAGGATGTTCTCGATGACGAATCCCTCCCAGCTGCCCCCGATCACGGGGTGGCCGAACAGGTCGTCGAGAGTCCGGACGCCGAGCAGGGCGTGGCAGATCCCGCTGTCGCGGATGTAGACCTTGGGCGCCTTGATCAGGCGTCGTCGCAGGTTGCTCGTCCAGGGTTGCAGACGGCGCACGAGCAACAGGTCCGACATCAGGTCGAGATATCTTGCGACGGTCGTTCCGGTGACGTCGAGCCCCCGCGCCAGGGCTGCTGCGTTGAGTGTCTGCCCCTGATTGTGGGCGAGCATCGTCCAAAAGCGGCGCAGGGTCTCGGCGGGTATGCGCGGACCGAGCTGGGGGATGTCCCGCCGCAGGTAGGTCTCGATGAACGCAAGGCGCCAGTCCAGGCTCTCTGCGTCGTTCGGCGCCAGGTAGCTCTCCGGAAACCCGCCGCGGCACCACAGTGAGCCCAGGTCGCGCTCCGGCACCTCCGGGGCCGCAAGGGGGTGCAACTCGCACACGGCAAGACGGCCGGCCAGGGTCTCGCTCGATTGCCTGAGCAATTCGACAGACGCCGACCCGAGGCACAGGAAGGAGCCCGGCGCGGACCCCGCGCGCCGGCGCTCGTCGACGATGCCTCGCAGGGGAGCGAACAGGTCCGGAGTCCGGTGGATTTCGTCGAACACCACCAGCTCTTCGGCATGTTCGGCGCAGTACTGCTCGATGTCGGCGACCCTGGCCAGGTGGGAAGGCCGTTCGAGGTCGACGTACGTGGCTGGACGTCTTGCGATGACGGTCAAGGCAAGCGTCGTCTTGCCGACCTGGCGCGGCCCGGTCAGTACCACCGCGGGGTTTCGGTCGATCAGACGGGCCAGGCGGGGTTGGATCTCTCGCTCTATCATGTATGCAAATCTAACACTGCATATCCAATTTGCATATATATCGCGAGCACGCGCACAGAACCAGGATCCTCCGCGATCATCACGGCCCCTGGTGAGAAATGCGGGTTAAATCCGGCCTTTCTTCAGGTCCAGCCGCCCGCGGGCCAGGTTGAGCCGCAGGATGTCGCTGGCGCCCTCGGCGAGCCGCAGCGCCCTGACGCGCCGGTAGAGGCGCTCCAGGGGATGTCCGAGCGTCAGCGCCTTGCCCCCGAGCAGTTGGATGGCCGTATCCACGATCTCGCCCACGCCCTCGGTGGCGAACACCTTGCAGGCGATACCTTCATTGACGACGTTCTCGCCGGCATCGGCCAGGCGCGCTGTCCGGTACACCATCGAGCGCGCGGCGTAGGCCCGGATGCGCAGATCCGCGTAGCGCAGGCGCACGCCTTCCCGCGCGCCGAGGGGCGCGCCGCTGCGATGCGGCGCTTCGAGGTGCGCGGTGACGAAGTCGAGCACCCAGCGCATCAGGCCGACGGACTCGGCGGCGAATGCCACGCGCGTGTCGCCGATCTGGCGCAGCGCCCGGGGCAGGCCGTCGCCCGGCGTGCCGACGATGTTGGCGGCCGGCACCGCCACGTCGTGGAACTCGAAGTACGCGTGGTGGGAGCCGTCGAGGGAGCCGAAGCGTTCGCGGATGCGCACGCCCTCTCGGTCGGTGTCGATGACCACCATGGCCGGCCCGGCGCCCTCGATCTCGACCAGCGCATTGATGAAGTCGGCGTCCACGCCACCGGTGATGTACGACTTCTGGCCGTTCACGGTCAGCGTGTCACCGTCCAGCCGGCCCCAGGTGGCCCGCTCGGCGTCGTCCGGTTCGGTGAAGCCGAAGGAACCCCGCTTCTCCCCCGCCATCAGCGGCGCCAGGTAACGGCTGGCGACGGGCTCGCCGGCGCCGGCAAGGACGCCGGGGCCCGGACCGAACACGGGAAGATGGGTGAGATTGTGGCGGCCGAGCGTGTCCCGCACGACGGTCAGGGCGAGCGTGCTCGCCGCCGTCCCGCCGAACGCCCGGGGCTGGGTCATCGCGAACAGGCCCGCATCCTTCGCCGCGGCGACGATGCGCGCCCGATTGGCGGACGCATCCTCGGCCAGCGGGACGAGTACGTCGCGGGCCAGGGCGTCCGTATCGTCGCGCAGCCGCTCGAGGTCGGCAGAGAGGGATTCAGGCATGTCGTCGACCCGTCATGATGCGCGCATCAGCAGCACCACCATGAGGACGGCGAGCAGGAGCATCGCCGCGCCGGCGTACAGGACCCAGCTCTCACGGCGCGCCGCGCGCAGGACGAACGCCTCGATATCTTCCGGATCCGCGGCAGTGGTGCGGCTGTTCAGCCGGTAGCGGGTCAGGCCGTCGCGTTTGGGGAGCTTCACGAACAGTTCCGGAACACCTTCGAGGAGCGCGGCCGCGGCCAGCATCGACATGCCCGCCCCGCGGGCGACCTGCTGCGGATGGAGCCCTTTGGCCGGATCCTCCAGGAACACCCTGTACGCGGCGAGGATGCGCTGTGTTCGCCCGCGGTAGCGCGGCCACGTGTTCGCGAACTGGAACATGGGCGCGGATGATAACCCGGCGTCGTGGATGCCCCGGACATGCGCCATGCCCCGTCGGTCACTCGACAGGCGGCGACGAATTGCCGCGGCTTTTGCGTAGAATCGACCACGGGTCGAACCGCGGGCGCGCAATGAAGGTGATCAAGAGGCCTCGCCTCTTCAGTCGGAAGGCCTTTGCACGGGAGCCTGGGCCTGCGGGGGCTCCGGACACGGCCGGCGCAGTCGCCGACGAGGCGTCCGCGAGCGAAGCGGTTGCGCCCGCGCGGCTGTCGGAGGTGCCGGAGAGCATGGAGCTCCCGTCCGACGCGCCGGCGGGCGCGGCGGCGGAAGGCGACGTCGGCGAGACCGCCACCGCTCCGGATCGCCCGAAGCGCAAGCTGCGCTGGGTCGGTCCGCTGCAGATCGCCGTCGTCCTGGCCCTGGTCGGGGTCGCGGTCGCCCTGTCACGGTCGCCCACCGTGGCGCCGGTTGGCGCCCCCGGCGGCCCGGGCGCCGGTGGGCCCATGAGCCTCGCTCCCCTCGTCAGCGTCGTCATACCGGTCCCGGTGTCGACGGTCGTCGAGGTCGAAGCGACCGGGACCATTGACGCACGCAGCCTTGTCGCGCTCACGCCGCAGGTCGGCGGACGCATCGTCGCGGTTTCCGAGTCGTTGCGGGCGGGCGGCGCGTTCGCCGCGGGCGAAGTGCTTCTGACCATCGAGCCACGCGACTTCGAGTTGGGCCTCGAGCAGGCCCGGGCCGACGTCGCATCCGCCCAGGCCGACCTGCGCCTCCGTCTCGCCGAGAGCGATGCGGCACGGGCCAACTACGCCATTCTCCATCCCGGGCAGCGCGTCCCGCCCCTGGTGGCCCGCTTGCCGCAGATCGCGCAGGCCCGGGCGCGGGTCGAGTCGGCCAGGGCGCGGCTCGCCGTCGCCGATCTCGACTTCACGCGTACGCGTTTTTCGATGCCGTTCGCGGGCAAGGTGACGGAGACGACCGCGGAGGTCGGCCAGATGCTGACGCGGAACCAGCCCTTCGGGCAGGCGTTCGCGTTCGACGCCCTGGAGGCGGTGGCCCCGGTCGCGCAGGATGAACTGGCGCGCCTCGAGCCGGCCGTCGGACGCACGGCGACCGTACGGGCGCCGGGCATGCGGCTCGAGGCGACCGTGGAGCGCGTCTCCGCCGAGCTCGATGCCCGCACGCGCTTCGCGAAGCTCTACCTGGGTCTTCCGGTGGACGCACAGATCGCCCCGGGCACGTTCGTCGACGTCACCGTGCACGGTCCGGAGGTGGATGACACGTTCCTGCTGCCGGACGCGGCGGAGCAGGCGGGAGGACATGTCTGGCGGGTGGTGGACGGACAGCTTCGGCGCCAGGACGTGACCGTTCTCGGGCGCTCGCCGGAGGGCCTGGTGGTACGCGCCTTCGATCCGGGCGACGGGGTCGTGATCGGCGCGGCGCCCGGCGGCCGCGACGGGCTCGCCGTGCGCGTGGCGGGCTAGCTGCAGGGCATGAGCGACCAGGGAGCCCTGCGGAGCGCGGCCGCGACGGGGGCGCGCCGCGGCGTCGTCGCCGCGTTTTCCTACAACTCCGTCGCCGGCAACCTCGTGATGGCCGTCCTGCTGATCGGCGGGCTCCTCTCGGCCCTGGGGCTCACGGCGCAGATCTTCCCCACGCTCGACCCCGGCATCATTTCCATCACCGTGCCCTATCCGGGCGCCACCCCGTCGGAGGTCGAGGAAGGCATCACGCGCCGCGTGGAAGAAGCCACCCTCGGGATCGACGGGGTCGAGCGGGTCTCTTCGACCGCTTCGGAGAACATGGGCGTCGTGCGGGTCGAGCTCAAGGACCGGGTCGACGAGATCAAGGTGCGCAACGACATCGAAACCGCGGTCGACCGCATCGCGGACTTTCCTCCGCTCGACGCGGAGGAGGTGGACATCGTCGTCGCGGAGACCATCAGCGACGTCATCACCCTCGTGGTCGCGTCGGACCGCGGGGAGCGGGCCCTGCGGGCGGCGGCGGAGTGGCTCGAACAGGAGCTGCTGGCGCTGCCGGAGGTGTCGCTGGTCGAACTGCAGGGCACGCGGGACTACGAGATCGCCATCGAGGTGCGCGAGGAAGCCCTGCGGCGCCACGACCTGTCGATGAGCCAGGTGGCGGCCGCCGTGCGCGCGTCTTCGCTCAACCTTTCTTCCGGGGAGATCCGCACGGGGGCCGGCGACCTCCTGCTGCGCACCAACGCCAAGCGCGAGACGGGCGAGGAATTCGAGGACATCGTGCTGCGTGCCGCGCCCGACGGCAGCATCCTGCGCCTCGGCGACGTCGCGGTCATCCGGGACGGGTTTGCGGACGTCGACCTCATCAACCAATACGAGGGCCGCGACAGCATCTTCGTGCGGGTGCGGAAATCCGAGGCCGAGGACGCCATCGAGATCGCGGACGCGGTGAAGCAGCGGGTGGCGACGCTCGAACCGGCGGCGGGCGTCGACCTCGCGGTCTGGGCGGATCAGACGGAGATCCTGGCGGGTCGCCTGAGCCTGCTACTGCGCAACGGCACGCTCGGGTTCGCGCTCGTGTTCCTGTTCCTCGTCCTGATGCTCGACCTGCGGCTCGCGTTCTGGGTGGCGATGGGCGTGCCGATCTCCTTCATGGGCGCCTTCCTGCTGCTGCCCTACCTGGGCGTGAGCATCAACATGGTGTCGCTGTTCGCGCTGATCATCGTCATCGGGATCGTGGTGGACGACGCGGTGGTGGTGGGCGAGAACATCATCACCGAGCGCGAGGCCGGAGAGCACGTGGGGCCGGAAGCCTCGATCGCGGGGGTGCGCGGGGTGTTCTCGCCGGTGTTCGTCGGCGTGCTGACGACCATGGCGGCGTTCGCACCGCTGCTGCTGCTGACCGGGACGTTCGGGCAGATCCTGGGCCCGGTGCCGATCGTCGTGATCGCCGTGCTCGGCATGTCGCTCGTGGAGGCCTTCCTGATCCTGCCGTCGCACCTCTCGCACCCGGGGGGCTGGAGCCGCTGGCCGCTGGACACGCTCCAGAACGCCATCGGACGCGCCGTCATGCGCTTCCGCGACGAGGTCGTCACCGCGGGTGTCCGGCGCGCGGTGCGGCACCGCTACCTCACCCTGCTCGCCGGCCTGATGCTGATCGGGGCGGCGTTCTCCCTCGTGTCGACGGGTGCGGTGCGGTTCATCTTCTTCCCGGCGCTGGAAGCCGAGGAAATGAGCGCGTCGCTGGAGTTCCCGGTCGGTACGCCGTTCGAGACCACGCGGGAGGCGGCTACCCGCATCGCCGCGGCGGTGCGCGCGGTGGACGAGGACGTGGGCGGCACGTCGATCAAGACGGTCAACGTCACCGTGGGAGGCCGGATCGCGACCAGCGGCGGCGGGCCAGGCGGCCCGGGAACGTCCGCGTTCGGCAGTCACATGGCCACGGTCGACGTGCAGCTCGAGCGCGAGCCGGCCCGCACGCTGTCGGCCCGGGAACTCGGGCGCCTGTGGCGGGACAAGGTGGGCACGATCGCGGGCGTGGAACGCCTTTCGTTTGCGACCGACTTCTTCGGCGGGGGCGACATCGAGTACGAGTTGTCGCATCGGGACGACGACATTCTGCTCGAAGCGGTCGAACGCCTGAAGATGGGCATGGCCGGGATTCCGGGAACCGCCGAGATCCAGGACACGGTGAGTCTCGGCAAGCGCCAGTACGACATCGCACTGACCGCCGCCGGGGAGGCCGCGGGACTGTCTCCGGCCATCGTCGCCCGCCAGCTCCGCCAGCACTTCTTCGGCGAAGAGGTGCACCGCATCCAGCGCGGGCGCGAAGAACTCAAGGTCATGGTGCGCTATCCCCGGGAGCAGCGCAGCAGCACGCGGGATTTCTTCAACGTGCGCATCCGCCTCGCGGACGGCACGGAGGCGCCGCTGTCGACGGTCGCGCGCGTCTCCGAGTCACGCAGCTTCTCGGAGATCAACCGCGTTGACGGAAGACGCATCGTCACGGTGTCGGGCGACGTGGACACGGCGCTCGCCACGCCCAACGAGGTCATCGGCCGCATCGAGACGGAGCTTTTTCCGCCTCTGCGGGCGGACTACCCGGGGCTGCAGATCGTGCAGGCCGGGCTCGGGCGCGAGCAGGCCCAGGACATCGCCTCGCTCGGCCGCCTGGCGCTCGTCGCGCTGCTGGTGATCTACGCCCTGCTGGCGTCGGTGCTGCACAGCTACGCCCAGCCCTTCGTCGTCCTGGCGGCGATCCCGTTCGGCGCCTCGGGCGCGTTCGTCGGTCACTTCCTGCTCGGCTACGACCTCTCGTTCATCTCGATCTTCGGCATCGTGGCGCTGAGCGGGGTGGTCATCAACGACTCCCTCGTGCTCGTGGACCGGTACAACTATCACCGGCGCACCATGGGCGTGTCTCCGATCGAGGCGGTGGTCGCCGCCTCCCGCCGCCGCTTCCGGGCCATCTTCCTGACCACCGCCACCACCGGCCTCGGTCTCGCGCCCATGCTTTTCGAGACCAGCACCCAGGCGCAGTTCCTGGTCCCGATGGCGGTGAGCCTCGCGACCGGGATCGTGTTCGCGAGCTTCATCATCCTGTTCCTCGTGCCGGCGCTCCTGATGATCCGGGAGGACTTCCACCGCTTCGGAGAGTTCAGCGCCGCGCGGCGCTGACACGCGCCGCGCTGCCGCGGCGGCCCCGGGCGCCCGGCGGGTGTAGAATCCGGCTCCCGACCCTCCGGGCCCATTTCCGGGACGGGCAGCCCCGATGGAGACGATCGACCTCACAGCTCCGGACCTCTACATCAATCGCGAACTCGCGTTCCTTGAGTTCAACCGGCGCGTGCTGGAGCAGGCGAAGAAGGACGATGTCCCGCTTCTCGAGCGCCTGCGCTTTCTGTGCATCTCGAGTTCCAACCTCGACGAGTTCTTCGAGATTCGGGTCGCGGGCCTCAAGCACCAGGAAGCCCTGGGAGGCACGCACCGGGGCGTGGACAACCTGACGCCTTCCGAGCAGTTGCGCCGCATCGCGGACATGAGCCACGAACTGGTCGCGGAGCAGTACCGCGTGCTGAACGACGTGCTGTTCCCGCTGCTGGACGCCGAGGGGATCCGTTTTCGCCGCCGCGCCACCTGGGACAAGCGCCAGCGGCAATGGCTGAAGCGGTACTTCAACCGCGAACTCGAGCCCATCCTCTCGCCCATCGGGCTCGACCCGTCGCATCCGTTTCCGCGCCCGCTCAACAAGAGTCTCACGTTCATCGTGACCCTCGACGGCAAGGATGCCTTCGGCCGCAGCAGTGGCATGGCCATCGTGCAGGCGCCGCGCGCGCTGCCCCGGGTAGTCCGCCTGCCGGACACCCACGCCGACGCCCCCCACGAGTTCGTGTTCCTCTCGTCGATCATCCATGCGCACGTGGACGAGCTGTTCGCTGGCATGAAGGCCTCGGGCTGTTACCAGTTCCGCGTGACGCGCAACAGCGACCTGTTGCTGGACGAGGAGGAGGTGGACGACCTGCTGCGCGCCATGGAAGGCGAGCTGCCCTCGCGCCGCTTCGGCGACGCGGTGCGCATGGAACTCGCGCAGGAGTGCCCCGGTCCGGTCGAACGCTTCCTGCAGGGACAGTTCGATCTGAACGACATGGATGTCTATCACTGCAGCGGCCCCGTCAACCTCATGCGACTGATGCAGATACCCGACCTGGTGGACCGTCCCGACCTCAAGTACCCGGGCTTCACGCCGCGCATTTCGCGCCGCATCCAGCGCGCGGCCGACGTGTTCAGCGCCATCCGCGAAGGGGATGTGCTGCTGCACCACCCCTTCGACTCGTTCGCGCCGGTGGTCGACTTCCTGCGCCAGGCGGCGAGCGATCCGAGCGTGGTCGCCATCCGCCAGACGCTGTACCGGACCGGGGCGGACTCGGCGGTCGTCAAGGCCCTGGTCGACGCGGCCGGGAACGGCAAGGAAGTGCTGGTCGTCATCGAATTGCGCGCCCGCTTCGACGAGGCGGAGAACATCGAGCTGGCGACCCACCTGCAGGAAGCGGGCGCACAGGTCGTCTACGGCGTCGTGGGGTACAAGACCCACGCGAAAATGTCCATGGTGATCCGGCGGGAGGGCCGCAAGCTCGTCCGCTACGTGCACCTCGGCACCGGGAACTACCACGCGCGCACGGCCCGCCTCTACACGGACTACGGCCTGTTCACCTGTGACGAGGCGCTCGGGCAGGACGTGCAGAAGGTGTTCAAGCAGTTGACCACGATGGGCCGCGCCGGTCGCCTGAAGAAGATGCTGCAGTCGCCATTCACCCTGCACAGCACCTTGCTCGAGCACATCGAGACCGAGATCGCGAACGCGCAGAACGGCCTGCCGGCGCGGGTGATCGCGAAGATGAACTCGCTGGTGGAGCCGCGCTCGATCCAGGCCCTGTATCGCGCCTCCCAGGCTGGCGTGTCTATCGATCTGATCGTCCGCGGGATGTGCGCGCTGCGACCGGGCATTCCGGGCGTCTCGGAAAACATCCGCGTGTTCTCGGTGATCGGCCGGTTCCTCGAGCACACGCGCGTGTTCTACTTCGAGAACGGGTCCGCCGACGGCGGCGAGCCGCGGGTGTACCTGTCGAGCGCGGACTGGATGCAGCGCAACTTCTTCAACCGCGTGGAGACCTGTTTCCCGATCGCGGAAGAGCGCTTGCGCCGCAGCGTGATCCGCGACCTCGAGCTCTACCTGGCGGACTCCACGAAGTGGGAACTGAAATCCGACGGGACGTACGAGCAGGGCCCGGAGACGGGCAAACGGGTCGCCGCCCAGGAACTGCTGCTCGAGGAGCTTCCGGATTGATGCGGGGGCGGCCCTCGACGGAATAGCGTTGGCCGATCCCCTACCTGGCGGCGGCGCGCAACTCGATGCCGGCGGCGGCCAGGTACTCCGCCTCCTGTTCGAGATCGAGCTCCGTCAGCGGGTGCGCCTGCAGCCACCTCCGGGACAACGACAGCCGGATGCTCCGGCGGCGTGCCGACACGCCGAACGACGGTAGCGGGGTGTCGGTCCGTCCCCTATGCAGCACCACGGCGACGCGGAGCAGGACGCACAGCCGCAGGATGTCCTCGTCATCGACGAAGTCGTCGGCCGGGAACTTGCGGCGGTGGGCGCGTACGAGCAGGGACAGGCGGTGCTGTTCGGAACGGGAGAAGCCCGGCAGGTCCATGTTGTCGAGCAGGTATCCGCCGTGCTTGTGGTATTGGCTGTGGGCGATGTCGAGGCCGATCTCGTGCAGCGTTGCGCTCCAGCGGAGTATCGCTTCGAGGTCGGGATCGTCGAGCCCCCACGCCGGGCCGACCTGCTCCAGGAGGTTGTCGGCGGTGCGCAGCACGCGCTGTGCGTGGGCGTGGTCTATGTGGTAACGCTCGGCCAGGTTGGCGACGGTCTTGTCGCGGATGTCCTCGTCGTGGACACGGCCGAGCAGGTCGTGCAGGAGCCCTTCGCGCAGGGCTCCGTCGGAGACGGACATGCGCTCGATGCGCAGCGCCGCGAAAATCGCGGAGAGGATGGCGACTCCGCCCGGAAACACCGGGGCGCGCTCGGTGCCGACGCCCGGGAAGTCGAGGCGTTCGACATGCCCCGCATGCAGCAGCCGCTCGCGGACGTGGCGCAGGCCCTCCGCAGTGATTTCCCTGGCGCCCGTCTCGCTCTGTGCGACGCCGCAGACGGCCAGCAGGGTTCCGGAAGCGCCGATCACGGTGTCCCAGCCGTGGGCCAGAAAGATCTGCTCGACGGGCTCGAGTTCCTGCCGCGCGGCACGCTCGGCAGCCTCCATTGCGGCCGCGGTGATGCTGCCGGCCGGGAAGAACCGGTCCGACAATCCCACGCAGCCGATGAACAGGCTTTCCATGAGGCGTGGCTGGAAGCGTCTGCCGAGGATGATCTCCGTACTGCCGCCGCCGATGTCCACGACTAGCCGGGAGTCCCGGTCGTCCTCGAGCGAGTGTGACACCCCCAGGTAGATGAGCCGTGCCTCCTCGCGGCCGCTGATGACCTCGATACGGTGGCCGAGGGCCTTCTCGGCGCGCCGGATGAAGCTGCGGCTGTTGCGGGCCTTGCGCAGGGTGTTCGTGCCGACGACGCGGACGTTCCGTGGCGGGAGTTCGCGCAGGCGCTGCCCGAGCCGCTCGAGGCAGGCGAGGGCGCGCCGTGCCGTTTCCGGGGCGAGTTCCCGGGTGTCCCCCAGGCCGGCTGCCAGCCGCACCATCTCGCGGTGGCGGTCGACGACCTGCAACCGCCCGCCCTGGTCGAGTGCGACGATGAGGTGGAAACTGTTCGAACCGAGGTCGAGGGCCGCGAAGGTCTGTTTCGACGCGCTGGGGACGGAAGCGCTGAGTTCGACCATGGGCGCGGCATTTTATGGGCTGGCGCCGTAGAACGGAACGGCAGTGCCCCTGCGACACAAGCTGCGGGGGCGGCCCTTGTGGTCGCCCGCGCCGGCAGCCGGCGTGAGTTCGAGTCGGGACGGGACAAGCCCGTCCCCTGCGGGATGGAATCCGTTCGCTGCGTGTCCGCGCTTCGGCCCAGCCACGCCGGCCGGTCATGAAACAATCGTCGCCGCTCGCTATGCTCCGGTCGCCGCATGATGCACGGAAGGACACCATGACGAAGTTCCACGGCCGCGAGTTCCGCGACACCATGGGCCAGTTCTGCACCGGTGTCGTGATCGTGACCGGTGCGCCGAGCGGAGGCATGGTGGGCTTCGCGGCGCAGTCGTTCGTCTCGCTGTCCCTCGAGCCGCCCCTGATTGCCGTCTGCCCTGGCAGGAGCAGCACGAGTTGGCCGAAGATCCGTGACACCGGGCGCTTCTGCATCAACGTGCTCGGCGAGGACCAGCAGGAGCTGTCGGACGTGTTCGCCCAGCGCGGCCGGGTAGCCGATATCGGGTGGCGGCGCGGGGACTCCGGGGCGCCCATCCTCGACGGCGTGCTGGCGTACGTGGACTGCGCCCTCGAGGCCGAGCACGACGCGGGAGACCACACCATCGCGGTGGGCCGGGTGCTGGACATCGACATCCTCGACGGCGAGCGCGGGCCGCTCCTGTTCTTCCGGGGCGGCTACGGACACTTCGCGGGGACGGCGGAGGAACCTTCCTGACCACCCGGGCCGAAGCGGCAACCGGCAACTCCTCCGAGTGGACCTCTGGATCCCCATCACGGTCCTGTCGGCCTTCTGCCAGAACCTCCGCTCGGCGCTCCAGAAGCGGCTGACGGAGCGGCTCTCCGCCGAGGCGACCGCGTACGTCCGCTTCTGCTACGCGCTGCCGTTCGCGGCGTTGTTCGTCCTGCTGCTCGCCTTCCCGGGAGGCCAGGACCTTCCCGCCCCGAACGCGCTCTGGTTCGGGAACGTGTTGGCCGGTGGTTTCTTCCAGGCCCTCGGCACGGTCGCGCTCATCCGCAGCTTCGGGCACCGGAACTTTGCCGCAAGCACCGCCTATTCGAAGACCGAAACGGTCCAGACGGCGGCGTTCGGCTTCGTGTTCCTGGGGGACGCGGTGAGCCCGTTGGCGCTCGGCGGCATCCTTGTGAGCCTTGCCGGCGTCATGCTTCTCTCCCTCGGCGGCGCCGCCGGGCCCCGTGCGCTGGTCGAGGCGGGTCGGGCGAGAGGCGCCTGGCTCGGCATCGCCGCCGGCGCCGGCTTCGCGGTGTCGGCCGTCTGCTACCGGGGGGCGTCGCTGGCCCTGCCGGAAGGAGAGTTCTTCGTGCGCGCGGCCGTCACCCTGCTCGGCGCCACCGCCATGCAGACCGTCGGCATGGGTGCTTACCTGTCGTGGCGCGAACCCGGGTCGCTCGGGCGCGTGGCGCGGGCCTGGCGCGCGGCGGCGTGGGTGGGCCTGGCGGGAATGCTCGCGTCGGCCGGGTGGTTCTCCGCGATGACGCTGATGGCGGCCGCCTACGTGCGCGCGCTCGGGCAGGTCGAACTGCTGTTCGCCTTTGCGGCCGGTGTCGCGCTGTTCCGGGAACGCGTGCGGATCAGGGAGGTCGGGGGCGCGCTGCTCATGGTCGTCGGGCTGGTCCTGCTGCTCTGGTGAGCCCCGGTCTGCCCCATGGACGGAGGTGTTACGATGCGGCGCGGGGAGGCTGGCCTGGAGCGTCGGCAAGGTCGGCGAGGAGAGTCCTGACATGGCGGTCGTGGAAGTCGTTGCCCGGGATGGCTGGGCTGAACTCGTCCTGAACCGGCCCGAGCGCCGCAACGCCATCGACGGCGAACTGGGCGGCGCGCTGGCGGAAGGCGTGGCGGAACTTTCCGGCGATCCGGGCGTGCGCTGCATCCTGTTCCGCGGCGCGGGTGGAGCGTTCTGTTCCGGCCTGGACCTCAAGGCGTTCAATGCTGACCCGGAGCCCGAGTGGATGCCCAGGTTCGGCTCCATCTGGCGGGGCGCCCACAAGGCGCTGTTCGAGTGTCCGAAGCCCATTGTCGCGGCCTTCGAGCGTTACGGAATCAACGGCGGCGCGGCGGTGGCCCTCGCAGCCGATCTGATGATCGCGGGGGAGGGCGCGTTCCTGCAGGTCGGAGAGGTCCGGCAGGGCCTGGCGGCGCCGTACAACATGGCGTGGCTCAGGCTGCGGCACGGCGAGGCGCTGGCGGCAAGGATGACACTGACCGGCCGGCGGTTCTTCGGTCCCGAACTCGCGCAACTGGGCGTTGCGTACTCCTGTGTGCCGGACGGCGCCGTGGTGGCGGAGACTGAGCGACTCGTCGAAGAACTGGCGTCGTACCCCGATGGCTCCCTGGCGCGCATCAAGGCGACCCTGCGGGCCTACAACGATTTTGGCGCGGACGAATGGTTCGACCGCGCGACGACGGCGGGTGCGGGCAGGGGGCCTGGCCGGCTGCGTTCGGTGGACCCGAAGGCCGGGTCTCGCCAATAGGCCGGGGCAGCCTGGATCGAGAGGAGAGGAAGAGAGTGTTGAAAGTACCGACGTTCGGGAAGGACGGCATTCGCCTGTTGGCGGTGCTTGCATGCGGCGCCTCGGGGATCACGGCCTCCGCCGCGGAGATCGAGGAGATCGTGGTGACCGCCGAGAAGCGCGAGGCTTCCCTGCAGGAGACGCCGATCGCCGTGACGGCGGTGTCCCGCGAGACCATCGAGATCCGCGGTCTCGACGACTTCGCGCAGGTGCAGTTCGTGGTACCGGCGCTGATGTTCAACGAACTCGCCGACATGGCACAGATGACCATGCGCGGCGTCGGCGTCGACATCTCCGAGATGAGCGCCGAGCCGGGCGTGGCGCTGCACACCGACGGCATGTATCGGGGCGGCCTGGTGTCGTCGTCTTCGCTGCTCTTCGACGTCGAGCGCATCGAGGTGTTGCGGGGACCGCAGGGCACGCTGTTCGGACGGAACTCGACGGGAGGAAGCGTCAACGTCGTGACGCGCCTGCCGGGGGAGGAACCGACGTTCAGCGCGGTGGCCCTCTACGGTGACTATGACCGGACCCGCGTCGAACTCTCCGGCGACATGCCCATCGCCCCGGGGACGTTCGCCGTGCGTGCCGCCGTCGCGCACGACGAGCGCGACGGCTACACGCAAAACCGTCTGCTTGGTCGCGACGAGGACGCCGCGACTGCCACGCTGGCGAAGCTCTCGGCGGTCATCAGCCCGAGCGACCGCGTGGAGATCGTGCTGCGCGCCGAATACACCGACAGCGAAGTGACCGGCCCGCCGTGGGTAGTGACGGACGACCACCCGGTGCCGCCGCTGTTGCTGAGCACCGGCAATCCGGGCGGGATCCTGAGTCAGCCCGGCAACTTCTGCGGCGCTGCTTCGTGCGAGGAAGCGCTGGGACTGAATCTCAGCCGGCCCGGTGTATGGAGCACCGATCCGCGCAACTCGTATTCCACCGGCGGCTTCGCTTCCTATCGCGAATCACACGGCCTGTCGGCGGTGCTGGCGTGGGATGTGAGCGAAGCGGTCGAGTTCAAGTCGATCACTTCCTATTTCCAGATCCAGCAGGACTGTCCGTACCTGAGCCTCGACGGTTCGGACATCGATGCCCTGACGGTGCTCTGCTACCAGGACAACGACGAATGGTCGCAGGAGTTCACGCTGAGCGGTAGCGCGGCGCGGTGGGACTGGATCACGGGGGTCTACTACTACAGCTCCGAGATCGAGGAGCTGTGGGACTACGAGTTGCCGGCCCTCCAGGCGACCTTCGAGGCCATCTTCGGCATCTTCGCGGGCCTGGGCGGTCCGCTGCCTCCGGGTTCGCTGGCGGCGTTCGGGACCAAGCTGGACGGCTCGGCCTCGGCCATACCGTTCCTGCAGTTCCAGATCTTCCAGGACACCACCTCCAAGGCGGTCTACGGGCAGACGACCTACAGCTTCTCCGACCGCATGCGGGGCACCGCGGGCATCCGCTGGACCGAAGACACCAAGGACTACAGCCAGTCCGTGCTGAACAACCTCGGGGGGGACTTCTGCCTGGGCCTCCAGGCGACGGACGAGTGGAGCGAGATCACGGGCAAGGTCGGTCTGGACTACGACCTGTCCGCGGACACGATGGTCTATGGCTCCGTCTCCACCGGCTTCAAGTCCGGCGGCTTCAACGGCGGTACGTGCGGCAACGGCTTCGACCCGGAGACGCTGGTGGCGCTGGAACTCGGCAGCAAGTCGCGTTTCCTGAACAACACGATGCAGGTCAACCTGTCCGCTTTCTACTATGACTATTCGGACTTTCAGGCGCGGCTGTTCGTCAACAACGCTTCGGTCGCCGAGAACGCCACGGACGCGAAGACCTATGGGTTGGAGGCGGAGTTGCTGTGGCTGGCGACGGACCGGTTCCGCCTCGAAGGTTCCATCTCGCTGCTCAAGGCAACATTTCTGGACTTCACGTCGACGGACCCGCTGAATCCGCATATCGGTATGGACTGCGATGCCGGGGGCCTCTCCTGCCTGCAGCAACTGAAAGGCAACGACCTGTTGCGGGCGCCGAACCTGAAGGCGACGCTGAGCGCGGAGTACGACTTCCCGCTTTCGGGCGGCGGGATGCTCACGGCCCGCGGCGAGTACGCGCACACGGGCGACCACTACCACACGGTCTTCAACAACGACTTCGCAAGACAGGACGCCTTCGGGCTCAGCAATGCGCGCCTGCTGTGGAGTCCGGGGGGACGTGCGGCGGGCGCCGTGCGGGTGATGGGCTTCGTGGAGAACATCGCCGACGAGGAGTACGTCGCGATGCACACGCCCAATGCGACCACCGGTGGCACGCTCTCGCACTTCGCGCCGCCAAGGACGTGGGGCGTGTCGGTACGTTACTCGCGTTGAAATGTGGGGGCCGCCCTTATGGCGGCCCGTTCCCACCCCGTCGGCGACCGCGCGGCGTGGCCCTGCATCATGGGTTACGATCTTCCCGCATGACGACCGTACCCACCGGAGCACGCGATGGCATCTGAACGCGAGAGACTGCACAACCTCTTCCCCGACCTGGACTTCGACCCGGGTGCCCTGCGCGAGAAATACCGCACCGAGCGGGACAAGCGGATTCGCGAGGACGGGGAGAACCAGTACATCGAGGCGGCGTCCGAGTTCGCGCATTACGCCCATGACGATCCCTACGCCGACCCGGACTTCGACCGCGAGCCGCTCGATATAGAGATCGACGTTGCGGTGATCGGGGCCGGGTTCAGCGGCCTGATGGCCGGGGCCAGGCTGAAGGAGCGGGGCATCACCAACTTCCGCATCATCGACTCCGGCGGGGATTTCGGCGGGACGTGGTACTGGAACCGTTACCCGGGCGCGCAGTGCGACATCGAGTCCTACTGCTACCTGCCGCTGCTCGAGGAAACCGGCTTCATGCCGAAGGAGAAGTACTCCTACGCGCCCGAGATCTTCGACCACAGCAAGCGCGTGGCGGAGTACTTCGGGCTCTACGACCGGGCCGTCTTCCAGACCCGCGTCACGGAGGTGCGCTGGGACGAGGACGACCGGCGCTGGCGCGTGTCCACGCACCGGGACGACAACATTCGAGCCCGCTTCGTGGTGCAGGCCACCGGGCCCGCGAACCGGCCCAAGCTGCCGGGCATCCCCGGGATCAGCGATTTCAAGGGCCACACGTTTCACACCGCGCGCTGGGACTACGACTACACCGGCGGCGATCACCACGGCGGCCTGACGAAGCTCTCGGACAAGCGTGTCGCGGTGATCGGCACCGGCTGCACGGCGATCCAGTCCGTGCCGTTTCTCGGCGAACACGCGCAGCAGCTCTACGTCTTCCAGAGGACGCCGTCCTCCGTGGACCTGCGGGGCAACATGCCGACGGACGAGGAGTGGTACCGGAGCCTGGAACCCGGCTGGCAGCGCGCGCGTCGCGAGAACTTCGCCGCGGTGCTGTTCGGCCAGAACACGACGGAGGATCTCGTCGCCGACGGCTGGACGGACATCGCGCGGCGCATCGGCATCTCGCTGATGAGCCGCAAGTCGGACGAGGCGCTCGACATGGAGGAGGTCGCGCTGCGCTCGGAGATCGCGGACTTCGAGAAGATGAACGAGATCCGCGGTCGCGTCGACGAGACCGTCGCCAAGCCAGAGGCCGCGGAAGCCCTCAAGCCGTGGTATCGCCAGTTCTGCAAGCGGCCGACCTTCAATGACGAATACCTCGATACTTTCAACCGTGACAACGTGGAACTGATCGACGTTTCCGACAGGAAGGGCGTCGAGCGCATCACCGAGCGCGGCGTGGTGGCGAACGGTGTCGAATACGAGGTCGACTGCATCATCTATGCGACGGGGTTCGAGATCACGACGTCCGCCCACCGCAGGGTGGACTTCGACACCGTCGGGCGGGACGGACAGTCGCTGTACGACCACTGGGCCGACGGCTTCCGCACGTTGCATGGCCTGAGCAGCCACGGCTATCCGAACTGGTTCACGATCGGCATCAACCAGAACGGCCTGTCGCCGAACATGACCGCCATGTTCGACGACCAGGCGATGCACGTCGCCTACATCGTCGACGAGGTGCTGAAGCGCGGCAAGCAGGCGGTCGAAGTCACGTCCGAGGCGGAGGACAAGTGGGTCGCGGAGATCGTGGCGATGGCCGGAACGGGTGCGGCCGAGTTCCTCGAGCAGTGCACGCCCGGGTACTACAACCGGGAAGGCAAGGGGACGCAGGGCAACATGCAGAATTCCCCCTACGCTCCGGGGATCAACGCGTTCAACGCGTTGTTGAAGCGGTGGCGCGAGCAGGGGGACATGGAGGGGATGGAGCTGCGCTGAGCGCGGCCTTCACACCGGGATCCTGCCTTCGCTGCGCAGGCGCGCCCACTCGATCCGGAGCCAGGGCGTGAACGCTTCCGGGCGCTCGGCAAGCTCCCGGTCGAGGTCGCCGGCCGCGATCCAGCGCCAGGCGTCGATCTCCGAGGTGTTGATGACCGGCGCGTCGGCGGTTTCGCCGACGAAAACCCAGCACAGTTCGTGCTCGACGCCGGCGTCTTCGAACTCGGCGCGGTACTCGAACTTGAACGCGAAGCGAAGCTCGGCAGTGAGCCCGACCTCTTCGCGCAGCCGCCGCGCCACGGCATCGTCCATGTCCTCGCCGGCGCGCGGGTGCGAACAGCATGTGTTGGACCAGTATCCTGGCCACAGGCGCTTCGAGGCGTGTCGGCGCTGGAGCAGCAGCGCCCCCGAGTCGTTGAAGACGAACAGGGAGAACGCTCGGTGCAGCAGACCGTCGCCGTCGTGACACGCACCCTTGTCGAGAAATCCCAGGGGTTCGTCCCGCGAGTTCACGCGGACCAGGCGTTCGGCGTCCGACGAGACGGCTTCGTGCCTGGTAAGGGTGGCGGGCATGTAACGGATTCTAGCAGCCGCTCGGGTGTCCCCCGCCGCGTTTGCGGATAGGCTTGCAGCCGCGGCGCGGGAGGTGCACAGGGAGGTCGGAGGATGACGCAGGGACCACGCGAGCTATGCAACACGGTACGTGGCGTCCAGATCGCCAGCTTCGAGTGGGGGCCCGGGGACGGCGAGACCGTCGTGATGGCGCACGCGACGGGATTCCATGCCCGTTGCTGGGATGCGACGGTGGCCGCGCTTGGCGAGGGCTACCGCGTCATCGCGTTCGACCAGCGCGGGCACGGCCGTAGCGGCAAGACCGGTCCCTTTCGCTGGGACGGGTTCGGCGCGGACCTGGTCGAGCTGCTCGAGCAACTCGATGTGCGCGACGCGATCGGCGTGGGTCACTCGATGGGGGGGCACGCGATGGTGCAGGCCGCGGCCCGGCTCCCGGAGCGGTTCGAGCGCCTGGTGCTGATCGACCCGGTCATCATGGACCCGGAGGCCTACGACGGATGGGCCGACGGCCGCCCGTTCCAGTCCCCGGAAGAACACCCCGTCGCGCGGCGCCGGGCGGACTTCGGTTCGTGGGAGGACATGTTCGAGCGGTTTCGCGACCGCCACCCGTTCAGGCTCTGGCGCGAGGATGTCCTGCGCGACTACTGCCGCCACGGTGTGCTGCGCAAGCCGAACGGCGGGGGCTGCACGCTGGCGTGCCCGCCCATCGTCGAGTCATCGATCTACCTGGGGAGCGGCGGCACGGACATCCACGATGCGATCCGGGTGCTGCCGCTGCCCGTGCTGGTCATGCGCGCCAAGCGACGCGAGATCCGCCAGGGCGAGATGGATTTCTCGCACTCGCCGACCTGGGCAGGCCTCGCGGACGCGTTTCCGCGCGGTCGGGACGTCTATCGCCCCGAACTGTCGCACTTCATTCCCATGCAGGCGCCGGAACTGGTTGCGGCGGCCATCGCTGCGCCCGGCTCGGTGGCCTCGGGGGCCTCGGGGGTATAGCCGCGACGACACCGCGGCTTCGGCTCTTGTCCGCCGCCGGCTCCGGCCTCGGCGGTGGTTGGCGTGTCGCTCACCGGGACACCGAGACGAGCCGTTGTCAGTGAGCGCGCATGGCGGCGATCGGATCGAGGCGCGCGGCCTGTCTTGCGGGATGGAAGCCGAAGAACACGCCCGCCGCGCAGGACGTGCCGACGCCCAGCGCAACCGCCGTGAAGGACCATTGCCAGGTCCAGCCCACCGCCGCGCCGATGGCCACGGACGCCGCGACGCCGAGCAATGCGCCGAGGGCGCCGCCGGTCAGGCAGAGCAGCACCGACTCGGCCAGAAACTGGCGCTGCACGTCGCTTCGACGGGCCCCGATGGAGCGCCGGATGCCGATCTCCAGCCGCCGCGCCGCCACCGCCGCGAGCATCGCGTTCATGACCCCGAGGCCGCCCACCACCAGCGAGATGCCGCCGACCGCCCCGAGCAGCAGGGCGAACAGGCCCATCTGCGCCTCCATCTGCTCGATGATGCGTACGGGACTGTCGACCCGCACGGTCATGCCGGGCGCGATGCGCGCGAAGTGTTCCTTGACCTCCGCCGTCGCGGTCAGGTAGTGGACGCCCGGAGCGGTACGCAGGGTGATGCCCCGCACCTCCTTTGTCGCGTGCTCGCGCGCGGCGAGTTCGATGGGCAGAAGCACGCCGTCGTTCATCCGGACCCCCGGCGGCGAGGACGGGTTGTTCCGCAGAACGCCCACGACCGTGTAGATGCTTCCCTCGACGTGCACGCGCGTCCCGACCTCGGCCGCGCTGCCGGCTTCGCGCAGCGCCTGGGCAACGTTGGCGCCGATGACCACGAACGCCCGGCGTCCGTCGAACGTCGAGACGAACCGCCCCGCGGCGAGCTCGACTTCGTGCAGACGGGCGAATGCGGGGGTTACGCCGATCCGCTGCACCCTGATGCGGCGCTGACCGTCCAGCGAGAGTTCCGCGGACTGCGACGTGTACGGGGATGCGTCGGTGATCGCCGCCAGGCCCGCGAGACCGGGGGCAAGGGATGCCGTGAGGAGCGCGCGCCGCCCGCGGCCGCCATGGCTCGGGCTCGCGTCGAAGACGGACAGCACGTCCGTTCCGAGCGCCTGGAACTGCTTGACGGCCTCGGCCTTCGCCATGTTGCCGACGGTGAGCAGCGCGATCACCGAACCGATGCCGACGACGATGCCCACCAACGCCAGAAAGGTCCGCTGCCGGGCCGCGAGGAGACTGGCGGCGGCCTCCTGGACGTGGGCGGTGACCGTCATTGCCATCCCGCGTCCTCCGTAACGGCCGCCGGTTGCGCGTCAACCGCGGCGCCGATTTCCTCGATCCGCCCGTCGACGAGGCGCACGTTGCGCGCACACTGACGCGCGATGCCGTAGTCGTGCGTGATGATCGCCACGGCGATGCCCTCGCCGGCGTTCAGGTCGATGAACAGCCGCATGATCTCGCGGCCGGTGTCCGGATCGAGCGCGCCGGTCGGCTCGTCCGCGAGCAGGAGGATCGGCGACCCGACCAGGGCCCGCGCGACCGCGACGCGCTGCTGCTGGCCGCCGGAGAGCTGGTTCGGCCGGTGTGCCGCACGATCGCCCATGCTCACCTTGTCCAGCATTTCGTGCGCGCGCCTGCGCGCCTGCGCGGCGTCGCCGCCGCGGTAGATGAGGGGCAGGGCGACGTTCTCCCACGCGGTCATGCGCGGCAGCAGATGAAAGGACTGGAACACGAAGCCGATGCTCGAGTTGCGGATGGTGGAGAGTTCGTCGTCGCCCATCGCGGAGACTTCCCTTCCGGCGACTTCGACCACACCGCTCGTCGGCCGGTCGAGCAGGCCCATGACGTTGAGGAGCGTGGACTTGCCGGAGCCCGATGCGCCGATGATCGCCAACAGGTCGCCGGCGCGGACATCGAGGTCGACGCCCGTCAGCACGTCGGTGACGACCGGTCCGACGGTATAGCGCCGGGCGACCTGCTTGAGGCCGAGCAGCGGTGGCTGCCGCTCCTCGCCGGCGTCTCCCGGCCCGGGCGCCGCCGCCGCGGCGCCGGACCCTCGCGGCGAGGACGGGAGCTGCGGGTCGGCTGCGGGAACGTCCACGCTACCCGCTCCCCGGCAACAGGATCCGGTCGCCGGGCGCGATGCCTTCGAGTATCTCCGCGGCCTCGACGGTGGTCTCGCCGACCACGACCGGCACCGACCGAAACGCGTCGCCGCGGGCGACGCGCACCGTGGGCTCGCCGTCGACCAGCGCAACCGCGCCGAGGGGTACGAGCACGGCCTCGGCGTCCCGTCGAACGACCACCTCGAGTTCCGCGGACATGCCGATGCGCAGGGCCGCGCGCTGCTCGGCCGTCAGGCTCTCCACGACCGCCGCGATCTCGAAGAACGGCAGCGCACGGGACTCGACCAGCGCCTCGGAGGAGACCCGCGCCACGGTACCGCGCAGCACGGTGCCGGGGAAGGCATCGCCCCTGATCAGCGCTTCGTCGCCGGGCCTGATCTCGACGACATCGACTTCGTCGACGCGCCCCTCCACCGAGAGTCCGTCGAGGTCGCCGACGATCATCAGCCGCTCCCCCTGGGTGACGGAGTCTCCGACCGAGAGAGCCCCGCCCGAGGCCGACCCTTCCGACGGGGGCGGCCTCATGACCACCCCCTCCACGGGCGCCTTCAGCACGGCGAGGCCCAGGATCTCCTCGAGTTCGCGGAGCCGCGCCTGGGCGTTCTGGTGTTGGAGTCGCGCCACCCGCGCCTCGGCCGTGCCCTTGTGCAGGATGGTGGCGAGATCCTGCTCCGCGGCCTCGAGATCGAGTTGCCGGTTCGAGAAGGCGCGCTCGGCCGCCGCGTGCTCCGAAGCGGGGATGACGCCGCGTTCGAGCAGGAACGCCGTCTCCTCCAGACGGGTTCTGCTGTCCTCGAGATCGAGCCTGACCTTGGTGACGCTCCGGCGGGCGCGCGACACTTCCACGCCACCGGTCCAGTCTTCGACCTCGGCCAGACGCTCGAGCGCCTGGATGTGGTTGGCCTGCGCGTCGCGATGCTGGATGCGCACATCCGTCGCGTCGAGTTCGACGAGCGGGTCGCCCGCGTCCACGCGTGCGCCGTAGGGTACGTGCACGACCGTGACCTTCCCGGTGATCGGGCTCGTGACATCCACCTCCCGGCGCGCCGCCAGCCGGCCGGTGACCACTATGGTCTTCTTCAGTTCGCTCGGCGCGACGGTCATGACCACGGCATCGTCCGGATCGAGCTCCGCCGGCGCGCCGGCGTCGCGCGCCGTCTCGGGACGCAGGTCGAGCGCGTACAGCCCGACCGCGGTCAGCAGAACGGCGGCGGCGCCGAGCCCGCCGAACCGGGCGAGCCGGGTCTGCCTGTTGGCCTCCACGAGGCTCTGGTTCCGCTCCTCCAGGCGCAGGTAGGCTTCCCGCAGCTCTCCGTGCTGCGCCTCGACTTCCTGCGCCAGGGCGAGTTCCTTCGCGCGCAATTCCCGAACTTCGGAGATGTCCTCGAACACCACGGCCACGCCGGCGTCGTCGGCGTCGCCGCCGGCAATCCGCGAGACGCTCATCGAGAGGGAGCGCCGGCCGTTGCGGAAGGCGGTCTCCACGACGCGCTGGCTCACCAGCGGCCCCTGGTAGACGGAGTCGAGCACGGCTTGCGTAAACTCCTCCGCGTCCTCCATCTCGAGGAAGACCTCGGCGAACGTGCGCCCGATCACGTCCGCCGGGGCCAGACCGGTGATGCGCGCGGCGGACGCGTTGAAGGTGGTGATCGTGCCGTCCGGCCGCAGCGACATGACGGCGCTGGCCAGGGTCTGCAGCACCGCCTCGTGCAGCGCGCCGGCGGGCCGTTGCGGGTCCGTCTGCGCAGTCTGCGCACCGTGTTCTTGCCGGTCCGTCACTACGGCACGCTCCGCTCTTCGATGCCGAAGCGCTCCGCCCCGTCGGCGGCGTATTCCACCCGGTCGATCTCGATGCCCCAGCGCCCGAGCGTCGTCCCCAGCGTCCTGTCGAGCGTGGTCGCAGCGTTGAGATACCCGACGAGGGCGTTCAGTTCCGACGTCTCGGCGGACACGAGGTCGTTCTCGAAGGCGACAAGCTGGAAGTTCGTGGTCACGCCGAGGTTCAGCTTCTCTCGTTCGATCTCCGTCTTTTGCTGGGTGAGCATCCGTGCTCGCCGGGACAACTCGACACGCTGTTTCGCGAGTTCGACGTCGCGGACGGCGTTGCGCACCTCGATCTCGACGCGCTGGCGGAGGTCGTCGAGGGCGTTCCGGGCAATCCGCAGCCCCGCCGCGGCGCGCCGATGCGCGAGCTGCGTCTGCCCCGCCGCGGCCCGCCCCACCGGGATTTGCAGGTCCAGGCTGATGCGGTTGCCGGTATGGTCCAGCCTGCCGAGGGCCGTTCCGAACCCGTCGTCCGCCCCCAGGAACGTTCTGCCCAGGGTAAGGGAAAGATCCCACAAACGGCCGTTCCGGGCGACCTGCACGCGCGTCTCGGCGTTGCGGATGCCGAGCAGGCCGATCCTGTAGTCGGGCCTATTGGCCAATGCCGTCTCCAGCGCCGATTCTACGTCGACGGGAGGCGTCTCGGGCTGGTCGCCGCCGAGTCCCTCCGGCGCGGCGAAACGGATGTCGGTGTCGAGGTCGAGGATGTCGAGCAGATTCAGACGCGCAGCGTCCAGACCGCCTCGCGACGCGACGACGTCGAGTTCCCGGAGCGCGATGTCCGCCTCCGCCTGGATCACGTCGCGTTCCGCCATGCGACCGGCCTGGACGAGCAGTTGGTTCACCTCGAGCAGTTGCCGCGCCCGTTCCCGAGAGCGGGTGGCGATCTCGGCCCGGCGCCCGGCCTGCACGTAGGACCGGTATGCGGTCACGGCACGCGACGTCAGGCCGATCACCGCCGCCTCGAAGGCGAGCGTGTTGATCTCCTCGTTGAACCTCGCCGTGCGCAACGCGGCCCGCGCCGTAGCGAATCCCGCACCGCGCAGAAGCGGCTGCACGAAGGTCAGCTCGACGACGCCCGTGTGGGAGGCGAAGCCCGGCGCCACCTGACCGAGGTCCGCGCCGCGCGACCGGACCGCGAGCTCGCCGCCGGTGGGAATCCGCAGCCGCACCGAAGACCCGATCCCGGAAGTCTCGTCCACCATGTCGGTCTCGTCCCGATCGGCGTAGGCATCGAGCGTGATCCTGGGACGGAACTCGTCCTCGGCGATGCGCAGGGCGAAGCGCTCGACCGAGCGGTCGAGACGCGCGTTCTCCAGCGTCCGGTTGTTGCGCAGCGCGAGCACGATGACGTCGCGCACCGTCAGGTCCACCGGCGCGGGGTCCGTCCCTGCGACATCCGGCGCCGCGTCCGACGCCGCGTAAAGGCCGCACTGGCCGAGAACTCCCGCCACCGCCGAGACCGCCAGGATGCAACGGCGAGCCCTGACGGTGAAGCCCGGAATTGGTGGAATCCGCACGCGTCGTTTCCTTCAAAGGGGTCGCAAAAAGGGGACGCGCCGAGGGTCACCGGGAAAGCCCTCCGGCACCGCACGCCGCAGGCCACCGAATCTTGGGCCGGCGCGGCGTTTTAGTTTAGTGTCGCGAAGAAAGGTCTTTCCTTAATTTTGGGGGCAGAAGTGGTCGCCTGCCACACCGTTGTAGGTCGTATTGGGGGAATTTTCGACAGCGTAACCCGCACTACAGGTTCCGTTGATAAGAACTCCAGTACAGTTGGTGAGATTTGACAGCTTTTCCATCTTCCCGTCGTACGTTTGGCTCCTCCACGAGGCATTGTACGCAGCGGAAGTTACCGAGGCATACGGGTCTCCGGGCACTTTGCACTGCGCCTTAAGGCGGCAGCAGGGCAGGACAGGCGCCCGGGGGTTCGAGGGCACGTAGGTGCCGGTAACGGTCATGCTGTCCACGCTGCACGAGTTCGAGGCGCTGCTGTAGCCCCATTCCGTGTTACACCACTCCAGGTGCGTTGCACTCGATGTGGTCGCAGCAAAGGCGACGGGTGCAAGGAGAAGAACCATCAGGGTGGTTGCGGTGACCACCACTCCTCGGTGACCGCTTGTCATCATTCAAAGCTCCATTCAGAGAACGGAAACGTACGTGTACTCTCGTTCATTCCGTGTGTCAAGAGTCCGGACGCCCCGCACGCCCCGCCGCCACCGAACCGAGCGCCAGGGCCAGCCGCGCCGTCATCTTCGCCCGACCGCGCACGAAGTGGCGCTCGAACCCGAGGCCGTCGTCCAGCCGCGCGTTGGTCCGCCCGTGGGGTGCCCCGTGGGGTGCAAAGCGGCGCGGAACCCTCCCGCCGACCCGACAACGCCCGTCACGCCCGCATCTCCGGGGTGCGGAAAAGACGCGCCCCCGCAATCCCTTGCAGGCGGCGGCTCTCGGAACAGCGCAAGTCCCTCCGTTATCGAATCTGAGTATCCGTGTTTTTGAATCTGACCTTGCGCTTGTTGCGCTTGCGCCCATTGCGCCCGCGCGAGTCTTGACCGTACCATGCCATATTTATGTCCACACCCCTCCAAGCCGCGCCCCGGCCCGCCGAATTGCCGGGCCGCCACCTGCTCATCGAGTGCGCGGGTTCCCATGCCCACCTCGATGCCGCCGCGCTCGAGGCGTTGCTGCGGCGCGCGGCGGAGGCCGGGGGCGCCCATGTCCTCGCCTCGCACATGCACGGCTTCGGCAACGGCGGCGTGACCGGCGTCGTGCTGTTGGCGGAGTCGCACATTACGGTGCATACGTGGCCGGAGGGCGACTACGCCGCCTTCGACGTGTTCATGTGCGGCCGCTGCGACGTGGACGCCGCGGCCGCGGTCATCGCGGAGGCGGTGGCCGGCACCGTCGAGATTCGCTGCGTGGACCGTCGGGCGCCGGCGCCCGCGGGTCCGGCGGGACATGACGCATGAGCACCGAACGGGGTGCCCCGATGGCGCTGGCGGCCCCGGGCGGCCTGCTCCTGGCGATCGCCGCGATCATGCTGGTGGGATGCGACGGAGGCGGCGCGCTCCGGGAACAGATGGAGACGGGCCTCACCCGCGTGGACGCCGCGGTCGAGCGGCTCGGCGCGGAACTCGATGCGGACCGCGTGCAGAACGCGGCGCTCATCAAGCGCTATGCGGCGCGCGTGGCCAGGGCGAAACCGGATCTGCGCGAACTCACGGAGGTCCTGCGGCGCGAGGGTACGCGGGAGGGCACCCTGTACAAGGGGCTCGTGACCCGCGTGCGGGAAGTGCGCGGCATGGCGCCGCCGCCGGACGCTCCGGCGGACGCCTACCTGCCGGTGGTCGAAGAGCTCGGCAACCTCGCGGCGGCGGCGGACCCGGCGGAGTTCAGCCGTGCCCTGAGCGACCCCCTGAACGTGCTGGCGGACCTGTCGGACGGCGAGCTGCCGCGGGTGGACGCGATCAGCGCCACCGCCTCGCGGCGCGCCAACGGGGCCGCGGACCAGGGCCCCGGCAGCCAGCTCGTCGGCAACCACCACTATGGGCAGTGGCGTACGGACGGCGGCGGCAACTCGTTCTGGGTCTGGTACGGACAGTTCGCCCTGATGCAGACCCTGCTCGGCGGGCCGCGTATCGGTTACGGCGCCTGGGCGGGGCGCCGCGACTACAGCTACTACCACGACTACGGCCGCGGCAACTACACCTCGCGGTCGGTGCGCCAGCAGCAGGCGCGGGTCGACTCCACCGCGCGGCGCAAGTTCTCATCCGAAGGGCGCACGTTCCGCAGCCCGTACGCGCGCCAGCGCACCGGGGCGTCCACCGCGGTCGCGCGGCAGAAATTCGCCGCGTCCAGCGGCGCGGCGCGTGGGGGGACGGCATCGATGCGGGGATTCGGCGGCGGCGGGTTCCGCGGCCCGAGCCGCGGGAAGTGACGGCGTTGACCGTGCGGAAGCTCCGGACGCCCCACGGAACTGGAAGAGGCAAGCCATGGTCGATTCACTGAGCATCTGGATTTGGGGCATCGTGGCGCTGGATCTGGCCGTGGCCGTCGCCGCGATCTGCGCATTGCGCTACGGGTCCGGCGTACTGTTCGGCGTGGACTCCCGCGACGAACTCGCGGAGCGTGACAACCTGGCCTTCGGGCTGGCGCTGGCGGGCGGGGCGCTGGCGGTGGCGCTGGTGTTGGCCGCGGCCGCCGCCGGCGACCCGGCGATCACGGTCGGCGAGGAACTTGGCGTCGTCGTCGCCTATGCGGTGGTCGGTCTGGTCCTGCTCAAGCTCGGCGTACTGGTCAACGACTGGATCGTCTTTCACCACTTCTCCATGCGCGAGGCGATCGGCGGGCAGAACACCGCCGCGGGGACGGCCCAGGCGGCCAACCTGATCGCCATCGGCGTGCTGATCAACGGCGCGATCGGCTGGGCCGACGGCGGCCTCGTCCAGGGTCTTGCCGCCGTGGTGGTGGTCTTCCTGCTTTCCCAGGTGGTGGTGCTCGCCGTCACCCGAATGCGTGCGGCGATCTACGCGCGCCGGCACGACGGACAACGCTGGCAGGACGCGATCTCGGGCGGCAACACCGCACTCGGCGTGCGCTACGCGGGGCACCTGGTCGGTGCTTCCCTGGCCGCATCCTCGGCCGGCGGGATGGTGTCGTTCGTGCCTGGCTGGGATACGGTGGCCCTGTTCGGCTACCTGTCCTGGCTGGTATGGGCCATCGTGCTCTCGGCGGCGCTGCTGCTGCTTTCCATGCTCGCGCAGCGCGCCGTGCTGCGCGGCATCGACGTGGTCGAGGAGGTCGACAACCAGCGCAATGTCGGCGTGGCGGCCATCGAGGCGGCGGTCTTCCTGGGCATCGGGCTGGTCATCCGCGCCGTCGCCGGCTGACGGGACGCGCGGGGCTCGACGGCGGGGGCGGGGAATGCGGCGGCCACCGCCGGGTGACGCCTGCACGAAGGTCGCGACATCCTTCGCGTTCTCGTGAGCACCGCAACCGCCCGCCTGCGACGTCACGACACCGCCCTCATCGGGGCGATGGGGCTGGTCGCCGCGTGCGGGCTCGTCTACGAGTATCTTCTCGCGCACTACGCGGGCCGCATCCTGGGCGCGGTGGAGCCGACCATCTACACGATGATCGGGCTGATGATCGTGGCGATGGGGCTCGGCGCCTTCGCCGCCAAGTGGATCTCGGCCATCTACCGCGGGTTCGCCTGGCTCGAGCTCGGCATCGCCCTGCTCGGCGGCGCTTCGGTGCTGGCCCTGTCCGCGGCCGTGGCGGTGGCGTACTCGCTGCCGGAGTGGCTCCGCGCCGTCTACAACGTGGACGTGTTCGTGTCCATGGAGGGCGGGGCGGCCGATTCGCTGATCGCCTTCTCGCGCGTGCTGCCGTTCGCGATGGGCGCGCTCATCGGCTTCCTGATCGGCATGGAGATTCCCCTGATCGCCCGGGTGCGGGAGCATGTCCATGCGCAACGCCTCGAACACAACCTCGGCACCATGTACGGCGCGGACTACATCGGGGCCGGCCTGGGCGCCGCGATCTGGGTCCTCGTGTGCCTGAAGCTGCCGATCATGTATGCGGCCGTCGGCGCGGCGGCCGTCAACACGGCGGTGGGCTTCGGCTTCCTGGTGCTCTATCGCAAGAGCCTCACACCGGCGCGCTGGCTGTGGATCGGCCACGGCGCGCTCGCGATGCTGCTGGTGGTGCTCGCCGTGTTCGGCCCGCTCTGGATCGAGCGGCTCGGCGACACGCTCTTCCAGGATCGGGTCGTCCACCGCCTGCAGACGCCCTATCAGAACGTCGTCATCACCAAGCGGCACGTCACGGCGGGACGACCGGACGTCATGAGCCTCTACATCAACGGCCGCCTGCAGTTCGCTTCCAACGACGAGCGCATCTATCACGCCTACCTCACGACGCCCGCGATGCTGGCGGCCTACCGGCGCGACCGCGTCCTGATCCTGGGCGGGGGCGACGGGCTGGCGCTACGCGACGTGCTGCGCTGGGAGCCCCGGTCGGTGACCCTGGTCGACATCGACCCGGGCCTGCTGCGCCTGTTCCGCGGCGCGGACGCGGAGGCGCCGGCCTGGCTGGGGCGCGCGCTGACGGAGCTGAACGCGGACGCCTTCCTCGATGCACGCGTCACGGTCGTCGAGGCGGACGCGTTCATCGAGGCGGAACGGCTGGCGGCCGCGGGCGAGCGGTTCGACGTCGTCATCGCGGACCTCCCGGACCCCAGCCACCCGGACCTCAACCGCCTCTATAGCGACTACTTCTTCGGGCGGGTGCGGCAACTCCTCTCCGCGGACGGCGCCTTCGTCACGCAGTCGACCTCGCCGTTCCACGCCCGCGAGGCGTTCCTGTCCATCGGCAGGACCGTGGCCGCCGCCGGCTTCCAGACGGAGCAGTACCACGCCAACGTGCCGAGCTTCGGGGAATGGGGCTGGACGATCGGCACGGTCACCGGCAAGCCGGCATCGGTGCGGATCGCGGAAGCGGGCGTCACCGAGACGCCGGACGGCTGGCTCGACGGACCGGTCATCGCCGCCGGGTTCGCCTTTCCGTCCGGGTTTTTCGACGCACTCGAGACGATCGAGGTGAACCGGCTCGGGACGCACGCGGTGTATGACTATCACCAGGTAGCGTGGCGGACCTACGAGGGCGTCTTCTTTGCGCCGCCGGTGGCCCCCCCGACGGACCCCTGACTCGCCTTGTAGGGGCGACCCTTGCGGTCGCCCGTCCCCGGTCCGTACACGGCCTCAAGACCGGACGGGACAACCCCGTCCCCTGGCAAGCTAGAATCACCGCGCCTCTATCGACGGGTGCTGACTGCCGATGGCCGAAGACTATCTCGCCTGGGTGCAACAGGCGTGCCCCGAGGAGATCCGCGGGCGTGGGCTGGGGTATGGCGGCGGCAGCAAGGCCCGCATGCCGGGCAAGGCCTTCGAGGAGTGGTTTGCCGCCTGCGTCGAACGGGGTTTTACCGTGCCGGCATGGCCGGCGGAATATGGCGGAGCAGGCCTGCATCGCGCGGAGGTCGACGCCTTGAGGAGCGCGATGCGAGAGGTGGGTGCGCCACCGCCCTTGTCCGGCGCCGCTCCCACCATGCTGGGTTCCACGCTGCTGGAGCTCGGGACCGAGGATCAGAAGCAACGGCACCTGCCGCCCATCGCGCGCGGAGAGCTGTCCTGGTGCCAGGGCTACTCCGAACCCGGCGCCGGGTCCGATCTGGCGTCGCTGCGCACCCGCGCGGAAGACCACGGCGACTGCTACCGGGTGAACGGGTCGAAGATCTGGACGTCGGGCGCACACCGGGCGGATTGGATCTTCTGCTTGGTGCGGACCGACCCGGATGCGCCGAAACAACGCGGCATCAGCTTCCTGCTCTTCGCGCTCGATACGCCGGGCGTGACGGTCCGGAACTTCGACATGATTCACGGCGGCTCCGAATTCTGCGAAGTGTTCTTCACCGACGTCATGGTCCCCAAGGCCGACCTGGTGGGGCGCGAGAACGATGGCTGGAGCATCGCCAAGCGGTTGCTGCAGTTCGAACGGGACTCGGTGTCGCAAGGCGAGTTTCTCCCGCGCGGCGGTTCCCTGCCGGAGGTGCTGAAGCGGTATGCCCCGGATGACCCATCCGCACGCGACACGGTCGTGCGCCTGGAGATGGATCACGCTGCCTTCGCGCTGACCAGGCGGCGCGCCGTCCAGGAACGCAAGGAAGGCGGAACCGGTACCTTCGTGACATCCGCGTTCAAGATGCTGTCGTCCGAACTGGAGAGCCGCAAGCTGGAGGCGATCGTGGCCATGATGGGTGCGCGGGGCCTCGGTTGGTCCGGCGACGGCTTCGATGCCGAGGAACTGGAGTCGACCCGCAAATGGCTGCTCGGCAAGGGCTTCCTGATCGCGGGCGGCTCGTCGGAAGTGCAACGCAACGTGATCGCCAAACGGGTGCTGGGCCTCCCTGACTGACTGACGGATGCCGTATCGAGCTTCGAGGGGACAGGAGATGGTGGAAGTCTGGACACACGCAGCGCCGGCGCCACACGCCATCGCGGCGGAGGCGCGGCTTGCGGAAGCACAGGGGTGGGACGGTCTCGGCGTCCCGGACTCCCAGAATCGGGCCGGCGACGCCTACGTGGCGCTGGCCATGGCGGCGAGCGTCACGGAGCGGATTGGCCTGGCGACCGCGGTCACCAATTCGATCACGCGGGTGGCGGCGGCGACGGCCGCGGCGATTGCGAGCGTCGACCGGCTCGCGGCGGGGCGCGCCGTCCTCGGCCTGGGCAGGGGCGACTCGGCGCTCGCGGACCTGGGCCGGGCGCCGGCCCGCGTGGCCCAGTTCGAGACCTATCTCAGGCATCTCCAGGCCTACCTGCGGGGCGAGGCCGTGCCGTTCGGCGAACTCGAGGTGCCGGCGACACGGCCGGTGGACGCCCTGCACCTGGCCGATGCGGCGCCGGAGAGCCGGATTCGGTGGCTGGCGGGCGCCCGCAAGGTCCCGGTCGAGGTGGCCGTGAGCGGACCCCGGATGTTCAGGGTGGCCGCCCTCCATGCGGACCGGCTGATGTTCGCGCTCGGCGCCGACGCGGAACGGATTGCCTGGGGCATCGGAGTCGCCCGGTCGGCGCGGGAGGCCGCCGGGCTCGACCCCGACGGAGTCGCCTTCGGCGCCTACGTGAACTGCGTGTGTCACCCGAAGATCGAGGTTGCGCGGGATCTCGTCAGGGGCGGCCTGGCGACCTTCGCCCGGTTTTCGGTCCTGCACGGCAGCGTCCAGGGGCCGGCGTCCAGTGAGACCGAGGGTACACTCAAGGCGATGCACGGGGTGTACGACATGCGCAAGCACACCCAGGGCGACGCGCGTCAGGCCCGGATGCTGTCGCCGGAGTTCATCGACCGCTTCGCGGTGGTCGGGCCGCCGGGCCGCTGTGTCGAGCGACTCCGGGAGCTGGCCGGACTCGGCCTCGACAAGCTCTTTCTCGCGACGAACTTCACGCTGCGCGACGAGACGGGTCAGGAGGCCATCGCATTGGCGGCGCAAGAGGTGCTGCCCGCGCTGCGGGCGCCGTGATGCCGGCAGGTTCAGAGCCCTCAGCCGGGGAGCGCGAGGGGCTTGCCCCTCGCAAGAGAGAGCCCTCAGCCGGGGAGCGCGAGGGGCTTGCCCCTCGCATGAGAGAGCCCTCAGCCGGGGAGCGCGAGGGGCTTGCCCCTCGCATGAGAGAGCAGCGCGAGGGGGCTTGCCCCTCGCAAGAAGACGGGAGGACCGATGCAGCCAGAGCTCGAGACACGCGGGACCCGGACGGAGAAGGGCTGGCGCGACCATGACGGCTTCGTAGGCCCGCGGCAGCCGGGCACGGGACCGAGGAGCGACCCGCGCGGCGGCTTCCCGACCGGGCCCGACGTCGGCGACGCCATGCCGGACGTGCGCTGCCTCACGGCGGACGCGGCCCTCTTCGACCTGCACGCACACCGCGCCGGAAGGCCGGCGGTGTTCGTCTTCTACCGCTCCGCGGTCTGGTGACCCCCCTGCCGCACGCAGCTCGTGGAGCTGCAGAAGCGCATGCGGGATTTCGATGCGGCGGATATCCGGGTCTACGCCCTGAGCTACGACGAAGCGGATGCGCTCAGGGATTTCCGCGCTGCCCACGGCATCACCTACACGCTGCTTTCCGATCCGGATTCAGCCGTCATCCGGTCGTTCGGCATCCTGAACACCCTGATCGACCCGAACGATCATCCCTGGTACGGGATCCCGTACCCCGGCGCCATCGTGATGGACGCCGAGGGTGCGATCACCCACAAGTTCTTCGACGGCAACCTGGCCGTGCGCGCGGGGCCCGAGCAGTTGCTGTGGGCCGCCCTGGGCCAACCGCCGCTGGAACCGGAGGTCGACCGGGTTGCCGCGCCGCGGGACGTGCGCGTGAGCGTCGCGCTCGACGGCGACCACCTCGCGTTCACGGTGCAGCGGGATCTGGTCGTGCGCTTCAGCGTTCCCGCGGGCCGCCACGTCTACGCGGAGCCGGCGCCGCCGGGTTCCGTGGCCGTCGAGGTGACGCTCGACGAAAACCGTCGCCTCGTCCAGCGCCCCATCGTTCGCCCGGCGAGCGAACCCCATGTGCTTGCGGGCACGGGAGAGTCCTTCCAGGTGCACCACGGCGTGTTCGAACTGCGGTTGCCGCTCGCCGTCAACGGCTTTTCCCGCAGCGACGCCGCGGGCCTGATGATCTCCGGCGAAGTCCGCTGGCAATGCTGTGACGACGAGGTCTGTGACCTCCCGACCAGCCAGCGCTTCGAACTCACCGTGCCGGTGTCGGAACCGGTCCCGCACGCCCTCCGGGACAAGCGGGCCGCGACGGCCGAGCCCAATGCCCACGCGCACTTCCGGAGGATGTCCGAACGGCGGACGGGTCCCGGCTGACAGGCGCCTTCGGGCCGGCCTGATCGGCCTCGGGGGCCTTACGTGGCGTCGGCGAACTCGATGACGACGCGCGCGAATTCCTCGCCGACGTCGTCCTGGGGGTAGTGCCCCGAATTCTCGAAGACGACGTGATTCCGTCCCCTCGCGCCGGGAATCTCCTGCTGGAAGCGGGGCGCTTCGACTGAGTTCGGGTTGTTGAACACCGTGAGAAACGGCTTCTCGAACTCTCGCAGGATCTCCCAGGCGCGGCGGTTGGCCGGAAGCGCCGGGTCGTCGGGAAAGATCGGCACCAGGCTCGGGAACTGCCTCGCACCCTGCAGGTACTCCTCGGACGGAAACGGTGCCGCGTACCCCCGAATGTCCTCGTCGGTCGGGTTCTTCAGCCAGAGGCGAATGATCTCTTCCGGACGGAAGCCGGCAAACGCGCCGCAATGCTTGACCCAGTACATGAAGACACGGAAAAAGGCCGACCGTTCGGTCACTCCCTCGGAGTTGGAGTCCGCCATCATGCGACGGGTCGTCTCTTCGCCCGTGCGTATCATCTCTTCGGCCGCAAGCGCGGGCGTCTCCTCGAGGAGCTTGCGCAGTTCCGGGCCCCGCTCCATCGGGACGTCCCGCAGGTCGTGGAGTCCCATGTTGCATGCCACGACGCGATCGAACCGCGGGAGGTTCCCGGTGAGGACCCGCAGGCCGATCAGTCCGCCCCAGTCATGGATCACGAAAGTGATCCCGGTGAGGTCGAGACCGAGGATGAACTCCCGCATCCAGTGCACGTGTCGCGCGTAGGTGTAATCGGATCGTGCCGTGGGCTTGTCCGATCGTCCGAAGCCGACGAGATCCGGGGCGATCACGCGATGCCCGGCCTCCACGAGCGGCGGGATCATCTTCCGGAACGAGTAGCTCCAGACCGGTTGACCGTGCAGGCAGAGCACCAGGGCCCCGTCCCGTGGGCCTTCGTCGACGTAGTGCATCCGCAGGCGCCCGCCCGCGCCGTCGTCGATCTCGAGATAGTGGGGTTCGAACGGGAATCCCGCGAGATTCTCGAAGCGTTCGTCGGGTGTTCGGACGACTTTCATGCCGCGCTCCCGTGGTGGTTTCATGATCGAGGCGCATACCAGATGGGTGAAGACCATACCCGTTCCTGGATGGTGACCGGGACACCTTCCCTGGGAGCGACGCCGGCCCGGGAGGGAGGCGCGCGTGTTCCGTTCCGCCCACGCCCCGGCCAGGCCCGAGGCGCCAAAAGTGGGGAAAACCGGGTCGGCCTGGTAGACGCCGGCGCCGCGCATTGGGGAACCGCTCATCGCCAGCCTTGCCGCCACGCCTGGTATTCGGCCGGCCGCAGGCGGTAGCGGGCGATGTTGCCCTCGCGAAGGCTCATGAGCTCGGTCTCCACGACTTCGACGAATCGCGCCTGGTCCGCCGGTGACACCTGCTGCGCCGCATGTTGCCGCGCCAGTGCGGTCGCGGCCTGCTTGCCCATTCCCGTGCGCACCACCGCGGTTACCGCCTCCGCGACAAGCGCCCGGTAACGCAAGCGGAACGGGTCCGGCTCACCCAGGGACTGGCGCACTGCCGAGTACCGGGCGCTGGAGCGCTCGTAGGCCCAGATGAACACGTCACGCAGCAACTCGACCCGATTCAACTCGTAGACGGCCAACACGCCGTCGATGTATGCCCGCTCCGGCACGTCCACGAAGGACAGGGGGCAGAGACTGCCGCGGATCAGCGGGATGTTCGCCGCGAGGCGGGAGACCCGCTTGTTGACGTCCTCGAAACCCTGCAGGTAGGCGAGGTGCACGAGGGCGAAGAAGGCCTGCTCGAAGGGGTCCGTGACCGCGGCGGCGGTATCCAGGATCTTCTCGAAGCATTCGTCGATGAGCTGCGGCACTTCGAGCGGATGGTAGACCGTGCCGGCGATGCCTACCGGAATGCGCCGCAAGCGGCCGCCGGCCCGCGGGTCGCCAAGCAGGTTGTCCGCGAGCAGGGCGTGCAGATTCAGGACGGTGTACCGGTTGAAGCCGATCTCGTCGGCCTGGTCGACGAGCAGCTCGATGGCCGCCTTGTGGTTCAGGAGCATCTGCGCTTCCCGCGCATCCTTGCCCTCGGCGGCCTCGCCCAGCTCCAGCAGGCGCTCGGTTTCGAGCAGGGAGTAGGTATTGCCTTCCAGGCGACAGGAGTTCCAGGAAAGATCGGTCAGCAGGCGGCCGTAGATCGTCCGGGCGTAGGTGCCTGCGGGGCGCTCGCGGTCGGGCGGACGACCCGTGTCGAGCAGGCGTTGGCGCGTTTCCGCCGGCAGATAACAGGTAACGTTGGGCCGGTAGTCATCGAGGAAGGCGCGCTGGTAGCCCACCGGCTGCCGCTTCTGTATCGGCGCGCGAATCGCATGCTTGACGGCCTCCGCGTCTGGTGAGAGCGGCACATGGACCTCAACCTCGTCATCCGGCTCGGTCTGGCTACCCACGACTCGGGTACGTGCGCCGGTTGTGGTGAGAGGCACGCGGTAACGACGGCCCTTGCGCTGCCCTTCGGCGATCAGACGCTGCTGGTCCACCAGCAGGGCGAGGCGGCGCTGCAGCATCCGCGGCGGCAGTTCGTAGGGTAGCCGCTCGCGGATGGCGCTGACCTGCACGCCTTCCGGATGGGCCGCCACGGCGGTGAGAATGGCGTCGAGCTCTTGGTCGGGTATCCGCTTCGGCATGTAGCGGATTATATGTCGCTAAAAGCCCTTATACGACAAATAAAGCTGCCCATGTGACGGGAAAGCCGTTTTTTGTCGCATAAATCGACTTGCCGTCGCAAACGTGCCCCGCATGTTGTTCCTTGTCCCCGTCAGGCGCGTTGGCGCCGGGTCGGCAACCCGAGCTTCCCGCTCTTGCGGACATGTCGCATGTACCAGTACCACAGCGGCACGGTGACCGGGAAAGCGAGGATCGTAGCGGCGCTGCCCAGCCAGAAGCTGACCTGCTCATGCAGGGGCGCGCGCGCCGGTGCCGGGAGACCCGGTTCGAAACAGACCCCGGAGTACAGGTGCGGATAGTCCTCGAACAGCCGCTGCATGGCCGCGATCCAGTCGCGTACGTGCGGCAGCGACGGATCGCTCCGCAGCACGGCGATCGGCGGGACGGGAATGCTGCAGTGACACTGCAAGGCGCCGAACAACTGCAGTTCGACGAGATTCGGCTCGTCGCCGCCCAGAAACGGGTGTGGCTTCTTCGCGAAGCGTTCTTCCCAGCGCTGCCAGCTACGGCGGATGTCGCCCTCGGACGAAAGCCCCAACCTGCGCCTGAGCAACTCGACTGTGAGGTAGAAATACAGCACCGTGAAGCTGCGCAGGGCGCTGCGCAGCATGCGTGCCGGCGCGGCCCCCCGGCGTTCCCGCACCAGGCTCCAGCGGTGCCAGAAACGCCAGGCGCTGTCGGTGCGGTTCGTCCCGCCGCGCAGTGCGCCGGCGAGCAGGCGGTCGTCCCCCGCCGCCTTGCCCGAGAAACCGAGTTCTTCGAGGATGCGCGTGGAGTCGTGATGCCAGGGGCCGCCGTCGATGCTGACCACCGGCATCAGCACTCCGGAGCGCAGGAAGACCCGGAGGGGCGGAAAGGTGACCACGTCGTGCGGGATCTCTCGCACGTGCAGACCAAGCAGAACCGCCTGCACCCAGGGGGAGTGATCGCCGCCGTAGACTCGAACGAATCGGGGGAGCATCGTCCTGCAACCGTGGCCAGGGTGGCTTGAGTCTGGCACAAACGCGCTCGTCTCGCCGCTGCGCTTTGACGCGTGGTATCGCAAACGGGGGAAGATTGAAGCGGACGTGCGCAGGCCATGGGTGCATCTGGCGAAACTGCGCCAGGCTGACTGCCGTCGCGGACGAGGAGCACTGGATGGCGGAAGTGCCCGGACGCGCGAGACGGGACGCTGAACGGGGCGGCGGCGGAAGCAGGACGCTTGACCCGCGCCACCCGCACGAGGTGTTTTAGGCTGTCAGGAGCGTTCGCGCTGACTGGACCACCCGATCGATTGATCGGCCGAGACTCCGGTCTCGGGGTTGGATTCGGCTTCAGCCGATCATATGATAGGGCTCATGCAACTTCCGTCATGGGTCGAGGTTCCGCGTACCTGTGAGCATCGCCCCCTCGACACGCACCGAGTTGGCGACCCTTGCGCGGCGCGCAGCGGCGCGGATCACGGCTTTCAGCCGCGACCGGCCGACGGAGTGGCAGCCCGGGCAGGTCCGCAATCCGTCGGGCTTTCTCGACACGCATTTCACGGATGCTGCTGCCTGGGAGTTGATCGCGTCGAAGCTGGAGGACGGACATCCGGTGGAGGTTGTTGAACTCCAGAAGCCGAAAGGGAAGACCGGCTATGTCATGAAGATCGAGCTGGATGCGGTGGATCGGCCGCTGTACGTAAAGCTGCAGTTGGGCTCCGGGAAGATAGTCGGTCGTAGTTTCCACTACTCGCACTATCCGCCAACGCACGAGGAGGATGAGGACTGACTCATGGAGAGTGGACAGGACAGTATTCGGGGCAGGGATAGGGTAGCGTCGCCAACATGTCCGCAGTGCGATGGCGGCGTTGAGACGATCCTGCATCAGCACACATTCCGCTACGGGTCGGGCAAATCGGCGGCCGACATTGAGGTCATGCTGCCGGTTCGCCGGTGCGCGCCCTGCGATTTCGAGTTCATCGATGAGGAAGGGCATCGCCTGAAGCACGAGGCATTGTGCCGGCACCTCGGGGTACTGACCCCGCGGGAGATTCGGCGCATTCGTGAGCGCCACGGGCTGTCACGCGCGGCCTTCGCGCGAGTGACCAAGCTTGGCGAAGCCTCACTCGCGCGGTGGGAAACGGGCATCGTGCTGCAGACCCAGGCGAACGATTCCTACCTCCGACTGTTGGACCGATCGGATGCGATCGCCAAGCTGGCGGAGGGCTCGGGGATCAGGGCGGACGAGGACGCAGTGCCGACAACGCGGCGTCAGCACGCGGCGGGAGGCCGCTATCGTGTGCTCGTCGTTACGGAGGAGGTCCGGGAGATGGCGCGCATGTTCGAGCTGCGCAAGGAATCGCGCCGGCGGGTAGCCTGAGCGTGTATGTCGCCACGTTCTATTCGTTCAAGGGCGGCGTTGGACGCACGATGGCGCTCGTCAATGTGGCGGTCCATCTCGCTCGCAGGCGCCGACGCGTGCTGGCGGTGGACTTTGACCTGGAAGCCCCGGGGCTCGACACGTTCCCGCTGCTCCGGCCGGACCCCCCAGTACGGGGCTTGGTGGACTTCGTCCACGAGTATCTGGAGTCCGACCGGGCGCCCGATGTGGGCGACTTCCTGGGGCGGTCGCCCACCGTCGACAATCTCTGGATCATGCCGTCCGGAGCGGACCACGGCGGCTATGCAGCGAGCTTCGGCGAAATGGACTGGGGAGCGCTTTTTGAGCGGCGCGAAGGCTATCTCCTCTTCGAAGACCTCAAGGCGCAATGGCAGAAGACGCTCGATCCAGACTACGTACTGATCGACTCGCGCACGGGATTCGCCGACACGGTGGGCATTTGCACACGTCACCTGCCGGACGCGGTGACGGTTCTGTTCTTCCCGAACGCGCAGAACCTTCGAGGGCTGACCAAGATCGTGGGGGACATTCGCTCCGAGGCAGAGCGACCCCGGGAAAAGAAAATCGCCCTCCACTTCGTCATGTCCAATGTTCCGGACCTTGACGACGAAAACGATATCCTGGTCGATATCAAGGCGCGGTTCCAGAAGGACTTGGCATTCGACCAGGAACCACAGATCGTGCATCGGTACGACAGCCTATCGCTCCTGAATCAGATGGTCTTCGCGCAGGAGCGGCCGAAGAGTCGCCTGGCGCGGGAGTACGCAGCCCTGGCGGACGCCATCGTCGAGGGCAACCGCGGGTAGGCGGTCGGCCTCTGGCGGTCGGCGCCGCTGCCGATGCAGACGCTCGGTCGCCGGTGCAAGGCGTGGCGCGCGGGCGGGGAGCGTGCGACCGCTGCTCCGCGACGTCCAGACGCTCCTCGCGCCGTTCTGCGATGATGGCCTCCAACCGCTTGCGCAGGGACTCGTAGAAGGCCTGGGTTTCCTCCAGGCTGGTCGCCCTGGAACACGTCGCTGGGCAGCCGCCTTTACATCTCGCCAAGGCGCGTGCCTACAACACCACGTCCGAACCGGCAGCCACGCTCCATGCGAGGTCGGCCCGTTCAGGCTCATCTTCTCATTGGAAAACGCTCTCTCTGGGCTTGGTTGCCGCGGTCCGATTGCCGGGCGATTGCCGGGGTTGACGCACGACATAATATGTCATACCGTCCTCCGCATGACGGTCCAGACACGGCGGACGTTCCGGGCAAGAGTCCGGCACCAGGCCAACGACGCCACCACCGACATCACCGATACCAGTAACAGCGAAAAGGGAGTGCCCGAATGATCCTGGACGACCTGGCCTTTCGCCTCAACGACTTCTCCGGGGAGGAAGGCACGACGTTCGATGCGCTCGTGACCGAGCGCGGCATCCTGGAAGTCGTCTGTTCCAACAACGACGAGTTCCCCATCCACATCACCACCACGGAGACGCAGCTCCTGTCGGTGACGCCCCTGTTCTCGGTGGCCGAGGTACAGCCCGGCAAGCTCGACGAACTGAATCGCACGTTCCTCCAGTTGAGTCCGGCCGTGCCGCTGTCGTCGGTCGGGCTGCAGGGGGACACCTACATCCTGTTCGGGTCGATGGCGCTGTCGACCCGCTTCGAGGTCGTCGCACACGAACTCGAGGTGCAGGCGGAGAACACCATCGACGTGCTCGAAGCGGTCGAGCACCTGCTGGCCTGAGCGGCCGCACCGGCAAGAACGAACGGAGGTAAATCATGGGTGTACTGAGAGACATGCTGACGGCCTTGCGCGGCGGGGCCAGCGAGGTCGGCGAGGCCATCGTGGACGCCAACGCGATCCGTATCCTCGAACAGGAGATTCGCGACGCGGAGGCGGCCATCGGCAGCGCGAAGCAGAGCCTGACCCGCATGAAGAGTTCGGAGATCAAGCTGAAGCGGGACATGGCGACGCTGGATGCCGATGTCGCGGATTACGAGCAGAAGGCGGTCGCCGCCCTCAACGCCGGCGAGGAAGCCCTCGCCACCGAGGTGGCGGAGCGCATCGCGGAACTCGAGAGCGACCGGCAGGAGAAGGGCTCCGAACAGGCCGCGCTCGACGCGGAGATCAACAAGATCCACGCGATGATCAAGGCCCGCGAGCGCACCATCCAGAAGAACAAGCGCGAACTCGACAAGGTCCGCACGGTGCAGGAACTGCAACGCGCGACGGAGTCCGTCTCCCGCAACTTCGCCGCGACCGGCTCCAGCTCGCACCGCGTGTCGCAGGCCCTCGAACGGGTCAAGGCCAAGCAGGAGAACTGGCAGGACCGCATGCAGGCGGGCGATTGGCTGGAGGGTCAGGAGGCCGGGGACGACATCGACGCGAAGCTGCGCGCGAAGGGCATCGGCGCGTCGGGCAGCGGCGGTGCGAACGACGTGCTCGCGCGGCTGAAGGCGCGCCAGGCCGGTTGACCGTGCTCCGCAAGCTCTTCCGGCGCAGCGGGTCGGGCCCCGAAGCGCGCCGGCTCGAAGGCGCCGGGGACCTCGGCCCCGGGGACCTGCTGACGTTCAAGCACCGCCTCGCCCTGCCGCCGAGCGTGCAGGGCCACACCTTCGAGGTGTCCTCGATCGCGACCTACGAGTTCGAGGACGGCCTGCATCCCGAGCTGACCCTCGATGGGGTGGAAGGCGGCCGGGTCTACCTCGCGTTCGCGGCGCGCGACGTCGCGGAGCTGACGCTTTCTCGCGACGTGCCGCGCGGCGACGTGCTGAAGCTCTTCGACGAGGCGGCGTTCGCGGCGCTCTGGGAAGAGGAGTTCGCGGATCTCGAAGTGGCGTCCGCGCTGCCGGAGTACGAAGGCTGGCTCGCCGAACGCTACTCGCAGGTCAAGAAGTGGACCGAGGGCTACTACCACGACCGCGACCGCCGCGGCGAGGACCGGTCCCGCTACCGGGACGACGACGCCGAGGAGCTCCGCTCCCACGAGTGCGAGGATGCGACGGGCCGCTTCGGAGTGACCGTCGAGGTGTGGGCGGACGGCGACACCGACGTCTCCCTCGACGTGAGCGTCCCGCCGGACGTCATCGAGTCCATGTGGCCGGGAGACAGTCAGGCTCGATGAGAAGGGGACGGCCCAGGCGGCGCGGGGCGGCGTCCGCCGAGCGTTTCCACGCGGAGCGGCAGGCGCTCCGGAAGGTCCAGGTCCACTTCGAGTTCCAGCAGTCGCTGATGCGCAGGATCCGGCTCGCCGCGGCCGCCGAGAACCTGAGCTACTCCGACTACGTCCGCAAGCTCGTCGGCTTGCCGTACGCGAAGATCCAGCGGCCCCGGATCAGCCTGTCATTCGGCGAGCGGGACCTCGAGTTGCTCGCCGCGCGTTACGCGGAAAAGGAGGCCGGGCCAGGGGAACTCAAACGCCGGGTGATGGAGGAAATCGAGGCGCACTTCGAGGCGGGGGACTAACGCTCCCCGTGGGGCTTGACCAGCTTGATGCGGCGATCGGGTTGCGCGACCCGGCGCGGCCCGGCAACCACCTGGAAAGGTCGAAAGGCGATCGCAAAGGGCAATGGAGCATACGCATCAACGGCCAGTGCCGAATCTGCGGTGGACGTTCGTGGTGTAGACGGCGCAACTATGGTGCCGCGACCGGGGGTGCCGCGACCGGGGATTCGTCCAGTTCGTCACTTTCGCGACGGCGCACCATGGCCTCGATGCGGTCGAACATGACGATGTAGAACACCCCGCCCGCCGCGGCGAGGCATCCCGCGATGGGAAAGAACACCGCCCAGCCCACGCCCCCTACCACGAACCCCGCCGCGGACCCGGCGGCCCACACGCCGAAGTTCCAGATGCTCGACTGCATGCTGTAGTCGGTGGCCGCCTGCGCCTTCGACGCCCAGCGGAAGCGGGAGTTGTTCACGACGAACGAGTAGATCGAAGTGACGAAGCCGAGGAGCGCGACGATGAGCGTGAGCATCGGCAGGACCGGCAGACCGGGGTACAGGGCGAACGCGCAGAAGATGAAGCCCTCGACCGGCAGTGCGGCGACGCCGATGATCGCCGTCCGGCTCATGCCGATGCGTTCGACCAGCCAGGGCGTGGCCAGCGCGCCGAGCCCGCCCCCCGCGATGGCCGCGACCGGTGCGAGGATGCCGAACTCGGTGAGCGTCAGCCCCTTGTCCGCGAAGAACGGCCCGATCATCGAACCGAAGAACGTGCCGCCGAATCCGAAGACAAAGAGGTACGGGAGGATGTAGCGCGACTCCCGGCGGCGCAGGGCCTTCAGGAGGTTCGGGCGCTCGCCGCGGGCGCGGCGCTGCAGCGTCGCCGCGGGTGGAGGCGTTTCGCGCCGGACGATGGCCGGGGCGGCGGCGGCGATCATGAGGACGGACGCCCCGAGCATCGTCCGCGGCCAGCCGAAGGTCTCCACGAGCGCCACCACGCCCGAGCCCATGACGCCGGCCAGTATGGCGAGGAAGACGATGATCGAGGTGCCCGTGGCCCGCTCGGCGTCGGTCATCGACTCCGCGGCGTACCCGTCCACCGCGATGTCCTGCGCGGCCATGATGAACGACTTGACGAACAGTATGCCGACGATGAGGTACACGGCCGTGACCGAGGGCGGAATCCAGGCAAGCACGGCATAGGCGGCGGCGCCGATCACGGTGCACGGGATGATCCACGTCTTGCGGTAGCCGATGCGCGCGCTGCCATAGTTGTCGACCAGCAGCGCGATCAGCCACTTCAGCCAGCGCGGGATGCCGGGCAGCGCGAGGAGCCAGAACATCTCGATCGGCAGCCCTTCCTTGCGGAACAGGAAGGGGAGGGCGACGCCGGTGAAGGCGGCCGGAAAATACTGCGCCATGTGCAGCATGCCCAGCGTCACGAGCTTGGCGTGGTCCTTCCCGGGCGGGACGCTCATCGGGCCCGTGTCTCGGGAAAGAGCCAGTGCGGTTCCCCCCGGTCAGTCACGCACGGCCCGGAAGTAGCGCTCCGCGGCGGCGAGGTGGCCGTCCACGTCCGTTCCATGTCCCACGTAGTGCGTCACGATCGCCAGGTGCGTGCATCCGAGTTCGCGCCACTGGTCGTGGTGGGTCTTCCACCGCCCCGGATCGCCGCCCCGCGTCTGTGCCTGGGCCTGGATGCCGAAGCCTTCCCAGGGGAGTCCCGCTGCCTCGCGCGCCGCCCGGATGGCCGTGATCGCCTGCCGGGACTTCTCGTTCGGTACGCCGAGGGGCACCCAGCCGTCGCCCAGCCTGCCGCACCGGCGCAGCACCGCCGGCGCCCCGCCGCCGAACCAGATGGGGACGGGTCGGGCGGGCCGGGGCAGGATGCTCGCGCGGTCGACCGTGTGGAACTCCCCGTCGAAGGCGACATTGTCTTCGGTCCAGAGCCGCCGCAGCAGTTCCACCTGCTCGGCCTGGCGGGCGCCGCGGCGGGCGAACGGGATGTCGAGCGCCTCGAACTCCACCGCGTTCCACCCGACGCCGATGCCCATGCGGAAGCGGTTTCCGGAGAGGATCGCGAGTTGCGCGGCCTGCTTCGCCACGAGGGCCGTCTGGCGTTGCGGGAGGACCAGGACGCAGGTGCCGAACTCGATGGTGGAGGTGACCGCGGCCATGTAGGAGAACAGGGTGAAGGGTTCGTGGAACGCCACGTCCTTGTCGTACGGACCGTCCCATCCGCCCTCCCGCTCGGGATCCGCGCCGAGCACGTGGTCGTAGATCATCATGTGGTCCGCGCCGAGCGCCTCGGCGCCCTGGGCGTAGTCGCGGATGGCGATCGGGTCGGTGCCGATCTCGTCGTGGGGAAAGACGATGCCGAGTCTCATCGGGCGCTCCTGCGGGACGGCGCGACCGATGATATACGGGCCGACCCCGCCGGCGCTCCGGCGCTGGTCAGGCGGAACCACGCGGCGGGGCCGGCGCCAGCCGGAAACCCTGCCGCGCAAAGTCCCGGTCCAGGGTCAGGGCTTCCCCGAGTCCGTGGCGGCGCATGATGCCGAAGCTGGTGCAGTCCACGAGCGAGAGGCTCCGGCTACCGGCGGCGAACACGGCCGCGAGGGCAGTCTCGTGGAGGGTCTCATCCACCCACAAGGGGTTCAGGAGCGGAACGAGCGTGGTCGATACGTCCCGGGCCGCCGCCAACCCGAGCCGGCGTTGCACGAGGGCGAAGGTCTCGACGAGCACGTAGTTCGAGGTGTAGAGCGCGCGGCCGGACTCGAGCGCGGCCTCCCACGTTGCGGCGACGTCCCGGTGACGATCCTGGTCGGCATCCACAATGGCGAGGATCGCGGACGTGTCGACGAACAGGCTCACGTGTCGAACGCGTCGTCGAGGTAACGGTCGTGATCCTCTGCGAGATCGGGAATTCCCGACCGATACCGGCCGATCAGGCCACGGGCGCGCTGGACCTGCCCGGCGCGGTCCACCGTTGGTCGGCGGATCAGGTACTCGGCAACGCTCTGGCGGACGAGGTCGGCCACGGAACGTTCCTCGTCGCGTGCGAGGGCCTTGAGGCTTCTGATCTGCTCCTCGGTGAGCTGAATCTGTGTACGTTTCATGTCATCACATCAGCCAACATGATGGCATTGTACGCCGGCGCCCCGTCGCGTCAATCCTGTTCGATCCGGAAGAACTCGACGAAGAACCGTACCGGTCCGTGTGGCGCCACCCGGTGCGGCACTTCGGGGACCACGATGCCCGCCGCCGCGGCGTCCAGCGGCATGCAGCGGTCCACCGGCGGCTCCACGCGATATAGCAGCGTGCCTTCGAGCACGTGGATGCGGGCCCAGACACCCGCCCTGGTCGTGTGGGCGGAGACGAGCCCGCGTGGAACGGTGTCCTGGTCGAACTCCGGCGTGCGCGCGTAGGCGATCAGGCCGTCCGGCCACTCCATGCGGTCGCAGCGCACGCAGTCCAGCCCGGTGCCGACGTGGGCCGCGCGCCCCGCGGCGTCCTCCACCCAGGGCCGCACGATGAACGGCGGCTTGTGGCGAACGTGCTGGCCGTGTCCGCAGTCGAGGTCTGCGACCCAGTCCCCCGCGGCGTCCCGGCGGAAGTCGATGATCGGGCGTTCCATGGCAATCAGGAGGTGCATGCAAGGATTTGCGACACAGTGCAATAGCATAGCGCCGATGAGGATGCCCGGACCCGCCGCCGCCGCGCTCGCGCGCCCTGGCGGTCGCGGCCCATCCTTGCGGATGGGTGGGAGTTTCGCTGGCGCGAAACTCCTGCGTTGCATGCTCCTGGCTGCGTCTCTCGGCGTCGCGTCGCTCGCGCAGGACTACCGCCACGGCATCTCCTATATCGAGCCCCTGAAGTACCCGGCCGACTTTCCGCACTTCGACTACGTCAATCCCGAGGCCCCCAAGGGCGGCACGCTGCGGCTCGCGGTCCTGGGCACTTTCGACAACTTCAACATCATCGTCGAGAAGGGCCGCGACGCGGAGGGCTTCGACACGCTCACGCTCGACCGCCTGCTCGAACAGTCGATGGACGAGCCGGCGAGTTGGTATCCGCGGCTCGCAACGGCGGTGGCCGTCGATCCGGACTACCGCTGGGTGCGGTTCCGTCTCGATCCGGCCGCGCGCTGGCACGACGGCGCGCCGCTCACCGCCCGCGACGTTGTCTTCACTTTCAAGGCGATCCAGGAGCAGGGCGCGGTGGCGTTCCGTACGGCGCTCGCGGACCTCGACCGGGTGGAGAGGATCTCCGAGCACGAGGTGCGTTTCGTGACCCGCGCGGGCCGCCCCCGCAATCCGCTGCTGCCGTTCGTCTACGCGGGATTCCGCATCCTGCCGGCGCACTACTGGGCGGGCCGCGACATCTCGAAGACGACCGTCGAGCCGGGACTCGGCAGCGGTCCGTACCGCGTGGCCGAAGTCAGCTTCGGCCGTTCGGTGGTCTACGAGCGCGTGGGCGACTACTGGGGGCGGGACATCCCGAGCATGAAGGGGCGCTTCAACTGGCGGCACGTGAAGTTCGACCACTTCCGCGACGCGCACGCCATGGTCGAGGCGCACAAGGGCGATGTCGTCGACGTGCGCCAGGAGACGGTGGCGAAGAACTGGGCTACGCAGTACGACTTTCCCGCCCGGCGGGCCGGCCTCTTCCGGCGTGAACTCGTTCACATCACCCGGCCGTGGGGGTTGTGGTGGCCGGTGTTCTGGAACCTGGACCGGGAACGTTTCCGCGATCCCAGGGTGCGCGAGGCCCTGTGGCTGATGTACGACTTTCCGTGGGCCAACCGCGTGCTGCTGTTCGGCTTCTACGACCACGGCCACAGCTTCTTCCACAACTCGAAGATGGCGCAGTCGGGCCTGCCGTCCGGGGACGAACTCGAGCTGCTCGAACCGTTTCGCGATCAACTCCCCCGGCGCCTGTTCACCGAGCCGTTCCGCGCGCCGCCGTCCGCGGCGCTCGGGCGCAACCGCGACAACGTGCGGCGGGCGCTCGCCCTGTTCGGGGAGGCCGGCTGGACCATCGAGGGCGGCGTCATGCGTCACCGCGACACCGGTGCGCCCTTCACCATCGACTTCATCTTCCTCGGGATGACGCTGCGGTCGCGGCTGCCGTACCTCGATGCGCTCAACGGCATCGGCATCCGGACCACGGGGCGCGCCCCGGAGGCGTCGAACTGGCTGTACCGCATGCGCAGCGGTGACTTCGACGCCGGGGTGTTCCTGTACCTGCCGACCAACACGCCGGGCCTGGAACTGGAGGCGTACTTCGGCAGCGCCGGCGCCGACCAGGAATACAGCCGCAACTGGGCGAACGTCCGCGACCCGGTCCTCGACGCGCTGATCGAGGCGGTCCAGTCGGCCCGCGACGCCCGCGAGTTCTACGCCGCCACCCGCGCGTTCGACCGGGCGCTCCTGTGGCGCTTCTACTTCGTTCCGGGCTCGGCCCAGCCGGGCTACCGGCTGGTCTGGTGGGACCGGTTCGGCATGCCCGCAGGCGGCCCGCTGCTGCGGGAGGCCTACCTCGACACCTGGTGGTGGGACGCGGCGAGGGCGCGGCGCGTGACCGCGGGGAAGGAGCGGCTGGGGAAGGGTTCTACGCCCAGTGGCTGAGTTCGTCCTGGCGAAACCCGACGATCCTTCGCCTCATGACGTGAACACCTCCCTTGACAGTCTGTCTAGACTAGCTAAATTGTTGACTAGACAGCTTTTTTTGCCGGTAGCCTGCCATGATCGTTGTCAACGTTCACGACGCGAAGACGCAACTGTCGCGCCTCCTGGTCCGGGTCGAGGCGGGAGAGGAGGTCGTGATCGCGCGTCGGGGCAAGCGCGTCGCCCGGCTGGTTCCCTGTGAGGTGATGGGCAAGCGGCAGCCGGACGTGCTGAAGGGACGGCTCCCGGTCCCGGACAGCTTCTTCGAGCCGCTGCCGGAGGAGGAACTCCGGGCCTGGGAGATCGACTGAGGAATGCGTGCGCTACTCGACACCCATGCGTTTCTCTGGTGGGTGGCGGACAGCGCGCGGCTGTCCGACGACGCCCGGGACCTGATCGCCGATGAGGCCAACGGACTGGTCGTGAGCGCTGCGTCCGTGTGGGAAATCGCCACCAAGTATCGATCGGGCAAGCTGCCGGGGAGCGCGGGAACGGTGGATATCCAGGGCGCGATCGGCGGCCAGGGGTTCGACGAGCTGCCGATCGGGGTGGCCGACGCGGAGCGAGCAGGCAGATTGCCGGGACCTCATCGTGACCCCTTCGACCGAATGCTCATCGCCCAGGCCATCGCGCGCGATCTCCCGGTCGTCTCGATCGACGCGATCTTCGACCGCTACGGGGTTGAGCGCATCTGGTGACGGGGTCGCCGGGCGTTTGCGGGCACGTGGTGGTGGCCGCTGCCGGGCGGTGGCCCATCCCGCCCCACGCCCGTAAAATGCGCGCCCTCCCCTGATCGGTCCTGGATACCCATGGCGGAACCGGCAGAGTCAGCCCGGTCCTTCTCCTTCGTGTCGATGGAGCACGACATCCTGGCGTTATGGGACCGGCACGACATCTTCAGGCAGTCCCTCGAAGCGACGAAGGACAAGCAGCCGTACATCTTCTACGACGGCCCGCCGTTCGCGACGGGGCTGCCGCACCACGGCAACCTGCTGGCGTCCATCATCAAGGACATCGTCCCGCGTTACTGGACGATGCGCGGCCGCCACGTGCTGCGCCGCTTCGGCTGGGACTGTCACGGCCTGCCGGTCGAGCACGAGATCGACAAGCAGCTCGGCATGTCGGCGCAGCAGGCCGTGCAGAAGCTGGGCGTCGCCGGCTACAACGCCGAGTGCCGCCGGATCGTCGAGCGCTACGTGGACGAGTGGCGCGCCATCGTGGGGCGCATCGGCCGCTGGGTCGACTTCGACAACGACTACAAGACCATGGATCCGTGGTACATGGAGTCGGTCTGGTGGGTCCTGAAACAGCTCTGGGACAAGGGACTCGTCTATCGCGGCTTCAAGGTGATGCCGGTGTCGGTCGCGCTCGAGACACCGTTGTCGAACTTCGAAGCCAACATGAACTACCAGGACGCCCAGGACCCGGCCATCACGGTGACGTTCCGGCTCGCCGACGAGGACGCATACCTGGCGGCGTGGACCACCACCCCGTGGACCCTGCCGTCGAACCTGGCGGTCTGCGTCGGCGCGGACATCGACTACGCGCGGGTGCGCGACACGGACAGCGGCAGGATCCTCTACCTCGCCCGGGAGCGCGTCCCCGTCTATGCGAAACGCCACGCGCTCGAGGTGCTGGACGAGGTCAAGGGCGCCGAACTCGTCGGGCGCGCGTACGAACCCCTCTTCCCCTACTTCCGCGACCAGGCGGAGCAGGGGGCGTTCGTCGTGGTCGCCGACGACTACGTCACGACGGACGAAGGCACGGGCCTCGTCCACCAGGCCCCGGCCTTCGGCGAGGACGACTACCGCGTGCTCCGCGCGCACGGCATCGAGGCGTTCGTCTGCCCGGTCGGCATGGACGGGGTCTTCACCAGGGAGGTGACCGACTTCGCCGGGCAGTTCGTCAAGGACGCCGACACCGACATCATGGCCTGGCTGAAGGACGCGGGCGCCCTCTACGACAGGGACGTGGTCGAGCACGCCTATCCGTTCTGCTACCGCTCGGACACGCCGCTCATCTACCGCGCCGTGCCCTCGTGGTACGTGCGCGTGACGGACCTCGTCGACGACCTCGTGGCCGCGAACGCGGAGATCCTCTGGGTGCCGGACCACATCAAGGACGGCCGCTTCGGCAACTGGCTCGAGGGCGCGGTGGACTGGGCCATCTCGCGCAACCGCGTGTGGGGCACGCCGCTGCCGATCTGGGAGAACGGCGTCACCGGCAACCGCATCTGCATGGGCTCCATCGAGGAGCTCGAACGGTACACGGGCCAGCGTGTCGAAGACCTGCACCGGGAGTTCGTGGACCCGCTCACCTTCGAGATCGAGGGGGAGGAGGGCACCTACCACCGGGTGCAGGAAGTGCTCGACTGCTGGTTCGAGTCGGGCTCCATGCCGTACGCGCAGCTCCACTACCCGTTCGAGAACCAGCGGGTCTTCGAGCGGGGCTTTCCCGCCGAGTTCATCGCCGAGGGGCTCGATCAGACCCGCGGCTGGTTCTACACCCTGACCGTCCTTGCGGCCGCTCTCTACCGGCGCCCGGCCTTCCGCAACGTCATCGTCAACGGCCTGGTGATGGCCGAGGACGGCAGGAAGATGTCCAAGAGCCTGCGCAACTACACGCCCCCCGGCGAGTTGATGGAGACCTTCGGCGCGGACGCCCTGCGCCTCTACCTGATCAACTCGGGACTGGTCCGGGGCGAGGACCAGCGCTTCGCCGACCGGGGCGTGCGCGACATGGCGCGCCGCGCGCTGCTGCCCTGGTACAACGCGTTCGCCTTCCTGCGCACCTACGCCGGCATCGACGGGTGGGCGCCGGACCGGGGCTTCCACCGGGGCGCCAACATCCTGGACCGCTGGGTGCTCTCGAAGCTGCAGACGATGCAGGCGGAGATCGCCAGGGAGATGGCGGGTTACCGCCTCTACAACGTCGTGCCGAAGCTCTTCGAGTTCATCGAGGATCTCACCAACTGGTACATCCGCCTCAACCGGCCGCGGTTCTGGGGCCCGGACATCACCGCGGACAAGATCGCCGCCTTCAGCACGCTCTACACGGCGGTTCACGAGTTGTCCCTCGCGATGGCGCCGTTTGCGCCGTTCCTCTCCGAGCACGTCTACCGCGAGCTGGCGCGGCTCGGCGGCGACGCGGAGCCCAAGCCCCTGAGCGTGCACCTCTGTGGGTACCCGGAGCCGGAGGAAGACCTGATCCAGCCCGCGCTCGAGGACGCCGTGGCCCGCATGCAGCAGGTCGTCCTGCTGGGGCGGCGCAAGCGGGAGGAGGCGAAGGTCAACCTGCGCACGCCGCTGCGGTCGCTCACGATCATCCACCGGGACGAGGCGCTGCTGGAGGCGATCCGGGACCTCGAGGGCTACGTGAAGGCCGAGCTCAACGTCAAGGAAGTGCGGTACGAGCAGGACGAGAGCCGCTACATCGATCTCTACGCGAAGCCGAACTTCCCGGTACTGGGCAAGCGCCTGGGCAAGCGCATGCGGGAGTTCCAGCGGCGGATCGGCGCGCTGACGCCATTGGAGATCGCGGAATTCCAGGAGGCGGGGATCGTGGAGCTCGACGGCGAGGCATTCACGACCGAGGAGATCCAGGTCTTCCGCGAGCCGAAGGCCGGCGCCAACGCCGTGTCCGACCGCCTGATCTCGATCGACCTGGTCTGCGACCTGGACGAGGCGCTGATCCGCGAAGGGTTCGCCCGCGAGGCCGTCAACCGCATCCAGCGCTCCCGCAAGGAGCTGGGACTGGAGGTCTCGGACCGGATCCGGGTCGTCTACGGTGGCGCGCCGGAGGTGGTGGCGGCCGTCGAGGCCCACCGGGAGTACGTCGCGGGAGAAGTCCTCGCCGTGGAGTTCGGTCCGGGCGAGGCGGACGGATTCGCCGCGCAGATCGACGGCAAGGCGTTCAGCTACGGCATCGAGAAGGCCTGACGTGGCGGCGCCACGCTGGATACCGGCCGTGGCGACGGCCTGGGCGCTCGCCTGGTGCGCGGCCGCCGAGACGACGGTCATCGCGCTGTCCTGGGACGGCGTGCGCCACGACTATCCCGAGCGCGGGGACTTTCCGGGCCTTGCGCGCCTGGAACGCGACGGCGTGCGGGCCCGGCTGGTGGGCGTCTATCCCTCCAACACCTTTCCTTCGCACGTGTCGATGGCCACCGGGACCTACCCCGATGTCCACGGCATCGTGGACAACCTCTTCTTCGAGGACGGCGAGCGGTACGACGTGCGCGACGCGGACTGGATCCGGGCGGAGCCCGTGTGGATCTCCACGCAGCGCCAGGGCGTCGACGTCGCGACTTACTTCTGGGTGGGATCCGAGAGCGACTGGCGGGGGCAGGGGACGCGCTACCGGGTCGCGCCGTTCGACGGTACGCGGCCGGAAGCGGTGAAGGTGGACAAGATCCTCGAGTGGTTCGACCTGCCCGACGCAGAGCGTCCGCAGCTCATCATGAGCTACTGGGCGGGGGCCGACAGCGTGGGTCACGAGCGCGGTCCGGACCATCCCGCGGTGGTGCGCCAGCTCCAGCGGCAGGACGCGCAGTTGCGGCGGCTGCTGGCGGGCCTGGACGCGCGCGTTGCGTGGGACGAAACCACGCTGATCCTGGTCAGTGACCACGGCATGACGGCGGTGCGGGAGCTCATCGACATCGATGCGGTTCTGGACGATGCCGGCGTGGACGCCCTGGTGATCGGGGGAGCCGTCGCGCGGGTGTATCTCGACGAACCGGGGGACCTGGCCACGGCCGAGGCCGCGCTGGACGGGGTCGACAACATCGGAGTCTACCGGCTCGACGACTTGCCGGCGGACTTCCGGCTGGCGCGGCCCGGCCGGACCGGAGACCTGCTCGTCACGACCGTGCCCCCGTACGTGCTGACGGAGCGCTACGCCCGGCTGGGCGGAACGCACGGCTATCCGCCGCAGACGCCCGACATGAAGGCCGCGTTCTTCGCGATGGGGCGGGGCGTCGACGCAGATGCGGAGGTCGAGGAAGTGCGCCACGTCGACCTCGCGGCCACCATCGCGACGCTCCTCGACGTGGAGCCGCCCGCGCAGTCGGAGGGCGAACGGATGGGGTGGGTGCGCCTTCCGCCCGCTACGCCGTCACCGTCGCCGTAGGAGCGACCCTCGTGGTCGCCTGCCGTGACAGCCTGCACGAACCCGAGACGGGACGGTGTAGGGGCCCCTCGTGGTCGTCCGCGTCGAAACCGTGCAAGCCGGGGAGACGGGAGGGGACAAGCCGGGGAGACGGGAGGGGACAAGCCCCTCCCCTACGCGCGCCGCCGCAGCCCCGGCGGAGACAGCGCCTGCGGCGTATCCACGTGCGTCGGAACGCCCTCCTCCTCGAAGACGCCGTCGATGTCCGCGCGTATCTCATCGGTGAGGCGCCAGTCGGCCGCGGCCACGTTCTCCTGCAGCTCGAACTCGTTGCGCATGCCGACGAGGGCCACGCTGACTGCCGGATGCCCGACGACCCAGGCGAGGGCCAGTTGCGCGACGGAACGCCCGTGGTCGGCGGCAAGCTCCTGCAGGCGGTTGCACACCCGGATTTCCGCCAGGAACGGTTCGCGCTCGAAGAGCGGCAGGTCGAAGGCGTTGCCGCGGCGGCGCCAGTCGTGCTCGGCGAAGGTGGTCTCCGGGGTGAACGCGCCGGTCAGGAGTCCGAACCCGAGTGACCCGTACGCCATGTAGCCCACGTCGTTCGCCTGGCACCAGGGCAACACCTCGGCCTCCATGCGGCGGTCGAACAGGTGGTAGCCGACCTGGTTCACCGCCAGCGAACCGTATTTCTGGCACTCCTCCAGCATGGCCACGTCGAAGTTGGAGACGCCGTAGTAGCGGATCTTCCCGTCCCGCCGCAGTTGCTCGAGAGCGCCGACCGTCTCTTCGAGCGCCGTGTCGTGGTCCGGCCAGTGGATCATCATCAGGTCGATGACGTCGGTGTCGAGACGCTCGAGACACCCCTCCGTGCGTGCGATCACGTTCTCGGGGGTCGAGTCGAGGCCGTTCACGCGCCCGGCCTCCGGGTCGTAGCCGAAGCCGACCTTGGTCGCCAGCACGATGTCCCTGCGCCGGGGCCCGAGGGCCTTGGCGAGCAGTTCCTCGGAGTGGAAGGGCCCGTAGACCTCCGCGGTATCGAACAGCGTGATGCCGTGGTCGATCGCGAGGTTGACGGCCCGGTCGGCCTCGTTCACGTCGATGTCGCCGTACATGGTCGTGCTCATCTCCCACGTGCCGAAGCCGATGACGGAGGTCACGAGGTCGGTGTTGCCGATGCGCCGTTGTTCCACGATTCTCTCCCGTTCCGTGGTCAGAGGGCAGTTCGACGCTTATCTGCCGAGATCTGCCGAGCAGGTCCGCCTACGCCGTTTTCGCCATCACGGTCAACTTTACCCCCACAGCGTCAAGGACCCGCATCAGTGTTCCGACTCGCGGATCTCTCTCCCCGGAAAGCGCCTTGTAGAGGCTCTGGCGCCCCAGTTGTGCGCGCTCGGCGATCGAGGTCATGCCTTTCGCCCGCGCAACGTTGCCCAAGGCCCTGATGAAGAACTCGGGGTCGTCTTCTTCCAGTGCCGCGCGCAGGTACTCGACGACGATCTCGTCGTCGTCGAGAAAATCGGACGCGTCCCAGTCCGCGTATTGCTCTTTGGTCATGCTATCGGGGATGGTCGAAACGCGGCGCCCGCTTCTCCAGGAACGCCCGCACCGCCTCCCGGTGGTCGTCGTGCCGCGCGCTGCGCGACATGCGGTCCGCCTCCATGGCGAGGCATGTGCGGAAGTCCGCGCAGAGGGCACGGTTCAGGTTCTCCTTCATGTAGCGCAGCGCGGTGCGGGGACCGTTCGCGATCTGTGCGGCGAGCGTACGCGCCGTGTCCTGCAGGTCGTCGAAGGCTACGACGCGGTTGGCGATGCCGAGGGCGAGGCACTCTTCGGCGCCCACGCGGCGCGCCGTCAGGTACAGGTCCTTGGCAACCGCCGGCCCGACGAGCTGCGTCAGGAGCCAACTGCCGCCGTAGTCGCCGGAGAGGCCGATGTTGGCGAAGGCGGTGGTGATGAACGCGGAGTCCGCCATGACGCGCAGGTCGCACGCGAGCGCGATGGAGAGGCCGGCGCCGGCGGCCGGTCCGGGCAGCGCCGCGACGGTCGGTTTCGCCAGCTCGTGGAGCCGCAGCGTCAGCGTCTCCTGCTTGCGCACGAGGCTGCGCACGCCGTCTTCGAACGAGGGTTTGGGCGTGTCGGGCGGAGGGGCCGAACCCCCGCCCATGCCGGACACGTCGCCGCCGGCGCAGAAGGCGGTCCCCGCGCCCGTGATGACGACGGCGCCGCAGCGGGGGTCCTCCTCCAGCGTCAGCAGGGTCGCGCGCAGGGCCGGCGTCAGGATGTCGCCGAGGGCGTTGCGCTTGTGCGGCTTGTTGAGGGTAATCGTGGCCACGCCGTCCGCGAGGTCGCAGAGCAGTTCGTTCGTGCCGGTGTCGATGGAGGTCATCGCGGTGTGTCTCCCGGTGGTTCTGGGGCGGTTCTGAGGTGGTTCTGGGGGCGGTGGCTGCGTTCAGTTGCCGGTGAAGGTCGGCTTCGTCTTCTCGAGATACGCCTCGATGGCGGCGCTCCGGTCCTCCGTCATCGACGAGAGCAGGTTCTGGTCGACGTCCATGTGCATCACGGCGGTGTCGAGGGAAGACACGATCGCGTTGACGCTGCGCTTGATCATCTGCGCGGCGATGGGCGGCTTCCCGGCATAGAAGGCGGCGACCTCCAGCGCCCGGTCGAGGAGCCGCGGCCGCGGGACGAGTTCGTCGAGGACGCCCCAGGCCAGCAGCGTCTCCGCGTGGACGCGCTCGCCCCCGACGACCAGGCGCTTGGCGCGGGACGGCCCGGCGATGTGGGTGATGAGCGGCAGGCTCTTCCACATCAGGTTCACGCCGATGTCGATTTCCGGGTACTGCATGAAGCAGTCGTCCGCGCCGATGCGCAGGTCGAGTGCCGTGGCGAGGCAGGCGCCGCCGCCCATGGCGGCGCCGTTCCATGCCGCGACGGTAATCTGGTCGATGTCCTGCAACGCGTGGATGGCGCGCTCGCCCATGCGCGCCGTGCGCCGCCGGCGGACCAGTCCACCCTCCGCGGGGGGCCTCGAATCCAGGTCGTGCCCTGACGAGAAGTGCTTCCCCGCGCCGGTGAACACGATGGCGCGGGTCTCGGCGTCCTCGCGAAACGACAGGGCGGCGGCTTCGATGTCGACGAGGTGCGCGTGGTCCAGGGCGTTCGCCCTGGCGGGCCGGTTGAAGGTGACGACGGCGACGTGTCCGTCCCGCTCGACCGTCAGGTTGTCGTAGTGCTCCGCCATGCCTTCCCCGGTGGTGTGGGCAAGGCCCTATCGTCCCCCGAAAGGCGGACACAAAAAAAGTAGGCTGGAGAACCCGGGGGGCGGGTTCTACGCAGCCTACGAGGGGAGGGGTTCGTTGCGTTGGGAGCTATGTTACCTCTGGTAACGCCGCGTGCAATATGGTAACAACGCAACGTAGCGTTGCGTACTTGTAGAGGCGCGAGTCATGCAAGACCTGGATTGGGACGACCTGCGGATGTTCGCGGTGCTCGCCAAGGCCGGTTCGGTCAGGCGCGCCGCGGAGTCACTGGACGTGCACGCGTCCACGGTGACCCGGCGCCTGGAGCACTTCGAGCGGCAACTCGACGTGCAGTTGTTCAATCGCGGCCCGCGCGGGCTGCTGATCACCCCGGCCGGGCAGGAAGTCCTGGAGCGCGTGCTGGGCGTGGCGGAGCGGATCACGGACATCGAACGCGCCGTGACCGGCAGCGACCGGCGCATGGCCGGCCGCCTGCGGCTGGCCGTGCCGGACGCGGTAGCGAGCATCGCGATGCCGGCGATCGCCGGTTTCGTCGAGCGCTTCCCGGACGTGGAGATCGAATTCGTGCCGGTGGCGCGGCGCCCGGACGTGGGCCGCCGCGAGGCGGACTGCGGGCTGTTCGTCACCGACCGGCCGCCCGAGCACCTCGTGGGACGGTCGGTGGGACGGGCGACGCTCGCGACCTACGGTACGCGGGACTGGGCGCGGCAACGCGCGACGGGCCGGAGCGGCCGCTGGATCGAGCTCGAAGGGCCGCCGGAACTGCGTTGCGACCTGCGGCAGCGGGACTTCCCGAACATGCCGGTGTGCGGTCGTTGCCATGACCTCGCGTCGCAGTCCGCCGCACTGCGCTCGGGGATCGGCATCGGCCCGCTGCCTTGCCTGCTCGGGGACGCCGACCCGGCACTGGTCCGCATCGGTGCGGCCCCGCCGATGCCGGGCCGCGAAGTCTGGGTCCTCATGCATCCGGATCTGCGCTCCTGCGCGCGGGTTCGCGAGATGACCAAGGCGCTGACGGAGGCGTTCGCCCAAGCCGCGGGCGCCGCGCTTGGCGGCGGGGCGGCAGAGGCCGCCGGCGGCTGACGCCCGGGCCCGTGTCGAACCGTCGGGACGGCCAGGGAAACGAGGGGCAGCGCGGCTCCCGGACGCTCCCGGGAGGAATGTCGCGGCGGGCGGTCGTGAAATCCGCTATCGTCCCGGCGGTCGCATTGCTCGCGCATCAAGCACCATCCCAGGCAGGAGAAGCCACGCGCATGCCCACTCCGGAAAGCCGGCTGACCGATCTCTCCGCCGCCGCCCAGGCGGCGCTGATCCGCGACGGGCAACTGGCGAGCGAGGAACTGGTCGCGCGCTGTCAGGAGCGCATCGAGCGGTTCAATCCGGCGCTGAACGCGGTGGTCGCGCTGGCCGGGGACGCGCGGCAGCGGGCGCGAGAGGCCGATGCGGCCCTCGCGGAAGGCCACCCGCCGGGACCGCTGCACGGCGTGCCCATGACGATCAAGGACTGCTTCGACACGGCCGGCGTCGTGTCCACCTGGGGGACCGTCGGGCGCCGGGGCTTCGTGCCCGCGGCGGACGCGACCGTGGTGGCGCGGCTCAAGGCCGCCGGCGCCATCCTGCTGGGCAAGACGAACACGCCCGAGTTCACGCTGTCGTTCGAGACATACAACCGCATCCACGGCTTCACGAACAATCCCTACGACCTGGCGCGTTCCCCCGGCGGCAGCAGCGGCGGAGCGGCGGCCGCCATCGCCGCCGGGCTCACCTCGTTCGACATCGGCACCGACTACGGCGGCAGCATTCGCGTGCCGTCGCATGCCTGCGGGACCGTCGGCATCAAGCCGACCAGCGGCAGCGTGCCGCGGACGGGGCTCTGCCTGCCGCCGGGGATGCTCACGGATTCCATCAGCCACGCCGGCCCGATGGCGAGGAAGGTGGCGGACCTGGAGCTGATCCTGTCCGTGATCCGGGGGCCCGATGGGCTGGACACGCGCATACAGCCGGTCCCGCTGGCGCCGTCGAGCGGCGTGACGCTGGCGGGGCTCCGCTGCGCGGTGATGCTCGACAACGGGGTGGCTTCTCCGGACGCCGAGACCGTCGCCGTGGTCGAAGCGGCGGAAGCGCTCCTTGCCCGCGCCGGCGTCGAGATGCGGCGCGACCGCCTCGACGGCGTTACCGAGACGAGTTCGGTCGGCAGCGGGTTCTGGGCGGTCGGCGCCCACGCCGCGGTGCGGACGCTGCTCGAAGAAGCCGGCACGCGGGTCGAGGAGTACGGGAACAACTGGTTCCGGTACTTCGCGCGGTCCGCCGGAGCGGGCCACATCCCGACCGGAGACCTGACCGCACAGCTCAGGCGGTTCGAGGACTATCGGCGGCGCATGCAGCAGCACATGGCGCGCTACGACGTGCTCCTGTCGCCGGTGAACGCCCACCCGACGCCCCTCCATCCGGAACCGGGAGATGCCCCGTTCCCGGCCACCGACGCGAGCTACACCGAGGCGTACGATCTCACGGGATGGCCGGCCGGCGTCGTGCGCGGCGGCACCTCGTCCACCGGCGTGCCGATCGGCGTGCAGGTCGTCGCGAATCCTTGGCGGGAGGACATCGTGCTTGCGGTGATGCGGCATCTCGAGGAGGCGCTGCCCGCGTTCGAGGGGCCGGACGAAACACGCTGGGGAAGCTCTGATTAAGAGCTTCCCCAGCGCGGCACAGGGATGTGCCGCCAGATTCGATGGCGTAAGCCATTGAATCTGTGGAGCAAGACGAAACCGCGTTTTGTCTTGCGACCTGATCAAGCCCATGGATGGGCTTGATCGGAGGTTTCCTGGAGCGCGTGAACGTCCGGCTCCGCCCATCCGGCATGGAATAATCCGCGCCCGTCGCTTCCGGTGGGCATTACTCGATGGATTACGGCAATCCAACGTCGCACAGCTATTTCTCGCAGCGGCTGCGACTCCATTACCTCGACTGGGGCAACCCGGGTGCGCCGCACATGCTGCTCCTGCACGGCATCCACGATCAGTGCCACAGTTGGGACTGGGTGGCGCGGCGTCTCAGGCGCCGCTACCACGTCATGGCCCCCGACCTGCGCGGCCACGGCGACTCGCAATGGACCCGCGGCAGCAGCTACGCGTGGCTCGAGTACGTGCAGGACATCGCGCAGCTCGTGCGGCAGGCCGAGCTCGAGCCGGTGACGCTGGTCGCCCACTCCATGGGCGGCACGATCGCGGCGCTGTATGCGGGCATCTTTCCCGAGGCGGTCGCGAAGCTGGTCATCGTCGAGGGCGTGGGGCTGCATCCCGGCCGCGCGCCGGTCCCTCCCCACGAGCGCCTCAGGGACTGGATCGCCTCGAACAACGCCCTCGCCGGGCGCACCCCACGCCGGTATCCCTCCCTCGACGACGCCGACCGGCGCATGCAGGAGACCAATCCGCACCTGAGCCCCGCACAGGCACGCCATCTCACCGTGCACGGCGCCGACCGGAACGAGGACGGCACGTTCACCTGGAAGTTCGACAACTACACGCGCACGCGGTATCCCTACGACATGCCCCGCGGGGACACGATCCGCCTCTGGGAACGGATCGCCTGTCCGGTCCTGATCGTCAACTCGACCGACGGCTATGGCCACCGCATCGGGCAGCACGACACGTTGCGGCACTTCCGGGACGTACGCCTCGTCGAGATCGGCGATGCGGGGCACTGGACGCATCACGACCAGCTCGAGGAGTTCCTGGAGACGGTCGAGGCGTTCCTGTGAACCGCGGAGTCGTGGCGGCCGTCGGATACGGGGCGGAATCTAGGGAACGGGTGGCGCTGACGCTCCGGGGCCGACGTCGGCGCCAGGAGGAGCCGTCGTTCCCGCGGCGACCTCGTCGAAGTGCGTCATCACCGCGTCGTGTTCCCGGATCCAGGCGTGGTAGCGCGCGACCAGCGACTCCAGGCGCGCCGCTTCGCCCGACGCGCGGTCGACCAGCTCCGTCGGGTCCGTCGGCAGGTGGTAGAGCTGCCACGGTTCGCCGTTCACGCGCACGATCTTCCACGCTCCCATCCGCACCATCCGAAAGCGCTCGGTGAACCCGGAGATCAGGAGTTCCGGCTCCGGCCGCGAGCCGCCGTCGAGAACGGGCAGCAGGCTCGCGCCGTCGAGCGCGGGGGTCGGCCCGCCTTCCGCGGTGGCGGGGTAGGCGGCGTTGGCGATGTCGAGCAGCGTGGGGAACACGTCCGCGACGTGCCCGAGCGCGTCCGTTGCGCCTGGCTCGATCCGACCGGGCCAGCGCGCGATGAACGGCGTGCGCGTTCCGCCTTCGTGGCCGTACTGCTTGAAGTACCGGAAGGGGGTGTTGCCGACGTGCGCCCACGCCGCGCTCAGCGTGCGGAACGAGTCCGGGCCGCCCGGCGGGATGGCGAAGTCCTCGTTGCTGTCGTAGGGGCAGGAGCCATTGTCGGCCAGGAAGAGAACGAGGGTGTCGTCCCGCACGCCGAGGGTCTCGAGCCTGGCCAGCACGCGTCCGATGTTCCGGTCGAGCCGGTCGACCATCGCGGCGAACACGGCCATCTCGAGGGCCAGCGCGTCCTGTTCGGCGGCCTGGATTTCGGCCCAGGGCCGGTAGTGGTAGATCTCGCCGCGGTAGGGCGGGCGAAAGCGATTGATGTTCCCCTCCGGGGAGCTCAGGCGCGCGTTCGCCGGCACGGTGCCTCGCTCCCGCTGGCGGCGGAACCGCTCGGCGCGGATCGCGTCCCAGCCGGCCCGGTAGGTGTCGCGATAGCGGGCGATGTCCTCCTCGCGGGCCTGCAGCGGGTAGTGCGGGGCATGGTAGGGCAGGTAGAGAAAGAACGGCTTGCCGGTCGCGTGGGCCCGGTCCAGGAATTGGAGCGCGTAGTCGGTGAACGCGTCCGTCTGGTAGAACGGCTCCCGCTCGAGATCCATCTGCGACGGCAGCAACTCCTCGCCGTTCAGCAGGAAGGGGGTCTCCCACCTGCCGTCCCACGTTCCGTCCGAGGGCACGAAGTAGCGTACGAGGCCGTAGAAGGTCAACGCATCGTCGAACGGGCGGCGTTCGAGCAGGAGGTCGGCGGCCCAGTCCCGGAAGTGCTTCTTGCCGACCATCGCCGTGTGGTAGCCGGCGCCCCGCAGGAGCTCGGGCAGGGTCTGGGCGTTGGCGGCGTGCCGTTTCTCCGCGACCAGCCCCGTATACAGCGCGGCCCGCGTGGTCTCGCACTTGGCCATGTTGTAGAAGCTGGTGAAACGCAGTCCGTCCGCGGCGAGGCTGTCGATGTGGGGCGTGTGGATCTCCGAGCCGTGGACGCCGATGTCCGAAAAGCCGAGGTCGTCGGCGAGGATGAGGACGACGTTCGGCGGCCGGGCGTGGGCGAGGGCGCCGGCGAGCAAGGCGCAGCAGAGGGCGAAGCGCGCGGCCCATCGGAGTGGTCGGAGCTCACTCTCGGATCCACGGGGCTGCCGGCCGATCATCCAGACCTTCCGTCACGCATGTCGGAACTCGGGGCGCGCCGACCTCTCGCCGTCGCCTACGATGGCTTTGGTTGCCGTTTCCTTGACGTCTTCAACTTCGTCCGAAAGTTCCTGAAGGCCGTCTTGGAGCTCGGTGATGTCTTCGGCGAGGCGCTTGTGGTCCATAGTCATATTTTGCTGCAGTCGATCGACGCTGTGTTGAACTCGGTCGACGTTGCCGTGGACGGTGCTGAAGCGTGCGTCGATGACGCTGGCGACGCCGAAGAAGATAGTGGCTATCAGGCCAACAAAGCCGAGGCCGATGCCAAGCACGACGCCAATCTTCGACCAGGGCAAGGCTGTTCCGCAAAGCCGAACCACTCTCTCGAGGGCGTCACGAAACAGGACCAAGCCGTCCGCGTTCCGCCCTCTGCGATGCCGAGCCGCTCGGCAACTTCCTGGGCAGTCTTCAACTTGGTTCGAACGAGCCACACTCCATCCAAGAGCAGCTTGTGGGCGCCGTCAAAGGACTCTGCAACGAACGACGAGTCGTGTTCGTATGCTCCCTCGCGTCACGAACGATAACGAGATAGGTCGGCACAGCTGGGCTCCCAACCATGCTGGTGAATGCTGAGGAATGTGGACTCTACCAGACACGCGCTCGTGGACTGACGGATTGGACTTTAGGCATGGCCCTCCGGGCGTTGCGGTATCGTCCGCTTCGGGAGCGTCGATCTTCGACGCGAGCTACCGGGGACATCTCGGCGGGTGTTCGTGCTTGCGTCTTGCCGCGTTCCCGGCGTGGCTAACCGGCTCCTCATGCCACGGATGCGGAGCTATCATCACCCGGATGTTCACCCTCGCGGGAATTCGTGTCGTCGACCTCGGCACGCGCGCTTCCACGGCCTGGTGCTCGCGGCTGCTGGCGGACTTCGGCGCCGAAGTGCTGGCCGTGGAGCCGTCCGACGGGCATCCGCTACGGCGCCATCCACCGTTCGATGCGGAAGGACGGTCGATCGCGGCCCGGTACTTCCTCGCGAATAAGGCCTCGGTTCCCGCGCGGGACGGCCGACTCCTTGCGACGGCGGACGTCATCGTCATCAGCGGCCTCGATGCCTCCGCCGTGGCGGCGGCGCACCCAGGAGCCATCGTCTGCGCGATCACGCCGCACGGCCTCACCGGCCGCTACCGCGATTTGCCGGGGAACGACCTGACGGCCGCCGCCCGCTCGGGATGGGCGTCCGTCAACGGTCTCGCGGGCCGGCCGCCGCTCAAGGGCAGCGGCTACCAGGCGTCCTTCCAGGCGGGGACCGTCGCCTGGGGCACGGTCGTGTGCGCATTGATCGAGCGGCTCGCGAACCGGGCGCCCGGGCAACTCATCGACATTTCCGAGTTCGAGACCCTCGTGTCCACCTTCGCGCCCGCCCCGTTGCGCGTGCAGACCGCCGGCTTCGTCTGGTCCCGGCGCGAGAGCGTGGACATGAACGAAGGCCCCGTGCCGGTGGGTGACGGGTACTTCGCGTTGCCGATCTCGCGTCCCCACTTCTGGAAGCGCGCGATGGACGTCCTCGGCCTGCCCGATCTCGCGGAGGACGAGGAACTGCAGCAGGCGGGGCTGCGCCACAAGTTCAAGGACCGCTTCGTCGATCGCGTGCACGAGAAGATGGCGGCGTGGGACCGCCAGGCGCTGTTCGACGCCCTGGCCCGTGAGCGGGTCATCGCCGGCCCCGTGTTCCGCATGGACGAGATGGCCCGCAACCCGCAGTTCGAGGGCCGCCGCTTCCTGGTGCGGTCGCCGGACGGAGCGCGCTTTCCGGGACCCCCGGCGCGCATGGGCAAGAGCGGGTGGGCCCTCGTGCGGGAGATGCGCGAAGCCGGCGCGGACAGCGCCCGCTTCGAGACCGGCGGGGTCGATGGGGTTACCCCGGTCCGGGCCCGCGGCGCGCTCGCCGCCGCCGGGAAGGGACCGCTCGGCGGCTTTCGGGGCCTCGTCCTGACCCAGGCCTGGGCGGGAACGTACGCCACGGAGCTCCTGGCGCTGCTCGGGGCGGAGGTCATCCAGGTCGAGGGTCGCGCACGCATCGACGGGTGGCGGGGCAGCTTCCGGAACCCCGTCCCCAAGCTGCTTCGGGAGGTCCCCACGGCCCGCCGTCCGTGGAACTGCAGCCCGATGTACAACTCCGTGAACCTGAACAAGCAGGGCATCACGCTGGATCTCGGGGCGCCGGAGGGCGTGGCGCTGTTCAAGGGTCTGATCCCGCATGTCGACTTCGTGGCGGAGAACTTCTCGCCGCGCGTCATGGGGAACCTCGGCATCGACTACGGGACCCTGACCGCCCTCCGGCCGGATCTGGTCATGGCGAGCCTGTCCGCCTACGGCGCCACCGGACCGTGGGCCAACGTGCCGGGGATCGGCGGGACCATCGAACCGTCTTCCGGGATGTCGTCCCTGCTCGGTTACGAGGGCGGCCCGCCGCAGAACTCCGGGCAGATGTACCCGGACCCGGTGGCGGGAATGTACGGTTTCGGGGCGATCGCAACCGCGCTCCTGCACCGGGACCGCACCGGGGAGGGGCAGTATATCGACCTCTCGATGCAGGAGGCGAACTTCACGTTCATCGGCGACGCCTGGCTGGAGTTCGAGGCGACGGGGCGCGTCCGGGGGCCGCTGGGCAATCGGCACCCGCTCCACGCGCCGCACGGGATCTACCCTGCGGCGGGGGAGGACCAGTGGATCGCGGTTGCGGCCGAAACGGACGCGCAGTGGCGGGCCTGCCGCCGCGTGCTCGGCATGCGGGGTGATCCGTGGCCGGACGGCGGGAGCCGCAAGGCGGACGAGACCGCGGTGGACGCCGCGGTGGCGGGGCTCGTCGTCAGCCGCGACAAGACGGAGCTCGAAGGCGCGCTCTGCGGCGCCGGCGTGCCCGCCGCGGCGGTCCGCGACGCGAGCGAGGTGGTGAGCGACGCGGTGCTGCGCGAGCGGGGCCACCTGGCGCCGGTTGAGCATCCCGAGACCGGTCCCCTGTGGCAGAGCGGCCTGCCGCCGGTGCTCAGCCGCACGCCGGGCGGCGTTACCCGGCCGGCCCCCTGCCTGGGAGAGCACTGTTTCGAGGTGTTCGAGCGCTTCCTCGGCATGACGCGGGCCGCGTATGAAGACCTGGTCGCCCGGGGCATCACCGGAGAGAGGGAGTACCGGAAAGGCGCGTCCTGACGGGCGGCGCTCCGAAGGACACTTGCCCCGCGGGTCGCCCGTCCGACAAACTGCGGGCCATGAGCGATGTCCTGTACGAAGTGGAGAACCACGTCGCGCGGATCACGGCGAACCGCCCGCGCTACCGCAACGCCCAGAGCCGGCGCCTGCTCGAGGAACTCGACGCGGCCTTCGCGGACGCGGGGGCCGACCGCGACGTGCACGCGATCGCGCTGTTCGGGGCCGGCGAGCACTTCTCCGGCGGTCACGACCTGGGCACGCCGGAGGAGCTTGCGGACCGCGGGGAGCGGCCGCTGCAGGAGGGCGTGCGCGGTCTGTTCGAGCACTCCCGCGAGCAGTTCGTCGAGAAGTCCCTGCGCTGGCGCAACGTGCCGAAACCGACCATCGCCGGCGTGCGGGGCTACTGCATCTTCGGCGGCTGGATCGTCGCTTCGGCCATGGACATCGTCCACGCGGCGGAGTCCGCGATGTTCCTGGCGTCCAACTTCCAGTTCTTCACCGTCCCCTGGGACGTGCATCCGCGCAAGGCGAAGGAGTTCCTGTTCGAGTCGCGCTTCATCGATGCCGCGGAAGCCCGCGAACTGGGCCTCGTGAACCGCGTGGTCCCGGACGCGCGCCTCGAGGAGACGGTGATCGAGTACGCCGAGCGCGTCGCACGCAACGACCCCTTCCAGTTGCGGATGATCAAGATGGCCGTCAACCAGATGCAGGACGGCCAGGGCTTTCACGCGCACATCACGAGCGCCCACGCGATGCACATGCTCTCCGCGCAGGGGGAGCGCGACCCGGACTACGCCCTGCGGGCGCCGGAGGGGCGGCGCCGGCCGATGGTGCAGCGGGCCATGGAACACTATGCGGCCGCGAAGCGCCGGGACGGCTAAGGCGCCGGGCCAGGCCCGGACCCTGCTGACGGATCTTCCGGCAGCGGAGGTGCGGGCGCTGCTCGACCTGCGGACCTCCGCGGTGATCGCGTTCGTCGATGCCAGGGGCTTCCCGCGGCTCGTGCCCTGCTGGTTCCTCTGGGCCGAGGGCGCCTTCCACACGACCAGCGGCGCCGACAAGTTCCATGTGCGGTCGATTCGCAAGAACCCCCGCGGGTCGTTCTGCGTGGAGCTTCAGGAGTTGACGGCGGAGCGCATGTCCAACCGCCAGGTCAAGGGCGTGGGCATGTTCGAGATCCTCGAGACCGACGTGGCGGACTGGAGCGCCCGCATTCGGCGCAAGTACCTCGGGTCGACCCCATGGCCGGTGGCGGGGGAGGGTGCGGGGCGCGTCGTGCTGCGTCTGGTGCCCGACCGGATGACCGCGCACGGCGGGGACCTCAACCTGTCGCGCGCGCCAGGTAGTCCGTGACCGCCGCGCGTCCGCCGCGAAAGACGATGCGATCCTCCTTCAGCGAGAGCTGATGGTCGTACATCGGGTCGTAGTACCAGTCCAGGAGCATGCCGATCCAGGCCCGGTGCCGCTCGGGGTCGCCGCCCTCGAAGGCCTGCCGCATCACCGCCCGGGTCGCCTTGTGACGGTCGCCGCCGAGGCGGCGCCGGATGTTCTCGAGGGCCTGTTCGAGGCGGGGCCGCGCGCCGTCGTCGTCCGCGACGTAGCCCCGGTAGATGCTCTCGATGCGGTCCTCGCGACGCGCCTCGACCACCACGACGGGACCCTGCTGCATGCCGGCGAACACCTCGGGCGGGACGGCCAGCCGTCCGATGGTGCGGCTCTCGTCCTCCACGGCGATCGCGGCGGTTGGCGCGGGGCCGCCAGCCGGATCCGCGAGGTTGCGGGTCAGGTTCAGGAGTCGCACGGCGAGGGCGTTCTCGAACGAGATGGGCGTGGGCTGCGGCGTGTCTCGCTTGCCGAAGGCAGAGCCGCGGTGGTTGGCCAGTCCCTCGAGATCCAGGTGGCGCGGGATCTCGGCGAGGATGGCCGTCTTGTCCGAGCCGGCACGGCCGCCGAGCACGATCCACGGGTACTTCCGTCCCAGGGTCTCGAGGCAGAAGCTCCTGAGCGCCTTGAAGCCTCCGGCAACCCTCGGCACGGTGGCGCCGGCGGCCGCCAGCCATTCCTGCACGATCTGCGAGCGCAGGCCCCCGCGCCAGCAGTAGAGCGCCCCCTCCGGATGCGCGTCGGCCCACGCGCGCCATCCGGCGAGACGCGCCGCCCGGGTGTCCCCGGCCACGAGTCGATGCCCCAGTTCGAGAGCGGCCTCGCCGCCGGCCTGCTTGTAGCGCAGCCCGACCCGATGACGCTCATCGTCGGTCAGCAGGGGCAGGTTCACGGCGCGCGGAAAGGCGCCCCGCGCGAACTCGCCCGGCGCGCGGACATCCAGGAGCGGCGCACCCCGGACGAGCAGCCCCCGGTAATCGGACGTCAGGACGGTCAAGGCGCGGTCACGGCACCGATCACGGCCGGATCACGGCACCGTGGGGTCGGTGATGGTCTCGCCGGCCTCGAAGGCGGCCAGGTGTCGCTCGAGCTCTTCGATCACCGTCGCCATCTCCTGGTCGTTGGCCTCCTTGAGGGCTTCCTCCTGCAGCGCCACCGCCCGCCCGAAGTCGCCGTTCGCCGCGTATGCCGCCGCCCACGTGTCGAGGTAGGCGGGGTTGCGGCGCGCCAGGTCGTCCCGGTTCATCATCCGTTCCATGATCGCCAGGGCATAGCGTTCGTCCCGCAGCGGTCCTATCCGGGTCACGGTCAGCCGCCACGCGACTTCGTTGACGACGTGGGCGTTGTCGGGCGATGCCTTGACCGCCGACTTGAACCAGTTGCGGGCGCGCCGATAGCTCGGTTTGACGTGGATGCCCCGCGCGTGGATCTCGCCGAGCACGAGCCTGGCCTCGGCGCCGGGGCACGGGACTCGCGGCGCCCGCGGGTCCCGCAGCTCCGCCTTGCATGGCCCGAGATCCCGGGCGAGTTCCTTGAGCCAGCCGAAGGCCTGGTCGTTGAACTCCTTGCCCACCGTGTCGCTCATGAGGAACCGCGCGTACAGGATCTTGGCCCTGGGGCTCTCGAGCTCCGCCGCGCGCAGGAAGTACGCCTCGCTCAGGTCGTAGTCCGGCTCGATGCCCCGTCCCGCCAGGGGAAGTCCCGCCACGTAGATCTGCGCCAGGAACAGGATGGCGTCGATGTTGTCGAGGTCCGCGGCGCGTCGCAGCAGCGGCATGCCCGCCGCCGCTTCCCCGGGTCCGTACAGCTCCCCGATATACAGTTCCGCGAGCCGGTACATCGCCTGGTCGGAGCCGGCCGCCACCGCGTGCAGGAAGTTCTGCAGGACGAGTTCGAGGACTTCGTCCCGCTCCGCCCCTTCCGGCAGGCGCTGCGCCCTGGCCAGATGGACGTCCGCGAGCATCAGGTTCGCGATCAGATTGCCGCGTCGGCTCGCGGCGGACAGCCAGTCGACCGCTTCGTCGAGGCGGTCTTCGGACGAGAGAAACGCGCCGATGTAGACCTGTGCGGCCGGGTCGTCCCGCCGGGCCAGCAGGCCGATCAGGGCGCCCGGCTTGAACTCCCGTCCGGGCGTGTCCCCGGCGACGGAGTCGCGCACGGAGTCGTACGCCGCCTCGAGATCGAAGAACACGTTCTGCATGCGGCCGGCGGCGGGTTTCGCCGCGACCATCATCACGAAGGGGAAGTCCTCGGACGTCTGGTAGATGGAGCCGACCGGCTGGCGCCCGGAGGCCGCCAGATAGGCGTTGGCCTCCGGCGCCGACAGGACCATGTAGGGGTGCTCCCGGGTGCCCTGGCCGTCCAGGTGCTCGATGATTCGCGCCACCCACTGCCGGTGTTCGCGGGCGGCCTCGTCGCGCTCGACGAACTCGTAGAAGCGCAGGAGGGCGTAGTGGCCGGCGATGCTGCCCTGATACTGGTCGAGGATGGCCGCGCCGAGCGGGCCGAGGCGCAACGGCTCCTCGTCGAGGATGTCGATGGCCTGCTGTTCGAGTGCGCCGAGGGCGTCGACCCGCCGTGCGAAGTCCGGCGCGGCGAGGAACGCCGCGCGCAGGTCGCGGACATCCACGGCCTCGCCGGCGGCGACGGAGGCGGCGAGTTCTTCGTAGGTCGGCAGGGGCCTGATGGCGCAACCGACGCAGACGAGCAGAAGCAGTGCGACGGAGATGGCGCGCATCGCCGGAGTGTAGCGCAAATCCGGGAATTCGACTCTCGCTTCGCACGGGACGAGGAGACGCGGAGAGACGCGGAGACGCGGTTGGGACGCGCCGATCCGCCCCTTGCAACACCCGAGGAAGAAAGCGCGGGGCGAGGGGAACGGCGACGCCTCACCGATCGCCGGAGCGGACCGGCTTGCCGGGCGCGGCGGTCGCCGCGCGAGAGAAGTACAGAAAAAACGGCAATCCGAGCGCCGCCGAGTACCACAGCGTGCCGACCCGCAAGATGGCGACCATGGCCAACGCGGCGTCGGTGGAGTTGCCGGCGGTGCCGGCGATGAGCAGGGTCAGGGCAAGTTCCTGGCTGCCGACACCGCCGGGGAGGAGACTCAGCGCCCCCGCAAGGTTGGCGAAGGCAAGGCTGGCGAACGCCGCCGGCAGCGGCAGCTCCCCGCCGACGGCGGGCATGAGCAGATGCAGGGCGAGCGCCTCCGCGCTCCATGCGCACAGGCTGAGGGGCAGGACTCTCACGATGGTTGCCGGCGCGAGCAGCAGCGCGAGGTTGCGGCAAACGGACAGCAGCGACGCGAACAGGCGCGGTCGCCGGCGTCCCGTTGCCGCCCAGACCGCCTTGATCGCCCGGCGTGCCCAACCGGGCAAGAGGGTGAGCGCCGCGAGGGCGCCGGCGGCCAGCAGACACGGCAGCGCCAGCCGGTCGAGGCCGACGCTGGGCGCCAGGCCGAATGCGGCCAACAGCAGCAGGGCGAAGAGATCGAGCAGCCGGTCGCAGACGAGTAGCGGCAGCGTCCGCCGGTATCCTTGCCGCGCTCCGCGCCACAGCACCCAACTGCGCCACAGTTCCCCGAGGCGCGCGGGCGTGAGGTTCATCGGGAAGCCGCCTACGTAGATGCCGGCCAATGTGGCGGGCGCCGCCGCGATCCGCGCCACGCGGGCCAGCAACAGCCATCGCCAGGTGCGCAACGCGAAGCCGACCGACGCAAGGGCCATGCAGGCCGGAGCGATCCACCCGGGGGTCGAGGCCAGGACGTGCCGCAAGTCGGTTCTGAGCGCCAACAGCGCCAGTGCGGACACTACCCAGACCGCCAGCATCGCCCACAACCAGCGTGCGGCGCGCGCCCGAATGGCGTCGCCGGCGCCACGTCTGGCGATGTCCACGGCGCGTGGTGTCCTCAGTGCCAGACGGGGAGTTCGGCCCACAGGCGATAGCCGTGGAGGAACGCGGCCGGCATGCCGCGCTCCGGGCCGGAGGAGCGCCCCGCCGGGCGCGCGCCGAACGGCTCGAGCTGATCGCAGATCTCCAGGGCGCAGGCCGCGAAGGAGCCGCCGCGCAGTTCCGCGTCAGCCAGCTTCTCGGTAAAGGGATCCACCTGACGCATGCCGAGCCGCTCGAGGTCGAAATCTCGGAGCACGTCGTGCTCGTTGCGCTCCTGGCGGACCAGCGGCCGCCCGAACGAGACGCCCCACCCGAGGTGGTCGGCGATGCGCTTGACGACGAAGCTCGCGAAGATGTCGTCGTGGCGGCCCACGTGGGGCGACAGGAAGTACGCGGGAACCGCGGCGCGCGCCAGTGCGGTGTTTTGCGAATTGAACGGACACCGCGCGCCCGCGGAAAGAAAGAAGTTGTGGTCCAGGCGATAGCCCGTGACTTCGAGCGGATGCGCGAGACGGGTGGCGGCGTCGATGTCGGGATCGCCCAGCCAGAGTCCCGCGATCACCGCCGCGGGCAGCGTCCGCGGCACGCCGCGCGCGGGCACGCCGTCGACGAGGTCGGCGCGGGCGGCCATGCCGTAGCCGCGCGGCACGAAGCGGTAGTTGTTGGCCGTGGCGAGAAAGCGACAGACGTTGAACCACTCGCCGGACCGTCCGTAGGCGGGCAGCGTCATGCGCTCTCCGCAGGCGGCGGCGCGGGCGAAGTAGTCCTGCTCGGCAATGAAGTTGTCGTCGTCGATGGTGACCACCGCGTCGGCGCCGTCGCGGACTGCCTTGAGAATGGCCACGTTGCGTCGCTGTATGCAGTTCCAGGGGAGATGATCGCGCAGCGCCGCCCAGGGCGACAGGAAGGCATCCTGCGCGGCCGGGCTCAGGTACTCGCACTCGACGCCCGTCTCGCGCGTCAGCCAGGCGCAGTAGGCCGGCGCCGCGGCGTCCGTCCCGCGGTCCCCCGCGACATGGATCTTGATGACGCGACCGTGTTCGCGGGCGTCGCGGGCATAACCCTCCAGTGCCCGGGGGACATGGATGGTCGTGGTGATGAGGGCGAGCGCGGCGACCGTCAACGCTCCCGCGGTTGCGCGAGCAGGCTCGCGGGGGCTCTCACGCGGGTCAGCAAGCCGATGCGGAAGTAGCGCAGGTACTCCGCGCGCGGCATGTGCGACGTCCCCTCGCGGCGACCGCGCCAATGCGTCCGAACCTCCGCGACCCTGGCGCCGGCTCGCAGCGGTTTGACCAACGCCTCGAAGAAGAATGCGTGACCGGTCTCCGTCCAGGCGTAGCGGCGGAGTTCCGTGGCCCGGTAGAGCCGGTAGCCGAAGGTCATGTCCGTCAGGCGGACACCGTACAGTGCCGAGAACAGCCGCTGAAAAAGCCCGTTGCAGAGCCGCTTCAGCGGCGCGTAGTCGCCGAAGCGCGCGCCGCCGAGCCAACGCGACGTGGCGACGATGTCAACGTCGCCGGCGCCGGCGCGCTCGATCATGGCGCGCGCCGTGCCGGGATCGGTTTCGAGGTCGGCCGCCATGAGCAGGATCCACGGGGAACGCAGCATGGCAATGCACTCCCGGTTCGCGCCCCCCGCCCCGTCGAGCACGGCCTGCTGGTGATGCCGCACGGTGCCGGGATAGGCGCTCTCGAGCTCCGCAACCACCATCCGGCAGGCGTCGGTCGTCCGTGGCGCGATGCCGATCAGGATCTCGCCGATGGCGTGCGCTTGTTCGCGCAACAGGGTGTCGACGGTTTGCCGCAGCGACCAGGTCTCGTCGATGGCCGTGATGACGACGCCGACGCCTCCCGCCGCTCCGCGGGGGCGCGCGGCGCCGGCATTCGACCCCGCGGACGAAGCCGCGGCGTCCCGCCCCGGGGAGTCAGCCATCGCCCACCATCGATGCGATCCAGCGGTAGGTCGGGACCAGACCGGTCTCGAGGGGGATGGACGGTGCCCAGCCCAGTGCTGCCCGGATCAGCGTGTTGTCCGAGTTGCGCCCGCGTACGCCCTGTGGGCCGTCCACGTGCACGAGGCCGATGTCGCGTTTGCCGCTGATCTCGATGACGAGCGCGGCGAGGTCGTTGATGGTGACGAGTCGGTCCGACCCCACGTTGAGCGGCCCGGAGTGGTCCGAGAACATCACTCGATACAGGCCCTCGAGGCAGTCGTCGACGTAGCAGAAGCTGCGCGTCTGCAGGCCATCCCCCCAGATCTCGATGCGCCCTCCGGGGGAAGTCAGCGCCACCTTGCGGCACAGCGCCGCGGGGGCCTTCTCGCGACCGCCGTCGTAGGTGCCGAGGGGACCGTAAACGTTGTGCAGGCGCACGATGCGCGTCTCGATCCGCCGTTCCTCGGAGCAGTACTCCAGCGCGCGCTCCGTCAGGAGTTTCTCCCACCCATAGGCGTCCTGCGGCGCCGCGGGGTAGGCGTCGGATTCCCTGAGCGGGGCGCTGTCCGTCCGCGTCTGTCTGGACTCCGGGTAGACGCAGGCGGAGGAGGCGAACAGATACCGGCGGACGCCGTTCCGGCACGCCGCATCGAGGGTGTGCAGGTTGATGAGCGCGTTGTTGTGGAACACGCGCGCATGGTGGGACGACAGGTAGCCCATGCCTCCCATGTCGGCGGCCAGGGCGTACACCGCCTCCACGTCCTGCGTGGCTTCGAGGCTGCATTCCGGGCGGCGCAGGTCCAGCAAGCGGAACTCGTCGGCGCCGGACGGGGCGAACTCCGGCGGCTTGATGTCCACCGCGCGTACCCAGTGTCCGCGCTCCTTGAGGTAGGCCGTCAGGTGGTGACCGATGAAGCCGCCGGCGCCGGTGACGAGAATGCGCTTCATTGTCTGGCGTGTCTCGCGTGTCTCGCGTGCCGCGCGCGCCGCGCCGTGTGGGCGTGGAGTCTCACGGGATGCGTCGGCGCAACAGCATGTCCGCATCCGGGTCATGGATGAGGCGACATTGCGGGGGGAGGCGATCATAGACGGCGGCGTCGTCCGGGCGGATGCCGAAGACTTGCGCCAGGATCGAGTCCTCGCCTTCGCGTGCCATGGCCGCCGCAGCCTCCTGAGGCTCCGGATAGTCGCGCTTCAGCAAACTGTCGTACATGCCGAGGTTGAGCGCCACTATGTGCCGGAAGCGCTCGGTCGTCAATAGCGGCTCGCCGGCCGTGACGTTGCGCAAGATCTCGAAGTAGCGGTTCAGGCCGGCGTCCGCAAAGGCCGGCGTGCCGCTCGCGAGGGAGTGCGCCAGGCCCGCCGGGCGGACCCGCTCGTAGTGTCCGGGGCGCCAGGTCAGGGCCGGCAGCGCCGCCATGAAGCGGTCGGCCAGACCGAGGATGTCGAGGAAGCTCTGCTCGAGTCGGGCCATGTAGGGCGTCATGCCGAGATTGCAGACGTAGAAGGTCTCCCGCTCCGCGCGGCCGAGCAGAATTCCGAGTCTGGCCGTCATGTCGTCCGGGTACGTGCCGCCGGTACGCATGGAATCCCACCAGACGGTCACGCCCGTTTCGGGTTGGTGGGCGGCGCGTTCGTTCGCGATGCCGCTCGGATAGGCTGCGTCGAAGACCGGCGCCCGGTAGATCACGGCGCTCGTCGCCGGCGCGTGCGGCCAGAGGACGGCCCACGCGGCCAGGCCGGCCGCCAGGGCGCCCAGCATCGCGCTCCGGCGGGCCCGCCCGAGCCTTTGCGTCAGGTACTCGCGCCAGGTGGCGCCCGTCCCGCAAAGGAGGGCGACCATCAAGACGTAGGGAACGGTGAAAAAGCGCCCTCCCATGTAGTCCGCGCCGACGGCCACGATGTACGCCATCGCCAACGCAAGCGCGGCGGCGACGATGCGCAGATGGGGCCGGCCCAGCCAGAGTAGCTGCGATCCGAACAGGACGGCCATCATCACGGCGTCCTTGTGCAACGAGAACCGGTAGTAGTCCCATGCCGCGATCAGGCGGTGGACGAGACCGAACGGTTCCGGCAGCTTCGCGTATGCGGAGGCGGGCAGCGGAAACCCGAAGTAGACCAGGGAGAAGAGGGTCCACGCGCCCAGTGGGGCAAGCATCCAGCAGACGGTCCGGCAGACGCCGGCGACGCCCAGGTGGACGCGTTGGCCCCACAGGACATGCATGGCCAGCGGCCAGGCCAGCAACACGAAGTCGTGACGGTACAACGGCGCCAGGGCCGCCAGCGCGACGAAGCTCCGCCAGGCCGCCGGCGTCGGGCGCGAACCGGGGGGGTGTGCCGCGTGCTCGTGCAAGCGCAGCCAGGACCACGCCAGCGCGGCGACCAGCGCGTGCCCGAGGGGATTCTCCTGACCGAACCAGGAGTAGTCGAAGTACGCCTTGGATGCGAACAGGAGCCCGACGCCGAGGAGCCAGACCCCGACGTGCTCCCGAGCGAGCTTCCACAGGAGCCAAAGCAGTACGGCGTTGCAGGTCAGGGCGAAGAGCCCATGGAGGACGAAGGGGTCCGCGGTGACGAGTCGCAGGGGCAGCAGCAGGAAGAAGTACGCGACGGAGGTCGTGAGGAAGGAACGCTCGTACAGGTTGAAACGGATGCCGTGTCCGGCGAACAGGTGCTCGACCGACCGCAGGGTGATGAAGTAGTCGTCGGACAGCCAGGCGGACTTGAGCAGCGTGACGAAGTAGGCGCCCGCGGCGACCGCGACCACCCAACGCGCCCTGCGTGCCAGCCATGCATCGAAGCGGGCCGGCGAGCCAGGCGGGGATGTGCGCGCGATGTCGTCGGGGCTGGGCATGTGGCATCCGCCGGAGGGACGTCCGCAATCCCGGGTCGGGGCCCCGGGTCGGGGCCGTTGGCCGCGTGACTCGATCGGACCGCCTCTCTCGCCAATGTAACAGTCCGTGCCGGGCCGTGCGCACGGCCGGGGTCCGGCGCAGTGCGCCGGACGGCGGCATTCCGCGCGGCCGCCGACCGTCCCCGGGGTGGAAACTGCTAAGATGCCGCGCCGGAGGATCCGCAAGATGCGTCTGAGCTACCGACCCCGACTCCCGCGTCCCGAAGAGGCATTGCCCGGGCGCGACATGGAGATGCCCGTGCCGCCGGAGCACTTCGTGAACGGCCATCCCATGCAGCCCCCGTTCCCGCGGGGCATGGAGCGCATGGTCGTGGCGATGGGGTGTTTCTGGGGCGCCGAACGGATGTTCTGGCAGACCCCCGGCGTGTACACGACCGCGGTCGGCTACGCCGGGGGCCTGACCCCCAACCCGATGTACGAGGAAGTGTGCTCGGGCCGGACGGGTCACACGGAGGTTCTGCTGGCGGTGTTCGACCCGGAGCTCGTGTCGTATCGGGCACTCCTGAAGGTCTTCTGGGAGGGGCACGATCCGACGCAGGGCATGCGCCAGGGGAACGATGTCGGGACGCAGTACCGGTCCGCGATCCATGTCCTCGACGCCGCCCAGCGACGGGCGGCCGAGGAGACGCGCGACGCCTACCAGCAGGCGCTGACCGCTGCGGGTCATGGCCCCATCACCACCGAGATCGAGGACGCTCCGCCGTTCTATTACGCGGAGCACTACCACCAGCAGTACCTCGCCAAGGTGCCCAACGGGTACTGTGGGCTCGGCGGTACGGGGGTCGGCTGCAACGTCGAGCCGCTGGTCACGCTCGGCTGACGGCGGCGCATTCCTGCATGCGGGGCAGGACATGCGGGGCAGGACATGCGGAGCAGGACATGCGGGGCAGGAGCCGAGCCGTGAACCGCATCGGGATCGGTATCGACTTCGGAACGACGAACTCCGCGGCGGCGGTGTTCGACGGCACGGACGTACGCCTGGTCGACCTCGAGGAAGGGTCGCCGATCATGCCGTCCGCCACCTACATCGACCGTGACCTCCAGACCCTGACGGGCCGCGCGGCCGTGGAGCGGTACATTGCGGACAACACGGGGCGCCAGGTGGAGCTCGTCCCGGAAGTGATCGGCGAGGCCGCGCTCGCGCTCGGCGGCGATTCGGGAGGACGCGCGGCGCCCCAACTGCTCGTCCAGAAGGTGTACGGCGCCCCGGCGCTGGACAGCGGCCTGCAGGGGCGGTTGTTCCACGGCACGAAACGCCTGCTGGGCAACCCGGACATTCGCCGGCTGTCGGTGTTCGACCACCCGTTCCGGCTCGTGGCGCTGATCACGCCGATCCTGCTGCGCATCGCCGGCGCGCTCGGGGGCGGCGTACTCCGGGGCCGCGCAAAAGGCGCGGCCGTGGGCCATCCGGTCCACTTCGAGGGTCGCGCGGAGCACGGCGACGCCCTCGCCCTGACCCGGCTCGCGGAGGCGTACCGCTACGCCGGCGTCGAACGCTGCCGCATGTTGCCCGAGCCCATCGCGGCCGCCGTCAGCTTCCTGCGGGGGCGGGATGCCGGGGCGGAGCGGCTGCTCACGGTGGACTTCGGGGGCGGCACCCTGGACTTCTCCATCCTCGAGCGCGCCGGCGCGGGGGAGGACTTCCGCGTGACGGCAACGCACGGGGTCGCGCTCGGCGGGGACCACATCGACCGGTGCGTCTTCCGGGAGCTGCTGTTCCCGTTGCTCGGCCGGGGGGAACGCTGGCGCCGGCGCGGCGCCGCCCGCGACATCGACACGCCGTTCCCGTTCGAGGACTACGAGGAGTTCCTGCTCAACTGGCCGGTGACCTATCTGCTCAACCAGAATCGCTATACGACGCCGGTGCAGTCCTGCATCGAGGCGGGCGGACCGGCGCGACACCGATTCCGCCGCCTGCGCGAACTCATCCAGCAGAACCTGGGCTACCTCGTGTTCCAGGCCATCAAGGCGTTCAAGGCGGAGCTGTCGGCGTCGGAGGAGGCGGTGCTCGACATTCCGGAAATCGACGTGGACGTGCGCTTGACCCGCCCCGCGTTCGAGGCGCTCATCGCGGGATCGCTACGGCAAGTGGAGCGCGCGGTCGATGCGGCCGTGGAGCGCGCCGGCGTGGCGTACACCGACTTCGACGTGGTGCTGCGCACCGGCGGTTCGTCGCAGATCCCGGCCGTGCGGCGCATTCTGGAGGAACGCTTTCCGGGCCGGGTGGTGGAGCACGACCCCTTCACGAGCGTCGCGGCGGGCCTCGCCATCGCGGACTACCACGACCTGCCGGAACTGTCCGGGAGCGCCGCGCGGTGCGGGTGAACGCTCCGGCCGCTCCCGCGCGGCGGCGCTTCAGTCGCTGCGCACGAAGTCCGGGTCCAGCACCTCGAACAGCGTCTGCACCATGCGGTAGGTCATGCCCCACACGAAGTGGCGCTCGCCGAGGCGGTAGCCGGGAAACGGGATCGGCCGGCCGCCGATGCTCTTGCGCTCCGTGGCCCGGTTCGCGCCCGTGTACATCGGGGCCAGCCTGGTCCACACGACATCCGCCACCTCGTAGTTGAGCTCGAAGGAGGGGTCCCCCTTGATCGCGAACACGTAGGGGGCGACCAGCAGGTCGATGCGGCCCGACTGCCGGCTCGGGCGCTGCTGCGGAAGCTCGCCGATCATGTCGGCCGGCCCGATGGCCAGTCCGATCTCTTCCGCCGTCTCCCGGATCGCGGCGGCCGCCAGACTTGCGTCCGCCGGTTCCCGGTGGCCGCCCGGAAAGGCCATGTCCCCGGACCAGGGATCGCCTTCCTTCACGGCCCGCTGGATGAACAGGACCTCCGTGTGGCCGTTGCGTTCGCGCAGCACCACGGCCACCGCCGCCTGCCGCGTGTCGGACCGGATGGGGAATCGCACGGGTTCGTGCGCGGAAAGCCGCGCCTGGATGTCGGCGATGGGGAGCACGACGTTATGATAGCGCGGGCATGTCCCTCGAATCCCCCGCCAACCGGTGCTTCGTCTGCGGGCCCGGGAATCCGGACGGCCTGCACGTCGCCTTTCGCCTGGAAGACGGCGTGTGCCGGGCCGAGTTCGTCCCGGCCGCCAGCCACGGCGGCTACGACGGCGTCACCCACGGCGGCATCCTGTTCAGCCTGCTCGACGACGTAATGGCGAACTGGGTGTACCTGCAGGGGGAGCAGTGCTTCACCGCGCGCGCCGAGGTGCGCTACCGTCAGGCCCTGCCCATCGGCACGCCCATTCGCCTCGAGGGACGCCTGCGCAAGCGCAAGGGCCGCCTCGCGATCCTGGCCGGCGAGGTGCTGCGGCAGGACGACGGCTCCCTGGTCGCCGAAGCGACGGGGAGCTTCATGATCTCGGACGGCGCCCGCGTGACCTGACGGAGGCCGGTGCGGCCGTGTCCCTTGCGTTCGCACCCGGATAGTCGGATATTTCTGTTGCGACAGAAATATCGGAACTTTCACTCGGGAGACGCGGCATGGACAGGGACACGGGACGAGGGGCGGCTCCGGTGGCAGGTGGCGCGGCGCCGGCGGCGGGCGCCCTCGCTCCGCTGCCGGAACCGGTGGAGAAGTTCATCCTGCACTGGGGCGACATGGGCAGCCACTGGGGCGTGAACCGCTCCATCGCGCAGGTGTACGCGCTGCTCTACCTCTCCGACCGCCCCCTCGCGGCGGAGGAGATCTCGGAGCGGCTCGGCATCGCGCGGTCGGGGGTCAGCAACTCCCTGCGGGAACTGGTCGGATGGAAGCTCATCTGGCGGGCGCCGGTGCGGGGCGACCGCCGCGACCACTTCGAGGCCGAAACCGACCTCTGGGAAGTCGTCAAGCGCATCGCCGAGGGCCGCAAGGCGCGCGAGATCGACCCGGCGCAGCGGGCGCTGCGGGAGTGCGTAGCGGCCGCCGAGGCCGATCCGACCGTCAACGGGACGGCGATGACCCGGCTGGCGGACATGATGGCGTTCCTCGAGACCATGAATAGTTGGTACGAGCAGATGCTGATCCTGCCGAAGTCGAGCCTCATCGCACTGATCAGCATGGGTTCGCGCGTCGTGCGGGCGCTGCGTCCGGGGACGGGCGGAGCGCGGGGATGAAGCCAGACCTGCGGCTGCCCGCGCCGGCCGCAGCGCGGTGGCTCGTCACGGGCGGAACCGGCTTCATCGGGTCCCGCCTGGTGGAATCCCTGGCGGGCGCTCCGGTCACCGTGTGCACGCGCCGCGCCGGCGCGGCCGGCTTCCGCGACGGAGTGCGCGTCGTCACCGATCTGGCCGCGGTCCGGCCGGACGAGCCGATCGACGTGATCGTGCACTTGGCGGGCGAGCCCATCGCCGGTGGTCCCTGGACCCCCGCACGGCGCATGCGGATCCTGCGGTCCCGGCCGCTCGTGGCGGAGCGCCTGGTCGCCCTCGTCGAGCGGCTGGAGGTCAAGCCGCGGGTCTGGATCAACGCTTCGGCCGTCGGCTGGTACGGGATGCGAGACGCCGAGCCGCTGGACGAGTCGGGGGATGCGCTCGACTGCTTCAGCCACCGTGTCTGTGCGGCCGCCGAGGGCGCTGCTGCCGCGGCGCAGGACCATGGCGTGCGGGTCGCGCAGTTGCGGATCGGGCTCGTGCTCGCCCGCGAGGGCGGTCTGCTCCGGCAACTGCTCGTGCCGTTCAGGATGGGCCTCGGGGCCCGTTTCGGCTCTGGTGCGCACTGGATGTCATGGATAGAAAGGGACGACCTGGTGCGCCTCATTGGCCACGTGGCCAGTGATGAGTCCCTGCGCGGGCCGGTCAACGCCACCGCCCCGAACCCGGTCACGAACGCGGAGTTCGTGCGGCTCCTCGGCGCGTCGCTCCGCCGGCCGGCGTTCCTGCGCATCCCGCGTGCGCCGGTAACGGGGCTGCTGGGCGATCTCGCGCGCGAACTGCTTTTCGCGGGGCAGCGGGTAGTGCCGCGCAAGGCACTCGAGAGCGGCTTCGAGTTCCGCCGTTCCGAGCTGCCGGAAGGCCTTCGCTACGCGTTGTCCTGACACCGCGGCCGGGCGTCAGGACGCGGTCGGGGCCGCCGCGTCGTAGCGCGCGCTCTTGCGCGCGTAGTGGAAGCGGTCGATGCCCACCGCGGCGCGCATGTCCTCGGTCGCCGCCCGCGCCCGCTCGTCGAGCGGAATGCCCGTCGCGTCCGCGACCCGGGTGATGCCGTTGAAGCCCGCCGCGACCGTGAGGACGTCGACCATCGCCTGCTCGCCCAGCGTCCCGCTCGCCGTCTCGCGCAAACCGGCCAATTCGTCCCAGCGGTTGCCGACCGCGGCTTCGGTCAGGGCGCGGATCACGTCCGAGTGTGGAACGCCGGAGTCGCCGCGCTCATCGGTGACCGCGGACAGGTCGTAGGTGTTGCCGTCCCGCTCGCCGCTCGCCCGGAGCAGCATGGTGTGCGCGGTGGTTCAGTAGAAGCACTCGTTGATGGCGGATACGCGGGAGGCGATGAACTCGGCCTGCGCCTGGCTGATGTCGAGGGGTACGTCGCGCAGGGCGTAGTGGGCGCGGAAGGCCAGGAAGAAGAGCGCCACGGCGCCCGGGACCAGCCCCATGGAGCGGGCGATGTTCGGCGGCCGCGGCAGCCCGAAGACCTCGTCTTGCACCTCCACGTCCGTCAGCGGCACCCAGGCTCCCGCGTCGACGACCCGGGGCGCCTCCTGGCCGGTCGGCGGGCCGGATTGCGGCGGGAGCGTGTCCGGTACGGGCAGGCCAAGCGCGTTGTGGAACGTGTCGACGATCACCGACGTGCACACCACGGACACCGCCTCGATGTAGCGCTCGGCGGGAATCCCGGCGGCGGTCACCCCCTCGAACACGGACTTCGTCATCCGCGCCGGATCGGTGCGCACGCGGTGGATCATGTCGACCAGGGCCGGGGGCAGGCCGCTCGCGGCGTCATGGGTTCCCGCGACGGCATTCGGCGACAGGGCCTCCCGGCGCCTGCGGCAGAGGTCGCAGGAAAGCGCGGCGCGGGCCTCGTGCACGATTTGCACGCGCGCGTCGGCGTCCCAGAACGGCCCGGGCATGGCGATCATGCGCCAGGCCTCGGTGTGTGCTTCCCGGAGGGCCGATCGGACCGGGTGGTGGGTGTCGTCGTACATGGCGCCGCCAAAATACCATAGGGCGCCCGGTGCGCAAGGGAGGCGAGCGCCGCGGCGGGGACGGCTACGCGCTGTTCAAGGGTTGTATATAAAGTCAAACACGCACGAGGCTCCCACCATCTCGCGAAACCACACCGTCGCGTTGGCGCCCAGGGAGTCCGTGAGCCGCACGGGTTCGTTGAGACGGAAATGTACGGGCTGCTGCTTGCCGTCGTCGATCGCGACGTTGTCCGCGTACAGGTAGGTACGGTCGAGGCTGTCCAGAATGGGATTCAGTCGTCCCTGTATGCCGGGAAGATGCCCCGTACGGTTCGCGATGATCAGTGATCCGCCGTCGGGCGCCGGCTCAAGTGTCAGCTCCAGCGGTTCGCCGGGGACGTGATTGTCCACCACCCGGGAGCGGAACTCCCGCGCGGCGCAAAACACGGTCATCGGCAGCGTCGAGTGCAGCTCCAGGTCCGCGTGCCCGAAGGCGTCCGTGCGGTCCTCGCGGTAGGTCTTGTTGGGGTAGATCAGCAGGACATGCGCGTCCCGGACCGGCTCGCCGGTCGCGTCGTTTCGGAGTGCGATCCGCACTCCAATGCGGTCGGGGGGAGGCGGGCTCGCTGAGGGCAGCACGAGCAGCAATTCACGCTCGCCAATCAGTTGATGGGTCGGTCTTCGCCCCGCCAGGGCGAAAGTCTCGTCCTCGATTACCGCGACGCCCTCGCCTCGCCTCTCGACGAAGTACTGCCGGCCGCCCGCGCCTGGAGCGTCACCCACCGGGCTTTGGCCGAGACGCGAGGCGATCAGTTCGTTGCGGGTGAACTGGCTCGTCCGCAGATCCTCGGTCGTCATCGAGTTACACAGACCGCCGGGAGAGTAGAGCTCCAGGCGATCGTCGAACATGAACAGACGGATCCGCGAGCCGCGGATCGAATAGTCCCGGTGCACGACCGCGTTCACGACCGCTTCGAATACGGCCCTCTCGCTGTACTGGGGAATGTCGATTCGCGCGGGACGCTTGCGGGCGGCAACCCTGCGGTTGCGGACAACGAAGCGCATGGCTTCCCGTATCTGCTGGTCGAGGGGACCGAGGATGTTCTGGGCGTCGAGTTGGCTTGCCGCGTCGGCATTGGCGCCTTCGTAGCAGACAGCCTGAATGTAAGCGTTTGGCAGCCACTCGGTTGGATCGTGCGCCCCGAGCAGGACACCGCCCACGGTCGCCCGGCGCACGCCCTCCGAGTCGCTCTTCAGGAATTTCAGTTTGCCGAGCACGACTTCCGCGGGTTCGGTAGTCCTTGAACTTGCGTACCTTCGCCACAAATCGGGGCGCAGGCTGTTGATGCTCGTGCCCTGGACGACCTGCGTGTCGGTGGCGGCGATGTCAGATTGGCCGCGGGACTGCGTCAGCCGCCGGACCTGGTCCGCGCTCATCGGTCGCTTGCTGTCCCCGCGTCGCCGAAAGTGGCCGCCCGGCGAACGGTGCACGGTGAGGCCCTGTGCAACTTCGACGACAAGTACGCCGCACGACGGGGACTCGGGCACCGGCAAGCGGAAGAAACGCGGGTCCAGCGGGGGCTCGATGCTGTCCGAACAGGCCTCATTCACCAGGTCGGCCAGCGCGTCCAACTGCGCTGGCTCGAGGGACTGCGGATGACGATCATCGTTGATTCCCAGCACCAGTCTCCCGCCCTGGGCGTTGGCGAAGGCGGCGAACGCATCCGCGAGGTCATCCCGCTGGGGGGCCGATACGCGCTTGCCCCGGAAGCGGACTGCCTTCAGCTCGAGGTCGGAGTCTTCGCCGAGGCCGACCTGTTGCCAGAAGCTGGGGATGTCGATGGGCATGGCGCTACGTTGGATGTTCGGGCGACCGGCGACCTGCATCTCGAAGGCGAATTATGCGCGATGGGATTCGCTTGGGGGAGGGCGCGGCGACCGTGCTGCCCGGCTCACCCGACGTTGACCGATGGACCGGGCTCGGCCGCGGAGCGGTTGTGAATCGCGTGACTCCGGTCGGGTACCATCGCCGCACCGGCGAAGACAGGGTCTCCCATGAGCGACAAGGTACACAGGGCGCCCCGGCGCACGGGCTTCGACACGCTGGCCCTGCACGCGGGCCAGGCGGCGGACCCGGTCACGGGCGCGCGCGCCACGCCCATCTACCAGAGCGCCTCCTTCGTCTTCCCCGACACCGATCATGCCGTGGGCCTGTTCAACATCGAACGGGCCGGTCACGTCTACTCGCGCCTCTCGAACCCGACCAACGCGGTTCTCGAGGAACGGATCAGCGCCCTCGAGGGCGGCGTGGGCGCGATCGCCACGGCCAGCGGGCAGGCGGCGATGCACCTGGCCATCGCGACCATCTGTTCCGCGGGCGACCACATCGTGGCCTCGCGCTCGCTCTACGGCGGTTCGCACAACCTGCTGGAGTACACCCTGCCGCGCTTCGGGATCGAGACCACCTTCGTCGATCCGCGTTCTCCCGCGGCCTTCGCGGACGCGATCCGCGCGAACACGAAGCTGCTGTTCAGCGAGACCCTGGGCAACCCGGGGCTCGAAGTCCTGAACATCCCGGCGGTCGCCGGGGTCGCGCACGCCGCCGGCATCGCCCTCATGATCGACTCGACGTTCACGACCCCGTGGCTGTGCCGCCCGTTCGACCACGGGGCGGACGTCGTCTTCCATTCCGCGACGAAGTTCCTGAGCGGCCACGGCATCGTGATCGGGGGCCTCGTGGTGGACGGGGGCACCTTCGACTGGGAGGCCTCGGACCGCTATCCCACGCTGACGGAGGCCTACGCGGGTTTCCACGACCTCGTGTTCGCGGAGGAATTCGGGCCGCAGGCGTTCATCACGCGGGCGCGCAAGGAAGGCATCCGGGATTTCGGGGCGTGCATGGCGCCGACGACGGCGTTCCACATCCTGCAGGGGCTCGAGACGCTGCCGCTGCGGATGGAACGTCACGTCGCGAACGCGCGGCGCATCGCGGAATTCCTGGAAGGGCACGCGGCGGTGGAATCCGTGGGATATCCGGAGCTCGCCGGTCACCCCGATCACGCACTCGCGCAGGACCTGCTGCCGCGCGGGGCGGGCGCGGTGTTCGGCTTCGACATCAAGGGCGGCCGGCCCGCGGGGCGGAAGTTCATCGAGAGCCTGGACCTGTTCTCGCATCTCGCGAACGTCGGCGATGCGAAGTCGCTCGTCATCCACCCCGCGAGCACGACACACCACCGGATGGATGCGGCGGCCCTCGCGGCGGCCGGGATCGGCGAGGGCCTGGTCAGGCTGTCGGTGGGGCTTGAGGATCCCGCGGACCTGATCGACGATTTGAATCGCGCACTGCGGAGGTCGCAGCGATGAGATTCGAGGTCGCCGGCAAGATGGCGTTCGCGGGCACGGGGACGGGGGGCGCGGGCCCCGACGCGCAGACCGTCGTCTTCGTGCACGGCGCCGGCATGGATCACACCGTCTGGGTGTTGCCGAGCCGCTACTTCGCGCGCCAGGGCTGCCGCGTGTTCGCGGTGGACCTGCCCGGGCACGGGCGTTCGGAAGGACCGCCGCTCGCGAGCATCGATGCCATGAGCGACTGGCTGGACGCGGCGTGCGACGCGCTCGGTGTCGAGACGGCCGTGATCGTGGGACACAGCATGGGCTCCCTCGTGGCGTACCGCTTCGCCGTCGACCACGCCGAGCGCTGTCGTGCGCTGGCGCTGCTCGGCACGTCGGTGCCGATGCCCGTCACCGATGTCCTGCTAGACGCGGCGGCGGACGACGACCACGCGGCCCTCGAGATGACCAACGCCTGGAGCCACAGTCCGCGCGGCACCCTCGGCGGCAACCGGAATCCCGGCGTATGGATGCTGGCGGCAGGGGAACGGCTCCTGGAGCGCTCCGGGCCCGGCGTGCTCCATGCGGACCTGGCGGCGTGCAACGCGTTCGACCCCGCCACAGTCTCCGGTCCGGTCGACGCACCGGCGCTGGTGATCGCCGGGGACGCGGACCGCATGACGCCGATGCGCGCCGGTCTTGACGTGGCCAGCGCGTTGCCGGATGCCCGCGTCCTGCGCCTCGAGGGGTGCGGCCACGCCATGCTGAGCGAACGCCCGAACGAGGTCCTCGACGCGCTGATCGGGATCTGCTGATCGACCGGGCGGCTGGCCGCAATCAGTCCCGCCGCGCGCAGTCCCTCAGCAGAACACTGCCGTCAACGAGCGTGGCCGGGGCGCGGGCGTCAACCCGACGACGGTGTCCAGGGCCTAAGCGGTGTTGGTTCGGGACGGCCTCCTGGCCAGCGGGCAGGGCCGGTGCGGTGGACGCGGCGAGTTATCTGTGAGGGTTCGCGGCGGAATGGTATGGTCGGCGAGTATGTCGGAACAGCTATCAAGGAACGCTGATCGTGCGCGCGAGCTGGTGATCGTCAGGCTGAAGGAGATCGAGCGAGATCTACGGGAGGCAGGTGACTCCGAGGCGATGCGGCGAGCCACCGGGGAACTTGAGGAGGCTCCGGAATTGCGGGATCGAAGCCGGACCGTTGCGAAAGTGGCGGGACACGGCTTGCGGCAAGCCGCGACCGCCGCAAGGTCGTTCATCGGGGCGGCGTCGGACACGACGACGACCGTCCTCGCTGCACAGGCTGCCCGAGCCGGTGACGGTGTCGCTAGTGTCGCGTCACGCGTGTTCTGACGCTTCAGAGTTCGCCATGCGCGTCAATGCAAGGCGTGGTCCGCAGGGAATATCGGGAATATTGGCAAGGACCACAACGCGGTCTGCATGCGAGGGACAAGCCCTCGCGCTCCCGGCTGAGGGCTCCGGCGCGCATGGCGATCTCCCGAAGGGCGCGTCCCGGGGTGCGCGAGGGGCGCGCCCCTCGCATGAAGATGCCGGCCTGTGGCCGCGTTGCGCCCCTTGGCAATGGGCCCACCATTCCCTGCGGGGAACGCGCCTTGCCACAGACCCCGTGGGACGCGCTGAAGCGTCAGAACACGCGTGACGCGACACTAGCCCGCATTGCTGTGAAATTCTTGGTGGTCTCCGCACCCCCGGGCCGAGGGGGCCCGCGAACGCCCCATGGCGCCCTGGCGGGACGGTCAGGTCCGCGCCGTCTGCGGCGGCGACCGTTCGCCCGGCGGCTGCCCCGGTTGTGGCCGCGCGGGTCGTGCGGGTCGCCGGGGGCTCGCTAAGCGGCCGCCCAGTTGACGGTCACGGTGCCGTCGGCGTGCTGTTCGAGGACGCCGAACTCGCGCAGCCTGGCGATCCAGCGCGGCGCGTTGCGGGCGACCAGGAGGGCCTCGTAGTCGACCTCGGGGTCGCGGTAGGGCCGGTCGTCGCGGAGCACGGCGAAGATCACCCGCGCGAGCTTGTGGGCCGTGGCGACGATGGCGCGCTGGTGGCCTCGGCGCGCGGTGATGGCGCGGTGGTAGGCGTGGAACTGGCAGTCCTTGGTGCGGGCGGCGCCGTGGGCGCAGCCGACAAGCAGCGCGCGCAGGTGCTTGGCGCCGGCGCGGGCGCGGGCGCCGCGGCGCTTGCCGGCGCTCTCGTTGTTGCCGGGGCACACGCCGGCCCAGGCCGCGAGCCGGTCGGCGGTGCCGAACACGGCGGCCGGGTCGGGACCGGTCTCGGCCAGGATGGCGGTCGCCGAGGCGGCGTCGATGCCCGGGACGGTCTGCAGCAGGCGCAGCCGGCCGGCGTGCGGCACGAGCCCGTCGGCGAGATGCCGGTCGAGGTCGGCGAGGCGGCGGTCGAGGGCGTCGTGCTGGCGCAGCAGGTCGGCGAGCACGACGCGGTCGGCGGCGCCGAGCGTGGCGGTCAGCGCGTCGCCGAGCCGGTCGAGCTTGCCGCGCACGTGGCTGCTCAGCGTGCCGAGGATGGCGTCGCGCGCGAGCCCGTCGACCAAGCCGTCGAGGATGCGCCGCCCGTTCATGCCGAAGATGTCGGTGATCACCCCGCCGATGCGCGCGCCGCTGCGGTCGACCACCTTCGCGGCGCGGTTGCGCACCCGGCCGCGCTCCGCCACCAGCGTGCGCCGGTGCCGGCTCAGCACGCGCAACTGGCGGAACTCGCGCGGCGGCACGAAGCTCGGCCGGCCCAGCCCGAACTGGCACACGCGCGCCAGCCAGCGGCTGTCGCCGACGTCGGTCTTGCGCCCGCGCAGTTGCTTGACCTGCTGCGCGTGCAGTAGCTGCACCTCGATGCCGGCCGCCTCGAGCGCCTCGTACGGCGTCTCCCAGTACACGCCGGTCCCCTCCATCGCCGCCGCCGTCACGCGGTGGCCGCCCAGCCAGCCCGCCATCTCGCCCAGGCCCTCCGGCAGCGCGTCGAAGCGGCGCGTCTCGCACACCGGCTCGCCGCCCGCCCCGCACAGCCGCACCGTGGCCGTGATCTCCATCTTGTGCACGTCCAGGCCCGCCGCGCGGGCGTGGACAACGTGCAGATCGTCGTTCATCATCGTGTCGCCTCCTTGTCGGATCGGGGGTGTGGCGAAGGCGGGTGGACCGGTCGGTCGGAAAGGGACCCGCGCCCAAGGGCGCGGTCGCGGTTTGCTGCTCGTCCACGGCTCGGGGCCGGGCACGGTCCGGGGCTCGCCGCCGTCCGGTCGGGTCAGTTTCTCAACGGGGTAACATGCCGTTCCGCCATTATGCGGACGACCACGCTCCCGCCTTCGCCGCGATTCTCCCCCATCCCGACCGAAGCCGCCGCCTCCGATGCCTCGCCACCATTTCATGCCTCCGGGTGGTCGGAAGACGACCATGGACGTTTCTCACCACGTCGCTTGCGCCAGGATGACAGGTCATTGGTTCTGCGAGGTGTTTTGGTCCATCACGGCTTCGTTGACCGCCCGCGGACTGCGCTGGCCGCGCCCTCGCGGGTCTCCTGGCCCTGTGCGCGCACATGCTCCCTCAAACGCTCCCTCAAACGTAGGCCCCGCCATGCTCTCGGTCGCGAGCACGCGCACAGGACCAGGATCCTCCGCGATCATCGCGCCCCGTGGTGAGAAATGCGGGCTAGTGCCAAGGACATTGTTGCGGACAAGGGGGGCGAGCTAGGCCGTTCAGCGGCGGCGGGCATAGCGGCAAGCTTCGGTGTCGCCAGTCAAGCGATGTCTGGCTTCGCCGAGAACCTGGATTGGAGCACGGTCGATCCCACGAGATACCTGTACTCGGGCACGAGGGGCGTAGGCAGGGGCATGGAGCAGGCACGCCTCGTGTGGGAATCGATTCCCGAGCAGTTACGGGCTCTTGGACCGGAGGAGCTTTCGAAACGCCTCGATGGCTTCGATTGGAGCCACAAGGTTCCACATAGTGAGGGGGGCGGCACTGAAGCGAGCAACGGCATTTTCGAGTTGGCTGGTTTGAATCGTAGCCGGGGTGCCGAGCAGATGACGGCTGACGAGGTGCTGGCTGCCCAACAGGTTCTGGCCGATCAGGCTTTCCGATCGGTACTGGTCGAGACGGCGGCCCAAGTGTTCACCGGCGCCGTCGTTGGCGCCGCGGTTGCCTGCGTGATCGGCTGTCTGGAGCACGGTCTCGAACACCAGCGCGGCGACATAGACCGTGACGAGATGCTTCGGCGCATAGGTTGGTCGGTGGCAGTGTCCGCTGGCGTCGGCGCAACCGTGGCGGGAGTCATGGCGGTTGTCGCTCTGTCGTTTCCGGCGCTCATCCCACTCGCTGCGCCGTTGATGATCCCCCTTGCGGTCCTGGGGTTCTGCGCGGTTGGCGTGAAGGTGGCTCGGCTGTCCAAGGAGTGGTGCGAGTTGTTGCAGCGTGTCGAGACTCGTGAACTCCAGGGGATCATCCCAGTGGCCATGCCGACATGACGCGCTAACCGTCCCGGCGCGCGCTCTGCGCCGCCGGGAGGCAGAGCGGAAGGGCGCGGCCATGCGTATGATCCGCCGCATGGCGAACTGGCGCCGGGCAAGTGCGAAAGGTGCGATCGCCGCCGCCGCGGCCGTCTGGCTGTTCCCGTGCCTCGCGGCCGACGGCGTTCCGCTGCTGCCGGCCGCTTCCGACGGTTTCCGCGAGGGCTTCGTTCGCGTAATCAACCACTCACGGGCGGCGGGCGCAGTCCGCATCGACGCGATCGACGACGGCGGTCGTGTGGCGGGTCCGGTCACGTTGGCGATCGCTGGTGGCGCGACCGTGCACTTCAACTCGCGGGACCTGGAGCGGGGTAACCCGGCCAAGGGTCTTGCGGGCGGTGTCGGCGCGGGTGACGGCGATTGGCGGCTCGTTCTGGAGAGCGGCCTCGACATCGAGGCGCTGGCCTACATACGGACGGGGGACGGCTTCCTGACCGCGATGCACGATGTGGCGGGGTCCGAGGGCGGGGTCCACCGGGTGGCCGTGTTCAATCCGGCGAGCAACACCGACCAGGTAAGCCGGCTGCGGATCGTGAACCTCGGGGATGGGCCGGCCGGCGTGACGATCCGCGGCATCGACGACCGCGGCGACTCGCCCGGCGCGGCGGTGGAAATCGAGATACCCGCCGGCGCCGCGCGGACCCTTGACGCCCGGCAGCTTGAATCGGGGGTTGGAGGACGCTGGGGTCTTGGCGACGGCGCCGGCAAGTGGCGGCTCGAGGTGGAGTCCGCGCAGCCCATCGAGGTGATGAGTCTGCTGGAGAGTCCGACGCGTCACCTGTCGAACCTGTCCACGGCGCCGGCCGGCGAGCAAGACGGCGTCCGGACGGTGCCGTTCTTCCCGGCGGCGGGCGGGGACCGGCAGGGTTTCGTCCGTGTCGTCAACCGCTCGGACGCCGCCGGCGAGATCCGGATCAAGGCGTTCGACGACACGGATTGGGACCACGACGAGATCACGCTGAACCTCGACGCCAACGCGGTGACGCACTTCAACTCGGAAGATCTCGAGAGCGGCAACGGGAGCAAGGGGCTCTCGGGCGGCGTCGGGTCCGGCGAGGGCGACTGGCGTCTGGAGTTCCGGAGCGACCTCGACATCGAGGTGCTGGCCTACCTGCGGACCGGCCAGGGCTTCCTCGCGGCGATGCACGACGTGGCGCCCGGCATCGGCCCCCGCCACCGGGTCGCGATCTTCAATCCGGGCAGCAACCAGAACCAGGTAAGCCAACTTCGACTCGTCAACTCGGGCGAGGAGTCCGCGGACGTGGTCGTCCGCGGCATCGACGGGGACGGCGCAAGGTCGGCGGGCGCGGTTCGGTTGACCGTGCCGGCGGGCCGGGCCCGCACGTACACCGCGCGGCAGTTGGAGTCGGGCGCCGAAGGACTCGACGGAGCGCTTGGCGACGGTGCCGGAAAGTGGCGGCTCGACATTCGCTCGGAGCGGCCGATCGCCGTCATGAGCCTGCTCGCAAGCCCCACCGGGCACCTGACGAACCTGTCGACGGCGCCCGCACGCGGCGACGGAGCCACGGTCCAGGAGGTCTTCGACGCGCTGGTCGCGGGTCCCGTGGTGGAATCGAAGTGCGTCGCGTGCCACGTGGCGGGCGGCGAGTCGAGCGACACGCGGCTGGTTTTCGTGCCTACCACCGAGGCGGACCACCGCGCCGCCAACCTGGTGGCGATCCGAAACTTCGTGTCGGTGGTCGACGACGGCGCCGCGCTTTTTCTCGAGAAAGTCCAGGGCATCGGGCACGGCGGCGGGGAGCAGGCGCCGCCGCACTCTCGGGACTTCGGGAGCGTGGCCCGGTTGCTCGACCTGCTGGAACGCCAGCCCGGGTGCGGGGATGCCGCCTGCGACCGGGAAGCCCTCGTCGCGCTGTACGAGGCCACGAACGGCCCGAACTGGTACTCCAGTGCGAACTGGGGTTCCGCCGGCGGCGTGGACACCTGGCACGGCGTGGAGACCAACGCGGACGGCCGCGTCGTCGGACTCTCGCTGGAAGGGAACGGTCTGTCCGGCCGGTTTCCCAGGGAGTTGGCGAGCCTGACGGAACTCGTCTCGCTCCAGTTGAGCTTCAATGACTTCAAGGGAGGCCTGCCCACCGAGATCGGCGGCTTGCAGGCTCTGCGGCGGTTCCGGTGCTCCATCTGCGGCTTTTCGGGCGAGCTGCCGGCGGAACTTGGCGAACTCGGGCAGATCGAGACGCTGGAACTGAGTCACAACAGGTTCCAGGGCGAGATTCCACCCGAACTGGGCGGAGCCGCCCGGCTGCAACAACTCTACCTCGGGGGCAACGGTCTGTCGGGGGAAATTCCAGGCGAATTGGGCGCTCTGCAGTCGCTGTTGGCACTGGGTCTGCGAAAAAACGCTCTGGCGGGGGAGATCCCGGAGGCGCTTTCCGGTCTGCGCCAACTCCGGCACCTGGACCTGTCGCGAAATCTGCTGACGGGTCCCGTCCCGACGTGGCTGAGTGGTCTGCCGGAACTGGAACGCCTGAACCTGGCGCGCAACAGTCTGGTCGGCGCGGTCCCGCCGGAACTGGGCCGGCTTGCCGGCCTGCAACACCTCGACCTGCACCGCAACTTCCTGGCGGGAACGCTCCCGGCCAAGTTCGGCGACCTCGCCGAACTGCGCTGGCTCGACCTCGCATCCAACCTGCTCGAGGGGGAGGTTCCCGCGTGGCTCGCCGAGTTGCAGTTTCTGAGTCACCTCTCGCTGGCGGACAACCGGTTCACGGGCCGAGTGCCGTCGGCGCTGGACGGCCTGCCCCTGCGGCGCCTGGACCTCGGGGGGAACCTCCTGGTGGGGGAGATGCCGGCCGAGCTCGCGCGGATCGGCGCGTTGCGTGAGCTTGCGCTCAACGATAACCGTCTGACCGGGAAGCTGCCGCGGTCTCTGACCGCCGTCAAGCTGCAAGGACTGGACCTCGGGGGAAACGACATCTGCGTCGATGCCGACGACGGGGAGGTGAAGGGCTGGCTTCGCGGCATACCGCAGGTGTCGAGCCGCATCCCCAACTGCCCCAACCCGCATCCGGTCTATCTGGTGCAGTCCGTGCAGTCGTTCGGGACGCCGGCGACCCTGGTCGCCGGCCGGCCGGCGCTGCTGCGCGTGTTTCTGGCCTCTGAGCAGGCGGCCGGTCAGGACATCCCCACCGTCAACGCGACGTTCTACGACGCGGTCGGCGCAGTGATGCACGAAGCGGAGATCGCCGCCGCCGGCACGCTTCCCGAGCGGATCGACGAGAGCTCGCTGGGCGCGTCGGCCGACGTCGAGATTCCGGGCCGGGTGGTCCGCCCGGGCGTCGAGATGGCGATCGAGGTCCACGGCGGTCTGCCGGGACTGCCGTCGAGGATTCCCGCGCAGGGCCGGATTCCGCTCGACGTCGAGGAACTGCCGCCCCTGCCGCTGACGCTGGTGCCCTTCCTGGAGGAGGGGAGTCCCGACTACACGGTGGTCGACATCGCGGAGGCGTTCGAGGAGCAGGGCCTCGATCACCCGCTGCTGCGTCCGACGGCGGATCTGCTGCCGGTCCACGGCCTCGACCTGACCGTCCACGAGACCGTGTGGACCTCGACCGTCAGTGCGGCCGCCCTTCTCGGTGTGGTCGAGACGGTTCGGGCCGCCGAAGGCGGCACGGGATACTGGCTGGGCATGCTCGGCTACGGCGACGCCCGCAGGCAGGGGTCCGGGGTGGCGAACATCGCCGGATGGACGGCTTATGCGGAGCCGGATCCCCATACGATCGCGCACGAGCTCGGACACGCGATGAACCTGTGGCACGCTCCCTGCGGCGGCGCGGATCGCCCGGACCGGTGGTTCCCCGATCCGTACGCCCGCGTCGGGTCGTGGGGCTGGGATCGCCGCTACGGCGTCCTGGTGCCTCCGAATAGCCGCGACTTCATGTCGTACTGCGACCCCTGGTGGATCGGCGAGTTCGGGTTCTCGAGGGCGACGGCGTTCCGCCTCGGCGCGGAGGCTGCGGAGGCCGCGGACTCGGTGGAGGGCGTGGCGGCGTCGCGCACAAGGGAACCCACGCTGCTTCTGTGGGGCGGCGTGGACGAACAGGGGGCGCCGTATCTGCGGCCGTCGTTCCTGATCGACGCCGTGCCGGAGGCGCCGCCGCCGGGCGACGACTACGTCATCAGCGGGCGGAGCGCGAACGGAACGGCCTTCTCGCTGTCGTTCGACATGCCGCCGCTGCCCGACGAGCCGGACGAGTCGGTGTTCGTGATCACGCTGCCGGTCACCTGGACCGGACGCCTCGAGTCCATCCGTCTTCAGGGTGGCGACAAGGCCGCGACGCTCGACCTTGCGACCGGCGATCCCATGACGATCCTGCGCGATCCGGGGACGGGGCAGGTGCGGGCCGTTCTGGAACGCCCCGCGGCCGAAGCGATGGGCCGGGTACCGGAGGTTGGCCCGCTCGAGGTTTTCGAAAGCCGGGGCGTCCCGACGCCATGAACGCCTGCCCGTCCTTCCCGCCGTTGCCGTGCGAGGTTACCGACCGGCGCCTTGCCGGAGCACGCCTCGGGATCGCACGCCGGCTTCTGCCGGTACTGCTCCTGGCGGGAGTCAACACGGGCGCAGCCGCCCTCGCGAACGCCGGGGACGTAGCGGGCGATCGCGACGCGCTCATGGAGCTTCATGCGGCCACCGAGGGCGGTTCCTGGTTCGACGACACGAACTGGGGATCGACGAGGGATCTCGGCGCATGGCGCGGCGTCCGTACCGCCGCCGATGGTCGCGTGGCGGGTCTGGCCCTTGCATACAACAACCTCGCGGGAACGCTACCCGCGCAGCTTGGCGACCTGACGATGCTCGAGTCGCTGGAATTGAACGGCAATCGCCTCACGGGCCCCGTACCGCGGGAGATCGGCAGCCTGGAGCGCCTCGAACTGCTGGACCTGTCCGGGGGCGCTTCGGACCCGGCGAACGGCAACAGGCTCACCGGAGAGATTCCGGACGAACTATCGGGGCTCGGAGCGCTCCGGACACTGCACCTGGGAGCGAACCGGCTGTCGGGCGCGATTCCGGCGAGTCTCGGGGCGTTGCGCTCGCTGGTGCGGCTGGATTTGTCGGCCAACTCCCTGGGCGGCGAGATTCCCGGCCGGCTCGGCGACCTCGAAGCCCTCGAGTTGCTGAATCTGTCGGAGAACAATCTGACGGGGTTCATCCCCGCCGAACTCGGCATGCTGCGCCGCCTGCGGGAGCTGAATCTGTCCCAGAACGCGTTGCGGGGTGAGATTCCTCCCGAACTCGGCAACCTCCGTGAGCTGGACCAATTGTCTCTCGGCACCAATGCCCTCGCCGGCGAGCTTCCGCCCGAACTCGGCAATTTGTCCGGCCTGTCGTGGTTCCGCGTCGGAAACAACCTCCTCGAGGGCGAGATTCCGCCGTGGCTGGCCGATCTGGGCCGGTTGAAGGTTCTGTCGCTTGCGTACAACGGCTTCACGGGCGGGATTCCGCCGGGGCTCGGATACCTCGTTCACCTCGATTTTCTGCTCCTTGAGGGCAATCGCCTGTCCGGAGAGATTCCGCACGAACTGGGGCGTCTGGAAGATCTAGGCTACCTGGGTCTGGGAGGCAACGGTCTGACCGGCAAGCTGCCGGGTTCGCTGACGGCCCTCAAGGGCCTGCAGAGTTTCGATCTCGGCGGCACCGAGGTATGCATGGACTTCGACGACGTGGAGACGAAGCGGTGGCTCCGCGGCATACCCCGGTACGTCGGCCGCGTCGCCAACTGCCCCAACCCCGAGCCGGTCTATCTCGTCCAGTCGGTCCAGTCGTTCGAGACCCCGACGACCCTGGTGGCCGGCCGCCCGGCGCTGCTGCGGGTGTTCCTGGCTTCCGAGGAGGCGGCGGGCATGGAGATTCCGTCGGTGGAGGCCACGTTCCACGACGAGCGCGGCGAAGAGGTGCATCGGGTGGAGATGGCCGCCGGAGGAACGGTCCCTAAACAGATCGACGAGGGATCGCTGGACGCATCGGCCAATGCCGAAATTCCCGGTCGCGTGATCCGGCCCGGCGTCGAGTTGGCGGTCGCGGTCGAGGGCGGGCTGCCGGGGCTTCCCGCGAGGATTCCCGCACGGGGCCGGATCGTTCTCGACGTCGAGGCGGTGCCGCCCCTCCCGCTGACCCTGATTCCCCTCCAGACGCCGGAGGACTCCCGCTCGGCCGAGCACTTCGTGGATGCCGTGGTCGCAAGGGGCGAGGAGCACCCGGCGCTGCGGCAGATCCTGGACTTCCTGCCGGTGGAGGGCGTGGAGGCCGAAGCGCACGAGCCGGTCGCGACGTCGAGTTCCGACATGTTCGAGATGCTGCGCCTGGTGACCGCTATCCGGAGGATGGAGGCCGGCGCCGGCTACTGGCAGGGCGTCACCGGTCCGGCGCACGGTTCCAGGGGCTTCGGCCTGGCCTGGCTAGACGACTGGACGTCCTACGCCGACCCCGACGGCAGGACGATGGCCCACGAACTCGCACACAACATGAGCCTGAGCCACGCCCCTTGCGGCCGGCCACCGGGTATCGACTGGTACTACCCCGATTCGGGTGCACGGATCGGATCGTGGGGCTACAACCGCGCCTACGGCCTCCTGGTGCCCCCGACGACGCTGGACATCATGTCCTACTGCCATCCCTCATGGACCAGCGAGTACGGTCTGTCGCGGGCGTTGACGCACCGCATGCGGGCCGAGGCCACCGAGACGGTGGAGGAAGCTTCGGCGGCGAGGGAGGGGAGGAGGGAGGGGCGTAAGGAGCCGACGCTGCTTCTGTGGGGCGGCGTGGACGCACGGGGAGAGCCCTACCTGCGGCCGTCGTTTCTGATCGACGCGGTACCGCACGTGCCGGCGCCGGGCGACGGCTTCGTGATCAGCGGGCGCACGGCGGACGGCGCGGCATTCTCGCTGGCGTTCGACATGCCGCCTTTGCCGGACGCCGCCGACGAGCGGGCGTTCGTCATCACGCTGCCGGTCACCTGGAGCGGAAACATTGAGTCCATCCGGCTGGCGAGCCGGGACCAGGCGGCCACCCTCGACCTCGGGACCGTCGATCCCATGACCATCCTGCGCGATCCGACGACGGGGCAGGTTCGGGCCATTCTGGACAGTCCGGCGGCCGAGGCGATGGGCCGGGTGCCGGGCGTCCCGCTCGAGGTCTTCGAGAGCTTCGGGATCGACACGCCGTAGGGAAGCTCTGATCAAGAGCTTCCCTACGGCGGCACAGGGATGGTAAGCGTTCGGTAGTCGTGTGACGCTACCGGTTCAGGGCGGACTTCCAGTCGGGGCGAAGCGGCTTGAGGTAGATGTCCTTGACGGGGCGGGCGAACTCGTGGCGGCGGTCGAGTTTGCCGCGGCCCTGGGTTCTGCCGACGGGGATCCAGTTCGCGCTGCGGTAGGCGGCGCCGTCGAAGCGCGGGGTTTCGCAGAAGGTTTCGAGCAGGACGGGGCGGATGGCGTAACGGCGGTGCCAGTCGTCGGGGAGGCGGCGTTCGACCTGGGCGAGGAGGTGCGAGGCGAGGTTGGGGATGCGTATCCAGGGCAGGATGAGGAAGCGGGCGTTGTTGACCACGAGGGGCAGGTTGCGCCGGCGGCGTTCGGGGGTCCAGCCGACGAAGCGGTCGCGGGGCGCGGTCTTCCAGGCGGCGGCGCCGAAGCCGAACAGGGCGAGGGGCCGGCCGTCGGCGGCGCGGGCGAAGTAGCGTAGCTGGGCGCCGGGCAGCGGCGTGTAGCCGAGGTAGTGGTGGTGCGCGACGAAGGCGTTCCAGCGGCGGCCCTCGGCGCCGGCGGCGACGGGCTGGACGCGCACCGGGCGGACCTCGCCGAGGTCCGCGGGCGGCGGCGCCGTCGGCGGCGCGGTGGCGGGCGACGGCGGTGGCGGGCGCAGGGTGCGCGGGCCGTTGCGCGGCGGCGGCAGCGCGATCAGGCCGTCGCGGTGCATGCGCAGCATGGCGACGCGGGCGCTCATGTCCTTCAGGCCGCCGTCGGGCTTGCGCCAGCCGAGACGTTCGCAAAGGGCGCGCGACAGGGCGGCGCGGCGCAGCGCCGGGCGTTGCGCGATCAGCGCGCGGATCCAGTCGATCTCGGCGGCGGAGAAGTCGCGCCCGCAGTAGCGCAAGGGCGGGCCGTCGCTCACGGGCCCTGCGCGGGACGGCCGCGCCAGCGGCGGGCGTCGTCCGCGTCCATTCCCCAGGGCAGCCAGGCGCGGGCCCCGGCCGCCGTCGGCGGGCCGCCGGACGCGGCGCACGCCCGCAGGTAATCCGTCAGCCAGGGGAGGGGGCGCAGGCCGGCCAGCGCGAGCGTGCCGAACACCGAGTAGAGATGACCGGCCAGTTCCGCGCCGGTCTCGCTGTGCGAGCCGAACGACAGCTTGCGGCCGATCGCGGCGCCGCGCAGGGCGCGCTCGGCGGCGTTGTTGTCCAACGGCACGGCCGGGGTGTCCAGGAAGGCCGTCAGGCCTTTGCGGTGACGCAGCAGGGCGCGCAGTGGCTTGCCCCGCGGCGCGTCGGCGGGCAGGGCGGCGAGTTCCCGCCGCGCCCGCTCGAACAGGGCGTCGGCGCCGCGCTCCAGGCGCCGTTGCGCCTTCGCGAAGGCCGCGCCCTGCCGCCCGGGGGGCAGGGCGGGATCCCAGTGCCGCGCCCGCCGGGCGTTGACCCGGTACAGCATCGCGATGCGCGCCAGCCAGCGTCCGGACCACTTGCCGAGCCGCGGACGGCCGACGGTGGCGTCGACGAAGTCGCGCCGCGCGTGCGCCCAGCACAGCGCCGGCACGAATCGCTCCGGCTCCTCCCGCGCCAGCTTGGCGTAGGCGGCGTAACGGTCGCAGACCAAGTACGCCGGCGCCTCGCAGCCGAGGTCGCCGAACAACTTCCGCGCCGCCGCCGCGCTGCGCGACGGATCGACGCGCAGGCGCACCGCGTCCGCGGTCAGGCACACCCACAGCCAGCAGCGCGGACTGTCGCCGCGCTCGCCGCGAGCATGCACCGTCCAACTCGTTTCGTCGCCGTGCGCCACCCGCGCCGCCGCCTGCCGCTCGGCGATCGCCGCCGCCAGCGGGGCGAACAGCGGCCCGAACCGGGGCAGGCTGTCCGCCAGGGTGCCGGGCGCGACATCGAGGCCGTGCGCCGACAGCATCCGCGACACCGCCCGCAACGGCCGGTGGTGCGCGTACTTCTCCAGCAGGAACAGCGCCCAGACGCTCACCCCGTACGGCGTGTTCGGGAACAGCCGCGGCACCGCCGGGGCCAGCGCCTCGCGCTCCGGCGCGCACGCGCACGCCGGGCGCCGACGAACCCGGTGCACGCGGCGCACGTACGCGCGCACCTCCACCTCGATCAGCTCCGTCGTCTTCGCGCCGTTGGCCGCGTACGCCCGGCCGCAGCGCGGACAACTCCGCGCGGACGGTTCCACCGTCTCCGACTCGACCGCCAGGGCCGCACGCGGCGTGCGGCCGTGCGACGCCGTGCCCGCCCGCCGACCCCGCGGCCGTCCCGTGCCCGCCACCGCGCCGCGCCCGCCGCCGCGTCCCCGCCGCCGTTCGCTGCGCCGTCCGAAGCGCTCCCGCGCCAACCGGCGGTTGCGCGCCCGAAGCCGGTCGTTGCCGCCCTCCAGCTCCGCGACCCGCGACCGCAGCTTCGCGTTCTCGTGGCGCAGGCCGCTCACCGTCCGCTCCAACTCCCGCACCGCCGAGCCCGACCGCGAACGCGCCGACTCCTTCCGCTCCAGCCGCTCCCGCGCCTGCGCCCGGCCGTGCATCGACCGCCAATAGTTCGCCGCCCAACGCGCCTCCACACCTTCCCGCCGAAGCCGCGACAACTCCTCCCGCAACGCCGCGCAGCCGCGGCACGGCGTGCCCCCCGGCACCTCCGCGAACTCCCCCCGCGGCACCCTCCCGCTCGAACGCGCCAACTCGATTCCGACAGCCATGCCGCCGGTATACTCCGATCCGCCCGATGTGTCCAGCCTCCGGTGATCGGTAACAAACAACCTCGACTGCAACAAGGCGTCACACGACTACCGAACGCTTACCAGGGATGTGCCGCCAGATTCGATGGCGTAAGCCGTTGAATCTGTAAAGCAAGACGAAACCGCGTTTTGTCTTGCGACCTGATCAAGCCCATGGATGGGCTTGATCAGAGATTTTTTTGGAGCGCCGGGACGAACCTCTCCGGGCCGAAGAGGCGGCTCAGGTCCCTTGCTCCTCGCGATAACGCCGCCAGCGCTCGAAGGCGTCGACGATGTCCCCGTGCCGCCTGTCGGCCATGGACTCGAGCTGCGGATGGGTGAAGACGAAGGCCTCGTTCTCCCGGATGCCGTGGAGCACGACGGGTCCGACCGCGTCGGGATCGAGGGCCGTGGCGAGGAGCCGCTCCATGCGGGGCTCGCGCTCCGCTTCCGGCAGGTGCCGCACCATGGGATGGACATCGCTGTCCGTGTCCGACCGCAGCATGGCCGGTCGATTGCGCCCGGAGCCGAAGATGTTCGTGTCCACCACCCCCGGACACAGGACCGAGACGCCCATGTCCGCGTCCGCGAGGTCCGCCCGCAGGGCTTCGGACAGCCCCACCACGGCGAATTTCGAAGTCGTGTAGACGCTCATGTTGCGTGCCGTGCTCAGCCCCGCCAGGGAGGCGGTGTTGACGATGTGACCGCCCTCGCCGTGCGCCAGGATGCGCGGCAGGAAGGTCTGCACGCCGTTGACGACGCCGCGCACGTTGACGCCGAGGACCCAGTCCCAGTCGGTGTACGCCATCTCGTCGATGGACCCGCCGACGAGGACGCCGGCGTTGTTGCACAGGACGTGCACCTTGCCGAACGCCTGCTCGATGCGGTCCGCGGCGGCGGCGAGCGCCGCGCGATCGGTCACGTCGGCGCGTACGGACAGGACCTTGCCGCCGTCGGATGCGAGGGACGCCCGCGCCCGCTCGAGGGCGTCGTCCTCGACGTCCGCGATTGCGACCCGCATCCCGGCCCCGGCGAGGGCCCGGGCGATCGACAGGCCGATGCCGCTGGCGCCGCCGGTGACGACGGCGACTTTGCCGGCTACCTCCCGCATGGCGGCGCGTCCGGCCTCAGATGCCCTGTTCCTCGCGATACGCCCGCCACCGCGCGAAGGAGGCGGAGACCTCTTCCTGCCGCTCGTTCACCTGCTGCACGTACTCGGGATGCGTGAAGATGTACGCCTCGTTCTCCTGGATGCCGTGCAGGACCATGTCGCCTACGACGTCCGGCTCCAGGGCACTGGCGCGCGCCGCTTCGAGACGGAGTTGGCGCTCCTCGTCATCCGCGTCGTCCGCCAGGCCGAGGGTTGCCGTATCGGTGTCGGACTGGAGTTCGGCGGGCCGGTTCCGGCCCGAGTCGAAGATGTTGGTGTTGACGACGCCGGGGCACAGCACCGAGACGCCGATGCCCTGGTCCGCGAGGTCCGCGCGCATGGCTTCCGACATGCCGACCACCGCGTACTTGGTGGTGTTGTAGACGCCGAGTCCGGCGAAGGGCAGGAGCCCCGCCAGGGAGGCGGTCGTGACGATGTGCCCGCCCTCGCCGTGGGCGAGGATGCGCGGCAGGAAGGTCTGCACGCCGTTGACGACGCCGTCCAGGTTCACGCCGACGACCCAGTCCCAGTCCGTGTACGCCATGTCGGCGATGGACCCGCCGACGGCGACCCCGGCGTTGTTGACCAGCACGTGGACCTTGCCGAACGCCTCTTCGGTGCGGTCCGCGGCGGCGGCCATGGCGTCCCGGTCCGTCACGTCGACGCGGACCGCGATGACGTCGGCGTTGGTGGGGCCGAACGATGCGCGCGCCTGCTCCAGCGCCTCCTCCTCGACATCCGCGAGGACGACCTTCATGCCGGCCGCCGCGAAGGAGCGCGCCATGGCGAGTCCCATGCCGCTCGCGGCCCCGGTGACGAACGCGACCTTGCCTGCTACGTCTTCCATGTCTTCCGTCCTGCTCTCTCTCAGATACCGTGTTTCTCGCGATACGCGCGCCAGCGTTCGAAGGAGGCGGCCATCTCGGCGTGACGCGTGTCGACGAACGGTTCGAAGTCGGGGTGGCTGAATATGAACGCCTCGTTCTCGCGCACCGCGTGCAGGACCATGTCGCCGACGACGTCCGGCTCGATCATGCCGGAGAGCATCGCTGCCCGGGTTTCCGGGTCCACCTGCGGGTCGTTCGGGTCGTCGAGGTCCAGGCTGGCGTTGTCGGCCGCCGCCGCGAGCGCGTCCGGCCGGTTGCGGCCGGAGTCGAAGATGCGGGTGTTGACGAAGCCGGGGCAGAGTACGGAGACGCCGATGTGCTGGTCCGCCAAATCGGCCCGCATGGCTTCCGACATGCCGAGCACCGCGTACTTCGTCGTGTTGTAGACGCCGGCGCGTCCGAACGCCAGCAAGCCGGCCATCGAAGCCGTGTTGACGACGTGGCCGCCCTCGCCGTGGGCGGCGATGCGCGGCAAGAAGGTCGTCACGCCGTTGATCACGCCCCGCAGGTTCACGCCGAGCACCCAGTCCCAGTCCTCGTAGGCGTGGTCCGTGAAGGACGCGGCCATGCCGACGCCCGCGTTGTTGCACAGGACGTGGACCTTGCCGAAGGCGGCCTCGGTGCGGTCGGCGGCGTCCGCCATGGCAGCGCGGTCCGTCACGTCGAGGGGCAGGGCGATGAGGTCGGCGTTGCCGGGACCGAACGAGGCGTGGGCGCGCTCGAGGGCGTCCTTTTCGATGTCCGCCAGGGCGACCTGCATGCCGGCCCCCGCGAAGGAGCGGGCCATTGCCAGGCCCATCCCGCTGGCCGCGCCGGTGACGAACGCGACCTTTCCTGCTACCTCTTTCATGGAGTGCTCCGTCCGGGGAGCGCGGATGGTATCACCGGCGTCGCCGCGCGCTTCAGGACGCGCGAAGTGCCGCGGCCAGCGCCTCCCACCGTCCGGCGAAGAAGTGGTCCGCGCCTTCGACGACGCGCACGTCGCAACGGTCGGCCGGCCATTGCCGCAGGACGTCGAGGTCGACGAAGGTGTCCCGGTCTCCCGCGACGACCGTGACGGTCGCCGTCTCGGTATCGTCCGGGGGCGCGAAATCCATGGCGCCGACCGGCGGCGCGATCAACAGGAGGCGGCGCGCCTCGGGTATCCGTTGCCGGGCGCGCCACACGACGTTCGAGCCGAAGGAGTAGCCGCCGAGCCACAGCTCCCCGGGCGCGTGCTCAGCGGCGAGCCAGTCGCGCACGGCGACGAGGTCGTCCGTCTCGCCGCGCCCCTCGTCGTGCCGCCCGTCGCTCGCGCCGACGCCGCGGAAGTTGAATAGCGCCGTTCCGAAACCCTGATCGGCCAGCACGCCCGCGGCGGTGTCGAGCACGGCATCGTGCATGCTGCCGCCGTAGAGGGGATGCGGATGGCACAGGATCGCCCAGCGGTCTCCCGCGCCGGCCTCGATGCGTGCCTCCAGGACGCCGGCGGGCCCGGGAATCTCGATCGAACGCTGCATGCGTACACGATGCCCGTTCGCGGGACGGGTAACAAGAGCCCTCTTTCTTGCGAGGGGCTTGCCCCTCGCACAAAGGGAGCCCTCAGCCCCCGGGGAGCGCGAGGGGCTTCCCCTCGCACGAAAGAGCAGCGCGAGGGGCTTGCCCCTCGCATGAAAACAGCACAGCCGGACCGCGTCCCGGCCGTCACCGGGGCGTGGGATAACATCCGGCGAAAACAGCGGGGAAGCGTCATGACGCTGCAGGTGGAGAGGGACTGGTCCATGGCCGTGCCGGCCGACATGGAGCGACTGTTCGAGTCGGTGAAGAACTGGGGCCGGTGGGGCGCCGACGACGAGCGGGGCGCGCTCAACTACATCACGCCGGAGAAGGTGGCCGCCGCCGCGCGCCTGGTGGAGACCGGCGCGGCGGTGAGCTGCGCCCTGGAATTCCCGACGCGGCCGGCGCCGGACAACCCGCGGCCGGCGCAGCACATGATGGTGGTGGCCGGCGATGCATGCACCGAGACCGGCATCCCCGGGATGGAGTCCGCGATGGATTTCATCGGCGTGGCGTTCCACGGGATGGCCGTCTCCCACATCGACGCGCTGTGCCACGTGTTCGTCAAGGAGACGATGTACAACGGCTTCAAGGCGGCCGACGTGAAGAGCACCGGCGCCCGCCGCAACAGCATCATGGCGGCCCAGGACGGCATCTCCGGGCGAGGGGTGCTGCTCGACATCCCCCGCCTGAAGGGGGTCGACTGGCTGGAGATCGGCGCGCGCATCGCGCCGGAAGACCTCGAAGCCGCGGAGGAGTCCCAGGGCGTTCGGGTCCGCGAGGGCGACATCCTGCTGATCGCCACCGGCCGCGACGCCCGGCGGCGGGCGCTGGGCGCCTGGTCCCCCCTCGAGGGGCTCGCGGGACTCGACGCGCGTGCGGTGTCCTGGCTGCACGAGCGTGGCGTGGCCGTCCTCGGTTCCGACGGCGTCTCGGACGCCATGCCGAACCCGGACGTGGAGGGCTGGCCGATGCCGATCCACCAATGCGGCATCGTGGCCATCGGCCTGCACCTGCTCGACAACCTGCGCCTCGACGCGGTCGCTGACGCGTGCGCGGACCACGGACGGTGGGAGTTCTTCTTCACCCTGGCGCCGCTACGCGTGAAACGGGGCACGGGGTCTCCGGTGAATCCGGTGGCGCTGTTCTGACCCGCGCGCGGAGCACGGAGCGCCTGCGCGAGCTCTTCCATCGGTTTGCGCGGGTGGAGGCGATGGAGCTGGCGTCGCCGCTCTATGCGGAACTGGCTTACGCGGTTTCGGAGGATCCCGAGCTGCTCGCGCTGGCCGCCCACGCACGGCGGCGGCAGCCTCCGCCCAACATGCTGTTCGGAGCCGTCCAGTACCTGTTGCTGCGCGGCGCGGAGCATCCGCTCGCCGCCCATTACCCGATCGTGTCCGGCAAGCCGCGGCCGATGGCGCCGGCCGCGCCGGCCTTTCGGGACTTCTGCCGCGTGCATGCCGCCGAGGTGGCGGAACTCGTGCGCACCCGCCGCACGCAGACCAATGTCGTGCGCCGGTGCACGTGCCTCGTACCGGCGCTGTCGGTCGTTTCGCGGGAGGCGCGGGGGCGTCCCCTGCATCTGATTGACCTCGGCGCCAGCGCGGGGCTCAACCTGAACTTCGACCGCTACGGTGTCCGCTACACGCGCGCCGGCCGCGAGGTCCTCGGTTGGGGCGACGCCGGTGCGGTGGTGCAGCTCGAGGCCGAACTGCGCGGGAACGCGTTGCCGGGGCTGGAGTCCGAGATCGCGGTCGGCGCCCGCATCGGGGTCGAACTGGACCCCGTCGACGCGCTGGACCCGGAAGCCCTGCTGTGGCTGCGCGCGCTCATCTGGCCGGAACATCTCGAGCGCCACCAGCGCCTGGTCGATGCGGCGGAGGAACTGCGGGCGCACCCGGTCCGGCTGCTCGAAGGCGACGCGGCCGAGATGCTCCCGCACCTGCTTGCGGCGGCGCCGGACGAGGAAGCGCTGACCGTCTACACGACGGTGGCCCTCTACCAGTTCCCCCGGGCGGCCCGCGATGGCCTGGAAGCGACGCTGCTCGATGCAAGCCGGCGCCGCCCCATCTGGCGCGTCGCCCTCGAGGGCATGGACACGATGGAACTCACGCTGACCCGCTATCGCGATGGCTCTGCGGCGCCCACCGAACTGCTGGCCACGGCCTCGCCGCACGGCTGGTGGCTCGAGTGGGCGGGCCCATGATCCCGTGAGGCGCCCGCCGGCCGCGCTGTTCCAGCCATGCCGCGCACCGCGGCAACCAGGGGGAGCAACAGCGTGACGCAGATGCCGAGGCTCCCGGCCGCCAGGATCATGAAAGCCGTTCCCATGCCCCACCAGTCGAGCGCGACGCCGAGCGCCGGAGCGGTGAGCGCGAAGCCGCCTCGGAAGCCGAGGCTCGCGAAGGAGTTCGCCGTCGCCCGGAACGTGCTCGGCACGCGCTTGTTGAGCGCCTGTCGCAGGACGACGTTGCCGAGGCCGCGGCAGGCGAAGAACAGGGCGCTCACCAGCACACCCCCGACAGCGCCAAGCGCACCGAGCCCAAGGTAGCCGACGGCCGGCGCCAGGCCGACCAGGAGGAGCATGGCCGGCGCGCCGAGGCGGTCCTCGAGCCGCAGCGCGTACTTGCCGGCCACCGCCGAGACGAGGGTGAGCGCGCCCCACAGACAGCCGAACCAGAGCACGTCGATGCCCTGGCCCTGCCAGTGTTTCTGCAGCAGCCACACGGCGAACATGGTCGTCAGCGGCCACACGCAGAGTGCGAGGAGCGTCAGGCGCAGGACGCGATCGTCCACGATCAGGTGCCGCAGCACGGACCGCAGGTTGCGCGCGTGGCCCTCCCGCGCCATGCGCTCGCGCGGCGGTTCGACGAGGCCGAAGGTCAGGGCGAAAGCGAGCCACGCGGCCGCGACCTGCGCGTACATCGCCCAGTCCATCGACCAGACCAGGAGCAGGCTGCAGAGGAACGCCGCCAGCGCTTCCGAGAGGTTGGTGGCGAAGAACAGCCGACCCACCGCGCTCGGGCGGGTAGCCCCCTGTCTGCCGGTCGCGCGCAGGGCGAGTTCCGTGTCGTAGAGCAGCGCGAGGTTGGCGCCCGACATGAGACTGAAGGCGACGGCGAGGCAGCCCTCGAAGATCGCCAGTTGCCAGAACCCGTGGGCGAAGAGCAGCACCAGGTGTCCCGCGCCGCCGAACAGGCTGCCGACCACCAGCGTGCGCTTGCGCCCGAGCAGGTCCGCGAGATAGCCGGACGGGACCTCGAGCACCAGCACCAGCGCCGCGAACCAGGCCTGCAGCAGCAGGACCTCGGACAGGCGCAGGCCGCGGCTCTCGAAGAAGAGCACGATGACCGGCATCAGCACCATGAACACCCGCAGGAACGAGAAGGCGAGCGTTCGACGGATGTTGCGCTGCAGTTGTCGGGCGGCGGGCGTTGACATCTTCCTTGCCTGGTCCAAAAAACGAAAAAACCCCGAAGGCTCGGGGCGCTTCGGGGTTCTCGCGAACTCGTGGCTTGCGGGAACTCAACCGGTGCCGGCGCCTCCGATCCGGCCGGGCATGGGGGTCGCGCACGACGCGCCGGCCGTCGACGGAACGTCGACGGCCCGGTCGGCGTGCGGAGCCTGGTGGAACATGGCGTTGGGGACCCGGGATCGAGGGCGCGCGATTGTAGGGCCGCCGCGCTCGTGCTGCAAGCGCGGCGCGGTACGTTGTCGGGAGGCGCCGCCCGACCAATGCTCCCGATCGCGCGGTTTCGGGAAGCGTCCGGGATCAGACCCAGTTCCTTGGCCCTTCGCACGGCATCGGCCCGCCTCGCCACGCTCAGCTTGCGCAGGTGATGGCGCACACCGTGCACGCTGAGCCCGAGGGCGGCTGCGGTCTCCTTGTCCCGGTGCCCGGGTAACTGACGAAGGACGGCCCGCTCGCGCTCGCTCAGCAGCGGCTGTCGACCACCGTCGGCGCGAACCATCGCCTCCAGGAGCATCTGCGCCGTCTGCCGGTAACGCGTGCCCGGGTCCAGCAGGTATCTCCTCACCAGCGCGGCGCAAGTCGCCCCTTCCCTAATGCGGCACAGGGACGTGCCGCCAAATTCGACGGGGTAAGCCGTTGAGCGGTCTTCCCGAAGCCCCCCGGGTGTCCCATAAAGCTGGCGTTGACATTTTTTTGGGGCGCATATGGTTGCCGTTTTTCGGAGGCGATGCCCACCAGCCCGACGCGCGGGACGGCCGTGCGCCGCCAGCGCAGGGTCGCCGCGGCAGGTGGCCGGTCGCGCTGCATCCGCCTGGCGGCGGGGCCACCAAGTCTGTGTAGCCGTCGTCAACACAACCGGACTACACGATTCTCCAGACACTACACGGTGGCCCCGGTGATAGGGTTGAGGCTCGGCACACAGGCCAAGAGGGCTCGAACGACGATGCACTGCTTTCATCGATACTCCGTTGGCCGGTGGTCGGCCCTGCCGATGGCGTTTCTGCTCCTGTTCGCGGCGTGCTCCGTGCTGGGCGCGCCGGTTCCGAACTGGTGGTGTCCGCCGGGGAGCTACAGAGGGCTGCCTCGGCTGGTTCGACGCACGCGATCCCATTCTTTCCGTCGGCCTCGGACCCGCTTGGCCGGCAGGGGTTCGCACGGATCGTCAACCGTTCGGGCATGTCCGGCACGGTGACCATTGGCGCTTTCGACGACTCCGGCCGGAACCATGGTCCGATCACGCTGACCGCCGAAGCCGCACGCCTGCGTCTGAAACGCATTTATCCGCCGTTTGATGGATGACAAGACAACCCTGTCGAGGAGAACCGACATGACTATCAGGTACATCGGCACTGCAGCCGTGGTGCTGGCCCTGCTGGCCGGCGTTGACGCACACGCGCAGCTCGTGTGCACCGACGGCCTCGTGGTGAGGCCCGGGTCAAGTTGCGACATCCACTCGACGAGCGTGTCGTTCCAGGTCGCGTCGGACGGTCAGGGCTGCCTGCTGGCTGGTGGGATTCGGCTCTGCGGTGGAAACTCGCTCAGCTACCGCAACACCGTCCTCAACGGGGAGCGCATCACCTTCGTTGCGTCTCGAAACAGCAATGACAACTGGACGATCGAGGATGTCTCCCCGGCGCCGTCTGGCGGTGGCGGGCAGCCGCCAGACGACGAGGATGAGTCGCCGGCGGGAGACGATCACGGCGACGGGCCGCTCGGCGCATCGTGGTTGCCTTTCGGCTACCCGATGGAAGGCGTTCTGGATAGCCGCGAGGACGTGGATGCGTTCCGGTTCGATCTGCAGGGTCAGGCGATCGTGCGGGTTCGCGCCCGCGGCAATCTCGACACGATGGGCACGTTGCTGGACAGTGACGGCAACATCGTGCGCGAGAGCGATGACGCCGGTGGCAACCTGAACTTCGCGCTACGGGCGCGCATCGAGCCGGACACCTACTACGTTCTGGTCGAGAGCGATCACGACACCGGCGCCTACAGCCTGCTGGCGTCCCTGGAACGCGAGGACGATCACGGCGACACTGCGGAGGTCTCCACGCAGGCGCCGCTCGGCAAGTGGCTGTCGGGGCTCGCGGAGGACGGCGACGACGTCGACGCGTTTCGCTTCGATCTGCCGGTCGCGACGGATGTGCGCGTGATGACGCGCGGGCCGGCCGACACCCGTGGCGTGCTGCGCGACGCGGCCGACGACGTGCTGGTCCGGGCCGCCGATGGCGGCAACGGCGACAACTTCCGCATCGACCGGACCCTGAACGCCGGGATCTATTACGTGGAGGTCAGCGCGGCCGCCCGCGGCAACTACGCGCTGCGGGTCGAAGCTGACGACGACGGCATGTCGTGTCCGGTGCCTGTTGAAGAACCAAAGGAGCCCGAAGAGCCCGAAGAGCCCGAAGAACCGGAAGAACCGCCGCAGGGCGAGGCCGTGACCGGGAAGTTCACGCAGTGCACCGGTTCGCGCGATGCAAGCGGCTTGGTCAACGTGAGAATGGCCGGCAGCCTGACGGCCCACCGCGGCGTCACCAGCGTGCGGGTCGAGGCCAGCGCGAACGACCGGGTCGTGGGCATCGATTTCGTCGGGGACATGGCCGCTGGTGATACCGAGGACTGGAGCGTCAGCGGCACCATCAGCACGTCCGAGTCGCGGCTGAGCTGCAGCGCGCGCGTCACATGGCGGGAGCGCACCGGCGCCCCGGGGTCTCTGACGCTGCCGTTTTGAGCCGGACGGTCGTTGGCATACACGCCGCTCGGCCTTGTTTGGGCCGTACGACGGGGACCTCATGTTGGCATCGCTGCGGGTGGCGGTGACCGCGGACAAGCGCGGCGGCATGCGCGTTACGGGACGAGCGGAAACATGGGCCGTTCTGCTTCGCGAGCCGCATGAGGACTCAGGATGAACCCTTCGTTGACCAAGACGGCGACGGCGTTCTCGACGGCGCGGTGTTGCTAGACGAGTCGTAGACCGTGGACGGCGCCGACGACAACGCGGGTCCGGCCGATGCCAAGTGACGGAAATCCGGACGAGGGGGACGGGGGACTTGAGCCGCCCACGGACTTCGCCCTCGATCCGTCGAACGGTTCCCCGCAGGATTACGCACGCGCAGGGATGGGGCCGAGGAGATGCGGTGTGATCGTGTGCCTCTACCTGCTCTCGTTCGTTCTTGCCGGATGCGCCGACGGCACGGACCCCGAGCCCGGCGAGTCGCTCGCCCGGAAGGCGGCGGCACTGGACCGGATCGAAACGGCGTCCGAAGCGGAGTCTCCGCAACCTGCGGCCGTCGTCGCCCAGTCGATGAGCAGCAGCGTATCTCGTGACGAGGTGGCGGCTGCGCGCGGACAATGGGTGGTCTCTCGCACCGCGAACGCGGAAGGTACCTTCATTCTGGTGCGCAACGTCACCGACGCCTCTGGGGGGTCGGCGGTGGTTCGTGCCACGCGCGGCGGGGGAGACGGCGAGACGCTCGGTCCTCGTGCAACGACCGTGTGGGAGTGTGACGACGTCGCGGTACCGGCCACGCTCGGGACCGATGACGGCACGGTGATCTACGACGGGCCGCTGGAGTGCGGTGACGCGTTGTACGTACGGCGGGGCCCCGTCGTGTCGAATGCCCTGCGATGACGGTCCCCAAACGGTTCGCGTCACTCGCGATGCTGGCGTGTTGCGTGGGAGCGGGGGAGGCCGCGGGTACGGTCGAGATGCAGGGCACCGTGTCCTACCGCATCGCGGACGATGTGGTCACCATCGAGATCGATCGCATCGAGAACAAGGGCGCCGGACGTACGGGGGAGCTGCACGTAACGATGTGGCTGACGGAGGGCGCCGACCCGTACACCAGCGGCCGGGCGGTCGCGCGCGGATCGCTCGCCTACATCGATGGCGCGGGCACGCTGGCTCCCGGACGGAGCTACGAGGACATCCGTTTCGCGGCGGACTACCGTCGTCCGCCGCCAGGCGCCTACTACGTCCATGTCTTCGTCTCGGAGGCGCCGGACCTCAACACCAGTCTGGATCTCTTGACGTTCACCGAGCGACTGCGCGTCCGTCGGGTGGTGCTGGAAGGTACCGTCTCGTATCGCGTCCGGGGAGACCAGGTGACCCTGGAGGTGGATCGGGTCGTGAACCATGGCGACGCGGCCACCGGCGAATTGCATCTCACGATGTGGCTGACGCCGGACCCGGACCCGTTCGGCAACGGACACGGCGCCGCGCGCGAATCCCTTGCCTACATCGACGGCGGCGGCGTGCTTGGGGCGCGGCGTGCGTACGACGATGTCAGCCTGACGACCGGCTATCGCGCCCCCCCGGCGGGCACTTACTACGTTCACGTATTCGTGTCCGAGGCGCCGGACCTCAACACCGCGCTCGATCTACTGACGTTCACCAACACGCTGACGGTGGACGAAAAGGACGATCACGGCGATGTACCCGCCGATGCGACGCGGATACCGCTGCCGTCGACGACGCGGGGCAGTCTCGGCCATCCGGGTGACCAGGATGTGTTCCGCGTCGAGGTGGAGCGTCCTGGCTGGCTGCGCGTCACCACCGAGGGTACGACGGACACGCACGGCACGCTGACCGACGCGGACGGCACGGTCGTCGGCACGGACGACGACGCAGGGGACGACCTGAATTTCTTCATCCTGGCCCGCGTGGCGCCGGGCGACTGGTTCATCGAGGTGCGCGGCTTCGACAAGCGCGTGACCGGCGGCTACAGCCTCGTGGTCGTGCTCCGTCCGGATCCCATCCCACCCGCCCACGACGCGCCCTCGCGCCATCTGGGCGACTTCGACGGCGACGGGCGCGACGACGTGCTCCTGCGCGACGGCTCGACGGGCGAGTGGGTCTTCTACGCGATGAACGGACGCGAAGGGACGTTGCGCACGACCCGGATCACCGGGAATCTGAGCTACCGATTGGCCGGCAGCGGCGATTTCGACGGGGATGGGCGGGACGACGTGCTCCTGCGCCACACGGAGAACGGAGCCTGGATCTTCTACGCGACCGTCGGCACCCGCGCCGCCCTGCGGCGGGTCGGCATCACGCGGAACGCGAACTACCGCTTTCGGGGGATCGGCGATTTCGACGGGGATGGCCGGGACGACGTGCTGCTGCGGCATCGCCGGACCGGCGCGTGGATCTACTATGCGATGAACGGTACCCGGGCGGCGCTGCGGCGCGTGGGCATGACACGCGATGCGAACCATCGCTTCGCGGGCACGGGCGACCTCGGCGGGGACGGTCGTGACGATGTCCTGCTCCGTCACGCCGAGACCGGCGCGTGGATTTACTACGAGATGAGCGGGACGCGCGCGACGTTGCGACGCACCGGCCTGACGGACGATCTCTACTGGCGCTTCAACGCCATGGGAGATTTCGACGCCGATGGCCGCGCCGAGGTGCTACTGCGCGACGACCGGACGGGTGCGTGGTCGATGCACGCGCTCGAAGGGGGTGGCTGGACATCGCGGCGCGTCGACCTGACGCGGGATGGGGACTACCGATTCTGGGGTACGGGCGATTTCGACGGGGACGGCCGCGGCGACATGTTGTTGCGCCATGCGGAGACGGGAGTGTGGCGGCACTATGCCCTGGACGGGGACCGCTACGTCTCGGCCGAGGCATCCTTGAACGCGGATTGGGCGCTGTCGATCGTTACGGGCGTTGCCACGGGGTCGATTTTCGGCACCTTGGCCGTGGCGGAGGGCCAGGTGCTCGACGGCGACACCAACGACCCGCGGGATCCCGTCCTCCCCAACGACACCGACGGGCGCGCCCAGCGTGTGCCGGTGCCGGTCTCGGTCGCGGGCCACGCCGATGCGGCCGACGACGAGTGGGACGTCTACCGAGTGTCGTTCCCCGCCGCGACGCGCGTGAACCTCGCGATCTCCGACCCCGATGCAGCCGACCTCGACCTGTACCTGACGGACGCCGAGGGCACGATTCTTGAACAGTCCCTTGGCGTCGGAACGCTGGAGGCCGTCCAGACGACGCGCACGGGGCCGCATCTGGTCAAGGTGCGCGCGTTCTCGGGCGCCGGCAATTACTCGTTGGTGCTGTCCATCGTGGCCGCCGCCGACGAGACGTCGGCCGGCGGGAACGGCACGTCGTCGATGGATGGCAGCTTCCTGTCGGGTGAGTTGATCGTGCAGCCGAGGGCCGGCCGCGCCGGCGAGGCGGAGCGGGTGCTGGCGGCGCAGGCGGCAGGCCTGGTGACGAAGGCCAGGACGCCGGCGGGCGCGTTGGTGACAGGGCCGGACGGAGCGTTCGCGACGGTCGGGTCGCCGAATGCGCCAGTCGAGCCGGCGCTCCGCTACGCCTCCGAGGAGCTGCGCGAGCGCGCCGGGACGCTGTTGCTGCGCAAGAGGCTGCTGGCGAGCGGGGCGTTCGAGCACGTGACGCCGAACTACCTGTATCGGTCCATGGCGGTGCCAAACGACCCGCACCATCGCTACCAATGGCATTACTCCCAGATCGAGTTGCAGCGCGCCTGGGACATCACGAAGGGCGACGACGACATCGTGGTGGCGGTGATCGACACGGGGGTCGTGACCGACCATCCGGACCTCGGTGACCGGCTGCTGCGGGACGGCGGCGGGCGGATCGTTGGCTACGACTTCATCAGCGATCCCGACAGCGCCGGCGATGGCGACGGCATCGATGCCGATCCGTTCGATGTCGGCGACTCCGCGGGGGTCGATGAGCGCAGCTCGTTCCACGGTACGCATGTGGCGGGCACGGTCGGCGCCGAGACGAACAACGGCATCGGCGTGGCGGGCGTCACCTGGCGGGGCCGGATCATGCCCATCCGGGTGCTCGGCAAGGGGGGCGGTACGAGTTGGGACGTCGCGCAAGGCATACGGTACGCGGCCGGCCTGTCCAACGACTCGGGTACGGTGCCGCCGGAGCGCGCGGATGTCGTCAACCTGAGTCTCGGCCCCGACAATCCCGATTGCGTACCCCTTGGCGGCGTGGATGCGACGAGCAGGCGTGCGCTGGAGGAGGCCATCGCGGCCGGGGTGACCGTCGTCGTGGCGGCCGGCAACGACAACTGCCACGAACCGTTCCCGATGTCGTTGGTGGAGGGTGTGATTTCGGTGGGCGCGACGGGTTTCAACGATCGGGCGCCTTACTCGAACTTCGGCTCGACACTCGATGTCGTGGCGCCGGGCGGGGACCCTGGCGCGGACCTCGATGGCGACGGCTACCGCGATGAAGTCCTGAGCACCATGGCCGACGATGGCGGCGGCGCCATCGAGCCCAGCTACGCGTTCCAGCACGGCACGTCGATGGCCGCCCCGCACCTGGCCGGCGTCGTGGCCCTGATGCTCGCCGCCAATCCGGACCTGACGCCCACGGACATCAATCGCCTGATCGCGGGGAGCCACGCCGACCCCGCCGCCGAACGCATCACCCACGATTGGGGCGATCCGGGCCGCGACGATGTCTTTGGTCACGGACTCATCGACGCTTACAGGGCCGTGGCGGTCGCGCAAGCCGTGGCGGGCGGCGGCGACAGGCCGCCCGCCCACGGGGTTCTGGCCGTGGCGCCGACGCGGCTCCACTTCGGCGCCACCGCGGACGTGCTGCGCGTACAACTCAAGAACCTCGGCAACGCTCCCGTGCGGGTAAGTGCCGTGGAGGCGGACGTGGCATGGCTGGAGGTCTCCCACGATGAGTGGCCGACCCTCGTCGTCGAGGTCGACCGCGAGGGTCTGGCAGAGGACACCTACGTGGGCCGGATCGCGATCGCCTCCGACGGCGGCGACCTCGGCGTGCCCGTCTCCATGCAGGTGTGGCGCGGCGCGACGGCCGACATCGGCACGGTGTACGTGCTGGCGCTGGCGCCTGATACGCTGGAAGTTGAGTCTGGCGCCGGCACCAACGAGCAGCTCGGCTACGCGTTCGAGATGCCGTCGGTGCCATTCGGTGAGTACATCGTTGCCGCGGGCACGGACAGGGACGGTGACGACTTCATCTGCGACGAAGGCGAGGCCTGTGGCATCTGGCCGCGGCTTGACGGGCCGGTCGTGCTCGAAGTCGAAGGCGAGGAGACCGCGAGCTTCGGTGTCTCGATCGATCTCTTCGCGCGGCTCTCGTCGCAAAGCGTGAACGCGGTGGACGCCGGCAAGATACCGGCCCGAGGGTTCCCCATCCCGTCGGCGTTGCGCCGCACGGACGAGGGGGCGCGGGATGCCGCGGCCGGAAACCGGTGAGGCGAGGGCTCGCCGCGGCCGTGGCCTTCTTCGCATGTGGCGCGGGCGTGGCCGCTTGCGCGACCGGGGCGGTGGATCTGGCATCCAGGGTACTCCTTCCGTTGGAAGGCGGCGCGCACTCCGGCGTCGCGGACCGGTCCTTCCGCGTGGTCGGCGACGAACGGACGTTCCGGATGTTGTATGCGTCCGTCCACGCGCAGCGGATACCGGCCCCTCGGCCACCGGCCGTTGCGTTCGACACCCATGTGGTGCTCGCGGCGTTCCTGGGTGCGCGGTCGACCGGCGGACACCGCACCGGGTTTGGCGCCGTGGCCGTCGAGGGTGAAGTTGCGCGAGTGGCGTTGGTTGAGCGAGCCCCGCCGGTGGGTGCGGTGCTCACCCAGGTGATGACCACGCCCTATGCGATGGCCGCGCTCGCTCGGCGGAACGTCAAGGTCGTGGAGCTGGTGGACGGAACCGGCGCGGTGGTGTTGCGCGAAGCGCTGCCTTGAACGACGCGCATCGCTGGAGGCGCCATGGCGGTCGTGGTGGGCGATGCGGGCGCTGCCGCGCGGACGGGCAGCGGTGGAGACCGTGACCGTGGGGCGTGATCGGCGACGACCACCTCAAGGCCGCGCCGCCGCGCTCCGGGACCCCGGCCATCTCCGACATCGCAAGGAGCGAACCATGTGGCGCAGCCATGCCCGCGCCCTGACCGGCCCCGCGCTGGCCCTTGTGGCCGATTCCCTCTTCCGCGGCGCCGTCGCATACGGCGCCAGCGATGCAGCGGCACTGGACGGAGAGACTTACGTGCTCTCGGTGGGCCGGATGGAAATCGCTCACGACGTCGATACGGACGATTCGTGGTCCCCGGCGCCCGACCTCGTCGTTTGCATCGCGCGGACGGATCCCGAGGTGAGGGGGAGGATCCAGCGGCTCGGTGTTACGAAGGCGCGCCTGGAAGCTCGACAACGGGAACTGAAGCCCGCGCGGGATCGCTTGCGCGGGCAGGAGGAGGAGAGCGCGAGAGAACGCGTCGAGCCGTTGACCGAGGCGCAGACGGACCGGCTCGGTGCGTTGGTGGCCGAGGTTGGGCCCCTGTGTTCCGGGTCACGGGGCGTTTGCAGGGAGTGTCCCGGAAGGTGGGACTTCGACACCTGTTACGCCTGTACCAGGTGTCCCGAACTGGACCTGCTGCAGTGGCGCAAGAACGAGAGTGAACGAGTCGCGGTCGCGCCGCTGACCGAGCGGCAACGGCGGCAACTCGACGACTACGAAGAAGAGATCCGAACGCTTGGAGAAGCGATCGGGGCGGCGGAGAAGGAAATGACGGAGCTGCGCGGGCTGATCCTCGGCTCGTCCCAAGAAATCGAAACGGACCGTCGCAGCGTCGACTTCGGGGACCGTGACGCCATCAGGGTGCATGCCGGTGACGAGATCGACGTTTCGGTCTGGGACAACGATCTCTTCAACGACGATCTCTACGGCCGGGCCGCGCTGACGCTGGATGGCGCGACGCTGAAGCGTGGGACGCTCGACGTGTCGATGCCGAACATCAAGTCGTTACGATTGCACGTCCGCATGCGTCCGGCGGACTGGCAGTTGCCGCGGGCGAACGCCACGTGCCGTTGAGCGCGCGGCCATGGCATCGTGACTCGGGCGGTCGCGGCGCGAGCCGCCTGGTGCGAGATCGGAATTCCGCGCGTGATGAGGGAAGTTGTGGGTATAGTTCCTTCCTTTGCGAGGATCCCCGATGCCCGTCACCCTGAGCGACCTGACGACCACCCACGACGTGCCGAACCGGGACATCCGGGACTCCCTCGGCATCGTCAGTGCCGAGTGCGTGCTCGGCATCAACGTGTTCCGGGACCTGCTCGGCGGCATCCGGGACATCGTCGGGGGCCGCAGCGGCACGCACCAGAAGGCGTTGCGGGAAGCCAGGGAGTCCTGCCTGCGGGAGCTCGCGGAGCAGGCGACGGCGCTTGGCGCCGATGCCGTCGTCGGCGTCGACCTCGACTACAGCGAGATCAGCGGCGGCGGGAAGGGCATGGTGTTCCTGGTCGCGAGCGGGACGGCGGTCCGGTTGGGCTGACGGGGGGCGGTGTTAGCATCGCCGTCGCGCTCCCCGGAGGAATACCATGTCCCAGCCCCGTCTCGGCTACGTCAACGTCACCGTGTCCGACATCGACCGGGCCGTCGCGTTCTTCCAGGACATGATCGGCCTGCCGGTCAACTTCGCCGACGCCGAGTTCGGCTATGCCTCGTTCGCCACCCGGGGCGCGGCGTTCGCCGTGGTCCAGGCGCCGGAGGGGGAGGAGGTTGGACGGCATACGGGCGTCGGGTTCGTCGTGGACGATCTCGACACGGCCCACGCCGAGCTCGCGGCGAAGGGCGTCGCGTTCCCGCGCCCGCCCACGCGGGAACCGTGGGGCGGCTACATGGCGGTCTTCGCCGATCCGGACGGGAACACGTACTACCTGGACCAGGTGTCGGCCGCGCACGGCTGACACCGGGGATGTGGGCAGTCGACTCGGGACGCCACAGGCCCCGTCGGCGGAATTCGAACTGCCCATTGCGCAACCGCAGAGCGCCGTCGCCGACGGGGCGGTTGCGCGCCAGCGAAACTGCAATGCGACGTCTTGGCGGTGAGCGGAGCGCCGGCCGTTACTGCAGGGTGGGGGCGCGTCGGTCGGCGGCGCATCCGAGCGTGAGCGAGGCCCGCCGCAGAACGGGAGTGTTGTGGCCGGCGGTCAGCGCGCGGCTGCTACGCGATCAACGCGCGTCACGTAGGGCCCGGAGAGGAAGTTCGGCATGACCCGCGGGGTGCAGGCTCGGCGCTGGGGGGCGCTGGGGTGGGTGGGAGATCGTTGATGCGCAGGCTCCCGTCTTCGGCCATCTCAAGGACGTGGTTGACCATCACGTCCATGGGGTCTCCGCAGGCCTCGAGATAGTCGATTGCCTGGCAGAGGAGCGCGACCGAATGCTGCCTGTCAAGGTTGGGGAGGATGATGAGACCGGGATGGATCTCCTCTCCGGCAATCAGGTTGCGGAAATCACGGGCATCCTGGGTGACAAGGACAAAGTCCCCGTCGATGCACCGGTCGAGGACCTTGTAATCCGGTTCCCCGAGCCCTCCGACATCCCGCACGCCGGTGACGACGTGACCGAGGGCATTGAGAGGGTCGGCCATGCGCGGGGAGACGCACTCGTCAAGGAACAGGCGCACGTTCCGGCGGGAATTCGACGGTCCACCTTCAGGGGTGGCCAGCCGCAGGCTCCCATGGCTTGCCGGAAGGATGTGTCTTGAGTGGATGGGTCTTGGCAAACATGCTGGCTGCGCGGAACGCGCCGTGGTCGATGCCGGGATAGTCTTGCGCCAGATCCTCCGGAGTCTCGCCGCCCGTGAGCCGGCCCTGGATCGCGTACACGGAGACGCGCGTGCCGGCGACGACCGGCGTGCCGCCAAGAATCTCGGGGTCGGACGTGATCCAACGTGCCTCGGCGGCGCGGTAGTCTTCCGGTTTGCAGATCGTCCTGTAGAGCGTCTCGTAGGACACGGGGACTGCCTGAGGCCCGCGGTCGTCGTCGTACCGGTGCTCGATCCACTCGGGCAGCTTGTGGTGGACGCCATGAACCAGTTCGTCCTGGCTCTTGTCGCCGTAGCGGTGCCAGACGGATTGGATCACCTCGAGATCGTCCGAACCGAGGCAGTCTAGCGGTCGGCCTGACATGCCCTTGCGGATACCGAGCCCCTGTGCGTTTCGGACGATGTGCCGGTTCCACTCGCCGTCGGCTTCCCCCTTGCCTCGCGCCAGGCGGGCAGTATCGGACAAGGCCATGCCCTCTCGCATCGCCAGGATGCGGTCGCCGATGATGGGCCGCAGGAACCGGCGCATGGCCTCGCGTTCGGCGAGATACATCAGCTTGAGGAGCCTGAGCCGGCCAACCGGCCGGTTGGCCTTGGCGATGAAGGCGACCGCCATTTGCGTAGCGAGCCGTTCGCTCACTTCGAGTTTCCTCCGTGTCCGTTGCCGGCGAGCATACACCGACAGTTCAACCAAGCGTACGGTTGGCGTTCGGGCCACTCAGGTCCTTCCGCGCGTGGCAGAGATTCGTGCACCTGCGTGTCGCCGACAGGCTGCGGCGGGTCGGCAGGCGCTTTGCCTCGCTGGCTCGAGGGTTGGCGAAACCCGTGCCGCAGGCGTGGATGACCCTGTTCGCGCGCCGTGGTGCCGCTGCTGGCGGAGGAGCGGGCGCGCAAGCGGGAAGAGCTGCTCCGCGCCACCGAGGCGTTGCTCGATCCCATCGCGGCGGCCACGCGGCGGGACCAGCGGCACCTGAAAGGCGCGGACAAGATCGGCCTGCGCGCGGGCAAGGTCGTCGGCAAATGCAAGATGGCCTACAAGCGCCTGAGCGCGGTCGCGCGCCTTCCGCAGCCTGAAGACCGTGGACCTGAAGGTGCGGCCCGTGTTCCACCGAACCGCCGAGCGGGTGCGCGCGCATGTGTTCCTGTGCATGCTGGCCTACTAGGAAACCTCTGATCAAGCCCATCCATGGGCTTGATCAGGTCGCAAGACAAAACGCGGTTTCGTCTTGCTCCACAGATTCAATGGCTTACGCCACCGAATCTGGCGGCACATCCCTGTGCCGCGCTAGGGAAGCTCTTAATCAGAGCTTCCCTAGCGAGGCTTCGCCTCAGACCGACGAGGCGTGTGTCGTCGTTCTCGAACGGTTGAGACGGGCTCCGGCCGCTGCTCCGCTCCGCGGCGCGAAGCCGCCTGGATTGTCGCCCGAGGGCGTCGGTGGCCGTATGCTGGCCGGTGGGGAGCCCATCGACCGGAGCCCGAGCGATGAACTTGGCACGAAGCGCCGCCGCAGTGCTGGACGAGCACGCCACGTTGGAGTTGGAGTGCATCGACCGGATGTACCTCAACGTCCATGTGCCGATGCTGCAGACGGGCGCGGGGGCGGCCTGGTTCTTCCGCAAGGTGCGCGGCAATCCGGTACCGTCGTCGGCGCTGATGGAGCCAATGACGCGGCGCTTCGTGGCGGCGCTGGAACGCTTTGCGGCGCGGGAAGGGGTGGACCTGATCCGCTTCGAACGCGGTGAGCGCAAGGACGACCGCACGCGGAAGTACCTGCGCGACTTCACGGGCACGGAAGGGGTGCTGTACATCGGCAAGGCGCAGGAGAAGGCGCGGGTGGTGCGCACGGAGCGTCGCCACGATCCGGTGACCGGGCCGTATCCGTGGCTGGCGTCGTCGACGGCGATGGTCAACCACTACCATGTGTACTTGGTGGACGAGGACTTCGGTCCGTTGTTCATCAAGTTCTGCTCCTACTTCCCGTACAACGCGAAGCTGTGCATCAACGGCCACGAGTACCTCAAGCGCCAGTTGGCGAAGCGCGGCGTCGCGTTCGAGGCGCTGGACAACGGCATCGCAAGCTGCGCCGACCCGGCGTTGATGCGGGAGTTGGCCGCCGGCCTCGACGCGGCCAGGATCGACGCCCTGCTGCGCAAGTGGCTGGCGCGTCTGCCGCACCCGTTCACGACCGACGACCGAGCGAAGGGCATCCGCTACGACATCTCGATGCTGCAAGCGGAGTTCGCCCTGACCCAGGTGTTCGACCGGCCCGTGCAGGGCCGCGTCTTCTTCGAGGAGGTGATGCGCGAGAACCTCGACCTGGGCCGTCCCGACCATGTGCAGTTGATCTTCGACAGACGCGTGACCAAGCGCACGCCCTCGCGGTATCGAACCCGCGTCATAACCGACGGGGTGATCCCGTCGCTGCACGTGGACTACAAGCACTCGCGCATCGAAGCAGGCGCGTCGCAAGCGACGCGACCACAAGGACGGGCGCGCCCTGCGTACCGAGACCGTGATCAACGACACCCTGTCCGGAGGACAGGCAACGACCATTCCGCATCGGCAGACGGCTGTGCAACCTCGATGATCTACAGAAGATCGGCTTTGCCGCCAACCGACGCCTGCTCGGCGTCCAACGCATCAGCCACCACTGCCAACTGGGTGCCGAGGTCTTCGACGGGCTGCACCGGCCCGCCGTGATCGATGATCGACGCGTCTCCACCCTGCGCTTCGGCGACCCTCGCGTGCAGGCCTTGCTGGCCACCCTGCTGACCTTCCGCCTGCTCCCGGTCGGCTTCGCCAACCGCCAACTGCGCGAACACGCCGCGCCCCTGCTCGGCCTGTCCCTCGACGCCCATGGCCCGGCGCGCGCCACCTACGATCTGCGACGCCTGCGCTTGCGCGGCCTGATCGAGCGCATCCCGCGCTCGCACCGCTACCGCGTCACCGACGCGGGTGTGCGTATCGCACTGTGCTACCACCGCGTCCACCGTCGCGCACTGTCCCCGGCGCTTGGGCGACTCGTCAAGCGCTTCGACCAGCACGTCCAGCGCCTCTGGGACGGGCACCAGCTCGCCGCATGAAAACTTGGCTCAAATGGTAAGGTCTGGGGAACCTGCCGAGGCGGACCGACGATGTCAACGTCATCGTGCGCCGGAGCCCGATCCAACGCCCCCGACCGGCCACGGGACGTGCCCGCGCCGCGCGACTGCGTACTGGGCCGAGCCACCGCGGGCCACCTACTCGCTGGATTGCGGAGCGCATCGCAGTTGGGAGGCTTCCGGCAGCAGGGCGAGTATCTGACCGTTCACCAAATCCTCCTCATCAGGATCGCCGCCTCTTATGACAGTCGGCTGCGACAGGAACGGAGAGTCGATAATCTGGCGGATCTCGCCCCACTTCGCCGCGTTGAAGGTGACCTTCGACTGGTCTTCCGGGTGCACGCGAATCGCCTTCAGCCTCCACCAGCCGACAGTGCGTGAGAGCACCCACATCTCGGTGCTGACACTCCCTTCCGGTCCAGGCCGGTTGAGCGTCTTCACTTCCAAGTGCCCGCCGCGTGGGTCGCCCTGCCAAGGCCCGGAGTAACCGCCTGTGGGCAGGATTTCGAGGATCGGATTGTCCTGTAACGGCAAGCCGCAGGTCACGGTCCAAAGGCGCGCTCGCGTTTCAGCCACGGATTCCGTCGCAAATGCGAGCAAGAGGAGCGCGAGAACTGGGATGCCCATCGGGGTAGACGTGGCAGACGGTTCGGTATGCGGCGAGCCCACGTAGCCGTCTCCTGTGCAGGTCGGTAATCTCCTTGGAGGCGGGAGAGGACGTGTCGAGGCCGGCGACCGCGTTGCGGTGCAGGATGGGGCTTTCGCCGGCCAAGCGGAGCACAAGTATTGCATCGGTGCGTGCTCGGTTCAGTCTCTCTATTATAGCTGCTATTGACACCAGATTCTGAGCCGGGCTCAGCCGCGACCGTCTTTCACCGGTCCCGCTACCCCGGGTACGTATGTTGACGCGCTGGTTGGGGGAGGGCCAGCAACAACTGGGTGCCGACGCGGTCTCCTTGCACGATCACTGCCGGGCCGCCCAGCGGCGCCTAGAAGCGCGCGCAACGTGGTCTCGTGCCGTTTCGAGATCGTCTTGCCGAGCGCCAGCTTTGTGGTATCGCGCGTGAGTGCGAAGTCACCCCGGATCACTACGGAGACCGTGAACCGCCGTTACCCGGACGTCGTTGGGCGCGTTGTCGTCCCCGGGCGTGCGAACGTCATAGCGAAGGGCGACTTGCGGCGCCTTCGCCGGCCTCGCGAGGGCGACGAGGCCACCCCCACAAGCATTCCGCAGCACCGCGCCTCTACCACCCTTCGCATCTCCGAGCGCTTCACCCTCACCCTGGCCTCCCGGGTCCGCTACGCGGTGGTCAGCGTCAACTATTTCTTTCGCTGGCGACAATTAGAATTTTCGGTTTCGGACTCCTCATCCGGGCCGGTGTTCATCAGTCGTAGAGCGTTGGCCGCTACGACAAGCGGCGATTGATCTTCGATCAATCAATCGCCGCGCTCCCGGCTCGTGTCGAGGCGCCTTCTGGCGGCCTCGGCCCGATAGCTCGGGACATCGAGTTCGAGGATCACGGCATGGTGAACCACGCGGTCGATGGCCGCGGCGGTGGTCATCGGATCCTTGAAGATCTGGTCCCACTTCGAGAACACCAGATTGCTGGTGATCAGGACGCTGCGGCGCTCGTAGCGTTCGGCCAGCAGCGTGAACAGCACCTCCATCTCGGCGCGCTCCTGCTGCACGTAGCCGATGTCATCGAGGCACAGGCAGTCGAAGCGGTCCAGGCGCCGCAGTTCGCGGGCCAGGCGCAGGTCCCGCTTGGCGGCCAGCAGCCGCTCGACAAGGGCCTGCACCGTCGTGAAGAACACCGAGTGGCCCTGGCGCACCAGCTCGTGGCCGATCGCGGCCATCGCGTGCGACTTGCCCACACCGGGATTACCGAAGATGCACACGTTGGTCGCGCCGGTCAGGAAGTCGCCCTCGCACAGCCGCGTGAGCTGGCCCCGCACGGTGTTCGGCAGGCGCGTGACGTCGAGCGTCGCCAGGGTCTTGTCGCGCGGCAGCTTGGCGCTCTTCATCAACCGCGCGATGCGGCGATCGGCGCGATCCTGTGCCTCCAGCGCGGCCAGCTCCTCCAGGTAGCGCACGTACGGCCACGCTTCGTCCTGGGCGCGCGTCGCGAGTTCCTGGTGGTAGGTCAGGAACGACGGCAGGCGGAACGCCTTCAGGCGCAGTTCCAGCGTGCCGGCGTTCACGACAGCACCTCGGCATCCGTCAGCAGCGCGTCGTAGGCGTTTAGGTCCGGCAGCTTCTGCTCCATCTCCGGACAGCTCGGCTGCCGCGGTGCGACCACTGCCGCGATGCGCTCGTAGTCGGGCCGCAGCCCCGCCTCGAGCGTGCGCGCCAGGGCGTCCTCGACCTGGCACTGCATCGTCGTCGCGGCGAGGCGCAACAGTCGCAGGTACTCCAGGTCCGCGCCCCGCGGCCGACTCTCCCGCAGGGCGTCGTAGGCGCGGCGGAAGGTCAGTGACGGGAACAGCGCCTCGCGATAGACATACCCCGCGAAGGCGCCGGGCTTGCGAACCAGCGTGTGGATCAGGTGCCGGTAGTCGATGTGATAGGCCTCCTCACCACGCAGGCGCCGATACACACCGACCCGGTCCGCGCCGCGCCAGAGCTCGATGTGCGCGGCGAACACGCGCGCCCGCAGCCGCTCGCCGATCAGGCGCGACGGCACCGAGTACGCCTTGCGGGCGACCCGCACCGTGCTCCAGCGCGTCACCGTCGCGAACTCCTCACGCCACGCCGGCAGCGCGCGCACCGGCAACGACCGCAGGACCGCCCGCTCCTCGGTCAGACGCTCCTGGCGCTCCGCGTTGCGCGCCGCGACCACCTGGTGCAGGAACGCCTCGTACTGTTCGAGGCTGGCGAAGTCCCGCGTGCCGCGCAGCCGCAGCCGTTGATCCACGGCGCGCTTGAAGTGCCGGTGCGCCGACTCCACGTCGCCGTTCTCGTGGGCGTTGCCGGGCGTGTTCTTCGAGGCCTCCATCCCGTAGTGCCGCAGCACCTCCAGATAGCGCTCGTTGAACACCCGGCCGCCCGCACGCTTCAGGTCATGGGTCGCCGCGGACAGGTTGTCGGTGCGATGTTCTGCCGGTACCGCGCCCAACTCCCACAGGCTCGTCTGTAGCCCGCCCACCAACGCCTCGAAGGTCTCCGAGTACGCGATCGTGACCCACTCCCAGTTCGAGTACGACAAAACGAAGTGGAAACACAGGTGCGCCAGCGGCTCGCCGGCAATCGTCACCGACAGTTGCCGCATGTCCGTGAAGTCCGACTGGCACTGCACGCCGGGCTCCCGAACCTGCGCGAAGAACACCTCCTTCGAGGGCCCGTGCAACGCCCGCCAACGACGGAAGCGGCGCTGCAGCGTGCGCAACTGTCCCGCCCCGAACTGCCCCGGATGGCGTCGCTGCAGTTCCCTGAAGACCGTCTTCGCTTCCAGACCGCCGTCGAGCTCCAGCATCCGCTCGACGTCCGCCCAGACCTCCGCGAAGGGATCCCCGCGAGTGCGCCACGTGCGCACCGAGCGCAGCGCGCTCGGCAGCTTCTTCTCACGCCGGTACTTGCGCGCCGTCGGCTCGCTCATCCCGGCCTTCGCCGCCGCCGTCACCAGCGGCGTTCCTTCCTTCAACAGCGACATCAGTAACCTCACCTGTCGATCCGTGGTCATCGTTCCCCCGCCTCTTCGCGAGGGAACCTTAGCCGTCTCGGATCAGAGGCCCGAACCGACAGTTCTAGTTGTCGTTACCCGAAAGTTCTAATTGTCGCTGTACAACGCGGACCTTGCCGCCACGATGTGAACCGTACGGATGCCCCGGCGGGCACCGTGCTGCGGCATCGTAGTGGAAGGGATCGGCGAGGGGAAGGTGATGGCCCTTAATGCGTGCGACGCCCGGCTCGCGATCTACCTCGCTCAAGGGCGTGCGGGTCGATTCGCTGTCTCTCGGAGGTAACCCGACAAGGCCGGCGGTCAACCCTACCCGGCCAGAGTCGAAGGCAGGCCGACTTCAGCGTTGGCTAAGGCAACGTCTTCGAAAAGCCGCCGCAATGCCTCGGGCTGGCAGTCCGAACTTCGGTCACGGTCCACGGCCAACTGTGGATACACGGCTATCAGGCGCCCTTCCCAGAACTGTGCCTCCCGCGCTTTACGCCGGAGCTCGGAGCGCCGAGGCGAGGGGACGAAAGCGTACCCGAGCCACTGATTCCAGTCATGGTGCTGAGGAAACTCTGCCTCGATCTGCGACATCTCTTTTTCGTCTGCGCCGTGCGCGTCGACTCCTCGCGACAGCAGTAGGAGTCGCGCACTGTACGAGGCCGGTCGCGCCCGGACCCACGCGTCGAGCAGCCCGTTGCTTGCCTGTCCTTGCCGTCTACGGGCTCGGCAGACAACCACGAGTTCGACTTCCGACGAGACGCGGTCCAAGGGCGCCACATCGCTGTCGATCGCTGCTTTCCTCCCTCCATTCGTTGACGGCGCGAAGTAGTGCTCCAGAAACGTGGTACGTCTTGCGAGCGACTGCAAAAAAGGAAGCACTTGCTGTTCGAGATTCGATGCTCCGCGGTCGCCTTGGGACTGAATGGAGCCGCTAGCGCCGAACATTTCCTCGTCGGAGATCGCTTTCAGAAACGACTCCGCGTAAGGATTGTCCGGGTCGCCCTCCCTGATTTCGGACAGGGCTACGCGAAGTGATTGCCATCCGCCTTGCAGGCCCAGGTGCTCCGCTAATGATTGCGGCCTGATCGCGTCGTTAGGGAAATCCTGCAACGTTTCCTGGAAGAGAGCTTCTGCGAGCAGCGGACGCCCGCTGCCCGCCAACGCGACGACCAGGGCGGTTCGGACCACGACATTGCTCGGGAATCTTCGCGCCGCCTCCCATCTCACGTCGAGGGAGGCTTCCCGGGCATCGAACGCGGCGAGTACCTTGGCCCACAAGTCCCAAGTATACGCGTTGCCGGCGTCGGCCTTGATTGCCTGAAGCGTCCAGCGGTGGATGTGGGCGAGTTGGCTTGCCGAAGGCTGCTTGCGCAGCAATCGATCACAGAGGTTGTGCGTCGTACGAACCGCGAAAAAGCTGTGATGCCGAAGCCGCGCGTAATCCCAATGCCTACGGATCAAGTCCCACGCCTTCTGCCAAACGGCTTCGTCCAGAGGCGACACAGCGTTCTCGATGAGCTCAACCACCCGGTCCAACTCGTATCTGTGCGGTAACGCGGCATCGCGCTTGACTCGCCGGCTTCCCGCCCGGTGGGAGCGACCGGCCTGGATCCTCGGCGGATTGTCCGGCAATCTCTGCGCCGGAAGCGCGCCGCGGAGCCATTGGTTTCGGATCATATCCGCGTCGACCGCCTTGAAGCCGCCCAAGCTTGCCATGGCATCCGCCCAGACCTTCTTCCAATGACTGTCGTGTCGGGGATACAACGCCGTGAGCGCTACGGCGTGACGTCGGAAAACGGTTTGTAGCTCCCGGGAGACTGTTCGGCGTTGCACTGACAGTGCCCCGAACCGGGCCAACGCCTTCGCGACTCGGCGCTCCGGCTGATCATCGTTCGCGTCTCGCATCTTGCGGAGGCCGATGAGCCCCGTACCAAGCCCACCGCGCCAGTAAGGGCCCGCCCATGCGGCGGCGTCGCACGCCTCGAACCACCTGGACGCCAGGCGGCCGTCAGGCTGGTGCCGCGCCAAGGCGAGATCGAACTGTCGAAGCAAATCGATGTCGTCGGGCCAGCGCATGGTCCGAAATCGGTCGTCCCACGTTTCCACGTCCTCCATCAAGCACGCTGGGCTCACCGACAAGGGCAGGCGAGCCACTGTCGTCAAGGCCTCCGAAAACTGTGCCACATACGCGCGAATGCCGAATGCGTTGACACGTGCGGGAGACCACTCCACCCGCGCCTGCATCCACGTCACTAGCGCGCGATCGATGGCAGCGATTAGGTCGTCCCGACGATCCTGCAAGGAGGGCTGGGCCAAGAGATCGGCGAGAAAGTCGTCCGGCTCCGCCAGTTGCAGCGTACCGCGCGCTCCCCGCCCGCTGAGGATGTCTGACAGGGCGGTCTCCGGTCGAGACAACAACGCATCAGCCCACACGGCAAATGGGCCAGCCGACTCGCGTCTCACGCCGTCTCTAGCGGCCATCAGCTAATCTACGCAGTGGGCGCCGTAGTCGGCATTGCCGGGGGTTCGACGAAGGCAATCCAGATGCGCCACTCTCAATCGGTCGATCTCCTCCGAAGAGACTCTGTCCCCAATCAACGTACTCACCGCGGCCCAGTGCTCTGCTCGATACGCGATTCTCGCATGGATGAGTTCTGCGGCCAGATGCGCACAATCCAGCCGCGGCGCGAGCCCCACGGCATGCCCCACATGCAGCGACGCCGGGCCACTGAAGTAGACGTTCGACATCGGTTGGTCTAGCACCGTCGGAACGGCAAAGACGGCGGCTGCCGCGTCCGTTTTGCGGTAGGTTGTGAGAACGTCTTCCACGCTATAGCGAAACAGCGCCAGCGTCACTGGTGTTCCGGTGCAGTGGTGCGCCAACCCGCATCGCTCGCAGATCGTTTCGGGCCAATCCGACCGCGCTTCCAAGCCGGGGAACTCCGCGACGAATGTGACGAAACGGGGCCGGCCATCGGCGTGGTCGTCGTTCAGAAAGTCCGTGAGATCCTCGAGGGCCGCACCTGCGGGCGTTCGAACACCGGCGTCTGCACCGTCTCGCGACGAGATCCACTCTCTGATCTGTTCCACACCCACGGGTACGCCGGCATCGACCGTGTACCGCCTCAGCATCGAGTCTATCCGTTCCACACGATAGATCTCCTGATTGCCCTCAAGTTCGGGTCGGAGAGCATCGCCGCCCGAAAACGCGGCGCTCAGCGGACGCCTCCTTCGTACGTCTTCTTGAACGTATCGTTTGTGCGCTTCGCGCCAAGCGGACCAATCGACCGGTTCGCCGATGCGAGCGTCATAGGTGGCCTGGCGTTCGGCGGTGACTCGTGCTTCCAAGCAGAGGTTCGTCTGCTCCGCAGCAGCTCCCTCTCCGCTGGGTACAGAGCGCATCAACTCGGCTAACTGGCTGCCGGCGAACTCCACGGGTGGCTCCTTGTCTCTTTCAGGCGGGCGTCGATACCATACGAGGACAGCCTACCCGCTTGCTAGGCCGACTTTCGCCACTCGGGGGGGGGGGAGGGGGGGACGTAAGAAGTTGATTTTACGTCATCACGACGCAAAGGTCGGCACCACAAGGGGCCTGACTGTGGCTCAGGACGCGATGCGTGGCGCGGGCTGTTCAGGCAGTTGCAGGTCCAGTTGTCGGAGCAGCAGACGGTGGTCGGAGGTCGGTTGCGTGTGCCGCGGCGGCACCAGGTGACGACCGTCCGTGGTCGGCAGATGCACATCCACCATCTGCAGCGCCGCGAGCTTCTCGAGCACGGCGCGTGGCGTCAGTCCGGGCGCGTGGCGTCGGGCGAGGTTCTTCAACGTCACCTGCGGGCAGTAGGCCAGGAAAGCGACGAAGATGTGCGCCTCGATACGCCGGTCGAGCTGGTGGAAGACCGGCCGCAGGGCCAGATCGTGCTTGAGTTCCTTGAACGCCTGCTCGACCTCGGTGAGCTGCATGTAGTAGCGCCACAGGGTGGCTGGATCCTCGCTGGTCAGGTTGGAGCGCAACAGGTAGCGGCCTTCGCGGCGGCGCACCTGGCGCAGCTTGTCGCGCCGCAACGCGAAGCTGAACGTCGCGGCCGAGACTTCTTCGTCGGGGTCGGGCAGACGCACCGCGACCAGATACCAGGCGCGTCCGGCCTCCTTCTTCGCCGCGCCGAGCCGCAACGGCAACTGATCCCGACGGGGCGCCTGGCGACGCAGTTCATGCGGACGGCGCCAGAGCTTCTTCAGCCGCCGCCGGCGCATGCCGCGCTCCTTGAGGATGCGTGCCCGGCTCTGCGCCAAGATGTACAGTTCGTCGTCCTCGGCCAGCAGCGCACCTTCCTGCGCCACATCCGCGTCGCTTCGGTGGACGAACTCAAGGCCCGCATCCTCCAGGGCATCGACGAGATGAACCAAGCGCCCGTGCAGTTCCGATGGCACGCCTTTGACCTGGAACTGAGCCGTGATGTAAATGGTTAGAGAAAACGTGCTACTAGACTCTCCTTTGCCATGAAACGTCTGCCTGCGAGGAGGTTGGGCACAAGGGTGCGGCCACCGCGTGCGATGGGTTGTGGTCGGCATGATCCGCGCCGCGTGCGGCGGACGACGACCCGCGTGTGGGCGGCCCCGGTTTGTGGCCCTGCGGCGGGTTGTCGTCTCGAGGTTCGTCAGGCCGGCGCCCAGTTGACGGTCAGAGTGCCGTCCGGGCGCGCTTCGAGATGGCCGAACTCGCCGAGCTTGGCGAGCCATCGCGGCGCGTTGCGGCGCACCACGAGGGCCTCGTAGTCGACCTCGGGGTCGCGGTACGGTTGGCCGCCGCGCAGCACGGCGAAGACCGTGCGCGCCAGCTTGTGGGCGGTGGCGACGATGGCGCGCTTGTGGCCGCGGCGGATGGTGAGCGCCTTGTGGTGGGCATGGAACTGGCAGTCCTTGGTGCGCGCGGCGCCGTGGGCGCAGCCGACCAGTACGGTGCGCAGGTGCTTGGCGCCGGCCTTGGCGCGGGCGTTCTTGCGCTTGCCGGCGCTCTCGTGATTGCCGGGGCAGACGCCGGCCCAGGCGGCGAAGCGCGCGGCGTTGCCGAAGGTGGCGACCGGGTCGGGGCCGGCCTCGACGAGGATGGCGGCGGCCGACGCGTGATCAATGCCGGGGATGGTCTGCAGCAGGCGGTGCTGCGCGTCGTACTCGGCCAGACCGTCGTCGATGTGCCGCCGCAGGTTGGCGAGGCGCCGGTCGAGCGCGTCGTGCTCGTCGAGCAGGTCGGCGAGGAGCAGGCGGTCGGTCGCGCGCAGGGTCATCGACAGCGCGTCGCCGAGCCGCTCGAGCTTGCTGCGCACGTGCGCGCTCAACGCGTCGAGAATGGCCTCGCGGCCGATGCCATCGACCAGTCCGTCGAGGATGCGGCGGCCGTTCATGCCGAAGATGTCGCTGATCACGCCACCGATGCGCACGCCGCCGCGATCGATCACCTTGCCGGCGCGGTTGCGCACCCGGCTGCGCTGCGCGATCAGCGTCTGCCGGTGGCGGCTCAACGCGCGCAATTCGCGGAACCGGCGTTGCGGCACGAAGCTCGGCGTGCCGAGGCCGAACTGACACACCCGCGCCAGCCAGCGGCTGTCCTCGACGTCGGTCTTGCGACCGCGCAACTGCTTGACCTGCTGGGCGTGCAGCAACTGCACCTCGATCCCGGCCGCGCTCAACGCCTCCCAGGGCGTTTCCCAGTACACGCCGGTCGCCTCCATCGCCGCCGCCGCGACGCGATGCTCGCACAACCACGCCGACAGCGCCGCCAGGCCCGGCGCCAGCGCATCGAAGCGGCGCGTCTCGCATTGCGGCGCGCCGTCGCCGTCGCACAGGCGCACCGTGGCCGTGATCTCCATCTTGTGCACGTCCAGACCCGCCGCGCGGGCATGGACAACGTGCAGTTCGTCGTTCACCATCGCTCTCGCTCCTTTGTCGGGGAGTTGGCGAAGGCGGGCGGACCGCTCGGATCAAGGAACTCGCGCGCCAGGCACGCGGTGCATTTTGCCGCTCGTCCACGGCGCTCGGGGCCGGGTACAGTCCGGGGCTCGTGACCGATGCGGTCCGGATCAGTTTGGAGTCGGGGACCTCGCGTCCACCATTAAGCCAGACGACCAGCGCCCGTCTTCGCCGTTCATTCTCCCCGACACGACACCGTGCCAACAACACCGTCGCACCCACCCACCCACGTTTCATCCGTCGGGGTGGCCGGAGAAAGCTCAGGCCATGAGCGTTTGGAGGGAAAATGTCCCAGCCCCGTCTCGGCTACGTCAACGTCACCGTGTCCGATATCGACCGGGCCGTTGCGTTCTTCCAGGATATGATCGGCCTGCCGCTCAACTTCGCCGACGCCGAGTTCGGCTATGCCTCGTTCGCCACCCGGGGCGCGGCGTTCGCCGTGGTCCAGGCGCCGGAGGGGGAGGAGGTTGGACGGCATACGGGCGTCGGGTTCGTCGTGGACGATCTCGACACCGCCCACGCCGCGCTGGCGGAGAAAGGAGTCGCCTTCCCGCGTCCGCCCACGCGCGAACCGTGGGGCGGCTACATGGCGGTCTTCGCGGATCCGGACGGCAATACCTACTACCTGGACCAGGTTTCCGCCGCGCACTGAGCGGGCGGGCGCTACGAGCGCGTCCCCTTACGCGCGCTCGAGAAACTCCCGGAGCACCCGGTTGAAGACCTCCGGGTTCTCGAAGTAGGGCGAGTGCCCGGAGTCGATCTCGAAGCACTCCGCGGTCGGCAGGATTCCGGCGAGTTCGCGCAGCACGTAGGGCGGCCACAGCACGTCGTCCGTCCCCGCGAAGATGAGGATCGGGAGGGACAGGGTCCTTGCGCGGTCGAGCGGCACGAGGACCGACTCGTCGAACAGCGATCCGCCCACCGCGCCCTGCGGCAGCCGGTTGAAATCCGAGATCTGCGCGTAGAGGAACGCGAGCGCGGGCTGTTTCTCGGGGAAGTCCGCGGCGATGGCGGCGCTCGCCAGGCGGGTGTCGCTGACGCGCTCGCCGAGCGTGCGGATGCTGTCGATGCCCGACTGCAGGGCGATGCCGCCGATGGTGTCCGAAAGGACGAGCTTGCGCACGCGGTCCGGGTGTTCGAGCGCCACCTGGACCCCGGTCCAGCCCCCCATGGACTGGCAGACGAAGTCCGCCGACTCGATCCCGAGGTGGTCGAGGAGCGCGATCGCGTCCGCCCCGAACCGCGTGCCGTCGAACTGCTCCTCGGTGCACGTCGAGCGACCGAAGCCCCGGCAGTCGTAAGCCACGCAGCGGTAGTCGCGGACGAACGCGCCGAACTGGTTGTACCAGCTCGCGGCGTTGCCGCCGGCCCCGTGGCAGAACAGGATGACCTCGCCGTTCCCGGCGTCGGTGTAGTAGAGATCTACGTCGTGTTCGAAAGTTGGCATCGTGTCGTCCTCGATGGCTGGTCCGACGGCTCTGGCCGCGCCACGCTCCTGGCCCGAGCCGAGCGGAGCGCTGCCGCCTTGACGACCGCGGACGGTATGTTGGGGCTCTCGGGGTTCACCGTGATGGTCTGCAATCGCGGATTGATCACGAGATCCATGTCCTCGAGTGGAATCGAGCCGAGCAGCACGCCGTCACCCAGCACCAGGGCGCCGGTGTAGCACGAACGGTTTGCGAAACGCACCCGCACCGGACCGGCGTACGGCACCAGGACGTGCTTGCCGTCGGCGGTCGTGACCTCGCGTTTCTCCAACTCGTCCAGTCCGAGCTGCACGGCAACGTGCTCCGGCACGCACAGCGCGACTGACCCGGCATCGACGAGCGCTCGCGCAGCCAACGGCGACAGTTCCCGATCGCGTGGGTTCGAAAGCTCGATGTCCGCGAAGATCAGCCCCACTCGCCTGTCCCCCCGGGAGGCCGGGCGAACCTCGCCGAAGCGCGTCCCGGCGGCCCGCTCAACGCGCCGCTTCCCGCTGCTGGTGCTGGAAGATCGACTTGTAGCCCGCGCGGGACCAGTCGGGGGGCATCAGGCACGGGCGCGGGTCGAAGCGGGCCCAGCGCGCCGGCTGGCCGCGCACCAGCTCGTTGCCGTGGGGCGCGCGGGCAACCAGGTTGGTGATGGCGATGGCATCCGCCGCGGCATAGGCGCACAGGAGGAGCGGGCGGGGCCGGTCGCTCCAGTTCGGCGGCGAGCCGTGGATCGAGCGGCAGTTGTGCACGGTGACCGTACCGGCCGGGCCGTCGATGTAGCCGGCGCTGTCGGCGTCGATGCGCGGGACGTCCTCGGCGCGGATGTTGCCGGTCCAGTTGCGATCGTGGTCGTAGAGATCGTAGAGGGGCCCCTGGTGGCTCTTCGGAATCACGCCCATGGGCGCCATGCGCGCGTCGACGTCCTCGAGATATACCCCGATGGTCAGCACGTCGTAGTTGGTGTGCGGCCAGAACTGGATGTCCTGGTGCCACTTCACCTCCTCGCCGCCGCCGCTCCACTTGAAGTTCAGCTTCGAGTGGTGGAACTTGATGTCGGGTCCGAGGAGGTCCTCGGCGATGTCGACGAACGGGCCGTTGGAGGCGAACTCCCAGTAGAGTTCGTCGGCGTCGACGGGCGAGTTGAGGCGGCGGATGCGGGGCGCGTCCGGACGGTGGTCCGGCTCGAGGTCGAAGCGCTGGTCGCCCTTGGCGTGACGGCTTTCCTCGACGTGGCGGGCGGTGCATGCGTTCAACCGCGCCAGCCAGTCGGCGCCGATCAGCGCCGGGGCGCCGAGGTAGCCGTACTCGAGGTAGTGTTCGCGTTGCGCCTGTGTCAGCGCCTTTGCCGGACGGGCAAGAATCTCCTCGGGGGTCATTCCGGTCGCCTCCGTTCTCTCGGCGCGAGTGTACCGTAGGGGCCAGGCTTGTCCCGTCCCGGCGCGAGTTGAAGGGCGGGGGATCGGGCAACGGAGGCGGAGATGACCGAGACGTTCAGCAGATGGGACGCGGCCGAAGAGCTGCGCACGCCCGAGGATGCACGCCTGTACCTTGCGGCGTGCGCCGAGGAGGATCCCGGGGACGGCAGCCTGATACGGGCGGCGCTGAACGACGTGGCGCGTGCCGGGAACATGACCGGGCTCGCGCGCGACGCGGGGATGAGCCGCGAGGGCCTGTACAAGGCGCTGTCCGCGGAAGGCAACCCGTCGTTCGCGACGGTGATGCGGATCACGCGTGCGCTGGGGATGTAGCTTCGGATCGGCTGACGACCTGGCGGGGAACCGGCAGCTATGCCGTGATTGTGGGGCTCGATCCGACGGGGATCGCGTTGGCGACTGCGAGCTTCTGGCTACAGGGCGCGTGGCCGATGGTCGGGTTGGGAGTGGCCCTGCCATGCGTGTTCCGGTGGATACTGCTGGGCACACGGTACGTGGTCGAGCGGGATGTTCGCCTGGTCCGCATGGGTCCCTACCGCAAGCGGATCGCCCTACGCGATGTCACGAAGGTGGATCGTGATCGCATGTGGAACGGACCGATTCTGGGACTCGGGCCGGACTTCATCGGCATCGAGTACGGCGAGAACAAGGCGGCCAACGTGTCGCCCAGGGACGCGGATGGCCTTATCGAGGCGGTCAAGCAAGGGGCGGGCCTCCCGATGGCCCTTGAAACGACCGGTGGCCGGCCGCCGACATCATTGCGGGACGGCGGGCGTTGGGGCGAATCGGCGCGCCAGGCTTGAGCTGCACAGGGCCTACGCCGGGGGACGCCGGGGGCCGGAGCCGCACCGGCTCCCCGCAGCGCCCGTGCCCGCGGCAGCTTGGCAAGTTGGCGGTATGGAGGGCGCCCTACAGGCCCAGGATCTCGCGGTTGGCGGTCTCGTCCGTGCCGGAGGCGGCGAAGTCGTCGAACGCGCGGTCCGTGACCCGGATGATGTGGTCGCGGATGAACGCGGCGCCTTCCCGCGCGCCGTCCTCCTGGTGCTTCAGGCAGCACTCCCACTCGAGCACCGCCCAGCCGTCGAAGTCGCATGCCGCGAGCTTCGAGAAGATGCCGCGGAAGTCCACGGACCCGTCGCCGAGCGAACGAAAGCGCCCGGGCCGGTCGATCCAGTCCTGGTAGCCGCCGTACACCCCGCTCCGTCCGTCCGGGCGGAACTCCGCGTCCTTCACGTGGAACATCTTGATGCGGTCGCGATAGATGTCGAGGAACGCCAGGTAATCGAGCTGCTGCAGCACGAAGTGGCTCGGATCGTAGAGGATGTTCGCGCGCGGATGGTCGTCCACGGCGGCGAGGAAGCGCTCGAACGTGACGCCGTCGTGCAGGTCCTCGCCCGGGTGGATCTCGAAGCAGCAGTCCACGCCCTGTTCTTCGAACGCGTCCAGGATCGGCCGCCAGCGGCGGGCGAGTTCCGCGAAGCCGGTCTCGACCAGCCCGGCCGGGCGCTGCGGCCACGGGTACATCATCGGCCAGAGCAGGGCGCCGGAGAAGGTGGCGTGGGCGCCGAGGCCCAGGTTCCGGCTGGCCGCCGCGGCGAGCTTCACCTGCTCGACGGCCCATTCGGTACGCACTGCGGGCCGCCCGCGCAGGGCTTCGGGAGCGAACCCGTCGAACAGCGTGTCGTAGGTGGGGTGGACCGCCACGAGCTGGCCCTCGAGGTGGGTCGAAAGTTCCGTGATCTCGACGCCGTACGCCCCGACGCGCCCGCGTAGCTCGTCGCAGTAGTCCCTGCTCTGCGCCGCCCGCGCCACGTCGATGAAGGCGGGATTGCCAATGGGGACCTGGATGCCGACGAAGCCGAGTTCCGACGCCCAGCGCGCCATCGATTCGATGTTGTCGAACGGATCCTCGTCCGCCATGAATTGGGCGAGGAAGATGGCCGGCCCCTTGAGCGTCTTCATGTGCGTTCTCCCTGGTGGTTCCGGACGCCTTCGCCGAGGTCCGCGGTGGCTCCGAACGGCAGCCAGGCGCCGCGCCGGGCGCTCTCCACCACCGTCTCCACGAACGCCATGCCACGCACCCCGTCGGCGATGGTTGGGAAGTCGAGGGCGTCTGCCGGTGGCTCCTGGCCGTCCAGGCGGGCACGCAGCGCCGTGGCGAAGTTGCGGTAGATCACGGCGAACGCCTCGAGGAACCCTTCCGGATGGCCAGCCGGCAGACGCGTCGCCGTCGCGGCGGCGGGGCTGACGCCCGGTGCGCCCGTGCGCCGCAGCTCCGCCGGCCGGTCGGGCCAGCGCACGATCAGCGAGTTCGGCTCCATCTGTGACCACTCCAGGCCGCCGCGTTCCCCGTACACCCGCAGCTTGAGCCCATTCTCCTCGCCGACCGCGACCTGGCTCGCGAACAGGATGCCGCGGGCGCCGTTGTCGAAGCGCAGCAGCACGTTGCCGTCGTCGTCGAGGCGCCGGCCGGGCACGAACGCCGTGAGGTCCGCGCAGAGTTCCGTGACCGCAAGCCCCGTGACGTAAGACGCGAGGTTCTCGCCGTGCGTGCCGATGTCACCCATGCAGCCCGCCGACCCGGCGCGCCCGGGGTCGGTGCGCCATTCCGCTTGCCGGTTGCCGGAGCGCTCCAGCGGCTCTGCGAGCCAGCCCTGGATGTACTCGACGATCACGCGCCGGACCGCGCCGAAGGCGCCGGAACGCACGAGGTGGCGGGCCTCCTTCACCATCGGGTAGCCGGTGTAGTTGTAGGTGACCGCGAACAGCATGCCCGTGTCGGCGACGAGGGACTCGAGGTTCCGGGCCTCGTCGAGGTCGAGGGTCACGGGCTTGTCCGACACGACGTGAAACCCCGCCTCCAAAGCGGCCCGAGCGACGGGATAGTGCAGGTGGTTCGGTACCGCGACCGTGACGAAGTGCATGCGCTCGTCCTCGGCCAGGGCGGCTTCGGCGCGGAACATCTCGTCGAAGGTCGCGTAGCAGCGGGAGGCCGGCAGACCGTAGAGCACGGCGCCGGACCGGCGTGACCGCCCGGGGTCCCCGGAGAACGCTCCGCAGACCAGTTCGATCCGTCCGTCGAGTTCGGCGGCCATGCGGTGCACGGGACCGATGAAGGCCCCTTCGCCGCCACCGACCAGCCCCATGCGGAGCCGCGCCTCGCCCTGCGTCATCTTCGGTATCCCATCGGCCGCGCCCCATCGGGGCTTTCCAGTGCCGTATGGCGCGACAGATTATCAGCCTGCGATACGATACGCGGCGCACGGTGCGCGGAGGCTGGATGGCCAGTTCGGAAGCAGTGACGAGATTCGGCGTGATCGGCGCCGGCGCCATGGCCAACATCTCCTGCCGGGAGCTTGCCCGGTTGCCGGAAGCGGAACTCGTGGCGGTCGCCGACCGCCACCCCGGGAGGGCGCGGGACTTCGCGCGGCGCCACGGGGTCGAACACGTCTTCGACGACGCGCGGGGGCTCCTGGCGATGGATGCGGTCGATGCGGTCTACATCGCCGTCCCCAACCGCCTGCACGCGCCGCTCGCCCGGGCCGCGCTCGAGGCCGGCAAGCACACCCTGCTCGACAAGCCGTTCGCGCTGAGCGTGGCCGAGGCGCGGGAGGTGGTCGCCGCGGCACGGGCGAGCGGCCGGCACTTCATGCTCGGGATGAACCAGCGTTTCACCCGGGAGGTGCAGACCGCCCGGGCGCTGGTCGCCCGGGGCGCCCTGGGCGAGGTCTACCACGTCAAGGCCTACTGGCGGCGGCGGTCCGGAATCCCCCGCATCGGCACGTGGTTCACGCACCGCTCGGAGGCCGGCGGCGGCAGCCTGCTCGACATCGGCGTGCACATGCTCGACGCGGCGCTCTTCGCCCTCGACGACTTCGATGCCGTGTCGGTATCCGGCGCCACCTGCGCCAAGTTCGGGGTGCGCGGCGTCGGGGAACTGGACTGGGGGCGGTCGGAAGCGGTGGACGACGTGTTCGACGTGGAGGACTTCGCGACCGCCCTGGTCCGTCTCGGCAGCGGCGCGACGCTGTCCCTAGACGCGGCGTGGGCGATGCATCAGGCCGTCCCGCACGCCATGAACATCGAACTCTTCGGTACCGACGCCGCCTACAGCGTCTACGAGTCGAAACTCTACCGACCCGGCGAGGAGGGCTACGTTACCGTCGAGGCGCCGGGGGTGGGGGAGTTGGAGTATCCGCACATGAGCCGCATGCAGCATTTCGTGGACGTGGTCGCGGGCCGCGAACCGCCGGCGGTCTCGACCGGGCAGGCGCTGGCCGTGCAGGGCATCCTCGACGCGGTCTACGCATCCGCCGCCGCCGGTACGGAGGTGACGCCATGAGCGCGCCCATTTCGGTACAGCTCTATTCCCTGCGCGAGGCATCGGAGGCGGACTTCGACGCGGTCCTGACCCGTCTGGCCGAGATCGGCTACGCGGGCGTGGAGCCGTTCGCGCTGTTCGGCATGACGCCGGCGGCCTTGCGGCGGCGGGTGGAGGACCTCGGCATGCGGGTCTCCTCGAGCCACTACCCGTGGGCCAACCGGACGGAACCCGAGGAGGTGTGCGACATCGTGGGCGAACTCGGCCTCAGCCGGGCCGCCGGCGGCTTCGCCCCGGACGACTTTCAGGACCTCGACGCGGTCCGGCGCACGGCGGATACGGTCAACGGTCTCGTCGAATCGCTGGGGCGGGCGGGGATCGATCTCTTCCTGCACAACCACTGGTGGGAGTTCACCGCAGTGGAGGGCGTCCTTGCGTACCACGTGCTGCAGGAGCTGTGCCCGGACGTGCAGTTCGAGATCGACACGTACTGGGCGGCGAACTTCGGCGCCTGCGACCCGGCCGCCGAGGTCGCGCGCGTCCGCGACCGCACGCCGCTGCTGCACGTCAAGGACGGGCCGCTGACGAAGGGACACGCCCACGTGGCGGTGGGCGACGGGCGCATGGACATTCCGGCCATCGTCGGCGCGGCCGATCCCGACGTCCTCGAGTGGGTCATCGTGGAACTCGACGCGTGCGACACGGACATGATGACCGCCGTCGAGCGCAGCCACGCCTACCTGACCGGAGCCGCATTGGCCAGCGGTCGCTCCTGATGGCGGACGCGCCGGCTGCGGGCCGAGCAGCGACGCCGTGGCGGGGGCTCGGAGAGTGGCGCATCGGCTGCTACTCCGCCATGTACCTGCCGCTGTCGGTGGCGTTGCTGCCGGTCGGCGTCTACGTACAGCCGCACTACGCGGAACTCGGCATCAGCCTCTCGGTGATCGCCGCGATCATCGTGGTGGCGCGCCTCTCCGACGGGGTGACGGATCCCCTGATCGGCGTGCTGTCGGACAAGCTGCGCACCCCCATCGGCCGGCGCAAGCCCTGGATCATCCTCGGCACGCCGGTGCTCATGCTGTCGATCTACATGCTGTTCCTGCCGCCGCCGGATCCGAGCGTGTGGTACTTCGGCTTCTGGATCGTGATGATCTACTTCGCCTTCACGCTGGTGAACCTGCCGTACTTCGCCTGGGGCGCGGAGCTCAGCCCCGACTACAACGAGCGCACGCGGATCACTGGCCGGCGCGAGCAGTTCCACTACTTCGGAGTCGTCATTGCGACGGCGCTGCCGCTCGCCGCCGGCATCCTCATCTACCTCGCGATGGCGGACAACACGCTGGAGTCGCTGCTCGGCGACCTGTCGGCGGAACTCGGTGCGGTGATGGAGTCGCGGGCCGGCAACCTCGACGTGATCCTCGACTGGCTGTCGACGTTCATCCTGTTCGCGCTGCCCGTCACGGTGGTCCTCGCCCTCGTGTTCGTGCGGGAGCCGGACCAGGTGGTAATCCCGCGGAGCAAGCCGACGTTCCGGGCGAGCCTCCGGGTGGTGCGGCGCAACGGGCCGTACGTGCGGCTGGTCGTCTGCTACAGCGTCAGCACGGTGGGCGGCGCGATGACCGGCGCGTTGTCCTTCTTCTTCTGCAAGCACGTCATCGACGCCGGCGAGTGGTACTCGCTCTACCTGCTGGTCTACTACCTCGCGGCGACGCTCGGGCTCTTCTTCTGGACCTGGCTGGCCGGCAGGATCGGCAAGCACCGGGCGTTCATCGCCCTGATCATCTGGTACAGCGTCTGGGCCTCCTTCATCCCGTTCATCCCGCCCGGCTGGTTCGGGGTGTTCCTGTTCATCATGACCATGAAGGGCTGTACGGAGGGCGCGATGCTCGCGATCCCGGCCGCCATGGCGGCGGACGTGGTGGACATCGACTCGGCCCGGACCGGCGAGCAGCGCGCCGGCATGTACTTCTCGCTGTGGGGGATGCTGCAGAAGGGCGGCGTCGCGGTGGGGGGCGCGCTCGCGCTGCTGGTCGTCGACCTGTTCGGGTTCGACGCGACCGCGGACCCGGCCCTCGCGCGCACGGCCGAGGGGAACTCGAGTCTGGCGCTGCTGATGCTCGCGCTCGCGTATTCGATCATTCCGGCGGCGCTCAAGTTCATCGCGCTGCCGTTCATCTGGCGCTATCCGCTCACGGAGGAGCGCCAGATACGCATCCGAGAGCGTCTCGAGCGGCGTGGGGTACGGGTCTCGGCGAGCGAGGCCAGGGGCTCTTAGGAGGAAGTCACGGCCATCGGGTTTTAAGGTGTGATGTGCGTGTTGGGGACCGTGCTGCCTTACGGCGCACTGGTGACCTGGGGCGTGGAGAACGGCGGTCTGGGCGTCGCCGCCCTGGTGGCGAGATCGCCGGGTCGCGGACATCGGCCTTTGCGTGGCTGGACATCTTGGTTTCGGGGGTTGTGCTGATCTGGTTCATGCCGCGCCGGTACTTGCGCGGACCGCTTGACCGTGCGCACAAAGGGCAGCCCGTGCCGCGATCCTCAGCCGCCGCCGTTAAGTTCGGCCAGCGCTTCGGCCGGCGTGCCGAGTTCGACGACCTCGCCGCGCCGAGCGGCCTCGATGGCCTCGATGGTGGTGGCGTTGGGCACCAACGCCCCGAAGTCCGGCCCGCGGCCCGCGGCAGCCTGTTCGAGGACGATGCGCATGGTTTCGTCCATGGTGAGGCCGTGCTCCGCGAGCTGGCGCGCCGCCCGATCCCTGATGTCCTGTTCGACATCCACGCGCACCGTAACCTTCATTCGGACTCCCTGCGGCCAGACAGCATTGAACGCCACCATTGAGGTCATTCCGATTCTACACGCGGGCAGGCTCATGGCCCATGCAGGATGTCCGGTGTCCGGTTGGGTGCACGTCAGATTTGTGAGATGAGGAGCGCCAAGGCTTTCGAGAGCGTCTCGAGCGGCGCGGCGTACGGGTCTCGGCGAGCGAGGGCGGGGTGCGTGGGGAGGAATCATGGCCATCGGGTTCTACGGTGTGATGTGCGTGTTGGGAACGGTGCTGCCTTACAGCGCTTTGGTGGCGTGGGGGGTGGAGAACGGTGGTCTGGACCTCCCCGCCATGACGGCCGAGATCATGCGGTCGCGCCTGTCTACCTTTGCGTGGCTCGATGTCCTGGTGTCGGGGGCCGTGCTGATCTGGTTCATGCTGCACGAGGGCCGCAGGCTGTCGTTGTGCGGTCTGTGGACGCCCATTGCCGGCACGTGCCTCGTGGGGGTGTCGCTGGGACTGCCGCTGTTCCTGCGGATGCGGGAGCGGGAACTGCGGCGGGCCGCCGCCGGGTAGGGGGTGGACGCCGGCCTCAGCGCGGCCGCTCCCCCGCGACGGTCAGCCGGTGCATCTTGCGATGCTGCGGGAAGTAGTCGTTCACCGGTTTGTGCTGCGTCGTGCGGTTGTCCCAGAGGGCGATCGTTCCGGGGCGCCAGGAGAGGCGCACCGTGTACTCGTCGGCGGTGACCTCGCGGCACAGGAACTCGAGCAGGGCGTCGCTCTCCCGTCGCGACAACGCCTCGAGCCGCGTCGTGAACAGCGGATTGACGTAGAGTGACTTCCTGCCGGAAGCGGGGTGCGTGCGCACCACCGGGTGGGTGACCGGCGGGTTGTCGGCCACCGCGACGCGCAGGCGCTCGTATCCCCCGGGCGCCTCCAGGCTCTCGCGAAACCCGTGGGCGAAGTCGTGCACGGCGTACAGCCCGTCGACGAGCGCGCGCAACCCCTCGGACAGGCCCTCGTACGCCGCGTGCGCGCTGGCCCAGAGCGTATCGCCGCCCACCGCTGGAACGACTTGCGCGTAGAGGACGGTGACGGCTGGCGGCGTCTCGCGGAAAGTCATGTCCGAGTGCCAGGCCTCGATCCGGGACGGTTCCTCGGGCGTGCTCTCGAGAACCTGCACCCCGGGGGCCTCCGGAACGGTCGGATACGCCGGATGCGCCTCCAGCGTACCGAGACGTTCCCCGAACTCCTGGAACTGCCGCGCGGACAGGCCTTGGTCACGCAGGAAGAGAACGTGGTGTTCGAGCAGTGCCTGCTCCAGCGCGTTCCACAGGTCGTTCGACGCGAGCGCGTCGCGCAGGTCCAGCGCGGCGTAGGCGCCGAGGGCCCGGGCTGCCTTGCGCGTCTCCATGCCGGCTAGCGGAACACCACGGTGCGCGCGCCGTTCAGCAGGATGCGGTGTTCCGCCTGGTAACGCACCGCCCGCGCGAGTGCTTGGGTCTCGACGTTGCGTCCGGCCGCTTCGAGCTCCGCCGGGGTGTGCCGGTGATCGACCCGCGCCGTGTCCTGCTCGATGATCGGCCCTTCGTCGAGGTCCGCGGTCACGTAGTGGGCCGTGGCGCCGATCATCTTCACGCCGCGCTCGTGCGCCTGCAGGTAGGGGCTGGCGCCCTTGAAGCTCGGCAGGTACGAGTGATGGATGTTGATGATCCGTCCCGCCAGCGCCGCGCACGTCTCCCGGGTGAGGATCTGCATGTAACGCGCGAGCACCACGAAGTCGATGCCGCGGGCGCGCACTTCCGCGAGCATCCTGCCCTCCTGCGTCGCCTTGTTCCGTTTCGTGACGGGCAGGTGCAGGAAGTCGACGTCGAAGGCCGACGCGAGGTAACCGGCGTCGGGGTGGTTCGAGACGACGAGATCGATGTCGATCGGCAGGTCGCCCACCCGCGCCCGGTGCAGTAGGTCCGCGAGGCAGTGCTCGTACTTCGAGACCATGACCAGCACCCTGGGCTGCTCTCCGGCGGGCCACAGTCCCCAGTCCATGGCGTACTCTTCCGCCACGGCGAGGAACGACTCCATGAGGGCCCCCAGGGTGGCTTCCCCGACGAAACACAGCCGTAGGAAGAAACGGCCGCTGCGCTGGTCGCCGAACTGGTCGCTCGTGACGATGTTGCAGTCGTGGCCGACCAGCCACCGGCTCACGGCGAACACCAGGCCGGGCCGGTCGGGACAGTGCAGGGTGAGAATGTACTGGCGCTCGGCCATTGGCGTGCTGTGAGGTCCTGCCGGTCGCGGCCCGTCGACGACGGTCCGGACGGCATCGGGTTCGCGAGCCTATCGCGGGCGCGCGGTGGTGTCATCCGGAGCCGCTCCCACCAAGCCGACGCCGGGTCGGGTGCTATGATCCAGGCCACTTCCTTTCGACCGTCGATGGACACGACTCAAGGATGCCGGTTCCCGCGTCCATTCGCTGGCAGGACGGCCGCCTGTGGCTGCTGGACCAGCGGCGTCTGCCCGGCGAAGTGGCGTACGTGGAGCAGGCGAACGCCGGGGAGGTGGCCGGCGCGATCGCGTCCATGCTGGTGCGCGGGGCTCCGGCGATCGGCGTGGCCGCGGCATACGGCATGGCCCTGGCCGCGCGGGGCGGGGAGGATCTCGCCACCGCCGCCGCCACGCTCACGGCGGCGCGCCCGACCGCGGTGAATCTCGCCTGGGCGGTGACGCGCGTTCGCCGCGCCGCCGATCCGGTCGCCGAGGCGGAGGCGATCCATCGCGAAGACGCCGCCATGTGCCGTGCGATCGGGACGCACGGGGTCGACCTGCTGCGGGACGGTGCGGGCGTGCTGACGCACTGCAACGCCGGTGCGCTGGCCGTCTCCGCCCTTGGCACCGCGACCGCACCGATGTATCTCGCCCACGACGCGGGGGTGCGCTTCGAAGTGTTCGTCGACGAGACGCGCCCCGTGCTCCAGGGCGCTCGGCTGACCGCGTGGGAGCTCTCGGAAGCGGGGCTCGACGTGACCCTGATCTGCGACGGCATGGCGGCGCACCTCATGTCGCAGGGCGCCATCGATCTCGTCATCACCGGCGCGGACCGCGTGACGGTGAACGGCGACGTCGTCAACAAGATCGGCACCCGGGGCCTGGCGATCGCGGCCCGGTACCACGACGTGCCGTTCTACGTTGCCTGCCCGTCGTCCACCTTCGACCCGGACACCCCAGCCGGAGCGGAAGTCGAGATCGAAGAGCGCGATCCGGGGGAAGTGACGGACTCCATTGCGACGGTGCCGGGCATACGCGTGCGCAACCCGGCATTCGACGTGACGCCGGCGGAGCTGGTCGCCGGGTGGATCACGGATCGGGGGCTGATGTCGCAGCCGGCCGAACTCGCCGCGCTGGCGAGAGAGCAGGCGGGGCGACGGATACCGCCAGCCACTGCGTAGAGGCAGGCGAACCTCACGCAAAGGAAGCTGGACATGAAACTTCGCATACTTGCCTGCGGTCTCGCCGTGGCCGCGTTCTCCGCGGGCGCCGCCACCGGCGCTGGAGACGCCGCGGCCGATGACGGCGCCAAGGCCAAGCGCGGCGTCGCGATCGAAGAACTCGAAGCGCGCGCCGCGCGTCGTTTCGCACGCGTCGATGCCGACGGGGACGGGCGCATCACGGCCGAGGAGTTCGCGGCCTCCCGCATGGACCGCCGCGGTCGACGGGACGGGGACGCGGATGGACGTCCGCGGCGCGGCGGCGAGCGACGCGACGGGCGCCGGCGGGGCGACCGCTTCGGCGGCAGCCCCTTCGGAGAGCGTGCCTTCGATGCCGCCGACGCGGACGGCGACGGACAACTGTCGCGCGAGGAGTGGCGCGAGCTGCCGCGGGCGGCGCGGGCCGCCGCCCGGGAACGGATGTTCGCGCGCCTCGACGCGAACGACGACGGTGGGTTGGACGCGGACGAGTTCGGCCGCGACATGGCTCGCCTCAAGGCCCTCGATGCCGACGGGGACGGGCGCCTGACGCGCAGCGAGATGCGCGACGGACGCAAGCGGCATCGCGGCGGCCGGGCTCGGGAAGACGCGGCGGACGGGTAGCCGGCGCTTGCCAGAGCCAGCGGACGAGGACCTCTTGCACCGGATCCGTGCCCGGGACCGCGGGGCGTTCGGCCTGCTGCTGGACCGCCACCTCGCCGGCATCCAGGCCTACGCCTTCCGCATGACGGACAACCGGGCGGATGCGGAGGACATCGCGCAGGAGACCTTCCTGCGGGTCTGGAGCCGCGCGCGAACGTTCCGGCCGGGCCGCGTGCGCGTGTCCACCTGGCTCTACCGGATTGCGCACAACCTGTGCGTGGACGCGTTTCGCCGGCGCCGCGAGGCCGTCGAGGACGGTCTCGAGACGCTGGCGGACGAGCGGTACTCCGGCCTGCCCGGCAGCATCGAGGAAGAGCGCCGGGCGGCCGTCCGCGCGGCGGTGGCGGAGCTGCCGGAGCGGCAGCGCGCCGCGGTGGTGTTGTGCCAGCTCCAGGGCTGGTCGAACCGGGACGCGGCGGTCGCGCTGGAGGTATCGGTCGATGCGCTGGAGTCCCTGGTGGCCCGCGGGCGGCGCGCGCTCAGAGTGCGCCTCGAGGCGTTTCGGGAGGACCCGCTCGTGGCGGATGGGAGCACGAGATGACCATTGACGAATTCATCCGGTACCTGGATGTCCATGGCGCCGACCTGGACCGCTGGCCGCCCGAGTTGGGCGGCGCGGCCCGGGTGGCCGCCGCGACCGCGGAAGGCCGCTCGGCCCTCGAAGCCGCGCGGGCGTTCGAAGCCCTGGTCGCGGAGAGTCTCCCGGCGCCGCCGGCGCTCGGCCTGCAAGCGCGCATATTGGCCTGCCTGGAGCCGGGCGCCGGCCCCGCCCGGCCGGCCTGGCTCGCGGCCCCGCGATGGCGGTCGCTGGCGGCCGTGGCGGTGGCGCCGCTCGCCCTGGGCTTCGTCCTGGGGTTCGCCTGGCCCAGCGAAGAGGATGCCTTCGAGGACGCCGTTTCGGTGCTGGCGTTCTCGTCGGTCTTCGAGGAAGAACTCGCGGCCGGCGACGGGGCCTCCGAGGCAACGGCCGCAACGGCGGATGGGGAAAGCGATGAAGAATAGATGGCTGATCGCGGGGCTCGTGATTTCGCTGGTCGTCAATCTCGCCCTGGCCGGTTTCGTCGCCGGCCGAGTGACGCGCGACTTCGGGCCGATGCCGGGATTCGACCCCCTGGTCGGCGTGGTCCGCCTGGTCCGGTTCCTCGACGAGGAGCGCCGCCGCGAGGTGGCGGCGGACCTCTGGACCAAGCGGCGGGAATCCCGCGCGTCGTTGCGCGCCGTCCGACGGGCGCAACGCGCGGTGACCGCGGCGCTGACCGCCGAACCGTTCGACGAGGCGGCGTTGCGCGCGTCGCTTGCGGAGTTCCGCGACCAGCTCGCGCAGAGCCAGGTAGGTAGCCACGAGACGTTTGCCACGATCGCCGCCCGGCTCACCCCGGAGGAGCGCGGACACCTGGCCCGGGCGGTGGCCGCGCCGCGCCGGCATCGTGGGGGCCCGGCGCCGCGCGAGCGTGCCGCCGGGGGGCGGTGACCGCCGAGCTTGGGTAGGATGGCGCGGACTCGTTGACCGGTAACACGCCTTGTCCGACGTTTCCGCCGCCCTCTCCTGCTTCGTGACGGCCTATCTCGACGCGTTCCCGGATCTGACGGAAGTCTTCGACCCGGACTGGCGTTCGCCGTGCGAGGTGGACGATCCCTTCCCCGGGCCGGAGGGCGTGGACGTGGTCCGGTGGACGCCGGTTCCGCGGCGCTACGCGAGCGATTTCGCCGGTCTCGAGCGCGCCCTCGAACTGACCGTCCACCCGGACATCAAAGCCTATTACGGGGCGTACTGGTCCGGCGGCCTGGAGGCCGCGGCGCCGGACGGACACGTCAGCCTCATCTTCCTGTGGAACGACGCCGACGCGGAACGGCTGGTCGAGAACCTGATCGGCCACGCGATGGCGAAACAGCGCGCGCGGGCGTCCTTCAGCGTGTTCTTCGCGTGTACCGAGGAGGACTCCGAGCTGTTCCTCTCGGTGGAGAACGAGACGGGCCGCGTGCTGCTCGAGCGACCGGGCTACTGGCCCATCCGGACCGTGGCGGACTCGCTGGAGGAGTTCCTCGGCCGCCTGACGCCCCGTTCGCCGTACCTGCACCCGGAGCGCGCCGCCCTCGATCGCTGACGGACCCTGGGGCTTGGGCGGACGCCCCGTTCCACCGCCGGCGTTCAGCGTTCGCGCCATGCGGCGTGCATGATGCTGCGGCTGCGGCCACCGAGGATCGCCTGTCGGGGAATGAGGATCGTGCCCTCGTTCCGGGCGTTTGCCGCGTGGGCGCTTGCGGCGGCGGCGAGGGCCACCGAGCCCGCGGACGTGACGTTCTCCAACCAGAAAAACCTCAACGCCGCGAACGGCTGGTCGGCGGAAGCCGGGCTGATGACGGTGGTGGACGACGCGCTCGTGGAGGGCGGCGAGTCGCTGGTGGTGGAGGGCCACTGCACGGCGGCAAGTCCGGTACGCAGCCGTCCCACGAGGACCTGCGCTCGGCGCCGCTGACCCTGACCATCCGCGACGACGATTTTCCGGACATGACGCTCTCGGTGAGTCCGAACCGGATCGGCGAGAAGGACGGTGCGCAGGCAAAGGCCAGGAGGCGCGCCGACCCAACACGTACGGCTACAGCCGGGCCCAGTCGGCGGCGCGGAGGCGGTCCGTCCCAGGATGGCCTCGACCTCGCGCAGCATCATGCGTAGCTGCGGCACGGAGTACTCATCGTTCGACGGCAGCGCCAAGCGGTGGCCGTCGAGCACCATGAAACTGGTGCCGGGAGCCGGACCAGGGACCGTCGAAGCCGAGCGCGCGCAGGCGGCGGACGAAGACGCGGCGGCTACACGGCGTCCAGCGGTTCACGGACGGGCTCGGCATTCAGATCGATGCCAGCGAGCACGGGGATGTCGTGGCCCAGCTTCAGGCCCAGCACCAGCCAGTCCTCGAAGGTGGAGCGCAGCAGCCGCTGGCAGCCGGTCAGCGTCGAGTCGAACGCGACCACCCCGCGGCACGCGCGGACGCGCCCCGCGAACGTGCCGTCGTCGAGCTTGTCGTAGGCGGCCCCGGCCATGGCGTGGTCGATGTAGTCGGTGAGAACGCATGGCACCCGAGCGGCCGGACCGCCCTTCGGGACCGTTTCGTGTTCGCCGGTGGCCATGGACCGGCATTGTACGCCGCGTGCCCGGCGGGCTCAGGTCGACTGTAGGTCTATGGCGCAAGCCGCCGGGGCCGCGTGCGCACCGCCCGCGGCGCTGAAGGCGGCGGCGCCACAGACCGGCGCGTCGGGCGGCCCGCCCGCGAAGTCCTCGACGGCGGCGGCCACGACGGCGCCGACCATCGTGTCGGCCCATTACGCCGGGACGACGGTGACGCTGACCCTGAGCGAGCCGGCGTGGGCGGAGACGCGGCCCGGGGCCGGCAGCTTCGTAGTCCGCTCGAACGTCGTGTTCACCGTGACGGGGGTCGACATCGCGTCGCGACGGGCGGACGCGAGCGAGACCATCACGCTGGCGCGGGCGCCGGCCGGCTCGGCCCGGGTCCAGTTGAGCTACGTCCAGCGCGGGACGGCGGCGTCACGGCCGCGCGACGCGGCCGGCAACCGGATGGCGTTCCACACGGTGACGGTGTATCCGCGGCGCACGCTGACGGTGCGTTTCGACGGCGTGGGCGATTCCGGCATCGCGGAGGACGCGGGCGAGGTGGGCGCGTCGCTCGCCCTGGCGAATTCCCCGGACGCGGGCGGCTATACAGGCTGCCGCATTTCGTCTCGCCGCGGGCAGTGTCGCCGACGCCGCCGACGTCGAGTTGGCCGCCACGGAACAGACACTCGATGCCGGGGGCGGCTGGCGCGCGGCCGGCGGCAAACTCTTGAACATCGTCGACGACGCGTACGCCGAGGGCGACGAGGTGCTCGCGGTGGAGGCGTATTGCACGGGCGGCGCGGCGAACATGGACCCGCCGGCCGCGGAACTGGTGTCGGAACCGGCGACGGTGGCGATCGCCGACAACGAGTCCCGGACGATCATGCTCGCCGCCACGCCGGCCGAGATCGTGGAGACGGCGGGCGCCACGCAGGTGACGGTGACGGCGACGCTGGACGGCCAGGCGACGGCGAGGCTGGACCTCCCGCTCGCCCTGTCCGGCACCGCGACCTCGGACGACTACACGGTCACGGGGACGCGAAGCGTCGTGATCGAAGCCGGGGCGACGACCGGATCGACCGTGCTGACGGTCACCCCGACGGCGGACGCGGACGACACCGACGAGACGATTGCCATCGGCTCCACCCTCACCGGCTATGCGGTGACGGGCGCGGCCGCGATCATCACGGAGCCGGCGGCGCCGACGATCGTGGCGACGGCGGACGTTGCGACGCTGTCGGAGACGGCGGGGGACGTGAAGGTGCGGCTGACGCTGCAACATCCTCCGGCGAGCGGCGCCTACACGCACTGCCGGCTGCGGCTCGGCGCCGGCAGCGAGGCCGAGACGCCGGCGGACGTGACGTTCCCGAAGGTGACGAAGCTGGTCGCGGAGAAGGGCTGGACGGCGCGCACGAAGCTCATGAGGGTAGTGGACGACGCGCTCGACGAGGGCGACGAGGCGCTGGTGATCGAGGGCCACTGCACGGGCACGAAGCCCGGCACCGAGCCGGGGCCCGGCGCGCTCGTCTCGAAGCCCCTGCGGCTTACGATCAAGGACAACGACGACGCGGCACGCACGCTGACGCTCTCGGTCGACCCGGACGCGATCGGCGAGACGCTCGGCGCACAGGCCGTCGACGTCACCGCCACGGTGACCGAGGCGCCGCCGTCGCCGGTGACGGTAAGCTTGAGCCTCGTCTCCGGCGCATACACGGTGACGGGCACCCGGAGCGTCACCATCCCCGCGGACGCGACTAGCGGCACGACGACGCTGACGTTCACGCCCGCCGACGACGGCAACACGTCCGACGACACGCTCGGCATTGGCGGCACCGCCGCCGGCTACACCGTGACCGGTACGAACCTCACCATCACGGAGCCCACCACCGTGGGCGGCGTGGACCTGAGCGGCCTGAAGGTCGAACTGACCGTCAGCCCCACGGCGATCCGGGAAGGGACGAGCGGTACGCACCGAGTGCGCGCGAAGCTGGTCGGCGTGGACGTGCCGGCGGTGGACGTGTCGATGCTGCTCGGGACCGGCGGGACCGCGACGCAGGGCGGGTCGCACGACTACACGCTGACCGGCGCGGCGGGCTGGGACCGGCTGACGGTGCCGGCGAACGATGCGCACCTGTCGGACGACGCCGAGGTGTCGGTCTCCGCGCTCGCGGACAACGCCGACGAGGGCGAGGAGACGGTGACGTTCACCGTCGCGCAGGTGACCTGGGGCACCACGGTCGTGGCGTTGAACAATCCGGCGGTGGCGACGCTGCGCATCACGGAGGCGTGGGACACGCCGCGCTCGCCCAAGGGGCTGGCGGTGGTGCAAGCCCCCGGCAACGAGACGCACGGGCTGGACGTCACCTGGAAGTCCGTGACTGCCACGCCGCCGGTGGACGGCTACGTGGTGCGCCATCGGGCGGTGACGGACCCGCCGGCCGCGTGGACGGACGCCGACCTCCAGCCGGGCCTCGCGACCGCGCTGACGGCACTGAACGCCGGAACCCGCCACGAGATCCGGGTGTTCGCGCGGAACGCGGCGGGCGACGGTGCGGAATCGGGCAGCGTGTTCGTGTACACCGCCGACGGCGGCTGCCCGATGGCGGCACCGACGGTGACCACGCCGCGGGGCGCGCGCTCTTTCTCCGACCTGAACGCGTCCTGGCGGGCGCCCGCGTGCGGTGCGTCGCTGTCCGGCTACCGAGTGCGCTACCGGGAAGACCCGGACGTGGAGAACGTCGAGAACGACTGGACCGAGATCGCCGCCGCGGGCACGAGCGCGACGCTCACCGGCCTGACCGCGGATACCTCTTACGTGATCGCGGTGCGCGCCGTCGCGGTCGGCGGCGACCAGGGGCCGTGGTCCCCTAACGGCAAGGGACGCACCGGGCTCGACACGCGGCTGCCGCCGCGCCTGGGCGCGCCGGCGGTGGTGCCGCACGCGGTGGACGGGGCCTCCCGGCTGGAGGCCACCTGGACGCGGGTGACGTGGACCGACGAGCACGACGTGGTCCATCCGATCACTGAGTACCAGTACCGCCAGCGGCCCGACGGCACCGTCGCCTGGACGGCGGAGACCGACGCACAGGCGGCATCGGCGGAGACGACGACCATGACGCGCTCGATCTCCGGGCTCGCCGTCGGCACCTGGCACGAGGTGCAGGTGCGGGCGGTGAACAGGATGAGCGGCATCGCCTATTCCGGCAAGTGGTCGGAGCCGGGCCGCGGGCGCACCTGGGGCGCGCCGGACCGGGTGGAGGAACCGTCGGCGTACCTGACGGGTGCCGCGGTGGAGGTGATCTGGGACGCACCGCACGACGGCGGCTCGCGCATCACCGACTACGACGTCGAGTACAAGGTGCGGGACGCGGGCGGCTGGGACCCGCACCCGTACGCGGGCTGTTCCATGGGGAGCTGCGCGACCGAGACCTCGATCAACGCGGTGGTGAAGAAGGTGCGGGTGCGCGCCGGGAACGCGCTCGGGATGGGCGAGTGGTCGCCCGCCGCCGGGGTGCAGTCGCGCAAGCTCCTGCGGGTCTCCTACGGCGCGTCGGCGGCCACGGTCACCGAGGGCGAGTCGCTGCTGGTGACGGTGAGACTGGACGGCGCCGCGGACCGGGCGGTCTCGGCGCCGGTGACGAAGACCGGCGACGCGACCGCGTTCCGCGTCGACGGCCTGACGTCCGACGCCGCGGCGTTCGGCCTCGGCACGCGCGAGCAGACGTTCACGTTCGTGGCGGTGCAGGACGAGGACGATATCGACGAGAAGATCACCCTCGGGTTCGGGACGCTGCCCGACGGGGTGCGCCTGACGGCGCCCGCCGCGCTGGTGGTGACGATTCGCGACGACGAGACCGCCAACGGCCGGCCGTCGTTCGCCGCCGGCGCGGCGGCTATCCGCACGGTGGCGGAGAACGCCGCGCCCGGAACGGCGGTGGGCTCGCCGCTGACGGCGACGGACCCGGAGGACGACGCGCTGGCCTACACGCTCGGCGGCGCGCACGCGGCGCTGTTCGCGGTCGACGGGTCGAGCGGGCAGCTCGAGGTGGGCTCCAACACGGACCTCAACTTCGAGGGCGCGGTGATGAGCTACGCCGTCAGCGTCGAGGTGAGCGACGGTAAGGACGGGGCCGGCAAAGCGGATACGGCGGTGGACGGCACCGTCGCGGTCACGGTCAACGTCACGGACGTGGCGGAACCGCCAGGCACACCGGATGCGCCGACGCTGACGCCGACCGCATCGACGCTTGCGGTTGCCTGGACGGCGCCGGACAACACGGGCCCGGCGGTCACCGGCTACGACGTGCACCATCGGGCCTCCGGCGCGGCGGACTGGACGGATGCGCGGTTCACCGGGACCGGGACGGCGACCACGCTCGGCGGGCTCTCCGCGGGCACGGCCTACGAGGTGCGGGTACGCGCCGCCAGCGACGAGGGCACCGGCAACTGGTCCGCGTCCACGGAAGAGAACACGCTGCCGGCGGTGTCGCTGACGAGTGACGCCCAGCAGCCCGAGATTGCGGACGGCAACGCCGCCGTGGCGGTGTCGCTGAGCGCGTCGGCGGGCGCCGCGGGCGGCACGCTCAAGGGAGCGTGGCTCGAACGCGACGGCGGAGGCGCCGTGACGGTGCTGGCGGACGACCTCGCGCTGACGAACGGCACGGCGGTGACGCGGGCGGAGTCCTCGTCCGCGCCCGGGCTGCGGACGTTCGGGTTCCGGGCGACCCACGCGCTCGACGGCCGGACGCGGACGTCGACGGAATGGGTGACGGTCGACTGGCGTCCGAAGGTGATCCTCTCGGCGACGCCGGCCAGCGTTGCCGAGGACGGCGGCGCGACCAAGATCACGGTGACGGCGCGGCTTACCGGCACGGTGCTCACCGACGCGTCAAAGACGGTGACCGTCTCGGTCTCGGAAGGTACCGCCACCGAGGGCGACGACTTCGAGGCGGTCGACGGGTTCACGATCAGCGTCCCGGGCAAGACCCGCAACGCGGACGGCGCGTTCACCCTGACGCCCGTCGTGGACGCGAACCGCGAAGGGCCGGAGACGGTCGCGTTGACCGGCACGGCAACGGACGGCGGCGCCATCACGGTTGCGGGCACGACGGTCGGGATCGTGGACGCCGACCCGAAGCTGACGGTGACCGCGCCCACCAACGGCCATGTCACCGGCACCACCGGCAGCGGCGATGCGAAAAAGACCGTGATCGACTGCGGCTCCGGGTCGCGGACGGACTGCGCCGCAACGCTGGCGGGCGGCACCGTGGTGACGCTGACCGCGACCGCCGACACCAAGTACCTGTTCAACGGCTGGACCGGCGCGTGCACCGGCACGGCGGCTTGCATCGTCACCCTGAACGCCGACGGCACCGTCGGGACGACGTTCGTCGCGGCGCGCAACCTGACGGTCACGGCGCCGTCGCATGGTAAGGTGACCGGCAGGGTAGGCACCATGACCATCATCGACTGCGGCAGCGACTGCTCGGAGACCGTGGCGGACGGCACGCGGGTGGCGCTCAGCGCGAGCGCCGGCGGCGGCTACCAGTTCGACGGGTGGGGCGACGCCTGCGCATCCGAGACCTCGGCGGACTGCTCCCTGACCCTGAACGCGGACCGCAGGGTGAGCGTGGTGTTCGTGTCCACGGCCATCGTCGGCAAGTGCAACGAGAGCGTGGTCGATGCGTGCGCCGCCGGCAATCCGAATACGACGGCGGTCACCGACACGGACAGCCACCACCGGTGGCGCTGCGACGGCACCGGCGGCGGGGCCAACTCCCGCACATGCACGAAGGCCAAGCTCGGCTGCCAGGACGGCGAGCGAAGCTGGAGCGCGGGCGGTTACTCCTGCGAAGGCTCGATCGAGGCGGCGACCAGCGGCCAGACGAAGTCGGCCTGGGACATGGGCGATCCCACCCGGGGGTCTGCGGCGTACAAGTGCGACGACGGCGCCTGGCTGTTACAGGCGGGCGCCACCTGCGGCGTCGACCTGCAGTGCGGAAGACGGAGAACGTCTGCCTGCCCGACGGGGTCGAGTGGGAGGATCAGGATGACACCAAAAAAGAAGACGGCGTGTGCGCCGACACGGTGGCCGAACGGTGCCTGAAGGGTACGTACAGCAACCGCGACGACATACCGCTTGAGAACGGGGCTTGCGGTTCGAGCCTGAACAACTGCGACCGCGGCGATTACGCCGACCGCGCCGACACCGACAGCGAATACTTATGGGGCTGCGTCGGCATCGACGCCGAGGACCGCTGGGCGTGTCTTGGCGTCGCCGGTTCGAAGAACTGGAGTTGTAGTTACGGGGACCAGTCGAAGGCGTGCGGCGTCCCGGTCCCGGCCAAGGAATCCAAACCCTGCGGGGTCGTCACTCGCGCCGCGTCGGACAGGGACTGCTCGATCTGCAAGCCAGGCTACACGCGTTACAACGGCGCGTGCAAGCCGCCGGAGTGCGGCGATGAGGAGGACGAATGCAAGGTGGGCGACTGGGCGGAGCGGGCCGACACGCTGGGTCCGCCGGCCACCAACAGATGGTATTGCCGGGCGGCGGGCGAGAGCGAGTCGTGCCGCGACCCCGCGCCGCCGCCGAACTGCGGCGCCAACGAAGAGTACGCGCTGGACGCTTCGAAGGAACTGACCTGCGTGTGCGAGGCCGGCCACGTCCGTCATAGCGGCGCGTGCAAGGAGCCGCCGGCGTGTGGCGATGAGGAGGACGAATGCAAGGTGGGCGACTGGGCGGAGCAGGCCGACACGCTCGATCCGGCCACCAACAGATGGTATTGCCAGGCGGCGGGCGAGAGCGAGTCGTGCCGCGACCCCGCGCCGCCGCCGAACTGCGGCGCCAACGAAGAGTACGCGCTGGACGCTTCGGACGAATTGACGTGCGTGTGCGAGGCCGGCTATCACCGCGACGAGGACGGCATCTGCGTGGAGGATCCCTACTGCCCGAAGCCGCTGACGGAGAACGCGTGCGGGCCGGATACAGCGACGTTGACGGACCTGCCCGACACGGTCGTGTACGGAGTTTGTGCCAAGACTGAAGCGGCACAGTGTGTTACCGGCGCGTTCACGGACCAGAGCGATATCGCGCCACGGCACGGTGCCTGCGGAACCGACGCCAACAGTTGCGACTTCGGGAACGCCGTCAAGAAGGAGGAAACCAACAGCACATACACTTGGAACTGCACCGGCATCGCAGGTGCCAGGAAGTGGCAGTGCACGGGGATGGACGGTGACCTGAACTGGCAGTGTGCGCATGGCAAGCAGACGGAGAGCTGTCAGTTGGAAGCGAGCGGGAAAACCAAGAACTGCGGCGTTACCAAGTTAGATCCCATCCCGGCGAACGATGACCTCGGCTGCAGTGCCTGCAAGCCGGGCTACGCGCCGAACGAGAACGGCAAATGCGTATGCAAGCCCGGTCACCAGAAGATCGGGGGCGTATGCAAGAAGGCGATCGTCAAACTGACCGTGAGCCCGCCGACGCTGACCAGCTCATCGGCCGCAGACCCCCTACCGGTTGTGTGCAACATAACGGCGCCAGCGGTCGTCGACGGCGCGCAGGACATCTTGTGCGGATATGGGGGCACAAGCTGTGAGGCGTACTACGAAAAGGGCAAACAAGTCACGCTTACAAACACCGCGAAGAGCGGATACAGGCACGAGAAGTGGACAGGAGCCTGCAGCGGCGCCTCCGCCACATGCACCCTTACCATGAATGCGGCGAAGTCAGTTTCCGCGGATTGTGAAACCACTCTCAGCCTCGATCACGGCGGACCGTATACGGCGAAGTACTTCTACGTGCCGCTCCCGCCGCCACTGCCTCCGTCGAGTTTCTACAGTGCCAGCGTGGAGGCTTCCGCGAGCGGCGGCGTGCCCGCCTACAAGTTCAAGTGGAAGGGCAAGCCGGTCGGCGCAAAGGCCGTCTATATCTATCCGGTCCTGACCGCGTCGGGAAAGAAAGAGAGGGTGGACCTCACCGACGGGGCGAAAAACACCGACTTTGCCGAAACCAAGATCAACCTCCCCTCGAGCGACGCTGTACAGGGGGCGAGCGACGCGGCCGCCGCTTTCGAGGTGCCGCTGGGCGGCGAGCTCCATTTCGTCTGGGGCGGAGAGGGCGAAGTGACCGCGCGCTCGGCAGACCTTGCGGTGGTCACGGCAAGCGTGTCCTCGCCGGCGATCCGGGTGGCCGGCGCGGGTGCCGGTGAGACGCACGTGGTTCTCCGGGACGCCGACGGCGAGGACTATTACCTGCCGGTGGTGGTTCGATAGGGCGGGAATGGCGATGGCAAGACCGGAGGGTGCATGCAACGGCGGGCTCTTTCGCGCGCGACGCTTGCATTCATCGCCGGCGTCGTCGCCTTGGCGCCCGCGGCGGCGCCGGGAGAAAATCCCGTCGCGTCGTCGCTGTTCGCTACGGAGGCCAGGGTTCCGGCCGCGGCGTCGGCCGCGGGGGTCACGGACGAACCGTTCGAACGACACCGGCGGCGCATCGCCCGAGTCGACCACGAGCTTCTCGACGCGCAGCGCCGGGAGGTGATGACCGGGGGGGCGGGAAGGCTGCGCCTGAACCTGCTGCACGACATCGAGTACGAGGCATCGCTGGAGCGCAGCGCGCCGACGGCGTCGGGCTACACGTTGTCCGGACCGCTCGTCGGCGTGCCGTTCGGTCACGTGGTGCTGGTGGTCAACCAGGGCCAGACCTACGGGCGCGTCTATGCCCCGGAAGGGAACTGGTCGATCCGCACGGTCGGAGATCTGCAATCCGTCGAGCCGCTGGCGTTCGGGCCGATGCGCTGCGGGTTGGAGGCCGAACCGGTGGCGGAAGAGACCACGACCGTCGGCGGGGCGGGATCCGACGTGTTCGGGCTCGATCGCGGCGAGGACGAATTGCGCCCCGGACGGACGCCGCCGGCCGCCATGGTCTTGAGCACGGAAGGGGGCGAGAGCCGCACGCCGCGGTCCGGACCCGAGGACGGGACGGGGGCTGCCCGGTCGAGTGCTCCCCGCGTCGCGGGAGAGGCATCGTCCGGAGCGGCCGGCGCCTCGGACGACGGCGACGTTGTCGACGTTCTGATCGTGTACCCATCGTTCGTGCGCAAAATCGAGGGTGGTTACGGGCCCATGCTGTCGCTCATCGATCTGGACATCGCCACGGCGAACGAAGCACTAGCAGCCAGCGGCGTCGAGTTTCGGATGCGGCTCGTCGCCGCCGTCGAGGTGGAGTACGACTGGTTTCGCGACGAGGACATGTTCTCGCCTCGCGAGGGATTCGTCATAAGCATCGAGCACTGGTTGGGGGCGTTGGAACATCTCGCCAACCCGAGCGACGGCTACCTGGACGAGGTGCACGCCTTGCGCGACAAGCACGCGGCCGATCTGGTGCAGCTTCATCTGGGCGGGAGGGCGACCGAAGAGGTCGCGCATTCGTCACGCGGGCACCACCCTTACACGGGCCTTGCGTTCCGCGTCAACGAGGTCGGCGCCGGGGCGTTGGAGAAGTCCGGCTTCTCGATCGCGCGGTCCGGCGACGGCACGGTCGTCGCGCACGAGCTCGGGCACAGCATGGGGCTGCATCACGACCGGTACGACGATCGGCACAACGAGCCGTTTCCGTACAGCCACGGCTACGCTTACTACATCCCCCGACCCTCGCATGACGGTTCCGAGTTCCGGTGGGGATTCGGCACGATCATGGCGACCTTCAGGGGCCGGCAGCAAGCGGGTCCGCCTTTCTTTCCCGCGTTCTCGAACCCCGAACTGGTGCATCCCGAGGAACCCGGCCTCCGCCTCGGGGTGGCCGGCGACGAACCGTCGGACGCGATCGACGGGCCGGCCGACGCGGCGCGGCACCTGAACGAATTGCGCGGGGTCCTGGCCAACGTGAGGGCCGGCGCGGACGCCGATGCCTGCGGTTACGAACTGGTCGGCGACGTGGCGGACGTGCCCGCCGCCGGCGGCACCTACCGATTGCGCGTGGAGACGCAGCCGGGCTGCGCGTGGACGGCCAAGGCGGGCGAGCAGGTTTCGGTGACGTCGAATACAGAGGGCGAGGGCAGCGGCGAAATCACCTACCGTGTTTCGGCGAACGACTACTTCTGGCGTGACGTGGAGATTCTGGTTGCCGGACGGTTGCTGGCTCGCCACCAGGTCGGCTCGCGGCCGATTACCCCGGTGTGTAGCCGGTCGTGGCAAGTTGTCAGCATATTGAAAAGACGCCACCCGGACTACGAGAGTCAGGCCAATCCCCCGTGGGACGGCGATACTCCCTGCCACGCCCTGAACTTCGAGCCGGACTATCTGGCGAGCATCCGCACTCTACACCCGGACACGGACAACTTCCGTCACGTTTGGCGGGGACTGCAATTGGATGAACTGCGGCCCGGCGACTTCGACGGGCTGACCGGCCTGTACGAGGTCTGGATCAACGGAGTCGAGCGCATACCGCCCGACGCGTTTGCCGGCCTGACCGGGCTCAAGACGGTTAATCTCAGCCGGGAGCGTTTCTGGGACGACGACACCGCAATCTTGCGCGAGATTGCGCCGGGCGCCTTCCGGGGGTTGCCGGCGCTCATGACCGTCCGAATCGACGGGCATCGATTGCGGCGGCTCGAGGCGGGGACGTTCGAAGGGGCGGAGGGATTGCTGGGGCTGCGCATCGTGGAGGCGGTGGCGGGGAGCCTGGGACTGGACCAGGGCGTGTTCGAAGGACTGTCCGATCTCCGAATCCTTGACCTTCACACCAACGGGATCAATGTGCTCGATGCCGGGATGTTCGAGGGGCTGACCGCGCTGCGAGCCGTCAACCTGCTCGACAACGGGATTCGGACGTTGCCGAAAGGTCTCTTCGACGGACTGTCGCGTCTGGAGAGGCTGGATCTGAGGATCAACCGGATCGAGGCATTGGCGGCGGGCACGCTGGACGGACTGTCCTCCTTGACGGATTTGCGGGTCAACGGCAACCGTATCGCGGAACTGGAATCCGGCGTGTTCGACGAACTGGTCAACCTTGAGTCGCTGCACCTCCACTACAACCGCCTGGCGGGCCTTCCAGAGAAGGCATTCGAGCGTCTTGCCCGGCTGGATGTCCTGGACTTGCACGAAAACCGGCTGACGACCATCGAACCCGGAACCTTCGGCGGTTTGTCGCACCTTTATCTTCTGCACCTTGGCGACAACCGGCTGACGAGGCTTGCAGCGGGCACGTTCGATGGTCTGGCCCCCTTGGAGAAGCTCTGGTTGGACAACAACGCTATACGCCACATCGCCTCCGGGGCGTTTGAGGGACTCCGGGTGCGGGACGAGCTGGACCTTTCGAACAACCAGCTTGAAACGCTGGAAACGGGGGCGTTCTCCGGACTTCGGGTCCCGGATCTGGACCTCTCGCACAATCGCCTCGGGATGCTGCGGAAGGGTGCCTTCCAGGGGATTGACGACCTGCGTTACATCGACCTGACGGACAACGCAATCTCGGCCTTCGAGCCGGGGGTCTTCGAAGAGCCGGGGGTGCGGTTAGGTATCGTGCGGGCGGGTCGCAACCGAATCCGGGAACTCGCGCCCGGCGCATTGCGCGGACTTCGGACCTTCCGTCTCGAGTTGCACGGAAACCCCGGAACCCCGTTCACCGTCGCACCAAGACCGGTAGTGGTGGACCTAGAGGCCGGCGCTCCCGGTCAGCTCTTGGAAACTGAGCTTGAGATCGCCTCGGCCTCGCCAACGTTCGTGCATGCCTACCTGGTCGCGAGCGGCGGGTCCGTGTCGACGGATGCGCTCACCGTGGGTCAGGGGAGCGTCCGTAGTGAGGGCAAGGCCACCGTGACGCCCGACGGGGACGGCCCGGTGACCGTTCGGATAGCCGGGGAGCCGACTGTGGGGTCGCCCGGCCGCAAAACGGATTTCTGCGGATCCGGCGTGCAGATCGGATCATCGCTCCGCGCGTGCTACCGCGGCCTGCGTTTGGCCGCGGGACCGCCGCTGGTGCTCTACGGGATCGAGGATCGGTCGCTGTTACGAGGCCGCGAAGCGGAAGAAATCGACTTGGCGGAGGTGTTCTCCTACTTCGTCGGCACGGCGGACTACACGGTGTCCACGAGCGACGACGCGGTGGCGGCGGTGCGCGTCGCAGATGGTACGCTGACGGTGATGCCGGGCGCCACCGGGACCGCGGAGGTCACGGTGACGGCGGAGGGGGCGGGCGGCGAGACGCTGACGAGGCGCTTTGCGGTCACGGTCGGGGTGCCCTCGATTCCGCTGTTCCTGTCCGCCTCCGAGCCGGCGCGGGAGGGGTTCGTGCGCGTCCTGAACCACTCGGACCGGGCGGGCACGGTGCGCATCACGGCGATCGACGACGCCGGGACGCGCCGCGGACCGGTGCGGTTGCGGCTCCGGCCGTACGGCGCCGCCCAGTTCAACTCCACCGACCTGCGGGAAGGCAACGAGACGAAGCGCCTGCTGGACGGCGTGGGCGTCGGCCACGTGGAGGGCGACTGGCGCCTGGAGTTCGAGAGCGACCTCGACATCGAGGCGCTGTCCTACGCGCGCACCGAGGACGGCTTTGTCGCCCCGATCCACGATGCCGCCCCGTTCGAGGATGGCGTGCACCGGATCGCGACCTTCAATCCGGCGAGCAACGTGCGGCAGTCGAGTCGTCTGCGGGTCATCAACCCCGGTCGCGAGGCGGCGGAAGTCACGGTACGCGGGGTCGACGACGCGGGCAATGCTTCGGGCGGCGCCGTGCGTTTTTCGATCCCCGCCGGGACGGCCCGGGAGTTCGACGCGATGCAACTCGAAGCCGGCGACGCGGACCTCGACGGCGCGCTCGGCGACGGTGAAGGCAAGTGGCGGCTGTCGGTGGCGTCCGATTCGCCCGTGGTGGTCATGAGCCTGCTGGAGAACGCGTCGACGGGCCATCTGACGAACCTGTCGTCGGCGCCGGCGCCGCCGGGCGAGGACGGCATCCATCATGTCGCGCTGTTTCCGGCCGCGGGCGATGCCCCTGGCGGGCGGGGGTTCGCGCGGGTGATCAACCGTTCGCGGAAGGCCGGCGTGGTCCGGATCGACGCCTTCGACGACGCGGGCGTGGCGTACGGGCCCCTGGAGCTGTCCGTCGCGGCGGGCGCCGTGGCGCACTTCAACTCCGACGATCTCGAGCTGGGCGGGCCGGGGAAGGGCCTGACGGGAAGCACCGGCATGGGCGCAGGCGACTGGCGGCTGGAGTTGTCGAGCGACCTGGACATCCAGGCGCTGGCGTACGTCCGCGCGGAGGACGGGTTTCTCACCACGACGCACGACGTTGTGGCGGTGCGCGACGGGCGCCGGGAGGTGGTGCTCTTCAACCCCGCGAGCAATGCCAGCCAGATCAGCCGCCTGCGCTTCTCGAACCCGCATCCGGAAAACTCGTTTGTGCGCATCCTCGGGACGGACGACCTGGGCGCCCTACCGGGCGCCCTGCCGCGCGGTGGGCCACACGTCTACGTTCCCGCGCGCGGCGCCGTGACGTTGTCCGCTGCGGAATTGGAGGCTGGTGTTCCGCATCCTGATTTTGACGGCTTCTGGATCCGGGAGCCGCTAGGGGACGGCCGGGGCAAATGGCGGCTGGCGGTGGCGGCGGAGCCGGGCGTTCTCGTGCAGAGCCTGCTGGAGAATCCCACGGGGCACCTGACGAACCTGTCGAGCGCACCGCGAATGGGAGCGCATTGACCGGTTTCGTACGAGAAGCGCAAAGGCTAGGCGTAACGGCGTCACCGCGAATCTGCCGCACCCGGAGCGCGCCGCCCTCGATCGGTGACGGAGCCCGGGGCTTGGGCGCAGGCGGGCGGGTGCCCCAGCGAAGCGCCATAGTCCTCGGCGGCGCGCCAGACGCGCATGAGGTTGCCGCCGAGGATCTTCGCGATGGCGTCCTCTTCGTAACCCCGCCCGAGGAGCCCCGCAATCAGGTTGGGATAGTCGGACACGTCCTTCAGTCCCGCCGGCAGCGTGTCGCCCACCCCGTCGAAATCGGACCCCAGTCCGACGTGGTCGATACCCGCGAGCGCGACGGCGTGGTCGATGTGGTCCAGCACGGTCTCGACGGTGGCGTATGGGTATGGGTGGGCCTGGCGGTACTCCATGTCGAAGGCGAGTCGGCCCTCCCGGTCCGGGGCGGACGCGCCGAACGAGGCGTCGAGGGCGGCACGGCGCGCGGCGGCCCATGCCTGGGCCTCCGCCGAGACGAAGTCGCTGCCGAAGTTGATCTGGACCACGCCGCCCTGGGCGCCCACGGCCTCGACCATCGCATCGCTCATGTTGCGGTGGAAGCCGGGGATGAAGTGGCGGAGGGAGGAGTGCGTGGCCACCACCGGGACCCGCGTGTGCTCGAGCACCTGCCAGGCGGCCCGGTCGGACAGGTGCGAGAGGTCGATCATGACCCCGCGCGCGTTGAGGGCCTCGACGGTCGCGATGCCCAGTGGCGAGAGTCCCCCCCAGGGCTCGTTGGCGTCGTAGCTCGAGTCCGAGAACGCGTTCGACAGGGAGTGCGTGAGCCCGACGTAGGAGATGCCCCGCGAGACGAAGCGATCGAGGTGCTCCGCCGCGTCGCCGAGCGGACTGCCGTTCTCCATGCCGAGGGCGAGCGCCAGCCTGCCGGCGTCGCGCAGGACGCCGACATCGGCCGTGCAGGCGGCGATGCCGAACCGGTCGGGCGCGCCCTGAACGACGGCTTCCATCGCGTCGATCAGGCTGTGGGCGAGTTCCGTCGACGTCCCGTCGGCGGCCGTGCTGGCGGGCGTGAAGATGGACATGAAGGCCACGTCCAGCCCGCCTTCCCGGGCCCGCGGATGGTCGAACTCGCCCGTCGACTGCATGGGACCGACTGCGTCCGGCAGGAAGTGGCGGCGGATGGGGAAGTCGATGTGGGTATCGGCGATCAGGTGGCGCCGGGCGAGGTTGGCCGCGCGCTCCTCGAGGGCCGGCTCGGCCGGCGTGCAGGCTGCGACCCCGACGGCAAGGACGATGACGGGACCGCCGGCGCGACGGACGAGGCTTCGCCACGCGAGGTCTCCACAGGAGGAGGCAGTCACGGTCCCGCCACCGCCTGCAGGCTCCATTCGCCCTCGTGCGCGCCACGCACGCGCGCCTCAAGGTCGAGCAGGTAGCGTTTCGTCGGAAGTCCCCCGCCGAAGCCGGTCAGGCTGCGGTCCCGGCCGATGACGCGGTGGCACGGGACCACGATCGGCAGGGGATTGCGGCCGTTCGCGGCGCCGACCGCGCGGGCCGCCCGGGGCCGGCCGATCTCGCGGGCGATGTCCGCGTAGGAGCGGGTCTCGCCGTACGGGATGGCCGACAGTGCCCCGAGCACCAGGCGCTGAAAGGGCGTGCCGCTCGGCGCGAGGTCGAGCTCGAACGTTCGGCGCGTGCCGGCGAAGTACTCCTGCAACTGGCGGACGGGCTCCCGGAACACCGCATCGTTCCGCTCCCAACCGGGTTCGGGGCCGCGTGCCTTCGCGCCGGTGGAGAAGCCGACCGCGGCCAGGGCGGCGCCGTTGCCGGCGAGCATGAGCGGGCCGATGGGGCTGGATATCTCGGTGTAGTACAGGGGTCAGGCCTCCGTGGTGGGGTGCGTCGAGTCCGCGGTTGCGCGAGGGGTCGGCGCCAACCGCTGCCAAAGATACATCACCGCGTACGCGCGCCAGGGCCGCCAGGGCTCGGAGCGGCGCTGCGCCTGGCGGGCCGTGGCCCCCATCGCTTTCATTACCGCGCTGTCCGCCGCCGGGAAGGCGTCCGGGTCGTGCGCTACCCGCATCGCCACGTACTCGGCGGTCCAGGGGCCGACGCCGTTGATCGCCAGCAACGCCGGTCGCACCCGCTCCGGGTCGGTCAGGAAGTCCGGGCCGCGGTCCAGGACGACGCGCGCCAGTCCGCGCACGGCGCGCCCGCGCGCCCCGGGCATGCCCACCGACGCGACATCGGCGTCGACTACGTCCTCCGGGGTGGGGAACGTGCCCTGGCCGAAGGTCTCGGCGACGCGGGTGGCCAACACCGCGGCGCGGTCCACGCTGACCTGCTGGCCCAGGATCGCCTTGACGGCGCCTTCGAAGGGATCCCAGGCGCCGGGAACGCGAATTCCCGGCCTGGCGCCAACGGACTCCGCAAAGTCGGGCTGGGCGGCCAGGTGTCCGTCTATCGCGGCTGGATCCGCATCGAGGTCGAATACGCGACGCACGCGGCCCACCAGGGCGGCCGTGGCGGGAAACAGCGCCGCCGGGATGGTCGGCAACAGGGTCTCCCCCTCCAGCGTCACGGACACGGCGGCGTCGCCGATGCGTCGCGTGAAAGTCCGGCCGGTCACGTCCTCGAGGCCCGGCAGCGCCCTGCGGGACAGGAACGGGAACACCCAGTCGGCGCGCCAGGGCGCCTGGAACGGCAGCCGCAGGCGCAGGGGAGAGGCGCACCCGGCGGGTCCGTGGCGGCGCAGTTCGCGCGGCGGGCGGCCGAACACCCGACGCAGTTCGTCGTTGCAGCGGCGCAGGCTGCCGTAGCCGGCGCACAGCGCCACGTCGGAGACCGGCAGGTCGGTGTCGTCGAGGAGCCGTTTCGCGAGCGCCAGGCGCTGCATGCGGGCCAGGCCCTTGGGCGTGGCGCCGAGCTCGCGCCGGAACAGTCGGCTCAGGTGGCGTTCGCCCACCCCGACCGAAGCGGCGAGTGCGCCGACCGTGTGCGCGTTCAGGAATCCCCGCTCGATGGACTCGAGCGCCCGGGCGACCGTCCGGCTGCCGATGGTCCAGGCGGGCAGGGGCTGCGCGCGTTCCGGCCGGCAGCGCAGGCAGGGCCGGTAGCCCGCCTCCAGCGCGGCCGCCGGAGTGGGGAAGTAGCGCACGTTGTCCTCGGCCGGGGCGCGCGCGGGACACACCGGGCGGCAGAAGACGCCCGTGGTGAGCACTCCGACCACGAAGCGCCCGTCGAAGCGGGGGTCGCGCGAGAGCCGGGCGCGGCGGCAGATGTCCTCGGCGGGTAACGTGATCGGTGACGCCCTCGGGGCTCGCGAAGGCCCTACTATAATCCCGGCCACCATGCGGGACTCGCCAGAACCGGACATGATGCCGACTTCCCCGGCGCGGGACCTCGACCTCGCGCGCGCGGTCTCCCTGGTGCCGGTCACGGTGGAGAAGCCGTGGGGCCGCGAGGTCTGGTACAGCGGCGTGGAGGCGCGCGGCGAGAGCGGCGTGCGCCAGGGCGGGACGACGGCGTGCCTGTCCGACTACCTGCGGGCGATGGAGTGGGCGGAAGTCGTGCTCCTGAAGGAGCTGCACGCCACGCGGGGCGACCTCTACCTGGAGGTCCACGAGACCAAGAGCGAGGTCTACGTTGCGCGCCGGCGCGGCCGGCTGCAGCACGGCATGGACCAGGCGTTGCGGCGCCGGTACCGGGACGACGAGGCGTTCCGCCGGGCGTTCCTGCGCGCGGCGGAGGCCTACGAGCGGGGGGCGGCCGGGCGGGACGCGGTGGACGCCTTCGTCTCGGAACGCGCACTGGCGGCCGGGGACGTGGTTGCCGTGGCGCCCTGGATGCCCCACTCGCTGCAGCGCGGAGCGTGGGTGGTGGAGTTTCAGACTCCCGTGTTCGAGCGGCTGATCCTCTCCTCGACCCGGACCGTCGCGACCCAGGACCACTGGGACACCGAGCACGCGCTGGCGCGGATCTCCCTGGAAGCCCCGGCGTCGGCCAGCCCGCGGCCCGTGGGGGCGCACGCCGAGCGGATCGCTTGCGCCGCGGGGTTTGGCGTGTGGCGGGTCCGCGGAGCCGCGCGTGTGCCGCGGGGGGTCCCCTACGTCGTCGGTCTCGTGCTCGAGGGAACCGCGGCGGTGGACGGCGAGCAGCTCGACGGCGGGTTCCTGGCGCCGGCGCCGGACGAGGTTTCGGTAGCGGGGGAGGCGGTGTTGGCCGGCCCGGGCCTGTGACGCCGCGCGCACTCGGGCGCCGCGCCGCCATCCTGGCGACGGCGCTGGTGTTCTACTACGGGTTCCTCATCTATCCGCTGCTGCGGCTGATCGGCTGGCTGGTCCCGGACTGGCGGCCGGGAACGGCGATGCTCCTGGTGCTGCTGGTGCTGCCCCTCTGCTTGCGCATCGGGGCCTCCCTCGTTCCCAACGCCGTCACGCGCTGGCTCGGGGCGCTGTCGCTCCTGTGGATGGGCCTCTGCTTTCAGTTGTTCGCCCTGGTGGTGCTGCTGGAGGTCGTCGGCCTCGCGGCGTCGGTCGAGGACCGCGCGCTGGGCGTGGCGGGTCTCGCCGGCATCGCGGTCCTCGGCGCGTGGGCGTTCGTCAACGCCCAGGTCCTCAAGGTCCGGCGCGTGCCGGTCGCCGCCAGCGGCCTCGACGGCCGCCGGCTGGTGCAGATCTCGGACGTGCACATCGGCTCGCGCCGCCCGGGGTTCCTGCGGCGCATCGTGCGGCGCATCAACGGCCTCGACGGCGACGCGGTCCTGATCACCGGCGACCTTGTTGACGCGAACCACGTGGACCGGCACGACCTGCGGCACCTGCGGGACCTGCGCGCACCGGTCTATTTCACCCTCGGCAACCACGAGCGCTACGAGGACACCGAGCGCATCCTCGGCGACCTCGAGGCGCACGGCGTGCGCGTCCTGCGCAACGAGACGGTGGACGCCGACCCCTTGCAGTTCATAGGCATCGACGATGCGGATGCCCGGGACACGGTCGCGCGCGGGCTGGCCCCGCTCGAGCCCCTCGACGCGCGTTTTCGCGTGCTGCTCTTCCACCGGCCGGAGGGCGCCGAGGACGCCGCCGAGTGGGGCGCGCAGCTCATGCTCTCCGGACACACCCACCGCGGCCAGATTTTCCCCTTCGAGTACATCGTCAAGCGCGTGCACGGGCGGCTCTGGGGATCCCACCACGTCGCCGGGCTGCACCTGTACGTGTCGCCCGGGACGGGCACCTGGGGGCCGGTGCTGCGCACGAACGGGCGCTGCGAGGTCACGCTGTTCGAGTTTGGCGCATGATATGGTGGCCCGGCGCCGCCGCGGGGCGGGCGGAGGGAGGGCAAGCGTGAGCGACGAAAACCCGCTGATCGTCGAGCAGATCGAGATCGGCCCCATGGCCAACTTCACCTACATCGTCGGCTCGCGCGCCACGCGGGAGGTGGCGATCGTCGACCCGGCGTGGGACATCGACGGGCTGCTCAAGCACCTTGCGGAACGCGACTACACGTTGACCGCCGCACTGGCGACGCACTACCACCCCGACCACATCGGCGGCGGAATCCGCGGGCACGACATCGCCGGCGTCGCCGAGCTGATGGAGAAGAACCCCGTCAAGGTGTACGCCCACCGGCACGAAGCCGACGGCGTGAAGAAGGTGACGGGGCTGTCGGAATCGGACCTGGTCCGCGTCGACTCGGGCGACACGCTCGGGCTCGGCGAGATCGAGGTCGAGTTCCTGCACACGCCGGGGCACACGCCGGGCTCGCAGTGCTTCCGCATCCGGCAGACGCTGGTGTCCGGCGATACGCTATTCGTCGACGGCTGCGGGCGCGTCGACCTGCCCGGCTCCGACTCGGAGCAGATGTACCACAGCCTGCAGAAGCTGAAGGCCCTGCCCGACGACACGCTGCTGCTGCCGGGGCACAACTACAGCGCGGTGCCGAACGCGACGATGGGCGACACGAAGAAGATGAACTCCTACCTGAACGTCGCCGACCTGCCGACCTGGCAGCAGATCATGGGCTGAGCGCGACCGAGCGGGTGACGGCCCCGTCAACGGACCTCAGGACGGCAGCTCAGGACGGCAAGAGGTGGGCGACGGCGTCGCGCTCGGCCTTCAGTTCGTCCTCGGTGGCGCGCATCTTCTCGCGGCTGAACGCGTTGCGGGCGAGATCGGGCACGATCTTCCACTGTCCGCCGCCGCAGGTGGCGGGGTAGGAGTAGACGAGCCCTTCCTCGATGCCGTAGGCGCCGTCCGAGAACACGCCCATGCTCACCACCGCGTCCGTGCCGAGCATCCAGTCGCGGACGTGGTCGATGGCCGCGTTGGCGGCGGACGCGGCGCTCGACGCACCGCGGGCCGCGATGATCTCCGCGCCCCGCTGCTGGACGCTCGGGATGAAGTCGCCCGTGTACCAGTCCATGTCGACCAGGTCCATCGCCGGCGTGCCGCCGACCGTGGCGGCGTGGAGGTCTGGATACTGGGTGGCGGAGTGGTTGCCCCAGATCGCGAGCCCGCGGATCGAAGACACCGGGCGGCCGGTGCGCGTGGCGAGCTGCGCCATCGCCCGGTTGTGGTCGAGGCGCGTCATGGCCGTGAAGTTCCGCGGGTCGAGGTCCGGGGCGTTGCGCTGCGCGATCAGGCAGTTCGTGTTCGCCGGGTTCCCGACCACCAGGACTTTCACGTCCGGCGAGGCATGGTCGTTCAGGGCCTTGCCCTGCACCGAGAAGATGGCCGCGTTGGCTTCGAGCAGGTCGCCGCGCTCCATGCCCGCGGTCCGCGGCCTCGAGCCGACGAGGAGGGCGATGTCGGCGCCCGCGAAGGCCACGTCCGGATCGTCGGTGGCGGTCACGCCGGCCACGAGGGGAAAGGCGCAGTCGTCGATCTCCATGATGACGCCCCGCGCGGCGTCCATGGCGGGGGGAATCTCCAGCAGGCGCAGGGCCACCGGCGTGTCCGGGCCGAGCAGTTGGCCGGAGGCGATGCGGAAGACGAGAGCGTAGCCGATCTGGCCCGCCGCGCCGGTGACCGCGACCGTGACTGGTTCCGTCATCCGTCCATCCCCATACCGGAAAAACGCGCGATTCTAGCGCGGATGCCGCACGCGCCGAAGCAGTCGCGCGTGGGCCTGCTACCGGAACTCGTGATACCAGGTGCCCTCGGCGCGTAGCTGGAGGGCCTTGGTCACGAAGGGCGCGGTCGGATCCGGCAGGCTCCCGGGCGCCGCCCAGCACAGGTCGTCGCAGTACTCGGGCTCGCCGATGCGCGCCTCGCCGGTCCAGCGCCGTGCCTCGAACAGGAAGTCGACGCCATGGCGGTACGGCATCGCGATGAGGGGTTCCACGTGCGTCACGTCGATGCAGACCTCTTCGGCGACCTCGCGCGTCGCGGCCCGGGCGACCTCCTCGTCCCGGTCCACGTGACCGCCCGGCAGCGTGTAGCAGCCGTCGAGGAACCCCGTATTGGCCCGGCGGAGCAGGAGCAGCCGTCCGTCGGCATCGAAGACGAACGTGTGCACGATCAGGCGGAAGAGGGTGCGTTCCATGCGGCCATCTTAGCGCCCGGACGGCACCGCTCTGTTAGCCTCGTCCCCGGCATGCTCTTCCTGCAGGAAATCCGGCTGGTCGCGGACACCGGGGAATTCCCGTTCTCCCTGCCGGTGTTCCGGGACTTCCATGCGTTGTCCTTCGAGGCCTCCGTGACCTTTCTCGTCGGCGAGAACGGCAGCGGCAAGTCGACGCTGCTCGAGATCGTCGCGGCCGCATTGCGGCTGCCGTCGATGACGCAGCGCGCGATCGACGCGCATCCGCTGATGGAGGTGGCGCGCGAGGCGGCGGCCGGATTCCGGTTCGTGCGGCGGGGCGCCGGGCGGCGCGGGTTCTACTTCCGGGCCGACGACGTCACGGGGTTCCTGCAGGCGATTCGCCGCGACGCGGAAGAACACCGGGACCTCGCGCGGCACTTCGAGGCAACCCTGCCGGAGGGTTGGGGCCGCGACCGCGCCGCGGGCATGGCCCGTGCCCAAGGGCAGGCGTTTGCGGAACGCTACGGGGAAGACCCCTTCGCGCAGTCACACGGGGAACTGTTCCTCGCCCTCTTCAAGGCGCGGCTGACGGCGCCGGGCCTGTACCTGCTCGACGAACCGGAGGTGCCGCTGTCCCCGACCAATCAACTGGCCCTGCTGGCCATGATTCGCGACGCCGCCGCGGACGGCGCCCAGTTCGTCATCGCCACGCACTCGCCCATCCTGATGGCGCTGCCGGGAGCGGTGATCCTGGACATGGACGTTTCGCCGCCGGCGGCGGTGGCGTGGGACGACGTGGAGCACGTGGCGCTCACCCGCGCGTTCCTGAGCCACCCGGAGTCCTTCCTGCGGCGACTGTGAACGAGACGCCGCGGGCAGTTCCAAGGTCGCCCGCGGGTACGCCAAACGGCGACCGCAAGGGGCGGGCTCCGCGCGCGCCATTTCGGCATCGCCGGAAGTCGGCATCGCCGGAAGTCGGCATCGCCGGAAGGAAGGGGGTCGCGCCCCTCCCTTCCGGGCGGTACGCCGGCCGCGGGTCAGGGCTGCCCGATCACTCCGAATCGGACGCCTTCAGCGCGTTCCAGATGCGCAGCACGACGAGGGTGAACACCCCGGCGTAGGCGGCGACCACCAGTTGATCCATGATCGCGTCCAGCATTCCGCCGATCATATGGATGTGCATGAGAACGTCGGATGCGGATGCCGCCCCGAAGGCGATGACCATGAGCAGGTATCCGCCCGCATCGTCCGGATCAACATTCATGCCGGCGTAGATCAGTCCGAGGACGACCAACGCGAGCGGCAGGAGGTTGCCCGGCACCATGCCGGGCAACAGGCCCTCCACGATGGCCGCGATCACCGCCAACCCCAACAGGACTTTCGTCGCCATATTTCCCTCTCCTCGATCAGTTTCCCCAGCACCTTCGGTTGCCGGTTCCGGAGGGTCGCGGCGAACCTGCGGTGCGAGTGACCTATATCATTTTTGGAGAGTCGGTAACATGGCGATGGTGTTGTGAAATGTTTCATTCCGTTACGGGCTCGCGCCGGGCCTTTGGGGGCGCGGGCGCCGGGGGCACGGGGCGGTTCGCGACGCGGTTGCGGACCGTCCGCATTGGCCCGTTCGGCGGACACGGGGCTAGCCCGCATTGCTGTGAAATTCTTGGTGGTCTCCGCACCCCCGGGCCGAGGGGGCCCGCGAACGCCCCATGGCGCCCTGGCGGGACGGTCAGGTCCGCGCCGTCTGCGGCGGCGACCGTTCGCCCGGCGGCTGCCCCGGTTGTGGCCGCGCGGGTCGTGCGGGTCGCCGGGGGCTCGCTAAGCGGCCGCCCAGTTGACGGTCACGGTGCCGTCGGCGTGCTGTTCGAGGACGCCGAACTCGCGCAGCCTGGCGATCCAGCGCGGCGCGTTGCGGGCGACCAGGAGGGCCTCGTAGTCGACCTCGGGGTCGCGGTAGGGCCGGTCGTCGCGGAGCACGGCGAAGATCACCCGCGCGAGCTTGTGGGCCGTGGCGACGATGGCGCGCTTGTGGCCTCGGCGCGCGGTGATGGCGCGGTGGTAGGCGTGGAACTGGCAGTCCTTGGTGCGGGCGGCGCCGTGGGCGCAGCCGACAAGCAGCGCGCGCAGGTGCTTGGCGCCGGCGCGGGCGCGGGCGCCGCGGCGCTTGCCGGCGCTCTCGTTGTTGCCGGGGCACACGCCGGCCCAGGCCGCGAGCCGGTCGGCGGTGCCGAACACGGCGGCCGGGTCGGGACCGGTCTCGGCCAGGATGGCGGTCGCCGAGGCGGCGTCGATGCCCGGGACGGTCTGCGGCAGGCGCAGCCGGCCGGCGTGCGGCACGAGCCCGTCGGCGAGATGCCGGTCGAGGTCGGCGAGGCGGCGGTCGAGGGCGTCGTGCTGGCGCAGCAGGTCGGCGAGCACGACGCGGTCGGCGGCGCCGAGCGTGGCGGTCAGCGCGTCGCCGAGCCGGTCGAGCTTGCCGCGCACGTGGCTGCTCAGCGTGCCGAGGATGGCGTCGCGCGCGAGCCCGTCGACCAAGCCGTCGAGGATGCGCCGCCCGTTCATGCCGAAGATGTCGGTGATCACCCCGCCGATGCGCGCGCCGCTGCGGTCGACCACCTTCGCGGCGCGGTTGCGCACCCGGCCGCGCTCCGCCACCAGCGTGCGCCGGTGCCGGCTCAGCACGCGCAACTGGCGGAACTCGCGCGGCGGCACGAAGCTCGGCCGGCCCAGCCCGAACTGGCACACGCGCGCCAGCCAGCGGCTGTCGCCGACGTCGGTCTTGCGCCCGCGCAGTTGCTTGACCTGCTGCGCGTGCAGTAGCTGCACCTCGATGCCGGCCGCCTCGAGCGCCTCGTACGGCGTCTCCCAGTACACGCCGGTCCCCTCCATCGCCGCCGCCGTCACGCGGTGGCCGCCCAGCCAGCCCGCCATCTCGCCCAGGCCCTCCGGCAGCGCGTCGAAGCGGCGCGTCTCGCACACCGGCTCGCCGCCCGCCCCGCACAGCCGCACCGTGGCCGTGATCTCCATCTTGTGCACGTCCAGGCCCGCCGCGCGGGCGTGGACAACGTGCAGATCGTCGTTCATCATCGTGTCGCCTCCTTGTCGGATCGGGGGTGTGGCGAAGGCGGGTGGACCGGTCGGTCGGAAAGGGACCCGCGCCCAAGGGCGCGGTCGCGGTTTGCTGCTCGTCCACGGCTCGGGGCCGGGCACGGTCCGGGGCTCGCCGCCGTCCGGTCGGGTCAGTTTCTCAACGGGGTAACATGCCGTTCCGCCATTATGCGGACGACCACGCTCCCGCCTTCGCCGCGATTCTCCCCCATCCCGACCGAAGCCGCCGCCTCCGATGCCTCGCCACCATTTCATGCCTCCGGGGTGGTCGGAAGACGACCATGGACGTTTCTCAACACGGGGCGCGATGATCGCGGAGGATCCTGGTCCCGTGCGCGTGCTCGCGACCGAGAGCATGGCGGGGCCTATGGTTGAGGGAGCGTTTGAGGGAGCATGTGCGCGCACGGGGCCAAAAGACCCGCGAGGGCGCGGCCAGCGCGGTCCGCGGGCGGTCAACGAAGCCGTGATGGACCAAAATACCTCGCAGAACCAATGACCTGTCATCCTGGCACAAGCGACGTGGTGAGAAATGCGGGCTAGAATCGTCGGGCACGCGCGCCGGGCACGGGGTACGGGGCGTGATCGGAGCGGCAAAATCGGGGCGGCAAAGGGGAGCAACGCATGAGCCTGGACCAATACGAAGTCTATCCGGACGTCGACGACCTGATGGGAGAGATCAGGAAGTACGACCTGTTCGAGCACGTGGTCGAGCTGGAGGCGTACGGGTTGACCATCGTGCCGGCGGAGAAGATGCGCACGAGCGACGGCTTCGCCGACCGGCTGCGGGACGCGATCCTGCGCGTGTGCGAGCGGCGCAACGGGGTCGCTGTCGGTGACCACCTGTCCTCGACCATCAAGGGGGAGGAAGTCTCGGCCAACAACTGGGACCTGCTCGAGGAGGACGAGGTGTTCGTCGAGGCGGCGGTCAATCCCGTGAACCTGGCGCTGGTCCGCTGGCTGCTCGGCCAAAGCGCGGTGTTTTCCGGCCAGGCCTGGATCATCAAGGGCAGCGGCGACGGCGCCGTGTTCCTCCACAGCGACTCGCACGGGGTTCCCCCCGGCGCGGGCCAGATTGCCCACATGTGCAACGCCTCGTGGATCTGCACGGATTATGAGAGCGCTGCGGACGGCCCGACGGTCTTCGTGCCGGGCAGCCACCACCAGGCCCGGGCGACGCTGCCGCACGAGTCGGAGCTCGACAACACGCCGTTCCGTTTCGTGCCGTTGATCGCGAAGGCGGGCTCGCTCGCGATCTGGAACGGGGCAACCTGGCACGCGTCCGAAGCCCGCACCAAGCCGGGACTGCGGGTGACGCTCGTGCAGAACTACATGCGCGCTTACATGCGCCCGCAGCGGAACTACGAGGTCGGGACCTCGCCGCAACTGCTGCAGAAGTACCCGGAACTCGAGCGGGTGATTGGCAAGTCGCTCTATCCGTACGCGGATAGCCGCAACCCGGACTGGGAGCGCGTGCCGGGGTTCATGCGCACCGGTACGGATCCGTTCGCCTGATGGCCGCTGGGAGCGGACGCGGCGCCGTGGAAGACAGGCTGCCGGGCAGGCTCGGCGATCCGGACCTGACGCTCGAGGCGGATCCCCGCGTGGACCCGCGTCTCGCGGCCGTCTTCGGCGTGGAGGGCACCATCCTGCCGGGCATGGAGCCGGTCGCGCCGGAAGCGTCCTACGAGGAGTGCCTCGCCTATTGCGCTGCCCTGGAGTCGGCGTCGGACGCGCAGGGGTCGGCGCTTCTCGCGAGTCTTCCGGCTTTCGAAGGCGTCGAGTCCACCACGGAGACCATCGCCGGCGTTGACGGCAACGCCATCGCCCTCCACCTGGATCGTCCGGCGGACGGCGACGGCCCCTGGCCGGCAATCGTCCACCTCCACGGCGGAGGCATGGTCCTCAGCAGCGCGGCCGACCCGATGACCGTGCTCTGGCGCAGGAGCCTCGCCGAGATGGGCGTACTGGTGGTCGGCGTGGAATTCCGCAACGGCGGAGGCAAGCTCGGCAATCATCCGTTCCCGGCGGGACTCGACGACTGCGCGGCGGCGGTACGCTGGGTGGATGCCCAGCGTGCGCATCTCGGCGTGTCGACCGTCGTCGTGTCGGGTGAGTCCGGTGGCGGCAATCTCTGCCTCGCCACGGCGCTGAAGGCGGGCCGCGAGGGGTGGATCGACCGGATCGATGGCGTGTACGCGCTGTGCCCGTACATCTCCGGCGCCTATGCCGAGCCGCCCGCCGAACTCGTATCGTTGCGGGAAAACGACGGGTACGGCGGCATGCACGGCTCGATGTTTGCCCGTCTTGCCAAGGCCTATGATCGGGGAGGACCGGACCGAACCGATCCCCTGGCCTGGCCCCTCCACGCGAGCGTGGCGGACCTCGCGGGGCTCCCTCCGCACATCGTGTCCGTCAACGAACTTGACCCCCTGCGCGACGAAGGGCTGGCGTACTACCGGAAGCTCGCGGCCGCGGGCGTGCCCGCCGTCGGGCGCACGGTACACGGGACGAGCCACGGCGCGGACGCGATGTTCGACGTGATCCCGGAGGTGTGCGCGGAGACGCTGCGGTCGATCGTCGGCTTCGCGCGGTCCCTGTAACCGGCGGCGCCCGGGGGGCCGCGCGGTCACCAGCGGTACTGCATCCGCGCGGCATAGTGCCTCGGCAGCTCCGGCAGCACGATGACGCCCCCGAACAGATTCGGGAAGTTGGATCGGAAGTAGCGTTCGTCGGCCAGGTTCTTGGCGGTGACGTTGAACGTCCAGGGGCCGCGCTCGTAGACAATCCCGGCGTTGACCAGGGTGTACGCGGGGAGGGTCACCGAGTTGGAGAAGCCCGCCGGCGCCGCATCCACGTCGATCACGCTGGCGCTCGCGGCGATCCCGCTGCCGAAGTCGTACGTTCCGGTCAGCGACCAGATCTGCTCCGGCACGCCGGCGCGGCGGGCGCCGCTCGCTCCCGGGCGCAGGACGATCCCCGCCAGGGCCCCGCCGTAGAAAGCCCCCGGCGCAATGCCGGGGACATCGTCGGCGCCGATGAAGCTGAACCGTCCGCCGGCGTCCTTCGTGTTGAGGTTGACCACCTTGACGTCGGCGTACCCGAGGGTCAGCAGCAGCCGTTCGTTCACGACCCAGCGCAGCTCGAGCTCGGTGCCGTCGGTCTCCGTGGCCTGGTTGGTCACCACGGCCTGGGCGGAGAAATCCGTGCGGGTCTGCTCGAACCGCGCGAGGGCGAAGTAGAGCGCGCCGCCGAGGAGGCTGCCCTTGATACCCACCTCGCGCAGCTCGGAGGCGTCGAAGGCGGTCCCGCCCGCGATGTTGGCGGTCGTGATCTCGGACCCCTGGCCGGCGATGATGGTGGACTGCCGCGAGGCGGTGACGTAGGGAATCAGCCCCATTTCCGACATGTAGCTGAGCGACACGGTCCAGGACACGCCGTCGACGCGATCGTCGGCGGCTGCGATGACGCAGTCCCGGGCGACCGTGCAGAAGTTGTTCGAACTTGCGAGCAGGAGCTTGTCCACCGGCTGCCGGCTCTCCATGTCGATCGTGTCGTGGCGGACGCCGGCGACCAGGGCGAGGCCGTTGTCCCACGTGACGTCGGCCAGCGCGGCGACGCCGATATCCAGGGTGTCGCCGATGTAGTACTCGGTGTAGTCGCGGTCGATCCGGGTTGCCAGGAGGCGGAGGTCGAGCGCGCTCGGGGGCCGGGTCAGGTCCCGCCGGTCGAAGTACTCGTTGGTGTAGTCGTCGCCATGGTCGAATTGGGTGAAGCGCACGGAGGGGGATAGCTGCAGGCTCACCGTCGCCGCGTCCGTATGCAGGACACGCGACAGGACGGCCTTGTCCTCGATCACCGACGTGTCGTGGAACTGGGAGAACGTGTGCAGGGACTCGTTGAGGTGGTCCGACGACTCGAAGTAGAGCTGGTTGCGCCACTCCCAGCCGGTGTCCGTCGTGAAAAACGCATCGAAGTACACCACCAGCGACTCATTGGCGAGGATGTCGTCGGAGGTCACGAGGACCTGGCTGGTGCCGAGCTTCGCCGTACCGACGTCGACGAGGCCCAGCAGTTCGGTGCGGCAGCCGAACACCGGCGTCTCGCCGATCGTGCAGACGTTGCCGTCGGTGGAGTCGAGTGCGCTCCGGTTGCCGGGCACGAGGCCGGCGGCGAACGGACTCAGGTCCGTGAAGCCGTCCCCGTCGACGTCGAACTCCTGGTGGGAGATGCGTCCGTCGCCGTCGGCGTCCAGGGGGGACGGCCGCCCGGTGACATAGATGCGGTCGTCGACCAGGTCCTGGGTCAGCCGATTCCAGCCGGAGTTCTGCGCGCCGTCGAAGTCGTGGTACATGAAGCCGAACTGCAGTTGCAGGCCGGGTAACGGGTCGAGGTCGAAGGATGCCTGCACCGTGGACTGCTCCGTGCCGCTGTCCCGGTAGTAGCTGCCGGAGTCCTCGAACTCGCCGTAGAACCAGTAGCCGAAGTCCTGTGCTCCGAGGCGGCCCGGCCCGCCGGTCTCGGCGGTCACGACGCGCCGGTCCCAGCTCCCGAAATCGACGCTGACGGCGCCCTCGGTGTCCTCGATGAATTCCCCGGTCTCCTCGATGCGGGCGGACTTCGGCGTGAAGTCGAGGTAGCCGCCGATCTTCGCGGGGCCGTGGATGGGAGAAGGCGGTCCCCGCACGATGTCGACGCGGTCGGAGGCGCCGATCGGCGTGGGGTAGTTGCCCGGATTGTCGAGCCGCCGCACGCCCCGGAAATACGTCTCGCCCGGCGCGCCGCGAATTTCGAGCGAGCCCGCCACGCCGAAGAAAGACTGGGTGAAGGTGCCGGGTGCGACGGCGATGAGTTCGTCGATGTCGCGCATGTTGAAGCGGCTCATCATCTCTTCGCTGACGCTCGACGCCGAGCGCGGCGTCTCGAGCAGGGACTTGTGGAAGCCGAAGACGGAGTGGACGTGATCGCCCGGGAGACTGTCGAGGGAGCCGGTGACCACGACCACCTCGAGGGCATGATCGTGCTCGTGGTGCGGGTCGTGTTCCGCTTCCTCTGCCCGCCCAAGGGCTGCGAGGAGCGGCAGAGACATGATGAAGAGTTGAAGAATATTCCTTAACTTCATGTTTTTATGTCCCTTTGCCGTCCCGAATCGATGATGTCCGGCGGTGCTCCACTTGCCAAGGACGGTCTTTTCTGCCATGTTCCGCCGTTCGCCCACGGCCGACCCAAACCCCGCGCGCCGCTGAGCCGGACGAACAAGCCCGACTTAAGCCCGACTACGGAGAGACCTTGCGATGCGGAGCCTCGAGGAGCAGTTGACGCTGGGGTTGCCCGAACCCTACGGACTGTACCGACCCGCCGCGGAGAGGGATTCCTGCGGGGTCGGATTCATCTGCGACATCAAGGGACGTGCGAGCAACCGGATCATCCGGGACGCCGAGCACATGAACTGCTGCATGGTACACCGGGGCGGGCTGGGGTACGAGAAGAACACCGGCGACGGCGCGGGCATCCTGACGGGCCTCCCGCACGCCCTGCTGGCGAGGGTGGCGCGCGAATCGCTCTCCGTCGAGCTCCCGGCGCCCGGGGCATACGGCGCCGGAAACGTTTTCCTGCCCCGGGACGCGGCGGAGCGCGCGCACTGCAAGCGGGTGGTCGAGGAGGTCGTCGCGGCCGCGGGCCAGCAGCTCCTCGGCTGGCGGGCGCTGCCGACCGACCCCGACGGCGCCGATATCGGCAACGCCGCCCGGGCGGCGATGCCGCGCATGGAGCAACTGTTCATCGGCGCGGCGGCGGGATTGTCCGGCGACGCCCTCGAGCGCCGGCTCTACCTGATCCGCAAGCAGGCGACACGGCGTCTCAGGGGAGATGCCGCGCTCGCGGAGCGGCAGCTCTTCTACGTGTGCAGCCTCTCCACCAAGATCGTCGTCTACAAGGGCATGCTGACGCCCCACCAGATGTTCCCGTTCTACGGCGACCTGCGCGACCCGGACTACGCCTCGCACCTGGCCATGGTGCACTCTCGCTTCTCGACGAACACGTTCCCGTCCTGGGACCGGGCCCAGCCGAACCGCTTCATGAGCCACAACGGCGAGATCAACACGCTGCTCGGCAACGTGAACTGGATGAACGCGCGCGAGGGGGTCGTCGAGACCGACCTGTTCGGCGACGACCTGGCCGAACTGTTCCCGGTGGTGGAACCGGACTGCTCGGACTCGGGCACGTTCGACAACGCGCTGGAGTTCCTCCTGATGACCGGCCGGACCCTGCAGGAAGCGGTCCTGATGATGATTCCGGAGGCCTGGCAGCAGCATCCGGACATGCCGGACGCGAAGCGCGCGTTCTATGAGTATCACTCCTGCCTGATGGAGCCGTGGGACGGTCCGGCGTCGATCGCCTTTACCGACGGCAAGTACATCGGCGCGGTGCTCGACCGCAACGGCCTGCGCCCGTCGCGCTACTACGTGACCGACGACGACCGTTGCATCATGGCGTCGGAGGTCGGCGTGGTCCCCGTGGACCCGGCGCGGGTGGTGGCCAAGGGACGGCTGCAGCCGGGCAAGATCTTTCTCATCGACTTCGACCGGGGACGCCTCATCCCGGACGAGGAGATCAAGACGGAGTGGGCGGCGGAGCGGCCCTACCGGGAGTGGCTGGACCGCGAGCGCATCGAACTCGCCGACCTGCCCGCCGCGACGGCCGGGACGCCGGGCCTGGACGCGGCCACGCTGATGGCGCGCATGCAGGCGTTCGGGTACACCGCCGAGACGATGCAGTTCATGCTGCTGCCCATCGTGCTCGAACTGCGCGACCCGCTCGGCTCGATGGGCAACGACGCGGCGCTGGCGGTCATGTCGGACAAGTCGCGCATGCTCTACGACTATTTCAAGCAGCTATTTGCCCAGGTGACGAACCCCGCGATCGACTCGATTCGGGAAGAAGTCATCATGGCGCTCGAGTGCTACGTCGGGCCGGAGCGCAACCTGCTCGCGTCGACCGCCGCGCATGCGCGGCGGCTGCGCGTTCCGCATCCGATCCTCGCCAACGAGGAACTCGCCGCGCTCAAGACCATGGATCACCGCGGCTGGCGCGCCCGGGAGATCGACATCACCTTCCCGGCAGGGTCCGGCAAGGACGGGCTGCTCGCGGCGCTCGACCGCATTTCCGGCGCGGCGAGCGACGCGATCGAAGCCGGGTACAGCCTGATCGTGTTGTCGGACCGGGCGACCGGGCCGGAGCGGATGCCGATCAGTGCGCTCGCCGCCGTCGGCACGGTGCACCACCACCTGGTGCGGACCCACGCGCGTACGCGGATCGGCATCGTGGTGGAGACCGGGGAGGCCCGCGAGGTCCACCATCACTGCCTGCTCGTGGGGTACGGCGCGGACGCCGTCAACCCGTACCTGGCCTTCGAGGCGTTGTGGGACGCCCGCCGCAACGGCTACCTGGACGACGCCGAGCATGTCGCGAACGACGCCGATGTGGTCGCCGCGTACAGGAAGGGCGTGGCCAAGGGGATGCTCAAGGTGATGGCCAAGATGGGCATCTCGACGCTGCAGTCCTACAAGGGCGCGCAGATCTTCGAGGCCGTGGGCCTGGCGGACGAAGTCGTGGAACGCTGTTTTGCCGGGACCGCGAGCCGCGTGCAGGGCGTGGGCTTCGAGGTGCTGGCGGAAGAGATGCAGCGCCGCCACGCGATCGGCTATCCGCCGCGTGACACCGTGGCCCTGCCGGTGCTCCCCAACCCCGGCGATTTCCACTGGCGCCGCGGCGGCGACACGCACATGTGGGATCCTGCGGCGATGGCGGACCTGCAGGTGGCGGCGCGCACGAACAGCGCCGATGCCTACTGGCGGTTCGCGCGGCACGTCAACGAAGAGAACACCCGCCAGAGCACCCTGCGCGGGCTGTTGCGGTTCCGGCCGGGCGCCGCCGGCGGCCCCGTCGAACTCGATGCCGTCGAGCCCGCGGCGGAGATCGTCAAGCGCTTCGCCACCGGGGCCATGAGCTTCGGCTCCATCTCCGCGGAAGCGCACGAGTCGCTCGCCGTCGCGATGAACCGCATCGGCGGCAAGTCGAACACGGGCGAGGGCGGCGAGGACGAGGCACGTTACACGCCGCTGCCGAACGGCGACTCGAAGCGCTCGGCGATCAAGCAGGTGGCGAGCGGCCGTTTCGGCGTGACCATCAACTATCTCTCGAACGCCGACGAACTGCAGATCAAGATCGTCCAGGGTGCGAAACCGGGCGAAGGCGGCGAGCTGCCGGGCCCCAAGGTCGACGAGACGATCGCGGCCATCCGCCATTCGACGCCCGGCGTCGGCCTCATCAGTCCGCCGCCGCACCACGACATCTACTCGATCGAGGACATCGCGCAGCTCATTCACGACCTGAAGAACGCGAACCCGTCCGCCCGCATCTCCGTCAAGCTCGGGGCGGCGTTCGGTGTCGGGACCGTCGCGGCGGGGGTGACGAAGGCCCGCAGCGATCACCTGGTGATCGCCGGGGACACCGGCGGGACGGGCGCTTCGCCGCTGACCTCGATCAAGCACGCCGGGGTGCCGTGGGAGCTCGGCGTCGCCGAGACGCACCAGACGCTCGTGATGAACAACCTGCGCTCGCGCGTGGTGCTGCAGACGGACGGCCAACTGAAGACGGGCCGCGATGTCGCCGTGGCGGCCCTGCTCGGGGCGGAGGAGTTCGGGTTCGCCACGGCGCCGCTCATCGCGCTCGGCTGCATCATGATGCGCAAGTGCCACCTCAACACCTGTCCGGTGGGGATCGCGACCCAGGATCCGGGGCTGCGCGCGAAGTTCGCCGGCGCGCCCGAGCACGTCGTGAACTACTTCTTCATGGTGGCGGAGGAGTTGCGGGCGATCATGGCGGCGTTGGGATTCCGCACCGTCAGCGAGATGATCGGCCGCGTGGACGCTCTCGACGTCGATACGGCCGTCGACCGCTGGAAGGCCTCCGGCCTCGACCTGTCCCAGATCCTGGCGCCGGCCCGGGAGCCCGACGACTGCCTCGGCGTCTACCGCATGCACGCCCAGGACCACGGCCTCGACGCGGCCCTGGACAACGAACTCATCCGGCTCGCCGAGCCGGCGCTCGCGCGCGGCGAACAAGTGCGGGCGAGCCTGCCGCTCAAGAACGTGAACCGCGTGGTCGGCGGCATGCTGTCGCACGAGATCATCCGGCGCGTGGGCCCGCGGATGCTCCCGGACGACACGATTCACTTCCGCTTCGAGGGCAGCGCCGGCCAGAGCTTCGGCGCGTGGCTCGCCAAGGGGGTCACGCTGGAGGTGGAGGGCGACGCCAACGACTACGTGGGCAAGGGGCTCTCCGGCGGACGCCTCGTCATCTATCCGCCCCGCTCGAGCCCGTTCCGTGCGGAGGAGCAGGTCCTGGTCGGCAACGTCGTCCTGTACGGGGCGACCGGCGGCGAGTGTTACTTCCGGGGCATCGCCGCGGAGCGCTTCTGCGTGCGCAACTCCGGCGCCCGCGCGGTGGTCGAAGGCGTCGGCGACCACGGGTGCGAATACATGACGGGCGGCCGCGCGGTCGTGCTCGGCCCGACGGGCAGGAATTTCGCGGCGGGCATGAGCGGCGGGATCGCCTACGTGTGGGATCCCGAGACGCGCTTTCGCGCCCGCTGCAATACCGAGATGGTGGCCCTGGAACCGGTCGTCGCCAACGCGGACGTCGCCGAACTGAAGGAACTGGTCGCGCGCCACGCGCAATACACGGGCTCCGCGGTCGCCGCCGCGATCCTGGCGGACTGGGGGCCGGCGCTGTCCCGTTTCGTCAAGGTCATGCCGCTCGACTACAAGCGCGTACTCGAGCAGAGGAGCCTCGCCGTGGCGCAGGTGGCGGCAAGCGGATAGCCGTCGGCCGCGTAGACGTTTCATGGGCAAGCCGACCGGCTTCAAGGAGTTCGAGCGCCATGCCGCGCCCTACAGGGACGCGGCAACGCGCATTCTGGACTTCACGGAGATCTACACCGAGCACGACGCGCCGCGCCTGGCCGAGCAGGGTGCGCGATGCATGGACTGCGGCGTGCCGTTCTGCCAGTCGAACGACGGTTGCCCCATCCACAACCTGATTCCCGAGTGGAACGACCTCGTCTACCGCGGGCATTGGCGCGATGCCCTCGACCGGCTGCACAAGACCAACAACTTCCCGGAGTTCACCGGGCGCGTGTGTCCGGCGCCCTGCGAGGGCGCCTGCGTGCTCGGGATCACCGACCCGGCCGTGACCATCAAGAACATCGAGATGGCGATCATCGACCGCGGCTTCGAGGAAGGGTGGGTGGTGCCAATGCCGCCCCCGGCCCGTACCGGGCGGACCGTGGCCATCGTCGGGTCCGGTCCCGCGGGCCTTGCGGCCGCCGCGCAGCTCAACCAGGCGGGCCACCGGGTGACCGTCTACGAACGCGCCGACCGCGTTGGCGGACTGCTCACCTACGGCATTCCCAACATGAAGCTCGACAAGCTCTCGATCGTCGAGCGGCGTCTGGACCTCATGCGCGCCGAAGGTATCGAGTTCGTCACGGACGCCGATGTCGGAGACGGGTCGAACGGGGGTATCGACGTCCGGACGCTCTGCGACGGGCACGACGTGCTCCTGCTGGCGACCGGCGCCACGGTGCCCCGGGACCTGCCGATCCCCGGCCGGGAGCTCGAGGGCGTCCACTTCGCCATGGACTACCTGACGGCCAACACCAAGAGCCTCCTCGATTCCAACCTCGAGGATCGGGCATACATCTCGGCCAAGGACAAGCACGTCATCGTCATCGGCGGCGGCGACACGGGCGCCGACTGCATCGGCACGGCCCTGCGCCACGGCTGCAGGTCCCTCGTCAACTTCGAGATCTTTCCCGCGCCGCCGCCGCAACGCGCCCCGCACAACCCGTGGCCCACGTGGCCGGTCATCCTGCGCGTCGACTACGCGCACCAGGAGTCGGCCGCCCGGTTCGGCGAGGATCCGCGTGTGTACGCCATTTCGGCCGTCGAGTTCACGGGTGACGGCAGCGGCTCGCTCACGGGGGTCCGCACGGTGGACGTCGCGCTTCGGGACGGCCGCTTCGAGCCCCTCGAAGGTTCGGAGCGCACGTGGGACGCGGACCTGGTCTTCCTGTCCATGGGCTTTCTCGGCCCCGAAGGCGGGATCCCGGACCACCTGGGCCTCGAGCGCGACGAACGCACCAACTACCGCGCGACGAAGGGCCTGTACCGCACCAGCCGCGACAAGGTGTTCGCCGCGGGCGACTGCCGGGGCGGCCAGTCCCTCGTCGTGCGCGCCATCAACGAGGGCCGCGAGGCGGCGCGGGAGATCGACCTGTACCTGACCGGTTCCACGGTGTTGCCGTAGCGGGCCGTGCGGGCCGGCCGACCCCTGGCCGGCGCCGCCGCGCGCGGATTTGTGGCGCGCCCCGCGAGGGCCGTAGAATCGCTCCCCTTGCCGGTGCGTTGCCTGGGCTCGCCCCGCTCCCACAGGGGTCGCGTCCATACGCCGCCGAGGCGGCTCGAGGGCGCCGGCGCCATGAGAACATTGCGGCCGGCGACCCCGTCGCTCCGGCTTGCCTGGCAGGGAGGGACCTTGGGACGTGGCCTACACCACCGAAGACATCCGTAACATCGCACTCGTTGGACACGGAGGCGCCGGCAAGACGGAACTTGCGGAGGCGCTGCTGCACCGCGCGGGGAAGATCGCGCACCAGGGTTCGGTCGACGCCGGCACGACGGTCTCCGACTCGGCTCCCCACGAGAAGGAACTCAAGCACTCGCTGACGACCGGGTTCTGTCACTTCGACCACGGCGGCGTGCACGTGAACCTGCTCGACACCCCGGGCCACCCGGACTTCGTGGGCCGCGTGCTCGCGGTGCTGCCGGCGGTGGAGACCGCGGCCGTCGTGGTCAACGCGGCGACCGGCGTGGAGATGATGACGCAGCGGGCCATGGACGCAGCCGCGGAGCGACGGCTGTGCCGCATGATCGTGGTCAACAGGATCGACGCGGAGGGCGCGGACACCGCCGCCGTGCTGGAGCAGATCCGGACCGTCTTCGGTTCGGAGTGCCTGCCGCTCAACCTGCCGGCAGACGGCGGCGCGCGGGTGGTCGACGTGTTCTTCCGGGACGACGGCGACGACACGGACATCGGTTCGGTCGAGTCGGCGCACGAACGGATCGTCGACCAGGTCGTCGAGGTGGACGACGACCTGATGGAGGCGTACCTCGACCAGGGGGAGGTTTCCGCCGACCAGTTGCACGACGCGTTCGAAACGGCCCTGCGCGAAGGGCACCTGGTGCCCGTGTGCTTCACGTCGGCCGCGACCGGCGCCGGCATTCCGGAACTGCTCGAGGTGTTCGAGAAACTGATGCCGTCTCCCGGGGAGGGCAACCCGCCGGCGTTCGTCGCGGGGGAGGCCGCCGCGCCGATCGCGGTGTCTCCGGACCCCGGCGCCGCTGCGATCGCGCATGTCGTCAAGGTGGACATCGACCCGTTCCGCGGGCGCATGGCGATTTTCCGGGTCCACCAGGGAACGTTGCGGCGCGGCGGGCAGGTGTTCGTCGGCGATGCGCGCAAGCCGCTCAAGATCAGCCACCTCCTGAAACTGAACGGGGGCGAGCACACGGAGGTGGAAGCGGCGACCGCGGGGGACATTGGCGCCATTCCGCGTGCGGAGGATGTCTTCTTCGGCGCGGTCCTGCACGACGACCACGAGCAGGACGACGCGCGCCTCGAGTCGCTCCCCTTGCCGGAACCGATGTACGGACGGGCCATCAGCACCGAGACGGATGCGGAGGCGCAGAAGGCCAACGAAGGGCTCGGCGTGTTCTGCGCGGAGGATCCAACGCTGCGCCTCGACCAGGTCGCCTCGATGAACGAGACCGTGCTGCGCGGCATCGGTGAGTTGCACCTGCGCGTGGTCCTCGACGAACTGGCGCAGAAGTACGGCGTCAGGGTGTCCACGGCGCTGCCGTCGATCGCGTACCGGGAAACGATCACGTCCAGGGCCGACGGACACCATCGGCACAAGAAACAGACCGGCGGCGCGGGACAGTTCGGCGAGGTCTTCCTGCGCATCGAGCCGTTGCCCCGGGGCGAGGGCTTCGAGTTCGTCAACGAGGTCGTGGGAGGCGTGATCCCGACCCAGTTCATCCCGGCGGTGGAGAAAGGGGTCCGCGAGGTCCTGCACGAGGGCGCCATCTCCGGACATCCGCTGCAGGACGTGCGCGCCATTGTCCACGACGGCAAGCATCACTCCGTCGACTCGAAGGAAATCGCCTTCGTGCAGGCCGGCAAGCGCGCCTTCGTCAATGCGGTGAACGCCGCGGCGCCGATCGTCATGGAGCCCGTCGTCGACGTGAGCGTGACCGTGCCGGAAGCCTGCATGGGGGACGTCGCGGGCGACCTTTCCGGCATGCGCGGTTCCGTGAAGGGCACGAACGTGCTGGCCGGCGGACGCGCCGAAGTGCTTGGCCAGGCGCCGCTCAAGGAGGTGCAGGGCTACCACTCGCGGCTGAATTCGCTGTCCGGCGGGGAGGGGAGCTTCACGATGGCCTTCAGCCACTACGCGGCGCTGCCCGCCATGGAACAGGCAGCCCTCGTCCGGGCCTGGCGCGGCGACGAGTAAGCCGGATCGGGCGGTCGTCAACGCAAGAGGCATGTTCGATGAGTGATATCGTCCCGCCTCGTGTAACACAGCTCCGGGTCAAGAACTATCGCGCCTTGCGTGACGTGACCATTCGTGACATGACTCCGTTGACGGTCCTCCTGGGCCCGAACGGGAGCGGCAAGTCGACCTTGTTCGACGTTTTTGCGTTTCTCGCTGAGTGCCTTTCCGATGGCATTGGCAAAGCCTGGGATCGCCGTGGACGGTTCCGAGAGCTCCGGAGCCGCGATAGCGAAGGCCCGATAGTCATTGAGTTGAAGTACCGGGAACGACAAAAGAACCCGAAATCACCACTGATCACCTACCACTTGGAGATAGATGAGTCACGTGGTCGGCCAGTGGTAAGCCATGAGTTCTTGCGCTGGACTCGGGGGCAAGCCGGGAAGCCGTTTACTTTTATGGACTACCGAGAGGGCGACGGGGAGGTAATCACAGGCGAGATGCCGGAGCTGGATGACTCGCGAGTGCGACGTAAGCTGTCTGGACCGGATATGTTGGCCGTGAGCACTCTGGGGACGTTGGCGGAGAATCCGCGTGTGGTCGCGTTACGGGAGTTTATCCTAAGCTGGCATTTGTCCTATTTGTCGGCCGACGCTGCGCGCACCAATCCGGAAGCTGGGGCTGAGGAGAGGCTCTCGCCGACGGGGGGGAACCTGCCCAACGTGATTCAACACCTGCACGAACAACACCCAGATAGATTGGAAGCGATCTTCGACATACTGCGGCGTCGGATACCACGAGTAGAGAGAGTGGATGCCGAAGTGTTGGCGGATAGTCGGCTTCTGTTGCTGATCAAGGACGCGCCCTTTTCCCAGCCGGTATTGTCCCGCTTTGCATCTGATGGCACGCTGAAAATGCTGGCGTACCTAACGGTGCTGCATGACCCGGAACCTCCGAAGCTGATCGGCATTGAAGAGCCCGAGAACTTCCTGCACCCAAGACTACTGCCCGAGCTGGCGGAGGAGTGCAGGTCAGCGTGCCAGCGCACGCAGCTACTCGTCACCACACACTCTCCGTTTTTTCTGAATCGGCTGCGGCCGGCGGAAGTGCGAATCCTGTGGCGGGATGTGGACGGGTACGCACGGGTGGATCGGGCCAAGGATCTACAGGGTGTCAGCGAGTTCGTAGAAGAAGGGGCGACGCTCGGGGACCTGTGGATGGAAGGCCAGTTCGGCGTTGGTGACCCACTGACACAACATGGCATACGTCTTGGATGAGTGGGCATCACTTCGAACTGCTGATTGAAGAGCCGTCAATGGAGGCCTTCCTAGACAGGATATTGCCGCGGATGCTACCGGAAGGAAGCACGGCGGCTATTCGGACCTTCAATGGCAAGCCTGATCTGTTTCGCAAGATCGGTAGCCGGTTGCGGGGCTATCGCAAGTGGTTGCCGGAACACTATCGGATTGTCGTGCTGGTCGATCGCGATGAGGACGATTGTAAAGTGCTGAAGTGCGCTCTTGAGCGAGCAGCGGTTGAGGCGGGCTTGATCACGCGAAAAGAGGCTGGAGGGGGTTCGTGGCAAGTAGCGAACCGAATTGTGATAGAGGAGCTGGAAGCTTGGTACTTCGGGGACTGGACGGCGGTGCGAAGCGCTTACCCTCGCGTTTGGGATAACACGCCGCGGCGAGCGAAGTTCCGTGATCCGGATGCAATATTGGGTGGAACGGCAGAAGCGTTCGAGAGGGTCTTGCGCCGGCACGGGTACTATGCCACGGGTCTCAGGAAATTGGATGCGGCCCAACGGATCGGGCTGCACATCGACCCGCTCCGGAATCGGTCGGGGAGTTTTGCCTGCTTCAGGGACGTGTTGCAAACCGCGTAGAGAACGCAAGCGCGCCCCGGCGAAGTCAGCTTCGGATCAGCTACCGGCGCCCGCGAGCGCGGCGGCGATATCGGACACGGGCACCGTGTCGGTGACATGCACGGCGCCGATGCGTTCCGGCAGCACGAGCCGGATCCTCCCGTCCGCAACCTTCTTGTCCATGCCCATCGCCTCGAGGACCACCGCCGGGGCGGCGGCCGGGGGGTTCGTCGGCAACCCCGCGCGCGCCACGACGTCGCGGATGCGTTCGGCGGATGTCTTCGGCAGCGTACCGAGCCGCGCCGCGAGGTCGGCCGCCAGCACCATCCCGATCGCCACGGCCTCGCCGTGCAGCAGGGTCGCGTAGCCCGTAACGGCCTCGAGCGCGTGGCCGAACGTGTGGCCGAAATTCAGGATCATCCGCACGCCCGATTCGCGTTCGTCCGCCTGCACGACCTCCGCCTTGATCTCGCAGGACCGCGCCACCGCGTGACGCAACGCGTCCGTGTCGCGGGCGAGAAGGGCCGGCAGGTGTTCTTCGATCCAGTCGAAGAAGTCCGCGTCGAAAATGACGCCGTACTTGATCACTTCGGCCATGCCCGCGCGCAGTTCGCGCTCGGGCAGCGTGTCGAGGGTGTCGAGGTCCGCGACCACGCAACGCGGCTGGTGGAAGGCGCCGATCAGGTTCTTGCCGCCGGGGTGGTTGACCGCGGTCTTGCCGCCGACGGAGGAGTCCACCAGCGCGAGCAGTGTCGTCGGGACCTGGATGTAGGCGACGCCGCGCTGGTAGGCGGCCGCGGCGAAGCCGGCCACGTCTCCGACCACCCCTCCGCCGAGGGCGACGATCGTGGTGCTGCGGTCGTGACGCTCGGCGATCAGCCGGTCGATGATGTCGGAGAACGTCGCGAGGGTCTTGAACGACTCGCCGTCCGGCAGCGACATGACGTGTGCCCGGACGTGTCCCGGCAGGCTCGCCAGGGTGCGGTCCAGGTAGTGGGCGCCGACCACGTCGTTGGTCACGACGAGGGCCTGGTTCCCGGCCAGGAAGCCGTCGAGCAGGTCCGTCTGGCCGAGCAGGCCACGGCCGATCCGGATCGGATAGGACCGTTCTGCGAGGTCGACGGTAACGGTCAGGGCGTGCGGGTGTCCCGTGACTGCCATTTCTAGCCTTCCTCCCCTGCGTTCCGCTGTTCCCGTCCTTTCCTTTCTTTCCGTCCTTGCGATCCCTCCCGTCCTGCCGCTCCCTCCCATGCCTCCAGCCGGTTGACGATGAGGTCCGCGATCGAGCGGGGCGATCCCGTGCCGACGCGGATGGTCAGCTCCGCCGTCTCGTCGTAGAGTGCGCCCCGCTCCTCGAGCAGACGGCCGAGGGTCGCCTCGGCGTTGCCGCCGCTGAGCAGGGGGCGGTTCCTGTCGTTGCGCGTGCGCGCAACGAGACGCTGCAGCGGCGTGTCGAGGTATACCACGATCCCGCGCTCGCGCAGCCGGGCGCGGTTTGCCCGGCGCAACACGACGCCGCCGCCGGTCGCGAGCACGATGCCGTCACGGCGGGTCAGTTCGTCGATGACGGCCTCCTCGCGTTCCCGGAAGCCGGCCTCGCCCTCGAGGTCGAAGATCCACGCGATGTCGGCTCCGGCCCGTTCCTCGATGACCTGGTCGGCGTCGATGAAGTCGAGGCCGAGGGCGTTCGCGAGGTGCCGGCCGATGGTGGTCTTCCCGGACGCCATCATCCCGATGAGGAACACGCTGTGTTTCATGGAAGCGCCCCAAAGCCGATCCGGCCGCTTGCGGAGCAAGCGCCTGCGCCTGCCGCTCGGCATCGGCGCCGCCTCCGGCCCAGCCACGCCGACCTCCCAGGGACCCACCTCCGCCGGTCGCCATGGCGCGTCCGCGAAGCAGCGAAGCTAACGTCGTGCCCGGTGGTTTTCAAGGCGGCGAGGGCTCGGGGCGGGCGGTGGGAGGAACCGCGGCAACCGCTTTCGCGGAAGCCGACCCGACGATTCGCGGGGTGATGAAGATGAGGAGCTCCTGCTTGTCGTCACGCGTGAGGGTGCGTCGGAACAGCCGACCCAGGAACGGCACGTCGCCGAGCAGCGGTGTACGGGCGATCGCCACGTTGCGGTTCGTGCGGAACATGCCGCCGAGCACGATCGTTGCGCCGTTGTCGACCAGTACGCGGGTTGCGATCGACGTGGTGTCGATGCTGGGCACCCCGTTGTAGACCTGTCCGACCGAGTCCTGGTTGACCGCGAGGTCCATGATGATGCGTTCGTCCGGCGTGATGCGGGGCGTCACGCTGAGGGACAGCACGGCTTCCTTGAACGCGGTGGAGGTGGCGCCCGAACTGCTCGCCTCCTGGTACGGGATCTCCACGCCGGACTGGATCGTCGCCGGCTGCTTGTCGGCGGTGACGAGGGTGGGGCGCGCGATCACCTCCGCATGCCCTTCGCTCGCGAGCGCGGAGATCTCGACGTCCAGGAGGTAGTCGGCGGCGTCGGTGATACCGATGCCGAGTCGCGTGGTCCCGGCGTCCGATATGCCGAGGTCCGCGACGAGATGGTCCCGCGCCGCCGCGCCGCCGCTGCCGTCCGTCGCCGCCTGCTGCAGTTGCGCCAGGGTCTCGAGGCTGCCGCCGAGCTTGAGGGCGGCGCCGCCGCCGGCGCGCAGGGCCGCGGCGCCCCAGCGGATGCCGAGCTGGGTGGAGAAGTTGACGTTCGCGTTGACGACGCGGGATTCGATCGTGACCTGCCGGACGGGGACGTCGAGTTGCGCGATGACCGCCCGGATATCGGCGATCCGCTCCGCGGTGTCCGTCAGGATCACGGCGTTGGTGCGTTCGTCCACGATGACGCTGCCGCGGTCCGACAGCCCGGCGGGGCTCTCCGTTCCGCCGAACAGTTCGAACAGTTCGGCGGCGCTCGCGTACCGGATCCGGAGGAACTCCGTGGTGAGCGGCGCGAGTTCCGAGAACTGCCTGCGGTTCTCGAGCTCGAGCCGCTCCCTGGCCGCGATCTCGGCGGCCGGGGCGACCAGCAGCACGTTCCCGATCTCCCGCTTGTCGAGCCCCTGCGTGCGCAGGATCAGGTCGAGGGCCTGGTCCCACGGGACGCGCTCCAGGCGCAGGGTGACGCTCCCGGAGACCGCGTCGCTCGCCACGAGGTTGCGGTCCGAGAAGTCGGCGATGAGCTGCAGGGCGGCACGGGTCTCGATGTCCTGGAAGTCGAGCGTGAGCGGCGCTCCGGTGAACTGCGCCGGCACGGGCGACTCCGCCGCGCCGGCGCCGAGGGCGGACAGCAGCGCGAGCGCCGTGCCGAGGGCGGCGTTCCGTGCCGGTCGCCGGCGATCACGCATCGGCAGGCTCCTCCATATGGGCAGGTTTCGAGTCCGGGTCCGGGCGGAACAGCGGGAGCGTGCGCGAACGCCTCACCCAGCCGCCGCTGCCGTCGGCGATCGACTCCACCAGGTCCAGCCCGGCGTGGCCGATGGCGTGGACGCGGCCGAAGTCGCGTCCGACGTAGTCGCCGACCCCGACACGATGGACGCGCCCGCCGGGGTCACGGAGCACGGCGCTGCGCCGGCCCCCGCCGGCCAGTACTCCGACCATCTGCAGTTCCGCGACCGCGAAGGTCTCCAGTACCGTCCTGGCGCGGGTCAGGTCGGGGCCCGGCGAGGCGGGTCGGTCGTCGCTGCCGGCGCCGGACACCGGCGCCTCGAAGGGATCGCGCAACGCGGCGCCATCGTAGTGGAACGGGGCCGGCGGACCGGCGGGCGGCGCCGGCGCGACGGTCGTCGACCCCCGTGCGGACGGCGTCTCGAACACGTCCGTGCCCTCGGGCCGGGGTTCGGAACAGCCGAGCGTCAGCGCGGCCAGCGGGGCTCCCCACCACGCGGTGCGGATCATGGCCGGGCCTCCGTCGCGTCGCGGTACCGGTAGGTGCGCGCCAGCACGGTCATGTGCAATCCCGCACCGTCGGTCGACCGCGCGATCTCGAAGTCGTGCAGCGTGACGATCCGGGAGAGTCCCGCCACGGCGGCGGCGAAAGCGCCGATCCGGTGGTAGCCGCCGACGAGCACGATCTCGATCGGCAGTTCGAGGTACAGCTCCGACGGACTCTCGACGCCGAGTTCGATACGTTCGACGGCGAGTTCGTTGAGCAGGGCGGCGCGGGCGATGTCCTCCAGCAGCCCCGGCACCTCGGTACTGCTGGGGAGCGTCGCGAGCAGGGTCGCGAACTCGGCCTGCAGCGCGTCGCGTTGCGCCTGCAGCGAGGGGAGGGGCGCGGCCAGTACCGCCCGCTCGCGGTGCGTGTCCGCGAGTTCCCGCTCGGCGCGCTCCCCGGCCGCCAGCGCCGCCGACCGGGGCGCGACGTACAGGGCCCAGGCGGCCCCCAGCACGAGCACGAACGCGAGTCCCATGGCGCCGGCGCGCGCCGGCGCGGGCCAGCCGCCGGCGTTGCGCGGCTCCAGATCCTCGAGTTCGATGGCGCGCAGTGCTTCGAGCAGCGCGTGCGGGCCGCGTCCTCGACCGGGCAGGGGCCCGCCCGTACGCCAGGGGAGCGCCACCGCCGCTACCCTTCCGTGGCCCGCTGCGGGGCGGGCCGCAACGCGAAGGCAAGGTCGAAGTGCACGGCGCGCCCGCCGTACTCCGCGTTGTCCTGGTCTTCGTGGATGCTCCGGAGGGTGGGCATGCCGAAGCGCTCCGACGCCTCCAGCCCGCGCATCAGCGCCGAGATCCGCGCCGCGGACTCGGCCGTTCCGCTGGCCGTGACCAGCCCGCCGGCGTACGACAGCTTCTCGTAGTGCGTGCCGGAAGGCGCGGTGCGCGCGAGTTCGTGGAGCACGCGGGCGACGGTGGAGCGCTCCTCGTGCAGGCCCCGCAGCACGCCCACGCGCGCCGCCAGCCGCGCGGATTGCTGGCGCACGTCCCTGACCCGCTCGATGCGCTCGTCGAGCGCGCGCAGCCTGGCATGCCCGAGGTCGGCGCGCGCCTCCTGACGGGCGCCGAGGTGGTCGAGGTAGCCGCCGGCCAGCAGCGCCACGACGAGCGCGCACGCGCCGCTGGTGCACGTGCGCGCCAGAAACACTCGGTTGCGGCGCTCCCGCTCCCATTCGCGCCATGGCAGGAGGTTGATGCGGCTCATCGGTCGAATGCCCGCAGGGCGAGTCCGCACGCGGTCAACAGCGTCGGTGCGGCGGCGCCGAGCGCGTCCGCATCGATCCGGGGCGCCAGGGACATTCCGGCGCAAGGGTCCGCCACGCGGGCGGGTGCGGCGAGCGCGGCGGCGAGGTCGTCGGCCAGTCCCGGGAGGCCCGCCGCGCCGCCGGCGAGCAGCACGCCGCGGACGGGACGGTCGTTCGATGCCCGGAACAGGTGCAGGGCCCGGACGCCTTCCGCCACGAGGTCCGGGCGCTCCGCGTGTGCCGACGGACGCTGCGCTCCGAGACGCTGCTCCCGGGAGTACACGGATTTGGCGTTGTCGAAGACGTGGAGCCGCATGGCGGCGGCGCCGATGTCCAGTACGCCGAGCACGGCGCGGCCGGATGCGCCGCGGGCGGAGGCGCCGTGGGCGGCGTGGCCCGCCGCGTGCGGGATGCGCAGGGACGCCCGATGGAGGGCGTGCGCCTCGATGTCCACGACGTGCGGCCGGAAGCCTCCGAGCCGCATCGCGCTCTCGCGCTTCTCGACTTCCTCGCGCCGACAGGCGGCGAGCAGGACTTCGACCTGTTCCGGATTCCGCTCGGACAGGTTCTGGACTTCGAAATCCAGGGCGACCTCTTCGAGCGGGAACGGGATGTGACGGCCGGCCTCGGCGGCGATGCGGGACTGCAGGGCGTCGTCCGACAGGGAAGCGTCCATCTCGACGATCCTGGTGATGGCCGCCGAGTCGGGCACGGCGGCAGCGGCCCGGCGCGCTCTCGGGCGGGTACGGTCCGCGAGTCGCCGGATGGCTTCACCAATGCTGTCGAGGTCACTAATATGGCGGTCGACGACGGCGTTGGGCGGTAGCGGCTCGACGCCGAAGACCTCCACGCAATGGCGGCCGTCGCGCTTCGAGAGCTCGAGGAGCTTCACGGAGGTCGAGCCTATGTCGAGGCCAACGAGCGAATCAGGCTGTCTCAGGGGATGGCTCCAGGGCTGTTTCAGGGGATTGCTCCAGCGTTTCAGGGGACTGCTCCAGGGCTGTGTACAGGGCTGGCGTATCGCCGTGCTTCCTTGCCGGGCGAGACCCGCACGGTGTCGCCACGGAGCGGGGCGGACGTGACGCGGCGGCACCGACCGCTACTGAGGTGGATTATCTGGCTCGGGGTGGGCGGAATCTGTGGGACGCTTCTCACATTGGCTGGCAGCTATCTCTATTTGAACCCGCAGATACCGGCTGCGGAGAGCTACCTCGATTTCCGTCCCGAGGCCCCGATGCGCGTCTTTACCGCCGATGGCGCGCTGCTGGCGGAGTTCGGCGTGCGCAGGTTCATGCCGGTGCGCCTCGAGGACGTTCCCGCGGACTTCGTCAGCGCGTTGCTCGACACGGAGGACAAGCGCTTCTACGACCACTCGGGCATCGACTACATCTCGTTCGCCAACGATGTCCTGCAGGTGCTGCTCGATCCGAGCATCCGCACCGGAGCTTCGACCATCACGATGCAGCTCGCGCGCAACGTGTCCTTCTCCCTGGAGCAGACGTTCATACGGAAATTCAAGGAGATGCTGCTCGCCATCAAGATCGAGCAGGAACTCACCAAGGACCAGATCCTCGAGCTCTATATCAACGTGATGTTCTTCGGCAAGCGGGCGTACGGCGTGCGGGCCGCCGCGTTGACCTACTACGACAAGCCGCTGGCGGAGCTGAACCTCGCGCAACTCGCCATGCTGGCCGGAATCGTCAAGCGCCCGGACTCGGGCAATCCCGTCAGCGGCCCGGAGTGGGCGCTCAACCGGCGCAACCTGGTGCTCGGGCGCATGCTCGCGCAGGGGTCGATCGACCGGGCGGCCTTCGAGCGGGCGCGCAATGCCCCGATCACGGCGCGCATGCACGGGCGCGAACCGGATCTGTCCGCGCCGTATGCGGCGGAGTGGGTGCGTAGCGAACTCGTGCGCCTTTACGGCACGGACGTCTACAACTCGGGCTACGAGGTCTACACCACCATCGAGGCCGGCCCGCAGAGGAGCGCCACCCGGGCGCTGCGCAACGGTCTGGCGGGCTACGACCGGCGGCACGGCTACCGGGGCCCGGAGGGGCGGGTCGAGAACGCGGCGGACCTCGCCGCGCTAACGGCTCTGGTCGCCGACCCGAGCGCCGCCGGCCAGGACCCGGGCGCGGCGCCGCCCCCCGCCGCCGGCGGCGTGCGCGCACCAACGGCGGCGGCGTCCGCGAACCCGGACGCCGGGGTCCCGGTCTGGGCGCGCGTGCTGGCGGACGTACCGGTCGTGACGGACCTGCTCCCGGCGGTGGTGGCCGGCGTCGAGGAACGCGCCTTCCATGCCGTCACGGCCGCGGGCGCGGTGCTGACCGTCGAGTGGGACGGCATCACGTGGGCGCGCCGTTACATTGACGTGGACCGGCGCGGCGTCCGCCTGCGCGCCGCGGCCGATGTCGTGGCGGCGGGCGACATCGTCCGCGTGCAGCGGCGGGAGGAGGGTGGCTGGCGCCTCGCCCAGGTGCCGGACATCCAGGGCGCGCTGGTGGCGCTGCGCCCGCGCAGCGGTGCGGTGGCCGCGCTGGCCGGCGGCTACGACTTCTGGCACAACCAGTTCGACCATGCCCGGCGCGCGGCGCGCCAGCCCGGGTCCGGATTCAAGCCGTTCGTCTATTCGGCGGCGCTGGCGCGGGGGGTCACGCCGTCGAGCATCTTCCTCGACGCGCCGCTGGTGTTCGAGGACACCCAGTTCGAGAAGGCCTATCGGCCCGGCAACGACTCGGAGCGCTACAACGGGCCCACGCGGCTGCGCGAAGCGCTGTACCGGTCGATCAACCTGGTGACGATGCGCGTATTGCTCGAAGTGGGGGTGGACGGCGTCCTGCGGCACGCGCGCCGCTTCGGCTTCGATACGACGGGGTTCCCCAGGGATACGCAGCTCGCGATCGGCGGCGGGACCATGGCCGTGACGCCCCTGGACATGGCGCGGGGCTACGCGGTAATCGCCAACGGGGGCTACGGCGTCGAGCCGCACATCGTGCGGCGCGTGGTTACGCGGGACGGGACGCTGGTGCTGGAGCCGAGGCATGCCGAAGTGCGTGTGGCCGAAGCGTCGCCCGCCGGCGGAGGGTGCGGGAACGAAGTTCCGGACAGCACCGCCAGCGGACAACCGTCATGCCTGCCGCCGGCGGGGGACGGCGGGCCGGCTGCGGGTGCGCCGTCGGCGGAATCTCTGGAGGGGCTCCCGGCGGCGGCACGGGTTCCCGTGGCCGTTGCCGCCCCCCAGGTCGTCGACGAGCGCAATGTCTTCATCCTGCATTCGATGTTGCGCGACGTCATCGAGCGCGGCACGGGCCGGAAGGCGCGGGCGCTCGGGCGCGGCGACATCGCGGGCAAGACCGGCACCACCAACGAAGCGGCCGACACGTGGTTCAACGGCTACAACGACGACCTGGTGGCCTCGGTGTGGGTGGGGTTCAGCGACTATCGGCCGCTGGGGCGCCGCGAATACGGTTCGACGACGCCGCTGTCGGTCTGGATGGAGTTCATGGGCGAGGCGCTCGATGGCCGCCCCGAACACGAGCGTGCGACGCCGCAGGGCGTGGCCATCGTGAAGATCGATCCCGCCACGGGCCAGGCGGCCGCGCCGGACCGAGCGGACGCGATCGTCGAGTACTTCCTCGAGGAGACCGCCCCCGCCGCGCCGGTGAGCGGCACGGACGGCCCGCTGGAGCCCGAGCAGATCTTCTGACCGAACCCCGCGGGGGCGGCGCCGCGGGAGTTTCGCGTCAGCGAAACTCCCACCCATCCGTCAGGATGGACCGCGACCCGCGGGGTCGCGCCTATTCCACGATCTTGATGTAGTTCCCGGCCCGGGGCTCGCCGTGCGGATGCCCCCCGTTCATGAGCCGCAGGGTTTCCTCCGGGAACCGTTCGATCGGCGTGTTTCGCGCGAGATCGGCGTAGGTGACGTCGGGCTCGGCGACGATCACCTTGATGCGGCGCTCGTTCGCCACCTGGGCGTCCTCGGGAGTCATGTTGCGCAGTGCGTGCATGGTGGCGAGAAAGTCCTTGCGGAAGGCCGCGGGGTCGCCCTGCGGGCCGGCCGCGCCGGCGAACAGGAAGACGTCCTTCGCCCGGTAGAGCACGCCGATCAGCTTCAGTTGCGCGTCGCTGCCCTCGGTGCTGGTCTCGCCGAGGTAGCCCTCCATGCCGTTGATCTCGACGGCCTCGCCCGAGACGATGTCGTCCCGCTGCAGGCGCTCGGTCAGGAACTTCTCCGGCGACTGGCGTTTCTGCCAGGCGTGCCGGCCGATTTCGATGTATGCGGATTCGCGGCCGCCCGGCGCCGTGGCGCTGATGGCGGCCTGGGGCCTGGCGACGACCCACCGCGCGGGGAACTCGACGACGACGCGCAGCCCGCCGTGGTAGTAGGTGGTGCCTATCACGCGGCCCGTGACCGCCTCGTCGCCGTACATCAGCCCGTCGACCTGCTCCCAGAAGTCCGCGACCGGCTCGGCCGTGGTCGCCGGCAGCAGACGCTGGGCATACGCGACGGCGTCGTGCAGCCGCTTGTCGTTCTTGGGATGCGAGGCGAACAGCCCGTGGTAGGTGGCGGGCTTGCGTTCGATGCGCTTGGCGAAGAGTTCCTGGTCCTTGAGGACCTGCACCACCTCGATCAGCGCCAGCGGGTTGTAGCCGGCGCGCGCCAGGTACTCCCCGCCGAGGCGGTCCGCCTCGAGTTCCATCTCGCGGCCGTAGCCGGAGACGTACGCGTTGGTGGCGGCATTGGAGACGTCGAACAGTTCGCCGCGGCCGGTCAGGATCGCGGCGACCAGGCCGACCCCCTTGCCGAGCACGTTGGCCGTGCGCTGGCGTCGCGTGTGCCGGGCGACGACGTGCCCGATCTCGTGGCCGAGAACCGCCGCGAGCTCATCCTCGCTGCGGAGGAAGGCGAGCAGGCCCCGGTTGATGAAGATGTAGCGGTCGCCGGTCGCGAAGGCGTTGACGACGGAGTTGTCGAGGACGTGAAAGTGGTAGTGGTCGCCGGCATCCTTCGACTGCGCCAGCAGCTTCTCGCCGAGGCCGCGCACGTAGGTCTGCCAGGATTCGTCGCCATAGATCTGCCCGGTCTCGACGAACTCGTTGTAGAGTTTCTCGCCGGGCCCCTCGGCGTGGGCGAGGGCCGCCGCGAGGGCCAGGACGGCCATCGTGGTACGCATGGTGAAGGCTTCCGGGCGCATGCTCGAAATCAAGTGGGACCCGAATCAAGTGTACAAAGGCTGCGGCGATCCTTCCTGAACCCCGGATGAACGAACCGGAGTCTACAACTTCCGCGGGGCGGGGGACGCGCGGAAGAGTCGCGCACGTCCTGGGCCGGCGAGCCCTGCCGGGCGGGCTTTCAGCCCGTCGCGCGGTTGCCGAAACGGCGGCGGAAACGCTCGACGCGGCCGCCGGAATCGATGATCTTCTGCTTGCCGGTATAGAAGGGATGGCACTGGGAGCAGACGTCCACGTGAATGTCCCGCCCGAGCGTGGAACGGGTCTCGAGGACGTTGCCGCAACTGCAGGTCACCTTGATGTCCGTGTACGCGGGATGAATGTCCGCCTTCACCGGGAGTCTCCGTCGGATGGGGAGGGCGCGGAGTGTATTTCCGCCGGAGGGCGTTGGCAAGCGCGGGACGGCGCGGGCGCGGCGGCGCGGGACGCGTCGCCGTGACGGACCGTGTCGTCGAAGTCGCCGTGCCGCGTCCGCTCCGGCGGGTGTTCGACTACGCCGTGCCGGCCGGCGCGCCGGCGCCGGCGGTCGGCGCGCGCGTCCGCGTCCCGTTTGGCCGCACCGAGATCGTCGGGGTGGTGGCGGGCGTCCGCGGGGAGTCGGAACGGCCGCTGAAGGCGATCGCCGAGGTCCTCGACCGGGCCGCGTTCCTGCCCTCCGACCTCGTCGAACTCGCGCACTGGCTGAGCCGCTACTACCACCATCCGCTCGGCGAGGTGTTCGGCACCATGCTGCCGGCGGCCGCCCGGCGCGGCGATCCGGCCCGGCCGCGCCCGTCCCGCTACTGGCTGCCGGCCGCGGACGGACTCCCGCAACGCGCGCCCCGGCAGGCCGAGGCGTTGCGCCTGCTGCGCAGCGTCGAAGGGCCCGTGCCCGACGCGGAGCTCCGGGGCCTCGGGATCGACCGGCGCGCGCTCGGCGCGCTCGTCGGCAAGGGTCTGGTGGCGGAGGTCGAGGAGCGGCCGGAGTACCGCGCGGCGCCGTCGCCGTTCGAACTGAACGACGAGCAGCGCCACGCCGTGGACGTCGTCGCCGACGCCGCGGCGGGCGCGGCTACCGTGGTGCTCGAGGGCGTGACGGGCAGCGGCAAGACCGAGGTATACATGCGCGCCATCGCCGAGGTCCTGGCGCGCGGCGGACAGGCGCTGGTGCTGGTGCCGGAGATCGGCCTGACGCCACAGGCGCTGGCGCGTTTCCGCGCGCGCTTCGGCGCCGCCGCCGCCCTGCACTCCGCGGCGCCCGACGCGGAGCGGTTCGATACGTGGATGCGCTGCGCGAGCGGTCACCACCGGGTGCTGGTCGGCACGCGCTCGGCGGTCTTCACGCCGTTCGCGGACCTGCGGCTGATCGTGGTGGACGAGGAACACGACGCTTCTTTCAAGCAGCAGGAAGGACTGCGTTACTCGGCGCGGGACGTGGCGGTGAAACGGGGCCGGATTCTCGGCGTTCCGGTGGTGCTTGGCAGCGCGACGCCCGCGTTGCAGACGGTGACGAACGTCGCGCGCGGACGCTATCGCCACGCCGTGCTGTCGCGGCGCGCGGGCGCGGCGACGCTCCCGGAGTACCGCGTCCTGGACGTGCGCGGACGGCGGCTGCGCGATGGCCTGAGCGACCGGCTCGTCGACGTCCTCGGGCGACACCTCAAGGCCGGCAACCAGGCACTCGTGTTCGTCAACCGCCGCGGCTTCGCGCCGACCTGCCTGTGCGCGGCGTGCGGCTGGCAGGCGCGCTGCGCGGCGTGCGATGCACGGCTCACGATCCACGAAACGCCGCGGGGTCTGCGCTGCCACCACTGCGGCCGCCGCCATCGGGTGCCCGCTGCGTGTCCGGACTGCGCGAGCGCCACGCTGATCGGCCTCGGCGCGGGCACGCAACGGGTCGAGTCGGCGCTTGGAGCGTGCTTTCCCGACGTGCCCCTGTACCGGTTCGACCGCGACACCACCCGGGGTCCGGCCCGCCTCGATGCACAGTTCGCTCTGCTGCGGGGAGGGGGCCCCGCGATCCTCGTCGGTACGCAGATGCTCGCGAAGGGCCATCACCTGCCGGCGGTCACCGTGGTCGCGGTGGTCGACGCGGACGGCGGCTTCCTGTCCGCGGACTTCCGCGCCCCGGAGCGCACGGCGCAGCTCGTCGTGCAGGTGGCCGGCCGCGCCGGCCGCGCGGAACGCGCCGGGGAGGTCTGGATACAGACCTACGATCCGGGCAACCCGAACCTCGGCGCCCTCGTGGCGGAGGGCTATCGGGGCTTCGCGGCGACGGAGCTCGAGCGGCGGCGCGAGGCGGGGCTGCCGCCGTTCTCCGCCATGGCGGTGCTGCGTGCCGAGAGCGTCGACGGCGCGGCGTGCGAGGCGCTGCTGCGGCGGGCGCGCGGCGTGCTGCGCGACGCCCTGGCCGCTGCCGCGGGGCCCTGGGAAGTGCTCGGGCCCGCGCCGGCGCCCATGGCGCGGCGCAGCGGACGGCTCCGCTTTCAGTGCCTCGTGCTGGCGGAACGCCGGCCGGCCCTGCACGCCGCCCTGACGCGCCTGGAGGCGGCGGAGATACAGGCCTCGAAGGTGCGCTGGTCCATCGATGTGGATCCCTATGACACGTTCTGAGATCCGCCGCGGCACGGACGGCGGTGTAGAATGGCGCCGGATGCCTATTGCGACGAAATCGGGCGGCGGTGCGGCCGCCGCGGGGTTCAGCGTACCGTCGTTCGCGGCGGGTCTGGCGGTCGGCGCAATCGCCGCCGTGGCGGCCGTCTACCTGTTCGGTCCGGGCGCGGGCAACGCGGAGGCTCCCGTCGAAGCGCCGCTCGCGACGGTCGGGGACGCACCCGAGTTCGAGTTCTGGGAGCGCCTCCCCAACGCCCGGGTGGCCCCCGCAACCGCGCCGTACGAAACCGGGGGCACGATGCGTCCGGAGCCGGAGGGCCCGGTGGAGTACCTGCTGCAGGCGGGCGCATTCCATCGGGCCGGGGCCGCGGAACGGCGCCGTGCCGAGTTGATCCTCGCGGGGATGCCGGCCAGCATGTCGACCGTGGGCGTCGACGACGGCGTGCTGTATCGCGTGGTCGTCGGCCCCTTCGAGACGCGGTCGGAAACGCAGACCGCGATGCGGCAATTGCGCGACCGGGAAATCGTTCCCGTCCTGCTCGAAAGACCGGCGCCGGCCGGTTGATTCCGCGTCCCGCGGACCCGGTGCGCTAGCATCGTCGGCGGGAAGGCAACAGCCAGAGGACCCGTCATTGCAGCAGTTCAGGGGGACGACGATCCTGTCCATTCGCCGGCGCGAGACGGTCGCCCTCGGCGGCGACGGCCAGGTGTCGATGGGCAACACCATCATGAAAGGCAACGCGCGCAAGGTGCGCCGCCTCCACCAGGACCGGGTGCTCGCCGGCTTCGCCGGCGGAACGGCGGACGCCTTCACGCTCTTCGAACGCTTCGAGGCCATGCTCGACAAGTACCAGGGCAACCTGACCCGGGCCGCGGTGGAACTCGCCAAGGAGTGGCGGTCGAGCAGGGCCCTGCGTCCCCTCGACGCGCTGCTCGCGGTTGCCGATGCGAGCGCGTCGCTCGTGGTGAGCGGCACGGGCGATGTCATCGAGCCGGAGTCGGGACTCATCGCCATCGGGTCGGGGGGCGGCTACGCCCAGGCGGCCGCGAAGGCGCTGCTCGAGAACTCGGAGCTCGGCGCGACGGACATCGTCGAGAAGAGCCTCGCCATCGCCGCCGACATCTGCATCTACACCAACCACAACGCGACCGTCGAGGCGCTGCCGATCGCATGACCATGATGACCCCCCGCCAGATCGTCGATGAACTGAACAAGCACATCATCGGTCAGGAGGCGGCCAAGCGCGCCGTGGCGATCGCCCTGCGGAACCGGTGGCGGCGCATGCAGTTAGCCGAGTCGCTGCGCGAAGAAGTGACGCCGAAGAACATCCTGATGATCGGCCCCACGGGCGTGGGCAAGACCGAGATCGCCCGTCGCCTGGCAAGGCTCGCGGACGCGCCCTTCATCAAGGTGGAGGCGACCAAGTTCACCGAGGTCGGTTACGTCGGCCGGGACGTCGAGTCGATCGTGCGCGACCTGGCGGACGTCGCGGTCAAGATGCTGCGCGACGGCCAGTTGCAGAAAGTGCGCGAACGCGCGGAGCAGGCCGCGGAGGAGCGCGTCCTGGACGCTCTCCTGCCGGCGGCGCGGTCCCGGCGGGAGGACGGGGAACGCGACGGCGCGTCCGGCACGCGCCAGGTGTTCCGCAAGCGGCTGCGGGAGGGGACGCTCGACGACAGCGAGATCGAGGTGGAAGTCGAGCCGGCGCCGGTGGGGGTCGAGATCATGACGCCTCCCGGCATGGAGGAAATGACCAGCCAGCTCCAGGAGATGTTCTCGAACCTCGGCGGCGCGCGGAAGAAGACGATGCGCCTGAAGGTGCGCGACGCCCTGCGCCGCCTGCGCGACGAGGAGGCGATGAAGCTCGTCAACGAGGACGAGATCAAGACGCACGCGGTCGATTCGGTGGAGCAGACCGGCATCGTGTTCATCGATGAAATCGACAAGGTGGCGCGGCGTGCCGAGCACGTGGGCGGCGACGTCTCGCGGGAAGGCGTCCAGCGCGACCTCCTGCCGCTCATCGAGGGCTGCACGGTGACCACGCGCTACGGGATGGTGCGTACCGACCACATCCTGTTCATCGCGTCGGGCGCGTTCCACGTCTCCAAGCCTTCGGACCTCATTCCGGAACTGCAGGGCCGCCTGCCGATACGCGTCGAGCTGTCGGCGCTCGGGCCGGCGGAGTTCAAGCGGATTCTGGAGGAGCCCGACGCGTCGCTCACCGAGCAGTACCGCGCCCTGCTCGACACGGAGCGCATCGACCTGCGCTTTACGGACGAAGCGGTCACGCGCATCGCAGAGATTGCCTGGCAGGTCAACGAGCACACCGAGAACATCGGCGCCCGCCGCCTCTACACGGTGCTCGAGCGGCTGCTCGACGAGATCTCCTTCGACGCCGGCGACGGCGCGTGCCAGGCGGTCACCATCGACGCCGAGTACGTGGACACGCATCTTGCGGACATCGCGCGGGACCAGGACCTGTCCCGCTACATCCTGTGAACGGCAACCCGGAAACTCCGCCGCGCGCGATCGTCTACCACCGGGACGACCGCATGCTGGAGCTGGACTATGGCGGAGCGGAGAAGGCCCTCCTGCCGGCGGAGCTGCTCAGGGTGTTTTCGCCGTCGGCGGAGGTCCGCGGCCACTCGGACAGCGAGCGGGTGCTGCAGACCGGCAAGAAGTACGTGGCCATCGAGGAGGTCACGGCGGTCGGCAACTACGCGGTCCGTATCGCGTTCGATGACGGCCACGACACGGGGATCTATGCGTGGGGCTTCCTGAAGGAGCTCCACGAGCGGCGCGAGGAGTACTGGCGGGACTACCTCGCGGAGCTCGCGAAGGCCAACGCGTCGCGCCTGCCGACCATACCGATCGGCCAATGGACTCCACCGGAACGGTGAGCGCGCCCGGCTCCGCGGCGCGCCCGGAGGCGCCGCCGCGGGAGGCGGGGACCGTCGATTTCGGCCGCCGGCGGGTGCGCCCCGGCGAGAAGACCGCGCGCGTCGCCGAGGTGTTCCGCACCGTGGCCGGACGCTACGACGCGATGAACGACCTGATGTCCGTCGGCCTGCACCGGGTGCTGAAACGCATCGCCCTGGAGAGCACGGGCCTGCGCCCGGGGCAGCGCGTGCTCGACCTTGCGGGCGGCACGGGCGACATGTCCCGGCTGCTGTCCCCGGTGGTCGGAGGCGCGGGCCGGGTGGTCCTGTGCGACATCAACCCCGCCATGCTGGCGGTGGGGCGCGACCGCGTACTCGACGCGGGGCTCACGAACGTCGAGGCCGTGCGCGCCGACGCGGAGGCCCTGCCATTCGGCGCGGGCAGCTTCGAGAGCGTCGTCATCGCCTTCGGGCTGCGGAACCTGACCGACAGGGAACGCGGGCTGCGCGAGATGCATCGGGTATTGCGCCCGGGCGGTCGAGCCGTGGTTCTCGAGTTCTCGACGTCCGAGCGTCCGTGGATCGCCCGCGCTTCGGGGGCCTGGCAGAGCATGTGGCCCCTGCTCGGGCGCCTGGTCGCGGGCGATGCGGAGCCCTATCGCTACCTGGTGGAGTCGATCGCCGTCCATCCGGGGCGCTCCGTGCTCGCCACGATGATGGCGGACGCCGGCTTCGCGGACGTCGCCGCGGACGCCCTGCTCGGCGGCGTGGTGGCGCTGCACCGGGGCGTCAGGTGACCGCCGTGACGGTCCGCGGGGAGGGGCGCGCACGCGCGGGCGGCCGTGTGGGGCGGTTCGTGAGCATCGGCTGGACCGTCGTGCGGTATCGGCTCGACGAGATCGCCCTGGCGGTCGCTCCCGAGAGTACGCTGGTCCGGTGCCTCCGGGCCGTCCTGGTCGGACGGCCCAGGACGCCGCCCGCCGAACGGCTGCGGGCCGCCCTCGAGCACCTCGGCCCGGTGTTCGTGAAGTTCGGGCAGATCCTCTCGACCCGCCGCGACCTCCTGCCGGCCGAGTATGCCGATGAGCTGGCCAAGCTGCAGGACCGCGTACCCCCGTTCGACACCGCGGAGGCGATCGCGCGCGTGGAGCGGCGCGGCGGCAAGCCGATCGACGCCCTGTTCGCGTCGTTCGAGGAGGCGCCGCTGGCGTCGGCGTCGCTGGCGCAGGTGCACGCGGCGACGCTGCATTCGGGTGAAGACGTGGTCGTCAAGATCATCCGGCCCGACGTCAAGCGGGTGATCGGCAAGGACCTGGCGCTGCTGTACTCGATCGCGGCGCTCCTCGAACGGGTGTCGCGCGACGCCCGGCGCCTGCATCTCGAGACCCTGGTGGCGGACTACGAGCGCACCATCTTCGACGAGCTGAACCTGCTGCTCGAAGCGGCCAACACGACCACCCTGCGGCGCAACTTCGCGGCGTCGGACCTCCTGTACGTGCCGCGGGTGTACTGGGAGGAGAGCTCGGAGGACGTGCTCGTGCTCGAGCGCATCCACGGCGTGCCCATCGCCGACATCGCCGCGCTGCGCGCCCGCGGCACGGACATGCGCAAGCTCGCCGAACGGGGGGTCGAGACCTTTTTCACGCAGGTATTCGAAGACAACTTCTTCCATGCCGACATGCATCCGGGCAACATCTTCGTCGACGTCGGCGACCCGGCCGACCCGAGCTACATCGCGGTCGACTGCGCCATCATCGGGCGGCTGACGGAAGCCGACCAGACCTACCTCGCGAAGAACCTCGCGGCGTTCTTCGATCAGGACTACGCTCAGGTGGCACGCCTGCACGCGGAGTCGGGCTGGATTCCGGCGACGGCGGACGTGCGGGAGTTCGAGACCGTGATCCGGCAGCTCTGCGAGCCGATCTTCGAGCGCCCGCTGAAGGACATCTCCTTCGGACACTTCCTGGTCGCGCTGTTCCGGACGGCGCGGCGCTTCGACATGGAGGTGCAGCCGCAGCTGGTGCTGCTGCAGAAGACGCTCCTCAACATCGAGGGGCTCGGCCGGCAGCTCTATCCGGAGCTGGACCTGTGGCACACCGCGAAGCCGTTCATGGAGCGCTGGATGGAGGACCGCTACGGGCCCCTCGCGCTGGCGCGCCGCCTGGCGGACCAGGCGCCGGGCCTGATCGACGCGTTGCCCAACCTGCCGGAGCTGCTGCTGACGGCAGCCACCAAGCTGAACGACCTCGACCGTCTGGGCGCGGAGCAGCGGGCCGTGCTCGGCGAAGTGTCGCGGGCGCTGTCCGAGCGGCGCCGCGGCGCCCGCTGGCGCCAGGCGATGGGGGCGGCGCTGGCGGTGGCCGGCTGCGGCCTGCTGTGGCCGTTCGCGGAGGGAGCGGGCGGGGGCGACGCTGGCGTGACGGCGCTGCTCGGCGGTGTGCTGGCGCTGTTCGGGGCGTTCCTGGTCGGCCGGGCGTGAGCCCGCGCCGCGGCAAGCGGCGCGGCTGGGCGCGTCGCCGGCGGAGCGTATAATCCCGGGGGTTTCCGCCAGGCGGAGAAGGCCATGTTCGGATTGAGCGTCTGGGAACTCCTGATCGTGCTGGCGATCGTGCTGCTGTTGTTCGGTCCGCGGCGGCTGAAGACCCTCGGCTCCGACCTCGGGGCCGCCATCAAGGGATTCCGCTCCGCGGTGGGCGAAGACGACAAGAAGAAGACGGCGGAGGCCAAGGTCATCGAGGATCACGGCACGGTCATCGACGGCGAGGTCCGTTCCAAGGCCGAGGCAAAGCCGGATTGAGGGCTTCGCCCGCGGCGAACTCCTGTTGCTAATGTGCTGGGTCACAAATACCTTCACGTTTGCGCTGCGCCTTTTCGCCGCTGGCGGCGTTGCGCCTCCTCCCGTGGGGCCTACCACTGCTCGTCGGACGCGCCTTGCCAGCGACGAAAATGCGCTACCGCAAAGACAAAGCCATTTGCGACCCAGCACACTAAGGCTCCCTGGTGTTTGACATCGGCTTCCCCGAACTGCTGCTCGTGAGCGTCGTCACACTGCTCGTGCTCGGCCCCGAGCGCTTGCCCGAGGCGCTGCGCAACCTCGGACTCTGGCTCGGCCGCGCGCGGCGCAGCTTCTCGCGGGTCAAGACCGAGATCGAACGCGAAATCGGCATGGACGAGGTACGCCGCCAGCTCCACAACGAAGCCATCATGGAGCAGATGAAACGCATCGAGCAGGACGTCGACGGCATCTCGCAGGACATTCGCGGCGTCGGGCAGCCGCCGTCGGAGGGGCCGGCGGGGGACGAGAGCGTGGAGCCGGACGGACCGTCCGAACCCGCCCCCGAGCTGCCGCCCGAGACGCCCGGACCCGCTGCCGCCACGGCCGCCGATGAGCGATGACCCGAAAACGGACGCACCGGAGGAGGACGGCCCCGCTCCGGGCCAGGCACTGACCGGCACCACCGCCGGCGCCAGCGAGGAAAACGAGCACGACGCGGCGGTCGACAGCGACGAGATGCCGTTCCTCGACCACCTCGTCGAGTTGCGCCAGCGCCTGCTGCGCGCCGTGCTCGCCGTCGTCGTGCTGTTCTTCCCCGTGTACTACTTCGCGAACGACATCTACGAATTCGTGGCGGCCCCGCTGATGGCCTATCTGCCGGGCAGCGGGATGATCGCGACGGAGGTCGCGTCGCCGTTCCTCACCCCGTTCAAGCTCGCGGCGTTCACCGCGTTCTTCGCCGCCATCCCTTACGTGCTCCACCAGGCGTGGGGTTTCGTGTCCCCGGGTCTCTACCTGCGCGAGAAGAAATTCGCGGTGCCGTTACTGGCATCGAGCGTCCTGCTTTTCTACCTCGGCATGTCGTTCGCTTACTACGCGGTGTTTCCCCTCGTCTTCCAGTTCTTCGCCGGCGTGACGCCCGAAGGGGTGACGATGATGACGGACATCAACCGCTACCTCGACTTCGTGCTGAAGATGTTCTTCGCCTTCGGCGTCGCGTTCGAAGTGCCGGTGGCGACCTTCCTGCTCGTGCTTTCCGGGCTCACGACTCCCGAGGCGATGGCGCGCAAGCGCGCCTACATCATCGTGGTCTGCTTCATCGTGGGCATGCTCCTCACACCGCCGGACGTGGTGTCGCAGTTGCTCCTGGCGCTGCCGACGTGGGTGCTGTTCGAGGCGGGCATCATCCTGTCGCGCTTCGCGCGGCGCACGGAGCCCGACGCGTAGGCGCGGCTCCGCGGCACTGCGGCGCACGCTCCGCAGCCTCGCGTCGCGTGCTCCGACCATCGGGTGGTGGGCATGCCTGCCACCGGATGTCGATCTCACTCGACAATACAAAAAACGTCGACTAAACTCGACGAAATTTATATCGTAGAGTGGACTCGACGCATGGACGCCGAGGATCTCCTGACGATTGCCGCCACCTGGAGTTTCTGGAACCGCCCCCCGCCGCCTTCGATCCCTCGCGTCCTCGAGCTGCCCGGCGCACTGTCGCCCCGCACCGCGCTGGTGGTCCAGGGCGTGCGGCGCTCGGGCAAGTCCACGCTGCTCACGCAGTTGATCGGGCGCTACGGGCTCGACCGGCGGGACTGCCTGTTCGTCAACTTCGAGGATCCCCGCCTCGCCGGCTGTCTGGGTTTCGAGACATTGGAGCGGCTGACGCGCGCTTTCGGCGAGTTGCGGCGGGACGCGGAGGCGCTCACGGTTTTCCTCGACGAGATCCAGTGGGTGGAAGGCTGGGAGCGATGGCTGCGCGCGAAGCTCGAGCGGCCCGGGCGTTTTCGGTTCGTTGTCAGCGGCTCCAACGCGCATCTCCTGTCCGGCGAACTGTCCTCGGCGCTGACGGGCAGGCACGTCACCGTCGAGCTGTTCCCTTTCGACCTCGGCGAGTTTCGCCGGGCGCACCCCGACGGCACGGTCACGGACTACCTGCATCGTGGCGGATTCCCGGAACCGGTCAAGAGCACCGACGCGGACATGCTGCTGCGACAGTACTTCGTGGACATTCTGCAGCGGGATGTGCGTGAACGGGTCGGCGCAAGATCGTCCGTCGGTCTGCGACAGATCGTGCAGATGGTGTTCGAGTCGGCGGGCTCGGAACTCAGCCTGCGGCGGATCGCGGCCGCCAGTGGCGTCGCCGTCGAAACGGTCGCGTCCTATCTCGAGGCCTGCGAGCAGGCGTATCTGCTCTTTCCCTGTTCGTGGTTCGCCTACTCGCAGCGCAAGAGGGCGCGGCGCAACCGCAAGTACTACCCCGTCGATACGGCCCTGCGGCGCGTCGCGGTGACCCGGACCGGCCGCGATGCGGGCAAGGCCCTCGAATGCGCCACCTTCGTCGAACTCAGGAAGCGTCACGGGGACGTGTGCTACTGGCGCGGTGCCGGGGAGGTCGATTTCGTGATCCCGAGCGGCGCCGGGCCCACGCCCGTCCAGGTCACCCTGCATGGCGCCGGCGAACGCCACCTGCGCGCGCTCGACGACTTCTACGAGTCCTTCCCGCACGGGGCCGAGGCCGTGGCCGTGACCCTGGAGAACTATCCGGGCGTCCTTTCGACCCTGCACGCCGCTGACTGAAGACTGCTGGAAACCGCCTGTTCCCTGCACACGGATCATGCAGGGTGGCCCTACAGCCCGGCCTGCTCCCTGCAGTATCGCGCCACGTCGGCATGGGTGGCGAACCACACGCCGGCGTGGGCGCGGATGTGGCGGATCAACTCGTCCAGTACCTGGATTCGGGACCTGTGGCCGATGAAGTGCGGGTGCATGGTGAGCAGGAACAGCCCGCCGTCCGCCCAGGCGCCGTCGAACTCGCGGCGGAAGACCTCGAGGACACCGCTCGGCGGGGCATGCGGGCGGAGGAACCCGGTCCGGTCGGGCGCCCAGTACGGGACGTCGTCGCGGATCCACTCGACGGGCAGTTCGACGATTCCCGTCGGTTCGTTGTCCTCGAGCAGCTCGTACGGGTCGTCGTCGGCCATGAGGGAGGAGTCATAGAGCAGGCCCATCTCGCGGGTGATGGCGAGGGTGTGCTCCGAGAAGTCCCAGGACGGCGTGCGGAGGCCCACCGGGCGCCGGCCGGCGATCTCCTCGAGCTTGTCGGCGGCCCGCATCTGCAGGTCGCGTTCGTCCCCCGGCGGGAGCGTCGAGTTGCGCTCGTGGATCCACGAGTGGATCCCGATTTCGTGCCCGGCGTCGATCACCGCGCGCTGTTCGTCGGGATGCAGCATCGCCGTCACCGCCGGCACGAAGAACGTTGCCGGCACTTCGTGCCGCCGCAGCAGGCCCAGGATGCGGGGCACGCCGACCCGGGCGCCGTACTCGCCCTGGCTCAGCCGGCCGGGAGAGCGGTCGCCGTTGCGCAGCGTGATGGTCTCGTGGTCGGAGTCGAAGGAGAGCGCCACCGCGCAGCGGGCGCCGTCCGGCCATGCCGCCGGCTTTAGCGACCGGCCCGCGCGGACTTTCTCGACGATCGGGCGCCAGCGTGCCTCCGGCCATGTCCAGGGAGCCGCCTGGGCGGGATCGGGATGGGGAGATCGGGTCATGGCGATGTCCTGCTAGTGTCGCGTCACACGTGTTCTGACGCTTCAGCGCGTCCCACGGGGTCTGTGGCAAGGCGCGCCCCGCCGGGAATGGTGGGGCCCATTGCCAAGGGGCGCAACACCGCCACAGGCCGGCATCTTCATGCGAGGGGCGCGCCCCTCGCGCACCCCGGGGCGCGCCCTTCGGGAGATCGCCATGCGCGCCGGAGCCCTCAGCCGGGAGCGCGAGGGCTTGTCCCTCGCATGCAGACCGCGTTGTGGCCCTTGCCAATGCGCCCTGCGGGCGGCCCGATATTCCCTGCGGACCACGCCTTGCATTGACGCGCATGGCGAACTCTGAAGCGCCAGAACACGTGTGACGCGACACTAGTGCGGCGGCCCGGCCGCTCGGCGGTCACATCATGAGGGGGCTCGGTCCGGGCCGCAATCTTCAGCGTTCGAGCAGGATCGTCACCGGCCCGTCGTTGGTCAGCGTCACCTGCATGCTGGCGCCGAACACTCCGGTCGACACGCGCGGCCAAGCCCGGCGCAGTTCCGCGACGTAGTGTTCGTACAGGGCCCGGGCACGCTCGGGCGGGGCGGCCTTGCCGAAGCCGGGCCGGTTGCCGCGCGAGGTATCGGCGGCGAGCGTGAACTGCGAAACGACGAGCAGGCTGCCCGAGACGTCGACGACCGAGCGGTTCATCGGCTTGTCCCCATCCGCGAACACGCGCAGTGCCAGCGTCTTCTCCGCCAGGCGCGCGGCTTGGGCCGCGTCGTCGTCGTCAAGGACGCCAAGGAGTATCAGGAGTCCCTGGCCGATGCGCGCGACCTCGGCGCCGTCGACGGTCACGCGGGCGTCGCGGACCCGCTGGCACAGGGCTCTCACGGGGCGCCCCCCGGGACCGCCCGGGCCGGGCTTGACCGCAACGGTTCCCGTCGGTCCCGTGCAGGAACTAAAATAGGCGTCATGACTAGGAAAGCGATCACACTCATCTCGGGTGGTCTGGACTCCATGCTGGCGGCCAAGGTCATCATGGAACAGGGGGTCCATGTCGAGGGCCTGAATTTCTACACCGGTTTCTGTGTGGAAGGCCACACCCATGCCATACGCCGCAAGGACCAGGCGAAGGAGAAGCGGAACAACGCGCTGTGGGTGGCGGAGCAGCTCGGGATGCCGCTGCACATCATCGACGTCTCGTCGCAGTACAAGGACGTCGTGCTGAATCCGAAACACGGCTACGGCCAGCACCTCAACCCGTGTCTCGACTGCAAGATCTTCATGGTCAACAAGGCCCTCGCATGGGGTTTCATGGAGGAACGGGGCTTCGACTTCATCGTCACGGGGGAGGTGATCGGCCAGCGCCCGAAATCACAGCGCAAGCAGACCATGCCGATCGTCGCCCGGGAGTCGGGAGCCGACGACCTGCTGCTGCGCCCGCTCTGCGCGAAGAACCTGCCGCCGACCCGGCCGGAGCGCGAAGGCTGGGTGGACCGCGAGGCCCTCTTCGACTTCCACGGGCGCAACCGCAAGCCACAGATGGCGCTCGCCGAGGCGTTCGGAATCACCGACTACGCCCAGCCGGCCGGGGGCTGCTGCTTCCTGACCGACGAGCGGTACTCGGCGAAGCTCGCGGACCTTTGGGAAGCCCGCGGCGAGCGCGACTACGAACTCGACGACATCGTGCTCCTGAAGGTGGGGCGTCACATCCGCCCGGCCCGGAACTACAAGCTGATCGTCGGCCGCGAGGAGGGGGAGAACCGCTTCCTGGAGGGCTACCGCAAGCGGTTCCTGCACTTGCGGACGTCCCGCGTGCCGGGCCCGCTCGCCCTCGTGGACGGTGCGCCCGAGCGCGACGACGTGGCGCTCGCAGCGCGCGTGCTCGCGCGCTACAGCCAGGGGCGCGACGAGGCCGAGGTGGAAGTCAGCGTGCACCACACGGACGGGGTGGTCGAAGTCCTCAACGTTGCGCCGCTCAAGCCCGCGCAGTTGCCCGGCGCGTGGCATGTGTGAAGGGCCGCCGGGGGAATGCCTCGACGCGCGGGGGCTGCTCTGTCCCCTGCCGGTGATCCGCACCCAGGACCGCGTGCGCACCTTGCCGCCGGGCACGCTGCTCGACGTGCTCGCCACGGATCCGGGCGTGCTGCACGACATCCCCGCCTGGTGCCGCGTCCACGGCCACCGCGTGCTCTCCAGCCACCGGGACGGCGAGGACATTCGCATTCGGCTGCAAGTGTGCGAGACTTGACCGTCGCGCGCGTGGGCACCTGGTTTGCACTGACTTGGTGCGTGATGTGCGTGCCGTGCACCAGGCAACGGCACGCAAGCGCGGTCGTCTGACCGGCATCACGGCTCCAGATCGGTTTTGTGCCCCGTACGGGGGTGGCACCGAATTTGCCTTAGACGGTTCTGGAAGTCGGACCGACGTCCGGTCGGAGGGAGCAGCGGGGCTGTTCCCCTTGGCGGGCGTGCGGGCGCGCGTCGCCTCCGGGCCGCGGCCTGGGGAAGCTCTGATCGAGGATTTCCCCAGGGCGGCACAGGGAGAGGATTCCCAGAGGGGCGCAGAGTGATTCGAAGCACGAGCAACGGTTCTCCAGGAGAGAGGTGGAAATGTCGGAAAACACCATCAAGCTGATCAGCGACAACGATGCCAAGTGGGTGGACCTGCGGTTTACCGATCCGCGGGGCAAGGAGCAGCACACCACCGTCCCCGCGGCGAGGGTCGACGAAGACACGTTCGCGGACGGCTTCATGTTCGACGGATCGTCCATCGCGGGATGGAAGTCGATCAACGAGTCGGACATGATGCTCCTGCCCGACGATGCGACGCCCGTGATCGACCCGTTCCGGGACGAGACCACGGTCAACCTCCGCTGCGACATCATCGAGCCGAGCACGATGCAGCCGTACGGCCGCGACCCGCGCTCCACGGCGAAGCTCGCCGAGAAGTACCTCGTGTCCACCGGCATCGGCGATACCGCCTACTTCGGGCCCGAGGCGGAGTTCTTCGTCTTCGACGACGTGCGCTGGAAGGTCGACATCTCGGGCGCGTCGTACGCGATCTCGGCCGAAGAGGCCGCGTGGGAATCCGACTCCGAGTTCGAGGGCGGCAACCTCGGGCACCGGCCGAAGGTGAAGGGCGGCTACTTCCCGGTGCCGCCGGTGGACTCCGCGCTCGATCTGCGCAACGCCATGTGCAGCGCGATGCAGTCCATGGGCCTCGAGGTCGAGGTGCATCACCACGAGGTGGGGACGGCGTGCCAGGCGGAGATCGGCGTGCTGTTCAACACGCTGGTCAAGAAGGCCGACGAACTGCAGATCTACAAGTACTGCGTGCAGAACGTCGCGCACGCCTATGGCAAGACGGCGACGTTCATGCCGAAGCCGCTCGTCGGCGACAACGGCAACGGGATGCACGTGCACCAGTCGATCGCCTCGAATGGCGACAACGTGTTTTTCGGCGACGGCTACGCCGGCCTGTCCGACTCCGCGCTCTACTACATTGGCGGGATCATCAAGCACGCCCAGGCCCTCAACGCGTTCACCAACGCGACCACGAACTCGTACAAGCGCCTCGTGCCGGGGTTCGAGGCGCCCGTGCTGCTCGCCTATTCGGCGCGCAACCGGTCCGCGTCCATCCGGATCCCGTACGTGCAGGGCGGCAACCCGAAGGGTTACCGGACCGAGGTGCGGTTCCCGGACTCCGCCGGCAACCCCTATCTCATGTTCGCCGCCATGCTGATGGCCGGCATCGACGGCATCCAGAACCGGATCCACCCCGGCGACCCGTTCGACAAGGACCTTTACGACCTCGCGCCGGAGGAACTCGAGGGCGTGCCGACGGTGTGCTCGTCCCTCGACGGCGCGCTTGAGGCCCTCGACGCGGACCGGGCGTTCCTGACGGCGGGCGGCGTGTTCCGCGACGACCAGATCGACGGCTACATCGAACTCAAGCAGGAGGAGGTGGAGGTGTTGCGCATGACGACGCACCCGGCCGAGTTCGAGATGTACTACTCCGTCTGACGCGCGGACTGACCCGCGCGCGGGCCGTTGTCCTACAGGCCCCGGTGCCGGAAACGGTATCGGGGCCTTTGCGTTTTCGGCACACTGGAGCCTCGCGTTGCGAGGATGAGACCCGGTGAGACGAGCGATCCTGGCCGCGGCGCTCCTCGCGTGCGCGGCCGCGGCGGCGGATCCGGTGTACCGGACCATGGACGACGGCGGTTACCCGGTATTCTCCGACGCTCCCGTGTCCGGCGTTCGCCCGTTGCCGGCGCGGCGCATCAATACCTATCCGGCGCGAGACACGGTGTCGGAGGCGTCCGCGGCCCGGCCGGCGGGCGCGCCGCCGCCGGCGCCGTGGTCGTACGATGCCGTGGAGATCGTGTCTCCCGCGGCCGGCGCCACGGTGCGCGCCAACGGGGGCGAGGTGGGCGTCGAGATTCGGATCGTACCGGAGCTTCGACGCGGACACCGGGCCGTACTGTCTTTCGGTGACTGGCGGGGTCCGTGTTCCGCGGCAGCGGGCGCGGGCCGCTTCACGTGTCGGCTGTCGGCGGTACCACGGGGCTCCAACGCCGTGCTTGTCGAGGTGGTGGATGAGATCGGCGCGACCCTGGTGCGGAGCCCGGAGAGGCGTTTCCACGTGCTGCGCACCGCGGTCGCCCGGGGTGCCCGGATTGCCCCGCGCGCGCCAATGCACTAAATTGGTGCACGAGTGGTCCTGGCACGATGCGGTGCAGGGGCCCCTGGCGGCGGACCGGCCGCTGGGGCAGGTCCTCCGCATTGGACCGAAAATTGCATTCCCCTCCGTGATCCGGTCGCACCGGTTGCCGAACGCCCGACGACACGATGGCCAACGCCCAGGAGGTTCTCGACCAACTCGCCACGGCCGTGGTCGTGCTGGACAACATGCTGCGCGTGACCTACCTCAACCAGGCGGCGGAGTCGCTGTTCGCCAAGTCGGCGCACCGGGTGCTCGGGCAGGAAGTCCGCCAGCTCTATATCGACCCCGCGGAGCAGGCGACCGTGCTGCGCAACACGCTCGATACGGGCCAACCCTTCACCAAGCGCGAGGCCGTGCTGTTCAGCAACGGCGAGCGCCGGCAGCGCGCGCACTACTCGGTGGAGCGGCTCGGCCTCGACGCGCTGCTGATAGAGATCGAACCCCTCGACCGCTTCCTGCGCATCAACCGGGACGACCAGCACGTGGCCCTGCAGGAGACGACGCGCAAGCTGATCCGGGGTCTCGCCCACGAGATCAAGAACCCGCTCGGGGGCATCCGCGGCGCGGCGCAGTTGCTCGACCGCGAACTCGGCTCCGAATCGCAGCGCGAGTACACCCGGGTCATCATCGACGAGGCAGACCGGCTCAAGAACCTCGTCGACCGGATGCTCGGGTCGAACGAGAAGCCGCGCTTCGAGGCATTGAACGTGCACCGCGTGCTGGAGCGCGTGGTCCAGCTCATCGACGCGGAGGCGCCCGGCGAGATCGCCTTCGCACGCGACTACGACCTCGGGCTGCCGGAGCTCGAGGGCGACTTCGGCAAGCTGGTGCAGGCGTGCCTCAACATCATGCGCAACGCCAGCGAGGCGCTCGTCGACACGCCCGAGCCACGCATCGAACTCGCCACGCGGGCGGTGCGCCAGTTCACGATCGGCCCGCATCGGCACCGGGTGGTCGTGCGCGTCGACATCGTGGACAACGGCCCCGGCATCCCCGCGGACATCGCCGACCGCATCTACTACCCGATGATCAGCGGCCGGCCCGAGGGCACGGGACTCGGGCTGTCGATCACCCAGAACATCGTCGGGCAGCATCACGGCGTGCTGGAGTGCGAGAGCACGCCGGGACGCACCGTCTTCTCCCTCTATCTTCCCCTGGAGCAGCCGCAGCGTGACTGATTCGCCGAACGGACCCCAGCCGAATGTCTGGGTGGTCGATGACGACCGGTCGATCCGCTGGGTCTTCGAACGGGCGCTCGCGCAGGCCGGCTTCGCGGCGCGTTCGTTCGAACGCGGGGACGCCGCGCTCGAACGCCTCCGGGTCGAGCAGCCGGACGCCATCGTGAGCGACATCCGCATGCCCGGCGCCGACGGACTGGAACTGCTGGCCGCGGTGCAGGAGAGCCATCCGACGGTTCCGGTCATCGTCATGACCGCGCACTCGGATCTCGAGAGCGCGGTCAACTCGTACCAGGGCGGCGCATTCGAGTATTTGCCGAAACCGTTCGACATCGACGAGGCGATCGGCACGGTGCGCCGGGCCGTCGCACACCGACGGGAACTGTCCGCGCCCACGGGAGTCCTGTCGCGGCCGGCGCCGACGGAGATCATCGGCAAGGCTCCCGCGATGCAGGAGGTGTTCCGCGCGATCGGCCGGCTGGCCCACTCGAACATCACGGTGCTCATCAACGGCGAGTCGGGTACCGGCAAGGAACTCGTCGCCAACGCGCTGCACCGGCACAGCCAGCGCGCGTCCGCTCCCATGGTGGCCCTCAATATGGCGGCCATCCCCAGGGATCTGATCGAGACGGAGCTCTTCGGCCACGAGAAGGGCGCGTTCACCGGCGCCGACCGACAGCGCATCGGGCGCTTCGAGCAGGCCGACGGGGGGACCCTGTTCCTCGACGAGATCGGCGACATGCCCCCGGATACGCAGACGCGGCTCCTGCGCGTGCTCGCGGACGGCGAGTTCTACCGGGTGGGCGGGCGCGCGACCGTCAAGGTGGACGTGAGAATCATCGCGGCGACGCACCAGGACATGGAAGCGCTCGTCGCCGGCGGCACGTTCCGGGAGGATCTCTATCACCGGCTGAACGTCATCCGCGTGCACCTGCCGCGCCTCGCCGACCGGCGGGCGGACATCGCGCCGCTGGCCCAGCACTTCCTGCAGGCGGCGGCCGACGAACTCGGCGGGGAGCCCAAGCAGCTCCTGCCGGAGACCGCGGCGTACCTGGAGACGCTGGCCTGGCCCGGCAACGTGCGCCAGCTCGAGAACACCTGCCGATGGCTGACGGTGATGGCGGCGGGGCGCGAGATCCTCGTCGAGGACCTGCCCCCCGAGCTGCACCAGGAGACGGCCGCCGGCGCGGGCGCGGGCGACTGGCAGGCGCAGTTGCGCGTCTGGGCGCGGGACCGCCTCGCGCAAGGCGAGCGCGGCATCCTCACGGCCACGCTGCCCGCGTTCGAGCGCGTGCTGATCGAGGCGGCGCTCGAGCAGACCGGGGGCCGGAAGCGGGACGCCGCGGCGCTGCTGGGCTGGGGGCGCAACACGCTGACGCGCAAGCTGGCGGAGCTGTCCTGAGAGAGTTGTTCGAGCAGTCCTCTAGCGAGGCGGTGGACGTGTTGCTGGAAGCCATCGCGGCGCGGCTCGCGGACGGTGAGTCGGTGACGATGCCGGGGTTCGGCACCTTCGAGGTACGCGAGCGCGCCGCGCTCACGGGCCGTAATCCGCGCACGGGCGAGGCGCCCGAGATCGCCGCGTCGCGGGTGGCGGCGTTCAAGCCGGGCAAGGCCCTGCGCGACCGCCTGAACTGATGCGCCGCTCGGCGTCGGCCGGGCGTTCTAGGGAAGCTCTGATTAAGAGCTTCCCTAGGGCGGCACAGGGATGTGCCGCCAGATTCGATGGCGTAAGCCATTGAATCTGTGGAGCAGACGAAACCGCGTTTTGTCTTGCGACCTGATCAAGCCCAGGGATGGGCTTGATCAGAGGCTTTCTAGAGGGTCGCGAGGCGCTGGAACGTATCGGGGTCCTTCCGGGGCATGGGAATGAGTGCGGCGGTCGACATGGTGCGCGCGGATCTCCGCCAAGCCCTGGAGAACCGCCTCGGCGATGTTGGGGTCGGTCAGCCGTTGACTGCGTAGACGGCTTGGCGGAGCGGAGGGCGGGAGTCGGGGCTAGGCGGAGCGCAGCAGTGACGCGCGGACGCGGTCGGGGGGACTGATGGCGACGAATCCCGTGGCCGGGAACAGGTAGTCCTCGCCGCTCTCGTCGACTACACGCAGGTCGCCGTCGTCCGCAGCCGCGTCGTCGCGGAGCGTGCGGTAGATCTTGTGCAGCTCGAGGGACGCCGGGTAGTCGGCGTTGTCGATGCAGACGACGTATTCGGGTTCTGGAGCGGGCTTCGATGCGGTCATGTCAGTCCAGGTAGCGTTTGCGTTTGATATCGCGGCGTCCGATGCCGTGGGCCTCGTACCAGTGCAGTTCGGTCAGGCGGATGTCGCCGTTCTCCAGTCGTATGCGGGCGGTCCCCTTTCGCTTGCGCCAGTTGCCGGGACCGTAAACACGCCGCAGCCTCGGAAGCTCGCGGATGCCGGCGCCCTGAGCGATGGTCTCCGCGTGCGAAATGCGCCCGAGGATGCGGAAGTTCACGGCCGCCTCGCACGCCGCCTCGGTCTGCCACGGAGGGTTGCAGACGGGAGGCTGGCCGTCAAGGAGCGGGGCGGGAGGAGAACGTTCACGCTGGGTTCGGCGGGTGTGCTGGCGGCGAGCCGGAGTGGCTAGCCCGCATTTCTCACCACGTCGCTTGTGCCAGGATGACAGGTCATTGGTTCTGCGAGGTATTTTGGTCCATCACGGCTTCGTTGACCGCCCGCGGACCGCGCTGGCCGCGCCCTCGCGGGTCTCCTGGCCCCGTGCGCGCACATGCTCCCTCAAACGCTCCCTCAAACGTAGGCCCCGCTATGCTCTCGGTCGCGAGCACGCGCACGGGGCCAAAATCCTCCGCGATCATCGCGGCCCGTGGTGAGAAACGTCCATGGTCGTCTTCCGACCACCCCGGAGGCATGAAATGGTGGCGAGGCATCGGAGGCGGCGGCTTCGGTCGGGATGGGGGAGAATCGCGGCGAAGGCGGGAGCGTGGTCGTCCGCATAATGGCGGAACGGCATGTTACCCCGTTGAGAAACTGACCCGACCGGACGGCGGCGAGCCCCGGACCGTGCCCGGCCCCGAGCCGTGGACGAGCAGCAAACCGCGACCGCGCCCTTGGGCGCGGGTCCCTTTCCGACCGACCGGTCCACCCGCCTTCGCCACACCCCCGATCCGACAAGGAGGCGACACGATGATGAACGACGATCTGCACGTTGTCCACGCCCGCGCGGCGGGCCTGGACGTGCACAAGATGGAGATCACGGCCACGGTGCGGCTGTGCGGGGCGGGCGGCGAGCCGGTGTGCGAGACGCGCCGCTTCGACGCGCTGCCGGAGGGCCTGGGCGAGATGGCGGGCTGGCTGGGCGGCCACCGCGTGACGGCGGCGGCGATGGAGGGGACCGGCGTGTACTGGGAGACGCCGTACGAGGCGCTCGAGGCGGCCGGCATCGAGGTGCAGCTACTGCACGCGCAGCAGGTCAAGCAACTGCGCGGGCGCAAGACCGACGTCGGCGACAGCCGCTGGCTGGCGCGCGTGTGCCAGTTCGGGCTGGGCCGGCCGAGCTTCGTGCCGCCGCGCGAGTTCCGCCAGTTGCGCGTGCTGAGCCGGCACCGGCGCACGCTGGTGGCGGAGCGCGGCCGGGTGCGCAACCGCGCCGCGAAGGTGGTCGACCGCAGCGGCGCGCGCATCGGCGGGGTGATCACCGACATCTTCGGCATGAACGGGCGGCGCATCCTCGACGGCTTGGTCGACGGGCTCGCGCGCGACGCCATCCTCGGCACGCTGAGCAGCCACGTGCGCGGCAAGCTCGACCGGCTCGGCGACGCGCTGACCGCCACGCTCGGCGCCGCCGACCGCGTCGTGCTCGCCGACCTGCTGCGCCAGCACGACGCCCTCGACCGCCGCCTCGCCGACCTCGACCGGCATCTCGCCGACGGGCTCGTGCCGCACGCCGGCCGGCTGCGCCTGCCGCAGACCGTCCCGGGCATCGACGCCGCCTCGGCGACCGCCATCCTGGCCGAGACCGGTCCCGACCCGGCCGCCGTGTTCGGCACCGCCGACCGGCTCGCGGCCTGGGCCGGCGTGTGCCCCGGCAACAACGAGAGCGCCGGCAAGCGCCGCGGCGCCCGCGCCCGCGCCGGCGCCAAGCACCTGCGCGCGCTGCTTGTCGGCTGCGCCCACGGCGCCGCCCGCACCAAGGACTGCCAGTTCCACGCCTACCACCGCGCCATCACCGCGCGCCGAGGCCACAAGCGCGCCATCGTCGCCACGGCCCACAAGCTCGCGCGGGTGATCTTCGCCGTGCTCCGCGACGACCGGCCCTACCGCGACCCCGAGGTCGACTACGAGGCCCTCCTGGTCGCCCGCAACGCGCCGCGCTGGATCGCCAGGCTGCGCGAGTTCGGCGTCCTCGAACAGCACGCCGACGGCACCGTGACCGTCAACTGGGCGGCCGCTTAGCGAGCCCCCGGCGACCCGCACGACCCGCGCGGCCACAACCGGGGCAGCCGCCGGGCGAACGGTCGCCGCCGCAGACGGCGCGGACCTGACCGTCCCGCCAGGGCGCCATGGGGCGTTCGCGGACCCCCTCGGCCCGGGGGTGCGGAGACCACCAAGAATTTCACAGCAATGCGGGCTAGGGAAGCTCTGACTAAGAGCTTCCCTAATGCGGCACAGGGATGTGCCGCCAAATTCGATGGCGTAAGCCATTGAATTTGTGGAGCAAGACGAAACCGCGTTTTGTCTTGCGACCTGATCAAGGCCATGGATGGGCTTGATCGGATGTTCCCTCTAGAGAGAGGAACAACAGGGCAACAGGGAGTAGGGTGCAGGGACGCACCCCCTGATCCGGCCCCAGTGCGGTGGGGACGGGAGGTGGCGACAGGTCCGTCTGATAGACTCCCGCGCCACTCCTGACTCGTATCGCGTATGGCGCAGGCTGGGCCTTATCGGGAAACGGTGGTTCGCGTGGACGCACCGCGGCCCCTTTGCACCCTGCTGCCTGCCCGGTCTGGACCTGTCCCGAAGCGCTGATCCCATGCAGGCATACATAGCCCGTCGTCTGTTGGCGCTGGTGCCGACCCTGCTCTTCGCGAGCCTGATCGTGTTCGTCTCGATGCGCCTGATTCCGGGCGACGTGATCGACCTGATGCTGGCGCAGAACGACATCGCGACCGGCCAGGACCGGGCGAAGATCGAGTCCGCGCTCGGTCTCGACCAGCCCATGTACGTGCAGTACTTCCGCTGGATCTGGGGCGTGCTGCAGGGCGACCTGGGGACCTCGCTGTGGCAGAACGTGCCGGTCGCCGAGCAACTCCTCGCGACCCTGCCGATCACCTTCGAACTCGGGTTTCTCGCGCTGCTCGTCGCCCTGACGGTGGCGCTGCCGATAGGCATCTACTCGGCGATGCGCCAGGACACCGCCGGCGACTACGTGGCGCGCTCGTTCTCCCTCCTGATGCTGGCGGTGCCCGGCTTCTGGCTCGGCACGCTCGTCATGGTGTTCCCCTCGGTCTGGTGGCGCTGGGCTCCCGAGCTGGAATACACGCCCTTCCTCGAGGACCCGCTGCGCAACCTCGCGCACATGATCGTGCCGGCCATCCTGCTGGGCCTCTCGATGTCCGCCGTGACGATGCGGATGACCCGCACCATGATGCTCGAGGTGCTGCGGCAGGACTACATTCGCACGGCGCGGGCCAAGGGCGTCTCCGAACGCCTGGTCATCGTGCGCCACGCGCTGCGCAACGGCCTCATCCCGGTGGTCACGCTGATCGGGCTGCAGGCGCCCCTGCTCATCGGGGGTGCGGTGATCTTCGAGCAGATCTTCGTCGTCCCCGGCATGGGACTGCTGCTGCTCGAGGCCGTGTTCCAGCGCGACTACCCGGTGGTGTCCGGCGTGTTCCTGGTGGTGGGGGTGGGTGTCCTGTTCATTAATCTGGTCGTGGACGTGAGCTACGGCTGGCTCGATCCCAAGGTCAGGCATCAATGACCGAGGCCGCGCTGACGGGCATCGCCGAGGCCTCCACGCGACCGCCGGGCCGGCTGGGCGCGCTGGGGGAATTCCTCGCCCGGCTCTGGCGTGAGAAACCGCTGGGCGCCGTCGGGGGCATCGTCTTTCTGGTGTTCCTGTTCTGCGGCATCTTCGCGGACGTGCTGGCGCCCTACGGGGTCAACGAGACGAACCTCGCGGTGCGGCTGCAGCCGCCGTCCCTCGACCACCTGCTTGGCACGGACCACCTCGGCCGCGATGTGCTGTCGCGCATCCTGATGGGCGCGCAGCTCTCCATGATCGTGAGTTTCGTGGCCGCCGGGCTCGCGACCGTCCTGTCGCTCGTCATCGGGGTCGTCTCCGGCTACTTCGGCGGCAGGACGGACATGGTCGTGCAACGCGGTGTCGACGCCTGGATGACCTTCCCGGACCTCGTGCTCCTCATCGTCATCGTCTCCGTCGTCGGTCCCGGGATTCCACAGATCGTGCTGGTGCTCGGGCTGCTGTACGGCATCGCCGGCTCGCGCATCGTGCGGGGCGCCGTCGTGTCGGTGAAGGAGAACATGTACACCCACGCCGCGCAGTCGATCGGGGCGCGCACGTTCCACATCCTGCGGCGGCATATCGTGCCGAACGTCATGCCGGTGCTGATCGTGCTGTTCACGACGCGGATCGGCGCCGTCATCCTGACCGAGGCCGGCCTGTCCTTCCTCGGTCTCGGAGTCCCGCCCCCGGCGCCGACCTGGGGCAGTATGCTGAGCGGTACGGGACGCACCTACATGTACCTCGGCCCGTGGCTGGCCCTCGCGCCGGGGCTCTGCCTGACGATCGTGGTGTACGCGATCAACGTCTACGGGGACGCGCTGCGGGATCTGCTGGACCCGCGCATGCGCGGCACACAGTGACGGGAGGAGCGATGCGCGGGTCGACGCCCGGCTCCGGAGCCACGGTTCGGGGCCTGCTGTGCGGGCTCGTGGCCGTGGCCGGGCTCTGCCTGCACGCGGAGAACGGGCCGACCGCCGCCGAGACGCCCCGGTACGGCGGCGTCCTGGACGTCGGCACGGTTTACGTCACGCTGTCGGCGCTGTCCTGGGACCCGGTCGACTGGGCGTGGAAGAGCAACCACGACTACGGCATGGTCCGCGAGCAGCTCTTCGCGGGCGATCTCGACAAGAGCGTTCGCAAGGGCGGCCACTACCCGTTCGTGGCGGAAGCCTACCTGCCGAACGACGTGCTGCGCGGCGAACTGGCGGAGCGCTGGGAGTGGGAGGACGAGCACACGCTCGTGGTGCACTTGCGCCCGGGCGCCCGTTTCACCGGCAGGGCGGGGGTGATGGAGGCCCGGGAGCTGACCGCCGCCGACGTCGTCTACACCTTCCACCTCGTCAACGACAGCCCCAAGAAGGCCCAGTCGGACTACTGGGGCTACATCGACGGCGTCGAGGCCCGCGACGACCGCACGGTGGTGTTCCGCTTCAACGAGTTCAACGCCGAGTGGCCCTACCGGTTCGGCTACGGCTACCAGTCCTCCATCGTCCCGCGCGAGATGGCCAACGTGGATCCCAAGAGCTGGCGCAACGTCGTCGGGACCGGGCCCTTCCTGCTCGAGCGCTACATCCACGGCAACTCGCACACCTACGTCCGGAACGCGGACTACTGGGACCGGGAGCGGCTCGCCGGCGCGTCCTGGCCGATCCCGTTCGTGGACGCGGTGAAGTACCGCGTCATCAAGGACGAGGCGACCTACCTCACGGCGATCCGCACCGGCAAGATCGACATCCTCGAAGCCGTCCGCTGGATCGCCGTCGACCATCTCAGGGAGACGACGCCGGAACTGAAGTGGTCGAAGTGGCTCGCGACGGCCGGCAACTTCGTGGCGATGCGGATGGACACGCCGCCCTTCGACGATGTCCGGGTGCGGCGGGCGCTCAACCTCGCCGTCGACCAGCGCGAGATCGCGGAACTCTTCTACGGGGGCCACGCGGAAGTGATGGCCTATCCGCAGCATCCGGGATTCGGGGAGTACTGGCAGCCCCTCGAGGAGATGCCGCCGTCCGTACGGGAGCTCTTCGACTACCGCCCGGAGAAGGCGCGCGCGCTGCTCGACGAGGCCGGGGTCCCGGAGGGCTTCACCTTCAAGGTGCAGGTCTGCACCTGTACCGCAAGCAACATGGACCTGATCCCATTGCTCGATGCGTACCTGGCCAAGGTGGGCGTGCGCCTGGAGATCGAGCCGATGGAATACGCCTCGTTCCTGTCGATGATGACGACGCTCAACCACGGGCCGGGGTACTTCATGAACAACGGTCACACCAACCCGACCACGTCGATTCGCAAGTTCATCACGGGGCACAAGTGGAACCCCGCGCTCTACTCGTCCGAGGAGTTCGACACCGCGATCGACACGCTGATGCGGACCCGCGACGAGGCCGAGCGCGTGAAGATGACGCGTGCGCTGACCATCCGGCTGCTCGAAGAAGCGCCCTCCATCTGGCTGCCCACCGTGTACAACTACACGGCATGGTGGCCCTGGGTGAAGAACTACGGCGGCGAACTGCGGGCCGGCGCCGTCCGCCCGGGACCGATCTACGCACGCATCTGGATCGACCGGGAACTCAAGCGCGAGATGGGGTTCGAGTGAGCGCGCCCAACCCCCGGCGGGAGCACGCCGCACCCGGTGCACCGCTGCTCGATGTTCGGGACCTGTCGGTCTCGTTCCGCACGGACCGGGGCACCGTGCGCGCCGTGCAGGGCGTATCCCTGCACGTCCGCCCCGGGGAGACCCTCGCCATCGTGGGGGAGAGCGGCTCGGGCAAGAGCGTCACGGCGCTGTCCATCCTGCGCCTGCTCGGCGACGCCGGCTCGGTCGACGCCGGCAGCATCCGGTTCGACGGCAAGGACCTGCTCGCCCTGGACGACGATGCCATCCGCGACATTCGCGGCGACCGCATCGCCATGATCTTCCAGGAGCCGATGTCGTCCCTGAACCCGGTGCTGACCGTCGGCAAGCAGGTCGCCGAGCCCATCCGGCTGCACCGGGGCGTGTCGTGGAAGGAAGCCCATGCGCGGGCGGCCGAACTGCTCGACCGCGTGCGGATACCCGACGCGACCCACCGGCTCGACGACTACCCGCACCATTTTTCCGGCGGCATGCGCCAGCGCGTGATGATCGCCATGGCGCTGGCGTGCCAGCCGCGGCTCATCATCGCCGACGAGCCGACGACGGCGCTCGACGTGACGGTGCAGGCGCAGATCCTGGCACTCCTGAAGGAACTCACGCGCGAGGCGGATTCCGCGCTGATCCTCATCACCCACGACCTCGGCGTCGTCGCGCGCTACGCGGATCGCGTGGCGGTCATGTACGCGGGCCGGATCGTCGAGACCGCCACCGCGCGGACGCTCTACGGGACCCCGGCGCATCCCTACACCGAGGGCCTCATGGCATCGATCCCCGGCATCGACGGGGAGATCGGAGCGCGTCTGCCCACCATCGACGGACAGCCGCCGGACCTGGCGCGGCTCCCGCCCGGGTGTCCGTTCGCCCCGCGCTGCCGGCACGTCTCCGACATGTGCCGGCAAGCGCCGCCGCCCCTCGAAGCCCTGGGTGACCAGCATTTCCGGGCCTGTTACCGCGATGGCTGAAGCACTGGCTCCCATGGCGGCGGCGGACGAACGCCTGTTGCGGGTGCAGGGCCTCAAGGTCCACTTCCCGGTGACGGAAGGCGTGGTGGTGCAGAAGCGCATCGGGTCCGTGAAGGCGGTCGACGGCGTCTCCTTCGAACTGCGGCGCGGCGAGACGTTCGGGCTCGTGGGGGAGAGCGGCTGCGGCAAGTCCACCACGGCGCTCGCGGTGCTGCGCATGCTCGAACCGACGGCGGGCCGCATCGTGTTCGAAGGCGAGGACGTGACGCGCCTCGACCGTGCCCGGATGCGGCCGATCCGGCGGCGCATCCAGATGGTATACCAGGATCCGTTCGGCTCCCTCAATCCGCGCATGAAGGCACGGGACATCGTCGGGGAGCCCCTCGTGGTCCACGGCATGGCGGCGGACCGTGCCGCCTATCGCGCGCGGGTGGCGGAACTGATGGACCTCGTGGGGCTGCTGCCGGACATGGGGGGCCGCTACCCGCACGAGTTCTCGGGCGGCCAGCGCCAGAGGATCGGCATCGCCCGGGCGCTGGCCCTCGAGCCGAGCCTCCTCATCTGCGACGAGCCGGTCTCCGCCCTCGATGTCTCGATCCAGGCGCAGGTGGTGAACCTGCTCATGGACCTGCAGGAGCGCCTTGGCCTGACGTACCTGTTCATCGCCCACGACCTGTCCGTCGTGCGCCACATCAGCGACCGGATCGGCGTGATGTACCTCGGCAGGATCGTGGAGATCGCCACGCGCGACACGCTCTTTGCCGAGCCGAAACACCCCTACACGCAGGCGCTCCTCGCCGCCGTGCCGCTGCCGGATCCGGCCCTCGAGGCGACGCGTCCGCACGAGCTCATCGCCGGCGAAGTGCCGAGCGTGCGCAACCCGCCGCCGGGTTGCGGCTTCCATCCGCGCTGCCCGCGGGCGATGGATCGCTGCCGGGAGTCGCGGCCCGAACTGGCGGAGCACTCGCACAGCGCGGTGGCCTGTCACCTGTACGACCGGGCCGGGTAGGGTGGCGACGCGCCCGTTGATTCGTCCGACGGCTGCGTGGCCGCGCGCCAGGATGCTCCTCGGGACGGTCGTCGCGGCGTGTACGTGGTTGGCCGGCTCTCCCGCGGGACGACGGTCGTGTCGGCGTGGCCGCCCGTCGGCGCCGCCCTCAGACCGCGTCGGACACGCCGCGCACGAACAGGGGTTCCACCGGCATGGCCTAACGGGGGCTCCTCAACCCCGGAGCAGCGTGCAGTCGTAGTCGGCAAAGCGCCGGTCGGCGCTCAGCAGCCGGATGTTCCGCGCCATGCTCTGCACGATGAGCATCCGGTCAAACGGGTCACGATGATGGAAGGGCAGATCCCTCAGCAGAACGGCATCCGCCGCCGAGAAGTCCAGCAACTCGAAACCGGACTGCGCGGCGCAATCGAACACGTCATGATCGAAGCGTAGTTTGCCGAGCGACGCCTTGATCATGATCTCGGCAACCGAAACCGAACTCAGATAGACGGTGTTGGCGCGACTCTCGAGTTCGCTTCTGTGCCTGGGCGACAGACGTTCGGGGGTGGCCGTCGCCCAGACGAAGATATGAGTGTCGATCAGGATGCGCAATCGTCGTCCCCGTAGAACATGCGTTCGACTTCCGCATCCTCGTCAAACAGGGCCTCGTCGGGAACATCGACCCGACCTCTCAGGATGCCCAGCTTGCGCTTTCCTTCCGGGACGTGCGGCACGAGATCGGCAATCGGCAGATTGTTCTTGGCGATCACCACCTTCTCCCCGTGGTAGACGCGATCGATGAGATTGGAGAGCTGTGTCTTGGCCTCCGAAATGTTGACGATCATGCGGTCGAGCTCCCCCGTGGCTCTATCAGGCCTGATATGGTCTATCCCACCACTTCGGACTCGGCTGGTCAAGCCGCGGGTTGATACACTGCGCGGCATCGGCAAGCACGGAGGGAGACCAGGGTGTCCGACGCCGACATCGCCTACCTGCCCGCTTTCGAATTGGCCGAGGGGATTCGTACCAGGCAACTGAGCAGCCTGGAGGCGACCGATCTTTTCATCCGGCGCATCGAAGCGCGGGACGGCGACATCAACGCCGTCGTCGTCCGCGACTTCGACCGCGCCCGGGACGCTGCCGGGGAGCGCGATCGGCAACTCGCCAGGGGCGACGGCGCGGGACCGTTGCACGGCCTGCCGATGACCATCAAGGAGCAGTATCACCGTGCCGGCTTGCCGACCACCTTCGGCTATCCGAAGCTTGCCCGCAATATCCCCACCTGGGATTCGGACATGGCAGCCGCGCTGCAGGCGGCCGGCGCCGTGCTGATCGGGAAGACCAACGTGCCGCTCGGCGGCGCGGATTATCAGACCTACAACGACCTGTACGGCACCACGAACAATCCCTGGGACCCCACGCGCGGTCCGGGCGGCTCCTCCGGGGGCTCCGCTGCCGCGCTCGCGGCCGGTCTCACGCCGCTGGAGGCCGGCTCCGACATCGCCGGCTCGATCCGCAACCCGGCCCACTTCTGTGGGGTGTACGGCCACAAGCCCACCTGGGGCATCGTGTCCCAGCGCGGCCATGCGGCCGTGGTGAAGAACCCGACGCCGGACATGGACCTGGTCGTGTGTGGTCCGCTCGCCCGGACGCCGGAGGACCTGACGCTGGCCCTCGGCATCATGGCCGGCCATTCCATCTGGAACGGCGGTTGGCGCCTGGACCTGCCGGCGCCGACGAAGACCCGGCTCAAGGAGTTTCGCGTCGCCGTCTGGCCGTCCGACGACATGGCGCCGGTCGATGACGAGATTGCCGACCGCGCGCGCATGGTTGCGCGGGTGCTGCGCGACGCGGGCGCCACGGTGTCGGAGGCGGCGCGCCCGGACATCGACCTGCAACGCAGCCACGAGACCTATCTGAACCTGGCGTATTCGGTGGTGAACGCCTCCGTCCCGCCGGAGCAGTACGAGCGCAACAGGCGCGATGCCGAACGCTACGCGTCGAATGACCGGTCCGATCGCGCGGTAGGCGCCCGGTCGATGGTGTTGAGCCACGCGGACTGGCTGCGGGCGGACACGCGGCGCGGCCGGCTACGCCTCCGTTGGGCCGAGTTCTTCCAGGACTGGGACATCCTGATCTGCCCGCAGATGGCGGTGCCCGCATTCGCGCACGACCACAGCCTGCCCATTGCGCAGCGCACCGTGCCGGTCAACGGCGAACCCCAGGATTACTGGAGGCAGGCCTTCTGGTCCGGCCTCGTCACCGCGCCGTGGCTGCCGAGCACGGTGTTCCCGACCGGACTGTCCAGGCAGGGCCTGCCGATCGGGCTGCAGGCCGTGGGCGGCGCCTACCAGGATTACCGGACCATCGACTTCACGCGCTTGCTGGCGGAAGAAATCGGCGGGTTTCGACGGCCTCCGCCAGGAACCTGATCAAGCCCGTGGAGGCGCCTGGCCGGGTAGGCTTGATCGGAGGTTCTCCGGGGACGAACAGGGACGAACTCGCTGCCTTGATTCTTCCAACAGCGGACCGCGGCCACTCGGTCAGTCGTACCAACCCGTCGGCATTTGTGCCATCTGGCTGAAATCGGGTCCTTCCCGCTGCCACCCATAGGCCTGGCCGATGGCCAGCAGACGCTTGAAGCGCTCATCGTTGGCGTGGCGATTCAGCACCTCCTGGGGCACGACGTCCTTGTGGCGTTCCTGGGTCACGACGTGGTGCCGCGCGAAATAGACCGCCAGATTCATCCGAATCCCCGGGATCTCGCGTTCGAACGACCCATGCCAGGTGTGTCCGTGCCACACCACGCAATCACCAGGCGCCAAGTCCGCGGGCACTGCCCGGGGATTGCATTCCTCGCCGATCAAGGCCGACTCCACCGGTGTCGGCTGGCGCGCCTGCTTGTGGCTGCCCGGCACCAGGGCAGTCGCACCCGCCTCGCGGCTGTAGGGCGTCAGTGCGTAGTTCACGTTCGCCGTCTGGGCGTGGGTGGCGAATGGCTGGGGTCCCGCGGTATCCGCGTGCAACGGGACCACGCCGCTCGGGCCCGGCGCCTTGAAATGGCAGCCGAGACTGGACAGCACGCAGCTCTCGCCCAGCAGGTAGGTGACGATGGCCAGGGGTTTTTCCGCCATCAGGATCTCTTCGAACACGGGATCCTCGTACAGCATGTAGTGCAGGTAATCCATGCTGGCGCCCAGGGCGCTCTGAAAATCTCCACCAGCGGCCGTTTCGATATCCACTCGCTGGCCGCTGTTTGCTTCCACCCGGTCCAGCAACGCCTCTCTGGCGCGCTCCACCTGGTCCTGCGACAACACCCCGCGAATGGTCGTGTACCCCTGCGTATCGAGCTCGACCAGATTGGCGCTCAGGCCCAGCCGGTCGACGGTGGCCAACGTGCGGGCCAGGGCTTCCTGGTCCAGCCGGTCGACCAACAGACGCGATATCGTATCGTGGTCAACCGATTCGGCGACTTGTTCGGACATGGCTTGTTTCCTCCTTCCATCCCGAGCCTATTGTACTCAACCCAGGCCAAGGGCTTCGATCCGTACCAGGGCGTTCGCCTTCACGCTGTCGCGGAACCGACGCGACGGGGCGCCCAGCTCCGGGCGCTGCTCGACCCAGCCGATCACCATCAGGTTCCGCATCAGCAGGAAGAGCGGCAATAGCGCCAGATCCTCGTCGGCGAGTTCGCGCCGGCTGCGGTAGCCGCGAATCAGCGCCTCCTGCATGGTCCCGGAGTGGGGCCAGGTCTGGGTGTTGAAGAGCGCGGCCCCCAGCTCGTGCACGTGCCAGCCGAAGCCCGCGTCGTCGAAGTCGATGAGCCGGGTCCGCGCGCCGTCGACGAGCACGTTGCCGGGATGCAGATCGGCATGGATGAGCCCGTAGGTCGAGCGATCGGTTCCGTGGTCGAGGAGCCGCTCGCGAATGCGCGCGCGCGCTTGCGCCAGAATCCGGCACTCCTCGGCGGAGAAGTCCGGCACCTCCCAGAAACGCCCCCAGAGCGGCGACTCCCCGACGAGGCCGTCGGCATCCCAGGCGCGTCGCGTGAATTCCGGCGGCGGCGCCCACTGCGAGGACTGGTTGTGAATCCCGGCCGCGAGGCGTCCGATCGCCTCGAAATACCCATCGATCCGCCCGACGTCGTCGGTCCCGGCCAGAACCCGGTCGAGGGGCCGTCCCTCGATCCAGCGGGCGAGGCCGACCTGCCGCTCCTGTCCGTCGACCTCGGTCGCCACGAACTCCCGGCCGTCCGGGGTCGGGACACCCTGCGGAACGTTCTGTCCCGACGCGGTCAGGGCGCGCAGCCAGAGCCGCTCCGAGACCATCTCGTCGGGGGTGTTGTAACCCGGCCGGTGGAACCGGAGCACGTACTTCTCCCCGCCGCGCTCCGCCCGGAACGTGACGTTCTCCGATGCATGGACGAACTCGACCTCGGCGGGGGCGAGCCGCCACTCCTCGAGCACCCGCCGCGCCGCGGGGGTGTAGACCTTCTTGAGGTGCGCCTCGTCCACGGCGCGACGTGCGGGCCGGAGCCTTCAGACCGCGTCCGAGACGCCGCGGACGAACAGGGGCTCGATGCCGAGCTGCCGAACGTCGGCCCGCATGGCCGCTTCGCCCGGAGGCGCCGCAAGGCTCGACGCGGCTTCCAGCGTGGGCCGCAGCAGCGTCGTGTCGCTCGAGGTGTTCAGGAAGACCCCGGGCCGGGACAGCACGAAGTGCACGGCCCGACGCAGGGCCGCCTCGCCGCGGATCGGGTGGTACCAACTGTGGCGCGCGCCCGCGTCCGCCTCCGTCCAGCGCCGCCGCGCGACGCTCTTGATCGTCTGGAACGCGACGCCGCGGGTGCGGCAGGTCTCGTACAGCTCCTCGAAATCGCGCGCGTACTCCGGCTGCGCGAGCATGGCGAAGTTGCAGGGGACCAGCACGGAGTCGAACGGGAACTGCCGCAGGCTCTCGAGGTGCCGCATGGGCGCGAACGTGCCGTGGCCCGCCACGCCGATGAAGCGCACCAGTCCGGCGTCCCGGGCGCCGACGAGCGCCTCAAGGGCGCCGCCCGGCCCCAGCGCTTCCTTCTGTTCCTCCGTGTCGACGAGGTTGTGCAGCTGGATCAGGTCGACCCGCTCGACGCCGAGGCGCACCAGGGAGCGCTCCAGGCTCGCCCGGGCGCTTTTCCCGTCCCGGTCCCCGGTCTTGGTGGCCAGGAAGAAGCCGCCGCGGCGAGCCTTCATCCAGGGCGCGATGCGCAATTCCGAATCGCCGTAGCGGGCTGCCGTGTCGATGTGGTTGACGCCGAACTCGAGGAGTGTCTCGAGCACGCCATCCGCCCTGTCCTGGCGCATGCCGCCGAGCGCCGCCGCGCCGAACAGGGTGCGGCTGCTCTCGTGGCCGGTGTTCCCGAAAGGAATCCGCTCGATCATCTGTCCCTCCTTGACGGCGGCGCGTGACAACGTACCACGCTACGGTGAGGAGGGTGGCGCCGACCGCCGCCGATACCGGCCGGCTCTCGAGGTCGCGGCAACGCCTGCGGTCCCGCGCGGGGGATGGGGCCGCGTCGCGCGGGGATGCGCCGGCGTTGACTGCATCGGCGCGGACTGGCTAGTCTTGTGTGATTGCCTGTGTAAGTGGTGACACATTGGCGACAAACCTCGCGATAGAAGACGAGCTCCTCGCGCGGGCGCTTGAAGTGGGGGGCGAGAAGACCAAGAAGGCCACCGTCAACAAGGCGCTGCGCGAGTTCGTCGCACGCCGGGAGCAGCAGAGAATCCTCGAACTGTTTGGCACCTTGGAGTGGGACGAGGATTTCGACTACAAGCGTGAGCGCGCCCGTTCGTGACCCTGTTCGTGGATACGAGCGTCTGGTCGCTCGCGCTACGCAGGGACTCGACGCCGGAAGGCCGGGCGGTCGTGCGGCTCAGAGGCGCGCTGACCCACGGGGAGCCCATCCACACTACCGGCGTCGTCCTGCAGGAATTGCTGCAGGGATACCGCGGTCCCAGGGCCAGGGCGGCGATTGTCGACCGGTTCGCGGCATTGCCGTTGATCGCGCCGACGCGGGGCGACCATGTGGACGCTGCCGAACTCCGCAACCGCTGCCGGCGCGAGGGCGTCCAGGTGGGAACCATCGATGCGCTACTGGCGCAACTGTGCATCCGCTACGAGCTGGTCATGCTGTCGACGGACCGCGACTTCGACCGGATCGCGCGGCGAAGCAGCCTGCAACTTTGGTCGGAAGGGGTGGGTAGGGTCTGAGCCCGGTGCGTATCGCCGCGCGTTGTTAGACTGCGCGGCGATGGCACGCAGCACGAGGGAAACGCCATGCCGGCATACGTACCAAGCCCCATCAAGTGGGTCCGCGACCAGGTCGATCTCTATGAGAGCAGCGGCGGCACCGAGGGCACCACGCTCCTCGACACGGGCCTGCCGGTCGTGATCGTCACGCATCGCGGCAACAGGACGGGGTCGGTCCGCAAGACGCCCCTGATGCGCGTGAAGGACGGCGATGGCTACGTGCTCGTAGCCTCCCAGGGCGGCGCCCCGAAGAACCCCCTGTGGGTCCATAACCTCCGCGACGACTCGGGCGTGGAGGTCCGCGACATGACGGAAGTCACGCCGATGCGGGTCCGGGAGGTGGAGGACCCGGCGGAGCGGGCGCGGCTGTGGGCGCTCGCGGTGGAGGCTTACCCGCCGTACGACGAGTACCAGGGCAGGACCTCGCGCAGGATTCCCGTCTTCCTGGCGGAGCCCGCCTGACCATGTGCCGGAATATCCGAACGCTCTACAACTTCGAGCCCCCGGCCACGGAGGAGGAGGTCCGCGCTTCCGCGTTGCAGTTCGTGCGCAAGCTGAGCGGGTTCCACAAGCCGTCGCGGGTCAACGAAGCCGTCTTCGAACGGGCGGTCGATGAAGTCGGCCGGGCTGCCGAACGTCTGTTGGTCGACCTGGTGACGACCGCACCGAAGCGGGACAGGGAGGAAGAGGCCGCCAAGGCCAGGGCGCGGGCGGCGCAGCGGTTCGCCTGATCCGGGCCTCGGCGCGGCGCCGTGCGTGAATCGGGGTCGGGACACCACGAGGGTGTCCCCTACGCGCCGATTGCGGCGGTGACCGTGTCGGTCCCTGGGATACCCGTGCCCCGGCCCTGTGGTCGCGCAGCGACGGGACCGCGCGCGTCAGTCCGCGCCGACTGCCTCGATCAGTTCCGCACCAGTTCGTGCTTGCGCGTGCGCTCGTACTTGCGCGCCGGGGTGTTGACGATCTCGAGCAGTTCGCCCGCGCGCATCCCGCGCTCGACGATCTCGGGGTCCGCCGCGCCGTAGTCGGTGGTCCGCTGCCGGGGGGCGCGGTTGGCGGACTCGATCAGCGCGCGCATCCGTCGCGGCGAGGTCTCCTGTCCGTGCTCCGCGCCGGCGGCGCGGGTGATGCTCTCGTTCATCAGCGTGCCGCCGAGATCGTTGCAGCCGGCGTTCAGCGCGGCCACGACGCCCTCGTGGCCCATCTTCACCCAGCTCGCCTGGATGTTGGTGATGTGCGGGTGCAGGGCGAGCCGCGCCACGGCGTGCACGAGGATGGCCTCGCGGAAGGTCGGTCCGCGGCGCGCGTTGCCCTTGAGGTACATCGGCGCTTCCATGTGCACGAACGGCAGCGGCACGAACTCGGTGAAACCCCCGGTGCGCTTCTGCAGGTTGCGGATGCGCAGGAGGTGCCGCGCCCAGTGCCGCGGCTGGTCGACGTGGCCGTACATGATGGTCGCCGTCGTGCGGAAACCGACCGAATGCGCCGCCTCCATGACCTCGAGCCACTGGGCGGTATCGATCTTGTCCGGGCAGATGATGGCCCGCACCTCGTCGTCGAGAATCTCGGCGGCGGTGCCCGGCAGGGTGCCCAGGCCCGCATCCCTGAGGCTCTGCAGGTAGTCGGGGAGGCTCTGGTTCGACGTTGCGGCGCCCTGCCACACCTCCAGCGGGGAGAAGGCATGCACATGCATCTCCGGCACGGCTTCCTTCACCGCCGTGACGATGTCGGTGTAGGTCTTGCCGGTGTACTCGGGGTGGATGCCGCCCTGCATGCAGACTTCGGTGCCGCCCCGTTCCCAGGCCTCGCGCGTGCGGCGCTGGATCTCCTCGTGGGAGAGGTCGTAGGGACGCCCGCGCAGGTTCTCCGCGAGCTTGCCCTTCGAGAAGGCGCAGAACTGGCACTTGAAGTAGCAGATGTTGGTGTAGTTGATGTTGCGGTTGACGACGTAGCTGACGACATCGCCGTTCGCCTCGACGCGCAGGGCGTCGGCCGCCTGCACCACGGCGTTGAAGTCGTCGCCGCGCGCGCGGATCAGCCGGACGATGCCGGCTTCGTCGAGATCTTCCCCGACCCGCGCGCGGTCGAGGAGGTCGGCCAGGTCGGGCGACACGGCGGCGGGCGGCCGATGGATGCGTTCGAGGGTGTCGTCCGGCGGGTCCTGCTCCTCGCCGGGGGACCAGCCGTCGGTCCGCGGCAGCCCTTCGCCGTCGATCAGGTCCAGGACGCGGCTCTTGAGACCGGGGTCGATCCAGCGCTCCGGGTCGAGCGCATGGGCGGGGTACACGGTCAGCCGCTCGTGGAGGTGCTTGCCGGCGCTTGCCGTCTCGCGCGCGAGTTCGGCCAGGTGCGGCCACGGGGCCTCGGGATTGACGAAGTCGGGCGTCAGGGGCGAGACGCCGCCCCAGTCGTTGATGCCGGCGTCGACGATGCGCGGCAGCACGCCGGGGCTCAGGTTCGGCGGCGCCTGCACGCTCATCCCCGCTCCGAAGACGATGCGGGCGACCGCGATGGTCCAGAGCAGGTCCTCGAGGTCCGGCTCCGGCGCCGCGTGCATCTTCGTGCCGGGCTTGGCACGGAAGTTCTGGACGATGATTTCCTGGATGTTGCCGTGGGCTTCGTGCACGCGGCGGATGGCCAGCAGGGACTCGATGCGTTCCCGCCGGGTCTCGCCGATGCCGATGAGGATCCCGGTGGTCATGGGGACGCCCGCCGCGCCGGCGTCGCGAAGCGTCTGCAGGCGCACGGCCGGTATCTTGTCCGGGGAGCCGTAGTGCGGCATGCCCTTTTCGGTCAGCCGGTCGGACGCGGACTCCAGCATGATGCCCATGGACGGGGCGACCGGGCGCAGTTCGGCGATTTCGGCGGGTGTCATGTTGCCGGGATTCAGGTGCGGCAGGAGACCGGTCTGTTCGAGCACCGCGGCCGCGGCGTCGCGCAGGTACTGCAGCGTCGTCTCGTAGCCGTGCTCCGCGAGCCATTCGCGCGCCGCGCGGTAACGCAGCTCCGGCTTCTCGCCGAGGGTGAACAGCGCTTCCCTGCAACCGAGGGCGGCGCCCTCCCGGGCCACTTCGAGCACCTGCTCGAGAGACAGGTAGGGCGCGTCGAGGTTCTTCGGCGTCTGCGCGAACGTGCAGTAGTGACAGACGTCCCGGCACAGGCGCGTCAACGGGATGAAGACCTTGCGGGAATAGGTGACGACGTTCAGGAAGCCGCGGTCGCGCAGCGTCGACGCGACCTCGGCCAGCGCCTTCGTGTCCGTGAAATCGGCCAGCGCGAGCGCTTCGGCTTCGCTTGGCAACACGCCCTCGATGGCGGCGTTCAGCACGTCGTCGGCTTGCATGGATCGCCCCGGGAGCCTCGGTTGAAGCTAGCCATTATGCGTTTCGGACAGGCGCGACGCCAGACCGCTCTCCGCGAGGTAACGGCCCGTGCGCGTGTCGCTCGCGACATTCGCGAAGTCCCGTAGCGCCGCCAGCGTATCGATGTCCAATCCGAGGCCCGGAAGCCGGACGACGCGGGGCTCGATCCCGGCCGCGCGCGCCAGCGCCTGGTGGGGGGCGAAGCTGGTGCCGTCGAACTGGTAGGTCATGGCGTTCGGAGGCGTCGCCGCAATGCAGTTGGTGCCGATGTCGTTCCGGTCCGGCACGAGGGTCACGTCGCGGTGCCCGTCCAGCACCGTGGCCACCTCCGCGGCGGTCAGCAGGGGCACGTCGCCATGCACGATCAGGGTTCCGGCCCCGCCGCGCCGCGCCACGTAATCACTGGCCTCGGTCACCGCGCCGGTCAGCCCGCGGACGGTCTCCTGGAACACCTCCGCGGCAAACTCCCGGGCGAGTTCGCGGGCTACCGTGGAGCGGGAGACGACGAGGACGCCGTCGAGGGGCGCCGCCGCCAGCGCGGCGAGGACATCCCGCATCATGGCCAGCGACAGCGCGCGGCGTTCCGGCTCGGAGAGCGCCGGGGCGAGGCGTCCCTTCGCGCCCTCGACGCCCTTGAACGGCACGAGTGCCCACATGACGTCAGCCGCCGTCCCGGAGCCGGTCCGTGAACTCGAGCACCGTGCGCGCGAGCGCCACCCGGTCCTCGAGCGTCACCATCACCGTCTGCGCGACAACCGTGTCGAGCCCGAGCGCCTGCACCGCCGCCTCCGCCCCGGCGTCCCGCTCGTCGAGCACGAAGCCGGTGATCAGGCCGGCGTAGTGCGCCGCGACCTGCTCGGTGGTTGCCGGGATGGCCAGTTCCCGCATCATCTTCGCGGTGGGACCCTTGATGGCCTGGCCCCCGACGATGGGCGAGACCGCCACGATGGGAACGCCGGCCGCGCGCATGAGATCCCGCATGCCGGGGACGTTCAGGATCGGGTCGACCGAGACGAACGGATTCGACGGACAGATGACGACGGCACGCACGGTGCCGCGCAGCGCCGCGGCCAGTGCGGGGTTGACGGTGGCCTGGTCGATCCCGGCGAACTCGAAGCCCGTGACCGCCGGCGCGCACCGGTCCCGAACGAAGTAGTGCTGGAAGGCGAGCGCGCCGTCGGCGGTTCCGACGCGGGTGCGCACCGGGTCGTCGGACATGGGCCAGAGGTCGTGGGTTACGCCGAGACTGGCGCAGATCTCCCGCGTGACCTGCGAGAGCGTCGCGCCCGCGTCCAGCCGGGTGCGCCGGAACGCGTGCAGCGCCAGGTCCCGGTCGCCGAGCCGGAACCAGGTCTCGCCGCCGAGGCGCTCGAGCGCTTCCATGAAATGCCAGGTCTCGTCGCGCCGGCCCCAGCCCGTTTCCGGGTTGGCCTCTTCGGCGAGGGTATAGGTGAGGGTGTCCACGTCCGGCGAGATGTGCATCCCCAGGTGTTCGAAGTCGTCGCCCGTGTTGACCACGAAGGAGACCTCTGACGGTCCCAGCACCCTCGTGAAACCCAGTGCGAGCTTCGCGCCGCCGATGCCGCCGGTGAGCGCGAGGAGCCTCATCGGAACAGGTCCTCCTCGAGCGGGCGCAGGATCTCTGCCGCGTTGCCGCACTCGGTCTCCACCTCCAGGCCCTTCACCGCGGCGGCTGGAATCCGCTCCGTGGTCTCGCCCATGACGAGGGTCGCCGCCGTCGCGAGGCTGTCGGCGCGGTTGATCAGGGTGACCTTGAGTTCGCGGCCGAACAGGTCCGTTCCGCCGCGCCGGTCGTGCAGCGCGGCGATGCCCGCGGCGCCGATGGCGATGCCGACGGTCCCGAGACGCCAGGGCCGGTTCGCGCTGTCGCTGATGACCACCCCGACGTGCCGGCCGGTGCGGCGCCGCAGTTCCTCGTGCATGCGGGCGGCGGAGGCGTCGGGGTTCTCGGGGAGGAGCAGGGCGCTCTCGTCGTCCTCGCCGTCGCCGTGGTCGATGTTGGACTGGTCGATCCCGGCGTGCGCGCCGACGATGCCGAGCGCCTGGCGCACGATCAGGACGCCGGGCTTCTTGCGCACGACCTCCGTCGACTCGTCGAGGATGAGCTGGACGATGCGCGGATCCTTGTCGGTCTCCGCCGCCAGCATCTCGGCCTCCCGGGAGGCCGTGACATCCGCGAGGCGCACCTGGCGTCCCTCGGCCTTGGAGACGATCTTCTGCGCGAGAACGAGCACGTCGCCGTCGTCGAGCACCAGGTCCTGGGCGGCGATCGCCGCGAGCAGCAGGGACGCGAGGTCGTCCCCGGGTGCCACCATGGGCAACCCCTCGATCCCGATGACGGTGAGGGCTGGCGCGGCGATGTCAGTGGTCCGACTGGCCGACGATCCTGATGCCGGAGTGGGAGATGTCGTGCCGGCGGTTGATCTGGATGAGGATGCTGGTCAGCGCCTCCGCGGCGGCGGCGTTCTCGATGGGCCCCGCGTGCCAGCCGGTGAGGCCGGCTTCGCCGATCAGTTCGATGACCTTGTCCCGGGCGGCGCGCTTGTTGCCGGCGACCAGCACGTCGCACTCGATCTGCACGTCCTCCTGGAGCAAATGGGCGGCGATGTTCTGGAAGGCAGAGACGACCATCACGTCGTCCCCGAGGAAGTCCTGCGCCCGCTTGCCGGCGGATCCTTCCGCCGGAAGCTGCACCGTGCCGACGCGCGGAGGTACGAGCGGCGCGGTCACGTCGATCAGGATCTTGCCGCCCAGGCCGTCCTTGACGGTGTCCAGCGTCGAGACCTGGTGCTCGGCGGGCACTGTCAGGACGACGATGTCTCCGGCGCGGGCGGCGTCGGCGTTCTCCATCGGGATCGCCGGAGTCTGCGGGGAGATCTTCGCAAGGTTGTCGACCGCGGCCTGTGCTTTCTCCAGGCGCCGGGATCCGATCACGATCCCGTAGCCGGCGCGGGACCATCGGATGGCGAGACCGGTACCGAGATCGCCGGTGCCGCCCAGAATCGCGATCGTCTCCTTGCCGGACATGCGTAGCTCCCCGGAAAAAAGCGGCGATTATCCCGCATGGCATGGGGAAGATGTAGGTGGGGGCGGAGTTCGTCTGGAGATCGTCGGTTCTCGCTAATCGTCCTCCTCGTCCTTGGTCCGCGCCGGCGTGCGCGCGAGACTCTCAGACGGTGCGCCATGAGGCCGTCCCCGGGGTGAGGCCGGCGGCGACTTGAGGATGCCTCGGATACGGGCTGGCTTTACGGGAGTAGGGCTCGGAGCACCGCGAGGGAGAGCCCAACTGTCGCGACCATGATCGTGCCGAGCATCCACCGGATCAGGCGGTTCTCCGTGTTTTTGAGGTCCGCCTTCGTGGCAACGTGTTGCATGTCGGTTTCCAGGGCGACCGACCGCTCTCCCAGAGTACCGCCGTTACCGTTGCCGCTCCCAGTTGCCCGCCCGCGACGTTGCCCGCGACCGGGAAACCGTTCGATGTCGGCCATCACATGCTCTCCCATGGGGCAATCTTCTCCCACGGGGCGTTTTCCGCGTAGCCGTTGTACGTGTCAAGCTTGACCACGATACAGGTCCACCCGGGATCCTTGCCTTCCGTGAGGGTATCGACGATATCGCTGCAGGTAGTTGGCGTCTCGCTTCCTACGGCCCACGTCTTCGCAGAAAAACGGAATAGCTGAGAGAAGGCCCCCTCCAGCTTCTCCGTCGGTGTGTCGGCATCGCGAAACGTAATGAGGTAACACTGCATGACGTGCGTCTCGCCAGTCCAATAGAGGCCGGTTCGGGGAACCCAGGATGCAGCATCTCCCTCGAAACGGCCGCAGGTCAACCCGCTGGATGCATTCGCGGCACCTCTTCTCCATGGTGGCAGGCAAACGCCGGGCGACGATGCCGGCTCGCTGCCTCGCACGGCGGACGCAGTTCGCGCTCGGCGACTACCCGTCCAGAACGGCTCCGCCCGGGGCCCGCCACGGCGTTCGTCCATGGAACAACCGCCGTCGGTCGCTACACTCCGGTCTCTTCGCGGAGCTCGTCCAGGATGCGGGGAGAAATCCGATCAGGATCAGGACAGGTCCTTCGTGTGCCAGCCGCAGGGCCAGCGAAGGGTTCTTTTTCAGGTCCCGGACATTCATTGTATGCATCGTCTCGCGGTGCCGTCTCCGGGTACCCGCGTACTGTAGTCCACCCAGGGTAGGCACGGCGGTTCGCGCACCGGCGTGGCCGCGCTGTTGTACGCTTGCGCGCTTTGTCCCCGGGGAGCGAAACATGCGCATGGGCATCAACTTCGGCGCCGATCCGACGCGCCGCCATCGACGACGCCTGAACGCTGTGCGGTCAGGGTTTGGCGGTGGGCTTCCCGCCCGCGGTCAGTAGATCAGGTGCGCATCGAAATCCGGCGTCCTGCCGGCCCTGACCAGCGCGGTCCAGTCCTTCAGCTTGTCGCTGGGCCAGAAATTCGAGCAGAGTTCGAAGTATTCCAGCACGATGTCTCGCTCACTGCGTTCGAGCAGGTCCGCGGCGAGGCGCATGTTCGGACCGAACGACCCGAGTGGCGCTGACCCGGAGACCTTGCCGGCTTCGAGCAGGTGATATTTCGCCCGCTCGACGTCATCCTCCACCAGGGCGACCCTGCCCAGGATGATGTTGCCGCGATGCGTCGCCATGCCGTCGCTTGCTGGAGTCGGCGGAGCGTTCAGTAATGCGCTCGCGTGAGCGCGTGCGTCGTCATGACGTTCGGCTTCGAAGGCGGCGCGCGCGAGTGCGCCCAGCAGATGTGTCCGCTCGATGTCGCTGTCGGCCCGTTCGTATGCGAGCTCGAACTGCTCCAGGGCCAGCGCGGCGCTGGAAGAAGACTCCCCGGCAGGTGCCTGATCGAACAGGTCAGCCAGGCTGCTGGGCAGGTCGTCGGCGTCGACGAACTCGGGGCTCTTGATCTGCGCTCTGAATCGCGCGGCGAACGACGCATCCCGGAGATATTGGTGCCCCAACAGCGTCGGCCACTTCGAGTTGTCGGGATCGTGGGACTGCGCACTTTGCAGCGTCTCGATGTCCAGGTCGCCATCCTGGAAGTCCGAGAAGAAGTTGGCGGCGTTGCCCAGGAACGTCACGTTCGAGGGCTCGCGTTCGATGTGGCTCAGCCACGTTTGCTTTCCGGCTCTGTAACTGTCCGCATCGAAGAAGGGTTGGATCTGCGAGTGTGGAGACCCGAGTACGTCGGCGTGCGGCGCGCTGCGGATCAGCCAGAGCACGTGCTCATGATGAAGGCGTCTGACGGCGCCATTCAGGTGGGACTTGGGAAAGTAGTAGACGATGAGCTGGCTCCGGGCCTGGAGGTCCTGCGGATTGCGCTCCAGGCGCTCCTCGAGGGCCGTCGCTTCCTCGGTCGTCAGGTTCATTCCGGACAGGAAATAGCCGAGACGCTCGGTTGCGGATGTCGGAGCCGTTCGGATGAAGAGCACCACAAGAGCGACAGCCGAGACGGTCAACCAGCGGTCCATGGTCTACCTCCTGACAGGCGGATCGCTGCATGGTAGTCGTGCTCGCTCCCGTTTGCATGACTCGCGGCGGCCAGGATTGCGGATCGAGGTTGCGATGACCGCGCTCACCCACGAGCGGGGCGCGGCGACGCTGGTCAATCCGTCCTCCGGCGGGATGCCCCTTGAGGACGACAGCAGCGTCACGACGTCGAGCGTCTCGCGCTGATCGGTCACGGCCCTGCCGCGCTCCATGTCGCATCCTTCACTCCTTCTTGAGCTCGTCCAGGATGCGGGGAGAAATCCGATACCCGCATGCCGCCATGCGCTCGACGGCGGCGTCTGTGCTGTCGATGACCGCTCGCTGCTCGGCGAGCCGGAGAACTCTCGCCGTGCCGAGGTAGTCCAGGCGCAACTGCAACGCGGCACGCCGGGCGATGCGGTCGTCGAGGAGTAACAGCGGCAGCTCCGAATCGAGCGCCCATTCGATGGCCGCGAGCTCGCCGCTGCCTAGTGTCGCGTCACACGTGTTCTGGCGCTTCAGAGTTCGCCATGCGCGTCAATGCAAGGCGTGGTCCGCAGGGAATATCGGGCCGCCCGCAGGGCGCATTGGCAAGGACCACAACACAGCAGTGGCGCGCATGGCGATCTCCCGAAGGGCGCGCCCCACGGGGCCTGTGGCCGTGTTGCGCCCCTTGGCAATGGGCCCCACCATTCCCGGCGGGGACGCGCCTTGCCACAGACCCCGTGGGACGCGCTGAAGCGCCAGAACACGTGTGACGCGACACTAGGTTGCGTGCGAGAGTCGCCGGCAACCGCCGGCGTGCGGACCCCGGCGGCTCGGCCGACCGGGCGGGCAGAACGGCGAGCCAACCCTGCTCGACGGCATGGTCGATGCGTGCCGTGTCCCGCCCCTGCCGGCCGTGGCACTCATCGTGGACGGCCTGCGGCACATGGACGCGAGTGAAGAGCCGTTCGAGGACGGAGAGCAGGTCTGTCTTCGCGAACGCAAGCAGCGGTCCGGTGTCGCTTATGACCATTCAGGGGAGATGCGCCCGGGCACGGAGTGACGGCTCACCTGGCGCCTACCCACGGCGAGAGATCATCCGTCTCCCCTGCGGTCGTTTCATCGTGGCGGACGGTCTCGATACCGAGGCTGCCGAGGTGATCGATGAACTCGCTGATCGGTAGACCGCTGGTGCGCGCCGCCTTGCCCAGCGAGACCGTGCCGCCCTGGTAGAGATGCGCCGCGAGCGCGGGACGTATGCCGTTCTCGGTGTCCGTCAGGGACGCGTCGAGGTGCACCAGCAGTGCGTCCGGCTCGTTGCCTTTCAGGATCAGGACAGGTCCTTCGCGCGCCAGCCGCAGGGCCTGCGAAGGGTTCTTTTTCAGGTCCCGGACGTTCGTTGCATGCATGGTCTCGCCGTGCCGTCTCCAGGTACCCGCGTATTGTAGTCCACCCAGGGTAGGCACGGCGGTTCGCGCACCGGTCCGGCGCGCTGTTGTACGCTTGCGCGCTCTTCCCGCGGAGAGCGAAACATGCGCATTGGCATCAACTTCGGCGCCGACCCCACGGCCGCGGGCGCGACCATCGACGACATCGTGGAGATGGCCCGCCAGGCGGAAGCGCGGGGCTTCGACAAGTTCTGGATGCCGAACATCTTCTCCTTCGATGCCATCTCCGCGCTGACGGTGGTCGGCCGGGAGACGGAGCGCATCGGCCTCGGCACCGCGGTGACGCCGACTTACCCGCGGCATCCGACGGCCATCGCCCAGCAGGCCATGACCGCCGCGGCCGCGACGGGCAACCGGTTCACGCTCGGCATCGGCCTGTCGCACAAGATCGTCATCGAGGACATGCTCGGCTTCTCGTACGACCGGCCCGCCCGGCACATGCGCGAGTACCTTTCCGTCCTGATGCCTGCACTGCGGGGCGAAGCGCTGCACTTCGACGGCGAGCACTATCGCGTGCACGGCCTGCAACTGACGATTCCGGGGGCGGATCCGGTTCCTACCGTGGTCGCGGCGCTCGGGCCGGCGATGCTGAAGGTGGCCGGGGAGCTGGCGGACGGCACCAACACGTGGATGGTCGGACCGAAGACGATGGAGGAGCACATCGTCGGGCGCCTCTCCGCCGCGGCGACATCGGCGGGCCGTCCGGCGCCGCAGGTGGTGGCCGGGGTCCCCGTGGCGCTGACCAACGCCCCGGACGCGGCGCGCGACAAGCTCAACCGGGAACTGGCGATCTACGGCCAGTTGCCCTCGTACCGCTCGATGCTGGACCGGGAGGGGGCGGACGGGCCGGCCGACGTGGCCATCCTGGGCGACGAGAATGCGTTCCGCGGCCAGCTCGACCGTTACCGGAACGCCGGCGTGACGGACCTCAATGCCGTGATCATGGACGTCGACGACGGCGCCTACGCGCGGACCGTGGACTTCCTGGCGAGCATGATCTGACGCTTCAGGCGGGTTGCCCGGGGTCCCGGGGGCGGAACAGCAGGCCGGCGACGATGAGGACCAGCCCGACCACCGCGCTCGGGTGAATGCGTTCCCCGAGCACGTTGGCGATCATCACCAGCGACAGGAACGGCGACAGGAAGATGAGCTGGGAGATGCGCCCGGCGTGCGTCGCGAGTGCGAGGGCGCGCTGCCACAGCAGGAACGTCACGCCCATCTCCACGAGGCCGACCCAGAGACCGTAGCCGACATTCCCGAGGGTGAGAGGCGGCAGTCCGACGGTCAACGCGCACAGCGCGACTACGCAAGGGGTTCCGGCAGCGAAGACGGCGAGCAGCAACTGGACGGGATGCAGGTCCAGCCTGACGGTGGCGAGCCAGTAGCCGGCCCAGAGGCCCGTGCTGGCGAGCGCCAGGAGGATGCCGGGGCCATCGAAACGGTCGAAGCCGGTGAACTGCCCCTGGGTGACCAGGACCACGACGCCGAGATAGCTGACCAGGATGCCGGCGAGGGTCCGCCGGTCGAGGCGCTGGCCGAGGATCGGTACGGCGAGCACGGCCAGCGTGATGGCCCAGGTGTAGTTCAGCGGTTGGGCGATCTGTGCCGGGAGCCGGTCGTAGGCCTCGAACAGGACGACGTAGTACGCAAGCGGGTTCACGAGGCCCAGGACCGCGGCGCGGCGGAGCGCCGCACGGGGCGCCGGCCCCGGACGGACCGTGATATACGCCGCGACGAAGAACGCGAGCGACACGACGCTGCCGAGCGCGAGGAGCTGCAGGGGCTCCATGGCGTCGAGGCCGAGCTTGAACCCCGTCGCCACGGTGGACCACAGGGCGACCGCGGCGAGCGCATACAGCACCGCCCGGCGTTCGGAGCCTCGCGCGGGATGGTTCGACACTGGTACGCTGGCCGGATGCGCTGCGATCAGACCCTGCGGAGCCGGATCGAGACCCACCTCCGCCGCTTCGAGTCCGTGCGGGCCACCGGGGGTCTGGCCCGCAGCGCCGCCGTCGCCATCACCGTGGTGGACAGCTCCTTCGGCGCCGGCATCCCCGGGCTGCCGCAGCACGACACCTGGCGCGGCGAGGCGGCGCTCATCCTGACGCGGCGCTCCCACGCGCTCAGGAACCACCCCGGGCAGTGGGCGCTACCCGGCGGCGTGCGGGACGCGGGAGAAGACGTCGAGACGACGGCGCTCCGGGAACTCCACGAGGAGGTGGACCTCCCGCTCGACCCGGGGGATGTCCTGGGCACGCTGGACGACTTCCAGACACGCTCGGGGTTCGTGATCACGCCGGTCGTCGTCTGGGCGGGCGCCGATCGGGAACTCACGTTCAACCCCATGGAGGTGGCCTCCATACACCGCATTCCCATCGCGGAATTCCTGCGTGACGACGCTCCGGTACTCGACCCGGTCCCCGGGAGCGAGCATCCGGTGCTGCGCATGCCCGTCGGGGACACGTCGATCGCCGCGCCCACGGCGGCGATGATCTACCAGTTCCGGGAGGTGTGCATCCTGGGCCGCCACACGCGCGTCGCACATTACGAACAGCCGCGGTTCGCCTGGCGCTGACGGCCGCCGGGAGCGCCGGGAGCGCACGCGATTGAACGGGACGGTTTGGCCCCGTTACACTGCCGGATCGTTCAATCACGCCACTAAGAGGACTTGCGATGGCCATCCAGGAAGGCGACCAGCTCCCCGAAGCCACGTTTTTCGTCATGCAGGACGGGCGGCCGTCCGCGCGCAGCACGCAGGACCTGTTCGCGGGCAAGAAGGTCGTGCTGTTTGCGGTTCCCGGCGCCTTCACGCCCCTGTGCTCCGAGCAGCACCTGCCCGGCTACGTGACCCAGGCGGACGCGATCCGCGAGAAAGGCGTGGACAGCATCGTCTGCGTGGCCGTCAACGACGCGTTCGTCATGGACGCCTGGGGACAGGATCGGGACGTGGGCGACGTGGTGATGGCCGCGGACGGCAACGGGGATTTCGCGCAGGCGATCGGCCTCGAGATGGATGCGACCGGCTTTGGCCTCGGCATCCGGTCGCAGCGCTACGCCATGGTCGTCGAGGACGGCACCGTGACCACGCTCTCCGTCGAAGGGCCCAACAAGTTCGAGGTCAGCAAGGCCGAAGCGATCCTGGAAGCGTTGTGACGCCTGGACGGCCGGAGGCGCGGCGATGCGGGTGGTAAGGGTCTACACCGGCGGCGACGGACGCTCGCACTTCGAGGATGTCGACATCGCCCTCGGGGGCAGCGGTCCCATCGGGCGGATCTCGGCACTGATCCGCGGCCCCGGCGTGCTGTTCCGCGAGGTCGATGGCAGCTATGACCTCGACTTCCACAACGCGCCCCGCCGGCAGTTTGTCGTCAACCTGACGGGCTCGGTGGACATCGGGGTGGGCGACGGTACCGTGCGCCGGCTCGGGCCGGGAGAGATTCTCCTGGCGGAGGACACCGAGGGCCAGGGACACACCAGCAAGGCGGTGGACGGCGCGCCCCGGCAATGCCTCTTCATTCCGATCGATGACGGGGTGGAGCTCTGACGGATCGCTGACGGGGCGTTGACGGGGTGTTGCCCCGCCCGGTTCAGATCTCGCTCGTTCCCGCCAGTTCGTCTCCGCGGCGGATCGCCTGCTGCAGCGACTCGATGCGCCGTACCCAGGGATCGAACTCGCCGAACTCCGGCGGCAGGTTCGCCGCGGCGTCGTCGGCGGCCTGGCGGTCCGGATAGACCCCCAGCAGGAGCACGTAGAACAGCCGGCCGTTGCGCTCCACGCGCGCGGCCGACATGCCCTGCAACGCCTTGCGTGCCGCGTACTCCTCGAGCGCCTCCTTGGTGCCGAGCGCCACGAGTTGCACGACGTAGTAGTCCGGCGGCACTTCCGTCAGGGGCACGGGCCGGTCGGGACGATAGGCGTGTTCGCGCGGCGCGGCGCCTGGCGGGGCGGCGTCTGGCGGGGCAGCGTCTGGCGGGGCAGCGTCTGGCGGGGCCGGAGCCGGCGTCGCCGCCTCCGGCCGGGCCGGCGGCGGAGCGGGGATCTGCGCCGCCGTGCGCGGCTCGGGTGCATCTACCGCCGGGGCGCTGGAGGCCGGCTGGGCCGGCGCGGCGTTGTCGAGCTCCTGGTCCCGCACGCATGCCCACTCGCCGTTCTCGTCGCCGCTCCCGCAGAACCAGTTGGCGTCCTCCTCGGCGACCGCGGAGGGATTGGGAATGGGGTCCGTCGTCCCGGAGCGGCAGCCGGCGGTCAGGGCGAGGACACCGACCATGGCACACGCCCAAGCGTGCCGGCGCGAGGCGCTTCCGCCCACGCCTCGGAGGCCTCGGCGGGAGACGGTTCGCGGCGGGGAGGTCGGTGCGCCCGTCGCCGACGGTACGAACGGTTTCCGGGCACTCATGGCCGTCTACTGTGCCCCGCGGGGTTATGCTCTGTCAAAAGGTCAGGGAGGCGTTCCCGTGCCCATGAGTTCCGCCCAGGTCGGGCGTTCGAGCAAGCGTTTCCGTGCCGTTGCCGAGCCGCGCTGGCTGATGTCCTATGCCGCCGGCCTCGGCGACACGTCGCCCGTGTATTTCGATACCACCGGCGACATCCAGGCACACCCGGTGTTCCCCGCGTGTCCGGAGTGGCCCGTCATCCTCGATGCGCGCAGCATCGAAGGGGCGGAGAGCCTGACTGCGGAGGAGGCCAGGCGTGGCGTGCACGCGACCCACGACGTGGTCCTGCACCGGCCAATCCGTGCGGGCGAAGAGCTGTACACGACGGCCACCATCGTCGCCGTGCTTGCGCGCCGGCCGGGGGCGTACCAGTTGACGAAGCTCGAGACCCGGGCGGCCGACGGAGCCCCCATCGTCACGACCTGGAACGGCGGGATCTTCCGCGGCGTCCCGCTCGACGGCGGGGATCGTGAGGCGGAGCGGCCGCCGGCCGCCCCGCAACCGGCCGCCGCGGACCGGCGTGACGACGCCGTGGAGATTCCGGTGTCGGCCGGGCTCGCCCATGTCTACTCGGAGTGCGCGCGCATCTGGAATCCCATTCACACGGACCGCGCCGCGGCGCTGGCGGCCGGCCTGCCCGACATCATCCTGCACGGCACGGCTACCCTGGCGCTCGCGCTGTCGGCGCTGGTGGAGCGCGAACTCGGAGGCGACCCGGCGCGCGTGCAGCGCTACGGCTGCCGGTTCGCCGCCATGGTCCCGATGCCCAGCACGATCACGCTGCATGTCCACGCCGCGGCGCAAGGTACAGTGTGGTTCTCGGTGCTGAACGCGGACGGCGCCGCCGCCATCGACCGGGGCTACCTGATCGCCGCGTAGGGGACGGGCGACCACGAGGGTCGCCCCTACGGCGCGATCCCAATGCGCAGGACCCGTAGGGGGCGGGCACCTATCCATTGCGAGCAACCGCGGTGCGGACGCGAGCTACAGCCTGGACAAGCTGATGATCGCGGCAGGGAGGAAGCCGGGCCTGCCGAGTGAAGCGTTTTCCAATGAGAAGGTGAGCCTGAACGGGCGGCCCTCGGATTGAGGGCGGCTGCCGGTTCGGACGTGGTGTTGTAGGCATGGTAGTTGCGGCGACGAGTGAGGGCAACGGACGTTCTCGGGAGCGCCGGAGAGCCTGGGGGTTGGTTTCCTCGACGAGCGTTGGCGGCGGGTCAAGGGCGATCGCGACGCGCGTACGGCGGTCGGGCTTGCAGGTCATGTTGGGCGGCGGAAGGCGTTGGGTCAAGGCACGGCATCGAGGCGTCGCGGTCGGCGCAGCGGACCCTTGACGCGCCCTGGCGAGATCACCCTGACGGGCGGGGATCGGCGGTCGCCGCGGCCTGATCGGACGCCGCCGCCGGTCGTTGCCGCTCGCCATCCGGGACCGACGTCGCGGACGCCGATCCCTGCCTCCCGGCGAGGGCGGGGGTCCGGGGGCCGGCCCCCGGCATGGGCTTGCCGCACGGTGCCCGGTCCGCTCACGCGGCGGTGGGAACGGCGCGGCCGATGGTGCGGAACAGCTCGTCCCGCGCGCGGTTGGCGCGGCGGTTCGCCTCGAGGTCGGACATCGCGTGGGCGGCCACGTCGAGGTCGGCGAAGGTCACGCCGGGCTTGAGGAAGCGCTCGGCGTTCGGCAGCGACTTGAGCTTCTCGTAGGGCGTCGCCACGTCCCGGCGCCGGTAGCGCCGGCGCACCTTGCCCTTGGCGTCGCGGACCTCGGTGGCGAACAGGCAGGGATGATGGTGGTTCAGGTACGGCGTCAGCACGTCCTTGGCGAAGGCGTTCACCCGCGGCGCGAAGCGCCGCGGGATGTGGTCGTGGCCGAGCCACTTGCGCACCACGCTGGCGTTCTTGCAACCCGCCGGGACGGCGGGCATCGACCAGGGCGTTGTCGTTGGAGCGCCGCGCCCGCGACCTCGTGAAATCAGGGACATGCAGCTTGTTGAGCATCGCGGCGACCTGGCGGTTGACGTACTCGGAGCCGTTGTCGGCGTGGAAGCCGAGGACGACGAACGGCAAGCTGACGAGCATCTCCTCCAGGATCGGAACCAGAAAGGCCTCGGTGATCGCCGCCACGGCGCCGACGTGCTCGAACTGGGTCACCTCGTCGATCAGGTTGACGGCGTAGATGCCCTTGACGCCGTTGCGGTCGCCCTGATGGACGGTGTCCACGCGCACGAAGCCGGGCTTGCCGCCCGGGTCCGGCCGCCGCCGCTCGCCGATGCGCACCGTCGTCGGCCGCGTGTGCTCGACGGTCGTGCGCCGCGCGCGGTAGGTCCTCGACCGCCGCAGGTTGTACAGGTGCGACGGGGACAGTCGCGACAGCCGCTCGAAGCGCGCGTCGCCGAACACCTCGTACTGGCGGCGCAGCACCTCGCACGCCGCGGGCCCGCAGAGCTGGCCGCCGATCTCGTCGGCGTCGGCCAGCAGGCGGATGTCCGCCGCCGTGTACACCCGCGCGAAGGGCCGGCCGCTGTTCGCCGCGCGGCGATCCTCGACCCGACCCGTGGCTCGATACTGGCCGATCAGCCGGGTCACCTGCGCGCGCGACAGCCCCGTCGCCTTGCCGAGGAACTCGCGCACCGTGCCCTTGCCCGCCCGGCCCAGCGCATCGTAGTCCAGACGCACCAGCGTGCGACGCACGAACCCGTAGGCCTCGTCCCGGTCCACCGGCCTGAAGTCCACTTCCCCGTTGCCGTCGAGAAAGCCCCTGATCTGCTCCACCGTGTGGAGCCGTTCGGTCTCAAGCGTCACGATCATCCTCCGAATGATCGTCCGAACCGAACGCCTCAGGCTTGTCTGTTAGAAACGCCCCCAGCGGACCCTTTGAAGGGTCCGCCCCTCCGCCGGCTAGCACTACCGAGTAGTCACATATTGACGTGGCAACGGGTTAGGTTTTCTGCCTCAGGGCGTGTTTGCGGCCTTCCTTGAACCCGGTTTCGAAGCCGGTCTGGAGCCCGATTTGGTGGCCCAGCGAGGCACTGGTGAGACGGGTCTGCCCATGCCACATGACCTGATGACCGGGGTCGGGATCGTGCTTGCGGTTGCGATAGCCGCCGAGGTGGGCCACCAGGCGTACGGCATCGCCGAGTCCTTCCGGTGCCGACAGGCCGTGCTGGTGGGCATAGTCGCGCAGGAAGGCGAGTTCGTGGTCGGTGAACATCAGTTGCGGTTCGCAGTCGGGCACCTGGCGTCCGAGCAGCGTCATGACCATGATGCGCCAGGCGATGACGGCATTGATGGCGATGGCCCGCCGCAATCTGTCTGCCGTGCGGAACAGCAGGTGCTCCACCCCGCAGCCTGATTTGAGCACCCGGAAGAAGTCCTCGATGCGCCATCTCTGGAGGTAGAAGCCGACGATGTCGGCGGCCTGTGACGGTGTCTCGACCTGACACGTGGTCAGCAGGAACCACTGGACGGGGTCCTCGTCTTCGGGTGGGTGGCGTTCCACGATGTGGACCGCCCAGACCGTCATCGGTGCGCGCCCTTTCATGGTCTGTGTCGCCGGCAGGGTGACGCGGCGGAACCGCAGGTCACAGGTGGCCAGGCGCTTGCGACGTGCCGGACGCGCCTTCTTCCTGGAGGACTTGGGCCGTGCCGTGAGTCCGTCGATCTCGACATCGATCAGGCCATCGGGCTCGCCACCGCGCATGACGGCAAAGAGCTTCGATGGTCCCAGAACCCGGTCGTGCGTGGCACGGACCAGCAACTCCACCCGTGGATGGCGGCGCTGCTGATCGAACAGCTCGAAGCGGTCCGCCTCCCGGTCGCAGACATAGATGATCCTGGTCTTGCCCGTGACCTCCCGTGCCGCCCGCGCCACATCGCCGAACCCGTCAAGCCAGCGCCGTGTCTGACGCCGTGTCCCCTCCCGGGACACCTCCTGATCGAAGTTCAGGTCCAGCACCCCAAGCGGCAGACCGGTCCCGGTCACGGCCAGGGTCGCATGCAGCGACAACCCCAGGCTCTTCGCGCCGGTCTGGTTCTTGCCGATGACCTCCAGGCCGTCGCAGCCGGGGCGCGTCGAGAAGCTCAGATCGGTGCCGTCCCGCAGCGCCAGCACCGTGGTCTGACCACGGATCCGCTGCACGCTGCGCTCCCGGTGCGGCGCAAGAATCGCCGGAACCGTGACGTCCGACTCCGCGGGCGCCTCGATCAGACGGTAGAACCCGGTGATCTCCTTGCCGCCACTGGCGCTGCTGGCGTTGATCTTCCCTCCCGGGTAGGACGCCAGAAGACCCGCGCTCTTCACCAGACGTGCCGACAGTCGCTTGTCACCCAACGGCGCTCCTCCAAACTCGTTGGCGGCCCACGCGGCCGCGTTCAGGCCCGCTCCCGGCTCCAGCACCGGGGCATGATCAACCCACTCGACCCCGAGCCGGCGACGCCAGTCCGCTGCCAGGGCGTACATGAACACCGTCTTGACCGTCTGCCCACGCTGCTTCCTCGCATCCTGACGGCCCCGCCCCGCGGTGCGGCCGACCATGAGGAAGTTGGCCGCTCTCAGACAGGTGCCCGCCACACCGGCATCGGCAAAGCTCTCCACCAGCCAGGGACGATAGCCGTAGCGGGCCTCGAAGTCCCGCGGCAGACGCCGCAGCACCCGCCCCAGCACATGGCTCGCCAGGTGCGCACAGAAAACCGAAGGACGGATCAGGAAGCGGCTCAGGCAAACAACCCGGTGCAGGTGGTCACGGCGCACTGCATCGCTCCACGCCATCCAGTGATCACGCGCCGACACCCGCAGGGCCGCGGCAGAGAACCCGACGCAACCCAGCCAGCCATGGGCCGAGCCCACGAGGTAGCGCACCTGACAACCGGCAAAGGTCGTCATGCCATGGGGATGTTCGTGCGCCATCAGCGTGTTCCACACTTCACGCTCACGGCGCTGCGTCACCATCCGGATATCGAGATCCCGGATCCGGGCCGGGTGTCGTGGAACATCGACCGGCTCGTCAACCGCGGCCTCAAGCTGGCGCGGCCTGTTCGCCACCGCTGCCCGTGGTGCCGGCAGGACAATCTCCGGCGACGCCCGAGCCAGCGTCGCCAGCGCCTTCATGCAGCCCGCAAGCTGCAGACGGCCGCGCGTGTCGACGAAGGAGAACTCCCCGCAGATCCTGCGGGCAAAGGCCCGCCGGCTGTCGAACCGCTCCTGCGACAGAATAGCGACGATCCGCAAACGTGCCGCCTCGTCGCGCAGCGTGCGGCTGATCTGGGACTGGGCCATGGTGGCGCAGGTGTACAGGACGACAGGCCCATTGTCCAGCCCTTTTTATGACTACTCGGTAGGGCTAGCAGGCCGGCGGAGGGGGGCGGCGGCGGACCGTTTCAGGCTCGGCCCTCGGGGCCGCAAGTGAGTTTGGTCGCCGCCGTCCTTCCCGGCACGTCCTGAATGGATACCTGGGCATCGAGGCCCGCATGACAAGCACAGGAGCAGGGAAGGATGAGCGATCATACCCCCGACACGATCGGCGTGGACATCTCGAAGGCCCACCTCGACGTCCACCGGCGCTCGACCGGTGAGTCGGCGCGCTTCGCGAACGCGGCGACCGGGTTCGACGAACTGGCGGCGTGGGTCGGCGACTGCACCGCGCTGGTGGTCTACGAGTCCACGGGGCCGTGGCATCGGGAGTTCGAGGAGAGCCTGGCGGCGCGGCTACCTCTGGCGCGGGTCAACGCGCTACGCGCGCGCCGTTTTGCGCAGGCCATGGGCGAAGGCGCGAAGACCGACGCGGTGGATGCGCGCGTTCTGGCTGCGATGGGCGACGCGGTGGAGTTGCGACGGGTGGAGCCGAGGCCACCGGCGCTACGCGACCTGGACGAACTGGTGACGGCGCGCGACGCGCTGGTCAAGGACCGCACGGCGGCGCTGAACCGGCAGAAGCACGTGCGCCATGCCCTGCTCAAGCGGCAGTTAAAGAACCGACTGGCACAGATCCGGAGGCAGATCAGGGCCTTGGACGACGAGATCGACAAGGCCACCGGCGCCGACGCGGAACTGTCACGCCGGGCCGAGGTGCTCACGTCCATCGCCGGCGTCGGCCCGGTGGTCGCGGCCGGCCTGCTCGCCGACATGCCGGAACTCGGGCGCATCGATGGCAAGGCGGCCGCCAGCCTGATCGGCGTCGCGCCATGGACGCGCGAGTCTGGCCAGTGGCAGGGACGCAGCTTCATCCGCGGCGGGCGCGCCCGGCCCCGGCGGCTGGTCTACATGGCGGCTGTGGCGGCGCTCCGCTGCAACCCCGACATGGCCCACAAGTACGCCGAGCTGCGTTCCCGCGGCAAGCCGCCAAAGGTCGCCCTGACCGCGATCATGCGCAAGCTGGTGGTCCTGGCCAACGCGCTGCTGAAGCAGGACCGCCCGTGGACTCCGAATCTCGAACCCGCGCCCGGCTAAAGGCGCGGCACGGTGCCTGATCCCGACGATGCGGCGACCTTCGGCCTGGGTGGAGGGAGCGTCAAGCGACCGCAACCTGGGCCGAAGGTCAACCGCATCGCAGCACCAGGCACCCGACCGCCTTGCGCGCCAGTAGGTTCTCCGCGACCCAACCGCACAGGCGACGTTCATTCGACACGGGCCGCCCAAAGCGGAATGACCACCACCAGTTGCGTACCCGACAAACGCGCCGCTTGACATCATGGATACTCACTTAGCGTTGGACAACTCTAGTGATTGCCAAGGTCACGCCGATTCGTCAGAATGCGCGGCAATTTCGCACCGGGCCGTCGCGCCGCAACCTGGATTCCGGACATGTTGGCCACCCTTGGCGAGTTCGATAGGGCACCGCGCATCCTGCGGCTCAACGTGGCCGGCCGGCCGGTCGACTGGACGACCTGGCAGGAAGCGACGTGCCTCTACGCGCGCGACCTGGTCGTGTGGACGCTGGGGGACGCCGTGCTGCGCATCCGCGGCGGTCACTCCCGCGTCGACGGGTCGCAGTCGCACCTCGACATCCACAGCATCATCGCCTGTCACGGCCGCATCGTCGAACCGGCGCGCGGGGTGCCGCCGCTGACCAACGCGGCCCTGTTCGGCCGGGACCGCAACCTGTGCCTGTACTGCGGGGGCGGGTTCCCGGATGCGGCCCTGACCCGCGACCATGTCGTGCCGCGCGCGCGGGGCGGCCTCGACCGCTGGGACAACTGCGTGGCGGCGTGCCGGCGCTGCAACCATCACAAGGGCAGCCGCCTCGCCCACGAGTGCGGCATGGAGTTGCTCGCCCTGCCGTACGTCCCGAACTTCGCGGAGTACCTCGCGCTGACCAACAGCGGACGGATTCTCGGCGACCAGATGGACTTCCTGAAGAGCCGTTTCGGGCGCGACAGCCGCCTCCTGCAGTAGCGCTCCAGGCCGGTGGCGGACCGGTGGCGGCGGGCCCACGCGGGTACGCGGACCGGTTGCGATAGGATGGCCGCCTGCGGGGAAGCTCTGATCAAGAGCTTCCCCGCAGCGGCACAGGGATGTGCCGCCAAACTCGATTCGGACGCGACCATGGCGGAAACACAGGCCGATCCCTATACCGTGCGGCACGGCGAGTCGCACGCGCCGCCGGTCGGCTTCCGCGAGCGGATCAAGTACCTCGGCCCGAGCCTGATCGTCACGGGGGCCGTGATCGGCTCCGGGGAGCTGGTGCTGACGACCAGTCTGGGGGCCGCCGCCGGCTGGTCGCTGCTGTGGTGGCTGTTGCTGTCCTGCTGGGTGAAGACCCTGGTGCAGGCGGAGATGGTCCGCTACACGATCATCTCCGGCGACACCTACCTGCGGGCGGTCAACCGCCTGCCGGGCAAGATCTGGCGGATCTCCTGGCCCATCTGGCTGGGCCTCCTGGGCTACGTGCCGGGCACCATGGGTCTCGGGGGCATCATCGGCGGCGGCGGGCAGTCGCTGTCGTTCCTGGCTTCGCTGGGCGGCATCTCCATCGACGGCGCGGTCTGCACCGGGCTCATCGCGGTGGTCTGTTCACTCATCCTGAGCACCGGATCCTACCGGTGGCTGGAGGGGGTGATGCTGCCGCTCGTGCTGGCGTTCACCGCGGCCACGCTCATCTGCTCCGTCGCCATGCAGTTCACCGAGTACCGCACGACGCTGGACGACATCGTCGGCGGGCTGACGCCCGACCCCGCCGTCTTCGTCGCGTTCGCCGCGCTGGCGCTCGCCGCCTACGGCTACACGGGCACCAACTCCGGGGACGTGACCGCCTATACGTACTGGTCCATCGAGAAGGGCTGGCCGAGCTACGTGGGCTCGGATCGCAGCGATCCGGACTGGGAGTCCCACGCCCGGGGCTGGATGCGGGTGGTGCATACCGACGTCTGGCTCGCACTGCTGATCGTGACCTGCGCCACGGTGCCGTTCTACGTCCTGGGCGCCGGCGTGCTGAACCAGATGGGGATCCAGCCCGAGGGCAACGCGGAGACCATCGGCGCGCTGTCCAACATCTTCACGCAGACGCTCGGCGCGTGGGCGGTGTGGATCTTCAGCTTTGGCGCGTTTTTCATCCTGTTCTCGACGGTCCTGTCGGGCGTCGGCGCCGCCGGGCGAGTGATCCCGGACTACTTCATCGAGATGCGGTTCATGGACCGCAACAACCTCGCGTTGCGCAAGGCCATCATCCGCTGGTACCTCGCCGCGCTGCCGATCGTCGCGTTTCTCATCTACCTGTTCATCCCGAACTTCGTCGTGCTCATCATGATCGGCGGGCTGACGTCGGCGCTCTTCCTGCCGATTCAGTGCGGCGCGACCATCTGGCTGCAGGCGCGGAACATGGACCCGCGGATCCGGCCGCGCGCGCTCACCCGCTACGGGCTGTGGGTCATCCTCGCCTTCGAGGTCCTGATGGCGGCGGCCGTGGTGTGGTTCGTCGTGCTCGGGCCGCTGACCCGCTGACGTCACGAGCTCCGGCGCGGGTGGTCCGCCAGGAGGGCGGCCATGCAGGACGTCACCCGCTTGCCCGTCGGGATGTCGAGAAACTCGTTGGGACCGTGGGCGTTCGAGTTGGGTCCGAGCACGCCGGTCACGGCGAACTGCACGCCGGGATAGCGGTCGCCGAGCATCTTCATGAACGGAATCGTCCCCCCGCAGCCCATGGTGAGCATGGGGCGTCCGAAGAACGCGCGCGACGCCCGGTCCGCGGACTCGGACAGCCAGTGGGCGACCGGCGGTGCGTGCCAGCCGGTGTGGGGTTCGTCGAGCTCGAACGCGACCATGGCGCCGGTGGGCGGATCGCGCTCCAGCAGCGCCTTCACCGCGGTCGCCGCGGCTGCGGCATCGCACGTGGGCGGCAGGCGGAAGACCAGCTTGGCGGCGGTGTTCGGCCGCAGCGTGTTGCCGGCCTCGTCCACCGGGGGCGCCCCGGACAGACCGACGACACCGAGGCTGGGCAGCCACGTGTTGGCGAGCAGCAGGTCGGCGTAGCTGGCGGGATCCGGTCGCGACGCCGCGGCCCACGGAAAACGCTCGACGACCGCGTCGCCCAGCGTCGCGGCAACGGCCTTGGCCTGCGCCGTGGCGGCGGGGGGAACCTGCACCTGCAGCGCGTCGGCGAGCGCGCCGGTCGCGCCGTCCTCGACCCGTTCCAGGATCGTGCGGAGCAGCCGGAAGCTGGAGGGGACGATGCCGCCGGCGACACCCGAGTGCACGCCTTCGGTGAGGACGTCCACCGTCAGCGTGCCCGAGAGCATGCCGCGCAGCGAGGTCGTCAGCCAGAGCTGGTCGTAGTTGCCGCACTCGGCGTCGAGGCAGATCACGAGGTCCGGCGTGCCGATGTCCGCATCGAGCGCCTCGAGGTAGAACGGCAGGTCGAAGCTGCCGCTCTCCTCGCATCCCTCGATCAGGATGAGGCAGCGCGCGTGCGGCAGGCCCTCGCGCTGGACCGCCGCGATGGCCGTCATGCTGGCGAACAGGGCGTAGCCGTCGTCGGCGCCGCCCCTGCCGTACAGGCGCCCGCCCCGCAGCACGGGTTCCCAGGCCGACAGTCCGTCCGCCCAGCCCGTGAACGGCGGCTGCTTGTCGTAGTGGCCGTAGAGCAGCACGTTGCCCGGCGCCGTCCCGGGGACCTCCACGACGATCACGGGCGTGCGTCCGGCGAGCCTGACGATGCGCGCCTGCGCGCCGCGGAGATCGAAGGCGCGGGCCCAGGCGAGCAGCATTTCGGCCGCGCGCTCCATGTGCCCGGCGCGCTCCCAGTCGCGGTCGAAGTGCGGCGACTGGTTGGGGATGCGGATGTAGTCGTGGAGCGTCGGGACGATCGCGTCGTCCCAGGCGCTCTCCACGAACTCGGCGACGCGGTCTTCGTTCACGGGCGCTTCCTCAGGGTTCGAACACGACGCCCGCCATGGCCCGGGCGCCGGGGCTACGATAGCCCAGGATGTCCTCGTGGTCCGCGTCGAAGGCGTTCTCGACTTGCAGCCAGGCGCGCAGCCGGGGCGCTACGGACCAGGTCAGTCCCGCGTGGATCAGGGTGTAGCCGTCGAGGGTTCGGCGCGTTGCGGGAAAGGTCGCGAAGTCATTGTCGATCTGTTCGCCGACGACCGCGGCGCCGAGGTTGAAGTCGAGGACCGGCGTCAGGGACCCGGCAAGGTCCACGCGGCCCTGGTGGCGGGGCCGGCGGATCTCGCGCCGCCCCTCCTCGGCAGCGTCGAGCCAGGTGTAGGAAGCGGATACGTGGACCGGACCGAAGGTGTCGCGGTAGCCGGCTTCGAGCCCACGGCGCGTGCTCTCGCGATCGAGGTTGCGCGCGGTGAAGCCGCCGCGCGCGGGATCGAACACGAAGCCTGCGATCTCGTTGTCGAGCGCGCCGTTGAAAGCCGCCACGGTGAACCGGCGGGTGGCGTAGCCGATCTCGTACTCCAGCGACTCCTCCGGCTCGAGGTCCGGGTTGCCGAAGAAGGTGTCCGGCGTGTAGCCGAAACGCTCCGAGAACGTCGGGTTCTTGACGCCCGTGCCGACGTTGGCGAACGCGCGCCCGGGTCCGAGTGCCCGGGCGAGGGCCGCATGCCAGGCGAAGGCGTCGTCGAATGCGTCATGGCGGTCGAAACGGGCGGAGAAGGAAGCGAACGTGCGCGCCGCGCGGAACTGGTACTCCACCGCGGCGCCGCGGGCCTCGAGGCGCTGGCGCTGGTTGGGATCCGCGAACGGGGTGGGTGCCCCGCGCTGGCGGAAGCGGTGCGTCTCGCGCTCGACCGTGGCGTTCAGGAAGTGCGCGGCCGCGAGCGCGAAGTTGTTGCTGAAGGACACCGTCACCCGCTCGCCGAGCGTGGAGGCGATCTCCAGGCCGTCCGCGAACTGGGCGTCGGCCGCGCGGGCGGCCGTCACCGTCAGGGTGGGTTGCCACCGCTCGAACCCCTCGTACCCGGCCTCGAGTTTGCCGTAGCGCCGCCCGGAGTCCGCCGCCCGGTCGCCGTCCGCCGGCCGGAACGCGGGCCAGGGCGTCGGGTCGTACTCCAGTTCGGCCTCCACGGCGCGCACCACGGCGCCGAAGGCCATCGGGCCCGCGTCGCGAGCCGCGTTGAGGTGCACGGTGGTGTTGCGGTAAGCGTCCTCCTCGTCGCCGCTCCGGGCGATGTTGGTGCCGCCCGTGTCAAAGTGGCTCGCGGTAACGGCGAGGTGTCCGTCGTCGCCGACCCGGGCGAATCGGGCGCTCGCGTCGCGCGTGGCGTGGCTGCCCCCGGCGAGGTCGAGACGCAGCGTGTCCTCGACCGGCGTGGTGTCGATGTACAGCAGCCCGGCCAGGGCGTCCACGCCCCACACCGCGCTTCTCGGACCGTTCGCGATCTCGACTCGGGTCGCCCCGGTGAGGTCGAGGTGGGCGAAGTCGAACTCGGAGCCGTTGGCGGGGTTGTTCAGTTCGATCCCGTCGAGCACCGTGAGCACGTGGTTCGCCTCGGCGCCGCGCAGGCGCGCCTGGGTCGCGCCGCCACGATTGCCCGCCCGGCTCAGGGCGAAGCCGGGCAGACCGCGCAGCGCGTCGGCGGCGTGCTGTGCGTGGCGCGCGTCGATGTCGTCGTCGGTCAGGACGGTCGGGGGACGGTCTCCGGCGCCCAGGCGGCTCGCCTTGACGACGATCGTCTCGAGTTCGGCCGCGGCCGGCAGCTGAAGCAGGGCGGCAAGGCCCAGCAGGGATGGAAGATTGCGCACGAATCGATCCTCAATGGGCTGCCGCACCCCGGACAGCGTGTTGATGCTGGCATTGGGCCGGTCTCCGGGCTGCGAGGCGAGTCGTCCGCTTCCGCCTTCCCATCGCGTTCGACAGTGGCATCGTTGGAAGCGGACGCCCGCGGCCTTGTCGGCCGCGGGGCGCTCGATCACCGTTGCGGGGGCAGCGCCGGATTCTCACCGGCTTCCCTCGCCGGCCGCACCCGTACTGCGCCGCCGGCGAACACCCAATCCGATGGCGGCGAATTGTAAACCCTGGTCGTTTGGGTATGCTTGCGCGCCTTTCGAGGCGGTGATGCGCATTCCGGGCGCATGGCCGCCCCGCGGCTGGTTCAGGAGGTTCAGATGAGTGTGGATGGACGCGTGGCGATCGTCACCGGTGCCGGAGGCGGCCTCGGCCGTTGTCATGCACTGCTGCTCGCGGAGCACGGCGCGAAGGTGGTGGTCAATGACCTCGGCGGCGGCGTCGACGGTACGGGGCAGGGCGACATGGCCGACCAGGTCGTCGACGAGATCCGCGGCAACGGCGGCGAGGCGGTGGCGAACAAGGCCAGCGTCTCGGACAGGGACGGTGCGAAGAGCATCGTCGAGGACGCGGTCCGGGCCTATGGCACGGTCGACATAGTGGTCAACAACGCCGGCATCCTGCGCGACAGGTCGTTCAAGAAGATGACGCTCGACGAGTGGGACATGGTCATCGACGTGCACCTGAACGGCAGCGCGTACGTGACCTGGCACGCGTGGCCGATCATGTACGACAAGAACTACGGGCGCGTGATCTTCACTTCCTCGGTGTCCGGCATCTTCGGCAGCTTCGGTCAATCCAACTACGGCGCGGCGAAGATGGGCATGCTCGGTCTCATGAACAACCTCGCGCGCGAGGGCGCCTCCCACAATGTGCACACCAACTGCCTGTCGCCGGGTGCGGCGACGCGCATGACCGCGAGCGTTCCGGGCAGCACCGACGATGCGGACAACCCGGAACCGGACAACCATCCCGCGCTGGTGAGCCCGGCCGTGCTTCACCTCGCCGGAGAGGACGCTCCGAACGGGCGGATCATCCAGGCCATGCGCGGGCGCTTCTCGTCCAACATGGTGTACTCGAATGCCGGCATCGACCTCGGTGCGAACGCCTCGTTCGATGCGCTCGAAGCCCGCATCGACGAGGTGCTCGACATGTCCGCGGCGGTGCCGGGGAGCAGCTTCCTGAGCGCGGTGTCCTGACACGCCGCGTTGGGGCGGGCAAGCCCGTCCCCTATGGGCGGGCCGTCCGCCAGCGCGTTCCGTCAGGGCCATCTTCGAGTTCGATGCCGCGGGCGGCGAGTTCGTCGCGGATGGCGTCGGCGCGTGCGAAATCGTGTCCCGTGCGGGCGAGCGCCCGCTCGGCGATGCGTGCCTCGACCCAGGCCTCGTCCACCGTGGCGCCGCGCCGAAAGTGCTCCTCGGCGCGAATGGTCAGGAGGCCCAGGAGCCATCCTCCGGCGAGCAGGCGGTCCCGTGCCGCCGCCGCGGTCTTCGGGTCCCCGGCCGCGTGGATCTCGCCCGCGATGGCATGCATGGCGGCGAGGGCGCGCGGGGTGTTGAGGTCGTCGCACAGCGGTTCGAGCACCGACTCGGGAAAGGCGTCGACATCGGCGCCGCACCACGCCGCGCAAGTGCCGTCCGCAGCCGGCGCCGCCAGCAGCGCCTGGTAGAGGGTGTCGAGGCTCGCCCGCGCCTGGTCCAGCAGCCGTCCGGACCAGTCGAGGCCCTGGCGATAGTGGCCGGACAGCAGCGCGTAACGCAGCGTCTCGCCGGAATGGTCGGCGAGCAGGTCGCGGATCGTCACGATGTTGCCGACGCTCTTCGACATCTTCTCCGCGCCGAAGCGCAGCATGCCGTTGTGCATCCAGTAGCGCACGTACTGCTGCCCGTCCTCCACGCACGTGCCCTGGGCGAGCTCGTTCTCGTGATGCGGGAAGGTCAAGTCGCTGCCGCCGCCATGGATGTCGATGGTCGGCCCGAGATGCTTGCGGATCATCGCCGAGCACTCGATGTGCCAGCCCGGCCGGCCCCGTCCCCACGGGCTGTCCCAGCCGGGCAGTTCGGCCGTGGAGGGCTTCCACAGCACGAAGTCCTTCGGGTCGCGCTTGTACGGCGCCACCTCGACGCGCGCGCCCTCGAGGATGTCCTCGAGCGACTGCCTGGACAACGAACCGTAGTGGGGGTCCGACGGCACGTGAAACAGCACGTGGCCCTCGGCCTCGTAGGCGTGGCCCCGGGCGATCAGCCCCTCGATCATGCCGACGATCTCGGCAATGTGGTCGGTGGCGCGCGGTTCTACGTCCGGCGGTAGGGCGCCGAGCGCCTCGACGTCCTCGAGGTAGCGCGCGGTGTACCGGTCGGCGAGGGCCTGGATGGGCTCCCCGTTCGCCAGCGCCGCCGCGTTGATCTTGTCCTCCACGTCCGTGATGTTGCGGACGTAGGTGACCTTGTCGTAGAGGACCCGCAACAGGCGCACGAACACGTCGAAAGCGACCGCGGGCAGGCCGTTGCCGATGTGTACGAGGTCGTACACCGTCGGCCCGCAGACGTAGATGCCGACCTCGCCCGGCACGCGGGGCTCGAAGCGACGCTTGGCGCCGGCGTAGGTGTCGTGAATGTAGAGGTCCATGCTGTCCGTCGGGCCGGGAGCCCCCCGTGCCGCGGCGTGCATGGTATCGAAATGGGCGCCGTAGCGGCGGGGCTTGTCTCCGCCCGTGGTGGCACCGTGCACGAAATCCGGGACGGGACACCACAGGGGTGTCCCGCACAAGCGCCAGCTTGACCGAGCTACGCCGGTTGGGCGCCGCCCGGTACTTCGGTCGGATCGACCAGGCCGATGCGCCGCCAGCCCCTGGCCAGTAGCCAGCTCCGCAGCGATGCTACTTCGCATGCGCGGCCGCGGTCCGCGTAACGTCCCGCTGGCGGCGCCCGGCCCTTCCAGCCGTCGAACCACAGGCCGGAGCTCGCGCCGTCCAGCACCACCGGCGGCACCCGGCGGCGCCGCTGCCGATAATGCTTGCGCGCGTTCAGCATCTACCGTGGTTCGTTCTGCACCAGCCTGCACCCAAATGCACTTGCGGCAGTTGTCTAACTAGTTGTTTATCAATGCGATAAGTCCCCCATGAAAGCGGTGCAACCGCGTGCCGTATAGCGTCATCCCGTGCCGGTGGATGCCATACCATTTTTGTGGGACTCGTTGGAATCAATCTTCGAGCTGTTGTATCCTTGCGCCGTTCTCGAAACAGAGTCTCCCGGATGCCCAGGCTCGTCCGCAACGCCCTCTCCGCACGCATGGTGCGCTGTGCCGCTCCCGGCAGCTATGTGGACGGTAATGGACTCATGCTGCGCGTCCGCGCCAGCGGCGCCAGGTCCTGGGTGCAGCGCCTCATGGTGCACGGCCGGCGCGTCGATATCGGCCTCGGCAGCGCCGAACTGGTGTCGCTCGCCGAGGCGCGCTGCATCGCGGCCGACAACCGCGCCGTGGCGCGCGCCGGCGGAGATCCGCGCCGCGCGCAGACGATCTCGTTCGCCGAGGCGGAACCGCGGGCGATGGCGGAGAAGGCGGAGACCTGGCGCGACGGGTCGCGGTCGCTGGGCGACTGGCGCGCCACCATGGCGGCCTACGTGCTGCCGGAACTCGGGGGCATGCACGTGGACGCGGTCGCCAGCGCGGACGTGAAGCGCGTGCTGCGACCGCTGGCGCTGGCCGGCAAGCACGCCACCGCGCGCCTGGTTGGCGGACGGATCGCGGCGGTGCTGGAGTGGGCGGAGGTGGAGAACCTGCGCGAACCGGCCGGCAGCGGCCGCGCGGCGGTGGAGACGGTGATGCGCTCGCTGCCGAGGGCGGCGGCGGTGCGCCATCACCGGGCGCTGCACTTCGCGGACGTGGCGGCGGCGCTGGCGCGGGTGGACGGCCACCCGCGCATCGGCCGCGTGGTACAGCTGGCGATCCGGTTCGGGGTGCTGACGGCGGCGCGGCAGGGGGAGGTGCGGCGGGCGACCTGGGACGAGTTCGACCTCGAGTCCGCGGTATGGACGGTGCCGGCGGAGCATATGAAGCGCGGCCGGGAGCACCAGGTGCCGCTGTCCACCGGGGCGCTGGCGGTCCTGGACGAGGCGCGCGGCCTGTCCGGTGACGGGCTGGCCTTCCGCGGCCCGGGCGGCGGGGAACTCGGCACGTCGACGGTGCCGCAGGCGTTGCGGAAGGCGGAGATCGACGCCACGGGGCACGGTTTCCGGTCGAGCTTCAAGGACTGGGCGCGCCACGAGGGCGTGGACGAGCTGCTGTCCGAGTTCGCGCTGGCGCACGTCGAGGCGAAGACGGTGGCCGCCTACGGGCGTGACTCTCTTGTCGAGAAACGGCGTCCGGTGATGCAGGCGTGGTGCGACCACGTGACCGGCGCGCCGGGGAACTGACGCAGCCACAGGCAGGCGCCGGGGATGCCGGCAACCTGCCCGGGCGCGGCGCGGTCAGCCGATCTCGAACGAGAGGCGGGTGCGGAGGTCGTCGAGGTCCGGCGCGCCTTCGAGTTCGGTGCGGGCGTAGACGGCGTACTCACCGAAGCGGGGCTCGAGGCGGCGCATGACGGCGTCGGCGTGGGCTTCGATCTCGTCGCCGTAGGGTCCGAACTCGCAGCCGCCGACGGTCTCGATGTACCAGGCGCGGATCTGCCGCGGCCACGACTTCGGCGGCGTGTGCGCGCAGTCCGAGCAGCGCGATTCGCCGGGCATGGCCTGGCGCCGTCCGCAGCGTGTGCAGGCGGCCCTGGCGGCGAGCCTGGCGTAGCGCTTGCGGGAGTTGGCCGCGGCCTTGTCGAGGCACGGACGACACCTCCGGCGGTCCGGTGCGGCGGACCGGCGGCGGCAGTGGTTGCAGGTGGGCGTGTGGGCGGCGGCGGTCGTGGTCATGCTGCGACTCCGGCAGTGAATGGAATGCCGGGAAGTCGGACGGGCGCGCGCAGACCGGGCACCCGCAGGGCCGCAACGCAGTGGAGGACCCGGCGTAGCCGGGTTGCCGGGCGAGCACGTCTGTCAGGCTGGAGGGGTTCCGTTCACCGGAACGGACGGTCGTGCCGGTCGACCGGCTACGGTCTGGGTGGAGCGCCCGCGTACCTCCGGTCAACGCAGATAGGTCTGCGTAACGACGGCTCTGAAATGCCCCATCTCCTCGGAGACGATGGCGAGCGCAAGGCGGTATTCCGCGTGGTGCATGAGCTCCCGCATGCGCGCCTGGGCGAAGCTGTGTCGCATACCGTGCGCGCCCCGGCTCTTCCCGAGCACCTCCATGCTGGCCCTTGAGAACGACACGCTGAAGGCGTGCCCGCCGCCGACGTCGTAGCGCTGCAGGTAGCGCACGCCGCGGTTCGAGGACGCTCTCCGGGGTGTCCAGGCGCCGCTCTTCGAGGCGCTCGGCGAGCCGGTGCGGCAGCAGCACCTCGCGGACCAGGCCGCCCTTCCCCGCCACGGTGTAGACGACGCCGTCCCGGCCGGCGAACTTCATGCCCTCGGCGGCGGTGCCGGTCAGGCGTGACCGGTCGCGGCGGTCGTCGGACGGTTGTTCGTCGGGGCGGCCCAGGGTGAGCAGCTCGTGGGCCCGGATCCCGGAGGCGTGGACGATCTCGGTGGCGAGCGCGTTGCGCGCGTCCTGCCGGGCGGCGACGGCGCGGACCTGCGCCGGCGAGTAGGCGCGCGGCTTCGGCCGGTGCGGCTCTACCGACTTGACCACCGGCAGCGTGGCGCCCGGCGGCAATTGCCCGGTGACGTTGACCATCATGGCCTGGATCGCCTGGCGCTCCATGTCGAGCGTCTTCTGCCCCACCTCGGCGGCGCGGGCCTTCAGGTAGGCCACGGCACGCTCCGGGTCAGCGCGGTCAGCGCCACGTCGAGCCGCCCGGCGATCTGCACCAAGCGCTCCTGGTAGTTGCGGGCGGTGCCGACCGATCGGACGCGCGCGCCCTGCAGCCGCTTGACGATCCCCGCCGCCTGCTTCTGCGGATCCGTGGGCCGGGAGCGGAACCGGTGGCGCGGCTGGTCCCCGCCGCGGCGCGGACGGTTACGCTTCGCCATTGGCGTGTCTGCGGAGCCAGCGGGAGACGGTGGAGCGGTCGACCCGCAGGCCGTGTTCGTCGCGCAGTGCCCGCTGGCACTCACCGATGGTCGCGCCCCGGGCGCGCAGTCTAAGCACATGGTAGCCATGCTCGTCGATGCTGGAGTCGGCCAGGCGCGGAAAGCGGAGTTCCCGGTCTCGGTTGCGCAAGGCATCGAGCGCGGCAACGGCATCGAAGTCATTGGACACGTCGAAGCTGCGGATGGGGTGGGCGTTCACGCTGCGGAGCCAGCGTCCGACCGTGGTGGCCGCGACGACGGTGTCGCGCTCGAAGCGCAGCCAGCGGGTCAACTGGGCGAGCGTGGCCCCGGCCCGCCGCAGGGCGAGCAGTTCGGTTCCGTGGCGGTCGAGCTTGGACCGGCGCTGTCCCATGGGCGTACCTCCCGAGCGCACGACGTGTGTGGTGATCCGAAGTCGTTAGAACTGTTGCCGCGTTCCAACGCTTCTCTCGAAACGTCCGGATCGACGCGGCTCAGCGGGATCGGAATCGCCGTGGCGTTCCGTTCCCGACTCGCCCCCGTTCTGTCCAATGTGGACTCGGCCGGGACCGTTCTCGCCGTTGCAGGTGGTTGTCGCGCTGTGTAGCCGCGCGGGATGCCCTGCCGCATCCCGTCCATGTCGCTTTCGTCACGGTTGCGCATGGACGCCTGGAAGCGCCGATGGATCGCATCGGGTGCTTGCTGCTATGGGCTCGTGGCCCAAACGGTGTGTTGCCGGGACCGCCCGGCGCGACTTCGCGGGCTCGGTACCCGCGGGAGGCGTGGGTGGCCTCCTGCCGCACTGTCGCAGGATCGCTGCGTTGCCCTTGCGGGCCGGGAGCCGTGCGGTCGCCCCGTGGTAGCTGCCTTCGGTCGGCACGTCCCCGTGGCCGGCGGGGAATCGGTTTAGGGCCAGTCGGCGTTGCGCTGGCCGGGTGTCCCCGGTTCGCGCTTGCGCGGATGTCGCCGCGCCGGAGGCCGCCGTCGCCCCCGGTACGCTTCGTGTCACATGGCACTTGCCGCGTCTTCACGCGCCGGAGCCACGTACGGGTGCCCCGGTTTCGGCGTCGGTGCGCCGCTCCTCTGTTGAAGCTAGGACCGTGGGGGCCAACGTTGCCGCTCCGGTCGGAGCTGGCAGGTAGTGGTCGGAATTATGGGCGACGCCGGGTAATGCGCGCAAATGTGTGCGTGAACGCCCGGAGAGCGCGTGCGCCCGCTATGGCCGGGCAGGCGAAGCGCCCTGCCATAGCGGGCGCAACGCAAGGCGTGATCGCGGTGGTGCAGCACCGGCTGCGGCAGTGTGTCCTGCGTCGTGCGGGAGGTGCGATCCCCGCCTCGGGCGGGTGACTGCGCGCGGCGGCTGGCCGTCATGTTTCGGCGCTCGGGCAGAGGGCCGGAGGCATCCACTCGCGGTCTTCCATCAGCAGCGTGTTGGCGGGCGCGATCAACTTGCGCATGACGGCGGTCAGAACGACCTTCCCCGGCTTTGCCGCGCCCGCGGAGTTGGCTGTAGACGCGGGCCAGGAGCGAGCACCGGCCACGGTGTCCGATCTGGTCGCCCGTTGCGGAAGTCGCCTGGGCGTGCAGTACCCGCGCGGGTCGGCGGGCGGCGAACGTTGCGTGGGTGGACGAAGGATTCCGGCAGCGAGGTGAGAATTCTGAGGCGGGAAGTCGAGCGAACTCGCCGATAACGCCGCCAAGTCTTCTTGGTCGTCCTCAGTATAGTGGCTGAAGGTTGCTATCGGCGATTAGGAGTTGTGATGGTCGTTCCAAGGCGGCGCGCACTTGGCGATCAGCGCCTTCTCCAGCGCCTTCGTCGCATCCACGCTCTTCATGCGAAGGATCTTGACCTCCACCGCACGCCTGTTGGCGTGTATCCGTCTCGCGGCCGGTGTGGTGTTGCCCGCGTAGCTGCCGCTGTTGTACTGCTGCATTCGCCAGTGGAAGCCCTGACGATAGACAACTCTGCCAATGTAGACGAGCTTCCGAAGGTGGACGCTGTAGATGCCGATGTCGCGGATGCCGCGCCAGCCTTCAGCGGCCAGGACGCCGATAGACTCCCACTGTCGCTCACATTCGGCCAGCGTCTTGCCGTCGAAAGTCGTGGCAACCGTCCCGCGGTCTAGCTCTTTCGGGCCGGTAAACTCTTGCAGGATTTCCGCGGCCCTCGAACCGAACCGAACCGCCTTGTCGATCCTCCTACGTATGCTCAAACGTCCGATCTCCCTTGGGGTGGAACGGCTGCTAGGTTTGGCCGGATTGGACCAGAAAAACAGCAGCGCTGCACGTTGTGCCGGGCGGTTGGAGGCGATCGTATCGTCAAGGCAGGCGTCGCGAGGCTGGTGTACTGCGGCATTGCCGTCAAGCGGCCCGAGGTGGGCCTTGGTCGCCATGCAGATACCCCCGGCATACGCGTCGTCCAGCGGCGTGAGGACTGCTAGACTGGCGCCCGGTGCTCGTCCGCAAGGGACGATGTCCGATTGCCGGAGGCAGGAGTGTCAAACGAGGAAGTTCTCGCGCGTGTGGTACCGAAGCAGTTCCGCACGCCGAAACACGTGGTGAGGGGAAATCTCGTCTTCAAGAAGAACGGAGCCCTGCGTCTCGTCGGCCAGCTTGAGAAACTCGGCAGCACTGACAGGAAGAACTTGGCCGGATTGTGCGGGGGCGACAAGCGGCTACAACTCCTCAGTGCCGCGGGGTCGGTCGCTTCGATCCTTAATCTGGGTGTGTGCGTGATCGGCTTTGCGCACGTCAGCAAGCTGCTGCACCGGATCGAAGACCGGATCGAAGGGATTGAAACGAAGCTCTCCGAAGTTGCCGAGTTGGTCGGGGCGATAGACCAGAAAGTTGACCAACTCATCAAACTAAGCGAAGGGCAGAGCGAGGCCTTGGAGGCGCTTCACGAGTTGATAGTGTCGTTCGAGACGGCGAGGGTGCATGCGGCGCTTGAGACACTCGATAATCTGTCGACGACCTCGCAGTCTCGGCAACGTGACGAGCGCCTCATTGAAGCTGCGGAGACGCTGCAGGTTTTTCGACACTGGCTCGCGGAAAAGCGGGCATCGAGCCCGGAGGCTATGGCAGGGCGCGTGGAGTTGCTGCGAGCCGAAGTGGCGATAGTGCTGGCAGAGTGCCGAGCACGGTGTCTCGCGGACGATGTTGAGTTTGCAGCACGTGCGCTGGAGCGTGTGCTGGATGACGCGCAAGCTGAGGTCGCGCGGATGTGCGAGTGGCTCATGGATCATGGCGGCATTCGCCACCTTGTAATGGCTTGGCACCAGACCACCGAAGCTGGAACCGCCCCGTTCGATACCGAGGATGCCGTGGAGGCAGTGGCGTGGGTGGAGGGGGTTGGCGCGGCTGAGGCTGGATTGCATTTGTTGTCCAAACTCCGAGATAGCCATGAGCAGCTGGAGCAGGAAGTTCAGTTCCTTGGGTTGGAAATTCAGAGTCGTGATGCGGGTGGGAAAATCCTCCTAACTCGGTACGAGAACGACTCTTTGCCGGATCCAACTCAAGAGGAATTGGACGCGTTCCTCGCCACAGGAAATCCTTCGGGACCGTGCGACGAGGCGGAAGAGGACGCTCGAGCGTTTGCCGTCGAGTCACTCAAGTTGGTCGAGGAAGAGCTTGGTTCGGAGCATGCGGTTGAGGGAGACCTAGCGCAACCCTTCCATGCGGCGAGCTTCGTTGCGTCGTATCGCCTGATGCGAGACGTGGAGTCGGCCCGGGCGATGTGCAAGGCGATGGAGGTCTTCGGCGAACCGGTTCGAGAACTGCTCTTTGAGGATGCCTTGCCGGGTTCGCCGGCTTTATCGCTTACCTGGGAACCCGAGCTTCCAGACGGGGACAAGTAGTCGGTGAGGGCGCCCCCATCACTACAGGACAGGGGGTGTAGCAGCACGTCTCATGCTCCGGGGGCGGAGTCGAACTGTATACCGCAGGAACTGGGTAGTGGGGGCGCGCGGAACCTTGTGCGGCAAGGGGCTGCCAATCAGGAGGAACTGGAGCGGGAGGTGAGCCAGATCTACAACCGAAGCCAACGCGTATGCGGATGAGGTGGGCGGCGTGGAGCGAGGCATGAACATCCTACACACCGGCCAGGTTGCACCCAAGCCTCATGGTGGTCTCGATGCAAGGGCCGGCGACGATGGCCGAAGTCTGGCCAGGAAGAGTGGGCCGTGCCGGAGGAAGAACTGGCGCATCCGATCGGCGTGCTCAACAACCTCTCTGATGGCGGGAAGCTGACCCTCCGGAGGGGCTTCGTAGTCCAGTGGCGGAACGTGGATCCGGATGCTCGCGGACTTTCGCGCAGCTGCGACAAACATGTGAGGACCGAGAATCCCATCGGTGGCCCCGTTCAGCTCGTCCTCGCGCGTCCGCCGGAACTGCAGGTCCACGAAAGTCCTCTCGATGGGACCAGCGTCGGCTACCGCGTTCTTGATCACGATGTCGACACCGCTAGCAATCGAGGCGAAGGCCTCGGGGTTGAAACAGACGAACCTCGCCCCCTTCGGCTTCTCGCCTGGCGGTGCCATGCAGAGGAGTGGCGCCTGGTCGGTGGCGACTTCGTAGATCGTCTGCCAAATGGCGGTGACAGTCGCGTCAGGCTCCCGAACGTAGCGGCGACGGTCAAGTACTGCGCTCCGCAGCGCAGCTGAGAGAAGGCGTGTGCGCCCATCCTGTGCGTCTGCCAGTACCTCGACGAGTTCTTCGTAACTGACGTGGCTGTCGAATATTCCGCTGCCAGTACGGCCAAAGTACGCGGCAGGGGCGAGCAGGACTGATATGACCGTGGGATACGGTGGGACCGAGGCGTAGGCGCCGTGCGCGTTCCCGATAACGCTGGGGTTGATCCGGCTGAAAATCCGCGGACACCTTGTTCTCGACGAGTAGCAGGGCCTTCCACCGCGCGGAGCCGAAGCCAACGACCAGGTCTGTTTCGCCGTCGTCGTCGCGATGGGAGACCCACGCGCCGCGGAAGTCGTCGGCGGCAGCGCGCGCAATCTTGGCGAAGTGTCGCCGCAATGGCCCGTCCGCGTGCAGCTCTGCGCAGATCAGCAGATCGACGTCACGTTCCTGGAGCCAAACGAGCGGCGGCTGCACATCAAGCCTCTGGAGGAGATCGGGGTTCGCGGCAGGGGGAGTACTCATGGGCAGGGAGGATAGCCGATGCCTGTTGGTGCCAGGGGGCGTGCGACTCGCGTGGTCGCGGCGACAAGTCCGGAAACGGCGAGTCCCAGTGGTGCGTGGGTCGAACTGCTGGTCCAGATGGCCCTTCGCCCTGGGCGGAGACGCTTCGAGACGGCGCCCAGACGAGGTTGTCCAACTCCCTCATGAGCGCCCGCCGATCGGCAAGTGTCGTGCATTGAGGCAAGCGGGTCGCAAGGTCGTCGAAGGTCGATCTCTCCAGACATCGTGCTAGTCTCTGCGTCGATCTAGTACGCACACATTTCGGGAGCGGCATGATGGCTGTTGCCCTTGCGTGGATTCTCGCCATTCTGTTTGTGCTGGCCGCCACGCTGTTCCTTGGCGTGCCGGGGTTCATCGCTGCGATGGTCCTGATCGTGGCCATTCTCGCCCTGGGGGCTATGCGCGGGGGCACAGTCGGAGCGTTGGCAGTCGTCGGGGTACTGATTTGGCAGTTCGGTTTCATGAGCTTGGTGTGGACGGGGGTCGCGTCGCTGGTGGTCCTTTTGCTCTTTGCCATGTGGGGGGCGGGGCAACCGTCACCACCTCCTAATCCAACGCGAGGAGGAAAGGCCGGGGCAACCCCCTCTTTCAAGGCGTGGCAAGAGGAAGAGAAGAAGCGAAGAGAGGGGCGTTGAACGGGCAGCCCCACCACCCCCTTAGTTGCCCTCGGGCCCGTCTTCGGCTTTGGGGTTCGTGTCAATCTTCCCTTATGGAGTGCGAGCGCACGAATCCACGAATCGTATGAGGCGGTGCACCGACGGGATCGGCGTGCAGAGCCTCATCTGGGTGGCGTGCCGGTATGCGCGCGCGGAGCAGTGAACCGATGCCGGGGCGCCTGATGCGCTGTCGTCGAGCTGGCGCGCTCTGTGGAGGATCACCGTGTCGACGATGACCAACACCTAGGCGGCGGCCGCCATGGCGCTGGCGGCGCGGAGAGTGGCGTCGTTCGGTACTTGGGTCGTGCGCTGGAAATCCAGAGCACTCTCGGGCGCGATTCGGAGGCGGGCTCCGACCAGATCGGGCTCCGGAGGGGCCGTTTTCGGACAACGGGCCGAGTGGCCACGGCGGCGGCCAGATCGGCGATCGGGCGCTGCATGGGCAGGATCGGGCACGGCACGCGATCAGCGATGTCCGTTGAGCAAGTCGACTGGGAACTGCAAACCCCGAGCTTCGAGGATCGACAAGCCCGTGAGGTGTATGCGCGGTTTGGGCTAGCGGTCTACTGCGGCCAGTGCGTGGAGCGGCAGCTCGGAATGATCCTCGCTACGATGTACGGCGACTTTTCCGCTATCGTGACGCGCGACGACTTCGACCTTGCCGTCGAGAAGGAGTTCGGCAAGACGCTGGGACGGATGACCAGGGACTTGACTCGTGCCGTAGCCCTGCCCGCAGCTTTCGAGGGTAGATTGCGTCACGCCGTCAGGGAGCGGAATCGCTTGGTGCACTCGTACTTCTATGACCGTGTCGTGGAGTTCGCGAGCGCCGACGGACGTGAAGCGATGATCGTCGAGCTACAGGAAGCCGCGGATTTCTTGCGCGACTTCGATGACGAACTCCAGGAGATTCACCAGTGTTGGCTCGACAGGTTTGGGATCTCGGCTGAGCGTGTTCGCGAAGAGGTTGCCAAGTTGAAAAGGGAGGCGCAAAAGGGGAGCTGAGGTTGTGGGCTCTGGTGGTCTGCCGGGGCTGTGTTGGGGCTGTGGGCGCAGGGGCTCTTGCGTCTCCTGCTGCGGGAACTGGAAGGCGCTGGCGCGCCACAGCGCCACAGTGCCTACTGGTGATCGGGGCCAGAGCCGGTGAAATCCCGCGCCCCGTCACTACCGGCCCGACGCGGAGCGAGACGACGCGAAACCGGAGGGCCGGCCGCGCTTTGCGTCACGCGAAATGCCGGTAGTGACGGGGCGCTGTGGAAGCCCGGAGCGCCAGCGGCGATGCGGGGTTCCCTGATGTGGATGCTAAGCAAAAAGTCGGGCCGGCGGCGTGATTGGCGGCTTCGGCCGCGCTACAATGGCGGGGTTCGTTGTCGCCCTTAGGCGACCATCGGGTGGGCGGTGGCCCACCCCCTCCTGGCGCAGGTTAGCGCTGGCCGACAACCGCCGCATGGCCGTCTTGAACAGGACTGGCATGGCGGACTGGGAGATGCACCAGGCGTTGGCAGGGCACGTGAAAGCGTGTGGCGGCATGGTAGCGGCTGCTTGTTGGACATGCAGCTGAAGGCGGAAGCCGGATCGGAATCCGAGACGGTTTTCGGCCTTCCATGAGCGGACCATGTCGTGGCGGGAAGTCTCATGCCGGGTTCTTGAGACCGGCTAGTGCGGCGGCATTCTCAACCGACGCAAGCGGGACACGCCGAAGGACTGGGGCGAGGACTGGCGGTGCAAACAGCCAGGCCGAGCGCAGTCGCCGCAACAACGCGGCACCGGAAAATACATCGGGCCTTGCGCACTTGAAGTGCGGGTTCGGAGATCGCGAAGATCCCGGATCGTCCAGTAACACTGAGCACCTGTACGCGGGGGGCGTCCGATGGGGTGCCTCCCGTTTCCCCTTGCCTGCCCGATGCGCGGACGGCGCCCTGAATCACACCGGAACCCACTGAGACCTCGCCTCATTCTGGAGGCTGTCGACGTGTTCGGCGGCGTCGTTGCCGAAATTCTGCGCAATGTCATCCTCGATCTGCTGTGCCGCGTCGAGCTCGACGGACTGGCCGTGGACCTGATTGGCGGCCTCCTGCTGCACCGAGTACACAACGGCGGCGACGCAGGAGCGCACTCGCCGAGCAGGCAGCGAATGGAAACACGGAGTCGACGTCGCACGAGAACCGCGCTGTGGTCGAGTTCGTGCGTCCTGTTGGCGGAAGATGGTCTCGGGAGGGCTCCCGGGGTGCTGGATCGCGCTGCTGGCGGCGCGGAGAGTGGCCTGGTTCGATACCTGGGCCGTGTTTTCGAAAAACCACCGCACTGTGGAGCGCATGTCGGCGGGCGAATCCGGCCGGGATCGGGCGCCGAACCGCCTCTGAGACGCCCGCAGCCCTCCTGCAACGGACTTTGCAGACGCTAAGCACGCCGCCGTTGACTGGGCCTTTGACGAGGCTTTAGCGTCGCCCCGTCGGGTGGGGAAAATGGCGTCTCCGTGGGCCGCGGCACAAGGTTGTCGATCAGGTTCGGAGGCATGAGAAGGTCGCGGCTCACGAGGGAGGCGCGAACATGGCGGCAGCGTTGCTCCACCCCGGCGCATCCACGTCGCGGACGCACGCACCCGCGGCCTGAGGGTCCGAAGGGAAATGCGTCAGCTCAACTGGGACCTCAAGTGCCTGGAGCGGGAAGCCAGGGACGGTTCGCGCGCGAAGCGCCGCGACCGCTCGTACTCGCTGGCCCTGATGGCGAACACCCTGCACGATCTCGGCTTCAAGGGACTGCGCGCCCGCGGGCTGAAGGACAAGCACGTCGAGGCGCTGGTCGGGGAGTGGTCCCGCCAGGGGCTCTCCACCGGCACCATGGCCAACCGGATGGCGCACCTGCGCTGGTGGGCGAACAGGGTCGGCAAGCCGGGGGTGGTGCGTCCGTCGAACGCGCACTACGGGATCGTCAAGGACTCGCCGGTCGCCCGCGAGGACAGGAGCCGGCCGCTCGAGGCGGACCAGCTGGCGAAGGTCGCCGACGAGCACGTCAGGATGTCGCTGCGGCTGCAGGACGCGTTCGGGCTCAGGCGCGAGGAATCAATGAAGTTCCAACCGCGCTACGCGGACCGAGGCAAACGGATCGTGCTGAAGACGTCGTGGTGCAAGGGCGGCCGGGCGCGCTGGATCCCGGTGTTGACGGACGTCCAGCGCCGGCTGCTCGACGAGGCGCGGCAACTGGTCGGGAGCGGTTCGCTGATCCCGGCGGACCGAAGCTATCGGCGTCAACTGAGAATCTACGAGCGCGAGGTGCGCAACGCCGGCATGGCGCGCATGCACTCGCTGCGCCACGGTTACGCCGTGCGCCGCTACGAGGACCTGACGGGCTGGCAGGCGCCGGTGCGGGGCGGCCCGGCCCGGCGCGAGTTGGAGGGCGAGGATCGGGAAACGGACCACAGGGCGCGGCTGATGATCTCCCGCGAACTCGGTCACGGACGAAGTTCCGTAACCGCGGCGTATGTTGGCTAGGAAGGGGCATGCGCCGGGGGCGATTGCCGGATCAGTGACGGTGATGTAGAGGAGCATTGACGGAATCGTGAACCGAGGTTTACAGTCGATCCGATGGCCGAAGTGATCGAAAGCGCCACCTTCCGGCGCTGGATCGGCGGCCTGAAGGACCGCGCCGGGGTGGCGCGGATCAACGCGCGCCTGCGCAACGTCTCGCTGGGCAACACGGGGGATACCAGAATGCTGGCCGGCGGCGTGTTCGAAATGCGCGTCCACCACGGACCGGGCTACCGCCTGTACTGCCTGCGGGACGGCGATGCGGTGGTGGTGCTGTGCGGCGGCGACAAGGGCAGCCAGCCACGGGACGTCGAGCGTGCCGGGCGGCTGGCGAACGAGTGGAGGCGGAGATGACGGAGACCTTCAGCAGATGGGACGCGGCCGAAGAATTGCGCACGCCCGAGGATGCGCGCCTGTACCTGGCGGCGTGCGCCGACGAGGATCCCGGGGACGGCAGCCTGATCCGGGCGGCGCTGAACGATGTGGCGCGTGCCGGGAACATGGCCGGGCTCGCGCGCGACGCGGGGATGAGCCGGGAGGGCCTCTACAAGGCGCTGTCCGCGGACGGCAACCCGTCGTTCGCGACGGTGATGCGGATCACGCGTGCGCTGGGGGTGCAGGTTCGGATCGGCTGACGACCTGGTGGGAACGGGCGGTTGGTCACTGCGCAAGCGGATTCCGGACGAGGCGTGGGGGCGAGTTGACGGTTCGTCTCGTAGCGCGGGACAACGGCAGATTCGACGGCATCGTGTTCCGCAAGGGTGGCGGAGCCGTCGCGAAGGTCTACGGCGAACACGGCGAGACCGAGGGCGAAGTCCGAGCCCGGCTCAAACAGGAAGCGCTGCGGCGCCGCCCCGACTGGATCGGATTCAAAGGGGCCATGTCGTTCTTCCGTGAGCAGTTTGCCGAGGGCTTCCACGACGATCGCTACTTGAAGCAGGAGCGAAGCTACAAGTGGGCCGCCAAGGAGAAGCTGGACGACACCGTTCCGCTGGAAGCGGCGCTCACGGACTCCGGATTCGCTGCATCGGCCATGCGGGTGTTTCAGGCGACCAACCTGTTGTCGCCGTTCGAGTTGATGCGGGTCAGGGACGTCTTGACGGGTCCGCTCGGGAACTCGTTTGTGGAGGGGGCGGCTGCGTTCGCGACAGGCGAGCTGGAAGCTGGTCTGACGAGGATGTCGAGAGTCCTGAGAACTCATGATGCGGCGAAGTGGACGGTGGTCACGTATCTGCCGTTCCTCTGGAAGCCGGAAACGCACATGTTCCTCAAGCCGGAGGTCACCCGAATGTTCGCGGACCGGGTCGGTCACGAGTTCACGTTGCGATATCGAGCGTCTCTCGATGTCGGCGTATACGAGTGTTTGCTGGATCTCGCGCGCCGTACCGGCGACGCCATTGTCGAACTGCAGCCCCGGGACCATGTCGACGTGCAGAGCTTCGTCTGGGTCGCCGGGGCGTATCCTGCGCCTGAGCAGTCTGGCGACTAGAGGTGGCAGGCTTCATCCATAAGGATCTCTCACGACAGCCACAGACAACGCGTGAGCGCGGGACGATTGCGTCACGCCGACGCACAACGCTGTTTCAGGTCTCAGGCTGCGCAGACCGACCGTGGTGGCCCGGATCGATGCTCGGGTCCTGGGGGCACGCCGTGGGAGGGTGGTCCCGGAGCGAGCGACACGCGGGGTCGCCGCTACCGGTCTGTTGCGACAGGAGGCCGTTGGAGATTCCCATGGGCTGAGGCTCCCATGTGACCCGGTTGACGTTGGAGGGATTGCCCTAGACCATGTGGAGGAGGACATCAGAGGAGAGAACTCGTGTCGCCGACGGAAGCTCGACGCTTGGCCCGCATAGGAGAGTTTTACGTTCAGGAAGCGATCATGGGTCTGCTCGAGCTGGCGCCCGGCGGGTTGATGCACGGGGAACTCGTGCGGGTTCTCGGCCTTCCCGACGACGGGCATAATGCGACGGTGACGGGCCAGCTTCATCGCTTGCAGGAGCAGAAAAAGGTTCACCAACCGTACGGCGAGCGCAGGCAATGGGCGCTTACTGATGGAGAGAGAAATCGTCGCCAAGCCGGGTTTGGTGGCGACAACGCAGCGCCGTAAGGCCACCGCGGCGGCGGGCGGAAGCCGGGCGAGCAGGCACGGGCTGAACTCCGGGCTGGGGCGCGATGCCGCATAGGTGTCCCGTTGCGGCTTAGGGTGAGCGCGGCGGCGGTGGTCTTCGCAGGCTCATACCTGCCGCTGAGCGTGATCCTGCTCGCGCAGGACTTCGACGGTTCTATGCTGTCGCGCCCGGTTTGCTGGCCGTTCTCGGGCGGTGAATGTGCGGTGCCGTTCGGCAACCCGCTGGCGTCCCTCGGTTCGGCGACCGTATGCGCCGCGTGCTTTGCGGCGACATTGCTTGCCCTGCGGCTGACGAACGCGAGGAGATCGATCGTCGTTGAGCGTGCTAGGCACGTTCCGTCAGAACTGATGGGCTACGCGCTGCCGTACGTAGTCGCGTTGATGAACATGGAATTCGAGGCGAAAAAGCTCGTGGGGATGGCGGTGTTCTTGGTGTGGCTCTTCTGGATCACATATCGGTCGGGGCAGATCGTCCTGAACCCCTTCCTGGTCGCGTTCGGATGGAAGCTCTACGAGGTGAGGTACCGGTTCCCGGGGAGCGAAACGGAGCATACGGGGAAGGCGCTAAGCGACGGCCTCATCGCGAGCCGTGATCGATGCATGCACACCATGATCGACGATGTGGTGATCATCAGAACGAGAACGGAGCAAGGCGGCCATGGCGACGTTTGATGATCTGAGGGGGTTCGACGTGGATGGGGCGGAGTTGACGCTGTGGGTGGTAAAGAAGTCGACCCCCGCGGGGAAGCCGCCAGTCTTCACGGCGAGGTACGTTGACACGACGCCCGAACTGGACGTCGAGCTCAGGTCGGCGATGAGGAACGAGATCGGCCGCATCGAGGAGGTGCAGGAGTACGGGCTGCTGACTGAGAACAACGAGAGCAGCGCGCTGTCGATCAGCACGGTGGAGACGCACGCCGGGTTGATCGTCGAGAAGACGGGAGAGGAGACGCCGCAGAACAAGGCGGACGAGCTGAGGAAAGTGCAGAACTCCAGCTTCTACGTGATCAAGCTGGTCTCGGGCGACGCGGTTGTCCGCGGCGTGCGGCAAACGGACCCGAGCTGGCGCGTGCGGAGGGCCGTGACCGCGATTTCCGTGTTCTTCTCGGATGAACAGCTCGGCATCGATACGACCCCGACGTTGTACATTTCCCATCGGGTTGACTTCTTCGTAGCGGACGATCTGATCTTGGTGTTGGATAAGGCGAGGTTCGAGTCGGTGGTGAGTTACAAGCAGGCGCACAAGGAGGACTTCTCAGGGCTTTTGCAGGAGCCCGCGTTCGCGGACGTGTTCGGCGAGACGGGGGCTCTGGAGTCGTACGTCGGGGAGAACAAGATGCAGCTCCGCCGAGCGTCCGCGATCCGCCACAAGGGGCACTACAAGAATCCCGAGTTCATGGCCAATCTGCGGGCACGGTACAAGGAGTTCAGGCTCGAAATCGAGTTCGACGGGGACGGGCGGATCGTGGCAACGCCGGAAACGTGCCGGGACATCTTCCAGGCCCTGTTGGACCACCGACTGGCGTCCGGATTTTCGCAGAATGTCTACGACGTGCCCGACGTCAAACGTGTCTGAAGACTGCGCCCCACCCGGTTTTACTGCGAGTTGGTCAAAGCCGTCTGTCACCACGTCGGTGGTCGGGGCGACTTGGAAATGCGGGGTAGTGCAGGCGGTGGAAGCGGCATCCGGGCCAGTACCGGCAAGGGAGCTGTGAAGCACGCGACTCAAGCGGGCATACTAGAGTGCGCCTCGCGCACTCGCCTTGGTGCTTCGCGATGTGGCGGTCGCGGGTGGGGTCTGCACGCCGGAGCCGGAGCCGCCGTCCGAGTCCATCGCGTTGTTGGACGCCCTCCCGGCATCCGACAGTACCGTCGACCCCGCTACGGGCGTGGTGCATCCTTGTGCACATCGGCGCCGCTGCGGGTCGTTCGCTGACGGACCTCAGCGGCGATGACGCCAACCGCCTGCTCGAGCCCCAGCATGTGCACTAAGTCGTCGCTCGCGAACATGCCACGCGTAGTCGCGCTCGTGCCCCCAACACGGCGGGTCGATGTCCGGCGGCAAGGCCTCGGGCGCTGCGAAGGGCCTACGGATCCTGAAGAGATGGAGCGATCACATTCCGCGCTGGGAGAGCAAACCGAGCAAGTCCTCCCTACTTCGGCCACGGTCTTTGCAGGCGAAACTCATGTATTCCCGTACCGCTTGAGTGACGGACCAACGGATTTGGGCAAGCTCTCGAGAGTGCACGCGATCGCCGGACCCCGCGAGGCTGTGCAAGAAGCGGTCTCTGAGGCGGTAGCCCGATTTGAGCCACTCTCTGGCGTTCTGATCGTCAGTGAGTCGTTCGAATCTCTCCAAGACTCCTTTTCTGCCTCGCTGTCCACGCCGCATCAGGGTTGCTTCAATGCAACTGAGGTTCGCGATGATCTCTTGGATTCCGTTTTCGGCGAAGGCTCTGACGTAGAAGTACGGCACAAGCGCGCTGAGATTCGCGTCATACGACCCGCACGGTGCCGAGGTGATCTCAAACTCGCTTTGTCGTGTCCTGAGCTCATCGAGCACTTGTTCGGTGATCGGAAACGGCCAGAGCTGATCGGGCACAAGGGCGACCTCGTCAGGCGGATCGCCAACAAGCCTCCATGTGAGCGCCGAAGGCTCGGGCGGGCGTTCCGGTTCGGCGAAAGGATCGTCGGTGAAAGAGTAGATCCAAGGAACGAGAAACGGGCGCCAAGGTGATTCGTTCGGTAGTTTTCGGAACGTCAGCAACAGGACGAAGAGCGCATCTTCGACCGGTCGCGGATAGCTGGGTTCGTACAACGGAGTTTCGCCAATCGAACCGTATGTGGTCTCGTGGAACCAACGGAGCGGAGTACGCTTCCAAAGGGCGCCGGCGTCCTCGCGGACGGTGACGACGAGCCAGCAAAGACCGTCCAGCAGTTCGGCTGGAAACGCGTACTGCCGACCGAAGCGGCTGATTCCATCGACCGGGACCAGTTGGTTGAGATCGGCGCGGGTCAAGCGACGAAGCTCGTTGGGCCCGAAGGGGGCGTTCCCCAGCGCGCCAAGACTGTCCGATGGTGCTTCCAGACGCAGCTGGTCCAAGGGAACGAGGTAGACTCGATTGACGTCTGGCGTCAACAAAGCTCGGTGGAGGCGCAACGCCACATCGTCAACGGTTAGACAGTTCGAGTCGTTCCAGGGCGCGCCACACCAACGGAAGAAGCGGAGGAGCGCGGATTGAAGCGTGGTGGGCTGGAGTTTACGGGACGGTGTTCCTTCAAGCCGGGAGCCACCGATTGCGCCGTAGACCGCTCGGCAGTTGTGCACCAGGAGTCTGAATGCGGCCGATTCTGAGGCCCGCAGTTCGTCTCGGGGCGACGCACGCCATAGCTCTGCGATGGCAGACCGGACGGACTCAGGCAGGAAGGTGTCGTGGGTGGCCACTCTGCTGTCCCAAAGGTGCCGTGGGCGGAGATTCGAGCCGATTATCGTATCAACTGGACGACCTTGGTTGGCCCGGCGTGCGGCGTGCCGCATGGCTTACAAGGCGGTCGCGCCGGGAAACGGAGCCACGTCTCAGACTGCACGAAGCACCGCGATCTCGACATGGAGAAGCTGGCGCGGGTGCAGGACGAACACGTCAGGTTGCATGGCCTACCCTTGCTGTCGGGGCGATTTGACCGCCCGGAGGGCGGAAGCGATAGCGACCGTAACCCGCATGGGCCGAGACCCGCTTGCGGGGCTCGGTTGGCCGCAGGCCAATAGGGCGCGGGCCGGAACGGCATCGCCCTTGGACATCGGGAAACGCGGCAGGGCCATGGTCTTGGTGAGGTCCATGCGCCCGATGCAGCCGGGCCGGACGGTGCCGCGCGCCGGGACCACAACGGTCTCAGCCGCGTCAGCCGTTGCGCAACCCCCCCCCCCCCCCCCCCCCCCCCCCCCCCCCCCCCCCCCCCCCCCCCCCCCGCCGCCCTGCGGCCCGTCGGATGACGTGGCCGCGAGGTGATCAAGACCGGAAAGACGTTTCCGATGGTTGGGGGACCGGTCGGTGGCCGGTCAATCTTGAGCCGCTCCGTTCAGCGGCGTTTGCGGCGGAGGGAGTCAATCAGGGTTGGGGAGGGACAGGCGACCATCGAACTTTGCCCGACGATCGCTAAGTTGATCTTGCGGAGGAACCGCGTTCCTTCGGTCCCTTTTGGGATGGGCCAGATTTCCTCGTGCCCCTGGCTGCCAAAGCAAGCCACGGCGACGTTGTGCGCCACGGGGAACAGATTCGCTGCATCGCGATGGTTCAGCATCGCGCCGCGCGGGATTAGCGGGAGGATAGGGGCATCGCCGATCACAAAGCTCTTGTTCGGACTCTCGAGTACCAGCACGACCAAGCCCTTGCGGCGCAAAGCCTCAAAGAAGTCGCCGTGCGGCTCCGTGAGGATGTCGATCCACGCCTCATCGACGGCGGCCCGTCGCCGGTCGGGCGTTCCATCGATCTCGGCGAGATCTTTGGGCGACAAGGGGCCCAGCTTGTGTTTGACCGCTTCGATGGCCGCTCGCATCAAGTCGCCATCGTCCAAGTCCGCGCGTGCAGCAGCAGTCCGCCGCGCTTGGACGCAAAAGAACATGTCCCATGCGTACTTGTCCTCGGGTGTGAGATGGGGCAGTTGCCCCGCGCGAGCTCGGGTTACGATCCTCTCGACGACCCTTGTGGCGGGTCCGTCGACCTGTTGCCCCATCTCTGATTCCTTGGACGTATCCCTCCGGAGGCCACGATGGTCGCGCTTCGCATAGCTCCGCTTGCGGAGGAAAGCGTTGTTCGGCGACGCCTGGAACGTCCTGTCGGTGTCCTTCCGGTAACACTGCAACAGGCCTCTACGGTCCGCGAAGTTGCGCAGAATCATCTTGGGGACTTCGTGGTGCCGTTTGGGTTCGCTCATGTTTTCGCAACTCGCGGGGGCAACCATCTGCTCATCGGCAGGAATTGGCACTGGCTGCGCAAGGCACGCCAACTGGGGAATGGTATGGCAGGCACCTTGTCGCGATCCGAGACGATCCGGGCTAGTGCATGGCTCGCTGGCGCCGACGCGAGCCTGCTCCTCCTACGGACGCCGGGAGACTGTACGGCGGGCATGGGCGCCTGGCAACGTGCAGCGAAATCGCGACGCCCCGCCGCACTCCCGGCCCCGAAAATCGGCGATAATCGGCGCTGCCATGGTCCGTCTTGGCCGGGTTCACGGACGGATACGAAGGAGCCCCCACGCAGCATCTCTCTGTGCCCAGGTCATGACGGTCGCGATGGAACCACCTAGTGTCGACTCCGCACGGCAGGCCATCAATGCCATTCGCGGGTACGAGTATCAGGTTCTCGCCGCGACACTCGCTTGGGTCGACCTCGACAATGATGGGGTTCTTTGTCTCGAGGTAGCGGAGGACTACGCGATAGCAGTCGGCACCTCGATAGAGGCTGTCCAAGTCAAGGATACGCGGGCATCGGGTTCCGTGACGCTCAATACGCCTGCCGTTCGCGAGGCGATCAGCGCGTTCATAGACCTTGTGGAACGAAACCCTCGCAAGCAGGTCCAACTCCGCTTCTTCACAACGTCCCCGATTGGACGCGAGAGCGCCTCGAGAGACCGGCCGGGTGAATTGTCGGGACTCACCTATTGGGAACGCGTAAGGGCCGGTCGAGAAGACGTGGGACCGCTGCGCTCGCTCCTTGAACGGCCAACGTTCCCCGAGGCCGTCCGCGAGTTCTGCACTAGCCGGAACGATGAAGAACTCCTCACAGACTTGATTGGCCGGATCAGTTGGGATTGCGGGTGTCCCCCGGCCGCAAATCTCCGGCTGGAACTGCAACAACGTCTGGCGCAAGTGTTGCGAGCGAACTTCGGCGTGCCGTCGCTGGAAGCCCCGCGGGTCGCTGACATCCTTGCATACCGCGTGCTGCAGCGCAGCGCTTTGCCGGATGTCGAGGACCGCGTGCTGTCGCGCTCCGAGTTGCATCACCTTGTCGACTTCGCGACGAGGGTGAACGTTCGGCGAGCGGACTTCGAACGGCTACTGAGTTCGGTGGCTGCCAGCGCGCCGCAACCCAGCCCGGGGCAATCTGTGGTCAGGACTCAGGGACTCGACGATCCGGCTTGGGTCGTCAACGCTTCCACGGTTCCTGCGCCCAAAGTTCTCGTGCCAAGGCCGGTTGTCGAGGCCGCCGTTCGAGCCGCCCTCAAGGCGACAGGCCTTTGCTTCATCGTCGGTGCCACCGGGGTCGGCAAATCGATGGTCGCTCGAAGGGTTGCGTCCACTTACCCGGATGGCGCCCGCTGGGTCGACTTCCGAGACTTAGCTTCCCCAGAAGCCCGCGAGCGCCTGTACCGGATGCTTGCGCTCCTCGGTGGGATGGGATCTTCGACCATCATGGTGGAAGATCTGAACTGTATGGTTGCGCCGCGAGTGCAGCTTGCGCTGGGCCAAGTCGTCGAGGCCGCGAGACGCCACGACATGCGCGTCCTGGTCACGTGCTACCGGGGGCCGCCACTCACGGTACTGAACAGCCTTGGAGTCGAGCCCGACAGCATACTGACCTGCCCGCACTTCGAGCTGGAGGAAACGAGCGAGCTCGTCAAACACTTGGGCGGCGACCCCTCGGTTTGGGGCCGCGTCGCGCACACCGCCGGCGGTTCTGGCCACCCTCAATTGACCCATACTTTCGTGGCGGGTATGGCGGCCAGAGAGTGGCCCATGGATGAGATTCCGCAGATCGTCCAGCGTGGATTCACGTCCGCTGATCTTGACGTCACACGCGAAGCGACAAGGGCGAGCATGACCGAGACGCTTCGCGAGCCCACTCGCCAGCTCCTCTATCGACTTAGCATCGCGAGTGCTCCCTTCAAGCGATCTTTGGCGTTGGCACTGGGCGGGATAAGTCCGCTGATCGAGCGCCCTGGCGAGTGTTTGGACGAACTCGTGGGGCCGTGGATAGAAGCCGTGTCGCCGGACCGATCCCGTACATCGCCATTGGTGCGCGGATTGGGGCGCGAGATGCTCGCGGAGGAAGAACAGCGCCGAGTCCATCGCATGATCGCAGAGGAGATCATCGGCTACAGCCCAATCGAGGCCGGAGACATCGACACCATCCTAGTCCATGGGCTCGCAGGCGAGTCGCACGGGAGCCTATTCAGGCTGAGTGGCGTCATCAATGTCGCGGACGACGAGACGCGCCGAGCGCTTGCCGGACATGTGGCTCTGCTCCCAGTTCTAGAAAAGTCGAGGCCGATTTACCCAGCGAACCCTACGGTATCGCTGATGCTGCGCCTTGCGCAGTTGCGGCTCGCTACCGCATCGGAGGCACCGGACGGGATAGCCGACATCGTGCACGCGCTCCTCCGCGAGCTGGACGCCGTGCTTCGCGGCCAGGCGGGGCAAGAACTGGAGAGCGTTGTGCTTCTCCCCATTCTCGGCAATATCGGTATCGCAAACCACGTGCACGACTGGATCGAGTTGCTGTCCCGCGTCCGCCGTCTGCTGAGCGCGGACGAGGAGGGGGCCGTTTCAGCCGATCTTGATGTGCCGGCTGTGGCCGCACTCTTCAGCGTCGGGAGTGCTGGTCTAGCCTCTGTGGAGAGGCTCGAGGCGATCTTCAAGGATCTTGACGCCCTGGATCACGACGAACGGCGAGAGATGCTCGAGCCCGTAGATCCGAGCTACGCGGATTACCACCTCTTGGTGCATGGCCCATGGAGCACGCAGGCGCGTGAGACGGACTTCGACGCTGCGCGAGCCGTCGCGAGCTACCAGAGGATGGCGGGCTTTGCAGACGCGTGGAAAGCTCGGACGCTTGGCCTGCAATGCCGCCTCGCCGTCGCCAACATTCAGGACGAGTTGCTCGGCGACCCGGAGTCGGCGTTACGGACCCTCAATGAGGCTGCGGAGATGTTTGGTGGACACCCCATCCTGGGCCGCGCCTTCGGGAAACTGCATCACCGGGCCGGTCAGAGCGCTGATGCGCTAGCCTGCTATCGCGAGGCCGTGCTCGACATGGCCGGGAGTGGCCCGGTTGAGGCTACGCACGCGCTTCGGGATGCAGCAGTTTGTGCAGCAGAGTGCGAGGATTGGGCTACCTCCCAGGGGTGGTTTCTCAGGGCGCAAGCCGCGTCGCAGCCGCTGGAGACGATCGGACTACGCGCGCTTACGATCGGACTCGGCGCTGATGCCGCCGTGGTGAGGTCTGAAGCGGGAGACCTCAGTGGGGCGCTGGAACTCCTGAAAGACACTCTGTTCGCGCTTGAAGATCTCGATCCGGACTCCAGCCTACAGGCAGCGCATTGCCATCGTGTGGTCCGCCACGCGATCTTGTGGTTGAAGTCAAACGTGGCACAAGAAGACACCAAGATCGAAGGAGAGCCGATAACGATGCGCTACGGCGCGTGTGGCAACCCACACCCCGTGCCAGAGATCAAACAGCGTCCACTGGGTCACATCGAGTTCGCTTGGTACATGCTGGCCGAGATTGAGCTGCTCGGCGGGCTCGATCTGGGCATCGGCGAGGCGGTGAGGCAAAGGGGCCTGGGCGGCCAGGTGCCGGTGCTGGAATGGGACCTCCGAATCCGGGCTCTAGGAACTGCTGTCGAGAGGCTGGATGCGACGAGCTTCGCGAAGCACCTGCTCGACTACGTTGCGGCCTCGGCATATTGCCACGTCAACATGTCCAGCCTTCGTGACACCTTCGATGTCATGAATCCGGTGAAGGCGGTCATTCCGCCGGTCCCCACAGAGGGGCCGTTTGATCCGGTAGTGGAGCAACATGCGCGTCGCGCCATACTCGCGTACGGTGTGCAGTCCCTGTTCAGGGGGCGCCCTGGAGGCATCTTCGAGTTGCGGGACAACTTGATGGACACGCTGGGACAGGACTTCCCGGGGAGATCGCTATTCGACCAGTGGGGTTCGTTCAAGATGGGCGCTGCCAGTCTTGACGACGAAGTCGCAGCGATCCTGGCCACGTGCTCGGAGTCAGACCGCCCGCCTCCCGCCACGCTCTTCCATGTGGGTGTGCACGTGCTGGAATGGATCACGCAGTCCTCGTTCAAACCATTCGTCATGCGAGATTTCGCGCCTTGGCTCCGAGACCAGTGGCGACGCGTCCTGCAAACCCAACGATTCCTCCTCGTCGCCCCCTTGACTTCCGTGCCGATCATTGAGGACGTACTCCAAAGCCACTCAACCGGCGCACAGTTCGCGGCCAAGCTGGCTTTGGTTGCAGCCGACGCGGTCGGGGCACGCCTTGCCGCGGGGCTCCGCCAACGACTGGGGGAGTTGGCGAGCCGCTCGGCGGAGTGACCTGTGAGTTCGAAATGTCTCGGGGATGGGGTTCTCGGTTTCCGGGATGCCCAACCTGCGATACGCTGGGGCGTTGGCAACACACAACTCAGAGAGGAATGGGATGAAACCCGTGGATCAGAAACCGGTTCAGTTGAACCTAGACCTTCGGCCGCCGCCGAGACAGTTCAAGCACGCCGAAATGGAAGCCATCGTGGCCAAAGTGCAGCGCCAGGTGTACAGCGACAATTAGAACTATCGGGCGCGTTGCCTCATCGCAGGATGTTACCGAAGCTCCGCAGACCGTGAACGGCCGTTGCCCGGAGGTCGTCGGGCGCGTTGTCGTCCCCGGGCGGGCGAACGTCATAGCGAGGGCGACGCGCGAAGCCCCAGGCGAAGCGCAGCGCGGCGCCCTCGCGGGCCCCGCTGATGCCACTGCGGCGCGCTCCTCACGCTCCGAGCCTCGGTAACATTCCCATGAGGCAACGACCTCGGTTCGGTAACAAAATCGATGAGGCAACGCGGCGAAAGAGATAGTTGACGCTGACCACCAGGTCGGCGCGATCGAAGCCGACCTTCATCGCGCCGCACGGGATAGCGTGGCAGCCGTATGTCTGATGGTGAAGCCCATCATTGGCGCTGCCGAACGCGCCCGTGCTTGAGCGGCTGGCTGCCGAACCCGGGTCTGCCGGGCTGTCGGCTGCCGGCTGCAGGCCCTGCGGCCCTGCCAGCTCTGCCGCCCTGCGCCCTACGCGCCCTGCGCCCTGGCGCCCTGCCGGCCGCAAGGCGCACGGAGATTCGAACGGGAAGGTGATCGTTAGTGGGATCGCCCAGCAGCCCTTAGTTAATAACTATATGAATTAACAGGGGTTTTTGTTCTCCGTAGCGCTGCCGCGCGTTCAGCAGCACGTACGCCAGCGCCCGCCGCACCTCCGTCGGCGTGCTTTTCACAGCGTGGTGGAAGCGATCCGCCAGCACCCGTCCCCGCCGCTCGAAGACCCGGTTCGCACACCGCGCGAAACGCGCCCCGAGGCTCTTCATGCCGTTCGCCAGGCACTTCTTGCCGCGCGCCTCCACCAGGAAGTGCGCGTGGTCGTCCTGGATCGAGTAGTGCGCCACTCGAAAGCCGGGCCGCCGCGCGCATTTGCGCAGGGTCTCCCGGAAGGCGCGCACGAACCGTCCGCACCGCAACCGCGGCACGTCATCGCGCACGCGCAGCGTGATCAGCACGGGGCAATGGCCCGGCACGCCGCCGCGGGTACGATGCGGAACCCGCGAACGGCGCGTGCGCGGCCGGCCCGCCCCGGGGCGGGCGCCACCGTGCCCGGCGGCGTGGAACTGGATGCTGGCCTGGCGGGCCTGACGGGCCTTCCGGCGGCGTTTCGGTGGTAGCTTCGACGGCACGAAAGGGGGTTCCTGGAGGGTCTTGGGCTTAGTGGAAAGACTACCGCAAACTACTATACATGTAAACAGTAATGGAGCTTGAACCCAGGTCCCGCGAGCCCGCTCCTCCCGACACGAACATCGCCCTTTTCAACCGTCAGCGACGTGGGTCACGAGGACGGCGCGGTGGGCGGGAGGTCAATACCTAGGCACTTGAATAGGGCGATGTTCGGTTGTGGGAGCCGCCAACATATCCTCATGACCCAGCGCCGCGTTTTCCACCGCCTGCCCACCGGCACTGTACTGTCCGAGGGGATCGCGTCCGTGGACAGCCCGAGGAAATCGCTCCGTGCTCGAGTTCGGCGACGCAGCCCAACTGACGGTCGCGAATCCGGGTCGGCACGGCCGGCCCGAACTGTTACATTCGTGAAGGAGACCCGGTCCGATCAGGCCGGCAGGAAACGGCCCTGACACGGAATTCCTGACACTCCTTGCCGGAACGTCAGAACGGCAAGTCGTCGTCCGCGACTGCACAGCCATCATCGTGGGCTAGACCGTCAACCCGGCAAAAGACAAGCATTTGATCGCCCTCCATGTCGAATTGAACGACCCGCCATCCTTCGGTGTACAGGCCTCCCCGGAAGCCTTCCGCCAAGAGCCACTCCAACACGTCCACGACTTGTCCCGTTTGACGGCGAACTCGCGTCCCCCTGCGCACAAAAAAATGGTTCCATCTCGGTGTTGCGTCGGAAAGCCATGTGACATCGCACGTAAGGCAACACCAGCGTCCGTCTTCGTAGCGAGTGTCGTGGGATTGACACGAATAGCATGCTTGGAAGGGGCTTCGAGCTGACTTTCCGACGAAGTTCGACGCGCTCAGCCAGTGCACGATTTTGGATCTGCGCTCGTGATGGGAGGGGTCTTCTTTAGCGAGTGACTGCTCAAGGGCGAGGTCAGGGAAGGGGATGTCTACAGGCGAGTGAGAGAGCACGGCGCGATGGGCGAGCAGGCAGTTTTCCACACGGTCAGCTGAATCCGTGAGCAGCAGTTCTCGACCGCTGCGGGGGTCCACGATCCGCCAGCGATGGCCGGAGCCATCAGAGGGAGCGACATCATGGAAGGTCAGAATGAGCCCCACCCTGTCAGCGAGGCTCTCAAGCTCTGCCTTGCGATCACTGTTCATGGAAGGATGTTGGTTGGGGACATTGGTTTGCCGAGCGACCCGAGAAACGCCGCTCTGCGGGTGCACACAGAACTCGCTGATGTATCAGTCTGTTTCGGCATCTGCTGTGGAGTCTGGCAACCGAGAGCCCACGCTGGGGGCAGGGACGCGGGTAGCGTACCAGCGGAAGGAGATCGGTGCGCGGGACGGGGATGAGGCAGAGGCCAGTGGCCGAGTGGGACCGTGCGCCGGGGTCGCGGCCGACGCTGCATCGCTTGGTCGAATAGACCAAACGCCCCGCAAGGGACGGGTGTGATCCATGCATCGGAACAGCGCAGGGTCAGGATAAAAGGTGCGCGGGCGCCACATCGCCCTTTTCAACCGTGCCCAGGGAGCGTTTTCCACGGGCCGTCCACGGGTGCGGTCCCCTCAACCAATACAGCGCCGGTGGGCGGGCGGTGGAAAACGCGGAGCCGGTTCTCGCCCCGGGCCAGGCAGGAACTGCGCGCACGGCCAACCCCGGGGATCACATCGCATGACCGGATGCGCCCGAGTCGCCACGAGCCTTCGAATAGGGCGATGTTCGTTCCCCGAGCGCCCAACGGCCACTTTCCCAGCCGCCCGCGACCGGGCAACCCCGACCGCGGGGCTATGCCCCTGCTGCGGCCTGGCCGCCAGGCTAGCGCTTGTGCGGGTGTCCCCTAAGGCCCGTACCTCTCCTCCAGGTAGTCGTAGACCGCCCGCAACCCCATCGCCTCCCCGCCCACGGGATGGGCGGGGCGGGCGCGTTGGTTCCAGGCCATGATGTCGAAGTGGACCCAGGGGGCATCGCCGACGAAGTGGTGGAGAAAGAGCGCCGCCGTGATGGCTCCGCCGAACGGCGCATCCGGGGCGTTGACGAGGTCGGCGACCTTGCTGTCGAGCAGCTTCCGGTAGGGGGTGTGCAGCGGCATGCGCCAGACAGGGTCTTCCGACCGCTGCCCGGCCGCGAGGATGCCATCGGCGACCGCATCGTCGTTGGCGAACATCGCGGGCAACTCTGTGCCCAGGGCGATTCGGGCGGCGCCGGTCAGGGTCGCGAAGTCGACGATCAGCTCCGGTTCCTCTTCCCGCGCGAGGGCCAGGGCGTCACACAGGATCAGGCGCCCCTCGGCGTCGGTGTTGTCGACCTCGATGGACGTGCCGTCGTAGGCCCGCAGCACGTCGCCGGGGCGGTAGGCGTTCCCGGCGACGGCGTTCTCGACGGCCGGGACCATTACCCGCAGGCGCACCGGGAGCCGGCGGGCCGCCACGAGCCGCGCCACGCCGAGCACGTGGGCGGCGCCGCCCATGTCCTTTTTCATCAGGCGCATCCCGGACGCCGTCTTGAGGTCGAGTCCGCCGCTGTCGAAGCAGACCCCCTTGCCGACGAGGGTGACCTTCGGGTGCGCGGGGTCGCCCCAGCGCAGGTCGAGCAGCCGGGGCGCCGACACGCTTGCCCGGCCCACTGCGTGGATGACCCGCAGGTTCCGCTCCAGCAGCGCCTCCCCGGTCGTGACCTCGATGCTCGCGCCGCAGGTCTCGGCCAGCGTGCGCGCTTCCCGCTCGAGGTCGTGCGGCAACAGGTCTCCGGCCGGGATGTTCACCAGGTCGCGGCACAGGTTCACGGCCTCGAGCTCGTCCAGAGCCGCGGCGTCCCCGGCCGGGACCAGCAGGCGGGCCGGCGTCTGGTCGGCCTTCCTGTACCGTTCGAAGCGGTAGGCGCCGAGTCCCCAGCCGAGCAGGACGCGGTGCCGGCGTTGCGGTTCGAGATCCGCGTCCAGGCGGTAGTCGCCCCCGGCGAGCCGCATGGCCAGATCGCCGAGGGTCGCGAGTCCGGCCTCTTCGCCGGTGCCCACGACGACGGTTTCCGGCTCCCCGGTGGCGCCCGGCAGCCAGGCGGACTGTCCGCTCTTTCCGGCGAACCTGGTTCGGTCCACCCACGCCCGGCTGCGTTCGGGAAGCGACAGGCGCCACGCCTCCACCTCGTCGGCGCGGATCAGCCGGATGGGTGTCGCGGTCAGGCCGGATTCCTGGACGAGCACGACTCGCTATCTCAGGGTCTCGACGGGGATCAGCCCCAGGTTGTTGCCCTCGAGGATGCGGTCCGCGCGGTAGCTCGATCGTACGAGGGGCCCGGATGCCACCTCGACGAACCCGCGCTCGAGGCCCCACTCGCGGTAGCGGGCGAAGTCGTCCGGGTGTACCCACCGTTCCACCGGCAGGTGATGCAGTGTCGGGCGCAGGTACTGGCCCAGGGTGAGGACATCCACGTCGGCGGCTCGCAGGTCGTCCATCGCCGCGCGGAGCTCGTCGTCCGTCTCGCCGAGTCCGAGCATCAGGCTGGACTTGGTGAGCACGCCGCGCCGGTGCCCCTTGGCATGGCGCAGCACGGCGAGGGTCTGTTCGTACCCGGCCCGGGGATCGCGCACGGGGTGTGTCAGGCGCTCCACGGTCTCCAGGTTTTGGGCGAACACCGCGACCCCCGAGTCGACGACGGTGGAGACGGCGTCGAGATCCCCGGAGAAGTCCGGCGTGAGGGCTTCCACGGCGGTCTCGGGGTTCGCGCGCCGGATGGCCTGTATGCACGCCGCGTAGTGGGCGGCGCCGCCGTCCGGGAGGTCGTCGCGGTCCACGGAAGTCAGCACGACGTACTTCAGGCCCATCAGGCGCACGGACTCCGCGGCGTGCCGTGGCTCGTCCAGGTCCAGCCAGCCGTTCGGATTGCCCGTGTCCACCGCGCAGAAGCGGCAGGCGCGCGTGCAGACGGACCCCATGAGCATCAGGGTCGCCGTGCCGTGGCTCCAGCACTCGCCGATGTTGGGGCAGTGCGACTCCTCGCACACCGTGCTCAGCCGGTGCGCCCGCACGGTGCGGCGTACGGCCTCGAAGCCGGCGCCCCCGGGCAGCCGGACCCGCAGCCAGGGCGGCTTGGGGTCGCGGACGGGACGGGCCGAGGGGTCGGCCTTGACACCGTCCTTGATTGCCCGGATGCCCTGGGCGTTCCGGAACTTGACGCCGCTTTGGACCATGGGCCTATTGTATGTCGGCGCGTCGCATCTCCCGGGCCGGTTCGGTCGTTGTCCCGGTGCCTGGCAGAAACTGCCCGTACCACTGGCGGAGCCGGAACACGGGCCCGTCGTCGCGGCAGAGGCGCGGATGCTGCTGGTAGATCTTGTTCTCCCAGATCCGGATGTCGCGAGCCCACTGAGAAATCCAGTTGCCGACAACGTACCAGACCAGCAAACGGGACAGTCGCCGGTCCGCGAACCAGCGGAAGTTGACCTGCTGTTCGAGGGGTCCGACGGGGAGGTGCGTCTGGTACATCTCGATGTCGCCCCGGCCGGGAATCGCGAAACGGAACTTCACAAGGCTGCCGGGTCCGAAGAACGAGATGCGCGCGCTTGCCCCGGCCGCCTCGACGCGGCGCCCGAAGATCCTCAGCACCGCGTTGTCGAGGAAGTACATTTTCCAGGGCACGTCCCGGTCGACGAGCCAGTCCGCCTCGTGTTCGATCTGGACGCCGGGCACCCGGAACCGCGTCCACGGAATGCGCATCTGTCCGTGCACGGGCTGGAAGTGGGCCCGGTCGACGGAGTTCTCGGCAAATTCGAGAATGTGCATCCCCACGCGGCCCGCGTCGTGGGCGCCGCGGAAGACGAACGCTCCGTCGTCGACCTCGGGAATGCGGGGCACGGGGTAGGGCGGCGCCTCGGGCACGCTCCGCTCGTCGCCGGCGCAGGAGTGGTAGACGAACACTTGGCCGTGGACCTCGCACGAGGGGAAGGGCGCCGTCAGGACGCCCTCCGGAACGTGATCGCTGTACGGGACACACGCGGCCCGGCCCTCGCCCGTGAACTGCCAGCGGTGAAACGGGCACTCCAGGCAGTTCTCGCGGACACGGCCGTGAGACAGATTCGCTCCGAGGTGCGGACAGAAGGCGTGCATGACGTGCGCCGCGCCGTCCCCGCCCCGCCACAGCACCAGTTGACGGCCGAGGCACTCGATGTGGCGCAGGTCCCCGGGGCGCAACGACGCCGAGTCCGCCAGGCGGTACCAGCCCGCGGGGTAGGGGTGGGGATAGCTCGATAGCCGGGCCGCGTCCGACGTGCGCGCAGCGCGGCGCCTACCGCGGCTTGCGGGCATGTACCCGGAAGCTCGGAGTGAAGATGCCGAGTTCACCGCCCTCGACCAGGGAGTCGGCGGCGACGTTGAGCAGTTCCGCCGCTTGTGAAACGCCGGCGGGCAGGAGTCGCAGTCGCTCCAGCAAGCCCGTCGCGGCGGCGGTTACGGCGCGGCCGGCCGGAATGCGGGCGAGGGACGACAGCGCGAGATCGCGGCCCTGGAGCGACATGTACCAGGGGGTGCGCGCATGACTGGTGGCCGCCTGGTCGGTGTGGGCGAGCACCTCGAATCCGGCCGCCTCGGCTGCCGCCACCTGCTCGCGCGTGGTGAGCAGGTCCGGGGTCGCGTTGCCGAACTCGATGCGCGCGCGCACGTCGCGATGGTGGGGGTCGCCGGGGTCGAAGCGGTCCGTCAGGCACCAGTCGACCGCGGCGAGTTCCCCGCCGGGGGCCAGCAGCCGAAAGATCTCGCGAAACAGGCCTGCCGTGTCCGGTGCGTGGCACATCGCATCGAAGGAGTACGCGGCATCGAAATGGCCATCCGCGAGCTGCACGTCCATGAAGTCGCATGACAGGAAGCGGCAGCGGTCTTCGAGGCCGGCCTTGCGCAACATGCGTTCGCCCTGGCGATCTGGTGGGCGTTGTTGTTCAGCCCGGTGATGCTCGCCCCGGTTGCCGCGGCGATTGCACGGAGCGGCCCGCCGACCCCGCAGCCCACGTCCGCGACCCGCATGCCCGACCGGAGTCCGAGCAGTCGCCCGATCCCCTCCTCGTGACGGCGGTGGGCCGTGGCGAGGCGCTCGCCGGGTTGCCGGGGCGAAAAGTGGAAGGAAGTGCCCCAGGCGTACTCGTAGAAGGGCGTGACGATGTCGTAGTAGCGGCTCACGAGCGCGGCGTGCGAACGGCCACCGGCGGCGCCGCCGGTGACGGCGCCAGGCTCCCGCAACTCGCGGTAGGCGTCGAGCGCGGCGGAGAGATCGCTGCGGGTGGTCATCACGCGGGCTCCCAGGCTCCTGGGCGCCGAGTATACGTCTCTCGCCCGGCCGGTGGCGGGCGTCACCGGCCGGGCGTCGCCGCCTCCTCGGCGAGCCGCGCCCGGACGTTCATGAGGACCTTCCCGTAGGTGTTCAGGCCGCGTGTGTCTCGTCCGCATCCCCAGTAGTAGTCGTACTGGCTCGTCTCGATGACCTTCCGGTCTGCCGTGTCCAGCAGCGCGGCGGCGGCGTCCGGGTGTGCCCGGCACTTGGTGTACACGCCGCGGGTCATGTAGACCTCCCGCACGTCGTCCCAGTCCTTGCGCACGCGCCGCCGATAGCGGCGGGCGATCCGTTGTGCCGCCTGCGGGTGGTCCGCGGTGCGGATGCGTTCGCGGATCTCGCCGGCGTCGAACTTCATGCCCTCGACGTAGTGCGCCACGGACGGCCACTCGGCGCCGTCCAGGCGAAAGCTATGCCTGGAGAACGTGGACAACGCGTGGTTGGCGTCTCCCATGGACACCAGGACGGCGTCGGGGTCGACGGGCTGGAAGGCCATGGAACGGCTGTCCTGCGCGGGCCGGCCTCGCGGCGCTCAGACCGCGGCGTAGACCAGGAACGCTCCCGCCGCCAGGGCAATGGCGCCCACGGTGCGGAGTCTCCCCGGGGGCCACGTGGTCACGCGCCCGATCCATGCCTCCATCGTCTCGCGGCGCATGAACAGCACGATCACGCCCGCCAGGACCGAGAACATCGCGAGGATCTGGATCGCCAGCGAGAACTTCGTCTGGTAGGCGGCGAAGAACAGGACGATGCCGATCAGCATGCGGCCGTACGCGGCCAGGTACCGTAGCCGTTCGGAGAACTGCACGCCGCTCGCGATGGTGGCCATGCGGGCCGGCGCGGCCAGCCCGAAGACGCCGGCCGCCCCGATCAGCAAACCCAGGATGATGACGAAGGTGACCATGCGGCTATCTTACGCCCATCGCCCGGGCGAAGTCGTGGTCAGAACGCCCGCTCCAGCAGCGGTGCGAAGCGGGGGTCGCACCCGCCGCCACCCGGCAGCAGCGAACGCTCCGGTCCGGGCAGGCGCAGGCGGCAGAACGCCTCTGCCGTCAGGGGGTCCCCGAAGCGCAGCAGCGTGCTGGCCTGCAGGGCGATCGCGAGCCGTTCGACCCAGCCCCGGGCGGCGCGCTCGAGGTCCGGGCCGGGCCGGGTCAGAACGCGTTCGATGGACTGAAGTTCGCGCGCCAGGGCCGGGTTGAGCGAAGCCCCCGCCCGGAGCTCCGTGACGACGGTCTCGACCGTCCCCGGTTCCCTGGCAAACGCGCGCAGCACGTCCAGGCACTGGACGTTGCCGCTGCCCTCCCAGATAGCGTTCACCGGCGCTTCGCGATAAAGCCGCGCCAGCACGCGGTCCTCCATGAAGCCGCTGCCGCCGATGCACTCCATGGCCTCGGCCGTCACGGTCGGCGTGCGCTTGCAGATCCAGTACTTGCCGATCGGGGTCAGGATCCGCACGACGCCGTCCTCGCCCGAGTCGAGGGCACGGGCCGCGCGCATGGCGAGGGCGAGCGCCCCCGCGCTCTCGATGACGAGATCGAGCAGCACACCCTGCATCACGGGCTGTTCGGCGAGCAACCGGCCGAAGGCCGTGCGATGGCGGCAGTGGTGCAGCGCCTGCACGGTCGCCTGGCGCATCAGCGCCGCCGAGCCGACCATGCAGTCGAAACGGGTCAGGGCGACCATGCGGATGATGTTGGCGACACCGCGGCCCGGCTCGCCGATCAGCCAGGCGGACGCGCCGAAGAGTTCCATCTCCGCGGAGGCGTTCGACGCATTGCCCATCTTGTTCTTCAGGCGCTGCAACTCGAAGGGGTTGCGCGTGCCGTCGGGCCGCCAGCGGGGCAGCAGGAAGCACGAGAGGCCGGCCGGGGTCTGCGCCAGGATGACGAAGCCGTCCGACATCGGTGCGGAGACGAAGAACTTGTGCCCCGTGACGCGGTACTCCTCGCCCGGGCCGCCGTTGCCGGCCGGCTCCGCCGCCGTGCTGTTCGCGCGCACGTCGGAGCCGCCCTGCTTCTCCGTCATCGCCATGCCGAGGGTCAGCCCGGACTTCTCCGCCATCGGGACGTCGCGGGGATCGTAGACGCGGGCGGTGACACCGGGTTCCCACGCCCGGGCGAGATCCGGCTGGACGCGCAGCGTCGGCACGGACGCGAAGGTCATCGTCGTGGGGCAGCCGTGGCCAGACTCGAGCTGGTGCTGCAGGTACTGCATGGCGCCGCGGGCGACGTGTGCGCCGGGGCGGTGTTCCGTCCACGGCAGGGAATGGATGCCCCGCTCGATCGCCATCTCCATGAGCCGGTGGTAGGCGGGGTGATACGCGACGCGGTCGACGCGCCGGCCCTGGGGGTCGTGGGAGTGGAACACGGGGCGGAATTCGTTGGCCTCGAAGCCGAGGCGGATCGCTTCCTCGGAGCCCGTCAGCGCGCCGTACTCGGTAAGCGCGGCTTCCGCCCAGTCGGCTTTCCCGAGACCGACGGCGTGGCGCAGGGCGTCGTCGCCGAGGTAGGGGTTGTAGCCGACGAGCGGCGGCGGCTGATTGACGACCTCGTGGGACTTCGGCATGTCGAGCACTCTCGCGGGGGACGGCGACCGGAAGGGTCGCCCCGACAGCCCCTCCGTGCAAGGATACGATCTCGCATGCCCTGTCCCGGAGTACGCCGTGACCTCCGCCAACCGGGCGGTGGCGTTCATCTTCGTCACCGTCCTGCTGAACTCCGTCGGATTCGGCATCGTCATGCCCGTGCTGCCGGAGTTGATCGTGGACGTCACGGGCGACCCGATGCACGACGCGGCCCGCCATGCGGGGGGTCTGTTCTTCGTCTACGCGCTCATGCAGTTCTTCTTCTCGCCCCTGGCCGGCAACCTGTCGGACCGGTTCGGGCGCCGGCCCGTGCTGCTGCTGTCGCTGTTCGTGTTCGGGCTCGATTACCTCATCATGGGTTTCGCGCCGACGCTCGCCTGGCTCTACGTCGGACGGCTGGTCGCCGGCATGTCGGCCACCAGCTTCGCGATCGCGAACGCGTGTGTCGCCGACCTGTTCCCACCGGAAAAACGCGCGCAGAACTTCGGGCTCATGGGCGCCGTCTTCGGTGTCGGGTTCATCCTGGGGCCCGTCGTCGGGGGTTTCCTCGGCGAGTTCGGGCCCCGCACGCCGTTCTTCGCGACGGCTGCAATCGCATTCGCCAACGTCGCTTTCGGCTGGCTCGCGGTGCCGGAGACGCTCTCTCCCGAGAACCGCCGGCCGTTCCGCGCGGGTCGCGCCAACCCGCTGGGCGCCTTCCGCCAGATGGCCCACATGCCGCTCGTAGTGGGGATCCTGGCGGCGTACTTCCTCTACATGCTGGCGCAGAACTCCCTGCCCGTGACCTGGGCGTTCTTCAGCATGGAGCTATACGGATGGGGCCCGCGGGAAGTGGGTTTCTCGCTCGGGGCCGTCGGGGTATGCATGCTGGTGGTACAGGGTTTCGTGATCCGCCGGGCGATCCCGGCGTGGGGTGCGGAGCGCGTCGCGTTCGTCGGCCTCGCGCTCGCGGGCATCAGCCTGCTCGGTTACGCGCTCCTGTCCCCGGTGGGCTGGATGCTCTACGTCTGGATCGTGGTCGGTTCCGGTTCCGGACTGGTGATGCCGGCGCTGACGGGCGTCATGTCGAAGCACGTCGCGTCGGATGCCCAGGGCGAGTTACAGGGCGCGATCGGCAGCGTGGCGAGCGGCACGTCGGTGGTGAGCCCCATCGTCATGACGCAGCTGTTCGCCTACTTCACGTCGCCGGCGGCGCCGGTTTACTTCCCGGGTGCGGCCTTCGCCCTCGCGGGCGTACTGGCGCTGGCGAGCCTGGTCATCGTGCACAAGACCGTGCAGCGGGATGCCGGGGCCGGGTAGTGCGGGGGCGCGCCCGCCGGCGGCTATACTGCGCCACCCCGGACGGCGTGTGTCCCGAAGCGGACCGGACGGAAACGGAACTGCCGACATGACCGTCACATTCGACGCCATCGCAGCGGCGCGGGAGCGCATACGCGCCGATGTGGTCACCACGCCGCTCCTGCGGTCCGAGACCCTGTCCGCGACGCTGGGGGCGGACCTTTATCTCAAGTTCGAGAACCTGCAGTTCACTGCGTCGTTCAAGGAGCGCGGTGCGCTGAACCGCCTGCTGGGGCTCGACGAGGGGGAGCGGCGCCAGGGCGTCATCGCCATGTCGGCGGGGAACCACGCGCAGGCGCTGGCCTACCACGGTTCCCGCCTGGGCATCCCGGTGACCATCGTCATGCCGCGGTTCACGCCCAACGCGAAGGTCGCGCAGACGCGCGTATTCGGGGCGGACGTGTCCCTGCACGGTGAACGTTTCGCCGAGACGCTCGACTACACGCACCGGCTGGCCGCGGAACGCGGGCTCATCCTGGTACATCCCTTCGAGGACGAGGCCGTCATCGCCGGCCAGGGCACCCTGGGCATCGAGGTGCTCGAACAGGCGCCGGACGCGGACACGCTGATCGTTCCGGTGGGTGGCGGCGGTCTACTCGCCGGCACGTCGATCGCCGCGCGGCGGCTCAAGCCCGACATCACCCTGGTCGGCGTCCAGGCCGATCGCTTCCGTGCCGCCACCGATGCGTTCCAGGGCCGGGAGCCGGGCCGGGGGCGCTCCGGGACCATCGCCGAGGGCATCGCCGTGGACGATCCCGGGCCGACCGCCATGGGCGTGATCCGGGGCAATGTCGACCGCATGGTGGCGGTCTCCGAGAGCGACATCGAACGCGCGATCTTCCTGCTCCTCGAATTCGAGAAGACCGTCACGGAAGGCGCGGGGGCGGCGGCGCTGGCGGCGGTGATCGCGGATCCGGCGGTGGCGGCCGGCAAGACCGTGCTGGTGCTCTCCGGCGGCAACATCGACATGATGATCCTGTCCTCGGTGCTGCAGCGCGGCCTGGTCCGGAGCCGCCGCCTTGTGCGCATCTCCGTGGAGATCCCCGATCTGCCGGGCGCTCTCGGCGAACTGGCGCAGCGGCTCGGGGCGCTCGACAGCAACATCGTCGACATCGTCCACCAGCGCGCGTTCGGCACGTCCTCCGTGCGCGCAACGGTGGTCGAACTCGTGCTGCAGATGCGGGGCGAGGAACAGGTCGACGCGGTGGTCGGTGCCCTGCGCGAGTCGGGGTACGAGGTGCGCCTGGACCGCTGACCCTACGCGCTCGCGTAGTACGATGGACGCACACACGGAGGAACACGCGTGATCACAGGACTCGACCATATCGGCATCGTCGCGCACAGCATCGACGAGGCCATGGAGACGCTCCAGGGCAAGCTCGGCTTCCCGCTCCACGACAGCACGCCGCTGCCGGACGGCGCCTACTTCGCCCCGGAGGGCACCCACAACTACTTCTTCCAGGTCGGCGCCGGCGAGACCCGCATCGAGGTGCTCGTGCCGGTCGTCCCGGAGGCGGGGACCTGGAAGTACCTGCAGCGGTTCGGGCCCGGGCTGCATCACTGGGGCTACGGGTGCGACGACGTCGCGGAGGAAGCGGCGCGGCTGCGGGCCCAGGGCCTGCGGCAGATCGACCTCGGCGGACGCCCCGACGGGGGCAGCGTCACGGCGGCGTTCTTCCACCCCAAGGGCGCCGGCGGGATCCTGACCGAACTGGTGCCGGCGCGCCGGCCGGGTTGACCGGCCGGAGGCGAAGCCGACTGGTCCCGGCCAGAGGCGCCGTCAGGACGCGGCGTCCGTCTCCTGGAACTGCAGTTCGTGCAGGGTGAAGTAGAGACCCCGCGCCGCCAGCAGTTCCTCGTGCGTGCCCACTTCCGCCACCTGCCCGCCGTCGAGCACGAGCACCCGGTCCGCCTCCTGGATGGTCTGCAGGCGGTGGGCGATGATGATGGAGGTCCGGCGGGCGGTCAGCTTGCGCAGCGCGTCCTGGATCAGGAGCTCCGTTTCCGTGTCGATGCTCGCGGTCGCCTCGTCGAGGATCAGGATCTCGGGGTCCGCAGCAAGCACGCGCGCGAACGCGAGTAGCTGCCGCTGGCCCTGCGACAGGTTCTGTCCGCGCTCCGAGAGCCGCGTGTCGTAGCCCTTCGGCAGCGCGGCGATGAAGTCGTGGGCGTTGACGGTCCGCGCCGCCGCGACGACGCGTTCCCGGTCGATCGCGGGGTCGCTCGAGGGGCTTGCCCCTCGCGTAAGGATATTGTCGTGGATCGTCCCGCTGAAGATGTGGAAGTCCTGCAGCACGACGCCGATCCGGCGCCGCAGGTCGCGCGAATGGATGCGGTTGAGGTCGATGTCGTCGAGGAAGATCCGCCCGTCGTCGAAGTCGTAGAAGCGCCCAAGGAGCTTCACGAGCGTGCTCTTGCCGGACCCCGTGGGCCCCACGATGGCGAGCTTCTCTCCGGCCGCGATCGTCAGCGAGACATCCTTCAGCACGGGGACGTCCGGCTCGTAACCGAAGTCGAGGTACCGGAACCTGACTTCCCCGCGCAGTCTCGCGGGCAGCGTCACGGGCGAAGCCGGCTCGTGGATCTTCTCGTCCCAGTCGAGCGCCTGGAAGATGCGCTCGCCGCTGGCCATGGCCCGAAAGAGCACGTTGAGCTGCTCTCCGAGCACGACGATCGGGTGGAACAGCATGGCGATGAACTGGGTGAAGAGCACCATCCCGCCGAGGGTCATCTCCTCCTGGACGACGTCACCGCCGCCGAACCACAGCACCGCCCCGATGGCGATCGACGCCATGCTGTCCGTGAAGGCGCCATACGCCGTCTCGAGCCGCATGGACTTCGTCTCGGCGGCGAGGTTGCGCTGGTTGATGTCCGTATAGCGCGCGTAGTTGTAGTTCTCGCGGCGCGACAGTTGCACGACCTGGAGGCCGGCCAGGTTCTCCTGCAGGTTCTGGTTCAGGGCGGACACGGACAGGCGCACCATCCGGAAGAGCAGGCGCGTCGCCCGGCGGAAGTAGAACGTCACCACGGCGATGACCGGCAACGCGAGCAGCAGGATGCACGTCAGTTCGACGTTCACCGAGAACATGATGACCAACGCCACGAGGAAGGGCGCGAACTCGCCGATCAGCGTGCCAAGACCCCGGAGCAGTTCGTACAGCGCCTCGATGTCGTTCGTGACCCGGGTCATGACGCGGCCGACCGCGACCCGGTCGTAGAAGGAAGAAGGCCGCGTCTCCAGGTGGCGGAAGAGGTCGAGCCGGAGGTCCCGCAGGCCCTTGATGACGGAGGTGATGAGCGTCATGCGGTGGGCGTGCACGGTCACGGCCCAGGCGAGCTGCAGGGCGACGTAGAGGCAGCAGGCGGCGAGCAGCGGGGGGAGGCCGAATCCTTCGGAGATGGCGACCGTGAGGTCGACCATGCCCATGTCCGGCGTCCCGCCGTCGGTCCTGCCGCCGATGATGTAGTCGATCCCGACCAGGGAGATCACGACGGGCAGCAGGATCTGCAGGGTGGAGGCGATGATCACGAGTAACGCGCTGACGGCGAGAGTCACCCGGTAGGGCCGCATCCAGCGCATCAGGCGGCGCAGCAGCGACAGGTTCATGACGGCGCCGGTCAACTCGGCGTCGAACATCGAGTAGTCGCGGTGGGGCGCGGAGGCCCCCGGGTCCCGGGAACGGGAAACGGCTTCGGCCATCAGCCTGCCGACCCCGCGGCCGCCGCGTAGTCTGCGGGGTCGGCGCCTTCGCGCTGGATGCGTTCGAGTTCCGCGTAGAAGCCCCCGGCCGCCAGCAGTTCGGCGTGTGACCCGATCTCGCCGATGGTCCCGTCCTCCAGGATCACGATGCGGTCCGAGTGGCGGGCGGTCGAGACGCGGTGCGAAACGAGGATCGTGGTCTGCCCGCGCCGCAGGCGCCGCAACTCCGAGAGGATGTGCTCCTCGGTCTCGGTGTCGACGGACGAGAAGCAGTCGTCGAGGATCAGGACGGGCGCGTGCCGGATGAGGCCCCGGGCGAGGGTCGCGCGCTGTTTCTGGCCGCCCGAGAGCGTGACCCCGCGTTCGCCGACCACCGTGTCCATGCCTTCCGGCATCTCCTCCACCGTGTCCCGGAAGTCCGCCGCGTCGGCCGCCTGCCACACGAGGTCCAGGGTCCGCGACGGGTTGTCGTAAGTGAGGTTGTCGCGCACGGGTTCGCCGAACAGGAACGGATCCTGCGGCACCATCGCCACCTGCGCGCGCAGTTGGGCCAGGGAGTAGCCGCGTACGTCCCGGCCGTCGATGAACACGGTCCCGGACGGCGTGTCGAGGATGCGCACGAGCTGCTTGAGGAGCGTCGTCTTGCCGGCCCCGACGCGGCCCATCACGGTGATGGACTCGCCGCGCCGGATATCGAGGCAGACATCGGCGAGAGCCGGTGCGGAGGCGCCTTCGTACGTGAAGTCGAGATGCCGGATGGAGAGGTCGCCCCGAATTCGGCGACGCCTTTCGCCCGGCGCCGTGTCCTCGATCTCGGCGGCGCGGTCGAAGACCTCGAACAGGCGATCGCTCGCCACCGCCGCGCGCTGGAAGAGGCTGACGATAAAGCCGGCGACGCGGAACGGCTGTACGACCATGTTGACGTAGAGGAAGAACGCGGTGAACTCGCCGACGGTCAGTTGTCCGGTCAACACGAGGTGGCCGCCGTAGCCGAGGATGGTGATCGAGCAGACCGCCGCGAGGGTCGGCAGGACGGCGCTCATCACCGAGTTGATGCGCGCCTGGCGGCGGAAGGCGTCGGCATAGGCCTGGTTCACTCCGGCGAAGCGCGCGATCTCGTTGTCCTCCTGCGCCATGGCCTGGATGGTGCGGATCCCCGACAGGTTCTCCTGCACCCGGCCGCCGAGTTGCGAGAGGCGTTCCTGCACGGCGCGCGAAGCGAGGCCCATGCGGCGCGACGCCTTCCACGCATAGAGGAACACGAAGGGCAGCGGGGGAAAGATCAGCAGGGTGAGCTGCCAGCTCAGCGACAGCATGAAGGCGAAGCCGACGACGCTGGCGAAGATCAGCACCACGGACAGGATGGTGCCGTGCGAGATGAGCCGCTGGATCAGACCGATGTCGGCCACCGCGCGCGTCATCATGTCGCCGATCGTGTAGCGGCCGAAGAACTTCGGCCCCATGAGTTGCAGGTGCGCGTACAGCCGCTGGCGCAGGTCGAACGCGACCAGCAGGCCCGCGCGCCGTACGGCCATGCGGGCGAAGGACACCGTGACGAACCGCGCGCACACGACCGCGACGATGCCGAGGACGGGCCAGAGAATGTCGGGATTGCCCTCGGTCAGCCGGTCGATACCGATCATGAGCATGATCGGCACCAGCGCCTCGAACACGCGGGCCAGCGCAAACGCCGCGATGCCGCCCGTGAGACGGCCCCGGTAGCGCGCTACGAACACGCGCAGCCGCAGCAGGGATCCGATCATCAGAACGCGGCGTTGTGGGGGACGCGCGGGAACGGGATGGCGTCGCGGATGTTCTCCATGCCGGTGGCGTAGAGCACCAGGCGTTCGAGACCCAGGCCGAACCCGGCGTGGGGCACGGTTCCGTAGCGGCGCAGGTCGCGGTACCACCAGAGGTCCTCGGCGACGCCGGGCGGCATGCGGGCCTCGAGGGCGTCGAGGCGTTCCTCGCGCTGGCTGCCGCCGATAATCTCGCCAACCCCCGGTACCAGGACATCCATTGCGGCCACCGTGCGCCCGTCGTCGTTGCCGCGCATGTAGAAGGCCTTGATGTCCTTCGGGTAGTTCACGACCACCACCGGCCCGCCGATGTGCTTTTCGGTCAGGTACCGCTCGTGCTCGGACTGGAGGTCGTGGCCCCAGCGCACCGGGAATTCGAAGGCCTCGCCGGACCGCTCGAGGAGCGTGATCGCGTCGCTGTACTCAAGGCGTTCGAAGGGCGTCTCGACGACATGCTCGAGGCGTTCGATCACGCCGCGATCGATGCGCTCGGCGAAGAACGCCATGTCGTCCCCGCGGCGCGCCAGCGTCTCGGCGAGCACGTACTTGAGGAAGTCCTCCGCGAGCGCGGCGTTGTCGTCCAGACCGGCGAAGGCGATCTCCGGCTCGACCATCCAGAACTCGGCCAGGTGGCGGCTCGTGTTCGAGTTCTCGGCACGGAACGTGGGCCCGAACGTGTAGACCTTGCTGAGGGCCAGGCAGTAGGCCTCGAGGTTCAGTTGTCCGGAAACGGTGAGGTAGGTCCGCCGGCCGAAGAAGTCCCCGGTGCCGTCCGCGGGTGCGCCGTCGGGGTGGTTGACGAGGTCGAGCGTGCTGACGCGGAACAGCTCGCCGGCGCCCTCGCAGTCGTTCGCGGTGATGATGGGCGTGTTGACCCAGAGGAAGCCGTGCTCGTCGAAGTAGCGGTGGATGGCCTGCGTGATCGTGTTGCGCACGCGGGCGATCGCTCCGAAGGTGTTGGTGCGCGGCCGCAGGTGGGCGACGGTGCGCAGGTACTCGAAACTGTGGCGCTTCTTGGCGATGGGGTAGGACTCCGGGTCCGCGACCCAGCCGCTCACCGTGACTTCCGTAGCCTGGATCTCCCGATCCTGCCCCCGCCCACGGGATTCGGCGACGGTCCCGGTCACCCGAACCGCGCAGCCGGCGCCGAGGCGCGTGATATCTTCGTAACCGTCGAGGGCTTCGTCGGCGACGACCTGCACGCCGTCGAAACAGGAGCCGTCATGAACATCGATGAAGGAGAATCCACCCCTCGAAGTGCGGCGGGACCGGACCCAGCCCGCTATGGTGACGGTGTTGCCGACGGGAACACGGTGACTCAGAACGGCGTGGATCGGGAGGTGCTTCAAACGCGGCGGGTGCGTGGGGAGGTAGCTTGGGATGATAGCGGATCGGTGGGCGCTCCCGATAGCCTGAACAGCCTGAACCGACCGCGAGGACCGCGAGCCGGTCCGGCCGGCGGCCTGCCGTGACGCGTCTGCACGCTGCCATGGCGGGCGGCGTACTCTTGGTGGTGTTGGCGCTGGTCGTCTGGCAGGTGCAACGGACGCCGGCCCCGGCGCCCTCCCTGGACGAACTGCCGCCGGTGTCTCCGGCGGTCGAGTTCGTGGACCGCGCGGATCCGCCGACGGAGGCCGGACGCCCCGTCGAGCGGCGCGCGCCGGAGGCGTGCGTGGAACCGCCGCCCGCGCCGCGGCCACCCCTGCCGCCGCTCGGCGAGAGCGATGCCGCGGTCGCGGACGAAGTGGGCGGTTGCGTGGGCGGGCTCGCGCCGACGTGGGTCTTCCAGCAAGACCTGCTGCGCCGCGCCGCCGCGGTCCTGGCCGCGGCCGGGGCCGGTCGCGTACCGCGGCGGCAACTGGCTTTCATGGATGTCACCGGGCCGTTTCGGGCCGTGGACCGCAATGGCGTCGCCCACCTGGATCCCGGGTCCTACCGCCGCTACGAGCGCTTCGTCGACATCGTGACCTGCCTGCCGCCCCGACGAGCCGTGGACGTCATCGACCACTTCGAGCCGCTGCTGACCGAGGCGCTCGCCGCCCTGGGCGATGCCGGTCCTGACGTGCGCACGCGCGTCGGGGCGCTCCTCGAAAGGGTCCTGTCCGTACCGACCCCGCCCGGCTTCGTTCCGCTGACGCGCCCCAACGTGCTCTACGAATACGCCGATCCGTCCCTGGAAGCCCTGGACGACTTCCAGAAGCAGTTGCTGCGCATGGGGCCCGCGAACCTGGCGCGGTTGCAGGACTACGCGCGGGCCGTGCAGGCCGAACTCGAGCGCGCGCCAACGCCTCCGCCGTGCCCGTAGGGGAGACCCTTGTGGTCTCCCGCCCCGGAATCATGCACGCCTTCGAAACGGGACGGGACGAGCCCGTCCCCTACATGCCGGCCCCCACCGCCCGCCCGGTCAGGCGCCGTCGATCCGCACCGTCTCCCGGTAGCGCGACAGGTCGAGGTCCTTGCGGAACGGCGCGTGCTCGGCGAGCCACTCGATGTCCCGCTCGACGTGCTGGCGCTCCTCGTTGACGAACCGCTTGACGGCGTCCCGGAAGCCCGCATCGCGCACCCAGTGCGCCGAGTAGGTCGCGCGGGGCACGTAGCCGCGGGCGATCTTGTGGGGTCCCTGCGCGCCGGCCTCGACGCGGCCCAGGCCGCGCGCGATGGCGAAGTCGATGGCCTGGTAGTAGCAGACTTCGAAATGCAGGAAGCGGTGGTCTTCGATGCAGCCCCAGTTGCGCCCGAACAGCGCGTCGGAGCCGATGAAGTTGAGCGCGCCCGCGATGTAGCGCCCGTGGCGCTTCGCCAGGACGAGCAGCGTCTCGTCGGGCATCGCCTCGGTCAGCAGGCTGAAGAAACGCCGGTTGAGATACGGCGTGCCCCACTTGCGGTGCCCGGTATCCACGTAGAAGTCGTAGAAGGCGTCCCAGTGCGCTTCGGTCAGGTCGCTGCCGGTTACCCACTCGACCTCGATGCCGTTGGCGTGCGCCTCGCGCCGCTCGCGTCGGATGTTCTTGCGCTTCTTCGAGGACAGGGCGGCGAGGAAGCCGTCGAACGAGTCGTAGTCGGCGTTCTCCCAGTGAAACTGCGTGTCCATGCGCTGCAGCATGCCGAGCTTGCCGGCGCGGTCCCACTGGCCCTCCGGCAGGAACGTGAAGTGCAGCGAGCTCACCTCCGTCTGGCGGGCGGCCTGGACGGCGGCGAGCAGGAGCTGGTCCTCGATGTCGGCGCGCTCGGCGGTGTCCGGCGCCAGCAGGCGGCGTCCCGTGGCCGGCGTGAACGGGATGCTCGACTGCAGCTTGGGATAGTACTCGCCCCCGGCCCGGTACCAGGCATGCGCCCAGCCGGAGTCGAACACGTATTCGCCGCGCGAGTGAGACTTGAGATACATCGGCACGACCCCCAGGACGCGCTGGCCGGCGAGCGGCCCGGAGGCGCCGGACGCTGAGGCCGCGGCAGCCTCTTCCTCGCACAGCGCCAGGTGAAAGGGCTGCCAGCCCGTCTGGGGCGAGACGCTGCCGCTCGCCTCGAGGGCGCGGAGGAAGCGGTGGTCCAGGAACGGGTTGTACTCGGCGTCCCGCGCCGCCGCCGGGTGCGCGCACCGGTTCCAGGCCGCGGCCGGGATGTCGGCGATGTCGTGTACGATCCGCGCCGTTCGCTCGGGCAACGCGGCGGCTCCAGGAGGCGGAGCCGGCATTCTAACCGCTCCCTTCCGCGCGTTCCGGACGGCGCGTGTCAGGAACAACCGCGTCGCTGCTACACTCTCTCCCGATGGACAAGAAGGCCCTCCTGTCCGAACTGCGCATCGACCGGTCCGAAGAGACGTCCTCGAGCGGCAGGCCCCTCAAGTGGTTCGTGGCTATTGCCGTCGTCGCTGGCCTCGGCTTCGTGGGGCTATACGTCGGCTTGCCCACCGAGGCCGCCATGACCGAGGTGCGGACCGCGGTCGCGCGCACCGCCGCGGCGGCGTCGGCCGGCGACAGCGTGCTGGACGCCACGGGCTATGTCGTGGCCCGGCGCCAGGCGACGGTCAGCGCCAAGGTGACCGGCAAGGTGCTCGAGGTGCTGATCGAGGAAGGCATGACCGTCGAGGCCGGACAGCTTCTCGCGCAGCTCGACGACAGCATCCCCCGCGCGCAGCTCGAACTCTCCGCCAGCCAGCATGCCGCCGCGCGCGCGGGCCTCGACGAGATGGGGGTGCAACTGCGCCAGGCCCAGCTCGACCTCACGCGCACCCGGGGCCTCGCGGAGCGCAACCTTGCGAGCCAGGCGGACCTCGACCGCGACACGCTCTCGGTCGAAGCCCTGAACGCGCGGCTGGCCCGGGCGCAGCAGGAACTGAACGTCGCCGAGCGCGGCATGGACGTGCAGCGTCAGATGGTGGCGGACATGCAGATCCGCGCTCCTTTTCCGGGCGTCGTCATCGCGAAGGACGCGCAGCCTGGCGAGATGATCTCGCCCATCTCCGCGGGAGGCGGGTTCACGCGCACCGGGATATGCACCATCGTCGACATGGACTCGCTCGAGGTGGAAGTCGACGTGAACGAGGCGTACATCAACCGGGTCTATCCGAGCCAGCCCGCCACGATCTCCCTGAACGCGTATCCGGACGATCCGATGCCGGCCCGCGTCATCGCGACGATTCCGGCGGCGGACCGCAACAAGGCGACCGTGCGGGTCCGCATCGGCTTCGTCGAACGGGACGAGCGGGTGCTGCCCGACATGGGTGTCAAGGTCGCCTTCCTGACCGAAGGCGCGGCGCCACGGCCCGCGGCCGCGCCGTCGGGCGTGCTCGTGCCCGGGGCGGCGGTGGCGGACCGGGGCGGCGCCGCCCACGTGTGGGTGGTCGAGGACGAACGCGTCTCGCGCCGCGCGGTGGAGGTGGGTGAGACGCGCGGCGCGCGGGTACTGATTGTCGCCGGCCTCGCGGGCGGAGAGCGGGTGGTCTCCGCGGTCGCCGACGGACCGGGCGATTCGTTGGCGGAGGCGCTGACGGAGGGCGCGCGCGTCAGCGTGTTGCAGTAGGACACACCCCGGGCCGCATAGAATGCGACCGCCCGAGACGGCGCGTGCTCGAGGCAGGATCGGGGGGCGAGGAGGAGGATCGGAGACGATGGCGATCGTCGAACTCAAGGACATTGAGAAGAGCTACACGAAGGGTCGCGAGACCGTGGACGTGCTCGCGGGCATCAACCTCGACATCGACGAGGGCGACTACCTGGCGCTCATGGGCCCCTCGGGCTCGGGCAAGACGACGCTGCTCAACCTGATCGGCGGCATCGACCATCCCACCGCGGGATCGGTCGTGGTCGGCGGGGAGTCGCTCAACCAGATGTCCGGCAGGGCACTGGCGAAGTGGCGTTCGCGGAACGTGGGCTTCGTCTTTCAGTTCTACAACCTGCTGCCGGTGCTGAACGCGCGGCGCAACGTGGAACTGCCGCTCCTCCTGACGAAGCTCTCGGGCAAGCAGCGTGTGAAGAACGCGGAGACCGCGCTCGAGATCGTCGGTCTCGGCGACCGCGCTTCCCACAAGCCCGGGGAGCTGTCCGGCGGCCAGCAGCAGCGGGTCGCGATAGCGCGCGCGATCGTCGCGGACCCGGCGCTGCTGGTCTGCGACGAGCCGACCGGTGACCTCGACCGCGACAATGCGGAGGAGATTCTCGACCTGCTCGCGATCCTGAACCGCGAGCACGGCAAGACCATCGTGATGGTCACCCACGACCCGAAGGCGGCGGACCACGCGAGCCACGTGCTGCACCTCGACAAGGGGCGGCTGAGCGGAGACGCGTCATGAGCGGCGTGGGCCTCGTCTGGTCGAACCTCTTCCGCAAGAAAGTGCGCACGGTTCTCACGCTGCTGTCGGTGCTGGTCGCGTTCGTCCTCTTCACGATGCTGCGCTCGGTGGCGGTGGCGTTCGACTCGGGCGGTTTCGGGCCGGCCGGCGTCGACCGGCTCCAGGTGTCGCCCAAGTTCTCCATCATCGACCCGCTTCTCATCAGCCAGTTGCGCGAAGTCGAGCGTGTCCCGGGCGTCGCGGCCGTCACCCACGCGGACTGGTTCGGTGGCGTCTACCAGGACCAGCGCAACTTCTTCCCGAAATTCCCCGTGAGCCCGAAGTCCTACTTCGAGATGTTCTCGGAGTTCACCATCGACCCGGACCAGCTCGAGACCTTCCAGAACACGCGCACCGGCGCGGTGGCGCCGGCGGGCATGGCCGAGCGCTTTGGCTGGCAAGTCGGGGACAGGATCCCGATCGAGGGCGACATCTACGCGAAGCGCGACGGCAGCCGCCTGTGGGAGTTCGAACTGGTAGGCACTTACCTCCACGGCGACCGGCGTGACGAGACCGGGGGCGGGGTGTTCCTGTTCCACTACGACTATTTCGACGAGGCGAAGCAGTTCGGACAGGGCCAGGTGGGCTGGCTCTCGGTGCGCGTCGAGGACCCGCAGGAGGCGGCGGAGGTGGCGAGCGCCATCGACGCCCTGTTCGAGAACTCGCTGAACCCGACGCGCACGGCGACCGAGGACGAGGCGAACCGGGAGTTCGCGCGGCAGCAGGGCGACATCGGCCTGATGACCACGGGGATTCTCGCGGCGGTGTTCTTCACGATCCTCCTGCTCACCGGCAACACGATGGCGCAGTCCCTGCGCGAACGCGTGCCGGAACTCGCGGTGCTGAAGACCTTCGGCTTCACGGACGGCTCGGTTGCGCGGTTGGTGTTGGCCGAAGCGGTGTTGCTGGCCCTGGTCGGCGGGGCGCTCGGCGTGGGGCTCGGCACGCTGACGATGATGCTCATCGCGCCGCAGTTGCAGCAGTTCCTGGGGCTTATCGAGGTGACGTGGACGGTGGTGGCGAGCGCCCTGGGCATCGCGCTGGCGCTGGGTTTCGTGGTGGGTTCCGTGCCCGCCCTGACGGCGCGGCGCCTGTCCATCGTCGACGCACTGCGGGCGCGCTGACATGTTCGGACAGATCCTCGAAATCACGGTGCTCAACATCCGCAACCTGCCGGCGCGGCTCGGCAGTTCGTCCGTCGTCGTGGTGGGCATCGGCGGCGTCGTCGGCGTGCTGGTCGCGATCCTGGCCATGGGCAAGGGCTTCGAGTCGGCCCTCGACCGGGCGGGGGCGCCGGACCGGGCCATCGTGCTGCGCGGCGGTTCCTCGGGCGAACTCTCGAGCTTCATGGACACCGACGCCATGAACATCGTGGCTTCGATGCCCGAGGTCACCGGCTCGAGCGGGGAGCTGTTCCTCATCCAGGACGTACCCAAACGCTCCAACCAGTCCCCGGCGAACCTCGCGATCCGGGGCGTGGCGGAGGCGGCCTTCGCCATGCATCCGGAGGTGAGGGTCGTCGAAGGCCGCCACTTCGACCAGGGCAAGGCGGAGATGATCGCGGGCCGCAAGGCCGCGATCGAGTTCGAGGGCGTCGACCTCGGCGCGACCATGCAGTTCCGCGAGAGCGCCTGGACCATCGTCGGGTTCTTCGAGGCGGACGGCTCGGCCTACGAGTCCGAGGTGTGGATCGACCTCGCGACGGCGCAGTCGGCGTTCCGGCGCCCCGGGGTCAGTTCGATGCGGGTGCGGCTCGAGTCCCCGGAGGTGGTGGACGCGGTCGCGCAGCGGGTCGAGGAAGACCCCCGGCTCGACCTCGAGATGCGCAGCGAAGAGGACTACTACGCGGAGCAGTCGGAGGGGCTGACCGCGCTGATCACGAACTTCGGCTACGCGGTAGCGGCCATCATGGCCGTAGGAGCCGTCTTCGCAGCGCTCAACACCATGTACACGGCGGTCTCCGCACGCTCGGTCGAGATCGCGACGCTCCGGGCGCTGGGCTTCAGCGGGATGCCGGTCGTGGTCTCGGTGGTGATCGAGGCCGTGGCGCTCGCCGTGCTCGGCGGCGTCGTCGGCGCGGCGGTCGCCTACGTCGGCTTCAACGGGTGGACGGTCTCGACCCTGGCCGGCGGCTCGTTCTCCCAGATCGCCTTCGACTTCGCGGTCACCACGGACCTGCTGGTGCTCGGATTCGTGTGGGCGGTCGTGCTCGGGCTCGTCGGCGGCTTGTTCCCCGCGGTGCGCGCGGCGCGGCTGCCGATCGTGACGGCGCTCCGGGGGGAGTGAGGAGCCCTGGGGCCGGGTCGGTAACGCGTAACGCAGCCTTGCGGCCGGCGCTTGCACCCAAGTGCATGGCGCACTATCTTACTTCGTCCTTACTCTGCGTGGACGGAGGCCCATGGCGACCCCTGAACGAGCGACCACGACCGTGTCGACCAAGGGTCAGGTCATCCTACCCAAGGCCATTCGCGAGGCGCTGCGCTGGAAGGCGGGCACGCGTTTGGCAGTCGAGAGTACAGACGCCGGCGTCCTGCTGAAGCCGGTCCCGGTGTTCGCGAAGACGCGCCCCGAGGATGTTTTCGGCAGCCTGTCCTTCGATGGCCCGCCCAAGTCGGTCGAGGAGATGGACGCAGGCATCGCGGACGAGGCCCGACGCCGCCATGCGGGCGGTTGATACGAACGTCGTCGTCCGCTTCCTGACCCGCGACGATCCCGCCCAGGCCTCGCGTGCGAAGGCCGTGATCGATGCCGGTGACGTCTTCGTCGGGACGACCGTGCTGCTTGAGACCGAGTGGGTTCTGCGCAGCGTCTACGGCTTTGCCCGCGAGGATGTCGCTCGCGCGCTCGGTGCCCTGGCCGGTTTGCCCGGAGTGTCCGTGGAGAGCCCCGTCCTGCTTGGCGAGGCCCTCCAGCGCACGGAGTCCGGGATGGACTTTGCCGATGCGCTGCATCTCGGCGCGGCCGAGCGCTGCGAGGCGATGCTCACGTTCGACGGCCGCTTCATCGAAGCCGCGCGTGACGCTACCGTTTCGGTAACGGAGCCCTGACAGCGCTTCGCCCGGCGGAGTCGGGTGGAGATCCACCCGAGCCGCCGCCTCGCCGAAACCGCGACGTGTATCTGAGGACGCCGCGACGCTGAGCAGAACGCGGCGGTCGCGCAGGAGAGCGACGACCCGCCCGAGGAACTGATCGTCAACGCTACCCGGCTTCCGCGCACCATCGAGGACATCGCCGGCACCGTTTCCCTGATCACGGCGGAGGACATCGAGAGAGAGCTCGTCGAGGACCTCGACGACCTGGCGCGCTTTCAACCCGGCGTTTCGGTCAGTACCGCCCGCCGGGGCGGCAACGAGGGTTTCAGCATCCGGGGCATTGGCGGCAACCGCGTACTCACGGTCATCGACGGCATTCGCAGCACGACATCTACCACGCCGGCCCGGCCTCTTACGGCAGGGACAGCATAGACACCGACAACATCAAGACCGTGGAATTGATTCGCGGTCCCGCTTCGGCCCTGTATGGCGCGGACGCCATAGGTGGGGCGGTCATTCTGACGAGCAAAGAACCCCGGGACTATCTGGACTCGGACCGGGCTGCCTTCAATCTGCGGGCGTCCGCCGCGGATGCGGACCAGCAGTACCGGGGCGGGTTCACCGCGGCGTTTCAGCTCGCCGAGATCGGCCTGCTGGCCCAATACACCCACCGGGAGTTCGCCGAACAGGAGGTGAACGGCCCGGGCAGTCTCAATCCGCAGGACGGCGACTCGGACAGCCTGTTGCTGCAAATGTACTGGGACCTGTCTCCGGACCACCAGCTGCGACTCGGCATTGACAGCTTCCTGGAGGAGGTGGCCACCCGGCTCGACTCCGAGATCGGCCGGTCCGTGTCGCGCTCCTCGGGTGAGGACGACACGGAACGACTGCGCACCGGGGTGCGTTACCGCTGGCAAGCCGGACTGGCCCTTTTCGACGACCTCGAGCTCGATCTGAACCGGCAGGAGACCGATGCATCCCAATACACCGAGCAGACACGAACGAGCTACTCGTTCCTCAATCCGCGGGATCCGCGCACGTATGGCGGCACCGATGCGCTCAGGAAATCCACCTTTGACTTCGACCAACGGACCCTGGCGCTGAACCTGAACCTGCGCAAGACCGTCGCCACCGATGCGTTGACGCATTCCCTCGCCTACGGCGCCAACATCGAGGAAACCGATACCCGGCGGCCCCGCAATCGCTGCGACGAGGAACTCGCCAGCGGCCAGGCCACGTGCCGGATTTCGGCCTATCCGTTCGCGCCACCGGAAGTGTTTCCGAACAAGACCATCCCCGACACGTCCACGACGCGCTCCGGGATCTACCTGCAGGATGAAATCGTCTTCGGGGAGCGGGGCTTCACCCTGATCCCGGGGGCGCGGTACGACCGCTATCGCATGCAGGCGACGCCGGGTCCGTCGCTGGATGGTACGGGCCAGGTCGGCGGTTACGGTTTCCCCGTCGAGTCGATCGACGAAGGTGCGGTTTCGCTGAGCCTGGGCGCCCTGTACGACATCAATGAAACCTGGTCCGTGTTCGGCCAGTTCGCCGAGGGCTACCGTCCGCCGAACTTCGCGGAAGCGAACCAGTCGTTCGTCAACCTGGGCTTTCAATACGCGACCATCCCCAATCCGGACCTGTCCGCCGAGGAGAGCAACGGCCTCGAGATCGGCTTGCGGGCCAGCTTCGGCAACGCATTCCTGAGTGTGGCCGCCTACCGGAACCGCTACACGAACTTCATCGAGAACGCGTTTGCGGGAACCAGGGGACCGATCAGCCTGTTTCAGAACCGGAACATCGGCAAGGTGGAAATCCGCGGCGCGGAGTTTGGTGGACACATCCTGCTCGGCGAACGGTGGCAGGCGCGGGCCGCGCTCGCCTATGCCCGCGGCGACAACCGGAGTGCGTCGACACCGCTGGACTCGGTCGACCCCCTCACCCTGGTGGCGGGCGTCAGGTTCGACGGAGCGGCGGGCCGGTGGGGCGGCGAGGTGCTGCTTACGGCTGTCGGGAAGAAAGACCGGGTCTCCACGCCGGAGCGGGTGACCGCCGACGGTTATGCCCTGGTGGACGTCGTCGGGAACTACAGCTTCTCGGACTCCGTACGATTACGTTTCGGCGTGTTCAACGTCTTTGACGAGGTCTACGCCCGGTGGATCAACATCAGCAGCCTGGACGCGGAAGCCCGGTCTGCCATAGAGAACGCGCAACAGCCCGGAACCAGCTTCCGCGTCAGTCTGTATCTCGACATATAGCTTCTTTCTGAATTGGGCTTTGTGAATAGGGATAGCGCCATGGGTATTGAGGAATCCGCGACCTGGTGTGCCCGTGTGATCTGGGTGTGCGCAATGGCCGTCTCGCTCGCCTCGTGCCAGTCGACGGGTGTCCGGGAGTCCGGGAGTCCTGCCGAAGACTTCAGTTTCGGCGTGATGATCATGGCGCACGGCGGCAGCGACGAGTGGAACGAGCATCTGGTGGAAGCCGTGGAACCGCTGAGCGCGCGGTATCCGGTAGAACTGGCGTTGGGCATGGCCGACGCGGGATCGATGGAGGCGGCGGTTCGACGGCTCGAATCCCGCGGCGTGCGACACGTCGGCGTGGTGCGGGTATTCGTCTCCGGTGAGAGCTGGTATGACCGGACGCTGCAGATTCTTGGTCTGGAGGGTGGCGCGCCGTCCCGGGCGGAGGGGGAACATGCACATGCCGGGTCAGGCCGCATGCGCATGCCCATGGGGTTCTGGAGGCTGGATACGGAAATGGCGTTTCACGTCAGCGTCGAGGGGCTGGCCGATGCCGTCGAGATGGATGAAGTGATTGCCGCCCGCATTCGCGGCCTCAGCTCGGAGCCCGACAACGAAGTGGTCGCGGTCATCGCCCATGGGCCCGGCGACGATGCCGAGAACGAGCGCTGGATCGAGAAGATCACGCAACGCACCAGAAGTGCCCGTGAGCGGTTGGGAGTGCGCGAGGTCCGCGTTTTCACTCTGCGGGAGGACTGGCCGGAGAGGCGGAGTGTCGCGGAGCAGGAAATCCGAAGTTACATCGCGCAGGCGAACGCCCGGGGGTTGACGCCCATCGTGGTGCCGTTCCGCGTGCAGGGATTCGGCCCCTACGGGCGGGTGCTGGGCGAACTGGACTATCGGTCCGATGGACTCGGCCTGTTGCCGCACCCCAATGTCGGCCTCTGGATCGGCAGGCAAGCGCAACTGATGGAAGCCGAAGCGTTGCGTCACCATCGTGCGCTCGCCAGGAACCCTTGAGGGAACGAACGACGACGGCAACACGCCGACCGGCGGCGATTGTTCCACAAGGGGTCGGCGCGGCTGGGCCGCGGGCCGCGCATGGGTGCCCTTGGTGGCGTCCGGTCGGCCCCGGCGGCCCTTCAGCGGTCGCCAGGAGGCAGGGCGGGGCGCACGGCAGGCGTTTCTTCCTTGACCCCCCGGAGCCGCTCGCCAATCGAGCTGTAGCGACAATCGACCAGCCGCTTCGCCTCGCCGGCCCGGACCGGGTGGAGATCCACATGGGCCATCGCGGCTCTGCGGTGGAAGCGATGCCCTGAGCCGGTGGCCGGGAACCGCCTGTCGAACCAGCGCTACAAGTGGGACTACACGATGCGCAGGCACGTGCTGCCGCGCATCGGCGATGTGCCGGTGGGGGGGCGCGGCATCCGCGACGGGGAAGATCTGGCCACGCCGACCCGTTAGAGTCGTCGCCGTGGCGAGTCCTGTCGTCGAGTGTCCGAATCGCGTTCGTGCAAGATGACCGCTGGTAGACGGAAACCTCGACGAAACTGTCCGGTTCCGGACACGAGCGTCTCGCATCCGAACATCCTGAGTCGCCAAACAGACCAACGAGCCAGCGCAGCAACACGCAACAGGATGGCACGCCTCTTGCTTGTTGGACAGGGAGGATCGCACAACGAAAAGAGCAAGTGGCAGAGTCCAGGCGGCTTCAACTGAGAGACAACACACCCGCGTCGGATGCACCGGATGCACGCCACATCCGGAGCCCCGCAGGCCGACGGTCGGCAATGGACGTGCCCCGTGTTCAAGGCAAACGCCGCCTTGGAAGACTCGCTGCCGTGGCCGTCGCCGTCTTGGGCATCGCTGTAGCAACCGCGTACGTGGCCACCTTGGGACCGGCGATGCCAACCGTCGACGCGGATACGGTGTGGATGGACACCGTCGCTCACGGCGAGTTCGTGCGCGACGGTCGGGGACCCGGTACGTTGGTGCCGGTGCGGCGGCGCTGGATCACGGCGCTGACGGCGGGGCGCGTCGACGAGATGCTCGTCGAACCCGGTGCCGAAGTCGAGGCGGCGACGGCCCTGTACCGCTTGTCGAATGCCGATGTCGAGGTTCAACTGCTCACCGTGCGCCAACAGCTATCGGATGCGGAAGCAGACCTCGTTACCTTGGCCTCGAACGTCGAGTCGGACGCACTGGCCCAGGAGGCGCTGATCGCGCAGGTGCGCACGCAGTACCTCGAAGCCAAGCACCGCGACGATATGAACCGCGAACTCAACGGCAAGAACCCGGGGCTGGTGGCCGAGTTCGACCTTGCCCGTGGCCGGGAACTGGTGGCGGAGCTGGACAACCGCCTGGGAATCGAGTCCCGCCGCCTCCATGTGCTCGCGGACTCGGCGGGCGAGCAGTTGTCCGCGCAGCGCGCCCAGGTCGAGCGCCTGCGTTCGATCGTTCGATTCAACGAGGAGCGGGCCCAGGCGCTGACCGTGCGCGCAGGGATCGACGGCGTTCTCGGGGAGTCGGGTGTGGAGGAGGGACAGTGGATCAACGCCGGGGACACCATGGGTCGCGTGGTCCAGCCGGGCCGGCTGAAGGCGGAACTGCGCTTGCCCCAGAACCGCGGGGGAGACCTGGCGATCGGCCAGGCCGCGCAGATCGACACGCGCAACGGGGTGATCGACGGAAGTGTCAGTCGCATCGATCCCACGGCACGATCACGGTGGACGTCTCCCTGTCTTCCGATCTACCGGCAGGTGCCCGGCCGAACATGAGCGTCGACGGCACCGTCGTGCTCGAACGGCTCAACGACATCACCTATGTGGGGCGGCCAGCCAATGCGCGGGCGCACGAGCGGGTGGGCCTGTACCGACTCGATGAAGACAGCGAAGTCGCACGGCGCGTGAGCGTGAAGCTCGGACGCGTATCGGCGAACCACGTCGAGGTTCTCGAAGGGCTGCGACCCGGCGACCGTGTGGTCCTGTCGGGCTTGGCCGCGTTCGACGACTACGACAACGTGCGGATAGAACGATGAGCGAGGAGGTCCTCCCAATGAAGACCCCAACAACGGAGAAACACATGGCCGCTGACCACCCGCTGATCCGCCTGCGCGACCTGCACAAGGTCTACTACACGGACGAACTGGAGACCCACGCGCTGTTCGATGTGCACCTCGATATCGAACGGGGCGATTTCGTGTCGATCGCCGGGCCCTCGGGGTGCGGCAAGTCGACGCTGCTGGGGATCATCGGTCTGCTGGACAACGCCAGCGGCGGGGAGTACGAACTCGATGGCGAAACGGTGCAGTCGCTCGGCACGGCGGAACGGGCCCGAATCCGCAACGAAGCTATCGGGTTCATCTTCCAGGCGTTCAACCTGATCGGCGACCTGACGGTCTACGAGAACGTGGAACTTCCGCTGGTGTACCGAGGCACCCCTGGATCGAAACGCCGGGAATGCGTCGAGCGGGCGCTGGAACGGGTCGGCATGGTGCACCGGGCCAAGCACTTCCCGGCGCAGCTTTCCGGTGGCCAACAGCAGCGCGTCGCGGTAGCCCGTGCCATCGTTGGCGACCCGTTGATCCTCCTCGCCGACGAACCAACCGGCAACCTGGACTCCACCAACGGCCAAGGCGTGATGGATCTGCTCGGAGAGCTTCACGCCGGCGGCGCGACCGTCTGTATGGTCACCCATGATCCGCGCTACGCGGACATGGCGGCTCGCACGGTACATCTGCTCGACGGGAGAATCGTCGACGAAAGCGACTCGTTGCGGGTGGAGTAGGTCATGCGCATGCTCCTCGAGGCGAAACAGGCGTTACGGGGCCTCAAGCGGACACCGGGATTCACGGTGCTCGCGATACTCTGCTTGGGGTTCGGTCTCGGCGCCACCGTCGCCGTCTTCACCGTCGTCAAACAGGTCCTGCTGGATCCATTGGGCTACCCGGACTCGGATCGGCTCGTCGTCCTGCGCAGCGCGGTTCCCAAATCGGGCATGGGTAGCGAGTGGGGATTCGCGTCCGCCCAGTACTTCCACCTCGGCGACAATGCCAAGTCCCTCGCCGACATTGGGGCTGCGCAGAACTTCCGGGGGAGCGTTGCGACGCCGGATGGCCTCACGGGCGCCCGGGTCACCCAGGCCACCGCGGGAATACACCGCCTCATCGGGGCGAGGGCCGCGCTCGGCAGGGTCATTCAAGAAGCCGACGACGACCCGGGCGCGGCGCCTGTCGCAGTGCTCTCGTACGGGTACTGGCAGGACCGCTTCGGCGGAAATCCCGAGGTCGTGGGCAAGACCATCCGGTTCGATCCCGGCATCGCCGGCCTCCAGTTCCTCCGCCGTCAAGGCTCGGAGGAGACCGAGCTCCGAATCGTCGGTGTCCTCGCTCCCGGAACCGGGATGTTCGATGCGGACCTGTGGATACCCTGGAGCCTCGACCGGGCCGGCCCGCACTACAATCAGCACTCGCTGTTGGTGATCGCGAAACTCGCGGACGGGATCAGCATCGGCGCCGCCCGCGCGGAACTGTCGGGGCTGACGGATCAACTGGTCGATGCCTATCCCGAGGTCTACACGCGGGGTTTCGTGAAGCAGTTCGGCTTCCGCACGGTGGTGCACGACGCCAAGCGTTTCCAAGTCGGAGCCTTTGCCGACAACCTTTGGCTGCTGCAGGCCGCAGCTGCCCTGTTGCTGCTCGTCGCCTGGGCCGATGTCGCCAACCTGCTGCTGGCCCGGGTCGAGACCAGCCGCCGGGATCTCGCGGTCCGCGCGGCGCTCGGGGCCGGATGGCGCGATGTAGTGCGTCACTATGCTGCCCAAGGCCTGTTGCTGACAGTCCCGGCCGCAGCGCTCGGCGCGTTGATGGCGTGGGGCGCGACCAACTACCTTGTCGCCGCGGCGCCGGTACTGCTGCCCCGCCTCGACGAGGTGGCGCTCGACGGCGGCGTATTCGCATTCCTTGCTGCCGTCTCCGTCATCGCCGCCATAGCGTTGGCGGTGTTGCCGGCCTCGCGAGTCAGTCGTTTCGGACTTGACCTGGCGGAGGCCGGGCGGGGATCCACGCACGGTCGCGCCCGAACCCGGGTACGCGCGGGGATGGTAGTCGGGCAAGTCGCGCTAACGCTCGTGCTCATGGTCGTCGCCGGATTGCTGCTCGAGAGTTTCCGGTCGCTCCGCAACGTCGATCCGGGTATCGATGCCGATGGGGTGGCCAGTGTGGCGGTAACGCCGAACACCTCCCACGCGGATGCCGCCACATGGTGGACAGTCGTCCGAGACGTACAGGAGAGGCTCGCATCGCTGCCCGGCGTTACGGCAGCCGGCGCATCCTCGGCGGTGCCGTTCTGGTTTCCACCAGGCTGCACGGCACAGCACTTCGAAGACCCGGCGGTCGAGGAACGCGTCGGCGCATCCGGCTTCACGACCTGCGCTTCGGTTCTGCTCACAACGCCGGGCTGGTTCCGCGCATTGGGGATTCCCGTCATCGAGGGCCGTGGATTCGAAATGGCGGATCTGGACGACCCGGGACGCGCCGCCGTAGTCGTGAGCCGGTCGTTCGCGAAGCGGTTCTGGCCGAACGAGAGCGCCATCGGCAAGCGCGTCTCCGGGTACGGCGGCCCTTGGCACACGATCGTCGGCGTGGTCGGCGACGTCTACGGCCAATCGGTCGACGGGCCTCCGGCGAATGCCGGCTACTATCCACTGAACCCCGTTCCCGGTTCCTTGTGGCCGCACTACGGCGTGTCGATGGCGGTGCGGACCGGGCTTGAAGACCCCGCCGCCATCCTCCCCGCTGTTCTCCAGGAAATCGCGCACGTCGACCCGACGATCCAGGTCGAGCCCATGCCAACCCTGGCTGACATCGTCGACCGCTCGATGGCGCCAGCGAGTTTCGCCTCCGCCCTGTTCACCGCGGTGGCGGCTGGCGCGCTAGTGCTTGCGGCTGCCGGCCTGTACGGCGTCGTCGCTCACTTGGCTGCACGGCGCACCACCGAGATCGGCGTGCGCATGGCACTCGGAGCGCGGCGCAATCAAGTCCGACGCATGGTCGTTGTGGGCGGGCTGAAGCCGGTTGCCGTGGGAATCGCCCTAGGCGTCCCGATCGGCATCGTCGGGGCCGGATTGCTGCGCGGCTTGTTGTTCGGCGTTACTCCCGCGAGCCCGGTGGTCCACGCGACAGCGGCGATGCTGCTCGCTGCCACGGCCGCATTGGCGAGTTGGATAGCCGCCCGGCGGGCCACGGCCATTCAGCCGCTCGCCGCCTTGCGGGTGGAGTAGCCTCGGCGCCAGCCGACGAAAAGGTAGACTTCGTGCATGGATCGAGCAGTCCCCCGGGTCCTCTTCGCCGACGACGATGCGGATGTAGTCGAAGCCCTGCGGATGTTGCTGGGGAACGCCGGCTTCGAGGCCGAGGGCGTGCGGTCGCCGGAGGCTACGCTAGAAGCCGTGGAACGCTTCGATCCGGACTGCGTGCTCATCGACCTGAACTACGCGAGGGACACGACCTCGGGACGCGAGGGGCTCGATCTTCTCTCAAGCCTGCGAAGACTCGACCCTCGGCTGCCCGTCATGGTCATGACCGCGTGGGGTAACGTCGAGGGTGCCGTCGAGGCGATGCGCCGGGGCGCAAGGGACTACGTACAGAAACCCTGGGACAACGAACGCCTTGTCCGCACGGTCACCACGCAGGTCGAACTCGGTCTTGCCCAACGCCGCAGCCAGCGGCTCGCGAGGGCCAACCGACACCTCAATTCGGCTGCCCTGAAGGACTTCGTGGCGGAATCGTCCGCCATGCGGTCCGTCGTGGAACTGATGGACCGGGTCGGGCCGTCCGATGCCAACGTGCTGATCAGCGGCGACCACGGTACCGGCAAGGAAGTCGTCGCGCACTATCTTCATGAAGCCTCGGGTCGCGCTGGCGAACCCTTCGTGGCCGTAAACGCGGGCGGTCTCGCGGAAGGGGTGTTCGAGTCCGAGATGCTGGGTCACGTCAAGGGCGCGTTCACGGATGCGAGCAAAGACCGCCCCGGGTGTTTCGAGGTGGCAGAGGGGGGCACGCTCTTCCTGGACGAGATCGCCAACGTCCCCTATCGCCAACAGGCCGTGCTGCTGCGCGTGCTCGAAACGCGGGTCGTGCAGCGCGTCGGGTCGCCCAAGACTCGGCGGGTAAACGTGCGCATCCTCTCCGCGACCAACACGGACATAGGCGTGGCGGTGGCGGAAGGCACGTTGCGGGAAGATCTGCTCTACCGGCTGAACACGGTCGAGATCAACCTTCCGCCGCTGCGGGACCGGCAGGAGGACATTCCCATTCTCGCCACGCGATTCCTGGCGAGGGAGTCGATCCGCTACGACAAACCGTTCGAGGGGTTCAGTGACGACGCCTTGGCCGCGTTGCTCGCGCACCCTTGGCCCGGCAACGTCCGTGAACTCATCCATGCCGTCGAGCGAGCCGTGCTGGTGTCCAACGGGACGAGGATCGCCAGCGACGATCTGGGTCTGCGCCCGTCTAACGTGGCTCCTCGTCCATTCGATTCGTTGACGCTCGCGGAAGCGGAGCGAACTCTCGTCGAGAAGGCTCTCAACCGTCACGGCGGCAACGTCTCCCATGCGGCACGCGATCTCGGCGTGAGCCGGGCGGCCCTCTACCGGAAGCTCGAACGGCATCGGGTTCCCCTTCGCGATGGGAACTAGCGGCGGCCGATGGCGAACCCAGTCGGCGCTTCCCTGGGTGCTCCTCGCCGGCGCACCAGGCTTCGGCGCCGCCATCGTCCTGTTGTGGCTAGCGGACTATGGCGCCCCGGTTCGATGGTCGGTCACCTTGGGCCTCGCCGGCTCCTGGATCGTACTCGCTCTCGTCTTGAAGACCCGCCTGCACCGACCGCTGCGCATCGTCGCGAACGTCTTGGCCGCGCTGCGACAGGGCGATTACTCGGTACGCGCTCGCGGCGCTGGCACGAACAACCCGCTGGCGCTGACGCTCCACGAGGTCAACGAGTTGGAGGGACTTCTGCGCAGCCAGCGTCTCGACGCGGCCGAGGCGTCCGGCTCACTGCGGCATGTGCTGGACGCCGTCGACATCGCGGTATTCGCCTTCGACGAGCAACAGTGTCTGCGTCTTGTGAACCACGCCGGCGAACACCTGATCGGGTTTCCCGAACGCGAAGCAACGGGTAGGACGGCCGCGGACATCGGGCTCGGCGAAACACTCACGGGAGCTGCCCCGCGAACCATCGAACGCAACGACCCGACCGGCATGCGGCGCTGGCAGGTTCGACGCAGCGCCATCCGTCTGGCTGGGAGACACCTGACCCTGGTCGTCCTGACGGACCTTTCAAGCGCCCTGCGCGACGAAGAGCGGGAGACCTGGCAGCGTCTCGTCCGCGTGCTGAGTCACGAGATCAACAATTCGCTCACGCCGATCAAGTCCATCGTGGCGAGCATCCGCGCCATCCTGTGCCAGGATCCACTGCCGGCCGATTGGTCGCGCGACGTTGACCGCGGACTGGAGATCGTCTCGGGGCGTGCGGAGGGTCTCGAGCGGTTCATGTCGGCCTATGCACGCCTTGCGCGTCTGCCGCCGCCCAACCTCGTCGAGGTCGACTTGGCTGACTGCATACACCGGGTGGCGAAGCTCGAAACGCGCAGGACCGTGGCCGTTCGGGACGGGGATGCGACGACCGTCAGAGCCGACCCCGATCAACTCGAGCAGGCGCTGCTGAATCTCGTTCGAAACGCCGCCGACGCGGCGCGGCAGACCGGTGGTGGCGTCACGGTTGGCTGGCGGACAGTGGATCGCCACGTCGAGATTCTCGTGGAGGACGAGGGTCCCGGCATCGCCGAGACGGACAACCTGTTCGTGCCCTTCTATTCGACCAAGTCCGACGGCGCTGGCATTGGATTAGTGCTCGCCCGACACATCGCCGAGAGTCACGATGGCGCATTGGACCTCGTCAACCGCGTGGACACCCAGGGCGCGCAAGCGCGCTTCAGGTTGCCGGCGACAGCGGACGACCCCTAGTCCCCGGCACATTCGAACCAAGGCTCCCGATCACGCCCTATGGAAGGTGAACCCATTACTGCTTGTTTGAGTTCATCCAGAAGGTAGATTCCTACCCAAGAATTGCCGGATGCCGCTTGGCCGGAGCCCCTTGACGCCGGGAGCGTCTGCAGCGTTCGTCGGCCAAGACCCTCTTGAGCCAATGAGCCTCAACGAAGACAACGGCCTTTCCCTTGTACTCCGAAGCCGCCTCCCGCAGCCCCCTGGACGTGGGTCGCGTGGCCTACACGGTCAGCGCATCGATCACCTCCGCGACCACCTCGTCGGCCAGCGCGCGCATCTCGTCGTCCGTCCGGTCCTGGATGGGGTGCCGGACGAAACAGGTTTGCGCGTCGTCCATGCCGAGCGCCTGCGCCTGTGCGCCGGCCGCGTCACGGAACTCGCTCGAGGCGATCGAAACCGCCGGGACGCCCTGGATCTCGAACCATACCGTGTCATGCAAACTGCACGTGGTACAGGAGCCTCAGTCGGCCAGCGCTTCGACGACGAAGTCGTTGTGCTCCCGGATGTCCTGGCGCAGCTCCGTCGGCGCCGGCTTGGTGAACGTCGGCTTCGCGTAGCGGTTGATCTCGATGCCCGGCAGCGCCTCCGCCAACAATGACTCGAGACGGTCGAGCAGCACGTTGCCGCGCGGTTTCGAGATGTCGAGCAGGGCCACCGAGCCGGTGATCGCCTCCGGGCGGGGCGTCAGCGAACGGGCGACGGGCACCCGTTCGTCGGTGGGGTCGAGAATGGTGGTCATACGTATTTCTCCTCTAGCGGGTTGCTGGGGCGTGGACCGCGCACGCGGCCTCAGTCCCCTATCTTGCGCGAGACGGGCATCGAACCCATTGGCCCGCTCGCCCAGCCGTGGAAGAAGCCCGAGAACTTGCCGGCCTCGGATCCCGCCACGACGATGTGAATGTTGTCCTTCGAAGCGAACTTCGGCGACATCCGGTCGAGTTGTTCGTCGGACATGCCCCGCGCCCGCTCCGGGGGCAGCCCCGTGCCGGACACGTCGTCGGCCACCAGGTCGCGCAAGCGCCGGGCCGAGGTCTCCTGGATGCGGTTGCGCACGTCGTCCTTCGAGTACCCGTCGACCTTCAGCGTGTCGACGTGCTCGGGACACACGACGAGGATGCAGTCGCCCATGTGGTGCGCGCGTGGATGGTGCGCCCCCTCCATCACGAGCCCGAAGGAGCCCGCGAGTTCGCTGGCGTTGCGCGAGTTCTGGTCCACGATCAGGCTCGGCCCACTGGTCATGGCGAGTATCGTGACGACGGAGTCGTCCGGCTCGAAGCCCCGTTCCACGTGCAGCGGCGGCCATTCGCTGCGCTCCTCCCACTCGGCGAAGCACATGGTGTGTTTCATGGGGTTGCCGAGGGTGGAGCGCTCGGTCCCGCCGGGTCGCGCCCCGCCGACGTTGCGCAGCGTCAACCGCAGCGCGCGCCCGATCGCCGCGTTGGCGCGGTTCCCCTGGCCGAGCGCGCCGAGGCGCATGTTCATGCCGAGCCGGTGGCGAATCGGACCGTTGACGATCATCACCGGCGATGCGCCCATGGTCGTCGCCATCACGCCGTGGATGTTGAACTCGTCCGTACAGACCGCTTCCAGCGCCGCGATCACCACCGGCAGGTACTCGGGCCGGCACCCGGCGAGGACCGCGTTCACCGCGACCTTCTCGGCGGTCGCCGGCGCCATGTTCGGCGGTACGGTCGCCACGACGGACTGCGGGTCCCGCCGCGTGCCGTCCAGCATGCGCACCACCCGTTCCGGCGTGGGCGGCACGACGGGCAGGCCATCCGTGAATCCCTGGTCGAACAAGAATTCGTGTACATCGTCCGCCGGGGCGATTTCGATGCGGCGCGCGCGCAGGGGGCTGTTCTCGGCCTCGGCGCGCAGACGCTCGCCGATCACCGGATCCTGCGTCAGCGACCCGCAGCCGGGGCGCCAGTCGGGCAGGGCGTCCCAGTCCACCGCCAGCTCCGGCGCGTGGCGCTCGAAGAAGGCACGCCACTCCGCCTTGTCGAACCCGACCAAGCGGTCCGCCTCCGAGCCATCCTCGTCCGCGGCGATGACCAGCGGCACGGTATCCACGTCGTAGGCGAACGACACCTTGAGCGCCGAGTCGTCGAGGACCGGGGCGGTGAGTGCATGACGCTCGATCAGCGTCGCGTTGCCGTCGGCGGTCTGGCCGGGAACGAGCACTTCCAGCCCCGACTCGCGGTGCAGCGCCTCGATCAGGGGCATGACGAGGTTGCAGGTCGGACAGTCTTCCTTGGCGAAGCAGACCACGGACCGGGCCGCGGGGGGAAACGCGCGATCCACGCCGTGCTGGTCGCGCAGCGAGAAGGGTGGCAGCAGTTGCGCCATCAGTGCACCTCCGCCGCGTCTCCCCAGGCCTGCCGCAGGCGCGCCATGTTGAAACCCGGCTCCTGGGAGGCCCCGATGATGACCGCCTCGCGCCGCGCGATGGCGGCCGCCGCCTCGGGCACCCCCTCCGCGACATCGTGCGGTATCACCACCGCACCGTGCTGGTCCGCGTGCATGAGGTCGCCGTCCTTGACCCGCATCCCCGCCACGGTGACGGGCGTCCCGTAGCCGACGGAATGGACGAACGCGTGCGAGGGCCCGACCCGGTCCGCCAGCATCTGGAACCCCTCGGCGACGTCGGGCAGGTCGCGCACGCTGCCGTCCGTGATCAGCCCGATGCAGCCGAGACCGCTGTGTATGTTGCTGTTCACCTCGCCCCAGAACGAGCCATAGCCGCGGGAGTCCCCGTCGAGGTCCTGGATCACCATGATGCTGGGCTTCGGCCCGTCGTCGACGTAGGAGTAGTAGGCGTCCTGCATCGCGCGCGCTTCCGCCCCGGCGAGGTCCGAGGGGTGCATCGCCCGAATGGTGGCGGTGCGCGCGTAGCCGACCATGGAGCCGAGTTCGGGGCGCGTGCAGACTAGCGGATCCACGGTGTAGCCGTAGCCCCGCCGCTTGGGCGCGACCACTTCGAGCGCGTTGCAGACGGTGGGCGTATCGAGCTCTCGCAGGGCTTCGAGCAGGGCCTGATCGATGGTGGTCATGGAGCGATCCAAGGCTGAAACACCGTATGGTAGTCTGCCGCGCCACCCGATGGAACGACGCGGCGACGTGTACTCCTCCCTCAATTTCGGCCTGGGCGAGACCCTCGACCTGCTGCGCGACACCGTGCACGACTTCGCGACCGACGAGATCGCCCCGCGTGCGGCCGAAATCGATGCCGAGAACGCCTTTCCCCGGGACCTCTGGCCCCGCCTCGGAGAGCTCGGCCTGCTCGGCATCACCGCCGGCACGGAGTGGGGCGGTGCGGACATGGGCTATCTCGCGCACTGCGTCGCCATGGAGGAAATCTCGCGGGCCTCGGCGTCCGTGGGGTTGTCCTACGGCGCGCATTCGAACCTCTGCGTGAACCAGATCGAGCGGCACGGCACGCAGGAACAGAAAGCGCGTTACCTGCCGGGGCTCATCAGCGGGGAACACGTCGGCGCCCTGGCCATGAGCGAGACCGGGGCCGGCTCGGACGTGGTGTCCATGCGCCTGTCGGCGCGGCGCGAGGGGGATGTCTATGTCCTGAACGGCGCGAAGATGTGGATCACCAACGGTCCCGACGCGGACACGTTCGTGATCTATGCCAGGACCCGTCCCGACGCCGGTCCGCACGGGATCACCGCGTTCATCGTCGAACGCGACACCCCGGGGTTTTCGCGCTCGCCGAAGCTCGACAAGCTCGGCATGCGCGGTTCGGGGACCTGCGAGCTCGTCTTCGAGGACGCCGAGGTACCGGCGTCGAACGTCCTGGGCGCCGAAGACCGCGGCGTAGGCGTGCTGATGAGCGGCCTCGACTACGAGCGCGTCGTCCTCGCCGGCGGCCCGGTCGGCATCATGCAGGCCTGCCTCGACACGGTCGTCCCCTACGCGCGCGACCGCGTGCAGTTCGGCGAACCGATCGGGACGTTCCAGCTCGTGCAGGGCAAGCTCGCGGACATGTACACGCGTACGAACGCATGCCGCGCCTATCTCTATGCCGTCGCGGGGGCGTGCGACCGGGGCGAGACCGCGCGCAAGGACGCCGCCGGTGCCATCCTGCACTGCGCCGAGACCGCCACGGCGCTCGCCCTCGACGCGATCCAGGTGCTCGGCGGCAACGGCTACATAGACGACTACCCGACGGGCCGGTTGCTGCGCGACGCCAAGCTCTACGAGATCGGCGCCGGCACGTCGGAGATCCGGCGCTGGCTGATCGGGCGGGAGATTTTCGAGGAAACGAACTGACCGGGCGGCCCTCGTCCGGCGATTGCGACAGTTGCGGAGGAACAGCATTCCATGACGGCTTATCGGGCGCCCACGCGCGACATCTGGTTCGTGCTGGAGGACCTCGCACGCTGGGAAGAGATCAACGGCCTGCCGGGTTTCGAGGACGCAACTCCCGAGTTCGCCCGCGCCGTACTCCGGGAGGCCGCGACGTTCGCAGAGGAAGTCATCGCACCGACGAACTCCGCTGGTGACCTCGAAGGCGCGCGGATGGAGGAGGGCGGCGTGCGCGTGCCCGCCGCGTTCCGCGAGGCGTACGGCAAGTTCCGGGACGGGGGCTGGGCGAGTCTGGACGCGGACCCCGAGTTCGGCGGCCAGGGCCTGCCGGCGCTGCTCTCGATCGCGGTCTCCGAGCTCTGGCAGTCGGCGAACCTGGCGTGGTCGAACTGCGCGTTGCTGGCAGGGGGCGCGATCCACGCCATCGAGGAACACGCGAGTCCCGAGCTCAAGGCGGCGTGGCTCCCGAACCTCGTCGCGGGCACCTGGACGGGGACGATGAACCTCACCGAGCCGCAGGCCGGGTCGGACCTCGCGCTCATCCGCACGACCGCCGTGCCGGACGGCGACGCATATCGCGTCACCGGGCAGAAAATCTTCATCACGTATGGCGATCACGACATGGCGGAGAACATCGTGCACCTGGTGCTCGCGCGGCTGCCGGACGCGCCGCCGGGGGTGCGCGGCATCTCGCTCTTCCTGGTGCCGAAGGTGTTGCTCCAGGCTGACGGCTCGCTGGGCGAACGCAACGGCGTGCGCGCCTTGTCGCTCGAGGAGAAGCTCGGCATCCACGGCAGCCCGACCTGCGTGATGGAGTACGACGACGCGGTGGGATACCTCGTCGGTGGACCGAACCAGGGACTCGCCTGCATGTTCACGATGATGAACCACGCGCGGATCAGCGTCGGCATGCAGGGGCTCGCGGTCGCGGAACGCGCCTACCAGCACGCGCTGGCGTATGCGCGCGAACGCCGCCAGGGCAGCCTGGCGGGCAGCGACGGCCCCGTGACGATCGTCCACCACGCGGACGTGCGCCGCATGCTGATGGAGATGAAGGCCCAGATCGAGGCCATGCGCGCCGTCGCCTACGTGGGCGCCCGGCACATGGACCTCGCCGCCGGCGCGCAGGGAGACTCCGGGAGATGGCACCAGGCGCGCGCCGACCTGATGACGCCGATCATCAAGGCCTGGAGCACCGAGACCGGCCAGCAGATCGCGTCGCTGGCGCTGCAGGTGTTCGGCGGCATGGGCTTCGTCGAGGAGACCGGCGCCGCGCAGCATTACCGCGACGTGCGCATCACGACGATCTACGAGGGCACCACGGGCATCCAGGCCGCGGACCTTGTGGGCCGCAAGGTGCTGCGCGACGGCGGAACGGCCCTGCGGGAACTGATCGCCGAGATGCGCGATACGGAGTCGGAACTCAAGGAACGCCTACCGGACCAGCTACCGGCGTTCCGCTCCGGCGTGGACCGTCTGGAGACCGGGCTCGACTGGCTGCTCGAGCACGCGGGGAACGACTTCACGGTGCCCGGCGCGGTCTCGTACCACCTTCTCATGCTGTGCGGCATCGTCTGCGGCGCGCACCAGTCGATGCGCGGCGCGCTGGTCGCGCAGTCGCGGCTGGCGCAGGGGGACTCCGAGCGGTCCTTCCTCGAAGGGAAGCTCGTGACTGCGCGGTTCTACAACGAGTCGGTGCTCCCCCGGGCCGCCGCCTGCCTTGCGGCGATGGAGGCGGGGGCCGATAGCGTGATGGGCCTGACGGAAGACCAGTTCGAACCCGTGTCCTTGTAAGCGCGACCGTCGCGGCCGCCCGCGCCGGCAGTCAGGACGCATTCGAGACGGGACGGGACAAGCCCGTCCCGAACACGAGCCCGACACGGGAGCGGCCAAGCGAATTGACAACCGACCCCCCGCCCGTAAGATACGCCTTCCGCTGGCGCGGGGGTGTTTAGCTCAGTTGGGAGAGCGACGGCCCTACAAGCCGTAGGTCGCAGGTTCAAGCCCTGCAACACCCACCAGTCGTGTCTCCGGTTCGGTCTGGTTGGGAAGCAAGGAGCGGTAGTTCAGTCGGTTTAGAATACTGGCCTGTCACGCCAGGGGTCGCGGGTTCGAGTCCCGTCCGCTCCGCCAAATCTCGATACAGCCCCCGCCAACCGCGCAAGCTCCCATGCCCCGAATCGAGAGCGTCACCGCCGAACTCCTGCACGACCGGTCGCTGGTCAACGTCATCACCCGCGTGCGCGATTCCGATGGCCTCGAGGGCGTCGGGGAGGCCTGGTGGGGCATCTTCGATCGGGAGCGGGCGAGCCGGGCGGCATCGCCGATCATCGCCGTCGTCAACGACCTGCTCGCGCCGAGGCTCGTCGGCCGCGCCCCCGACGCCATCGAACGTCTCTGGTTCGAACTGTGGGACTGGGGGTACCGGTACGCGGACCAGGGCATCTTCCCCATGGGCCTGTCCGGCGTGGACCTGGCGTTGTGGGACCTCAAGGGCAAGCGGCTGGGGGCGAGCGTGGCGGCGCTGCTGGGCGGCCCGGTGCGCGACGGCATTCCCGCGTACGCGAGCTTTCCGCGCTATGCGAATCACGAGCGGCTGGTGGCCGAGACGGCGCGGGCCGTGGAGGCGGGCTTCACTGCCGTGAAGCTGCACGAGATCGACCCGGACATGGTCGCCGTGCTGCGCGGGGAGTTCGGCGACGGCTTGAAGATCATGGTCGATGTCAACGGCCATTTCGATCCGTTGGAGGCGGTCGCCGTGGGCACGCGGCTAAGCGAGCTTGGGGTGACCTGTTTCGAGGAGCCCGTGCGGCCCATGCGGGACCATGCCGCGCTCGCCCGCGTGAACGCCGCCATCGCGTGCGACCTGGCCGCCGGCGAGAACGAGTACGCCCTGGCGGACTTCGACCGGCTGCTGGCGAGCGGTGCGATTGCCTACGTGCAGCCCGAGATCACGAAGATCGGCGGCCTGACCGCCGCGCGCCGCGTCAGCGCGCTGGCCGAGCTGTACAACGTTGCGCTCTGTCCGCACAACTTCCGCCTCGGCCCCGCGCTGTACGCGTCGGTGCAGTGGGCATTCACGTCCCCGGCGTCGAAGTGGCTGGAGATCCCGTGGGTCGAGCCTGGCCTGGCGTTCTCCTTCCCGGCGCCGCTGCCGCCGATGCGGGACGGGCTCGTGCTGCCCATTGAAGGGCCGGGTCTCGGCTGCGGCTGAAGCAGCAGGCTTGGGTTAACCTGCCGGGCTCCCGTGCGGCAAGGCCGTCACCAGGAGACCCGAAGATGATCACAGCCATGCCCCGCATCGCCATCGCGATGCACGACTTCGACGCGGCCGTGGAGACGTTCCGGCGGGACTTCGGAATGCCGGTCGTCGACCTGACCCCCGGCAGCGTCCAGAGCCTCGGCGCGAAACTGGGGATGTGCGTTCCCGAAGGCGGCAGCAACATCGAGCTGATGTCGCCGGCCGACCCCGGCACCCCCCTCTCGCAGAGCCTGTCTCGTTTCCTCGAGCGCCGCGGTGACGGCCTGTTCGCCCTGATGCTGGAAGCCCCCGACCCCGATGAGGAAGCAAACGGCCTCACGGAGCGGGGCCTCAACGTCCTCCCCACCATGGCCGGCGCCAGTGGCCGCGACGTGCATCCGAACTCGACCCACGGCGTGCTCATTCGCGTCTACCCGGTGAATTCGTTCGGGGGCGAGACATCTCCCGCCGGGAGCGGTCTCTCGGGGATCGTGCGCGCCATCGTGGCGGTGCGCGACCTGGACCGTGCGCGGACGGTGTACGAACGGGGTTTCGGGCTGGCCTGCGATGCGCCACGGGATGACGATGCGCGGGGCGTGCGCGGATTCGTCTGTCGTCCGCCGTCGGGCGGCGTGATCGAATTCGTCAGCCCGAGTGGCCCTGACCGCCCGTTTGCGGGCGAGGTCGCAACGTTCCTCGACGACCGCGAGGGCCTCTACGCGCTGGTCCTCCGCGGCACCGAGCCCCGATCCGTCACCGCATGCGGAGCGCGCATCATCGTCGAGCGGCCGGAGCGGCCGTAGCTTCGATGCTCGCTCCCGCCTCTCGGGCCTCCCGGGCCGTGGTCTCGGCATCGCGCGGCAGGGCCCGGACTGCCAGCCACAGGTGCACGATCGGATACACGCCCAGGCAGCTCAGGATGATCAGCGAGTAGCGCAGCGAGTCGTCCCCGAAGCGCGGCGCGAGCATGTCGCTGAGCATGCCGGCGAACAGCGGCCCGAGTCCCACGCCGACCATGCTCGACGAGAACATCAGGATCGCCACCGCTATGGCCCGCATGCGGTTGTCGACCACCGACTGAATGGCTGCGAACAGCGGCCCGTTGGCGAGGCCGCCGATGGTGCTCGAGACCAGGTTGAACGTCAGGGCCAGCGCCGCCCACGGCGCGAGCAGGACGCCCAGGCTCAGCGGCAGCGTCATCGCGGAGGCGCCCACGCCGAGGATGAGCAGGGGCTTGCGCATGTCCCCCTTGCCCATCCAGTCGGCGACGTAGCCCCCGCCGAGGGTGCCGATGGCCGAGCCGAGGCCGAAAGCGATGCCGAAGTAGAAGCCCACCTCTGCGGTGGACATGCCGAAACTCCGGACATAGAAGCTCGGCAACCACATCTGGATGCCGAACGCCGCGAACGAGCCCATGGCGAACACGATCACGAGGTGCACGTAGGACGAGCGCCTTGCGAAGTAGCGCAGCACCTCGCGGAGCGGCGGCTGGGGCGCGCCGACGGCCACCTCCTCGTGAGCCCCCCGGGTCGGCTCGCGCAGCGTCAGCCGCGTGAGGATCGCGAGCAGCAGCCCGGGCGCACCGAGCATGAAGAATGCCCAGCGCCAGCCCCAGGTCTCGGCGATGTAACCCCCCAGCACCAGGCCGGCCACGATGCCGAACGTCGCGCCGGCGGCGTGAATGCCCAGGGCCGTGGCGCGCCGTTCCGTTGGGAAGTAGTCGGAGATCAGCGAGTGCGAAGGCGGCACGCAGCCGGCCTCGCCGATGCCCACGCCGAAGCGGGCCAGCATCATGTGGAAGAAGTTCTGGGCCATGCCGCACAGCACGGTCATGGCCGACCAGACGGCGATGGCCAGGGACACGATGGTGCGGCGCGTTCCCCGGTCCGCCCAGCGCGCGATCGGAATGCCGAAGGTGGCGTAGAACACCGCGAACGCGATGCCGGTGAGGACACCGAGCTGCGTATCGGACAGGTCCAGGTCGGCCTTGATCAGCGGGAGCACGACCGAGATGACCATCCGGTCCATGTAGTTGAACAGATTCGCGGCAAACAGCAGACTCAGGGCGTACCACAGGTACCGGCTGCTGAACTCCGACTTGCGGGCGATGGGATGCCTCCCTGGCACAGGCGTGGGGGTACGCCGCCGGCGGAGCATAGCATCGGGCGCCGCGGCCTCGCCGCCTGACCAACGCCGCAGATCGAACATGGAGGACACCACGATGGAACAGGAACGACCGCTGGCAGCGCAGGTTGCCTGGGTGACCGGCTCGTCACGGGGGCTGGGGCGGGCGATGGCGCAGGAACTGTGCCGGCTCGGTGCACGAGTCGCCGTGCACGGCACCCGCCCCGACAGCCCGAAGACGTTCGGCGAAGGCGAGTCCATGCAGCAGGTCGCCGCCGACGTCGCCGCCGGCGGCGGGGGCGAGGCCATGCCGACCTGGGGCGACATCACCGAGGAAACGGAGGTCCGGCGCGTTGCCAAGGAGATTCGCGGGCGCTGGGGACGCATCGACGTCCTCGTGTGCTGCGCCGGAGGCAATATCGGGACGGGCGGCACCGGCGTCGGACGCGCCGGCATGCCCGAGACCGACGATTGCCTGAACATCGGGCTCGACGACCTGCGGCGCGTGATGGACCGCAACCTGATGAGCGCCATCCTGTGCTGCCGCGAAGTGGCGAAGGAGATGATGGACCGCAAGGCCGGCAAGATCGTGACCGTCGGCAGCATCGCCGGGTTCAGCGGGGCGGCATGGAAGCAGGCGACCTATGCGATGGCGAAAGCCGCGCTGCACCATTACACACGATGCCTGGCGGAACAGCTGCGCCCGTACAACATCAACGTCAACTGCGCCGTGCCCGGTGGCTTCACGACCGAGCGTTTTCTCCGCATCGCAGCGGATACCCTGCAGGAGTCGTGGCTCGTCGAGGGCGGAACGCTGGAACGCTACGGGCGGCCGGAGGAACTGGCCGACGTCGTCGGCTTCCTGTGCACGCCGGCATCGCGGTACATCACCGGGCAACTCATCCGCGTGGATGGCGGCTTGCAGACGCATCCGGGGTGACGGGGCGCTGCATTTGCGCGCCCCCGGTGCGGAGTTGCGTGCGCTACCGGGACGGGCGTCGCTACGTCGCCCCGGCAGTCAGTGCGGATGTAATGTCCGTTCGGGCGAAGTCGTCGCCCTTGAACAGGAGTGGCTCGCCTGTCGTCTCGGCCAGGGCGTAGGCGAAGCAGTCGCCGAAGTTGAGTGCCGCCGGGTGATTGCCTTTGCCGAAACGTCGCCAGGCACGCCGAGCCGCTACCAGTTGTTCAGTCGTGACCGGCGCCAGCGCCATGCCCGCACTTTCGATGAACGCGTCGAGTTCATCGCCCGCTTCCCTCCCACCGCGAGCTCCTATGACGATAGACGCCTCAAGCGCGTTGGCCACGGACATGCGGCAGTGGGCAGCCGTGGCGATCGCCTCCTCGAACTGCACCGCATCGGGTTCGCGAAACAGGACTGCAAGCAAGGCCGAAGTGTCGACGATCAACGGGGCAAGCCCCGTTCGTCATAGAGCACATCGCCATGATCGACGGCCGCCGGTCCCGGTCCCAACAGGCGGGAGCACCGCTCGGCGATACTGCGCATGTCGCGAAGCCGCCGCGCTGCACCACGGACACGGCGCTCCCTGTCGAGACGCTCGCGAAGCGCGATGGTAATGGCGCCGGTCATCGTCTCGCCGGTCAGGCGCGCGAGGTCTCCGGCAAGCCGGCAGGTTTCGTCGTTCTTGATATTGAGACTCATGGCACTCATTGGGTAGACGATCGAGCCTGCGTCTACCCTAAGCTTTGACGGGACCCGGTGCAACGCTTGTCGGCGCGGCCGGCACTCGGTCCCGGCCCGTGCGACAGCTCAGTCTCTCAGCGACTCGTGCACCGCGGCGATCAGGGCGGCCGGCCGCGGATCCTCCAGGTACGGCTGCATCTTGTTCATGACGTAGCCGAAGCCGATGTCCGCCTTCGGGTCGGCGAAGCCGAGGGAGCCGCCGGCCCCGCCGTGCCCGAACGCGCCTTCGTTGCCGAGGTCGACGGGCCCTGACTGGAGCATGAAGCCGAGCCCGAAGCGCGTGGTCGCGAGGATCACCCGGTCGGAGCCCACGCACTGTTCGGTGGTCGCGCGGCGAATGGTCTCGTCGTTCAGAAGCCGCATGCCGTCGACGCCCTGGCCGATGACCGAGGCGTACATGCGCGCCAGCGAGCGCGCATCGGTGATGCCGTTCGCCGCGGGGAACTCGGCGGCGTAGAACTCCGGGGTGTCGATGGGCAGCGGCGTCGTGGTGATGTTCGATGCCCGGGACTGCAGCGAGTCCGGGTCCTCGAACTGCGCCATCACCTCGCGCATCGACTCCGGCAGGCTGTCGAGGTCGACGTCCTCGACTTCGTCCCCGAGCATCGGCGCCACGCGGCCGTGCTCGCTCGCGGGCAGGCCTATCCAGAAGTCGAGACCGAGCGGTCCGGCGACGTTCTCGGCGAAGAACGTGCCGAGGCTCCGACCGGTGATCCGTCGAACGACCTCGCCGACGAGCCAGCCGTAGGTAATGGCGTGGTAGCCGTGCGCGGTCCCCGGCTCCCACACCGGGCGCTGCGCGGCGAGCGCAGCGATGGCCGGATCCCAGGCCAGGGCTTCCTCGACGGTGAGCGGGTTGTCGAAGAGCGGCAGTCCGACCTGGTGCGTCAGCAGCCAGCGTACGGGAACGTCCTGCTTGCCGGCGGCGGCGAACTCGGGCCAGTAACGCGCCACGGGGGCGTCGACATCGAGCTCGCCACGCTCCACGAGCAGGAGCGCGCAGATCGCGGTGGCGCCCTTCGTGGTCGAGGCGACACTCTGGAGGGTGCTCTCCGCCCAGGCCTGTCCGGTGGTCGGGTCCGCGACGCCGCCCCAGAGGTCGACCACCATCTCGCCCCGGTGATAGAGGCTGAAGGCGGCCCCGACCTCGGCGCGTTCCTCGAAGTTCGCGACGAAGGCGTCCCGCACCCGTTCGAAGCCGGGTGCTACCGTTCCGTTGATCTCTGCCATGGCAGGCACGGTAGCATGGGCGGTGATGCGCCGGCAGGCGCGCTGTTTCGGCTTGCCGGAGAACCGGAGATCGCTCGTGGCGAACACCGCGGACAGGACAGGGGCGGCAGGGCGATACCAGGGAAACTGGCAGCGTCTGCGCAATCTCGCCGAGGACGCGCCGGAACTCGCGCGCCGGCTCGCCGGGCTGGGCGCGGGCGAGTCGTTCGTGACCGTCCACGACTCGGATACTGGAAAGGAGATGGGCTACTCTCGCGCGATCGTGGGGACCGACGTGATACTCCACGCGCTCATGCCCGCGTTGCACGCCGTGTACGGCGCGTCCTTCTACGAAGGTGGCTGGCTCGAATACCGGGACCGCGCGCCGGTGTACGGCGGCGACGAGGTTCGCGTGACCGCGGCCACGGACGACGACGGATCCCTGGCGTTGCGCCTGGAGGACCGCGACCTGAATCGCTCCTCGGAGGGTCGCGCGGGGCTCGGGGCGACCGCGCCACCGCGGGATGAGAACGACCCGGGCGTACTTCCCGAACTGCCCGCCGGGACGGTCGTCACGCAGAGCGAACTCTCTCCGGGCGCGGGCCTCATCGCAGCGTTCCTCGACGCCTGCGGCCGGGATCCGTTGTTCGGGACGGCGTCCCCCTGGGGTCCGCCGGTCGTCCCGCCGACGATGGCGCTCTATCGGATCATCAGCGATTTCGGTGCGCCCCTGGACGCGATGCTGGGTGAGGGTTCGTCCGGCAGGATGGTCGTTTCCGGCGTGTCCCTGCGCAGTCACCGCCCGGTCCTCCAGGGGAGCACGTACACCAACACGGGAACGATCGGCGCCAAGGGGCGCGGGCGGCGCTTCCCCTACTTCATGTTCGAGGTCGCCGTCGACGATCCGTCCGGCGGGCGCTGCCTCGAGGTGGGGATGCGCGTCACGTACGTCCCGCCCGAGAGCGGGATCGCGGACGAATAGCGCCTCGGCGCGCCGGGCTCGAGCCAAACGGAGGTATTCGGATGGAATCAGCGTTCAGCGGAATCAAGGTGGTCGAACTCGGGATTGCGATCCAGGGGCCGCTCGCGGGCATGTACCTGGCCGAGCACGGGGCCGACGTGATCAAGATCGAGACCCCGGTCGGCGAGGAGAACCGGCATCACTTCGGGTATGGCAAGTCCCTGCCCAAGGCGGTCCCGGCGCCGCAGTTCGTGGCCAGCAATCGCGGCAAGCGGTTGATGACGCTCGACGCTAAGGGGGAACGCGGCCGCGAGGTCCTGCGCCGGCTGATCGCGCGGGCCGACGTGTTCGTGACCAACTACCGGGAGAAGGCCCTGGACCGGCTCGGGCTGGGCTACGAGGACCTGCACCGCCTGAACCCGCGCTTGATCTACGCCATCGCCAGTGGCTTCGGCGCGAAGGGACCGGTCGCCGACCGCGCCATGCTGGATCCCATGGCGCAGGCCCGCGGCGGACTGGTGAGCGTGACGGGAAGCCCCGACCGGCCGCAGGTACTCGCGGGAGCGGCGCTGGCCGACACCACGGGCGCCGCGCAACTGATCGTCGGCATCCTGACGGCGCTGGTGGCGCGGGAACGCCGCGGCGTCGGGCAACGCGTGAGCACGTCGAGCTATGGTGCGCAACTCTGGCACCAGGGGTTCGAACTGACGTATACGAGCATGACCGGACACGTGCCCGGGAGCTCGGAGGGGATTCACCCGCTCGCGCCGGGTGGCAGCTCGGGGGTGTTCCGCACGGCGGACGGGCGTGCGGTCGCCTTCCTCGACACCCTCTCCCCGGAGCTCTGGGCCGCGTTCTGCGAGGTCGCGGGGAAGCCCGAACTGGCCGTGGAAACGCGCTGGGACAGCGCGTACAAGCGGCTTGCGGAGGACCCTCCGGACGAACTCCGGTCGCGGGTGGCCGAGATCTTCGCGAGCCGGACCGCCGCCGAATGGGAAGCGTTCTTCGCCGACCCGTACCTGATGTTCCAGCGCGTCTTCGACTACGCGGACGTCCTGGACGATCCACAGGCGCAGGAGAACGGGTACGTCAGCGAGATCGAGCTGCCCGAAATGGGCAACACCAAGGTGGTCGGCAACACGATCGAGCTCAGCGAAACGCCCGCCGAAGTCAAGCCGCTCGCCTGCGAGCTCGGCATGCACACCGAAGCCATCCTGCTCGAGTACGGCTACAGCCCGGCCGAGGTGAGCGACATCCAAAAGGAGACCGAGGACGCCAAGAGCCGCGAGTTCCAGTCCGGCGGCCTTCGGTTCGCATCCGACGACTAGGCGCGACCTGACGGTCGCGTTGGGAGTTTCGCTGGCGCGAAACTCCTGCGGCGACGCGATCAAGTTGCTGCGCAACTTGGAGAGGCTGCGGGCAAATGCAACCTGACCGTGAGCTTCAACGCTGCTCAAGGATTCCAGGCGCCCCGGCATGAACGCGCCCGCCACGAAGGGCCGCCCGCGGCCGCCCGTCGGCGGCGGCGCCTTCTACGGCTGGTGGATAGTGGCTGCCACGTTCGTGGTCGGTTTCCTCGTGGCGGGAGGCACGGTCAACGCCTTCGGCGTCCTGGTCAAACCGATAGCCGAGAGCCTGAACGTCGGGCGGGCGGAACTCGGCGCCGTCATCACGGTGAAGCTCGCCGTCAACGCGCTGCTGAGTCCGTGGGTCGGCTCGCTGCTCGCGAGGCGTTCCATTCGAGGGATCATGCTGACGGGTGCGGCCGCCATGGGGCTCGGTTTGGCCACGGCGGCCTTCGCGCAGTCGCTCTGGCCGATATACCTGGGTCTGGGAGTCCTGGCCGGCGTGGCCGGTACCGCAGCCTTGTTTCTGCCGTGCATCGCCCTGGTCTCCAACTGGTTCACCCGACTGCGCGGTCGGGCACTCGGACTCGCCACGCTCGGGCCGACCCTCTCGGGCGTCGTGATCCCCGTGCTGCTGTCCCTGCTCGTCGACGAGGTGGGCTGGAGCGCGAGCCTGCTGCTTGCGGCCGCCGTGGCCACGGTCGTTCTGCTGCCCGTGATCTGGTTCTTCGTGCTGGACCGTCCGGAGGACCGCGGCCAGCTTCCCGACGGTGACCCGGACACCCCGCGCACCCCGGAGGCGGAATCAGGCGAGACCTGGACGATCCGGCGGGCAGTGCGGTCGCCCAAGGTCTGGCTGCTGGTCGGCGCGATCGGGACGGCCAACTTCGCGGTGGTCGCGATGCTGGTGCACCTGATCCCTTACGCGACCGACACCGGACTCAGCGGCGAGCGGGCCGCGCTGGTGTTCTCGGTGATGACGCTGATGGGGGCGCTCGGCGGGCCCCTGTTCGGAACGCTCGCCGATTACCTTTCCATCAAGCGCCTGCTGATCGCTTCGATGCTCTGCCAGTTCGCAGCCGTGCTGCTGTTCGCCGAACTCCAGGGCCAGCTCGGGCTCTCGCTTGCCGCCGGCACACTGGGCCTGGGCTTTGGCGGACTGATGCCGCTCATGGCCCTGGCGGTCGGCCGGATGTTCGGCGTGGAGTCCCTGACGCGCATCATGGGCCTGTGCACCCCGCTTTCTCTCCTCTTCTACGCCCCGGCCGCGCCCCTGACGGGCTACCTGTACGACACCCACGGAAGCTATGAGCTGGCGTTGCAGGTGCTGATGGCCGGGCCCGTGCTTGCGATCGCGTTCCTGTGCGCCCTGAAGATCCCTCCAGCTCGCGATTGACACGACCGCGCCGCGCGTGCAGCCTGCAATCAACGCAGTTCTCGGGAGAGAGAACATGTTCCGCATTGCTCCCGCGCACCCTTGGCTTGTCGTCGCCCTGGCGGTTTCCGCCGCCATCGCAACCGCCGTGGGTGCGCCGGCGAGCGCGGAAGAGAGCGGCGCCGAAGAGAGGGGCCTCATCGAAGAGATCATCGTCACGGCGACCTATCGCGAGACCGAGCTGATGAAGACGCCCCAGGCGATCAGCGCCGTCTCCGCCGCGCTCGTGGAAGACCTCGGCGCCCAGAGCATGGAAGATCTCTACACGATGATCCCCGGGTTGAGCATGCAGGGCGCCCTGAACGGGGAGGCCCGCTACACGATCCGCGGCGTTTCGTCCCAGAGCGGACACATCGGCTACGCGCCGACCGGAGCGACCATCGGGGTGTACCTCGACGGCACGCCGGTGACCGCCGCACTGGGTCCGGACAACCAGGTAAGCGGCACGCTGTTCGACATCGAACGGGTCGAGGTGCTGAAGGGGCCGCAGGGCACCCTGTTCGGAGAGGGTTCGCAGGGCGGCACCATCCGCTATCTCTACAAGAAGCCCGACCCGACCGCGTTCGATGCCGCGGTCAACCTCGGCTTCTCCTCCATGGCGGAGTCGGACGACATGTCCAACCGGATGGACGGCATGGTCAACGTTCCCCTGTCGGACAGCGCCGCGTTGCGGCTGACGGCCTGGCGAGCCGAAACGGCCGGCTTCATCGAGAACCTGGAGCCGTTCGAAGAGGATTTCAACACGGCGGAAACCACGGGCGTCCGTGCGGCCCTGCGCTACGAAGGCGACAGGTTGACCGTGACCGGCACCGTGCATCACAGCGTGCAGGAGACCCAGGGCGGCCTGGGCACTTTCCGGGCCTACGAAGCGCTGCACGGCCGGATTCCCGGACTCGAGCCGGAGTCGGAGGACACGGTCGACATCTACAGCCTGGATGTCGAATGGGACCTGGGCTGGGCGATGCTGCACTCGCTGACGTCCTTTACCGACCGGCAGATTCCCTCGGTTTCCGAGTCCTCCGAGACGGGTGCGAGAACCCTGGACTACTACTACGGCGGCGCAGCCCTGGCCGATCCGGACGATCCGGCCTGCCTTGCGCTGGTGGCTTTCGGAATTCCCTGTCCCGGATGGCCGGGAGCGTTCTCGTTCGCCGGTCTGAGTTTCACGGGCGACGGTATGAACCTTCAAGCAATCAGCAACATAGCCGGCTTTTACAGTGAGCGCTGGGTGCAGGAGTTTCGCCTCGTGTCGCCGGCCGACAAGACCCTCCGTTGGACGGCGGGGTTCTTCTGGAAGGATAGCGAAGATCACACCCAGAACCAGCAAAAGGCGGGTTACCACCCCGGTCGCGAAGCTTTCGGTCTCGTGTTCGATCCTCTGCTGATGGTGCCCGCCAACACCCACACCGACTTCCTCGAGGAGTACGCAGTATTCGGCGAGGCCAGTTGGGACATCACCGAGACGCTGGAGATCACGCTCGGCGTGCGGGTCTCCAATCTCGAGCAGGAGTTCACGAACACCGGAACCGGCACCGACGATACCCCCGTATCGCCGAAGCTCGTGCTGTCCTGGCTGCCCCGGGACGACCTCCTGCTGTATTTCAACTACACCACCGGCTTCCGGCCAGGCAACGTCAACAACAACCTCGATTTCTATATCGGCACCATCTTCGAACCGGGGATCGAGAGCGCAAGGATCAACCCGGCCTTTGACGACGCCACTCGAGCAGCGGTCATCGCAGGGCTCGAGCAGAACATTGCCGACTCCCTGTCCCGCCTGTTCTTTGACGGCGACAAGCTGGACAACTACGAGATTGGACTGAAGGCGACGCTATGGGGCGGCCGCGCCACCGTCCTGGCTTCGGCCTACTATCTCGACTGGAAGGACATGCTCGTCTACGTCAACGACCCCGCCATCGCCCCGGGAGGCGACAGTCACAACGCGAACAGCGGCGGCGCCGAGATCACCGGGTTCGAGCTGGAGCTGAACGCCTTCGTCACCGACCGGTTCAGCGTTCGGCTTGCCGGCGACATCAACGAGAGCGAGGTCACGGAAGTCGGCGTGCCCTTCCAGAACGCCGAGGACGGCAACGAGTTGCGGTACGCGCCCGGCGACAGCATGTCCATCGCGCTCGACTACTCTATTCCCGTCGGGGGCGACTGGATGCTGGACCTGCACCTGGATCACGCCTGGGTAGCCAAGCAGTTCGCGGACTCGCAGAATCAGGTCGTGGTGCCGAGCTACGAGAAGACGAACGCCCGCGCCACCTTGCGAAGCGCCGACCAGAAGTGGCGTGTCGCGCTCTTCGTGACGAACCTCGCGAACGACGAGATCCTGCGGGGCCGCGACCTCCTGGCGACGCTCTACTGGCACAACCCCCGCCAGATCGGCCTGGAAGTCGGTTACCAGATGTAGGGGAGGGGCGAGGGGCGAGGGGGGGCTTGTCGGTCCCCTCCCGTATCGAGTTCACCGGGCTCCCAAGGCGCCCGGTGGCGGATTCATGCATGACCAGGGGGGCATAAAAGGCGGCATGGAATCTTGACCCTGCGGACCCCCCTATGCTATCCAGCTATCGCGTTTTCTCGCACGTTTTCGGGAGGATCTGATGCCCAGGTACGACCTGCTGCTCAAAGGCGGAACCATCATCGACGGCCAGCGCACGCCGCGCTTCACGGGTGACGTCGCGGTCGCCGATGGCCGCATCGCCCAGATCGGCGGCGGGCTGTCCGAAGCGGACGCGAAACGCGTCATCGACGCGAAAGACCTGATCGTCGCGCCGGGCTTCATAGACCTGCATACGCACTTCGACTCGCAAATCTTCTGGGACCCATACTGCACGATGTCCGGCTGGCATGGCGTGACCTCGGTGGTGATCGGCAACTGCGGCTTCGGCTTCGCGCCGGTCGCGCCGGAGCACCGCGAGCGCGCGATGCTCACCCTCGAGCGCAACGAAGCCGTGCGGGCCACCACGATGGCCGCCGGCATGCCCTGGGACTGGGTCACCTTCCCGGAGTTTCTCGGCAGCATCGAGCGCACGCCCAAGGGCGTGAACGTGCTGGCGTACATGGGCATCGCCCCGGTCATGACCTCGGTGATGGGCCAGGACGCCAAGGGGCGCCCCGCGACCGCCGATGAACGGCAGCGGATGTGCGCGATCCTCGGCGAGGCGATGGATGCGGGCGCCTGCGGGTTCTCCGCGCAGATCCTGGGCGAGAACAGCGTGCAGCGCGACTACGACGGCACCCCCATGATCACGGACGTGATGGCGCCTGAGGACCTGCTCGCGTTCGCGGGCGTGCTGCGGGAGAAGGGGCGGGGCGTCGTCCAGATGATCGGGGCGGAGCTCGAACTCTTCGAGAGGGTCGCCGAGGTCAGTGGCCGGCCGGTCATCTGGAACGCGCTGGTGCTGCAGAGCGATCAGCACGGCAACACCTACGGGTCGTACAAGGATCGCCTGAACTGGCTGGAGGAGAGCAACGTGCAGGGCAAGCGCATCTTCGGGCACGCGGTCACCTGCGACATGGACGAGCAGTTCTCCCTCGACGATTGGAACCTGTTCGACGCGATCCCCTCGTGGCGCGCGGTCACCCTGGGCAGCGTGGCCGAGCGCGTGGGGAAGATGAACGACCCGGAGCTGCGCCAGGCCATCCGCGACGAGTTCGACAAGTACACGGAATTGCGGAAGGTCGATCCGGTGGCTGCCACCAAGGCCGGCTCCGGGGGGCTCTTCCTGGCCATCCCCGACATGCGGATCGCGGAAGGCAGGACGGACGCGGGGCGCGCGCTGGAGGGCTACACCGTGGGCGAGGTGGCGGACCGCGAGAACAAGCACCCCATCGACGCCATGCTCGACCTCGCGGTCTCCGAGGACTTGCGGACGGTGTTCTTCCGGGAGTTCCCGAGAAACGACCCGGAGGCCATGCGCGAGGTCATCAATGCGCCGTTCGTGCTGCCGGGCATCTCGGACGGCGGCGCCCACATGAAGTTCCTGACCCTCGGCTGCTACCCCACCGACTTCATCAGCCGCCTGGTGCGGGAGCACGGGCTGATGGACCTCGAACAGGCGCACTGGCGGCTCTCCGGCTACTCGGCCATGGCGGCCGGGTTTACCGACCGCGGCTTCCTGCGCGAAGGCGCCCCCGCGGACATCCTGGTCTACGACTACGACGCGCTGCGCGTGCTGCCCCGGGAGCGGATCCACGACTTCCCGGCCGACGACTGGCGCCTCGCCCAGAAGGCCGAGGGCTACCGCCAGATCATCGTCAACGGGGGGGTGACCTTCGAGGACGGCGAGTGCACGGGCGAGACCCCCGGAACCCTGCTGCGTCACGGGCTCACTACATAGCCGGAAAGACACGAACCAAGTGGAGACTTCATGAGCGAAGCAGCAGCCGAAACGCCCGAGATCATCTACGACACGCTGCCACCGGACGCCATATCCGACGAGCTGGCGCCGGTGATCGACGAACTGGGGCTCAGGGAAAACTGCCGGCAACTGGCGATGGAGGGCTACACGGTCGTCGAGAACGCGGCGCCGGAAGAGTTCAACCAGCGATTGCGCGACAAGATCCGGGAGCTGTCTCCCGAACCGGAGGGCGCGGTTCGTGGCAACAACCTGCTGCTCACGAAGGACGCGGTGTTCGCCGAAGCCGCGCTGAACCCCAGCATCATGGCCATCGCCGAGTTCTCGGTCGGGCGCGGCTTCCTGATCACCCAGATCGCTTCCAGCATCATGCCGAAGGGGTCGGCCGCCATCCAGCTCCACGCGGACAGCAGTTGGCTGCCCGCACCGTTTCCGGCGCACAACACGTTGCTGACCGCGTGCTGGACGCCCGACGGCTACGACAAGGAGAGCGGCGCCACCCTGGTGATCCCGGGCAGCGGCAACCTGCGGCGGCATCCCAACGCGGAGGAAACCGCGGCCAAGGCTGGCGCCATCGCCATCGAGGCGCCCCCGAATTCGGTCGCGATTTGGGACGGCAACATCTGGCACGCGAACTGGCCCCGCCAGACCGAAGGCGAGCGGGTCGTCTGCCACATCGCGTACACGCGACTGATGATGCGGCCTGTCGAAGACTACAGCGCCCATGCCGACGAGCTGATCGAGCGCTACGGCAAGCGGATGTCGCAGCTCCTCGGTCGCGAGGACTTCCTGTACAGCGCCGGCGGGTTCGATCCGGCCCTCGGCATACCGACGCAGAACAACGCCAAACGGTAGGGCGGCACGCGTAGGGGCGACCCGCGCGGTCGCCCGCTTCCCGGTTTCGGCAGGGACTCCCCGCCAGGGACACCCACGGCACGGACACGCAACGGAGAGACGATGAGCGCCACGCCCGAGTACACGCCACCGAAGGTCTGGAAGTGGGACAGGGAGAGCGGTGGGGCCTTCGCGAGTATCAACCGACCGATCGCGGGCCCCACCCACGACAAGGCGCTCCCGGTGGGCAAGCATCCGCTCCAGCTTTATTCCCTCGGGACGCCGAACGGCGTGAAGGTCACGGTCCTCCTCGAGGAACTGCTCGCGCTCGGCCACGCGGGGGCGGAGTACGATGCGTGGCTCGTCAACATCATGGAGGGCGCCCAGTTCTCGAGCGGCTTCGTGGACGCCAACCCGAACTCGAAGATCCCGGCCCTCCTGGACCACTCCATCGACCCGCCGATCCGGGTGTTCGAGTCCGGCGCGATCCTGTTCTATCTCGCCGAGAAGTTCGGCGCGTTCCTGCCGACCGAGCCCCGCGCCCGCATCGAGTGCCTCAACTGGGTCTTCTGGCAGATGGCGTCCACGCCGTTCCTGGGCGGCGGCTTCGGGCACTTCTACGCCTACGCCCCGGTCAAGATCGAGTACGCGATCGATCGCTTCGCCATGGAAGTGAAACGCCAGCTCGACGTGCTCGACCGCAACCTCGCCGAGCGCGAGTACATGATCGGCGACACGTACACGATTGCGGACATGGCGATCTGGCCCTGGTACGGCGCCGTCGTCAGCAACGAGGCCTACCAGTCGGCCGAGTTCCTTGAGGCCCACACCTACGAACACCTGGGGCGCTGGGCGGGCCTGATCGGGTCGCGCGAGACGGTCCGGCGCGGCCGCATGGTCAACGGCGTCTTCGGCGGGCCGGAGGACCAGCTCATAGAACGTCACGACGCCTCGGATTTCGAAACCAGGACCCGCGACAAGCTCGGGAGATCGACAGATGACGGTGATCGGTAAAGAAGGCGCCTGGGCGCAGGAGCCAACGACCTGGTTCTCGTTCCGCGAAGCGGAGGCGTGGGTCGACTTCTCCAACGGCAAGGACCTGGCGCTCCTGCTCGGCGACCCGGAGTGCGGGCCCCTGATCGAGCTCACGAGCAGACCCCCGGAGCCGGAGGAGATGCCGCGCGCCCCGGCCCACGGACATGCGTCCGACAACTGGCGGATCACGATCCAGGGCACCACGAACATGGGCACCTACGCATACGGTCCCGGCCAGTTCCGGTTCCAGGACGGCGGCGTTCCCTATGCCGGGGACAACCTGGCCTGGGGCCCCGAGGGCGGGTTCGGGATCATCATGTTCGCGGACCGCCGCGGCTCTCCGATCCGGTTCGTCGAGCGCGATCATCCGTTTCAGGAGGGGGCGGACCAGGGAGCGCGGGCGTTCGCGGACGCGTACGGCTTCGCGCTGTGCGACCCGTGTCCGGGGGCGCCGGCCATACGGACGAACCTTGGCCAGACGCAATTCGGCCACCTGGACACGGGGTTCGAGGAGTCCGACTCGTGGCCGGAAGCCGCACCCGGCGTGCGGCTCGCGACGTCACTGCTCGGCGAGGTGACGGCCGGGCCGGTGCTGGCCCTGCTCCGCTGCGAACCGGGCGCCCCGGCCTGTCCGGCGGGAACGGTGGACACCGAGGTGTTCCACGCGGTCGTGGCCGGGTCCTGCCAGGTCGAGGGGTCGCCCCGCGCGCTGGGCGACGCCTGGGTGACGGCGCCCGGTACGCAACCCAGGGTCGTCGCGGGTCCGGACGGGCTCTCGCACATCGTCGTGTTCGCGGACCGGCGCGCGGTCGGGGGCTTCGCGGCCTCGGGAGACGTCGCCGGCCGACGCGTGGCCGACAGCCTCCTGCAGGCGACGGCGGACCTGTCCGGCGCCTGACCGTTCCGGGCGGCGCAACCGGGCCGGCAGACAGCAACAGACACAGCGACAGACACAGGAAAAAAGGCAACCACATGGCATCTTTGATCGTTCACGGAGTTCCGCTCTCGCAACCGGTTCGGGCGGTGCTCTGGGCACTGGTCCGCAAGCGCAAGGCGTTCCGTCTCTCGCCCAAGGTCCCGGGTTCTCCGGCGGAGGACGGCACCCGGCACCCGAGCTTCCTGGCCATGAACCCCGGCGGCACGATGCCGTGCATCGAGGAGCCGGAAACCGGCTTCTTCCTCGGGGAGTCCAACGCGATTCTCTGCTACCTGGCGCGCACCAACGGCTGGGACGACCTCTATCCGGAAGATCCCCGGGCGGCCGCGAGGGTCGACTGGTACCTGCACTTCCATCACCAGAGCGTCCGCCAGGCCTCGATCGGCTACATCGCACCGGCATTCCGGCAGGACCTGCAGATTCCGGAGCACATCGTGGGCGGCGCGAAGGCCGCGACGGAATACGCGCTCGGCGCGCTGGATACCGGGCCGCTCTCGAATTCGCGTTTCATCGGCGGCGACGGCCTGACGATCGCGGACCTCGCCGCCTACGGGGACCTCGGGCAGTTGCGGCCGGAGTTCACGAACCTCTACGACTTCTCGAAGTACGCCAACGTCCAGCGCTGGCTCGACGACATGATGCAGGCCGACGGGCACGACGACGTGCACGTGGCGCTGGCCGAACTCGGCGACATCAGCGTCGATGGGCCCACGGTGGCGAGGCTGGGCGAGGTCAACGCCATCGCCATCAAGGCGCTGGTGGCGCAGGCGGCCGGGTTCGCCGACTGAACGTGCGGGCGGCGCGCATGTCCGACCCGCTGACGACGCCGCGCAGCGACACCCTCCCGCCCGACGAGATCTCCGACGTGCTCCTGCCCGTCGTCGAGGAGTTGGGCCTGGTCGAGAAGTGCCGCCAACTCGCTGCGGAAGGCTGGACCGTCATCGAGAACGCCGCGGATCCCGCGTTCGTCGCGCGGCTGCGCCAGCGGATCCTCGTTGACGGCACCAGCTTCATGCGTCTCGACAAGGATTCCGTGTACGCCGAGGCGGCCCTGAATCCGAAGGTCATGGCCATCGCGGAGTTTTCCGTCGGGCGCGGCTTTCTCCTGTATGGACTCACCACCACCGTGCGCGGGCAGGGCGCCCCGGCCATGCATGTCCACGCGGACCAGGCCCTCGTCCCCGCCCCGTTTCCGCACCACAACATGATGATCGTCGCCTGCTGGGCCTGCGACCACAGCACGAAGGAAGGTGGCGGCACGCTGGTGATCCCCGGCACGAAGGCGCTGCGCCGCCACCCGCGCGCGGAGGAGACGGCCGACCTGTCGCGCGCCGTCGCGATCGAGTGTCCGGCGGGCTCCATCATCGTCTGGGACGGCAGCATCTGGCACGGCAACTGGCCGCGCACGCTCCCGGGAGAGCGGGCCGTGCTGCACGCGGTCTACACGCGCCTGATGATGCGGCCGGGCGAGAGCTATGCACACGCCGCCGACGCGCTCGTCGAGACCTGGGGAACGCGGATGTCGCAACTCCTCGGCCGCGAGGACTACCTGGACGAGCAGGACTTCGACTGGGCGAACGACCCGCGGAACCTCCAGACCCAGATCAACGTGAAGCTGTAACGGCCGGTCCCCTCAGACCCCTCTCACCAGCCCGCCGTCCACCAACAGGCAGACCCCGCTCACGTAAGAGGCCAGGTCCGAAGTCAGGAAGCAAACCGCCTGCGCGATCTCCTCGGGCGTTCCCAGGCGCTGCAGGGGAATGGGCTTGGCCAACCCGGCGATCACTTCCTCGGCCGATCGACCCGTCTCCCTGGCTGTTCTGGATATGCCTTCCCGCACGATATGGGTGGCGATGTAACCCGGCTCCACCGCGTTGAAGCGCAATCCCCGGGAACCATGCTCTCGCGTCATCAGCTTGACCCAGGCAGCAATGCCGCCTCGCAGGACCGAAGAGGCCGGCATGATGTCCAGCGGCTCGACGGCCGCCAGCGACGATATCACCACGACGGAGGCCCGATCCTGCTGCAGCAGGGAGGGCAGGGCGGTTTCCACGACGGCGAACATGCTCCCGTAGATCGCGTCGTAGCTCCGCTGCCAATCCGACAGGGTGAGTCTGGAAACCGGGGCTTGTACGGAATGCGGGGGATTCACGATCACGTGATCCAGGCCGTCCCACTCGTCGATGACGTGGGACACGAAACCCTGGGTAGCATCGGGATCCATCAGGTCCACCGGGCGGGCAATCACCTGCGGTCCGAACTGTTGCCGTATCTCGTGCAACGCGTTTTCGGAGCGCGCACACAGTGCAACGCGCGCGCCCTCCTTCAGGTACAGCTCGACGATGGATCGCCCCAGGCCCTGTGTGCCCGCGGTCACCAATACTCTCTTGTCCCTGAACGAAACTTCCATGACCCCTGGCCCGCAGTTTGACGACGGCGCTTTTCGGAACCTACCATCCTCGAGACCAGGGAGGGAACGAGTGATGGCGATTCCCATCATCGACTCGGACACGCACGTCACGGAACCCGCCGACCTCTGGACCAGCCGGGTCGCGTCGAGGTGGGGCGATAGCGTTCCGCACGTGAAGTGGGATCCGGCGAGCCGCACGGAGGTGTGGCTCATGGGCGATCAGAACCTCGGCCCGGCGGCGGCAAGCGCGAGCTACGGCTGGAAGGACCAGTGGCCCTCGGTACCGCCGACGCTGGCCGACGCGCATCCGGCATCCTACGACGCCGCCGAACGCCTGAAAGTGATGGACGCGAGCGGCATCTACGCGGAGGTCCTCTATCCGAACGTCGGCGGTTTCGCCTCGACCGTCTTCCGCAGGCTCGACGACCCGGAGCTGGTGCTCGCGTGCGTGCGGGCCTACAACGACTTCCTGATCGACTGGATCCGGCCCGCCCCGGAGCGCTTCGTCCCGGTCGCGGCGTTGCCCTTCTGGGACGTGGAGGCGTCGGTGCGGGAGATCGAGCGCGCCGCCTCGATCGGGCACCGGGCCGTGCTCTTCAGCGGCGCGCCGCACGAGCATGGCATGCCGTACCTGGCGGATCGCCACTGGGACCCGATCTGGGCGGCGACCCGGGCGTCCGGCCTGTCGGTCAGCCTGCACGTGGGGAGCGGCGACCTCACCGACCTGTTTCGTCCGGAACGCACGGCGATCGAGGGCAGCGCCGTCACCTACGCGCGCGCCGCGACGTCGGTGATCCAGGACACCGTCAGCCACCTCGTCGACCTCCTGCTGTCGGGCATCCTGCCGCGCTTTCCGGAACTCTCCTTCGTCTCGGTGGAGAGCGGCATCGGCTGGATCCCGTTCATGCTCGAGACCTGCGACTACCACTTCCTGCGCGGTAACGTGCGCGCCGAGCGCCCGGAGTTCGAGCTGCTGCCGAGCGAGTATTTCCGGCGCCAGGTGTACGGCTGTTACTGGTTCGAGAGCGTCGCCCCGCGCCTGCTGATCGACGAGATCGGCCTCGACCGCATCATGTTCGAGACGGACTTCCCGCATCCGACCTGCCTCGGGCCGGAGCTGGTGGCGGATGTCGTCGAGAACGCCCTCGGCGGCCAGGGCGAGGACGTGAGGCGCGCCATCCTGTGGGACAATGCGGCCGCGCTGTACGGCATCGAGGCGCCGCGGAGCTGACCGGCGCGGGCTGCCGATGAGGCGTCGGGCTAGCGCGACCTGACGGTCGCGTTGGGAGTTTCGCTGCGCGAAACTCCTACGTCGCAAGCTCCTAGCGCGACCTGGCGGTCGCGCCCCGTCCTCGTGGATGGGTGCGAGTCTCGCTGGCGCGAAACTCCTACGGCGCAGGCTCCTGGTCGGATTGACGCAGACGCCGGGCGATACCTTGGAGCAGTTGGGGCCCGCGCCTTGCCCGGACGATGAGCTCTGCGACGGCAGCGAGCTGGTCCCAGTCGTCGGTGTTCTCAAGCAGGTCCGCCACCTGCCGGGCGATCGCCTCGCCGAAGCGCACCGCCGCGAGGCGGCGCAGCAAGGCCCGCTCCTCGACCACGCCCTCGCGTCGTCCCTCGACCACGCCCTCGCGTCGTCCTTGGGCCACGCCCTCCTGACGCCATTGCTCGGGCCACTGCGCCACGCGTTCCACCAACGTCATCGCCGCTTCCTCCAGCGTACCGCCAAGCTCAACCTCGGCCTGCTCCGGTTTCATCCGTGCAACCATTTGTCCCAGCCAACGCCCGGTTGAGTTCCGCGTCCCCAGGCGACCGCAGCCACTCCGCCGCCGCCGCGGCCGCCTGCGCGAGATCGCCCGCCGTCCGGCTCCGCTCGAACGCAACGACCGCCCGCATCAGGTTGCCGAGTGGCAGATCGTCCACCCGGGCGTGGCGTTCGTCAAGCAGCAACGAGCGTTGCGACGGCTGGCACGGCAACAGTGCCGATCTCGAAATCCCGTAGGCCATCGCCCATCTCTGGCCCCTGCAATCTCTGCGAACCGGGCGACAAAGGTTCGTTCCCTCCCGCTGTCGCGCTCGTGCCGGCAGCGTAGACTGCTGCGGTAGCCCGTTGGCCAGTCCCGGGAACGACGCGGGGAGGAGAGTCCGTCCATGATCAGACCCGTTCTTCGGGATCCGTTCGGTCTCTCGATGGCGTGAAGCCGGATATGGCGGACACCATCGACGAAGCCGGGTTGCGCGAAGAATTGGTCGACCAGTACCGGCGCGCCGCAGCGGTCGGCCTGAACGCGCTGTCCTCCGGCAATCTGAGCGTCAGGTTCGGCGACGGGATGCTGATCTCGCCAAGCGGCGTGTCCGCGGAGACGATTGCCGCGGGTTCGATCGTCGAAGTCTCGCTGGACGGCCGGTGGCGCGGTGCGCTCACGCCCTCCTCGGAGTGGCGCATGCACGCTGCGATCTACCAGCGACACGGCGAGGCGGGCGCCGTCGTGCACACGCACTCCGACTACTGCGTCGCGGTGGCGAGCCACGGGAAGGCGCTCCCCGGATTCCACTACCTGGTGGGGGTGTTCGGAGGCAACGATGTCCCGTGCGTTCCGTATTCGACGTTCGGCACGCAGGCGCTGGCCGACGATGCGGCGGCAGCGCTCACCGACCGCACGGCCTGCCTGCTGGCGAACCACGGGATGATCTGCCGCGCGCCGGACCTGAAGCGCGCCGTCGACCAGGCGCAGCGCCTGGAGATCATGTGCCGCCAGTACATGCTCGCGCGCCAGCTGGGCGAGCCCAGGCGCCTGACCGACGCCGAATGGGCGGAATTCTTCGAGAGATTCGGCGAGTACCGACTGTAGGGGACGCGCCCTTGTAGCGTCCCGTCCCGAATGCACCCCCATCGCCAGGCCAAAGAACGGGGGGAGGTCGGCGTGGCTGGGCCGCGGGCGGCGGCGGGGTAGCGGTCAGACGCTACGGCGCCATGCCCTTCTTGCGCAGCTCCGCCAGCGCCTCGTCCGCCTTGCGCAGGTGGCCGAGGCCCATGCCGCGCAGCACGTGGTCGGCCTTGGTGTACTGGATTTTCGTGTACGTGGTGATCTCGACGCGGTTGCCCCACGGGTCGAGGAAGTCCATGAAGCGGCCGTCGAGAAAGGTGACGCCGAGTTCCTCGAGCCGCTGGCGCGCGAGCTCCTTGTCGTCCACGGCGATCCCGAAGTGGCGGCGCTCGTCCGGGCCCTGCCGGCGCCCTCTGGCGAAGTTGATGAACTGATCCCCGAAATAGACGAACGCCGCGGTGTCGCTGCGCCGGGCGATCTCGAAGTCCAGGAACGCGCCGTAAAACTCCAGCGCGGCGTCGATGTCGCCCACCTCCAGCGCGATGTGGTTGATCCCTACCGCGCGGGCCTTGCTTGGCGCCGCTTCACCGTGCATCGCCGCTTCTCCTCTCCGGGCTCGCCGCGGCCAAGGCCGACGCCAGCCCCGCTCCGCTCTCGAACCGGTGCAACTGCCGCCGCGGCACGAGCCAGTTGCTGCCCAGGAACAGGTATTCCCGGCCGTCGCGCCGCAGGCACTCCTTGCGCGCCTCGTTGAGCACGCGCGCGGCGGCGGTCTCGCCCCAGAACCAGTTTTCCAGGCGCACCGGGTCGGTGTTCCCGCCCGGACGTGCCGTCATGGATTCGTTGTAGTACGCCTTGAGGTCTTCGGTAGCCATCTTGAGCGCCATGGCGGGCGAGACCTCGGGCAGGGGATTGTCCGGCGCGTCGCCCCGGGCGAACGCGGCGATGAACTCCGCCACCGCGTCGGGGGCCAGCCCAACCGAGTTGGCGGTGGTGCGCTGCCGCTGCCCGACGGCTTCGTCGTACCAGTGCCGAAGCCCTTGCACCTCGGCGCGGAACGCTTCCGGGAGCGCGCTCTCGACGTCGAGCTCCGAAACGCTTGCGGCGAAGCTGACCGGGCACGCCAGGGGAGCTTCCGGCTCCGTGCCCGCGGGTTCGTCGTCCGGGAAGTCCTCGAGCACCGGCCCCTCGGGACGTTCGAGCAACTCGAGGACGGCACGGACCACGCGGGTCTGGAACGCCGGGTTGCCGTGCGCACCGATCGGGCGCCCGAGTTCGAACGGCACCCACAGGGCGCGGGGCGGCCGGATGCGTTCGGTATGCACCCGTATCAGGCTGATCTGCGTGGTGGCGATGCCGGCCTGTTCCAGGAAGTGACCCAGCGCGCCCACGGCGCGCGTGCAGGCGGGTCAGACCGGGACGAGCAGGGCGGTGTCCACGCCGTCGGCCTGCATGGTCCGCGCCAGCTCCCGGGCGTGCGGTTCGAGGGCCAGGGTGTCGCCGATCGCGCCCATGAAGGAGTAGTGGTCCCGGGTCAGGCTGCCGATGAATCCCGCCGCGACGAGTTCGCGCAGCCGATCGAGCGGGAACACCACGTTCCAGTCCTGCTGAAAGCCGGTGCGGTCGAAATTCGTCGAGACGTGGCTCATCACCAGTTCGTCCGGCGGGGTGTCGGCCGGAATGCGCCGGTAGTCCAAGGCGCCCGGGGAGAAGGGGCGGTCATCCCGCCGATGCAAACCGGCCGTCGAGATGAGTGCGACGCGCCGCTCGGCCAACGGCGGTCCCGTCACCCACGGCGCCGTGTCGAAGGCCGGGCACGGCATGGTCAGGAAGTGTTCCTGCAGTCGAGGGGACATGCGGTCGAGTCGGGCCATGGCCGGGTCTCCAGTCGTGCGTTGCCGTCGGCCCCGAGATTCTACTGTTCCGGCGCGGCGCCGCCACCGTGGAGCCGGAGTTGCGGCCCGGAGTACGATCCGCGGGGCAACAGACCTTGTGCAGGAGGAAACGGATGGCCGACCCCGGAACCTGGGAAGACCGGCTCGAGCACGCGTTCAAGACGTTCTCGCGCTTCGTGCCGGATGCCGAACCGGAGCGCGTGTTCGCCTCCATGGAGCGGCGCATGGGTGCGCTCGGCACGTTCGCGTTCGCCACCGTCGGGGAGATGTGGGATCGGCCCGTGCTCGACCGGCGCGACCGCAGCCTCATGATCCTCTCCGTGCTCGCGGCGCAGTCGCGCGACGAGGAACTCGAGCTGCACACCCGCGTCGGGTTGCGTCACGGCCTCAGCCGCACCGAGATCGAGGAGATCAACCTGCACATCGCGGCGTACGTGGGCTTCCCGGCCGCGATGGCCGCGAGCCGGCGGATGGATGCGGCGTTCCGCGAGGCCGAGGGGGTCGAGCGCATCGAGGGACGGCGGCCGGCCGACCACCTGTCGGACGCCGAGCGGCTGGAACGCGCGGCCGACGTGCGCGCGTCACTCACGGCCGGTCGGGCGGCCGCGGATCCGCGGGAAGACCTCGAAGCGCTGCGGGAGTATCTCGGCGGGCTGGGTGACTGGGCCATGAAGTGGGCCTTCGGCGAGATCTGGTCACGGCCCGAGCTTTCGCGCCGGGACCGGTCGCTGGTCGTGATCGCGATCCTCGCGGCGCTCGGGCAGGAGTCCGAGCTTTCCTTCCACGTGCGCGCGGGGCTGAACCACGGGCTCGGCCGCGACGAGATTCGGGAGGTGATGACGCACCTGTGCCTGTACATCGGGTTCCCGCGGGCGGTCTCGGCGATGCGGGCGACGATGGACGTGTTCGACCGGATGGATGCATGACCGGATACGTGTAGCCCCGTCGGTGGATGCGTCTTCGTCCGGCGCAGCCGCGATTTGCCGCTGGCAGGTCGGGGGATCAGCCGGTGTTGCGCAGTTCCTCGCGCACGACGCGGCGCAGCGTCGTCTCCAGTTCGTCGTTGGCCAGATACGCGCGCAGCGCTCGGTTGATCGCGGTCTGGTAGCCGCGTCCCGTGTCGCCTGCGCGGGCGCGGAAGGCGGCGACGACGTCCGCGTCGAGCATGATCGTGATACGCGTCTTGCCGGCGTGCTCGACGGCGGATCCCCGCGTAGCGTCGCTGAAGTCATATTCCTTGCGCATGGAGGTCGGTCTCCCTTCGCGTGGCGGGACATGCGGAGATCAGTCTGACCCGGTCGCCGCGGTAGGTGTAGACGATGGTCGCGATGCGGCCGAGCGCATCGGCGCCGACGGTGACGAAACGTCGCTCGCCGCGCGTATCGGGGTCTTCGCGGGTCATGCCGTTCGGACCGGTCAGCGCAACCTCGGCATCCTCGAAGGCGATGCCGCGTTTTGCGAGATTGGTGCGCGCCTTGTCCGGATCCCACCTGATGTCCACGACCGCAATATGTATTTTTATATGTATTCCTGTCAATGGTGCCCCCAAACCACACGCGATGGCCGTCGCGCCGAGCCCATCCGCGGTGCGCTATCTTTCGCCCGACCTCGGGGAACTCCCATGGCACAAGTCGGCAACACCCTGATCTTCAGCTTCGACGGCACGGGCAACGAACCGGCGGACGCCGAGGGCTTCCGGCAGGACGAGAGCATCAGCAACATCCTGAAGCTGCACCTGCTGCTTGGCGGCGGGATCGACCCGCGGCCGCCGGACGCCGCTCCCGCCGGCGAAAGGCAGAGGGCGTTCTACTACAACGGGATCGGGACGCGTCAGGACGGCGGCACGGTGCCGCTGCTCGGCAGGTTGTATTCGGCGGGACGCCGCGTGGTGAACCTGGCCCTCGCACCGACATTCAGCGATGCCCAGCAGATTCTCGAGGAAGCCGCCGCGGACCTCGCGGCGGTGTACGAGCCGGGCGACCGGATCGTCCTGTTCGGTTTCAGCCGCGGGGCGGCGCTGGCCCGCAAGTTCGCGACGCTGCTCCTCGAGGCCGAAGAGCGGCGGTCCGTGGACTTTCTCGGCGTCTTCGACACGGTCGCGTCGATGGGAGGCTTGCTGGGCGGTGAGGTCGCGATGGAAGCGGGCGGGCTGCACGCCCGGGTGCGTAGGGCGGTGCACGCCGTCGCCATCGACGAGGATCGGGAAGCGTTCTCGCCGACGCTGATCCAGGTGGAGCCCGCCGATCGGGAACGGGTGACGGAGATCTGGTTCCCGGGCGTGCACAGCGACGTCGGCGGCGGCTACTGGAACGACGGGCTGTCCGATGTCGTGCTCGAGTACATGATCGGCCGCTGCCGGACAGCCCTCGGCGCCGCGCTGGTCGTCGGCGATGGCGCGAGCGTCGAGCGCCTGCGCGGGGCGGGCGGCACCGAGATCGCGGTGGACGACCTGTCCGTCGAGCCGAGGTTCGACGCACCGCTGCACGCCGACGGCGGATCGGCGCTGTTCCCGCGCGACACGCGGCAGGTGCACGTCCGGACGAAGGAGGATGCGGACGCCGGACTGCCGGTCCTGCACTACGCCGCCAAGCTGCGCATCGACGGCGTCGCGGACTACCGGCCTCCCGCCCTGCGCGACCTGCGCTTCCGGCTCTGGCTCGACGCGCGCCGGTCGAGTCCCCCCATCGAGGGGATCAGCGGCTTGCGGCGCTACCGCTTCCCCTGGTGGTGGCGCGCGCGGCGTCGCGGCGGCGTGCCGTGAGGTCCGCGTGGCCGGCCCTCAGTGGGTGTCACTTGTCGTGAACAGTGGGTGTCACTTTTCCTGTACCGCCTGCGGCAGCGTGGCGGCGTTTCGTGAGGTCCGCGTGGCCCGTCCTCGGTGGGTGTCCCTTGGGCTACACTTGTTACAAGACACGAGATATCTTCTGTACGAGTATGAATTATAAGGATCAGTATTGAGCAGTAGGCCGGAAGAGATCGTCCTGTGCTTCAGCGGGGGCAAGGACAGCGTGATGGCGCTCCACGAGCTCCGGCGGGCCGCCGGGTACCGGGTCGTCGAGTTGCTGGCGACCGTGACCGACGCCTATGACCGGGTCAGCATGCACGGCGTGCGGCGGACCCTGCTGCGCGGCCAGGCGGCGTCCCTGGGGCTCCCGGTGAGGGAAGTCGTCGTTCCGGTGCCTTCGTCCAACGCCATCTACGAGAGAGCCATGGGCGAGGCGTTCGGCGCGTTCCGCGAACGGGGCATCGAACGCGTCGCCTTCGGCGACATCTTCCTTGAGGATCTGCGGGAGTATCGGGAGCGGCAGCTCGCCGCGAGCGGACTGCAGGGGCTCTTTCCGCTGTGGGAGCGGCCAACGCCCGCCCTCGCTCGGACGTTCATCGAGGCGGGGTTCCGAGCGGTGACCGTATGCGTCGACTCCAGCGTCCTGGACGTGTCGTTCGTCGGGCGGCCGTTCGACGGCGCATTCCTTGCGGACCTGCCGCCCGCCGTCGACCCCTGTGGCGAGAACGGCGAATTCCACACCTTCGTCCACGACGGCCCCGGGTTCGCGCGGCCGATCGCCTTCTCGCCCGGGGCGACCGTGCGGCGCGACGGCTTCTTCTTCCACGACCTGCTGCCGAAGGACGCCCCGGCCGCCTCCTGATGCCGTCGCCTCCGTTGCGGACGCCGGCGCGACGTGGTTTAGTCGGCGGGAACTGTTGGGGGGTCTGTGGACCATGGCGGCGCGAATCGGTGGCGTTTTCTTCATCGCGGTGGCGGTCGTCATCGCGGTCCACACGGTGGTCGAACCGCTGTACCACGTCTCGGCCGAAGGCCAGCCCTACAGTCCCGTCTGGGAGGTGCTCGATCCCCTGATGGTCGTCGCGGTCGCGCTCGGCGCGCTGCTCGCCTGGCGCCGCAAGCGCGCGGTGGACCTCGAGGGCGACGGACCGGTGACGCGCGAGTTCCTCGCCGCCAACGCGCTCTTCTTCGGCTTCCTGTTCGTCGGCGTCCTGCTGCTGTGGAGCTGGTTCAATCTCCTGAGCCCGGGCTACACGGCGGCGGGACCGGAGACGGCGTCCCTCGTGTGGATGGTCATCGACGCGGGACTGCCGCTGCTGTGCGGCGCGACGGGAGTGGCGTTGCTCAGGGGCGCTGGCGACGGCGTCTGACCCACGAATCGCCACGTTAAGGCCGAGGAGGCCTCATGACCGCATCCACAACCCATCTGCCCGGCAAGCTGGGCGATCCCGAACGCACCCTCGCCACCGATCCCCGCCTCGATCCCGCCCTGCTCCCGGCGGTCGCGGAGATGGACGGCGCGCTGGACCAGCCGGCGACAGCTGGCTCCGACTCTTCGTACGAAGCGGCGGTCGCCTATGCGGCCGCCATGGAGGCGGAGTTCGACGTCATCTACGCGGAGACCTTCGGCGTCATGCCCCCGTTGGAGGGGATCCGCCGGCGCACCGAGGTGATCGAGGGCGTTGACGGCAACGACATCGCGCTCTTCATCCACGAACCCGCGAACCGCGATGGCGTCCTGCCGGGCATCCTCCACACCCACGGCGGCGGCATGGTCCTGTGCGCGGCGGCCGACCCCCAGTACGTGCGTTGGCGTGACGAACTGGCCGCGACGGGACTCTGCGTGGTCGGCGTGGAGTTCCGCAACGGCGCCGGCAAGCTCGGCGACCATCCGTTTCCGGCCGGGCTCAACGACTGCGCCACGGGCACGCGGTGGGCGTACGAGCACCGCGCCGCGCTCGGCATCTCGCACGTCGTCGTCTCCGGCGAGTCCGGCGGCGGCAACCTGTGCCTCGCCGTCGCGCTGAAGGCGAAGGGGGAAGGCTGGATCGACGAGATCGCGGGCGTCTACTCGTGCTGCCCGTACATCGCGGGAACGTTCGACCCGGCGCCCCCGGAGCTCGTGTCGTGGCGCGAAAACGGCGGCTACCAGCTCGATCCCGCGATGTGCCAGGCGCTCGTAAAGGTGTACGACCCCAGCGGGGAGCACGTCCACGATCCGTTCGCCTGGCCGTACCGGGCGCGGGTGGAGGATCTCGCGGGGCTCCCACCGCACACCGTCTCGGTCAACGAGCTCGATCCCCTGCGGGACGAGGGGCTGATCTACGCCCGCCGCCTGATGGCCGCCGGCGTCCCGACCGCGAGTCGCACCGTGAACGGTACGCACCACGGCGGGGACACGGAGAGCCTGGCACTGCTGCCGCATGTCTATCGGGCGACCGTGCGCGATATCGCTGGGTTCGCGTCCTCTCTGGGTTAGGGGACTTTGGGTTGGGGGCGGTCAGCCGCTCCCACGATTCGCAACGCAGACCGAGGAGACCGCATGACCACACCCACCATCCATCTGCCGGGCAAGCTGGGCAACCCCGAACGCACCCTCGCCACCGATCCCCGCCTCGATCCGGCCGTGCTCCCGGCGGTCGCCGGAATCGACGAGGTGCTGGACCAGCCGCAAGCCATCGGCCCCGACTCTTCGTATGAAGAGCTGCTCGCCTACGCGGCCGCCATGGAGGCGGAGGTCGACGCCGTCTACGCGGAGACCTTCGTCGCCGTTCCCCCGGTGGAGGGGATCCGTCGGCGGACGGAGGTGATCGCGGGCGTCGACGGCAACGAGATCCCGCTCTTCATCCACGAACCGGCGGACCGCGACGGCGTCCTGCCGGGCATCGTCCACACCCACGGCGGCGCCATGGTGATGTGCGCGGCGGCGGATCCCCTGTTCGTGCACTGGCGTGACGAACTGGCCGCGACGGGGCTCTGCGTCGTCGGCGTGGAGTTCCGCAACGGCGCCGGCAAGCTCGGCGACCATCCGTTTCCGGCCGGGCTCGACGACTGCGCCACGGGCACGCGGTGGGCGTACCGGAACCGGGCCGCGCTCGGCATCTCGCACCTGGTCGTCTCCGGCGAGTCCGGCGGCGGCAACCTGTGTCTCGCCGTCGCGTTGAAGGCGAAGCGGGAAGGCTGGATCGACGAGATCGCCGGAATCTACTCGTGCTGCCCGTACATCGCGGGAACGTTCGACCCGGCGCCCCCGGAGCTCGTGTCGTGGCGCGAGAACGGCGGCTACCAGCTCGATGCCGCGATATGTCAGGCCCTGGTCAAGATCTACGACCCCAGCGGGGAGCACGTCGACGATCCGCTCGCCTGGCCGTACCAGGCGCGGGTGGAGGATCTCGTGGGGCTCCCGCCGCACACCGTCTCGGTGAACGAGCTCGATCCCCTGCGGGACGAGGGGCTGATCTATGCCCGCCGTTTGATGGCCGCCGGCGTCCCCACCGCGAGCCGCACGGTGAACGGTACGTACCATGGCTCGGATACCGAGAGCCCGGCGCTGGTGCCGCATGTCTATCGGGCGACGATCCGGGACATCCAGGGGTTCGCGGAGTCGCTGGGCCAGGGCGGGTAGCGCGCCAGTTGTCTTGCTGACCGCGGAGCGCCCTCGTTCCGCGCGCTGCTTGACACACGGCCAGGGGCCGGCGCTTCAGGCTGGGGCTGACCTGGTCGCCCGGCGGCTGAAGGGGAAACGACCGAGGACACACGGCGATGTTTGGAGTGCGGAAGTGGCGCGAGCGCCTGGTGCGGGAACTGAACCAGGGCTCCGAGGTCGCCGCGACGGCCCGGGGTCCGATGGAGTACGCCACGGAGGGAGCGGCGCCGTTCGTGCTGTGCGTGCACGGCGGGCCGGGCGGCTACGACCAGGGCAGACTGGTCGCCGCCGCGACGTTCCGGGATTTCGGGACGATCTGCGTCTCGCGCCCCGGCTACCTGCGCACGCCCCTCGCCACCGGCCGGACCTTCGAAGAGCAGGCCGATGCCATGGCGGCCCTGCTCGACGCGCTCGGGATAGACCGGGTCGCCGTCTACGGCGCGTCGGCGGGCGGGCCGCCTGCCATCCACTTCGCGGGACGGCACCCCGACCGCGTCGCCGCCGTGGTCCTCACCTGCGCCGTGACGACGGTCTACCCGGTCCACGTCCCGGCCTGGGCGCGGGCGATGGTGTTCTCCGATACGGGCTCGAGGCTGCAGACCTGGATGTTCGACCGTTTCCCGCGGACGACCGTGAAGCAGCTCCTCGTCCAATCGAGCACGTTCGACGCGGCGCAACGCGAGGCCGAGGCGCGGCGCGTCCTGGACGACCCGGTACGCTTCGCATTCGCGGGGCACCTCCAGCAGAGCCTGGCGCCCTACGGAGCGCGCCGGGCCGGACTCGAGAACGACCTGACGCAGTTCGCGCGCATCGAAGGCCCGCTGCCGCTCGAGCAGATCCAGTGTCCGACACTGATCTGTCACGGGCGCCGCGACGGCGATGTCGACTACGAGCACGCGGAGACGGCCCACCGCCTGATCCCGGACTCGAGGCTCCACACCCTGGAGGAGGGCGGGCACATCGTGTGGCTCTCCGAGGGCGCCGAAGAGATGGGCCGCGTGCAGCGCGAGTTCGTGCGCGAGCACCTCGGGCGGTAACGGCCCGCCCATGCAGCGGTCCGGCTACGACTACATCGTGGTTGGCGCCGGCTCGGCGGGTTGCGTCCTGGCGCACCGGCTGTCGGCGGTTCCCGAGCGCCGGGTGCTGCTCGTGGAGGCGGGCGGACGCGACAACCACCTCTTCATCCGGATGCCGGCCGCCTTCTCGCAGGCGATGAACCTCCGCCGATGCAACTGGGGGTTCGTGTCCGAACCGGAGCCGGGCCTCGGGGGGCGGCGCCTCGACTGCCCCCGGGGCAAGGTGCTCGGCGGTTCCTCGTCCATCAACGGCATGGTGTACGTGCGCGGACACGGGCGCGACTTCGACGCGTGGGAAGCGCTCGGCGCGGCCGGCTGGAACTACCGCAACTGCCTGCCGTACTTCCGGCGCGCCGAGACCTGGCAGGGCGGGGCGGACGCGTTTCGCGGCGGCGACGGGCCGCTGCGCACGGGCGGCGGCAACAACGCCGGGCGCAATCCGCTCTACGCCGCGTTCGTGGCGGCAGGACGGGAGGCGGGTTACGCACGCACGGACGACTGCAACGGCTACCGGCAGGAGGGGTTCGGCGCCCTGCCGATGACCGTCGACGGCGGCGTGCGTGCGTCGGCGTCCCGCGCCTACCTCGCGCCGGCCCGCACCCGGCCGAACCTGTCCGTGATGACGGGCGTGACCGCGGAGGCGGTCCTGTGCGATGGCGGCGTCGCGACCGGCGTCCGCTTGCGCCGCGGCGGTCGCGTTGTCGAGGCCCATGCCACGCGAGAGGTCATCCTGGCGGCGGGCGCCATCGGTTCGCCGGCGCTGCTGCAGCGCTCGGGGGTCGGCCCCGCGGACGTATTGTCCGATGCCGGGGTGCCGCTGCGGCACGAGCTGCCCGGCGTGGGCGAGAACCTGCAGGATCACCTGGAAGTCTATTGCCAGTATCGGTGCCGCGAACCCATCACCCTGAACGGCTGGCTGAACCCGCTGGGCAGAGCCCGTATCGGCCTGCGCTGGCTGCTGTTCCGGGACGGGCTCGGCAGCACCAACCACTTCGAGGCCGGTGCGTTCCTGCGGTCCGCCCCCGACCGGGCGTGGCCGGACGTGCAGCTCCACTTCCTGCCCGCCGCCGTGCGCTACGACGGCGCCCAGGCACTGCGGGGCCACGGCTTCCAGGTGCATCTCGGGCACAACCGGCCGAGCAGCCGCGGCCACGTGCGCATCGTGTCGTCCGACGTGGACGATCCGCCGCGGATCCGCTTCAACTACCTCACGCATGCGGACGATATGCGCGCCTGGCGCGCCTGCGTGCGTCTGCTGCGCGGAATCGTGGGCCAGCCGGCGCTCGCCCGGTACCGGGGCGAGGAGCTTCAGCCTGGGGAAGGGGTGGTGAGCGACGCGGCGATCGATGAGTGGGTCCGCGGCAGCGTCGAGAGCGCCTACCATCCCGCGGGCGCCTGCAGGATGGGGGACGCCGACGACGCCGCGGCGGTGGTCGACCCGGAGTGCCGCGTGCGTGGGCTCCAGCGGCTCCGGGTGGTCGACTCTTCCATCTTCCCGGCCGTCACCAACGGCAACCTCAACGCCCCGACGATCATGGTGGCGGAACGGGCTGCCGACATGATTCTCGGGCGGCCGTTGCTGCGGGCCGACGAGGGCCTGGAGCTCTATCCGCCGGGCGGGTGACCGGGCGCGACGGCGTCGACGCGCGTCTGCTGTGGTCGAACGGTTGGGGCCGGGCCAGTCCCCGAGCGTTGCCGGTCGTGTGCAAGGCGCGCGAGGCGCCGGGCCGCCACCGCTCCGACGAGGCCGAACGCCGCGACCCCCAGAAAGTAGACGCTGTAGCCGGACTGGCCCGGCAGGCGGTCTACCAGCGCGCTCCGGAGCAGCGGCAGGTAGATGTCCGGCGCGTACCCGATCAGCGAGATCACGCCGATGGCGAGCCCCTTGACGCGGTCGGGCACGCCGCAGCTCTCCAGGGTGGCCCAGTAGATGCCCCGTACCGCGTAGGTCACCAGACCCACGATCAGCACGATCGGCAGCAGCACCGCCGTGGCGGCGTCGAGGGGGAGCACGGCCAGGCTCGCCAACGCGCAGGAGCCGAGCACGAGGAGCACGGCCAGCAGCTTTTCGCGGTTCAGGTAGTCGCCGAGGAACCCCGCGCCGATGGCGCCGATTGGGCGCATCCACAGCTTGGCGACGGTGATCGTGCCGACGGTCACCGCCGTCAGCCCGAAGTTCTGCTGCAGGTACGCGGAGAATGCGTAGGTGGCGAAGAACAACTGGTAGCCGGTCATGATGCAGACGGCCGCCAGCCAGACCTGGGGCTTGGCGAGGACGATCCGCAGGTCCCGCGCGGTCTGGGCGAGGGACACGGCGTGGCGGCCGGCGTCGTCCGAGCGACTGTCGTCGACCACGAACAGGACGACGGGCGCCAGCGCGAGCATGTTCCCGACGTACAGCCAGATGACCTTGCGCAGCGCCGCCTCGGTCGGCTCGCCCAGCCCTTCGAGCCAGTACGCGAACGCCGCGACCGCGACCGTCGCCAGCAGCGCCTCGACCAGTCCCCGGCCCCCGTCGAGGATGCCGAAGAACCGGCCCTGTTCATCGCCCCTGGCGAGAACGGCGACTGCCTTGATGTGGGCCGACCAGAAGGTGAGGCCGGTGGCGAGCCCCCAGCCCGCGTAGATGAGCTGCAGTTGTGCGAAGGAGGGCGTGCCGGAGAACCAGACGCCGAGCAGACCGGCGCACAGCAGCGACAGCGACATCAGGTAGCGCGGCGACACCCGGTCCGCCAGCCACCCGCTCGGCAGGTAGGTGACGACGAAGAGCACGCCGAGCAGGGCGTTGCACTGGCCCAGTTGCGACGCCGTGATGCCGAACGTCTCCAGCATGGAGACTTCGAAGTTCTGCCGCAGGTACAGCAACGGGTAGATCGCGCCGGCGGCCACGGTAATGACGGCGAGTTGCCCGATGCGTCGCACGGTGTCTGCTAACCCCGCTGTGCGGATGTAGCGCCGCAGGCCGCGGCCGCCGGTTCGGGTCTCATGGGGCTCCTCTCGCCGGCCATGCGGCGCTCTCCCGCCGATGATACCGGGCCGGCCGTGGCCGCATGCGCATACAGCCGGCCCGAAACACCTCGGACAGGGTGGCGGTTGCGGGTGGATGGCTACGGTCGCTACAGTCGGGGACCGGCCCGGCGGCCGATGCGCCGCCTGCGGCGGCCTCTCGAACCCGGAGACATCTGCATGCATCTCGCCCGGTTCCCACGACTGCGCTTCGCGCACCTGCCGACGCCCCTGGAGCCGCTGGAACGCCTGTCCGGCGTCCTGGGCGGACCGAAGCTCTGGATCAAGCGCGACGACTGCACGGGCCTCGCCGGCGGCGGCAACAAGACCCGCAAGCTGGAGTTCCTGATGGCGGACGCGGCGGAGCGCGGCGCCGACACCGTGATCACCCAGGGGGCGACGCAATCCAACCACGCGCGCCAGACGGCCGCCGCTGCCGCGAAGCTGGGCATGCACTGCCACCTCCTGCTGGAGGACCGGGCGGCCCTGCCGGACGTCGACTACCGCTGCAACGGCAACGTGCTGCTGGACCGGCTCCACGGCGCCACCCTGCACGGCTTTCCGGGCGGTTCCGACATGAACGCGGCGATGCAGGAACTGGCCGGGCAACTCCGGAGTGACGGCAGGAAGCCGTACATCGTCCCGGGCGGGGGTTCCAACGAGACCGGCGCGCTCGGCTACGTCAACTGCGCCATCGAACTGCTGCACCAGGCCAACACCGCCGGACTCGAGATTGCCCACGTCGTCCATGCGACGGGGAGCACCGGGACCCAGGCGGGGCTGGTCACGGGGTTCTCGGGCAGCAACAGCGGTGTTCCGGTGCTGGGGATCAGCGTACGCGCGCAGAGGCAGGAGCAGGAAGAGCGCGTGTTCGGGCTGGCGGAGCGGACGGCCGAGTACCTCGGGATGCCCGGGGCGGTCCGGCGCGACCAGGTGGTCGCCGACTCGGACTACGTGGGTCCGGGCTACGGCATTCCCGCGCCGGACACGCTCGAAGCGATCCGGCTGTTCGCCCGTACCGACGGTATCCTGCTGGACCCGGTCTACACCGGGAAGGCGGCGGCGGGGCTGATCGCCCTGGTCCGCGAAGGCCGTTTCGGTGCGGACGACAACGTGGTGTTCGTCCATACGGGGGGCGCCCAGGCCCTGTTCGCGTACCGCGAGTCCTTCGGCTTCGCCGACCCGGGCGCGTCGTGAACGCCCCGGCCCGGAAGACGGTCGGCATCCTCGGCGGCATGGGGCCGGAAGCGACGGTGGACCTCATGCGCCGGGTGATCCGGGCGACGCCGGCCCGGGACGATGCCGACCACATCCGGATGCTGGTCGACAGCAACCCCGGCGTGCCGTCGCGGATCGAGGCGTTGATCGGGGGCACGGGCGAGAGCCCCGTGCCGTGCCTGGTCGAGATGGCCAGGGGCCTCGAGCGGCAGGGCGCGGACTTCCTGGTCATCCCGTGCAACACGGCGCACCACTACCACGCGGAGGTGGCGGCGGCGGTGGACCTTCCCGTCCTGAACCTGATCGAGATGACCGCCCGGGACGCCGGCGGGCTGTGCCCGGGCCTGGCGCGGGTGGGAATGCTCGCCTCCAGCGCACTGATGCGCATCCGACTCTACGAACCCTGGTTCGAGCGGCTCGGGGTGGGTGTCCTTTATCCCGGGTCGGAACTCCAGGTGGAACTGATGGACCTGATCCGCGCCGTCAAGGCCGGGCGGCACACGCCCGGGCAGGTCGCGGCGTGCGACCGGGCGGCGGAAGATCTCCAGGCCCGGGGCGCGCAGTGCCTGGTGGTCGCGTGCACGGAGCTGTCCGTGGTCGCCGAGCGGCTACGCTCGGACCTGCCCGTGTGCGACGCGGCGGACGTGCTGGCCCGTGCCGTGATCCGCGGGGCGCTTGGCAACGCAGCAGCGGCTTGAACCCCGGTCGCGGCGCCTCCGCAGGGAATCGGCCGGGGAGGGAGTCAGGGCTATGTCGCGCTTCCCTTCGCCCACAGGGTCAACCGAAGCTCATCTCCGAACAACTCGTACTCCGGACGCCAGCCGGAGTGCGCTTCGCCATCCTCGAGTATCTTCCGTACCCCCTCGCCCCGCGACTCCAGAAAGACGTTGCCGCTCCGCTTGCTCCGAATGCGTGACAGGAAGCTGACGAGCAGTTGATTGCGGGTGAACGTGCGGTAGGCCATGTCCTGCAGGGTGATGGTGTTGGGAAGCCGGCCGGGGCTGTAGAGTTCGAGGCGGTCCGCGAACAGGAAGAGGCGGATCTTGGAGCCGGCGATGGCGTAGTCGCGATGCGCGACCGCGTTGACGATGGCCTCGTCGACCACGTCGATGTCGTATGCGGCTGCGCCACCCGGAAGCTTCTGCATGAACCGGGCGACGAAGGCGATTCCGGCGTCGATCTGGTCGGAGACCGGACCGGCCAGGCGCTCCGCGTGGCTGAGATCGTCGGAAGACAGACGCGTGCCGCCATAGGCCGCGGCTTCGATGGAGCCGGAGGCCAGGAAGTCCGTCGGTTCGCTGGCGAAGACCAGCAGACCGGCGACCGTGGGCCGGTCCACGCCCACCTCGTCCCGAGACGTTACCCGAGTGTTGCGCAGCAGGTCGAGCCAGGGGATCGTCGGCGAGCGTCCGAAAAACCCCTCGAGGCGTGGCCGACTCAGGTCTTCCACGGTGGCGCTGGGCACGGACCGTTCGTCGAAGACGTACTCGCGACCCCGCTGTTGGAACAGCCGCGCGAGTTCGGCTGGGGTCAGGTCGCGTTTCGTGGAGCCGACTCGAATGTAGTAGCGCCCGCCGGCAGTGCGGTGGACGTAGAGGCCGCGCGGGACCTCTATCAGCAGTACGTGTCGGTCGCCACCGGGCCCGGCCGGAAGCACGGCCTTGCGGACGGTGGGGCGGATGGGCGGATCGCAGTTGTGGGTGGCGGCGTTGAGCGCCCACTGTTCCACGCCATCCAACTGGTCTGCAGGAACGCCGACGGCATTCCCCTGGTCGTCCACCCCAGCGAAGACGGTACCGCCTCCGGCGTTGGCGAACGCGACCAACTCGCCGGCCAGGTCTTCTGCATTCGGCGAGACCACGCCACGGGCGCCAAGCCGCAACTCCTTGAATTCCGCGCGGCCGTCTTCGCCGGCGCGGAGTTGCGCGAGGATTGCGTCTTGCGTGTCGAACATCGCTACGTCCGGTGGATGTGCTTGTTGTCCGCTCGGCCTGCCTTCCGGCCCGCCGCGCGCCAGGGCCAGATCCGTCTCTCGAACGCACGTGCTGGTCCCGGCCCATGGTGGTCCCCCGGGGAGCGAAAGCGTACAGGCTCGCGGGACGGTGCGCCATCTTCGCGGAGGGCGGATGCGGGGCGCCGGCCCTTGTCGATCACCAGCGGCTCCGCGGACTGAAGTGCGCAGTCAGGCAAATCTATTGCTATATTTCGATCTCACAATGTTGGGGGGGGGCATGCGGAACCATCCGGGAACCCTGCGGACCCTGCGTCGGAGCGGCGCGGCGACGGCGGCCTGCCTCCTGGCCGTCGGCAGCGTCGCGCAAGACACGGGCGCTGGGAACGCCCAGGGCGGAGTCGTCATCGAAGAAGTCGTCGTGACCGCGCAGAAGCGCGCGGAGAACCTACAGGATGTTCCCGTCTCCGTCACGGCGCTCACGAGCGAAGACCTCGAGGTGTCCCGCCTGCGCAACCTGAACGAACTCGCGGACCTGGTTCCCAACATGCAGGAACTCCCGCTCAAGGGTGACGGGACGCCCGTCTTCTCCCTGCGCGGGCTGTCGATGGGCGACTACAGTTTCCACCAGCAGAGCCCCATCGGGATGTACGTCGACGAGGTCTACAAGGGCAATCAGGCGCTGAACGCCGTGCCGCACTTCGACCTCGAGCGCGTCGAGGTCCTGCGGGGTCCGCAGGGCACGCTGTACGGCAAGAACACCACCGGCGGCGCGGTGAACTTCATCACGCGGCGCCCCGAGATGGAGAACGCGCACTACGTGACGGTAGGCGCGGGCAGCTTCGGCCTGCTGGAGGCCCACGGGGCCTTCAACGCGGTGCTCTCGGACACGTTCGCGATACGCCTGGCCGGCACGTACGGAACTGCCGACGGCTGGTTCGAGAACGTGAATCCCGGTGTCGACGACGCGTACTCCACCGATTCGCGGGCGGTGCGCCTGAGCGCGCTCTGGCAACCCCGGGACGACGTGGAAGTGCTGCTCCGGGCGCAGAGCGGGAAGTCCAATCCGGTGAACTGGGCCGCGAAGGTGTTGGTCGAGCAGCCACCGGTCTGGTTTGGCGTTTACGACCTCTACAACGCTTTCGGAGGGTCGCTGCCGGCCCCGACACAGGGGGCAGAAGCGGCATTGAGGTACGCTTCGAGAACACACAACGGGAAACCAGGGGGAATCGGCATGGCAGAGCAGGCAAGCACCATGGAGCTAACTCACACGAGCGGCGCGCCCGTACGTATCGACCCGGCCGTGCTCGCCGGGCAGGGCCTTGAACCGGGGCCGGAGCAGGATGGCGTCCAGTCGTTCTTCAAGTCCGTCTTCGAGGGCGACATCATCTCCTCGGTGTACGAGTCGGGGCCGCTCGCGATGCAGGTCGAGGACCTCATGTTCGACGAGTTCATCTACGTCCTGGCGGGCGAACTCGTGCTGACCGGCGCCGACGACGGCGTGGCGCACACCTTCCGGACCGGCGACCACCTGGTGCTGCCCAAGGGCTGGACCGGCACCTGGGAGATGGTCGGCGGCACCTACCGGGAACTCATCGTCGTCGAGGCGCAGACGTATCTGCGCAGCATGCAGGAACTGGGCCTGGACACGTAGGGGAGACCGCGCGCGCGAGCGCGCGTTCCAGTTTCGCTGGCGCGAAACTGCCTCCATTGCAGCGCGCCGGGAAGGGACACAAGGGGACCGGGAAGGGACACAAGGGGACCGGGAATGGTACACAAGACCGCAGCCGTCACCCTGCTGCTCGCGGCAGTCCACGCCGCGTACGCGGACGATCCGGAGAACACCGACTGGCCGCTGCTGGGCAACGCCCACGAGATGCAGCACCACGCGGACCTCGCCCAGATCAACACCGACACCGTCGGCCGGCTGGGCCTCGCCTGGTGGGTGGACCTGCCCACGGTCAAGGGCCTGGTCGGCAATCCGCTGATCGCCGACGGCAGGATTTTCCAGAGCGGAGCCGGCAGCGTCATCTACGCCAACGACCTGCGCACGGGCGAGCAACTGTGGACCTTCGACCCCCGACCCGGCCCGGGGGAGGGGACGTTCGTCGAAGCCATGGGCATGAACTTCAACCGCGGCGTGGCGCTGCACGGGGAGCTCGTCATCGTTGGCACCGGCGACTGCCGGCTGGTGGCCGTGGACCGGGAGACGGGCGCGCAACGCTGGGAGGCCCAGGCGTGCGACCAGGGGAACAGCCAGACCATCACCGCGGCGCCGCGGGTCGGGGGCGGCATGGTGTTCACGGGCAATGCCTGCGGGGACTCTGGCATGAGCCGCGGCCACGTGGACGCGTTCGACGCCGACACCGGGCGTCACGCATGGCGGTTCTACACCGTGCCGGGCGATCCTTCGAAGCCGCCGGAGAGCGACCTCTACCGCATGGCGGCCGCCACCTGGGGCGACGGCTGGTACGAACGCACGAAGGGCTGCGGCAGCGTGTGGGACGCGATGGTCTACGACCCGGGCTCGGAGCGGCTGTACATCGGGGTCGGGGGTCCGTCGCCGCTCAACCCCACGGCCCGGGGAGCGAACGCGGGCGACGAGCTGTTCACGAACTCTGTCGTGGCCCTCGATGCGAAGACGGGCGAGTACGTCTGGCACTTCAAGCAGAATCCCGGCGACGGCTGGAACTTCGAGCCGGCGGTCGGGTTGATGCTCGCGAGCCTGCCGGACGTGGACGGGGAGCGGCGCGTGGTCGTCAGCGTGCCGAAGGACGGTTTCGTCTACGTGCTCGACGCGGACACCGGGGAGTTCCTGTCGGGCCGCAACTACGTCCCCGTGAACTGGGCCAGCGGGCTCGACGAGGAAGGCCGGCCCATCTACCTGCCCGACGCGCGCTACTGGGAACAGCCGGACGGCCGGGCGGTGGTCTCGCCGGCGGGCATGGGAGCCCATAGCTGGGACGCGCTGGCGTTCGATCCCGAGAAGCACGTGGTCTTCATTCCCGTCCAGACCATGCCGACGCTCCACCAGGCGGCCACGGACGCCGAGGGGCTCACGGCGGAGCTGGGCGTCGTGGTGGACGCGCACTACGGGAGCAAGGGACATGCGGGCTGGGAGGCCTTCGGCGAGCTGGTGGCCTGGGACCCGGTGCTGCAGACGGAGGTCTGGCGCCAGCGCCACGCGCTGCCCATGAACGGCGGCGCGCTGCACACGGCAGGCGGCCTCGTCTTCCAGGGCCTGGCCGAGGGCTACCTGGTGGCCTACGACGCGGCGACCGGGGAGCGGCTCTGGTCGGCGCCGGCCGGCGGCACGGTGCGCAGCGCACCGTCGACGGTGATGGCGGACGGCAAGCAGTACATCGTGGTGGCGAGCGGCAACATCGCCACCGCCGGCCCCGGGAGCGCGTTCTCGGACTACAGTTCCGTACCGCGGGCCCGCAGCCGTCCCCGCCTGCTCGCGTTTGCCCTCGACGGCAGTGCTCCGGCGCCGCCGTGGGCGGAGAGTCCACACATCCCCGCACCGCCCGCACCCCGCCTCGACGCGACCCTGGCGGCGGCGGGGGAGGGCCTCTTCGAGGCGTACGGCTGCATGACCTGCCATGGCACTGGCGCCGTCGCCCTCGTGGGCGCGCTGGACCTGCGCATACGGCCGCCGCCGAGCGTGGAGTACCTGCAGACCGTGTTCGGCGGGGCCCTCGTGACGCGCGGCATGCCGGCCGTCGAGATGGCGGACGAAGGCGCGGCGGCCCTGCGCGCCTACCTGGTCAACCTCGCGTGGGACGCGCACGAGGCGCAGGACGGGGGCTCGGGGGATTGAGGCCATGTAGTATGCATTCGAGACCCGACGTGTATGGGAGGGGGATGAAATGAACGGAACACAAACGACCTGGCGCGGCTGCGCTGCGCCGGTCATGGCCGCCCTACTCTGCCATGGCGTCTCTGCGGAGGAGTCGGCCGACGGCGACGCCGACGCCGACGCCCGCCCGGTCGTCGAGGAGATCATCGTCTCCGCCCAGAAGCGCGACGAGTCCATCCAGGAAGTGCCGATCGCGATCTCGGCCTTCACGGGCGATGCGCTGCGCAATACCGGCATCACGAACTCGCAGGCGCTCGTGAAGGCCGTCCCGGGCGTGTCCGGGAGCATTTCCAGCAACTACATGTTCATCACGGTGCGCGGCATCAACGCCGGGACCTACACGGCCGCCTCCGAACCGGCGCTCGGCCTGTACACGGACGGCATCTACCGGGGCCGCCACGGGGCGGCCGTCGGCACCTACTACGACCTGGAGCGCGTGGAGGTGCTGAAGGGTCCGCAGGGCCTGCTGTTCGGCCGCAACGCCTCCTCCGGGGCGATCCACGTCATCACGGCGCCGCCGGACCTGGACGAAACGGGGGCGTTCTTCTCGCTCGGTGCCGGGGAGCGGGGCCGGCAGGCCCTCGAGGGCATGGTAAACGTGCCGCTCGGCGACCGCTGGGGCCTGCGGGCCGCCGTGTTGCAGAAGGAAGAGGACGGCTACATCCGCAACCTCACCACGGGGGAGGATCACCTCTGGTACGAGGTGAGCGCGGGACGCCTGTCCCTGCGCCACGAGCCCGACTGGGGTGACGCGACGCTTCGGGTCGCATACGAGGACCGGGAGCAGTCCGGAGCCATTTACCTGCCGATCATGCCGGACGGCTCGTTGCAGTGGGGCGACGAACTCACGTCGAACACGACGACGGGCGACTACGACCGCGTCCAGACGGCCGAGACGAGCCTGACCGTCAACATCGACCTGCCCGGGTCCATGGCCCTGCGGTCGCTGACGGGGTACTACGCCAACAAGTTCGACTACCAGGAGGACTGGGACGGGACCCCGATTGACCTGGGCAACTGGATATCGCAGCAGGAGAGCGAGTACTTCAGCCAGGAGTTCGTGCTCTCCGGGGACCGCGACCGCCTCTCGTGGTTCACGGGGGTCAGCTTCTACAACGAGGATGTCTTCTACGACCTGCACCACCTGACCGGGGACGTCGGGTGGCTGTTCGGGCTCCCGTTTCCGCTCATGTTCGACGAGCGTGCGTACATCGACGGCGATTACCAGGGCTGGGCCGTGTACGGCGAGACGCGGTGGCAACTTACCGACGCCCTCGACCTGAGCGTGGGGGGGCGCTACACGAGCGACGAACGGGACGGGGAGGTGGAGTTCCTGGGGGGAGGCTTCGTCGTCGGGGTGTACACGCCGTCTCCGGTGTCCGGCGGGGAGAGCTGGAACGATTTCTCGCCGCGGGTCGCGCTGCGCTACTTCGTCCGCGACAACCTGATGCTCTACGGCACGGCCAGCCGGGGCTTCAAGGCCGGGGGGCTCGAAACGACGCGTCTGTCGGAGCCGGCGGATCCGCTGACGCTGCTGGCGCCGCCCACCGCCGGCGTCGCCACCTACGGTGCCGAGGAGGTGTGGGCGTACGAGGTCGGCGCCAAGGGGAGTCTGCTCGACGACCGCCTGCGCGTGGCGGCGGCGGCCTTCACCTACGACTACCAGGATCGGCAGGTGGACGTGTTCGACCCGACGGACGGATTCGCCGCCGTGGTCAACGTCGGCGAGGTCGAGGGCTCGGGTCTGGAAGTCGAGCTGCTGTGGGTGCCCAACCGGCACTTCGACGTACACCTCGCCCTGGGCTACCTCGACGTCGAGTCCCGCGGAATTCCGGCGGCCGTCTGCACGGGCTGCGACGGGCACCGGCCGCCCAACAGTCCGGAGCACACCGCATCCGGCGCGCTCAACGTGCACTACCCGTTCGCGGGTGGAGAGTGGCTCGGCTCGGTGGAGTTCTTCTGGCAGTCGGAATCCCACTCGAACCTGAACAATCATCCGCTGGGGTTGATCGATTCGAGCGGCACGGTCAACCTCCAGGTCGGCTGGGAGGACGAGCGGTGGAGGGTCGTGGCCTACGTGGAGAACGTCGCCGACGAGGTCGCCCTCCAGCTCCGCATCTTCGACCCGGCGACGTTCCAGCTCGGAGTCAACGCGACCCGCCCGCGGACCGCCGGGGTGAACGTCAGCTACCGCATCGGCGGGTAGGGGCGGGGCTTGTCCCCGCCCGTCCCGACGCCACGCACCGATGCGAGCCGGGACGGGCCAACCCCGCCTCGACAACGCTCGCGACGAAATCGTGCCGGCTGTCGGGATGGCATGGTAAGGAGAGCAAATGAGACGCACCACCGCGGCCCTCGCGCTGCTGCTGGCGGCCGGTCACCCCCTATTTGCGGAAGACCCGGAGAACACTGACTGGCCGCTGCTCGGCAACACCCACGAGATGCAGCACCACGCCGCTCTCGCCCAGATCAACACCGACACCGTCGGGCGCCTGGGCCTCGCCTGGTGGGTGGACCTGCCGGCGGTCAAGGGCCCGGTCGGGAATCCGCTGATCGCCGGCGGCAGGATCTTCCAGAGCGGCGCGGGCAGCGTCATCTACGCCAACGACCTGCGCACGGGCGAGGTGCTCTGGACCTTCGACCCGCGGCCCGGACCGGGGGAGGGGACGTTCGTCGAGGCCTACGGCATGAGCTTCAACCGCGGGGTGGCGCTGCACGGGGACCTCGTCATCGTCGGCACCGGCGACTGCCGGCTCGTGGCCGTGGACCAGGAGACCGGCACGCAACGCTGGGAGGCCCGGGCCTGCGGCCAGGGGAACAACCAGACCATCACGGCGGCGCCGCGGGTCGGGGGCGGCATGGTGTTCACGGGCAACGCCTGCGGGGACTCGGGCATGAGCCGTGGCCACGTCGACGCCTTCGACGCCGCCACCGGCGGCCACCTGTGGCGCTTCTATACCGTCCCGGGGGATCCCTCGAAGCCGCCGGAGAGCGACCTCTACCGCATGGCGGCCGCCACCTGGGGCGAGGGCTGGTACGAACGCACGAAGGGCTGCGGCAGCGTGTGGGACGCGATGGTCTACGATCCGCGCTCGGAGCGGCTCTACATCGGCGTCGGGGGGGCGGCGCCGCTGAACCCCCTGGCCCGCGGAGCGGGTGCGGGCGACGAGCTGTTCACCAACTCCGTGGTGGCGCTCGACGCGAAGACGGGCGAGTACGTCTGGCACTTCAAGCAGAACCCGGGCGACGGCTGGAACTTCGAGCCGGCGGTCGGGCTGATGCTCGCGAGCCTGCCGGATGTCGACGGAGAGCGGCGCGTGGTCCTCAGCGTGCCGAAGGACGGCTTCGTCTACGTGCTCGACGCGGATACCGGGGAGTTCCTGTCGGGACGCAATCACGTGCCCGTGAACTGGGCCAGCGGGCTCGACGAGGAGGGCCGGCCGATCTACCTGCCCGACGCGCGCTACTGGGAGCAGCCGGACGGGCGGGCGGTGGTCTCGCCGGCGGGCATGGGCGCCCACAACTGGGAGGCCCTGGCGTTCGATCCCGAGAAACACGTGGTGTTCATTCCCGCCCAGACCATGCCGGCGCTCCACCAGGCGGCCGTGGGTGGGGACGGGATCGCGGGTGGGCTCGGCGTCGCGTTCGACGCCCGCTACGGAAGCGGGGGAGATCCCGACTGGGAGGCCTTCGGAGAACTGGTGGCCTGGGACCCGGTGCTGCAGACGGAGGTCTGGCGCGCCCGCCACGCGCTGCCGATGAACGGCGGCGCGCTGCACACGGCCGGCGGCCTCGTGTTCCAAGGCCTCGCCGAGGGGTACCTCGTGGCCTACGACGCGGCCACCGGGGAGCGCCTCTGGTCGGCGCCGGCGGGCGGCACGGTCCGCAGCGCGCCCTCGACGGTGATGGCGGACGGCAAACAGTACATCGTGGTGGCGAGCGGCAACGCCGCCACCGGCGCCAGCGGGAGCGGGTTCCCGGACTACAGTTCCGTGCCGCGGTCCCGCAGCCGCCCCCGCCTGCTCGCGTTCGCGCTCGACGGCAGCGCGCCGGCGCCGCCGTGGGCGGAGCTTCCGCACATCCCCGTGCCGCCCGCGCCGCGTCTCGACGCGACCCTGGCGTCGGCGGGCGGGGAACTTTTCGAAGCGTACGGCTGCATGGTCTGCCACGGCCCCGATGCGGTCGCGAGCCTGGCCGCCCTGGACCTGCGCATGCGGCCGCCGCCGAGCGTGGAGTACCTGCAGACCGTGTTCGGCGGGGCCCTCGTGACGCGCGGCATGCCGGCCGTCGAGATGGCGGACGAAGGCGCGGCGGCCCTGCGGGCCTACCTGGTCAACCTCGCGTGGGACGCGCACGAGGCGCAGGACGGCGACGCGGGAGATTGAGGCCATGCACGCGTCCGAGACGGGAGGTGTAGGGGAGGAGACCCTTGTGGTCTCCCGCCCCAGCGTCCACGCAAGAGTTCGAGACGGGACGGGACAACCCCGTCCCGTACCATCAGGGGAGGGAACGAGATGAACGCAACGCAACCAAACTGGCGCGCCTGCGCGGCGCCGGCGCTCGCCGCCGCGCTCTGCCTCGGGGTCTATGCCGAGGAGTCGGCCGACGGCGACGCCGACGCCCGCCCGGTCGTCGAGGAGATCATCGTCTCCGCGCAGAAGCGCGACGAGTCCATCCAGGAGGTGCCGATCGCGATCTCGGCCTTCACGGGCGATGCGCTGCGCAATACCGGCATCACGAACTCGCAGGCGCTCGTGAAGGCCGTCCCGGGCGTGTCCGGGAGCATTTCCAGCAACTACATGTTCATCACGGTGCGCGGCATCAACGCCGGGACCTACACGGCCGCCTCCGAACCGGCGCTCGGCCTGTACACGGACGGCATCTACCGGGGCCGCCACGGGGCGGCCGTCGGCACCTACTACGACCTGGAGCGCGTGGAGGTGCTGAAGGGTCCGCAGGGCCTGCTGTTCGGCCGCAACGCCTCCTCCGGGGCGATCCACGTCATCACGGCGCCGCCGGACCTGGACGAAACGGGGGCGTTCTTCTCGCTCGGTGCCGGGGAGCGGGGCCGGCAGGCCCTCGAGGGCATGGTAAACGTGCCGCTCGGCGACCGCTGGGGCCTGCGGGCCGCCGTGTTGCAGAAGGAAGAGGACGGCTACATCCGCAACCTCACCACGGGGGAGGATCACCTCTGGTACGAGGTGAGCGCGGGACGCCTGTCCCTGCGCCACGAGCCCGACTGGGGTGACGCGACGCTTCGGGCCGCATACGAGGACCGGGAGCAGTCCGGAGCCATTTACCTGCCGATCATGCCGGACGGCTCGTTGCAGTGGGGCGACGAACTCACGTCGAACACGACGACGGGCGACTACGACCGCGTCCAGACGGCCGAGACGAGCCTGACCGTCAACATCGACCTGCCCGGGTCCATGGCCCTGCGGTCGCTGACGGGGTACTACGCCAACAAGTTCGACTACCAGGAGGACTGGGACGGGACCCCGATTGACCTGGGCAACTGGATATCGCAGCAGGAGAGCGAGTACTTCAGCCAGGAGTTCGTGCTCTCCGGGGACCGCGACCGCCTCTCGTGGTTCACGGGGGTCAGCTTCTACAACGAGGATGTCTTCTACGACCTGCACCACCTGACCGGGGACGTCGGGTGGCTGTTCGGGCTCCCGTTTCCGCTCATGTTCGACGAGCGTGCGTACATCGACGGCGATTACCAGGGCTGGGCCGTGTACGGCGAGACGCGGTGGCAACTTACCGACGCCCTCGACCTGAGCGTGGGGGGGCGCTACACGAGCGACGAACGGGACGGGGAGGTGGAGTTCCTGGGGGGAGGCTTCGTCGTCGGGGTGTACACGCCGTCTCCGGTGTCCGGCGGGGAGAGCTGGAACGATTTCTCGCCGCGGGTCGCGCTGCGCTACTTCGTCCGCGACAACCTGATGCTCTACGGCACGGCCAGCCGGGGCTTCAAGGCCGGGGGGCTCGAAACGACGCGTCTGTCGGAGCCGGCGGATCCGCTGACGCTGCTGGCGCCGCCCACCGCCGGCGTCGCCACCTACGGTGCCGAGGAGGTGTGGGCGTACGAGGTCGGCGCCAAGGGGAGTCTGCTCGACGACCGCCTGCGCGTGGCGGCGGCGGCCTTCACCTACGACTACCAGGATCGGCAGGTGGACGTGTTCGACCCGACGGACGGATTCGCCGCCGTGGTCAACGTCGGCGAGGTCGAGGGCTCGGGTCTGGAAGTCGAGCTGCTGTGGGTGCCCAACCGGCACTTCGACGTACACCTCGCCCTGGGCTACCTCGACGTCGAGTCCCGCGGAATTCCGGCGGCCGTCTGCACGGGCTGCGACGGGCACCGGCCGCCCAACAGTCCGGAGCACACCGCATCCGGCGCGCTCAACGTGCACTACCCGTTCGCGGGTGGAGAGTGGCTCGGCTCGGTGGAGTTCTTCTGGCAGTCGGAATCCCACTCGAACCTGAACAATCATCCGCTGGGGTTGATCGATTCGAGCGGCACGGTCAACCTCCAGGTCGGCTGGGAGGACGAGCGGTGGAGGGTCGTGGCCTACGTGGAGAACGTCGCCGACGAGGTCGCCCTCCAGCTCCGCATCTTCGACCCGGCGACGTTCCAGCTCGGAGTCAACGCGACCCGCCCGCGGACCGCCGGGGTGAACGTCAGCTACCGCATCGGCGGGTAGGGGCGGGGCTTGTCCCCGCCCGTCCCGACGCCACGCACCGATGCGAGCCGGGACGGGCCAACCCCGCCTCGACAACGCTCGCGACGAAATCGTGCCGGCTGTCGGGATGGCATGGTAAGGAGAGCAAATGAGACGCACCACCGCGGCCCTCGCGCTGCTGCTGGCGGCCGGTCACCCCCTATTTGCGGAAGACCCGGAGAACACTGACTGGCCGCTGCTCGGCAACACCCACGAGATGCAGCACCACTCGGAGCTCGAAGAAATCAACACCGAGACGGTGAGTGCGCTCGGACTCGTCTGGTCCGTCGACCTCCCGACCGCGGACGGCCTGGTGGGCAATCCGCTCATCCAGGACGGTCGGATCTTCCAGAGCGGTTCCCGCAGCCAGGTCTTCGCGAACGATCTGCGCACGGGGAAGCTCCTGTGGACGTACGAGCCGCGCGCCGATGCCCCGGCCGGGAGCGCCTTGCAGGCCACCTTCCAGCGGCTGAACCGGGGCGTGGCCCTCCACGACGATCTGGTGATCGTTGCCACCGCCGACTGCGCCCTCGTGGCCATCGAACAGGCAAGTGGCGAGAAGCGCTGGGAAGCGCAGGCCTGTGATCCTTCAGAACTGTACGCGATCACGGGAGCGCCGCGAGTGGGCGACGGGATGGTGTTCATCGGCAACACCGGCGCCGAGATGGGTATGAACCGCGGCCACGTCAATGCTTTCGACGGCAGGACCGGGCGTCATCTCTGGCGCTTCTACACAGTGCCGGGCGATCCCGAGAAGCCGCAGGAGAGCGAGCTCTACGAGATGGCGGCCGCCACCTGGGGTCAGGGCAAGACGCCCGGCGCGGGCAACCCGTGGGAGGGCATCACCTACGATGCCAGGCTCTCGCAGCTCTACATCGGGACCAGCGGCGCGATTCCGATCGACCCGGGCCAGCGCGGCGAGGGAGCTGGCGATGAACTCTTCACCAGCTCAATCGTGGCCCTCGACGCGAAGACCGGGGCGTACCGCTGGCACTTCAAGCAGGCGCCCGGGGATGGCTGGAACTACGAGCCGACCGGCATCATGGTCGCGACGCTGCCCGTCGGACCCGGCGGCGCTGAGCGACGGGTCGTCTTCAGCGTCGGGAAGGATGGCTTCGTCTACGTCCTCGACGCGCAAACGGGCGCGTTCATCTCCGGGCGCAACTACGTGCGCGTCAACTGGGCCAAGGGCCTTGACGAGAGCACGGGCCGGCCGATCTACGATCCCGCGGCGCGTTGGTGGGAGCAACCGGACGGGGCCGTGGTGCTGCCTAATTCACTGGGGGCACACAGCTTCGAAGCCATGGCCTTCGATCCGAAGCAGAAGCTGCTCTTCATCCCGGCGGCGACCTACCCCGAGTTCAAGAAGCCCACGGAGGGCAGCAGCGCAGCAGAACTGGGGTATTCCTACGATTGGTACTACGGGAGCAAGGGACACCCCGGCTGGGAGTCCTTTGGCGAGGTCGTCGCGTGGGACCCGGTGACCCACACCGCGATGTGGCGTCAGCGGCATGACTTGCCCTTGAACGGCGGACTGCTGCACACCGACGGCGGTCTGGTCTTCCAGGGCAGCGCGGACGGCTTCTTCAGCGCCTACGACAGCGCGACCGGGAAGAAGCTCTGGTCCGCGCCGGCGGGTGGGGCGATTCGTGGTGCGGCGTCGACAGTCATGGTCGACGGCCGTCAGATGATCATCGTCCCGAGTGGCAATGGCAGCACGTCGGTCACCGCAGCCCAACTCACGCGTTACGCCTCGGTGCCGCGTTCCCGCAGCAAACCCCGGCTGCTCGCCTACGCGCTGGGCGGCAGCACCCCGGCACCACCCTGGGCCGACGTGCCACCCGTTCCAAAGCCCGCTGTCCCTCGCCTTGAGGCGGAGATGGCGAGCGCGGGCTCCGTGGTGTTCCTGGCGTGCGCGGGCTGCCATGGCTATGACGCCGAGTCGCTGCGGGGGTCCGCGACCGACCTGCGGCTACGCCTCACACCCGGCCCGGAGTACCTGAAGGCGGTCCTCGATGGTTCCCTCGAGGCGCAGGGGATGCCTCCCTTCGAGCTTTCGGATGAGGACGTGCAGGCGCTGTACGCCTACCTCATCAACACGGCCTGGGATGCGTACGAGGCGCAGACGACGACCAACACACTTTCCACTACCGATCCCTCACCTGCCGACACACAAGGAGCCTCAGATGAGCGATAGAACATTTCTGATTGCGTTGGACAACCTGTCACACGACGACATGGAAGAAAACCCGCCGCTTGAAGAAAAAGCGGTCGGTAACCCGCGTCGGATTCATTCTGGCCACGACAGCAAAGGCTGGAGCAAAGCGCTCTTTGGGGGCGACATCCTGTCACTGGTAGTGGACTTGGAGCCCCAGAAGTTTGAGGTAGAAGACGTCGGCTACGATGAATTCATCCACGTGCTCGACGGTAGCTTGATCCTGACTGACAAGAACGGTCACGCGCAGCGATTCGAAGCAGGAGAGTTCCTGGTCATGCCGAAAGGCTTTTGCGGCACCTGGGAGACGTTGGGCAACTACCGGGAACTGGTGGTCATAGAGGCCAAGACGTTTGCAGATGAAATGAGCAAACCATAGAGAGGTCTCGCGCAAGAGAAGTTAGTAGAAATAGACACAGGAAGCAGGAACCATGATCCGAACACGCAGGCATCACACGCTCGCCGCGACGGGACTCGTGCTCGCACTGGCGGCCGCGGGCAACGCCTGGGCCGACGGCGCCCCGGTACGCATCGACCCGGCGGTGCTCGCCGGGGAGGGTCTGGAAGCGCTGCCGCCGCGCGACCCGTCCATCACCGTCTCGCAGCGGGACGACAAGTCCTCCTTCAAGTCCGTCTTCGAGGGGGACATCGTCTCCGGCGTGTTCGAGTCGGGGCCAGCCGTGCTGAAGGTCGACGGCCTCCCGTACGACGAGTTCATCTACATCCTGGAAGGCGGCCTCGTGCTGACCGGCACCGACGGTGTCGCCCACATCTTCGAGACGGGCGACTACCTGGTGCTGCCGAAGGGATGGTCAGGCACCTGGGAGATGGTGGGCGAAACCTATCGGGAGCTCATCGTCATCGAGACCGAGACGTTTCTCCAGAGCATGCAGGAAGAGGGGGCCGACCGATGAGGGACGCCTGACCGCGCCGTTGTACCATGCCGCGTTGCACCGCGCGGCAGGGACAACGGATGGACTACGGCTTCTTCGGCTTCAACCTCGGCCCGTTCGACAATCCCGACTCCATCGAACGCATCGTCGTGACCGCGGAGCAGCTCGGGTACGAGTCTGTCTGGACGGCCGAGCACGTGCTCATGATGGACCCGGAGCAGCCCGTATTGCCCGTGGCGCCGGACGTGTGCTTCATGGACTCCGTGGCGAGCCTCGCCTTCGCGGCGGCGAAGACCGAACGCATCCGCATCGGCTCCGGCATCATCCTGATCGCCCAGCGCGAGCCGATCGTGCTGGCCAAGGAACTCGCGAGCATCGATGTCCTCTCCAGGGGGCGCCTGGTGGTCGGCGTGGGCGTCGGCTTCGTGCCCGGCGAGTTCGAGGCGTTCGGGATACCGTGGGAAGAGCGCGGGCTGCGCACGAGCGAGCACATCGAGGTGCTGCGCACGCTGTGGACCCAGGACAAGCCGGCGTTCGACGGACGGTTCACGCGGTTCTCGGGGATCCAGTCCCGTCCCCAACCCCTCCAGAAGCCGCATCCGCCGATCGTCGTGGGCGGGGACTCGCAGGCGGCTTTCCGCCGCGCGGTGGCCCAGGGCAACGGCTGGTACGGGTGGCGCGACGTTGACGGCACGGCGGCGACGATGCAGGTGCTGGCCGAGACGGCCAGGGACACGGAGCGCCCCGCGTCCCTTGGGCGCCTCGAGATCATCATCACGCCCGGGGGCCCGATCGACGGCGACACCGCGAAGCGCTACGAGGACCTCGGCGTCGACCGCCTCATCCTCGTGCGCGACGCGTTCGAGGCGAAGACCGCGCCCGGCCGGGAAGTGGACGACGCTATCGTCGCGTTCCTCGAGGATCAGGCCCGCGAGGTCGGGATCGCCTAGGCGCGACCTGACGGTCGCGGCCCATCCTCGTGGATGGGTGGAAGTTTCGCTGGCGCGACTTCTACGGCGCGGCCTCCTGGCCCGCCCGGGCTTCGCGCAAGAGTGGACAAGAGAGTAGAGTGTGCGCGTGGGGGGGCCGGCCCAGGTACGCGCTGGCAAGTGGAAAGAGTCCGTGGCGGGATTCGCTCGCGGGCCAACGTGTTCACATTGGGGACCGGGACATGAACGCATCCGGATGGAACGTTCGGGGTTCGACGACCGCGGCGATGGCGGCCGCGCTCTGCTGCGGGGCTTACGCGGAGGAATCGACCGGGGCGGCAGGCGACTCCCGCCCGGTGCTCGAAGAGATCATCGTCTCCGCGCAGAAGCGCGACGAGTCGGTCCAGGAAGTGCCGATCGCGATTTCGGCGTTCACGGGCGAGTCGCTGCGGGAGGCCGGCATCAAGGACTCGCAGGAGCTGGTGAAGGCGGTGCCGGGCATGTCCGGGAGCTTTTCGAGCAACTACATGTTCATCACGGTGCGGGGCATCAATGCCGGTACGTACACCGCCGCGTCGGAACCCGCACTGGGCCTGTACACCGACGGCATCTATCACGGCCGCCACGGCGCCGCGCTCGGCACCTACTTTGACCTGGAGCGCGTCGAGGTGCTGAAAGGTCCGCAGGGCCTGCTGTTCGGACGCAACGCTTCGTCCGGAGCGATCCACGTCATCACGGCGAAGCCGGACCTGGATGCCACGGAGGCTTCCGTCGCGTTGGGCGCCGGGGAGCGGGGCCGGCAGACTCTCGAGGCGATGGTGAACCAGCCGCTCGGTGACAACTGGGCGTTGCGGGCAGCCGTCCTGCACAAGGAAGAGGACGGCTACATTCGCAATCTGACGACGGGCGACGACCACCTCTGGTATGACGTGAGCGCGGCACGGGTGTCCCTGCGCCACGAGAACGACTGGGGCGACGCGACCCTCGTCGCCCGCTACGAGGACCGGGAACAGAGCGGCGTGACCTACCTCCCGCTCAACCTGGACGGTTCGCTCCTCTGGGGGGACGAACTCTCGGCGAACTCCGGTTGGGAGGACCTCGATCTGGTCGAGCATGCCGAGACGAGGCTGACGGTCAACATCGACCTCCCGGGGACGATGACGCTCAGGTCGCTGACGGGCTTCTACACCAACAACTTCACCTACCAGGAGGACTGGGACGGGACCCAGTTCGGGTTGGGAAACTGGGCTTCGCACCAGGAAAGTGACTACCTCAGCCAGGAGTTCGTGCTTGCGGACGCGGGCGCGCGGCTCTCCTGGTTCGCCGGTGTGAGTCTCTACGCCGAGGATATCGACTACAGACTGCACCACTTCACCGACGATGTCGGCTTCCTGTTCGGGCTCCCGTTCCCACTCTCGTTCGACGAAACGGGGGAGATTCTGGGGGAATACCGGGGTTGGGCCGTGTACGGCGATACGAAGTGGCAACTCACCGATTCCCTGGACCTGAGCGTCGGGGCGCGCTACACCGCCGACGAGCGGGACGGGGTGGTCGACATCAAGGGCCAGGCGTTCCTCTTCTCGGTGTACACGCCCGAACCGGTATCGGACACGGCGGACTGGACGGACTTCTCGCCGCGCGCCGCGCTCAGGTACTTCGCCCGCGACGACCTGATGTTCTACGGCTCTGTGAGCAGGGGCTTCAAGGCCGGCGGCTTCGACACGAACCGCCTGTCGGAGCCCGCGGACCCGTTCACGCTGCTGGCGCCCCCCGGCGCCACCCTCGCGACCTATGACGCCGAGGAGGTCCTGTCGTACGAGGCAGGTGCGAAAGCGAGTCTGCTCGACGACCGCCTGCGGCTGGCGGCGGCGGTTTTCTCCTATGACTACAAGGACCGGCAGATCGACGTCTTCGACCCCGTCTCGCAGCTGATCGGCATTCTCAATGTCGGAGAAGTCCAGGGCCAGGGCGCGGAGTTGGAGTTGCAGTGGGTGCTCAATCGCCATTGGGACGTGCAGCTCGCGGTGGGGTTCACCGACGCGGAGTCCCGGGGAATTCCCGCCGCCGCGTGCGATGGGCTGAACTGCGACGGCCACAGGCCGCCGGTAACCCCCGAGCACACGGCTACCGGGGCGGTCCACGGCCGCTACCCGATGGCCGGCGGGGACCTGATCGGCATGGTGGAGTTCTTCTGGCAGTCCGATTTTTACGGGGGCCTGAACAATCACCCGTATTCGCTCGTCGACTCATCCGGCAAGGCAAACGTGCGGGTGGGCTGGGAGAACGAGCAATGGCGGGTCGTGGCGTACGTGGAGAACGTTGGCGACGAGGTTTCCCCCGAGAGCCGCTTCTTCAGCCCCAGTTTTCAGCTCGCCCTCAATGCTTCGCGTCCGCGGACCGCGGGCATGGACATCAGTTACCGGTTCTCGGCCAGCCGGTAGGGCGGTCCTCCCTGAGCGGAGCAACCGGAGGAGTGATGAAACGTCTTCGAGGAACGTCCCTTGGCGTATCCCTTGGTTTGGTGGCGTTAGTCTTGACCGCCTGCGCCCAACCGACGGGAGAATCAGGAATGGCGATTGAACAGACGCGGATGGACGTGGGCGAGTACACGTACGACGTGCGCCGCGCCGGAGACGGGGGCCCTCTCGTCATCCTGCTGCACGGGTTCCCCGAAACGTCCCACATGTGGCTGCCGCTCCTCGAGCACCTGGCGGCCAACGGCTACACGGCCATGGCGCCCGATCTCAGGGGCTACAGTCCCGGCGCGCGGCCGCCGGAGGCCGAACATTACGCCCACGCCGCCATGGCCCCGGACATCCTGGCCATGGCGGACGCGCTCGGGCAGGACCGGTTCCACCTGGTCGGTCACGACCATGGCGCGGGACTCGGCTGGTACATGGCGGCCCGCCACGCGGATCGCCTCCTCAGTTGGACCGCGCTTTCCGTGCCGCACATCGACGCCTTCGGCGAGGCGATCGCCAACAACCCGGAGCAGCGCGAGCGCAGCGGGTACATGGACTTCTTCCGGCAGGTGGGCACGGCGGAGGAGGCGCTGTCCGCGAACGACTTCGCTGCCCTGCGGAACGTCTGGAGCGAGTCCGGGCCCGCCGAGGTCGAAGAGTACCTGCGCGTCCTGAGGCAGCCCGGCGCGCTGACCGGCGCCCTCAACTGGTATCGGGGCGGTCTCACCGCGGACCGGCAGCCCATCGGCCAGATCTCCGTCCCCACGCTCCTGATCTGGGGCAATCGCGACCAGGCGATCGGCCGTCCCGGCGTGACCGCCACGCCACCCCTGATGGACGGCCCCTACCGCCTCGTGGAACTCGACGCCGGGCACTGGCTCATCCAGGAAGCGGAGGCGGATATCCTGCGGGAAACCCTGGCGCACCTCGAGGCGCCGTAGGACTGGGGCAGTGGTGACGCTTGTCCGCGAGGCGTTGTCGGCGAGGTGCCGGTACGAACGTCCAGCGAGGAGTACGTTGGCTCAGCCGGGCGCCGGTCCGCCGCCGGCCCCACCGCCGCCGTCATTGCGCCGTGGCTTCGGGAACGGTGCCGGGGGCTCGTTGCGCAGGTGCGCGGCGAAGGAGGGGATCGGCATGACGAACGTCCGACGGTGGGCGTCGTACTCGAGCAAACCGCTCTCCACGGAGGCATCCAGGAACGCCTGCAGATCCGCGCGCGAGAGGTCTGGTTCCAGCTTGCGCAGGCACGTGCCGAGCGCGTTCCTGTTCGCCCCTCTGTTCGCGCCATAGGGGCCGAAGCAGCCGTCCGCGCCCACCAGGTGTTCGGCCCATTCCGCGTACAGCGAGGCAAGGCTCTCCACCCGGTCCGAGTAGAAGTCTTCGCGGATGGCGTCGCCGCCTCGAAGGGCGGCGTGAAAGTCCGCTTGCGCCGCGTCGAAGCCATCTCCCCCTGGCAGGGGGTGCCTGGATATCTCCTCCATGGCCGCCAGCAGATAGCCGGCGAGGTGCTGAGGCCACCCCGCCGCACGTTCGGCGATAGGCGCAATCCAGCCGTTGCCGTTGTGGACCTTGAACTGTGTCAGGCAGCGCCGCACCGCCTTGCCGCAATCGTCTTCGCTCAAGCCGCCAAGGTGCCACTTCCTGCCGGCGTCAATGCGGGAAACGCCCACCCGCTTGAGCGCGGCGGCGGTGCCGACCAGCCCAGCCACACAGAGCGATATGGGGGCCGCCGTACGCCCCTGGTGGATGGCCGCAAGGGCATCCGGCACTTCGTTGTCCGCGCGCGGGCGCGTGGCGGGGATGTTCTGGCCCTCATCGACAAACAGCACGAGGCGGTAGGGGCGCCATGCGGACTCCATCTCGGCGACGACATCGATCAGCGTCTCATCCGCAACGCCGGGCTGCGGACCGAGGGAGACGCCCATTACCCCGACCCCGCGCTGCAGCACGCTACGCGCGGCGGCGGCGCCGGGGCGGCCCGCAACCTTGCGCAAGAACCGCTTGATCCTGTCGGTTGTCTCGGTAAGGGTCGGGTCCGTATCTGCGTGCGCCTGCACGGCGGATACCAGGTTCCGGCCCCCGTCCTTGACCAGTTCCAGCGCTTCCTGCAGTACGCCGCGCTCCTCGTCGAACACCTGCTGCAGATCCGCTTCCTCCTCGACGGCCGCAACGGCCTGCCGTCTCTCTGCGCTACGGTGCGGCGCCGCGAGATAGGCTCCGATCGCCGCGTTGACGCGTCGCTCGATGCGCCGTGGCGATGCCGTGTCACTGGCGGAGAGCAAAACCGGCAACCAACCGGCACCGCCTTGCGGCGGTACGCCGAATCCTTCGACTTCGGCCACGAGCTGCGAAACCAGGGCCGTTTTGCCGGCTCCCGGCGGCCCTTCGATCACGAAGGTGGCATCGCTGCGCTCGCCGGCTGCCGAGCGCGCCAGCAACGCACGAAAAGCATTGATCTCGTCGACGCGTCCGGAGAAAAACGGTGGCCCGAGGCCCCACTCGTCATAGTGCTTCGCGCGGTCGCGAGCGGCGAGGAACACGTCCAGACTGACGCGGTCCTGCTCTCGCTGGCTGCCGTCGTCGAAATAGCCTGGGGGCTTGGGGATCGCCCTGTCGCGCCGCATTATTCGCACCTCGCCGGCCGCCGCCAGCCGGCACCCCGCATCATACGCTTGGTCCGTGTAGCCGGGGCGCGCGCACCTCGCCATCGACAACACCGCCGTATGGTCTCGGCAACAGTCGACGGCTCATGCGGCTCATGTTGCCCTGATAGACCTCCTCCCACCGGACGGTGGAGGCGCCCAGGACAAGCCCGCCCCCCACGCGGGCCGCCCCGATCCGGGCCGCCGCCAGAATCGCGCTACGTCTTCGCCCAGTTCATCGCCCGCGGCAGCTTGACGCCGTGCGCGAAGCCGCCCTCCGGCGTGTTCAGGAAGTCCTCGCGGCCGAGCATCACGCGCATTTCGTAGGGCTTGCCTTCCAGCCAGTCCTCGCCGAGAAAGTCGTAGCTCTCCACGGGGCGCAGCGCCATGCGGCTGAACGTGATGTGCAGGACCACCCTCTCGCCGTCGATGGTTCGGGGCGCGCCGCCGCTGTGCCAGGTGGAGCCGTCCCAGAACACGATGGAGCCGGCGGGGCACTCGGTGGCGACCACCCCCGGTTCCTCGGCCACCTCCCGCTCGTTCGGGTGCCTGCGCTCGAGGTGGGAGTCGGGGACGACCCGGGTCGACCCGGCCGCCTCGTTGAACTCGTCGCACGCCCAGCAGAAGGTCACGAGCTGGTTGTGCACCGGGAAGGGCGCCGGGGTCCAGTTCTGGTCGGCGTGCAGCCCGCCCTTGCCGTCCCCCGGTTCGGTCGCCCGCGGCTTGATGCTGGCCGCCACCTGCGAAAGCATGGCGCCCTTGCCGCACAGGATCTCGGCGATCGCCAGGATCTTCGGATTGAGCACGACTTCCTCGAAGATCGGGTCCTTCGCGAGCAGCATGTTCGCGCCGCGGCCCTGCAGGCCTTTGCCGGCGTCCGTCCGCGTGGCGACCCGGACGATGGTCTCGCGCAACCGCTCGACGAACTCGGGCGTTGCGGCATCGTGGATGTAGCCGTAGCCGTGCTGCTTGACGTGCTCGACCGTCTCGCCGAGATCGAGGTCCCGCACCCGGGCTTCCAGTTCGTCCGACAGGTCGAACGGCTGACGGGTCTCGAAGACCCGCTCGGCCATTTCCCGCATCAATTCCTGTACGGATTCCTCCTGTACGGATTCCTCCTGTACGGATTCCTCTACCGACGCTTCCGCTTCGCTCATTTCGATCCTCCTCCGTTGCGGTACGAATCTACCCGATTTTCGCGTGTTTCCCTACGTCCCGAACAAATCCCGGTTGGCGCGGCGCAGGAACAGCAGGCCGATCGCCGCGTTGAAGAAGATGAAGAAGTTGTGCATCACCAGTCCGAACGCCGAGAGTTGCGCCGCGTTGTCCGGGAACAGCACGACCCAGATCGTGATTGCGGCGGCGCGCATGGGGGTCGGGATGGCGGCCGCGAAGAAGATCACCGGGAGCACGCCCAGCATGTCCACGAACGACGCTTCGACGCCGAACAGCCGCAGGGCCAGCGTGTAGACCACCACGGCGCCGAGCAGGGCGGGGGAACGGATCGCGGCGACGATGACGTAGCGCAGCGGCGACGCCTCGCGGAAGGCCTTCAGGATCGATCGCTCCCGCAGGCCCTTGCCGAGCGGGATGGCGCCCCGGAAGAAGGCGATCCAGAGTACGAAGAGCAGCAGCACGCCGACCCCGATCCACGGCACGAGCGCGAACTGGGCCGGCAGCGTGTCGGCGGCAATCGCGTAGCCGACGTTCGCCCAGAACGTGAGATAGAGCAGCTCGCAGAACATGATGAACAGCATCGACGAGCCGACCTCCCAGCCGTGGACGCCGTGCCGCCGGTTCAGGTAGACCGCCATCGCGCCCTTGCCCACCTGCTCGTTCACGATGGAGATGATGTAGGCGCTGGCCCGCACGGGCAGGATGTCCTTCCAGGGCACGCGGGCGTTGAACCAGCTCACGACCCGCCAGACCACCGTCGAGTCGACGAGGAAGAAGAACGCGGAGTAGGGGATCATCAGCGCCAGCCAGACGCCCCAGGGCACGCTCGCGAAGATCTCCAGCAGGTAGGCCGCCGCCGTCTGGCCCTGGCTTGCCGCCACGCCGTCGATACGGCTGTAGAGCCACGCGAAGCACGCGATGGTGATCAGCCAGAGCAGGGCGCGCTGCCACCAGGGCGCCCCGGGCCGGGCGCCGCCCGTGTCCGGCGTGTCGGGCGTTTCGGAGGTACGGCGGTCGGCGGTCGTCACGGGGCGTTCTCCTCGTCGAAGGCGGCGCGCAGGGCCGCGTCGAGCGGCGTGAGCATGATGCCGAGCGTCTCGCACGCCGGCCTGGGGTCGATCGCGTCGTCCTGTTCGAGGACGTCGAGCATGTCACGGGTGAGCGGCGGATTCGCGGAGAACGTCTCGGCCAGCCAGGCGAACGCGCGCGCCGCGACGAGCGGCGTGCTGCCGATCGCGACCTCACGGCCGAGGACCGCGGCGGTTCGCTCGACCAGTGCGCGGTGGGACAGGGACTCCGGCCCACCGAGTTCAAGCACGGTATCTCCGGGGACGGAGGGCCGTGCGGCGGCCAGCAGCGCCGCGACCACGTCGGCGGCGGCGATCGGCTGCTCGAGGGCGGCGCCGCCGCGCACCAGCGCCGCGCGGCCCGACATCGCTTGGCGCCGTAGCCCGTCGGCGGCCGGGTCGCCACGACCGAGGACCATCGGCACGCGCAGGATCACCGCCGGCACCGGCGCGGCGAGCAGGATGTCGTCGGCGCGCCCGCGTGACGCGAGGCAGCCGTTGCGCGAGCCCGGATGGGCCCCGTGGATGCTGGTGTGCACGATGCGCGACACCCCGGCGGCGGCGCACGCGGCCGCGAGGGCCTCGGCCGGACGCTCGTGCGCGTCCTCGTAGCGGTTGGTGCGGGTCCGCTTCAGGATACCGACGAGGTGGAGGACGGCGTCGCACCCCTGCACGGCCTCTTCGAGGCCCGCGCGGTCCGTGTAGTCGACGATGCGGACCTCGCGCCGGTCCGGCGCGGGAAGGTCGTCGAGGCTCTTCGCGGCGCGCTCGGACCGCACCACCGCGCGGATTGTCTCGGCGGAGTCGGCGGCGTCGGCGGCGGGATCGTCGGCCAGGGTGCGCAGCACGAGACGTCCTAGGTGCCCGTTGGCGCCGGTGAGAAGGATGCGCATGGGCCCCGTCTTGTGCTTCCTGCGATCGATGGTAACGTAGGGTGTTGGTCAGGCGCCAGAAGGGGGAGACGATGCCTCGCTACGATCTGCTGCTGAAGGGCGGGGTGATCATGGACGGAGCGCGCACGCCCCGTTTCACCGGCGACGTGGCCATCGCGGACGGGAAGATCGCCGCCATCGGGCGCATCGCGGAGCGCGACGCGGCGCGGGTGTTCGACGCCCGCGAACTGATCGTCGCGCCCGGCTTCGTGGACCTGCATACCCACTACGACTCCCAGGTCTTCTGGGATCCTTACTGCACCCTGTCCGGCTGGCACGGCGTCACGTCGGTGGCGATCGGCAACTGCGGCTTCGGCTTCGCCCCCGTGAAACCCGAGCACCGCGAGCGCGCGATGCTCACCATGGAGCGCAACGAGGCCGTGCGCGCGACCACGATGGCCGCCGGCATGCCGTGGGACTGGGAGACGTTTCCGGAGTTCCTCGACAGCCTCGAGCGCACGCCCAAGGGCTTGAACATGCTGTCCTACGTGGGCCTGAACCCGCTGATGTCGTACGTCATGGGGCAGGAGGCCGCCAAGGAGCGCCCGGCCACGGACGCGGAGCGCGCCGAGATATGCCGGCTCCTGAGCGAGGCGCTCGACGCCGGCGGCTGCGGGATCTCCGCGCAGCGCCTGGGTCCGAAGACGGTCCAGCGCGACTACGACGGCACGCCGATGATCACCGACACCATGTCGCCGGACGACTTCCTCGCCTTCGCGAGCGTGCTGCGCGAGAAGGGGCGCGGGATCATCCAGGTGCTGGGCGAGGACATGGAGCTCACCGAGCGGCTCTGCGAGGTAAGCGGCCGGCCGGTCATCTGGAACGCGGTGGTCATCACGGCGGACCAGCACGGCGTCACCCACGGCCGCTACAAGGACCTGCTGCAGTGGTTCGAGGAGGCCAACCGGCGCGGCAACCGCATCTTCGGCCAGGCCGTGACGGCGCAGAACAACTACGAGTTCGCCCTGGACGACTGGAACCTCTTCGACACGATGTCCGCGTGGCGCAACATGACTCTCGGCACGCCCGAGGACCGCATGCGCAAGATGCGCGACCCGGACCTGCGCAAGGCGCTGCGGGACGGCTACCGGCCGGGCCCGCTCGGCTCGCTCACCAATGCCATTCCCGACCTGACGATCGGCGAGTGCTTCTCGGAGGAGACGCGCAGCCTCGAAGGGCTGACGGTCGGCGAAGTCGCCGAGATGCAGGGCAAGCACGTGCTCGACGTGATGCTCGACACGGCCCTGGCGGACGAGCTGCGCACGCAGTTCATCACCCCGCCGCAGGAGATCGACATGGACGCCATGCGGGAGCTCGCGAACTCGCCGTTCTCGCTGCCCGGCATCTCCGACGGCGGCGCACACATGAAGTTCATGACCACGGGACGCTATCCCACCGAGTTTCTGACCCACCTCGTGCGCGAGAACGGCATCATGGACCTCGAACAGGCCCACTGGCGGCTGTCGGGCTACCCGGCGATGGCCGCCGGCTTCACCGGCCGCGGCTTCCTGCGCGAAGGGGCGCCGGCCGACCTCATCGTCTACGACTACGACGCGCTCAAGCTGCTGCCCACGGAGCGGCTGCACGACTTCCCGGCCGGGGACTGGCGACTGTCGCAGAAGGCCGACGGCTACCGGCTCACGGTGGTCAACGGCGAAGTGACCTTCGAAGACGGCGAGTGCACGGGCGCGACACCCGGGCAGCTGCTGCGTCACGGGCGCAACGCCTGACGGGAGCGAAGGCCGACATCCGACTGGTGCTCGAAGAGAGCGTCGTCCCCGCGCGGAAGCGCAACGAGATTCTGGAGGTGCCGATCGCGATCCCGGTTTCACTCGCGAGGCACTGGGGAACCTTGGCATCAAGGAATCTCGGGAACGGTCGGAAGCCGCCCCGACGCCCGCGCCGATGGCGCGGACAGATCACTTGCCATGGAGGTCAGGCGGCAGGCCGAGCACCAATGGCCTCGCGCAGGCCCTCGAGGAGCCCCTCGAGGTGCGCCATGCGCTCGCGCAACTGAACGACATCCTGGCGTAACCCCGCGATATCCTGGCGCAACGAGCGCTGTCCGGCGAGCACCAGCCCGCCGATAGCGACGCCGACGACGATGATGGCGATCAATTCGGCGGACATGCTGCCGAGCATAACCTGACGGCCGGAGAGTGGCGTCAACGACCGATCCCCTGCCAGCGACCGATCCCCGCGACCGCGGGCTCCGGCCACGCGCGGATGTGTCCCGGAAGGAGACTGAGGACGGGAAAGCACGGGTGCGACGCCTGACCGGAGCGGGCGACCCCTGGTGGTCGGCTGGAGAACTGCCTGTCCAGGCTCGGAATATCGTTTCAAGGTTGTTCATATTCCAATTGGCTGTCAAAATGGAAGCATGAAGACGACCATTGATATTCCAGACCGAGAACTGGCGGATGTCATTCGCTTCACAGGTGCGCGGACAAAGCGCGAGGCGGTTGTGAGCGTGGTCGCCGAATTCAACCGTCGAAAGCGCCTCGCCGAGCTGGTGCAGTACGCCGGCACCTGTCCCGACCTGATCTCTCCGGAGGAACTCCAGGCGCAGCGTCGCGAGGAATGAGCCGTTGATCCTGGTGGACACCTCGTCCTGGATCCACCTGCTGCGGCCGACCGGCGACCCGGTCGTGCGCGCGCGGGTCGAAGCCGCGTTGACCTCGGGGGAGGCGTGCTGGTGTCCGCTCGTGCAACTGGAGCTGTGGAACGGCGCCCGAGGCGGCCGCGAACGGGATGTGCTGCGGCACTTCGCGGAGGTGCTGCCCGAGCTGCCGATCGACGAGGCCGTCTGGCGTCTGTCCCAGGAACTCGCCAGCGGCGCGCGATCCCGGGGAGTCACCGTGCCGGCGACGGACATCGTCATCGCCGCCTGCGCTCGACGTCACGATGCGGACATCGAGTCGGCCGACGAGGACTTCGCGCGGTTGGGGTCCGTGACGTGACCCGTCAGGAACGACCCTCGCCGTCGCCCGCCCGGCGTCATGCAAGCACTTGAGACGGGACGGGACGAGCCCGTCCCCTACGAGCCTGCGACGTAGGAGTTTCGCACCAGCGAAACTCCCACCCATCCGGCAGGATGGGCCGCGACCGTCAGCTCGCGCCTACGCCTCCGCCACCTCCCGCTCGATCAGGTCCGCGTACTTCGCCAGCGCCCGTTCCCGCCGCTTGATCAGGTGGTAGTCCGGGAACAGCTCGTCGGTGCCCTGGTAGCGCCCGAGGACCTGCCGCGCCACCGTGACCTTGTGCACCTCCGTCGGCCCGTCCGCGAGTCCCATGTGGAAGCTGTCGAGCACGCCGGCCGCGAACGGCATCTCGGTCGATAGCCCGAGGGACCCGTGCACCTGCAGGGCGCGCGCGTAGACGTCGTGGTAGACCTTGGGCATCTGCGCCTTGACGGCGGAAATGTCCGCGCGGACCTCCTTGTAGTTCCTGATCCGGTCGATTTTCCATGCCGTGCGCAGGACAAACAGGCGGAACTGCTCGATGTCGATCCAGCTGTCCGCGATCATCGCCTGCACGAGCTGTTTCTGCGCGAGCACCTCGCCCTGGGTTTCCCGTGAGAGCGCCCGTTCGCACATCATGTCGAAGGCGCGCCGGACCTTCCCGACGGTGCGCATGGCGTGGTGGATGCGGCCGCCGCCGAGGCGCGTCTGGGCGACGATGAAGCCCTGACCCGGCGCGCCGAGCATGTGGTCGCGCGGGATGCGCACGTCGCCGTAGCGGACGTAGGCGTGGTTGCCCGGGATCTCGTAGCCCACGGCGACGTTGCGCACGATCTCGACGCCCGGCGTCTCGGCGGGCACGATGAACATGGACATGCGGTCGTACGGGGGCGCGTCCGGGTCGGTGACCGCCATGACGATCAGGAACGAGGCGTGGCGCGCGTTGGACGAAAACCACTTCTCCCCGTTGATGACCCACTCGTCGCCGATCGCCTCCGCCTGGCAGGTGAAGACCTTGGGGTCGGCGCCGCCCTGGGGTTCGGTCATCGAGTAGCAGGAGCAGATCTCGTTGTCGAGCAGCGGCTGCAGGTAGCGGTCCTTCTGCGCCTCCGTGCCGTAGTGGGCGAGGATCTCGGCGTTGCCCGAGTCCGGGGCCTGGCAGCCGAACGCCACCGGCGCGCACTTCGCGCGGCCGAGGATCTCGTTCATGAGCGCGAGCTTGAGCTGGCCGTAGCCCTGTCCGCCGAGGTCCGGTCCGAGATGGCAGGCCCACAGCCCGCGCCGCTTCACCTCCTCCTGCAGCGGGCGGATCAGCTTGTTGCGGTTCGGGTCCGAGAAGTCGTTGGGGTGGCCGAGCACGAAGTCGAGCGGCTCGATCTCCTCGCGCACGAAATCGTCCATCCAGTCGAGTTCCCGCTGGAAGGCGGGGTCGGTTTCGAAGTCCCAGGCCATGCGTCGCTCCGGTAACGGGTCACGGTGCCGATTAAACCCGGTGGGTCGGGCGGTTGTGAAGGCCGGGCCGACCCCGGGCGGCGGGGGTGTCCCGCGGCCGACGCCTCAACCGCCGCTGCCGGCGGCGGTGTCGAGCGCCCCGGGGCCGGCCGCCGCCCGCCGCCGCTCGGCGAGCGCCTCGAGGATCTCCGAGTGCCGCTCCCGGTCGAGGTTGTAGTGCGTGTAGCACCAGAGGCAGACGACGGCGAAGCCGGCGACGATGGGGCCATAGAGCAGGCCGAGATCCACCAGGGTCTCCGCCGGCACGTCCGCCGCCGACACGATGTCGGCGCCGCGGGGCCAGTCGATGATGTCCAGGCCGAGGCCGCCGAGGAACGTGCCGAAGCCCGAGGTCGCCTTGCTAGAGAAGGCGATGGCCCCGAAGAAGATGCCCTCCTGGCGCGTGCCGGATTCGAGTTCGTGCTCGTCGGCCACGTCCGCCATCATCGACCCGAAGCCGATGAACGCCTGCTGCAGGATGAGCCCCTGCACGAACTTGAACGCCACCAGGGTGTAGAAGAGTTCCGCGGTGCCGTTGGCGGGGAACGCGTCGAGTAGCCGACAGACCACGGGGATCACCTGGCAGGCCGCCCAGGCGGCCGTGCCGAGCAGTACGCCGAACAGTTTGCCGGTGCGCCGCATGAGCGGCGCGGCGAGGAAGGCGCCGACCAGCAGCCCGACGATGGGCGCCAGATTGACGTTCAACATCTGGCCGCCGTCCAGCTCCCAGAAGTACTGGAACATGTAGATGTCCAGCGCGCTGTTCACGCCGGCCATGATGAAGACGATCAGGACCCCGCAGAACAGCCACCGGAACGAGCGGTTCGAGAATCCTGCCGCGAGGTCGCTCACGAGCAGCGTCAGCGGGTTGCGCCGCGGCCGCGGCGGTGGTTCGGACAGGAAGGGCACCTCCTTCTGCGTGCCGAGGGCCGAGTACCAGATCGTGATGACCATGAACACGGCAAGGACCATCGCGAAGGGGGTGTAGTTGCCCACGGCCAGGCGGCCCCCCATGTCGTCGGCGAAGAAGTAGCCGAAGCCCACGACGATCACCATGGCGCTCCCGGCCGGGCCGAAGAACTGCCGGTAGGCGACGACCTGGGTGCGCTCGTTGTAGTTCTGCGTGAGCTCCGCGCCGAGGGCCAGGTGCGGCACGTGGTAGAGCGTCATCGCGCCCCGGGTCAGCACCGCGAACGCCGTGAGCCAGGCGAACAGACCCCACTGGCCCAGGCCCTCCGGCGGCGAGAAGAGGCCGACGAAGGCGAGCCCGAGCGGGACCGCCGAGGCGTACATGAAGGGGTGGCGGCGCCCCAGGCGGGATTTCCACTTGTCGGACAGGGAACCGGCGAGCGGGTCGGTGACGGCGTCGAAGAGCAGCGCGACGAAGAGCGCGGCGCCGGCCAGCACGCCGGGCAGTTCCAGCACCTGGTTGTAGTAGAAGAGGATGAACAGGTTGAAGCCGGTGTTCTTCAGCCCCTCGGCGAACTGGCCGACGCCGAACGCGAGCTTGCTGGAGAACGGGACGATGCGGTCGTTGGGATTCCGGGGGTCCATCCGGCGCGAGCATAGCAGGGTCCCGCGCGGTGCGGCGGTGGCCTTTTGGTCGCTTGGGTGGCGCGTGCGACTGCGGGTACTATCCGGGGACTCGGTCGGCGTGCGGTCGGTTGAACGTGACCGGGAGCCCATATTTTACAGAGGGTTGCAATGAGTTCTTCAAACATTTTCGAGGGGGCGGACCTGGGCGCCTTCTTCAAGGACCCCTACGGCCCCTACGCGTTTGCCCGCCAGGCGCGCCTGTTCAGGAACGGCGACGCGTGGTACGCGGCGCGCTACGAGGACGTCGACTGGATCCTGAAGGACCGTCGCTTCGGCAAGCAGCCGCCGCCGGGGACGGAACACCGGATGCCCGGCGACCGCCCGCAGCCGGCGGAGGAACGCAACATCCTGAACACGGACCCGCCGGACCACACCCGGCTGCGCGGCCTCGTCGCGAAGGCGTTCAACGCCAATCGGGTGGCGGGCATGCGTCCCGCCGTGCAGGCGCTGGTGGACGGCCTTCTCGACGACATCGAGCCGCGGGGCAGCATGGACATCATGCGCGACTATGCCTACCCGATTCCGGCCACGATCATCAGCGACATGCTGGGCATTCCGGACGCCGACCGCGACCGCTTCGGGCACCTGTCGAACGAGATCATCCGCTGGGGCACGGGGATCGAGCCCGGGGTGGATCTCGAGACCCGTGCGGCCCGCTCGCGGGAGGCGCGCGAGGCCTTCGACTCCTACCTCACCGCGCTGTTCCCGGCGAAGCGCGAAGCGCCGGAAGACGACCTGACCACCGACCTCCTGCGGGCGGAGAGCGAGGAGGGACGCCTGACGGAGGAGGAGGTGACCAAGAACGTGCGTCTGCTGTTCCAGGCGGGGCACGAGACCACGGTGAACCTGATCGGCAACGCCCTCGTGGCGCTCCACCGGAACCCGGGGGAACTGGCGAAACTGCGGGCGGACCCGGGACTGATGCCGCAGGCCGTGGAAGAGTTCCTGCGCTTCGACTCGTCGGTGCAGCAGCTCCCGCGCGTGGTCCGGGAACGCGTCGAAGTCGCCGGCCAGACCCTGGAGCCGGGCGAGATGATCATCTGCCTGCTCGGCGCGGCCAATCACGACCCGGATGTGTACGAGGACGCGGACGCCCTGGACATCGAGCGGCCTTTCACGCGGTCGAAGTCCTTAGGCGGCGGCATCCACTTCTGCCTTGGGGCGCAGTTGGCCCGCATGGAGACGGAAGTGGCGCTCGGGACGCTGTTCGGGCGGCTTCCCGGCATGACCATCACGAACCTCGACGACCTCGACTACGCGTTCAATCCCTTCTTCCGGGGGCCGAAGGAGCTTCTCGCGCGCTGGTAGGGGCTGGTCTCGATGCCGCGCGCCGGTCGAGATCGACGCTCGGCCGGTCAAGCGTCAGCCTTGCTCACCCAGGATCTGCCGTCGGATGTACCCCGCTAGCATCGGCACGGCAAACTGGTAGCTGCCGTGCCGGCTCTTCAGGATCAGGCCCTGGGCACCCAGCGCCGACAGCATCTGGTTTGCATGGCTGCTGCTGAAGGGCTTCGCGGACAGCTCCCGCGACTTTTCGACGACTTCCTGGACGGTGAACTCATCATCGCTGGTTGCCAGGCGCGCTATGACGGACAGCAGCTCCCGCTGCCGGTCGGTGATCCTTGCCCACCGTCCCGCGAAGAAGTCCGCGTCCAGCTTTCGTTCGATGTCTTCGACGGGGACGCTACCCCGTTCGCCGCGGTCCCACCGGTTCATGAACGCGTCGTACACCTCGCGGCAGATGAACTGGATGAAGTAGGGGTAGCCGCCCGACAGCCTGATCACGGCGTCGACGGAGTCATCGCCGAACGTGACGGCGCCGGTCTCCTCTATCGGCCTGAGGATCGCCTCGCGGCACTCTTCGTCCGACAGCCTGCCCAGGAGCACGGAGCGGAACATGCGTTCCGAGAACGTGCGCGCCTCCACCAGCTTCGGCAACAGGGTCGGCAGGCCGGACAACACGAGCAACGCCGGTACGCCCTTGCGTTGCATGGACTGGAACGCGTCGAGGATCAGGGACAGGGGGAACTCTTCCTTGGTCGCGTGGTCGGCGAGGTTCTGAGCCTCGTCGTAGGCAAAGACGATGCCCCGTGCCCCGGCCGCGGAAATCGCCCGCCACGCCGTCTCGATGACGGCCTTGAGCTTGTCGAGAGGCAGTCCCGGCGTACGATCGTAGAGTCCCTTCAGGATGTCGTACGTGAGGGTGCTGGTTTCGACTCGCTCCTCCGAGGTGAAGCCGGCGCCAAGGGTCGTCGAGGTCGAGACGACGATGGAGGATGTCACGAGCGACAGGTCCGCGCAGATGCGTGTCGCGATATTGGCCTCGCTGATGCTCGAAGACTCGTTGAGATCGGTCCCGATCCAGACCCAGCGGCGTTCCGTCGCATGAGGCTTGAGCGACTCGAGCAGCACCGTCTTGCCCACGCCGCGCAGCCCGGTGAGCACCGGATTCTCGAGGATGGCGTCCTGTTCGAGCACGCGCAGGAACTGGTTGCGCTCGTGCACTCGACCGGCGAGATGCGGTGGCTGATGTCCGGCGCCGGGGCGGAAGGGGTTCTTGAACTCGGCCATTCACGCACTCCTCATGCTACTTATTTAATGACATAAATTTATCTCAAAGACTTAAATTAGGAAAGAGACTAATCTATCGTTGATGTCTCCGAGTTCGTCTGTCGCCTTCTTGCCACCCGCCAGGCTGTTGGAGGTGAGATCTGGCGCACCGAGGCCCGAAGAGGCCCAAAGGGACACCCACCGAAGAAGGAGGCCCAAAGGGACACCCACCGAGGAGGCCCAAGGGACACCCACCGGAGTCCCAAAGGGACACCCCCCGAGAGGGAAGAGGGCCCAAGGGACACCCACCGAGGCCCAGGGACACCCGCGGTGCGCATGGCGGTGCCTCGATCTGCGACGTAGACTCCCCGCAATGCACGGAGCGGGGACGGAAGCAACGTCATGCCCAGCCAGGAGATGCTTGAAGCGGCAGCGGCCATGCGGGCGGGTCCGGTGTTCGATCCCGACACCGGCATCGATGCGTTGCGCGCGGTGATGGAAGAGATGGACCCGCTCGCCGCGGTGCCAGAGGACGTCACCTGGTCGGACTTCGACGCCGGCGGGGTTCCCGCGCGGCACGTGGCGGCGCCCGGGGTCCGGGACGACTGCGGGGTGCTGTACTTCCACGGGGGCGGGTACGTGGCGGGCAGCCTCGACAGCCACACCGAACTCATGGGCAGCATCGCGCGCGCCTGCCGGGCGCCGGTGTTCGGTATCGACTACCGGCTGGCGCCCGAGCATCCGTACCCGGCGGCGGTCGACGACGCGGTCGCGAGCTATGAACGGCTGCTCGGCAACGGCATCGACCCGGCGCGCGTCGTGATTGGCGGCGACTCGGCGGGCGGCGGCCTGACGCTCGCCTGCCTGCTCGCGCTCAGGAGCGCCGGGACGCCTCTGCCGGCGGGCGCGATCCTCATTTCGCCGTGGACCGACCTGTCCGGCAGCGGCGACAGCATGCAGGGCCGCCTGGCGGCGGATCCAATGCTGAGCGGGGACCTCCTGGCGCCCATGGCCGCCGCTTATGCAGGCGAGGTGGGGCTCGCCGACCCCGGCGTCTCGCCCCTGTTCGGCGACCTGACCGGGTTGCCTCCGCTGCTCGTCCAGGTCGGCGACGACGAGGTGCTGCTCGACGACTCGACGCGCCTCGCCCAACGTGCCGAAACCGTCGGCGTGTCCGTGCGGTTGCACGTCTTCGAGGGTGCCTTCCATGTCTTTCAGATGTTCCCGGCGCTCCCGGAGTCGCGCGAGGCGCTCGCGGAAATGGGCCGTTTCTTCGATGCGGTTACCGGGTAGTTCCTGGTTGCGCCGCGCCGGCGGCGCGTGGGACACGGCCGCGGCCTGCGCATGGGGCATGCTCGGCGCGGCGTGCTGCGCGCTCCTCGTCGGCTGCGGTGGTGGAGGCGGCGGCGGGGGTGGGGGCGGCGGGGGCGTCACCAGCCCGCCCGTGTCGGACGACCAGGGCGACGACGACGACGAATGGCTCATTCCGCGGGAAGGCGTCGTCGACGGGGGGCCGGGCCGCGACGGCATTCCGGCGATCGACAACCCGATCTTCCTCCGGGTCGACCGGGAAGGGGGCTCGGACGGCAAGCTGGTCGTGGGCTACCGGGCCGGGTCCGAGGTGAAGGCCATGCCGCACGATATCCTCGACTGGCACGAGATCGTCAACGACACGCTCGGCGGCGAGCCCGTGGCCCTGACGTACTGTCCTCTCACGGGCTCGGCGCTCCTGTGGAAGGCGTCGACGACCGCCCGGGATCCGACGTTCGGCGTGTCCGGCCTGCTGTACAACTCGAACCTCATCCCCTACGACCGCGAGACGGACAGCCACTGGCTGCAGATGCTGGTGCAGTCGGTGGAGGGGCCGCGCGCCGGGGATGTCCCGGAGACCCTGCCGGTCGTGGAGACGACCCTCGGGACCTGGCGCGAGATGTACCCCGACTCGGCGCTGCTCACCCGGCAGACCGGCTACGACCGCAACTACGACGAGTATCCCTATCGCACCTACCGCACGGACGACAATCTGCTGTTCGCGGTCGAACCCCTGGACATGCGCATGCAGATCAAGACCCGCGTGCTCGGCGTCTGGGTCGGCGACACGGCCCGCGCCTGGCGCATCGACGACTTCGGCCCCGGCATCACCGTGCACAACGACACCCTCGGCGATGTCCCGATCGTGGTCGCGGGGAGCGCGGAGAAGAACCTCGCGGTGGCGTTCGCGCGCACCCTCGAGGACGGCACGGTGCTGTCGTTCGAACCGGCGTCCGCCCCCCTGCCGGCCATCGTCACGGACGACGAGGGCAACACCTGGGACGTGTTCGGCGAGGCGCTCGAGGGTACGCGGGCGACACAGCGCCTGCCCCTGGTCGACTCCCACGTCGCCTTCTGGTTCGCCTGGGGCGCGTTCCACCCGGACTCGGAGATCGCCGGGGAATGAGAGCGCTCCGCGCCGGGGCCTGGGCGGTCGCCGCCGTGCTGGCCCTACCGCCCGCCGCGCTGGCGGCGACCTGCAGTTGCGCCGCGGTCCCGCTCCTGGGGTCGATGGATACCGGGGCGCCGACTGGCGGGAGCTGGCTCCTGACCGGGGGTTACGAGTTCCACGAGATCGGCGATCTGTACAGCGGGTCCGACGAGGTGCCCGACGAGACGGGCAGGGAGCGTTCGAGCCGGGCCCTGGTGCTGCAGGCGAGCCGCGGGTTTGGCGCGCGCTTCTCCGTGACGGCCCTGCTTTCCGCCGTCGAGCACGAGCGGCGGGTTGGTGGCCAGACGACGACGGGACGCGGGCTCGGGGACGGCCTCGTGATGCTGAAGTACTCGCCATGGCGCATCACCCCCTTTCAGCGCAACGGCCTGACGCTGGGCGTGGGGAGCGCTATCCCCGTGGGCGAGGACGACGCGAGCGACCTCGTCACGCTGGCCGAGGACCTCCAGCCTTCCGCCGGCGCATGGGCCCCCGTGGTCTGGGTGCACGCGGAACGTGCCTGGAGCCAGGCGGCGAACACCCGCACTTTCGCGTCCGTCAGCTACCGCTCCAACGGCGAGAACGACCGCGACTATCGCTTCGGCGACGCGTGGACCGGGTCGCTCGGGACGACGCACCGCACGGGACGCTGGGGGCTAGGGTTCGAGCTGCGCTATCGGGACGCGGCGCGCGACGAACGGGCTTCCGCGGCGATTCCCAACACCGGCGGGCGCTGGCTGGATGGGGTCCCGGCCATCCAGTTCCAGTTCACCGACCGGCTCGCGGGGAAGGTGTCCGCGCGGGTCCCCCTGTGGCGGGACGTCAACGACGCCCTCCAGTTCACCACGTCCTACGCCGTCTCCATGTCCCTCTCCTGGGTCGCCGGAGGCCCATGACCGCGGCGGTGCGGCTTGCCGCGGTACTCGTCGGGATCGCGTGCCTGGGTGCCCCGGTTCGTGCGGTCGAGGTGGATGTCCCCGCCCCGCCGTTCACGCTCCCCGAACTGGACGGGGAGGGGGACCCGCACGAGGAGGCGGCGACGACGGTGGTCCTCGCGGACCTCTCGGGCAGGGTCGTCCTGCTCGACTTCTGGGCATCGTGGTGCGCGCCGTGCCGCGAGGCGCTGCCGTTCTACTCCGGCCTGCACCGCGAATTCTCGGAGCGGGGCCTCGCCGTCCTCGCGGTGAACGTCGACGAGCATGTCGAGGACGCCCGCGCCTTCCTCGCGGGGCGCGCGCTGGTGCAGCCGATGGTCCGCGACGCGGGCTGGCAGGTCGCGCGCCGCTACGGCGTGTCGGTGCTGCCGGCGTCGGTGCTCATCGACCGGCGCGGGGTCGTGCGCGGGCGGCACGTCGGCTTCGACGCCGAATACGCCGGGCGCATACGCGCGCTCGTGATCGAACTCCTGGCGGAGCCTGCTTCGGGACCGCCCGGCGGCTACACTGGAGACGCCACGGATCCGGCGGGGAGACAACGATGATCAGACTGGTGCACGCCCTGCGCAGGAAGCCCGGGCTGTCCCTCGCGGAGTTCCAGGACTACTGGCTGCGCCGGCACGGACCGCTCGTGGCGGGCTTCGTGGAAGACCTGGGCATGCTGCGGCACGTCCAGACGCACACGCTGGACGACGCCGCGAACGCCGCCGCCCAGCGCGCCCGGGGCGGCAACATGGAACCGCACTACGACGGCGTGGCCGAGACCTGGTGGTCGACGGAAGCCGAACTCGAAGCGTCCGTCGCGAGCGACGCCGGCGAGGCGGCGATAGCGGCGTCGCTGGCGAGCGAGGCGCGGTTCATCGACCTGCCGCGGTCACCGATCTGGTTCGCGTACGAGTATCCGCAGGTGAACCCGTCGCCGGAAAACGTCGTCGCGCGGGTCAAGAGCAACGTCGTGCGGGTGTTCTATCCGCTGCGGCAGAAGGCTACGGTCACCGAGGAGCAGGCCCGGCATTACTGGTTGACCCACCATGGTCCGATCGTGCGCTCCCACGCGGAGGCGGCCGGGACCCTGTGCTACCGGCAGGTGCATCGGGCCAACTCGCCCATGGACGAACCGACCCGCGCCTTGCGAGGTACGCAGGTCGAGTCCTACCTGGGGCACGCCGAGGCCTGGCTCGACCGGGGCCGGGCGCCCGGCACCGAGGAGGCCAGGCGCGCCGGCGCCGCCTTCATCGAGGACGAGCACAACTTCATCGACATGGAGCGCTCGACCATCTTCTTCGGCAAGGAACACACCGTCATCGACCGGCGCTGACGGGGTCCCCGCGGCGGGACCGACCCTGTTGACCGGCGACTGCGGATTGGTGGCAGGCTTACGTCGCGGGGCAGCGCGGCAACCTCGCGTTGGGGCGCGCGTGGCAGGTCAGGCAGCGACGTTGCCAGAGTTCCGACGCCTCGCTGATAATCCGCCCGAGCGACCGTTGCGGTCCGCCGCGACTGCCAACTCGGGGACAGACTCATGCCGTCCAATCCGCGCGTCCGCGCATTGACGATCCGGAACTACAAGGGCGTCGCCGAACTCGACCTGCCCATCGACGAGTCGTTGACGCTCCTCGCCGGCGTCAACGGCATCGGCAAGACGTCGGTCATGGAGGCCCTGCTCGGCGCGGTGACGAGCCTGTGGAGTTGGCTGGCCCCGGAGGGGCAGGAGGCGTGGTTCAAGCCGTCCGGCGACCTGGTGCGTTACGGCGTCCGCGAAGGCAGTATCGCTCTGGACGTGACGATCGGCGCCGAGGTCCCGGCAAGATGCAGCGTAACCGTCAATGCCACGGGCCTGGATGACTTTACGAAGGACGATGTTCTGTCGGACCTCTGCGGTGTCGCCACGCCCCCGCTGGTCGTCTACTACGATCAGAACCGCATCGGGGGGTTGACTTCGCAGACGTTCGGACCGCGTCGGGAGACGAACCGTAATGCCGCCCTGGACACGACGCCCGGCGCGCTATTCGATTTCAAGGACTGGTTCTTCGGGAAGGAGAGCGACGAGGCCCGGGAGGCCGTTGCGCGCAACGATCTCGGGTACACGGCCCCGGAGGTACGCGCCGTCCGAGAAGTCCTGGCGGGCATCGCCGGAGGTTCCGCCGTCCTCAGGTCCAGAATGCCCGACGGCAGCATGGACCGGATGCTCTACCTGCGGCGCGAAGGCGGCTTCGACATTCCGTTCGAAGCGCTCTCCGGGGGCGAGTTGGCGTACTTCCTCCTCGCCGTCGACCTCGCGCGGCGGTTGCTCCTCGAGTTCCCGGGCAGCACCCTGGCGGAGGCGCCCGGTTTCGTCTGCATCGACGAGGTTGAACTGCACCTGCACCCGGCCTGGCAACGGCAGATTCTGACCGCCCTGACGGATCAGTTCCCGTGCTGCCAGTTCGTCGTCAGCACGCACTCGCCCCAGGTCATCGGCAGCGTCGCTGCCCGGCACGTCCGCCTGCTTTCGTCCGACGACAGCGGCCGTGTCGCTGCAACGACGCCGATCGCATCCAGAGGACGGGACAGCAACTACGTGCTCGAGGGGATCATGGGCACGACCGAACAGGATCCCAGCGTCGCTGGCCTCTTCGCCGATTTCGACCGGCTACTGGACGCCGGCGCACTCGACGACGCCGATCGCGTACTCGACGCACTGGACCAACTCATCGAGGGCGGCTCGGCCCGCGTCGCCGCCCGCCGAGCCAAGTGCCTGCGTCGGCGCCGGAACACGGAGTGAGGGGGACCGCGAAAGGAGACGAGCCGGACCCGCTGCGCAATTGGAAGGCGGACCAGCGCGCCGCGGGTATCGACCTGCGCTACGCCGACATCGGCCGCGAGGCCCTGCGGGCGACGAGACGGGCGCTCTTTCTGGAGCAGACGGGCCAGTGCGTGTACTGCGGTCGCGCGATCGAACTCGAGGCGCGCACCAGGTACCACGTCGAGCACTTCCGGCCCCGTTCGCGGTATCCGGACCGCGAACTGGCCTATGACAACCTGTTCATTAGCTGCGGTCCTCAACAGCCGCATGGCCATCCCCAGCCGACCTGTGGCAAAGAGAAGAAGGCCTGGTTCGACGAAACGTGCCATATCGAACCTGCGCCGGAGGACGCGTGCCAGGGTCGGTTCGTATTCGCATCCGACGGCCGCATTCGTGGCGACGGCACCCCGAAGCCGATCGCATGATCCAGGTCCTGAACCTCAACCATCCGGAACTCGTCGCCGAGCGGTCAGCGCTCATCGAGGAACTGGACACCGAAATCGCCCAGGGGGCGTCCGTTGCGGAACTGCAGCAGAGCTACCGCGACGTGGGTCCCAAGGGAACGCGTGTCAGTTTCGCCAATGTCGCCGTCCGCTATCTCCGGGGACAGCGAGACCCGGCTCGGGACGAGTGACCTCGGGCGGCAAGAACGCCGGCCCCTGGCCTGAGCGAGCGGTTGGCCGCTGCCCCGCGGGCTTCGATCATCGATCAGCGTCTTGCCCGCTGCGACCGCGGTCCCGGACGATCGCGCACAGGGCTTCGATCTCCCTCCGCAGCGCCACGGCGCCACCGGGGCGCCAGCCGAGCGCGTGCAGGCCGTCGCAGCGCAGCACGTTCCCGGCGGGCGGCGCGGCCGGGGGCAGCGGGCCGGTATGCTGGAAGAAGGCGTCCTGCATGCGGGCGACGAGCGTGCGCGTGTCGACCTCGAGGTCCGAGCAGTTGAATGCGCGTCCGGCGACCGCCGCCGACGGTGCGGTCAGGAGCCGCCAGACGCCGTCGGCGACGTCCTTGCCATGAACCTCCGTGCCCGACCGGGGCCGGGGGGCGGTGCGGCCCGCGAGGAGCGACTCGGCGAGCTCGAGCCACTTGGTGCGCTCAATCGGTCGCACGATGCCGTAGACGCCGGTCGGTCGTAGGACCGTAACGTTTTCGTAGACGCTGGCGAGAGCCTCGGTCGCGACCTTGAGCGCACCGTAGTGGGTCGTGGGCGAAGTCGGGTGGACGTCTTCTATGGAGCCGTCGACCGGAAGGCCGAACACCGCCCGGCTTGAGAGTAACACCGTGCGCCGGACGCCGGCCCGCGCGGCTGCCTCGAGGAGCGCGACGGTACCCCCGAGGTTGACGCGCCAGAACCCGGGGACATCGTCTCCCTCTCCGCCCCGATACCGCCCCGGGGCGTGGCTGAAGGCGCAGTGGACGAGACCGTCGGCGCCCGCCGCGAGGCGGTCGAGCGCGGGGCTGTCGGCGAGGTCCCCTTCGACCCGCTGTACATCTTGCTCGAGTTCTTCGCGCTCCGTGCCCGGGCGGGCGAGAGCCGCGACCTCGCACCCTTCGCGCAGCAGCCGGGTCACCACGAACTGCCCGACGACGCCGCTGGCGCCGGTCACGGCGACCTTCATGCGGGAGGGTCGATCCGCTCCGGCAGGGGGCGGCCTTCGTGCACGCGGTGCCAGAGGTCGATCAGCGGGGCGAGGAGTTCGCGCTTCGGGTGGTCCGCCTGCCACGGCTTCTCGTATTGGTAGTGCACGACCTTGACGCGGGACCAGTCCCAGAGCCCCGGCAGGTTGAAGTAGACGTACTGGAGGACGTTGTAGACATACGGGAGTCCGTGCCAGTCCGGGAAGTAGGTTTCCAGAAAGGTCTGGTCGGTGCGCCGCCAGAAGACGCCCGGAGCGTCGAGGCGCTCGATCATGTCCTCGTAGGTGCGACGGTCCGGACGCGCGACGAACACGCCGGAGTTCATGCGGTGCATGTCCGCGAGCGACGCGTAGAGGTTGGGCGCCGCCGACAGGGCGGGGTAGCCGAACAGCCGGTCGATGTTGCGTACGGCGATGGCGTCGGCGTCGATGAACACGATGCGCTCGTACGTGTCCATCTCCCAGAGCCGCAGCTTCACGAAGTTGTCGAGGGGATCGTGGAAGGCCGGCTTCGTGCCCTTGTCGAACGGCGACCGTGCATGCTGCGCCGCACGCGTGTGCCGGCGCCGGAACGCCTCGGAGAGGTCGGGCTGGCCGGCCTCATGCACGAGACAGCCCTCCGCCTCGAGAGCATCGAGGCCGGTCGTGCCGGGTGGGGCCATCACGATGAGCGGCCACGCGGCGCCCGCGCGCCGCAGCGAACGCGCCAGCGCCGTGGCGCCGAGCGCATACTCCGGGTTGGTGACGAGGGTTGCGTAGGCGAACACGACATCTGCGCAATGTGTGCGACCGCAAGGGTCGGTGCGGGCGACCGCCAGGGTCGCCCCTGTACCCTACAGGGGTCCGCTCCCGCCGTTGGACCCGGCAAGCCCGGTGGCCTGCTCGCGCGTCCAGGCGGACATGCACGGGATGCGCGAACGGTCGATGCGGTGGGCGTACCTGCGCGCCACGTCGACGAGTTCCTCGAGCAGCCCGTCCTGGAGCGTCGTGGGTTCGAGGCCGAGCGCGAGCAACTGGTCGTTGCGCACGTCGAGGTCGTTCTCGGCGGCTTCCTTGCGCGGATTGGGCACGCGGTCGATGGTCGCGCCGGTCAGTTCCGCCACCAGGCGCGCCAGGTCGCGGACGCGGTGGGTCTCCGTCATCTGGTTGAAGATGCGCGTGCGCTCGCCCGCCCGCGGCGGGTTGGCCAGGGCGAGCTCGATGCAGCGCACGGAGTCCTGGATGTGGATGAACGCCCGGGTCTGGCCGCCGGTCCCGTGCACCGTGAGCGGATGGCCAATGGCGGCCTGGATCAGGAAGCGGTTGAGCACCGTGCCGTAGTCGCCGTCGTAGTCGAAGCGGTTGATGAGCTGCTCGTGGCGCCGCGTCTGGTCGGTGTGCGTGCCCCAGACCACGCCCTGGTGCAGGTCGGTGATGCGCAGGCCGTCGTTCTTCGCGTAGAACTGGAAGAGGAGCTGGTCCAGACACTTGGTCAGGTGATACACGCTGCCGGGATTGGCGGGGTAGAGGATCTCCTGCTCCGCGGACCGCCCGTCGGCGCGGGGCACCTCGACGGTCAGGTAGCCCTCCGGAATCGGCGCCCCGATGTCGGAGTAGCCATAGACGCCCATCGTGCCCATGTGCACAACGTGGGCGTCGAGGGCCAGGGTCACCAGGGCGGCAAGGACGCTCTCCGTACCGTTGACGTTGTTGGCGACGGTGTAGTTCTTGTGCGTGTCGCTCTTCATCGAGTAAGGGGCGGCACGCTGCTGTGCGAGGTGCACGATGGCGTCGGGGCGCCAATCGGCGAGCCACGCCTTGAAGCGCCCGTACTCGGTCGCGACGTCGATGCGCTCGAAGCCGATCTCGTGCCCCGTGACGGCATGCCAGACCCGACGACGTTCCTGGATGGAGTCCATCGGGGTCAGCGACTGCACGCCGAGCTCGGTGTCGATCCAGCGCCGGCTCAGGTTGTCCACGATCGTCACGTCGTGGCCGCGGTCCGAGAGGTGCAGCGACGTCGGCCAGCCGATGAAACCGTCTCCTCCCAGCACCGCTATGCGCACGTCGGAACCTCGTCCAGTTCGGTGGCTCGCCGCAGGGCCGCCATTCTACCGCGTGGCCGTTCCTGCCGGCCGCCGGGGCGGCCCTGCCTGGGGCGTCACCGGAGCCCGTTCCGCGGCAGGCGTACCACGCGCCGCGCCGAGAGCAGGTCGGGCCAGGCCCTCCGGTCCCGGTCGACGAGGAGCCACGCGTGGCCGAGGAGGAGGCAGGCGAGGCTGAGCACGCCGCCGAGCAGGCGCAGGTGCACCTCCCGAAAGCCCACCGCGCCGTCCGCGGGATGGAAGCGCAGGCGCCACGCCAGCATGCCGAGCGTCTGGCCGCGGCGGATCCAGAAGAACGTGAAGAAGGCGTACGCTTCGAGGGCGAGCAGCGCCTGGAGCCACGCCCCCGTCACCTCGTGCCCGGTCGCCGTGACCAGCCCGACGACGGTCAGGACCCAGATGCCGATCAGGGCGACTCCGTCGTAAAGCATGGCCAGCAGGCGGAAGCGCAGGGGCGCGGCGGCCGGAGCGTCGCCGGGTCCCGGGTGGTCCGGTGCCTGCATCCGGGCGGGGCGTCAGAACGCGAGGGCGCCCCGCTCGTCGAGGCGGGCCGACCGGCCGCAGAACTCCTCGGAGACCATCGCGCCCAGGACCTCGGCATCCCGCGTGTTGCCCCAGGTGCGGCGGCCGTTCTCGAGCCGGCATGCGGCGAGACCGACCGACGGCCCCTCCCGGTCGTACGTCACGGTGTAGCCCTCGATCTCGACGGCTCCTTCGTACTCCGCCTCGACTTCGCGTGTCGGCAGGGCGTCGATTTCGTCCTGCGGCGACTCGTGGCGGAACCCACCGTGCGGTGGCGGCTCGGTAGAGTAGACGCCGAACGCGTGCTTGGTCAGGAATCCCCCGTTGCTCGTCACCAGGCCGACGTCCCCGGGACGTTCGCGCAGCACCTCGGCCATGCGCGCGATGGAGTGCATGACGTAGTTGTTGAGCGGTCCACCGCCGAACGTCAGCCCCCCGGTCACCGTGAGGGGCCGCTCCTGGTCGAGCCCGAGTTCCGTGGCGGCCACCTGGACCGCGGACGGGAAACAGCTGTAGACGTCCACGTGGTCGATGTTGGCGACGTCGATCTCGGCGAGGGCGAGGCAGCGACGCCCGGCGATCCCGAGGCCGGGCGCGCTGTACAGGTTGTCCCGCGACGAGACCGCGTACGTGTCGTGGCCCTCGGTGGCGGCCCAGGGATGGATCCACCTTGCTTCGGGTATGCCGAGCCGCCGGGCCGTGCCCGCCGAAGTCAGGATCAGCGCCGCCGCCTGGTCCACGTTGCTGTTGGAGTTCATGAACTTGGCGTAGGGGAAGGACACCGCGCGGTTCGCGGCGCTCGGCGTGCGGATCTCCTCCGCGGTGAGCGGGTCGCGGATCCATGCGTTGGGGTTGCCGGCGGCCACCCGGCTGAAACCCGCCCAGAGCCTGGAGACGCGGCGGATATGCCCGGGAATGCTCTCGCCGCGCGCGTGGCGGATGGCGTTCTCGAAGATGGCGTACATCTGCATGGGTTCGACAATGCCGCGCTGTGCCTCGACCCGGTGGCGCATCTTGAGTTCCACGCCGAACCGGCGGTCCGGTTCCCCCGGTGCCTCGCTCCAGTCGAGTTCGACGCCGGCGCGCCGCGCCTTCGCCTGCGTGTTGCCGCACTCCGCGCCGGTCAGGATGACGATGTCGCGTTCGCCGCGCCCGATCTCGATGGCCGTCTCCGTGAGCAGTGACTGCACGGAGTTGCCGCCCCAAACGGTGACGCCGGTCTCGGCCCGCGGATTGCCGACGGCGTCGGCCACGACCCGGCCAGGGTCCTTGTACGGCCACATGCCCCGGATCACGCGCACCGACGCGGCGTCGGAGAGCAGGGAGGGGGCGCCCGCGTCCTCCGCGGCAAGGCGCACCGCATCGACCATCAGATCGAGCGGCTCCCTGGCGGCAAGAGGATCGTCGGTGCGTTGTTCGAGCTGGGAGACGCCCACGAGGACGGGCGACAGATCGTCGAGGCTCATGGACGGGGGTCGTTGTGCGGGCCGGCCGCGGTCGCGCGATGATACTCGAACGTGCCCGCGGGGCCGACCGGCGCTTGCGGTCGGGCGAAGCGAGACGGTATGTTGCGCGGCTGACTTCTCGGCGACGACAGACCTTCAGGGAGACACATGACGGAGCGAGTACAGCGTGGCGGCCTGCGGGTCGCGAAAGTCCTGGATGACCTGGTGGCGGAGCGGATGCTCCCGGGGACGGGCATCGCGGCGGATGCCTTCTGGTCCGGGTTCGAGTCGATCGTGGCGGAGCTCACGCCGAAGAACCGGGCCTTGCTCGCGCACCGCGACGAACTCCAGGAGCGCATCGATGCCTGGCATACGGAGCGCCGGGGTCAGGTCCATGACCCGGCGGCCTACAAGGCGTTCCTGACGGAGATCGGCTACCTGATGCCCGAAGGCGGGGACTTCGAGATCGGCAAGGCTGGCGTCGATCCCGAGATCGCGCACATCGCGGGACCACAGCTCGTGGTGCCGGTGATGAACGCCCGCTACGCGCTCAACGCGGCAAATGCCCGCTGGGGCAGCCTCTACGATGCCTTCTACGGCACCGACATCATCCCGGAGACGCCGGGACGCGAGAAGGGTTCGAGCTACAACCCCGCACGCGGAGAGCTCGTGGTCGAAGAGACCGCCAAGGTGCTCGACACCCTGGTGCCGCTCGCCGATGCATCGCACCGCGACGTGACCGCGTACCGTGTCGAGCGGGTGGGCGCGGGTTTCGCCCTCGCAGCCGCCGTGGCCGACGGCCGCACGGCCGGCCTGGCCGACGCCTCCCGTTTCGCGGGATTCGTCGGCTCCGGCGAGGGCGAACCGGAGGCCGTGCTGCTGCACCACAACGGCCTGCACCTGGAGATCCAGATCGACCGTGAGCACCACGTCGGCGCGGCGCACGCCGCGGGCGTCAAGGACGTGGTCCTCGAGTCCGCCATCACCGTCATCCAGGATTGCGAGGACTCGGTGGCGGCGGTGGACGCGGACGACAAGAGCCTGGTCTACGGGAACTGGCTCGGCCTCATGAAGGGCGACCTCACCGAGCGCGTGGAGAAGGGCGGCACGACGATCGTGCGCCGCCTCGCGGGCGACCGCGCCTTCACCGCCCCGGACGGTTCGGCCCTGACGCTGCCGGGGCGCAGCCTCATGCTCGTGCGCAACGTCGGGCACCTCATGACCAACGACGCCGTGCTCGACGCGGGCGGCGACGAAGTGTTCGAGGGCATTCTCGACGCGGCGCTGACGAGCCTCGCGGCGGTGCACGATCTGCAGGGCAATGGCGAGTTCGTCAACAGCCGCGCCGGCAGTGTCTACATCGTCAAGCCGAAGATGCACGGCCCGGAGGAGACGGCCTTTGCGTGCGAGCTTTTCGACCGCGTGGAAGACGTGCTCGGCCTCGCCCGCAATACGCTGAAGATTGGCATCATGGACGAGGAACGCCGCACGAGCCTCAACCTGCGCGAGTGCATCCGCGTGGCGCGCGAGCGCGTCGTCTTCATCAACACGGGGTTCCTCGATCGCACCGGCGACGAGATCCACACGAGCATGCTGGCCGGCGCCATGGTGCGCAAGGAACCGATGAAGCAGGAGACCTGGATCGCCGCGTACGAGGACGCGAACGTCGACGCGGGCCTCGCGACCGGCTTCCCCGGCCGGGCCCAGATCGGCAAGGGCATGTGGCCGAAACCCGACGAAATGAAGGAGATGCTCGCGGTGAAGTCGAATCACCCGAGCGCCGGGGCCGACTGTGCCTGGGTGCCGTCGCCCACGGCGGCCACGCTGCACGCGCTGCACTACCACGAGGTCGAGGTGGCGGCGCGCCAGCGCGACCTTGCCGCGCGGACGCGGGCCAGCGTCGACGACATCCTGAAGATCCCGCTGCTCGCGGGAGAGAACCTGTCCGCCGCCGAGGTGCAGTCGGAACTCGACAACAACGCCCAGGGCATCCTCGGCTACGTGGTGCGCTGGGTGGACCAGGGGGTGGGCTGCTCGAAGGTCCCGGACATTCACGACGTCGGCTTGATGGAAGACCGCGCCACGTGCCGCATCTCCAGCCAGCACATCACCAACTGGCTGCACCACGGCATCGCCTCGGAGAGCCAGGTACGCGAGACGATGGAGCGCATGGCCGGCGTGGTGGACCGCCAGAACGCGGACGACGACGCCTACACCAACATGGCGCCTGACTTCGAGAGCAGCCTCGCTTTCCAGGCCGCCTGCGACCTGGTCTTCCGCGGCCGCCAGCAGCCGAACGGTTACACGGAGCCGATCCTGCACGCGCGGCGGCGGGAACTGAAGGCACGCAACGGCGGCTGAACCGCCGGAAGGCGCGGGCCCCGGGGAGACCATGTTGGAGATCGCGAACTACGACCCCGACCAGGACGCCCAGGCCGTCCAGCGCATCTGGCGCGAGGTCGGCTGGATCGACGCGGAGCGCGCGCCGATGGTGTCGCGCTATTTCGAGTGCGGGGATGCCTACGTGTTGCGCCTGCAGGGCGAGGCCGAGTGCGCGGTCCACACGACACCGGGCACGATGCGTTACGGAGCCGTGGACCTCGATCTCGCCGCGGTGACCGCCGTGACGACGAGCCGTGTCGCCCGCAAGCTCGGCGCGGCGGGCCGGCTGACCGCCCGGGCCATGGCGGCGCAGGCCGGGAACGGCGCCGAGGTCTCGGCGCTCGGCATGTTCGAGCAGGGCTTCTACGATCGCGTCGGCTTCGGCAGCGGCTCATACGAGCACCGTTTCGTGTTCGATCCCGCATCCCTGACGGTGGAGCAGAGATTCCGGCCTCCGCGGCGCCTGACCGCGGCGGACTGGCCGGAGGTGCACGCGTGCATGGGGCGGCGCCGGCGGGGCCACGGCGGCTGCACGCTGACGCCGCCGCGGGTGGTCGAGTGCGAGATGGCGTGGACCGACGACGCCTTCGGCCTCGGCTACCGCGACGCGGCCGACGGTGGCCTGAGCCACTTCGTATGGGGCGAGGCGCCTGGCGAGCACGGCCCGTACGAGATCAACTGGATCGGCTACGAGACCGTCGAGCAGCTCATGGAGCTGCTGGCGCTCGTCAAGGGTCTCGGGGACCAGGTTTCGTCCGTGGCGATGCTGGAACCGCCCGACATCCAGTTGCAGGACCTCCTGAAGCAACCGTTCCGCCAGCGGCGCAACACCGAGCGCGGCAAGTTCGCGAACCAGCACGAGACCATGGCGTACTGGCAGTTGCGCATCCTGGACGTGGCGCGGTGCCTGGGGAAGACGTGTCTCCCCGGCCCCGACCTGCGCTTCAACCTGCGGCTCAACGACCCGGTGACCGAGCACCTTGACGGGGACAACGCGTGGCCGGGCGCCGGGGGCGACTACGTCGTGACCTTGGGCGAAACGTCTGCCGCGGAGCCGGGCGTGGCCCGGAGCCTGCCGACGCTGGAGGCCTCCGTGGGCCCCTTCAGCCGCATGTGGTTTGGCGTGCGCAGCGCCTCCGTGCTGGCGGCCACGACCGACCTGCGCGCGGACCCCGGGCTGTTGGGGGCGCTTGACGAGAAGATCCGCCTGCCGCAGCCTCGGCCGGGATGGGATTTCTAGGAACTGGCGCGGAGCGTTGCGAGGGGACGCGAGGGGACGAAATGACTGCCAGCGACGCGATCGACTACCGCCCCATGGTCGAAGCGGACATGGGCCGCTACCCGATCGGCTGCCAGGGCCCGACGGCAGACGTGGCGGCGCGCATCGGGGACCTCGGGGCGAGCGCGATCCTGGCCTTCGACGGCGACCGCCACGTGGGGCAGTTGCAGTTCCGGCGCTACGACCCCGGTCTGCGTTCGCCTCGGGGCGCGTACGAGCCGGCCTACTGGGGGGATTTCGGCGAGCACGCGCCGGCGCTCGGGGACAACGCGCTGGCCGTCTTCTGTTACCACGTGGGGCAGACCGACGACTCCGAGCAGCGCGACGCGGCCTACTTCGGGCGCGGCATCGGCCTTGCCCTGCTGGACTACCTGCTGGAATGGGCCACGGAGCGGCGGTTTGACGCGGTGGTCGCCAAGGCGACCCCGGCGTCGCGTCCGGTGATGACGATGATGGGCGGACAGCCGGCGGCCGCGTATCGCGAGCGGGGCTTCGAGGTTGCGGCGACCTGGATCGACGAGCAGTTGCGCGAGATGGTCATCGAGCGGGGCCTGGCAACCCCTGCCGCCGACCCCGCCGACGCCTGTCAGGTAAGCTGCTGCGTCAAAACCCTGTAGGGGCGACCCTTGTGGCCGCCCGTCCCGGACCCTCGTGGCCGCCCATTGGAGGGAGAGACGACGTGATGCCCACGATTCTCGACGGCGGCATGGGCGCCGAACTGATCCGGCGCGGCGTGGCTTCGCGCACCGGGCTCTGGTCGGCTCGACCGTTGGTCGAGAACCCCGAGGCGGTCGTGCAGGCCCATCTCGACTACATCGCCGCCGGTGCGCGGATCATCACCACCAACAGCTACTCGACCATCCCGAGCTACCTCTGCAAGCAGCACCTCGAGTCCCGCTACGTCGAGTTGACCGCCCTGTCGGGCGAACTCGCTCGTCGGGCGGTGCGAGAGTCCGGTACGGACGCGCGTGTCGCGGGCTGCCTGCCGCCGCTCTCCGAGAGCTACCGGGCCGACCTCGTACCGCCGGACGCGGAGGCGGCACCGCTCTACGCGAGCCTCGCCGGCGCGCTCGAGCCGCACGTGGACCTCTTCGTGTGCGAGACGATGTCGTCGGCGCGCGAGGCCCGAAACGCGGCCGTTGCCGCCCGGGCGGCGGGGCGGGCGCGTGGATTGCCGGTGTATGTCTCCTGGACGCTCGCGGAGACGCCGGGCGGCGGGTTGCGCAGCGGCGAGTCGATCGAGCAGGCCCTCGATGCGGTGGCGGACCTCGCGCCGGACGCGTTCCTCTTCAACTGCACGACCCGGGAAGCGATCGCGGTGGGGATGACCACCCTGGCCGGGCTGACGGATGCGCCGTTCGGCGGCTACCCCAACCGGTTCCACGTGCCCGATGACTGGATCCTCGACAACGACGCGGAGGTCGAGCACCACCAGGAACTCGACACGCGGGCGTTCGTCGAGGGCGCTCTGGACGCTTTCCGGAGTGGTGCCTCGCTGTACGGCGGGTGCTGCGGCGTCGGACCGGAAGACATCGCCGCGCTGTCCGCGGCGCTCGGGACGACCTCGGCCCGAGGCGCGCCGCGGTAGCGATGACGCTTGTCGCGCAAGCGGCCGGCGCGGCTTTTGGGGGACTACGGAAAGGTCTTCTGGCGCAGTGCGGGCGTGACGGAGGCGATGCTTGCGAAGTCCCGGTCATGGTGCAGCAGGGTCAGGTCGGACTCGATGGCGGACTGCGCGATCAGGCAGTCGACGCTCGAACGGACGGTCACGCCACGCCGGCGACAGTCGAGGTAGATTCTGGCGGCAGCCTCGTGACTCGCGAGAGGCTGCTTGAGAACGACGAATTGCTGTCCGCCGAAAAAGTCCTTCAGACGCTCGAACGCCGCCGGGTCGCGGGCGCCCTGCAGGATCTCCAGGTAGATGAGGTGGGTGATGGCCACCGCGAGGGGATTGTCCAGCAGCTTCCGCAGGAAGCTCACGTGCAAACCTGTTCGGCCGCGCAGGTAGTCGATCCATACGGACGTGTCGACGAGGTACATCCCGCTCTGAAGCGCGCTTCAGTAACGCGTGACCCTGGTGGCCTTGTGATCGTAGTCCGGATCGAGCAGGTCGGTCCCCTGGAGTTCCCGGAGGTCCAGCCGTTTCCGATGGGCGACGAACTCCGCCAACGCTTCGTGAACGACCGCCCGCTTGGTCCGGATGCCGCTCAGCTCCTGCGCTTCCCGAACGAGCTCCGCGTCGAGTTCGATGTTGGTCCGCATGGCCATGTACGCCGGCGTGTATTCCTATGTGTATAGCAGGGTGTGTAATGGGCGTCAATCACCAGTGCTCGCCGAACGGCCGGATGACCGCGTCGAAAGTCCACGCCGAGCGCGGCTGGTGGGCGAGGTGCCACACTTCCCCGGCGATATCGTCGGGCTTGCAGAAGTAGTCGTCCGGGGCGTCCGGATTGCGGCGCCGGGTCCACTCGAGATCGATCACGGCGTCGATGGCGACGTACCCGACGTGCACGCCCCGGGGTCCCAGCGAGCGGGCCATCGATTCGGCCAGGATGCGCTGCGCGGCCTTGGTCGGCGCGAACCCCGCGAACGCCGGCTTGCCGCGGTACGCGGACGTGTTGCCGGTGCAGACGATCGCGCCGGCCCCGCGCTCGATCATCGCCGGGGCGAGCATCTGGGCGAGGTGCAGCAGGGCGACGACGTTCACCTGGAAGTTCCGTTCGAGGGTCTCCGCGTCGATGTCGAGAAACTCGCCGAAGGCGCCGCCGACCGCGTTGTGGACCAGGACATCGGGACTCCCGAGCCGGTTCCGCACCGCGTCGATGACCTCGCCGAGTCGACCGGTGTCGGTGACGTCGCACGGAAAGGCGGTCGCGCCGTCGATCTCCGCCTCGAGCGCGGCGAGACGGGCGGCGTCGCGGGCGAGCATGGCGACCTGGTAACCCCCGGCGGCGAAGCGGCGGGTGATGGCGGCGCCGGTACCCGGTCCGACCCCGGTGACGAGGCAGGTGCCTTTCGGTTCGGTCGATGGCATGAGCAGTTCCTCGCGTGGCAGGACGCGGAGTTTCTCCGAGCCGCTGCCCCGGCGGCAACCCCGGGTCAGGCGAGCCTCCGCCGGCCCACCGCGGGGCCCCGCTCCGGCGTGGTACTCGGGCGGGTCCTGACGGGCGACCGCGGGCGATTGACGAGGGGGAGAGGGCACGGGGTCAGGCCAGGAGTTCGGCGATGGTCCGCGGGCCCGTGTCCGGCGGCAGACTGCCCCGGAGCGGAGGCGGCGGCGACGGGTCGCGGTCGTAGACCTGTTCGGGAGCGTTGTCGAGCGCCCGGAGGCCGGCCCACAGGTCGTCGGTCGCGCGCCCGTCGATCTTCTCGCCAATGAAAGTCACGAAGTCGTGGTAGCCCGGGGCGCGCGGCGGGGCCGCCAGCCACTCGTCGAACCACTCGTCCTCGATCATGGCTTCCGGCGGATACTGCCAGCGCGCGAGGCACACGCGGCGCGCGAGCCTCCACGACAATGCCGTTGGTCCGCGCTCCATCTCGACGATCTCGTTGCGGGATCGGCGGTACCACCACTCGGACCGCAGCGCCCAGATCTCCTTCAGCTCGATCATGGCTTCGAGGGTCTGCGCGTCCAGACCGGCCGCCGCCAGCGCGCGTAGCGCGTGAAACGTCGAGCCGCGTTCGCACCGCTCGAAGAGATCGGTCAGAACGATGCGGATGCGGTCGTGCGCGGCTCGGCTGTCGGGATCGAGCAGGTTCGCGACAGCGTCGACGCGTTTGCGCAGTCGGGTGGCGTCTCGTGGCATGCCGGCGTCCTCGGAAGCTGGACAGGGAGGGCCAGCGTAAATCGCGTTCGGCACCGGGTCTGTGGGAAAACTCGGACGAGTATGTGCGTCCCGCGCCCCGCTGCGCGTGCGAGATGTGCCGGCGGGTCAGACGATGGTGATGTACGGCACCAGTGCGGCCGCGAACGACATGACGGCGCTGAACACCGGCACGCCCAGGATGGCCAGGAGTATCAGTCCGAGCAGGGCGTAGACCCCGTAGCGCTGGTTGTACTCGCGGTAGGTCCGGGCCGCCCCCGCGGGCAGGAAGTGGGGCAGGATGTAGTGGCCGTCCAGCGGACCCAGCGGGATCAGGTTGAACACCATCAGGAGCAGGTTCACCTGCACGAGGACGACGAAGAAGGTCTCCGGCCCGCGCGCGGCGAAATACTCGACGCCGTTCATCCGCATCGTCAGGAAGAAGTTCCAGGCGAGCGCCGCCAGCAGCAGGTTCATCGCCGGGCCGGCCGCGGCGACCCAGAGGTCCGCCCGCTTCGAGCGGAAGTTGCGTGGATCGGTCGGCACGGGCTTGGCGTAACCGAAGCCGACCAGCACGACCATGAACAGGCCCATCAGGTCGATGTGGGCCAGTGGGTTGAGGGTGAGTCGCCCGGCGCGCTCCGCCGTGGGGTCGCCGTGCAGTTTGGCGACGAGTGCGTGCCCGAACTCGTGGCACGTGAGGGACAGGATCAGCGCGGCGAGCAGGACCGCGAACAGCAGCACCTCGCCCTGCTGGATCAGAGCGATCACGGGTTGGGCTCGGAGGGGCGCTCGAGAACGACGGCGGTGCGTGCCACGGCCATGCCGGCGAGGAGCCCGAACAGGTGCGCTTCCCAGGATGTCCCGTCGCCCTGCGGCACGATGCCCCAGATGAGGCCGCCGTAGAAGACGAACACGAGCAGGGCCATGACGGTCGACCCGGGCCGGCGCTCGTACAGCCCGCGTACGACGAGGAACGCCGCGAGGCCGAACACGAGGCCGCTCGCGCCGATGTGGGCCGCCTCGCGGCCGAGCAGCCACACCCCGATGCCCCCGACCAGGATGATGCCGGCCGTCACGGCGAGGTAGTAGCGGACGCCCCGGAACAGGACCAGCGACCCGAGCACCAGCAGGGGACCGGAGTTGGCCAGCAGGTGGCCCCATGACCGGTGTACGAACGGCATCCCGATCACGCCGGGCAGACCGTCGACCCGGCGGGGCAGGAGCGCCAGGTCATAGAGCACGCGCTGGTCCCAGAGGGCATACAGGGACACTGCCCAGATCAGGCCCAAGCTGGCGAGCAGGGCCAGTGCCCTCGGTGCGAACGTGCCGTTTCCCATGACCGCAGTCTAATGTAGGGGCCGCCCTCGTGGCGGCCCGTTCTCCATCGGGGCGTCCCGGACCCGGCGCCGCACCGGCTGGGAACCGGCGGCCGGCGTCGTGCGGACGGGAGCACTGCGGCAACGGACCGCACGCGCCGCCGAACGCGTATATTTGCCGAAATCCACGGAGCGGGAGGCACACAGTGGAACTGCGGGACAGGACGGTGGTGATCACCGGCGGGGCGAGCGGCATCGGCGCGGCATGCTCGCGGGCGTTCGCGAGGGCGGGGGCACAGGTGGTCGTTGCCGATGTACAGATGGACCTGGCGGAGGCGGTCGCCGCGGAGGTCGGCGGCCTCGCGGTGCGCTGCGACGTCGGCCAGGAAGCCGAGGTGAACGCGCTCGTGGCGGAGACCGAGGAGCGCCTCGGGCCGATCGACGTGTTCTTCTCGAACGCGGCCGTCGCGACCGGCGGAGACCCGCTGACGACGCCGGTCGAGGTCTGGAACGACCAGTGGCAGATCAACCTGATGGCGCATCTGTTCGCCATCCGGGCGGTGCTGCCCGGCATGCTCGAACGCGGCTCGGGCTACCTCCTGCACACGGCGTCCATGGCCGGCATCCTGACATCGCAGGGCAACGCCACCTACGCGGTGACGAAACACGCGGTGGTGGGGCTGGCCGAGTGGATGGCCATCGCCTACCACGACCGCGGCATCCGGGTATCCCTGCTCGCGCCGCTGGGCGTCAACACTCCGATGCTGGCCGGCGTTTCGCGGCCGGCGCCGGCTGGGACGGGGAGCGCTCCGGCCGCCGCCATCCCGAACCCCGCCGTCGGGCCGATCAAGGAGCCCGAAGAGGTTGCGCGGCAGGTCCTCGATGCCGTGCACGATGAGCGTTTCCTCATTCTCACCGACCCGATCGCCCAGACCTGGATGGAACGCAAGACCAACGACCCGGAACGCTGGCTGCACGGCATGCGCCGGCTGCAGCGCAGGATGGCGGAGGGGCAGTGAGATGGCCGATCGCTACCAGGGCTACCAGCGGTTGAAGTTCGACTATCCGGACGAGCGGATCCTGCGCATCACGATCTCCCGGCCCGAGCGTTTCAACGCCCTGGACGCGATCGGGCACCGCGAGCTGACCTACGTCTGGCGCGAGGTCGATGACGACCCCGACATCGACTGCGTTGTGCTCACCGGCGACGGACGGGCGTTCTCGGCCGGCGGCGACTTCGACATGATCGAGCGCAACATGGAGGACCACGCCGCGCTCGTGACGACCTGGAAGGAAGCGCGGGACCTGGTCTACAACCTCATCAACTGCGGCAAGCCCACGATCTCGGCCATCAACGGTCCCGCGGTGGGCGCCGGCCTTGTCGCGGCGCTGCTCTGCGACATCTCCATCGCCGCCAGGTCCGTCTTCATTACCGACGGACACACGCGGCTTGGAGTCGCGGCGGGCGACCACGCCGCGATCGTCTGGCCGCTCCTGTGTGGCATGGCGAAGGCCAAGTACTACCTGCTGACGTGCGACCGCCTGCCCGCGGAGGAAGCCGAGCGCATCGGCCTCATCTCGCTCTGCGTGGACGATGCGGAACTCGCCGGGAAGGCGATGGAGGTCGCGCGGAAGCTGGCCAACGGCGCGCCGAGCGCCATCCGCTGGACCAAATACGCGCTCAACAACTGGCTGCGCATGGCGGGTCCGACCTTCGACGCATCGACCGCGCTGGAGATGCTGGGTTTCGTCGGGCCGGAAGCCAGGGAGGGGCTCCAGGCGCTGCGGGAGAAACGCGATCCCGTGTTCCCGAAGGGCTCGCCGGTGTGAGATTCCGCCGGCGCGACCGGCGGGCCGCGCCGCCATGAGCGCCGGAGCGCTGCCGTTCCGGCTCAAGCTGGCGTTCGGCGTCGGGCAACTCGCCACCGGGGCCATGAACATGTCCCTGGCCCTGTTCCTGCTGTTTTACTACAACCAAGTGCTGGGGCTGCCCGGAACGCTCGCCGGATTGGCCGTCGGGGCCTCGGTCCTCCTGGATGGCGTATCGGACCCGCTGATCGGTTCGTTTTCGGACCATTGGCGTTCGCGCCTCGGGCGGCGCCATCCCTTCATGTACGCGTCGATCCTGCCGCTGGTGGTCTCGTTCTACTTCCTGTTCTACCCGCTCGTGGATTCCGAGTTCGGCCTGTTCCTGTGGCTGATGGTTTTCGCGAACGTCGCGCGCACGTCGATGACCCTGTTCAACATTCCACACCTGGCGCTCGGCGCCGAAATGACGGAGGACCATGGTCAACGCTCCGCGCTGGTGGCGTACCGCGTGTTCTTCGTGTACGGCGGGATCGTGGGCTGTGTCGTCCTCGGCTTCGGCCTGTTCTTCGCGCCCACCCCCGAGTTCGCGAACGGCCAGCTCAACGCGGCCGCCTACCCGGGGTTCGGGTTGCTGCTGGCGGTGCTCATGGGGGGTGCGATCTTCTGGACGGCCTGGGGCACGCGCTCGGGCGTTCAGTCATCGCCGGGGGACCCGGAAGGTGCGCGCGCGACCGTGATCGGCGCCCTCGTGCGGGTGTTCCGCGACCTGCTCGACTCGCTGCGGAACCTGTCCTTCCGCTGGCTGTTCGGCGGGATGTTGAGCATCTACGCGGTGGGCGGCGTCAACGCGGCCCTGGCCCTGTACATGCTCAACTACTTCTGGGAGGTCGGCGCCGCCGGGACGATGCTGGTGGTGGTTGGCGCGCCTGTCGGCGCGATGCTGGGGGCGTTCCTGGCACCGGCCGTGTTCGAAAGATGGAGCAAGCGGGCGGGACTCATCGTAGGCACGCTCGGCTGGGCGTTCTGGCAGACGCTGCCGGTCGCGCTGCGGCTGCTCGGCTACTTCCCGGAGAATGGCGATGCCGTGCTGCTCCCGCTGCTGGTCGGCATGCAGGTGGTCCAGGGAGTTTGCGTGGCCCAGGCGGACGTCGGTTTCGGGTCGATGGTCGCCGACGTCGTGGACGAGCAGGAGTACGACTCCGGGAAACGCCAGGAGGGGATGTTCTTCGCATCGACCTATTTCGCCGGCAAGGCGAGTTCCGGTATCGGCGCCATCGTGGCGGGCGTGGCGCTCGACCTGATCTCCTGGCCCCGTGGGGCGCACATCGAGACGGCGGCGGACATTCCCGCCGGGACGATCGTCGATCTCGGCGTGGTGTACGGCCCAATGGTCGCCGGCTTCGGGTTCGTCTCGGTCTGGTGCTTCTCGCGCTACCGGCTCACGCGGCAGCGGCACAGCGAAATCCTGCGGGTGCTGGCTCGCCGCCGGGCGGGCGCCGCCTGAAGGGAGGTCGGTTCGAGCGAGGGCCTGCGCGCCGGTCAGGTCGACGCGCAGGCCCGGTCGCTACAGCTTCGAACGGATCGTCGCCTCGCCGAACCTCGTCATGTTGACCATGCTGCCGGGCTTCGCGGTGCCGAAGAACAGGTCCGCGCCGAGCAGTTGGCGCATCGCTTCAGGCGCGGAGGCCATGTACTCCTCGTCCTCGAGCAGATACGTGTAATCGTCGATCGGCTGGGTATAGAGCCGCTGATACGTGGCGTGCAGCACGGTCCGCGTGCCGTCGATGGTCCGCCGACCGGTGCCGTGCCAGGTCGAGCCGTCCCAGACCGCGAGGCCGCCTTTCTCCACCTCGATGGGGACGGTCTCCGAGCGCGCTTCCTCCGGGGTCGGGTGGCGCCGCAAGCCGCTCGAGCCCGGCACGACGCGGGTCGCGCCGCCTTCGGCCGTCATGCCCTCGCAGGGAATGCAGAAGGTGATGACGCAGTTGTGCTCGGGGAATGGCGCCGGTAGCCAGTTCTGGTCGGCGTGCACACCGCCGGTATCGTCGTCGCTCTTGTACTTGATGGAGCCCGCGAACTGGCTGCCGCGAAAGCCGTTGCCGACGCTCACTTCCGCAAGCGCGAGGATCTTGGGATTCGTGGCGATCCGGTCAATGGCGGGGTGACGGCCCAGCAGGTACGGGGCGCCGCGCTGGCCGACGCCGGGGATCTCGTTGGAGAAGCTGTGAATGGCCTCGCGCAGCTCGTCCATCTCCTCGTGGGATGCCACGTCCTCGATCACGGTGTAGCCATGCTCGCGGAAGTGGGCGAGCGACTCCGTCAGACCCAGCTCTTCGATGCGTGCCTGGAGGTGATCGGCCACGTCGAGGGGCCCCAGCAGGCCCTTGCTCTTCTCCACGCTCTCGATCAGGGGTTTCAGATGGTCCGCCGCCCCCTCCAGGAAACGCTTCGCGGCCTGGGTGACGGATTTGTCGTCGGCGGTCTGGACTGCCTCGCTCATTGTGGGTCCTTCATGTGGCTCTAGCCCGGATTTCTCACCAAGGTGGTAGCTGAGGTCGTGCCCGTGCCGTAAAATGCAGTTGCGACAAGCACTTACGGGACAAGGAGCACGACCTCATGGGAATGGAGTGTAACGCGGAACAACTGGCGTTTGGAGGTCTTGGGAGACGCAGGGTGGTGGGTGCGTTCGACGGCGAGGAGCTGTCGTCGGACGGCGGCGCGCTGGCGCTGCGGGAGTTGGAGGATCGCGCCGGCATTCTGAAGCGGCTGGCTGGCTGTTTCACCGATCATCGCGCGGCGGGCCGCGTGGAGCACGATGTCGAGACGCTGGTGAAGCAGCGCGTCATGGGCATCTGCCTGGGTTACGAGGATCTCAACGATCACGACGAGTTGCGCCGCGACCGTCTGATGGCGCTGTTGTGCGAGTGTGCGGACGTGACCGGCGCGGGGCGCCGTCGGGCGGCGGATCGCGGGCGGCCGCTGGCCGGCAAGAGCACGCTGAACCGTCTGGAGCTGTCGGTGTTGGAAGCCGCCGCGGCGGATCGCTACAAGAAGGTCGTGGCGGACACCGCGGCGATGGACGCGTTGTTGTTGGAGTTGTTCGTCGAGGCGCACGAGACGCCCCCGGCGGAGATCGTGCTGGACATCGACGCGACGGACGATCCGCTGCACGGCAACCAGGAAGGCCGCTTCTTCCACGGTCACCACGACTGCTACCGTTACCTGCCGTTGTACGTGTTCTGCGGCGAGCACCTGTTGTGCGCGCGTCTGCGCGAGGCGTCGGGTGGGGACGCGGCGGGCGTGCTCGACGAGGTGCGGCGGATCGCGACGCGGCTGCGCGCGCGCTGGCCGGACACGAGCATCGTGGTGCGCGGTGACGGCGGCTTCTGCCGCGAGTCGCTGATGGCGTGGTGCGAGGCGTCGGGGGTGTCGTACGTGTTCGGGCTGCCGAAGAACGCCGTCCTGAACCGCATGGTGGCGGCGACGCTGTACGAGACGTGGGTCATGGCGGCGACGACCGGCGAGACGACGCGCCGTTACGACGAGTTGCGCTACGCCGCGCGCGGTTGGTCGCGACGGCGGCGCGTGGTGGCGCGCGTGGAGCACTCGCAACTGGGTCCCAACCCGCGCTTCGTGGTGACGAACATCGCGGCGTTGTCCGAGCGGGCCTTGTACGAGGACCTGTACTGCGCGCGCGGCGACATGGAGAACCGGATCAAGGAACAGCAGTTGGACCTGTTCGCCGACCGCACCAGCACGGCGACGCTGCGCGCCAACCAGTTGCGTCTGCTGCCGCACTCGTTCGCCTACGTCATGATGCAGACCCTGCGGCGCGTGGGGCTGGCCGGAACGCGTCTGGCGAAGGCGCAGTGCGGCACGATCCGCAACAAGCTGCTCAAGGTCGGCGTGCGCGTATGCGTCGGCGCGCGACGCATCAAGCTGTCGTTCAGCGAGTCCTGGCCACGCGCGGCACTGTTCCGCCAGGTGCTCGGCAACCTGCACGCCCTCTCGCCACCGCACTAGCGTCGCCCCGCGGCGCTTCTCCCGCTCCTCGAACCACAACGGCGTTTCGCCGCGGCTTCCACTTGCACGCAAACGTTGGCGTGGCCCGATTGGCGCACCAAAACTGCTTGTTTCCCCGTCTCCCACGACTGATTCACGCCCCACCAGCCCCCACCCAGGCCGATCCGGCACCCAAACCACGACCTCGGCCCGCTGGCAATCAACATCGCACACCGTTCCGACGCCTCTCGGCTCAGTGGTGAGAAATCCGGGCTAGCGCTACCGAGTAGTCACATATTGACGTGGCAACGGGTTAGGTTTTCTGCCTCAGGGCGTGTTTGCGGCCTTCCTTGAACCCGGTTTCGAAGCCGGTCTGGAGCCCGATTTGGTGGCCCAGCGAGGCACTGGTGAGACGGGTCTGCCCATGCCACATGACCTGATGACCGGGGTCGGGATCGTGCTTGCGGTTGCGATAGCCGCCGAGGTGGGCCACCAGGCGTACGGCATCGCCGAGTCCTTCCGGTGCCGACAGGCCGTGCTGGTGGGCATAGTCGCGCAGGAAGGCGAGTTCGTGGTCGGTGAACATCAGTTGCGGTTCGCAGTCGGGCACCTGGCGTCCGAGCAGCGTCATGACCATGATGCGCCAGGCGATGACGGCATTGATGGCGATGGCCCGCCGCAATCTGTCTGCCGTGCGGAACAGCAGGTGCTCCACCCCGCAGCCTGATTTGAGCACCCGGAAGAAGTCCTCGATGCGCCATCTCTGGAGGTAGAAGCCGACGATGTCGGCGGCCTGTGACGGTGTCTCGACCTGACACGTGGTCAGCAGGAACCACTGGACGGGGTCCTCGTCTTCGGGTGGGTGGCGTTCCACGATGTGGACCGCCCAGACCGTCATCGGTGCGCGCCCTTTCATGGTCTGTGTCGCCGGCAGGGTGACGCGGCGGAACCGCAGGTCACAGGTGGCCAGGCGCTTGCGGCGTGCCGGACGCGCCTTCTTCCTGGAGGACTTGGGCCGTGCCGTGAGTCCGTCGATCTCGACATCGATCAGGCCATCGGGCTCGCCACCGCGCATGACGGCAAAGAGCTTCGATGGTCCCAGAACCCGGTCGTGCGTGGCACGGACCAGCAACTCCACCCGTGGATGGCGGCGCTGCTGATCGAACAGCTCGAAGCGGTCCGCCTCCCGGTCGCAGACATAGATGATCCTGGTCTTGCCCGTGACCTCCCGTGCCGCCCGCGCCACATCGCCGAACCCGTCAAGCCAGCGCCGTGTCTGACGCCGTGTCCCCTCCCGGGACACCTCCTGATCGAAGTTCAGGTCCAGCACCCCAAGCGGCAGACCGGTCCCGGTCACGGCCAGGGTCGCATGCAGCGACAACCCCAGGCTCTTCGCGCCGGTCTGGTTCTTGCCGATGACCTCCAGGCCGTCGCAGCCGGGGCGCGTCGAGAAGCTCAGATCGGTGCCGTCCCGCAGCGCCAGCACCGTGGTCTGACCACGGATCCGCTGCACGCTGCGCTCCCGGTGCGGCGCAAGAATCGCCGGAACCGTGACGTCCGACTCCGCGGGCGCCTCGATCAGACGGTAGAACCCGGTGATCTCCTTGCCGCCACTGGCGCTGCTGGCGTTGATCTTCCCTCCCGGGTAGGACGCCAGAAGACCCGCGCTCTTCACCAGACGTGCCGACAGTCGCTTGTCACCCAACGGCGCTCCTCCAAACTCGTTGGCGGCCCACGCGGCCGCGTTCAGGCCCGCTCCCGGCTCCAGCACCGGGGCATGATCAACCCACTCGACCCCGAGCCGGCGACGCCAGTCCGCTGCCAGGGCGTACATGAACACCGTCTTGACCGTCTGCCCACGCTGCTTCCTCGCATCCTGACGGCCCCGCCCCGCGGTGCGGCCGACCATGAGGAAGTTGGCCGCTCTCAGACAGGTGCCCGCCACACCGGCATCGGCAAAGCTCTCCACCAGCCAGGGACGATAGCCGTAGCGGGCCTCGAAGTCCCGCGGCAGACGCCGCAGCACCCGCCCCAGCACATGGCTCGCCAGGTGCGCACAGAAAACCGAAGGACGGATCAGGAAGCGGCTCAGGCAAACAACCCGGTGCAGGTGGTCACGGCGCACTGCATCGCTCCACGCCATCCAGTGATCACGCGCCGACACCCGCAGGGCCGCGGCAGAGAACCCGACGCAACCCAGCCAGCCATGGGCCGAGCCCACGAGGTAGCGCACCTGACAACCGGCAAAGGTCGTCATGCCATGGGGATGTTCGTGCGCCATCAGCGTGTTCCACACTTCACGCTCACAGCGCTGCGTCACCATCCGGATATCGAGATCCCGGATCCGGGCCGGGTGTCGTGGAACATCGACCGGCTCGTCAACCGCGGCCTCAAGCTGGCGCGGCCTGTTCGCCACCGCTGCCCGTGGTGCCGGCAGGACAATCTCCGGCGACGCCCGAGCCAGCGTCGCCAGCGCCTTCATGCAGCCCGCAAGCTGCAGACGGCCGCGCGTGTCGACGAAGGAGAACTCCCCGCAGATCCTGCGGGCAAAGGCCCGCCGGCTGTCGAACCGCTCCTGCGACAGAATAGCGACGATCCGCAAACGTGCCGCCTCGTCGCGCAGCGTGCGGCTGATCTGGGACTGGGCCATGGTGGCGCAGGTGTACAGGACGACAGGCCCATTGTCCAGCCCTTTTTATGACTACTCGGTAGGGCTAGCGGACTATAGCGTTATTGACACGCGTCGGAAACGATCGGGGTGCACGTTGTGCACGTTGTGCACTTGGGTGTCCCCGCGACGTCTTTCGGCTTGCGGCGCGGGTGGGTGTCCCATTGCGGCCCTTTCGGCTTGCGGCGCGGGTGGGTGTCCCATTGCGGCCCTCGACTGCCACGTCCCGCTGGAGGGCATCTCCGGGCTCAGGGTGGTCCACTGGGACAAGTTTCGGGAGGCCCGGGGAAGATCCTCCGTCTGAACCGGCTTCCCGGACGCCTGCTGGTGAGACGAGGCGAAGGCGCAACGCATCGCGGCCGGTCTGGCTGCGCCCGCTCCGGGAGGGACGGACTCGGCGATGCGCCACTCGGACTCGGGTGGATGGCCGGGGATGTTGGGAGCGGAGGTCTCGAAGGCGCGCCGGGTTCGGGTGCTGCCGGCCGTCTCCTGCGTACTGGTACGTCGCGGTGACGATCACGTCCTCGTCCGCCGATTCGGCGTGGAGGGGGCGCGGGCAGAAGGACAAGCAATGCTGCACAGACGGCGGGCCAAGCCAGATACGGTCTGGTAGTCGGGTTCATCGTTCGGTCCCCCTTGCGCTTGGCCGGATGATCCGCTCGGCGCGTATAGGGAGGTCGAGCAAGGGTGGGAGGTCCGAAGACGGGAAGGAAAGGCGGTACGGGCCGCCGCAGGGGCGTCCCCTTACAGGCACTCGTAGACGGCCTTGCCCAAGTCGACGCTGCGCGTGTCCGCGAAGATCGAGTTGCTCATCAGGTTCATGACGTAGGAATGGCACATGCGGTGTTCCAGGTCGAGCACCACGCTCGAGCCTCCGGCGCCGCCCCAGAACATGCTGGTCTCCGCCGGCGCCAGCCTGTCGTCGGTGCCGAAGGCGTAGCCCATGCCGAACTTGAGCGGAAAGCCGAACAGATGGTCCACGTCATGGATCTGTTCGTCGAGGATGCGCTCGCAGCCGGCGGCCGAGAGCAACTCCACGCCGAACGCCCGGCCACCGTTCGCGAGGGGGGTCCGGGCGCGGACGATGGAACGGGCGTTGCCGTGGCCGTTGACGGCGGGGATTTCCGCCTGACGGAACGCGGCGGTCGTCACGGCGTCCTCATCCATCTCCAGGCTCTTGCCGATGCGGTCGACGATGGAGCCCGGCTCCACGTCGACGAACGGGTTCTCCGAGGGATCGGGCGGCATCTCGCTCGGCACCAGTTCGGCGATCCGCGAGAAGTGGCGGGGATCCACGCCGATGTGGAAGTCCGCGCCCAACGGCTCCGCGATCTCCTCCCGGAAGAACGTGCCGATGGACTTGCCGGTCACGCGGCGCACGACCTCGCCGATGAGGAACCCCTGTGGCCGCGTGATAGCCGCTCTGCGCGCCGATCTCCCACCACGGCGCCTGCCGCTCGAGGTTCCCGATGCAGAAGTCCCAGTCGTACAGCTCGGCGCCCCTGACGGTCGGCTCGAACCCGGGAAGGGCCGAGGTGTGGCTCAGGAAATGGCGCACTTCGGTAGCTGCCTTGCCGTTCTGGCCGAATTCCGGCCAGAACTTCACGACCGGTGCGTAGAGATCCAGTTCGCCCCGGTCCGCGAGCAGCAGGGCACACAGGAAGGTCATGGTCTTCGTCGAGGAATAGACGCAGACGATGGTGTCCTCGGCCCAGGGCTCGGTCTTTGCCGCGTCCCGGTGGCCGCCCCAGATGTCCACGACGAACTCGCCCTCGATCGTGGCGGCGAAGCGGGCGCCCACGTCGTCGTGCTCGGGGCCCCGGTCTGTGTGTGTCCGAAGGGCGGCACTATAACTGAGCGGCGGCGGCGCGAAGGCCCCGCGTGGGTCCGGGTTTGGCAAGGGCCGCGTGTGTCCGGGTTAGAGTGGGCGAGGCGGACGAACCTGTATGAGACGGGTTGGCCCCGCCCCGTCTCGGATTACCTGCTCGACCCGAGACGGCGGCGAGGAGGGCCCGCCGCCGTTACGACTGCGATGTGGACACGGCGGGGGGTGGCGTGTAACGCGACCGGTCACGCTCGCGCCACGGCTTCAGCCAGTCGTCCTGGTTGTCGTTCCAGCCCCCAATGGTGTCCATGCCCATGAGTTTGGCGAACCGCGGTGCGTTCCGTGCGAGCACCTCGTCGGGAACCGTCTCCCGGTACAGCTCGTACGACTGCAGGTGCGGTCGGGAGTAGAGCAGGGCCAGCGTCACGCGCAGTCCGGGGTCCAGGGATTCCCACGAGCCGTGCCAGGTGTGCGAGGGCCAGATGATCGCCGCACCGGCCGGCGCTACCACGGGCACCGCCTCGGGGTTGGCGTCATTCCCCGCGAGCACCCTCTCGGGCTCGGTCGGCTGCCGCGCCAGCTTGTGACTGCCGGGCACGAACGCGAGACAGCCCGACGCCTCGGTCACGTCGGTCAGGCAGATGTTCACGGTGGTGGAGTTGTTGAAGCCGGCGTGCGGGTGCGGGTCGTCCCCGTGCAGCGGCAGGTAGCCATGCGGCAGCTTCTCACTGCGTGCCTCGCCCCGTATGTGGGACGTTACGGTGCTGAGGATGCAATCCTGGCCCACGAGGAAGTCGACCAGCGCCAGGACTTTCTCGGCCATGACGATCTCTTCGAACGCAGGGTCCTTCAGCAGGTTGTAACGCCAGGCCCAGTAGCCGCCGAAGTCTTCGCCCGTCTCGACGTCCGGGCGCTTGCCCGAGCGCTCGTGGATGGTGCGCAGGGTGGCCTCGAGGCCGCGCGCGGTGAGGTCGGGATCGAGTGCGTCCTCGACCACGGTAAAGCCGTTGGCTTCGAGTTCCAGCGCCTTGCGCTCGAGCCCCAACCGGGCGATTTCGTCCAGGTAACGGTTGTTCACGGGGGATGCCTGCATGCGAAACCTCCGTTGGTTCGGTTTCTCAGGTCGGACCCATGGCACTCTACAAGAAACGCGATACGCGCAACCACAGGGAGCCGCCCCCATGCGCGCCGCGCGGAATTCCGCATCCAGCCCCAGTGACCGATCTACAAGGCCAGAGACCAATGCAGACCATCCCCTTCAAGACCAGCTTCTTCGCCGACGATGACGATCCGGCGCGCACCGATGCGCTGACAGGTGACACCCACTGCGACGTGGTGATCGTCGGCGCGGGGATCGTCGGCCTCTCCTGCGCGTACACCCTGTGCAACGCGGGGCTCGACGTCGCCGTGGTCGAGCGGGACCACGTGGGTTACGGCTCGAGCGGGCGGCACGTCGGCCACCTCACGCCACACATGTGGAACATGGGCAGGGAGGCGCCCGAGCAGCTCGCGGCCTGGGCCCAGGGCTGTCTCGACGGGATCCGCAACCTGCTCGCTTCGGAGGGGATCGAGTGCGGCTTCGCGCGCTGCCCGTTCTGGTTGACCGCTGCGACACCAGAAGACATCGATGGCAACCGGAACTTGGCGGACTACCTCGCCGGGCTCGGCCTCCGGGCGCGGTGGATCCCGGCCGAGGACTTCGACCTGGTCACGTTCCGAACCTGGGGCGGGCTAGTGCTCGAAGACCAGGCCCGCGTAGACACCTATCGCATGATCCGCGGGCTGCGCGATGTGGTCCTCGGCGAGGGCGTGCGCCTGTACGAGGGAACGCCCGTGGAGTCGATCGAGGGCGGCGCGCCGGTCGTGGTGAAGACACCGGGCGGGACGTTGCGCGCATCCAAGGCCGTGCTGGCCCTCAACGCCTACTCGGGCCAGTTTCCGTTCTTGCGGAAGTACCTCGAGCCCGCCCACACGTACGCGATCGCTACTGCGCCGCTGGACGAGACTACGGCCGCGACGCTCGGGCCACCCGCCAACGAGGAGATCCTGATCTACGACTACCCACCCCACTACTACCAGCGGTTGCGGCGGGACCGGCGCCTGGTCTTCGGCGGCGGCAACCGCGGGCTGGCACCGGCGCCCGGCCGGCTCTCGCCGGACAACAACCAGGAGGCGTTCCGGGACATCCATGCCGAGATGATCCGGCGCTACCCGGCGCTCGACGGCGTGGAGATCGAGGCCGGTTGGGGCGGTCCCATCTGCTTCCCCACAGGCGGGCGGCCGATCATTGCGGAGCTGCCCGAGCACGAGAACGTGATCATGGCGGTGGTGGGCAACGGCAACGGCATGGGCCTCGGCTCCAACGCCGGCAGGCTGGTCAAGGGTCTCGTGCTCGGCAGGGACAGCCTGGACGGCCCGACACGCGCCTTCCTGGAGTACTGCCGAGCCCCCGACGTGTGACGGCGATCCTCGGTTGCCAGGCCTTCGCCGCCGGGGACACACGCGGTCCGCCGGGGGTCCGCCGGGGACACACGGTCGGGTGGTTGCGGAGGAGAATCTGTTCCCGGATCAGATCAGGGGGCGATTTGAGCGAGGGCTGTGGTCCGAAATTGCGGCGCCGGGCGTCCCCTCAGGGACTCCCGAAAGGGCTGGAAGTTGGTCGCGACGTCATCTGGAGGCCGATGGACCGCCGCGGACGGGTCGATCGGCCCGCGAGGGCGTCAGGCAGGCAGGGGCGTCTCCCGGAGACACATGCCCCGCGCTGCGGTCCAGTTCTGTAGCTGCTCGGCCGAGCCGTAGGCGCGCTGTCGTTTCCGTAGCGAGGTGACCCAGGCCGTCCAACGCGCGACGGGGTCGGGACGCTGCTGCGTGCCGGTCTCCACGGCCAGCATCTCCAGCAGCAGTTCCAGGTAGGCCCGCAGGGTGATGGCCAGGGGCGCCGGGGTCTCGGTGGCGGTGTCTTCGAGGCCGGACGCCACCGGCGCGAGGTACTCGTCCAGCGCCGCCTCGCTGTGTTCCCGCAGGCGCTCGCCGATCGAAGTGTCGCGGCACTCGATGAGTTCGCGCACCTGCCCCGCCCGGACCGGGTTGAGATCCACGTAGACCATCGCCGCCAGCAAGGCCGCTTCGCTCAGCAGCGCACCGGAGTAGAAGCGCTGTTCGAAGAAGTGCCCCTCGCAGTCGTCCTCCATGTTGGCGCGCCGCGCGATCGGCTGCTTCAGGTACTTCATGAAGTCCGACAACGAGCCGAGTGTGCGACGCGCCCGGGCGAGGCCCTCGGGATCCTCCATGAGCAGTTCGCGCTCTTCCGCCTTGCGCTGCTCGAGCTGTTCCGTCTTGTCCTGCTCGTCCAGCTGGCCCTTCACCCTTGGCGGAAACGCCTCGACATAGCGCTGCGCCACTTCCTCGTCGGTCCAGGACTCGCTCGCCTTGGGGTCATAGCGCAGCACCATGTGGAAGTGGTTGCTCATGACCGCGTAGCCGAAGATCTCCACGGCGAAGCAGCGAGCCAGCTTCTTCATCCGGTCGACCAGCCAGGCCTTCCGGTGCGCGTAGTCGCGCGTCGTGACGGAGTCGTAGCCGCACAGCCAGGCGCGCCGCACGCAGCGCGACGTGAGGTGGTAGCAGGCCGCATGCTCCTCGTCGACCAGCTTGTAGCGGGGGGTCGCCATGGCGCCGACTTTCCCATAGGCCTCACCGCCACCACGTTCGGAAATCTCTCCGCATTCCGTAGGATTCTCGCCCGACCATGCGTGCGCCGTCGCCATCTCCGTGTAAGACCGAATCGAGGTGTGTCCCGTGCAGCGAGGCGGTTCGCGTGCCGGGTACCATGGTCGGCAATGCGCTACGGGTCCAGCACGTTCGGCTTCCTCATCCTCGCGATCGCTGCGGGCGTGTCCGCCGAGCCACAGTTCCGGCACGGCGTCACCAACTTCGTCGACCTGAAATACCCGGAGGGCTTCGCGCACTTCGACTACGTGAACCCGGGCGCGCCCAAGGGCGGCGCGCTGGTGCTCGCCACGGCACAGAACTTCAACAGCTTCACGCCGATCATCGACAAAGGGATCCGGCCGCCGGGGATCCACGTCATCGAACTGGCCATGCTCTACGACCCGCTGTTCTGGCCCTCGGACGACGAACCAGGCAGTTTCTACGGCAACCTGGTGGAAGAGGTCGCCCTGGCGGAGGACTACTCGTGGGCGATCTTCCGCCTGCGCCCGGAAGCACGGTGGCACGACGGCGTGCCGGTCACGGCCCGCGACGTGAAATTCACCTTCGACTGGATCGCCGAAGACGGGGCGGGCGGAGTCCGGCAGGCGTTCCAGTTCATCGAGGGCAGCGAGATCCTGGCCGAGCGCGAAATCCGGTTCGACTTCCGGAACCTGAGCGGCCTGAGCCCCAACAACGTCATCGTGATGGCCAAGTGGCCGATCGTCCCGGAGCACTACTGGCGCGCTCGGGACATGACGAAGACCACCCTGGAGCCCCCGCTCGGCAGCGGTCCCTACCGCGTCGCGGACTTCCGCGCGGGGCGATACATCCGCTACGAGCGTGTGCCCGACTACTGGGGACGCCGCCTCGGCATCCATCGCGGCCGGCACAACTTCGGCTCGATCCGCTACGACGTCTATCGTGACGCGACGATCGCCCGGGAAGCGCTGCGCAAGGGCCTGGTGGACTTCCGCGCCGAACCCGATCCCAGGTACTGGGCGACCGCGTACAGCATTCCGGCGAAGGACCGGGGCTGGCTGGTCCAGCGGCGGCATACGCGCATGTCCTACGTCGGGTTCGCGCGTGCCCTGGCGTTCAACACGCGTCAGGAGAAGCTCGCCGACCGGCGCGTGCGGCAGGCGCTGTCGATGGCCTTCGACTACGAGTGGGGCAATCGCGCGCTGAATCACGGCCTGTACGAACGGCCGATGAGCTACTTTCCGGGCTCGTACCTCGCAGCGACCGGTCCGCCCACGGCAGCGGAACGCCGCCTGCTCGAACCCTTTCGCGGGACGTTGCCGGAGCGGTTGTTCACGGAGGCCTTCGAACTGCCGCGCTCGACCGGATTCGGGTACAACCGCCGGGCCCAGATCGCGGCGCTGGAACTCCTCGCGAAAACGGGCTGGCACATGCGCGACGGCGTGCTCCGCGACAGCGCGGGGCGGTCGTTCGAGTTGCGGTTCGTGATCCGGACACCGGACCAGCGCCGCACGCTCCTGCCGTACGTCCGCCACCTGGAGCGGCTCGGCATCGGGTGGACGATCCGGATGGTCGAGACATCCCAGTACGTCAACATCCTGAACGAGGGTACCTTCGACGTGGTGTTCGGATACTTCGGCGCGGCCATCACGCCCGAGTTCGGGCTGCGTGGTCGGCTGCACTCGGCGTCCGCGACGTCGGCATTGACGAACGCGCCCGGCATCGCCCATCCCGCCGTGGACGCGCTCCTCGAGAATGTACTTGCCGCCGGTTCGCTGGACGAACTCAAGACGGCCGCGAGCGCGCTGGACCGCGTCCTGCTCTGGAACTTCTACTACATCCCGCTGGTGGCGATCTCCGGACCGCGCGTCGTCTACTGGGACAAGTTCGGCCGGCCCGAGCCAGATCCCCCGTTCCGGACCGGCTTTCCCGACGCGTGGTGGTGGGACGAGGCCCGGGCGGAGCGCATTGAGACGGGGCTGGCAGCGGAGAGGCGGTCCGACTAACGCCGGACAGAAGGAGCCAAAACATGGAGACCCGCATGAAGGCGTCCGACCTGTTCGTCAAGTGCCTGGAAGCCGAAGGCATCGAGTACATATTCGGCGTGCCCGGAGAGGAGAACGCCGACTTCATGATGTCGCTGGAAGCGTCGGACAGCATCCGTTTCGTGCTGACCCGGCACGAGCAGGGAGCGGCTTTCATGGCCGAGGTGTACGGACGCCTGACGGGCACGCCGGCGGCCTGCCTCGGCACGCTCGGGCCCGGCGCCACGAATCTGATCACCGGCGTCGCGGACTCCAACATGGACCGGTCCCCGTTGCTGGTCCTCACCGGACAGGGCACCACGCACCGGCTGCACAAGGAATCGCACCAGGTGATGGACGTGGTGGCGATGTTCGAGCCGGTGACGAAGTGGGCGGAGACCGTACGCACGCCGGAAGCGATTCCCGAGATCGTGCGCAAATCCGTCGTGATCGCGACGACGGAGAAGCCGGGCGCCGTCCACATCGAACTCCCCGAGGACATCGCCGGGCTCGACACGCGTGCGCGGCCCCTCACGGCCCGGCGGCTACGCCGTCCGGTGCCGGACGACAAGATCGTCGACCAGGCGTTCGAGCTCCTGCGAGGCGCCAGGCGGCCGGTGATCCTCGCGGGCAACGGCTGCATCCGGCGCCGCGCCAGTCGGCAACTGAAGCTGTTCTGCGAGAAGACGGGCATCGGTGTGGTGAGCACGTTCATGGCCAAGGGCTGCGTGGACATGGACGCGGACTACTGCCTGTTCACGGCGGGTCTGGGCGCCCGCGACCGCGTGAACCTGGCGATCGACGAGGCCGACCTGGTGATCTCGCTCGGCTTCGACATGGTCGAATACCACCCGCGCCTGTGGAATCCCGAGGCGGACAAGCGGATCGTGCACGCGGACTTCCTGCCGGCGGAGGTGGACGCCCACTACGCCCCGGACGTGGAGCTGGTCGGTGACCTCGCGCACCTGCTCTGGATGCTCAACGAGCGCATCGACCGGAGCGGCGCCCCGTCCTTTGACCTGTCTCGGCAGCGTGCGCTGCGAGCCGAGATGCAGGCGGAATTCGACGAGTACGCCGACGACGACACCGAGGGCACCATCCGTCCGCAGAAGGCGCTGGTGGATGCCCGTGCGGTGCTCGGCCCCGAGGACATCCTGCTGTCCGACGTGGGCGCCCACAAGATGTGGGTCGCCCGGCACTACCACTGCCACGCGCCGAACACCTGTCTGATCCCGAACGGCTTCTGCTCGATGGGCTTCGCGCTGCCCGGCGCCATCGCGGCGAATCTGGTGCATCCGGACCGGCGCGTGCTGGCCATTTGCGGAGACGCCGGGTTCCTGATGAACGTGCAGGAAATGGAAACCGCCAGGCGTCTGGGCAGCAGCCTCACGGCCCTCGTCTGGGAGGACCACGAGTACGGCCTGATCGCGTGGAAGCAGGAGACCACGTTCGGCCGGCATACGGACCTTTCGTTCGGCAATCCGAACTGGTTGCAGCTTGCCGAGGCCTTCGGCTGGAACGGCTACCGCTGCGCCGACAGCCGCGACCTGCGCGGTGTGCTGGAGGCCTCGTTCGAGGCGCCGGGGCCGAGCCTGGTGGTGATTCCGATCGACTATCGCGAGAACCGGCTTCTGACCGAGCGGCTTGGGGAGATCACGGCGACGCTGTGAGAGGCCGCCGGACCCGGACAGGGGCGCCCGGGAGCGCCCCCGCGCCTACTGCGACGGGTACGCGTGCGCCCGTGCGACGGCTTCGTCGAGCTCCACGCCAAGCCCCGGCGCGGTCGGCGGGATGATGAAACCGTCCTGCCACTCGAGCGGGCGTGTCAGGAGATCGGCGTGGAACCCGTCCAGCTTGCCGATGCTCTCCTGGATCAGGAAGTTGGGTGAGCAGGCATCGACCTGAATGTTGGCCGCCAGTTCGATCGGTCCGCAATACAGGTGCGGAGCGATCTGGGCGTAATGCGCTTCGGCCATGCCGGCGATCTTCTTCGCCTCCAGGATGCCGCCGACCCGGCCGAGGGCCATCTGGAGGATCGCCGCCGCCTGCTGTTCCAGCAACAGGCGAAACTCGTACTTGGTGGCCAGCCGTTCACCGGTAGCGACGGGAATGGTGGTATGGCGGGCTACCCGCGCCATCTCGTCGACGTTCTCTGGCGGTACCGGCTCTCGAACCAGAGTGGATCGAACTGCTCGACCCTGCGCGCGAAGCGCACGGCGGCCGAAGTGGTCGTCTGGCCGTGGGTCCCGATGAGGATGTCGCACCTGCCCCCCACGGCCTCGCGCACGCTGCGCACCACCGCCTCGGCGTTGTCCAGCCGATCCAGCGGGGCCTCCCGCGGATCGTCCCTGCCCATGACGTCGATCAGGGGATCGAACTTGACGGCGGTGAAGCCCTGCTCGAGGCAGGCGGCGGCGGTGATGGCCGCCTGCTCCGGATCCGTGAACGGTGAGCGCCGCGATCGGTCGCCGGGGTCCGGATACAGGTAGGTGTAGGACCGCAACCGCTCGTGGTATCTGCCGCCCAGCAGGTTGTAGACCGGCTGCTCCAGCGCCTTGCCGACGATGTCCCAGCAAGCCGTTTCCAGCGCGCTCAGGATGCCGAGCACCGCGTGGTCCGGGTGCTGGTGGGCGACGTTGCGTTCGTAGCCGTCGCCGTAGTACGCGTGTCGCCACAGCCGCTCGATCTGAAACGGATCCTGTCCGACGGCATACGTTTCGCCGAAGTCCTCGATCATGCGCGCGACGGTGAGTGGATGAAACGGCACCTGGTAGACCTCGCCGTAACCGCGCAGCCCGTTGTCGGTGGTGAGCTTGACGAATATCCAGACGCGACCGCCGCGGTGCGGAGGCGGAGTGGCGACAACGAAAGTCTCTACATCGGTGATCTTCACGGTGAAACTCCTGATTGCGATTGCGCCAGACCCCGACGATAACGGATGCCCGCCCCGCAAGGGACCCCCTCGGTGACGCCCCCCGTGTTGGATGAGCGCTCGACCCTGATGCGGGTCCAGCGACCCCGACACGCGACCCCGCCCCCCCGACACGGACACACGGCGTCCGAGCGCGACCCCGACACGCGACCCCCGCGACCCCGACACGGACACACGGCGACCCCGACGCGGACACACGGCGACCCCGACGCGGACACACAACCCGGATGCGGCAGACCGGGTCGCGCCCCACACCGAATGGCCGGCGGCGCTACAATCGGTGCATTGGTCTCAGGAGGTGCAGCCATATGCGGCTCAACGTGAACGGCAAGGACCACGAACTCACGGGCGTCGAACCGACCATGCCCCTCCTGTGGGTCCTGCGCGACGGGTTGGGCCTGGTCGGGGCCAAGTTCGGTTGCGGCATCAGCCAGTGCGGCGCCTGTACCGTCCTGGTGGACGGCAAGCCGGTGCGTTCGTGCTCCTACCCGGCGGCCGCGGCGGTCGAGGCGGAGGTGTCCACCGTGGAAGGCCTCGCCGGCCCTGACGGCGGCCTGAGCGCCGTACAGCAGGCGTGGGTCGACCTCGACGTCGCCCAGTGCGGCTATTGCCAGGCGGGCCAGATCATGGCGGCCGAAGCGCTGCTGCGGGCGAATCCGACGCCGAGCGACGCCGACATCGACGAGGCCATGGCGCCGAACCTCTGCCGCTGCGGCACGTACCTGCGCATTCGCCAGGCGATCAAGACCGCAGCGGCGCAAAGTGCGGAAGGAGGGCGGTCATGAGGCGCGCTTTCGAACCGTCCGGGGACCTTCCGGTCGATGTCGAAGCGGCGGTGGACGGGATGGAGACGGCCTCCATCGCGAAGATCGGCCGGCGCGACTTCCTCAAGCTCACGGGCCTGGTCGGCGGCGGATTGATGCTCTCGTTCACCGGCCTGCGGGCCACCGCGACGGGTGGCCCACTGCACCCGAACGGGTTTCTGCGCATCGACTCCGAGGGCATCACGCTCTACGCCAAGAACCCGGAGATCGGCCAGGGCGTCAAGACGTCGTTGCCGATGATCGTGGCCGAGGAACTGGATGCGGCCTGGGAGGACGTGACAGTCGCCCAGTCGCCGATCGACGCTGCGACCTACGGCCCGCAAGTGGCCGGCGGCTCGAACTCGATCCGCGTGAACTGGGACCTGCTGCGTACGGCCGGCGCGACCGCCCGCGCCATGCTGGTCGGCGCGGCCGCGGTGCGTCTGGGCGTGCCGCCGGCCGAACTTGCCACGCGCGACAGCCACGTCGTGCACGCCTCGAGCGGCGCACGGCTCCACTACACGGAGCTCGCCGAGGCGGCCGCCGCGATGCCGGTGCCGAACCCGGGCGCGCTGCCGCTGAAGTCGCCCGACCAGTACCGTCTGCTCGGCAGGCGCATCACCGGGGTCGACAATGAAGCCCTGGTGCGTGGCGAGCCGTTGTTCGGCATCGATCAGTCGCTGCCGGGGATGAAGTACGCCGTGTACCAGAAGTGCCCCGCCCAGGGCGGGCGGGTCCGATCTTTCAATGAAAGTGAAATCAAAGCGTTGCCAGGTATACAGGATGTGTTTTCTCTGGAAGGAAACGGCAATCCGCTGGAACTGATGCCCGGTGTCGCCATCGTGGCCGACTCCACGTGGGCAGCGTTCGCGGCGAAGCGGCAGCTCCAGGTGGACTGGGACGAGAGCACCGCGGCACGCGATAGCTGGTCCGACGCCGTCGCCCAGGCCGGACAACTCCGCCACCAGCCCGGCGCCACCCGGGTGGTGGAGACGGGCGACGTCGACACCGCGCTCGCCAACGGCGCGCAGCGGCTCGAGTCCTTCTACACCTATCACTTCGCCAGCCACGCGCAGCTCGAACCGCAGAACTGCGTGGCCTGGTCCCGCGACGGAGCCATCGAACTCTGGGCGCCCACCCAGACCCCGCATCGCGGCATCGGTAACGTCGCGAACACGCTGGGCATCGCTGCGGACCGCGTCACGGTGCACCAGACCCGCTGCGGCGGCGGTTTCGGACGCCGGCTGTACAACGATTTCATGTGCGAGGCGGCGGCGATCGCCACGCGCATCGACGGTCCGGTCAAGCTCCAGTGGACGCGTGAAGACGACATGTCGCACGACCTGTTCCGGGCCGGCGGCTTTCACCAGCTCGAAGGATCGCTCGACGGGGAGGGGAGGGTTTCCGCTTTTCGGGACCATTTCATCACGTTCGCCGACCGGGGCCGCCCGGTCAGCGGCGGGAGCTTCAGGCCCGGCGTCTTCCCGACCGGCCTGATAGACAACCTGCGCCTCGAGCAGACGGCCCTCGACTGGCGCACCCGGTGCGGGGCCTGGCGGGCGCCGGGCTCCAATGTCTTCGGCTTCGTCATCCAGAGCTTCGTCCACGAGCTTGCGGTCGCGGGCGGACGCGATCACCTCGACGTGCTGCTCGAGATCCTCGGCGAGCCGCGCTGGCTGGAGCCCGGGAATCCCCGGGCACTGCACACGGGCCGCGCCGCCGGCGTCGTCCGGCTCGCGGCGGGGCAGGCCGGTTGGGGGCGCTCCATGCCCGCCGGCCGGGGCCTCGGTCTCGCGTTCTATTTCAGCCACGCCGGCCATGTCGCCGAGGTCGCCGACGTCAGCGTGGACGCGGAGCGGAAGATCAAGGTCCACCGGGTCACCGTCGCGGCCGACGTGGGACCGATCGTCAACCTCTCCGGGGCGGAGAACCAGCTCGAGGGATCGGTCATCGACGGCTTGTCCACCATGGCCGGCCTGTCGGTGACGTTCGAGAACGGCCGCGTGGAGCAGTCCAACTTCGACCGGTACCCCATGCTGCGCATGCCCGACGCGCCACGGGTGGACGTGCACTTCGTGGCGAGCGACTTCCCGCCGAGCGGGCTCGGCGAACCCGGCCTGCCCCCACTGGCCCCGGCCGTGTGCAACGCGGTCTTCGCGGCCACGGGGCATCGCATCCGCACCATGCCGATCAGCGAAGAAGGCTTCTCGATCGGCTCCTCGGTCGGGTAAAAGCGCCACCGCTGGAGCTTGTTCTTTCAGCCATGATGGATCCGAGCGGAACCGTGGGATCGGAGCTGCGTCGCCTCGTCACCGGGGGCCTCCTCCTGCTGGCGTGGACGGCGCCGGTGCACGCGGCGGCCGGCGAGACGGCCGGCAGCGAGGACACGGGCTCTGGCGCCCTCTCTGCGCAAATGCCCGAAGACTTCATGAGCGACCGCAACGGCGACGGCGTGCTGACGGAAGACGAAGTGATGCCGGGGATGTTCTCGCTGCTGGATGTCGACCGGGACGGCCGTGTGGAACTCAGCGAGATCCAGGCTTTCCTGGCACAGCAGGGGCGACCCTTCAGCTGGGTCAATCCACCTTCCGCGGATCACGCCCTGCCGGGACTGACGCACGCAACGTTTCGGAGTCCGTCCATGGGCGTACCGGTGGGCTACAACATCTACCTCCCGCCCGGCTACGACGATGCGGCGAACCGCCGTACCCGCTGGCTACGCCGAACACCCGCAACCGCCACTCAACATCATGATCTGGGTGGGCACCAAGGGATTCAACTACGAAGCCACGCTGGAGTACCTGGGTTTCCTGGACGGTCTGGGTGTCCCCGCGGAACGGCTGATCGCCCAGGGCGTGGACCACAACCCGTTCTGGTTCTACGACGTACGCGGCCCGGAGCTGTTGCAGTTCCACGACCGCCACTGGGGCGCGGCGGAGTAGCGGTTTGCCGGTCGCGGGGCGGCCCGGCGCGTGGTCTGACGTCCGCTCCGCCCCCGGTCACCGCCCCATGGCCGCCCGGGAGAGAGAGATCGGGAACTCGGCCCGCAACCGGGCGTCGTGACCCTCGCCGCTGCAGCAGATCCGCTCGATCTCGGCGAAGCTCAGCGTGTCGGAGTCGACCTCGATCCCCCGCACGACCCGCCCGACGGCGGTTGCTCTGAGCGCGCGAAACGCCGTCCTTCTGGTTTCAGCGAACCACCGCCAGCGTCTCGATGGTGCCGGAGTCCACCGAAGCACGGGCGATGTCGAGGTCGTACAACGCTTGCAGGTTCAGCCAGGACTCGGGGGTCATCCCCAGTGCGCAGCCAATGCGCAATGCGGTGTCCGCCGTGATCGCCCGACGCCCGTGGACGATCTCATTGATGCGTCTTGCCGAGGTGCCGATCGCTTTGGCCAACCGGTATTGGCTGATTTCCAATTCGTCCAGGATCTCGGCCAGATGCTCTCCGGGATGGATGGGGGCAGTTTCCGTCATGGTTTTCTCCCGTGACAGTCAGTGGTAATCCACGATTTCAATGTCCGTCGCACCTTGTGCCGTCCAGCGAAAGCAAACCCGCCATTGGTCGTTTACGCGGATACTGTACTGGCCCTTGCGGTCGCCACGGAGCGCTTCAAGGCGATGCGACGGAGGCAGGTTGAGGTCCGTCAACGCAGCCGCCGTGACCACGCGTTGAAGCCGCATGCGCGCGCGTCGCTGGATGTCGAGCGGGAGGCGACGAACGGGCGCGCCACGAAAGATGCCTTCGGTGTCCCTGTCCCTGAATCGGCTCACGATGCGATGCTGCGACATGACGCGCCGAGATAATAACGCAAAACGTTAATGCCGGGGAGCGGGCCGACCGTGTTGCCGTGACCGACCCGACGCCGCCCGCCCGATCTTCAAGGCGGCCCTCGACCAGGGCCTCTTCTATTTCGACTGCGCGGACGTGTACGGCGTCCAGCCCGTGCCGACCGTCAAGATGAACCGATTCCGGCGCGGATCATCGCCCCATCGCTGTCGGGGAGAGAAAGATCGGGAACTCGGCCCGCAACCGGGCGTCGATCGCGTCGCTGACGTGGCGCGGCACGTGGTGAGCGAGCAGTTCCCGTGTCTTCTGGATCGCCTGGTCCAGCAGCACCGGCTTGCCCAGTTCCTCCCAGACCGTCGGGCTGTTGCGGTCGCTGAAGTCCGGATAGATGTACTCGCTCTGCATCACCTGCAGGGTATTGCCGGAACCCAGGTAGTGACCCTCGCCGCTGCAGCAGATCCGTTCGATCTCGGCGAAGCTCAGCGTATCGGCGTCGACTTCGATCCCGCGGGCGACGCGTCCGACGGCGCCCAGGATGTCGTTGTCCAGCAGCAGGCTCTCCAGGCACGCCCCCAGCAGACTTGCGTACATGCCGGCGGATTCATAGACGATATTTGCCCCCGACAGGGCCGCGGACAGCACCGTGGCGCCACGTTCCGCGCCGGCCTGGAAGTCCGGGAACTTGGCGTCGCTCATGCCGCAGGCGGTGCCGAAGGGCAGGTCGAAGTGGTTGCCGACCTGGGCGCAGGCGGCGGACAGCAGTCCCTGCTCCGATGAACCGCCGCTCATCGCCCCGGTACGCAGGTCCGAAACGAACGGCCAGGCGCCGATGATCGCCGGCGCGCCGGGCTCGATCGCGTTGACATACACCAGCCCGCCGAGGCACTCCGCCCAGGCTTGGGAGACCGTCCCGGCCAGGTACGCCGGGGCGGTCGCACCGGCCTGGGCCGCCGACAGCAGCAACACCGGCATGCCCCCCTGCACCGCTACCCGCAGGCATTCGAGGGCATCCGTCGCGAACTTCAGCGGCGGCACCACGAAGCAGTTGGACTGACTCACGAACGGGCGCGCCCGCCACGCGGCCTCGCCGCCGGCGATCGTGTGCAGCATCTCGAAGCTCTTCTCGAGGTGCTGATAGAGCGTCCAGCTCGAACCGACGTGCTTGCTGGTGCCCATCAACGAGCAGTAGAGGGTATTGATGTCCAGTGCGTAGTTGTCGGCGATGTCCCGCGGGACGCAGGTCCGCTGGAACATGTGAATGTGCTCGCAGGTGTCGACGATGCGCGCCATGTCGTACAGGTCCTGCGCCTCGGAGTCCCGGTACAGGCCGTTCTCGGAGTCGGCGACCATGACCGCGGCGCCGGCGGTGGAGAAGTGCACCCGGGTGCCGCTCAGGTCCAGGTCCCACCGCGGATCCTGGCCATGCAGCACCAGGTTCCGCCGAGCCTGCTGCAGCGTCCGTTCGACCAGGCTCGGCGGCATGCGCAAACGCCCGTCGTCGCCGAGCACGGCGCCGGCGGCGGTGCAGGTCTCGATGCAGTGCGGGGTGGCGTCGGCGAACCCGACCCGGTCGAGGATCCGCAACGCGTTGTCCGCGATGGCTTCGACACCGGCCGCCGACAGGGGCCGGAACTGTCCGCCGGTCTGGCCCGGCCGAACCGGCTTGACCGCTTCCGCCAACGGAGCGGCGCGCTCGGCCTGGCGCGCCCGTCTACCGCCTGATCGTCGAGGCATGGCAGTCCTCCCTAGCTTGAATCCAGTTGCCGTTGGGGGGCGATCTTCCTTCGTGAGCGCCGGCGGCGCGCGCTGGCCGGCCGGTCGGGGCCGGGAGCGAGATGGCGTGTGTCCCGGTCCGGGTCCCCGGGACGGCGTGTGTCCCGGTCGGGGAAGAGGTCGCCGAGGCGGGCCAATGCGTCCGCCCCATGCGGTATCGCCATGGCATCGACGAAGTACGCCTGGAACTTCGGCTCGATGGCCGTCTCCACCCTTTCCACGCCCTTGACCACCGACTCGATCTCGCGCCGGGCGGCCCGGTTCAACAGGGCGATCCTGGCGCCGTGGCCGGCCGCGTTACCGGCCGCCGAAACCGCGTCTGGCGCACAGCCCGGAATCATGCCGAGGGCCATCGCGTAGCGCACGTCGATGTGGCTGCCGAAGGCGCCGGCGAGGCGTATGCGATCCACCGACGTCACTCCAAGCCGATCCATCAGCAGCCGGATGCCGGCATACAGGGCCGCCTTGGCGAGTTGGATCTGACGCACGTCGGTCTGCGTGACCCTGACCTGCTCGCCATGAAGAGCGAAGGAGAACGTGCGGCCATCGCGAACCAGGCGCGGCGTGCGGCCGGCCTGGGAGCCGTCGATCACCCCGTCGGCGGTGAGGATGCTTGCCAGCCACATCTCCACCACCGCCTCGATGATCCCGGAGCCGCAGATGCCGGTGACGCCCTGCGCCGGCAGCGCGTCCGCGAACCCCGGCTCGTCGGACCACAGTTCGGAGCCGATCACGCGAATCCGCGTCTCCAGCGTCGCCGGGTCGATCCGCACCCGTTCGATGGCGCCGGGGGCAGCGCGCTGGCCGGCGCTGACCTGGGCGCCTTCGAAGGCGGGGCCGGTCGGGCTGGAGCAGGCCAGCAGGCGCTGGTCGTTGCCGAGCACGATTTCCGCATTGGTGCCAATGTCCACCAGCAGGCTCACCGCCCGGTTCCGGTAGGGTTCCTCGCACAGCATGACCCCGGCCGTGTCGGCGCCGACGTGACCGGCGATGCAGGGCAGCGCATAGGCCACGGTGCCCGGATTGACCTCGAGGCCAAGGTCGCGCGCCGGCAAGTGCACGGACTCCTCCACCGCCAGGGCGAAGGGCGCCCCGCCGAGCTCCACCGGGCTGATGCCGAGCAGCAGGTGATGCATGATCGGGTTGCACACGAACGTCAGGCCGAGGATGTCCCGCGGGTCGATGCCCGCGTCCGCCGCCGTTCCGGCCACGAGTTCGTTGACGGCCCTGCGCACCTCCCGCGTCAGTTCGACGCTGCCTTCCGGGTGCATCATGACGTAGGAGACCCGGCTCATCAGGTCCTCGCCGAAGCGGATCTGGGGATTCATCATGCCGTTCGAACAGAGCACGTCGCCGCTGCCGAGGTCGCACAGATGGGCCGCGATGGTGGTCGACCCGACGTCGATCGCCACGCCGTAGATGCGCTCCCGCAAACCTGGCCAGACGGCGAGGACTTCCGCATCCTGGTGCACGGCCACCGTCACCGACCACTCGCCGGCGCGCAGCAGGCGCTGCAGCTCCGGCAGCAACGCCGCCGGAAATGCGGGTTGCAGGTCCCATTGTGTGTCCAGGGCCTTGAGCAGGCGCGTCAGGTCGCTGCCCGGGGCCCCGAGATCCGCGGGCGCGACGTCCACCAGGTGGAGACGAATCACCGGATCCAGGCGGATGGGGCGCGCGTCCGCGTCCTTGCGCACCACCTGGCGATGCACCTGGCTCTCCGGCGGCACGTCGATCAGGAGATCGCCCTCGATCTTGGCCTGGCAACTCAGGCGGTGGCCCGCCGCGAGCGGCCGGTTGCGCTCTCCGAAACGGGTTTCGGCGACCCCGGAGGGCGAGAGGTGTTCCGGCCCGGAAACGATGCCGTGCTTGGGAAAGCTGCCCTCTCCGCATACGACCCGGCAACGCCCGCACAGCCCGCGGCCGCCGCAGATGGAGGCGATGTCGACGCCGAGTTCCCACGCCGCCTGGAGCACGGGTGTGCCGAGCGGGAACTCGCCCCGCCGGCCGGACGGCGTGAAGATCACCCGGGCCTGGCGGTCGGCTACCGTTGCCATGTCCGCCACACGCCCCGGTTCAGGCGCGCCGGCGGCGCCGGGGCCGGTCGCGCCGGTTGCCCTGTGTCCCGGCCGACGCCCCGGCGTCGCGGTACTTGCGGATCCAGCGCGCGCAATCGGGATCCTTGCCCATCATGACGTCGGCGCCGAGAACGGCCTGCATGACCTCGGCATGCAGCGGGTTGGTGATCGCGGACGTCAGGCCCGCGCCGATCGCCATGGTGAGAAAGGCGCTGTTGATGCCGTTTCGATTGGGCAGCCCGAAACTCACGTTGGACGCGCCGCAGGTGGTATTGACCTGCAATTCGCTGCGCAGGCGGCCGACCAGGCGCATGACCTGCCGGCCGGCGGAGTTGATCGCGCCGATCGGCATCACCAGCGGGTCGACCATGACGTCGCTGGGGGCAATGCCGTGGTCCCGTGCCCGCTCGACGATCTTCCGCGCCACCTCGAAGCGCACGTCGGGGTCCTCGGAGATCCCGGTTTCGTCGTTGGAGATGGCGACCACCGCGGCGCCGTGCCGGGCCACCAGGGGCAGCACGGACTCCAGCCGTTCCTCCTCGCCGGTGACCGAGTTGACCAGCGCCTTGCCCCGATAGACCGCAAGGCCGGCTTCCAGCGCGGCGACGATGGAGGAGTCGATGGACAGGGGCACGTCGGTCACCGACTGCACCAGTTCGACGGCCCCGGCGAGCATGGCCGGTTCATCCGCCAGGGGGATGCCGGCGTTGACGTCCAGCATGTGGGCGCCGGCCGCAACCTGCGCGAGGGCGTCGTCGACCACGCGGTGGTAGTCACCCGCTTTCATTTCCGCCGCCAGGATCTTGCGCCCGGTCGGGTTGATGCGCTCGCCGATGACCACGAAGTGCCGGTCGAAGCCGATCACCACTTCCCGGCTCGCGGAAGCGACCACCGTGTCCGTCATGAGGGAGCCCCATCCTGCAAACCGTGGTTGCGGATGAGCGCCAACAGCCGCGTGTCGGAATAGTCCGCTTCGATCCGGGCGGCCAGCCGGTCGGCGACCGCCTGCAGATCCGTCCCGTCGTCCGCCTCCGGCGCGATCGGGTCGCGCGCCCATTCGTCGATGTACGCGTCGGCGCTGCGCTTCTTCGCCCGCATGGCGGCGCGGTCGATCGCGCTCTGAAAGCGCGCGCTCAACAGCACCTTGGCCCGCCGTCTACCCTGCCTGACGACGATCTGCGACGGAATGTCGCGCCACCGCATCAGGACGGCGTCCACGCGTCACGCCTCGGCCAGCCGGGCGACGCGGCTTTCCAGGGCGCCGTAGCCGGTGTGAACGTGGGTGAACTGGAGGCCCAGCCGGGCCGCGGCGGCTCTCGCCCCGGCGAGGAGCTCGGGGTCCCGCGTCTGCGACAGGTAGGTCAGGCGCCGGTAGTTGCCGAAGAAGGCGTCCCGCAGTTCCGGATGGCGGTCGAGCCCCAGGGTCTCGACGACGAGGCGGTCGAAGAAACGCACCAGGAAATCGGTGAGGTAGAACGTGCCCGGCTCGTCGTCGGCCAGGCGTTCGATGCGCTCGGCGCCGGCGAAGACATCGTAGCAGTGCAGCCCCGGCAGACGCTCCACGCCGGGGAAGTCCGCCAGTACGCCGTCGATCCCGCCGTAGCTGCCGCAATCGGCGTAGCCGACGAAGATGCGGTCGTAGCCCTTATGCCCGCCACCCCCGCCCCCCGAGCCGAGCGCGCGCTCGAGTTCGGCGCGCAGCCGGGGCGCGATCCGGGCCGGACGAAGGTGCAGGGCCGGGTCCAGGCAACGGATGTGCAAGTGGTCCCAGCCGTTGGCCTGCCGAATCGCGTGCAGCTCCCGGCCGAGCGCGCCGCAAGCGATCACGAGCACGGGTTTGGCCCGGGCCGGCGCGGACTTCTTTGTCCCGGCGTTGCTCATGCGTAGTTGTGCCTCTTGCGCATCAGTTCGGTGGCGGTCTCCACGGCAGTGGCGGCATCCCGGCAATAGGCATCGGCGCCCACCGCCGCGCCGAATTCCTCGTTCAGCGGCGCGCCGCCGACCAGCACGATGTAGTCGTCGCGGATGGACTGGGCCACCAGTTCGTCGATGACGACCTTCATGTACGGCATGGTGGTGGTCAGCAGGGCCGACATGCCGAGAATGTCCGGGCTGTGCTCCCGCAGGGCGGCCAGGAACTCCTCGATGCCGTTGTTGACGCCGATATCGACGACCTCGAAACCGGCGCCCTCCATCATCATGCCGACCAGATTCTTGCCGATGTCGTGGATGTCGCCCTTGACGGTGCCGATCACCATCTTGCCGACCGGCTTGGCGCCCGTCTCCGCCAGCAACGGCCGCAGTACGGCCATGCCGCCCTTCATGGCGTTGGCGGCCAGCAGCACCTCGGGTACGAACAGGATGCCGTCGCGAAAGTCGATGCCGACGATCTGCATGCCGCCCACCAGGGCGTCGTTCAGGACCTTGTCCGCCGCCCAGCCCCGCTCGAGCAGGATCTCCGTGCCCTCCACGATCTCGTCCCTGAGGCCGTCGTACAGGTCGTCGTGCATCTGCTCGACGAGTTCTTCGTCGTCGAGTTCGGAGAGGACGAGGTCGTCCTCCTGCTCGGGAGCCGCGTCCCTGCCGTCGCTCATGCAACCGCCTCCAAACACCAGGTTCCTGATGCGAAAGCTCGGTGGTTCCTGGCCGGAAACCCAAGTGGCGCGGCGAGTATAGGTCCGGCGGAAACCCGCGGAGATACGAATCACGACATGTCATAGCACCAGGCGCGACTTCGCCCGGCGCCGCGCCGCCACTGATCGGGCGGTCGCCCGGCGACTCGTCCAGGCGAGCCGGGGTATGCTCGGCCGAACTCGCCATCCGACAAGAGGAAACTACGGTGCCGGACCCCATATCCAGCGTCATGAAGATCAATATCCGCGTCCGCTCGAAGGACCGGATCAACACCCTGCTGCGGGATGTTCTCGGCGGTGAGCCCGGACCGGATCGCGGCACCAACACCATCGGTGATTTCGAAGGCGCTCACGTGCATCTGGGGGGCGTGGTGTTCGACGTGCTGGTGCCCACCGACCCGGATGGCAGATTGGCCAAGGTCATCGAGAAGCACGGTGAAGGCATCGACTCAATCTGTTTTGCGGTGGACGACATGGACTACACAAAAGAGGTCTTCAGAGAAGAGGGAATAGAGTTCGCCAGCGATCGGGAATTCCATGGCAATCGAGTCGCCTTCGTGCATCCAAGGGACGCCTGCGGGATCTCCCTGGAGTTCATCCAGCCCGCAGCGAAGGAAGACACCGGCGACGGTTGACCCCGGGCGCCATCGAGTATCGGCGACACGTTGGGGTCGCGTTTAGCGCCCATCGGCGTCGTCTTTGGCCCGCGAATCGTGTTGCCAGTCGACCCGAACAGCCGTGAGAATGCGGCCGTAGCCATCGGCGGCCGGATCACCGCATGGACGACCAGGCTCGCATTGTCATCGTCGGCGGCGGCATCATGGGCGTCGGCCTGCTGTACCACCTCGCGGCGGAGGGGTGCGACGATGTCCTGCTGATCGAGAAGGGCGAGTTGACGTCGGGCTCGACCTGGCACGCCGCAGGTCAATGCCCGAATCTGGTCGGCAACTACAACCTCGCCAAGATTCACGAATACGGCGTCGCCCTGTACCGGAAGCTGGAGCGGCTGACCGGTCAGGCGGTTGGCTGGCATGGCTGCGGCAGCGTCCGCTTCGCCCTCACCCAACGGGATCTTGACTGGTTCCGCTATCTGCGCGGAATCGCCGCCAACGTCGGCTACCACATGGAGATCGTCGACGTCGGGAAGATCACCGAGTTGAACCCCTTCATCTCGACCGACGGCGTGCTGGCCGGTGCCTGGACCCGGGACGACGGCCACGCCGACCCGTCCGGGCTGTGCAACGCCATGGCCCGGGGCGCGCGCGACCTCGGCGCCAGGATTGTGCGGCACAACCGGGTGACCGACATCAACGCGCTGCCGGGGGGCGAATGGGAACTGGTGACCGAACAGGGCCGCGTCGTTGCGGAGACCGTGGTCAACGCCGCCGGCTGCTACGCCCGGCAGGTGGCGCAGATGGTGGGAGCCGACCTGCCCATCTGCAACATCCAGCACCACTATCTCGTCTCGGGACCGGTGCCGGAACTGGCCGACAGAAGCGCCGAACTCCCCGTGACCCGCGACCCGTACGCCTCCGCCTACCTGCGCCAGGAGCAGCGGTCGGGCCTGGTCGGCATCTACGAGGGTGCGGGGCTCGCCGAAGCCTGGCCGCCAGGCGGACTGCCGCCCTGGGAATCCGACAGCGAACTGTTTTCCGACGATCTCGAGCGCCTGATGCCCTGGCTCGGCCGCGCCATGGAGCGCATGCCGATCTTCGAGCCGGCCGGCATCCGGCGCATCGTCAACGGGGCGATCTCGCACAGCCCCGACGGGCTGCCGCTGCTCGGCCCCGTGGCCGGGCTTGAGAATTTCTGGCTCTGCTGCGGCTCGTCCTTCGGCATCGCCCAGGGCGCCGGCAGCGGCAAGTACCTGGCCCAGTGGATGCTGCATGGCGACTCCGAAATCAACATGACCGGCTTCGATCCGCGGCGCTTCGGCGTGTTCGCCGACGCCGGCTACATGGGGGCCAGGGGTCGCCAGGACTACGCCAGGACCTACGCCACGGCGCTGCCGGGGGAAGAACTGCCGGCGGCCCGCCGGTGCCGGACCAGCCCGCTGTACGACAAGCTGAAGGCACAGGGCTGCGTCCATACCGAAACCTTCGGCTGGGAGCGCCCCAAGTGGTTCTCGGTGGACGGCCGCGAGGAACAATACGGCTTCCGCCACAACAACGTGTTCGAGCTGGTGCGGGCAGAGTGCCTGGCGGTGCGCGAGCAGGTTGGCATCCTGGATCTCTCCGGGTTCGCCAAGTACGACGTGACGGGCCGCGACGCGCGCGCGATGCTGGATCGGCTGTGTGCGAACCGGATACCGGGGCGCAACAGGATTGGGCTCACGCACGTGCTTTCCGCACGCGGGCGCATCGCCGCGGAAGTGACCGTCACCTGTCTCGACGACGACGCCTTCTACGTGCTCTCCGCCGCCGGCGCCGAACTGCGCGACCTGGACCACCTGCGGCAGGGCCGGCGCGCGGACGAACAGGTTAGCGTCGACGATGTGACGGACCGGCGCGGCGTGCTGGTGCTGGCCGGGCCGCGGGCCCGGGAAGTGCTGGCGCGGCTCACGGACGCGCCCCTGGACAACAGCGCCTTTCGCTGGTTGACGGCCAGGGAGATCGACATCGCCGGCATGCCGGTCCGGACACTACGGGTGAACTACGTGGGCGAACTCGGCTGGGAGCTGCACCCGGCGATGGAGCACATGGAGGCGCTGTACGATGCTCTGACGGAAGCCGGCGCGGAGTTCGGCATCCGCAACTTCGGCCTCTATGCGGTCAACAGCCTGAGGCTGGAAAAGGCCTACCGCAGTTGGGGCGCGGAACTGACCAACGAAGTCACCATGATCGAGGCGGCCATGGAGCGCTTCGTCAAGTTGGACAAGGGCGACTTCATCGGCCGCGAAGCGACCCTGCGCTCTCTGGAAAACGAAGACCGCACGCTGCAACTGATCTACTTCAGCCTCGACCCGGGCGATGCGGACGTGCAGGGCGGGGAGCCGATCTTCGCCGGCGACCGCTGCGTGGGGGTGACCACCACCGGCGGCTATGGCCACGCCGTGGGTCAGAGTCTCGGCTTCGGCTACGTCCCGCCGTCGCTCGCCGGCCCGGGCGACGCGTTGACGGTCGACGTGCTCGGCCAGCGGCGGCAGGTGACGATACGCGAAGCCCCGGTCTACGATCCGGCCAACCTCCGCTTGCGCGCCTGACGGCCATGGCGACCCGGCCCGAGCGCCCTGACGACCTGCCGCGCCGCGCGAGCCTCCCGCATCGCGCGAGCCTCCCGCGTCGCGCGAATCTCCCGCGTCGCGCGAACATAGTCATCATCGGCGGCGGCGTGATCGGCTGCTCGACCGCCTATCACCTCGCGCGCGCCGGGGTCCCGGACGTCATCCTGCTGGAGCGCCGGCAACTCACCTCGGGCACCACCTGGCATGCCGCGGGCCTGGTGGGGCAACTGCGTACCTCCATCAACATGACCGAGCTCGCGCGCTACACCAGCGAGCTCTACCTACGTCTGGAGGCGGAAACCGGCCAGGCCACCGGCTACCGGCGCTGCGGCTCCATCTCCATCGCCACCGACGCGGAGCGTCTCGAGGAACTGCGGCGCAGCGCCTCGATGGCCAAGGTGTTCGGGCTGGAGGTGAACGTGGTCACGCCGGCGGACATCGCGGCCCGGGTGCCGCTGCTGCATACCGCGGACGTGCTTGGCGGCATCCACATTCCCTCCGATGGCTACGCCAATGCCGTGGACGTCACCAACGCGCTGGCGAAGGGCGCGCGCGCCGCCGGTGCGCGGCTCTTCGAGCACCTGGCGGTCACGGCCATCCGCACGGCACGGGGCAGCGTCACCGGCGTGACCACGGAGCACGGCGACATCGACGCGGACTGCGTGGTGCTGTGCACGGGCATGTGGACCCGCGAGCTCGCCGCGACGGTCGGGGTGAACGTGCCCCTGCATGCCTGCGAGCACTACTACGCGTTGTTCGAAACGGTCGCGGGGCTCGATGCGGACTTCCCGGTCGTGCGCGACTACGATGCCTGCACGTATTACAAGCACGACGCCGGCCGGCTCCTTGTCGGCGCCTTCGAACCCCGTGCCCGGCCATGGGGCATGGAGGGCATCCCCGAGGACTTCAGTTTCGACGAGATCGCCGGCAGCTTCGAGCATTTCGAACCCGTCCTCGAACAGGCCATGGTGCGCGTCCCCGCACTGGAGTCCGCCGGGCTGTCGACGTTCTTCTGCGGGCCGGAGAGTTTCACCCCGGACGTGCGCTATCACCTCGGCCAGGCGCCCGAACTCGACAACTGCTTCGTGGCGGCGGGGCTGAACTCGATCGGCCTGCAGTCCGCCGGCGGCATCGGCCGCGTGGTCACGGAATGGATTCGCAAGGGACACCCACCGTCGGACCTGTGGGAAGTGGACGTGCGCCGCAACCACCCCTTCCAGCGCAACCGGAAGTACCTGCGCGAACGGGTCTCGGAGAGCCTCGGCCTGCTGTACGCCACGCACTATCCCCATCGTCAGTACGAAACCGCCCGCGGCGTCCGCAAATCCCCGCTCTACGACCGGCTGCGGTCCATCGGGGCGTGCCACGGCGAGGTCGCGGGCTGGGAGCGGCCCAACTGGTACGCGCCGGAGCCGGACCAGGCCCGCTACGAGTACAGCTACGGCCGACAGAACTGGTTCGAGCACTCCGCCGCGGAACACCGGGCGGTGCGCGAGCGGGTAGGGCTGTTCGACCTGTCCTCGTTCGCGAAGTTCCGGCTCCAGGGTCCCGACGCGGCCCGGGTGCTGAACCACGTCTGCGCCAACGACGTGGACGTCCGCCCGGGCCGCATCGTCTACACCCAGTGGCTGAACGACCGCGGCGGCATTGAAGCCGACCTCACCGTCACCCGGCTGGCCGAAGACGACTTCCTGATCGTGACCGCCGCGGCGACGGAAGTGCGGGACTTCGACTGGCTGCAACGGCACATTCCGGCCGACGCCGGTTGCGTGGCGACCAACGTGACCTCGGCCATGGGCGTGATTTCGATCATGGGGCCCAACGCGCGCGCGTTGCTGCAGTCGCTGACGCCGGACGACCTCTCGCACGCGGCCTTCCGCTTCGCGCACAGCCGGGAGATCGAGCTTGGCTACGCGCTGGTGCGGGCCTCCCGGATCACCTACGTCGGCGAACTCGGCTGGGAACTCTACGTTCCCACCGAGTTCATGACCGGCGTTTACGACACGATCGTCGCCGCGGGCGCGCCCTTCGGCCTCGCGCACGCCGGTTATCACGCGCTGGATTCACTGCGCATCGAAAAGGCCTATCGCCACTGGGGCCACGACATCACCGACGAGGACACGGCGCTCGAAGCGGGCCTGGACTTCGCCGTGAAGTTCGACAAGCCCGGCGGGTTCGTCGGGCGGGAGGCGCTGCTGAGAGAAAGGGAAGCGGGGCCGGTCAGGCGGCTGTTGCAGTTCCGGCTACTGGACCCGGAGGCGCTGCTCTACCACAACGAACCCATCTGGCGCGAGGACACCCTGGTCGGTTACGTCACGTCGGGCGCCTACGGTCACACCCTCGGCGGCGCCATCGGCCTCGGCTACGTCGACACCGCCAAAGCGCCCGACGCGCCGGAGGGGGTCTTCAGCATCGAGGTGGCCGGGGACCGCATTCCCACGGCGGTGTCGTGCAGGCCGATGTACGATCCCGGCAACAGGCGGATCCGCTGCTGAAGTCGGGGCCCTTCGACACCTGCACGCGTTGCAGGCGCTCGCTCGACATCCCCTGGCGCTCTGGCGCGCTCGTCGGAGCTTCGGCCGCCCGCCCGGCAAGGGCCGCCGCGATCCCCGCCGCCAGGATCGGGTTCTGCGGTGGATGTTGACGATGTGGCGGCAGGGGAGTGGATGCTCGAGGAAAGCACGGGGCGAGGCGGGCCACGGTACCGCGCAACGCCGAATGGCGGTCGCGCCGTGCTTTCGAGACCATCGGCGAAGGCTGAGGGCGATGCAACGGCGAATCCGGGGCGTCCATGAAGGCGAGTTACCCGGGAGGCGAGCGACGCCGCGCAGGATGACGAAATGCGCGCTGGTGCGCGACTCGAGCCATGACGATGCGACCTGGTGAGCGAACCGTCGTGGACGCCGCGGCCCGGTACCGCCGTGCCGGGCGGATCTCCCCAATCAAGTCGAATCACCGCCGACTCCACTTTGTGCCTCGTCGGGCTGGCCGGATCTACCGATCCCGTCCTTGCCGTCGACAGGCCTGCGAGCCTACATCCCCTGCCCGAAAGGGCTCTCTCTCAGCCTTGGGCGGCCTATGCATTCTCCTGTGCGACGCCGGGCCGTACCGTAGCGGCGTCGACGGCGATCGGCACCGGCTGTCCGTCGATCTCATCGGTGTAACGAATCCCGGCAGTGCGCGGATCCTCCGGCAGACCCACGCGAACACGCACTTCTTCCAGCGGCAGTTCGAACATTTCCTCCAGCCGATGAGCGATCAGCAACGGGGCCTTGCGACCCAGTCGCCAACCGTTCCAGAGATTGCTCCACACCCGGAACGCTCTACCTGGCCGGACTTTTGTGTATCCAAGTGCAAGTCTCAACAGTATCCATGCCGCGCGCCCGGCCGTGCCCAGCGTCCCCTGGCCAACCTGAAACGCGGCGACCGCTGTTTCTCCTGCAATGCCCGCATCACCGCCCACCAGCATGTGGTGAAGGTCGTGAGTCATGCCGATGCGCAGGACGTAGGGGGCGTCACGGAAACGCTTGAGCACCTCCCGGGAGTACGTCATGTGCTGGATCGCGTTGTCGTCGAGGAATCTCGCGTAGGCGCGACCGAACGTACCCTCGGGGAGGGCGCGGAGCGTGTCCAGCTCGTAGATCGGGGCGTATCCGCGGAGGTGGCGCAACTGCTCGTCCATGCCCGCGGGGAGCGGTTCGGCCACGGCGGCGTACTTGAGAATGCTCGCGTCTCCGATCGGCGCGCCGGCGTGGTACGCGCGGATGCTCTCCTGCTGCAGTTCTATTCGCCTTCGCGTGCTCTCGTTCATCGCAGTTCCTTTCAGTCAGGGCCCTCCACCATGTAACAGCGTAGCGCCAGACGACCAGCCTGGGCTGGGTTTGGTGCCTGGGGAGAGACTTGAACTCTCACAGGGTCGCCGCCACCAGATTGAGTCTGGCGCGTCTACCAATTTCGCCACCCAGGCAGGCGGCGGCATGCGGATGCCGTGCGGAGCCCGGCAATGTAGCGAGGGCTCGGCAAGGGGTCAATGCGGCCCGGAGACGCTCCGCCGTGGCGCCTGCGGCGTTGTTTGCCGAGTACGCTGTAGTACGCGTCGCACGTCCTCGTTGGTCCACCACGCCCGCCATGCGCTCCATCGCCGCGCGCACCTGGCAGCTCAGCCTGGTCGCGACCATGGCTCTGGGGGATCAAGTTCGCAACACGGGGAGCGACCGTCCTCTTCCCGGGGTCTCATCTATGGGAGGAGTCACCGGATACCTGGAGAAACCGGACATTACGTCAGAGTCAGCGCCGTATAACGAACGAATGAGGAACTGGGCCCGAAAACACAAGAATACAGATGCAATCGATGTCGAGATGAAAGCTGGGGCAGTCGTGATCTGGCTCGGTGCTACCTGGCACGCGGGGGGTGCTTACACGGCCGCAAGCGGAGACCCGCGGCGCGGGTCTCCGCTGCCGCTCGAGGACGGCAAGAGCGTGCGGCTGCGGGTGGACCGGGCGAAGGCGGAGCAGCAGTCGCGGCTGGCTTGGAAGCCGGCGCCAGACCATCCCTGGCGCCAGTCGTTCAAGCCGGAGGCGGCTGCCGCGGGTCAAGAACCCGGAACGCCGACCGGGACCGCGTTTTCCACTGCCCGCCCACCGGCGCTTTACTGTATGCGGGGATCGCGCGCGTGTACGGCCCGTGGAAAACGCTCCTTGCCCTCGCGCACCAAAACCAACACCCCAGGCTCCCCACCCGCAAGGGGACATCTCTGAATTGGAGAGAAGGGGACATCTCTGAATTGCTTTGACAGGATTCCACAACACTTGACAATCTGGCCTTCTGCACCCGAGACTGCCGAGGGGCCGGGACGAGGAAAGAGAATGGCAGAACAAGAGGACCTCATGGCGGAACTGGTCGGGCGTGCTCTGGCACCCGGAGCGGTGTCCGACTCACTGCGGCCGCGCATCGAGGAGTTCGATCTGTGGCGCAACGTCGAGGAGCTGCGAGAGCAGGGAGCCACCGTAGTCACCGACGCCGTCCCCCTCGGCTTGCTCGACGAGCTCCGAGCCGTGATCCACGAGGAGGTCGAACGCTTGGGGACACATGAACACACAGGAGCGGGAGCCGGCCATGCGCAAGGCGTTGCCGAGTGCTCCATGCTGCTCGGGAACCCGGTGGTCGATCGAGTGGTCTCGTTGCCCAAGATCCAGGCCATGTGGGAGTTCAATGTCGGCATGGGTTTTCGCGCCGGAACCATGGCCGGGACGATCCTGCAGCAAACCAAGCCCGGCGATGAATTCATGGGGGTTCCGCTCCACGCCGATCATGCCTGGCTTCCGCAACCCTGGCCTGAGCACATCTGCGTCTCCACCATCTGTCTCCCCTGCGAGGGAATGACCGAAGAGGAAGGGGCGACCCGTTTCGTTCCGGGCAGCCACCTGCACCGGCGCTTGCCGTCTGCGGCGGAAGCCGCGGAGGCGAAGAGCGTTCCGCTTGTGGTCCCGAAAGGGGGCTTTGCCATGTGGGCCGGCTCGACCTGGCACGAGACGGGTGTGCGTACCGTTCCGGGCGTCCGCACCCTGTTGCATGCGAGTTGTCAGCGCCTCTACACGCAGCCCGTCGAGGACTACACGCATCTGTTGCGCGACGAGGCGTATATGGCCGCTGCGTCCGAGGCGATCCGTGGCCTGGTCGGTGCCGACCTGCTTTTTGGATCCAAAAGCCCGCAGGGCGTCGTCCCCGACCCCGACAAGACGATGAAGACGCTGCTCATGTCGCAACAGTGAGCCGGGCCGAGCGGGAAGGGAGTAGTCAAATGTCCGATCCAGAGAAGGTCGAGCTCGCAAGCCCGGAATGGTACGAGCTCGCGACCAAGATCCTCGCCGAGGTGGCGCGGGAGTGCGGAGAGGATGGCTTCCAGCTGAGCGTCTGTGAAGTGTTCATCGACGCGCCGAAGGAGTACGCCGACGAAGACGGCACAATGAGCTGGTGCTTCTGCATCGACGGTAAGGACGTGCGGTGCGAGAAGGGGAATTCGAGGGACGTCGACCTCTACATGCAAGGGAGCTGGGACCCCGCCGACGCACGGCGAATCTACACCCCGGACTATCTCGAAGAGCAGGCGAAGAACCCGACTCCACCCGAGGACCCTAACCTGGCGATCGAGGGTGACATGGAGAGGCTTCCGCCCTGGATCATCGAGTTCCACAACCGCTTGGCGCCTTACACGGCCTGAGTCCGGCAGCAGCGCTGCGTTGGCAACCGCCACAAGGAGACAGACGATGAGATTAGGCGGCCCTTTCGCTGCAGAGGTGTTCGCCGCGGAGACCGACGACCCGGCCGCGCTGGCCAAAGGGCACCGCGCCAAGGGCTATGGGGCTGCGTTTTGCCCCGACATCTCGCTGAAGGACCCCGGGCACATCCGCGCCGTCGAGACAGCTTTCGCCGCGGAGGATGTTCTGATTGCGGAACTTCATGGCCTGATCTCCTTTGAAGAGGCCGGCAATCTGATCGACCCCGATTCGGAAAAGCGTGCGGCATGGCACGAACATCTTTGCGAACGCTTTGCGCTGGCCGACGAGGTCGGCGCCCGGTGCTTCCTGGAAATGCCCGGAACCTGTGATCCCAACTCGTTTTACATGCCCCATCCAAAGAACCCGACCGACGAGTGCCGGGACATGATCGTGGAAAGGGTGCGCGAGGTAATCGACGCGGTGCGGCCCCGACGAACGAAGTTCGCGCTGGAGATGATGCCCTTTATCCACCCGAGCGATCCCGACAGCTATGTCGCATTACAGAAGGCGGTGGACCGGGAGAGTTTCGGTGTGCATCTCGATCCGGTGAATATCCTGAACTCGCCTGATCGCTGCTTCAACAACGGCAAGCTCATCAAGGAGTGCTTCGACAAGCTCGGTCGTGACATCCTCAGCTGCCATGTCAAAGACGTGACACTACTGCCCGCCACGTTCCCCCTCGGGATTGAGCAATGCCGGGCGGGAACCGGTCTCGTGGACTACCGGACGTACCTGAGCGAGCTGAATCGCCTGCCGCCCGACACGCCGCTACTGACCGAGCCCATGACGGGCATGCAGGAATACGAATACGACCTCGCCAGAGACTACATCACCGGTGTTGCGGCCGAGATGGGCCTGTCATTCCTGTAAACGCCCGCTGCTCGTCAGTGGGTGTCGCTGCCGATATCGACTCCCTCACGACAGGCAGGGCCGCACGAGTTCGATCCGATTCGGCACCTCCTTGAAGGTAACTCCGCCAAGGACTGGGGAGGACACGTGAGAACGTTCGTTCGAAGACACGGCTGGGTCGCCGCAATGGCGCTGCTGGCCGCGGGATGCGAGCAAGCAGCGGAACGACCCGAGCTGGCGGGCCCCGAGCTGGTGGGTGTAGAAGCGAAGACGCCAGAGCACCGAGCGGCTCCGGCCAGTGCGGCCGGCGCGAGCGCGCCGCGCCACGCCTACTTCGGCGATCTGCACATTCACACGCAGAACTCGACCGACGCCTACACCTTCGGTGTCCGAGCCACCCCCGACGACGCGTACCGCTTCGCCAAGGGAGAGGCCCTTGCCCACCCGCTCGGCTACTCGATCCGGCTTCGGGGCGGGCCGCTCGACTTCCTGGCGGTCACCGACCACGCGGAGTATCTCGGCGTCGCCCGTGCGCTGGCCGACCCCGGACATCCCCTGGGCAGCCACCCCGTGGCGGTGAAGATGCGGAGCGGCGACCCGAAGGACCGCTGGGAAGCCGGCCTCGCACTCGACGGGTGGGTGCGAGGCAACCCCGTCTCGGGCCTCGACCCCTTGCCGGTCGTTCGCACGATCTGGCAGGAGACGGTCGCGGCGGCAGAGCACCACGACGATCCGGGGCGCTTCACGACCTTCGCGGCCTACGAATTCTCCGCCACGCCGGGCGGTGTGAACCTTCACCGCAACGTGATCTTTTCCGGCAACGACGTGCCCGCGCTGCCGTTCAGCGCTGTCGACTCGGTCAACCCCGAAGACCTCTGGACGTGGCTCGACGAGCAACGCGCCAACGGGATCGAAGCGCTCGCGATCCCGCACAACTCGAACTGGAGCCAGGGCAAGATGTTCGAGCGCACCGACTGGGCTGGCGAGCCGATCGATGCGGCCTATGCGGAGCAACGACGGCGCAACGAGCCGCTGGTGGAGATCACACAGGGCAAGGGGAGCTCGGAGACGCATCCGGCGCTGTCGCCGAACGACGAGTGGGCCGATTTCGAGATCTGGAGGAAGAACTCGATGGCGTTCGGCGAAGACGGATCGATGTCGTTCGCCGAAGGTGCGACCACCGGGGCCTACGCCCGCGACGCGCTGCGGGCCGGTCTCGAGATAGAGCGCGAGATCGCGGCGAACCCCTACCTCTTCGGCTTCATCGGTGCGAGTGACGGCCACAATGCGGCCGGATCGGTGGAGGAGGACCAGCACTTCGGCCATGCAGGCAAGAGCGACGGCACTCCCGCGGCTCGCGGCAGTCTGCCCGACGGGCGACAAGGACAGAGCGAGATTCAGCTCGAACTCGAAATGATCGAGTGGGGCTCCTCGGGGCTGACCGGTGTGTGGGCCGAGGAGAACACTCGCGAGTCGATCTACGCGGCCTTGCGCCGCAAGGAGACGTTTGCCACGTCGGGCCCGCGCATACGCGTGCGGTTCTTCGCCGGCTACGATTACTCCGACGATCTCCCGAACCAGCACCGCGCGGCCGAACGAGCGTACGCCGGCGGCGTGCCGATGGGCGGCGAACTCGCTGCGCAGCCCAGCAACGCGCCGCGCTTCTTCGTCCAGGCCGCCCGCGACCCGCGGGAAGCCTGGCTCCAGCGAGCGCAGGTCGTCAAGAGCTGGATCGACGAAAGCGGCGAGACCCACGAGCGCGTCTTCGACGTCGCCTGCTCCAACGGCCTCACGCCCGACCCGAGGACGCATCGATGCCCGGACAACGGCGCAAGCGTCGACCTCGACGACTGCTCGATATCGCTCGACAAGGGAGACGTCGAGCTCGTGACCTTGTGGAGTGACCCGACGTTCGATCCGACCGAGCGGGCTCTCTACTACGCCCGGGTGCTGCAGAACCCGACCTGTCGCTGGTCGACCTGGGACGCGATCCGCGCCGGCGTGGAGCCGACGTCGAAGGTGCCCGCGACGATCCAGGAGCGAGCTTGGAGCTCGCCGATCTGGATCGCCCCCGCAGTGCGATGAGGGCCCACCGCGACACCCTGCGCGTCGCCCCCGCGACCCTGGCGGCGATACGACCGGCTTCCCGAGTGACGGGCGGGTGAGGCGCTGCACCACATGGCCGGGAAACCGACAAAGCTGAAGGCGGTGGACCGGGAGAGTTTCGGTGTGTATCTCGATCCGGTGAATACCCTGAACTCGCCTGATCGCTCGGCCCGGCTCACTGCTGCGCCATGAGCAGCGTCTTCGCCACCTTCTCGGGGTCGGGGACGATGCCCGTTGAGGTTGCGCTTCCAAAGAACAGGTCGGCACCGACCAGGCCACGGATCCCCTCGGGCGCAGCGGCCAGATACGCCTCGTCGCACAGCAGATGTGTGTAGTCCTGGACGGGCTGCGTGTAGAGGCGCTGACAACTCGCATGCAACACGGTGCGGACGCCCGGAACGGTACGCACACCCGTCTCGTGCCAGGTCGAACCGGCCCACATGGCAAAGCCCCCTTTCGGGACCACAAGCGGAATGCTCTTCGCCTCCGCGGCTTCCGCCGCAGACGGCAAGCGCCGGTGCCGGTGGCTGCCCGGAACGAAACGGGTCGCCCCTTCCTCTTCGGTCATTCCCTCGCAGGGGAGACAGATGGTCGCGACGCAGTTGTGCTCGGGAAAGGGTTGCGGAAGCCAGGCATGATCGGCGTGGAGCGGAACCCCGATGTATTCTCCCTCGGATCGCTTCAGGACCGTCCCGGAAATGGTTCCGGCGCGCATACCCTTCCCGGTGCTGAATTCCCACATGGCCAGGAGCTTCGGCAACGTGACCACTCGATCGACCACGGAGTTCCCGAGCAGCATGCCGCACGTGGGAACTCCGCTACGGCCCTCTTTTGGCCCCTCGCTTTCGATCTTCCCGTGGATCACGGCTCGGAGCTCGTCGAGCAAGCCCAAAGGGACGGCGTCAGTGACTACGGTGGCTCCCTGCTCTCGCAGCTCCTCGACGTTGCGCCACAGATCGAACTCTTCGATGCGCGGCCGCAGTGCGTCGGACACCGCTCCGGGTGCCAGAGCGCGCTGGGCCGTTTCCGCGATGAGGTTCTCTTGCTCTGACATTTCTGCTGTCCGAACTGGTTCAATCGAATGTGTATTCCAACGTCACACCTACCGAACGCCGAGCCCAGCGGTACAACAAACTGCCGCCAGAAATCGCAGCAGGACCTTCATCGTCGGTGAGGTTCCTGCCCCAAAGGGTTGCCCGCCAGTTCTGGTTGGCGAGTGCAAGGCGCAGGCTCAAATCAGAAACGACGGGGGAGGTCAGCGGTGTGCTGAAGTCTGACTGGCCGTCACGCCGAAAATAGGAGGCCCCGGCGTACGCAGTCCAGTCGCCCATCACCGGCCGCTCATAGTCGACACCGATGCGAAAATCCCATTCCGGCACATTCGGCAATTGATTACCCTCCTTGAGACCCTGCAGCAACGCATCGGCAGCGGCGTCGATCGCCTCGACCTTGGTGCTGTTTGCCGAACCGATCATGGACAGCGATAAACCCTCAACCGGCGTGTTCCATTGCAGCAACAGCTCGGCGCCGGTGGCTTTGACTTCTTCGATGCCGATTCGCACGACGCTACCGGCGAGTGTACCGCTAAACTGATAGTCCTCGTAGTCGGCCAGATACAGGCTGGGTTCTATGAGCAGACTGTCATCGAAAAGACTGAAGCGGCCACCCACCTCATAACTCCAAACGGTAGATTCGGGCACCGTCACGTCCAGAGCTATGCCGAGCACATCCACGGCCGCTACAACGCCCGGTGCGTTGAACGTGCCGCTGCGGAATCCGCGGCTGACATTCAGGAAGAACATGGTCTCATCAGACGGCGTGATGCGCAGATTGAATCTGGGACTGGCGAGACTGAATCGCTCATCTTCATCAACGTTGTCCAGTGGAAATACAAAGCCACCCACTGCGAACGTCGAGATGATCTCTTTGTCGCGGTCGTCACGGAAATAGCGCAAACCGATCAGCGGTGTGATCAAGCCATCCATGAACGAACGCGAGACCTCACCGAACCAGGCCACTTGCGTACTCTCGGTTACGATTTGATCCGTTGCCGTGCCGGCAAAGGCCAGTGGCTCCAGATAGTTGAGCACGCTAGAGTTTGGATGCTCGCCTCGGGTGTAACCGACGCCGGTGATCCAGTCCCACTCTCCGTCGCCATTGGAAGTCAGGCGCAGTTCCTGATTAAACGTCTTGACGTCCTCATGATCGGCGGTGTAGCTAACGAGAAAGTTGCCCAAGTTGGGATCAAAGAAGGAAAAGCCACTACTATGCAAGTACTCATAGGTCATATAGCTGCTGCTGCTGGTCAGCGTGGCGAAGCCGGCGTCCCACTCGATATTGAGGCCGAACAGGTCCAGTTGGGTATCCGTACCACCTTCGATGCCGCCTGTGTTACCCAGCAGTGGCGGATCGACGCTCACATAGGTGCCGCGGTGTTGACCTTCGCCAAGATCACGGTGTTGAATGAGCCCGGTGACGCTCAGTTCATCGGATGGCTCCCACAGCACCTTAAGGCGCGCATACGAGCGATCGTCTTCGTCCAAATCACTGCCCGGTAAATCAATGCCCTCGGCCAGGCCCGGATCCTGGGAGGCACCGGCGGTCAGGCTCGCCGCCAACGTATCTTCAATCAGCGGCACACTGATGCTGGCATCGTAGGTATGGCCGTCGCCGCCTTTATGCATGCGCGAAGCGCCGGCGCGCACGCGTGCGCGAAACTGATCAAGGTCGGGCTGGGCAGTGGTGATCAATATTGTGCCGCCCTGCGCGCCTTGGCCGTATAGGGTGCCCTGGGGCCCGCGCAGCACCTGGATGGATTCCAGGTCGAAGACCTCGGTGTCTGGGCCAAACGGTAAATCGACGATGTAGTGCGGCATGCCATCGATATAGAAGCCAACGGCGCTGTCATTGGTCCTGACGGCGCCGGTGCCCCGGACATTATAGCGGCGAGTGGACGCGACGCCGGACGGCAGCGATACGCCGGGAATCAGTTGCACGATCTGAGCCAGATTCTGCACGCCAGAGCCTTCCAGCTCCTCGCCTGACAGATACTGAATGGACTGCGCGACATCCATGAGGCCTTCTTCACGTTTGCTGGCAGTGACGACGATCTCTTCAATTATCCCAAGTATCCCAGGCTGTAGTTGTCCGTCCTCGGCATGGGCGACACCCGTGCCCAACAATGCCAGGCCAATCGCCACTCCGGCCACACGGGTAAACCATGCCTGGATCCAATACAAAGTCGAGCAAAAGACGGATGACCTGCGTGGTTTCATCTGGTGTTCTCCCCAATTCCAACGTACTGCAAAAAATGCATTTTTCGATGCGTCCTGACGGCGGGCATGGGCGGCAGCGCCCCGTCGATGGCCTCGCCGGCGACGTTCTGTTCGACATGGCCGTGGGCCTGGCACCACCTGAGCGTCGCGCGGACGCGCTGGCGGAGCTTGCGCGCGACGTCGGGATGGACTGTCCAGACGGGCTTGAGGATTCGCAGGACATCCTCCCGACGGATGCGGTCGACGCGCATCTTGCCGATCACGGGGAAGGCGCGCTTCTCCATGCCCTGCATCCAGTTCCGCGCGGTCTTGGTAGGGCGCGTCGTCGGGCTTCGGCGAGTGAGACGGTCGGAAACGGACCCAGGCCGATGTGGCGGGGGCGCCCGTCGGCCGTCACACGCTGGAGCCACGACTTGGAGCCGGGTTCGGTGACGTTCAGGAACAGCGTGTTGCCGTCCGAGTAACGACCAGCTAAGGAGCTGGTTCGGACGCGCGCAGCGCTTAGTCTTCCTTTAGGCAACCCCACGGAGGCAACCCCACGACCTTCACCACCCTTCACCACAAAATTGGTTAGTTAAATTGGTTAGTATAGTGCGATACGTCAAGATTCTTGTCAAGAGACGGTGTCTCGTTGTCAAATGGATAAAAAACAAGTACTTATACGTATTCTCCGGGTCATGATGAGAACGCATGGAACGTGGGAAATGGTGCCTGGGGAGAGACTCGAACTCTCACAGGGTCGCCCCTACCAGATTTTGAGTCTGGCGCGTCTACCAATTTCGCCACCCAGGCAGGCGGCGGCATCCGGGATGCCGGCGGGCGGCTGTCGGGGCGACCGCTAATGGAATGGTGGTCGCCGGTCGCGATGCCGCGCACGCTGTCCGCCGGATTGTACCGGCGTTGGCGCCATGCGCGCATTCGAACCCTGCACGGCGGCGGCTCGTCCCCCGCGTGCCTGTACAATCGCGCCGCGTCCCCGTTGGTCGGTCAAGCCAATGCGCCGCTCGGACTTCCGTTACAGCCTCCCGAAGCGCCTGATCGCCCAGGTTCCGCTCGCCGAACGCGCGGCGAGCCGGTTGCTCGTGCTCGGGGAGCAGCTCGGGGAGCAGCTCGGGGAGCAGGCTGCGGCGCACCGCACGTTCGATCGCCTGGTCGATCTCCTGCGCCCCGGCGACATCCTTGTCGTCAACGACACCCGCGTGGTGAAGGCGCGCCTGTTCGGCACGAAGGACTCGGGCGGCCGCGCGGAGCTCCTGGTCGAGCGGATCGAATCGGAGCGCGAAGCGCTCTGCCAGGTGCGCGTGAGCAAGCCGCTGAAGGCCGGCCGAACGGTGTCGGTGGATGGCCAGGCCGTCGAAGTGGTGGAGCGGTGCGGCACGTTCTACCGGCTGCGGTTCCCCAGGGAGATCGGGCCGTTCCTCGAAGCCCGCGGGCGCGTGCCGCTGCCGCCATATGTGCGCCGCCGCGCGAGGCGCGAGGACGAGACCCGGTACCAGACGGTGTACGCGGACCGTCCCGGCGCCGTTGCAGCGCCGACGGCGGGCCTGCACTTCGACGACGCGCTGCTGCGGCGCGTGGAGGAAGTGGGTGTTCCCATCGCGCGGGTGACGCTGCACGTCGGGGCGGGCACCTTCGAGCCGGTGCGCACGGAAGACGTCGCGCAGCACCGGATGCACGAGGAGCGCTACGAGGTGCCGGCCGAGACGGCAGACATCCTGAACGCGCGGCGGGGCCGTGTGATCGCTGTCGGAACGACCGTGGTGCGCACGCTCGAATCCGCCGTGGATGGAGCCGGGCAGGTGCGGGCGGGCGCGGGAGCGACGTCGCTGTTCATCGTCCCGGGCTACCGCTTCCGGGTCGTCGACGCGCTCGTCACCAACTTTCACTTGCCGGAATCGACCCTGCTCATGCTCGTGGCGGCATTCGCGGGATACGATCGGGTCATGGACGCGTACCGGGAGGCAGTCGCGCGGGAGTACCGCTTCTTCAGCTATGGCGACGCGATGTTCTGCGAGCGTGCGGCGGTGGGTGTCCCTTGAGCGCGGCGGGCCCGCCCGGCAAATCGCCGGCGTTCGAGGTCCTGGCCACGGACGGCGCCGCCCGCCGCGGCCGGCTGCAGACGGCCAGGGGCCCGGTCGAGACCCCCGTCTTCATGCCCTGCGGCACCTACGGCACGGTCAAGGCCATGACGCCCGACGCGCTCGCGGTCGCCGGGACGCAGATGCTCCTCGGCAACACCTTCCACCTCATGCTGCGCCCTGGCGATGGGGCGGTGCGGGATCTCGGCGGACTGCACCGTTTCATGCAGTGGCCCGGGCCGATCCTCACGGACTCCGGCGGCTTCCAGGTCTTCAGCCTGGCGGACCTGCGCAAGGTGGACGAGGAGGGGGTCTCGTTCCGCTCGCCGATCAACGGCGCCGCGGTGTTCCTGTCGCCCGAGCGTTCCATCGAGGCGCAGCGCAACCTTGGCGCGGACGTGATCATGGCCTTCGACGAGTGCACGCCGTATCCGGCGACCCGGGACGCGGCGGCGGAATCCATGCGCCTCTCCATGCGCTGGGCGTCCCGCAGCAGGGACGCGTTCGGGGACGCCCCGGGGGCGCTGTTCGGGATCGTGCAGGGGGGCATGCACGACGACCTGCGCCGCGAGAGCCTCGGCATGCTCACCGGGATCGGGTTTGACGGATATGCGGTGGGGGGCCTGTCGGTCGGCGAGCCGAAGGAAGAGATGGACGCCGTCCTCGAAGCGCTGCTGCCGCACATGCCGCCGGGACGCCCGCGCTACCTGATGGGCGTCGGCACGCCCCGGGACCTGGTCCGTTACGTCGCCCTCGGGGTCGACCTCTTCGACTGCGTCCTCCCCACGCGCAACGCGCGCAACGGCTACGCGTTCACCGCGCGCGGCGTGGTCAAGATCCGCAACGCCGGCCACCGTTCGGCGGACCGTCCGCTGGACGAGGACTGCGGGTGTCCGACCTGTACGCGCTTCTCCCGCGCCTACCTGCACCACCTCGACCGCTGCGGCGAGATCCTGGGCGCGATCCTCATGACGACCCACAACCTGCACTACTACCACGCCCTGATGGCTCAATTGCGCGAGGCCATCGAACGGGGTACATTGCCCGCCCTCCTCGAGACCCTCGAACACGGTTGGAACGCAAGCGGTGAACTTCCTTGAAACGGTCGCGTACGCGGCCGAGGGCGGCGCGGGGCGCGGCTTCGGCATGATGGATATCCTGCTCATCGGCGGCTTCATCGCCATCTTCTACTTCCTCCTCTGGCGGCCGCAGAGCAAGCGCCGCAAGGAGCACGCGTCCCTGATGGCGAGCCTCTCGAAGGGCGACGAGGTCATCACCTCGGGGGGCGTGGCCGGTCAGATCACCAAGGTGGACGACGATTTCATCAAGGTGCGCGTCGCCAACAACGTCGAACTGCGGGTGCAGAAGCAGGCCATCGGCGCCACGCTGCCCAAGGGGACGCTGAAGGCGCTCGACGAATAGGCGCGTCGCTGGAAGCGACGGCGCGTGCAGAGCACACGGTCGCGTTGCTGCGCACCTCGGAGGCGCTGATGGAAAACCGCACGCACCGGATCCGCAAAACCCCCGTTCCCGCATTGGCGCGTCCGCGTCCGTCCGATGGCTGACCGCGGCGTCGTCGGCGAAAACCTGTTCGGCACCCGCGAGGGCACGCGGGGGCCCCTCAACCGGTATCCGCTCTGGCGCTACCTCCTTATTCTCGCCGTGGTCCTGCTCGGGTTCCTCTACGCGGCGCCGAACCTCTACCCGCCCGACCATGCCCTGCAGATCTCGCCCGACGGCAGCGACCGTCCGGTGGATGCGACGTTCCTCGACGACGCCGTCGCGGCCCTCGAGGTGGAGGGCGTCGCCGTCGTGGGCAGCGAGCTGATGCCGCGGGGGGCGCTCATACGCGTCGGCTCGAACGACGACCAGTTGCGCGGCCGCGCCGTGCTCGATGCCGCCCTGAACCCGACCGGGGAGGTGCGGGCGTTCGTCGTCGCGCTGAATCTCGCCTCCACCACCCCGGCCTGGCTCGAGTCCATCGGCGGCAAGCCCATGGCGAAGGGCCTGGACCTCTCGGGCGGCATTCACTTCGTACTCGAGGTCGACATCGACAGTGCGCTGGAGAAGCGGCTGGGGGACGAGGCGGAGAACGTCAGAACGCGCCTGCGGCAGGAGCGGCTGCGCTACGTGCGCACCGGCGAGATGGTCGATGGCAACGCCATCCGTCTCGCCTTTGCCGACGCGGGACAGCGCGATCGCGCGATCGCCGTCCTCCAGGAAGACTATCCCCCGCCCAACTACCTGACCGACGCGGCGGAGGTGGCGGGGCGCCCGGGGATCGTCATCGAGATCGACGCCGCCCAGATCGACGAGATCGAGGACTACGCGATCAACCAGAACATGGTGAGCCTGCGCAACCGCGTGGACGAGATCGGGGTATCGGAACCGCTGGTGCAGCGGCTCGGCAGCGACCGCATCGTGGTCGACCTGCCCGGGGTGCAGGACGCCTCGGCGGCGAAACGGATCCTCGACAAGTTCGCCAACCTCGAGTTCCACCTGCTCGCCATGCCGGACGACCGCCCGTCCGAGATCGAGGAGATGGTGTACGAGGGTCGGGTGCGCCGGCTGCAGAGAACCATCATCGTCACGGGCGACCGGGTCACGAACGCCGTCCAGGGGTACGATCCCCAGACCTCGCTGCCCCAGGTGAACATCACCCTCGACAGCATCGGCGGGGAGCGGATGCACGACTTCACGGCCCCGAACGTGGGCCACTCGATGGCGATCGTGTTCATCGAGCAGCAGCAGGTGAAGCAGCCCGACGGCTCGGTGACGCTCCGCGACAGCCGCCGGCTCATCAGCGTGGCGACCATCCAGGCGGCCCTCGGCTACAACTTCCGCATCACCGGACTGTCCGCCCGCGAAGCCCAGGAACTGGCGCTGCTGCTGCGCGCGGGCGCCCTGGCGGCCCCGATGCGCATCGTCGAGGAACGGACCGTCGGCGCCTCCCTCGGCGAGGAGAACATCGAGCGGGGCATGTACGCGGTGGCGGCCGGATTCCTGCTCGTGCTCATCTTCATGCCGGTGTACTACAAGGTGTTCGGGCTGATCGCGGACGCGGCGCTGACGCTGAACCTGATCATCCTCGTCGCCGTGATGTCCGTGCTCGGCGCCACGCTCACGTTGCCCGGCATCGCCGGGATCGTGCTCACGGTGGGCATGGCCGTGGACGCCAACGTGCTGATCTTCTCCCGCATCCGGGAGGAACGGAAACGCGCGCCCCCGCAGCGCGCCATCCAGGCCGGCTACGACCGCGCCTTTCTGACCATCCTCGACGCCAACGTGACGACGCTCTTCGTGGCGCTGATCCTGCTCTCGATCGGCAGCGGGCCCGTGGCCGGCTTCGCCGTGACCCTGGCGATCGGCATCGTGACGTCGATGTTCACCGCGATCATGGGGTCGCGCGCCGTGGTAAACCTCGTCTACGGCGGGCGCAAGGTCGAGGCATTGGCGATCTGATGCGGGCGCGGCGACGATGAAGACCCCGAACTTCGACTTCATGCGCGTCCGGCTCGCGGCCACGGCGGTGTCGGGCGTGCTGATCGCCGTGTCGATCGGGACCATCGCCTTCGCCGGACTCAATCGCGGCCTCGACTTCACCGGAGGCGCCCTCGTCGAGGTCGGCTTCGCAGGGGCGGCGGATCTCCCGGCGATCCGCGAGCACCTCGGCGCGAGCGGCTTCGAAAACGCCGTGGTACAGAACTTCGGTGCCGAGACGGAGGTGCTGATCCGGGTACCGCCCATCGGCGGCAGCGACCAGTCGACCATTGGCGACGAGATTCTCGGGGCGCTGGGCAACGCCTGGCCAGGGGCGGTCCCCCGGCGTTCGGAAGTCGTCGGGCCGTCGGTGGGCGAGGAGCTGACCGAGCAGGGCGGCATCGCCATGCTGGTGGCGCTGGCGGTCGTGATGGTCTACATCATGTTTCGTTTCACCGGCAAATTCGCCATCGGCGCCGTCGTGGCCCTGGTCCACGACGTGATCCTGACGCTCGGGGCGTTCGCGGTGTTCCGCTGGACGTTCAACCTTGCCGAACTCGCCGCGGTGCTTGCCGTGATCGGTTACTCGCTGAACGATACCATCGTCGTGTCGGACCGGATCCGCGAGAACTTCCGCCTCGTGCGCCGCGGCAAGCCGGTGGACGTGATCAACCGATCCCTCAACGAGACCCTGGAACGCACGCTGGTCACGTCGCTGACGACGCTGCTCGTGCTGGTCGCGCTGCTGATCGCCGGCGGTGAGCAGATCCGGGGCTTCGCCACCGCGCTGACCGTCGGCGTCGTGGTCGGGACCTACTCGTCGATCTACGTCGCCGCGAACATGCTCCTGACCCTCGGCATCACGAAGGAGGACCTCATGGTGCCGGAGAAGGAAGAGACCGCATCGTAGGGGCGACCGTTACCGTGAAGTGTTTGTGGTCGCCCGTCCGGCGATCGCGCACGGACCCCGCTAGCAGCGTGCGCCGTAGAACGGCGCACGCTGCTAGTCGGAGTGCGAGTGGAAGCGAGCACGCAGACCAGCAGTTGCGCAAGCAACTGCCAACGCGAGCGTAAGCTCGCGCTACCCCTTGGCCAGCACCTCGTCCCCGCTTGCCCGGATGGCCCCCCGCAGCACTTTCATGAGCTGCCGGAACACCGTGGGGTTCGCCGCCACGAGGTTGCCCGTCTCCATGAACCGGTCGCCTCCGGCGATGTCGGCGACGAAGCCGCCGGCCTCGCGCACGATCACCGTGGCGGCCGCCATGTCCCAGGGCTTGAGGCCGATCTGGAAGAAGGCGTCGGTGCGGCCGGCGGCGACATAGGCGAGGTCGAGGGCCGCCGCCCCCATCGAGCGCATCGATCGGCACTCGCCCCGGCACGCGTGCAGCATCCGCGAGTAGCTCGGGAGATGCCGCTCGAGCTGCGCGTAGGGGATGCCCGTGGCGACGATGGCGCGGTCGAGCGCGCGGGTGTTCAGGACCCGGACGCGCCGGTCGTTCATGCGGGCGCCGGCGCCGCGCGTGGCGGAGAACTCCTCGTTGTGCACGGGATCGACGACGACGCCGTGTTCCAGCACCGCGCCCTTGCGCACCGCGATGGAGATGCAGAAGTGGGGAATGCCGGCCAGGAAGTTGGTCGTCCCGTCGAGGGGGTCGATGACCCACGTGTACTCGGCGTCCGGCCGGGCGGCGCCGCGTTCCTCGCCGAGCACGCCATGGTCGGGATAGGCGCGCATGATGGTGTCGATGATCGCGTCTTCCGCCGCGCGGTCGATCTCGGAGACGAGGTCGTTCTTCGCCTTCTCCTCGACGTGCAGGCTGCCCACGCGGTCCATGGCGCGCAGCACGATCCGGCCGGCCCGCCGCGCCGCGCGCAGCGCGATGTTGACCATGGGGTGCATGAGGCGGGGAGCGTTCCGGGGCGGGGGCGTTGCGGGATGAAACGCTATGCTATCACCGTCCTGTTCGAGCGAGATGTCCATGGGCGAGGTCCGGATCGTGCTGGTCGAGCCCAGCCACCCCGGCAACATCGGCGGCGCGGCGCGCGCGATGAAGACGATGGGTCTCGACGCCCTCTATCTGGTGCGGCCGGGGCGCTTCCCGGATCCGCAGGCGGACTGGCGGGCTTCGCAGGCCGTGGACGTCGTGGCGGCCGCCGTGGTGGTCGACTCCATCGACGAGGCCATCGGCGACTGCGCGCTGGCCATCGGCACCAGTACGCGCGAAAGGCGGATTCCATGGCCCCGGGCGGATGCGGAAGAGGTCGCGGGGAAACTGGTGTCGGAGGCATACGAGCAGCCGGTCGCGATCCTCTTCGGACGCGAGACGAGCGGGCTCACCAACGAGGAACTGCAACGTTGCCAACTGCACCTGACCATCCCGGCCAATCCCGCATACCCGTCGCTGAATCTGGCCATGGCGGTGCAGGTCGTGTGCTACGAGTTGTGGAAGGCCCGGGCGGGTGCCGCGACGCCGGCGCCCCACGACCGCCGCCTCGCCACCGTGGCGGAGCTGGAGGCGCTTTTCGAGCACCTCGAGACGGCGCTGCTCGACGTCGGCTTCCTGAACCCGAAGGCGCCCCGGCAGGTGATGACCCGCATGCGCCGCCTGTTCGGCAGGGTGGGTCTCGACGAGACGGAACTGGGGATGCTGCGCGGCATGCTGTCCCAGATCGCGTCAGTGGCCCGGGACGAGGGACGCGGGGGGCGCGGTGGTTGAAGGGCTGGGCGTACGCCCAGGACTGTACCATTGGGCGCAACACGGCGCGACGTGGATCCAGCCCGGGGGGGAGCGAGGATGTCGATGACCCTCAAGTATCCCAAGACCCGCTACTGGCCCTATTCGCCGTCGATCGGACGCGGTGAACGCGTCCACCCGGAGCCAGACCGGTTCGTGGGCGAGACGGTCGTGGCGACGGAAAAACTGGACGGCGGCAACACGCTGCTCCACGCCGGCAGGGTCTACGCCCGGAGCGTCGCCGGCCCGTCGGAAGCGAAGTGGATGGCCATGGTGAAGAAGCACCACGCGTGGAAGGTCCGGGAAGCTGACATCTACCTGTACGGAGAGGACATCTACGGAGTGCACAGCATCGAGTACGCTCCGGTGCGGGAGGATCGGACCTTCTACGCTTTCGCGCTCCGGGACGGCGAGGGCGCGTTTGCGTCGTTCACGGATCTGGAGGCGTACGCGGCGTCGAAGGACGTTCCGGTCGTGCCGGTACTGTTCCGCGGACGTTTCGCCTCGGTTGGCGAGATCCGGGCATTCATGGAGCGCGCGCACCAGGAGCCCGCAGCGCTCGGCGGAACGAGGGAAGGGATCGTGCTGCGGTTGGCGGGGCGATTCCCGGCCTCGGAGTTCGAGAGCAGCGTGTGCAAGAGCGTGCGGGAAGGTCACGTACAAAGCGGGGAACACTGGACCCGGCACTGGCGGCCGTGCAGGCTCCTCGCGGTCGGGTCCTGACAACGGCGAGACCACGGCGTCGTCGCGCTGGAACGCCGGGACCGCGTATTGCATACTCGCGGGCCGGTTCTCGCGGCGCGGGTCGTCGATCATGCGGCTGACAACCAAGGGCCGTTACGCGGTGACGGCGGTGCTCGACCTGGCGCTGCACGGCGGCGGCGGTCCGGTCCCGCTGTCGGACATCGCGCGGCGGCAGGGCATCTCCCGGCACTACCTCGAGCAGCTGTTCGGCAAGCTCAAGCACCGCGGCTTCGTGGAGAGCGTGCGTGGCCCCGGCGGCGGCTATCGTCTGGACTGCACGCTCGAAGAGCTGAGCGTCTCCGATATCGTGTGTGCCGTGGGCGAGGGCGTGGACGTCACGCGTTGCGGCGGCGCCGGCGACTGTCAGGACGGCGAGATCTGCCTCACCCACGAACTCTGGGCCGATCTGTCCCAGCAGATTGACCTCTTCCTCAAACGCATCACGTTCGCGTCGCTGGTCGCGCGCCGCGACGTGGCCCATGTGGCGAGACGGCAGGACGACGGCAACCTGATCGACTCGCGCATGCTCTGATGCCCTCCGGGACCACGTGACGCCCGCCAAGGCCGTCTACCTCGACTACTCCGCCACGACGCCGGTCGACCCGCGTGTCGCGCAGCGCATGAGCGGCTGCCTGCTGACGGAAGGGGTGTTCGGCAATCCCGCGTCGCGGTCCCACGTGTACGGGTGGGAAGCGGAAGAGCTCGTCGAGGAGGCCCGTGCCCAGGTGGCGGCCCTGTTCAACGCGGACCCGCGCGAGGTCGTGTGGACATCGGGCGCCACGGAGTCCGACAACCTCGCGATCAAGGGGGTCGTCGAGGCCGCGGGCGGCCGCCACGTCGTGACCACGACCTATGAGCACAAGGCGGTCCTCGACACGTGCGCGTGGCTCGAGACGCTCGGCGTGGAGGTCACGCGGGTCGATCCCGATGCCGAGGGGGTCGTCCATCCCGCCGCGATCGAGGCCGCGTTGCGCGACGACACGGCCCTGGTGTCGGTCATGCACGCCAACAACGAGATCGGCGTCGTGAACGACATCCGCGCGATCGGCGCCCTGTGCCGGCGGCGCGGCGTGACGTTCCACACCGACGCGGCGCAGAGCGCCGGCAAGATCCCCGTCGACATGCGCCGGGACCACCTCGATCTGGTCAGCGTCTCCGGGCACAAGATCTACGGTCCGAAAGGCGTCGGCGTGCTGCTGGTGCGCCGCGAGCCGCCCTTGCGGGTGGCGGCGCAGATCCACGGCGGCGGCCACGAACGCGGCATGCGCTCCGGCACGCTGGCGACGCATCAGATCGTGGGCATCGGCGAGGCGTGCCGCATCTGCCGGGAAGAGCTGACGCGCGAAGGCGCCCGCATCCGCGCGTTGCGCGATCGCTTGTGGAGCCACCTGGCACGGCTTCCGGGGGTGACCCTGAACGGATCGGAGCAACGCCGCCTGCCGGGGACGCTGAACGCGTCGTTCGCCGATGTCGACGGGGAGACGCTGCTCCTGGCCCTCGACGACGTGGCCGTATCGACCGGCTCCGCCTGCACCTCGGCCACGGTGGAGCCGTCTTACGTACTCAAGGTGCTCGGAGTCCCGGACGCGCTCGCGCACGCCTCGATCCGTTTCACGGTGGGGCGTTACACGTCCGCGGACGACATCGATTTCGCGGGTCGCCGCGTCGTCGAGGTGGTGGAGAAGCTGCGCGCCGGGCGCGTATAATCGAGGTCTGCCCGAACCTCGGGTTCAGGCGCATGCATCTGCTCGGCGGCCGACGCGGCCCCCGCTTCGACGGAGAATCTCCATGGCCATGGAACGCACGCTTTCCATCGTGAAGCCGGATGCCGTCGAACGCAACATCGTCGGCGAGGTGTATTCGCGGTTCGAAAAGGCGGGACTGCGCATCGTTGCTGCAAGGATGATGCGCCTTACGCCGGAACGGGCGGCGGGTTTCTACGCCGAGCACGAGGGCAAGCCGTTCTACGACAACCTCCTGTCCTACATGAGCTCGGGCCCGGTCATGGTCCAGGTGCTCGAAGGGGACGAGGCGATCCTCGTCAACCGCCGGCTCATGGGCGCCACGGACCCGCGCGAGGCGGCGCCGGGGACCATCCGCGCCGATTTCGCCGACTCGGTCGACGCCAACGCCGTGCACGGCTCGGACTCGCCGGCGAGTGCCGAACGCGAGATCGCCTACTTCTTCTGCGACGCCGAAATCTGCTCGAGGACCTGAGGTTGACCAGGGTCAACCTCCTTGGCCTCGACCGTGCCGCGCTGACGCGGTACTTCGCGGACCTGGGCGAGAAGCCCTATCGCGCCCGCATCCTGATGCGCTGGGTCTACAAGCGGCGGGTCACGGATTTCTCGGCGATGACCGACTTCTCGCGGGCCCTGCGCGCGCGCCTCGCCGCCGAGGCCGAGCTGCGGCCGCCCGAGGTCGCCGACCGGCGGCGCTCGGCGGACGGGACGACCAAGTGGTCGATGCGCACCGACGGCGGCGACCTGGTCGAGACGGTGCTCATTCCCGACGGTGGGCGCAATACCCTGTGCATCTCGTCGCAGTCCGGATGCATCCTCGACTGCACCTTCTGCGCGACGGGCAAGCAGGGCTTCAACGGCAACCTGTCCACCGCGGAGATCGGCGGTCAGGTCTGGCTCGCGGCCCGGGAACTGGCCGCCGCGGGCGACACGCGGGGCATCACCAACGTCGTGTTCATGGGCATGGGCGAACCCCTGCTCAACTTCGACGCGACGGCGACGGTGGCGAACCTGCTGACCGATGACTTCGCCTACGGGATATCCAAGCGGCGGGTGACGGTGAGCACCGCGGGCGTGGTCCCGCGCATCAGGGAACTGGCCGAGCGCACGGACTGCGCCCTCGCGGTCAGCCTGCATGCGCCGGACGACGCCCTGCGTAGCGAACTGGTGCCCCTGAACCGGCGCTATCCGCTGGCGGAGTTGCTCGATGCGTGCCGGCAATACCTCGCCCTCGTGGGGGAGAAGCGGTCGGTGACCATGGAGTACGCGCTGATCAGGGGCTGCAACGACAGCCTCGATCATGCGCGCGCCCTGGCGAAGCTGCTGCGTGCCGTGCGCTGCAAGATCAACCTCATTCCGTTCAATCCATTCCCGGGCAGCGCGTTCGAGCGGCCCGACGACGCCACCGCGCGCGCCTTTCAGGCCAGCCTCATGGGGGCGGGGTATACCGCGACGCTGCGCGCGACGCGGGGAGCGGACATCGCCGCCGCCTGCGGCCAGTTGGTGGGCGCGGTGCGCGACCGCACCAGCCGCAGTGCGCGGTACGCGCGCATCCGGGCGCGGGAAGTCGCGTAGCGTCGCGGGGATGGCGGACACGAACGAAGGCGCGGGGAAAGGCCCGGAGAAAGGCCCGGGAGCGGCGCTCCGGAGCGCGCGGGAAAGCCACGGCATCTCGCCGGAGGACGTGGCCGGCGCCATGCACCTGCCGGTCGGGATCGTGCGCAGCCTCGAGGAAAACGCGTTCGACGCTCTGCCGGGCCCCACCTTCACGCGCGGGTACATCCGCTCCTACGCGCGCCTGCTGGGGCTCGACGGCAACGTGCTGATCCGCGAATACGGGGAGGCGCGCGGCGGCAAGGAATCGCAACTCGTCGTCGAGGTCGCCAAGCCATCGCTCACCGAACTGCCCCAACGGCATCCGGGTCGGGTGTTCGGAGGCGCGGTGCTCGCGGTCGCGCTGGCGGGATCGGCGGTGTTGTGGTGGGCGTGGCCGCAGCCGCAGGAGGTGGAGGAAGCCGCCGTGCGATCGCCCGGCATGGCGGCGGGCGAAGGGCGCCGGATGGCCGCGGAGGCGGGGCCCGGCCCGGCTCCTGCCGAACCGTTCATGGACAGTTTCGCGGACGGCGAGAACGCGACCGCGGGGGAGGGGTCTGTCCGGCCCGATGCCGCGCCGCGGGTGGAGGATGACGCCTCCCGGGAGGCCCCGGCGCCGGAGACCGACGTAGCCGCGGAGGCTGTCTCCGTGCAAACAGACGCCGGGGAGACGGGCGCGTCGATTGGGCGTCCCGCCGCCGAGGGGCTCGCGCCGGCGGGAGGGAACGCCGGTCGGGAGGTCGTGACGGCGGAGGGCGCCGGCGAAGCGCCTGCGTCGCCGGAGCGTGACGCGCCCGGCCGTGCCGTGCCGCTGGAGGATGACCGCCCCGCGGAGTTGGCACCGTTCGAGCCTCCCGCATCGCCGATCGTCGCGGGCAGCGGCGGGGACGTCCTGGAGCTGGCCTTCGAGGAAGACTGTTGGGTCGAGGTCTTCGACCGCGAAGACCGGGTCGTGCACATGGACATGAGCCTCGGTGGCCAGTCGCTGCGCCTGCGGGGCGATGCGCCCTTCTCCGTCCGGCTGGGCAATGCGTCCGCGGCGGTCGTCGCGTTCAACGGCGCGCCGGTGGACCTTGGGCCGCATACGCGGGCCAACGTCGCCAACTTGGTGCTCGGGAACTAAGGCTCATGGAACTCAGGCGCGTTCGGGGAATGCGGGACCTGGTCGCCGAGGACGCGGAGCGTGCGCGCCGCGTGGAGGACGACATTTTCGCCACCATTCGTGCGTACGGTTACGAGGAGATACGCCTGCCCGTGCTTGAGGCGTCGGAACTGTTCAGCCGCGGTGTCGGGGAAGCGACGGACATCGTCGAGAAGGAGATGTACACCTTCGTGGACCGGGGCGGCAAGCAGCTGTCCCTGCGCCCGGAGGGGACGGCCAGTTGCGTGCGCGCGGGCATCGAGCGGGGCCTGTTTCACAACCGCAGTCAGCGCCTCTGGTATGCGGGGCCCATGTTCCGCTACGAGCGGCCGCAGAAAGGCCGCTTCCGCCAGTTCGACCAGATCGGAGCGGAGGTCTTCGGCGTGGCCGGGCCGCAGGCGGAAGCCGAGCTCGCGCAGATGGTCCGGTCGATCTGGCGGCGGCTCGGCGTCGAGGACGCCATCGCCCTCGAGATCAACACCGTCGGCGCGGGCCCGTCGCGCCAGGCGTACCGGGAGGCACTCGTCGCGTTCCTGACGCCGCGTGCCGAAGCGCTGGACGCGGACAGCCGGCGGCGGCTCGAGACGAATCCGTTGCGTATCCTGGACAGCAAGGCGCCGTCCACCCAGGCGCTGCTCGAAGACGCGCCGGAACTCGCCGACTTCATGGACGTGTCCGACAGGGAGCACTTCGACGGGTTGCGGCGCCTGCTCGACGAGTTGCGCATGCCGTACCGGGTGAACCCGCGCCTCGTCCGGGGACTCGACTACTACACGCACACGGTGTTCGAGTGGGTCACGGACGGTGTCGGCGCGCAGGACGCCGTGTGCGCCGGCGGGCGTTACGATGGTCTGGTCGAAGACCTCGGCGGGCGCGCGACGCCGGCGGCGGGTTTCGCGATCGGCGTGGACCGCGTCGTGCTGCTGGCCGCCGAGAGGCGGCGCGAGGCGGACTACCGTCCCGTCGACGCCTATTGGGTGGTGCTGGACCGCAGGTTCATGGGCCGGGTGCTGGAGTGGGCGCAGCAGTTGCGGGACAGTGCTCCCGAGTTGCGCGTGCGCACGGACACGGCCGGGGGCAAGCCGGCCGCGCAGTTCCGGCGCGCGGACGAAAGCGGCGCCCGCTGGGCGCTGATCGTCGGCGAGGACGAGATCGCGCGGGACCGGGTCTCGGTGAAGTGGCTTCGGGAGGAGCGTGCACAGGCGATGTTCGCGCCCGAGGAGCTCGCCGCGGCGCTGCGCACCTGTTGAGGATGCGGTGAGGACGTAAAGAGGACGTACAGAGAAGGACCGTGGCGGAATATCTTTCGGACGAGGAACTCGTAGAACGCATCAAGCGCTGGTGGTCGGAGAACGGCACGGGGCTGTTGGTCGGTATCGTGCTCGCGGTGGGCGGGGTCGTCGGCTGGCGCTGGTTCGACGGTTGGCGTCTCGAACGCGCCGAAGCCGCCTCGGACGTGTTCGCGCAGTTCATCGACGCGCGCGCGGCGGGGGAAGACTCCGCCGCCCTGGCGGCGCATCTCGCGGAGGAGTTCCCGAGTTCGGCGTATCGCGTCCTCGCGTTGCTCCATCAGGCCAGGGACGCCATCGAAGCGGAGGAGGCGGAACGGGCCGCCGAGTTGCTGCGCGAGTCCATCGAGCTCGCTTCCGAGGATGTGCTCCGGGATGTCGGCCGGGTCCGGCTGGCGCGCGTGCTCCACCAACTGGGCCGGCCCGACGAGGCCCTGGCGACCCTCGCCGCCGTGAACGGCCGCGGCTTCGCCAGTGCGGTGGCCGAGCTGACCGGCGACATACAATGGCAGCGCGGCGCGTTGGACGAAGCGCGCGAGGCCTACCGGGCGGCGCTGGCCGACCCCCCCTCCGAACAGGCCGGCGTGCTCGTGCGGCTGAAGCTCGCGAGCGTTCCGCCGGGGCCGGCCATGCCGGAAGCCGAGGCAATGCCGGAAGCAGGGGACATGGCGGAAGCGGAAACCGGGGCGGAAGCGGCCGGGGAGGAAGCTGCGTCGGTGACAGCGTCGCCGCCGGCGCCCGCCGAACCGGTGGCGCAACCGTCGGCGGAAGCCGCGGAGAATGCGATGGGAGCCATGGATACGCCGGAAACCGGGGAGTCTGACCAGTGACAGCCATCGCTCGGGATCGTCGTCACCCCCTGCGGCTCGCCGCACTGGCGCCGCTGTTGCTGCTCGCCGGCTGCAGCTGGTTCGACTGGCTACCCTGGATCGGCGGGGACGAAGACGACGAGGACAAGGCGGACGAGCCGACGCCGCTGGTCGAGTTCCCGGCCGAGGCCGACATCGACCGTCTGTGGCGGACCAGCATCGGACAGGGTCTCGGCCGCAAGTACCTGAGGCTCAATCCGGCGGTCGTCGCCGACCGGGTCTACGCCGCGGACGCCTACGGCGTCGTCGAGTGCCGCGACCGGTTCGACGGCGGTCGATTATGGCGCGTGCAGGTCGACGAGCCGGACGGGCGCTCGCTGTTCAAGTTCTGGGACCGGCGCGATCCGGCGTTCCTGACCGGCGGAGTGGGGGCCGGCGACGGGATGGTGCTGGTCGGCACCACGCGGGGCGAGGTGATCGCGCTCGACGCCGCGGACGGGCGCGTGCTCTGGCGGAGCCGGGTCAGCAGCGAGGTGCTGGCGCGCCCGGTGGCGGACGACGGCATGGTCGTCGTGCAGACCGGGGACGGGCGCATCACGGTGCTCGAGGGCTCCGACGGCGCCCTGCGCTGGAGCTTCGACACGCAGGTCCCGGTCCTGACGCTGCGCGGGACGGCGGCGCCCGTGTTGCGGGACGGACTCGTCTACGCCGGTTTCGCGACCGGCAAGATCGTCGCCATCCGGGCGCAGGACGGCCAACCGGTTTGGGAACAGCGGGTGATGCTGCCGGAAGGGCGCTCCGAACTCGACCGCATGGTGGACGTCGACAGCACGCCCCTGGTGGGTCGGAACCTGATCTTCGCCGTGAGCTTCCAGGGCCGCGTGCGTGCGTTCCGGCGCAGCGACGGGGCTCCGATCTGGGAACAGGACGCCTCCTCCTTCCTCGACCTGGCGGAAGGGTACGGGCAGGTGTACGTGGTGTCCGACGACGATGTCGTGCGGGCCATCGACCAGAGCGATGCCGTGGTCGCGTGGGAACAGCCGGCGTTGCGCAACCGGCGCCTGACGAGCCCGCTGGCGTTCGGCAACTACGTCCTCGTGGGCGACGACGAGGGTTACCTGCACGTCATCGCGCAGAGCGACGGCCGCTTCGTGGCGCGCCGCAAGATCGATGGCAGCGGGTTGCGCTCGGGCATGATCGTGGCCGACGGCACGGTCTACGTTCTGAGCAACGACGGGCGGCTCGAGGCGCTGGAGATCCGGCGCCGCGGATGACCGTCGTCGCGCTGGTGGGGCGCCCCAACGTCGGGAAATCCACGCTGTTCAATCGGCTTACCGGCACGCGGGACGCGCTCGTGGCCAACCGTCCGGGACTCACCCGGGACCGCCGCTACGGCCGCATGGATCTCGCGGAGCGCTCCGTCGCCCTGGTGGATACCGGTGGGCTGCTCGGCGACGAGGGCGCGATGTCGTCCGCGGTGAACGTGCAGGCACGGGCGGCCATCGGCGAAGCGGACCTCGTGCTGCTCATGGTGGATGCGCGTGACGGGTTGACGGCGGTCGACGAGGAGATCGTTTCCGACCTGCGCAAGCGGGGCGTCTCCATGCTGCTTGCCGCCAACAAGATCGATGGCGTGGCCCCGGAGGCGGCCATCGGCGACTTTTCGAGACTCGGCCTTGGCGCGCCGCTGACGATCTCGGCGACGCAGGGTCGCGGGATGACGGCCCTGCGCCGCGCCCTGGTCGAGCAGCTCCCGGACGACGAAGCGCCGGCGACCGCGGCGTCGGACGCGCCCGGGCCCCGTGTCGCGGTCGTCGGCCGGCCGAACGTGGGGAAGTCCACGCTCGTCAACCGCCTGATCGGCGACGAGCGGCAGGTGGTGTTCGACGAGCCCGGCACCACCCGGGACGCCATCGACCTGCCGTTCGAGCGCGATGGACGTCCATACGTGCTGATCGACACCGCTGGCGTGCGCCGGCGGGGGAGAGTGTCGGATTTCGTGGAGAAGTTCTCCGTGGTCAAGGCGCTCGACGCGCTGGACCGGGCCGATGTCGCTTTCGTCCTGGTCGACGCGCGCGAGGGCATCGTCGAGCAGGACCTGCATCTGGTGAGCTACGCCGCTGACGCCGGCACCGGCCTCGTGCTGGTGGTCAACAAGTGGGACGGACTCTCCGCCGCGGAGCGTGCCGATGTCCGCAAGGGGCTCGACCGGCGCATGGTGTTCGCGCCCTGGGTGCCGATCGTCTTCGTCTCGGCGCTGCACGGCAGCGGTGTCGGGGGGCTCGTGCGTATCGTGGACGAGGTGTATGCGGCAGGTCGGCTCGAAACCTCGCCGAGCGAACTGACGGAGATCCTGGCGCGGGCGGTCGCCGACCATGCGCCGCCGAGTGTGGGCGGGCGGCCGATCAAGCTGCGTTACGCCCACCGCGCGGGTTCGCACCCGCCGACGATCATCCTGCACGGCAACCGGACGGACGCGTTGCCAGCGTCCTACGTGCGCTACCTGGAGAACGTCTACCGGGAGGCGCTGGGCCTGGTCGGGATGCCGGTCCGCATCGCGCTCAGGACCGGCGAGAATCCGTATGCCGGCAAGCGCAACGAACTCACCCGCCGGCAGCGTCTGCATCGCAAGCGGGTCATCCGGCGCGGTCGCGGCCGCTAGCCCGCATATTGCACCAGGCCGCTTGTGCATGGAGCGCAACTCATTGTTGTTCCATAGGTTATTGCCCAGTCTCGGCGCAATCTCCTGACGACACAACGCTGGCCGCGCCCTCGCCGGTCTTTTCGCCCTGTGCGCGCACATGCTCCCTCAACCTTAGGCCCCACTAGGCTCTCGGTCGCGAGCACGCGCACAGGGCGAAAATCCTCGGCGATCATCACGGCCCCTGGTGCAATATCCGGGCTAGCACGCCGCTGCCCGTCTCGAAGGCGCCGACATCGCCCGGAGACGACCAGGGTTGGGGACGGGCGACCACGAGGGTCGCCCCTGTACCCTTCCCAGTGCTCCGTGCCGAAGGCGTGGAGCGGGCAGAACTGCCGGGAGCGACCGGTCGCCCCTTGTGCCGAGAGCACCACTGTAGGACCTGTGCCCCGGCAGTTCCGCCACGATCGATGCCCAGTGAACAGTCTGCGCCCCGAGCGCCGGTACAGGGACAGGCAGGGATCGTGGCACGCCGTGAACGGGCAAGCAACCGGGAGGCGGGACGATGTCGGAACTGAACTGGTACGTTGGTGTGGACTGGGCGTCGCAGAACCACCAGGTGTGCGTGCTTGACGGCGACGGCGCGGTGCGCGGCGAGCGCGTGTTCGCGCACGGCGGACCGGGTCTTTGCATGATGGCGTCGTGGATCGTGGAGACGGCCGGCGGGGTGCCGCCGGCGACGGTGGGCGTGGCGATCGAGACGCCGCGCGGCCCGGTGGTGGAGAGCCTGCTGGCGTACGGTCTGGCGGTGCACTCGATCAACCCGAAGCAGCTGGACCGGTTCCGCGACCGGTACTCGCCGGCGGGCGCCAAGGACGATCGTCTGGACGCGCGGGTGCTGGCCTCGGCGCTACGCACGGACCCGCACTGCCTGCGCCGGGTGGCGACGCTGGATCCGCAGCTCGTCGAACTGCGCGCGTGGACGCGCATCCGCGAGGAGCTCATGGGCGAGCGGACGCGGCTGCTGAACCGCATGCACGAGATGCTGTGGCGCTACTACCCGGCGTTCAACCAGCTGGTCGGCGACGACCTGTCGGCAGCCTGGGCGCAGGCGCTGTGGCAGCGCGTGCCGACGCCGGCGGCGGCGCGCCGCACGCGCGTGTCGACGTACGAGAAGCTGTTGCGGAAGCACCGCATCCGCCGCTTCGACGCTGCGTCGCTGAAGGCCCGGCTGACCGAGCGGGCGCCGGACATCGAGCCCGCGGCGGCGACCGCCGCCGAGACGCATGCGCGCCTGCTGACAAAGCGGCTGGCGCTGGTCGCCGGGCAGTTGGCCGAGGCCGAGGCGCGCATTGACGCGCTGCTGGGCGAACTCGGCGGCGCGGACCCTGGCAGTGACACGCCATCGACGACGGACGGGACGCCGCGCGACGCGACCATCCTGCGCTCCATCACCGGCATCGGCCCGAGCGTGCTGTCGACCCTGCTCGCGGAGGCGGGCGATGTCCTCGGCCGGCGTGACTACCAGGCGCTGCGCTGCCTGTGCGGGACGGCGCCGGTCACCCGGCAGTCCGGGCGCATGCGCATCGTCACGCGGCGCTTGGCGGTGCACGGTCGGCTGCGCGACATGGTCCAGCACTGGGCGCGTGTCGCGGTCCAGCGCGACGCCGGCTGCGACGCGAAGTACCGCGCGTTGCGGGCACGCGGCCACGGCCACTACCGCGCCTTGCGCTCGGTGGCCGACGGCCTGCTGCGGATCGCCTGCGCAATGCTGCGCGACGGCACGCTGTACGAACCCCGGTGCGTCCAACCATGAACGGCGCGCGCTGCGCCTCGCGGCGCAGGACGCGTAGCGGCCGAAGCGCGAGGCGCAGCGCGCGCACGTCCTGGCCGAACGCACCGCGACTCGCACGCCGCGTGCCACAGCAGCGCATCGCCCCCGCGGCCACAAGACGTGGGAGGCAACGCCGCGAACCAGGCCGGAAAAACCGAGCCAAAATAAGACTTGCAGAAAGGTGAACAGTCCTACGGATCGTGCAGGGACTCGAGGGTTTCGGCCAGGAGGTCGGGATCCACTTTTGCCCCGTGCAGGCTCACGGTCCAGTGCAGGTGGGGTCCGGTGGCGCGCCCGGTTGCCCCCACGACGCCGATCTCGCCGCCGCGCGGGAGCACGTCGCCTTCTTCCACGCGAATCTCGTCGAGGTGGCAGTACATGGTCACGAGTCCCTCGCCGTGGTCGACCATGACCGTGTTGCCGTTGAAGAAGAAGTCTCCCGTGACGAGGACCCGGCCCGGCGCCGGGGCCTGGATCGGCGTGCCGCGGTCCGCGGCGATGTCGAGCCCCGAGTGCGGGCTGCGCGGCTCGCCGTTCAGGATCCGACGGCGGCCGAAGGGGCTCGAGACGACGCCCGGGACGGGTCTGACGAACGGGTGGGGGTCCCCCTGGTCCGCCCCCACGACCCCGTAGGCGTGGCCCATGAGCGCGGCCTCGCGCCGGAAACGCTCGAGATCGTCGGGGCTCGGGTTGACGTGGCGCGGGTTCGCGATGGTCAGCCGCTGCACGGGGTATTCCTTGGCGGCGACTTCGAACGGGGTTCGCTCGGAGCTGCCGTCGTGGCGCTCCACGACGACTTCGTAACGGCCGGCGTCGGTGTCGAGGGGCAGTCCGACGATCGCGTGGCCCCGGTACAGCAATGCGGGGCGGTCCTCGAAACGAACCTCGACTGCCTCGGGGCCTACCGGTATCGCGACGACTCCGCCAGGTACGCCGGCCACCGCCAGCATGAGTGCGAACAGGTTCACGCCTCGCCCTCCGCGCGGCGTGAACGCACGGCGGCCACGTCGGCACGGGCATCTTCCGCGGCGGCCGCCACCGGGCGCGCCTCCACGGTGGCCGCAACCGTGCCGGAAGCAAGGTGGGCATGAATGCGCTCGCCGGCCGACAGGCTAGTGGCATCGGCGACCACCGTGCCCCAGCGCGTGCCATCGGGACGGGCGACGATCGCGTAGCCGCGGTCCAGCGTCGCGAGGGGACTGACGGCGTTCAGCGTGCGCACGGTCGCGGCGACGGCTCGGTTCGCGGCATCCACGCGGCGCGTGGCCGCCGCGGAGAGCGCGCGCAGCCCACGCAGCGTGCGGCCGCGGGCGGTCTCGATGGCGATGCCCGGGTTCGAGCGGTAGAGCAAGCGCCGGGTCGCGGCGAGGCGCTCCCCGGACGCCGCGACACGCTCCCCCGCGGCACGCGCGAGACGCTCGCGCAGTTCGTCGGCGCGCTGCATCTGCTGTTCGACCGTCCGGGCGGGATCGACGAGGCGGGCAGACATGGCCCGCAGCCGGACCTGTTCGAGACCGAGGCGCTCCTGCATGCGGCCGGCCAGCCGCGATTTCGAGGTCGCGAGCCGCCGCCTCAGCTCGTCCCGTTCGGGCGCGACGAGTTCCGCAGCCGCGGAAGGCGTGGGGGCGCGCCGGTCCGCCACCAGGTCGGCGATGGTGACGTCCACCTCGTGGCCGACCGCCGAGACGACCGGGATCGCGCACGCCGCGATGCGCCGCGCCACCGGCTCGGAGTTGAAAGCGGCCAGATCCTCCAGGGACCCGCCGCCCCGCGTCAGCAGCAGGACATCCGGCGGCTCGGGGGCCGCGTGCGCGCGTTCGAGGGCCCGGACGATCTGCGATACCGCTTCCGGCCCCTGGACGGCCACGGGGAAGCAGGTCACCTCCACGCAGGGAAAGCGCCGCCGCAGCACCGCCAGCACGTCCTGCAGGGCGGCCCCGGACAGCGAACTGACGACGCCGATGCGGCGCGGAAACGCCGGCAGCGGCCGCTTGCGGTCCGCCGCGAAGAGCCCCTCGCGCTCGAGCGTCCCGCGGAGCCGGTCGAAGGCGGCCCGCAGGGCGCCCTCGCCGGCGGGTTCGATGTGATCGACGATGCCCTGGAACTCGCCCCGGCCCTCGTACAGGGAGAGGCGGCACTGGACGAGCACGCGCATGCCGTCCTCGGTGCGGGTGCGTACGAGACGGTTGCTGCTCGCGAACATCACGCACCGCAACTGCGCCCGGGCGTCCGCCAGGCTGAAATACCAGTGGCCCGATGCGGGGCGGCGCAGGTTCGACACCTCGCCCTCGACCCACACGATGGGGAAGCGGTCCTCGATCGCCCGGCGCGCCGCTGCCGTCAGCTCGCTGACGGCATAGACGTGGCGTATGTTGGACCCTTCGAAGAGGTCGGCCGTCATCGGGGCGCCGATCCATCTCCGCGCCGGGCGTCACGCATAGATGTTGTCGCCGACGCCGATCATGCGCATGTTGCCGTCGAGGTTGCCCGGAACGTCGGGGCCGTCACGGTCGACGGGATAGGGATGCCACAGGCCGAGCAGGTCCTCGAGTTGCGGGTACTTTTCGAGAAAGCCCCGGTTGTCGCCTTCACGGATCGCCTCCGACCAGGTGTGGATCGGCTGCAGGTAGCTGCGTCCGTAGATGAAGGGCAGGGTGATGCGCATGCCCTCGGTGGTGCGGGGACGCGACCCATGCCACAGGGAGCCGTGCCAGATCGCCAGCGATCCGGCCCTTCCGGACAGGGAGATCGGTTGCACGGGAGCGCCTTCCTCCCACCACAGCGCCTCGTCGGGCCGCGGCATGCGGCCCCAGCGGTGGCTGCCCGGGACCAGCACGGTCGGGCCGTCCTCGGGGCCGTCGTAGTCGGTGAGGAGCCACGAGAGGTTGATCAGTTGCGCCCACTCCGGCAGCGGCGACGGCACGCCGTGGGTGTCCGTGTGCAGGCGCATGTAGCCGTCGGTGTCCTGCCGATAGGACGTGCCGCGCGTCTTGACGATGGCGGGCGTGCCCTGCAGGACGACGTTGCGTCCGCACATGAACCGCGCGACGCACATGGCGACCGGGTGCAGCGCCGCCTCGATGAAGGCCTCGTCCTCGAGCAGCCAGCACCAGGTCTTCGGTCCGCCCCAGGCCTCGGAGTGCGTATTCCAGTCCTCGGGGACCTCGAGGTCGTGCCGTTCGGCCAGGACGCGCAGGATGGCCTGCCGCAGGCGTTCGACCAGGTCCGGGCTGCCGACCCGTTCCGGCGGGATGACGGTGACGCCGTAGGTGTGCATTTCCAGCAGGTACCGTTCGAGGCCGAGGCGCCGCGCTTCCAGGCGGATGGCGTCGGCGTCGGGAACGTTGCCGAGTGCGGGGATGTCCATGCTCTCTGTGTCCTTGCGTCGTTGGGCGTCGTTGGATGTCTCTGGGCGTAGCTGGCCGGTCAGGCGTACTGGTCGCGCCCCGCCTGGATGGTGGGGTCGACGTGCTGCGGACGCTCGATTTCCTCCCCGTAGGGATAGATACGCTCGTAGCCAAGCAGCCTCGGCAGGTCCGGCCAGCGCTCGAGGTGTGCGGGCGAGAGCTCCTTGACCTGTTCGATCGGGCGCATGTACACGCGCTGCAGGACGTGCACCAGCGTGATGCGCGCACCCGGCTTGGTGCGCCGCACCGATCCGTGCCACATCGAGCCGTTCCACACGGCGAGCGAGCCCGCGGGGCCCTCGAGCGGCACGGGCTTGATGTAGTCGTGGTCGTTGACGTGCGCCTGGCTCTCGGAGCCGCGCGGCATGCGGCCCCGCTGGCTGCCCGGGACCAGCACCGTCGGTCCGTCCTCGCGGGTCAGGTAGTCGGTCAGGAGCCACGAGAGGTTCGCGTACGTCGCGAAGCTCGGCCACGGCGGCGGCACGCCGTGGCTGTCGCTGTGCAGCGGCAGGTCGTATTCCTGCGCCCGGGTCTTGAGGATGAAGGAGGCGCCGGCCAGGAACCCGCTCTTGCCGGTCAGGAACTGGGCGATGCACTGGAACGCCGGTTGGTGCACCGCCTCGAGAAAGACGTCGTTCTCGAGCAGCCACCCCCACGCCTGGTACCTCTCGATCTTGCCGTCGTAGGTCCGCCAGTCGTCGATGCGATGACCGGTGCGACGCTCGTACACGTCGAGGATCGCCGTGCGCAGGCGTTCCGTCAGCGCGGGCGGCGCCAGTTTTTCGGGCGGCACGACGGTGAAGCCGTACATCGTCAGATCGAGCAGGTGCTCCTCGATGTCGAGTTCCCGCGCCCGCCGCATGATGTCGTCGAGGTCGGGGTTCGTTTGCAGTGCCGGCAGATCCACGGTGTTGGCCTCGTTCGCGCGGAAGGTGGTGATGTTAGGGGAGCTATCGCGACCCTGCAAACGCGCCAACGCGCTGGGCGCGTTGGCGTTGGGAGTTTCGCTGGCGCGAAACTCCGGCCTGATGCCGGGTGCGTCCGGTCGGGACGGGCCAGGATCGGCAGGCGTTTGGTTAGAATGATCCGTCGTTCCGAGGGCCGACCAGGGAGACCGCCATGAACACTTCCGCTGCACATCGCCAGACGCGCTACGTGGCCGCGCCGGGGCTGCCGGAGCCGGAGCCGCTGCCGCTGCCCGAACCCACGGCGGACATCGACCAGGCGAAGGCCGACCTGACGGAGTGCGGGGTGTGCATCCTGACCGGCGTGCTCGACGATGCCGAGGTCACGGCGCTCCGCGACAGGCTCGAACGCCAGGCGGCGGCGGAGCGCGCGCTCGGGGACCGTTCGCCGTTCCTCGGCAATCACAACAAGCAGCTCCTGTCGAACATGGTCAACAAGGGCCAGGAGTTCCTCGATCTCGTCGTCCGGGCGGAAACCGACGAGCTCGCGGGATACCTGCTGGGCAAGAGCTTCCTGCTGTCGAGCATGACGGCGGGCGTGTTCGTCGGCCCGACCACGGAGCCGCAGCAGTTGCATCGCGACCAGGGCCAGGTGCCGGCGACGGCGGACTTCGCCGCGTCCTGCAACCTCTTCTGGCTGCTCGACGACTTCACGCCCGAGCGGGGCAGCACCTGGCTGGTCCCCGGCAGCCACCGCTGGCCCGCCGAGCATCTCATCAAGCCGCCGCCGCGGGAGCAAGCGATGCAGATCACGGCGCCGGCGGGCAGCGTCTATGCCTGGGACGGGCGCGTCTGGCACAGTGCCGGCGCCAACCCGGAGGGACACCCGCGCCGTCACGTGACGACCTTCTTCTGCCTGCCGTGGACGCGGCAGCAGGAGAACTGGGGCGTCACCTGCCTGCAGGAGGTCCTCGACGAGGCGAGCCCGAAACTGCGCGCGCGGCTCGGTTTGCGCACCTACGGGACACTCGGGCTGATGAGCGGCACGCGTACGGACCAGGAAACGGTGACCCTCGGCAACTACGATGTCGCGGTGCCCGAGTACATCATCGGCGAGAACGGAACGCTGCACCCGATGCGGCGCGTGAGCCGCGCGGAGGTTGCCCGGACGGACTGACCTGGAGCGGGAAGCCAGCGGGAAGCCTCTTCTCGGGTTCGCTGGGCAGAGTTGTATGGTATGCCGTCATTTTTCATGGTTTTTTGACGGCTAAGTGGACAACTATCCCCGTCTTGTCGCGCTGCTGCGGCCCTGAGGGTGTACGTCTTGATTGTGAGATGAAGGTCATTTTGCGGCGGCGCGGCGGTGCCAGAAGTCGTCGAAGCGGTGGCTGACGATGTAGGAACGCAGGGCGAGGATGGCGTCGGCGCCGGCGACGGTCCAGCGCATGCCGCCGCGCTTGAGGCGGCTGGCGACGACGTTCCGGCAGGCGCCCTCGACGACGCCGCTGCCGATGCACAGTCCCCGGGCGCGGAACCCGGGATAGTCCATGCGGCGGCGGTTGCCGGCGAAGTAGGCGCGCCCCTTGCGGGCCTCCTCGCAGCGGCCGGCGTGGGCGCCGACGGCCCGGAGCAGGTCGTCGAAGGCGCCGGCGAGGAGTTCGCCGCGGCGCTGCTCCGCCCAGACGCGCGCGAGGTCGTTGTCGTTGCCGTAGACGGCCTTGGCGATGTCGTGCAGGTGTTCGGCGGCGTGGAACACGTCGACGATCTCGACGGCGCCGGGGAAGTGCTCCGCGGCGATGTTCCAGATCCAGGCCGCGCCGTCGCCGAGCACCACGCGGCGTTCGGCGGCCCCGAAGCCGCGCCGCGCGGCCTCGCGCACGACGCGCCGCGCGAAGGGCGCGGGAACGGTGTCGGTGTCGCGCGTGGCGGCGGACTCGATGGCGGCGGAGCAGGTGACCGAGCCGGGGTCGCGCGCCGGGGCGCCGTCGGCGCCGGTCCGCTCGGCGGACCACACCACCGCGAGCTTCGCCTCGCGCGTCTTCGCGGAACCGTCCGGCTGCTTGCCGGCCCGCCCTTCGGTCTCGGCGCGGCGCACCGGCACGCCGGTGCCGTCGAGACCGAGATACAGCGTGCGCGCGGTGGCGGGCCCGGCCGCGACCCGGTCCCGTTCGTCCGCCGCGATCTCGCGGCCGAGCGCCTCGGCGCGGCGCTCCACCGTTTTGGCGTCGACGTTCAGGCCCGCCAGTTCGTGCAGCAGGGAACCGGCCGTGGCGAAGCTCACCTCGCCGGCCGCGCTGCCGACCATGCGCAGCACCGCCGGCGACAGACCGCCGTCGCCGAAGCCGAGTTCCCGGTCGCGCGGCGCGAAGCCGCGGCCGCAGGCGTCGCAGTGGTACCACGCGCGCACCAGTTCCATCTCCCCGAGCGCCGTGACGAAGGTCTTCGCGCGCCGCCCGGCATGGCGCGCCATGCCGTCGCCGCGGTGGTCGCTTCGGTCCCGCCGAGGGCACGCCAGCCGCGGCCCGCGCTCGTCCGAGCGGTCGGCGTTCAGCCGCGCCGCCAGCGCCCGGCCCATCGCCTCCAGGGCGACCCGGCGGCAGGCGCGTTCCAGCCGCTCGAAGCCGATCCCGTCCAGCACCCCCTCCCCGAGCAGCCGCCCCGCCTCGGCGTCCAGCACCGTCGCTAGCCGCGCCTCGAACGCGGGCTCCGCCGCCCCCTTTTTCCCGGTGCCCCGGGCGCGTCCCCCTCCAGCCGCGCCTGGCACAACTCGTCGCCGACGGCGATCAGCTCCCGCGTCAACTCCCGGAAGCGCCGGCACTCGTCGAGATGCTCCCGCGTCCGCTGCACGGCCTCGTCCGGTATCGTCCAGTTGCGCGTCCCGCCCGCGACGCGCGACACCAGCACCCACTTCGGCCCGTGCCCCGGATCGCCCTCCCGCGCGCAGTGGCAGGTCGGCTTGCCGCACCGGCGGTAGCGCGCCTGCAGCGTGCCCGGCCGCAGGTCGCCCACCCCGGCCAACTCCCCCAACAACTCATCCCGCTGCCCGGTTAGAACGTCGATGTCGCGTGGCGCCGCCATGGAGGCCTCCCCGTCTGGCAAATATGAACATTGCCAGAAGTATCCGCTCAACCCCGCCACATCTCAACCTTCCCTCTCCGCATCACATTTTTGACGTACACCCCGGCCCTGACCGTTCGTTTACACGCCCGCGCGACGCTCGTAAAATCTCGTTTTGCCCCAGCGGGTGCCTCATGCTGCGAATTGCCCAGGAAGCGCTCACCTTCGACGACGTTCTCCTGCTCCCCGCCTACTCCCAGGTCCTCCCTTCCGAAGTCGATCTCCACACGCGCCTGACGCGGGACATCGCGCTCAACATTCCCCTGATGTCCGCGGCCATGGACACCGTGACCGAAGGACGCCTCGCCATCGCCATGGCGCAGGAGGGCGGCATCGGGATCGTGCACAAAAACATGGCGCTCGAAACCCAGGCGCGGGAGGTCCGCGCGGTCAAGAAGTACGAGAGCGGCATCATCCGGGACCCGATCACGATCGCCCCGGACCGCACGGTGCGGGAACTCCTGGAACTCACCATGGAGCACCGCATCTCCGGCGTGCCGGTGGTGCGGGGCGACGAACTCGTCGGCATCGTCACCAGCCGCGACATCCGGTTCGAGCAGCGCCTGGACGCGCTGATCTCCGACGTCATGACGCCCAAGGAACGTCTCGTCACGGCCCCGGAGGGCGCGACCTTCCCGGAGATCACCGACCTGCTGCACCGGCATCGCATCGAGAAGGTGCTCATCACCGACGCCGACTTCCGGCTCACCGGCATGGTGACCGTCAAGGACATCACCAAGGCGCAGCAGTACCCCAACGCCTGCAAGGACGACCAGGGGCAGTTGCGCGTCGGGGCGAGCGTGGGCACGAGCGACGAAACGGACGATCGGGTGGCCGCCCTGGTGGAGGCGGGCGTCGACGTGCTCGTCGTCGACACGGCGCACGGCCACTCCCGGCGCGTGCTCGACCGCATCAGCTGGATCAAGCAGAAGTACCCGGGGCTGCCCGTCATGGGCGGCAACGTCGCGACGCCGGACGGCGCCTCCGCGCTGATGGACGCCGGCGTCGACGCCATCAAGGTCGGCATCGGGCCGGGCAGCATCTGCACGACCCGCGTCGTCTCCGGCATAGGCGTGCCGCAGATCACGGCCGTGGCGGACGTATCGGCCAGGGCTTCCGAATCCGGCGTTCCGGTGGTTGCGGACGGCGGCATCCGGTTCTCCGGCGACATCGCCAAGGCCATCGGCGCCGGCGCGAGCGTGGTGATGGTGGGGTCTCTCCTGGCCGGTACCGACGAGGCGCCCGGCGAGGTCGAGCTCTACCAGGGACGCACCTACAAGTCCTACCGCGGCATGGGCTCCCTCGGCGCCATGAACGAACGTTTCGGGTCGAGCGACCGATACTTCCAGGAACCGGACGGCGACAACGGGAAGCTGGTCCCGGAGGGCATCGAGGGGCGCGTCCCGTATCGCGGCCCCGCGAGCCCGATCGTGCACCAGTTGATGGGCGGGCTGCGCGCCTCGATGGGCTACACGGGGTCGCCGGACATCGAGGCCATGCGGACCGGCCCGAAGTTCGTGAAGATCTCCGGCGCGAGTCTCGCCGAAAGCCACGTGCACGACGTCGCGATGACCAAGGAACCGCCGAACTACCCGATCAAATAGTGATCCAGCGTTCCGGCACCGCATCCCACGTCCGCGCCGCCGTCGTGCGCGAGAGCGCGCGGGCCCGCCGGCACCGCCTGCTGGTCGTCGACTTCGGGTCACAGTACACCCAGCTCATCGCGCGCCGGGTCCGCGAAGTCGGCGTCTACTGCGAGATCCACCCGTTCGACGTGCCCGACGGCTTCGTGGCGGAGTTCGCGCCGCGCGGCATCATCCTGTCCGGCGGCCCGGAAACGGTCACCGAGGGTTCCACGCCGCGTATTCCGGACCAGGTGTTCGAGGCCGCAGTGCCCGTGCTCGGGATCTGCTACGGCATGCACGCCATGGCCGCACAGCTCGGCGGGGCGGTGGAGCCGTCGACGCATCGCGAGTTCGGTCACGCGGAAGTCGAGACGGCGGCCGGCGACCCCCTGTTCGACGGGCTGGGCGACGCCGGACGCATGCCGGTCTGGATGAGTCACGGGGACAGGGTGACGGCGGTTCCGCCGGGGTTTGCCGTGACCGCGCGTACCGACAGCGCCCCGGTCGCCGCCATGGCGGACCCGGCCCGGCGGCTCTTCGGCGTCCAGTTCCACCCCGAGGTGACGCATACCGCGCGCGGCGCGGACATCGTGCGCCGTTTCGCGCGGGACGTGTGCGGCTGCGTCGGGTCGTGGACGCCCGGGCACATCGCCGAGGAGGCGGTGGCCGCCGTGCGCGCGCGGGTCGGGGCCGACAGGGTGGTGCTCGGACTCTCCGGCGGCGTGGACTCCAGCGTCGCCGCGGCGCTCCTCTCCCGCGCGATCGGCGACCGGCTGACCTGCGTGTTCGTGGACAACGGCCTGCTGCGGCTGCACGAACGCGAGGAGGTGGAGGCGGCGTTCGCGAGTGGCGACAACGCGTTGAACCTCGACCTCGTCACGGTGGACGCGTCGGAGGAGTTTCTGACGGCACTCGCCGGGCAGGACGATCCGGAGACCAAGCGCAAGATCATCGGCGCGACCTTCATCGACGTCTTCCAGCGCACCGCGGCAGGGCTGGAGAACGTGCGCTGGCTCGGCCAGGGCACGATCTATCCGGACGTCATCGAGTCCGCCGCGTCGAAGTACGGCAACGCTCACGTCATCAAGTCGCACCACAACGTCGGCGGGCTGCCGGAGCGGATGCGCTTGTCCCTCGTGGAGCCGCTCCGCGACCTGTTCAAGGACGAGGTGCGCCAGGTCGGCATGGCCCTCGGCCTGCCGCGCGAACTGGTGTACCGCCACCCCTTCCCGGGCCCGGGCCTCGCCGTGCGCGTGCTCGGGGAAGTGAGACGCGAGTACCTCGATGTCCTGCGCCGGGCCGATGCCGTCTTTCTGGAGGAACTGCGGCGCGCTGGCTGGTACGAGCAGGTGAGCCAGGCGTTCGCGGTCTACCTGCCGGTGGCTTCCGTGGGCGTCGTGGGCGACGCGCGGCGCTACGAGCACGTAATCGCGCTGCGGGCGGTCGAGACCACGGACTTCATGACCGCGCGCTGGGCGGAACTGCCGTACGACCTCCTCGGCCGCGTGTCGAACCGCATCATGAACGAGATCGCCGGCGTCTCGCGGGTGGTCTACGACGTGTCGAGCAAGCCGCCGGCCACCATCGAATGGGAGTGAGCGTCTCCAATCCCGCATGCCCCGTGGGGGGAGGCGCTTCGTGATCGCGCTACGGGCGCGCGACACGGACTGCGAGTCCGACGCCCGCTGGATGCGCCGCGCGCTCGCGCTGGCGCACCGCGCCGCGGCGCTCGGAGAAGTGCCCGTGGGCGCAGTGCTCGTCGCGGACGACCGTGTCGCCGGGGAGGGCCACAACGCGCCGGTCTCGACGCACGATCCGACCGCCCACGCGGAGGTCGCCGCGCTGCGCTCGGCCGCCGCGGCCGTCGGCAACTACCGCCTGCCAGGCAGCACGCTGTACGTGACCGTGGAGCCCTGCACGATGTGCGTCGGCGCCGTGGTCCACGCGCGGGTCGCCCGGTTGGTCTTCGGGGCAGCGGAGCCGAAGGCCGGGGCTGCGGACTTCCTCGCGGACCCCCGCTACAACCATCGCGTCGCTGTCACGGGCGGCGTGCTGGCGGAGGAGTGCGGTGCGCTCCTGTCGGGGTTCTTCCAGTCGCGGCGCGGCTCCGTATAATCGCTCCGTGCCCGCCGCCACGCAGACACGCCGTGCAGTCCAGGTCCTGGCGGGCCCTCCGGCGCTCACTCCGGCCCGGCTCGCGCAGCGCCTGGCGGCGTTGCGCGAGGTCGATCCCGCCGTGCGTGGCGTCTACGCCGAGTTCGTCCACTTCCTGGAAGTCGAGGGCCGCCTCGAGGCGGGGGAGGCGGAACTGGCGGCCGCGCTCCTGCAGTACGGCCCGCGCCGCGACCTCGCATCCCCCGTGGGCGCGCGCGTATGCACCGTCACGCCGCGCCCGGGAACGATCTCGCCCTGGTCGAGCAAGGCGACCGACATCTTTCGGCGCTGCGGTCTCGACCGGGTGCGCCGCGTCGAGCGCGGGGTGCGCTGGTTCGTCGACGGCGGCGACGATGCCGGCATCGCCGCGGTCCTGCACGACCGCATGACCGAGGTCGCGCGGGCGGACGAGACCTTCGACGACATCTTCGCCGAGGGGCGACCGCGACCGGTGGTGCGCACGGGCAGGGGCGCGGCGGCCCTCGAACGCGCCAACGCGGAGCTGGGACTCGCCCTGTCGCCGGATGAGATCGCCTACCTCGCGGCGCAGTACGCGGAACTGGGCAGGGAGCCGACGGACATCGAGCTGATGATGTTCGCGCAGGCGAACTCGGAGCACTGCCGGCACAAGATCTTCAACGCGACCTGGGAGATCGACGGAGCGCCGTCGGGGCAGACCCTGTTCGGGATGATCCGCAACACCTACCGCCGCATCAACGGCGCCGGGATCCTGTCGGCCTACTCGGACAACGCCGCCGTCATCGAGGGGGGCCGGGCCAACCGCTTCTTCGCCGACGCCGACACCGGGGTGTACGGGTCCGTCCGGGAGCCCGTGCACGTCCTCATCAAGGTAGAGACCCACAACCACCCGACGGCGATCGCGCCGTATCCCGGCGCGGCGACCGGCTCGGGCGGCGAGATCCGCGACGAGGGCGCGGTGGGGCGCGGCTCCAAGCCAAAGGCGGGACTCGCCGGTTTCACGACCTCGCACCTCAACGTGCCCGGTGACGCGCAGCCCTGGGAACTGCCGATCGGCAAGCCCGGGCGCATCGTGAGCGCGCTCGAGATCATGCTGGACGGTCCCGTCGGGGCCGCGGCCTTCAACAACGAGTACGGCCGGCCCGCCCTGGGCGGGTATTTCCGCACCTTCGAGGCCGACATGGCCGGGGCCCCGAACCGCTATTGGGGCTACCACAAACCCGTCATGGTCGCCGGCGGCGTCGGCAACGTCCGCGCCGAGCACGTGCGGGCGGCGGACGTGCCCGTCGGGGCCCGGCTGATCGTCCTCGGGGGCCCGGCCATGCTGATCGGTCTCGGCGGCGGCGCCGCGTCGAGCATGGCGTCGGGAGAGAGCGACTCGGAACTCGACTTCGCTTCCGTGCAGCGCGACAACGCCGAAATGCAGCGCCGCTGCCAGGAGGTCATCGACCGCTGCTGGGCGCTGGGGCCGGCCAACCCGATCCGCCTGATTCACGACGTGGGCGCCGGCGGGCTGAGCAACGCCCTGCCGGAACTGGTCGCCGACGCGGGGCGGGGCGGGCGGTTCGAGCTGCGGGACGTGCCGAGCGCGGACGGGGCGCTGTCGCCGATGGAGATCTGGTGCAACGAAGCCCAGGAGCGCTACGTCATGGCGGTGGCGGAAGGGGACCTGCCCCGTTTTCGGGCGATCTGCGAGCGGGAGCGCTGTCCGTATGCGGTGGTGGGCACCGCCGGGGCCGAGGCGCGCCTGACGGTGACGGACCGGGACCTCGACGACGTTCCCGTGGACCTGCCTCTCGCCACCCTGCTCGGCAAGCCTCCGGCGATGCATCGTGCCTTCGCACGCCGCCCGCGTACGGCGCCGGCCCTGGAGCTCGAGGGCGTCACCGTCGCCGCCGCGCTCGAGCGGGTGCTGCGCTTCCCGGCGGTCGCGTCGAAGAAGTTCCTCGTCACCATCGGCGATCGCAGCATCACGGGACTCGTGGCGCGGGACCAGATGGTGGGTCCGTACCAGGTGCCCGTAGCCGACGTGGCGGTGACCCTCGCCGACTACGACGGCTTCGCCGGCGAGGCGCTGGCCATGGGCGAACGGTCGCCGCTGGCGGTCGTGGATCCGGCCGCGGCCGCTCGAATGGCCGTCGCGGAGGCATTGACGAACCTCGCCGCGGCGCCGATGGAGAGCCTGTCGCGCGTCGTGCTGTCCGCCAACTGGATGGCGGCGGCCGGCTTCGAGGACGAAGACCAGGCGCTGCACGACGCGGTCTCGGCGGTCGGCCTCGACCTGTGTCCCGCCCTGGGCATCGCGGTCCCCGTGGGCAAGGACAGCCTGTCGATGCGCACGCGCTGGGACGCCGCGGGCGGCGCGCGCGAGGTCGTTTCCCCGGTGACGCTGAACGTGACGGCCTGTGCGCCGGTCGCGGACGCGCGCGCGACCCTGACGCCGGTGCTCGACGACGAGACCTATCCGGCGCTCGTGCTCGTGGAACCCCCGTTCGCGGCGCGGCGGCGGCTCGGCGGGAGCGCCCTGGCGCAGTGCTACGGTCAGCTCGGGGCTCCCGTGCCCGATGTCGACGACGCGGATGGCCTGCGCGACCTGCTCGACTTCGTGCAGCGCGCCCGCCGCGAGTTTCGCGTGCTCGCCTACCACGACCGCTCCGACGGCGGACTGATCGTGACGCTGCTGGAGATGGCGTTCGCGGGGCGCGTGGGCCTCGACGTGATCGAGACGGATCTCGCCGCGCTCTTCACGGAGGAGGTGGGCGTCGTCATGGCGGTACCGAAAACGCAGCTCGACGCGGTGTGCGCCGCCGCCGCGGCGGCCGGTCTGCGCGGGCAGCCCGTCGCGGTGGCCCGGCATGACGACCGGGTGCGGATCGGCGCGCACGAGACCACGCGGGCGGCCCTCGAACGGCTCTGGAGCGAGACGAGTTATCGCCTGCAGTCCCTGCGGGACGACCGGGCCTGCGCGGACGAGGAGTTCGAGGGCATCGAACTCGGCGTCCATCGCGCCGTGACGCGCCTCACCTTCGATGCGGGCAAGGACCTGGCGGTTCCCCGCGGGGGCGCCGGCGCGCGGCCGCGTGTCGCGATACTCCGCGAGCAGGGCGTCAACGGCCAGGTCGAAATGGCGGCGGCGTTCCATCGCGCCGGCTTCGAGGCGGTGGACGTGCACATGTCCGACCTGTTCGCGGGACGCCACCACCTCGCGGAGTTCGCCGTGCTGGCGGCGTGCGGCGGGTTCTCCTACGGCGATGTTCTCGGCGGCGGCGGGGGCTGGGCCAAGTCGATCCTGTTCGAGCCGCGCGTGCGCGATGCCTTCGAGGCGTTTTTCCACCGGCCGGACTCGCTCACCCTCGGCGTCTGCAACGGCTGCCAGATGCTCGCGCAGATCAAGTCCCTGGTGCCGGGCGCGGCGGCGTGGCCGCGTTTCGTCCGCAACCGTTCCGAGCAGTTCGAGGGGCGCTCGGTCGTCGTGCGGGTCGGGCGCACGGATTCGCCGTGGCTCGCGGACATGGCGGGGAGCGTCCTGCCGGTCGCGGTGGCCCACGGGGAGGGCCGCGTGGAGTTCGACCGGCCCGAGTGGGATGCGCGGCAGGCGCGGGCGGTGCTGCACTACGTGGACGGCGCGGGCCGACCGACCGAACGTTACCCGCTGAATCCGAACGGTTCCACCGGGGGGCTGGCCGGACTGGCGTCGACCGACGGCCGCGCCCTCATCATGATGCCGCATCCGGAACGGGTGTTCCGGGCGATCCAGCACTCGTGGTGTCCGCCGGAGTGGGAGGGCGACGGCCCGTGGCTGCGGCTCTTCCGCAACGCGCGCGCCGCGCTCGGTTGACGGCGGCGGACGAGGGGAGCGCCGTGTCGAGCGTCCCCGCGGGCGTGGACCTGCCGACTTCGGCCGACGTGTGGCGGGCGGCGGAGCGCATTCGTCCTTTCGTAACGCGTACCCCGGTACTCACCGCGTCATCGCTCGATGCCCTGTGCGGTGCGCGGCTCTTCTTCAAGTGCGAGAACTTTCAGCGCGTGGGCGCGTTCAAGTTCCGCGGCGCCTGCAACGCCGTCCAGTCCCTCGCGCCCGAAGCGGCGGCGGGCGGTGTCGCCACCCACTCCTCCGGCAATCACGGCGCCGCCCTCGCGCTGGCCGCCCGGCTCCGGGGCGTGCCGTGCACGGTGGTGATGCCGCGCAATGCGCCCACCGTCAAGCGGGCGGCGGTGGCGGGATACGGGGCCGAGGCGGTGCTGTGCGAACCGACCCTCGAAGCGCGCGAGACCGCCCTCGCGCGGGCGGTCGCGGACAGCGGGCGCAGCGTCGTGCACCCCTACGACGATGCGCGCGTGATCGCCGGGCAGGGGACCGCGGCGCTCGAGTTGCTGGAGGCCGTGCCGGAACTGGACGTCGTGCTGGTGCCCATCGGGGGCGGGGGCCTGGCCTCCGGGACGGCGCTGGCGGTGTGCTCACGGTCGCCGGCGACGCGGGTCGTGGCGGTGGAGCCGCGCGGCGCGGATGACGCGTACCGTTCGTTCCGCAGCGGCGAACGCCTGCCGTCCGTCGCGCCGCGCACGATCGCGGACGGTTTGCTCACTTCGCTCGGCGTGCGGAACTTCGAGTTGGTGCGGCGCCACGTGCACGACATCGTGCTGGTACCGGAGGAGGCGATCGTCCGGGCCATGCGCCTGCTCTGGGAGCGCATGAAGATCGTGGTCGAGCCGTCGGCCGCCGTGCCCCTGGCGGCGGTCATCGACGGGACACTCGCGGCTTCCGCCGCGCTTGACGGGCCGCTGGACGGCCTGCGCATCGGCATCGTGCTCTCCGGCGGCAACGTCGATCTCGACCGACTGCCCTGGTAGCGGGGGCGCCCGCAGCGGCGATGGATCCCGCGACGCTGGCCGCTTTCCTGGCGATGGTCGCGGCAGGCACCTACGTGCAGGCCGTCACCGGTTTCGCGATGGCCCTGGTGCTGATGGCGCTCGTGGCCGCGTTCGGGCTCCTGCCGATTCCGGCGGCGGCGACCGTGGCGGCGCTGCTCACCGCCACGATGTCGCTGGTCTTCCTGCACGGCCAGTGGCGCCTCGTGGAGCGGCGCTTCCTGTGGCCGCTGCTGGCCGGCAACGCGCCCGGCGTGCTGCTCGGGTTGGCCGTGCTCGCGTGGCTCGGCGAGCGCGAGATGGAGGCGGTGCGCCTGGTTTTCGGGCTGTTCGCCGTGGCGGCGGGAGTGTCCGTGATGCTCCGGCCCATGCCTCGCGCAGCGCCATCTCCGCGGTGGCACACGGGCGTGTTCGGGGGCCTCGCGGGGGTGTTCGCCGGCATGTTCGCGGTCGGCGGCCCGGTCATGGCCTACCACGCCTACCGGCAGCCCCTCGCCCTCGCCAACGTCCGCGCGACCCTCGCCGTCGTGTTCGTCCTCGGCAATGCGGGGCGCTCGGCGGCGGTGGCAGCCACCGAAGGACTGGACAGCTCGACGCTCGGCCTCTACGCGGCGGGCCTGCCGGTCGTGTTCGTCTTCACCGCCCTCGGCCGCAGGTTTCCGCCGAGGGTCACCGACCGCACCATGCGTCGACTGGCGAGCGCGCTGGTGGTCGCCGTCGGAGCCGTCGTCGGCGCCACCGCCATTTCGCGGCTGCTGTAGCGCCTCATGGCCGGCGTGTGCGCCAGCCATGCCGACGCTGGCCCCTGCGGTCCCAGGGACTCCCGAAGGGGCGCGTTGAAGGGGGACTGTTTGGTACACTTCAAGTTATCCAAACGGGACCTGTCCGCCATGTCGACTGTGCCGCCTCCCGACCGTTCGAATGAACTGAGAGACGCCACAGTCGAAGGGGTGCGAAGGGGGCTGCCCGTGGAGTCGGTCCTGGAATTGGCGCGTGCCCTGCGCGTCACCTCCGCCACGTTCCAGCGATGCCTGGGTCTGTCGAAGCAGACCTACGCCAGGCGCCGGGCGGCGGGCCGCCTGTCCGCGCCCGAGTCCGACCGGGTGGTGCGTTACGCCGATCTGTTGCGGCGTGCGGTCGCGCTCCTGGGCGACGAGGAGTCCGCGGCGTTGTGGCTGAGTACGCCGGCGTCGGCACTTGGCGGCGAGACGCCGCTCGATCATGCAACCACGGAACTGGGGGGACGCAACGTCGCGCGGCTGATCGGCCGACTCGAGCACGGCATCCCGACGTGAGGATGTATCGCGTCGCCAAGGCCAGGCACGCTGGCGACGCGAAGACCATGCTCGGTGGGCAGGGAGCCCGGGAGTGGGGTGGGCGGTTCAACTCCCCCGGCCGGCGGGCGGTCTACTGCGCGAGTACGCTCTCCCTCGCGGCTCTGGAGATCCTGGTACACGCCCCACGCGTCAGCCTGCTGCCCGACTACCGCTATCTTGAGATCGAGGTTCCGGATGCCGCGATCGAGTGTGTCGAGGTGGCGCCGGGTCCTGGGGATACGGTTGCGTTTGGCGATGCGCGTCTCGGCGTGGACGGCGTTCCGGGATTCAGCGTACCGAGCTTTGTCCTGACGCTCGAGCGCAACGTGGTGCTGAATCCGGACCATCCAGACTTCGCTGCCCTGGTGACGCATGGGGAAGTGCACCCGTTCCCCCTGGACCGGCGCCTGCTCCTGCGGTGACGGCTGCTCGTGAACGCAGCGGCGACGTCGTGGTTGGGGCGGTATCTGAAGTCGCGACGCGGCGCCACGAGCCGTTCGAGGGCGTCTCCTACGGGCGCTCCGTCGTCCGGTCCTCGAGATCGTAGAACTCGCCGAGCCCGGCCAGCTCGGAGAACTCACGGTACACGGAGAACCGCTTCGCGAGGGGAACGCCCGTGTCGCCGTCGCGCAAAAACGCGGCGTAGGCCGTGCGCATCGCGTCGATCGCAACGGTGTGCGCGGTGAAGGGGTCGATGACGAGCCGCCAGCCGAGACTCTGCCACTCGGCCGCCCGACGTGCGTCCATGGCGGCGATGGTCGCCAGGGGCAGCGGTACGCGCCCGGCGGCAACCGCCCACTCGTCCTCGCTAGACGGCATCAGCATGGCCAGGTCCGCGCCGGCCTCGCCGTAGGCGACGCAGCGCTCGAGTGCGGCCTCGAAGCTCTCGTTGCGCACGGCGCCGGTGCGGGCGACGACCACGAAGTCCGGGTCGCGTCGCGCGTCCACGGCGGCGTGGATGCGGTCCGCCATCGCACGCGTCGATACCAGGTGCTCGATGCCACGATGGTGGCTCACGCGTTTCGGCGCCACCTGGTCCTCGATCTCGATGCCGGCGGCGCCCGTAGCCTCGATTTCCCGGACCGTGCGCACCATGTGGACCGGGTCGCCGAAGCCGACGCCGCCATCGACGATGAGCGGCAGCGCGGAACGCGCCGTGATGCGGCGGGCGGCCTCGGCGAGTTCCGAGAGCGTGAGGAGGGCCTCGGAGACGGCGAGTTCGTAGCCGAGCGCGCCCCCCGAGAGGTAGCCGGCCGGGAACCCCAGCGACTCGGTGAGCCGGGCCTGCAGCGGGGTCAGGCAAAGCGGCGCGATCACAGTCGCCGCGCCGGCCAGGTCTTCCCGCAGACGCCCTGGCGCCGATCCCGCGAGCGGCGGCGTGTCGTGATGCGTGTCCATTCCGGTTCCCCCTGTCTGTGGTGCGTCGCGTTTGGCTATCATCGGTCCAGCGAAGGGAAGGCCGCAAACGGCGGCGTCGGAGGACTTCCATGACGGAACTGACGGTCAATGGCCAGACGCAGGCGGTGGATGCCGATCCCGCGACGCCCCTGCTGTGGGTGTTGCGCGACCACCTGAACCTCACCGGCACCAAGTACGGCTGTGGAATTGCCGAGTGCGGAGCCTGTACGGTGCACATCGACGGGGTCGCCAGGCGTTCCTGCATCACGCCCCTCGCCGCGGTCGCTGGGCAGGACATCACCACCATCGAGGGGCTGTCGACGGACGCCAGCCATCCGGTCCAGCAGGCGTGGGTCGAGCACGACGTGCCACAGTGCGGTTACTGCCAGTCGGGGCAGATCATGGCAGCAGCGGCGTTGCTGGCCACCAACGCGGCGCCGACGGACGACGAGATCGACGCGGCCATCACCAACGTGTGCCGCTGCGGGACCTACCAGCGCGTGCGCCGCGGGGTGCACCGCGCGGCCGAACTGGCCCGGACGCGGGAGGCCTGAGATGAACAGACGACGTTTCCTGAAGGCTTCCGCGACCTCCGCCGGCGGCCTCATGGTCGCTTTTCACCTGCCCGCGCTTGGCAACGGGCGGCCGTTCGACGGCGTGGACCGCGCTGGAGAGATCAACGCGTGGCTCGTCATCGCCCCCGACGACACCGTCACGATCCGCGTGGCGCAGTCGGAGATGGGGGAGGGCGTGTTCACGAGCCTGCCGATGATCGTCGCGGACGAACTCGGCGCCGACTGGGACAACGTGCGCGCCGAGTACGCCGACGCCAACCGGAGCCTGCGCGAGGACCGGGTCTACGACCGCATGGGCACCGGCGGCAGTCAGGCCGTGCGGCACAGCCGTCCCTACCTGCAGGCCGCCGGCGCCAACGCGCGGGAACGGCTCGTGCGCGCCGCGGCGAACCGCTGGGGGGTGGCGGCCGAAGCCTGCGAGGCCGGCGGCTCACGGGTCACGCACCAGGGCAAATCCCTGCGCTACGGCGAGCTCGCGGCGGCAGCGGCCGCCATCGAGGTCGGCGATGTCCCGCTCAAGACGCCGGACCAGTTCACCATCATCGGCACCCCGCGCAAACGGCTCGACTCCCCTGCCAAGGTCGATGGCTCGGCCGTTTTCGGCATGGACGTGCGCCTGCCCGGCATGGCGTACGCCGCCGTGAAGCACTGCCCCGTGATCGGGGGAACGGTGGATTCCTACGACTTCGCCGAGATCGCCCAGCGGCCCGGCGTGATCGGCGCCGTGGACGTCGAGGGCGGGGTCGCCGTCGTGGCGGAGCACTACTGGCAGGCCCGTACGGCCGCGGACGCCCTGGCCGTCGCGTGGGACCGCGGGCCGGGCGCCGGAACGTCGAGCGCCCAGTGGCAGCGGGAGTTCGCCGAGGCGTTGGACGGCGACGGAACGGTCGCCCACGAGCAGGGGGACGTCGCCGCCGGCTTCGCGGCGGCCGCGTCGAGCATCGAGGCGGACTACTCCGCACCGTACCTTGCGCACGCCTGCATGGAACCGCTCAACTGCACGGTGCATGTGCAGGACGACCGGGTGGACATCTGGACCGGCGCGCAGAATCCGGAATCCGTGCTGGCCGTGGGGGCGGAGGTGGCCGGCGTGCCACCCCAGAACGTGTACCCCCACACTTGCTTCCTGGGCGGCGGATTCGGCCGCCGGTCGAACCCCGACTTCGTGCGCGAGGCCGTGACCGTCGCCAAGGAGATCGGCCGGCCCGTGCAGCTCATCTGGTCCCGGGAAGAGGACACCCGCGGCGGCCGCTACCGGCCGATGTCCGCGCTGCGCTTCAAGGCGGGTTTCGACGCGGAAGGCAAGCCGACGGCGTGGGCCAATCACTCGGTCACCCACTCCATTCTTGCCGGTTTGCGCCCGGAGACGGTCGCGTCCGGCGTGGACCGGACGTCGGTGGAGGGACTCACCGAGCTCCCGTACGCGATCCCGAACCAGCGCATCACCCACACGATCCGCAACACCCATCTGTCGACCTGGTTCTGGCGGTCCGTGGGGAACTCGCAGAATCCCTTCGCCCGCGAGTCCTTCGTCGACGAGATGGCGGCGCACGCGGGCATGGACCCCCTGGCCTTCCGCCGGTCGCTCCTCGGCGCGGAGCACGCCGACATGCTGCACGTGCTGGCAGTCCTCGAGGAACGGTCGGGCTGGGGCAGCGCGTTGCCCGCGGGTACGGGCCGGGGCATGGCCGTCCACGAGTCCTTCGGCAGCATCGTGGCGCAGGTGGCGGAGGTGTCCGTCACGAAGGCCGGCGCGGTCAAGGTAGATCGGGTGGTCTCCGCCGTCGACTGCGGCCACGTCGTCAATCCGCTCTCCGCCGAAGCGCAGATCGAGAGCGGCATCGTCTACGGGCTGACGGCGGCGCTGTACGGGAAGATCACCGTCGAGGACGGCGCCGTGGTGGAGAGCAACTTCCACGACTACCCGATGCTGCACCTCGCGGACACGCCCACCATGGAGACGCACTTCGCGCTCTCGGGGGGCGAGAAGTGGGGCGGCCTCGGAGAGCCGGGCCTGCCTCCGCTGGCTCCGGCGGTCTGCAACGCCATCTTCGCGGTCACGGGCAAGCGGGTACGGTCGCTGCCGCTCTCGGAACACGACCTGTCATGGGCATGAGGTATTCAATGGACGCAACACGCATTCTGACCCGCGCCAGGATGGCCGCGCTGCTCTTGGCGGCAGCGGCGGCGTCGATGTCGGCACGGGGGGAACTGACGGTCGGCGACACGGCGCCGGACTTCGCCCTCGAGGGCACCGACGGTCAGGTCCATCGCCTGTCCGAGCTGGTCGGCGAGGGCGGGACGGAGGCGGTCGTCGTCGCGTGGTTCCCGAGGGCCTATACGCGCGGCTGCACGATCGAGTGCAAGTCCCTGGCCGAGAACGGCCACCTGCTCAAGGCCTTCGACGTGGCGTACTACATGGCCAGTACGGACCCGATCGAGGACAACAAGGGCTTCGGGGCGGAGAACGGCGCGGATTTCCCGCTCCTCTCCGACCCCACCTCCGAGACGGCCGAAGCGTATGGCGTGTTGCGGCCCGAGGGCTACGCGGCGCGTCACACGTTCTACATCGGGCAGGACCGCAAGGTGCTTGAGATCGACCGCGAGGTCCGCCCCGCCACGTCCGCCGAGGACATGGCCGCGAAGCTCGCCGAACTCGGCATCGCGAAGCGCCCGTAGGGGCGACCCTTGTGGTCGCCCGTCCCCAACCCTCGTGGTCGCCCGTCCCCGACCCTTGTGGTCGCCCGTCCCCGACCCTCGTGGTCGCCGGGACCGTGCGCTCAGGGTTCCGGCAGCTCCGTGGTCGGCGTCGCCAGCACTTCCTCCGCGGAGCGCCAGGACACCGTGCCGATCGCCGCGGGGTCCACCGCCAGGTCGGGCGCGCACCCGGTCCCGCGTGCGCCGAGCGGGTCGAACTGCCGCACGTGGTTCCCAGCCAAACGGGCGTCTTCGCTACGCCCGACGGCGTCATAGAGGCAGGTCAGCCAGCGTAGGGCGTCGGCGTCGCGTCGGGCGGCGACCAGGTGGGTCAGCGCCCCGTAGTAGGCGGGCAGGTCGCCGTCCGCAAGAAAGCGCAGGTGCGCGCGGAGGGCTTGCGCGGGCGCGGAACCCGGGTCGAGCGCGAGGGCGTCCGCCGCGTGCGCCGCCGCCTCGGGACGGCCGTCCCCGTAGTACAGCTCGGCCAGGAGGAGGTGCGCGTACGGGTTGTCGCCGTCGAGCGCCAGCGAGCGTTCGGCAAGGGTCGCCGCGCGCGTCGTGTCGCCCGCATCGGCGACGACGCGGGCTTCGAGAAAAGTCTCGTAGGCGCGCAGGTCCACCGGCGGTCCGGCCGAGACCGCCACGTCCCCGAGCAGCACGAGCTTCTTCGCGATGGCCGCGGCGATCGCGTCCCGCATCGCGAACAGTTCCGCATCGTCGCCGCTGACGTCGTCCTCCCAGAGCAACGCGAACTCCGACAGGCCGGTCAGGCGTGCCGACAGCATGGTGCCGCCTTCCGACCGCCGCACGCGGCCTTCCACGACGTGGGTCGCGCCGAGTTCGCCGGCGAGCAGTTGCGAGACGTCGCCCCGCGCCCCATGGGAGAACGACGCCGCGCGGTCGAGCACGATGAAGTCAGGCACTTCGGCGAGCGCGATGGCGATGTCCGCCGCGATCCCCTCGCCGAGATGCGGGGGTCCCGGGCGTGGGCCCGGCGCCTGCTCGAAGGGCAGCACGGCGATCGTGATCCGCTTGGGTGCGATCTCGGGGAGCAGCACCCACCAGCCCACCACGGTGGCGATCATGATGGCCAGCATGACGAGGGTGGCGATGGCGACGCCGGGCGACCTTGCTTGTTCCACGTCGAAGCGGTCCGGCTGACTGCGATGGATCGGGCGCCTCGGTCCCGCGGTTCCGGCCGGGGCGCGCCGGGACGGGTGAGGTTGGTCGGAGTGCGCGGATTCGAACCGCGGGCCCCTGCCTCCCGAAGGCAGTGCTCTACCAGGCTGAGCTACACTCCGAACCCCGCGCACGAACGCCTGTCTGCTGGATGCGAGAACGCGTTCCGTGGCGCGGCGCCTATTGTAATGGCGCGGACCGGCGTTGGCGAATGTGGCGGCGGGCGTGCCGTCAGCGCATGCGCGCGACGGCGAATCCCGCAAGTGCCTCCAGTGCCTCCCGGTAGATGCTCCAGGGCAGCGTGGCGAGCGCGTCCGCGGCGAGGGTGGCGAAAGCCTGGGCACGCTGGCGCGTATAGTCGAGGGCCCCCGAGCGGCGCACCGCCCGCAGGACCGGCCCGAGTTCCCGTGCGTCGCGCGAGGTGAGTGCCCCGCGGATCACGGCCGCCTCCTGTTCCGTGCCGTGCTTCATCGCGTGGATCAGCGGCAGCGTGGCCTTGCCCTCCGCCAGGTCGTCGCCGACGTTCTTGCCCATCACGGCGCTGTCGCCCGCGTAGTCGAGCCAGTCGTCCACCAACTGGTAGGCAAGGCCGAAATAGAGACCGTAGTCGCGCATGGCCTGGACCACGGACGGGGTCTCCGTCGCCAGAACCCCCGCCGTGTGCGACGACGCCTGGAACAACAGTGCGGTCTTGCAGCGCACGACTTCCATGTACGCCTCTTCGGTGAGGTCGGCGTTGCCCACGCTGTCGAGCTGCAGCACCTCGCCCTCGGCGATGACGTTGGTGGCATCCGCCAGGATGGTCAGGATGTCCATGCGGTCGAGGTCGACCATGAGCTGGAACGCCCGGGAGTACAGAAAGTCCCCGACGAGCACGCTCGGCGCGTTGTCCCAGCGGGCGTTCGCCGTGGGGACGCCCCGCCGCAGCGAGGACCGGTCGACGACGTCGTCGTGCAGGAGCGTGGCGGTGTGCAGGAATTCGATGATGGCGGCAAGGCGGACGTGATCGGTACCGCCGTACGCGCAGCACCGCGCCGCCAGCAGCACGATCAGCGGACGCAGTCGCTTGCCGCCGCTCTGCAGGATGTATTCGCCGATCTCCTCGACGAGGTGGACTTCGGACGTCAGGTGATGCGGGATGAGCGCGTTCACCTGCTGGAAGTCGCTGGCGACGAGGCGGTAAATTGCCGTCAGGTCGGACGCGTCGAGACGGGGCGCTCGGGCCGCCTGGGCCGCTTGGGAGGCCATGGATGAAGCTCCGGGTGTCGGCTCTCAGCGGGTGCCGGACGGCTGCCGCTGCGTTGTAAACACGTCACCATCTCCGTAGAATTACGCCGCTTTTCGGCTGCCGTCCCGGCGGCGGTCTTGCGCGGTCTGGTCGTCAAGACCTTCCTGCGAAAGAGGCGGCGTCAGCGGCGGCGCGACCGGCGATTGTAATACAGCACGGCTCGGGAGTATCGGAGTGTTTGCGGTTTTCGAGAGTGGCGGGAAGCAGCATCGCGTCTCCGAGGGCGAGGTCGTTCGCCTCGAGCGGCTGGCAACGGAAGTCGGCGAGCCCGTCGAGTTCGGTCGGGTACTCATGGTGGCGCGCGACGACGACGTCTCGGTGGGGACCCCTTACGTCGACGGGGTCAGCGTCACCGGTCAGGTCGTGGCACAGGGGCGCGCCCGCAAGATCCGGGTGATCAAGTTCAAGCGCCGCAAGAACTACCTGCGGCGCGCCGGGCACCGGCAGCACTTCACCGACGTCCGCATCACCGGCATCAACGCCTGAACGGAGCGCTCCGCTTCAAACCTATCGGGAAGACTCATCATGGCGCACAAGAAGGCGGGGGGCAGCACCCGCAATGGACGCGACTCGCAATCGAAACGGCTCGGCATCAAGAAGTACGGCGGTCAGGCGGTGCGGGCTGGCAACATCCTCGTTCGCCAGCGCGGCACGCGGTTCCACGCCGGCGACAACGTAGGGTGTGGCCGCGACCACACCCTGTTCGCGACCGCCGACGGCACGGTCAGTTTCTCCGTGCGGGGCCCGCTACAGCGCAAGTACGTGGACGTCGCACCGATGGCGGAGGGCGCCTAGGTTCCTCGGCTCCTCCCGGGCCAGTTCCTGCGAAGACAGGGTCGCCCCGAGCCAGTTGCTCCCGAGCTGGTCGCTCCGCAAAGGAAAGCGGAGGCTGGGACAGACGACGACTCGAGAGTGGCCGTCCCGCGGTCTCCGTCAACGCCGTTGCGGCACGCCCGTCATGCAATTCGTCGATGAAGTGACCGTTCGCGTTGCCGCGGGGAATGGCGGCCCGGGGGCGCTCAGCTTTCGCCGCGAGAAGTACATCGCGAAGGGTGGCCCGGATGGGGGCGACGGAGGCGACGGCGGGGATGTCGTGCTGGCCGCGGACGCCGCGCTCAACACGTTGGTCGATTTCCGGTTCCACCCACTGTGTCGGGCCAGGAACGGTCAGCCCGGCAGCGGCCGTGATCGTACCGGGGCCCGCGGTGCGGACGCGGAGCTGCGCGTTCCCGCGGGAACGACGGTGATCGACGACGAGACCCTGGAGGTGATCGGCGATCTCGCGGCGCCCGGAGCGCGTCTCGTGGCGGCGCGCGGCGGCCGGCACGGGCTGGGCAACGCCCGCTTCAAGTCGAGCACGAACCGGACGCCGCGCCGGACCACCCCGGGGGAGCCGGGCGAGGCGCGCGTCCTGCGCCTGCAGCTCAAACTGATCGCCGATGTCGGCCTGCTGGGACTCCCGAACGCGGGGAAGTCCACGCTGATCGCCGCCGTCTCGGCATCGAGACCCAAGATCGCGGACTATCCCTTCACCACGCTGCGGCCGAACCTGGGGGTGGTGCGGGTGGACGTGGACGCGAGCTTCGTCATGGCGGACATTCCCGGGCTCGTGGCGGGCGCGGCGTCGGGGGCGGGGCTGGGCACCCGCTTCCTCCGGCACCTGGCAAGGACTCGCGTGCTGGTACACCTCGTCGACGTGGCGCCGGTGGACGGCTCCGATCCGGTGGAGAACGTGGCCGCGGTGGAGCGTGAGCTGTTTGCCTACAGTCCCGCGTTTCGCGAGCGGCCGATCTGGGTCGCGCCGAGCAAGACGGACCTGGCCCCGGGGAACGGCGTTGCCGCGGCGCTGCGGCAAAGGTATCCGGATCGTCCCGTGTTGCCGGTCTCGTCGGTGAGCGGCGCGGGAGTCGCCGCCCTGACCGGCGCGCTCATGCGGCATCTCGACGAGGTGGACACGCAGCGCGAGGCGGCGTTGACGGAGCGGATCTCGACGGACGTGCTCGCGAGGTCCGCCGCGGAGCGGAGCGCCGTCGCGACGGGCATCGCGCTGCCGGACGGCGGCGACGCACCGCGCGTGACCGGAGCGGAATCGTGAACGCGCCGGCGTCGGGAGCGACGCGTGCGTCCCTGCGCGGCGCCCGCACTTGGGTGGTCAAGATCGGCAGCGCCCTGGTCACGGCGAATGAACGCGGCATCGACCGCGAAGCCATCGCACGCTGGTGCCGGCAGATCGCGACGCTGCACGATACCGGCCGCCAGGTCGTGCTGGTGACGAGCGGCGCCGTGGCCGAGGGCAGCCGCCGGCTCGGCTTCCCGCACCGGCCGGAGACCGTGCACGAACTGCAGGCCGCGGCCGCGGCAGGGCAGATGGGGTTGATCCAGGCCTACGAACAGGCTTTCCGGGACGGCGGCCTGGCTACGGCGCTCGTCCTGTTGACGCATGACGATCTGGCCGACCGGCGGCGATACCTGAATGCACGCGGAACGTTGCGCACCCTCCTCGAGATGGATGTCGTCCCGGTGATCAACGAAAACGACTCCGTCGCGACCGACGAGATCCGCCTGGGCGACAACGACACCCTCTCGGCGATGGTGGCGAGCGCGCTGTCGGCGGACGTGCTCGTGCTGCTGACGGATCGGGACGGGTTCCACGAGCGCGACCCGCGCGTCGATCCGCAAGCGCCCGTGATCGAGCGCGCACGCGCGGCGGACCGCAGCCTCGACGCGCACGCGGGCGGCAGCGGCGTACTCGGCCGCGGGGGCATGGTGACCAAGCTCGCCGCCGCCCGGCTGGCGGCGCGGTCCGGCACGCCGACGGTCATCGCGAACGGCGCCGTGGCGGACGTGCTGGTGGCGATCGGCGACGGAGCGGCGGTCGGCACGCTGCTCGAGTCCGACGTCGAGCCGCTGGTGGCGCGCAAGCGCTGGATTGCCGGGCAGCTAAAGCCCAAGGGACGCATCGCACTCGATGCCGGCGCGGTGCGCGCGGTGCGTGAACGGGGCGTGAGTATCCTGGCCGTAGGCGCGGTGGCCGCGGCCGGAGACTTCGAGCGCGGCGACATGGTGCTGGTCACCGATACCGATGGCGCCGAAGTCGCCAAGGGCCTCGTCAACTACGGCGGCGACGAGACCCGTCGGCTGCTGGGCGCGTTGAGCAGCGAGATCGAGGAACGCCTCGGCTATGTGGACGACGAGGAACTCATCCACCGGGACAACCTGGTGGTGGTGTGAAGCGGCGGCAGTCGGGAGGTCGCGGGACGGGCGACCACGCGAATTCACGCACGCAGCTGGGCCGGCCGGTAGGGGACGGGCTTGTCCCGTCCCGCCTCGAATTCAAGCAAGACGTCGGGACGGGCGACCACGAGGGTCGCCCCTGTACCCTTCCCAGTGCTCCGTGCCGAAGGCGTGGAGCGGGCAGAACTGCCGGGAGCGACCGGTCGCCCCTTGTGCCGAGAGCACCACTGTAGGACCTGTGCCCCGGCAGTTCCGCCACGATCGATGCCCAGTGAACAGTCCGCGCCCCGAGCGCCGGTACAGGGACAGGCAGGGATCGTGGCACGCCGTGAACGGGCAAGCAACCGGGAGGCGGGACGATGTCGGAACTGAACTGGTACGTTGGTGTGGACTGGGCGTGGCAGAACCACCAGGTGTGCGTGCTTGACGGCGACGGCGCGGTGCGCGGCGAGCGCGTGTTCGCGCACGGCGGACCGGGTCTTTGCATGATGGCGTCGTGGATCGTGGAGACGGCCGGCGGGGTGCCGCCGGCGACGGTGGGCGTGGCGATCGAGACGCCGCGCGGCCCGGTGGTGGAGAGCCTGCTGGCGTACGGTCTGGCGGTGCACTCGATCAACCCGAAGCAGCTGGACCGGTTCCGCGACCGGTACTCGCCGGCGGGCGCCAAGGACGATCGTCTGGACGCGCGGGTGCTGGCCTCGGCGCTGCGCACGGACCCGCACTGCCTGCGCCGGGTGGCGACGCTGGATCCGCAGCTCGTCGAGCTGCGCGCGTGGACGCGCATCCGCGAGGAGCTCATGGGCGAGCGGACGCGGCTGCTGAACCGCATGCACGAGATGCTGTGGCGCTACTACCCGGCGTTCAACCAGCTGGTCGGCGACGACCTGTCGGCAGCCTGGGCGCAGGCGCTGTGGCAGCGCGTGCCGACGCCGGCGGCGGCGCGCCGCACGCGCGTGTCGACGTACGAGAAGCTGTTGCGGAAGCACCGCATCCGCCGCTTCGACGCTGCGTCGCTGAAGGCCCGGCTGACCGAGCGGGCGCCGGACATCGAGCCCGCGGCGGCGACCGCCGCCGAGACGCATGCGCGCCTGCTGACAAAGCGGCTGGCGCTGGTCGCCGGGCAGTTGACCGAGGCCGAGGCGCGCATTGACGCGCTGCTGGGCGAACTCGGCGGCGCGGACCCTGGCAGTGACACGCCATCGACGACGGACGGGACGCCGCGCGACGCGACCATCCTGCGCTCCATCACCGGCATCGGCCCGAGCGTGCTGTCGACCCTGCTCGCGGAGGCGGGCGATGTCCTCGGCCGGCGTGACTACCAGGCGCTGCGCTGCCTGTGCGGGACGGCGCCGGTCACCCGGCAGTCCGGGCGCATGCGCATCGTCACCCGGCGCTTGGCCGTGCACGGTCGGCTGCGCGACATGGTCCAGCACTGGGCGCGTGTCGCGGTCCAGCGCGACGCCGGCTGCGACGCGAAGTACCGCGCGTTGCGGGCACGCGGCCACGGTCACCACCGCGCCTTGCGCTCGGTGGCCGACGGCCTGCTGCGCATCGCCTGCGCAATGCTGCGCGACGGCACGCTGTACGAACCCCGGTGCGTCCAACCATGAACGGCGCGCGCTACGCCTCGCGGCGCAGGACGCGTAGCGGCCGAAGCGCGAGGCGCAGCGCGCGCACGTCCTGGCCGGACGCACCGGGGTTCGCACGTCGCGTGCCACAGCAGCGCATCGCCCCCGGGGCCACAAGACCTGGGAGGCACGCCGCGAACCAGATCGGAAAAACCGACCCAAAAAAAGACTTGCAGGAAGGTGAACAGTCCTACAGCGCGCGGATCTTGGCGTTGAGGCGGGACTTGTGACGCGCGGCCTTGTTGCGGTGCAGGATGCCGCGCCGGACCATGCGGTCGAGGACCGGTGTCGCTTCGGTGAACGCCGCCCGGGCGGCGTCGCCGTCGCCGCTCTCGACGGCGGCGGTCACGCGCTTGAGGTAGGTACGGTACATGGAGCGCTGGCTCGCATTGCGGACACGGCGCTTCTGTGCCTGACGGGCGCGCTTTTTGGCTTGTGGACTGTTGGCCAAGCAGGTTCTCCGGAGACCCCGGCAAGGGGCGGGCGGCGGAAAGCGGCGCACTATGCCCGCGGGGGTCGATGAAGTCAACCGAAACCGGGCCCGGGGACGCCGCCGACCTGCACGCGCAGGGCTCCGTGGTCGCGTCCATGACCATGCTCTCGCGGGTGTCGGGTTTCGCGCGCGACATCGTCCTGTCGCACTTCTTCGGCGCGAGCGGCACGGCGGATGCGTTCTTCGTCGCATTCAGGGTGCCGAACTTCTTCCGGCGCCTGTTTGCCGAGGGTGCGTTCGCACAGGCCTTCGTGCCGGTGCTGGCGGAGTACCGGTCCGGGGACAGGCGGCTGCTCGACCGCTTCGTGGGCGCGGTGTCGGGCAACCTCGCCGTCGTCCTGGTCGTCGTGAGCGTCGCCGGCGTGCTCGGCGCGGCGGGACTCGCGCTGCTGTTCGCGCCCGGGTTCGCGGGCGACGACGAGCGCCTGCCGCTGGCCACGGCGATGCTGCGCGTCACCTTCCCGTACCTGGCGCTCATCTCGCTCACCGCGTACGCGGGAGCGCTCCTCAACAGCTTTCATCGTTACGCGGTCCCGGCCTTCACGCCGGTCCTGCTGAATGTCGTCCTGATCGCGGCGGCGCTCGTCGTCGCGCCCCTGTTCGAAGCTCCGGTCATGGCGCTGGCCTGGGGCGTGCTGGTGGCGGGGGCGGTGCAGCTACTGTTCCAGTTGCCGTTCCTGGCGCGGCTGCATCTGCTGCGGCCGCCGCGCGTGGACTGGCAGGACCCCGGTGTGCGCAAGGTGGGTGGCCTGTTCCTGCCGGCGGCGTTCGCGGCGTCGGTCAACCAGGTGAACGCCCTCATCGGCGGGATCCTGGCTTCCCTGCTCGCCACCGGGAGCATCTCCTGGCTCTACTACGCGGACCGCCTGATGGAGCTGCCCGTCGGGCTGGTCGCGGTCGCGCTCGGCACCGTGCTGCTGCCCAACCTGTCCCGGCTCCACGCGGATGCGGACGGGGCCGGGTTCTCGGCCACGCTGGACTGGGGATTGCGGATGGGGCTGCTGCTCGGCGTGCCGGCGTCCACGGCGCTGTTCGTGCTGGCGGTGCCGCTCGTGGGGACCATCTACCAGCACGGTGCGTTCTCGGCGGAGGACACCGCGATGGCGGCGGCGGCGCTGCGGGCGTTCGCCGTCGGGCTGCCCGCCCTCGTGCTGGTGAAGATCGCGGCCCCGGGGTTCTTCGCCCGCCAGGACACGCGCACGCCCTTCCGTTTCGCCACCGTGTCCGTGGCGGTGAACATCGTGGCCGCCCTGGCGCTGCTCGACTGGCTGCATCACGTCGGGCTGGCGCTGGCCACCAGCATCGCGGCCGTCGTCAATGCGGCGCTCCTGTTGCGCGGACTGCGCAAACGAGGCGACTACGTGCCCACGCGCGCTCTCTGGCGGACGGTGGCGACCGCCGCGGCGGCCAGCGCGGTCATGGGCGCGCTGCTGCTCTGGGCGGTCCCGGTCGACGACGACTGGTTCGCGGCCGCTACCGTCTCTCGCGTCTGGATGCTTGCGGCGGCGGTCGCCGGGGGCGGATGCGCCTATCTCGCGGCGGCGCTCCTCATGGGGGTGCGGCCGAGCCACCTGCGCCACCGCGTGTAGAATCGGGGCATGGAGCTCATTCGCGGCATGCACGGCATCCTGCCGCGGCACAGAGGCAACGTCGTCACGATCGGCAACTTCGACGGCGTGCACCACGGTCACCAGATGCTGCTGGCGCACGTGACCGCGAAGGGCGAGGAACTGCGCTGCCCCAGCCTGCTCATGACGTTCGAGCCACAGCCCCGGGAGTACTTCCGGGGCGAGACGGTACCGGCGCGGCTGACCCGCTTCCGCGAGAAGATCAGCATCCTGAACACTTCGGGCGTGGACCGCGTGCTGTGCGTGCCCTTCAACGAACGCACGGCGCGGACGCCCGCGTCGTTCGTGGTCAAGGAGTTGCTGGCGGACCTTCTCGGCGCCCGCTACGTGGTCGTCGGCGACGACTTCCGCTTCGGCCGCGGCCAGGAAGGCGACTACGCCATGCTGAAGGAGGCCGGCGACACGTACGGCTACGGCGTCAGCCACATGGGCACCCTGACGTTCGAGCACGGACGCGTCAGCAGCTCGCGGATTCGGGAAGCCCTCGGCGCGGGGGACTTCGAGCTCGCGGAAAAGCTGCTCGGGCGCCAGTACTTCATCATGGGGCGCGTGGTCTACGGGCGGCAGCTCGGCAGGCAGCTCGGGGTGCCGACGGCCAACATCCGGTTGCAGCGGTATCGGGCCGCGCTCAACGGGGTGTTCGCCGTCACGGTGACGGGACTCGGAGGAGAGCGGCCCGGCGTCGCCAACATCGGCGTGCGGCCCACGGTCGACGGCAAGGAGCCGCTGCTCGAAGTGCACATCTTCGACTTCGACGAGGACATCTACGGCGCGCTGCTCACCGTGACGGCCCATCGCAAGATCCGCGACGAGGTGAAGTTCGAGTCCCTCGACGCGCTGACCGCGCAGATCGCGAAGGACATCGCCGAGACGCGGCGGTGGTTCGAAGCGGGTGGATGACGCAAGGGGGGATGCGGCGGCTGCGGACCCCGGCCCGTCCCGGCTGGCGCCCGTCGCCTCTTACGGCATGGCATTGCTCCTGCTCGGCATCGACCAGTGGAGCAAGGCGCTGGCCACGGCGCACCTGGACTACGGCGGCGAGGTGGACGTGCTCCCGTTCCTCTCATGGAAGCTCCTCCACAACACCGGCGCCGCGTTCAGTGCGTTCGCGGGAGCGGGGGGCTGGCAGCGCTGGGTCTTCTCGGCCGTTGCGGTTGCCGTCGCCGCTTTCATGATCAACGAGATCCGCCGGCTGCGGCGCGGCTCGGGCTGGTACGGTTTCGCCTACGGCTGCATCCTTGCCGGGGCGCTCGGCAACCTGATCGACCGCGCCACCCTGGGTTACGTGGTTGACTTCGTCTTCGTGAACTACGACTGGTTCCGCTTCCCGGTGTTCAACGTGGCCGACTCGGCGGTGACGGTGGGCGCGGGTACCTGGATCCTGTTGATGGCGATCGAAGCGCTGGAGGCCCGCCGCACCCCGGGTTGAGCCGCCGCCCCGCCGGCTTCGCGCGACCGCTCGCAACGATCCGCGGGCCGATGGCGCACACTCCATGGGGCCGAAGACCCCTTCGCCCCGCCCGCGGCGCTCCTTAGAGTCGGTACCCATGGCTGGTCCTCGCGCGGAGGGCGCGGCGATGGGAGGGCGTGGGATGGGACGGCTTGGGATGAGCGCGGGATGAGACGGCGCGGGGACGGCGGAGGCAAGACGCCGCACACGGGACGGATGGGCCTCTCGCTGCTGGAACTGATCGCGGCGCTTGCCATCCTGGCGCTGCTGTCGGGCATCGCCGCGCCGCTCTACACGCAGTACGTCGATCGTGGCCACAGGGCGGCGGCGCAGGCAGACCTGCTGCGCTGTGCCCAGGGCATGGAGCGCCACGCGAGTTGGACTTTCAGCTACCTCGCCGCGGTCGACACCGACGCCGATGGACTGGGCGACACGGACGTGGGGCCGGTGACGCCGAACCTGTGCACGCCATCGTCGACGCGCCATGTCGTCCGCCTGGCGGAGGCCGGTCCGTCCCACTTCGTGCTGCACGCGACGCCGGCGCCGCCGCACCCGACGACCGACGGGGCGCTCGGGATCGACGCGGGCGGCACGCGCTGGTGGGACCGCAACGGGGACGGCGACTTCGGAGACCCGGGTGAAGATCGCTGGGGGGAGTGAGCGGCCACGCCCCTGCCGCCGCGTTGCCCGCGCGCGGCACAGCGGCCTCTCGCTCATCGAAGTGCTGACCGCGAGCGTCGTGCTGGCCGTGGGGGCGTCCGGCCTCGGGATACTGCAGGCGACGGCCCTGCGCGACAATCGGGAGGCGCTGCAGCGCACCGAAGCGCTGGTGCTCGCCGCGGACATGCTCGACCGAGTGCGGGCCAACCCGGCCGGCGGCTATCGGAGCGGCATCGGCGACGGGCCCGCGGCCGCATTCGCGTGCGTCGTGCGCGATTGCCGCCCGGACGAGTTGGCCAGCTTCGACCTGGCAACCTGGAAGTGCCGGTTGGGCGCGTGGACCGCGGCGCCCGCGTGTAGCGCCCTGCGTGACGGGGGCGCCCTGCTCACCGCGGGTCAGCAGGGCTTGCCGGACGGAGATGGCGCCGTCTCGATCGACGCGGACGGTCGGGTGCGGGTGACCGTGGCATGGCAGGTGGGGCCGGGGCGGCGCCGGGAAGTCGCGGTCGCAAGCCGGGTCCGCTGACGTGGGACGCTCGGGCGCGGCGCCAGGGACGGGCCGGACGGGGTTCTCCCTGCCTGAGATGCTCGTCGCCCTGGGCATCGGCTCCCTCGTGACGGTCGGCGTGGTCGAGTTGCTGGCGGCCAATCAGCAGACCCATGCCGCGCTGACGGGCGCGGCGCGATTGCAGGAGTCCGGCCGCCACGCCCTGGAGTTCATCGCCCGCTCCGCCCGCGCCTCCGGATATCTCGGTTGCGCGCCCGGCGACCTGCGCAATACGCTCAACGGCCCCGTCGACGGCCTGTTCGAAGTCGATGTCGCCGAGGGCCTGGAGGCTTTCGACGGGAGCGGTAGCGCGTCCGTTCCCGGCAACTGGACCCCGGCGCTGGATGGCCTCCCCAGGCGGGCGGGACGACGGTCGGTCAACGCCTTCGGCAGCAGGAACGGCATCGATGTCGCGACCATCCCGCCGCTGTCCGACGTGCTCGTGCTGCGGTTCGTCGAGGCCCCGCGCGCGCTGGCCGCGCGGGCGAGTCCGGGAGACGCCCCGGTCGTGGACCATCGTGGCCGGGGCCGACTGGCGCCGGACGCGTTCGCGGTGATCGCCGACTGCGAGCGGGCTGCGTTGTTTCGCGTCAGCGACGTGGAGCAATCCGGAGACCGCGCGACGCTGCGCAGACACTCCGGTAGCGGCGATTACGCCAACGCATCCGGCGTGACGCTCGTGCCGCCGGAGGCGTGGTTCGGGGGCGAGGCCGGCCCTGCCGGGACGACCGTGGGTCGCGTCGTGACGCACGTCTACTACGTGGCTCCGGGCGCCGGGGTCAACAATCGGGGGGCGCCGATCCTCTCGCTCTGGCGCAAGAGCGGGACGTCCCGACCGGCGGAGTTGGTGCAGGGCATCGAGGACCTGCAGGTGAGACTCGGCCTCGATACCGACGGGGACGGCGCCCCCAACCGGTACGCGCCCTCGACGGCGGGCGCCGCGGCGACCGTCCGGGCATTGCGCATCGCGGTCACCGCGAACAGTGTCGACGCCGTGGCCGGCGACCGCCCGCTGCGGCGGACGTTCGTGCAGACGGTCGCCGTCCGCAACGGATGAGGGCCCGCGGCCGAGCGAGCAGGGCGGCACAGGGCGGCGCCGCGCTCTTTCTCTCGCTCCTGCTCCTGATGCTGCTCACGGTGACCGGTGTATCCGCCGTCCAGGTTTCGGGGCTCGAGTCGCGCATGGCGCGCAACGCCCATGAGCGCCTGTTGGCCCTGCAGGCCGCCGAGGCAGGCCTCGCGAGTGGCGAACGACTGTTGGAGCGCCTCGGTCGGGACGGGGCGACCGTCGGCGGGGCGGCGGACGGCATCCTTCCGGCGCGAGCCTATGGAGCATCGGAGCCCGGGGTGCAGGCCCCGGTGTGGGCCGATGGCCCGCAGGTTGCGCCAGCCCTGCCGGGGGTCGCGGAGGCGCCGCGCTTTGTCATCGAAGCGGTGACGGTGCGCGCGGACGAATCGGTGGTGTTCCGGGTGACGGCCCGCGGCACGGCCGGACCGCGGGGCGCGGTCGTGCTGCTTGAGAGCACCTACGCTCTCGATGCGAGCGGCGGCGCCCGCCTGTCCTGGCGAGAGCCGTAGGGCGTGTACGGTCCAATGGGCATTGGTCGTGGCGGAACCGCCCCATTTGCCCAGCCGCCAAACCACTTTGTCGACAGGGCGGTTTCGTGCTACCGAACCTGCAATGCGACCGCAGGTCGCGCCGGGACGGGAGCCCGTTCCCTACGTTACGTCGGTGCGAGCTGGAACAGGCCCATGCCGCCCGCCACCGTCAGGACCGTCAGGACGAGACCGAAGCCGGCGACCATGAATGTGAGCTTCGAGTCGACGGCGTCTATCCGGCCACCGAGTTCCGAACGGACGAGATCCACCTTGTGATCCACGGCCCGGATTTCCGCCTGCAGATCGGTGCGCACCTGTTGGGTCTCGGCGCGCGCCTGCTGGAATGCCGCCTGGGTCTCGGTACGCACCTGCTGGAACGCCGCCCGGGTCTCGGCGCGTGCTTGCTGGAATGCCGCGTGGGTCTCGGCGCGTGCTTGCTGGAATGCCGCGTGGGTCTCGGCGCGTGCCGCCTGGATGTCGCCGCGCACCTCCTGGAATCCGGCCTGCATGGCACCGTGCGTGACGACATGCTCCCCCAGTTCCTTGTTCAGGGCGCGCGCGACGCCCTCGGCCTGCTCGTGCTCCATGCCCGTCTTCCGCAAGGCGTCGCAGAGCTGCAGCGTGTCTACCACGGGTTGGCTCATGGTGGGTCCCTCCTCCAAGAATAGCGAATGTGTCCGGCGGCCGCAGCGCCATCTTGACGGCGGCAGCACGCGTCTGCCTGTAGGAAATCTCGGCAAGTCGCGGTCGGAGAGGCGACGGGACAAGCCCGGTCCCGGCCCCTGCGTGAATTCAAGACGGGACAAGGCCGTCCTACGGCCCGCACGCAAGCGGCCGGCCGGCCGCGTCCTCCCGGATGCCGTCGCCGTCCGCGTCCCGGGCGTGACGGACGCGTCCCTGAGCGTTGAGGATGAGCTGCCGCGCGTGGCGCGGGTCGCCGTCCGGCGGGCAGTAGAGGAAGCTGCCGTTCTGCCAGTCGGTCAGCCCCGTGGACAGCATCGAGAGCGAGGTTCGGTTACGGAAGGCGCGCCAGTAGAAGCGCTCGCCCTCGGCGAGCCGAGGCAGGCGCCGCAGCAGCGGCTCGTCCGGCGCCCGCCGCCCGTCGCCGTTGATGTCCAGGAACACCAGGGCGCCGCGATGCCAGTCGTTGCGCCGTCCGCAGCGGTCGGCCGCCCCGGGACACAGGGTCACGGTACCGCGATGGGTCACCGCCGCATGTCTCGCGAAGCGGACCGCGCCGAGCATCTGTGCGACTGCCGCGTCGGCGCGAAACGCCGCGACGAACCGGCCGGCCTCGACGCCGCCCCAGGCCAGGAGGACGCCCGCTATCGCCAGCGTCGCCAGGAGTTCGATGAGGGTCGTTCCGCGCACCGGTCCAGCATGCGGGCGGACGGGCCGCGCCGGAAGGCGTTCCCACCCTCGGACCGTGTGCGCCGGCAGCCCGGCGGAGCGTCAGCCGAGTAGGGGAATGCGCCGCCACCAGGGCTTCTTCGAAGGCGGCGCGGCGTCGTCGCCGGCGGGCTCCGGGGGCACGAAGCCTTCCGGGTGCTCGATCTGTATGGGCGGCGGGACGTCCGGCCGGTCGAACAGGCCCAGCGTCATGACGTTCACCCAGGAACGGTCCCGGTTGCGGATCGTCTCCGTCAGCACGAAGTTGCCTTCCTGGTCGAAGGCCGGAAAGCTCGGATGGTTGATGGCGAGGATGCGCAGCGCGTCGTTCGCCGCGTCCTCGAGGCCCAGCTTGTAGTTCGCCTCGACGAGGATCGCCAGGGCGTCGGCCACCGCGGGCGTCTGCGAGTAATTCTCCACTACCGTCCGCGCCCGATTCGCCGCGGCGACGTAGGCGCCGCGGGAGATGTAGTAGTTGGCGACGTTCACCTCGGCCTGCGCAATGACGTTGCGCAGGTAGATCGTGCGCTGCCGCGCGTCGAGCGCGTAGTCGCTGTCCGGGTGCTCGCGCAGCAACTCCGTGAAGATGACGAAGGACCGGCGGATGTTCGTGATGTCCCGTTTGGAGATGTCCGCGGGCCGGAACCGGTCGAACAGCCCCCGGCCCTCGGAGAACGCCACCAGTCCGCGCAGGTACATCGCGTAGTCGACGTCGCGGTGCTGCGGGTGCAATCGGATGAAGCGCTCGGCGGCGGCCTCCGCCTCGTCATAGGACGCGCCCATGTAGTGCGCGTAGATGAGTTCGAGTTGCGCCTGCTCGGCGTAGCGGCCGAAGGGGAAGCGTGCTTCGAGGCGCTGCAGCTTCTCGACGCCGGCGCGGTAGTTGCCGCTGCGCAGGCTCGACTGGGCGCTGTCGTAGAGGATGTGTTCGGTGGTCTCGAGGTCCTCGTCGTCGCCTTCGTCGTCACCGCCGATGAACGGCATCCAGGCACAGCCGCCCAGGACGACCAGCGTTGCCGCGAAGGCCGCCAACCGGCCGACGAAGGTCGTGGTCGACGCAGGCCGCCCTTCCACCGAAGCGATCATGACCGTAGTGTACCCGCCGCGGCGGGCGGCTTCGACCGCGGGGTGATCTGGTGGGGCCATCTCGTGGGGCCATCTGGTGAGGCCATCTCGTGAGGCCATTTCGTGAGACAACGGTAACGGGGATGACTGGCGAGCGACACTCCTTCGAGGGCTTCGTGCCGGAGCGTTGCGCCGGACAACGGCTCGACCGGGTCGCCGCGGAACTCCTTGCCGACTTCTCCCGTTCCCGCCTGACGGCCTGGATCAGGAGCGGGGCGCTGACCGTCGACGGGCGCCGGGAGCGTCCGGCCTATCGCGTCCAGGGGGGTGAAGCGCTGGCCCTCGACGTCGCGGTGGAGGCGCACGGCGCGCACGAGCCGCAACCGGTACCGTTCGACGTCGTCTACGAGGACGACGACCTGCTGGTGGTGGACAAGCCGGCCGGCGTGGTCGTCCATCCCGGCGCCGGCAATCCCGGCGGCACGCTGTTGAACGGCCTGATCGCGCATCGCCCCGCCCTGTCGGCGTTGCCGCGCGCGGGGCTGGTTCACCGGCTGGACAAGGACACGAGCGGCTTGCTGGTGGTGGCCGCCACCGAGGCGGCGCACCAGGCGCTCGTGCGCGCGATGGCCACGCGGGAGATCGACCGCGTCTACCTTGCGGTCGTCGAGGGCGTGCTGACCGCGGGCCGCGACGTCGATCTTGCCGTGGGACGGGATCCGGCGCGCCGCACGCGCCAGCGCGCGCGGCCGGACGGGCGGCCCGCCTCGACCCGGGTCCGCGTCGCCGCGCGCTACCGGGCGCACACCGCCGTCCATGCGACGCTGGGCACCGGGCGCACGCACCAGGTGCGCGTGCACATGAGCGCGATCGGTCACCCGCTGGTAGGCGATCGCCGCTACGGCGCCCGCGCGCGGCTGCCGCGGCATCCCGCGCCGGCGTTGGTGGAGGCCGTGCGCGGCTTCCGGCGGCAGGCCCTGCACGCTCGCTCCCTCGGGTTCCGCCATCCGGGCAGCGCGGCGGACCTGCGGTTCTCCAGTCCGGTCCCGCCGGACATGGGCGCACTCATGGAGGTGCTCGAAAGGGATGCTGCCCGAGACGTTTGAACCCGGCTGGGGGGCGCCGGCGCGGGTACGCGCGCTCTGCACGACCCGGCGCGGCGGCGCAAGCACCGGTCCGTACGCCCAGTGCAACCTGGGCATGCATGTCGGCGATGACCCGGAGCGGGTCGCGCGCAACCGCCGCGGCCTCTGCGCGGCGGCCGGCCGCGACCGCATGCAGTGGCTCGACCAGGTGCACGGCGTGGACGTGCGACGCATACGTCGGGCCGGACCCGCGGTGACCGCGGACGCCGCGTGGACGGACGCGCCGGGCGTCGCGCTGGCCGTGGGCGTGGCGGACTGTGTCCCGGCGCTCCTCTGCGCCGCGGACGGGAGCGTTGCCGCGGTGGCCCACTGCGGATGGCGGGGTGCGGTCGGGGGTGTCGTGGAGGCGACCGTACGGGCATTGCCCGTGGCCGCGGGGGCGCTGCACGTCTGGCTCGGCCCCGCCATCTGCGGACGCTGTTACGAGGTGCGGCGCGACGTGCGCGACCGGGCCGGGGGCGGCCCGACGTTCCGGCCGGCCGGCGCCGGCAAGTGGCTGTTCGACCTGCCCGAGTTCGTGGCGCGCCGTTTCGAGGCGCTCGGCGCACGCGAGGTGGTCCGTTCCGGCCTCTGCAGCCGCTGCGACGACCGCTTCTTCTCGCATCGCAGGGACGGCGTCACCGGCCGCAACGCCGCGGTGGTGTGGCTCGCCTCCGACCCGTAACGGCACCCGTGACGGGCCATCGCACCTTTCGGTTCCCGCCCGCTCGTTGTATCGTCGCCGCGGGAGGGGAAGCCATGCCAGACCTGTTCGACCGACACCGAGTGATCGACGTGGACACGCACCTCACGGAGCCGCCGGAGGTGTGGACTGCGCGCGTCTCCCGCAAGTGGGGCGACCTGGTCCCGCACGTGGAGCGACGCGGCGGCGAGGATGTCTGGCTGATCGGCGACCGCGTCGTGCTGAAACCGGGGCAGGTCTCCATGGCGGGTTTCGACGGCACCGTGCCGGAGCACCCCGCGACCTACGACGACATCCCGGCGGCCTGTTTCGACGCCGACGCCCGGCTCGCGCACATGGACGGGAACGGCATCCACGCCCAGGTGATCTACCCCAACGTCGGCGGGTTCGGCTCGCAGACGTTCCTCAAGCGGCTCGGCGAGCCCGCGCTCATGCTGGAGTGCATCCGGGCATACAACGACTTCCTCATCGATTGGTGCGGCGCCGATGGCAACCGCCTGCTCGCGGTGATGGCGCTGCCGTTCTGGGACGTCGACGCCTCCGTTGCGGAGGTGGAGCGCTGCGCGCCGAAGGGACACCGTGCCGTGCTTTTCGCCAGCCAGCCGCAGGACTTCGGGCAACCGGCGCTCTGCGACACGTACTGGGACCCGCTGTGGGCCGCGGCGCAGGACGCCGGACTGTCCATCAGCTTCCACATCGGCGGCCAGAACCTCGGTGACCTGGTCAAGGATCCGGCCGGCATCGGGACCAGGGCCAACTTCGCGCGGTTTTCGTCGCTCGCGTTCATCGAGAACAGCAAGGGGCTCGCCGAACTCATTTTCGGCGGCGTCTGTCACCGCTTCCCGGGCCTCGACTTCGTTTCGGTGGAGAGCGGCGCGGGCTGGGTCCCGTCCCTGCTCGAGGCGTTCGACTGGCAATGGCGCAACGGCGGCGTGCGCGGGGAGCATCCGGAGTACGATCTCTTGCCGAGCGAGTACTTCCGCCGCCAGATTTACGCCTGTTTCTGGTTCGAGGAAAAGATGATCGGGCGGGCCATCGAACTCTATCCGGACAACATGCTCTACGAGACCGACTTCCCGCACCCGACGTCCATGTCCCCGGGTCCCGCGACGCCGGCCCTGCCGCCGCGCACCTACGCCGCGGACGCCCTCGGGACGCTGCCGGAGGCCTCCCTGGCCAAGGTGCTGCACGGCAACGCGGCGCGGATCTACCACGTCCACTGACGCGCGGCGGCGGTCCCTCCGGAGCGCCGCGGGGCGGCGTCCGAGGCGGCGGAAACGCTTGCGCGCGAACGCTCCGGAGCAGCCCCCGGCGGTTTGACATGCACAGGGTGCAACGCGAGAATGCGCGCCCCCTTCGTTGATGCTGAGCGGGATTTCCGCTACCCCCCGGAGACGTCATGGCGGAGATGCTGTCCGGCGCCGACATGCTCATTCGCGCACTCCAGGACGAGGGGGTGGACTACCTGTTCGGCTATCCAGGCGGCGCGGCGCTCCACATCTACGACGCGATCTTCCGCCAACAGAAGGTCGAGCACATCCTGGTCCGCCACGAGCAGGCGGCAACCCACATGGCGGACGGCTATGCGCGCGCCACCGGCCGGCCCGGCGTGGTGCTGGTCACCTCCGGTCCCGGCGCGACCAACGCGATCACCGGCATCGCGACGGCATACATGGACTCGACCCCCATCGTCGTGATCTCCGGGCAGGTGCCGAGGAACGTGATCGGCACCGACGCCTTCCAGGAGACGGACATGGTCGGGATCTCCCGGCCGGTGGTGAAGCACAGCTTCCTGGTGCAGGACGCGCAGGAGATCCCGGAGGTCGTCCGCAAGGCGTTCTACATCGCTTCGAGCGGCCGGCCGGGGCCGGTGGTCATCGATGTGCCGAAGGACACGACCGACCCGAACGAGGAGTTTCCCTACGAGTATCCGCGGGACGTCTCGCTGCGGTCCTACAACCCGACGACCCGGGGCCACGGCGGCCAGATCCGCAAGGCCGTCAACCTGCTGCTGCGCGCGAAGCGCCCGGTGCTCTACACCGGCGGCGGCATCGTGCAGGGCAACGCGGCCGAGTGCCTCACGGCGCTGGCGCGGCTGCTTGACTTCCCGGTCACCAACACCCTGATGGGCCTCGGCGGATTCCCGGGCACGGACCGCCGCTTCCTCGGCATGCTCGGCATGCACGGTACGTTCGAGGCCAACATGGCCATGCATCACGCCGACGTCATCTTCGCGGCCGGCGCCCGTTTCGACGACCGCGTGACGAACGACCCGGCCAAGTTCTGCCCCGACGCGCGCATCATCCACCTCGACGTCGATCCGGCCTCCATCTCCAAGATCGTCCCGGCGGACGTGCCGATCGTCGGGCCCGCGGACTCGGTGCTCGTCGACGTGCTGCGGCGGGTCGAGAAGGAACTCGACCGCCATCCGGACGCCGTGGACCGGGCCGCCCTGGCCGCGTGGTGGGACCGTATCGGCGCCTGGCGCGCAAAGCACGGGCTCGACCACGACCAGCGCCATCGCGGCGGCGCGCCGCTGCTGCCGCAACAGGTCGTGCAGGCGGTGTATCGCGCGACGGACGGCGACGCCTACGTCACCAGCGACGTGGGGCAGCACCAGATGTTCGCCGCGCAGTACTACCACTTCGACGCCCCGCGCCGCTGGATCAACTCCGGCGGGCTCGGCACGATGGGCTTCGGCCTGCCGGCCGCGATGGGGGTCCAGTTCGCGCATCCGCAGGCGACCGTGGTGTGCATCACCGGCGAGGGCAGCTTCATGATGAACATGCAGGAGCTCTCGACCTGCATGCAGTACGCCCTGCCCATCAAGATCGTGAATCTCAACAACCAGGCCCTCGGGATGGTCAAGCAGTGGCAGGACATGCAATACGGCGGCCGCCACTCCCACAGCACCTACCGGGACGCGCTGCCGGATTTCGTGCACCTGGCCGAGTCCTTCGGCCACGTGGGCATGCGGGTGCGGAGCCTCGCGGAGCTCGAGGAGGCGATCCCGGAGATGTTCAGCGCGCGCTACGCGGACCGGCTCGTGTTCCTCGACGCCTGGATCGATCCGGACGAGCACGTCTATCCGATGGCGATCAAGGGCGGCGCGATGAACGACATGGTGCTCGAACGCGACGGCGCGGCAGCCCCCGCCAAGTGATGGCGCGGCGCATCATCGCCGTCCTGCTCGAAAACGAGGCGGGCGCGCTGTCCCGAATCATCGGACTCTTCGCCCAGCGCAACTACAACATCGAGTCCCTGACCGTCGCGCCCACGGAGGACGCGACCCTGTCGCGGCTCACGCTCACCACCGCCGGCGACGACAGCACCATCGAGCAGATCACCAAGCAGCTCAACAAGCTGATCGAGGTCGTGAAGGTGGTCGACCTGACCGACGGCGACCATCTCGAGCGGGAGCTCATGCTGGTCAAGGTGCGGGCCGAGGGCTTGCGGCGCGCGGAGACCAAGCGGACGGCGGACATCTTCCGCGGCCAGATCGTGGACGTGACGAGCGACGCATACACCGTGCAGCTCACCGGCCCGAGCGAGAAGCTCGACGCGTTCCTGCGGGCCATCGGCCAGCCGGCCGTGATCGAGGTCGCCCGCTCGGGCGTGGCCGGGATCGGGCGCGGCGACAAGGTGCTGAGTCTGAAATAAGCTGCGACCGACGGGCGGCCCGGCAGGACGGTGGAAACGCCGGGAAAACGAGCGGAACGACCGGAACGAGCGAACGACCGGAACGAGCGGCACGACCGGCTCGAGTGAAAAGAAACGACGGCAACGAAAGAGGAGCAACCATGCAGGTCTACTACGACAAGGACGCGGATCTCTCGATCGTGCAGAACATGCGCGTGGCCGTCGTCGGCTTCGGCTCGCAGGGACACGCGCACGCCAACAACCTGCGCGATTCCGGGGTCGCGGACATCGCCATCGGCCTGCGCCCCGGGGGCGGTTCCTGGCCGAAGGCGGAGAACGCGGGGTTTCGGGTGGCGGCGGTTGGCGAGGCCGTGGCGGGGGTGGACCTCGTGATGATCCTCGCGCCGGACGAGCACCAGCAGGGCATCTACCGCGACGAGATACTGCCCAACATCAAGGCCGGGGCGGCGATCGCCTTCGCGCACGGCTTCAACATCCATTTCGGCCTTGTCGAGCCCCGCGACGACCTCGACGTCATCATGATCGCGCCCAAGGGCCCGGGCCACACCGTGCGCTCCACGTACGTGGAAGGAGGCGGCGTGCCCTCGCTGGTGGCCATCGGGCAGGATGCGAGCGGTCGCGCCCGGGACATCGCGCTCTCCTACGCCTCCGGCATCGGCGCGGGGCGAGCCGGGGTGATCGAGACCACGTTCCGCGAAGAGACCGAGACCGACCTGTTCGGCGAGCAGGCGGTGCTCTGCGGCGGTGCGGCGGCGCTGGTGACGGCCGGCTACGAGACCCTGGTGGAGGCGGGATACGCGCCGGAGATGGCGTACTTCGAGTGTCTGCACGAACTCAAGCTGATCGTGGACTTCTTCTACGAGGGCGGCATCGGGAACATGTGGTACACGGTCTCGAACACGGCGGAATACGGCGGGCTGACCCGGGGCACGCGCATCGTCACCGATGAGACAAAGCAGGAGATGAAGCGCATACTCGGGGAGATTCAATCCGGGCGGTTCGCCCGCGAATTCGTCAGCGAGAATCAGGCCGGAGCGCCCACCATCAAGGCGATGCGCCGCATCAGCCAGGCGCACGACATCGAGCAGGTGGGCGCGAGGCTGCGGGCGATGATGCCCTGGATCGAGGCCAACAAGCTGGTCGACCGTCAGAAGAACTGACGCGGAAACGCACGGGACCGTCCCCATGTTCGAACGGGAAGACGAGACGACGCGCAAGACGGCCGGCAGGGCGGGGCGCCGGCGCCTGCGCGCGCTGGACAGCGGGACGGCCGGCGGGCCGCGGGACCGCTATCGGCGCGGCATCGCGCTGCTGCCGAACCTCATCACCACCGGTGCGATGTTCTCCGGGTTCTTCGCCATCGTTGCCGGCATGAACGGGCGCTTCGTCGCCGCGGGCCTCGCGATCTACGTCGCGATGCTCCTCGACGCCGCGGACGGGCGCGTCGCGCGGCTGACGAGTTCCGAGAGCGCCTTCGGAGCCGAGTACGACAGTCTGTCGGACATGGTGGCGTTCGGCGTCGCTCCGGCGCTGGTCGCCTTCTCCTGGGCGCTGTCGAGCCTCGGCCAGATCGGTTGGGTGGTCACCTTCGTGTACATGGCCTGCGCGGCGCTGCGCCTGGCGCGCTTCAATACCGAAGGCGGCGATCACGCGAGCTTCACGGGGCTGCCGAGCCCTGCCGCCGCCGCCTTGCTGGCCAGTTCGGTGTGGCTCTGGAGCGAGGCCTCGGCGGGTCCGGCAAGCACGTGGGCCGGCATCGGGACCGCCGTGGTGGCGCTGGCGGCCGGCGTGCTGATGGTCTCGAACCTCAGCTACCTCTCGCTCAAGGCCATCAACCTGCGCGACCGCGTGCCTTTCGTGACTCTCGTCGCGGTCGCGTTCGGCTTCGCGGTGGTATTCGCCGATCCGCCGCGGGTCCTGCTCGCGCTGTTCGCCATCTACGCACTGTCGGGACCGGCCCGCTGGGCCTGGGGTCGCCTCCGCGCGCCCGCCTCGCCGGCAGCATAGGGGCGACCCTTGTGGCCGCCCGCATGCTAGTTGCCCGAACAAACAATTCAATAAGTTGAACCTAATAGTTCAATCACGGTACTAAGAATATGTGCAGTGCACCAATCCTGCCGAGCGAGATCACCCCGGAGCGCGTCTACCTCTCGCGCCGCAAGTTCATCGGCAGCGGCGCCGCGCTGACGCTGGGCGCGGCGGGGGCGCACGCCCTTGCGGAGGACTGGCTGACGGCCCGGGGATTCCGCGCCGGCGCGGCCATCGAGGGAGAGGCGACCACGCCCATCGAATACGCCACCGCCTACAACAACTTCTACGAGTTCGGCACGGACAAGGACGACCCGGCCCGCTACGCGCACGAGATGACGGTGGACCCGTGGAGCGTGGACGTGTCGGGGGAGGTCGCGAAACCCGGCAAGATCGGCATCGAGGACCTGCTGGCCGGGGTCGACCTCGAGGAGCGCGTGTACCGGCTGCGCTGCGTCGAGGCCTGGTCGATGGTCATCCCCTGGATCGGGTTCCCGGTGCAGGCCGTGCTCGACCGGTTCGAACCCACCGGCGCGGCGAAATACGTCGAGTTCACGACGCTGCACCGTCCGGACGAGATGCGGGGCCAGCGGTCGTTCTTCTCCGGCATCGACTGGCCCTACGTGGAGGCCCTGCGCCTCGACGAGGCCTACCACCCGCTCGCGATCCTCGCCGTCGGCATGTACGGCAAGGTGCTGCCGAACCAGAACGGCGCCCCGCTGCGGCTGGTCGTGCCCTGGAAGTACGGGTTCAAGAGCGTGAAGTCCATCGTCCGCATCCGCATCACCCGGCGGCGGCCCAAGACCACCTGGAACGTCCTGCAGCCTCGCGAGTACGGGTTCTACGCCAACGTCAACCCGACCGTGGACCATCCGCGCTGGAGCCAGGCGAGCGAACGTCGGTTGCCGAGCACGCTGTTCGCTCCGAACCGCATCGAGACCAGGATGTTCAATGGGTACGAGGAAGTGGCGTCGCTCTATGCGGACATGGACCTGCGCCGCAACTACTGACGTACGCCCTGCCTCGGGACGGTCGGCGGGAGCCCGCGGGTGAACGCGTCAGCGCGGTACCGCTGGACGCAGGCCTGTCTCGTCACGCTGCTCTGCATCCCGCTGGCCATCCTCGCGTACGACTTCGTCCGGGAGATCCGCCAGCCGGGCGTGGCGTTCGGCCCGGATCCCGCGGAGACGATCGTGCGCTACCTCGGCGAGTGGGCGATCCGCATGCTGCTCGCGACGCTGGCGGTCTCGCCGGTCGCGCGGCTCTTGGGACGCCCCCGGCTCGTGCGCTACCGGCGTACGTTCGGTCTCGCGGCGTTCTCGTACGCATTCGCCCACTTCACGGGGTACCTCGTGCTGCTGGCGGGCCTCGACACGGGAACGTTCCTGGCGGATTTCGTCGAACGGCCGTACATCACGGTCGGCCTCGCTGCCCTCGTCCTCCTCGTGCCCCTGGCCGTGACCTCGACGCGGGGTTGGCAGCGGCGCCTCGCACGGAACTGGCGGCGGCTGCACCGCCTCGTCTACGCGATCGGCGTTCTCGCGTGCATCCACCTGCTCTGGCTGTCGAAGGGGGACTACATGGACGCGGCGCTCTACGGCGGCCTGCTCGCTCTGTTACTCGGCGAGCGGCTGGCTCGTTACACTAGCCGCTCGCGGGCGAGGAGGGATGCATGAAACCCAGGACCTACTGGCAGGAGAACCTGCGCCTGGTGGCGGGCTGCCTCGCCGTCTGGTTCGTCGTGTCCTTCGGCTTCGGCATCGTGCTCGTCGACGTGCTGAACCGGATCCCGCTCGGCGGCTTCCGCCTGGGCTTCTGGTTCGCCCAGCAGGGCAGCATCTACGTCTTCCTCGTGCTCATCTTCTTCTACGCCTGGCGCATGGGACGGCTCGACCGCAAGCACGGGGTTGACGAAGGGAGCCCTCAGCCGGGGAGCGCGAGGGGGAACCCCTCGCAAGAGAGGAGCCCTCAGCCGGGGAGCGCGAGGGGGAACCCCTCGCAAGAGAGGAGCCCTCAGCCGGGGAGCGCGAGGGGGAACCCCTCGCAAGAAAGGAGCCCTCAGCCGGGGAGCGCGAGGGGGAACCCCTCGCAAGAAAGGAGCCCTCAGCCGGGGAGCGCGAGGGGGAACCCCTCGCAAGAGAGGAGCCCTCAGCCGGGGAGCGCGAGGGGGAACCCCTCGCAAGAAAGGAGCCCTCAGCCGGGGAGCGCGAGGGGGAACCCCTCGCAAGAAAGGAGCCCTCAGCCGGGGAGCGCGAGGGGCGAGCCCCTCGAAGACGACTGATGGACCTCACCACGCTGACCTACCTCGTCGTCGGGGCCTCGTTCGCGCTCTACATCGGGATCGCCTTCTGGTCCAGGGCGCAGGGCACCGGGGACTTCTACGTCGCCGGCAAGCACGTCCACCCGGTCGCCAACGGCATGGCGACGGCGGCGGACTGGATGTCGGCGGCATCGTTCATCTCGATGGCCGGCCTGATCGCGTTCCTCGGCTACGACGGCTCCGTCTACCTCATGGGCTGGACGGGCGGCTACGTGCTCCTCGCCCTGCTGCTGGCCCCGTACCTCAGGAAGTTCGGCAAGTACACGGTCCCCGAGTTCATCGGCGAGCGTTACTACTCGCGGACCGCCCGCGTCGTCGCGGTCGTCTGCCTCATCGTCATCTCCTTCACCTACGTCGCGGGGCAGATGCGGGGCGTCGGCATCGTCTTCTCGCGGTTCCTCGGGGTGGACATCACCACGGGACTGCTGGTCGGCATGGGGGTGGTGTTCTTCTACGCGGTGCTTGGCGGGATGAAGGGGATCACCTACACGCAGGTCGCCCAGTACTGCGTGCTGATCTTCGCCTACACGGTGCCGGCGGTCTTCGTATCGCTGCAGGTGACGGGCGTCGCGATCCCGCAGATCGCCTTCGGCAGCACGGTGGCCGACGGCGGCGCGTGGCTGCTCGTCACCCTCGACCGCATCGTGACCGACCTCGGCTTCCCGGCGTACACGAGCGGCACCAAGAGCGGCGTCGACGTCTTCTTCATCACCCTGGCGCTGATGATCGGCACCGCCGGACTGCCCCACGTCGTGGTCCGCTTCTTCACGGTCCCGCGGGTCCGGGACGCGCGGAGTTCAGCGGGTTACGCGCTGCTCTTCATCGCGATCCTGTACACGACGGCGCCCGGCGTCGGAGCCATTGCGCGGCTCAACCTCACGACGACGATGCAGACCGGCGAAGTGGGGGCCCCGGACGGCAACCTCGTCTACGAAGAGCGCCCGCAGTGGTTCAGGACGTGGGAAGAGACGGGCCTGCTGTCCTTCACCGACCGGAACGGGGACGGCCGCATCCAGTACTACAACGACGCCAACCCGGAGTTCGCGGAGCGCGCGGCGCAGTACGGCTGGGAGGGGAACGAGCTCACGGTGGACCGCGACATCATCGTGCTCGCGAACCCGGAGATCGCGGGCCTCCCCAACTGGGTGGTCGCCCTCGTCGCCGCCGGCGGGATCGCCGCCGCGCTCTCGACGGCCGCGGGGCTGCTCCTCGTGATCTCGGCGGCCATCTCCCACGACATCGCCAAGGGGGTGCTGACGCCGCGCATCTCGGAGAAACGCGAACTGCTGGTCGGGAGGATCAGCGCCGGCGTCGCGATCCTGATGGCCGGCTACCTCGGCTACGACCCGCCCGGGTTCGTCGCCCAGGTCGTGGCGTTCGCGTTCGGCATCGCCGCCGCGTCGCTGTTCCCCGCGATCCTGCTCGGCATCTTCAGCCGGCGCGTGAACCGCGAGGGGGCCATCGTGGGGATGCTCGTGGGCCTCGTGTTCACGGTGTCCTACATCGTCTACTTCAAGTTCGGCGTGGACCCCGCCTACGGCAACGACCCGGCCAACTGGCTGTTCGGAATCTCGCCGGAGGGGATCGGGGCGCTTGGGGCGATGCTGAATCTGGCGGTGGCGGTCTCGGTCAGCGCGGTCACGGCAAGACCGCCGGAGGAGGTTCGGGAGCTCGTGGAGCACATCCGAATTCCACTTGGCGCGCGACAGGCCCCACAGGACCGGAACGGCTCATGAATGCAGACGAACGGGACAAGCGCTACCGGGCGTTGCTGGAGGGGCCGAACACCGGGCTGCTCGTCGAGATCGCCAGGGAGACCTTCCGTGCCGTGATGAAGCGCATCGGAACTCTCCAGGGCATCAAGGTCCATGAGCTGAAAGTCGACGACATAGCAGACCTCGCGGGCGCCAGGGACCTCCTGGTACGCAAGAAGATCCGGATACGAGACCAGGAGGTGACCTTGCGGGGGTCGGTCATGCGTTGCGGGAGGAGATGCGCGGTCGAAGCGACTACCGGATGTTCCGCAAGAGGTGCCAGCACCTGCCCAGGCTCTACCAGCTCTTGGTGGAACACCGGAATCTGCAACAGCACCATGTGAACGAACCTCCGACCACTTCGGACGTTACGGTCCTCTGCGGAGTCGTTCTCTCGATTCTGGACGTCTGCATCCTTGGACCAGACCGTACTGAACGGTTGGCGACTCAATGCGCGGAGTTAATCAGGGCGGTGACGGCAACGGAGGCTGAGACCGAGCTAGCGACTCGGCTGGCGGAGCAGGGACGAGAGAACGAAGTCCTGAAGGGTAAGTTGGCGCATCTGAGGGAGCATACGGCCAACGGCAAGGGCGCTAGTGAACTCGAGACGCTCGAGACGCGGCTAGCCCGCATTTCTCACCACGTCGCTTGTGCCAGGATGACACGTCATTGGTTCTGCGAGGTGTTTTGGTCCATCACGGCTTCGTTGATCGCCCGCGGACCGCGCTGGCCGCGCCCTCGCGGGTCTCCTGGCCCTGTGCGCGCACATGCTCCCTCAAACGTAGGCCCCGCTATGCTCTCGGTCGCGAGCACGCGCACAGGACCAGGATCCTCCGCGATCATCGCGCCCCGTGGTGAGAAATGCGGGCTAGGCGGACGTCTGGAAGCGGCGGTGGACCAGATCAGGGCAGAAATCGCGTCCTCTACGGAGAAGCTCGAAAACGTGGTGGCCTTGAGCGAGGAAGAGGCGGGCCGGCTACGCGCTGCGGAACATGAGTTACAGGCATTGGCGGAAGTCGCGTATCCGGACGAGTTGCTCGACCCGCTGTCCGGCTCGATTGACCAGAAGGACAGCCGGCAGGAGCCGTCCGACATCACGCCGTCGATGGCCGAGGATCGGCTCAGGGATCTGCGGGACAAGATACGATCGGAGATGGAGGTTGATCCGTGGCAGAACATCTGCATGACGCAGCCGATAGTCCGGCAAGCGGTGTGGCATGCGAACCGCGGCGAGGTAGATACGCTGGACGACTGGCGACACTTGCCTGAGGTTCACAAGAAGTACACCGAACACGGCGAGAGCATGGAACGTCAGATCGAACGGTACGGCGACGAGATGATGAGCATCTATCGCCGCGTGGAACGGTCGTCCTGACAACGCGGCGCAATGGGGGGCACTGGCTCAGTCTGTGGTCGCCCCCGGCGCGGATCGCCCGTACATCACCACCCGCAGATGGTCCTCGGTCGCTTCAAAGTCGGGCTCGGCCCCGTTGTGCTCCAGGAGCAGCGGGATGATCTTCCGGCGCACGCCCATGCCGCGCGCATCGGCGTAGCCGTAGTCGCGCAACACCTCCACGATCAGCGGGTTGCGTGGCGAGCGCTGGCCCGCGACCATCTTCTCCACGGTCATGGAGTTCGGTAGCGCGCCAGGACTCAGGATTTCCAGCCGGTTGGCGTAGCGGACCACCTCGATCTCTTCGTAGCGCGTCCAGTCGCGGTGCGCGAGCGCGTTGACCACCGCCTCGCGCAGCGCCGCGAGCGGATATTGCCAGGACAGCTCGCGGCGCATCGAAGTGTCCACCGGGCCCGACTCCACCGAGACGAACGGCCGCATCGCCTCGGACAGGCGCTCGAGCAGCCCGCCATCCGACGTCTCGCCCGACCGTCCGAACGCGCCGTTGCGCAGCGCGACAAGCGGCCCGTCGATCAGCCGGTCGTCCAGTGCCCCGTGGCCCTTGTCGTGGCCGTCGAAGGCCATCCAGCGTATGCCGGTACGATGCAGGAGCCGGCGCGGGGCGTGCCCGAACAGGACCAGGCCGGCGATCGTGCAGACCGGAGGAGCGCGCTCGGCTTCGCGCATGAACGCGAGCCCGCACAGGCGTGCGTGCCAGTCGGCATCGTTCTCCGGCAGTACCGCGTCGCCGACGACGGACGCGAGGTAATCGCGCAGGCGGTCCCGGCTCAGGTCCGCAAGCCCGCTACCGGACACGGGCAGGAGTTCCGCCTGCAACAGGCCGCCGAGGGCGTGCAGGCGAGCCTGCTGCTCGCGCGTCGCCAGGCGGGAGGTGCTCCCGATCCGTACGTAGGTGTCTTCACGGCCCCGCCCGCGCACCACGTACGGCTTGCTGGTGCCCTGGCTCAGCGTGAGCACCGCCACGCGGCGCGTCTCGTCGATCCGCACCTCCTCGTAGAACGGGATGATGATGGGATGCACATAGCGTCCGAACACCGTGTCCATCACCCACCGCTCAAGGCCCGGGCGGTGGATGCCGCGGATGGTGCCGTCGTCGTCGACGCCCAGCAGGATGCGTCCACCCTGGAAGTTGGCGAACGCCACGACTTCCCTTGCGAGCCGCTCGGGGCGGAGGTCGTCGCGCTTGAACTCTACGCCGGAATTCTCGCCGTTCGCGACCAGCTCGAGCAATTCGTCCTTCGTCATTCGCCAGCCGCTCCAGCGCGTGGCGTCGCGCGCGCCGTCAGGGGGAGCGCGGATCGAACGGGCGGACCACCCCTTCGTTCATCGATCCGGAACGGAATCCCGCCAGGTCCAGCGCCACGAAGCGGTAACCGCACGCCTTCACGCGCTCGACGATGGCGTCGCGCCGTCCCAGCGCCGCCTCGAACTCCTCCGGCACGATCTCGAGACGTGCGACGTCGCCGTGGTGGCGCACGCGGAATTGTGAAAATCCCAGGGTGAGCAGGGCGCTCTCGGCGCGCTCGATCTGCCGCAGCATGCCCTCGTCGATCGCCGTCCCGTACGGTACGCGGCTCGACAGGCACGCGGACTGCGGTTTCTGCGCGTTGTCGAGGCCGAGATGGGCCGCCAGCACGCGGATGTCGGCCTTGCGGAAACCGGTCTCGACCAGGGGCGAGCGCACTTCGAAGTTGTCGGCGGCCATCAGGCCCGGGCGGTGGTCGCCGAGGTCGTCGACGTTGGTGCCGTTGAAGACGACCTCGAAACCCTCGCTGCGCGCGATCTCGTCGAGGTGTTCGTACAGCGACGTCTTGCAGTGGAAGCAGCGGTTCACCGGGTTCGCGCGGTACTCGGGATTGTCCATCTCGTCGGTGACGATGACGCGGTGCGGCATGCCCCACCGCGTCGCGAGGGTCTGCGACAGGGCCAGGTCGCTGCGCTTCAGGCTCGGCGAGCCGGACGTGACGGCAAGGGCGTTCTCGCCGAGCACCTCGGCCGTGACATAGGCGACCAGCGACGAGTCCACGCCGCCCGAATAGGCGATGAGCGCGGAGTCGAAGCCGCCCACGAACTCCTTGAGCGCGGCGTAGCGGTCGACCGTGGCGGTATCCATGGGGGGCATGTTAGAGCCGGTTGATGCGGTTTGCGAGGAAGCCCGCGCCGAAGCCGTTGTCGATGTTCACGACGGCGACCCCCGACGCGCAGCTATTCAGCATCCCCAGGAGCGCCGCGACGCCCCCGAACGAGGCGCCGTAGCCGACGCTCGTGGGCACGGCGATCACGGGCTTGTCGACGAGGCCCCCGACGACGCTGGGCAGCGCGCCTTCCATCCCGGCGACCACGATGACGACCTGGGCCTCGCGCAACTCCGCGGCACGGGCCAGGAGCCGGTGGATACCCGCGACGCCGGCGTCCTGAATGCGCAGGACGGGGTTGCCGTAGAACTCGCAGGTGACGGCGGCCTCTTCGGCCACCGGGGCGTCGGAGGTGCCGGCCGTGACCACCGCGATCCCGGTCTCGACCGCGTCGGGCGCCTGCTGCCGCAGCGTGATCGCCCGGGCGACCGGGTGGTAATCCGCGCCCTCGAGGTCGGCCTCGATGGCGGCGTACTTCTGCGGCTGCACGCGCGTCGCCAGCACGTTCTGGCCGCGGGCGCGGATGGCGCGGAAGGTCCTGAGAATCTGCACCGGGGTCTTGAACTCCCCGTAGATCACCTCCGGTGCGCCGGTGCGCCGGGCCCGGTCATGGTCCACGGTGACGTCCCCGGCCCGCTCGAAGTACGCGGCGTCGATGCGCTCGATGGTGTCCGAGAGCGACGCGTCCCCCGCCCGGAAGGCGTCGAGCAGGCCGGAGAGCCGGCTCAGTCGTTCATCCATGCCGCGATATCCCGTTCGGCGGTGTCCCTGCTCGCCAGGTAGTCCGCGCCGCGCTCGCGCGCCAGGCGCAGTACGTCGTCGTGCTCCGCCTTCCACTTGCGGCGGCCGTCCGGCAGCGTCGCGACCTTCACCCGCACGTCGCCGAGGGACGTCGGGACGGTGACGGTCTCGCGGGGCAGCATCCATTTCTGCACGTCGCGGAAACGGACGCCGATCGTCGTGGAGTCCCGGACCAGGCGCTCCACGAGCGCCGGCAGGTCGTCCGGATGCGCGAGGACCGAGACGCGGTGCGCCGGGCGGGACTTCTTCATCAGGCCGGGGGTCACCATCACGTCGCGGGCGCCCGCCTCGAAGAGTCCCTCGATCAGGGGCTGGAAGGCCTCGGGGTTCATGTCGTCGATGTTGCAGTCGATCTCGACGTTGGTCTCGGTCTCGTAGGGCACGTTGGCGTCGGCGTCCGCCGTCCCGAGCATCACGCGCAGGACGTTCGGAATGGCGAAGTCCTTCTGCCCGATCCCGTAGCCGACCCGGCCGGCCGTGAACCGCCCGGGTTCGGCGAAGGTGTCCACCGTGCCCCGGAGGATGGCCGCACCGGTCGGCGTCGTGGTCTCGGCCTCCACGCGCCCGTAGCTGCAGGGCGCGCCCGCGAGCAGCGCGGCCGTCGCCGGCGCGGGGACGGGCATCAGGCCGTGCGCGCAGCGCACCATGCCGCCGCCGACCTCTACGGTGCGCGACCACGCCCGTTCGATGCCGAGCCAGTCGAGCGCGACGGCGGCGGCCACGATGTCGACGATGGCGTCGGTCGCACCCACCTCGTGGAAGTGCACCTCGTCCACGCCGATGCCGTGGATGCCGGCCTCCGCCTCGGCCAGGGCCCGGAAGATGCCTGTCGCGCGGCTCTCGACGCTCCCGGGGTAGCCGGCCTCCTGGATGATGTCCACGATATGCGCCAGCCGGCGGTGGGGGCGCGGCGCGTCCTCGGCCAGCCGGACCGTGGCCTGCACTCCCGTGATCCCCAGCTTGCGCCCCGGCGCGAGCACCAGCTCGAACTCCGAGGCCAGCCGGAGTTTCGCCAGCGCGCCCCGCAGGTAGTCCTCCGGCACGCCGAGGTCGACCATGGCGCCGATGTGCATGTCGCCGGAGATGCCGCTGAAGCAGTCGTAGAGCAAGGCGTTGGGCATGGGGCGATGTTAACTGAAGAGGGTCACCACGCCGCGCAGGTCATGCTCATGCTCGGGGAGACGTTTTCTGGAGTCTCGACCCATGTCAGTCCGACAGTGGAGAATGCCCCTGCTCGCCTTCCGCGTGTGCGGAGTGCGGTGGAGCGCGGTTCGCGAGCAGACATCCGCGAACGGGGCGATGAGACGATCATGACATGAGGACGATCCACAGTTTGCGTCTGGATGGCTTTCTCTCGTTTGCCCCGGGTTCCGTTCGAGCTCCAGCCCCTGAACGTGCTGATAGGCCCGAATGGCGCGGGGAAGTCCAACGTACTGGAGGCGATGGAGTTGCTCCGCGCCACCCCGACCGATTTCGCCTCGGCCATTCGAGATGGCGGCGGCGCCGGTGAGTGGATCTGGAAGGGCGGGGGCGGCGATGCGGCAACGGTGGATGCAGTCATCGGGGATGGCACTCCATCAGGGCAGCCCTTGCGGTACCGCTTGGAGTTCGCCGGCGACGCCAGGGGGCGGCTCGAGGTTCTGGACGAGGCGGTCGAGGAAGTCCGGCCGCGATCCGCGGCGGAGGAGGATGTCTACTTCTACTACCGCTATCAGCGCGGCCATCCGGCCATCAAACTCCGGAGCGAGGACGCCCCTCGGGGGCTGGCCCGCGAGACGCTGCTCCCCGATCAATCGGTGCTGGCACAGCGCAAGGACCCCGAACAGTACCCCGAGGTGACTCGCCTTGGCGAACGCTTTTCCCGCATCACGACGTTTCGAGATTGGACGTTCGGACGTTATCCGACCGTACGGAAACCGCAGATGGCCGATCTGCCGGAGAGCGTCCTCCTTCCCGACAACAGCAATCTCGCGCTTGTGCTCAGCCAGATCGAACACCACGAGCCGGCCCGTTTCAACGAACTCCTGAGACGCTTCTTCCCTCGGTTCGAACGCATAACCACTCCGATTTCCGCCGGCGCGGTGCAGTTCTACATGCACGAGCGCGGTTTTTCGTCGCCGATCCCGTCAACCCGCCTATCGGACGGGACCATTCGGTTCATTGCGTTGCTCGCTATCCTGTTGAGCCCGCAGTCACCACCCCTCGTCTGCATGGAGGAGCCGGAACTGGGTCTGCACCCCGATGCGCTCGCGATTGTCGCCGAGTTACTGGTTGATGCCTCCGACCGCATGCAGCTAATCGTGACGACGCACTCCGATGCCCTGGTTTCCGCGCTCAGTTCTGATGTGGACAGTGTGGTGGCTTGCGAGCGGTTGGGAGCCGGAACGTCGCTTCGGCGCCTGGACCCGGAGCACCTGACCCATTGGCTCTCGGACTATCAACTCGGGGACCTTTGGCGGATGGGGGAGTTGGGCGCCAATCCGTGACGGTGATCTCAATCTACGTGGAGGGTGGGGGCGACCGCAAGAACGGGAAGGCTGAGCTTCGCCAGGGATGAACGCGTTTCTGGGCGAGGCAAAGGCGGCGGCCGAGTCGCTTGGCTGGCGTTGGCAGCTCATCGCTTGCGGCGGTCGCGACCGGGCGCGCCGGGGCTTCCTGAGAGCCCTGGAAAACCAAGGTGCCAAGGACGTGGCGATTTTACTGGTCGATGCTGAGGAGTCTCTGACGAGAGCGCCCATCGACCATCTGCAAGATCGAGATGGTTGGGATCTGAGCTCTGCAAGCGAGCGGGCGGTCCACCTGATGGTGCAGACCATGGAAACATGGATGGTCGCTGATCCGGCCGCCTTGGCAGGGTTCTATGGCCAGGGTTTCCGCGCGAGCGCCCTGTCGAACGCGGCCGATCTGGAGGCGGTGCCCAAGAGCGATGTTGCTCGAGACCTGCGGGAGGCAACGCGCGGTACTTCCAAGGGCACATACCACAAGATTCGCCATGTGCGGGCGCTGCTTGGGATGATCGAACCCGCCAAAGTGCGTCAGCGCTGCCAGAGTTGTGAGCGTCTGTTCACAGACCTCAAGGACATGCTCGGGCAGGCGCGATAGGGCGAAGGCCGGCGGGCTAAGGCGACAATGTGGCCCTGCAAGCGCCTCGACCTTTCCTGGCAGGACTGGAACGGTGACGCGTTGCTTCCGCGGAGCCGCCCGTGACCCGCGTGGGCGGCCCGGGGCGTCGTCCGTGTAGCATGGGGACACACCCTCGCGACCCCCAGCCGTGGCCACGCCAGACTTCCCGGACAACTTCTTCGATCGCGTGGATACGAGTCCCGACGGCGAGTTCTATCGCGAGCCGCGCTTCGTGCAGCACATCGATCAGGTCACGATCGACGCGCTCACCGAGTGGTACCGCGAGTTCCTGCTTCCGGCCACGGACGTCCTCGACCTGATGTCGTCCTGGGTGTCGCACTATCCGCCGGACGTGATCCTCGGGCGCGTCGCCGGCCTCGGCATGAACGCGGCGGAACTCGACCGGAACCCGCGCCTGACGGAACGCTGCGTCCACGACCTCAACGCGGACCCGGAACTGCCGTACGGCGACGCCGCCTTCGACAGGGCGACCATCGCCGTGTCGATCCAGTACCTCGTCCGGCCGGTCGAGACGATGCGCTCCATCGCCCGGGTGCTGCGACCCGGCGGGCAGCTCTGCGTGGCCATGTCGCACCGGTGCTTCCCGACCAAGGCCATACGCGCCTTCCACCAGTTACCGCCGCGCGACCGCATCCGCCTGGTCGGGGCCTACCTGGACCTCGGCGGCTTCGCGGAGGTCGCTTTCGTCGACCGCTCTCCCGAGGCCGGCGACCCGCTCTGGATCGTGACCGGCAAGGCCCCCGCCGCCTGACCGGGGGCCTCTTTCGAGGCTCCGCGGCGTTTGTCTGCTGTGTATTCGTACAGTATGCTTGGCGCCATGAGCGAGACCTCCTGGCCGCGCATCGTCGCCCACGCCGACATGGACGCCTTCTACGCGGCGGTGGAGCAGCTCGACCATCCGGAACTGCGGGGACATCCGGTGCTCGTCGGTCCGCGCGGCGAGCGGGGCGTCGTCCTGACCGCGAGTTACGAGGCGCGGCCGTTCGGGGTCGGCAGCGCCATGCCGGTCGCGCGGGCCCGCCGCCTGTGCCCGGAGGCGGTGACGGTCCCGCCCCGCTTCGACCGGTACGAGGAAATCTCCCGCACGATCATGCGGGTCTTCGGGGACTTCTCGCCGTGCGTGGAGCCCCTGAGCCTGGACGAAGCGTTCATCGAACTCTCGGGCGCCGAGCGCATCTTCGGTGCGCCCGCGGAGATGGGGCGGCGCATCGGGGATGCCGTGCGCGAAGCCACCGGGCTCACGGCCAGCGTCGGCGTCTCCGGCACCAAGTACGTCGCCAAGGCGGCCAGCAGCTACCGGAAGCCGGATGGACTCACCGTGGTGCCGCCCGGGGAGGCGAAGGCGTGGCTCGCGCCGCAGCCGGTCTCGCGCCTGTTCGGCGCGGGACCGAAAACGCTGCCGAAGCTCGCGGCGCTCGGGCTGCACACCATCGGCGACGTGGCGCGCTGCGACCCGCGCACGCTGCATCGCGGCCTCGGCAGCCTCGGCGCGCATCTCGCGGCCCTCGCGAACGCACGGGATCCGAGACGGGTGGAAGGCGGCCGCGCGTGCCGCAGCGTGGGGTCGGACCGGACCCTGCTCGCCGATGTCTCGACGCGGGCGGAGATCCTGCCGCACCTGCGCGACGCGGCCGACCGCATCGGGCGCCGCCTGCGACGCAAGGGCTGCGCGGCGCGGGGCGTACGGGTGCGCCTGAAGACCGCGCGCTTCGAAATGCTGACCCGGCAGTGCGTGCTCGCCCGCGCGACGGACGTGGCGGACATCCTGTACGAGACCGCCGGCCGGCTCCTGGACGCATTCGGGAGTCCCGGGCCCTTTCGCCTGGTCGGCATGGCCGCCTACGACCTGTGTCCGGCCGGGTCCCCCGAACAGCTCCAGCTCTTCGACCGGCTTTTCGACCGGGAAGGCCGGGTCCGCCGGCTCGAGCACACGCTCGATGCCCTGATCGAGCGCTTCGGAAAGGACGTGGTCGGCAGGGCCCGGGACCTCGGCCGGAACCGCACCCTGGGCGGGCGCGACGCCGGGACCAACCTCGATTTCCTGAGTGATTTCCCGGGTAAGGCAGCACCGCCCCCGGGGTCTGACGCAGCGCACCAACCCCTGTAGAATCGCGGCCATCACGGAGGACTCGCGAATGAAAGCACTCTTGGCATGCGCCTGTCTGCTGGCAGCGGTAGCCGGCCAGGCGATGCGCGTGGACAACTTCATGCTGCTCGATCAGGAGGGTCAGGCGCACGAGCTCCACTACTACTCGGACGCCGCCGCGATCGTGCTGATCGTGCAGGGCAACGGCTGTCCCATCGTGCGCAACGCCTTGCCCGACTACCGGGCGATCAGCGACGCCTACGGGGATCGCAACGTGCGTTTCCTGATGATCAACTCCAACCTGCAGGACGGTCGCGAAGCCATCGCCGCGGAAGCCGCCGAGTGGGACATCCCCTATCCCATCCTCGTCGACGAGACGCAGCTCGTGGGCGAGTCCCTGGGGCTGACGCGCACGGCCGAGGTCCTGGTCATCGATCCCCGCCGCTGGGAGATCGCCTACCGCGGCGCGGTCAACGATCGCCTGACCTACGAGCGCCAGAAGCAGACCGCATCGGAGCACTACCTGCGCGACGCGCTCGACGCCGTGCTGGCGGGGGACGCCGTGGCCGTCGAGGACAGTGCGGCGCGTGCCGCCAAGGGCTGCCTGATCAACCTGCCGGGCGCCGAGGCGGACCATACGCAGATTTCCTACAGCGACACCGTCGCGCCCCTCCTGCGCGACAACTGCCAGGAGTGTCACCGCCCCGGCGGCATCGCGCCGTGGGCGATGACGGGTTACCCGATGGTGCGCGGCTTCGCACCGATGATCCGCGAAGTGCTGCGCACGAAACGCATGCCGCCCTGGCACGCCGACCCGCATGTCGGGAGCTGGAAGAACGACCGCGGGCTGTCGGTGGAGGAGCGCCAGACGCTCGTGCACTGGGTCGAAGCCGGCGCTCCCCGGGGCGAGGGGCCGGACCCGCTCGCGGAGGCGGTCGAGCCGGCGCCCGAGTGGCCCATGGGCGAGCCCGATCTCATCGTCGAGCTCCCACCGTTCGAGGTGGCTGCGTCCGGGATCGTCGAGTACCAGTTCCCCGTGGTCGCGAATCCGCTGGACCGGGACGTCTGGGTACGGGCCATGGCCATCGACCCCGGCGTCACCGAGGTCGTGCACCACGTGCTCGCCGGCACGACGGACCCCGGCGGCGAGGTGAAGTACTCCGGCGAGAGCCTCATGAACAACTACCTCGGCGGCTACGCGCCGGGCACCGGACCGCAGGTCATGCCGGAGGGGACGGGCGTGTTCGTGCCGCGGGGCGTCGGGTTCCTGTTCCAGATGCACTACACGCCGTACGGCAAGGTCGTGACGGACCGCACGCGCATGGGCCTGTATTTCCATGACGAGCCGCCGGCCAACTTCCTGCGCCACAGCGTGGCGCTCAATCCGACCATTCGCATCCCGGCCCATGCGCGGGACCACGAGGAGTCCGCGTACTTCGAGTTCTACCGGGACGCGATGCTCTACCAGGTGCTGCCGCACTCGCATTACCGGGGCAAGAGTTCGACGTTCGCGCTGCACTACCCCGACGGACGGGAAGAGACGATCCTCTCGGTGCCGAACTACGACTTCAACTGGCAGCGGGGCTACGAGTTCGTCGAGCCGCGCATGCTGCCCGCCGGGACCCGGCTGATACATACGACCGTGTACGACAACTCCGTCCAGAACGCGGGCAACCCGGACCCGGCGCGGGACATCACGTGGGGGCTGTATTCGGCCGACGAGATGCTCTACGGCGACTTCGTGTTCAGTTGGCTCGAAGAGACTTCCGACCGGCCCATCGACAATCCGGAGCGTACCGAGGTCGTGCAGACGGTCGGCTTCCTGGACCGGGACCGCGACGGCAACGTCCGTTTGGACGAGGTGCCCGCGGACATGCGGGAGGAGTTCGGGGAGGCACTCGCCCAGGGCGACCGGAACGGGAACGGCGGCCTGGATCAGGCCGAGTACTGGGCGGTCATGCAGGCGCAGGCAAAGGCCAAGGCGCAGCGTACGGCGCGCGCCCCGGAGGACGCGTCCGCCGCGGGAGAGTAATGCCACAGGCGGCGCCGTTCGCGCGCCGTTCGTGGCCAAAGGCGATGCAACCGGCCGCACCCGCCGTCCGCGACATCGTGCTCGTCGGCGCGGGGCACAGCCACGTGCAGGTGCTGCGGCGTTTCGGCATGCGGCCGGAGCCGGGCATCCGCCTCACGGTGGTCGCCCGCGAAATCCACACGCCGTACTCGGGGATGCTGCCGGGACACGTCGCCGGCCACTACGACCGGGACGAGATGCACATCGACGTGGCGCGGCTCGCCCGCTTCGCCGAGGCCCGCCTGATCCCCGCGGAAGTCACGGGACTGGACCTCGACGGCCACCGGGTGGTCATGGAAGACCGGCCGCCGCTGCGTTACGACATCCTGTCCCTCAACACCGGCGGCGTACCGGGCGGAGGGCACGCGGAACGCCCCTGGATCACCCCCGTCAAGCCGATCGGCCAGTTTCTGCCCCGGTGGAACGCGGTCTGCGAGGAGCTGGAGCGCGGGCCGATGCACCTCGTGCTGGTGGGCGGGGGCCCCGGCAGCGTGGAGCTTGCACTGGCGATGCGGGCGCGCTATCCGGGTACGGCGCGGTGCACGCTGGTGACCGCGGACGCGGGAATCCTGGTGGGGCACACCGGCGCGGTGCGGCGCAAGTTGCGGCGGCTCCTGTCCGCGCGCGATGTCGAGCTCCATACGGACTTCTTCGTCGAAGCGGTGGAGGAAGACCGTGTCCGCGGGCGCGACGGGCGGTCGCTGCCCCATGAACACGTTTTCTGGGTCACGGGTGTCGAGCCTTTCGCCGCGTTGCGGGACAGTGGACTGGCGACCGACGCCGACGGTTTCGTGGAGGTGAACGGCGCGCTCCAGTCGACGTCGCATCCCGATGTCTTCGCGGCCGGGGACGCCGCCGGCATGCGCCGCGCACCGCGCCCCAAATCGGGCGTGTTCGCGGTCCGGCAGGGCCCCGTGCTGGCGGACAACCTCCGCCGCCACGCCCTCGGCAGACCGCTGCGGCGCTACCGGGCCCAACGGCGGGCCCTGGCCCTGATCGGAACCGCGGACGGGCGTGCCGTCGCGTCCCGCGGGCCGTGGCGCGTGTCCGGCCAGTGGGTATGGGTCTGGAAGGACTGGATCGACCGGCGCTTCATGCGCCGGTTCCAGGAACTGCCCGCGATGGAAACGCCATCGCCGGCACTCGCCGCGGGGCTCCGCGCGGACGCTCCGGACGCGATGCGCTGTGGCGGCTGCGGCGCCAAGCTCGGCGCGGACATCCTCGCGCGGGTGCTGCGCCGGCTGCCGGAGCAGTCGGCACACGACGTGGTGCAGGGGATTGGCGACGACGCGGCGGTCGTGCGGCTGGAGTCCGCCACCCTCGCCATGACCTGCGACGGCTTCCGCGCCATGGTGGACGACCCCTACCGCTTCGGCCGCATCGCGGCGCACCACGCGATGAACGATCTCTTCGCCATGAACGCCGCCCCGCGTCACGCGCTGGCCCTGGTCACCGTGCCGGTGATGGCGGACGCCCTGATGGAGGAAGATCTCTACCAGGTGATGGCCGGGGCGGTCTCCGTGTTCCATGCCCACGATGTCACCCTGGCCGGGGGGCACTCGGCGGAGGGCGCGGAACTCTCGGCCGGTTTTGCGGTCACCGGCGCCGCACCGGACGCGGTGCTTGCGAAGGGCGGGCTGCGGGCGGGGCAGAGCCTCGTCCTCACGAAGGCCCTCGGGACCGGCGCACTCCTTGCGGGGGCGATGCAGGGACGCACGTCGGGACGGGACCTGCTTGCCGCGTTGGACCTGATGGACGCTTCGAGCGCGGCGGCGGCGCGCATCCTCGTGGCGCACGGCGCGACGGCGTGTACGGACGTCACGGGGTTCGGGCTGGCCGGGCATCTCTCCGAAATGACCCGGGCGTCCGGCGCGGCCGCGCGCCTGCATCTCGGCGACGTGCCGATGGTGCCCGCCGCCGTCGCCCTGATGGAGGAGGGCGTGCAGAGTTCGCTGCAGCCGAACAACGAGCGCGCCCTCGACGACTATGTCGTGCGCGGACGGGGCTCCGGCGATCCGCGCCTGCGCCTGCTCGCGGATCCCCAGACCGCGGGAGGCCTGCTCGCCGGCCTGCCGGCGGCTTCGGCGCGCGCCTGCGTGGGGGCCCTGCGTGACGCGGGGTACGCCGACAGTGCGATCATCGGGGAGGTGATTTTGGAAGGACTGTCGGTGATCGAGGGGAGGGCCGCATAGTGTCGCCGGCCGTGCGCTTCGTGACGGACCCGATGTGCTCGTGGTGCTGGGGCACGACGCCGCACTTCGAGGCGGCCATGGCAGCCCTGGCGGGCCGGGTGGCGTTCGAAATCGTGCTCGGCGGCATCAACGTCCACAGCACGAAGCCGGTCGGCGCCTACGGCCGGGACCGGCTGAACGCGCTGTGGGACGAGGTGACCGCGGTGACCGGGCAGTACTTCTCCCACGATCTGCCGGACGGGACGGTCTACAACAGCCTGCTGCCCTGTCTCGCCGCCGAGGCCATGCGCGACGCCCGCAGTGCGCCGCCTTTCGGCTACACGCACCGCCTGCAGCAGCGGTTCTTCGCCGAGGGCGTCAACGTCAACGACCTCGACGCGCTCCTCGCCACCGGCGAGGAGTTCGACGTCCCCCGCGACCGGCTGCGGCCGCTGATGGACTCGGAACCGGTACGCCAGCGCACCCGCTGGGGCTTCGAGACCGCGCGGCAATACGGCACCAACGCGTTGCCGAGCGTCCTGGTCAGCGCCGACGGCGCTTCCTTCCGGTTGTTCGCGGGCGGTTTCGTGGATTCGGACCGGCTGATCGCGGATCTCGAGGGCTGGCTGGCGCCGTAGCGGCGAGGCCCTCGTCGCTCGTCCCACGGTGTGTCAAACCCCGACGGACCGACACGCTCGTCGGGCGGGCCGATGTCTGTATCGTCCACTGGACTCTACTTTACTCATGAGTAATTTAGAGTTAGGGTGACTTTACTGACGTCCTTGGAGCGATCAACCGTTGACCGACAAGTCCCGTTTCCTCCAGCGATATCTCGCAGCCGCCGTGCAGGACGATCTCCACCGCAAGATGGTGTTCCTCGGTGGACCGAGGCAGGTCGGCAAGACCACGCTCGCCCTGTCGCTTCTCGGTACGGAAGACAGCCGGCATCCGGCATACCTCAACTGGGACGATCCGCTGGTGCGTCCCGGTCTCTCGCGCGGCAAGCTGCCGCCGGGCCAGGAGCTGGTGATCCTGGACGAGATTCACAAGTTCCCGCGGTGGCGTAATCTGGTCAAGGGACTCTACGACGGGCAGGGTCGAGCCGTCTCCTTCCTGGTCACGGGCTCGGCCCGGCTCGACCACTACCGCAAGGGCGGGGATTCGCTGCAGGGCCGCTACCACTACCATCGCCTGCATCCGTTCTCCCTGGGGGAACTCGGCAGCGGCGTGGCGGCACGGGCTGACGTCGATGCGCTGATGCAGTTCGGCGGCTTTCCGGAACCGTTCCTCTCGGCCAGCACGCGGCTGTCGCGGCGGTGGCGGCGGGAGCGTCTTGCCCGGGTCGTCTACGAAGACCTGCGGGATCTGGAGAGCGTCCGAGAGGTCGGCTTGGTCGAACTCCTGGTTGACGCGCTGCCGGACCGGGTCGGCTCGCCGCTGTCCATCCGCAACCTATGCGAGGATATTGGTGTGGCGCACGCGACGGTCGCCCGATGGCTCGGCATTCTCGAGGCGCTGTACGTCTGTTTCCGGATCGCGCCGTTCGGCGCCCCGCGCATACGCGCCGTGAAGAAGGAGGCCAAGCTCTATCTCTGGGATTGGTCGGCTGTTCCGGGCAGGGGGGAGCGCTTCGAGAACCTGGTCGCGTGCCAGCTCCTGAAACACTGCCACCACCTGGAGGACACGCAGGGATACCGCATGGAACTGCGCTTCATCCGGGACACGGACCGCCGGGAAGTGGACTTCGTGGTCATGCAGGACGGTGCGCCGGTGTTCGCGGTCGAGTGCAAGACGGGAGAGAAGGCGCCGAGCCGGGCCATAGAGTATTTCCGGCAGCGGACGCCCATCGCCGATTTCTACCAGGTCCATCTCGGAGAGCACGACTACCTGTCGGGAGGGACGCGCGTGCTGCCGTTGCGGACGTTCTGCGCTGAACTCGGCATGCCGTGACGGCGCCAAGCCCGGTCCGGGCCGTGCATGGATTCGAGACGGGAGGGGACAAGCCCCTCCCCTACACGAAAAACTGCGCGATCGCCGGCCGGAAGCGGTCCATGTCCACCAGGAACGAGTCGTGGCCCTGGATGGAGGGCAGGGCACGGAAGGTGACGTCCGAGACGGAGGCGCGCAGGCCCTCCGCGAGTTCCTCCTGCTGCTGGAGCGGAAACAGGAAGTCCGTCTCGACGCCGATCACCAGCGCCCGCTCGGCCCGCACCCGCCCCAGGCCGGCATCGAGGCTGCCGCCGTGGTCGGACGCATCGAAGAGATCCATCGCCCGCGACAGGTAGAGGTAGCAGTTGGCATCGAAGGATCCCACGAATTTCGCCGCGTGGGCCGCCAGGTAGGACTCCACCTCGAAGTCGATGCCGAACGGCTCGTGGTCGCCGAGGTCGTCGGTGGCGCGTTCCCGGCCGAACCGCGCCGCCCATTCGACCGCGGAGCGGTAGGAGATCATGCCGAGCTTGCGGGCGAGGCGCATGCCTTGGGCCGGCGGCGCGTCGACCGGGTACCGCCCTTCGTGCCAAGCCGGGTCGGACCGGATCATCTCGCGCTGCAGCGAACGGATGGCGATCGAGAACGGCAGGCTGCGGCATGCGGACGAGATCGACAGCAGGCCCTCGGCCGCCGTCGGGTAGAGCATGGCGAACGCCAGCGCCGTCATGCCTCCCATGGAAGCCCCCACCACGGCGTGGAGCCGTTCGACGCGGAGCGACTCGATCACCGCGTGGCCGGCGTGCGCGATGTCCTCGAGACACAGGGTCGGAAAGTCGAGGCGATACGGCGCGTCGGTGGCCGGGTTGATGGATGCCGGTCCGGTCGATCCGAAGCAGCTTCCGAGCGAGTTGACGCACACGACGAAGTAGCGGTCCGTGTCGATGGGCTTGTCCGGACCCACCATGTCCTCCCACCAGCCGGTGGTCGGGTCCCGCGGCGACGAGGCGGCGTGCGCCGAGGGCGACAAGCCGGTGAAGAGCAGTACGCCGTTGTCCAGCCCCGGAGAGAGTTGGCCCCACGTTTCGTAGGCCAGGGTCACCGCCGGCAGCGACCCGTGCATCAGGTGGAAGGGGCCTGGGATCTCGAGGTAGCGCCGGGCGTCCGTCATGGGTCCGTCATGGGTCCGTCATGGGTCCGTCATGGATGGAACGGCGCCATGAAATAGCAGAGGCAGTCCTGGCGGGCCACGGAGAGGTCGCGGGTGTACATGGACGGGTAGACCGGCTCGCGCAGGAGCACGTCGGTTCCGCGTAATTCGAAGTAGAAGTCCGTCAGGTCGGCGCCGGACACGTCGATGGCCCGCAGCCCGAACCCCGCGGCGCCCGTGGGTCGGCGCGCGAACACGTTCCCGGCCTCGAGGCGCTCGAAGTTGTACCGGTCGAGCTCCGCGCGCAGGGCGAGCGGGGCGTCCGGGGCGAACTCGGCGTGGGGATCCTCGATCATGACGCGGACCTCGTTGCGATAGACCGTCAGCTCGGCGAAGGACGCTTCCGGGACCTCGCGCCATCGCGCGGCCGTCCGCAGGTAGGCCGCCCCCCGCTGCGCGCTTTGCGGGTCGCCCACGATGCCGGTCTCCAGGGTGACCGCGGGGCAGAACTCGGCGAAGCGTTCCGTCTGGATGCCGTCGCGGTGCTGCGCGAGCAGCGCGAGGGGCGAGAACTCGAGGGCCGCCCCGAGGCAGCGCGGGTGCAGGTCGGTCAGGACGCTGTAGTGCGGGTTCGTGCCGGTGTTGTTGTGGAGGTCGATCGCGAGGCGCGGCCGCGCCTCCATGGCGTGGTGCGTCACCTGCCGGGCGAGCTGGGCCTCCGGGGTCTCGCCGCCGTTCCAGGCCCGGTTGTAGTCGCGCTGGTGGGCAAGCGTGCGCTCGCCGGCGCGCGCGGCCTCCACGTTGCCGACGTACAGCAGCATCGGCGGCACGCCGCCGCGCGCGAGGAACATGCGTACGGCATCCCAACCCGACGTCTCGTTGCCGTGCTGCAGCACGGACACGAACAGGGGGTCCGGCCGGCCGCGGGAGAGGTCGAACAGCGTCGGTCCGCCGAGCGCGTCGAACAGCCGCGGCGCCGGGCAGTCGAGCAGCTCGTCCGACAGGGTGTAGCGCGTCGTCAGGCGCACGGGCTCAGACGGTCCATTCGTGCACCGGCTGCCCGGAGTCCTGGGCGTCCAGGTAGGCGAGGGTCAGGGCGTTGAAGTCGGCGCCGTGCCGCTCCACCCAGCGGCGCTGCCAGGCGGCGCCGTTCGCGCCCGCTTCCACCCGGCGCGTCGCGATGCCGAGATAGCGCTCGACCTCGACCTCCGGGATATCCAGGGTCCGCAGGGCCGCGGCGGCCGCGGGCAGCATGTCCTCGAGCAGGAGGGCGCGCGCCGGGCGCCGCCGCCCGTCGCGCCAGGTGAGTTCCGCATCGAGGCCGAGGCGCGCGGCCGCGTAGAAGTTGGCGCGGGCGGTCTCGAAGTCGAGCTGCGTCTCGATGGGGATCTCGTCGTCCACGAGGGCACGCACGGCGCCCATGAACACGGCGGTATTCGCGATGCAGTCGTCGATGGTGGGCCCGGCCGGCACGACGCGGTGCTCGATGCGCAGGTGCGGGATCGCGTCGAAGTCGAAACCGAGCAGCGGGCGGTTCCAGCGCCACACCGTGCCGTTCTGGAAACGCACGTGAACGAACTTGCTCGGTGGCTCGTCCTGGACATACGGCAGCAGGATCGGGTGCAGTTCCTGGTTCTCCCGGAAGGTCTCGAACAGGGAGCCGTCCGCATAGCCGCTGCCGAACCCCACGCGCGCGGGATCGCGCGGCCCGAGGGAGACGGCCTGCTCGAACAGCGGGATCCGGGTCTCGGCCCACAGCGAGCGGCCGAACAGGAACGGAGAGTTGGCGGAGAGCGCCACCATCGCGGCGGAGGCGGCGAGGGCGGCGTTGTAGGTGCGCACGGCAAGCTGCGGCTTGCACTGCAGGTGGATCTGGAACGAGGTCGCCGCCGCCTCGAGCATCACGTCGTCGTGCGACATCGCGAGATGGTCGGCGCCGGCGATGTCCACCCGCAGCGGCGTGCCGTCGCGCCGCGCCAGCACGCGGTCGTTCAGCGCCTGGTAGCGGACGAGGCGGGTCATGTGATCGGAGTTCAGCAGTTCCGGCGCGATCGTCGGCAGGATGCCGATCGTCGCGAGGCGCAGGTCGAGGGACCGCGCCGCCTGCTGGCAGGCGCGCCAGGTTGCCGCGAGTTCGTCGTGCAGGCGGGTGAACACGCGGCCGGTGATCGCGCAGGGGCTGCCGTTGAGTTCGACGTTGTAGCTCGCGAGTTCGGGTACCACGAGGGGGTTGTCGAGTGCGTCGAGAAAACGCTCGTTGCGGGCCGCCGGATTGCCGTCCGCGTCCACCAGCCATGCCTCGAGTTCGAAGCCGGCGATGTCCCCGCGCTCGCTGAAGCTGCCGTTCGCAAACAGCTTGGCGACCTCGGCGGTTTCCCGGTCGAGGCGCCGGCGGAAGTTCGTGAAGTCCTCGGCGTTGAAGTGGCGTTGTGCGATCTCGTCGCCCATGGTGAAGCGCGCCGGGTACTCCGGAAGCCGGTATCTTCCGTTACTCGACCCTCCCTCCGCAACGGCCGCAACGGCGCGCCGATTGCTAACATGCGCGCGTGCCGTTGTGGAGGCCCCGCCGATGTCCCAGTCCGTGCTGCTCGTCGACAGGAAGGACGGTATCGCCACGCTTACCCTGAACCGGCCCGAGCAGATGAACGCGCTCTCCATGGAGCTGCGCCGCGTGCCCGCGGAGGCGCTCGAGGCGCTACGTTACGACGCGGACGTGGGCGTGGTGATCCTGACCGGCGCCGGATGCGCGTTCTGCGCCGGCCTGGACCTCAAGGAGATGGGCGGGGAGCGTGCGGCCGAGGCGCCAGAACGCGACCGTCAGGTCGCGCTAGCGCGCGACATGCTGTCCTGCGTGCCGGACGTCCTCTTCGAGTACAAGAGCCTGATCGACCGGGGCTTCGATCTGGCGCCGGAGAGGGCTTCGACAGCCTCTGGTCGCCGCAGGCCATCGGACGCGGCTTCATGATCCCCGATCCCTTCGTCGCCCTCGGCGTCGTGGCGACCGCCGCGGAGGACGTCGAGATCGGCACCGCGGTCGTGCAGGCGCCGCTGTATCATCCACTGGACCTCGCCCATCGCATCTTCTCGTTGCAGCAGGTATGCGGGGACCGTCTCATCGTCGGCCTGGGCGCCGGATCGACAGTGGATGATTTCAAATGCCTTTGGCCGTGCTTTCGAAAGCCGTTTCGAGGATTTCTCGAGACTCGTGGGCACGCTGCGGGAGGCCTTTCGGAGCGGCGGCAGCGGGGGCGCGGAGCTATCTCCCTGGCCGTCCGTCCAGGGCGGGCCGCCGCTCTTTCTCGGCACCTGGGGCCGGGGCGTGGAGCGCGCCGCGCGCGAGTTCGAGGGCTGGATCGCCTCCGCGCATTACCGTACGACGGAGCAGGTCATCGACGCACTGGCGCGCTACCGGGCGGCCGGCGGCGGACGGGCGATCGTGTCGACGATCCAGGTGCCGGCCGGCGCGGACCTCGGCGAACTCGAGGAGCGGCTCGCGCGTTTCGCCGCCGCGGGTTTCGACGACGCGGTCGTGCTGATCCTCCCCGGCGGCCCGGAGCCTGGCGCCGTGCGGCGGCTGGTCCGGAACTGAGGAGCGACGCCCGTGCCGGAGATCCAGCTCTACGAACACGCCCCGACGCGATCCGCGCGCTGCCGCTGGACACTCGGGGAAGCGGGCCTGGAGTACGAGTCCATCGGCAACGCGCAGGAGGTCATCGGGAGCGACCCGCTCAAGGCCGTGCACCCCCTCGGCAAGGTCCCCGCGGCCGTCATCGACGGGCGGCCCCTGTTCGAGTCCGCCGCGATTTGCACGGCCATCGCGGATCTCGTGCCCGAAAGGAAACTGATCGCACCGGCGGGTGCCTGGTCGCGGGCGCTCCACGACCAGTGGGTGTCCTTCGCGTTGACCGAGATGGAGTGCTGGCTGTGGAGCACCGAGCTCAATCAGTTCGACTTCTCGCTGCCGGACGGCGAGCGCGTGCCCGAAATCGCCGGGCCCAACACCATCCTCTTCCGACGTGGCGCGGCGGCGCTCGACGCCGCGCTCGCCGAGGCGGACTACCTCGTGGAGAACCGCTTCACCGTGACCGACATCATCGTCGGCTTCACCGTGAACTGGGGCGCGTCGGACGGGGTGCTCGACGGTTTCGCCCACCTGCGGCGATACCTGGACCGTCTCCGGGCGAGGGAGCACTGCACGCTGCTCGCGTAAGGGGCGAGCGTCGCGCCCCGATCAGAAGAACACGAACGAGCGGACGACGACGTTCTTGCGGCACGGCGCGTCTTCGGACGCCGTCGGGTCGACGCAGGCGCTGTGGAACGACCAGCGCGAGACGGAACCGTCCGTGACGGAGTCGTAGCACTTCAGCATCGAAACCTCGTTGGCCTTCTGCCGCGGGAACCAGTACCACTCGTGCTCCGGCCGATGCGTGAAGCGGGTCGTCTCCCCGACGCGGTCGTCGTAGATGCGGTAGTTCGTGATGTACGGCTGGTCCGCGAACGAAGGCCAGGCGCAGAGCACGAACGGGAACTGCTCGACCGTCTCCATCGGCTTCGCGAGGTTGATCGACATGAACCGCCGCGACATCTTCGCGTCGGCCTCGGCCTCGGTGTAGCGCTGCGTGCGGCCGAAGTTCCTGAGATTGTGCGTCAGGAGCTCGCGGCAGCGCACCCGGCCGCTGTTGTCGTTCAGGTCGTTGTGGACGAGGTTGGCGTAGCCCTTGTTGACGCCGGGGTTCTTGGCGTCCTGGTTCTCGGTGCGGTCGCCCTCGTAGTCCTTGTTGAACACGTCATGGTTGTAGACCAGGGCGTCCGTCGCGCCGGGGAAGAAGTCGAGGAGGAGTCGTTCGATCTCCGGGTAGAAGACGCGCTCGACCTCCTGCGAATCGTAGAAGTTCCGGCACTTCGACTCCAGGTGCGCGAGCGAGACGCCAAGCCTGTCCATGCACTCGGCGCTGCTGGGGGAGAGTCCCGGGTGATACTCCTCCATGCGCCGCGCGTCGCGCAGGACCTGGGGGAAGTACAGGCAGCGCCGGCCGATGGCCTGCTCTTCCCTGCGTACCGCCAGTTGGTCCTCTTCGCGCGCGGGATCGCGCCAGAAGGCGTTGGAGGAGACGATGGAGTAGGAGGGTGCTTCGTGGACGGTGTAGCGCAGGGGCAGCGCGACGCCGCCTTCCGGAGCGTCGATGCCCGTCGCGCGGATGTGCTCCAGGCACTCGTCGTAGGTGCGGAAGCCCAGACCCCACTTCGTCTGGATCGGCCCGGGCGGCGCGTTCTCGATCATGTCGATCACCGCCTTGCCTTCGCCCTCGGCGATCAGGCGGAACGCTTCCGCCTCCGCCGCGGCCGTCCCCGCGTCTCCGCCCCGGTCCAGGGCCATGTAGGAGACGCCACCGTGGGAAGCGATCGGGGGCGGCTGGCCTTCGGTGAGCTGGAACGGCGGCACGTAGGCGCTCGACTCCGCCTCCGCAACCTGATTCGCGATGACTCCTGCTCGGTTCATGGCATCTCCCCAAGTCGGAAAACGACGAATTATGGCATATGGGGCGCGGACTGGAAGGCCGCGTCGCGCGCGGCGGACCCAGCCGCCCGGATCGCCTGCACCCACAGCCCTGCGTGCGCGTCGATGCCCTTGTGGGTGAAGTGGCAACCGTCGGGCCGGTAGAGGGGCCCGGCGATCCCGTCCGTGTCCGGCCCCGGCCGCACGTTCGCGAAGCGCTCGGGCAGACTCCGCTGGGCGCGCCGGATCCGCTCCGCGGTCGGCTGCGGGCCCTGGAGCTCGCAGCGCGTCGCCACGGCGGGCAGTATCGGCGCGTCGATGCCCAATGCCGGGAGCGCCGCGGCCAGCGCCCCGAACCGCTCCACGTAGCCCTCGGCCGGGGTGTCCGCGAACACGTTGGACTCGCCCTGGTGCCAGAGGACGTGCGTCGGCCGGATGCCGATGCGCGCCAGCATCGCGGCCGTCCTCTCGACGCGTACGTGGAGGTCCGCTCCCGGCGCCCAACGGGCCAGCTCGGTACCGCCGATCCCGATCGGTACGATCATGACCTGCCGGTAGAGTCCGTCCCGGATCAGTCCGTCCCCAACCCGTCCCCAGACCGACCCGCCGGACCCGTCCGGGCCGAGCAGGGGATCCTCGGCCCGGTAGCACCTGCCGTCGTGGGGATTGAAGTTGACGACATCGTGGATGGGAACGTAGCGGTCCCGGGCGGCGTTCGCGCTGTTCGACTGTCCGAAGGCGAACAGGACCGCCCGCTCCGCGCTGGCCCCGACGAAAGCGTCGCAACCCACCTCCACCCGTCCTGCGACGTCCGCGAAGCCGCACGACATGGGGTCGTCCACGTCGCAGGGCCGCCCGGATCCGGGCAACAGCAGCAGCATGGAGAACGCGGCATGGGCGGGCCCCGAGAGGGGGCCCGGCATGAACGTCGCAAGAAGGTTGCCGAGGCCGTACGCGAGGTAGAGCGACCCGAGCCACACCGCGCCGGCCGCGGCGGCAACGATCCACTTCTTCACGATCCGGGCTTCGTGGCGCTTACGGCGTGTACCAGATCGGCGACGTGTACGCGCGCTCCTGGGTGACCATCGGCACGTTGTCCGGAACGTCCTGCACGTCGAAGAAGCGGGCATCGTAGGCCGGCCAGCGGGGCGTCGGGATCTCGAGGACGCGGACGTAGTAGAAGGCGTGCTCCCGGGCGTCGAAGTCCGGGTCGCGCCACACGACCGCCAGGTCGCTGTCGCCGATGGTGTTCGTGTACGACGCGGTCTCGACGTCGACCGTCGAGCCGACCGGGGCGACCGTTCCGTCCTCCCCCATGGTCCGGCCGTCCGAGAGCGCCACGTCGAAGACCCGTTCGTGCAACCCGCCGTCCGCGTCGCGCCAGCCCTTTACGATCTGCACGCGATCGAGGTTCGCGCCGAGCGGGTCCTTGGTCGCCCCCACCAGGAAGGCCGGCGCGGAGCCTGCCGGCGCCGCCGACAGGTCGCCGCCCATCGGCACGCCTTTCCCGTAGCCGGCCTCCGCGATGTTGGGCCGCCGGGCGTCGCCGGTCTCGAAATCCCAGCCGCCGAAGAAGCGCACGACCATGCGCGGCCCCGTCGTCGCGTACGTCTCCTTGCGCTGCATCGCGTCGAACAGCGCCTCGCGGGTGTTCTCCCGTGCCCAGACCGCCGCGTAACCGGCGGCCGCCATGCGCCACCGGTAGCGGGGGTGCGTGATGCGTCCCGCATGGGGCTCGACGATGGCGTGCTTGCCCCAGAAGTTGTCCTCCGCCACCGCCGGCAGGGTGCCGTGCGCATCGCTGCTGCCGATCAGCCCGAACTTGAACGGGTTGACGCCGTGGCGGGCCTGCTGGTCCAGGCCGATCTTCAGCGCCGACCGCGCGTATTCGTACTGCAGGTCCTCGGCCGGCCGGGCCCGAACCGCCCCGTCGGGATCGTCCAGGCGGTTCTCGATGACCGGGCCGGGCCAGCCGTCGATGACGGCCCAGCTCTCCCAGTTCTCGTAGTCGGCGAACTCGTCGGTCGGCGAGAGGATCGAGTTGGTTTCGCTGTCTCCCTTGATCTGGGTCACCTCCAGCAGCGGCTCCCAGCGTTCGCGCATCCGCATGTGCTTCGGACCGAACGGCTCGCCGGCGCCGTCGGTCAGGGCGAACTCCCTGCCGTTGCTGAGGTTGGGGTTGTGCGTGAGCGACAGGACCTCGCCGCCCGTGAGTTCCTCGTAGCGGTTGAGGAAGCCCCAGAGCTCCTCCGGGTCGGGACTGTCGGTGGCGGAGAAGGGCAGGACCCGGTCCACTTTCGCAGCCCCGTCCTTGAAGATGACCACGCGATGACGGGTGCCGTCCTCGAAGCGGGACGTCCATTCGTAGCCGATGAAGGCCGTGAAGCGCCCGGGCTCGTTGTAGCGGTCGGCGGCGGCTGTGGCCCGGTTCCAGATGGAGCGCCTGAACGTCTGGTCGTGGATCCGTGCTTCGACCCCGGCAATGCCGACGATGAACTCGGTGAGCGCAGCGGCTGTCGGGCCGCCCGCGAGCAGGTCCTGCAGTTCCCGATGGAGCCGCTGGCCGGTCTCGGTCGCGAGGAGTAGCGGGTCCGCCGACCACAGGCCGTCCGCGACGCCGAGGTTCTCGGCGTGGTCCGCGATCACGAGGAAATCGAGCGGACGGCGCAGCCGCGCCTCCATCCCGTTGTGTGTGATCACCGTCCCGCCGCGGGCGACGACATAGGCGTCCTCCGGGCTCATGTTCCTGTTGCCGCGCGAGTTGGCGTCGGTCGAGAGCCTCGTGTGCAGGTGCGTGTCGCCCCAGAACACCTGGTTCGCGTGGTCCGCGGCAGGGGCGTACGAGGTGTTGGCGGCGGCGGACAGGGAGAGGACTGACGTTGCCGTCGCTGCCGCGAGAAGCATGGGAATACGCATCGTGTTCCTGGTAGGGAGTGGCTGCCGGTAGCGTCAGTCTACCGGCAAGTGGATTGCGCCGGCCGCGGCACGCTACGCCCTGGTAGGCTTCCTCGCTGCGTATGCACGCATTTCTGGTACTCGGAAATTCTGCTAGCTTTGATGCCCAAGCCTCACCAAACGGATTCAGAAGTGTCGGCAACGCTGATCGTCCCAACCGCGGCCAGATCACGCCCCCGGCCGCGACCCCGCAAGCGCCTTGGCATCAAGGGTGGCGACGTCGTCATCATGGAGTACAGGGGCAACGAACTCGTGCTCAAACCTGGCGTCGTGCTCGAGGTCGAGATCTACTCCGACGAGCAGATTGCACAGTGGGATGCCGCCGACAGGCTGGATGACGAGGAACGCGAGCGCATCGCGGCTGCCATCACCGGCTCGAGGTGAAACTGTTTCTCGATGCCAACGTGTTGTTCACGGCGGCCCACAACCCCGGAGGCAAGGACCGGCCTGTCTTTCAGGCGGCGCTTGGCTGCGGCGCCAGCCATCTGCTCACGGGTGATCTCAAGCACTTTGGCCTGTTCAACACGCCGCGGGACACGTCCGGCATTCACATCCAGACGGTCGCGGCATTCCTGGAGTCGCTGAGCGGCTGACAGTCCTTCCGGCCGAACCCGTGGCCATGGACCGGTGGTTTCGGACCGGTCGCCTCGGACAGGACCGGTGGCCTCGGACACACGGGGAACGGCGAACCTGCAGAATATCGATATCGGCATCGTTGCGATCTACCTGGTCGGCGTGCTCGCCTTCGGCGTCTGGATCGGGCGCAGGGAGAAACCGGATCGCGCCGGGTTCTTCCTCGGCGGGAGGCACTTCTCCTGGCTCCTGATCGGCACCTCCCTGTTCGCGACGAACATCTCGAGCGTGCAGTTCGTCGGCCAGTCGGGGCTTGCCTACAAGATCGGGATGGCCGCTGCGAGCCCGCAGCTCGCCGGCGTGATCTGCCTGGCCGTTTCCGCCGCGCTCTTCATTCCCGTCTATCTGCGGACCCGGATATTCACCATTCCGGGCTTCCTGGAATCCCGCTACGGCAAGGCGGCCAAGCTGCTCTACGCGGTGACGCTGGTCGTGTTCGGCCTCTGCCTGTCCTCGGTCATCCTCTACTCGGGCAGCCTCGTGGCCCTGCAGCTCTTCGGCCTGGGCAACGAGATGATCTTCCACTGCGCCCTGGGACTCGGACTCGCCACCGGCATCTACGCGATCACCGGCGGTCTCGCATCGGTGGTGTATACGGACTTCGTCCAGTCTGGTGCTGCTCGTCGGCGGCACGCTGGTCGTCCTGCTGGGGCTGTCCGCGGCCGGCGGGCTGAGCGGGCTGCTCGAGACGGTGCCACCCGGGCATCTGGACATGATGCTGCCGGCCGACCACGAGGTGATGCCCTTTACCGCCGTGATCAGCGGGCTGCTCCTGATCAGCCTGTTTTGGGCGACCAGCAACCGGGATCTCCTGCAGCGAACCCTAGGCGCGAGGGATCTGCGCAACGCCCAGCTCGGCATGTTGCTCGGCGGGTTCCTCAAGATCGTCGCAGTCTTCGTACTCGTCTTTCCGGGGCTGCTCGCCTACAAGCTGGTTCCCGGCATCGATCCGGACCGCGCCTACCCGGCACTGATCCAGCAGGTCCTGCCGGTCGGGGTCTCCGGCATCGTGCTGGCGGGATTCCTCGCGGCGGTCATGTCGACGCTCGACTCGAGCATCATGTCCCTGAGCTCGGTGTTCGCCAACGACATCCATCCGGTCCTGCGGCCGCGGGACGGCCAAGAGCGGGCCCTCAGGGTCGGGCGGCTCGTCGCCCTGACGGTCCTGGTCTGGGCGATCTGCACCGCCGCGCTCGTACAGCACCTCGGGCTCATCTACCTGGTGTTGCAGAAGGTCTTGAGCTACCTGCTGCCCGCCGGCGGCGTGTGCTACATCGTTGGCCGGTTCAGCAGGCGGGTCAACGGGTTCGGCGCCGTGATCACCATGGGCGCCGGCTTCGTCGTCGGAATGTTTCTGCTGCTCTTCACAACCCTGCCGGCCCTGGCCCCCTGGTGTCCGGACCTCATCCTGGAAGCCAACTTCTACCACGTGACCTTCTTTCTCGTGCTGGGGTACACGGCGACTCTCCTTGTGGCCGGCCGGTTCCGCGACGCGCCGGACGCGCGGGATCTCGCGTTTCTCACGGCCACGGAGGAGGAGAAGTCCGCATACCGGGCGGCGGCTACCCGGGCCGGGCTGTTCGGGTCGTTCAGGTTCTGGGTGCGCGTGTACGTCTGCGCGTTCGTGGGGGTGTTTCTGCTGTTCTAGCGACGGCCGTTGACCCGGCGGGCGGCCTTACCTCCGGCGCGGAATCCCGTGCTCCTCCGGCAACGTACAGATGCGGTCCATCCGCGTGACGCTGCCGTCCACGTACTCCCACACCAGTTGCTCGCCGTCCCGGTAGCGCCGCACCACCACGGGTCCCCAGCCGAACACGTGAAAGTCGAGAACCCCCTCGTTCCAGACCATGCTGGCCGACGTTCGGGGGCAATAGGCCTGGCCGCCGATGCTGAAGGCCACGGAGCCCTCGGTGTCGTTCGTGTTCTCGCCCAGGGTGCTGTTCGGGCCGTAATCGTGAATGATGCCGCTGCTGGTGACGACCACGCGGCGCCCGCACTGTTCGATCCGTTCCACGTGCCCGACGCGTCCTTCCACGCCCAGCCACAGCCCCCGTATGTCCTCGGCCCCTGCCGGCAGCGGTTCGGTGCATTCCGCCAGGATCGGCAACGGGAAGTGGGCGTAGCTGCAACCCGGCGTGTTGCCCTTGGGAATGTCCGCCGCCAGCTTGCCGCTGCCGTCGAGCGCGGGCAGCTCGCAGTAGTCGACCGTGCTGCCGTCGCCGGCGAGCGTCGCCGGATCCGTCGTGATCGGCGGCCGGGGCGAGAAGAAGAGCGCCCAGAACGCCAGCAGGATGCCGACGACCAGGACGGTTGCGGACCACGGAAGCGTCTTTCTGATCATGGTGCGATGCCCGTTCGGTTACTCGGCACCGTGCCTGCTGCCGCGCGTTTCCCGTCCGTCAGGTGCTGCGGACGAGGTTGATGATCGCGGCCGTCACCTGGTCCGGGCAGTTCTCCTGCACGAAGTGCCCGCCGCCCTTGATGGTCGTATGGGGAAGCCCGCGCGCCCCCGGCACCCGGTCCCGGAACGGGACGTCGCCGCCCTGCGAGACGGGGTCGTCGTCCGCGAAGGCACAGAGGAACGGCTTGTCGAAACTCTCGAAGAACTCCCAGGCCCTGCGTTGGGCTTCGAGGGACGGGTCGGTCGGGAGCGTCGGCACCTGGCTCGGCATGGCTCGGGGTCCCATCTTGTAGCTCGGATCGGGGAAGGGCGCGTCGTACGCCTTCGCCAGGTTCGAAGGGAACGGCGACGCGATGCCCAGATTGTGCAGCAGAAACCGGAGCGCCCGGGAGAGATTGGACCGCTCTTCCATCGTCATGGAGAGCATGAAGCCGATGGGCATGTCGTTGGTTTCCCAGCAGAACTTCTGCCAGTAGGCGAACTGCGTCACCGGGTTTCCGGCCATCCGGCTCAGCGCTCTCTGCATCTCGGGCAGGGTGGGGGTGGGGGCGTCGGCGCGGAATCTCTCCACCTCGCTGACCACTTCGTCGGGCAGGTCCGGGTTGTAGGGCACGCCGGTGTTGGAGATGACGACGCGATCGAACCGGTCCTGGTGTTCCACGATCATGCGCAGCCCGATGAGCCCGCCCCAGTCCTGGCCGAAGAAGGTGATGCCCAAAAAATCGTTCTGCAGGAGCCAGCGCCCCATCCAGTCGACCTGCCGCTGGTAGCTGTAGTCTTCCCGGGCCGCCGGCTTGTCGGACCTGCCGTAGCCGGGCAGGTCCGGCGCGATCACCCGCATCCCTTCCTCGACGAGGAGCGGGATCATCTTCCGGTAGAGGTAGCTCCAGACCGGCTGGCCGTGCATGCACAGCACGAGGGGGCCGTCACGCGGGCCTTCGTCGACGTGGTGAATGCGCAGGTCGCTGCCGTCGTCGGTGCGAATCGTCGTGTAGTTGGGCTCGAAGGGGTACCCCGCCAGGTTGGCGAAGCGTGAGTCGGGGGTGCGCAGGATTTTCACGATGGCTCGCCTTTTGAGGAGCAACGACGGGTGCATTGTAGCGGGCGCGGCCTCGTCGGCTGATGGTGGCAACGGCCCGGGGTGGTGCGCCGCTCAACGTGACGGGAAGTCCTTGTAGTGGTAGCGCTGTCTGCCGATGGGTTCGAAGGACCGCCGATACGCCCGGTATGCAGTGGGATTGTCCGCCTCGGAGGACATCACGTAGGCGTGCTGCATGCCGCGCTCGCGCAGGCGCAGCATCGACTGCTCCACCAGGATCGTGGAGAGCCGCAGACCGCGGTAGGCGGGACAGGTGCCCACCGGCTCGAACACGCCGAAGCGGCTCAGATCGTCGGCCCAGGCGATGCTGCAGGCGGCCAGCTCGCCGTCGGTGGTGGCGACCACCAGGTCGAGCGCCGGATCGTAGCGGATCGCGCGGCGGAGAGTGCGGTAGATATGGTCATGGAACTGCGAGACCGTGTCGGGGCGGCCGATGTGACCGAGCGCACTCCAGGCGTCGCGGTGGCAACGGGCGCGCGCGTGTTCGTCTATTTCGACGCAGTCGTGGACGACCATGCCCGCGGGGAGTGCTTGCGCCGGGGCGAATCCCTCGAGGTCGGCGCACAGCACGTCGCTGAAGCGGCGCCCGGCCCGGTAGCCGGCCCGGGCGAGCAGCGCGCACTTCGCCTCGTCGTCGTCCATGGCGTCGATGCGCAGGCGGACGTTGCCGCCGGGGTTCAGGATCGGGACGTGGTTCTCGATCCAGCCGAGTGCTTCGCCGCCCAGGTGCGCGTGGTCCGGATCCACGTCGAAACGGGCGAACAGCGGTCCGTAGAACCAGGCGAGCGCGACGCAGTCACCCGCATCGTTCAGCCACAGGCGGACGTCCCGGCGGTTGTCGAACAACCCCATGTGACTGTGGGTGAGCATCATCCAGACGATGTCGCCGGGATGCCAGCAGGAGCGCCCGCGGCGTGCATCGAGGTTGCGGGCGGCCAACGCCGTCATGCATGGCAGGTCCGCTTCTCCGGCGTAGGGTCTTGCGAGCATGGCGGTAATCCCGTGCGAAGGCGGCGGCGCCCGTCGAGGGCGAGAGTGATGGCTGTGCAGGGATCCCCCCCGCGCGGCGTGTCGCGGAGGAAGGCTGCGTCAGCCGTTCAGGACCCTTCGTCCTGCCACGGATCGTAGCTGCCGAAGCTCCAGAGGTTGCCTTCCGGATCCCGGCAACCGTAGCCCCGGCCGCCGTAATCCTTGTCCTCCGGCGGCAGCACGACCTCCGCGCCGGCCGCGAGCGCACGGGCGTGATGCGCGTCCACGTCCGTGACGATCAGGTAGGGGCTCTGCGGCACCGGGGCGTCCCGGGATTCAAGTGGTCGTTGCATCCTCCCGAACGCGTCGTTGCGAGCGGACGACACCATGACCATGCCGTTGCCGAACGTGAGTTGGGCGTGCGCCACGCCGCCTTCGCCGTCGGGCACCACGAAGTGCTTGCGGAACCCGAAGGCCCGCTCCAGCCACTCGATGGCCGCGGGCGCGTCCCGATAGCGCAGGGTGGGCACGATGGTCGCGGTGGTCGTTTTCGCAAGGTCGCTCATGGGTGATGGTCTCAGCAGGCCGGGGCTCGGATTATTGCAGAACGCCCGGGTTCCTTGCGGTGTTCGGAACGCCGATCAGCCGACAGCAGAACGCAGGGGACACCCACCTTAAGGCCCCTTTGCTTCGCCTCCTTTGCTTCGCCTTTCCTTCGAAGAGTGGGTGTCCCCTTCGCCACCCTCGAAGAGTGGGTGTCCCTTCGCCATCCTCCTTCGCCTCCAGCTTGGGTGGGTGTCCCCTTCACCATCCTTCGCCTCCAGGCAGGCGCCGGTTGACGGGGTGCCGGTGCCGTCGCGATCATCCTCCGACCGCTCGGTCGGGGGTCCTGTGAGATTGGGGTGATGAGCGAACTGCGGACGTACTACCTGACCCTGGACCTGAAAGACGATGCGGAGGCCATTGCCGCCTACGAGCGGTATCACCGGGCGGACCACTTCTGGCCTGAGATAGCCGACAGCATCCGCCAGGCCGGCGTACGGAACATGGAGATCTACCGCACGGGCAATCGCCTGTTCATGGTGATGACGGTGTCGCCGTCGTTCTCCTTCGAGAGCAAGGCCGCTCTCGACGCCGGCAACGAGAGGGTCCAGGAGTGGGAGTCGTTGATGGAACGCTTCCAGCAGCGCCTGCCGTGGACTGGGAAGGACGGCAAGTGGGAGCGGATGGACCGGATCTTCTCCCTGCCGCCATCGGGGCGTTGAATCAGGCGCCGCCGTCGGATTCGATCCTGGCCAGCTTCTGGAACTCCTCCCGTGCCCACGACCGGGCACGGCGCACCAGTTCGTCCGGTTTCTCCGTGCGGATCTCGTTCAGGAGCAACATGGCCTGGCGCCCATCGCCGTAGTACGCCTCGGCGCAGCCACTGATGGAATATGAGGCCGGATCGGTCTCGGCATTCGTGTTCGCGATGAGGCCAAGACTGTGCTCAACGTGGTCGGCGACCAGGTCGGCAGCATTGGTCGGATCGGGGACGATCAATGGCCCTTTGCTCGTGGGCGTCCAGAAGACCCCGTTGGACCATTCCGCCCTGATCGTCAGGTGCGCGTAGTAGAAGAGCCTGCTGATCGTCCTTCCTCCTTCCCGCGCTGGCTTCAGCCTTTCGAACGAACGTGGCACCGGACCATCGTACCGGCTCTCACCCCACGGTCCTACCTCCGGCGGGCGTTCTGCCGCGTCGGAAAGGTGATCGTCCCCGCCACGCCCGGCTCGCCGGACGCCCTGTTGGCGGCCTGCCCCTCATCGCTCGCCAACATCTCCCGCAGAGCGTCGAACGGCGGATAGCGCACCAGGACGAAGTGGTCCCACTCGTCGTCGCTGACCATCGCCTGGTCCGCGGCCAGGGACAGCTCGACCTTACCGCCGAGGTCCTGGACCAGCCGTGCGGCGACCTCGCCGTGGCGGAGCAACGACACTCTTCCATCGTCGCCGTGATAGCGCAGCAGGTGGACGACGAAGACTTCGTCGTCGGAGCGTCGCTGCACGTCCTCGAGCGGCGGCGTTACGGGCACCCGGCCGTCGCCGCGCGTGAACGCGTAGAGCAGGCGCGCCGACAGGCCCGCGGTGCGGTCGGCGATGGCGGCGCGGTAGGCGGGGCTGTCCTGCATGTCGAGCCAGGCCGCGCGGCGCGGGTAGTAGGCGAGCGCCACGCTGTCCCAGCCATGCCCCGCCAGGCTGGCGCCGCTGTAGAGCACGCGCCCGCCGCGGGCGGCGATTTCCCGGCCGGCGACGGCGCCGTAACGCGCGTAGCGTGCACGGCCCCCGGGTTCCGCGTACCGGAGCAGATTCACCATGACGATCGGGCCGTCATCGGGTCGGGCGCGCAGCGCCGCGATGCTCTCGTCGCTCGGGTTCACGGCGCTCGTGGGGTTCGTCATCGGATCGCCTTCCTCCATCCGGCAGGTTTCTGGCGCATCACCATCCCGATATGCTGTCCGGCCCCTCCGGCGATGGCAAGCGGAACCATGAGCAGAATTGACCGGATTTCCATTCAGACCTATCGGTACACGCTCGACGATTTCGGGCGTTCGATAGCCGTGTACGAGCCGGGCGGAAAACTGGAGCTTACGCGGTTCATCGTCACCATCGATACGGACGACGGCCTCTCCGGCAGCTATGCGCCGCATTTCGGCGCCACCCCCCACGCCCAGGCCCAGGTCGAGGAGATGGCGCGGGGTCTCATCGGCCTGGACCCGGAACAGCGGGAACGTGCCTTCGAGCGGCTCAAGCTGAGTCACCGCCACTACGACAAGTCCGGCATCGGCGCCATCGATACCGCGTTGTGGGACCTCGCGGGCAAGAAATACGGTGTCTCGGTCGCCCGACTGCTCGGTGGATTCCGTGAACGGTTGCCCGTCTATGCGAGCACCTCGCCGGGACAGCGCTGGCCGGGCGGGCTGGACAGCGTGGAGCGCTACGCCGACTTTGCCGAGTCCTGCCAGGCGGCGGGGATTCCGGCGTTCAAGATCCACGGTTTCTTCGACGGCAATCCGAAGACCGAGATCGCCATCATGTCCGCGGCGCGCGAGCGCGTCGGAGAGGACATGAAGCTCATGACCGATCCCGCGTCTTCCCTGAAGTCGTTCATGGATGCCGTGGAAGTCGGCAGGGCCTGCGATGACCTGGGGTTCTTCTGGTACGAGGATCCTTACCGGGATGCGTCATCGAGCGCCGTCGCGCACAAGCGGCTGCGCGGCTTCGTGCGCACGCCCTTGCTGATCGCGGAACATATCCGAGGGTTCGAGCAGAAGGCCGACTTCGCGCTCGCGGGCGGCACGGACATCATGCACATCGATCCGGAGCTGGACGGCGGCATCACCGGCACCATGAAGCTCGCGCACTTCTGTGACGCCATCGGCATGGAGGTCCAGTTGCACACGGCGGGACCCATGCACCGTCACTGCATGGCCGCGATCCACAATACACACTTCTACGAGCTCGGCCTGGTAGGCCCGGACAATCCGGCCAATGGCATGCAGCCGCCGATCTACGCCGACGGCTACGGCGACGAGGTCGGCAACGTGGGGCAGGACGGATGCGTCCCCGTACCGACCGGGCCTGGCCTGGGTGTCAGCTACGACGTTGATCGCATTAACAGTGGGGAAGTCCGCAGGGTGGAGATTCGGTAGGGGATGTTCCGGCGATCCGGGTGGCAATCTCCGGCGGGGCAACTGGCCTTCGGTGGTGCGCCCCCGGGCGGCAGCGGCGGCGTGTTTACCATTCGATCCCGAACCGCGTCTTCATCGCCGCGGTGCGTGCCCAAGGGTCGCCGGGAAGTCGATCGATCAGGTCCGTGAAGACCCGCTTGAAGGACTCCGCCTGCGTTGCTGCGGTCTGCTCGGCGGCTCGGTCGGCTGGCAGTAGAGGGCGGACGTCGAGCCAGAGCCGCGGGTGAGCCAGTTTCGCAAACATGCGCTCCTGCGCCTGGGCGCGGGAGATGGTGAGGTTGGACGAGTCCATGTAGGCGGCGAATATCTCGACCACGCGATCGACGTCGAGGGTTTTGAGGGTGGCAAGCCCTTCCGCCAGATCGTATGGGTCGCGACCCTTGTTCCTCTGCAGCAAGGCCCTGAGCTTCGTTGCCAACATCTCCTCGGGCGAGAAGGTGGGGATGTCGGCCTGGCCGGTGAACCAGGGGTTCGCCACCTCGAGGCGCCTTGCGATGGGCCCGTCGATGGCTTGGATTTCGCGGGTGTTGATCTCGATCTTCAGGCGGATCGGCACACCGCTTCCGTCCTCGGGATCGGCGCGAAACCGCAGCTTTGGAGCCACTGGGCTCTGTGTGAACTGGCCCGCCCCGAGCCACGGCTCGAGCGTAGCCCGGAGGCGGTCGATGATGGGACCGATCGGTCCCTTTCGAAGTGCGCACCAGGTCGATGTCCTCGGAATAGCGCAATGGGGTGGGCAAGTGCAGCTTGTTCAGAGCTGTGCCTCCGCGGAACCGAAGTGCGTCTCGCAGGCCGGCGTCGCCGAACATCTCGACCAGCGAACGGCTGATGATCAAGTCCTGCTCGACCTGGCGCGGTTCCACCCATGGGACCACATTGGCCCACGCGACGATGTTCTGCGACGGGATCACAGATCGGGTTCGGGCAGGCGGTTCGCGACGATACGCCACTTTGCATCGCGCAGCGGTGCGTCGGTCGCGAAGTCCGGGGCCCGGGCATCTCGCTCGAGTTCGGTCCAACGCAGGGGCGCCTTGGACCGTAGGGCGTCTAGCATGGGCTTTGCTAGGCGGTCCGCGCCAATACAGTCCAACAGATAGCCAAGCCGTTGGGCGACCGACTGCTGTACGCGCCCCGACAGCGATGCGAGTTCGTCGGGTTGCACGGCTGGGGCCAGTTCGGCGAGGACCGTGGCCACGTTGTCGATCCCCCCGGACGCTTGCGGATAGCGGAGGAGGTCGAGGGCGGTCAAGGCAGCGGACGAGATCTTCATCGTTCCCGTGTCGGTCTTGCGGTCCTCGACTCCTGCCAGCGGGGGCTCCATTGCCCTCCGGAAGTAGAAGACGATGAGATTGCGCCCCGCGCGGATCTCCGGCAGTCGTTTCCCGCACACGACTTGAAACTGCATGACGGCCTGATGCGTGGCGCCGTGCAACTCGGCAGCCTTCAGCAAGGCAACGTAGTAGGGTTGGTCCTCCCAACGCATCAGGGCGTCGATGAACCACGTTGGTGGAGGCGCGCCCCAACCGGCGTACTGCGGCGGGACGACCACGTAGAATCCCTGACGCGGCCTCAGGAGCTTTCCGGACCGTTGCAGGCGCTCCGAGGCGTCCAGAAATGATCGGTGCCCTACGCCAAGCTCGTCTTCGGCCTCCACGGCGGTGAAAACCGACCGGCCTTCGGAAAGGAGCTGGGCGACGTAGCTGGACAAGGATGGGCGACCGCGAACCATGTCCTATTATCCGTCTTTGGCACGGAAATATGAACACGTTTGGACGCGGTGGCGCATGAAGCGGGGCTTGCGCGGGAAGTGGCGCGGATGTCGTCCTCCCGCGTCAGCCAGCTCAACGTGGGCATGCTTGTTCCCTCTCGTGCCAGTCCACGGAAGGCAGGGACTCCGAGATCGGTACAGTCAACGGATTGCCTGGACCTTCAGGTGGACGCCTTCCCGTTGCTGCAGGCAATCGATGATCTCGAACAGGTTCCGCGCGTGCGGATTGCCGGTCGCACTGAGCATGCGCATCAGGCTCTTCGGTGACTTGTCCGTGAGTCCTCCGAGTTCGCCAAATCCGATTGTCGCATTGACGTAGTCGCGCAGCAGCGATTTGCCTGTCTCCACGTCGCTGGACAGGAGGGAGTCGACCGCCTCCGTAAGAAGCGCTTCGCGGAAGGCCGGGTCGCGCTGGAGCCGTTCCCGCACCGTCACTTTGAAATCCCGGGTCAATGCCATCGTCTCAATCCTCCTGCCGCCTGCGCCGGTAGTCGCGCCAAAGGCCCCTCGCCGTCTCAATGTCCGCCTGCTGGCGGCGTTTCCGGAGGCACCGACCAGCTACCGCCACGACCTGGTTGCCGTTCGCCCAATTGGGTCCAATCCGAGTGGCATCCGCCGTTCCCTCTATTCGATTCGCTGCGGCCACCAGTAGGAGACGAGCGTGAGCCATTGGCTCTCGGGATTCTGCTCCAGCCTGTCCCGATGGTCCGTCAGGTCAAGCGGCCAATTGCCCTGAAAGCCTTCCCGGGCGCACGCGGCAGCGATTGCCGCATCCCGCTGGTGTTCCTCGTCGCCCCAGACGTTCCGGATGCCGAATCGTTCCGCGACGGCCGCGCCGCCCATGTCCAGCGCCAGGAGCAGCGCCTCGGTGATTCGCAACCCCGGATCCTGCTCCCTCATCCACGAGGCCAGCAACGTCCCGCCGGCGAGCGCCGCGCCTCTCAAGGAGTTCACCGACTGCACAGTCCCCGAGTGAATCCGCGGGTACGCCTTTCGCAGCCTGTGGTCCGCCACGCGTCCGCCGCCGGGTCCGGCGGACCACCACATCGGTGCGTCGATCCCGATGCCGAGCGGCGTCCCTTGGGCGCGTATCCACGTCGCCGCCTCGTTCACCGACGAAACCGTTGCGCAGCGGGTGATCCCTGACTCGTCGACTACGGCGACGCCAAACGCCCCGATCCCGCCGGGGTCGGCTCCGGCCCAGATTCCCGTCGTGTCCCACCTCCATCCATCCGAGCCGTGCACGCGTATCCGCGACACGTCCGAAAACAACTATCTACAAACATTGGATGGCGGAAGAGGTAGGAGTCGAACCCACCAGGCGCTTCGAGCGCCTCAACGGCTTTGAAGGCCGCGCGCCCCACCGGAGACGATGCTCTTCCGCGGTCGAGTGTAGCACCGTCGCGGCGCCCGCCGGCTGGCGCGGAGGTCAGTTCCCGAGCCGGTCGATGCCCCCCACGACGCGCCGCATGTCGCCGCTGCGGCGCGTGAATCCCTTGCGGTCGAAATGCTCGAGCACCTCGATGACGACGTTGCGGCCGACGCCGGAAGCGTCGCGGAACTGGCGCACGGTGAACCCGCCCTCGGCGTCCAGCCGCGCGGCCACCTCGGCCATTTCGCGCAGGCGGTCGGACAGATAGAAGCGGTTCGGTCCGACCTGCTCGCACAGGCCGATGCCGGCGAGCGCGCGCATCTCGCGCTCGAGCTGGGGGAAGGGACGCCCGAGGGACTTGGCGATGTCTCCGAGGCTCGGCGGCTGCAGGGTGTCGAGCGACGGCGAGACCTGGTCGAAGAGCGCGGCGAGAGCCCGGGGGATCTCGGCGACGTGGGTCGCGAGCGCGAAGCTGCCGGAATGCGTCCGCACCTCGCCGGTCTCGGTGAGAGACTCGATGGCGGTGTCCACCGTGAGCGGGGGCGCCCCCAGGGCGTTTGCGAGGGCTTCCCGCGCCATGCCGGGGCTTTCGGTGTCCGCGCGGTGATGATCGGCCAGGGCGCGCAGCACCGCATCGCGCGTAGCCGCCAGGAGGTCGCGGTGCAGCACGAGGTTGCCGCGCCGCTCGAGCGCGCCCTCACCGCGCTCGAGGGCGCGCGCGAGGGCCGCGTCGGTGAGGTTCCAGTCGCGCCGGAAGGCCTCCGCGTCGACCACGCTGCGCGCGCTCAGGGCCACCAGTGCGTGCTCCGGGTCCGTATCCCGCAGGGCCTGGATGCGTTCCAGTCGCTCCGGTGCCCGGCGTCTGCCGCGCACGGTTGCGATGTCGATGACGCGCCCGCCGCCGATCGTCCTGCCGAGGTCCTGGTCCCGCGCGATCAGCCGGTCGCCGACCTTGAGGGGCAGGGGCCGATCCAGCACGACATCGACCGGCGCGCCGGCCCCGGGGGCCAGCGGGGCGCCGTCCAGCAGGCTGATGCGGCCCTGGGCGTGGCTGGTCGCGACGTAGGCGTGCACCGGGGCCCAGTGGCGCATGGCGCGCGGAAAGTCCGCCAGCACGTCGAAGTCGACCACGGCGTAGCGCGTCACGCCCGCGGCGGACGGCGCCACGATCCAGTCGCCGCGCGCCACGTCGTCGAGCTCGAGCCCGGTCAGGTTCATGGCGGTGCGGTCGCCCTCGTGCGCGACGTCGGCCACGGCATCCTGCACGTGCAGGCCGCGCACGCGCACCGGCCGGTCCGAGGCGGCGAGCAGCAACGCTTCGCCGACGCTGGCGGAGCCCGCGACGACCGTTCCCGTCACCACCACGCCAGCGCCGCGCACGGAGAACGCCCGGTCCACGGCGAGGCGGAAGCCCCGGTCGGCGCGCTCGACGGCATGCCGGCGTGCTGCGTCCGCGAGTGTCGTGCGCAGCGCGTTCACCCCGCGCCCGTCGATGCTCGAAACATCGACCGTCGGGGCGCCCTCCAGGAACGACCCCTGCAACAGACCTTCCACTTCCAGGCGTACTTCCTGGACGCGTTCCGGGTCCACGCGGTCGATCTTGTTGACCGCGACGACGCCCTCGCGCAGTCCGATCAGTTGCAGAATCTGCAGGTGCTCCCGGGTCTGGGGCATCACGCCGTCGTCCGCCGCGACCACGAGCAGTCCGAACTGCCGCCGGCCGATGCCGGCGACCATGTTGTGGATGAAACGGTGGTGGCCGGGGACGTCGACGAAACCCACCCGCGCGCCGTCGAAGTCGGCGTACGCGAAGCCGAGATCGATGGTCAGGCCACGGCGTTTCTCCTCTTCGAGGCGGTCGGTGTCGACCCCGGTGAGGGCGCGGACGATGGCCGTCTTGCCGTGGTCCACGTGGCCGGCGAGCGTGACGATCATGCGAGTGCGCGGAGGGTATCGAGCAGTTCGGCGAGCGGGTCGGCGCCGCGCATGTCGAGCCACAGACGATCGTCGCCGATGCGGCCGACGACCGGGATGGGCAACCGGCGCAGTCTCGCCGCGAGTGCCGTGAGCGACTTGCCGCCGGGTCCCCGGACCGCCACCGCGCGGCTCGGCAGCAGCCGGTCGGGGAGGGCGCCGCTGCCGAGCTGGCAGGAGGATGCCTCCACCGAGACCTCCAGATCGTTCCCCAGCGTCTCGGTCAGCACCGCCGCCACCGCGGTCGCCCGCGTCTCGAGTCGTTCCAGGGGCGTCGTCAGCGTGGCGAGCAGGGGAATGCGCTCCGTCAGCGTCGACTCGTCCTCGTACGCCTTGAGCGTCGCGTCGAGGAGGGCGAGACCGAGCTTGTCCATGCGCAGCGCCCGTTTCAGCGGGTTCGCGTCGAGCCGTGCCACGAGGCCCGCCGTGCCGACGACGATGCCGGCCTGGACGCCGCCGAGCAGCTTGTCGCCGGAGAACGTGACGAGGTCCGCGCCGTCGGCGAGGGTCTCTCCCGGCGTGGGCTCGTGGGGGAGACCGAACCGGGTGAGGTCCACGAGCGTCCCGCTGCCGAGATCCACGCACACCGGGACGCCGCGGCGCGCCCCGATCTCCGCCAGTTCAGTGGTGGAGACCGCCCGCGTGAAACCCTCCACGCGATAGTTGCTCGGGTGCACCTTGAGCAGCAGGGCCGTGGTGGCGTCGATGGCGTCGGCGTAGTCCCGGGGATGCGTGCGGTTGGTCGTGCCGACTTCCACGAGACGGCACCCGGCGCGCTCCATGATCTCCGGGATGCGGAAGCTGCCGCCGATCTCGATCAGTTCGCCCCGGGACACGGGCACCGGGGCGCCGAGGGCCAGGGTATTGAGGACCAGCAGGACGGCCGCGGCGTTGTTGTTGACGACGGTCGCGGCCTCCGCGCCGGTCAAGAGTTTCAGCCGGTGCTCGACGATCCCTTCCCGGTCCCCCCGGCGACCGCGTTCGAGATCGTATTCGAGGGTGACGGGCGCCGTCGCCGCCGCCATGGCGCCGCGCAGCGTCTCCTCGCCGAGCAGCGCGCGCCCGAGGTTCGTGTGGACGATCGTGCCGGTCAGGTTGAAGACCCGCCGGTAGCCGTGCCCGACGTGCCGTGCGAGCCAGGCTTCCACCGGCTCCGGGTAGCGCGCGGCGTCGGTGGCCCAGTCCGGAACTTCTCCCGCGCGGGCCTCCGCCTGCAGCCGGCGCACGGCGTCCTTGACGGTGGCGAGTCCGCGCCGGGCGATGGTCTCGGCCAGCGCCGCATGCTGCAGCACGGCGTCGACACTCGGGAGGGCGCGGCGGGACATGGACCTCAGGGACCGTCGAGGGCGGCCGGCCCCGCGCGGGCCTGTTCCCGCGGGATCGCCTCGTAAGCGTCCCGCGGGGGCGTTTCGGCGGCCCGGGTGAACAGTTCCCGGGCCTGGTCCCGGTTGCTCCGCTTGTTGAGCGCCAGGAGGCCCCGGGCGTACCCGACCTGCACGGCCTTGTCGGCCGGCGCCAGGGCGTGGCGGCCCATGGCGTGGGAGAGTTGCAGGTACGCCTCCGCGAAGCGGCCCGCCTCGAAGGCGGCACGCGCGCCGTCCAGCGATTGCGCAAATGCGGCCAGCCCCCAGAGAGACCCGGTCAGGCTGATGCAGGTGACGAACCGCATCCTGGACATCGCCAAGCTCCTTCGCCGGCGGGACCGGGATGTCCCGCCGGGCGGATCATGTATGCGCGGGGCCGGGCCGCGCAAGCCCCGGTCCCGCCGCGGCCGTCAGAACGCTATGCGGACTCCGCCCTCCACGGTGCGGCCGGGCTCGGGCACGAGGTCCTTGACGATCGACGTGTGCTTGCGCTGCTCGTCGTCGGTCAGGTTGCGGCCCTGCGCGTAGAGCTCGAACGTCGTGTTGCCGAGTTCGATCTCCCAGGAGACGCGGGCGCGCAGGTCGTCGTAGGCGTCGCTCGGCAGTTCGAAGTCGCCGACGTCGTCCTGCTCGAAGGCGTGTACGTAGTCGACGTTGACGGTGAGACGCGCGGTTGCGAAGCGAACGAAGGCGCCGACGCGGTCGGGTGGCATGTGGTGCAGCTGGTCGTTGCCCGAAACGTCCAGTTCCGCGGCGACCGTGTCGAAGAAGGCGCCGATCTCGAGTTCGCCCGCGAGGAAATCGTCGAACGTCCGGGCGCCCTCCAGTTCCATGCCGGCGAAGGTGGTGTCCGCCTGGCCGAAGCCGCGGATCGCCAGGCCGTTGTGCTCCTCGCCCGTGGCGGCCAGGTGGATGAAGTCTGCGAAGTCCGTGTAGTAGACGCTGGCGAGCACGGACCAGTGCGCCGTTCCCCCGCCCAGGGATGCCGACAGGTTCAGCGCGCGCTCTTCGTCGAGGTCCGGATTGCCGAGTTCGAAGCTCTGCGTGGCCAGGTGCGAGCCGGCGGAGTAGAGCTCCTCGCCCACCGGCGCGCGTGTCGAGTAGTCGAGCAGGAGGGTGGCCTCCCAGGTGGGCGTCAACGGCGCGACCAGTCCCGCCGAGGCGCTGGCGCCGGTGAAGTCCCTGGAGCCCAGATCCGACGGCGGTTGGTGTTCGACGCGGTCGAGGCGCACGCCCGCCTCGAGCTCGAGGCTGCCGAGGTCGCGTTCCCCCACCCAGAACACGCCGAGCGTGCGCGTGTCCACCGGCGGGGTGAAGGCTTCCTCGCCGACTGCGGTGAACGAGCGATCGCCGATCTGGACGCCGAGGGCCCCGGCCCAGCCCCGCGCGGGGCCGTGGGTCAGTTCCACGCGCGCTTCCCAGGCGTCGTTTTCGAAGGCGGTGCCGATCGCGCCGGAGCCTTCGATCTCCTGGTGCTCGTAGTCGTTGACGCCGAAGCGCAGGTTGAGGCTCTCGAAACCGGCCAGCGGATCCGAAATGGCGGCCTCGAAATCCACGCGGGTCTGCTGGATGTCGACGAACGGCAGCCCCTCGGCCTCGTCCGCGTGGTCCTCCTCGTCCTCGTGTTCGTCCTCGCCGGCGTGTTCGTCCTCATCCTCGTCGTGATGGTCTTCCTCTTCGTGGCCGTGGGCGCCGTGGTCGTGCCCGGGAATCCCGTACTCGCCGTCCAGCCGCCCGACGGAGACACCGATGAAGCCGCGCTCGGTGACCAGCGAGAAGCCCGCCGAGCCCCCCCGGAAGTCGAGACCGCTGCCCGGGAGTCGACCGTGCACGGGCTCTGCATCCGCATGGTCGTCGCCGTCGTCGTCATGGTCGTCCGCGCCATGCTCGTCCTCGTCGTGGTGCTCCTCCATCTCCTCCAGGCGCCGGAGCAGGGCGGATTCCGCGAAGCCGGGAATGTCGTAGTCGTCCGCGTCGCGCGAGAACCCGTCCAGGTGCCAGCTGAAGCTGCCGCCCCCGCCGTCGAGGCGGAACGAGCCGTTCCTGCCGTCGCCGTTGTCGGACGCGCGCACGTCGACCCTGCCGCGCAACCGGTCCGGGACGGCGTGCGGGATGCGGCCGGTGTGCACGTCGACCACCCCGCCGATGGCCCCGGAGCCGTACATGAGCGTCCCGGAGCCCTTCGTGATTTCGATTCCCTCCGCGATGAAGGCGTCCACCCCGACGACGTGGTCGGCGCCCGTTACCGAGACGTCCAGGGTGTCGATGCGGTCTTCCATGATCCGCACGCGCGCGCCGCCGAGTCCCCGGATGACGGGCCGCCCGATGGCGGCGCCGAACGAGGCGTTGTGCACCCCGGGTTCGTTGCCGATCGTCGCCCCGATGTTCTCTGCCGCCTTGCGCTTGAGGTCCTCCCCGCCGACCACGTCGCTGATCTGCGCGAATCCCTCGCCGGAGAGGGGGTGCCCGACGACGAGGACCTCCTCGAGGTGGCCGTGTCCATGATCGTGCCGATGGGCGTGATCGTCGTCGTCCTGCGCGTGGAGCGACATGGGGAAGCAGATTGCAGCCGCCGCCATCAAAGCGGCGCGGCATCGGCGGCGCGGGCGTCGCCGTCGCCCGAACGGGCATCGGCGGCGGGTCGGCGCGGGGGCGGGCATCGTGGGGTCCCAAGGATACGGCTTGCAGCCAGCCGGCCCGCCAAAGCGTAAGTCAGGCGGTGACGCTTGTGAAGGATGCCCGCCGGGGCGACGCGCCGCCCCGGCGGCCCGGGCTAAAACTGCATGCGCAGTCCGGCCTCGATCGTGCGGCCGGGCTCCGGCGCCAGGTCCTTGATGATCGAGGTGTGGCGGCGCTGCTCGTCGTCCGTGAGGTTGCGGCCCGCCAGGAACAGGTCGACGGCCATGTCGCCGGGCCGGAACCGCCAGGCAATACGGGCGCGCAGGTCGTCATAGCCGTCCGTCGGCAGTTCGAACTCCGCCACGTCGTCCTGCTCGAAGGCGCGCACCAAGTCGACGTTCGCCCGCAGGCGGTCGTTCGCGAACTCGACCGACACCCCGACCCTGTCGGGCGGGATGAGCGGGAGGTGTTCATTGCCGGAGATATCCAGCTCCGGGGACACCATGTCGAAGAAGGCACCGAGCTCGAGGTTTCCCAGCCCCCACTCGGCTACGGTCACGCGGCCTTCGACCTCGAATCCGGCGAAGGTGGCGTCGGCCTGCGCGAACTCGCGCACGTCGAGGCCGTCCTCTTCCTCCCCCGTCGCGGCCTGGTAGATGAAGTCCGCGAAGTCCGTGTAGTAGAACGTTCCCCGGGCGGACCAGCGGTCGCCGCCGCCGGTCAGGGTTGCCGCGAGGTTGCGGGCCTGCTCCTGGTCGAGGCCGGGGTCGCCGATCTCGAAGCTCCGCGTCGCGAGGTGCGGCCCGTCCGAGAAGAGCTCCTCGCCCACGGGAGCGCGGGAGGAATAGTCCGCGAGCAACGTTGCCTCCCAGCGGTCGCCGAGGGGGATGATGAGACCCACCGACGCGCTCGCGCCGTTGAAGTCCGCGCTGCTGCCGTGGGCAGGATCGTGCTGGACCCGGTCGTAGCGCAGGCCGGCCTCGAGGCCCAGGTCCCCGACGGACCGTTCCCCGACCCAGAACAGGCCAGCGGACTGGGTGTCCACCGGTGGTGTGAAGGCTTCTTCGCCCACCACGGAGAACTGGCGGTCGCCGAGCTGGACTCCGAGCGCGCCGCGCCAGCCGCCGGCGGGGGCGTGCGTCATTTCCATCCGCGCTTCCCACGCCTTGTTCTCGAACGCCGTGCCGACCTCGCCGGACGGCTCGATCTCGAGGTGTTCGTAGTCGTTGATGCCGATGCGCAGGTTGATGTTCTCGATGCCGTCGAACGGGGTCGCGAGCCCCGCCTCGAGATCGATGCGCGTCTGCTCGAGGTCGGCGATGGGGGTGCCTTCGGCCTCTTCCTCGTGCAGTTCTTCGTCCTCGTCGTGACCGGCTTCCTCGTCCGCGTGGTCGTCGTCCTCGTCGTCGTGGCCCAGCTCGCCTTCGTGCTCGTCGTGCTCGTCGTGACCGTGCGCGTGGCCGTGCCCCGGGATTCCGTACTCGGAGTTCAGGCCGCTGACGGAGAGCCCGATGAACCCGCGGTCGCCGACGAAGGAGAATCCGACCGAACCGCCGCGCACCTCGAAGCCACTGCCCGGCAGGTAACCGTGGACTTCCTCTTCGTCGGCGTGCTCGTCTTCGTCGTGGTGGCCTTCTTCCTCCTCCTCGTCGTCGTGGTCGTCGGCCTCGTCATGGTCGTCCTCTCCGTGCTCGTCCTCGTCGTGGTGCTCTTCCTCCTCTTCGAGGGCGCGCAGCATGGCCGATTCCGCGTAGCCGGGGATGTCGTAGTCGTCCGCCTCGCGCGCGAAGCCGTCGATGTGCCAGGCGAGGTTGCCGCCGCCGCCGTCGAGCCGGAAAGACCCGTTCTTGCCGTCGCCATTGTCGGAGCCCCGCAGGTCGACGGCGCCGTTCATGCGCTCGGGGACTTCGTGCGGGATGCGGCCCGTGTGGACGTCCACCACGCCGCCGATCGCCCCGGAGCCGTACAGCAGCGTGGCGGAGCCCTTCAGGACTTCCACGCGCTCCGCGATGAACGGGTCGACCGCTACGGCGTGGTCGCCGCTGGTAACGGAGATGTCCAACGTGTCGATGCGGTCTTCCATGATCCGGACGCGGGCTCCGCCGAGTCCGTGGATTACCGGCCGTCCCGCGGCGATACCGAACGAACTGTTGTGGATGCCGGGCTCGTTGCCCACCGTCGCGCCGATGCTCTCGGCGGCCTTGCGTTCGAGTTCGTCGGCCGACAGCACGGTGGCCGGCAGGGCCAGTCCCTCGCCGGACAGCGGGTGGCCGACGACGACGATCTCCTCGAGCAGTTCGTCGGATGCGGTCGAGGTCTCCTCGCCGAGGGCCGGGCTCGCCGCCCCGACGGCAAGGACCAGCAGGACCGTCGGCAAAGGTGCGCGGTACGGGTGCCCGGGCGTGCCGGACGGCAGGGAGGCCGGCGCTCCGGGCCGGCCGGGCGTGGTGCGGGTGTGGTTCATGGTGGCTCCCCCAATCGATGCACGGATGGCGGCCGTCGAACGGACGACGGCCTTGGGACTTCCGAACGATCAGGAGTGCTGGGGTGGGGCGCGCGAGCGTTCCGCCTCGAAGGGATGCGAGGTACAGTCGGCGGACGATTCCGGGACGGCCCTTGCCCGTATCCAGCGCTGTATGTCGGCGCCGGAACCGGGTCGGTCGTCCGCGCACTCGGCGTGCGCGAGGCTGCACGCGGTACAGAACTCGTCGGGCGCGCCGACATCGTGCTGGTGCAGCGCGCCAGCCGCATGGGCCGAGCAGAGCACGAACCCCGCCGCCCAGAGCAACGCCCGGAAGTCGTGCAGGCGCGTGCGCGTCGCTCTCACCATCGGCGCACCATACTTGAGTGTCGCCTGCGCGACAATCGGCGGCCGTTACGGTGGTCGAGCACGTACACTTCCACCCGCCGATCCGCGGAGCCTCCGTGCGAGCGTGCGCTGGCCTCCGCGCGCGAGCGCTGGTATGGGGCAGCAGGACTCGGCGCGGTAACTGCAAGGGACTTTCAGGATGAGCGATCGCAGGAACGTGGCCTTCGTGGGCCTCGGCGTCATGGGCTACCCGATGGCCGGGCACCTCGCTGCCGCCGGCCACGCGGTGCGGGTGTTCAACCGCACGCACGCCCGGGCCGCAGCCTGGGCCGCCGAGCACGGGGGGACGACGGCGCCGACACCCGCGGCGGCGGCGGCCGGGGCGGACTTCGTCTTCGTCTGCGTCGGTAACGACGACGACGTACGCAGCGTCACGCTGGGCGCCGAGGGCGTGCTGAGCGGGATGGGTGCGGGCGCGATCCTGGTCGATCACACCACCGCGTCCGCGGATCTTGCCCGGGAACTGGCGTTCGCGGGCGCGGAATGCGGGGTCGGCTTCCTCGACGCTCCGGTGAGCGGCGGCCAGGCGGGGGCGGAGAACGGGCAGTTGACCATCATGGTCGGCGGCGAACCGGACACCTTCGCGTCGGCGGAACCCGTGATGGACTGTTACGCGCGCGCCGTGCGCCTGATGGGCGACGCGGGCGCCGGACAGCTCACCAAGATGGTCAACCAGGTCTGCATCGCCGGCGTGCTCCAGGGACTGTCCGAGGGTCTGCACTTCGCCGAGAAGGCCGGCCTCGACCTGGACGCCGTGGTCGAGGTCATCGGCAAGGGCGCGGCCCAGTCCTGGCAGATGGACAACCGCGCGGGAACCATGGGACGGCGCGAGTTCGAGTTCGGGTTCGCCGTGCAGTGGATGCAGAAGGACCTGGACATGACCCTGCAGGCGGCGCGCCGGCTCGGCGCCCGGATGCCGCTGACGGCCCTGGTGGACCAGTTCTACGCCGACGTCGCCGCCATGGGCGGCGCGCGGTGGGACACGTCGAGCCTGATCGAGCGCCTGCGGCGCGTGGAAGAAACGGGCGCCTGAGTCGGGGCGTGTCGTAGGGGACGGGCTTGTCCCGTCCCGGCGCGACCTGCGGTCGCATTGCAGTTTCGCTGGCGCGAAACTGCCCTGTCGGCGAAGGCGTTCCGCGACCGCCGGGACGGGCGATCACGAGGGTCGCCCACGGCGCGATTCCAATGCGCAGGACCCGTAGGTACGGTCGCACGCTGCATCCCGCGCCAGTGGGGTGCGGGCGCTGCGGCCCGCCGGACACATTCGCTATTCTTGGAGGAGGGACCCACCATGAGCCAACCCGTGGTAGACACGCTGGAGCTCTGCGACGCCTTGCGGAAGACGGGCATGGAACACGAGCAGGCCGAGGGCGTCGCGCGCGCCCTGAACAAGGAACTGGGGGAGCATGTCGTCACGCACGGTGCCATGCGGGCCGGATTCCAGGAGGTGCGCGGCGACATCCAGGCGGCGCGCGCCGAGACCCAACAGGTGCGCACCGATCTGCAGGCGGAAATCCGGGCCGTGGATCACAAGGTGGATCTCGTCCGTTCGGAACTCGTTGGCCGGATAGACGCCGTCGACTCGAAGCTCACATTCATGGTCGCCGGCTTCGGTCTCGTCCTGACGGTCCTGACGGTGGCGGGCGGCATGGGCCTGTTCCAGCTCGCACCGACGTAACGTAGGGGACGGGCTCGTCCCGTCCCGTCTCGAATTCACGCACGTCCCGGGCGACCACAGGGTCGCCCCTGCAATCCACAAGGGGAGCCGCGCGTACGGTGCGTCAGCCGCGCTCGGCGAGCGGCACGTACTCGCGGCGGTCTTCGCCGGTGTAGAGCTGCCGGGGCCGCCCGATCTTGTAGGGCGCGCTGACCATCTCCTTCCAGTGGGCGATCCAGCCGGGGGTGCGGCCGGTGACGAAGATGACGGTGAACATCTCCACGGGGATGCCGATCGCCTTGAGGATGATGCCGGAGTAGAAGTCGACGTTCGGGTACAGCCGCCGCTCGACGAAGAACTCGTCTTCGAGGGCAATCTTCTCGAGGGCCTGGGCCATCTGCAGGGTCGGGTCGTGGTCGACGCCGAGTTCGCCGAGCACTTCGCGGCAGGTCTCCTGCATGACCTTGGCCCGCGGGTCGTAGTTCTTGTACACGCGGTGGCCGAAACCCATGATCCGGAACGGATCGTCGCGGTCCTTCGCGCGGCTGATGTACTTCGGGATGTTGTCCGGCGAACCGATCTCCGCGAGCATGTTGAGGACGGCCTCGTTCGCGCCGCCGTGGGCGGGACCCCATAGCGCGGCGATGCCCGCGGCGATGCAGGCGAATGGATTCGCGCCGGTGGAACCGGCCATCCGCACCGTCGACGTGGACGCGTTCTGCTCGTGGTCCGCGTGCAGGAGGAAGATACGGTCGAAGGCCCGCGCCAGCACGGGATTCACCTCGTAGTCCTCGCCGGGCCTGGCGAACATCATGTGCAGGAAGTTGGCGGCGTGGTCGAGGTCGTCGCGCGGCGGGACGAAGGGCTGCCCCTGTGCGTGCCTGTAGGTCATGGCCGCGAGGGTGGGAATCTTGGCGATCAGGCGATGGGCCGTGTCCGTGCGATAGCCCTCGTCGTCGGCATCGAAGTTGTCGTGGTAAAGGGCGGCCAGCGCGCCGGTGACGGCGCACATGATGGCCATGGGGTGCGCATCCTGCCGGAACCCGTCGAAGAACTTCTGCGTTTGGGCGTCGACAGCGGTGTGCCTCCTGATCGTGTCGACGAAGGCCGCCTTGTCGGCGGCGTTGGGCAACTCGCTGTTCAGCAGGAGGTAGCAGAGCTCGAGAAAGTCGGACTGCTCGGCGAGCTGCTCGATGGGGTAGCCCCGGTGCAGCAGCACGCCCTCGTCGCCGTCGATGTACGTGATGGCGGAGTCGCAGGAGGCCGTGGACACGAACCCGGGGTCGTAGGTGAAGTACCCCCGACTGGTAAGCGCGCCGACATCGATGACGTCGGGCCCGACGCTCGCCGGATACACCGGCAGCTCGATCGGCGCCTTCGTATCGATCGTGAGGCTCGCGGAGCGTTCGGCCATGCCATGCCCTCCCGGACGGTCGTTTGCTGTCACGCCCGCACAGCGCATGCGTTCGCACGCTGTGCCGACGCGGCCTCCTCGAACGCGCAAGACGCCCACGACCGGTGCCTCGCGGCGCCCGGTTCGACGGCGGCATCGCCGCGGTCAAGGAGACTGGACAACCGCTGATTCTCTCGGCTGCCGCGCGCGGTTGTCAAACCGGAACAACGCATGCGAGACGCATGCGGCATCGCGTTGTCACCGGGTCGAGCGATCGCATACCATCGCCGCCGTAGTCTGGACCGCGCGCGAAGATGGCCTCGCAACGCCCCGTCGAAATCTCCCCCACGAGCTATCTTCCGGTAACGGCGATGGCGTCCATCACGCACCGCATCACCGGGATCGTCGTTTTTGGGGGGACGGCCTTCCTGCTCTATCTCCTCGACCTCGCGCTCGACTCCGAAGCGGGGTTCGCACGGGCCGGCGCCATCATCGAGACCGGGGCCGGCAAGCTCGCCCTCTGGATCACCCTGGCGGCGCTTGCGTACCATTTCATCGCCGGGATCCGGCACCTCCTCCTCGACTTTCACATTGGCGACTCGCTGGCCGGCGCGCGGCGGAGCGCGTGGACGACGTTCGCGGCCTCGCTCCTGGCGGCAGTCGGGATCGGAATCTGGCTGTGGTAACGAACGTCACCAGCTTCGGCCGCAGCGGCCTGTCCGACTTCGTCCTCCAGCGCGTGTCGGCCGTCGTGCTCGGCGCATTCGGCCTCTGCGTCGCGGGCTGGTTCGCGGTGCATCCGGACGGCGGGCACGCGGCGTTTGCGGCGTGGTTCTCATCGCCAGCCATGGTCGTGTTCGCGACGCTGTCCGTGGCTGCGCTGGTGGCCCATGCCTGGATCGGCATGTGGACGGTCGGGACAGACTACCTGCGCCCGCACTACTTCGGGAGCGCCTCGACGGTCGTCCGCCTGGCCTACCAGGGAGCGACGGCGCTGCTCCTCTTTCTGTACCTGGTCTGGGCGCTGTCGGTGATCTGGAGCGCCCCCGCCTGATGGCCATGCGCACGATCGAGTTCGACGGCGTCATCGTCGGCGGGGGCGGCGCCGGCATGCGCGCGGGGCTGCAGCTCGCACAGTCCGGGCTGCGCACGGCGGTGCTCTCCAAAGTGTTCCCGACGCGGTCCCACACGGTTTCCGCCCAGGGCGGCATCACCTGCGCCATCGCCAGCGAGGACCCGGACGACGACTGGCGCTGGCACATGTACGACACCGTCAAGGGCTCGGACTACATCGGCGACCAGGAGGCCATCGAGTTCATGTGCTCGACCGGGCCCCAGGCGGTCTACGAACTCGAACACATGGGCCTGCCGTTCTCGCGCAACGAGAACGGGCGCATCTACCAGCGGCCGTTCGGGGGCCAGTCGAAGGACTATGGCCGCGGGGGCCAGGCCGCGCGGACGTGCGCGGCTGCGGACCGGACGGGCCACGCGCTGCTGCACACCCTCTACCAGTCCAACCTGCGTGCCGGGACGGTCTTCCTGTCCGAGTGGTTTGCCGTGGATCTCGTGCGCAACGCGGACGGGGCGGTCGTGGGCGTCATCGCCATCGGCATCGAGACGGGCGAGACGGTCTTCGTGCAGTCGCGCGCCACCGTGCTTGCCACGGGCGGCGCCGGGCGCATCTACGCGAGCACGACGAACGCACACATCAACACGGGGGACGGCATCGGCATGGCGCTGCGCGCCGGCGTGCCCGTGCAGGACATGGAGATGTGGCAGTTCCATCCCACCGGAATTCACGGCGCGGGGGTGCTGGTCACGGAAGGATGCCGGGGCGAGGGGGGATATCTCGTCAACCGCGACGGCGAGCGCTTCATGGAACGTTACGCCCCGAACGCCAAGGACCTCGCCGGCCGGGACGTCGTCGCCCGTTCGATGATCCTGGAGATCCTCGAGGGCCGCGGCTGCGGACCGGACGCCGACCACCTGCTGTTGAAGCTCGACCATCTCGGCGAGGACGTCCTGAACAGCCGCCTGCCCGGCATCCTCGAACTGTCGCGAACGTTTGCCCACGCCGACCCGGTGCATACCCCTATTCCCGTGGTGCCGACCTGCCACTACATGATGGGGGGCATCGCGACGCGGGTGAGCGGACAGGCGCTGACGCAGGACGCGGACGGCGCGGACCAGGCCGTGGAGGGGCTGTACGCGGTCGGGGAGGCCGCCTGCGTCTCTGTGCACGGCGCCAACCGGCTGGGCGGCAACTCGCTGCTCGACCTCATCGTTTTCGGCCGCGCCGCCGGAGTCCACATCGAGGACGTAATGCGGCAGGGGGTCACGTATGCGGCCGCCTCGGAGAGCGACCTCGAGGCCGCCTGCGCGCGGCTCGCGCGCTGGGAGGCGTCCACCGACGGCGAGGGCGTCGCGGCGCTCCGGAAAGAACTGCAGAACGTGATGCAAATCAACTTCGGCGTGTTCCGCACCGAGGCCCACATGCAGGAAGGCCGCAAGCTCCTCGCGGACCTCCGCGAGCGCGCCTCGAACGCCCACCTGGCGGACAAGAGCAGCGCCTTCAACACGGCGCGGATCGAAGCCCTGGAACTCGACAACCTGCTCGACGTGGCGCAGGCGACGGCCGTGGCGGCGATCGAACGCCGGGAAAGCCGCGGCGCCCACGCCCGCGAGGACTACCGGGACCGCGACGACGAGAACTGGCTGTGCCACTCATTGTACTTTCCCGAGGGCCAGCGCGTGGGCAAGCGGGCGGTGAACTTCGAACCGAAGACCGTCCCGACGTTCGAGCCGAAGGAACGGAGCTACTAAAGCGAGACAGCGCAGGAGAGGAAGATGCAGGTCAGCCTGTACCGATACGATCCCGACAAGGACGTGAAGCCGCACATGCAGCACACGGCCATCGACGTGCCCGAAGGCAGCGATCTCATGGTGCTCGATGTCCTGGAGATGCTGAAGGCGGAGGATCCGAGCCTCTCGTTCCGGCGCTCCTGCCGGGAGGGGGTCTGCGGCTCCGATGGCATCAGCATGAACGGCAAGAACGGACTCGCCTGCATCACGCCGCTGTCCGAGGCGGCGCCGCGGGGCAAGCTGGAGCTGCGTCCGCTGCCGGGCCTGCCGGTGATCCGCGATCTGGTGGTGGACATGACGCAGTTCTACCGCCAGTACGAGAAGGTGAAGCCCTGGCTCATCAACGACACGGCGCCGCCGGCGCAGGAGCGCCTGCAGTCGCCCGAGGACCGGGACAAGCTGGATGGCCTGTACGAGTGCATCCTCTGCGCCTGCTGCACGACCTCCTGCCCATCGTTCTGGTGGAATCCGGACAAGTTCGTCGGCCCCGCCGGCCTGCTGCAGTCGTACCGGTTTCTGGCGGACAGCCGCGACACCGCGACGGACGAACGCCTCGCGGACCTCGAAGACCCGTTCAGCGTGTTCCGCTGCCGCGGCGTCATGAACTGCACGAGCGTCTGCCCGCGGGACCTCAACCCGACCCGTGCGATCGGCAAGATCAAGGCGCTGCTCGTCACCCACGGGACGTGACCCTGGTGTGCTGTCTCATGAACAACTTTGCGGTTTGCGGTAGCGCATTTTGTCGCTGGCAAGCGCCCTAAAGCCGGTCCCGTGCCTCGCTGCCGCTCGGCATCGGCGCCGCCTTTGGCCCAGCCCACACGGACCTCGGACCGACCAACCGTCGCCGGTCGCTCGGCTCCCGTCGCCGTTTGTTCCATCCGAGGCGCGTCCGACGAACAGTGGTAGGCCCAACGCGAGGAGGCGCAACTCCGCCAGCGGCGAAAAGGCGCAGCGCAGACGCGAAGGTATTTGTGAGACAGCACACTAGGCGCGTCGCCTGGCGGCGACGCGCCTAGCCCTACCGAGTAGTCACATATTGACGTGGCAACGGGTTAGGTTTTCTGCCTCAGGGCGTGTTTGCGGCCTTCCTTGAACCCGGTTTCGAAGCCGGTCTGGAGCCCGATTTGGTGGCCCAGCGAGGCACTGGTGAGACGGGTCTGCCCATGCCACATGACCTGATGACCGGGGTCGGGATCGTGCTTGCGGTTGCGATAGCCGCCGAGGTGGGCCACCAGGCGTACGGCATCGCCGAGTCCTTCCGGTGCCGACAGGCCGTGCTGGTGGGCATAGTCGCGCAGGAAGGCGAGTTCGTGGTCGGTGAACATCAGTTGCGGTTCGCAGTCGGGCACCTGGCGTCCGAGCAGCGTCATGACCATGATGCGCCAGGCGATGACGGCATTGATGGCGATGGCCCGCCGCAATCTGTCTGCCGTGCGGAACAGCAGGTGCTCCACCCCGCAGCCTGATTTGAGCACCCGGAAGAAGTCCTCGATGCGCCATCTCTGGAGGTAGAAGCCGACGATGTCGGCGGCCTGTGACGGTGTCTCGACCTGACACGTGGTCAGCAGGAACCACTGGACGGGGTCCTCGTCTTCGGGTGGGTGGCGTTCCACGATGTGGACCGCCCAGACCGTCATCGGTGCGCGCCCTTTCATGGTCTGTGTCGCCGGCAGGGTGACGCGGCGGAACCGCAGGTCACAGGTGGCCAGGCGCTTGCGACGTGCCGGACGCGCCTTCTTCCTGGAGGACTTGGGCCGTGCCGTGAGCCCGTCGATCTCGACATCGATCAGGCCATCGGGCTCGCCACCGCGCATGACGGCAAAGAGCTTCGATGGTCCCAGAACCCGGTCGTGCGTGGCACGGACCAGCAACTCCACCCGTGGATGGCGGCGCTGCTGATCGAACAGCTCGAAGCGGTCCGCCTCCCGGTCGCAGACATAGATGATCCTGGTCTTGCCCGTGACCTCCCGTGCCGCCCGCGCCACATCGCCGAACCCGTCAAGCCAGCGCCGTGTCTGACGCCGTGTCCCCTCCCGGGACACCTCCTGATCGAAGTTCAGGTCCAGCACCCCAAGCGGCAGACCGGTCCCGGTCACGGCCAGGGTCGCATGCAGCGACAACCCCAGGCTCTTCGCGCCGGTCTGGTTCTTGCCGATGACCTCCAGGCCGTCGCAGCCGGGGCGCGTCGAGAAGCTCAGATCGGTGCCGTCCCGCAGCGCCAGCACCGTGGTCTGACCACGGATCCGCTGCACGCTGCGCTCCCGGTGCGGCGCAAGAATCGCCGGAACCGTGACGTCCGACTCCGCGGGCGCCTCGATCAGACGGTAGAACCCGGTGATCTCCTTGCCGCCACTGGCGCTGCTGGCGTTGATCTTCCCTCCCGGGTAGGACGCCAGAAGACCCGCGCTCTTCACCAGACGTGCCGACAGTCGCTTGTCACCCAACGGCGCTCCTCCAAACTCGTTGGCGGCCCACGCGGCCGCGTTCAGGCCCGCTCCCGGCTCCAGCACCGGGGCATGATCAACCCACTCGACCCCGAGCCGGCGACGCCAGTCCGCTGCCAGGGCGTACATGAACACCGTCTTGACCGTCTGCCCACGCTGCTTCCTCGCATCCTGACGGCCCCGCCCCGCGGTGCGGCCGACCATGAGGAAGTTGGCCGCTCTCAGACAGGTGCCCGCCACACCGGCATCGGCAAAGCTCTCCACCAGCCAGGGACGATAGCCGTAGCGGGCCTCGAAGTCCCGCGGCAGACGCCGCAGCACCCGCCCCAGCACATGGCTCGCCAGGTGCGCACAGAAAACCGAAGGACGGATCAGGAAGCGGCTCAGGCAAACAACCCGGTGCAGGTGGTCACGGCGCACTGCATCGCTCCACGCCATCCAGTGATCACGCGCCGACACCCGCAGGGCCGCGGCAGAGAACCCGACGCAACCCAGCCAGCCATGGGCCGAGCCCACGAGGTAGCGCACCTGACAACCGGCAAAGGTCGTCATGCCATGGGGATGTTCGTGCGCCATCAGCGTGTTCCACACTTCACGCTCACGGCGCTGCGTCACCATCCGGATATCGAGATCCCGGATCCGGGCCGGGTGTCGTGGAACATCGACCGGCTCGTCAACCGCGGCCTCAAGCTGGCGCGGCCTGTTCGCCACCGCTGCCCGTGGTGCCGGCAGGACAATCTCCGGCGACGCCCGAGCCAGCGTCGCCAGCGCCTTCATGCAGCCCGCAAGCTGCAGACGGCCGCGCGTGTCGACGAAGGAGAACTCCCCGCAGATCCTGCGGGCAAAGGCCCGCCGGCTGTCGAACCGCTCCTGCGACAGAATAGCGACGATCCGCAAACGTGCCGCCTCGTCGCGCAGCGTGCGGCTGATCTGGGACTGGGCCATGGTGGCACAGGTGTACAGGACGACAGGCCCATTGTCCAGCCCTTTTTATGACTACTCGGTAGGCCTAGCCCGCATTTGCTGTGAAATTCTTGGTGGTCTCCGCACCCCCGGGCCGAGGGGGCCCGCGAACGCCCCATGGCGCCCTGGCGGGACGGTCAGGTCCGCGCCGTCTGCGGCGGCGACCGTTCGCCCGGCGGCTGCCCCGGTTGTGGCCGCGCGGGTCGTGCGGGTCGCCGGGGCTCGCTAAGCGGCCGCCCAGTTGACGGTCACGGTGCCGTCGGCGTGCTGTTCGAGGACGCCGAACTCGCGCAGCCTGGCGATCCAGCGCGGCGCGTTGCGGGCGACCAGGAGGGCCTCGTGGTCGACCTCGGGGTCGCGGTAGGGCCGGTCGTCGCGGAGCACGGCGAAGATCACCCGCGCGAGCTTGTGGGCCGTGGCGACGATGGCGCGCTTGTGGCCTCGGCGCGCGGTGATGGCGCGGTGGTAGGCATGGAACTGGCAGTCCTTGGTGCGGGCGGCGCCGTGGGCGCAGCCGACAAGCAGCGCGCGCAGGTGCTTGGCGCCGGCGCGGGCGCGGGCGCCGCGGCGCTTGCCGGCGCTCTCGTTGTTGCCGGGGCACACGCCGGCCCAGGCCGCGAGCCGGTCGGCGGTGCCGAACACGGCGGCCGGGTCGGGACCGGTCTCGGCCAGGATGGCGGTCGCCGAGGCGGCGTCGATGCCCGGGACGGTCTGCGGCAGGCGCAGCCGGCCGGCGTGCGGCACGAGCCCGTCGGCGAGATGCCGGTCGAGGTCGGCGAGGCGGCGGTCGAGGGCGTCGTGCTGGCGCAGCAGGTCGGCGAGCACGACGCGGTCGGCGGCGCCGAGCGTGGCGGTCAGCGCGTCGCCGAGCCGGTCGAGCTTGCCGCGCACGTGGCTGCTCAGCGTGCCGAGGATGGCGTCGCGCGCGAGCCCGTCGACCAAGCCGTCGAGGATGCGCCGCCCGTTCATGCCGAAGATGTCGGTGATCACCCCGCCGATGCGCGCGCCGCTGCGGTCGACCACCTTCGCGGCGCGGTTGCGCACCCGGCTGCGCTCCGCCACCAGCGTGCGCCGGTGCCGGCTCAGCACGCGCAACTGGCGGAACTCGCGCGGCGGCACGAAGCTCGGCCGGCCCAGCCCGAACTGGCACACGCGCGCCAGCCAGCGGCTGTCGCCGACGTCGGTCTTGCGCCCGCGCAGTTGCTTGACCTGCTGCGCGTGCAGTAGCTGCACCTCGATGCCGGCCGCCTCGAGCGCCTCGTACGGCGTCTCCCAGTACACGCCGGTCCCCTCCATCGCCGCCGCCGTCACGCGGTGGCCGCCCAGCCAGCCCGCCATCTCGCCCAGGCCCTCCGGCAGCGCGTCGAAGCGGCGCGTCTCGCACACCGGCTCGCCGCCCGCCCCGCACGGCCGCACCGTGGCCGTGATCTCCATCTTGTGCACGTCCAGGCCCGCCGCGCGGGCGTGGACAACGTGCAGATCGTCGTTCATCATCGTGTCGCCTCCTTGTCGGATCGGGGGTGTGGCGAAGGCGGGTGGACCGGTCGGTCGGAAAGGGACCCGCGCCCAAGGGCGCGGTCGCGGTTTGCTGCTCGTCCACGGCTCGGGGCCGGGCACAGTCCGGGGCTCGCCGCCGTCCGGTCGGGTCAGTTTCTCAACGGGGTAACATGCCGTTCCGCCATTATGCGGACGACCACGCTCCCGCCTTCGCCGCGATTCTCCCCCATCCCGACCGAAGCCGCCGCCTCCGATGCCTCGCCACCATTTCATGCCTCCGGGGTGGTCGGAAGACGACCATGGACGTTTCTCACCACGGGCCGCGATGATCGCGGAGGATTTTGGCCCCGTGCGCGTGCTCGCGACCGAGAGCATGGCGGGGCCTACGTTTGAGGGAGCATGTGCGCGCACGGGGCCAAAATACCCGCGAGGGCGCGGCCAGCGCAGTCCGTACCTGGCGCGATCACTTGGCATCGTGGTCAACTACTTGAAACCCAAGGGCCTTTTGACGCCGACTAGCGGCCTGGTGAGAAATGCGGGCTAGTGTTCACTCTATGTTCATGTGCGTCAGTGCAGCATGCTGGTTACCGGTGGAAGGCGGCGAGCGACCGATACCGGTTGATCAACTACGATAGGAGCACGACATGAGCAGACGAGGAGGAAGCGCGGGCGGCGGAGGCGGAAAATCCGGCGGCGGGAGGTCCGGGGGCGGAAGGTCCGGGGGCGGCGGACGCCCGTCGAATGCCCCCAGCACGACCGGCAACCCGTCGGGTGGGGGACGCGGCAACAATCCACCGCGCTCGAAGTGATCGAACGGCGAAGCGGCTCCGTCGATCGCGGGGTCGCTTCGCGCCCATCTTGACGGGAGCAGCCGTCCGTCGTCACTTGGATCGCCCATATCCGCACGATCGAACGGTTACAGCCCACCCATGGGCTTGATAGGCTTGATCAGGTCGCAAGACAAAACGCGATTTCGTCTTGCTCCACAAATTCAATGGCTTACGCCATCGAGTTTGGCGGCACATCCCTGTGCCGCACTGGGGAAGCTCTTAATCAGAGTTATCAGAGCTTCCCCAGAGGGTTGCCTGTTGCAGCGTCGACTACACCGTTGAGGTTTGGCGGGTTGTCGGCTTCTGCCCGCGCCTTGTTGAGAACCGGCGCCCAAGTAGACCAATCCCAGGTTTCGTATGGTTGTCGAACCGGACTCCATGCCGGTGGGAACGGACACGAGTCAATCCCGTACCCGCCAGATCCAGGCACTCAACCCAATACCGCGAGGCCAAAGAACTCGATCCACTCCGGCTTGGAAGTCAGCGAAGTCAGCGAAGTGCGGCGCGTTGCAACCCGCGCCCGCGAGGGTTTCAGCCAGGGACTGGACGATCTTGGAGACGCAGGCGATCTTGGCTGAGGAATGAGGAGTCCAACCTGGCCTTCAGGTCGTCCAGGGTCATCGCGTGGACATCCGGCGCTCGATCAGGTCCGCGAACGCAGGATTGAGCTCGATTCCTACCCAACGTCGCCGCAGCTTCTCCGCGGCGAGCAATGTTGTCCCGGAGCCGGCGTAGGGGTCGAGAACCACGCTGTCACGTCTGCTCGTGATCGCAACGCATCGTTCGGCAAGTGACAACGGCATCATTGCAGGGTGATCATCCGAGTCGTCTTCTCGCCGCCTCAGTGGCTCCGTTGCGATCTCCCAGACATCTCGCAGTCGTCGGCCGTTTGGGCCGCGCAGCGCGTCGATGTCGTAGTAGTAGTTTTGCTCCCTCGACAGCAGAAACACGGTTTCGTGGGCCTTGGTGGGCCGGTCGCGCACGGACTCGGGGTGAGCGTTGGGCTTGTGCCAGATCACCTCGGAACGTACCCACCAGCCAGCCTCCTGTAGCGCGAAGGCAAGGCGCCAGGGCACCCCGATCAGATCCTTCGGCTTGAGCCCGTCCGGCGTGGTCGGCCGAACCTGCATCGCCCGGGCACGATTCTTCCGGTCGGGGGCTCGATAGCGGCGATTCCCGGACGTGTAGGAGTCCCCAACGTTGAGCCAGACCGTCCCGTCAGAACGCAGCACTCGCCGGAGTTCTTCGAACGTGTCGACGATACTCCGGATATACGACCGGAGTGACTCGTTGCGGCCCGTCTGCTCCGGCACGCGATAGTCGCGTAGCGACCAGTAGGGCGGTGACGTGACGATCGTCTGCACGCACTCATCGGGGAGGATGCCGAGTGCGCGCCGGGAGTCCCCACAGATCAGCAGGGACGTCGATATCGAACGGAGCGTCTGGCCCGTGTCACAGGTGCGCTCAAAGGGGATGCGGGGCGCCAGCGGGACTTTGAGGTCGAGTTCGACGGACGGCCCTCGCGCAGGTGCGTTCAGCGAGACGGAAGGGCAGTCGGCGGTGGTGCAGAGGTCGTCCGACCTTGGGGTCACGTCGTCCACGTCGGCGGGGGTCTCCGCAACCCGGAGCTGGGTGTCTTGAGGGCCGTTATCCGTTGCCAATGCCTAGCGTTTCCTGGCACCGAATCGGGAGCGCCGCCACAGGCGACGGTAACTCGCCCATTCGCCGCCCTGCCGTTCTCAAGTTGCCGCGACCAGCGTACGCAGCCGCGAATGAGGCGTCAACTCGCGCGACTTCTGGTAGCCTTCTCCGCGCTACGGAGGCTGGGCGCCATGACCGATTCCTACCTCGACAGGATGCGCAGGAGCAGCCATCTGGCGGGCGGCAACGTCGCCTACGTGGAGGCGATCTACGAGCGCTTCCTCGAAGACCCCAACGCCATCGGCGAGGAGTGGCGCAGCTACTTCGACAAGCTGCCGCGCGTCGAGGGGGTGCAGACCGGGGACGTGCCGCACGGCGCCATCATCGAACACTTCGAGCGTCTGGGCCGCAATCGCCTGAAGGCGCGGCCGGAACGGGTCAGCACGGCCGTCAGCTCCGAGCACGAACGCCGTCAGGTGCGCGTACTGGAGCTCGTCAGCGCGTACCGGCACCGCGGCCACCGCCGCGCCCGCCTCGACCCCCTGGGCATGTGGGAACGGCGCCCCGCACCGGAGCTGGACCTCGGCTACCACCACCTCACCGAGGCCGATCTGGACGTGGTGTTCCAGACCGGCTCCGCGCACTTCTTCGAGGAGGGGCAGGCGCCCCTGCGGAGCATCGTGGATGCGCTGGAGCGCACCTACTGCGGCCCGGTGGCGGCCGAATACATGCACATCACGGACGCGGAGGAACAGCTCTGGGTGCGGCAGCGGCTCGAGAGCGTCCGCGCGTCGCCGCAGTTCAGCGAAGAGACGCGGCGCGGCATCCTGGAGCGCCTGACCGCCGCCGAGGGCCTGGAGAAGTACCTGCACGCGCGCTACCCGGGCACGAAGCGTTTCGGTCTCGAAGGGGCCGAGAGCCTCATTCCCATGCTGCGCGAGATGCTGCAGCGCACCGGCTCGCACGGGGTCGTGGAGACCGTGATCGGGATGGCCCACCGCGGGCGCCTGAACGTGCTCGTGAACATCCTCGGCAAGGATCCGGGCGATCTGTTCGACGAGTTCGAGGGGCGGGTCGTCGGCACCGGCATGGGGGACGTGAAGTACCACCAGGGATTCTCGTCCAACGTGGAGACCCCCGGCGGGGAGATGCACGTCGCCCTCGCGTTCAATCCGTCGCACCTCGAGATCGTGGCCCCGGTGGTCGTCGGCTCGGTGCGTGCCCGGCAGGACCGGCGGCGGGACTATACCGGCGGCCAGGTGGTCCCCGTCGTGATCCACGGGGATGCGGCGTTCGCGGGACAGGGCGTGGTCATGGAGACGTTCCAGATGTCGCAGACGCGTGGCTACCACGCCGGCGGCACGCTGCACATCATCGTCAACAACCAGATCGGCTTCACGACGCACCGGGTCGACGACGCGCGCTCCACCGAGTACTGCTCGGAGGTCGCCAAGATGGTGCGCGCGCCCATATTTCACGTCAACGCGGACGACCCGGAGGCCGTCCTGTTCGTCACGCAGCTCGCCGTCGACTACCGGATGCAGTTCCGCAAGGACGCCGTGATCGATCTCGTGTGCTACCGCCGCCGCGGCCACAACGAGACCGAGGAGCCGATGAAGACGCAGCCGCTGATGTATCGGTCGATCCACTCGCACCCGACGACGCGGGCGATCTACGCCGACCGCCTGGTGGCCGATGGCGTCGTGTCGCAGGCGGAGGTGGACGAATGGACCGAACGCTACCGCGACTCCCTCGACTCCGGCGAGCACGTGGCCCGCAGCCTGGTGCACGAACCGAGCGTCGAGCTGTTCGTGGACTGGCGCCCGTACCTCGGTCACGAATGGACGACCCCGGCGGACACGCGCTTTGATCGCACGCGGCTGAAGGAACTCGCGGAACTGGCGAACCGCACGCCGGAGGGTTTCGTGCTGCACCGCCAAGTGCAGCGCATCTTCGACGACCGCCGCAGGATGGCGGCGGGCGCGGCGCCGGTGAACTGGGGCTTCGGCGAGGTGATGGCCTACGCGACGCTCCTCGACGCCGGCCACCCGGTGCGCCTCACCGGGCAGGATGTCGGCGTCGGGACGTTCTCGCACCGCCATGCTTCCGTCTATAACCAGAAGGACGGCAAGCGCCACATCCCCCTCAACCACCTCGAGCCGTGGCCGACCTTCGACATCTACGACTCGCTGCTCTCCGAGGAGGGCGTGCTCGCGTTCGAGTACGGCTACGCGACGACGACACCGAACGCGCTCGTCGTCTGGGAGGCGCAGTTCGGCGACTTCGCCAACGGCGCCCAGGTCGTGATAGACCAGTTCGTAACGAGCGGCGAGGCCAAGTGGGACCGGCTCTGCGGCCTGGTGATGCTCCTGCCGCACGGCTACGAGGGCCAGGGGCCCGAGCACTCGTCGGCACGCCTGGAGCGCTACCTGCAGCTCTGCGCCCAGCACAACATGCAGGTGTGCGTGCCGACGACCCCGGCACAGATGTTCCACATGCTGCGGCGCCAGGTGATCCGGCCGCTGCGCAAGCCGCTGGTGGCGCTCACGCCCAAGAGCCTGCTGCGGCACAAGGAAGCCGTCTCGACCCTCGAGGAACTCTCCGACGGGAGCTTCCAGCCGGTCATTCCCGACCCGGCGGTGACGGACCCCGAGCGGGTGGAACGGCTGATCCTCTGCAGCGGCAAGGTCTACTACGACCTGGCCGCAAGGCGGCGGGAGGAGGGCCTCGACAACATCGCCATCGTGCGCATCGAGCAGTTGTACCCATTCCCCGAACCGGAACTCGGCGCGGTCGTGGCGCCGTTCGTGAACCTGGAGCTCGCCATCTGGTGCCAGGAGGAGCCCGCCAACCAGGGGGCCTGGTACTCCAGTCAGCACCACATGCGCCGCGTGCTGGCCCGGCACGACTCCGACCTTTACCTGATGTACGCCGGCAGGGTGGCGTTCGCCTCCCCGGCGGCGGGATACTTCGCCAAGCACATCGAACGCCAGCAACAACTGGTGTATGACGCCCTGCTCGGATGACACCCTGATGGACATCAACGCGCCGACGTTTCCGGAATCCGTCCCCGACGGCACCATCGCCGTGTGGCACAAGCAGGTCGGCGACCCGGTTCGCCGCGACGAGGTCCTGGTGGACGTCGAGACCGAAAAGGTGGTGCTGGAAATCGTCGCCCCGGCGGACGGGACACTCGTGGAGATCGTGAAAGCCGAGGGCGACACCGTCGACAGCGGCGATCTCATCGCGCGTTTCGAGGCCGGCAAGGTCGCGCCGGCGCCTGCCGCGGATGCCCCCTCGGCGCCCGCGGCTCGCCAGGCCGGCGCCTCGCCCGCCGCCCGCAAACTCGCCGAGGAGAACGGCATAGACGTCTCCGCGGTAGACGGGTCGGGGCGGGACGGACGGGTCACCCGCGAAGACGTCGCGCGACTGCTGGATGCCGGCCCGCCGGTAACGGGCGCCGCGCAGACGCCCGTGCCGACGCCCGCATCCATCGACGAACCGCTCCCCGAGCCGGGCGAACGCGTCGAACGGCGCGTGCCCATGACGCGGCTGCGCGCGTCCATCGCGCGTCGCCTGGTCGAAGCGCAGCACAACGCCGCCATGCTCACCACGTTCAACGAGGCGAACATGCGGCCGGTCATGACCATGCGCACGCGCTACCGGGACGAGTTCGAGCGGGCGCACAACGGCGTACGGCTCGGTTTCATGGGTTTCTTCGTGCGCGCCTGCGTGGAAGCGCTGAAGCGGTTCCCCTCGGTCAACGCCTCCATCGATGGCAACGACATCCTCTATCACGGCTACTACGACATCGGCGTCGCCGTCAGCACCGAGCGCGGCCTGGTGGTCCCCGTGCTCCGGGACGCGGACGCCCTGAGTCTGGCGCAGATCGAGGACCAGATCGCGAGGTTCGGCGAGCGCGCGCGGGAGAACCGGCTCATGATCGAGGAGATCTCCGGGGGTACCTTCACCATCTCCAACGGCGGGGTGTTCGGCTCGCTGCTCTCGACCCCCATTCTGAATCCGCCGCAGACGGCCATCCTCGGGATGCACAAGATCGAGGACCGTCCGGTGGCGGTGGACGGCGAGGTCGTCATCCAGCCGATGATGTACCTCGCGCTCTCCTACGACCATCGCCTCATCGACGGCCAGGAGGCGGTGCGCTTCCTCGTGACCGTCAAGGCGCTGATCGAGGACCCGGCCCGGATACTGCTGGAGCTCTGAGGAACCCGAATATGAGTGAAAACGCCGGCGAGACGGATGGCCGCTGGGAAGTCGTGGTCGTCGGGGCGGGCCCCGCCGGCTACGCCGCGGCGATCCGGGCGGCGCAACTCGGGATGCGCACCGCCTGCATCGACAAGGCCCTTGACCGGGACGGCAAATCCACGCTGGGGGGCACGTGCCTGAACTGGGGCTGCATCCCCTCCAAGGCGCTGCTCGACGTGTCCCACAAGTACGCGGAAGCCGCCGGGCGCTTCGGGGAACTCGGCATCGGGGTGGGAGAACTCTCGATCGACGTGCCGGGGATGATGGCGCGCAAGGATGCCGTCGTGGCGCGCCTCACGGGCGGCGTCGGGGCCCTGTTCCAGGGCAACGGCGTCACGGCGCTGCCGGGCCACGGACGCCTGCTCGGCAACCGCCGCATCGAGTACACGCCCCACGACGGCGAGCCGACCGTGCTCGAGGCGGAGCACGTCATCCTCGCCCCAGGTTCCGTGCCGGTCGACATCGATCCGGCGCCGTTGGTTCCAGGCATCGTGGTGGACTCCACCGGGGCGCTGGAGTTCGACGCCGTACCCGGCCGGCTGGGGGTCATCGGCGCCGGGGCCATCGGCCTCGAGCTCGGCAGCGTGTGGGCGCGTCTCGGCTCCGAAACCGTCGTGCTCGAAGCGCTCGACGAGTTCCTGCCGCTCGCGGACCAGCGCATCGCGCGGGACGCCATGCGCGCCTTCTCGCGCCAGGGACTCGACATCCGGCTCGGCTGCCGCGTGATGCGCGCCGCGCCGTCGGGCGCTGGGGTGAGCGTCACCTACCAGGACGCGGAGAACGAACAGACGCTGGAGTTCGACCGGCTGATCGTCGCCGTCGGGCGGCGACCCTACACCGAAGGGCTGCTGGCGCCGGACAGCGGCGTGAACCTGGATGAGCGGGGTTTCCTCTACGTCAACGACCTGTGCGCCACCGACGCGCCGGAGGTGTACGCGGTGGGCGACGTGGTGCGCGGCCCGATGCTCGCCCACAAGGGGTCCGAGGAAGGCGTGATGGTCGCCGAGCGCATCGCGGGCCACAAACCGCTCGTGAACTACGAATGCGTGCCGAACGTCATCTACACGCACCCCGAGATCGCCTGGGTCGGACGGACCGAGCAGTCGCTCAAGGCCGACGGCGAGAACTACCGCACGGGTACCTTCTCCTTCGGCGCGAACGGCCGCGCCCTGGCGGCGCACGATGCCGAGGGCCTGGTCAAGATCGTCGCCGATGCCGACACCGACCGGGTGCTCGGGGTGCACGTCTTCGGGCCGCAGGCCTCGGAACTCATCGCGCAGGCGGTGATCGCGATGGAGTTCGACGCGAGCGCGGAGGACCTCGGGCTCACGATGTTCGCGCACCCGACGCTCGCCGAGGCGGTCCACGAGGCCGCGCTCGGCGTCGGGGGGCGGGCGATCCACATGGTGAACCGGAAGCGCGCCTGACCCGGCGGGGCGGTTGCGGGTGATTTCCAGGCTGCGGGCCGCCCACCACGGGCGCCGGCGGGGCATTGAGGGGAACGGATGAATCTTCACGAATACCAGGCCAAACAGCTCTTCGCGCGGTACGGACTGCCGGTGTCGGAGGGCCTTCCGGCGGACACCCCCGATGCCGCGGTCGCCGCGGCCAGGCAGATTGGCGGCGACCGGTGGGTGTGCAAGGTCCAGGTCCACGCGGGCGGCCGCGGCAAGGCCGGCGGCGTCAGGCTGGTGGACTCCGAGGACGAGGTGCGGGAGTTCGCCGAAACGTTCCTCGGGCGCAGCCTCGTGACCGTCCAGACCGACGCGGAAGGGCAGCCCGTGCGCCAGGTCTACGTCGAGAGCTGCACCGACATCGCCACCGAGCTGTACCTCGGCGTCGTGGTCGACCGCGCCTCGCGGCGGGTGGTCGTGATGGCCTCCGCGGAGGGCGGCGTCGAGATCGAGGAGGTCGCGCGCGCGACGCCGGAGAAGATCCTGCGCGCCGCGATCGACCCCTACGTTGGCCCACAACCGCACCAGGGCCGGGAGATGGCCTTCCAGCTCGGCCTGTCCGGGGGCCGGGTCCGCGAGTTCACGGACATCTTCGTGAAGCTCGTCAGGCTCTTCCACGAGCTGGACTGTTCCCTGGTCGAGATCAACCCGCTGGTCGTGACCGGGGACGGTCATGTCCACTGCCTCGACGCGAAAATGAACATCGACAACAACGCGCTGTACCGGCAGCGGGAACTCGCCGGCATGCGCGATGCTTCGCAGGAGGACCCGCGCGAGGCGCGCGCCGACGAGTTCGGGCTCAACTATGTCGCCCTCGACGGCAACATCGGCTGCATGGTGAACGGCGCCGGGCTCGCCATGGGCACCATGGACCTCGCCAAGCTCTATGGCGGTACGCCGGCGAACTTCCTCGACGTCGGTGGCGGCGCGACGAAGGAAGCGGTCGGCGAGGCGTTCCGCATCATCCTGTCGGACGAGAACGTCAAGGCGGTTCTCATCAACATCTTCGGCGGCATCGTGTCCTGCGCGACGATCGCCGACGGCATCATCGGCGCGGTCACGGAGGTGGGCGTCGACGTGCCGGTGGTCGTGCGCTTCGAGGGCAACAACGCCCGGGTGGGCTCCGACAAGCTCGCGGCGAGCGGCCTGGACCTGATCGCCGCCAACTCGCTGGCGGACGCGGCCCGCAAGGCCATCGAGGCGGCCGGAGCAGCGGCATGAGCGTACTCGTCGACAGCGACACCCGGGTGCTGTGCCAGGGCTTCACCGGCTCCCAGGGCACGCTCCACTCCGAACAGGCCATCGCCTACGGGACGCGCCTCGTGGGCGGCGTGACGCCGGGCAAGGGCGGTACCACCCACCTGGATCTCCCGGTGTTCGACACGGTCCGCCAGGCGGTCGCCGAGACCGGCGCCACCGCCTCGGTGATCTACGTGCCCGCGCCGTTCTGCAAGGACTCGATCCTCGAGGCCCTCGACGCCGGCATCGAGCTGATCGTGTGCATCACCGAGGGGATTCCGACGCTCGACATGCTCGCCGTCAAGGCCCGGCTCGACCTCACGGACGCGCGCCTGATCGGCCCCAACTGCCCCGGCGTGATCACCCCCGGGGCCTGCAAGATCGGCATCATGCCGGCGGACATCCACCTGCCCGGGCGCGTGGGGGTGGTGTCCCGCTCCGGCACGCTGACCTACGAGGCCGTCCAGCAGACGACGGACAAGGGTTTCGGCCAGTCCACGTGCATCGGCATCGGCGGCGATCCGATTCCGGGCAGCCACTTCATCGACATTCTCGAGCTGTTCGAGGCGGACCCCGCCACGGAGGCCATCGTGATGGTGGGCGAAATCGGGGGCACCGCCGAGGAAGAGGCGGCCGCCTACATCGCGGAACACGTCTCGAAGCCCGTGGTCGCCTACATCGCCGGCGTCACGGCGCCGCCGGGCAAGCGCATGGGACACGCCGGCGCCATCATCGCCGGCGGCCGCGGCACCGCGGACGAGAAGTTCGCCGCCCTCGAGGCGGCCGGCGTGCGCACGGTCCGCAGCCTCGCGGAGATCGGCGACGCGCTCGCGGAGGTGACGGGGTGGTAAACGGGGGCATTCCGCCGTGAAAGGAACCGACAAGCAATGGGCGGCAGACTCCCATTGACTTGAAGTGCCTGACACCGCGTAATGGGTTTCGCGCTCCGTTCACGGCGCTCCAGCGCCGGCCTTGCGGGTCGAACAACGTGTGATGCGGAGGACCAAGCGTGCACGTCCGGAAACTCCACATTCGGGACATTCGCTCGATTGATCGACTGGAAGTGGATATCCCTGAACCCAGGTCCGGCTGGCACGTGATCCTGGGCGACAACGGATCCGGCAAGTCGAGCGTCGTTCGCGCGCTTGCGCTCGGCTTGGTCGGTCCGGCAAACGCGCCCGCCGTCCGTCAGAACTGGCTGGACTGGGTTCGCCATGGCGCCGCCGCCGCTCGGGTAGAGGTTGAGTTGGATCAGGACCCCAGGTTCGACAAGTGGACGGGTAGAGGCCGTCAGGCAAGAGGGCCCCTAAGTCTGGAGGTCGCGATCGAACCCCCGCGGGGCGGATCCGTCAAGGGAGCCGCATCGACGCTACGGATGCGCGGCAGCAATGCCGAACGCAGCGTCTGGGGCGAAGGCACGGGGTGGTTTTCCGCATCGTTCGGTCCCTTTCGACGGTTCTCTGGCGGTGACAGTGCTTACGAGCGGCTCTTCGTGCGCAATCCCGGTCTCGCATGCCATCTCTCCGTCTTCGGCGAGGATGTCGCCCTTGGCGAAGCCCTGACCTGGCTGAGGGAGTTGCAGTTCAAGACATACGAGAGCAACCAAGAGTCGACACGGCTACTGAACGGTCTCGTCGACTTCATGCGGCGCTCGGAGTTGCTGCCTCATGGGGCACAGATCGACGAGATCACCTCGGATGCCGTGCTGTTCAGGGATGGCTCAGGCGTACGCGTACCGGTGGAACAGCTTAGCGACGGGTTCCGCTCAGTACTCAGCATGACGTTCGAGTTGTTGCGCGGGATGGCGGTCGCTTATGGTGACGACGCCTTCCTTGATTCGCTCGACGCGTCGGCGACCGCCATACGCCTTCCAGGCGTAGTTGCGATTGACGAGGTCGATGCACATCTCCATCCAGCTTGGCAGAAACGGATCGGCGATTGGCTCATCGGACGCTTTCCGGACGTGCAGTTTCTCGTGACCACACACAGCCCGATCATCTGTCGGTCGGCTGCTCGGGGCACGATCTGGCGGTTGCCGACGCCGGGCAGCGCGGAAGGTGCGCACCAGGTTGTCGGACAGGATCGCGACCGATTGGTGCACGGCAGCATCCTTGATGCCTTGGATACCGCGTACTTTGGAGAAGACGTGACGCGATCAGATGCGTCGTATGCAATGATGGACGAGCTTGCGAGACTCAATATGAAGCGGTCGCGCGGTCCGCTGTCGGAGGAAGAGGAACGCCAACGCCAGGCGCTGCAGCGCACGCTGCCGAGCGTCTCGGCGATCTCCGACTAGCTCCGAAGCCGCTATGATCCACCTGCCCGACCCTGGGCTCGACCGCAATGCCGCGAAACACTTGGAACAGTATCAGCGCGACGTAGACGGCGAGCCGGACTACGAAACACGGGTGGCCGCGGCCAAGCGCCTCTTCAAGCGTCGCAACACGCGCCGGAATCCCGCTTTTCGCAAGGTTCGAGAGTCGTTGACCCTCATGTGCTCGGGTGCGTCGCGGTGCGTGTACTGCGAGGACTCGGTCGGCGACGAAGTCGAGCACATTGCGCCCGAGGATCTGTATCCCGGGGTGGTGTTCGCGTGGGGAAACTACGTCTACGCCTGTGGACAATGCAACGGTCGCAAGAGCAACAAGTTCGCAGTGATTCGGGGAAACGGCTTGATTGACGTCACCCGTCGACGTGGGGCGCCCGTGGTTCCACCCGCTGAGGGACCTCCGGCGTTCCTGAACCCGCGCGTGGACGAGCCGCTCGACTTCTTTCATCTCGATTTCGGGACGTTCTGGTTGGTGGCGCGCGACGACGTCACGGATGTCGGCCGCGAACGAGCGCGGTTCACGATCAGGACCCTCAACCTGAATCGAGATGTTCTGGCGCAAGCGCGCGAGACGGCATACGCGGCGTATGAGGCTCTCCTGTTCCGTTATGTCCACGAGGGGGACAGCCTGCCGACAAGCGAGCGAACGGCATTGGCCGATAGCCTGTTGTCCATGCCGCACCCTACGGTCTGGGCGGAGATGAAGCGGCAGCACTCCTCGGTCCCGGCACTCGACGACCTCTTCTCGCAGGCGCCCCAAGCGCTGATGTGGTAGCCGACTTGAAACCGGTCCGCGCCGACTCAATCTAGGTGATGCCTCCGACTCCAGGATCAACCGACACCGACATGACCGCCGAAACCCTGGGCTTCCAGACCGAAGCCAAGCAACTCCTGCACCTCATGGTGCACTCCCTGTACTCGAACCGGGAGATTTTCCTGCGGGAACTCATCTCCAACGCGTCGGACGCCATCGACAAGCTCCGTTTCGCGGCGCTCGCGGACGGCGAGCTGCTCCGCGACGACCCCGAGCTGCGGATCCGCATCGATTTCGACGCCGACGCGAAGACGCTCACGGTCGCCGACAACGGTATCGGCATGACGCGCGGCGAGGTCGTCGAGAACCTGGGAACGATCGCGCGTTCCGGGACGGCCGAGTTCTTCGGGTCCCTGACCGGGGACCAGCAGCAGGACGCGCAGCTCATCGGCCAGTTCGGCGTCGGCTTCTACAGCGTGTTCATGGCCGCCGACGAGGTCACGGTCCTGACGCGCAAGGCGGGTACGGAGGCGGGCACGCGCTGGACCTCCCGGGGCGAGGACGAGTTCACGGTGGACGAGGCCGAGGCCGAGCGGGGCACGCGCGTCGTGCTGCAGTTGAAGAGCGATGCCCAGGAGTTCGCCGAGGCGTTCCGGCTGCGCGGCATCGTGCGCAAGTACTCGGATCACATCGCGGTGCCGGTGGTGATGGCCGGGGAGACGGCCGGCGAGGACGACGACGCGGAGCCGGAGGACGAGACCGTCAACGCGGCGACGGCGCTCTGGACGCGCTCGCGCAGCGAAGTGGGCGAGGACGAGTACCGGGAGTTCTACAAGCACGTCTCGCACGACTTCGAGGATCCCCTCGCCTGGAGCCACAACCGCGTCGAGGGCAAGCTGGAGTACACGAGCCTCGTCTTCGTGCCGCGCCGCGCCCCGTTCGACCTGTGGAACCGCGAGTCGCCCCGGGGACTCAAGCTCTACGTGCAGCGCGTGTTCATCATGGACGACGCCGAGCAGTTCCTGCCGCTCTACCTGCGCTTCGTGCGCGGCGTCGTCGACTGCAACGACCTGCCGCTGAACGTGTCGCGGGAGATCCTGCAGGAAGACGCCTCGGTCAGGACCATCCGCAACGCACTGTCCAAGCGCGTCCTCGACATGCTGTCGAAGCTGGAGGGCGACGACTACGCCACGTTCTGGGACGAGTTCGGCCAGGTGCTGAAGGAAGGGGTGGCGGAGGATTTCACGAATCGCGAAGCGGTCATGAAGCTGCTCCGGTTCACGTCCACGGCCAGCGAGGAGGAGACGCAGCGGGTGGCCCTCGAGGACTACGTCGGCCGCATGCAGGAAGACCAGAACAGTATCTACTACCTGATCGCCGACAGCCTGGCGGCGGCGCGCAACAGCCCCCACCTCGAGGTGTTCCGCCAGCGGAACATCGAGGTCCTGCTGTTGTCGGACCGCATCGACGAGTGGTTCATGTCCTTCGTGCGGGAGTTCGACGGCAAACCCCTCGCGGACGTCACGCGCGGCGACCTCGACCTGCCCGGAGGGGTTCCCGAGGCCGAGCAGGAGTCGGACGACGCATTGTGCAAGCGTATCGCCGGCGTACTCGACGGACGGGTCGAGAGCGTCCGGCGCTCCGTGCGGCTGACCGACTCGCCGGCGTGCCTGGTGCTCGCCGAGGGCGATGTCGGCGTCCAGATGCGCCGCATCATGGAGGCTACCGGCCAGGCCCCGCCGGAAAGCAAGCCGCATTTCGAGATCAACTCCGGCCATCCCCTCGTCGCGAAGCTCGACGACGAGTCCGACGAGGACCGCTTCGCCGACCTGGTCAAGGTCCTGTTCGACCAGGCGAGTCTGGCCGAGGGCCAAGCCCTCAAGGACCCCGGCGACTACGTGCGCCGCGTCAACCGCCTGCTGCTCGAACTCGCGGGCCGGTAGCGCTAGCCCGCATTTCTCACCACGGACCGCGATGATCGCGGAGGATCCTGGTCCTGTGCGCGTGCTCGCGACCGAGAGCATAGCGGGGCCTACGTTTGAGGGAGCATGTGCGCGCACAGGGCCAGGAGACCCGCGAGGGCGCGGCCAGCGCAGTCTGCGGGCGATCAACGAAGCCGTGATGGACCAAAATACCTCGCAGAACCAATGACGTGTCATCCTGGCACAAGCGACGTGGTGAGAAATGCGGGCTAGGGGCGACCCTTGGCGGTCGCGCGTCCCGAACTCTCGGGACCGCCCGGGACGGGACGCCACACCGGCGTCCGGCACGCGGTCCGGCACGCGGTCGGGCATGCGGTCGGGCATGCGGAAGGTGGCCCCGGCTTTGCTACCATACGCGGCCCACGCTCGGGGGAGGGCGGCGTGAAGGCAGCCATCGTTGGCGCCGGCAATTTCGGTACCGCCATCGCGAACATCGTCGCGAAGAACGGCTTTCCGACGTACCTCTGGATGCGTGACGCGGCGCAGCTCGCCGAGATGCGTGCCCATCGCGAGAACCGCCGGTATCTCAAGGGACATCCGCTCGACCCGAACGTCGAGCCGAGCGGCGACCTCGGGGAGTCCGTCGGCGAGGCGGACGTGATCTTCGTGACGGTTCCGAGCGCCTCGTTTCGCCAGGTGACCGGGGACGTCGCCGCCCATGCGCGGGCGGGAGCGTTCGCCGTCAGCGGCACCAAGGGGGTGGAGGCGGACGGCTTCCGGCTCATGAGCCAGATCCTGGACGAGTTGTTGCCGGGTTGCGCGACCGGGGTCATCAGCGGCCCGAACCTGGCGGAGGAGATCGCCGGCGCGCATTACACCGGGACCGTCGTCGCGAGCCGCTCCGAGGCGTTGCGCGCGGCGGTCCAGCGCGTGCTGGCGAGCCCGACGCTGCGCGTCTACTCGAGTTCGGACGTGTTCGGCGTGGAACTCGGCGGTGCGCTCAAGAACGTCTACGCCATCATCTGCGGGATGGCCGCGGCACTCGAGGTGGGCCAGAACACGGTGGCCATGCTCGTTACCCGCAGCCTCGCGGAAATGAGTCGTTTCGCCGCTTCGATGGGCGCCAATCCCTTCACCTTCCTGGGCCTTGCGGGGGTGGGGGACCTGATGGTGACGTGCACTTCGCCCCTCAGCCGCAACTTCCAGCTCGGTCTGCGCGTGGGCCAGGGCAATACGCTCGACGAAGCCATGGAGCACCTCGGCCGGCTGGCCGAGGGCGTCAACACGCTGCGCGTGATTCGCGAGAAAAGCGCGGCGCTCGGCGTCTACATGCCCCTCGTCGAGGGCCTGCACCGGGTGCTGTACGAGGGAGACCACATCGCCCGGGTCGTCACCGACCTGATGACGAGCGAGCAGATGGTGGATGTCGAGTTCGCCAAACCGGATACCTGGAGTCCCGCCTAGTGAACAGGGCCTGGTGGAACCTGATTCTCGTTGTCGCCGGTGCGTCGGTGCACGGCGCGGAGGACGTGTCCGGATCGGGTGATCCGGCCGGTATCGAGCGTTTTCCGCGGTCGTGGATCGTCGAGTTCGCCGAACGCCCGCCGGCGCCCTACGAGTTCGTGACGGCCCCGGTCGACAAGATCAAGCGCGATGTGCGCGTCGAGGGCGTCCGCGTCCACGGCCCCTTGCAGCGCGTCACTTACCGGATGCCGGACCAGACGCGGCTCGACGACGTGGTCGCACATTATGAGCGGCAGGTGGCGGCGATCGGCCCCGGGATCGTGTTCTCTTGCCGGGGCCCCGATTGCGGCCGCAGCACGATCTGGGCGAACGACGTGTTCGGCGTCGCGGAGCTCTCGGCGCCGAACCGCAACCAGTTCTACCTCGCGGCCCCGGTCGCCGTCGGCGGACAGACGCGGCTCGTCGCGGTCTATGTGGCGCAGCGCGGCAACCGGCGCGTCTACGCGCATCTCGACGTGGTCGTTCCCGACGGCCCCGTCGCGTTCGGCGCCAATCGGGCCGTGGCCGAATCGCTGACGCGCAACGGTTTCGCGGTCGTCGACGGGGTCGTGCCCGACGCGGTCGGCGCACTGACGGGCGCCGAGATCGAGCGGCTGTCCGAAGTGGCGGCCACCCTCGGCCAGGTCCAGGGCGAAACCATCCACGTGGTCTGCCACCTCTACGGTTCCGCGCCCGTCGCGGAACTGACCGCGGCGGCGGAGCGCTGCGCCGGCACGGCCGCGCGGACCGTCGCGGAGCAGGGCGGCGTGACCACCATGCCGCACGGTCTTGGGCCGGTCGCACCCGGCGATGCGGGACCGAAGCCGAGGATCGAACTGGTCCTGCCGTATCGACTGCGGAGTGACTGACCCCGTCGAGTCGCTTGTCGCCGCGTTCGCGGCGCGGCTGGAACGCGCGGATGTCGCATTCGGGCACGGCGCCGCCGACGCCCGCGCCGAGGCGGAGCTGCTGGTGCTCGGCTATCTGGACGGGCACCGCTGGGACGGCGCGGCCCCGCCGGCGTTGCAGGCCTTGCTGGAGCGCCGCATCCGCGACCGCATCCCCTCCGCGCACCTCACCGGCAGGGCGTGGTTCGCCGGGCGCTGGTTCGAGGTCGAGGCGGGCGTGATGATCCCCCGTTCCCCACTGCAGGAGCTGATCGTCCACGGCTTCCGCCCGTGGCTGCGACGGGAGCCCGAGCGCATCCTCGACCTGTGCTGCGGCTGCGGCGCGCTCGGCATCGCGGCCGCTCTGCAGTTCCCTGCCGCGCAGCTCACGCTGGCCGACATCGACGCCCGCGCCGCGGCCTGCGCGCGCCGCAACGTGGCCCGTTTCGGCCTGTCGGGACGGGCCGAGGTCCGCGTGTCCGCGCTCTTCGACGCGCTTGCCCCGTCCACGCACGACCTGGTGCTGGCCAATCCGCCCTACGTGCCGGCCGGTGAAGTCACCAGGCTGCCGGAAGAGTACGCGCGGGAACCCCGCCACGGCCTCGCATCGGGGGCGGACGGCCTCGACTGCTGGCGCGAGATCCTGGCCGGTCTGGGCGCGTGGCTGGCTCCGCATGGCCTGCTCGCCGGTGAGGCAGGACACCGCGCGGCCGCTTTGGCAACGGCGTTCCCGGAGCTGTCGTTCGTCTGGCCGGACCTGACGGAGGCTCCACGCCTCGCGGACGGCGACTTCGGGGTTTTCCTCCTCGATGGCGACCGCTTGTCAACTCCCGACTGACTCCCGATACTGGCTCGTCATGGCCGGCAACACCTTCGGACAGGCGTTCACGCTGACGACGTTCGGCGAGAGTCACGGGCTCGCCATGGGCGCCGTGGTGGACGGCTGCCCGCCGGGACTGCCCCTCTGCGAGGCCGACCTGCAGGGAGACCTCGACCGCCGCCGGCCGGGCAGTTCCCGCTACACGACCCAGCGCAGCGAACCCGACGCGGTGAAGATCCTGTCCGGTGTCTTCGAAGGCGTGACGACGGGCACGCCGATCGGGCTCGTCATCGAGAACGTGGACCAGCGCTCGCGCGACTACAGCGCCGTCAAGGACCGGATCCGGCCCGCCCATGCCGACTACACGTATCTCAGGAAGTACGGGCGGCGCGACTACCGGGGCGGCGGGCGGGCGTCCGCGCGGGAGACGGCGATGCGCGTCGCCGCCGGGGCGATCGCCAAGAAGTACCTGCGCGAGCGTCACGGCACGCTGGTGCGCGGCTACCTGGCCGGGATCGGCCCCATATCGCCCTCCACGGTGGACTGGGACATCGTGGACCACAACCCGTTCTTCTGCGCCGACCCGAACGCGGTGCAGGAGATCGCGGCCCTCATCGACGAACTGCGCGAGGCCGGAGACTCGGTGGGCGCGCGGATCAACGTCGTGGCGTCGGACGTCCCGGTGGGCCTGGGCGAGCCCGTGTTCGGCAAGCTCGATGCGGACCTCGCCGGCGCGCTCATGGGCATCAACGCGGTGAAGGGGGTGGAGTTTGGCGCCGGTTTCGCCGTGGTGGGCCAGCGGGGCAGCGAGCACCGGGACGAGATGGACGCGAACGGTTTCCTGAAGAACGATGCCGGCGGCGTGCTCGGCGGCATTTCCTCCGGGCAGGATATCGTCGCGAGCATCGCGCTCAAGCCGACCTCCAGCGTCACCATCCCGGGCAAGAGCGTCGACACCGCCGGCCGCGAAGTGGAGGTTGTCACGAAGGGACGCCACGACCCGTGCGTGGGCCTGCGCGCGACGCCCATCGCCGAGGCCATGACCGCATTGGTGCTGATGGACCACCTGATGCGCGACCGGGCGCAGAACGCGGGCGTGGAACGGTAGTTCCATCAATATAGGTCTGCGCCGCCGAGTTCCCCCAGCAGCGCGATTACCGACTCTTTCTCAAGCCGTTTGGGATGTGGAGGGATGCGGAGGGGCGCGCGCCGTTCCGATCCATGACCTGCGCCGGTAGAATCGCCGCACCAAACAGGCTTCTTCTCGCCCTCCACGCATGAGCGGCAGGACCCTCTACGACAAGATCTGGGACGCCCACTTCGTCACCGACCGGTCCGACGGCATGAGCCTGCTTTACATCGACCGGCATCTGCTGCACGAGGTCACGTCACCACAGGCGTTCGCGGGGCTGCGGCTGGCGGGGCGGCGCCCGTGGCGCCTGGACGCCAACCTGGCGACCCCGGATCACAACGTCCCGACGCTGGTTTCGGAACGCCGGGGCGGCGTGCCCGGCATCACGGACGAGGTCGCGCGGATCCAGGTGGAGACCCTGGATGACAACTGCCGGGACTTCGGCATCGAGGAGTTCGCCATCAACGACGTGCGCCAGGGCATCGTGCACGTGATCGGGCCGGAGCAGGGGGCGACGCTGCCGGGGACGACGATCGTCTGCGGCGACTCGCACACCTCGACCCACGGCGCGTTCGCCGCGCTCGCCCAGGGCATCGGCACCTCGGAGGTGGAACACGTGCTGGCGACGCAGTGCCTTGCGCAGCGCAAGAGCCGCAACATGCGCGTCACCGTCGACGGCGGCCTGCCGCGCGGGGTGCATGCCAAGGATGTCGTCCTGGCGGTCATCGGCGCGATCGGGACGGCCGGCGCGACGGGCCACGTCATCGAATTCTGCGGCACCGCCATCGAGGGCCTGTCGATGGAGGGCCGGATGACGGTGTGCAACATGTCCGTCGAGGCCGGCGGCCGCGCGGGGCTCGTCGCGGTGGACGAGACGACGCTCGAGTACCTGGCGGGGCGGCCGTTCGCGCCGCGCGGCGAAGCATGGGGCGCCGCGGCCGCGTGGTGGAGGACGCTGCGTTCGGACCCGCACGCGGCCTTCGACCGGACCGTGGAGATCGATGCCGCCGCCCTCGAACCCCAGGTGACCTGGGGCACGTCGCCCGAACTCGTGACCGGTATCGGCGACCGCGTGCCGGCCCCGTCGGACATGGCGGATCCGGCCCGGGCGGAGGTCGCCGAGCGGGCGCTGGCCTACATGGACCTCGCCCCCGGCACGCCGCTGGCCGGGATCCCCCTGGACAAGGTGTTCATCGGGTCCTGCACCAACGCGCGCATCGAGGACCTGCGCGCGGCGGCGACGGTCGCCCGGGGCCGGCGGGTCCGGGTGCCGCAGGCGCTGGTCGTGCCGGGGTCCGGCTTGGTGAAGCGCCAGGCCGAGGACGAAGGGCTCCACGAGATCTTCCTCGCCGCCGGGTTCGAGTGGCGGGCGCCGGGCTGCTCGATGTGTCTCGCCATGAACGCGGACCGGCTGCAGCCGGGGGAACGCTGCGCGTCGACCTCGAACAGGAACTTCGAAGGGCGCCAGGGGCATGGCGGACGCACCCACCTGGTGAGTCCGGCAACCGCGGCGGCCAGCGCCATCGCGGGGCGCCTCGCGGACCCGCGGGAGGTGGCGGCGTGAGGGCCTTCACCACGCACCGCGGCCTGGTCGCGCCCCTCGACCGGGTCAATGTCGACACCGACCAGATCATTCCGAAGCAGTTCCTGAAGTCCATCGCCCGGACCGGGTTCGGAGACAACCTCTTCGACGCCTGGCGCTACCGGGACGAGGGCGCCATCGGCAAGACGCCCAACGAGCGGACGATCAACCGCGATTTCGTCCTGAACGCCCCGGAGTATCAGGGCGCGACGGTCCTGCTCGCCCGCGACAACTTCGGCTGCGGGTCGAGCCGCGAGCACGCGGTCTGGGCTTTGCTGGAGTACGGTTTTCGCTGCGTGATCGCGCCGAGCTTCGCCGACATCTTCTCCACCAACAGCGTGAACAACGGGCTGCTGCTGGTCACGCTCCCCGGCGCGGCGGTGGACGCGCTGTTCGCGTCGGCGCAACGCGGTGGGCTCACCGTGGAAGTGGACCTCGCGGCCGGACGGCTCGTCACGGAGGATGGCGGCGCCTTCGCGTTCGAGACCGGCGCGGAGACCAGGCGCCGCCTGTTGCGCGGCCTGGACGACATCGGCCTGACCCTCGACTGTGCGGACGCCATCCGGGACTTCGAGCGGGCCCATCGTGGCCGACAGCCCTGGACGTTCGGCCGGCCGGCCGGCGACGCGGCGCCATGAAGACCCAGGCCCGCCTCCTCGTCCTGCCGGGGGACGGCATCGGCGCGGAGATCATGCCGCATGCCGTGCGGGTCCTCCTGCGGGCCTGTCCCGAGATCGAGTTCGACGTGGACCACGGGACGATCGGCGGCGCGGCCCTCGACGGCGAGGGCGTCCCGCTGCCCGATGCGACCCTGGCCCAGGCGCGCGACGCGGACGCCGTGCTGCTCGGGGCGGTGGGTGGTCCGCGGTGGGACGACCTGCCGATGGACCGTCGTCCGGAACGCGGCCTCCTGCGGCTGCGCTCGGAGCTGGACCTGTTCGCCAACCTGCGGCCGGCGATCCTGTTCGCTCCCCTCGCGTCCGCGTCCTCGTTGAAGCCGGAACTGGTGTCCGACCTCGACATCCTGATCGTCCGCGAGCTGACGGGCGGCATCTACTTCGGCGAGCCGCGCGGCGTGACGGTCGGCAACGGCGGTCGCCGCGGCGTGAACACTTACGTCTACGAGGAGCGGGAGATCGAGCGCATCGCGCGCGTCGCCTTCGATCTCGCCCGCAAGCGGCGCGGCGAGCTGGTGTCGGTCGACAAGGCGAACGTGCTGGAAGTGACGCAGCTCTGGCGCGAGGTCGTCACGGAGGTCGGCCGCGACTACCCGGATGTCTCGCTCGGGCACATGTACGTCGACAACGCGGCCATGCAGCTCGTGCGCGCGCCCCGGCAGTTCGACGTGGTGGTCACCGGCAACATGTTCGGCGACATCCTGTCCGATGTCGCCGCCATGCTCACCGGCTCGCTCGGCATGCTGCCTTCCGCGTCGCTGAACGCGGGTGGACAGGGGCTCTACGAACCCGTGCACGGCACGGCGCCGGACATTGCCGGGCGCAATCTGGCGAACCCCCTGGCGACGATCCTCTCGGGGGCGATGCTGCTGCGCTACAGCCTCGACGCGGGGCCGGCCGCCGAACGGCTCGAGGCCGCGGTGGCGGCCGTGCTCGCGGACGGGCTGCGTACCGCGGACATCATGCCCCGGGACCCGGCTGCGGACGTGCGCCGCGTCGGCACGGACGAGATGGCCGATGCCGTCATCGCGCGACTGGAGACCGACCGATGACGGACTGCCGGAACCGGACACGCGCCGAGCGGCTGCGCCAGGGCGCCCGGCGCGGACTGCGCGTGCTCGGGACTGGTCTGGCCCTGGCGGTGTCGGCCGGCCCGGCACCCGGGGTTGCGTGGGCGGCGGAAGCCGACGGCGCCGCTGGGGCGGGAGACCAGGCCGCGGTGCGCCTGACCTACGGCCCCATCGGCCCGTACGACACGCTCTGGTCCATCGCGCGCCGGGTGCGGCCGGGGACGGCCTCGACCACGCAGACCATGGCCGCCCTGGTGCGCCTGAACCCGGATGCCTTCATCGAGGGAGACATGAACCGCATCCGCGGCGGCGAGATTCTCCAGTTGCCCACCGAGGCCGAAGCCCTGGGCGCGGCGCCGACGGAAGCGGCCGGGCGGTCCGCGCGGGACGTGGCGACCGCGCGGCTGGGTGCCGAGGCGGCACGCGCAGACCCAGTGGCGCCGCCGGAGCCCGTGATCGACGGGGTATCGCAACGGCTAGCGGAGGCGCTCGCGGATCGCGACCGGCTGGCCGAGGAGAACACCGGGCTGGCGTTCGAGCTCGAACGCGCGCGAACAACGGCCGCCAGGGCGGAGGAAGAGACCGTGGCGCTCCGGCGGGCGGTCGCGGTGCTGGAGCGGGAGGTGGCCGCACTCGAGGAACGGCTCGCCGCCGCCCTGGCCCGGCAACGCACCGCGGCGCCCGACGGGGAGGTCCCGTTCGCCCTTGTCGCGTGGGGCGTCATCGGCGTCCTCGTCCTCGGGGCGGCGGGTGGCGTGCTCTACCGGCGGCGCCGGGCTCGCGCGTCAGGCGCGGTCGCTGCGGTCGTGGAGGTCGCCGAGGCGGACGACGCGTTCGAGGAACCGGTCGCGGCCCCGGCCGAGTCGGCGCCGGCACGCGCGGTTGCGCCCGCCCCGGAGTCCTACCAGGCCTCGGGGGAATCCCGCGAACCCGCCGAACCCTTGCCGCCGGAGGATTCCCACGATCCACCGGAGCCCGACCCGCCACCGCCGGAGCCCGACCCGCCGCCGGTGGAGTCCTACGCGCCGGCGGCGGCGGACGCCGCACCGGCGGAGGAGGAGGTCGCGCCAGGTACTGTCGGGCCCAGCGGTTACAGCCCCAACACCAAGCTCAATCTCGCCAGGGCATACGTCAACATGGGCGACGAGGAGACGGCCCGCGAGGTACTCGAGGAAGTCCTGGCCGAAGGCGACGGAGCGCAGCGCGCCGCGGCCCAGGAACTCCTCGACGAACTGTAGGGGACGGGCTTGTCCCGTCCCGTCTCAAACTCACGCAGGGGCCAGGACCGGGCTTGTCCCAACCCGTCCCGGACATGACGCACAAGCTCGACACGGAGCAGGACAAGGACCCCGACCGGCGACCGAAGCCGCGTCCGCGACAGACCGTGGCGCTCGGCATCGAGTACGACGGCGGGGCCTTCCGCGGCTTCCAGCGCCAGGTGGGGGTGCCGACGGTGCAGGAGGTCCTCGAGCGCGCGCTCTCGCAGGTCGCCGACGCGCCCGTGCGCGTTGCCGTCGCCGGGCGGACCGACGCCGGCGTACACGCCACGGGTCAGGTAGTGAGCTTTCGAGCGCCGGCAATGCGCCCGGAGGACGCGTGGCGCCGCGGGACGAACGCCTTGGTCCGCGGCGCCGCGGGCGTGGTCTGGGCGCGTGTCGTGGGACCGCGGTTCCACGCGCGCTTCAGCGCCCTTGCGCGGCGCTATGCCTACGTCTACCTCGAGTCCGAGACGGCGCCGGTGCTGCTGCGCGGCAAGGTGACCTGGAGCCGGGAACGCCTCGACGTGCCCGCGATGCAGGCCGCCGCACGGCACCTCGTGGGGGAACGGGACTTCAGCGCGTTTCGCGCGGCGGCCTGCGATTCCAGGACACCGATGCGGCGGGTCGACGCCGTTTCGGTGGAGCGCCGCGGCAGCCAGATCGTCATCGACATTGAAGCCAACGCTTTTCTCCAGCACATGGTGCGCAATGTCGCGGGCTGCCTGGCCCATATCGGCCGGGGGCGGGCGGGGCCGGAACTCGTCGCGGACCTGCTCGCGGCGCGGGACCGGACGCTCGCCCCCGCGACGGCGGCCCCGGACGGGCTCTACCTCACCCGCGTGACGTATCCGGACCTCGACGTAGCGAACCGGCCGCCACCGGTCGCGTGAAGCACTGGCGTACGTGCGGCCGACGCGCCCGGGCGACCGCGAACGGTGCCCCCCACTTGCCGTGCCGCCCGCAAGTCCGCACACTCTGCCGCCTTTCCTGACCCCCCGGACGGATCGCCCCGTGCGCGTGCGAACGAAAATCTGCGGAGTCACGTCGGTCGAGGACGGCCTCGCCGCCGCCGCGGCCGGCTGCGACGCGATCGGCCTCAATTTCCATCCGGGGAGTCCGCGCTGCGTGCCGCTGGAGACCGCGCGTGCGATCGCCGAGGCCCTGCCGCCGTTCGTGACCCGGGTCGCGGTTTTCGTCGATGCCGCGCCGGGCGATGTCGACCGGGTCCTGGCCGCCGTGCCGATCGACCTGCTCCAGTTCCACGGCGGCGAGGATGCCGGGGCCTGTACGCGATTCGGTATCCCGTACGTCAAGGTGGCCGGGGTGCATGCCGGATTCCGGATGGACGCGCTGGAGGCTGCCCATCCCGCCGCCCGCGCGTTCCTGCTGGACACGCACGACCCCGTGGCCCGCGGGGGCACGGGCCGCAGTTTCGACTGGTCGCTCTGGCCGGCGGGGTCGGGGAAGCCGCTCGTGCTGGCGGGGGGACTGACGGCGGACAACGTGGGCGCGGCCATCCGCAAGCTGCGTCCGTACGCGGTGGACTGCAGCAGCGGCGTCGAGGACGACGCGAGGGGCGTCAAGAACGCCGCCAAGGTGCGGGCGTTCGTCGAGGAGGTGCACCGTGCCACAGTCCAATAGGCCTCCGTACGAGGCGCCCGATCCCCACGGCAGGTTCGGATCGTACGGCGGCCGGTACGTCGCGGAGACGCTGATCCGCGCACTCGACGAACTGACCGGCCTGTACGCGAAGCTCAGCGCCGACGAGGAGTTCCAGCGGGAACTGGCCGTGGATCTGGCGCGCTACGTCGGCCGGCCCACGCCGCTCTACCCGGCGGAGCGCCTGAGCGCCGAACTCGGCGGGGCAAAGGTCTACCTCAAGCGCGAGGACCTGAGCCATACCGGCGCCCACAAGATCAACAACACCGTGGGGCAGGCGTTGCTCGCCAGGCGGATGGGCAAGCCGCGCGTGATTGCCGAGACCGGCGCTGGGCAACACGGCGTGGCGACCGCAACGGTGGCCGCCCGCCTCGGGCTGGAGTGCCGCGTCTACATGGGCGCCGAGGACATCGAGCGCCAACGCCTGAACGTGTACCGCATGCGGCTGCTCGGCGCCGAGGTGGTCCCCGTCGAGTCCGGGTCGCGGACGCTGAAGGACGCGATGAACGAGGCGATGCGCGACTGGGTCACGCATGTCGACACCACCCACTACATCATCGGGAGCGTGGCCGGACCGCATCCGTATCCGATGATGGTGCGGGACTTCCAGGCAGTGATCGGCCGGGAGGCCCGTGCACAGTGCCTGGAGGCGGAGGGCCGGCTGCCGGACCTCCTTGTCGCGTGCGTGGGGGGCGGCTCGAACGCGATGGGCCTCTTCCACCCCTTCGTCGACGACGATGCCGTGGACATGGTCGGCGTGGAGGCCGCGGGCCTCGGGCTCGCCACCGGCCGGCACGCGGCGCCCCTGGCCGCCGGATCGCCGGGCGTCCTGCACGGGCAGCTCACCTACCTGATGCAGGACGCGGATGGCCAGATCATGGAGACGCACTCCATCTCCGCGGGTCTCGACTACCCCGGCGTCGGCCCCGAGCACGCCCACCTGAAGGACATCGGGCGCGCCCGCTACGAGGCCGTCACCGACACGGAGGCGCTCGAGGCGTTCCGTACGCTCAACCGCTTCGAGGGCATCATGCCGGCCCTCGAATCGAGCCACGCGTTGGCCTGGGTGCTGGCGGAGGCGCCGCGCCGGCCACGGGACGACATCATCGTCGTGAACCTGTCGGGGCGCGGCGACAAGGACGTTCCGGTCGTTGCGGGACTGCTGGAGGCGGACGTGCACGCAGGCCCGTCCGGCCGGGCCGCGGGCGACCCGGCGTGAGCCGTCTCGAAGGGCGTCTGGCCGCGTGCCGCGCGGCGGACCGAAAGGCCCTCACGGCATTCATCACCGCTGGGGATCCGGTGCCGTCGGCAACGGTCCCGGCCCTGCACGCCCTCGTGCGAGGCGGCGCCGACATCCTGGAACTCGGAGTGCCGTTCTCCGACCCCGAAGCGGAGGGACCGCCCATCCAGCGCTCCTCCGAGCGCGCGCTGCGCAACGGCGTCACGCTCGCCGGCGTGCTGGCGCTGGCGGGGGAGTTCCGCCGGGAGGACACCGCGACCCCGGTCGTGCTGATGGGCTACCTGAACTCCATCATGCGGATGGGATACGACCGCTTCGCCGCACGCGCTGCCGCGGCGGGCGTCGACGGGATGATCGTCGTCAACCTGCCGCCGGAGGAGTCCGCGGCGGCGCGGAAAGCGTTCCGCGCGCGGGACCTCGACCTCGTCTTCCTGGTGGCGCCCACGACGACGACGGAGCGGGCCGAGCGCATCGCCGGACGCGCCTCGGGATTTCTCTACTACGTGTCACTGAAAGGGGTCACCGGAGCGCGGCATCTCGACGTGGAGGATGTCGCCCGCAACCTGGAGCGGCTGCGCCAGGTTTGCGACCTGCCCATCCAGGTCGGTTTCGGCATTCGCGACGCGGCGACCGCGCGCGCCGTCTCCCGGGTCGCCGACGGTGTCGTGGTCGGCAGCGCGCTGGTCGACATCATGGGCGCGGGGGCCGACGAGCCCGAATCGATCCCGCCGCGGCTCGAGCGCTGGCTCCTGCGTTTGCGCGAGGCCATGGACGCGCGGTGAAGCTGGCGGCCTGGCTCGAGCGCATCGGCGTCGAACATCCCCGGGGGGTGCTCGACGGCCTCGAGCGCGTGGCGCGGGTCGCCGGGCGCGCCGGCGTCAACCCGCCGGCGCCGCGCAGCGTCATCGTGGCGGGCACGAACGGCAAGGGTTCGACGAGCGTGTTCCTGGAGCAACTGCTGCTGGCCGGTGGGGATACCGTCGGAACGACGCTGTCGCCGCACCTCGCCCGCTTCAACGAACGGGTCCGGATCGATGGCGCCGAAGCGGCCGACCGGGAACTGACCGCGGCGTTCGAGTCCATCGAGCGCGCCCGGGGCGATACGGCGCTCAACTACTTCGAATACGCCATCCTCGCCGCGCTGCGGATCCTTCGGACCCGCGGCGTGGATACGGCCGTGCTCGAGGTGGGGCTGGGCGGGCGGCTCGATGCGACGAACGTGGTGGACGCGGATGTCGCGGTCATCGTCAGCGTGGGGCTCGACCACCAGCAGTACCTGGGCGACACGCGGGAAGCCATCGCCCGGGAGAAGGCGGGGGTGCTGCGCGCCGGGCGGCCGGTCGTGTACGGGGAACGGGACGTGCCCGATGCCGTGCGTGCGCGCGCACGGGCGCTCGGCGCGCCGCTGTTCGTGTACGGGCGCGACTACGCCGAGACCGTCGATGCGCGGGGCTGGTCGGTGCGCCTGGCCGGGGGCCGCACCGTGCGCGCGGCCTCGCCGCCGCGGATCCCGACGTGCAACGCCGCGACGGCCGTGCAGGCGCTGGCCCTGCTCGATCCGAATTTCGATGCTGCCGCGGTCGAGGCGGCATGCCGGCGCGCCGTCGTGCCGGGCCGTCTCGAGACGGTTCGCGCCGCTGGCCGCCGCTGGCTGCTCGACACGGCGCACAACGCGCACGCGGCGTCCTTCGTGGCGCCCCGCCTGCCGGACCGCATCGGCTGCGCGGTTCTGGCGATGCTGGAGGACAAGGACCCGCCCGGCGTGGTGGCGCCCCTGCTGCCGCGCGTCGCGCAATGGATCGTGACCGACAACCGCATGCCCCGGGGCCTGTCGGCCGAACGCCTCGGGGCGCGTCTCGAAGGGGTCCTGAGCCCGACCGTCGTTGCCGGGCCGGAGGCGGCGCTGGACGCCGCCCGCTCAACTACCCGGGCGAACGATGTTATCCTTGTCTGCGGCTCTTTCGACTTGGTCGCTTGCGCTCGGGCCAGACTGGTTTGCTGACAGAGCGGACTCGATACCGGATCACCGGCGCCGTTTTCCTGGCAGCGGTGGCGGCCATTGCATTTCCGATGCTGTTCGACGGCGCCGGCATCGAGCCTCTGGAGTTGCCTCCCGTGCAACCCGAACCCATAGACGTGTCCGTACTGGACGACGCGTCCGCGCCGCCCGACAGCGCGGCTCTCCTCGCGGCGCGCGAGGCGTTGCGGGCCGAGATCGACCCGGAGGGATACCGCCGTGAAACCGACACCCGCGTGGGGGATCCGGTGCTGGCCGAGGAGGCCACGGTCCCATACGCGCCGGCGGAGGCCTGGGCCGTGCAGATGGGGAGCTTCTCGAGCCGTGACAACGCGGTGGCGCTACGCGACCGATTGCGCGCCGACGGATACGACGCCCTGCTTTCGAGCATCAAGCGGGCCTCCACGAAGATGACCCGCGTTGCCGTCGGACCCATGGTCGAACGGGACAATGCGGTGCGGCTGCAGGAGGAACTCGATGGACGCTACGACGGGATCGAACCCCGGATCGTCCGGTTCAGCCACTGATGCCATGCCCCGCACGTGAAGAGTCCCTCCACGCCATTCCATCCCGCCACGGCAGCGCCCGGCTGAGATGTCCGGAGCCGATGTCGTCATCGTCGTGGTCGTGGTCCTGTCGACCGTCATCGGACTGCTGCGAGGCCTTGCGCGGGAGGTGATGTCCGTGATCGTCTGGCTGAGCGCCTTCGTCGCGTCTCTCGCGCTCGCGGAACCCGTTGCGGACCTCTTCGAGTTCGAGGCGTCCCTCGGTACGGCCGCCGGCTTCGCCATCGTCTTCGTCGCGGTGCTCGTGGCCGGGGCTTTCGTCCAGCGCATGCTGGCGAAGCTGGTGCGCTCCACCGGCATCGGGGGAACGGACCGTCTGCTCGGGTCGTTCTTCGGTGCGTTGCGGGGCGGCCTCCTGACCATCGTGGCGCTGATCGCAATCCGGCCGTTCGCCGAAACGAGCGACTGGTGGCTCGATTCCGTGCTCGTCCCCGGACTGCTCGCCTTCGAACGCGACGTGCTGGACCTCCTGCAGGTCGCCGCGAGCCAATTTTCCGGACAGCCCAGCTAGCGGCATCGGAGGGCAGCAAGTCATGTGTGGAGTCGTGGGGGTTCTTGGCCAGACGCCCGTCAATCAGCAGCTCTACGATGCGTTGACCGCGCTGCAGCACCGGGGCCAGGACGCCGCCGGAATCGTCACCTGCGACGGGATGCGGGCGCACCTGCGCAAGGGCAACGGACTGGTCCGCGATGTCTTCGAGCAGCGCCACATGCAACGCATGGTCGGCGCGATGGGGATCGGTCACGTTCGCTATCCCACCGCCGGGACCTCGAGTTCCGCCGAGGCGCAGCCGATGTACGTCAACTCGCCCTACGGCATCGCGCTCGGTCACAACGGCAACCTGACGAACGCCAGGGAACTGGAGGCGGACCTGTTTCGGGCCGACCGGCGTCACGTCAATACGGATTCGGACTCCGAGATACTGCTCAACGTCTTTGCCGACGAGTTGAGCAGGGCCGGCACGCAGCGCCTCGCGCCCGACGCGATCTTCGAGGCCGTCGCCGGCGTGCACCGCCGGTGCCGGGGCGCGTATGCGGCCGTCGCCATGGTGATCGGCGGCGGCATCGTCGGCTTCCGCGACTGTTACGGGATCCGTCCACTCATCTACGGGTCCCGCGAGACGGAAGGGGGCAGGGAGTACATCCTCGCCTCGGAGAGCGTCGCCCTCGACATCCTGGGCTTCGACGTCATTCGGGACGTGCTGCCCGGCGAGGCCGTCTACATCGACATCGAGGGCCACCTGCATACGAAGCGATGCGGCATCGAGCGCGGGTACTCACCGTGCATGTTCGAGCACGTGTACCTCGCCCGCCCGGACTCCATCATCGATCGGATCTCCGTCTACAAGGCGCGCCTGCGGATGGGCGAACGCCTCGCCGAACGCATCCTCACCCGGTACCCGCGCAGGGAACACGACATCGACGTCGTCATTCCCGTTCCGGACACCGCGCGTACGGCGGCGCTGCCGCTGGCGCACCGGCTCGACGTCAAGTTCCGCGAGGGCCTGGTCAAGAATCCCTATATCGGCCGCACCTTCATCATGCCGGGCCAGACCGAACGCAGGAAGTCCGTGCGCAGCAAGCACAACGCCGTGGAACTGGAGTTCCGCAACAAGAACGTGCTGCTGGTCGACGATTCGATCGTGCGGGGCACGACGACGCGACAGATCATCCAGTTGGCGCGCGAGGCCGGCGCCCGCAGGGTGTACTTCGCCTCGGCGGCGCCGCCGGTACGCTATCCGAACGTGTACGGCATCGACATGCCGGCCGCAAGCGAGTTCGTCGCCTACAACCGCACGGAAGACGAAGTGGCGGAGCTCATCGGCGCCGACTGGCTCGTCTACCAGACCATCGAGGACCTCATCCTGGCCGCCCGGGAAGGCAACCCCGCGTTGCGCAGCTTCGACTGTTCGGTGTTCGACGGCCAGTACGTCACCGGGGACATCGACGAAGCCTATCTCGCGCGCCTTTCGCGCCACCGCAGCGACCGCATGAAGCGGTTGCGTGACGAGGCTCTCGAGGATCAGCCGGTCATCGAACTGTCGAGCCACGCCTGAAGCGGATGACCGGAACCGTCCAGTCCAGCCCGCGGCGCGAACGCACGAGCCCCTGCATCGGAATCTGCTCGACCACCTTCGGCGACCTCGTGTGCCGGGGCTGCAAGCGCTTCGCCCACGAAGTGGTGGACTGGAACCGGTACGACGTGGAGCAGCGCCACGCGATCTGGCGGCGGCTCGCCGAGTTGCGCGACGCCAGCGTGGCGGGATTCCTGTCGGTGCACGACGCGGATGCGCTGCAGGCCGCGGCCGCCCGGCTGCACATCGCGCCGATGCCGGAGCAGAGCGTGCTCACGCTCGCCTACGAAACACTGCGTCGGACCCGTGGGGCGCCGCGGTTGGCCGCGCTGGGGCTGGCGGTCTCCGAAGCCGGCGCGGCCGTCGCTCCCGAGCAGCTGTTCGCCACCATCTCGCGCGAGTTCCTGACCCGGGCGACCGCGGCATACGAGCGCAATTTCCGCATTCCCGCCGAGTGACCGCCGCGGCGGACATCGGCCCGGTGCGGGCGTTCCTGGGCACCCGCACGCCCGATGCCTGGGTGGAAGCCGCCGTCGAGGGCATCGACACCCTGCTCATCGACCACGCCAACTGCGAGAAGAAGGCGGCGGGTACGGCCATCGGCATGCTCTACCGGTATGACGACCGGACCGAGCTGCTCGCGCCGCTGGCCAGACTGGCGCGCGAAGAACTGCGCCATTTCGAGGAGGTATTGCGGGCGCTGCGGGTCCGCGGGGTGACCCGCCGCCGCCTGTCGCCCTCCCGCTACGCCGGGCGCCTGTTCGGCCTCGCGGCAAGTCACGAGCCGGCGCGGCTGACGGACACCCTCATTGCCGGCGCGATCGTGGAGGCACGCTCCTGCGAGCGATTCGCCTTGCTGGCGGCGCGCCTCGGTGGCGACCTCGGCCGCCTCTACGCCGGCCTGCTGGCTTCCGAGGCGCGTCACTTCGAGACCTATCTCGCGCTGGCCAGGTCGTTCGCGGACGGGCCGGTCGAGCCGCGGGCGGCGGAGATGCTCGCGGTGGAGGGACGCCTGGTCACGGAACCCGACACCGCACTACGCTTCCACGGCGGCCCCCCAACGGGTTCGTAGGGGCCGTCCTTGCGGCGGTGATGGCGGCGGTGGCGGCGGCGGCCCGTCCCCGGCCTTCACGGTCGCGCGATCTGCGGTCGCGCCGGGACGGGACAAGCCCGTCCCCTACCTCTCGGGCAGGGCGAAGCACTCGAGGGTCATGCCCGCCGCCATCCGCAGGGTCCACCCGCACCGCCCCCAGTCGCCCAGGACGTAGCGCCGGCCCCTCTGGCCGTTCGAGTCGAGCGCGACGTCGTGTACCCCTGGGCGATGGGTATGACCGTGGATCATGACCGGACAGTCATGGCGTCGCATCGCCGCGGCCACCTCGGCCTCGGTCACGTCCATGATGTTCTCGGCCTTGTTGGCGTTGGCGGTCCGGCTCTCTTCGCGCAGGCCGCGGGCCAGGGCGCGGCGTTGCGGCAGCGTGCGCGCCAGCACGTCCGCCTGCCACGCCGGCGACCGCAGCACGGCGCGCGCTTCCTGGTAGGCGCGATCGCGCGTGCAGAAGGCGTCGCCGTGCGCCAGCAGAAGCCGTTCGCCGTTCGGCACCGGCTCGATGACACAGGGATCGGGGATCAGCGTCGCGCCGGTCTCCGCCGCGAAGCGGTCGCCGAACAGGAAATCCCGGTTGCCGTGCATCACGTACACCGGGCAGTGCCGCGTGGTCGCCGCGAGGGCTTCCCGGAGCGTCGTTGCCGTTGGGCCGTCGTCGTCGTCCCCGACCCAGACCTCGACGAGGTCTCCCAGGATGTAGATGGCGTCGGCCGTCGGCGCTTCGCGGGCAAGGAAACCGCGGAACCCCTGGAGCACGCGCGGCGCGCCGGCGTCGATGTGCAGATCGGAGATGAACAGGACCGTCACGGTCCCTCCGCCGCCTGCAGGACGTTCTGCAGCATCGCGACCCGCGTCATTGGGCCGACGCCGCCCGGCACCGGCGTGATCCAGGCGGCGCGCTCGCACGCGGCCTCGAAGTCGACATCCCCGTGCAGCCGGTTGTCGCGGTCGCGGGTGATCCCCACGTCGATGACGATGGCGCCCGGCTTGATCCACTCCCCGCGCACCAGACCGGCCTGTCCCGTCGCGGAGACGACGATGTCCGCGGCCGCGACGTGCGCCGCGGTGTCGCGGGTGAACTTGTGTGCCGTCGTGACCGTGCAACCGGCCAGGAGCAGCTCGAGCCCCATCGGCCGGCCGACGTGGTTCGACGCTCCCACGACGGTCGCGGACAGCCCGCGCAACGGGGTCCCGGTCCGCTCCAGCAGCGCCATGATGCCCTTGGGGGTGCACGACCGCAGCGCCGGCTGGCGCAGCGCCAGCCGGCCGATGTTGTAGGGATGCACGCCGTCGACGTCCTTGGCGGAGGCGATGCGCTCGAGGATGTGCTGCGGGTCCAGGTGTCCGGGGAGGGGCAACTGCACGAGCATGCCGTCAATGGTGTCGTCGGCGTTGAGTTCCTCGATCATGCGGACCAGCGCCGCCTCGGTCGTGTTCGCGGGCAGGCGGCGGATGTCGTGCTTGAAGCCGACTTCGAGGCAGTCTCGCCGCTTGTGCTTCACGTAGATGGCCGATGCGGGGTCGTCCCCCACGAGCAGCACCGCGACCCCGGGGCGCCGCCGGCCTTGCTCGAGGCGCGACGCGACGACACCGGCGACATCCTTGCGGATCGACCCGGCGATGGCGTTGCCGTCGAGGATGCGTGCGGTCATGGGGTCCGTGGGGCGGTCCGATGGGGCGCGAAACGGCAGTCTACACGCTGCCGCGCGGCTGCTGTGTTGCGCCTTTGCCGGCGAAGGCTGGCGAGGGATACCCTCTCGCGCTCCCCGGCTGACGGCTCTTGCCGAACCCATGCCGAACCCCCGTCGGATTGACCGGCGGAGGGTGCGCCAGTATGATCCGCACGCCGCGCCGGCGGCGTTTTCCGGTCGCTCGGTGGCGTACTGGCGGGGCGTTTGTCGGTGGGGCTCTGGTGGGCTTTGACGGGGCTTTGACGGGGTATGGCGCAGTCTGGCAGCGCGCCTGCTTTGGGAGCAGGAAGTCGGGAGTTCGAATCTCCCTACCCCGACCATTCCCGAAGCGGCATTTCCCGAAGAGATAACGGTTTAGCGCGTCTGGTTCAAACATCTTCGACCTTTGTGGACGCGCCAGGGCTGCGCCCGTAGCTCAACTGGATAGAGCATCGGCCTTCTAAGCCGGCGGTTGCAGGTTCGAGTCCTGCCGGGCGTGCCATCCCGCGACGCCAGGGCCGGCCCGCCGCCCGCACGGCGGCACGCATCGAATGCGCCGCGAAACGGGCCGGCGGGGTACGTGCGATTGCAAGCCGAAGGGGCTGCCCTCGGTTACAACTCAGTTACAATACGTGTCGATGGTGGGCGTAGCTCAGCAGGTAGAGCTCTGGATTGTGGATCCAGTGGTCGTGGGTTCGAGCCCCATCGTCCACCCCAACCGCATTGCGCCGCGTGAACTCCGGTTGCGACGCGATGGCGGCCGACAGCAGCATTCCGGCGTTTGAGTGCCACACCCCATGCAAGTATCCGTTGAGAACACCGAGGGCCTCGAGCGCAGGATGCACATCCGGCTCGATCCCGAGCCGTTCGAGGAGGAATTCCGGCAGCGGTTGCGCAAGACGGCCCGCACGGTGCGGCTGAACGGATTTCGGCCGGGCAAGACACCCGTCAAGGAAGTGCGGCGCCGCTTCGGCGCCAGCATTCGCGCCGAGGTCGCGGTCGAACTGATGCAGTCGAGTTTCCACGACGCGCTGCACCAGGAGCACCTCCATCCCGCGGGTACGCCGACGTTCGACCCCGGGGACCTCGAATCCGCGGAGGGCTTCGAGTTCACCGCCACGTTCGAGGTGTTCCCGGACGTCGAGCTCGCCGACCTCGCGCAGGTCCGGGTGGAGCGCCCGGAAGCGGAGATCACCGACGCGGACGTCGACGCGATGGTCGACCGGCTGCGCCGGGGCCGCACGACGTGGAGCGCCGTCGAGCGTCCGGCCGCCGAGGGGGATCGCATCACGGCGGATCTGGCCCAGTGCGGCGCGGGGGACTTCCGGCACGAGGGCCTGTCGTTCGTTGCCGGAGACGAGTTCTTCTTTCCGAACGTCGCCGAGGCGGCGCTCGGCATGACCGCCGGGAGCACCAAGCGGATCGCCTCGACGTTCCCCGAGACCATGGCCGACGAGAGCCTGCGGGGCCGCGCGGCGGAGTTCGAACTGACCGTCACGGAAGTCGCCGCGGGCGAGCTGCCGGACCTCGACGACGCGTTTTTCGCGGCGTTCGAAGTGGGCGACGGCGGGGAAGGGGCTTTCCGCGAGGAGATCCGCAAGGACATGGCCGGCCGTCTCGCGGCGTCAATTCGCGCACGGTTGACGAATCAGGTCATGACGCAGATGGCCGACCTGCACAGCTTCGAGGTCCCCAGGTGCCTGGTGGAGGAGCGGATGCAGCAGATTCGATCGGAACTGCCGCAGCTCTTCGGCGCACGGGGGGAGGCCGCCGAACCGCCGCCGGAGGCCATCGAGATCGCGGAGCGGGAAGCGGCGAAATCCATACGCGAGATGCTCCTGATCCGCGCGGTCATCGACCGGCGGGGACTGACCGTCGACGCCACCCGGGTACGGAGCCGCATCGAGCAACTGGCCGCCAGCTACGAGAACCCGGAGCAGGTGGTCAATTGGTACTATTCGCAGGACGAACTGCTGCAGCGCGTCGAGGCCGATGTCCTCCGGGATCAGGTCGTCGACCACGTCCTGTCCGTGGCGGACGTGACGACGGTGCGGAGTTCGCACGATGCCGTGATGGCCGGGCCCGCGGGCGCGGCCGATGACCAGGACACCTGACGGGAGGCAACCCGTGGAAGACCGATACTCTCCCCCTGTCCGCAACCTGGGCCTGGTGCCCATGGTCGTGGAGCAGAGCGCCCGTGGCGAACGCGCCTACGACATCTACTCGCGCCTCCTCCGGGAACGGATCGTGTTTCTGGTCGGGCCCGTCGACGACAACGTCGCCAATCTCGTGGTCGCGCAGTTGCTGTTCGCCGAGTCCGAGAATCCCGACAAGGACGTGCACCTCTACATCAACTCCCCGGGCGGCTCGGTGACCGCGGGGCTCGCCATCTACGACACGATGCAGTTCGTGCGGTGCGACGTCTCGACCATGTGCATCGGCCAAGCCGCGAGCATGGGCGCATTCCTGCTCGCGGCGGGGACGCGGGGCAAGCGCATGGCGTTGCCCAACTCGCGGGTCATGCTGCACCAGCCGGCGGGCGGGTCGCGCGGCGTGGCCGCCGACATCGAGATTCAGGCGCGGGAAATCGTCGCGGTGCGCGAACGGCTCAATGAGTTGCTCGCGCGGCACACCGGTCAGGACGTCGAGCGCATTTCCCAGGATACCGACCGGGATTACTGGATGAGTCCGGACGAAGCGGTGGAGTATGGACTGCTCGACTCCGTACAACACCCGCGGGCCGAGTTGACGACAGTCGGGTCGTAGGCCCATGCCAGCGCGGAACGGGCCGGCAACGGGCCGGCAACGGGTAAGAGAGGGTTGCAAAATCCGGTCGTTGCAAGCATGGTTGAAGGGCGGGCGGCGCAGGAATCGCACAGAAACGGCGTGAGTTCAGCGGCAGGAACGGCGCCAGGAACAGGGTAGGAAAAGGGTAGTAACAAGGGAACGTATGGCGGATCGAAACTCCGGCAGGGGCGGGGACTCCGGGAAGCTTGTCTACTGCTCGTTCTGCGGCAAGAGCCAGCATGAGGTCCGCAAGGTCATCGCGGGGCCATCGGTCTTCATCTGCGACGAGTGCGTGGAACTCTGCACCGACATCATCCGGGAGGAAGTCCAGGAAGGCAGCGACGGGAAGGACGCGGATCGCCTGCCCGTGCCCATGGAGATCAAGGGCATTCTCGACGAGTACGTCATCGGTCAGGAGCACGCGAAAAAAGTGCTCTCGGTCGCCGTGTACAACCACTACAAGCGCCTGAGTTACAACGGTTCCACGCCCGCGAGTTCGGGCGCCGGCGCGTCCGGCAACGCCAAGGCGAAGACCAAGCCCCGCGAAAAGCGCGACGACGTCGAACTGTCCAAGTCGAACATCCTGCTGATCGGTCCCACCGGCTGCGGCAAGACGCTGCTCGCCGAAACCCTCGCGCGCCTGCTCGACGTGCCGTTCACGATCGCCGACGCCACGACCCTCACCGAAGCGGGATACGTGGGGGAGGATGTCGAAAACATCATCCAGAAACTGCTGCAGAAGTGTGACTACGACGTCGAGAAGGCACAGGTCGGCATCGTGTACATCGACGAGATCGACAAGATCTCGCGGAAGTCGGACAATCCCTCCATCACTCGGGACGTGTCGGGCGAGGGCGTCCAGCAGGCGCTCCTGAAACTGATCGAGGGAACGATCGCGTCGGTGCCGCCTCAAGGCGGGCGCAAGCACCCCCAGCAGGAATTCCTGCAGGTCGACACGGGCAACATCCTGTTCATCTGTGGCGGGGCCTTCTCGGGCCTCGACAAGGTGATCGTGGACCGCTCCGCCAGGAGCGGAATCGGCTTCGGCGCGGAAGTGCGCGGCGAGCAGGAAGGCAAGAACATCGGCGAAACGCTGCGCCAGGTCGAACCGGAAGACCTGATCAAGTACGGACTCATTCCCGAGTTCGTGGGCCGCCTGCCGGTGGTCGCAACGCTGGAGGAGCTCGACAGCGACGCCCTCGTGCAGATCCTCACGGACCCGAAAAACTCGCTGACCAAGCAGTACGCCAAGCTGTTCGACATGGAAGGCGTGGAAGTCGACTTCCGGGACGACGCCCTGACGGCCGTCGCCGAAAAGGCCATGGAACGCAAGACCGGCGCCCGCGGGCTCCGCTCGATCCTCGAATCGGTGCTCCTCGACACGATGTATCGCCTCCCGTCCACGGAATCGGTCAAGAAGGTCCTGATCGACGGCAGCGTCATCCGCGGCGAGACCGAACCCATGCTCATGTACGAAAACGTGGATCGTGCGGGGGATCGTGCAAGAGCCGCGCAGGAAGATTGACCGCCGCGCCCTGAACTGGGCCCTTTTCCCCCGGTGACGGACCACTCCCAGGCGGACCTGCCGGTCCTTCCGCTACGGGACATGGTCGTGTATCCGCACGGCGTGCATCCCCTGTTCGTGGGCACGCGCGCATCGATCGCGGCCCTCGAAACGGCGATGGCGTCCGACCGGCGCATCCTGCTGGTCGCCAAGCGCGATGCGGCGCGGGAGAACCCCGGACGGGACGACCTGTTTTCCGTGGGTACGATTGCCGTCGTCCTCCAACTCCTGAAGCTCCCGGACGGTACCGTCAAGGTGCTTGTCGAAGGGAACCAGCGCGCCCGGATCGAACGGGTCGCCGAGCAGGGCACGCACCTCGCGGCCGACGTCGAGGCGGTGCCCGAGGCGCAGGTGCCGCGCGACGCGCGCGAGGCCATGGTCCGGGCCGTGATGTCGAAGTTCGAGACGTACGTGGAGACCGCGAAGAAAGCGTCGACGGAAGCGGTTGCTGCGGTGTCCGCCATCGACGAGCCGGGCCGCCTCGTGGACACCATTGCCGCGCAGTTGCCGCTCAAGGTCGAGGAGCGTCAGGCGGTGCTCGAAGCCTTCGAGCTCGACGCCAGGGTACAGCGCATCATGGCGATCATGGACAAGGAGGTGGAACTCCAGCAGGTCGAAAAGCGCATCCACGGCCGCGTCAAGAAGCAGATGGAGAAGAGCCAGCGCGAGTACTACCTGAACGAGCAGATCAAGGCGATTCAGAAGGAACTCGGCGGCATCGACGACACGCCGGGCGAGTTCGACGAGCTCACGCGGAAGATCGATGCGGCCGGCATGCCCAGGGAAGCCAGGGACAAGGCGGTCGGCGAATTGTCCAAGCTGCGGATGATGGCGCCCATGTCCGCCGAAGCCACGGTCGTCCGGGGTTACCTGGACTGGCTCGTCGCCGTGCCCTGGCGCAAGAAGAGCCGCATTCGCCGCGACCTGAAGGCGGCGCAGAGGATTCTCGACGAGGACCACTACGGGCTCGTTGAGGTCAAGGAACGCATCGTGGAGTACCTGGCCGTCCAGGGCCGGGTCAACAGGGTCAAGGGGCCCGTCCTGTGCTTCGTCGGCCCACCCGGGGTCGGCAAGACGTCCCTCGGCGAGTCGATCGCCCGCGCGACCAACCGCAAGTTCGTGCGCATGGCGCTCGGCGGTGTCCGGGACGAGGCGGAGATCCGGGGACACCGCCGCACCTACATTGGCGCGTTGCCTGGCAAGGTGGTGCAGAAAATGTCCAAGGCGGGGGTGCGCAACCCGCTCTTCCTGCTCGACGAAGTGGACAAGATGGGGATGGACTTCCGCGGCGATCCCGCCTCGGCGCTCCTCGAAGTGCTCGATCCGGAGCAGAACAACACGTTCAACGACCACTACCTGGAAGTGGACTACGACCTGTCCGACGTGTTTTTCATCTGCACGTCGAACTCCATGAACATCCCGCCGGCACTGCTGGACCGGCTGGAGGTCATTCGGCTGCCGGGCTACACCGAGGACGAAAAGGTCAACATCGCGTCACGGTTTCTGGTCCCGAAGCAGAAGCGCCTGACGGGCCTCAAGGCGGACGAGCTGGCCCTCACCGACGCAGCGATCGTGCAGTTGATCCGGTATTACACGAAGGAGGCCGGTGTCCGCGGCCTCGAGCGCGAGATCGCGAAGCTGTGCCGCAAGCTGGTCAAGGAGCACGCGACGGGGTCCGGAGACGACGTTGGACGCGCCCAGACGAAAGGAGAGAGGGAAGGAGAGAGAGAAGGAGAGACAGCCGAAGAGCCGGGGACCCTCGGTCCCGAACGGATCGAGCGGTACAACGGCGTGGCTCGATACGACTATGGCCGCGCGGAGGACGAAAACCGCGTCGGCGTCGTGACCGGACTGGCATGGACCGAGTTCGGCGGCGAGTTGCTGAACATCGAGGCCGTCACCGTGCCCGGCAAGGGACGCCAGACGAAGACCGGCTCCCTCGGGGACGTCATGCAGGAATCCATCCAGGCCGCCCTCACCTTCGTGCGCAGCCGTGCCGAGGTGCTCGGGGTCGCCCGGGACTTCCACGAGAAGCTCGACTTCCATGTCCACGTGCCCGAAGGCGCGACTCCGAAGGACGGTCCGAGCGCCGGAATCGGCATGTGTGCCGCGCTGGTCTCCGTGCTGACCGGCGTCCCAGTGCGTGCGGATGTCGCCATGACCGGCGAGATCACGTTGCGCGGCCGGGTCCTGACCATCGGCGGTCTGAAGGAGAAGCTGCTGGCCGCGCGGCGGGGAGGTATCCGCCGCGTCATCATCCCGCAGGGCAACGAACGCGACCTCAAGGAGGTACCCGAGAACATCAAGGCCGAACTGACCATTACGCCGGTGGCCTGGATGGATGAAGTCATCGCGTTGGCACTCGAACGGTCTCCTGCGCCGGCCATGGGGCAGGAGGTAGTGCGAGCGCCGGACGACGCCGCGCGACAGGGGGTGCCCATCAGTCCCCACTAAAGAGCACATGGTGTTTGACAAGGATTTTTCGGCGTTGATATAACCGGTCGCGAAGGCAGGTCTGCCAGCCCGCCCGTACCCCGCCGAAGGCACAAGAACAACGTTCCCAGCAACGAGGATTTCAATGAACAAGTCGGAACTCATCGATCGCATCTCGGAGTCCGCGGACATTTCAAAGGCCGACGCAGGCCGGGCACTGGATGCCGCCCTGGAGGTGATCGCCGAGTCGCTGAGAAACGCGGAACCGGTTACGCTGGTGGGCTTCGGGACCTTTGCCGTTCGAGAGCGGGGAGCCCGCATGGGCCGCAATCCCCAGACCGGCGAGAGCATCCAGATCGGCGCGGCGAGAGTTCCCGCGTTCAAGGCCGGCAAGGCGCTCAGGGATGCCCTGAACTGACCCCCTCGGGCGGGCCTCGCGTGTCGGACGGCGGCGTCCGGACGAAACGCGGGACACCTTTGCCGCCGATCGGTTGATAAGGGACCGCTCCCGGGTGACCAGTCCCTGGCGCAGCCGTCGGCCTTGCGCCGTCGAGTTCGCATCCTCAGACAGGAGCGTCCCTGACCCATGTTGCAGCGAATGCGGGACGGCGCCCAGACGATGGGCGCCAAGATCATGGTCGGCATCATCGCCTTCGTGCTGACGGTGTTCGGCTTCGGAGCGTTCAACCTGTTCGCCGTGGGGGAGCCGGTGGCGGCAACGGTGAACGGCGAGGACATCACCGAAGCGTTGCTTGGCGCCGAGATGGACCGTCGGCGCCGCGACATCCTTCGGCAGCTCGGTGAAGGCGCCGACCCCGCCCTGATCGACCAGGCACTGCTGCGCCGGTCGACGCTGGGTCTGCTCATCGACCGGACGCTGCTGCGGCAGATGTCGGAAGATCTCGACCTGGCGGCGTCGGCCGACAGGCTCAACCGCGACATCCTGACGAATCCGGACTTCCAGGTGGAAGGCACATTCGACGAAGACCGCTTCCGCGCCGTCCTCGCGAGTGCCGGCTTCTCGCCGTCCTCCTATCAGGACGAACTCGCCCAGAACACATTGATCGTCCAGCTTGCCGGCAGCCTCGGGGATACCGGAGCGGCGACCGACCGCGAGGTACGGGAGGCCGCGGGCTTGCTCACCCAGCGGCGCGACGTGGCCTGGCTCGCCTTCCGGGCGGAGGACTTCGCCGCGGACATCGATGTCTCGGAAGAAGACATCGCCGGCTACCACGCCTACCACGTCGACCGGTTCATGACTCCGGAAACGCTGGACGTCGAGTACGTGACGCTCTCGCTGGCGGACCTCGCCGCCGGGGTCGAGGTGTCCGAAGAGGATGAACGCGAGGCATTCGATGCAGAGGAACGGGACCGCATCGCCCTCGGCGACATGCGCCGCCGCCGCGGCGCCCACATCCTGCTGGAGGTGACGGAAGACCGCTCCGAAGCGGACGCCGTCACCGAACTCGCCGCGGTCCGCCGGGAACTCGATGCGGGCGCCTCGTTCGAAGACAAGGCCCGCGCGCTGTCGGAGGATCCCGGATCTGCCGCCAACGGGGGCGACCTCGGGCTCGTCGGGCGCGACGTGTTCGATCCGGCGTTCGAAAGCGCCTTGTGGGACCTCAGCGTGGGCGAACTCTCCAAGCCCGTCGTCACGGCATTCGGCGTCCACCTGATCCGGCTCCTGGAGATCGAGGAGACGCCGGCACCCACGTTCGAGGAGTCGCGCGAGCGCCTGGCGGCCAGCCTGCGGCGCACGCGCGCGCAGTCGGCGTTCGACGAACGCCTCCGCCAGATGGACGAGATTGCCTTCGAGGAGCCGGACACGCTCCAGGGCGTCGGCGCGGCCCTCGAACTTCCCGTCGAGCGCCTCGAAGGGATCACGCGCGACGCCGGCACGGGGGCGTTCGCGGACACGACGCTCCGCGAGGCGGTCTTCGAGCCCGATGTACTGCTCCAGGGTTACAACACCCCGGCCATTCGGACCGGAGACACCGCCGTCGTCGCGCGCATCGCAACCCGCCATGCGCCGGCCGAGATCCCGCTGGAGGAAGCGCGCGACGACATCCGTGCGCAGCTCCTCTCGGAACGCGGCGACGACGCGGCACGCTCGGCCGCATCGGCGGCGCTCGATCGGACCCGGTCGGGAGAGGGGGTTGCGGAAATCGCGGCCGACTACGGCCGCGAGTGGACCGTGCGGGAGTCGGTGACGGCATCCGATCCCGGCCTGCCTCCGGCGGTCGGGCAGGCGGCGTTCGAGCTTGCCCTCGCGCCGGCGGGGGCGAGGGCGGCCACGAGCGTGGAGATGCCGGGCAACGGACACGCCGTGGTGACGGTAACCCGCGTCGAGCCCGGCGACTACGGCGCGATGACCGAGAGCGAACGGACGGCGCTGCGCACCCAGCTCGGCGCCTGGGCGCGCGAACGCGACATGGCCGGCCTGCTCGCGTCACTGCGCTCCGAAGCCGGGCTGGACGATCAGGCCGGCACCCCCTGAATGCGACGCTCTATCCCCTGGCGCCGATCCGCAGCACCAGTTCCTGATCGGGGAAGATGTACGCGTCGGGGTCCAGCGCGTTCCATGCGACGATGTCCTGCACCGAGACCCTGAACTGCCGCGCAATCCGGTCGAGAGAGTCCCCCGACCGGACGCGGTAGCGTACCGTACCCCCCGACGCCCCCTCCCGGGAGGCCAATGCCGCGGTTGCGGAACCACCGCCCTGCGAGCCCGAAGCCAGGCTCAGCCGCCGGCCTATGGACAAGGTCTGCTCGGGCTGCATGTCGTTGTCGCGCAGGAGCCGCTGCAGGGGCACGCCGGTCCGCCGGCTGATTTCCCACAGGGAATCTCCCGCCTGCACGACATACGTGTTGCCGGCCTTCGGCCCGCCCCGGGCCGAAGGCGGGCCGCCGCTGCCGCCCGGCCGCGGCACGAGCAGGCTGTCGCCCGCCCGAATGAGGGTGCTGGCGAGTTCGTTCGTCGCCATGAGCGCCGCCACGTCCGTGCGGTAGCGCAGCGCGATGTGGCCAAGCGTCTCGTTTGCGGCGATGCGGTGGTGTACCCAACCGACCCCGTCCTCACGGGGCACGTCCGCGAGCGCCCGCGCCAGGGTAGCGGAGCGCCCGGCGGGAACAAGGAGCCTGTGTGGCCCGTCCGGATGGGTGGCCCACTGGTTCAGCGCAGGATTCAGCCGGTACAGTTCCTCGACCGTCAGGCCCGTGGCCTGGGCGGCACGCGACAGGTCGATCTGGCCCGCGAGCGCCACCGGGACGTAGGTCCTCGGCAGCGCCTCGTTGCGGCCCAGGCGTCCCGGCAGGGCGATGTCGTGGGCGTCCGGGTCCGCGAAGATGGCCGCGAAGGCCAATAGCCGGGGTACGTACGCGCGGGTCTCCCGCGGCAGCCGGAGATCGAAGAACGTCGCGCCCGCCGGGGCTGCCTTCAGTGCACGGGCCACGGCCCGTTCTCCACAGTTGTACGCCGCGAGCGCCAGGAGCCAGTCGTCGAACAGCGCGTGGAGGTCGGCCAGGTAACGCAGCGCGGCGTCGGTCGACGCCACCGGGTCACGGCGCTCGTCGACCCACCAGTCCATCTTCAGGCCGTAGCGCTTTGCCGTGCCGCGAATGAACTGCCAGTACCCGACGGCCCCGCTGCGGGACCGGGCGGAGGCATTCAGGGCGCTCTCGATGATCGGCAGCAGGCAGAGCTCGCCGGGCATGCCCCGCGCCAGAACCTCGTCGCAGATGCCGGGAAGATGGCGCTCCGCGCGCGGCGTCACCCGGTTCAGGAATTCGGGGTGACGCCGGACCCAGTCGATCTCCGCGCGCACGCGGCGGCGCTCGACGGCGTGATCGAGGACGAAGTGCGCACGCAACGTGTCGAGGAATCCCGGCGTCTCTCGCGCCGCCGGCGCCCCGGGCTGACGCACCAGCCAATCGGGGACCGAACGGAGGGGAGCGCCGGTTTCGGGATGCGGCGGGACCGTCGCATTCCCGGCGGCGGGATGGGCGACCGCTCCCAGGAGCAGGACCGTCAACGCACTTCTGATGACGTGGCTCACGCCGGTGGTCTCATGCAATCTCGACAGCCTCGCGCCTGTTCTAGGCCTGTTCCGCGCCTTGAATGCGCCCTGAATGTGCCTTGCGGATGGTGCTGCGGCGATGGAAAATGCCGCCGACTTGCGATGACTTTGCGGGATAGCGTCGGAATTTGCAACGGAACACGGAACGTACGGCAGGCGTCGGTGCCGGTTGCCGGGCATTGACGGACTGGTTCGCCTCGGACGCCGGCCAGGACCTGCTGCAGCGTGAGACCGAACGGCTGCGGGAGCGCGTCCGGCGTTTCCACGGCGACTGCCTGTTGTGGTTGGGCCCGGTACCGGAGGCAACCCGCGCCACCTCGCGCTGCATGGTGAAGAGCCGCCTCTTCGCGGCTCCGGCGGTACCGCGGGCCGGCTGCGAGGGCGTCACGCCCCTGGTTGCACGTACGGAGTTCCTCCCGATCCCGTCGAACAGCGTCGACGGCGTCGTGCTGCACCACGCCCTCGAATACGCGCGCGATCCCCGCAGCGCCATACGGGAGGTCACCCGGGTCATTCGTCCGGGCGGACGTCTGCTGGTGTGCTGTTTCAATCCGCTGTCGCTCTGGGCGGTCAGCAGCGCCATGAGCGGCCTGCGGCGGCATGTCGGCACGGTCAGCGCGTTCCGCCTCAACGAGTGGCTGGCGGTTCTCGGCTTCGTCCGCGAAGGCAAGGTCCACTACCTGAACTACCGGGCGACCCTCAACCTGAAGCTCACGGAGCCACGCGTGCGGCGGTTCAGTGCATGGCTCAACCGCACCCAGACCCCGCTCGGAGGCGTCTACGTGACGTTGGCGACCAAGGAGTCCCTCGGAACGATTCGCGGGCCCCTTGCCTTCGCGAAGCCGCATCGCGCGCCGCCCCTTGCCGTTCCGGGCGCGACGCGGGTGGCCGTGGCCACGCGCGAGGAGAACGCGGCCCGTTCCCGGCCCGGCGAGGCGTTGGGGCGGCCGTGACCGAGCCACGCATCGAGATATTCACGGACGGAGCGTGCCGCGGGAACCCGGGGGCCGGAGGCTGGGCGGCTGCCTTGCGGCACGGCGACCGCGAGCGCCTGATCAAGGGCGCCGCCCCGCACACGACCAACAACCGCATGGAACTGATGGCCGCCATCGAGGGGCTCGCGGCCCTCAACGGCCCGCGCCGGGTGCGGTTGACCACCGACTCGCAGTACGTGCGGCGCGGCGTGACCGAGTGGGTCCGGCGCTGGAAGGCCAACGGCTGGAAGACGTCGGCCCGGACGCCCGTAAAGAACCGCGACCTGTGGGAACGGCTCGACGATGTCTCGCGGCGGCATGACGTCGAGTGGGTGTGGGTGAAGGGCCACAGCGGCCACGTCGACAACGAGCGGGTGGACCGGGCGGCCAATACCGCGATCGACGAGATGCTGGCCGCCCGTCCGGTGTCGGACTGACCGGTGCGCCAAGTGGTCCTCGATACGGAAACCACGGGGCTCGAGCCGGCCCAGGGGCACAGGATCCTCGAGATCGGCGCCGTCGAGATCGTCGACCGGCGCGTGACGCGGAACCGTTTCCATCGCTATATCGATCCAGAGCGGGACATCGACGACGCGGCGGCGGAGGTGCACGGCCTGACCCTCCAGGATCTCGAAGGCAAACCCCGGTTCGCGGACGTCGCCGACGAATTCCTCGACTTCGTACGCGGCGCGGAGCTCGTGATCCACAACGCCCCGTTCGACGTGTCCTTCATCGACTACGAGCTCGAGTTGCTCGGGGGCGGCGCCCGGGGGATCGCCGAGTTGTGCACGATCACGGACTCGCTGGCGCTCGCCAAGGACAGGCACCCGGGGCGCAAGAACAACCTGGATGCGCTGTGTCGACGGTACGGCGTGGACAACTCGCAGCGGGAGCTGCACGGCGCGTTGCTCGACGCCGAGATTCTGGCGGACGTCTACCTGTTGATGACGGGCGGACAGGCGTCGCTGTTCGCCGGTGACGACCCGGCGGCCGGCGAGACCGACGGCGGGGCCGTATTCCGCCTGCCCGCGGACAAGCCTCCCTTGCTGGTCGTTCGCGCCACCCCCGCGGAGCGGGCCGCACACGAAGCGAAGCTGGACGCGCTCGACGCGTCGTCCGAAGGCGGCTGCGTATGGCGCCAGGCGTCCGTCGCGGAAGCCTGACCGGAACCGACACCACACCAGGAGACGCATCATGTGGCCGACCGAACCGGACGCATTCGAGTCGCTCGTGGCGACGCCGCCGGATGCGGACCGCGACGACGCGCTGTATTTCGCCTACCTGGGCGAGGAGATTCTCTGCATCAGCGAGCAGGGCATACCGCGTCCGGTGACGCGGGACGAGTTTCGATGGCTCGACCTCGAGGTCACCTGGAAGAGTTTCCTGGGCCGCTGGCGGGACCGTCCGTGTTTCGCGCTCGCGGCGACGGGAACGGTCCCGGAGGGCTTCGCCCGCGTGGGGCTGCGCGCGTGGCTCGGCCGCGTCGACCCCGCGTTCTTCTATCTCGCCGGCCGCGCCAAGCAGGTCGTGGCGTGGCACCGCGACCACCGCTACTGCGGGCGCTGCGGGACGGAGACCGCCGACCACGGGACGGACCGCGCCAAGGAGTGCCCGAGCTGCGGCGTCGTGGTCTACCCGCGCCTGTCGCCGAGCATCATCGTGCTCGTGCGCAACGGGGACGAGATGCTGCTGGCGCGCAACGCCAACTGGCCCGCGGGGATGTTCAGCACGCTGGCGGGGTTCGTCGAGCCGGGGGAGTCCATCGAACAGACGGTCCATCGCGAGGTGCACGAGGAGGTCGGCATCGCCGTGCGGAACCTGCGCTACCTCGGCAGCCAGTCCTGGCCGTTTCCCAACTCGCTCATGCTCGGCTTCCACGCGGACTACGCCGGCGGCGAGATCGTCTGCCAGGACGACGAGATCGCGGAAGCCCACTGGTTCCATTACGCGCGCCCGCCGAACACGCCGGGCGGCACCGCCATCTCGGGCTGGCTCATCCAGAGCTTCATCGACGAGCGGACGGCCGCCGCGTAGGGGCGACCCGGCCGCCCGCGCCAGGACCGTGCGAGAGGCCGTCAGGGGGGAACCTCGAGCGGGACGCCCCGAAACACCGAGAGGAGCAGGAACACCAGCGTGAGGCTGCCGTCCGAGCGGAAACGTTCTGCCATGAAGGCGTCCATGATGTCGCCATCCTCGCAGAGCAGGCCGAGGGCCGTCTCGGGCGAGTCGAAGAAGAACGTTGCTTCGGGAATCAGCGCATCGTCGAAGACCAACGGACCAGCGCCGATCGAGCAGACCAGCGGCGGCCAGTCGCCGACCGACAGCGCGATCCGCACGTCATGGCCGGCAACGGCGGACCCATCGAACCGCGTCGCCAGCGTATCGCGGAATCGTCGGCGGTCGTCCTGCACGCGCGTCCTCCCCGGCTTCCTCCCCGCTTCCTCCCCGGAAAAAGGGCGGCCCGGGCCTTTGTGTTAGATTAGCGCGCTTTTTCCGGCTGGGACCACACGCTCCCGACGCGTCACCATGGACTATCTGTTCGACTACGTGAGCTTCCTCGCGAAGGCGGTCACCGTCGTCGTGGCCATCGTCGTGGCCGTCGCGGCGATCGCCGCGGCGGGCGGGCGCCGGCATCGTCACGCACCGCGCGGGCACGTCGAGGTGACGCGCCTCAACGACCGGCTCCGGGACCTGGGCCACGCGCTGGCCGAGGTCATGTCCGCGCCCGGCGAGTTCAAGAAGCGCCTGAAGGAAGAGAACAAGCAGATCAAGCGCGCGCGGAAGGCGCCGCCGGAGCGGCCGAGGCTCTTCGTGATCGCCTTCGACGGGGATCTCGAGGCGTCGGGCATCCACGGCCTGCGCCAGGAGATCACCGCCATCCTGACCACCGCGCGGGAGGGCGACGAAGTCCTGATACGCATCGAGAGCGGCGGCGGGCTCGTGCACGCGTACGGGCTGGGCGCTTCGCAACTCTCGCGCATCAAGGGGCGCGGCATCCGGCTGGTCGCCGCCATCGACAAGATAGCCGCCAGCGGGGGCTACCTGATGGCCGCGGTGGCGGACCGCATCGTCGCGGCGCCGTTCGCCGTGGTGGGTTCCATAGGCGTTGCGGCGCAAGTCCCCAACGTGCATCGCCTGCTCAAGAAGAACGATGTCGACTTCGAGGTGCTGACCGCCGGCGAATACAAGCGGACGCTCACGGTGTTTGGCGAGAACACCGAGAAGGGGCGGGCGAAGTTCCTCGAGGAGCTCGAGGACGTCCACGCGCTGTTCAAGGAATTCGTCGGCGACAACCGCCCGGACCTCGACATCGGCATCGTGGCCACCGGCGAAGCCTGGTACGGCCAGCGCGCCATCGAACGCAAGCTGGTGGACGAGATCCGCACGTCCGACGAATACCTCATGGCCGCCTGCGACGAGAACGACGTCTTCGAAGTGAAGTGGGTCGAGCCGCGCAAACCGGTGGAACGGCTGCTCGAACAGTGGAACGCCATGTGGGCCGGCGGACCGGTGGGGCGGCTGCTGCGCGGGCGTCCCGCGGCGGCTGGACGACTGACCCCCGGCGGAGAGTCGGGATAGGGGCTGGCCGCGCCACCGCGAGGTCGCGCCAGCGCACGACGGTGCAGGACGGGAGAGGCTGAGCATGGGTACGTTCCGGGCGTTTCGGGTCACGAAGGAAGACGATGGGCGGTTCACGAGATCCATCGTGGAACGGGACGACGCGGACCTGCCGGAGGGCGATGTCCTCGTGGACGTCCGCTACTCTTCGCTCAACTACAAGGACGGGTTGTCCGCCACGGGCAACCCGGGCGTGACCCGGAACTTCCCCCACACACCGGGCATCGACGTGGCCGGCGTCGTGCTCGAGTCCGCCGACGAGCACTTCCACCCGGGCGACGAGATCGTCGCCATCGGCTTCGACCTCGGCATGAACACGCCGGGCGGCTTCGGCGAGCGCGTCCGCATCCCGGCGGGCTGGGCCGTGCCCCTGCCCGACGGTCTCGGGCTCGAGGAGAGCATGATCCTCGGCACGGCGGGCTTTACGGCCGCGCTGTGCATCGACAAGCTCGAGGGCGCCGGCATGACGCCCGGGGGCGGACCCGTCCTGGTCACCGGGGCCACCGGTGGCGTCGGCTCCGTGGCGGTGACGCTGCTCGCGCACCTCGGCTACGAGGTCCATGCGGTGACGGGCAAGGAGGACCGGCACGGCTACCTGCGCGACCTCGGCGCCGCGGAAATCGTGTCCCGCGCGACCGCGGCGGAGGAGAGCCGCCGGCCGCTGCTGCGGGAGACCTGGGGGGGCGTGGTGGACACCGTGGGCGGCGACATCCTCTTCAACGCGGTCAAGGCCCTGAAGTACGGAGCGAGCCTGGCGGCCTGCGGACTGGTCGCATCCGCGAACATTCCGGCCACGGTGTTCCCGTTCATCCTGCGCCACGTCAACCTGCTCGGCATCGACTCGGTGGAGCTGCCCATCGAGGAGAAGGCCCACATCTGGGAGAAGCTGGCCGGCGCCTGGAAAATGGACGGCCTGGCCGCCCTCGAGGAAGGACTGACGCTGGAGACCCTCTCGGACGCCATCGACCGCATCCTGGCTGGTCAGATGGTCGGCCGCGGCGTGCTCAGGCTGTCGTCGTAGGGCGGCCCGTCTGGCCGTTCGTCAGTCGCGGCGCAGGCGCGCCGACACGGCGATCGGACTCGGGTAGCGGAAGATGACGAGGTAGGTCGAAACGACCAGGGTAGCCACCGTCGCCGCGAGGATCGCGTGTGCCGCCTCGGCGCCGACCAGGGCGCTGCCCAGCGCCACCCCCGTCACCAGGATCGAGAATTCGCTCGCCTGGCCAAGACGCAGGCCGATCTCCCGGGCGGTGCCGGGATCCTCTCCCCGCCACTGGAGCAGCACGCGGAACGTCACGGGCTTCACCGCCAGGAGCGCCGCTCCGAGAAGCACGGCCGGCGCCGCGACCTCGACCAGCAGCATCGGATCGACCGCCGCGCCGACGGAGAAGAAGAAGAGGATGAGGAAGAAGTCCCGCAGCGGCCGCAGGGTGTCGGTGATGTACTGGGCGATCGGCGAGTTCGCAAGGGATACGCCGGCGAGGATCGCGCCCACTTCGAAGGACATCCCCGCCACGTGACACGCGGTGGCGATGGCGAGGCACCAGCCGATCGCCAGCAGGAAGACGAACTCGTTGAACGCGTCGAACCGGGCGAGCAGGGGGAGCAGCACGAACCTGACGCCGAGGAAGGCGGCCAGCGCGATCGCCGGGAAGGTCACCACGACGAGCAGGACCTGGTCGAGCACTCCGCCCGACGCCGGGTCGTAGCCGGCGAGAGCCAGGAGCGCCGCGATCGCGAGCAGGTCCTGAATCAACAGGAGGCTGATGACGATCTCGCCGACATGACGGTGGTGCAGGACCGTGGTCGGCAGCAGCTTGATGCCGATGATGGTGCTCGAGAACACGGCGGCGATACCGCCGACCAGGGCCTCGGACAGCGCGAACCCGAACGCCGCCATGACACCGAAACCGACCGCGAAGAAAACCGCCGTGCTGCCGAGCGCCGTGACGACGGAAGCCCCCAGCATGGTGCGGAGCTTGTTGGGCGGCAGGTCGAGTCCCAGCAGGAACAGCAGGAAGATGATGCCGATCTCGCCGATGTCCTCCACGAAGGCGGCGTCCGGAATCCAGCCGAGGGCATGGGGCCCGAGCAGCATGCCGATCCCGATGTAGGCGACCAGCAGGGGTTGGCGCGTGTAGAGCGCCAGCGTCGCAAGCACGGCGGCGCCGGAGAAAATGAGGAAGAACGACTCGACGACGCCGAATTCCATGGCGCGAACGGCTCCTGGTGCGCGGGCACGGCGGACGATTCTGACACGAACGTCGGGGGTGGGCGGCCGGTCCCCGCCGGTGCGTTTATCGTCTTCGGAAAGCCGGCATCGGTTGGCGGACGGAGGCCTGGTAGTGATCCGTGATGGCGCCGACCGACGCGATGGCGACCTCGGCACTGCGCCGGTCGGCCACCTCGAATGCGTCGAAGCCCGAGCGGTGCAGGTACTGCGCGAGGTCGGGGAGGATGTCGCCAAACGCCCGCAGTTCCCCTGCGAAGCCATGGCGGGTGCGCAGCAGCGTTGCGAGGGACAGGCCACGTCCATCGGCAAAGGCCGGGAAGTGGACCGCGATCAGCGGCAGGCCGCCGGCATGGGGGCCCAGGTCCTCCGCGTCGGTCTCACCCTCCACCCAGACGCCCGCCCGCACGCCGGCGGGCAGTGCCGCACGCCGCTCCAGCCAGTCCTCGAACGACAGGATCGCGCGCCCGGGCAAGGCTTCCGGAGCGGTTCCGGGCTCGATGCGGGTCCAGTCGTCGGGAACGATCCGCAGGTCCTTAACCAGCGTCGGCATAGACCCGTTCCTTGAATGGCGCGATGCCGATGCGCCGGACGCAGTGCAGGAACGGTTCCGCCTCCACGCGCCGGTCCAGGTAGACATCCAGGATCTGCCCGATCACGCCGGTCACCTCGGCGCGCGAAAACGACGGGCCCAGGATCTTGCCGAGGGAAGCGTCGTCGCCGGCATTGCCGCCGAGGGCGATCTGGTAGAACTCCGCGCCCTTCTTGTCCACGCCCAGGATGCCGATGTGACCCACGTGGTGGTGGCCGCAGGCATTCATGCAGCCGGAGATGTTGAGATCGACCGGTCCGAGGTCGTGCAGGTAGTCGTAGTCGTCGAATTCCCGCTGGATCGCCTCGGCGACCGGAATCGACTTCGCGTTCGCGAGGGAGCAGTAGTCGCCCCCGGGGCAGCACACGATGTCGGTCAACAGACCGAGGTTGGCGGTGCCGAGGCCGAGGGCGTCCGCGCGCCGCCAGAGTGCGGGGAGATGCTCCTGCGGTACGTCCGGGAGCACGAAGTTCTGTTCGTGACCGATACGCAGTTCGCCGTGGCCGAACGCGTCCGCCCAGTCCGCGACGGCGTCCATCTGTTCGTCCGACACGTCCCCGGGCGGGACGCCGGTCAGCTTGGTGGAGAGGGTGACGACGGCGTAGCCTGGAACCTTGTGCGCCGAGACATTGTTGCGCACCCAGGCGTCGAAACGGGGCTCGGCGAGCCGCCGGTCCGCCAGGAGGCCCGGCTGGTCGCCCCGCGGGGCGTAGGCGGGGGGTTGGAAGCAGGCGGCCACGCGGTCGATCTCGGCGCGGGTCAGCGTGCCCGGGCCGTCCCGGAGGTGTTCCCATTCCGCATCGACCCGCTCGCGGAACACTTCGGGCGTCAGCGCGCGCACGAGGATCTTGATGCGGGCCTTGTATTTGTTGTCACGCCGCCCGTAGCGGTTGTAGACCCGCATGATCGCCTCGAGATAGGTCAGCAGGTGCCGCTCGGGGAGCCCCGTCCTGATGACGCTGCCGATCGCCGGAGTGCGGCCGAGGCCGCCGCCGACCAGGAAGTCGAACACGGTCCCGTCCCCGTCCCGGTCCACCCGGATGCCGATGTCGTGCACGTGGACGGCCGCGCGGTCCGCCGCCGCCCCGTTGAAGGCGATCTTGAATTTCCGGGGCAGCCAATCGAACTCGGGGTGCTGCGTGGACCACTGGCGGACGATCTCGCAGTACGGGCGGGCGTCGATCCGCTCGTCCGCGGCGACCCCGGCGAACTGGTCCGTCGTGACGTTGCGGATGCAGCTGCCGCTGGTCTGGATCGCGTGCATGCCCACCCGGGCCAGGTCCGCGAGAATGTCCGGCACGACCTCCAGCGCCGGCCAGTTGATCTGCACGTTCTGCCGGGTGGTCAGGTGGCCGTAGCCCTTGTCGTACCGGCGCGAGATGTCCGCGAGAGCCCGCAACTGCTCCGAGGACAGCGTCCCGTAGGGAACCGCGATGCGCAGCATCGGCGCGAGCCGCTGGATGTACAGGCCGTTGCGCAGGCGCAACTGCAGGAACTGGTCGTCCGTCAGCTCGCCGGCCAGATACCGTTCGGTCTGCTCGCGGTACTGGGCCACGCGCTCGTCGATGAAGCGCTGGTCGAACTCGTCGTAGCGATACATGGATGCCCCCTCGTCCGGGCGACCGGGCAATCTAGCAAGTGAACCGGCTCACCGGAACTAACCGATGGGTCTATGGATAGAACTGCGACTCGGGAACCACGCGCCGCGCGGCCCGATGCGGGCGCGCCTCAGCGATCGAGCACGTTGCCCAGCCAGCGCCGCGCGTCCGCCGGCGCGACGCCCTTGCGTTCGCAATACGCCGCAAGCTGATCCTCGCCGATGCGGCCGACGCCGAAGTAGCGCGCTCCGGGGTGCGAGAAATACCAGCCCGCGATCGTGGACGCGGGCCACATCGCGAAAGTCTCCGTCAGGCGGGCGCCGGTCGCGTCGGTTGCGTCGAGGAGGCTGAACAGCGTCGCCTTCTCGGAGTGGTCCGGGCAGGCCGGGTAGCCTGGCGCGGGCCGAATGCCCCGGTAGCGCTCCCGAATCAGCTCTTCCGGTTCGAGACGCTCGTCCCCCGCGAACCCCCAGAACTCCCTCCGCACGCGTTCGTGCAGCCGCTCGGCGAACGCCTCGACGAGGCGGTCGGCCAGCGCCTTCAGCATGATCTCCGAATAGTCGTCGCCCTCGAAGCGGGCCTGAGCCGCGTCGATCTCGCGGCCCACGGCCACGACGAAGCCGCCCACGAAATCGCGTACGCCGGGCGGCCCCACGTAGTCGGCAAGGCTCAGGCTGGGCTTGCCGGTGTCCGCTTGCTGGCGGAGATGGTGCAGCGTCGCCCGGACCTCGCCGCGCGAGTCGTCCGTCCAGACCCGGATGTCTCCGTCCACGGAGTTCGCCGGCCACAGACCGATGACGCCGTCCGCGGACAGCCAGCGTTCGTCGAGCAGCCTGTCAAGCATGGTCCTGGCATCGCCGTACAGCCGCCGTGCCTCTTCTCCCGCGCGCGGATCGGACAGGATCCCGGGAAACCTCCCGGCCAGCCCCCAGGTGTGAAAGAACGGCGTCCAGTCGATGTAGTCGAAAAGTTCTCCGAGCGGGTAGTCCGGCAGTCGGGTCACGCCCGGCGCGCGGGGCTCCGGCGGCGCGTACCGCGACCAGCCATGCGCCGGCGCATTGTCGACGGCCCGCCGGTAGCCGAGCAGGGGCCGCCGCTGCGTCGCCGCGCGGCGTTCGCGTACGGCACGGTAGTCCGCCGCCACATCCGCCACGAACGTGTCGCGCGCCGTGTCCGAGAGGAGGTTGGACGCCACGCCGACCGCCCGCGAAGCGTCGGTGACGTAGACCGTCGGCCCGGAATACGCCGGCGCGACCTTTACCGCCGTGTGCGCCTTCGACGTCGTGGCGCCGCCGATGAGCAGGGGAATGTCGAAGCCGCGGCGTTCCATCTCGGAGGCGACGTGCACCATCTCGTCGAGGGAGGGCGTGATGAGGCCCGACAGCCCGATGAGGTCCGCGTCCATCGCGCGTGCCGCGTCGAGGATCGCATCCGCCGGCGTCATCACGCCGAGATCCTCCACTTCGTAGTTGTTGCAGCGCAGGACCACCGCGACGATGTTCTTGCCGATGTCGTGGACGTCGCCCTTGACCGTGGCCATGACGATGCGGCCCTTGCTCCGCGGCGCTTGCCCTCCGGCGGCCTTCTCCGCCTCGATGAAGGGCACCAGGTGCCCGACGGCCTGCTTCATCACGCGCGCGCTCTTGACGACCTGCGGCAGGAACATCCGGCCGGCGCCGAACAGCTCGCCCACCACGTTCATGCCGTCCATCAGCGGCCCCTCGATCACGTCGATGGCGCGCTCGGCCCCCTGACGGGCCTCTTCGGTGTCTTCGACGATGTACTTCGAGATGCCCTGCACCAGCGCATGGGACAGCCGCTCCGCGACCGCAGCATCGCGCCACTGCGTGTCCTCGCCGGCGCGTACCGCACCTGCGCCCGAGTACCGCTGGGCCACCGCCAGCAGCCGCTCCGTCGCGTCCTCGCGCCGATTCAGGACGGCGTCCTCGACGGCGTCGCGCAGCTCGTCGGGTATCTCGTCGTAGATCGCGAGCTGGCCGGCGTTGACGATGCCCATCGTGAGACCGGCGTCGATCGCGTGGTACAGGAACACCGCGTGGATCGCTTCCCGTACCCGGTCGTTGCCCCGGAAGGAGAAAGACACGTTGCTGATGCCCCCGGACGAGCTGCACCGGGGCAGGGCGCCGCGGATCCACCGGCACGCCTCGATGAAGTCCACGGCGTAGTTCGCGTGCTCCTCGATGCCGGTGGCGATGGCGAACACGTTCGGGTCGAAGACGATGTCCTCGGGCGGGAAGCCGACGCGGTCCACGAGCAGCCGGTAGCAGCGTTCCATGATCGCCTTGCGGCGCGGCAGGGAGTCGGCCTGTCCCTCTTCGTCGAACGCCATGACGATGATCGCCGCCCCGTAGCGGCGGCACAGCCGGGCACGTTCCAGGAAGGCGGTCTCGCCGTCCTTGAGACTCAGCGAGTTCACGACGCACTTGCCCTGGGCGCGCCGCAGCCCGGTCTCGATGACGTCCCACGTGCTCGAGTCGATCATGATCGGCACCCGGGCGATGTCGGGTTCGCTCATCGCGAGGTCGAGGAAACGCCCCATGGCCTCGACCCCGTCGAGCATGCCCTCGTCCATGTTGACGTCGACGATCTGGGCGCCGCTCTCCACCTGCCCGCGCGCCACGTCGAGGGCGCCGCCATAGTCACCGGCCCGGATCAGGCGGCGGAATCGCGCGGAGCCGGTGATGTTCGTGCGTTCGCCGACGTTGACGAACAGGGAGTCGCCGGTGATCTCGACGGGCTCGAGCCCGGTCAGGCAGAGCGTCCCCCGCGGCTCCGGCGGACGCCGCGGAGGCAGCCCGGACACGCGCTCCGCGATCGCGCGGATGTGCTCCGGGGTCGTTCCGCAGCAGCCGCCCACGAGGTTGACCAGGCCGCGCCGCGCGAAGTCCCCGATCGTGTCCGCCATCGACTCCGGCGTCTCGTCGTACTCCCCGAACGCATTGGGCAGCCCCGCATTGGGATGCACGCTTACGAAGGTCGGCGCGAGGGCCGCCAGCTCCTCGACGTGCGGCCGCAGGGCTGCGGCGCCGAGTGCGCAGTTGAGGCCGGCCAGCAGCGGCTGCGCGTGTGCGACCGAATGCCAGAACGCTCCGCAGGTCTGGCCCGACAGGGTCCGGCCGCTCGCGTCGGTGATCGTGGCCGACACCAAGATCGGCAGTTCCACGCCCCGCGCGTCGAAGACCTGCCGGATCGCGTACAGCGCCGCCTTGGCGTTCAGCGTGTCGAAGGCGGTCTCGATCATCAGCAGGTCGACGCCCCCCTCGACGAGTGCGTCCGCGGCCTCCCGATAAGCCGCATCGAGCTCCTCGAAGCGCACGTTGCGGAAGCCGGGATCGGCGACGTCCGGAGAGATGCTCGCGGTTCGGTTGGTGGGACCGAGTACGCCCGCCACGAACCTTGGCCGGTCCGGCGCCGCGCGGGAGTCGGCAGCCCGCCGGGCGATGCGGGCGGACGCGAGGTTCATCTCCCGGACGGCGGCTTCGAGGCCGTAGTCGGCCTGGGCGATGCGCGTCGCAGTGAAAGTGTTGGTCTCGATCACGTCCGCGCCGGCGTCGAGATACGCCCGATGGACGGCATCCACGACATCCGGGCGCGTCAGGGAGAGCACGTCGCCGTCGCCGCGCAGGGGCAGCGGATGGTCCCGAAACCGCTCTCCCCGGTAGTCTTCCTCCGCGAGGGCGAAGGACTGCTGCATGGTTCCGGTAGCCCCGTCGAGGATGAGGATGCGCTGTTCGAGGGCTTCCGCGAGCGGATGTGTCATCTGGCCGGACGCTGACGCAACCGTGGCAGCGGGGCACCGTACGGCCGCCGCTACATGAATACAACTGAAGTTGATGCGCGTGCGCCTGAGCCAAGCTCATGCACATGGGGCCACGGGAGCGCGCGGACGTTCAGGGAGGGTTTCCGGTAAAATACCCGAGCTTTTTGGTCGGGTTTGCCGGATCGGGTTTGCCGGATCGGGTTTGCAGGGTCGGGTTTGCAGGAGAGGTGTCGTGATCGACGTTTCCGAAGCCGCGCGGGACTACCTTCAGGAACTGCTTTCCAAGCAGGAGGAGGGCTGCGGGATACGCATTTTCGTCGCCCAGCCCGGCACGCCGCATGCCGAGACCTGCATCGCCTACTGCCGGCCGGGCGAGGCCGCCGAGGACGATGTCCCGGTGGACTACGGCGCGTTCACCGCGTATTTCGAGAGGCGCAGCGAGCCGTACCTGATCGATGCGGTCGTCGACTTTCAGGAGGACCGCATGGGCGGTCAGCTCACCATCAAGGCGCCGAACGCACGCACGCCCAGCGTCGGACCGGATTCGCCGATCGAGGACCGCATAAACTACGTCCTCTACAACGAGATCAACCCGGGCCTCGCTTCCCACGGCGGCATGGTGACCCTTGTCGAAGTCGTTGAGGGCGACACCGCCGTGCTCCAGTTCGGCGGCGGTTGCCAGGGTTGCGCGGCGGTCGACATCACGCTCAAGCAGGGCGTGGAATCGGCCCTCATGGAGCAGGTCCCGGAGCTGGCCGCCATCCGGGACGCCACGGACCACACCGTCACCGAGCACGCCTACTACCGCTGAAGGCGGCGCTTACCGGACGCCGGGGGACTGACGCCGGGGTGTAGACCGGCGTATAGACCGGGGGTATAGACCGGGGTGATAGAAGCGACGCATGTCGTCGCCCGCGCCGAGGCCATGCACGCATTCGAGACGGGACGGGACAAGGCCGCCCCTACCTAGGCGTTCTCATTTTCGTGGCATTCAAGCCGTTTCTCGACGAGGGCATCAATCCTCACGATCCGGTGATTTGAAGATCGAGCCGGTCACGCTGCCGGCAGTTGGGCTGGTCCGGCCCGGCGGTATACTGGCGACGTGACGGCTACCGCGGGCGGACGATGCGGGACTTGTTCAAGCACGTCGCGGCACGGACGGCGCCGCTACCGCGGGCGCAACGGCGAGCCATCCGCGCGCACTGGCGGGCAGGCAAGTTCGGGAACATCTTTCCGGCCGGCTCGAGCGCCGGGCCGCAACTGCTCGTTGGCCGCGAGACGCACATCGCGCGCCTGAACGCGCTCGGGAACGAATTGCTGCGGGACCGCGACGCCGAGGAAGCTCGCATCATCGGGGTCGCGCTGCACGGGCCGCGCGGCACCGGCAAGACGGTGTTGCTGTCCCTGTTCGAGCGGGCGTTGAGCGACGTGGGCGCCGCCGTGGTGGTGCTATCCGGCAAAAGCGTCCCCGCGGACCCGCGGGGACTGGCCGAGACGATACTCTCCACGACCCTCGCGCGCGGGGGCGCGTGGGAGGGCGCGTTCGAGGCGTCGGCCGGGATGTCCGGCATCGCCAAGGTCAAGGGCGCCCTCAAGCGCAAGCCCGCTGTCGCCGCCGCGGCGATGGGCGTCAAGGAGGCGCTCGCCGCGACCGGCCGCAAGCCGGTCCTGGTCACGATGGACGAGGCGCACTCCGCTCCTCCGGAGGCGCTTGGCGCACTGCTGGACGCCGCCCAGGATTTGAACCGCGGCGGCGTCCCCGCCGCGGTCGTGCTGGCCGGCACGCCCGACCTGGCGACCGTCTTGGACGAGGCGGGGGCCACGTGGTTCATGGACCGCGCGACGGCGGAGCGCCTGGTGCCAGTGGGCAACATCGCAGCCGCCGACTGCGCGGCGACCGTCGCCGCGCCGCTCGACGCACTGGGGCTGGAGTTCGACCGCGCGGCGCTCGCCGCCGCCGCCGAATGGTGCCGCGGCAGCCCGTATTTTAGCCAGGCGTTGGGGCTGGCCGCGCTCGAGAGCGCGGGCGGGGGGCGGGTGGGCTTCGCCGCCGGCGGGGACGTGGAGGAGGGGTTTCGAGCCCAGGCCGAGAACCGCTATTCGCGGGCGTGGTCCCCCTTGGAACGGCGCGGCATGACGGCGTGCGCCCGGCAACTGGGGGCACTCTGGCGGTGGGCGGGGGCAGCGCCGGGCCGGCGCGTCTCACGGCACGAAGTCGACGCCGCGGTGAGGTCCGGGCTGCGCCATCCGCCGAGTCCGGAGGGCGCGCGCCCCGAAGCCGCCCACGCGCTGGCGTATTTCGAGCACCTGGGGCTGCTGTGGCGGCCGTCCGGCGGCGGCGACGATGCGTGGGAACTCGGCCTGCCGAGCTTCTTCGACCACGTCGAGGCGCAGTTCCAGGACCCGCGCAACTACGCGGCGCACGCCGTGGTGTCCGCCCTGGACGCGGATCTGCGGGAAAACGTTCTGCCGCGGTCGGGAGGTTCGCCCCCGCCCGTGAAATGCCACGAAAATGAGAACGCCTAGCGCCCCGCAACCGTCGCCTACGGCTCCGCTCGCGGCCCAGCCCCACCCGCCCACGCGCCCGCGCCGTTCTACGGCGCGGCCTTGCATGGAACTAACTCCTTCAGGCGGCTTGTTCCGCCGGCACCAGGGCCAGATTGAAGTGGCTTGCCTGGCGCTGGAGGTGTTTGATCTTGCGCTCGCGGCGCTCGGTTTCCATCGCCGCGAGGTTGGGTTCGACGTAGTCCTCGCCGCGGGTCAACATGGCGTATGTCAGCCGGGCCAGTTGGTGGGCGGTGGCCTTGACGGCCTTCGCGGAGTCCATGCGGGAGAGGCGCCGGCGATGCGCCGCGCCGATGGCGGTCTTGTTGTTGCGGGCGGTGGTGGCCGCCATGCGCAACGCCTGGCCGAGCCGGTTGGTGCGTCTCGCCGGCGGGCCGCCGAGGCGCTTGTCGCCGCTGATGCGCGTGCCCGGCGCCAAGCCGAGCCAAGAGCAGAAGTGCGCGGCGGTCGGGAAGCGCGACAGGTCCGGCCCGACTTCGGCCGCCAGCGTCAGTGCCGTCTCCACGCCGATGGTGGGTATGGCCGTCAGGTCGACGCCGAGCATGCCGCGCAGCCGTTCGCGCAGGGCGCGCTCGCGGGACCGGGGGATCGGCGCGGTGTCGGCGGGCGCGTGTCGCTCCAGTTCGGCGTCGATGCGCGCCTCGCATGCCTCGATCTGTCCCTGCAGCATGTCGTGGCGCGCCAGCGCCTGCGCCAGCGCGAACAGGTGCTCGTCGCGCCAGTTGCCGCGCAGGCTGGCGGCGATGGTCGCCGCGTCCGCCTTGCAGCGACCGTCGCGGAATCCGGCCAGAACCGCCCCGTCCCGCTCGCCGGCGACGATGGCGCGCACGATCAACTGGCCGGTCTTGCCCATGATGTCGCTTAGCACGTTGTCCAACTGCACGTTCATCAGCGTCAGCGCCTTCTGCATCTGCTGCACCGACCGGCTGCGGTCGCGCACGAGCTGTTCGCGCTGGCGCGCGTACGCGCGCATCGGACAGATCTCGTCGGCCGCGCGGAACGCGCCGCGCAGCAGTCCGTAACTCATCAGTTGGCGGATCCACTGGCAGTCCAGCACGTCGCTCTTGCGCCCGCTGACCTGCTTGGTCGCGCGCGGGTTCACCAGGTGCACCTCGAAGCCGGCACGCTCGAGCACCTCGAACAGCGGAATCCAGTACACGCCCGTCGATTCCATCGCCACGTGGCGGACCCCACACGAGGACAGCCACTCCGCGATCGCCTCCAGGTCGCGCGTGAACGTCCCGAAGTGCCGCACCGGCCGTTCGAACCGCGACCCGTCCACCGCCACGTAGTGCTTGCGCTTGCCCACGTCGATTCCCGCGCAGTCCGGGTGTACAACCTCCAACGGCGCCGCCGCCTTGCCAGCCATCTCCACATCCTCCACCATCGTCAACGGTCGCGTTGGGCGAGACCGTGGCGGAACGTTCACTCTTGCATGCGGGGTCGCGACCGAACGGCCGCGCCACCAGCGTCAAAACGCCGATCACGGTCCGGGCCAAACTCCTAGACGGGTGCGAGCACACCAGTGCCTGCAAGGCCTCGCGCCCAGCGCGACCATCCTTATATCGAACGCCGTCGCCGCTGGCGACTCACCAGTTCCCTGCGCGTCAGCGCAGCCAACTGGCTGCGAGAACTCCTAGGTCCCCTACACGGCCCGGGCGAGATCAGTCCGGCGCTTCAGCACATCACCCAGGCGGCCGGCAAGCTCGAGCAGCAGCGCCTCCGTTTCCGACCAGCCGATGCAGGCGTCGGTGATCGAGACGCCGTAGTCCAACTGGTCGCCCAGCTTCTGGCTGCCCTCGGACAGGTTGCTCTCCAGCATGATGCCGATGATCGAGCGGTTGCCGTTCTCTATCTGGGCGGCCACGTCGCGGGCGACCGCGGGCTGGTTGCGATGATCCTTGTTCGAATTGGCGTGCGAGCAGTCGACCATGACGTTCTCCGGCAGACCCGCCGCGCGGAGTTCCCCTTCGCAGGCCCGGACGGCCTCCGCGTCGTAGTTGGGCCCGGCGTGGCCCCCGCGCAGGACGATGTGGGCAAGATCGTTGCCCCGCGTGTGGATGATGGCGACCTGGCCGGACTGGTTGATGCCGAGAAAACGGTGCGGCTTGGTCACCGAGTTCAGGGCGTTGATGGCGACCTCGAGGGCGCCGTCGGTGCCGTTCTTGAAACCCACGGCGGAGGACAGCCCGGACGCCATCTCCCGATGGGTCTGGGACTCCGTCGTGCGGGCGCCGATGGCCGACCAGGCGATCAGATCGTGCAGGTACTGCGGCATGATCGGGTCGAGGGCCTCGGTGGACAGGGGCAAGCCGAGCGTGCCGAGGTCGATCAGCAACTGGCGCGCGATCCGGATGCCGTCCTCGATGTGGAACGAATCGTCGAGATAGGGATCGTTGATCAGTCCCTTCCAGCCGACGGTCGTGCGCGGCTTCTCGAAATAGGCGCGCATGACCACGAACAGGCTGTCGCGCGTACGCTCGGCGACCGCCTTGAGGCGCCGCGCATATTCGACCGCGGCGTCGGTGTCGTGAATGGAGCAGGGCCCCACCACCACCAGCAGGCGGGGGTCCCGGCGTTCAAGGATGCCGCGCACCTGGCGACGCGCGTCCGCGACGCCCTCCATCACCGGTTCGGGCGCCGGCAGCGCCGCCTTGACGGCGTGCGGAGTCGGCAGGAGCTCGTTTGCGAGCACGTTGAGATTCTCCGTCTTCGTATGCATCGGGACCCTCCAAAACGCAAAACCCCGACGGCGGCTGCCTGTCGGGGTTTTGATCGAGAGGCAACCCGCGCGGCCTCTCGTGATCGAGTACGCCGCGCTATCGGGGGGGATAGGCAAACCAATAGCCCGACCGGCGTGCGATACGCGTCCGCCGGTCGGGCATGGTCTGGCAAGTCGACTCGCTGATCTTCATGGCGCGCGGATTGTCTGCGCTTGTCGTGGAAAAAGCAACTTGACGGGACAGCGCGGTCGAGCAGCGCGAGCAGGATCGCGGCTTCGCCGCCAAACCGCGAAGATGCCGCCTGGGGCGAGGGACTCCGGCACCGTGCAGGAGAGTTTCGGGCCGGGGCGGCGGTGGAGGATGTCGCGGCGGCGTGAGGGGGATGGGAGGCAGTTTTGCGCTTGCGAGTTGCCGGTCGGGTATGGTAAGAGGTTGCGCGAAATCGGGATAAACGATGGCTGGGAGGCAGTTGCCTCATTTGCGCCGGCCGGAAGATTCGGAGGAGACGATGAGCATGATCGACACGGTGATGGACGCGTTGCGAGCGACGGTGGTGCGGCGGTTGCCGAACGCCAGGGTGTCGGGAAGGTATTCGCGCGAGGGCTTGACGAACCCGGCCGCCGGTCGCCGCAAGCCGCGGGCGTTCGCGCTCGCCGCCGCCCTGCTGGTTTTTGCGGGGGGGGGGGGGGGGGGGGGGTAGCTGAGGCGCAGATAAGGAGCGTTGTCGGTGAGCCGCCGGCTGCCACCGCGACCGCAAGCGCGGCCACCGGCCAATTGTGCATCAACATACCGAGCCCGCCCTCGGGGATCCACTCGCGAGTCAGGTCCGGGCTTCCCGTCAATATCGCCAATGGCGGAACGGCAACGCACGGTCGGGGGGAGTGCGATGCGAACGCCGATATGGTGGTAACCGGCGGAGCCTACAGCAACAGCTTCATCAAGCTCGGAGACGCCAGCCTCGGCCAAAACAACTGCTTCCAGGTGGAGATTTGCGGCGCGCACGCCGTCGGCAGGACATTCGCTGTCGTTATCGAGGGCTACTCCCATCCGCAGAAACCGTCGAAACCGGACGGTTTTAATAGTTGGACCAACAATCTCAGAAGAGAGGGCTACAGCGCCTCGTTCAAACCGGCCGCCCATTGCTGGAATACCGCGTCTTACTATGGCGGCGCGTCGTTTGCAGCGTTTTGCCGAACCATGGTCACGATCGTCGATTAGCCTCGGCCGATGCCCCGCCCGCCGGCGGCGGCGACCGTGGCGCCGCACCCCGGGGCAAGGCGACTGCCGAAGCAGGGGGCGGGCGCCGGCGCGCGGGGTGTGTCTCACGACGACGGCGCCGCGGAGCCGGGTTCATCCGTGCAACACCCCCGTGCGCCCGTCCGCAGAGTCCCGGGACCTGCGGGCCAGCGCGAGTTCGTAGCTCGCCTGCATCCGCATCCAGTGGTCGGCGGTGCCCCAGCCGATGTCCTCCAGCGCCAGTGCCATGTTCGCCGACACGCCAGCCTTGCCGTTCAGCAGCCGCGACAGTGTCCCGCGCTCGCAGCCGAGGCGGGTCGCCGTCTCGGTCACGTTCCAGCCCTCTTCGTCCATGCTCTCGCGAACGAGTTCGCCAAGGTGCGGCGGGTTCAGCATTGGGCCGACCCGCTCGGCTGCAGTGTCGATCATCGTCAACTCCCTTGGTTCAGGGATAGTCGACCAGGTCCACGTCCACGGCCTCGCCGTCCTCGAAGCGGAACACCACGCGCCAGTTGCCGGAGACGCGAACGCTCCATTGGCCGTCACGGTCTGCCTTCAGGGGGTGCAACCTGAAGCCCGGCGCGTCGGCACTGCGCGGATGCGGTGCCTCCTGCAGCCGCAACAGGATGCGTTTCTGCCGCGGGACCAAGGCAGCGGGCACCCGCGCGGGATTGTCCCGCTCGTGTAGTACCGGCAGTCCCCTGTGCCTGATCCTCATGACTCACCGTAACGACGCTACACGCTGCAACGACAGCGTGCCAGTGCAGGCTGTTCTCACCACGACTACGCAGGCCCGACAAGTGGCGCGTCACGGCATATGGGAGGGCGGAATTGCGCATACCCGGGACTACGAACGAAGTGTGACCATCAAGGCGCAGCGCTCCTCGTTTCGACACCCCTGGTCGGGGCCGGCCCTGGCACGACATGCGCCTTGTCCCGCCCCCAGCGACTGACGATGCCGACGCGCGCCCCGGACGCACGGCCCGTTTCTGCATGTCCGCGACGGATTTGCCGAGGCGGTCAAGCTGCTCTACGCTGCTCCCCATGACCGCCGTGCAGGAGGTGTAGGAGCGCTTGAGGATCGCCCCGAAGCCAACCGATTTGCCGAGAGATCACCGCGGGCCAGGATGATTCACGCGATCGAACGGGCTGGAACACGACCGTCCCTTGCGCGACCGCCGCCTCGACCGCCGGGACGCGCAACGGCTCCCGTTCGGGGTCGCCGCGGACCGGTGGCGTGCTCGGCTTGCCGTCGTCCCTGCGCCAGCCGGGACCGGCGGGACCGCCGGGCGCGCCTCGGCGAGGACATCGACCTCCTCGCCTTCCGGGAGGCCGCCGCGGACCCGATCGCCCCGGTCATCGGCGCGACCCGTGCCGGGCGCGGGGACAGCGGGGTCCGCCTCGCGGGACGCACGCTGGATCGGTGGGGGATCCGGATCGAGGCGGGTGCGCGGTGAAGGGCCACGACCCCGAAGTCTACCGGGCGCTGTTCGAGAACCTGTCCGACGGGGTGATGGTCATCGGCTTCGACGGGTCGGTCAGGCTCGCCAACGCCGCCGTGTGCCAGATGTTCGGGCTCGACCCCGCCGAGGTCGTCGGCGGCCAGTTCGGAGCGCTCTTCGTTCAGCTCGAGGGCTTCGACGAGTTCACCGAGGTCGTGCTCGACGCCGTGGCCACCCGCGGCGGCATCGCGCGGCGCGTGGCGCGCGTGCATGCCGGCGACGAACCCCGGTCCCTGTCGGTCACGACGTCCTATCTGAGCGGTGCGGGGGGCGGGGGGCGGGCGGCGGTGATCGCCGTGGTCTCCGACATCACCGAGATCCGGGAGTTGCGCGAGACCGAGCTTCGCCAGGCGCAGGTCATCGAGACCCAGCTCGGTGAGCTGCAGACCGCGTATCGGGACATCGAGGCCCGCAACGAGGCGCTCTCGGTGATCATGAAGCGGGTCCAGGCGGCGCGCGGCCTGGCGGTGTTCCTGGTCGCGGCCCTGTTCCTGGCCATCGGCGCGTGGTACGTGCGGCCGCTCGACCTGTTCGACGCCACCGCGGCGCTGGACGTCGGCTCCGCCGTCGAGGCCGGACCGTCCGAGTTGCCACGGACGATGACCCTGGAGCCCCGCGAGCTCCGTTCGACCATCGCGCTGCGCGGGCAACTGGAGCCGGGGCGCGTGGTGGAGGTGGTCGGTCCGTTCGACAGTCACGTGAGCGCGGTGCATGTGGAGCCCGGCCAGCGCGTCGCCGAGGGCGATCCCCTGGTCGCGCTCGACACCGGCCAGCTCGCGGTGGAACTGCGGCGCGCCGAGGTCGAGCACATCCAGGCGCTCGACACGCTCCGCGCGCTCGAAGACTGGGAGAACGGCGCGGAGATGGCGCGTGCCCAGCGCACGTTGCGCCGGGCGCGCATGGCGCTCGACGACTCGGAGCGCAACCTCGCGCGAACCGCTTTCCTGCTGGATCGGGGGATCGTCCCCGCCAGGGAGCACGAAGAGGCGGAGCGCGGCCGCGAGAACCTGCAACTGGATCTGGAGGCGGCCGTGCGGGAGGCGGAAGCGGTCGAGGCGCAAGGCGGCGAGGAGGCGATGCGCGTGGCGCGGCTCGAGGTCGAGAATGCGCAAGGCCGGCTGCGCGAGCTCCGGACGAAGCTGGATCTGGCCGATCTCGGGGCGCCGATCTCGGGGATCATGGTGGCCGCGGCCAGCGACCGACAAAAGCCGCTTGCCCGGGGCCGGCCGGTGGCGCAGGGAGAGCTTCTGCTGAGCATCGCCGACCTCGAGCGGCTCTCCGTGATCGGCAGCATCGACGAGGTGGACGTGGAGAAGATCGAGACCGGCCAGCGTGCCTGGATCACCGGTCCCGGCTTTCCCGGACTGCGCATCGAGGGGGCCGTCGCCCACGTGTCGTCGCAGGCGGGCGTTGGCTTGCGGCGCGGTGAGTTCGAGATCGTCGTCGCGCTCGACGCGCTGGAGGCGGCGGCCGGCGACCGGCTGCGGGTGGGGATGTCGGCGCATGTCACGATCGTGGTCCACAACCGCCCGGCGGCGCTGCTGGTCCCGATCGATGCGGTTGAACAGCAGGGCGACGAGGCCTGGGTGCGTGTCGTCGACCGGGACGGCGCGGGCGTGCAGAGGCGTGCGGTCGAGCTCGGCCTCACCACGCTCGACTCGGTCGAGGTGGTCGCGGGGCTCTCGGCCGGCGACGAGGTCGTCCTTCCCCCGTGATGGGAAACCAGCGCCGGAACCGTCCGGGCCCCGAGCGGGTCGATGCGCCGCCCCGGGGCGGGGACGCGCCGCGATGACGGCGCCGCGGGGCATGCTGGGTCTGGTCGATGTCTACCGGAGCTACCGGCTCGGATCGGTGACGACGCAGGTACTGCACGGCGTCGACCTGGAGGTGGGCGCCGGCGACGTGGTGTCGATCATGGGCCCGTCGGGAAGCGGCAAGACGACGCTGATGAACATCGTCGGGCTGCTGGACCGCCCGACCTCCGGCAACTGCGTGCTCGACGGGCGCGACGTCTCCGGGCTCGGGGACGACGCGTTGTCGGCGTTGCGCAACCGGCGCATCGGCTTCGTCTTCCAGTCCTTTCACCTGTTGCCGCGTTTGACGGCGCTGGAGAACGTGTGCTTGCCGCTGGTGTACCGGGGGGCCGGGCGCGCGGAAACCATGGACCGCGCGCGCGCCGTGCTGGAGCGGGTCGGCATGGACGACCGGCTCCACCACCGGCCCGACCAGCTCTCCGGCGGGCAGAAGCAGAGGGTCGCCATCGCCCGGGCCCTGGTGGGAGAGCCCGCACTGCTGCTGGCCGACGAGCCGACCGGCGCGCTGGATGCGGACACCGCCCGGGAGGCGATGGATCTCCTCCTCGAGTTGAACGCCGAGCGCGGGGTCACGATCCTGATCATCACCCATGACCCGGCCATCGCGAACCAGTGCGCGCGGCGGTTGCGTATCCGCGATGGCAGGCTTGTCGAGGCCCTGGCCCATGATCCGGGAGCCGCCGACGCGGTCGTCCCGCGGCACCCGTCCCCGCCCGGCGACATCCACAAGGGCGCCGCGGCGCGCCCGCGGGGGCCGACGCCGGGGGCCGGGACCCTCTCCAGAGCCCTTGCGGTCCTTGGCGCGAACGCCCGGGAGGCGACCGACAGCCTGCGCAAGGCGAGACTGCGCACGGTGCTCGGCCTCGTCGGCATCATGATCGGCATCTCGTCGGTGATCGCCATGGTCTCGCTGGGCGAGATTGCGAAGGCGCAGGCGCGCAAGCAGTTCGAGGCCCTTGGCACCGACATCCTGCTCGTGCGGAGGTCGTTCGATGCCGAGCCCCCCGGGCAGCGCCCGGCGACCATCGCGCTGTCGGACGCCATCCACCTGGCACCGGCGGTCGCATCGATCGTCGAGGCGGCGCCCAGGATCTCGGGACACGGGCGCTTCCGCTACGCCGGCAGGAACGTCGGCAGCGGAAGCATCCAGGGCGTCACCGCGTCGTTCGCCGACGTGAACCGGTTGTCCGTCCAGGCGGGCCGGTTCATCTCGGACCTCGACGTCGACCGGTACTGGTGCGTCGTCGGCGCCGATGTCGCGGATGCGATGCGGCGCGCCGGCGCCGACCGGTTCGTGGGCGAGATCGTCGAGATCGACGAGGTGCTCTGCACCATCGTGGGGGTGCTGAACGACCGTACCGAGAGCTACGCGCTGCCGGTCCAGGTGGACGCGAACGAGTCGGTCTTCGTGCCGATCACCACCTCGGGGCGGGTCGTGCCCGATCCGGAGATCGACGTCATCGTCGCCCGGTCACGTCCCGGCGTCCATTACGAGACGGCCGTGGCGGACGTGCGGTCTTTCTTCCGGGACAGGGCGCCCGCCCTGAAGCTCGAAATCGTCGCCGCGAAGGATCTGATCGCCCGGTTGGAGGCGCAGATGCGCAACTACACCCTGCTGCTGGGGGCGGTCGGCAGCATCGCCCTGATGGTCGGCGGGATCGGGATCATGAACATCATGCTCGTCTCCGTGGCGGAGCGTCGCCGCGAGATCGCCATCCGCCGCGCGCTCGGGGCGCGGCGCCGGGACATCCAGAGCCAGTTCCTCATCGAATCGGTCATCCTGACGACGGCGGGCGGCGTGCTCGGCGTCGTGCTCGGCCTGGCGGCGACCTGGGCGATCTGCCGGTTCACGGGCTGGGAGTACTTCGTGTCCGGCGTGTCGGTGGCAAGCGGACTGGGCACGGCGACGGCGGTCGGGTTGTTCTTCGGGTACCAGCCGGCGCGCCAGGCCTCGCGACTCGACCCCATAGCGGGGCTCCAGGGCGAATGAAAGGGGGGCGGCGGATTGTCTTGCCCGTCCTGCGCGCGGGCGACTGCATCCGCTCGCCGTCATGCCGTTGCTTCGTTTTGTTCCACACGACTTGGCGCAGGTATATATTCGTCCCCTCCGGATACAGGCCCGGATAGAGGGAACCATGACCCAGAGCTTAACGATGCAGGAGAGTCCCATGCAGATCTCATTGCCTTGTCGCACTGCTTTCGGACCGGTGGGAGTCATCCGGGCCGCCTTCGCCGCGATCATGCTGACGGCGCTCGCACAGCCGGTTGCGGCGGACCCCCTGTCGGCATCGGGCAACGGCCCCTACGAGGGGCACGATCTGCAAGTCACGTTCACCAACGCCAGGACCGCGAACCATCATATCCGCTACAAGTTCAAGACTGCGGACGGGAGCGCCACGGGCAGCGGGCGGTGGCAGGACTACGAGCCGGCCTCCGGATACGTCCAATGGTCGCCCCACCAATCGATTGCGCAGGCGCCCGCAACCGTGAAGACGTTCGAGGATTCACTCTGCGAATACGACGAGACCGTCAAGATCATCCTTACGGACCCGCAGTTCAGCACCTGGATCCCAAGTGGATGGTTCAGCTTCTGCCCCAACCCCAGGGGGTTTCCGTGCCGGTTCGAGGCGGAGGTCACGATCAAACAGCATGCAGACGGATGCGCGGCGCGCCCTTTGGGCGAGTAAGCCCTGCGCGCGGGCGCGTCGGGCTCGTGGTCGGGGCCGTGGTCGAGGAACCGCACCTCCTCGCCGTTTGACGGGAGCCGTTCGACGGGAACCGTTCGACGGGAACCGAAGGGAACGTCCAGTTGCTCGGCGTAGCGCCGGCGCGGTCGGGGAACCGGGCGTCCGCAGGCTACAATAGGGCGTTGTCCCGGGTCCGGCGGCCCTGCCGCCGCCGACGCCCGCTCCCGGCAAGCCTTGCAGGTTCCATGGAAAGCGTCACCCAACCAGGCAAGATCGGCTTCGTCAGTCTCGGCTGCCCGAAGGCGTTGACCGACACGGAACGGATCGTCACGCAGCTCAGGACGGACGGCTACGAGACGAGCGCGAGTTACGACGACGCCGACGTCGTGGTGGTCAACACCTGCGGCTTCATCGACAGCGCGATCGACGAGTCGCTCGAAGCCATCGGGGAAGCGCTACACGCCAACGGACGGGTAATCGTCACCGGATGCCTCGGCGCCAAGGGCGACATTGTCCGCCGTACGCACCCGGGCGTCCTGGCGGTTACGGGGCCCCATGCCTACGAGGAAGTGGTGTCCGCCGTGCACGAGGCGGTCCCGCCCCCCGCTTTCGATCCCTACCTGTCCCTGGTGCCGGACCACGGCATCAAGCTGACGCCGCGCCACTATGCCTACCTGAAGATCTCCGAGGGGTGCAACCACAAATGCACCTTCTGCATCATTCCGAGCCTGCGCGGGAAGCTGGCCTCGCGCCGCATCGGCTCGGTGCTGACGGAAGCCGAGTCCCTGGCCGCGGCCGGCGTCAAGGAACTGCTGGTGATCTCGCAGGACACCTCCGCGTACGGCGTGGATATCCGGTACCGGACCGATTTCTGGCACGGGCGTCCACTGCGCTCGAACCTTCTGACGCTGTGCGAACGGCTGGGCGAGCTGGTCCCCTGGGTCCGGCTCCACTACGTCTATCCGTATCCGCACGTCGACGACCTGATCCCGCTCATGGCCGAAGGACGCCTGCTGCCCTACCTCGACGTACCGCTGCAGCACGCCGCTCCGGGAGTGCTCCGGGCGATGCGGCGCCCCGCCGCAGCGGAGCGGACCCTCGAGCGCATCCGGCGGTGGCGCGAGGCCGTGCCGCAACTGACGTTGCGCAGTACGTTCATCGTTGGCTTCCCGGGCGAGACGGAAGAGGACTTCGAGACGCTCCTCGGTTTCCTGCGGGAGGCGCGCCTGGAGCGCGTGGGGTGCTTCGCGTATTCCGACGTGGACGGGGCCAGGGCCAACGCGTTGCCGGACCAGGTCCCCGAGGCGACAAAGCACCAGCGCCTCGACGCGTTGATGGCGTTGCAGGCCGAGATCAGCCTGGAGCGTCAGCGCGCCCGCATCGGCGAGACCGTCGCAGTGCTGGTCGACGCAGCCACGGCGGCGGGCGGTGTCGGACGCACGGCGGGGGACGCGCCGGAGGTCGACGGCGTCGTCCACGTCGAGGGGCCCGTGCGAGCGGGCGAATGGGCATCGGTACGGGTCACGGACGCCGACACGCACGACCTTTTCGGGCAGCGGCTTGCCTGATCGGACCGCCCCTCGCCATCGGCGCGGGAGCCGCGCGGCCGGGTCGGCGCGGCGCGGTTCCAGCCGGGCCCGGCCGTGGGGCGCTGTGGTACTCTCGCGGCCTTCCGGCCCGCCTGCCCGACGGGTTCGGGACAGGGAGCTCGGGACAGGAGCTCGGGACAGGAACTCGGGACAGGAGCTCGGGACAGGAGCTCGGGACAGAAAGAACGGAGCGCGACACAGATGTGGTACCTGCTTGAAGATTTCCTTGAGCAACCGCTGGCGATGAAGGCGTTCCTCGGCGTGGGCTGGCTCTGTGTCGTCATCATGGCGGCCAGCCTGATCGCGTCGTTCTTCGCGGGCGGGTAGCACGCGGGCAACGGGCGGACCCCGGCCATGTGGCTCTCGTCGCTCACGGACGAACAGCGCAACGCGCTCCTGGGACTCGCGCACAACGTCGTGGTTTCGGACGGCCTCCTCGACCCCAACGAGGAGGTCATGCTCGACGAGTTCAAGCGCGAGATGGAACTCCATCCCGCCACCGAGTCGGACTACCTGGAGCTCGAGGGCATCGGCGCCATATTCGGCAGCCGCCGGGCCCGGGCCATCGCCATGCTGAACCTGCTGCGACTCGGCTATGTGGATGGCGCGTTCGAGGTCGAGGAAGAGTGCCTGCTCCAGGAGATCGGCGAGGCCTTCGGCATCGACGGAGACGATTTCCTGCTGATGCACAACTGGGTGAAGCGCCTGGTGGCCCTCGAGCAGGAAGCGCGGGAGTTCATGCACCCGTCAGCGTAGGGGACGGGCGACCACGAGGGTCGCCCCTACGGGGACAGGAGAACCTTCTTGGCCTCGTTCAGCGTAGCCGCCAGGTAGGTGGACCCGCCGCGGTCCGGGTGCAGCTTCTGGATAAGGCGGCGATGGGCCTCGACAACCTCCTCCTGCGTGGCTCCCGCCTCCAGGCCGAGCACTTCGAGGGCGCGCGATTCGGTCATCTGCCCATCAGGGGACTCCGCGGTGCCAGCGCTATCGCCAATGTCGTCCCAGCCGGGATGGTGCCGCTCCAGGTAGCTGTCGAGCAACCTTGCGGAGTCGCCAGAGGACAGCGCCCCCCGGAGTGTCCGCAGTTCTTCCAGCGCGAGGGTCGACAGTCTCCGGCCCGCGAAAATGCCGGTGAGTACTTCTCCGTCCATCTCGCCCGTGCCGTGATGCAGCGTCATGCGCAGGTCCGCCGTCTCCACCTCCGACTGTTCGGCGCCGGATCCTGCGTCCGCAGCATGCGCCTGGCGCGTGCCGAACGCCTGGCCCGCCAGGGGCGCTACCCGGCGAAGCAGGGGCCAGAAGCGCAGCAGGGAGAAGCCGCGTCTGAGAAACGGGAAGACCGCCGCGCCGGCAGCGGCCAGCCAATGTAGCCGTCCGGTCGCAGCCAGCACCCCGAGCCCCGCCACCAGGACGATCGCGGCGGTGGTCAGGAGCAGGGAACTCCCGCTCGGCTGCGCCTTGGCCCAGAACACGCGCACGAGCAGCACGAACGCGATCCCCGCGAGGACGGCCGCCAGGATGACGAGGATCATCGGTCCAGCTGCTGGAGCAGCTGTCGAGCGAGGGGGGTCGTGAGCGTCCGCTCGAGCCCGGAGCGACCCCGGGCCGCGTAGGCGGCGACCGCACGCAGCAGGTCCCGCAGTTCGTTCGCGCTGCCGGCCCGGAACGGCACGTGCGCACCCCCCGTGATGCGGGCCAGGTTGCCGAAGACGCGCCCGGCGTTGGGATCGGAGCCTTCCTGGAAGACGAACATCCTGAGCCCGTAAAGCGCGAGACGCCCGGCGGCCGCGGCGGCCGCGGACGGGTCTTCCTCGAAGCTGTCGCCGACGAGCACCAGCGCGCGCACGGGCGTGACCGCCGCCTCGCGCTGCGCATGTTCGATAACGCGCACGATCTGCGTGCGGCCCCCGAGACAGCGCACGCCCAGCATGGTCGCCAGCAACGCGTCCGGCGTGGCGTTCCAGTTCGAGTGGTGGAAGTCTCCAACACCCCGAAAGTAGACGAGCTGCACAGCCAGGTTACCCGCGTCGCGGGCGGCGCCGAACAGCTCGGCGTGCAGGGAACAGGCGAGGTCCCACGTGGGGGCACGGCTGGCCGTCGCGTCCATCGCGAAGATCAGCCGTTGCGTCTGGCCCGGTACGGGAAGCCGAGCCGAGCGGGCGTCCGCAAGGAAGCGGTCGACCGCGCTTCCCGTCGTTCGCGCCTCGGGTACTTTTTTCGACGATTTCGTCACGAAGGGAGGACAGCGCGCCTGAACGGTCCTATCATGCCTATGACCGATCGTTCTTGGAAACTGTCGATTTGGAAGAAGCCGACACGATAAAGTGGCTGGAGGAGCTCAGGGTCGAGCATCGGGATCTGGACGAGGTCATTCAGTATCTGATCGAGAGTCGCCACCACGACCTCATGAAGATTCAACGGCTGAAGAAGCGCAAGCTGCGCCTGAAGGACATGATCAGCCGGCTGGAGAGCGAACTCATCCCGGACCTGGATGCGTGATCGCGAGGCAGTCCCTCACCGTCGCCATCTCTTCGCGCGCCCTGTTCGACCTTGACGAGAGCAACCGCGTCTACGAGGAACAAGGCCTCGAGGCGTACCGCCAGTACCAGATCGAACGGGAGAACGTGCCCCTCGGACCCGGAGACGCGTTTCCCTTCGTCCGGAAGCTCCTCAACATCAACAAGCTGCTCGAGCGGCCCGCGGTCGAGGTCATCCTGCTGTCGCGGAACACCGCGGACACGGGGCTGCGCATCTTCAACTCCATTCGCGAGCACGGTCTGGACATCACCCGGGCCGCGTTCAGCGGCGGCTCGAGTCCCTACCGGTACGTGCGCGCCTTCGACTGCGACCTGTTCCTGTCCACGGAACCCGACGACGTGGCGCGCGCACTGGAGAACGGCGCGGCGGCCGCGACGCTCCTCGGCGCACCGCGCGGCGCCAACGCGTCCGAAGAACTGCGCATCGCCTTCGACGGCGACGCCGTGGTGTTCTCGGACCAGGCGGAGCGCGTGTTCCAGGAGGAGGGCGTCGAGGCCTTCGGGGAGAGCGAGGCGGCCGCCGCCGACGAACTGCTCGCCGGCGGCCCGTTCAAGGCCTTCCTCGACGGCCTGCACGCGCTGCAGCGCGAGTTTCCCCAGGACGCCTGCCCGATTCGCACGGCCCTGATCACCGCCCGCGAGGCGCCGGCCCACGAGCGCGTGATCAAGACGCTGCGGGCCTGGGACATCCGCCTGGACGAGAGTCTGTTCCTCGGCGGGCGCGACAAGGCCGCTTTCCTGCGCGCGTTCGGCGCGGACGTGTTCTTCGACGACCGCCTGCAGAACTGCGAAGGGGCCCGCGCACACACCGCCGCCGGCCACGTCCCCCACGGCGTAGCCAACTCGTAGGACTGTTCACCCTTTTTGGAAGTCCATGTTCGAGTGGGTTTTCCGGACTGGTTCCCGGCGTTTGCGTCGCTGGTCTGGTGCCCCCGGGGGACGCTGCGATGCGTCGGCCTGTGGCGTGCGACCGCGCCGCGTCCGGCCGGGACGTGCGCGCACCGCAGCGCCACGCCCAAGTCGTGGTGCTCCAGCAGGTTGCCGACGGTTGAGCCACTCTGTTGTTTGGTGCCGGGTGTTGAGGGAGATCGGTGGGGCTCGATGCGACCACAGATGCGACCACAAGGTGCTTTGGCGAGGCTACGACGCCGCCAAGAATGGCTTAGAGAGCGACCGTCGCCGTGCCGGTGTGAAGAAGCGAGCCTACTGGCAGGCGCGCGTGAAACAGCACCAGATTGGCGATGGTCGGAGCCTTGGCGGATGGCGCCAACAGGCCATGGGCCGCTGTCGAATGGTATGCGTCGTCGGCGAGTCGTTGCGTAGGCGCGGGCGCTGCCGGGCGACTGGAAACCACGAGTGGGAGGTGGGCAGGGAGGGCGTGGCCGTGCAGTCTGCGGTGGTGGTAACCGAGCCAGTCGCCGGTCAGTTCCTGGATCGTGGTGCCGGCTGCACTCCGGACAGATGAACGGGTGAAGTCGACGACGGTCAGCGGCTTGGTGATGCGGTAGCGGAAGACTGTCCAGCCGCGTGCCGGGGGAGGTCCGGGGACGAACCCGCTTGCGTAGGATCCGTGAAGCGCGACGGCCTCGAGGAGAGCGGTCACCGGATCGGCGGCGAGGTAGCGTAGGGCGAAGCTACCGGTACCCTCGTTGAATCGATTCCGGGAGGTGGCGGAAGGAACGTGGTGCGGCACCGCAACGGAGGATGGCGCCGCGCCGAACCAGGGATCCGTGCGAGTGAGTGTCCGCGGGGTCAGGAGAACGCACCGTCCTCGATCGAAGAGAGGAACGCGGCGAGAAAGGCTCGCTCGTCGTCCGTGCCGTCAATGAGGTTCTGCGGACAGAGGCCGCCAAATGAAGGATTGGACGTGGTGAGCCACGCGGCGGCGATCTCCGCCGGGTCGCCCGGTTCGGCGCCGGCTGCGGCTATCGCGACATCGAAGTCGCCGATGTGTTCGGCGCTGACGTACGGTGAGTTATGCCCGGCGGGCGACTGGTGTGACGGCACGACGCCGAAAAGGACGCGTATGCGTGCAACGAGCTGCTCAGCGTTAGGAATGCCGGCCATATGGGCGGAGCATAGCAGAACTGCGGAAGGTGCCGGTTGGGACCGGGACGTTGAGCGCGGCGAACCGCGTGACGTCGTGTGGGGTGAACTGGAGCATCGTGCTGGGCCTCCGGGCCGGTACCTGCGGCGTCTCATTGGTCGTCTTTCGGCGCCGCGTTCCACGGCTGGACGGGACCTTGTTACATAAGTTGCCGTATTAAAATAAGATTATCAGGTGCCGAGAGATGCGCCTGTCAATTCGTTCGGCAGTTCGCTCCCGTGCGTGAGGGGTCTGAAGGCCCGAAACTCATGGTCGTGGGGTCGCGAAGCGGGGGAGCGAGGAGGTGGAATGCAGGCGGACGCTGCGCGTCGAGTTGCGTAGCTCTGGGCATGCCGGTGCAGTCGGGCGGGCAACTTCGGTTGGCGGAAATTCTGCGGTGTCGGATCTGTCGATGCCGTCCGCGCCGATGTCGAAGAGCCACCGAATTCAGCCCCCGGTGCGCAGGATGTTCTGGTCGAGCAGCTCGCGGAGCGCGGCGTCTGGCGCAATGTCTGAGGGCCATCCGTACGCATGGGCTACGGCGGCATCGAGGGCTGCGTGGGCGTCATCGAGCCACTGCGGGCGCGAGTTGTACAGTCTGGTGAGCGTACGCGACTTCAGAGCCGCCTGCGCATCGTCGTCGCGAGGCAGCGGTCTCGCGGGGAATCCGGGCGCCGACTCTAGGACCCACTCGACCCACTCGGGCGGATTCAACCAGTGGTCACGTAGCGTTACGAGGTTGCGCGCGCAGTCGGCGATCTTCATGGCGCGAGGGTCCGACGCGTAGTCCGTTGCGGGAACGTCAGGTGACAGGCCCTGTGGGAACGGGAAGTTCTCGAAGGTCGTTGTCGGCGTATAGCGCGGATCGTTGTCCTTGCCAAGCCAAGTTCCCAACCGAAGGGACCACGCTTCGTGGAAGCGGCTGTGAAGAATTCCAAAGGTCGTGTCATCGTCGCGCGCGATGACGATGAGTTGGTGGTCGGGGCAAACGCCCGCCGGGAGCCAGACAAAGAGGCGGTGCTTCGCCATGGTCGGCGTGACGATGAAGCGAGTCCTTCCTTCAATGGCTTGCCACATGGCGGGACGGGGCCGCCAATGCCGCCACCAGTTCTCCCTGAGCGCCTTGACGCGATTGGTTGCCCGAACAGGTTTGACGTGCTCCGCGACATGGGCGAACGGTGCCTCATACAGCGCAGCTTGTGTCTCGGTCATGGCCCCAAAGTCGATGATCCACTGATCCGAGGAACGCTGGACCAGATCCTTGCCGACAACCCTGGGCCGCAAGACATCGGCGTTGGGACGACCATCTCCCACGCCATGGGCCGCCACGCCTGGCGCCATTGGGATTGGCGGGGAGTCGCAGCCACCCGCGTGCTGTTGTTTCCCGGGTAGTTCCCCCACGGATTTCGCGCTTTACCTGTGATGGATGAGTGCGGGATTTCCTGCGCTGTTTTGCCATTGGCGCGCCTGGATGGAGGCGATTGGGCGGTCGGAACGGCGGTTGGTTGTGGTCGAGGGTTTCGGGATCGTGTTGGGCTGGGACGCCCTGCGGCGGTGGCCTGGCGCTCGTAACCGCGATGGTCATGGTTGATCAGGCGGGCGCAGTAACGGTTCTCCATGGCGTCGGCGAGGTCGCGGAGGAAGTCGCACGGATGCGCGATGGTCTCGTCGGGGAGGTCTTCGAGCAGCGACAGCAGGTCGTTGGGGTCGATGTTCATGCGACGGTGGATCTAGAGGCGGAGTTCGTCGAGGGCTTGCTGCATGTGTTCGGCGTCGACGGTGCGGGCCTTGGCGAGGGCGGCGGCGGAGAGCGCGTAGTGTGCGATGCGGTTGATCTGCCTGGGCAGGCCGCGGGAGCCCTGGTAGAGGGCCTCGGCGGCGGGCGGCTCGAACAGCGGCAGTTCGCAGCCGGCGAGGCGCAGGCGGTGGCTGAGGTAGTCGTCGAGTTCGTTGCGTTCGAGGCTGCCGATGTGGTGGCGGACGACGAGGCGCTGGCTGAGGGACTCGTGGACCGCCATGGCGAGTCGGCGGCGCAGTTCGGTGAGGCCGACGAGCAGCATGCACGGGCGGCGCTCGGCATCCATGTTGAAGTTCGTGAGTAGCCGGAGATCCTCGAGGACGTCGTTGCGCAGGTGCTGTGCCTCGTCGACGATGAGCACGGGGAGCTGCTTGGCTTCGGTGACGAGTCGGGAGATCTCGTTGCGGATGGCGCGGTAGGCGGTGGCGCGGGAGCGTTCGGTGGGCAGGTCGAGTTCCCAGGCGATGGATTTGTACATGTCGAGCACGTTGCCGGTGGTCAGCGAGACGTAGTAGACGCGGTGCAGGGAGGCCGGCGGTGACGTGGCGGCAGACGGTGGTCTTGCCGGAGCCGACCTCGCCGGTCAACAGGCCGATCCCGCGCAGTTCAACGAGGTGCTTGAGTCGGAGACCGGTGCCCTCCTCGCGGACCAGAAGATCGACCCCTAGTTCCTCCATAACGCGGTTCGCCTGATGCTCGAACTGGCTCCGGAAGTGCGGTTGGTAGCCCCACATGAACAGGTTGATCGGTTTGTCCCGCATGCGTTTCATATCCTTGCAGACGTCCGGCGGCCCCATCGCTGCCGGTTGGCCAACATCGCCGCTTACCAACCGAAGTGGGACCCGGCCAATGAGTTGGAGGCCTCAGGGAAGAACCGCGAGTACACGCCGGACGTCCGGGCGCACTGAGGGACACGTGCCATAGTCGGATGACGCCGCCAGAGCCGGCGCGGGCCCCTGAGGTGGCGGTCAGAGCCCGGGTGTAGGCCAGTTGTTCCGGTATCGGGAAAGGTCCTGCTCCCGGCACAGCACGGTCGAGTCGTCGAAGACGAGACGGAGGACGATCGTGTCGCCGTCGGCGCTGCCAAGCCTGTGGAGTACGTGTTCGCGGTTGAGGTCCTGGCGCTCGGCGACGAGGAAATCCGACCAATGGCCGTGGCGGAAGACCGCGAAGACGTAAAGGAGTTCGGGGGTGAGTGGAGTGGCGAGCTGGGCAAGGGGCAGGTTGAAATGCGCGACGTAGGCACTCTTCTGCTCCTGGGCGTTTGCGGTCTTGACTTGGACACGCCTAGCTTGGCCGTGCGTGCGATCGGTGATCAGAAGGTCGACCCCGAGGTCGAGGGCGGGGAAGGCGACGGCCCAATTGCGGATCAGGAACTGGGATGCGACGGCGTGTTCGCCGGCCTTCCCGGTGAAGAGGTGGGCGACATCGTTCATCCGGCGGCGGTTTTGATCTGGGCTAGGTCGCGAGCGGGGTCGAGAAGCTGGACTTTGGAGGCGATTTGTCTGATGCCTTCGCGCGGGAGTCCAGTGAGGACTTCGGCGACCGTCCAGAGGAGTTCGTCCCTGCCGAGAATGGCACCGAAGTCCTGTTGAACTTCGTAGCGGATGAAGAGACTTGCCGGAAGGGGCGTGTCGGGAGGGGTTCCCTTGTGGTCTACAATCTCTCGGCTGCGGGGCTCGAGTTCGAACGTGCATCCGTCGGATTGGATGCCGACCAGGATGGAGATGGTCGTCATGGGCGTTCCTGGGCGAGTTTCGTAACGTCGATGGATGGCGCGTTGCGCGGTGTCGGCAGAATAGCATGCGCCAGGGTGGTAGGTGCCTTCGCAGTTGCGACCTACGAGCCAATTGGCGACCCAGGGTGGGCTGCGGGCGCAACGCGGGTTCGAGTTTTGGACAGAGGCCGGTGGGCAAGGTACGGTGGGGCACATGCGGCTTTCGATTGAGATGACGTGGCCAGTTGCCGCGACACTTTGTCCTCCGCTCCCCCCAAGCGTGCGGGACGCGCTGTGGGAGGGGCGAAACGAACTGTCGAGCGACCACGCGCGCATTGTTGGGGCTGGTCGAATCCACGTCTTTGGTAATGCTGGGTTGCGGGAATCGAGTGCCCGACAAAGAGAAGTTCCGTATTCGGTGCGGGGATTGGCGGGGTGACGGCCAGCGAGAAGAGCGGAGGGAGAGCCGTCCGGTGGTGGTTCCAGTCGAAGAAGTTCGATGCGGTAGTCGAGTCGCGATAGCCAATCCCGTGCAGTTCCAGGCGTCGCTCCATGCGGTCCACCGCAAGGGCCTGCAATCCTACGTCTATGGCAAGCTCCGGGATCGTGTCTGGGAGAGCATCTGGAGCGTTCCGGAGGTGCGCAAAGACTTCGGGGATCGCATTCGGCGATTCGCACCAACTTGGATCATCAACGCTTGCACCGGCGGGTCCAAAGGTTGGGGCCCGTCAACGGCGTGGTCAGCGAGTGGCTGGCCGATGGTGAGCTGGGGTGCAGCCTATATGCGACAACGCACCCAGCCCATTGGGACTTGGAGCCGCCAGTGTTGTCAAGACTGGCAAAGGTGAATCTGAATCATGCGTCACAAGGCGAGATGCAGCAGGTTCTGATCGGTGTGGGCGACACCTCTTCTCGCCGCCTAGTCGAGGCGCGACCGTACGAAGCCTCGAGGAGGTGGAACAGCGCGTTAGAGGGATCAATCGCAGGGTTCTCGAGAGAAATGCCCGGAGAATCTGCCTTGAGTAGCCCTCGATGTCCGCGCTGCCGTGCTCCGTGCTCGGGTGCCGCTCTGAGTGGACTGGGCCGATTGGCGGATGGCCTGATGCGAGAACGACGTGAAGTGCCCGGGAGCATCTACGACGGGACGAGTTGGCAACCTACCGGTTGCTGGCGGATGAGCATCTTGCGCTGGGCACCTGCCGGCCCGATGTCGGGCTGTCACGAGGGAGAAACGACCGTATGACACGCATGGCGGACATGCCGAAACAGGTAGACTTGATGTGGCCGACGCTTCGGGCGCTGGAGAGCCTTGGAGGCTCGGCGTCCATTCACGAGCTGGACGACCGCGTGGCGACGGATCTGGACCTTCCGGACGGCATGCTGGACATCGTGCACGGGAACGGGCCGCAGACGGAGTTCGCGTACCGGTGCGCTTGGGCTCGGACGCGGCTGCGCCACATCGGCGCCGTGGACAACTCGCGCCGCGGCGTGTGGTCGATCACCGAGGGCGGACGGCGGCTCGGATCGGCGGACCAGGTGCGCGAGCTGATCCAGCGGGAGCGCAAGGAATTCCGAAGCGGACGGCGCGATTCGCCGGCGCGGTCGCGGCGGAAACCACGGACGAGTCGGTGGAGGAGACCGAAGGAGCGACCGACGAGTCCTGGCAGGCCGCGCTTCTCGGAATCCTGCGGGAGATGCCGCCGGACGCATTCGAGCGCCTATGCCAGCGGCTGCTGAGAGAGCACGGGTTCACGCGTGTGGAGGTGACCGGGCGCTCGGGTGACGGCGGGATCGACGGCACCGGGGTGTTGCGTATGAACCTGCTGTCGTTCCATGTCAGCTACCAGTGCAAGCGCTACGCGGGAACAGTAGGACCGGGCAGCATCCGCGACTTCCGCGGCGCCCTGGCGGGCCGCTCGGACAAGGGACTCTTCATCACGACGGGACGGTTCACGAGGGAAGCCGAGCGGGAGGCAGTGAGGGACGGCGCCATGGCGATCGACCTGATCGACGGCGTCGAGCTCTGCGGGCTGCTTAGGGAGAAGGGGATCGGCGTGGCGATCGAGACCGTCGAGCGCGTGACGGCGGATCCTCGATTCTTCGACACGCTCTGACCCGTCGCCTCGAATGCTTACCGGAGGCGCTGCATCGCGCGTGGAGCGGTCCGGCGCCTTGGGGCTGGGCCGGCGGGGTCGTTGGAAGTCGGATCATCGGGGGAGTTCGTAGGTCCGGGGAGACTTGCCCGGGATGATCTTGACGCCGCGCTTCTCGAGGGCCGGGTAGACCTCTGTGAAGAGGTAGGTGCCGCAAACGGAAGGATTGTCCGCCGCCGGGTGGTCCGGCCAGTGCCTGGCGACGATCGGGCGGACATCGCTGGTCTTGAAGCTCCTTTTGGTGTCCGGGAACGACGCAAGCAGCGTTGCTGCGACGACCTCGGCCGTTGGTTCTTCGCCCGTCGCGGCATCCTCCTGAGCGGCCGAAGTGCCGGAGGTGTCGAGCGGGACCGGCCATCGCAGACGATCGGGAAAGTAGTCGAGGGCCTCGTTGGAGACCGGACTGCCGCCGCTCGGCGTGATCCAGAGAAACGGGGCGTGGACCGGCGGCGCTGGCCTGGCGGCGGCGAGTTCGGCGATCCTTGCCGCTCGCTGCACCAGGCTTCCCAGAGCGTGGTCTTGTCGGCGGGCACGTAGACGCTGAGCGTACGCACGGGTGGCCGGTCGGCTGGGCCATCGGCCTTGGATACGGCGCGGTTGGCGTGCTCGTTGGCACGGTCTTCAACCCGGTGGACACCTTCTTCAACCTGGCTGGAATGCTGGTCTACGCGGTCGAATCCGCTGCGGTCGGACTTTGGAACACCGTGGCTGACCTCCTATCGCTGGTTACGCTCGGATGGGCGCAGGTCCAGACCGCAAACTGGTAGGGTCTTGCCATCGTGCTGCGCAGGGCTGGGCGGCGTAGAAACAGGGCGCCGCTGCTGGGGCTGCGGCGGATTTGCTTCGTGCGGTGCGGTCCAGGATCGGCGGGACGCTGACGGCTTTGAGTTCTGGAAGCGCCGCGGTGCAGGCGTGATCCGAAATCTCGGGAATCGCCAGCGGCGGTTCAGATGAGCGACCAGAGCGCGATCAGCGTGCCGTAGCGTAGCCTCCGCGACCATCGGTGGCGGGCGGAGACCCTGACCGGCGGCTCTTGCGCAGAAAGGACGACCACCACGATGATCGCGGCGGGACGTTGGGTGTTTGGTTGATCGGACATTTGAAGACAGCCTGTTTGGCGGCTGAAGGCATCTATATGTATGTTCTTTCCGCGGCGGCCAATTCGAGGCAAAAGCGTCGTATCGCAGGACGTGCCGCAACGTCGCGGGCGAGGGGTATGGGGCGGATCGCGTGACTTGGCCCGGCGCTCAGGCGGTGGCGGCCAGGTAGTCAGCCCACTGCTGCATCTCCCGCCGCTTCTCGAGCAGGTCGCTGCGGAAGTACGCGGCCTCGACCTTGTTGGACACCACGTGCGCCAGGGCCGCCTCCATCACCGCGTGCGGGGCGGAGGTCTGCTCCGCGGCCCAGTCGCGGAACGAGGATCGGAACCCGTGCGGCACCGCGCCGATGCGGAGCTCGCGCAGCAGGCGGCTGAGCGTGGTGTCGGCGATCACGCCGCCCCGCCGAGCGGGAAACACCAGCGGCGACCGGCCGGCCAGCCGCGGCGCCTCGGACAGCACGTCCATCGCGGCCCCGCTGAGCGGCACCCTGTGGTCCTCGGCGCCCTTCATCCGCGCGCCCGGCACGGTCCAGAGGGCGTCGCCGAGGTCGATCTCGTCCCAGACCGCGCCGCGCACCTCGCCGCTGCGCCCGGCGGTGAGGACGAGGAAGCGGAACGCCAGCTTCTGGCCGATCCACGCGTCGGATCGTTCGACGACTTCGACCGCCGCCGCGACCTCGGCGTAGGGAAGCGCGGCCTGCCGGCGCGGGCGCTGCACATCGCCGCGGCGGTGCGGCAGCGCGGCCCCGGCGGCGTCCACGGGGTTGTCCTCCCGGTGGCCTGAGGCGACGGCGAGCTTGAAGACGGCGTTGAGCCGGGTCCTCGTCTTGATGGCGGTTTCGCGCTTGGTGTTCCAGAGGGGACCGAGGATGTCGGCGATCTGGCGGCTGGTGACCCTGTCCACGCGGATGCGGAGGATCGGCGCGGCGTGACGCTCGAGGGTGGTGCGCCAGGCGCACCGCATCCTGTCGGGGTGGCGCCAGGTGGGCGCGTCCCGCTCGATGACGGCCTGCGCCGTCTCGGCGACGGTGGGCACTCCGGGCTTGCGTTTGCGGGGATCGCCGCCGGCGCGCCCGGCCAGGGCGTTTGCGAGCGCGGCTTCCCGGGCTTCCGCGAAGGTGACGAGCGGATAGCCGCCGAGGCCGATGTTGGTGTAGCGACCCTTGATGCGGATGCGCTGAGACCAGCGGTGCGCGCCGTTGCAAACCTATACGTTGTAAGACGCTGATTATAAGCGATTTTATGCACGGCGTCTCGCGGGTCGTCTTTTGGCGCCGTGTTCCACGGCCGGTCGCGGCGGGGTTCGTACAACGTGCCGTCGCGCAGCATTGCGCAGGCGATGCGCAGCAGGCCGTCGGCGACCGAGCGCAAGGCGCGGTAGTGGCCGTGGCCGCGAGCCCGCAACGCGCGGTACTTCGCTTCGCGAGCGGCGTCGCGCTGGACCGCGACACGCGCCCAGGGCTGGACCACGTCGCGCAGTCGACCGTGCACGGCCAAGCGCCGCGTCACGATGCGCATGCGCCCGGACTGCCGGGTCACCGGCGCCGTCCCGCACAGGCAGCGCAACGCCTTGTAGTCGCGCCGGCCGAGCACGTCGCCGGCCTCCGCGAGCAGGGTCGACGGCACGCTCGGGCCGATGCCGGTGATGGAGCGCGGGATGGTTGCTTGCCCGTTCACGGCGGGCCACGATCCCTGCCTGTCCCTTTCCCTGTCCCTGTACCGGCGCTCGGGGCGCAGACTGCTCACTGGGCATCGATCGTGGCGGAACTGCCGGGGCACGGGTCCTACGTGGGTGCTCTCGGCACACTCTCGGCACGAGGGGCGACCGGTCGCTGCCGGCAGTTCTGCCCGCTCCGTGCCTTCGGGACGCAGCACTGGCAAGGGTACGGGGGCGCCCCTCGCGGTCGCCCGTTCCCGACCCTGGTGGCGGCCCCCCAGCCGTCAGCCGGCCGGCGAATACCAGATCGACGAACTCCAGGCCCGTTCCTGGATGGTCGTCGGCAGGTCGGGGTTCGGCGGGATACCGAGCCGCAGGGCATCCCAGGTCGACCAGCGGCAACTCGGGTTTTCCAGCACGCGCACGTAGTAGAAGGCACGCTCGGCCGCGTCGAAGTCGGGATCGGTCCAAACGGTCTCGAGCTGGGTCGCGCCCCTGTCGCGGGTGATGGAACAGTCCGCCGGGTTGACGCGCGCACCGTTGTCACCGCAACGATGCGTCTGCGGATCGGGCGTCAGGCCGTCGGAACAGGCGACGTCGAAGACGCGCTCCTGGGCGACGCCGTCCGCCAGCCATCCCTTGACGACCTGCGCGCGTTGCAGCCACCCCGATGCCGGGTCCCGCATGGCCCGGATCAGGAAGCTCGGCGCGCCGTCGGCCTCCGGCAGCAGGCCCCCCATCGGCACACCGTGCCGATACGCGGTGGCGATGGGGTCCCGGGCGCCCGCCAGGGCCTCGTCGAGCCCGAAGCCGCCGAACAGGCGCACCCGGATGCGCGGCCCCGAGGTGCCGAACGACTCGCGTCGCCGCATGGCGTCGTAGATCGCCGCGCGGGAGTTCTCGTCGGCCCAGACCCCGGCCAGCCCGCCGGTGCCGTGGGTGGCCTCCCGAGGGGTCCAGAAGCCCTCCCAGGAGTCCTGGTCCGGCCCGTACGCGGAGCCCCGCGCCCGCGGAGTGTTCCTGCGGCCCGTGAAGTGCCCGTCCTCCTCGAACGAACCGGCCGACACGTGGGTGTCGCTCGCGGCCACGACGCCGAGCTGGTACGGGTTGACCCCGATGCGCTCCTCGAACTCCAGGCCCGTCTTGAGCGCGTCCCGGAGGTAGCTGCCCTTGAAGACCGAAACCGGGTTCGCGTTGTTCACCCGGTCGAGGTAGTACCGCACGATCTGGAAATCCGCCCACTCGTCGTTGGGGGACAGCGAAGGATGGGTCTCCGAGGTGCCCTTGAGCTGGGTGATCTCCGCCACGGGCTCGTTGCGCATCCGCATCGCGGCGAACTCGGCATCGATCGGCTCGTCCCGCCAGGTCGTCTCCATGAAGGCGAGCCCGTCGCTCTGGTTCATGTTGTGCGGGATTGCCATGCCCTCGAAGCCGGCGGCGCGCTGCTCGTCCAGCCAGGCCCAGAGGTCCGCGGGGTCGGGGGAGTCCCGCATGCTGAACGGCCGCTCCGGCGCCCGGTCGCGGAAGATCACGTTCCGGTGCAGGTGACGCGTGCCGGGGGAGGGGGTGTACTCGTAGCCGATCAACGCGGTGAAGGCGCCCGGATCGTCGTGCCGGTCGGCGGCATCCACGATCCGCGTCCACGCCGCCGCGATCACTTCCGGGCGGGACGCCGTGCTGTCGGGAAGGAAGGTCCGCAAGGTGCGCAGGAACGCGAAGTACTCCGACGTCGAGAGTCCCTCGGGCGGCAGGATGCGATCCGTGTCGGGATGTCCGTGGGTGAGGCTGCCGGGTTCGATCAGGAACGCGTGGACGCCCAGGAAGTAGGCGTGGTCGGTCACGGCGAGGAAGTCGAGCGGAGCCCCGGAGATCCGGATGGCCTCGCCCGACGGATGCGGGATCGGCGCGCCCTTGGCGAACAGGTAGGCCTGGTCCGGGGTCGTGCGGACGTTGCCCATGAACGCATCGTGGGAGTACATCGTGTGGATGTGCAGGTCGCCGAAGAGCGCCCGTCGATCGGGGGTGTCCGAGTCCTCCCCAAAGGCGCCAGGCGAGGCGGCGAGGAAGATCCCAAGCAATGACGCGGTGTGCAGGTTCATGATCATATCTCCTCGGGGGCGTACCAGATCGAAGAACTCCAGGCGCGTTCCTGGATCGTCGCCGCCAGGTCCGGATTCGGCGGCATCCCCAGACGCAGTGCGTCCCAGGTCGACCAACGGCAGCTCGGGTTCTCGAGTACGCGCACGTAGTAGAAGGCGCGCTGGGCGGCGTCGAAATCGGGATCCGTCCACACCGTCCGCAACTGGGTGGCCCCCTTGTCCCGGCTGACGGAGCAGTCCGCCAGGTTCACGCGGGCGCCGTTGTCGCCGCAGCGATGGGTGTTCGGGTCCGGGGTCAGGCCATCGGAGCAGGCGACGTCGAACACCCGTTCCCGCGCTGCGCCGTCCTCGATCCAGCCCTTGATCACCTGCGCCCGCTGCAGCCAGCCGGACGCGGGGTCGCGCAGGGCGATCACGAGGAAGCTCGGTGCGCGGTCGCCGGCGCCGGACAGCTCGCCGCCCATCGGCACGCCGTGCCGGTACGCCGCGGCGACGGGGTCCTCCGCCTTGGCCAGTGCGTCGTCGAGGCCGAATCCCCCGAACAGGCGCACGCGGATGCGCGGCCCCGAGGTCGCGAACGACTCCCTGCGGCGCATGGCGTCGTAGATCGCGGCCCGGCTGTTCTCGTCGGCCCATACGGCCGCGAGCCCCCCGGTCCCATGGGTCGCCTGCCGCGGAGTCCAGTAGCCGTCCCAGGAATCCGCCTCCGGCCCGTACGCCGAGCCGCGCGACCGCGGCGTGTTCGCCCGGTTGGTGAAGTGCCGGCTCTCCTCGTACGAACCGGCCGAGACGTGCGCGTCGCTCGCGGCCACGACGCCGAGACGATACGGATTGAAGCCGCTGCGCTCCTCGAACTCGAGGCCGGTCTTCAGCGCGTCGCGCAGGTAGCCGCCCTCGAAAACCGTGATCGGGTCCTTGTTCTCCGCCTTGTTCAGGTAGTACCGGACGATCTGGAAGTCGGCCCACTCGTCGTTCGGGGAGAGGGAAGGGTGGGTCTCCGACGTGCCCTTCTTCTGGGTGAGCTCCACCACCGGCTCGTTGCGCATCCGCGCCGCGGCGAAGTCCGCGTTGATCGGCTCCCCCCGCCAGGTGGTCTCCATGAAGGCGAGACCGTCGCTCTGGTTCATGTTGTGCGGAATGCCCATGGCCTCGATGCCGCGGGCGCGCAACCCGTCGAGCCACGCCCACAGGTCGGCGGGGTCGTCGGAGTCCCGGGCGCTGAAGGGCCACTCCGGAACCTCGGATCCCCGGAAGATCACGTTCCGGTGCAGGTGACGGACACCGGGCGAGAGGGTGTATTCGTAGCCGATCAGCGCCGTGAAGCGGCCAGGGTCGTCGTGCCGTTGCGCGGCTTCGACGATCTTCCGCCATGCCCAGGAGATCACCGGCTTGCCGGCGAGTTCCGTGCCTTCCGTCAGGAACCTGCGCATGTCCTGCTGGTAGGCGTAGTACTCGACGAGCGACAGCGAATCGTCCGGGAGCACGCGCGAGGTGTCCGGATGGCCGTGGGTCACGCTGTCCGGATCGAGCAGGGCCGCGTGCACGCCGAGGTACTCCGCGTGGTCGGTCACGGCGAGAAAGTCGAGCGGGGCGCCCGAGAGCCGGATGTTGCCGCCGTCCGGATGGGCAATGGGTTCGCCCTTGGCGTAACGGTAGGCATGGTCGGGCGTGGTGCGGACGGTGCCCATGAAGGCGTCGAAGGAGTACATCGTGTGGATGTGCAGGTCGCCGAAGAGCGCCGAACGCTCCGGCACCTGCGCGGCGTGGGCGGACGCCATGCACGCAACCGCGGCCACGGCGGCCAGCACCGCGGGCATGGACTTCGTCTGCATGTGGTCCCCTTTCGCAAACCGACTCATATAGTGCGCCACCGCGCAACAAATGCAAAACGCCTGCCCAGTGTGGCTCCAGCGGTTCCTAATTTGAAAGAATTAAGTCTTTCGGGTTATAAGGGGCTCCGTGAAGCTCCAGCAACTCCGGTACATCTGGGAGGTTTCCCAGCACGGGCTGAACGTCTCCGCCACCGCCCAGAGCCTGTACACGTCGCAGCCCGGCATCAGCAAGCAGATACGGCTTCTGGAAGACGAACTGGGCGTCGAGATCTTCACTCGCCGCGGCAAGCACCTGACCCGCATCACCCCGGCGGGGGAGGCGATCCTGGCCAAGGCGGAGGGCATCCTCCACGAGGTGGAGAACATCCGGCAGGTGGCGCAGGAACACTGCAACGAGCGCCGCGGCAGCCTTGCCATCGCGACCACGCACACGCAGGCCCGTTACGCGCTACCTCCCGTGATCGAGGCCTTTCGCACGGAGTATCCGGAGGTGGCGCTGCACATGAACCAGGGGACGCCAACCCAGATCGCCGAACTCGCCTCGACGGGGAAGGCGGACTTCGCCATCGCCACCGAAGGGATGGAGCATTTCAAGAACCTGGTCATGATGCCGTGCTACGAGTGGAACCGCGCCATCGTGGTGCCGCGCGGGCACGCCCTCGCGGATCGGGTCGACATCTCCCTCGAGGAGGTCGCGGAACAGCCGATCGTCACGTACGTGTTCGGCTTTACCGGGAGGTCGCGCCTGGACGAGGCCTTCGCCGCGGCGGGACTGACGCCGAACGTGGTGTTCACCGCGACGGACACGGACGTCATCAAGACGTACGTCCGCCTGGGCCTCGGCATCGGCATCATCGCCGCCATGGCATTCGACGCGGAGCGGGACACCGACCTCGTCGCCATCGACGCGAGCCACCTGTTCCTGCCGAGCCGCACCTATATCGGCGCCCGCAAGGACACGTTCATCCGGCGGTTCATGCTCGACTTCGTGGAGCTGTTCGCGGGGCACCTGACCCCCGAGCTGGTCCGCGCGGCGTTCGACACGGGCGACCGTTCGACCCGGGCGGCTCTGTTCGCGGACGTCGCGCTGCCGATGCGGTAGCGGGGGCGGCCCGCCGCCGGTCAGATCAGGTCGAGGTCCGGGTTCGCGCGGAGCAGGTCGCGAGCCTCCTCCAGCTCGGCAGACGGGGTTGGCTCGCCCCGCTTGCGAGGGGGCACGCCCCTCGCGCTGCTCTTTCCTGCGAGGGGCGAGCCCCTCGCGCTGCTCTTTCCTGCGAGGGGCGTGCCCCTCGCGCTCCCCGGCTGAAGGCTCCCGAAGATCTCTCTGACGAACTTCAGGTACACCGTGTAAACGATGGTGCTTCCGCCGTCTTCGACCAGGAAGAACGGAGCGATCTCCACTTGGTGACGACGCGCCAGGCGCATCCCTGCGGAGTCCGCGTCCCGTTCATCGGCCACGACCACCCGGTCGATGCGCGCGATCAGGCCGCTGCGCCGGAGCCGCCTTTCGACGGCATCGCACTTCCCGCACGGCGCGCCGGAAGCCAGGACCTTCTTGACGAAGGTGACGCGCACCGTCCCCGTCTCAGGCCACGGCCCGCACCGGCACGCGGTTCTGCGCGTGGAGTCCGCATTCCTTGTCGTCCGCGTTCTCCCACCACCAGCGCCCATCGCGCTCGTGCTGGTGCGCGCCGATGGCGCGCGTGCAGGGTTCGCAGCCGATGCTGCGCATGCCGGAGTCGTGCAGGGGGTTGTACGGCACCTCGTGTTCCCGGATGTAGGCCCACACGTCGGTGGAACTCCACCGCGCCAGCGGATTGAACTTCGTGACCGCGCGCTCCGGCGTCGAGAAGGCCGTGTCCGTCTGTTCGACCGGCAACTCGGCCCGCGTAACGCTCTGGTCCTGCCGCTGACCCGTGATCCACGCGTCGAGCCCGGCGAGTTTGCGGCGCAACGGCTGGATCTTGCGGAGCGCGCAGCATTCGGCATGCCCGTCGCGATAGAAGCTGAACAGTCCCTTGGCCCGCACCAGCCGCTCCACCCCCGCCGCGTCGGGCACGAGGAGTTCGATCGCGACGCCGTAACGCTCGCGGACGGACTCGAGGAAACGGTACGTCTCCGGGTGCAGGCGCCCCGTATCGAGGGAGAACACCGGGAGGTCCCGGCCCACGATCCGGCTCGCCATGTCCACCAGCACGACATCCTCGGCGCCGCTGAACGACAGGGCGATGGAGTCGAGGTCGAAACGCCGGAACGCCGCCTCGAGAACTTCCCTGGGATCGGTCCGCGCAAGCGCGGCGACGTTGTCCTGACCGTGCATGGAGCCTCTCGACATCTCGGGGAGCGCGGAGCCTAGCAGCGTGCCCCTGCCGCGAAAAAATACCGTCTGGGCATATGCTTAGGGTGCCGCGTCCGCGGTGGGGCCGACCGGTCGGACCTGCCGCGGGCGTCGTTCTCGCCGGTGACCCCGGCGCCGGCATAACATGGCGCGCGCCGCGGAGCGGGGTGGGGAGCCGTCGATTGAAAGTCCTGTGCCTGGATCTGGAGGGGGTGCTCGTGCCGGAGATCTGGCATGCGATCGCCCGCGCCACCCGCGTGGACGCGCTCGCCAGGACCACCCGCGACATACCGGTCTACGAGGATCTCATGCGTCTGCGACTCGACGCCGTCGAGCGCCACGACGTGACGTTCGGGGACATACAGGCGACGATCGCTCGGCTGGACCCGCTACCGGGGGCGGTCGAGTTCCTCGCCTGGGCGCGCGGCCGCTTCCAGGTGGCGATCCTGTCGGACACCTTCTACGAGTTCGCCATGCCGCTGATGGCCAAGCTCGGGCATCCGCTGCTGCTCTGCCATCGCCTGGTGGTGGACAACGGCCGCATCGTGGGCTACCGGCTGCGCCAGGAACGGCCCAAGGTCGCCGCGGTCCGCGCGTTCCAGTCCCTCGGCTACGAGGTCGCCGCCGTCGGGGACTCCTACAACGACCTCGGGATGCTGGGCGCGGCCGAGCACGCCTGTTTCTTCCGCGCCCCCGACCGCATCGCCGAGGCGCACCCCGACATCCCGCGCACCGAAACCTACACCGAACTCCAGGCGGCGCTGCCGTAGGAGAGCCCGTCCCCTACGACGCGAACTGCGCTTCCTCGGTGGAGCCCGTGAGCGCCGTCACCGAAGACTGGCCGCCCTGGATGACGTTGGCCACCTCGTCGAAGTAGCCGGTCCCGACTTCCTGCTGGTGGCTCACGAAGGAATAGCCGTCCTGTGCCGCCGCGAATTCCTTCTCCTGGAGCTCGACGTACGCCGACATCTGCCGGTTCACGTAGTCGCGGGACAGTTCGAACATGTTGTACCACATGCTGTGAATACCGGCCAAAGTGATGAACTGGAACCGGTATCCCATGGCGCCAAGCTCCCGCTGGAACTTCGCGATGGTCGCGTCGTCGATGTGCGCCTTCCAGTTGAAGGACGGCGAGCAGTTGTAGGACAGCAACTGGTCCGGATACTCGCGGTGGATCGCCTCGGCGAAACGCTTCGCCTCGTCGAGATCGGGCACCGCGGTCTCGCACCAGATGAGGTCCGCGTACGGCGCGTAGGCCAGCCCGCGCGCGATCGCCTGGTCGAGCCCGGCGCGCGTGCGGTGGTACCCCTCGGGGGTGCGCTCTCCGGTCAGGAAGGGGATCTCGCACGGGTCGACGTCGCTGGTCACCATGTCCGCCGCGTTGGCGTCGGTACGCGCCATCAGGATCGTCGGAACGTCGCAGACGTCGGCGGCGAGCCTGGCGGCGATCAGCTTCTGCACCGCCTCCTGCGTCGGCACCAGGACCTTGCCGCCCATGTGGCCGCACTTCTTGACGGAGGCAAGCTGATCCTCGAAGTGGACCGCGGCGGCGCCGGCGCCGATCATGCCCTTCATCAGCTCGAAGGCGTTCAGGAGGCCCCCGAACCCGGCCTCGGCGTCCGCCACGATCGGCGCGAAGAAGTCGATGCCGTCGTCGATGCCGCTCGCCCACTGGATCTCGTCGGCGCGGCGAAAGGCGTTGTTGATGCGGTTGACCAGCGAGGGCACGGAGTTCACCGCGTACAGGGACTGGTCGGGGTACATCGTCTCGGACGTGTTGTTGTCCGCCGCGACCTGCCAGCCGGAGACGTAGATCGCCTTGACGCCGGCCTTGACCTGTTGCACGGCCTGCCCGCCGGTCACCGCTCCGAGGGAGTTGATGTAGTCCTCGGTGTGCAGGTACTCCCAGAGCTTGTCGGCGCCGTGGGCGGCGAGCAGGCTCCGGTGCGGGATCGTGCCCCTGAGGTTGACCACGTCCGCGGCGCTGTAGCCGCGCTTGACGTTCTTCCAGCGCGAATTCGTCCGCCACTCCTCTTCGAGTTCGCGAATCTGCTCCGCGCGCGGCTTGCGGGGGGTGTAATGCAGTGCCATGGTCGTCTCGTCTGCTTGGAAAAGGGCGCGATTCTAAGGCGGGGACCTATAAAGAAAAGAGAAACGTGGACAAGTAATATTTTCCTGAAAGGAAACGGTCGCAAGCTCGACAGCGTCGCCCCGGGGCGCGTCAGGCCAGGTCGAGCTCCATGCGGATGTGCCCGAGGCCGGCCTCGACGAACGGCTCGCCGACCGCCTCGAAGCCCGCCGCCTCGTAGAGGCCCCGCGCATCGAGCTGCGCGTTGAGCCAGACGGCCTGGTCCCCGCGCCCGCGCGCGGTCGCGAGCGCCGCCTCCAGCAGACGCCGGCCGATGCCCGTGCGGCGCGCCTCCGCCAGCACGGCCACCCGTCCGATCTGCCCGTCCGCGAGCAGCCTGGCGGTGCCGACCGGGCCACGGTCCCGGGCGGTGGCCAGGAAATGCACGGCGGCGGCGTCCCGGCCGTCTCGCTCGTCGTCTTCGGGCACGCCCTGCTCCTCGATGAACACGGCGGTGCGCACGCGCATGAGGGTCTCCTCGTGGGTCGTCCAGGGCACCGTCGCCACGGTCACGTCGACTGGCGTCCCGGCAAGTTCCTCCGCGAGTTCGCGGGCCATCCCGGTGTACGTGGCCGGCGTGAGGGCGCGCAACGCCGCGTGCATGTCTCCGGGCAGCTCGAGGGCGTCGATCAGCGCCTCGTAGCCCGCCCGGTCGAGACGCTCTCCGCGTGTCAGGGCCTTGAGCCGTTCGTAGGGTTCGTCCATGCCGGCCCGTCGCATGACCGTTTGCACGGCTTCGGCGAGCACCTCCCAGCTCTCGGCGAGATCGGCGTCGAGCGCGCCCGCATCCACCTCCAGCCGGTCGATGCCCCGCGACGCCGCCGCGATCGCGGCCAGCGAGTGTCCGAGACAGGTGCCCACGCAACGCAGCGCCGTCGAATCCGACAGGTCCCGCTGCCATCTCGATACGGACAGCTTGCGCCCGAGGTGGGCGAGCAGGGCGTTGGCCACGCCGATGTTGCCCTCGGAGTTCTCGAAGTCGATGGGGTTGACCTTGTGCGGCATGGTCGAGCTGCCGGTCTCGCCCGCGACCCTCCGGCTCCTGAAGTAGCCGAGGGCGATGTATCCCCAGACGTCGCGGTCGAAGTCCAGCAGCACCTGGTTGAAGCGCGCCAGCGCGTCGAAGTACTCCGCGATGTAGTCATGCGGTTCGATCTGGGTGGTGTAGGGGTTGTGCTCGAGGCCGAGACTCCGCACGAAGTCCGCCGCCAGGGCCGGCCAGTCCACGGCGGGAAACGCGGCCAGGTGGGCGTTGTAGTTGCCGACCGCCCCGTTCGCCTTGCCCAGCACGGACACGTCCTCGAACGCCCTGAGCTGGCGTTCGAGCCGGCTGACGAAGACGCCGAACTCCTTGCCCACGGTCGTGGGCGAGGCGGGCTGGCCGTGGGTTCTGGCCAGCATCGGCACGCCGGCGTTCGCGCCCGCCAGCCGGCGCAGGTCCGCGATCAGCGCCCGCATGGCCGGCAGCATGACGGCGTCGCGCGCCCGTGACAGCATGACCGCGTAGGCGAGGTTGTTGATGTCCTCCGAAGTGCAGGCGAAGTGGACGTACTCGACGTGCGGCGCAAGGCCCTCGATCCGCCCGAGGCGGTCCTTGACGAAGTACTCGACCGCCTTCACGTCGTGGTTCGTCCGCGCCTCGATGCCGCGGATGCGCTCGGCGTCGGCAACCGTGAAGTCCCGGTAGACCGCCCGGCACGCTGCGCGCCGACGGTCGTCGAGGGCCGGCAGTTCGGCGATGCCGGGCGCGGCGGCGAGGCGCAGGAACCACTCGATCTCCACCAGGACACGGGCGCGGATCAGCCCGAACTCGCTCACCAGGGGCGCGAGCGCCTCCACCCGTCCCCGGTAGCGTCCGTCGAGGGGTGAGATGGCCGTGAGCGACGACAGCGCCAGGGGCTGCGTCGGCGTGGCCGAGGGTGTCGCGCGCGCCATGACCCGGGGTTACGCGGCTGCGGCTTCGGTGGCGACGATGGTGCCCCCGCCGAGGCAACGCTCCCCGTCATAAAGGCAGACGTACTGGCCCGGCGTCACCGCGCGCTGCGGCGCGTCGAAGACTACCCGGATCCCGCCTTCCCGGGCCTCGACGCGACACGGCTGGTCCGGCTGCCGGTAACGCGTCTTCGCCGCGCAGCGCAGCGGCAGGTCGACGGACGCAAGCCAGTTCATGCCCCGCGCGAGCAGGCCCCCGCTCAGGAGACGGGACTCGTCCTGGCTGACCACGAGCTCGTTCTCGGCGGGCCGCTTGTCCACCACGTACCACGGGGCCTCGCGATAGCCGGCGCGGCCCCCGATGCCGAGCCCCTGGCGCTGCCCCAGCGTGAAGTACGGGAGGCCGGGATGCTTGCCGAGGACGTTGCCTTCCGTATCCACCATCGGTCCCGGGCGGCGCGGCAGATACCGGGCGAGGAAGTCCGCGAAGCGGCGCTCGCCGATGAAGCAGATGCCCGTGCTGTCCTTCTTGTCGTGCACGGGCAGGCCCGCGGCCCTTGCCACCTTGCGCACGGCGGGCTTCCTCAGGCCGCCGAGGGGGAACAGGCAGCCGCGCAGGCGTGCCCCTGGCACGGCCTGCAGGAAATAGCTCTGGTCCTTGTTCGCGTCGACCCCCTTGAGAAGCGCGAACTCCCCGTCCGCACGGCGCGACCGCGCGTAGTGTCCCGTGGCGATGACGTCCGCCCCGAGCAGGAGCGCGTAGTCCAGGAAGACCTTGAACTTGATCTCGCTGTTGCACAGCACGTCCGGGTTCGGCGTGCGTCCGGCCGCGTACTCCGAGAGGAAGCGCTCGAAGACGTTGTCCCAGTACTCGGCCGCGAAGTTCGCCTCGCGCAGCGGAATTCCGAGGCGGTCGCAGACACGCCGGGCATCGTCGAAGTCGGCCTCCGCGGTGCAGTACTCGGCGCCGTCGTCTTCGTCCCAGTTCTTCATGAACATGCCTTCGACCGCATGGCCCCGCTCCTTCAGCAGCAGCGCCGCGACCGCGGAATCGACTCCGCCCGACATGCCCACGATGACCGTTGGCGCCACGGATCGGCCCCCTCGGATGCCTCGCATCGCATTGTACCGCCTCCGGGACCCACGCCGGCCGGGGAGCCGGTTGCCTCCGGTTGGCTTCGGTTGGCTTCGGTTGCCTCTGGTTGCCTCTGGTTGCAAAGCAGCGGGGCAGGGGAGTGTAATCGCGCGGCATGGCGCGTCTGACCCACATCGACGAGCGCGGCGCGGCCCACATGGTCGACGTGTCGGACAAGACGGTAACCGAGCGCACGGCCCGCGCGCAGGCCGTCCTGGCGATGCAGGCGGCGACCCTCGACGAGATCCGTGCGGGGGACGTGGCGAAGGGAGACGTGTTCGCCGTGGCGCGGGTCGCGGGCATCCAGGCGGCGAAGCGCACCAGCGAGCTCATCCCGTTGTGCCACCCGCTGCCCCTGTCCCGGGTCGCCGTGGACTTCGAGGCCGAGGGGACCGACCGGCTGAAAATCTCCGCCACCTGCAAGGTTCGCGGCCGCACGGGCGTCGAGATGGAGGCGCTCACTGCCGCGGCCGTCGCCGCGCTCACCGTCTACGACATGTGCAAGGCCGTGGATCGCGGGATGCGGATCGAGTGCGTCGAACTGGTTGCCAAGTCCGGAGGGCGGAGCGGCACGTGGCAGCGGTGACCGTCCGCGTACTGTTCTTCGCCTCGTTGCGGGAGGCGGTCGGCGAGGATGCCCTCGAGCTGGGCCTGCCGCTTGGCGCGACCGTCGCGGACCTGCGCGTACTGTTGGCGGAACGGCTCTCGCCGGAGGGCGCGCGGGCGCTCGCCGACGGCGAGGTGCGCATCGCGGTCAACCAGCGCTTCGTGCACGCTCCGGACACGCCGCTCGGCGCCGGCGACGAGGTGGCGTTCCTGCCGCCGGTCACGGGGGGCTGACGTGGCGGCGCGCATCCGTGTCCAGCGCGACGACTTCTCGCTGGCGGACGAGTGGGCGGCGCTGCGGGCACGCACGGGCGCAACTTCCGGAGCGATCGCGGCGTTCGCCGGCGTGGTCCGGGAGGACTCCCGTGCCGCCGGCACGACGGAGACCCTCCATCTCGAGCACTACCCGGGCATGACGGAGTCCAGCATCGCGGATATCGTCGCGCAGGCGGAGCAGCGGTGGCCCATCGATGACGTGGTGGTCGTACACCGTGTCGGCGAACTCGCGCCCGGCGACCAGATCGTCCTCGTGCTCGTGGCCTCCGGACATCGGGCGGCCGCGTTCGCCGCCTGCGAGTTCCTGATGGACTACCTGAAAACCCGCGCCGTGTTCTGGAAGAGGGAGCGCCGCGGACCGGAATTCGAGTGGATCCGGTCCACCGACGACGACGCGCGGCGCGCCGCGTCATGGGCCGCGTCACCGGCCGCGCCCGGGCCTTCCAACGGCGACTGAACCCGGCCCGCCACCGCGGCCGGACGGCGCGGCCGGGGCCGGCCCCGGGGCCAGACATAGTCGGGTGCACCACCGGTTGACCCTGCTCCCGCCACGTACCGGCCGGGTGGTCGATGTATAATCGCGCGCCCGCTTTTCCCCCTTTTGCCATGGAGTGCTGATGGAGTACGAACATATCGTCGTGCCTGGCGACGGAGACAGGATCGCGGTCGCCGAGGACGGCGGCGCGAACGTTCCGGATCGTCCCATCATCCCCTTCATCGAAGGTGACGGCATCGGGGTGGACATCACTCCGGTGATGATCGACGTGGTCGACGCCGCCGTCTCGAAGAGCTACGGCGGCCGCCGTTCCATCGCGTGGATGGAAGTCTTCGCGGGGGAGAAGTCGCTCTCGATCTACGGGGACGACCAGTGGCTCCCCGACGAGACCATCGACGCCCTCGAGTCGTTCCGGGTCTCCATCAAGGGACCCATGACCACGCCCGTGGGAGGCGGCATCCGTTCGCTGAACGTCGCGATCCGCCAGATCCTCGACCTGTATGTCTGCCAGCGGCCGGTGCGCTGGCTGCAAGGCGTGCCGAGCCCGGTGGTGGCGCCGGAGAAGACCGACATGGTCATCTTCCGGGAGAATACGGAGGACATCTACGCGGGTGTCGAGTGGGAGGCGGACACGGCCGAGGCCGACCGCGTCATCGACTTCCTGCGGGCCGAGATGGGCGTGGAGAAGATACGCTTCCCCGAGCACTGCGGTATCGGGATAAAACCGGTCTCCGTCCAGGGCACGCAGCGCCTGGTGCGCAAGGCGCTCCAGTACACGATCGCCGAGGACCGCGCCTCGCTGACGTTCGTGCACAAGGGCAACATCATGAAGTTCACCGAGGGCGCCTTCAAGGACTGGGGATACGAGTTGGCGGCCGCGGAGTTCGGCGCCGTCCCCCTGGACGGCGGCCCGTGGCACACGCTGAAGAACCCGCGCACGGGCCGGGAGATCGTTATCAAGGACATGATCGCGGACGCGATGCTGCAGCAGATCCTGACGCGGCCGGACGAGTACGACGTCATCGCGACCATGAACCTGAACGGCGACTACCTCTCCGACGCGCTCGCCGCCCAGGTGGGCGGCATCGGGATCGCGCCCGGCGCCAACATCGGCGACACCGTGGCCGTGTTCGAGGCCACCCACGGTACGGCGCCGAAATACACGGGGCAGGACAAGGTCAACCCGGGCTCACTCATCCTCTCCGCGGAGATGATGCTGCGTCACCTCGGCTGGCGGGAAGCGGCCGACCTCATCGTGTCGGGCATGGAGGGCGCGATCTCGGAGAAGACGGTGACCTACGACTTCGAGCGCCTGATGAAGGGAGCGTCGCTGTTGAGCTGTTCGGAGTTCGGCGCGGCGGTCATCGGGAAGATGGCTGCCTGAATCCGGCGTCCGGCGACGCGAAGGCCGCGCCTACCGGGAGCTCGAATCGAGCACGTCATCGTCGAGCCCCGCCTCCTCGGCGAAGCGGATGTTGACGGCGTGCGACCCCTTGGGTCCTTCCTGAAGGTCGAATTCCACCTCCTGCCCGGCGCGGAGCGTCTTGTATCCGGGCATCTGGATGGAGGAGTAGTGGACGAAGAGGTCTTCCCCGCCTGACTCGGACAGAATGAAGCCGTAGCCCTTGGCATTGTTGAACCACTTGACCGTGCCCGTAGCCACCCGGTCCGCCCTGCCGGAGGAGCGCTTGATACAACGCGCGGGGAACGGCTTCTGATACAGAGGCCAGGAGGGTTTGTCAAGCCCGGCACCGACCATTCCCACCCCATTTCCGCCCCGGACAAGCCTTGCCCGGGAGGCCTCCGAAGCCCGTCTCCACGGGCCCCGTTGCCGCGGCCGGGCCGTGCGGCGAGCGTCGCGGCGGCGGCCCTCCCGTCCCCGGCGGCACGCGGTCGTCCGTGGCGTGGAAGATCAAGTATGATTGAGTCGACCGTCCGCACTGAGACGCGAGACCTTGGAGCATGCAACGACCAAATCCGCATCGCCCCGGACCGGAAGGGCAGCGGTCGGGAGGTTTCGGCGGGGCGGCCCCGCAATACGAGGAGAGCGGCATCGGTATCGACCCCGGACAGCGACCGTCCGTGCGCGGTGCGAGAGCCGTGCACAGCGCGACGAGACCCGTGCACAGCGCGACGAGAAGGAAGACCTGCCGAGCGGCACCGTCATCGCGCCGGAGGAAACCAAGCCCGCGCTCAAGCGCCCGCCGATGTTCAAGGTCGTGCTGCTGAACGACGACTACACGCCGATGGAGTTTGTCGTGCACGTGCTTGAGGCGTTCTTCGCCATGGACCGCGAGAAAGCCATTCAGGTCATGCTCGCGGTCCACACCACCGGCAGCGCCGTGGTCGGAATCTATCCCCGAGACATCGCCGAAACGAAATCGGAGCGGGTCAACGAGTATGCCCGCGCCAACCAGCACCCCCTCCTGTCCACCGTGGAGATGACCGACTGACCATGCTGAGCAAGGAACTGCAAGGGACCATCAACCACGCCTTCAAGGAAGCCAAGGCGAAACGCCACGAGTTCATGACGGTGGAGCACCTGCTGCTCGCGCTGCTCGACGACGCGGTGGCGCTGGACGTCCTGAGGAAGGTCGGAACGGACGTGGATCGCTTGCGCAAGGAGCTCGAAGAACACATCGAGTCGACCACGCCGCTCATCCCGGCGGGGGACGGCAAGCGGGAGACGCAGCCCACCCTCGGCTTCGAGCGGGTCCTGCGGCGGGCCGTGTTTCACGTGCAGTCCAGCAACCGCAAGGAAGTCACCGGCGCGAACCTGCTCGTCGCGATCTTCAACGAACAGGAGACGCACTCGGTCTTCCTGCTCAAGCAGCAGGACGTGAAACGCATCGACGTGGTCAACTACATCGCCCATGGCATCTCCAAGGTGGGCGGGGAAGCGGACGCGGGCGAAATGCGCGAGGACGCCGACGAGGAGGCCCCCGGCGAGAGTCGGCCGCAGAGCGCCCTCGAGGCCTTCGCCACCGACCTGAACGGTCTCGCGCGCGCCGGCGCGATCGACCCCCTCGTCGGCCGTGAGGACGAAGTGGAGCGGGTTATCCAGATTCTCTGCCGGCGGCGCAAGAACAACCCGCTGCTGGTGGGCGAGTCCGGCGTCGGCAAGACCGCCATCGCCGAGGGCCTCGCCAAGCGCATCGTCGATGGCGAGGTGCCCGAGGTGGTCGGCGAAAGCAATGTCTTCGCCCTGGACCTCGGTTCGCTGCTGGCGGGCACGAAGTACCGAGGCGACTTCGAGAAACGTTTCAAGATGCTGCTGAAGGAGCTCAAGAAGTCCCCCCATACCGTCCTGTTCATCGACGAGATTCACACCATCATCGGGGCCGGCGCCGCGTCCGGCGGCGTCATGGATGCCTCCAACCTCCTCAAGCCGCTGCTCGCGTCCGGCGAGATCCGTTGCATGGGATCGACGACTTACCAGGAGTACCGCGGCATCTTCGACAAGGACCGCGCGCTCTCGCGCCGGTTCCAGAAAATCGACATCACCGAGCCGAGCGTCGACGACACCTACAAGATCCTGCGCGGGCTGAAGTCCCGCTTCGAGGACCACTACAGCCTGCGCTACACCGACCGGGCGCTGCGCGCGGCGGCGGAGCTGGCCGACCGCTACATCACCGACCGCTACATGCCGGACAAGGCCATCGACGTCATCGATGAAGCGGGGGCTGCCCAGCAGCTGCTCAATCCCGCACGCCGCAAGAAATCCATCGGCGCCGGCGACGTCGAACGCGTGGTCGCGAAGATCGCCCGGATCCCGTCGAACCAGGTCACCGTCTCGGACAAGGAGGCGCTCAAGGACCTCGAAGGCAAGCTGAAGATGGTCGTGTTCGGCCAGGACGAGGCCATCGAAACCCTGGCGTCCGCCATCAAGCTCTCGCGGGCGGGGCTCAAGGTGGAGGAGAAGCCGATCGGCAGCTTCCTGTTCGCCGGCCCCACGGGCGTCGGCAAGACCGAGGTCTGCCGGCAGCTCGCGAACATCATGGGCGTGGAACTCCTGCGCTTCGACATGTCGGAGTACATGGAGCGGCACACGGTGTCACGGCTGATCGGGGCGCCGCCGGGCTACGTCGGCTTCGACCAGGGGGGGCTGTTGACCGAGGCGGTCACCAAGCACCCCCACAGCGTGATCCTGCTGGACGAAGTCGAAAAGGCGCATCCGGAAGTCTTCAACCTCCTGCTGCAGGTCATGGACCACGGCACCCTGACGGACAACAACGGACGCCACGCCGACTTCCGCAACACGGTGCTGATCATGACGACGAATGCGGGGGCCCAGGAGGCGGCGCGCGCATCGATCGGGTTCACGCAGCAGGACCACAGCACCGACGCGATGGAGACCGTCAAGAAGATGTTCACGCCGGAGTTCCGCAACCGGCTCGACGCCATCATGCAGTTCAACGCGCTGCCCATGTCCGTCATCAAGACGATCGTGGACAAGTTCCTCGTCGAGCTGCAGGCCCAGCTCGACGCGAAGAAAGTGCAGCTCGACGTCGACGAGGATGCGCGGGACTGGCTCGCGCGGGAGGGCTACGACGAGAAGATGGGCGCCCGTCCCATGCAGCGGCTGATCCAGGAGAAGATCAAGCGTCAACTCGCGGAGGACATCCTGTTCGGCGACCTCGCCCAGGGCGGCGGTACCGTGCACATCACCGTCGAGGACGACGACCTGTCCATCCGCGTCCTGGAAGGCCACCACGCCTAGCCCGCATTTCTCGCCCCACGTCGCTTGTGCCAGGATGACGGGTCATTGGTTCTGTCAGGTTTTTGGTCGATCACGGCTTCGTTGACCGCCCGCAGACCGCGCTGGCCGCGCCCTCGCGGCCCGTGGGTAGAGTCGACGACTGGCGCGGTGGTGGGCCGGCCCAGCCCGATTTGGACCCACTCCGTTTCCAGTCGCCGCTCGGCGAACCGGACATGCGGTTTTCCCGCATCCGGCTCTCTCCGGGATCATGCCTTCGCCCACGGAGGGTCGCGCGTTGACACGGACGGGTGCTCGAGGCGCAACACGAGTTGCGCGCTCGTCGGGATGGCGGTGAGTCCCTTGATCCCCGCCACCCGTTGTCGGAACAACCACCAGCGGGGCCGACACGCGCCCGGCGCGGCGCTGGCGCGCCGACTGCTGCCGTGTCCCGCCCGGCGCTACCGCCAGTTCGTCGATGCATGCTCGACTTCCTCCTTCGCTTGCACATGTAGTGCCTTACGCCCGTTTGGCGGTCAACGGCGCACCAGGACCGAATTGACCTCCCTAAGCGAGCCGGACCATACTTGTGCCATGCACGCCACCACACGAGCCAACGGGACCTACAGGTACCAGTTCCTGGTGGATGATCGAGTCGTTTGCCACGGCATCACCACAGACCTCTATCGTCGCCAGCGGGAGCACCAGCGGCGGTGGCCCGACGGTCACATTGAACAGGTAGGCGATCCCACGTCCCACCGCGAAGCGTGGGAGTGGCAGCGGGACCAGCCAGCAGACCAATCCGCTCTGGCCGGCTGACCACCCTTCCCGCGACCCGGACACCCGTGGCTCCCGCTAGCCCTACCGAGTAGTCACATATTGACGTGGCAACGGGTTAGGTTTTCTGCCTCAGGGCGTGTTTGCGGCCTTCCTTGAACCCGGTTTCGAAGCCGGTCTGGAGCCCGATTTGGTGGCCCAGCGAGGCACTGGTGAGACGGGTCTGCCCATGCCACATGACCTGATGACCGGGGTCGGGATCGTGCTTGCGGTTGCGATAGCCGCCGAGGTGGGCCACCAGGCGTACGGCATCGCCGAGTCCTTCCGGTGCCGACAGGCCGTGCTGGTGGGCATAGTCGCGCAGGAAGGCGAGTTCGTGGTCGGTGAACATCAGTTGCGGTTCGCAGTCGGGCACCTGGCGTCCGAGCAGCGTCATGACCATGATGCGCCAGGCGATGACGGCATTGATGGCGATGGCCCGCCGCAATCTGTCTGCCGTGCGGAACAGCAGGTGCTCCACCCCGCAGCCTGATTTGAGCACCCGGAAGAAGTCCTCGATGCGCCATCTCTGGAGGTAGAAGCCGACGATGTCGGCGGCCTGTGACGGTGTCTCGACCTGACACGTGGTCAGCAGGAACCACTGGACGGGGTCCTCGTCTTCGGGTGGGTGGCGTTCCACGATGTGGACCGCCCAGACCGTCATCGGTGCGCGCCCTTTCATGGTCTGTGTCGCCGGCAGGGTGACGCGGCGGAACCGCAGGTCACAGGTGGCCAGGCGCTTGCGGCGTGCCGGACGCGCCTTCTTCCTGGAGGACTTGGGCCGTGCCGTGAGTCCGTCGATCTCGACATCGATCAGGCCATCGGGCTCGCCACCGCGCATGACGGCAAAGAGCTTCGATGGTCCCAGAACCCGGTCGTGCGTGGCACGGACCAGCAACTCCACCCGTGGATGGCGGCGCTGCTGATCGAACAGCTCGAAGCGGTCCGCCTCCCGGTCGCAGACATAGATGATCCTGGTCTTGCCCGTGACCTCCCGTGCCGCCCGCGCCACATCGCCGAACCCGTCAAGCCAGCGCCGTGTCTGACGCCGTGTCCCCTCCCGGGACACCTCCTGATCGAAGTTCAGGTCCAGCACCCCAAGCGGCAGACCGGTCCCGGTCACGGCCAGGGTCGCATGCAGCGACAACCCCAGGCTCTTCGCGCCGGTCTGGTTCTTGCCGATGACCTCCAGGCCGTCGCAGCCGGGGCGCGTCGAGAAGCTCAGATCGGTGCCGTCCCGCAGCGCCAGCACCGTGGTCTGACCACGGATCCGCTGCACGCTGCGCTCCCGGTGCGGCGCAAGAATCGCCGGAACCGTGACGTCCGACTCCGCGGGCGCCTCGATCAGACGGTAGAACCCGGTGATCTCCTTGCCGCCACTGGCGCTGCTGGCGTTGATCTTCCCTCCCGGGTAGGACGCCAGAAGACCCGCGCTCTTCACCAGACGTGCCGACAGTCGCTTGTCACCCAACGGCGCTCCTCCAAACTCGTTGGCGGCCCACGCGGCCGCGTTCAGGCCCGCTCCCGGCTCCAGCACCGGGGCATGATCAACCCACTCGACCCCGAGCCGGCGACGCCAGTCCGCTGCCAAGGCGTACATGAACACCGTCTTGACCGTCTGCCCACGCTGCTTCCTCGCATCCTGACGGCCCCGCCCCGCGGTGCGGCCGACCATGAGGAAGTTGGCCGCTCTCAGACAGGTGCCCGCCACACCGGCATCGGCAAAGCTCTCCACCAGCCAGGGACGATAGCCGTAGCGGGCCTCGAAGTCCCGCGGCAGACGCCGCAGCACCCGCCCCAGCACATGGCTCGCCAGGTGCGCACAGAAAACCGAAGGACGGATCAGGAAGCGGCTCAGGCAAACAACCCGGTGCAGGTGGTCACGGCGCACTGCATCGCTCCACGCCATCCAGTGATCACGCGCCGACACCCGCAGGGCCGCGGCAGAGAACCCGACGCAACCCAGCCAGCCATGGGCCGAGCCCACGAGGTAGCGCACCTGACAACCGGCAAAGGTCGTCATGCCATGGGGATGTTCGTGCGCCATCAGCGTGTTCCACACTTCACGCTCACAGCGCTGCGTCACCATCCGGATATCGAGATCCCGGATCCGGGCCGGGTGTCGTGGAACATCGACCGGCTCGTCAACCGCGGCCTCAAGCTGGCGCGGCCTGTTCGCCACCGCTGCCCGTGGTGCCGGCAGGACAATCTCCGGCGACGCCCGAGCCAGCGTCGCCAGCGCCTTCATGCAGCCCGCAAGCTGCAGACGGCCGCGCGTGTCGACGAAGGAGAACTCCCCGCAGATCCTGCGGGCAAAGGCCCGCCGGCTGTCGAACCGCTCCTGCGACAGAATAGCGACGATCCGCAAACGTGCCGCCTCGTCGCGCAGCGTGCGGCTGATCTGGGACTGGGCCATGGTGGCGCAGGTGTACAGGACGACAGGCCCATTGTCCAGCCCTTTTTATGACTACTCGGTAGCGCTAGCCCGCATCGCCACGTTTTCGTCACGGGCGCGGGATTCACCCGGGCATTCGTCCCGGACGCGCCCCTCCTCGTGGACGACTTCGACAACGACAGCCTCGTCGAGAGCGTGCGCGGACTTCCCTTCGCGAGCCAGCTACTCGAAGCCGAGCGCAATCGCCACCGGGATGGGTTCATCAACATCGAACGCCTGATGACCCGCGTCCACGAACTCATGCCCTACGACTACACCGACAGCGCGGTAGACGAGTACACCTTTCTGCTCACCGAGCTCAAGCGCGCGTTCCTGCGCAGGATCACCCGTGCCATGGACGGCGTCAGGGTCGAGGGTGATGTCATCTCGTTTGCGAAACGCTGCGCCGATCTCGGCGCCACCTGCATCACTTTCAACTACGACGAATTGCTCGACGCCGCCCTCCGTGCCACCGGCCATTGGAATGCGCGCTGGGGTTACGGGTTCTTCTGCCGCCCCGCATCCGATACCGTGTCCGACGACAAACCCGAGAGCCAGAAGTGTTCGGATCTGAAGCTGCTAAAGCTGCACGGTTCCGTCAATTGGTGGCCCCGCCTGGGGTACGCCGATCCCGTTGCGCTCGACGCCATCGTCCATCGCGACGTCTGGTCTGGAGTCGCCCATCGCCTCCAGCGTCGCGACGACGTGGCCCGCCATCTCGGACCCTCGCCGGTTATCGTACCGCCCGTCCTATCCAAGTCGGGGCTGGTTGCGCAGCCGGCCTTGCGCCTCGTCTGGAAGCGCGCATTCGACTACCTCTCCGCCGCCGATGCCGTCACTTTCCTGGGGTATTCCTTTCCGCCGACCGACATCGCGGCACAGGTCCTGTTCACCGAATCGCTGAGCGATCTTCCACCAGGCCACGTTACCGTCGTCGGCCTTGAGGATGATGACCGCGGCATTGCGACCTTGAAGGAGTCGTACCGAGGCGTCTTTCCCGAGATTCCGGAGGACCGTTTTTCCTCCAAGGTGCAGCCGCGCATGGGTTCGGCAATTTGCTCACGGCGAGGACGATCCAGATCAACCCCGCAGCACGGTTTAGCCTGCCGTAGCGGACTGCCAACGCGCTGGAGTCGATCCGGAGAAGCGGCCAAGCGCTACAACCTGACCTTGGTAGACGCCGAAGCTGCGTGATCTGGCCATAAAAGGCCATTAACAGCAAAGGGTCAAGTAATGTTCCATGCAAGGAGTTTCGCGCCAGCGAACTCCCACCCATCCGTCAGGATGGGCCGCGACCGTCAGGCCGCGCTAACGCTCCCGGAAGGTGATGCGCCCCTTGGTGAGGTCGTAGGGGGTCAGTTCGACGTTCACCTTGTCCCCGGTGAGGATGCGAATGTAGTTCTTGCGCATCTTCCCGGAGATGTGGGCGGTCACGACATGGCCGTTCTCGAGTTCGACCCTGAACATCGTGTTGGGCAGGGTATCGATCACCGTACCCTGCATCTCGATCTGTTCTTCTTTCGCCATTTCTTCCCTGACTGGTGAGCTTCCCGCGTGGCTGGCCGTGCATCCATCCCGATGCGATCCCGATGCAAGCCCGACGCGGTCGCGAACCCGGGAGCCGGCGAACTCGCACCGGCTCCGGCACGCAAGCCCGAGAGCGCACGGATTCTGCCCCATGCGCGGCCTCAAGTCATCTTAAGCGAGGGGCACTTCCTTACGATCCTTCCGTCCACTCGCCGGCAGCGAGCTGTTCCACGGGACGATACTCGGTCTTGTAGCGCATTTTCGCCGCGTCCTCGATCCAGTAGCCGAGGTAGAGATGCGCGAGACCGCGGTTGCGGCACTCGTCGATCTGGCGCAGGATCGAGTACACGCCGAGACTGCGGCGGGGCAGGAGCGGGTCGAAATACGTGTAGATCGCCGAGAGCGCGTTCGGCAGCACGTCGGTCACCGCGACGGCGACGAGCGCGCCGTCCACGTAGGTGCTGACGAACCGGGTGTCGGACCAGGGCGCCAACAGGAACGTCCGGAACTGCGACCGGGAAGGGGGGAACATGCTGCCGTCGGCGTGGCGGCCGGCGATGTAGCGCGCGTAGAGGTCATAGTGTTCCTCGCGAAACTCCGCGCGCTCGATCCGCGTCTCCGCGTCCGCGTTGCGCGCGAGGATGCGGCGGAATCGCCGGCTCCAGCGGAACCGCTCCACCGGCACGCGGGTGGGGACGCACGCGCGGCAGTGCGCGCAGTGCGGGCGGTACAGGTGCAGCCCGCCGCGGCGGAAACCGGCGTCCGAGAGCGCGCCGTACACCTCCGGGGACGGGACCTCGGCCGGGTCGAGGAGCAGCGTGGCCGCCTCGCGGTCGTCGAAGTAGCCGCATGCATGCGCCGGGGTCAGGAAGAACCGGGCGGAAGACGCGCGTTCAATCCCCATGGTCCACCGCGGCCCCTGTCGTCCCGGCCGGCCAGACGCCCCGCCGCGCCGGCCGCTGGCGGTTGCGGGCGAGGCGGTCGAGGAACTCGTCGCGCGGCATCGGTTGCGCCCCCAGGGAGGTCAGGTGCGCATTCGGGAGCTGGCAGTCGATGAGCTCGAATTCCCACTCCGCCAATTGCCGCACCAGCGCGGCGAGACTCACCTTGGAGGCATCCGGCCGCCTGGAGAACATCGACTCGCCGAAAAACATGCTCCCGAGCGAGACGCCATAGAGCCCGCCGGCGAGACCGCCCCCGTGCCAGGCCTCCACCGAGTGGGCGAAGCCGAGCGCGTGGAGGCGTTCGTAGGCCACGCGCATCGCCGGCGTGATCCACGTACCCCCGCCCGCTGCGCGCGGCGCGGCGCACGCCGCCACCACCGCGGCGAAGGCCGTGTCCATGGTTACGGTGTAATCGCCCCGCCGCAGCCGGCGGGCGAGGCTGCGGGAGACCCGGAACCGGTCGGGAAAAAGCACGGCCCGCGGATCGGGCGACCACCAGAGCAACGGACCGCGATCATCGTCGAACCAGGGAAAGATGCCGTGGTCGTAAGCCGCTAGCAAGCGTTCCGCCGAGAGGTCGCCGCCCATGGCGAGGGGTGCGTCGGGCGGCCCGCTCCGCGGGTTCGGAAACCCCCCGGTACCGCGGCGCGCCTGACGTGCGGTCATGACGCGTCGAGGAACTTCTCGGCGTCGAGTGCGGCCATGCACCCGAAGCCCGCGGACGTGATCGCCTGCCTGTAGACGTGATCGGCCACGTCGCCGGCCGCGAACACCCCCGGTACGCTGGTGGCGGTAGCGTTGCCGTCGGTGCCGCTCGAGACGGTGATGTAGCCGTCGCGCATGTCGAGCTGCCCGGCAAAGAGCTCGGTGTTCGGGGTATGCCCAATGGCGATGAACACGCCGGCCAGGGGAATCTCGCGGCGCGACCCGCCCGCCGCCGGGGCCACCGCCATGCCCGTCACCCCGCTGGCGTCCCCGAGCACCTCCGCGAGGACGTGGTCCCACAGGAGGGTGACGTTGGGTCGCGCGAACAGCCGGTCCTGGAGGATCTTCTCGGCCCGCATCGTGTCGCGCCGATGCACGAGCGTGACGCTCCTGGCCAGGTTGGAGAGATACAGGGCTTCCTCGGCGGCAGTGTTGCCCCCGCCGATCACGGCGACCTCGAGCCCGCGGTAGAAGAAGCCGTCGCAGGTCGCGCACGCACTGACGCCCCGACCCAGGAATGCCTCTTCGCTGGGCAGCCCCAGGTATCTGGCCGACGCCCCGGTCGCGACGATCAGGGCGTCGCAGCGGTACTCGCCGCGGTCTCCCTCGAGCACGAACGGGCGCCGGGCGAGGTCGACGCGCCGCACATGGTCCGAGATGACCTCGGTGCCGAACTTCCGCACGTGGGCCTGCATGCGCTCCATGAGTTCGGGTCCCTGCAGGCCGTTGGCGTCTCCCGGCCAGTTGTCCACGTCGGTGGTGGTGGTGAGCTGACCGCCCACCTCCACCCCGGTGAGGAGCGCCGGGGCAAGGTTCGCCCGGGACGCATACAGTGCCGCCGTGTATCCGGCGGGACCGGAACCGAGGACGATGAGGCGGTGCTGGCTGGTCACGTCGCGGCCGGTGCCGCCGCTTCGAGCAGCGCGATATAGGGGCCCGCGCCCGCGTGGGGGGCAATGTAGCCAGCGACGTCCACGCCCTGGGCGTTCCGGGCACGAACGTCATGGCCGGCCGCCGTGAAGTGGCGCAGGAAACGCCCGAAATCGTTCGCACGCATGCTGCGGTACGCGAAGAGGAGGACATGGAAGTCCGCATCCCCCGGCAAGTCGGGCGCGCGCTTGTCCAGGAACCCCCGCACGCGGGCGTCGTCCCAGACCTCCTCGACTATCTTCTGCTTGTCCCGTTTCACGGCCCGAAGCTCCGACATCGTCCGCCGCAACCGGGGCCGATGATACGTCAAGGTCCGGCAGGGCCCAAGGACATCGTCCGCAGAGCTCCTTCAACTCATTGAATTATCGAGGCAATTTGCCCATCCAACACCGGGCGCGTACAATGTATCGTCGCGCATCGCGCTCCTCGGATTCCTCACCCCGGGGAGCGCGAGGGGCTTGCCCCTCGCACAAAGGGAGCCTTCAGCCCCCGGGGAGCGCGAGGGGCTTGCCCCTCGCACAAAGGGAGCCTTCAGCCCCCGGGGAGCGCGAGGGGCTTGCCCCTCGCACAAAGGGAGCCTTCAGCCCCCGGGGAGCGCGAGGGGCTTGCCCCTCGCACAAAGGGAGTGACATTGTCAGACCCACGCAGTTCCATGTTGCCCGTCCGCGAGATCGCCCTGACCCTACTGCTCGCCGCGTCGGTCTACGTCTTCCTGGCGATCGTCTCGTACTCGCACCTAGATTCCGCCTGGAGCTTCTCCGGCACCGACACCGCCACCGCCAACCTGGTCGGCGAGAGCGGAGCACTGGTCGCCGACATCGTGCTGTTCGTGTTCGGATGGATCGCCTACATGCTGCCCCTCGCCCTGTTGGTGGGCGGCCTGCGTCTGCTGCGGCGCTCCGCGGAGCCGTGGTCCTGGCCGGTGTTCGGGACACGCTTCTTGGGCTGGCTGGCCGCGAGCGCGGCCGCGTGCGTCCTGGTCGACATGCACGTCGCCACCAGCATGCGGCTCCCGGGGGACACCGGCCCCGGCGGCATCGTCGGGGACTGGCTGACCCGGGCGGGCCTGCCCGTGCTGAACTGGGCGGGCGTGACGCTGGTGGCGGTGGCGGTACTGCTGGTCGGTGTGCAGGCCGCACTCGGATACTCCTGGATCCGCGTCGCCGAGGGCACCGGCCGAAGCCTGCACCAGATCGCCGTGGGCCTGGCCGGGCCCGTCGCCCGCATCGTGCGCGAGGCCCGGGCCCGATGGCGCACGCGCCCCGCCGCCGCGCCCGCGGGGCGTCGGGGGCGGGGCGGCGGGGACCGGTCCCGGAGCGCCGGCCGGCGGCGCACCGCGGGCGTGGAGCCGGGCGTTCATGGGCCATCCACACCCAGCCTTGCCGCCGGAGAACGCGCCGCGAAACGCCCCCGGCCGGCGGCCGGCGCCGCTGCGCGGGAGCCATCGGCGGCGACCGCCCCCACGGCCATGCCGGCCCTGGACCTGCTCGAGGACGGGGCGGACGCGGGGGGTGGCTTCGCGGACGGTTCGCTCGACGACATGTCACGTACGCTGGAGGACAAGCTCGCCGATTTCGGCATCACGGCCGCGGTCACCTCGGTACTGCCGGGCCCCGTCGTGACCCGGTTCGAGATCCAGCCGGCCGCCGGCACGAAGGTGAGCAGGATCAGCACGCTCGCGAAGGACCTGGCGCGCTCCCTGGCCGTGGTCAGCGTGCGCATCGTGGAAGTGATCCCGGGGAAGTCCGTCGTCGGCATCGAGATTCCCAACGACCAACGCGAGACCGTGCGCCTGAAGGACACGCTCGCATCGCCCGTGTACCGGGAGTCGGACTCGCCGCTGACGATCGCGCTCGGCAGGGACATAGCGGGCGAGCCGGTGGTTGCCGACATCGGGCGCATGCCGCACCTGCTCATCGCCGGCACCACCGGGTCCGGCAAGTCCGTCGGCGTCAACGCGATGCTGCTGTCCATGCTCTACAAGGCGACCCCCGAGGAACTCCGCCTGATCCTGATCGATCCGAAGATCCTCGAGCTCTCGGTCTACGAAGGCATCCCGCATCTGCTGGCCCCCGTCGTCACCGACATGAAGGACGCCGCGCAGGCGCTGCACTGGTGCGTGGCGGAGATGGAGCGCCGCTATCGGTTGATGGCCGCCCTGCGCGTCCGCAACGTCGACGGCCTCAACCGGCTGGTGGAAGAGTCGGCGGCCGCCGGCCAGCCCGTCGCGGATCCCCTGTGGCCCGAAGATGCGGAGGCGGAGCCCCCCGAGCTGCAACGGCTGCCCCTGATCGTCGTCGTCATCGACGAACTGGCCGATCTCATGATGACCTTCGGCAAGAAGGTCGATCAGTTGATCGCCCGCATCGCGCAGAAGGCGAGGGCGGCCGGCATCCACCTCGTGCTCGCGACGCAGCGGCCGTCGGTCGACGTGATCACCGGTCTGATCAAGGCCAACGTGCCCGCCCGCATGAGCTACCAGGTGTCGAGCCGCATCGACTCGCGCACGATCCTCGACCAGGGCGGCGCGGAACAGTTGCTGGGCTACGGCGACATGCTCTTCCTGCCGCCGGGCACCAGCATCCCGATCCGGATTCACGGCGCCTTCGTGTCGGACGCCGAAGTGCTCGGCGTCGTCGCGGACTGGAAGGCGCGCGGGGCGCCGGACTATCGCGACGACGTGCTCTCCGGCCCGGTCGATGCGGCGGGCGGGCAGCTCTTCGCGGATCCGGGCGAGGACACCGAGAGTGCCGATGCGCTCTACGACGAGGCCGTGGCCTTCGTCATGGAGTCGCGGCGCGCATCGATCTCCGCCGTGCAGCGCAAGCTGCGCATCGGCTACAACCGGGCCGCGCGGCTGATCGAGGCCATGGAGGAGGCCGGCATCGTCAGCGCCATGAACGGCAACGGATCGCGGGAAGTACTCGTGCCCGCCGACCGGGCGGACCGTTGAGCGTCCGCTTCCCTCCCGTCTCGCGACGGCCGTGGATCCTGCTCGCCGCGCTGCTGGCGCTGACGTCGCCGGCCGACCCGGGTTCCCCCGCGGACCAGCTCCGGGACCTGCTGGAGTCCATGGCCCGCTTCGGCGCCGAGTTCGAACAGGTGGTGGTCGGCGCCCGCGGCAGGACACTCCAGTCGGCGCGCGGAACCGTCCGCGTCGAGCGGCCCGGCCGCCTGCGCTGGGAGGTTTCCGCCCCGTACCCGCAGCTCATCGTGTCTGACGGCGTCGACCTCTTCGTTTTCGACCCGGACCTCGCGCAGGTGACCGTGCAGCCCCTGGCCGAAGCGCCGCCCGACACCCCCGGACAACTGCTGACGGGTGACCTCGACGAGCTCGAGAGACTGTTCGACGTCACCGTGGACGCGCCGGGCGACGCGCTGCGGGGATTCGTGCTGAGACCCCTGAACGGGGACGCGCTGTTCGACCGGGTGCGGCTGGAGTTCTCCGGACGCGTGCTGGCCGGCATCGACATCGTCGATCACCTCGACCAGGAGACCCGCGTGCGCTTCCACAACCAGGACCTGGATCCGGCCAGGGCGCCCGGCGCGTTCGACTTCGTCGTTCCGGAGGGCGTGGACGTCATCGGCGATGTCGGACCGCCCCGACACTGACGCCAGCGCGCACGCCAACGCCGACCAGCCGCTGGCGGCGCGCATGCGCCCGAGTTCGCTGGACGACTTCGTCGGCCAACGGCACCTGCTCGGCCCGGGACGGCCGCTGGCGCGACTCGCCGACGCGGGGCGCGTCGCGTCGATGATCCTCTGGGGGCCGCCGGGCACGGGCAAGACGACCCTGGCCCGCATCCTGGCGCGGGCGGCGGGCGCGCGCTGGACGAGCCTCTCGGCGGTGCTGTCCGGCGTCCGGGACGTGCGTGCCGCCATCGAGGACGCGCAGCGGCACCCGGACGTGACCACGGTGCTCTTCATCGACGAGGTACACCGCTTCAACAAGGCGCAGCAGGACGCCTTCCTGCCGCACGTCGAGCGCGGCACGGTCGTGTTCGTGGGCGCGACGACCGAGAACCCGTCGTTCGAGGTGAACGCGGCGCTCCTGTCGCGTACCCGGGTCTTGGTGCTGCGGACCCTGGCGGCGGAGGACCTCGAGACACTCGCGCGCCGGGCTCTCGAACGGGAACTCCGCGTCGGTATCGACGACGCCGCGCTGCGCCAGCTCGTGGCGGCCGCGGACGGGGACGCGCGCCGCGTCCTCAACACGCTGGAGATCGCGGCCCAGCTCGCCGCGGACACCATCTCCACGGAACACGTCGCCCACGCGAGCGGCCAGGACTACCGGCGCTTCGACAAGGCGGGCGACGCTTTCTACGACCAGATCTCGGCGCTGCACAAGGCGGTCCGGGGCAGCGCTCCCGATGCGGCCTTGTACTGGCTCGCGCGGATGCTCGACGGCGGCTGCGACCCGCTCTACGTGGCGCGGCGCGTGGCCCGCATGGCGAGCGAGGACATCGGCAACGCGGACCCGCGCGGCCTGCAGTTGGCCATGGACGCCTGGGACGCGTACCGGCGCCTCGGTTCGCCCGAGGGCGAGCTGGCGCTCGCGCAGGCCGTCGTCTACCTGGCGAGCGTCCCGAAGAGCAACGCCGTCTACGCGGCGTTCAACGCCGCGCGGCAGTTCGTGAAGACGCATCCGGGCCATCCGGTGCCGGCGCGTCTGCGCAACGCGCCGACACGGCTCGCGAAGCAGCTCGGGCACGGCGACGGCTATCGCTACGCCCACTCGGAACCGGACGGCTACGCGGCGGGGGAGCGCTATCTCCCCGACGAGATGGAGGACATCCGCTTCTACGACCCCCCGGACCGGGGCCTCGAACGAAGGATCCGGGAGAGATTGGCTATACTACGCGCCCGGGATCGCGCCACGAAGCCGACACCGCCGCAATGAGTCCGTGGGCAGCGCCGGGTCGCCCGCGGAACGACGCCCGACCGACCGGACACCGAGACGACAGGAACGACCGTGCTCTCCACGTTGTGCTGGATTGCCGCCGGGGGCGCGCTGGGGGCCGTCGCCCGTTTTGGCGTCGTGAGCGGGGCGGACCGGCTCGGCCTCGCTTTCCCGTGGGGTACGCTGCTGGTCAACGTGGCCGGTTCCTTCCTGATCGGCCTGGTCCTCGGCGCGCTCGCGCAGCACGCGCGGTTCGACGAGGCCGTGCGGCCGTTCTTCGTGGTCGGCGTGCTCGGCGCCTTCACCACCTTCTCCGCGTTCTCCATGGAGACCCTGCTCCTGCTTGCGGACGCCCGCTGGCTGCCGGCGATCGGGTACGTGACGGCCAGCGTCGTCCTGTGCGTCTGCGCGGCGTGGAGCGGTCACCGCATGGGAGTGCCCGCCTGAGAGGCCCCGTCTGATGCTGGACCGCAACCATCTGCGCCGGCACGCGCCGGACGTTCGCGACGCCCTCGAGATCCGGGGCTTCGACTTCGACCTCGACCGCTACGAAGCGCTGGAGGCCAGCCGCAAGCGCCTGCAGGAGGCGACGGAGGCGCTGCAGGCGGAACGCAACGCACATTCGAAGGCCATCGGCCGCGCCAAGGCCGACGGCAAGGACATCGCACCCCTGGTGGCCCAGGTCGGGGACCTCGGCCGCCGTCTCGATGCGGCACGCAACGAGTTCCAGAGCGTGCAGCATGACCTCGACGCCTTTCTGGAGGCGGTCCCCAACCTGCCCGACCCGTCGGTTCCCGCCGGCCGCGACGAGCACGACAACGTGACGCTGCGCACCTGCGGCGAGCCGCCGCTGTTCGAGTTCCAGCCGCGCGACCACGTCGACCTCGCGGGAGGGATGCTGGACCTCGAAGCCGCCGCCAAGATCGCCGGCGCCCGTTTCGTCGTGATGTCGGGGAGCGTGGCGCGCATGCATCGCGCCCTCATCCAGTTCATGCTCGACGTGCACACCGACGCCCACGGCTACGAGGAGGTGTACGTCCCGTACATCGTCAACGCGGCGTCTCTCAGGGGCACGGGCCAGCTCCCGAAATTCGAGGACGACCAGTTCGCCCTGGCCGGCGACGAGGGCCACTATCTCATCCCCACCGCGGAGACTCCGGTGACGAATCTGGTGCGCGACGAGATCCTCGATGCGCACGCGCTGCCCCTGCGCTACGTCGCCCACACGCCGTGCTTCCGCCGCGAGGCCGGCAGCTACGGCAAGGACACCCGGGGCATCTTCCGGCAGCACCAGTTCGAGAAAGTGGAACTGGTGCAGATCGTCGCGCCGGGTACGTCCTGGGACGCCCTCGAGGAACTCACCGGGCACGCCGAGGAGATCCTCAAGCGCCTCCTGCTGCCTTACCGCGCGGTGGCGCTGTGCGGGGGAGACCTGGGCTTCTCGGCCGCCAAGACCATCGACCTCGAGGTCTGGCTGCCGGGGCAGGGGGGCTATCGGGAGATATCCTCCTGCAGCAACTTCCTCGACTTCCAGGCGCGGCGCATGCTGGCCAGGGTGCGGGACCCCGACGGCGGCCGGCCGCTGTTCGTGCACACCCTGAACGGGTCCGGGCTCGCCGTGGGGCGCACGCTCATCGCGGTGTTGGAGAACTACCAGGACGGCGCCGGCAGGGTGGCCGTCCCGGATGCGCTCCGGCCGTACCTGCCCGGGCTGTCGCACCTGACGTTCGACGGGACGCCCCCGCCGTAGCGCCACCCGCCGTAGCCCGGGGCCGCATGGACACGCTACCGCTCTCCCTCCATCTCGACGGCCAGGCCTGCCTGGTGGTGGGCGGCGGCGCCGTCGCGGCGCGCAGGGTCGAGATGCTCGCGCGGACCGGCGCCCGGATCACCGTGGTCGCGCCCGACATCGACGCCGGCATCGCGAGGCTGGCCGACGGCGGGGCGGTGCGCCTCGAGCAGCGCCGTTTCGTGGATGCGGACGTGCACGGCGTGCTGCTCGCGATTGCCGCCACGGGGGACCGCGCGGTCAACCGGCGCGTCCACGCCGCATGCCAGGCCAGCGGCGTGCTGGTCAATACGGTCGACGACCCGGCGCTGTGCACGGCGAGCTTCCCGAGCATCGTGGATCGCGGGCCGGTGACGGTCGCGATTTCGACCGGCGGTTCCGCCCCGGCCCTGGCCCGGCATCTCAGGGAGCGGATCGAAGCGGCACTGCCGGCAGGCCTCGACCGCCTGGCGGCGTTCCTCGGCAGCCGTCGGGCGGACATCAACCGAGCGGTTCCCGAGAGCCGGCGCCGCGGGGTGTGGGACCGGCTTCTCGATGGCCCGGTGCCGGAACTCGTGCAAGCCGGGGCGGAGGCAGCCGCCGACGCGACGCTGGCCCGGCTGGTGCGGGACCCGGCGGCGGCCAGTGGCCTCGTGTCCCTCGTCGGAGCGGGGCCGGGGGACGCCGACCTCCTCACCCTCAGGGCCCTGCGCACGCTGCAGCGCGCGGACATCGTCTACCACGACAACCTCGTCTCCGCCGCCGTCCTCGACCGTTGCCGGCGCGACGCGGAACGGGTGTACGTGGGCAAGCGGCGCGCCTTCGGGGGCCGGCGCCAGGCCGAGATCAACGAGCTGCTGCTCGCCGGCGGTCGCGCCGGGCTCCGGGTGGTGCGCCTGAAGGGCGGCGATCCATTCGTTTTCGGACGCGGCGGCGAGGAGATCGAGACCCTGCGCGAGCACGGCATCCACTTCGAGGTGGTGCCGGGCATCACGGCCGCCCTCGGGTGCGCCGCGTACGCCGGCATACCGCTCACGCACCGGGACTGGGCACAGTCCGTGCGCTTCGTCACCGGCCACCGCAGCGGCGGTGAAATGCACCTCGACTGGCCGGAGCTCGCGCGGCCCGGCCAGACGCTCGTTGTCTACATGGGGCTGGCCGGCCTCGCGGAACTGACCGCGCGGCTGGTCGAACACGGGATGGCCCCGGATACGCCCGCCGCCACGATCTCCAGGGGAACGCTGCCGGACCAGGCCGTGGTGACCGCGAACCTCGCGACGCTCGCCGGCGAAGTGGAGCGGGCCGGGCTGCCCGGGCCGACGACGACCATCGTCGGCCGCGTGGTGGCGCTGCGCGACCGCTTCGCGCCGGCCGGGACGTAGGGCGCGCCCTCAGAGACAGTTCGTCGGCCGCGGCAGCCCGCCCACCTTCGCGACCAGCTTCGCCGGGTTCCCCGGAAACAGTTGCATGAGCGCGATGCTCGAGCCGAACTCGTCGCCCAGCCGCTCCCGCGCCAGCTTCACGAGCGGACGCATCGCCGGCGATACGCCGGTCTCCCGGTAGAAGTCCCTGACGACCTCGATCAGGCGCCAGTGGTCCGTGCCCAGGGTCACGCCCGCGTCGCGGGCCAGGCACTCCGCCACCTCGCGGGACCAGCCCGAGAGATCCGTCAGGTAGCCCTCGGTGTCCGTTTCGACCCGCTGCATGCCTCAGCCCCAGGACACGCTGGCGTCGTGCGCCACCACGAGTTCGACGAACGCTTCGTAGCCCACGGGCGATACCGGCGCCGCCACGGCCACGCCGCGCCCGGCCGCGTCCTCGGCGATGGCCGCCACCGGCACGCCGGCCGTGGCGAGCCGCGCGTCGGAAGCGGCGTAGACCCCGTCGCCGAGGAACAGCAGCGCGTCCCCGTCCGCCACGTTGGCGAGGCAGGAGTCCAGTCCCGCCGGCCGGCTGACCACGTGCAGGAGCGACATGCCAGCTAGGTGCGTCGCCTGGCGGCGACGCGATCGAGTTGCTCCGCAACTCGGAGGCGCTGTTCGTAAACTTGGCTCATCCGTCCACTCGAAGGCTGCTCAAGGAATCTAGTCCGTCACCACGACGTCGGCCCCATGGAGCAGCGCGCGGGCCTCGTCGTCGCCCACCCAGCGCACGTCGAGGGCCACGTCGGCGGGCCCGATGCCGCGTGCCGCCGCGCTGGCCGCATGCACGTGGAGTTGCTCGACCCCGTACGTCGCGAGCGCGCCGAGGGCTTTCGCGATGTCCTTGCGGCCGACCCGGGCGCCATCCTGGGCCGCGGGAAGCTGCCGTACGCCATCGTCCATGAACAGCACGCTCGCCGGCTGGTCGAACACACCGGAGACGAGCATCATCTCGACGGATTCGTAGGCCGCGAGGGCCGGGGGCCGGCGCAGGAGATAGAGCACGCTACGCACCGAAGGTCACCGTCCTGTCCGACTCGAGCATCGCCCCGACCATTTCTCCGAGACCGGCTATCCGGAAGCCTTCCCGCAGCGTTGCGCCGCGCCGGCCGGCCCGCGCCGCCTCCCCCTCGTCGACGACGCCCCGGCGCGCGCCCGCCGCCACGCAGACGGTCGCCTCGACGTCGTGGCGCTGCGCGAACTCCAGCCACAGGGCGGCGATGTCCACCTCGTCGCCCGGCAGCGACACGTAGCGGTTGGCGATGGCGACGGCGTCCTTGTGGAAAAACGCCCGGTGCACGCGGTGCCCGGCGGCGACGGCCGCCCGCGCGAAACGCAGCGCTTGGGCCGGTGCGTCCGTGGTCAGCGGCGCCCCGAGAATCAGGAGCGAAATGCGCATGCGGCGTTACCGGGGTGCGCCCAAGCGCGCCCCGTTCCGCTGCGCTCGGTGTTCGGCCCGGGCCCGTTCCGACGCTGCCGACGGCCGTGCGCCGCCCGGCGTCGCTATCGCCAGAGGTTCACATTGCGACCGTGTATCGCTCATAATGCAGTGAAGTTCCGACCGGAAGTCATTGCCTAGTCGAGGGTCGGCGCACCGTCCGCGCACACCATGAGAAAGATAAAAGTCGCCATCGCCGGAGTCGGAAACTGCGCCAGTTCCCTGGTCCAAGGCATTGAATTTTACCGGAGCCGCAACGAAAAGGAGCCGGTCGGACTGATGCAGGAAACCATCGGCGGCTGGCGCCCCTCGGACGTGGAGGTGGTCGCCGCGTTCGATGTGGACCGGCGCAAGGTGGGTCGCGTACTGGAGGAGGCCGTCTTCGCCGGCCCCAACTGCACCCGGGTCTTCCAGCCGACACTGGCCGCCAGCGGCGTCACCGTGCGGATGGGTCCAATCCTGGACGGGGTCGCCGCCCACATGGCCAACTACGGCGAGGACGAATCGTTCCGCCCGGCCGACGATCCTCCGGTGGACGTGGCGGCCGTGCTGCGCGAGACCGGGGCCGAGGTCCTGCTGTGCTATCTGCCGGTCGGGTCGGAGCAGGCGGTACGCCACTACGCCCAGGCCTGCCTGGATGCCGGCCTCGCCATGGTGAACTGCGTGCCCGTCTTCCTGGCTTCCAACGGGGACTGGGCGAACCGGTTCCGCGCGGCCGGGTTGCCGATCGTCGGCGACGACATCAAGAGCCAGATGGGCGCGACCATCATCCACCGTGCCCTCGCGCGCCTGTTCGCGGACCGGGGCGTGGAGCTTGATCGGACCTACCAGCTCAACACCGGCGGGAACACCGACTTCCTCAACATGCTCGAACGTTCCCGCCTGCAGTCGAAGAAACGTTCGAAGACGGAGTCCGTGCAGAGCCAGCTCGACGAGCGCCTGGACAGCCAGGACATCCACATCGGACCGTCCGACTACGTCCCCTGGCAGAACGACAACAAGGTCGCCTTCATCCGCATGGAAGGGCGCGGCTTCGGCGACGCGCCGATGGAGATCGAGCTGCGCCTGTCCGTACACGACTCGCCCAACAGCGCCGGAGTCGTGATCGACGCGTTGCGCTGCGCCAAGGTCGGGCTCGAGCGCGGTCTCGCCGGACCGCTCGAGGCGCCGAGCGCGTACTACATGAAGAGCCCCCCGCGACAGATGCGCGACGACGAGGCCCGCCTGGCGCTCGAGGACTTCATAGGCGAGGAAGCGGCGGACGTGCCCGCCAAGAGCTCCGGGATGCCGGCGCCCGGCGGCTGACGGCGGACTCGGTGCAGACGAGACCGATGGCTTACGTCGTCTCGGGATCGCTGTTCGTCGAAGTCCCCGCGGAAGTCTCGTCGCTTGGGGAAGCGGCCACCACGGGCCACTCGCTGCAGTTCCTGATCGAAGACAAGTCTCGGTCCTCGAGCGCCGTCGTCGCCGCCACCGGGGATGTGGACGGAGACGGTCTCGGTGACTTCCTGCTTGGCACCGAAGACTGGGCGGGCGGCGGCGATGGCGTTGCGTACCTGATCGTGGCGGCCGATCTCCCGCACCTGGATGCCGCGGACGGTCGGACGGACGGCAAGGTGGCGTTGTCCAGCATCGTGGAGGCCCGATGATTCGATGAGTGGCCGCATGCCCGGCCGGATGGGGAATTGCCCGTGCGGTGGGAGAGGTGTGACTGGCTAGAAATCGATGCCGCGAACGGCCTTGATGCCCGCGTCGAAGGGATGCTTGACGGCGCGCATTTCGCTGACGAGATCGGCGTATTCGCAGATGCCCGGCTTTGCATCCCGCCCGGTCAGGATGACGCTGGAGCGCGGGGATCTTGCCTCCAGTCCCTCGATGACAGCGCCTTCGGACAGATAGTCGTAGCGCAACGCGATGTTTATCTCATCCAGAACCACCAGGTCGTAATCGCCGCTCTCGAGCATCTCCCGGGCCTTGTCGAATGCCCGCCGGGCCGTGTGGGTGTCGCGCTCGAGATCCTGGGTGTCCCAGGTGAACCCCTCGCCCATGGTGTGCCAGTCCAGTTGCTCCTCGAACTTCGAGAAGAACTGGCGTTCGCCCGTCTTCCACGTGCCCTTGATGAACTGCACCACGCCCACCCGCTGGCCCCAGCCGAGCGCGCGGACGATCACGCCGAAGGCGGAACTGGACTTGCCCTTGCCCTCGCCGGTGTAGACCAGGACCAGTCCCCGGTCCGGGACGGACGATGCCTTGACCCGCTTGCGGTGGGCAGCCTGCTGGACCTTCATTCTCTCGGCGTGCGCGCTGGCATCGGTCATTGCACGGTCTTCCTGTACGGCCTCGGCCGGTCTGAAGGAAGTGCCATGATGCCACCAAAATCCATCGACACCGCGAAATCGCGCGCCTTTGGTGCCGCCGGCCGAGCAGGCCGCCTTGATTCTAGCCCGCATTTCTCACCAGGCCGCTAGTCGGCGTCAAAAGGCTCTTGGGTTTCAAGTAGTTGACTACGATGCCAAGTGATCGCGCCAAGTACGGACTGCGCTGGCCGCGCCCTCGCGGGTCTTTTGGCCGCGTGCGCGCACATGCTCCCTCAACCGTAGGCCCCGCTATGCTCTCGGTCGCGAGCACGCGCACGCGGCCAAAATCCTCCGCGATCATCACGGCCCCTGGTGAGAAATGCGGGCTAGGGGGCAGCCCCCGCGCCGGTCGGGTGCGGCAGAACCTTCTCGCGCAGGTCCGCGTCCAAGGCGGCAAGCACGGCGTGTTCCTCCTCGTGCCCGGGGTCCCGAAACCGCGCCTCGACGTAGTCGAAGAAGCTCGGCAGGCCGAGTTCCCAGTCGTCGTCGATGCCCCCGGAGGGTTGCCACAGCAGCCCCAAGTGCTCGAAGTGGGACAGCGCTTCGGCGGCGTCCGGGCGGGGAGCCTCCGGATTCATCGGGTGGCGCAGGCCGGACCGCACGGAGTTATCGACCCGGGACCTGGAGATGCGACGCTGCGGCGCTTCTCCGCCCCACCGCCATAGCGCCCCCAGTTGCCTGGCGCACGTCGTCATGCCCCGTTTCTCAAGGTCGCGCCATGCTCGCACATAGCGCTGTTCGGCCTGGGCGCGGAACGCTCTTTCCACCGCCCCGCCGGCGGCGAAGTCCACGTGCCCTTCGGACGCATTCTCCAGCGCGACAAGCCCGAGCACCTGGCTGAAATAAGGGCTGCCCCGACACCATTCGGCGGCGGCGGCGAGCGCCGCCGGGTCGAATTTCAGTTCCAGCGCGTCGAGCGGTGCGGCGACCGTCGCCGCGCAGTCGGCCGCGGTGAGGTTGCCCACCGGGACCAGGCGCTCCCTCGGCGCGCGGTCCATGAACCGCGTGGCCTTCGCGTCGCTCAAGGCATCCACCAGATCGGGCGTGCCGGCCAGCGCGACCGCGACGGGGACACCCTTGCCGTTCAAGACCTGGGCGGCATTCAATAGCGCGCCCAGTGCCTCTGGGGGGGCGGCGTGTGCCTCGTCCATGGTGACCAGCACCGGCTTGCCGCCGTCCGCGTCGGATAGCGCGGTCAGGGCGCTCGAGATGTCCATCGGGGCGGGGGCGGGGCCCCCGGGCTTCCGGGAGACGCCGGCCTTGACCTTGGCGAGGCCTGCCATCGCGCCTGACGCCTCGATTTTCCCCTCCCACTCGCCGCCCCGAGTGGGGGACATGGAGGAGATCAGTTCCGCCACCTCCCTCGGGTCGGCGGGGGCGCTTTCGCCGGATATGTCGACCGATGTGGCGGCCCCACCGCGCGGCTCCGTCAGCGTGCGCTTGAGGGCGGACAGCAACACGGTCTTGCCGGTGCCGCGCGGACCGTACAGGGCGACCCCGATGATGCGAGCTTCCTCGTCGGCGCGGTTCCGCAGCAATTCGTGCCCGAGCGCGTTCAGGCGCGCGATGTGCGTCTCGCGGCCAACGAGTAGTTGCGGTCCGGCGCTCGAGCCGGCCGGGAATATGCTCCCGAACTTGCCTCCCCGCCAGTGCGCGCGGATGGCTCGCCGCTTCGCCCGTGGCAGTTCTGTCCGCGCGACGTACTCGAACAAGTCCCGCATCGCCGCGCACCCAGCGTCGCCATCACATGTGCAGTATACCGCGCCGCATAGCCCGCCTTGTCGCGGCGAAGTCGCGGCGAACAGGCCCATTAGCCCGCTGCTGCCCCTTGCTCGACCGGGCGATCATGCGAGAAGCGCTGCATCCCCCGAAGTGCACCATTGCATCTGGCCAGTTGCAGCGCCTTTCGGACGGAACCGTATTTCAGTAACTTACGAGCGGATCAGGCAGCCGATGTGCATTTTGGGCGGTCCAAAATGCACATTTATTCGGAACGGCTTTGGCGGAGGGGCAGGGATTCGAACCCTGGGAGGCGTTACCCTCACCGGTTTTCAAGACCAGCGCTTTCGACCGCTCAGCCACCCCTCCGCGGGGGTTGAGCATCGTAGCATGGGGCCCCGCGCATGCTTGCGCCGCAGGTAGACGCGGATGCCCTCCTTCGGTCCGCCTCAATGGAAATTCCGGCTTGTGAACGACTCCATGGTATCCGCCCGCGTCGACAGCCCCGCCAGCCGGTCGGTCAGGTCGCGCACCTCGCCGGCCACCACGTGGATGACCGACCGCTCGCGTTCGACCACGCCCTTGATCGCGAGCAGCCGGCCCTGCAGGAGTTCGGCGCGGTAGCGGGTGAGCACGGAGTTCCAGACGATGATGTTGCTGTTGCCGGTCTCGTCCTCCAGGGTCATGAAGACGACGCCCGTCGCCGAGCCGGGGCGTTGCCGGCACGTCACGATGCCCGCGACGCGGACGAACTGGTTCGGTCGGCATTCGAGGAGGTCGGACGCGGTCCTGCAGTTGCGCAGCGCCGGATCTTCGCGCAGCAGCGACATCGGGTGCGGGCCGAGGGTGAGGCCGAGGTAGCGGTAGTCCGCGATCAGGTCGTCGCCGGAACCGGGGCGTTCGAGGCGGGCGCGGGTGCGGTAGGGCGCGTGCGCTTCCGCGGCGCGCCAGATCGCGCTCGGGTCGTCCACGCCCGCGGCGTCCCAATGGGCCTGGTGGCGATGCCCGGCGAGGCCCTTGAGTGCGCCGGCGCGCGCCAGGAAATCGAGGTCCTGCCGGGAGAGCCGCGCGCGGCGTCCGAGATCGCCGATGTCCGCGAACGGCTGGGCGGCGGCGACCTGGTCCGCCACTTCCTCGGAGAGACCCTTGATCTGGCGCATGCCGACGCGAATGGCGGGTTGCGGCATTACCGGCTCCGGGAACCGCAGGCGCCCCTCGCACGCGTGTTCCGGACTCCCGGGCTCGAGACGATAGTCCCAGCCGCTCTTCTGCACGTCGACCTCGCGCACCTCGATGCCGTGGGCAACGGCGTCCTGCAGTAGCTGCGAGGGCGTGTAGAAACCCATCGGCAGGCTGTTCAGCAGGCCGCAGAAGAAGGCGCTCGTCTCGTGGCGCTTGAGCCAGGCGGAGACATAGACCAGCAAAGCGAAACTCGCGGCGTGCGACTCCGGAAAGCCGTATTCGCCGAAACCCTTGATCTGCTGGAAGATGCGCTCGGCGAACTCGCGGTCGTGGCCGCGCTCGAGCATGCCGTCGACGAGTTTCTGCTCGAAGTGCTCGAGTCCGCCGCGCCGCTTCCACGCCGCCATGGCGCGCCGGAGACGGTCGGCTTCGCCGCCGGAAAACCCGGCCGCCACCATGGCGAGCTCGATCACCTGTTCCTGGAAGATCGGCACTCCCAGGGTGCGCTCGAGCACCTCGCGCACGCCCTCGCTCGAGTAGCTGACCGGTTCGAGGCCCTGGCGGCGGCGCAGGTAGGGATGCACCATGTTCCCCTGGATGGGCCCGGGACGGACGATCGCCACCTCGATGACCAGGTCGTAGAAGTTCTCCGGCCTGAGCCGCGGCAGCATGCTCATCTGCGCGCGGGACTCCACCTGGAAGACGCCCACGCTGTCGGCGTTCTGCAGCATCGCGTAGGTAAGGGGATCTTCCGGCGGAATGTCCGCGACGGTGAGCTCGGCGCCGGCCGCGCGATGCCCCCGAACGTCGTTGACGAGATCCAGGGTCTTGCGGATCGCCGTCAGCATGCCGAGCCCGAGCACGTCGACCTTCAGAAGTCCGAGGGATTCGAGGTCGTCCTTGTCCCACTGGATGACGGTGCGGTCCGCCATGGCGGCGTTCTCGATCGGGACGAGCCGGGGGAGGGGGCCTTTCGAGATCACGAAGCCGCCGACATGTTGCGACAGGTGGCGCGGGAAGCCGAGGATCTCGTTGACGAGAAACAGGAACTGGCGCGCGACGCGGCTGTCCGGGTCGAGTCCGCAGGCGCGCAGGCGCGCATCGACGGCGTCGCGGCCGTCCCACCAGGCCATCGACTTCGCCAGCGCGTCGACGAGACCGGCGTCGAGCCCGAGGGCGCCGCCGACGTCCCGGATGGCGCTGCGCGGACGGTAGGTGATCAGGGTGGCGGCGAGCGCCGCGCGGTCGCGGCCGTAGCGGCCGTAGATGTACTGGATGACCTCCTCGCGCCGCTCGTGCTCGAAGTCCACGTCGATGTCCGGCGGCTCGTCGCGCTCCGCGGATACGAAACGCTCGAACAGGAGGTGCATGCGCGACGGGTCGACTTCGGTGATGCGCAGGCAGTAGCACACGGCCGAGTTGGCGGCGGAGCCGCGGCCCTGGCAGAGGATGCCGAGCGTCCGCGCATGCCGGACGATGTCGTGGACGGTCAGAAAGTAGTACTCGTAGGAGAGCTTCGCTATGAGTTCGAGCTCTTTCTCGATGAGTTCGGCGACGTCCTCCGGCACGCCGTCCGGCCAGCGCTCCCGGGCGCCGTCGAACGTCAGCCGGCGCAGGTGTTCTCCGGGCGTGCGGCCCTCCGGCACGAGTTCCTCCGGGTACTCGTAGCGCAATTCGTCGAGCGAGAAGCTGCAGCGGTCGGCGATGGCGACGGACTCCTCGAGCATTTCCCGCGGATAGAGTCCCGCCAGGCAGTCGAGGGAGCGCAGGCAGCGTTCGCGGTTGGCATGCGCCTGCGTACCGAGTTCCGCGACCGTGGTCCGCAGCCGGACCGCGCTGACGACATCCTGCAGGGGCTTCCGTCCCGCGACGTGCATGTGCACGTCGTTGCTGGCCACGATGGGGAGCTCAAGCCGTGTCGAGAGCGTCAGGGCGTTGGCGGTCCGGTCGAGGTCCGATGGCTCCAGGAAGACCTCGAGCGCGATCCACAGGTGCGGCAGCAGGGCTTTCAGGCGCCTTCCTTCCTCGAGGAGATCGCCGATCGGCGCCAACGCGGGGATCCACAGCGCCAGGCAGTCCCCGACGCCGGGATAGCCGCTGTCGTCGGGGAGCAGGTCGTCGAGCCCCAGGGCGTACTCCCCTTTCGGGCTGCGGCGCCGTCCCCGGGTAATGAACTCCGAAAGCTGTCCATAGGCCTGTCTCGTGGGCGCGAGCAGCACGAGGCGCACGGTCGCCGCGGCGTCCGGACCGTCCTGCGCGGCAAGCCGGAACCCGGCTCCGACGATGAGCTTGATGCCGCTTCCTCCCGCCTCCTGTGCGGAGCATTCCCGTGCCGCCACGTGGGCGCGAACCACGCCGGCAAGCGAGCATTCGTCGGTGATCGCGATCGCGGAATACCCGAGCGTCCATGCCTGCCGGACGAGTTCCTCGGGATGCGAGGCGCCGCGCAGGAAGCTGAAGTTCGAGATCGCGTGCAGCTCGGCGAACGTCCCCTCGACAAGACCTGCGCGGGCCGCCCCCGTGGCGTCCCGCGCGTTCGGCGACGCAGGGAGCTCAGGAAAAGTAGCCATGCAGGAACCAGCCGTCATCGGATCGGCTGTCGACGCCGCGACGCCGCGGACGGGCACTTCCGCGCGTGTGGAACAGCCAGCACTGGGCGCCGTCCTCCCCGAGGGCGACGTAATAGTCGCGCGCGACGGCGTCGTCCCACCATCCCGATTCGATGCGCTCCGGGCCGGCAAGGAGGCGGAAGCGATGGATGCGGACCGGACGCGGGGGATCGAAGAACCAGAGTGGACGCCGTCCAGGTGCCGCGGAGACCTCCGTCGGCATGCGGGAGACTCCGCCGGGCTTGCGTCCCGGACGCCGCGACGTCCAGGCGCGCTCCGGGCGATGGTCGTCCGCCAACGCCAGGCAGCGCAGGGCGGCATCGCCGAGCCGTGCCTCGATCGCGTCCACGAGCTCCATGGGCGCGGCGGGATGGCTTTCTCCGGTTGCTGCTCCAGTTCCGAGCCCGGTTCCGGCCTCGGTTGCGAACAGCCCGCCGGCGGCACTCGCGCGCGGCGCGGTTTCCGCGGCGGCCAGTTCGATGCTCATCGTCTCTTCCGGCAGGTCGGCCTGCTCCAGGCGCAGCCGGGCGATTTCCAGGATTCCCCGGGCGTCCGCGCGAGGACTCGCGAACCGGGTCTCGACGTGGCATGGCGCGCCGTGCAGCGGGTGGAATCCCCACACGAGACGCATTGCGCCGAGCTGTCTTGCGCCCAGCCATGCCGCCAGTTCGGCGGTCAGGCGGCGCATGGGAAACAGCAGCGTCTGCTTGTTCGAAATGGCTTCGATGAGGTGCACGGCGGACGCGAACGACTCGCGGGGGACGATCGGGGTGCGCGGATCGGAGGTTTCGCCGGTCAGGCGCGAGAGGCAATCCTGGAGCGCCGGACCGAAACGCGCCCCGAGTTCGTCCCGCGGCAGCGCCAGCAGTTGTCCGATGCGGACTATGCCCATGTTCGCCAACCGTTCCACGTTGCGCGGCGCGATCTCGGTACAGGCGAGGGGTACGCCATGCAGGGCTTCCAGCGCCGCGGCGTGCACCGGCCCCTCCACGGCAGGGCGCTGTCCGGCGCGCGCCAGCGTCAGCGCCCCCGCGGGGGTGTGTGCGAACGCGATCCGCGCTGCATGCCCGATGTCGGCAAAGAGACTCGCCAGGTCTTCCGCGACGGCGCCGATGCCGTCGAAGAGGTTATCGAAGAGAGCACGGCTGCCGTGCATGTCGAGCACCAGGCCGTCCGGGGCGCAGGCACTGACGTGCGAGGTGTAGCGGTAGGCAGTCTCGGCCAGGCGGTGTAGCCGCTCGAGCTCGGCGGGGAGGTCGCGTTCGAAGTGCCTGAGCCGGGCGGCGACGCCGTGTGCGGTGGCGAGCGAGGATCCGGGCACGATGCCGGCCTGCCGTGCCGGGGCATTCGTCAGACGCACCCTGCCGTCCTCCACGAGCACGGCCGGGGAAGCGGTCTCGTCCGGATGCCGGCGCTCGAATATCTCGAGCCCGAGACGCGGGAAGTGCACTGCGAACCACAGCACGTCAATCTCCCGGCTGCGCTGTCGACACTTTTGGCGCTGTCGGCGCTGGCGGCGCTGGCGGAATGCCGCGCAGTCCACGGCGATCGATCAGGACTGGCGCACTGTCGAAGCTCCGCCCGAGGCTCCTCCGCCAGGATGCGATCCTGTCCCCGAGCGACTCGAATTCGTTCGGGAAGGGGCCCCGACCGAGTTCGAGAACCAGGCGCGTGGTCGCCCAGCCGCCGCGGCGTTTCAGCACGGTGACCCCGACCCGGTCGCAACGTTCGCTCGGCTCGTCGTCGAGCAGGATGCGCAGTTCCGCCATCGACGGCCTCGCGGACGCCTTGCGGGGCCGAAACAGGTTCGCCCAGGCACGACCCTGTTTCGCCGCGAGCTGCAGTCGCCGGACGCCGGTCGGGCCGAGTCCGGATTCGTCGAGCCAGGCAAGCACGGCGCTCGACGCGCCGCTCCTGAGCGCCTGTTCGGTCGCCCACAAGGCCTCGCGACGGTTTCGGGGATGGATCAGCAGCACCCGGTCCAGATCGACGCCGGCGCTTGCCAGTGCGGGAGCGTAGGGCGTGCAGGGCGGCGCGATCCAGGCAATCCAGCGGGCGTCGGCATGGCTCAGGCGCGCGAGCGCCGGCAGCAGCAGGCGGAGCTCGCCGACGCCCGGGGTGTCGTACAGGAACTCGGTCAGCCCGGCCGGCGGCCAGCCGCCGTCGTGCAGGATTGCGTCAAGCGGCGGGAATCCGGTCGGATGACCGGAGCGGGTGCGGGCGCGTACGAGATGCCGGGCGCGCCACAGGCCAGGATGGTCGAGCACGGCTCCAGAGCGGTCCATCGGAATGCTGTCTTTTCATATAGGGCCGCTCAGATTACCTGTATGAAATTACAGTATCAAGACGTTCGCGATCAGTCGAAACCGTCCGGATGCGTCGACTGCCAGCGCCACAGGTCGGCGCACATTCGATCGAGATCCCACTCGGCGGTCCAGCCGAGTTCCTCCTGCGCCAGCGCCGGATCGGCCACGTAGACGGGGACGTCTCCCGGGCGGCGTGCGACGACACGGTAAGGGATCGACTGCCCGCTCGCCCGCTCGAACGCGCGGATCGCTTCGAACACCGTGCTCCCGCGTCCGGTACCGAGGTTGTGCACCGCAAAGCCCGGGTTTCGCCCGAGGTAGTCGACGGCCCGGATATGCGCCCGTGCCAGGTCGACGACGTGGAGGTAGTCCCGCACGCAGGTTCCGTCCCGGGTCGGGTAATCGTTGCCGAACACCTCGAGCAGTTCGCGCCGTCCGACCGCCACCTGAGCGATGCACGGCAGCAGGTTTCTCGGGATGCCCGTCGGGTCCTCCCCGATCGTCCCGCTCGGATGGGCGCCGACCGCATTGAAATAGCGCAGCACGGAGACGCGCCAGTCCGGATGCGCGGCGCAGAGGTCGCGCAGCAGTTCCTCCACGATGAGCTTCGTGCGCCCGTAAGGACTCTCCGGCCCGGTCGGCGCGCTCTCCCCGCGCGGCGCGTAGTCGTCCGCGCCAACGACCCTGTAGACCGTCGCGGAGGAACTGAAGACCAGCGTCCTGACGCCGTGGGTTTCCATGCGTTCGAGCAGGCGGACGGTGCCGGCGACATTGTTCGCGTAGTAGCGCAGCGGCTCCGCCACCGACTCGCCGGCGGCCTTGAGCCCCGCAAAGTGGATGACCGCGTCGAAGTCGCCGTCCCCGAACACCGCGTCGAGGCAGCCTCCGTCGCGAATGTCGCCCTCGACCCACGCGATCTCCCGGCCGGCTAGCGCATTGAGACCCGACAGCGCCCCAGGCGATGCATTGGAGAAGTTGTCGAGCAGCACCGGATCGTGCCCCGCCGCGACGAGTTCCAGCACGGTGTGGCTGCCGATGTACCCGGCGCCGCCGGTCACCAGGACCTTCATGAATCTGCCCAGCCGGCTGTCCGGCCGATCGGGAAATGATCGAAGCCCAGTTCCCTGAGCAGGGCAGGGTCGTAGAGGTTGCGTCCGTCGAAGATCGCCGGCCGTCCCAGCGACCGCTTGATCGCGCCGAAGTCCGGACTCCAGAACTCCGCCCACTCGGTAACCACCGCCAGCGCGTCGGCGCCGTCGAGGGCGTCGTCGCGGCTGTCGCAGAGGACCAGGCCCTCGCGCTCTCCGTAGATGCGGCGCGCCGAATCCCGGGCCGCCGGATCATAGGCGCGTACGGACGCTCCCGCCTCCCACAGCCGCTCCATCAGCACGCGGCTCGGCGCTTCCCGCATGTCGTCCGTGTTGGGCTTGAAGGCCAGTCCCCAGAACGCGAAGGTGCGCCCCTCGAGACCATCTTCGAAGTACGCCTGCATCTTGTCGAACAGCAGCACCTTCTGGCGCGCATTCACGGTTTCCACGCTGCGTAGCATCTCCACCGTGCAATCCGCGTCTTCCGCGCTCCTGATGAGTGCGCGGATGTCCTTCGGAAAACACGAACCCCCATAGCCGATCCCGGGATAGATGAAGCTTGGCCCGATGCGCGGGTCGGAGCCGATGCCCCGGCGTACCGCCTCGATGTCCGCGCCGAGCCGTTCGGCCAGGTTGGCGAGTTCGTTCATGAGGCTGATGCGCGTCGCGAGCATGGCGTTGGCGGCGTACTTCGTCAGCTCCGCCGAGCGGACATCCATGTGCACCACCCGGTCCCGGTTGCGGTTGAACGGAGCATAGAGGCGCTCGAGGCTCCTGGCCGCCCGCGGGCTGTCGCTGCCGATGATCACGCGGTCGGGCTTCATGAAGTCCGCGACCGCGGCGCCCTCCTTGAGGAACTCGGGGTTCGAGACGACGTCGAATTCCACGGTTGCGCCGCGCTCGTCCAGACCCGCCGCGATGCGTTGCCGGACGCGCTCCGCCGCACCGACCGGGACCGTGGACTTGTCGACGACGATCATCGGGGCGTCGAGGTATCGGCCGATGGTCGAGGCGACATCCAGCACATGGGAGAGGTCGGCCGAGCCGTCCTCGTCGGGCGGCGTACCCACGGCGATGAACAGCACGTCCCCATGGGCGACGCCGGCCGCCGCGTCCGTCGAAAAGCTCAGACGGCCGGTGCGCCGCCCGTTCGCGACGAGTTCCGCCAGCCCCGGTTCGTGGATCGGGACCGTGCCGCGCTCGAGGTCGGCAATCAGGCCGGTGTCGACATCGATGCAGACGACCCGGTTGCCGCGTTCCGCGAAACACGCGCCGGTGACGAGACCGACGTAACCGGCTCCGAACACGGTGAGATTCATGACGGCCCCCAGGGCAACAGGCGCCTCGCGGGAACGGTTCGCGGCGCTTCGGGCGGTCGAAGGTTCGCGGTTTGCGGCCCGGTTTGCAATACTCCGCGCCCGACGCCGCCGCCAGCAGCCCAGCGCCTCCGACGCGCCGTCGCCGGCGCCCCGGCGAATGGGCGCGGACTCCGCAAACACCACGTCCACAGGCACCAGCAACGATGCAATTCGACTACGACCTCTTCGTCATCGGCGCCGGGTCGGGGGGGACCCGGGCGGCGCGCATGTCGGCGGCCCTCGGCGCCCGCGTCGCCGTGGCCGAGGAACGCTACCTCGGCGGAACGTGCGTGAACGTGGGATGCGTGCCGAAGAAGCTCTTCGTGTATGGCTCGCACTACGCGGAGGACTTTCAGGACGGCGCCGCCTACGGCTGGACCAGCGCGCCGCCGGCGTTCGACTGGCCGGCGCTGCGCGACAACAAGACCCGCGAGATCGAGCGCCTGAACGGCGTCTACCGCAACCTGCTCGAGGGCGCCGGCGCCGAGGTCATCGATGCCCGCGCCGTGCTCACCGGGCCCCATAGCATCGCGGTCGACGGGGAGACGGTGACCGCGGAGCACGTGCTGGTGGCAACGGGGAGCTGGCCGAGCGTGCCGTCCGTGCCGGGGGCGGAGCACGTGATCACTTCCAACGAAGCCTTCTACCTCGACCGCTTTCCCGAGCGCGCGGTCATCGTCGGCGGCGGCTACATCGCCGTCGAGTTCGCGGGCATCTTCCGCGGCCTCGGCGCCGAGACCGCGCTGCTGTACCGGGGGCCGCTCTTCCTGCGGGGCTTCGATGGCGCCGTCCGTCACTTCGTGGCGGACGAACTGCGGCACAAGGACATCGACCTGCGCTTCGACACGCGGGTGACGTCCGTCGAACGCCACGGCGACGCGTTGCTGGTGCGGACCGCGGCCGGGGAGCCCATCGAGGCGGACCTCGTCATGTACGCCACGGGACGCGCGCCCAACACCGCGGGGCTCGGCCTCGAGCACGCCGGGGTGACGTGCACGGACGCCGGAGCCGTGCCCGTCGACGCTGCCTATCGCACCAACGTGCCCCATGTCTTTGCGATCGGCGACGTGACCGGCGGCGTCCAGCTCACCCCCGTGGCGATCGCGGAGGGCATGTGCATCGCCTATAACCTGTTCGGCGGCGAGGACCGCACGGTGGACTACGAGAGCGTCGCGACGGCCGTCTTCTGCCAGCCGAACATCGGCACCGTCGGTCCGACGGAGGAGCGCGCCCGGGAACGGTTTCCCGCCCTCCAGGTGTTCGAGTCGACGTTCCGGCCGATGAAGCACACCCTGACGGGCCGCGAGGAGCGCACGCTGATGAAGCTGCTCGTCGACGGCGACAGCGACCGGGTCGTCGCCGCGCACATGGTGGGTCCGGAGGCGGGCGAGATCGTGCAGGGCCTGTCCGTCGCGATCAACGCCGGCGCCACCAAGGCGGACTTCGACCGGACCATCGGCATCCACCCGACGGCGGCGGAGGAGTTCGTGACGATGCGGGAAGCGGTCCGATGAGCCGGCGCGGGCTCCGCGCCGCCGCATGCTCGGCCGTACTGGCATGCGCGTCCGCCACCGTCGCCGAGGCGCCGCGCAGCGCCATCCTCTTCGTCGGCGACGGCATGGGGGTCGCGACCGTCACCGCCGCGCGCATCCTGGAAGGCCAGCGGCTCGGCGGTCCCGGGGAAGAACACTACCTCTCGTTCGAGCGCTTCGAGAACGTGGCCCTCGTCAAGACCTACAACACGGACGCCCAGGTGGCGGACTCCGCCGGCACGATGTCCGCCATCGTCACGGGCGTCAAGACGCGTGCCGGGGTGCTGAGCGTCGGACCCGAGCTCGAACGCGGCGACTGCGCGGGGACGGCGGCGGCCGCGCTGCCGACCCTGGCCGAGGAAGCCGAGGCCGCGGGCATGCTGACCGGCATCGTCACGACGACCACCGTGACCCACGCAACGCCGGCCGCCCTGTACGCGCACGCGTCCGAGCGTTCCTGGGAGTCCGACGCGGACCTGCCGGAGGGACACGACGGCGCGTGCAGGGACATCGCCCGCCAGTTCGTCGAGTTCCCCCACGGCGACGGCATCGACATCGTGCTGGGGGGCGGCAGGGGGGCGTTCCTCCCGGTGGACGTTGCCGATCCGGAGTATCCGTCGCGCACCGGCGAGCGACGCGATGGACGGCACCTGATCGACGAGTGGCTCGCGGGCGGGGCGGGCCGTCAATACGTCTGGAACGAGGAGCTCCTGCGCGCCGTCTCCGAGGAGGGCCAGTTGCTCGGTCTGTTCTCGCGTTCGAACATGGCCTGGGAGACCGACCGGGAAGAAGACACGGCCGGCGAGCCGTCCCTCGCCGAGATGACGCGGGTGGCTATCGAACGGCTGTCGCGGGGCCCGAAGGGCTTCTTCCTGACGGTGGAAGGCGGCCGCATCGACCATGCGCACCACGCGGGCAATGCCTACCGGGCGCTGGAGGACACCATCGCGCTCGCCGCGGCGGTACGCACCGCGGTCGAACTGACGGACCCCTCCTCGACCCTGATCCTGGTGACCGCCGACCACGCCCACACCCTGAGCATCAGCGGCTATTCGGAACGCGGCAATCCGATCCTGGGGTACGCCACCGTGGCGGGCGAACCGCTGACCGACGCCCGGCAACGGCCCTACACCACCCTGAGCTACGCGAACGGCCCTGGTTTCCGCGCCGTGGAACTGGAGGACGAGGATCCCCTGGCGCCGGACTACCGGCAGGCGGCGACCTTGCCGCTGGCGGCGGAAACCCACGGCGGGCAGGACGTTGCCGCATACGCAACCGGGCCCGGAGCGGAGCTTCTGCGCGGCGTGATGGACCAGGATGCGTTGCACCGCGTGCTGCGCGAGGCGCTGCCCTTGGTGCGTAAATCGGTGCGTAAATCGGTGCATGAATCGGTGCGCAAATCGGTGCGCAATCGATGATGGTATAGTCGCCGCGCAATCGGCACGGGAGGGCGCAATGTCGCTTCGGATTACCTTCGATCTCGAGGAGAAGGACCTCGAGTATTTCCGCACGGCGATGAAGCGCGCCCAGGAAAGCATGAAGCGGGCCGCCCCGGAAGAAGTCATCGGCCGCGCGGAAGCGATGATCGAAGTCGTGCAGGGCGGCAACGTCCCCAACTTCGTCTCGCAGCGGGTCGGGCGCGTGGCGAGCCTGGTCGACATGCTCCGCGACAGCGAGTGGAACCTGCCGGCGCAGGAACGCCGCAACGTCCTCGCGGCGCTCTCCTACTTCGCCAATCCGGAAGACATCATTCACGACAGCGTGCCGGTGCTCGGCTACCTCGACGACGCGATCATGATCGAGCTCATCGTGCGGGAGCTGAGACCCGAGATCGACGCTTTCGAGGATTTCCGCCGTTACCAGCGGGAGGAGGCCTCGCGCAACCGCGACCCCAACGTCACGCGCGACCAGTGGCTCACCCAGAAGCGGCGCGACCTGCACGGGCGCATGCGCCGCCGCCGCCAGGCCCGCGTCTCCAGAGCCCCGAGCCGCACCCGCGTTCGCTTGTTCTAGTAGGGGACGCCCTTGCGGCGTCCCGTCCCCCGCCCTCGTAGCGCCCCGTCCCGCTTCTTTTGCGGCGTCCCGGGATCGCGCACGGACCACCCCGGGCGGGGACAAGCCCCCCTACGTCTTCCCGCCAGCGTAGGAAACCGCCCACGCAACTGTAGGACGCGTTTCGCGTGTGTCCCCTTATCGAAGGAAGAGTGACGGACGTGACCCAAGCCTGCAATCTGGCGAGATCGAGATCGAGTCAGGACAGACGCCCTTGGGCCGGGTCCTTATGCGCTCGGTGAGAGCAAGGTGTCGAATTGGGCGTCCGGCAGTGCTTTGAAGGTGCCGAATCCGGGTGCCGCGAGGCGGTGCGCGTGGAGCGCAAGGCGGGGTCCGGCCTGTTCTTCGGACGATGGTCTGCCGTAGAGGTGATCGCCGACGATGGCGTGGCCGATCCAGGCAAGGTGGACGCGGATCTGGTGGGCGCGGCCGGTGAGGGGTTGCACCGCCAAGAGCGAACGGCTGGGCGAGGTGCGGATGACGCGCACACGAGTCGTCGACTCGCGGCCGCCCTGGCGCTCGAGGGGCGGCAATGTCCAGCCTTGGCGGGAGGAGCGGATTTCCTCGCGCAAGCCGGCCACCCGGTAGCGGCTCTTGCGGCCACGCTGGAGCGGCAAAGCGATGCGCAGCGTCGCACCGGCGGCGATGTGGCCGGCCACGACGGCCAGGTAGTGCTTGCGGATCACCTGGCTGTTGAACGCCTGTGCCAAGGCACGCTGGCGTGTCGCCGTGAGGGCCACGAGCAGCAGGCCGCTGGTGCCCTTGTCGATGCGGTGGACAAGGCGCGGGCGGGGATAGCGGCGCTTCAGTTCATCCCACAGGCAAGGCGCTCCCGTCCGGTCGGCGAGCACGGAAACACCGCTGGCCTTGTCGAGAACGAGAAGGTCGGCGTCCTCGTAGACGACTGTGTACAACGGCTACGGCGCCGCCAACTGGTCGGCCACCCTACGTCAGCCCCGTGACCCGTCCCCGACGGCGCCCTCGGGCAAGCCGGCAATCGCCTCGACCTCGATCAGCAGTCCGGGGTGGACGAGCTTGGATACCTCGACCAGGGTGCTCGCGGGCCGCGCGTCCCCGAAGAACTCGGCACGCACCGGGTCGATCCTGGCGCGATCCTCCACGTTGCGCAGGTACACCGTCACCTTGAGCACGTCGGCGAAGCTCCCGCCCTCGGACTCGAGGACGCGCCCGATGTTGCCGAATGTCGCCCTGGCCTGCGCCACGACATCCCCCTCGCCGACCATGCGCCCCTGCGCGTCCACCCCCACCATTCCCGAAATGAACAGCAGATTTCCGAAGCGCACGGCGTCCGTGTAGTGGCTGATCGGCTCGCACAGGTCCGCAAGACGGATCTCTCTTCGTGCAAAGTCGCCCATGATCCCGGTCCCCCTCAGCGCCCCGGGCAGTTCGCGCAGATGGCGTAGATGTGCCCCGGGTCGTTCAGCGCGTGCAGTTCCTCCACGCTCGACAGGGCGCGTCGGACCCAGTACGCCGCCGCGGAGTCGGCGAACCCGAGGTTGTCCGCGAAACGCATCAGCAACTCCTCTGCGGGAGAGAGTTCCTTCTCGAACACCGTAACGCTGTACTCGTCCAGCTCCGCGAGCCTGGCCGCCGCCTCCACCGCCCGCTCGAGATCGCCCAGGCCGTCCACCAGCCCGAGTTCCAGAGCCTTGCGGCCGGTCCAGACGCGACCCTGGCCGACCGCGTCGACATCCTCCACCGCCATGTCCCGCCCGCGGGCCACGAGGTTCAGGAAACGCTCGTACACATGGTCCACCGACGCCTGCAGGATGCTGCCCATGCGTTCGCTCACGCCGGAGAAGACGTCGTACGAATCCGAGAGCGCGGTGCTGCCGACGCCGTCGCGGGTGATGCCGACCGACGCGAAACTGTCCTCCAGGCTGGGGATCATCGAAAAGACCCCGATGGACCCCGTGATCGTGGTCGGCGCTGCCCAGATCTCGTCCGCCGTGGCGGAGATCCAGTATCCGCCCGACGCCGCCACGCCGCCCATCGAGGCCACCACCGGCTTGCCCGCGGTCTGCGCGAGTTCGAGTTCCTGCCGGATCACTTCCGAGGCGAAGGCGCTGCCCCCCGGCGAGTCCACCCGCAGCACGACGGCCTTGACGGAGTCGTCTTCCCGCGCACGCCGGATGAGCCGCGCGGTCGAGTCCGATCCGACGCTGCCCCGGGGCTGATCCCCCATCTGGATGGCGCCCTGCGCGACGACCACCGCGATCCGGTCCCCGGACCCCGGCAACTTTGGCCCCGTGGCGAGGAGGTAGCTGGAGAACGGCGTGCGGGACAGGTCGTCGGCTTCTTCCTCGCCGACTTCGGCGGCCAGCCGCTCCCGCAGCGCTTCCGGGGTCAGCAGCTCGTCGACGAGGCCGTTCTCGAGGGCGGCGCGGGCCGGGTCGCCGCCGACCTCGGCCAGCAGGACATCGTATTCGTCGGCGAAGCGCCGGACCGCCGCCGGGGTCATGTTCCGGTTCTCGGCGACGCTGTTCACGTAGCTTTCCCAAAGGTCCGTGACCAGCGTCAGGTTGGCTTCGCGCGCTTCCGGCGACATGTCCGGACGCGTGAAGGGTTCGACCGCCGCCTTGTAGGTGCCCACGCGGAACACGTGCACGTTGACCTTGAGCTTGTCGAGCAGCCCCGAGTAGTAGTCGCGGTACATGCCGTACCCGGGGAGGACGACCTGCCCCAGCGGATGCAGGTAGACCTCGTCGGCGAAGCTCGCCAGGTGGTAGCGGTCCTGGGTGTATTGGTCGCTCGACGCGATCACCTTCTTCCCGCTCTCCCGGAACGTGCGGATGGCGGCGCCCAGCGACTCGATGTTCGCCGGACTCACGTACCAGAGGTCGCTCAGGTCCATCGCGAGCACCGCGACACGGTCGTCGGACGCCGCCCCCTCGATGGCCCGCAACAGGTCCGCGGCGGTGACCTGGCCCGACCCGCCGGCGCCCAGCAACGCCGGCAACGGGTCCGGGGTGCCGGGCTGCTCGACGATGGCGCCCTTGGGAGCCACCACCAGGGCCGTCCCGTCGGGCACGCCGGCACTCCCGCGGCCCCCCATCACCGCGGCCGCGACGAAGGCCAGCAACAGCAGGCCCACGAACAGGTTGGCGAGCGCCAACCGGAGGAAAGCGAAAGCGCGGGCAACGCCCGCGAAGAATCCGCGCATCGTGTCTCGTACGGACATGGAACACCGTGGCGATAGGCAGGGAGCCGCCATTTTCGGGGGTGGCCGTCCGACCCGCAAGCGGCAGTGCGGGCCCGCCGGCCGCGTTCCCGGCGGACATCCCGCTCATTTCCGATAACATGGCGCGATGGGCGACGGCATCCTGTGGACCTGGCCGGAACTCTGCGAGGCGGTCGGCGCGGACCCGGTGGAGGGACCCGCTGTCCGCGGCGTCGACATCGATTCGCGCAAGCTCGCCCCGGGCGACCTGTTCATCGCCCTGAGCGGAGATCCCGGACCGCGATTCCCAGGCGCACGGGCATCCGCCCGCGATGGCCATGATTTCCTCAAGGCCGCGGAGGCCGCCGGCGCCGCGGGCGCGCTCGTGCATCGCCTCGTGCATCGAGAAGCACCGGGCCCAGGACCCCGCCTGATCGTTCCCGACACCCTCGACGGGCTCTGGGACCTCGGCCGCGCGGCACGGGAGCGCACCTCCGCGCGCGTGGCCGCGATCACGGGCAGCAGCGGCAAGACCACGGCCAAGACGTTCCTCGCACGGGCACTCGACGCCTTCGCGACGCCAGGGAGCCTCAACAACCACCTCGGCGTACCGCTGTCCCTGGCGCGCACACCCGCCGACGCGCGTTTCGCCGTCTACGAAGTCGGGACCAGTCACCCCGGCGAGATCGCGCCGCTGGCACGGCTGGCGCGTCCCGACGTCGCCGTCGTCCTCAACGTGCATCCCGCGCACATCGAGTTCTTCGACGGAATCGACGCCCTGCGGCGGGAGAAACTCTCCATCGCCGAGGGGCTGCATCCCGGCGGGACGCTCGTGTGCCTCGACGGGCTCGACCGGACGGGTATCGATCCGGCGACAACGGTGATGACCTTCGGCGACAGCGCCGGCGCCGACGTGCGGCTGGCCGCATTCGACGGAAGCTGGGCGACGATCGCCACGCCCTCCGGGACCGTGCGGACCGAGGTCCCGGGAGGCGGAACCCACCGGGCGCTCTCCCTGGCCGCCGTGGCGGCGGTGCTCGTGGTCTTCGACGAGGATCCCGGCCGCGTGGCGGACATCACGCACGACGCGGTTCCGAGCGGCCGCGGCAACCGCGTCCGGGCAGGGCAGGTCACCCTCGTCGACGACAGCTACAACGCGAACCCCGCCAGCATGGCCGCTGCCCTGCGCAGCCTCGCGGAGTACCGCACCGAGGGCGGCCGGACCGTCGCGCTCCTCGGGGAGATGCTCGAGCTCGGCGCCGAGTCCGAGCGGCTGCACGCGACCCTGGCCCCGTTGTGCGCCGAGGTCGATCGCGTGCTCTGCGTGGGCGCCGGCATGCGGGCGCTCCATGCCGAACTGGATTCCCGACGCCGCATGGGGTTCGTCACATCCCCGGACGAACTGGATGTCGACGCCGTGGCCGCCGCGCTCGAGCCCGGCGACGTCGTGCTCCTGAAGGGCTCCAACCGCGTGTTCTGGACGCGCGATTTCGCAACGCGGCTCCGCGAAGCCCTCGACGCCCGTGCGGTATGATGGGCGCCAGCGCGACCCGGATCCCGGTCGCGTACGCCGGAGTCGAAATGATCGTTGACGCCCAGGGGCGCCGTTTCCGCAACCTCCGGGTGAGCCTCACCGCCGCCTGCAACTACGCGTGCACGTACTGCGTGCCAGACGGCAAGCGCCTGCAACCGGCCGAGCGCGAGCTCTCCGAGGAGGGCCTGGTCAAGGCCGTGCGCCTGCTGATCGCGGCCGCCGGCATCGAGAAGCTACGCATCACCGGCGGCGAGCCGCTGCTGTCGCCGAAGTTCGACGCATTTCTGCCGGCGGTCATGGCACTGCCGCTGTCGGACGTCGCGGTCACGACCAACGGGCAGTTCCTGCTGCGCAAGGCTCCGCTGATCGTCGACTCGGGTCTGAAGCGCATCAATGTAAGCCTCGACACCCTCGACGCCGACCGCTTCCGGCACATCGCGCGTTCCGGGGACCTCGCCACCGTCCTCGCGGGGATCGACGCCATGCTCGACGCCGGCCTCAAGGTCAAGGTCAACATGGTGCCCATGCGCACCGCGAACGCCGACCAGATCGTGCCGATGCTCGACTACTGCCTCGACCGCGGCATCGAGTTGCGCTACATCGAGCTCATGAACATGGGCCACCTGAAGTTCGACGCCCGCTACGAGCGGGACTTCATCGGGATGGAGGACATCCTCGGCGCCATCGGCGAGTCCTGCGAGTTCACCCGTACCGACGCGCCCTACGACTCGACCTCCATCCGCTACCGGGTACCGGGACGCGGGCACTTCGGCATCATCGCCAACGAGAGCGAACCGTTCTGCAGCTCCTGCACGCGCCTGCGGGTCTCCTCCAACGGCCTGCTCTACGGCTGCCTGTCGAACGCCAGGCACCACGACATCCGGGACCTCCTCGAAGCGCCGGAACACCTCGCCCTGATGCGGCTGCAGAGCGTGCTCACACGGGCGCTCGCCGACAAGCAGTCCGCCTTCACCGGCGAGGTGACGGTGATGAAGTTCATCGGCGGGTGAGCGACACGCCCGTCGCCGACCGGGCCGCGACGGGCCCGAAGAACATGCCAGCCGCCTTCCGGGACCTGCTCGCACTCGCGGCCGGCCGCAAGCTGCCGCCGGTCGAACGCTGGCACCCCGAACGGGTCGGCGAGATCGACATCCGCATCGCCGCCGACGGGCGCTGGTTCCACGAAGGCACCGAGATCCGCCGCGAGCGGCTGGTCGCGCTGTTCGCGACGGTGCTGCGGCTGGACGACGACGGCTACTGCCTGGTCACGCCGGCCGAGAAGCTGCGCATCGTGGTGGAGGACGCACCCTTCCTGGCGGTCGACATGGAGTCCGACGGGGCAGGGCGGTCGCGGCGGCTGATCTTCACCACCAACGTCGGGGACCACATGCTCGCCGATGCCGCGCATCCCATCGAGGTCGTGGAACGCGACGCCGAGCCCCGCCCTTACGTGACCGTGCGCGACGCACTGCGCGCCCGCCTGACCCGCAGCGTCTTCTATCGGCTGGTCGACCTGGGGACTCCCGCCGGCCGGGAGCTCGAGGTCTGGAGCGCGGGCGCCCGGTTCGTGCTCGGCCCGCTCGACTGATCGCCGAGCCCGATGCGGTACCTCTGCTTGGTCCGGCGTACATGGACATCATTTAAGCGCAACGCTAGTCTGCGCTTGGCGAACAGACGACATTGCTGTCGTATAGTGGCGCAGAATGCAGATTGAACGTCTACGGATCAGAAACTTCCGCGCCTTCAAAAACGTCGAAGTGCGTACGATACCTCGCTTGGCGGTGTTCGTCGGCGCCAATGGTACGGGAAAGTCCACGTTGTTCTCCGTCTTCGGTTTTCTCCGGGATGCGATGAACACCAACGTAAGAACCGCATTGGCAAAGCTCGGCGGCAGCAGGGGATTCCGCGAGGTAAGGAGCCGGAATTCCACGGGACCGATTCATATCGAAATCGCCTACCGAGTCGGCCCACGGAAGCCGCTTGTGACTTACGCGATATCCATTGGCGAGAGCGAAAACCGGCCGGTGGTCGAGCGGGAGATACTGCGTTATCGGCGATACAGCCATGGAAGACCCTGGCACTTCCTCGACTTTCGACATGGGCGCGGCTTTGCCGTCACGAACGAGGCCGAAGAAATCGAAGACGAGACGCAGTTGGAGCGCGACGAACAGGTGCTAAAGTCCCCTGACCTGCTCGCGATCAAGGGGCTGGCTCAGTTCGAACGTTTTCCGGCCGTGGTTGCCCTGGGGAACCTCATTGAGCGGTGGCATGTCTCGGACTTCCATATCGGCAGGGCTCGTCCCGAGCAAGAAGTCGGTTTCGCCGAACATCTCTCGCGCGAAGGTGAGAACCTGTCGCTGGTCATAGAGTATCTTCATGACAACCATCCCGACGTGTTCTCCGGGATCGTCGACAAGCTCAAATCCAGAGTGCCGGGGATCTCTCACGTTGAATCGAAACAGACCGAGGAAGGCCGCATACTCCTGAGGTTCCGAGATGGCGCGTTCGAAGACCCATTTCTGGCGCGCAACGTCTCGGATGGAACCATCAAGATGCTCGCGTATCTGACGCTACTCCATGATCCTGCGCCGCATCCACTGCTGTGTGTCGAAGAGCCGGAAAACCAGCTATATCCGACGCTTCTTTGGGAACTGGCGGAAGAGTTCCGGGGTTATGCCAACCGAGGGGGCCAGGTATTCGTGTCGACACACTCCCCGGATTTTCTCAACGCGATGATGTTGGACGAGGTCTTCTGGCTCCAAAAGGAAGCCGGTTACACGAAGATCCGGCGAGCTGCCGAGGATGAGCAGGTGGCCGCTTACATGAACGACGGGGATCAGATGGGCTATCTCTGGAAGCAGGGTTTCTTTGCCGGTGTTGATCCAGATCCGACCCAATGAAGCTCGTCTTCCTGCTGGAAGAACCTTCGATCAAGGAAATGCTCAAGGGCCTCCTCCCTCGGCTCGTTCCCGATATAACCGATATAACCTACATCGTGTTCGAAGGTAAGAGCGACCTGGAGAACAACATCGTTCGAAGGTTGCGGAAATGGCGTCATCCCGCCAGCGCCTTCGTGGTCGTACGCGATCAGGACTCCTCCGATTGCATCGGACTCAAGGAGGCGTTGGTGCGAAAGTGCCACCAAGCCGGGAGAGGCGATACCGTGGTACGAATCGCGTGCCGCGAGTTGGAGAGTTGGTACTTTGGGGACCTCGCGGCTGTTGAACGCGGTCTTGGCGTGGCGGACCTGGTCCGGTACGGGAAGAAGTCCAGGTACCGCGTACCCGATGATATTCAGGCACCCTCCCGGGAACTGATGAAGATCACTCGAGACGTCTACCAGAAGGTCGCGGGTTCCAGGGGCGATCGGGCCGTACATGCGCCTGAACATGAAACCGGTCGCATAGCTTCCGGGTCTTTCTCGAGGGCGTCCTTCGGGCCACGGTGCCATAAACGCCCGACGGGACCCTACATGTTCGGGTAGTTCGGCCCACCCGTGCCTTCCGGCACGACCCAGTGGATGTTCTGCGCCGGATCCTTGATGTCGCACGTCTTGCAGTGCACGCAGTTCTGGGCGTTGATCTGGAAGCGCGGCCCGCCGTCCTGCTCCACGACTTCGTAGACCCCCGCCGGGCAGTACCGCTGCGCCGGTTCGTCGAACATCGGCAGGTTGTCGCGGATCGGGACGTCCGGGTCCTTCAGGGTCAGGTGGCAGGGTTGGTCCTCCTCGTGGTTGGTGTTCGAGAGAAACACCGAGGAGAGCTTGTCGAAGGAGAGCACGCCGTCCGGCTTCGGATAGTCGATCGGCTTCGCCTTGCCCGCGGCCCTCAGTTGCGCGTGGTCGGGATGGCCTTCCTCGAACGTATACCCCATGCGACCCCGGGCAATGCGCTGGTCGAACCAGGCGTAGGCGGCGCCGGGCAGGGTGCCGAGCCGATGCACCATCGGGGCGACGTTGCGGGAGCGGTGCAGCTCCTCGAACAGCCACGAACTCCTGAAGCGCTCGTCGAAGTCCGCGAGTTCGGCGTTGGGGTCCGCCTGGCCGAGCGCGTCGAAGACGGTCTCGGCGGCCAGCATTCCGGACTTCATGGCCGTGTGCGAGCCCTTTACCTTGAGCTGGTTGAGGAAGCCCGCATCGTCGCCGATCAGCATGCCGCCCGGGAAGGTCGTCTTCGGCAGGGCCTGCAGCCCGCCCTTGACGACGGCGCGGGCGCCGTACGCCACGCGCGTGCCGCCCTCGAGTACGTCCGCGATCGTCGGGTGGTGCTTGTAGCGTTGAAACTCGTCGAACGGACTCAGGTGCGGGTTGCGGTACGACAGGTCGACGATCAGGCCGACGGCGACCTGCCCGTTCTCCAGGTGGTAGAGGAAGGCGCCGCCGCCGGTACCGCGTATCGCCGTGTGCCCAAGCGGCCAGCCGAGGGTGTGGACGACCCGGCCGGGCACGTGGCGCTCCGGATCGACATCCCAGAGCTCCTTGAGGCCGATGCCGTAGTGCTGCGTGCCGGTCGCCAGGCCATAGCGCGCGATCAGCTCCTTGCCCAGGTGGCCGCGGCAACCCTCGGCGAACAGGGTGTAGGCGGCGCGCAGCTCGAAGCCCGGCTGCCAGGCGGCCTTGCGCTCCCCGTCGGCGGAGATGCCCATGTCCCCGGTGGCGACCCCCACCACGCGGTCGCCCTCGTAGAGCACTTCCGCTGCCGCGAAGCCCGGGAAGACGTTGACCCCGAGCGCTTCCGCCCGTTCGCCCAGCCAGCGGCAGAGGTTGCCCAGGGAGAGCGCGTACTTGCCCTCGTTGCGCATGTCCTTCGGCAGGGCGAAGCGGGGGGCCAGCAGGCGGTTCCTGCCGTTCGGGAGGTAGTAGAAGAGATCCTCCGTGACGGGATTCGTCAACGGCGCGCCGAGCTCGGACCAGTCCGGGAACAGTTCGTCGAGGGCGCGCGGCTCGAACACCGCGCCCGAGAGGATGTGGGCGCCGATCTCGGATCCCTTCTCCACGAGGCAGACGGAGACTTCCCGCCCCGACGCCTCGCCGAGCTGCACCAGCCGGATCGCCGCCGCGAGCCCCGCGGGGCCTCCGCCGACGACCACGACATCGAAATCCATCGACTCACGCTGTGCTTCGGACACGAAAACTCCCCGGGGCACGGACCGCTCGGCAGTCTCGGCAGTATAGCAGCGGGGGTTCGGGCGCCGACGTATCGCCCGGCGCGCCAGCTTGTCGCGCCCGGTGCAAACGGAGAGAATACCGCGCTCGCCGGGCACCCCCCGAAAGGTCAGAGGACTCCATGAAAGTACTGGTTCCCGTGAAGCGCGTCGTCGACGCCAACGTCAAGGTGCGCGTCAAGCCGGACGGCACCGGCATCGACCTGACCAACGTCAAGATGGCCGTCAATCCCTTCTGCGAGATCGCCATCGAGGAAGCCGTCCGGCTGGTCGAAGCGGGGGTCGCCGAGGAGGTCATCGCGGTGTCCGTGGGCGGCAAGGCGTGCCAGGAACAGCTACGCACCTGCCTGGCCCTGGGTGCGGACCGCGCAATCCTGGTGGAGACCGACGACGACCTGCAGCCGCTGGCCGTCGCGAAGATCCTGGCGGCGATCCACGAACAGGAGAGCCCGGAGATCGTGATCTTCGGCAAGCAGAGCATCGACGGCGACAACGGCCAGACCGGACAGATGTTCGCCGCGCTCACCGGCCTCGCCCAGGGGACCTTCGCCTCCGAACTCACGGTCGCGGACGGCCAGGCACAGGTAGTACGGGAGGTCGACGGGGGTCTGCAGACGGTCTCCCTGCGCCTGCCCATCGTCGTTACCACCGACCTCAGGCTTAACGAACCGCGCTACGCCTCCCTGCCGAACATCATGAAGGCGCGCAAGAAACCACTCGACGTCACGACCCCGGAGGCCCTGGGCGTGGACGTCGCTCCACGCTTTGAGGTGCTGCACGTGGAACCGCCTGCGGGGCGCTCCGCCGGCGTGCTCGTCGAGTCCGTCGAAGAACTCGTGGAAAAACTCAAGAACGAAGCAAAGGTGATTGAATAATGGGCACTCTTGTCGTCGCGGAACACGACAATCAGGCGTTGCGCCCCGTCACGCTGAACATCCTCGCCGCCGCCCTCGAGATAGGCGGTGACATCGACCTGCTCATCGCCGGAAGCGACTGCGGCCCGGTCGCCGAGGCCGCGGCGTCGGTGCCGGGCATCGCCCGGGTGCTGTGCGCGGATCACCCGGCCTACGCGCATCACCTGGCCGAGAACCTGGCCCTGCTCGTCGCCGAACTCGGGGCCGGCTACGACCACATCCTCGCCGCCCACACCACGACCGGCAAGAACTTCCTGCCCCGCGTCGCGGCGCTTCTCGATGTCGCGATGATCTCCGACATCATCGCAGTGGATGCCCCCGACACGTTCAAGCGGCCGATCTATGCCGGGAACGGTATCGCCACGGTCAAGTCCGACGACGCGAAAAAAGTCGTCTCGGTCCGGGGCACGGGCTTCGATCCCGCTCCAGCGCAGGGCGGCGGCGCGTCCGTCGAAGCCGTGCCGGCGGAGCATGATGCGGGCGTCTCGGAGTTCGTCGGCGAGGAACTCGCCAAGTCCGAGCGGCCGGAACTGACCGCGGCCCGGGTCGTGATCTCGGGTGGGCGTGGCATGCAGAACGGCGACAACTTCACGCTCCTCGAGGGCGTGGCCGACAAGCTCGGAGCCGCCGTGGGCGCCTCCCGTGCCGCCGTCGACGCGGGCTTCGTGCCAAACGACATGCAGGTCGGCCAGACGGGCAAGATCGTGGCCCCGGAGCTGTACATCGCCGTGGGCATTTCGGGCGCCATCCAGCACCTGGCCGGCATGAAGGACTCGAAGGTCATCGTCGCCATCAACAAGGACGCCGACGCACCGATCTTCCAGGTGGCCGACTACGGCCTGGTCGCGGATCTCTTCAACGCCGTTCCGGAACTCGACGCCGCCCTGTAACGCTCCCGCTTCATGCGCGGTTGCGCGGTGTTGGCGCGACCGGCAGGGCCGCGCGCCCGCGGGTCACTTCGGCGTACGCTTCCCCGTGTACCAGGTCACCGGCCGCGCGTCGGCGTCGATCCGCTCGACCACGTCGAGCACCATCGCAAAGAGCGCCATGCGCACCAGCACGCCGTTGTCGGTCTGCCGGAATATCGCGAGGTTCGGGTTGGCGTTCAGGTCCTCGTCGAGCTCCTGCGCCTGGGCGCGCGAATCCCGGGGCAGGGGGTGCATGATTACCGTGTTCGGCTCGCAGTGCTCCGTGTAGATCGCCTGGTTCAGCCGGAACAGGCCGCGATACCGGTCGGCTTCGTCCTGTGACGGGAACCGCTCTTCCTGGGTGCGCGTGACGTAGACGATGTCCACGTGATGAATCCCGGCCTCGAGTTCGTGGCCCTCGTTGACCGCATGACCGCGTGACCCGAGTGCCCCGGCGATGTCGCCGGAGACTTCCAGGCCGGGCGGCGAGACCAGGTTGAACGTGACGCCGTCGAAGAGCCCGAGCAGCTTGCACAGCGAGTGCACGGCACGGCCGTACTTCAGGTCGCCGACCAGCGCGATCCGCAGGCCATCGATGCCGCCGCCCCGGCCGCGCATCTCCTTGCGCACGGTGTAAAGGTCGAGCAGGGCCTGGCTCGGGTGTTCGTTGGGACCGTCCCCACCGTTGATGACGGGCACGCGCGACGCCTGGGCAAACGCGCCGACCGAGCCCGGTTCCGGATGCCGCATCACGATGATGTCGCTGTAGCCGGACAGCACCCGGGCCGTGTCGTGCAGGGACTCGCCCTTGGCGAAGGACGTCTCCCGGATCTCGGTGGTCTCCCGCACTTCGCCGCCGAGCAGGTTGAAGGCGCTGCCGAACGAGATGCGCGTGCGCGTGCTCGGCTCGAAGAACATGTTGGAGAGGATCGCGCCCTGCAGGACGCGCGTCATGCGGGTACGTCGGGCGTAGGGTTCCATCGCGTCGGCGACGTCGAAGAGCCGCTCGACATCCCGCCTTTCGAACTGGTCGACCGAGAGGATGTCTTGTCCGACGAAGTTCACGGGGCGATTCTAGCCCGCAAACTGCGCCCTGACCGCCCTGACCGCCCTGACCGCCCTGACCGCCGCGGATTTTGGCGCTGGGATCAGAACCCGAAGCGCACGCCGAGGGCCGCCGTGCGGTCCTTGTTGGGCCGGGCGCCGTACGGGTGCCTGCCGAGCAGGTTCTCCCCGCCGGTCAGGTTTTCCACCCGCGCGAGCAGGGCGATGCGCTCGGTCACCGCCCAGGATCCCGACACGTCGACCGTCAGCGCCGCGTCGGTGACTTCGAAGGGGCCGCACGAAGCGCGTACGCAGACTGCATCCACGTAGTGCACCCCGGCGTAGGCCTCGAACGGTCCGCGCAGCCAGCCCAACGTGGCGTGCGCCTGCCACCGGGGAATGTAGGGAATCGGATCCCCGCGGCGCACGTCCCCGAAGAAGTCGGTGTCCGCGATGTCCGAGTCGAAGCGCGCTTCGATCCAGGTGACGTCGATGTCGAAGGGCACCGCGAAGCCGCGGCCGGCGACCAGCTCGGTATCGAACTGGAGTTCCACGCCGCGCACCGTCGCGGCGTCGCCATTGAACGCATCGCCGATGTCGCAGTCGGCGCCCGAGGATGCCGTGCACTCGCCGAGCAGGTTGTCGTAGTCGCTCAGGAACGCGGTCGCCTCGAAACGGCTCCGCGCTCCCACGTGGCGCACGCCCAGCTCGAAGTTGACGGCTTCCTCCTCGTCGACATCGGGCGCGTTGCTCGGCGCCGTGAAGCCCTTGTGCACCCCCGCGAAGACACGCAGTCCGTCCCGCGCGAGAAAGCTGGCGCCCAACCCTGGCAGCCAGACCCGCGTGGTGTTCCGGCGCCTGTCCCGCAGGTTGTCCGCCGCGCGGGAGGCGGGGTCGGACGTCCGGTCCCGCCGCGTCTCGTAACGCGTGCGCCGCTGATCCATGTCCTCGTAGCGCAGGCCCGGCGCAACGGTCCAGCGGCCGAACTCGATCCGGTCGTGCAGGTAGAACGCCGCCGCCCGGGCCTCCTGCACGCGGTTGCCGGCGTTGCCCAACAGGCCCAGCTCGTCGAGCACCAGGACGCCGTCCGCCTGGTGGTACGTGCTGTTGCGCTGCAGCCGGTCCTCTTCGTCCTCGTGCAGGCGCAGGCCCATTTCCAGGGCGTGTCGGGCAGTCCAGAGTACGCCCTCCGACTCGAAGGCGAACTGCGCGCCCCGGGACAGGTACTCGCGCGCGTTGGAGCGCAACTGGACGCTGCCGGGGGCCGTATCCGTCTCCCCGTGGAGAATGCCCCGCAACGCGTCGGCCGTGTGCCCGCCCAGGGCAGCGCCGCGATTGACCGCCCGAATGACGTTGAACCAGCTCGTGCGCGAGAAAGCCTCCGCGTCGGTGCTCCCGTCAAAGTCGATCCCCTCCGTCTTGAACCAGTCCCGCTCGTGCGCGTTGACGTATGCCGTCGCCGAGAACCGGGTGTCGTCACGCAGGTTGAACTCGTAGCGCAGAATCACCTGCTCGTGCGCGGTCTCGATGCGGTCGAGGGCGGACAGGCCGTAGCGGCGGTAGGCGTCGGCGGCGAAGTCGCGGTCGGTCAGCCCGAGGTAGCTCTGGTCGGAGTCCTGGTCGGCCGCCTGCAGCTTCAACTCCAGTCCGTGCCTGGAGTCTCGCGGCGCGTAGCGGAGCTTGACCGTGTAGTCGCGCACGGCGAGCCCGGTCTGCCGCCGGCTCCGGTCTATGTCCTGGAAGCCGTCGGAGAACCACTGGTGGGTCTCGACGAGGAAACCAAGACCGCCGGCGGTGACCCCGCCGTAGGAGGCGTGGGCCCGCCAGGTCGCATCCTGGCCGGCGGACGCGGCAAACGCTCCGCCGCGCGCCGCGGGAATGGGCGTCGACACCATGTTGAGGGCGCCGCCGATGGTGTACGGACCCTGGGTGATCGCCGAGGGTCCTTTCAGGACTTCGAACGCATGCATCCGGCCCGCCGTCGGAAAGTAGTACGCCGACGGCGCGGAGTAGGGCGCGGGCGCGATGAGGACATTGTCCTCCAGGAGCGTGATGCGCCCGCTGCGTTCGCTCGCCACGCCACGGATGCTGATGTTCGGGCGCAGGCCGTAGCCGTCTTCGACCTGCACCGACACGCCGGGCGTCTGACGCACGATCCGCTGGATGTCCGCGTAGCCGAACCGTTGCAGGACCTCCTGGCCGATGACGTCGGCGGCGCCGCCGAGGGTCTTGACGTCGTCACGCGTACCGACGATCGTCATTTCGTCGTGGAAGGGCGGATCGGCGTCATCCGGTGGGACGGGCCGATCGTCGCTTTCCCCATGTACCGAGGCGTTCAGGAGCGCACTCGAGAGTACGATGCAGCCCAGTGGTCCCCACCGGCGGCCCGGCTCGGTTCGGACCGGCCCAAAGGCACGTGGCCCATGCTTCGGCCGCTGCCACGGGTGCAACATGAAAGGGTCCCCAGTCTCGGACGGCCCGCTGGCCAACGACCGCGCAAACTAACGAAAATGCGAACGATTCGCAATTGCTTTCGGTTTACGGGTCGTGCGTCCAGCCGCAAGGTCTCAACCATCCTCTCGGCTGCTATGATCCGCCACCCTTGGGTCAGACACCGCAAGGATGGCCGACTACGCCACTGACGCAGAGACGCCTGTAGCGCGCCTGCCGTTCACGTTCGCGCGGCGGTTTGGCGTCGCGTTCGACGGTGTGCCCTCCACGCTCGACGGGAGCGTGCCCCTGGTCTGCCGCGAGACCCCGTCCCTCACCACCCTGGCGGAGGTGCGGCGCTTCGCCGGATGCGGGCTGACTCTCGAAATCATCGGCCCGGAGCGTTTCGAGCAGCGTCTCGCGCAGCTCTACGCCGGGGATTCGATCGAGGCCAGGGAGATGGTCGCGGGCCTGGACGACGACCTCGATCTTGCGCGCCTCGCCGAGTCCGTCCCCGAGACCGAGGACCTCCTCGAGCAGGAGGACGACGCCCCGATCATCCGCCTCATCAACGCGCTGCTGTCCGAGGCGATCCGGGAAGACGCTTCCGACATCCACATCGAGACCTTCGAACGCGACCTGCTGGTGCGGTTCCGGGTCGATGGCGTGCTGCGCGAGGCGGTCCGCCCGAAACGCGCCGTGGCTTCCCTCCTGGTGTCCCGCATCAAGGTGATGGCGAAGCTCGACATTGCTGAAAAGCGGGTCCCCCAGGACGGCCGGATCGCCCTGCGCATCGGCGGGCGCGAGGTCGACGTGCGCGTGTCCACGCTGCCGTCCGCCCACGGGGAGCGGGTCGTGCTGCGGCTGCTCGACAAGCAGGCGGGCCGCCTCACGCTGCCGAATCTCGGCATGCGCACCGACGTCCTCGAGCGCCTGCGCGAGGTGGTGCACCAGCCGCACGGCATTTTCCTGGTGACGGGCCCCACGGGCTCGGGCAAGACCACCACCCTGTACGCGTCGCTGACCGAGCTCAGCACCCGCACCATGAACATCCTCACGATCGAGAACCCGATCGAGTACAACCTGACGGGCATCGGGCAGACCCAGGTCAACGAGAAGGCGGACATGACGTTCGCGCGCGGGCTCCGGGCCATCCTGCGCCAGGATCCCGACGTGGTCATGGTGGGAGAGATCAGGGACCTGGAGACCGCGGAGATCGCCATCCAGGCGAGCCTCACCGGTCACCTCGTCATGTCCACGCTCCATACGAACACCGCGACCGGCGCGGTCGTGCGTCTCGTCGACCAGGGGGTGGAACCGTTCCTCGTCGCGTCGAGCCTGATCGGCGTGCTTGCGCAGCGACTGGTCCGCGTACTCTGCGCCCGGTGCAAGGTCGAGGCCGCGGCGGATGCCTTCGAGCGCCGGTTCCTCGACGGCGCCGGGGCGTCCACCGTGTACCACCCGGTCGGCTGCGACGCCTGCGGACGCTCCGGGTTCCGGGGCCGCACGGGAATCTACGAACTCGTGGTCGTCGACGACGGCATGCGGGAACTGATCCACGACCGGGCCTCCGAACAGGTGTTGACCCGTTACGCCCGGGCGCGCTTTGCGAGCATGCGCGAAGACGGGCGCGCCAAGGTGCGGCAGGGGCTTACCACGGTCGAGGAAGTACTCCGCGTGACCCTAGAGGATCAGTCCGCAGACGCGCAGTCCGCAGACGCGCAGTCCGCCGACGCGCAGTCCGCCGACGCGGCTGGGTCCTAGTTTGGCCGCATTCGAGTTCGTCGCTCTCGACGCGCGCGGGCGCCGCAAGCGCGGCGTGCGGGAGGGCGACAGCCGGCGCCAGGTGCGGCAGGTCCTGCGCGAGGAGGGCCTGACCCCGCTGTCCGTGGACCAGACGGTGGAGCGCACGCGCAGCGGCCTGCAGTTCTCGTTCGGACGCGGCATGTCGCTGCTCGAGCTGGCACTCTTCACCCGCCAGATGGCCACCCTCGTCGCCGCCGGCCTGCCCATCGAGGAGGCGCTCAACGCGATGGCTCAGCAGACGGAGAAGCGGCGCGTCGGAGCCATGATCATGGCCGTCCGCGGCCGAGTCCGCGAGGGTTATCCGCTGGCGACGGCCCTCGGGGAGTTCCCCTCGACGTTTCCGGACATGTACCGCTCCACGGTCGCCGCGGGAGAGCAGTCCGGCTTCCTGGAAGTCGTGCTGGAGAATCTGGCCGACTACATCGAGGGGCGCTTCGAGTCCCGGCGCAACGTGGAGATGGCGCTGTTCTACCCGGTGCTGCTGCTCGTGTTCGCGCTGGTCATCGTCGGCGCGCTGCTGATCTATGTCGTGCCTGACATCGTGCGCGTCTTCGACGACACGGGCGAGGATCTGCCGTGGCTCACCCAGGTGATGATCACGGTCTCGCAGTTCCTCCAGGACTGGCTGTGGCTGGTGGCGCTCGCCGGGGCAGCGGGCGTCCTCGCGGTGCGGAGGTTGCTGGCCCAGCCCGCCATCCGCGCCGCCTGGGACCAGCGCAAGCTCGGCATGCCGATCGTCCGGCGCATCGTGCGCGGCGGCAACGCAAGCCGGTACGCGAGCACCCTGTCCATACTCACGTCGAGCGGCATCCCGTTGGTGGACGCCATGCGCATCGCCGGCGAGGTCGTGACGAACCATTGGCTGAAGGGCCGCCTGGACGAGGCCACCGCGCGGGTAAGCGAGGGCACGAGCCTCCGGGCCGCCCTCGAGGGCGCCGGCCACTTCCCGCCGATGTTCCTGCACATGATCGCGAGCGGGGAGGCGAGCGGCGAACTCGACACGATGCTGCGCAAGGTCGCCCAGTACCAGCAGCAGGAGCTCGAACGCCTGGTGACCACGCTGGTCCGGCTGTTCGAGCCCACGATGATGCTCGTCATGGGGGTTCTGGTCATCATCGTGGTATTGGCGATACTGTTGCCCATCCTCAGCATGAACCAACTCGTGGCCTGAAGACATGAACACCGCTAGGGAACATCCGATCAAGCCCATCCATGGGCTTGATCAGGTCGCAAGACGAAACGCGGTTTCGTCTTGCTCCACAAATTCAATGCCTCACGCCATCGAATTTGGCGGCACATCCCTGTGCCGCACTAGGGAAGCTCTTAATCAGAGCTTCCCTAGACGAACCTCGATCACGGCCCGCGCCCGGGGATTCACGCTCATCGAAATCATGGTGGTGATCGTCATCATTGGCATCATCGGGGCGCTGTTCGTACCGAACATCATCGGCAGGGGCGACCAGGCGCGGCGCACGGCCGTCGAGAACGACCTCCGGAGCATCGGCGCGACCCTGGACCTGTACCGGCTGGACAACGCTTACTACCCATCGACCGAGCAGGGCCTCGAGGCGCTCGTCTCCAAACCGGGCGGCTTCCCGGAGCCGCGCAACTACAGTCCCGACGGCTATGCCAAGCGGCTCCCCACCGATCCCTGGGGGAATCCCTATGTCTACGCCAGCGCCGACCGGGGTTTCGAACTCTACTCCCTGGGCGCGGACGGCGTGGACGGCGGGGACGACGCCGGCGCCGACATTCACTACCGCGACCTGTAGGGCGCCCCTTGCATTCGCCGACAGGGCAGTTTCGCGCCAGCGAAACTGCAATGCGACCGCAGGTCGCGCCGGGACACCACGAGGGTGTCCCCTACGGCACGTGAATCGACACAGGAATCGCGGCCAGGCACCGTGCGCGAGTTCTGCGCCGCCAGGAGGGTTCACCCTCATGGAGCTCCTGGTCGTGCTCGCCATCATCGGCGCGCTCGCCGGCGTCGTCACCTTCAGCTTCGTGGGGGCCGACCGCGAGCGGGACCTGCAGACCGAAGCGATCCGCCTCGCGGCCCTCGTGGAACTCGCGCGCACCGAGGCGCTGATGCGCAACGCGCAGTGGGGACTGTTCGTGGACGCCACCGAGTATGCCTTCGCGACCCTCGATCCGGCAACCGGCGCCTGGGTGCGGCCGGAAGACGGACCGTTCCGCGGCCGCACGGCTCCGCCGGGCGTGTCCTTCTCGGCGACCGCGGAGGCACTCGAGCCCACGGCCGGCCAACCCGCGGCAAGCGCCTCCCGGCCGACTGGCGCGCTGCCGAACATCGTCATCTTCGCGAGCGGGGAGCAGACGCCGTTCGTCATCGAGGTCACTCCGGCCTGGGGTTCGGTCCCGTGGCTGGTGCGGTCCGACGGCATTCAGCGCACCGTGGCGACGCGGGAGCAGGGCGACGCGGCATGACCCGGCGCCGGGGCTTCACGCTGGTAGAGTTGATGGTGGCGCTGGTCGTCATCGCCACCGTCGCGACCACCGTGTACGCGCGCAGCAGCGATACGATCGGCCAGCTCGCCCTCCTCGAGCGGCGCACGCTGGCGCGCTGGGTGGCGGAGAACGAGATCGAGCGGGCGCGCCTCGCCCGCCACGCCACGGGGGAGGAGGCGATCCCGCTCGCCTCCGGCTCGGCGCGGCGCCGGGTGACCCTCGGCGGACGCGAATGGTCCGTCGTCGCCACCGCCCACGGTACCTCCCATGCCGCGTTGCGGCGCGTGGAGTACACCGTGTTCGCCATCGAGGACGGCGAGCGAGTCGGCCCCGTCGACGCCATCACCGCCTTCATCGGACAGTACTGATGCGCGCTGGGAAACCTCTGATCAAGCCCATCCCTGGGCTTGATCAGGTCGCAAGACAAAACGCGGTTTCGTCTTGCTCCACAGATTCAATGGCTTACGCCATCGAATCTGGCGGCACATCCCTGTGCCGCGCCAGGGAAGCTCTTGATCAGAGCTTCCCTGGCGGACAGGGCAGTCACCGCGCGGCCGCCTCCGCGGCCGCGGGGTTCACGCTCATCGAGATGCTCATCGCGCTCGGCGTGTTCGCGGTGATCGGCGTGCTGTCCGCCCAGATCGTCACGCAGATGGTGGACGTCAACGAACGTACCCGGGCCCGGGCGGACCGGCTGGCCGATCTGCAGCGCGCCGTCGAGATCATCCGGCGGGATGTCCAGCAACTGGCGCACCGGTACGTCCGTGACGAACTCGGCGACCCGGGGCCCGTGATCGACATCGGTGCGACCGCCCTGGTGCGCTTCACGCGCCGGGGCTGGGCGAATCCCCTGCGGCGGCAGCGCTCCGAGTTGCAGCGGATCGCCTATCGCATCGAGGGAGATCGGCTTTACCGGGTGTTCTGGGCGGTCCTCGATCGGGGCGCCGACACGGAACCGGTGTCGCAACTGCTGCTCGACGGGGTCACCGCGATGGAGGTGTCCGCCATCGACGTGTCGGGAGACCGGCACGCCTATTGGCCCCTCCTGGGCGAGTCCGCCGCCGCACCGGAGCGCGAACTGGCAGCCCTCGAGGTGCGCCTGGCGCTACCGCCCTACGGCGAGATCGAGCGGCTGTGGACCGTGCCGTTCAGTGGCGTGCCCAGGGAAGACGAGGGCGAAGGCGGTCAGGAGCCGGAGGACCGGGAAGAGGGCGACGGGGCAGGGGACGAGCGGGTCGAGGGGACCCCGATCAATGCGGTGTCCTGAGACCACGATGCCCCGCGCGAGGCGCCCGCGCGGCGTGGCCCTCGTCAGCGTGCTCCTGATCGTCGCGCTCGCCAGCGCGCTGGCCTACCAGATGCTGTCGCGGCACGGATTGACGATCGCCCGCTCCGACCAGTTGCTGCGCGGGGGTCAGGCACGGGAGTACGCCCTCGCCGCCGAGGCCTTCGCACGCCAGTTGCTGGTCGAAGACTGGCGGGAGGAGGAGACGCGGGCCGCCGACACCCTGCTCGAACCCTGGGCCGAGCCGACGGCGCCGTTCGAGATCGAGGGCGGTGCGGTCGCGATGGCGATCGTCGATCTCAATGCCCGGTTCAATCTCAATGGGGTGGCCGGCAAGGGGGGGCCGGACGCCGCGGAGCGGCTGAAGACGCTCGCCACCAATCTCGAGATCGAGCCGGCCATCGTGGATGCCTGGCTCGACTGGGTGGACGCGGACGCCGAGATCGAGCCGGCGGGGGCGGAGGACGAGACCTACCTGCTGTCCGTCCCGGCCTATCGGGCCGCGAACCAGCCGGTCGCCGGCACCAGCGAGCTGCTGGCGGTCGCCGGGGTCACGCGGGCCGTGTACGACACGCTGCGGCCACACGTCACCTGGCTGCCGGACACGGCCCTGCGCGTCAACGTGAACACGGCCGGCTACGAGGTACTCCGCTGCATGGCTCCGGGCCTGTCCGAAGAAGAGGCCGAATCGCTGATAGAATCCGAGCGCGAGTTTCAGGAGGTGGCCGCATTCGCGGCCCAGCATGCCGCATTCGGCAACAGCGTCGCGGCCATAGCGGTCATGAGCGAGTACTTCGAGGTGCGCGTCCAGGCCGAACTCGCCGACACGCGGGTGACACTCACGTCCATGCTGCATCGCGATCCGACGACCGGCCGGGTACGCCTCGTCGCCCGCGACTTCGGACAGGCGTTCGAAGCGCCGGTCCCGCCCGGCGAGGACGCCGACCCCGCGGACGCCGACGGGCGCCGTGCCCCGCTCGCGGGCCTGCCTCGCGCAACGCCGCGCCGTCCCGCCGGCGCACCCGCCGCGGCATAGGCGGCCAGGCCTGCGGGGTCCGTTGATGGCACGACTCTTTCTGCGGCTGGGCGGCCCCGCCCGCGAGTTGGAGGACCGTCTCGACGTCGACGTCGAGTGGCTGCTCCGCCAGGAAACCGGAGCCATCGTCGCCGAAGGCTCCGGCAGCCTGGCCGAACTGGGCCAGGCGCCGCCGTGGGGCGAAGACGCGCCGGAAGTCATCGCCCTCGCACCGGTCGAAAGCGTGCTCTGCCTCGCCCGGACCGTGCCCGGAAGAAGCGTCTCGCAGATCGCCCGGGCCCTGCCGTTCGCCGTGGAGGAGTTCGTCACCCAGGACATCGAAACGATGCACCTGGCGCACGGGCCGATCATGCGCGGCGAGCCGGTTTCCTGCGTCCTGGTGGACCGCCAGCTCCTCGCCGACTGGCTGGCCGCCACACGGTCCAGCGGGCTGGCGACGACTTTCATGGCGCCCGACGCCAGCCTGCTGCCCCGCGACGGCGACGTCGCCGTGCTGTTCGAGGGGCAGGACGCGCTGCTGCGGAGCGGGCCGCACCTGACCCGCCTCGACGGCCGCGCGTTGCCCGACGCGCTCGCGGCCGCCGCACCGGACGACACCGCACCTGGCGACGCCGCTTCTTCCGGGGAGGCGCCGCGACTCACCGTCATCGGCGCGGACCAAGCGCAGGTCGCAGCGCTCCGGCGCGTCGTTCCGCACGAGGTGGTCGAGCATCCGATCGAAGGTTCCGTGCTTCGTTTCCTGGCCTCGCACTTCGACGGCGCGCGCGGCATCAACATGCTCCAGGGCCCGTTCGCGCCGCCGCGGCGCAGCAGGGTGGCGGCGGGGCGCTGGCGGACCGTCGCCGCGCTCGCGGCCCTGTGGCTCGTCGTGTTCGTCGGCGTCCGGTTCGGCGAGGGCCTGTGGGCCGACTACCGGGCGGATGCCCTGCAGGCGGAGGCGGCAACGCTGTATCGCGAGATCTACCCCGAGGCGCGTCCACCCCGCAACGCGTACGTGGAGATGCGCCGGCGCGTGGGGCAGCCAGAGCGCGCCGCCGGCGCGGACTTCGAAGCGCTCCTCGGCACGCTGGCCGGCGCCATCGACGCCGCCGTCCAGGGCGTCGAACTGCAATCCCTCTCCTTCAGCGAAACCCGCGGCGAACTGACGACGGAGCTGTCCCTGCGCGAGTACGCCGACCTGGACCGGTTGCGGCTGCAACTGGAGGAGCAGGGACTCGTCGTCCACATCGGTTCGGCCGAAGAGCAGGACGGGATCGTCCGTGCCCGGCTGCGGCTCGGCACCGGCTGATGCTCGCCGACCGCCTGCGCGCGCTCCCGCTGGCACGGCGCTACGAAGTGCTGAGCGCGCGGGAGCGGCGTCTCGTCAACCTCGGCGCCGTCGTCGTGGCGGCGGCCATCGGGTACCTCGGGGTGGTCTCGCCGGCGCTGGCCTTCCACGACGACGCCCTGGCGCGCTACCGCCAGCAGGAGTCGCAGCTCGAGTGGATGCGCCTCCATGCCGGGCAAGCCCGACGCCAGGAGAGCACGGCGGGGCAGCCGGTGCGCAACCAGTCCCTGCTCACCCTGATCGACCGCACCGCGCAGGAGTTCGACCTGCGGCTGGCGAGCTACCGTTCCGAGAGCGGTGGCGGGGTGAGCGTGGTCGTGCAGCGGCAGGCCTTCGGCGGGATCCTGCGCTGGACGCAGAGGCTTGCCTCCGAGCACGGCATCCAGGTGATCCAGGCGTCCATCGACGGGCAGGGCGCGGGGCTCGTCAACGCTCGGTTCGTCCTACGCTAGCGCCGTCAACCGCGGGCACGAGACGTATCCGGAACTCGGTATTGGCTTCGACCGCGGCGCGGGAATAGACCAGCGGGAAGCTGCCGTCCGCCGCCCAGGCTTCCAACAGGTTGTCGTAGAAGGGGCTCCGCGGGTCGCCGGACTGTCCCGGCGCGTTGGTCATGCGGCCGGCGTCCCAGTCCGAGGTGTCCACGACCATGCGCCAGGACGCGCCCGAACGCACCGCGAAGTCCCGCGCATCGAAGGCCGTGTTGTTGACCGTCTGACCGCTCCCGCCGCGGCCGAGCGACGCCATCTGCATCCGCGCGCGCAACGCGCCCTCGGCGAGGTGCAACAGCGGGTGTTCGAAGGCCGTCCGGTGCAGTGCGTCCCAGCGCCACGCGGCGGTATCCGCCCCGAGCAGGGCAACCGTCTCGTCGCGGGCGGCAGCGAGTGTCCGCAGCACCAGGTCCCGCGATTCCGGGCGCCGCACGAGTTCGGGCACGGCAAGGGAGTCGACGGACTTCACCGCGTCCTGTTCACCGAGGACGCTCGCAAGGAGGGCGGGGAGCAGGTGCCGGTGGTACCAGACGGCATAGAAGGCGGCCCGCGGCGAGGCGGGGCCGAGGACGCCGTCCCAGCCCTCCAGGAACGTGCCGCCCGGCAGGGCGGCCGTGACCTCGCGCGCGAGCACGGAACCGTAGTCCCGCTGCAGGGCCACGGAGTCCGGGACGCCGTGTCCGTCCGCCGCACCGAGCAGCTCCACCAGCCGGCGCTGCCGCCAGGGCGCCGCCCACTCGAATCCCACCCGTCGCGCCGCCACGGGGAAGTCCGGCGGCAGGGTGTTCGCATTCGCGGTGGCGATGAAGCCGCGCTCCGGGTTGTACTCCTCCGGCAGGGCATCCATGTCGAAGAAACCCCGCCACTCGTACCGCCCGTCACCGGGTACGGGGAGCAGGCCGTCGTGGTGCGAGCGGCGCGGGAAGAGACCCGCCGGCTTGTAGCCGATGTTGCCGTCCACGTCCGCGTACACCTGGTTCTCCGATGGCGCCCCCCACCGGTTGAGGGCCGCCCGGAACTCGCGCCAGTTCGCCGCGCGCATGTACTCGATGCTGCCGAAGTAGGGCGCCATCCCCGGGTCGAGCCAGCCCGCCCGCAACGCGTACACCCGCTCGGCGTCGCGGTACACCACCGGGCCGTGGCGCGTGAACTCGAGGGCGACGGAGACCGTCGGACCGTCCCGCACGGCAATCGATTCGACGAGCCGCTCCACGGGTTCGTCGGCGGGGTAGAAGTACAGGTCCTCCTGGTCGATGGCGAAGATCGTGAGTCCGAAGGCGATGCGCGCGTTGTGCCCGATCGAGATGCCCGGCAGGGACGGCTCGCCCGCGCCGATGACGTTCAGCCCCGGCGCGACCAGGTGAGCGACGTAGCGCAGGGACGGCACGGCATGGAGCCGGTGCGGGTCGTTGGCCAGAATCGCCCCGTCGCCGGCCGTGCGGGGCGGAGCGATGACCCAGTTGTTGCTGCCGTACGCGGCTTCCACCGCGGGAGTCGCGCCCGTCACCGCCGGGCCGTTCTCCCGGAACTGCACGGCTGCCTTGGCGAGCACGTACACGTCCAGGACGTCCACCGGGATGGCGCAGGGGTCGAGGCCGCTCGGCACCTGGACCTGCCAGGTCGGCTCGAGACGGCGCCAGAGGCTCGTCTTCTCCAGGCCCGCCTGGCACGTCAGCCGCGCGCGGGTGACCTCCGAGACGGCGTTGCGCCAGAGGCCATGGCTCCTGATGCGCACGACGTCCGCCGCCTCCCAGTAGTCCGGCAGGTAGTCGAGCAGCGCGAACTCGACGGGCAGCGGCGCGGCGTCCTCACGCACCAATCGCACGTACGCGTTGATGCCGGCGACGAACGCTGCCGCGATGCGCTTGCCGTCCGAGCCGTACGCCAGCCACTCCCGGTACATGTCCCCGCGGAAGAGGAACAGGCGGTTGGCGCGGTCCTGCTCGACGTAGCGCGCGCCGAAGGCTTCCGAGAGGAGGCCGAGCCCGCGCCGGCGCCACAGGTCGATCTGCCAGAGCCGGTCGCGCGCGGCGTTGAAGCCCTGGACGAAGAACGCGTCGTAGTGCGTCCGGGCATAGATGTGCGGGACGCCCCAGGCGTCGACGAGGATTTCCGCCGGCCGTTCCAGCCCCGCGATCTCGTGCGTGGCGTCGGCCGATTGCGCCCCCGACCACTGCGCGATCACCAACGCGACCGCCGCCAGGGGCAGCGCGCGCACCACCGTCATAGAGGTCTCCTGCAGGATGGGCACATTGTAACGGGCGCGACGCGCCCGGGCGTAGCGGCGGAAACTCAACACCCTGTGCGGACCATCGGATTGCCTGCGAAAACTGGCTTTTAATCAGTTGATTGCGTAGTGACCTTCATGTCCTTCGAAGGGCCACACGCAGGAGGAAGACCGGTCCCGCACCTCGGTTCGCACAGCCTTATTTAACATAATATATATTATGCGCAATTACTTCGGGGCCTGGCACGGCGTCGAATGGGTATGCACCCGCCTCCTGGCCGTCACGCAACAAGCGCTCAGGGAGCCGTCTCCACGCCGATCACCTCGATGCGTTCCCCGTATCGGCGGAAGTCCCGCGCATTGAACGTCAGCAGTCGTCGCTCGCCATGCGCGAGCATCGTCGCCGCGATGTTCGCATCGTGGATCTGCCGTCCGCCAACGGCCACGTCCCGGCACAGCGCCTTCAGAACCTCCGTTACCCGCGGTCCGTCCTCCAGGATCTCGAAGGCCGCCTCGAGTGTGCTCACGTCGGCAAGGGCCGCATCCATGGCTATCGGGGGCGCCCAGAACTGGGGGCGTGTGACGGTGGCCAGGTATTCCCGGAACACCTGCCGGCTGACACGAAGGACCTCCCCGCTCTGTCCGGCCCGCTGCAGTTGCTGCCGGGCGCGGATGTGGCTCGGCGCGGCCGGGAAACGGGCAAAGACCAGAACGTTCGTATCGAGGAACATCGCCGCTCAGTCGCAGTCCTCGGATTCGTCCTGAGGTCCCCCCGTCAAACGTCCGGCGTCGTCATAGATCTGATCGCGGCTGACGGTGAAGCCCTCCGGCCAGGACCCACCCTTTGCGGCCGGCCAGATCTCGTCGAGGTTGAACTGCCCGTCGTAGGCCGCGCGCGCTTCTTCCAGGGCACCGTCGACACGTTCGAACACCAGCGTCTCGGCTGCCAGGTCCACGGCCCGGGTCTTCCATCCCGCCACGCACCACGCCAGGGCGTGGCTGTGTCCCGCGCCGCGTCTCTGGTTCGACCACCAGGACCGATACAGGCGCGCCGACGGCGGCAGTTCGAAGCCCAGAATCGTCTCGAGCTCCGAATACGACACCGACCATGCCGCCACGGTCTTCGCGGCGAGGTGGCGGTAGAGCGGCGCGTACTTGCCACGCGCAACCGCTTCCCGCGCCAACCTGTCCCTTGCGTCGGACATTGCTCCGATAATCCAAAAGTTCTGACTGACTTGATTTTGTACTCTCGTTGGGGCTCGCTGTCAAACTGCGCCCCACGAGAAGCCGATCGTGCGGGACCGGCTTCGCGCAACGCGATGGAAGCGTCCCTCAGTCCCCGCGCGCGTCCGCCAGCAACGCCCTGCCGACCACCTTGAGCGCCAGCGTCTCCTCGGCGCCCTCGAAGATCGACAGCACTCGGGCGTCCACGAAGTAACGGCTGACGTCGGTTTCCTCGGCGTACCCGAGCCCGCCGTGGATCTGCATCGCCTCGCGCGTTACGTACTCGGCCACCTTGCAGGCGAAGAGCTTCACCAGGCTCGCCTCGGTCTGGCCGCCGCCGGCATCCATGAGCCGCGCGGCCCAGTACGACGACTGCTGGCAGACGGTCGCGTACATGCCCATGCGCGCGAGCTTCTGCAGCGTGAGCGGATAGCTCGCCACGGGCCGGTCGAACGCCTCGCGTTCCCCGGCGTACCGCAGGGCCGCCTCGAACGCGGCGCGCATGAGTCCGCTGGCGCGCGCGGCGGTCTGCAGGCGACCGCCGGCAAACCCGCGCATCGTGTAGTAGAAACCGCGTCCCTGCCCGCCCGCCGCGCCGACGAGGGCGTCCGCGGGCACGAAGAAGTCGTCGTAGAACATCTCGAACGAGTGCATGCCGCGGTAGCCGATCGTCGGTATCGCGCGACCGGACACCGTGCCGCCCCGCGGTTGCGCGTACTCGAACGCGTGGCCGTCGAAGGCCGGCTTCTCGACCACGAACAGCGACAGCCCCCGATGGGCCGGCGCCGCGTCCGGGTCCGTCCGCGCGAGCACGAGGATCGCTTCCGCCTTGCCGGCGAACGTGCACCAGGTCTTGCCGCCGTTCAGCGTCCAGCCGCCGTCGACGCGGGTGGCGCGCAAGGCCACGGCGGCGACGTCGGAGCCCGTGGCGGGCTCGGTGACCGAAATCGCACAGAGGGGGTCGCCGGCGGCGAGCCCCGGCAGCCAGCGCCGCTTCTGCTCTTCCGTCCCGCCTTCCAGCAGTGCCCGCACCATGATCTCGGGGCGCGTGATCAGGCTGCCGGCCGCGCCCAGGGAGGCCCGCGACAGTTCCTCGGTGACGACGACCATGCCGAGGCTGTCCTCGTGATCGTCCGGCTGCAGGCCCCCGTAACGCGCGGGCACGCACAGACCGAAGCAGCCCAGCTCGCGCAGGCCGTCGATGATCGCATCCGGGACGGTCAGGTCCTCGCGGTGCACGGCCTCCGCCAGCGGCGCCACCCGTTCCTCGGCGAACTGCCGGAAAGTGTCGCGGATCATCGCCTTCTCGTTGTCGAGATGGTCCGCGGGGAGGAGCCCGTCGCGGGCGCGGAACGCCTCGCCCACCGCCGCGAGATTCGCCGGCGACAGATGGCGTTCCGTGAACTCGACGTGATCGTCGGGCAGCTCGGCCAGCGTCAGGCCGTAGGCCGCCGGGCGCAGGCGCAGGCGCTGGTGGAGGTTGGCCGCGGCCTCCGCGCAGAAAGCGAGCGCAAGCTGCTCCTTGAAGGCGCGTTCCGCCGGCGGGGCCGCGCGCCCGGCCTCCCCCATGGCATAGTCCAGCATGACCTCGGCGCACTGCAGCTCGGCGCTCGAGAACGCCAGGTCGTAGAGCTCCATCTGGGCGTCTTCGTCGAGGCCCGACGCGGCCCTGGCCAGCAGCTCCCGGGCGGTGACGACGATGCCGTGCGCACGTTCGTCCATCCTTGCTCCGCCCTCCCGGTCCTGGCGAGCGCGCGATTCTACTGCATAATGCGCCCCGCCCCGGCGCTCGGGCGCCCCTTGGAACGACAGGATTCCCATGCGCGAAGACGCTCCCTCGCTTGGTTCCGCAAGGGCACGTTTTCTCGAGCTGCAGGGGCGCATCGTGGGCGAGCTCGAGCGGCTCGACGGGGCCGGGCGCTTCGCGGGGGAGGACATCGCCACGGACGGCGGCGGTCTGTCGAAGCCGCGGGTCCTCGAGCAGGGCACCCGCATCGAGAAGGCCGCGGCCCACTTCACGCACAGCGTCGGCGCCGCCCTGCCACCGGCGGCCTCCGAACGTCGTCCGGAGCTGGCCGGGCGGCCCTTCGAGGCCGTCGCGGTGTCGTGCATCGTCCACGCGCGCAACCCCTACGTCCCCGCCGCGCACATGAACCTGCGTTTCTTCGAGGTCAAGGCCGACCCGCCGGCCTGGCACTTCGGCGGGGGTTTCGACCTGACGCCCTTCTACGCGTTCGAGGAGGACGTGCTCCACTGGCACCGCAACGCCCGTGCGGCCTGCCAGCCCCACGAGGGCTGGTACGAAGAACTGAAGGCCAACTGCGATGCCTACTTCTTCCTGCCCCATCGCGGCGAACCGCGCGGCGTCGGCGGCCTCTTCTTCGACGACTGGACGCGCGGCGGCTTCTCCGCAAGCCTTGCATTCGTGGCCGGCGTCGGCAGCCACTTTCTCTCTGGCTACGCGCCCATTTTCGAGCGCCGCGCTGCAATGCCGTGGGGCGAGCGCGAGGAGGCGTTCATGCTCCTGCGCCGGGGCCGTTACGCGGAATTCAACCTCGCCGTGGACCGGGGCACGCGTTACGGGCTGCAATCGGGCCGCCGCGTGGAGTCGGTGCTCGCTTCGCTGCCCCCGAGGGTGCGGTGGGCCTACGACTACCGGCCGGACCCCGGCACGCCCGAGGCGGCCCTGACCGAGAAATTCCTCCGGCCCAGGAACTGGCTGGAGCCTGTGGATAAATCTGGGGACTAATTCTTATCAAGGCTGTGACAACCCCCGGGAAGCCGCTTATGGCAGCCTTGTTGCATAACTTTATCCAAAAAATTCAGATATATATGCCTTGATATTAGAAAAGTACGAAGGTTTAACACCCATTGCGGCGCGCCATGCGTGTCGCAGTCGCTGTGCAAAACCGTGGGAGGACGACCGCGCGACTCGGGCGAACAGCGCTGCCGATCCCCGTCAGGCCAGCAACCACGCGGGTTTGCGACGCTTGAGCGGGCGGGCGCGGCGGCCCACCGCAAAGTGCGGTCCCGCGGTGGTGCGGGCTCGCGCTAGGGATCCGCGGCTGCGGCCGGGGCCGGCGGCGCCCCGCCGACGACGACCAACCGGTCCTCCACGTCCTTCACGCCGGGCACCCGGCGTGCGACTCCGACCGCCCGCGTACGCTGCTCCTCGGTGGCCACCCGGCCGGTCAGGACGACGACACCCTCCCGGACGTCCACGTCTATGGGCCACCCCGGGACGCCCCGCGCGGCGATCAATCCGGCCTTCACCCGCACATGGATCGCCGAGTCGTCGGTCACCTCCCCCGGCGTGCGTCCCTCCTCCGACGAGAGGTAGCTCCGGCAGCCGGCGACGGGCGCCAGCACCAGGCAGGCCAGCAGCAGGGCCGAAGCGGCGCGGGCGGACACCCGTCCCGACCGCCGCGGCATCGATTCGCCGAACCGCCCGTAAACGGATCGTGGCGTGGGCACGGCAACTCCGGGGTGGCGGGGAGAACCGGCGCGACCTTAACATTCCGGCCGAAAGATCGGCAACGCGAGCCATGCCGGCGCGGTTCCTTTCCCGAATCCTGGTCTGCGCCGCCCTGAGCGCCGCGGCCGACGACCGCCTGCACCTGGTGATCCCCGTCGCCCCCGGCGGGGGCGTGGACGGCACGGCGCGCGAGGTCGGCCGTTCGCTCGAGGCGCTCGGTCTCGCCGACACCGTGTCGTTCGAGAACGTGGGCGGGGGCTCCGATCGCGCACTGGGCCTGTTCGTGGAGAACGAGGCGCGTTTTCGCGACGCCCTGCTCGTGCATTCGGCGCCGCTGGTGATCCGCAACGTGCAGGGGCTCTTCCCGCTCGGATTCCGGGACCTGACGCCCATCGCCGGACTCGTTGCCGACTACGGCATCTTCGTCGTGCGCGCCGACGCTCCCGTGAACGACTGGAGGACCATCGTACAAAGGCTGGCGAACAACCCGACGGCGCTGATCGCCGGCGGCGGCTCGGCCCGCGGCAGCCTGGACCACATCGCCCTCGCGCTCGCCCTGGGCGCGGCGGGCATCGATGTCCGCCGCGTGCGCTACCTGCCCTACGACGGCGGCGGAAAAGCCATGCTCGCCCTGCTCGGCGGCGAGCTCGACCTGCTCTCGACGGGACTCGGCGAGACCCTCTCCTTCGCCCGCTCGCAGCAGGTGCGGGTACTCGCGGTCACCGCGCCGGTACGCGTGGCCGCCATCGGCGCGGTGCCGACCCTGACCGAGCTCGGCTATCCCGTCAGCTTCGCCAACTGGCGTGGCGCGTTCGCCCCGGCCTCGGTACCCGACGAAACACGCGCCCGCCACGTCCGACGGCTGCGGGCGCTGGCGGAATCCGACGCCTGGCAGGCCACTCTCGACGGGCATGGCTGGCAGCGGCTCGACGTATTCGGGCAGGAGTTCCACGGCTACCTGGAAGACCAGGAAACGGCGCTGCGAAAGACGCTGGCCGAACTCGGATTCGCCAGGTGACGCGTCGCCTGGTGCCGCTGGCCATCCTGGCCGTCGCGGGCGTCTACCTCTGGGCCGCGCTACGCGTACCGCTCGATCCGTGGTCGATCGACGAGTCCGTCAATGCCCGCACCCTGCCCCTGGCCTACGGGGCGCTACTGGCCCTGTTCGGGGCGGGACTGGCGCTCCGGGGCGTCCCCGTCGCGACCGGGGCGCGGCGTTACGGACCCCTCGGCGCGATGACGGCCTGCATCCTGGCCTTCGTCGCGGCCATACCCTTCGCGGGTCTCTGGCCGTCGCTGGCCCTCTTCCTGCTGGCCGCCCTCGCGGTACTGGGGGAGCGACGCCCGCCGGTGCTCTGCGGCGCGCCGCTCGGCACCGCCGCGGCCGGCTGGGGCCTCGTCGAGCTGCTGCTCGGCGTCTACATCCACCCCGGGAGCTGGTGGGCCTGACGATGTGGGAGGGCATCGCCACCGGGCTCGCGACGGCGCTCGATCCCGCCAACCTGGCCTGGGTGGCGGCCGGCTGCGTGGCCGGCACCCTGATCGGGATGTTGCCCGGGCTCGGGCCCATTACCGCCATCGCCCTGATGATTCCCATCAGCTACTCGATGGATCCCGCGGCGGGTCTGATCATGATGGCGGGCGTGTACTACGGCGCCGTGTTCGGCGGTTCGACGTCCTCCATCCTGATCAACGCACCCGGGGTGGCGTCGACCGTCGCCACGTCCTTCGACGGCTACCCGATGGCGCGCGGCGGCCAGGCGGGACGCGCCCTCGCCCTGGCGGCGTACGCGTCGTTCACCGGCGGCGTCTTCGGGGCCTTCGCCCTGCTGCTGTTCGCCGGCATGCTCGCGTCCTGGGCGACGGCGTTCCAGTCCCCCGACTACACGCTGGTCCTGATCCTCGCCCTGTCGAGCATCGCGGCGTTCGCCGAGCACGGCCAGGTCGCCAGGTCGTGCGTCGCCGCCCTGCTCGGCCTGATGCTCGGCACCGTCGGCGCCGACCCCGAAAGCGGCGTCCCGCGCTTTACGTTCGGCCGCCTCGACCTCATGGACGGGATCGCCTTCATTCTGGTCGCCATGGCCACGTTCGCCCTCGCGGACGCCTTCCACCTGCTGACCCGAGGTGCCGAGGAGACTCCCGAGACCCGGGCGGGACGCAACGTGCGCCTCGCTCCGGGGGACGCGCGGGCCATCGCGCCCACCCTCGGGAGGAACTCGGTCCTCGGGTTCCTCGTGGGCGTGCTGCCCGGGGCCGGTGCGACCCTGGCGAGCTTCTTCGCCCATACCTTCGAGAAGCGTTTCACGCCCAACCCGGCGTGCGGCATCGCAGCGCCCGAATCCGCCAACAACGCCGCATGCATGGGATCCTTCGTGCCGCTGCTCACGCTGGGGATCCCCGGTTCCGGAACGACCGCGGTGCTGCTCGGCGTCATGCTCAGCCTCGGCATCCAGCCCGGACCCCGACTGCTCACCGCCGACCCCGGCGCATTCTGGGGCGTCATCGTCTCGATGTTCGCCGGCAACCTCGTGCTGCTTGCGCTCAACCTGCCGCTGATTCCCTACCTCTCGCGCCTGATCCGCATCTCGAGACCGGTCCTGATCCCCTTCGTCGTCGCATTCTCGCTGGTCGGGGTCTACCTCACGACCCTGAACGACTTCGACCTCTACCTGATGGTCGCCCTGGCCGCGGGCGCACTCGTCCTGCGGTGGGCGGGCTTCCCGCTCGCGCCGCTCCTGCTCGGCTTCATCCTGAGCGGCATGCTGGAGGAGAACCTGCGGCGCACGCTGTATCTCGCGGACGGGTCGTGGGGCATCCTCGTCGAGCGGCCGCTGACGGTCGTGCTCGCCGGCGCCTGTGCGCTGGTCTGGACCGGGCCGCTCCGGCGCCGGTTCCGGCAGTCGTCCGGGAACCGCTGAGGCCGACCCGGACCATGCCGAGCGTTCCGCGCCCTGCGCGATTCGGTTAACATCGCTGGCCAATCACGCGGGAGACCGCGCCACCGGGGAGATACCCGTCGTGCGCAAACACTCACACACCACCGACGAAGGCGAAGAGCAGATCAACCTCACGCCCATGCTGGACGTGGTGTTCATCATGCTGATCTTCTTCATCGTGACGGCGACCTTCGTCAAGGAGGTCGGGCTCGACGTCAACCAGCCGGAGGACGACAAGCCCAAGACCATCGACCCGGACAAGCGCAGCATCGTCGTGCGGATCACCAGCCGCGACCGCATCGTCATCGCGCAGCGGGACGTGGACTGGCGTTCCGTGCGGGCGAACATCGAACGCCTCCATGCGGAGAACCCGGAAGCCCCGGTGATCATCCAGCCCCACCCGGACTCCCGCACGGAGAGCATGATCCACGTCATGGACTCCGCGCGGCAGGCCGGCGTCTTCAACGTCTCGCTCGCCGGCATTTGACGCGGAGGCGGATCCGGGTGCGGTTACTGGCGCCCCGGAGGCCCCGGACCGACCGCCCCTGATCGACCTCCGCTCCGACACCGTCACCCGGCCCACCGCGGCCATGCGCGAAGCCATGGCACGAGCGGAGGTGGGCGATGACGTCTATGGCGAGGACCCGACGGTCAACGCGCTCGAGGCGCGCGCCGCCGCGCTGCTCGGTTGCGATGCGTCCCTCTTCGTTGCGAGCGGCACCCAGGCCAACCTGTGCGCCCTGCTCACCCACTGCGAGCGCGGCGACGAGTACATCGCCGGGCATTCGGCACACACCTACCGGTTCGAGGGCGGCGGCGCGGCGGCGCTCGGGGGGATCCAGCCCCAGCCCCTTCCCTTCGAGCCGGACGGCACCCTCGACCTGTCCCGGGTCGCCGCGGCCATCAAGCCCGACGATTACCACTTCGCCCGCACGCGCCTGCTGTGTCTGGAGAACACGCGGTCGGGCAAGGCGCTGCCATTGGCCTACTTCCCGCGTGCCCGTGCCCTCTGCGACGCACGCGGCCTGGCGCTGCACCTCGACGGAGCGCGACTGTTCAACGCCGCCGCCGCCGAGGGCGTGCCGGCGGCGGAAATCGCGCGGCACGCGGACTCCGTCGCCTTCTGCCTGTCGAAGGGACTTGGGGCGCCGGCCGGATCGCTGCTGGCCGGGGACGCGGATTTCGTCCGGCGCGCGCGCCGCTGGCGCAAGGTCCTCGGGGGCGGCATGCGGCAGGCCGGCATCCTGGCCGCCGCGGGGCTGTTCGCGCTCGACCACCATGTCGAGCGCCTGCGGGAGGACCACGACCGGGCCGCGCGTCTCGCCGCCGGGCTGCGCTCCATCGCCGCCGGCGCGTACGCCGCCGGCATCGCCTGCCACACCAACATGGTGTTCGTGGGACCGGAGCTGGCCGCCCGGGAGGTGGCGCTGCTCGACCGGGGCATCCGCACCGAAGGCGAGCGCTGGGTGGTGCACCTCGACGTCGACGACGACGCGCTGCAGCGCGTGCTCGACGCGGTCAGCTCGTTACCAGTCCCGCGATAGCGCCCGTCACGCAGGCGACGAGCGTGCCGGAGACGAGGGTGCGCGGCGCCAGGCGCAGCACCTCCGCCCGCCGCTCCGGCACCAGCGCGGACAGCCCGCCGACGAGGATGCCGACGCTGCCGAAGTTCGTGAACCCGCACAGGCCGTAGGTGAGGATCAGGCGGGTCCGGTCGCCGATCGCCCCAGGCTCCGCCGCACCGAGCTGGATGTACGCGATCAGCTCGTTCAGCACGACCTTCACGCCGAGCAGGGTGCCCGCGAAACCCGCCTCGGCCCACTCGATCCCCATCAGCCAGGCCACCGGCGCCAACGCCCAGCCCGCCATGCGCTCCAGCGTGAGCCCCGCGTCCGCGACCGTCACCCCGGACAGCACGTGGTTCACCAGCGCCACCAGGCTGACGAGCACGATGACCATGGCCCCGACGTTCACCACCAGCCGCAGGCCATCCGCCGTGCCCCGCGAGATCGCATCCATCACGCTGAGGTAGCGCAGCTCCTCGCCGGGATCGCCCACCTCCGTGGCGACGCCTTCCGGGATCATCACCCGGGCCACCACAACCGCGCCGACCACGTTCACGACCGAGGCGATCAGCACGTGGCCGAGGGCGCCGTCGATGACCTCGGTGAGCAGGTTGGCATAGAGCACCATGATCGATCCCGCCACCGTGGACATGCCGCAGGTCATGACGACGAAGAGTTCGGACCGCGACAGCCGCGCGAGATGCGCCCGGATCGCCAGCGGCGCCTCCACCATGCCCAGGAAAACACTCGCCGACGCGGCGAGGCCCACGGCTCCGCCGACGCCCAGGGACCGGCGCAGCGCCCAGGCAAAGCCCCGGATCACCACCGGCAGCACGCGCCAGTACCACAGGAGGGCCACCAGGACGCTGAACACCAGGATCTGCGGGAGGATGCGGAACGCGAAGATGTAGGGGACCGTCTCCGCGGTGAGCTCGAACGGGGTTTCGCCACCCCCCAGGAAGCCGAACACCAGCGAGGCGCCCGCGGTGGTGGCGGTCTCGATGGCGTCCACGACGTGGTTGAGGACGAACAGGCCTTCGCGCGCGACCGGCACGCGCAGGAGCAGGAACGCGATGGCGAACTGGATGGCCAGCCCCGCCGCCACCGGCAGCGCGCGCACTTCCCGCCGCCCTTCGCTGAACACCCAGGCAAGGCCCAGGAAGACGAGAATCCCCAGGATGCCTTGCACCCGCCCCCCGTCCGCTGATAAGAACGCCGGCAAGTATGTCACGCATCCTCGTCACCGGAACTCTGGCCATCGACTACGCGGCGCGGTACGGCGGCCGTTTCCCGGACCTGCCTCGGCACGGCGGGATCAACCTCTCCATCCACCTCGACCGGATCGACCGGCGCTTCGGCGGGTGCGCGATGAACATCGTCTACGGACTTGCCCTGCTCGGCCACGCGCCCGTGCCCTTCGTCTTCGTCGGCGACGATCACGATGCGGACTACGCGGGACACCTGCGGGCGCTCGGCATCGACCGCGGCGGCATCGTCGCCGTGTCCGGCGCGCCCTACTCGTCGCATGCCTTCGTGTTCACGGACCGGGACGGCAACCAGTTCACCGGGTTCTTTCCCGGGCCGTCGCGCGTGCCGGACTTCGAAGCTCGCCTCGCCGAGTTCGCCCGCGCGCGCCACTTCGACTATGCCGTGGTGGCGCCGGACGTCGCCCCGAACATGATCGCGGCGGCCCGGGTCCTGTCCGCTCTGAACGTGCCTTTTCTCTGCGACCCGGGACAGGGGCTGACCGACTTCACGCCGGCGCAGGCGCGCCAACTGGTCGCCGGTTCCCGCGAGCTCATCGTCAACCGCTACGAGTTCGAGACGCTGCGGGAGCACTGCGGCGGCGATCCGTCCGTCGAGCTCGACACCCTGGTTGTCACGGCCGGCGCGGACGGCTCGCACTGTGGAGAGATCTCGGTACCCGCGGCGCCGGTCCGCCGCATCGCGGATCCGACCGGGTGCGGCGATGCGTACCGGACCGGCTTCGTCCATGCGCGCCTGTCCGGCGCACCGCTGCCGGACGCGATGCGGGCCGGGGCCTGCGCCGCCGCGATCAAGATCGAGACGCACGGCACGCAGCGCCATCGCTTCGTCGACTTCCGGGAACGCTACGCAGAAGCCTGGAAGGACGCGCCGGCGTGGCTCGCCGCAGCCGGGACAACGCCGGCATGACGCCCGGCCAGGTCATCCTCCTGAACGGGTCGTCCAGCGCCGGCAAGACGACGCTCGCCCAGATGCTGCAGCAGTTGCTGCCCGAGCCCTACCAATTGATCTCGCTGGACCAGTACCGGGACGGCCTGCCGGCCCGGTATCGCGGCCTCAACTCGCCGGCCGGCACACCGGGGGCCCGCGGTCTCAACGTGGTGCCGGTGGACCGGGGGGGACAACGCGTGACCGCCATCCGGTTCGGCGACGTCGGCCGCCGCATGCTCCGCGGCATGCGGCGTGCGGTTGCCACCTTCGCGCGGGAAGGCGGCAACGTGATCCTGGACGACCTGCTGCTGGAGCAGGCATTCCTGCGCGACTACCTGGACGCGCTCCACGGTCTGCCCGTGACCTTCGTCGGCGTGCGCTGCCCGCTCGACGTCGTCAACGCCCGGGAAGCGGCCCGGCCGGGGCGCTTCCCGGGCACGGCGGAGTCCCACTTCCACGACGTCCATGCGCACGGCATCTACGATGTCGAGGTCGACACGGGCTCCGTGGCGCCCCGCGCCTGTGCCGAACGCGTCATACGGGCCGCGGCGGCGGGCGGTACCGCGTTCGAGCGCCTGCGCGGGGAACTCCCGCCCTGAGCGCCAGCTCGACGGCCCCGGTCAAGGGCGGGGCCCTACGCCCCTACGCTTCCAAGACCGACGCCAGTCGCTCGGTGGCGGTCGCAAAGTCCTCCATGAAGTCGTAGACCACCGACCGTACGGACAGGGTCTCGTTCATGAGGCCCACGCCCTGCCCCACGTAGTAGTTGGCAAGCTGCTTCGCACCTTCGTGGTCGCTCTCCGCGAGCCTGTTGATCTTGCGGAATGCAGCGCCGGCGAGCACGCCCTGCAACGGCATCGGGAGCGGGTCGGGACAGTCTTCCGCCGTCCAGGCGTCGGTCCAGGCGGAACGCAACTGGCGCGTGTACTTGCCGGTCCGGCTCCTGGAACGCACGGTCTGACGCGAGTTCGCCGCGAGCATCTTGTCCTTCACGATGGGCAGCGTCTCCGCCTCGGCCGTCGTCAGCCACACGGAGCCGGTCCACACCCCATCGGCCCCCATGGCCATGCAGCCGGCCATCTGTCGGCCGGTGACGATCCCGCCCGCCGCGAGCACGACCATGCCGGAGTCCCCGATCGCCTCGAGCACCTCCGGGACGAGGACCAGCGTCGAGACCTCCCCGCAGTGCCCGCCGGCCTCCGTGCCCGCGACGATGATCACGTCTATGCCCGCCTCCGCGTGCTTGACGGCGTGTTCCCGCGCCCCGGCGAGGGCGCCCACCGCCACGCCCGCCTCCCGGGCGCGCGACATCATGAAGCCGGGGGGCACGCCGAGGGCGTTGACCACCATCCCGATCGGGTGGGAGAACGCCACGTCGAGGATGCGGCTCGCGCCGGCCTCGCGCATGTTGTCCCCCACGCCGTCCCTCAGGGTTTCTTCCCACAGGTCCGCGGTGTCGATGTCGTGTCGGGCCAGGAGGCTCTCTATGTAGCGTTTGTGCTCGAGCGGGATGCGGTCCTCGAGTTCCTCGCGCGTGAGGCCGTGCTCCTTGCTGTCCATGCTCGTCGGCACCAGCAGGTCCACGCCGTAGGGCTTGCCGCCCACGTGCTCGTCGATCCAGTCAAGCTCGATCTCGAGGGTCTCGGGAGTGTGGCCGGCGGCGCCCAGCACGCCGAAGCCGCCCGCGCTGCTGACGCCGGCGACGACATCGCGGCAGTGGCTAAAGGCGAACAGCGGGAATTCGATGCCGAGCAAGTCGCACGCTTTCGAGTTCATGGGAGGTCCTCGTCGACGGTGGCGGCTAACGTATCACAAGGGATGGGAGCATCAGGCGGTCCGCGGCACGCGCACCCGGCGCGCCTTCGGGTGTTGCTTGTTTCCACCGCCCGGCGCGGGCTATCGTTCGGGGCGCCACGGCCCCGGTCCGTATGGAGGAACGCTGCCATCGATACACTGCGGTCCCTTCCGCCGCCACGGCGACACCGCGCAGCGGACATCGCCACGGCCCCTTGCCACCGCCCCCGGTCCCGCCGCGCGGTCTCGGTGGTCCTGGCCGGAGCCCTGTTGGCCGTCCTCGTTGCCGCCTGCGGGGGCGGCGGCGGGGGCGGACGGGACGCCGCGCCCGCGCCTCCCCCTCCCCCGCCGCCGGTGGACACGGACAACGACGGCACGGCCGACGACCAGGACACCGACGATGACGGCGACGGCGTCGCCGATGTGGACGACGCCTTTCCGCTGGACCCGGAACGGACCGTCGACCCCAACATATTCGCGGATGCCGCCGACCACGCGGCGTCCTGCGCCGCCCCGCGGTCCGGCGCGGACAGCTTCACGGGCCGCCCGTTCGAGGACCGGCAGGGCTCGGCCAGGGACGAGAAGCTGTGGCTGCGCTCCTGGAGCAACGACCTCTACCTCTGGTACGACGAGATCGAGTACGTCGACCCGGTGGGCTACTCCGTCCTCGACTACTTCGATCGCCTGCGGACGTTCGCCCGAACGCCGTCCGGAGCGCCCAAGGACCAGTTCCACTTCACCTACGATACGGCAACGTGGCGGCAGCTCTCGCAGTCCGGCGTCTCGGCGGGCTATGGCGCGGAGTGGGTCCTGCTCGCCCGAAGTCCGCCGCGCGAGATTGCCGTCGCCTTCACGGAGCCGGACTCGCCGGCGGCACTGGCGGAGCTGGCCCGCGGCACGCGCCTGATCGCCATCGACGGCGTGGACGTGGAGAACGGGAGCGACGTGGACACGTTGAACGCCGGCCTGTCTCCGGCCGCCGTCGGGGAGACGCACGAGTTCGTCGTGCGTGACCTCGGCGCGGAGGAGACGCGCACGGTGACCCTGACCGCCGCCGAGGTCGTCTCGCAGCCCGTCCAGGACGTGCAGGTCCTCGACACGCCCTCGGGACCCGTGGGCTACCTGTCGTTCACCGCCCACCTCGCGCCCGCCGAGGCACAACTGGTCGACGCCGTCCGGCGGTTCGAGTCCGACGCCGTCGTCGATCTGGTCGTGGACCTGCGCTACAACGGCGGCGGCTACCTCGACATCGCCAACCAGCTGGCCTTCATGATCGCGGGACCCGCCGCGGCGTCCGGCCGCACGTTCGACGAACTGCGTTTCAACGACAAGCACACGGACTTCAACCCCGTCACCGGGCGGGTCCTGACGCCCACGCCCTTCCACGAGACGACGCTGGGCTTCACCGATGGGCTTCCGGCCGGGGACGTCCTCCCCGCGGTGAACCTGTCTCGGGTCTACGTGCTGACGACCGCCGGCACCTGCTCGGCGAGCGAGGCGATCATCAACGGCCTGCGCGGCATCGACGTGGAGGTCATCCAGGTCGGCACCACGACCTGCGGGAAGCCCTACGGGTTCTACCCGGCGGACAACTGCGGCACCACCTACTTCTCGGTCCAGTTCCAGAGCGTGAACGCCATGGGCTTCGGGGACTATCCGGACGGTTTCTCGCCCGAGAACCTCGGCCGCATCGAGGGCGTGGAGTTGCCTGGTTGCGCGGTCGCCGACGACTTCGATCACCTGCTCGGCGCGCCCGACGAGCGCCTGCTGGCGGCGGCGCTGGGGCATCGGGAGACGGGGAGTTGCCCCGCGCCGCCGGGCGTTCCGCCCATCCGTCCGCCACGGGTCCATGCGCCCCCGTCCGCGGATGAGATCGCCGGACCGCGGGGTCTTCCCGTGACCAGGCGTCCCGGCCTGCCCGGCGCCTGGATGCGCCTCGACGAGTGACGGAGCCATGACGGAGCTGTTACGGAGCTATTGCGGAGCTATTGCGGAACGAGAGGCGCTTTGTCTGGGCACCGGTTCCCCTGCATAATGCGCCGCGTGTCGGGCAACAACAAAGGAGGTGATCTGGTGATATCTACGGTTAAGGAGCGGCTGAATACGTGAGCCGTCCGCAAACGGATTCGGCCGCGCCCAGCAGGGCGTCAGCTCCATAATCCGGGGTGGGGGCGCCGGCCGGCGCCCCCACCGAACTGCATCTTCCCCCAGCCGTCCCGCAGGACACGAGTCGGGACCGGCCCTTCCAGTAGCGCCCAGTAGCGCCCGAGGGGCGGCGGTCGGCGCGGCGCAGCTTGTATAACATGTCGGTTTCGCCATCCAGGGAGAGGAACTGCCCATGAAACTCGCCGTCGAATTTCCGAGCGTCGCATACCGGGAAGGAGGCGCCGGCGTGGTCCGGCTCGCGCAGGGCATCGAGATGATCGGCTACGACCAGCTCGACATGTTCGACCATGTGATCATGGGATTCCCCACCGAAACGCGCGCGGCGCCGATCTATCCGCCGAAGATGCCCATCATGGAAGCGCTGATGACGCTGAGCTTCGTGGCATCGGCGACGTCCCGCGTCGGGCTCGGCACCGAGGTGCTCGTGTTGCCGCAACGCCAGCCGGTGCTGGTGGCCAAGCAGGTCGCCACGCTCGACACCCTCTCGGGCGGCCGGGTCCGGCTCGGCGTGGGAGTCGGGTGGCAGGAGTCCGAATACGACGCCCTCGAGGAGCCGTTCGGCAACCGCGGCCGGCGGATGGACGAAGCCATCGCCCTGTTGCGCGCGTACTGGGGCGACGAGCGCGTCGACTACGCCGGCGAGCACTACTCCTCCACCGCCATGGCGATGGAACCGAAGCCGCCCCAGGGCGGCGCCCTGCCCGTCTGGGTGGGCGGCGCGGCCGAGCGCGCATTGCGCCGGGTCGGCGAACTGGGCGACGGCTGGCTCGCGAACCCGATCACGGACCCCGCCATCGCGCAGAGGTGCCGGGACAAGATCAGCCGCTACGCGGAGGCCGCCGGCCGCGACCCGGACGCCATCGGCTACCAGCAGATGCTCGCCGGACCGCCGCGGGATAACGCCGGCAAGGCTTTCTATGCGGACTCCGACCAGGTGGTGCGGCGTGCCGTGGAGATTGCGGACATGGGGTTCGAATGGGCGGCCGTCAACGCCACGGCGATCTTTCAGTCCGGGGCGCGCAGCGTCGATGCCATGCTCGATGTGCTCGCAACGCTGCACGACACGATCCGGGAAGCCGCCGGCCCCTGACGGGGGGGCTCGGACGGTCACAACGACGACAGCGTGACGAACATCGCCAGCAGGATTCCCGGTACGAGCAGGATCCCGTAGGCGATCAACGACAGGAACCACTTGACCGCGGTCAAGAATGCGCCGTCTCCGTAGTAGCGTTTCAGCGCCAGGAAATAGTAGACGAGCAGCACCAGGGTGAGGATGCTGCCTCCCGGGATCAGCATCCGCACGGTGAACACGGCAAAGGCGACCGTGTGCACGTGGACCGAGAAGATCAGGTGCTCGACGTAGAAGCGCCGCTTGCGCAGATAGAAGAGTGCGAGCAGGCCGGCATAGGCCGGAAGGGTCACGAACATCGCGATCGGCAGGTTGTCCATCAGGCGGTCGACGGCCACCAGCGGCTGGTGCATCACGTCGACGACCTGCACGGCCACGAAGCGGTCGAACCCGTCGAGCGCGAAGTCGTCGCCGGCGGCCGCGAGGGCCTTGGCCGCCTCGTACACGACGATCTTCAGGTACGGACGCCCGGGATGGGCGAGGATCGCATCGATCTTGCCGCGTTGCTCCTCGGGCAGCATGGACTTGAGCCGCTCGACGTCCGCTCCCTCGCTCGCCCGGTCCAGTTCGACCTCCGCCTCGTCCCACCGCTCGGCCGGCGGATTGAGATCCGTCGTCAGCGAGAGCACGAAGAAGAAGGCGAGGCTGACGAACAGGTAGAAACGGACCGGTGACGAGTAGCTCGCCCGGCGGTTGCGCGAGAACTCCGCGGACAACTCGCCCGGGCGCATGATCATCGTCTTCACGGTGCGCAGGAAGCGGGAGTCGAGCTCCAACGTCTCCTTGACGAACTCGCCGAGCATCAGCGGCAACGACCGCACGTAGTCGCGGTCGTTCTGGCCGCAGTGGGCGCAGTACGATCCCGGGCGTTCGTTCCCGCAATTGGGACACCCACTCACGTCAGCCTCGTTTCCGCAGTTGGGACACCCACTCGCCGTTCCCGCAGTAGTTGGGACACCCACTCACGGCAGCCTCGCCAGTATTGGTTGGGACACCCACTCAGCGTAGCCTCGCGGGCGTCCATCGCCCCGTCGCGTTCCATCGGCCGGGGGTCAGGTCTCCCCGGCGCTTTCCTCCGCTTCCGCCAGCGCCGCTTCCCGGTCCCTGTTGGCCCTCGAGATGACGTATTGCTGAATGCGCGCCGTGTCCTCGACGTCGAGGACGTCCGCGAAGGACGCCATGCCGTTGTCGTTCAGCGTGCCGCCGAGCACGATGGCCTCGAACGTCGCGTGGATCTCGGGCGACATGAACCGCAGGTCCGGAATCCCGCCGGAGGACAGCACCCCGATGCCGTGACATGGCGAACACAACTCGTGATAGAGCACGTCGCCGCGGTCGAGATCCTCCGCCGACGCGGTGAGCGGCGGCTGTTCCTTGATCGTCGTGTCGCGCTCGGGCGGCATCGGCAACTCGGCCGCGCCGCCGAGCGCGTACACCACGACCCGGGCGTGGCTGCCGTAGCGGTAGGTCGCCGCGCCCGTCGTGTTGATCGAGCCGGCGCCCGTCATGGTCGCCACGTACTGGACGCCATCTACCGCGTAGGTGATGGTCGGGCCGACGATGGATGTCCACGTGTCCCGCTGCCACAGCAGGCTGCCGTCGTCCGTGTTGCGCGCCGAGACCTTGCCCATGGCATCCCCCTGGAAGACGAGCCCGGCCGCCGTCGCCACGACCCCGCCGTTCCAGGGATGTTCCTGCTGGACGGCCCACACCGTCTCGCCGCTGAGCGGATCGAACGCGACCAGGTAGCCTTCCGGCAGGGGCGGGTCGTCCCAGGCCTCGATCAACTGGTTGATGCGTCCGTACTCGATACCCACGTTGATCATGCCCTCGCGACGCTTGTACACGCCGGTCTTCTCGTACTCCTCGGGCATGGCGAAGAGGAAGGGCGTGTCATGGGTCGTCAGGTACATGACGCCCCGCGCGCCGTCCCAGGACATCGCCTGCCAGTTGTGCGCGCCGAGCGCGCCCGGATGAATCCACTGCGGGTTCTCGTCGTACGCGGCGTCGGTGTTCTCCACCGGGCGCCCGGTGGCGAGGTCGACGTGGGTCGCCCAGGTCACCGTGCCGTAGGGATGCGCCCGCAACAGCGTGCCGTCGCTGCGGTCGATGACGTAGAAGAACCCGTTCTTCGGCGCCTGCATCAGGACCTTGCGCATCACGCCGTCGACCTCGAGGTCGGCCAGGGTCATGTCCTGGACCGCCGTGTAGTCCCAGTTGTCGCCCGGGGTCGTCTGGTAGTGCCACTTCATGCGCCCGGTATCGGCGTGCACGGCCACGATCGCGGCGAGGAACAGGTTGTCCCCGCCACCCGGCGACCGGATGACCCGCGTCCAGGGGGATCCGTTCCCGACGCCCAGGTAGACGCTGTGGAAGTCGGGGTCGTAGACGATGGAGTTCCAGACCGTCCCGCCGCCGCCGATGTCCCACCACTCCCCGCCCTTCCAGGTCTCGGCGGCCATCTCCATCTCGGGATGTTCGAAGGGCAGCGAGGGATCGCCGGGGACGGTGAAGAAGCGCCACACCTGCGCGCCGGTGTCCGCGTCGTAGGCCGTGACGTATCCGCGCACGCCGAACTCGGCCCCGCCGTTGCCGATGAACACCTTGCCGGCCGCCGCGCGGGGCGCCCCGGTGATGGTGTAGTTCCGCGTGCGGTCGATGACGGTGTCGACCTCCCAGACCGACGTTCCCGTGGCGGCGTCCAGCGCCAGCAACCGTCCGTCGAGGGTCGCCACGTACACGCGTCCTCCGTACACCGCGAGCCCGCGGCTGATGACGCCGCAGCAGGCGCGGCGAGCCGTCTCGCCCGGCACTTCGGGATCGAAGGACCAGAGTTCTTCGCCCGTGACGGCATCGAGTGCGTAGACGATGTTCCACGGCAGCACCGCGTACATCACGCCGTCCACGACGAGTGGGGTCGCTTCCACCGGATGGAGCGTGTCGAAATCCCTGAACCAGGCCAGCCCGAGGTCGCCGACATTCTCCCGGTTGATCTGCGTCAACGGCGAGAAGCGCTGCTCTTCGTAGGTCCGGCCGTAGGTAAGCCAGGCGCCCGGCTCGTCCATCTCGATCCGGGCGATGCGCGCGTCGTCGACCAGTCCCGCCGTCGGCGCCGGGGGCGCGTCGGCGTCCGCAGCGGAAGTTGGCGCTTCCGTCGGCTGTTCCCGCTGCGCGACCAGCAACAGCAGGACCGCCACCGCCACAACGGCCGCGATCGCAACGATCCCGGTTCTCGACACGCCCGTCTGGGCTTTCCGTGTTCGCATGATCCCCTCCCTGTCCTCCCCGGGAAACATACCACCGGGGCCTTCCGTGGCACAGGGCGCGGCAGGCATGACGCCCAGCGCCGTCGGCTGCGCATCCGCCACATCGACCGTTTATGCTCCCCGGGGAGGGGACACCCACCGCCCTGCTCCCCGGAGTGCTCCCCGGGGAGGGGACACCCACCGCCCTGCCGGGAGGGGACACCCATCATTCTCCGGGGAGGAACGCTCCGGGGAAGACGCTCCCGGGAAGGGACACCCACCACTCCCCGGGGAGGGGACACCGATGGCCGCACCCGAACGACTCCACTTCAACGTCAAGCTCGCCTACGGCATCGGACAGCTCGGCGAGGGGCTGAAGAACGGCGCGTTCGGCATGTTCCTGCTCTTCTATTACAACCAGGTGCTGGGCCTGCCGGGTACGTTGGCCGGCATCGCCGTCGGGACCGCGGTGGTGGTCGACGCCTTCTCCGATCCGCTCGCCGGGTCCCTGTCGGACCACTGGCGATCGCGACTGGGGCGGCGTCATCCGTTCATGTACGCATCGATCCTGCCCTTGGCCATATCGTTCTACTTCCTGTTCAACCCGGCCGTCACGGGGGAATGGGCGCTGTTCGTCTGGCTCGTGGTGTTCGCCAACGCCACCCGCACCTCGATGTCGCTGTACTACGTCCCCCACAACGCGCTCGGGGCCGAGATGACCGACGACTTCAACGAGCGTACGGAGGTGGTCGGCTACCGGACGTTCTTCGGTTACGTCGGGCACCTCCTCGCCGTCACGATCGGGTTCGGATTGTTTTTCTCGGCCACGCCGGAGTTCGGGAACGGACAGCTCAACGCCGCCGCCTACCCCCCCTTCGCCGCCACGCTCGCGGTGCTCATGGCGGCGGTGATCTTCTGGTCTGCCTGGGGCACCCGGGGCCTGGTCCCCTACCTCCCGGCGGCGATCGAGCGCGTCAGCTTCCACGCGTGGGCCGTGATCGGCCGCGTGTTTGCCGACATCGCCACAGCCATGCGCTGCGGCTCCTTCCGGTGGCTCTTCTCCGGAATCCTGATCGTGTTCGTGATGGTGGGCGTGGACGGCGCCCTCAACATCTACATCTACACCTACTTCTGGGAACTGCGACGCGGCGACATCCTCCTGGTGGTCGCCGCGCATCCCGTCGGCGTGCTGCTCGGCGTCATGCTCTCCACCCGGATCTTCGCGCGCTGGGGGAAACGGGCCGGCCTCATGTTCGGAGCCGCGTCCTGGGCGTCCCTGCAGGTCCTCCCCATCGCGCTGCGGCTGCTCGGCTGGTTCCCCGAGAACGCCGACCCTCTGCTGCTGCCGCTCCTGGTCACCATCCGCGTGATCCAGGGCGCCTGCACCGCGCAGGCCCCGGTCGCGACGGGGTCGCTGGCCGCCGACTCGGCGGACGAACACGAACTCGACACCGGACGGCGCCAGGAAGGCGTCTTTTTCGCCGCCATCTCGTTCTCCCAGAAAGCGGCCTCGGGGTTTGGGACCATCGTCGCAGGACTCGCGCTCGATCTCATCGACTGGCCCCGCGGGGCGAGCGTTCGCACCGCCGCTGACGTGCCGCCGGCGACGCTCGTGGAGCTCGGGCTCCTGTACGGACCCTACGTGGCCGGGTTCGCCGTCGCGGCGCTCTGGTGTTTCTCCCACATCAGGCTCACGCGCGAGCGACACGAGGAAATCCTCGCCGAACTCGCGTTGCGGCGCGGCGCGGCCTGACGGCCGGGTTGGCTGTTTCGCGCACGCGAAACTCCCAGACCCACGCTCACGGGCGGCTCAGGCGCCGACACTCCACTCGAGGTGGAAGAGGCCGTACGCCAGGCCGATGCCCACCAGGAAAGCGCCGATGAGCTTGCCCCGGTCGTGGCTGTGGAAGTGTATCTCCGGGAGCAGATCGGAGAGCGAGATACACAGGAACGCACCGGCCGCGAAGGCGAGCGCGCGCCCGACCACCGCCTCCTCCGAGGGCCCGAGCAGTTGTACGCCGGAGAACGCCGCCAGTGCCGTTACGGGAACGACGAGAGCGAACCCGAGGTTGGCGACCGTGCGTGCGCGCTCGCCCCGCCCCGCGGCCCGCATCATGCCGACGATGGAATACGCGTCAAGGGGTTTGTGGACCAGGATCGCGAGAAACACCCCGAGGCCCGCCAGGGCCGCTTCTCCATGGTGCACGGCGTCGGTGCGCACGCTCGCGCCCAGCGCGACGCCCTCCACGACCGCGTGCAGGGCCAGCCCGAGGGCAATGCCGGCGAGCCCGCCCGCGTGTGGTCCGGGAGCGTGATCCTGTGTGTCGTAAAGGGCCGCGGCCTCACGGCTGAAATCGTGCTGATGAAAGTGCAAAACGTGCAGCAAGAACACCATCAGGATGACGCCGAACATCATCCAGGTCACCGCTTCCTGCACGGCTTCGGGCCCGGACAGGTGCAGCAGGCTGTGCGGCAGCAGATGGTACACGGCGATGCCGAGCATGAAGCCCGAGACCAGGCTCATCACGACCTGCGTGCGGGCGTGGGTCATCGTGCCGAGTGCGGACAGCCGGCCGCCGAGGAGCGACACGGCGAAGATGGCCGCCGTGTAGGCCGACAACAACAGGAGCGGGTTCCAATCCACGAGCGATTCGGAGCTGCGGGGAAAGGACCCATGATGCCGGAAAACGCGCGGCGCGTTGATGGGGCTTCGGGCGCTCCAATGCCGGCGCCACAGGGGTGCGCCCGGAGGCGACCACCGCCCGAGGCCACCCGCGGTCGTTGCCCTCCCTCTGACATTTGTTCCATGCGAAACTAGGCGGCGGTCGCGCACGACGGAAGCTCGCGCGGCAGCAAGGAGGGCAAGGCATGATCGTGGTCCGCGTACTCTCCATCCTGATCGGGGTCTTGATCCTCGTGGTGGGCGTCTACCTCATCGGGATGCGCTTCGCCGACGGGCCCAACGCGCTGGTGGCCGGCGGCCCGCTGGTCACCGGAGAACTCGTCACCGAGGAACCCGACTGGACATCCGCGCGGGAGGTCATGGAAATCGAGTTGCAGCTCATGACGCCGCCCCGCTCGCGCACGGTTTGGGTGGCCGAGCACGAAGGGGCCCTGTACGTCCCATGCGGCTATCGGGATTCCTGGTGGGGACGCCTCTGGAAGCAGTGGCCGCTCGAGGCGCGGGAAGACCCCAGGGCCGTAGTGCGCATCGAGGGGAAACGGTACGAGCGCACGCTGGTTCCGGTCACCATCTCCGACCCGGAGGTCGAGCCGGTACTGGCCGAACTCGGCCGCAAGTACGGCTTTCCGCCGCCTCCGGAGCTCGCGCTATCGTCGGAAGCGCTCGTGCTGTTCAGGCTCGCGCCCCGGACCGCGCCGGCCGTGCAGGCATCCGGCTGATTTCAACCTGAGCCAGGAGAATCGATCATGAATCCACGCACGCACCTCATCGTCGGCGGGTTCCCCCCGGGAGCTCCCGCCGGACACGACATGGACTACGCGCGGCTGTCGCTGCTCGGCCTCCTCGGGGAACGAGAAGACCTCACCACGACCGTCGCGAACGACTTCACCGACCTCGAGCGCTGGCTCGACGGCGCGCGGTTTCTGCTGACCTACGTGGCCGGACCGGTTCCCGGTGGGAAACAGCTCGAGGTGCTCAACTCCTGGCTCGCCGACGGTGGTCGCTGGTTCGGCCTGCACGGAACGAGCGGCGGCCGCGCGGCCCGCATCGAGGGCGCGCGCCAGCGCCGCATGGTCAAGGAAGGCCATCACGAAACCCTCGGGTGTTTCTTCCTCAACCACCCGCCGGTGTGCCGCTTCCAGGTGCAGGTCACGAACGGGCATCCGCTGACGGAAGGTCTGCCGTCGACCTTCGAGACGGTGGATGAACTCTACCTCGTGGAGCCGATCGGCGAGAGCCGCGTGCTCCTCACGACGGAACTCCCGGCAGACCCTTCCCCACCAGGCTTCGGCTTCCGCTACGACGAGGACACGTCGCTGCTGCCGGACGGCAAGACCCGGATGCTCGGTTACGTCAAGGATGTCGGCGAAGGGGCGGTGGCCTACGTCGCCCTCGGCCACACCCACTCGTCCCGCTCCAACTCCCAGCCCTTCGTGGACGAGTCGGTGACGCCGGACGGCGTCACCCCCACGACGTTGCGCGGGAGCTGGGACACCGCGGAGTTCAACACGCTGATCCGCAACGCGATCTCCTGGGGCACCGCGTAGAGGCGACCCCTTGTCCTTGTGCCCGCCTCCGAGGGGACACCCACCCTCCGCCTCCGAGGGGACACCCACCCTCAGCGAGGAGTGTGCTTGTAGGCACCAGCAGGCGGACCCCCGTGACACCCGCCCTCGGGAGCGGCGCTGGAGTGTGCTTGTGACGCAGGGGACCGCCAACTTTTCGGCGCAAAGGGCCGGCATCCGCCGTCGGCTGGCTGCAAGCGCCGAGGATCGGAACGGCCCGCGGCGGGCAGAAGCGATGTGGACGTGCCGGAGCACGGACTTGCGCGCAGGCCGCCACGGCGCGTGGCCGAGGGTGGTCCCGGTGAGCGATGCGAGCACGCGTCGCCGGGACTGCTCCGTGCGATCTACGGAGTGGCGGCTCCGGCGTTCGCGCGGACCCAGCGTGGCAGCGTGGGCGTGTGGGGGCGCCGGCGATGTGACGCCACCAACGCGAGCCACGACGTGGGGTCGTGCAGTCGGTCCGGGGGTGCGCGCCCCTTGCTCGCGCGCGCACGGTACAGGCTGCCGGCGGTCCATTCGACGTGGGCGCGATAGGCGCGCAGCGTCATGTCGAGGCGGGGTGCGGGGGTTGGCGCGCTGACCACCTTGCCGGCGCGACGCACCAACGGCGCGAGGGGCTCGTCGAGCCGCTCGGGTTCGTCTTCGGCTTCCTCCAGGCGGCGCTGCAGCGCGGTGTGTTCGGGCGCGTCGACGGTCTCGGCCATGCCGGCGCGCACCGGGTTGAGGTCGTCGTAGGCCATGCAGGCCCACACCGAGCGGTCGTTGGGCAGCTCCTTGGAGCAGAAGCGGCCCTGCCAGAAGCGGCCCGTGCAGTCGTCCTCGCGGTTGGCCAGCCGCGCGATGGGCTCGTTCAGGCAGCGCATGTACCAGGACAGGTCGCCGAGGCGGTCGCGCAGCACGGCGAGCCGCTCGGGGTCTTCGAGCAACGCCGCGACGGCCGACTCGAGGGCCGCGCCCGGCTGCGGCGGGAACAGGCGCAGCCAGCGCTCGGCGACCTCCTCGTCGCTGAACTCGAGGCGTTCCCGCGGCCGGTAGTCGACCGTGACGTGGTAGTGATTGGACATCACGGCATAGGCGCACACGTGCACCGTGAAGATCTCGGCCAGTTCGAGCAGGCGGTCCTCGATCCAGGCGCGGCGGTGGGAGACGTCGCGACCCGTGACGGGATCCTCGCCGTACAGCATGGCGCGGCGCACGCAGCGCGAGCCGAGGTGATAGAAGCCGCCTTCTTCGCGGTCGATGCGTTCAGATCGCGGACGTGTCATGCGCCCATCATCTGACAGGCGGGGCCGCCCTCGTACCGGCAGACGCCCATCACCCGCGTGCGCCTTCCGCCCCGCCTTCCTACCGCTTCGGCCTACATCACGTGCTCGGACCGGCCACGCCCCGCCGTTCCCGAGGCGACAGGGGCCCCCTCCTGCACCTCACCAGGTGGGTGTCCCTGCCGGCACGCCGCACGACGTTCAGGACGCTGACGCTTCAGGCGAAAGTGGGTGTCCCTTCCGCCGTTCTTCAGGCGAAGGTGGGTGTCCCTTCCGCCGTTCTTCAGGCGAAGGTGGGTGTCCCTTCCGCCGTTCCGCCCCTTAAGGTGGGTGTCCCTTCCGCCCTTCCGCCGTGCGGTGCGCCAACGCCACTGGCAAGGTCGTCCTCAACCTTGGGTTTGGGTCGGAAGGCGGATCACCGCCAGTGAAAACTGGCGGCGCTCCCGCGTCGGGGCGGGCGTGTCTCAGGCGAGCATGCGGTGCGTCGGCGCGCAGAACGCGTCGACGGGCAGCCCGTGCGGGCAAGCCCCGGCGCACGGCTCGCCGCTGCAGCCGAGGCAGGCGCTCGCGTTCACCTCGAGCTTGGCGTACTCCTCGCGGGCGAAGCGGGGGTCGCCGTAGTCCGTCGCGTACATCCGCGTGCGCATGATGTCCGGTATCGGGACGCCGTAGGGACATGCACCCTCGCATTCGGTGCAGGCGTGTCGGCAGTAGGTCGTGCCGTTCAGCATCGCGTAGCGTTCGAGCAGTGCAAGGTCCTCACGGGTGGTCCCCCGCGTCCCCGATGCAGCCAGATACTCCTCGATCCGCTCCTCGTCGTTCATCGTGATGACGACGCCATGCACCTTCTCGTCCGAGAGGACCCAGCGGAACGCGGCCTGCGCGAAGGTGGCGCCGTCGCTCTCGTAGGGACGCATGTCGTTCAGCCGCGCTCCCATGAGCGTCTTCATCACCACCACGCCAACATCCTTCGACTGCGCCTTGGCGAGCGTCCGGGGCAACTCGGGTTGCCGGTGGACGTAGTCCAGCCCGCGGGTGAACCTAGAGTAGAACGCGGGATCCTGACCGAAGTTGTAGGCCACCAGGAGGACATCGGCCATGTCCTGGTCCAGGGCGTAGTCGAGACACTCCGCCAGCCGCCCGCCGTGGCCGGACATGCCGGAGAAGCGGATCTTGCCCTGCTCTTTCGCGCGCGCGACGAATTCGTGCCATTCCGGGTTCTTGAGTCGTTCGACATCGTTGACGGCATGGCTGAAGTACACGTCGATGTAGTCCGTGCGCAGGCGGCGCAGCGACGTGTCGAGGGAACGCATGAGGGAGTCCCGGTCCCGGTCCGCCCGCGCCATGGTCTTGGTCACGAGCACGACCTCCTGGCGGCGGCCGGCCAGCGCCCGCCCCATGGCGTTCTCCGAAGCGCCGCCCGTGTAGTCCTCCGCGGTATCGAAGTAGTTGACGCCGCGGTCGAGCGCGTGGCGGACGACCCGCTCCCCGCCCCGGCGCAGGCGGGCCGATCCGAAGGAGATGTCGGAGATTTCGAGACCGGTCCGGCCCAGGCGCGTGTATCGGCGGACCTCTCCTGCCGGCCGCTCGGAGGGGGGCGTCTCCGCCGCTGCCGACAGGGGTGCGACCCCCGCCAGCGCGCCCAAACGCAACATGTCGCGACGACCGAGTCTGGCCATTGGCATCTCCCCCTTCCGCCTGTCCAGCGTGGCTGCACAGCCTACGCGCGCGGTGTCGGGTTGTCATCTTTCCTCGACGTTACCCGACGTTACCGGGGCCTCGGGTCAGCCTGCTTTCGCGGCCCGGCCGGGGCGGCGCAGGCGGGTCACGACGAACAGGGCCAGCGCCGTCACGACGATGGACGGACCCGACGGCGTGTCCCAGGTGGCCGACGCGAAGAGTCCCCCCGCGACGGAAGCCATGCCCGCGACGGCCGCCGCCGTGACCATCTCCTCCGGACTCGAGGCGAACCGCCGCACGGTCGCGGCCGGAATCACCAGGAGGGCCACGATCAGGAGGACACCCACGATCTTGATCGCGACGGCGATGACCGCCGCCACCAGCAGTCCGAACAGGAGTCGTGCGCGCTCGGGCCGCAGCCCGGCGACATTGGCGAGGTCCTCGCTCACGGTCGCGGCAAGCAGGGGGCGCCACAACCATGCGAGCAGGCCCAGCGCGACGCCGCCGCCGCCCCAGATCAGCGCGAGGTCGACGCGCGACACGGCCAGGATGTCGCCGAACAGCAGCGCCTGCAGATCGAGGCGCATGTTGGGAAAGAACGACAGCGTGACGAGGCCAAGCGCCAGCCCGCCGTGGGCGAGCAGCCCGAGCAGCGTGTCGGTCGGGAGCGTATCGCGGCGTTCGAGCAGGAACAGCACAACGACGACGACCGACGCCGTGGCGAAGACCCCGACGGCGAGGTGCAGGTCGCTCAGGATGGCCAACGCCACCCCGAGCAGCGCGGAGTGCGCGATCGTCTCCCCGAAGTAGGCCATGCGCCGCCAGACCACGAAGCAGCCGGCCGGCCCCGTGACCAGGGCCAGCCCGAGACCGGCCAGCAAGGCGCGCATGAGAAAGTCGTCAAGCATGGCCCACGCAGCCTCAGTCGTCCCTGGCCGTGCCGACCAGCTCCGGGTCCCGGCCGATGCCCGGGCGTTCGTCGTGTTCGTGCGGGACGAGCACGCAGAAGTCGTCGCCGGTGTCCATCGCGAGCTTCAGGTCATGGGAGACGACCAGCACCCCGCAGTCGAGGTCGCGCCGGATGGTGTCGATCTGCTCGTGCAGCACCTCCGCCCCAGCGACGTCCACCCCCTGGTCGGGCTCGTCGAGCACCAGCAGATCAGGACGCCGCAGCAGCTCGCGGGCGAGCAGAAGCCGCTGGAATTCCCCGCCCGAGAGTGTGGTGACGGGCGGATCGCCGAGCCGCTCGAGCCCCACGGTGGCGAGGGCGGCATCGACCTCACCGGCCGGGAACCGCCCCGTCAGCGTGACCAGCCGCCGGAGGGTCAGCGGGAGCGTGGGGGTCACGGCGAGCCGTTGTGGAACGTATCCGACCGCGAGGGACGGCGCGCGTTCGATGGCCCCTTCGTCGATATCGATGAGGCCCAGCACCGCCCTCGCGCACGTCGACTTGCCCGCGCCGTTGCCGCCGATGATGTAGACCAACTGGCCCCGCAGCACTCTGAGGTCCACGTGGCGAATGATCCATCGGGCGCCGCGCCTGACCCCGATGTCGCGAACTTCGACCAGTGGAGCGGGGTCGACGGATGGTGCGTCTGACATCCTCCCGCATCCGTTGATCTTCCGACGCCGGCCAGTGTACAAGTTCGGCACGACTGCCACCAAAGGGCCGGCCATGCACCCCGCCATTCGCCACCTCCGCAGTTCCACGACGATCACCTTGCTCCTCGGGGGCCTGGCCACGCCGGCCGCCGCCGAGGACGTGCGCGTCGTCGCCACCATCAAACCGATCCACTCCATTGTCAGCGCCGTGATGGAGGGAGTCGGCGAGCCCCACCTCATCATGCGGGGCGCCGCGTCGCCGCACGACTTCAGCCTGCGCCCGTCGGACGCCGGCAGGCTGCAGGATGCCCACGTGGTGTTCCTCGTCGACGACGCCCTCGAGACCTCCCTGGCCGACCCGATCGCGGCGCTCGCGGACGACGCCCACGTGGTCCCACTCGCGGATGCGCACGGCCTGATTCACAGGCCGCTGCGGGAGGGCGGTCACTTCGAGGTCCACGACCACGCGGACCACGACGGCCACCCGGCCGCTCCCGCGCACGACGACGACCCGGACGAGCACCATGGAGACCGTGACACCCACCGTGATCATGAAGGCGCTGGAGACGGTGACACCCACCGTGATCATGCAGATCGGGACACCCACCACGGAGACCGGGACACCCACGGCAACCATGCCCCGGACCACGACGGACCCATGGACATGCACGTCTGGCTGGACCCGGTAAACGCCGCCGCGATGGCCCACGCCGTCGCAGCCGCCCTGGGCGCCACCGACCCCACCAACGCCGCGGCGTACGAGGCGAACGCAACGACGTTTGCCGACCGTCTCGACGAGCTCGTCGAACGCATCGCGGCGGACATCGCCCATCTGCGCGGCAAGCCCTTCATCGTGTTCCACGACGCCTACCGGCACTTCGAGGAACGCTTCGGACTGACCGCCGCCGGTTCCGCCGTGGTCAGCGCCGACCGATCCCCCGGCGCACGACGCATCTCGGAGCTGCGGGAGAAGGTCGCGGAACTTGGCGTCGGATGCGTGCTCGCCGAGCCCCAGTTCGACGGGCGGGTGGTCGAAGTGATCATCGAGGGCTCCGACGCGCGAGCGGGCAGCGTCGACCCGCTCGGCGCGACGCTCGACAGCGGTCCCGAGCTCTACTTCACCCTCATCGGCGAGATGGCCGCGTCCTTCAACGCGTGCCTTTCGCCCGGCTGACGGTACCGGCGCCCCGCACGGTCGCCGGCGGTGGTTCCCATACCCCGGAAACCTAAATACCGCTGTAAGAAAGCACGATATCAAATTGATTTAAAAGGAAATCACTCGCACTACAGGCTCAACCGTTCGGGAACACCCGACCCTCGATCCCATCCCCTCAACCAGCCCCCGATTCACTCATGTCGCGCGTGGGCGGCCCACCCCGCCACCGTGCCTGGAACTCTGCCGAGGTATTGATGCGCGGATACGGCCCCCGCGGCTCCGCCACCCCCAGCGCTTCGCACAACGGACCCCAGCCGTCGACGGGATCGAACACCACCAGCCGGTCGGGCGGTACCTCCCGGTGGACCCGGGCGACGTTCGCCTCGTACGCCGCAACCGCGTTGCCGCGGTCCGCCAGATCGCCGCCAAAGGTCCCGTCGATGATGATCTCCCGCGCCATGACCAGGCGTTCCCGGAGCTTCCCCTCGTCCGATGCGAGCCCCTCCCGCATGGACTTGAAGATGGTCCGCGAGGCACTCGCGAACCAGGCATCGGCATCGCGCACGGTGAGCACCACCTTCGCCTCGGGATAGACCTGCATGAGCCTCGGCCAGAAGGCGGCCGCGGGCCAGTCAACGGCCGCCGCGTAACCCTCGAAGAGGGCGTCCCACGGCTCCCCGCCACGCCATGCGGCCCGCCACAGCGCAACGTGCGACGGATGCTCCGCCACCTCCGCCATGTGGTAGCACTTCGAGACGCCGAGGGTCTCGAGGGCCTGTTTCAGGGACAGGGTTCCGGTGCGGCCGAAACCGGCGCCGATCACGCGTAACGTCACGATCTTGCCTCCATTGGCGCGGGGTCCTCGTCGAAGAGCTCCGACAGGCACGCATATACCTCGGGGTAAGCCCGGGCCAACAGGCCGGGCGCCAGGAAAAACGTCTCGACGGCTACCGAGAAGAACTCCGCCGGACTTTCCGCTCCGTACTCGTCCATGGGCGGCTCGTCGCCGGTATCGACGGCGGCGCACAGGTCTTCGTAGGCGCGGGAAAAGGCGGTGGACCACTGCCGTACCGACATGCCCCGCCGCAGCGGCGGGAGGCCGTTGTGGTCGCCGGTCAACTCGTCGAGCTTGTGCGCGAACTCGTGCAGCACGACGTTCCCCGCGAACGCGCCGGTCGCACCGCGCCACGGGCGGGCCTCTTCCCATGCCAGCACCACGGCGCCGCCGTACATCGCCTCTCCGTCCAGTTCCTCGTAACCCGTATGCAGGATGCCGTCCTCGTCGAGCGACTCGCGCGCGGCGACGAAGCCCTCCGGGTACAGAATGATCGTGCGGCAGGCACGCAGACACTCGTAGCCGAGATGCAGCGCCAGCCGGCAGGCCTGCAGCGCGACGGCCACGCGCATGTAGTCCGTTACGGCGAAGCCATGGGCACCGAAGAAACGCTTTTCCGCCAGGAAGCGCCCCGCGAGCTCCCGCAGGCGTGCGAGTTCGGCTGGCGCCAGTCCGTCGCAGATCGACAACTCGGCCACGACCCGGGTCCACAACGCGTCGGCGATCGCGACGCGGCGCCCACGCCGGGCGCCGATCCACTCCGTCAAGCGGTTGACCGGGTTAGGAATCTGCGCCCTTCCCGAAGAGCGCATCCAGTTTCGCGCGCGCTTCCTGTTCCTTGGCAGGACCGGCCGCGGATCCCTCGCCCTCCCCGGCGGCCCCCGCTTCTCCCGCGCCGAAGATCGCGTCCAGCCGGGCGCGGGCGACAGCGCGCTGCGCCCCGGTCCTGGCGCGGTACGCACCGAGGACGGGCCGGAAGTAGTCGCAGAAGTTGGCCGTCTCCTTGTGCACGGGCGGGTCGGTGCGATCGTCTTCGCACTGGCCGGTGATGGCGGGGGCGTAGTGCCGGCACAGCCGGCAGCAGTGCAGGTCCTCGAAGCAGGCAGGGCAGTTCGCATGCCGGCTGATCGGCCGCGGAATCTCCGCGAGCGACGCGCCGCAATTCCAGCAGACGATTTCAGCCACGGGCCGCGCTCCGTCCACGATCCGGACCGTAGTATTCAGAACCGGGCGCCGAGCGGTCAATCCCGGCGCCCTACCCGGCCATCGCCGTGAGCGCGCGCCGATGCAGGTCCGCGTTCGCCGCGGCGACGACCATCGACCCGCCCCGCGGAGTCTCGCCCGCGCGGTCCGTCACGACGCCGCCGGCGCCCCGCACGATCGGTACCAGCGGCTGGATGTCGTAGGGCTTCAGGCCATCCTCCACGACGATGTCCACGAATCCATGGGCCAGCAGGCAGTAGTTGTAGCAGTCTCCGCCGTAACGCATCAGCCGAACCCGGGCGGCCAGCGCTTCGTACCGCGCCAGGTGAGTCGAGTCGAACAATTCCGGGTGCGTCGCCGCCAGCACGGCATCGCCCAGGGCGCGTCCGCGCGAACGCGGATGCGCCGGCGCGTTCCGCCCCGGTCGATCCACGCGCCCTCCCCGTTTCCAGAGAACGTCTCCCCGAGGACCGGCTGGTGCATGAGCCCTCCGACCGGTTCCCCATCGCGCAGCAGCCCGAGCAGGCATCCCCAGACCGGCAGGCCCATGATGAAGGCCCGCGTCCCGTCGATGGGGTCCACGATCCAGCTCCAGGCGGAGCTTCCCGTCGTCGTACCGTACTCCTCGCCCACGATGCCATGGTCGGGGAAGCGCGCTCCGAGGCGTTCGCGTACGCGCGCTTCCACGCCCCGGTCCGCCTCCGTGACCGGATCGAAGCCGCCCTCCCCTTTCTTGTTGCCCGACGCCCCGCCGCGACGGAAGTGACTGGCCGCGATCGTGCCCGCAGCCACCAGGACCTCGTGGCCGAACGCCAGGTAATCGTCGATCTCGGACATGGGGCCGCGGCCAGGAGAAGGGCCGCGCAGGCTACCGGAGCCCGAGCCGTTCGCGCAATCCCGCGGGCAAGCCGCCGTCCACGCGCAGGCAACCCACGAACCGCGGCCCGCCGGGCGCGCCCGTCACCGCCGAGCCGCCGACCCAGCCGAGAGGTGGAGCGCCGAACCGCCCGCCGCCGTCCAGCGGCACGTTCTCGGCCCACGTCTCGCCGGCCCGCATCGGCACGGGAGCCGGCCGGCCGTTCAGGTAGCCGTGCAGTTCCTGCGCGTCTCCGGGATACATCGCGTCGATCACGAAGCGCATCCGGTCGATGACGCTCGGATCGGTCATGCGGCCCCGCTGGCCCCATGCGACGACAGCGTCGTCCCGGCCGTCCCCCTCGGTCCCGACGACCGCCACGTCCTTCTCGAAGTCGTGGTGGTAACTCATCAGCGCGGTCTCGTGCAGGTCGGCAAGGTCCTCGAACGGGCTCGAATAGCTGTAGAAATCGACGGCGCCGTCGGTGGAGAAGGCCTCCACGATGTCGCCGGGAAGCAGCGCTTCCTCCTCCAGGGTCGATGGCCGTCCGCGGAAGAACACTTCCCCGAGCGCGCGCATCAGCCCGGACCGCAGCGGCATCTCGGTGGCCAAGCGGGACGACGGCCAGGCGGTCCGTTGCGCCCAGATCGCATCCAGGGCCGTGTCCGCCGGCTCGAGCCGGTCCAGGGCCTCCGCCGGCATGAAGTCCGCCGCGTGCGACAGTTCGTGGTAGAGGAGGAACGCCACGAAGGGCAACAGCCGGTCCGCCCGGGTCGTCCCGCCGGCGCCGGCCGGGTCGTTCCACGCCACATTGTCGCGCACGTAACGCCACGGTATGGAGAACTGCATCCGGTTGCCGAAGCCCGCGCGGAAGTCCTCCTCCATCGTCACGACCGCCCGCTCTTCGGGCGTCCGCCAGAAGAACGCCGCGTCCAGGTAGATGGCCCCGGTCCGCGCCCAGTAGTAGGCCGGGCGGATGTCGCTCGCGATCACGATGGTGGTGAGCGAGCGCGTCAGGAGGCGCAGGTCGGTCGGCAGGCGCTCGAGGAGTTCGCGCAGGCTGTCGCCCATCCAGCGGTGCGAGACCAGCACCCGCGTCATGACATCCGCCACGGACGGCGCCGCGAACTCCGTGCCGAGAAACGGCAGGCGCTCGAGGGCGCAGTCGGTCTGCTGCGCGTCGCCCGCGTAGATGCAGGGGCGCAACGCATCGGCGTACGGTCCGGTCGCCACGTAGGGCACGGTGTACGGCACGCCGCCGCCGTCCCGGGCGTTGACCTCGAAGACGGTCTCGGCCACCCCACCGAGATCGTCCGTCACCGTCAGGCGCACCGGGTAGACACCGGGTTCGTCGAATGTGTGCTCGACGGTCGCGGTGTCGGCCCGCGCCACCCCGGCGAGATCCCAGTCGAAGGACACGATGTCGCCGTCCTCGTCCGCCGACAGGGCCGCATCGAAGGTGACGGTGACCGGGGCCTCCCCATCGACGGGGGCGGCCTCGATCCGGGCCGTGGGAAGCGCGTTGACGACCAACTCCCGCATGGCGGTCCCCTGGCTCCCGTCGTCGTCCGTCACCGTCAGGCGCACATCGTAGGCGCCGGACTCGGAGTAGATGTTCTCGCCGATTCGGCCCGCACCGGTGGCGCCGTCCCCGAAGTTCCAGTCGTAGCCCGTGATGGAACCGTCGCTGTCCCGGGACGCGGACGCGTCGAAGGTAACCGCCAGCGGGGGCGGTCCGCCGGCCGGCATGGCCGTGAAACTCGCGGAAGGAGTGCGGTTCGGTGCGCTGGAACCGCCGCCACCGCCGCACCCGGCGAGCGAGAGCGTCGCGGCCGCGGCCGCAATGCGGACCAGGCGATTCACGATAGCCATGCGACCTCCCCCACGGTCCCCGCGGCCTTCTCGGACGCGTTGCGAAAGAACCTCATCGCATGCGCGGCCCGGCGCCACGGCGCGGACGGCGCGACGGGCGCGCATCTCAGAGGCTTCCCGCCCCGTGCTCAAGGGCCAGGTCGTAACGCGTCAGGCAGTTGCGGACCAGCAGTTCCTCGTCTTCCTCGAGCACGTAGCCCGCCTCCACCAGGGACCGCGCCGCCGCGCGAACCCGCTCCGCGTACCCCTCCCGTGTCCGGTAACGCTCCAGCAACACATCCGCGTCGAAGAACCGGCTGAACCCCGCGAACGCCGCCGCCTGCTCCGGCGCGCCCTGTTCCGGATGCCGCGGGTTCCACCCCGTGTGCACACCCACGGGGACCGAAATGTCCGGCAGACGAATGCCGGCCCTTTCGTTGAGGTCCGGACCGACGCTCGACACCAGCCTTGGAAACGCCGCCATGCGCCGCGCCGGAAACCGGCACACGCCACGCGTCGCATCCGGCCCGAGGTCGAGCACGTGCATGCCCCCGAGCTGCGCCTCGTCGAGCGCTTGCATGCCAAGCGCCGACTCGAAACGTTCGAGTACCGCCGGGCGTTCCACGAGCGTACCGTCGGCGAGCCGAGGCACCGCGCTCGGCGGCGGCGCCGCGCCGTCCGCCACCCAGCGGTCCAGGTTGACCAGCGCCGCGCGCACCAGCGGGGAGTGATCCACGACGTTGAAGGTGTAGCGCGCCCGGGTCCCGGTCAGCGGAAACGTGTCGGTCGGCGGCAGCACCCCGTTGACGTGGTGCGTGCCCGCAAAGGCGTAGCGGCGTTCGCCGGGATGCTCCGGCAGGTCCCGTTCGCCGCGCGGGTCCACATGGACAAGCGCCGCATCGCCACGCCAGTACTCCCACGAGGTGTTCGTGAAGAAGACCCTCGGCAGGTCCGTTTCCGTGTCGAAGAGCCCGGCGCTGCGACCCGTTTGCGGGTGCTCCGTCGCCATCCCGGCAAACGGAAACTCCTGGCCCGGCCCCGCGGCGCCGAGGCTCGAGGGTTGGGCGAAGCGATGGTTGAAGTCGCCGCGCTGCCCGCCGGCGATATGGGCGAGTACCCCGTCGAACGCCCGCGCGCCGCGTTCGTCGCGATTCAGCCCAAGGCACAGGAAATGCCGCAGGACGCGGCCGGTCTGGGACGCCCCGAACGCGTGCACGCGGTCGAAGCCATGGGCCAGTGGGCTGTGATCGTCGCCGGCACGCAGCGCCGTGGCCGCATCACGCAGTGCGAGCAGCCCGGCGCCCACCACCGGGGCGCCCTCGGCGGTGTACACGAGCGTGTAGACGGCGCCGGCTCGCAGGCCATCGGCCAAGTGGATGGCGCTCCCGTCCGGTACCACGCGTCCTTGCCGTTCACGGGCAAAGCGCCACGCCGCTCTTGGCAGGAGTTCCGCGGGCGTGTTGTCGTCGCGCTGCACGAACAGCCGCGCGCCGGGATCGTCCAGGTCGGCAGGCTCGTAGGCCACGTCACCGAGTTGACCGAAGTGCGTCCAGGTCGTGTCCCGTTCCGGCTGGACGCGGCAGACCACCGCACCGCGCGCCGGACCGCCGTCCGGCTCGGCCTCGGGCGCATCGAGACCGAGTCCCTCGCGGACATCCCATTGCCACCCGATGCACGCGAGGGCGAAGCCGCGCCGGAACAGGAAACCATCCCCGGGCGCGCACGGATCGTCCAGCAGGTCCACCGGCCGGGCGCGGTTGAATTGGGAAAACGCGAGCCTCCGGCCGCGGTTGGGAACGTCGAGCAGCAGCGCCGCGGCGGGTCGGGAGGCGGGGGCCACGATCGTGACGTCTCCGGCGAAGGCGACCTGTCCGTCCGGCCGTCGCGGCGCGAGTTCCAGATCCACGATTCCGGCGTTCGCGGGATGGCCTGGCGTCACCGCGTACTCCACGCGACCCTCGATGTGCTCGAATGCACCGAAGTCGCCGAAATCACGCCCGCCGGCGTAGGGCTTTCGCTCATGAATGTCGAAGCGGATCGCGGTCATGACGGGGACTCCGCGGCGGGGCCGCGCAACGATGCGTCAGTAGCTCGCGCGGCGCAAGCCCCGCCGGGGCCGCGGCCCGCGTTTTGTCAGGCGGCGACCAGTTCCCCCGCCCACAGCCGGGTAATGAAGTCGCGCACGGGGAGAATCTCCACGCCATCCTCCGTGCGGCGGGCGCGCGCCTCGAGGCACACGACCACGCGCCGGCCCAACTCGGGGTGATCCTGGGCCAGGGCACGCAGTCCCCGGAGGGAACGCGAGGAGATTCGCGCACTGGCCTTGGCCTCGACCGCGAGCAGCATGTCCCCGGCGATGAAATCCACTTCGATGCCGCTGGCGAGTCGCCAGTACGCGAGGTCGAGGCCCGCCTCGGTGTAGTCGAGGTACAGCGACAGCTCGTGAAAGACCCAGTTCTCGAACGCTCTTCCGTAGAGTTCCGAACCAGGGGTCACGAGTCCCCGGCGCGCCAGCCGATTGACCACCCCGACGTCGGCCAGATAGAACTTGGGGCCGCGAATCACGCGGCGCTTCGGGCGGCTCCGGTAGGCGGGCAGCCACCGGCCGAGCAGCGTGTCCTCGAGGACTTCGAAGTAGGACCTGGCCGTGTGGCTCGAGACGCCGCAGTCGGTGGCGACGTTGGAGAAGTTCAGCAGTTCGCCATCGCTGAGCGCGGCTGCATTCAGGAAGCCCGAGAAGGCCGGCAGGTTGCGCACCAGACCCTCCGCCGCGATTTCTTCCTTCAGGTAATCGGCGATGTACGCATCGAGGAGCCGGCCCGGACGCGACGCCTGGAACACCCGGGGCAGGAAGCCGTGATTGAGCAGGCGGTCGAGATCGAAGTCGGGGCCGATCTCCACCGCCGAGAGGCCGTGGAGATGGTAGCGCACGGCACGTCCTCCGAGCAGGTTGGCCGCCCCACGCCGCAACTTGCGGGCGCTGGAGCCGCACAACGCGAAACAGCTGCCCCGGTTCTCGATCAGCCAATGTACCTCGTCGAGCAGGGCGGGCACCTTTTGTATCTCGTCGATGACGATCTGGCGACCGCGGCTCCCTTCCTGCTCCCCGAATTCCTGCTCCCCGAATTCCTGCCGGAGCAACTCCGGGCGGTCCAGATAGCGTCGATACTCCTCCGACTTCAGCAGATCGATCCGCGGATGGTTCGGGTAGGACTCCCCGAGCAGCGTCGTCTTGCCCGTCTGACGCGGCCCCCAAAGAAAGAACGTCTCGGTCCCCGGCGGCGGCAGTTGCAGTTTTCTGCTGAACATAGACATCAAAATATCATGATATTTTGAACAGTCTATTCAAATTTACGGACTCTTTGTCCCTCCGTGGCCGGAACCGCCCGCCAAGTCAGAACGGCTTCCCGTCGCCCATCAGCGTCTCGTCCCAGCGCCGTTCGGAGAGGAAGCGGATCGCCCGGGCATGGGCGCCCGGCGTGCCGATGCGCGCGAGGGTTTCCGCCAGCACGGCATCGACATAGCCATTGGCCACACCGAGTGCGGCGGACGCGATGGCCTCGACCGCAGGCATGTCGGCAGCGCCGGGGTTCGAGACCGCATTGAGCAGAACGAACGCGGCGTTGAGCCGCACCTGGTCCTCCGCCACCCAGCCACGCATTACCTCGGCTTCCCGCCACGCCGGGTTGCTGGTCAGGAGCAGCGCCTCGATCCTCGGGAGCGCCGCATCGAGCCCGCAGCCGATGGCGCCGAGGGCATCGAGGGCCTGACGCACCACCTGCTGGTGGGGATCGTCCAGCAGCGCGGTGACGGCGGGCACGCTTTCCCTTGCCACCGGCCCCATCTCGCCGAGGGCGAAAGCGGCATTGATGCGCAGCCAGGGATCCCCTTGCCCGAGCAGTCCGAGCAACGCCGGAATGGCGCGCGGGCCGCGTGCGGCCAGCCCATAGGCCGCATCTTCCATCACGATGGCGCGCTCGTTCCAGCACAGCGGGTACCCACGGATGTCGTCGCGCGGCAGGCTGCGCCCCGCTTCGTCCCTGGCAAGGACGCGCCGATGCCGTCCCCGTCCGGCACTTTCCGCCAGCTCCCGGGCCAGACTGGCCACATCGGCCTGCGTCGCCCCCGTCTTCGCCCCTTCGGCCCCCGTCTTCGCCCCTTCGGCCCCCGGCCCCGCATAGATGCGTTCGAGCCGCGCCGCCTGTCCTCCCGGGTCCACGCCGCCCGTCGTTCCGAAGGGAGCCACGGCGCCGCCGGCCGTCCCGCGCATCCAGTTCCAGAGGTACGACCACGTTCCGGGCAGGTCGTAGTCCGGAATGCACCGCTCGGGTCTGCGCCATGTCGCCTCCGCGTTGTTCCAGCTCGGCGCCGTCGGGTGACGGGTGCGGGCGAACACGAACTTGACCATGTAGCGCGTCGACTCCGTGCCGTTCGGGAAACCTGCGTGCACCATGTCGAAGTGGAGGAGGAGAAACGTGCCCGCGGCGATGGGGTCCAGGACCACGCCATGGGGCTCCACCGGGTGGGCATGAAGATGACTGCCGGCCTGGATGCGCGTCGGTCCCATGGCCAGCGGCGTGTCGTGCGGGAAGTAGAAGCCGATGAGATACCGCGGTACGTGGTGGCGCGCCCGCGCCAGCGGGCTTTGCGCGTCCTGGTGCCAGCCGGACCCGGCCCTCGACCCCCGCCCCATGGGCGGCGCGTCGGCCGCCGGGTCGACATCCCCAGGGGGCTCCGCGACCGGCGTACTCGTGTGCACGGCCCGATGAGGGTGCAGGTAGTAGTGCGGCCCCGCCAGCGAGATCAGGGCGCCGCGCACGACCGGACAGTCCAGCACCTCGTACATCCTGGGCACGCGCGCCAGGATGTTGTTGCCGTGCCAGGTCTCCCGCTCGCAAGCGAAGCGCAGCAGCGCGTCGACCTCGCGGTGCACGCCCGGGTCCACGTCCGGCGTCAGGCGCACGAAGCCGTTGGTCAGGAACTCCCGCACCGCGGCGTCGTCCAGGAGCCTGGCCTCCTGCATGGCGTCCCGGGGCCGCATCACTCCATGGCAAGCGATGCGAACACGTCCGCCATGCGCTCGTCGTCGTAGCCGAGGATGTCCTGCAGCACGGCAACGTTGTGCTCGCCGAGCTCGGGGCCGGCCCGCTCGACCCGCGAGGGCGTGCGCGACAGCACGGAGCGCGTGTTCTCCACCACCATCTCGCCGAGCGAGGCGTGCGGCACGGCCACGAAGTGGCGCCGGTGCCGGAGTTGCGGGTCGTCCACGCACTCCGGGCTGTTCTGTACGACGTGCGCCGCGACCCCCGCCTCGATCAGCGCGACCTGGATGTCGTGTTCCGGGCGCCGCTCCGTCCAGCGGGCGATCGCGCCGTCGAGTTCGTCTTCGCGGGCGCGGCGGCCGGACGCCATCGCCAACCCCGGGTCGGCACGGAGGTCGTCGCGTCCCATCACCCCGCACAGGGCGTCCCACGCCGCGTCGGACTGGCACGCGACCGCGACCCAGCGGTCGTCGCCGGCCGCGGGGTAGACGCCGTGCGGACAGAACTCGAGGTCCCGGTTGCCCATGCGGTGCCAGACCCGCCCGTTGAGTTCGTGCTCGAGGATCGCCGGAGCGAGCAGGTGGATGGCCGCCTCCGCCTGGGAGAGGTCGATGTACTGGCCCTCGCCGGTGCGGCGGCGGTGCTCGAGGGCGCCCAGGAGCGACGCGAGCATGAACCGCGGCGCAATGCCGTCCGTGTAGGCCAGGTACGGGCCTGCGGGAGACCGGTCCGGCCAGCCCGTGAGGTCATAAAAGCCGGCCAGTGCCGCGGCCATGTTCCCGTAGCCCGGCACCTGCGCCCGGGGGCCCGATTGGCCCATCAGGCAACTGCTCAGCATGACGAGCGACGGATTGACCTCCCGGAGCGATGCGTAGTCCAGGCCCCAGCCCTTCATGGCCTTCGGAGAAAACGACTCCGTCACGATGTCCGCCCAGCGGACGAGGTCCAGGATGACCTCGCGGCCGACCGGGTTCGATGGATCGACCGTGACGCTCATCTTGCCGGCGTTGAACGTCGCGAACGGGACGCCGGTCTCGACCCCCGGTTCGCCGTCCTTGAACGCCGGCGAGCCCCGCGCGGGATCCACCCGGATGCTCGATTCGACCTTGATCACGGTCGCGCCGTAATCGGCCAGCACGCGCGTGCAGAGCGGACCGGCGATGACCCACATGAAATCGACGACCTTGAGGCCGGCCAGCGGCAGGGATGCGTCCGCCCCGACCGCCTTCGGCACCGCGGCCGGCGGGCGCGGGACCACCGTCGACTCCCCGAGCACGGGCGCGGCCCCGGGGATGGTCAACGGACTCTTCGAGAGCTTCGAGAAGGCGCCGGGCACGCGCACCGGCGCGTCGGTTCCCGCGTCCAGCCGCGCCCAGAAGTCGCGCTCCTGGAACTGGCGCTCCCGGAGCAGTCCGGCGACGTCGAACGCCGGGGCGATGTAGACGCCGCGGCGCAGCCCCTCTTCGAACAGCGCCTCCTGCGTGCGCGTTGCCGTGAACCGGCCGATCTTGCGGCACAGGTCGAAGTAGGGCTCGGGAGACGCCTCTTCGCGCATCATCGCGGCGATCTCCAGCCCCCAGTCGGTCTCCACGTCCTGCTGGCTGCAGCAGCCACCCTCGTACACCCACGCCAGGAGGTTGCGCGTCGGGTCGGTGAACGCCGCGCCGAACAGCAGCGTGATCGCCACGTACCCGTCGGCGCACGGCCAGGTCAGCTGTATCGGGAACGCGCCCGCGAGGCCTCCCGCGACCCGCTGCACGGTCAGGCCGGAGTTGTTGGGCGCGCCCAGGTTCGCCGCCAGCGCCGCCTGTGCCGACGACTGTTGGGCGGAGATGTCCACGTGCTGCCCGAGGCCGCTCCGGTGACGCTCCTGGAGCGCGATCAGCGCGGCGGCCGCGGCATCGGCGCCGGCATGCAGGAAGGACTGCGGCACGCTGGTGCGCACGGGGGCCCGGTCGCTGTCCCCGGCAAGGATCTGCGCGCCGCTAGAAGCCCACACGGTGAGGTCGGTGGCGGGCCAGTCCGCCTTCGGTCCCGTGCGGCCGAACGGCGAGACGGACACCACGATGAGGGACGGGTTCCCGGCGGCCAGCGTCTCGTAGTCCACGCCCAGGACACGCGCCTGCGCGGCCGGGAAGGACTCGATGACGAAATCCGCGCCGGCGGCCAGTGCCACGAAACGCTCCCGGCCCGCGGCGGATGCCAGGTCGAGCACGCAGCTCGACTTGCCCCGCGCATAGGCCTGCCACCAGAGACCGTCTTCCCGCCCTCCCGTGTCCGCTCGAAACGGCGGCGCCGAGCGAGCTTCCGAGCCGCCCGGGGGCTCGACGGCGATGACCTCCGCACCGAGGTGCGCCAGGACGTAACCGCAGAACATGCCCTGCCGGTCGGTCAGGTCGAGTACGCGATAGGAAGAGAGCAACGCAGACCTCCGAACCTGTTGCGCGTGCAATTGCGCGGTGCGCCCCTTGTAGAGGACGCCCCGGAGGCGTCCCCGGTCGAATTCAAGCACGATCCCGGGCGGGCAACCACACGGGTCGCCATTACGGGCCATTACGGGGCGGAGGCTCCGCCGGGGGCGGGGGCGTCAACGCACTGTCGGCGCTCGGTCCCCGGAACGACCTTCCTCAGCCCCACGGTGATGCCCCACGGTCCGCGGGACTCGGTGCGAATGCGGACCGGATAGAACCCGAGTTCCGGAGCGAGCCAATAGGTCACGCCGCCGTGATAGCTCGACCCGCTCTCGATGTGGTCCGCCGGTCCCGCGACCAGGCGCACCGTTTCGAACACCCCGGCCTCCGACTCGACCGGCTCTTCGCCGGCAACCTCGAAGCGGTACCGGGCGATGACGTCGTCGACATAGTTCAGGGTGAACGCGTGCAGCCCCTGCCGCAGACGGCAGCCGATCGCCTCGTACTGGCTGAGCTTGTCGACGAAGGTCTCGCCGGCGAACTCGTAACGCAGGTGCTCGTCCCGGCCCCGGTAGTCAATGGTGCGGTTGCGCCAGTCGAACTCCACGCGGTCGTCGAAACGCCACGCCAGGAAGCCGCCGACGTTGACGTAGGAGAGCTGCCGGAGTGCGCAGTCACACAGTTCGAAGCGGGTGGTGTGTTCGTTCCTCGCCAACGCCCTGGCGAACCGCGGTCCCTCGAGCCGGCTCGCGATGGACAGGACATTGCCCTCGCTCTCGATGGTCACCTTCGACGTCATGCCCATCCCGACCACGCGGACCCCGTACTCCAGGACGGCAGGCGTCGGGCCAATGCCCTCGGCGGCAGCAACGCCGGAATCCGCGTCGCGCTCGCCGCCTGACGCGGCACGCACGCCGACGACGGCGAGCAGCAACGTGAGAGCGAAGGCGCGCCATCCCCACCAGTGGCGACCGCCCGGACCGACGTTACCGCTCGTCGCGGAGCGCGGGGGCCGTTCGCGACCCGTCATGCGCGCGGAGCCTCCCGGGGGCGCCGGGCCAGCAGCCGGGCCAGCACGACCGGCCGACCGTCCGGGTCGGTGGTCTCGCCCTCGAAGAACTCGACGATCTCCACGCCTTGCGCGGCCTCCCGCAGGGCTCCCGGAACGACCCGGAACCTCGGATTCCGCGGCCCGGCGACATCGTCGCGCTGCGTGGCGAGGTGCTCCTCCACGACGAGACAGCCCCCGGGAGCGAGTTCCCGGCACAGCACCGGAAGCAGGCCCATATCCAGGTAGCGGACGAGCAGGACGAGGTCGAAGGGACCGGATGCGCCGGGCCCCTCTTCCAGATCGTGCTCGATCCAATCGACGGTCAGTCCGCGGGCGCGGGCCGACGCCCCGGCCCGCGCGAGGGCCTCCCCGGAGATGTCGACTCCAGTAACGGCGAAGCCCTGTTCGGCCAGGTACAGGGCGTTGCGCCCCGCCCCGCAGGCGACGTCGAGAGCCCGGCCAGCGGCCACGCGCGGCCGGCAGGACGCGAGCCAGGGGCTCGGGTGTTCGCGATCCGCGTAGGCCCCCAGGCGATACCGCTCGTTCCACCGTTGTCGATCCGCCGCGCTCAACAGCGGTCCACCACCCAGGCCGCGACGGTCGAGAGCACCGCCGGGGCCATGGTCTCCTCGATCGAGGCGTACTCGTCGGGCGCGCCGGTTTCCGCGGTCTGGAACAGGTGGTTGAGCCGGGGGAGAACGCGGATGTCGAAGCGGCCGGCGTCGGCGTCGATGGCTTCGAGCACCGGGACGCTCTGGGTTGCGGGAACCTGCAGGTCCAGTTCGCCGTAGAGCGCCAGGACCGGGACGCGCGCCGCGGCCAGGTCCGCCGCGGGATCGTAGTCCAGGAAGTGGGCGAACCAGGGCGACACGACGACGTCCACCATGAGCGCGCCGTCGGGCTGCAGGCCTACCATTGCGCGTTCGGCGAAGTTGAAACGCTCGTAGTGTTCGCCATAGATCGCGAGCCCCTCGGCGCGGCGCTGCTCCCATGTTCCCGATCCGCGGGCCGCCCCGTAGAGTGCCGCGTTCAGATCCGCGACCTTGTCGACCGTCGCATCCGGTCGAAACCAGCTCGCGCCCAGGACGAGGCGGATCTGCTCCTGGTGCACTTCCGCTCCCGAGACCGCCGGACCTGCCAGCATGACGCCACAGGACAACCCGCGGTCATGAGCGGCCAGATCCGCCACGACGAGACCGCCCTCGCTGTGACCGATCACGCCGACGCGGGCCGGGTCGATGTCGCGACGCGCCCGCAGGTACCCGACCGCCGCCGCGGCGTCGTCGGCATAGTCGGACGTCACCGCATGCGTCCTGTCACCCGTGGATGCGCCGACACCGCGGTCGTCATAGCGCAATACCGCAACTCCGTTGCGCGACAGGTGGTCGGCCAGCACGCGGAAGGGCTGATGTCCCATGATGGTTTCGTTGCGGTCCTGGGGTCCGGAGCCGCTGACCAGCACCACCGCCGGATAGTCAGCGCCCGGTGGCACCGTGAGGGTCCCGGCGAGCACGACGTCGGGCCCCCCGCCCGGCAGCGTCACCTCCTCGATGCGGTACGGGAACGGCGGCTGCGGCGTCTGCGCGCGAACGCGCTCGCTCGGCTTGTCCACCCTGACGAGGTCAAGGTCGATCCCCACGCCCTGGTGCCACTCGCCCCGCAGCCGCGTTCCGCCATCGTCCAGCGTTCCCGAGTACGTGGCCGGCAACGCGTCGACACGCAGCGCGAGCCGCCGGCCATCGAATCGCACCGCGTCGGCTTCGATGCCGTAGGCGCCCTGGTCCGGGCTGTCGATCCGGGCCGACAGGCCGCCGTCGGCGCGTTCCACGTGGACGACCATACGCAGGCCCGCCATTTCGATCGTGCCTTCCCAGATGCCCACGATGCGTTGCGGGCGCTCCGGCGTTTCCGGCAGCGACTCGATATCGATTGCCGGACCGCAACCCGCCGCGAGGGCCAGCGCAAGCGGGGCCCAAAGCCATCGCACGATCAGTTCTCCCCTAAAAAACCTCTGATCAAGCCCATCCATGGGCTTGATCAGGTCGCAAGACAAAACGTGGTTTCGTCTTGCTCCACAGATTCAATGGCTTACGCCATCGAATCTGGCGGCACATCCCTGTGCCGCACTGGGGAAGCTCTTGATCAGAGCTTCCCCAACCCGGGCTAATGCGAGCCGCAACATACCCGCGTCGCGGCGCGGCGGGCAAATGCGCAGGCCCGGCAAGCGGGGCGCCTCGACGCATGGCGCCCCGGCCCGCGCTCACGTACCCTCACCCGGTCGCCTTCGCCGTGGTACCCCATGCGCGTACTGAGCTGGAACGTGAACGGACTGCGTGCATGCGCGAAGAAGGGCTTCCTCGACGTCCTCCAGGGCTGCGGCGCCGACGTCGTGGGCATCCAGGAGGTCCGGGCCTTTCCCCATCAGCTCGAGCGCCGGGTAGCGGCGCCCGATGGCTGGCACGCGACCTTCTCCCCGGCCGAGCGGCCCGGTTACAGCGGCGTGGGCATCTACTCACGCGTCGCCCCCACCACCGTGGAGACCTCGCTGGGCGATCCCGCGTTCGACGCCGAGGGCCGTTTTGTCGTCGCGCGCTTCGCACGCCGGCTCGCCGTGGCGTCGGTCTATTTCCCCAAGGGCAGCGGGCGCGACCGCGACAACAGCCGCGTGCCGTACAAGCTCGCCTTCTACCAGGCCGCGTTCGACCGGCTGGACGCCCTCCGGCGCTACTGCCCGGTGCTCCTGGTCGGCGACTACAACACCGCGCACGCGCCGATCGACCTGGCCCGGCCCGCCTCGAACACGCGCAACAGCGGCTTCCTGCCGGAGGAACGCGCCGAATTGACGCGGTGGTGCGATGCCGGGTGGGTCGACACCTTCCGCGCCCGGCATCCCGACGCCGCGGGCCACTACACCTGGTGGCGGCAGTGGGGCGGCGCCCGGGAACGCAACGTCGGCTGGCGCATCGACTACGTGTTCGCCTCCCCATCCGCCGCGCGGCGGGTCCGCGAGGCGTTCATCTGGCCGGAAGTGATCGGCTCGGACCATTGCCCCGTCGGCGTGGATATCGACGTCTGAGACAACCCGGGCGAGAGCCGCCGCGGCGCGGCCGGTCGTTGACTTGCGAGGCGGCTTGACGAATATTGCCCCTTGGCGGCCGGCGCCCTCTGCGGGGCGGCGGGCCATGCTCTCGACGACCTGGAGACGACGATGACCACCGAACCGAACGGCGCGCGCGCACCCAGCAGACGGTCCTTCCTCGGCTACGCCGCGATGCTCGGCGCCGGCAGCCAGGCGCTGTGGCACTCCGGCAGCCTGCATGCCGCCGTGGCCGCCGCGAAAGACGCCGCCCCCGGGGCCGAAGCCTGGCCGGGGATGACGTACCGCACGCTTGGACGCACCGGGTTCAACGCCAGTCGCCTGGTGTTCGGCTGCGGCGCGGCCCTGTCGCGCAAGCCGAACGACGCGCTGCTCGAGTCGGCCTTCGCGGCCGGGGTGAACACCTTCGACGTGGGCTCGCGGCGGTACTACGGGGACGCCGAACGCAACCTGTCCAGCTTCCTCGCGCGTCACCGGGACGAGGTCTTCCTCATCTCCAAGGGCCAGACCTATCTCGACGTGGCGCCGGACGACGAGATCACCGTCGACCAGGCCAGGCAGGCGGCGCGCACCTGGGCCACGATTCTCGACGAGAGTCTCGTCGAGCTCCGCACGGACCACATGGACGCCTACTACCAGATGGGGGCGAACAATCCGCACGTGGTGAGGGCCGAGGAGGTGTACCGGGCTTTTCAGGACGCGAAGGCGGCGGGGAAGGTCTCCTGGTACGGGGTGAGCACCCACGAAAACGCGGCGAACGTCCTCCAGGCGGCCATCGACAGCGGCTGGTACGACCTGGCGATGATCGCGATCACGCCGGCCGGGTGGTACGACTGGGAGAGCAGGAAGATCCTCGAGGGCACGCCGGACATGAAGTCCCTGCGGCCCCTCCTCGACGCGGCCCGGGCCGCCGGAATCGGACTGGTCGGCATGAAGGCCGGGCGCCTCCTTGCCGGCAGGGGCTGGCTCGGCGGCGGCGACGGCAAGGCGTTCGACGGACACTACGACGGCAAGCTGCTCGGCGCGCGACTCTCCGACTTCCAGCGGAGCTACGCCTACGTCCTCGAGCACGGCATGGACGTCGTCAACGCGGACATCCAGAACTACGGAATCCTCAAGGAGAACTTTGTCGCCGCGGCGACGTCCCACCAGTACGCCGCCTGACGCCGTCCGTACGCCGCCCCGCGGGGCGGGCGGCGCACGGACACCGTGTAGTGTTTGCCATCCCCGGACGTTGCTGACACACTCGAAGCGCCACCACACCGGAAAGGCGGGAAGGCGCGAAGGAACATGCATCCCCAGCCAGCTACGCTCGGGGCACTGAAGGCGGCCCGCCACGAGGTGCTCCCGGTCAAGGCCGAACTCCGCAGGAACCTGATCGCGAAACTCGGTGCTGGCGAGCGCCTGTTCGACGGCATCGTCGGCTACGAAGAGACGGTCATCCCGCAACTCCAGAACGCCCTGCTCGGCGCGCAGGACCTCATCCTCCTCGGGGAACGCGGGCAGGCGAAATCCCGCATCCTGCGGGGCCTGACCGAGTTGCTCGACGAATACACCCCCGTGCTCGCGGGCGTGGAGATTCCCGAGAACCCGCATGCGCCGATCACCGAGCAGGGCAAGGCCGCCGTCGCCGCGGGCGGCGACGATACGCCCATCCGGTGGATGCATCGGGACGAGCGCTACGGGGAGAAGCTCGCCACCCCGGACATCACGATCGCGGACCTGATCGGCGAAGTCGACCCCATCAAGGTGGCGGAAGGCCGCTACCTGTCCGACGCGCTCACGATCCATTTCGGCCTGATCCCCCGCCTGAACCGCGGCATCTTCGCCATCAACGAGCTGCCGGATCTCGCCGAACGCATCCAGGTGGGCCTCCTGAACGTCCTCGAGGAACGGGACGTGCAGATCCGCGGCCACAAGATCCGGCTGCCCCTCGACGTGTTTCTCGTGGCGACGGCCAACCCGGAGGACTACACCAATCGGGGCCGCATCATCACGCCGCTGAAGGATCGCTACGGTGCCCAGATCCGGACGCACTACCCCGCGGACATCGCCCACGAGATCGCGATCATGGACCAGGAGTCCGCGCGTCTCGACATGACCGGATACCGCCAGGACGTGCCGGCCTACATGCGCGAGATCGTCGCCGAGGTGACGCACCATGCGCGCCGATCACCGGACGTCAACCAGCGGTCGGGGGTATCCGTGCGCGCCTCGGTGGCGGACTACGAGGCACTGCTGGCCAACGCTTTCCGGCGCGCCCTCCGCCTCGGCGAGACCGATGTCACGCCGCGCATTTCCGACCTGCCCTTCATCCTCCCCGCCCTGCAGGGCAAGCTCGAATTCGAGGCGATGGACGAGGGCCAGGAGGACAAGATCACCCAGCGCATCCTGAACGCCGCCGTCAAGGCGGTCTTCGACCGCCGCTTCGACGTGTCCGATCTCGAGGCGATCGCCCTCGCCTTCAGCGACGGCCTCTCGGTCGAGGTCGGGGAGGCGGCGCCGGCCGGCGCCTACGCGGACATCATCGAACGGGTGGACGGCCTCGCCGAAGCCGTGGCCGGGCTCGCCGGGGAAGCGGGACCCGCCCATGCGGCGGCGGCCGTGGAGTTCGTCCTCGAGGGGCTGCACCTGCACAAGCTCCTCAACAAGCACGGCGTCGGCGGCCGCGCGACGTTCACGGGATAACCGGGGAGCCGGGGATGGCCGGATTCGCGAAACGCTTCCGCTACTCCGGCTGGGACGGCAGCCAGGACGTCGAGGTCGCCGCGGACGACGTGCTGCGCGCCATCGCCGACGACCTGATGACCTACGGCGACTTTCGCTGGGCGATCCGCAACCTGATGTCCCGCGGCATGTCCCTGCCGGACGGCAACCGCCTGCAGGGCCTGCGGGACCTCATGCGCCAGCTCCGCGAACGCAAGAAGGAGCGTCTCGAGCGCTTCGACCTCGACAGCGTCATGAAGGACATCGAGGAGCAGCTCGACGAGGTCCTCGCGATGGAAGAAGCGACCATCGACGAGTGGCTCGACCGGACCGAGGACGACTTCTCCGAAGAGGTGCTGCGCCAGATCGCGGAACGCAACCAGGAGGAGCTCGACCGGCTGCCCGAGGACGCGGCGGGCCGGATCAAGGCGCTCGAGAAATACGAGTTCCTGAACCCCGACGCGCAGCGCAAGTTCCTCGAACTGCTGAACCAGTTGCGCAAGGCCATGACCCAGACGTTCTTCAACGACGTCGAGCAGATGGTGAAGAACCTCTCGGACGGCGACATCGCGCGCATGAAGGACATGCTGCGTGCGCTGAACGAGATGCTCGTGCGCAAGATCGCCGGGGAGGATCCCCGCTTCGAGGAGTTCATGGAACGTTTCGGGGACATGTTCGGCGACAACCCGCCGGCCTCCCTCGACGATCTCCTCGAAGAGATGCGCCGGCAGATGGCCGCCGCGCAGTCCATGCTCGGTTCCATGTCGCCGGATCAGCGCGCCCAACTGCAGTCTCTCCTCGGTGACCGCTTCGGCGACCCGGAACTCGAGGCGGAACTCGCGAAGCTCGCCAAGGAGATGAGCTTCCTGAATCCGCGCGGCAACCGGTACCACTTCGACGGCAGCGAGGAACTCGATCTCGAGGCCGCCATGTCCCTCATGAACGAGATGCAGGAGCTCGACGACCTGATCGAGCAGGTGCAGGCGGCCGAGCGGCGCGGGGATCCGGACGGCATCGACCAGGAGACGCTCAAGGCGCTGCTCGGCGACGATGCCGCCGAGTCCGTCGAGGAGCTCACCAGGCTCGTGGACGCCCTGCGGGACGCGGGGTACATCCGCGCGACCGGCGCCGACAAGTGGGAAATCACGCCGCGCGGTTCGCGCATGATCGGGCAGCAGGCCCTCGGCGAGATCTACGCCCGCCTGCGTCGCCAGAGCCTGGGCAGCCACGCGGTTCCGGAGGAAGGACGCTTCGGGGAACGCAAGGAGCAGACCAAGCCCTACGAGTACGGCGACCCGTTCCACCTGCACATGCCGCGCACGATCCGCAACGCCATCGACCGGACGGGGCCCTCGGTGCCCATCGCCCTGAAGCACGAGGACTTCGAGATCTACCGCTCCGAACTCCTCACCTCGACGGCCACGGCCATGCTCGTCGACCAGTCCTGGTCCATGGCGCTGCGCGGTTCGTTCCAGGCGGCGAAGAAGGTCGCCCTGGCGCTGCACAACCTGATCACCTCGCAGTATCCGCGCGACAATTTCCACATTATCGGCTTCGCGGCCTATGCCAACGAACTGAAGGCCCACGATCTGCCGTTCCTGCAATGGGACGAGTACGTGCTCGGCACCAACATGCAGCACGCGCTGCTGCTGGCGGAGCGGCTGCTGTCGCGGCATGACGCCGGCAGCAAGCAGATCATCATGATCTCCGACGGCGAACCGACCGCTCACCTGCTCCCGGATGGACGCCACCGGTTCGCGTATCCGCCCACGCCGGAAACGTTCCGGGCGACCTTCCGGGCCGTGCAGCGCTGCACGCAGAAGGGCATCGCCATCAACACCTTCATGCTCGACGCCAACGACTACCTGAAGGACTTCATGGACCACGTCGCGCGGATCAACGGCGGCAGGGTCTTCTACACGACGCCGGAGAAGCTCGGCGAGTACATCCTCGTCGACTACGTCGATCACAAGCGCAAGAAGCTGGGCCGGAGGTAGTGTTCGTCGAGTCTCCAAGCCGCCCCGCACCGCGGCCGGCCGCCGACTTGACCAGCAACGTTCCGGCCTGTCTGGCCATTCCAGCCCTTGCGGCTTTCACGACAACTCTCACCATAAGAAGGAGCGACCGATGACCCACCCGGCGACCGCCGCGACCGTCCTGTCTTTGGCCGCGTGCCAGGCCCTGGCCCACGGCGCGGTACCCGCCGGCGGCGACAACACGGCACGCACCATCGCCTTCCCGGACACCGCCGAGCATCGCACCGTGATCGTCGACCTGCACACGCACAGCGTCTTCTCCGATGGCCACGTCTGGCCCAACGTGCGCATTGCGGAGGCACGGCGTGACGGCCTGGACGGCATCGCCATCACGGAGCACCTGGAATGGCAGCCCCATCGCGAGCACCTGCCCCACCCGGACCGCAACGCGGCTTTCCGGGAGGCGGCGAACGCCGCCGCCGGCAGCGACCTCCTGATCATCAACGGTTCCGAGATCACCCGCGACCCGCCGGCGGGCCACATGAACGCCGTCTTCCTGACGGACGCCAACGCGCTCGTGGCAAGCGTCGGCGAGGAGGTCGGCGTCGACCCGACCGCCTACTACGCGGCGGCGGCCGAAATGCCGGCCCGGGATGCCGTTCTGGCGGCCAACGACCAGGGGGCATTCGTGTTCTGGAACCACGCCTGGTGGTCACGGCAGTCGCCCAACACGCGCGTCGCCATGACCGACTTCCACGCCGACCTCGCCCACCTGGGCAAGCTCCACGGGATCGAGATCGCGAACGGCAGCATGTACAACGAGTCCGCGCATCGCCTCGCGCTGGCGCAGAACCTCACCCTCATCGGCACGTCGGACGTGCACAACCTCATCGACTGGGACCACGAGCCGCACCGGGGCGGGCATCGCCCCGTCACGCTGGTCATGGCCGAGGAGCGCAGCTCCGACGCGGTGCGGGCCGCCCTCTTCGCCGGCCGCACCGTGGTGCTCTTCCAGCATCTGCTGATCGGACGCCGCCAGCACCTGCAACCCCTGCTCGAGGCCGCCCTGATTCTCGAGGACGCGGCCTACGACACGCGGCGCGACGCCGTCTCGCTGACGCTGCGCAACCACACGAGTTCCCCGTTCCGCCTGCGCAACGCGCCCGGGGCCGCGCAGGAGTTCGGCATGCACGCGGACCTCGTGGACATCGCGCCCCACGGGACCGAGCAGCTCTGGCTGGTCTCGGCAACCGACGGGCCCTCGGTGACCCTGGAGTTCGAGGTGCTGAGCGCCCTGACCGCGCCGGGCACGCACCCCACCCTCACGCTTACCCGCGCCCTGGCGCCCGCACCGGTCGAGTAGTCCGGGCCGCTCAGGGCGTCGACGCGGCGTCCATCCAGTCCGTTCCGCGCGCCCAGCCGAGCCGCACCTCCCCGTCGGCGGGCAATAGCGCCAGCACCGTCCAGAGCTGCGCGAGGTCGTGCACGCGGATGGGGCCCACGGTGAGCAGGAGATCGCCCGCGCATACGCCGCAACGCCCCGCCAGCCCGGCTTCGGCGACGTGCGTGACCTCGAGCCCGGCGGTTGTCTGTCGCACGGCGGCGTCGAGCGAGATGCCCCAGGCGGTACCCGGGACCGTGATCTCGCGCTGCAGGTACAGCAGGAAGTCCGCGGCGATCTGTCGCCAGTGGACCTCGAGGATGTCCCGGGGCAGGACGCCATCGAAACCCTGCTGGCTGACCGAGACACGGGTCGGCCATCCGGCGGCGTTGGCCGGCTCCAGCCGGATCGCGATCTCGGTACCGGCACACGGCATGTCCAGCTTCCGGCAGCGCAGCAGCTTCTGCGGCTCTGCTTCCAGCACGGCCGCCGCACAGCCCGTCATCCCGTCCACCGAAGGGAAGCCCGGTATCCGGCATCGATCCGGCTGGTCGGGGCCGGGGAGCCGGCACCGCCGCCACACCTGCGCAGCCGCGACTTCGACGTTGCAGACGGACTCCAGCCGATCGTCCATGGGTCAATAGGACCGGGGCAGGTCCAGCACGTGCTCGGTCACGTAGTTCAGGATCATTTCCTGCGAGATCGGCGCGAGCCGCATGATCCGCGCCTCGCGCCAGTACCGCTCGACGTGGAACTCGCGCGCGTAGCCGAAGCCGCCGTGGGTCTGGACGGCCTGGTCCGCCGCCGCGCAGGCCGCGTCCGCCGCGAGCCACTTGGCCATGTTGGCCTCCGCCCCGCACGGCTGGCCCTGGTCGATGAGCCACGACGCCTTGCGGATCATCAACTCCGCCGCGTCCAGCCGCATCCGGGCTTCGCCGAGCGGAAACGACACCCCCTGGTTCATGCCGATCGGGCGCTTGAAGACGACCCGCTCACGGGCATAGTCGGTGGCCCTGCGCATCGCCGCCCGCCCGATGCCGAGCGCTTCCGCCGCGACCAGGATGCGCTCCGCGTTCAGGCCGTCGAGCAGGTAGCGGAAGCCCTTGCCTTCCTCCCCCACGCGATCCGTGACGTGCACGGGCAGGTCGTCGTACACCACCTCGCAGGTGGCGACCGCGTTCCTGCCCGCCTTGTCGATGGGGGAGATCCGCACCTCCGGGCGCTGCAGCTCCGCGAACAGCAGCGTCATGCCGTCGGTCCGGCGCGCCACGCGGTCCGCCGGCGTGGTGCGCACCAGCAGCAGCACCCGCTCCGACTCCAGCGCCTTCGTCGTCCAGACCTTCCGTCCGCGGACGATGTAGTGGTCGCCATCCCGCCGCGCCACGGTGGAGATAGACGTGGTGTCCGTCCCGGCGTCGGGTTCGGTCACGCCGAACGCCACGTGCAGGTCGCCGTTGGCGATGCGCGGCAGGAAGCGCTGCTTCATCTCGGCGCTGCCGTGCTTGACGACCGGGTGCATGCCGAAGATCGACATGTGGATGCCGCTCGCCCCGTTCATCGCCGCACCGCTCGCGGAGACTTCCTCGAGGAGGATCGATGCCTCGGTGATGCCGCGTCCGCTGCCGCCGTATTCCTCCGGGATGGCGATGCCGATCCACCCGGCCGCGGCCAGCGCCTCGTAGAACGCCCACGGGAACCGATGCTCCGTATCGCACTTCGACCAGTACTCGTCCGGGAAGTCCGCGCACAGCTTGCGGATGGCGTCGCGGATGAGCCGGTGCTCCTCGGTGGCCTCGAAGTCCATGGATTTCCTCAGGTTGTGGGACGACCGCCGGACCTTAGCAGAATCGACACCGCATCGACCGCAGCGTGGATTGCCGGTGCGCTACACTCTGCGCTCCTGCGGACAGAGGAGTGCGGCGAGGCATGGAACTGACCCTTGCCACCGACAAGATGCGCGGGGCCATCGAAGACGGCGTCGGCTGGATGACGTTCAACAACCCGGCGCGGCACAACGCCATGTCGCTGGAGATGTGGCAGGCCATCGGCGACATCCTGGAGCGTTTCGAGGCCGACGATGCCGTGCGCCTGGTCGCGATGCAGGGCGCGGGCGGCAAGGCGTTCGTTTCGGGGGCCGACATCAGCGAGTTCGACAGCAAGCGTTCGAACGCGGAACAGAAGGCGGAGTACGGCCGCATCTCGGCGCGGGGCGGCCGGGCGCTGGCGGCCCTCTCGAAGCCGCTGATCGCGAAAATCGAGGGCTATTGCATCGGCGGCGGCCTCGCCACGGCCCTCAACGCGGACATTCGATTCGCGACTCCCGACTCCACGTTCGGCATCCCCGCCGCCAGGCTCGGCCTCGGCTACGACTACGAGGGCCTCGCCAAGCTGTCGCGGGTCGTGGGGCCCTCCCGCGCCCGGGACATCCTGCTCTCCGCGCGCTTCCTGAGTGCCGAGGAGGCCCTGCGCATCGGGCTGGTGAACTTCATCTACGAACGCCACGAGATTCACGACGAGGTCGTGAGCTACGCCCAACGCGTCGCCGCCAACGCGCCCCTGACCGTGCGCGCGGCCAAGGCCGCCGTGGATGCCTGGGAACGCGGCGGGCGCCAGGACGACCTCGACGGCGTTCGGCAACTCGTCGACGCGTGTTTCGATTCCGAGGACTACCGGGAGGGCCGCCGGGCCTTCGCCGAGAAGCGGCCCCCGAGCTTCGTGGGCCGCTAGCCCGGAGATGACCGAACGCGTCGTCACGGCCAGCGTCGTGATCATCGGCAACGAGATCCTGTCCGGTCGGACCCAGGACACGAACCTCGCCCACATCGCCCTGCAGCTCAACGAGTGGGGCGTGCGCGTGCGGGAGGCGCGGGTGGTGCCCGACGTGCTGGACGTGGTCGTGGACGCGGTGAACGCGGCCCGCGCGGCGTTCGACTACGTGTTCACCACCGGCGGCATCGGGCCGACCCACGACGACATCACCGTGGACTGCATCGCGGCGGCTTTCGGCGTCCCGGTGGTGGTCAACGAAGAGATCGCGGCGGTCATTCGCCGCCGGCCGGCGCCGCCCCACGTCATGGAATCGCGCATGCGCATGGCCCGTATCCCCCAGGGCGCTGCCCTCGTCCCGAATCCGACCGGCGGGCCACAGGGCTTCCGCATGGACAACGTCTTCGTCATGGCGGGCATTCCCGCCGTGATGCAGGCGATGCTCTCCACCCTCGAAAGCGAACTCGAGGGAGGCGCGGTCGTGCGCTCCCGGTCCGTGACCGCGCACCTTGGCGAGAGCGAGATCGCGGACGGGCTCGAAGAGATCCAGGGGCGGTACCCGGACATCGATCTCGGGAGCTATCCGTTCTACCGCGACAACGTGTACGGCACGACGCTCGTGATGCGCGGCGCCGACGAGGCGGCCCTCGAGCGGATGCTGGCGGAAGTCAGGGGCATCGTCGAAGCACGGGGAGCCGTACCGCGGGACGCCTGAACGGCCGACGGGGCCGGGACGGGTCCACTACTTGCGGAGCACGGCACGTTGGGCCATCGTGTCGCGCCGAATCACACGGGAGAGCGGGATGGACGTACAGGGCAGGCGCGCGATCGTATTGGGCGGCACTTCGGGAATCGGACTGGCGGCGGCGCGGCAACTCGCCGAGGCCGGGGCCAACGTGACGGCGTGCAGCCGTTCGGACTCGAACGCGGCGGTCGCGGCCAAGGCGCTCGGCGATGGGGTCTCGCTGCGCCGTGTCGACGTCCTTGACCGCGAGGGGCTCTCGGGCCTGTTCGAGGAACTCGCGCCCTTCGATATCCTGGTCAACGCCGCGACCGGCGGCGCGCGGGCCACCGGCCCCTTCCTGCAGATGGACCTCGACGGCTTCCAGGGCTCCTTCCGCAAGCTCTGGGGCTACACCAACTCCGTCCGCCTCGGCGCCGACCACATGACCGAGGACGGGGCCATCGTTCTCGTCAGCGGGTACCCGGCGCGCAAGTGCAATCCCGGATCCATCGCGATCTCGACGGTGGGCAACGCCGTCGAGGGCTTCGTGCGCGGGGTGGCGCCGGAACTGGCGCCGCGCCGGATCAACGTCGTGTCTCCGGGCGTCATCGACACGCCGATGTTCCCGATCGAGGGCGAAGCGCGCTCGGGGTTCCTGACCAGCGCGACGCGCAACCAGCCGATCCCGCGCGCAGGCACCGCCGCGGAGGTCGCTTCCGCGATCCTCTTCGTGATCGGCAACGACTTCATGACCGGATCGACGGTCGATGTGGAGGGGGGAGCCCTGCTGCCTTAGCTGGGCTGCCTTAACTGGGCTGCCTTAACTCGGGCGCGGGGCTGCCGCCGCGTCCCGGGCCGGCCGCGGCGTCTCGCCCCCCGCGTCTTCGCCCTGGCTCGCTTCGAGCGCCCCCACCCTGGCGACGAGATCGTCGAGACGGGTCAGGATGAACCCCTGGCCCGCTTCCAGGCGCGCTACACGTTCGCCCAGGCCCGCGATCTCGCGCCGGAGAACGCCGAACTCACGATGCATCTCCTCGCGCAGTCCGGCGATTTCCGTGCGCATCTCCTCGCGCAGTCCGGCGATCTCCGTGCGCATCTCCTCGCGCAGTCCGGCGATTTCCGTGCGCATCTCCTCGCCCAGTCCGGCGATTTCCGTGCGCATCTCGTCACGCAGTCCGGCAATCCCGCTGCGCATCTCCGCGCGCAACCCCGCAATCTCGCCGCGCATCTCCGCGCGCAACCCCGCAATCTCACCGCGCATCTCCGCGCGGAGATCGATCTGACCCTGGTACAGGATGCCGAAGGCGCCCATGATGGCGGCCAAGGCAAAACCAGCGCCCCACTTGATGATGCGTAGCTGCCCGAGCACGTCGCTCAAGACATCTTGTCCGCCGGACCGTGCCGATGCGGCTACCGCCGCCGCGACTTCCTCGCGCATCTCGGCAGCGAACCGTTCGAAGTCGCGTCGGGTGATGGGTGCCAGAGATTCTTCCATAGCTGCGGCCAAAGGTTAGTCCTCGCCTCTTCTGTCTGCAATGGGATCCGCCGCGGGGGTGGACAATTCGCCACTCTACGGATCCTGGAAGGGGCACTCCATGGCAGATATCTGCAGTCCGCCCCGGACGGAAGCGCTCATCGGGGTACGACAACGCCTAGCGCGTGATTGCGGGTCAGCCACCTCCCCCATGCAGCAGGTCGGCGACTACCCGCTCAAGGTCGACGTCCGCCGCGTCCTTCAGGCCGCTCATGCGACGGTAGACCTCCGCGGCCGCCTCGTGGAATCCGCCCGGCAACCCCGCGCCGTCGAACGTCGCCGCGATCTCCCGCATCTCGCCTTCAAAACGCCAGGCTTTCGCGCTCACGGCAACCGCCGTCCGGTCGCTACGCTCCGGCAGCCCTGGCTGGGACAGCGCCCACTCCTCGAGCAATGCCTCGGTGACGCCTTCGCGTTCCGCAAGCGCCCGGATCGCCAAAATGAGCGCCGAGGAGCCCTTGGTGAACGCGGCATAGCACATCTTCAGGGCGGAGGCCGAGCCCGCGACCGGACGCGCGTCCACGAGGGTTCCCGAGAACCACCCGGCCACGTCGTCGGCCCCGGGTCCCGACAGGTACAGCCGGGTGACCCCGGGGCGCCACGCCGGCGGGCCGACGATGCCACCGTCGACGAATCCGTCCCCGACGATCGCGCCGATGCGACGGGCGGTGTCGGGCGAAACGGCGTTGGCATCGACGTACGTGCCGTCGAAGCCGGCCTCCATGACCGCCTCGGCAACCGCGACCGCGGCGGCGGGAGGACAGACCGAGAGCACGTGCTCGACCGTGCCGATCGCGTCCGGCAACCGGGCCACGGGCACGAGCCCCGCGTCGTGCGCCCGCCGCGCCGTAGCTTCCGACCGACCGTCCGTCACCCAGTGCACGGCGTGCGCGTTGGCCCGGAGTGCCGCCCCCAGGGACGCCCCCATGGCCCCCGGATGCAGCAGCAGCAAGCGTTCGCTCATTTCCGGTAGTCCAGCGGCGGCGACCGGTCCCCGAGCAGCGCCGCGTAGACGAAGTCCTCGCCCCGGCGACGTTCCAGTTCCTCACGGGCTTCATGCAGCCGCGCGGGGTCCTGCAACAGCTCCACCGCGGTGACGGCCAGCACTTTCGCCGCCAGCAGCATGCCCTTGTGCCCGATGCTCATGCCGCCGGCCGCCACGGCCTGCCAACTGTGGGCCGGAGTGCCAGGCACCCAGGTAGCGGTGCGGAATCCCGCGGTCGGGACGTTCCAGCTCACGTCGCCCACGTCGGTGGACCCCATGCCCTGGCGGAACTCGAACGGGCGGATCTCTCCCTGGGAACCGAGTTCCAGGCGCGGCGACAGCAATGTCGTGCGGATGGCCTCGGCGAAGGCCTGTTCCTCGGGGGAATACTCGATGCCTCCGATAGCCCGCAGATTGGCATCGATTACCCGCGCCAGCGTGTCGTTGCGCAGCACGGGGTAGTTGCCGTGCATCACCTCGTACGACATCTCGGTGCCCGTGCCGCGCGCGGCGCCCTCGGCGGCGGACACCACCCGCTCGAACAGCGCGACGGCGCGCTCCGGCCGCGGATGGCGCACGTAGTAGTAGACCTCCGCGGATTCCGGGACGATGTTCGGCGCGTCGCCGCCATCGGTGATGACATAGTGCATGCGCGCGTCCGACGGCACGTGTTCGCGCATCAGGTTGACCATGTAGTTCATGGCCTCGACCCCGTCGAGGGCCGAGCGCCCCTTGTCGGGCGCGGAGGCGGCGTGCGCCGCCGCGCCGCGGAACCGGAAACGCCCGGACTTGTTGGCCGTGCTGCTCCCCGGCGAGGCGTCGTTGCGGTCCGACGAATGCCAGTGCAGGACGGCGTCCACGTCGTCGAACAGGCCGGCCCGCGTGAGATACACCTTGCCCGAGCCGCCCTCCTCCGCCGGAGTCCCGTACACGCGCACCGTTCCGGGGTGGCCGGCGGCATCGAGCCAGCGGGCCGCCGCGGCGCCGGCGGTGACGGATGCGGCGCCAAAGAGATGATGGCCGCAGGCGTGGCCGGGGCCACCTTCCACGACCGGCTCGCGCTCCGGCGTCGCGGCCTGCGACAGGCCGGGCAGCGCATCGAACTCCGCCAGGATTCCCAACGTCGGTGCGCCCTCGCCGCGGGTGGCAACGAACGCGGTCGGCATGCCGGCGACGCCCCGCTCGACGGCAAAGCCCCGCTCCTCGAGGTAAGTCGCGAGGCGTTGCGAACTCTGCTCCTCCAGGTAGCCGAGTTCGGCGAAGTCCCACAGGTCGCTCGCCACGGCAACGGCCTCCGCTGCCTGACGAGAGACATCCCGCAGCACGGCGTCCGACGGATGCTCGGCCGCCAACGCCGGCGGCAGACCCAAGAGCGTCCCGAACCACGCGGCGCGCGCCCAACGGCCCATCCAGGTTCCCGCCACTGTGACCCCTCCCGCTGCGGAAGGCCGAAGCCTGCGCACCGGCCCGCCAAAACGCAAGCATGGGCACCATGCTTTACATGTCCAGGATCGCGCCTATAATTGGTCAGACCAATTTGGTCCGACCACTTCTGTCCACCATGGCGGCACAACACGAAGTCATCGCCAACAGCCTGACGCGCGACATTCTCTCCGGTCGCCGTCGCCCGGGCGAGCGGCTCCCCTCCGAGCGGGACCTCGCCGCGCGCTTCGACGTCAACCGGGGCGCGGTCCGCGAGGCCGTCAAGACCCTGCAGCAACTGGGCATCGTGGAGGTCCAGCCGGGCGGCGCCCGCGTCGCCGCAGTGGAGGAAGCCAGCTTCGACGTGATCGGCAAGCTCCTCGAAGTCCACGACGTGCCCGACCCGGAGCTCGTGACCCAGGTGCTGCAGGTCATCGGGGCGCTGTTCAAGCTCGCCGCCGAAACGGCCATCGAACAGGCGTCCGACGAGGAACTGCGGAACATCGCCTCGCACGCGCGCCGCATGCACGACTCGGTGAAGAACGCGGCCGCCGGCTCTCACGAGGAGGACATGGTCGCGCGCTTCGAGTTGATGCGGGCGGTCATGGAAGTTTCCGGCAACCTGGCGACGCGCATCGTCTCCCGGGGGCTGCTGACCCAGATCGCGAAACGCGTCGGCAACCTGGTGGAGTACTACGAGGTGGTCGCGCCCGACCGCTACGCGGCCGGCATGGCCGAGTTCGAGCTGGCGCTGCGCAACCGGGACCGCGCGCGGCTCCGGGACAGCCTCGACGCCATCATGGATCTCAGTCGCGAAACCATCCTGCAGGCCATCGCACGGGCGGGACAACCCGCCCGTCGGGAGGCATTCGCCCGATGAGCAAGACAGTCGTCATTCCAGCCGTCGTCGTGGTGGTGTCGGTGTTCGCCGCCCTCACCCTCATGGCGACCGCACCGCGCCTCGAACCGAACGCCGCCGAGCCGATCCCGCTCACGGTGCGCGTGACGACGGTGGAAGTCGCCCCGATCCGGCTCACGGTGAGTTCCCAGGGCACGGTGAGCCCGAGTACCGAGAGCCAACTCATTCCCGAGGTTTCCGGACGCGTGGTGTGGATGTCCCCGTCGCTGGTGGCCGGGGGCTACTTCGAGGCCGGTGACCCGCTCCTGCGCCTCGACGACAAGGACCTCGCGGCCACGGTCGCCCGGGCCAGGGCCAGCCTCACCCGTACGGAGGCGGAACATCAGCACGCCCGCTTCGAGTTCCAGCGCATCCGCAGCCTCGGGGACCGCCAGCTCGCCAGCCGCTCGCAGATCGAGAACAGCCTGCGCGCCTACCGCATCGCCACGGCGGCGCTGCAGGACGCGCGGGTGGCGCACGAGCAGGCCGCGCGCGACCTCGGACGCGGCGAGATCCGCGCACCGTTCACGGGTCTCGTGCGATCGGAGCAGGTGGACCTCGGGCAGTTCGTGTCGCGAGGCTCCCCGATCGCCACTATCTACGCCACCGATGTCGTGGAAGTCCGGTTGCCCATCGCCGACCGCGAACTCGCGTTCCTGAGCCTGCCGTTCGGGCACCGGGGCGCCCTGCCCGATGAGTTGCAGGCACGGGTGACGCTGCGCGCCGACTACGGTGGGCAACCGATCACCTGGAACGGACAGCTGGTGCGTACGGAAGCAGAGATCGACATGAAGAGCCGGATGGTGCACGTCGTCGCGCGGGTGACGAACGCCGGCGCCCCGCTGCCCCTTCCCGTCGGACTGTTCGTGGATGCCGACATCGAGGGCGTGCAGGCGAACGACATCGTGGACCTGCCGCGCAATGCGCTGCGGCGGGGCAACCGCGTGGTGATCGTCGACGAGGAAGGCCGGCTGCAATACCGACAGATCGTCCCGTTGCGGCTGTACCGCGACCGCGTGCTGATCGAGGAGGGCCTGCACACCGGCGAGCGGGTCTGCGTCTCGCCGCTGCAGACCGTCATCGAGGGCATGCGCGTCCGGGCCCTGGACGAGGCCGGGGCCGAAACGGGCCCGAACGGCTCCGGAACGGCCAGCCGCGTGCCTGGCGCCGCGTAGTCCCCCCTCGAACCGACGGACAGGACGCCGGAAGGGCAGATGCACCGCGCCATCTCCTGGTTCAGCCACAACATCGTGGCCGCCAACCTGCTCATGACCATCCTCGTCATCGGCGGGGTGATGGCACTGTTCTCCGTGCACCAGGAGGAGTTCCCGAACATCGAGTTCGAGATGGTGACCATCAACGTTCCCTATCTCGGCGCCGCCCCGGAGGAAGCGGAACTCGGCGTCTGCGTGCGCATCGAGGAGGCGATCGAGGGCGTGGAGAACATCGAGAAGATCTTCTCGACCGCGTCCGAGGGCGCCTGCTCGGTCCAGGCGCAACTGTTCGTAGGCTCCGACGAGGCCCAGGCCCTCAACGAAATCAAGAGCCAGGTCGACGGCATCGCGTCGTTTCCGGTCGAAACCGAGGCGCCCATCGTCTCGAAGATGTCCTTCCGCCACAACGTGATCGAGATCGCCGTCTCCGGGAACGTGGCCGAGCGCACGCTCAAGGAGGTCGCCCGCGGCATCCGCGACGATATCGCCGCCCTCGACGGGGTGTCCCAGGTCGACCTCATGTACACCCGGCCCTACGAGATCTCCGTCGAGGTCTCGGAGTACATGCTCCGCCGCCACGGACTGACGCTCGACGACGTCGCCCACGCACTGCGCCGGGCGTCCCTCGACATGCCCGGCGGTACGCTGCGCACCGAGGGCGGCGAGATTCTCCTGCGCACCAAGGGACAGGCCTATCTCGGGACCGAGTTCGAGGACCTCGTGGTGCTGACGCGCGAGGACGGCACGCGGGTGACCCTGCGCGACGTCGCCGAAGTGCGCGACTCCTTCGCGGAGGGCGACCTGTCGGCCCTCTTCGACGGCAAGCCCGCCGCCGTCGTCAAGGTCTTGCGCATCGGCAAGGAAGACATCATGGAGATGGCGGAACTCGTGCGCAGTTACGTCGCCGAGGCCCGCCCACGCATGCCCGAGGGCATCGAGCTGACCCTGTGGGCCGATGCCTCGCGGGACCTGCGGGATCGGGTCACCACCCTCCTGCGGACCGCCGGCTCCGGGCTCGCACTGGTCCTGGCGGTCCTGGCCCTCTTCCTGCGTTTCCGGCTTGCGATGTGGGTGGCGGTGGGCATCCCGATCGCCATGTTGGGTACGGTCGCCCTGTTCCCCTTCTTCGACGTGTCGATCAGCACGATGACGGTAATGGCCTTCATCCTCGTGCTGGGCATCCTGGTCGACGATGCGATCGTCGTGGGGGAACGCGTCTACGCGCACGAACAACTCGGCAAGCCACCCATCCAGGCGGCCGTCGACGGCACTTGGGAGGTGGCCGTGCCCGTCATCTTCGGCGTGCTGACGACCGTGACTGCGTTTCTGCCGCTGCTGATGGTGGAGGGCCGCATGTCCTCGTTCTTCGGGGTCATCGGCGCGGTCGTCATCATGGCGCTGTTCCTGTCCATCGTGGAGAGCCAGTGGATCCTCCCGGCTCACCTCGCGCACCGAAAACGGGACGAGTCCGGCCGGGTCGCCACCCGCTGGAACGCCATCCAGTCGAGGTTCTCCGGCGCCCTCATGCACTTCGCGGCGAACGGGTACGTGCGGTTTCTGCGCCGCGCGATCGCCTGGCGTTACGTCACCGCGGCGACCGGCCTCGGCATCCTGATCGTCTCCGTGTCCCTGATCCTGAGCGGCCGCGTCATCTTCTCGTTCTTCAGCTCCATCGACGGGGACAAGGTGTACGCGAAGTTGGAGATGCCGCCGGGGATCTCCGCGGCGAAGACCCAGGCCGCGGCGCTGCAGATCGAGGCGGCGGTCGAGCAACTGCGGGCCGAACTCGACGAGCACGCGGCGCCCGGCGTGCCGAGCGTCGTCGGGCACACGCTGGTGAGCGTGGGCACGCACATCCACCGGGGCGGCCCACCGATGCCGGAGGGGCCCGGACGGAGCGACTTCGCCGAGGTCGCCATCGAACTGGTGCCGCTCGAACAGCGCGACTACATCCTGTCGAGCGACGTGGCCGACCGCTGGCGCGAACTCGTCGGCTCGATTCCCGACGCCGTGAGCCTGTCGTTCGGCGCGGACTCGTACAGTACCGGGGCCGCGATTCATCTCGAGCTCTCCGGAGCCGATGTGGACGAACTTCGCAAGGCGGCGGTGGAGCTCAAGAGCGAACTCGCCCGCTACGAAGGGGTCAAGGACATCACCGACTCGTTCCGCGCCGGCAAGCAGGAGATCAAGCTGAGTCTCCTGCCCGGCGCGCGCAACCTCGGGCTGACGCTGACCGACCTGGCCGCCCAGGTACGCAGCGCCTTCTACGGCGCCGAGGTGCAGCGCGTGCAGCGCGGGCCGGACGAGGTGCGCGTCATGGTGCGCTATCCCGAGGCCGAGCGCCGCTCCATCGGCAACCTGGAGGACATGCGCATCCGCACGCCGGAAGGGTCGGAGGTTCCGTTCACGAGCGTCGCCACCTTCGAGATCGATCGCGGCTACTCGCAGATCAACCGCATCAACGGGCGGCGCGTGGTCAATGTCCTGGGCGACATCGACCGGGAACGGGTGACTCCCGAGGAGGTCAACACCAGCATCATGACGGAGATGCTGCCCGCGTTGCGCCTGAAGTACCCCTCGGTCACCCTCGGTCAGTCGGGCGAGCAGGAGGAACGGCTGAAGTCCATGATGGGGCTGGGCTACGGCGCCCTGCTCGCCCTCGTCGGCATCTACGCCCTGCTCGCCGTCCCGCTGAAGTCGTATCTCCAGCCCATGGTCATCATGAGCGTCATTCCCTTCGGCGCGGTCGGAGCCATCTTCGGCCATTGGGTCATGGGCGTCGAACTCATGTTCTTCTCCCTGCTCGGCATCGTCGCGCTGTCCGGCGTCGTGGTGAACGCGAGCCTGGTGCTGGTCGATTACATCAACCGCCGCCGGCGCGAGGGCATGCCCCTGGAAGAAGCTGTGTACAACGCCGGGGTCGTGCGCTTCCGGCCCATCGTCCTGACCTCGACGACGACTTTCGTCGGCCTGCTGCCACTGATGTCCAGCCAGAACCCGACGACCTTCTTCATCATCCCGATGGCGATCTCGCTCGCGTTCGGAGTATTGTTCGCCACGGCCATCACGCTGATCCTGGTGCCCGGCCTGTACATGATCGTCGAGGACTTCTTCGAGTGGGGTCCGATGCGGGAGGGCAGCCAGGTCGAGCCGACGGGTCAGCAGGGGCGTCAACGGACGGGTCAACAGACAGCCTGACGCGGGAGCGCACGCCGCACCTCCCGCGCGAACGAGCATCGGTGGGGGGCACATGCAACAGTTATCGCTACCGTCGGTCCGTCATGCCGGCCTCCTGGCATCGCTCCTGCTCGCGGCCACCGCGTGCACACCCGAGCCGGCCGAGCCAGGCGACCCGAACGCCGCGGCCGCGCGGGCCGGGGTGGAGGCGGAGCAGCCGACGCTCGTGGTCCCCCCGCGGCAGCATCGCGAGTGGCAACCGCCCGGCGGGCCGGCCACCACGCCCGCGAGTCCGCCAGGACCCCGTTGCGCCCACTACAGTCCGACCCGCTCCGCCTTCTTCGGCGACCTCCACGTCCACACGAACCTGTCCCTGGACGCGTACGGCCGCGGGGGCTTCCAGACGCCCGACGACGCCTACCGGTTCGCGAAAGGCGAGCCCATCGGCCTGGCCCCGCGGGACGCGGACGGAGAACCGCTGCGTTTCGGGACCATCGACCGGCCCCTCGACTTCGCCGCCGTGACCGACCACGCCGAGTGGATCGGCGAACTGGAGTCCTGCACCACACCGGATTCCCCTGCCTACGACAGCCTGGACTGCGAAATCATGCGCGGCCGGCCCCTGACAGGCTCCTCGCCGGAAGGCGACGCACTCATCCGCCGCGTCATCACTGGCGAGATCCGCGGGCCCGGCGGCATGTGCGGTGACGCCGCCTCGGTGTGCCGGGAGTACGCCGGGCACGCGTGGCGGCGTACGGTCGCGGCGGCCGAGGCGCACCAGGACCGCACGGAGGCGTGCGCGTTCACGGCGTTCAACGCGTGGGAGTTCACCTCCGCCCCCGGCAGGAGCAAGGTCCACCGCAACGTGATCCTGCGTAACGACAGCGTGCCGGAACTGCCGATCTCCTGGTCCGAGGAAGCGGAGCCGGAAGGCCTCTGGAAGAAGCTCGAGGCGCGCTGCAACGACACGGACACGGGCTGCGAGGCGCTCACGATCCCGCACAACCCGAACATCTCGAACGGACGCCACTTCACCGTCACCTACAAGGACCGCCCGCTGGACGCGCAGCGGGAGCGCGCCGAACTCCAGCGGCGGCTCGAACCGCTGGTGGAGATGATCCAGTCGAAGGGCGAGTCGGAGTGCCGCACGGGCATGTGGGGCGTGCTCGGCGGCGAGGACGAACTGTGCGGCTTCGAGAAGGTGCGCTACACGACCGCGGGCGCGCGGCCCGCGGACTGCGAGGAGTCGTTCGGCAGCGGCGCGATGGCCGGGGTGGGGTGCCAGTCCCGCCTCGACTTCGTCCGTTACGGGCTCATCGAGGGGCTGCGCGAGTACGCGCGCATCGGCGTGAATCCCTACCGCCTGGGCTTCATCGGCAGCACCGACACCCACAACGGCACCCCCGGCGCGGTCGAGGAATACAACTACCTCGGCCACAACTCGCTGGTCGACGACACCCTGGAGAAGCGCATCACGACCCCGGCCTACGCGCCGCACCCGATGCGCAATCCCGGCGGCCTCATCGGCGTCTGGGCGGAGGAGAACTCCCGCGACGCCCTGTTCGACGCCATGAAACGGCGCGAGACCTTCGCCACCAGCGGGGTGCGCATCCAGCCGCGGCTGTTCGCGGGCTGGGAGCTGCCGGACAACCTGTGCGAGGACCCCGACGCCGTCGCGGCAGCCTATGCGCAGGGCATCCCCATGGGCGGCGCGCTCGACCCGGCGGGCGCCGACGCCGACGGCCCCGTGTTCTTCGCGAGCGCCCTGCGCGACCCGGGGACCGCCATGGACGCCGGCGCGGGGCTGCAGCGGATCCAGATGATCAAGGGAGAGGTCGACGACTCCGGGCTGTTCCGCGAGACCGTGGTCGACCTCGCCCTGGACGACGGTCCGCCCGCGGAGGTCGATGCCGCCTGCCGGCCCAACCGGCAGGGCGCCAACAGCCTCTGCGCGGTGTGGCGCGATCCCGCCTGGAACCCGGGCAAGCCGGCCGTGTACTACGCTCGCGTCCTCGAGCAGCCGAGCTGTCGGTGGCATGCCCGGCAATGCGCGGCGCTGCCCGCGGACGAGCGGCCCCTTGCCTGTGCCGACAACGACCTGCCCCGCACGATCGAGGAGCGCGCATGGACATCCGCGATCTGGTTTGAGCCGCCGCTGGACGCCGCGGGCTCCTGACGGCGTCCAGGAGCCTTCTCGAATGCCTGGCAAGATGCTGACCTGCACCTGGGCCCCCACCGTGTTCAGTGGACCCCGGGTGGTCTCGAACAATCCCGACGGCGGCTTCCCGGACGGGGGCGCCCTCGACAGCGCCGTGCTGCCCGAGGTACGGCGCATCGAGGAACTCGGGCTGTCGCACCTGCTCATCGCGCAGCGCTGGTGGGGCAGCGGCGCGGAGATGGAAGGCTCCTCCCTCGACTGCCTCGCCATGACCGCCCTGTTCGCGGCCCACACCGAGCGGATCCGGCTCGTGACCGCGATCCACCCCGGCTTCTTTCATCCGGGCGCCATCGCCAAGTGGGGCACGACGATGGACTGGATCAGCGGCGGCCGCTGGGACATCAACGTCACCAGCGGCTGGAACCTGCGCGAGTTCGACATGTACGGCATCGACACCCTCGAGCACGACGAACGCTACGCGCGCTCCGCCGAGTTCATCGATGTCCTGCGCGGCGCGTGGGACGCACCCCGCTTCTCCTACGCGGGACGCTTCTACCGCGCCGACGAGCTGGAACTGGAGCCGCGCCCCTCGACGCCGCTGACGGTCTTCCAGGGCGGCCAGTCCGACGACGCCGTCGCGCTGGCCGCGGCGCGCTCGGACTGGATGTTCCTGAACGGCGGCACCCTCGAACGGATCGGGAGCGTCATCGAGAGGGTGCGGAAGGCTTGCCTGGCGACCGGCCGCACCGTGCGCTTCGCCCTCTATGCCGCCCCGCTCGTCCGCCACACGGACGCCGAGGCGTGGGCCGAGATCGAAACCCGCGTCGCGGCGATCGATCGCGGCCTGGCGGAGCGGCGCCGCGCCGCGACCGGGGGCGCACAGGGCATGTGGGCCTCGGACGAGGACCTGAGCCTGCTCGACACCAACGAGGGCTACGCCGCCCGGTTCATCGGCAGCCCCGACACCGTCTACGAGCGCCTCGAGGCGTTCCGTTCCCTGGGCGTCGAGATGCTGCACTTCGCCACCCACGACCGGCTCTTCAACGAGACGATCCTGCCGGAACTGGTGGGCTGAGGAGGCGTCGCGCGACCGATCCAGCCCCGAAGACCCACCCCTCGATGCGATCCATCCATGGGATCGCGACCACCGCCGCGTTGCGGAGGGCGTGCTCACCCCCCGCTTCCGTGCAGCGCTTGGCGCAGGGCTTCGATTTGATCTTTCGTGGCGTCGAACAGCCGGCCTTCCAGTAGCCAGTCCGTCACGCCGACGGCCTCGCCGGCCCATGTGAACATCGTCCTGAGGGATGCGCAGACATCTCGGGGCCCAAGTACGTGGGCGATGTCCAGTTTCCCGACGATCTCCACGCCATGCTCCATTTCGTCGAATCGGGGATAGAGCGACTTCAACTCGTTCTTCGGATGTTGAATCGTCTCCACGTCACCGGTGAAGTCCTCGAACTCCGTACCAAGCACGCTGTTGATGGCCGCCGCGTCCGCGAAGTAGTAAGCCTCGAGCATGTTGACGAAGAAGTGCACCGCCACCTTCGAGCGGAGTTCCGCGGGCAACATCGTGGTCAGCGCGAGCCGGTACCTGCGGAAGATGCCATCGACCCTTGCGGCCCGATCCGCCTCGAGGTCGTCGATGAGGAGGACGTAGTCGCCTCCTTGCCGCAGCAGGAACCGCCGTGCGGGGGCGCCAATCTGCTCCTCGTCTTTGCTCGGAATGACCTTCCCGGTACCGATCATCCGCAACTTGCGCTTCGGAGACTCGACGGGCGAGCGCTGGTCGACCCGTCTGATCACGGTGAACGAGCATGTGCCCTCCGACGTTAGCCGACGAAAAAGATCAGGCAAGCAAAGCTCCTCGGTCTGGCCCGTCACGATCAGACCAACGCGACGGAATCGCCACGGCATCTCGTCACTGCCCGCGGACCCCACTACGTTTTGGGCGCTTCAGTGGAGTCGGAGCTCTGCGGCCCGATCGCCTCGGACATGTAGAGCGCGCCGGTCGCGTATTCCGCTATGAGGTCCGCCAAGTTCTCAACTTCCGAAACGCGCTCGAACCGGGCGCCGCTCGGCTCCATGCTGGAGACCAGAATGTCATCAGGCTCGAACTGGCTGATCAGCACGGGCGAGTGGGTGGCGACAAAGATCTGTTTACCCCAGCCCGCCGCGGCACACTTCACCGCCCGCGCCAACACGGCAATCGCCCAGGGGTGCAGAGAGACCTCGGGCTCGTCGAACAGCAATACCGCGTCTCGATCGCCCTCGGAGAAGAGCGCAATGAGCAAGAGGAGCAACTGCAAAACTCCGTCCGATGCGCCCGAAGCGAGGATGGCTTCCCGTCTGCCTTTCTCCACAAAACTCGCATAGACCGACGACGGTCCGGTTTGTTCGAGCACGATGTCGTCGAGCGCCGGGAACGCTTCGGTCATGTACGCCATGATCGTCTTGTATCTGGCGTCGACGTTGCGCTTGTCCTGAACATTCCGCAGGACTGACCAAGCGTTGTCGCCCAAATCCCAAAGCCTGGTCTGGTGACTACTTTCGGAACCGGTGCGCTTGAGGACATGGAGGCGGAAGGAGCGAGAGTGGTACAGCCGGACGAAGTGCAGCAAGCGATCCAGATGTCCCGCTTCGGAATCGCCGTGGTTGAAGTCCAGGAACACCCCAAGACTCAGCTTGTCCGGGTCGCGCAACGGGAGCTCGAGCGTCTCATCCACTTGGGCATGGAACAGCGACGCGGTGTCGGCGCCGGACCGACGATCAATTAGCGTCAGGTTGCGCCCCTTGGAGAAGAGCCGCTCGCCGGGAAACGGGTCGATCCTGCCCGCCGCCAGCGAGAACGACAGGCCATAGGTGACGCCGCTGCCGTCGAGTTCCACGGAGATGCGATCCCCGTTGGTGGCCCCGTCCCAAAGGAGTCCTATGCCATGATCCCTTTCCGACGACGCGACCTCCACGCCCCGGATGGCACAATCCCGGAAGAAATACAGGGTATCGAGTAGCGTTGACTTTCCCGATCCGTTGGGTCCGAACAACACGTTGATTGGCCGCACTGCCAACTCGACATCCGCCAGCGCACGGTAATTCTGGATGCGAATTCTGTTCAATCCCACGCCGCGTCTCCGTCAGCCCGGCGACCACCCGCGCCGTTACCGTAGCACGGAACGCTACGTGCGCTGCCCCGCCCGGGGACCGGCAGTGACCCGGTAGGGCGGGCTTGCTCGTCCGAACGGAGAGATTCCAGGAGCTCGCGCCGTAGAAGTTTCGCGCCACAGCGAAACTTCCAACGCGACCGTCAGGTCGCGCTAGGGCTCACCTGCAAACACCCACGCAAGCGCAATCAGCACCGCCGCGACGGCGCCCGCGAGGTGCTGCCCCGAGCGCCCGAGCCGGCGGATGTCGAACGGCGCGATGAGGACGCCGGCGCCCACTCCGCATGCGAAGCCGGCGACGTGCGCAAGGACGTCGGTGTTCGCCCCGCCCATGCCCGTGAAGGCGAGCATCGCCAGTCCGGCCACGATCGGCGCGAAGCCGCGCCGCCAGCCGCGGCCGCGGAAGTAGCCGCGGCGCCAGATGAACGCGGAGGTGAGTCCCACGCAGGCGAACGTCGCGGTCGATGCGCCGAGGGAGGCGAAGCCGTCCGGCCGCAGCCACGCGTTCACGCCGTTTCCGGCGGCGCCGGCGAGCAACACGAGCAGCCAGCACAGGCCCGATCCGAGATAGCGCCCGGCCATGAGCCCGAAGACCGCCCCGAACAGCGAGTTCCCGAGGATGTGCGCCAAGTCGCCGTGCAGCGTGAGCGCCGTGATCGTCCGCCACCACTCGCCGTCCCGGACGAGCGCCGCCTCCATGCGCCCCGCGCCGCGCCAGTCCATCCCGAACCAGTCCCAGGCCTCGAGGGCCGGCAGCGCCCACAGGATGCACAGGTAACCGAGCACGCCCGCCCAGCCGCTGTCGAAGGTGATGATCGGGGGGATGCGGATCCTGGGGGGCAGGTTCTCCACGCGGTAGCGCTCGAGCTGGTCCGCGGCCACCGTGGCGTTGCCCCGCCGGATGAACAGCCCCCATTCGCCCTCTTCCGGGATGCGTTCCGTGAAGTTGTCGATGCCGACCGCGGTCAGGACCAGGGCGGCGTCGTTGACCTGCCGGGCGTCGCGGTGATGCCGGATGCAGACCCAGGCGAACGGATCGTCGGTAGCTTCCACGCTCCCCGGCGATCAGGCGGCGCAGACGGCCGCGCGGCTCGAGATGCTGACGCCGCGCCGGCCCGAGCGCACCGGGTTGCGGTCGTGGCCGTTGGTGCAATAGCCGACGGAAATGCCGGTCGCCGGATCCGCCCAGGCGATCTGGCCGCCGGCGCCCCCGTGCCCGAAGGCGACCTCGGAATTGGTGTGCCCGAAACCCCGGTAGTTCCTGTCCTCGTCCCCCGCCACCACGACGCCCAGCGCCCGGTGGACGCGCTTGCCGTACATCGCATCCGTCAGCTCGCCGCTACGCACGGTGAGCGCCATCGCCAGCGTCTCGTCGGTCCACACCCGGTGTTCCCCGGCCCCGCCATGCAGCAGTCCCTGGTAGAAAAGCGCCAGCTCCGCCGCGGACGTGACGGCGCCGCCGCCGGGCACGCCGACGGCGCGGATCTCCGGGCGGTTGAAGCTGAGGATGGCGTCTTCCGTGACCTCCGTGACCGGCGGCTCCGGCAGGCCGAGGCGCGCGTAGTCTTCGCTCGTCAACGCCGCGCCCGCGTGCATGCATTCCGCCACCCGGCCGTTCCGGTCGTCGGGCAATCCGACGAAGAGCTCGGGCAGCCCCAGCGGCAGGGCGATGCGTTCGCGGACGAATTCGCGGAACTCGCGCGCGCTGCGACGCTCCACGATCTCCGCGATCACCCACATGCTGGAGGTCGGGTGGTACTCGAAGCGCGATCCGGGCGGCCAGGTGAGGCGCCACTGGCGAAAGCGCTCGAGGCGCCGGGCCGGGTCTTCCCAGTCGAGCGGCCGGAACGGAGCGTGCGGGAAGCCGCCGGTATGCAGAAAGAGCTGCTCCACGGTGATGACGTCCTTCCCGTTCGATCCGAACTCCGGGACGATGTCCGCCACTCGCTCGCCGAGGTCCAGCAAGCCGTCCTGGATCAACAGCCACCCGGCCGCCGACGTGATCGCCTTCGTGGACGAAAACACGCAGTAGAGCGTGTCGTTGTCCGCGTCCCCAAAGGTCTCGAAGAGGCCCAGGCGCCCTTCCCGCGCCACGGCGATCTGTGCCGACGGAAGCAGTCCCTCGTCCACTTCCTGCCGGACCCGTTGCCTGAGCGCATCGATGCGTTCGGGCTCCAGCCCGATGGCCCCTGGGTCCACCACGGTCTTGCGGTTCGGCATCTGTGTCCCCCCTGGTCCGTTCCTTGCCGCCAACCTATCAGGAAAGCGTCTGCGCTGAAAATGCAAACCGCCCAATGCCGTCGGTACAATGTCGCGCCGCGCGGCAAGGGGAACGGCATGGACACTCGGGACGGTTTCGTGGCAGCGGTCGGCAATACCCCGCTCATTCGCCTCACCGACCTTTCCGAGCAGACCGGCTGCGAGATTCTCGGCAAGGCGGAATTCATGAGCCCCGGGGGCTCCGTCAAGGACCGCGCCGCGTGGTGGATCATCCGCGAGCACGAGAAGAGCGGTGCGCTGCAGCCGGGCGGCACGGTGGTCGAGGGCACGGCCGGCAACACCGGGATCGGGATCGCGCACATCTGCAACGCCCGCGGCTACGGCTGCGTCATCTACATGCCGGACAACCAGTCCCCCGAGAAGGTGGAGATCCTGCGCACGCTCGGCGCGGAGGTGCGCGTCGTCCCCACGGTGCCGTATGCCAACGAGATGAACTACCAGAAGCAGGCCGGCCGCTACGCCGATTCGATCGACGGCGCCGTCTGGGCGAACCAGTTCGACAACACCGCGAACCGCCTCGCCCACTACGAGTCCACCGGCCCCGAAGTGTGGGAGCAGACCGGGGGCAAGGTCGACGCGTTCGTCAGCGCCGTCGGCACCGGCGGCACGCTGGCCGGCGTCTCCCGGTACCTCAAGGAACGCAGCCCGGACATACGGCTCGTGCTGTCGGACTGCATGGGCAGCGCGCTCTACAACTACGTCACGACCGGCGAGGCGAAGATGACGCCGGGCCCGTCGATCACCGAGGGCATCGGCAACTCGCGGGTGACCGACAACCTCGCCGGCGCGGAGATCGACTGGGCGCTGCAGGTGTCCGACCAGGACATGATCGACATGGTGTACGGCCAACTGCGCAACGCCGGCTGGTTCTTCGGGTCCAGCACGGGCATCAACCTCTGCGGCGCCGTGCGGGTCGCCAGGGAACTCGGGCCCGGACACACGATCGTCACGATGCTCTGCGACGACGGCAGCAAGTACCGGTCCCGCCTGTTCAACCCGGAGTGGCTGGCCGAGCGCGACCTTCACGTCCCGGCCCCGTAGCCGCGGGAACGCATCTCGGCGCGCGCATGCGCGCAATCTATGTCAGACGCAATCTATGTCAGAATAGGCGCATGCGTGCGAATTCCGTGCGTCGCCGCGGTGGTATCGCCGCCCCGATCAGCCCAAGCCCCGAGGCCGCTGGAATGGTCAGAAACACCCCGTTGCACCGACGCGCCCTGCTCTTCGCCGGCGCCCTGCTCGGCGCCGTCTGCTTCTCCCAGCACGCGGCGGCGGCCAAGGTATGGGTGCTGGAGATCGACGGCGCGATCGGCCCGGCCTCCGCCGACTACTTCATCCGTTCCCTCGAGGACGCCGAGGACGCCGACGTGGACCTGGTCGTCCTGCGGCTCGACACGCCCGGCGGACTCGACAAGTCCATGCGCGACATGATCAAGGTGCTGCTGGCCTCCCGCGTGCCCGTGGCCACCTACGTCTCCCCGAACGGCGCCCGCGCGGCGAGCGCCGGCACGTACATCATGTACGCCAGTCACGTCGCGGCCATGGCTCCGGCGACCAACATCGGTTCGTCCACCCCGGTCAGCATCGGGGGCGGGAGTCCCTTGCCACTCCCCCAGGCGCCGCAGCCCGCCGAAGAGCCGGCCGCCGAGGAACCCGCGGCGGAGGGGGAAGAGCCCGGCGAGGCCCCCCCTGCCAAGCCGGGCACGGCGATGGAGCGCAAGGTGGTCAACGACGCGGTGGCCTACATCCGCGGCATCGCCGAACTGCGGGGCCGCAACGTCGAGTGGGCGGAACAGACCGTCCGCGACGCCTCCAACCTGCCGGCGCGGGACGCCCTCGACCAGAACGTCATCGACCTGGTGGTCGAAGATCTCGACGAACTGCTCGCGGCGCTCGACGGCGAGACCATCGACGTGGAGGGCGGCGCGGTGACGCTCGACACCTCCGACAACCGCATCGAACGCGTCGAGCCGGACTGGCGCTACGAACTGCTCGGACTCATAGCCGACCCGAACGTCGCCTACCTCCTCCTTATGATCGGCGTCTACGGCCTCATCTTCGAGTTTTACAACCCCGGCACCGGCGTCGGCGGCGTGGCGGGAATCATCTGCCTGCTGCTCGGCGCCTACGCGCTGCAGATGCTGCCCGTGAACTACGCGGGCCTGGCCCTCGTCATCGTCGGACTCGCGTTGCTCGCGGCGGAGGCGTTCACACCGAGCTTCGGCGTACTGGGCACCGGCGGCGTGATCGCCTTCCTGATCGGCTCGGTCATCCTGTTCGACACCGACCTGCCCGGCTACCGTGTGTCCATTCCGATCATCCTGGCCGTCACCGCCAGCACGGCCGGCCTGGTGGTCTTCGTGGTGGGGGCCGCCATCCGGGCGCGCCAGAGCCCCGTCGTCAGCGGCGGCGAGGCCCTCATCGGAGCGGAAGCCGTGGCACTGGACGATTTCGAGGGCGCAGGCAGCGTGCGGGCCGCCGGCGAAGTCTGGCGAGCCAGGAGCGAACGGCCCGTCGCCAAGGGCGCGGTGTTGACCGTGACGAGCCGGGACGGGCTCGATCTCGACGTCGAGCCGAAGGAAGACGCCGGCTAACGCCGGCCAGCATCAACGAAAAACGGAACCAACATGACCGAAATATTCACCATCGTCGTCATCGGCATCGTCCTGGCGATCCTCGCGAGCGCGTTGCGCGTCCTGCGCGAGTACGAGCGCGGCGTCGTCTTCATGCTCGGACGCTTCTACCGGGTCAAGGGGCCGGGCCTCATCATCATCATCCCGGTCGTGCAGCAGATGGTCCGGGTCGATCTCCGGACGATCGTGATGGACATCCCGACGCAGGACCTCATCACCCGGGACAACGTGTCCGTCAAGGTCAACGCGGTGCTCTACTTCCGGGTCGTCGACTCGCAGAAGGCCATCATCAACGTCGAGGACTACATGCAGGCCACGGGACAGCTCGCGCAGACGACCCTGCGCTCGGTCCTCGGCCAGCACGAACTCGACGAACTGCTCGCCGAGCGCGAGAAGCTGAACGCCGACATCCAGACGATCCTCGACCAGCAGACCGACCAGTGGGGCATCAAGGTCGCGAACGTCGAGATCAAGCACGTCGACATCGACGAGAGCATGATCCGCGCCATCGCCAAGCAGGCGGAGGCCGAACGCGAGCGGCGCGCGAAGATCATCCACGCCGACGGCGAATACCAGGCCGCGGAACGCCTCGTGCAGGCCGCCGAGCGCCTTGCGGGCCAGCCGACCTCGATGCAGCTCCGCTACCTGCAGACGTTGACCGAGATCGCCGGCGAGAAGTCGTCCACGATCGTGTTCCCGCTGCCCATGAACATCATGGACACCCTGCAGCGGCTGGCCGTGGTTGGCGACGGACCCGAGGACGAGCCCGCCGCCTGAGGCGCGCGCACGGCCCGGAGATTCCCCGGGCCGCGCGCCGACCCACCGGACTCAGCGCCCTTTGAAGACGGGCTGCTCCTTGTTGACGAAGGCCGCCGCGGCCGCGCGGTGGTCCTCCGACAGCCCTGCATGGACGTGGTGCGTCGCCTCGAGGTCGAGGCACTCGATCACGTCCGCGCCCATGGCCGCCCGGTTCAGGTTTTCCTTCATGTAGCGGTACGCGATGGGCGGGCCGTCCGCCAGGCGGCGGGCCACCGCGAGCGTCTGCTCCTCCAGCTCGGCGGCGGGGAACACGTAGTTCGCGATGCCGAGCTGCCGGCACTCCTCCGCGCCTACGCGGTCGGACAGGTAGTACATCTCGCGGGCCTTGGCGGAGCCGACCAGGTGCGACAGGAAATACGTGCCGCCATAGTCGCCGCTGAAGCCCACGCGCGCGAACGCGGTCGTGATGAAGGCCGTGTCGGCCATGGTGCGCAGGTCGGCGGCCAATGCGATGGCGAGGCCCGCGCCGGCCGCCGGGCCGGGCAGCATGGCGATGACCGGCTTCGGCATCAGGTACATGCGCCCCGCCGTGTTGCGCTGCGAAAGCCGCTGGGCGTGGATGCGCTCGTCGAGGGACGGCTCGTTGCCGGCACTCGGGCCGCTGCCGCCGGCCGCCATGTTCTTCACGTCCCCACCCGCGCAGAACGCGCCGCCGGCCCCGGTGACGACCACCGCGCGGACGCTCGACGACTGCTCGGCAACGTCGAGGGCCTCGGCGAGCCCGGCGGTCATCTCGTTCGACATGGCGTTGCGCGCCTGGGGGCGGTTCAGGGTAATCACGGCCACGCCGTTGTCTTCGTACGCAAGCAGGTGCTCGGTACCGGTGTCGATGTCGACTCTGCTCATGGTTGGTGGTCTCTCCTGTTGTCCAAGGGAAGAATGCGGTTCCGGTTCAGGGAATCGGCACGCGCGCCGGCGGCACGGGCAACCCGGCCACGTCGGTCCGGTGACGGTAGACGGCGCCCTCGCGCTCCGTCGCGCCGCCGGCCGACCCGGAGACGATGTACAGATCACGCAGGTCGCCGCCGCCGAAACACACGCTGGTACACATCGGCTGGGGAATCTCGACGTACTCCCGGACGCTCCCGTCCGGTTCGTAGACCCCGACCGCGCTGCCGCCGGCGAGGGCCACCCACACGGCGCCGTCCTCCGACACGACGAGCCCGTCAGGGGAGCCGCGCTCCGTACGCACGAAAAGCGTCTTCTCGCCGAGGTCGCCGCCGTCCAGCACCGGATAAGCGAACACCGCCTGGCGGCGGGAGTCCGAGTGATAGAGGCGTCGGCCGTCCGGCGAAAAGCCGAGGCCGTTGGTGAGCTGCACGTCCCGGCCGACCATGCGGGCGGAACCGTCGAGATCGATCAGGTACAGGTCGCCGGCGCCGGGGTCGCTCTCGTCCCCGAATATCGGGTCCGCCCCCAGCGAGCCTGCATACACGCGCCCCTCGGCGTCCGTCGTGATGTCGTTGTATCCCACGTTGCCGTGGTCCGGGTCCCGGTCGAGGAGCGTCACGGTCGCGCTGCCGTCGAAACCCTTGTAGGAGATGTTGCGGCCGCTGACGACCATGCCGCCGGCCGCGTGCCGCGCCATCCCGCCAATCCCGCGCCGGTGCTCGAAGACCGTTGACACCGTGCCGTCGGGGCCGAGGGCGAACACGCCCCCGAAGACCACGTCGCTGTAGAGCAGGCCCCTGTCGTCGTCCCACACCGGCCCCTCGATCAGGCCGTAACCGCCGGTCAGCCGTTCAGGCAACATCGCGCCGCTCTTCCTCCGTTTCCCCGAACACGCCGCCGCTCCCGCGCCCCCCGGCTGGCCACGGCGGAAAACCCGGCACCTTGTCATACCCCCCCTTTCTAGGCAAGGTGGCGAGCTTCGTCCGGGACTCCCGGGGAGGCAGGATGCGGATCGGGGCGGAGCGCCTGGCCGATTTCGCGACCGCGATCTTCGTCGCGGCCGGCGCCAGCCGCGACAGCGCGCGGGAGACCGCCGATCACCTCGTGCTCGCGAACCTCAAGGGGCACGACTCCCACGGCGTCGGGATGGTCCCGACCTACGTCAAGGGCATCGCCAGCGGACAGCTCGCGCCCGACGCCGAGGTGGAGGTCCTGCGCGACCGGGGCGCCGTCCTGTTGCTGGACGGACAGTTCGGCTTCGGCCAAGTGGTGGGCCGCCAGGCGACGGACCTTGCCCTCGAGCGCGTGCGGGACACCGGGGTGGTCACCCTCGGCCTGCGCAACGCCCATCATCTCGGGCGGATCGGCACCTATGCGGAACGCTGCGCACGGGCCGGCTTCGTCAGCCTCCACTTCGTCAACGTCGTCGGGCACGATCCCGTCGTGTCCCCCTGGGCAGGACGCGCCGCGCGGATGCTCACCAATCCCTTCTGTTGCGCGATCCCCCGCGACGGCGAACGCCCCATCGTCCTCGACATGGCCACGAGCGCCATCGCCCTCGGCAAGGTTCGCGTCGCGTACATGAAGGAGGAACCGGTCCCCTCCGACGCCCTCCTCGACCACGACGGCCGGCCGACGGACGATCCCGCCGCGCTCTTCGAGGACCCGCGCGGCTCCATCCGGCCCTTCGGCCTGCACAAGGGTTACGGGCTCGGCCTCGTCTGCGAACTGCTCGGCGGCGGCCTGGCCGGCGAGTGGACGATCCAGCCCGGGCGCCCCCGCACCGATACGCTCGTGAACCACATGCTGATGTTCGTGCTCGACCCCGACGTCTTCGGGGGCAGCACGGCCTTCCAGGAGGAAATCCGCGCGATGGCCGACTACCTGCTCGACACGGCGCCCGGCGACGGCCACGACCGCGTCCGGCTACCCGGCGACCCGGAGGAGGAGTCCCTGCAGGAGCGGCGGAAACACGGCATTCCCATCGACGACAAGAGTTGGAGCGGGATCGTCGACGCCGCCCGGCGCGCCGGGCTCACCGATCCCGACATCGCCGCGTTGGCGGCACTGGACGGGCGCCCCGCCCCACCGGGCTGAGTCGCACAAGGGTTGGCCGCCATGCACGCTCCCGCATCCGTGACCACCGTGGTCGGTACCGGGACCCGCGGCCGCGCGTCCGACGGCGCGGTCGACCCGGACACCGCGATCGCCGAGCCCTTCGGCGTCGTGGTCGACCCCGAGGGGCGTCTCTGCTTCTGCGACCTCGGCAATCACCGCATCCGCCGCGTCGACCTGCGGTCCCGCCGCTTGGCAACCATCGTCGGCACCGGTGAATCGGGCCACTCCGGCGACGGGGCCCCGGCCCTCGAGGCGGACATCCGCGAACCCTACGAGATCCGGTTCGACCGTGCCGGCAACCTCTACTTCGTCGACATGCCGAGCCACGTCGTCCGCCGCGTGACCCCCGACGGGCGCATCGACACGATCGCGGGTACCGGCGAGCCGGGTTTCTCCGGCGACGGCGGCCCCGCCACCCAAGCCACGTTCCGGCAGCCGCACAGCGTCGAGATCGGCCCCGACGGAGCCGTGTTCGTCGCCGACATCGGCAACCACCGGATCCGGCGGATCGATCCCGCGACCGGACTCGTCGAGACCTTCGCCGGCACCGGCGAACCCGCGCCCGCGGCGGACGGCGCCGACGTCGCGCGCACCCCGCTCCACGGCCCGCGCACGCTGGCCTTCGACGCACGCGGAGACCTCTACCTGACCCTGCGCGAAGGCAACGCCGTGTACCGGATCGACATGGCCCGCCGCACGCTGCACCACGTGGCGGGCACCGGTCGGGGCGGGTACCGGGGCGACGGCGGCGATGCGAAGGCGGCGGACCTCGCCGGCCCCAAGGGCATCTCGGTGACGCGCGCCGCCGTCTACATCGCGGACACGGAAAGCCATACCGTCCGCCGCATCGACCGCGCAAGCGGCATCATCACGACGGTGATCGGCGACGGGACGCGCCACGACGGCCCGGACGGCGACCCGCTGCGATGCGGGCTCGCACGGCCGCACGGCATCTTCGCCGCCGCCGACGGGCGTCTGTTCGTGGGCGACAGCGACAACCACCGCGTACGCGTCCTGGAACCGCGGTAGCGCGACCTGACGGTCGCGTTGGGAGTTTCGCTGCGCGAAACTCCTACGTCGGCAGCGTGTAACTCTCGTAAAACAATGTTAAATCATTGGGTTACGAGATTTTCATCTTGACCAGCCAACAACGCGACACCTTCCCAAGCCGCGCACCAGCGCCGCCCTTTGAGACGCCTTGAGCGCCTTGACGCCTTGACCTCTCCGCCTCTCGTCTATGCACTTCCTGCCGCCTCCCGCCGGCGTCGGGTCAAGGGCCGCTAGCCCGCATTTCTCACCAGGGGCCGCGAGGGCGCGGCCAGCGCAGTCCGTACTTGGCGCGATCACTTGGCATCGTAGTCAACTACTTGAAACCCAAGAGCCTTTTGACGCCGACTAGCGGCCTGGTGAGAAATGCGGGCTAGGGCGCCCGGCTGACGCCGGGCGCGTTCCCCTTGACGCTACGGCAGCCGACGGCACGCTGAGCTACGGGAGCGGGCGAGCAGCGGTGGGCCGCCGCATCGCGGCCTTGGTGCGGCGTGCCGCATCATCGAGGCCCGATCCGGGCCGCATGCGGCCCCCGTATCGCGCTCCACAGTGCCATGGTTTTCGAAAACGCAGACGAAGTATCGAACCAGGCTACTGTAGCGACCGTCACAGCACGCCGGATCGTCCGCCAGGGCCACTAGGTCGCCTCCGGACAGCTCGTCGTCCTCGACGCGGTCCTACGCTTCGACAACAACGACCGCCCCAGCCGTGAATCGTCAGTCCGGACACAGCGAGTCACGGGAGGCTCGTCCTAGTCACTGTTGACTCCGGCGTCACCGCCGGCGCCACGGGATGGTTCTCCATACTCCGGTCGCCAACCGTTCTTCAGCATTCCGTCGAGCATTCGCGCCGCGTCCCTTAGCGACTGTCGTTCGATCTTGCCGTCCCGCAGCGCCACGACATGCCCCAGATCGTGCGTTCCACCAAGAGGAAACTCAGTGGTGTCTGCCGGCGCGTCAACGAGCCCTACGTACATCCCGAGAACGCCGACGAATACGGTCAGCGAGCTCTTGGTAGGGATCAGGCCCGCGATGGACGAACTTCCGTACGCCTGAGACAACAACCGGAACACTTCCAAATCTGGATTATCGTCTCTCCGCAGCCAGTCCTCTGCTTGAACCCCCATCGTCGACGCACGTCTTTCGAGTTCGGCTCTTTCGCCGGGCGTCACACCGCGTAGGTCGAACTCCATAATGAAACGAACCTCGTCATGCGCCACGGCGCGCCGGAAGAGATCTCCGTACACGAAGTACCCGGCCGACAGCGCGACCTTGGCCGCGAAACGAAGGGGCGTGTCCACATACATGGTCCACTTCGAGCGGATTTGCACGTCGCTTCCCACAGCGATGTACTGCTTCCGCACCGGCGACCAGATTCGTACGTCCCCCCGGTCGAGCGTCACCTGCACCGGCTCGCCAGAGTCAAGCTCCGAACTCTTCCACGTCACAACCGGGTGGTTCCCGCTGTGCCCGACCATGCCGAGCCGGTTCCGGCGCTGTTTCACGAGGAACTCATCCGCCAAGGGTGCGTCGATTTTCGACCCAATATCCGAATTCGCCTTTTTCTCCGTACGTACGCAAAACTCGCTAACGCCACCGAGCGAAAGCGGGACCACGTGCTCTGGTGTGGTGTCGGCCAACCGGATCTCCTTGTCGGTGTATGGACACCAGACCAAGTGTTCCTCCGCCCGATCGTCGCCCATCCTTCCACTCCCGAACATAGACCCTTCAAACTTGGATGCCGCCGACGCCTAGGCCGAAGGGCAGACTACGTATGCCGCAGAACCCTCGCGCGGTCCGCCACCCCTAGCAGAGCCAAGTAGCCCTCCCCCGCGGCAAGGTTGCCACGGTCCCGCGGTCGCGCCACGCCCCGCTAAGTGCCCTTCGTGCCTGCTACGCCAGTCTGCACCTGGTCCCATGCATCAAGGATGGACTCAAGCGCACCCACGTATTTGTCGCACAGCGCGGGAACATCTTCTTGGCCGGTCCAGTCAGCGAACCGGTACTCGACCGTTCGTTCGATCTCGGTCGGCACCGCCTCTGGCAGTGTCGTTTCGATCTCCTCGTGCTGAACGACGTTCCCGTGTTCATCGGTCGTCGTGATCGAGAAGCTATCCCTGAGAACTACTCGCTCCTCGACTGTCGAGGTCACGTTCTGCCTAGGCTCTATGGGGCGCTCGTGGATGTTCACGTTCCTTTGGCATCCCATAAACCGGAACATCTGATCGGCCATCTTGTTGTCATACCACCCTTGGCGTCCCGCGTTGCCGCACTCATCCCGAAGGTACTGCAACACCGTCCGCGCCGCCGTCAGAAACGCGCTCAGCTCACATTTGAAGGGGGTCAGGTCGTTTGCGTTCCGATCCATCCCGGCCCGGAAGTACCGTGCTTCAGCGAGCTTCTCGCGCATCGGGGACTGTCCCATATGCCCTCCTGACGGTCATCTCTTTCGTTTACGGGGCGCGGGCTTCGCCATCCCGCGCGAGGCTGCTAGCGCTTTCGTTCTCCGAGAGGCGACATTGTACCGATTGTTGGCGCACCGGCGGCGTCCCCGCCGCGATGTTCCGCGCCGTGTCCGGGTGCGCGTCCGGTCCGCTTCCCGCGTCTCTGCGCGCCCCGACGCTGTGGGACGGACCTGACTGTCGCGTCCCACGGCGTCGGGGCGGGGTTTCCGCCGAACCGCGCACGATCTCGCGTGCAGCCCCGCCGCGCACCTGATCGCCACCTTGTGCGTCCGCGGCGTGTGCCTTGTTGTGCCAGCGCCTGAACGACGGGGCGCCGCCGAAGCCCGCCGCCGGCGCAGTCGCGCACCGTGTCCGAGCGCGCGTCTGGACCGGTTCCAGCGTGGGGGCTGGCTGTGCCAAGATTCGCGCACAGATGGCGACTAACATGCGCCACGCACACCCGCAAACGCCGCTTGCCCTGGGTCCGGGGAGCGTCTACGATCCGCACCAAGCATACAGACGCCGGGATCTGTGACCCGGACATGGCTTCCCCACCATGCAAAATCATCGGGAAGGGTCCACCGCGTGGACCCCAGCACGACCCTAGCTGAACCAACGGGCGCAGTCGCCAGTGGCGACCGTTCCAGCAACATCCCGGCTGACACAACCGGAGCGCGCATCAGGCAGACTGCGGGTAACCCAGCGAGACGCCCCGATGCGCAGCGACGGCTGAACAATACGGGATGACGCGCAACGCGTCGCAGACGTTCCACTGACCAAAGGAACAGCGCGAGAACAGTGCCGGCGCCGTCCGCAAGGACGAAACAGGGTGCGAACAGGATGACCGGATTGGTACCCGCGATTCCGCTCAGCGCCGACCGACCGACAAGCATCGGTCGGATGCGAGAAATTTCTAACTCATCGCCGACCGCTTGTCCCCCGCCAGGCCGACCGGCTTGCCGCTGTGCCGTGCCCGATCCTGCTCATGCAGCGCCCGATCTTCGGCCTGGTCGCCGCCGCGGCCACGCGGCCCGTTGTCCGAAAATGGCCCATCCGGAGCCCGATCCGGCCCCGAAACGCGCTCGAGAGTGCTGAACGTGCGGGGCTGATAGCCGGGACCGTTGTCCACCGTGAGGCGCACCAGAGCTAGTCCTCAAGCACACTTCGGATCACCCTCGCCATCTCCACGAGCGCCGGCGCATGCCCCCAAGCATCCGGTGCCAAAGGATGTGGAACTCGGGGCAACCTGCTATCAACATGAACGCCTGCCGCCCCACATAGGGCTCGTGCGACCCTGCCGCAGGGTACAAGTAGCAGCCTGCGCTGCTGAACTGGTCCCAGCCGCTCCGCAAGAACAGCCGCTATCGCTTGTCCCAAATCGCCTCCAATGACGTCGGCGTCCTCATCGCCATCCAGTGCGTCCTTGAAAGTCTGCAAATCCGCCAAGAGACTTCCATAGCTGCGCTGCAACTCCGCATTGCCGTCGTACGCTTTCTTCTGGAGCGGGATCTGACAGGCACTCATGAGGCCAAGCCATCCGAATCCGTTGTCCCGTCGTCCACACAGTCGCCCTATTGGCTCAGTTCGTATCGGTGGACGCATCGAACCGGTCTGGTGGACCAACCCATCGAGCAGTTTCGTCACGGATCGCCCAGTAGCTCCAACCGCTGGGAGACGCTGAGGGTTGGTGTCCTTCAACTCGTCACGGTGGGGCGACTCGAACACAAGCACGACCTTGAGGTCGTCGCCCTGCAAGATGTCGCGCACTACGTAGCGCTCGAAGTCCCCAGCGTCGAAACAACCGTACAAGCGCCCAATGTGGTCAAGTATCGCCGTCATCTGATCCTTTGCGGACGCCTAGCCGTCACACTTCCTCGTCCCCTAGCCCCCGAAGCTCAAGCAGTTCGGACCGGCGGGCTTCAAACGATCGCCGAGCTTGCTCCTTCGCCTCAGCACTACGTCCGTCGAGGTAGCTGGCCAACAGCCGATCATGCTCGTCCAGAGGGCTCTCGCTCAACGTTTCATGGAGGCCTTGCAGTTCCAAGGATGATTCCGTCCAACCTCGATCCCTCTCATCAGCGAAAAGCGGATCCGGGAGACCCACCGGCTGGACTCGTCTCCCAACGGCATGAATGTACTCGGTCAGCTTCAAATCAAGTCCTGGATCCTCAGCCCGTAGTCCGTCCCTGATTCGCAATACCGGAGCCAGCCGAAGCCAGACAAGGGCCTCCTCCAGCCCTTGTTGCATGGCGCTGTAGACGATGTCCCGCTCGCGCCTCCCGTGCCGGAAGGCCGCATCTTCGATCCGACTCCGCAACTCATCGTCCACATAGATCGCCAAGCCAATCGAACTGCACTCTCGCACAACCTGCGCCTCGGAAACTTCACGGCTCGCCCTGATCCGTCGAACGGCTTCATAGTCGTCCACGCTGAAGGCCAGCCCCGCGATTCGCTTCGGATACTTGCCCTTAGGCCGCTGCTCTCCCTCAGCGCCCTTGTCCAGGCGCTCCACACTCGGGCGCGTGCCAAACCGGGCACGTTCCAACCCCCGCCGAACCGCCGCTTGAATCACGGCGCGCTCACTTGTCGCATGGTCCTTGGCGGCCGTCGCGATCCTAGACCGCAGACGAATGTCCGAATACACCAGGAGCCCGATGCCCACGCAGCTTCGCACGACGTGCGACTCGGAGACCCTATGGAGCTCGCCCACGCGTTGGATGCTCTGGCGGTCGTTTGTGCCGAAGGCCATCCCGGCGATCCTCTCTGGAAGTTTGCTTTTCTCTGACATGCGATTGTCCTCGGTTGGCATCAATTGGGGCCCATTGTCCCGTGCACTCGCGCGACCACTTCTCCCCTGACCTGACGCCAGATGAGTTTGAGACGGATCTTGTACACCCAGCGGTCTCCCACCCCGAATCAACGTCAGCACAGGCCGACCTTGAGCGTCGTGTGTCTTCATCTCCTTCCGCTCCCCCCGCGGTCCAGATTCCAGGAGGGGGCATGCTCAGCGATCTTCCTCCTCTCGTGCTCTCGCCGGGCCTCGGTCGATGCACCGGCTTTCGCCACCTGATAGGTGATCTCGTGCTTGCTCGCGTCGTACAGGTGGCTCTTGTCCGTGGTCCCAGCCTTCCCCATACGCGTATGCTGATTCAGTCGGCGCTCGAGGTCTCCGGACTCCCCGATGTAGTGTGGCTTGCCCGTCTCCTTTTTCACGATCCGGTACTCTCCGGCCGTTCCTGGCGGGAGCCTCGTGCCGCCTTTCACCCAACGCTTGGCCCGGCCTGGCCCGTACGGATTGTCAGAGGACATAGCTCTCTCCCTCAGGTTCCTTGTCGGCACGCGCTTGTCTCGCAGCGCGCCGCCGTTCCTCTTCTTTGCGGCCCTGCCAGTGCGCCAAGCTGCGATCCACGAAACTAAAGGCCACCCTGATGCCTTCGACAGCAAGGGTCAGCAACACAGTGAGCGTCAAGGCGCTCTTCTCTTCATCGGTCATCACAGTGGTTCTCCAACTATCTTTCCGTGAAGTAATGACACTACACGTCCTGCCGCAGTGTCAACCCCCACGCGTGACGAGCGACCGATTGGGCTTGACGACACTGCGTCGACGGCCCAGCGCAGATGTCTCGTAGCCATTGGGGTCCCCCCTCGTCGTCCAGCCGCTCGCCGCTGTAGCGCGTCAATCAGGATGAGAAGCCGTTCTCATCTTGATTGACGCGCAGCACGCCGCTCTGGCCCGGCCGCTCCAAGTTCAGGACGACTCGTGCGCGCTCTCCAACCGTTCACGCACACATTTGCGCGCATTACCCGGCGTCGCCCATAATCTCCGCCACTACCCGCCAGCTCCGACCGGAGCGGCGACGTTGGACCGACCGGTCCTAGCCACACCAGAGAAGCGGCGCACCGACGCCTGAACCGGGGCACCCGTACGCGGCTCCGGCGCGTGAAGACGCAGCAAGTGCCATGTGACACGAAGCGTACCGGGGGCGACGGCGGCCTCCGGCGCGGCGACATCCGCGCAAAGCGTGACCTGGAGCGACCCTCCGGCCAGCGCAACGCCGACTGGCCATACCTGATTCCCCGCTGGCCACGGGACGTGCCGACCGAAGGCAGCTACCACGGGGCGACCGCACGGCTCCCGGCCCGCAAGGGCAACGCAGCGATCCTGCGACAGTGCGGCAGGAGGCCACCCACGCCTCCGGCGGGTCACGCCCGCGAAGTCGAGCCGGGCGGTCCCGGCAACACACCGTTTGGGCCACAAGCCCATAGCAGCAAGCAACCGATGCGATCCATCGGCGCTTCAGGCGTCCGTGCGCAACCGTGACGAACGCGACATGGACGGGATGCGGCAGGGCATCCCGCGCGGCTACACAGCGCGACAACCACCTGCAACGGCGAGAACGGTCCCGGCCGAGTCCATCAAGGACTGAACGTGGGCGAGTCGGGAGAGGAACGCCACGGCGCTTCCGATCCCGCTGAGCCGCGTCGATCCGGACGTTTCGAGAGAAGCGTTGGAACGCGGCAATAGTTCTAACGGCTACGGATCACCACACAGGTCGTGCGCTCGGAGGTACGCACATGGGACAGCGCCGGTCGACGCTCGACCGCCACGCAGCCGAACTGCTCGCCCTGCGGCGGGCCGGGGCCACGCTCGCCCAGTTGACCCGCTGGCTGCGCTTCGAGCGCGACACCGTCGTCGCGGCGACGACCGCCGGGCGCTGGCTCGCCAAGGTGGATACGCTCCGCGTCAATCCCGCCCTCGGCTTCGATGCCGCCGCCGCCCTCGACGAACTCCGGGCCCGCGACCGGGAGCTGCGCTTTCCGCGCCTGACCGTCTCAAGCATCGACGAGCATGGTTACCACGTGCTCAGACTGCGCGCCCAGGGCGCCACCATCGGCGAGTGCCACCGGACGCTGCGCGACGAGCACGGGCTGCGGGTGGACCGCTCCACCGTTTCCCGCTGGCTGCGGAAGCACGCCAATGGCCAGGCGTAGCCGCGTCCGCCGCGGCCACGACCAGCCGCGCCACCGGTTCCGCTCGAAGCCCAGCGATCCGAAGAAGCAGGCCGCCGGCGTCGTCAAGCGCCTGCAGGGCGCGCGCATCCGGTCGGTCGGCACCGGGAGGAACTACCAGGAGCGGCTGGTGCAGATCGCCGCGCGGCTGGATGTGGCGCTGACCGCGCTGACGCCCGAGCGCGCCGTCGCCTACCTGAAGGGCCGGGCTGGCGAAGTGGCTCAGAAAACCCTGGACATGGAGCGGCAGGCGATCCAGGCGATGATGGTCGGCGTCACCGGCCAACTGCCGCCGGGCGCCACGCTGCCGGTGGTGAAGTCCACGGAACCGCACCGTCCCAGGCCGCGCGCCTACTCCCCGGCCCAGGTCCGCGCCGTCGCCGCCCGGCAGGATCCCCGCAACGCGCTCGCCACCGAGATCGCCCACGCCTCGGGGATCCGGGCCCACGAGCTGCTCACTCTGGGCCGCCCCGCCGAACAGCCGCCCGACGACCGGCGCGACCGGTCGCACCTCACGGGCACCGCCGCCGAGGGCATGAAGTTCGCCGGCCGCAACGGCGTGATCTACACCGTTGTCGGCAAGGGCGGGCTGGTCCGGGAGGTGCTATTGCCGCGCGGTCTGGCGGAACGCCTCGAGGAACGGCGGCTGGACGTCCCGGTGCCCGTCGTCGACCGCGGCGTCCGCTACCGGCTACGCTACGATGTCGGCGGCGGACACGCCTTCAGCGTGTCGTTCTCGCGCGCCAGCATGGCGGCGCTGGGGAAGAGCAAGGGCGCCCATGGGCTGCGCTACCAGTACGCCCAATCAAGGATGCGGGAACTGATGCATCACGCGGAGCACCACCTCGCGCTCGCGATCGTCGCCGAGGAAATGGGACACCTGCGCCCGGACATAACCTTGACTTACTGCTCGTAGCCGACCGTCGGGCTGCCACGCCTGAGCCCCAACGCGGGCCAGCCATCGCAGCGGCTCAGTCGTCGTTCGCCCCGGGCCGCGGCAGCAGGTACTCGATCGCCACCGACGCGCCCTGGCCGCTCGGCGGCGCCGACAGAAGCTCGTCGACCCCTTCGACCATTTCGGCGTACATCACGCCGCAGCACATCGGCATCCGGTGGTTCGTCCCCGGGTAGCCGCCCACCCCCCGGTGCAGGTCTCCCGCGCGCACCACGATCGTGCCGCGCCCGACGTTCGCCGCCGCCTCGAACAGGCTGGCCAGTTCGGCTCGGAAGTCGTCGGCCGTCATGTGTTCAGGCCGCCTGCCGGCGCCGCTCCTGGGCCAGGTCGTAGGCCGCCTGCAACCGCATCCAGTAGGCCGCGTTGCTCCACCCCATCCGCTCCAGCGCGATGGCCATGGCCGGCGAGATCCCCGCCTTGCCGTTCAGCAGCCGCGACAGCGCCTGCCGTGTGCAGCCTAGCCGCGCCGCCGTGTCCGTCACCGTCAACCCCGCCGCCGCCAGATCGTCGCGCAGGGTCTCTCCCGGGTGGCAGGGGTTCAGCATCGCCATCGTCGTCTCCTCCTCGTCTCAGTGGTAGTCCACCAGGTCCACGTCGACCACCTCGCTGTCCTCGAACCGGAACACCACGCGCCAGTTGCCCGATACGCTGATGCTCCACAGTCCAGCCATGTCGCCCTTCAGCGGATGCAGACGGTAGCCGGGGCGGCTGGCGAGGTCGCCGGGACGCCGCGCCTCGCCCAGAGCCGTCAGGATGCGCCTCAGCCGCGCGGCCAGTTCCGTGGGCACCTGGCTCGTCCGATCCTGCTCGGCGAGCGCCCGGAGCCCCTTGTGCCTGATCCGCATGGCCTATCGTCGCCTGCAACGTGGTGCGTTGCAACCGCCCGCCAGCATTCAAGTCGAACGCCATCCGCTGTGCCTTCCCCGTGAAGGGAATCACCCAGCATGACGGCCGTGCTCGCCCCGGCAACCCGGCTGCGCCCGGTCCTCTACTGCGTTGCGGCCCTGGGGGTGCCCGGCCTGCGCGCGCCCGTCCGATCTCCAGGCATTCCTTCACTGCCGGAGTTCCGACATGACCACCGCTGCCATCCAGACCTGCAACCACTGCCGCCGCCGTCCCGCCGCACCGGACCGCCGGAGGTGTCGTCCGTGCCTCGACAAGGCCGCGGCGAACTCCCGCAAGCGCTACGCCAGGCTCGCTGCCAGGGCCGCCTGCACGCGCTGCGGACGCCGCGCCGCCATGCCCGGCGAATCGCGCTGCTCGGACTGCGCGCACCAGCCGCCGGAAGCGTGGCCGCGGCAGATCCGCGCCTGGTACATCGAGACCGTCGGCGGCTGCGAGTTCGGACCCTACGGCGACGAGATCGAAGCCCACGCCGACGCCGCCATGCGCCGCATCGAGCCCCGCTTCGGCGAGTACGCCGTCTACGCCCGCACCGAACTCGACGGTACGCCGGACCTCGACGACATCCGCACCCGCCGGTCCTTCGAGATCGGCTGACCGCGACGCCACAACGCGCCCGGGCCGGCCGCCGCATCCCCGGCGCCGGCCCTCGCCACCGTCGCGACGGCCACTCCGTCCGTTGGCCGACAATGGCCGCCGCGAGGTCCGATCCGGGCCGGAGCGACCCCCGAATCGCGCTTGACAGTGCCCTGCTTTCCTAAAACGCGGGCCATGTTGCGAACGAGGCCACTCTCGGCGTCGCCAGCGCGGGCGAACGCGTCGCGCAGGCCTTCATCGTCAAGCCGTGGATGCTTCGTCCACCCCTGTCCGCATGAACCGCACCAGCTCTGCGGCCACCTGCACGGACTCCAGCCGCCAGCCCGCCGCCTCACACGCACGCGACGCCGGACTTGCGGACCAACCCTCCGGGTCCGTCCACCACGTCACGAACGTCGACCCTGCCGGCGGCAGCGACATGGTCGTCAGCTCACGCAGCCGCGCGACGGCAACACGCAAGAAATGCCCGGCACCTTCCGCAGGTACGCGGCGAGCAGCGGATCGGCGTCGGGTTCCACGTCCATTCCAGGATTCAGCCGCTTGCGCGACCGCGACGATCCTCTCGTCGCAGGATGAGGTCGCACCACGCCTGCATCACCGGGCGCCGCTTCTCGAGGAGATCGTCGCGCGCGTAGGCCGCCACCGTCTTCGAGCCCTCGACGTGCGCCAGCGCGAACTCCGACAGCAGCTCGTCCACACCCTCGTGGCGCGCCCAGTCCTTGAAACTCGAACGGAAACCGTGCCCGGTGGCATTGATCTCCGCCTTGCGCAGCGCGTTCGTCACCGAGGTCGCACCGAGCTGCTGACCGTGCGGGCCGCGGAACACGACCGCGTCGCCGTCGGACGCCTCGCGCAGTTCCGCCAGCACGACCAGGGCGCCCGTCGACAGCGGCACCCGGTGCGGCCGGTGGCGCTTCATGTGCGCCGCCGGCACCGTCCACACCGCGGACTCGAAGTCGAACTCCTCCCAGGTCGCCCGCCGTACCTCCGCCTGCCGCGCCGCCGTCAGCGCCGCGAACCGGATCGCGAGCTGAACCCAGCGCGCGATACGCGGGTGCGCGTCCACTCTGGCAAGCGCATCCGCCACGTCGGCGAAGTGCAGCGCCGGGTGGTGCCGCACCGCTCCGGCCTTCGGCAGCGAGCGCATCACCGTCTCCACGATCACCCGCCCGCTGCCGGCCGGCTCGCGCAGGTTCTCCACCTCCGCCCACTCCAGCACCGCCACGATGCGGCCCGCCACCATGCGCGCCGTCGCGTGCTTGCCCGCCAGCGCCAATGGGCGCAGCACCCGCTTGACGTCGCTGGTCGCCACCGCCCCCACGTGCATCGTCCCCAACTGCGGCAGTACGTAGGCGTCCATCGTGGAGCGCCAGTCGCGGGCCGACTTCGCGGCGCCGCCGCCGCGCCAGGTCTCCGCCTTCTCCGCCATCGCCCGCGGTTCCGCCTCGGCGAACGAGATGGTCCGCGCACGGCGCGGATCCCCGCCAGTGCGGGCCACGGCGCGGTTGTCGGCCGCGATGCGCCGCGCGTCGGCGTGGCTCACCAGCTCCGCGTTGCCGAGGCCGATGTCGATGCGCCGTCCATGGACCATGATGCGCTGCACCCAGGAACGGGAGCCGCTGTCGCGGACCCGCAGCATGAGGCCGTTGCCGTCCACATAGCTGCCGGGACCGGCGTGGCGTACCATTTGGGCGGACAGGGCGTTGCGATTGAGCTTCGGCATGGGACGGGCATCGGATTCCGGGCGGAATCCCATTCTACACAGGCGGCTATTGGCTTACAACGCGTCCCACAATGCAGGGCGTCAACCGTTGGCGTCGAATGACACTGGATGGCACCCTATTGCACGTCGAAAACGACCTTATCCGATTGATAATGAACGATATTATCGGAAAACGAGAGGCGCATACCGTTGCAGGGGCACGCAGACCGTCCTACTTCAAACGCTTGTACGTCGCAAGCTCCTATCGCGATCCAGCGCCACACAACGCATGCACCTCACACACCGGAGGGGGACACCCATGATCTACGAGGAACGCCGCGTCCGGCTCCAGCCCGGAACTTTCCCGAACTACCGGGCCTGGGCACTGGAGACGCTGTGGCCGGAGCTCGGCGCGGCCGGCCACCGCCCCCTCTGCGTGCTCAACGGCCTGATCGGCGCTCGCGCCGAGGAGGTGGTGTGCTTCACCGGTTTCGAGGACTTCGATGCGTGGCAGGCCGCACAGCCCGTTGTGGCCGGCGGCGCGGACGGGCCCCGGCAATGGATCGCGTCCGAGGAGGCGCGCCCCCTCCTCGCCTCCGCCTACCGCCCCACGGGCCCGACGCGTCCCGAGGACCGGCGGCCCGTCTATGGATTGCGCCGCTGGTGGATCCGGCCGGAGGACTGGCTGACCTTCAACCGACTTTCCTACGAAGGCGTCTGGCCGGCGCTCGACCACATGGGCCACTGGGTCCTCGGACAGTTCCGCGACGCGGCGACCACCTCGCCGCTGGCGATCGTCAACCTGGCCGGATACCCCGATGTCGCCCACTGGCAGTACACGCGCAGGCCCTCCGAGCACGGCGTGCCGGCGGAACTGCTGGAGAAGTTCGCGACGCTCGGCCGCGACCGGAACAAGCTCGTACTGTCGAGCTACGTGTGCCTGATGGCGGCCCACTGGCCGGACTGACGCGGCGGCGTCCCCGTCAGCCCTCTCCGGTCTCCCCGCGATCGGCGCGGGGCGCCGCGCCGATATCGGCGAAGCGCGGCTCCGGCGTCCACGCGATCACGATCACGAGCGCCAAAAGCTGGAGGGCGACCGTTACCCCGAACAGCGCGGGGTACGACCACACCGCCACCAGCACCCCGCCCACGAACGGTCCCGCGGCGGCCACGACGTTGACGGCCGTCCCGGAAGCCGCGACGCGCAGGGGAATGTCGTGCACGCGGCCGAACTCGAGCACCATGTTCTGCGCCGCCTGGTTGAAGCCGCCCGACGGGATGCCGAGCACGACGAAGAAGACCACCAGTTCGGGAACCGAATCGACGAACGGAATGTACGCGTTGGCGGCCGTCCACAGCGCCAGGTTGGCGATCAGCACGACGCGATGGCCGTGGCGGTCGCCCAGCGCGCCCCAGGCCAGGGTCGCCGTACTGGACGTGAGCATCCACACCGTCGTGACGAGACCGAGCACGGCGCCGGTGACCTCCATCCGCGTCGCGGCGAACACGATGTAGAACGGCAGGGCCATCCGGCCGCAGGACCCGAGCGCGCGGGCCACGAAGAACCGTGCGAACGCCCGGTCCTCCCGGAGCAGGGGCGCGATGCCCCGCAGCGCCGCCAGCGGCGACTCGCGCGGGCGGAGCGCGGTCGACGCCGGCTCTTTCGTGATGGCGACGCCCACGAGACCCAGCGACCCGAGCACGAAGGCCAGCAGGAACACCGACGCGTAGCCATTTCCGAGCACGTCGTTCTCGATCAGGTACGCCCCCGCAACGTAGGACACGGCGGCCGACGTCAAGCCCGCGAGGAAGTGGCGCGCGCCGGTCACGATGCCGCGGCGCCGCACCGGGATGACCCGGGCCCGCAGCGAGTTCACCACCACCTGCGACATGCCCTGGAAGAAGCCGAGCAGCGTGATGAAGGCAAGGAACGCAACGACCGTGGCCCCCGCGCCCAGGAAGAACGCGGCCAGCGCGAGGCCAAGCACCTGCAGGCGCATCAGGGTGCTCGTGACCATCGAGGTGACGACGATGCGGGACCGATGGCCGATCAGCGACGCGCCTATCACCGGCGAGACCACCGTGCCAAGTCCCTGCAGGGAGCGGGCGGCCCCGACGACCAGATCGGAGCCCGACAACTCGAACAGGAAGGCCGGGAAGAACGTGGGCGCCTGCACCAGCCGGAAGCCCGTCTGGCCGAACATGCCGTGCAGGAGCTGTCCGGCGACGTTCCTGTTGAGATGCCGCTCTACGGTCTCCCGCTCAGCCGCCTCCACCAGGGCGTCCCCCGGCACGTCCGCGGCGCCGCGTTACCTGGGAAAAGGCATAGCCGCCGCAGGCGCCCGCCAGGGCTTGCGCGATCAGGCCGCCCGAAGTCCGCGCCCCGGCCAACGGCATCATGCCGAGGACCGCCTCCATCAGGGCGAGCGCCACCGCCATCGCCGCCGCCCCGGCCAGCACGTAGCCAACGGTGCGCAGCATGGGCAGAAAGCGGACGATCAGTGCGGCGACCGGGAACCCGACGAGGAACCCCACTCCCGCCACCGCCCCGACAAGGGGGCCCATGCCGAGAATGTCGTGCCCATACATCGCGAACCGGTCCGAGATCGGGACATCGACACCCAGGCTCTCCAGGGCGCGCAGGACGAAGTGACTGGACAGGAAGGCCGATCCGACGGCCGTCACCGCGACCGCGACGACGAAACCGGCGATCTGACGAATTGCGCGCATCCCGGTACCATGATGACGGTTTTTGGCCCTCGGGAGAACCCCATGCGGGCAGCCCTCGGATGGCTCGCGCTACTGGCCGCACTGCAGTCCGGCGCCGTCGACTACCGGCTGGAAACGGTGGCCGAGAACCTGACGTGGCCCTGGTGCATCGCCTTCCTCCCCGACGGTGACCTGCTCGTGACGGAGCGCGACGGGGACCTGCACGTCATCCGCGAGGGCATCCTGGACCCGCGGCCCGTCGCGGGCGTTCCTCCCGCGTACGCGCGCAGCCAGGGCGGCATGTTCGACGTGCTCCCGCACCCGAAGTTCGAGGAGAACCGGCTCCTCTACCTGAGTTTCGCGCACGGCACGCCGGAGGCGAACGCGACGCGGGTCGTGCGTGGGCGTTTCGACGGCGCCGCGCTCACGGACGTGGAGACCGTCTTCACCGTCGAACCGACGAAGGACACGCCCGTTCACTACGGCGGGCGCATGCTGTTCCTGCCGGACGGCACGCTCCTGCTGACCACCGGGGACGGATTCGTGTATCGCGAGGCGTCCCAGCGGCTCGGCAGCCTGCTCGGCAAGGTCGTCCGCCTGAACGACGACGGGTCCGTGCCCGCAGACAACCCCTTCGTCCACAACGCCGCCGCCCGCGACGAGATCTGGACCTACGGCCACCGCAACCCGCAGGGCATCTCCTACGACGCGGCGAGCGGGACCGTCTTCCTCCACGAGCACGGCGCGCAGGGCGGCGACGAACTCAACGTCCTCACGCCCGGCAGCAACTACGGCTGGCCCATCGTGACCCTCGGCATCGATTACACCGGCGCCCGCATCTCGCCGTTCCGCGAGTACCCTGGCATGACGCCGCCGGTCATCGACTGGACGCCATCCATCGCGGCCTCCGGGATGACCTGGTACGACGGCGACGCCTTCCCGGAGTGGCGCGGGGACCTGTTCGTCACGTCGCTGGTGTTCAACTACGTCGAGCGGGTGGATCTCGAGAACGGCGAGGTCATCGGGCGGCACCGCATGTTCGAGGAGATCGGGGAGCGGTTGCGGGACGTGCGCACGGGGACGGACGGGAGTCTGTACGTGCTGACGGACTCGGCGGCCGGGCGGGTGGTGCGGGTGACGCCCGCCGGATAACCCGTGTAGGAGATATCCACCAGCGAGGAAGTGCGATTTCCCACGTCCCGCCGGGCGATCGACCATTCTTGGCAAAACGGCACGGGCGTAAAGTCCGTCCTCAACTTCCATTGATTTCAAGGAGAGAAGAAATGAAGAAGTTGAAGAAGCTGACGACGCTCGTCGCCGCCTGCGGCCTGACGGTTTCCGCACTGGCCATGGCGCCGGAAGTGGACGCGACCGCTCCCCTCCCCGTCGCGGACGGCGGCTGGGCCGTCGTCCACTACGGATGGCGGTACACGGGGATGGATGCCGGCGGCGTCGTCTACGACATGGCGATGGCGTTCATGCAAGGTGCCGGCGCTGCGGCCGGCGGGCTGGCCGGATCCGCCGTCGGGCCCGTCGGCACCGTCATCGGAGGCGGGCTCGGCGCCTGGTAGGGCCGTCCGCAAGCATGACGGGCTTCCCGGCATGTTGACCCCCGCCGCCGTCCCGGCCACCGCGACGCTGCGTCCCACATGGCGCCGCCTCCGGTGTGTGGACGGCGGCGGGAATTTTCAGATGGCATCCCACGTCGCCTTCCGTCCCTGATCATGCAACCCGATCTGCAGATGCTCTTCCCGATCACCTTGGTCGTCGGCACCATGGCCGCCCTCGTCCTGTGGCTCGCGCACCGCAGGCCACCTGACGACGAGGAGCCCGCCCGGGTCCGCCACACGACCATGGCCGCCGGGTGGACCTTCGCAGCAGCCGTTTCGGCAGGCTTGGCGACGTGGTCGTTACCCGCACTCGGGGCGCTCTTCGGGGAGCCGGACACGTACCCGCTCCCCGTGGTTGGCGGAGCTCTCGTACTCCTCGCGTACCTGCACGCCCGCGTGATCATCCTGGAGCTCGGGCGCCGGGCCTGCCTCTGGGCGTCCCGGGCGCCGGAAAGACACGACAGGACGTGGCGGATGGAAGCGGCCGCGATCGGCTGGGGCGCCGTGGGGTTCGCCGGCTTGGGGGCCATCCTCTTCGCCGCGCTGCCCCTGGGCGGCACGGCGTTCGCTTTCCTGCTCGTGCCGCTGGCCGCCTGCCTGGTGCCGCTGTACGAGACGTGGCTATCGCCGTGGCTGCTGTGGTGGAGGTCACGGAAGCTCCGCGACACGCCCCACGCCGAACTCGACCCATGGTTGGCCGGTCTGGCGGACGACAGACGCGTGCCCCGCTTCCGGGTGCGGATACACGAAGGCCAGGAAAAGAACGCCTACGCAACGGGGGGCATGTTCGGCCATCTCGTGCTCGTCGGAGGCGGGTTGGTCACGGGGATGAAAACCGCACAACTCAAAGCGGTCCTGGCGCACGAAGTCGCCCACGTAATCCGACGCGACGTACTCAAGCTGCTGGCGGCCGTAACGGTCGGGGGCACCTGCTACGCGACGGTCCTCGTCCATTTCGTCAACCCGAATCTGGATCACTCCACCTCGATGGGCCCCCTACTCGCAATGGCCTACGTAGGGTTCTTCGCGCCCTTGGCCTACCTCGTCCTGCCAGGGCTGGTAAGCCGCCGACTCGAGTACGGCGCGGACCGCCTGGCGGCAGAACTCCTCGACGATCCCGAACAGATGATCGACGCCCTGGGCCGCCTGTGCGAACTCCGGAACGTATCGCGCGACAAGAAGAGCCTGACCCACCCGACGGCCAACGAACGGATCGACGCACTGCGGAAGCTCACGCCCACGCAGGCGTCCGCCTAGCCCGGAATTCTCACCAAGTCGCTTGCACATGAATCAAAAGTCGTTGGATCTCATCAGGTTTCTCGGGTTGTCAGGGGTCGTGACGCGCGAACGGACTGCGCTGGCCGCGCCCTCGGCGGTCTTTTGGTCCCGTGCGCGCACATGCTCCCTCCACCGTAGAACACCCGCGTCGCAGGCGACGCGCCTACGCCTCCGGTCGCGAGCACGCGCACGAGACCAAAATCCTCGCCGATCATCGCGGCCCTTGGCGAGAAATCCGGGCTAACCCGAAACGACGGACGGAGTATCACGCGAATGGAGTCGAAGCGGTGGACGCGGGGCCTGGTGGCGGCCACGTCGATCTGGGTTGCTGGAGCGGTCGCCGGAGTCGCGACCGCCGCACAACCCATGAGCACGCTGGTCGCCGCGGAGGCGCCGGGCGAACGTCTTGAGGGCTTCGCCGAGGCCCGCCGGCAGGACATTCCACCGGCTCGGCTTTGCATCGGCATTTTCGGCCGCAACCTGGCGGTCTACCTCTGGCTGCTGTGCGGGCTCATCTCCTGCGGATTGACCACCGTGGCCCTGCTCGCCTTCAACGGCGTCGCCCTGGGACAGATCGCCGGCCTCGCGCTCGGCGCGGGCATGCCTCTGGAGCGTCTCGCGTTGTTGACGCTCCCCCATCTGATCCCGGAAATCGGCGCGTTCCTGCTCGCCGGCGCGATCGGGCTGCGAGGTCCCGCATTGCTGTCGGCATGGTTCCGCGGCACCTTCGGCGGCGCGCCCCTGGCAGGCGTCCTGCGCCCGGCCGCCGGCGGCATCGTCTGCATCGCCATCGCCGCCGCCATCGAGGTCTACGTCACCGTAGCGATCGCCCAAGCGGGGATCGGCTCGTGAACGCAGACGTGGCCACACCTTACTCGCGCCGGATCGCGCGCTCGCCGCTCACCCCCGCCCTCGTCTGTGTTGCGGGCTATGCGGTCTTTACCGCAGTCTGCGTCGAACACCTGCTGGCCGAGTTGTCGCCCGCGATCCTGCAAGCGCCGGCGAAGCTCTCGGCCTACGTCACCGCGGCCAGCCTGATGGGCGTGGCGGCCGGCGTGACCATCGCTTTCGGCCTCTGCTGCGGTTTGACGCTGCGCTGGCTCAACGGACCCACGGACGTTCGCGCCATCGCCCGGGCACTCGGAGGCGGCCTGTGGGCATTTGCCTGCTACGTCGTGGTATTGGCCGCCTGGGTCGCCGCCAATCCACCTCTGCCCATCACACGCGCAGAGCTGCTGTCGCCGCAGCCCGGGACGAACGTGGACCTCCTGACGGGGCTACCCTGGTTGAGCGAGGTACGGTACGCCACCCTCTTGACATTCTTCCTGGTCGTCTTCCTGCTCCTGTCTCGCGTCGCCGACCGCGTCAGCAGTCTGATCTCCATCGCTTTCGCGGCTTCGATGGTCGTGGCGCTCGGCGCCGGTTTGCAGGCGCTGGCCGCGCTGCCGCCAAGCTGAGAAGCGAGGCGGGTCCGCCACGGATGGCTCGAGTGCAGGAGCGGTCGAGCACCGGAACTCACTGACCAGTGATGACCACACGCCACCAAAAGAGCGCTTTGGCGTCGGTCGCCGCGGCTCTCCTGGTCTGCGTGCCTCTTGCGAGCGGCACCTTCTCCGGCGACCCCGGAAAGGTCGTAGAGACGGCGCGGGTCGACACGCGGCTGCTGCGGCCTTCCGTACTCGCGTCCGGCCAGATTACCCACGAAGAGGAAGTCAGACTCACCAGCGAAGTCCTTGGGGCGATCGAGATCGTCCACGTCAGAGAGGGTCAGCACGTCAAACGCGGCGAGCTCGTGCTGGTGATCGACAGCGAAGCGTACGCCGCGGACGTGGCCGAGGGCCGCGCCGCGGTACGGATTCAGAAGATCGACATCGGCCGCGTCCGCGCCAGAATCGCGAATCTGGCGCGTCAACACGAGAGAAGCACGCTGCTCTTCAAGCAGGGCGTCCTCGATGCGCACTCCCTGGAGGCCAGCCGCCACGAACTCGAACTCGCCCGCATCGACCTTCGATCGAGCCGCGAACGCCTGGAGCAGGCCCGCGCGCGCCTCGGGCAGGCAGAAGACCGGCTCGACAAGACCCGGGTCCGTGCGCCGATAGACGGAGTCGTGACGGCACTCGACGTCGATGCGGGGGAAACCGCCATCCCGAGTTCGACGAACATCCCGGGCAGCCAGCTCATGACGATCGCCGACCCCGAGCGCATCATCGCCGAGGTCCACGTCGACGAGGCGGACGTCGCGGCGGTGCGCGTGGGCCAAGCAGCCGAAATCGTCGCCGTGGCGCATCCCGGCCAACCGATGACGGGCCGCATCGCGTTCATCGCCAATACCGCAACAACCCAGCCACCCCGCCGGAGCCTGTCGTTCGTCACGAAGATACGGGTGACGCCCGCGGAGAGCATGCGTCTGCGCCCCGGGATGTCCTGTCGTGCCGAGATCCTCACGCACGACGGCAAAGTGGCATTGGCGGTCCCCATCGAGGCCATCGTGACCGGCGGGACCGGCGGGACCGGCGGGACCGTCGAAGGAGACTCGGCGGGCAAGGCCGTATTCGTAGTGAGGGGCGGATCGGCCCATCTGTCGCCGGTCGTCACGGGCCAATCCGACGACGCCTACCAGCACGTCCTGTCCGGTCTGACGGAGGGCGACCGCGTGGTCAGGGGACCGGGCCGCACGCTACGAAGCCTGCGCGACGGTGACGCGGTCCGGCTGCATTCCGGAGACCGCGATCCCGTGGCGGTGCCCTCCGGAGGACAGCGGGAGAACTGATGCCGCTCATCAGGCTCCAGGGCGTCAGCAAGCGTTACGACGTAGGCGGGAATACGGTCGCCGCGCTGGACAACGTGGACCTCTCCGTCGCCCGCGGCCAACGGGTCGCGATCGTCGGGTCTTCGGGCTCCGGCAAGTCGACCTTGCTCGGTCTCATCGGCTGCCTCGACACGCCGACATCCGGCGAGTACGTTCTGAACGGCCGTGACGTGTCCGTACAGGACGGGCGGCGCCTGGCCCGCATCCGCAACGCGGAGATCGGGTTCGTCTTCCAGAGCTTCCACCTCCTCCCTCGCCTGACGGCGCTCGGCAACGTCATGCAGCCTCTCGTCTACGGCGGCGTCTCGATGCGGGAGCGCAGGCGGCTGGCGCTCGCCGCACTGTCGCGAGTCGGTCTCCACGACCGAGCCAACCACCTGCCGTCGCAGTTGTCCGGCGGACAACGGCAACGCGTCGCCATGGCGCGGGCGTTCGTCACGCGACCGTCCATCGTGCTCGCGGACGAGCCGACCGGCAACCTCGATTCGACGGCCACGGCCCAGGTCATGGATCTGCTGGACACCATGCATGGCGACGGCCAGACGATCCTCATCGTCACCCACGAAGCCGACATCGCCAGCCGTTGCGAGCGAACGGTCGAACTGGCGGACGGCCGGGTCGTACGTGACGAGGGGACCTGACCCGGGCGCTCGCGCATGAGGATCGCCCCGGTCTCCCTCTCCGTCTTCGTGGAGTGCTGCCGCTCCGCGGTGGGTTCCCTGGCCGCGCACCGTCTGCGCAGCTTCCTCACGACGCTCGGGGTGGTCATCGGCGTCGCATCGATCGTGGCCGTGGTCGCGCTCCTGGGCGGTCTGCAAACCGCTATCGCCAGCCAGTTCGCCGGTCTTGGCGGGACGAGCCTCGCAATCAGCGCCCTGACGCCGGTCGAGGATGCCCTGCAGGGTCGCCGCGTCCGCCTGACGGACGAAGATCTCGAGCTCGTCCAGACACGCGTGGACGGCGTGAGCAACGTTACGCCCCTGGTCGTCATCCACGACGAGATACATTACGGCGCCCATTCGACCGTGAGCCAGATCCGCGGCACGACGCAAAGCTATCAGGATGTCTACAACAGGTTTCCCGCCAAGGGCCGGTTCCTTTCGCCGGCGGACGACCGCCAGCGCCGGCGCGTCTGCGTCATCGGCGAGCGGACCGGGGAGTCCCTGGGCATGGGCGAAGACCCGATAGGGCAATTCATCGGACTCGCGGGCGAGTGGTGCCGTGTGGTCGGCGTGATGGAGCGCGGGGGCGAGTTGCTGGGCGCGAGTTCCGACCATCACGTCCTGCTCCCCTACCAGACCATGCGCAGCATGGCGGGGCCACACGACCCCCCCGACCTGTTCATCCATCTCACGGTGGCAGACCCCTCGCGGCGGCGGGCGACCGCCGAGCGCATCCGGACGCTGCTGCGCCGAGCCCACGATCTCGATCCGGAGGATCAGGACGATTTCCGGGTTCAGACCGCGGAGGAAGTGGCGGAGGCCTTCGACGCTGTGGCAGGCACGATCACCGCGTTCGTCGCGGGGATGGTGGGCATCTCGCTGCTGGTCGCCGGAGTGGGCGTGATGAACGTCATGCTCGTGTCCGTCACGGAACGGACCCGTGAAATCGGCATCTGCAAGGCGCTCGGCGCGACGCGCCATCAGGTCCTGCTCCAGTTCCTGATCGAGGCCATGACCCTGTCCGTGCTCGGCGGCGTGATCGGGCTCTTCGTCGGCGGGGGCATCGCGGCGTTCGTCGCCAGCCTGATCCCGGACTTCCCCGCCCCCGTCCCCCCGCTCTCGGCCGCCGTCCTCGCGCTCGTCTTCTCCGCACTGGTCGGCATCGTCTTCGGTGTCTTGCCGGCCATGCGCGCAGCGCGTCTCGATCCCATCGAAGCCCTGCGCCACGACTGACCGGGGCGGCAGGATCGCTATGCCATACTGTCCCCCGTGAGCTGGCAATCCGACGTAGACGAACTCGCCAGGCAGACGGCCATGGCGCGGGAGATGGGCGGGCCCGACGGCGTCGCCTTCCAGCATGGGCGGGGCAAGCTCACGGTCCGCGAGCGGATCGACCTGCTGGGCGACGCCGACAGCTTCCACGAGGTGGGCGCCCTCGCCGGCACGGCGACCTGGGACGGCGACCGCGTCGAGCACCTGAAACCGTCCAACACCGTCATCGGCACCTGTCGCGTGGACGGGCGCAAGGTGGCCTTCTCGGGCGGCGACTTCACCATCCGGGGCGGCGCCGCGGACGCCGCCGTCGGCAACAAGTCCGAGTTCATCGAGAACCTCGCCCTGTCGAGCCGGATTCCGTACGTGCGGCTGCTCGACGCCACCGGGGGCAGCGTCAAGACGTTCGAGCAGATCGGGCGCACCTATCTGCCCGGCAATCCGGCCGGGGCCCTGGGCGTGGAACTGCTGCAGACCGTGCCGGTCGCGGCCGCCGTGCTCGGCTCCGTGGCCGGGCTTCCGGCGGTACAGGTGTGCCTCAGCCACTTCAACGTGATGGTCCGGGGCACCAGCCAGGTGTTCGTCGCCGGCCCCAAGGTGGTGGAACAGGCGACCGGCCAGACGATCGGCAAGGAAGACCTCGGCGACGAACGCGTCCAGATCGCGAACGGCGTCGTCATGAATCTGGCGGACAGCGAGGCCGCCGCGATCGCGCAGGTGCGGCGCTTCCTGTCCTACCTGCCGGCGAGCGTCTACGAGGCCCCGCCACGAACTCCTCCGCACGACGCTCCCGACCGCCGTGAGGAAAGCCTCCTGTCCGCCGTCCCCCGCGACCGCCGCAAGATCTACGAGCCACGCCGCATCCTGGAGACCGTGCTGGACCGCGACAGCTTCTTCGAGATCGCCCCACTCTACGGCCGCGCGCGGGTCACGGGCCTCGCGCGGGTGAACGGCGTGCCCTGCGGCGTGATGGCCAACCACCCCAAGTTCAACGGCGGCTCCATGGACATCGCGGCCGGCGAGAAGACGATGCGGCTGATGGAACTGTGCGAGACGTTCCACCTGCCGGTGGTCTACTTCGCCGACGAGCCGGGGTTCTCCGTGGGGCCGGCGCAGGAGCAGGCGGGCATCGTCCGCGCCGGGGCCCGGGTCGTCGCCACCGTACAGCAGACCCGCACGCCGTACGTCTGCTTCGTGCTGCGGCAGCTCTACGGCGTGGCCGGCGGGCTCCACCTGCGCCGCGGCGGCCTGTACCGGCGCTACGCCTGGCCCTCCACCCACGGCGGGTCCATGCACATCGAGGGGGGCACCGCCATCGCCTACAAGCGCGAAATCGAGAACGCGCCGGACCCGGAGGCCAAGCGGCGCGAGATCGAGGCGCGCCTGCAGGCCATCTCCTCCCCGTTCCGGAACGCCCACGCGTTCGGCATCGAGGAGATCATCGATCCTCGGGACACGCGGCCCCTGCTCGTCGACTTCATCGAGGACGCCTGGAAGGTCGTGCAGACCCAGGTCGGCCCGGTGGCGGGACTCAGCTACCGGCCCTGAACGGAGGACGGACGCGGTGACACTGCACTGGCTGGAGGAAACCACCGACGGCGTGCGCTGCCGCGAGTTCGACGTGCACGCCAACGGGCGTACCGTGCCCGGCGCCTGGTGGCGGGGTGAGCCGGGCCGTCCCGTCGTCTGTTTCGGGCACGGCGCCTCGGGCGACCGGCACCAATCACCGATTCCTGGCATGGCCCGGCGCATGGTGCGGGACCACGGCTTTCACGCGCTGTCCATCGACGGTCCCGTGCATGGGCGCCGCCAACGCGGCCCCGGCGGGCGCGAGGCATTCGCCGAGGAGTGGCGGCGCGACGACTCCGAAGCGGACATGACGGCGGACTGGCGCGCGGCCATCGACGCCATCCTGCCGGAAGCAGGCAACGGTCCGCTCGGCTACTGGGGGCTGTCCATGGGCACCATCTACGGGGCGCCCCTGGTGGCCGCCGAACCGCGCATCGCGGTGGCCGTGCTGGGTCTCATGGGCATCATGGGGCCGACCCGTTTCCGGTCCGTCGTGGCCGACGCGGCGACGCGCATTACCTGTCCCGTCCTGTTCATCCAGCAGCTCGAGGACGAGATCGTCCCCCGTGACACGGCCCTCGCCCTGTTCGACGCGCTGGCGAGCCGGGACAAGCGCCTGCACGCCAACCCGGGCCTGCATCCGCAGGTGCCGGCCGAAGAAGTCGACGCCAGTCTCGCGTTCCTGGCACGCTATCTCAAGGGAGACGCCCTGCCCCGCCGGGCCGCGTTCTCCGTGCCCGCGGAGCCCCTGCCCCCGGTCGAAGGAGACGGAGCATGACCCCGGGTGTCCGCAGATTCGTGCTGCTGGCGATCGCGCTGGCGGCGTCGTGGTTCGTGGGCGCCAATGTCGCGCCCACCTGGACCGTGGAGAGCACGACCCTCGACGTCATGACCGACGAGGCGGGAGCGCTCTACTTCGTCCGGGAAGGGGACCGCGTCTACTTCCACGCCGTACCAGAGTCCGAGGCCGTGCTGCACCCGGACCGCATCGCCGGCTCGGAGGGCAGCCCCGCGGTCACCGAGGAGTTCGTCCGGGCGGAGGAGCTCCGCGACGGCCGCTTCGAGACGGTCTACTACCGCTACGTCGCCAAGCGTCACTGGGGCATCTGGTCGCTCCTGCCGGCGGTCGTGGCGATCCTGCTGTGCTGGCTGAACCGGGAACCGGTCACGTCCCTGCTCGGCGGCATCGTCTCCGGCGCCCTCCTGCTGGGGCAGTACGACCTGACCGGAGATGTCCTCATACCTTCGCTCGCAACAACGAGTTCCGCGGGAATCCTCATCCTTTACCTCTGGTTACTCGGAGGGCTCATGGGCATCTGGTCGCGCACCGGCGCCGCTCAGGCGTTCGCCGAGTTCATGACCGTCCGCTTCGTACGCGGCCCGCGCACGGCCAAGCTCGTCGCCTGGATGCTCGGCGTCGTCTTCTTCCAGGGCGGCACCGTCAGCACGGTGCTCGTCGGCACGACCGTGCGCCCCATCGCCGACAAGGAGCGCGTCGCCCACGAGGAACTCGCGTACATCGTCGACTCGACCGCCTCGCCGATCGCCTCGCAACTCGCCTTCAACGCGTGGCCCGGCTACGTCCAGGCGTTCATCTTCGTCTCCGGCGTCGGCTTCCTGGCGACCGAGGCCGACCGCATCGCGTTCTTCTTCCAGAGCGTGCCCTTCTGCTTCTACGCCATCTTCGCCGTGCTCGGGACGTTTCTGCTCAGCATCGAGAAGCCCCTGTTTCTCGGCAAACAGCTCGGCGCGGCGATGGAGCGTGCACGCACGACGGGCAGGCTCGACGCCGACGACGCGGACCCGCTCGCCGCCCCGGAGCTGCAGGGCAGCAACACGCCGGCGGGCTACAAGCCCCACGTGCTCGAATTCTTCGTCCCCCTCGGCGCCCTGATCGGCATCGCCGTCGGCACGTTCATCGTCAGCGGCACGCCGAACGTGCACTGGGCCTTCGGCGCGGCGTTCGTCATCGCGGGTGGCACCGCACTCGCCAAGGGCATGTCGATCAAGGACCTCATCTCGGGTTTCCACGACGGTCTGAAGGGCGTGGTGCTCGGCTGCGTGATCCTGCTCCTCGCCGTCACCATCGGCGGCATCAGCAGCGCGACCGGCGGCGCCATCTTCCTGGTGGAGACCCTCGGCGAGGCGATCCCGTTCTTCATCCTGCCGGTGCTGCTGCAACTGCTCACGATGTTGATCGCGTTCTCGACGGGGACGAGCTGGGGCACTTACGCGGTGGCGTTCCCGCTGGCCATGCCGCTGGCGTGGGCCGTGGCGGCGAGCCAGGGCCTGTCCCATCCAGAGCTCTTCATGACGCTGTGCTTCGCCGCCGTGATGGACGGCAGCGTCTACGGGGACCAGTGCTCGCCGATCTCGGACACCACGGTGCTCAGTTCGGTCTGCACCGGGTGCGACCTGATGGACCACGTCAAGACGCAGATCCCTCAGGCCTCGGTGGCGGCGGGTCTCGCGGCCATCTGCTGGACGGGCGTGGCGCTGCTGACGGCCTGACACGACGCCGGAAACGCACTCGCCAGCAGGTCGCCCCGGGTGACGAAATCCGGCGGCGCGCGGCGGCCCGCATCCGTGATGCGCACCAGGGCGCCCGCCGCGTCGAATTCGGCCAGGGTGCCGAAGGCGGAGATGCCCGGATCCGTCGAGAAGCCGTAGCGGAGGTCCGCCGACACGAGTCCCCGCTCGGTGGGCACGTGGTGCACCCAGCCCATCGCGAACCACTCGAAGATGCGCCCTTCCCGGGACTCGCGCCACGCCGCCACCGAGGCGTCCGCGAGCCGCGGCGCACGCGCCCAGGCGATGGGGCACGGCCGCCACATCGACACGAAACCCGTCAGGACCGCCGTGTCGGTCCGGGCGACGACCCGCCGGTAGTGCACCTGCAGGAAGGTGGGAAAGGCGGCGACCTCGGCGTACTCGACCCCCTCGGCACGCAGTTGCGCGCGCGCCAGGTCCGCGGCCTGCCCATTGAGGTGCCAGGCGTAGCCCAGGTAGCCGGTGGACAGCCCGAGCGCGGTCAGCGAGGCGGCGCTCCGGCTCGGCCGGCGCCAGGCAACGATCGCCCCGGCCAGGAGGAGCACCGTGTAGACGGGATCGATGATGGGCATCGCCCAGATGGCGAAGCGGGCGTCCGAGAACGGCAGCAGGAGCTGCGTCCCGTAAGGCGTGGTCAGGTCGAGCAGTGGGTGCGACAGGAGCGCCAGCGTGAGCGCGAGCATCCAGGCCTTGAGCCGGTCCATCCCCCCGCGCTTTTCGCAACGCCATGCGAGGTAGCCGAGCAGCGGTCCGACCACCGGGGCGAAGAACAGCGAGTGGGTGATGCCCCGGTGCAGCCGCATCTGGTCGAAGGCGTCCCCTCCCAGAGACCACAGCACGTCGACATCGGGCAGGGCCCCCGCGACCGCGCCCACCGCGAGCGCACGAACCCCGAGGGTGCGGTGCGCCGTCGCGTGCGCCACCACCGCGCCAAGCGCGGCTTGAGAGACCGGGTCCATTGCCGAATACTAACCGCTCCCCGTATCCGACCCGACGTTCGCGCCGCGGCTGCCCGCCAGCGTCAACACCCCAGCCAGGAGGAAAGACCCATGGCCGAGTACGAGAACCTCTACCTGGACCGCGTCGGCACCGACGACCGCGTGGCCCGCATCACGCTGAACCGTCCGGAGAAGCTGAACGCCCTCTCGCAGGAACTGCTCTACGAATTCAACGACGCGCTGCACGAACTCGAGGCGGACCACACCGCCCGGGTCATCATCGTGCGCGGCGAAGGCCGCGCGTTCAGCGCCGGATACGACCTGACCCCATCCCGGGGCGGCGCGGACGCGGTCGTCCGGCAGCATCGCCGCGCGGACGACCAGGGCCGCCGCCTGCTGATGGGCATTCGCACGGGCATGCAGCAGATCAGCGACATCCATCTCTATTTCTGGAACATGGCGAAGATCACGATCGCGCAGATCTCGGGCTACGCCGTCGCCGGCGGCTGCGAACTCGCCATGATGGCCGACCTCGTGGTCGCCGCCGAGGACGCACAGCTCGGCCACCCGGGCCTGCGTGGGCTCGGCACGTCCCGCACGGGCGTCATCTGGCCGCTGGTCATCGGCATGCGCAAGGCCAAGGAACTCTACTACACCGGCGAGAACGTGACCGGCAAGGAGGCGGAGGAGATCGGCATGATCAACTACTCCTGGCCGAAGGAAGAGCTGGAGGAGAACACGATCGCCTTCGCCGACCGCGTCGCCAACATGTCCGCGGACCACCTGGCGATTCTCAAGGTCAACATGAACCGTTTCTACGAAAACATGGGGATCTACTCGTCCGTGCGGACGTCCACCGACCTCGACGCCGCGGCGCAGTTCACCGAGTACTCCTACGAGTGGCAGGACAAGATGCGCGAAGAGGGCCTGCAGGGCGCGCTCAAGTGGCGCGACGGGCCGTACCGGGGGACGGACGGCTACAAGAAGAAGGACGGCTGACCGGCGCCGGCCGGCCGAGGTGAAGGCATGAAACCCGCAAGCGCCCGTCAGGACGCGGACTCCTCCGGCCACCTGCGTTACGCGGTGGACGAAGAACCCCCCATCCTGCTCACGCTGGGGCTCTCCGCGCAGGTCGTCACGGTGGTGCTGACGGGCATCATCCTGATCCCGATCATCGTGCTGACCGCGGCCGACGCCAGGCAGTTCATCGAGTGGGCGGTGTTCGCGACGCTCCTCGTGAGCGGGCTCGCCACCATGCTGCAGGCCCGTCCCATCGGCGCGTTCGGCGCCGGATACCCGCTCTACATGGGGACGTCGGGAGCCTTCATCGCGATCTCCACGGCAGCGGTCGCCATCGGCGGCCTGTCGCTGCTCGCGACCCTGGTGGCCGCCTCGGCCCTCGTCCAGTTCCTGTTCGCCGCGCGGCTGTCCCTGGTCCGGCGCCTGATCACCCCAACCGTCGGAGGCACGGTGATCATGCTGCTCGCCGTCAACGTCTTTCCCATCGCCACCGACCTGCTGACGCGCGTTCCGGAGGGCGTCGACCCCGCCTCGATGGCCGCCCCGGCCGTCGCATTCGCGGCGTTCGCGGTCATCGTGCTGATCTCGCTCTACGCCCGGGGCGCCATGCAGCTCTGGGCGCCGCTGATCGGGGTGCTGGTGGGCACCGCGCTCGCCGCCGGGTTCGGGATCCTCGACTGGTCCCCGCTTCTCGACGCGGCATGGTTCGGGTTTCCGGGCGCGGCCTGGCCCGGCCTCGACCTGTCGTTCGACGCCCGTTTCTTCGGGCTGCTGATTCCTTTCGTGATCGTCACGATCATCGGCGCCATCGAGACCTATGGCGACGCCATCGCCATCCAGCGCGTGACGCGCCGGGGCGTCAGCCCGGTCGACTTCCGCGCCGTACAGCGCGCCGTGAACGCCGACGGCGTGGGCAACCTGGTTTCCGGCCTTGCCGGGACCATGCCCAACACCACGTACTCGACCAGCGTGTCGATCGCCGACCTCACCGGCGTCGGAGCGCGCAAGGTCGCCTTCTACGGCGGCCTGCTCATCGTCCTGACCGCCTTCGTCCCCAAGATCCCCGCCCTGCTGCGCCTGGTGCCGGACCCGGTTGCCGGGGCCTACATCGTGATCTTCATCGTGCTGCTGTTCCGCCAGGGGGTCCGCATGGTCACGACCGGCGGCTTCGGCTACGAGAAGGGCCTCATCGTCTGCGTCTCGTTCTGGATCGGCCTGGGTTTCCAGAACGGCGTCATCTTCCCCGACCACCTGCCGGAATGGTCCCGCGGCGTGCTGGACAACGGCATGGCCGCCGGCGGTCTGGTCGCGATCGCCCTCACCGCTCTCGTGGCCCTCAAGACGCGCAGCAAGCGCGCCGTGCTCGAACCCACGATGGCGTCGCTCGCGACGCTGGGAGAGCTCGTCACGACGTCCGCCGCCAACGCCGGGTGGGACGACTCCGCGGCCCAGCGGCTGCAGCTCGCGGGGGAGGAGGCGTTCCTGTACCTGATGGAACGCCAGGCGGAGCAGGGAGCGTCCTCACGGGTGAGCGTCGCCATCCGGCCCCACGAAAACGCGCTGCAGTTGGAGTTCCTGACCGGCGCCGGCGTCGACAACCTCGAGGAACGGCTGCGGACGCTCGATCCCGAACGCACCGAGATCGCCGACGCCGGGCCGCGCATCCTGAGGCACCTCGGGGAGGTGCGGCACGAGCAGTTCTACGACCTCGAGGCCCTCACGTTGACCGTGGAGAGCCGGCCGCTGGCGTAGTAGCAATGGTCCGCATCCCATCGAGACGACTCGCCGGCAGGCTGCCGCCAGGTTGTTGTTAGGATAACCGTGTCGCTCCGCACGCCGGGGCTCCATTCGGATGTCCGCTGCCATGAACCTCAGAACCGCACGGCGTCTCAGTCGCGTTCTCAAGATTCTTCCCGTCGGCCTCAATCTGTGGGTGAACCAGCGCTTGATTGCTCCGCTGCCTCCGGTTGGCGTGCGAAACGGGCACGCCGTCGAGGAGGCTACGTTGGGCGGCGTGCGCTCGGTCTGGCTGGACAGGAAGCTGGCGCCGCGTGGCGTGCTGGTCCATCTGCACGGCGGCGGCTACACCGCCGGTCCCGTCGCTCAGCAGTGGGAGTGGCTGGCCACCGTGTGCCAACGGTGCGAGCTGGCGGGATTGCTCGTCGACTACCGGTTGGCCGGCGCCGCGCCGTACCCGGCAGCGGTCGATGACGCGTTGGCCGTCGCGACCGCCCTGTCCGCGAGCGGCGAGACGGCGCACGGTCGCTGGGCACTGTCGGGCGACAGCGCCGGGGGCGGATTGGCCACGGTGATCTGCCGGCGCCTCCTGACGGGCGAACACGCGGCGCCGGCGGCGTTGGTGCTCATGTCGCCCTGGGTCGACATGCGGATGACCCATCCGGAAATCCCCGCGGCCGAGTCGACGGACCCCATGCTCAGCCGTCGCGTGCTGGCGCCTTCGGTGCGTCAATACGCCGGCGCACGCGACCTCGGCGACCCGGAGCTGTCGCCGGTCGAGGCGGATCTGCGAGGGTTCCCGCCGGTGCATCTGAGCGTGGGGACGCAGGAGATGTTCCTGCCCGACATCCGTCTGTTCCGGGAACGCCTCCAAACGGCTGGCGTCATGGTGGACTACCTCGAACAACCCGGCGGCATGCACACCTACCCAATCATCCTTGGCGCGCCGGAGGCGCAAGCCGCGGTGGAGGCCCAGCGCCGGTTCCTTCAGCGGCACCTGCCGCGGCCTTGAGGCGCCGCGGGCCGCACGGAGCCCGCGCGGAGGCCGCCCCACGCCCGAGACGAAGAGATACGGGAGGAGCGTCGGGCAACCGGGACGGATCTCGGCGGCTGCCGCGGGACTCCACGGAGGGCATGCCGGCGTTTGTCCGGTTTGTCCGCGAGAAACGTGAGACGGACTTCGAGGAACGGTAAACTTGCTGGCTTGTGGTCAGGAAACGGCAACGGGATCCGAAATGACGCATGACATCGTGATTCGCGGCGGGCAGATCGTGGACGGCACGGGGAGCGAACCCGTGCCCGGCGACGTCGCCATCGACGGCAACACCATTGCGGCGGTGGGCCGAGTGGACGGAGCAGGACGGCGGGAGATCGATGCGCGGGACCACCTGGTCACGCCCGGTTTCGTCGACCTGCACACGCACCTCGACGCCCAGATCGGCTGGGACCCGTTCCTGACCCCGGTAAGCTGGCACGGCGTCACGTCCGTCCTGATGGGCAACTGCGGGGTGACCTTCGCGCCGTGCAAGCCGAGCGACAAGGAACTGCTCGCCGGCATGATGGAGACCGTCGAGGACATTCCCAAGTACGCCATCCTGAACGGCCTCGCGTGGGACTGGGAGCACTACGGCGGCTACCTCGACTCCATCGAGCGCCTGCGGCCCGCGATCAACGTCGCCGGCCTGGTCGGCCACTGCGCCGTCCGCTTCTACGTGATGGGCGAGCGCGCCGTCGAGGAGCAGGCCTCCGACGAGGAACGGCAACGCATGGCGGACATCGTCGCCCAGTCCATCGACGCCGGCGCCGTGGGGTTCTCCACCAACCGTTACGCGCCCCACAAGCTGCCGGACGGGCGTTCCATTCCCGGCACCTTCGCCGACCCCGAGGAACTCGTCGCCATCGCGCGCGCGGTCGGGCCGCGCAACGCACTCATGCAGGCGGTGGGCGCCGGCCCCGACGTCCTCGAGCGGATCGCGAGCACGACCGACGGCCGCATCCTGTTCAGTTACGGCGCCGGGCCCGAGGACGACTCGGGACGCGAGCGCTCCGCCCAGTTCGACCGCATGCGCGCCGGGCGTGACATGACCGCCATCTCGCAGGTGCGCGGGTCCGGGTTCATGTTCGGCCTGCAGTCCCGGCTGCCGGTGCAGGGCGAGACGTGGGACCGCCTGCGCGGCCTCGATCTCGCCGGGCGGCTGGCGGCCCTGGAAGACGCCGACACGCGCGCAGCGCTCGTGCGCGAGGCACGGGCAACGGCTGCGACCCCCTTGCCCATCGACCAGGTCTACTACCTCGGCGCGGGCGAGACGCCGGACTACACCGTGCCCCCCGACCAGCACCTGGCGGCCCTCGCGGAAGCGGCCGGCGAGCACTGGTCCGAAACGTTCCTGCGCCTGTCGCTCGAGACCGGCGGCCGCGCCCTCTTCAACCTGCGCATGTTCAACCGCAACCTGAAGGCCCTCGCCGACCTGTTCCGGAACGAGAACATCTTCCCGAGCCTCGGCGACGCCGGGGCGCACGTCTCGCAGATCATGGACGCCGGCTGGACCAGCTTCATCCTGTCCTACTGGGTCCGCGAAGCGGGACTCTACAGCATCGGGGAAGCCGTGCGGCGCATGACCTCCGGACCCGCCCGCGTGATCGGGCTCCGGGACCGCGGCGTGCTCCGGCCGGGGCTCCGGGCCGACGTCAACGTCCTCGATCCGGACACCGTGGCCGAGCGTCAGCCGGAGCTGGTCCACGACTTCCCGGGCGGCGCACCCCGCTACATCCAGAAGGCCATCGGCTACAGGGCGACCCTGGTCAACGGCGAGGTGACCGTGGCGGACGGCGAACACACGGGCGCACGCGCGGGCCGGGTGCTGCGGCACGCGGGCTGAACCGGCCGGGTCGCTTCAGGACCCGCTGTCGAGCGCCGGCGCCGCCCGCAAGCTCTCGAAGTGACCCAGGTAAGCGCGATAGCGGTCGCGAATCCCCTTGACGTAACGCACGGGCTCCGCCCCGCGCACGTAGCCGTGCAGCGCCTGGCGCGCGTAGTCGGGCTCGGCCAGCAGCAGCATGGCGTGCTCGACATGACCGAACCACGTCGCCGCGTCCCAGCCCCGCGCCGCCGCGAGGCGCCGCGCGTCCCGGACGTGCCCCACCCCGGCGTTGTATCCCGCAAGTGCAAACCAGTGGCGCTCGGCCAGCGGTAACGCGGCGAAACGCTCCCGCGTCCAGGCGAGATACCGCGCGCCCGCCTCGATGCCCTGCGCCGGATCGGCCAGCGCGTCCGGGCTGATGCCCACCTCCAGCGCCGTGCGCGGCAGGACCTGCATGAGCCCGCGGGCGCCGGCCGCGGACACCTGCCGCGGATCGAACGCGCTCTCCTGGTACATCTGGGACACCAGGAGCCGCCAGTCGAAGTCATGCTCGGCGGCCGCGCTCTTGACCAGGTCGTCGAAGGGCGACAGCCGTTCGCCCTCCACACGGTGTCTCCGCTGCCGTTCCATGCGCCGGTCGTTGCGGAAGTACTTGTTGCGCAGCACGTTGTACTCGTATCCGCGGTAGCGCGCCTCGATGAACGCATTGAGCGCGGCCAGGAGTTCCGGCTGGTCCGGACGGACGACCCATGACAGACCCGTCTCCTCCGGTAGCCGAGGTCCGATCGACAGGCGCTCGTCGAAGGCGGCCTCGATTTCCGCCACATGGCTGTCCGCGAGCGTCACCTCCGTCTTCGCCTCGGCCACCGCGCGGATCAGGATCTCGCTCTCGGCCAGGGACCGCTCGATGTCGAGGTCCACTTCGGCCCGCAGCCGCTCCAGCGTGTCCACGAAACTCGTCCCGCGCTGGACCGTGACACGGCGTCCGGCAAGCTCGGCGAGCGAACCGATGGGCGCCCGGCTCACGAACACCTCCTGGACGCGCAGATAGGGCGTGCTGAAAGTTCCGCCCGCCGCGCGCCGCACCGCCGTGGCCGTGACGCCCGCCGACACCACGTCTCCGCGGCCCGCGGCAAGCCAGGGCATCAGGTCCTCGCGATGCGTGGCGACCACCACTTCGAGGGCGACCCCGATGCTCCTCGCGAACGCCCGCAGCAGCTCGTACTCGAACCCGATCAGCTCCCCCCGCCACAGGTAGTAGGTGCCGGAACCGTTGAGCGTCAGCATGCGCAGCCGGCCCGCTTCCCTGATCCCCGTCAGGTCGCGGTGCGCGGGGGCATCGCCGGCGACCAGCAGGCCCTCCCCCAGGAACGCGTCGAGGGCCGCGCGCAACCGCGGATTTCCGCGCCGGACGGCCCACGCCAGGTCACGGGTGTCGGGCAACACCGCAAGCCGATGCACCGTCCCGCTGGCCGCGACGATGGGGCGTGCGGTCACCGCGTCCATCACCGTGGCGTCGAACCTGCCGGCCTCGAGCCCTTCCAGCACGTCGTGCGGGTCCGCCCCGGCCGGCAGTTGCGCCACCCGGGCGCCGGGCAGGTGCCGCGCGAGGGACTCCAGGTACGCCGTCCCCGCGGGGACGCCGAACGTGCGGCGGACCAGCGCCTCGAGGTCCTGGTCCCGGTCCGGGTCGTCGCCGTCGGTCCGCCGGCCGAGCACCCACTCGCGGGTGCGCGTCAGCGGGACGGTAAACGCCACTTCGCGCGCCCGCGTCTCGGTGACGGTCAAGGTCGCCACGGCGACGTCCGCCCGGCCGTCCCGAACGGCCGGCAGCAATTCGTCGAAACCGTCGTGCACGTGCCACTCGACGACCAGACCATGACGGTCCGCGAACGACTCCGCGAGCGCGAAGTAGTTCTCGGCGGCCAGGCCCTGCCTGGGCAGCGTCTCGAATCCCTCCCAGCGGCGGCGCGCCAGCCTGAGCGTGCCCCGCGCAACGATCTCGTCCAGGTCACCGAATGCGATCGGCGCGCCCACGACGCCGCCGCCGTCCCCCGGGGCGTGCGCCTCCGGCGGCTCCGCGCAACCCGCGGCAACCAGGAGCGCAGTCCCCAGGAACGCACACCAGACCGCGCCGCGGGCGGGCGCACGGCGCAGAGGGTTCATCGCTCCCGCGACTCGCGCTCGAGTTGCGAGGGTCGTGGGAGGAAAAGCGGCTCGTCCTCCGCGGCGGAGGAGCCCGTGTCCGGATCCTCCGGGACTTCCCAGGCGACGAGTTCTCGGCTGACGGTCCAGGGGCCCTCGTGACCGCGCCGCAACACGACGAAGAAGCCTCTCTCCCGGCGGCCGAAGACCTCCACGCAGACGAGCGCATCCCGTTCGAGCAGCCCCGCCCGCGAGACGGAGACGAACGTCTCCGACGATGTCGGCGCGCGCAGGGCGTCGGGCTCCGCGAGGCGCAGGCGGCGTGCGAACGGCGTGAGGTCGAAGGCGTCCGCTTCCGCATTCGCGGCGAGAAACGCCTGGAACAGGGCCGCCGGCAATGCCGCCCGCGTCGCTCCGCCCGTACGGCAGTCGGAAGGTACGCTTGCGACCGACGCGTCTTCGAGCGGCGCCAGGAAGTGGGTCACGAGGCCCGACACGACATCCCCCTCGCGCGGCTCCGGCATCGGCGCCGGCCGCAGGAGTAGAGTGCCGCCGATCAGGACGACCAGGACGGCCAGCGCCACCCCGAGCCGGACCGTCATGGCCGAACGGCTCCGGTCACCCTTCGTGCGCGTGCGCTGCTGCGGCCCGGGCTCACGGGCCGAATCGCACCGCCGCGCCGGCCTCGAGCAACCCCTCGATGGCCGCCGCCCCGTAACCGAGTTCCTCGAGCAGGGGTACCGTGTGCTCTCCCGGTACACAGGCCCCGCCGTACCGCCCCTCCCGCTCGAACCGCACCATCGGCCCGTGGCGCGGGTACTCGCCCCACTGAGCGTGGTGCGCGGTCACGACCAGTTCTTCCGCCCGGGCGTGCGGGTCGTGCAGCAGGAACTGCGCGGGCCATGCGGCATCCGCACGCACGCAGGCGATGCCCTCGGCGGTCAGCCGCGCCTCCCAGGCCCGGGCGTCGTCGGTCCGGAAGCGGGCTTCGAGGGCCGTCTCGTCGGGCGCGTCGAGCCGCGCCCACTCGTCGTCGTTGCGCACGTACAGGAATACCCAACCCGCGCGGCACTCGTACAGGCGGCAGCGCGGGCCGAGGCCGCGGATGTCGGAGTCCACGCGCGGCCGACCCGCCTTGCCCGGATAGGACAGGAAATCGTCCCAGTTGCCATAGGCGTTGGCGCCGAACATGTCCACGAAGATCTCCTGGCCCCGGCCCGTCAGGTCCCGGGCCAGCAGGCCCAGGGTCGCCGCGGTGGCGATGACCATCGAGGTGTTCGGGTCAGGGTTGACCTCGTTGGCGCGGAACAGGGCGCGGGCGGTCTCGCGCACGGCATCGAGTTCCAGCGCTCCGTCCCCCGGCAGGCCGCCCATCTGCCACGCCACGCCACCGAGCGCGGCGCCCGGTATCGGGTGCGTCGAGGGGCGCTTCGCACCGGGGCCCTTGCGTCCGTAGCCGTTGGCCGACAGGTAGATGAGTCCCGGATTGTCCTCGCGCAGCGCCTCGTAGCCGATGCCCAGCCGCTCCGGGACGCCTGGCCGGTAGTTGTGGATGAACAGGTCCGCGCGGGCGACCAGGCGGCGCGCGACCTCCTGCGCGTCGGGCGCCTTGAGGTCCAGGCAGATGCTCTCCTTCCCGGTATTGCAGCGCGCGGCGCCCGTACCGTGCATCATCGCGCGGAACGGATCGCCGCCCGGCGGTTCGAACTTGATGACGCGCGCCCCGAGGTCCGCCAGCGTGGCGGCGCCGAGCGGCGCGGCGATGATGGTCGCCGCCTCCACGACCGTCACCCCTTCCAGCGGACGTCCGCCGCGTCGGGAGAGCGCGGCCGGCGCGGCCCGCGGCGCCGGTGCGCGCAGGGCCTCCGCCAAGTCGGTCTCCCTGCAATCCGCGCCGATGGCCGCCGGGGTGCCGGTCAGGTCCGCGACCGGGCCGAGCTGTATGCCGCCGTTCACCCGCACGGCGTGGCCGTTGGCCACGACGTCCGGGTCGTGCAGCGCCTCCTGGGTGGTCTGGTACTGGTGCGCCACCACGCCGCCATGGCCCACGAACACGTCCATCCACTCGGCGAGGTCCCGGGACGCGATGTGTTCCAGCATGCGGTCGCGGAACGCCTCGAGTGCCGGGCTCCCTTCGGGCGGCACCCCGCCCGCGGGCCGCTCGATGCCCGAGGCCGCGAACCAGTTGTCCTGCAGGTGCGGCAGCAGGTTCCCGAACTGGATCCACCGGCCGTCCCGCGTACGCGCGCCGTGGTAGTAGATCCGCGGCAGCGTGGTGGTCGGGTCGGTCGGCACGCTCGGGGTCGGCAACACGCCGCGTTCGCGCAGGTGGGCCACCTGCAGGCCGCCGATGTCGTATGGCAACAGCCCGCGCATCAGGGACGTGTCGAACTCGGCGCCCTGCCCGGTGGTCACGCGTCGGTGCAGACTCGCCAGCAGCCCCGCGGCGACGCTCTGGGAAGTGGCGTGGGTGGCCACGTGCAACGCGGCGTAACACGGTCCGCGGCGCGGGGCGATCCCTTCCAGGCTCGCCATCCGGCCGAACTTGGCGGCGACGACCGCCTCCACGGCCGGGTAGTCGCTGTACGGGCCGTCCTCACCGAAACCGGAGACCGTTCCGTAGACCAGGTCCGGGCGCCGCTCCGACAGGCTGCGGTAGTCCAGGCCCAGGGCCTCGCGCCGTTCGCGCGGCAGGGTGGTCACCACCGCGTGCGCGGTCTCCGTGACGACGGCGCGCAGGCGCTCGACCTGCCGGGCGTCCTGGAAGTCGACCGTCAACGACGACTTGCCGCGGAGCCACATGGGGGCCGAAGGCTGTCCGCGATGCGGGTCGCCGCCTGGCGGCTCGACTTTCAGCACATCCGCGCCGAAGTCCGCGAGCACCATGGTGGCGAGGCCGGTGACCGGACCTTCGCCGAGATCGACGACCCGCAGGCCGGAGAGGGGTCCGCTCATGTGTCGACACGCCGCCGGTTGGAACGGGACGCATGATAAGCGGACCCGGGGCCGAGGCGCTTTGCTGCGGGGCAGCATGCTAGAGTTTCAATCATAAAGACCTTGTATCCGACTGATATATATAAAGTATATGGACCGTCCGACGGGACCCAGCCCGTCAGCCTCCCCCCAAGAGATTCACCACGACGCTGCGCACGCCCCGCCGGTGGCGATGCTCCCAAAGGAAGATCCCCTGCCAGGTGCCGAGGGCGAGCCGCCCGCCGGTGACCGGGATCGAGAGGTGCGTCTGCGTGAGGGCGCCCTTGATGTGGGCGGGCATGTCGTCCGCCCCCTCCTCGACATGGGTGTACAGCCGCTCGTCCTCCGGCACCAGCCGGTCCAGGAAGCGCTCGAGGTCGCGCTGCACCGCCGGGTCCGCGTTCTCCTGGATCACGAGGCTGGCCGACGTGTGGCGGATGAACACCGTCGCCAACGCCTCCTCGACGCCGCCCTCCGCGACGACCGCCGCCACCCGGCCGGTGATGTCGTAAAGACCCTGGCCGCTCACCGGAATGGAGATCTCGTGGTTCATCGGGTCCTCGCGGACGGAGCGCGCGCGCAAATCGACGACGCTCGCCCATTATAGGAGGATGCACGCTGCCCGGATTACGTGGTCGCGACGCGGACGCCGCCCAGCCACCGGGTTGGAAACTGCTAGACTCCTTGAGCAGCCTTCGAGTGGACAGATGAGCCAAGTTTACGAACAGCGCCTCCGAGTTGCTCCGCAACTCGATCGCGTCGCCGCCAGGCGACGCGCCTAGGCTTCAGGCCCGCCTTCAGGGGACTCGGCACATGCATCGGACCAAGGACAGGCTCAAGGCCGGCGAGACCGTCGTCGGGACCACCGCCGGCGCCGCCAGCGACACGCGCTTCCTGGCACGCGCGGGTTTCGACTTCCTGCTCTTCGACACGCAGCACTCGACGGACGACATCAAGGGGCTCGGACGGGCCGTCGGCGCGACGTGCGGCACCGATGCGACCCCGATCGTCCGCGTCGGGGACCTGCGTCCCGACCAGATCTGCTACGCCCTCGATATCGGCGCCAAGGGCATTGTCGTACCCATGGTGAACACCCCGGAAGAAGCCGCCAACATGGTGAACTGGTGCAGGTACCCGTTCGCCGGCGCCCGCAGTTCGGCCGGCATGCGCGGCGACTGGGGCGAGTTCTCGAACTACCGGGAGTACATGGACGCGGTCAACGAACAGCTGCTCATCATCCCGATGATCGAGACACAGGAGGCGCTGGACGGCATCGAGGACATCCTGAGCGTGGACGGCATCGACGTGCTGCTGGTCGGACCGTCCGACCTGTCCATCAACATCGACGTCCCGCTCGACTACACGAACCCCAGGTACCACGCCGCCCTCGACCGGATCGGGGCGGCCTGCCGGGATGCCGGCGTCGCCCCCGGGATGTTCTTCGTCCCGCCAGGCATCTCTCCAGGCGAACTGATGGAGAAGGGCTTCCGGTTCTTCACGCTGCCCTGGGCCGCCTGGGCGACCGAAGGGATTGGCAACGGTCTGGAGGCGGTGCGCGGCCGCTGACGGAACCCCGGACAGGCCTCCGCACACCTTCCCCTGTCCATCACGGCATGTCGGGAGAAGGAGTAGCCGCCGATCCTCACCGGCCTTGGCGCGCACCCATTACTGGCCGACGGGCCAATGTTCGACGACCAGGTCCGCCATCGGAAAATCGTCCACGTTGGCCGTAGCGAGCGACGCGCCCACGCCCTTGGCCGCCGCGGCGATCAGGCAGTCGGCCTGGTGCAGCGTCACCCCGCGGTCGGCGAACGCACGCCGCCAGGTTCCCGCCAATCTCCCCTCCGTCATCCCGAGCGGCGCCAGGCGCAGACCATTGAACAGCCGCCGCGCCGTGCTTACCCGCTACGCCGCTCGTCTCCACCCCGCTGTCGACGCACCCACTCGGCGGGGTCGCCGTCCCACGCGTGGCCGACATCCGCAAGCGACGACAACGCGCCCTCGATGTCGTCCCAACGACGCTCCTCTTCGAGCGCGCGCCGGATCAGTTCGGCGATGCAGGCGCTGCGCCGGCGCACGCCGGCGACGGTCGAGTTCGGCGACCAGGGCGTCGGGCAAGGCAATGTGTATTCTCATGGGCTTACGTTAGCACTCGGGCGGCGCCCGGCGACGGAGCGGAACGGCTCGTGCGAATCCCCTATGATCGCCGACGGTGCATCCTGTACCTCGTAGGGGCGACCCTCGTGGTCGCGCGGTTGCGCAACCGCATAGCGCCTTCGCCGACAGGGCAGTTTCGCGCCAGCGAAACTGCAATGCGACCGCAGGTCGCGCCGGGACGGGGCAAGCCCGTCCCCTACAGAAACCAGAGCGAAAGCGCCGGCACGTACGTGATGACGAGCAGCGCCACCAGCAGCACCGCCATGAAAGGCAGGCACGCCGCATAGAGTTCGAGCACGGGCCGCTCGAAACGGTAGCTCGCGATGAAGAGATTCATGCCCACCGGGGGCGTGAAGTAGCCGATCTGCAGGTTCGCGAGGAAGATGATGCCGAGATGGATCGGGTGCAGGCCGTAGCCGACGGCGACCGGCAGCAGCAGCGGGGTCATGATGATGACGGCCGAGAAGACGTCGAGCACCGCTCCGAGTACGAGCAGCAGCAGGTTGAGCAGGATCAGGAAGGTCAGGACGTTCGTGACGTGTGCCTGCATGAACTCGAAGAGCGCCTGGGGCGCACCGGTGTCGATCAGGTAGTTCGTGAATGCAAGGGCGACACCCAATATCAGCACGATGCTCCCCACCATCACCATCGACTCGCGCATGACCCTGGGCAGCTTGCGGAGCGACACCTCCCGGTAGAGCAAGACCTCCGCCACGATCACGTAGAGCGCAGTCATCGCCGCGGCCTCCGAGATCGCGAAGAAGCCGCTGTAGATGCCGCCGAGCACGAACACCGGAAGCGGCAGTTCCCAGCGCGCGGCGACGAGGTGCTTCCAGACTTCCTCCTTCCGGAACGGCGTGCGTTCGACGCCGCCGTGCCGCCACACCGTCCACGCGGACAGCAGCACGATCATGAGCAGTGCGGGCGCGAGGCCCCCGAGGAAGAGCTGCTGGATCGTGAACGGCTCGCCGACGCCCATCTGCTGCGCAACGATGCCGTACAGGATGAGCGGCACCGAGGGGACGATGAGGAGGCCGAGACTGCCCGAGGTCGTCACGAGACCCAGGCTGTAGCGTTCCGAATACCCGCTGTTGCGCAGCATCGGCAGCAGCAGCGCGCCGAGGGCGACGATGGTCACGCCCGACGCGCCCGTGAGCGCGGTGAACACCGCGCAGGCGACGAAGCCGACGATGGCGAGGCCGGCCGGCATCCAGCCGAACAGCGCGCGCGTCAGGGCCATCAGCCTTTGGGACGTGTTGGCCTCGGCCATCAGGTAACCGGCGAAGGTGAAGAACGGCAGCGCCACCAGCAGCGGGGTGTCGGTGATCCGGTACAGCTCGATCGCGGTGACCGCCAGATCCACGTCCACGACCAGGAAACCGAGCATCGCGGCGGCGAGGACCACCGCGAAGAGCGGCGCGCCGAGCAGCGCCATGGCCAGGATGCCGAGCGCCGCGAGCAGGATCATGGCGCCGGCTCCCCGTCGCCCGGCGGGGCCACGGAGCGGACGAGGTAGCGCAGACCCATGACGCCGGCGCCGACGGGGATGACGAGCTCGCACACCCACGCGGGCACGATGCCGAAGCCGGGCGTGCCGTCCCGGTAGTCCCACAGCACCAGGGTGACGGAGAACCAGGCGAGCGCGAAGCAGATCACCGCGGTGAAGGCGCTGGTCAGCCGTCCCAGGTGACGCGCCAGGGCCGGCGAGGCGAAACGCGCGACCAGGTCGATCCGGATGTGCCGGTCCGACGCCGAGGCCGCCATGCCCCCGACCAGGGTTACCCACAGCAGGGCCACGCGCACCATGGGGTCGCCCCACACCAGGCCGGCATCGAAGAGATTCCGCGCGACGACCTGGTAGACGGCGACGCCGATCATGGCCCCGAGGAGGCCGACCAGGAGGGCCGACTCCAGGCGCTGCAGCGCCCACTCGATCCTATCGGTCAAGCTCGTCCCTGTACTCGGCAAGTAGCGCCATGAAACGCTCGTAACGGCCTGGCGTCACCACCCCGCTCGCCGTCCACTCCGCGGAAACTGCGTCGGCCCGGGCCTGCCATTCGCGAATCTCGTCCGGGGCGGGACGCAGGAACGTCAGGCCCTGCTGCCGCAGCACCTTCCACACGGCATCGTGATCGCGCCGGTTGCCCGCGTCGGCGGCGCGCACCGCCGCGCCGAGCACGCGCCGCACCGTCTCCTGGTCGTCCGGCTCCAGACGCTCGAACGGCCGCTTCGTCAGCACCATCGGCGCGTAGATGTACATGAAGGGCAGGTCGAGTACGTACTTGAGCTGCCCGTGCCACTGCAGCGCCACGGCACCGACGAGCGGCGCGGCCACGGTGTCGATGAGCCCGGTCTGCAGCCCCGCGAGCACGTCCGGGATGGTGAGCGGGACGGGCGTGATGCCGAAATCCGTGAGGGCCCTGGCCGCCATGTCGTCGCCCTGTGGCGTCCACACCTTCAGGCCGCGCGCGTCGGCCAGCGAACGCGCCGCGCGGGTCGCCATCGCGTAGGCCATGCCCACTTCGGCGACACCCACGCAGACGAAGCCCGCCTCCTCGAGGCCCTGCATCAGGTCCGCGTCCAGGCGCGGACGCACGTGGTCCACCTCGGCGAGACTGCGGAACTGCATGGGCAGGTTGTAGAGCTGCAGGTCGGGAAAAATCCGGTTGAAGGCCCCGGTGGTGACGACGGCCCCCTGCAACTGCCCGACGCGCATCTTGCGCATCATGGCCCGGTCGTCACCCATGACGCCGCCCGGGTAGAGCTTGATTTCGACCCGCCCCCCGGTCTCCGCCGCGACCTCCCTGGCGGCGCCACGCAGGAGTTTCATCCACACGGACCCGTCGGGGGAGACCGTCGCGATCTTGAGGGTGGCCGCGAACGACGCGGGCGCGCCGGCGAGCACGACCGCGACCCCGAGCAGCATGGCGCGCGCAGCGCTAGAAATATTCATCGGCCGACTCCAGCAGGACCCGGGCCTGCTCCTGGGCGATCATGTTCGCCAACGTCATCCCACGCTGCCGGGGTTCCGCTTCGAGCGCGGCGCGCAGTTCCCGGTCGTGCAGTTCCCGGTCGAAGACCAACCGGCCGTAGCGTTCCGCCAATAGCACCCGCGCCATGAGGAAACGGCCCTCCGACAGCTCGATGGCGCGCTCGAAGTGCTCCCGCCCGAGTTCCGGCCGCCCGCCGAGCGCCGCCGGCACGAGGGTCTCGAAAACCCCGAGGTACAGGCGCGGGCCGCCGTGCTCGTATCCCTCGTCCAGTTCGGCGATACGCGTCATCAGCGACTTCACGCGCCCGAGTTCCGCCACCGCGCCCCAGTCGTCGCCGTGGGCCTGGATCCATCCCGCCCAGGCCGTGGCGAAGGCATACGCGACGGGAACGTCGCCCCGGGCGAGCCCCGGCAACCGTTCCTCCAAGGCCGCGCTCGGATCCGTCCGAATCGTACAGGTCCACGGGATCTCCTCGCAGGCCGCCCGCGAAGCGAGCTGGAGCGCCTTGCGGGCGAACGCGCGGCGCCGCTCCGGGTCTTCCACGAAGGATGTCCCGTACGCCCCGTTCAGGGCGGCGGCCGCCGCCAGCAGGGCCGGGCTGTCCGGGTCCGAGCGCAGCAGCGCATCGAGCATGATCAGGTACGCCGGCGCGCCTTCCCGGACCACGTCGAGATCGTCGTTGTCCAGGATGGCCGAGGAAAGGTCCGCCGCGAGGTCCTCCGTGACGGACGACACCAGGGAGGTGCAGCCGCCGAGCAGGACGCACAGGACGGCCAGTGCACCCGCGTGGAACGCCCGCGCGAGCGAACGCGGGCAAGCGGGCACGTGGGTTCCCCTGGAGCGCCCCAACGACGGCGCCTTCGGCTTTCGGGCGCGCATGCGGCGGCATTTAACGGGGCGGGCTCGGACAATGCAACCGGCCCGCCGGCGCCGGGCTGGGATGTTTCCGGCGCTTCCGGCGTACTTCCGGCGTTCAGTGGCTTTCCGGCGAACGGCGGTACGATTAAAATCGCCCGGTTCCCGCAACGTCCCGTACCACCCATGCCCCGATTCGCGACCGCAAGCGGTGCGATGCAATTCGAACAATACGGTGCGCGCGCCGACGCGCCGGTGTTGCTGATGCACGATGCCGGGCTGCAGCTCGAGCATTGGCCGCCGTCGCTCGTGGACGGGTTGGTGGACGCGGGTTTCCGGGTCATCACGTACGATAGCCGCGACACCGGCCTCTCGTTCGGGCTCACGGCCGACGCCCTCGAGCTGGCCGACGTCATCGCCAACGGCGACGGCGCGGCCGGCGTGAAGCCCGCGTACACGCTCTCGGACATGGCCGGCGACGCCTGTCGGCTACTCGACCACCTCGGCCAGTCGGGCGCCCATCTCGTCGGCTTCTCCCTCGGAGCGATGGTCGCGCAGCGTCTGGCCATTCACCATCCCGAACGCGTCTTCACCTGGACCTCCATCGCCGCCGGCCCCGGGCCCTTCCCCCTGCCCGGGCCGGACGCGGACCTCCTGCCGGCATTCGCCGAACGGTCGCGCAGCCAGCAGGAGGTCGTCGGCCGCGGCATCGCCTGGGCACGGAAGCTCGGGGGTCCCCAACACGACTCGGCAACCGTCGGACTCGGCCGCTTCGTCCGCGCCGCGCATGCCCGCGCCTACCGGCCCGACGGCGCCGTGCGCCAGTGGATCGCCGGGGCGACCGACCCCGACCGGACCGCACACCTGCGCAAGCTCGGGATGCCGGCCCTCGTCATCCACGGCGCCGCGGACCCGCTCGTTCCGGTAGCCGAGGCGCGACGTACCGCCGCGGCCGTGCCCGGGGCGCGTCTCGAGATCATCGAGGACATGGGCCACGACCTTCCCGAACCGGCGATGCCGACGCTGGTCGACCACATCGCCGCCCTCCTTCGCACGGCGACGGCACTGCGCTGACGGCGCCGCCGGCCGGCCGCCTCCCGGCGGATGCCGCGTCAGAACAACCAGGTCTCCACGTACTCGACCGCCTGACGCCGCTGGAGCTGCCGCAAGCCCTTGACGCAACGCACGATCCACCAGAGAAGTACCGCCAGCAGCAACAGCACGCCGATTTCCACCACCACGAGTACCAGCCCGACGACGCCGTAGAGCAGACCCAGCCAGAGGGTGCGTATCTGGTAGCGATAGTGGGTCCCCAGCCAGTCAGCGCCGTCCCCGCGCGCAACGTGGGCCCAGACCACTCCCACGATCACGGTCACCGGAAAGACGAGCCCTGCCAGGTAGAGCACATAGACGAGTCTGGCCCGGCTTGCGTCTTCGGCGCGGGGCTCCGTCATCTCGCTCCCCGAGGACCCGGGCGAACCCGTCCGGACACGGGCTATGCCTCGGGAAGTGCGTTCACGATGTCCATCGTACGGCCCAGGGTGTCGAGCTGTTCGGCCAGGCTTGCGCCCGCCGGGTGTACGCGCAGCGTCGTCACTCCAGCGTCGCGGTACGCCGCGATCCGCGCCCGGACGGTCGCCTCGTCCCCGAGCAGGTTGGTCTCGGCCACCATCCGGTCCGGGACGCGCTCCGCCGCCTCGTCGCGGCGGCCGGCGACCCAGAGGCGCTGCACTTCGGCGGCTTCCGCGTCCCAGCCTCCGCGCCGAAAGGCATCGTTGTAGAAGTTCGTGGTCGGGGACCCCATCGCTCCGAGCGTGAAGGCCATCCCCGGCTTGAGCGGCGCCACGAGGGCATCCAGGTCATCGCCGAACGCCACCGTTCCGCCGGCCTGCAGGTCGATGTCGCCCAGGCCGCGGCCGGTGGACTCCGCGCCCCGGCGCAGGTGTTCGAGGTGCGCCCCGGCCCCTGCGGGCGTGAACGACGTCCCGAGCCACCCGTCCGCCACCGCACCGGTGTACTCGAGCGCGCGGGGACCCAGGGTGGCGAGATAGATCGGGATCTTCGCGTTGCCCGGCTGCGCGAGACGCAGCGCCTTCCCCTCGCCGCCCGGCAGCGGGAGCCGGTGATGCCGGCCCTCGTAGGCGAGTTTCTCGCCCGCAAACGCGAGGCGCACGATGTCCACGGTCTCCCGCATGCGGGACAGGGGCGCCCGGAAGGACGTGCCCTGCAGACCCTCGACGACCTGCGGCCCGCTGGCGCCCAGTCCGAGGCGGAACCGGTCGCCGCTGATGGCGGCCATGGTGAGGGCGGTCATCGCCGTCATGGAGGGCGTGCGGGCGCTGATCTGCATGATTCCCGTGCCGAGCCCGATGCGCTCGGTACGCGCCGCGAGAAACGCCAGCGGCGCGACGGCGTCCTGCCCCCAGGCCTCCGCGCTCCAGGCCGTGTCGACACCCAGCTTCTCCGCCTCGACGACGAACTCGACCTGCCGCTCGAAGTCGCGGTGGCGGCCGGACGCCGCGCCGCCGACGGCGATGCTGACTTTCATGAGCTCTCCTGCCAAGGATCGGACAACGCCGGGAGCGTACGCGACCGGCACCGATTGGTCCATGCGGGTCCGCGGCCCGGGCAGGGGACGGACTTGCCGCCGCGTTGACCACACGTGCGGGCAGGTGCTAGCGTCGCGCGTCGAAATGTTCCTGAAACTCCTCGACCGCCACGTCACGCAAGGCACGCTGACCGTCGTCGAACCGGGCGGGCGCAGGCACACGTTCGGCACGGGCGAGCCCGCGGCCACCTGGGTGCTGAACAAGCCCGGCACCGCCCGCCGCATCCTCCTCAACCCGCACGCCAACCTCGGCGAGACGTACCTGAACGGGGAGTGGGACGTCGAGGACGGCAACCTCGCGGACCTCCTGACGATCCTGCGCGTCAACCTGGAGCGCCAACTTCCCGCCCGCTCGCTCGCCGCGCTGCTCGGTCCGCTCGGGACGCTGGCGACTTCGTGGAACAACGTGCGGGCCAGCTTCTCCAACGTCAGCCACCACTACGACCTCGACGAGGCGCTGTTCCGCGCGTTCCTGGACCGCGACATGCACTACTCGTGCGCCTACTTCCGCGAGCCCGGCCTGTCCCTGGAAGCGGCCCAGGCGGCGAAGTGCGACCACATCCGCGGCAAGCTCAATCTGGCGCCCGGGCAGCGCGTGCTCGATATCGGCTGTGGCTGGGGCAGCCTGGCGATGCACCTCGCGGAGCGCGCGGGCGTCGAGGTCGTCGGGCTGACCCTGTCCGGCGAGCAGCTGCGGGCGGCCCGTGCGCGAGCCGAGCGGCGCGGGCTCGCCGACCGCGTGACCTTCCGCCTGGAGGACTACCGCCAGCACGGCGGCGCATACGACGCCGTCGTCTCCGTCGGCATGTTCGAACACGTCGGCCGCCGCAACTTCGCCCGCTACTTCGAGCGGGTGCACGAGTGCCTGGCGCCGCACGGCACGGCGCTGATGCACACCATCGGGCAATCCGGCCAGCCCTCGCCGACCAACGCCTGGATACGCAAGTACATCTTCCCGGGCGGCTACATTCCCGCCGCGTCCGAAGTGATCGAGGCGATCGAGCCGACCGGGCTGATCCTGTCCGACCTCGAAGTATGGCGCCGGCACTATGCCCTGACCCTGCGCGAGTGGAACCGGCGCTTCCAGGCCGTGCGCGGCGACTTCGTCCGCGGCAAGGGAGAGCGCTTCTGCCGCATGTGGGAGTTTTACCTGCTCGCGTGCGCCACGGCGTTCGAGATCGCGGACCTGGTGGTCTTCCAGTTCCAGCTCGCGCGCGCGAACGACACCGTCCCCCTGACCAGGGACTATCTCTACGAGACTCCGGCCGAGTTGGAGAGAATCGCTTCGTAGGCGACCCTCGTGTCGCTCCGGGCCGGGCCCCGGTTCTCAGATCACGCGCCGCTCGCGCAGGCCCTCGATCTCGGTGTCCCCATAGCCGAGTTCCCGCATGACCTCGGCCGTATGCTCGCCGAGCGTCGGGGCCCGGGTGCGCACCGGCGTATCCACCTTCGAGAAGTCCACCGGCATGCGCGCCACCGGAGCGGGGGTCGCCAGTCCCGGATAGTCCGTCGGCGTGAAGAACCCCTGGTCCACGACCTGCTCGTTCGCCAGCGTCTCCGCCGGCTTCAGCACCTCGCCACACGGGATGCGCGCGGCCTCGAGTTCCGCCACGACTTCGGCCGTGGTGCGTTCGCGCGTCCACGCGCACATCCGCTCGCTGATCTCGACCGCCTGCTCCCCGCGCGTCTCGTCCGTCCCGTACCGGGGGTCGGTCAGCCAGCGCTCCTCGCCCATCAGTCGTGCCCAACGCTCGAACAGCGGCGTGCCGACCACCGAGACCAGCACCCAGCCGTCGCGCGTCGGGAAGACGTCGGACGGGGCGGCGGTCTGGCCGCGGTTGCCGCTCGCCACCCGGTCCTTGTGCAGGACGGCTTCCTCGATCAGCGTGCCGTTGGCCACCGTCAGGGCGGAGGCCAGCAGGCAGCCCTCCACGTGCTGGCCCTCGCCGGTGTCCTTGCGGTGCATGAGAGCCGCCAGGGTCGCGAAGGCGTTCAGCGTGCCCGTCGTGTAGTCGACGTAGGGGTAGTAGTTCTTCATCGGCTCGTCGGGATAGCCGGTCATGTGCATGTTGCCGGACATCGCCTGGGCAACGCCGTCGAACCCGACGCGGTTGGCATACGGCCCACTCGACCCGTACGCGGTGCTGGTGGTGAGCACGATGTCCGGCTTCACGCGGGTCAGGCTCGGGTAGTCGAGCCCCATGGACGCCACCGTGTCCGGCGGCAGGTTGGCGATGACCACGTCCGCGGTCGCGACGAGCCGCCGGAGCACGTCCTGGCCGCCGGGCTTGCGCGGATTGAGCGTGAAGCCGCGCTTGTTGCGGTTCAGCGCCAGGAACAGCGACCCCTGGCCGTCCGGCGTCACGGGCGCCGTGAAGCGGTCCTCGCTGCCGTCCACCTTCTCCACGCGGATGACGTCCGCGCCGAGGTCCGCGAGCAGCATTCCGCAGAACGGCCCCGCGATGTAGCGGCCGAAATCCAGTACGCGCGTCCCTTCGAGAATCGACATCCTGCTGCTCCTGTACCCATGCGCTGCCCGCGAGCGACGCGGCATGTTACGCGGGCGCCGCCCCGTCGCGCCACGGCACGGAGGGTATGCTTGCCGGCTTTCGACCGAAGCAAGAGAGTGACATGATGGACTACAACACCCTCCTCCTGGAGCGGCTCGGCACCGAGGACCGGCTCGCGCGCATCACGCTGAACCGGCCCGAGAAGATGAACGCGCTCACCGGCGAGCTCTTCTCGGAACTCAACGACTGCCTGCACGACCTGGAGGCCGACCAGAGCTGCCGCGTGATCATCCTGCGCGGCGCCGGACGCTGCTTCAGCGCGGGCTACGACCTGACGCCGGGGCGCGAACGGCGGCCGGGCGAGCGGCGCTACCAGACCGCCGACGACAAGCGGCGAGTGCTGATGATGAACATGCGCACCTCGATGCAGCAGGTCACGGACGTGCAGATGTACCTGTGGAACATGGCGAAGATCACGATCGCCCAGCTCCATGGCTACGCCCTGGCCGGGGGCTGCGAACTGGCCATGATGGCGGACCTCGTGGTGGCCGCCGACGACACCCAGATCGGGCATCCCGGCCTGCGGGGCCTCGGCACCGCCCGCAACGGCAACATCTGGCCGCTCGTCATGAGCATGCGCAAGGCCAAGGAGTACTACTACACCGGCGACAACATGACCGGGGCCGAGGCGGCCGAGTGCGAGATGATCAACTACGCTTGGCCGAAGGAGGAACTCGACGCCAATACCATCACCTTCGCCGAGCGGGTCGCGAACGGCTCCGCCGACCACCTGGCCGTGCTCAAGCTGACGATGAACCGCTTCTACGAGAACATGGGCATCTACTCGTCCGTGCGCAGCGCCACCGAACAAGACGCCCTGGCCCAGATGACGGAGTGGACCTACACGTTCGGCGAAGCCGTACGGGAGAAGGGACTCGGCCAGGCGTTCCAGGAGCGCGACGCGCCCTACCGCGGCAACGAGGGTTTCCGGGGCAAGACCGACTGAGCCCGGTGCCGGGGTCAGCCGGCCAGCGAACGCGCGTGGCGCAGGGCCCCCGCGAGCCCCGCGCCGTCGTCCAGGATGATCGCCGTGCCGATGCCGCGCACGTAGTCGGTCATCCTGCCGCGTTCCTCGAAGCGGCGGCGGAAGCCGCTGTCCGCGAGGAAGTCGGCGATGCGGGGCGGGATGCCGCCGCCGAGATACACGCCGCCGTCCGCGCAGCTCGTGACGCACAGGGCCCCGGCCGCGTTGCCGAGCGCCGCGCAGTAGATCTCCAGCGTCTGGTGACACACCGGGTCCGTCAGCGTCAGGCCGCGCTCCGTCACGTCCGACGGGGCGAGGTCTTCGGCCGGCGCGCCCCACACCCCGCACACCGCCCGGTACAGGTTGCGGATGCCCGGTCCGGAGAGCACGTCCTCCCAGGAGACGTACCGCAACTCCGCGGCCAGCGCGGCGAGGAGTTCCTGTTCGAGCGGGTCCGCCGGCGCGAACGGGGCATGCCCGCCTTCCGATGGCAGCACGTGCCCCTGTCCGCTAACGATGGCCATGCCGAGACCGGTGCCGGGGGCGATGACGGCCCGCGTGCCGGTCCCGACCGCTGCTCCACCGAGGGAGCGGAGGGATGCGCCGTCGAGATAGGGCACTTCCGTGCCGAGGCCGACCAGGTCGTTCACGAGCACGACCCGCTCGATGCCGAGGGCCCGCGCGATCACGCGTTCGTCGAACTCGAGCGCCCCGTTCGTCAGCCGCGCCCTGCCCTCCGTGACGACGCCCCCGACGGCGACGCACAGCACGTCCGCCGCCGCGTCTCCCAGCCCCGCGGCGACGAGGGCGACCCCGTCCTCGTGGTCCGCCGTCGCGCATACGCGCTCGCCGACCACCCGCGCCCCGTCGACCACACGGAAGCGCGACTGCGTGGCGCCGATGTCCGCCGCCGCGACCCGCGTCATGGCGGCAGGATCCGCAGCGCCTGGAGCCGGCGAAGCTGGCTCTCGAACATGACTTCCGTATCGATGCAGTCGTGGAAGCCCGCCTGGCGGATCTTGACCGTCGACAGCAGTGTGTGCTGGCCGCCGTGCAGTCCGAAGACGGCATCGGCGAACTGCCAGGAAGAGCCGATCAGGTCGTCCATGCCGTATCCGGCGAGCCCGTACTTCGCCGTCATGCGCCGCCAGAGGTCCGCGTGCCGGGGCATGGTGTCGGCCAGCGACTCCGGCGCGTCCTCGCCGACCTCCATCCCGAAGACGCGCGCGACGGCGGGCCACGCGGAACGCCAGACCAGTTCGTCCCCGTTCGTCACGTTGAAGGTCTCGTCGCGCGCCTGCTCCGCGTGCGCGCCCCAGCGGATCGCGCGCCCGAGCAGCGCCGCGTCGGTGGCCTGGGTGATGCACGGCGCGCCGCCCGGAAACGCGAGGGGTTCCCCGAGTTCCCGCCGCACCGCGGCATGGACACCGAGCGCCATCGTCATGTTCATCGGGCTGCCCAGGGCCACTCCGCAGACGATCTGGGGCCGCATGATCGTGAACGCCCAGCCCCCCTGCGCGGCCCGCTCCCGCACGAGGTCCTCCTGGACCCAGTAGAAGTTCGGCCCCGGATGCCGCGGGTGATGCTCCTTGCCGGGATTCAGCATCGGGCGCAGGTGCGCCCCGTAGGCCTTCGTCCCCTGCAGCAGGGTCAGGTGCTCCGCCGGCTCGACGAAATCCAGGACATTGCGCAGCATCGCCAGGTTGGTCTGGATCTGCCGGTCGTCCCGCCAGCCGGCGATCAGTTCCGGGCGTTCGTGGAGCGCCGTGTAGACGATGTGCGTAACGTCGGAGAGCTCCGAGAACGCGGTTCGGCAGGCGTCCCGGTCCGTGAGGTCCACAGGGACGAACTCCGCGGGGCGCGGCAAGTCCGGGACGCGCCGCGAGACGGCGATCAGCTCGCAGTCCTCGCCGTCCATTGCCTCCAGGACGCCCTGCCCCACCAGGCCCCGGGCGCCGACCACGAGCATCTTCATGCGCAACTCACCGGTACGCCGCCGCCTGGATCTCGTAGAGCTCGGCGTACTGCCCGTGCGCCGCCAGCAGGGCGTCGTGGGTCCCGACCTCCACGATGCGCGCGCCGTCCATGACCACGATCAGGTCCGCCATGCGCACGGTGCTGAAGCGGTGCGACACCAGCAGCGTGATGCGGCCGTTCGTGGCCTCGTCGCGGCCCGAGCCGCCGCGCGACGCGCTCGCGTAGCGCTCGAACAGCGCGTGCTCCGTCTCGGCGTCGAGAGCCGCCGTCGGCTCGTCCAGGACCAGCAGCAGCGGTTCGTCCCGCATGAAACCCCGCGCGAGCGAGAGCTTCTGCCACTGGCCGAAGCTCACTTCCACGCCCTCGGGCCAGGTCGGTCCGAGCTGCGTCTCCAGGCCGTCCGAGAGCGCCGTGACGACGTCTTCGGCCCCCGCGCGCTCCACCGCCGCCGCGACGGCGGGGTCCTCGTCCATGCGGTCCGCGTCGCCGACGCCGACCGTCCGCTTGGCGCGGAACTCGAAGCGGAAGAAGTCCTGGAAGGCTCCGGCGAGCCGGTCCCGCCACGCGGGGGCGGGCATCTCGGCGAGGTTCGCGCCGTCGACGAGGATGCGGCCCGCCGTCGGTTCGTACATCTTGGCCAGGAGCTTCACCAGCGTCGTCTTGCCGGCGCCGTTCTCGCCGACCAGGGCGACCACGCCGCCGGCCGGCAACCCGAGGTTGATGTCCTTGAGAACGAGGTCCGTCGTGCCCGGGTAAGCGAAGGAGACATGCTCAAGGACGATCCCTTCCTCGATCGTCGCGGGAGGCGGTAGCGTCGCGTGCTCGGTCTTCGCCGCCGCGTAGTCCTCCAGCCACGCCATCCGCTTCGAGCCGTCCATCCAGATGCCGCGCAGGAAGCCGATCTCTCCGACCGTGGCGCCGATGTATGCCGACAGGCGCGATCCCGCCGCGAGCACCAGGAGCACTTCCCCGGGCGTCGACTCGATGCCGTAGGCGACGAACGCCACGGCGCCGACAAAGCCCCCACCGAACACCGCCCAGCCCGCCGTGTGCCAGGCCGCGCTCGTCCACCGGGCCGAGGCGACGCGGCCGTACCAGGCCTCCCAGGCCGCTCGTCGGTCCGCGATCAGGCGCGGCCCGATCCCGGCGACCCGAACTTCCTTCCCGGGCGGCGCGGTCGTGGCGGTGTCGAACAGGTGCCGGGCGAGCCGCTGCGACTGCGCGCCGGCCTCTTCCGCCGCCCGCTCCACCGCCGGGCGCCACGAGGAGGTGAGCACGGTGGGCAGCGCGAACACGGCGAGGAGCGCGAGCGCCGGATGAATGGACACGAGCAGAACGATCGTCACCGCAAGCCGCAGCACCCAGCCGCAGGTCGTGAAGAGCGACATGTACATGTGATCGAGCACGAACACCTGATCCCGCAGGATGGACAGGCGATCCAGGTAGTCCGGACGCTCGTGATGCTCCACCGTCGCCACGCTCGCCTGCAGCTCGGCCACGTGGGACTCCAGCGCGATCGTGACGCGGTCGCGGAAGCGACGCTGCGTGCGGTCGCTGGCGACGCGCAGCACCCAGGTCAGGGCGGCGGACACCGCCAGGCCCCCGGCCGCGACCGTCACCAGCGTCGGCGCGTCGCCGACCAGCCCGTCGGCGAGGAGCTTGAGCCACAGCGCCATGAGCGCGTCCGGCAGCGCCGCGAGCAGGGACAGCGCGAACGCCACGGCGAGCAGCGTCGGCTCGGCCGCATAGCCCCGCTTCAGCGCGCGCCACATCGACGGCAGTGCGGCCGGCAGGGCGTCGAGGGCGGCGCCCGGCTCACTCGAGGACATCGAGCCCCTCCTCGTCCCCCGCCCCGAGACCCTCCCCGCGGTGCTCTCCGAACCGCTGCGCCTGCAGGTCGAACATGGTCCGGTAACGCCCGTTCAGGGCCATCAGCTCGTCGTGCGAACCGAGTTCGACCACGCGGCCGTCCTCCAGCACGCAGATCCGGTCCGCGTGCCGCACCGTCGAGAAGCGGTGCGAAATGAGGACCGTCGTCAGGTCGCGCGTGGCCGCGAGGATGCGGTCGAAGATCTCCGCTTCGCCGCGGACGTCGAGCTGCGCCGTGGGCTCGTCGAGCAGGACGATGTTCGCGCCCTGGCGTACCGCGGCCAGCGTGCGGGCGAGAGCCACCCGCTGCCACTGCCCGCCCGAGAGGTCCGTACCCCCGTCGTAGCCCCTCGCCAGGACGGTATCGAGGTCCGCGAGGCCCGCGGCCCCGGCCTCCTCAAGCGCCTCGCGCGCGACGTCGTCCGGCGCCCCGCCCGGCGCAACGTTGTCCCGCAGCGGCAGTTCGAAACGCACGAAGTCCTGGAACACGGCGGTCACGCGCTCCCGCCACGACTCGATCCCGATCTCCCGCAGGTCGACGCCGTCGACCTCGATCGTGCCTTCCTGCTGCTCGTAGAGCCGGCACAGCAGCTTCGCCAGCGTCGTCTTGCCGGCGCCGTTCTGGCCGACGATCGCGAGGGAAGATCCCGCCGGGATCGCCAGGTCGAAGCCGTCGAGCACGACCTGGCCGGTGGACGGGTAGGCAAACTTCACGTTCCGGAAGCGGATCTCGCGGGCCGGCAGGCCATCGGCCGCCGCGGTCCCGGGTGTCAGACCCCCTGCCCTGGCCATCGTCCCACCGAGCCGCAGGACCGCCGCCGCCGGGGCCGACGCGCCGTCGAGCGCCCATGACAGCCCGCCGAAAGCGATCATGCTCGTCGCGAACGCCGCGGCGGCGAAAGTCACCATCGCATCGAGTTGCAGTTCCCCCGCGGCGGCGTCGGACGCCATGGACCAGAACACGATCACGTTCGCCGCGAGCACCACCACGAGGCTCGTCGCCAACGGGCGTTCCCGCAGCTTCGTGGCTTCCCAGCGCAGGTCGTGAAGCTGTTGCCGGTGGCGTCGGAAGCGCTCCACGATCCACCCGGCCAGGCCGAACAGCCGCAGTTCCTTGGCCGAGGGCGCATCGACCGCGAGACGGTACGCATAGTCCGCGTGGCGTTGGGCCTCCCGCACGGCGTCGGTGTTCCGGTCGCGCCAGACGCCGCTCTCGCGCAGCAGCCAGTGCGTCAGCAGCCACGCACCGCCGAGCAGCAGCGGCGCCCACCAGGCATAGGCCGCGAGCACCGCCGCGGAGGTGAGGCCGGCCAGCAGCTCCACCAGGCCCGCCGCGATGAAGTCCATCGAGATGGAGAGCGGCGGCCCGCTGATGCCGAGGTCGAAGTCCCGCGACATCGTCAGGTCATTCGTGAGTTCCGGATCCTCCAGGTGTCCCATGCCGGGCGGCGTCACGCAGGCGACCGTCAGGCGGTCGTAGAGCCAGGCCGCGGTGCTGCTCCCCAGGTTGGCGCTGACCGCCTGGTGCAGCGGAGCAAGGACCTGCAGGAGCACGAATACCGTACCTACCAGCCCAAGCGGGCCGACCAGGCTCCCGCCGGCCTCGACGGCGCCGACGAGCATGCCCATGGCGATGGCGAACAGCGCCGGCAGCGTGCCGCGCACCACCAGCAGCGTCCACCACAGCGCCGCCAGCGCCGGATGGGCGCGCGGCAGCACGGTCAGGAACTTCCACTCCTGGCGGGACGTCAGGCGGGCGAGCATCGCGGAACCGTGGCCTATCGGTTGCGCGAGGTCAAGCTCGGGCCGGCACGATGGCGAGAGCCACACGGTCGCGGTCCGAGCGGTTCGCGTTCAGGAGATCGAACCAGCGGCGCGTGACGCCGCGCTCGGCGTCAGCGAGGGGCGGGGCGAGCGCCCGGGGCGCTACAGGTAGTCCAGCACGCTCTGCTGGAAGTGCGTGATTGGCGACTCGGCGCCCGCGCCGTCCGCCAGCGGTCCCACCTCGAACTTCGGCGAGCGCAGGTTGCGCTGGATCTTCTCGCAGATCCACATGTCCTCGATCTGGAAGTTGCCGGATTCCAGGGGATGGCCGTCGAGACCGCCGAGGCGGCAGATGGACGGCTCTTCGGAGACGTCGAGAACGCCCCGCCGCGCACCCGCGGGCACCCAGCTCAGGACCCGCATCAACGTGGTCTCCACGTCGACGGGTTCCAGAATCGAGACCGAGAAGCCCCAGGGGTTCGGCGCGAAGATGGTGAGGGGGAAGAGCATGACGACCCCCGGGTAGGGTGCCGACTCGTGCCCGGGAAGGCGGCTTCCACCGGCCCCGTCGACGATCTTCTCCGTCAGCACGCTGCTCGCCTGCGGCGGACCCTCCCGCTCGGTCGAGTACCACACCGCGTGCCGGCCCACCCGGCGCCAGACGTTCCGGTCGGGATACAACGGGCCCAGGGTCCGGTCGTGCAGGTAGCCCAGGTGGTATCCGTCCACGGCGTTCTCGTAGAACACCTTCCAGTTGCAGCGCATCTCGTAGGTCATCTCGCCCGCGAACGCCAGCGCGCCGTCCGCCAGGTCGTGCGGCCAGGCGTGTTCGTCTAGCCCCGCGATCCAGGTCTCGAAGGACTCGGAGGGCTCCGGATGCGGATTCACGTACACCATCCCGAGGTGCACGCCGACCGACGCGGCGTGCAGCGACAGGCGCTCCTTGGGGACGGAGCCGAAGCAGGCGTCCTCGTTCGGGACCGCGCGCAACGCGCCGGACAGGCCGTAGGTCCAGCGGTGATAGGGGCAGCGGATGGCCTGGCCCACGTTGCCCTGCCCCTCCACGACCTCGCAGCCCCGGTGCCGGCAGACGTTGTGGAATGCGCGGAGCGCCCCGGCGTCGTCGCGCAGGACGAAGAGCTGGTGGTCGAGGACCCGCGCGGTAAGGAAGTCGCCGGGCTCGGCGAGGTCCGCCTCCAGGCCCGCCCACACCCAGCAGCGGTCGAACAGCCCGCGCCGCTCGCGCTCGAGCCAGGCGCCGTCCACGTACGCACTCCGCGGCAGGAGCTGACGGGGCGGTTCGAATTCCCGTGTCATGGTGTCTCTCCCAGTCCTTCCAGACTTCGCTCAACGACGCGCCCGGGTTGACCGCCCACAACGGAGTCGCCGGATCGACGATCGCGCGCCGGCGGTGGGTCTCAACCTCGATTGCCGGTCAGGCCCCATCCGCCACCTTCTTCCGCTCCGGGTCGGCCAGCGCCGCAAGGTGCTCCAGGTGGTCCCCCCGGCCGAGGCGATAGAAGCGCAGCGCCACGATGGAAGCCGCGTAGAGGCCGGCGAGCAGCGGCGCGTACCACCATCCCAATCGTTCGACGACGCCCCGGTCGAGGGTGGCGATGTCCCCCGCGGTCGGAAAGTCGACCGCGGTCAACACCAGTCCGCCCGTCCAGACGCCCATGCCCCCGGCGACCTTGCCCACGAAGGACAGCGTCGCCATGACGAGGCCCTCCTCGCGCCGGCCGACCGCCACCGCCCGGGCGTCGACCACGTCCGCCACCATCGAGGCGGCGAGGGCGCCGGTCATGACGGACAACACGACCTGCAGGACACCGAAAACGACCAACAGCGGGAAGCGCATGGGGTGATCCGCCGGCGGGAACGCACCGACCAGGTCCAGGAAGACCGGGCCGCACACGACGGCGATCGCCAGCAACGAGAGCTGGATCAGCCGCTTCTTCTTGTCGCTGCCCCGGCCGAGGCGGGGCAGGAGCGCGAGCGCCACCGGAGGGGCCACGAGCTGGGCCGCCAGGATGGTGCGGATCTCGTCGCTGCCGAGACCCCAGAACCAGGGTTGCATGTACGCCCACAGCGCGCTCGACGTGCCTCCCGCGATGGCCCCGAGGACGGTGCTGGCCAGCAGCACGACGAGGTTGCGGTCGTTCATCGTGGCTTTGATCTCCCCGAGGACACGTCCCCGAGACGGCGCCCGCCGTGCGGGCTTGGCGAGATTCGGAATGTGCCGGTGGGTCAGGGCCGCCGCGGCGGCGAGACAGATGCAGACCGCCACCGCCGCTACCGCACCCGCGTCCACGTAACCCGAGCGGCGCAATACTCCCGTGCCGTCCGGGTACTCCGGCGTGTCCGCGAGCCACCACGCGTACATCGCCACCGAGATGAGCGTGCCGAAGAACCAGGCCGCGGACACGGAGTAGTTCATCAGCCGGGTGCGCTCGTCGTAGTCCGGCGCCAGTTCCGGCAGCAGCGCGCTGAACGGGACCGAGTGCATCGTCAGCGACAGCCGCAGCCCGATCGTGAACGTCAGCAGCCAGGCGAACAGGCCGGCATCGGACAGTTCCGGCGGCACCCAGAGGCAGTAGTAGCAGGCCGCGACCGGGACGACCGCGACGTAGAGGAAGGGGTGACGCCGCCCGAGGCGCGTGCGGATGCGGTCCGACCAGCGCCCCACGAGAGGGTCGGAAAACGCGTCGAAGACCAGCGCCAGCAGGAGGGCGAAACCGGCGAGGCCCGGGTCCAGCCCCACGACCTGACTGTAATAAATCAGCAGGAAGTAGGCGATCCCGTTGCTGACGAGGCCGCCGGCGGTGCCGGATGCAGCAAAGGCCAGTCCGTTGGACGAAAAGCGCATCCGGAACCTCCTGTTGAGACCGCCTTGTCCCATGCAACACAAAGCGATGTCAAACGCCTCCATCGGCCACCCTGCCGGCCACCGCCTTCGGCCGAGAGCGTGGTGATACGATCAGGCGCGATCAACAACGGGGGACCCGACGTGACGACCACGCGCCATGCAGCACTCCGCAGACCCATGCCGGCGCTCGCCGTTCCCTGGCTGTTCGCCGCCGGGCTGGCGGGGCTCCCCGCGAGCGGCGAGGCAACCGCCCAGGAGAGCGCCACGGCGACGCTCCACACCTGTGAAGGAGGCGCTCCCATCGGCACCGCCTCGTTTCGCGAGCGGCCGTCCGTCGAGGACATCAAGCTCGTTGACGTCGAGGTGCGCGTCGAGGCGTCCGCGATGGCGGAGGGTCCCCACGCCGTGCACATCCACGAGACGGCCGCCTGCGATCCCTGCGGGGCCGCGCGGGGACACTTCGATCCCGGCCCGAACAGCAACACCAATCCGGACGGCAACCATCCGTTCCACTCCGGCGACCTGGTCAACCTCGTGGTCGACGCGTCCGGGAGCGGCTCGATGTCGACCACCACGTCGCGCGTGACGGTCTCGTCGGGACCCCTCTCCATCCTGGACGAGGACGGCAGCGCGCTGATCGTCCACGTCGGAGCGGACACCTACTGCCCCGAAGGGGTGGCGGCGGGATGCGCCGGCGGCGCCCGGGCAGCGTGCGGGATCATCCAGCCCGACTCCTCCTGATCCCGCGGCCGCTGGACGGGCGGAGGAGCGCCTGCGTGTGGTCGCGGGTCCTCGTCCTGGCAACGGCCGTGCTGTTGCTGGCCGGCGCGGTGGACGCCCGCGTCCTGCGCGTCGGCAACGGCGGCGAGCCCGAGACACTCGATCCGCACCGCTACAATCTGCGCCTCGAGGAGACGATCCTCAACGACCTGTTCCTCGGGCTGACGACGTTCGATGCGCGGGGCAACATCGTGCCGGGCGCGGCGGAACGGTGGTCGGTCTCGGACGACGGGCTGGTCTGGACTTTCGAACTGCGCGCGGACGGCAAGTGGTCCGACGGGCGGCCGGTCACCGCGCAGGACTTCGTCTACGCGTTCCGCCGACTGCTCGATCCGAGCACGGCGGCCAGCCTGGCGCACTTCATGTACCCGGTCCGCAACGCGGCGGCGGTCAACGCCGGCGACGCGCCCCCCGACGCGCTCGGCGTGCGCGCACCGTCGGAACGGACCCTGGTCGTCGAACTAGAGCAGCCGTTTCCCTTCTTTCCGGAGCGGCTCATCTACCCCACCGGCTACCCGGTCCCCGCACACCTGGTCGAACGGGTGGGAGACGCCTGGGTGAAGCCCGGCACGATGGTCTCGAACGGCGCGTTCGTCCTCGCGGACTGGCAGCCCCACGCCCACGTCGACCTGCGGCGCAACTCCCACTTCCATGACGCCGACTCGGTGACGCTCGAAGGCGTGCGCTATCTGCCTGCGGCCGACTCCTACGCAGCTTTCAACCGCTACCGCGCCGGCGAGATCGACGCCATCGGCGACTTCCCTTCCGGCGAGATGGACTGGGTACGCGAACACCTGGCCGACCACCTGCGGCTCACGCCGCTCGTCTCGATCATGTATCTCGTCTTCAACGTGACGCGGCCCCCGTTCGACGACGCGCGGGTGCGCGAGGCGCTCGGGACCGCGATCGACCGGAGCCTCCTCACCGGGCGCGTGATGCAGAGTGACGAGGTGCCGAGTGTCTCGCTGGTGCCGCCGATGGTGCCGGGATACGCCAGCGCCGTCGCGGTGACCGGGGAGCGGCCGGAGCGGCTGGAACGTGCGCGCGGCCTGCTCGCGGCGGCCGGCTACGGCCCGGACAATCCCCTCGCCATCACGCTGCGCTACATCAGCGGCCTCGAGTCGAAACGCGTGCAGGTCGCCATCGCGGCCATGTGGAAGGAGATCGGCGTGACGACGACGCTGCACCACTCCGAACTCAAGAGCCACTTCGCCGACCTGCGCCAGGGCGACTTCGAGGTGGCCCAGGCCGGCTGGTTCGGCGAGAACAACCCCGAGCACTACCTGAACCTGCTGGTGTCCGACACCGGGGACGTGAACTACGGGCGGTTCGCCTCCGAGGCGTTCGACTCCGTCATGGACCGGGCGCATGCCGAGCCCGACCTCGCGCGGCGCCTTGAGCTGCTGCGCGAGGCGGAAGCCGTCGGACTCGCGGAGCACCCCGTCACGCCGCTCTACGCCGTGACGATCCGCGCCCTGGTCAACCCACGCATCGGTGGCTGGCACGCGAATCCCCGCAACGTGCATGGAGCGCGGTACCTGTCATGGGACGAGCGGTGACAGGAGCGTAGCGACGGGAGCCGGTCGGACCATGACAGGTCGGCGGGGCTGGGCCGGGGGCACGTCCGCAACGAGCGCGAGCAAGGGCGCCGCGCGGCTCCGAGCGACGATCGCCCGCCGCGTTGCTAGAATCGCCCGAACGCCACAGACGGGTTGCCGTCGCGATGCCCGCCAAACAGACCCAGCGCGCCGCGCCGACGAGCCGCCCGTCCAACTCCCCCATCGGCATCGACGAGTCCGAGCTATGGTCCATGGCCGACGCGTTGCGCGGCTCCATGGACGCCGCCGAGTACAAGCATGTCGTGCTCGGCCTCATCTTTCTGAAGTACATCTCGGACGCCTTCGAGGAGCGCCACGCCGCCGTCCTCGCCGAGTGGGGCGCGGAAGCCGCGGAAGACCCGGACGAGTACACCGCCGAGGCGATTTTCCGGGTGCCGCCGGAGGCACGCTGGCCGCACCTCGGCGCCCACGCCCGGCAACCCACCATCGGCGTGCTTGTCGACAACGCGATGTCCGGCGTCGAGCGCGACAACCCCGCGCTCAAGGACGTCCTGCCGAAGGACTACGCGCGCCCCGCGCTGGACAAACAGCGGCTCGGACAGCTCATCGACATGGTCGGCAACGTCGCGGTCGGCGACGAGCAGGCCCGGGCCAACGACGTGCTCGGGCGCGTCTACGAGTACTTCCTCGGCCAGTTCGCGGGCGCCGAAGGCAAGAAGGGCGGCGAGTTCTACACGCCGCGATGCGTCGTCCGGTTGCTCGTGGAGATGCTCGAACCCTATTCGGGCCGCGTCTACGACCCCTGCTGCGGCTCGTCCGGCATGTTCGTGCAGTCCGTCGAGTTCATCGAGGCTCACGCGACGGGCAACGGCAACGGAGGCCGGGCGCGTAGCGAAATCTCGATCTACGGTCAGGAGTCCAACTACACCACCTGGCGCCTTGCGAAGATGAACCTGGCCATCCGGGGCATCGAAGGCCAGATCGCCCACGGCGACAGCTTCCACGACGACCGCCACCCGGACCTCAAGGCGGACTTCATCCTCGCCAACCCACCTTTCAACGTGAAGGACTGGGGCGGCGAGCGCCTGACGGACGACCAGCGCTGGCAATACGGCGTCCCGCCGAAGGGCAACGCCAACTTCGCCTGGGTGCAGCACATCGTCCACCATCTCGCCCCGACGGGAACGGCCGGGTTCGTGCTCGCCAACGGATCGATGTCCTCGAGCCAGTCGGGCGAGGGGGAGATCCGGCGCAACCTCGTCGAGGCCGACCTGGTCGACTGCATGGTTGCCCTGCCCGGCCAGTTGTTCTACTCGACACAGATACCGGCGTGCCTCTGGTTCCTCGCCCGCGACCGAAGCGGTGGTGAGCTACGGGACAGGCGCGGAGAAGTGCTGTTCGTCGACGCCCGCGAACTGGGCATTATGGTGGACCGCACCCATCGCGAATTGACCGCCGAGGACATCACCCGCATCGTCGACACCTACCATTGCTGGCGCGGCGAGGCCGGCGGATACGAGGATCGGCCGGGATTCTGCCGGAGCGTACCGCTTGAGGAAGTCCGCGAGCACGACCATGTGCTCACGCCGGGCCGTTACGTAGGCGCCCCACCCGCTGTAGACGACGGCGAACCGTTCGCGGAGAAGATGCAGCGCCTCGTCGCGGAACTGGGGGAGCAGCAGGAGGAAGGCGCCCGGCTCGACGCCGCCATCGCCCGAAACCTGGAGACGTTGGGTTTCGCAGTGCCGAGCAGGCCCCCGGTTGAATGACCGCCGTTGCATGCGACGAAACCATGGAGTACGTGATCGTCATCCAGCAGACGCCGAGGAACTACTCGGCCTACGCGCCGGACCTTCCAGGATGCGTCGCCACCAGCGGCACCCGGGACGAGGTCGTTCGAGAAGTGCGTTCCGCCATCGCGTTCCACATCGAAAGCCTGCGCGAACACGGCGAGCCGGTCCCCAGCCCGTCATCCTCGCCCCCGCAGGTCAGTCCATGATCGACTACAGCAAGTTCCATTCGTCCTTGAAGCGACTGGAAGAGCAGCACGAGAACCATCTGCGCAGTGACTCCACCTTGACCGAAATCACCCGCGAGGGGATAGCGGAGTCTGTCATTCAGCGCTTCGAGACCTGCTATGACTGCCTTTGGAAGGTGTTGAAGCGATACCTCATCGAGGTTCTCGGAATCGCAGATCCACCCAACAGCCCCAAGCCCATCTTGCGGCTCGCCCAAGAAAGCGACGTTTTACCAACTCCCCTGGAGCAGTGGCTTCGCTATGCCGATGCCCGCACCAGCACGTCGCACGACTACGACGGCGAGAAGGCCAAGGCCTGCCTCGCCATGGTGCCCGATTTCGTCGAGGATGCCATTGAACTTTACGGGACGATGAGCGGCGACACATGGCGGTAAACCCCATCGACGTCGCCCCGAAGCATGTGCGAACTGTGCGCTCGTTGCTCGCGCGACACCTTCCGAATACGGAAGCTTGGGCCTATGGCTCCCGTGTCCGCTGGACTTCCAGACCGGCATCCGATCTGGACGTGGTGGTGTTCGCGAATCCGGAGCAGGCGCGGGACGTCGCATCCCTACGTGAGGCATTTGAGGAAGGCGACCTGCCATTTCGCGTCGATCTCTCCGTATGGCAGGACGTGCCAGAGAGCTTCCGACAGCAGATCGAGCAAGAACATGTGGAGTTGTGTCGGGCCGCCCGGCCGCCGACTCCCAAGGACATGGGTCGTCGGCATCCCGCGCAGCAGGTGTCTCCATTCCGATCTCTCTTTGCCGAGCCAACGCGCAATGGACTAACGCGCCCGAAGGCAGTGCGAGGTTCTGGCGTAAAGATGGTCAACATGCGAGAGGTGTTTGCATACCCTAGGCTAAAAGGGGTTGCGATGGATCGAGTTCCTCTCGATCTGTCGAAGGAGTCCCAGTTTCTCCTGCAAGATCGCGATTTGCTCTTTGCGCGCCAGTCGCTCGTGCTCAAGGGGGCCGGTAAGTGTTCGATATTCTTGTCCGACAACGAGTTGACCACGTTCGAATCGCACGTCATCCGCGTACGGCTGAACCCGTCTCTTGCCGATCCGCTCTACTACTACTACTACTGGCAATCTCCCCAAGGTCGATCGGCGATTCGCAGTATCGTCGAGCAAGGCGCAGGCGCGTCGGGAATCAGAGCCACCGACTTGGCCACGTTGCCTGTCGCCTGTCGCCCCGCCAAAGAACAACGTGCTGTCGCCCGCACTCTTGGCGCCCTGGACGACAAGATCGAACTCAACCGGCGCATGAACGAGACGCTGGAGGCAAAGGCGCGGGCGCTGTTCAAGTCGTGGTTCGTGGACTTCGAGCCGGTGCTGGCCAAGATGTCCGGACGAGCTACCGGACTACCAGACCAAATTGCCGATTTGTTCCCCAGCACGCTCGACGACGAACACAAGCCGTTCGGGTGGTCATCGGCAACCTTGGCGGCACTGGCCAAAGTGAATCCGGAGTCCTGGTCAAGCCGTAACATTCCGGAACGAGTCGATTACGTAGATCTCGCCAACACGAAGTGGGGCACTATCGAGGGGATACGGCGCTTCACCTGGGAGGAGGCGCCCAGCCGCGCCAGACGCATTCTGAGACCGGGCGACACCATCGTGGGAACGGTGCGCCCAGGCAACGGCTCTTTCGCATTCATCGGAGTTGACGGTCTCACGGGCAGTACCGGCTTTGCAGTCCTTAGGCCGCACCAACGTCGCGATGGGGCGTTCGTGTTCCTTGCCGCAACCGCACTTGAGAACATCGAGCGTCTCGCCCACTTGGCGGACGGCGCGGCCTATCCGGCCGTCCGACCCCAACGGGTGTGCGCCACACAAGCCGTGATTCCCGACGACAGCCTGATGTGCGTCTTTGCGGACATGGCCTCTCCTGTCTTGGCGCGAATCGAGTCCAATAGGCGGCAGAACGACATCCTCGCGCGAATCCGAGACCTTCTCCTGCCAAAGCTCATCTCCGGCGAAATCCGCGTTTCGCAGGCCGAGAGAGCGGTCGAGGCGGTGACGGGACGCGCCCATGCCTAGCGTCAGCCATCTGACCGTCCGCGGTTTCAAGTCGATCGCGGCACTCGAGCGCTTCGAGCTCGGTTCGCTGAACGTGCTCATCGGACCGAACGGTTCGGGCAAGTCGAATCTTCTGGACCTCTTCCGCATGTTCGGTGCGATGGCTAACGAGCGACTTCGGTTGTTCGTGGCAAAGGAGGACGGTCCGGACGCGTTGCTCCACGGGGGCCGCTCACACACGCCTGACATGGAGATCGAGGTTGCCTTCCCCGACATCGCCTACCGCGCCGGCCTGACGGCGGCCGGGCACGATCTGGTGCTCACCCATGAGGAGACCAGCCTGGGCTGGGTCGGGAGCGGTCACTACGAGCCGGATCTCGCATTGGTCGAGAAAACGGAGGCCGACCCCTTCGCCCGTTACCTCCGGGAGGCCATGTCGGAATGGCGCGTGTACCACTTCCAGGACACGTCGATCACTGCCGGAATGCGTCAGGCCCAACCGGTGCGGGACAACCTACAACTGCACGCCGATGGAAGCAATCTCGCGCCGTTCCTACGTCGCATCAGGGAACGCCACCCCGAGAACTACCGCGAAATTGTCGAGACGGTGCGCCTTGCAGCGCCGTACATCGAGGATTTCCTCTACCGCGAAGAAGCGGGCGAGAGGGTCGATCTGGAATGGCTCGAACGCGGTGTCGAGAAGGGGAGAACCTTCGGACCACGCCAGCTCTCCGATGGGACGATTCGGTTCACCTGCCTTGCCACGCTCCTCCTTCAACCGGTACACATACAGCCATCGACAATCCTGATCGACGAGCCGGAACTGGGTCTTCATCCGACAGCGATCACAACTCTCGCAGCGTTGCTGAGTCGGGCCAGCGAGGCGCGTCAGGTCATCGTGTCCACGCAGTCGGTGGATCTGCTGAACGAGATACGACCGGAGGACGTTGTCGTCACGGAGCGGTGCGATGGCGCCTCGGTCTTCCGCAGGCTGGACCTGGATCAGTTGGCGGAATGGCTCAGCGACCACGCGCTTGGCGAGCTTTGGATGATGAATACGTTCGGCGGACGGCCCTGACGTGACCGAGCTGGTGGTTGTGGGCGAAGGTTACACGGAAGAGTCGTTCATCAGGCGGGTGATGGCGCCGACGCTCGCAGAAGAGGCGGTCTACGTCACGCCGCGACTGCTGCGAACATCGCGTAGGGCACGCGGTGGGGCGCACACCACGGATCGAGTGCTGTACCACCTGCCGAGAGTCCTCAAGGAGCGAGACGACATGTACGTCTCGACGTTCTTCGACCTGTACGGCCTCGCTTCCGACTTCCCCGGCGTGAGCGGGGCGAAAGGGCTCCCGGACCCAGTAGAACGCGCGGGGGCAATCGAGGCGGCGTTCGGGGCTGCAGTGGTCGAGGTAGCAGGATGCCGCCCCGACCGATTCCTTCCGCACGTCCAACCGTACGAGTTCGAGTCTCTGCTGTTCGCCGATGTCTCAGCCTTCGCGGGCGTGCGAAGCACTTGGCACACTTGCGTCACGGAGCTACGGGATGTACGCCAGTCGGTCTCAACGCCGGAGCACATCAACGACGGTTTGACGACCCATCCATCTGCGCGACTTGGCCGCGTGCTGAACGAACCAAGATACGACAAGCGACTGGATGGTCCGACCGTGGCAGCGCGTATCGGTCTTGAACGGATCCGCGCGGAGTGTCGCCACTTCGGGCAATGGCTTGGCCGATTGGAGGCGCTACCGGCACTCGGGCGCGCTCCCACGCGATGACCATCGTCACCGAATCCATCGTCGAGGACGCGGCCCTGGACTGGTTTCGGGCGCTCGGCTACCAAGTGCTTGGCGGTGCGGACCTGGGACCCGACCCCACCGCCATTCGGAAGAGCTACGCGGAGGTGGTATTGGACTCGCCGCTGCGAGGTGCGCTCGCGAGGATCAACCCCACCCTTCCGAGAGACGCCCTCCGCGACGCCCAGCGCAAGCTGATGCGCCCCAACGGCGCGACGCTGGCAGACCGCAACCGCGACTTCCACCGCATGCTGGTGGACGGGGTGGGTGTCGAGTACCGGAGTCCAGACGGGAACATCCGGGGTGAACAGGTTCGTGTCTTGAACTTCGAGAATCCCGAAGCGAACTTCTGGCCCGTCGTCAGCCAGTTCACCGTCGAGGAAGATCAGCACAGGCGGCGGCCAGACATCGTCGTGTTCGTCAACGGACTGCCGCTCGCGATCATCGAACTCAAGAACCCGGTGGACGAAACCGCGACGGTCCGCTCGGCATACCGCCAATTGCAGACCTACAAGACCGAGTTGCCCGCGCTGTTCGCCTGCAACGCCCTACTCGGAGTTTCGGATGGCCTGAACGCTCTCGTCGGCACGCTCACGGCGGGCCGCGAGTGGTTCAAGCCCTGGCGAACGATCACCGGCCAGGAACTCGCGCCCGCGTTCTATCCGGAGCTTCGGGTGCTGATCGAAGGCGTGTTCGAGAAGTCGCGTTTCCTCGCGTTGGTCCGCGACTTCATCGTCTTCGAGGACGACGGCGGCGCCGTGGCCAAGAAGATCGCGGGTTACCACCAGTTCCACGCCGTCGAGACCGCCGTCGCCGAGACGTTGCGGGCGGCCGAACTGCAACGCGCGCGGGAGATGCGCCAAGTCATCGGCCGTTACGAGTCGGGCCGTCCCGGGGGTGACACCGGTGATCGCCGCATCGGCGTCGTCTGGCACACCCAGGGTTCGGGCAAGAGCCTGACCATGGCGTTCTACGCGGGCCGCGTCGTCCGCGAACCGGCGATGAACAATCCCACCGTCGTCGTCCTGACGGACCGCAACGACCTCGACGATCAGTTGTTCGGCACCTTCGCACGCTGCAGCGATCTCCTGCGCCAGCCGCCGGTGCAGGCCGAATCCCGCGCGGACTTGCGCGCCAGGCTGTCCGTCGCAGCGGGAGGCGTGATATTCACGACCATCCAGAAGTTCTTCCCCGAGGGAAAGGGAGACCGCCACCCACTGCTGTCGCCCCGCCGCAACATCGTGGTGATCGCCGACGAGGCGCACCGCAGCCAGTACGACTTCATCGACGGCTACGCCCGCCACATGCGCGACGCGCTGCCCAACGCATCGTTCATTGGCTTCACGGGCACGCCCATCGAGCTTCAGGACGCCAACACGCGGGCGGTGTTCGGCGACTACATCAGCGTCTACGACATCCAGCGGGCCGTCGAGGACGGGGCGACGGTACCCATCTACTACGAAAGCCGTTTGGCGAAGCTGGCGCTGGACGAGGCCGCGCGTCCCAGCATAGACCCGGACTTCGAGGAGGCGACCGAGGGCGAGGAGGTCGAACGCAAGGAGCGACTCAAGACCCGCTGGGCGCAGCTCGAAGCCATCGTGGGAACGGAGCAACGCCTGCGCCTCGTCGCCGAGGACATCCTCGCCCATTTCGACGAGCGCACCGAGGCCATGGCAGGCAAGGCGATGGTCGTGTGCATGAGCCGCCGCATCTGCGTCGACCTCTACGACGATCTGGTCCGCCTGCGCCCCGACTGGCACGACGACGACGATGCGGGCGGGCGGATCAAGGTCGTGATGACGGGGTCCGCTTCGGACCCGCCGGCGTGGCAGCGGCACATCCGCAACAAGCCGCGCCGGGAAGCCCTGGCGAAACGCTTCCGCGACTCCGGAGACGCCTTCCAGGTCGTTCTGGTCCGCGACATGTGGCTCACCGGCTTCGACGCACCGAGCCTGCACACCATGTACGTGGACAAGCCGATGCGCGGCCACGGCCTGATGCAGGCCATCGCCCGCGTCAACCGCGTGTTCCGCGACAAGCCGGGAGGTTTGGTCGTGGACTATCTCGGCCTGTCCCACGAACTCAAACAGGCGCTGGCCACCTACACCGAAAGCGGCGGCACGGGCCAGACCGCCGTGGACAAGGCGCGGGCGATCACGTTCATGCTGGAGAAGCACGAGGTGTGCCTCGCCATGCTGCACGGCTTCGATTTCGACGCGTGGACCACCGGCACGCCGGCGGAGCGGCTGGGGCTGCTGCCGGCGGCGCAAGAGCACCTCCTGGCCCAGGAGGACGGCAAGGACCGCTTCGTCGCCGCCGTGCGCGACCTGTCCCGGGCGTTCGCGCTCGCGGTGCCGAGCGACGAGGCGACGCGGATCCGCGACGACGTGGGCTTCTTTCAGGCCGTGCAATCCGTGCTGGCGAAGCGCGCCGCCATCGAGACCAGACCGCAGGAGGACCTCGACAACGCCGTTCGCCAGATCATTTCCCGGGCCGTGGCGCCCGAAGGGGTCATCGACATCTTCGCCGCCGCCGGACTCCAGAAACCGGACCTCTCCATCCTGTCGGACGAGTTCCTCGCCGAGGTGCGCGGCATGGAGCATCGCAATCTGGCCGTGGAACTGCTGGAGAAGCTGCTCAGGGGGGAAGTGACCTCGCGTCGCCGCCGCAACGTGGTGCAGGCGCGCTCCTTCGCGGAGATGCTGGACCTCGCCATCCGCCGCTACCAGAACCGGTCCGTGGCCGCGGCTCAAGTCATCGAGGAGCTGATCGACCTCGCCCGCGAGATGCGGGAGGCGGGCGCCCGCGGCGAGCAATTGGGGCTGTCCGACGACGAACTCGCGTTCTACGACGCGCTGGAGACCAATGACAGCGCCGTGCAAGTGCTCGGCGACGAGACGCTGTGCATCATCGCTCGCGAGCTGGTGCACACGGTGCGCGCGAACGTGACCATCGACTGGACGTTGCGTGAGAACGTCCGCGCCAACCTCCGCCGCCTCGTCAAGAGGATCCTGCGCAAGCACGGCTATCCGCCGGACAAGCAGGAGAGCGCGACCAGAACGGTGATCGAGCAGGCGGAAGTGCTATCGGCGGGTTGGGTCGTCTGACCGCCACGGACGCCACGTTCCGGGTGATCGTCACCGTGGTGTTCTGCCGTGCCGTACACTGCCCGCGGTTGGCCTGACCTGATGAGGTACCCATGTCCGACGTCAACATCGAGACCGTTGAACTCAAGCCGCAACCGGCAATGGTGGTCCGCCGCAAGGTTGCGGTGGAGGAACTGGGTGGGGCGCTGGCCGACATTCTTCCACGGGTGTATCAGTACATCGTCCAGGCGGGCCAGCAACCTGCCGGCATGCCCTTCATGCGTTACTTCAGCATGGACGGCGTGTCCTGCGACATTGCCGCCGGCATGCCCGTTGGGGAGCCGATGCCCGGCGAGGGCGACATCGAGAACCACACGCTGCCGGGAGGCGACGCGCTCACGGCGCTTCACGTGGGGGCGTACGAAGAGGTTGGCTCGGTCTGGAGCCAGGTCATGCACCGCGCCGGTGAGCTCGGTTCGGAACACGGCTTCGGCGGCTGGGACGTCTACACCAACGACCCGGGCGAAGTGGCGGAAGAAGACCGGGAAACGCGCGTCTACCTGCCTCTTTGAGGCCCGGCCAAGTAGCGTGCCGCTTCCTCCACTCGCGCGTGCCAGGCGACCAGGGTCGGGCGCCCGGCAACCTGCTCGGCGAAGTCAGGCGTTACGTTCTCCGAGCAGCCGGTCTGGAACACGCCATAGATCGCAAAGTCCGCCGCGCCGGGCCGATCCGAGTAGAAAAAGGCCCGTTCCCCAAGGAGCAGCACCAGGTCGTCGAGCCGTTTCCTGAACTCCGCGATGAGCAGGTCGTAGGGCAAGCGTCCCATGCCCTGGGCCGCGGGTTGTCTCCCAACGAGTGCTCGCAGTAGCGGCTTTGCAAACGGGCGCAGCGGAGCCGGTACGAACCGCGCATTCCGTGCAATGGTGCGTTGCTCGTTCCGGACGTTCCAGCGCCTTGTAGTCGGCGGCCGCGATGACCTTGACGACGAACGGCGAAACGGTGGGTCCATACACCTCCACCTCGGGCATGCGAGCCTCCTCGATACGGGCGGCTTGACCTGCAACCGGAGTCGCCCGTTACGCAAACGACCTCGGTTGCCTCCTCCGCGCCGTCCTGATCTCGGCAACGGAAATCCGGCGCGGGCGCGGCTGCGACAGCCCATGCATACCGCAGCCCAGGTGCCATCCGAGATGCTACGGCATGGTTGACCGGACAACCACGCATGGCACCATTTGCCGTCATGGAACGAGTGGTGACGGGAGCGCAGCGCTGTCCGCGCGCAACTGACATACGATGACCGTCTACCTGGCACGACGCCTGGTAGCCTCCCTCGTCACCCTGTGGGCGATCGTCACCGTAGTGTTCTTCCTGCTCCGGGCGGCCCCAGGGGGTCCGTTCGACGGCGAGCGGCGCCTGACCCCGGAAGTCGAGGCCAACCTGCGCGCCGCCTATCACCTCGACGAACCACTCCCCGCACAGTACGTCCGGTATCTCGGCATGCTGTTGCGCGGCGATCTCGGCCCATCGTTCCGCAGCAAGGACTTCACCGTCGGGGAGCTTATCGCGAGCGGGCTGCCGGTCAGCCTCACCGTCGGGGGCCTGGCGCTCGTCCTGGCCGCGGGACTCGGCGTCGCGGCCGGCACCGGAGCCGCCCTCGCCCGGGACGGACCCCGCGACCGCTGGCTCACGTTCGCCGCCACGGCCGGGCTCGCGCTGCCGCCCATCGTCGTGGCCCCGCTCCTGGTCCTCGTCTTCGCCGTGGTCCTCCGCTGGCTGCCCGCTGGCGGCTTCACGAGTCCCGCCCATGTCGTCCTGCCCGCGGTGGCGCTCGCCCTGCCGTACCTGGCGGCGTTCACGCGGCTGACCCGGGGCAGTGTCGTGCAGACGCTGGCGTCGCCCCACGTGCGCACGGCGCTCGCCAAGGGGCTGCCGCCACGGCGCATCGTCGCGCGGCACGTGCTGCCGACGGCGCTGATCCCGGTGGTCTCGTTCCTCGGGCCCGCGGCGGCGGCCGTGCTCGCCGGCTCGATGGTCATCGAGGAGGTGTTCTCGCTGCCGGGGCTCGGCCGCTACTTCGTGCAGGGTGCGTTGAACCGCGACTACACCCTGGTGATGGGAACCGTGGTCGTCTACGCGGCGGCCATCCTGGCATTCAACTTCGCGGTCGATCTCGTGTACACGCGGCTCGATCCGCGCATCCGGTTCGGCCGATGAGGGAACTCTTCCGTGATGCGGTGCTCGGGAGCCCGTGGACCCGGACGGCGTTCCTGACGCTCTGCGTGATCATGGCGCTGGCGGTGGTGGTGCCCGCCGTGTCGCCCTGGGCCCTCGACGATGTCGACTGGGATGCGATCGACCAGACTCCGAGCGCGGCGCACTGGTTCGGAACGGACGGCGCCGGGCGCGACCTGCTGACCCGGACCTGGTCCGGCGGGCGGGTGTCCATCTCGATCGCCCTGCTCGCGACGGCGGTGAGTGTCCTGATCGGAGTACCGTACGGAGCCGTCTCGGGGCTCTTGGGCGGACGCGTCGACCAGGCGATGATGCGCATCGTCGATGCGCTCTACGCCCTGCCCTTCGTCCTTTTCGTGATCCTGCTGGTCGTGGTGTTCGGGCGCAACCCCTACCTGCTGTTCATCGCCCTCGGCGCCGTGTCCTGGCTGGATCTCGCACGCATCGTGCGGGGCCAGACCCTCGCGGTGCGCCAGGAGGCCTACATCGACGCGGCGCGGGCCCTCGGCGCGGGGCGGACCCGGATCGTCCTGCGCCACGTCATCCCGAACGTGTCCGGTCCCGCCATCGTCTACGCCACCCTCACCGTTCCCGGCGTGATCCTCGCCGAGAGCTTCATCAGCTTCCTCGGCCTCGGCATCCAGGAACCGGCCGCGAGCTGGGGCGTGTTGATCTCGGACGGCGCGAGGTCGATGCAGACCTCGTGGTGGCAACTGGTGTTTCCAGCCGGCCTGCTCGCACTGACGCTACTGTCCTGCAACGTGCTCGGGGACCGGCTGCGTGACGCGCTAGATCGCCGCGACAGCGTGCGCGCCACGCCGGCGGTCCGCGCAGACCCGCGACCCTGAGACTCTGGCCGACGTTCGTGTAGGTCATCGGCCACAAGCGCGCCAGCCGTTTGCCGTTTACGGCGAGCCGCGGTCGGTCGAACATGGCCGGCGATCATGACCTCCCGCGTCATCCCCATGTCGCGAGCCGACCGACCCGGCCTTCGGGCGGCCCGGGCACGCACTCACCGCCATTTGGGCGGCGATGGTGGCTATGCTACGGTCCGCTGCAACGCCGCCGGGCGGGCGAAGATCGTCCGGCCGACGGATGCCGCGGACCACCGTGCGGGACACCGGGGTCGGACAAGGCACGGACAGACACAGGAGCCAGGCCATGGCGGAACCCGCGCCGAGCGAAGCGATGCTGACGCTGCTCGCGCTCCACGAGGACGACCTGCCGGAGACCGACGACCGGCCCATGCCGGATAGCGACCAGCAGGCCAGGTGGATCCACTACACCTTCGGCGCCCTGGCGCACCGCTACGCGGACCGCGACGACGTGGCCGTGTCCGCGGACATCTTCCTGTATCACCTGCCGCTCCACGGGACGGCGCCCCGCACGGACCGCACGGGGCGCCCCGTCTATCCCCGGCTGGCGCCCGACGTGCTGGTGTCTTTCGGCGTCCCGAAGCGGGACCGACTGTCCTACGTGGTCGCCGACGAGGGCAAGGCGCCGGACTTCGTGCTCGAGGTGGCGTCCACGTCGACGTGGCGGCGCGACTACGGGGAGAAGCGGAAGACCTACGAAGCGCTCGGCGTGCGGGAGTACTTCGTGTACGACGCGCGCCCCGCGGCCGAGACACGGCTTGCCGGATTCCGGCTGCGGGGCGGAGTGTACGAGGAGCTTGCCGGATCGCCGATCAGCGTCGGCGGCCCGCCGGGCCTGCACAGTGAAGTGCTGGACCTGTGCGCCCATCTGGACGCCCAGGGCGGCCTGCGCTGGCACGACCCCGCGAAGGGCGAGGACCTGCGCACGTTGAGCGAGGCGGAACGCAGGGGCGACGCCGAGGTTGAAGCTCGCCAACGGGCGGAACGGCGCGCCAATGCGGAAACGCGGACGCGCCAACACGCGGAACGCGAAAGAGACGAGGCCCTGCGGCAAACGAAGGCGATGGCCGCGGAGTTGGCCCGCCTCCGCGAGACGTAGGGCCAAAGCACCCAACGCACGCCCGTGGTTGCAGCGCGCGGCGCATCTTCGGGATCATGACAGGTTCAGGCAGCACAACGAGGAGCGCGCGGTGACCATCAGCGCCGGCGTCGGTATCGCCAACTTCAACTTCGACGACGCGCGCGGCTTCTGGCGCTGGGTCGACCTCTGCGACGCCGGGGGCGTCGACTCGATCTGGCAGTCCGATCGCATCATCGGGGCCGACGGCGGCCTTGAGTGCATGAGCGTCATGGCCGCGCTGGCGGGCGGTACGCGCCGCATCAAGTTCGGCATGAACGTCGCGAGCCTCGGCCTGCGGGACCCAGTGTTGACCGCCAAGCAGTGCGCGACCATCGACGTGCTCTCCGAGGGACGGCTGCTGCCGGCCTTCGGGATCGGCAGCTCCCTGTCCCGCGACTACGTGGCCACCAGCACCCCCACGAAGGGGCGCGGCAAGCGCATGGACGAAGGGCTCGAGATCCTTACGGCCCTGTGGACCGGCGAACCCGTCACGTTCGAGGGGAGCTGCTACCGGCTGGACGAAGCCAGTATCTATCCCCGTCCCATACAGGACCCGCTGCCCCTCTGGGTCGGCGGCTCGGCGCCGCGGGCGATCGAGCGGACGGCGCGCTGGGGCACCGGGTGGCAGGCCGGCATCGACTCGGCCCACGAGGCCGCCCCGGTGATCGCCGCCATCAAGGCGAGAACCTGCGAACTCGGACGCAGCATCGACGAGGACCACTACGGCGCCGGGTTCGGCTTCCGCTTCGGCTCCCCGGACGAGCCGATCGTCACGCGCTACACCCGCTTCCTGACCCAGCGCCTTGGCCGCAAGGCCGAGGGGTACGCCGCCATCGGCGGCACGGCGGAGATCATGGCCCTGCTCGACCAGTTCCGCGCGGCCGGCGTCCACAAGTTCGTGCTCCGGCCGATCGCCTCCGGCACCGACGACATGCTGGCCCAGACCCGGCTGCTGATCGACCGGGTCCTGCCCGAGGTCGCGGCGCTCAACCACTGACGGCCCCGGAGCCGGAAGCCAGCCTATAATCGCGGCCGGGAGGAGCACGCATGGGCAACGCAAGGACGGTACTCGTCACCGGTGGCGCGCGCGGTATCGGGCGCGGGATCGCGCAGAGCTTCCTGGAGGCCGGGCACGCGGTGATGATCGCGGACCTCGCCCTGACGCCCGACGGCGACTCGGACTGGACCTACGAACTCGCCTCGCACTCCGAGATGGCCCGTACGGTCGAGGATCTGTCGCCCCTCGGCGACATCCGCTCCACGCCCCTGGACGTCACCGACGCCGCCTCGTGCGAGGCCGCCGTGGCCGCCACGGTCGAGGCGTTCGGGCGGCTCGACGTGCTGGTCAACAACGCCGGCGTCGTCGACAGCGGTACGCTCGAGACGTTCTCGGAAGAGCGCTGGGACAAGATCTTCGACGTGAACGTGAAGGGCGTGTTCCTCATGACGCGGGCCGCGGCGGCGAGCCTGCGCGCCTCCGACGATGCGGCCGTCGTCAACACGGCGTCCATCGCCGGCAAGCGCGGCGCGCCCTCGATGGCGGCGTACTGCGGATCCAAGTGGGCCGTCGTCGGCATCACGCAGTCGTTCGCGCTGGAACTCGCCGGCGACGGCATCCGCGTGAATGCCCTGTGCCCGGGGATGGTCGGTACGGCCATGTGGTCCGACCACCTGATGGCGAACGCGGGCAACGAGTCGTTCGAGCAGCGCATGCAGGACATCATCCCGCTCGGCCGGCCGCAGACGGTCGAGGACATGGGCCAGGCCGCCGTGTTCCTGGCGACCGCGCCCAACGTCAGCGGCATCGCCCTGAACGTGGCCGGCGGCTTCGAGATGCGTTGAGGCCCCGCCCGCCCCACCCCGGATTACAGAGTCGATGAAATATCTCAAGGACCCGCTTGCCGTATTCCTGTTGCTCGGCGTCGTGATCTTCGCCGTGGACGCCTGGGGACCGGATCCCGACGACGACATCATCGACGTCGGCGTCCTGGACATCGCCCGCCTCTCCGACCAGTGGCGCGCGCAGATGGGCCGCGACCCCACCGAGACCGAACTCGCCGGCCTGGTGGACGCGCATGTCCGCGAGGAGATGCTCGTGCGCGAGGCGCTCAAGATGGGGCTCGACGCGAACGACGTCATCATCCGCCGCCGCCTGGCGCAGAAGCTGACGTTCCTGACCGAGGATCTCGCGCTCCTCGAGCCCGCCACCGAGGCCCAGCTCACGGAGTTCTTCGAGGCGGACGTGGAGCGCTACCGCGTGCCGGCCCGCTTCACCTTTTCGCACATCTACTTTAGCCCGGACCGGCGGGAAACGGCGCGCGCGGACGCCCAGGCCGCCCTGCCCGAGGTAACCGAGGACAACTGGCGCACGATCGGCGACCCGTTCATGCTGCGCCGCACCTACGCCCACGTCACCGTCGCGGACATCCGCAAGGACTTCGGCACGGGCTTCTCCGAAGCGCTGCCGCAACTGGAAGACGACGGGTGGGTCGGCCCCGCCCAGTCCGGCTATGGCTTTCATCTCGTGCGCATCGACCGCCGCACGCCCAGCCGCCTGCCGGCGTTCGGCGAGGTCCGCGAGCGCATCGCCACGGACTACGACGCGCAGCGGCGTTCGGACGCCAACGACAGTTACTACGAGACCCTCGCCGCCCAGTACCGCGTCGAGATCGAGATCCCGGCGGCTGCGACGGACGGAACCGAGCTGGCGGAGGCCGAGTGAGAGCGCACTCCGGCGAGGGCCGCTTCGACGCGGGACGCCGTAGGGGCGGCCCTTGTGGTCGCCCGCGGTGGCCCGTGCATCCATTCAGAACGGGACGCCGCAAGGGCGTCCCCCACGGCGCCGTAGCCGCGCTCGTCTGCGTCCTCTTCACCGCGGCCGCCCAGGGCCACGAGGTACGCCCCGCCTACCTCGGCATCACCGAGACCGAATCCAACGTCTACGACGTGCTCTGGAAGCAGCCCCTGCTCGGCGACCGCCGCCTGCCGCTGGAACCGTCGTTCCCCGAGCACTGCACGCTCGATCTGCAACAGGTGGCGGACGTCCAGCGCTCCGCGCTCATCCACCAGTGGCGCGCGGACTGCGGCGCCGACGGCCTGGTGGGTCACGCCGTGGGCATCGACGGGCTGTCCCGCACGCTGACCGACGTGCTCGTGAACGTCGCCCTCGAGGACGGCACGACGATCTCCAGGCTCCTGCGGCCCGAGGATCCGTTCTTCACGATAGCAGCCGGCCAGGGCCCGCAGGTGCTCGGCTACCTGACCCTCGGCATCGAGCACCTGCTGCTCGGCTTCGACCACATCCTGTTCGTCATCGGGCTGATGTTCTTCATCTCGAAGCCCTCCACCCTCATCAAGACGATCACCGGGTTCACCGTGGCCCACAGCATCACCCTGGGCCTCTCCGCGCTCGAGGTCGTGCGCATTTCGCAGGCGCCCGTGGAGGCCGTGATCGCCCTGTCGATCCTGTTCCTCGCCGTGGAGCGCCTGCGCGGCGCGGAAGGGACCATCACGGCCCGGCACACCTGGATCGTGGCGCTGGTGTTCGGTCTGCTGCACGGCTTCGGCTTCGCCGGGGCGCTGGCGGACATCGGCCTGCCGAAGGCCGGCGCGCTGTGGGCGCTGTTCCTGTTCAACGTCGGCGTCGAGATCGGGCAGCTCATCGTGGTGGCGGCGGCGCTGGCGCTCATCGCGGTCGTGCGCCGCACGCGGGCGGAACTGCCGCCCTGGGTGGTCAACGCGCCGCTCTGGGGGATGGGTACGGTGGCTTCGTACTGGCTCGTGTCGCGGGTGGCGCTGCTGCTGTAGCGGTCGGCGCGGGGCCTGTGGCGCTGCTGCTGTAGCGGTCGGCGCGCGGCCTGCGCCGCCGCATCGCGGCAACCACGTGGAAAGGGAGCAGCCATGCCGCTAACGGGCAAACTCCGCTTCGACATGAAGTTGGCGTTCGGCGTCGGCCAGGCCGCCGAAGGGCTCTTCGCCGCCGGCTACGGCACGTTCCTCATCTTCTACTATAACCAGGTGCTCGGGATGTCCGGCTCCCTGGCCGGCGCCGCGGTCGGGATCGCGCTGGTAGTGGACGCGTTCACCGATCCCCTGGCCGGGTCCCTGTCCGATCACTGGAAGTCCCGCCACGGGCGCCGTCACCCGTTCATGTACGCCTCCATCCTGCCGCTGATGGTGTCGTTCTATTTCCTGTTCCACCCGCCCGTCACCAGCGAGTTCGGGCTGTTCGTCTGGCTGGTCGTGTTCTCCAACGCCACCCGGACGTCGATGTCGCTGTACCACGTGCCCCACATCGCGCTGGGCGCCGAACTGAGCGAGGACTACGACGAGCGCTCCAAGCTGGTCGGATACCGCATGTTCTTCGCCAACGTCGGCGTGCTGTTCACGTTTGCCGTCGGGTTCCTGTACTTCTTCATGCCGACCGCGGAGTTCGAGAACGGGCAGCTCAACGCCGCCGTCTACCCCGGCTTCGCCCTGCTGCTGGCGGGCCTGATGGGGGTGACCATCTTCTGGAGCGGCTGGGGCACCCGCACGGCGATTCCGTTCCTCCCCGTCGCGCCGGCCGCCCCGCGGCTGGGCCTCGGCAGGGTGCTCTGGCGCGCGCTCCTCGACATCGCGGCCGCCATGCGCAGCCGCTCCTTCCGCTGGCTGTTCCTCGGGGTGCTCGTCATCTTCGTCATGGTTGGCGTGAACGGCGGCCTGGACCTGTACGTGTTCACCTACTTCTGGGAACTCGACCGCGCGTCGATCCTGCTCGTCATCTGCGCCTATCCCGTGGGCGTACTGGTGGGGTCCCTCTTCTGTCCCGCCTTCTTCCGCCGCTTCGGCAAGAAGGCGGGCCTGATCTTCGGCGGACTCTCCTGGGCGTTCTGGCAGACGATCCCCATCGTGGCGCGCCTGATGGACTGGCTCCCGGAGAACGGAGAGCCGCTGCTGATCGGGCTGCTCATCGCGATGAAGGTCATCCAGGGCGCCTCCACGGTGCAAGCCAACGTGGCGTTCGGCTCGATGGTCGCGGACATCATCGACGAGCACGAATACGAGACCGGCAAGCGCCAGGAGGGCATCTTCTTCGCCGCCAGTTCCTTCTCGGCCAAGGCGACCTCGGGCGTCGGCAACGTGATCGCCGGCGTCGCGCTCGACCTCATTTCCTGGCCCCGGGGCGCGCACATCAGGACCGCCGCCGACGTACCCCCGGAGACGCTGGTGAATCTCGGCATGGTGTACGGCCCGGTCGTCGCCGCCTTCGGCTTCGTCTCGATCTGGTGCTACACGCGCTACCGGCTGACCCGCGAACGCCACGCCGAGATCCTCGAGGAACTGGCGCGGCGGCGCGCGGGCGCAACGGGAGCCCCACAAGAAGGCTCAACCGCGGCGCCGAATGCCCGCACGTGACGCGAATCAGCGCTTGAGACGGTCTTCCTCGTCGATCAGGACGACGCGAGCCGGGCGGTCTTGTCCCCACCGCCACAGCACGAGATTCCGGTCTCCGGCACTTGCGCCGATCGCGAAACTACGCACCTGCATGCCGACGTATCCCGCCGTGACCAGTCGGGCGGCAAGACGCCGAGACACAGGCACTTTGCTGCCGAGGCCGCCGAGCATGTCGGCTTCCCACGTTGGACACGCCAACTCCGACGGATCCGTGCCCGCCTGCTGCAACGCGGCCGGATCGTCGGCGTCGAACACCGGTTCCGCGTCGACGTCATGGGCGCAGAGCGTCAGCGGCTGCATCGGCCGTCCGATGGGCTGCGCCTCCCGAATCGCGGTGACCGGCGCCAGTGAGCAGTAGAGCGCGGCCACGCCGGGTCTGTTGAAACGCCCGCCGTAACGGCGCGTCCCCTCGCCGGACAGCGGTGTCCAGGCCCACTGCGGATTGTGCGCCCGGTAAACGACCCCGCGGAACCGCATCAGGGCGTCAGGACCGTGCCGACGCTGCGCCGCCGCCGTCCGCCGAAACGCGACGCTTGACCCTCAGGCATAACCTCCCGCCGCAATGCGGTCCAGATAGGCGTGCACGTCGCCGGCTCTCCCTTCCCGCACCAGCAGGTCGGGCGTCGCGCGGCCGAACCCGGGAAGCTGGGCGCTACGGAACCAGGCATAAGCCCCCAACGGAGAGCCTGTTTCCTCCTCAACGCGGTTGATGATCTCCACCATCTGCCGCAGCCGGGTCTGCGACTTGCGCGCCCGGATCCTCGACCCGCGCGTGAACGCGTCCTTCCCAAGCCCCAGAGTTTTGGCGATCTCACCCTTCGTGGTCCGCAGTTCGTCAGCGACCAGGCGTGGCGAGAACACCTCGTCTTCGACGAGTTTCCGAATCTCCATCGCAAAACCTCAAAATTCACAACACACTTTAGCGACGCTAAAGTGTGTTGTGCCAGCACCCAATCACACCCTGGCCGTTCACGCGAGGGACTCCCCCTTCAACGAAGGTCTGCGGCACAATAGCGTCAGACCACCGACGCTTCCCCGCCCAACAGACCCATGTCCACCGTCATGCACACGCCCCTGGCCAGCCCAATGACCTGGGCCGCCGAGACCCTGCTCGAGGACGACGGCCTGGTCGCGCTCGAAGCCGACTGTCTCGCCGAACTCGACGCCGCGGCCCTCGAGATCGAGTCGAATCCTCTACCCGTCGAGGCCCTATCCCCGGACTTCTTCGGCCTGGCCGCCTGCACGGCCGCGATGCGGCGCGTGCGCACCCAGGTGTACGACGGCATCGGCTTCGCCATCATCGACCGGCTGCCGGTCGAGCGCGTCTCCCGGGAGACCGCCGTGGCGCTCTACTGGCTGCTCATGTCCCTCGTGGGCCGGCCGGTGGCGCAGAAGTGGGCCGGGACGATGCTCTACGATGTCCTCGACACCCGCAGGAAGGCCGGGCCAGGGACCGGCGTGCGGTCGTCCAAGACCAACGGCCATCAGGGCTATCACACCGACAACGCCTTCAATCTGGCCCCGGACTGCGCCGCCCTGCTCTGCCTGCAGACCGCCAAGTCCGGCGGCGTCAGCGGCTTGGTCAGTCTGGAGACGGTCTACAACCTCCTCTTGGAGGACTACGGCGACCTGGTCCCGCGGCTCTACGAGCCCGTGTACTGGGACCGACAGATGGAGCATGCGCCGGGTGATCGGCGCGTTTCGCGCCAGCCGGTGTTCGAGGCCGACGGCGAGCGGGTACTCGCCAACTACTCCCCCTATCTCGTCCTCGCGGGGTACCACGTGCGCGACGAGCGGCCGGACGCGCACACGCGCGCCGCGCTCGACGCGCTGATCGAAGTCCCGGAACGCGACGGGCTCGGCAAGTCCTTCGTTTTCGAGCCCGGCCAGGTACAGATCGTGAACAACCGGCGGGTCGGACACCGGCGCACGGCCTTCGAGGACTGGGACGAACCCGAGCGCCGCCGGCACCTCGTGCGCATCTGGCTGCGGGATGCGGGGCGGCCGTTCTACCACGGCTGACGCCTCGCACCACCGACGACCCCACCACCAGCGGAGATCCTTCGTGAGCGACCCTTACATCATCTACGGCGGCGAACTGAGCTACTTCACGCGCAAGCTGGAGGCGGCCTGCATCTTCTACGGAATGGACTTCGAGATGCGCAACAAGAACCGGCACGACCCGGCGAACATCGAGAGCCGCTCGGGTACCCACCAGGTCCCCGTCATGCAGACGCCGGAGCACTGGATGATCGGGGACACCACCCCGCTCATGCATCTCCTCGACGCCCGTTTCCCCCACCGCCGGATGTTCCCGGAAGGTCCCATCGGCGTCCTCGTGCAGGTCGTGGAGGAGTATTTCGACGAGTGGATCGCCCGCACCATGGTCCACTATCGCTGGCACTACCCCGACAGCGCGCTGTTCGCCTCGACGCGCATGGCCGGCGGCATGACCGAGGTGGCCGAGCGGGTGCGGGGGTGGGGGCCGCGGGCGTGCCGGGCGACCGGGACCGAGTCCGAGGGGCAGCGCCGGGCCGCGGAAGAAGAGTACGTGCGCATCCTCGAGGCCGCCGAGGCGCAGCTTGCGAAGACCCCCTACCTCCTTGGCGACCGGCCCTGCGCGGTGGACTGCATCGTCCTCGGCGGCCTGCGCGCCCACACGTACATGGATCCGGACCCGAAGAAGGTCACCGCGGGGTATCCCCGGGTGGTGGCGTTCTCCGACGGCTCGGGGGACGGCTGGGACGGCGCCGGCGAACTGACCGCCTTCCCGGCGTCAACGGACTTCGCCCGCTTCGTCCTCGAGGAGATGACCTCGACCTACCAGCCATACGTGCTGGCGAACCGGGACGCCCAGCAGGCCGGCGCGAAGGCGTGTCGGGCCGACATCTACGGGGAAGACGTGAGCTACCTGTCGCGGCCCTATCCGGAGCAGTCGCGGCAGATGATCCTCGACAAGATCGCCCATGCGCTGTCGGATGCGGACCGGCGGCAGGTCGCCGATTGGCTCGGCGAAGCGGGCCTGCACTGTTTTCTCACAGACGGCGGCGCTTCCTGAAACGACGACACGGCGTAAGGGCGACGCACATGGTCGCCCGCATCCAGCACATCGAGTAACTCGATTCGGGACGGGACAAGCCCGGTCCCCTACTGCATGTTGATCGCCGTCTGGAACGCCGGCCGCGCCGTGATCCGTTCCACGTACGCCTTCAGGTTCGTCATCTCGTCCGCCACGCAACCGAGGCGATTGCTCATGAAGCAGGCGTGTCCGAGCATGACGTCCGCGCCGGAGAAGTCCCCGATCAGGTAGTCCTTGCCCGCGAGGTTCTCGTCCACCGGAGCGAGCGACCGGCCCAGCAACCGCTGCGCCTGTCCGAGGACGGTCTCGTCGCGGCGATCCGGCGGCAGCAGCAGGGTGTGGACGATGATGGTGTTCACCGGGGGCATCACCATGCCCTCGCAGTAATGGAACCATTGCAGGTACATCGGGAACTCCGGAGCGTCGACGGCCGGTTTCAGACCACCGTTCTCGTGGCGTTCCAGGACGTAATCCACGATCGCGCCCGATTCATAGATGCGGATGTCCCCGTCGTCGAGCACCGGGACACGGCCCAGCGGATGGCGCGCGCGGTGCTCGTCCGACTTCAGGTCCTTCGGGTGAAAGGCCATCCTGTTCATCTCGTACGGCAGCCCGAGTTCCTCCAGCAGCCAGACGATCCGGCCGGCGCGGGAATTGGGCGCGAAGTGCAGCTTCAGCATGATGTCTCCTGGTCAGCGGTCCCTTTCAGCGTATGCGAACGGACGCCCGAGCGCCATGACGGGCCGCCGGCAGGCGCGCAAGCCGGGCGCGGTCCGCCGGTCCCGGATGGCCTCGGGGGCGAGAGGCGTCAGAGCGTACTGCTCTTGCCCGGCTCGAGCAGGTTGTCGAAGCTTCGGCCCTTGACGTAGTTGCCGCTGGTACTGGCCCGGTAGCCCAGGAGCTGTATCGCCTGAAGCGGCAGCGTGCGGGCGAACTCCGGCGGCACGCTGAGGTACTGGTTCTCCTCCTGAGTGAGCCAGTCGGCCGCGAAGGCGTACAGGATGCCGTGTCGCGGCTCTCCGGCCCGATTGGCGCCGTAGCCGTGCAACGTGCGACCCAACCACACGGCCACCGCCCCTGCAGGCATTTCGGCACAGGCGACGTCCTCTCTCCCGGCGAGCCGCTCCTTCGCCCACAGGTGGCTGCCCGGCACGAAGCGCGTGGCGCCGTTGGCCGCCGTGAAGTCCGTCAGGGCCGCGTGGCAGATCATCTCGTACTGCGGGGTGCCCGGATCGTTGGGGACATAGGGCTCCCACAGGGTGAGGTCGCGATGCAGCGGCTGATCCTGCGAGCCGGGATGCACCTGGATCGACACTCCCGCGTTGATCCGGTAGTGATGGCAGTTGGGACCCCGGGCCGGGTCCCAGCTTCCCTCGGACACGAGCTGCCTACACCCGTCGCCCGGGTCGACGACACGGCGCTCGAACGAGGGTTTGGGCCGGGCCGGGGCCGTGGCAGCCATGGGCTTGCGCGGAAGCAGAATGGCGTCGGCGAGTTCGAGGACCCGCTGCTGCAGGAGCAGTTTTTCGCTGAACACGGCGTGCATTCCCCAGATGCCCCCGGCCGTCGAGGCCGCTGCATCGATGAATTCGCCTCCACCCGGCTCCGACGCGGCGAAGTGGGGCAACAACTCTTCGTTCAGGCGACCCACGACATCCAGCGCCAGCAGGTCCTCGAGGATCACGACGCCTTCCCGCAACAGTTCCTCTACGACCTGGGCCGTGGGCACCTCCGCTCCGAAGCTCGATATCCCGGCGTCCGACATCGCTCCTTCCTCCCGCCGACCAGCTGCTGCAAGGCGGCTATTCAGTCGTCCAGTGCGCCGCGGGGCACCAGCACCCGCGTGAACGCGAGCAGCCTCGGGTCGCCCGACGCCCGAAACCGGTCGCGCAAGGCCAGTATCGCATCCCCAAGGACGCTCTCCCGCCACAGCACGCGGCGCACCTCCCGCCAAGGCATCTCGCCCGGCTGGGCGGTGACGGCTTCCTCGTGAAACGCCCGCAGGTCGGACAGCGCGCGTTTCAGCTCTCGCAGCGCCGGCAGTGTCCGCGGCAGCTCCTCCGGAGCATCGAGCAATCTCCCGAACCGCGTCGCGAGGTCCTCGACAGGCGCGTCCGCGACCCCCACCGTCGTCCGCCCGCGGCGCTCGATCGACCGGCCGTACCACGGCCGCAGCAGTGCAACCTCGCCGCGCAGCGCGGCGGTCCACGTCCCAGCCCGCTCGGCGCGCGGAGGGAAGCGCACCGGGCACGCGACCGCGGCATCGACCGGGATCGAGGGGACATCCTCCGGATAGTCTTCCAGCACCGGGCCCTCCGGCGCGTCGAGCAGCGCCAGCGCGGCCAAGACGACGCGGCGCTGGAACGGCGCGTCTCCGGGCAGCCCGAGCGGCCGGCCGAGCGGGAAGGAAACCCACAGGAACCGGGGCGGGCACAGCGCCGCGGTGTTCTCGCGGACGAGGCTGATCCCGGTGGTGGCGATGCCCGCCTCCTCCAGGTACCAGGCCACCGCGCTCACGGCGCGGGTGCAGTTGGGTCAGACCGGGGTGAGGAACGCGGTGTCCACCCCCTCGCGGTGCAGGATGCGGGCAAGATCCCGGGCCGGCGCCGCGTAGGCCTCCGGCAGCAGCCCCGCCCCCATGAAACTGAAGTGGTTCGATGCGAGCCCGCCGATGACGCCCTCCTCGGCGAGTTCGCGGAAGCGGTCGATGGGGAACACCAGGTTCACGTCTTCGGCGAACCCCGAGCGGTCGAAGTTGACGGAGCTGTGCGACATGACGAGGTCCGCGGCCCGGAGTTCCCCGGGCAGGACACGATAGGACGCGTCCGTCAGGTCGAAGCCGGCATCGTCGCGCCGGTGCAGGCCCGCGGTGGTCACGAGCGCCACCCGACGTTCCCGTAGCGGCCTCCCGGGCGCCACCCACGCCGGGGGGCCGAGCGGGCCGAGATTCTTGTCCAGCAGGTGGGCGCGCTCGTCTTCCGGGAGGTCGGAGAGTCTCACCATCGCCCGTCGGCCCCCACGGGTTTCATTCCCGCTGCGCTTCGGCCAGCCCCTCCTCCAGGTGCCGGCTGCAGAGGTAGAAGTGCACGGCGCCCCAAACGGCGAAGGCCCCGACGATCGGCATGGCGATGCGCAGCGAGTCGTTGCCGAACGTGGGACGCAGCAGGTCGCTCAACACGCCGACGCCCCAGGGACCGAGCCCAAGGCCGATCAGGTTGATGGCCAGCATCTTGACCGCGGCGGCGATGGAGCGCATGCGCAGCCGCGCCAGGCCCTGGACCAGGGCAAAGCTCGGGGCGAGGTACATGCCGCTGCCGAACAGCGCCACGAGCAGCAACGCCGAGCACACCCACAGGTCCGGCGCCAGGTAGGCGCCGACCGAAACCGGGTAGACCGCCGCCGTGACCACGGCGATGACAGCCAGGCCGGCCCCCGCCCGGCGCTTCGACAGGCGGTCGTTCAGATAGCCGCCGAGGAACGCACCGAGCCCCCCGACGACGCCGATTCCCACGCCGAGCAGGAGCCCGACCTGCGCGGCGTTGAGATCGTGGGTACGGATGAAGAACGACGGCATCCACGAAGCGAGGCCATAGCCGCCGATGCCCTTCATCATGGCGCCGAGCACCAGGTGGCGCATGGCGCGGTTGCGCCACATGTAGACGAGCGATTCGCCGACGGGAGGTACCGCGACGTCCGCCGAACGCGACTCCGACCCGCCGCGCCGGGGCTCGCGGACCGTCAGCCAGAAGATTAGCCCGAGCAGCAGGCCGGGCAACCCCACCGCCATGATGGTGACCCGCCAGCCGTACTGGACCGAGAGGATTCCGCCGGCCGCCAGGCCGATCAGCATGCCGGCATTGGGCCCCACCGCGATCAGGCCCATCGCGGTCGAGCGCCGTGCCGGGGGGAAAATGTCGGCGATGATGGAGTGACTGGCGGGATTGACCCCCGCCTCGCCGACGCCGACACCGATGCGGGCGAGCGCGAGATGCCAGAAGTTCTGTGCGAAGCCGCACAGCGCGGTCATGGCGGAGAACACGACGAGCGACGCCGTGATGATCCGCGTGCGCACGCCGCGGTCCGCGAGCATCGCGATGGGAATGCCGAGCGTGGCATAGAAGAGCGCGAACGCGAGCCCGCCGAGGAACCCGAGCTGGGTATCCGACAGGCCCATCTCGGCTTTGATGGGTTCGAACAGGATCGACAGGATCTGCCGGTCGACGAAGCTGAAGGTGTACGCGAGGAACAGGAGGCCGAGGACGTAGTAGGGATGGTTGCCCCGTGCGGCCGTGTCGGCCGCCGCCGGGAGTTGCACCGCGGTAGTGCTCGCCGCCGGGCCCGTGCTCATGGTGCGCTCCTGCCCCGGTCGTGTGCGGCTACACCACCGCCTCGATCAGGTACGGGCCGTCGCTCGCCAGCGCGCGCCCGAGGGCCGCGTCGAACTCCTCGCACGTCGCCGCCCGTGAACCCGGCACGCCCTGCGCGGCGGCGAGGCCCACCCAGTCGAGGTTCGGGTTCGAGAGGTCGAAGAGGCTCGCGGCGTCGCGACCGATCTCGTTGATGCCGAGGCGCCGGTACTCGACCTCCAGAATGTTGTACTGGCGGTTGGAGAAGATGATCGAGACGATGTTCAGTCCCTCGCGGGCGGCCGTCCACAGGTACTGGTTCGTGTACATCGCGCCGCCGTCGCCGAGCAGGGCGAACACCTGCCGGTCCGGGCAGGCGACCGCCGCGCCCACCGCGATGGGGCCGCCGTCGCCGATCGAGCCGCCGGTGAGGTTGAGCCAACTGTGGCGCAGGCAACGCTGCAACACGGGGAAAGCCGCCCCGCCGCCGCCCGAGTCCGTGGCCATGATGCTGTGCTCGGGCGCCTGCGCCGCGATGAGCTGCGCGATGTTGCCGGCCGAAAGCGGCCCCTCCGGCTTCTCCGGGCGCTGCCCGCCGGGCCCCTGCGCCGCCGGGGCGTCGAGCGCATCCGCCACGCCGACCAGAGCCGCCGCCACGTCCTCGTGGCGATGCGCCAGCCGTATGGTCTCGCAATGCTCGGGGACCAGGTTGCTCGGCAGGTTCTCGTAGGCGAAGAAGCTGACCGGCGCCTCCGAGCCCGCGAGCACGAGCTTGCGTACGGATGCCAGGACCTGCATCACGTGCTCGGGGAAGTACGGCAGCCGCTCGACCAGCGGCAGGTCCGGCCCTGCTTCCACCCGCGCCGGAAACGTCGGCGTGTAGAGCCGGCAGCCGGTGGCCGCGGCGATCCGGCCCGCCGCGCGGATGCCGGCCTCCGTGACGCCGTTCCCGTCGATCATGAGCAGCGTGTCCGAGTCGAGCCGGGGCGCCACCGACTCGACGACGTCGTCACCGACCGCCGGCCTGGCGAGCGACGCATCGAAGCCGGGGGTCTTGGTACGGGCGCGGCCCTCGCCCCAGGACGTGTCCGCCGGCACGATGAGCGTCGCGATACCACCTTTCGGCATCGGGTTCGGCGCGCGCGCGGCGCGGACTGCGTCGATGGCGTCCAGGGCGAGCCCTTCCGAGGTTCGGGCCGTCCGGATCCATGCCGAGACGGGCTTCGCGACGCTCTCGATGTCCGATGTCAGCGGGGCGTCGTACGCGACGTGGTGAATGGCGTGGTCGCCGACGATGTTGATGAGCGGCGAGTCCGCGCGGCGGCAGTTATGGAGATTCGCGACGCCGTTCGCAAGGCCGGCCCCGAGGTGCAGCAGGGTGGTCGCGGGCCCGCCGTGCATCCGCGCGTAGCCGTCGGCGGCGCCGGTGCACACCCCCTCGAACAGGCACAGCACGCCGCGGGTGTCCTCGACCGTGTCGATGGCCTGCACGAGGTGCATCTCGGAAGTGCCGGGATTGGCGAAGCAGACATCCACTCCATGGGCCGCAAGCGTCCGCAGCAGGCTCTCCGCGCCGTTCATCGCTCCCTCCCGGCTCCCTCCCGAAACAGCCGCGCAGCTTAGCATGGCGATGTCGCGGACCCGGTTGCGCGGTGCCTTCTCCCGGCCGAGCCCCGGCCGTATCCGCCCTGTTTCGCCGCGACCGGCTCTGGTAACGTCAGCAGCCCAGACGTGGGACGGAGAACCCATGGACACCTTCGCTTTCCTGCGCATCCGCGGCCACGAACGCGACTGGCAGCCGGTGCGCGAAGCCGTCGTGGCGACACTCCCCCCGGAGCGTGTCTGGGGCACGTTCCATGGCCTCTTCGGCGTCGCGTCGAACGAGCTCGTGGCGGTGACGGTCGGGGACGACGCGGCGGTGAAAGCCTCGGTGGAGACGGTTTCCGGCCTCGACGCCGTGGAGGGCGCGGCCTCCCTGACGCTGGTGCCGACCGTGCGGCCCACCGGCTCGCAGCCCCTCACGCGCGAGGGCCTCTACGTGTTCCGCTTCTTCGAAGTCGCACACAAGGACGTCGAGGAGATCGCCGCCCTCTCCGCGGAAGCGTGGACGAGTTTCGAGACCGTCGACACCTACCGGGCCGAGCCGCAGGGCCTGTTCTGCCAGCGCGACCGATCCGCCGAGCGTGGTCGGATGCTGCTGCTGACCTGGTACGACGGACTGAACTCCTGGCAGGCGTCGCGGCAGCCGCCGCGGGCGGCGCGGGAGAACTTCCAGCGGCGTCATGCCCTCACCACGGGCACGGTGGCGTACGCGACGCGACTCGTGGTTGGCGGCAACCGGTGAACGGCACGCGACAGGTGGAAGCCGACTTTCACTACATCGAGGAACCGTCCCGCAAGCCGGGGGTCTTCCTCCACGACGGTCAGCCGGAGGAACACTCGGAGCGTGCGCCGGGCGATGCGGTGCACACCATGCCGGTCCTCGACGCGCGCGTGATGCGAGACGTCCTGTCCCTCGAGCGCGAAGGCGTCCTCCTGGTAGGCCACGAGTCGCGGGTGCGGGACTTCCACGATGCCGAAGAGGTTCGGGCCGTCTACTACCCCGAAGTGGAGCGCCTCGTGGGGACGGCAACGGGCGCCAGCCGCGTGCTGGTGTTCGACCACAACGTCCGCTCCGACAACGCCGAACGGCACTCCGCGGACGTGCACCCGCCCGTCCGCTTCGTCCACAACGACTACACCCACGATTCCGGTCCGCAGCGCGTACGCGACCTCGTACCCGAAGAGGCGGAGGACCTGCTGACGCGGCGGTTCGCCGTCGTCAACGTCTGGAAGCCGATCTCGGGTCCCGTGCGCGGGACGCCGCTGGCGGTCTGCAGCGCCGACAGCATCGCGGCGGGGGACCTGATCCCGCTCGACCTCATCTATCGTGACCGTACCGGCGAGCGTGACCGTACCGGCGAGATCTACGCGTTCCTGCACAGCCCCGACCACCGCTGGTTCTACGTCCCCGAGATGCGCGTGGACGAGGCGCTGCTGCTGAAGTGCTACGACTCGGTGCGGGACGGGCGCGCCCGGTTCACGGCGCACTCGGCCTTCGACGACCCGACGAGCCCGGACGACGCCCCGCCGCGCGAGAGCATCGAGGCGCGCGCGCTCGCGTTCTTCGACGCCTGAGCGGGGATCGGACCGCCTTCCTACGGCCAAGGACGCACATGGCACGACGTTCAGGTTGCCGGCAAGCCCTCGTGCTCGCCACGACCCTGTGCGGGCTCGTCGCAGCGGTGCTGGCGGCGTGCTCGAAGCCGACGGATGAAACGCAGCGCCCCGGCCCCGCCGCGGCCGCGGATCGAACGGTTCGTTTCGGAACGACCACGCCCCTGGTCACCTTCGACCCGCACCTCGCGGACACCGGGGCGCCCTTCGAGACCTACCTGGTCCCCGTCTACGACGGCCTGACCCGCCTCAACACCGCCGACTTCTCGAAGGCCTACCCGGGGCTCGCCACGTCCTGGACCTGGCCCGACCCCACCACGTTGGAGTTCGAGCTGCGCCGGGACGTGCGGTTCATCGACGGCGAGCGGTTCGACGCCGGCGCGGCCAAGGCCAACATCGAGCGGATGCTGCGCCTGGAGGGCCCGCGCATCAACACCGTCGCCTCACTGCACCGGGCCGAAGCGGTGGACGACTTCACGCTGCGCCTGCACCTGCACTACCCCGACCCGACGCTGCTCTACAACCTCGGCATGTCACCGGGGATGATGGTGAGCCCGGCGGCGTTCGACAATCCCGATCTCGACCTGGACCCCGTCGGGACCGGCCCGTGGAGATACGACCGCGCGAACTCCGCCATCGGCGAAGTCCACCGCTTCGTGCCGAACCCGGAGTACTACGATACCGCCTTCCGGGACGCCTCCCCGATCGCCATCCGCCCGCTGGTGAACAACCGGGCGCGGCTCAACGCCCTGATTTCCGGCCAGATCGATGTCGCCGAGGTGGGGCCGGCCGAGGCGGCGCCGGCGCAGGCCAGCGGCTTCGGCATCTCTGCGAAATCGAATGGCTGGCTCGGCCTGACGATCCTCGACCGCGCCGGCGAACTGGTGCCCGAACTCGGCGACCATCGCGTGCGCCAGGCCATCGGATTCGCCGTGGACCGCCAGGCCATCGCCGATACGGTGTTCCTCGGCTTCGCCCAACCGGCGCTCCAGCCGATGCTGCCGGGGCTGGGCCACGATCCGTCCCTCGAGGACTTCTTCTCCCACGACCCGGACCGGGCGCGTGCCCTGCTCGCCGAGGCCGGAGTCGACGGTTTCTCCTTCACGGTGCCGGTCCTGCCGCAGAACTCGGCGCTGTACGAGGCGCTCCAGGCGTACCTGCGCCAGGTGAACATCGACATGCAGATCAAGGTCATCGAGCCCGGCACGATCGAGGCGCTGGCCCGCACGCGCGAGTATCCGGTCAACACCATCGGCTATCCCAACTTCGACCCCGACAGCCGGCACCAGGCGATCTGGTCGGCGACGGCCGGGTTCAATCCGTTCCGTTACGAGGAGCCGCGGCTCGAGCAACTCGGCCGCGAAGCACGGCGCAGCCTCGACGGGGAGCTGCGCGCGCGCCACTACCGGGAGTATTTCAACATCGTCGTCAGGCAGGTCCTGTCGCTTCCCCTGGTGCACGTGGACGACATCCTGGCGTACGACGCGGACAAGCTGGCCGGAGTGCGCGAGGACCGGTACATGCTGCGGGAGGTGCGGCTGCGGTCCCAGCCGCCGTAGAGCACTGGCGGTGTAGGCTCGACTCCGATTGGCGGGCCTAAAACCTGCACTCAGCGACCCGCAAATCTTCGATCAGCGAGAGATTAGTCTTCAATTGGAGGACCAAAAGCCAGCAGTTAGCCGTTCCTCGCGCCTACGACTGCGCCGATGTCGGGACCGGCATTGCACGCCATCTTGTCCTTCCTCGGTTCGCCAAGGCACTCTATGACTCGTCCGACTTCCTCATTGATGGCCGCGCCAATGCGCCAAGACGACGCTCGCCGAAGTCGGCTACGCACCGACCTACCTGCCCCAGCCAGCCAGCCAAGCAGTCCGCGGGCACCACCAGCCTGCGCGTCGAGGCCCTCGATGAACGCTTGGACTATACTTGCGGCCCTTACTCCCCGGCTCAACTGGGACTGGCGTGAACAAGGTGACCATCTACGTCGGAACTCAGGTCGACGGTTGCACTTTCGAACTGGAGCCGGCCAGCCGGCGGTTGGTGAAGTCCACGCGAGCCGACGAGAGCCCACTCCCGAGGAGCTTGTTCATCGGGTGCGACACCCGCCAGGACTTCATCCGGATTCTCGGCGAACCGGAGCTCCGCTGGACGATTGCGGAGGTGCTCAGCGGGTTGAAAAGGGAGCAACTGAGTCAGGTCGGACAGCTTGAATGGCTAGACCCTAGCCGTGACTTTGCGCCTTTCGACCCGGCTGTCGCTTAGTGGCCCGTCGTGACCTTTTCACCGGGAGAGCCGGCGAACACGCCGTGATCTCGCACCTGCTGATGCGCCGTTGGCAAGTGGCCTCTCCGGAAGTTGACATCGGCGATGACCTCTTGGTCGCCCAAGACCTCGCACGAGTGTTGCGGGTACAGGTGAAGACCTGTCGCGCCAAGGAACAGAAGACTTCCTACGTCGGCCAGTTCCGCCTACCGGTGGCGCAGGTTGCGACACCGCAAACGCCCGAACTCTTCTTCGTGTTCGCGCTGTTTCGCCGTCGGGCATGGTCCGACTTCATCATCGTCTCCCGACGCACGCTCCACGAGGAACACGTGTTGTACGAGGTCGGCTCCGCAACCGGCACGCATTTCACGCTCAGGATCCGCCTTGACGAGGCGTCGGTACGGTGTGGCGGGCGCGATTGGTCTGGTTACCGAGCCGACTGGTCCGCCCTGTTCCGCGCCGACCGCCTACCTCCGGGAAGGGGTTAGCTTCGCTCGCACGTTGACGGCTTGGATGGGCCGCGTATCAATCCGCCGCGAGCATTATCTGACAAATCGGCGCGACCAACATGGCCGCTGATGCGCAAGCCTGTCGGCCGCTGATTGCAGGCTGTGGGAGGCAGATCCCAGGATTCGACGGGCCTGCCATGGGCCTTACGGCGCGAAGCTCGAACGTGCCTGCACGCCCCAGCGGCCGTCGATCTGCGCGACGATCCACAGCGACGGATAGACACCGATCACGCTGCCGTCCGCGCGGTACCGGCTGAACTGCACGGCGAAATGCACCTTGTCGTCGGTGCTCTGCACGGCGCGGCGGTAGTCCCAGAGGCTGTAGTGCCAGCCGGTCGCGGCGACGAACTTCTCGAAGAAGTCGGGCACGCGGGACGCCGGCGATTCCATGTGGATGATCCGCCCGCTGGCGATGCGCACGTGCGGAAAATGGAACGCCGCGTCCATGCCGTCGATGTCGCGGCGGTTCCAGGCGTCCATGTAGCCGTTCAGCGCCGCGAGCGCTGCCCGCTCCGGGCCGGGTGCGGCGACGACGTCGTCGCCGTGCTCGTCCGCGTGGTCGTGGAACTCCGCCATGACGGTTGCCCCCGCTCGCCGTGAAAGGGCCGCATGATACGCTTGGAAGCCTTCCGTTCCGTGGGGTTTCCAGCCATGACCGTGCCCCGTAGCCGTCACCGCTCCGCGCGGCCCTGGCCGGCTGCAATCGCCGGCATGGCCCTCCTCCTCGCGGGCTGCACCGAGCCACCGTCCGCGCCGGCGGAAGCGCCGGCCGAGCCCGAAGCCGCCGCGACTGCCGAACGCGCCCCCAACATCGTCCTGGTCTTTGCCGACGACCTCGGCATCGGCGATATCGGGGTCTACGGCGGCGAGGTCATCTCCACGCCGAACATCGACGCCCTCGCCGCCGCCGGCGTGCGGGCCGCCGAGGGGTACGTCTCCCACCCGGTGTGCAGCCCCTCGCGCGCCGGCTTGCTGACGGGCCGCTACCAAGCCCGCCACGGCTGGGAGTTCAACCCGGCCGGCCGCGACGTGGGCAACGGGATGAGCACCGCGGAGAGCACGTTCGCCGACGCGCTGAAGGACCTCGGCTACGCCACCGGCATGGTGGGCAAGTGGCACCTGGGCTACCAGCGCGAACACCACCCCATGAGCCGCGGCTTCGACGAGTACTTCGGCGTCCTCGCGGGGGGCAGCATCTTCATCGACTCGCGCACGCCGGGGGTCGAGAGCCTCGGTCCGCCGATGACCGAACGGCCCGAGCGTGCGGCCGTGTACCGCGGCTTCGAAACCGTCGGGGTCGAGCGATACCTGACCGACGCCTTCACCGACGAGGCGGTCGCCTTCATCGACCGGCACCGCGACGAGCCTTTCTTCCTCTATCTCAGCCACACGACGCCGCACACGCCCCTGCAGGCGACGGCCCAATACCTCGAGCCCTACCGGCACATCGAGGACCCCGCGACCCGTGTCTACGCGGCCATGGTCGGGTCTCTCGACGAGAGCGTCGCCCGCGTCGTCGCCAAGCTGCGGGAGATCGGACAGTACGACAACACCCTGATCGCCTTCCTGTCCGACAACGGCTGCGCCGGCTACATCGGCCAGGCCTGCTCCAATGCTCCGCACGCGGGCTTCAAGCGTTACCACCACGAGGGCGGCATCCGGATCCCCTTCATCCTGAGCTGGCCCAACGGCCTTCCCGCCGGACAGGTCTACGGCGAGCCCGTCATCTCCCTCGACCTCCTCGCGACGTTCACCGGCGCCGCGGGGGCCGCCACGACCACCGAGGACAGTGTCGACCTGCTGCCTTACTTGCGCGGCGGGGCGGAAGGCCGGCCCCACGAACATCTCTATTGGCGCTCCGGACCCAACGCGGCGATCCGCGACGCGCGGTGGAAGCTCATCCGATACCGGAAGACCGACTTCACCCCCGACGACCTCGACGAGACCGGCCGCCTCACGCCCCCGGCCGACGGCTGGCCCACGGACGCCCCCCTCGGGCACGTGACGATGCTGTACGACCTCGACGCGGATCCCGGCGAGACCGTCAACGTCGCCGCCGAACATCCCGACGTGGTGGAACGGCTCTCCGCCCGGCACGCGGAATGGGTCGGCACGCTGCCCGCGGAACCGGCGATCCTGCCCGCCGTGCGCTCGACACTGATCGAGGTGCACGGCGAGACGGTGCAGTTGATCTTCTAGCCGGTATTTCGCTCGGTGACGAACGCCTCTGCCGCACGGTACGGACCGGTAGGGGCGGCGCTTGCCGCCGCCCGCCGTCGGGCGTCGGGACTGCCCAGGGGCGCAATGCGAGAGACGGTCCCCCTTCCCGTTCCCCTGCTCCTGCTCGCCTGCCTGTCGTTCCCCGGCTGTTCGGACGAACACGACGGCATGGCCGGCGCCGGCCTGCCCGTAATCGAGGCCCCGGAGACGGTACGCTTCGGAACCTCCAACCCGATGGTCACCTTCGACCCGCACCTGGCCGACACGGGACCCCAGTTCTCCAGCTACCTCACGCTCGTCTACGACGGCCTGACCGCCCTCAACCTCGAGAGCCCCTTCGAGCCGCATCCCGCCCTGGCAACCTCCTGGGCCTGGAGGGACGAGAAGACCATCGACCTCACCCTGCGCCGGGGCGTGCACTTCATCGACGGCGAACGGTTCGACGCCCACGCGGCGAAGGCCAACATCGACCGGCTGATGGCGCTCAAGGGACCGCGCATCAACACCGTCGCGTCCATGTACGCGGCCGACGTGCTGGACGAGTACGCGCTCCGGCTCCACCTCCACCATCCCGACCCGACGCTGCTCTACAACCTCGGCCTGTCGCCGGGACTGATGGTCAGTCCGGCCGCCTTCGACAACCCGGACCTCGACCTCAACCCGGTCGGCACCGGTCCGTGGTTGTACGATCGCGCCCGTTCGACCCTGGGCGAGATCCTGCACTTCGTGCCGAACCCCGACTACTGGGATCCCGGCTTCCGCGACGCGCCCGCCGTCGATGTCCACGAACTGCTCAACAACCGGGCACGCCTGAACGCATTGATCTCCGGCCAGATCGATCTGGCCATCGTCGGACCGACCGAAGCCGCACCGGCCCGGGACCTGGGGTTCGCCGTCACTTCCCGCGCCAACCGCTGGTTCGGGATGACGATTCTCGACCGCGCCGGCGAGTTGACGCCGGGGATGGGCGACCCGAGGGTGCGGCAAGCTCTCGGCTTCGCCGTGGACCGCCAGGCCATCGCCGACGCCGTGTACTTCGGCTACGCGAGGCCCACTTCGCAGCCGATGGCCCCCGGCAACCTCGGGCACGACCCGGAACTCGAGAGCTTCTTTTCCTACGATCCCGCCCGCGCCCGAGCCCTGCTCGACGAGGCCGGCCTCGACACCTTCACGTTCACGGTGCCCGTGGTCGCCGGCAGCGTCCCCGAGTACGAGGCCGTGCAGGCCTACCTGCGCCGGGTCGGCATCGACATGCGCATCAAGGTCATCGAGACCGGGAGCATCGCCGCGATCGCCCGCAGCCGCGACTACCCAGTGAACACCATCGGCTACCCGAATTTCGACCCCGACGCCCGCCATCCGGCCATCTGGTCCGTCACGGCCGGGTTCAATCCGTTTGGCTACGAGGATCCGCGGATCGAGCGGCTGGCCACGGAGGCATTCCAGAGCCTGGACGAGCAACTGCGCGCACGGAACTACCGCGAGTACTTCAACGTCATCGTCAAGGACGTGCTCACGCTCGTGTACCTGCAGATCGACGACCTGGTGATCTACGACGCCGACAAGCTCACGGGGGTCCGGGTGGGTCGCTACATCGACCCGATGCTGCGGGAGATCCGCCTCAAGCGGGGCACCAATGCACTCGCCGCCACCCGAGTCGACCCGGCGGCCGCGGCGGCCTCCCCGGCCGCCTGCGCGGAGCCACCGGCCTTCTCCTCCGGTAGCATCCAGACATGCTGAAGCTTCTCGCGGCACGCATCGTGGGGCTCGCGCCCCTGCTCCTCATCGTCTCGTTCCTGACGTTCCTGATGCTGCACCTGGTGCCCGGCGATATCCGGGACATCATCCTGGGCGTGGACGCCACCCCCGAGCAGTACGAGGAACTCGGCGAGAAGCTGGGCCTCGACGACCCGTTCGTCGTGCAGTACGGGCGCTGGCTCTTCAAGGCGGTACAGGGAGACCTGGGCACGTCCGCCTACAACAGCCAGACGGTGGTCGACGCGGTGCTCGACACGCTGCCCGTGACGCTGTCGCTGACCTTCGGGGGCATGCTCGTCGGGATTGTCATCGGCGTTCCCGCCGGCGTCTACGCGGGCCTGCACCGCGGGGGCCCCGTGGACCGCGCGGCGGTACTCGGCGCCACGATCGGGCAGGCGCTGCCCAACTTCTGGGTCGCCATCATCCTCGTGATCCCGTTCGCGCTCTGGTGGCAGTTGCTGCCGGCGACCGGGTTTACGCCGCCGACCGAGAGCGTGACCGAGTGGCTGCGCAGCATCGCGCTGGCCGCGGTGGCTCTCGGCACGTCCGCGAGCGCCGCGCTCGCCCGACAGACGCGGGGCGCCGTCATCGACGTGCTGGGCACCGACTACATCCGCACCGCCCGTGCGAAGGGCCTGTCCGAACGCACGGTGACCTTCCGGCATGCCCTGAAGAACGCCGCCGTACCGATCGTCACGACCATCGGCTTCCAGGTGAACGGGCTGCTCGGCGGGGCGCTGATCGTCGAGCAGGTGTTCGGCCTGAACGGCTTCGGGTCCCTCGCGATCGACGCGGTGCGCACCCAGAACATCCCCATCATGCAGGGCGTCGTGATGATGGGGACACTGGTGATCGTGGCCGTCAACATCGCCGTCGACATCGCGTACGGCTACGTCAACCCCAGGATGCGGCCGGCATGAGCGAGCAGCCGGAACTCGCCGCCGAACCGGGCCTCGCGGCCGTGCCGCCGGGGGACGGCGAGCTGGGCAGCGCGGCGCCGCTGACGGGCAGCGAGCGCTTCCTGCGCGCCTTCCTGCAGCACCGCCCGGCGGTGGTCTCTGCCGGATATCTCGCCCTGCTGGTGCTCGTGGCGCTGTTCGGACTCTATCTCGTACCGCACGACCCGCTGGTCATCGACCTCACGCGCACGTTCGAAGGGCCGTCTCTGGAGTACTGGCTCGGCACGGATCACCTCGGCCGCAGCACGCTGGCGCGCATCGTGGCGGCGACCGCCGTCGCCCTGAAGGCCGCCGCGCTCGGCGTCGGCATCGCCCTGGGGCTCGGCGCTCCCCTCGGACTGCTGTCGGGGTACTTCGGCGGCTGGTGGGACCGCATCTCGATGCGCATCGTCGAGGCGATCATCGCGTTGCCCGCGCTGCTGGTCGCCATCGCCATCCTCGCGATCCTGGGTCCGAGCCTGACGAACGCCATGATCGCCCTCGGCATCGCGAACGCCACCGCGTTCTTCCGCCTGATGCGCGGCACGGCGCTGGAGGTGCGCGAAGCCGTGTACGTCGATGCCGCCCGGGTGAGCGGCGCGGCGGCGGGACGCATCCTGTTTCGCCACGTGCTGCCGAACGTGACCGGCCCGCTCACGGTGCAGACGACGCTGACCTTTGCGTACGTGCTGCTCGCCGAGGCGGGCCTGTCCTACATCGGGCTCGGCGTGCAGCCGCCGGAGGCGAGCTGGGGCGTGATGCTCTCCACGGCCCAGAACTACCTGCACCAGCATCCGTTCATGGTCGCCCCGCCGGGCCTGATGATCGTGTTCAGCGTGCTCGCCTTCAACCTGGTCGGGGACGGCCTGCGCGATGCGCTGTCGCGGGTCGAGGCGCGCCCGGTAAAGGGACGCCGGCCCGGTGCGCCCGCGGTCGCGCCCCGCCCGCGGGAGGGGGCCGACGACGCGGCGGCGCCGCTACTCCGGATTGCGGACCTCTCGGTGCAGTTCCCTGCCCCGCGGGGCGGCGAACTGACCGTGGTGAGCGGCGTCAGCTTCGAGATGTACGCGGGGCGCACCCTCGGCCTGGTGGGCGAGTCCGGATGCGGCAAGTCGGTGACCGCGATGGCGGTGATGGGGCTGCTCGGCGAAACCGGCCGGATCGTGTCGGGTTCCATCCGCTTCGACGGACGCGAACTCGTCGGCATGCCGCCGGCGGAGCTGAACCGCATCCGCGGCGACGAGATCGGCATGATTTTCCAGGAACCGGGCGCGAGCCTGAATCCCGCGTTCACCGTCAAGCACCAGATCGCCGAGGCCCTGCGCGTGCACGAGGGCATGACGCCGCGGCAGGCCGGAGCGCGTTCCATCGAGCTGCTCGACCACGTCGGCATCCCGGGCGCCGCCCAACGCGCCGACGATTACCCGCACCAGTTCTCCGGGGGCATGGCGCAGCGGGCCATGATCGCGATGGCGCTGGCCTGCAACCCCAAGCTCCTGATCGCGGACGAACCCACCACGGCCCTCGACGTCACCATCCAGGCGCAGGTGCTCGACCTGCTGACCGCGCTGCAGGAAGAGCACGGCATGGCGATCCTGCTCATCACGCACGACCTCGGCGTCATCGCGGACATGTGCGACGAGGCGCTCGTCATGTACGCCGGCATGATCGTGGAACGGGGACCGGCCGAGCCCCTGCTGGCCGCACCCGCGCACCCGTACACCAACGGGCTCCTCGCCTCGATGCCCCAGAGCGGGCCTCGCAGGAAAACCCTGCCCCAGATTCCGGGACGCGTCCCCCCGGCGTGGGCGTGGCCGGAAGGTTGCCGCTTCCATCCGCGCTGCCCGCATGCCGGGCCGGCGTGTGTGGCCGGCGACATTCCCCTGCACGCCGTCGCTCCGGAACGCGCCGCCCGCTGCGCGCGCCTCGACGAGATCGACCTGTTCCAGCGAGGGGCGAGCCCCTCGCGCTCCCCGGGGGAGGGCTGGTAGTGGCCGACGCGCCACTGCTCGACGTCGACGACCTGCACGTCGATTTCCGTGTCCGTCGCGGGTTGTTCGGCGCGGCGTCCTATACCGTGCGTGCGGTCGCCGGCGTCAGCTTCCGGATCGAGCGCGGCGAGACGCTCGGCATCGTGGGGGAATCCGGATCGGGGAAGTCCACCCTCGGAAGGGCGCTGCTCAAGCTCGTGGACGCGACCCGGGGCTCCATCCGCCTGGCCGGGCGGGACGTCGGCGAGTTCAAGGGACGCATGCTGGACTTCCGTCGCGACCTGCAGGTGATCTTCCAGGACCCGCAGGCCTCCCTGAACCCGTCCATGGTCGTCGCGGACATCGTCGGGGAACCGCTCACGATCCACTTCGGGCTGCGCGGACGGGAACGCGACGCCCGGGTGGCGCAACTGCTGGAGCGCGTGGGCCTCGCTTCGTACCACCTCGAACGCTATCCGTCCGAGTTCTCCGGCGGCCAGCGCCAGCGCATCGCCGTCGCGCGCGCCCTCGCGCTGGAGCCGCGGCTGATCGTGTGCGACGAACCGGTGAGCGCGCTCGACGTGTCGACCCAGAGCCAGGCCATCAACCTGCTGGAGGAACTGCAGGAGTCCTTCGGCATCGCGTATCTCTTCATCGCCCACGACCTGGCCGTCGTGCAGCACATCAGCCACCGCGTCGGGGTCATGTACCTCGGCAGACTCGCGGAACTCGGCCCCGCCGACCGCGTGCACGAGCAGCCCGCGCATCCGTATACCGAGATGCTGCTCGCCGCAGCACCGGTCACCGACGTGGCCACGCAGCGGCAACGCAAGGCGGCGCGGCGCCGCCTGCCGGCCACGGAGCTGCCGAGTCCGATCAACCCGCCGAGCGGGTGTCCGTTCCACACGCGCTGCACCTACGCGATGGACATCTGCCGGCGGGAAATGCCCGAGCCGACCCCCATCGACGGCGGCGGCTGGGCCGCATGCCACCTGCAGTCGACCGGGCCGAGGCTCGGCGGCGCGCCCCTCGGCGGATTGGAGCAACACGCCTCGCCCTGAGCGTCCTCCCGTTGCGGACGATCCCACCCCCTGCCAGTATCCGGCCATGTCCGCACCACGCCGCCAACGCCTCGATCCCGGCCGGTTCCAACTGCCGATCGAGGAGATCCGCGCGGGCCGGTACTCCGACCAGTACTTCGTGCGCACGCGGGAGGTCATGCGCGCGGACGGGCATCGGCCCGACGTGCTGATGCAGGTGTTCTGCAAGACCGCGGGCCTGCTGTGCGGCACGGACGAGGCGGTGGCGCTCCTCAAGCTCGCGAGCGATGACTGGTCCGCCCTGGCCGTGCATGCCCTCCACGACGGCGACGCCATCGAACCCTTCGAGACGGTCATGACGATCACGGGACCCTATGCCGCGTTCGCGCACCTGGAGACGCTCTACCTCGGCGTCCTGGCGCGCCAGACGCGGATCGCGAGCCAGACCCGGGACGCGGTGGCGGCCGCGGCGCCGAAGGACGTGCTCTTCTTCGCCGGGCGGCACGACCACTGGTCGGTGCAGGCGCGGGACGGTTACGCCGCCCACGTGGCGGGCGCGGCGGGGGCGGCGACGGACATGCAGGCGGCATACTGGGGCGGCCGGGGTTTCGGCACCCTGCCCCACGCCGCCATCGCGGCTTACGGAGGCGATACGGTGCGCGCGGCGCTCAAGTTCGCCGAGCACCTCCCGGAGTCGGTGGATCTCGTCGCGCTGGTCGACTTCGAGAACGACAGCGTGGGCACGTCGCTGGCGGTCGCCAGGGCGCTCGGGGAGCGGCTCTACGGCGTGCGGCTCGACACGTCCGGCACCCTCGTCGACCGCAGCGTCGTGCCGCAGATGGGCCAGTTCGACCCCCGCGGCGTCAACGCGCCCCTCGTGCACAACGTCCGCAACGCGCTCGACGACGCGGGTTTCGAACGCGTGCGGATCATCGCGTCCGGAGGCTTCCACGCGGAGCGCATCCGCCGCTTTGAAGCGGCGGCCGTGCCCGTGGACGCCTACGGAATCGGCTCGTCGCTGGTCGCCAACGACGGGAGATTCGACTTCACGGCCGACATCGTGCAGACGGACGGACGCCCGTCGGCCAAGGTCGGCAGGGTGCTCCGCCCCAATCCTCGCCTGGAGATCGTGACATGAGCGAGCGCGTGTTCTGGGACGTCGACACCCAGGTCGATTTCATGCTCCCCGAGGGCAAGCTGTACGTCCCGGGCGCGGAGTCCATCGCCGGCAACCTCGCGCGCCTGACACAGCATGCCCGCGCCAGCGGCATCCGCATCGTCGCGAGTTCCGACAACCACGACCCTGACGACGCGGAACTGTCCGACGCGCCCGACTACCGGGACACGTTCCCGCCGCACTGCATGCGGGGGACGCCGGGACAGGCGCGCATCCCCGAAACTCGCCTCGCGGATCCGCTGATCGTGGAACCGGAGCACGAGGCCGACAGCGTCATGGCCCGGCTGGCCGGTCACGGCGGCGATGTCCTCTTCCACAAGCACTACTTCGACGTCTTCAGCAATCCCCACGTCGCGCCCGCCGTCCGTGCGCTCGGCGTGTCCGAGGTCGTCCTCTACGGCGTCGCCCTGGATGTCTGCGACCGCTACGCGGTAGAAGGCCTGTTGACCCGATTCCCGGAGATCGGCGTCGCGGTGGTGGTCGATGCGGTACGCGCGATCAACGAAACCGGGCGCGGCGCACTGCTGGGCGGATGGGACGCCCGCGGCGTCAGCCTCGTCCGGACCAAGGATGTGCTTGGCCCGTAGCGCCCCCGCAGCGCCCCTGTAGCGCCCCAAGAGCCGGCTCGTGCTTCGCTGCTGCTGCGGGGCTGCCCTCAACTCCCCGTCGAGGTGTAACGGCGCACGCCGATGCTCCACACCACGAACGAAAGCCCCAGGAACGCCACGCCCGCGAGTGGCGCGAGCGCCTGAAACACCCGTCCGGTGCCGAGCGGATCGTCGACCCCGAGCACCGCGACGACCGGAAAGTAGCCGATGCAGCCCAGGGGTATCACGAACGTGAAGACCCGCCGGAAGGCTACGTGGTAGATCGACATCGGATACTGCGCCGTCTCCACGCCGCCGTAGGTGAGGACGTTCATGACCTCGAGTGACTCCGTGGTCCAGAAGCAGAGCGACGCCTGCAGGACCATGAGTCCAAGGAAGAAGGCGATGCCGCCCGTCACCGTCAGCGTCAGCAAGGCCCCGCGCGCCACGTCCCACGGGATGTCGAGGGCCGACGACGCCCATGCCAGCACGATCAGCCCTTGCAGTAGCCGGCCGACCCGGCGCAGCGCGAACTCGTGGCCCGCAAGCTGGAGCGCGGTGGGCCGGGGCCGGAGCAGCAGGCGATCGAAATCGCCCGTCTTCACGTAATGTGAACCGAATCGATCGAATCCCGTGGTGAGCGCATCGGCGATCGCGAACGTGCAGTTGACGACGCCGTAGAAGAAGGCGACCTCGGCGAAAGTCCAGCCCGCAAGATGACCGAAGCGGTCGAAAAGCGCCCAGAGGCCGAGGAACTCGATGCCGGAGTTGGCGAACTGCCCGGTCGCGTTGAGCAGGAACGACGCACGATACTGGAGTTGCGCCCGGATCGAGACGCCGAAGTAGCGCCCGAGCAGGGCGATCGCGTTCGCCATCCCTCAGCCTCCCTGGACGACGAGCCGGCGGACGCCTCGCGAGAGCAGGTACCGCCCGAACCACACGATCACCGCCGTCCAGGCAAGCGTGAACACGATCTCGTTGGCGGCCTCGGCCATGGGAATGTTGCCGCTGTAGATCCGGTAGGGAACATCGCACAGGCCCCGGAACGGCTGCCATTCGAGGAACGGCTGCATCCAGTCGGGAAACAGCGGCAACGGCACGATCATTCCCGACAGGATGGTCACGAACGAGGGCAGGATGCGGTCGACGCCTTCGCCGGAGAGCGTCCACAGCATGGAGGTGTGGGCCAGCACCGTGATGGCCGTGGACAAGAGCGCCGCCGCGGCCATTGCCGCGAGAAACCCGGCCAGCGCCGTGACGGACGGTGCCGGCAATGCCCACTCGGCAAGGCCGAAGGCGGGCAGCAGGAGCATGGCGAACATCACCATCGGGATCGCCCGTAGCGTCGTCGTCGCGGTACGGAAGGCCAAGGTGCGGGCGAACCAGTAACCGTAGAGATCGAGTGGCCGCAGGAGGTCGTAGGCGACCGCCCCCGAGGCGACCTGTTCCTGGAAGTCGGCGTCCGTGTTCCAGGGCAGCATGCCGAGCAGGGCCTGGCCGAGCCATACATAAGCCACGACTTCGACCATGTTCATCGGCTGCGGCCCTTCGGCCGCAGCGTAGAACGCTCCAAGGATCATCAGGCGAACGGCACCCCAGAAAAGCTGGGTGACGAGTCCGGCAAACGCCGCCGCACGGTACTGCAACAGGCTCCGATAGCGCGCGCTGACAACCGCCGCATAGGGCGCCAATCGGCTCACTCCTCGCCTTCCCCATGCTCGGCGTAGAGATCGGCAACGGTGTGTTCGATGGGCGGATGCTCGAGGAAGAGGTCATGCACCTCGAAGCGGGACGTCACCTGCGCGATGAGCGCCGCCGGCGCGATGGCGCCCGCATCGAAGCCGATCCGGGCCCGTTTCCCCGTCACGCGCACTTCCCGCAATCCCGCGCCTTCGAGTTCGTGCTCCAGCGCCGGAAGGCTGCCCGGCTCCTCGAAGTCCACGATGAGGACGCGCTCATTGCCCACACGCCGACGCAGGTCGTCGATATCGCCGTCGATCAGGATGCGCCCCTGGCCGATGACCAGGATGCGCTCGCACAGCGCCTCGATGTCGTCCATGTCGTGGGTGGTCAGGACGACGGTCACGCCTTCCGCGCGATTCAGCGTGCGCACGAAGTCGCGCATCGCGAGTTTCGCCGCCGCGTCGAGGCCGATCGTGGGCTCGTCCAGGAACAGCAGCTTCGGTCCATGTAGCAGTGCGGCTGCGAGATCCGCGCGCATCCGTTGTCCCAGCGAGAGTTGCCGCACCGGCGTGTCGAGCAACGGGCCAAGCCCCAGCAATTCCACCATGCGGTCCCGGTTGCGCCGGAACAGCGGCTCCGGCACCCGGTAGACGCGTTGCAGCAACTCGAAGCTCTCGACCACCGGCAAGTCCCACCAGAGCTGGGTGCGTTGACCGAATACGACGCCGATGCGTGCCGCGTGCCGGCGACGGTCGCGCCACGGCGTGAGGCCGTCAACCGTGCAGGTGCCGCCGGTGGGGGTCAGGATGCCGGCGAGAATCTTGATGGTGGTCGATTTGCCGGCGCCGTTCGGACCGATGTAACCGACGAGTTCACCGCGCTCGATGTCGAAGTCGACGCCAGCCAGGGCGTGGACTTCGCGCACGCGGCGATCGAAGAGGCCGCGAAAGGCGCCGGCGAGCCCGGCGCGACGCTCCGCCACGCGGAACACCTTGGCGAGGTTCGTCACCTCGATCTGGGACATGAACTCGCCTCGCCGCTGGACTGCCCCAGGGTGGCAGCGCGCACGACGCGCGAGTATAGGGGCGCGCAAGATGCGCCTCAAGACGCCCGTGGCCGTACCGACAGCGGTTGCGATCCGCGCGCGACAACTCCCCTCCGGTCCCCCGAGGCAACGCATGCGGCCACGAGTCTGCTGTCCACGGCGGCCCCGCGTACGCCGCTATACTCACCTCGTCGGCGAGAGGAGGGGATTCCATGGCGAAGGTACGGTTCTGGATCGGGATGGGTGCGGCCCTGGTACTGGCCACCGGAGTCTCCGCACAGGACGACTACCTGAACCCCGAACTCCGCGCACGGGTCGAGGCCCTGAAGGCAGCGGTCGCCGCCGAGCCCACGGGGCCCGCCACGCGCGAGGAGCGCATGCACGTGCTCTGGGACTGGATGAACGCCTACTCCCTGACGGGCGGCACGCTGCCGGTGGACGCGGTGCGGGCCGGGATGGCGGTGCTCACCTATCCCGATTCGGCGGACGGCACCGGGCAGCTCGTGGACGCCTTCGTGCACGAGTTCACCCTCCTGGACGAGCAGCCGGGGGCGATCGGTGCGCTGAGCGCCGACCTCGGTCCCTACGTCGCCGGCGCGTTCGTCACCGTACGGCAGACCTACACGGTCGGCACGAAGCCGGTCGAGCCCGGCGGGGGCTTCCTGGTGACGCGCCACTTCATGGCGGGCTACGGCCGCTGGCAGACGGAAGACCCCGGTGCCGACAATTACATCTCCGTTGTCTCTTCGAATCCCGACGTCGGCTTCGCGGTCGACAGCCATCCCCTCGGCGGCATGCACGGCGGCTTCCGGAGCGCCCTCCCGACGCTTCTGTTTCGCGTGGCCGCGGGCACCCTGACCGAGGGCGACACCGTGACGATCACCTACGGCGACACGTCGGGCGGCAGCCGCGGTTTGCGCATGTCCACGATTTCCTCCGACCGCATGCCGCTGCCGCTCTACCTCGACTTCGACGGCTCGAAGCTCTTCTTCACGCTGCCGATCCAGCCCATCGTGGTGACCGGCGCGGAGATCGCCGGGGTGCGCGGGTTCGCGCCGTCCGTGGTCGCGAGCGGCGAGGAGTTCGACGTGTCGATACGCGCCCAGGACCGCTACTACAACCGCGCCACGGGCACGATTCCGGCCTGGAGCATCTCGATCGACGACAGGCCGTTCGGGGAGCTGCCCGCCGACGGCCCGGCCGTCCAGATGATCGAGCGTTTCGCGATCGATCCCCCGGGCGTCTACCGTTTCGAGATCCGCTCCGCGGACGGGACGATCGTCGGCGAGACCAACCCGATCCTGGTCGAGGACGGCCCGCAGCGGCGCATCTACTGGGGCGACACCCACGGACACTCCGGCTTCGCCGAGGGCATCGGGACACCGGACCGCTTCATGACCTGGGCCCGGGACGACGCCCGCCTCGACTACGTGATGCACTCGGAGCACGACATCTGGCTCGACGCCTACGAGTGGAACGTGCTAGCCGACAACGTGCGCCGCTTCACCGAGGAAGGCCGGTTCATCGCCTACCTCGGCTACGAGTGGACGGTGAACAACCGCCAGGGCGGGCACCACAACGTGCTGTTCCGTACCCCCGACGACCGCAAGCCCATCCGGGCCCAATTTTTCCCGACGCTCTCCTCGCTGTACCAGGGGCTGCGCACCCACCACGACCCGCGGGACGTCGTCGTGATCCCGCATGCCCACCAGAACGGCGAGTACCGGATGAACGACCCGCTGCTCGAACCGCTCATCGAGATCATGTCGAACCACGGGACCTTCGAGTGGTTCGGCCGCATGTACCTGAACCACGGCCACGAGGTGGGCTTCACGGCGGCGAGCGACAACCACCTGAGCCAGCCGGGGTATTCGGCGCCGCTCCCGGGCGGCCTCTCGCAGACCGGCGGGCTCGGCGCCCTGATCGCGCAGGAACGCACGACCGACGCGTTGTTCGACGCGATGAAAGACCTCAGTGCGTACGCCACCAACGGCGACCGGATCGTGCTGGACTTCCACCTGAACGGCGGGCGGATGGGAACCCGAGTGCCGTTTTCCGAGACACGCCAGATCGAGGGCCGTGTCGTCGGGACCGCGCCCATCGACACCGTGACGGTCGTGCGCAATGACGAAGTGATCTGGACGCAGGACGTCGCCACGCTGGCGGACGCCGCGGCCGACGGGACCTATCAGCTCACGTTCGAGACCCCCTCGCTGCCCCTGCATCCGCGCGACAATCCCCGGGGCTGGCGCCACTGGGCCGGCACGCTCAAGGTGTCCGGAGCCACGGTGGCGTCCGCGATGCCGCAGGATTTCCAGGACATCGCCTCGACGGAGTTCCGGGAAGTGAGCCCCGGAGTCTTCGAGTTCCACACGCAGACCCGGGGCGACACCAGCTCGATAGCATTGGAACTCGCCGAGGTTACGGAGTCAGCGACACTCAAGCTCGACCTCGTGGAGGCGATGGAAACCGGTGGCGCCCCACAGATCTTCACCCAGCACAACCTGGTGCCGGCCGCGCAGGTCACCCTCCGTGTGGCCGACATGGAGGACGGACGCACGGCGGAGGAACTGCCCATCGGACCGTGGGTAGACCGCGTCACGCTGCGCCGCGTCGTCACGGAAGGACCGCGGGACCTCACGTTCTCCCTGGAAGACACCGGCACCCTGCAGGGCGACTGGTACTACGTGCGCGTGACCCAGATGAACGACGCGATCGCGTGGTCCAGCCCGATCTGGGTGGGCGGCTACGGCAAGCGCTGATCCCGCTTCGTGGAAGTCAGGTCCGTCCGGCGGCTCGTTCGCGAGCCCCTGCTCCACTTCGCCGTCGTCGGGGCGCTGCTGTTCGGCGCTTACGAGGTCACGCGGCCGGGCGAGTCCGACCGCGACCGCACCGTCGACATCGACCGCCACGAGCTGAACCGCCTGGCGGCGCGGTGGGAAGCCCAGTGGCGGCGGTCGCCGACGGCCGACGAACTCGAGCGCCTCGCCGAGGCGCGTATCCAGGAGGAGCTGCTGTACCGCGAGGCGCTCGCCATGGGGCTCGACCGCGGGGACGCCGTGGTCCGCCGCCGCCTCGGCCAGAAGCTCACCATCGCCTGGGCCGACCTCGCCGCCCTCGCCGTGCCGGAAGAGGCAGACCTCGCCGCCTGGTACGAAGCGCATGCGGACCGCTATCGGGATCCCGCCGAACTGACCCTCTCGCACCGCTTCTTCAGCCGCGACAAGCGCAATGCGAACGCCGAGCAGGACGCCGCTGACGCGCTCGAGCGCCTGCGCGGTGGCAAGTCCATCGCCGACGACGCCTTTCACGGCGCGAAGATGCTGACGCTGCCCAATCCGCAACGGCTGGTCGGGGACTTCGGCACGACCTTTCGTGACGGTGTTCTGGCGGCCGCGGAGACGGGGGTCGAAGGGTGGTTCGGGCCCGTGCGATCGGCCTACGGCTGGCACGTCGTCCGCATCCACGCGTACACCACGCCCCGCCAGAGGCCATTCGACGAAGTCCGCGACCAGGTGCACCTCGACTGGCAGCGCCAGGAGATCGAGGAGGACAGGGAGCGTCGCCTCGAGGCCCTGCGCGACGCTTACGACGTCCGGATCGCGCCGGTCACGGCCGGCCGCGACGCGCCCGCGCAACCCGACCCGCCTTGATGCGGCGCGCCGCATTGCTGCTGCTGATCGCGCTCCTGCCAGTTTGCGCGGCGCAGGCCCACGACATGCAGATGGCCATCGTCGAGGTACGCGAGGTGGCCGAGCGTTCGTACGCCCTGACGATGCGCACGGCCCTCGGCGCCGAGCGGCTGCCGGGCGTGGAACTGTCGCTCACCGCAGGGTGCGAAGACGTGCTGCCCACGCGGCGCGTCGAACGTTTCGACCACGTCGCCTTCGAGCGGCGCATCGCCTGTCCGGCGGACGGTCCGCTGCCCGTTCTCGGGGTCTGGAATGCCGGGATCGTGGACGTGCTGGTGCGCATCGAGGACCCGGCGGGGAACCTGACGACGCGGATCGTCTCGGAGCCCTTCGCGGAGATTGCCCTCGGCGAACCGGGGGCAGGCTTCGCCGAGCGCTTCCTCCTCGGGGTGGAACACATCCTCTCCGGCGCGGATCACCTGATGTTCGTCTTCGGCATCCTGCTGCTGGTCCGCGGCGTGCGTACTGTCGTGGCGACGATCACCGCCTTCACGCTCGCCCACTCGCTGACGCTGGCGCTCACGGTGCTGGACGTCGTGCGCGTGCCTGGACCGCCGGTCGAGGCGTTCATTGCGCTCTCGATCATGTACCTGGCGCTGGAGGTCGCACGGCGCGGACGGGCGCAGGGCGCTCGTCTCACCCCGCCCTGGGCGGTCGCGTTCGCCTTCGGACTCATCCACGGCTTCGGGTTCGCCGGGGCCCTGGCGGAGACCGGCCTCCCACCCGGCGACGTGCCCATGACGCTGTTCCTGTTCAACCTGGGCATCGAGGCCGGCCAGATCGTGTTCGCGGGCGTCGCGGCGGCGGTGCTATGGCTCGCCTACCGTCTCCTGGAACACCGGGCGCACACCCTGGACCGCGTGGCGGCGTACGGACTCGGGAGCGTCGCGAGCTTCTGGGTGATCGACCGGGTGGCGGGGTTCTGGTAATCGGAGACCGGCATCACCATTTCACGGACCCTGGTCCCGCTTCGGCAACGGCCATGGATCCGATGTGGACCTCGACGGCGGCGAGCCGGCCCTCGACATCGGTGAGCCTGCCCTCGACACCGGTGAGCCTGCCCTCGACATCGGTGAGCCTGCCCTCGACATCGGTGAGCCTGCCCTCGACACCGGTGAGACGTGCCTCGACGGCGGTGAGCCGGCCTTCGACCACTACGAGTCCCGTCTCCACTAGCCGCACGCGATCCTCCAACCTGCCGATGTCGGCACGCACGTGGCCGATGTCCTCGCGCACATCCGCCCTCAGTTCACCGATCTCGTTGTACAGGGTTGCCCAACTCGCCGTGGAGACGCCGATCATGGCGACACCCATGGCCAGGATGCCGACCATCTCGTTGCTGATGCCGTTGCGACGCGCGGCTGGGCGGGCCGTAGTCGCGGGTTCCTTGGCGTTCATCGTGTGGGGACCTTCGAAGCTCCTTCCGGAAGGCAGGACAATAGGGCTCGCCCGCGATGACCCATATAGGATAACAGCGCGCATCCCTGTGGGACATCGCCCCGGCGCCGGAGTCGCTAGCGCTGAGTTGCGGGCTGGTACCAGATCGGGGACGTGAACGCGCGCTCCTGCAACGTCGCCGGCACGCCTTCCGGCAGCGGAACACGCGTCGCCACCGAGTCGTACAGCGTCCACCGCGGCGTGGGGATCTCCAGCACCCGCACGTAGTAGAACGCCGGCGACGCCGCGTCGAACTCGGGGTCTTCCCAGACGGCCGCCAGCGTCGCGGCGCCGATGGTGTTCTCGTAGGTGGCCGTCCCGAGATCGACGGTGTTGCCGACCGGCTCCACGCCCTCCGCCGTGCGCCGGTCCTCGCCACCGAGCGCCACGTCGAAGATCCGCTCCTCGGGCACGCCGTCCCGCACGCTGCCCTTGACGACCTGGATGCGGTCGAGGTTGCCGCTACGCGGGTCTCGCGCCGCCCAGACGGCGAACCGCGGGGCCGCCCCGTCCGCGCCTTCGAGGACGCCGCCCATGGGCACGCCGCCGGCGTACGCCCGCGCCGCGCGGTCCTCCGCCTCGACGAGCGCGGGTGCGTAGTCCCAGCCGCCGAAGAAACGCACGGTGATCCGTGTGCCCGTCGTGCCGTAGGTCTCCCGGCGCCGAAACGCCGCGAAGATCGCGTCCCGGGTGTTCGCGTCCGCCCAGGCCGCCGTCAGCCCGGACGCTCCCGTGACCATGCCCGCCGCCGGACGCGCCATGCGCCGCTCCGGGGTACCGCCCGAGAACGGGCCGCTGGCAGCGGACAGGTTGTCCTCCTCGATCGCCGAGACGCCCGAGTGATAGTCGGAGGCCCCGGACAGGCCGAAGCGGAAGGGATTGAATCCGGACCGCGCCTGCAGCGCGATGCCGTTGAGGTAAGCCTCCCGGGCGTAGCTCCCCCGCGGCCGGCCGTAGCGCTCTCCGGCGAGGGAACTCAGCAGCCGGCTGTAAATCTCGAAGTCGGCGAACTCGTCGTTCGGCGACAGCGCCGGGTGCGTTTCGGAAGTCCCCTTGTGCTGCGTCACCTCCAGCATCGGCTCGTTCCAGGTGCGCCGCGCCGCGTAGTGGGCCGTCAGCGGCTCGCCGAAGGAGTCGGTGAGCGCGAACATGTGGCCGTTCGAGACGTTGGCGTTGTGGGGGATCGCGATGGCGTCGACGCCCCGCATCCGCTGCGCCTCCAGGTACGACCAGAGGTCCTCGGGGTGGATCGAGTCGACGCGCGAGTAGGGATGCGGCAGATCGTCCGTCCCCTCGAACACCACCACGCGGTGCAGGTTGCCGAAATCCGGCGTGGAGGACGTCCACTCGAAGGCGGCGAAGGTGGTGAACTCCCCGGGCGCGTAGTGCCGGTCCGCCGAGGCGACGATCTCGCCCCAGATGTCCGCTTCCCGCGCCCGGTCGAAGAGCACCGGGTTCGGGTCGATGTGACGCATGGACCGCGCCCAGTCCTCCAGCGCCGCCTGGCGCATCGCCGGATCCATCGAGGCCGCCTGGCGCGCAACCTCCGAGTCGGCGTCGGGGTGGCCCGGCTCCGCGAGCGCGTGAAACGCCCCCAGCATCTCCGCGTGATCGCTGACCCCAAGGAAGTCGAGTGGGGCATTGAGCCGGATCTCCGCACCTCCGACGTGCTGCAGCGCTGCGCCCTTGGCGAAGCGGTACGAGTCGTCCGGCGTGCGCGTCTCGGCGCGGCTCCACGCGTCGTTGGAGTAGCGCGTGTGCAGGTGCAGGTCGCCGAAGAAGACGCGCTCGGCCGCCCCGGCGGTCAGCGCCATGGCAAGTACCGCACCCGAGAACAGCCACGCGCCGGGACTCTTTTTCATCGGCCGCCTCCCCGCAACGCTCACCTCGACGGATACCCGCCGACCCAGATCGGGCTCGACCAGGCCGCGGCGTCGTTCGCCTGCCGGACCCGCACGTAGTAGTAGTCACCCTGCCGGTGCGTCGAGGTGTCCGTGTACGCGAACGCGATATCGCGAACGCCCGTCCCCACGCGGCGCAGGGCGATGAAATCGTCGTAGTCCGGGACCGGCATCGTCGTGCGCACCTCTCCCGCTTCCGTCTGCGCCACCGGCAGTTGCAGGCTGCTCGCGGCGATGGTCGCGGGCGGGCGGTAGATCGGCGGCGCGGACCCCGTCTCCCGGGTCTCTTCGAGATCCAGGGCCAGCATGGCCTCGTCGGTCAGGTCGGTCACGGTCAGCACGATCGTGCTGGCATCGCCGCGCGAGATCGTGTGGAAGCGGAGTGCGTCCCCCTCGCGTTCCAGGGACTGCCAGTTCGGGTTGGCCCCGTCGGTGAGCCGGGCGTCGGCGATCGTGCCGCCGAGCAGCGCCAGCGTCCCCCGCCAGTGCCGCCAGCCGCGGGGCGGATCGCCCCAGTGCAGGGGCGTGGCGTCCGAATGGAACGACAGGTGCAGCGTCACCGGGCCGTCTCCGGCCGCGCCCGTCGCCGTCAGATGGTCCCGCGACCAGATCGGTTCGTCGTTCTTGAACACCGTCACGGTGTCGATCGGCGCGGTGCCGATGACGCGTCCGGTCAGCGTCCGTTCGGTGGTGAACCCGATGCGCTCGCCCATGTGCGCGTCATTGAGGCCGACGTCGAGGATGATCCGGTCCCCGGTCGTCGCGTACGCACGTCGCGCCTGCATCCCGTCGAAGATGGCGTCGCGCGTGCGCTCGGGCGCGAACACCGCCCCGAGGCCGCCGCGCTGCGCCAGGGAGTTGCGGCTCGGCGCCGCGTAACCCGGGTGCGAGAGGTGGTCGTCCGACGCCGCGACGAAGCCGACCTGATGCCCGGTGCCGAGGTAGTTGCGCATGAACCACTCGAACGTGCCGTGCATCGACATCACCTCGATCAGGGGTTCGAGCAGCGGATCGGACTGCCTTGCGTCGCCGGGGTTGTGTGCGTGCGGGATCACCACCACGTCGCGCGGGTCGTGCCGTTCGCGCAGGCCCTGGTAGAGGCTCGACAGCGTCGGGTACTCCAGGGCCGAGACCCGCTCGCGTCCCTCTGTCGTGCGGAACAGCACGTTGTGGTGGCCGCCGCCGATCCACGCCGGCACGGTCCACTCGTAGCCAAGGTAGGGGACGAACTCGCCCGGCGCGTCGTACTGCGCCACGGTGTCGCGCATGAGGCGCCACTCGGCCTCGTCGAGGGCCGTGTCGTGCTCCGAGTGGGTCACGAAGTCGAGGCGGGCGTCGTCGCGCGCGAAGCGCATGAAGTAGTCGACCGTCCCGATGCCCTCCGCATATCCGGAGTGGCCATGGGTGTCGCCCCAGTAGATGCGGTTCTCCGGCGTCTCCTCGACCAGCACCGGATTGGCTTCCCCGACGATCGTCCCGTCCATCGAGCGGATGTCGATCCAGTGGGGGCCGACTTCGTCGAGGGAGAGTTCCACGACCTCGATCGCCGCGGTCCCCGGTTCCGTCGTCGCCGCGACCGCCCCGTTGATCCACACCTCGAATCCGGGGCTCGCACCCGTGGCGCGGTTGTACCAGTCGTCCTCGGCGCGCACCGAGAGCTCGAAGGGCTCTCCGACCGCCACGACGCTCGGCGCGAACCCGTGCACGCCGGTCGCCGGCGCCCCGACGACCTCGAACGGCTGCAGCGGCAGCATGAACCAGTCGCCGGAGCCGTCGATATCCACGTACAGCGGCATGGGCACGTGCTCCCCGGAAACGGTCGTGACGCGCAGCCCCGGGCCGCCACCGGAGGTGTCGCCGTAGGTCACCGTGACGGTCTCGCCGGGATCGACCGCGCCCTCGGTCACGCGGAAGGCGACCGCGGGCTCCGGGGTGCGGAACCCTCCGTGGGCGCCTCTCGCCATGATCGTCTCCGCCTCGAAGACGGCGTCCGCATCGCTGGTGGCGACGCTGAGAAAGTCCTCGCCGGCCGGGTCGTCCGTCTGGAACGCCCCATACACCGTGTTGAAATGTCGCGCGACCCAGATGCCGCCGCCTTGCGCCATGCCGCGGCTGCCCGCGGTCCACGTCTGGGTGATCGTGGCGAGACCCCCCGCTTCAAAGGGCCCGGTGTCCGCGGCCAGGCCGCCAAGCGCCTCCGGCTCCTCATCGCGCAACCGGTACTCGCGTACCAGCGTATCGACCCGCGCCGCGGCGCCGACCGCCGCCTCGCCGGTCGGCGGGATCGTCGCGTAACGCCGCACGTCCGGCGCGAACGGCGAGCCGGGCCGCCCCGCGAGCGCGTGCGCGTCGACCCAGTCCGCCAGCACGCGTGCCCGTGCCGCGAGGGTGGCGGCGTCCGTGGGTTGCTCCGCGACGGCGCGCTTGAGCTGCTCGATCTCGGCGCGCAATCCGGCCGGCGGCGTGTCGTCAGCCTGTTCGGCCGCCCCCGGCGCTTGGGTCGCGGTCTCCGTCCCGCATGCGACCAGCAGCAGCGCGACCATCGCGCAGGTCCACCGCCCCGGGCCGGCCCGCGGGTCTTCCTTCCTCATCATCCGCCCCTCCTCGATCCGAACCGGCCGCTGCGCGTCGAGAGGTGGCCCGGATCAGTACCCCTCGAGTTCGCCGTACCGGTTGCGGTGGTAGTTCACGTCGCCGAACGTCTGCTCCGTCACCGCCTGGCGCTTGATGAAGAAGCCGATGTCGAACTCGTCGGTCATGCCGATGCCGCCGTGCATCTGGATGCCCTCGCGGGACACGGTGTGGAAGGTCTCGCCCACCTTGGCCTTGGCCAGGCTCGCGAGCTTGGCGACTTCCTCGCGGCCACGCTCCTCGTCGAGGGCGGTCAGGGCCTCCAGCACAACGGACTTCGAGAGTTCGAGTTCGCAGAACATGTTGGCGGCGCGATGCTTGAGCGCCTGGAACGAGCCGATCGGCACGCCGAACTGCTCGCGTTCCTTGAGGTAGGCCACCGTGCGGTCGAAGCACTCCAGCGCCGAGCCGAGCATCTCGGCCGAGATGCCGATGCGGGCGATGTCGAGGGTCGGGTCGAGGACGTCGGCTCCCCGGTCGCGTTCGCCGACCATGGCGTCCGCCGCCACGGCGACGTCCCGCAGTGCGATGTTGGCGGCGTTGCGGCTGTCGGTCATCTTCGTGCGGGCGATGTCGATGCCGGCGGCGTCGGCGTCGACGAGGAACAGCGTGATCCCGTCCCGTTCGCCGGGCTCGCCGGACGTGCGCGCCGCGACGATCAGCTTGTCCGCGACGTTGCCGTCGAGCACGAACGTCTTCGAGCCCGAGAGGACGTAGCCGTCCCCGGAGGCCGTCGCCGTCGTCGCCACGCCGTAGGGGTCGTGGCGGTGGGATTCCTCGAGCGCCAGCGCCAGGAGCAGTTCTCCGGAGGCGACGCCGGGCAGGATCGCCGCTTTCATGGCGTCGCCGCCGCCGAGATTCACGGCCGTGCCACCTACCCAGACGCTCGCGAACAACGGGCTCGCGGTCAGGTTGCGGCCGGTCTCCTCGGTGACCACGCCGAGGCCCTTGTAGCCGAACGCCAGGCCGCCGTGCTCCTCGGGAAACGGGATGCCAGGCCAGCCGAGTTCGGCCATGGACGACCACGTGCCCCGGTCGAAACCGCTGGGGTCGTCGTCGTCGCGCAGCTTGCGCAACTGGGCGACGGGGGCGTTCTCCGCGCAGAACTCGCGCGCGGTGTCCTTGAGCATGTTCTGCTCTTCATTGAGAATCATCGGCATGGCTTGGGTCCCTCGGAAGGCGACCATATAGTACATTCACGGTGCCCAGATTGGAGATGCACATGTACCAGGACATTCTGTACGAGGTGGAAGAGCCGGTCGCCGTCCTCACGATGAACCGGCCGGCCAACCTGAACGCGTTCACGAGCCTCATGCTCGCGGAGGTCCGGCACGCGCTCGCCGAGGCCGAGCGTGACGAACGCGTGGTCGGCATCGTCCTCACGGGCGCCGGCCGCGGTTTCTGCGCCGGCATGGACATGAACGCGCTCAACACGCTGTCCGCGAGCGGCGGGGAGCGGGCCGAGCAGGATTTCTCGCACCTCGACGCCAGCCCCGGGAACCCTGACATGGGCGAGAACTTCGCCAACATGTACGACCATCTCCTCGGCCTGCGCAAACCGCTGATCGCGGCCGTGAACGGCGCCGCGGCGGGTCTCGGCATGAGCTACGCCCTGCTCTCGGACCTGCGCTTCGTGGAGAAGACCGCCAAGTTCACCACCGCCTTCTCCCAGCGCGGGCTGGTCGCCGAACACGGCATGAGCTGGATCCTGCCGCGCCTCCTCGGTCCCGCGAAGGCCCTCGACATCCTCTGGACCGCGCGCCGCATCGGGGGTGAGGAAGCCGTGGCGATGGGGCTCGGGGACCGTCTCTGCGAGACCGGCGAGTCCGTGAACGACGCGAAGGAGTACATCCGGCAGCTTGCGGCGACCGCAGCGCCCCTGTCGCTCATGGTCATGAAGCAGCAGGTCTACAAGCACGTCGACATGCCCATCGGTCCGGCCATGGAAGAGACCGTCCGCCTGATGGACGAGAGCCTCGTGCGGTCGGATTTCCGCGAAGGGGTACGCTCGTTCATGGAGAAGCGGCCGCCGAATTTCGACCGCGTGAAGGTGGGCTGACCCGTGGCGCAGAACTCGCCCGCCGGCCCCGACGTCATCTCGACGGACCGGGACGCCCTCGACTGGCCCGGTCTCGTCGCGGACCTCAACCGGCTGCTGCGGCTGCGGACCACGCCCATCGGCATGAAGCTCTTCGAGACGGTGGCGGAGATGGAAGCCGTGCCCCGCATCCGCCGGCCCGGCAGCATCCACACCACCGACCAGATCGTCGGCCAGGCCTGCCGCAACGGCTGGACCGTCGGCATCACGGCGGCAGACCTCGTCGGCGCCCAGTGCTCCACCGTCATCGGGCTGCATCCGCGCGACGAAGAGTGGCTGTCCGGCAACAACATGGCCGGCGTCTGGTACGAGACCGTGGCAGACTCCGCCGAGCACCAGCACGCGATGGACGTGGTGCCGTTCGGCAGGTACGAGGCGATGGCCGTCAGCCCGCTCGCGAGTGGGCGCCTCGACCCCCCGGACATCGCCATGATCTACGCGACGCCGGCCCAGATGATCCTGTTCATCAACGGCCTGCAGTGGACCGGGTACAAGAAGCTCGAGTGGGGCTGCGTCGGCGAGTCCGCCTGCGCCGACTCCTGGGGCCGCGCGCTCAAGACCGGCGAGCCGAGCCTCTCGATCCCCTGCTTCGCCGAGCGGCGCTACGGCGGCGTCATGGAGGACGAGCTGCTGATGGCGCTGCCACCGCACTTCCTCCTGGGCGTCGTCACGGGGCTCGACCGGCTCTCGCGCAACGGCCTGCGCTATCCCATCGCGCCATACGGGGTGAACAACGACGCCCGCGCCGGGATGGGCGTGAGCTACGGGGATCGGTAGCCCGGTGCCCGGCACGCGCATGGCGGGCACCATGACCGTTCGCGCGTTGCTGTGCGCCCTGCTGGCCGCTCTCCCGGCCGCAACAGCCGCGGCCGACGACTTCGTGATCAAGCACGTCGACGTGGTCTCCATGCTCGAACCCGGCGTCCACGCCGATCGCGACGTGTCCGTTCGCGACGGGCGGATCGTCGCCATCGACGCCGGGGGCACCACGACTGTCTCCCGGGACACCGTCGTCATCGACGGCGCCGGCCGTTTCCTGATCCCGGGCCTCGCCGAGATGCACGCCCATGTCCCCATCGAGCAGGACTACCGCGACGAGGTCCTGTTTCTCTGGGTCGCCAACGGCGTGACCGCGGCGCGCGGCATGCTCGGGCATCCGGACCACCTCGCCCTGCGCGACGACCTCCTCGCGCATCGCGTGCTCGGACCGCAGCTCATCACCTCCGGCCCCTCGTTCAGCGGGCGCAGCGGCGGCGGCCCCGCAGCCGTGGCGGCCCGGGTACGGGAGCAGGCGCGGGCCGGTTACGACTTCCTCAAGATCCATCCGGGGCTGACGGCGGAAGAGTTCGACGCGCTCGCCGGCACCGCGCGCGAGGTCGGCATCACGTTCGCCGGACACGTCACCGCCGCCGTCGGCCTGTGGCCGAGCCTCGCGGCCGGCCAGACGACCGTCGACCACCTGGACGGGTACTTGCAGGCCCTGGTGCCGGAGGACGCGGAGGTTCCCGAGGGCAGCGCGTTCTCTTTCGGCCTCGGGCTCACCCCGTTCGTCGATCGGGCCCGCATCGCCGCCGTTGCCGCACGCACCCAGGAACTGGGCGGCGCCGTCGTGCCTACCGAGACATTGTCGGAGAACACCGCCCGGGCCCACGCCTGGCCGGCGATGACCGAGCGCCCCGAGTTTCGCTATCTGCCGCGGGACCTGCGTGACCGCTACGTCGAACGCCTGCGGCGCACGGCGGAGACGGTCGCTCCCACGACCGGCGCCGAGTTCCTGGCCGTGCGCAAGGCGCTCATCAAGGCCCTCCACGACGCCGGCGTGCCCGTGCTGCTCGGCTCGGACTCCCCACAGACCTTCAACGTCCCCGGTTTCTCGATCCACCGCGAACTGGAGGCGATGGTCGCGGCGGGGCTCACGCCCTACGAGGCGCTCGCCACCGGGACCACCGCCCCCGCGGATTTCTTCGGAACCACCGACTGGGGCGCCGTCGCAGCCGGGCGCGCCGCCGATCTCGTACTGCTCGAAGCCGATCCCCTGGCCGACATCGCCAACACGCGCCGCATCGCCGGCGTCATGGTGCGGGGACGGTGGCTGGATCGGGCGGAAATCGACGCAAGGCTGGCCATGATCGCCGGGAAGCATCGCTGACGCCGATCACGGCCGTAGTCCGCGCAGTCGCCAGTACTCCGCGCAGGCCGCATCAAGCGAGGGTGGGACGGGGTCACGCAAGGCGCCGTGCCGACACATGCCGGCGAGGACCTCCACGTGTCGCTGGCAGTCGCGCTCGCGGGCCAGTCGAGGATAGTCGGAACAGGACTCGTCGACATCGACACCGTCCAGATACGCCAGCCACGTCTCGATCCGCCACGTCGGCACCAGCAGTAGAACGCTCTCCCCCGCCGCTCGCGCCGGAACTCCCCGTGCACGGCAAGCGTCCTCGAAGTCTTCCAAGCGCCCCTGAACGCCCCTGCGGTCGCCATCGATGACAACGATCAGCGACCGGTTGTCCCGGTTTGGCGCGAAAGCCGCGGAGTTCCTCCGGGAAACGCGCGCGGACGAACTGCTCGCCAGAACCCCTGCCTCGGGGGGCTTTCACGACTCGCACAGCCCGCAGGTTCCATCCCACCTTCTTCAAGAACCGCCGTGCGAAAGCCTCGTGCTGCGTGTCCTCGCACACGAGAACGACCCTGACGTTTGCGAGTCAACTCTGCCAGCCCCTCGCGACCGACTCGGAGAGCTTCATCCCCGCTTCCAGACCCGCGGTATCCGGCCGGCGCACGGTCACTACTCCAGACTTCTCGCGCATCATCAACAATCCCCGGTCGCCGCCCAGATAGTCGATCAACTCCGGGTGGTGCGAGCACAGGACCACCTGGGGCAACGACGCATCCGAAAGTTCCATGAGCCACGGTTGAATCTCGGAGAGCGCCACGTAGTTGTCCGGTTCGTCCAGGAACAGGGTCTGGCCCTGCCCCTTGGTCAGGTGGATGAGCCCGTAGAGGACCGCCAGGACGCGTTGACCCTCCGACAGTTCGCCGAACCGTAACGGATAGTCCTCCGCCGCCTCGGCAAAGCGCATCATGAGCGCCCGAGCCTCCGTCCCCACCCGCTCCAGCCGAATGTCCCGAAAGCCAGCGAGCACCTCTTGCAGCACACGCCCCAGATGGACCGTCAACTCCGTGTGCTCCAGGACGTGATGGCGATACCAATCGACAAAGTTCCCGCCCTGACGTTCCAGAACCTGAGATTCGTTGAGCGACTCCGTGACGAACCGCGTCGGCTCAAGGCCACAGACGAGGATTCCGCGCACGAAGTCCAAGAACCCCGTCAAAAGCCGGTTGTCGTCACCGGCCGCGATTCGTCCCAACGTGGACTCGCTCCAGTCGACCTTGAACTTGGGGCCTTCCGAGTGGTCGTCTCGGTACATCTGCACTTCCCCGAGTCTGCATTCGAAGAGCGGACCTCCATCGCCAGTCAACCGCTCCAGCAGAATCCGCGCCCGTCGACTGGACCGCTCGTGTTCCACCTCGAGACGGTAGTCGAAGACGGTCTCGTCGAGGAGCGCACGATACTCGAAGACCTGAAGGTCGCGAGCTTGCCACCGGGTCAATGTGGATGTCGGAAAGACGTCCTCGTGCGTCACCCGGACACCGCCGATGAGGATGCCGCGTAGCGCGGAGACAACATCGAGAACGGCCGTCTTGCCTACCCCGTTGACGCCGAGCAGGAGCGTCAACTCCTCGAGCGGTAGCTCGAAGTTGACGAGGCACTTGTAGTTGTCGACATAGAGCCTTTGCAGCATGGGCCGCCTCCCTGTGCGCATAGTATTCCATGCACCGAGCCCGGGTGGCGCAGATGCCCGCCACGCCCGGTCGCGCCTTCGCCTTGATTGCCGTCATCCCATCTGGAAAATGGGGCGTTTCCGACGCCGGAGGCTACATGGCCATCGAGGAAGGCAGGGCGGCGCCGCCGTTCACGTTGCAGGACACCGACGGGAACGACGTGGCGCTCGAGGATCATCGGGGCAAGCACGTCATCGTCTACTTCTATCCCAAGGACGACACGCCCGGGTGCACGAAGGAGGCCTGCGGTTTCCGCGACCTCTGGGGCGACATCCAGGACGCCGGGGCCGTCGTGCTCGGCGTCTCGCCCGACGGCGGCGCCTCGCACCGGAAGTTCGTAGACAAGTACGCACTGCCCTTCACCCTGCTCTGCGACCCCGAGCGCGAGATGATGACCGCCTACCAGGCCTACGGCGAGAAGATGATGTACGGGAAGAAACGCATGGGCGTGATCCGCTCCACCGTCTGGATCGGCCCGGACGGCAACGTCGTCAGGCACTGGCGGCGGGTCCCGAAGGCCGCGGACCACCCGCAGAAGGTGCTCGAAGCCCTGCGCGGCGCCTGAGCGCTCCATTCCCCGCCCGAGCCCCGCCCGAGCCCGCCGGATCCCCGCCCGGCGGCCCCGTTGCGCTTTGCAGGGCCCGCTGCCACCATGACGCGACCACCGGGAGGGTAAGCGCATGAAGTTCGGAATTTTCTACGAGCACCAGTTGCCGCGCGACTGGGACGAGCACAGCGAGCATCGGCTGCTGAAGGACTCCCTCGACCAGATCGAGCTGGCCGACAAGCTGGGCTTCGACTACGCGTGGGAAGTCGAGCATCACTTTCTGGAGGAGTATTCCCACTCGTCCGCGCCGGAGGTGTTTCTCGCGGCCGCCAGCCAGCGCACCGAGAACATCCGCCTCGGGCACGGCATCGTCCAGATGACGACCAACCACCCGGCGCGCGTGGCCGAGAAGATCGCGACCCTCGACCTCGTGTCCGATGGCCGCGTCGAACTGGGACTTGGCGAAGGCTCGTCCGTGACCGAACTGCACCCCTTCAACCTCCGCTTCCGCGACAAGCGGGACATCTGGGAAGACGCCGTCCGCTGCACCCTGCCGATGTTCTGGAACCACGGCTGGGAGTACGAGGGCGAGCACTTCAAGTTCCCGCTCCGCGCCGTGGTGCCGAAGCCGCTGCAGAAGCCGCACCCGCCGCTGTGGGTGGCGTGTTCGCAACTCGACACCATCAAGTACGCGGCCCATCGCGGCATGGGCTCGCTGTGCTTCAAGTTCGTCAACCTGGAGGCCGCCAACGCCTGGGTGCACGCGTACTACAACACGTTCATCCACGATCAGGAGAAGCTCTGCGAGTACCAGACCAACCCCAACATCGCGGTCGTCTCCGGTTTCATGTGCGCCGAGACCGACGAGAAGGCGTGGGAGATGGCGGACGGCTGGACCTTCTTCCAGTTCGCGCTGCAGCTCTACAACAAGGAAGGGCCGTTCGAGCCGGGGACCAACAACTTCTGGGACCGCTACCAGGAGTGGAAGCAGACCCCCGCGGGACAGAAACGCTCCGGGAGCGAACTGATCGGGTCTCCCGACACCATCCGCGAGCGCCTGCTCGAGCTCGAGCGGGCCAACGTGGACCAGGTCATCCTGCTGAATCAGGCCGGCAAGAACACCCACGAGGACATCTGCTCGAGCCTCGAGTTGTTCGCGCGGGAGGTGATGCCCGAGTTCCACGCCCGCCATCCCGAGCAGGAGGCGTGGAAGGCGGCCGTGCTGAACCGCGAGATCGAGCTGTCCGAGATCGACACCGAGCCCTACAACTTCGCCGCGCGGCTGAAGCCGACCCAGGTATCGACGAAGCAGGCGCGGGACATGGTGGCGGGCGTGACCGGCCGGCCCGCGTCGCAGGCCATCGGGAACTGATCCCGCGGCGGCCCCCGCCCGAATCAGAGCCCGAATCAGAGATTGTCGCGATAGTCCGCCTCGACCATCGCGTCGATCGCGTCCGCCGTCTCCGGCGGCGCCTTGCGCGTGGCCGCGAACATCTTGCCGAACGAGACCTCGTGCGTCTCGCCCCAGGTCTCCGGCTTCCAGACGCGTCCGCGCAGGAACGCCTTGGCGCAGTGGAAGAAGACCTCCTCCACCGCCACGCGGATGGCCAGCACCGCCGGCTTGCCGCGGGCCGCGAGGCGTTCGAGCAACTCGGGCTCGGCGGTCAGTGACGCCCGGCCGTTGACCCGCAGCGTCTCCGGCGTTCCGGGCAGCAGGAACAGCACCCCGACGCGCGGGTTCGCGAGGATGTTGCGGTGTCCGTACGCCAGCCGGTTGCCGGGCCGGTCCGGGATGACGAGGTGCTTCTCGTCCTCGACCAGGACGAAGCCGGGGCCGTCCCCCTTGGGCGACGCGTCGATCCTGCCTTCCGCGTCCGCGGTCGAGAGCACGAGGAACGGAGACCTCGCGACAAAGTCGATGGCAAACTGGTTGAGGCGCGGCTGGTTCTTTTCCGCCAACCCCGGGATCTCCGCCCCGATGACATCGCGTAGCTGGGCTTCGGTCTGGATGACCTGCATGACGATTCTCCCGCTCTACCGTCCCCGCGACGGCCCACGGCGTGCATCTTACACGGGCCCCCGGGCCTTGCCGATGCCGAGCGCGCCCGAACCGGGTTCGCGGTGCGAGGCGCCGGACCGGCACTTTTGGTGGCTCACATCCCCCAGACATGAACGCCAGGATCTTCGTCAGCCGCGAAGCGCTGGAACACCTTCTCCTCCCAGGACCGTCCCTCGCGACGGTCGAAGATCACCAGGTAGCCGGCCTCGGCGTCGCAACGATCCATGTACCCAGCCGTTTGCCGCAATCCATCGCGGATGGCCGTGTCCAATCCCTTCCGGGCATTCAGGACCTTGCACTCGATGACGAACCGGCGCGCGCGCCCGGCCTGGGGCCAGATGACCAGCAAGTCGGTACGCCCCCGGCCCAGACCGTACTCCCGCTCGATGCGTCCCCCGCCGTTGACGATGCGCTGCAGGAATGCCTGCAACAGTAGCTGCGGACCCGCCTCCCGATAGTCGAACCGTCCCACCCAATGCTCCGAGTGCTCGCGGAAGAACGTCTGAAAGGCGGTGAGCAGCTTGACCAGATTCAACCCGCCGTCGCCGTCCACGTACCACGCGGCTTCCTCGACCAGCCCGGCCTGCGCGGCATGCGTCAGTTCCCGCGGCACCACCTCCGCGTAGATCGGGTTGGCGATGCGCAGTGGACCTTCGTACGCGATCAACCCCAAGTCGCGGACATACTCCAGGTCCCGGTCCGAGAACTCGCGCTCTTCCCCGCCGCTCAGCAACGGTCCAATCACCCGCCGCACGCGATCTTCCTTGAGCTTGTCGGCGAGTTGGTCCAGGTGCGTCTCGCGGCGGGCGATGAGTCGTTCCTGGGCATCGACGATGTGGACCTCCGTGACCGGGCGGCTACGGTCGCGCCCTTCCCGGCGCCGGAAGCACGCCTCGTCCGCCAAGGCGTTGACGAGCCACGGTTGGCCTTGTGTTCGCGTCCAGACGGCATCGAGGGCGCCGTCGGCGAACGATTGTCCGGTCTCCTCTGTGTGCTGCCGCAACAGCGCCTCCACTTCGTCCCTCGAGAAGTCCCCCAGGCGTAGCGACCGCGCCTTGACGTTGAATGCACTGCCCCCGGCGATGACGGCGTTTTCCGTGCTCGAGTGAATGCGGTAGTCGCGCACGTCCCGTACGCCGCATAGCAGGACGCTTTGCGGAAACTCTTCTGGACGCAGGTCGTGACCCGACCGTAGCTGGCGCAGCACGGACAGCAGCGTGTCGCCCACCAGCGCGTCGATCTCGTCGATCAGCAGCACCAACGGTCTGGAGTCGGCCTGCGCCCAGCGGCTGAGCACCTCCTGCAACGCGCCGTCGGGTCCGAACCGGGACAGCGCTTCGCGCCAGGTGTCGTCGAGGAAGGTGTCTTCCAGCGCCAGACGCGCACGCAAGGCGAGCTGTCCGAGAATGGCCCGCATGGCGCGTTCCGTGTCCTCCCGCGCCGCCTGCCCGGCCTCGACGTTGGCGTACACGCAGCGATATCCGTTGTTCGCGTCGCGATCGACAAGGTCGCGAAGCGCCAGCAGGGCCGAGGTCTTGCCCGTCTGCCGCGGGGCATACAGGACGAAGTAGCGCTCGTCACGGATCAGGTCGAGGACTTCGTCGAGACCCAGCCGGCTCAACGCCGGGATGCAGTAGTGTTTGCGGGGGTGAACCGGGCCGGTGGTGTTGAAGAAACGCACGGAGCGAGTATGGCACGACCGGGCGCACGCTCCGTACGCCGAGCCGAAAGCGCATGGGCAGGGTGAGGGCGCGTCGGACAACCGTCGCAACGGACAACCGGAAACCGGGTGCTGACGGATGATAACGCGCTCGATCTCGGAGGTTCCGGAACCGGGCAGAGAGTCAATCGCGGGGCCTGCAGGGGGGTGCCGTCGGGGTGGCCGCAGAAAGCTCAGGCCATGAGCGTTTGTGATGGATTGGGGAGACGGAGCGGTTTCGATGGCGTTTGCTGCGGTTTTCTGCCAGATACCGCAAAGCACCTCATCTCACAAACCTGACGTGCACCCGCTGCAGGGAGCGCGGACTCGCTCCAGTCCACGCTGGAGGAGACACTCCAGCGCATGCGGGGGGCCGCTGATGGTCTAAGGCCAAGGCCAACTCGTATAGTTTGTGATTTCGCCGTCCACGTTCTGAAGGCCGGGCACGTCGGTTTGCATTATCCAACCTATGTCAAAGGCGTTCGTGCTTCCGTCGTCCTTCGTGCACTCAACAGTTTGCAGCTTGCAAACGGGCGCCGAAACCCCCGGGGAGGAGTACCAACCAAACCCCCGCCAAAACCCAACTGTGCAGCTATCGTTGGCTGGGGCGGTAGCAAACTGACTCTTGCATTCACTCTCAACAGCGGCATTGCTGTTGGGGTTGGTCTGGCCAACTGCCGTTGCCGCGAAGCCGGTCAAGGCGGCTATCGCGGCCAACCGTAGAACCGTCATTCTTTGCGTCCACATTCTCGCTCTCCTGGCACCGTTTCCGATGCTGTGACTTCCTCTGGTATCGATCCCTTTCCGACCACCTAACATCCCACCCCCTGCTTCCTATCAAGGACTGTTCCTTTTGTCAAGCCGTCCAGAACGTAACCAGCAGTTCTCATTTTGGCATTTTGACGCGTGGCGGGATTGAGGGGCTTGACACCATAGAACCTGGAGCCTATGGTGCGCGCCATGGGCAACCCGTGGTTCGGATCGAAGGCGACGTCGGGGCTGTGTCAGGCGCTGATCGCGCTGATGCCGCCGCACGCGGTGTACATCGAAACGCACCTGGGCGGCGGGGCGCTCATCCGGCGCAAGCCGGCGGCGCTGCGCAACATCGGCATCGACCTGGACGGTCGCGCGCTGTCGGGGTTCCGTTGCGACTATCCGGTGGAGTTGGTGCACGGTTGCTGTCACCGGTTCCTGGCGGAGTTTCCGTTCGATGGTTCGGAGCTGGTGTACGGCGACCCGCCGTACCTGCGCGGCGCGCGCAAGTCGTCGCGCCGCTACCGGCACGACTACGAGGACGCCGACCACGTGGCGCTGCTGGAACTGCTCCAGGGGCTGCCGTGCGCGGTGATGGTGTCGGGGTATCCGTCGGCGTTGTACGACGCGTTGCTCGGCGGCTGGCGCAGCGTGTCGCTGCAGGTGATGAACCAGGCGGGGGTGGTGACCGAGCAGGTGTGGTTCAACTTCGCGCCGGACCGGGTGCACTGGGCGTCGTGCGCGGGGCGGAACTTCACGCACCGCCAGGCGGTCAAGCGCAAGGCGGCGAACTGGGGCCGCCGCTACGCGGCGATGCCGCCGGCGGAGCGCCTGACCGTGCTGGCGGCGATCATGGCAGAGGAGGCGCAGGCGCCGCCATGAGGCACTTCGCGCGCCACCTCGACCGGCTGCGGGCGTGCTGCGCGCGCATGCCGGACCCGCGCCGCGGCAGCAACCGGCGCTACGCCATGGCCGACATCGGCATGGCGGCGCTGTCGGTGTTCTTCATGCAGTCGCCGTCGTTCCTGGCGCATCAGCGCGCGCTGGCCGAGACGCGCACGCGCTCGAACGCGCACACCCTGTTCGGCCTCGACCGCATCCCCTGCGACAACCACATCCGCCAGCTGCTCGATGGCGTGCCGACCGAGCACTTCGACGGGCAGTTCCACGCCATCGTCGAGGACCTCGACGCGCACGGCGCGCTCGAACCGATGCGCCGCCTCGACGGCCACACGCTGGTCGCCCTGGACGGCACCGAGTTCTTCCGCTCGCGCAAGGTCCACTGCGACCACTGCTCGACCCGCAAGCGCGCCGACGGCGGCACCGAGTACTTCCACCAGATGCTGGCCGCCAACGTCGTGGCGCCGGGCCGGGCGCAGTCGCTGCCGCTGCCGCCGGAGTTCGTGGCGCCCCAGGACGGCACCGCCAAGCAGGACTGCGAACGGCAGGCGGTCAAGCGCTGGCTGGCGCACCACGGCCCGCGCTGCGCCGCCCAGCAGCCGGTCTACCTCGGCGACGACCTGTACGCCTGCCAGCCCGTCTGCCAAGCCATGCTCGACGCCGGCGGCGACTTCCTGCTCACGGCCAAGCAACCCAGCCACAAGACCCTCTACGAGTACCTCCACGGCATCCGCCCGCCGACGCGGCGGATCACCTCCGGCGCCGGCTCGCGCCGCCGCGTGCACCGCTACCGCTGGATCAACGACCTGCCCATCCGCGACGGCGACGACGCCCTGCGCGTCAACTGGCTGGAGATCACGAGCGCCAAACCCGACGGCAAGGTCACCCATCGCGGCGCCTTCGTCACCAGCCTCGACGTGAACCGCGACAACGTCGCCGAACTCGCCGACTGCGCACGCGCGCGCTGGAAGATCGAGAACGAAACCTTCAACGTCCTCAAGCAGCACGGCTACCACCTCGAACACAACTTCGGCCACGGCCAGGACACCCTCGCCGCCGTGCTCGTCGTCCCCGACCTGCTCGCCTTCGCGCTGCACACCGCCGCCGACCTCGCCGAAACGCTCTGGCAGACCGCCCGCCGGCGCCTCGGCACCCGCTACCGCCTGTTCGAGCACCTGCGCACCCTCGCCGAGTACCAAGTGTTCCCCGACTGGAACGCCCTACTGTCACTGCTCGCCACCGGCGGCACCGCCAACCGCCCGCCATGAACTCCCAACCCCACCACCCCGAAACCCGTACCAACTCCCCAGAGACCCAAAACGATCAGAACATCAGTCAAAATGAGAACTGCTGGAACGTAACCTCGCGGCCGCCTCGCGAATCTCGGCGGATGGCTGCCGGCGAATTCCAGGTGGATGGGCATGCAGAAACGCAAAGGAGCGCCGAAGCGCCCCTTGCGTCATGGTCTCGGCGGATCGCTCCGCCGGTCGGACTACCGGTACGCCCCCATGCTGTACTCGAACTCGAAGCCCCAGTACCGCGGGTAGAGCGACACGATTCGCTGCGGCCAGTTGGCGCCGTAGCCCGTGCGCCGGTTCTCCATGTCGGAGTGCCGAATGTAGGTCTTGTCGAGCACGTTGTCGACGAAGGCCGAGGCGGACCAGCGCCCGGTGGCCTCGCGGTACGTCAGCCGCATGTCCCACCGCTCCCGATCCGGGACGAGGTCCCAGGGCCGATGGAACGGGGTGGTGGCGTAGTCCCCGGTGTAGGCCAGCGAGTTGTACAGGGTCCACGAGCCGTTCGGGCGGTTCCAGGTGTAGGCGGCCCACAGCGTCGCCTTGTGCTTCGGAATCCCGGTCAGCTCCGCGCCGTCGATCTCGATGCAGTAAAGCACCTTGATCTCCTCCGGCAGCGTGCACGGGTCCTGGTTCAGGTCACCGCCGAGAATCTCACGCGGGTAGCGTGGGTCGTTCTCGTTGAAGAACGTGTAGGGCGAGTCGAACACGCTTTCGGTGTAGCTGTAGTTGCCACCGACCGTGAAGCTGTCGGTCACCAGGTACGTCCCGTCGATCTCGAATCCCCGGTTGTACGAATCGGGGATATTGGTGGTGATGTCGACCGGACCCCGTCCCCCGGGCGCGCTAAGCGTGCCACCGTCCGGCAGCGTGATGCTCGGCAGGGCGAAGTCCCCGCTCTCGGACTCCCAGGTAGAGACGTTCGTCTGGTAGTTCTCGTAGGCGTAGTAGTACACGGCCACGTTCAACTGCAGCGTGCCGTCGAAGTGCGTGCCCTTGTAGCCCAGTTCGTATGCGATCAGGTTCTCGTCCCCGTACTGGCCGAGCGCGCGCGTGTCGGCGACGCCGTCGCCCGTCGTGTCGACCGAGACGCGGCCTTCCGGGCGGCCGAGGTTGAACCCCCCGGCGCGGTAGCCGGACGTGGCGCCCAAGTACACCAGGATGTCCCCGGTGGGCTCCCAGTTGAAGTTCACGCGCCACGTGAGGTCGCCGTCCTGCTTGTAGGTCCCCTCCGTACGGTGGCCCCATCCGATGGGAATCCCGCGCAGCCGCAGCGGGCGATCGCACGCGTAGGCCTCCAGGTCGCAGACCGGCTCGATCGGGAAGTCCGGGTCCCCGGTGAAAGTGGCCGCACCCATCGCGACATTGAGGGCCGCGAGTGGCGTCACCCCAGGGGCGAAGAACGCCGCGGGATCTTCCGGGCATTGATCCGGATTGAGGGAGCACGCCGTGGAAAGCGCCCATGGGAGCCACGGCTTGTTGTAGACCTCGATCTCGGAGTACCCGCCCCGTGCCTCGAGGGCGTCACGCCAGTCCTTGGAGTACCTGGCGCCGAGGGTGACGCTGACGGTGTCCGTCAGCCGCAGGTCGCCCTGGGTATAGAAGGCCAGGTTCTCGTTGTCGACCAGGTTGCGGTGCTCGTACAGACCGCCCGTATCCCCGGTCCTCACGCTCTGGCTGTACGGTTTGCCCGCGTCCCCGCAGTACCTGCCGTAGCCCGGGTGCCCAGCGTCGTTCAGGGTCAGATCCCCGCCCGCCGCCGAGCCGCCGACGCCCACGCCGATACACTCCGGCATGACCCAGCCGACGACTTCCGTGCCCCGGAGTACCCACTCGTCGAAGCCGTCGGGCCCGTAGATCGCCCGGTTCTGCGCGCGGCCCTGTCCGCCGCGTTCGCGAATGCCGTACCACTGGTCGCGGGACTCCCAGAACTGGTAGACCCCCGAGGTGGCCGTGAAGCGGTCGCCCACTTCCCAGAAGAGCCGCAGTTCGTGCGAGTAGCTCTCCACCTGCTCGATGACGGTGTCGTCGATGTCCGAGACATGGCTGTCGGAGAAGCTGTTGTCCCGGTTGAACCAGTACGCAAAGCTGTTGTACGAGCCGAGGTACTTCAGCGAGAGCCGGTCGCTGATGTCCCAGTCGACCACGAGAGACCCCTGCTGGTGGTCGAACTCCTCGCGGTTGTCGCCGGTCGTCAGGCCCACGATGTCGGGCGCGTCGGCGCCCCCGATGTCATAGCGCGCGACGGACGGCGAGTTGTAGTTCTGCGAGGGCATGAACGGCCAGCGCACGCTCTCGTCGTCAACGCCGGGCCGGTTGTACGAGCCGTAGAACCGTTCGCCCGTGGTCGGATGAATCCAGGCCGCCGCGCCGCGCGGGTCGTCGGCCAGATCGCCGTACCTGTCCGCCCACGCCTGGTCCACCGCCCGGAAGCCGGTCGCGTAGTGGTTCGTGTCCCGCGACACGCGGTAGCGCGGGTCGCAGTCGCTGTTGGAGTTAATCGGATGTTGCCCGATGCAGGGTCCTTCCCCGGCGATGCCGTGTCCGCCGTTACCGAAGTTCCGTTTGCTGTAGGCGCGCCGGTCGTTGACGCGCAGGTTGAACGTCATGCTGTCGATCGGCGTCCACTCGAGGATGAGCGCGAAGTTCTGGTCGTTCAGGTCCTCGATGTCCTCCGAGCCCGCGAGGCCCTCGACGGCCGGCCCGCGGAGGCGCTTCACGCCCGTCATCCGGTAAGCGAGGTTGTCCGTGATGGGTCCGCTCACGAGCCCGAACCACTCGTTGGTGTTGTACTCGCCGAGCATGGCGCGGACGTTCGCCTCGAAACCCTCGTGGTTGGGCTGGTTGGTGACGTAGTTCACCACGCCGCCGATCGAGTTCCGCCCGTACAGGGTCCCCTGCGGTCCGCGCAGCACTTCGATCCGGCGGATGTCGTACAGCCCGCCCTCCGTGGCGGCGATGCCGAAGTCCGGCGAATAGATGCCGTTGTAGTAGGTGCCGACCCCCGGGTCCCCCCCGAGACCGCGGAAGTTGCGCCCGATGCCGCGGATCTTGATGTCCCAGTCGGTACGCGTCGTCGCGGGGATGAAGTTCACCATCTCGTTCGGACCCTGCATCCCCATGTCCTTGAGGAAGTCCTCGTCCATGGCGGTGATGGCGATGGAGGTGTCCGAAACGGTGGATTCCACGCGTTCGCCGTAGATCACCATCTCTTCGATACGGCGTTGTTCGGACGAGTCATCGTCGTCGTCGGCGAACACCGGCGGCGCGATCAGGAACAGGGAGGCCAATCCGAGCGCGACCGCGCCCCGGAGTTTCCGGTCCTGGCTCATGGTTCTTACCCTCTCCGCTGTCCGTTGCGGACAGCTATTCTGTTTGTCTCTCCAGCGCCGCCCGGAGCGGCGAGCTACCTGTTTACGGGCTTGTCGTCCCGATGTCAACTTTTTCCCGAGATTCAGCGGTTTGCCGTGGATTTGGGGAGCCCTTGACGCGGCACGCATCCAGCAATGTATGCAGCTACACGCCGATCCCGCCCAAGGGGTTCATGCACCACCGCCAGTGGAGCACCAGCCGGGAGCCGCGCGGTCAGTGGTCGAAGACGATGACGCTGCGCGCCACCTCGCCGGTCTCGAGCGCGAGGAGCGCGTCGGTCACGTCGGCGAGGCCGATGCGGCTCGACACCATGTCGTCGAGATGCAGCTTGCCCTGCAGGTAGAAGTCCACGAACCGCGGCATGTCCACGCGGAAGCGGTTCGAGCCCATCATCGAGCCCTGGATCTTCTTCTCCTGGAGGAAGTCCGGGCCGTGCAGCTCGACCATCTCGCCGGGCGGGATCATGCCGATGACGGTCGCCATGCCGCCCCGCCGGAGCATGCGGAACGCCTGTTCGGCGGTGGCCTTGAGCCCGATGGCCTCGAAGGAGTAGTGGACCCCGCCGTCGGTCAGGTCGCGCACCTGCTGCACGACGTCGCCGGCGCTCGCGTCCACCGCGTCGGTCGCACCGAACTTGCGCGCCAGGTCGAGCTTCGATGCCACCATGTCCACGGCGATGACCCGTGCCGCGCCGGCGATGGCCGCGCCGTTGATGGCCGAGAGTCCCACGCCGCCGCAGCCGATCACGGCCACCGTGGAACCCGGTTCGACCCCCGCCGTGTGGATGGCCGCGCCGACGCCGGTCGTGACGCCACAGCCGATGAGCGCCGCGCGGTCGAGGGGCATGTCCTCGCGGACCTTCACGACCGAGTGTTCATGGACCAGCATCTGCTCGGCGAACGAGCCGAGGTTCGCGAACTGGGTAAGGCCGGCGCCCTCCTTCGAGAGGCGCGGCGCGTCCTCCGGCCCGCGCCGCACCTCCGGCTCCTGGCACAGGGACATGTGGCCGGTCAGGCAGTACTCGCAGTGTCCGCAGAACACGGACAGGCACGTGATGACGTGGTCTCCGGGCTGGACATAGCTGACATGCTCCCCGACCTGCTCGACGATCCCGGCCGACTCGTGGCCGAGAACGATCGGCAGCGCGCCCGGATACGTGCCGTTGAAGAAGTGCATGTCCGAATGGCACACGCCCGCGGCCGCCGTACGGATCAGCACCTCCCGGGGCCCCGGCTTGTCGATGGTGACCTCCTCGATCTCCATCGGCACGTTGACCTCCCGAAACACCGCTGCCTTCATGCGTTCTCCTCCTCCCGGGCCGAGCCAGTCTCGGCGGTCGCTCGCGAGTGTGCCCGTGCCCCGTTGGGATTTCCACCGCGCGGACGCCCCGCGGTCTTGGACTCCGCCGACGCCGCCCGTATGCTCGCCGCATGAGAAAGCCCCGCACCGAACTCCCCCCGCTCGACGCGGAGATCGAGCGCCTGTCGCTCGGAGAACACGTCCGGGAGCTGGACGACCAGGGCCTGTGCGTCATTCCTCCGCAGCGGACGGGGTTCGGTCCCGACTTCCCCGCACGCGGCCGGCAGGCCCTGCTCGCCGTCGCTTCGGCACGGACCGGCGCACGCTTCGACACCGCCGCCGGTTGCATCGACGAGCTCGAGGGCCGGGCGGCGGAGATCGGCCAGTTCTTCGTCACGCACCTGATCTACGCCGGCCAGGAACTCGGCACGGATGTCGGCCGCGTGTTCGAGGAGGTCGCCGTCAATCCGGTCAAGAAGACGATGCTTCGGCACCTCCTCGGTGACGTGCACCGGATGTCCACGTCCAACGGCTGGATCAAGTGGCGGACCCCGGACACCCACGCGGGCCCGTTCACGACGCCGCTGCACGCCGACACGGGCGCCCCGACACCCTGGCCCGTCGGCACGCCGCACGTCTCCAACATGAACTGGCTGCTGACCGACTACAGCCGCGCCGACGGCGCGTTCTGCTACGTGCCGGAAAGCCATCGGCGCGGCGGGCCACCCCGGTTTCCGGAGGCGGCCGAACGGGCCGTTCCAGTGGAGGCGCCGGCCGGCTCCCTGGTGCTGTTCCACGGCGCCACGTGGCACGGTGCGTTCCGCAAGCGGACGCCGGGACTGCGGCTCGGCATCCACGGCCTGCACTGCCGGCCCCACTACATCCCGCAGCATGACTACCGCGGCAACATCGCCGCGGAGACGTTCGCGCGCAGTACGGATCCGGACTACCTGAAGATGTTGGCCCGGGAAGACGACCCCTGGCTGCAACCGGGCCCCGGCGGCACGTTCGCTGCTCCCACGGTCAAGCGGAGCGCGGGTCCTTAGCGCCCGAACCCCTGTTGCGTTGTCGCCGAGCGCCGGCGATCAGGACAGCTTGCCGGCCGCCAGCGTCGCCGCGGCCTCCAGCGCCGCCCGGGCGCCGGTCGGGTCGGCGATCCCCCGCCCCGCGATGTCGAAGGCCGTCCCGTGATCGACGGAGGTACGCACGAACGGGATGCCCAGCGTCGCCGTGACGCTGTGGTGGAAGTCGTGGACCTTGACGGCGATGTGCCCCTGGTCATGGAAGAGCGCCAGCACCACGTCGAACTCACCCGCGATGGCGCGGTTGAATATCGAATCCGCCGGGATCGGGCCCGTCGCGTCCACCCCCGCCGCGCGGGCGTCCGCCACCGCGGGCCCGATCTCGTCGATCTCCTCGCGCCCCAGCAGCCCCCCTTCCCCGCCGTGGGGATTGAGGGCGGCCACGGCGATGCGCGGCGCCGCGAGACCCCAGCGCGTCAGCGTCTCGTGCGTCAGGCGCAGCTTCGAGAGCACGTTCGCCCGGGTGACGTACCGGGCGGCCTCGACGAGGGGCTTGTGGGTGGACAGATGCACCACCTTGAGGCCGGGCGTCATCAGCATCGTGGCCGTCCACTCGACCCCGGCCAGGCGCGCGAGGATCTCCTGGTGGCCGATGTCATCGACATGGCCGGCCGCGTGGATCGCTTCCTTGTTGATCGGGCACGTCATCATGGCCCCCGTTCGGCCGGCCAGGGCGTCGCGGGCGGCGGTCTCGACCGCGCGCACGGCGATGTCCCCGCACACCGCGGAAACGCGCCCCATCCGAAAGTCGTCGGGCTCACCGATCCCCGGGTCGATCAGCGGCCACTCCCGAGCGGACCAGTCAATCTCCGCGACATCGTCCCAACGCCGGAACCGCACCGCGGCGCCGGCCGCCGCCGCGCCCCGCTCGAGCGCCCAGCCGGCGCCGTACAGCGCCAGGCGCGCGCCGTCGCGGCCGATCGGTTCCAGTATCTTCGCGAGGACCTCGGCGCCGATGCCGGCCGGGTCCCCCAGGGTCACGCCAATGACGGGCGAAGCGCTCATGCGCCGTCGGCGATGTCTCCTCCGGTGAAGAGCTCCGTGCCCTCCACGGTCAGTCCGAAGCCGTCGAGCCCGACGTAGTCGATGTCCCGCGCGGCGAGGATCCGGATCGCGGACAGACCCAGGTCCTTGAGAATCTGCGCCCCGACGCCCACCTCCAGCCACTCCGCCTTGCGCGCGTGCTCGCGGGACTGCGGCTGCGAGTCGTCGAGGCTGTCGAGAGGCACGCCGACGAAGCCGCTGCGCAGGTAGATGAGCACGCCGCCGCCGAGCCGCGCCATGTGCGCGAGCGACAGGTCCAGCAGGCTGGACTCGCGGTTCGTCTGGGGACCGAAGATGTCCTCCACGAGCCGCTCGCGGTGAATGCGCACGGGCACCGTGCCGACGTCGATGCGGCCGAAGACCAGCGCCAGGTGTTCCGCATCCTCGAACTTGGTGCGATAGGCATGGGCGCGGGCGCGGCCGACGCCGGTGTTCACCTCGAATTCCCGCGTGCGCTCCACGAGCTGCTCGCGACGCTGGCGGTGCGCGATCAGGTCCGCGATGGAGATGATCCTGAGATCGTGTTCCGCCGCGAATTCGACCAGGCTGTCGAGCCGCTTGACCGTGCCGTCGTCGTTGACGATCTCCGCGAGCAGCCCCACGGGCGGGCAGTCCGCCGCGGTCGCGAGATCGATCGCCGCCTCGGTGTGGCCGGAGCGCACGAGCACGCCGCCGCGCCGCCCCACCAGCGGGAAGATGTGGCCGGGCCGGACGAAATCCTCCGCGCCGGCGTTGCTGTTGGCGAGGGCGCGGACCGTGTTCGCGCGTTCCTCCGCCGAGATGCCCGTCGAGAGCCCGTGGCGGTAGTCGACGCTCACGGTGAACGCGGTGGACAGCGGCGCGTCGTTGCGGGCGACCATCGGCTCGAGGTGGAGCCGCTTGGCCTGCTCCTCCGTCACCGGAGTACACAGGATGCCGCTCGTGTGGCGGATCATGAAGGCCACGCACTCCGGCGTCGCGTGCGACGCCGCCATGACGAGATCGCCCTCGTTCTCCCGATCGTCGTCGTCCACGACGACCACGAGTTCCCCGGCGGCGATGGCCGCGATGGCCTCCTGGACGGTATCGAAATCGGTGGTCACGCTGAGGTGTTGCCGCGGCGTCGAAACCCCAAGTATAGCCGGTGGCTGCGGCGCCCCGACTGTTGACAACACGAGTGTTGTGCCCTGTGCGGTTTCGGTGTACAAAACCGCAGTCGCGGCCCGCGGGGCCTTTGGCGCAGCCTGCGGGGCCTTTGGATTGGCGCAACCTGGGAGGGCGTTATGGTTGGATTGTCGGCGCGGGTTCGTTGGGGGGGCTGGAAAACTCTCCGCTTGCCGCCCTTGGCGCGGGCTGCTCGCTCCCTTCTTCTGCTGCTGCCCCTGCTGATCGTCCTGGCTCCGAAAGCCGAAGCGCAGACCGTGCCGGAAGTCGAGATAACAGCAGGCAGTTCTTGGTACGTGTATGAGGGTGACGCGGTGACCTTCACCCTCAAGGCCACCCCGGCCCCGACCGCGGACCTGCCCGTAACCGTGCACATTTCGGAAGGGGTCCTCGACGATTACCTGGACTCGGGCGAAGGGGGCCATAGGGTGGTCACAATATCGGCCAACCAGAACACCGCCTCCTTTACGGTCAACACGGTGGACACCCCCGCCGCGGAAGCTCCCGGCGGCGTATACGCGGTTGTGAATGCCGGAACAGGCTACACCATAGGCAACGACTCGTCTGCCGAGATGACCGTCTTCGACCAGTGATCCGGCACGTGATGCGCACGGCGGCGCACCGGCGGCGCGCGCTTCGCCAAGACCAACTTCCGCCTCGACTGGCCGTGCGAGGCGATGGAGAGCCTGGAGCCCCGCGCCCCGCCGACCGCGCCGGCGGCCTGACCGATCCCCGTTGGTTCGACGCCGCCCCGGCGGAGGCCCTTGCCCGCTCGCCGGCAAGCGGCGTTCGCAGGCCCGTTGCAGGCCTGTCCACGGCCGTTCCAGCCGCCACGACGGCGCCGGCGCGGTGCCGCGAGCGTCCCTTCCGGCGGCGACGACCCCTCAACCGGGCGAATCCTCTACCGCCGCACCGTTAACAGGGGATCGGGATTTCGGGGCGCGGTGCGCTGCGGCGCTTGAGCCTGCTACAACGACCGCAGGGCCCGCGCGCGCGTCGGCCATGAGCGCGTTTTCATGGCCACCCCGCCCCCGGCGCCCGACCTCCCCGCCTGACTCCCCCGCCCACTCCCCCCTTGAGGGGGGGCGGCGATACAGGAGCGAAAAGGGCAAGAGGACGCACCGCCGGCGTCGCGAGCCGGCGCCGTGGCCGGAGATGCTGCTGCACCAGGACGGGAGCACCCATGAGTGGGTTCCGGGGGCGGTGTGGGACCTGATCGTGACGATGGACGACGCGACCAACGAGCACCACTCGATGTTCTTTCTGCGACGACGAGGGTGTTCTAAAACCGGACAGATCTGTTTGTTGACAACACTTGGACAACTCTCCGGCTTGCAGCCGCCCGCATGCTGGGCGAGTATCGGCAAACGCCACCGAGGATACGGACGATGGAACAGCAGGCGGAACAGCAGGCGGAAGAACTGGCCGTTGCGGCCGAAACGGGCTCCGGGCCGACACATCCCCTGGATCCCTGCTCGGGCGACGAACTCGCCCGGGCGGTCGCGCTCCTGCGGGACAGCGGTCGCCTTGGCGAGACCTCGTTCTTCACCGCCGGCTACGCGGCCGAGCCCCCGAAAGACCTCGTACTGGGCTTCGAGCCCGGGGCGTCCTGGGACCGGATCGTCCGGCTCGTGGGCCACGACCGCGAGCGCGGGCAGAGCTTCGATGCGCGCGTCTCCCTCACCGACAGCCGGGTAGCGGCGTTCCACTGGGTCGAGGACGGCCAGGCGAACGTGGGCGCCGACGACTATTTCGCCATGCTGAAGATCCTGTGGAAGAACGAGGACTGGATCGCGGCGGTAAAGAAGCGCGGCATCGAAGATTTGTCCCTCGTGCACATCGAGCCCTGGGTCGCGGGCGCCCGGCATCCCGATCTGCCCGCGAACGCGCGGGCGATGCACGCCATCGCTTTCCTGCACGCGGACCGCGCCGACAACTACTACGCCCGGCCCCTCGAAGGGCTTTCCGCCCATGTCGACTGCGACAGCGGCCAGGCGGTGATCGAGGACCACGGCGTCGTCCCGATGCCGACGGATCCGGCCGAGTACGCCGCCGACCGGGTGGAGCGTCTGCGCGAGGGACTGCGCCCGATCGAGATCACCCAACCCGAGGGACCGAGCTTCGTGGTGGAGGGCAACGTCGTGCGCTGGCAGAAGTGGCGGCTGCGCGTCTCCATCCAGCCGACCGAAGGCCTGGTGCTGCACGACATCCGCTACGACGACGACGGCCGCGACCGGCCGATCCTGTACCGGGCGGCGCTGTCCGACATGATCGTTCCCTACGGCGACACGTCGCCCATGCACGGTTGGAAGCACGCGTTCGACGGCGGCGAAGCGGCCCTCGGACACTCCGCCAACTCCTTGGTGAACGGTTGCGACTGCCTGGGCGAGATCCACTATTTCGACAACTTCGTCCTGCAGGGCAACGGCGAAGCCCGCCACGTTCCGAACGTGGTGTGCCTGCACGAGGAGGACTTCGGCATCCTCTGGAAGCACACCAACGTGTTCACCCAGCACCCCAAGCCCGAGGTGCGGCGCTCGCGCCGGCTGGTGGTGAGTTCCATCGTGACGCTCGGCAACTACGAGTACGGCTTCTACTGGTACTTCTACCTGGACGGCACCATCCAGGTGGAGATCAAGCTGACGGGCATGGTCGGTGTCTCCGCGGTGGAAGACAACGCGGACTCGGACATGGCCCCGATCATCGCGGAGTCGATCGCGTCGCCCATCCACCAGCACCTCTTCTGCTTCCGGCTGGACTTCAACCTCGACGGCGGGACGAACTCCGTCGACGAGATGGAAGTCGAGCCGCTGCCGCCGGGGGCGGACAACCCCTACAACAGCGCGTTCCGCTCCGTCGCCCGCCGGCTCGGGACCGAGGGGGAGGCGCGACGCGACATCGACCCGGCGCGCAGCCGCCAGTGGCGCGTGGTCAACGACCACGTCACGAACCACCTCGGCAAGCCCGTGGGCTACAAGCTGCTGCCGCAGGCCTCCTCGACGATGTACGCGCCCGAGGACTCGCTGCACGCGCGGCGCGGCGGCTTCGCCCGGCACAACCTGTGGGTGACGCCCTATGCGTCCGACGAACTCGACGCGGCGGGCGGCGTGTTCACCAACCTGCACTCCGGCGCGAGCGGTTTGCCCGCCTATGCCTCGGCGAACCGCTCGATCGAGGACACCGACGTCGTCGTGTGGCACACCCTGGGGGTCACCCATGTGCCCCGGCCGGAGGACTGGCCGGTGATGCCGGTGGAGTACGCGGGTTTCACGCTGATGCCGACGGGGTTCTTCGACCGGAATCCGTCGCTGGACGTGCCGCCGACGGAGCACTGTCACACGTAGCGCGCAGCCGCGCGGCATTTCGTACCGAGTGGAGGAACGGCGGCACCCTTCGGCGCGAGACCGCGCGGAGCGCTCACTCCCGGACCGGCAGATACACCCGGTGGCAGCCCGTGCAACTCTCGATGATGTCGCCGCCGGCGAACAGCACGCCATCCACGTCGCGCGCGTCGATCGCGTCGGCCGACGCGCCGGCGGCCCGCGACATGGCGATCGACCAGCCGTCCCAGTCTTCGCCCCGGCTGCGCCCGGCCACGGTCAGGGCGCGCCCCGCCTCCGCCAGGATGACCGCCTGGTCTCGCAGCGCAAGCCAGGCCCGCTCGGAGTCCGGCGCCACGCGGCCCACGCCGAACAGCGCATCGGACGCCGGCACGACCATGGCGTCCATGACGTCCGTCACGCCGAAGCGGGGCTCCGCGTCCCCGCTCGCCGCCTGGAACGTGCCGGCGAGCGCAACCGTGCCAAGGGTCACCATCCCGGCGCGCAGCCGAATCCCGGGCCGCAGCCGGATCCCGGGGCGCAGCCGGCCCGCACCGGTCATCAGATCGCGTCGTCCTCCCGCAGCGCCTCGAGGTCCGCGGCCCGGTAGCCCAGGAACTCTCCGAACACCGCGGCGTTGTCCTGACCGAGTGCGCGCGGCATCGACGGCACCGGCGGATCCACGTCCTCGAAACGCAGGGGCGTGCTCGGCAGCGAGATCTCGCCGAAACTCGGGTGCATCACCTTGGCCAGCGCACCCCTGGCCAGCAGGTGAGGGTCGTTGACCACGTCATCGAGGGACCGGACGGGGGCGCAGATGACCTCGTGCTCCTGGCAGATGCGGAACACCTCGTCCCGCGTCAGCGTCGAGGTCCACGCCTCCACCGCCGCGTCCGTCTCGTCCATGTTCCGGCAGCGCGCGGCCATGTCGACGAACCGTGCATCCTCGCCGAGTTCCGGCCGTCCCATCGCCCGCAGCAGCTTGCGCCAGTGGCCCTCGCGGATGACGATGATCGCGACGTGCCCGTCGCTCGCCGCGTAGACGTTGTACGGCGCCACGGCGAGCGCCTGGTGCCGGTTGCCCGTGCGCGGCGGGTTGTGGCCGAGCTTGTAGTAGGCGCCGAGCGCGGAGGTGAGCGTCGGGAACACCGCGTCCTGCATGGCGACATCGAGCACCGCGCCCTCCCCGGTCTGCTCCCGCCGGTACAGCGCCGTGACGATCGCGCCGTACAGATGCACGCCACCGAGCATGTCGCAGAGTGCGGGGCCGGACTTGAGCGGCGGTTCGTCGTCGTTGCCCGTGATGCTCACGATGCCGCTCATCGCCTGCACGGTCACGTCCATGGCCAGGTAGTCGCGATGCGGCCCCGTCCGTCCGAAGCCCGTCGACGCCGCGTACACCAGCCGGGGGTTCGCCTCCCGCAGCACCGTGCTGCCCACCCCGAGCCGGTCCATCGTCCCCGGCGCGAAGTTCTCGAGCAGCACGTCCGCATGCCGCGCGAGGTCGATCAGCATCTCGCGGCCCCGGTCCGACTTGAGATTGACGGTGACCGTCTCCTTGTGCCCGTTCAGCATCCAGAACGCGTACCCCTCGGAGCCCCGCGACGCCGCGCCGCGCAGGCCCTCGCCGATGGGCGACTCCACCTTGATGACCCGCGCGCCGGACATCGCCAGCAGGTAGCCGCAGTAGGGGCCGTTGTAGATCTGGCCCAGGTCGAGGACCGTGACGCCTTGCAGGGGCTGTTCGCCCACCTGGAACTCCCGCTTCGACAAACGGCCGAAGTATGCCACGAGGACGGCCGGACGCCCGTCGGACACGGTCCGCAGCCGGCTATACTCCCGCCCGGCCGCACCCGTAGCTCAACTGGATAGAGCACCAGGCTTCGAACCTGGGGGTTCGGGGTTCGAGTCCCTGCGGGTGCGCCAATCCGACTGCCGCGCCGCAATCCGCCAGTTCCGGGTTCGCCAAACCGTGCCGATCGACACCCCACTCGCACGGTGCCCGCTGTTCCCGGAGCATGGCGACATGCCCATCGTCCAGGTGCTGCCCGGCGGGCACGACAACCAGACCCTTACTGCGCGCGCAGAAGACATGCCCCGGCCGCGTGGCGCTGCCGCCGGCGCGACCCGACGGCCGCGCACCTCCACCCCAAACCCGCTGCTCGGGTGAGCGTTTCGCTGGCGCGAAAACCAAACTCCTACGGCATCAAGAGCATGTTTTCTTGAGTACGCCGTTGCAGTTGCGCAGGTCGTTCATGTCATCCCGGCTGCCGGTATAAGCGGCGTCGACCATTTCCGTCGCCGTGCCAGAGATCTCCCCTTCCGACTCCCCCCCTCCCCCGAAACCGGATAGAGTCGTAGCCGAGGATGTCGTTGTCCGTTGGCAACGGGTTGCCAGTTGGCAGGAAGCGTTGGAATCGCCAGTCCAAGACGGAGCGTTGGAATCGCCAGTCCAAGACATCGTGTAGTCCGAGCCGGAGGTTTCGCAGGAGTCCGCTGCCAGACTGTTTTCGAAAGAAACCGTGCAACGCGATTCGATGAAGCCGGCCTGGTCGGCTGAAGCCAACGGCAGGGCACCCAAACCAACAAGAACGAACAACAGGAACAACGCCACCGTCGGGCGTCGATGGGCAATCGTCAGAGTCATTAGAGTTCCCCTCATTCCGGACTCGCATTCGATCATGCACCCGCAGGTCCGCCAATGCAACGCCACGGACACGGTCCGCAGCCGGCTATGCTCCCGCCCGACCGCACCCGTAGCTCAACTGGATAGAGCACCAAGCTTCGAACCTGGGGGTTCGGGGTTCGAGTCCCTGCGGGTGCGCGCGACCCCGACGGCCGCGCCCCATCCCCGCTGCTCGGGTGGGCGTTTCGCTGGCGCGAAACTCCTACGGCATCAAGCCCCTAGCTAGCATGATTTCTTGAGTTCACCGTCGCAGTTGCGCAGGTCGGTCATGTCGTCCCGCGAGCCGGTGTATTCGGCATGGACCATGGTGGTTTCCACCGTCCCGCCAGAGACGTCCCCTTCCGATCCGCCTAACGACCCGAGCCCGGATCCAGTCGAAGTCGAAGCCGAGGAGGTCGATGTCTGCCGTGGGCAACGGGTTTCCACCTTGCATTGAGCGCTGGAATCGCCAGTGTCGGTCATCTTGTAGTGCGAGCCGGAGGTCTCGCAGGAGTTCGCTGCCTGGCTGTTCTCGAAAGCAACGCTGCAACGCGCTTCGATATAGGGACTGTAGGCTGAAGCCGACGGCAGGCCCCCCAAACCAACAAGAGCAACCAACGGGAACAAGGCCACTGTCCGGCGTCGAAAAGCAATCGTCAGAGTCATAAGAGTTCCCCTCGTTTCGGACTCGCATTCGATCATACGCCCGCAGGCCGCCAATGCAACGCCACGTCGGACCTGTGAGATGACGGTCCCCGCGGGTCGTGTCGCCGCCGGTCGGGCCCGAACGCGCCCGCGCATCCTCTTCGGTCGGCTTCAGCAGCTCGTCGGCCGCAGAGTCCCACTGCAGTTCAGCAATGTCTCGACGCCGGCCGGCCCGCCGTGATAGTCGCTGAACGTGTCGTGCGTTCCGCCAGGCACCGAGGCGCAGTTGGCCTTGATGGCGCAGTTGGTCACGACATCGGAGGGGGGCACGTTCTCGGCTGCCAACGTGGTCGTGGTACAACTCGACGCTGCGGTGGCCCGCGCCCACGCATTCTCGCATTCAGCCGTTGTGATCGGCGTCGCGCTTGGGGCGCCGATCTCCTGGGCGACGGCGACCCCGGATACCAAGAGCATGGCAATCGCGATTGCGCGGAGAGTACTGGAGGAGATACTCATCCAGTACTCTCTCGGCCAACCCCAAGTCCATCCCGATGTATAGCTGCTCGTCATTTGCTTCCTCCCGGTGTTCCATCCGTCGTGATCCCGGAGTCGGTCAGCACGTCCCGACGACCAATTCCCCGTCATCCGGATCCGCGTCACCGGGACACCATCTGAGTTTTTTGACGTCGCTTGTCGGGCCGGTGAACGTGACGTCCGTGCGGTCGCTGCCCGAGCCGCAGGCAAGCTCGAGAGAACATTCGCCCGACGCGGTCGTGTCTATGCCTTCATTCCAGCACCATGCCTTGGCCGGGGCTGCGTACCAGGCATCGGAGCACGATTCCCCGAAAGCCGCCACCGGGTAGATTGCGACCACCGCCAGCCAGGGCAGCAGGCCGCGTCTCACCAGCGTCGTTCGATGTGTGCGATGTGACTCTTTCCTTCTGTCTTCGTCCATACCCGCACCTGCGCGCGATTGCCCTTTTCCGTCGTCATCTACTCCAATCAGCACGGCATGTCAAGCTGCTTTGGCCGCTTGGCGCTTGTGCGCTGGTACGGGTTCTGAACCTCCCGGCCTCCCGCGTGACGATCCTGCGGCACACCGGGCGAGCGTCTCCCTGGCGACCGAGGATTCGCGCTCAGACTCCAATGGCCCCATCCCCATGGAGCCCCGCGATCTCGTCCTCGGAGAGTCCTAGCAACGCGTGCAGGCAACGATCCGTATCCGCGCCGAGGCAGGGCGCGGGCCTGGCCACGCCGTTCCCCCGCGCGTGGAGCAGCCACGGTATGCCGGCGTGGGCGCGCCGGCCCACCTTGGGGTGTTCGAGCCTCTCGATGAACCCGCGTGCATCCAGGTGTTCATCCTCGACGATGTCGCGGGCCGTCATCGTCGGGAATGCGGCGATCCCGTCTCCCTGCAGGAGACGGGTGATCTCCCAGCGGTCCCGGTCCGCCGTCCACGCGACGACCGTGGCTTCCAGTGCGTCCTCGTGCGTCTTGCGGCCGGCCAGCGTCCGGAACCGGGCATCGTCGGCAAGGACCGGATCGATGTGCTTCGCCAACGCCGCCCACTCGGCGTCGCTCCGGCACGCGATCGACACCCACGCATCCTCGCCGGCGCAGGGGAAGCAGCCGTGCGGGGCCATCCGTTCCGACCGGTTGCCCATGCGTTCCGGTTCCTCGCCGGTCATCGCGTAGCGCATCCAGCCTTCCATGTTGAGCACGCCCGTGGCTTCCCAGAGCGTCACGTCCAGGTGGTCGCCCTCCCCCGTCTCGTCACGCTTCAGCAACGCCGACACGACGCTCATCGCCGTGGTAATCCCCGCGGTCGGGTCGGGCATGGACAGGCCGAATTCCTCGGGACCGCCGCCGACGTACCCGGTCGCCATCGCCAGGCCCGTGAGCGGCGGCATGGCCGGGCCGTAACCCATGTAGTGGCGGTACGGGCCGGTCTGGCCGTAGCCGGTGACGCTGGCGAGGATGATGCCCGGGTTGATCTCGCGCAACGTCTCGTAACCGAGCCCGAGGCGCTCCATGACCCCCGTGGCGAAGTTCTGCACGACCACGTCGCTCTCGGCGACGAGCCGTTTCACGACCTCGATGCCGCGGGGGTGGCCGAGGTCCACGGACATGCTCGACTTGCCCTGGTTCCACTGGTTGAACATGCCTGAAAGGTCGAGATCGTCGCCCCACTCTTCGGGGCAGATCCGCAGCCGCCGATAGAGGTCCGCCCGCTTCGCCGACTCTATGCGGATCACCTCGGCGCCGAGATGGGCGAGGTTCATGGTGCAGAACGGTCCCGCCCACGCCCAGGTGAGATCGAGCACCCGTACGCCCGCCAGCGGCGGACGCGGATCGCCGCCGGCCGGGCGCGGCGCGCGCGCGGGCGTGTCGAGCGTGCCGTCATGCTGACCCAGAGCCGGCGCGGGACGCACGACGGGGGCGCGCCCGCGGGTGGTGAGCGCGGCGGGCGCGAGGTACTCCACGCGCGCCTCCCCCTCGCCCACCTCCACGAAGAAGCCCCTGGCGCGCAGATGCTCGTTGCCCGCGAGTTCGGCCAGACCCATCACCGGGGCGAGGCAGATCCGGTGTTCCTGCGCCTTGTGGTAGAGCTCGCGTGCCGGCCACTCGCCCACGAACTCCTGCACGAACAGGTGCACCAGATCGTCGTTCTCGGCGCGCTCCGCGCGCCCGGCGAAGGTCGGGAGGCCGGCCCAGTCCGGGTGCCCCATGAACTCCACCAGTCGCTCCCACTGGTCCTGCTCGACGCACACCAGGAACACCGGGCCGTCCCGGGCTTCGAAGATGCGCCACGGGATCAGCATCCGCTTGTGATGCCGCGCCGTCAGTTCGCCACGATAGGTGTACATCGGCACTGCCCCCTCCAGGACCGACGCGACGTACGACTGCTCGGACAGGTCGATGTGCTCCCCGACGCCCGAGCGCCGCGCCTCGCGGGCAGCCGCCAGCGCCGCCGTCGTACCCGCGACCCCGGACATCAGGGCGCACTGGTCGCCGAAGACCTTCAACGGGGGCAGGGTCGGGTCGGTGGACGTGCCCGGGCACTGATTCGTCCAGCCGCCCGCATTGGCCACCGTGAGTTCCTCCGCCGCGTACTCGGCGTACGGGCCGACCTGGCCGAAAGGCGTGATCGCCAGGGTGACGAGCCCCGGCAGGGCCTCGCGCAGGGTGCCCGCATCGAGACCCATGGCGGCCGCGGCCGAGCCGCGCAGGTCGTGCACCAGCACGTCGGCCCAGGCGAGCAGGCGATCGAGTGCGGCCCGGTCCGACGCCGGATCGAGGGTGACCCCGCGCTTGTTCAGATTCAGTGCCAGGAACATCCCGCTGCGTTCGGGATCGCGCACGCCGCCGGGAAACGGGCCACGCTCCCGCGCGGGATCGCCACCGGGCGGCTCGACCTTGACGACATCCGCGCCGGCGTCGCCCATGAGCTTCGCGGCGTAAGCGGATGCCACGCCCGTGCCGAGTTCCAGAACCCTGAGTCTCTGTGCCAATGCCCTGCCCCGTCGTTGGACCGCCGCGGAAACGGGCGATTCTACTCGCGTTGCAGTTCGGCGCCGCCGAACCGCCCCGCGAACACCTCCGCCCACAGGGCAGTTTCGCGGCAGCGAACTGCACAGCGACCGCAGGTCGCGCCGGGACGGGACAAGCCCGTCCCCTACACCTCCGTCGAGGGCACCTCCAGCACGACCTTGCCGAAGGTCTCGTTGCCGGCGATCAAGCGGTGCGCCCCGTCCGTGTCCGGCATCGGCACCACGGCTTCGATCACGGGGCGGATCCGGCCGGCCGCGATCGCCGGCCATACCCGCTCCTTGAGCGCGTCCATCACGGCCGCCTTGCGGGCGATGGACCGCGCCCGCAGCGTGGAGCCGACAATGCGCAGCCGCTGCATCATCATCAGGCCCAGACCGCGCGGCACGGACAGGTCGGCGCCGCCCAGCAGGCCGATGATCACGAGCCGCCCGTCCGGCTTGAGACTGCGCAGGTTGTCCTGCAGGTACGCCGCCCCGACGGGATCGAGGATCACGTCGAGACCGGCGCCCTCCGTCCACTCCGCGACCTGGTCCGCGAACTGCTCGGTGTGACGGTTGCAGCCCCCGGACGCACCGAGTTCGACGCAGCGGGCGATCTTGTCGTCGCTGCCGGCGGTCACGAAGCAGGGACTGCCGAACTCGCGGCAGAGTTGTATGCCGGCGGTTCCAACTCCGCTCGCGCCCGCATGCAGCAGTGCGGTCTCGCCGAAGCGGAGTCCGCCTTCGACGAACAGGTTGAGATACGCCGTCGCGAACACCTCCGGGAGCGCCGCGGCTTCGGTGAACGAGAGGTCGCCAGGGATCTTCAGCACCTGGCCCGCCGGGGCCAGCACCCGTTCGGCATAGCCGCCGCCGGCCAACAGCGCGCACACCCGGTCGCCGGGCTCGACGCGCGTGACGCCTTCTCCCACGGACTCCACGACGCCCGCGCACTCGAGGCCCAGGATCTCGCTCGCCCCCGGCGGCGGCGGATATCCGCCCTGGCGCTGCGCGAGATCCGCCCGGTTTACGGCGCTGGCCCGGTTGGCGATACGCACCTCGCCCGGCCCCGGCTCGCCAATCTCCGCATCGGCCCAGGCCAGGGAGTCCCCGTCCACGACAATCGCCTTCATCACCAGGACATCCTCATCTTGACGCCGCGGTCGTGCAGGTCGCGTTTCAGCCCGCTCACCGTGTAGTCGCCGTAGTGCACCATGGACGCCACGAGGGCGGCGTCCGCGCGGCCCTCGGTCAACACTTCGTACAGGTGCTCCGGGACTCCCGCGCCGCCCGAAGCGATGACCGGAATGCGCACCGCTGCGCCGATCATGCGCGTGAGCCGCAGCTCGTAGCCGTCGCGGGTGCCGTCGGCGTCGATGGAGTTGACCACGAGTTCGCCCGCGCCGAGGCGCTCGCCCTCCAGCGTCCACCGCAGCGCGTCGATGCCCATCGGCCGCCGACCGCCATCGATCACGATCTCGTAGCCGGAGGGAAACTCGCCGCTCTCGCCGACCCGGCGGATGTCCATCGAGAGCACCACGTTCTGGTTGCCGATCGCCTCCGCGCACTCGGCGATGAGCGCCGGGCGCCGGACGGCCGCCGAGTTGACGTTGATCTTCTCCGCGCCCGCGAGCCGCAGGTCCGTCGCGTCCCGCACGGACCGCACGCCGCCGCCTACCGAGAGCGGGATGAACACCTGCTCCGCCACGGCCTCCACGACATCGAGAATGATCGAACGGCGGTCGCTCGACGCGGTGATGTCGTAGAACACGAGTTCGTCCAGCCCGTCCAGGTAGTACTCGCGCGCCTTCTCCACCGGGTCGCCGATGTCCTTCGTGTCGACGAAGCGCACGCTCTTGGCGAGCTTGCCGTCGCGGACGTCGAGGCAGGCGATGAGGCGCTTGCTAAGCACGGCCATCCCAGCGGGCGAAGCGTTCGAGGAGGCGCAGTCCGACGCGCCCGCTCTTCTCCGGGTGGAACTGCGTCGCGAAATAGTTGCCCGCGCCGAGGGCGCAGCAAAAGTCGCCCTCGTAGTCCGCGACGGCGCACACCACGTCGGCGTCGCGGGGCACGGGGTAGTAGGCGTGCACGAAATAGAACTCGTCGCCCGGAGCGATGCCGTCGAGCAGGGGGTGCTCGCGGACGACGCGGACCTCGTTCCAGCCCATGTGCGGCACCTTGAGCGCAGGGTCCGAGAGCGCGAACCGGCGGACCTCCCCGGGCATCAGCCCGAGCGTCTCCTGGTCGTTCTCCTGCGAGCGATCGAGAGAGATCTGCAGGCCGAGGCAGATGCCGAGGACGGGCGTACCCCCGCGTACGGCTTCCGTCAGCGCGCCGTCGAGCTCCCGGGCGCGCAGGCTGCGCATGGCGGCTCCGGCGGCCCCGACGCCGGGAAAGATCACGCGTTCCGCGCCGCGCACGCACTCGGGATCGTTGGTGATCGCCGCGCGCACGCCGACTTCCGCGCAGGCGCGCTGGACGCTGCGCAGGTTGCCGGCGTCGTAGTCGACGATGACGGTCATCGGGTACTTGCCCGCCTCGGGCTGACAGCATGCGGGGGAGCGCGGATACTATCCGATCGTCCCTAACCGACCAAGGAGACTGCCTTGCCTGACCGTGGCGTCCTGCTTGCGAACCTCGGCTCGCCCGCCGGGTGCGACACCGGGTCCGTGCGCCGGTACCTGGACGAGTTCCTGATGGACCCGTACGTGATGGACGTCCCCTGGCCGCTGCGCCGGCTGATCGTCTCGGGGTTCATCCTCCCGACGCGGCCCCGGCGCAGCGCCGAGGCGTACCGGGCGATCTGGCGGGACCGGGAGCCGGGCTCGCCGCTGGTGCACTACACCGAGGCGCTGGCGGCGCGCGTGCGGGAGCGGACGCACCTGCCGGTTGCCGTGGGCATGCGGTACGGCTCGCCAAGCCTGGCGGACGCCGTCGCCGCACTCGGCCCGGTGGACGAGATCTCCCTCGTGCCGATGTACCCCCAGCACGCCGACTCCACGCGCACGACAACCATCGCGCGGGTGCGGGATCTGGCGGGCGTGCCGGTGCGCGTCATGCCGCCCTTCTACCGGGACCCGGCGTTCGTGGACGTCATGGCGGCGCGCATCCGTTCGACCATGGAGCCCGCGGACCACGTGCTCTTCAGCTACCACGGCCTCCCGGAACGGCACCTGGCGAAGGCGGACCCGACGGGGTCGCACTGCCTGCGCAGCGACGACTGCTGCGAAACGGCGTCCATCGCGCACGACACCTGTTACCGCCACCAGTGCCGGGAGAGCACGCGGGCGCTCGCGGAGAAGCTCGGGCTCGAACGTTACTTGACGAGTTTCCAGTCCCGGCTCGGCCGATTGCCCTGGCTCCGGCCGTACACCGACGAGGCGCTTGCCGAACTGCCCGCGCAGGGCGTCCGCGCGCTGACGGTCGCGTGTCCCGCCTTCACGGCGGACAACCTCGAGACGCTGGAGGAGATCGGCATGCGCGGCCGGGAGACGTTCCTGCGGGCCGGCGGCGAGCAGTTCCGGCTGGCGCCGTGTCCGAACGACGATCCCGACTGGGCGCGCGCGATCGCCCGCTGGTGCGAGCCGCTCCCGGAACGAACGCGCGGGGGTGCGGTCGAAACCTGACCGGGGACCGGCCCCTTCGGCGCTCAGGCGAGCGCTGCGAACGGGTCCTCGATCGTCAGGGTTTCGATCACGCGCCCGTTCTGCATGTCCTCCGACAGCAGCCTCTTGCAGTTGCCGTTCAGTGCCGCGCGCACGATCAGACCGTCCCAGAACGATATTCCGTGCAGCCGGTGCAGGTCGATGGCCGCAAAGATGTCAGGCAGCGAAAGCTGGATGATCTCGAAGCGCGAGTAGGGCAGCAGCCGCCGTCTTGCCGACTCCGCGTCCATCCCAAGCTTGCGCGGCGCATCGGCAACGACCCGCTGATCGATCGACAGCGTTACGTTCATGGGCACATAATACGGGCGCACGTATTCCGTGTGATGCCCCATCACCGGCCCGCCGATCGCTTCGACCTCCAGGCCGCCTGACTGGTACGCTCCGGGCGTATCCCCGGCGGAGCACCCCATGTCCAACGTCACCGGCAACGAACTGCTTGCCCGCCAGCTCAAGCGCGCCGGCGTCGACACCCTGTTCGGCGTCATCGCCGGCCCCATGATCCAGGCCATGGGCGCGGCACATCGCGAGGGGATCCGCTTCATCGGCTGCCGCCACGAGATGAACGCCTGCTTCATGGCTTCCGCCTGGGGCTACATCAAGCGCAAGCCCGGCGTGGTCGCGGTCGGCAGCGGTCCCGGGATGACCAACACGGTGACGCCCATGTACGTCGCGACGGCCAGCGGCATGCCGCTCACCGTCCTCGGGGGGTCCTTCCACGCTCCGCTCACGGGCCTCGGGACTTTCCAGGAAGCGGACCAGATGGCGTTCGCGCGGCCAGCCGCGAAGTGGCTCGCGCAGGCGCACGCCACCCGCGAGATACCCCATCTGCTGCACCTCGCCCTCGGCCACTCGCTGACCGGTCGGCCCGGTGCGACCTACCTGGACCTGCCCAACAGCGTGATCCAGGGCAAGGTGGACGAATCCCGGGTGCGCTACCGGGACCGGCCGCTCCAGGTCGAGAAACCCCGGCCGGCGCCCGATGCCATTGAGCGCCTGGCCGAGCTGATCGCCGGGGCGGAGCGCCCGCTGCTCATCCTCGGGAAGGGCGCCGCCTGGGCCGACGCGGGCCCGGCGATACAGAAGCTGGTGGACCGCGGCATCCCGTACCTGACGTCGCCGATGGCGCGAGGCACGCTGCCAGACGATCAACCGGCCTTCATGAACGCCGCGCGGGGCGCGGCGCTGCGCGGCGCCGACACCATCCTGATGCTCGGCGGACGCTTCAACTGGATCTTCGCCAGCGGCTCGCCGGAGCGTCTGGCGCCGGGCGTCCGGCTGGCCCAGGTCGACGTCGTGGAGGAAGAGTTCTATTCCGGCGCCGACCTGACCCTCGGCATCGTGGCGGACGCCGGCACCGCGGCGGAGGCGCTGGACGCCGCGCTCGCCGGACGTGCCCTCACGAGCGCAGTCGGCACGTGGCTCGACACCCTCGCTCAGGCACGCGATCGCAACGAGGCCCGGTTGCGGCAGCAGTTCGATCCCGCCGCGGTTCCCATCCATCCGCCGCGCGTGGCGGAAGAAGTGCGCAGCGTGCTGCCCCGCGATGCCTCGATCGTGGCCGAGGGCGAGGTCACGATGGCGGTCGCCCGGACGATGATCCCGAGCTTCGGCATGCGCACGCGGCTGAACGCCGGCACGACGGGCTGCATGGGCACCGGCGTCCCCTACGCGATCGGCGCGAAGCTGGCGCGTCCCGATGCTCCCTGCGTGCTGTTCTGCGGCGACTACGCCTTCGGCGCCGCATTCAACGACATCGAGACGGCCAAGCGGGTCGGCGCCAACATCGTCTGCGTCGTCCTCAACAACCAGGGCGTGGCCGGGCACCGCATGGCGCACGGCAGCTTCGACGGGGACCTCGCCGCCGGGGCCATGCTGCCGGCGAAATACGAGAAGATCGCCGAGATGGTGGATGGGCACGCCGAGGCCGTCACGCGACCCGAGGAGATTCGGCCGGCGCTCGAGCGCGCCCTGGCGGCCGATGCGCCGGCGGTCGTACACGTCCGGGTCGATCCAGACTGGGCGCCCGGCGGCGGGGGCATGTACCTCGGCTGACCCGACGCGCCGCCGCTCGCTTGAGCCCCGCGTGCGAATGCGCGAAAGTGCGCGGTCACCAGGGAGCAACGGAGAGGCGCATGGACCCGATTTCGGCGGATTCGCACGTCATGGAAGCGGAAGACGTATTCATAGGCCTGCCGGAACGGTTCGGCGACGATGCCCCGCGCGTGGTCGGCGCCGGCACGGACGACGACGCCATCGTGATTCCGGCCCTCGGGGCGCGCGGCGTACGCAAGCGCATGGGCTGGGCCGGGATGCGGACGCGCAACGGCGTCGCCATCGACCGCCGCGAGGGGCACAAGCCCGAAGTGGACGACCTGACGGACGCCGAGGCGAAGAAGCTCCTGGCCAGGGGTTACGCGGGACTGCGCCCCGGCATCCGCGACGGTGCGCGCCGCGGCGAGGACCAGGACATCGACGGCGTCGCGGCCGAATTCCTGTATCCCGGCTTCTTCGGCATGTTCTCGTTCGAGAACACCGAACTGCTCGTCGCCTGCCAGCGCAACTACAACGACTGGCTGCACGATTACGCCACCGCCGCCAACGGGCGTCTCCACGGCCTGGCGGCCATCCCCGTGCAGGATCCGCAGGCCGCCGCCGCAGAACTCGAGCGCGTCATCGCCATGGGCTACAAGGGTGGTTGCATCCCCTGCACCTCGCCGGCGGACAGGCCCTACTCGGACCCCGTATACGAACCCATCTGGTCCCTGGCGGAAGACGCCGGCTTCCCCCTCTCCATGCATGTGGGCACGAACTCCTTCGTGCCGCGGGAGTACCGCCAGAAGCACGCGCACCGGGACTCCGTGTTCGAGTACGCCAACACGGCCAGCACGATCTCACGCACCCTCGTGGAGCTGATGTGCCGCGGTGTCGCCGAACGGCACCCGACGCTCAGGTTCGTGGTGAGCGAGTTCAACGCCGGGTGGATCGCCTACTGGCTGAACCGGGTCGATCAGGGCCTGCAGCGCGAGCATCGCTTCCGTTCGGAGGCGTTCACCGGCGAACGGCCGCACGACGTCTGGCGCCGGCAGTTCCACGCCACCATCGAGGACGACCGGCCGGCCATCCTCACGCGCGAGATCATCGGCGTCGACAACCTGATGTGGGGCTCCGACTATCCCCACGTGGATTCGACCTGGCCGTGTTCGCTGGAGGTGCTCGACGAGATCTTCGAGGGCGTCCCGGCGGCCGAGCGCGACGCCATCACGCACGGCAACGTGACGCAGTTGTACGGTTTGTAACGACCCGGGATCAGGCCCGTTCGCCATCGGAGCGATCGGGCTATCCGTGTCCCGGCAGCAACCTGTTCAGCCGACCGAGTTCCCGCGCGACAAACGGGGCGTGCCGGGTCAGGTAATCGAGAGTGATTTGGCCGCTCCAGTACTCCTTGGCGTACTCGGCCCTTGCCTCACAACAGGTCTGGTCGTTGAGTCGAAGCTGGCGGATGGTCGTGCAAACGGCATCGGCGACCGAATCGCGGAGAGTGGGCGCCGGGGACACATGGAATCCGAACGGCTCAAGAATGTCGCGTCGCGCACCGGCGGCCGCGTTTCGCGCCAGGCGACGGTGCGACTCAAGGACGCCGTCGAGGCGTTCGTCCCCACGTCCTGGGTGCGCGCCGGCAACGCGATGCCCGCCGTGGTGCAGGGCCGTAGCGGTTACGCCGGCGGCGCCTACTACCACTTTCGGCGACCGCCCGAGCTTCACGTCGACGCGGACCCGGCGACGTCGGTGCACGAGTACGTCCACCACCTGCAGTACCGCGTGGAGGGCTTTCACGCGGCGTGGCGCCAGTTCTACCGGGACCGCACGCGGCTGCCGGACGGCTCGCAGGAGCGCGCGGTGGGGTCGAAGAAGTACGGCTCCAAGTATCGCGTCCGTGAAGACCAGTGGTACGACGACTACATGGGCGAAGTGGGCGAGGTGGAGCTTGCCGCCCGCGTGTTCGAGATCCTGTCGCACGGCCTGTACCGGCGGCAGGTGATCGGCGAGCGGCTGATCCACGATCCGGAGCTTGTGAGTTTCGCGGTTGGGCTTCTGCTACGATTCGGGCCGTGAAGCACACGATCATCGCCCGCGAACCTGTCGGGACCGCCGAGATCGTCTGGGACGACGTTACCGGCGAGGTCGGCGGGAACCACCATCAAGCCGCCGAGCTCGCGCTCGCGGTCGGCAACCCGCCGATGATGGCCTACTGCCCTTGGGGTTCCGTCGCGCTGCAGGACCCGGCACATGATCCGGCGGACTTCCTCACGGCGTTGCGATTTGTGGTCGCCTGGCCGCAACACGTCGAGTTGCCGGAGTCCCTGGCCAGCGTCGAGCCCACGCCCTACCCGCCAGCCCCCGGCGGCTCCATGGGCGACGTGGTCGGGGATGGAGCGCCACAGCCGCCGCACCTTCGTGTCTGACCCTCGCGCCGATGCCATGCTGGCACCCGGTGGCGCGATGGGAGACGTCGTCCGGTGAAACGTAACCTTTGCCTGATCCAGAAGGTGCTCGAGCATGTCGAGGCGCAGGACTCGACCGCGGACTGCCGTCCACCTGAAGTGGCGCACTTCTCCGCGGAAGAGGTGTGCTACCACGCCAAGCTGTGTTTTGAGGCCGGATACCTCGCGCGCTTTCGGGAGGTTCCCAAGGGCGATGGAGCAAACCGCGTCCTGATCTGTTTGCTCGGCCCTCTCACCTGGGCCGGTCACAACGTTCTCATTGACTTCCGCTCCAACCCGCCCGACTGACCCCTCCCAGCGCACTCTTGCGCAGACCGAGCACGCCCACATGGTGCGTCCCAACCCGGACTGACACCCCCCCCGAGCGTCAAACGACCGTTTGATTCCGGTAGCTTCCGCATTCTTCCGCACACGATGTTTCGCACGACATGGCCGCCGTTCTTTCGCATTCGTCTAGTGAACGAACCACCCGTTTTCAACGTCGAACGGATCCAAAACCGACGCCGACACGCCTTTGCGCGAGTTCATCAAGGTGCAGGCTAATCTGTAGTTGCTCCACTCGTAGACATGCTGCCACGCTGTCGACTTCGGGATCATGTGATCGGTGGAGGGCGCCCCAGTCCCTCGGGGAATGTAGAAGCACAGGTACGCGCACACCCGTTGATAGCTCTGCAACAGGTCTTCCAGCGCATTGCGCCAGTACGTCGGTAACTCTCCGGGCGCAACGGCATCCCTGGATCCCGCGTGACTCTCCGCCAATCGCTCGAGCGCACGAAGTCCCGGTTGGCGCACCGTGCGATCGAACGACTCGGGCTCAGGCGCCGGCGTGACCCGAATCACGGCTCTCCGCCCCTTTCCTCAACGAAGGCGTTCCACCGCACCCAGAACCGGTCGACGTCGGGAAAGGTCGCGACAAGTTGGTCGTGGACCTCCATGACATCCGCAAGCGCGGGCTCTTCCTGCGTCAGCAGGGCCATCGCCCGCAGATAGGCGCGCTCCGCCTCGAGGCTGCGGTCGGTCTGGAGGTCAAAGGCTTCGCTGGTCAGCCAGCCCGCAGTAGTGCCACGCGCGGTGAAGGTTCGGCGCTGGAGCAGCGCTTCGGGAGGCTCCCCGCCAAAGTCGAGGTCGAACCAGGCATCCTGTCCCGGGTCGAACCACGGCTCGGCGGAAGCGAGTACCAGTGGCGAGTGCGTCGAGACGACCAACTGGAACTGTCCACTGCCGGGCAGGGACGATCCGAGGCTACGAAGGGAAGGGAGCATCGACCGCTGCCACCTTGGGTGCAGGTGGCTCTCCAGTTCGTCAAACAGCATCACGATCTGTTCGGTGGGCTCATCGCGCCGCAGCCTAGCCGCGATTCGATGCTCGCTCCAGGTCCACGTCAGCATGTACGCCAGTGCCACGGCTCGGCGCAACCCGGAGGAGGCATGCAGGATGGGAACTTGCCCGGCGTACGCCGTCTCGACGCAAGGGATGTCCCGAGCGTCGTCCACCGACAGTCGAGCGGGTTGCCCAGGCCTGATCGTCTGCGAAGGGCTCCCTGGCGGAGACAGCGCAACCAGCGCGGACTCCATACGCCGGGCATTGTGGTCGTTCGCGCGGATCCATGCCGACCAGTCGGACAGCAACCCGTTGCACAGCGGGATCACGCGCCCGTTGACGGTACGCGTCAGGCCATCCCAGACCTCCGCTTCCGTAAACACATACGCAGGCAGGCGCTGCAGATCGTCCCAGTAGTTTCGCGCCGGGTCCCACACCGAGAAGGACCCGTCGGCATGCGCATAGATCACCAATCCCGGCATCGGCGGCCGGCCCCGAGGGAGCGACCAGCCTTGGTCCGGCCGGGAGTATTCGGCCTCGTAATCGACCGGCCCGGCTTGCCCACGCAAACCAACCCTTATGCGGGCGTCCCGGGCGGGATTGTGGGGCCGGGCCGGGTAGCCAGACGTCATGCGGAGGTTCACGTCCCTTGGCCAGCGCCGGGTGAGCGCCCACCACGCCAGATCCAGCAGGAAACTCTTCCCCAGACCGTTGTCGCCGGTGATCAGATTGACCCGGGGCGCGAAGTCGAGTTGCATTGCTCGCGCCGGCCCCACGTTGTCAAGCGCGAGGTGCTCAAGCATCGCTGGCTCCAGAAGGGCGTCCCATCGCCGGCATTGTCGCACCCTGACGCGCTTACCGCCTCAAGCGAAGCAGCGAAGCGCCCACGCCCGCGTCGGGCCGGCATTCCTGTTACAGTCTCCCCGCCTCCTGCAGTACCTCGCGGTAGAAGCTCTGCACGAGGGGCCGCGAGAACATCGACTTGCGGGCGACGAACCGCACCGGCCGGTTCAGGCCCTCCGCACCGAGCGGGATGAGGGCTTGCGGCGCGACGCCGAGCGTCCTGGCGACCCCTTCCGGCACCAGCGCGTGCCCGAACCCGGCGAGCGCCATCTGCGCCGCCGCGAAGAACGATTCGAGCGACGCGCTCCGGCGCAGGTGCAGGCGGCGCATGTCGTCCTCGATGGACGCCCACGCTCCGGACCGGGACTCGATGGTGATCACGTCGAGCGCCGCGCCCGGTTCGAAGTCGATTTCCGTGAGGCCGGAGGGCACGATGACCATCGGCTCGAGCCGGACCAGCTCGCTCTGCAGGTCCGTATCCGCGTCGGCCGACCCGGTACAGATGCCAATCATGTATTCGCCCGAGCGGATGCGGTCGAGGACCACGGGGGAGCGCTGGGCATGGAAATCGAGTTCCACCTCGGGAAGCGCCTCGTGCACGCGCGAGAACAGGCTGGGCCCCCAACTCGCCAGGATCGCCTCGGACACGCCGAGGATCAGCTTCCCCTTGCGCAGGGCGTTGTCCTCGAGGAAGACGCTGCGCACCTCGGAGATGAGCGGCGTGACCTTCTCCACCAGGCGCGTGCCGTGGTGCGTGAGCGCGACGCGGCGCCCCTGCCGCTCCACGAGCTTGCGGTCGTAGTAGCGCTCGAGGGCCGAGATCCGCTTGGAAACGGCGCTCTGGGAGATCTTCAGGACGGTGCCCGTTTCCATCATCGTGCCGGTCCTGGAGAGGGCGACCAGCGTTTCGAGATTCTCGATCATGGCGGCGGCTCAATCATTCCTGCCGAGACAGCATCATAATGCCAACTATTCTGCATGGTCTCTTCTGAGAGGAAAGGCCCCTGCTCGTCTGGACCGTCATCCTCGTCACAGTATTCGTCACGGCCGTCCTGTCCGGCGTGCTGGGCATGGCCGGCGGCCTCGTCCTCATGGGCGTCCTGGTGCTGCTGCTGCCGGTCGCGACCGCGATGATCGTGCACGGGGCGGTGCAGGCCGCCTCCAACGGGGCGCGCTGCCTGTTCCTGCGCAAGCACGTGCAGTGGGGCATCGTGCCGCCGTATGCCGCGGGCGCGGCGGTCGTCGTCGCCGGCTTCGCCGCCGCAACGCTGGTGCCCGAACCGGGCGTCGTGCTGATGCTGGTCGGCGCGCTGCCCTGGCTCGCCCGCGCGACGCCCCGCTTCGCGGCTCTCGACATCCGCCGGCCCGCGACGGCCTTCTGCTGCGGCATCGTGGTCACGGCGGCGCAACTCTTTGCCGGGGCTTCCGGGCCGCTGCTCGACGCCTTCTACCTGAACACCACCCTGGACCGCTTTCAGGTCGTCGCCAGCAAGGCGTTCACGCAGACGCTGGGGCACCTGGCCAAGGTCGGCTACTACGGGTTCCTGGTCGGCGGCGCCGGCACCGACGTCGACGTGCCGGGCTGGCTGCTCGCTCTGGCGTGCCTGGTCGCAGTCGCCGGGGCGCGCATCGGCACGCGCCTGCTCGCGCGCCTGCGGGACCATCGTTTTCGCCGCATCGGCGGCCACGTGATCCTGGCGCTCGGGGCGGCCTGTGTCGTGCGGGGGGCGCTCGACGCGTTCGGATGAGTTGCCGCGCGGGCGTCGCGTCAGTCGACCGGGCGCACCACGAACAGGAGATCGCCGGCGTTCACCTGCTGACCGCTCGAGACGTTGACGCGGGCCAGGACGTAGCCGCCGTCGCCGTACAGCTCCGTATCCGGCGTGTTGAAGTCGCCGAGCCGCAGCGACGAGAAGATCTTGAAGGCCTCGAGCTGACACAGGATGTCGTCGGGGCCGAAGCGCTGGCCGACCTCCACGTAATCGGGCTCCGCGGGCGACGGCGCCGAGTAGAAGATGCCGGTCGACGGCGACAGCACGCGCAGCTCGTCGCTGTCCTCGATGGCGATGGCGTCCCGGCCGATGCCGCGCGCGGCGTCGCCGGCCGCCGTTTCGATCTCCTCGATCATGCTGGCGGCGTCCGTGCGCTCGAGAAACCGGGGCAGATAGCCCGTGTCGTAGTCCCCGGCCCGGAAGACCGGATCGCGCAGGATGCGCTTGACGAGGGGCACGTTGGTGGCGATGCCGCCAATCCGCACGCGGTCGAGGTAGGCCGCCAGGCGGTCGGCGGCCTCGTCCCGGTCGCGGCCGTGGGCGATCACCTGGGCGATCATGCTGTCGTAGTACGGGGAGACGAACTTGCCCTCGCCGGCCGCGCTGATGATGTCGATGTGTTCCGCTTCCGGCAACTCGCAGGTCGTGATGGCGCCCGGGCTCGGCTGGAAGGACAGCTCGCCGGCGGCCCCCGCCGCGACCCGCTCGGCATTGATGCGGGCCTCGATCGCATAGCCGTCCTGGGCCACTTCGAGGCTGTCGATGGTCTCGCCGGCGGCGATGCGGAACTGCTCGCCGACGATGTCCACCCCCGAGACCTGCTCGGTCACCGGATGCTCGACCTGCAGGCGCGTGTTCATCTCCATGAAGTACACCGCGCCGGCATCCACGTCGTAGATGAACTCCACCGTCCCCGCGCCGACGTAGCCGACTTCGCACGCCAGGGCCGCCGTGTGCTTCATCACTTCCCTGACCAGGGGCTCGGGCAGCGCGGTCGAGCCCGACTCCTCGATGACCTTCTGCTTGTCGCGCTGCACGCTGCAGTCACGCAATCCGAGCACGCGGGTGTTGCCCGCGTGGTCGCGCAGCAACTGCGCCTCGATGTGGCGCAGCGACGTCACGTACTTCTCCAGGTACACGTCGCCGTTGCCGAAGGCCGCGCGCGCCTCCGCGGAGACGCGCTGGAACAGTTCGTGAAAGCGCTCGGGGGACTCCACCACCTGGATGCCCTTGCCGCCACCGCCGTGCACCGCCTTGATGAGCACCGGATAGCCGATCTCGCCGGCGAGTTCCGCCGCCCGGTCGGCGTCCGTCACGATGCCATGGCTGCCGGGGACGACCGGCACGCCAAGCCGCATCGCGGTACTTATGGCGTTCGACTTGTTGCCCATCGTCTCCATGCTCGTGACGGGCGGACCCACGAAGTTGATCCCGTGGGAGCGGACCAGCTCGGCGAACTGGCTGCTCTCGGACAGGAAGCCGATGCCGGGGTGCAGCGCGTCGACCTGCTCGTGTTCGGCGATGGAGAGCACGGACAGCGCGTTCAGGTAACTCTCGTCGGGCGTCGCACCGCCGATGCAGACCAGGGCGTCGTTGTCCCCGAGCATGTCCGCGGGCGCACTCTCCATGTCCGGATCCGACTGCACGAGCACCACTTCGATGCCGCGGCGTTGTGCGACCCGGATGAGTTTCACGGCGGTGCAGCCGCGTGCGTGGATGAGCACCTTCGAGACGGGCCGGACCAGGTCCGCGTCGCTCACCCGCGGCTTCACCCGGGCCGGCGCCGGCGCCTGCCGGTCGAGCACCCCGGCCATGACCAGGCGCACCACCTCGACGACGCTGTCCTCCGGCACCGGAATCTCCGGGTCGATGGCGCGCAGGGTGTCGTCGAGGTCCGGCAGGAAGGGATGCTTCACGAGGCCCTGCATGGCCCCGGGCTCGTGCCACAGGTAGTTGGAGAGGATCGAGTCCGATGGCAGGTTCGACGGCACGACGATCTGCCCGGCGAAAGGCATGCTGGTACCGGAAAAATAGTAGGTCTGCACCAGCGGGTGGGTGACGAAGCTCGCCTGCGCGCCGCCCGTGCAGTCGCCGTAGCCGAAGACGATCACCGGCATCTCGTGGTCGCGGATGAAACGCGTCAGCCGGTCGTTGATCGCGGCCATGGAAAAGAGCGCGCCGGCGCCCTCCTTCGTCTGCATGCCGCCCGACGAGATGAAGCAGACGACGGGCAGCCGCTGCTCGGCGCAATGCACCAGGAGCCGGCAGAACTTCTCCGCGCTCGCCATGTCGAAGGCGCCGGCCTGGAAGTCCGCGTTGGAAATCACGGTGCCCACGCGCACGCCCCCGCCGCCGTCACGGAACGTCCCCACGCCGGTGACGACGCCGCAGGGGGTCGCCTCCCGGGTCAGGGCCGCCTCGATGGACAGGCGCAGGCCGGGGAACTCGCACGGATCCGAACTCAGGAGGTCCTGGAAGAGCTCCTCGAAATCGGTGAAGAAGGCCTCGATGAACGCTTCGGGAGCGGTCGCCCGACGCTTCTTGAAGCCCCGCAGGGCGTCCTGGATGCGCAGGTCCCGGTAGGCGATGGTCAAGCGGTTCCAGAAGTCCTTCCTCCGGCCGATGTTGCGCGGCGAGATGCGCTCGTCATAGCGCTTGCCGTCCCACTCGGAGTGCAGCCACGACACGAGGAGCTTCTCGAAGAGGAAGGTGACGACGACGAACAGGGTGTCCGACAGGTGCGCGAATGCGCTCTTCTTCCATTCTTCCACCGCCCGCAGGAAGTCGCTCGACCCGCGCGTGCCGTCGATGCGCAGGAACCAGTCGAAGAAGCCGGTGCGCAGGGCGTCCTTCCGTGCACCCGTTTCGTCCCCGGACACGCCGGCGGCGGCGGTGTCGAAGGCGCCCTGTATGAGCTCGTTCAGGGTGGACTTGGACAGGCTGCGGGTCCGCTCGGCCTCTTCGGCGATGGAATCGAGGCTGTCGATGACGTGATCGTAGATGCCGTCGAAGAGCAGGAAGTTCCGGCACTCGCCGATGAAGTCCTCGCGCAGGTCTTCCTCCAGCAAAATGTCGAGCACCGTGAGGTCGCCGCCCGCGGCCGGCCCGTCGGCGGTCTCCCGTGGGGACTCCCGGCCGGGCTCCCGACCCGGCTCCCGACCGGAGAGGAGACTCCCGAAGCGGTCCTCGAAAACCAGCCGGTTGACCACGATCGGCGACGGCGCCCACGACATGGCCTCGCGGGTACGGGTGCCGAGTGCCCGCGCCGGCACGGCGTCGGCCATCGAGCCGTCCGTGAGCGCGAGGTTGACCTCGGCCGCGAGCTGCGCGCGGACATAGGCGTCGGCCTTCTCGTCGAGGTGGTCGCTCGCAAGCAGCTTCTTGCCCTCGTGCGTGAACCGCTGGTGCAGGGTCGAGCCGAGCGCCCCGTCCGCCGCGATGGCCTCCAGCAACGGGTACGGATCGGCGATGTCCGCCGTGCGCAGCAACGCCCGCGCGTCCGCCGCGTTGTCCAGGTAGTGCCGCAACTCGCGGAAGTTCCCGGCCGCGTCGGACTTCCAGCGGTTGTAGAGGTACATCCCGACCGTGCCCAGGAGGTTCGCCCGAGCCTCTTCGTAATTCTTCCGCGGCTCGCCGAGGAAGAACTGGGCCAGCCGGCCCCGCTCGCCGTGCAGCGCTTCCTTGCGCTCGCCGTAGTTCTTCCACGCGCGGGCCAGACCGTCGTCGTAGCGCACGCGATCCGGGTCCTGCATCCACTTCAGGAATACGCGGCGGCGCTCGCGGTCGGCGCGGGCGGCCAACTCCCCTTGCGGCAGTTCCCCCGAGGCGAGGCGGCCGTACTGCTGTGCGGACGTAGCGTGGATGCGGCGGCGGCAGGCGAGGTAGCGCAGGTAGCGGTATGCGACGCCGAACACGTTGACGTACTCGGTCGGCGTCCGGGTGAGTTTCATCGCCGCGCTTTCCTGCAGGCGCTGCAGGGTCTTCGACGGATGCAGGTAGCGCTCGAGGCTGCGCCGGTAATGATCGAGAATGTAGGGATTGTCGGCCACGAAGGCCCGCGTGCGGTCCTCCACCGAGAGGATTCCGGAGATGATCGCGAGGCGGAAGTTCTCGAACTGCGCGCCGTCTTCTCCCGGCGAGTAGTCGATGACGCCGTCGATGTTGCCCTGGGCGTGCAGTTCGCAGGGCGAGAGCCCCACGTGCTTGGCGCACTCCTGCCAGGAGAGGTTCAGGCGGCGCGCGATGCTCGCCAGGCTCTTCGGCTGGATGGTGCTGAACACGCCGTCCCGCACCGAGAGGATCATGTTGCTGGCGGCGAGGGGAATCGCGCCGCCCGAGTACCCGAGGCCGAACACGATCCCCAGGTTCGGGACGCTGACGTTGGACATCTCGGCGATGAGGCGCGAGATGCTGTGCGCCTGGTTGTTGCGGTTCGCCTCCGCCTCCGCATCGGCCCCCGGGGTGTCCATGAGGCTGACGATCGGCAGCGCGCGCTTGGAGAACTCCTCGATCCGGGCCGCGGCGGCAAGGTGGTGTTCCGGGCCCCAGACGCCGTTCCTCGCGGCGCGGTCCTGGGCGATGAAGCCGACCTGACGCGGCTCGCCGTCAAAGTCCATGCGCACGAGCGCCGAGTAGAACGGCCCGTCGCGCACCTCTCCCGAGACCTCGCCGAGGCGCCGGACGATCTCGGGGGCAGCCGCGCGGCGCGGATCCTCCGCCCCCGACACGACGGCCTCGATATAGGAATCGATGTCCATGTTCGCGAGGGCTTCGCAACGCCGTGCGACGGCCGCCTCGCCCAGCAGCCCGCGCATGCCGGGGTGCTCTCCGGCACCCTGGTCCGGAAACAGGGAGAAGTCCTGGGCCAGGCTTTCCGCTATGAGGAAGAGCTGATCGCCCGCCGCGGCTGCGTGTTCCATACGGGACCGCCGGTTTCTTGCGAGGGGCAGGCCCCTCGCGCTCCCCGGCTGAAGGCTCCTGCGCCCCATGCACAAAATGGTGCGCTACTGTAATGTAATCTCCCGCAAATCCGCAAACTTGGAAGCCGTTCTTCATGAGCGCTGAATCCTTGGCCATCGCCGTCCTGACGGTCTCCGACACGCGCACGCCCGAGAACGACACCTCGGGCGACCTGCTCTGCGCGAGCCTCGCGGAGGCCGGCCACCGGCTGGCCGGACGCGCCATCGAGACGGACGACATCTACCGCATCCGTGCGCGCGTGTCGGCCTGGATCGCCGATCCCGGCGTCGATGCGGTCCTGACGACCGGCGGCACGGGGTTCACCGGGCGCGATCGCACGCCGGAAGCCCTCGAACCCCTGTTCGACAAGACCATCGACGGATTCGGGGAGCTCTTTCGGCAGATTTCTCTCGAAGAGATCGGCAGTTCCACGATCCAGTCCCGCGCCGTCGGGGGCCTCGCCAACGGCACGCTGATCTTCGCCTTGCCCGGCTCGACCAACGCCTGCCGCACCGGCTGGGAGAAGATCCTGCGCAACCAGCTCGACATCGATTTTCGGCCGTGCAACTTCGCGGAGCTCATCCCGCGGTACCGGGAGTCGTGACCGACCGCCGGTTCGCACCCATCGCACCAGAACGGGCACCACGCACCCGACCAGGAGACATCGTGAACGAAGTATTCGTCGTCGCCGCCCAACGCACGCCCATCGGCAGCTTCCTCGGCAACCTCGCCGACCGGTCGGCGCCGCAACTCGGAGCGCATGCCATCGGCGCCGCGGTCCGCGCGGCGGAGACCGAACCCGCCCAGATCGACGAGGTGCTCATGGGTTGCGTCATCAGCGCCGGCCTCGGCCAGGCGCCGGCGCGGCAGGCCATGCGGCTTGCGGAGATCCCGGACGGTGTTGGCGCGACAACGGTGAACAAGGTCTGCGGCTCGGGCATGAAGGCCACCATGCTTGCGACCGACCTGATCCGGGCCGGCAGCGCCCGCCAGGTGGTCGCCGGCGGGATGGAGAGCATGAGCAACGCCCCCTACCTCCTGGCGAAGGCCCGCCGGGGTCAGCGGATGGGACACGGGGAACTGGTCGACGCGATGTTCCTCGACGGGCTCGAGGACGCCGAGACCGGCGGCTCCATGGGCAGCTTCGCCCAGTCGACGGCGGATGGACACCAGGTGACGCGCGAGGACATGGACGCCTTCGCCATCGGCTCGCTCACCAAGGCGCTCGGGGCCATGGAGGACGGCAGCCTCGCGGACGAGATCGCGCCCCTTGGCGACGTCGACGAGGACGAGCAGCCGCGGCGCGCGCGGATGGACCGCATTCCGTCGCTGCGGCCCGCGTTCGCGAAGGACGGCACCATCACCGCCGCCAACGCGAGCTCCATCTCCGATGGCGCCTCGGCGCTCGTGCTGGCCGGCGAAGAGGCGCTCGGCGGCCGGGAGCCCCTGGCCCGTATCGTCGGTCACGCCACGCACTCCATCCACCCCTCCGAGTTCACCATCGCCCCGATCGGCGCGATCGAGAAGCTGCTGGCCCGCGTCGGCTGGAGCAGGGACGAGGTGGACCTGTTCGAGATCAACGAGGCGTTCGCCATGGTCACCATGCTCGCCGTCCGGGAGCTGGGGCTCGACCCGGACCGGGTCAACCTCCGCGGCGGCGCCTGCGCACAGGGACATCCCATCGGCTCCACGGGCAGCAGGCTGATCGTGACGCTGGCGCACGCCCTGCACGCAACGGGGGGCACGCGTGGCGTGGCGGCCCTGTGCATCGGCGGCGGCGAGGCCACCGCGGTCGCCATCGAGCGCGTGTAACCGCCACCCCGGGACGGCGCCCGTGAAACGGACGGTCATCGGCCTGCTCGCCGGCATCGTGATCGGCGGCGTCGCCGGCGCCGGTGGCATGCTGGTGGCGTTTCCCTTCCTGTTTCCTCCGCCGGCGGTCAACGAGACCGTCGCCGCGATGGCCGGCCGCGACGTGGCCGTGCTCTTGGAGACACGCTTTCGGGAGGGCACCGCCGGGCAGGACGCCGCCCATTGGGGACGGGGCGGCGTGCGCGCCTACCGCGGCGACGACGGCAACGTCCTGATCGAGCTGCAGCCGGACTTCGAGGTTGGCCCCGGGCCCAACTTCTGGGTCTATTTCAACACCCGCGGCGGGGTCGACGACGAAGCCGACTTCGAGGCCGACGCCGACCGCACCCGCATCGCCCGCCTCAAGAGCTTCACCGGATCCCAAGTGTACACGGCCGCTGCGGACACGTTCACTGGCGCCGGTGCCGTGACCATCTGGTGCGAGAGCTTCGGCCAGTACATCGCCTCCGCGGACCTGCGCTAAGGACGACCCCCATTCCGTGGATGCTTTGCCCGCTGGTAGAGTGGTGTTCGTTTGAATGATGTGACCAAAGCCCAGGCCGCTCGGTCCGGCTCCAGCAGACGCCTCTCCATCCCCGTAATGGCAGCCTACGGTTCAGGTGAACTCGGCCCGGCGGTAGTTACTGTCGGGCTGTACTCGCTGCTGCTATTCTACTACCAGCAAATCGTCGGCCTCTCGGGCACATTGACCGGACTCGCGCTCGGCATTGCTCTGTTCTGCGATGCGGTGACTGACCCCCTGGTCGGTAGTCTGTCGGATCGGATCAAAGGCAAATACGGCCGTCGCCATCCGGTAATGGCAGCATCAGCCATACCGATAGCCATCACTTTGTTCGCGTTGTTCAATCCCCCGGACGGATTGTCTGCGATTGGCAGCTTCGCCTGGTTGACGGTGTTTGCCATTCTGGTACGAACGGCGCTGACCTTTTTCGTGATCCCCCACCTTGCGCTGGGCGCGGAGATGACGCCCGACTATCTGCAAAGGTCGACCGTATACTCATTTGGTTCGTTGATCGGCGGCGTTGGCGGTGCCCTTATCGGTTTTGCGGTGTACTGGGTGTTCTTTCCGACGACCGATGAGTTCAACCCGGGCCTGTTGAACGCGGAAGGCTACCGGACCTTCACCCTGGTGGCGGGGATCATTCTCATTGGGTCGATCGGTTTTTGCGTATTGGGTACCGCCGGCGAGATTCCCAATCTGGAGGCGCCGGAGACCGCGGCGAGTTTCTCGTTCATTGACATGGTGCGAGACGTACGGGACGTATTCCGGGATCGTGACTTCTTCGTGATTTTCGCCGGATTCATGCTCTGGTACCTGTTCGGCTTTATCGAGTCGGTCGGTAGTCCGTTCATGAACCTGCATTTCTGGGGATTGCAGACGGAGGAGCTCGCTTACTTCGGCGGCACGACGTTGTTGGGACTGCCTGTCGCATTTGCACTCGTACCATGGGTTACGCGAACCTTCGACAAGCGCAACACGATGATCGGGTCTTCCCTTGCGTACCTCGTTCTGCCCAACATTCCCATCTGTCTGCGCCTGATGGATGTCTCCTGGTACCCGGGCAACAGCTCACCCTGGGTCCTGTACATCAATCTGGGAGTTTCGCTGCTGAACGCGGTCACGGGCACAATTGCCGCCGTCACCTACAGTTCAATCTATGCTGACCTCACCGACTCACACGAGTATCGGACGCACCAACGACGAGAGGGAACGATATTCGCTGCGCGGTCGTTTTCCGGCAAGGCTGCCGGGGCGTTTGGACTGATGATCGGTGGGGCGATTCTGGATCTGATCGCCTTTCCGGAAGACGCGCTTTACGGTTCCGTGCCTGAGGAAGTGATCTGGAACCTGGGCTTCTTCGTGGGCCCTGCGACTTCGATTTTTTCCGCGGCGGGTATAGCGCTGTTTCTGCTCTATCGACTGGACAAGGCGCGCCATGCCACGATAACGCGGGCGTTACAGGCCCGCCGAGCGCGGTAATCGCGCTCGACATCGCCCTCGGCCAGCGCGACGCACACGGCGTCATCCACCACAGCAGTCACGGCGCGCAGTACACGTCGATCGCCTTCGGCAAGCGCTGCCGGGAGGCGGACGCCGACGCCGTCAATGGGTTCCGTCGGCGACTGCCATGTTGGTTGGCTCAGGCCGAGGGCCCTATCTGCGCGCGTACGCCACCGCGCGCAGGAAGCCCTGCATGTCTTCCTTACCGGCGGGCTTGGCCAGGTAGTCGTAGCGACCCATGAGCTGGGCCATCGGCTCGCCGTAGCGTTCGATCATCCGATCCTCGACGGATCGGGGATAGGTCTCCATCTGCCGCATCGCCAGCCGCGTGTAGGTGACGTGCAGGACGGCGCGTTCGCCATCGATCGTGCGGGGACCGTTGCCGTGCCAGACCCGGCCGTCCCACAGGACCACCGAGCCCGCCTTGCAGAGAATCGGTTCGCTCGGGGTCGATCTGATTTCCTCATGGGTGGGATACCGCCGCAGCGCCGCGCTCCCCGGAACGATGGTCGTCGCCCCGGATTCCGCGGTGTAATCGTCCAGAGCCCAACAGGCCGTCAGCATGAGGTTGTGCTCCGGAAAGGGGGCCGGCATCCAGGTCTGGTCGGCGTGTATGCCGAGGTCCGGTTCGCCTTTCCGTTTCAGTGACGTAGCCATGTTACTCAAGATGAATCCGGCGCCGACCGAGAACTCCGCGACAGCCATCAACTTCTCGCTGAGCGCCGCCTGGGCGAACACCGCGTGTTTCGGCAGAACGTGAAGGCCGCCCGGATCTGCGGCCATGGCCTGGGCGCGCAGCTCGCGCAGGAACTCGGGCGATGCGACATCTTCGAGGACGGTGTAGCCCTGCTCCCACAACTCGCGGCACTTTTCCTCGAGGCCGAGATCACGGATACGGGGAGCAAGTTCCTCGGCGATCTCCCCGGGGGAAGTACATTGGCGTCCCTGGAGCCGATCGAAGAGGTCGCCGATTCTCCCTGGATTCGTCAGCAGGAGTTCGCCCGCCTCATCGATCATTTCGTCGTCGCTCGCGCGCTGGGTGCGCTCGGGAAGCGGCGGCGGAACGTACGCCGAGGAGTCAGCACCGTCATCGTCACCGGGGAAGTAGGCACGGAAACTGCGGCTCGGCAGCAGCCTGAAGTCGCCGTAGACCGCATAGCGAACGCCACCTCCGAGCGCGCTCAACGCAAGCACGCAGAGCAGCCCCGTTACGGCCGCAGTAGCGAGCGCAACGCCACTCGGAGCCGTGTCCAACATGTAGGGCGCGGCGATCACGGCGAGCATCGCGGCCAGACCCAGCGCCGCGCACACCACGTGGAACACCAGCACTGAACGCGCCACGACCAGCCGCCAATCGGCGAGCATCTTCATGAAATCCATACCATCAGCCCTCCTTTCTCAGTCGACAGTTTACAAGTTTGTCTTGGCACTCGTCACATCGAGCTGGCGAGTGGCGATCTCGGCGGGTGCGCCTTCGGGCGCGTAGAACGTGTTTCGCCCAATCCACGTACCCGCCCGCGGGCACCACGGGAAGTCGCCGCCCTCCGCGTGTGCGCCAAGCGCACAGGCGGTTGTTGCCAAGGATGCGTCCCCTACCTAGAACGCGGTGCGCAGCGTGATGCCCCACGTTCGCGGGTAGGAACGCACGCTGAAGTCGGTACCCAACAAAAGCTCGGTCTTCTGGCCAGTCTTTGTGTTGCCTGAGAGGGATAGGAGGGGAGCCTTATGGAGAGTTCCGTTTGCAAGGCGAGCGAACGCGGCTGGATGCGTTTGGCCGGGGTTATGTTGTTGGGTGCGGTTCTTGGCCCAGTGGCACATGCCGAGGAAGCCGGGAACGGGCAGCAAAATGCGGTACTGGAAGAGGTGGTGGTCACTGCGGAAAGGCTCAGCGTTCGGGCGCTGGATCGACGAGATGTTTCGCGCCGGCACGCTCTGCCCCGCGGTGCTGGTCAGTTGCTCGTCGGAGCCAGGGGGCTTTTATGCCGGTGCCTGGGAGCGATTCTTCGCCGAAGAGATTCCCGAGTGGATGGCGAAAAACTTCGGACGCGATCCGATCGCGAAGGAGTCGTTCTCGCGGGTCTCTCGATGGGAGGCTACGGCACGCTGAAGATCGGATTCAAACATCCGGATCGCTTTGCGGCCATTGCCGGGTGGATGCCTGCGGGCGACCCTTCGTTCGAGTGGTTGCCCGACATCACGAACTGCCCGCTTGCCCGAGACTACGGCCAATTCCAAGGGCCGACCGAACTGTTCGAGGCCGCCTGGGACTCGCCATTCGATCCTGAGAAATGGATGGCGGACAACCCGGCGAACGTAGTGCGCGATAACGCCGAGGCGATCCGGTCGAGCGGTCTCGAGATCTACCTCGAGTGCGGGGACAAGGACGACGGCGGCCTTCACAGCAACACGGAGTTTCTCCATCGGGTGCTCTGGGACCACGACATCCGCCACGAGTATCACCTCGTTCGGGGGGCCTATCACGGCGGTTTAAGTCTGAAGCGGCGATTCTACGAGAGTCACGCCTTTCTCGTGGCGGCGCTCCGGAGCGAGCTCGAAGAGCCGCTCGACCTGCCTCTCACCGACAGCGAGAAGGCGTATGTCGCTTGGGTGGTCGAGGGCGCGGCGAAGGGCGAACCGGCGCCCGACGAGCTCTGGGAGTGGGGTGTCGATCACGCGCGGGATCCGTCGATTCAACAGCACATCTTCGAGGACCTTCGGAAGATGGGCGTCGACCCGAACCTGAGACAAGATCCGAAGCGCGCCTACATGGAGCTTCCCCCGTCGTCTTAGCGACCGGGGGCGATTGTTCCAGGCGAAGTCGGCGTGACTGGGCCGGAGGCGGCGCCAGTGCGTAGCGGCAGGCGAAGGCGCTTGCTTCGCAAGCAGCCGGCCCGGCCTTGGGGCGCTACTTGATCAGCTTCGTCCCCGGGAACTGGGCAACCCAGCCGAACCAGAACGCGCGGTAGGCCGGGACGCGCGCGAGCCGCGCTTCCCCGGCGACGAGCGCTTCTTCCGTGACGTTCCAGACCCTGCCGCCGTCGTCCACGACCCGGTCGTTTTCCCGCAACCGTTCGAAGGTTCGATCGCCGGTGTCGAAGACGCGATTGGCGCCGGCCGGGCTCGTCACGATGGTCAGGGTCCGCCCGGCAAGCGCGGTCCTGAAGACGCGATGCCTCCGCAGGTACCGGGCGCTGACCGCGAGGGCCTCCGCCTCGCCCCCGGGCGCCGCGGGCTCGAGCAGGATGCCGAGCACTTCCGCCTTGTTGCGCAGGCGGTTGTCACGCGCTGGCACCTCGAACATGAGGTCGTCGGTCGAGAAGTAGTCCCGGTACGCGCGGCCCTCCCGGTAATCGCGCTCGTAGCCCGTGTCCAGGGAGAGGACCGTGGTGCCGGGATGCCTGCGTCTCCACTCGCCCCAGCGCGTGGTCACGATCGGCAGCGACTCGAGCCTGAGACCGGAACCCGCCAGCTCGCCGATGACCGGCTCCCCGAGCAGCGTGGACCACAAGCTGTTGGTCTCATGGTCGAACATGAGCTTGTTCGACCGATACAACAGCCCGCTGGTGCCGAAGGTTCGATGCCGGCCTCCGACCACGCTGTGGTAGGGGATGGCCGTGCCGCACAGCGTGCAATAGACGAGGGTGATTTCCGCGCCGCCGAGACTGTCCAACGCCATCTCGTGCCATGCCAGTATCCGCTTGGGGTAGGCGCGCGCTTCGCCGCCGAGCGCGACACCGAACACGACGTGCCGGTCCTTGAGGTAGCGGGCCTGGTCGGCCGGCAGGTGGCTCGGGTGATCCAGGGGCGGGATGCCGTTGACCCGCACGCCGCCCCACTGCACTTCGTCAAGCCGGATCAGCGAGCCCGTGGCGGCCGGGAAGAAGGCGCCCATTCGAGGATCGATCAGGGTGTATGTCGCCTGCTTGAACAGGAGGTACCGGGGGTGCGGGTCGTAGGGCTGCTCCCAGACCCACCGCATCCACCGTTGCGAATCCTCGCCCAGGTACCGTCCCGTCTCCCTCCTCAGGAAGCGGAACATCTGGCTCCGGGTCTCCGGGAAGGGGGTGACCATCGACAGTTCCACCACCATCGAGGTGTAGGAGTCGCGCCAGGAATCCCCGATGGCGTCCAGGAACGGCCGCGCCTTCGCGCCCTTCTGCGTAGCCGCCTGAAAAAACAGGTCGAGCGTCGGGACCCGCGCTCCGGAGTCGTCCGGCGATGCCGCGCGGCCGTGCTGGACGGGCAACGCCACCAGTCCCGCGATCAATACCCGAACACACCAGCAGGCCCATCTCATGAAGGCCGATCGTGACACAGCACTCGCCCGGATTGCAGCGGCCGGGATTGTCCCGCCCCGGCGCGACCTGCGGGCCGCGCGACCGTCGGAGACGGCCGAGCCGAGGGGCCGGGACGCGCTCCCGCACCCGCGGGCGCGAGCGCGACAGGCTGCTAGAATCCGCGACACACGCAGCCGGTCAGACGCCGTTGTCCACTCTCCCGCTCATCATCGGCCTCGGTGGGGTCAACCCGGCCGGGCGCGTCTCTTCGGACCACGCGTTCCGGCGCATCGTCATCGATGCGCTCGACGCCGGCGACGCCGCCGATACCTATGCGAGCCTGGCCGGGCTGATGGAGCTGCAGGACGACCCGGCGGACGAGGTCACGCGACGTTACATCCGCGACCACACGCTCATCCGCCGCATCGAGGCGTTCGATCCCGGCAACATCGCCGTGCACCGCGCGGCGACCATCGGCGCCGCGGGCGACGGGACGTTGCGGTTCATCGTGCCGCGCCGGCATCTGCCGGAGTCCCTGCCGGAGGACTGGGCGGTGCAGCAACTCGCCGACGGCAGCATGGAGGTTGCCGTCCCGCAAGGCGCGGACGTCCTGTTCCCGGACCGCCGGGCGTCGCGCGTGACCTCCGCGGGACAGGCGCCCACCGGCTTCGATCCGGGACGCCTGTACCAGTCGCGCAACCATCCCCGCGGCCTGCAGCTCACCGTCTTCGGGGCCTCGGACGCCGTGCGCTCGGTCGGCGTCGACTGGGACGAGCTGCGCGCCCGGGTGCGCCCGGACCAGTTCGCGGTCTACTCCGGCAGCGCCATGGGACAGCTCGACGCGGCCGGCACGGGCGGGATGTTCCAGGCGCCGATGACCGGCCGGCGGATCACTTCCAAGCAGGTGCCGCTCGGCCTGTGCGAGATGCCCTCGGACTTCGTCAACGCCTACATCGTCGGCAGCGTCGGCAGCACGGGCGCCGTCATCGGGGCGTGCGCCACTTTTTTGTACAACCTGAAGCTGGCGATCGACGAAATCCGCGCGGGACGTCTCCGCGTGGCGCTCGTCGGCGGGGCCGAGGCGCCCATCGTGCCGGAAGTGATCGAGGGCTACCGCGTCATGGGCGCGCTCGCGGAGGACGAGGCGCTGATGGCCCTCGACGGCGCCGACACCGTGGACAACCGACGCGCGTGCCGGCCCTTCGCCGAGAACTGCGGTTTCACCCTGGCCGAGGCCGCCGTCTTCGCGGTCGTCGCCGACGACGCCCTCGCCCTCGAGCTCGGCGCGAACATCCACGCCGCCGTGCCGGCGGTCCACGTCAACGCGGACGGCTTCAAGAAGTCGATTTCCGGCCCGGGAGTAGGCAACTTCGTGACCGTGGCCAAGACCATGGCGCTGGCGAAGGCGATCCTCGGCGAAGAGAGCCTCCGGCGCCGCACCTACATCCACGCCCATGGCACGGGCACGCCGCAGAACCGCGTGACCGAGTCGGAGATCATGAACGACCTGGCGCGGACATTCGGCATCGAGCGTTGGCCGGTGGCGGCGATCAAGGCGTTCCTCGGTCACTCCCTGGCCCCCGCTTCCGGCGAGCAGCTCGCGTGCGCCGTGGGAAGCTGGCGCTACGGCCTGCTGCCCGGCATCACGACCATCGAGCAGGTCGCCGACGACGTGCACTCCAGCCACCTCGGTTTCAGCCTGGCACACGCCGGCTTCGACCCGGCCTCCATCGACGCCGCGTTCATCAACTCCAAGGGCTTCGGCGGCAACAACGCGACCGGTCTCGTGCTCGCCCCCCACGTCGTGGAGCGCATGCTGCGCGCGAAGCACGGCGCAGCCGCGATGACGGACCACGCGCGCCGCAACGAGACGGTGGCGCGCGACGCCCGGGACTACGACGCGGCCATGACCCGGGGTGACGCGCTGCCCATCTACCGTTTCGGGGAAGGCGTGCTCGGCGGCGGCGACATCGAGGTGTCGGCGACGGAAATGCGCATCCCGGGCTACGCACAGCCGATCCCGCTGGAGGTCGACAACCCGTTCGAAGACATGCGCGGCTGAGGGGATCCCTGCGGAGCGTAGCGCCCCCGGGTGGCCAGCCCCGTGCACGCTACCCAGTGGCTGGCGCGTCAGTTCGCGGCCGAGGGTTCGTCGGGCAACGCCTTGAGACGGGTAAGAATCGCTTCTCTTGCCTCCCGGACCGCCTCCCGGGCCGTCTCCCCACCGGCCAGGCTGAGCGCCGTCTCGAGTTCGCGACGCGCCATGTCGAAGGAGCGTAGCGCGAGCCAGATGTCCGCCCGGTCGACGTGCAGGGCGTACGCATCCGGCTGCAGCGCCAACTGACAGTCGGTGATTCGCAGCGCATTCGCCGGATCCCGGCGCACCTCCGGAAGCATGCGCAGGTTGTTCAGCATGCGCAGGGCGATGTCGCCGGGCGCCGCCCTGCGGAAGGCGGCGTCCAATTCGCTCTCGGGGAACGCGCCGCCGGCGGCGGTGCGCGCCTCCCGGCGCAGCCAGTCGCGCCACTGTTCGCGGGTCGTGACGCGCATCTCGAACGGGTCGACCAGCACGCCCTCGACATCCACGAGGAAGTGCCGCGGGAAGTTCACGCCCCACGCCTCGAGACCGAGGCACTCGGCCGTGCCGATCAGGACTACCGCCAGGCTGATCGGAATGCCCCGCCGCTCGCGCAGCACGTACTCGAGCGCACTGTTGCGCGCCTCGTAGTAGCCCCCGCGCGCACCCGCGAAGCCCGCCGCGCGCAATGCCTCGACGAGCTCGTGCGGCCCCGCGTCCGGCGGCGCCGCATCCGCGAGCCGCTGCAGTTCCGCGCGGCACCACGCGGCATCCGTGTCCGGCTGGACGATGCCCGATACGAGCAGCGCTCCCTCCACCACGCTCGCGCCCCGCTGCAGCAGCGTGCGGAACCCCTCCGCCAGCGCCGGATCCTGGTCGCCGAGAGCCTTCACGATGCGCGCCCGCCCCTCAGGCGTGCTCGCGCGTGGCCGCGAAGCGGATGTCGGGCCAGCGCTCCTGGACGAGCTGGAGGTTCGCGCGCGAAGGTGCGAGGTAGGCGAGGCACCCGCCGCCGTCCGTCGCCACGCGCGCGGCGTTGGCGACTTCGAATTCGTGCAGCCGCGCCTGGTCTTCGGCGGCCACCCAACGCACCGTGTGAATGTTGCTGTCCTCGTACACGCAGTCCGCCCGATACTCGTCCCGCAGCCGGTAGGCGACCAGATCGAACTGCAGCGCCCCGACCGCGCCGACGATGATCTCGCTGCGGGCGGCCGGGAGAAACACCTGGGTGGCGCCCTCTTCGGCAAGCTGCCGCACCCCCTTGTCGAGCTGCTTGGACTTCATTGGGTCGCGGACCCGCACGCGCCGAAAGAGCTCCGGTGCGAAGTTGGGCACCCCGGTGAAACGCAGCGTCTCCCCCTCCGTGAACGTATCTCCAATCTGGATGGTGCCGTGATTGTGCAGCCCGATGATATCGCCCGGATAGGCCTCCTCCGCCTGCACGCGGTCGCCGGCCAGGAAGGTGACGGCATCGGTCACCTTCATGTCCCGGCCAAGGCGCACGTGGCGCATCGTCATCCCGTGGCGGTAGCGCCCGGAGCAGACGCGCAGGAACGCGATCCGGTCGCGGTGCCGCGGGTCCATGTTGGCCTGTATCTTGAACACGAACCCGCTGAACTTCTCCTCGGTCGGATCGACCCGCCGGGAGGTGGCGCTCCGGACCTGCGGCGCGGGCGCCTCGGCCACGAGATGTTCGAGGAAGTGCTCGACCCCGAAGTTGCCGAGGGCCGTGCCGAAGAACACGGGCGTGAGGCGGCCCTCCAGGAAGGCGCCGCGGTCGTAGGCGTGGCTCGCCCCCCGCACCAGGTCCACTTCGTCCACGAAAGCCGCGTAGCCGTCGCCGACGTGTGCGCGCGCGGCATCGCTGTCGAGTCCTTCGATCGCCGCGTAGCCGTGGACGCGGTCGGCGTGGCCCCGCGCGAAGCAGTGGATGCGGTCGTGCGCCAGGTCGCAGGCGCCGAGAAAGCGGCTCCCCGCCCCGATCGGCCAAGTCATCGGCGCGCAGGCGATGCCGAGCACCTGCTCGATCTCGTCGAGCAGTTCGATGGGATCGCGAATCTCGCGGTCGAGCTTGTTTACGAACGTGAGGATCGGGGTGTCCCGCATGCGGCACACCTCGAACAGCTTCTCCGTGCGGGTCTCGACGCCGCGGGCGCCGTCGATGACCATCAGGGCCGCGTCCACGGCCGTGAGCGTGCGGTAGGTGTCCTCGGAGAAGTCCTCGTGACCCGGGGTGTCGAGGAGGTTCACGACCCGCCCCCGGTAGGGGAACTGCATGGCGGACGTGGTCACGCTGATGCCCCGCGCCTGCTCCATCGCCATCCAGTCCGAGGTGGCGTGGCGCCGCGACTTGCGCGCCTTGATGGTGCCGGCCAGGGCGATGGCCTTGCCGTGCAGGAGGAGCTTTTCCGTGATCGTCGTCTTCCCGGCATCGGGATGCGAGACGATGGCGAACGTGCGCCGCCTTTCGACTGCGTCGCGCAGGGACATGGTTAGCGGCGCCGGCAAAGCCGCGAATTATAGCGGATCGGTCCGACCCACCCGTGCTCCGCCGCGGGGGTCATCATCGGCGCCATGGCCCGTCCGGCGTCGCGAGCAGGACGGGCAGGACGGCCACGACCTCGCATGAATTCTGGACGCGACGGGGCAAGCCTGGGCGCGGCCATGCGTGAACTCGAGACGGGACGGGACAAGCCCGTCCCCTTACATGGAACACAAGGCGACGGGAGCGTAGCGACCGTTGCCTTGTGTTCCATGAGAGGTCGGCGTGGCTGGGCCGGAGGCGGCGCCGGTGCGTAGCGCCAGCGAAGCACTGGACCGGCTCTGGGGCGCTACAGTGAGAGGGCGAGGACGGTGGCGTCTTCGCGGCCGTCGGGCGCGGGGTAGTAGTTTTTCCTGCGGCCGACTTCGCGAAAGCCGAGGTCTGCGTACAGCCGCCGCGCCGCGGCGTTCGAGGGGCGCACCTCGAGGAACAGGGTGCGCGCCCCGCGGCCGATCGCGCGATCGATCATGTGCCGCACGAGCGCGCGACCGTGGCCCCGGCGACGCTCCGCCGGCGTCACGCAGACGTTCAGCAGATGCGCTTCGCCGGCGCCGGCGGTGACTACGGCGTAGCCCAGGATGGCCGCTCCTTCCCGGGCGACCCAGCACTCGTGCCCCGAGCCGAGGCAGTCGGCAAACATGCCCGCCGTCCAGGGAAACGCATATGCGTCCGCCTCGATGCCGGCCACGGCATCGATGTCCGAGACCCGCATCCGCTCCAGGCGTATCACCGGCGCGGATGCCTCCTGGCCCGACATCCTCGGCTACAGACCGAGGATGCGCCGCCACAGGTCGCGCTTGTCCGCCCCGTCCACCACCCGGTCGAGATACAGGACCACCTCTCCCCCGGCGGCCGGACCGAGCAGTTCCGCAACGCGCGCTCCCACCGCCAGCACCTGGCCGCCGCCTTCCGACTGCGCGGCCGCGAAAGCCCGAAACGCCCGCCCGGCCGCGTCGATGCCGGCATCGGGAGACAGCGGTTGCGGCCACTCGAACCGCACGTCCTCGCGCCGGTCGGGACGCCAGCGGTTCATGGCATGGGCGACATCGAGGAAGAACCGGCGCTGGGGCCACAGGGACTCGTCCACCAGCGCCAGCGCCTGTCCGAGCCGGAAGCCGCGAATGCGGAACGTCACGGCCTCGCCGGCCGCTGGGTCCGGATCCGCCGGCTGGCACGTCACGCCGCCGGTGGGGTCCGCCTCGATACCGGATTCGGCAGCAGGCGCGTCGCGGCGCACCCACACGTCGATATCGAGCGCGTCGAGGTAGGTGCGACGACGCCCGCCGCCGGACGAGGACAGGAACTCCCGGACGTCGCTCACCCCGGGAAGATCTCGTCGCAGCGCGCGGCCAGGATGAAGTCGTTGCGATGCAGGCCGCCGATCGCGTGGGTCCACCAGGTCACCCGCACCCTGCCCCACTCGGTCACGATCTCGGGGTGGTGGTCCGCCGCCTCCGCCAGCGCCCCGACGGCGTTCGTGTATTCCAGCGCTCCCGCAAAATCGCCGAACGCGAAGGTACGCGTCAGGACCGGCATGGCGCCGCGGGCCTCGATCGACCAACCGGGCACCTGCCCCAGGAGGGCGTTCCGCTCAGCCGCGTCCAGGGCGGGGGAATCGGGCCGGCAGGCCGCGCAGCTCTCGGTTGCCAGGACCATCCGTCGCGCCTCCCCGAGCTCCTGCGCTCAGTCGTCCGTCGTGCCCGCGAGTGCCTCGCGCGCGACTTCGCGCACGAAGGCGCTGTCGCGCAGCACTTCCCGCACGGTATCTACTACGGCCTGTGTCCGGCTGTCCACTTCGAGGTTCAGCAGATCGCCCGCGGTGACGCCGCCAAGCCCCGTACGAGCCAGGGTCTCGGGGATCAGGCTGACGGTCGCCGTACCGCGCGCGCGGTCGAGCTCGGCGATCGTGAGGCTCGCCCCGTCCAGCGCGATGAAGCCCTTCGGCATCAGGTAGCCAAGCCAGGGCTCGGCGACGGTGACGGAAACCAGACGGTGTCCTTCCGATCCCCGCACGCTGCCGACCGGCACCGCACACGCGACGTGCCCGGACAGGATGTGGCCGCCGACCTCGTCGCCGATGCGGAACGAGCGCTCCACGTTGACCCGATCCCCGGAGCGCACCCGGCCGAGGTTCGTCAGGGTCGTCGTCTCGCGGATCAGGTCGAAGCGCGCCGTCGCCCCGGACAGCGCCGTCGCGGTCACGCAGGCGCCGTTGAGCGCGACGGAGGCTCCCGTTTCCAGTCCATCGGCGAGTTGCCCCAGCGCCACGGCGAGCGTGCGCACGCCGCCGCCGTCGCGCACCTCCACGACCGGGCAGTGTCCTTGAACGATTCCGGTGAACACGCTTCCCGCCCGCCTGCGTTCAGGCCGCCTCCTTTCGCCTTGGGGAGTCGCCTTGGGGAGTCGCCTTGGGGAGTCGCCTTGGGGAGTCGCCCTGAGGGAGGAGGTCCGCTACTGCGCGGCAGCGATCTCCCGGCGGCGCTTGCTCTCGTTGTCGATGTAGCGCACCCACCGCTGGCAGATGTTCTCCACCGCACGGTTGCGGTCCTTGCGCGCCTCGCCGCGGGCCGCCACGAATATTCGGCGCGCCGAGGTCAGGCGGTCGCGATTGAATTCGCACTGACCCTGGACCACCTGCGTATTGTAGGACTTGTTGAGCCCGCCCTTGTCGAGCGCCCGGGTCGCGGCGTCCACGCACTCCTCGAAGCGGTCCTTCTCCAGGTACAGCGCGGCGAGCCGCGCGAGGATCTCGCCGTCGTCCGACTTGGTCCCGGCCTTCTCGTAGACCGGAATGGCCAGGTCCACCTCCTGCGAGAGCTGGTAGGCCTGCCCCAGCGATTGCAGATTCCGCGCGGTGTCCTCGACGATCTCGTCGTCCATGCCCTTCCGCAGCGCCTTCGCGGCACGAATGGGCGCCTGGTCCTGCATCATGAGGCCGGAGTAGTTGATGATGTCGCGCTGCCGCGTGATGAAGCCGGCCACGTGTGCCGCCTCGTAGGTATAGACCTGCTTCTTCTCGTGGCCCTCCTGCCCGTAGATGCCCGCCAACTGCAGCCAGTAGTCCCGTTTCGGGAAATCGCGCACGAGAATCTCCAGGATTTCGAGGACCTTGTCCCAGTTCTCCTGCTCGAAGTAGAGGTAGCGCAGCAGGCCCCACCAGTTCTCGCGAACGACGAGCCCCCGGTCGCGCGCCACCTCGATGCCCCGCTCGATCTGCGCGATCGCATTGGGGAAGTCCCGCAACTGGTAGTAGATCTGGCCGATGAAGATGTGCACGGCCGGTCCCGGGTTCGTGGCCTTGTCGAGCCACAGCATCATGTACTTCAGCGAATCGTCGTAGTTCTCTTCCATGAAATGGAACTTCGACAGGTTGTCGAGCGTCGAAACCTCAAGTCCCTCGGGGATGTCCTCGCCCTGCGCGAGGACCATCTCGTAGGCCTTGATGGCGCGCGGAACATCCTCCCTCAGGTAGTACACGAAGGCGTACATGTTGTAGATCTGGCCGATCTCGTTACCGTTGTAGCGCCGCGAGCGCTTCATCATGTCGTCGAGCACCTCGAGGGCACTGGCGGTGTCCTTCGCGTCGATGAACTCCTGGACCTCGGCGAGCTTCTTGTAGGTCGCCTCGGTCATGGTCGGCACGCGGCGTGTCTTGCGCTCTTCCTCCTCCGCGGCGAAGGCCGTTCCCGGCGCCGCCGGCAACCATGCCGGGGCCGCCGCCAGGACCACCGCGGACGCGAGCAGGAAAGCGGTCAGGCGCTTGCTCGTGATCTGCATCTGCATCCTCCTAGCCGTCCTCGAGCTCGAATTTGATGAGGTTCCGCACGCCCGCCACCTCGACGGGTTCCCCGTTCACGACCTTCGGCTTGTACTTGAACTTCAGCGCCGCCTGGATCGCCGAGCGGTCGAAGATCCCCGGCGGCTTGGCCTCGATGACCACCGGGTTGCGCACGGCCCCCGTGGCCGTGACGATGAACTCGAGCAGCACGTATCCCTCGATCCCCCGGGTCTGCGCCCGACGCGGGTAGATCGGAGCGACCTTGACGATCGGCAGGTACTCGCCGTCCGAGGAGAAGCCGCCGGTCCCCGAGACGTTCAGGTCCACCTGCACGTCCACGGCGCCGATGTCGATGCCCGTCGAGACGTCACTGGAGTCGAAGTCGGGCTTCGGCATGTCCGGCGGCGGCTCGTCGGGCGGCGGCGGGGGCTTGGGCTTGCGTTGCTTGATGAGGAGTTCCTGGTCTTCCTGGAGACGGACGAACTCAAGGACCTTCCCGCCGGCGGCGTCCGAGAACGGACTCTTGTCGCTCTTGATGAGGGCCTGCATCAGCAGGAACAGCACGAACGTGACGACCGCTCCGGCCACCACGCCAATCACGTATCGGATAGTCATGTCTGTTTCGTCACCCGTTCAGTCGCTCTCGCGGCTATTGCTCGGTCGCTATGGCGACCTCGGTGAGATTCGCGGCCCGGGCCGCGTCGAGTACCGCCTTCAGCTTTTCGAACTTGGCGTTGCGGTCGGCCTGGATGACGAGTCCCCCCTTGGGGTTCTCCGCATGCAGGCGTTCGATGTGCGCGCGCACGGCGGTCACGTCGACACGTTTCTTGTCGATCCAGATTTCGCCGGCGTCGCTGATGGCCACCAGCACGCTCACCGTCGGCTTCTGTTCGTAGGTCTGGGCGTCCGGCCGGAAGACGTCGATGCCGGCCTGCTTGATGAACGTGGCCGTCACGATGAAGAAGATCAGCATGATGAACACAACGTCCAGCATGGGCGTCAGGTTGAGGTCCGACTCGTCGTCGGCGCGGGCGTGACTGCGGATCTGTCGCACGGGCCTGTCCTCCGTCGTCTCCGGGCTACAGCGCCTCGGCGCCGCCGAGCCCTAGTGTGCTGTCTCACAAATACCTTCGCGTTTGCGCTGCGCCTTTTCGCCGCTGGCGGCGTTGCGCCTCCTCACGTGGGGCCTACCACTGTTCGTCGGACGCGCCTTGCCAGCGACAAAAATGCGCTACCGCAAACCGCAAAGTTATTCATGAGACAGCACACTAGTGGTCCATCGTCAGGTGTTCCTCGAAGAGCTCGATCTCGAAGTCGATCTTGCGCTTCACGAGGGTCGTGCCGAGGAGCCCTGACAGCGAGGCGATCATCCCGGACATCGTGGGAATGGTCGCCATCGACACCCCCGCCGCCATCGAGCGCGCGTTGCCGCCCTGGGTCGCCATCGCGTCGAACACGGTGATCATGCCCGTCACGGTGCCGAGCAGGCCGAGTAGCGGGCAGAGCTGCACGCAGGTCTGGATGATGGGCAGCGATCCGGTGATCCGGGCCGACGCCTGGGAGATCAGCGCGGAGCGAATCTCGCGCGCGCTCCACGAGCGCCGCTCCGGGCGACTCTCCCATTGTTCCGTCGCCCCGCGGATCACGCCCTTGTGTTCGCTCTGGAAGTACCAGATGCGCTCGAACAGCAGGGTCCACATCAGGAACGTCACGATCCCGATGAGGTACAGGACATCGCCGCCCTGCTCTATGTAGGCAACGATCGCGTAATAGGCGTCACCGATCACCGGCTCACCCCAGCGGCTGGCCGGAGGTCTCCGCGCGCTGCGCGATGAGACCGGCGCTCTCTTCGTCGAGCACGTGGATGATGGACTTGCTGCGGGCATTGACGATCGAGTGCAGGAGCACCGTCGGAATGGCCACGCAGAGACCGAGCACCGTGGTCATCAGCGCCGTCGAGATACCGCCCGCCATGGTCTTCGGATCGCCGGTGCCGAACAGCGTGATCGCCTGGAACGTCAGGATCATCCCGATGACCGTCCCGAGCAGGCCGAGCAGCGGCGCCACCACGGAGATCACCTGGATCAGGGTGATGTTGCGGGTCAGGCGCGGCGTCTCGTTGAGGATCGCCTCGGAGAGCTTGAGGTCGAGGGTATCCACGTCGATGTCGCGGTTCGCCTCGTACACGTTCAGCAGCCGCCCGAGCGGGTTGTCGTCGTTGGGGGTATCGGTCCGCTTCTGCGAGGACACCTTGACGCCCACGAGGTTCAGCGTGACCAGACGCTCGAGGGCCAGGAGCACGCCCAGGATGCCGCCGAGGATGATGACCGAACCCACGTAGCCGCCCTGGCCGTCGCAGAACGGCAGCCAGCATTCGCCGTTGGCGATGCCGCCGAACGGCGAGCCGACCCGCTCGCCGACCGTCGCCGCCTGGATCAGCAGGGAGAGCATCGAGCCGCGCGACGGATCGACCGCGAAGGGAATGATTTCGCCCGGCGACGCGTCCTGCATGTCTTCTGCCGTGTTCGCGAAACGTGCGGCTGGCTGCCGCGCCAGTTCCACGAGCGCCCCGACCTCGACATCGTAGTTGATGTAGTTGCCGTCCGCGACAACGTTGAAGGCGCCCACGCGGATGACTTCCGTATCGAGCCGTTCACCGTTGAGCATGTTGACGGTGGCGTTGAAGCGCGAGACCTTGCCCGACTCGGTCATCTCGCGCTGCAGCTCGAACCAGAGCTGTTCCATCTCGTCGATCGTGGCGAGCTGTGTCGAGGTGCCCATCTTGGCCGCCAGTTCTCCAAGCCAGTCGCCGCGGCCCGGATACTCGAGGCTGATGATGGAGCCTTCGAACAGGCCGCGCGTGTCCCCCGCCACCTGCTGCAGCACGCCGAACAGTTCGCGCAGGGACCCGAGACGCTTGTCGAGCTGCTCCTGCAGGTCGCCGATGCGGATTTCGTTCTCCTCGAAACGGGTCTCGAGGCGTTCGCTGCGCCGCTCCTCCTGGCGCCGCTCCGCCTGGGCCTGATCGAGCAGCGCCTGCTGGTCGCTCTGGCGACGCACGAACTCGGCTTCGCGCCGCACGTGCTCGCGGCTTTCGACCACGCGGCGTTCCTCGACGTTCTTCAGCAATTCGCCAAGGGTATCCGCCGGGACCACCTCGAGCTGGGAGGGGGTCGCCTCCCCCGCTTCTTCCTGCGCCTGCGCCTGTGCGGCCGAACCGGCGGCCAGACCGAAGGCCAGACCCAGACACCAGGGCACGGCGCCGAGCAGTCCGAGCCTGCGGGACGGGATTCTCTGCTGCTGGTGCATCGCTGTTGTATCCGGGGTCGCTGCGTCTGGGGTCACTCTCTCTGGGGTCACTGGGCTCATGGTGTCGCTACTCCGGCGCGGTCACGGGGAGCACCAGCATGTTGGGCGCGAGTTGCTTGCGCGCCATGCGGATGCCGTTGCGTACGGGGGTTGCGTATTCCTCGTCCAGCACTTCCCAGCGCCGGGCACCCTGGTTCCACACGCCGGTCTCGTCGCCGTCGCTGGTCTGGTAGACGAGGGCGACGCGCCCCATCTTCAGGACATCGACGATGCGGTCCACGCCTTCGACGTTGATGGTGGCGCCGTAGGCTTCCATGGTGCGGCCGTACTCGTTTTCGATCTGGTAGGCCCGCAGCACCTGCGAGAATTTCTCGGAGACCGCAACGTCCGCCCGGTCCATGATCTCGCGCAGGCGTACGATGCGGTCCTCCCGTTCGTCGGCCAGGAAGGGCAGGTCGAGTTCCACGAACTGCTCGAGCCCGTCGATCATCCGCAGCATCAGCGGCGTGATCTGGCGTTCGATCACCGTGACCCGGTCGATCGATTCCGAAAGCTGGGACATCTCGCGGTTCTGGTTCGCGATCTGCTTCTCGAGCTGACGGTTGTAGACGCGCAGACCCTCCACTTCCTTCAGGACGGTCTTGTACTCATGGTAGAGTTCGCGGGTCTCCTCCGTCAGCGCGTCGATCTTCGCCTGCGACGTACGCGCTTGGTCGTTGAGGCGCTCCGCGACGACGAAGATGTCGTCGAGCGTCGCCGCAGCCGCGCCTCCGGCGAGGAGACTCCCCACCCCCAGCAGCAGACCTGCCCAGAGGCTGTGAACTCGTTGTCTATTCATGCGACTTCTCATGCGACTTCCCGTGCTTTCCCATGCTGATGTCCGTTCTGGAGCGCACCGGCCCGCTGGACCTTCTCGTCCCGCCACCGTGCATCCATGCCGCCTGTCCGCTGTGCGGATTCTTGGTGTTCCCGGCAATCGTGCAGAAAGCCCCGCCGTCCGGCGCCACCGGCCCCGGACCGCCCGGCCTTCAGTATCTGATGCTACCCGCCCCCAAACTCGGGAGGCGGAAGCATCAACAAACGATTCGGGCATGTCAAGGACACTCCATCCAACCCGGATGCAACCCGCGGACGGGTGGCGAGCCACGCGTTTCGCGGCATCCGGGGCCACCGCCGCGCGCGGGTCACGGTCAGAAACCTCTGATCGATTGCTTACGCCTTCCCTAACCCCCGGACCCGAGGTGCTCCTCGAAGAAACCCACGGTCCGTTTGCGGGCGGTGGCCGCCGAGGCCGCGTCATGGCTCGCCCGGTGGTCGCAGTTGAAACCGTGATCGGCCGGATAGACGTACACGTCCACGTCCGGCAACCCGGCCCTGATCCGCTCGACGTCGCTCATCGGGATGTGCGCGTCGAGTTCGCCGAAGTGCATCATCACCGGGCAGCGCGCCGTACGGCCGAGTTCCCCCGCGATGCCGCCGCCATAGTATGCGGAAGCGCACGCCACCCCCTCGAGTTCGCAGGCTCCGACCCAGGTGAGCAGGCCCCCGAAACAATACCCCACGAGACCCACCGCGCCGTGTTTGCCGACTTCGTCGACCGCCGCCTGCAGGTCCTTCAGCGTGTCCTCCCGGTTCAGCCCCTGGAAGGCGATCCCGATGCCGCGGGTCATGTCGTCGCCCTCGTAGCCGAGCTCGACGTCGCGCTCGGCACGATCGAAGATCTGCGGTGCGATCACCGCGTAGCCGTCCCGGGCATAGCCGTCGCACACCTCGCGGATGTGCGGATTGACGCCGAAGACCTCCTGGATGACGACCACCCCGCCCCGCACCGCCGTCCCGTCGTCCGGCGAGGCTTCATATGCACCGAGGGTAAAGCCGTCGGACGCCCGCAACTGTCTCGTGGTCCCCACCTGCATGCACCTCCCGCCCGTTTCGACGGCGCCTAGCGCGACCTGACGGTCGCATTGGGAGTTTCGCTGGCGCGAAACTCCTACGTCGCAGGCTCCTAGCCTAACGTATTTCCGGCGCCGGTCGTGACGCTCCCGCCGCGCTCTCGTCGCGCTCCCGCCGCAGCAGGACGGTGCCCTTGGCGACGCGCCGATGGCATACTGCACCGCACGGTTCACACCGGTGTCACATTGCCTGTCCAGAATCGCCTGTCCGGAATCCGCGCGACGGTTCGAGTGAAAGCGTGACGGCCGTGCCCCAAAACTCCGTGCTCCTGATCGAAGACGAGCCGGAAATCCGCGAGATGCTCACCTTCTCCCTCGGCCGCGCCGGGTTCGAGGTGGTGGAGGCGGCCACCGCCGAACAGGCCCTCGACATCCTGGACGGCCCCCTTCCGCGGCTCCTGATCATCGACTGGATGCTGCCCGGGATGAGCGGCGTCGAACTCGCGCGACGCCTGCGGCGCGACCCGCTCACCGCGGACCTGCCCATGCTGATGCTCACGGCGCGCGGCGAAGAGTCCGACAAGCTCAAGAGCTTCGACGCCGGCGTGGACGACTACCTCACCAAGCCCTTCTCACCCCGCGAGCTGGTGGCCCGCATCAAGGCCCTCATGCGCCGCGCGGGCAACCCGGAGGACGGCAAGATCGTCGCGGGCGCGGTCGAGATCGACACCAACAGCCACCGGCTGAGCGTCGACGGCGCGCCGGTCCACGTCGGGCCCACCGAGCTCCGGCTGCTCGAGACGCTCATGCGGCATCCGGACCGCGCTTTCGGGCGCGCGCAGCTTCTGGACCGGGTCTGGGGCCGCAACGTGTACGTGGAAGAGCGCACGATCGACGTCCACGTGCTGCGGCTGCGCAAGGCGCTCGCGCCGTTCGGAGCCGATCGGCACATCCAGACCGTCCGGGGCGTCGGGTACCGTTTCTCGGCCAGCGACGGGAAGGCCTGACCCCGGTGTGACCGCCCGCGATGCCGCGCGCGCCCACGCGATAGGCGGGCTGACCGCGGTCGCGCTGGTGGGCTGGTTCACCGGCAGCGTCGCCTGGGGGGTGGTCACCGCACTGACGGCGTTCATCGTCCACCACGGCCTCGAGTTCCGTGCGTTCGGCCGCTGGTCCCGGCATCCGTTGGGACGCCCCCCCAACCGGGACGGGGCCTGGCACGCCACTGCGGACCGGCTGCACCGCACCATCGAGCTGGGCCGCCGCCGCAGCCGCAACCTGCTCGCAACGCTGCGGCGCCTGCGCACCACCACCGACACGATCCCCGACGGTTGGGTGATCCTGCGCGCCGACGGGGAGATCGAGGACTACAACCGGGGCGCACGGGCACACCTGGGGCTCTCGGCGAGCGACCTCGGCCAGAACCTCGTGGCCCTCGTGCGCAGTCCGGACATCGTCGCCCTCCTCCGGGGCGAGGTGGACAGCGACATCGTGGAGATCTCCGCCCCCGCCGACGAGACCCGCCGCATCGAGCTCCGCCGCATCGCCATCGACGCCGAACGCACGCTCGTCATGGCCCGCGACGTCACCGAACTCAACCGTCTGCTGACGATGCGCCAGGACTTCGTGGCCAACGTCTCCCACGAACTGCGCACGCCGCTGACCGTCATCGTCGGGTACCTCGAAGAACTCGACGAAGGCAGCCCGGACTTCGAGACCCTGCGCGAGGTGCTGCCCAAGCTCATCCCGCCCGCGCGCCGCATGCGCGCGCTGGTGGACGACCTCCTGACACTCACGCGCCTCGAATCCGCTCCGCTGCCCAGCGACGAGACGACCGAGGACATCGATGTCGCGCTCATGCTGCACACCATCGTCGCCGAGGCGCGGCAGCTCTCGGCCGGCGCACACGACCTGGTGCTGGATGCCGACCCGGACCTGCGATTCCGGGGCGTGAGCACGGAACTCTACAGCGCGTTCAACAACCTCGTGACCAACGCCGTGCGCTACAGCCCGGACGGCGGGACCGTCCACGTGCGCTGGTTCGAGAGCGCCGCCGGACCGCGTTTCGAGGTCGAGGACCGCGGCGTGGGCATTGCCCCGGAACATCTCACCCGCATCACCGAACGCTTCTACCGCATCGATCTCGCCGGGGCGCGCGTCCGGGGCGGGACGGGGCTCGGCCTCGCCATCGTGAAGCACGTGCTGCGCCGCCACGGGTCGGTGCTGCAGGTGGAGAGCGAGTTGGCCAAGGGCAGTCTCTTTTGCTGCGTCTTCGGACAGGACACGGCCGCAAGCGAGCCGGCGGCGTCCGACGTTCACCGGCCCTCCCCGTCGCCGGTCGGCCGGCGCGGCGTCACGCGTCCGGCGAATTCCGCCGCGGCGGGATCTGGCGACCACCGGTGGCCGCCTTGAAGACGGGGGCGCATCCGCGGCGTGGCGCCACGCTGGCAGTGGGTGCACTGGGGATTGTCTGCGGCCATTTCGCCCAGGCCACCGCGGAACGCTCCGGCGCGGGATCCGACCAGGACGCCGCCTCCGCCGCCACGGAGGTGGTCACGCCCACCCCTTACCGCCGGGTCAGCGGCATCTCGGGCAACCTCTCGAGCGTCGGGTCCGATACGTTGGCCAACCTCATGACGCTCTGGAGCGAGTCGTTCAAGCGGCACTATCCGAGCGTCAACATCCAGGTGCAGGCCGCCGGCTCGTCCACCGCGCCGCCGGCCCTCACCCAGGGCACCTCCAGCCTCGGCCCGATGAGCCGCCTGATGAAGGACGGCGAGATAGCCGCCTTCGAAACGCGTTTCGGCTACCGGCCCACCGCCGTCGGCGTGGCGATCGACGCACTGGCGCTCTACGTGCACAAGGACAACCCCATAGCGCACCTGCGCCTGGCGGCCATCGACGCCGCCTTCTCCGTGACCCGACGCTGCGGCGGCGCCCGGGACATCACCACGTGGGGGGAGTTGGGGCTGCGCGGCGCCTGGGCGGACGAGCCGATACGGATGTACGGACGCAACTCCGTGTCGGGCACCTACGGGTACTTCAAGAAAGCGGCACTGTGTTCCGGCGACTTCAAGGACACCGTGAACGAGCAGCCGGGGTCCGCGTCGGTCGTACAGGCGATCACGTCGTCCGTCAACGGCATCGGCTACTCGGGGATCGGCTACCTCACCGCCGGCGTGCGGGCCGTCCCCCTGATCCCGGGGCCGGGGCAGCCCGCGGCCGACGCCTCGGGCGAGAGCGTCCGCGACCGTTCCTATCCGCTCGCCCGCGACCTGTACGTGTACGTCAACAAGCGCCCCAACACGCCCCTGCCGCCCCTCGAGGCCGAGTTCCTGAAGCTGGTGCTCTCCGCAACGGGCCAGGCCGCGGTCGCCAAGGACGGCTACATCGCCCTGTCCCCGCGGCTCGCGGCTCGCGAGCTCGGCAAAATCCAGTAAGCCGCGGCACATCCGTGGTCGTGTCCCGCAAGTTGGAAACGGAATCCTCCAGGCTGGCGCGGCGGCGTCGATTCGTCGATTCGACGACGCGGCGGATCGTCGGCCTGGGCGGAGCCGCCGTCGTCGCCGCGATCACCCTCATCTTCTTCTTCCTGGTCTGGGTGGCGGCGCCACTGCTGCGGGGCGCGAGCATCGAGCGCCTGCCCGACGCCTCCATGCCCTCGTCCGGCGTACTCGCCTTCGGCGTGGACGACGGTCTCGAGTCCCTGCACGCGATCGACGCGGCCGGGGTCGTCTACTTCCTCGACCCCGAGACCGCCGCCGTGCTCGAGACCCGGCCACTCCCCGGCGGAGCGCTCGCCGCGGCGCGCCGGGTGCATCCGACGGGAGACACCTATGCGCTGCTGGCTCCGGACGGCCGAACCGCGTTCGTGCGCCTGCGGTCCCGGACGCGCTTCTCGGGTGCGGCCGGCCCCGAGGCACGACGCGTCGAACCGGTCGTCGAGATGCTCGACGGAGGTCGGGCGCTCGGGTTCGCCACTCCGTACGGCACCCCATTCGATGCCCACCTCGACGACTTCGGCCTGCATGTGGCCGCCGTCGATGGGGCCGGCACGATCCGTCTGTCCGCGACCGAACGCCGCGACGGAGGCCGCAAGCGCGGCGCGGCCCTGGAGGGTCGTATCGCACCGGGCCGCGCCGTCGCGCGGATCGACTTCGGGCCACGTGGGACGTCACTGCACGTAACCGGCACGGACGGCGCGATGACGGTCTACGACGTGTCCCTGCCCGAGTCCCCACGACGGGTACTGTCAGCTCCGCTCGTGCCTCCCGGCGCCGCGATGACCGTCGTCGCCCCGCTCCTCGGGAAACTCTCGTTCCTGGCCGCGGACAGCCGGGGGGGCTTGACGCAGTGGTTCCCGGCCCCGAGCGGCGCGGGGCGGCGCCTGGTCGCGGCGCGCACGTTCACCTTCCCCGCACCGGTCGCGCTGCTGGTCACGGAAGCCCGCCGCAAGGGCTTCCTGGCCCTCGACGGCACCGGTGCCCTGCACCTCGCGCACACGACTTCCGAGCGCCATCTCGCCACGCTGGAGCACGCCCTCGGGGAGGCCGGCTCGGAGGTGCGCCTGGGGGTCTTCTCGCCCCGCTCCGACCGGGCCTACCTGCTCTCCTCCGACGGGGTCCTGCACCGTTACGCGGTGACGAATCCCCATCCCGAGGTCTCGTTCGCGGCGCTCTGGGGAGACGTCCACTACGAAGGCTACGAAAAGCCGGTCCGGAGCTGGCAGAGTTCGTCCGCCGAGACGGACTTCGAACCCAAGTTCTCCCTGGCTCCGGTGCTGTTCGGCACGCTCAAGGCCGCCTTCTACGCCATGCTCTTCGCAGTTCCCATCGCGGTGATGAGCGCCGTTTACACCGCCTACTTCATGGCCCCGGCGATGCGCCGCTGGGTCAAGCCCGGCATCGAGGTCATGGCGGCGCTGCCGACCGTGATCCTCGGCTTCCTGGCCGGGCTCTGGCTCGCGTCCCTGGTCGAAGCGCACCTCAGCGCCACGCTGCTGACCTTCCTGGCCGTACCCGCGGGCGTGCTGCTGTTCGCGTGGGCCTGGCGCGCGCTCCCGACCCGCATGACGCGGCCCCTCGACGGCTGGGCGGCCCTCCTGACCGTGCCGGTCATCGCCGGGGTCGTCTGGGCCGTGTTCCTGTTCGACGCGCAGCTCGAGGACGCGCTGTTCGGCGGCGATGCACAACGCTGGGCCCGGTCCGTGCTCGGCCTGGCGTACGACCAGCGCAACGCGCTGGTGGTCGGCATCGCGATGGGACTCGCAGTCATCCCCACGATCTTCGCGATCTCGGAAGACGCCATCCACGGCGTACCGCGCCACCTGTCCACCGGCTCGCTCGCGCTCGGCGCCACCGCGTGGCAGACGGTGACCCGGGTGGTCATTCCCACCGCGAGCCCCGGGATCTTTTCGGCCTCGATGATCGGCTTCGGCCGCGCCGCGGGCGAGACGATGATCGTCCTGATGGCGACCGGCAACACGCCGCTGATGGACTTCAACCTGTTCGAGGGCATGCGGACCCTCGCCGCCAACATCGCCATGGAACTGCCGGAGGCCGAAGTCGGCAGCACGCACTACCGCATCCTCTTCCTGTCGGCGCTGGTGCTGTTCGTGATCACGTTCTTCTTCAACACCGCGGGCGAAGTCGTGCGCCAGCGACTCCGCGTCCGCTACGGCAACCTGTAGCGGTAGATGCGCCAGAGGGAACATGGTGACCGGCGGCGGAGCTTCCGCTACGGGCCGGTGGGGCTGGGCCGGAGGCGAGCCTGTGCGGGCGACCGCGCAGGCGCGGCTACGGGGCGCTGTAGGTAGATGCGCCAGAGGGAACACGCCTCCGAAGCACCCGCGCGACGCACCGGGTGGTGGGCGTCCGGGATGCCCTGGGTGTGGCTGAACGCCGGCGCGGTCGGGCTGTCCATCGCGGCCGTCCTGGGGCTCGTCGGCCTCATCGCCGCGCGTGGCCTCGGTCACTTCTGGCCGGCCCCGGTGCTGTCGATCGTCTACGACGGCGGCGACGGCCCCGTGTCCGTGATCGGCGAACTTGCCGGCGTCGAGTTCGCCGACCCGACGTTTCTGGCGGCGCCCGAGAGTGACGGCCCACCCGTGGAGCGCCGTCTGGTCAAGACCGGCAACCGGCGGGTCAACGCGCCCGACTTTCGCTGGCTCGATGCCGCGGACATCGTGTCCGAGCGCCGCCCGGCGGAGCTCGTGGTCTTCGAACGCATGGAATGGGGCAACGCCTACGGCCGCCTGCGCGGCATCCACGAACACGGTGTGCGCGTCGCGAGCGGATCGGACGCGCAGGCCTGGACCAGCCTCCAGCAGCGCCTGACCCGCGCCGACGGCCTGCGGGAGGAGCTCGCGGACCTGCAGGCGTCCACCATCGACTCCATCAACCACGAACTCGAGGAGCTGCGCCTCGAGCGGCGGCGGCGGGCGCTTGCCGGGGCCGCCATGGACGACCTCGACTGGCGCGAACGCTCCCTGAACGAGGAGTACGCGCGCGTCGAAACCCAACTGGTGGACCTCGTGCGCGCGCTCGAGCGCGACACCGTCGAGATCGAGATCATGGACGGGCGGCACGTGCGGCTCGAGCTGCGCGGCGTGCTGCGCGCCTGGCGCCCGAACGCGATGTCGGCATTCGAGCAGGTCCGTCACTACGCCGCGAGCCTCTGGGCGTTCCTCACGCAGGCACCCCGGGAGGCGAACACCGAGGGTGGCGTGTTTCCGGCCATCTTCGGGACCGTCATGATGGTGTTGCTCATGTCGCTCCTCGTCACGCCGTTCGGCGTGATCGCCGCGGTCTACCTGCACGAATACGCGCGCCAGGGGGTGCTCGTCCGGGTGATACGGATCGCGGTCAACAACCTCGCCGGCGTCCCCGGCATCGTCTACGGGGTCTTCGGCCTCGGCTTCTTCGTCTACCTCGCGGGCGGCGCCATGGACGACCTGTTCTATCCCGAGACCCGGCCCGCCCCGACATTCGGGACCCCGGGCCTTATCTGGGCGTCGCTGACGCTGGCCCTGCTCACCGTCCCGGTCGTCATCGTGTCCGCGGAGGAGGGGCTTGCCCGCATCCCACGCGCGATTCGCGAGGGTAGCCTGGCGCTCGGCGCCACCAAGGCGGAAACGCTCTTCCGCATCGTCCTGCCGGTGGCGAGCCCGTCGATCCTCACCGGGATCATCCTCGCGGTGGCGCGCGCCGCCGGCGAAGTCGCCCCGCTCATGCTGGTCGGCGTCGTGAAGCTCGCGCCGGCCCTTCCGGTGGACGGCAATCCGCCTTACATCCACCTCGAGCGCAAGTTCATGCACCTCGGCTTTCACATCTACGATGTGGGTTTCCAGAGCCCCAACGTCGAGGCCGCACGTCCCCTCGTCTACGCGACGGCGCTACTATTGATCGCGATCATCGTGCTCCTGAACCTGACCGCGATCATCCTCAGGAGCCGGCTCGAAGGACGCTACCGATTCTCGGCAGGCTGAACCGGAAGCAGCGACAGTGGCAACGGAGATGCAGCAACCCGGCGACGACCCACTGCGGTACCACGCCTCTGTCCCGGACGCCGCTGCTGGACCAGGGGCCGACCAGGACGGCGAGAGCGCCGCCTGCCTGGAGGTGCGCGGTCTGTCGCTCTCCTACGGCGACGTGGCCGCGCTCAGGAACATCTCCCTCACCGTCCCCCGCCATCGGGTCACCGCGTTCATCGGGCCGTCGGGCTGTGGCAAGTCCACGCTGCTGCGTTGCTTCAACCGCCTGAACGACCTGATCGACGGCGTCCGGGTGTCCGGCTCCATCGCCCTGAACGGCATGGAGATTCACAGCCGGGAGGTGGACGTCGCGGAACTGCGGCGTCGCGTCGGCATGGTCTTTCAGCGGCCCAACCCCTTCCCCAAGTCGGTCTACGACAACGTCGCCTACGGCCTGCGGCTGCAGCGCGGCATGCCGAAGTCCGAGCTCGACGACCGTGTCGAGTGGAGTCTCAAGAGCGCCGCGTTGTGGGACGAGGTCCGCAATCGTCTTAACGAGAGCGCCCTCGAGCTGTCGGGGGGCCAACAGCAGCGGCTGATGATCGCGCGGGCCATCGCCGTGCAGCCGGACGTGCTGCTGCTCGACGAGCCGGCGTCCGCCCTGGACCCGATCTCCACGCTGCGCATCGAGGAACTGATCCACCAGCTACGGACCGACTACACCATCGCCATCGTCACGCACAACATGCAGCAGGCGGCGCGCGTATCGGACTACACCGCCTTTCTCCACCTCGGGGAACTGGTCGAGTTCGGCAACACGGACGGCATGTTCCTCAACCCGTCCAAGCGGCAGACCGAGGACTACATCACGGGTCGCTACGGATGAGCCGGCACATCTCCGAGCAGTACGACAGCGAACTCGAGTCGCTGCGCCGCCTCCTCATGGAGATGGGGGGCCTGGTCGAACGCCAGCTTTCGACCGCGACGCGCGGGTTCGTCACCCACGACACGGGGCTCGCCGAGGAGGTCCTCGCGGTCGAGACCGAGGTCAACCGGCTCGAACTCGCCATCGACGACGAATGCGTGCACATCATCGCGCGGCGGCAACCGGCGGCGCGCGATCTGCGGCTGCTGATCGGCATCATGAAGGCCGGCACCGACCTCGAGCGGGTAGGGGACGAAGCGTGCAAGATCGCCAGGATCACCGCGCTTACCGCAGCCTTCCCGATCCCCGAGAACGGCTACGCGGGTGTACAGAACATGCGGGACCTGGTGATCCGCATGCTGAACACGACGCTCGACGCCTTCGCCCGACTCGATCTCGACGCCGCCTACGAGGTGATCGCCGCCGACGCGGACGTCGACGCCGGTTTCGTCGCCATCGACCGCGCCCTGCTGCGCGAGATCGCCGAACGGTCCGACTACGTCGAGCGCTCGGTGAACACCGTCTGGACCGCCCGCGCCCTCGAGCGCATCGGCGACCACGCGAAGAACATCAGCGAGTACATCGTCTACGTGATCCGCGGGCGGGACGTACGCCACCCCGGCTCCGTTAGGTCATAGCCCGCATTTCTCACCAGGGGCCGCGATGATCGCGGAGGATTTTGGTCCTGTGCGCGTGCTCGCGACCGAGAGCATAGCGGGGCCTATGGTTGAGGGAGCATGTGCGCGCACGGGGCCAAAAGACCCGCGAGGGCGCGGCCAGCGCAGTCCGGAATCGGCACGATCATGTGGCGCCATGGTCAACCTCTTGAAACCGCACAGCCTTTTGGCGCCGACCAGCGGCCTGGTGAGAAACGTCCATGGTCGTCTTCCGACCACCCCGGAGGCATGAAATGGTGGCGAGGCATCGGAGGCGGCGGCTTCGGTCGGGATGGGGGAGAATCGCGGCGAAGGCGGGAGCGTGGTCGTCCGCATAATGGCGGAACGGCATGTTACCCCGTTGAGAAACTGACCCGACCGGACGGCGGCGAGCCCCGGACTGTGCCCGGCCCCGAGCCGTGGACGAGCAGCAAACCGCGACCGCGCCCTTGGGCGCGGGTTCCTTTCCGACCGACCGGTCCACCCGCCTTCGCCACACCCCCGATCCGACAAGGAGGCGACACGATGATGAACGACGATCTGCACGTTGTCCACGCCCGCGCGGCGGGCCTGGACGTGCACAAGATGGAGATCACGGCCACGGTGCGGCTGTGCGGGGCGGGCGGCGAGCCGGTGTGCGAGACGCGCCGCTTCGACGCGCTGCCGGAGGGCCTGGGCGAGATGGCGGGCTGGCTGGGCGGCCACCGCGTGACGGCGGCGGCGATGGAGGGGACCGGCGTGTACTGGGAGACGCCGTACGAGGCGCTCGAGGCGGCCGGCATCGAGGTGCAGCTACTGCACGCGCAGCAGGTCAAGCAACTGCGCGGGCGCAAGACCGACGTCGGCGACAGCCGCTGGCTGGCGCGCGTGTGCCAGTTCGGGCTGGGCCGGCCGAGCTTCGTGCCGCCGCGCGAGTTCCGCCAGTTGCGCGTGCTGAGCCGGCACCGGCGCACGCTGGTGGCGGAGCGCAGCCGGGTGCGCAACCGCGCCGCGAAGGTGGTCGACCGCAGCGGCGCGCGCATCGGCGGGGTGATCACCGACATCTTCGGCATGAACGGGCGGCGCATCCTCGACGGCTTGGTCGACGGGCTCGCGCGCGACGCCATCCTCGGCACGCTGAGCAGCCACGTGCGCGGCAAGCTCGACCGGCTCGGCGACGCGCTGACCGCCACGCTCGGCGCCGCCGACCGCGTCGTGCTCGCCGACCTGCTGCGCCAGCACGACGCCCTCGACCGCCGCCTCGCCGACCTCGACCGGCATCTCGCCGACGGGCTCGTGCCGCACGCCGGCCGGCTGCGCCTGCCGCAGACCGTCCCGGGCATCGACGCCGCCTCGGCGACCGCCATCCTGGCCGAGACCGGTCCCGACCCGGCCGCCGTGTTCGGCACCGCCGACCGGCTCGCGGCCTGGGCCGGCGTGTGCCCCGGCAACAACGAGAGCGCCGGCAAGCGCCGCGGCGCCCGCGCCCGCGCCGGCGCCAAGCACCTGCGCGCGCTGCTTGTCGGCTGCGCCCACGGCGCCGCCCGCACCAAGGACTGCCAGTTCCACGCCTACCACCGCGCCATCACCGCGCGCCGAGGCCACAAGCGCGCCATCGTCGCCACGGCCCACAAGCTCGCGCGGGTGATCTTCGCCGTGCTCCGCGACGACCGGCCCTACCGCGACCCCGAGGTCGACTACGAGGCCCTCCTGGTCGCCCGCAACGCGCCGCGCTGGATCGCCAGGCTGCGCGAGTTCGGCGTCCTCGAACAGCACGCCGACGGCACCGTGACCGTCAACTGGGCGGCCGCTTAGCGAGCCCCCGGCGACCCGCACGACCCGCGCGGCCACAACCGGGGCAGCCGCCGGGCGAACGGTCGCCGCCGCAGACGGCGCGGACCTGACCGTCCCGCCAGGGCGCCATGGGGCGTTCGCGGGCCCCCTCGGCCCGGGGGTGCGGAGACCACCAAGAATTTCACAGCAAATCCGGGCTAGTGACAGCTACCGGCGGGTGAGCGGCGCCTGGCTCAGGTGCATGCCGCCATCCATGATCAGCGTCTCGCCGGTCACCACGTCGGCGCCGCAGATGAAATACAGAATGCCCTCGGCGACCGTGTCCGGAGTCGTGGTGAGTTGCAGCGGGGTGTTCTGCTCGAGGAACGCCTTGGCGGCGCCGTACTGTTCGGTGCCCATGCCGCGCTCGAGCCATTCGCCCTGGATGAATCCGGGACACACGGTGTTGACGCGGATCTCCGGCCCGAGTACCCGCGCGAGCGACAGCGTGAGCGTGATGAGAGCGCCCTTCGAGGCGGCGTACGCGATGGAACTGCCGACCCCCATGATGCCCGCCACGGAGGCGACGTTGACGATGCTCCCACGCCCGCCCTGCCGCATGGCGGGCGCGACGGCGCGGGCCATCTGGTACGGACCGACGGCATTGACGGCGTAGATGTCCAGGAAGTCCTCGCGCGACAGCCCGTCGAGGTTGTCGTGCGGATTGAATTTCGTCGTGCCGGCGTTGTTCACAAGCGCATCGATGCGTCCCCACCTGTCGAGGGCGGCCCCGGCGAGGGCCCGGCACTGGGCGTCGTCCGCCACGTCCGCCTGGACCACGACCGTCTCGACGCCGAGCGCCTCGCAGGCCTCCCTCGTGCGTGCCGCCCCGTCGGCGTTGTTCGCGTAGTTGATGGCGACGTGGCAGCCGCGCGCGGCGAGTTGCCGGGCACACGCCGCGCCGACCCCCGATGACGAGCCGGTAACGACCGCCACTCCGTCCTGCATGTCCATCGCTCGGCATCTCCTTCCCGGACCGTCTTTGTTGGCTCTTATACCAATCGACTACACTGCGCGCACGCCCGACGGGAGAAGCCCATGAAGAACCTCTGGTTCCACCTCATGCCGTACAAGGACCTGCCGGACGACTTCCGCGAGACGCATCCTTCGGTGTGGGTGGACATCGACGCCGGGCTGCTCGACGCCGCGCGCGTCCACGAACACTACAACGAATTCCTCGACGAGTTGGAGTACGCCGGCGAGGTGGGATTCGACGGCATCTGCTGCAACGAACACCACCAGAACGGCTACGGGCTGATGCCCTCTCCCAACCTCATCGCGGCGACGCTGACCCGCCGCACCCGGTCCCCGGCCATCTGCGTGATGGGCAACTCCCTGGCGCTCTACAACCCGCCCACGCGCGTCGCCGAGGAGTTCGCCATGCTCGACTGCATGTCCGGCGGACGGCTGATCGCGGGCTTCCCGGTGGGTACGCCGATGGACACCGTGTTCGCCTACGGCCAGAACCCGTCGAAACTCCGCGAGCGCTACCTGGAGGCCCACGACATCGTCATGCAGGCGTGGCGGGAACCCGAGACGTTCTCCTTCGACGGCCGCTTCAACAAGCTGCGTTACGTGAACGTCTGGCCGCGGCCCGTGCAGCAGCCCCATCCGCCCGTGTGGATCCCGGGCGGCGGCTCGGTCGAGACGTGGCAGTGGTGCGCGGAGATGGACTACGTCTATTGCTACCTCTCCTACTTCGGCTACAAGGCGGGAATGGCGACGGTGCAGGGCTTCTGGAACGAGATGGACCGGCTCGGCAAGGACCGGAATCCCCATCGCGTCGGGTTCCTGCAGTTCGTGGGCGTCGCGGAGACCGAGCGGGAGGCGAACGAGCTGTACCGCGGTCCCGCGGAGTACTTCTACGGCCGCTGCCTGCACGTGAATCCCAGGTGGGCGTCGCCGCCGGGCTACTCCAGCGAAGCCTCCCAGCGCGCGCGCGTCCAGTCCCAGGTCGCCCAGGCGGCGGCCGGCAGCCGCGGCATCGGCGGACGGGCGCCGACGGCCACGCGGTGGGAGGACATCGTCGATCTCGGCTACGTGGTGGCCGGAGATCCGGACCAGGTGGCGGACCGGCTGCGCCAGGTGTGCCTGGAGATGAACGTGGGCCACCTCATGCTGCTGTGCCAGTTCGGCAACATGTCCACGGAGCTCGCCCAGTACAACACGCGCATGTACGCGGAACGCGTGCTTCCCCAGATCCGCGACCTCTTCGACGACCAGTGGGAGGACCCCTGGTGGCCGCGCCCGATGGCGGAGGAGCGGCGCTACCGGCCGGCGCAGGTCGCCTGACGTGGTTGCGGAGTCGACGATCGCCCTGCGCGGGCGATCGATGCGGGTCCTCGCACGGGGTACACAGGCCGCGAGCCATCCGCCGGCGGTCTTTTTCGCCGGCATCGGTGGTGTGCCCCGCTGGTCCCAGTTCCTCGACCGGCTGAGCGAGACCCGGCGCGTCATCGTGCCCTCGTTGCCGGGCTTCCCGGGCTCGGAGGAGTTCCGTCATCTGGACAGCGTGTACGACTGGATCGTCGATGCCGTGGAGACCCTCGAGGCGCTCGACCTGCCGGCCATGGACCTCATCGGAAGTTCCGTCGGCGGCGCCCTGGCCGCGGAGGCCGCCGCCATCGCCGGCGCCAATGTTCGCCGCCTCGTGCTGATCGCTCCGTTCGGCCTGTTCGACGCGGACGACCCCAACGCCGACATCTGGGCGCAGGTTCCGGCCCCGGACGTGCTGGCCGCGCTCGTCTGCGCGGACCCCGAGCGCTGGAAGGCGCTCTGGGCGACGCCCGAGGGCGCGGACCCGGTCGAGTGGCAGATCGCCCAGACCCGCAGCATGGAGGCGGCCGCCCGGTTCCTGTTTCCCTTCGGCGCGACCGGCCTCGCGAAGCGTCTGCACCGCATCGGCCAGCCGACGCTGCTGGCGCGCGGCGCGGAGGACGGCGTCATTCCGGCGTCGTATCACGCCCGTTTCGCCGCGGGCGTCTCCGGGCCGGTGCGCGAGGCGGTCATCGACCGGGCCGGGCACTTGGTGGAACTCGATCAGCCCGAGGCACTGGCCCGGGAGATCAACGCCTTCCTTTCCGACCAGGAGTTGTGAGCATGGGCATCGAAGCGACCCTGTGGGACATCGGCGGGGTACTGACAAGCAGTCCGTTCGAGGCCTTCAACCGGTTCGAAGCCGCCCACGACCTGCCGAGGGACTTCATCCGCACGGTCAACTCCACCAATCCGCGCACGAACGCATGGGCGCGGTTCGAGGCCAGCCAGGTGTCGGCCGACGAGTTCGACAACCTGTTCCGCGTGGAGAGCACGGCGCTCGGCCACGCCGTCTCCGGCAGGGCCGTCCTCGAGCTCCTGAGCGGCGCGCCCCGCCCGCGGATGATCGCCGCGCTCGCCCGCTGCAGGGAGCGCTTCAAGGTGGGCGCCATCACCAACAACATGAAACCCGACGCCTCGCGCACCGCCCCTCCCAACCCGCAGCGCGCGTCCGCGATGGAGGCCGCAATGGCGCACTTCGACATGGTGGTGGAGTCGAGCGTCGAGGGCATTCGCAAGCCCGATCCCGCCATCTACCGTATCGCCTGCGAGCGGCTCGGCGTGGAGCCATCCCATTGCGTCTTCCTCGACGATCTCGGGATCAATCTGAAGCCCGCCCGCGCAATGGGGATGCACACGATCAAGGTGCTGGACGAGGATCAGGCGATCCGGGATCTGGCGGACGCTACGGGGTTGGATTTCGGCTAGGAACCTCCGATTCAATGGCTTACGCCATCGAGGTGGCGACCTCAGTCCCTCAGTCCAGGTCGGGCATCAGGACAATCCCTTCGTCCGCGGCAGCCCTCGCGAGCCCCCGGTCCAGCGTGGCGAGCGCGCGCCCATCCCGGAGGGCCAGCTCGAGGTAGCGCGCATCGTAAACCGAAAGCCGGTGCGCCCTGGCGAGCTGCAGCGTCGACATGCTGTCGGCGGAGCGGTCGAGCTGAACCTCCAAGGCTCCGATCTCCGCCAGGGCGCGCGTGGTATCGGCTTCCGTGAGCCGGCCGCGCCGCTCGTTGACGATCAGAACGTTGCGCAACTCCGTCCACCACAGATCGGGGGCACAAGCTCCCACCTCCAGGACGCGCTCGAGAACGGAACCGGCCTCCGGGGACGCCTCGTCTTCCAGAACCCAGGCCGCCGTCACGGAACAGTCGAGCACGGGTCCCGTCAACGCCGCCCCTCCTTGCACATCTCCACGATCTGCTCGCGGGTCGCCCAGCCCACCCGCGCGCGCAACGCCCGCAGGTTGCCTGCCGCCTCTGCGGCCCTCGAACGGTCGGGCGCTTCCGGCGGAACCAATCGAGCCACCGGGCGCCCTCGCCTGGTGATCGAAACGGTCTCTCCACGGGAGGCCGCGTCGAGCAACTCCGAGAGGTGGGTCTTCGCCTCGAACGCTCCGACCTCGCGCATTTCCAGCTCCAACCAACCAGACAACGATCTAGTCTACTTGGACCCTTGCCGGCGGATCAAACCATGGGACGCTCTTCCGCTCCCCCGAGTTCGTGCCCACCAGCCGCGGTGAGCGCCAGAACGGCATCCCGCTCCGGAATCGAACTCGCCGCCCCCGCCCGGGTCACCGCGAGCGCGCCCGCCGCCGACCCCAGGACCAGCGCCTCGGACATCGCCTTGCCCTCCAGGAGCGCCGCCATCAGGTAGCCTACGAAAGCGTCCCCCGCGGCGGTCTCGTCCACCGCGTCGGCGGCGAATGCGTCGAGGCGCAGGCGGGCGTCCCCCCGGCCCTCCCCGCGGCCCTCCCCGCGGCCCTCCCCGCGACGATAGCGCAGGCCGTCGCGGCCGAGCGTGATCACCACGTCGCACGATGGATATCGCCCGCACAGGAGCTCCAGCGCCGCGTCCGGCTCGAACGTACCCGCCAGCGCCGCGGCCTCCACCTCGTTCAGGATGAGGAGCCCCACGCCGCCGAGGTCGTAGCCCGTCTCCCGCCCGTCGACCGGCGCCACGTTGAAGGCGACGCGGCACCCCGCCGCGCGGGCCTCGGCGAGCACGGACTCGAGATCGTTGATCTCGTTCTGCAGGAGCAGCCAATCGTCGGGACCGCAACGCGCAAACGCGGCTGCCCGGTCCGCGGCGGTCAGCACCCGGTTTGCCCCGCCGGCAATGACGATCGCGTTCTCGCCCCGCGGATTGACCTGAATGACCGCGTGTCCGGAGGACGTGTCGGTCTCGCGCACGAGAGAGACGTCCACGCCGGCCTTCGCGAGTTCGTCCCGCAGCCAGCGCCCGTCGCCGCCGACGCAGCCGGCATGGACGACGGACGCCCCCGCGCGCGCCGCCGCCAGCGACTGGTTCAGGCCCTTGCCGCCGGGGTACACCACATGGCTGCCGCTCGCCACGGTCTCGCCCGCGGACGTGATGTTCGGCACGCCGTAGACGTGGTCGACGCAGAGGGAACCGAGATTGACGAGCTTGGGCACGGGGGCCGGCCTGCGGACAGCGCGAACCGGCGGGCTAACCGCCCTCGATCCGATGCATGAAGAACACCTCGCTGTCCGGCCGCACGGGCTCCAGCCAGGCGTCCTGGTAGATCTGGCCGTCGATCGCGACCGCGGTCTTCATGAGGACCGCCTCGATCCCCGGCCACTTGCTGTCCAGGGCGCGCACGATGCCCCGGAAGTTCCCCGCCTCCACCGTGACCTCCCGCGTGTCCCCGGTGTGGGAGAGCAGATGGTCCGGAAAAACGACCTTCGCCATGGACGCACTTGCCGGGGCGCGCGAGCCTTCCTCACGCGCCCCGACGGAGCCTCAGCCGCCTTCGCCTGCGTCGATCGCCTCCAGCACGTTCGGGGGCGACAGCGGCAGGTCCGGAATGCGGAATCCGAGCGCGTCGCGCACCGCGTTCGCGGCAACCGCCAGCGGGGCGACGATGGGGGTCTCCCCGACGCCCCGCACGCCATACGGGTGGGACGGGTTCGGCACCTCGACGATGTGCGTGTCGATCATCGGCATGTCAGACGTGACCGGCACCCGGTAGTCGAGGAAGCCGGCGTTTTCCATCTCGCCATTGGCGTCGTAGACATACTCCTCGTTGAGGGCCCAGCCGAGGCCCTGCACGGCGCCGCCCTGCAGTTGCCCTTCGACGTACGCGCGGTGAATGGCCGTTCCGGCGTCCTGGATCGCGGTAAAGCTCTGAACGTCCACCTTGCCGGTCTCGCGGTCGACGGTGACGTCGGCCATGTTCACCGAGAAGGACGCGCCCGCCCCCTGGGCGTTCAGGCTGGCCCGGCCGAGTATCGGGCCGCCGGTGCGCCCGGCATTGCCCGCGATGTCGGCCAGGGACAGCGGCTGCACGTCCACGTTGACGCCCGGCTTCGGCACCGCCTCGCCGTCCGTCCAGTCCACCTGGTCCGCGTCGATGTCCCAGGTCGCCGCCGCGCGCTGCTTGCACTGCGCGATGATGTCCTCGCAGGCCTGCACCACGGCCATCCCGGTGGCGAACGTCGTGCGGCTGCCGCCGGTGACGTTGCAGAAGCCGGTCGACTCCGTGTCGCCCACGTGAGCGCGCACCGAGTCGTACGGCACGCCGAGGGTCTCCGCCGCCATCAGGCACATGGACGCCCGCGTCCCGCCGATGTCCGGGTTGCCTTCGACCACGGTGACCGTGCCGTCCTCGGACAGGCGCACCTCCGCGCTCGACTGCATGCCGATGTTGAACCAGAAGCCCGCGGCGATGCCCCGTCCGACGCCCTCGCCCTTGGGCGTGGCGTAGTTCGGGTGCGCCTTGGCGACTTCGAGGCACTTCCTGATGCCGATCGGCGGGAACGTCGGGCCGTACGGGGCCTGCGTCCCTTCGTCCGCGGCGTTCAGGAGCCGGAGGTCGATCGGGTCCATGCCCAGCTCGCGCGCGAGGTCGTCGACCGCGGATTCCATGGCGTACATGGCCTGCGGGGCGCCCGGCGCGCGATAGGCGGCCACCTTGGGCTTGTTGACGAGCACGTCGAAGCCCTCGACCCGGAAGTTCGGCAAGTCGTAGGGCGCGAAGATCGCCATGCAGCCCGGTCCCACCGGGGCACCGGCGAAGGCCCCCGCCTCGTAGGCGATCCAGGCGGTCGCGGCCGTGATGGTGCCATCCTTTTTCGCGCCAATCTTGACCCGGGAGTGGGTCGCGGAAGTCGGGCCCGTGGCACGGAAGACTTCCTCGCGGGACATGACCATCTTGACCGGGCGGCCGGAAATCTCGGAGAGCTTGACCGCGAGGGGCTCGAGGTAGATGACCGTCTTGCCGCCGAAGCCGCCGCCGATCTCCGACGGGATGACCTTGAGATCGCCCACGCCCATGCCGAGCACGCTGGCCGTCATGGAGCGCACGTCGAAGTGCCCCTGCGTGCAGCACCAGATGGTGGCCGTGCCTTCTTCGCTGTAGGTGGCCGTGCAGGCGTGCGGCTCGATGTAGCCCTGGTGGGCGGTGGGCGTGCGGTACTCGCCTTCCACGATCAGGTCGGCTTCCGCGAACGCCTGTTCGACGTCGCCACGTTCGAACTTGGTGATGCCGGCGACGTTGCTCGGCTGCTGCGACTTGTCGCCGTTCGTGTACAGGTCCTCGTCGACGAGCGTCGCCCCCTCGGCCATCGCGTCGTCCACGTCTAGGACCGGAGGCAGCACCTCGTAGTCGACCTCGATGAGGTCGAGGGCGCGCTCGGCGAGGTAGGGCGTCTTGGCCGCCACCGCCGCCACGGCATGGCCGTGGTACAGGGCCTTGCCGCGGGCGACGATGTTCTGCGCCAGGTCGGAGACCGTACCGCCGCCCTCGCCCTGGATCTCGCCCTCCGCTCCGCTCGAGAAGTCGGCGCCGCAAATCGCCGCATACACGCCGTCGAGTTCGAGCGCGCGGCTCACGTCGACGCTCCGGATGCGCGCGTGCGCGTGAGGACTGCGCAGCACCTTGCCGTGCAGCATGTTGGGGAGGTTCAGGTCCGCGCCGAAGTTGGCCCGTCCCGTTACCTTGTCGACACCGTCCGGGCGTACCGGAGACGTCCCGATCGCTTTGTAGTCGTGCGCTTCTGCCACTTGTCTCTCCTCCCGTGATTCCGTATCAGGCCTCGTAGGCCAGTTCCTGGGCGGCATCCTGTACCGCCCGAACGATCTTGTCGTAGCCCGTGCAGCGGCACAGGTTCCCGGCGAGCCAATAGCGGATCGTCGTCTCGTCCGGGTCCGGATTCGAGTCGAGCAGCGCCTTCGCCGCGACGATGAAGCCCGGCGTGCAGATCCCGCACTGCAGGGCGGCATGCTCGAGGAACTTGCGCTGCAGGACATGCAGTTCGGAGCCGTCCGCAATCCCCTCGATGGTCGTGATGTCAACGCCCTCCGCCTCGACGCCGAGCATCAGGCAGGAGCAGACGAGGCGCCCGTCGATCAACACGGAGCAGGCTCCGCAGTCGCCCGTGGCGCAGCCTTCCTTGGTGCCGGTCATGCCGAGTTCGTCGCGCAGGACATCGAGCAGGGACTGTTGCGGCTCGCAGAGGACTTCGCGTTCCTCGCCGTTGACGCTGGTGGTGACGTGTACCTTGGCCATGCTTTCTCTAACTCCCTGGTCCTAGTTCCCGAGTGCCCGGTCCCGGGCAATGGCGCCGGCCCGCCGGCACAGTACGCCGACGACCTTCCTGCGGTATTCGACCGTGCCGCGCTTGTCGGTGATCGGCGAGGCCGCGTCCGAGCAGGCCGCACCGGCCGCCGCCAGCGCGGCGTCGTCGACGCGCGTGCCGAGCAGGGCGTCCGCCGCCGCCGGCACCAGCAGGGCCGTGGGCGCCACCGCGCCGATGGCGACGCGCGCATGGACGCAGTTACCGTCCGCGTCGAGGCTGAGCGCGACGCCGGCGCCCGCCACGGCGATGTCCATCTCGGTGCGTGGGATGAAACGCAGGTAGGCGTCCCCGGACCGGGTCGGCGGCCGCGGGAAACGGAGCCCCAGGAGGAACTCCGCGTCGTCGAGCACGTTGGTGCCGACGCCGGTCAGGAAATCCTCGCAGGCGACCTCGCGCGTGCCGCCGGGGCCGGCGATCACGCAGATACCCCCCGCGGCGATGATGGCCGGGATCGTGTCGCCCGCCGGCGAGGAGTTGCACAGGTTGCCGCCGATCGACGCGCGACCCTGGATCTGGGTCGATCCGATCAGGTCGGCGGACTCGATCAAACCGGGCAGAACCGCCTTCAACTCCGCGTTCTCGTTTAGGACGCCGGAAGCGACGGCCGCTCCGATGAACACTTCGTCCGCACCCACCTCGACCCGGTTGGTCTCGGCGATGTGCTTGACGTCGACCAGCGTTCGCGGTTCGCGGTCCACGGTCCGCATCTGCACCAGCACGTCCGTCCCGCCCGCGAGCATCTGCGTCCGCTGACCCGCCGCGGCGGCCGACGAGAGGACGGCGACCGCCTCCTCGACACTCGTCGGCCGGGCATAGGCATACGCCCCCATTGCGCCTCCCTTGAGCTCGGTGAAATCAGGGCTATGTATACCATAGAACGCCCTCCCGGCGTCGCCGTCCGGGCCGACCCGCGCCGAGCCCCGTGCGTGTTCCGCCCGCGGACGCACGGGGCTCCACGGGGCTCGACGGTCCGCCCAGGGAGCCCGCCGAGGTAACATGAAGCCATGCAGGACACTCCCCCGGCCGACTTCGACCGCGCCCGGTACGCGCGTCACGTGGCGCAGGTCGCGGCGACCTGGACCGACGCGATGCAGCACGCCGGCATCGACACCGCCGTCATCCCCGCCGGGGCCGCCGCGTTCCGTTTCCAGGACGACATCGCGCCCCCGTTTCGCCCCAATCCGAATTTCGCGCAGTGGGCGCCGCTGCCCGAAGCGGAGCACTGCGTCGTGCTCTACCAGCCGCCGGACCGGCCGCGCCTCTTCTTCCATCAACCGGCCGACTACTGGTACCTGCCCCCGGCGGTACCCGACTGGGCAGCCGCCGAGTTCGACCTCGAAGTGCACGCCGATCTCGACGATCTCGCCGCGGCGGTGTTCGCCCGGCTCGACGACGGCGACCGCACGGCGCTGGTCGGGGAGGCGGGCGCGGCCGGCGACAACGCGCCGTTCGATGCGGTGAACCCCGCGGCGCTGGTGGATGCCCTGCACTTCGCGCGCGCCCGCAAGGACGATTTCGAGCTCGACGCCATGCGCCGCGCGACCGACATGGGCGCCCGCGGACACCTGGCCGCCCGGGACGCGTACTTCGACGGCGCCGGCGAACTCGACATCCACCTCGCCTTCCTGCGCGCGAGCCGCCAGCACGAGGCGGAGCTCCCCTACCCGAGCATCGTCGCGCAGAACGCCCACGCGGGCGTCCTGCACTACCAGCTCCACGATGCGGCCCCGCCCCCGACCCGGCGCAGCTTTCTCATCGACGCCGGCGGCCGACACCTCGGCTACGCCTCCGACATCACCCGGACCTACAGCGCCGCTCCGGACGCGTTCGAGGACCTCGTCGGCGCCCTCGACGCGGCCCAGCGCGCCCTCGTGGCCGAGGTACGGCCGGGCGTCTCCTACGTGGACCTGCACGAGGGCATGCACCGCGCCGTCGGCGGCCTGCTGCGCGAGTTCGGGTTGGTCTCGTGCAGCCCGGAGGCCGCCTTCGAGTCGGGGATCACGGACGCCTTTTTCCCCCACGGCCTCGGCCATCTGGTCGGCCTGCAGACCCACGACGTCGGCGGGCACCTCGGCGACGCGCGCGGGACGCCGGCGCCACCGCCGGAACGGTTCCCGGCGCTGCGGCTCACCCGCACGGTCGAATCCGGTCACGTCTTCACGGTGGAGCCGGGCATCTACTTCATTCCCCTGCTGCTCGACGCGCTGCGCAAGGACGCCGCGGCGCGCGACGTCGTCTGGTCACGGGTGGAAGCGTTCCTGCCCTACGGGGGCATCCGCATCGAGGACAACGTTGCGGTCACCGCCGACGGAACCGAGAACCTGACCCGCGACGCCTTCGCCCGTCTGGATACGGACGCTTGACGCGGCTGCCGGTCCCGCGGCTGTTCGCCGACCCGCCGCTGGCGGGACGGTTGCCGATCCAGGTCAAAGTCGCGCCCGGCGGCGCCCGGGTGAGCTTCCTGCGGCCCGCCCTCGACGACCGCGAACGTCTGGACCTCTGGTGCTGGGACGCGGCAACGGGACGGGTCGAAGAGCTGGTGATAGCCCGGGATTTCGCCGAGGGCGTCCCGACGGAAGCCGAGCGGGCCGAACGCGAGCGGCGGCGCCAGTTCGCCGGGGGGATCACGTCCTACTCCTGGCATCCGGATGGACAACGGCTGCTCCTTACCGCCGGCGGCCAGGCCCTGCTGCACGATCTTGGCCGCGGCGCCACGACGCCGGTGACATCGGCCGATTCGCGCCAGACCGGCATCACCCTGTCCCGCACCGGGAAGTACGTCAGCTTCGTACGGGCCGGAGACCTCTACGTGCACGATCTGGACACGGGCGGGGAACGACGGCTCACCGACGACGGTTCCGGCACGGTCGCCAACGGGCTGCCGGAGTTCATCGCCCAGGAGGAGATGCACCGTTTCGAGGGGCACTGGTGGTCGCCGGACGATCGGTTCCTCGCCTACGCGCGCGTGGACGACGCGCCCGTTCCCGAGTCCCGCCGCCCCGAACTCGCGGCGGACGGCATCGACGCCGTCACACAACGCTATCCGTACGCGGGCGGCCCGAACGCGGAGGTGCGCCTCGCCCTGGTGCCCATGGGCGCCGACGGCACGCCCGGGGACCCCCGGTGGATCCCCTGGGACGCGGACGGTCTCGCGTATCTCGCGCGCGTTGCCTTTGCGCCGAGCGGCAACCTCGTGCTGCAACGGCAGACCCGCGACCAGGCTTCGCTTGCCCTGGCGCTGTACGACACCGCGGGGGGGACGCTGCGAACGCTGTTCGAAGAGTCGTCAGCCACCTGGGTGAACCTGCACGACAACCTCGTCTTCACGGGGGATGGGGACGCGTTCGTGTGGACCTCGGAACGCGGTGGCAGCGCCGACCTGTACCGCTTCGACGGCGACCTCGAGGCCCTGCCCACGGGGCTCGACCGGGTCGCGCGGATCGTCGGCATTCATGCCGGCGCCGTCGTCGTCACCGGTTGGCGCGACGACCCGACGGCGCAGCATGTGTACCGGATTCCCGTCGGGCAAGCCGGTGCCGGTGTCGCCGAGCGGCTCACCGAAGGCGACGCCTGGCACGATGCGGCCATGGACCGGTCCGGGGCGCTGTGCGCCGTGACGCGGACCGACCCGCGGATCCCCGGCCGACTCGACGCGCTCGATCTCGCAACGTCGCGGCGCCGTCCCATCCTCCGCGGCGACGTGGACGGAACCCACCCCTACCATCCGTTTCTCGATCACCACGTGGCCCCCCGGTTCGGCAGCATCGCCGCCGAGGACGGGCAGCGGCTCCACTATCGCCTGACGCCGCCCCGCAATGCCGACAACGGCGAGCGACGTCCGGTGATCGTCCATGTCTACGGCGGTCCCGGCGTCCAGCGCGTGCGCCGGGAATGGGGACCGCTGCCGCTGCAGCTCTTCGCACAGCGTGGACTCGGCGTTTTCGAACTCGACAACCGCGGCGGCGCGGGCCGCGCCAAGCGGTTCGAAGACACGCTGCATGGCCGCCTCGGCGACATCGAGCTGGCCGACCAGCTCGCGGGCGTGCGCTTCCTGCGCGGCCTCGGCTGGGTGGACACCGACCGTATCGGCGTCTTCGGACACAGCTACGGCGGCTACATGGCCCTCCTGTGTCTCGCCAGGGCGCCCGGGACCTTCGCGGCTGGCGTCAGCGTCGCCCCCGTCACCGACTGGCGCCTCTACGACACGCACTACACGGAGCGCTATCTCGGCGACCCCGGCGCCCATCCCGAACGCTATCTCGAGAGCTCCGTGTTCCCGTACCTGGACGACCTGGCCACGCCGCTGCTCCTGATGCACGGCATGGCGGACGACAACGTCCTGTTCACGCACACCACGAGGCTCCTCGCCGTCCTCCAGCAACGCGGAATCCCCTTCGAACTCATGACCTATCCCGGCGCCAGGCACGCCCTGCAGGAACAGGGCGTCGCCGTGCACCGGTATCTGACCATCCTCGACTTCTTCGAACGGCGGTTGGCCTGAGCGCGACGGGCCCGGCGCTACATCGTGTGCGTAGGGCGGTCCGACCCGCGAGCATCCCCCAGGCACTGTTCGATCCGGGAGCGGACCAGGTCGTCGTCCGCGCTGAGCTGCACGCCGATCCCCGCCAGCCGCCCGTTGCGGGCGTCGGGCGGCGTCACCCAGACGACCCGCCCCGCAACCGGGATAGGGTCACGCGCGCCGGGCAGACCGAGCAGCAGGAAGACCTCGTCCCCCAGGTCATGGTGCTCCGCCGTTGGCACGAACAGTCCGCCGTGGCGAATGAAAGGCATGTAGGTCGCATGCAGGACACTCTCGTCGGCAATGCTGAGCGACAGCAGGCTGCCGCGTTCCGCTTGATCCGTCATCGGGCCGTCCCCATGAGAAAGGCCCTCCATGATCGTTTTCGACGGCTCGGAGTCCATGGGACATCGACCACGGAACGCTTAGGCCAAAGCTGAAATCCTCCTCCAGTCGAGGAGCAGCCTCTCGAGCTGTACCTGCCGGGCGAGGCCGCTGTTGGCGAGGGCCGCGCTGCGCAGTGTCGTCAACCGTGTCGCGAAATCGAGCAGCGGACGCACGTCCGAGCGCGTTCGCGCCATGTGGTGGACGTGCCGCAGCCAGCGTGCGCAGAGTTCGGCGAGATCCGCGCCACGCCACTCGGCCGCCGCGTCGAGCGCCTTCGTCCGGCCCGCCGCAACGGCTTCGAGGACGCTCCAGATCGGTCTCTCGTCCCGTTCCAGCGCCGCGAGCACCCGGTAGGGCGCCCCGCCGAGCTCGACGAGCAGCCGGCCGACGTCCGGCGACTCGAAGCCCCGCGCCGCGAGCCACGCCGCAACGGCCGGACCTCCCGCCGGATGGACCGGCACGCGTTGGCAGCGGCTGCGCACCGTCGCCGGGAGGCGTTGCGGCGCGCTGGTCACCAGCACCAGGAAGCTGCCCGGCGGCGGCTCCTCCAGCGTCTTCAGCAGCGCGTTCGCCGCGTTCACGGTCATGCGGTCCGCGTCCTCCAGGACCGCCGCCTTGTTGCCGCCGCGGACCGCCGTGCGATGCATGAAGCCGATCAGGTCCCGGACCTGCTCGATCTTGACCGTCGCGTCCTCGGGCTCGACCCAACGCAGGTCCGGATGGGCCAGCGTCCGCGCGTCTCCCTGCGCGTCCTCCCCGAGCAGCCGCAGCACGAAACGGCTGGCGAGCAGAGCCTCGCCCCAGCCCCCCGGCCCGTCGACCAGCACCGCGTGCGGGGTGCGCTCCCCTTCCCGCATCCGCTCGAGGCGCTCCGCGGGCCCGGCAAGCCAGCTCGGCGGCGTCATCCGTCCGCCTCCACGAAGCGGGTCAGGTGCCGGACGATCCGCACCGCCACCTCGGTCTCCGTGCGGCTCGCGTCGATGGTGCGCACGCGCGGCGTCGAGCGCGCAAGCTCCCGGTAGCCGGCGCGGACGCGCTCGTGGAACGAGGGGCGCTCCCGTTCGAACCGGTCGAGATGGGCCGGCGCCCCGGCCGACAGGTCGTCCGCGCCGATGCGGCCGCGCGCCTGATCCACCGGCACGTCCAGATAGAACGTGAGGTCCGGTTCGAGACCCGGATGCACCAGTCCGGCGAGGACCTCGATCGTCTTGCCGTCGACCCCGCGCCCGCCACCCTGGTAGGCGCGCGTCGCGTCCGTAAAGCGGTCGCTCAGGACCCACCGCCCCCGCGCGAGCGCCGGTTCGATCACCGTGTTGACGTGCTGCGCGCGCGCCGCGAAGAGCAGCAGGGTCTCCGCCAAGGGGTCGACGGCCTCGTCGTGGTGCGCGAGCAACACCTCGCGCACCCGTTCCGCGAAAGGCGTGCCACCGGGTTCCCTGGTGACCAGGACGTCGTGCCCGCGCTCCGCCAGGAAGCGCCTCATGGCCTCCAGGCTCGTCGACTTGCCGGCGCCGTCGACGCCCTCCAGCGTGATGAAACGGCCGCGCTTCACGGCTTGCCGGCGAGCTGAAAACGGCGCACTGCCGCGTTGTGCTCATGCAGCGTGTCGGAGAACCAGGTCGCGCCGTTACCCTGCGCGACGAAGTACAGGGCCGTGCCCGGCGCGGGATGCAGGGCCGCCTCGATCGCCGCCCGCCCCGGCAGCGCGATCGGGGTAGGCGGCAGCCCGCCCCGGGTGTAGGTGTTGTAAGGGCCGTCGCGCTCGAGGTCGGCCCGCGTGAGGTTCCCGTCGAAGGCGGCCCCGAGCCCGTATATCACCGTCGGGTCCGTCTGTAGCCGCATGCCGCGGCCGAGCCGGCGCACGAGCACCCCGCCGATGCCGGCCCGATGCTCGGGGAACCCGGTCTCCTTCTCGATGATCGAGGCCATCACGAGCGCCTCGCGGTCGTCCCCATAGGGCAGGCCGGCCGCACGCCGCGCCCACTCTTCGCCGAGCACGGCGCGCATCCGGTGATGTGCCCGGAGCAGCACGCCGGCGTCGGTGTCGCCCCGCACGTAGTGATAAGTGTCCGGAAAGAACCACCCTTCGGCGTGCCCCTCGCCCATGCCCAGGCGCGCCAGCAGGTTCGCGGGCGTCGCCTCCCCGAGGACGGCGACGAGGCCGGGCGCGCCGGCGACGACGTCCAGGAGGTCGCGCACGGTGGAGCCCTCCACGATGAGTAGCCGGTGCACGACGACCTCCCCGGCCAGCAGTTGCTCCAGCACCTCGGCCGGCGTCGCTCCCGGCGCGAAGCGGTACTCCCCCGCGCGGATGGCGGCCGCCGCGTCGCGCAGCCGCGCCAGCCAGCGGAACCGCATCGCGTCGTCGATCACCGCGTGCGCTTCGAGGTCCCGCGCCACGCCATCGAGCGCACGCCCCGCCTGCACCACGACGACGGCCGGTTCTTCCGGCCCGCCCGGACGATCGGCCCATGCGAAGACGGCCAGCACCCACGCGCCCGCCAGGGCCACGGCCGCAACCCCCGCCACCCAGGCCATGACCGACCATTGCCGAACGCCGCGGAACATGCCGGGATTCTACCCGCCGATGCCAAGGGGGGTACCCGCGGCTTCCCCGAACGCACCCCGTCGCCAGGCGATCGGACAGGCGACATCGGTGGCCCCGGAGCGGACGCGGGGGGCGGGCGCGGGTTTGGGGGCGGATGCTGGGAGGTGGGGCTGAAGCAGCGTCAGACGCGCGTAAAGACCAGCGAGCCGTTGGTTCCGCCGAAACCGAAGGAATTGGTCAACGCGGCGTCAATGCGCATCTCGCGCGCGCCCTCCGGAATATAGTCGAGGTCGCACTCGTCGCTCGGGTTCTCGAGGTTGATGGTCGGATGGGCCGCCTGCCGATGCACCGCAAGCGCGGTGAAGATGCTCTCGACCGCCCCCGCGGCACCGAGCAGGTGCCCGATCATCGACTTGCTGGAACTCACGGCCACCTTCGTGTCGTGGCCGAAGGTCGCCTTGATGGCCAGCGTCTCGGCGATGTCGCCCTGCGGGGTCGAGGTGCCATGCGCATTGACGTACTGGACGTCATCCGGGGCGATTTCGGCGTCGCGAATGGCATTGACCATCGAGGCCACCGCCCCGGCGCCGTCGTCCGGCGGGCTCGTGATGTGATGCGCGTCCCCGCTCATGCCGATGCCGGCGAGTTCGCAATAGATCCGGGCGCCCCGGCCGACGGCGTGTTCGTACTCTTCGAGGACCATCACGCCGGCGCCGTCACCGAGGACGAACCCGTCCCGGTCGCGGTCCCAGGGTCTGCTGGCCCGCTCCGGCTCGTCGTTCCGGGAAGAGAGCGCGCGCATGGCCGCGAACCCGGCCACCGTCAACGGGGACGTCGCCTGTTCCGCGCCCCCGGCGACCATGACATCCGCGTCCCCAAACTGAATCATCCGCGCGCCGTAGCCGATGTTGTGGGTCCCGGTCGCGCACGCGGTCACGATCGCGGCGTTGGGACCTCCAAAGCCGTACCGGATCGAGAGGTTCCCCGAAATCATGTTGATGATGCTCGCGGGAACGAAGAACGGCGATACGCGGCGCGGGCCGCCTCGCAACAGGGTGGAGTGCGTGGCCTCGATGGTGTTGATGCCGCCGATTCCCGACCCGATCGCCACCCCGGTCCGCCGCCGGGCCGCCTCGGACAGGTCCTCGAGTCCAGCGTCCTCCACCGCCTGGGCACCGGCCACGAGCCCGTACTGGATGAAGGGATCGATGCGCCTTGCTTCGCGCCGGTCCAGGTGGTCGGCGACCACGAAGTCCTTGACCGTCGCCGCGATCTTCACGCCGTGGTCAGCGGTGTCGAACAGGTCGATCACCGCGGCGCCGCTCCGCCCGGCCAGGGCGCTGGCCCACGACTCTTCCACCGTATTGCCGATGGGAGAGAGCATGCCCAACCCGGTAACGACTACCCTGCGCTTCTCTACCCTGCGCTTCACCCTGCGCTTCTTGACGCTGCGCTTTTCCACGGATTTACCTGACTACGGCCCGAAGGGGTATCGGGCCCGAGCATGTCCACGACGGACTCGATCAACCCTCCGCACCGCGAAAGGCCCGTCCTCGACGTGGACGCCGGCGACGTCGGTGGGCCGACGTCCACCGGCTACTGGTTCGCGAGGATGTAGTCGATGGCCTCCTTGACGGTCGTGATCTTCTCGGCCTCTTCGTCCGGAATTTCGGTCTCGAACTCCTCCTCCAGGGCCATCACGAGCTCGACGGTGTCAAGCGAGTCGGCCCCAAGATCCTCTACGAACGAAGCCTCGTCCTTCACCTGGTCTTCCTTGACGCCGAGTTGTTCGCAGATCAGTTTCTTGACCCGTTCCTCAACACTGCTCATGTTTATCGTCGATCCTTCCCGCACGGAGCGCGCTAGTGTAAGCAGCGGTCATGCCATGTGCAATCCGCCATTGACGTGCAGCGTCTCCCCCGTGATGTAGGATGCTTCTTCGCCGACAAGAAACGCAACGACCGCCGCCACGTCGGCCGGCGTACCCATCCGGCCGAGCGGAATGCCCTCCACCATGGCGGCCCGGCGCGCGTCGTCCAGGGCGGCGGTCATGTCGGTGTCGATGAACCCGGGCGCCACCGCGTTCACGGTGATCCCGCGCGACCCGACCTCCCGCGCCAGCGCGCGCGTGAAGCCCTCGATGCCCGCCTTCGCCGCGGCGTAGTTCGTCTGGCCGGCGTTGCCCATCCGGCCGACGACCGAACTCAGGTTGACGATGCGCCCCCAGCGCGCGCGCATCATCCCCCGGAGCACGGGCCGCGTGAGCCGGTACACGCCGCTCAGGTTCGTGCCGACCACGTCGTCCCAGGCGTCGGCGGACAGTCGCATGAGCAGGCCGTCTCTCGCGATGCCCGCATTGTTCACCAGCACGAGCGGCGGACCCGCGGCGTCTTCGACGTGACGGATGGCCGCCTCCACCGACGCGGGGGCCTCCAGGCGCAGCAGCACGGCGGACCCCTGCTCGCCCAGCATCCCCGCTATCGTATCCACGCCCGCTGCCGTCGTCGCCGTGCCGACGACGAAGCAGCCGTCCGCCGCAAGGCGCTCCGCGACGGCGCGCCCGATGCCCCGACTGGCCCCTGTGACCAGGGCAACGCGCGTCTCGCTCACGACGTCTCGCTCACGAAAGAGCGTCGCCCATCGCCGCCGGCGTGCCGATCCCGGCCACGCCGAGCGCACGGTCAATGCGCCGGGCAAGACCCGCCAGCACGTTGCCCGGCCCGCATTCCACCAGGCGATCCACGCCGCGGGCCTGCATCGCCAGTACGCAGTCGCGCCAGCGCACCGGCGAGTCGAGCTGGCCGACCAGCTTGCGGCGGATTTCCTCCGGGCTGGCGGCAACGGCGGCGTCGACGTTGTGCACCACCGGGATGTCCGGCGGGCGCACGTCCACGGCATCCAGGGCCGCGCGGAGGCGGTCGGCGGCCGGACGCATCAACGCGCAGTGGAACGGCCCGCTCACGTTGAGCAGGACGGCCCGCCGGGCGCCGGCCGCCTTGCAGGCATCGACCGCCTGCGCGACGGCCGCTGCCGCGCCGGAAATCACGACCTGTCCCGGCGCGTTCAGGTTCGCCGGAGCGACGACGCCGTCCGCCGCGGAACAGCAGCGCGCCACGGCGTCGTCCTCCAGCCCCAGCACGGCCGCCATGGCGCCCTCGCCGACCGGAACCGCCTCCTGCATGTAGCGGCCCCGCTGGTGGACCAGCCGCACCGCATCCCGGAAGGACAGGGCGCCGGCGACGGCCAGCGCCGTGTACTCGCCCAGGCTGTGACCCGCGAGCAGCGCGGGCTTCGGCCCGCCCCTTGCGCACCAGGCGTCCCACAGGGCGACGCCCGTGGTCAGCAGCGCCGGCTGCGTCACCGCGGTCTGCGCGAGCCGTTCGGCGGGCCCTTCGAGCATGATCGAGACGATGTCGAAATCCAGCGCGTCGTTGGCCTCGTCGAAACGCTGGCGGACGACCGCGTCGCTTTCGAGGAATTCCGCGCCCATGCCGACCGCCTGTGCACCCTGTCCGGGGAACATGAAACCGAGACTCATTCGCTGCCTTCCCGTCGTATGTCCGCTGCGGCGAAGCGTGCGCCGACCTTCGCCACGAGGTCCGTTTCCAGTTCGCGCACGGCCTGTCCGACCGCTTCCCGAAAGCCACGGCGGTCCGCCGCGCCATGGCTCTTCACGACCACGCCGCGCAAACCGACGAAGGTCGCTCCGTTGTAGGCCTGGGGATTGTACGCGGCGGCGAGGCGGCGCAGCTTCGGCGCCAGGAGCAGGCGCGCCACTCGCGCACGGCCCAGCTCGCTCGCAAGCAGGTGACGCGCCATGGCCGCCGCGCCTTCGGTGGCCTTGAGGGCCACGTTGCCCGTGAACCCGTCGCACACGACGACATCCACCTTGCCGGCGAAGAAGTCGTTGGCCTCCACGAACCCCGCGAATGCGAGCCCCTCGTCCGCGGCGATCAGGCCGGCGGCGCGGCGCACCTCCCGCGGGCCCTTGCTGTGCTCGACGCCGACGTTCATCACCCCGACGCGGGGCGCGGTCAGCCCACCGGTCGCCTCCGCCACCGCGGAACCCATCCGGGCGAAGCCATGCAACTGTTCCGCGGTACAGGAGAGGTTGGCGCCGAGATCGAGGACCCAGCACCTCGCTCCGCCGCGTCCGACAAAGGGTTTGACGATCGCCGGACGGTCGATCCCCGGGAGCATCGGCAGAAGGTGCCGGGCCAGGGCCATCAGGGCCCCCGTGTTGCCGCCGCTCACCACCGCATCGGCATCGCCGGCGGCGACGAGCGCGATCGCGCGGCGCATCGACGAATCTATCTTGCCCCGCAGCGCGTCGCGCACGGAATCGTCGTTGGTGATCGCGCGGTCGGCGGCGAGCACATGGTGCGCCCGCGGCCCCACGATGCCCCGCAGGAGCCTCGCGTCCCCCACCAGCGTCAACTCGACGCCACGCTCCTCCGCCAAGTCCAGCGCGCCGCGCGCAAGTAGCCCAGGCGCGGTGTCGGCACCGAGGGTATCTACGGCGATGTGGTGAATCGGCGGCTCTGCGCGGTCAGACGTCGACCGCCTTGCGACCGCGATAGAAGCCGTCTCGCGTCACGTGGTGACGTCGATGGGTCTCGCCGGTGGTCGGATCGGTCGCCAACGTCGGCTTCGAGAGCGCGTCGTGCCCGCGGCGACTGCCGCGTCGGGCACGAGTGCCCTTGTTCTGCTGTACGGCCATGCTTTCAGATTACCTCCCTGGGAACGCCCGGATCAACCGGACAAGTGCTCGGGATTCCGCGGCGGCCCCGCGGGATCGGTGGCGCTCGCCGCCTTATCTCCCTGATCTCCCTGATCTCCCGGCGACGCCAGTGTTGCCAGCACCGCGAACGGGCCGTTGCTCCGGTCATCCGGCCCGGCCTGCCCCGGCTCGGAGGGCGCCGGCTCGGGATCTACCGCCACCGGCGCATGCGGGCAGGTATCGCCGCGCAAGCAGCCGTAGCCGGGAAGGCCCAGCAGCAGGTCATCCTCGATCAACGCGTCGATCGCGACCCTCGGCTCCTCCAGCACGCAGGTGTCGTACCGCGGCGTCAGGGCCCGCGCGTCCGCCTCGTGCGCGATTACGACCAGGTCGATGTCGACTTCGAGCGTGTGCGGCACGGTGCGGCCACATCGCTGACAGGCGACGCCTCCCGACAGCCGCGCGCTCCCGCGCACGCGGCATCTTCCCGCGTCGTCCAGCCCGAAACTCAGGCGGACGTCGACGACCGTCGCATCGGGACCCACCAGGTTCGCGACACGGGTGAAGCGATGCACGGGGACCCGCCCCGCCCACGACCCGCCGCGTCGCGCAAGCGCTCGCGGTTCCAGCAGGAACGAGTGTCCGGCGCCCATGGCGCGGCGCATTATCGGCGCGGGGTCCAGGGCTGTCAAAAAGCCGCCGCGGGAACAGCCGTTCGACCCGCCCTTAGGGAAGCTCTGATTGAGAGCTTCCCTAAGCTGACGTCCTCCTGGAAGAACAAGGGGAGGTCGGGCCCGCGCGGACTGGACTCCGCCAGGCCGCGGCCGGTTGCAACTCGTTTGAGGGCGGGGCTTTCCGGCGAGCAGTACGTTAAGGCCCAAGGTTGGCGTCACGCAACCTTGGCGCGCTGTCCGAACCACCCGCGCGGGGGCTGTTCCCTCGTCCCGCACGGCACCTACGCCCGCAAGACGCCGCCCGGCTCGAACGGATGCGATTCAGGTACCCGTAGTCGCTCCTGGCGCACCAGCGCGCGCTGGCCGAGTACCAGGTGTTCCCCGACTGGAACGCCCTCCCGTCACTGCTCGCCACCGGCGGCACCGCCAACCGCCCACCCCTGAACTCCTACCCCTACCACCCCGAAACCCGTCCCAACTCCCCAGAGACCAAAAGCGATCAGAACATCAGTCAAAATGAGAACTGCTGACTCATCGCGCGCCGACTTGCACCCCTCCTCCGCCTTCAGCACACTGCCGAGTCTCGCATCGCACAACGAAAGACGAGCCTGCACTTTGCCGCGCCCCGACCCCCGTCGCTCGCATCGCCGCCGCTCCCACAACGAGAAGCGACGCCTAATGCCCATCCCACCCGACGACCTCATCGAGCGGATGCTGGACACGGTCCATTACGAAGGCAGCTCCAAGCACAAACTGCACCCACATCTGTTCGGTCTCGAGCCTTTCAATGGCGGCCGGGATGACGCCACCTTGTGCGACGAAGCCGACTTTCGGCCCGACAAATGGCCGACATTCCGACTTTGCTTCAACGCGGCATCCGCGCCGGCCTGATTGGCCACACCGAGCGTGTCCTCTGGACGGTAGCCGACGACGGGTGGATCTTCGAGGCTCGCGAGACCAACCGCGAAACCGCCCAGTTCCATGGCTACCCCGTCCTTCCGGAAGAGTCCATCGGGCGCCTTGTGTTCGACCGCTTCGCTAACTGGGCACACGCCCACGGCGCGCGCTCCGACCGCGCCGCCGCCGATGCATGCCGACTCCGGTACGATTTCCGGTGACCAACCGATTTCAGATTCTCGTCGAGCCCCGGCTGGCCGCTGGCGACCCGGCGACGCGACGCCTGGCCGTCCGCCTCGGCGACGTCTGGCTCACGCGACTAATCCGGCGCGGCAGCGACCGCCCAGACCGCTGCCTCGAAGCGCCCCCGCTACCGCTCGCGTTCTGGTTGCTGGACAACTGGTGGCGCATCCGTTGCGAGCCGCCACCCCCCCAGCGAGATTTCCCCGCCCGGTGGCGCCTCGCGCACCATCTGCCGTCCGTCGGGGCCGGCTATCCCTGGCCGAACATCTCCCTCTGGGGAGAGGGTTCCCGCTGCGCCGTCATGGTCCACGCGGACGCGCACAACCTCCAGCGCTCCCTCCGCTTTCTCGCAGACCCAACGCTTGAGTACGTGACCTCGGCAACTGCGGAGACCGCGATCGACACCTTCATCGACCACGTCCTCCAAGACACGGGTGCCGACTGCGACGGCCTCGACCAGGAGTATCGGAACTTGCGCGCCGAGCGCGCCGACCCCGCCACCAGTCGCTGGCGGCGCCTCGAAGCCATGCTCGGTTACGACCCCGACGCCGCCCCCGAAAGCGTCGTAGCCGGGTACGAGACCATGAGCGAACGATTCGGCGTCAAGAGCATCGAGGAAGCCGCTCTCGCCCAGCAGGGCGGCGACTCGATGAACGCGCTCCAAGCCACGCTAGGCGCCGCCGAGGCTTCCAAGGTGCTCCTCCGCACCCCCTCCGCTATCGATCACATCGAGTTCGACCACGATCAACTCCGCCCCCCGTGGAGACTGGCTGTTGGCGCCGCCAGCGAACTCCGGCAACGCCTGCGCGTCCCACCTGGACCGATCCGGAATCCCCGCCTCAGCGAAGTCCTGGGTATCAACATCGACCGCCTTGCAACCCAACGCAACTGGCCGCCCTCAGTACCCTACGGGCTTCGCCTCCGCGACGCGTCGGGCAACGTCAACCGACTTGCGCTGAGGTCCCGTTGGGCCCACAGCCGGCGCTTTGAGCTCTGCCGCAGCCTCGGCGACATCATCTGGTCCGGCAACGACCCCCTCGGTCCCCTCTCCACCGCCAAGTCCGGGCGCCAGAAGTTCCAGCGCGCCTTCGCCCAGGAGTTCCTGTGTCCGTTCGACGACCTGCGGGCCTACATCCCCAACGAGAACCCGACCCACGACGACGTCCATGCCGCAGCCCTCCATTTCCGCGTCTCAGAACGGCTGATCCAGACCACACTCGTCAACCACGGCGTCATCAACCGAGAAACCTTCGACCAGATGGTCGAAGCGGCCTAAGCACGCCCACGCGGTCCGCGCTACGCAACACCGAACCTACCCGAGACCCAAACCACAGTCACTAAACCAGCTAACGGCGCGGGATGCGTCGCCCCGCGCCGGGCGTCACCCCATGGATCGTTCGCGCTTGCGGGGCGCGAGGGATTTCCGACAAACTGCGGCGGCATGCGGATCGTTCTTGCCTCGTCTTCCCCGTACCGCCGCCAGCTCCTGGAACGACTCGGCGTCGCGTTCGACGTCGCGTCCCCGAACGTGGACGAGACGCCCGGGCCCGCCGAGGATCCCCGGGACCTGGTGCTGCGCCTGGCCCACGCGAAAGCCGAAGCCGCCGCCGCGGGCCGGGCCGGCAGTGTCGTGATCGCTTCCGATCAGGTCGCGGTAGAGGGCGGACGAACGCTCGGCAAGCCGCACACCGAAGAGAGGGCGATCACCCTGTTGGCGTCCGTGTCCGGGAGTTCCGTGACCTTCCTGACCTCGCTGCTGGTGCTCAACACGGACACCGGCACCCGTCACCGGCACGTCGACGAGACGCGCGTGCACTTCCGCCGCCTCGGCACGGAGGAAATCGCGCGGTACGTTGCCGCCGAGCGTCCGCTCGATTGCGCCGGCGCAATCAAGTCCGAAGGTCGCGGCGTGCTCCTGTTGCGGGGCATCGAGACCCGCGACCCCAGCGCCCTCATCGGCCTGCCCCTGATAGAACTCGGGAACATGCTACGGAGCGAAGGCGTGGATTTCTTCCGCTCCTGACGCGGACGGCCACCGTGCCGGCGGGGGCGTTCAGGTCCGCAGCCGGTCCCAGGCCGCCTCGAACGGTTGCCCGGGCGGTGCGTGGAAACGGCGCCGCCCGCCCGCGAGCGGCAACGCGATCGACGACGCGTGCAGCATCAGCCGCCGCACGCCGGGGCGCGCGGCATGCCGGTCGGCGTACTTGCGGTCGCCCAGGATCGGATGCCCGTGCGCGGCGGCGTGCACGCGGATCTGGTGCGTGCGCCCGGTCCGCGGAAACGCGCGCAGCCAGGTGGACGCCGGCGCCGTCTCGACCACCTCGAAGTCCGTCCTCGCGGGAGCGCCCGCTCCATCGACACGCACGCGGCGCTCCCCGTTCGGCAGCGTGTACCGCCTGAGCCGGTCGCGGACGGTCCGCAGCCGGCGCGGCCACCGTCCTTCGACCACCAGGTCGTAGGACTTCCTGACCGCGCCTTCCCGGAACGCCCGGTGCAGCTCCAGCAGCGTCCCGCGGTCCTTCGCCACGGCCAGGCACCCCGACGTGTCGCGGTCCAGCCGATGAGCGAGTTCGAACCAGCCGTCCGGATGCGCGGCGCGCAGCGCCTCGATGACCCCGGCCGACACGCCGCTGCCGCCGTGCACGGCGATGCCCGCCGGCTTGTCGAGGACCACTAGGTGACGGTCCTCGTACAGGACGGCCTCGCGAATCGCCGCGCCGAGTCTCTCGGCCGCGCGACCCCCGGTAGCCGCGACGGGGATCGCCACCGGAGGCACGCGCACCACGTCCCCGGCGGCAAGTCGCCTGTCCGGGCGCGCGCGTCCGCCGTTCACCCGCACCTCTCCCTTGCGCACCATCGCGTACACGCGGCTGCGCGGGATCCTCTTCAGCGTGCCGAGGAGGAAGTTGTCCAGGCGCTGCCCGGCGCGGTCGACGACCTTGTGATACGTCACCGGCATGGTGGGCGCCAACTGGGGCCGTTCAGAAATTTCCAGCCGTTTGAAAGACTTAAACGTCGATGTTATAGTGCCTGCGCTTCGGCAGGGCACGCAACGGGAGCGCCTTCGAGAACGCCTTCGAGAGCGTATCGCAACCAGAGGGGTCGATACCCTCGCCACGCGCAGCCTGCAAGACCGGCAGCAAGCGGCCTTCAAGCGGCCGCCCACCGCGGAAGTCAACGACCGCACTTTGAGTTTTACACAACGATTGACGGCAAGAGCCGCGCTTGAGAATCGCCGAAGGAGTACGCGCAACCCGGCGCGCCCCGGCACGCCCCATCCGGGCCGTGCCGGGGCGGTCGTGCTTGTGCCACCGGCCCCGCACCGCGGATAGCCGGCCGACTCGCATGCCAACGAGCCTCTTCGCAACCAGCGTCCCGCAGACGGGCGGGACGCCCCGCTCATGGGCGGGAGGAGAACGACCGGGCCGAATGCCCGGTCGGGACGCACCCGCCCGCGGCCTCGGGCCCGGACCGGGACGCAAGGCAACGAAGTCGCGGGCGGCGCCCAGCCGCTCCGGGATTCGCTCGACACTTTCGGACTCGAGCGCGTTTCACGCCGTGACCACGGAATCACTGCACTATGAAACGCATGCTCATCAACGCGACGCAGCCCGAAGAGGTACGCGTCGCTCTCGTGGACGGACAGCGCCTGTATGACTTCGATATCGAGAGTCACGGGCGGGAACAGAAGAAGGGGAACGTCTACCAGGCGAAGGTCACCAGCGTAGAGCCGAGTCTCGGCGCCGCCTTCGTCGAGTTCGGCTCGGAACGGCACGGTTTCCTGCCCGCCAAGGAAATCTCCCGGGAGCTGTTCGTCAAGCCGGAGAAGGCCGCGCAGTCGGAAGGCGAGGGCCGCCGGGTTTCCATCAGCGACCTCATCTCGCGCGGCCAGCAGTTCCTCGTCCAGGTGGACAAGGAGGAGCGGGGCAACAAGGGCGCCGCGCTCACCACCTTCCTGAGCCTTGCCGGAAGGTACATGGTCCTCATGCCCAACAATCCGCGCGCCGGGGGCATCTCGCGGCGGATAGAAGGCGAGGACCGCGAAGAGCTTCGCGATGCCCTGAGCGGTCTCGAGATTCCCGACGGCATGGGGGTCATCGTCCGCACGGCCGGGGTCGGGCGCAGCGCCGAGGAACTGCAATGGGACCTCGACTATCTCCTCCAGCTATGGGAGGCCATCCAGGCCGCCGGCGGCGAGCAGAGGGCTCCCGCGCTGATCTATCAGGAAAACAATGTCGTCCTGCGGGCCATTCGGGACTACCTGCGCCAGGACATCGGTGAGGTGCTCATCGACAGCGAGGAAGCATTCGCCGAAGCCTCGCAGTTCGTCGAGAAGGTGATGCCCAGCTACAGGGAGCGGATGAAGCTCTATGCCGACGACACCCCCCTGTTCAGCCGCTACCAGATCGAGAGCCAGATCGAGACCGCGTTCCAGCACGAAGTGAACCTGCCCTCCGGCGGCGCCCTCGTGATCGACCCCACCGAGGCACTGGTCTCGATCGACATCAACTCCGCGCGCGCGACGCGCGGGGCCGACATCGAGGAGACGGCGCTCAACACCAACCTCGAAGCGGCGGAGGAAATCGGCCGCCAGCTACGCCTGCGCGACGTCGGCGGACTGATCGTCATCGACTTCATCGACATGTCGAGCACGCGGAATCAACGCGCGGTCGAGACCCGCCTGCGCGAAGCGCTGGAAGTGGACCGCGCACGCATTCAGGTGGGGCGCATCTCCCGGTTCGGGCTGATGGAAATGTCGCGCCAGCGCCTGCGGCCCTCCCTCGCCGAGATGACCACCGAGGTCTGCCCGCGTTGCAGCGGACAGGGGCGCATCCACGACATCCGTTCCATGGCGCTGTCCCTGCTGCGCGTGCTGGAGGAAGAGTCGCTCAAGGAACGCAGTTCCATCGTCCGCGCCCTGGTGCCGCTGAACGTCGCCGCATACCTCCTCAACGAGAAACGCCGGGACGTTGCGGACATCGAACAGCGGACCAATACGCATCTGGTGATCGTCCCGACCGCGAACCTGGAGACGCCGCACTACGAAGTCCAGCGCGTGCGGGAGGACGACGCCGAGGCGGAGGCCGCCGTGCTGAGCTACGAACTGGCCGACACCGTAAGCGACGTCGAAGTGCCGGCGACACGGGACAACGGCCGCAAGGCAAAGCCCCAGGAAGCCGCGGTCAAGTCCATCGCGCCGGCGCAACCCGCGCCGACTCCCGCGCCGACTCCCGCCAGAGCCGGCTGGTTGGGCAAACTGGTCGGGAATCTGTTCGGCGACGGCTCGAACGGCGACTCGCAGCAGCGCCAGGCGGCGCCCGGGAGCAAATCCCGGCAGCCGCGCGGCGAGGAGGCGCGCCAGGGACGGCGCGACCGCCCCCGCTCCGAGGCGAGAGGCCGGACCGAGCGGCCCACGGAAGGGCAGGAAAGGCGCGAACGCCGCGGCGACGGAGAACGCCGCGGCAGGTCGCGGCGCGGCGGAGAACGACAGGCCGGCCGCGGCAACGGCAACGCGGCGAGGAGCGAAGACGGACCGAACCAGGGCCGCGGCCGGGATCGTGACCGCGGAGCTCCCCGGTCACGAGGAGGCCAGGGCGACGCGGTCAGGCGGCGCAGGGACGAACCCGCCCAGGGCAAGTCCACGGAAGAAGGCGGCTCGCGCCGGCAGCGTCGTCGAGCTCCGGCGGCCGAGCGGCCGGCCGTGAGCGAAGACCGCGCGTCCGAGGCCACGGCGGCCCGGCCGGACAAGCCGGCCCGGGCGGATACGCAGGCGCGATCGGACAACCAGGCCAAGCCGAACAAGCGCAAGCCGCGGCGCGACCGGTCGTCGATCGACGGCGCCGGTCGGGAGGCGTCCGCCCCGCGCGCTGTGTCGCTCACGGATGCTCCCGCCGATCCGGAACCGGATTCCATCGCCGCCGCGATGCTCGCCGCCGAGTCGAGCCCGACACCTCCGGCCGCCCCGGTCGACAGCGCCGCCCCGGTCGCCCCGGTCGACAGCGCCCCGGTCGACGGTGCCGCCGAGACTCCGGCGCCACGACGCGCCAGCAACGACCCGCGGCAACGCGCGGAAGCACCGGAGCCCGCCGCACCGTCCGCCTCCCCGGAGGCAGCGACGGCGCCAGCCGCGCCGACGCAGCGGACCGATGACGTGCGTGCGCCGTCCGCCGCCGCGGAGACGGCCACGGCGCCGGCCGAGTCGAGCGCGGTCGCCGTGGCGGTCCCCACCCCCGAACCCGCTCGCCGGCCGGAAATCCCACCGGGCCGGGCATCCAACGACCCGCGGGAGATCCGGCGTCGCGCGGCCCTGGAGGCTGCGGGAAAGGAGGATCAGGAGGGCGCGTAGAGCCGGCTGACGCCGGCAAGTGGCGGCCGCGCGTCGAGTCGGACCGCATCGGCGCCGTGCCGAGCGTGCTGTCGAGCCCGTCGGGGCACCTGACGAAGCTGTCGCATGCGGACGGCGCGCGCGGCCTCGGACCGTTGCCCGCGGCGCTCCCGCCGGCCCCGGAGACGGTGACGCTCGAGAGTCCGGGCACCCGGCAGGTGCGCGGTCGCTGGAGCGCGGTCGAGGGGCGCGAACCACGACGTGGATCTGCTGCGCGACGGTGCGCGCAAGGAGGACTGCTCGCTGACGCGGGCGCGGAACACGACCACGTCGTTTCGCTGGTCGGTCCTGCTGGCCGGCACCTGCGCGATCCGTGTGTGCTCGGTGAACAAGGACCGGCTGCGCGGCCCGTGCCGGAAGTCCAACGAGATGGTCATCGACCGAGCGCACCGTCGGCGCGCGCGAACGCGCTTCCGCGGCTGTCGTAGCTCGGGGAAGCCGCCAGCCCGCGGCGGCTCGGGGCGCCGCCGTGAACGACCGCGGCCGGTCTTCCCGGCGAAATCCGTTCCCGGCGCGGCGCGCTGCGGATTCCGCCTCTTCCGCGGAACTGGCCGGCGGGGCCGCGGCGCCCGCGCCGGGGCGGTGTCCGGCGGCGCGACCTGCGCCGCGCCGGGCGGCCCGGCGGTCCCGGCGCGGCAACGGGAAGCCGGTGGAAATCGATGGAGCCGTGCGCTACTTTGCCGGAACGGGCTTCGTTCGGGGCGGAAACGCCGGACGCGTGCCCCGCGCGGTCGAACCGGCCCAAGGACGACGGATGGAAACGCAGATCAAGGTGATCGTGGAAAAGCACCCCGACGGCTACGTGGCCTATCCGCTCGGCGTGAAGGGAGTAGTGGTCGGCCAGGGCGACAGCTACCAGGCGGCGCTCGACGACGTGCGCTCGGCGATCGCGTTCCATGTGGAGACGTTCGGGCCGGATTCGCTGCTGGACGGCGACTCGCCGATCGTCGAGGCGTTCGTCGCCGAGGCAAGCATGGCCGGCTAGGCCGTGACGCGGTTTCCGAAGGACGCGCCCCGCGGCAGGGTCGTCCGCGCCTTGGGCGAACTCGGATTCGAGATCGTGCGCGAGGGCAGCCACATCGCCATGCGCAGAACGAACGACGACGGTAGCGTCACCCCTCTGACGATGCCCAACCACCCGCGGCTCAAGTCGTCGACCTTGCGCGCGATCTGCAACCAGTCGGGGGTGAGCCGGGCGGACTTTCTGCTGGCGTACGGGCGCGCCTAGCGGCGGCCCGCCGCGGGTCTGGCCGACCCTTCGCTGCATCGAGGCGTGCGGCCTCCCGCGCGCCCTGCGATGGGCCGCGACCGTCAGGTCGCACCAGCACCGACTCAATCGCGGCCGAGCACGGTGGGCTCGAGCTGCAGTTCGACGTCGAAGCGCCGCGCGACGTCGTCGCGGATGCGGTAGGCGAGGTCGAGAATCTCGCGCCCGCTCGCGCGGCCGTGGTTCACCAGCACCAGTGCATGGCGTGACCAGACCCCGGCGTCCCCGGCACGGTATCCCTTCCATCCGCACACGTCGATCAGCCGGGCCGCCGGGATCCGCAGGCCGTCCCCGTCCGCAAACGCGGCGATTTCCAGACGGTCGCGCAGGCGGTCCACCGCCCCGGCGGTGAGGGTCGGGTTCTTGAAGAAACTGCCCGCGTTGCCGACCCGTCGAACGTCGGGGAGCTTGTGCCGGCGCACGCGTATGACCGCCTCGGCGACCCACACCGGCGTCGGCGCGCGACCCAGCCTCGCGAGTTCCGTGGCCAGGTCCGGGTAGCGGGCCTCGGCCGCGCGTTCCCGCATGTCGAGCGTCACGCCGGTGACGACGTAGCGCCCGCGCTGCTCCGACTTGAAGACGCTGTTCCGATACCGGAAGGCGCAGGCCGCGGGCCCGAGCACGCGCCACTCGAGCGTGCGCGTGTCGAGCACGGCTACGCCGGCCACCCAGGCCGCGAGTTCGCGGCCGTACGCGCCAATGTTCTGGATCGGCGCCGCGCCTACGGTCCCGGGAATAAGCGCGAGATTCTCCAGTCCCCCGATGCCGCGGCCAAGGCACGCGCGCACCAGCCCATGCCAGGACTCTCCGGCGGCCGCCGTGACGCGCACCCCGCCAGCCCTGCGTTCGAACGACATGCCGCGATTGGCGACGCGGACGACGCGGCCCTCGATGCGCGCCAGCGGAACGACATTCGTGCCGCCGCCCAGGACGGTTACGGGCACGGAGTCCCGCTGGGCGCGGTCCAGGGCGGCCAGCAGCTCCGATGCTCCCCGCGCCTCCACGTACTCGTCGGCCGTGCTCTCCACGCGCAGACTGTTGGCCCGCCGGAGCGAAACGGAACGGCGCACGGCACTCAACGGGCGTCGGCCCCGGTCAGACGACGCAGCGTCAGGTTGACGCGCAGCCCCACGCGGGCACGCGTCCGGGGCACGGCGTGCTCGAAGTCACGCTGGCATCGGCCCCACATCAGGATGAGGTCGCCGTGCGCCAGGAGCACGGCCGACGACGGGCCGCGCGTCCTCGGCCGAACGCGAAACCGCCTCGCCGCGCCGAGACTCAGCGAGGCGATCACCGACGCCAACCCCCGCTCGTCGTCCGCGTGCCAGCCGACCGAATCCCCGCCGTCCCGGTAGCAGTTGGCGAGGACGAAGTTGAACGACATGCCCAGCCGGTCGCCGATGGCCGTCGCGGCCTCGCGCAGCCGCGGGGTCCATGCCGCACAGCATCGCGTCACCCCGCTGTAGCGATATGCCAGCCCCGGTTGACCCAGGCAGGCGCTCAGGCGCGGGGCAGCAAGTTCCCGCACGCGGTCCTGCCGCCAGTCGAAGTCTCCGAGGCAGTGCCCGAGCAGGTCGTCCGCCTCCCGCTCCGGCAGGAACGCGGGAACGTGCAGCAGGTCGCGCAGACCCGGGGGAGTCACACCGGCCGACATCAGGTCCTGCGGAGGCGCATAGGTCACGCCGCTATGGTAGCCGTGCCAACTCGGGCTTTTCACCCGCGCTTCGCCGACGGCCGCCACCGCGGTCCGGCGTGTGTCCCCGGCGCTGCGCCGGCGTGTGTCCCGGGCACCCGGGCGTCCCGGGCACCCGGACGGCGTGTGTCCCCGACGCCGCGCACGGTCCGGCGTGTGTCCCCGGCGCTGCGCCGGCGTGTGTCCCGGGCACCCGGGCGTCCCGGGCACCCGGACGGCGTGTGTCCCCGACGCCGCGCACGGTCCGGCGTGTGTCCCCGGCGCTGCGCCGGCGTGTGTCCCGGGCACCCGGGGCCGGCGTGTGTCCCGGGCACCCGCGGGCACCCGGGGCACCCGGGCCCGGGCCGGCGTGTGTCCCCGGCGCCGCGACCCCGGCGCCGCGCACGTCCCATGCACACCCGGCCCGGAGCGCGGCGCGGGCGGGCCGCGTAGAATCCCGCGGCGCGGACGCGCATCCGCCGGGGACGGACAGCGGTGGCGGCCGGAACCAACAAAGATTCGAGGAGCGTGAGCATGGACATCGACAACAAGGTCGCGGTGATTACGGGCGGGGCATCGGGACTCGGGCGCGCCACGGCCGAAATGGTCATCGCGCACGGCGGCCGGGCGGTGCTGCTTGACCGCAACGAGGCCCTCGTCCTGCAGGCGGCGACGGAACTCGGACCGTCCGCCCACCCCGCCGTCGCCGACGTCACCAACGCGGCATCCGTCGAAGCCGCGATGGACGCCGTCGTCGAGCGTTTCGGCAACATCCACATCAACGTGAACTGCGCCGGCATCGCCGCGGCGGCGCGCACCGTCGGGCGGGAGGGCCCCCTGCCCCTCGACGCCTTCAGCATGGTCATCCAGGTCAACCTCGTCGGCACCTTCAACACGCTGCGCTGCTGCGCCGCCCAGATGCAGAAGAACGACGACGACGAGCGCGGCGTGATCGTCAACACGGCGTCGGTCGCCGCATTCGACGGACAGATCGGCCAGGCGGCGTACAGCGCGTCGAAGGGTGGCGTAGTCGGAATGACGCTCCCCATCGCCCGCGACCTGTCCCGCTCCGGCATCCGGGTCTGCACCATCGCGCCCGGCATCTTCGAGACGCCCATGATGGTCGGAGCGCCCCCATCCGTGCGCGACCCGTTGCTCGAGATGATCCAGTTCCCCAAGCGCATGGGGGACGCACCGGAGTACGCGCTGCTCGTGCGGCAGATCGTCGAGAACCCGTATCTCAACGGTGAGACGATCCGTCTCGACGCGGGAATCCGCATGGCGCCGCGCTGACCCTCCGGCGCAAACGACTACGGCGCTGGCGCCAGCACGCTCCGAACGCGTTCCAGGTCCGTCGGCGTGTCGACGCCACCCGGCACCGGCGCCACGGCCTCCGCGACGAGGATGTCGACGTCGTTCTCGAGAAAGCGCAACTGCTCCAGGGATTCGGTCGCCTCGAGCGTCCCCCGCGGCAATTCCACGAAGCGCCGCAGCGCACCGACCCGGTAGGCGTAGATCCCGACATGCCGGCGCCAGCGGCCCCAGTCCGGCTCCAGCGGCCCGCGCTCCGTTCGGAAACGACCGCGGGCGAATGGCACCGGCGCCCGGGAGAAGTACAACGCCCGGCCGCCGCGGGTGACGACCACCTTCACGACGTTCTCGTCGAACACTTCCTCCAGGGTCTCGAGGGGTTCGCACAGCGTCGCGACCTCCCGCGATGGGGACCCCTGCAGGAGCGCCGCGACCTGATCGATCACCGCCGGCGGAATCAGCGGTTCGTCCCCCTGCACATTGACCACCACGTGCTCGTCCGGCCAGCCCTCGCGTTCGACGACCTCCATCGTGCGATCCGACCCCGAGGCGTGGTCCGACCCCGTCATCGCTCCCTCGACCGGCATCGGCGTCGGGAACGAGGCAAGGGCGTCGAGCACGCGCCGGTCGTCCGTGGCGACGATCACGCGATCCGCCGCCGACCGCGCCGCCTGCGCCGCGACGCGGGCGATCATCGGCACGCCGCCGAGATCCGCCAGCGGTTTGCCGGGCAGGCGCGTCGAAGCGAACCGCGCCGGGATGACGACGGAGAAGCCGCTCACACGTCGAGGCCACGCGACCGCAAGGCGTCGCCCACCGCCGTTTCGAAGTCCGCCGCGGGTTCCACGGACACCTCGAGCACCCAGCAGTCGCCAGGCACGACGGGGAACTCGGCGATCTTGGCCGCATCCTTCTCCGTCACCACCACGCAGCCGCCGGCGGGCACCGACAGGTCCGCCTCCACGAACGCGTGGTGGTCCGCGAACGCCCTGTGCACCGGGGCCAGGCCGAGTTCGGTCAGCGTGCGGTGGAATCGCCCGGGATTGCCGATGGCGGAGACCGCGTAGAGAGGGCCCGCGACCCGTGGTCCGAAACGCTCCGCCGGCACCCGCTCCCCGGACACGACGTTGCGGAACGCGACCGGGCGCACCGCCATCGTGTACTCGTCCGGCACCAGGCCCGTCGCAGCGCCGTTCGCGATCACGAAGTCGACTTCCGACAACCGCGACGGCGGTTCCCGCAACGGACCGGCGGGCAGGCAGCGACCGTTGCCGATGCCCCGCTCTCCGTCCAGCACGGCGATCTCGAGGTCCCTCTGGAGCGCGTAGTGCTGCAACCCGTCGTCACAGAGCACCACGTCGCAGGCCGTGCGCTCGAGCAGGTGCTGCACCGCGCGCACGCGGTCGGGATCCACCACCACCGGGGCGCCGGTCGCCCTGACGATCATGACCGCCTCGTCGCCCGCGCGGGAGGCGGGGGTCCGCGCCGTCACCAGCAGCGGGTACCGTACGCGCGACCGCGGCCCGCGTCGGTAGCCGCGCAGGACGATGCCCGGTGCCCGTCCGCGCGCGCGCAGCCAGTTGGCGAGCCAGATCACGAGCGGGGACTTGCCCGTGCCCCCGACGGTGATGTTGCCGACCACCACCACCGGCACCGGCGCGCGCCAGGCCCGGCCCCCGGCTCGGAATCTCCGCCGGCGATACGCCGCCAAGCTCCTGAAAAGGACGGCCAGGGGCCGCAGGAGCAGGGCCCAGGAGCGGCCTCCGTACCAGGCCCGCTCCAAAAACGTGTGCGGTTCGGCTACCGCATCGCGCGTCGGCGACGGCTGCGCCGGCGACAGGGCCGTGGACTCCCCTTCGTCGCCGTTGGCGAATTGCGACCGATAGAGCTGGGCATACTCCCCGCCGGCCTCCATGAGCTCGGCATGGCGCCCGGTCTCGACCACTCGCCCCTCCGCGAGCACGACGATGCGGTCGGCGCTCTCTATGGTGGACAGCCGATGCGCGATCACCAGGGTCGTGCGACCCCGCATGGCTTCCTCGAGCGCGGCGCGCACGTGCCGTTCGCTCTGGGCGTCGAGCGCCGACGTGGCCTCGTCCAGGATCAGGATCGGGGCATCTTTCAACAACGCCCGGGCGATGGCCACCCGCTGCCGCTGCCCACCCGACAGCAGCACGCCGTCGTCCCCCAGGACGGTCTCGAGCCCGGCGGAGAGGTCACCGACGAACTGATCCACGTGGGCGCCCCGTACGGCCCGATCGATGTCGTCGTCCGTCGACCGGGCGAGGCGTCCGTAGGCAATGTTGCACCGCAGCGTGTCGTTGAACAGCGTCACCTGCTGGGTGACGAGGGCGATCTGGGCGCGCAGGCTCGCCAGCGTGTAGTGCTCGACGGGCTCGCCGTCGAGCAGGATGGTCCCATCCGTGGCGTCGTAGAAGCGGGCGATCAGGCTGGCGAGCGTCGACTTGCCCGCACCCGAGCGCCCCACCAGGGCCACGGTCTCCCCGGGTTCGACGGTGAACGACACGTTCCGCAACGCGTCCCGCGCCGCCTCGTCGTAGCGGAACGAAACGTCGCGGAACTCGATGCGCCCCACGGCGTGTTCCAACGTGCGCTCGCCGGCATCGGGCTCGGGCTCCTGATCGAGCTGCCAGAAGACGTCCTCCGCCGCGGCGAGGCCCCGCTGGAGGCGCGCATTGACCTCCGAGAGCTTCTTGATGGGATTGGCGAGCAGCGCCGCATAGCCGATGTAGGCAATCAGGTCTCCCGACGACATCCCCGCCGCCACGTCCGCCTGGAACAGCAGGCCGACGAGCAGGGCGAGCGCCACGGCGACGAGGAGCTGGATGGTCTGCGTACTGACGGCCTTGGTGGCCGCCATCTTCAGGTTCTGCCGCCGGTTGCGCTCGCTCGCGGCGACGAATCGGTCCCGCTCGTACGCCTCGCCTCCGAAGGTCCGCATGACCCGATAGCCCGACACGGCCTCCGACGCGATCTGCGTCACATCGCCCATCGACCGCTGGATCCGTCGGCTGATGCGGCGGAAGCGCCGTGACGCAAAGCGCACGATCGACCCCACGACCGGCGCGACGGCCAGGAAGATGAGCGTCAGCATCCAGTTCGCATGGACCATGAACGCGAGCAGCACGAGCACCTTGCCGCCGTCCTGGATCACGATCTTCACCGCGTCGGTGACCGTGTCTCGCAACTGCGCGGTGTTGTACGTTAATCGCGAGACGAGCGTGCCGTGCGCACTGCGATCGAAGAACGCGCTGGGCAATGTCACCAGGCGCGCGAAGAGCTCGTGGCGAATCACGTGCACGATCCGGAAAGAAATGCGGGACATCAGAAAATCGGCAACGACCGCCCCCACCGCGCGGATGGACGCCGCCGCCAGCATCAGCACGGGGAAGAGCCAGGCATGATCCGCGTCGCGTGCTTCGTACGCGTCGACGATGTCGCCGAGCAGGCGCGCGAAATACGCCTCGCCCCCCGCCGCGAGGAGGAATCCGACCACCGCGACGAGGAACCAACCCACATGCGGCTTTAGGTAGCGCAGCAACCGCCCGTAGCGGCGCAGGTCGCCGGCGTTGTGCGCGTCCGCCGCGGGCGTTTCAGCCGCACTCATCGCCCCGCGTCCCGTGTCGCGATGTCGACGCGAACGATCCCCGCCCGACGCGCGGCATCCATCGCGCGCACGACCGCGCGGTGGGTGGCGCCCGCATCCGCCGCGATGAGGAGCTGCCGGTGCCCGCCGCGTCCCGCCTCCGATCGAAGCGCGCCCTCGAGGGTCGCGAGTTCGCCGTCCGCGAGCGGGCGCCCGTTGACGGCGTACGACCCGGACGCGTCGATCGCCAGCGCCAGCGGGACCTCGTCCGCCGATGCGTCGCCGGCCGCTTCCGGCAGGTCGACCTCGAGCCGCGTTTCGCGCACGAACGACGTCGACACCATGAAGAAGATCAGCAGCAGGAAGACCACGTCGATCAGGGGGGTCAACTCGATCGACGCCTCGGGGCGGCGCCGAGGACCGAACTTCATCGACTCGACTCCACGCCGGGCGCGCCACAGACCATCTCGACGAGCCGGCTCGCCTCGTGCTCCATGGTCACGGCGAGTTCGTCCACCCGGCGCAGGAAGTAGCGATGGAAAAACAAGGCGGGGATGGCGACCCCCAGACCCGCGGCGGTGGTCACGAGCGCCTTGGAGATCCCCTCCGCGAGGATCCCCGGGTTCGGGGCGCCGTCGACGACCAGCACCGTGAAGACCTGGATCATCCCGATGACGGTGCCGAGGAGTCCGAACAGGGGGCTGATCACGGCGATGGTCCCGAGCAGGGTGAGATGCCGCTCCATCTCGTGCACGACCGGGCCGGCCGCGCCTTCCATTGCTTCCTTCATGGGGGCGCGCATCAGGTCGCGCGCCAGATCCCGGTCGCCGCGGGTGGCCGCGAGACCCGCCGCCAGGATGCGCCCGAGGGGGCTGTCCGCAAGCGGCTCCGCGCCCCCCGACCCGGAGTCCGCCACCCCCGGCGCGTCCCCGGTGGCACGCACCGCCTCGACGAGCCCGTCCGGCGCCACGCGGACCGACTGGAGCACCCACGCGCGTTCGATGCAGATGGCCGCCGCCGCGATACTGCAGGCCAGTATCGGAACCATCAACCATCCGCCGGATTGCATGAGTTCCAGCATTCCGCCTACGCCTCGAGATGCGCTGCCGCCGCGCGGACCCGTCGGACAAAGCCCGCGGATTATACTCCCGGCCCCCGCCGGCTCGAGTCCATGGCGGTCCGGTCTGGCCCGCCGGAAGCGCCGCACCGCGCGGCAGGCGCGCGAAATACGGCCCCTGTCGCGAAGCCGGGGCGGGCGTCCGCGCGCCAGTGACGACGATCGTCCCGCGCCACGCGAACCGTCTCCGGCGCCCTGCTGTCCCAGTCGATGGCGCCGAGGACCGCCGTGCTGAGGAGGTGGGCGCCCACCGACCGATAGCGCTCCACCACTTCCGGATGCGGATGCCCGAATCGGTTGCCGAAGCCCGCACTGACGATCGCGAATCGCGGACAGGCGCGCTCGACGAAGGTCCGGGTCGACGAGGTCCGGCTGCCATGGTGGGGCACCACGAGCAAGGTCGACCGGCGCACCGCGACGCGCCGTTCCGCCGCTCGCTCGATGTCGCCGGCGAGCAGGGCCCGGCGCCCGCCATCGTCCACTTCGATGACGCAGGAGGCGTCGTTGCCCCCGTGACCCGGCCCGGGCGACAGCACGCGAAAAACCACCCCGTCCCAGAGCCACGCATCCCCTGCCCGGCACGCGCGCCCGCGCAGACCCGGCACCGGTTCGCCCAGCGCGACGCCGCGCACCTGCAACAGACGCATGACGGCCGCGGCCCCGCCAACGTGATCGATGTCCGCGTGGCTCAGGACGAGTTCGGTGACGCGCCCGGCATGGGCGCGCGACACGTGCGGTACGACGATCGCCTCCCCGACGTCAAAGCCGGAAGGGAACCGCGGCCCGGTGTCGTGGAGCAGCAGGTGGTTGCGGGTGCGCACGAGCGTCGCCGCACCCTGTCCCACGTCGAGGACCGTTACCTGGAACGCGCCCCGGCCTGGCGGCTCCGAACGGGTCAGGACGGCCAGTACACCCGCCGCCAGCACCCCGCGCGCGAGGCGCGACCAGGGGAGCACGAAGGCAAGGGCGAGGGCGAGTGCCCCCGGCACGGTGACGGCCCCGACGCCGGCGGGAACGCCGGGCACGGCCGCGGCGGACTCGATGACCCGGAAGACAAGTCCGAGCGTCGCGTCCGCCAGCGCGAGGAACGGACCGGCAAGGCCCGGCAGGACCCGGGCCAGCAGCGCCCCGAGCACCGACAGCGGCGCCGCCACCATCGCCACGAGCGGGATCAGCACCAGGTTCACCGCGGGCGCGAGCGGGTGGACATGGCCCACGAACACGCCAAGCAACGGTGCGAAGCCCACCGCCACCACGAGCTGGGCAAGCAGCAGTTCCCTCCCCCGTGCCCGTAGCGTCGTCGCCGCCCGCCCCGCGGCGCCGGCCGGCGTCGCCGGCGCGGGGCCGGCCGTACGTGGCGCGAAATACGCAAGCAGCACTCCGACGGCCCCGAACGAGAGCCAGAAGCCGGTGTCGAGCACCGCCAGCGGATCCAGCGCCAACAAGCCGGCCAGGGCCAGCGCGAAAGCGTCGGACACCCGCGCACGGCGCCCGACCGTGGCCGCGAGGACCCCGGCCGCGGTCATCAATGCCGCCCTGGTGACCGGCAGCGTCCAGCCCGCGGCCGTCGCGTACCCAACCACCGCCAGGACCGCGACGCAGCCACCGACTGCCCGCGCGCGCCAGCGGCGGGCAACGGGCAGCAGCCGCGCCACCCCGCTCCCGAGGCCCAGGCCCAGGATGGCGAACATGCCGACATGCAGGCCCGAGATCACGAGCAGGTGCACCGTCCCCGTCGCCCTGAGCAACCGCCAGGCGTCCGGCGACAGGAGAGCGGTGTCGCCCGTCGCCAGAGCCAGGATCGCGCCGCCGTTGACGAGTCCGCGCGCTTCGATCCTGTCGCGCAGCCCGAGACGCCAGTCGTCCACCGGATCGCGGACGTCGGCGACGAGCGCCCCGGCCGTGACGTACCCGGTGGCGACGATCCGGTGGCGCGTGAGCCAGCGCTCGTAGTCGAAGGCGAACGCGTTCGCGGTGCCGCGCGACCGCTCGACCCTGGCCTGCACGCGCCAGTGCTGTCCGGGACGCGGCACGGCCTTTTCGGGGCCGGCCGCAGGCGCTTCGGGGACGGCCGCGGTCTCTTCCGGGACAGCCGCGGGCGCTTCGGGGACGGCCGCGGTCTCTTCCGGGACGGCCGCGGGCGCTTCCGGGGCCATCCACCCCAGCCGTATCCGCTCGCCCCGCGCGGGACCACACGCCGCCGGACGCAGGACGCGAGCCTCGAAACGCAACGCTGGCCCCTCGCGCACGGCCAGGCCCTCGACCGCGATCAGCAACTCGACCGGTGACTCGCAGCCGCCCCGCTCCCCCGACGGCGACGCGGCGGCGATCACCAGCGCGGTCCACGCAAACCCCAGGCCGAGCGCCGCCGGAATGCGGCCGGCCGCAACGGGCAACAGCAGCAGGCACGAGGCGGCAACCAGCGTCGCCGCGGCCGCGGATGTCGGCTGCACGTGGGCCGCGAGCGCCCCCGCGGCGAAGGCAATCAACGGCCCGCGCACACGTGTTCCAGCAGGCGAGCGGGCATAATGCGGTTATGCCACGCCGTTTCTTCCAGCGGTATCTGCCGAACGCCGCTGCCATTCGTGAGCGGCCGTTGCTGCGACCCGTGCGACATCTCTTGCACGAGCCATCGCTGTGGCATCTCCACCGCGCATCGGTGGGGAACGCATGCTTCGTGGGCATGTTCTGCGCGTTCGTCCCGATACCGGGCCAGACCGTCCTGGCCGCCGCGATGGCGATCGCGTTGCGCTGCAACCTGCCCATGGCGCTCGTGCTGGTCCAGGTGACGAACCCCATCACCCTGCCCCCGATGTTCTTCTTCGCCTATCGGCTGGGCGCGTGGCTCCTCGGCGTCGAGGTCGAAGCGACCGAGTTCGAGTTCTCCTGGGACTGGCTCACCGGCAACCTGCGGCAGCTTTGGCAACCGCTCCTCCTCGGCAGCCTGATCTGCGGTTGGGTGAGCGGCGTCACCCTGATGCTCACCGCGCGGCTGGCCTGGCGGTTGCACATCATCCGCCGTTGGCGGGAGCGCCGCGCACGCCGCCGACCGCGCGCCGCCTGACGTCTCAGGCGGCGTGAAGCGCCGGCGCGGGATTCTCCGCGACCGCCTTGTACGCGGGCCGCAGCACGGCGAGGAAGCAGAGCCCGAGCGACAGGGCCGCGATGATGGCGAGGTCGCTCGGCAGGACCTGCGCGGGCAGTTCGTCGTACGGCGTGCCGTCCAGGATGCTGCCGCCGAGCAAGCCCGACAGGGCCCCGGCGATCGGCCCGGCGTTCCAGGCGATCAGGACGCCGGCGGTCAGCCCCGCGGCCACTCCGAACACCGCGACCGCGAAGCCCTGCACCAGGAACACCTGCACCAGGAAGCGGGTCGGCGCGCCCATCGTCCGCAGCATCGCGATGTCCGCGCGCTTGTCGTTGACGAGCATGGTCTGGCCGGCAACCATGTTGAACGCCGCGATGGCGACGACCAGCGCGAGGAAGACGAACATCAGCGTCTTCTCGAGTCGGACGGCGCGAAAGAGGTCCCCGTAGGTGTCCGTCCAGAGCCGCACACGCCAACCGGGGGACAGCCTCTCACGCAGCGCCGCGGCGGCTCCGGCGACGTCCATGGGGTCGGCGAGTTGCATGCGCCAGCCCGACACGCCGGCCGCATCGATGCCGCGGGCCCGAGCGTCTCCAAGGCGTATCACCGCCAGCGAATAGTCGGGCTGGGCGCCCACCTCGAACGTCCCCCGCAGGGTGAAGCGCTGCACGCTTGGCTGGATTCCGGAGCCGCGCGGGACCGCGACGACGAGCACGACGGGATCTCCCACGTCCACGCCCAGCAGGGCGGCCAGAGGCGCTCCGAGCAGCACGCCGCCGGCGCCCTCGCCCAGTGCACGCACCGACCCCGTCACCATGCGCCGTCCCACCAGCGCCAGGCTCGCGGGCGCATCCACGTCCACTCCATAAACGGCCAGCGGCTGAAGGCCCCCGCGGACGGCGATCATTCCCGACCCCGCGAAGAAGCGCCCCGCCGAGACGATGTCGTCGGGAGGATTCGGCGCCGGGGCCGACACCCCGGCCGGGGGGATCACGAGCACGTGCGGCACGACGCCGAGCAGACGCGTACGCAACTCCCGGTCGAACCCGTTCATCACGCTCGCGACCACGGTCAGGAGCACGACACCGGCCGTCAGGCCGGCGAACGACGCCCAGTTGATGAACGACGCATGCGGGTCACGTCGCGCCGCCAGGTAGCGTCCCGCCATCCAGAACGTGTTGGCCAGGGTCACGGCCGCAGCCGCCCGTCGTCCAGCACGACGGTACGGTCCATGCGGCCGGCGAGTTCCTCGTCGTGCGTGACGACGACGAACGCCGTGCCCGTGGACCCGGACAACCCGTTCATGGCGTCGAGCACCTGGGCCGCGCTCTCCCGGTCCAGGTTGCCGGTGGGCTCGTCCGCGAGCACCACCGCGGGAGAACCGGCGAGAGCGCGGGCGATGGCAACCCGCTGCCGTTCCCCGCCGGAGAGTTCGTGCGGACGATGCCGAAGCCGCTCCGCGAGGCCCACCGCGGCGAGGAGCGCACGCGCGTCTGGCGCGACCCGGCGCATCGACTCGCCGGTCACGAGCCGCGGCATGGCCACGTTCTCCAGGGCCGTGAACTCGGGCAGCAGGTGATGGAGCTGATAGACGAACCCCATGTGGGCGTTGCGCAGCGCCGCCCGCCGGGAGGGGCCGGCGGCCGTCAGCTCCTCGCCGAACACCCGCACCCAACCGGCGTCGGGATCGAGCAAGCCCGCGAGCAGGTGCAGCAGCGTGCTCTTCCCGGAGCCCGAGCGGCCGACGATCGCGAGGCGCTCGCCGCCCGTCACTTCGAGGTCGACGCCGGTGAGTACCGGGAGCCGCACGGCACCCTGGACGTAGGACTTGATCAGGCCCCGGCAGGCGAGCGGCCGCGGGTCACTCATGGCGCAGCACCTCGGCGGGATGGACGCGGCTCGCGCGCCATGCCGGGAACAGCGTCGCGAGCACCCCGAGGCCGAGTGCCGTGGCCGCCACGCGCACCACGTCGGCGACCGCGAACTCCACCGGCAGGTGCCGCACGAAGTACTCCCCCATCAGCTCGATGCCGGCGGCCGCCTCGAGCCACGCGTACCCGTCCTCCGTCAGTGCGGCGAGCGCCCAGCCGAGTACCAGTCCGAGGGCCACGCCGAGGCTGCTGATCAGCGCGCCGAGCACCACGAACGCCACGACGATGAGACCCGAGCGCCCGCCGATGGTGCGCAGGATCGCGATGTCCGAGCGCCGTTCGTGCACGATCATCACGAGACCGGAGACCAGGTTGAAGGCCGCGACGCCGACCAGCAGCGAGAAGATCAGGAACATCATGCCTTTCGTCACCTGGATCGTTCGATACAGCGGCCCGTGGGTACGGAACCAGGTCGCCAGCACGAGCCGGTCATGGCCGGCCACGCGCCACGCGAGCTCACCCACCTCGCGGGCCCGCAACGCGTCGTCGATGCGGGCCTCCACACCGTGGAACGCGCCCTCGAGGCGGAACAGTCGTCCCGCGTCGTCCGCGTGCAGGTACGCGGCCCGGTCATCCACCTGCGACCCGGTGCGCACGCGGCCGGCAACGGTGAGGGTCTTGCGCCGCGGGAAGACGCCGAACGGCGTCACGCCACCGTCCGGCAGCACCACCGTGACGTCATCGCCGGGCGCGATGCCGAGTTCCTCCATCGCCCCGTGACCGAGCAGAACCTCGAATCCGCCGGGACGCAGGTCGGAGAGGCGCCCGTCCTCCACGAAGCCGCCAATGACCGCATCGTACTCGGCGGGCCGCACGCCCTTGAGTTCCACGCCGACGATCCGGGACTTGGCCGCCATCAGGGCCGCGCCCACCACCACGGGCGTTGCCGAGCGTACACCCGGGACCCGGAGCATGCGCCGGCGCACGGCTTCGGCATCGGCCATCGGCACCCGTCCGAACAGCGTGAAATGCGGGACGACACCCAGGACTCTCTGCTGCAGCTCTCGATCGAACCCGTGGACCACCGCCTGCACGTACAGCAGCACGCCGACCGACAGCGCGAGCCCCGCCAGTGCCATGACGCTGACGAACGAGAGAAAGTTGTGCCGGGACCTGGCGTAGCGGAACCCGACGTTGACGGCGAGCGGGCGAAACAAGGAGAGTCGGGCCAGGCGCTCCGGAGAGGCGTGCGCGACAATGGTAGCAGAGGCGCCACCCGTTCCCGACCGAACGTGCGGCGTCATGCGGGAGCTTACGATGACTGTCGGCGTCATGACGATCGGCCACTCCAATCACGCCGGCGACGTGTTTCACGGCCTGCTGGCGGAGCATGCCGTGGCCGTGCTGATCGACGTGCGCTCCGCTCCGTACAGCCGGTTCCACCCGCAGTTCAACCGCGCCGCGCTCGCGCGGACGCTGGCGGGACGGGGCATCGAGTACGTCTATCTGGGCAACGCACTCGGCGGGCGGCCCGCAAGCCGCGACTGCTACGAGGACGACCGCGTCCGTTACGACCGCGTCGCCCGGACGGAGACCTTCCAACGCGGCCTCGACCAGGTGCTCGGGCACGCCAGCCGCGGCCGCACCGCCCTCATGTGCGCCGAGCGGGAACCCCTTGCCTGCCACCGGACGCTGCTCATCGCGCCGGCCCTCGACGAACGCGGGGTGGAAGTGGCGCACATCCTGGCCGACGGTTCCCTCGAAGCGCACGCGCATACCATGGACCGACTGCTCGCCAGCCACGGCCTGGCCCCCGGGGGCGACCTGCTCGACTCGCGGGACGACGCCATCGCCACGGCGATCCGCCGCGCAACCGAACGCGCCGCGTTCCGGCGACGGGGCTGATCCGGCTCAGCGGGACAGGTACGCCGCCATCGCGGCGCTGTGTCGCGCCTTGAACCCGTCCCGGCCCCGGAGGACCAGGTACGCCGGGAGGCCGTGGGCGTCCGCGAAGGACAGGCCGCGCTCCGGACCCAGTACCAGCAGCAGCGTCGCGTAGGCGTCGGCCCACATCGCCGAGCGGTGCACGACGGATACCGAGGCGAGCGGATGGCGAACCGGCGCCCCCGTGCGCGGATCGATGACATGCGGCCGGCGCAACCCGCCGTCCAGGGTGAAGCTCCGGTAGTCGCCGGATGTCGCGATGGCGCCGCCGCGCAGTTCGATCACCGTCGCCGGCCCCGTGCCGGACGGGTCGGGCGACTCGATGGCAACGCGCCACGGGCGCCCCGCCGGCCCGTTGCCGCGCGCCCGCACTTCGCCGCCGATCTCCACCACGTAGTCGCCACAGCCCGTCGCTTCCAGCCCGTCGGCCAGTACGTCGACGGCATGGCCCTTCGCGAGGGCGGCGAGATCGATGCGCACGGGACCGGTCCTGCGCAGCCGCCGGCCGTCCATCTCCAGGAAGCGGTGGCCGACGCGCCGGCGGGCCGCATCGACCGCGGCGCGGTCGGGCACGCGTCCGGCAAGCTCCGCGGCGGCCCCCCGGCCAACCGTTGCCGGGCCGTGCCGCGCGGACCGCGGGCCGAATCCCCACGCGTCCACAAGGGCGCCGACGGTGACATCGAATGCGCCGCCGGAGGCGGCCGAGACCTCGAGCGCCGCACGCATCACCGTGGCCAGCGTCGGCGAGAGCTCGACCCAGGCTCCGGGCGGGACGCGGTGGAACCGCGAGATCTCCGAGTCGTCGTCCCAGTTCGAGAGCACTCCGTCGAGGTCGGCGAGCGCCGTCGCCACGGCCTGCTCCTCGAGTCCCGGCACGCACCGCGCGACGACCCGGTAGGAAGTGCCCATGGCCGGGCCGGCAAGGTGCCGGTACTCGCCGGCGCCGCATCCGACGAGAAGCGCGAGCGACACGAGTCCCACCGCGCTCCGCGGGGCACGAGCGCGACCGCCCGCGCCCCGGGGGCGCCCTTTCACGCGGGTCCGCCCCCCGGCCGGCCGCCGCGGGCGGGCCAGCGCCGCGGGGGTCGGTGCAACCGCCGGCGCAAGGGTCGCGGCCATCGCATCGTGGACCGGACGGCTCCGGTCGCTTACGCTCCCGCCCTCGTCCATTCCACACCAGAGAGAGTCCATGGATTTCTGCACAGTCGACAAAGCCGACCACATCATGACGGTCACGCTCAACCGCCCCGAGCGCCTGAACGCCCTGCATCCCCCCGCCAATGCCGAGCTCGGCGAGGTGTTCGACGACTACGCGAACGACGCGGACATGTGGGTGGCGATCATTACCGGCGCCGGACGCGGCTTCAGCGCCGGCAACGACCTGCGCTACCAGGCGGAGGGCGGCGAGCGCGTGCCAACGCCCCGCGGATTCGGCGGGCTGACCTCCCGTTTCGACCTTACCAAGCCCGTCATCGCCGCGGTCAACGGCGTCTCCATGGGCGGCGGCTTCGAGATCGCCCTCGCCTGCGACATCATCATCGCCTCGGAGAACGCGGTCTTCGCACTTCCCGAACCGAAGGTCGGACTGGCGGCGCTCGCCGGCGGGCTGCAGCGGCTGCCGCGGCAGATCGGGTCCAAGCGGGCCCTCGGCATGATCCTCACGGGCCGCCACGTGTCCGCGCAGGAAGGCTACGAGCTCGGCTTCGTCAACGTCGTCGTCCCGCACGACGACCTCATGGACGAGACGCGCAAGTGGGCCGGCTGGACGCTGGAGTGTGCCCCGCTGTCCATCCGCGCCAGCAAGGACGTCGTGCAGCGGAGCCTCGACATGGCGTCGCTGCAGGAGTCCATGGAAACCACCTATGACTCCGTGCGCACGCTCTCCCGCAGCGAGGACTTCATCGAGGGACCGCGCGCGTTCGCCGAGAAGCGTCCGCCGGACTGGAAGGGCCGGTAGGGGCGACCCTCGTGGTCGCCCGTCCCCGAGACCGTGCGCGAATGCGAGACGAGACGGGCCCGGCCCTGAGACCATGCGGGACAACATGCGCCAATGCGCGCCAAAGAGTTGGCTCTACACGGGATTCCCGGATTTCCTGTCCCGCGTAGTCCTTCTCGGACACTCTGACATGCGTTGTCCGGCGAGGTGGCGGTATCGCGGGGCGGCGTGAGTGTTGTATCGTTGCGCAGCATCCGGATTGGGAAACGACAGTGCCGGACAAAGATGGCGTCCTTTCGCAGACTGAAAGGGACCAAGTCGTAGAATGGCTGCAGGAGCACAGTCGGGCGACTTGTAGCAGTTGCGGTGAGACGGAATGGTTAGTTGGCGACCAGACGATCAACCTGATCTACACCATCGGGAGAGGCCGGACCTATCCATCAGTCGTCGTTGTCTGCAAGACTTGTGGCCTTACCCGGCTGCACAACGCCATTCTCTTAGGGATTGAGGAAGCTGAGGAGCCTGAGGAGTCTGAGGGTGAATGAGCCAGATCTGACTCTGATTCAAGGCGGTGGGGGCGGCATTGAAGGGCGCTTGCGCTCGCTAGAGGACCGCATGACCAAAGTTGAGACGAAGCTCGACAATCTGGCCACCAAGACCGACATCCAATCGGTCAAGACAGTGATCGCGGAAAAAGAGACCGTGCAGACTCGCTGGCTCGTTGGAGTGGTCATCGGTGCCGCGATCTCGCTGGCCATTGCCCTCATTCGAACATTCACGAACTGAAACGGCGGGACTAGCCGCGCCGCGCTTGGCTCGGCGGCGTACCGCCGGCGCCCGGTACCGACCCGACTTGAACTCCTCAAGCAGACGCTCAAGGTCGCATCCAGGTCGGCCTCGCACTCCGGCGCCGTCACACCGTCCACCCCCGCCGCGCCATCCTTGCGCGTGCGCCGATGGGCCTCGCGCAGCCACGCCAAGTCGATGTGGTGCGCAATCGTCGTCAGTTCCAACCGCGGGTCCAGCCGTGCCAGCTCCGCCAGCTTCCGTTGTCGTGTTGAGATGAGTTCCAGTCCCGATGTTCCGGTCATCCGTCCCTCCGAAAGCCCATGGCCCGGTCCGCCGCTTCCCTCCGCCGGGTCCCCTGGGGCAGGTTCCCCGACTCACCGGCCAACTCGGCGTGCCGATGGTGCCTTCCACTCTTGTCACAGCGTCGGCTTCCGCAATGTGAAGGATTTCGTGGCTCAATCACGCGGCCTGCATGGCTCCCCGTGTACGCTTCGCAGACAGCGTCGCCGCTGCCCACGCAACACTCGGTTCCGGCTGGCCGGTCAACCTTGGCCGGTCAGGACTCGCACCTGCTGGGTCGCTAAGAAGGTTTCCGTCACTTCACATAACTTCCCCCTTCACCAAGCTTCGCCTGGCGCAAGACAACCCCGTCCCCTACGTTTCACGACCTAGGATTTACATGAGGTTGTAGCGTTATTGCACTGATTTGCGAGCGCCGCCAGGCGCTCCACCTCGCTGCGGAAGGCGTCGATCCCGTCGTAGCGGATGCCGTGCACGACGCGTTCGGCACCGGCTTCCCCGTACGCGGCAAGCCGCTCGGCCGCCGCGACGGGGTCCTCGAGCCGGAGCCCGCCCAGGACGGTCGCCGCACCGGCCGGGCGGCCCGCTGCCTCGCAGAACGCGCGGTAGGTCGCCATGTGGCGCGCGAGCTTCTCCGGCGCGAGCCCCATCGGCAACCAGCCGTCGCCATGGCGCGCGGCGCGCCGCAACGCATGCGGCGGCCCCCCGCCGATCAGCACCGGCGGCTTGCGCGGCCGCGGCCTGAACAGGAACGGCTGGCCGTTCTCGATGACCTCGTCCTCCGTGAAGCATCGGTCCAGCAGGTCGAGGACGCCGTCGGTGATGCGCCCCCGCCGGCCGCGGTTCACCCCGAGGGCACGGAACTCCGGCTCCATCCACCCCACGCCGGCGCCCAGGATCAGCCGTTCTCCCGACAGTTCCTGCAGCGACGCAACCTGCTTCACCGTGGGCAGGGCGGAACGGTAGGGCAGGACAAGGACGCCGACGCCGAGGCGAATGCGGCGCGTGGCGCCGGCGAGCCAGGCCAGCGCGATGAGCGGATCGATGTAGCGGCCCCCGGAACCCTCCGCATCGTCCGGCGGGATGGCGAGGTGATCGACCACCCAGGCCGATTCGAGGCCCGCCTCCTCCGCCAGCGCCGCGCACCGGCCCATGATGTCCGGGACGGCGCTGTCTCCCATGTTGCGTATCGTGATTCCGAGGTGCATTCCTTTCTCCTGTTCCGGACCTGATTCCCGACCCTTCCCCGCGACTGCGACTCACCCGGCGGACGGGCCTCCTTCGGGCCGATGGCGCCGCCAGCCGCGCTCAATTACGCTGGCGCATGCGCATGTTCCACGCCAGAGCCATCGCCGTCCATGCCGCCGCGTTCGGCGGCGGCTTCGTCATCATGTCCCTCGAACTGCTGGGCGGGCGGGTGCTTGCGCCCTGGTTTGGCGGCAGCATTCACGTCTGGGGCAGCATCATCACCGTCTTCATGGTGGCGCTGTCGATCGGCTATCTGCTCGGCGGGCGGCTCTCGCTGCGCAACCCGAGCCTCGACCGGCTGGGCGCCGCCTTCCTGTGCGCCGCCATCGTGCTCTACCCCCTGGTGTACACCGCCGATCCCGCCATGGCCTGGCTCTTCGACACGATCGAGGATCCCCGGTACGGGTCGCTGGCCGCGTCGCTGGTGCTGTTCGCCCTGCCCACCGTGCTGCTCGGCATGATCTCCCCCTACGCCGTGCGCCTGCTCGTACGCACCGCGCCCGAGTCGGGACGCGTCGCCGGCACGCTGTACTTCGTTTCCACCCTCGGCAGCGCCGCGGGGACCCTCGGCACGTCCTTCTACTTCGTGTTGTGGTTCGAAGTGGACACCATTCTTGCCGGTCTGGCCGCGGCCCTCGTGGCGCTGGCGGCCGTCGCCTTCGCCGGGGAACGTGCCGGGTGAAGCGGGGACACGGAGCGGAGTTCCGACGCATCGTGGCCGGCTGGGCCGCCGCGGCCGTGCTCTGTCTCGCGGCGGCGCACGGGCACGGCAAGGTCATCCACCGCGAGGCGTCGCTGTACCAGACCGTCCTGGTCACGGAGCGGGGCGCGCTCGTGTGCCTCCAGTTCGAGGCGAGGAAGGACCTGCGCAACCAGTCCTGCGTCGACCGGCGGCGACCCCGCCGGCTGGTGCTGCCCTACACGCGCATGCTGCTCGGGGCCGTCCTCCTCGTCCCGAACCCGGAGACCGTCCTCGTGGTCGGGCTCGGCGGCGGCGTGTTGCCCGCGGCATTCGCGGAGCTGCTCCCCGAGGCGCGCATCGACGTAGTCGAGATCGACCCGGTCGTCGTCGCCGTGGCGGAGCGTTTCTTCGGCTTTCAGGCAACGGAACGGATGCAGGTGTTCGTTGCGGACGCGCGCGTGTTCACCCGCCGTGCGAGCGGTCGCGCGCGCCGCTACGATCTCATCGTGCTCGATGCCTTCGGCAACGAGTACATCCCCGAGCACCTCATGACCGTCGAGTACTTCCGCGAGACCCGGGCGCTGCTCACCGAGCGTGGGGTGGTCGCGGCGAACACGTTCCGCGACAGCGGTCTCGACGACCACGAATCCGAGACCTGGTTTCAGGCGTTCGGGCCGTTCATCGACTTCACCGCCGATTTCAGCCTGAACCGCATCCTGCTCGGATCCGCGGCGCCGTTCCCCTCAGAGCGAACCACGGTCGAGACCGCGGCCGCCTGGCGCGGGAGACTGGAACCGTTCGGCGTTCCCATCGTCGATTTTCCGGGCGCCTTCGAGCGCGCCCCGCGCTGGGACCGCGGCAAGGCTGCCCTTACGGACCAGTACGCCCCGGCCAACCTCCTGCGTGCGCGGCGCTAGCGCGACCTGGCGGTCGCGGCCCATCCTCGTGGATGGGTGGGAGTTTCGCGGTGCGAAACTCCTACGTCGCTAGCTCCTAGGTCCTGGCACGGGTGTCGGCTTCGCTGCGATGTGGCAGACTGCCATGGTTCACGCAAAGGAGGAATCCGTGAAGTTCTTTTGGTGCCCGAATACACGCGCATCGCGCGTCTTGTGGATGCTCGAAGAAGCCGGCGTCGCCTACGACCGGGTGCTGGTCGACATCCATGATCCAGGCGCGCCGCGGGATCCGGACTTCGCGCTTGCGAGCCCAATGGGCAAGGTTCCGGCCCTGGCCGACGGCGATGTCAAGATGGCGGACTCCGCAGCCATATGCCTGTACATCGCGGACCGCTATCCGGAGTGCGGGCTGGCGCCGTCGCTCGACGACCCGGCCCGTGGGCGATACCTCTACTGGATGCTCTATACGCCCGGCGTCATGGAACCCGCATTGGCCGAACGGTTCCTGGGCGCCGAGCCGAACCGACTCTCCCACGGCTGGGGCGACTTCGACGCCATGGTGGAGACGCTGGAGAACGGCTTGCGGGAGGCCGGCCCATGGCTGCTCGGCGACGGGTTCAGTGCCGCCGACATCATGGTGGGCTCCAGCGTAAAGATCATGGAAAGGTTCGACGTGCTCCCGGACTCACCCGTGTTGCGCGAGTACGGAGACCGTTGCGCCGCGCGCCCGGCATACGCCAGCGCGATGGCGGCGGACAACTGACGCGAACCGACCCACGCAGGCCCCACGCCCCACCCGGCGTTGCGTGATCACGATAGACCGCCTGCCGATAGCGCGCGCCGTCGGGCTTGTCTCGGATGCCGCCGCCTAACGTGGCCGGACCTCGCGACGAGTTCGACCGATGCCCGACTGGACCTTCCCCTACGCCTCCCGCCGCGCGCCCGTGTTCGCCGCCAACGCCGTCGCCGCTTCCCAGCCGCTGGCGACCGCGGCCGGCATCGAGGCCCTGCGCCGTGGCGGCAACGCCGTCGACGCCGCGCTCGCGGCGGCGATCACGCTGACCGTCGTCGAGCCGAACATGAACGGCGTCGGCAGCGACGCCTTCGCCATGATCTGGGATGGAGACCGCCTGCACGGTCTCAACGCCTCCGGGCGCGCGCCCATGGCGTGGCATCCGGATCGCTTCGCGGGACACGCGCACATGCCTGCCCAGGGCTGGGACACGGTCACCGTCCCGGGCGCGGTGAGCGCGTGGGTGGCGCTCTCCGAACGGTTCGGCGCCCTGCCCTTCGAAGCACTGTTCACCGAGCCCATACGCTACGCGCGCGAGGGCTTTCAGGTCGGCCACATCACCGCCGGGCACTGGCGTTTCGCCCTCGACACCTACGCGGAGTTCGACCACTTCCTGGCCCATTTCGGCCCCGACGGCCGCGCCCCGGGGCCCGGCGAGCGTTTCGCCAGGCCCGACCTCGCGACCACCCTGGAACTGATCGCCGAAACACGCGGCGCAGCGTTCTACCGCGGGCCGCTGGCCGACGTCATCGCGGACACGGCAGCCGCCGAGGGCGGGGCCATGACGCGCGAGGATCTCGCGGCCCACACCGCCGACTGGGTCGACCCCATAGCCCAGGACTACCGATCGGTCACGGTGCACGAAATCCCCCCGAACGGCCAGGGACTGGCGGCGCAGATCGCGCTTGCCATCCTCGACCGCCTCGGCCTGGCCGACCTGCCGCCCAACGGTGTCGAGTCCGTGCACCGCCAAGTCGAAGCGATGAAGATCGCCATCCGCGCCGCGTTCGACCACTTCGCGGACCCGCGCGCGATGACGACCCCGCCGGACGCGCTGCTCGAGCCCGGGTCCCTGGCACGCGCCGCCCGCTCCATCGGCAGCTCCGCGACCACGCCGCCGCCGGTAGCCCTGCCGGTGGGCCACGACACGGTGACGCTGACCGCTGCCGATGCCGACGGCCGCATGGTGAGTTTCATCCAGTCCAACTACATGGGCTTCGGCTCCGGCGTCGTCATCCCGGGCACGGGCATCGCCATGCAGAACCGCGGCAACGGGTTCAGCCTCGCGCCGGGACATCCGAACCGGGTCGGGGGCGGCAAGCGGCCCTATCACACGATCATCCCCGGCTTCGTCACCGAGAACGGCGCGCCGCGGATGAGTTTCGGTTTCATGGGCGGACACATGCAGCACCAGGGGCACGTACAGACCGTGCACCGGGTCTTCGATCTCGGCGAGAACCCGCAGGCCGCTTCCGACGCACCCCGCTGGCAGGTCCTGCCGGACTACACCGTGGCGGTCGAGGCCGGCTTCTCCGCGGAGGTCGCGAATGCCCTGCATGCGCGCGGACACCGCGTCGCCACGGCGGACTCGGCGCTGTTCGGGGGTGCGCAACTCATCCTGCGCGTGGCCGACGGCTACTGCGCGGCGTCGGACCACCGCAAGGAGGGCATGGCGGCGGGTTACTGACGCGCCACGGCGGGATCAGTCTCCCGGCGTCTCCTTCGCCTCGGCGGACAGGTCCTCCTCCGCCTCGGCGGACAGGTCCTCCTCCGCCTCGGCGGACAGGTCCTCCTTCGCCTCGGCGGACAGGTCCAGGGACGCGGAGTTCATGCAGAAGCGCAGGCCGGTCGGCGCCGGGCCGTCGGGAAACACGTGGCCGAGGTGGGCGTCGCAGGCGGCGCACAGCACCTCGATCCGGCGCATGAACAGCGAATTGTCCTCACGCGTCGCCACCGCGTCGGCCGAGATGGGCTGGTAGAAGCTGGGCCAGCCGCAGCCGGAGTCGTACTTGGTGCGGGCATCGAACAGCGGCGCATCGCAGCACTTGCAGTTGTAGATGCCGGGTGTCTTCGTGTTCCAGTAGACCCCCGTGAACGGCGGCTCCGTCCCGGCCCGCCGCGTGATCTCGTAGTCCCGCTCCGTCAGCGTCTCCCGCCACTGCGCATCCGTTTTCTCGATCCTGGTCATCCCGCGCGTCTCCTCCCGCCTCCGTTCCCACGTTCGTTGACACGGCTGGTACCATCCGCCGACCGCCGCCCCGGCGATTCTTGCAGCAGGGACCATCGCCGTGCAAGGCAGCGAAGACACCGCCATCGACACCGCGGCCGGCTCCGGCCGCATCGCGGCGCTGCCCCGCGGACGCAGGCACTTCGCGAAGTCCGCCAAGCTCGCGGATGTCTACTACGACATCCGCGGGCCCGTGCCGGCCGAGGCCCAGCGGCTCGAGGACGAGGGGCACCACGTGGTGAAGCTGCACATCGGCAACCCCGCGCCCTTCGGCTTCGAGGCCCCGGAGGAGATCCTGCGCGACGTGATGCGGAACCTCCCGGCGAGCCAGGGGTACTGCGACTCGAGGGGCCTGTACTCCGCGCGCAAGGCCGTCATGCAGTACTGCCAGCAGATCGGCATCCCGGAGGTGGACGTCGACGACGTGTACATCGGCAACGGCGCGAGCGAACTGATCGTGATGTCGATGCAGGGGCTGCTCGACGACGGCGACGAGGTGCTCCTGCCGAGCCCCGACTACCCGCTCTGGACGGCCGCCGTCCGCCTGGCCGGCGGCGTCCCGGTGCACTACCGCTGCGACGAGGCATCGGCGTGGATGCCCGACCTCGCCGACGTCCGGCGCCTGACCACGCGCCGCACCAAGGGCCTCGTCCTCATCAACCCCAACAACCCCACCGGCGCCGTCTACAGCCGCCAATGCGTGACCGACCTCGTCCGCTGGGCCGAAAGCCGCGACCTGATCGTGTTCGCCGACGAGATCTACGCGAAGGTCATCTACGACGATGCCGAATACGTGCCGGCCGCCTCGATCCCGGCGGATGTCCTCGCGGTCACCTTCAACGGGCTCTCCAAGGCGTATCGCGCGGCCGGCTTCCGCACCGGCTGGATGGTGCTGAGCGGAGCCCGCCACCGCGCCCTCGACTACATCGAGGGACTCGACATCCTGGCGTCGATGCGTCTGTGCGCCAACGTGCCCACGCAGCACGCCGTACAGACGGCCCTCGGCGGGACGCAGAGCATCGAGGGACTGGTGGCGCCGGGCGGGCGGCTCCACGAACAGCGCGCGCACGCCCACGCGCTCCTCGAGGCCATCGACGGCGTGAGCTGCGTCAAGCCCGCGGGGGCGCTGTACCTGTTCCCGAAGCTCGACACCGCGCGGTTCGGCATCGTCGACGACGAGCGCTTCGCCCTCGACCTGCTGCGGAAGGAGAAGCTGCTCGTCGTGCAGGGCAGCGGGTTCCACTGGCCGGAACCGGACCACTTCCGGCTCGTGTTCCTGCCCCACGCCGACGAACTGACCGAGGCCATGGAGCGCCTGGCCCGCTTCCTCGCCACGTATCGCCAGTCCTGACGGCCGGCGCATCCCGGTGCCGCGGCGGGGAAGCTCGCAATCAGAGCTTCCCTACCCGTTCGGCGATCGCGAGCGCCGCCGTCATGCCCGGGGACTCGATGCCGAACAGGTTCACCAGTCCGGACACGCCGTGCTCCGCCGGCCCCTCGATCACGAAGTCTCCGGCCGGCGCGCCGGCCGGCACGATCTTCGGTCGGATGCCCGTGTACCCCGGGTGCAGCCGTTCCTCGTCGAGCGCCGGATAGTAGCGGCGGATCGCCGCCACGAAGCGGTCCCGGTTGGCGGTGTCGAAATCGTAGTCGGCGGCGTCGATCCACATCACGTCCGGTCCGAAGCGGGCCTGGCCGGCAAGGTCCAGCGTGACGTGCACGCCAAGGCCCCCGGACTCCGCCACCGGGTAGACCAGGTGCGTGAACGGACTGCCGCCGGAAAGCGCGTAGTAGTGGCCCTTGGCGAAGAAGCCGCGGTAGCCGGTCCGGAAGGCCCGCGCCAGCGCGGGGGCGAAGAGCCCGGCCGCATTCACCACCGTGGCGGCGGACAGCTCGTAGTCGCCGCACCGTACGCCCACGCGGTCCCCGTGGCGGCGCAGCGCCGTCACCTCCGTGCACAGGGAGACCACGCCCCCGTGCGCTTCGAGGTCGCCCTGCAGGCTCAGCATCAGCGCATGGCTGTCGACGATCCCGGTACTCTCGGAATAGATTCCCCCGAGGCAGCGGACGGCGGGTTCGAGGCGCGCCACTTCCCCGGCGTCGAGCAACGGCAGTTCCCCCACTCCATTCGCCCGCGCCTGCTCGCGATAGCCGCGCAGGACGCCGAAGTGACTCTCGGAGGTGGCCACGATGATCTTGCCGATGCGCGCGTGCGGCACCCCGCGGGTCCTGCAGTACTCGTACAGCAACGCCTTGCCGCGCACGCAGGTGCGCGCCTTCAGCGAGCCCGTGGAATAGTAGATGCCCGCGTGGATGACCTCGGAATGCCGGCTGCTCGTCTCGGCGCCGATGCGGTCGTGCCGCTCGAGCACCAGGACTTCCCGCCCGGCAAGGGCGAGTTCGCGCGCGACCGCGAGACCCACCACGCCCGCGCCGATCACCACCGCATCGCAGCTTTCAGGCACGGCCGCGCCCGCTATCGCCCCTTCTCGATGACGAACTCCAGGCGCTCCTCCCCGCCGAGTTCCTCCAGGGTATGGCCCAGGAAACGGCAGAAGTTGCGAAAGTCGCGTGTCGTGGAGGAATCGGTGGCCACGACCCGGACGCGCTCGCCCGGGCGCATCTCCCGCACCCGGTTGCGCAGGATCATCAGCGGCTCCGGACAGACGAGGCCGGTGGCATCGATTTCGTATTGGACGTCCGACATGCTCTGCGCTCCGCGCCGCGGGGCCCTTCGGCGGCGATGATAGCCAAACGGGCCGCGCCGCAGGGAGGCCGGCGGCGACGCGTCGCCTTGACTCTCCCCGCGGCGGGCATGACACTCAGCGAAACACCCGAGAGTCGGGCTTGCCCCGTGGCGGAGGTCGAAACCCTCGATGAAGCGTAGCGCCGGAGCGGCTCCGGGACTCTTCCTGGCAGCGTGCCTGGCAGTGGTTGCGGCGGCCGGCGAGGAGACCATCCAGGAAGCCCTGGAAGCCCAGGACGCCGAAGGCCGCATCGAACTGCAGCTCTCCGCGGGGGAGTTCGTCGACGCCGCCGCCGCCGCCGAACGGCTGGTGGAGGAGGTCGAGGACGCGTCGAGTCGCTACGACCTGACGCTCAAGCGACCGTTGACGCTGCTCGGCGATGCGCTCCTCGGCAGCGGTGACGGGCCTGGAGCGCTGGCGGCGTACGAACGGGCGCTGCACGTGGCGCGGGTCAACCTCGGCCTGTTCGATCCCGGCCAGGTCGACGTCGTGTACCGGGAGGCGGTCGTGCACGCGACGATGGGCGACCGCGCGGCGGCGGACGCGCGCCACGACTACGCCTTCAGCGTCCTGATGCGCGCCTACGGCCGCGACGATCCGCGCCTCGTGCCGGGCCTGTTCACGCTCGCGGAATGGCACCAGGAAAACCACCGCGTGTTCTCCGCGCGTTATCTGTTCGACCGGGCGGTCGCGATCGCCGCGAGCCAGTTTCCGCCCGGCGACCCCCGCATGATCCGCGCGCTGCGCGGGGTCGCGGCGACGTTTCGCAACGAGCGATTTCCACACAACCTGAGCGCCACGCGCAACCAGCCGGCGGTATCGTCGTTGCGCGCGAGTTCCCGCAACCGCGCCCTGAGCGTGAACAACTTCGCGCCGGGGGAGCGCGCGCTCATCACGGTGATCAACCTCAGGCAGGCGAATCCCGACGCGACGGACACCGATATCGCGGAAGCGATGCTGGAGCTGGCCGACTGGTACCTGCTGTTCGAGAAACATGACCGCGCGTTCGCCCTGTATGAGCGCGTGTGGCAACTCCTCGAGGAAGATACGGCGCGGCATGAAGCGACATTCGCGGCTCCGACGCCCCTCTACCTGCCCTTCCCGCCCAACCCCAAACTGCCGTCCGATGCGCAGGGCGAACCCCGCAGCGGGATCGTCGAACTCGCCCTCGCGGTCACCGACCGCGGCACGGTCGCGGAACTCGACACGGTCCGGTCCGAGCCGACCGGACTGATGGATTTCAAAGTGCGCAGACTGGTGCGACGCGCGCGCTACCGGCCCGCCTTCGTGGACGCCGCACCCGTCGCGGCGGCGGACGTCCCGGTCGAGTACCGCTTCGTGTACGTCCCGAAGGAAGCCGACCCAAACTGATAACGCCCCGCAACCGTCGCCTGCGGCTCCGCTCGCGGCCCAGCCCCACCGCCCCACGCGCGTTCAGGCGGCATTCAGCCATCATGCCCTACGATTTCGCCACGACGACGCCGCGGGTCGACGTCGGTGGTCACCGCCCTGCCGGCGCGGCCCGTGGCGCGTATTGTCGGCGATGCGGGTGGTTCCGTATGATGGCGAAAGGCACTCCATTCAGGCCATGAAGCCCGCCATGGAAACTACTTCCGGGATCCGCGTCCGCGGCTGGACAGCCCGGGCTCGGGCCGCGTGGTGGAAGGCCGTGGGGTGGTCGGCGCTGTGCGGCATCGCCGCCTGTTCGTCGCCGGTCAGCATGCCGCCGCCGCCGCGTCCGCCGAGCCCCTCGTCGCCGTCGATGCCGTCGCCGTCCATGCCATCCCCCTCGCGACCGTCACCGTCGACGCCGAGCCCGTCAATGCCCTCACCGTCGCGTCCATCGCCGTCGACGCCCAGCCCGTCAATGCCCAGCCCATCGATGCCGAGCCCGTCGACGCCCAGCCCGTCGATGCCCAGCCCATCTATCCCGAGGCCGTCGCAACCCTCGATGCCCAGCCCTTCGAGCCCTTCCAGGCCGGACTCGTCGCCGAGTTCGACCGGGGACTCCTCGGGTCCCGCGGTACCGACACCCACGCAGTCGCCGAGCGCGGAAGGTTCCGACCCATCGCTGCCCGGCGGAGAGCAGTCCCCCTCGACCGCCGGCTCCGACCCTTCGCTGCCGGGACAGGAAGGGTCCGAGGAAGGGCAGACCGGGGACGACGGCGCGATTCCCGTCCCGGGCCAGGACGGCGCCGGCACGCCCGGCGACCAGGAGGGAGGGCTGCCGCAAGCCGGCAACGACGGCTGGGAGTCGAGCAACGAGGATCCCGGTGACCGCCGGCCCGCCGGCGGCCCGCGAGACGCGGACGCCGGGGGCGAAGAGACGGGCGAGCCCCCCGGTGGACGCCCCGGCGCGGCGGGCGAATTCGAGGAAGCCATCGGCGTGCTCGACGGCGAGATCCTGGCCGAGCGAGCGGACGTCCTGGCCCGCCGGAACGAGACCGCTGGGCAGAGAGGTACGACCCCCCTGCCGGATCGCGGTGGCGGCCCCCGGAGCGAGTCCGACCAGACCCCCGGCGTTCCCGGCGAGCCATCGCCCGGCGTGATGCCCGAAGAGGGCTCCCGGCCGATTCCGCGGCCCACGCCCCGCCCCGTACCCGTACCCGCGGCGCCCGTGCCACCGGACGTCGCGGATGCCCGGGACGACGACGTGGTCTGCCGTCAGTTGCGTGAAGCCGCAATGGCGGAGGCGGACGATGCCCTGCGCGCGGCCCTGTGGGACGAGTATCGGCGCTGCCGGGAAGGTTAACGGCATTGCCTTCCCGTCACTGGCGCAGGCGCGGCAAATCCGACAGACTCCGGGCATGCGAACCGTGACCCTGGCAGCGCGATGCCTGCCGTGCCTGCTGACCGCCGCGCTGGCCGGCTGCGTGAGCGAGACGGTGCGCGTGGTCGACATGACGCCCCCCGAGCAGCTCGCCTGGAACGTCCCCGAGGAATTGCTGCTCGATGTGGGCATCGCGGTGTTCGATGCGAACGTGCCCGAGGAGTACGACGAGCAGGTCGCCCTGAACATTCAGCCCGAAGTGCGGCGCGCCGAAGGCAACTACATGGCGTACTTCCTGAAGAACCTCCTGCAGTCCACGGGCAACTGGGGCGCCGTACGCGTGGTGCCGCGGCCGACCCACGCGGTCGACGTCACCGTCACCGGCACCATCGAGCACTCCGACGGCGAGAGCCTCAGGCTGCGCGCCCGCGCGGCCGACGCACGCGGGGCGGCATGGTTCGAACGCGACTACGAAGCCCTGGCGAGCGAGTACGCCTACGAGGACACCGTGCCGCGGGAGATCGACCCGTTCCAGACGGCGTACCGGGCCCTGGCCGACGACATGCTCGCGCACCTCAAGACGCTGTCTCCCGAGGACATCCGCGCCATTCGCACCACCGCCGAGATGCAGTTCGCGCGCGACTTCGCCCCCGACGCGTTCGCGGACTACCTCGGCCGCGCGCGTTCGGGACAGGTGACGCTGGAGCGGCTGCCGGCCGAGGGCGACCCGATGCTGGGCCGCGTCCGGCAGATCCGGGAGCGCGAATACCTGTTCATCGACACCCTCGACGAGCACTACGCGACCTTCAGCACCAGCATGTTCGAGCCCTACCAGGACTGGCGCCACGCGACCTACGACGAGGCCATCGCCTACAAGCGCGCCAAGCAGCAGGCCCGCGCCCGGATCGTGGCGGGCTCCGCCGCGGTCATCGGCGGGATCGCGGCGCAGACGCAGGGCGACCGCCTCGCCACCCGCTACGGTGGGATCGTCAGCATCATCGGCGGTGCGGGGATCCTCAAGACCGCCATCGACAAGCTCGCCCAGGCCAGGGTCCACGCGGAAGTCCTGCAGGAACTCGGCCTCTCCGCCGAAGCGGAGATCGTGCCGCACACCATCGAACTCGAGAACCAGACCCTGCGGCTGCAGGGTACCGTCGACGAACAGTACGAAGAGTTGCGACGCATCCTCAAGAGGGTCTACCTGGAGGAGCTGGGCCTCGCGCTCGGTTCGGATCCCGCGGGCCTCTCCTCCGGGGCCGCGGGCGCTGCGGAAACCGCGGACGACGCCGGGCAAGGCGCGGACCTGCAGACCGAAACGGCTGCTCGAACCGCAGATGACCCAGCCTGACCACACCGACCGCGTCACGATCGTTCCCACCGCCGCGCCCCTGACGCAGGGGGCGCACCGGAGCCGGCGTCCGGCCTTGCCGTCGCTCCGCACGCTGGCCTTCGCCACCGTTGTGCTGGCTCTCGCCGGAGCACTGGCGTGGATCATCGTAGCCCTGCCGGGGCGCGTCGCAGCGCCCGACGCCACGGTCGCGGGCACGCCTGCGGGCTCCGCACAGGAGACCACGGCGCCCGGGCCCGGGCGTGGCAGCGCTTCGAGCGCTCCGAACGTACCGCCGTTCCGGCAACTCCAACTCGAACGGGCCGAGGCCGACGCGCGCAAGGCGCTCGGCCATTTCGTCGAGCTGCAGCGGCTGCTGGAAGAAGACATGCACGTCGCGGACTGGGGCGGCGCGGGGCTGGCCGCGGTCCTGGATCGCGCCGCCCATGCGGACCGGCTGTTCCTCGAAGCGCGTTTCGAGGCAGCACTCGAGGAATACGCCGGGGCGCTCGACGACCTCGAGGCCGTGCGCGACCGCGGCGAGGCCCTGTACCGGGAAGCCATCGCACGCGGGCGCACGGCGCTCGACGAGCGGCGGCCGGAGGACGCGCACGCCGCGTTCGAGGAGGCGCTCGCGATCCACCCCGACTCCGTGGCGGGACGCACCGGCCGCCAGCGCGCGGTGCGGCAGCCGCAAGTGCTCGACCTGCTCCGCGAAGCAGAGCGCGCACGGTTGCGCGGCACCCCCGGGGAGGCCCTCGCGCTCCTGGAAGAGGCGCGCTCGCTCGACGGGCGCACCACCGGCATCGACGCCGCCCTGGCGGAGGTCCGCGCGGAGCTCGCCCGCAACGCCCACGCGCAACGCCTGTCCCGCGCGTTCACCGCGTTGGAGCAACGCAACTTCGATGCCGCCGAGACGGTCTTCCGGGAGGTCCTGGCCGCGCGCCCGGACGACGAGGTGGCCCAGGCCGGATTGGTCCAGACCGAGCGCGAACGTACCCTCGCGCGCATCGACCGCCTGCAGGCCGAAGCGCGCGAGCGCGAGGACGGAGGCGATTGGACCGGCGCGCTGGCGGCGTTCGACGCGGCCCTCGGGATCGACCCGAGCCTGCAGTTCGCGCGCGAGGGCCGCACGCGGCTGCAGCGCCGGGTGGAGGCCATCGAGGACATGCGCGCCCACCTCGACGACCCGGCGGCGCTCTCCGAAGACACCGTCTTCGCCCGCGCGCGCCGGCTGCTCGAGCGCGTACGCGAAGACACAGACGCGGGCTCCGCCCACCGCGACACGGTCGCCGAGTTCGCCGCGCTCCTGTCCCGGGCCGAGGTCCCGGTGGAACTGGTCCTGGTTTCGGACAACGCCACCGAGGTGACCGTCTACCGGGTCGGGCGTCTCGGCAGCTTCGAGCGGCGGGCGCTGCAGCTCCGGCCGGGCCGCTACACGATCGTCGGCAGCCGCGCCGGGTGCCGCGATGTCCGCAAGGAAATCGTGCTCGACGCCGGCATGGCCCCGGTCACCATCCGCTGCGAAGAGCGTATCTAGTCTGGTCCGGATGAACGACCCGACCTCCACCGCGACCATCCAGCCCGTCCGCTTCCAGCCGACGGAGATCGACGAGGCGCGGCGTCGCCTCCCGCTCTCCCGAGGCCGCATCGCGGCGCTGACGGCGGGGCTGGCGGTCGCGTGGTTCCTCTGGTTCCTCTTCACCGCGAAGTCCGTGCGCTTCGACATCGAACCGGCCACCGCCGCGGTCGAGGTGAGCGGCGGCTTCGAGATGGAGTTCGCGGGCATTCGCCTGCTCCGCGAGGGCGCCTATCGGCTGCGGGCCACGGCCCCCGGTTACCACCCGCTCGAGACCGAGGTCATCGTGGCGGAACCGCGCAGCCAGACCTTTGCCCACGAGATGATCCGCCTGCCGGGCCGCGTCGCGTTTCGCTCGGAGCCCGCGGGGGCATCCGTCCACGTCGACGATACCCCGCTCGGGGAGACGCCGTTCACCAGCGACGTCGCCGCCGGGGCGCACACCGTGACCATTGCGCTGCCGCGCTACCAGGACGCCCAGGTCGAAGTCGAAGTCGAAGGACGACAGGTCGAGCAGACGGTGAGCGCGGTGCTCCGCCCGGACTGGGCCGACGTCACCGTGCCGACGCGTCCCCCCGGCGCCGCGGTGCGGATCGACGACGCCGCCGTCGGCACCACCCCCGGGCCCGTGCCGGTGCCCAGCGGCGAGCGCCGCATCGAGGTGAAGCTGGCCGGCTACAAGGTGTGGCGCGACATCCTGCAGGTGCGCGCCGAAGAGGCCCTCGTCCTCGCCCCGATCGACCTCCAGCGCGCCGACGGACTCCTGAGCGTGCGTTCCTCCCCGCGCGGCGCCGGCATCACGGTGAACGGCGCCTATCGCGGCACGACACCGACGGAACTGACCCTCACGCCCGGGGCCGACCACAGGATCCGGGTCTTCAAGATCGGCCACGGGCCGGTGACCCGCACCGTGCGCGTCGCCTCCGGGCAGGAGACCGCCGTCGCCTTCGACCTGCCCGCCCTCATGGGCGATCTGTCCGTGACGGCGGACCCCGCGGACGCCGAACTCTGGATCGACGGCCAGCGCAGCGGCGGCGTGAACCGTACGCTCACCCTCGCGGCCATGCCCCACGAGATCGAGGTCAGGAAGCCCGGCTACGCGGGCTACCGCAAGACCGTGACGCCGCAGCCCGGTTTCGCGCAGGAGATCAAGGTGCGGCTCCTGACCCTGGAGGAAGCCCGTTTCGCGCGCCTCAAGCCCCGCGTCGCCACGAGTCTCGGACAGCAACTGCTGCTCATGCAGCCTTCGCCGATCCGGCTCGGCGCCTCGCGCCGCGAACCCGGCCGCCGGGCCAACGAGGTGCTTCGGGACGTGGACCTGACCCGCTTCTTCTACATCGCCGAGAAGGAAGTCAGCAACGCGGAGTTCCGCCGCTTCGCGCCCGGCCACAGCTCCGGTTCCTTCGAGACCGCCGACCTCGACGCCGACGAGCAGCCCGTCGCCAACGTGACCTGGGAGGAAGCCGCCCTGTTCTGCAACTGGCTCTCCGAGCAGGAGGGCCTCGCACCGTTCTACGCGGCCGAGTTCGGCAAGGTCGTGGGCCACGACGCGAACGCGCTCGGCTACCGCCTGCCGACCGAAGCGGAATGGGCGTGGACGGCCCGCCACGTCGAAGACGGGGCGCCCCTGCTGCGCTTCCCGTGGGGCGCGAATCTCCCCCCGCCCGACCGGCACGGGAACTACGCCGACCGGTCCGCGACCCACGTTGTCGGCCGCATCGTCTTCGGCTACAACGACAACTACATCGTGAGCGCGCCCTCCGGCACCTACCGGCCGAACGCCAAGGGGCTCCACGATCTCGGCGGCAACGTCGCGGAATGGGTACACGACTTCTACGAGATCCCGGAACCGGACCAGCGCCTGAATCCACTCGGACCGAAGGAGGGGGACTACCACGTGATCAAGGGTTCGAGCTGGATGCACGGCGCCATCTCGGAACTGCGGCTGACGTTCCGCGACTACGGGGCCAAGGGCCGTCCCGACGTCGGGTTCCGCATCGCACGGTTCGCGGAATGACCGACATGGACACGACACCGACCGCGGGGCCGCCGCAGCGACGCCGACGCGGGACCGCCCTCACCGCCGTCGCGCTCCTCTGGCTCCTGGCGGCCGTCCCGCCGTGCCACGCCGCGCAGAGCGAGGAATCCGCGGAGACCGCGAGGGCCACGGCAGCCGAGGACGCCGGACCCGACACGGAAGCCGAGGCCGGACGCCGCGCGGAGCCCCCGGACAAGACCGCGCCGCCCGCCCGGCCCGCCGCGAACGGCGCTCCCGAAGCTCCCGGCAACAGCCCCGAGGTCTTCGTACCGAGCGAGGACATCTCGGAGGATCTCTCCGTGCGCTTTCCAGTCGATATCTGAACCCGGACACGCCCCATGAAGAGGTCCCTGCCCCTCGAATCGATCTACCAGGTGATCGCGTTGTTCCTGGCGATCATCGTGGTGCATCTCGTCTACGTGACCGTGGTCCGACCCAACGCGGACGCCATCCTGGCCGTGCGCGCCGAACAGGCGGCGGCCGGCGAGGCGGTCGACCAGGAGCGCTCGCTGTACGTCGTGCTGCGGGACTACGAGCAGGAGTCGTGCTTCATCCTGGGGCTGTGGGCCATCGCGATCATGGGCTTCAAGGGGCGCAACACGCTCCGGGAGCGGCGGCTGCTCGACGCCGAGATCACCCATGTCGGCGAGGGCATGAGCATCCTGCCGGAGGACACCCGGGAGTACGCCCGGCCCATCCAGGCGCTGCCCGCGGACGCGCAGAACCAGCTCCTGCCCCGGGCGCTGCTGGCGGCCCTGCAACGGTTTGCCTCGACGCGCAACGTGCATGACGTCTCCGAAGCCGTGCGCCAGGTCTGCGACGCCGAGTCCGACCGCCTCGACAGCGAACTGGCGATGGTGCGCTACATCACCTGGGCCATTCCGTCCATCGGGTTCATCGGGACGGTCCGGGGTATCGGGGACGCCCTCTCGCAGGCCTACGAAGCGGTCGGCGGCGACATCGCCGGCGTCACCGAGAGCCTGGGCGTGGCGTTCAACTCGACGTTCGTGGCCCTGGTCATCAGCATCCTGATCCGCTTCCTCGTCGACCAGGTCCAACTGGTGCAGGAACGTCTCGTGCTGGACATCCAGACGTACTGCGACCGGCGCCTCATCCGGCACATGCAGGTCCGCTGACCGTGTGGGTCCTCGAGCTCAACGACGCGGAGATCACCCTGTCCCGGGACGGCGCCGTGGCCTACCGGGAGCCCGGCATCGCCTCCCTCGCCGGCCGCGCGCCGGCCTTCGGCGACGCCGCGCTCGCGACCGCGCGCCTCGACCCGCGGCGCTCGGAGAACCAGTACTTCGCCCGCATGAACGCCGAGCCCGTCACCGCCACGGCGCCGGGCGTCGCCAACCAGGCCGACCTGGTCTATCGCCACCTGCGCGAGATCGCCGCGCTCGCGGGGCTCGACGGCGCTGCGGTACACATCGTCGTCCCGAGCGCGAGCACCCCGGAGCAACTCGGCCTGCTGCTCGGCATTGCCCGGGAAGCCGGCCTGACGGTCGCATCCCTGCTCGACGCGGCGGTCGCCGCCGGCTGCCTGGCCGCCCTGCCCGCGGAGGCCAGGGTGCTCGACATCGCCCTGCACCGCGCTTCGGTCGCGACGCTCGCGTGCGGCTCGACGGTACGCAGGACCGCCGTCGAGGAGGTTCCCGAAGCGGGCCTGCTGCGCCTGCTCGAGGGGTGGGTGGACGCGGTCGCCGACCGCTTCGTCGCCGAAACCCGCTTCGATCCCCTGAGCATCGCGGCCGCGGAACAGCAGGTGTTCGATCAGGTCCATGCCGCCGTGGCGAGCGGCGCGGCGGAGCTGACCGTGGAAGTCGTGCACGGCGGCGACGCGCGCACGGTAGACCTGCCCCTCGCCGCGTTGGCCGCCAAGTCCGCACAGCGTTACGAAATGCTCGCGCAGCACATCGACGCCCCGGCACCCCTCGCGCTCACCCACCGCGCACGGCGGCTGCCGGGACTCGAGCGCCTGCTCGCGGGCCTGGGGCACAAGGTCATCCGGCTGGAGGCGGACGCCGCGCGCGCCGGGGTCGAGGCGAACGCGGACATCCTCGGGCAGGACGATGGCGTCAGCTTCGTCTCGTCCGTGCCGGCGCGTCACGCCGCCGCGTCGCCGCTCCCGGACGCCGCCGCCGGCACGCACCTGCTCTGCGGCGCCGTGGCGGTCCCGCTCGGCGACGCGTTCGACGCCGCGGACCATCCCGAGGCCGGGGACCTCGACGGCGCCTTCCGCATCCTGAGCCGCGACGGCGGGCACCACGTCGTGCCCGCGGGCGGTGTGCCGGTCTCGCTGGACGGCCAGCCCCTTGCGCAGGAGGCGCAGGAGGCCCCGGCGGCGCCGGGCGCCCTGATCGAGTGCGGCGGGCGGGCGTTCCGGATCGTACGGGTCGTCAACGACGCGTAGCCCATGGCCAGAAAGCGCCGCTTCAATGCCTTCTCGCTGTCTTTCCTGGACGTGATGTCCTGCGGGTTCGGGGCCGTGGTGCTGATCTTTCTCATCATCGAGCATTCCACCGACGAGGACGTGCGCGCGGTCAGTCGCGATCTCCTGGCCGAGATCCGGCTCCTCGACTACGAGATCGACACGGGCCGCCCGGACCTGACCGAGCTGCGGGAACGCATCGAGGAGCTCCAGCGGGAGATCGCGGAGGCGCGCCGCGCCCGGCTCGCGCTCACCGAGGATGCCGAGCGCAAACGCGACGAACTCGACGAACTCGAAGCGGCGACGATCGCGCAAACCGAGAGCCTCGAGGAACTCAAGGCGGACGTGGACACACGCGAGGAGGAGGTGGAGCGGCTGCGCGCCGTCGAGGAGGAGAACGCCGGACGCTCGGCCATCTTCGTCGAGGGCGAGGGAGATCGGCAGTACCTGACGGGCCTCTTCGTCGGCGGGTCCCGCATCCTCATCGCCGTCGACGCTTCGGCGAGCATGCTCGACGGCAGCATCGTCAACGTCCTGCGCCGCCGCAACATGCCGGTCGAGCGGCAACTGCGGTCGCCGAAGTGGCGGCGCGCAGTTCGCACGGTCGAATGGCTCGCCGCGCAGGTGCCCATCGACAGCCAGTTCCAGATCGTGCGTTTCAACACGCGGGCCGAGTCCGTGCTCCCGTCCGACGCGTGGCACGACACCACGGACGCCAACACCATGGCGGACGCCGTCGACGGGCTCCGGGAGACCCCGCCGAGCGGCGGTACGAGCTTGGAGAACCTGTTCGTCGCCGTCGCCGCGATGGATCCCGCGCCGGACAACATGTTCCTGGTCGTGGACGGCCTGCCCACGCAGGGCGCCGACCCACCGCGGCGGGGGACCGTCACCGGCCGCCAGCGGATGTCGCACTACGGCGACGCCCTCGAGCGGCTGCCGCCCGGCGTTCCCGTCAACGTCATCATGTTCCCCATGGAGGGCGATCCGCTCGCACCGGCCGCCTACTGGTCCCTGGCCCAGAACACCGGCGGCGTGTACATGTCGCCCTCGCAGGACTGGCCATGAAGACGCGCACCCGACGCGAGGTCGAGGAGTTCAGCCTGTCCTTCCTCGACGTCATCTGCTGCGGTTTCGGCGCCATCGTGCTGCTGCTCATCATCACCAAGACCGTGGAGCCCATGGCGCTCGAACTCACGAGCGTCGATCTCGACGGGCAGGTCGCCGAGAAGCGGGATTCGGCGCACCGGATACGCGGCGAGATCCAGGTCCTCGAGCGGCAGATGTCGGAGGAGCAGCGGCAGCTCGAGGAGGACCTCCGGGAGCTCGCCCGCGCGCGGCGCGAACTCTCCGAGATACTCGGCGAGTTCGCCGCCACCAGCGAGACGGCCGACATCCAGGCCGTCGAGCGCAGCCGCCTCGCCGCCGCCCGCCAGAGCCTCACCGAGGAGATGACGCGCCTGCTCGGCGCCGGCTTCGAGCGCCCGGACAACGTCGTCGGCGGAATCACGGTCGACTCCGAGTACATCATCTTCGTCATCGACACGTCCGGCAGCATGCAGCGCTTCGCCTGGGGCTCGGTGGTGCGCAAGCTCGCCGAGACACTCGAGATCTACCCCGAGGTCAAGGGCATCCAGGTGATGAACGACATGGGCGACTACATGTTCCCCAACTACCGCGACCGCTGGATTCCGGACTCCCCGACCCGGCGCGAAGCGATCATGCGGCGGCTCGAAACCTGGGCGCCCTTCAGCAACTCAAGCCCCGTCGAGGGCATCGAGAAGGCGGTCGCCACCTTCTGGTCGCCGGACAAGCGGATCAGCATCTACGTCTTCGGCGACGATTTCAGCGGGGACTCCGTCGAGCAGGTGGTCGACACGGTGGACCGCATCAACCGCGCGGACGCGAGCGGCCAGCGGCGCGTGCGCATCCACGCCGTGGGCTTCCCGGTCATTTTCAAGGCGGCACCCCGCCAGCAGCAGTCCGCCTACCGCTTCGCGGCCCTCATGCGGGAACTGACGTATCGGAACAACGGCACTTTCGTCGGCCTCGGGCTCGATACGGTGGACTGACGAGCAGTCGTGTCCGGCGCCATGCGGCGTCACCGTTTCAATATGACATATTTACGTTGCTTTTCGTTTCAAATTGGAGTTAGAGTACTCGCACGTTCGTCCTGCCTGCGGCGACAGGCGGGTCGTAGCGATCTCCCATCGGGGGGCGGGGCGGCAGCCAGGAGAGTGCCGCCGCGTTCCGGATCCGGTAGACCCGGTAGACCCGGTATAGCAACGGGGATCGCCGCGAACTCGCCATCGCCGCTGTTTCGCGTCTGTCGCATGGTCCGCCCGCTACGGGTTTCGCCAGCAACGACGCCGCTGAGGCCCCGCCTCGCCTCCCCGCACCTCCGGCCGACTTGACCACCGTGCGGATTGACTGCACAGTGAGGCTGCAACCGGAGTGGCCGATGCGCAACCCGCTTCCCGCCGGGATCCTGACCGCATGTTTCGTTCTCGCCGGCTGTGGCGGCGCGAACGTCCTCGTGGAAACGACCGTTCCGAACCTGCTGGTCGAGCCGCTGCCGCTGACCATGGGTGTCCACTTTGACGCTTCCCTCACCGACTACGTGCACGAGGAAGAGCTCGAGCAGCACGGCAACTTCCGCATCGAACTCGGCTCCACGCAGGTACCCGTCTTCGAGCGCGTGTTCGACGCGATGTTCGCGCGCACGGAGCGCGTGGAGTCCCTCGACGCACCCGGGGCGGCGGTGGACGCGATCATCGTTCCTTCGGTCGAGGAACTGCAGTTCTCCATCCCCGCCCAGACCCGCAGCGACTTCTTCGAGATCTGGATCAAGTACAAGATCGACATCTACAAGCCGGACGGCGAACTGGTGGCGAGCTGGCCGCTGCCCGCCTATGGCAAGAGCAACTCCCGGAACTTCGGATTCATGGAGTCCGCCAGCGACCTCGGCCTCAACGAAGCGACCATCTGGGCGCTGCGCGACGCGGCGGCGCACTTCGCGTTCTATTTCCCGCAGGCGCCCGAGATCCGGAACCTGACCGCCAGGGCCGCGGAGCGCAGCGGATGAAGCGCGGGTTCCCGATCGTGCTCGCGGCCCTCGGAGCGGTCGCCATCGTGCCCGGCTGCGTCACGGCCACCGTACAGGAGGTACGCGAGGGCAGCACGGGCATCAGCGCGGACGAGTCCATCGTCGTCCTCGGGCGCAAGCACAAGACCCGCGGCGAGACGGAATCGGGCTTCGTCGACTGCGTCAGCCGCGCCGTCGCCGGCGGCAACCGGGATTTCGGCGTCATGTCCGAGAGCGACTTCGTCGATGCGACCTTCCCCTGGTTCGAACCGCGCACGGCGCCCCTGGACGTCGACGACTTCTCCGCGGTGGTGGCGCACCCCCTGCTGTCGGAACGCATCCAGGAGATCGGCGTGCGTTACCTGATCTGGATCGAGGGCACGACCCAGCGCACGAGCGAGACGGGCACCGTCAACTGCACCATGGTGAGCGGCGGCATCCCGGCGTGTTTCGGCTTCCTGTCGTGGGAGAACGACTCCAGCTACGAGGCCTCCGTGTGGGACGTACACCACGGCATCAATGTCGGGCGCGTGCGTTCGGAGGCCGTGGGGACGAGCTTCGTGCCGGCCCTCGTCATACCGATTCCCATCGTCGCCCGGGTGCGCCAGAGCGCCTGCAACAGCCTCTCCGACCAACTGCGGTCGTTCCTGTCGAACGAAGCGGAGGCCTGATTCAATCCGCCCGGCCTGACGCGTGCGGCCCGACGCGTCCGGCCGCGAGCGTCAGGCCCGGCGGTTGCGCACCTCGAGAATCTCGCCGCAGACCCGCCCGGGGTCCGACGCGTACCACTCGGTAAGCTCCACGTGCCACCGCCTGGAACAGCGCTCGGCCAACTCGTAGAACGTCGTCCGGCCCGGGTCGGCGATCACGACCCGCGGCACGCCCCCGCGCATCGCGCGGCCGACGAGATTGGCCATCGGCTTGACCAGACGATCCCAGAAGCACACGTCCGAGCCGATCAGGAGGTCTTCCTCGCCCAGACGGCGTGTCGTCAGCCGTTCGAAGCGCTGATGCAGCGCCGTCACCTTGACGTCGTTCAGCCCCGCCAGCAGTTCCAGAAACGGAAACACGTCCCGGTCGAAGTCCACGCCCGTGACGCGCGCCTTGAAGGTCTTGGCGCAGTAGACCGCCGCGCTGCCCCAGCCACAGCCGATCTCCATGATCCGGGAACGCACGCGCGGCGGGCGCTGCTGCAGGTAGTCCATGAGGATGAAGCTCGATTGCCAGGTCCGGTCGCCGTGGGAGGACGGCCCGAAGCGCTGCCGAAGCTGCTGGATCAACCGGTGCTGCGCGCCGAGCAGGTAGATGCCGTACGCCTGGTAGACATGTTCCTCGGGCATCTGTTCGAGCTTGGGCATGAGGCGGGTTCGACGATGGCTGAGCCCTGCCGGCAAGTGTGCAGGGGCCGCGCCAAACGCGTCAAATGCCCGGCAGCTGCCCGGCAGCCACCGGAGGTCGCGCGTCGCGGGTGTCTTCTGGAACACTACGCCACACGCCGCGGCCCCGGTCGAGCCGCATGGAAACGGAGACAACGGTGACAGGGACGATCCGGACGGCGCCGCCGGCGGCGGCCGATGCGTGAGACCCGCACGCGGGTCGTCATCGTCGGGGGCGGGCCGGCCGGCCTCCTGCTCGCGCAGCGGCTGCACCTCGAAGGCATCGAGTCCGTCGTCCTCGAACGGCAGTCACGGGCGCACGTCCTCGGGCGGATCCGCGCCGGTCTGCTCGAATGGGGGTCGGTGGAGGTCCTGCGGGACTCCGGCGTGGGCGCGCGGATGGACCGCGAGGGCCACGTCCACGACGGGTCGGACATCGTGTGGGGCGGCGCGCACCGGTTGACGATGAACACCCGCCGCCATGCCGGCCGCCCGATGATGGCCTACGGACAGACGGGCATCACCGAAGACCTCTACCGCGCCCGGGAGGCGGCCGGCGGGGCCATTCTCGACCGGGTGGAAGACGTCGTCCTCCACGACCTGACCGACACGGTCCCGTCGGTCACGTATGCCCGCGACGGCGCCCGGCACCGGATCGCGTGCGATTTCGTGGCCGGCTGCGACGGCTTTCACGGCGTCAGCCGGCAGGCCATCCCGGCCGCACGCCGCCGCGAGTTCGAGAAGACCTACCCCTTCGGGTGGCTCGGCATCCTGTCCGAGACGCCGCCGTTGCCGGAGTTGGTCTACGCCAACAGCCCGCGCGGCTTCGCCCTCTGCTCGCAGCGCGGACCGGCCATGGCGCGCTACTACGTGCAGTGCCCCCTCGACGCCACTTTCGAGGACTGGCCGGACGCGCGTTTCTGGGAGGAACTCCGCGCTCGCTATCCCGCCGCGCTGGCGGACGCCATCGTCACCGGCCCCGCGATCGAGAAATCCATCGCGCCGCTGCGGAGCTTCGTGTCGGAACCGATGTCCTGGGGCCGCCTGTTCCTCGCCGGGGACGCGGCGCACATCGTGCCGCCCACCGGCGCCAAGGGGCTCAACCTCGCCATCTCGGACGTCTTCTACCTGTCGCGGGCGCTTGCGGCACACTACGGCGCGGGCGACGACGGCTACCTCTCCTCCTACTCGGACATGTCGCTGCGCCGCGTTTGGGGGGCGGCCCGGTTCTCGTGGTGGCTGACGGGGTTGCTGCACCGGTTTCCCGAACAGGGCAGCTTCGACCTGCGCGCGCAGGAGCAGGAACTGCAGCACATGGCCACGTCCGAGGCCTACATGACGGCGGTCTGCGAGCAGTATGCGGGCCTGCCGTTCGAGGACTGAACGCACCGAGAACAAGGGGAATGAACGCATGACCGGGTCAGTACCGAGCCGAGTGCTCGGAACCATCGTAGCGGCCGCGGCGCTGGCGCCCTCTGCCGTCCACGGCGCGGACGCGCCGGCCGAGACCGCAGCGGAACGCCTCCTCGGGGAACGCCAGTCCGAGTTCGACCAGGCCGTCATCGAGGTCGCGGACGGCGTCTACACCGGCGTCGGGTTCGGCGTCTCGCCAAGTTCGATGATCGTCGGCGAGACCGGGATCGTCATCGTCGACACGCAGATCGATGCGCCCGCCGCCCGCGGCGCCCTGGCCGCCTTCCGCGAGATCACCGACCTCCCGGTGGCCGCGATCGTGCTCACCCACGGGCACGCGGACCACACCGGCGGCGTCTCCGTGTTCGCGGCGGGCGGGACGCCCGAGATCTGGGCGGGCCCCGAGTTCGGGCACGAGGCCCGGTGGGGAACCGATGCCGGCTTGACGGTGCAGCGACTGCGCGGCGCCCGCCAGGCCGGTTTCCTGCTCCCCCCCGAACAGCGCATCAACAACGGCGTCGCCCGGGCCTACCGGCCGGAACTCCGCAGGCCCGCCTCCAGGCCGGGCGTCACCCCGACCCATTTCGTTACCGAGCCGCGCCGCCGGGTCGATGTCGCCGGCGTCCGCCTGGAGCTGGTGGCGGCTCCGGGCGAGACGTCGGACCAGCTTTTCGTGTGGTATCCGGACCGCGAAGTGCTGTTCGCCGGCGACAACTTCTACAAGTCCTGGCCCAACCTCTACGCCATTCGCGGCACCGGCTATCGCGACGTCCGGGCGTGGACGGCGACCCTCGACGCCATGCTGGCCGAGAACCCCGCGCACCTCGTCGGCGGACACACGCGCCCCGTGCTCGGCCGCGGGCGCGTCCGCGAGGTGCTGACGAGCTACCGGGACGCGATCCGCTCGATCTTCGAGCAGACGATCGCCGGCATGAACCGGGGACTGACCCCGGACCAGCTCGTCGAGGTCGTCAAGGTTCCTCCGGAGTTGGCGGAACTCGACTACCTCCGCCCCTACTACGGCAACCCGGCCTGGGCCGTACGGTCGATCTTCAGCGGCTACCTCGGCTGGTTCGACGGCAACCCGACCTCGCTGTTCCCGCTGTCGCCGGCCGAGGAGGCCGCGCGCGTGGCCGAGCTTGCCGGCGGCGCCGAAGTCCTGCGCGAGCGCGCGGCGGCCGCGCTGGCTACCGACCCGCAATGGACCGCCGAACTCTGCGACCGCCTGCTGGCGCTGGATCCGCGGGACACCGAAGCCATGCAACTCAAGGCGGATGCCCTCGAAGCCCTGGCCCGCCCCCTGCTCACCACCACGGGCAGGAACTACTACCTGACGGTGGCGATGCAGCTTCGCGCGCGGGCGCGTGGGGCGGGTGGGCGGGCGCGAGAGGCGGGTGGGCGGGCGCGTGGGGCGGGTGGGCGGGCGCGAGGAGAAGCCCCGGGGTCGCCCCGATGAGGGCGCGCTGGGTCTGCGCCCTGGCCGTGATGGCGCTGTTCCTGCTCCTGACGATCGGCATACCGGTGTGGCCGGAGCTCCTGGCGCTGCCCCTCGCCGGCCCGTTCAACCTCGGCATGGCCGCGTGCGCCGCGCTGCTGGTCGGCACGCCGATTCTCGCGTTCGTCTACCTGTACCTGCGCCAGCGCCACCGGACATGACGGCGATCGCCTGCTTCCTCGCCGTCGTCCTCGTGACCGTCGGCTTCACCGCCGTCGCCGCCCGGCGCACCCGCAGCGCGGCCGATTTCTACGTCGCCGGCGGGCGGATCGGCGGCTTCCAGAACGGCCTCGCCATCGCCGGCGACTTCATGTCCGCCGCCACCGTGCTCGGCATGTCCGCCATCATCTTCACCGCCGGCTTCGACGTGGTGATCTACCTCGCCGCGCCGATGGTCGCGTTCCTGATCGTCATCCTGCTGGTGACGGACAAGCTGAAGGAACTCGGGCGCTACACGTTCACGGACATCGTCTGCGCGCGCCTCAAGGAACGGCCGCTGCGCATCCTGGCCGCGGTCACGGCGCTGGCCTTCTCGGTGATGTACCTGATGGTCCAGGTGGTCGGCGCCGGCGCCCTGATCGAGGTCCTGTTCGGCATCCGCTACGCCTGGGCGGTCGTCATCGTGACCGCGCTGATGGTGCTCTACGTGGCGGTGGGGGGCATGCTCGCCACGACCTGGGTACAGATCACCAAGGCCGCGCTGCTGCTGGCGGGCATCGTGGTCCTCGCGATGCTGGCGCTGGCGCGCTTCGACTTCGACTTCTCGCGGCTGTACGCGGAGGCCGGCGCCCTGCACGGACCCGGGGGCTTCCTGACCCGGCCCGGCGGGCTCGGACTCTCGACGCTGTCCGCCCTGTCCCTGGGGATCACCCTGTGCTTCGGCCTGGGCGGGTCCCCGCACATCCTGATGCGCTTCTTCACGGTGCCGGATGCCGCGGCCGCGCGGCTGTCCGCCGGCGTCGCCCTCGGCGCCATCGCGATCGTGAACCTCGCGATCTTCTTCGTCGTCGGCGTCGCCGCGGTCGCCCTGGTGACGGACAACCCGGCCTACCTCGACTCGTCCGGGCAGGTCATCGGCGGCGCGAACATGGTCAGCGTGCACCTCGCCCGGGCGGTCGGCGGAGACGTCTTCTTCGGCATCATCGCCGCGGTCGCGTTCGCCACGATCCTGGCGGTCGTCGCCGGGCTCACCATCGCTGCGGTCTCCGCGATCTCCCACGACATCTACGCGCAGGCCATCCGCCGCGGGGCCGCCACCGAGCGCGAACGCCTGCGCGTGTCCCGCATCGCGACGGTGGGGCTCGGCGTGGGCGTGGCCATCCTCGGCATCCTGTTCGAGAAGCAGAACATCGCCTACCTCGTCTCACTGACCCTGGCGATCGGCGCCTCGACCAACTTCCCGCTGCTGATGCTCTCGATGTACTGGCGCGGCTTCACGACCCGCGGCGCCGTCGCCGGCGGCATCGTCGGGCTGGTCACCGCGATCGGCCTGATGGTGCTCGGGCCGGCGGTCTGGGTGGGCGTGCTCGGCAACGAGCGCCCGGTCTTCCCGGAAGCCTACCCGGGGCTGTACGCGATCCTGGCCGCGTTCGGGACGATGTTCGCCGTCTCCCGTCTCGACCGGTCGGCCCAGGGCGCCCGCGACCGGGAGCGGTTCTCGGTCATGGAGGCGTGACCGCGCTCCCCACTACCAGGACTCCATCTCGAGGCCGGACACCCTCGAGAACGCATCCATGTTGCGCGTCACGAGGACATGCGACTCGGCCAGGGCGATCGCCGCGATCATGAGGTCGTTGCCGCCGATGGGCCGGCCTTCCCGCCGGAGCCGAGCACGCACGATCCCGTAGTGTCGGGCCGCCTCGTCGTCGAATGGGAGCGATTCAAAGACGCGACAGAAAGTCTCGACGCGCTGCAGGTTCTCGGCCAGCCGCGCCGAGTTCTGCGCACCAAAGTACAACTCCGCCTTCACTACGCTGCACAGGCGCACGGCTCTGGGCGCGTGCTCGAGCAGGCGCGCGGACACCCGCTCGTCCGACCGGTTGATCAGCAGCACGCAGACGCTGGTATCGAGCAGCCACATCAGCCGAAGACATTCACGTCCTCCGGTGGAGGATCGTCGGGCTCCACGAGGTCGCCGCTCCCGTGTTGCAGCAGGTCCACCAGGCTGCCCGGCCACTCGGTCGCCGTCGCATCGCGGATGAGCCCGCCCACCCAGGACGACAGGCTGCTGTTCGCGAGGCCGGCGTGCTTGCGCGCGGCATCGAGGACATCGGCGGGGAGATACACGGTGACTTGAGGCATGCTGCAAATATACTTGGGCAAGTATATTTTGCACAAGCCCACGCCGGCAGACCATGCCGGCCGAGACGCAAGCCTCAGGACGCGTTCTCCAGGATGAGGTGACCGAACGCCGTGTTCGAGGCGGGCACGTGGTAGTGGCGGTGCACTTCCCGTACGCGTGCGTCGAGGGCGCCGCGCATGACGAGCCACATGACCAGTTCGACGGCCTCGGATCCGGCTTCGCGGATGTAGTCGACGTGGGGAATGCGCGCGAGGCCTTCCGGGTCGCGCACCATGCCGTCCAGGAAGCGTGCGTCGAAGGCGCTGTTGATGAGCCCGGCGCGCGGCCCCTGCAACTGGTGGCTCATCCCCCCCGTACCCCACACCTGCACGTTCAGGTCCGCATCGAAGGACTCGACCGCCCTGCGGATGGCCCCGCCGAGCGCAAGGCACCGCTGTCCCGACGGCGGCGGATAGACGATGACGTTCACGGCCAGCGGGACGACGCGCACGGGCCAGGCCTCCGGACGGCCGAACATCACCGTCAGCGGCACGGTGAGCCCGTGGTCCACCGGGACGTTGCCGACCGAGGTGAGGTCGAAGCCGTCCTCGATGACGGACTGCCGCACGTGCCAGGCGAGGTCCGGAGCGCCCTGCACGCTCGGGACCGGCCGCGGCCCCCAGCCCTCGTCGGCGACCTCGAACTCCTCGCCGCACGCGATGGCGAACGTGGGAACGATATTGAGGTCGAACGCCGTCGCATGGTCGTTGTAGACCAGCAGCACGACGTCCGGGCGCTGCTCCGCGATCCAGCGGCGCGAGAACTCGAAACCGGCGAAGAGCGGCTTCCAGTAGTCCTCTTCCGTCCGGCCCAGGTCGGAGGCCACGCCCACCGCCGGGACGTGCGACATGGCGACGCCGGCGGTCACCCTAGCCCGCATTTCTCACCAGGCCGCTGGTCGGTGTCAAAAGGTTCTTGGGTTTCAATTGGTTGACCACGATGCCAAGTGATCGCGCCAAGAACGGACTGCGCTGGCCGCGCCCTCGCGGGTCTTTTGGCCCCGTGCGCGCACATGCTCCCTCAACCGTAGGCCCCGCTATGCTCTCGGTCGCGAGCACGCGCACGCGGCCAAAATCCTCCGCGATCATCGCGGCCCCTGGTGAGAAATGCGGGCTAGCCATCGGCCGTGCCCTCCGGCGCGCGGCCCCCGGCCAGCATCATCGCGCGGTACTCGGACTGCGGCATGCCGGCCATCGCCGCCGCGCCCTGCTCGAAGCTCCAGCCGTCCGTGAAGAACAGCTTGCCAAAGTAGTAGACGTTCACGCCGAGTCGCAGCAGGGCGTTGTAGTCGCGCCGCAGGAAGGCGTCCTTCTGCGCGACGGACATGGGCCACTCCTCGAGGTAGGCCGCCTCGTCCGCCAGGAACCGCTCGCGGTTCTCCGGGCGCATCAGCGACATGCAGAACTGGTTGGCGTGGAAGCCGCGGCGCGCCATGTCGGAGTCGAACACGACCGTGCCGGGGATGTCGGCGTAGGGCTTTTCGCGGGCCGTCGCACCGCGACCGGAATCAATCCGCGACATGGTCCGCCACTACGTTGACCGGCGCACCATACTCAAGCCAGGCCTTTGCAGCGATGAGGACTTGGTTGAAGCCGCCTGTCGAGTCGAGCGCGGCGTCAATGACCGTCTGCGGATCGCCGGAGTACCCCGTCTCCTCGACGCGGACAACGGTTGCGTCCGGACTCTTCGCCTCGAACGTCCACCGAACCGTCGTAAAGCCGCCGGCGCTCTCCCACTCCATGACGATCAGGCGCGGGCGCTGCAGCGACGTCACCCGCACTTCGAACCGTGGCGCATCCGGTTCCGCACCGAGGTACCAGATGACCGTTTCGCCTTCGCGCAATCCATCGTCGCGCCGGGTGAACCAGAACCTGCTCATGGTCGCCGGATTCACGAACGCATCGAAGACCGCTGCCGCGGGCATCCGGATGAGAGCGTTCGCCGTCGCGGAGAGGTCAGCCGTCAGCGTCATTTGGGCTCCTCCGATCTCTGACCCGCCAACCTCACGCTGGCGCCGGGTACGCCTCGAAGCAGGCGATGCCTTCGTCGAGGGTCGCCCGGGGCGCCATCGAGCCGGTGAAGATGTTCGCGGCCCGACGGCGGCCGGGGTCGGTGTCCAGCGACCCCGCCGGAACCTGCATGGCGCCGGGGTCGCGCTCGCGGGGCACCAAGGAACCGCAGGTGCCGCAGATGGAGCAGTGGCAGTGCATCATCCGCGAGATCTCTCCGTGTAGCTCGAAAGCGATGTCGCCGCAGAGGCAGCCTGCCCGGCCACCCACTCGGCGACGCGCCGGTCCGCCTTGCCATCGCCGGCCTTGCGCAACTCCGAGACGACGTTCGTATCGAGCACGAACATTCAGGAGAGCTCGACTGGCGAGGTCTCAATGCCCAACTTCGGCGGCTCGAAATGGATGTCGGCGAGTCCCGGCATCGACAAGGCCTCCACCAGGCTGCGGCGCTCTCCCGCGAGACGCCGGTATTCCTCTATACAGAGCAGCACGTGCGTCGGCCGGCTCCGATTCGTGATGAACACGGGCCCCGCCCGCGCTGCCCGTTTCGCGCGGCCAACGTCCTGATTGAGTTCCCTGCTCGTTACGGTGGTCACGGTCACCGCAAGCTCCCCGGGCCAGATGTAGCAATGTAACTATTTTGAACGGGAGCAGGCAAACGCGCGGCTGCCGGGTTCACTCCCCTGGATCACCCGTCGAGGGGGGCTCCCAGGGGAACGTCGCCGGTGTCAGTCGCGACAGCACGACGAGACCGGCGGCGGCGACCGGCGTGCGAGACGTCCTACGGCCAGTAGAGCCGCATCGGGTTATCCACCAGCAGCGCCTGCCGCAACGCCTCGGTCGGCGCGATCCGGGGCAGGAAGTCGACGAGCTTGCCGTCGTCGGGCATGTGCGACTTCATGTTGGGGTGCGGCCAGTCCGTGCCCCAGAGCACGCGGTCCGGGAAGCGCTCGACGAGATGGCGCACGAACGGCACGACGTCGGCGTAGTCCGGTGGTCCGCCTTGGGAAAGCCGCTCCGGGCAGCTCACCTTCGTCCAGAAGTTCTCGTGCTCCGCCAGCAGGCCCACGAACTCCTGGAACGCCTCCCCCTCCACCGACTGCGTGACATCCGGACGCCCCATGTGGTCCACCACCACGACCGTCGGCAGCGCGGTGACGAGATCGCGGATCTCCGGCAGTTCGGCGGCCTCGAAGTAGATGACGACGTGCCACCCGAGCGGCGCCACCCGCTCCGCGACCTCCACGAGATCCTCGTGGGGCAGCTTGTCCACGAGGCGCTTGACGAAGTTGAAACGCACGCCGCGAACACCGGCGGCGTGCAGGCGCTGCAACTCGTCCGCCGAGACGTCCCGGCGCACGGTCGCCACGCCCCGGGCGAGGTCCCCCGCATCCGCGAGCGCATCCACGAGGGCGCGGTTGTCGGCCCCGTGACACGTCGCCTGCACGATCACGTTGCGGGAGAACCCCAGGTGGTCGCGCAGCGCCCACAGCTCCTCCTTGCCGGCGTCGCAGGGCGTGTACTTGCGTTCGGGCGCGAAGGGGAACCGCGCGGCGGGGCCGAAGACGTGACAGTGCGCGTCCACGGCCCCCGGGGGCGGGCGGTACGCGGGTTGCGACGGGCTCGGGTGAAACGGGAGCCAGTCCGGGTCCATGCGCTACAGAACCTCGCCGTCCGCCTCGGCCGCAAAGGCCTGCACCGCCTCGCCGAAACCGCTGCATCCAATCTCGTACACTATCCGCCGCCAGATGCGCGCCGCCCGGGGAAACCACCTGATTATCGACTGCCACGGCCACTATACAACCGCCCCCGACGCGCTGGGCCGTTACCGCGACGCGCAGCGCGCGGAGCTCGAGCGCGACCCGATGGCCCGCGGCGCCAAGGGCCTGCTCGGCATCTCGGACCAGCAGATCCGCGACAGCCTCGAAGGCGCCCAGCTCGCGATGCAGGCGCGGCGCGGCACGGACCTCACGCTCTTTTCGCCGCGGGCGAGCTGGATGGGGCACCACGTCGGCAACGCGCACACGTCCCGGCACTGGACCGAACACTGCAACGAGCTCATCCACCGCATCGCGCAGCTCTACCCGGACAACTTCGTCGGCGTCGCCCAGTTGCCGCAGTCCCCGGGCACGGACATGACGGCCTCCATCGCCGAACTCACGCGCTGCGTGGAGCAATACGGCTTCGTCGGCTGCAACCTGAACCCCGACCCCTCCGGCGGCTACTGGACCGGACCGCCGCTGGGCGACCGGTACTGGTATCCGTTCTACGAGGCGATGTGCGAACTCGACGCGCCGGCGATGGTGCACGTGAGCGCGGCCTGCAATCCCGCCTTCCACACAACGGGGTCCCACTACCTCGGAGCCGACACCACGGCCTTCATGCAGATGCTGACCTCCGACGTCCTGGCCGACTTTCCGACCATCCGCTTCATCATCCCCCACGGCGGTGGCGCCGTCCCCTATCACTGGGGCCGCTTCCGGGGCCTGGTGCAGGCGATGGACAAACCGCCTCTTGAGGAACTCGTCCTGCGCAACGTCTTCTTCGACACCTGCGTGTACCACCAGCCCGGCATCGACCTGTTGCTCGACGTGATCCCCGCCGAAAACGTCCTGTTCGCCTCGGAACTGCTCGGCGCGGTGCGCGGCATCGACCCGCGCACCGGGCACCACTACGACGACACGCGGCGGTACATCGACGGCGCCAGCGTTTCCGACGCCGACCGGGCGCGCATCTTCTCGGACAACGCCCGGCGCGTGTTCCCCCGTCTTCAGGCCGCGTGATGCCGGCCATTCCCTGTGCCCTGATCCGCGGCGGCACGTCCCGCGGCGCCTACTTCCTCGCGGCGGACCTGCCCGACGACGCCGCGGCGCGGGACAGCCTTCTCGCACGCATCATGGGTGGCCCGGACGCGCTGCAGGTCGATGGCATCGGCGGTGGCCACCCGCTCACCAGCAAGGTGGCGGTGATCGGGCCGGCGACGCGCGCCAACGCCGACGTGGACTACCTCTTCCTGCAGGTCGACCCCACGCGCCAGACCGTCAGCGACGCCCAGAACTGCGGCAACCTGCTGGCCGGCGTCGGCGTGTACGCGATCGAGAAGGCGCTCGTCCCGGCCCGAGACGACGAGACGGCCGTGTGCGTCCACATGGTGAACACCGGCGCGCTGTGCCGGCTCGTCCTGCGCACGCCCGGAGGCCGCGTCCAGGTTTCCGGAGACACCGCCATCGACGGCGTCCCGGGCTCCGGGGCGCCCATCGTCTGCAACTACCTGGACATCGCCGGCTCGAGCTGCGGCGCGCTGCTGCCCACGGGCAACGCGGTAGACCGGATCGACGACGTCGAGACGACCTGCATCGATAACGGCATGCCAGTGGTCGTGCTGCGCGCCGCGGACATGGAAGTCGAAGGCACGGAGTCGCCTGAAGCCCTCGAAGCCAACGCCCCGCTCAGGGAACGGCTGGAGTCCATCCGCCTCCAGGCCGGACCCCGGATGGGCCTCGGCGACGTGGCCGCCGGACCCGTGCCCAAGATGTGCCTGGTGTCGGCGCCGCGCCAGGGCGGCCTGATCGCGACCCGCATGTTCATTCCGCATGTCTGCCACCGCTCCATCGGCGTGCTCGGCGCGGTGTCGGTGGCCACCGCCTGCCTGTTGCCGGACTCTCCCGCCGCCGGCCTTGCGCACGTACCGGGAGGCGATCCGAAGACCCTGGCCGTCGAGCATCCGGGCGGGAGCTTCCAGGTCCGCATGCGACTCGGCCCGGACGGCAGCGTCGTCGAGGCCGGCGTCGTCCGCACCGCGCGGCTGCTTTTCTCCGGCGTGGCGATGGCATAGGCAAACCTAGTGTCGCGTCACACGTGTTCTGGCGCTTCAGCGCGTCCCACGGGGTCTGTGGCAAGGCGCGTTCCCCGCAGGGAATGCTGGCCGCATTGCCAAGGGGCGCAACACCGCCACAGGCGGCATCTTCATGCGAGGGGCGCGCCCCTCGCGCTCCCCGGGGCGCGCCCTTCGGGAGTTCGCCATGCTCGCCGGAGCCCTCAGCCGGGAGCGCGAGGGGTACGCCCCTCGCAAGCAGACCGCGTTGTGGTCCTTGCCAATATGCCCGATATTCCCTGCGGACCACGCCTTGCATTGACGCGCAGGGCGAACTCTGAAGCGTCAGAACACGTGTGACGCGACACTATGGGAATCCCGACATGAACAACGTCGCAGTCCGCCACATCGAGCGTGCCGACCCTGCCGCCATCGACGGCCTGGCCGACTTCGGCGTGGCCACCGTCCACGAGGCCCAGGGCCGTACCGGCCTCCTGCAACCCTACATGCGCCCCATCTACTCCGGCGCCCGCGTCGCCGGCAGCGCCGTGACCGTGCTGGCGCACCCCGGCGACAACTGGATGCTGCACGTGGCGGTCGAACTGTGCGCCCCCGGGGACATCCTGGTCGTCGCGCTGTCCGCCGAGAACACGGACGGCATGTTCGGCGACCTCCTCGCCACATCGGCCATGGCGCAGGGCGTCCGGGGCCTGGTCATCGACGCCGGGGTACGGGACGTGGCTGACCTGACCGCGATGGGTTTCCCGGTCTGGTCGAAGGCCGTCTCGGCGCGGGGCACGGTGAAGGCGACCCCCGGGGCCGTGAACGTGCCGGTGGTCTGCGCCGGCTGCCCCGTCGCACCGGGCGACGTCGTGGTCGCCGACGACGACGGGGTCTGCATCGTCGCCCGGACGCGGGCCCGGGAGGTCCTGCAGGCGAGCCAGGAGCGCGCGCGCAAGGAGGCCGGGACGCGCGCCCGGCTCGCCGCCGGCGAGATGGGGCTCGACCTCTACGGCATGCGCGAGAAGCTCGAGGCGGCAGGACTGAGGTACATCGACGAATGAAGATCTGCGTCGCCGGCGAAGGCGCCTTCGGCAACAAGCACCTGGACGCCCTGGCGCGTATCGGCGGCGTCGAGGTCGCGACCCTGTGCGGCGGCGCGGCCGAGGCGACACGCACCGTGGCGGCAGAGCGCGGCATCCCCCACTGGACCCTCGACCTCGAGGAAGCCCTCGCCGTGCCGGGAGTCGAGGCCGCGATCCTTGCGACACCCACACCGATCCACGCGGCCCAGGCGACCGCCGCCATGCGCGCGGGCAAGCACGTGCTGGTCGAGATCCCGATGGCCGACAGCCTGGCCGACGCCGAGGCCCTCGTACGCGTCCAGCAGGAGACCGGAGTCGTCGCGATGGTCGACCACGTGCGCCGCTTCAATCCCTCCCACCAGTGGGTGCACAACCGGATCGCCGCGGGCGAACTCGCGGTACAGCAGATGGACGTGCAGACCTTCTTCTTCCGCCGCACCAACACCAACGCGAAGGGCGAGCCGCGTAGCTGGACGGACCACCTCCTCTGGCACCACGCGTGCCACACGGTGGATCTGTTCGAGTACCAGACCGGAGGCCCGGCGACCGAAGTCACCGCCCTGCAAGGCCCCCCGCATCCCGAACTCGGCATCGCCATGGACATGGCCATCGGCCTCAAGGCGGCCAGCGGCGCCGTGTGCACGCTGTCGCTGTCGTTCAACAACGACGGGCCGTTCGGCACGTTCTTCCGCTACATCTGCGACCGCGGCACGTACGTCGCGAACTACGACGACCTGTTCACCGGGCACGGCGATCCCGTCGACCTGTCCGGCGTGGCCGTCTCGACGGACGGCATCGAACTGGCGGACCGGGAGTTCTTCGACGCCATCCGCGACGGACGCGAGCCCAACTCGAGCCTCGCCCAGGGTCTCCCGGCCATGCGCACCCTGGACCGGCTGGAACGGGTCCTTCGCACGTGAGGGACAGGTGAGGGGCACGTGACAATACCCGACTGAATTACTCGGGTATTGCGTATAATCCCGCCATGAGCGACCAGAATCAGGCCGTCCACGACCGCCTCGCCAGGGACTACAGCGCCGGCTTCGTCACCGAGATCGAGTCCGAGACCCTGCCGCCCGGACTCGACGAGGGCGTGGTCCGGGCCATCTCCGCGAAGAAGGACGACCCGTCCTGGATGACGGACTGGCGCCTCGACGCCTTCCGCCGCTGGCAGGGGATGCGCGCTCCCAACTGGGCTCACGTCAGCTTCGACCCCATCGACTTCGAGGCGATCTCCTACTTCTCCGCCCCGCGCAACAAGCCGAAGTCGCTGGACGAGGTCGACCCCGAACTCCTGCGCACCTACGACAAGCTCGGCATCCCGCTGCACGAGCGCGAGGCGCTCGCCGGCGTCGAGCGTCCGCAGATCGCGGTGGACGCCGTGTTCGACAGCGTCTCCATCGCCACCACGTTCAAGGAGCGCCTGCGCGAAGCGGGCGTCATCTTCTGCTCCATCGCCGAGGCGATGCGGGACCATTCGGAGTTGGTACGGAAGTACCTCGGCACGGTCGTGCCGGTGTCGGACAACTTCTACGCGGCGCTGAACTCCGCCGTGTTCAGCGACGGATCGTTCGTCTACATCCCCAAGCACACGCGCTGCCCGATGGAGCTCTCCACGTACTTCCGGATCAACGCCGAGAACACCGGCCAGTTCGAGCGCACGCTCATCATCGCGGACGAAGGCTCCTACGTCAGTTACCTGGAGGGCTGCACGGCCCCGATGCGCGACGAGAACCAGCTCCATGCCGCCGTCGTCGAACTGGTGGCCCTCGAGGACGCGGAGATCAAGTACTCCACCGTGCAGAACTGGTACCCGGGGGACGAACAGGGGCGCGGCGGCATCTACAACTTCGTCACCAAGCGCGGCGCGTGCATCGGCGCGCGCTCGAAGATCAGCTGGACGCAGGTCGAGACCGGCTCCGCCATCACCTGGAAGTACCCGAGCGTCGTGCTCCGGGGCGACGACTCCGTCGGCGAGTTCTACTCCGTGGCGCTGACCAACAACGCCCAGCAGGCCGACACCGGCACCAAGATGCTCCACATCGGCCGCAACACGAAGAGCACCATCGTCTCCAAGGGCATCAGCGCCGGGCGCAGCCAGAACGCCTATCGCGGGCGCGTCCGCATGAACCCGGGTGCGACGGGCGCGCGCAACCACACGCGCTGCGACTCGCTGCTGATCGGCGACGCCTGCGGCGCGCACACGTTCCCGTACATCGAGAGCCGCAACCCGAGCGCCGTGGTCGAGCACGAGGCGACGACGTCCAAGGTCAGCGACGACCAGCTGTTCCTCTGCGCCCAGCGCGGCATCGACCCGGAGAAGGCCGTGTCCATGATCGTCAACGGCTTCTGCCGCGAGGTCTTCCGCGAGTTGCCAATGGAGTTCGCCGTCGAGGCGGGCAAGCTCCTTGAGGTCAGCCTCGAGGGCGCCGTCGGATAACCCGGCGGATCGCCATGCTCGAAATCGAGAACCTGCACGCCCGCACGGGCGGGCGGGACATCCTGAAGGGCGTGACCCTCACCGTACAGCGCGGCGAGGTGCACGCCGTCATGGGGCCGAACGGCTCCGGCAAGAGCACCCTCGCAAGCGTCATCGCGGGGCGGCCGGGCTACGAAGTCACCGCCGGCAGCGTACGTCTGGACGGCGTCGACCTGCTCCGTCTCGAGCCGGAGGATCGCGCCCATCGCGGCGTGTTCCTGGCGTTCCAGTATCCCGTCGAGATTCCCGGCGTCAGCAACATGGAGTTCCTGAAGGCGGCGCTCGACAGCAGGAACGCCGCCGCCGGGGAAGACGCACTGTCCGCCATGGATTTCATGCGCCGGGCGCGAGCCGCCGCGAGCCGCCTCGACCTCAACCCCGAGTTCCTGAAGCGCGGCGTCAACGAGGGCTTCTCCGGCGGCGAGAAGAAGCGCAACGAGATCCTGCAGATGCTGCTGCTCGAGCCCACCCTCGCCGTGCTCGACGAAACCGACTCCGGGCTCGACATCGACGCGCTGCGGGTGGTCGCCGCCGGGGTCAACACGTTCGCGTCCCCCGACAACGCGGTGGTCCTCGTCACCCACTACCAGCGCCTGCTCGACCACATCGTGCCCGACTACGTCCACGTGCTCGTGGCGGGCGGCATCGTGCGCACCGGGGACAGGGACCTCGCCCTCGAGCTCGAGTCCAACGGGTACGGCTGGCTGGTCGACGCATGACCGCCGCCGAGGCCTTCGTCGCACGCACGCGCGCCCGGCCCGTGACGTATGCGCCCTGGCTCGACCGGGAAGAGAGCCGCCGCCGGCTCGCCGAACACGGCCTCCCCGAACCGCGCTGCGAAGCCTGGCGCTACTCCAACCCGAACCGCTGGTACGGAGCCTTCAGCCGGGGAGCGCGAGGGGTTGACCCCTCGCATGCAGGAGCCTTCAGCCGGGGAGCGCGAGGGGTTGACCCCTCGCATGCAGGAGCCTTCAGCCGGGGAGCGCGAGGGGTTGACCCCTCGCATGCAGAAGCCTTCAGCCGGGGAGCGCGAGGGGTTGACCCCTCGCATGCAGGAGCCTTCAGCCGGGGAGCGCGAGGGGTTGACCCTTCGCAACAGGAGGCGGAGCGGGACGCCGCGGCGGGTGCGGCCGCAGCACCCCGCGCGGTCGGTGCGGACGTGGTGGATTTCGCGCGCGCGGACGCGCGCGACCGGGCGTGCATCGAGCGGCACCTGAACACCGCCGTCGACCGCGCGAAGCACCCCCTCGCCAACGTCAACGACATCGCCATGCGGCTCGGCCTGCTGGTCCATGTCGCCGCGTCGGACGACCCCGCCGAAGTCGTGCTCGGCGAACTCGGGGGCGGCATCGAGCGTATTCTGGTCGTGGTGGAGCCGAACGCGTCCGCGACCCTCATCGAGCGCGGCGCCACTCCGGTACACCGGGTGGTGGAATGCGTGGTGGGCGACGGCGCTCGCCTGGATCACGTGCGCCTGCAGCCGCCTGCGGATTCGGTGGAGTACCACCTAGTCGCCACCCGCCTGGGCGCCTCGTCGCACTACCGCCTCGCGCAGTACAGCCAGGGCGCCGCGCTGCGCCGGAACGACCTGCACGTCCGCGTCGCCGGCCGCGGCGCGGAGGTGGAGATCCGCTGCGGCTACCGGCTCGGCCCCCGCACGCACCTCGACACGCAGATCGGCGTGGAGCACGAAGCCCCGGACGCGGTCAGCCGGCAGACGGCCCGCGGAGTGGTCGGCGAGCGGGCGAAAGCCGTCCTGAACGGCCGCATCCACGTTGCGCCGGGTGCCCAGCGCACCGACGCCGCGCTCACGACGAAAAGCCTGCTGCTCGCGCCGACGGCGGAGCTCAACGCCAAGCCCGAACTCACGATCCATGCCGACGACGTGCAGTGCGCGCACGGCGCGACCGTCGGCGAACTCGATGCGGACGCGCTCTTCTACCTCCGCTCCCGTGGCGTCAGCGCGGTCACCGCCCGGGACCTCCTGATCGGTGGCTTCCTGGCCGAAGCCGTCGGAGATCTGCTGGCGGATGACGCCAGGGAGCTGCTGGGGATCGCGCGATGAACGACCCGTCGACCCGCACTCCACGCCCCCTGCCCCTCGACATCGATGCCATCCGCGCCGACTTCCCGCTCATCGGCAGCCGCGACGACCTCGTCTACCTGGACAATGCCGCCACGACGCAGAAGCCGCGCGCCGTCCTGGACGCGGTCCGCAGCTACTACCAGACGAGCAACGCCAACGTCCATCGCGGCGTCCACCAGCTCTCCGATGCCGCGACCGACGCCTTCGAGGCCGCCCGCGAGCGCGTCGCCCGGCGCATCCATGCCGCGGCCGCCACCGAGATCGTCTGGACACGGGGCACAACAGAGGCCATCAACCTGGTGGCGCAGTCCTACGGCGGCTCCGTGCTGCGTCCCGGCGACGCCGTGCTCGTCACGGAACTCGAGCACCACTCGAACATCGTGCCGTGGCAGATGGCCTGTGCGCGCGCGGGGGCGACGCTGGTGGCGGCGGCGGTCACGCCTCACGGCACGCTGGATATCGAAGACTTCGAAACGAAACTCGCCGCCGGCAACGTGCGGGTCGCCGCGTTCGGCCATGTGTCGAACGCCCTCGGCACCGTCCATCCGGTCGCGGACCTCGTGGCGATGGCCCACGCGGCCGGCGCGGTCACGGTCGTAGACGGCGCCCAGGCCATGGCGCACTACCCCCTCGACGTGCACGCCCTCGACTGCGACTTCTACGCCTTCTCCGGACACAAGGCGTACGCGCCCACCGGCATCGGCGTGCTGTACGGCAAGGAGGCGCTGCTCGAGGCCATGCCACCCTGGCAGGGCGGTGGCGAGATGATCGAGGAGGTCCGCATCGAGGGGACCACCTACGCGAAGCTGCCGTTCAAGTTCGAGGCCGGCACGCCCAACATCGCCGGCGCGATCGGACTGGCGGCGGCGATCGACTACCTGGAGACCGTGGACGCGCCCTCGGTCTCCGCCCACGAGGCCGAGGTTCTCCACGCGGCAACGGCCGGGCTCCAGCAGGTCGAGGGCGTGCGCATCGTCGGGACGTCGCCGCACAAGGCGCCGCTCGTGTCCTTCCTCATGGACGGCGCGCACCCGCACGACGTCGGCACGCTCCTCGACCGGCAAGGCATCGCGGTCCGCACCGGGCACCACTGCGCCATGCCCCTCATGCAGCGGCTCGGCATCCCCGGCACCGTACGGGCCTCCTTCGCGCTGTATAATTCGCCCGAGGACGTCGAGCGGCTTGTCGCCGGCGTCCACAAGGCACGGTCTTTCATCTGAGCCGCGCCCGGAGTCGACGGAAATGCAAGCGCGCCAATACGATCCCGACAGCATCAGCATCACGCCGGCAGCCCTCGCCCACGTGCGCCGTCAACTGCGCAGCGAAGGCGCCGGTGCGCTCGTCCTCGGCGTCACCGAGAGCGGCTGCAACGGCTACATGTACGAGCTCGACTTCAGTGACCCGGCGGCCGCTCCGGCGACAACCGGGAACGCGCCCAGCACCCGTTCCTTCCGCTTCGGCGAGGACGTGCGGGTCGAGGTGGCCGAGGACCACTGGCCGCTCGTGCGGGGCACCGAGATCGACTACGTCGTCGAAGGGCTGAACTCGGTCCTCAAGTTCAACAACCCCAACGCGGACGCCATGTGCGGCTGCGGCGAGAGCTTCTCGATCCGGGACTGACCACCGCCGCAGCGGTCGCCCCCATGGAACGTCGCCTCGTCCCCATCGCCCGCCCCGTCAGCGCCCGACTGGTGCCCACCGGCGAGCCCATCGACATCGAGGCCGGCAAGTTCGTCACCCTGACCCAGGCGCTCGGCGGCACCTACACGGTGATCGTCGACGGCAACATGGCGCGCATCGAGAGCGAGGACGCCGATGCCCTCGGCTTCGAGCCCGAGACCCTCACCTTCGAACCCCCGCCGGGCGGCGCACCCGACTTCGAGCAGGTTCGCATGGCCCTCGCGTCCGTGCACGACCCCGAGATCCCGGTGAACATCGTGGACCTCGGGCTCGTCTACGACTGCAAGCTCGACGGCGACACCGTGCGCATCGAGATGACCCTGACCGCGCCCGGCTGCGGCATGGGGCCCGTCCTGGTCGACGACGTGAAACGCCGCGTCGGCCGGGTCCCCTTCATCTCGGACGTCGTGGTGGACCTCGTGTTCGACCCGCCCTGGTCACGGGACAGGATGACCGAGGAAGCGCAGCTCTCCCTCGGGCTCTTCTGAGCCGGCGCGCCGGCCGCACGAGCGCTTCGGCAACCATGAGCGCCGACCTCGACCAGATCCGCGACAGCTTCGGCTTCTTCGACGACTGGGAGGAGCGCTACCGCTTCATCATCGATCTCGGCAAGTCCCTGCCCGCCCTGCCCGAAGCGGACAAGACCGAAGAGCGGCTGGTACGCGGCTGCCAGAGCCTCGTGTGGCTCGTCCCGACCTTCCGCCCCGACGCGCGCACCCTGCACCTCGAGATCGACAGCGACGCCCACATCGTGCGCGGCCTCATCGCCATCGTCCTCGCCGCCTGCAACGATCGCACGCCAGACGAGATTCTCGCGTTCGACATGGAGTCACTGTTCGCCGAACTCGACCTGATCGCGCACCTGAGCCCCACCCGCGGCAACGGGCTGCGGGCGATGGTGGCGCGCATCCGCCAGGAGGCGGAGGTGCGTCTGTAGCGAGAGGCGCCTTCGCTGTCACCTTTGAGGTCACCCCTCCACGCCCGCACCACCGCGCGCCCGGCGCCAACTTGACCGAGCTACGCCGGTTGGGCGCTGCCGGGCACCTCCGCCGATCTCGAACGAGAGGCGGGTACGAAGGTCGTCGAGGCCGGACGCGGCGTCGAGTTCGGTGCGGGCGTAGACGGCGTACTCGCCAAAGCGGGGCTGGATGCGGCGCATGACGGCGTCGGCGTGGGCTGCGAGTTCGTCGCCGTACAGGCCGAACTCGCGGTCGCCGACGGTCTCGATGCACCAAGCGCGGATGCGGCGCGACGTGGGGCGTCCGGGCCGGCGTCGGGCACCCAGCGCGACCGCAACAAGGGTAGCGTTCTTCAGGCGTTGCTGATTGCCGGCAGGCGGGTCACGCGCCGTGCCGCGGGCCGCCCGTCTTTTGGGTTGGGTGCCACCACGAAGCGCACAGCGTCTTCGAGTCGCAGATCTGCGAATTCGCACAACTCCACATCGGATGCATGGAAGAAGTAGTTGTCGCCGCCTGACTCAGGCCGGATGAAACCGAACCCCTTGTCGTACACCAGATTGTCGATTACACCGGTGGCGAAACTGGCAGGCTCAGGCGTTTGGCCATGTGCTTTCCCCGCCCGGCCGCCGTCGAGAGACGCGCTGCGGTCATCCACGGCACTTGCCTGTTGAGGGCCGGGCGATCCCTGCTGCTGTAGGTCAGCCGAACCGGGCGACATGAACAGACTGTCGATCTTGAACTCGCTGTTGCGGGGACGCCCATCGATCTGCTCGTTCATCATGACCGGATACGTCGCGGCGTCGAGCAGCGCCTGCGCGGTACGTGTCCGGGAACCGTCAACGGATGACAGAAGATCCCAGCCCGTTAGCATGGTTCGCGTACCGATGGCGTTCAGCTTGCGGACGAGGGGCAGGAAATCCGCATCGCCGGTTACCAGAACAACTACGTCCAATTGCCTGCGCCAAGCCAATTCGAATGCCTCCAGCGCAAGCCAGACATCGATACCCTTTTCGCGGGACGGGGAGCCGCCTAGGGCATCGTCTCGCGGCGGTGGCATCAACAGGAAATGCGGGGTGATGCCAACTCTGATCAGAACATCTTCGAACCTGCGATCTCGAAAAAGCGCGTCGTGCTTGTCGGCGTCTTCCGCACCAAATCGACTGCGGAAGTAGTGCGCCTCGACGATGCTGCACAGCTTGGGGGAGGTAGCTCCCTCCTTGTGGGCGATCTCCTGGCGGATGAAGTCGTGCAGCCCCGCGAACGATATCCGTGCCCCACGTCGATGGTGATAGCGATAATGGTCGCTGACGTGGGCGAAGAAGCTGCCGTCGTAAAAGATCCCGGTTCGAACTATCTCCTTAGCCATCATGGCCTCCTAAGGGGCAAGGTTGCGGTGTTCCGACGTGACCGCTGGCGCTTGAACGCGTCCGTCGCTCGCGCAACCGAGCGGAGCCGAAGGTGGTTCCTGCCGTTTCGGCAACGACGTGGACGCAGAGACGTCGAGATCGCGCCTCAGCAGGACCACAATGGCCACCGGCGCTGTTTGGGAAACTCTACTGTCACGTTCCAGAGGGTTTTCTCGCTCCGCTCAAAACGGCCACCCAGCCCGACCGAAAGCTCGCCTAGATGCGCCCGCAGGCTGGCGTCTACGCCGAAGCTGTCCTCGTACTCCAATTCCCATGACACCCGCGATGGTTTTGTTCGGCAGCGACCCAGCTCGGCGGTCGCCATGGCCTTCCAGATGGGCTCGCACTCCAGCCAGAGCAGGTCGGACGGGATTTTGGGCCGGCCCTGCCGAGCCCATCCCGTTGCGGAGAAAACCAACTCCTCGGTGCGTTTCTGGCGTGCAGTCCCGTTCCCCTCCACCGTGCCCGCGAGATTGCGGATCGGCAGTGTCAGGTTTGCGGCGAAGTCGCGCCCCCATCCGTAACGAGCCTCGACGTCCACTCGTGTCGCGCCCAATGACGCTAGCAGCGTCAGTAACTCCGAGAACTTGTGCTCGAAGACAGCCCGGTGGAAGTCGAATGCGGGGTAGTACAGCGTGCCCGTGCAAGGATGGCTCACGTAGAGCTCTTTCGGCCTAGGGTGACCTGGGGGAAAGCTGATGCCTTGCGACTCCACGGCGGACCGGGAGAGGACATGTACAACTGGTCCATCGCACGCCCGCCCATCGGGCGATACGTCGCGCACCTCGTTCGCGTACGCGATGAACTGTCTTTCGCCGTACGGCAATCCGGCGAGGCGCGCGGTCTCTGGAAAGGGCGTGAGTCGCATGCGCTCAACGCTGGCGGTACGCTTGCCGTTGCGCCGTGAGGCAATGTAGCCGACCACGCCACCTATCAGTATCGGAACAACTATAGGAGGCATTACGACCTCCTGTCTCTGCTGTTCCGGCGCGTCGGACTCTTGCCGGAACGTGATGCGTCGGCCGTGCGGCGGTAGCAGGTGGTGATCACTTGATCCCGGCCGCAAAACGTGTTGCCATGACGGTCGCGAATTTTGAACGGCGCGTTTTTCGCGAACTTGAGCAAGATGCGGGCGCCCTCTGACTGTAGCAGGCGCTCGTCGACCTCCCGCCGGGCAGCGGCGATGTCGACACCGTGCACTCGTTCTAGGTACCTGAGCAGCGCATGATCGCTCAAGCGCGGCTTGGGCGTAGGGTCAGGGTGATTCGCACGTCGTGCAAGTGACGAAGTCGTCATCGATGTTTCTCCTACCGCCACCTTGCTGATGGCGTGATTCGTAGAGCCCTAGGGCCCGATCCTTAGTTTACTTATCTGCCGACGAGGCAATGCGCCTGCCAACGGCGATTACCCTAATCGCCCGCCGGCGCGTTGTCAACGAGGGTTTTGGGGTGGTGAGGGGGTAGGGGTTCGGGGCGGGCGGTTGGCGGTGCCGTCCAGGGCGACCAGCACGCGACCGCCGCGGCGGCGCATGGGTGCGAGCGCGCCGCGCGCATCGAGGTCCGCGGCGAGGTCGTCGAAGTGCGCCGCCGGCACGCCGTCGAGTAGCTGGCGGATATGGTTGTCGCAGGGGATGCGGTCGAGGCCGAACCGGGTGTGGGCGTTGCTGCGCCGGCCGCGTTCGGCCAGCGCGCGCTGGTGCGCCAGGAACGACGGCGACTGCATGAAGAACACCGACGGCGCCGCCATCGCGATGTCCGCCATGGCGTACCGGCGGTTGCGTCCGCGGCGCGGGTCCGACAACTCGGCGCAGCACGCCCGCAGCCGGTCGAGATGCTCCGCGAGCAACCTCATGGCGGCGCCTGCGCCGCCATGATCGCGGCCAGCACCGCCAGGCGCTCCGCCGGCGGCATCGCCGCGTAGCGCCGGCCCCAGTTCGCCGCCCTGCGCTTGACCGGCGGTTCGGAACCGGAGGGAAGCAGGGTCATCAATCAGCGGGCGCCTTGAATGGGGCGATGTTCGGTTGCCACGACCGCCGTCCCCTGCCCTGGCCAGAGTCGCCACCGGACACCCCGTCCGGCTCGCCATCCCGATCCCGCAGTTCGGTCCGCCAGGTCCGCGCTCGTGAGGCGCCCCTACACTCGCTTTCCGCGCCAGCGGGCATGGTCCTCCGGGTCGTCGACGTCCCAGAGCGTGTCGAGCAGGTCGACGCCGAGCCCCGCGTCGGCGGCGCGCGCGAGGGTACGCTCGAGCACGTCCGCCGCCCCCCACTCGATGCCGCGGAACAGCGCCGCGTGCGGCTCCTGCATGGCGATCAGGCAGTAGCCGCCGTCCTCGACGGGCCCGAGCACGACATCCGCGTCGTCCAGGCGGCGCAAGGCGTCTTCGATGTAATCCGCGCTCATTTCCGGGATGTCCGTGCCGACGACCACCTGCGCACCGGCCCGCAGCGCCGCCAGCATCCGCTCGCCCAGGTCCGCCTGCGGCTGCTCCACCAGCCGCAGGCCGAAGCGGTCCGCCCAGGCCACCAGCGCGTCGTTGCACGCTCCCGCAAACCAGAGCTCCGCGTCGAACACGCCTCCGGCAACCGCGGCCAGCGTGGTCTCGACGAGTGCGACATGGGCCTCGAGCGCACCATCGACCCCGAGGGCGGGGGCGAGACGGGTCTTGACGCGGCCGCGCTCCGGGGCACGTGCGAACACGGCGACCCGCCGCCCGTCCACGGTGCTCCCGTAGTAGCGCCGATACAGATCCTCGGGCCGCGCCCCGAAGAAGTAGCACAGCCGCAGCCACCACATGAACACGACCGTCCTGAGGGCGCCGGACTGCTGCCAGCGCCGCCCCGACGAGCCGAGTCGCGCCGCGACGCGCAACGGTCGGACGCGCCGGCGCAGGCGCTTCGAGAGCTCGATGTCCTCCATCAGCGGCTGGTCGGGCACGCCGCCGACCGCCTCGAGAAGCTCGCGCGACACGAAGATGCCCTGATCGCCGGTGCAGATACCCGTCAGGCGGGAGCGCCAGTTCATCAGGAACGCGACCACCGGCAACAGTGGCGACGAGCCCGAGAGGCGCACATCGAACCGTCCCCAGGGGGCGCGCCGCCTCGCGTCCGCGAGCGCGCTGGCGAGTTCCACGGTGACCCCGGCGTCCGCGTGCAGTAGCCAGAACACTTCGCCTCCGGCCGCTTCGACGCCGCGCCGCAGTTGTCCGCCCCGGCTGCGCGCACTCGCGAGGCAGCGCACGCCGAAGCGGCGGCACACGGCGAACGGATCGTCCCGGCTGCCGCCGTCGACCACGACGACCTCCAGGCCCGGCCAGGCCGAGAGTTTCCGGAGGAGGACGGCCAGTTGGTCGGCGTCGTCGAGGACGGGGACGACGGCCGTGACGCCGTCGAGTGCCGGTTGTCGTGGGGCTGCCGCTTCCAGGGTCGTGTCCGATCGCGCCACGCGTGAAGGGAAGGTATCCCGCAGCCCCGGCAGGAATCGAACCTGCATCCATCGCTTAGGAGGCGATCGTTCTATCCATTGAACTACGGGGCCCCGCGACGCGGATCATACATCGGGACCGGACGGCCCCGTCCGCGATCCGGCGCGGAGCGCGGGACGTCGCCCGCGTCTGCTAACCTTCGCGCTCCACCGCGAGAGGGGTCCGGAACGAAGATGAAGGGAGTGTTCTGCGAAGAGCTCGGAACTCCGGACAGCCTGGTGCTGCGCGATGTCGAGGATCCCGGTCCGCCGGGTCCGGGAGAGGTCGCGGTCGACCTCGAAGCGCGCGGGCTCAGCTTCGCGGACCTGCTCGTGATCTCGGGCGGCTACCAGGTCAAGCGCCCCCTCCCCTTCGTCGTGGGCGGCGAGTCCGCCGGCCGCATCGCGGCGGTCGGGCCCGGGGTCACCGACTTCCAGGCCGGGGATACCGTGCTGACCGGCGGCGGTTGCATCGAACGGATCGTCACCGGCGCCGATAACGTGACCCCCCTGCCCGGGCATGTGGACCTGGTGACCGCCGCGTCGTTCCGGAGCAACTACGCCACCGCCCTCTACGCCCTGCAGCGCGGGCGGCTGCGCGCCGGCGAGACGCTGCTGGTCCACGGCGCGGCGGGCGGCGTCGGTCTCGCGGCGGTCGACGTCGGCAAGCTGATGGGCGCACGCATCATCGCCACGGCGGGCACCGACGAAAAGCTCGCCGTCGTCCGCGAGATGGGGGCCGACCACGTCATCAACCACGGCGACGGGTTCCGCGAGCAGGTCAAGGCCCTCACCGGCGGCCGCGGGGCGGACGTGATCTACGACCCGGTCGGCGGCGACATGTTCGACGAGTCGATGCGCTGCATCGCGCCCTTCGGCCGCCTCCTCATCATCGGCTTCACCAGCGGACGCCCGGCCCTCGCCAAGACCAACCATCTCCTGATCAAGGATGCCGAGGCCATCGGCCTGCGGATAGACGCCATGATCCGGGACGACCCGGCGCGGGCCGCGCGCAACGAGCGCGTACTGCTCGGCTGGCTCGCGTCCGGGCGCATCCACCCCTACGTGTCCCACCGGCTCCCGCTGTCGAGGACCCCGGAGGCGCTGCAACTGATCGCCGACCGCCAGGTGATCGGCAAGGTGGTGATCGTCAACGACTGAAACAGGGGGAGGGACACTGGCATGAGAGGCGTGTTCTGCGAGACGCTCGGGTCGCCGGACGATCTGGTGCTGCGCGAGGCCGAGGACCCAAGCAGTCCCGGCGAGGGCGAAGTCGCCATTGACCTCGAGGTCCGCGGGATCAGCTACACCGACCTGCTCATGGTCGCCGGGCGGTACCAGGTGAAGCCCGAGCTGCCGTTCGTCGTCGGGGGCCAGGCCGCGGGACGCATCGCCGAGATCGGACCGGGGGTCAGCGGCTACGCACCGGGAGACCCCGTGCTGGCCGGCGGCGGCTGCATCGAGCGGGTCGTCATGCGTGCCGAGCGCGTGACCCGGCTGCCGGACGGCGTCGGCCTCGCGGAGGCGGCCTCCTTCGGCGCCAACTACGCCACCGCCCTGTACGCGCTGCAGCGCGGGCGGCTCCAGGCCGGCGAGACGTTGCTCGTCCACGGCGCCGCCGGCGGCGTGGGACTGGCCGCGGTCGACGTCGGCAAGCTCATGGGCGCGCGCGTCATCGCCACGGCCAGCACGGACGCAAAGCTGGCCGTCGTCGGCGACATGGGCGCCGACCACCTGATCAACTACACCAACGGGTTCCGCGAGCAGGTCAAGGCGCTGACCGGCGACCGCGGGGCGGACGTGATCTACGACCCGGTCGGCGGCGACGTGTTCGACGAGTCCATGCGCTGCGTCGCGCTATTCGGACGCATCCTCATCGTCGGCTTCACGGGGGGCCGGCCCGCACTTGCGAAAACCAACCACCTCCTCATCAAGGACGCCGAAGCCATCGGCTTCACGATCGGGGCCCTGGAGCGGCACGACCCGGCATGGGCCGAACGGAACCGCCGCGTGCTGCTCGACTGGCTGGCGTCAGGGCGGATTCACCCTTACATCTCGCACCGCGTGCCGCTGTCGCGCACCGCGGACGCGTTGCGGCTGATCGCGAACCGCGAGGTGATCGGCAAGGTCGTGGTGGTCAACGACTGACGCTTCAGCGCCGCGGCCCACCCCGAAAGGCCACCACGTTGCCCCCGGCGAGCGCCTCCGACTGCGGCCGCAGCGCCAGTTCCCACGTCGCCGCGTTGCCGCCGCTGCGCGCGAAGCCCCGCAGCCCGAACGTGTCCCGCAACGCGAACAGCGCGAAGGCCGCATGCGTTGCGCCGTCTTCGGACCACAGGAGCCCCAGGTGCGGAGCGCTCTCGAGCTTGGCGGTGCCGTCCACCTCGAACGGCCCGCGCACGGTGACGGTGTAGCCGCCGTACTCGTCCGGGACGATCCATACGGTCAAGTTCAGAGGGGGCTGACCCGCCACCTCCATCTGCGCTTCGACGAGGTGCCCGTCTTCCTCTTCGGTGAGCGACAGGTCGACGGAGAACGGGGTGCCCTGGGTCGTGTCGATGGCCCGATAGGACCCCCGGCCCAGCCACCTGCCGGGGCTCAGGATCATTCGCGCCGCTTCAGCTTGTGCAACTGGTAGTCCTGGGGCGCCTCGAAGGCGGGCTCTTCCGTTGGCTTGATGGCGGGGTCGCGCTGGGCCGGGGCAGTCAGCCCGGGAACGTCACCGAGATCGAGATCCGGGAGGTCCAGTTCGTCGAGGTTCAGGAGGTCGTCGATCGGCAGGTCGGCGTCGAGATCGAAATCGTCCAGGTCGTAGTCGTCCAGCTCGTAGCCGTCCAAGTCGTAGTCGTCGAGCGCCAGGTCGTCCGCCGCAGGCGCCGGCATGACCGTCTCCGCCTCGACGGCCGCGGTCTGCAGGGGGGCGACCTGGGCGGAGGGGACGACCCACGCATCCGCGAAGCCGTTTGCGTGGATGTCGGGAACCCGCGCCAGGGCCGCCCGCCGATCGGCGAAGGGACCCGCGACCACGCGGTACAGCACGCCGGCCGACGTTTCCGCCGGGGCCACGTGGATCGCGTCCAACAGGACCTGCGAAGCCGCGGCTCGGGCGCTCTCGGCCGCGTCCACCGTGCGGAAGCTCCCGAGCGAAACCCACACGTCCCCGCCCTCGGCGGCCGTCGTCGACGCCAGCGACAGGGCGAACGCAATCAACAGGAAGCGCATGGGGACTCCGGGGGGCGGTCGCAAAATTGTACACGCATGACCGCGCCCATTCCGTCGCCCCCGGACCGCGCGACGAGCCCGCGGCCCCGGGGATCCCGCACAAACGCGCTTCAGGCTTCGCCCAGGAACAGGAGCAGGACGCCCGCAGCCGCCGCCGAGCCGATCACGCCCGCCACGTTGGGCCCCATCGCGTGCATCAGCAGGACGTTCCCCGGATTCGCTTCCTGTCCGACGCGGCTCACCACCCGCGCCGCCATCGGGACCGCCGAGACGCCCGCCGCGCCGATCAGCGGATTGATCGGCCGCCGCGACACCGCGTTCATGCCCTTCGCCATCAATACCCCCGCGGCGGTACCGACCGCGAAGGCCACGGCCCCGAGCACCAGGATGCCAAGGGTGTCGAAGGTCAGGAAACGCTCCGCCCCCAGCCGGGACCCGATGGCGAGGCCGAGCAGAATGGTGACGGTATCGATGAGCGCCGTCCGCGTGGTCTGCGCGAGGCGGTCGACGACGCCGCACTCGCGGAGCAGGTTGCCGAAACACAGCATGCCGATCAACGGCGTGGCCGGGGGCAGCACCAACGCGACGAGCAGCAACAGCACGATGGGAAAGAGCATGCGTTCCCGGCGCGATACCTCCCGCTGCTGCGTCATCTCGATGCAGCGTTCGCGATGGGTCGTCAGCAGGCGCGCGATCGGGGGCTGGATCAGGGGCACGAGGGCCATGTACGAGTACGCCGCGACCGCGATCGCGCCGAGCAGGTCCGGCGCCAGGTGCCCGGCCAGATAGATGGCGGTCGGGCCGTCGGCTCCCCCGATGATGGCGACGGCGGCGGCCTCGCGCAGCGTGAAGTCGAGGATGCCGGCCTCGCTGAGCAGCACCGCGCCGAACAGCGTGCCGAAGATGCCGAACTGCGCGGCGGCGCCCAGGAACAGCGTGCGCGGATTCGCCAGCAGCGGCCCGAAGTCCGTCAACGCCCCGATGCCGAGGAACACCAGCAGCGGGAAGACGCCCGTTTCGACCCCCACCAGGTAGAAGAGGTGCAGGATCCCCTCGCCGTCCGCGATCTCGACGCCCGGCACGTTCGAGAGGATGCACCCGAAGCCGATCGGGACGAGCAGCAGGGGTTCGAAGCGGCGGGCGACCGCCAGATAGAGAAGGACGAGGCCGACGGCGATCATCCCCGCCTGGCCGAAGGTCAGCAGGTACAGCCCCGAGGACTGCGCCAGGTCGAGGAGGGTCGACACGTCCGCGGTCGTACGCGGCCAGTCAGGCTAGCCGAGATCGAACAGCGGATCGCCGGCCGCGACGGCCTGCCCCTCCGCCACGTGGAACTTCGTCACCGTGCCCGCACGGGGTGCAACGACGTCGGTCTCCATCTTCATGGCCTCCAGCACCAATACGGGCTGGCCCTGTTCGACGCGGCTGCCGGGTTCGGCCACCAGCTTGAAGACGTTTCCCGCGAGCAGCGCCGGTACCGACGCCGCGCCCCCCGGCCGCGCCGGCGTGACCGCCACGGGATCGCCCCCGGCGGATACCTCCACCTGGAAGGCCTTGCCGTTGACGGTCACCCGATACAGCGCGGGTTCGTCCGTCGCCGGCATGGGAGCCCCGTTCGCGGCGGCCTGGGCGGCCTCCGGATCGGGCGCCGGCTCGAAGGCGGCCGGATTGCCCCGGTTCTCCAGGAAGTTCAGGCCGATCTTCGGAAACAGCACGTAGGTCAGCACGTCCTCGGCCGGCTCCGCGGCCAGCCCGATCGACGCCTTGCCGGCGAGCCGGTGCAGCTCCGCCGCCAGCCGGTCGAGCTCCGGTTCGAGGAGATCCGCGGGACGGCACGCCACCGGCTTCTCGTCGCCGAGCACGCGCCGCTGCAGGTGGCTGTCCACGGGCGCCGGCGTCGCCCCGTACTCGCCCTTCAGCACGGCGGCCGTCTCGCGCGTGATGCTGGAATAGCGGGCGCCCGAGACCACGTTGATGAGCGCCTGCGTACCCACGATCTGGGAGGTCGGCGTGACGAGGGGAATGTACCCGAGTTCCTGGCGCACCCGCGGAATCTCCTCGAGCACGTCGTCGAACCGATCGGCCGCGCCCTGTTCGCGCAACTGGTTCTCGAGGTTCGTCAGCATGCCGCCCGGCACCTGGGCGACCAGGATGCGCGCATCCACGCCCTTGAGGCTGCCTTCGAACTGCGCGTACTTGCGCCGGACCTCGCGGAAATAGGCCGAGATCTCCTGCAGCACGGCGAGATCCAGGCCCGTGTCGCGGTCGGTGCCCGCGAGGATCGCGACCAGCGACTCGGTCGCGGAATGGCCGTACGTCATGCTCATCGACGACACGGCCGTGTCGACGTTGTCGATGCCCGCCTCGATGGACTTGAGATAGGTCGCCGTGGAGAGCCCCGTCGTCGCGTGCGACTGCATGTGAATCGGGATGTCGACCGCTTCCTTCAACCGGGACACCAGGTCGAACGCAACATAGGGCGTCAGCAGTCCCGCCATGTCCTTGATGCAGACCGAGTGCGCACCCATGTCTTCGATCCGCCGCCCGAGGTCGACCCACATGTCCACCGTGTGCACGGGGCTCGTCGTATAGGAGATGGTGCCCTGGGCATGGCGTTCCCGAGCGATCACGGCCGCGATCGCACACTTGAGGTTGCGTGGGTCGTTCATGGCGTCGAAGACGCGGAACACGTCCACGCCGACGAGCGCCGCGCGCTCGACGAACTTCTCGACCACGTCGTCCGCATAGTGCCGGTAGCCGAGCAGGTTCTGCCCGCGCAGCAGCATCTGCTGGCGCGTGTTGGGCATCGCCGCCTTGATCCTGCGCATCCGCTCCCAGGGGTCTTCCCCCAGGTAGCGGATGCAGGCGTCGAAGGTCGCCCCGCCCCACGACTCCATGGACCAGTAGCCGACGCGGTCGAGCTGCTCCGCGATGGGCAGCATGTCGTCGATGCGCAGGCGCGTCGCGAGCAGGCTCTGGTGCGCATCCCGAAAGACGAGTTCGGTGATGCCGAGCGGGTGCGCCATCAGCTTCCTCCCGGGGCCCGCAGGCGCCGATGGTGGCGGATGGCCGCGGTCACCGCGGCGACGAGTTCGTCGTCGTCACGCTCCGGCACGGGCACCACGCGCCAGCCGCGCATCGCGCGGGCCAGGACCGTACAGGCGCCGACCAGCAGGCCGAGGAACGCGAACACCACGCCCATCCCGGCCAGCAGGAGTTCCAGTCCCTGTGCTACGAGGTCTCCGCCCACTGTCGTTTCCGCGCCGGTGTCCTTCAAATTCTCTTCAAAGGGGGGCTCCGCCCGTTCCCGGACCGGCCGTCCGACCGGTCGCTCGCGGGAACCGCATGGCGGCCTGCATGCTCGAAATGTGGCGCACCCGACAGGATTCGAACCTGTAATCCCTGGTTTCGTAGACCAGTGCCTTATCCAGTTTGGCCACGGGTGCATCGAGTGGCGGCGTATTATCGGGAAGGGGCGTGGACTAAGCAACCGAGCAGGCGCACGCACGCGCCCGCCCGCGCCCCGCCTGCCCGCCAGCGTCCTGCGTTAACATCCGGTGCACTTGCCGCGGAGGCTCCATGTCCGAGCCAGCCCCTTCCGGACGCGTCGGGCGCGTCCGCATCGCGCTCTACGGAGCGGTGAACCTGCCCACGTCGGTGGTCGGCCTGCCCATCGCGCTGTACGTCCCGGCGTTCTACTCGCAGAACCTCGGGCTGTCGCTGGCGGCCGTCGGCACGCTGCTCGCGCTGTCGCGGCTGACCGACGTGGTGACCGACCCCGCCATCGGCATCGCTTCGGACCGCTGGCGCACGCGTTTCGGGCGCCGCAAGCCTTGGATGGTGGGGGGCGCGCCCCTCATGATGCTGTCGCTGTGGATGCTCTTCGTCCCGGACAGCCCCACGGCCATCGCCGTGTGGTCCGCCCTGGGCGGCACGGGCGTCAACAACCTCTACCTCTTCGTCTGGATCAGTGCGCTGTACCTCTCGTTCACGCTGGTCGACCTGCCCTACCGCGCCTGGGGGGCCGAACTGTCGCCCGACTACGACGAACGGTCGCGCGTCACCGGCTGGCGCGAGGCCTTCGGCTACGGCGGCACGATGATGTCCCTCATCATCCCCCTCGCCATCGCGTTCGGACTGGCCCAGCCGGGCGCGGAGAACGCCCTGTACGGGGTCGCGCTCGCGGTCCTGGTGCTGATGCCGCTGCTCACGTTCCCCGCCGTCGCGTTCGTCCCCGAGCCACGGATACGCGGCAGCCGGACGCCGCACGTCACCTGGCGGCGCGGCCTGCGCATCGTCTGGCGCAACGGTCCCTTCCGGCGCCTCGTGATCTGCCTCACGTTCTTCGCCACCGGCATCAGCATGACGGCCGCGATGTCGTTCTTCTTCGTGCAGCGCGTGATGGAGGAGCCCTTCGACCGATACGCCATCTTCGTCCTGGCCTACTACATCTCGAGCACCGTCGCGATCCCGGCCTGGTTCGCGATCTCGAAGAGGATCGGCAAGCACCGCACCGTGGTCATCGGCATCGCCTGGCTGTCGCTCTGGAGTTCGTTCATCCCCCTGCTCGGACCGGAAGACTTCGCGCTCTTCTTCGTCATCATGCTGCTCAAGGGCTCGGCGATCGGCGCCCTGGTGTTCCTGCCGACGTCGATGGCCGCCGACATCGTGGACCTCGACACCCTGCGCACGCGCGAGCAGCGCACGGGGCTCTACTTCTCGCTGTGGGGCATGGTGAACAAGGGCGCGGCGGCGCTCGGCGTGTTCATCGCCACCGCGGGCGCGGCCTACATGGGGTTCGATCCCAACAGCGCGGTCAACACCGGCACGGCGAAGATGGCGGTCGCCTGCCTGTACTCCGTGATACCGGCCGCCATCGCGTGCATCGCGCTGCCGCTACTGTGGAACTACCCGCTCACCCGGGACCGCCAGCAGCGCATGCGGGACCACATCGAGCGCAGGGATGCGCGGATGCGGGAGGCCGGGCTCTCGCACTGAGGCTGTCCGCGAGCTCTACCAATGCCCATGCCCGTGCGCGTGCCCGTGACCATGGCGGTGGCCATGACCCCGCCGATGGCGATGTCCGCCTGCCCAGCGCGGCCGGTATGCGTTCCCCACGCAGATGTCCAGGTGATGCCGGCGGCCAATGCGGCGATGATGCCGACCGTGCGTCCCCAAACAGACGTTCCAGGTCGGGTGGTAGCTCACGTGCGGAGGGTATGGATAGTGGTGGTCCCGATGGCCTCCCCCATGGGGATGGGCGGCGGCCGACACCGCCGACAGGGACAGGAGGACGGCCGCAGCCACCGTGACGTTGCGAAGTTGCCGTTGCATCGGTCGGGCTCTCCCGTGTTGCGAGGTCTGCCGTTGAAGCTCGCATACGGACCATGAACGCGGTCTGAACGGACGGCGGCGCGTGCTCCCGCGTGCAGCACGACCCTGCCGGACGGCCCGCCGGACGCTAAACTGTTCCCTACGGCACCCGACCCCCGCGGTCGGACCCACGCACAGGAGACCTCCAGCATGACGGACCACTTTCGACCCGGGCGCCTCGCCGGCCGCACCGCCCTGATCACCGGCGCAAGCCGCGGCATCGGGCGCGACATCGCCCGGATCTTCGCTGCCGAAGGCGCCCACCTGTTCCTGACCGCCACCAACCTGGAGAAGCTCGAAGAGACGCGGGAGCTCTGCGCGGACGCAGGCGTCGACCTCCGGTGCCATGGCGCCGACGTGAGCGACCCGGCCGCCGCGGAGGCCATGTTCGACGCCGCCGCGGGCTGGCGCGACGGCCTCGACATTGTCGTCAACAACGCCGGCATCTATATCGGCAAGCCGTTCGTCGACTACGACCTCGCCGACCTCGACCAGGTGATGAAAGTGAACGTGTACGCCGTCTTCCAGCTCACGCAACTCGCCGTAAGGCACATGCTCGGGCGCGGCGGCGGCAAGATCGTCAACATCGCCTCGACCGCCGGCAAGTGGGAGAGCCCCAACCAGGCCGTCTACAACACCTCCAAGCACGCCGTGGTCGGGATGACCCGGTGCGCCGCGCTCGAGACCGCCGCACAGGGCATCAACATCAACGCCATCTGCCCCGGCTTCGTGTCCACCGGCATGTTCGACAGCCTCCACGACGCCGCGGAGGCGCTCGGCGTACCCGTCGGGGAACTGCAGCAGCAGGTGGTCTCCCGCGTGCCGATGGGCCGCCTGGTGAGCGGCGAGGAAGTCGCGCACCTGGCGGTATACCTCGCCTCCAGCGAGTCCGACGGGATGACCGGCCAGTCGATCCCGATCTCGGGCGGGATGCGGATGGGCTGAGACGGCGCCGGTTCAGCCGCCCTCTTCGGGCGGCAGGACAAGCAGTCGCTCGCTACGCCAGATTCGGACCACGCTCACCCGCCCCGGATCCTGCCGGTACACGACGCGGAACGGCGGCCGGATCAGCTCACGCAGAAGCGGCTGATCGAACTCCGGGACGATTCGGCCCATGCCCGGATGATCGCTCAACGCCTCGATGCGGTCGAGGATCTCTTCGACGAACCTGTCGCCGACGGTGGGTACCCCTTGCTCGGTGTACCAGGCCCCGAGCTCCTCCAGGTCGGCGACCGCGGACTCCGCGAGGCGAACGGAGACACTGGCCATTCGGCTACTTCAATCCGAGCCGACGTCTCGTCTCCGCCAGCGAGGCCGTTCGGCCCGCCTCGAGGTCACCAAGCCCCGCCACTACCGCCTGCATGAACGCTCTCTGCTCTTCCGCCGCCTCGTAGTCCCGCAGGGACTGCACGACGGCCACGCCTCGCCCCCGGCTCGTGATCAGGAGCGCGCGATGGGTCTTGGCGGCGTGTCTGACCACGCGACCGGGATTGACCTTCAGGTCGCTCAGGGGAATGACGTCTTCGGAGAATTTCACAGCCGCCCTCATTCACTGACGCTGCCTGACCGACCTCACAATAGCACCAGTCAACAGGATCCGTCTAATGGACCCTTGGCATCGTCGGGGACGGGCTTGTGCCGGCCGCCTGTCAGCCTTCGACGGGGTCGCCCGTGTAGAAGGCGGTGGTGCGCCGCGCCCGGGCGCCGGCGACGTCGGGTTCCGTTCCCGCCGCCACGGCGGCTCGCCCCCAACCCTCGCTGCTGCCGATGAGCAACGCCCTGCCGTCCGGCGTCGTGTGGAACGTCTCCTCGTCGAGCTTCGGTTCGTCGGGCCGCGTGATGTGCAGTTCCATGCCCAACAGGCCCATCTCCCAGCCGACGCCGACCGCGCCCGGGCCAAATTCGTGCCAGTGGTCCGACAGCAGCGCGGTGTGCGTGAGCGCGAGGCGCGCGCGGCCCGTACCATCCTCCGACACGCGCGCCTCCACCCAGCTCACGTCATCGGCGAACTCCCAGGTCAGCGCAAGGTACGAGGGCGGCTCGCAGCGCGTGATCGTGCCCCCCGCGTTGCCTTGCAGCTGGTAGCGGCCGCCGAGCTCGAGGTCGCCGCTGACCGGCAGAAACCAGCGCGCGATGCGCTCCGCCGTGGTCACCGCGTCCCACAGGTCCGCCACCGTCGTCGCATAGCTGCGCGCGAGCGTGACAGCCCGCGCGGGCTGTCCGTCCCGCTCCAGCGACGACACCCTGCGCTCGACCGCGCCGAGCAGGCTTTCGACATCCAGCGCCATGGCTCCTCCCTTGCTTCCGGCATGCGTCAGGACAGACAACACCCAGTGCGCCCGGAGAGTCAAGCCCCCGGCCAAGGCCCCCCAACATGGCGTTGTCACAGGGGCCGGTGGCGCCCCCGCCGCACCAGCCTTCCGCGCCCCGCCGCCGCCGTGACGGTGCCATCCTCGACCACCACTTCACCCCGCGAGACGGTCCACTTCGGCCAGCCGCGCACCTCGAAGCCGTCGTACGGCGAGTAGTCGGCCCGGCTGTACATGCTCGCGCCATCGATGACCCGGACCCTCCGGTCGTCCCAGGCGACGAAGTCCGCGTCGCCGCCCACCGCGATCATGCCTTTGCGCGGATACAGCCCGAACAGCCTGGCCGGATTGGTGGCCGTGATGGCGACGAACCGTTCCGGGGTGATCCGCCCCGTGAGCACGCCCGCGGAGTACAGCATCGGCAGGCAGGTCTCGAGGTCCGCGACGCCCTGGCGCAGGTTGGTCGCGTCGAACGCCGGATCGAGCTTCTCGGCCAGCGTCCACGGCGCGTGATCGCTCGCCAGCGTGTCGACGTTGCCGAACTGCAGCGCAGCCCAGAGCGCGTCCACGTCCGACCGGTCCCGCAGCGGCGGCGCGCCGGCGTACTTCGCACCCTCCTCTTCCTCGAACCGCTGCCGCGTGAGGTGCAGGTAGATCGGACGCGTCTCCACGTAGACGGGCACGCCCCGGCGGCGGCCGTCGTGACAGGCCTCGAGGGCGCGCGCGCTCGCGAGATGCACGACGTAGCTCGGGCAGCCGGTGGTCTCGGCGAATCCCACCGCCCGGTGCGTGGCGACGAACTCCGACTGCACCGGCCGCGATTCGGCATAGAAGCGCGCGTCCGTCCTTCCGACCTCCTTCAGCAGCCGGCAGCAGCAGTCGATGATCGCCGCATCCTCGCAGTGCATGAGCGCGATGCCGCCGTGTTCCTTGACGATCCCCATGGCCTGCAGGAACTCGCGCACGTGCCGGTCGAAGCTGTTGAACGACAGGAAGAACTTGATGGACGTGTGCCCGGTCTCGTGCAGCGGCGCGATGCAGGCCAGGTTCGCCTCGTTCGGCTGCATCAGGACCGGGTGCAGGAAGTAGTCCGCGACCGCGAGCCGCCGGGCTTCCGCGTCATCGAGTCGCACGCCGTCGGTGATCGTGGCGTCGCGGGGCGGAAAGCTCATGTTGCCCACGGTCGTGATCCCGCCGGCAAGCGCCGCCCGCGTGCCGGACTCGAAGTCGTCGGCCCAGTGGAAGTCCGGGGAGCCGCGCACGGGGTCCGTCAGGTGCACGTGGGGGTCCACGCCGCCCGGCGTGACGAGACGTCCGCCGGCGTCGAGTTCCCGGCCGCCGGCGGCCAAGTGCATGTCGCCGCCGAGCTGGGCGATGCGGCCGTGCCGGACGCCGATGTCCACGCGGGAGCGACCGCCGGCGGTGACCGCTTCCGCGTTCCGGACGATCAGGTCCATGGGCCTGCGTGCGCGTCCGGCAAGTACGTCACGCGGCGGGCGTGCCGGCCACCCGGGTCGAGGGCGCTCACCGCCGCTCCGCCCCGTTCGGCCCGCGCACCTGCACGAACCGCGGGTGGCGGAACGGCTGTCCCGGCGCCAGCTCCCTGATGTCCTCGTAAAACGGACCGGCGGGACCGGGCCGCGCGGCGCTCACGACGTCCTCGCCGAAGAACCGCAGCGTCAGGGTCCGGCGCTCTGGCGTGTCGGTGTCCACGGCGCCGCCACCGTGCAGCATGGAGGTGTGAAACGCCACGACGTCGCCTGGCTCCGTCGCGAAGCCGACGATGTCGAAGGCCGAGCGGTCCGCTTCGATGCTTGGCAGGTCCGGCAGCTCGTCGGAGGGGAAAATCGGCCGCGTCGGATCCTCCGGGTCGAAACGCGACGTGTTGTGGAGCACGCCCCGGTGCGAGGCCCGCACGAACTCCAGCGCGTTGGCCCGGGGGACGGACTCGAAGCTGATCCAGAACGCCACCAGGTGCTCGCCGTCGAGAGCGAGGTAGGACGTGTCCTGGTGCCAGGGTGTGCGGCCGGCCGCGCCGCCGTGCTTGTAGAACACCTGCTCGTACAGGAACCACACCGGAGCCGCGTCCCAAAGCCCTGCGGCGTAATCCGCCAGCGGCGACTGCCGTACCAGCGTCCCGTAGGCCGCCATGGCGCCGGGGTTGCAGAGGTCCTGGAAGGCGCTGTCCGTGTCCTGCAGGAGGCCGCTGGCCAGAGGTCCCGGATGGCCCACGCTCCACTCCCAGGCCGCTTGGAGGGCGTTGAGCCAGGCGCCGTCGAGGGCGCCGCGCAGGCAAACGACGCCGTCGGTCCGGAACTTGCGGCGGTGATGGGTCGTGATCTGCATGGGCCAGCTCGCGCCAAGGTCAGGGAGACGAGGGTATCAGCAGCCCCTGTCTATGCCTCACTCCTCTTCCCCGGATGCCGTTGCGAGCTCCCGCAGCATCGACAGCAGCGTCTCGCGTGTCAGCCATCGGCCGTCCGCCAGTCGAGACGCTCGCGGAACCCGCCGCCCGTTTGACCCCTTCCGACGGGCTCCCTATGCTGCTGCGAGGCTCCACGCGCCTCCACGGGGGAACGAACATGGCAGGAACGAACGGTAGCGAACGGCCCATCACGCCCGAGATCGAGGAACTCGGCCTCGAGGAGTACGCGCGCGAACTGGAGCGGGACGGGCTCACCATCGTACCGCCCGAGGTCAACGCGTTCGGGCTCGACCGCATCGACCGGATCGTCGAGCGCATTCTCGAACGCGCCCACGAGATGACCGGCGTGCGGTTCTCCGTCGAGGAGGGTCCGCTGGAGGAACTGGAATTCCCGAAGCGCGAACTCACGCCCGAGATCCGGGAGATGCTCAAGGCCAGGGGGATGGAGGAGGCGGTCCTGAACCCGACGCAGTTCCTGATCCAGAAGCTGACCCAGGTCGACCGCATCTTCCGCGATCTGGCGCTGAATCCGGCATCGCTGGCCCTGCAGAACTTCATGATGGCCGGCGCGACGCGCCTCTCGAGCGTCAACTGTTTCGTCAAGTGGCAGGGCGACTTCGGCTACGGACCGGGGCTCGGGCTGCACGCCGACCAGGGGCGCACGCCGACACCCTGGGGGCCGGTGGCCCACACGGCCAACAGCACCTGGTGCCTCACCGAATACACGCTGGCCGGCGGCGCCCTCGCCTACGTGCCCGGCTCGCACCGGGAGGGCATGCCCGCGCCGCCGCCGGAGCGCGTGCAGGACGCGCTGCCCGCCGAGGCGCCCAAGGGCTCCGTGATCGTCTGGCACGGCGCGACGTGGCATGGCGCCTTCCCGCGCAAGGAACCCGGCCTGCGGCTCGGACTCGCCGTCTACCATCGCCACGCGGCCACCCTGCCCCAGGAGGACGTGCCGGGGCAGACCACCGAGGAGATGGTGCAGGACTGCGACAACCCAGAGGTCTACCGCGTCATTGCCGGCCTGACGGACAAATTCCCGTACCGCGAGACGCAGACCGAGGTCGTCCCGCACGCGCGCCGCGCATCGGTCGCCGCGGGCGGCTGAACGCCCGCCGCGGACGCCGGCGCCCGGTCACTCCCCGCCGGGCTCTCCGGGATGGCTCCCGGGACGCCCGGCGGGGCTCAGTCCCGCGTAAGGCACCGACCAGACGGCGTCGCCGGACCGCACCTTGGCGCGCGTTCGGTTCATGCGCTCAATGATGCCGGATCGGACCTCGCCGCGGCCCCTGAACTCGACGGCGTCCCCGGCGCGGAAGCTCGCCTTGGCGGCCTCCCGTTTTCTGCGCGCCCTCTCGGGTTCCGGCGCGCGGCTCGCGGGCCTCGCCCCGAGGCGCCGGGCGATCGCCCGCCAGGCGGGTCCGTGAGCGGCCTTCGGGCCGGCCAGCGCGTGGGCGACCTCGTGCAGGATCGTGTCCATGACGTCGTCCGGCGCTCCCTCCACCGCGTGGACGCGGCTGAGCACGATCGCCTTCTCCTGCGCACGGCACTCGCCGAGTTTCGTCCGCGCGTTGCCGAACCGCAGCGACCATTCGCGGAGCCCATGGCGGTCCATGACTTCACGGGCTCGGGCGTCGACTTCCTCCAGCCTCGCCAGGCGTTGCGCGCGTTCCTCCGCGATGGTGCGGGACGCAAGGTCCAGGGCGGCGTACGGGACGGTCCAGACGACTGTCCCACAACGAACCCTCGCGCGCGTGGGGTTGAGCTTCTCGACAGTCCCGGCCAGCGTGCCGTCGACGGTCCGGAAACGTACCGGGTCTCCCACGTCGAAGAGGACCTGCGTGTCCTCGATGCCCAGCGTCACCCAAAGCCCTCCCGGGTGTCCCTCACGTCAAGGACCCCGTGCGGCCGACCTGCAGCTCTACAAACCGGCGGTAGGCGCCGGCCGGCCTTCGCATCAGGGCGGCGTGGCTGCCGGTCTCGACGATCCGGCCGCTCTCGATGAAGACGATCCGGTCGGCCGAGCGGATGGTGCTCAGCCGATGCGCGATGACGACGAGCAGGCGCATCTGCCGCTCCGCCTGCAGCGCGGCGACCAGCGCGTTCTCCGTCTCGGGGTCGAGCGCGGCGGTGGGCTCGTCGAGCACCAGCACGGGCGCGCGGCTCACGAGGCCTCGGGCGATCGCCAGTCGCTGTTTCTGGCCCACCGACAGCGTCGCGCCGCCCTGCCCCAGCCGCGTCCCGAAGCCTTCGGGCAGGGCTTCGATGAAGTCGAGCGCCCCGGCCGTGCGCGCCGCGGCTTCCAGCTCCGCCGCGCTCGCGGCGGGGTTGCCCATGCCGATGTTGCTGGCCACCGTGTCGTCGAACACGACCGGCTCCTGGAAGACGAACGCCACGTTGTCGCGCACGCAATCGACCGTGAGGGCGGTCAGGTCGGTGTCGTCCAGCAGCACGCGCCCCGCGGTGGGCCGGATGAACGCGGGCAGCGTGTAGGCGAGGGTCGACTTGCCGGCGCCGGTCGTCCCGACCAGGGCGATCATCTCGCCGACGCGGCCCTCGAGATTCACCCCATCCAGGGCGAGCGTGCCGTCCGGATACCTGAACGACACGTCTTCGAGCGCCACCCGCCGCGCGGCGCCGGGGAGCCGGCGCACCCCGTGGTGATCGGCATCGACGCGCATGTCGATGACGTCGAATACGCGCTTCATGCCGGCGACGCTGTTCTGCAGGTTGAACCACAGCGCGCCGAGGGCTCCGGCCGTGATCGCGATCTGCAGGAAGAAGCCGTACAGCACGGCATAGTCGCCCGCCGACATGCGTCCGTCGATGATCGCGTTGGCGACATCGTAGAAGACGTAGAACGTCAGCCCGAGGATGACGGTGCCCTGCAAGGCCGCGAGCAGCAGGTTCATGAGTTCGTAGCCGCGAAAGCGCCTGAACGACTGCGCACTGTCGGCCGCGAACGACTCGCGCTGCCTGGCGGTCGCGCCGAGGCTCTGCACGGCGGCGATGTTGCTCATCCCCTCCTCGACCGTCGCGGTCGTCGTCGCGCCCGCCTGCCGGCTCGCGATGGACCGCCGCCGCGTGACGCCGGTCATGAGGAGCGTCGTGCCGAGCACCATCGGCGCCGCGAGCCAGGCCATCGCGATCACGGACGGCAGCACCGAGAAGCTGTACTGGGTCGTCCAGATGACGACGCCCATGGCGTAGACGCTGACGAGGGGGGTGACCAGGATGTCGTAGCACACGCGCGAGATCGACGGCGTGTCGTACATCACGCGGTATACCGCATCGCCGATGCTGGAGTCCGCGAACCGCGTCATCGGCAGCGCCATCAGGCGGCGGTAGAGCATCGAACGCAGGTCGTGGTTGATGCGGTGCGTCGCCCGTAGCTGGTAGCGGTACTCGAAGAGCCCGAGCAGCCCGCTCACGCGGCTGTCGGAGACGTTCGCCTGGTTCTCGCTCTTGGTGGCGGTATCGAGCCCTTCCGCGAGTTCTCCCTCGGCCCGGTCGCTGGCCGCGCCCTGGCCGAACGCACCGATGAGCACGATCCCGACGAGGCTGATTCCGACGATGGCCCAGACGATCTGAAACGGTGTGAGCCCGACCATGAGATCGAGCAGCGGCTGCGCATACGGCGGATACGGGGTCGGCGCCGTGCCCACCGGCATGCCCATCACCACGTGGTCGACCAGGATCTTCAGCGGCCAGGGCAGGATCAGGACCACCGAGACGCCCACCAGGCTCAGGGCGAGCTTGACGGCGATCAGCCTGCGGTACGGCCACACGAACACGAGCGACCGCGCGATGAGCCCCAACGTCTCACGCGTGCCGAAGGCGCGGATGTCGCGGGCATCGCTCAAGCGGCTTGCCCCGTTTCGGCCTCGACGAAGTCGCGGTAGACGTCCGCGGTGGCGAGCAGTTCGTCGTGTGTCCCCTGCGCCCGCACGCGGCCGTCGCGCAGGTACACGACCTGATCGGCCTGCCGAATGGTCGACAGCCGGTGCGTGATGAGAAAGATGCAGCGGTCCGCGCCCCAGCGCTTGAGACTCGCGAGCACCTGCAGTTCCGTCTCGGCGTCGAGGGCCGCCGTCGGCTCGTCCAGAATCAGGATCGGCGCATCCTTCACGACCGCCCGGGCGATGACGATGCGTTGCCGCTGGCCGCTCGAGAGCTTGGTCGCGCGCTCGCCGAGCGGCGTGTCGTAGCCGCGCGGCAACTGCTCGATGAACCCGTCGGCGCAGGCGACCCGCGCCGCTTCGGCGACCGCCGGCAGCGGCGTGTCGGGCACCGCGTAGCGAATGTTCTCGAGCACCGTGTCGGAAAAGAGGATGTTCTCCTGGGTCGCGATGGCGATGCGGCCGCGCAGGGAGTCGATCGTGACGGCACGGAGGTCGACGCCGTCGATCGTGATGCGCCCGCCGTCGGGATCCGCGAGGCGCAGCAGCAGCGACATCAGCGTCGACTTGCCCGTGCCCGTCGGCCCGACGATGGCGGTCACGGTGCCCCGGCGCGCGGTGATGTCGACGCCTGCGAGCACGGGCCGGTCGGGCAGGTAACCGAAGCTGACGCCCTCGAAGCGCACCGCATCCCGGAACGGCGGCAGCGCGATGGCGTCGGCCGCATCCTCGATGTCGGGCTCGAGGTCGAGGATCTCGAACACGCGCCCGAGCCCCATCGCCATGTCCTGTGCCCGGCCCCAGATGCTGATGAGAGCGCGGATCGAGCCGAGGCCGTCGTTGGCCCGGGCGTTGACCGCCGAGAACGTCCCGAAGTTCCAGACGGCGAAGCCGAAGCCCAGCAGGATGCCCTGGGCGAACGTCGCGGCGGACGCGTGCGACCACAGCGCCGCGAAGGACTCGACCGCGAGGATCGCCAGACCGATCACCCCGAACGCAAGGATGCCGAGCACGGCGAGCGACACGCGTGAGCGGAACGCGGCATCGAGCGCGTTCCGCGAGCGCTCGCGAAAGCCCTCGAGCCGTTGCGGCTCGGTGCCGGTCGCCTTGATGACGCGCACGCCGAGCACGCTCTCCTGGATCCACGAGGTCAACGCGCTGTTGCGCTCGCGCGCCCGTCTGAAGCGGGTGCGCAGCCGCGGCGAGAAGACAAGCCCGAGGTAGAGCACCGGCAGCACCGTGAAGGCGAGCACGGCCGCCAGGATCGGCTGAAACGCGGCGACCACGGCCACCCCGAGAAGGTAGCGGCCGAGGAACATGACCGGTTCGAGGAAGATCGAGCGGATGATCGCCGTGACCATCGCGCTGTCCTGGTACACCCGGTAAATCGCGTCTCCGGTTTCGGCGCTGGCGTGATACGTGAGCGACTGCGCCTGCAGCCGGTCGATGAGCCGCACCCGCATGCGCTGGTTGATCTGCTGGAAGATCCAGATGCTGTAGTAGTTCAGCACCAGTGCGCTCGGGATGGCGACGGACGCCAGGACGATGGCGAGCTGGAGCGTCGGCAGCAGCAGCGCGCGGCGCGCTTCGGCCGTGAGCGCCTCGACTTCGACGAAAACGGCGGGATCCAGGCCGAACAGGAAGACCACGATGGCTCCGATGGGCTTGCCGGCCAGCACGCCGGAGGTGGCGACGCCGATCAGCAGGAAGCCCAGGCCCGCGGTCACCAGGGCCACCACCCCGGATGCCGAGAGGAAGGCGACGAGGTGCCTGACCGACGGGCGTATGAACGGCCACGTGCGCAGGAAGATGCTCGCCACCCAGCGCGCGCTGAGCTGGTCGCGCTCGGTGTGGGGGAGAACGGCTAGACGCATGCGGTTACGTCACGGCGACGCATGGAGGCTCATGGCTGCTCGCCTCCCGCGTCGCCGCCGGAGCCCGGTCGCCCGAACTCGACAGTCTCGAAGTCGAGCTGGTTCGGCACGCGCGGCGCATACCGGCCGGAGCGCTTCGCCTGGGCGAGATGCCGCTGCGCCGCCGGGTCGGGACCCTCCGGCCGCAGCGCGCGCTGGAAAAAGCCGAATACGTTGTCGAGCCGGCGCGGCACGGAGCGGCCAGTATGGGCGGCGCCGCGGATCAGGTGGTATTCGTGCTCGATCGCGGCGTCGAAGAGCAGTCGGTGGACCAGTTCGGCGCTCAGAAACGTGAGGTTGGCGTCCTCGTCGCCGGCCTCGACCAGCAACTGCAGGCCGGCGTCGCGCAGCCGGTCGGCGTTGTCGATGACGATGGTCGGCGGATGGCGGGCGCGCCAATAGGCGGTATCGACGGGTTGGCCGAAGCGCCGTTCGAGGAAGCCCATCGCGTCCGGACCGTAGGCCGGCGGCAGCAGAACGTCGAAGCGCGCGTCGCCGGGCACCAGTTCGGTCGCGAGGCCGTGGTGGGAGAGGACGGACTCCTCGGCCAGGCACCCGGCGCCCGCCACTACGGCGGCCAGCCACGGGATTGCGGTGATTCGCGGGCGGCATCGCATGGCCGGGTCTCCTCGCTGGTTGTGCGACATCTTAGGGCATCCGTCCCCACGCACGACTTTCCGGTCCCGGCGGCTGTGGCATGCTGGCTGCTCACGAGAAGGAGACACCATGCAACTCGACTTCACCGACAAACGCGTCCTGGTCACCGGCGGTACCCGCGGCATCGGCCGGGCGATCGTCGACGCATTCCTGGCGGCCGGCGCACGCGTCGCCGTCAACGGCAGCACCGAGGAGACGACGGGCAAGGCGGTCGCCGAACTCGACGCCGGCGACCGCGTCGTCGGGGCGCCGGGGGCGGTCGGGCCGGAAGCGGTATGCAAGGCGATCGTCGATACGGCCGTCGGCGGGCTCGGCGGACTCGACGTGCTCGTCAACAACGCCGGCATCGGGGCCGGCGGGCCGGTCGAGAAGACCGCGGAGGCGGACTGGGACCGCGTCCTCGAAGTCAACGTGAAGGGCGTCTTCTTCATGACCAAGCATGCCGCCGCCCATCTTCGGGAGTCGGGCGGCAACATCGTGAACGTGGCGTCCGTGCTCGGCCTCGTGGGCTCGCCGTACGGCTCGGTCTACGGCGCCTCGAAGGCCGCCGTCATCAGTCTCACGCGATCCCATGCGCTTGAATTCGGCAAGGCCATTCGCGTCAACACCGTCGTACCGGGCGGCGTCGACACGGACATGCTTCGAAGCCTCGCGCTCCGCATCGCCGACACCGTCGAGGCGGGCTACGAGATCCTCGCCAGGGACTGCAAGGCCCAGCGCCGCGTCGCCGACGCAAGCGAGATCGCGGCCCCGGTGCTGTACCTGGCATCGGACCTCGCCAGCTTCGTGACGGGCGCCACCCATGTCGTCGATGGCGGCGAAGTCATCGACTGACACGGAAGTCCTGGTCCGCACGGATGGACCGCGCGCTCCCTGATCGTCCGTCGGGAACCGCACGCGTCCAGGCTCAGGTAGGCGAAGTCTCACCGCACTCGGAGCGATTGCCGTCTATCGGGCGGTCGGATTCGCATTCAGACTTCGCCTACCTGTTCGAGTGCGGATGCGGGCGAGGCCATGCTACGGTTGGCTGCAACGGGCCGTGTGGCACGGTCGCATACGATCACGGAGCGTCGTCATGAAGGAGCCCTCAGCCGGGGAGCGCGAGGGGCTCGCCCCTCGCATGCAGGAGCCCTCAGCCGGGGAGCGCGAGGGGCTCGCCCCTCGCATGCAGGAGCCCTCAGCCGGGGAGCGCGAGGGGCTCGCCCCTCGCATGCAAGAGCCCTCAGCCGGGGAGCGCGAGGGGCTCGCCCCTCGCATGCAAGAGCCCTCAGCCGGGGAGCGCGAGGGGCTCGCCCCTCGCATGCAAGAGCCCTCAGCCGGGGAGCGCGAGGGGCTCGCCCCTCGCATGCAAGAGCCCTCAGCCGGGGAGCGCGAGGGGCTCGCCCCTCGCATGCAAGAGCCCTCAGCCGGGGAGCGCGAGGGGCTCGCCCCTCGCATGCAAGAGCCCTCAGCCGGGGAGCGCGAGGGGGTTACCCCTCGCAGAGAACCGAAGCTTCCAACCGAGGATCCGCTCTATCCCAGTTCCGATGGCCTGCCGTTGGCTGAGAACGACTGGCAGCTCACGGCGATTCTGGGCGCGCTGGACGTCCTGCGCGGTCACTTTGAAGACCACCCGGACGTCTACGTCTCCGGCGACCTGCTGATCTACTACGAGGAGGGCAATCCGGCCAAGTCCGTGGCGCCGGACGTCTTCGTGGTGCTCGGCGCGCCACGACACAAGCGAATGACCTACAAGCTCTGGGAAGAACCGAAGGCCCCGGACTTCGTGCTGGAGGTGGCGTCGCAGAATACCTGGAAGCAGGATGTCGGTCGGAAGCGCGCGCTCTATGCCGAACTCGGGATCCAGGAGTACTGGATGTTCGATCCGAAGAACGAGTACTTCCACCCGCCTTTGCAGGGCTTGACGTTGCAGGAGGGCAGGTATGGCCCCCTCCCGGCGCGCGTCGAGGGCGGACGACGTACGCTGAGCAGTCCCGTGCTCGGGGTGGACCTGTGGATCGAGGACGGCAACCTCCGGTTTCGCGACGTCGCGACCGGGGAGGTCTTCCGCACCTGGTCGGAGCATCGCGTCGCCCACCGGCGGGAACGGGCCGCGCGAGAACGGGAACAGATGGCACGGGAACGGGAGCAGATCCTGCGGCAACGGGAGCAGGCCGCACGCGAACGGGAGCAGGCCGCTCGCCTTGCCCTGGAAGCCCGCGTTCGTGAGCTGGAGGCCCGGATCCGGGAGGCGGAGTCTCGCGACGCGCCCTGAAGGAGTTCCGTTCGCACGGCAACGCCGGCCGTATCCTCCGAGCACGATGCCGCGGGTTTCACCGCGACGCCCTCAAGTGCGCCGGCGGGCCGGACTCACCCCCCGCGCCGGTCCAGACGCCGCCTGAGGTCCGCGTTCTCGGCCCGGGCGGCTCGCAGCGCCGCCTCCGCCCCTCGTAGCGTTTCTGCGTTCTCCCGGGGAGTCAGCAGGTACCCGCCTCGCCGCGGGTCGAAGAAGCGCAGCCGCTCCCCTTCCAGCCGCAAATCCAGCCCGAGCAGGCTTCCATGGCACAGGCCCCCGTCCCGCCTATGCAGGGTCAGCGTCCGATACCGCCCGTCCGACCCGAGACGGCGTCCCTGCAGCTTCGGCTGTAGATAGTCCCCCTCCGGGTCGAACTGCCAGTACTCCCGGACCCCCAGCTCCGCGTACAGCCCCTTCTTCGTCACCTCGTCCTCGCGCCGCGTGCCGAGGGAAGTGATCTCCAGCACGAAATCCGCCAGCTTCCCCTCCACCCAGGTCCGCCACACGCGCCGCTCCGGCAGCTTCGGTACTCCGAACGCGACGAACACATCCGGCGACACGCACGCCCGAATGTCGCCCTCCCGGTAGTACATCATCATGTCGCTGCCCACGTAGACATCCGAGCGGTCCCGATAGAACTCGTGCAGGGGTTGCGCGGCGTCGACCGTGGCGTGCCAGTGGATCGGCGTCTCCGCCATCGGCTTGCCGTCCGACTCGGGGTAGTCGGACAACGACAGTCGCTCCGGCGCGCCGGACGCCCTGGCGAAGGTCGCATCGTCGTCGGCGGGAACGGTTTCGGTCTCCCGCATGGCGGACTCCCCGGCCGGGCCGCGCCTCGATGGCCGGAACGCTACCACAGGCCCGCCGGTGCGATAAGAGGCTCTCGCGGGGGCAGGCGGCAGGGGCGGCTTCCGGCATGCGTCGGCGCGGCAGGACGGCAAAGCGCAGGTTTTGCCACAGGCGCGCTGGAGATCATGCAGGCCATTCGCCCGTTGGGTCGTGAGATGTTCGCCTCGACGCTTGCAGCCCCTGACGAGGCCACCCGTGTGTCTCCCGAGGTCGGCCGAGGCATGGATGCGAGAGCCGGGCGAGGAGTGACATGAAAACGCCCTGGCCCTGAGAGGGACGGCCCGCGCCGACGCCCTGGTCATCCCCTTTGGCACTGACGCGGTTTGACAAGCGACCGCAGGACGGCCATAACGCCCGTCAGTCCATAGAGGCCGCCACCATGCTATCCACCGCAGAGCAGAAGCAGAGTTACGCTCGCGACGGCGGCTTCAGGGCCCGGGGATTCCCGACGCCGGACCAGCTTGCCCGGGCCAGGGACCGCTTCGACTGGGGGATGGCGAACCCCGGCCCGCTCGCGATCCCGACGACCCGACCCAACCGTTGCACCGACGGCGCGCCGTTCCGGTCGCGGCGCTTCCATCAGTTGCGCTGACGCAGCACCCGCCCAAAACGGAGAAAAGACATGACCATCGCAGACGCCGCCGAAGATCGGGGCCCGGCGGACGCCGCGGCCGACGTTCAGCCTTCGGCGGAGACCGTCCCCCTGGAGCCCCGGGTCTACGAGACCGTGCCGCCCGAGGCGGTCTCCGACCAACTCCGCCCCGTGGTCGAGGAACTCGGGCTCGTCGAGAACTGTCGGCAACTCGCGGCGGAAGGCTGGACCATCGTCGAGAACGCCGCCTCCGAAGAGTTCTTCGACCGGCTGCGCAAGGCGATCGTCGCAACGACCGAGGCCTCCAACGCTACAAACAAGGGACGTCTGCTGCGCGAGGACGCGGTATTCGCGGAGGCCGCGACGAACCCGAGCCTGATGGCCCTGGCGGAGTTCTCGGTCGGCCGCGGCTGTCTCCTCGGGAGCCTCATAGGCACGATCCGCAACGCGGGCGACCCCTCCACGCCGCCGCATGCCGACCAGGACATGATCCCGGCGCCGTTCCCGGCGCACAACTTCATGCTGACGGCGTGCTGGGTGTGCGACGACTTCACGAAGGAAGGCGGCGCGACGCTCATCGTCCCCGGCACGGCACGTTTCCACCGCCACCCGAACGAAGCGGAGTCCGCCGATCTCTCCCGCGCCATCGCGGCCGAGTGCCCGGCGGGCTCCGTCGTGCTCTGGGACGGCAACATCTGGCACGGCAACTGGCCGCGCTCGATCCCCGGACAGCGCGTCGTCCTCCACGCCACCTACTACCGCCTGCTCATGCGCCCGGCCGACGACTACTCGGACATCGCGGATCGGCTCGTCGCAAGCTACGGGCCGCCGATGTCCCAGTTGCTCGGCCTCGACGACTTCTTCTACAAGAAGTATTTCGACTACGAGAAAGACTTCGCGATCTTCCAGCGGACCGTCAACAACGCGAAGCGGTGAGACCGCAGCGGAACAGGTTGGCCCGGGCGAACGCCGTCCGGCCAACCTCCGCCGCGGCTCAGACCTCGTCCACCCAGGCCCGGATCAGGTGGTGCGCGATGGCCATGGGGCCCGGGACCTTCAGCGTCGCGTGCTCCCCCGCCAGCGCCGCGCGCGCCTCGTCCCGAAGAAACCAGCGCACGTCGGCCATCTCGACCGGGTCGATGCGGATGTCCGTGGTCCGCGCCTCGCCATGGCAACCGATCATCAGCGACGAAGGGAACGGCCAGGGTTGTGACGAGTGATAGCGCACGGCGCCCACCTCCACGCCGGCTTCTTCCCGAACCTCCCGCCGCACCGCCTCCTCGATGGACTCGCCCTGGTCGATGAAGCCGGCCAGCGCCGAGTACATGCCAATGCGGGCCAGCCGGCCCGCGGCCTGGCCGAGCAGGCACCGGTCGCCGTCCGAGATCACCATGATCGCGACCGGATCCGTGCGCGGGAAGTGCTGCGCGTCGCAGTTGGGACACACGCGCACGTGGCCACCCCGCGCCTGCGTGGAAGGCGTGCCGCAGGCGCTGCAGAACCGGTGCCGCTCGTGCCAGACGAGCTGCGACCGGGACTGGGCCAGGATGCCCGCCTCGCTGGCGGACAGCACCATCCCTGCGGCGCGAGAGTCCTCGAACCGGAAGCGGGACGGCAGGTCGAGATCGCGCAGCGGCTCCTCCACCGCGGACACGTCCTGGGCGAACCGCGGCCGGTCGCCGGCCAGGCCCAGGAACACGGGCGGCGTCCCGATATCCAGGCCCGCGATCCGTGCCGGAGGCAGCCAGCCCAGCCGGTGTGTGTCCCCGTCGTGGCGTCTGCCTCCCTCGTCACCGTCCTCGATCAGGACGTTCAGCCGCCACATCGGCAGATAGCCGCTGTCAGGGTTGCGGGCGGCGGCGGCCAGCCAGTCCGGGTCGCGCCGCAGGGCGTCGCCGCGGTCCAGCGGGTTGCCGGCGAAGGTGTGGACGATGTCGGTCATGGATCGGCAGAGCGCTGCGGGGGGCCAGCCGCAACCATGCGGGGTCGCGCGCTCACTGTCAAAGCCCCTCAAAGCCCCCCGAGGAACGCCGCGCCGATCGCCGCTATGCTCTCTCTTCCTCCACGGCCCGGGAGACCGGCATTCGATGTTCGGCCGACTCGATGACAGGGTCGCGATCGTCACCGGCGCCGGCCGCGGCATCGGCGCGGGCATCGCCCGGGTCTTCGCCGGCGCCGGCGCGAGGGTCATGGTGGTCACCCGCACGGCCCGTCACGGCGAAGACACGGTCGAGGCGATCAAACGCGCCGGGGGTACCGCGGCCCTCTGCGCGGCGGACATCGGCGAACTCGCGAACGTGGAGCGCGCGGTTGCCGAGACGGCCGCCCGCTGGGGCCGCATCGACATCATGGTGCACAACGCCGCCGCCTTCCTGTTCGGGCGCGTGGAAGACTACTCGGAGGACGATCTCGAGCGGGTCCTGTCCGTGAACCTCAAGGCCTGCTTCCGCCTGACCAAGGCGGTCCTACCCTTCTTCCGGGCGCAGGGGGGCGGGCGCCTGCTGTTCACGTCGTCGATCAACGGGCCGCGCGTGGTCATGCCGGGGACTTCCTACTACGCTGCGTCCAAGGGCGGGATCAACAACTTCATCAAGACCGCGGCCGTGGAACTCGCCCGCGACGGCATCACGGTGAACGGCGTGGAGCCCGGCTACATCCAGACCGCAGCGATGGACGCGCAATCGGACCCGGAACAGCAGGCCCGGATGGCGGAACAAATTCCCGTTGGGTACGTCGGGGCGCCGGAGGACATCGCGCACTGCATGCTCTATCTCGCCAGCGACGAAGCGCGCTACCTCACTGGCCAGACGATTTGCGTCGACGGTGGCGCGACCTTGCCTCCGAGAGGTACGTGACCGGCGGGGGGTGTCCGCCGCGAGCGACGGTCGGCGGCGCCGGGGCCGTGGCCCCGGGGGCCCTGCCCTCCGGACCCGGCGCCACCGGCCCGAGGTACTTCTCGAGCGCCGCTTCGGTGTGTTCCCGCACCCGCTCGCCCATCACGGTGTCGTGGCAGTCGATCCATTCGCGCACCCGGTCCGCATGGACCGGATCGAGATCCACGTAGACCATCGAGGCCAGCAGCGCCTCTTCGCTCAGCAAGGCGCCGCAGTAGAAGCGTTTTTCGAAAAAGTGCCCCTCGCAGCCGTCCTCGAGGTTGGCGCGCCGCGCGATCGGCTGCTTGAGGTGCTTCATGAAGTCCGGCAGCGAGCCCAGCGACCGACGCGCCCGCGCGAGGCCCTCGGGATCCTTCATGAGCAGCTCGCGCTTCCTGGCGTTGCGCCGCTCGCTCACGCGGCCCTTCGCGCGGAGCGGCAACGCCTCCACCCAGCGTCGCGCCGTTTCCTCGTCGGTCCAAGCTTCACACGCCTTGGGATCGTAGTGCAGCACCATGTGGGAGTGGGTGCTCATGACGGCGTGGCCAAGGATCTCCACGGCGAAGAAGCGCTCCAGGTGCGCCATCCGACCGCTCACCCAGCGCCTCCGGTGCGACAAGTTTCGCCGCGTGTAGGGGTCGTAGCCGGACAACCACGCGCGCCGCACGCAGCGGGACGTCACGTGATAGCAGGCGGCGTGCTCCTGATCGACCAGTTGGCGGGGGGGTGCCATGGGAGGGAGATTCCCACATGCCCTGGCGCTACCGCATTTGGACTTTCGCTACGCTTTCCGTAGGACATTCGCCACAGGTCACGTGCGCCATTGCCAGCTCCGGGTAGGCCGGAACTCGCGTATCCCGCCAGCGTTAGCCCCGCTAGCGTTAGTCCCGCCAGCGTTAGCCGCCCTGCTCCCGGCGCGCCAGTTCGGCCGGACGCAGAGCGTGATGAGGCTCGGCGCGCCGGAGGGCAGCCTTGATTGCATCGCAATCGCCACGTACATTGAAGGCAGACAACGCAGAGCAGTGCATCCATGGCGAGCATCACGATCCGCCTTCTGGACGACGAGGTGAAGACCAGGTTGCGCGTGCGGACGCCGCGGGTAACGGGGGTCAATGGAGGAGGAGGCGCGGCTGATTCTGCGTGACGCGTACGGCCACGGACACTGGGATTGAGGTAACGCTGGACGATGTCAGCGAAGCGGAAGAAGAACGCACTTTCGAGGCGAGCGGTGGCGCGAGCTATACGGGTCAAGTGATGCGCGAGGAAATTGGCAAGCGGCAGAACAGCGAGTGGTCGCTGGACAGACTGGCCGCGAAACGCATTCTCTATGGACAAGCCAAGTGCGTGGAGAACTTGCGGTTGGCGGCGATTCTACTGGTTGCGTTCCTGTTGCTGTCGGCTTTGGCCGCGGAGTCGGGAGCGTTCAGTCAGGGCGCGACCATGGCTGTCGTTCTCTTGTGGTTCATCGACCAGGTCGCGCTGGGGCCGTGGGCAGCGCGAATGAGGGAAGAGGCGGCGGCGATCCAGGAGGACTTCGACTGCCGGGTGCTGGGCATCGCGTGGCCTGGATACCTGGGAGTGGCGCGTCCGACAGACGATCGGGTGAGAGTGCTGAGCAATCGGGCGCACAAGGCAGGCGTGGCCAGGAACGAGTTGGCTGACTGGTATCGCGTGGACGAGATTCCGGAGGAACCGGTGCCGGCACGGCTGCACTGCCAGAGGGTGAACTGTGATTGGGATAGCCGGCTGCGGGGAGAGTGGATCCGGTTGGTCGGGTTCACGGTATCAACGCTAGGATTGGTGGGGGTGGTGGCAGGGGCGGCATTGGGAATCACGTTGCTCGAGGTCGTGCTCGGGGTCGCGGCGGGAATCAGGCTGCTCGCATGGCTGTTTCTTGAGCAGCGCGCGCACTCGGCCGCGCAGAAGCGGATGAAGAACCTGCACGGATACCTCTCCTTGGGCGAGGGCGGGCCGACGACAGAAACAGACGTACGCCTCGTACAGGCGGCGATTTTCGAACACCGCCGGAGTAGTCCGAGCGTGCCGGACTGGTACTACTGCGTGAGAAGAAAAGCGTACGAAGGCAGGGCGCATCGATGACCTGAGGTCGCCGTGGCAGACGGCGGGACGCGGGCCGTTCGCCCTGGTTCGGGACTCAAAGGAACGAATCTAGGTCCTGTGTTTGCGGAGAATTGAGTTGACGTAGCGTAGGACCGTGGCGCGTTGGCCATCGTCGAGTTGCATGATCTGACGAACAAGGACAGTCGTCGACTCTGCAGCGTGGGCGGGGGGCGTGTCCGGCTCATCGCTAACCCAAAGCGCCCAAGTCGCAAGTGTGCGGAAGTTCAGGCCGTAGAGTTCGGACAGTTCGAGGAGGACGACCGGGTCGGGCTGCTTGATCAGGCCCCGCTCGACCTGGGACAGGTACGCGTTCGATCTACCGATGCGCCGTTCGACCTCGCGGAGAGACAGTTGGTGATGGATGCGGGCGTTTCGCAGGGCTGTGCCGACCTGAGGGCGATCCTCGCGGGCGTCAAAATCGGGCTCGACCGACGGTCGGGAGGAGGCTGACTTGGTGGACGGGTGACCCATAATCATTCTGCCGACCGAGCCCATAGGGCTCGGTGCCCATACGAAGTCTAGTGTGACGGTCGAACGGGCTGGGCGCAAGGACTGGGTTGGGGCGGGCTGAGGCGGTGCGATGAGGCGCCTGGGACCGGGGAAGTGCGGTCGCAGGCGGCTGGAAGGGTCGCGGCTTCCGTCGGTGGGAAAAGGGGTTGCGCAACGTACCTTTGCAAAGTAGAGTTGCACCCATGCAAAAGAGACACGCAAATGGCGCGGTCGCGGATGCGACGCGCGTGGTTCGGGTGATGCCCGACCCGGCGTACGCCGGGCTTTGGGACTCGATCGTGGTGAACTCTGCCGTGAAGGAACGGCTGCTCCGCGGGACGGCGTTGAATTTACGACTGCGGGCTGATCTTCCGTTCGAGACGACGGCTTTGCACGGGCTCCTACTGTTGCACGGGCCTCCGGGGACGGGGAAGACCACGCTGGCTCGAGGACTGCCACATGAGCTCGCGAGGTTCACTCCGGGCGGGGAAGCGCGCTTGATCGAGGTCAATCCGCACGGGCTCATGAGTGCGGAACATGGGGAGAGCCAGAAGGCAGTTACTCAACTGCTAACCGAGCAGGTGCCAAGCCTGAGTGATGACGGCATGGCTACGGTGGTCCTGCTCGACGAGGTCGAGTCGATGGCGGTAGCGAGGAGCGAGGCGTCGCTTGCGGCGAACCCGGCCGATGTCCATCGCGCGACGGATGCCGTACTGGCAGCGCTCGATTCGAACACGGCGGAGCACACCAATGTGGTCATCGTAGCCACGAGCAACTTCGTGGGCGCGCTGGACCAGGCGTTCCTCTCCCGGGTGGACGTGCACGTTCATGTTCCAGTTCCCGACAAGGCCGGGGTAGTTCAGATTTTGAAGCACGCGCTGGAGTCGATGGGGGCGGCGTATCCGGGGCTGAGTGAGCTGGGCTGCAACGGAGGCATCGAGACGGTCGCCGAAAGGCTGGCTGGCGTGGACGGCAGACGGGTCCGCAAGACCATCACGGAGGCGATGCTCGGACGCCAGGAGACCGTTCTGGACCCGGGGAGGACGACGGTGGATGACCTGTTCGCTGCCGTGGAGCGGGTGATGGAAGACGGGGCGATCGAATCTGGGGTAGGGGGGGATTGAGATGCAACGCCACAGAACAATCGCCGCGTCACCGGTTCGAAACGCGGTGGATGCGTGGCAAGTGGTGAGGACACTTCTCGCCGAGACGCTGGAGCGTAGCCCGAACGTCCCGGCGGGGAGCGTAGGCGAGGAACTGAGCGTGCTGGACGGTCTCGGTCCGGCGCTCATTGCGGGCGGCCACCTGGAGTCGAAGGGCCTGGTGCTGTGCGATGTAGGCCTGCACCTGACGGTCACCGTGCAGACGGCCGACGCGGCGCTCGGCGTGACGGAGAATCTGAATCCGGTCCCCGGTGGCGCAAGCGCGACCAAGGGGTGGATGTTGTACCTGCCGTTGCCGGGACCGCTCGATGCGAGCGTGGAGGCAGCGGCGAAGCGGTCTGTGCATCTCTCGGTAGAGCCGCCGCCAACGTCGAAGAAGGTACAGGCGGCGTCCGCGATAGATCTGGATGCGCTTCGTCGAGAGCCATCGAAATGGTGACGCGGACAAGGACTTCGGTCTCGACCATTACGCACACGGCTACGCACCTGGCGGACGTGATCCTGGGCTCCATCGCCGACATCCTGGGCTCGTTGGGAATCGACCCGACACGGCTTTTCGCGGATTGGAAGACCGACCAGAAGGCGATCTCGGCCTGGATAGAGGAAGGTTCCCTCCGGTGCGTGGCTCTTGAGTGCCACCGGCCGAGTGGCACGGTGGACCCGATACTCGAGTTTCCGGTGACGTACACAGCAGGCGGAATTGGGGATCGGCAGTTCACGGCGGATCGGGCAGCGCGGTTGCGGTACCTGGCGAAGCTCACCAGCGTGCCACGCGGGACGGTGTACCGGCTGTTTTGCAGCTACAACCGGACGCCGTCGGAACAGCCTGGTTGGTCGCCGGGTACGAGGGCGTCTTTGGATGGCATGCGGTCGAGCAGTTTTGGCACGCTTGCGAGCGGTCCGCACGCGACGGCCGGCATGCGCTACTACCGTAGGTAGGTAAATTGCAATGAGCTATGTCGATGACGCCTTTGACAACCTGAAGTCGAATCTCGAGATCACGAAGACGGAGCGCGAGCAGGCCCAGACGCGGCACCGGTCGATCCGCGAACACATCGAGGACAATTGGGAACTCGTCGACGACTTCCTGACCGGCAGCTACCGACGGGAGACAATGACGAAGAAGCTGAAGGACGTGGACATCTTCGTGGTGCTAGACCCGGACGGTCCCCAAGGCTCGTTGCGCCACGGCACGGGAACGGCGGCGGTGCGAGCGCTGCGCGACGTGTTGGTAAAACGGTGGAGCGACCTGGATGCCGACGACAACGTCGTGACCATCAACTACGGCGACGAAGATGTCGCCTCCTACGAAGTCGCCCCGGTGTTCCCGCGGAACGGGGGCGGCTACTCGATGCCGAACGGGGCCGGGTGGATGGACACCGATCCCAAGAAGCAGCGCATCCTGGTGACCGCGAAGAACAAGGCCTGCGACGAGAAGTTCGTGCCGTTCGTCAAGATGGTGAAGGGCATGAACCGAGAGGCAGGAGAGCCGATCGATCCGGCGTTCCTGATCGAGGTCATGGGGCTCGATCTGGTAGTTGAGCCGTTCGGTAGGTACCGAGACGAGATTCGGTTCTTCTTGGCATCGGTTGCTGATCAGATCGTGGATGACTGGGAGGATCCTGTGGGGATCGGTCCGGATGTCAATGCCGGGATTAGCTCGGACCGGCGGCGGCAGCTCTCGGAACTGGTACGGGGATGGCTGGCAGTGGCGGAGGAGGCTCTGCAGCTGGAATATGAGGGGAAGGAGCGCGCGGCGGTGGAGACTTGGCGTGACCTGTTTGGATGGCGGATGCCGCGGCCATGAGATTGGGGCGTTCTAGAGTGCGGCGTCAAGACGCCGGACACGGCGTATCCCCCGGTGACGGGGGACGGAGCCTGGAGACAGGCGGGCGGCGGGCGACCGCCGCTGCGGCGCAGGAGACGGGGAACGACTCCGCGCCGCGTTCCGCATCGTCGGGATGCGCAGCGAACGCGGAGGAATGGAATGTGACGCATGCCTACCGCGGGGAGCACGCGGGAATGGCGGGCCGCTGTCCGTTCGTCGGTCAAGCGGAACCGGCGCGACATGGAGCGTCGTGGTACAGGCGGCACACGGCACACGGGGGATAGTGGACCGACGATGTCGGTTCTTCTATCGTAGTTTGCATTCCGAACGTGATGAGAAGGGAGACCAGAAATGTGCCTCAGACTTACTATGCCAGAGCCGTTGTCAAGGGAACCAGCACACCGCAACTCGTAGAGGTCCAGGCCGGATCGCAAGCCGAGGCAAAGAAGGTGATCGAAGCCAGGTTGGGCCGCGTCCAACGATACAGCAACGGTCCAACAGCGGGTCGAAAACCGCCGAGTTGGTACAAGTAGCCGAAGGAGACCTGCTCGTCGGGTTCTCCGCTCGTGCTGCGGCGCCGGGTGACGACGGCGCCGACACGCGTCGAGGAGGCTGACGATGGCCGCAAGGAGACTCCGGCCATCTTTGGTCCAGCGCGGAGGAGGACGTAACGGGCTGTCGCGGACTTTGGAACACGGTGGCTGACCTCCTTTCGCTCGTTACGCTCGGATGGGCGCACGTCCAAACCGCAAACTGACAAGGTCTCGCCATCGTGCCGCGCAGGGCTGAGTGGCGTAGAAATGCGAGGCGCTGCTACTGGGGCTGCAGCGGATTGTCAGCGCGGCGCGGCGGAGCCTCCGCGCACATCGTTGCCCGGCGGAGACCCTGACTGGCGGCTTTTGCGCAGAGAGGACGACCAGCACGATGATCGCGGTGGGACATTCGGTGTTCGGTTGATCGGACATTGAAGACAGCCTGTTTGGCGCCTGAAGGCATCTATTGGTACTGTTCTTTCCGCAGCGGCCAATTCGAGGCAAAAGTCTCGGATCGCGGGGATACGCCGTAACGTCACGGCCACGGGCATGCGGCGGATCGCATGGCTTGGCCCGGCGCTCAGGCTGTGGCGGCGAGGTAGTCGGTCCACTGCTGCATCAGCTCCCGCCGCTTCTCGAGCAGGGCGCTGCGGAAGTACACCGCCTCGACATTGTTGGACACCGCCTGCGCCAGGGCCGCCTCCATGACAGCGTGAGGGGCGTGGGTCTGTTCCGCGGCCCAGTCGCGAAACGACGACCTGATGAACCCGTGGGGCAAGGCGCGAAGGTCGCGCAGTAGGCAGCTGAGCGTAGTGTCGGCGAGGACGCCGCCCGCTGAGCGGGAAACACGAGGGGCGACCGTCCGGAAGCCCGCAGCGCTTCGGTCAGCATGTCCATCGCTGCTCCGCTGAGCGGCGCCCTGTGGTCCTCGGTGCCCTTCATCCCGGCACCCCGCACGGTCCAGAGGGCGTCGCCGAGGTCGATCCCGTCCCACACCGCGCCGCGCACCTTCCCGCTGCGCCCGGCCGTGACGAAGAGGAAACTGAACGCGAGCTTCTGGGCTGAAAGGGTTGTGGTCCCCGGAGGTGGATGTAGGAAAGGCTCGTCGATCCTTGTACGTTGAACCGTTCTGTCACGCTGCGGCGATGGCGGGCGGCGTGATCTTTGCAGCATCGCCCGACAGAGCGACGGTTTTCAGCGTCGTGTACCTCCCGGCAACGACACATTCGTCGTTCTGCTCGATGAGGACGGCACCGGCCAAGCGCAGGATCGCTGCTTCGTTGAGGTGCGAACGATCCGTGCTGCCGATCGCTGCGCCAGCTACGCCGCTGCGCCTTGGTGCGCACCCAAGTTAGTCGGCTTGGTCGGTTGAGTTGCCATCGTCATCCTCGTTGGCGAACCTCTCGGCCATGCGTCTGCGCCACTCGCGATACGAAGAAGGCTCAGTGATGGATCTCATCGTGCGATCAAGGAGGTTCGGGTCGAGAGACGGGGCGATTTCGGGCGGTGAGTAACTGTGCACCGAAGCTGACCAGATGGATCTGGCGATGCCGGACAGCCTGTCATTGGCGGCCCTGTAACCGGTCAGGGGTACGCGCAGTATGTCGTGCCGGTGTTCGCGGTCGCCGTGTGAAGGAGCTGGGATGGCGTCAGTTACCGATAGGGTTAGCATCTGGCCCACATTGAGCAGGTGTGCGGCTTCCTCTCGAATGCCGTCCCCCCTGCGCGTGTCTGAGACCGTGGCCGTAAGGCATGGCTCGAATGTCATGTCGGAGAGGACTTCCCCGTCAACCTTCACGATGGCGTGCCGGCGTCCCACCGGATCGTGGTGGGACTCGATACGCAGCTCCATGTGGGAGCCTTCGGCATGCGCGAACATATACATGTAGAGGTGCCGGTCACCGCGGAGTTCCTTGACTTTTGCCATGCCGACAAGGGCCGGGTACGCCTCTCCGCCTACTACGCTGCTTCGGCGGATGGTGTGCTCGATGACCTCCCATTCGTTGGTCTCGTGGTTGGCGTCGGCTGTCGGTTTTCCGGAGTCGAGATCGGCCCAGCCTGCGGTACGAATCGGGGGACCGATTTGCTTCCGAAAGGCGGCTTGAGCAGCCGTCGCCGCGGCGAGCAGCTTCAGGGTGAAGTCTCGAACTCGTTCGCGGCTCGCGTAGAGGTAGCGGATGAACAAAAGGGAGCCTACGGACAGGAGAGCGAGCGAGACTGCGGGGGGTGTCTTGGCGAGCCAGCCCGACCAAGCGGCAGCGTCGTCCAGCATGCTGGGTATGCCCAGGATACCGAGGCACAGACTCAAGATTGCGGCCCAGGGGCCGTTGACGAAACGCCAGAACATCGGTGGCATGATGCCACCCTGCCGGCGAAGCACTCAAATCACGCTTGGCCAGCGACAATAGGAACTCCCGAAAACCGTTGACGCTGAGGCAAACGCTCAAGGCGATGGCGGCTGAACAGGGTGGTCGTTTCCGCCATTCGGATCGAAGCGTGCGCGGGGGGCGTCTATGGGAGGCTTGATTGCATCGCAATCGCCGCGTAAATTGCAGCTTGGCAGTGTGTGGAGTAAGAGCTGTGGCGAGCATCACGATCCGCAATCTCGAAGATGACGTGAAGACGCGGCTACGCCGCCGCGCTGCCGGCCATGGTCGCTCCATGGAGGAAGAGGCGCGGCAGATCCTGGCCGACGCAGTTTCGCGGGAGGCCGCGCCCGAGAGGGGAATGGGAACGGCGATTCACGAGCTTTTCAAGCCGTTCGGTGGGGTGGAATTGGAACTGCCGCCGCGCGAACGGATGCGCGAGCCGCCGCGGTTCGACTAGCGACGGACGGGCCCATGGTCGTGCTCGACACGAACGTCGTTTCGGAACTGATGCGCGGAACGCCGCGCCGCGAGGTGCTTGCGTGGCTTGACCGCGAGCGGACGAGAGACCTCTTCGTGACCAGCGTGACCGAAGCGGAAATCCGTGCAGGAGTGGCGATCCTGCCGCATGGTGCGCGGCGACGGGGCTTGACAGAAGCGGCTGAGCGCACCTTCGGCCATCTGTTCGCCGGTCGGGTGCTTGCCTTTGACAGTTCCGCGGCGCGCGCATACGCCGAGATTGTGGAGGTTCGCCGAGCGAGGGGTCGTCCGCTCGCGCTGGCCGACGGCCAGATTGCGGCGATCGCTCGGTCGCGAGGAATGGCCGTGGCCACGCGAAACGTGGGTGACTTTGAAGACGCGGGGATCAATCTGGTAGATCCGTGGGCTGCGGCGTGACCGGGACGGAGGCATTCGCCCGCGTCAAGATCGACGCACTGCTGAAGGACGCGGGGTGGAACCTGACGGACGGCTCGAGTGTCACCTTCGAGCAATCGCTCGCGGACGGCACGCAAGCGGACTACGTGCTTTGCAACCGCCAAGGTCGGCCCATGGCGGCACTGGAGGCCAAGCGGGCGAGTATCGATCCCGTGACGGCGCAGGACCAAGGATGCCACTATGCAGAGCAACTCGAAGTGCCGTTCGTGTTCCTGTCGAACGGCGAGGAAGTCTGGTTCCTCGACCGCGAGACCGACGCCCGCGCGCGCGAGATCGCGGGATTCTATTCGCAGGACGATCTGGAACGAAGGATCGCCGCCCGGGGCATTCGCCGCGACCTCGCCACGGTTGAGACGGATCGGCGGATTGTAGACCGCGACTACCAGATCGAGTGCATCGAGGCCCTTTGCGGCGAGGTCTCCCACGGACGCCGTAACCTGCTGGTCGAGATGGCTACCGGGACCGGCAAAACAAGGACAGCGGCGGCGTTCGTCAAAAGGCTCTTCGAAGCAGGCGTAGTGACCCGGGTGCTGTTTCTGGTGGACCGGATCGCCCTGGCGGGACAGGCGGAGGACGCGTTCACGGACCACCTGCGGGACTATCCCTGCCACGTGCTGCGACCAGGGCGCGGGTTCGACCGGGCGAAGCGGGTCACTATCGCGACGCTTCAGACCATGATCGCAGAGTACCGGGACCTCTCACCCGGTTACTTCGACCTTGTAATCACAGACGAGTGCCACCGCTCGATTTACGGCAAGTGGAGCGGCGTGCTGCGGCACTTCGACGGGATCCAGCTGGGCCTGACCGCGACCCCGTGCACGGTCGACACGGACAACTTGCCCGACCCCGAGGACGGACGCTTCGTCCGAGATACGCTGCGGTTTTTCGGGCTCGATGCGCCGACCTTCCGCCACACCCTACGGGAGGCCATAGACGCCGGCCACCTGGTTCCCTACCGCATCTACAAGGCGATGACGGTCAAGACCGCGGCCGATGGCGGCTTCGAGGTCGGGCGGGACGAACTCGACTGGAGCGCGATGGACCAGGCGACGACGGACGAGTTCGAGACCCTGTTCGAAGCGTCGGAGCGCATCACGGTGGATCCGCGGGCTCTGGAGCGGAAGTTCACGATTCCGGAGCGCAATCGCGCGATGGTGCGCGAATTTCGCGACTGCTTCGAGAAAGGCTTCATGGGAAGGGACGGTGTCCGTCGCGCGCCGACTTGGGGCAAGACCATAGTGTTCGCCGTAACGAAGCGTCACGCGGAGACGTTGGCGGCGATGTTCGATGAACGCTTCGCCGACCTCAAGCCTGATCCAACGACCCGTTTCGCGGACTTCGTCGTGAGCGACCTAGGCCTACCGAGTAGTCACATATTGACGTGGCAACGGGTTAGGTTTTCTGCCTCAGGGCGTGTTTGCGGCCTTCCTTGAACCCGGTTTCGAAGCCGGTCTGGAGCCCGATTTGGTGGCCCAGCGAGGCACTGGTGAGACGGGTCTGCCCATGCCACATGACCTGATGACCGGGGTCGGGATCGTGCTTGCGGTTGCGATAGCCGCCGAGGTGGGCCACCAGGCGTACGGCATCGCCGAGTCCTTCCGGTGCCGACAGGCCGTGCTGGTGGGCATAGTCGCGCAGGAAGGCGAGTTCGTGGTCGGTGAACATCAGTTGCGGTTCGCAGTCGGGCACCTGGCGTCCGAGCAGCGTCATGACCATGATGCGCCAGGCGATGACGGCATTGATGGCGATGGCCCGCCGCAATCTGTCTGCCGTGCGGAACAGCAGGTGCTCCACCCCGCAGCCTGATTTGAGCACCCGGAAGAAGTCCTCGATGCGCCATCTCTGGAGGTAGAAGCCGACGATGTCGGCGGCCTGTGACGGTGTCTCGACCTGACACGTGGTCAGCAGGAACCACTGGACGGGGTCCTCGTCTTCGGGTGGGTGGCGTTCCACGATGTGGACCGCCCAGACCGTCATCGGTGCGCGCCCTTTCATGGTCTGTGTCGCCGGCAGGGTGACGCGGCGGAACCGCAGGTCACAGGTGGCCAGGCGCTTGCGGCGTGCCGGACGCGCCTTCTTCCTGGAGGACTTGGGCCGTGCCGTGAGTCCGTCGATCTCGACATCGATCAGGCCATCGGGCTCGCCACCGCGCATGACGGCAAAGAGCTTCGATGGTCCCAGAACCCGGTCGTGCGTGGCACGGACCAGCAACTCCACCCGTGGATGGCGGCGCTGCTGATCGAACAGCTCGAAGCGGTCCGCCTCCCGGTCGCAGACATAGATGATCCTGGTCTTGCCCGTGACCTCCCGTGCCGCCCGCGCCACATCGCCGAACCCGTCAAGCCAGCGCCGTGTCTGACGCCGTGTCCCCTCCCGGGACACCTCCTGATCGAAGTTCAGGTCCAGCACCCCAAGCGGCAGACCGGTCCCGGTCACGGCCAGGGTCGCATGCAGCGACAACCCCAGGCTCTTCGCGCCGGTCTGGTTCTTGCCGATGACCTCCAGGCCGTCGCAGCCGGGGCGCGTCGAGAAGCTCAGATCGGTGCCGTCCCGCAGCGCCAGCACCGTGGTCTGACCACGGATCCGCTGCACGCTGCGCTCCCGGTGCGGCGCAAGAATCGCCGGAACCGTGACGTCCGACTCCGCGGGCGCCTCGATCAGACGGTAGAACCCGGTGATCTCCTTGCCGCCACTGGCGCTGCTGGCGTTGATCTTCCCTCCCGGGTAGGACGCCAGAAGACCCGCGCTCTTCACCAGACGTGCCGACAGTCGCTTGTCACCCAACGGCGCTCCTCCAAACTCGTTGGCGGCCCACGCGGCCGCGTTCAGGCCCGCTCCCGGCTCCAGCACCGGGGCATGATCAACCCACTCGACCCCGAGCCGGCGACGCCAGTCCGCTGCCAAGGCGTACATGAACACCGTCTTGACCGTCTGCCCACGCTGCTTCCTCGCATCCTGACGGCCCCGCCCCGCGGTGCGGCCGACCATGAGGAAGTTGGCCGCTCTCAGACAGGTGCCCGCCACACCGGCATCGGCAAAGCTCTCCACCAGCCAGGGACGATAGCCGTAGCGGGCCTCGAAGTCCCGCGGCAGACGCCGCAGCACCCGCCCCAGCACATGGCTCGCCAGGTGCGCACAGAAAACCGAAGGACGGATCAGGAAGCGGCTCAGGCAAACAACCCGGTGCAGGTGGTCACGGCGCACTGCATCGCTCCACGCCATCCAGTGATCACGCGCCGACACCCGCAGGGCCGCGGCAGAGAACCCGACGCAACCCAGCCAGCCATGGGCCGAGCCCACGAGGTAGCGCACCTGACAACCGGCAAAGGTCGTCATGCCATGGGGATGTTCGTGCGCCATCAGCGTGTTCCACACTTCACGCTCACAGCGCTGCGTCACCATCCGGATATCGAGATCCCGGATCCGGGCCGGGTGTCGTGGAACATCGACCGGCTCGTCAACCGCGGCCTCAAGCTGGCGCGGCCTGTTCGCCACCGCTGCCCGTGGTGCCGGCAGGACAATCTCCGGCGACGCCCGAGCCAGCGTCGCCAGCGCCTTCATGCAGCCCGCAAGCTGCAGACGGCCGCGCGTGTCGACGAAGGAGAACTCCCCGCAGATCCTGCGGGCAAAGGCCCGCCGGCTGTCGAACCGCTCCTGCGACAGAATAGCGACGATCCGCAAACGTGCCGCCTCGTCGCGCAGCGTGCGGCTGATCTGGGACTGGGCCATGGTGGCGCAGGTGTACAGGACGACAGGCCCATTGTCCAGCCCTTTTTATGACTACTCGGTAGACCTAGGCGGCGGGCCGGCACCCGATGCCGGAGCGATCATCAAGCGTTTCAAGGACGAGCAGTTCCCGCAGATCCTCGTCAGCGTGAACATGCTCGACACGGGCTTCGACTGCCCTGAAGTGGTCAATCTGGTGATGGCGAGGTTCACCCGAAGCGCGATCCTGTACCGGCAGATGCGCGGTCGCGGCACGCGCAAGGCCGAACACATCGGCAAGACGGACTTCACCATGTTCGACTTTGCGGGCGTGACGGACTTCCACGGGGACGACGACGACCAGATAGCGGGCGAGGTCATGGAGGAGAGGCGCCCGTACAAGGTCCCCGAGACGCCTAGCATTCTGCTGACGCTCGATGTGGACGACCATATCGATCCCGCGACCCGCGAGTGGCTGACGCTGGACGAAGACGGCCGGATCGTGCGGACGCCGGAGCACGAGGCGCGGGCCGCCGAGATCGGGTTGCGCGTGGAGGAGTGGCGCGGAACGCAGGAACTCAACGCGGAGCAGTCGCGCTGGGCGGGGCTCATCGGAAGGCGGATCATGGCCGATGCGATGCACGCGGAGCCGTTCGGAGACTACGACCTTGATGAGCATCCCTTCGACGCGCTCGGTGGCTATGACCAGTCGCGTCGCGTCTTTGGTGGTGGCGAGGCGCTCGGGGAGCTGATCGCTGGGTTCAACGCGCGGGTCCTCGGCGCAGGGAGCGCAACGGGACCCGCGACGCGCGGACCCGGTTGAGGAATCGACGGTGCCGATGAGGCCTGAACTGCGCCGGGGTGTGGACCGCATCCGTGATTACCTGTTCGGCGGCGGCTATCCCAATCCCGCGCAGAATGCGGAGCAGCTCAGTTTCCTGATCTACTTCTACATGTACGAGACGGCGGATGCGGCGCGGGTGCGGGCGGCGCGGCGACCAGGCGCTGCCGCCTTCGCAAGCGCGTTCGAGGGGAACTGGCGGCTGCGCAACCCGCGCAATGCCCCGAAGGACGGCAACGAAACGGTACCGCGCGAACTGATGCGCTGGTCTTCGTGGGCGCACGCGCTGAACGGCGAGCGGCTGGTGAACTGGGTGCGGGAGGAAGTGTTTCCGTTCCATGGTGAACTGGCGAGGAACGGCGCCACGGACTTCATGGACGGCGCGCGGCTGGTGATCGACGAGCCGACGGTGCTCACGCAGGTGGTGAGCCAGCTGAACGACCTCCATCTCGACCAGGTGGACGCGGACACGAAGGGCGACCTATTCGAGCATGTGCTTCGGCAGATCCGCCAGGCGGGCGAACTGGGCCAGTTCAGGACGCCGCGCCACGTGATCCGCACGATCGTACAGCTGGTCGATCCCCGTATCGGAGAGACCGTCTACGACCCTGCGGCGGGCACGGCGGGTTTTCTGGTTGCGGCCTGGGACCACATTAGGCTGGCCAACTCATCGCCCGATGGCATCGAGGAGGTCGAGGCTGAGGGCAAGACGCTCCGTCGTGGGCTCGGCGACGGATTGAGCCGAGCGGAGGTTCGCCGGCTGCGCGAGGCGACGTTCTACGGAGCAGACGTGGACCCGCAGATGGTACGGCTCGCGACGATGAATCTGACCCTGCGCGGGCTCGACCGGGTGCGCGTACTTCGACGGGACGCGCTGACCCGCTCGCTGGATCGGGCGGCGAAGGCAGAACTCGGCATGCCGCCGCAGGGCTTCGACGCGATGCTGGCCAATCCGCCATTCTCCGGCCGGCTGGACCGCGACCGGATCGTGGAGGACGTGAAGGTCGGACGCACGGCACAGACGGAACTGCTGTTCCTGCAGTACATGTTGAACCACCTCAAGGAAGGCGGACGCTGCGGGGTGGTCGTACCCGAAGGCGTGTTGTTCGGCTCTACCGGAGCCCACCGGGAGCTGCGCCGGAAGCTGGTGGAGAACAACACGGTCGAGGCGGTGCTCTCTTTGCCGGGCGGTGTGTTCAATCCGTATTCGGGCGTGAAAACGTCGGTGCTGATTATCAGGAAGGGCGGAGCGACCGACCGGGTGATGTTCCTGCACGCGGACAACGACGGCTTCAAGCTGGACGCCAACCACGACCAGGTGATTGACGAGGACGACCTGCCGGGGCTGGTGGCCGCGTACCGCGACCGGGCCGAGCGGAAGGCGGAGTGGCGAGACCGCGATGCGGAGGCTGACTGGACTGAGAACTGGTGGTTCGCGGAGACGGAGGCGATCCGCGAAACGGATTTCAACCTGAGCGCGGGACGCCATCGACCGCAGAGCCGTGCCGCAGTTGAGCATCGCGACCCGTTGCAGATTCTGGATGAACTCAGGGACATTGAGAAACAGATCCTGACGAATGTCGACGAACTTGCGGAGGCAATCCGGGAGGTGATCGGAGAGTGAGTTCGACCGAGTCAAAACCTCTTGGCGAGGTCTGCGAAGTCCTTGATCGGCATCGAAAGCCGATTACCAAGAGTGACCGCGTTCCCGGCCCGTACCCGTACTACGGCGCAAGTGGAGTCCTTGATCATGTGGCCGACTACATATTTGACGAAGCCCTGGTGTTGGTAGGCGAGGACGGCGCGAAGTGGGGGGCGGGCGAGAGGTCTGCCTTCGCGATTGATGGAAAGACATGGGTCAACAATCACGCGCACGTCCTACGGCCGTGTCGAGACCAACTCTTGGACGACTGGTTGATCCACTCGCTAAACGCTACAGATTTGACGCCATTCGTTTCCGGGATAACGGTCCCTAAGCTCAATCAGCGGCGGCTGAAAGAGATTCCTATAGGCCTCCCACCGCTCACCGAGCAGCGGCGGATCGTGGCGATCCTGAACCGGGCGGCGAAGATCGAGCGGCTGCGGGTTCAGGCGGCGGAGAGGATGGGGGAGTTTGTCCCAGCATTATTCGAGAGGATGTTCGGAGACCCGATAGAGAATCCGAAGGGTTGGGCGGTCGCTAAACTGGCCGATGTCGGTACGCTTGATCGGGGACGCTCGCGGCACCGACCGCGAAACGCCCCAGAGCTGTATGGTGGGCCGTATCCGTTCGTGCAGACCGGAGACGTGGCGGCTTCGGGCGGCGCAATTCGTCGGGCATCGCAACGCTACTCCGAACTCGGGTTGAAGCAAAGCAAGATGTGGCCTGCCGGCACGCTTTGCATAACGATTGCGGCGAACATCGGCGAAACCGGCATCCTGGCGTTCGACGCGTGCTTTCCGGACAGTGTCGTGGGCTTCGTCCCAAAGAAGGACCGTGCGACTGTCGAATACGTCCAAGGTGCGCTCGATTCGATGCAGGCTCGCCTTGAGGAGCGGGCTCCGATGGCGGCTCAACGCAACATCAATCTGCGAATCCTCCGGGCCCTGCCAGTGGCCCTACCACCCATTGAAATGCAACGACGCTTTAGCGGTTTGGTACGGCAGGCACAGGGGACTGCGGAGACGGTAGGCGGGGCCACCGGGAGTGTGTCGATGGTCACGCAAGCTCTGATGCGAAGCCTGCTGGGGAACCCTCGTGAGTGCTAAGTTGGAGCAGCCTGGGGAGTGACCCCGCTTCAGGCGATCATCGCGACGATCGGGCTCGGCCTGGATATCGTAGGCGTCTGCGTTCTTTTCGTATTCGGACTCCCGTTTCGGGCGGCAAAGGACCTCAGCTCGGACATGCCTTTTCGATTCAAGGGGCTTCAGCCCTCACCGGAGCAACGCGCGGAGGAGCAGCGTATCGCGGTTCAAGAAAGGCGCGATCATCGCATCAACGCGGTCGGCCAATGGTCAGGGATAGGCACACTGGCGTTAGGGTTCGGGTTGCAGATCGTGGCGCTCTGGGTGTAATCGAGGCGTAACTAGCGAACAGCAGGCTGTCGGACGTCAAGCATCGTGGCCGGATGAACGCCGAAGCGCGCCCCGTCACTACCAAATCTTTGCAGAGCGTGTCGGGTTCCGTTGGCGGCTCGGTCGTACGGTGTGGGCATTTCGGTAGTGACAGGGCGCTAACTGACTAATCCGCTTGCCCCTGCCGCCGCTCCGCCATTTCGGCCCGCAACGCGCGCTGTTCTTCACGCCCGATCGGAAAACGCCACATGATCCAGGCGACGCAGAGCGTGATCACGGTCGGCGAGGCGGCGACGAGGATGCGCACGCCGTCCAGCGTTGCCTGATCGTTGGCGCGGCCGACGGCGAAGCCGATGAGATCGAGCACCGGATAGACGATCCCCACCGCGAGCGCCAGGCCGATCTTGCTCGTGAGGGACAGCGTCGAGTAGTAGAGGGCACTGCGTTCCGCATCGACGTTGACGCGATCCTGGTCGATCACGTCGGCCATCATCGAACGCAGGAGCAGGTCCTTGGCGCCGAAGTTCACGCCGACCATGACGTAGATCAGCAGCACCCAGCCGAAGCTCTCCGCCGGCACCACGAAGAACGCTCCTGTCGCGAGGGACGATTGCAGCGCCGCATAGCACAGGGTCCGATGCTTGCCGAAGCGCTCGCTCAGACGGACGAAGACGGGTACGCACAGGAGACCCGTGAGAAACAGCACCACCAGGTACAGGCTCGCCGCCTGGGGCAGCAGGAGCACCTGCGCGATGAAGAAGAAGTGCACCGATCCGTTGATGCCCCCCTGTACTCCGAGCAGCAGATCGGCGAGCAGGATCCGGCGCAGGCCGCGGTTCTCGAGCATCGCACCCAGGGCGCGGCGCCAGTCGAGCTTCGGCTCCCGGCGGATCGGCGGTTCGCGGGTGCTCGCCAGCGCCACCGCAAACAGGACGGGCAGCGAGACGATGATCAGCCATCCCATCCCCTCGGCGCGCACGCGCATGCCGCCTTCCGGCCACAGGTAGTCCATCAGGGCGGGGATCAGGATGACCACCACCGCGCCGGCCAAGCCCCAGGCCTGCAGCGCGCCCATGATGTGCGAGCGCTGGTCGTAGTCGTCCGACAGCTCCGCGGCCCACGCGGTGTGGGAGAGATTCAGGAGCGTCCAGCCGAGATACAGTACGAGCAGTGCCGCCAGCAGCACGAATTCGCTCGGGGGATCCGGCGGCAGGAAGAGCCCGACCGCGCCCAGCAGCAGGAAGGGCAACCCGACGACGATCGCCGGGCGACGGCGTCCCCACGGCGTGCGCACCCGATCGCCGAGCACGCCGAAAACCGGATCGGTGAACACGTCGAAAAAGCGCGCGACCATGAAGATCGTGCCCACGACCGTCAGGCTGATGCCGAGTTCGGCGTAGAGCGGCGGCAGAATCGCGACGACGGGCAGCCCCAATGCCGCCATGGCGAAGGCGGGGGATGCGAACCCGGCCAAGCGGGCGCCGCGCGGCGTCGTGGCAGGCGAAGACGGCACGTCAGGGCGCCCCGGTTACGCCGTGCGCCCGTGGCGCAGCAACGTTCCGGGCGTGGCGCCGGTGCACTCGCCGTCCTCGAACGTGACCGCGCCGTTGACGACGGTCAGGCGGTAGCCCTCGGCCTTCTGGGCCAGGCGCCAGTCGTCGGCCGGGAAGTCGTGGATGCGTTCCGGCGGCAGCGAGCGCAGCGCGTCGTAGTCGTAGACCACGACGTCCGCGGGAGCGCCCTCGCGCAGGAAGCCGCGGTCGGTAAACCCCGCCGCCATCGCCGAGTAGCCCGAGAGCCGCCAGTGCGCCTGCTCGAGGTCCATCAGGCCGTTGTCCCGCACGAGCCGGGCCAGGAAGTCGGTCGGGTAGCGCCCGGTCGTCAGGAACTTCATGTGCGCACCGCCGTCCGAGAGACCCGGCAGCACGAACGGCGAGTTGATGACCTCCCGCATGGTGTCCATGTCGGTCTCCGCGGGATAGTGCGAGAAGAACGTGCCGAGATCTTCGGACAGCGCGATGTCGAACAGGGTGTCCACCGGGTGCTTGTGCTCGCGGGTTGCCACCTCGCCGATCGTGTAACCCTCGAGGGCGCGCCCCGCCTCCGTCCGGGCTTCGGCGATCAGCATGTCCGGCAATCCCAGGAAGCGTTCCCCGCCGCGGACCGGCTTGTGCGGACGGGCCTCCCGCTGCGCAACGAAGCTGTCGTAGACATCGCGGACCGCCCCGCGCAGCGCCGGATCGCGCATCTTCTCCATGCGCTCGGGAACGCTGCCCAGGGTGACCTCGCGCCAGGCGGGCATGCCGTCGAACAGGTTCCAGTCCTCCAGCGAGAACTGCGTGTCGATCTGGCAGGTGACGGCGTGCCCGAAGAGGCGCAGGCCGCGCGCGTTGCCCTCCTCCAGCCACCGCAGGATGTCCTTCCAGTGTCCGTAGGTGTTGCCGTGCTGGTCGTGCGCGAACTCGAGCGTGTTCCAGATGATGGGCCGGCCGCTGATCTCGGCGACCTTCTCGAAGAGGTCGAAATCCGCGCCGAGCACCTGGATGAACCCCCGCCGCTTCTCTCCCAGCACGCGGGCGAACGCGAGCAGGTCGTCCGGCGCCATGATGTCCGTGATCATCGGCGTGCCGTCGTAGTCGCGCTGCACGCTGCCTTCCCCCAGGAGTTGCGCCGAGAACCCGCAGGCGCCGGCATCCATGGCCTCGCCCAGGAGCGCCCCCATCTGCCGTTGCTCGTCGGCGGTCGCGGGGCGTCCCTTGGCGTCCTGGCCCATCACCCAGGACATGACCGGAGCGATGCCCATGTACGAGAGCACGTTCACGCCCTTGGGCGTGCGCTCCAGGCTGTCGAGGTACTCGGGGAAGGTGACCCAGTCCCAGGGCATGCCGGCGGCCATCGCGGTAGCCCGCACCGCCTCGTTGCGCTCGAGGGTGAGCATCGACCTCTCGCGGTGCTCCGGCTGCACGGGCGCGAAGCCGAAGCCGCAGTTGCCGATGACGACGGAGGTCACGCCGTGCCAACCCGACATCGTGCAGTACGGGTCCCAGAAGATCTGCGAGTCGAAGTGCGTGTGCAGGTCGATGAAGCCCGGCGCGACGATCAGGTCCCCCGCGTCGAACACCCGCTCGGCGTCGGAGCCGGAGACCTTGCCGATCCGCGCGATGCGGCCTCCCGCGATGGCGATGTCGCCCGTGTAACGCGGCGTGCGCCCGCCGTCGATGACGGTGCCGCCCTTCAGGAGCAGATCGTAGCGGGCCATGGGGTTGCTTCCTCTACGTCAACGACCAGGAGGCGTCCTCGCTGTCGTCGCGCTGCCAGGACTGCATCCGGTCGGGCGTCAGGGACACGAGCACGCGGTTCTCGTTCGGTCGCCGCTCGATCTCGTCGAAATAGGCGCCGCCCGTCTCGGCCCCGAAGTACTTGACCAGGATCCGGCGGGTCAGCTCCCCGATCTCCCCCTCGAGGATCTCCGCCCTGCCGCTGGCCACCACGGCGCGGTAGTCGTCGCCCTGGTCCACGACGAGCGTCATGCGCGGATCCCGCCGGAGGTTCCGCCGCACCCAGTAACGCTGCCGGTCCGCGATGGCGTAGAACGCCGTTCCGTCCCAGAGGAAGCCGACCGGCGTGACCCTGGGCGACCCGTCCGGGTTGGTCGTGCCGATGATCGCGTGGCGCGTCTCGGCCAGGAACGCCTCCAGTTCATCCGGCGCGAGCGGCCTGTTGCCCCGCACCGGCGGCCCGTAGGTGATGGTGGAGTACTCCATGCGACCGGAAGACCCGGCCTCAGCGGCTGAACCCGGCCAGGTGATGGAAGTACCGCGGCGTGGACTCCCCGGAGTCCAGCCTCTTGCGGAGCGCGTCCGAGACGGCGCCGAGGACCTCCATGCGATCCAGCGTATAGGGGTACGGCGGCATGAACCGCTGCCGGTCGGCGCCGCCGCGCGACATGTAGTCGAGCATGGCTTCCGAGTTCGCGTAGAGCTCCATCACCTGGACCTTCATCTCGTCCTCGCTGGTGAAGAACCACTCGTAGGCAAGGATCTCCGGGGTGTTCTTCTCGTGGTACGCGATCCAGTCGTTCGCCATGGCCCTGAACTCGTCGAGCATGCCGTCCTTGACGGTGACGTACACGTTGAACCAGACGCGATCGGACATGGCACTGCTCCTTCAACGACGGGGCCATCTCCGTGGGAGGGGACCCCGAGCGCGTTCAGACTACGCGGTCCGTCCGTGGCGCAGCAGCGTGCCGGGAGTCGCCCCGGTGCACTCGCCGTCCTCGAAGGTGACCTCGCCGTTCACCACCGTAAGCCGGTAGCCCTCGGCCTTCTGCGCGAGACGCCAGTCGCCCGCCGGGAAATCGTGGATGCGTTCCGGCGGCAGCGAGCGGAGCGCGTCGTAGTCGTAGACGATGACATCCGCCGGCGCACCCTCGCGCAGGAAGCCCCGATCGGTGAAGCCGGCAGCGAGGGCCGAGTAACCGGAGAGCCGCCAGTGCGCCTGCTCGAGGTCCATCAGGCCCTCGTCCCGCACGAGCCGGCCAATGAAGTCGGTCGGGTAGCGCCCGGTCGTCGCGAACTTCATGTGGGCACCGCCGTCGGAGACCCCCGGAAGGACGAACGGGGAGTTGATCGCCTCGCGCACGGCGTCGGCCGAGGTTTTCGGCGCCTCGGACGTGAAGAACGTCCCGAGGTCCTCGGACAGCGCGGTGTCGAGGAGCGTGTCGACCGGATGCTTGTTCTCCCGCTCGGCGACCTCGCCGATCGTGTAGCCCTCCAGCGGACGGACCGCAGGGGTCCGAGCTTCGGCGATCCGCATGTCGGGGATGTAGAGGAACGGGGGGACGGGCTTGTCGGGGTGCCGGTCCCGTCGGGCCGCGAGGCGGTCGAACTCGGCGCGCAGCGCGTCGCGCCGCACGGGATCGCGCATCTTCGCCATGCGCTCCGGCACGCTGCCCAGGGTGATGTCGCGCCAGACCTCCATCGCGTCGAACAGGTTGAAGTCCTCCAGCGAGAAATGGAAGTCGATGTCGCAGGTGACGGCGTGCGCGAAGAGGCGCAGTCCCCGCGCGTTCCCCCGCTCGAGCCACTTCAGGATGTCCCGGTAGAAGCCGTAGGTGTGCCCGTGCTGGTCGTGCGAGAACTCCAGGTTGTTCCAGATGATCGGACGGCCGCTGACCTCGGCGACCTTCTCGTAGAGGTCGAAGTCCCCGCCGAGCAACTGGATGAAGCCCCGCCCCTTGTCCCGCAGAACGCGGGCGAACGCCAGCAGGTCATCGGGCGCCATGATGTCCGTGATCATGGGCGTGCCGTCGTAGTCGCGTTGCACGCTGTCCTCGCCCATGATTTGCGCGGAGAACCCGCAGGCGCCGACATCCATCGCCTCGGCGAGCAGCGCGGCCATCTCGCGCCGCTCTGCGGCGGTCGCGGACCGTCCCTTCGCGTTTTCGAGTCCCATCACCCAGGACATCACCGGGGCGAGGCCCATATAGGAGAGGACGTTCACGCCCTTGGGCGTGCGCCCGATGCTGTCGAGGTACTCGGGGAAGGTGACCCAGTCCCAGGGCATGCCCGCGGCCATCGTGGTGGCGCGGACCGCCTCGTTGCGCTCCAGCGTGAGCATGGCGCGTTCACGGTCCTGCGGCCTCACCGGGGCGAAGCCGAAACCGCAGTTGCCGATCACCACCGACGTGACACCGTGCCAGCCGGACATCGTGCACCAGGGATCCCAGAAGATCTGCGAGTCGAAATGGGTGTGCAGGTCGATGACCCCGGGCGCGACGATCAGGTCCTTCGCGTCGAACACGCGCTTCGCGTCGGACTCGGAAACGTTCCCGATCTGCGCGATGCGGCCGTCCGCGATCGCGACGTCGCCCGTGTAGCGGGGGGTGCGCTGCCCGTCGATGACGGTGCCGCCCTTGAGGAGGAGATCGTAGCGAGTCATGGAGTCCTCCAGTTCAAAGTCGTCCGGAGCCGGCGCACCCGATTACGTGCTCCGTCCGTGGCGCAGCAGCATGCCGGGGGTCCCCCCGGTGCACTCGCCGTCCTCGAACGTCACTGCGCCGTTGACGATGGTCAGGCGGTAGCCCTCGGACTTCTGTGCCAGCCGCCAGTCGTCGGCCGGAAAATCGTGGATGCGCTCCGGCGGCAGCGAACGCAGCGCGTCGTAGTCGTAGACGATGACATCCGCCGGCGCGCCCTCGCGCAGGAAGCCGCGGTCGGTGAATCCCGCCGCCATGGCCGAATAGCCGGACAGCCGCCAGTGCGCCTGCTCGAGGTCCATCAGGCCCATGTCCCGGACGAGCCGGCCGATGAAATCGGTGCCGTAGCGCCCGGTGGTCAGGAACTTCATGTGCGCGCCGCCGTCGGAGAGCCCGGGGAGCACGAACGGGGCGTTGATCACCTCCCGCAGGGCGTCCTCCCCGGTCTGCGTCGCGTCGCTGGTGAAGAACGTGCCGAGGTCTTCCGAAAGCGCGGTGTCAAGGAAAGTATCGACAGGGTGCTTGTTCTCACGGGCCGCAACCTCGCCGACCGTGTATCCCTCCAGGGCGCGCACCGCCGGGGTCCGGCCTTCCGCGATGCGCATGTCGGAGATCTTCAGGAAGAGCCCCACCGGCTTGTCCGGATGGGCGTCCCGCCGCGCCGCGAGCCGGTCGAACTCGTCGCGCAGCGCCTGGCGCCGCTCGGGGTCGCGCATCTTCGCCATGCGCTCGGGAACGCTGCCGAGCGTGAGGTCCCGCCAGATCTCCATCGAGTCGAACAGGTTGAAGTCCTCCAGCGAGAACTGGATGTCGATGTCGCAGGTGACCGCGTGGCCGAACAGCCGCAGGCCGCGCGCGTTCCCCTTCTCGAGCCACTGCAGGATGTCCTTGTAGGAGCCGTAGGTGTTGCCGTGCTGGTCGTGCGAGAACTCGAGCGTGTTCCAGATGATCGGGCGCCCGCTGACCTCGGCGACCTTCTCGTAGAGGTCGAAGTCCCCGCCGAGCAACTGGATGAAGCCCCGCCCCTTCTCGCGCAGCACGCGGGCGAAGGCGAGGAGGTCGTCCGGCGCCATGATGTCCGTGATCATGGGCGTGCCGTCGTAATCGCGCTGCACGCTGTTCTCGCCCAGGATCTGCGCGGAGAACCCGCAGGCGCCCGCGTCCATCGCCTCGCCGAGCAGCGCGCCCATCTTCCGCTGCTCCTCGGGGGTCGCCGGGCGTCCCTTGGCGTTCTCCTGGCCCATCACCCAGGACATCACCGGCGCGAGGCCCATGTAGGAGAGCACGTTCACGCCCTTCGGCGTGCGTTCGACGCTGTCGAGGTACTCGGGGAAGGTGACCCAGTCCCAGGGCATGCCGGCGGCCATCGTCGTCGCCCGCACAGCTTCGTTGCGCTCGAGCGTCAGCATGGCGCGCTCGCGGTGTTCCGGGCTGACCGGTGCGAAGCCGAAGCCGCAGTTGCCGATCACCACCGAGGTGATCCCGTGCCAGCCCGACATCGTGCACCAGGGATCCCAGAAGATCTGCGAGTCGAAATGCGTGTGCAGGTCGATGAAGCCCGGCGCCACGACCAGGTCCCGCGCGTCGAACACGCGCTTCGCGTCCGACTCGGCAACGCTCCCGATCCGCGCGATGCGCCCCCCGGCGATCGCGACGTCCCCCGTGTAGCGCGGCGTGCGCTGGCCGTCGATCACGGTGCCGCCCTTGAGGAGGAGGTCGTAGCGAGGCATGGGGACTCTCCGTTGATGCACGTGAGAAAGAACAGTATAGCGCGCCAATCTCGACCCTCGGGCGGCCCCCTCGCACGGTCCCGCGGCGGGCGCCGTGCAGGGGACGAGCTTGTCTCGGACGGAATCGCGAAAGTGTCTGACCGGCATGCAAACGCACCGTGTCCGGCACGGAACGTGCGCCAGCAGACACCACAACGATGCGAAATCGAGATACGCGGACGACGGGTCGCGGAGTGCTAACCGTTCGGGCAAGGCGGCACGGGTGACCGGAGCAGAGACGGTCAGACACTGGACGGCGCCGCGTCGGTCGTGAACGGCTGGCGGCGTAGCGCCGCAAACCGGGACGACCGAACGCCAACCGGAGTCGCGGAGTGGGTCGCCGCTACGTTTCAGAGAATCGGCAGTACATCGCCACCAATTCCGCCCACGCATCCTGACAGTTCTCGGGTGCCGTCTCGGCCGGCACATGGCGTGTTCGCCGACCGCCACTTACCCAGCTGTCCCTCTGATACCCGCGCGTAGTTGGACTGCCCATTCGGGTAGGTCCGCCTGCGATTCGCGTATCCCGCCATTTGCGTACTCGAAAAGGACGACAAACCCGGTGGTTGAGTCAATGACGGTAATCGTCTCGAACACGTCCCGCGTAGCCACTAGATTGTCGCGCACGGCTTGCCAGCGACGTCGGACCTCGTCTGGATTCACGTCATGCCCGGTTTGCGACGCTACGCGGACGCGAATCCGGTCCGTGTTGGTATGCGACGACTTCGTACCGAGGAAGATCGCACGGCACGCATAGCCCAGCCCATGCACCCGCCGTACAAGATCGGGGCGCGCATTCCCTGAGTACGTCGTTTCGAGCCCGAATGGCTCGCGTCTCTCAAGGCGCTCCTCGATGAACTGATCGACGACTCGCCGCGCGGCTTTCTGATGCTCGCGTTCGTCGTATCCGCCCAAACCTTGGGCGATCGCGTCCGCGTCGTAGAAATGCCGCGGCAACTCGGCGTGCTGCTCGCGCCGCCACGTGCTCTTTCCCGCACCATTGGCCCCATCAGGACCGTAAAGGTCGGTGACACACCGGCGATCAGACGTGGGGATACTTCCGTGCCTGCGCTGCCGAGCTGGCGAACTCCTCCTCGCGGCCGCCCGGCCAGCGGCGCGTGATGCGCTCTTCTTCGACATGATGTTCGTCTATCACGCCGTTTCGGCCACTCGGTGATGACGACCCCTTCCAAATGGTCAGGCTCGTACACGCAGGCCTTGCCCTGCCCGAAGCAGACGCGCCGCATGGCGTCGAGGTTGTCGCTGGAAATCGGTGCTGGGCGACTCTGATTGGCGCCGGCCAACGACCGTGCAGTCGACAAAGGCGGAACGGCCCGCCTTTTCTCACGTTGCGCCCGGGTGACCTGGGCCTTCGCCACCAGTATCGCTGTCTTCACTGCCCTAGCGCCGCCGCCCTTCCTCCTCGTTGGCACGACTAGCTGTGTCGTCAGTCCCCGTGATCCCTTGGTTGGAACCTCCCCGAACGACAGTGATTTCGCCTTTGCCCGACGCTTGTCTTTCGACTCTTTTGGAGCCGCCAGGCGCCGCTTGGGGGCTCGCTCGCTCTTCATTCAGACACCTCATGGCGTCATTCGCGCACCATCTTACTCCTCCCGCGAGGGAATCTTGTAGCACCTCAGCAGAGCGCCGGAGCCGCGCAGGGGATTGACGCGACGGAGACCGTGGCGTTTCCGACTTCGGTGCCGCGCCCTAGCCCGCATTTCTCACCAGGCCGCTAGTCGGCGTCAAAGGGCTTTTGGGTTTCAAGCAGTTGACCACGATGCCAAGTAATCGCGCCAAGTACGGACTGCGCTGGCCGCGCCCTCGCGGGTCTTTTGGCCCCGTGCGCGCACATGCTCCCTCAACCGTAGGCACCGCTATGCTCTCGGTCGCGAGCACGCGCACGCGGCCAAAATCCTCCGCGATCATCACGGCCCCTGGTGAGAAATGCAGGCTAGAGCCCAGACCAAGGCACGACGGCAGCGCGTCCACCGCCGCTCACGCCTCGACCGCCACACCCTCGAACTCCTCGCGCGGCGCGACCCGGGCTCGACCACCGAGGAAATGCGCCGCTGGCTGCTGGAACGGCGCGTCGTCGTCCACCACGCCACCGTCCCCCGCGGGCTGCGGCGCAACGGTGCGGGCTGACCGCGATGCCGAAGTTCCGTGCCCTTCGCTCGCCGGAACGCCAGGCGGTAGCCGTGGTGGGACGCCTCGTCACCCTCATCGTCCACGCCGCCGAGCTGCGGGCGCACCAACTCTTCACGCTCGCGTCCGGACGAGCGACCGCCGGACCGCCGCCATGCGCGACGCGAGAAGTTCGCGGGAAGGCCGACCGTGGCCGGCAAGGGCGGCCTCGTGCGCCTGATGCACTCAGCCGTCTGGCCGACGCCGACCTGCCACAGATTGGCGAACTGAACATACGGACGGTAGTGGATTTCCGTATCGACGAGGAGCTGAAGTTCGAAGGAGCGGACCGTTTGCCGGCAGGCCGGGAGATTCGCCAGCTCAGCCTGCCCATCAATCCCGCGGGCTCCGCCGGTTACGTGGAAAAGCTCCTCGCGGGCCAGATCGAAACGGCGGACGAAACGGCCGCCTACATGAAGACCCTGCATGCGGCCCTGGCGCGGATCACGCCCGGGAGTACCAGTCCTTTCTGCAGGCCGTGCTCCATTCCGACGGCGAACCGCTGCTGTTTCACTGCACCGCCGGCAAGGACCGCGCCGGCTTGGCCGCCGCGTTTCTCCTGCGCCTTCTGGGTGCTCCCATGCGTGCCATCGAAGCCAACTACCTGGCGTCTCCCCCGGCGCGGCTTCCCGAGGATGTCGATTTCTTCGACGGCATCGACCCCGCCTTGATTGAACCCATGCTGGGGGTCGATGTCGAGTACCTGCGCGAGGCCTTCGCCGCGATCGACCTGGCTTACGGTTCTTTCGAGACGTATGCGGCCACGGCGCTCGGGATCGATCCGGAAAGACGACGCCGGCTCATGCAGTTGCTGACCGAACCCGGCGGCGGGTAGCAGAGCCCCTTCGTCCGTTCCTATCTCAGGTTATAGGAGAACGACACGCCGGCAGTTCGCGGATCGCCGTAGCTGTAGGCGATCTGCCCCGACAGTTCCACGAGGTCCTGGGAAGTGGCCACGTATTCCTCGTCGAGCAGGTTCCTGGCCCATGCGCTCACTCGCCACCGGTCATCCCGGCCGTGCAAGCTGACGCTCGCATTTCAGCACGTGGCGGCTCTCGCTCTCCTCCTCCGGCCTGTTGTCGAAGCCGTGGTACTCGGCGCCCCGATACTGCCACTCCCCACGCACGACGAGATCGCCCGCGGAAAACGAGGACCCGGTGTACTCGGGCGTCAGCGACCAGGTCGCCTCCGGCGCACGGGAGAAACGGTTGCCCTGCTCCGGGTTGTTCGTGATCGTCCCCTCCGTGAACTCCGAGCGCAGCAGCCCGAGATTGGCGGAAACCCGGAACGCCGGAGTGACGTTCATCAGCAGCTCCGCCTCAATGCCATGGGACTCTGCCGCGCCCACGTTCTCGACACGTGTAATCACGGATCCGTCAGGTTGAAACTCCCCCTCCTGAACCTGTATGTCTTCGTAATCGTAGAAGAACCCCGTCAGGTGAAAGCGGGCCGAGCCACCCCGCAGCGTACTCTTCAACCCCATTTCGTAGGCCGTCAGTATCTCCATGCCATAGGGCCGTGAAGCCTCTTCCGTCGTGACGCCAACGCTGAATCCGCCGTCGCGATGGCCCTGCGCGACGCTGCCGAACAGCATCAACGAGTCGCTTTGCTGCAGCTTCAGCGCCATTCTCGGGCTGAAGCGACTCCAGCTCCCGTCGGGCCGGAGCACCGGGGAAAACGGCACGACGGCCACGGTGCCCGGAACCTCGCCCGCGCTGAAGGCGCCACGGTAGTCGTTCGGTCCGAACTCACCCTGCTGGAACGTGGTTATGTCCTTGTCCGTGTCGGAGTAGCGGCCACCCAGCGACAGTGAAAGCCTGTCGCTGAGCGCCAGATCGACGTTGGCGAATGTCGACCAGCTCCGTGTCGTGGCATCCAGGAGTACCCGGATGATCGGCACCGAGCCCGGCGGCAGCAACGGGCGGAGGAAGCCGTAGGCCGAGAAGTAGTTGTCGAAGTCCCCCTCGTAGTCGAGGTAGTAGGCGCCAACGATCCAGGATGACCTGTCCCCGATATCGAAGGCGTACTGAACTTCGCTGCTGAAGCTGGACTCCTCCTGCGGACCCCCCTGGTAGTAGACATCATCGGGGGTGGAGTCGTAGTCCACCGAAAAGGTATCTATGGCACTGTACCGGTATCCGGACAGCCATTTCAGTTCACCGCCCTGCAACTGCCACGTGAGGATGGCGCCGACGCCCCGGTTCTCGGTCGCCACCTCATGCGTTGCATCGTAGGATCCCTTGCGGATATCACCGTCGGCATCGGTATAACCCGCAACCGACGTTCCCCTCGTCTGGGTTCCGTAATGCGTGCCCTCGGTATCGCCGTAGTCGGCGGAGACCAGGGCTTCGAAGGCATCGGTCGGCGTCAGGCGCAGGGAGCCGCGGGCCACGACGTCTTCACTCGCTTCGGCGTCCGGCCCTCCCGGAAACACGTTCTCGACATAACCGTCATGTTCCGAGTAGGCGATGCCCAGGTTGGCGCCGAGCACGCCCGGAACGAGGGGCCCGGTCGCCGAGGCGGCGACATCCATGCGGTTGTAGTTGCCGTAGCCGGCGGACACCTTCGCCGAGAACTCGTCCCGCGGCTTTCTGGTGATGACGTTGATGACGCCGCCGATGGTGTTGCGCCCGAACATGGTGCCCTGGGGGCCCCGAACGACTTCCACCCGTTCGACGTCCAGGACGCTCAGCACGTTGCCGCCGGAGGAGTTGGCGAAAACGCCGTCCACCAGGAATCCAATGGACGGGTTGGACGACATGGTGTCGTCGGCCGCACCGATACCGCGCATGAAATACGTGGTGTATCCCTGCTTCAGGGACGGTTGGATCGACAGGTTCGGCATGTAGGGGATGAGGTCCGAGGAGTACTGGACGCGGGACGCCTCGAGGTCGTCCGCTTCCAGGACGCTGACGGAGGCCGGGACCGTCTGCAGCCGTTCCTCCCGCCGTTGCGCCGTGACGAGGACCTCTTCCAGCACCGTCGATTCGGTCTCCTGGGCCAGGGCCAGGGTGCCGGGGGTCGCGCAGAGCGTGACCCCCAGGATCGCGGCGGTCAGCGTGCCAGATCGTGGATATCGATCGCGGCCCGGTCGATTCCGAGGGTCTGTAGCTCGCATAGTTCTATAGAAATCTATATTGACAGCCTAGGGTAGCATCTTCGCCACCGCCCCACGCCCCGCCCCCAAACGCCCCGGCGGCGCCCCGGGCGAAGCGACGACGGCGCCCTCGAACCCGCAATCGAGCGCGGCTATAGTCGTCGGATCGCCGCTACGGAAGCACCGGATGTTTTACGAACTGCGCCAGTACAAGGTCCCGCCCGGCAAGATGGACGCGTCGACGCCGCGGTGTACGGCAGCGACACCATGAAGAACGACATCGGCCCGCGCGTCTCCGACGTCCTCGCCGCCGACGGCCACACCGTGCAGCGCATCGTGCCGACCCCCGCGTCCCGCACGCGCTAGCGCCAATGGACTGCACGGAAATCCTGCGCCAGCAGGTCACCACGGACTACGAGCGCAAGACCCCGGGTTCGCGCGCCCTCTTCGAGCGCGCCGTCGAGACCCTGCCCGGGGGCGTGTCCGGCAACCTGCGCTTCTATCCGCCGTATCCGCTCTACATGGCGACAGGCCGGGGATGCCGCACGATCGACGTGGACGGCTCCGCCTATGTCGACTCGTTCGCCTGCAACGGTCCGCTCCTGCTCGGTCACCGCCATCCCGCCGTACTGTCGTCCGTGGCGCAGCACGCGGACGTGGGCTCCCTCGTCCTGAACCCGGAGATCGCCATCGAGTGCGCCGAAAAGCTCAAGGAGGTCATCCCGAGCGCCGAGCGCGTGCGCTTCCTGAACAGCGGGACCGAGGCGGTCATGACCGCCGTACGCTATGCGCGCGCCTACACGGGCAAGCCCAAGGTCGTGAAGTTCCGGGGCCAGTACCATGGCCAGGACGACCAGTTCCTGCTGGGGCTGGGCGCCGACCGTCGTGCTTTCAGCGCCGGCGTGCCCGAGTCGTCGCAGGACGGCACGTTGACGCTGCCCTTCGACGATACCGATGCGCTCGACGAGTTGCTGTCGCGGGGCGACATCGCCGCCGTGATCGTCGATCCGGCGATGCATGTTGGCGGCCTCTGGGGGGTCACCGGCGAGTTTCTCGCGACATTGCGGGAGCGGACCCGCGCCGCCGGCGTCGTCCTGATCTTCGACGAGGTGATCACCGGCTTCCGGCTCGCGCTCGGCGGCGCCCAGGCCTGGTACGGCGTCACCCCCGACCTCACCACGCTGGCGAAGGCGCTCTCCGCCGGCGACCGGCTCGCGGCCGTCGTCGGCAGCGCGGAGATCATGGCGGTCACCGACCCGCGCGCCGGCCCCGACGCGCCGCGGGCGTTCCAGTCGGGGACCGGCAACGACGGCACGTCCGCGCTCGCCGCGGCCCTCGGCGCGATCGGCGAGTACCAGCGTCTCGAGCAGGCCGGGGAGTACGAGGCGCTCGCCGGCCGCATCGAGGGGCTCGAGGCCGCCCTGCTTGCCGCCTTCGGGAACCACGGCATCGCCGTCCGCATCAACCGGATCCGCTCGCTGATGCAGTGCTTCGTCACCGGGCCCGGGTCACCGGACGCGCGGGATGCCAGGCTCAACAGGGCCGTGCTCTACCCGCTCCACCTGGCGCTGGTCAACGAGGGGGTGCTGCTCGCGCTGCCGGGCTCGGACCACAGCTTCTTTTCGTTCCTGCACGACCAGGCCGCCTGCGACGAGATCGCGGACGCCGTCAGGACCGTGCTCGGGAAGTACCCGTTCGCCGAGGCGTACCGGGAACGGGTACGCAACAGTCTTCCACGGGAGGTGAACGCATGACGATCTCGATACGCACGGCCGAAGCGGGGGACGCGGACCGCTGCGTCGAGCTGCTGTTCCTCGCGAAGAACGAGACCCCGGACTCGACCGCAGCCGAGCACGCCGTCTTCGAACGCCTGCTCGACCACGAGCGCGGAGAGGTGTTCGTGGCCGTCGACCGACGCGTCGATCGCGACAACGGCGGCCGGGTGGTCGGCATCGCCACCGTCAGCTACAACCTCGCGATGCGCTACCGGGGCGAGTACTGCCAGCTCGAGGAACTGTTCGTCGACCCGGCGGCGCGCGGCCGCAACGCGGGCGGCCTGCTGGTGCAGCACACCATCGCCAACGCGCGGGAACGCGGGTGCGCCGAGTACGGGCTCTACATCGACCGCTCGGAACGCACGCGGCCGTTCTACGAGCGCTACGGGCTGGCCGTGGTCGGCCCGGAATTGCGCCAGCGACTCTGATCGGGGCGGCTCATGGATACAGCCGAGCGTCTGCAGCGCGTGGGTCTGCAGCGCGTAGACAGTGTCGAACGGATACGCCATCTGAAGGCGCGGTACCGCAACCCTGGCGACGAGGGCCGGGCGGAAACCCCCTTGCTGGAGGTGACGGCATGAGCCCCGCCCGAAACGTGGTGAGCGAGATCGGCTATTTCCCCGCCGACGCGGGAGACATCACGACGCATCCGCCCCGCACCTATGACATGCGGGACGACCTGCGGGACCCGGCAACCGCGGGCGAGTATGGCTCGCAGGCCACTGCGACCACCATCCGGGACGCCCGCCGCGAGGACGATACCGGCCTTGAGACCAGTGGCTTCGAGCTGTTCCGGCGCCCTTCCGCCGTGACCGACTTCTTCGACAACGACGAAGTCATGCGGGTCTACTACGCAGAGTGCAAGGCGCTCGCCAAAGAGCTGACCGGTGCGTCGGCGGCGTTCACTTTCGATCACCTCATCCGCGAACCGGGACGGCAGATTTCCGGCGGCGGTACCGACGGCCGGCCCACCGTGACGGGCGCCGAGCAAGGCGGCGGCTACATCGGCTCCGCCCACATGGACTACACCCACAACTCGACGTGGTCGGACTACCTGGCCCTGCACGGCGAGCGGGTCCCGGAGTCGGCGTCGAGGACGATCTCCCTCAACTTCTGGCGCGGCCTGAGCGCCGTGGTGGACGACTACCCGCTGGGCGTCTGCGACGCCCGGTCCGTCCGGCAAACCGACCTCTTCGAGACCGTCGTCTACGGCTACGGCGCCCCGAACTACAGTTGGCACGACATCGGCATAGACACCTTCAGCGTGAAGTTCTCGCCGGCGCAGCGGTGGTTCTACTACCCGCGCATGACCCCGGACGAGGTCCTGGTCCTGAAGGCGTACGACTCGACCGGCGTGATCGGCAACGCCTGCCCGCACGGCGCCTTCGCGAACCCCCTGGCGGATCCCGCTTCTCCCGCCCGGCGCAGCATCGAGTTGCGCGTCCTGTGCTTCGTCACCGACTGACGGACGATGTCGGCTGATCCGACCGTACTGCCCGGAGCCATCCCCGGAGGCATCCCGAGGGCCCCCTGGCGCATCGGCGTCGACGTCGGGGGTACGTTCACCGATCTCGTGCTCGCCGACGCGGACGGCGCCACCTGGGTCGTCAAGGTGCCCTCCGTGCCCGCGGACCCGAGCCGCGGCGTCATTGCAGCCGTAAAGCGCCTGGCGGGCGATCTCGGACTCACGGTGGGCGAGGTCCTCGAACCCTGCGCGCTGTTCGTTCACGGGTCGACGGTCGCGACCAACACGATGCTCGAGGGCAAGGGTGCCCGGGTCGGCCTGATCGCGACCGAAGGCTTCCGGGACACCCTCGAGATCCGCCGCGGCCTGCGGGAAGACCAGTGGAACCATCGCGAGCCCTACGCCCCCGTGCTCGTGCCCCGTTACCTGCGCAAGACCGTTCCCGGACGCATCGACGCCACCGGCACGGAAGTCCTGCCGCTCGACCTCGGCGGGCTCGACGCCATCGCGGCCGACTTCCACGCCGAAGGGGTCGAGGCGGTCACCGTGGCGTTGCTGAACAGTTTCCTCAACGATGCGCACGAACGGGCCGTCGCCGACGCGCTCGCCGCACGGTGGTCGGGCGAGTGGATCACCACCTCCGCGGCGGTCTCCCCCCTCATGGGCGAGTACGAACGTACGTCGACCGCCGTGGTCAACGCCGCGCTCCTGCCCCGCATCGCGGCCTACCTGCGCGCGCTCGACGGCGAGCTCACCCGCCTCGGGCTGTCGCGGCCGATCCTGCTCGTGCAGTCGAATGGGGGCGCGGCTTCCGTCGACCAGCTCACGGAACGCCCCGTCAGCCTGCTCTTCAGCGGGCCCGCCGCCGCGGTGGGCGCCATGAACCTGTACGGCCGCGCGGTCGATCGCGAGTCCGCGGGCGCGGGGGACACGGGCAACCTGATCTCGATGGAGATTGGCGGCACGTCCTGCGATGTCCTGCTGATGTCCGACGCTGCGGTCACGACGCGGGACGACGTGTCCGTCGCCGGTTACCACGTCTCGACACCAGCCATCGACATCCACACCATCGGGGCCGGCGGCGGCACGATCGCCGGCGTGGACGACGCCGGACTCCTCTTTGTCGGACCACAGGGCGCCGGCGCCGATCCGGGGCCGGCCTGTTACGGGCGCGGCGGCGACCGGCCGACCGTCACCGATGCCCAGTTGGTCCTCGGCCGGCTGCGCCCGGGCAAGTCCGCCGGCGGCACCCTCGACCTGAATCTCGAAGCCGCCCGCACGGCCATTCGCGCGCACGTGGCAGAGCCCCTCGGGTTATCCGTCGAAGACGCGGCGGCGGGCATCGTCGACGTGGTCGAACAGCACCTGCTCCATGCCGTGGAGCACATGTCCATCGAACGCGGCCACTCGCCGCGGCGTTTCACGCTGGTGGCGGCCGGCGGCGCGGGCCCGATGCACGGCGCCGCGGTCGCGGGCGGCCTTGGCTGCAATGCCGTCTACGTGCCGAGAGACGCCGGCGCGCTATGCGCGGTCGGCATGCTGCACGCGGACATACGGCAGGATTTCGTGCGCTTCCTGACGGGCTCCATCGACGAGGTTGCCGCGGCGGACATGAACGCGGGATTCGCAGAGCTGAGGGCCCAGGCCATCGAGACGCTGCGACGCGAGGGCTTCGCTCCGGACGACGTCGTCCTGCAGCACGAACTGGAGCTGCATCATCCCGGCCACCTCTGGTCCATCCGGGTGGCCGTGCCCGACGGCCGGATGGACACCCAGGCCGTGCGCGCCGCCTTCGAAGTCGAGTACCAGCGGCTCTACGGACACACACAGCCCGGCGGGACGATCCTGCTCGCCTCGCTGCGGCTCACGGCCCAGGGCTCGACCGGCGCCGTCGCCCTGTCGGGAGGAGAGCCCGCCGCGGACCCGCCGCGGGCCATCGAGACGCGCCCGGTCTGGCACGGCGGCCGCGGCTGGCGGGAGACGCCGGTGTACGACGGCGCCGAGATCCGGCCGGGGCACCGCATCGCCGGTCCCGCGCTGATCGAGGAGCACACCACCACGGTGCTGGCGGGGCCGCGGGACACGCTCGCGGTCGACGACGACGGCAGCTTCTTCATCCACGTCGGCCCATCCGAGAACGGCGGGCAACCGCGCGGCGAAACGCCCGGCTTGCGCGTCGAGCCGGCGGAACTCGATCCCGTCGTCCTCGCACTCATGCAGAACCGCCTCGACCAGATCACCCGCCACATGGGCTGGGTGATGACCCGCACGGCGCGCAGCACGATTTTCAGCCAGTCCCACGACTTCAGTTGTTTCGTGACCACGCCCGACGGCACGCTGGTGGCCAATGCCGACGGCATCCCGATCCATACCGGCGGTGGCGGGTTCGCGGTACGCGCCCTGCTCCGCCGCTTCGGCACGCGGCTGGAACCCGGCGACGTCTTCGTGCTGTCCGACCCTTACGTGGCCGGCGGCAATCACCTCCCGGACTGGGTCATCGCCCGCCCGATCTTCGTCGACGGCGCGGACGGGACCCCGGTGGTCGCGGGGTTCTGCTGCAACCGCGCACACCAGTCCGACATCGGCGGCGGCTTGGCCGGCACCTACAACCCGGAGGCCACCGAGATCTGGCACGAGGGCATCCGGCTGCCGGTCCTGAAGCTCGTCGACCGGGGCGAAGTGCGCGACGACCTGTGGGAACTGCTACTCATAAACTCGCGCACCCCCGAGCTGCTCGACGGCGATCTCCGCGCCATGCTGGGCTCCACGCAAATCGGCGCGGAACGGGTGATCGCCCTCACCGCCGAACTCGGCGTCGCCCCGTATCTCCGCTACCTCGACGGCGTGCTGGACCACGCCGAGCGCCGCATGCGCGCGGCGGTGGCCGAGCTGCCGGACGGCGTCTATCACGGCGAGGATCACTGCGACAACGACTGCTTCGAGCAGCGGGACATCGCCATCCGCGTCACCCTGACGGTCAAGGGGGACGCGCTGGTCGCCGACTTCAGCGCGAGCGATCCGCAGATCGCCGGCTTCAAGAACAGCTCACTGGCCAACACCTATTCCTCCGCCTATCTCGCCCTCGCATCGTTCTTCGACACCACGATTCCCCGCAACGAAGGCACCTATCGGTGCCTCACGATCATCGCTCCCGAAGGCACCATCGTGAACGCGCGACCGCCGGCGCCGATGACCATGAACACCGTTTTCGTCGCCCACGAGATCGTGCATGCCGTCTGGCGCGCGCTCGCGGAGGCCGACCCGTCGCGGGCCTGCGCCGGCTGGTCGAAGACCATGCACAACCACGTGACCGCGCGGAACGAAGACGGCACGGCCTGGGTGATGTACCAGTGGCATGCGATGGGCACCCCCGGCGCGACCGCGGAACGGGACGGGTTCGTGCAGATGGGCCACCTCATCACGCTCGGCGGGCTCGACCTGCCCAACCTCGAGTTCCACGAACAGATGTACCCGGTGCGTTACGTCCGCCACGAGCAGCGCCTCGACAACGCGGGGGCCGGCGCGCGGCGCGGCGGCACGGGTGTCCGCTACGAGGCGGACATCCTCGTGCCGTCCACCTGGTCGTTCCGGGCCGAGGGGCTCGATACGCCGAGCGGCCATGGCGTCCGGGGAGGCATGACCGGCGGAGTCGGAGAGCAATGGGTCGTCCCGCTGGGACTGGACGGCGGGAGCGGCGCGTTCGTCCCGCCGAAGTACGGCGTACGGCACCTCGGACCCGCCCGCATCGTCACGGACACGCCCGGTGGCGGAGGCTGGGGCGACCCGTTCGACCGCCCGCCGGAGCGGGTGCTGCGCGACGTGCGCGACGAGGTAGTGTCCATCGAAGGGGCAGCGCGCGACTACGGCGTGGTCATCGGCTCCGACGGGCGGAGCATCGACACGGAAGCGACGGCGGAACTGCGGGCCGTGCACTCGCGGGACCGCGCATGAAGCTGGAACCGGTCCGCGAGGTCGCGACCCCTACAGCAGTGTTCCCGGGTCGTCGGGGCCCATCATGGTCCGGCGCAACGCCGGCAGCGGCGCGTGCCCGAGGGACAGCAGCGTCTCGTGGAACTCCCGCCAGGCCGCGCGGCCGCCGCGGGCGGCGGTCCAGTCCTCGCGCAGCTTGACGATGATGAGCTTGCCCAGCGTGTAGGCGAAGTATCCCGGATCGTAGGTGCCGCGCAGCGCCTGCTGTTCGGCGTTGCCGGGATCGAGCCAGGCGAGCTCCGCGAACATCCGCCGCGAGGTCTCGACGCTCATCCCCTCGACGTGGAGTCCGATGGAGGACAGGAACCGCACGTCCCGCATGAGCGCATCCAGGATCTGCCCCACGCGCACGAGCGGCCGTCCGGCGCCCAGCCCCGCCTCCTGCATCAGCTCCTCCGCATAGTGCGCCCAGCCTTCGCTCAGCATGCCGTTGCGGAGCACCGTGCCCAACCGGTTGTCCGAACGCTTGCTGTACAGCCCGTGCAGGAAGTGCCCGGGCCAGACCTCGTGCACGGACGTGTTCAACAGGTCCGCCTCTCCCGGCACGTACTGGAGCTGTACGTCCGGCGGCCAATCCGGGTCCGGCCCGGCGATGTAGTAGACCGCCGGCAATCCCTCCTCGAAGGGGCCGGGAGACTCGATGTACGCCGAGTTGGTGCGCCGGTAGGCAGGCGCCTCGGCCACGTAGGCTTCCTCCTCGCCCGGGATGCCCACGATGTCCGCCTCGAGCAGGAACGCCCGGAGTTCCGGCAGTTGCTCGTTGGCCCGCGCGACGGCGCCCGCGGCGGGCTTGTCTTCGCGCACCCGCGCGGCGCAGTCCGCGAGAGCGAGCTCCGGATCGACGGCGGCGCAGGTCCGCCGCAGCTGCTCGAGATTCCGTTCGAGGTCCGCCCGCGCGACCTGCTTGAGCGTCCGCCAGTCGAGATCGATCCGATACACGCGGCGCAGGAACTCCCCGTACCGCTCCTCGCCGAGGGCGAAATCTCCGGAGCCGTCTTCCAGACGCCGTTCCAGCCAGGCTTCGACCTCCCGCAACGCGGCCACGGCCGGCCCGAGGGCGTCGGCGAAGGCGGCCTGCAACGCCTGGTCTTCGACCGCCGCGAACAGCGCGGGCACCTCGTCGCCGAGGTGCGCCGCGAGCCCGCCGAAACGGACCAGCGCCGTGCGTACGAACGGCCGCGGGAACGGCGGCTCGAGCGTGGCGCGCATCTGCTCCAGGTACGCCGGCAACCTGCGCAGATAGCCGGTGAGGGCTTCGAGCCGCACCGCCCCGGGCGCGTAGTCGCGCGACACGTATACGCTCGGACTGAGCGCCGCCGCGTACGAGGACGGGTTGCGCCGATGGTGCTCGGCGACTTCCAGCCCGAACAGCATGCCGTCCAGCGCCGCGAGCAACTGCGCCCGTTCCAGCGTTTGCATCGCTCCGAGGGACGCCGCGGGGTACTCGTCCCGCACCCGGGCGGCGTAGTCCCGCAGCCGCGCCGCGCGCCGCTCGATTGCCGCCGCGCTGACGTCCGGCAGCCGCCCGTCGTGCTCGTGGCGCCCCGCCCAGACGCCCGCGCCCGGAGACGTCTCGAAGTGCCACTCGATGAACGCGTCGGTGAAGCGCTCCCACGACGCCGTCCCCGCCGCGCCGGGAATCCGGTCGGGCGGGTCCGCATCACAGGCGGCCAGCAGGCCGGCCGCGGCCAGCAACGCCGCGGCGCGCACCGACGGGAACCGCCGGCGTACGGTGATAGGATGAAGATTCAGCATTCGGGGTCCCACGGGCACGCGGCCGTCCGAGAGGACGCCGGGGCCGCGCCTGGCGGCGAACGAGCACGGTGGAATTGTGCGCCAGCCACCGCTCGAAGCCAACGCGCACGAGCGACCCGTAACGCCCCCGCCACACGGGAGATACGCGTTGACCAACTACCACCCTCACCATGTGCACCTGATGAGCCATGACGCCATGGCGGCCGGCGCCTACTACGAGAGGATGTTCGGCGCGGAGCTCGAACCCTCCCGGGGCGCCAACGGCCTGCCGCGGGCCAACCTGACCCTGGGCGGTCAGGTCATACTCATCTCCACGGTGACCGAGAAGGTGCAGCAGACGGCATCGGGCCCGCACAGTTGCCTGGGCCTCGATCACCTCGGAATCGGCGTGGACGACATGCCGGCGGCGATCGCGGACCTCGAGGCCAAGGGCGCCGAGTTCCTGAGGAAGCCCCCCGGGGGGAAGGGCCGGATCGCCTTCGTCAAGGGCCCCGACTGCGTCAGCATCGAACTGGTGCAGCGGGCCTAGCCCGCATTTCTCACCAGGCCGCTTGTCGGCGTCAAGAGGCTCACGGGGTTTGACGACGTTGACCGCGATGTCGATGATCGTGCCGATTGCGGACTGCGCGCACGCGGTACGACGACCTGCCTTGCCGGGTGAGCACGATGGCCGGGCTCGGGTTCGGCACGGTGCGCGCGGAACCGCGTTTCCGAGCGCGTCCCGGTGGTGGTGATCGGGGATTCGGCGTCCCGGATGCTGGGCATCCCGGGAGTCCTGGCGGTGCTCTCCGCCCCGGCCCCGGCGCTGGCCCAGACTTCCCCCGTGATCGACGACCCGGAAATCGAGGAGATCGTCGTCGTCGGCTCCCTGATCAAGCGGCGCGCGGTCTACGAGGACCGCGCGCCCGTGCAGACCCTCGACGCATCCCTGTTCGAAGCGGTCGGCGCCGCCCAGGCCGTCGACATCCTGGCGAGCCTGACCGCGAATACCGGGTCCTATCTCGCCACGGAGCAGAACTACCTGCAGGGCGTCTCGCAGTTCAGCCTGCGCGGCGTGGGGCTGTCGTCCACCCTCACCCTCGTCAACGGTCGCAGGGCCGGGTTCGCGCCGGTGTCGAACGACGTGGGACAGAGTTTCTTCGACATCAACACCCTGCCGGTGTCACTGATCGAGCGGGTCGAGGTGCTGCGCGACGGAGCGTCGGCAACCTACGGCTCACAGGCGGTCGCGGGCGTCGCGAACATCGTTACCCGGCGGGGGTTCACGGGGCTGGAGATCACGGGCGGCTACCGGGACGCCAGCAACCGCGTGCACGATCTCGGGTTCGCTTCAGGTCTCCGGATGCCGAGAGGACACGTCAGCCTGTTCGGCGCCTGGCTCCGGCAGGACGAGAACTTCCGCACGGACTTTGACTGGCTGGTCCGGCGGGCCGTCGACCCGGACGGAGACGGGGACATCGTCGAGGGCTCCTTCGACTCCGGCAGGGGGTCGCCAGGGAGCTTCCGCCGAGCCGTCGCCCATCCGGACGGCACCTACGCACCGTATCGAGTCGGCGGCGTGGACGCGCCCCGCTTCCCGGACGCCGACTGCCGGGCCGGCGGCGGCTATCCGAGCGGTGCGCTGTGCCGGATGGACTTCTCCGACCAGCGCACCATGGTGGCGGCCGAACGGCGCGCCCAGGTGTTCGCGGAGGCCGAACTCCACGTCGGTTCCACGATGACGCTCTTCTCCGAGATCGGCTATTCCAGGAACGACGTGACGGACCGCGTCGGCAACATGCTCCTGTTCAACGGCAACATCGAGCGTACCAACGAGTTCTTCGTCCCCGCCAATCACCCCTTCAACTTCTGGACCGATCCGGACAACGACGGCGTGCTCACCCACGTCGCGCCCTCCGAGTGGAATCCCGAGGTCCACGAGGCGGTCCCGCTCGGCTACTTCGGCCGGCCCCTCGGGGCGGAAGCCGCCGGCCACAATTCCGGCGAGGAGCGGCGACGTTTCGACTACCTCAGGGTGCTGGCCGGCTTCGAGGCGGACCTGCCCGGCGGCTGGACGGGCACGGGTTATGCGGCGCGCGCCCGCTCGGACCTCACCGTCGACGCGGAGCGCCACTGGATAGCCGCGCAGTTCGCCGGCGCCGTGGCCGAGGGGCTCTGGAATCCTTTCGGTACGCGCCTGGTCGCCCCGGAGCTGGTGACGCCGAAAACCGTGGCCGGCGATGGACTGCCGCCGGCGCAGGCGGGCCGGCGGGCCGGCAACGACGCCGCAACGCTGGGCCGCTTCCACGGCGTCCGGATGGAGGCCGCGAGCAGTATTCAGGACGTCGTGGAGCTCGTCGCCACCGGCGACCTGTTCGAGTGGTTCGGCCGGCCCGTGGACCTGGCCGCCGGTACTCAGTACCGGGAACTGCGCTACTCCTATCGACCGGATCCGCTGAACGAATCGGGCGGTGGCCCGCGGGAGATTCGCGAGTATCCCGTGGCCGCGAACCAGCGCGCATGGGCGCTCTTCGCCGAGAGCGTCACCCACTTCGGCGACCGCGCCGAGCTGCAGCTCGCCGCCCGCCACGAGCGCTACGATCGGGCGGGCGACACGACCGACCCGAAGATTGCGGCCCGGATTTCGGTGCACGACCGGCTCTCGCTGCGCGCCTCCTGGGGCACGTCCTTCCAGGCGCCCAGCGTCTTCCAGGCCGCCGGCAACACCAGTTCCCGCACACTCACCGATCCCTTCCGCTTCGACGGACGGGGCGTGGGTCAATGCTCCATCGGCCCCTCGGGCGAGATCGTCAACCGCGGCGACAACTTCGCCGTCGCCACCGTGCTGCATGGAGGGGACCTGAAACCGCAGACGGCGCACCTGGCCAACTTCGGCGTACTCCTGCGACCGCTCGACAACGCCGCACTCAGCCTGGACTACTGGACGCTCGACTACGAGAGCGTCATCGCGCAAGGGCGCGGTTTCCAGGCGATCGTGGACGCGGATTGCCGCGACAACGGCCGGCCCGACGATCCGCGCGTGCAACGCGACTCCTCGGGCCAGCTCAGCGTCGTGACGACCGACTACGAGAACGTCGGTGCGGTGCGCAGCCAGGGCCTGGACGTGAACGGGTACGCGGACTTCGAGTCTCCCGTCGGCCGCTTCCGGGTAAGCGTCGACGCGACCCTCCTGACCCGGTTCGACGTGGACGCCGGCGGCGGGGGCTTCGCTGACCGGCTTGGCAGCCGCAACGATACGAACGGTTTCGCGCCCACACCGGAACTGCGCCTCAACATCGGTGTCGCATGGCGCCGCGGCGCCCACGCGGGCGGGCTCACGCGGCGCTACGTGGACTCATACCGGAACGACGAAGTGGCCTCGTTGCCGAGCATCGCCGCGTGGACCACGCTGGACGCGAACTACAGCTACGTTCTGGACAACCTGTTCGGGGGCGAGGCAACGCTCTTCCTCGGCGCCCGCAACCTGACCGACGAGGACCCGCCACCGCTGCCCAGCGGCCGGCCCGGGGTGCACCGCTACAATCTGAGGCCGGGGTTCGACGGGTTCGTCCACGACGTCAAGGGCCGCACCCTCTACGTCCGGTTTCGCTGGCGGGCCGGAGGGTGAAGCAGTCGCGAGATGTGGAAGTAGCGAGTCGGACCATCGCCATCGAGCGCCCGCGCGATGTCCGCCGGATCGGAGGAAACAGGACACTCAAGCTCTGAGACGCGGCTGTCCTCAAGCTTCAGACCGACGCGATCGAGGACTGCTCGCCATTCACAAGACACCGCCGGTCATCGAACCGCCTGTACTGTGAGACGCAATCCCTCGCGTTCCTGAAGGCAACTGATGATCTCGAAGAGATTGCGCGCCTGCGGATTGCCGTTCGGACCGAGCATGCGCATCAGGCTCTTGGGCGACTTCCCGGTCAGCCCGCCGAGTTCCTGAAACCCTATGGTCGCGTTGACATAGTCGCGCAGAAACGACTTGCCGACATCGACCTCGCCGGCGAGAAGGCACTGCACACCTTCTTCGAGCAGCGCCGCCCGGAAAGCCGGGTCGCGCTCCAGCCGCTCCCGGCTCGTCACTATGAAATCGCGCGTCAATGGCATGGTCTCAACCCTCCTGCCGCTTACTCCGCCTGTACTCGCGCCATAAACTCGCGCCATAACGCCACCGCTGCATCGACGTCGCGCTGTCGCCGCACTTTCGTCCCACCGCCGACGAGGATGATCAGAGCGCATCACCATCTCGGCCGAAGTAGGTCCGATAGCCTGGACCGAAGTCGATGCGGCGCAGGCCCCTAGTTCGGCGAGGGCGCTTTGCTCGTGCGTGCGCGGGAGGTGAATGTTGCGCCTCCGGTCCCGCTTCGCATACCCGGATCTGGAGAAAGGATGTATGTCGTGAGTGAGGGGATCGGGGAGTGATACCGGCCATCGCCGTCCTTGCTCAGCACACCCGCCGAGAGCATTTTGTCAAACGCCTCGTCCAACGTTTCGAAACGCTCGCTCCAATCCGCCCGCTGGTCTTCGCTGCCATTGCGCAACGCTTGGCGGACCGTGCTGCGAGCGTCCTGCTCGAGGATCGCACCGTGTGAGATTAGCTTGTTGTGGAGCGCCTGGAGGACGCCGGGCGGGCAACTGGACAACTCCGCGCGGCGCCTATAGTACGCCTCGCGGGCTTTGTCGCCTTTCGCCAAAGCGCGCTTAAGGTCCGCGCCGGTCAAGTCCGGCCCCGCCATTTCCGCCAGCGCACTCCATGTTTCATGCAGATAGGTGTGCAGGTGCCGAGGCCATCCATCGGATGCCCGCGCCACACCCTCAGCCCAGCGGGTGATGTCTGCGTTGCTGCCACCGATGTCATGCTCCATTGCCTGACGCAGGCTTCTTTCGGCACATTCGACGGCTTCCTCATGGCTCAGAGCACCAAGCGTGAGCACGTTGTCGATGCGCGACAGTCCCGCACCCTTTAGGCGCTTCTCGCTGTTCGACAGCCCCGCGCACACCAGGAGCACGGGGATGGACGCCTGCGCGTGCAAGTCCTCAACCAACGCGGCGGCGGGGCCGCCGGGCTGTACCTCTTGAACTTCATCGCTGAACACGACCACACGACGCTTTGGGTGCCACTCCTCCGCAGTACCGGTGGAGCGGTGCCAGTCTGCTATCGAGGTCGCTCCAGCGAAGGTGACCGGGGAAGTGGTCCGGGTACGGGCGTGTTCGCCGCCTAACGCACCGCCACCCACTCGAACCTTGCTGGTTTTCTGGGTCGTCGAAGAGCCCACTGGCGGGGGCGCATCGGCGAGCATCGTCGCCACGTGCCCATAAACCTCATCGACTTGTTCCCAGCGGCGAGGGGGAGATAGCATCAGATGCGTCCCTGTGGCGGCGTCGGCGTCGCGGCCCATGAGCCGTGCCACATGGGCCATCAGGGAGGTCTTGCCGCTACCCGGCGCACCCTGCAGCAGTACGGTCTGCGAGCGCTTTCCCTCGGGCGGGAGGTCCTTCGATAGCTGCAGGAGGTACGCGATCTCTTCGGCACGCCCGACGAATGCCCACGGATCCGTACGTGCCCCCGTCGCCAAGCGTCCCTTCAGAAAGTCATGCGCGTGACTCATTGCGATCCCGCAGCATCCGGGTTGGTCGAATCGATTATAGCCCCACAACCCAGCAGCGGGACGATGTGCGGCCATGCCAGTCGCTTGCGCCACCTCCGCCAGAACCTGTCTGGTCGGGGCGACCGTCGGCGTTGCTCTACCCTGTGTCTCCGCGCGGTAAAGACAAAAAAGTCCCCAAATTCCAAACGTCTATGTCGACGAAGCGCGGGAGGCCGCTGACGAGAGCGGCTTGATTTCCCATCACCCACCGGGCGCTTGCTCAGCGACAGCACCTTGTCCAAGCTCCTGCGGGAGCTCAGCGTAGGTGCCCTCCCGCACGGCTTCGGCTCCAGCTTCCGGGACTGGGCCGCCGGAGCGGATCGACGTGCCGCGCGAGGTCTGTGAGCTTGCGCTGGCGCACGTCGACAGCGACCAGGGCGAGGTCGCCTACCGGCGCGGCGACCTGTTTGATCGCCGACGGAGGCTCATGCAACTTTGGGCGGACTACATCTCGGCGCAAGCCTGAAACCGACCGGTTTCGCTTCGCGCCGAACACCACGGAAACCCAGCATGGTGGCTCTGCCCAATGCTCACCTCGATTGGTCCGACAGGTGTTGGAACGTGGGTTGCGTCGCGGAGATCAGCATGTCCTCTAAGCGGCCGGCCTTGGACTCATCCGCCAAGCCCGCAGCTGTGATCGTCCAGACTTCGCAATGTCGCGACAACCACGTCTGATACCTCTGGAATGCGCTCCCAATGCAGGCCTTTCTCTCCCCGCAAGCGCCGTCTTGACAGTGCAGCCGGCACCAATGGAGCCGCAGCGTGCCGCCCTGATCGCGCGGAGCAAGATGTTGTCCCACCCTGACTCTGATCCCCTGCGTTGGGCTCTGTCCCACGTAGAGGAACTCGTTGGCACGACAGAACGCGTAGACCCCAGGTCCCTCCGGAAGAACCGCGAGGTCGTTGTCCCCGCCCTCGCAGATCACGCCGAACGCGCTCAAGGCCCCAACTGCCTCGTCGCCATCTGCCAAACCTGTCCCCCCTTCTCGACCGGGCTCCAGCAAGCGCTGTTCTCGCTACAGTATGACGCTCACCCCTCCCCCTGAGGCGGACTCGGCTGCCCCAAGGGCCTCCTCCACCCTCGCGTCCAGTTCCGCGAACAGGAACTCGCGGCGTCGATTCGCCTGGACACCGAACATGTCCAGCCGATCAAGACAGAAGACGACCACCGCCGTCGCTAGACCCACCAGTACTCCCAAAACCACTGGCACGACCAACTCGGCAAACGGCAAGGCTCCGAGAGTTCTCTCGATCCCTTCCTCCAACGCGATCCCGCAAACCGTCAAAACTGCACCTGCCATCGCTTTCGTAGCGGCATCCAGGGCTTCAGCCCGTGTCATGCCGTCTGGCAAAACGAAGATCATCTTCAGCGCCCGCAGGAAGGAAAGCGCACCTTCCCTGATGATGCGGACGACACGGTTCGATGTCGTGTAGAACAGGTTGACCAACAGCGTGACCACCTCCGACAGGGCTCCGGCAATGAAACCATCCCGGAAGGCAGAGAGCATGTCCCGCCATTTCTCCCTTACGCGCCTCCAGATCTCCGCTACACGCTTTTCGACCGCATGCGCGTAACTCGTCTCGTCCGCACGGAGACCGTTCCGACAGATGTCCGTCACCTCGTCGAAGATCCCGATGGTCAGCTCGTGAAGACAGAGCCCGAGAGCCTGCCTCATTCCAAGTCGAAGACCGGACGCAGCTGCTTCGGGCGCGACCTTCTTCCCATAATACCGGGCCGCTTGGGCTGCCGAGGGCCGATGTCTCGATACCGCTTCCCCCGCTCGTTCTTCCGTATGCCTAGTCCGCCTACGGTCGATCTCGGGCCTGCGCTCTTTCGCATCGGGAATCGACTCGCTACCTTTGGACCGGTTCACGCTTCGGTCAGTCACAGCAAGGTTGTCCCGATCATTCGCGAACGCTTTTCGCCGAGCTTCGTCAAGCATGAACCCGCCTTCCGCGTAGTGGAACTCGTTCTTCGAGACCACATGGTCCACGTCACTCTTGTTCGCGGGAATCGCCTTGCCTGTGTAGTCGTCCTTGACCTCGCCGTGGCCAAGCGCTTTTTCCGCGAGCATCTGTTCCCGTCGCCCCGCGACCCTGCGCCGCTTCGTTAGTCGTTCCTGACATGGTCGACTTCCTCCCTCCATTAACGCCCCGACCAGTTCGCGCGTGCGCTCCCGCGCCGGTTCCTCGCCGCAGCCCTCCTCGGCGGCGATCGCGCCGCAAACCGCCTCCTCCAGCGCCGGGCGGGCCGCGTCGACGTCCGCTGGCCAGTCGAACGACAGTTCGGCCTGTCCCTCCAGGTGCCCGCGCTCACGCGCGACCACCGCGACCTCGGTCCATCGGGCCACGTACTGCGCCGGTGTGCGCACCTCGCGCGCGGCGCACCGCGCCACGACTTCCGCCATCGGCGCCGCGTCCGCCCGCGCGCAGCGGCCCGGAGGACACCGTCGCCGGCGGCTCCGTTCCAGGGCACGAAGAATCTATCGAGGCGTGACTGCCGGGCGTTTCCCGGGCTTCCAAGGGGCGGGTGTGCGGCATGTGCCAGTCTGCTCCGGACTGCGACTGGCCCGTCCATATACACGGATTCCGGCGGCATGCAACCAGTGCCGGGGGGTATCCGTGGCAAAAGTTACCATTTGGGGATCCAAGTCCGCGAAGAAATCTCTAAAACGTCAATAAAAACAATTATTTAAATGGCGTGTCTGGCGGAGAGGGAGGGATTCGAACCCTCGATGGGGGTCAACCCATACTCCCTTAGCAGGGGAGCGCCTTCAGCCGCTCGGCCACCTCTCCGGTTGCGCTCGGTGTTCGACGGAACTCTCCGTCAGGGGCCGAGCCCCCTGGGTTGGGACCGGGCTTCAGCCGGTCCCGGACTGCGGTTCTCCTTCCTGTTCCCGCCTGATGCGCTGGTGGATCTCTTCTCGGTGCACTGCGACCTCGCGCGGGGCCTTGATGCCGATATGCACCTGGCTGCCCTTGACGCCCAGAACCGTGACGGACACATCGTCCCCGATCATGAGCGTTTCCCCCACTCGCCGCGTCAAGATGAGCATGGCGGCCTCCTCGGTCTCGTCTGCTGCCTCCCGATTCGCTTGCACCCCTTGCAGGCGGCGTTTCGCCGTCGGGCCGCTCGAACTGCCGCCTTGACCGAAACGCGCCCCCCAAGGGCGCCCCCCTCTCCATCCTCTCCATCAAACCATCAAGCCTATCTATTGTGACGCAGTAGACGGTGAAGCGCACGCCGAAATTTGCCGGGAACACTATCGGAAAAAGCGCACGGCGACGCTCCATGCCGGGCTGCCAGCGAGCTTCGGTCACCGCGCCGCGGTAGCGCCGGAGCGGCCGACGGGGCCGGGCCGCCCGGTGAACGATCGGGTTCCCGCGGGGCGCCGTAGCCGACCGAACGGCGCCCGCGAATGTGGCCTTTCTGAGCCGAACACGGCGACCGCGCCTCAACTGTCGTCGATCGCCGGCTCCGAGAGCTCGAACGCATCGTGCATCGCACGCACCGCCAGTTCGAGGTAGCGCTCGTCGACCACCACGGAGATCTTGATCTCGGAGGTGGAGATCATGCGGATGTTGATGTTCTCCGCCGCGAGCGCGTCGAACATGCGGGTGGCCACGCCGGCGTGGGAGCGCATGCCCACGCCCACGACGGAGACCTTGACGATGCGATTGTCGCCCTCGAACCCGCGGGCGCCGAGTTCGCCCTGGAGGTCGCCGAGCATTTCGCAGACGCGGTCGTAGTCGCCGCGCTTCACGGTGAAGGTGAAGTCCGCGGAACCGTCCGCGCCGACATTCTGCACGATCATGTCGACCTCGACGTTGGCGCGGCCGATGGGGCCGAGAATGCGCGAGGCGACCCCGGGAATGTCCGGCACGCCGAGGAGCGTCAGCTTCGCCTCGTCGCGCGAGTAGGCGATGCCCGAGACGATGGGCTGTTCCATGTCCTGTTCCTCCGTCGTGATGAGCGTGCCCGGACCGTCGTTGAAGCTCGACAGCACCCGCAGCGGCACGGCGTACTTGCCCGCGAACTCGACCGAACGCGGGTGCAGCACCTTCGATCCGAGGCTCGCCAGCTCCAGCATCTCCTCGAAAGTGACGGTGCCGAGCCGCGCCGCGTCGTCGACGATGCGGGGATCCGCCGTATAGACGCCGTCGACGTCCGTGTAGATGCGGCACTCGTCGACACCGAGGGCGGCCGCCACCGCGACCGCCGTCGTGTCCGAACCGCCGCGCCCGAGCGTGGTCAGGTTGCCGTCCGCGTCGATGCCCTGGAACCCGGCGATGACGGGCGTGATGCCGGCGTCCAGATCGGCGTTGAGCCCGTCCGCGTCGATGTGCTCGATTCGCGCGCGGGTGTGGGCGGTGTCCGTGCGGATCGCTATCTGGGGCGCCAGGTACGAGCGCGCCGGATGGCCGCGCTCGAGGAGCGCCATGGCGAGGAGCGCGATGCTCACCTGCTCGCCGGAGGCGAGCAGCACGTCGCGCTCGCGCGGGTCGGGCCGCTCCGCCACGTCCACGGCAAGCTGCTCCAGCCGGTTGGTCTCGCCGGCCATGGCCGACAGGACGACGGCGATCCGGTGGCCTTCCGCCAGACCGCGCGAGACGCGGTCCGCCACGGCCGAGATCCGCTCGGGGCTGGCGACGGAGGTGCCGCCGTACTTGTGCACGTACCGCATGGCGGCGGTCAGGCGGAGCGCTCTTCGACCCAGTTCGCCACCGAGGCCAGCGCGCCCCGCAGCGCTTCCGGACGGTCGCCGCCCCCGGCGCGCGCCATGTCCGGGCGGCCACCGCCACGCGCGCCCACCTGCGCACCGACGAAGCCGATCACCTCGCCGGCCTTGAAGCGGTCGGTCAGGTTCCGGGTCACCCCGGCGATGAGACTCACGCGTCCGTCGTCGTTGACCTGCCCGAGGACGATCACGGCCCTGCCGAGCTTGTCCTTCAGGCTGTCGAGCGTGGTGAGCAGGGTTTTCGCGTCGCCGGCCACTTCCGCGCCGAGCACGCGCACCCCGTCCACTTCCACCGCGCGGCTCGCCAGGCTGGACCCCTCGGACTGGGCCAGCTTCGTGCGCGCCACGTCGAGTTCCCTGGCGAGCGAGCGCGCCTGCTCGGCGAGCGCCTGGACCTTGGCCACCAGTTCGCCGCGGCCGGCGCGGACGCTGTCGGCAATGCCCGCGATGAGCCGCTCGCCTTCGTCCAGCCACGCGAGTGCGCCGCGCCCGGTCACCGCCTCGATGCGGCGCACGCCGGCGGCGATGCCCGACTCCGAGACGACGTGCATCAGGCCGATGTCGCCCGTGCGGCCCACGTGCGTACCGCCGCACAGTTCCACCGAGTAGCCGCCACCGAGCGTCAGCACCCGCACTTCGTCTGCGTACTTCTCGCCGAACAGCGCGACCGCGCCGCGCTCCAACGCCTCCGGGAACGGCATGATCTCGGTGGCGGCCGGGCTGTTCTCGCGGATGCGCGCATTGACCTCGTTTTCGATGCGGCGCAACTCGTCCGCGGTCACCGGCGCGGGATGCGAGAAGTCGAAGCGCAGTCGGTCCGGGGCCACGAGGGAGCCCTTCTGCTGGACGTGCGGGCCGAGCTCGTCCCGCAGCGCCTTGTGCAGCAGGTGGGTGGCCGAGTGATTGAGCACGATGTCGCGGCGGCGGGCGGCGTCGACCGCGGCCGTCACTTCCTGGCCGACCTCCAGGACGCCCTCGAGCAGGTCGCCGCGGTGCAGGTGCTGGCCCCCGCCGCGGGTCGTGTCGTGCACCGCGAAGCGGGCGCCATCGGCGTGGATCGCGCCGGTGTCGCCCACCTGGCCCCCCGCCTCCGCATAGAATGGCGTCCGGTCGAGGACCACCAGCCCGGACTCGGGCGCTTCGAGCCGCCCGGTCTCTTCGGCGGCGCCCGCGCCCGTGCGGAACAGCGCGACCACGTTCGCGGAGTTCGCGAGGGATTCGTAGCCCTCGAACCGGACGTTGGATGCCACCCGCACCTGCTGCTCTTCGCTCGCGTCGAAGCGGCTCGCCTCGCGGGAGCGGGCGCGCTGCGTCTCCATCACCGCCTCGAACGCGGCCATCTCGACGCGCAGGCCGCGGTCCCGCGCCACGTCGGCGGTGAGGTCCACGGGGAAGCCGTAGGTGTCGTACAGCTCGAAGGCGACCGCGCCGGGGATGGTGTCTCCGGACAGGCCGGCGATCGTGCGCTCCAGGAGCACCATGCCGCGGTCGAGCGTGCGCGCGAAGCGTTCCTCCTCGCCAAGCAGCACGGCCTCGATGCTGGACCGACGCTCCTCCAGCAAGGGGTAGGCCGCGCCCATTTCCTCCGCCAGCGGCGCCACCAGCGCATGGAAGAACGGCTCGCGCAGGTCGAGCTGGTGGCCGTGACGCAGCGCGCGCCGGACGATCCTGCGCAACACGTAGCCCCGGTCCTCGTTGCTCGGCAGCACGCCGTCCGCGATCAGGAACGAGGCCGCGCGGATGTGGTCGGCGATCACGCGCAGCGACACGTTCTCCACGATGCGGGCCGCGTCCCGAATGCCCGCAAGCCCCGCCGCCTGGACCATGACCCGGCGAAAGACGTCGGCCTCGAAGTTGGTGAGCACGCCCTGCGCGATCGCCGCCGTCCGCTCGAGGCCCATGCCCGTGTCGATGCCGGGCGATGCGAGCGGCGCGAGACTGCCGTCCGGGGACCGGTCGAACTGCGGGAACACCAGGTTCCAGAACTCGAGGAAGCGGTCGCCGTCCTCCTCCGGGCTCCCCGGCGGGCCGCCGGCGACCTGCGGCCCCTGGTCGTAGAAGATCTCCGTGTTCGGGCCGCAGGGTCCCGTGTCCCCCATGGCCCAGAAGTTCTCCTCGTGATCGATCACGCGGTCCGCCGGCATGCCGATCTTGTCGATCCAGAGCCGGCGGGCCTCGTCGTCCGTCGGATGCACGGTCACCCACAGCCGGTCGCGGGGCCAGCCGAGCACTTCGCGCACGAACTCCCAGGCCCAGTCGATGGCCTCTTCCTTGAAATAGTCCCCGAAGCTGAAGTTGCCGAGCATCTCGAAGAGCGTGTGATGGCGGGCCGTATGGCCGACGTTCTCGAGATCGTTGTGCTTGCCGCCGGCCCGCACGCAGCGCTGGCAGGAGGTGGCGCGGGCGTATTCGAGGCGTTCGCGGCCGGTCAGCGCGTCCTTGAACTGCACCATGCCGGCATTGGTGAACAGCAGCGTCGGGTCGTTGCCCGGGACCAAGCTGCTCGAGGGCACCACCTTGTGGCCGCGCGCACCGAAATATTCCAGGTACGCCGACCGGATCTCCGCCGTCTGCATGGCCGTCGGGCTCAAGTGGGCCTCTGGGTCACTCTGGGTCACAAAGGGGGGCGCGGATTATACGGGCTGCTCGCCCAGCGTTCGATAGACGACCTCGGACGGAAAGCCCCGCGTCGAGAGGAAGCGCGCCCGTCTCGCCCAGTCGCGGCGATCGGCCGGGGGCGCGGGCCCGAAACGCCTCGCATGGGCGTCCTCGGCCAGTTCGCGCCAGACGTTGCCGTCGAGGTCGAGGGCCGCATCGACGAGTTCCCGCGGCACGCCACGCTCGATCAGCCCGGCCCGGATTTTCGCGGGACCCTGCCCCCGTCCGGTGCGGCTGCGCACGAAGGCTTCCGCGAACCGGGAGTCCGACAGGTAGCCGTCGCGCTGCAGGGTCTCGAGGACCGTCTCGACGGTCGCGTCGTTCGCCCCGCCGCGCGTGCGGCCGCGCCCGAGCTTGCGGCGCAGCTCCTTGACGGAGTGCTCGCGCGCCGCGAGAAAGCGGAGCGCCTTGACGGTGAGGTCGTGTTCGGGGGTCTCGCTCGTGGTTCGGTCTTCCCGGGACATTGCGCCGGCCTATGCACTCCGTGCACGAACTCAGGGGCGGGCGACCCGCGAGGGCCGCGCCCCCGCAGCAGCGGGTCAGCGGGCGTCGGAGGCGTCGCCGACGGCCACGATGGGCGCGGCCTCGGGCTCGGGCGCGGCGGGCTCGAGATGGGGCAGCAGCTCCGTGCGCACGCGGGACTCGATCTCGTGGCGCACGCCTTCGTCTTCCTCCAGGAAGGTCGCGGCGTTGCGGCGCCCCTGGCCGATGCGCTGGCCGTTGTAGCTGTACCAGGCGCCGGACTTCTCGACGATGCCCTGCTTCACGCCCAGGTCCACGATCTCCCCGGCGCGGTGGATGCCCTTGCCGTAGAGAATCTGGAACTCCGCCTGCTTGAACGGCGGCGCCACCTTATTCTTCAGCACCTTCACGCGGGTCTCGTTGCCGACCACCTCGTCGCCGTCCTTGACGGCGCCGATGCGGCGGATGTCGAGTCGTACGGAGGAGTAGAACTTGAGGGCGTTGCCGCCGGTAGTGGTTTCGGGAGAGCCGAACATCACGCCGATCTTCATGCGTATCTGGTTGATGAAGACGACCAGCGTGTTCGAGTTCTTGATGTTGGCGGTCATCTTGCGCAGCGCCTGGCTCATGAGCCGCGCCTGCAGGCCGACGTGCGCGTCGCCCATCTCGCCCTCGATCTCCGCCTTCGGCGTGAGGGCCGCCACCGAGTCGACGACCACGACGTCCACGGCCCCGGAACGCACCACCATGTCGCAGATCTCGAGGGCCTGCTCCCCGGTGTCCGGCTGGGACACCAGCAGGTTGTCGGTATCGACGCCGAGCGCCTCGGCATAGACGGGATCGAGCGCGTGCTCCGCGTCGATGAAGGCGCACGTACCGCCGCCGCGCTGAGCCTCGGCGATGACCTGCAGCGTCAGGGTGGTCTTGCCCGACGACTCCGGGCCGTAGATCTCGACGACGCGCCCGCGCGGCAGGCCGCCGACCCCGAGGGCGATGTCGAGGCCAAGGGAGCCGGTGGAGATGGCGGGAACCGCTTCCTGTTCGCGGTCCCCGAGCCGCATCATCGATCCCTTGCCGAACTGCTGCTCGATCTGCTTGAGCGCGGCGTTCAGGGCGCCTTCTCTGCCGGAAGCTCTGCCCGAATCTCTCCCAGCACCTCTCCCGGAATCCCGGCCAGCGTTCCTGCCCCCACTCCTGCTCATCCCTTTACCATCCTCCTTGCCGTCCTCCGCTGCCCGTCGACGCCCGCTCCGACCGCCCTTGCGGTCTTCCCCGTCCCACTGCGTTCTCGGCATTGCGCGTCCCGTGGAAGTCGAATGCCGCATACTGTATATGCATTCAGTTATGGATGCAAGTATGGATGCAAGCGTCGCAAGCGTCCCGTCCGCGTGCAAGCGTCGTCCTCACGAGACACGCACCCGAGCCGCACACCGCACAAGATAACGCAACGCGCCTGGCGAGATACGCCCGCAACGCCGGAGTCGCACCCGGATTGCAGCCATCGCTTACAATCTTCCGGCGGCCGATGAACACCCCCTCCCAGACGCCCTCGCACACGCCCATGATGCGCCAGTACCTGCGCATCAAGGCGGAGCACGCCGACGCCCTGCTGTTCTACCGGATGGGCGATTTCTACGAGCTGTTCCACGACGATGCCGAAGAGGCGTCACGGCTCCTCGACATCACGTTGACGGCCCGCGGGCAGGCCGCCGGCCAGCCCATTCCCATGTGCGGCGTGCCGTTCCACAGCGTCGACGCCTATCTCGCGAAGCTCGTCCAGATGGGACGCACGGTCGCCATCTGCGAGCAGATCGGCGATCCCGCGGCAAGCCGCGGGCCCGTGGAGCGCCGGGTGACCCGGGTAGTCACGCCGGGGACGCTGACGGAGGAGGGTCTGCTCGAGGCGGATCGCGACAGCGTGCTGGCCGGCGTGTGTCCGGATGGCGACGGCTGGGCCGTGAGCTGGCTGAACCTGTCTTCCGGCGAGTTCCGGATCCGGCACTGCGACGGCACGCCCGGCCTTCTCGCCGAGCTGGACCGCATCGGCGCGGCCGAGATCCTTGCCCCGGAGCACGCCGAGATCGCCCTGGCGCGGCCCCTGCGGCGCCGGCCGGCGCTGGACTTCGACCTCGAGCTCGGGGAACGCCTCCTGGCAGAGCACTTCGGCGTGCGCGACCTCTCGGGTTTCGGCATCGAGTCCGGTACCGCCGCCGTCGGCGCCGCGGCGGCCGTGCTGCGCTACGCCCGGGACGCGCAGCGCCAGTCGCTCGACTACATCGATTCCCTCGCGCGCTCGCAGGGCGATGGCCACGTCCTGCTCGACCCGGTCACGCGGCGCAATCTCGAGATCGACACCCGCCTGGCGGACGGCCGCACCGGCGCGCGGGGCGGCGGCACGCTGTATGGCGTACTCAACACGACGCGGACGCCCATGGGCGCGCGGCGCCTGCGGGCATGGCTCCTTGCGCCGTTGCGCTCCGTCGAGGGCGTCCGCGAGCGCCTGCTGGCCGTGACGGCCCTCGCCGAGACCCAGGCTTTCGAGTCCCTTGGGCCGCCGCTCGCCAGGGTCGGCGACCTCGAGCGCATCGTCACCCGCATAGCGCTCGGCAACGCCGGCCCGCGCGATCTCGCCCGCCTGCGCGCCGCCCTCGCGGCGCTCCCCGGCATCCGCACCGAAATCGACGCGCTCGACGCTCCGGCCCTGCATGCCCGCTTCGCCCCACTGCCCGACTTCGACGACGAGCGCGCCCTGCTCGAACGGGCCATCGTGGCGGAGCCGCCGGCGGTGATCCGCGACGGCGGCGTGCTCGCACGGGGTTACGACGAGGAACTCGACAGCCTGCGGGACCTGACCGAGAACGCGAGCGCGTTCCTGGCCGAACTCGAGACCCGCGAACGCGGGCAGACCGGGATCGCGAGCCTCAAGGTCGGCTACAACCGCGTGCACGGCTACTACATCGAGGTCGGCCGCGCCGCCGCGGACTCGGTGCCGGCCGAGTACGTCCGCCGCCAGACCCTGAAGCACGCGGAACGCTACATCACGCCCGAACTCAAGCGTTTCGAGGACGCCGCGCTGACCAGTCAGGCGCGCGCGCTCAAGCGGGAGAAGCTGCTGTACGAGCGAATCGTCGAGCGGCTCGACGCCTCGGGCCGGCCCCTGCGCGCGGCGGCGGACGCCCTCGCCTCGCTCGACGTGCTCGCGGCGTTCGCCGAGCGCTCGCAGGCGCTCGGCCTCGTGGCGCCGGAGCTCTCGGAGACCCCCGGCATCGACATCGTGGGGGGCCGGCACCCCGTCGTGGAAGCGGAGTCCGGCGGCCCGTTCGTGCCGAACGACGCGCGGCTCGACGACGCCCGGCGCATGCTGATCGTCACCGGCCCCAACATGGGCGGCAAGTCGACCTACATGCGCCAGACCGCCCTGATCGCACTGCTGGCGCACACCGGCAGCTTCGTGCCGGCCCGCTCGGCCCGGATCGGCCCGATCGACCGGATCTTCACCCGCATCGGCGCCTCCGACGACCTGACCGGGGGACGCTCGACGTTCATGGTGGAGATGACGGAAACCGCGAACATCCTGCACAACGCCACCGACCGGAGCCTGGTGCTGCTCGACGAGATCGGCCGCGGAACGAGTACCTACGACGGCCTCGCCCTGGCCTGGGCGACCGCAACGCACCTGGCAGCCCGGATTCGGGCACTCACGATGTTCGCGACGCACTACTTCGAGCTGACCGTGTTGCCCGACGAGATGGAGGGCGTCGCGAACGTGCACCTCCACGCCACGGAGCACGCCGGCGACGTGGTGTTCCTGCATGTCGTGCGCGCGGGGCCCGCCAGCCAGAGCTACGGCGTCCAGGTGGCCAAGCTGGCCGGTGTCCCCGAGGACGTGCTTGCCAGCGCGCGCACCCGGCTCGCGCAGCTCGAATCCGGCCACGGCCCGGCGAACCCGCGGCAGGGCAGCCTGTTTCCGGCGCCCGGGGAGGCGCCGCCCGCGCCAACCCCGCCGGATCCCGTGCGCGAGCGTCTCGCGGACGTGGAACCCGAGGACCTGACCCCCAGGATGGCGCTGGATCTGCTGTTCGAACTGAAGGGGATGGCGAACCGGCAAAACTGACCGCGCTTGGGAAGCTCTGATCAAGAGCTTCCCAAGTGCGGCACAGGGATGTGCCGCCAAATTCGATGGCGTAAGCCATTGAATTTGTGGAGCAAGACGAAACCGCGTTTTGTCTTGCGACCTGATCAAGCCCATGGATGGGCTTGATCAGATGATCCCCTGTAGAATACGCGCCGCCGCGCGTTCACGGCGCGCCGGCCTTGAGCCCGAACGAGCCCGACGAGCCTGAGTAGCAGCCATGACTTTCGTAATCGGTGAAGCCTGCATCAAGTGCAAACTGACGGACTGCGTGGAGGTATGTCCGGTCGACTGCTTCTACGAGGGCCCGAACATGCTGGTCATCCACCCCGACGAGTGCATCGACTGTGCGCTCTGCGAGCCGGAGTGCCCGGTGGAGGCGATCTACGCCGAGGACGAACTACCCGACGACCAGCAGGACTTCCTCGAACTGAACGCCGAGCTGGCCGAGGTCTGGCCCAACATCACCGAGGCCAAGGACGCCCCCGACGACGAGGCGGACTGGCGGGACGTCGCCAACAAGCGCGAGCTGCTCGAACGGTAGCGGACGCCCTCGCGGACGGGGACGTCCTCGCGGTCAACGCCCGATCACGCGCCCGGGGTCCACGGGCGAGCCGTTGCGCCGAATCTCGAAATGGAACTTGCGGTCGGTGGCGGTGGTCCCCCCGATGGCGGCCAGTTGCGCGCCGCTGTCGAGCGCCGCGCCCTCGCCGACCGCGGGGTCGGCGTTCAGGCTGTACGCCGACAGGTATCCGCCGCCGTGTTCCACGATGACGAGATGTCGAAATCCGGCGAGTCCGGGTCCCGCATAGACCACCTGGCCCGGCGCCGCGACCACCACGGAGCCTCCCGCGGGCACGGCATAGTCGACGCCCTTGTTGTCCCTGCCGAAACCGCGCTGCGGCTGCACGTCGACCGGCCAGCGCCAACGGGCGCCGGAGTTGCTGGCAGCCGGTTTGCGCGAGACCGCCCTGGAGGTTCGTGCGGCCGGCTGCGGCGCCGCCGGGGCCGGCGTCGGTATTGCCGCCTCCGTTCGCGGCGGCGGTCGGTCGGGGACCGCTTCGGGCACCCCCGCGGGAACGCGCGGCGCGCGCACCACCGGCGCGGTGGGCGTCACGGTCCTGCGCGATGCCCGATCCGCCGGCCGCGTCGGCGGCGTACTCGGAGCACGGGTTGCCGCCGTGCCGTCCGCCCGCGCGGAGGCTTCCTCCGACGCCGGCTCCCGCCGCCCTCCCGGACTCAGCACGAGGGTTTGCCCCGGGTAGATCGTGTAAGGCGGCCCGATACCGTTCCACTGCGCCACGGCCACGTAGTCGAGCCCGTAACGCCAGGAGATCGCGTACAGCGAGTCCCTGGGCTGAACCACGTAGCGCGCCGGGGGCGGGTCGCCCACCGGCGTTCCCCGTTCGACCACGGGGGCCTGGTGGGTCGAGGTGGCGCACCCCCCGAGCACGACCAGCAGCACCGCCGCGGCCGCGCAACACTTCGCTCCGCCCCGCCACTCGCCGCGGATCATGGCCCCTCGCCCCCCAGTCGCATCATCAGCGCGGTACACCCCACTCCCGCGAGCGCCGCCAACGCCGCGCCGAGCAGCATGGGGTCGTCGCCGGTCGCGAGCCGGTAGGCCTCCGGCGCCAGTAGCGCGTCGTCCGCGCGCCAGGGCCACAGGCGCAGCAGCGAACCCGCCATCAGCCCCGTCAGCGTGGCGAGCACGGCGCGGCGGAAGCGGCGCAGCAGCAGCGCCACGACCCTGGCGAACAGCAGGACGCCGCACGCCATGCCGGCCCCGGCCGCCGCCAGGATGTCGACTTGCAGGCCGTTGACCGCGGCCACGAACGGCTCGTACAGGCCGAGCAGCAGCAGCACGAACGAGCCGGAGACGCCCGGTAGCAGCCACGCGGCGGTCGCCACGCCCCCGCCCAGGAAGAACTGCAGGTAGCCCGGCTCCGCCTGGGCCGCGCCCAGCGTTGCGACATAGGCCCCGGCCAGGGCGCCGGCGACGCCGAAGGTGGCGGCATGCCGCAGGCCGAGACGCCGCCCGAGCAGCCACGCGGAGCCGGCGATCAGCCCGAAAAAGAAACTCCACACGAGCAATCCGCGAACATCCAGCAGGTAGCCGATCACCCGCGCGGTGGCCAGATACCCGAGCGCCATCCCGATCGCGAGCAAGGCCAGGAACCCAAGGTCGTGCGCGCCGCGGTCCTCGCCCCGCACGAATCTCCGCAGCGAGCGCGAGGACAGGCTCGCGAGCGCGGCGAGCAGCCGTTCGTAGATGCCCGTGATGAAGGCGATCGTACCCCCGGACACGCCGGGGATCACCTCCACGATCCCCATCGCGACACCGCGAGCGAACACCCCGAACCACCGGTGCGCGGCGCTCATGCCGCCGCCCGGTCCTTGCGCGCGTGCGCGCCAACCGGTCGCCGCGGGACGGCGTCCCGGAACGTCCCGACTTCGCGCAGCACGCTCGTTGCATACGCACCCGGCGGCAGGACGAAGCAGACCGTGAGGACCTCTGCCTCGAGCGACCACGAGAGCTCCGCCGGCACGACGCCGAGCGCGCGGCGCTCCTGGCGGAGTCCGACATGCTCGAGCCCGTCCGAAACGTCGGGCCAGGCCGCCGCGACAGCGGTCTCCAGGCGCCGGGCCTCGGCCTCGCTCGGCGGCAGGCCCCGTCCCCAGAGCGGGCCGGACGGCGCGCCGGCCAGTAGCACCTCGCCCGGCAGCGGCGTCTCCCAGGCGCCGTCCGCGACCCGGCGGCCCAGCACCTCGTTGAACAGGAAGCTGCGCAGGCTCGACAAGTGGAGCGCCCGCGTGAAGCGCGGCACGCGGGGCCGGCCGTCGGCGATCCACCGGCGCGCGGCGGGCACGTTGCCGCCATCGGCGCCGAAACGCTGGGGGCCGAAGTAGTTGGGCGCGCCGCATGCGCGCACGCGGGCGAGGTGCATCCCGACGTCGCCGCGGACACGACGCACGCGAATCCGGAACCGGTTCGAACGCAATTCGCCCCGACGCAGCTTGCGCGCATGCCGTTCCCCGCGCAGCACGCGGAGGTCCGGTCCGGAAACGTCGGGCTCGCGCGCGGGGCGGCGTACGCTGAACCACTGGTGCGCCACCGCGTGCCGGTCCTTCATGCCGGCGTACGACACGTCGTTCCGGGGCACGCCACAGGCCGCCGCGAGCCGGCGCTGCGCCATGGCCGTGGTGATGCCGCGCTTCTCGACGTACACATACAGATGCTCGCCGGTGCCGCTCGGCTCGAAGTCGAGTGTTTCGGTGACCTCGAAGTCCTCGGTCGCCGCGCGCAGGTCGCCGGTGGCTTCCGCCGCCCCGGGGTTGGCCCGCGGCCAGCCTTCCGGCCACGCGCTCACCGGGAACGCGCCGGAGGGTAGCCTTCCCGGACGTCATCCTCGTCCACCACGAGGTAGAACGTTTCCCCTTCCACCACCATGCCGAGGTCGGTCCGGGCGCGCGCCTCGACGGCCTCGAGCCCCGATTTCAACGCCTTCACCTCCGCCGCCAGCACGCGATTGCGCTGTTCCAGGCGCCCGTTCAGGCGCCGCTCGCGCTCGATCGCGTCTTCCAGGGCGCTGGACGCCAGGTAGCCGGAATCGCCGTACCAGTAGCCGTACTGCAGGGCGCCCACCAGCAGCACCCCGATCGCGATGAACACGAAGCGGGTCACCGGGTGCCTCCCGCGGCGCCGGCGAGTTCGGCCACGCCGCGGTACGCGGCGCGCTCGCCGAGCAGCTCCTCGATGCGCAGGAGCCGGTTGTACTTCGCGACCCGGTCGGAGCGCGACAGGCTGCCGGTCTTGATCTGGCCGGCGCCGGTACCGACCGCGATGTCGGCGATCGTGGTGTCCTCGGTCTCGCCCGAGCGGTGGGAGATCACCGTGGCGAAGCCCCGCTCGCGCGCCATGCGCAGCGTTTCGAGGGTCTCCCACAGGGTCCCGATCTGGTTCGGCTTGACGAGGATCGCGTTCGCGGCGCCCGCCGCGATGCCGCGCGCGAGGTACTGCGTGTTCGTGACGAAGAGGTCGTCGCCCACCAGTTGCACGCGGTCGCCGAGTTCCCGCGTCAGGGCGACCCAGCCGTCCCAGTCGTCTTCGTCCATGCCGTCCTCGATGGACGCGATGGGGTGCCGTGTCACGAGGTCCGCGAGCCAGGCTCGAAAACCCGCCGCGTCCAGGCTCTTGCCCTCTCCCGCGAGCACGTAGCGTCCGTCCCGGCAGAACTCCGTCGCGGCGCAGTCGAGGGCGAGGACGACGTCGCGTCCGAGGTCGTAGCCCGCGAGCGCCACCGCGCGGGAAACCCGCTCGAGGGCCGCCGCGTTCGAGGGCAGGTCCGGGGCGAAGCCGCCCTCGTCGCCCACGGCGGTGGACAGCCCCTCCTCCCGCAACACGGCCCGCAGGGCGTGGAATACCTCGACGCCGCAGCGCAGGGCCTCGCGGAAGCTCGGCGCGCCGACCGGCAGCACCATGAACTCCTGGATGTCGACGTTGTTGTCGGCGTGCGCACCGCCGTTGAGAATGTTCATCATCGGGACGGGGAGCCGCAATTCGTCGTCGGCGACGCCATACAGGTCCCGGATGTGACGGAACAGCGGGACGCCGCGGCCGGCCGCCGCCGCCCTGGCAGCCGCCAGCGATACCGCCAGGATGGCGTTCGCTCCCAGACGGCCCTTGTTCGCCGATCCGTCCAGTTCGGCCATCGCGCCATCCACGGCCTGCTGGTTTTCCGCCGCCATGCCCGCAAGGGCCGGAGCGATCTCCCGGAGCACGCCCGCCACGGCCTCGCGCACACCCTTGCCGCCGTAGCGGGAGGGGTCCCCGTCGCGCATCTCGAGGGCTTCCCGGGAGCCCGTGGACGCGCCGGAGGGCGCCAGGGCGCTGCCGCGGGCGCCGCCGCGCAGCACCACGTCCGCCTGCACCGTCGGGTTGCCCCGGGAGTCCAGCGCCTCGCGAGCCAGCACGGTCTCGATGACGCTCATGCCCGGCCGTCGTCCGCCGCCGCGGGCGGCCCGTCCTCGAGGTACGGGCGCGCCTTGACGACACCGTCGATCGCCACCAGTCCCTCGAGCAGTTCCGCCATCCGGTCGAGGGGCCAGGAGTTCGGCCCGTCGGACAGGGCTTCCTCGGGACGCGGGTGCGTCTCCATGAACAGGCCCGCCACCCCCGCGGCGACCGCCGCGCGCGCCAGCACCGGCACCATCTCGCGCTGCCCGCCCGAAGTCTCCCCGCGCCCGCCCGGCATCTGCACGGAATGCGTGGCGTCGTACACCACCGGGCAACCCGTCTCGCGCATGATGGCGAGGGAGCGCATGTCGGACACCAGGTTGTTGTAGCCGAAGCTCGCGCCCCGCTCGCACACCATGACGGCGTCGTTGCCGGTGGCGCGGGCCTTGTTCACCACGTGGCGCATGTCGCCCGGCGCGAGGAACTGGCCTTTCTTGATGTTCACCGGCTTGTTCCGCGCACAGACGTTCGTGATGAAATTCGTCTGCCGGCACAGGAAAGCCGGGGTCTGCAGCACGGCGACCACGTCCGCCACCTCGTCGAGGGGCGTGTCCTCGTGCACGTCGGTGAGGACGGGCACGCCCACCTCGTCGCGCACGCGTTCCAGGATGCGCAGCCCAGCCTCGATCCCCGGGCCCCGGTAGCTCGCGAGGGACGAGCGATTCGCCTTGTCGAAGGAACTCTTGTAGATGAAGGGCACGCCCGCGGACGCGGCGATCTCCTTCAGGCGGCCGGACGTCTCCAGGGCGAGGGCCTCGTTCTCGATCACGCAAGGCCCCGCGATCAGGAAGATCGGGGCGCGGTTGCCGACGTCGAAGGTCGCGAGTTTCACGGCGCCGCGGCCTCAGCGCGTCGCCTTGGGGCGACGCGATCGAGTTGCTCCGCAACTCGGAGGCGCTGTTCGTAAACTTGGCTCATCTGTCCACTCGAAGGCTGCTCAAGGGACACTAGTGTCGCGTCACACATGTTCTGGCGCTTCAGAGTTCGCCCTGCGCGTCAATGCAAGGCGTGGTCCGCAGGGAATATCGGGCATATTGGCAAGGACCACAACGCGGCAGTGGCGTGCAGGGCGATCTCCCGAAGGGCGCGCCCCACGGGGCCTGTGGCTGTGTTGCGCCCCTTGGCAATGCGTCCAGCATTCCCTGCGGGGAACGCGCCTTGCCACAGACCCCGTGGGACGCGCTGAAGCGTCAGAACATGTGTGACGCGACACTAGGAAGCAGCCCGCACCGTCTCGCGTTCGGAGCGGACGTCGGCGTGCCGGTTGGCCGCGGCGATGAACCCGGTGAAGACCGGGTGGCCGTCGCGCGGCGACGACGTGAACTCCGGGTGAAACTGGCAGGCGAAGAACCAGTCGTTGCCGGGCAGCTCGACGATTTCGACGAGGCGATCCTCCTGGCTGCGGCCGGCGACGCGCAGTCCGAGCTGCTCGAAGCGGGGGACGTACGCGTCGTTGACCTCGTAGCGGTGGCGGTGCCGTTCGCTGATCACGGGCGCGCCGTACAGCCGCCGCGCGAGCGAGTCCGTGCCGAGTTCGCACGCCTGCTCGCCGAGCCGCATGGTGCCGCCCATGTCCTCCTCCCCGTTGCGGCGCTCGGTGGCGCCGGAACGGTCCTTCCACTCCGATACGAGGCCGATCACCGGGTGCGGGGCATCGGCATCGATCTCCGTGGAGTGCGCACCCTCGATCCCGGCCACGTTGCGCGCGAAGTCGATGATCGCCGCATGCAGGCCGTAGCAGATGCCGAGATAGGGGACGTCGTTCTCGCGCGCGTAACGGGCCGCCTGAATCTTGCCCTCGAACCCGCGCGCGCCGAAGCCGCCCGGCACCAGGATGGCGTGCACGCCGCTCAGGATGTGCGCGCCCTGCTCTTCGACGGACTCCGCGTCCACGTAGCGGATGTCGACCTGCGTGCGGTTCTGTATGCCGCCGTGCGCCACCGCCTCGGCCAGGGACTTGTACGCGTCCAGCACCTCCAGGTACTTGCCGACAATGGCGATCGTGGTCGTCCGTTCCGGGTGCACGAAGTCCTCGACGACACGGCGCCACTCGGAGAGGTCCGCGGGCGCGCAGTCGAGCCGGAGCTTCTCGGCGACGATCTGGTCGAGGTGCTCGGCGTGGAGCTTGAGCGGCCCTTCGTAGATGCCGTCGAGGTCCTCGAAGGAGATCACCGCCCGCTCCTCCACGTTCGTGAACAGGGCGATTTTCTTGCGCGCCGATGTCGGTATGGAGCGCTCCGAGCGGCACACGAGGATGTCCGGCTGCAGGCCGATGGAGCGCAGCTCCTTGACCGAGTGCTGCGTCGGCTTGGTCTTGATCTCGCCGGCCGCGTTCAGGTACGGCACGAGCGTCAGGTGAATGAACAGCGTGTGCGACGCGCCGATCTCCAGGCGCAGTTGCCGCGTGGCTTCGAGGAAGGGCAGCGACTCGATGTCCCCCACGGTACCGCCGACTTCCACCAGCACCACGTCGAAACCCTCGCCGACCGCGAGGATGCGGCGCTTGATCTCGTCGGTGATGTGCGGAATCACCTGGACCGTCCCCCCGAGGTAGTCCCCGCGCCGCTCGTTCTTGATGACCTCCGCGTAGACGCTGCCCGTGGTGAAGTTGTTCTGCCGGCACATCCGGGCCCGGATGAAACGCTCGTAGTGGCCGAGGTCGAGGTCCGTCTCCGCGCCGTCCGCGGTCACGAAGACCTCGCCGTGCTGGAACGGGCTCATGGTCCCTGGATCCACGTTGATGTAGGGATCCATCTTGAGAATGTTGACCTTGAGTCTGCGGGCTTCGAGGATGGCCGCGAGGGATGCGGTGAGGATGCCTTTGCCGAGCGAGGAGGCGACCCCGCCGGTGACGAATATGTAGTGTGTCAACTCCCCATCCTGTCCGATCACCGAGGTCCGATCACCGAGGGCCGATTACCTGGTTTCGCACTCCCGAACCGGGCGGGTCGCGCGTGCTGCAAGATGGAATTGCACCTTAGCAAATCGCTTCTCGAAGCTCAAACCGCACCGGCCGAATCCGGCGGCCGCGGGGCGCCGGCGCGAGGCTTCCACTCGGGCCACCACCCCCCCTCCACGGCCTGCCCTTCCGCCAACGCGATGCCGGGGACCGCAACGATCCCGGTCACGCCATGGAGCAGCGGCCAGCCGGAGCGCCGCCAGGGCGGCACCCCGGCTTCCTGGAACAGCGCCTTGAGTTCCTTGCCGACGCCCCTGCCGTCGGGGCGCAGCCGCTCGCCGCCGGAGCGGTAACCCACGGTGCAGCATGCGTGCTCGGACAGTCCGCGCGGCGCGCGCCGCCACTCGATCGTGCCGTGGGCCAAGGCCGCCGTACATCCCGCCCGTACGGCAACCGCGCCGTCGGACGGCGCCGCCGCGGCCGCCGGCGCCACCACGTGCAGGCAACCCTTGTGGCGGCGCACCGAGCGGCCGTCGGGCAGGGTCACCGAGGGGGTCGCGCCCGGCCGCGCGCCGGCCTGCCGCAGGATCTCGTCGATGCAACGCTCGGACGCCGCCGCGCCAAGCCACTGGCGCAGCTTCGGCCCGTCGAGCCCCGCCACCGGGAGGGGAACCGCCGGCGCGGCAACCGACCAGACCCCGGCCGTCGCCGCGATGGCCGTCACCGCCCCGGGGTAACGCGCCTCCAGCCTGGGGAGGATCTCGTGGCGAATGTAGTTCCGGTCGAACGCGGTGTCGGCGTTGGTCCGGTCCTCCACCCAGGCGAGCCCGTGCCGGCTGGCGTACTCCGCGATCGTCTCGCGCCGCACGCCGAGCAGCGGCCGCAACAGCCGCCCGGCCCCGAGCGGGCGTTCCCGCGGCATGCCGACCGGGGCGCGTCCGGTGGCGAGCTGCCAGACCACCGTCTCCGCCTGGTCGTTCGCGTGGTGCGCGAGGAGCAGCACCTCGTCCGCCGCGAGGGCCCGTGCCCAGGCGCCGTAACGGGCGCGCCGGGCCCCGGCCTCCAGGTTGCCCGGCGGCACGGGGCCGCGCAGGACCCGCAACGGAACGCCGAGGTCCGCGGCGAACGCGCGGCAGTGCCGCTCCCACGCGCCGGCCTCCGCCTGCAGCCCGTGATTGACGTGCAGGGCGCGCAACGCGCGCGGCCGGGCCGGGCCGGTCGCCACCGCGTGCAGCAGGACGGTCGAGTCGACCCCGCCGCTCAACGCCACGGCGACCGCCCCCTCGCGCGGGACCGCCGCCACGGCCTCGCGCACGCGCCTGTTTCCAGCCATAGCCGCCTTGCCGTGGCGTCCGACTCGCCGGGCGCCCACGGCTACCGCCGCGAAGTCCCCGACAGCTTAAACCGGGCGGGAGGGTACGCGGAACCCGTGCGCGCCGGCGAGCGGGGCGTCGGTTTCACGCCAGCGAAACCGGGACGGGACGAGCCCGGGGACGAGCCCGTCCCCTACGACCCTGGATATACGATGCGGACGCTGTGCACCCCGGGGGCTCCGCGCAGACCGTGCAGCAGGTCGTCGCTCGGCGTGACCCGCCACCGTTCGCCGAGACGCACGCGTCCGCGCGCGCCCGCGCACCGGCAGGTCACGGCCACCGGACAGCCCGAGCCGTTGGCGGCCGGGTCCCGATGCGCCTCGAGCACGGTCTGCAGGCGCCCCCCGAAATCGGCATCCACGCCGGTCTCCTCGAGCGTCACTTCCAGCCGGCTCGCGAAGCGCGCGCGGGCCTCCCCGATGCTGTGGATCGCCTCCGCTCGCAGCCGCCGGCCCTGGAAGTCGTCCTCCTGGACGGTGCCCTCGACCACCACCACCGCGTCCTTCTGCAGCTTGGACCGGGTCGCGAGGAACGTGTCGCCGAAGACGCTGACCTCCATGCGATCGCTCCGGTCGTCGAGCACCGCGAACGCCATGCCGCCCCCGTTGGCGCGCGCGTGGGTGCGGTGGGAAACGACCAGTCCCGCCACGACCCTGCGGCTCCGGCCGATCTCCAGGTCCGCGATCCGCTGCGGGCAGAACTCCCGCAGTTCCCCGATGTAGTCGTCGATGGGGTGACCGGTGAGGTACAACCCGAGCGTCTCCTTCTCCGCCGCGAGGCGTTCCCTGCGGCTCCACGCGGGGACGTCCAGGTCCGGCCGCCGCCCGGTCTCTCTCGCCACGCCGCCGAACATGTCGTGTACTCCGAACTCGGCGTCGCGCGCGGCCTGCTCCGCGCCCTGCAGCGCCGCGGGCGTCTCCGCGGTCAGGCGCGCGCGCACGGCGTCCACATCCTCGCCGTCCGCGGCGAAGCAGTCCATCGCGCCCGCCCGGACGAGGGCCTCGACGACTCGCCGGCCCGCGCGGCGTCCGTCGATGCGCGCGCAGAAGTCGCGCAGGTCACGGAACGGGCCATGCGCCGTGCGCTCGGCGACGAGCGCCTCCACCGCGCCCTCGCCCACCTCCCGGATCGCGCCGAGGCCGTAGAGGATGCCCTCCCGGTCCGGACCGCCTCCGGCGGCGCTCCGCGTGGCGGCGGAGAACGGATACGCGCTGTGATTGACGTCCGGCGGCAACAGCGCGAGCCCCATGCGGCGCACCTCGTCCACCAGCGTGACCACCTTGTCGACGTTGCGCATGTCGGCGGAGAGCACGGCGGCCATGAACTCCGCCGGGTAGTGCGTCTTCAGCCACGCCGTCTGGAAGCTGACGATGCCGTAGGTGGTGGCGTGGCCCTTGACGAACGCGTACCCCGCGAACTTCTCCATCTGGTCGAAGATGCCGCTGGCGACGTCGGGGTCGATGTCCCGCTGCCGCGCCCCGGCCATGAATTCCGACCGGACCCGCGCCATCTCGTCGGGCTTCTTTTTGCCCATCGCGCGGCGCAGCAGGTCGGCCTGGCCGAGCGAAAACCCGGCCAGCGACTGCGCGGCGCTCATGACCTGCTCCTGGTAGAGCATCACGCCGTACGTGCCCTTGAGGGCCGGTTCGAGCAGCGGATGCGGGTACTCCACCGGCTCGCGCCCGTGCTTGCGGTTGATGTAGTCCTCCATGGCGCCGGACTGCATGGGTCCGGGACGGTACAGGGCGACCAGGGCGATGATGTCGTTGATGTTGTCCGGCCGAAGGTTCTTGATGAGTTCCTTCATGCCGGAACTCTCGAGCTGGAACACCGCCGTTGTCGCGGCGCCGCGCAGCAGTTCGTACGTGGCCGGGTCATCGAACGCAATGGCGTCGATGTCGATGGCGCCCTCGCCCGCTCGCACACGCCGCTCGTTGACCGCCCGTACGGCCCAGTCGATGATCGTCAGCGTCTTCAGCCCGAGAAAGTCGAACTTGACCAGGCCGACCCGCTCGACGTCGTCCTTGTCGAACTGCGACACCGCGCCGCCGCTCGAGTCGTCCGCGTACAGCGGCACGAAGTCCGTCAGGGCCGACGGCGCGATGACCACGCCGCCGGCGTGGCGGCCGACGTTGCGCACGATGCCTTCGAGGCGATAGGCCATGTCGACGATCTCGCCGGCGTCTTCGTTCTCGTCGATGAACTGCGCGAGTTCCTGCTCGCGCGCGACCGCTGCCGCGAGGGTCATGCCCACCTCGAACGGGATCATCTTGGCGATCTTGTCGCCGAGGCCGTACGGTTTGGCCTGCACCCGGGTCACGTCGCGGACGACGGCCCGCGCGGCCATCGTTCCGAAAGTCGCGATCTGGCTCACCGCCTCGCGCCCGTAGCGCTCCGCGACGTGGTTGATCACGGAGTCGCGGCCCTCCATGCAGAAGTCGATGTCGAAGTCCGGCATCGACACTCTTTCGGGATTTAGAAACCGCTCGAATATTAGCTCGTAAGAGATTGGGTCTACGTTTGTTATGCCCAATACCCACGCGACCAGCGAGCCCGATCCCGAGCCCCGGCCCGGACCCACGGGCACCCCGTTCTCCTTCGCCCAGGTCACGAATTCGGCAACGATGAGGTAGTACCCCGCGAATCCCATCTGCCCGATCACGCCGAGTTCGTAGTCGAGGCGCGCGCGGTACGTCTGCGCATCCGCTCCCTCGAGCGTGGCCAGCTTCGCCTCGAGTCCGGCGGCGGCGGAACGGTCGAGGTGCTCCCCGAGCGACACGCCGGGCGGGACGGGGAAATCCGGGAGGTGGTACGTGCCGAGCTCGAGGTCGAAGTTGCAGCGCGTCGCGACCTCGACGGTGTTCTCAAGGGCCTCCGGCAGGTCTGCGAAGAGTTCCCGCATCGCGTCCGCGGAGCGCAGGTACTGCTGGTCGCTGTGGCGCCGCGGCCGCCTAGGGTCCTCCAGCGTCCGCCCGTCCTGGATGCACACGCGGGTCTCGTGCGCCTCGAAGTCGTCGGCGTGCAGGAAGCAGACGTCGTTGGTGGCGACCACCGGGAGTCGATGGCGTGCCGCGAGGTCCACGGCCGCGGCAAGGTACCGGTCCTCGTCCGCCCGCCCCGTCCGGCGTACCTCGAGGTAGAAACGGTCGTCGAACGCGCCGCGCCACTCGTCCGCCAGCCGCAGCGCCCGCTCCGGGCCGCCGGCGAGCAGCGCTCGGCCGACGTCGCCCTCGCCGGCGCCGGACAGGGCGATCAGCCCGTCCGCCGCTTCGAGGATCCATTCCCGGTCCACCGGGCCGCCCTCGCCCTGTCCCGCATGGACCCGGCTGATCAGCTTGAGCAGGTGAGCGTAACCGTCGGCGGATGCCGCCAGGAGCCCGCACCGGTCCACGCTCCCGTCGGCGCTCCGATAATGCATGTCCACGCCGACGATGGGCTTGATGCCGGCCGACTGGCACGCCTCGTAGAACTTCACCAGGCCGAACAGGTTGCCGCGATCCGTGACGGCGACCGCCGGCATGGCGAGTTCGCGCGACCGCCGCACGAGATCGGGGATGCGGACCAGCCCATCGCTGATGGAGTACTCCGTGTGCACGGAGAGGTGCACGAACTCCGTCATGCGCCGGCCCCCGTATCCGGCGCGGGGCGATGCCAGCCCAGCTCCAACTGGCCGTCCTCGGGCCGATGACCGGCGCCGGCGCTCTCGAGTTCGCGCAGACACGACCGTACCGGCGCGAAGCTGCGGCGGTGCACCGGCGTCGGGCCCCAGCGCTCCAGGGCATGGAGATGCGCGGCGGTCGCGTAGCCCTTGTGCCGGTCGAAGCCGTAATCTCCATAGCGTTCCGCCAGGGCGCGCATCTCCGCGTCGCGCGCCACCTTGGCGAGAATGGAAGCCGCGCCGATGGCCGCGAGGCGGCCGTCCCCGCCGACAACGGTCACCGTCGCGCACGGCAGGGCCGGCGCCATGTTGCCGTCCACATAGGCGATGTCGGGCGGGATGGGGAGCGCCACCACCGCCCGGTGCATGGCGAGCAACGTCGCGCGCAGGATGTTCAGTCGGTCGATCTCGCCGACGTCGGCCCGCCCGAGCGCCCAGGCGCGCGCCCGTGCCCGAATCTCCTCCGCCAGTTCCTCCCGGCGCTTCGGGGACAGCACTTTCGAGTCCGCCACCCCCTCGACGGGGCGCGCATCGTCAAGGACCACCGCCGCCGCCACCACCGGTCCCGCCAGGGGTCCCCTGCCCACCTCGTCCACACCCGCAACCACCGTGCCGTCCGCGATGTCCGTCGACGCTTCGAGCAACGGGCCCGTCGTCACCATGGGTTCACCAGGGAAAGCACCGTGCGTGCCGCGTTCTCGGAAGCGCCGCGCCGCAGATTGGCGTGTTGGCGCTCGAACTCCGCGAAGTAGTCCGCGTCCCGGTCCGCCCGCGCCATTTCGGCGACCAGCGCCTCGGCCAGGCGTTCCGGCCGCGCGTCGTCCTGCAGCAGTTCCGGCACGACCGCACGGCCGCTCAGGATGTTCGGCAAGGCGACGAACTCGGAACGCTTGAGCGCGCTGACGATGCGGTACGTCAGGGCGCCCAGCCGGTAGGTCACGGCCATCGGTCGACGGAGCAGCATGGCCTCCAGAGTGCCCGTACCGGACTTGACCAGCGCCCCGTCGGCGGCCGCGAGCACCGTCCGGGCGTTCCCGTCCACCAGGCGCAGATCGACCCCGCCGAATGCGCGGCAGCGGGCTTCCAGGGCGCCGCGTATGCGTCCGTTTGCACAGGGGACCGCGAACACGCACGGCCGCAGCGACTCGGACAGGTGCTCCGCGGCGCCCAGGAAAGTATCCGCCAGCAACTCGATCTCGGACATGCGGCTGCCGGGCAGCAATGCGACGACGGTCACGTCATCCCGCATGCCGAGTTCCGACCGGGCTGCCCTGCGCCCCTCCGCCCCGCCATCCCGCGGACCGATCTCGTCGGCGAAGGGATGGCCCACGAACACCGCGCGGACGCCGCGGTCCTCGTAGAGCGCGGGTTCGAAGGGAAAGAGCGCCATGACGACATCGGTCGAACGACCGATCCGCTTCACGCGGCCGCGCCGCCAGGCGTAGACCGACGGACTGACGTAGTGTGCGGTCGGGATGCCGCGCCGCTTGACGCGACCCTCGAGCAGCAGGTTGAAAACGTTGAAATCGACGCCGACGACGGCGTCCATCGGCGTGTCCGTGAAGCACCGGACCAGGTCCCTCAGGACGCGCAGGAGGTCCGGCAGGCGCTTCACGGGATCCACGAAGCCGTTGACGTTGAAGCAGGACATGTCGGCCCTGGGAACCAGCCCTTCGGCCAGCATCCCCGCGCCTCCCACTCCGGTGAACTCGACATCCGGCACGTGCCGGCGGGTGGCCCGCATGAGGCCGCTGCCCAACGCGTCTCCCGAGGATTCGCCGGCGACGATGCCGATGCGCAAAGGCACGCGAGACTAGGCGCGTCGCCTCGCGGCGACGCGATCGAGTTGCCCCGCAACTCGGAGTCGCTGTTCGTAAACTTGGCTCATCTGCCCACTCGAAGGCTGCTCAAGGATTCTAGTGTCGCGTCACGCGTGTTCTGACGCTTCAGAGTTCGCCATGCGCGTCAATGCAAGGCGTGGTCCGCAGGGAATATCGGGCCGCCCGCAGGGCGCATTGGCAAGGACCACAACGCGGCAGTGGCGCGCATGGCGATCTCCCGAAGGGCGCGCCCCACGGGGCCTGTGGCCGTGTTGCGCCCCTTGGCAATGGGCCCACCATTCCCTGCGGGGAACGCGCCTTGCCACAGACCCCGTGGGACGCGCTGAAGCGTCAGAACACGCGTGACGCGACACTAGTGCAGGATGGGCTTCATGGACGCCTTGGAATCATAGCCCTCGGCACGCGAAACGCAAGGCGGGCGGCGTTGCGGGAGACCGGCGACGCCGCCCGGCCAAGGGCGCTACGGCGCAACCTCCTCGCCGATCCCGGAGTCTGCTTCGGGCGGCGCCCACACGAGTTCGCTGACCAGCGGCGCCGGGCGCGCTCCGGAGCACGGGACGTGGCGGTCCCGCGCCGCGCGGTCCACGAGACCCTCCGCGATCAGCCGGTCGACCTCCCCCGCCAGCATCACCACCCATTCGTTGTCCAGCTTCGCGCCGATGTGCACCAGGTCCGCGCTGTAGATCACCCGATAGTTCGGACGCCGCCACTCCATGACGCCGACCGCCCCGGTTCCGGAGCCCGTTTCGTCCGGCGTGCGGATGCGCACATCCAGCAAGACGCCGGCGCGCAGGAACGCCTGGCAGATGACGGCGTGCGACTGCGGCCCCTCCAACCGGCCAAGCTCGTCGTACACCGGTGTCTCGACCGTACGCCGAGCCCCCGCAGCGACTCGAGCAACGGCCCGGCCTCGATGCCGCTGCCCGCGCCTGCCTCCGACCCGAGCGCCTGGAGTTCCTCCGAAACCGCCAGCAGAGCGCGTCTCGGCAAACGGTGCCGCCGGCCCCTCCGCTTGCGCGCCGCCTCGCGCAGCCGCGGCTCCCTTTCGTAGAGCCGCGCCACGAAGTCCGCCCGGGCGTACTCGCTGTCCAATGCCTGCCAGTGACCCACCATCAAGGCGAGCATCTCGGCCAATCTGCGATCCCGTATGTGACTCAGGCCGGCCACCGCCTGGGACTTGGCGGTGGTCTCCGGCGCGGCCCGGCGCGGCCCGATGTAGAACTCCAGGTCGAGCGCCTCGCAGATCTCCGCCGCGCGATCGACGGACGGTGCGCGCCCACGCAGCACGGAGCGTATGGCGTCCCGGGTCAGACCGGCGCCGAGCGCTGCTCGAATAGCGGACGTCTCACGTCGCGCCAACTGCTTCTCGACGATCGCGCGGAACGATTCCATGTGGCGAATATGCCACGGCTGATAGTGAATCGTACAGTGGTCATTAGACCACCATTAGCGTTGACTAAGTGGTTTATTTGCCACAAAGTCGGTGCATGTCACCCGATCAACTCATCCACCTGGGACAGGTCTATGCCAACGCCCGCGGACTCGCGCTCTCTACCGTTGGCCGTATCGCCGGCGGCCAGGGCCGCTTCTTCCACCGTGTCGCCGATGGCCGGGTGACCCTCCGCCGGGTCGAGCGCGTCGCGCAGTGGTTTTCCGACCACTGGCCGGCGGAGCTTCCCTGGCCCGACGGCATACTGCGGCCGGAGCCCGCACACGGCTCTCCCGCGGCGATGGGCGAAACGGGGGGAGCCGCGGGAGCGGATCCCCTCCAGGCCGTGCGTGCGAGCCTGGAGTTGGCGCAGGCCCGCGCCGGCGCCGGCGACCTTGCCGGCGCCCGCAACGCCCGCAACGCCGCCTTCGAGGCGGGGACGCGCCTCCGGTCCGACGGCCGGATCGCTTCCGCCGCCGCCCTGTGCGAAGCACTCCAGTTGTCCGGCCACGTCTACTACGACGTCGTGCGACGCTTCTCCGGACGCCGGGGAAGGGGCCGGCGAACCCGGAGGGGGTCCGCCAGCGACCGCATGCTGCGGGCGTTGCTGGCCGCCGGCGACACCAGATTCAGCCTGTACGGGGCGTATCTCGCCCAGACGGGCGCGCACGATCCCCGGCACGATGCGTCGGCTCCGGAAGGCAAACCCGGCCGGATGGGCCAGCGGCGTGCCGACGCCGATCCGGCACCCGGACCCGACCGATCCGACGCGCTCTGACCGACCGATCCCGACCCGTCGACTCGACAAGCTCCCAACCCGGCCTCCCAACCCGGCCTCCCAGCCCGATAAGGCAGCCTCAATCCTCCACCACGGCCCCGCTCCGGGGACGCACGATGCCGTGCTCCGAGGCCCGGACGGTGTCGACGAACTGGCGCACGGCATCCGACTCCGCGGCGGCGTCCGCAAGCGCCGCGCATGCCTCGGACACGGTCCGGCCCTCCCGGTAGACCGTGCGGTACGCGGCGCGAAGGGCGCTCCGGGTCGCCTTCGGCACGGCGCGGCGCCGCATGCCCTCCGCGTTCAGCCCGACCGCGAGGGCGGGATTGCCGGCCGCGGTCACGAAGGCCGGAACGTCCTTGACGACGTACGAGAACGCCGCGATGTGCGTGTAGGCGCCCACCGTACGGAACTGCAGGATGCCCGAGTAGCCGCCGACGTTGGCGTGGTCGCCGACCGAGACGTGTCCGGCGAGGGAGGCGTTGTTCGCCATGATCACGTGGTCGCCGACCTCGCAGTCGTGGCCCACATGGACGTACGCCATGAAGAGGTTGTGGTTGCCGATGATCGTCGCGCTCCGGTCCTGGAGCATGCCGCGGTGAATGGTGACGCCCTCGCGGATCACGTTGTCGTCCCCGATCGTCAGGGTCGTCGGCTCGCCGCCGTAAGCGAGCGCCGGGGTGTCCTCGCCGACCGTCGCGAACTGGAATATCCGGTTGCGCCGGCCGAGTACGGTCGGGCCCTTCACGATCGCGTGGGGGCCGATGCGACAGCCATCGCCGACCACGACGCCGGGGCCGATGACGCTCCAGGGCCCGACCTCGATGTCGGCCCCAAGCTCGGCCGACGGATCGACGATGGCGCGGGGGTCGATCACGCCGCGGTGTCCCGCTCGGTGCACAGGATGTCGGACGTGCAGGCCAGCTCCCCGTCCACGAAGGCCCGGCACTCGAACTTCACGATGGAGCGGCGCTGGCTCGTGATCGCCGCCGTCATGTCCAGCCGGTCGCCGGGCACCACCGGACGCTTGAAGCGCGTCTTGTCCATGCCGACGAGATAGTACAGGTAGCCGTCCGCCGGCTTGTGGCCCCGGGTCTTGAACGCCAGGACCCCCGCGAGCTGCGCCATGGCCTCCACCACCAGCACGCCCGGCATCACCGGGTGTCCCGGAAAGTGGCCCTCGAAGAAGGGCTCGTTGACGGACACGTTCTTGTACCCGGCGATGTCCTCGCCGACGTTCAGCCGCGTGACGCGGTCCACCAGCAGGAACGGGTACCGGTGCGGCAGGTACTCGAAGATGTCCCGGATTTCCATCATCGCGTACCGACCTTCCGCTCGAGGCGGGCCAGCCGCTTGGCCAGGCCGTCCAGTTCCGCGAAGCGCAGGGCGCTCCGCTTCCAGCGCCGCGTCTTGCCGTGCAGCGTCCCGCCCGAGTAGATGCCGGGTTCGTCGATCGAACTCGTGACGTGGGTCATCGCGCTGACCGTCACGCCCGCGCAGATCTCGACGGGACCGTCGCCACCCACGCCGACGCCGCCACCGAGCACGCAGTGTGGCCCGATCCGCGTGCTCCCCACGATGCCGGTGCAGCCACAGATCACGGTATGGGCGCCGATGTCGCAGTTGTGCCCGATCTGCACGAGGTTGTCGATCTTCACGCCGTCCGCAATCACGGTGTCCCCGATCGCACCCCGGTCCACGGCGCTGAGGGCCCCGACGCTGACGTCGTCACCGATGCGCACGCCGCCGACCTGGGCGATCGCCTGCAGCCGGCCGGCCGCGTCCGGCGCGAAGCCGAAGCCATCGGCGCCGATCACGGCCCCAGCGTGGACGACGCATCGCTCGCCCAGGCGTACGCCGTGGTACAGCGTGGCGTTCGCGAGGATCACGGTGTCCGCGCCGACGACCGCACCGGCCCCCACGCAGGCCCCGGGACCGACCGAAACACGTGCGCCGAGTTCCGCCGCGGCCATGATCACGGCATGCGGGCCGACGGCGACGTCCGCGCCGAGGCGCGCCGCGGGATCCACGACCGCACTCGGATGTACCCCGGGTCCGGGCGCCGGGCGTGTTTCGAACAGCGTCGAGGCCACCGCGTAGGCGTGGTAGGGGTTGGCCACCACGAGGGCGTTCGTCGGACAGGCCGCGGCGTCCGGCTCCCCGAGGATCACCGCCGTCGCCGCCGTGCCGGCCAGGAAGCGCCGGTAGGCAGGGCTGGAGAGGTGCGTCAGATCGCCCTCCGCCGCGTGTTCGAGGGATCCGAGGCGGCGGACGACGGCATCGGCGTCGCCAACCACCGCCGCCCCGATGCGTTCGGCGACCTCGGCGAGGGTAAGGCCCACGACGGCGTCCGGCCGCGCTCCGCCGGACCCGCTACTGCTTCTCGTTGAGCTTCTCGGTGACCTTGCGGGTGATGTCGTGTTTCGAATTCACGTACAGGAGGCCGGAACGCTGCAGCACGACGTCGTAGCCCTCGATCTCGATCAGGTCCTTCAGCACGGCGTCGAGCTTCGGGGCCATCTCCCGCAGGATCTCCTGCTGGCGATCCTGCAGCTCTTTCTGGAGCTTGTTGGCGCCGAACTCGAAATCGAGGCGCTTGTCCTCGATATCCTTGTTGATGCGCCGCGTCTCGTCGTCGCCGAGGATTTCGCCATCCTTCTCGAGCTGGTCCTGCAACGCCTGGATCTCTTCGCCGAGGGCCTGCAGTTCGTCCTGGTCCTTCTGGAGGTCCTGCTGAATCTCATCCGCAAGGGCCTTGGCCTCCTCGCTTTCGCCGAGGGCGCGCTGCACGTTCAACACGGCGATCTTCAACTGCGCCGAAGCGTCGACCGCCCCCAGCGCGCAGGCCGCCACCAGCATCACCGCCAGGCCCTTCACGAACGTCTTCGCCGACATACTGGCCACACCTGTTCTCCCTTCAGAACGAAAACATGCCCCATAAGGGTGCCGTGCGCGGCAACCGGTACCGCGGACGCGCCATTTTAGGGTGACTGGGGCCGATTGCCACCCTTTGTGCGCCGGGCCGGCACGGTCCGACTCCGCGACGCGACGAGCAGGGGCGACCCGCGTAGTCGCCCGTGTCCAAATTGTGCACGCCCCCGGGGACGGGACGGGACAAACCCCGTCCCGGCCATGCATGAGTTCAAGACGGGACGGGACAAGCCCGTCCCCTACGGACGGAACTGGAGGGTGCGCGGGACGAGCCGTCCCGGCTGCGAGACGATCCTGTAGGCGGTCTCCACCCACTCGCAGATCAGCCGCCGCGTGTCGCGGGGATCGATCATCTCCTCGATCTGGAACCTCGACAGCGGACCGACGGGCCCCCGCGCGCTCTCGATCCGCGCCATCAGTTCCGCCCGGAACGCCGCCGGGTCCTCCGCTTCGGCGAGCTGGCGCTTGTAGGCGGCCTCGATCCCGCCCTCGGGCGGGATGCCTCCGACGTCGGCGGCCGGCCAGGTCACCCGCACCGAGGGCTGCGAGCGGGGTGTCGCGTAGTTGTTGCCGGCCACCCCGAAGCTCCGCCGCATCAGCACGGTGAAGATCGGCACGGCAACCTGCGCGAAGGCGACCATCCACTCCGCGCCCCGGCGGATCGTGCCGGCGATCTCGTGCTTGAGTCCGACGGCGAAGCCGGGGTTGTCGACCAGGTTGAGGATCGGGACGTGGAACAGGTCGCAGAGGTCCTGGTGCCGGGTCAGCTTGCTGCAGCCGTCCGCGGTCAGGGCGCCGCCGTTGGCATGCTGGCTGTCCGACGCGAGTACTCCGAGAGGGTAGCCGTTGAAGCGCGCGAATCCCGTGATCTGGTCCGTTCCCCACAGCGGCCCGATCTCGAAGAAGGAGCCCCGGTCCGCCATCAGCGCGATGGCCCGGCGCATGTCGAAGGTGGTCGTGCGCTTGCGCGGAACGATCGTGAAGAGTTCCTCTTCCCGGCGCTCGGGCGGATCGTCCGGGTCCGGCGGCAGCACGGGCGGCGTTTCGTAGACGCTCGAGGGCAGGTAGGACAGGAAGCGCCGCGTCATGACGGCCGCTTCCTCCTCCGTCTCGGCGAGATTGTCCACGGAACCGTTGCGGCAGTGAATGTGCCAGCCGCCGAGATCCTCCTTGGTGATGTCGTACCCCATGGCGTGCTGCACCACCGGCGGGCCGGCCACGAACAACTGGGCGATGTCGCGCACCATGACCGCGAAGTGACCGAGCACCGCCTTCGCCGCACCGATGCCGACTACGCTGCCGAGCAGCATGTTCACCACCGGCACGGTGGCGAGCTGCTCGGTGTACATGGAGCTGCCGAGGTGGCCCGGCAGGAACGAGCCGCCCCCGCCGGCGACCCGCGGCCGCCCCGCCTCGATGGCGCCGCGGCTCTCCCGCGCGGTGCTCTCTCCCGCCTGCTTCTGCGCGGGCACCATCGCGGCCACGCTGCCACCGCCGGAGGAGCCGTCGAGCAGGCGTACCGACGGCACGCGCATCTCCAGCGCGAGGCGGTCCAGGTACCCGCTCTTCGCGCCTATGGCGCCGTCCGCGTGGCCGCCGCGCGAGGTGAAGTCGTCGGCGCACACGATGGCCGACCGGTCGTCGATCCGGCCCCAGCCGCCGACGTGGTTCGCCGGCGTGAACGCGGTCACCGTGCCGTCCTCGTCGTAGGATGCGAAGCCGGCCACGCTGCCCACCTCGCGGAACGAACCCGCGTCGAGCAGCAGCTCGATCCGCTCCCGGCAGGTCAGCTTGCCCCGGCTGCGCTGGCGCACCACCCCGGGGTCCTCCGAACCGGGCGCCAGCCGTGCGAGCGCCAGGCGGCGCATCGCCGAGACGTCCTCGAGCAGCGGCTCCCACGTCTCGCGGGTGGATCTCGTCGCCTCGCCCACGCCGTCCGCGGGCGCAAGCGCGGCCACCACCTGGCCCACGGCCACGGGATCGCCAGACTGCAGCGTCTGCATCGCCGACACGACGCCGGCACAGGGGGCGCTCACCACGGTTTCCATTTTCATCGCCGTGATGACGAGCAGCGCATCTCCGGCCGCGACGGCATCGCCCTCTTGCGCCTCGACCGCCACGACCGAGCCGGCCATCGGGCATGCGACCGACACGTCACCGGGACCCGCCTCGAGCGAGGGTGGGCGCCCGCGTTCCGCGTCCGGAACGGCGCTGGAACCGGGCCCGGCCGCCCGTTCCACGCGCACCGGGACCTGGGTCTCGAGCAGGGCGAGCGCGCCGCCGTTGGCCGGCGCATCGACCGCCAGCAGCTCCGGTTTCTCCGCCAGCAGCGAAGTCCGGGCGTCTCCCGAACGCACGTCCGGATCGGCCAGAATCGCCTGCAGTTGCGTCACGTTCGTGGGCACGCCCGCGATGTGAAACTCATCGAGCGCCCGTCGGGTACGCTCCAGCGCCGAGACCAGCGAAGCCGCCGACGTCGAGGTACAGATCAGCTTGGCGAGCAGCGGATCGAACTGGGGGGGCGGCGTGTACCCCGCGTAGCCGCATGCGTCCACGCGAATGCCGCGCCCCGAGGGCTCCCTGTATGCCTCGAGCGTGCCCGGTCCCTGGGCCACGACCCGCGCCTGGACCGCGTACTTCCCCGCCACCGCCGGGGGCTCCGCGAGGCCGAGCGATGCGAGCGGCATCCCCGCCGCGAGCAGGAACTGCGTCTCCACCAGGTCGACGCCGGTGACCTCTTCGGTCACCGTGTGCTCCACCTGGATGCGCGCGTTGGCCTCGATGAAGAAGTACTCCTCGCGCTCCGGGACGACCAGGAACTCGACCGTACCCGCGTTGACGTACTCGCCCGCGCCGGCCAGGGCGACCGCGTCGGCCAGGATGCGCTCCCGCAGCGGCTCCGGGAGTCCCGCCGCCGGGGCCGTCTCGAGTACCTTCTGGTTGCGCAACTGTACCGAACAGTCCCGCTCGCCGAGGTGCACGACGTGGCCCGTCGCATCGCCCAGGATCTGCACTTCGATATGCCGGGGGCGCTCGACGAGGCGCTCCGCGAAGACGGCGCCGCTGCCGAACGCCGCCGCCGCTTCGCTACGGCAGCGCGCGAAGGCCTCCGCCATGCCGGCGCGCGAGTCGACGCTGCGCATGCCGCGGCCACCACCGCCGGCCGCCGCCTTGAGCATGACGGGATACCCTATCGTCGCCGCGAGTTCCTCCGCCTCCTCGGCGGTAGCCAGCGGCTTGGAACTCCCGGGCACCACGGGGATGCCGAGAGAGCGGGCGAGCGAGCGCGCCAGCACCTTGTCGCCAAAGAGTGCGAGCGCCGCCGGAGTGGGGCCGACGAACGTCAGCCCCGCCGCCGCGCACCGCTCCGCGAACGCGGCGTTCTCGGCGAGAAACCCGTAGCCGGGGTGCACGCAGTCGCAGCCGGTCTCCAGGGCCGCCCGGACCAACCCGTCGGCGTCCAGGTACGCCGCGACCGGGTCGGCGTCCCCGGACCCGATCTCACGCGCTGCCGTCGTCAGGCGCGTATGCAGCGAGAGCGCGTCCCGCGGTGCGTAGACCGCCACGGAATCCATGCCGAGGCCGGCCGCGGCCCGCGCCACGCGAATCGCGATCTCGCCGCGGTTGGCAATGAGAACCCGTTTGAGCGACGACACCGGCACCCTCCGTCGGACCAGGACAGGGGGCCGGAGACTGACGGAGCCGGTGCGCGTTGTCCAGTCTGGAGGCTTTCCCCAGGGTTAGTGGACGCACCCCCTGGCGGGCGCCTCGATCACTTTCTCGACGCGCCCGTCGCGCACCCCCACGAACCGGTCCCATCGGTTCACGGTCACGTCCTGCTGGTGCGTCAGCAGGAAGAAGGCGTCGCCGACGCGCAGCGGCGCCCCGGCCGCTCCTGCGAGGGTCACGCCGTGGTGATCGATGCCGGTGACCTCCACGCCCCGCGGGCCGTCGAGCGTCGGCAGTCCGTTGGGCGCCCCGATCGCGTCGATCGGCACGTCGCCGATGACCGTCGTGGCGTCGCGGCGCGCGACCACCCGGCCCATGACACGCAGCGCGAGGCGGAACTCGCGCATGTACGCGTAGGGAACTTCCATCAGCGCGTAGGTGCCACCCTCGATCTCGGTCACCTCGGGATACCCGGCCGCCACGTCGTAGGTCCAGGACTCGCCGGTCGACACCATCTCCACGGGCATGCCGGCCGCCTCGATCGCCCGCTTCGCGGCGAGGGCGCGCTCGATGTAACGGCCGCCTTCCGCGAACCGGCCGTCCCGGTCGGTCGGCCCGCGCGGCACCTGGTGGCTCATGATCCCGCGGAACCGGAGACCGGGGGTTGCGACCACGCGCCGCGCCAGCGGCGCCGCCTGCTCCGGCGACCGGACGCCGGCGCGCCCCATCATCGTGTCGACCTCGATGACGACGCCGAGCGTGACGCCCGCGGACCGTGCGCCCTCCCCCAGCAGCGCCACCTGTTCCGCGGAGTCGACGGCGACCGTGGTCTCCACGCGCCGCGCAAGTTCCGCCAGGCGGCGAATCTTGGCCGGGTCCACCATCTGGTTCGCAACGAGGACGTTGCCGGCCCCGGCGGCGGCGAACACCTCCGCTTCCGACACCTTCGCCGCACAGACGCCACCCACGGTGCCACCGGCCGCCACCTGCATCGCGAGGATGGCGGGGGACTTGTGGTTCTTGCCATGGGGCCGCAGCCGGATGGCCTTGTCCGCGTAATGCCGGGCGATGACGCGGATGTTGTGCTCGAGGGCCGCGAGATCCACGAGGAGCACCGGCGTCTCGAGTTCCTCGAGCCGGGCGCCGATCAAAATGCCCCCCGTGCCGCAATCGGCCAGACCGCCTCCAGGACACCGTCCCGGACCGCATACACCCGGTCATGCAGTGTGAACACCGTCGCGACGTCCGCCGGGACGAACCGCAGCCAGGCACCGATGTCGAGCGGTCGCGCGCCGGCATCGAAGAGGACCACCCCGTGTTCCGCGCTCCCGGCGTGCGCGCGCCACCCCGGATGCCCGGCGACCGTAGGTTCCCCGAAGTCCCTGCCCACCGCCTTCTGGCCGCAGTCGGTGATGGCGCGTCCCGGCTCGGGCACGCTGGTGACGCGCGTGGACACGCTGACGGCGTCCCCGAGCGCGGCGGCGCCCCACAGCGGAAGGTCGTCGTCGAACGTGAGCCGCACGGTCCTGCGCAATGCCGCGGCACGGCGCTTCGCGGCCTCGGTGACGAGCGGCCGCAGGATGCGAATGTCCTCGAAACCCGCGCCGGCAAACACCTCCGCCTCGGCGATGCCGCGCACCGCGATGCCCCGCACCTGCGGGTGCGCCACCTGCAGTCGCGCGATGGCCGGCGTCTTGTGCACCCAGGCTTCCACGCGGACGGGCTCGGGCGGTTCCGCGACCGCGTCGAGCCGCTCCAGGTCCACGAGGAGCGCCGGGGTGTCGAGTTCCTCGAGCCGCGCGCCCACGGGCCGGTCGATCGGTCGCTGCATCCGCGGTCAGGCCTCCACCCGGGCCACGCTGCTGGCGGGCAGCCATCCCTGCGTGCCGTCCGCGAGCGCGGCGCGTACCCAGGTTGCGCGGTCCTCCAGCACGGTGAGCTCCGCCCCCGCCGGCAGCGGATTGCCGAAGGCCGGCGGGGCTCCCATGCTGTCCGCCGACCGCAAGGCGGTCCCGTCCACGAGCAGCACCGCCGCGGCCGATTCGCCCGTCGAGAGCAGGGCCGAGCCCGTCGCGGTCACCCAGACGACGAATGGCACGATCGCCAGGCGGCGGAGCGTCCCTGCACGGCGCCGCGACCACGGGATCGACATCAGCACTACGAGTGCGAAGGCACACGCGCCCAGCCAATGCCGCTGGGCGACCGACAGGCGGCCACGCCAGAAGAACAGGGAGTCGAGCGCCCCCCCGGCCACGGGCCGGGGCAGCCAGATGGGCGCCCGATCACGCACCCATGCGAGATTGCGCACCGCGCGTTCATTGCCGGGATCGACGGCCAGCGCCCGACGCCAGGCCAGTACCGCACGTCCCCGGTCCCCGGCCCCGAGGGCGGCGTTGCCCCAGTCCACCAGCAGGTCCGGCGCTTCGCCACGCTGCGCGGCCAGCGGTCGAAAATCGCGCTCGGCGCGGGTGAACAAACGCGTGCGCCGGACGCGGTCGGGCTCCGTGAGGGCCGCGCCGTACGTCGCCCGCGCCTGTTCCAGGGATGGCCCGTCCCGCGCGTCGACGGGTACGGCGGCCACCAGCCATACCATGTACGCCAGGGGCAGCGCGACGGCGACCGAGGCGGCAGTGGGACCAGCGTGCGCGAGCCACTCCCGAACCGTCTCCCGCACCGCGGCAACGGTCTGTGCATCGAGGGGTTCGCGCCCCGCGGCCGGGTCGAACGCGGTGGTCTCCAGGCGCTCGGCAAGGCCCCCTTCGAGGGCGCCGCCGCGGCCGGTCGCGGCGGCCAGCGCCCGCAGTGCGCTCTGCACGCGAGGCGCCGCCTCCCGTGCCGGTTCCCCCAAGGCGAGCGCGGCCTCCACCGCGCGCCGCGCGCGGGCGACCGCCCGGCCCCGACGGCGCCGGCCGGCGGTGCGCAGCCACGCGAAGTGCAGGCCGGCCCCGAACAGGGGCAGCAGGTAGAGCAAGGCGATGGGCACGGGCAACGCCTGCGCTCCCCACGCCGGGACCAGCGTCCGGGACGGCGCGCTCAGCGACATGTCCGCGCCTACGAGCGACCCCGTCGCGCCTGGCGAGGGCGCGTAGGCACCGCTCGCGGGGGTCGGGACTCCAGGCTCGGCCGCCGCGCCCGACGCCACGGTGACGTCGGCGGCGCCGATCACTTCACCCGACCGTACCGACAGCGCCACGGGTCGGCTCCGGGCGGTCGCATAGGCCCCGGCGACCGGATCGAAGTAGCTCAGGGTCACCGGTGGAATCTCCGTCGCCTCGGCGCTGCGTACGCGCACCGTGACCTCGAAGGACTTCGACCTGGCGTCCTCGTCCACCACCCCGAAGGGCGGCGTCTCCGGAACGGAAAACAGCGCGGGAGGCAGCCCGCCCTCCGTGTCGAGAGTGTCGAGAGGCGGCAGGCTCAGGCCCGCGAGGTCGCCGTCGCCCCGCACCACCACCTTCAGGTCGATCGGATCGCCCACCTGCACGACACTGCGGCTCGCCGCCACTTCGATCGAGAAGCCGGTGCCGATCGCGTTGACGAAACCCCGCGGCCGACCAGACTCCGGCAGGGCGCGCACCACCAGTCTCCGGCGCTCCCCCTGCGCCTGAAACAGCGCCGTGCGCGAGCGGCGAAACCCGAAGGCATCCCGGTACGTCCCGGATTGCAGCCGCGCGGCCACGCGCACCGGGGCCAGGTCCAGCGTGCCCGCACGGCCCACGCTCACCCGCGCCGGAAAACGCAGGCGCGTGTAGCTGACGCCATCCTCCACGACGGTGTCGCGCTGCATGGGCAACTCGACCTCGCCCGTCCCGGCGGGGAAGGTCACCGTCCGACCGCCGTCGGCCAGTGGCTCGAAGCGCAGGTGCTCGGCGTCGAACAGCGGCACCACGAACTCGTAGCTCTCCACGTCCCGAGCGATCAGCCACTCCACCCCCGCATCGAAGGTCTCGCCCACCCAGACCGGGCGCTCCGGGAGAAGCATGCGCACGAACATGTCGCCCGCCGCTTCGACGTCCGTCGCCTCGAACGACGCCGCCCGGCTTACGGCCGAACGGCCGCCCTGGGCGACGGTCAGTGCCGGCACGACGTAGCGGCCGGCGCGCTCGGGCTGCACGCGCCAGCGATACACGAACGTGACCTCCCGCCACTCGGAGCGCTGGCCGTTGACGATCTGGATCTGCCGGGAGACGCTCGGGCTCATCCCCAGGTAGGTGACCCTGCAGCCTTCGATGTCGAGCTCGGGCGCGGCGGGCTCGGGCGCCTCGTCGAAGCCCACGGCGGACAGAGAGAGCACGAACGGCAGGCCGGCGTGAATCTCCTCCGTGTCCACCTCCAGGCGCAGCGACTGCGCGGACGCACCCACCCAGCAGCCGAGCAGCAGTACGACGGCCATCGCGGACCGCGTGTTCACCAGTCCTTCTCCACCGGCTCGGGCCGGCCGCCCTGCTGCCGTTCCCGCTGCCGCTGCGCGTCCCGGTCGCGGATCGCCTGCAGGCGCCGCAGGGCCTGGCGCTGGGACATCCGCTCGGAGTCCTCCGGCTGCCGTTCCATCCCCTGTTCCCCCGCGCCGGCCGTCTGCGACTCGTCCCCGCTCTCCCCCTCCCGCGGGGGCTGCAGCAGCCGAATCGCGTTCTCGACGTGCTCCATCGCGGCGCTCTGTTCGCCGAGGGCCGGTTCGAGATCCGGCGACATCGAGGCGGCACGCTGCAGCGCGTCGGCGATGACCGCCCGCGCGCCGTGCATGCGCCCGGCCGCCGCCCGTACTTCCCGAGCCGCCTCGGCCACGCCGGCGGCCTGCGCCTCCGCGGCCGACTCTTTTCCTGCCGCGGGCGCTTTTCCTGCCGCGGGCGCTCCTCCGGCCGCGGGCGCCGTCCCAGGATCGCCCGCCGGCACCGGCGCCGCGTCGGCCTGCTGCGCCAGGGCCTCGCCGAGCGCGTCGGCGACGGCCGCGTGGCCGGCCTGGCGCTCCCCGACGAGACCGAGCGTGGCCGCCATCGCGTCGACCTGCGACTCGAACTGGAGCGTGGCCGTCCGGTCGTGTGTGTCGGTCTGCTCCGCGAGCAGGGCCTGCAGGTGCTCCACGATACTGAAGAAGAGGCGGCGCAACGCCTCCAGGTGGCCGAGCGCCTCCCGTGCCGGTGCCAGCGGCGTGGCCCCGGGCGCGCCGGCGACGTCGAGTCGCTCCGTCACCGCCGCGAGTGCCTCCAACGCGGCCACGCGCAGCGCTTCGGCGCGCTCGTGGCGCTCGCGGGCCGCCGCGGCAGCCGCCGCGTCCGCTTCCGTGCCGCCGTCTGCGTTCGCCGCGTCACCCAGGGACTCCGCCAGCAGCGGCTCGAGGCGCGACAGACGCTCCCGGTTGTCGCCGACGGCCGCCCCGACCATTCCCGCCCGTTCCTCGGCGGACAGTTCCGCCACGCCCTCCTCGTCCTCGGGCGGCGTCAGCAGCCCCACCACCCGGCCCTGGTCCGCGTAGGCCAGCTCGATCAGGTCCCGCAGGCCGGCGAACCGCTCGATGGCCCGGTTGAGCGCTCGCAGGGCATCGCTCTGTGCGCGGACCGCACCCACCAGGGCCCCGTTGTCGAGGGTCGCGAGCACGGTCCGCATGGATTCCAGGGCGCCTTCGAGCAGCGGAACGGTTTCCCCTGCCGCGGCAACCGTGCGTGCGGCCTGCGGAGCGCCGGCGTCACCGGCCGGCAGGTCGACCACCGCCTCCATCTGCCGCAGGATGCCCCCGGTCCGCGCCGCCGCGTCCTCCTGCCGGTTGCCCAGGTGACGCGCCGTGAGCCACGCCGGCGCCTCGCCCTCCAGTCCGGCCTGCACGGCGATCTCCGCGTTGTCGAATGCCGCCAGCGCCTGCGTGTGGGCGAGCACCGACAACTGGTCCCGCGCGATCGCCTTCAGCACGGACACGGGATCCAGCAACTGCTCGCGGGCGCGCTTGAGTTCCGCGAGCGCCGCGTCGCCGCGCCGGTGCGCCCGTTCGCCTTCCAGGCGCCGCAAGCGCCGGCGCGTGTCGCTCAGGGACTGGCGCGCGCGCTGCAGGTATTCGTCCAGGCCCTGGAGCTGCAGCGCCCGCGTGCGCTGCTCCGGCGTCATCTGCTCCTCCCCCTGTGCTTCGATGTGTGCACGCTCCTCGGCCGCCAGGTCCGCAATGTCCGACGCTTCCGCAAGGAGGGCACGCTCTCGAACCGCCAGGGACTCGAAGGCGTCCTGGTAACCGGTCGGCTCCGCCGCCGCCCCCTCCGCCTCGACCTCGCCCAACAACCGCCGCAACCCGTCCCGGATCCCGCGCTGGTCGTCGATGATGCGATCCAGTCGCGCCTCGAGCCGGTTGCCTTCGTTCAGTTGGTCGGCGAGCTGCTGAATCCGCCGCAGGACCACCTCCAGGTTGACGCGGGCGTCCTCGTCACCCTCGGGCGCCAGGCGCACGGCGTCGTGGAACCACGCCGCACTGTCGCGCAGCCGGTCGATCGCCTCCGCCGGCGCGCCGGCGGAGGTGTCGGCCTCTCCGGCCAGCGCGACCCCGAGGTTGAACGCCGCCCTGTAGCGCAGTTCCGGGTCCGGACCGGCCGTATCGCGGGCTGCGAGAAACCCGTCCGCCGCTACCGCGGGCGACCCGGCCTGCAGTTGCTCCAGCGCGCGGTTGTACCGCTGCCGGGGACTCTCCCTGGAAGGCTCGGCCGGGCCGGCGTCCGCGTCCACCGCCGTCTCCGCGCCGGCATCCGTCGGGTCCACCACGGCGGCCGGGGCGGGTTCGTCCGCCGCTACCGGGGCCGCGGCCAGGCAAACCCCCGAGCCCGGGACCCAGCAGGCCAGAGCCAGGATGGCCACGCAGGTCCGGCCCACGGCTACGGGCCCTCCGGCCGCGCCGGCGCGCTCGCGCCCGCACTGCCGACCCATACGGCCGCCACCAGCGTCAGCAACGCCGCGAGCGCGAACCAGCGGTAGTGCTCCGTCGGGTTGCGGCGCACGATGCGTGCCGACGCGTCCGTCACGAGGGGGGCCACCCACGCCTCGACGATGGAGTCCAGGTCCACCGCCGCCGTTCCGGCCGGCACGTAGACGCCTTGGCTCTCCAGGGCGATGCGCCGCAACAGGTCCCCGTCCAGCCTCGAGCGCACGAGGTTGCCGTCACCATCCGTGAGCGGCTGGCGCGCCCCGGTCTCCGGGTCCGTTACGACGATCTCGCTCCCCTCCTCGCTGCCGAACCCGATCGCCACGATCCGCACCCCGGCCGCGACGGCGTCCGCCACGGCATCGAGCGGATAGGAGTCGTGGTCCTCGCCGTCGGTGATGAGCAGCATGATGCGCGGCGTGCCCCGGTTCGCGCCGAACGCGCCGACCGCCTTGCGCACCGCGTCGCCGATACGGGTTCCGCCCCGGCTGACGGACCCGGGTCCCACGTCGCGCAACGCGAGCCGGAAGAAACCGTAGTCCGACGTCAACGGACTCACGACGGCCGCCCGGCCGGCGAACACGACGAGCCCCACCCGCTGGTCGCGCACCCGCTCGATGAACTCGGTGATCTCCGCCTTCGCGCGGGCGAGCCGACTCGGCGCGGCGTCCTCCGCGAGCATGCTCCTGGAGACGTCGAGCACGACCATGATGTCCGCCTGGACGCCCCGGTCGATGGTCTCCGTACCACCCGGCGTCTGGGGACGCATCAGTCCGGCGACCCCCGCCAGCAGGGTGGCGAGCACGAGGGCTACCTGCACCGCCCGGTTGAGCGGCCGGCGCCGCCTGGCGAGACGTTCCTGCATCTGCGTCGAGATCAGGTACTGCAAGCGGTCGGCGCCGCGGAACTCGAACCAGGCGCACGCGACCGCCGCCGCGACCGCCAGCCAGACGAGGTGGACGCGCAGCGGCTCGGCAAAGACGATGGCGTCCATCTCAGGGCAGCCTCGCGAAGACGGCGCCGCGCAGCAGCCAGCCCAGGGCGGCCAGGACGAGCCCCAACGCCAGCGGCACGGCGAACAGTTCCTCGTACTGGCGGAACCGTTCCTCGGTGATGCGCGTGCGCTCGAGACGGTCGATCTCGGCGTACACGTCGGCGAGAGCTTCGGCGTCGCCCGCGCGGAAAAACCGGCCGCCGGTACGCTCGGCGATGTCCGCGAGCACGGCATCGTCCACTTCCACCGAAACGGCGCGCAGCGCCGTGCGGCCGGTGCGCGGGTCCTCCACCCGGACGGGCGCGAGTCCCGTCGTGCCGGCGCCTATCGTGTACACCTTGATGCCCATGGAGCGGGCCAGTTCCGCCGCCGTCTCCGGCGTCTCCACACCGGCGTTGTGCACGCCGTCGGTGAGCAGCAGCACGATGCGGGAACTCGCGGTCGAGCCCCTGAGCCGCTCGACCGCGAGGCCGAGCGCATCGCCGATGGCCGTACCGTCTTCCGCCCGGTCCCGGACGATCGCGAGGTTGCGGGCGGCGGCGGCGAGGTTCTCGTGATCGAGCGTCAGGGGGGCCGCCGTGTCCGCGTACCCGGCGAAGCGCACCAACCCGATGGCGTCGTCGCGCCGGCCCGGCAGGTCGCCGCCCCCGAGCACGAACGCCTCGAACACGTCCTGGACGGCTTCCAGGCGCGTGCGCTCCCGGTCTTCGGTCGAGAGGTCGAGCGCCTGCATCGAGCCGGATACGTCGACCACCATCATGATCGCTATCCCCTCCCGGTGCACGCGGCTGAAGCGCTCGCCGACCCGCGGCCCCGCCGCCGCCACCACCAGCGCCACCAGGGCAAGTGCGACCGCGGCATCCGGCACCCACGCCAGCCGCGACCGGAGGCTTCCGCCACGGCGCGGCAGGAGCGCGAAGGACGAGAACACCACGCGTCCCGGCGCGCGGCGGCCGAGCAGATACACGGGCACGGCCAGGAGCGCCAGCACCAGGAGGAGCGGCTCGCGGAACTCCAGCGCGCCCGGACCGTCCACTCAGGCTGCCTCCCGCTTTCCGGAGCGCATCTCGGGGGCTGGTTCCGTCGGCCCGCCGGACAGGTGGTCCGGCGCGTCGTCCGCGTGGGTCTCGTCCAGGAACTGCCGGGCCGCGGACCAGGCATCGCGCGACTCCTGCCGAGCGGGACTGTAGCGCGCGAATTTCACGTGGTCGCAGCGCTCGAGGAACGCGCCCAGGAGATCGCGATGCGGGCCGGAGAAGGACCGGCCCGCCTCGACCAGGAACTCTTCCGTCGTGAGTTCCGGAGCACGCACGGCATAGCGGTCCTCGACGTAACGGCGCACGATGTCCGACAGTTCGACGTACCAGGCGTCCGCCTCCTCCCCCCGAGGGAAGCCGCGCGCCTCGAGGGCGCGGAGCCGGTCGAGAGCGCGTTCGTGCGCCGTCAGCCGTACGCGCTCGACGGCACGACGTTGCCACAGGGCGTACGCCCACACGCCGGCGCCGGCGACCAGCGCCAGCGCGAGCAACGCCGGCCACCAACGCACCCACCAGCGCGCGCGTATCTCCGGGAGCGCCGGCCGGGGCGGCAGGAGCGCATCCGCGGCCGCGCCTTCCGGCAACACCGATGCGACCTCGAACGGGATCTCGTCGGTGAGAAGTTCCCGCCAGGATCCGCTCGTGCCGTCCCGTTCGTCGACGTATTCGACGCGCAGCGCGGGAATCCTGAGACGTCCGCTCATGGGCGCCTGCAGCGTGTACCTCTGCCGCTCGACCGTGCCGCCGTCCGCGGCGGTCTCGCGCCGCGGCGCGAAGTCGAGGATCGAGAAGCGGCCCAGCGCCTCGCCGAACTGCGGCATCTCCACGGTGACGCCCGGCTCCGCGGTGACCGACAGTTCCAGGGTCAGCGGGTCACCGAGGCGCGGCGCCCCCGGGGCGAGCGTCACCGTCGCCTGTACGGGCCCCTCCCGCGTGACGCTCTCAACCTCCCGCGCGGGCATCGCCGTGCCCTCGTCCGCCACGGCCTCCATCCCCTCCGGCGCCGCCGCGCGGTCGGCCGGCCCGCACGCGGCGAGCAACGCCGCCATACACACGCCCGCCCACGCGCCCGCCCACGCGCCCGGAAGGCTCCCGGCGGGCGCGCGTCCCGTCTCCCTGGGTCGACGCGGGGTCGTCACCGCCGGATTCTCCGCTCGCGCATGCGAAAGAATGCGAGCAGCGGCTCCACCACGGACTGCGCGGTATCGACCTCGATCATGTCGATCCCCGCCCTGCGCAGGCTGCCGCGCAACGCCTCGCCGCGGGCCAGGGATGACTCTTCGAGCGCGTCACGGAACTCGCGCGAGCGCGTGTCGATCAACCGCCGTTCCCCCGTCTCCGCGTCCTCCAGGGTCACGAGCCCAACGGCCTCGAAACCGCCTTCGCGGGGGTCGGTCACGCGCACCGCCACGACGTCGTGCTTGCGGTTGGCGAGGCGCAGCGCGTCGAGGTAGCCGTCATCGAGATAGTCCGAGATGAGGAACAGCACCGCGCGCCGGGGCAGCACGCGGCGGCAGAACTCCAGGGCATGGGCGATGTCGGTCGCGCTCCGGCCGCCGCGTCCCGCCCCGGCCCCCGGGGTGCGGCCCCGCGTCGCCGCGACGAGTTGCGCGAAGCGCGCACGCACCTCGCGCGGCAGGTCCGCGAGCATGCGTCTGCGCCGCAGCGCGCGCGCCGCGTCCGGCAGCTCCTCGCGGCCGCGCGCCAGGACTTCACGCACCACGCGCAACGCATGCTTGCCGCCCTTGCGCGGCGGAATGTACTCGTCGACATCGCCGTGAAACAGCAGCAGGCCGACCTTGTCGTCGTTGTGGATGGCCGAGAAGGCCAGCAGCGCCGAGAGTTCGACCGCCGCCTCCCGCTTCGAGCGCGTGCCGGACCCGAAGTCCAGCGAGGCGCTCAGGTCGACGACGAGGAGCACGGTCAACTGCCGCTCCTCGACGTAGCGCTTCACGTAGGGAGTGCCGACCCGGGCCGTGACGTTCCAGTCGATGCTGCGCACGTCGTCTCCCGGAATGTAGGGGCGTACTTCGTCGAACTCCACGCCGCGCCCCTTGAACACGGACACGTAGGCGCCGGCCAGCACGTCGGCGACCTGCCGGCCCGTCCGCAACTGAATGCGGCGGACCTGCCTTACGATCTCCGCGGGAAGCATGGCGTTTCCGGCCCGCCGGCGACGCCCATCGGTCAGGGCACCTCGACGTTGGCGAGAATGGTCCCCGCGATGTCGTCCGCGTCACGGCCTTCGGCTTCCGCTTCGTACGTCACCACGACGCGGTGGCGCAGCGCGTCGACCGCGATGCTCTTGACGTCGTGCGGACTCGTGTAGTCACGCCCGGCGAGCAGGGCGTGGGCCTTGGCGAGCTTCACGAGGCTGAGCGAACCGCGCACCGAAGCGCCGTACTCGATGAGGCTCTCGAGCTCCGGCATGCCGGCCGCCGCCGGGTCGCGCGTCGCCGCGACGAGGTCCACGGCGTAGCCCTTGACCTTGTCGTCCACGAATACCTGCCGCGCCACCTCCCGCGCGGCGAGGATGTCGGCGCCGCCGATCGCCGGCGCGGCCGTCGGCGCGCGGCCCGAGCCGGCCATGCGGTCGATGACGCGCACCTCGTCGTCCCTGCTCGGGTAGCCCACCTTGAGCTTCATCATGAAGCGGTCGAGCTGCGCCTCGGGCAGCGGGTACGTCCCTTCCTGCTCGATCGGGTTCTGCGTGGCCATCACCAGGAACGGTTCGGCCAGCCGGAAAGTCTCCTCGCCCAGCGTCACCTGCCGCTCCTGCATCGCTTCGAGCAGGGCGGACTGCACCTTGGCGGGCGCCCGGTTGATCTCGTCGGCCAGCACGAGGTTACCGAACACCGGGCCCTTCTTGACCGAGTACGTGCCCTCGCGGGGGTTGAATATCTGCGTGCCGGTCACGTCTCCCGGCAGCATGTCGGGCGTGAACTGGATGCGCGAGAAGCTGCACTCGACGGCCTCGGCGAGCGTGCTGACGACCAGCGTCTTGGCGAGACCCGGCACGCCTTCGAGCAGGACGTGGCCATCGGCGAGGAGCGCCAGCAGCAGCCGCTGCAGCAGCGCATCCTGCCCCACCAGTACCTTGCCCACCTCGGCGCGCACGAGGTCCAACCGTTCACGGACACTTGCGGCTTCGCCCACGGTGGCTTCCGCCATGGCACCTCCGTCCCTGCTTCGTCCCTGCTGCCCCGCACTGGCCCGGGGCGACCGCCCCGAGGCGCGGATTCTACGAGCATGTCGGAGGGAGGGGCAATTTGGTTTGGCGCCCAGGACGAGCACCCGGCAGTCACTCAGTCGAGCGGCGTGGGCGCGCGCAGCCACTCCCGCTGGACATCGTCAATGAGGCCGAGGTTATACAAGTGTTCCACGAGAGCCGACTGACTCACCTGGAGCGTGCCCGCCAGCTGCATGACCGCCTCCCGGTCGATGCTGCGGCTGCCTTCGACGCTGTCGAAGACCAGCGCTGGCGGCATGAGCAGGTAGGCCGCAAAGGCGTTGGCGCGTTTCTCGATCGCGGGCGAAGCCCATTTGCCGCTCGCGTGCGCGAGCCTGCGCGCTCGGGTCCTGTCGAACAGGACGTGACAGAGTTCGTGCGCGACGGTGAACCGCCGACCCGCTGCGTTGACATTGAACCCATGGGTTCGATTCAAGACGATCTGGGGTGCGAAGCCCGCGCCGGCAAACGCCACGCCACGGATGGAGTCCGTGTTCAGCTCCAGCGTCCGGACGACGATGCCAAGATCGGTGCATATCTTGTCGACGTCTACCCAGTCCGCGGACGCCTCGGCGCCGAGATCCTCGAGCAACTCCGCGGCAAAGCGCTCGCCGTCCCGGTGCGGCACGCCCAGAGCCTCGTCGCGGCGCGACTCCACCAACCCGGCCAGTGTCGCGCCGTCCTGACCGCCGACGGCTTCAACCAAGGCATCGCGCAACAACCGTACGTCCTCCCCCGCGAGCTCCGGCGACACGCCGCCAAACATCGCCACGGCCGGTGAGAGTTCCTCGATGCACGGCACACCCGGCGCAACGAATCCCGCGGCGTCGAAAAGCTCCAGACGCTGAATCTCCCCGAACGCCGACCTTGCCTCCTCGAAAAGCGTGCCCGCGACGTACGCACGGCTCAACCCGAGCCCGTCCAGAGTGCGCAAATTCCGGACCTTGGACTGGAATGCCCGAATGTCGGCCCGGAATTCCTCCGGTGCCGCGGGTGGATGTGCAGCGGCCCATTCGAGGAGTTGCCACAGGGGAAGAGCCAGTTCCGAAGCCGACAACCGCGCGTGGCCCGCGCCGCTTTCGAACAGGAGCCCCCGAGGAGCGAACTCGGGCGGATCGCCCGACCAGGACAACTCGATGTCATCGGCCACGCGGCGGATGTAGAGATCCGGGAACAACCCGCCGAGCGCGGCAGCCCGGATGGCATGGCGTCGATACCACGCTTGTGCGAGTTCGTACTTCCGAGCCCCGCCCGGATCGTCCGAAACCCAGTCCAGAATCCGACCGCATGTCACCGCCGCCGGCAGTGCGGATCGTTCCTCCCATGCGAAACGCTCTTCGTGCAGCAACGCGCCCCAGTGCTCGGCCAGCCAGCCCAATACCGGGGACAGGTACCACCCCACCCGGTCTTGCCGCTCGTTCCCGCGCGCACTGGCGGTGAGGCTGACCCCCCCGACACTCAACTCCAACTCACCCATCGACCACCCGTGCCCCACTGGACGACGTTCCGGGCGCGCCGGGTCGTCCACCCACCTCAGCGCGACCTCGAAGGCGTCGGGCCGCCCGAACCGAACCCACTCACTCATCGTCGGCATCCATTGCCCAGCGGTGGTCTCCGGCCCCGACCGACTGCCGTCGAATCTGACGGCGCTCGACCAACCCGTCTTCCACGAACCGGGCCTGGATCCCGCGCGGCATGTCCGACCCCACCGCTCCGGAGGTCCCCGGAGGCTACCACGCACCACCGCCGAAACGGATGCGCGCGCCGCCATGCGGACAAGCCGCACGGACCCGCTCCCTCGCCGCGTCAGGCGACCCGGCGCAGCAGCAGCGCGCCGGCCGTCCAGCACACCGCGATCGGTATCGCCACGGCAAGCCACGGGGGAATGCCGAACACGAGACTCGCCGGCGCGAGCAGGTCCTGCAGGTACTTGAAGAAGAGTCCCGCCACGATGCCGGCCGCGATGCGCGTGCCCATGCCCGTCTCCCGCAGCGGTCCGACGACGAACCCCACGGCGACCAGTGCGAGGCCGAGCGTCGCGAGCGGCTGCAGCACCTTGCTCCAGAACGCCAGGCGGTAGCGCCCCGCGTTCTGGCCCTCGCGCTCCATGTACCCGACCTGGAACACGAGGTCGGCGATGGACAGCTTGCGCGGATCGACCAGGGCCCGCGCCGCGAGGAGCCGCAGGTCGGCGGCGGCGCTCCACGGCAGCTCGTCGAAGTGCGCCGTCGCCGTCCGGTCGCCCAGCAGCCGCGTCGCATGGACGTTGTGCAGCCGCCACCCGCCGTCCGCCCCGTCGTGCGTCGCGTATTCGGCCCGGCGCAGCTCCCGCAACCGCCGTTCTCCGTCGAGTTCGAACTGGGTGACGCCCAATGCCCGATCCTCGCCGCCGAGGCCCTCGACATGCGAGTAGAGCGGCCCTTCCCGGTACCAGTAGCCCGCGAGGTAGACGGTCTGCGAGTCATGCACGGCCTGCGCACGCAGCAGTTCGCCCCGCGCCTCGAGGCGCGGCGCGACATACTCGCCGATCGTGAACGCCGCGCCCGACGCAAGCACGACCACCGCGGCGAGAGGGGCGTACAGCCGCCACAGCGACATGCCGGCCGCGCGGAGCACGGTGAGCTCCGAGTTCCCCGACAGCACGCCCAGACTGATCAGCACACCCAGGAAGACCACGAATGGGACCAGCTCGTACACCCGCCGGGGCACCGTGTGCAGGACGTAGGAGAACGCATCCGCAAAGCCGTAGGCGGCCTCCTCCTCCCGTATCTCCTCCACGAGCGCGAAGGACGCGGTCAGCGTGACGAAGCAGACCAGCACGACCACGACGGTGACCGTCACCGACCACCCCACGTAACGGTCGACCGTGCGCGACATCACAGTGGCCGATACGCGCGGTGAATCAGGGGCACGGCCGCCAGCGCCACGAGGGCGTGCATGGGCCAGAGCCCCATCGCCGCCGGTATCAGCCCGTCCGCGACAGCGCTCTGCAGGGCGACGCATCCCAAGTAGTAGGCGGAGAAGAGCGCCACGCCCGGGACGATCCTGGCGAAGCGGCCGGCGCGCGCACGGACGCGGGCGATGCCGAACGCGCAGAACGCGCCGATCACCGTCACCAGCGGCAGCGCGATGCGCCAGTGGAGTTCGGCGACATGTTCCGGGTCGGCGGCCTCCAGCCCGGACGTGGCCACGGTGCGCGGGTCGGTCCGCGACCGGCTGATGGGACTCCTCTGCACGCGCTGGCCGAGCCGGTCGAAGGCGACGACGCGGAACCTGCCGAGCCCGGGGGCGCCCTCGTAGCGGGTCCCGTTCTCGAGCACCAGGAAGCGGCTGCCCGTGTCCGGGGCGACGTATTGGCTGCCGGCCTCCGCCCATACTGCCACGTGTACCCCGCCGCCGTCCCGCTCGTCCGTGAAAACGTCCACGAGGCGCTGGCGGTCCGGGCTGACTTCCCGCGCATAGGTGACGCGCCGCGCCTGGTCGAAGTCGTGGAACGTACCCGGCGTAATCGCCTCGAACTCGCTCGAGACCCGTTGCGCGTTGGCCAGGTCCGAGAACGCCCTGGCCGCGCCCGGGGTCACCGCGAGCGACAGGTACCCGACCACCGCCCCGACCGGCAGCGCGACCGCGCACACCCAGCCCAGCATGCGCCGTGGACTCGCGCCGCCACCGAGCAGGACGGCGAACTCCCGCTCCGCGTGCAGCCGCCCCCAGGTGAGCAGCACCGCCACGAAGAACGCGAACGGCACGGTCATCTGCACGAACTCGGGCAACCGGAGCGCAATCAGCGTCAGCAGCGCATCCGCCGAGTAGCGTCCGAGAGCCGCGTCCTGCAGGTAGCCGATGAAGCGCCCGCCGACGGCCACCGCGAGTAGAGTCATGAACGCCACGACGAACACCAGGACCAGTTCGCGGGCCACGTATCGGAACGCTACGACCATATCTGGCTATCGGATACACTCGCCACGGACGTGCCCGCGGCGTGTACCCGTTCGCGTGCCCCCCAATCCGCTCAAGCAACCCCCTGCAAGGAACCCCACGAGGAACTTCCCGATTATGAAGTACGCGACGAGAACCGGAAATCCGGCGCGCATGCGCACCGGTTGCCTGGTGGTGACCCGGGAGCGGGCGCAGAGCGTTGCAGCGGAACTCGGCGTCGAGACTTTCGTCGCGCACGCGCTCGAGCAGGCGCCGGCCCGGACGGTCGCCATCCCGATCCCGACCGACGTGCGCAATCTCGTGGTCGTCCCGGCGGAAGGGACGGCGGACGACATGGGCAAGTACCGCAAGCGCATCGGCGAGGCCGTGGCCGCCGTGCGCGGCCTGGCCGTTGCGGATGCCGTCTGGTGTCTGAACGAAATGGCGGCGCCGGCGGCGGCGCCCGGCGTCCCGGCCGACGGCTACTGGAAGACGCGCCACGCGCTCGGCGCGCTGTCGGCGGACCTCTACCGCTACGACGAGCACAAGAGCAAGCCGGCTTCGGACCAGCACATCGACCGCGTCGCCGTACTGGCGGAACCGGGCGATCGCACCGCCGTCCGGCGGGCCGTGCGGCACGGCAACGCCCTCGACCAGGGCATGGGACTCGCGCGCGACCTTGCCAACGAGCCCGCCAACGTGTGCACGCCCGCCTACCTCGCGAGCGCCGCGCGCAGGTTGGGGCGGTTGACGAACGTGAAGGTGGAGGTCCTCGAGGAAGCGGAGATGGCCGAACTCGGCATGGGCGCCTTCCTGTCCGTCACGCGCGGCAGCGATACGCCCGCGAAGCTCATCGTAGCCCGGTACCAGGGGAGCGCGGAGGGCGACCGGCCCATCGTCCTGGTAGGCAAGGGGGTCACGTTCGACACCGGCGGCATCAGCCTGAAACCGGGCGCCGCGATGGACGAGATGAAGTTCGACATGTGCGGCGCCGCGACCGTCGTGGGGGCCTTCCGGGCCGCCGCGGTGGCGGAGCTGCCGATCAACGTGGTCGCGATCCTGGCGGCCGCCGAGAACATGCCGAGCGGCAAGGCCTCCCGGCCCGGCGACATCGTGTCCACCATGTCCGGCCAGACGGTCGAGATCCTCAACACGGACGCCGAGGGGCGCCTGCTGCTCTGCGACGCGCTCACTTTCGCGCGCCGCTATGAACCGCAAGCGGTCGTCGACGTGGCGACGCTGACCGGGGCATGCGTCATCGCCCTCGGGGCGCACGCCAGCGCCCTCTACGCCAACGACGACGCCCTCGGCGAACAGCTTGCGGCCGCCGGCCGCCTGACGTGGGACCGCGCGTGGCCCATGCCCCTGTGGGACGACTACCAGCAGCAGTTGAAGAGCAACTTCGCCGACATGGCCAACATCGGCGGCCGGCCCGCCGGCTCCGTCACCGCCGCCTGCTTCCTCTCGCGCTTTGCCGACGACCTGCGCTGGGCGCACCTGGACATCGCCGGGACCGCCTATCGGTCGGGGGCCAGGAAGGGAGCCACTGGACGACCGGTGCCGCTCCTGTTCCAGTACCTGCTCGATCGCGCCGCCGAGGCCGCCGAGGCCGCCGAGGCGTCGTGACCCGGGTGGACTTCTACCTGTTGCCGGATGTCGACATCGACGCCAAGTACCGTTTCGCCTGCCGGCTGGTCCTGCGGGCGATCCACGGCGGTCAGCAGGTCCATGTCAGGACCGCCTCCCCGGACGCCGCAGCGATGCTGGACGAACTCATGTGGTCGTATCCCGAGGACCGCTTCGTGCCCCACGCCCTGGCGGAGGGGCCCGATGCCATCGAGGCCCCCGTCCGGATCGGGCACGCGGAACCCGACCCCGGCGCGGATCAGGTGCTCGTGAACCTGGCCGAGGACGTGCCGGAGTTCTTCGGCCGATTCGAGCGTGTGGCCGAGGTCGTCACAGCGCCGGAACGCGCCGCCGGCCGCACCCGTTACCGCCATTACCGGGAGCGCGGTTATCCTCTGTTCCATCACGACCTGGACGACTGGGAGGCTCGTTGACGGGGTCGCGGCCCGGACTGCCCGGCACGCGCAACCCCCCTTCACGCATGGACAGTCACTTCGATCCACGAACCATCGAGGGGCCCCTGTACGAGCAGTGGGAGGCCCGGGGCGGTTTCGCACCGGCGGGCGAAGGCGCGCCGTACTGCATCGCGATCCCGCCGCCGAACGTCACCGGACGCCTGCACAGCGGGCACGGGTTCCAGCAGACCCTGATGGACGCCCTCATCCGTTACCACCGCATGCGCGGCCGGGGCGCCCTGTGGCAAATGGGCACGGACCATGCCGCGATCGCCACGCAGATGCTGGTCGAGCGGCAGCTCGCGGCGCAGGGCGTGCACCCGGAGGACATCGGCCGCGAAGCCTTCGTCGCGCGGGTCTGGGAGTGGTACGACCGCCACGACGGGGAAATCGCCGGACAGATGCGCCGGATGGGCGCGTCCGTGGACTGGGACCGGTACCGCTTCACCATGGACGAGGGGTTCCAGGCCGCCGTCCGCGAGGTCTTCGTGCGCCTGTTCGACGACGGCCTCATCTACAAGAAGAAGCGGCTCGTGAACTGGGATCCGGTGCTCGGGACGGCCGTATCGGACCTCGAGGTCGAGAGTGAGGAGGAGGACGGCCACCTCTGGCACATCCGCTACCCGCTCCTTGGCGACGTGCGCACGGCCGCCGGCGCCGACCATCTCGTGGTCGCCACCACGCGCCCCGAGACCCTGCTCGGCGACACCGGGGTCGCCGTCCACCCGGACGACGAACGGTACCGCGGCCTCGTAGGAGCGCACGTACTGCTGCCGCTGGTCGGGCGCGAACTGCCGATCGTGGCCGATGCCCACGTCGATCCGGAGTTCGGCACCGGGTGCCTCAAGATCACCCCGGCGCACGACTTCAACGACTACGAGGTGGGCCAGCGGCACGGCCTGGCGATCCTGAACGTGTTCGACGCCGGCGCGACGGTCAACGACGAGGCGCCGGAACCGTACCGGGGCCTCGACCGCTTCGCCGCGCGCGACGGGGTCGTGGCGGACCTCGAGGGGCTCGGCCTCCTCGAGTCCGTCGAGCCGCACCGCCACGCCGTGCCCCGCGGCGACCGTTCGAACGCCGTCCTGGAACCCTGGCTGACCGACCAGTGGTGGGTCGACATCGCGCCCCTCGCGGCGCCGGCGATCGCGGCCGTCGAGGACGGTCGCATCCGCTTCGTGCCGAAGCAGTTCGAGAACGTCTATTTCGCGTGGATGCGGGACGTCAGGGACTGGTGCATCAGCCGGCAGCAGTGGTCCGGCCACCGCATTCCCGCGTGGTACGACCCCGACGGGAACGTTCACGTCGGCCGCGACGAGGACGAGGCGCGACGCCGCGCCGGCCTCGACCCGGACGTCCCGCTTACCCAGGATCCGGACGCCCTGGACACCTGGTTCAGCTCCGCGCTGTGGACGTTCACGACGCTCGGCTGGCCGGAACGGACGCCGGACCTCGCGCGCTTCCACCCGACGGACGTCCTGGTCACGGGCTACGACATCATCTTCTTCTGGGTCGCCCGGATGATCATGATGACGCTGCGGTTCATGGACGAGGTGCCGTTCCGGACCGTCTACATCCACGGTCTCGTGCGCGACGCCGACGGGGCCAAGATGTCGAAGACGCGCGGCAACGGCCTTGACCCGCTCGACATCGTCGACGGCATCGCGCTGCCGGACCTGGTGGCCAAACGCACCGTCGACCTGCCCCAGCCACAGATGGCAGAGCGCATCGAGGCGACAACCCGGCGCGACTTCCCCGACGGCATTCCCGCCTACGGCGCCGACGCGCTGCGTTTCACCTACTGCGCCATGGCCTCCCCGGGACGCGACGTGAACTTCGACCTGTCACGCGTGGAGGGCTACCGCAACTTCTGCAACAAGCTCTGGAACGCGACGAAGTTCGTCCTGATGAACCTGGGCGACGCGGGTCCCGGCGACGGGCCCGTGCGCCTGAGCGCCGCCGACTGCTGGATCCGTTCCCGGACACGGGAGATGCTCGAAGCCGTCGATCGCGCGGTCGACACCTATCGGTTCGACCTCTACGCCAACGCCATCTACGACTTCGCCTGGCACGAGTACTGCGACTGGTATCTCGAGCTGACCAAGCCCGTGCTCTGGGACGAAAGCACCGACCCCGCCAGCGCCCGCGGTGCGCGGCGGACGTTGCTCGAAGTACTCGATGTCCTGCTGCGGGCCGCCCACCCGATCATGCCGTACATCACCGACACCCTGTGGCGCGAACAGGCCGCGGCCACCGGCGGCGACGCCGGAACCGTGATGCTGGCACGATTTCCCCAGGCGGAGGACCTCGACCACGACCCCGAAGCCACGGCGGCGATCGAGTGGCTGAAGACGGTGGTGGTCGGCGTCCGGACCATTCGCAGCGAGATGGGCATACCCCCGCGGACGGCCATCACCATGCTCCTGCAGGGCGGCGACGACATCGACCGCACACGTCTCGATGCCACCGAGACCCTGCTGCGCCGACTGGCCGGCATCGAGACCGTCGACTGGCTCGATGCGCAGACCGAGCCGCCGCCGGCCGCCGTGCACGTGGTCGGAGAACTCAAGGTGCTCGTACCCCTCAAGGGCCTGATCGACGTCGAGCAGGAGCGTACGCGCCTGACCAGGGAGATCGGCAAGTCCACCGGGGAACTCGGCCGCGTCCAGGGCAAACTCGCGAACGAGAACTTCGTGGCGAAGGCGCCCGAGCACATCGTCGCCGCGGAGCGGGGCAAGGCAGCCGATCTCGACGCCAGGCTGGCCACCCTGCGCGCGCAGCTCGAGCGGCTCGACGCACTGTAAGGGACGGGCTTGTCCCGTCCCGGCGCGACCTGCCGTCGCGCCGGGACCGAAAGGGGCGCCCCTACGATCGCAGATCCGCTAGACGGTCGATGAGTGTCACCTCGCTGTACGCGCGAACCGCCGGTCCCTCCGCACCCGGACAGGTATTGCGCCCGGAGCACGTGTTCGGCCAGTTGGTGGTGCTCAGCACATAACCCTGGTTGCGGAAATGCTCGTACTTCGTGAGCACGACCAGCACCACGTCCTCCTCGCGCCACACGTAGACTTTCTGTCCGTCCAGGCCAAGCGCCGCGACCACCTCGATCGGGGGCGTGGATCCCTCGAGGAACGTACTGTTCATCACCCACCACTGGAAGCCGTAGACGGCGCTGTGGGCCGTGAGACTCTCCTCGATGTAGTCCTCCGACAGGACGCGCGTGCCGTCCCATTCCCCGCCGCGGGAGTAGAGCAGGCCAAACCGCGCGAAGTCGTCGGGCCGCATGTCGATGCAGCAGTAGGTCAGGGGATTCTCGCCGGTCGGGTCCAGCCAGAGCCCCACCGTCGACGGGTCGATGCCGATCGGCTCCAAGAGTTCTCGCGACACGTAGGTGTGGGCGTCCGTTCCGGTGGCGCGCAGCAGAAGCAGGCCCATGAGCTGCGAGTTCGCGTTCGAGTACAGGAACGTCGTGCCAGGCTGGTTGACGAGCGGCACCTCGAGGGCAAACGCCGTCTGGTCTTCCTGGACGAAGATATTCGCGTCCGCGGGGTATCCGGCCCGCATCTCCAGCATGTTCCGGACGGTGATGTCTTCCTTGTCCGTGCCCTGCCACTCGGTCAGCAACTCGCTCGCGGGTTGCTCCACGGACGAAATGGCCCCCGCATCTACCGCGATACCCACGGCTGCGCTGAAGACGCTCTTCGCGACCGACCAGCTCGTGCCGTAGCTCTCGGCATCGTAGCCGTCGGCATAGCGTTCGCCGATGACGTGTCCCCGATCGACCAGGACGGCGGACTGCACCGCCGCGTCGCTGAAGACATGGTCGAGCACGGCGTCCACGGCCGACGCGGAGACTTCGAGGTCCCCCGGAGCCGTCCGCTCGAGCGTCCAGCTCGGCGCCGGCACGCTCGACTGCGGAGGCGGCGCCGCTGCCGGAGGGCTTGCTGCTCCGCTACCGCCACCGCCCCCGCCGCCGCACGCCGCCAGGACGAGCAACCCCGCTACGGGACCCGCACTCGACACGAGGCCACGCCACCGGTCTCCAGGCCAACACCGCGTCATGTCTTCCCGCTCGCCTCCTCCCGCGCGCCAGACACCATGGTAACGAGTCGGCTCCCGCAGGGGCATTTCGCGTAAAGTGGCCGGCTTCTCCAGGCACCACGGGACCGATCGCGCATGTCGAGCAGAGCCACAGAGATCACCGACGGGCTGTACGAATACCTGCTGGTCCAGGGCTTCGAGGAGTCGGACGCGGCGCGGTCGCTGCGCGAGGAGACGCGCGCGGCGACCCGCTTCCACGGCATGCAGATCTCGCCCGAGCAGGGCGCCTTCATGCACTTTCTGGTGCGGCTGCTCGGCGCGCGGCGGACGATCGAGGTCGGCACGTTCACCGGCTACAGCGCCCTCGTGGTCGCGGAGGCGCTGCCGACCGACGGCGGGGTGATCGCGTGTGACGTGTCCGACGAGTGGACCTCCGTCGGGCGCCCTTTCTGGGAACGCGCCGGCGTCGCCGAGAGGATCGACCTGCGGCTGCGGCCGGCGGTCGAAACCCTCGACGACCTGATTGCGGGCGGCGATGCGGGGACGTTCGATTTCGCTTTCATCGATGCGGACAAGTCGAACTACGACGCCTATTACGAGCGGTGCCTGACGCTCGTCCGCCGCGGCGGGGTCGTCGGCGTCGACAACGTTCTCTGGGGCGGCCGGGTCGCCGACACCCGCGCCGACGATGCCGATACCCGGGCGATCCGGGCGCTGAACGCCAAGATCCGCCGCGACCCGCGCGTGCACGCCACGCTGCTGCCGATCGGGGATGGACTGACGCTCGCGATGAAGCAATGACTGCCGGCAGACACCGATGACGCGCCTGAACCGGGCCAGGGACTGGCGGACGGCCGTCCCATCTTCTACACGGGCGGCCACACGGGGGCGGAACTCTCCTTCGAGGCGGGATGGGCGGTCGCCGCCACCTGGGCCGACTACATCAACGTCGGCATGGAACACGGCACCTTCGACCTGCCGGGGCTCGATCGCTTCATGCAGGGGCTCGGAGCCGGGCATCGCGAGGCGCCGTCCACCCGACCCATGCCCGCCGTGCTGGTCGAGCTCCCCGTGGAGGGCGCCTCGGCCGACATCGTACGGGCCAACGCCTGGCAGGTGCGGCAACTGCTGGCGCGCGGCGTGCACGGCCTGATGCTGTGCCACGCGGAGTCGCCCGGCGCCGTGGAAGCGCTGGTCGAGGCCGTCCGGTTCAGCTTCCGCGGCGGACGGCGGGGCGCCGGGGGCCACGTATCGGCCGCGGCAGTCTGGGGCATATCGCCGGCGGAGTACCTGGAGCTGGCGGACCCCTGGCCGCTCAATCCGGACGGCGAACTCCTGATCGGACTGAAGATCGAGAACCGGCGGGCCCTCGAGCGCGCCGCGGACACGACGCGCGTGCCCGGAGTGGCCTTCGCGGAGTGGGGGCCCGCCGACATGTCGATGTCGTTCGGCCACCGGGCCATGCCCCCCGACTTGACCCGGCCGGAACTCGCCGCGGCACGGGCCCGAGTGTTCCGTGCCTGCCAGGACGCCGGAATCGCCTTCCTGGAGGGCGCTGCGGCGGACACGGTGGCGAGCAAGATCGACGCGGGCGTGCGCGTGTTCAACGCCGCGGACGAGGAGACCGCCCTGCGCGGACGCGCCCATGCGGCGCGGCGCGACCGCGCCTGACGTCCGTCACGCCGCCCGCGCGCCGACCTCCATCATCGCGTCGATAATCCCGTCGAGGTCCCTGTCGGGCATTTCGTGCCCCGCCCCCTCGAGGGTGAGGAACGCGGCGCCGGGAATCGTCTCGGCCAGCGCCACGCCATGCGGGTACGGCAGGATCGGGTCTTCCGTGCCGTGGACGACCAGGGTCGGGACATCGAGATCCTGCAGTTGCGGCCGGCGGTCGGGGGGCGAACTGTTGCCTATCGCGATGCCATGGTTGTTCATCGCGGCGAAGTCCCGCGCCCGGTCCACTTCCCGTGTCGCGATGTCGCGCTGGCGTTCCTCGTTGAAGGGCTCCGCGCTGCCGGCGAGCCGGCGGAACATCTCGATGCGCATGGCGATCTTCTCTTCCCGGGTTTCCAGCGGCGCCGCCATCATGGCGAAGGTCTGGGCCATCCACTCCGGGTCGGGACCCGGCAGGTCGTCACTGCCGAGTTCCGGCACCTGCCCGCCGCCGGACAACGGCGAGGACATGATGATGGTGGCGCTGCGGACGCGTTCGCGGTGGCTGATCGCCAGCACCTGCACGATCATGCCGCCCATCGAGGCGCCCACCACGTCGGCGGCGGCGATGCCGTGGGCATCGAGCACGCCGACCGCATCGGCCGCCATGTCGTCCAGCGTATACGGCGGGGTACCGACCTCGAAACAGGTGGACTGGCCCGTGTCCCGGTTGTCGTAGCGGATCACGTACCGCCCCCGGTCGACGATCGCCTGCACCATGCCCTCGTGCCAGTAGATGCCCTGCGCGCTCGCGCCCATGATCAGCAGCAGCGGCGGATCGGCCGGATCGCCGAAGTCCTCGGTCCAGATGTCGATGCCGTTCGCCCGCACGATCTTCTCGGCCATTGCCGCTGCCCCGTTGTCGAAAACAGGCCGTTTATACACCGGGACCCCGTTCTTGCCACGGCAGCGCCCGGCATGGTGAGCTTGGCGGCGCCATGCCACACGAACAGCCCTGAGTCTCGCCGCCGGCCCGGCGTCCCCGGTGTAACGTCCGCCATGAAGCTGCTCCACATCGAAGCCAGTCCGCGGCAGGCGGCCTCCGCGTCGAGCCGCGTCGCCGAGGCCTTCGTGAGCGCCTATGCACGCGAGCATCCCGACCACGCCGTCGAACGCCTTGCGCTTTTCGAGCAGGAACTGCCGCCGTTCGGCGCGGAGGGGGCCGACCAGAAGACGGACCAGATCCAGGATCTCATCGGGGGTGGCGGCGGCATCGAGGCCGCCGGCGAGTGGGCCGGCGTCATGCGTGAAGTCGAGCGCCTCAGGAGCGCGGACAAGGTACTGCTGTCGTCACCCATGTGGAACTTCTCGATCCCCTACCGCCTGAAGCACTACATTGACCTGATCTGTCAGCCGGGGCTGACCTTCCACGTGGACCCGCAAGGCCGTTACGCCGGGACCGTCACCGGCCGGCCGCTGCAACTCGTACTGGCCAGCGGCGGTTCGTATCGGGCGGGCTTTCCCCAGGAAACGCATGGCACGGCAACGGACTTCCAGCGCGCCTATCTAGAGCACGTGGCGCGCTTCATCGGATTCGAGGACATCCGCGTGATCAGGATCGAACGCACGAGCGCGCTGACGCCGGATGCGCTCGAGGAGCTGCTCGACCAGCGGTGCCGGGAAGCCGAGGCGGCCGCCGCAGGGTTCTAGCGACGGGACCGAGGCTATCGTGTCCACAGACGTGTGCACAAAAGGAGGAAACATGGCCCGACTGAACGACAAGGTCGCCCTGATCACCGGCGCCGCCAGCGGCATGGGCGCCGCCACGGCGCGGATGTTCGCCGCCGAGGGCGCGCGGGTGCTGATCGCGGACCTGCAGGAAGACGCCGGCGAGGCGCTCGCGCAGGAACTCGGCGAGGCCGGCATCTTCGCCCGCTGTGACGTGAGCGTGGAGGCGGACGTGGCGAACGCCGTTGCGGACGTGGCCGATCGGTGGGGCCGGCTCGACTGCATCTTCAACAACGCCGGCTTCGGCGGCGCCATCGGACCGATCGACGAGACGTCCATCGAGGACTTCGACATCACCATGGACGTCCTGGTGAAGGGCGTGTTCTTCGGGATGAAGCACGCCGCACCAATCATGAAGCGCCAACAGGGCGGGTCGATCATCAGCACGGCCTCGATGGCTGCCCGGACCGGCGGCTGGTCCCCGCACCTCTACAGCGCCGCCAAGGCCGCGGTCATCGCGCTGACGCGTTCCGTCGCCCTGGAGATGGCCGAGTGGAACGTGCGGGTCAACTGCATCTCCCCCGGGGTCATCGAGACGCCTCTCGCCGTTGGCCGCGGATTCACGCCGGAGGCCATCGAGCGCTTCCGGGGCGAGATGGCGGGCCAGCAGCCGCTGGACCGGGTCGGGGAGCCGGACGACATCGCCCATTGTGCGCTGTGGCTCGCGAGCGACGAGTCGACCTTCGTGAGCGGCCAGGACCTGGTCGTCGACGGCGGCTTCTCCGCCGGCCGGCCCTGGCGCCGGCAGCCGCCCTGGATGCGGCAGCCGCATCCGATCAGCGTGTACCGCCCGCCGGGGCGTTAAGACGCTACGAACGTTCGTTTAGCTGCTCCGACAGAATACGAGGGACGAGCACGTCCTCCCAAGAAAGGCGCCGCGGCACTCAAGCGGCGATTCCGGACGGTGCTTCCGCGCTCGACATGACCCTGACCAGCACGCCCTCAAACAACTATGGGCCCGTCTGGACCAACGCCCAGCGGCTTTGTCGTAGCTCTCCCCCCGGAAGCCCTGACGTGCCCCACCTGGTCACTCTCTGGCCCGACACATGGCTCGAACAGGCACACCGTACGTTGGACAGATCACGTCCTCGACTCGTAGATGCACTATATCCTCATGCGCCCCAAGCTTACTCGTCCACCTACCGTCCACGAGCTGCCTGGCCGCGTGCGCCGGCACCGGCGAACCGGTCGTCAACCTCTCGTGCGCGAATACGACAACCTTCTCGATGTCTCCCTCAAGCTCCCAATGGTCACACTCGACGTAGCCCAACGTCTCGAAGGCCGAAACGAACGACTCCAAGGTTACCGTTCGTTGCACACCTTCCGGCCAATAGTACGAACCTCGCGGCCACCACCACCGCGACTGGTCTCCGGCAGCCCAAGCTATGCAGTTGTAGCGATTCGAGGAACTGCTAGTAACGTGATGGTTGTCGTGGTTGAGGTGCGGAAGCTCGGTCAACCAACTATACGTCATCCCGAGTTGCCGCCCAAGCCAACCAGGCCTCAGTCATTTTACCTACGTGCCCGAAGTCCTCCCGTGGCACAGGGTTGACCCCGGTGATAGCCTGCAACGCCGTAAACCAATGATCGGGATCGTCTCCCTCGCTCCTTAACCGAGCGAATATGAACGGGAGTATCTGCTCTCCCATTCCTATTATTCGCAAATACGCCGTACACGAAATCATATGTTCAATGGACGACGTAATGCCCCGCTCCCGATGCCACTGCGCGACCAGATCACCGAAAACCAATCCTTCGCTGGAAGTCTCCGCCGCATCTTGCTCACTACTTCCGAAATGCCACGGCTGCGACTCGGCTTCCGCCACATACACTTCTCTCGTCATCCCACTCGTTAGCACCTCGTTCGAGTGCCCACTTCCGCTGACGACTGCTAGTGCTTCTACAGTGGAACCGTCGGCCAAAGGGTACAGTCTCTCCATCTGGTCACTCCTTGTTCCGCAACGCCTCCGGGACGCTATCGACCACAATGAGATTTTGGCTTTTTACGATATAGATAGGGTTACCTTCAGCATCCCACCGGTCAACGACTCTGCAGACTTCAAGTGGTGTCATTTTGGTCCTTATCGCGACCTCATCTCCAAGCGTGATCACACTATACTTCTCCTGAGTCTCCACTATAGGAATCACTAGGGCATCGACCATCTTGCCTGGATCTGCAGGATCCGGCACCTGCTTTCTCCTCCAAATCTCCATGTTGGCTCCTCAGTCACCATAGACAACCTACCCCACCGGCGTTCTTGACGGCAAGACCGCCTGCTCGTCTCAAGGACCGCAAACCCAGTGCCGGGCATCAGCAAGTACGCCTGGAACCTCCTCGAACGATTGGCAAGCTGTGTCGATACGACTGCCGCGCGAGGCGTCAGGGGAGCAGCGCCGTCAGGTCCAGGCGCCGAGAATCGCCCCCATGATGAGGCTCAGGACGATGCGGTAGCCCGCCGTGATCGTCCACAGCCGCATGCCGGTGCCGCCGTGGGCGGCGTCGGAAGCGGTCGACGCCGCGATGAAACCGACGCCTACCGCGAGCCCCATCAGCAGACCTCCACCCAGGCTCCCGACGCCGAGCGCCTGCATCAGGGCCGCCATCACCACGCAGGTGAGGAGCGCCGCGAAGAAGCTGATGACGAACGGCATCGGCGGCGTGGGAAGCTCCTCGGCCGTCTTGCCGATCGCGGCCATCCAGGGCTTGCCGAACAGCGGTCCGTACCAGAGGCCACCGAGCGCGAATGCCGCCACGGTGGCGACGAGGATCGCCCACCAGTTGAGTGCCGCAAGATCGAGCATGGCGCCAACCTCCCTGTCCGTTGCGTGGTGCGGGCCCTGGGGGACCCCGGCGAGCCGATGGTAACATCGCGCGCCTGCCGGCCAGCCACCTGGAGCGCCATGCAAACGGACCATTTCGACGTCGTCATCGTGGGGGCCGGACTGTCCGGCATCGGCGCGGCGTGCCACCTCCAGCGCGAGTGTCCGACGAAGACCTTCGTGCTCCTCGACCGCCGCGAGGCCATCGGCGGCACCTGGGACATCTTCCGCTACCCGGGCGTCCGCTCGGACAGCGACATGCACACGCTGGGCTACGACTTCAAGCCCTGGAAGGCCGCCAAGGCCATCGCCGACGGGCCCGCCATCCGCGGCTACGTGCGGGAGACCGCGACCGAAAACGACATCGAGCGCCACATCCGCTTTCACCACCTAGTCGAGAGCGCATCGTGGGACAGCGCGTCCTGCCGCTGGACGGTCACGGCACGCCGGACAGACCACGGCGACACGGCGTCGTTCACCTGCAACTTCCTCTACATGTGCGCGGGGTACTACAGCTACGAGGGCGGCCACCTGCCCGAGTTCCCCGGCATCGAGCGGTACCGGGGTACCGTCGTGCATCCGCAGGAATGGCCGGAAGACCTGGACTACCGAGGCAAGCGCGTGGTGGTGGTCGGCAGCGGCGCGACGGCCATGACCCTCGTGCCGGCCATGGCCGAGAACGGGGCGCAGGTGGCGATGGTGCAGCGCTCCCCCACCTACGTGGTCTCCCGGCCCGACGAAGACGCCATCGCCAACCGCCTGCGCAGGTGGCTGCCGGAACGGCTCGCCTACGCCATCACGCGCTGGAAGAACGTGACGCTGGGGCGGATTCTCTACCACAACACGCGCGTTCGCCCGGAGCGCGTGAAGGCCATGCTGCTCAAGGGCGTACGAGAAGCGCTCGGGCCCGACTACGACGTGGAGACCCACTTCACGCCCCGCTACAACCCGTGGGACCAGCGCCTCTGTCTGATTCCGAACGCCGACCTGTTCCGCACCATCCGCTCCGGCGCCGTGGAAGTGGTCACGGACACGATCGATACGTTCACGGAGGCCGGCCTGCGGCTCGACTCCGGACGCGAACTCCCCGCGGACATCGTCGTCACCGCCACCGGCCTGCGGCTCGTCGCGGTCGGCGAGGTCTCGTTCGACGTCGACGGCGAGCCCGTGCGCTTCCCGGACACCGTCGCGTACAAGGGCACGATGTACTCCGGCGTCCCCAACCTCGTCTCCACATTCGGCTACATCAACGCGTCCTGGACCCTCCGGGCGGACTTGATCGCGCGTTTCGTCTGCAAGGTGCTCAACCACATGGACGCGACGGGCGCCCGGCGGTGCACCCCGCGCCTGCGGGAAGAGGATCGCGGCATGCCGCTGAAACCGTTCGTCGACGGCTTCTCCTCCGGTTATTTCGCACGCGCCCTGCACCTGCTCCCGCGACAGGGCGATCGCGACCCGTGGCGCAACACCCAGAACTACGCGTACGAGCGGAAGCTGATCGGACGGGCGCGCATGGACGACGGCGCGCTGGTCTTCGAAGGGCCGGTCGAACGGGCGGCCGCCGATCCCGAGCTCGAGCGGGTCGCCGCCGGCGGCTGACGGAGTCGGGGGGGAGGCCAGCACACATGCCATACATCGAAGGCCGCGTCGTACATGACGCCGACTCGCACGTCATGGAAGTCCCCGGCTGGCTCGACGAGTTCGGCACGGCCCCGGTACGGCGCGCCTTCAACACCCACATGCGGCGCGGCACCGAACTGGCCGCGATCGTTGCCCAACACGACGACCCCGCCTACCGCGCCCGGGACGCCGAAGAGATCATGGCGCGCAAGAACCACCACGCGACCGGGGCCACGCGGCGCGACGACCGGCCGCTCGCGGTCGACCTGATCGGCGTCGCGAGCCAGCTCGTCTTCCCGACCTCGCCGAACGTCTGGCTCGAAGGACTCGAACACGGCGACGACCTCGACCTCCTCTACAGCGGAGCGAGCGCGACCAACCGCGCGCAGGTGGCGTTCTGTTCGACGGACCCGCGCCTGCTGCCGGTGGGCTACGTTCCCCTTGCCGATCTCGAGCGCGCTCCACGGGCGACGGCCGAGGCGCTCGAAGTCGGCTGCCGGGCGCTGCTCATTCCCTGGGCCTGCCCGAAGGCGCACGCGACGAGCCACGTCGCGCTCGACGCGGTGTGGGCCCGGGCCGCGGAAGCCGGCGTCCCGATCCTGCTGCACGTCGGCAACGCGGACCGGGTGCTGCCGCCCGCTCACGCCAACAACGGCCGGCCACGCGTACCCGACTTTCACGGCGGCGAGGAGAACTTCCGCTCCGTCTCCTACATGGCCATCCCCCACGGACCCATGCAGGCACTGGCGCTGCTGATTCTCGATGGCGTGCTCGACCGGTTCGAAGCACTGAAGGTCGGCGTGATCGAACTCGGGGCGGCGTGGGTCCCGGGGTTCATGCGCCAGCTCGACGCCGCCCACGAGGCGTTCGCGCGCCACGAGGAACGGCTCAAGGCCCTCAGCCTCAGGCCAAGCGAGTACCTCCGGCGCCAGGTGCGCGTCACGCCCTACCCCACGGAACCCGCCGGCTGGATCATCGAGCAGTCGGCCCCGGAGATCTGCATGTTCTCCTCGGACTATCCGCACGTCGAAGGCGGCCGCAACCCGATGGGGCGGTTCGAGAAATCGACGGCGTCCGTGGGCGCGGCGGACCGGGAGCGGTTCTTCCGCGGCAACTTCGAGGATCTGATGGGACCGGCGCTCGCGGCGTCCCCGTGACCGATTGAGGTGAGGGCCACCTGAGCCACGTGGGGACGCCTGCCCCACATGCTATGTTTGCTGCTATACAGCGACCGCTGGCCGCGCGCCGCAGGAGGCCGCCATGCTGACCCGCCTCGAGGTCAACGGCTTCAAGAATCTGGTCGACTTTTCCCTCGATCTAGGCCCGTACACCTGTATCGCGGGCGCCAACGGCGTCGGCAAGTCGAACGTCTTCGATGCCATCCGCTTCTTGTCCCTCCTCACCGACCGCACGATCAACGAGTCCGCACTGCAGCTCCGCAGCTCCGGACAGGACACTGGCAAGATCCGCGACCTGTTCTTCTCCAGCAACGGTAGTGCCGCCGACAGGATGGAATTCGTGGCAGAGATGATCGTCGACCGGCAGGTAGTCGACGACTTCGGGCGGCAGGGCAACTCATCTTCCACCTTTCTGCGCTATGAAGTCGCTTTCCGCCACGAACCACCGTCGCCGTCGGCAGGCCCTTTGGGAGGCCTGGTGCTGGAGCGCGAGAGACTCCACCACATCCCGTCCGGCAAGGCAGCCGAGAGGCTAGGGTTCCCGCATTCTGCAGCCAAGTTCCGCAACAGCGTGATCCACAACACCCGCCGCGGGTCCGGCTACATTTCGACCACCGACGGCACAGCGGCGGAACCGGGCATGATCGTCATTCATCAGGACGGCGGCTCGTCCGGCCGAGCGCGCCCGGCCGCGAAAGCCGAACGTGCGCCTCGAACGATCATCGGGACGGAGAACACCGCGGCAACACCCACGATACTCGCAGCCCGGCGGGAGATGCAGGGATGGCGGATCCTGGCCCTGGAACCTTCCGCGATGCGTCGACCCGACAAGTTCACGGACGCACCGGGCATCACCGCGGACGGGGGACACATCCCCGTCACCCTGCACCACCTGGCGCAACAGGCCATGGCGTCGGGAAACGGGTCCGTACCCGACGACATTCTCGGCCGAATCGTCGCCAGGCTGTCCGGCCTGGTCCCGGTGCGTGCCGTCCGCCCTGTTCGAGACGACGTCCGTCAACTGTTTTCGATCGAGTTGGAAGAGCGCTCGGGAATCTGCCTGCAGGCAAACTCCATCTCCGACGGCACACTGCGATTTCTTGCGCTGGCGGCCATCGCCGAGGCAACGGACACCGCCGGCCTGTACTGCATGGAAGAGCCGGAAAACGGCATGCACCCCGAAAAGCTGTCCGCAATGAACAGGCTGCTACACGATATCGCCGTAGATGCCGACGAAGCGGTCGAAGAGGACAATCCTCTGCAGCAGGTCATAGTCGCGACACACTCCCCGTACTTCGTGCAGTTGCAGAGGGAGGACGAACTCGTCCTCGCGAAGAACCCGGCGGTCAGATCCCAGTTCGGAGCGACGATTTGGCCCTTGAAGTGCTATCCCATGCAAGGTGCTTGGCGTGACCGAAAGGACGCCCTCTCGGCCGACGCGACCCCGGGCATCGGCAAGGTCGAGTTGCTTCCCTACCTGGTACCGCCCGAAGCACCGCAGACGAGCCTGACAGCCGAGTTCTGGCGCGGAGCGTCATCCGAGCCAGGATGAGAGTTCGCTTTCTGCTGGTCTGCGAGGGGTCATCGGATACCTCGCTCGTCGGCCATGTCGAGAGGCTTCTCATTGCATGCCATAGAATGCAGCGCGATCCCCACGCCTGAAGGAGCCTCCATGGAAGTCCACGGTTTCTGCGACCAGCGGTTCGCACGCGTCCGCGAGGTCTTCGAACGCAACTTCGAGGAGCACGGGGAAGTCGGCGCGACCTTCGCGGCGACCGTCGAGGGGGAGTTCGTCGTCGACCTGTGGGCCGGCCATGCCGATCTCGCCCGGACGCGACCGTGGGCGGAGGAGACCATCGTCAATGTCTACTCGACGACCAAGACCATGTCCTTCCTGTGCGGGCTGCTGCTCGCCGACCGGGGCCGGCTCGACTTCCACGCGAAGGTGACCGACTACTGGCCCGAGTACGGACAGAACGGCAAGGAGAACACCGAGGTACGGCACTTCTTCAGCCACTCCGCGGGACTGCCGGGCTTCGATCCGTACCTGGCGAGCGCCGCAGCGCTCTACGACTGGCAGGGTTGCATCGACAACCTGGTCGCCCAGGCGCCCTGGTGGGAGCCGGGCAGCCAGAGCGGCTACCACGCCATCACGCAGGGTTTCCTCATCGGCGAACTGGTGCGCCGCATAGACGGCCGCACGCTCGGCGCGTACTTCCGGGAGGAGATCGCCGAGCCCCTGGGCGCGGACTTCCACATCGGCATGCCGGCATCGGAGTTCGCGCGCGTCGCCGAGATGATCCCGGACACGTCGCCGGTCGACCCCGCCTTCGGGGAACCGGCGCCCGGCTCGTTCACCGCGCGGGTGTTCGCGAGTTCCCCCGCCGACACGGACGCCGTCAACACGCCGGGATGGCGGCAGGCCGAGCTGCCCGCGGCGGGAGGCCACGGCAACGCGCGCGCGGTGGTGCGCGCACAGACCCCCGTCGCCAACGGCGGGTCGGCGTTCGGCGTGGACCTGCTCTCGCCGGAAGGCTGTCGGGTCATCCAGCAAGAACAGACCAATGGGCCCGATGCGGTGATCCTGCTCCCGGTGCGGTTCGGCATGGGCTACGCGTTCCCCAACGAGATGATGCCCATGTCGCCCAACGAACGGGCCATGTTCTGGGGCGGCGCCGGCGGCTCCACCATCGTGGTGGACCAGGACGCGCACGTCTGCCTGTCCTACGTGATGAACCAGATGAAGAACGCGCTGCTGGGCGACCAGCGGGGCGGGAGCCTCGGCAGGGCATTCTACGAGGCGCTGTGACGCAAGAGGGAGGAGCCCCGGAATGAGCGAGCAACGACTGGCGGGCAAGGTCGCCTGGGTCACGGGATCGTCACGGGGCATCGGTCGGGTGGTGGCGGACCACCTGGCCAGTCTCGGCGCGCGCGTCGTGGTCCACGGCACGACACCCACGTCCACGCGACAACTGGACGAGGCCGACTCGCTGGACGCCGTCGCGTCCGAGATCGCCGAGGCCCACGGGGCTGAGGTGCTCGCCGTGCACGGCGACCTGACCTCGGAGGCGGTCGTCACGGATCTCCACGCCCAGGTGGTCGAGCGCTTCGGCCAGGTCGACATCCTCGTCAACAACGCCGGCGGCGACATCGGGGTGCGCGGCGTCACCGCCGAGAACGCCGGCAAGCCCGTCGTCAACGACGCGGTCGAGATCCCGATGGAGGACGTGCGCGTCATTCTCGACCGCAATCTGATGACCTGCATTCTGGTGAGCCGGGCGGTCGTGCCGGCGATGATCGAGCGGGAAAGCGGCTGGATCGTCACCATCGGCAGCATCGCGGGACTCTCGGGACACCGCCGCGAAGTGATCTACGCGACGGCCAAGGCCGCGGTGCACGAGTACACGCGCTGCCTCGCGGCGCAGCTCCGGCCCCACGGCGTGTACGCCAACGTGCTCGCACCCGGCGAGATCATCACGGCGCGCTTCGTGGCGAGTCGCCCGACCCGCGACGAGCGCATGGTCCGGGAGGGGCCCTTGACACGCTACGGCTGGCCGGAAGAGGTGGCGAAGGCGGTGGAATTCCTGGTCACGGAGGACGGCTCGTACATCACGGGCCAGGTGCTCCGGGTGGACGGCGGCGCCCAGATCTTTCCGAGTTGAGGAACCCTCGGCGAATGCACGACAACCGGCTGGCGGGCAAGGTCGCTTGGGTGACGGGATCCTCCCGGGGCATCGGCCGGGTAGTGGCGGACCACCTCGCGAGCCTCGGGGCACGAGTCGTCGTCCACGGCACGACACCCACCTCCACGCGTCAGCTCGACGAGGCCGAGTCGCTCGACGCGGTGGCCGCCGAGATCGCCGACGCCCACGGAACCGAGGTGCTCGCGGTGCACGGTGACCTCACTTCCGAGACGGTGGTGGACGATCTCCACGGCCACATACGCGAGCGCTTCGGCCACGTCGACATCCTGATCAACAACGCCGGCGGCGACATCGGCGCGCGCGGCGTCACCGCCGAGAACGCGGGCAAGCCCGTCGTCAACGACGCGCTCCACGTCCCCATGGAGGACGCACGCAGCATCCTGGACCGCAACCTGATGACGTGCATCCTCGTCACCCGGGCGGTAGCGCCACCGATGATCGCGCGCGGCCGCGGCTGGATCGTGACGGTCGGCAACATCGCGGGGCTCGCCGGGCACCGCGGCGCCGCGATCTACTCGACGGCCAAGGCCGCCGTACATGAGTACACGCGCTGTCTCGCGGCGCAGATCCGCCCCCATGGCGTGTACGCCGACGTGCTCGCCCCCGGCGAGATGCCCGACCGGTGAGTTTCGCGCCTCCGACTCACTCCGGCTCGACGCCAAGTTCCCTCAGGCGTTCCTGGAGAAGCCGGACCCGCGACGTGGCCTCTCGACCCGCGGCCACCGCCTCTTCGTACGTCTCGATGTCGAGGCCCCTGTCCGGGTCGTGGAAGCGAACCAGGTCCTTCTCCACCCGGAGCGTGAGCCCCAGGACCGCGCTCGGGACCTCCCGCCGCCCGTCCCGCACCCGTTCGGCGATGGGACGATAGCCGCCGTCGTCGAGACACAGGCCCTGCAAGGCCGGCTGGAAGAACTCGCCCCGGGGATCGAAACGCCAGTATTCCGTGACGCCAAGCCGTTCGTACAACGCCCGCTTGCGGTCCACGTCATCCCGCCAGGTACGCGGCGACGCCACCTCCATGACGAAGTCCGGCGCCCTGCCCTCTTCCCAGAGCTTGTAGACCATCCGCTTGCGCTTGGGCACGCCGAACGCAACGCATACGTCCGGCGCTACCGATTGCAGCGGGTCTCCCTCGACGTAGTAGACGAGCATGTCGCCAAAGACATACACATCCGGGCACTCGGCAAAGTGGACGCGCAGGGCATCCACCGCCCCGAGAATCGCGGTGAACTGCCAGTCATTGTCAGCCAACGGCTGGCCGTCCGAATCGGGATAGTAGACCTCGTGCCGGCCCATTGAGCTGGGAGACATGGGAGGCTCCTCCGTTGTGCCAATGCCCCGTTTCTGGCTCGAGGCACCGTAGCATGCGGGCTCCGACCCGTCCAAACCGGAGCAGCCGGCGGCGGCGATGCATGGGAACCGTCGGCATCGGCGCCCTGTCCCGGGTGACGCATGGAGAACGACCCAGCGTAGGGCCTCGGAGAGCCGATGCCTGTCAGCGAAAGCTGCAGGTCTTGCGCGAGTTCGGCGGCGTGCCACGTGCGCGTCGGCCTGCGGCCGGTGGCGCGGGAATCGCCCATCCCGGCGAGACGGGAGGGGCAAGCCCCTGCCGACATCGTGCAAGCCCACGGCGCGGGAGGGGACGAGCCCCTCCCCTACACGGCCAGCGCCGTCGAGAAGTCCGGCACGCCCGCCCACCGCCCGTGTGGCGCCTCACCCGGCCAAGTGCAGTCGCGCCCATCCGCCGGTCGGCCATTGGAGTAGACTCCAAGTTGGCAGAGCCTCCGGCCCGTCGGTCAGCCATGGACGGAGACTCGAACGAGCGGAGCAGGGAGGGTCCGCATGAACTACGCCGTGGGGAAGCTACGTTTGGCCAAGTCGCAACTGGAACGCGTACAAATGGCATGGGATGTGACCGAAATCGAGACGTTTGTGGAGGCCGTGCAAGCGCTCATCGGCACGTAGAACATGAACCGTTACGCCAAGGTCGACAGTTGCATTTGCCGCTGGCCCACGCAGCGGGCTCGGCAGTGGGTGCACGACTTCCTCGACCGCGTCCAGCAAGATCCCAGCGTTCTCGCGGTCGTCGGGATCGGCTCCGCTGTCCGAAGTGGAGTGCTGTCCGACGATCTGGACATCATTGTCATCCACAAAGAGCCGCGGGCGTTGCGTGAACGTCCTCCGCTAGAGGTTGACCTGCGGGCTTTCGACGCATCGGAGGTGGATGCAAAGATAGCGGCAGGACACGATCTGCTGGGGTGGGCGGTCGTCTTCGGACGACCAATGTTCGACAGGCACGACACATGGCTTCATATTGTGGCGCGGTGGGAGGGGCGCGTCCCACTGCCCGATCCCGTCGCTGCAAAAGCGCGAGCTTCGGCGGCGCTCAAGCGCATGGGCGAAATGCGCGAAATGGGGGACGAAGAAGCCGCAGTCGAGTTGGAAGTGGCGTACGTAAGCCATCTCGCCCGAGGAGTGTTGGCAGGGGCAGGCGTGCACCCGGCATCGCGGCCGGAATTGCCTGACCAGCTGCGGACCGTCGGAGCGGAGCAGCTTGCGGACGAGGTCGCCGAAGCCCTGGAGACCAGAGCGCAGATGCGGAAAGAGTTCATCGGACCAGCAACCGCAACGACGCGAGTGCCGCGTCCACATTTCGGTCCCACCCCCCTAGCCCGGATTTGCTGTGAAATTCTTGGTGGTCTCCGCACCCCCGGGCCGAGGGGGCCCGCGAACGCCCCATGGCGCCCTGGCGGGACGGTCAGGTCCGCGCCGTCTGCGGCGGCGACCGTTCGCCCGGCGGCTGCCCCGGTTGTGGCCGCGCGGGTCGTGCGGGTCGCCGGGGGCTCGCTAAGCGGCCGCCCAGTTGACGGTCACGGTGCCGTCGGCGTGCTGTTCGAGGACGCCGAACTCGCGCAGCCTGGCGATCCAGCGCGGCGCGTTGCGGGCGACCAGGAGGGCCTCGTAGTCGACCTCGGGGTCGCGGTAGGGCCGGTCGTCGCGGAGCACGGCGAAGATCACCCGCGCGAGCTTGTGGGCCGTGGCGACGATGGCGCGCTTGTGGCCTCGGCGCGCGGTGATGGCGCGGTGGTAGGCGTGGAACTGGCAGTCCTTGGTGCGGGCGGCGCCGTGGGCGCAGCCGACAAGCAGCGCGCGCAGGTGCTTGGCGCCGGCGCGGGCGCGGGCGCCGCGGCGCTTGCCGGCGCTCTCGTTGTTGCCGGGGCACACGCCGGCCCAGGCCGCGAGCCGGTCGGCGGTGCCGAACACGGCGGCCGGGTCGGGACCGGTCTCGGCCAGGATGGCGGTCGCCGAGGCGGCGTCGATGCCCGGGACGGTCTGCGGCAGGCGCAGCCGGCCGGCGTGCGGCACGAGCCCGTCGGCGAGATGCCGGTCGAGGTCGGCGAGGCGGCGGTCGAGGGCGTCGTGCTGGCGCAGCAGGTCGGCGAGCACGACGCGGTCGGCGGCGCCGAGCGTGGCGGTCAGCGCGTCGCCGAGCCGGTCGAGCTTGCCGCGCACGTGGCTGCTCAGCGTGCCGAGGATGGCGTCGCGCGCGAGCCCGTCGACCAAGCCGTCGAGGATGCGCCGCCCGTTCATGCCGAAGATGTCGGTGATCACCCCGCCGATGCGCGCGCCGCTGCGGTCGACCACCTTCGCGGCGCGGTTGCGCACCCGGCCGCGCTCCGCCACCAGCGTGCGCCGGTGCCGGCTCAGCACGCGCAACTGGCGGAACTCGCGCGGCGGCACGAAGCTCGGCCGGCCCAGCCCGAACTGGCACACGCGCGCCAGCCAGCGGCTGTCGCCGACGTCGGTCTTGCGCCCGCGCAGTTGCTTGACCTGCTGCGCGTGCAGTAGCTGCACCTCGATGCCGGCCGCCTCGAGCGCCTCGTACGGCGTCTCCCAGTACACGCCGGTCCCCTCCATCGCCGCCGCCGTCACGCGGTGGCCGCCCAGCCAGCCCGCCATCTCGCCCAGGCCCTCCGGCAGCGCGTCGAAGCGGCGCGTCTCGCACACCGGCTCGCCGCCCGCCCCGCACAGCCGCACCGTGGCCGTGATCTCCATCTTGTGCACGTCCAGGCCCGCCGCGCGGGCGTGGACAACGTGCAGATCGTCGTTCATCATCGTGTCGCCTCCTTGTCGGATCGGGGGTGTGGCGAAGGCGGGTGGACCGGTCGGTCGGAAAGGGACCCGCGCCCAAGGGCGCGGTCGCGGTTTGCTGCTCGTCCACGGCTCGGGGCCGGGCACGGTCCGGGGCTCGCCGCCGTCCGGTCGGGTCAGTTTCTCAACGGGGTAACATGCCGTTCCGCCATTATGCGGACGACCACGCTCCCGCCTTCGCCGCGATTCTCCCCATCCCGACCGAAGCCGCCGCCTCCGATGCCTCGCCACCATTTCATGCCTCCGGGGTGGTCGGAAGACGACCATGGACGTTTCTCACCACGGGCCGCGATGATCGCGGAGGATCCTGGTCCTGTGCGCGTGCTCGCGACCGAGAGCATGGCGGGGCCTACGTTTGAGGGAGCATGTGCGCGCACGGGGCCAGGAGACCCGCGAGGGCGCGGCCAGCGCAGTCCGCGGGCGATCAACGAAGCCGTGATGGACCAAAGTACCTCGCAGAACCAATGACCTGTCATCCTGACACAAGCGACGTGGGTAGAGTCGACGACTGGCGCGGTGGTGGGCCGGCCTAACCCGATTTAGACCCACTCCGTTTCCAGTCGCCGCTCGGCGAACCGGACGTGCGGGTTTCCCGCATCCGGCTCTCTCCGGGATCATGCCTTCGCCCACGGAGGGTCGCGCGTTGACACGGACGGGTGCTCGAGGCGCAACACGAGTTGAGCCCTCGTCGGGATGGCGGTGAGTCCCTTGATCCCCGTCACCTGTTGTCGGCACAACCACCAGCGGGGCCGACACGCGCCCGGCGCGGCGCTGGCGCGCCGACTGCCGCCGTGTCCCGCGCGGCGCTACCGCCAGTTCGTCGATGCATGCTCGACTTCCTCCTTCGCTTTCACATGGGATGCCTCGCGCAGCTTCTCGACCGTTATCGGCGTTGCCAGACTCATGCGTCAATCGCCCGTCGCGCGCTCCTGCCAGCACCGTTCCCAGACCAAGGGTCCTTTCCTCCACCAGCGTTACCCGGCTTCACCAGTACCACGACCCCATCCGCCACCCCGAAGGGCCGGTTCCGTGCCTCACGACACCACCGTTGGCCAGCGCCGCCACGCCAGCCACCCCGAGGGGCTTCCCGTGTTGCACACGATCCCCCTACGCACATGCCGTCGCCACTACCCCGGCGGAACCGTTGGGTGCGCGTGTCGCTCTCCTTCCCCAACGGCGGCGGCCTTCCCCGAAACTCAGGCGGGTCGGCTTCCGCATTGCCCTTTTCGAGGCCTGCTTAGCGTTCACTGCACGTTACGGCCTATGCGCTCGCTGAGTCCCTTACGGACCCTTTTACATCGGAAGCTTCGACCGATTCGTTACCTCCACGGCCGTTCCGACTGCTACCGGCTGGAACGACTCTTGCCGGGTGGGACTTGCACCCACTGAAACCGCGCACCTTTGCACGGCACACTGAGAAATCCGGGCTAGCGCGACCTGGCGGTCGCGGCCCATCCTTGCGGATGGGTGGGAGTTTCGCGGTGCGACACTCCTACGTCGGCAGCGAGTCCACTTTTCGTAACCCCTCGTTTATAAGGGGTTTTTCGCCTGTTTCCATGACCGCCGGCCAACAAAACGACACCGTCAGACGTGCGGACCACCGGCCCCTCTTGCGACACCCTGACACCCTGAACTGACGCCTGATCTGCGCCTCTTCGCGCCGACGGTCGAGTCCAATCCTAACGACCCCCGCCGATCGCCGCCACCCGATCCGCCCTGCCTTGCGCCATTGCACCCCGATGCGCTTAGGCGCATCCCCGGGCATCCCTCGTCCGCCGTGCCGCGCCTGGTCGCGGAGTCCTCCGCCGAAACCGGGTCAAGGGCCGCCATGGTGCCCGGCTACGCCGGGCGCGACCCCTTGACGCGGAGCAGGCGGCCCTACGCTGCCCGCAGGGAACGGGCGGGCGGCCACCCTCAGCGACATCGCTGCGCATAGCGGCGCAAACCGCACCGAACCCGCGGCCCGGCCGTTCCCCGCCCCGCGGCGAGCGACCTCCGGGGTGCGGCCCGGTGCCGGTCCGACGGCGTGATCCTAGTGGCCGTGATCCTCGTCCCGTTGCTCGACGAGGACGCCAGCACGAACTTGATGGGCGTCCCCCCTCCGGGCGCTGATGACGCATTTCAACGCATAGCCGGACCGCGTGGTCCACCACCCGCTGCACACGTCCGGCATCCAGCGTTTGGATTCGACGGCTCGACCCGCCGGGCGCGGTGCCGAGCAATTCGATAAGCGGGAGACCGCTTGATGCGCCGCGCGCCGCAGCGACGCCGGGTGCACCTCTGGAAGTCTTTTCGGCGGGAACCGAGGGGAATCTGCCGCGCCCGGCGCCGCGTCAGCGGCCCGGGCCGGCGTACGGGTCAGTTTTTCTGGGCGATCCGCCGTCCTTCGACGAGGACGATGCGAACCCGCATTGCTCCGTGAAGCCCCAACGATGCAGTTGCCGTGCCGTCGCTTGCGGCGACCGCGGCGTGTCTTGCGACAGGTGTCGTTGATCACCGTCTCGGTACGCAGCGCGCGCAGATCGACACCACGAGGCCCGCCGGCCGCCTCGACGTGGACCCGTGGTCCGCGTTCGGTCCCATGCCCGATCACTGGCCCATAGGACGAACGTTCGTTGCCGCTCTAGCTACCCGTGTTCCAGGGTCGTAGCGCCTTCGGGTAGCGCCGGGTCGCGAATGTGGCCGCCCACTCCTTCTCGTTGCCTTTCATCGCCCTCTGGAGCGCGGCCTCCTCAGCTCGCACGAAGCGGAGCTTCAAAATCGGAAGCGCCCCAGGTCTCGCACGAAGATCGTCCAACATGTCGCCCATCCAGCACCACACACGCCGATCCGCGCACGCCTTAAACAGACGCCACGCCGCATGCGCCGCCTCCGCCGACTCCGACTCCACGAACTCCCCGAACCAGTGCAGTGCGAAAGTCTCCCGCTGTCTCAGCATCCACGCGAGTTCGGACACCGTTCGCACCTGTCCCTGCGGCCATGCGTCCTCGGATGCCACAGTGGGCTCCGCAAGCAGCGGGCCGACAAACGCGGACCGAAGCCGGTCCACCGGGCAAGCCGACTCCGCATCGCGCGCCACCCGCCCCGCGAGCCATTCCAATCGCTGCGCGCACCGCGCCGCGACCACGAAGTCGATCAACTCGCGATCATTGCGACACGACTCGTAGAGCCGCACCAACGCATCGTCCACCGCGTCGCACGCCTTCGCCGCCAGCAGCAGATCGGTGAACAGGTCGGCATCTCCCCGGACCGTGAACCGCACGGAAGTCAAGCGCCTCCGGAGCGCTTCCCACAGGACCACGCCCCGCGCCGGGTCGCGCGCGAGCAGCGCCTCGCACAACCCGACGTAGAAGCCGTCGGCAAGCCTTGCGCGCATCGTGAATTCGGACGACGGCTCTTCCATGCCCTCGAGCCACGCGTCGACGGCATCCGGCCAATGGCGCCACACTACGTCGAAATCCTCCGCTCGCATGTTTACCATGCGGAACTGCGCGCCCTTCCGCCGCATCCCGCCGAGGTCGTCGGCGTAGCGCCGGACCAGTTCCTGCCGCCAGGCGTCGTACTCCGTCGGCGTTACCTCCTGCTCGTTGCGGCCTGCCACCTCGTCGCCAACGGCCTCCTCCAGGATCCCCCCAACCGTGAAGTGGTAGTCCGCCGCGCGATTCGCGGCGTCCCGGTCGAACTTCACGTCCACCAGCGGTTCGGGGATCCCGGTCGGCCCGTCGTCGAGGAAGCAACCCACCATTCCCACGCCCAGCTCGACGTCCGAGCGGCTACGCTCTCCACGGGAAAGGGCCGTCAACAGCTTGGCGGGGGCCACGCGCCACGCGAACTCCTCGAACGGCACGTCGACCTTCGTCATCGCCAACGCGTGAGATCCCATCGTGTTCTCGGTGAACTCCTTGTCTACCGACCACTTCCAGTCCCAAGCGTCGAGCCTCGCGGCCAACCGCATCGGGGCGTTGCATCCCAGCATCACCCACACGGCGCCCGCATCGTCCGCCCCGGCCTCGAGCAGCGCCGCGAACGCGTCGAATGCCCTTGCGCTCAACTCAAGGTCGTGTCCGCCCAATAGCTGCGCCATCCGCAGGAGACTCCCAGGTTCCTCCCCCTGGTATTCGTCCAGCAACAGGTCGAGCTCCTCCTTGGTCGGCGTCCCGCAAGCATCCCCCAAGGAACTGTCGACGAACTCCAGTCGCGCGTCCATGATCGTCCGAATCTGCTCCACGGATGTCCCGTGCTGGATCTCCGCGACGAGCAGATTCGACCGCACCCACCTCTCGTGCCCGTCCGCTTTCTCCTCTGCTCGCGCACGCAGCCTCCTCAGGCTGGCGCTCTCCGATTCTCCGACCAGCATCAGCAAGCCCTGCACCTCCATCGCCGCGCCGAGCCGCCCCTCGCCCCGTCTTCCGCCGAACTCCTGTAGGCGCCTCCTCTCCGTGGTCGCCAACGCGCCCGGCGCGCACCTTGCCAACGCCAGGGACAGTTCCTCCCACGCCGAGTCGGTGGGGTGCCGCTGCCTCCCGATCGCATGCTGCGAGAAGTCGAACCCGTCGCCGGCTTCCGCCACCACCCTTGCGAACTCCGAAGGAATCTCGAGGTTCGGATCCAGAAACGACTCCTTCGTGCGTGCAATGCGTCTCCACACGGGAATGGCGGCGTCCCCCAGCACCCGGCCCGCATGGCGCCGCTCCAACGGATAGCGCGACTCCCCCGGATTCGCCAGATACTCGCTTGCGTAGCTTGGCCACCCGTCGATGTTCGGGTCGATCCCGGACGCTTTCTCGGCGTCCTCCTCGTAGCCGGTACGCCACAGCATGAGCGCAGCGACCCGTGCGTACAGGTCCGGATGGACGCCGCCTTCGACGGCCATCCCGGACATCGCGTCTGCCCTGTCCCTGAGGAGCGCGGCCGTCTTGCACGGATCCACGCCGTTGAGCATGTTGAGCCACACCACCGAGTCCTCGATTTCGCCGTCCACCGCCGCCCGGATCGCATCGACTTCGAGGAAGTGGACCGCAAGCGCGAGCGGGCGGCCCTGCAGCAACTGCGCCGCAGCCACGACCAGTTCCCGGGTGTGCGCGTCGACGATCTCGAACTCGTGCCCGGCAAGACGCAACGTGCCGACGTCGGCCGTGCCGACGCGCTTGAGGAGCCTCTTGCGCCGGCCCTCGAACCGGTAGTTGCGCCGATCCTCGTCGGCGCTCGCCCACCGTTCACGGGACAGGAATCCGCACCACCGGGCACCCCGGTTGGCAATCGCTTGCGCCACGGCCTCGTCCTCCCAGTCGACGCTGTCCAGCGCGTTGATCGCCCGGTAGCGCGGCCCGGACAGTCCGTAGCCTCCGCAAGCCTCCACGGCGTCCAGCAGACCCTCGACGAGTTCCGGCGCCAACCGCCGCAACTCGTCCTCGTGTTCAGGCGGGAACTCCTGACTCCGGACCCACGCCGTACAAAGCGCCCCGACAACGGCCGCCCGGCGCTCGCCGCCTTCTCGGCATAGCGCGATCGAAACCGCCGCCCTGACGATCTCGACGCGCTCGTCCAGCCCCGCGATCGGTTCGAGAAACCGCGCGACAGTCTCGACCTCCGTGCCACTCGGCGCGGTCTCCATCTGCTTCACTAGCGCAAGCCCGAGCGCGTAGTGCATGAATTCCGGCACGAATGCCACGTCGTTCTCCGAGTCGACCCTGGCGAAGACCCCGTCCTTGACGAGCGACACACGAGAATAGACCTCGTCCACCGTCAGCACGGCGTCATGGCTCAGTTCGGATACGCGACGGGCCCTTACATCGCCTTCGTTCTCCAGAAACTCCTCGGCCAGCTCAAGCAAGAACGCCCGCCACGCCTGCTCGTTGAAGGCGCGCCCTGTCGCCCCGGCCACCGCCGAAGCGCCGTACTTCCAAAGCAGGCGGTCCTTCGTCACCGCCTCCGGGCCGCCCAGCTCGCCCTTCAACTCGACGACCAAGTCGAAAAGCCTCGGCACGCTCGCGAGGTCGACCAACTCGTCCGACAGCTGGCTCCTCGCGATCCCCGCCATGGCCAGCTTCTGATCGAACTCACCGCCCGCTTCGAGGACGTACCTCCCCACCTCGATCCGCGCCGGGGCTGGCCTGTGGTCGACCAGACCCCCGAGTTGATCATCCACGAAGGATGTCCTCGCGCACACGACAATGCGCGCACGGCCGCCGCCTGTCTCGGCGAACATACGACGGAGCAGCACCGCCCAGTCGTAGGACCGCCTCTGGTTCAGTCCGTCGAAATACACTAAGAATGTCGGCCCCTCCTGCTCCGGCCGTGCCGAAAGCCGTAGCACCCTCTGCCGCCAGTAGCTCTCCCGACGTTCAATGCCATGGTCCAGATCCTGCAAGTAGCATCCGATCAGGTCCAACACATCGCGCGGATCGCCCGCCCCGACGCCCGAGGCGGGCACCAGAACGATGATCGGGAGCTTGTCGCGGCTCGCCTGCAGCCAGTCCATGACGGACCACGTCTTGCCCATCCCCTCCTGCCCCACCACCAACGCCGGACGATCGACCGCCGCATTGTCGAACCATCCGTCCAGACGCTCCGTCACTGCGAGCCGTCGGACATGCCCGGCCTCCTCAAAGCCTCCCGCCACGTCCTGCCCGAAGTGAGTCCCCGCCGCACTACGCGACCGCCAGATCTCCTCGAGTCGCAGGTGGCTCGCCCTCCGAACCAGCTCGTAGCCTACGGACCAACTCTCTAGCTCCCGCTTGATGTCGGCCAACGTTCTTTCGTATCCCTCCGTTCTGACAATGTCCGCCAGCAACTCTTGATGCCCGCCGCCGTACTCCGACTCGAACGCGCCCAAATCGGACGCGCACAGGACGGCCAGTCGAGGAAGCGGCAACGGCGACCAGTCGATCACCACCGCCGCGATCCCTTCCCGCGTCGCCTTTTTCGTGATCGCCCCGTGTGTTTGCTCCGACACCTCCCTCGTGGTGGCCAGCACCCAGGCCTCCAGGTCGGGGTTGTCGTCTGCAGCCTGGTCGATCTGACCGAGGATTCTTCGCTCGTCGAGCCGAGTGTTCTCCGCGTACCGACGTGCCTCGTACCTAATGGCCCGCGGCCCCGGATCACGCGTTCCGCCGTCGCCGCCGTGCTGGTCCCCGCCGCGAGCGAACCGGAACGGCACCCCGAGCACCCCGCCCAGCAGGCGGCCGACGAGTCGTTCCAGCTTCACGGGCTTACAGCCACGCAGAATCCTCGCGAGTTCCGCGAAGCGCTGCTGCCCTCCAACGACCTCGTTCACGTCACCTGACACCTCGACCGCCTCCTGCAGTACTTCGTCCGCCACCTACGGCGGCACCGTCACCGATCACCGAACGCTGCCACAATTCGGCACCGTTCTCCAAGACCATTGTCCAGTTCGGCCCGACGGCGTCTTCCGATTCGTGTGGTCACGATGCCGCCCGTCCCCCGAACCGGCATCGGCGTACGGTCCTGCGCGCTCTGGACCCCGACGGCAACGCCCGAGAGTCAGCCGCACTCAGTCTAGCGAGGCTTCGCCTCAGACCGACGAGGCGTGTGTTGCCAGGCTGCGGCGTTAGAGACGGACCCCGGCCGCTGCTCCACTCTGCGACGTGAGCCGCGTTAGGGTCAGCGGCGGCGGCCAGTCGCTCCTCCCGGCAGCCACCTCCGCCAGCGGCTGTGGCGACGGTGCCCGAGTCACGGCGACGGACCCATGTGCGCGCCCACATCCGCGCTCGGATCAGGCATGTTTTTCCGTACTTCCTGCGCCAGGAATTCAGCAAAAGGCTCGAAAACCTGATCGACGCTTGCGGACTCCAGTGCAACGAGATATCCCGCCCGGTCTTCCACGCGAATGACGGTCCAGGGGTACCCTCCGGACGCCAGCATTGCATTCATCAGGAATCGAGCGATCCGGCCGTTGCCATCACGGTGCGGATGGATGTGTCCGAACAACCAATGCCCCGCTACTGCGCGCACGGCGGGATGCGACTCCTCCTCCAGAAGTGAGAACAGGGTGTCCATTGCATCTGGAACAACCTCGTAACGCGGCGGCACATGCCTTGATCCTTGGAGATACACGGGTTGATTGCGATAGCCTCCCAGCCCCGACGTGCCATACACACCGGCCGCTACAAAGGGTTCGAACATTGCCAAAAACCATCGCCCATGATCCGTACGAAAGGTCTCCCCTGCGTTAGCGCCATTCAGAATATCGCCCACGGACTGCTGAACGGCCAGAAATGTCTGCCAGTAGCCGCGTGCCGCAAGGGTATCGTGTTGTTGTCGGTCCTCCGGTACGTGCTTGGGATCCCAATCCCCTGCCCGAACCTGGTCAATGAGTTCTTGAGTAACCCGGTATCCCTCAATGGAGAGTGAATGGTAGGCATCGGTCACGTAAATGTCGTGGACCTGTTTGAGAAATCGCTTCTTTGCATCGGCCTCCACGGGCAGACCCGGGGGTGCGGGAAAGACGTCCGCGATAGGGTCGCGCGCCAAATCCCACAAGCTTCGTATGCGAAGGGTGATTGGAGGAGACGTATATCCCCGGATACGTCCACGCGCAATCGCGGCCTGCCCGTCACCCGATACAAAAGGATTGGATTCTCGAACATCATGTTCGGTGTAACGCATGGCGCGAAGAATCTCGTCTGCGAACCTCTCTCGTCCGATATGACGGAATGCGCCAGCCAATCGACCCGCCACCCTCGAGTGACTTCCCTCCAGCAGACGATGAACCAGTTCCGTGACTTGGCGCACAGACGCCAGTGCCGTTTGCGCCTCAACGGGGTGATCCCGAAAAAAGCGCTCTGGCACGCGCACGAGGGCCGCGTCGGCCGTAAACAGGCGCAGGCCATCCTTGAAGCAGAGATCGTCTGGTGCCGGGGCCCGAGGACTTCTGAGATTGAACAGCGATGTCTCGAACGGCAAGTCGATCCGATGGTTTCGCGCATCGACAGCATGTACGATGACTTGGTGCGGCACCGTTGAGTTCTCTGCATGGAGAGTCAGTGAAAGGTCGGGCGACAGGTGCCACCGAGAACCAAAACGATGCGTGCAGTATCGCGAGCAGAACTCCCAAAACGCAGAGTGCCAAGGCGTCGAATCGTGTTCCCGGACGCCGGGTTCGCTCGCCATCAACCAGCCTTTGACAATCGGCATCAGCCAGCCATGGCGCACCAAGCGCTCGCGATCTTCTCTTGAGAATTCCGCGGACCGGTAGACGCCCCGGCCACGTTCCTGAAGGTGGCGCAAGGAGGTCAGCGATTGAGCCAGTTTCTCGTTGGGCGCGACCATGCCGGTGCCGACCGTAATGAACGCTAACGATAGCATGGGGGCGTCTGCATGCACGAGTATTGTGCGGTCTGGTTACGCGAGTATTGTGTGTGTCAGAGGCACGCGGTAGCTGTTGCAAACTCTCCTCCCACGCGACTGGACCGGTGGAGTTGACCTGCTTTTGTGGACACCCTGAGACTGCGGTCAGTCACGGATGACGAGGCCGAGGCGACATGCGGCGGAGTACGGTCGGCAGATGGTGGAGTTGGTGGGCACGGGTCGTACGCCGGAGGAGTCGTCGCGGGAGTTCGACTGCTCGGCGCGGGTGATTCGCAACTGGGTGCGTCAGGGGCTTGGCGAGGGCGCCGGTCGGACGGTCTGACGACGGTGGAACGCGACGAGCTACGGCGCTTGATCGCGAAGCTGGCAAACGAGCCGCACGGAGCCATCCGGGGTCAAGGCGACGCCGAACCACTCACGGGCCCCCTGGACGCCCTTTCGTCTCTCGCAGCGACGCTTGAGCGGCGCCGTCCCTTCGTTCTTGGGCAGCGCGCTACAGTGGACGGTGACACCCGTTCCAGCCTCGGACAACCCGATCGTGGCGTCATGCAAACTGCCGTCCCGCGCGGTCTTTTCTACGGTCGCGTCGACCGTCGAACTGATCTCGTTGGCAGCCTGCTCGCCGAGTTCGAGCAACAGGAGGCCAAGTGCAATCGACGCTGGGTTGGCGACCGTTACACCGCCAGGGCCGTCGAGAAGTCCGGCACGCCCGCCCACCGCCCGGGGTCGGTCGAGCGCATCACCGCGATGGTCTTGATGACCTCCGGGTTGGTGAGTCCATGCGGCGCCTGTCCCCGCAGGACGCGAATGACGTTCTCCGCCTGCCGCCGCGGGCAATCCTCGAGGAACGTCGGCGAGAACCCGGCGATGTGCGGCGTCACGATGACGTTCGGCAGGCGCAGCAGCGGGTCTTCCGGGTCGACCGGCTCCATCTCGGTAACGTCGAGCGCGGCGGCGCCGATGCGCCCCTCCCGCGCCGCGTCCGCGAGGGCGGCGCCGTCGACGATCGGTCCGCGCGCGGTATTCACCAGCATCGCCGTGTCCTTCATGAGCCCGAGGGCGTTGGAGTCGATCATGTGCCGCGTCTCGGCCGTCGCCGAGCAGTGGATGGTGATGTAGTCGGAGCCGGACAGCAGTTCCTCGAAGGACACCATGCGCACGCCGTACAGGTCCCCCGTGCCCTGCGGCACGTAGGGATCGTGCGCCACGATCTCCGCGGGCCCGAAGCCCCGGATGCGTGTCGCGAACGCCCGTCCGATGTTGCCGAAACCGATGATGCCGACCGTGTGCCCCGCGATGCGGCGGACGCCCGTCTGGTAGCCGCGGATCGTCGGCCGGTCCGTGCTCCACCTGCCCTCCCGCGTGGCGTGGATGGAGTCGTGCAGGCAACGCGTCAGGGACAGCAACAGGGCGACGGCGTGGTCGGCCACCTCCGTCGTGTTCACCCCCGGGGTGTTGCAGACCAGCACGCCGAGGTCCGTGGCGGCGTCATGGTCGATCGAGTCGACACCGACCCCCATGCGGCTCACCACCTTGAGCTTCGGACACGCCTCGAGCACCTCGCGCGTGGTCGCGGGGATGATGTTGACCAGGGCGCCGTCGGCGTCCCGCAGCAGGTCGATCATCTCCGCCGCGGTCCGGGTCGGTCCCTCGAGCACCTCGAGGCCGGCTTCCTCGAAGAGATCCACGCGGTTGTACGGGTTCGACATCAGGGCGACTTTCATGGGCCGTTCTCCACTCGCTGGCTGTCCACGGCACGCCGGCGTTTTCGAGCAACTGTCGAGCAACGCCAACGCGTCGCATTGGCGACGCGCGATGATATACGCTGCCGCCCGCCACTCACCTGCACAGGAAGACCTGCCATGAAACTGGGCGTCGTGTTCCCACAGACCGAAATCGGCACCGATCCCGAGGCGGTCGCGAGATTCGCCACCACCGCCGAGGCCGCCGGCTACGATCACATCATCGCTTTCGACCACGTGCTCGGGGCGAACACGGCGAGCCGGCCCGACTGGCAGGGCCCGTACACGTCCGCGAGCCTGTTCCACGAGCCGTTCGTCCTGTACGGCTACCTGGCCGGCCTCACGGAGACCCTCGAGTTCGTCACCGCCGTCATCATCCTGCCGCAGCGCCAGACCGCCCTCGTCGCCAAGCAGGCCGCGTCCGTGGACGTGCTCTCGGGAGGCCGGCTGCGCCTCGGCATCGGGACCGGCTGGAACGACGTCGAGTACGAGGCCCTCGGCGAGAACTTCCACGACCGCGGCGCGCGCAGCGAGGAGCAGATCGACGTGATGCGCAAGCTGTGGGCGGAGGAGGCGGTCGACTACGACGGCCGCTGGCACAAGGTGACCGACGCCGGCCTCAATCCCCTGCCGGTACGCCGCTCCATCCCGGTCTGGCTCGGCGGCATGGCGCCCGCCGTCCTCGAGCGCGTCGGACGCATCGCGGACGGCTGGTTCCCGTTCTTCAATCCCGATCTGGCCGCGCAGCTCGACACGATGCGCGCGGCGGCCCGGGCGGCGGGTCGGGACCCGGCCAGCGTCGGCGTGGAGTGCATGCAGCCCATGGGCGACGCCGGGCCGAAGGAACTGGACCGCATCAAGTCCCTCGCCGACCTGGGCGTCACCCACACGGCGGTCATTACCATGAACCAGGGCCTGGCGGACCCGGCCGGCCACGTCGACGCCATCTCCCGTTACTGGGACCAGGTCGCATCCCGCGTGTGAGGCGATCTGCCGCGGGACCGGCGCCCGGTCCCGCGGCGGGTCCGGTCAACTGAACACGTAGTCCGCGGGATCCGGTTCGCGCGTCTGGCTCCAGAACTCGCGCAGCGTGAAGGGCCAGTTCTGCGCGATCCGGCCCTTGTCGTTGCGGTACCAGGTCGGCGCCTTGGAGACGCCCCAAGCCATGTTCCGGTTGCCTTCGTCGATGCGCACGTTGTACGCGTCGTGTACTTCCTGGCGGCAGTCCATGGCCCGCCTGTCGCCTCCGATCAGCAGCTTCAGGCAGCCGAGGATGTAGCGCATCTCGCACTCGGAGAAGAACACGATGCTGCCGTTCACCACGATGTTGGTGTTCGGGCCGTACATGCAGAAGAGGTTCGGGAAGTTGGGCACGCTGATGCCCATGTAGGCGCGGGCGTCGCCGTCCCACTGCCCCTCCAGGGTCGCGCCGCCGCGCCCGGTGATCTTCATCGGCCACAGGAACTTGCTGGCGGTGAACCCCGTGCCGTAGATCAGCACGTCGCAGTCGTAGTGCGCGCCGCTCTCGGTACGCACGCCCGTCTCGTCGATCTCGGCGATCGCGTCCGTGACGAGGTCGACGTTGTCGCGTCGCAGGGCCCGGATCCAGTTGCCGTTGTCGATGAGGATGCGCTTGCCGGCCACCGGGTAGTCGGGGACGATCTTCCCGAACAACTCCGCGTCGTCCTCGCAGAGCGCCCCGATGCTCTCCGTCAGCAGTTCCCGCAACTGGTCGTTCTCGGCGCTGATGGCGCGGTCCGTCTCGTTCCACGCGGGGTCCTTCTTCGCCGACGCGAGGATGCCCTCGGCCATGCGCCAGAACATGCCGAAGCGGTACCACTTCGCGTAAAACGGCACGTGGTTCAGCAGCCAGTGCTTCCCGTCCGGGACGTACTCGTGGTAGTCCGGGGCGTTGAAGATCCACGGCGCCGTGCGCTGGAAGATCGTGACGCTCGCCGCCTCCTGCGCCACTTCCGGCGCGAACTGGAACGCCGAGGCGCCCGTGCCGATCACCACCACCTTCTTGCCCGAGAGATCATGCTCGTGTTCCCACTCGGTCGAATGGAAGGCGATGCCCCGGTAGCGATCCTGCCCCGGAATGTCGGGCCACTTCGGGCGGTTGAGCTGGCCGACGGCGCTGATGATGGCGTTGGCGACAAGGGTCTCCTGCGTCCCGTCGGGGCACCGGATATCGACGTGCCAGAGACCCTCGTCCTCAACATAGGTGGCCGCCTCGACGTCGGTGTGGAAGCGGATGTCGTCGCGCAGCCCGTACTGCGTCGCGCACTCGTCGAAGTACCGGTGCAGCACTTCCTGGGAGGAGTAGAACTGCGGCCAGTCGGTGGGGTGGAAGCTGTAGGAATACGTGTGGTTCGGGCTGTCCACGCGGCAGCCGGGGTAGGTGTTCTGATACCAAGTGCCGCCGACGTCTCCATGCCGTTCGACGATCTCGAAGCCGATGCCGGCGGCCTTCAGCCGGATGCCGGCGAGGAGCCCCGACATGCCCGCGCCCACGATCACCACCTTGAAACCGGCGCGCGCCTCGGCCGGAAGCTCCGCGAGTTCCGGCACGCCGTAGCTGTCCTCGTCCCGCAGCGCGAGTTCGGCCTCGAGGAAAGTGCCGTAGTCCGGCGACAGGTCCTGCCCGGACGCGAAGTTGACCATCTCGTGGACGAGACCGGCGTCCGGGGCCTGCGGCAACCGCTGGCCGTTGTCCCGGTACGCCTTGAGGGCCTCGAACGCCCGCCGTCGGACGCCCTGCTGGTCCTCCTCCGAAATGCCGCCCTGCGGGTCCACCAGGAATCCGGACTCCGGCTGGATGTCGCCGCGGATGATGTCCGCGTCGCCCGTCAGGTGCACGAGCGCGTTCATGAGCGACGGGATGTGCGCGTCTGCCAGCGCGGCGCGAATGGTGTCGTCGTCCGCCTCGATCGGCTTGTTGACCGCCTTCAACAGGTCCATGTGCTGCCTCCGTGCTGCCTTCGTCAGAGGGCCACGAATCTTGCGCACTCGCGCCCGGCAATGCAACGTAGGAGGGTAGTGACACCACTCCGGGAGGACCGTCCAATGGACATGGGTATCTGCGTCGCCTCGCACGTCGGCGACATCGACTACGTCGTGCGCGCCGAGGAACTCGGCTACAGCCACGCCTGGCTGGCGGACAGCCAGATGCTGTGGTCGGACTGCTACGCGACGCTGGCACTGGCGGCGACGCGAACCTCGCGCATCCGGCTCGGCACCGGGGTAGCCGTCACCGGCACGCGGCCGGCCCCGGTGAACGCCGCCGGCATCGCGACGATCAACGCCCTCGCACCGGGCCGCACGTTCTTCGGGGTCGGCGCCGGCAACACGGCGATGCGGGTGATGGGCAAGAAGCCGCACCGCATCCGCGAGTTCGACGACTACCTCGCGACGCTGCGGCCGCTGCTGCGGGGCGAGGAGGCGATGAACGACGATGGACGGCCCATCGTCCACATCATGCCGGACAAGGGCTTCGTCAACTTCGAGGACCCGATCCCGCTCTACGTCTCCGGGTTCGGGCCCCGCTCCCTCGCGCTCGCCGGCAAGCACGGCGACGGCGCCGTCCTCGGGGCCGCGTCCGCGGGCGCGCTCGGACGTTCCTGGCACATGATCGAGGCAGGCGCGCGGGACGCCGGGCGCGCGTTCTCGCGCGACGACTACTATGCGACCGCACTCACGACGATCGTCATTCTCGAGGCAGGCGAAGCCGTCGACTCGGACCGGGTGAAGAGCCAGTGCGGCGCCATGGCCATGGCGGCGGTCCACTACTCGTACGACCAGTACCGCAACTTCGGGCACCAGCCGCCGAATTCGATGGCGGGGATCTGGGAGGACTACACCGCGCTACTCGAGGCCTGGCCCGCCGAGCGGCGCCACCAGCGCATCCATGGCGGCCACAACTGCTGGGTGCTGCCGGAGGAGGAGCGTTTCCTGACCCCGGAGGTCATGGGAGCAAGCTGCATGATCGGCACGCGGGACCAGTTGCTCGAACGCCTCCACGCACTGGAGGACGCGGGGCTGCACCAGGTCATGATCCTGCCCAACTTCGACACGCGCTACGACGTCCTCGAGCAGGTCGCCGCGCAACTGATGTAGGGCGACCGATGCAGGGCGGCCGGTGCAAAGCCCACCCTCCCGCCGTGCGGGGCAGGCAGGGCCCCGCGGAGGTCAGCTCGCGAAGGCGCAGGCCATCCGCACTTCGATGCTGCGGCGCCCGGGGGCATCCGCCGGCGCCTCGATGTCGAACGACGTGTGGGGGCAGCCCCGCGCCCGGTCCCGACGGGTGTCGAGCTGCTTGATCACCATCATCTCGTGCGTCTGCATCCGCGAGAAGTAAAAGAAGCGCTGCGCGGGGTTGAAGATCGGCATCGAGGACGGCGCGCCGCCCTCCATCGCGCCCGTCTCCGGACCCGGCTTGCCCTGGTACCCGGTGTAGTAATAGTCGATCACGTCCGCCAGATCGAGCGTGCCCGCATCGATCACGGCCAGCGGGTTCTTGCGCACCTCGCGCTCGATCGGCTGCCAGGTGTTGTACCAGGCGAACTCCCAGTGCCGCGCCGGGTCGAGCTCCGCGCGGTGCTTGGCGAGCGCGTTGCGCCGCCGTTCCGCGGCGCCGGCCAGCGAGTAGTCGCAATGGACGAAGCGCGCGTAGGCCACGTTGAAGTCGCTGGTGTCCTCGGTGCGCACGGTATGCGAGTAGACGAACACCGCGTCGGCGCCGGTCATCTCGCGCACCACCCGGCCAACCTCGCCGTAGTAGGCGCCGCGTACTTGCGCGGCGTCGTGGAAGTCGTCGATCGCCGAGTCGTGCCGCGTCAGGACGAAACCCGAGGCATCCAGATCGAGCGTCCGTCCGCGGGCGTCGTCGATGGCCACCTTGCGCTTCGCGGTATTGGACCGGCGGGAGGTCCGGTCACCGATGCGCGGAGCGTCCGGACGCCCCTTCCATTCCGCGTTGAGGTAACGAACCTCGGCGTCAACCGCTGCTGATCCTGACATCGCGCCCTCCTGCGTCGCTCACGGGCGGGATGGTAGCACCGCGCCGGAGCCTCCGACACGCTCACGGAAGACGCGGCCCACCACCGCCGTGGCCCACCGGCGCGCGCCGGGCCCCGACATGCAACCGGCGCCGCCGGCCGCTATGCTCCCGCCACCCCCGTTCCACGCTAGGAGAACTCCGTGCTCGATCGATTCAAGGTCCCGGACGACATCGCGGTCCGGGTCGCACCGGACGCCATGCGCCACACCGTCGAGAACATGTTCGGCGCCTTCGGCATGCCCGCGACGGACGCGGTCCAGGCCGCCGACGTGCTGATCTACGCGGACGTGCGCGGCATCGAGAGCCACGGCGTCAGCAACATGATGCGGGCCTACGTCCACGGTTTCCGCAACGGCCACATCAACGCGACGCCCGACTGGAAGATCGAGCGGGACACCGGGCCGGCGCTCTACGTGGACTCCGACAACGGGCTCGGCCTCGTGGTGGGACCGGCCGTGATGGACCTCGCCATCGAGCGGGCGCAGCAGTACGGGATCGCGTTCGCCGTCACCAGCAACGGCGGGCACTACGGCGCCGCCGCCTACCACGCCCACCGCGCCCTGGCGCACGACATGGTCGGCATCTCCATGACTTCCGGCGGCGTCCAGGTCGCGCCCACCTTCGGCGCGGAACCCCTGCTGGGGCTGAACCCGATCGGCGTCGCGGCCCCGGCGGGGACGGAGGTCCCCTTCCTGTTCGACGCGTCGATGAGTTCGGTCGCCGGCAACAAGATCGGCCTCCTGCGGCGCGTCGGCGGCAATGTCGCGCCGGGCTGGGTAGCCGAAGCGGACGGCGCGCCCGTGATGGAAGAGGCGCCGGTGCCGCCGAACTTCCTGTTGCTGCCGCTCGGCGGCACGCGCGAGATCGGCTCCCACAAGGGTTTCGGTCTGATGATGATGGTCGAGGTATTGACCACCGTCCTCGGCGGCACCGGAGCGGGACCGGACCGCCGCACCGCCTTCGCGCACAGTTTCGTCGCCTGCGACGTGGCCGCGTTCACGGACGCCGACGCCTTCAAGGCGGACATGGACGCGTACCTCAAGCGGTTGCGGGAGTGCCGCCCGGCGCCGGGCGAAGAGCGCGTCGTGTATCCCGGCATGCTGGAGGCGGAGGACGAGGCGGACCGCTCGGCGAACGGCATTCCCTACCATCCCGAGGTGATCGAGTGGTTCACCGCGACGTGTGCCGAGCTCGGCGTCGCGCACCACCTCGGCTGAGACCGGCGCGAAGCGTCGCCGAGTAGCCGCAACCCGACGCCGCCCCCTTCGACCGGGCGTCCGGGCCGGCCGCGATGCTATAGTCGGCGGCCCTTTTTGGGCGTGTTTCTCCGAAATGGACCAGGCAGCGTCGGCCCGCGAGATCGCGGAACGCCACACGCAACGGATCGGCGGACCGATCACCGCACTGCGGGAAATCGCCGCCGCGTTCGGCTACGTCCAGCGTCCCCACATGGAGGCCGTGGCCGAGACGTTCAACCTGAGCGTCGCCGAGGTGCGTGGCATCGTCGGGTTCTATGGCGATCTCAACACCGAGCCCCGCGGCCGCGCGCACATTCGGATCTGCCAGGCCGAGGCGTGCCAGTCCGTGGGCGCTCGCGAACTCACGGCCGCGGCGGTGGCCCGGTTCGGCGCCGCCCTCGGCGCGACGAGCCCCGACGGCAGCGTGAGCCTCGAGGCGGTGTACTGCCTTGGCCTGTGCACCGCGGGTCCGGCCGCGATGGTGAACGACCGCGTCGTCGTGCGGGCCACGCCCGAGGCGCTCGCCCCATGAGCCTGGCGAAAGTCCCCCACGAGACCCTCGCCAACGCGCTCGGAGCGGACCGCATCGCCGCCGAGCTTGCCGCCGCGGGCCATGACGTGATCCGCACCGGGTCGCTGGGCCTCTGCTGGGCGGAGCCCCTGATCGAGATAGACGGCATCGCCTACGGCCCGGTCGCCAGCCTCGACCAGCTCGCGGCGGCGCGCATCGGGCCCACCGACGAGATTCCGGCCCTGGCAGGCCAACAGCGGCTGGTCTTCGACCGCTGTGGTCGGATCGACCCGTTCGACTACGACCCCGCGCCGCTGCGAGCCCATCTCGACCAGGAACCGGCCGACATCCTCGCCGAAATCGAAGCGAGCGGGCTGCGCGGGCGCGGCGGGGCCGGCTTTCCCGCCCACATCAAGTGGCGCACGGTCCACGACACGCCCTCCGACCGGAAGTACGTGGTCGTGAACGCCGACGAGGGCGACTCCGGCACCTTCGCCGACCGCCTCATCATGGAGGGCGACCCGTTCCGCCTGATCGAGGGCATGCTCATCGCGGGGCATGCGGTCGGAGCCGATACCGGCGTGGTCTACCTGCGCTCCGAGTACCCCCTGGCCGCCGAGATCTTCTCCAGGGCCATCGACACCGCCCGCGGGCTCGGGCTGCTCGAGTCCTTCGACATCGAACTCTTCGTAGGCGCGGGCGCCTACATCTGCGGCGAGGAGACCTCGCTGCTCGAGAGCCTCGAGGGCAAGCGCGGCGAGATCCGCGTCAAGCCGCCCGTACCGGCCATCGCCGGGCTGTTCGGCAGGCCCACCCTCGTGCACAACGTCATCACCCTGTGCGCCGTTCCCGCCATCCTGGAGGACGGCGGGGCGGCATACGCGGAGCTCGGCGTCGGACGTTCCACGGGGACCATGACCTTCCAGCTCGCGGGCAACGTGGAACGCGGCGGCCTCATCGAGTTGCCGTTCGGCCTGCCCCTGCGCGAACTGATCGAGGACTGGGGCGGCGGCACGCGCACCGGGCGCGCCGTCGGCGCGGTCCAGGTCGGCGGCCCGCTCGGCGCGTACCTTGCCGGAGCGCAGCTCGACACGCCGATGACCTACGAGGCGCTCGCCGGGATCGGCGCCGGCGTCGGCCACGGCGGCATCGTGGTGTTCGACGACACCGTGGACCTGGTCCGGCAGGCGCACTACGCGTTCGCCTTCTGTGCCCACGAATCGTGCGGCAAGTGCACGCCCTGCCGGATCGGCGCGGTACGCGGCAAGGAGACCGTCGAGGCCCTCATCGCGAGCGAACGCCCGGACGTGGAATTGGCTATGATTGCCGACCTGTGCGACGTCATGGAGCACGCCAGCCTGTGCCAGATGGGCGGCATGACGCCCATCCCCGTGCGTAGCGCGCTCGGTCTGGCCCACGGCGGCGGTTGAGACGACGCCGGCGTCGGTGAGAATACGCACATGAGAATCGCGGACCACGACTACGGGACACCCCCATCCGGGGCCACGGAGACCGTCACCCTGACGGTCGACGGCGCCGCCGTGACCGTTCCCGCCGGCACGTCGATCATGCGCGCCGCCGTCGAGGCCGGAATTCCCGTGCCCAAGCTCTGCGCCACCGACAGCCTCGCGGCGTTCGGCTCGTGCCGGCTCTGCCTGGTCGAGGTGGAAGGCCGCCGCGGCCTGCACGCGTCCTGCACGGAGCCGGTCGCCGCGGGCATGGCCGTGCGCACCCAGAGCGAGACGATCGCGAAGATGCGCCGCGGCGTCATGGAACTCTATATCTCCGACCACCCGCTCGACTGCCTGACGTGCTCCGCGAACGGCGACTGTGAACTGCAGGACATGGCGGGTGCCGTCGGCCTGCGCGAGGTGCGCTATGCCGGCGGCGCCGACCACCTCGATGTCCCGGCGGACACCTCGAACCCCTACTTCGCCTTCGATCCGTCCAAGTGCATCGTCTGCTCGCGCTGCGTGCGCGCCTGCGACGAGGTCCAGGGCACCTTCGCCCTGACCATCGACGGCCGCGGCTTCGACGCCTCCGTCAAGACGGGCGCGGACGACTTCTTCTCCTCCGAGTGCGTCTCCTGCGGCGCGTGCGTGCAAGCCTGCCCCACCGCGACCCTGATGGAGAAGTCCGTCATCGACCACGGCGTGCCCGACCGCGTCGTCAAGACCACCTGCGCCTACTGCGGCGTCGGCTGCTCGTTCAAGGCGGAGATCAAGGGCGACCAGGTCGTGCGCATGACGCCGGACAAGGACGGCAAGGCCAACCACGGCCACTCCTGCGTGAAGGGCCGCTTCGCCTGGGGGTACGCGCACCACCGGGAACGGATCCTGGAACCGATGATCCGCGAGCGCATCACGGACCCGTGGCGCGCCGTGCCGTGGGAGGAAGCGGTCGCTTTCGCGGCCCGCCGCCTGCGGGAGATCCAGGGCGAGCACGGCGTCGGCGCCATCGGGGCCATCACGTCCTCCCGCTGCACCAACGAGGAGGTCTGGGTCATCCAGAAGATGGTCCGGACCACGTTCGGCAACAACAACGTCGACACCTGCGCGCGCGTGTGCCACTCGCCGACCGGATACGGCCTGAAGCAGACCTACGGGACGTCCGCCGGCACCCAGAACTTCGACTCGGTGGACCATGCGGACACGATCGTGGTCATCGGCGCGAATCCCACCGAAGGGCACCCGGTGTTCGCGTCCCGCATGAAGCGGCGCCTGCGCCAAGACAATCCGGGAAAGCCGCCGGCGAAACTCATCATCGCGGATCCCCGTCGCATCGACCTGGTGCGCTCGCCGCACGTCGAGGCCGACCTCCATCTGCCGCTCCTGCCCGGCACCAACGTGCCGCTCATGAACGCGTTCGCGCATGTCGTCGTCACCGAAGGGCTGCTGGACGAGGAGTTCGTCAACGACCGCTGCGACGTCGAATCGTTCCGGGAGTGGCTCGAGTTCGCCGCCGCGCCGGAGAACGCACCCGAAAGCGTCGCCGAGGTGACCGGGGTGCCCGCCGAAGACATCCGCGCCGCCGCCCGCGCCTACGCCACCGCGCCGAACGCCGCCATTTACTACGGTCTCGGCGTCACCGAGCACAGCCAGGGCTCGACCATGGTCATGGCCATGGCCAACCTCGCCATGGCGACCGGCAACATCGGCCGTCCGGGCGTCGGCGTCAACCCGCTGCGGGGGCAGAACAACGTCCAGGGCGCCTGCGACATGGGGTCGTTCCCCCACGAACTCCCGGGCTACCGCATGATCACGGACGACGACGCGCGCGCGACGTTCGAGCAGGCGTGGGACACGCGGATCGACCCGGAACCGGGGTTCCGCATCCCGAACATGCTGGACGCCGCCTGCGCGGGGCGGTTCAGGGGCATCTACATCCAGGGCGAGGACATCGCCCAGTCCGACCCGAACACGCAGCACGTGGAAGAAGCCCTGACCGCGATGGAGTGCGTCATCGTCCAGGACCTGTTCCTGAACGAGACGGCCAAGTTCGCCCACGTCTTCTTCCCGGGCACCTCCTTCCTCGAGAAGGACGGCACGTTCACCAACGCCGAACGGCGCATCAACCGCGTGCGCCCGGTCATGCCGCCGAAGACCGGCATGGCGGAGTGGGAGACGACACAGGCGCTGACGCGGGCCCTCGGCTATCCCATGGAGTACGGCTCCGCGCACGAGATCATGGACGAGATCGCGTCCCTCACGCCCACGTTCGCGGGCGTCTCGTTCGACCTGCTCGACCGCGTCGGCAGCGTCCAGTGGCCCTGCAACGACGCGGCCCCGGAGGGTACGCCGGTCATGCACCGCGAGGAGTTCGTGCGCGGCAAGGGGCTCTTCGTGCTCACGGAGTACCAGCCCACCGAGGAGAAGGCGAACCGGAAGTTCCCGCTTCTCCTGACCACCGGTCGCATCCTCACCCAGTACAACGTGGGCGCGCAGACGCGGCGTACCGAGAACGTCGAGTGGCTCGACGAGGATCGCCTCGAGGTGCATCCGGCGGACGCCGAATTGCGCGGCATACGCACCGACGACTGGGTCTCGGTGACCAGCCGCATGGGCGAGATCACGCTGCGCGCCGAGGTGACCGAGCGGGTGGTGCCGGGCGTCGTCTACACGACGTTCCACCATCCTTCCACGGGCACGAACGTCGTGACGACGAACCTCTCCGACTGGGCGACGAACTGTCCCGAGTACAAGGTGACCGCCGTGGAGATACGGCCGGCGAACCACCGTTCGCCATGGCAGGAGGAATTCCACAGCCGGACCACCGAGCAGATCGACCTCCTGCCGGCGGGATGACCCGCGGGAACCGGACCAAACCCGCCATCGAGGCCTTCGAGGCCCCCCCGGCCAGTCTGCGGATCGACGTCGAGGCCGTCGCCGACGATGCCGGCCGGCGCACCGGCTCCGATGTCGTCACCATCGAGGAGCCCCTGGAGATCCGGCTGTCCTACCGCGACGGCGACCGCCGCGTGGAGCAGAGCATCTCCATCACGATGCGCACCCCCGGCAACGACGAGGAACTGGCGGTCGGGTTCCTGGCCGGCGAGGGCATCGTGTCGGCCGACCAGGACGTGCGTCTGGTCGAGCCCTGCGGCCCGCCGAGCCCCGACAAGGGCATCCGCAACGTCGTGCGCGTGGAACTCGCCGACGCTGTCGCCGTGGACCCCGGCGGTCTCCTGCGGCACTTCTACACGACCTCGAGCTGCGGCGTGTGCGGCAAGGCGTCGCTGGACGCCGTGCGCATCCACGTGCCCGACCGGAGCCACACGCCGTTCTCGATCCGGGCGGCCACCCTCCAGCGGCTGCCTGCGGCGCTGCGGAGCAGACAGACCGAGTTCGCCCGCACCGGCGGCCTGCACGCGACCGCGAGCTTCGACGCCAGGGGCGGGATCCTGCGCGTCCGCGAGGACATCGGACGCCACAACGCCTTCGACAAGCTTGCCGGATCCTACCTGGCCGAGGGCGGCCTCGCCGGGCACGGCATCCTGCTGAGCGGGCGGGCGAGCTTCGAGCTGCTGCAGAAGGCAGCGGTCGCGGGTACGCCGCTGGTCGCGTCGATCGGCCCCCCGTCCAGCCTCGCCGTCGAGTTGGCCGAGGACCAGGGCATCACCCTGGCGGGATTCCTCAAGGCCGAGCGCTTCAACATCTACGCGCGGCCGGAACGCATCCACGCATGAAAGCACCGCAAACTCCAGTGTTGTCCTGTACTACACTCCGTTCCATGAGCTCGTTCCCATGAGGTAGTGTCTCCGCATGCGGTAAGTGCTTGTGGCAACTTCGTTCTATGGCGCACCCGAGATGGACGGTTCGGGCATGCGCCTCGCCCCGAAGGGCGGATTCCGCTCCCGTCTGCTCTTGTCCTTTTTTGCTGCTTCCCTGCAGGAGTCCTGGCGTTCCCCGCCGAGGCCCAAACACCCGGGCTGGTGCTGCCGCCGTCTCAGGTGCAGGTGGACGAGGGCGGCAGCGCAAGCTACACGGTGGCGCTGGCGACGCAGCCGACGGACACGGTGACAGTGAGCATCACAGGGCGGGCGACCGGTGCGGAAAGAGCCGGGGTGACCTGGAACCCGGCCTCGTTGAGGTTCACGACGTCGGACTGGAACACGGCCCAGCGCGTGACGGTGACGGCCGCAGAGGACGACCATTTGGACACGAACTGGGAACATTACCTGATACACACCGCATCGGGTGGCGACTACAGCGGGGTGGCGCTGACGCGAACACAATGGATCATTGACAACGACGCTCCCGACCAAGGGACAGTCACCCTGACTCCGGTGGCCCAAGAAGTGACCGAGGGCGAGCCGCTACAATTCTTTGCGCACCTGGATCCGCCGACAGTTGCGGAGTGGAACCATCCCGGTGCTCCGAGCATCAAGTTTACGAGTCGGGTTGGCGACTTCGTCCGCACCACACTCCCCGGCGCGTCGCGCACCCCTAACCCGGGTATCTCGCCTGTGATGTTGCGGGCCCCCACCATCGACGACGGCGTTCAAGAGCCGGACGGTTCGATCACGGCATCGATTATCGGTTTTGAATGGCATGGCTACCGGGCCGGTACCCCCAGTTCGGCCACGATTGCGATCAGGGACGACGACGATGGAGTCGTCGAAACGCGCCCGACGGTTTCGCTCACGCGTGACCCGGACGTGACCGAGGGGCAGAGCGCGACGTTCACGGTTACGGTGACGCCGCCGCCGACCACAGCGCTGGCGGTACAACTGTATGTCCACCGCCACCTCGATTACGTCGCGGCTGGCGACCTAGGCGTGCAGAGTGTGACGGTGGGAACCAGCGGCAGCGCGAGCTATTCGGTGGCTACGGTGAACGACGAAGTCCAGGCGCCGATTTGGGGACGCGTATATGTCAGCGTGTTGGTAGGCCAAGGCTACAGAGTGGTGGCCCCATACCGTCAGACCGTGCTCGTGTACGACGATGACGGGCCGGAACCGAAGGTCTCGATCGGCGGGGTGCCGGCGAAGATCAACTCGAGGACCGCGCTCACGGCGACGTTCAGCTGGTCCGAGGACGTGACCGGGTTCGCCGCGGGCGACGTGACGGTCACCGGCGGGACGAAGGGCGCGTTCACGGCGGTGGACGGGTCCTCCTACACGCTGGCGGTGACGCCGACGGGCTCGGCGGACGTGGTGGTCACCGTGGCGGCCAACTCGGCGACCGTCGGTACCCACAGGGGTCCGCCGACGCCGGTCTCGGCGACGGCGACGTGGGACGCGGCGGCGCCGACTGTCGCGATCGGCGGGGTGCCGGCGAAGATCAACTCGAGGACCGCGCTCACGGCGACGTTCAGCTGGTCCGAGGACGTCACCGGGTTCGCCACGGGCGACGTGACTGTGACCGGCGGGACGAAGGGCGCGTTCGCGGCCGTGAACGGCTCCTCCTACACGCTGGCGGTGACGCCGACGGGCTCGGCGGACGTGGTGGTCACCGTAGCGGCGAACTCGGTGACCGACGGCCTCAACGCCGGCCCGGCGTCGGCGGTCTCGGCGACGGCCACCTGGGACGCGGCGGCGCCGACGCTCGGGATCACCGGCGTGCCGCCGAAGATCAACTCGAGGACCGTTTTCACGGCGACGTTCACCTTCTCGGAGGACGTGACCGAATTCGTCGCCGCCGACGTGACGGTCACCGGCGGCGCCAAGGGCGCGTTCGCGGGGAACGGCAGGAGCTACAGCCTGGCGGTGACGCCGTCCGGCTCGGCGGACGTGGTGGTGACGGTGGCGGCGGACGCCGCGACCGACGGCCTCAACACGGGCCCGGCGTCGGCGGTCTCGGCGACGGCCACCTGGGACGCGGCGGCGCCGACGCTCGGGATCACCGGCGTGCCGCCGAAGATCAACTCGAGGACCGTTTTCACGGCGACGTTCACCTTCTCGGAGGACGTGACCGAATTCGTCGCCGCCGACGTGACGGTCACCGGCGGCGCCAAGGGCGCGTTCGCGGGGAACGGCAGGAGCTACAGCCTGGCGGTGACGCCGTCCGGCTCGGCGGACGTGGTGGTGACGGTGGCGGCGGACGCCGCGACCGACGGCCTCAACACGGGCCCGGCGTCGGCGGTCTCGGCGACGGCCACCTGGGACGCGGCGGCGCCGACGCTCGGGATCACCGGCGTGCCGCCGAAGATCAACTCGAGGACCGTTTTCACGGCGACGTTCACCTTCTCGGAGGACGTGACCGAATTCGTCGCCGCCGACGTGACGGTCACCGGCGGCGCCAAGGGCGCGTTCGCGGCGGCGACGGCCTCCTCGTACACGCTGGCCGTGACACCGGCCGGCGGGGCGGACGTCGTGGTGACGGTGGCGGCGGACGCGGCGACGGACGGCGGCAACACCGGCCCGGCGTCGGCCGTGTCGGCCACGGCCACTTGGGACGCGGCGGCCCCGGCGGTCTCGATCAGCGGGGTGCCGGCGACCATCAACTCGACGACAGCGTTCACGGCGACGTTCGCGTGGTCGGAGGACGTGACCGGCTTCGTCGCCGCGGACGTGACGGTGACCGGCGGCACCAAGGGCGCGTTCTCCGGCAGCGGGAGGAGCTACGCGCTGGCGGTGACGCCGACGGACGGATCGAACGTGACGGTCGAGGTGGCCGCGGACGCCGCGACCGACGGCCTCAACACCGGCCCGGCGTCGGCCGTGTCGGCCACGGCGACGTGGGACGCGGCGGCCCCGGCTGTCTCGATCACGGGGGTGCCGCCGAAGATCGACTCGACGGCGGCGCTCACCGTGACGTTCGCGTGGTCGGAGGACGTGACGGGGTTCGCAACGGGCGACGTGACGGTCACCGGCGGCGCGAAGGGCGCGTTCACGGCGGCGACGGCCTCCTCGTACACGCTGGCCGTGACACCGGCCGGCGGGGCGGACGTCGTGGTGACGGTGGCGGCGGACGCGGCGACGGACGGCGGCAACACCGGCCCGGCGTCGGCCGTGTCGGCCACGGCCACTTGGGACGCGGCGGCCCCGGCGGTCTCGATCAGCGGGGTGCCGGCGACCATCAACTCGACGACAGCGCTCACGGCGACGTTCGCGTGGTCGGAGGACGTGACCGGCTTCGTCGCCGCGGACGTGACGGTGACCGGCGGCACCAAGGGCGCGTTCTCCGGCAGCGGGAGGAGCTACGCGCTGGCGGTGACGCCGACGGACGGATCGAACGTGACGGTCGAGGTGGCCGCGGACGCCGCGACCGACGGCCTCAACACCGGCCCGGCGTCGGCCGTGTCGGCCACGGCGACGTGGGACGCGGCGGCCCCGACGGTCTCCATCGGCGGGGTGCCGGCGACCATCGGCTCGACGGCGGCCCTCGGCGTGACGTTCGCCTGGTCGCAGGACGTGACCGGATTCGCGGCCGGCGACGTTGCGGTCACCGGCGGCACGAAGGGAGCGTTCACAGGCAGCGGGCGGAGCTACGCGCTGGCGGTGACCCCGGCCGGCGCGGCGGACGTGGTGGTGACGGTGGCGGCGGACGCGGCGACGGACGGCGGCGGCAACACGGGTCCGGCGGCGGCGGTCTCGGCCACGGCGGCTTGGGACACTCCGACGGTCGCGACCCTGACGATCGGGAATGCCTCGGCCACCGAAGGCGATGCACTGACCTTCGCGGTGACGCTGGACCGGGCCGTGTCGGGCGGGCTGACGGTGACGCCGACCTTCACCGACGGCACGGCGGCAAAGGGCATCGACTACACGGAGAACAACGCCGCTCTCGCCTTCGCGGGCACCGCGGGGGAGACGCGGACCTTCACGGTCGCAACGACCGACGACGACCTGATCGAGGGCGACGAGACGTTCACGGTCGGCCTGGCGGTATCCGGGACGACGGAGACCGTTGCGGCGACCGACACGGGCACAGGGACGATCACGGACGACGAACCGACATCCTCGCGGACGGTGCGCCTGTCGATCACACCCAATCCGGTCGACGAAGGCAATTCGGCCACGATCACGGCCTGGCTGTCCGCCACGCTGCCGCACGACGTGACGATCCCGTTGTCGTCGACGCCCGGGGCGGCCGAGTCCGGCGATTACGGCGTGCCGGCGGGCATCACGGTCGCCGGCGGCGCCGGGACCGGGACCGGGACCGTCGTCACGGTCGCGGACGACGACGGGGACGACGAGACGTTCACGGTGGCGCTGGGCGCGCTGCCGGACGGGCTGGCGCCAGGCACGCCGTCGTCGGTCGGGATGACGATTCGCGACCGGACGCCGCCATCCAATCATCCGCCGACGGTGACGGCTTCGTGCGCGCCGTGCGAGGTCTCCCCGGGCGGCTCGGCGCGCTTGACCGCCACGGCCTCGGATGAAGACGGCGACCCCCTGACATATAGCTGGAGCGCGGCGCGGGGCGGTTTCAGCGGACCGGCCGACGAACCCGCGGCGACATGGCGGGCCCCGACCCACCTGGCGCGCTATGAGATCCGGGTCGAGGTCTCCGATGGGCAGGGCGGCTTCGCGTCGGCAACCGTCGAGATCACGGTCACGGGGCCGGAGACGGTGTGGTACCTGCCATCGATGTCGGACCCCACGCTGCAGGGCTTCGTGCGGGTGCTGAATCACTCCGACGTTGGGGGGACGGCGACGGTGACGGCGACCGACGACACGGGCGTCGAGTACGAGCCGCTGACGCTTGCGCTCGGCCCCCGGCAGGCGGTGCCGTTCAACTCGGACGACCTGGAAGCGGGCAACCCCGACAAGGGTCTCACCGGGGCCACGGGCGTCGGCACGGGCGGCTGGCGGCTCGCGATCGAGAGCGACGACCTGGACATCGAGGCGCTGGCCTACCTGCGTACGGCGGACGGCTTCGTGACCGGCATGAACGCCGTCGCCGCGTGGGAGGACGGCACGCTCGAGATCCCCACCTTCAATCCCGGCAGCAAGGTCGACCAGACCAGTCTCCTGCGCCTCGTCAATCCGACCGACGCGGAGGCGGCGGCGACGGTGGCGGGCGTGGACGACGCGGGGCTCTCGCCGGGCGCACCCGTGCTGCTGACGCTGCCGGCGAAGTCGGCGTGCACGGTGGACGCGGCGCAGCTGGAGTCCGGTACCGGCCTCGCCTGCGGCGCGCTCCAGGACGGCCTGGGAGACGGGACCGGCAAGTGGCGGCTGACGGTGGCCTCGGACGCGGCGCTGGTGGCGATGAGCTTGCTCGAGAATCCGGCTGGGCACCTGACGAACCTCTCCGGCAAGGCGGCGGAGCACCGGGACGGCCCCTGGCACGTGGATCTGTTCCCGGCGGCATCCGATCCGTTGGGGCGGCAGGGCTTCGTGCGGGTGACGAACCGCTCGAACGTGGAGGGCCGGGTGACGATCCTCGCCTACGACGACTCCAACGTCCGCTACGACACGCTGCGGCTGAACCTCGGCGCCGGCGAATCCAAGCACTTCAACTCCGACGACCTGGAGCTCGGCAACCGGGCGAAGGGCCTGACGGGCCGCACGGGCGCCGGCAGGGGGACTTGGCGGCTGCGGATGCACTCGGGCCTGCGCATCGACGCGAACGCATACGTGCGCACCGTCGACGGGTTCCTGACCGCCATGCAGGCGCGCGCGCCGGCCGCGGGCAGCGCGCACCGGGTGGCGTTCTTCAACCCCGGCAGCAACGAGGACCAGGTGAGCGTGCTGCGGCTGGTGAACCAATCATCGAGCGACGCGGAGGTGTTGATCGACGGCACGGACGACATGGGGCGGCGGCCCGGCAGTACCGTGCAGGTGCTGGTGCCCGCGACCGACGCGGTGGAGCTGACGGCGGTCGAGCTGGAATCGGGGGAAGCGGACGCGATCGTGTCCGGCGCGCTGGGCGACGGCGCCGGCAAGTGGCGGCTGCGCGTCGAGTCGATCCGCACCGCCGCCGTGCTGAGCCTGCTGTCGAGCCCCGGGGGGCACCTGACGAACCTGTCCCACGCCGACGGCGAGCGCGGTCTCGGGCCGCTGCCCGCGGCGATCCCGCTGCCTGCGGCGATCCTGCCGGCCCCGGAGACGGTGACGCTCGAGAGTCCGGCCAGCCGCGAGCTGCGCGGCCGCTGGAGCGCGGTGGAAGGCGCGCGCTACGACGTCGAGTTGATGCGCGACGGCGTCGCCAACGAGGACCGCTCGCTGACGCGCGCTCGGAACACCACGCTGACGTTCCGCTGGATATACCTGCTGCCCGGCACCTACGCGATCCGCGCGCGCTCGGTGAACGAAGACCGGGTGGGCGGCCCGTGGCGGGTTTCGGAAGAGGTGGTGCTCGATTGAACCAGCCGGCATGAAACGCGAGGAGATCACGGCCATCGTCTTCTGCGGTGGCGCCGGACGACGCCTCGGCGGCGTGATGAAGCCACTGATCGACTGGCGCGGCCGGCCGCTGGTCGGACACGTCATCGAGCGCATCGCGGGACAGGTGGGCGCGATATTGCTCAGCACCGGCGCCGACCCCGAACTCTACGCCCGCTTCCGGCGACGCGAGGAGCCCGACCCGGCCCCCGGACCGCGGTCGTCCATGGCGCCGGCCATCCCCTGCCGGGCCGTGCCCGACGAAACACCGGGAGAAGGGCCCCTGGGAGGGTTTGCGTGCTGTCTCGACGCCGTGACTACGCCGTGGATCTTCACCTGCCCCGGCGACTCTCCGCACATCGCGCCAGACCTGGTGGAACGGCTGACCCCCGACGCCGCGCGGACCGGCGTCGCCGTGCCACACGACGGACAGCGGCGGCAGAACCTGTTCCTGCTGCTGCGGCGCGACCGGGCCCACGACCTGGCCTGGTACTACCGCGAAGGGGGCCGTGCCATCCACCGCTGGCTCGATGCCAACCGCATCGCGTCCACGGGCTTGCCCCACCTCGCCGATTCGTTCTTCAACGTCAACACGCCCGACGACCTCGCGGCCTTGCGGGGGGGAAGGCGGGGGGGAAGGCGGGCCGAAAAGGACCACACCCATGGCTGATCAACGCATGCTCGCCACCGTCGTCGGCGCCGCCGTCCTGTTCGCCGCCGCGTGCTCTCCGGAACAAGCCGACCCCGCCGCGCCGGTCGCGACGGGGGACGCCCGCCCGAACATCATCCTCTTCATGGCCGACGACCTTGGCTACGAGACCCTCGGCGTGAACGGCAGCGCGTCCTACCGGACCCCGGCCCTCGACGCACTGGCCGCTGCGGGCGTCCGCTTCACGAACACGCACTCGCAGCCGCTGTGCACGCCGTCCCGCGTGCAGATCATGACCGGGCGCTACAACCACCGGAACTACACGAACTTCAACATCCTGCCCGAGGGCGAGATCACGTTCGCGCACCTCCTGAAAGAGGCCGGATACGCCACCGTCGTCGTCGGCAAGTGGCAGCTCTGGGGCCACGAGAGGACCCTCCCCGACGCTCGCGGCAAGGGACAGCTGCCGGAGCAGGCCGGCTTCGACCGCCACCTGCTGTGGCAGGTGCGCAGAACGTTCGTCGAGGGCGAGCGTTTCGCGGACCCGTTCATCGAGACCGACGGCGCCCCGGCGGTCACCGTTCCCGGGGCCTACGGCCCGGACCTGTCCGCGGACTTCATGCTGGACTTCATCGAACGTCACGTCAGCGCCGAGCCGGACCGGCCCTTCCTGGCCTACTTTCCGATGTCCCTGACCCACAGTCCCTTCGTCCCCACACCCGACAGCGCCGGCTGGGACGGGGACCGCTACGCGGAAGATCCGGCCTACTTCGCCGACATGGTCGCCTACATGGACAAGATCGTCGGGCGCACGGTCGCCAGGCTCGAAGCGCTCGGGCAGCGCGACAACACGCTGGTGCTCTTCACCGGCGACAACGGCACCTCTTCGGAGATCACCAGCACCATGGCGGACGGCACGCAGGTGCAGGGTGGCAAGGGCCTGCCCACGAACGCCGGCACGCACGTGCCGTTCATCGCGTCGTGGCCGGCGCGTGTGCCGGGCGGGCGGGTGTCCGACGCGCTGATCGACTTCAGCGACTTCCTGCCCTCCCTCGTCGAGGCTGCGGGCGCCGTCCTGCCCTCCGACCGCGTCATCGACGGTCACAGCTTTCTGCCCCTGCTGCGGGGCGAAGTGGAGTCCATCCGCGACTGGATCTTCTGCGCCTACACGCCCCGCTGGGTGGGGCTACCCGATGCCCGCTTCGCGCGGGACCACCGCTACAAGCTCTACGACGACGGACGCTTTTACGATCTGGCGGACGATGTCCTCGAGGAGCGCCCGTTGCAGACCGCTGCCCTCGGCGCCGACGCCGACGGTTCGCGCCAGCGCCTCCACGCCGTCCTGAACGAAATGGCCCCGTAGGGGACGCCCTTGCGTCGTGCGACGGGGGATCAGACCATCGCCGGAAGGTCGGCGGGACGTACCTCGAAATAGACGGAAGGTTCGCGAATGCCTAGATAGTGGCGCACATCCTCGAGCGGCAGGCGCAACAGGTCTTCCCAATCCTGCGCCGGCAGCCAGCTCGCGCGCTGGCCGGCACGGTAGGCCTGCCACAGCGCCCGCAGGACGCCGAACCCGAGTTCACGGCCGATCTTCCACGCCCCCACGAGGACGATCATCCCGATGCCCCGGTTGGGCAGCTGGGCATGGCTGAAGGCGAGCAGGCACACCTCCCCGAACGGGTCCCGGCCATAGCGGGTAAGCGTGTGCGAGAGGTCGTGCTGATCGCGCATGCGCTCCCCGAAGCGGTTGAGGTCCGCATCGTCGAAGCCGTAAGTCTGCACGCTTTCGTTCATGCTGGCAGCGACCAGGCCCTCCGCCGTCAACGACTCCCCGTAGACGAAGTCGTGGTAGGCACGGCCAAGGCTGCCCTCCGGCAGCGACCTGAGCTTCTCGCGGTCCCGCAGCCGGTCCAGCAGATCGATCCGCTCGTTCAGCACCCGCCGCCCGAGTTCCGTGCGCCGGAAGCGTGCCAGCCCTCGGGCCAGTGCCGGGCCCGCCATCGCGTTGATGACCTCGAACACCCGCGCGGTGTCCCCGGGGTCCGCGACGAGTTGCCGCAGCGCCCGGGCGGCGACCAGCGGATGGGCGCGTCTGCGTCGGTCCATCAGCTTACCTCGGACAGGAGCCCTGTCTTCACGTCGTAGACGAAGCCACGGATCCTCTCCTTGACCGGAATGAACGGACACGCCTCGATCCGCCGGATCGACTGGCGCACGTTCTCCTTGAGTTCCGTGAACGCCTCTAGCGCGAACGGCGGGCGCAGCCCCGTGTCCGCCTCGATCGCGTCCTTCACGTCGTCGTCCCGGAACGTGAGCATGCCGCAGTCCGTGTGCTGCACGAGGACGATCTCCTCGGTTCCGAGGAGGCGCTGGGAGATGACCAGGGAGCGCAGCACGTCCTCCGTCACGACGCCTCCCGCGTTGCGGATGACGTGGGCGTCGCCTTCGGAAAGACCCAGCAAGCGACCCGTCTCGATGCGCGCGTCCATGCAGGCGATGACCGCCGCCTTGCGCGCCGGCGGAGCCGCGGCGTCCCCCTGGTCGAAGTTCTCAGCGTAGCGCGCGTTGTGGGCGACGCAGCGATCGGCGAACGTCTCGGTGCTCATCCAAGCCTCCTGTCCGGCGGGCGACGTACGGGTCCCTCGGGGTGTCCCGCGTCGAATTTTCGCATGCTGCCAATATGGGCGACCACATGTGTGGTCCAGGGTCGCCCCTACGCGCGGGTCACGCCGGCGGCAATCAGGGCGTTCGTCTTGGACTCGTCGAAGCCGAGGTCGCCGAGGATATCGCGGGTCTCCGACGCGAAGGACGCCGTCGGTCGCCGCGGCCGGAAACCATCGCCGTCAAGCTTGACGGGGGGCGAAAGCGCCGTAACGTCCCCCGCCTCCGGGTGCGCGAAGGTATGCAACATGCCGTTGGCGCGCACGTGCTCGTCGTCGAACAGCTCCACCGGGAACCTCACGGCGGACACCGGCACGCCCGACGCCCGGAGGCGGTCGATCCAGTACGCGCTCGGCTGCCCGCGCATCGTCTCTTCAATCTCCGCCATGAGGCCGTCGTAGTAGGCGTGGCTGTCCTCGCTGTCCGGTGAGTCGAGTTCCCTGTCCTGCGCCCCCACCACGTCCAGAAACCGCACGCGCAGGGACCGGCTTCCGCAGGCGACGGCGACCGGTGCGTCGGCCGTGTCGTAGGTGCGGAAGTAGACCTTCAGGAGCGGCATCGCGCGGGCGGACGTCATCCCCCCGGCCTGTTCGACGAAGCCCGTGCCGTCGCGCCGCTGGCGCTCGAGACGGGCGAGGATGCCGGCGTGCGCCCCGGCGTCCTCCCGCTCGGAGCGCACGAGCTGGTTGTTGGCCAGGGTCATCGCCGCGTGCATGAGGGATACGTCCACCGTTCCCCCGACCCCGGTCCGTTCCCGGCGCAGCAACGCCGAGGCGATGCCGAACGCCAAGGTCATCGCGCACATGTAGTCCGCGCTGACCGGGTCGCCCGGCGCGGGACGTCCGTCCACGATGCGGCCGTTCGCCGCCATCAATCCGGTGCGCGCCTGCACCACGATGTCCATGCCGGCGAGGTCCGCCTCCGGCCCCTGCTTCCCGAACGCCGTCACCGAACCCGACACCAGCCGCGGGAAACGGCGGCGCAACGTGTCCGGATCCAGACCGAGTTCCCGGTCGAGGCCCGGCCGGAAGTTCATCAGCGCGACATCCGCCCATGCCAGCAGACTGTCGATCACCGGTCTCGACGCGGCGTCGCGCAGGGCCAGCGGCAGCGACCGCTTGCCGCGGTTGCGGGACCAGAAGATGCGCGTCTCCAGTGGCGCGATCTGGCGCAGCAAGCGCGTCGGATCGCCGCCGAGCGCCTCGACCTTGATCACGGTGGCGCCGCCTTCCGCGAGCAACTGCCCGCAGAACGGCACGGAGACGAACTGCCCGAACTCGACGACGCGTATGCCCGCGAAGGGTTCCGCGCCCTCCCCCGGCGGGTCGACCCCCTCAGGCATCCGGCGCCGCCGGCAACAGGGCGTCGTCCCTGGCGTTCGCGCGCACGTGCGCCGGGCGTTCGCTGACCCGCTGCCAGTAGTCCTCGAACACCGGACGCGGCTCGATGGTGTGCGTCATGTTCATGCCCCACCCGACGTGCGACCCGACGTACACGTCGGCGGCCGAGAACGTTTCGCCGGCCACGTACCCGCCGCCGGCAAGCGCGCCTTCCAGGGTGTCCACGACCGCGTCCAGCGTGCCATAGCCGGCCATCCGCTCCCGTTCACCCGATATCTCGAGGCCCAGCATCCGATTCACGGTCGCCGCCTCCACCGGCCCGGCCGCAAAGAACAGCCAGCGGTAGTACGCCCCGCGCGCGTTCGGCGGTGGCGCCAGGCCAGCCTCCGGGAACGCATCCGCCAGGTAGGCGCAGATCGCCGCGGCCTCGGTGACGACCACGTCACCGTGTTGGATGGCCGGGACCTTGCCCATCGGATTGACGGCCAGATAGCCGGGAGCCTTCATCGACGCCCCGTATTCCAGCACCTCGACCCGGTAGTCCGCGCCGGTCTCTTCGAGCATCCAGCGCGCGATGCGGCCGCGCGACATGGGGTGGGTGTAAAACACGAGGTCAGCGGGCATGACGGTCTCCTTAGTCCCCACGGGCGCGCGGCGGTACCGGTCAACCGTACAGCAGCCGGGCCGCCACGTCCCGTGCCTGGTCCAGGTCTCCGACGACCCGATCCCCGGGAATCTTCCGCAGGACGTCGAGCCGGTCGAGGGTGTCCGCCACGGGACCGTCGAGCCCCATCACGACCGATTCGGTGTTGGACCCGGCCGCCTCTTCGAGCAGCCCTTCGAGCACCATCGCGGCGCTGTAGTCGACATACGTCGCGCCGGAGAAGTCGAAGACGACGACCTCGTGGTCCTTGACGTCGGCGCCGATCACCTCCATGAGCTTGCGGGACGACGCCACCGTGAAGCGGCCGCGGAGCGCCACCAGTCCCACGCGCGCGGAGTATGGGTCCGTCACCAGTTCCTCCCGGCCGGCGAAGAACGTCTGGTCGAGCAGGGGCACCGACACCGCGCTGTCGAGTTCGAGCCCCTCGAGCTGTCGCGCATGCGCCATGCCGGCGGCGATCAGCCCCACCGCGACGGCCGTGATGAGGTCCACGAAAACGGTGAGGCCAAGCGTCGCAAGGAGGACGATGAGGTGCTCCGGCTGGAGGCGGTGGACGCGCGCCAGCAGACGCCAGTCGACGATGCCCCAGCCGATCCGCATCAGGATCGCCGCCAGCACCGCCTGGGGAATCGGTTCGGCGAAACGGCTGAGCCCGAGCAGCACGCCGAGCAGCAGCAGCGAATAGACCGCGCCCGACACCCGCGTCCGGCCGCCCGAGCGAATGTTCGTCACGGTCAGGACCGGCGAACCGGCGCCAGGCAAGCCACCGAACAGCCCCGCGACGACGTTGCCGAGCCCCTGCCCCACGAGTTCGCGGTTGGGCCGGTGGCGCGTGCCGGTGAGCGAATCCGCGACCAGCGATATCAGGAGGCTGTCCACGGAGCCAAGCAGCGCCAGGATGAGCGCGGGTTCCAGCGCCCGCGCCAGGAAGTCGGCCGATGGCGCCGTCCACTGCAGCGCCGGCAGTCCCGTCGGAATGTGTCCTATGGTGGGCGCGGCGGTCAGCCACGCCACCCCGAGGAACGTGCCGGCGACGAGTGCAACGAGCACGCCGGGGACCATCCGGTCGAAACGCCGCGGCCAGAAGGCGCCGATGGCGAGGGTCATGACCCCGATGCCGAGCGCACTGGGATTCATCTGCCCGACCGCATCCGGCAGCGCGCCGATGGCGCCCGCCGCCCCGCCCGGCACGGCCGGCGTTCCGAGCAGCGGCAGCACCTGCATCACCATGATGATGATGCCGATGCCCGACATGAAGCCCGAGACGACCACGTGCGGCGTATAGGCCACGTAGCGCCCGATCCGTGACAGGCCGAGGAGAATCTGCAGCAGGCCGCCGAGCACCACGATGGTCAGGGCCTCGGCGAGCGTGCCGGCATGGGTGGTCACGATGACCGCCATCGCCACCGTCATCGGCGCCGTCGGACCCGACACCTGGGACCGCGTGCCGCCGAAGATCGCCGCAAAGAACCCGACCGCGACCGCCCCGTAGAGCCCCGCCGCCGCCCCCATGCCGGAAGCGAGCCCGAAGCCCAGGGCGACGGGCAGCGCCACCACGGCCGCCGTGACGCCCCCGAACAGGTCGCCGCGCAACGTCCGCAGGTCGTAGCTCGCGCCTTCGCGGCTCTGATCAGCCATTCGAGTCCACCGGTACGCCGGGCGTCCCGCCGTCATGCTTCCGGGGTTCGGGAACCGCGCGGGCCGGGCGACCCCCGGGAGGACGAAGCATAGCCCGTCCGGGCGTTCGGGCAACAGACTCAGCCAACGGCGGGCGGTTACCCAATTCCGGAGCGCATGTCAATGTTCCAACTTCGGCGCACGGACGGTACAGTAGTTGGTCGCAGGGAGGAACTATGGCAAACAAACCACGTACGGATGCGGCCATTGCCCGCACCAGGGAGCAACTCGCGGCAGATGTGGACGCATTTCTGAAATCGGGCAACAAGATCAAGCAAATCCCCATGGGGGTGAGCGGGCAGGGCCCATCGAGCAGCGGGCGCAAGCAGCTCGTTCTCAAACCGCGCCGGGCGTAGCGAACCCGCAAACCAAGGGCGACACAAGACGCGCGCCACCCCAAAACAACGAAAACCCGGGCGCAAGACACCACAAGACACCAACGGAAGCCCGCAACGCCGAACCTGACGACACGGCGGCAACACAGCGCAGCGACATCACCGTACCCGCGGCGGGTTGTGCGTACACCCACCCCCACCCCCACACGCAGCGACAAGACGATGTACGAGTCACCGACGGACCGCCTGGACACCGAGTCGCGCGACGGACGCCTGACCCTCGCCTTCGACCACGGCGACGACAACCGCATCGACTACGCGACGCTCGAGGCACTGGCGTCGCTGTGCCGTTCGGCGGCCGACGACCCCGATGTCCGCGTCCTCGCGCTGACCGGGACGAACGGCCTCTTTTCCGCCGGCGCGGCCACCGACATGGGCCCCTGGCCGAAGCGCTTCGGACACCGTAGACCCAGCGGTTTGCACGGCCCCGCCCCCCTCCCCGAGCAGGACGCCCTGCGTGCCCTGCGGTCCCTGATGAAGCCCACCGTGGCGGTCCTCGAAGGCGCCGTCTCCGGTCTGGCGCTCGACCTCGCCTGCGTCTGCGACCTGCGCCTGGCCCTGCCGGACGCCCGGATCGACGATCCGCGCGTACCCACCGGAACGGCTGCTTCCACCGGCATCGCGTACGTGCTGCCCCGCCTGATCGGCCAGTCCCAGGCCATGCGCATCCTGCTGCTCGGCGAGGCACTCGATGCGGCGGAGGCGCTGCGTATCCGGCTGGTGCACCAGGTCGTCGACACCCGTGACGCGGCCGACGCCATCATCGCCAACATCGCCGCCATGCCGACGCGGGCGTGGGAAGTGCACAAGATGCAGGTGCTCGGGCAGCTCGATCTCGACTTCGAGTCCGCCATGGTCCACAGCCTCGGCGTCCGCCAGACCCACGTCATCGAGGACCGGCACGAAGGCGTGCAGGCATGGCGCGAGCGGCGCGAACCCCGCTTCACCGGGCGATGAGCGACCCCGCTCCCCTCCTGGTCAAGGACGACGGCGCCGTCCGGCACGTCCGGCTGAACCGGCCCGAGAAGCTGAACGCCATCGACCCGGTGCAGCACGAGCGGATCGGGCGCGCATTCCTCGACGCGGATGCCGAGCCCGGCGTCCGCGTCATCGCCCTGTCCGGGATGGGCCGCGCGTTCTGCGCCGGGGACGACCTCGCGGCGGACACCAGATCCTGGCCGCCACGCATGCAGAACCGGCTGGTGGACCTCGATCTCGGGTTGGGCCCCGCCCTGCTCCTCGAAACCGCCGGCTGGGTGCGCCACGTCGGCAAGCCGACCGTGGCGCTGATGCACGGCGCGGCCCTCGGGTCCGGCTACGACTACAGCCTCTCCTGCGACTTCCGCCTCGCAACGGCGGACGTCAACTACGGCGACCCGCGCATCCACCGGGCGATGTGGGCCGCCGAAGGCTGGTCCTACAAGCTCGTGCGCCAGGTGGACCAGTCGGCCGTCACGCCCATCGCCTACCTGGGCGAGCGGATGGACGGAGCGAGGGCGTACGAGCATGGTCTCGTGCACCGCGTCTACCCTGCGGGCAGCGACCTGCTCGAGGAGGCCCGCCCCTTCCTGGCGACGCTTGCCACCCTCGATCCCGAGGCGTACCGCGAGACGAAACGCGCCATGCTTGCGGGGGTCGATCTGCCCTTCGAGGCATCGCTGCGATGAGCATGGAACGCCACGATTTCGACCCGCTGCGCTCCGCTGCGCCGCTCATCGTGTACATCGATTTCAAGAGCCCATACGCGTTCATCGCCAAGGATCCCACGCACGCGATCGAGGACCAGCTCGGCATCGAGATCGACTGGCGGCCGCTCACCCTCGACATCCCGAGCTTCCTCGGTTCCGCGCGCCTCGATGCCCAGGACAGGGTGGTCGAACAGAACCGCACGGCGGAACAGTGGCAGGGGGTCCGCTACGCCTACCGGGACGCGCGCCGCTACGCGCGGCTCCTCGGTTACACCCTGCGCGGGACCGTCAAGATCTGGGACACGTCGCTCGCGCACATCGCCATGATGTGGGCCAAGCGCCAGGGCCGGGAGGTCCTCAGGCGCTACACGGACACGACCTACGAGCGCTTCTGGCGCCGCGAACTGGACGCCGAGGACCCCGCGGTCGTCACCGGCGTGCTCGCCGAGGCGGGGGCGGACGTTGCCGGTTTCGAGGACTTCCACCAGGGGCCCGGCCGGACCGAGCACGACGCCATGCAGGCGGCCACCTTCGACGCGGGAATCCATGGGGTCCCGGGCTACGTCGTGGACGGGGAGTATTTCTTCGGGCGCGAGAACCTGCCGATGGTGCGCTGGATCCTCTCGGGTCGCCAGGGACCCGCTCCGGACATCGCCTACCGCCGCTTCGAGGCCGCCAGTGAGTGATCTCCCGACCAAGCCGCTGACGGTCGCCATCGACATCAAGAGTCCCGAATGCTACCTGGCGCTCGCGCCGACGCGCGCGCTGGTCCGCGAGTGCGGGGTGGACGTCGACTGGCTGCCCGTCGTGACCTCCCCGCCGCGGCCCGCCCCCGACGGAGACGACCGCAGCGCACGCCACAAGCGTCATCGGGTCGCCTACCGCGCCATGGATCTGGCCCGCTACGCGGGGGCTGCCGGGCTCACCATTCTCGAACCCGACCGCGCACCGGACTCCACCCTGGCGGGCATGGCCATGCTCACCGCGAAGGCGCAGTCCGACGACACCCTGCACGGGTTCCTCGACCGCACGTTCGAGCGCTACTGGAAGGCGGAGCTCGACCTCGAGGATCGCGGCGCGCTGCGGGCGATCCTCGAGGAAGTCGGTGCGCACGAACTCCCGCGGGACACCGACGCGTTCACCGCCCTGCAGGCAAGCCTCGCCGCGGCCGGAATCTTCAACGCCCCGACCTACCTGGTCGAGGGGGAGATATTCGTCGGCCGCGCCCACCTCCCGATGATCCGGTGGATCCTCGAAGGGCGCGTCGGTCCGGGCCCGATCTGATCCCGCGCCAAGGGTCACCGCATCCGCGGGTCAGGCCTGGACGCGCATCACTTTCGATACGCCGGCTCCAGCCCCTCGAACATCGGATGGTGACGGATATTCAGGGGCTTGAGCGCGGCGTCGACCGCAACGGCAGTTGCCGACTCCCGGCCCTCGGCGTCACCACGCACCCCGGCGTACAGCTCCGCGACCGATATGGCGGACACGATGATGTCGTCGCCGTGACCCGTCACGAACCGTACGGCATTCGGCTGCCCGCGGAGGTAGTCGATCAGGATGCCGGTGTCGACCAGAACGCGTGGCGCCAGGGTCAGTCCCTGTTCCAGGTGTCGCGCAGGGTGCCCAGGTCTGGCAGGTCGGCTCGATGCCGCCAGACTCCGGCCGCCCGACGCAGCACGGCGTCGCGCCTCGCATGTGCATCCTGCTCCAGGAACCGGTCGATGGCCTCGCGGATGAGTTCACTCCGCGGTCTGCTCCCAGCCTTGGCGATGGCCGACAGCCGATCACGCTGCCGAGCGGTGAGGTAGATCTGCGTCCTGATCATGTTCTGACCATGGCGACGATGTATACACCCGCAGTATACCTCCCATCTTCCCGACGCGCGGGGCGTCAAGCGCCTCGCCCACCCCCGGCTCAACTCCCGCCGAAGTACCGCCGCGGGTTGTCGACGAAGAGCGCGTGCACCGTCGCTTCGTCCACGCCCATCTCGAGGAGATCGGGAATCACGTGGCGGTGGATGTACTGGAACTCGTCGACGTTGAAGCGCTTGAACTGGTGCTCGTCCGGCATGGAGCCGTCCGGGTTCTCCTTGAAGATGTGCAGGCATACGCAGTCGTGGGAAGGGCAGAGCTGGTCGGTGTACCCCATGTCGATCAGGGCCTTCAGGGTAACCGTGCGCATGTGTGAACTGACAAGCTGGCCCGGGTACCGGTCGAGCCCCAGGTAGCAGCCCTGGTCGAGGATCCACCGCAGGTACTCGGTGTCCGTGGTGTCGTTCGAGTGGTCGATCTTCACCTTCGTCAGGTCCACCCCCTCCTCCCGGAAGATCTCGATCTGCCGCCGCCCGACGTGTCCGGTGGGATAGGAGTGCACCATGATCGGCGCCCCCGTCTCGTTGTGCGCGCGCGCCACCGCCCGGGCCATGACCTCGAGGCGCCGCGTGACGCCTTCCGAGTCCGCGGCGCACTTCAGGAGTCCGGCCTTGACGTCCGTGCCGTGGAAGCCCTGCTCAAGCTCGCGCACGAACTCCCGCGCGAGCTGCTTGGGCGAGACGCCGTCCAGCCAGCGCGGCACGTCGAGCCACCATCCCGTCACGTTGATGATGTTGACGCCCGACGCCCGGGAGACGCGGGCGAGAAGCTCCGGTTCCCGGCCGAGGTCGAACGTGGTCGCGTCGACCATGGTGTCGATGCCCTGCGCCTTGGCGCGCCTGAGCGCCGCGATGGCCGTTTCCTCGGGCTCCGGTCCGAGCAGCTCCGGGTGCCAGCGATACAGCGCCGGCCCCGCGACCATGACGTGTTCGTGCATCAGCGTGAAACCGAGATCGTCGGACGATATCGGCCCGAGTACCGAGTTGATCTGTGTCATCGTGTTCCCTGTCCGCTTGCGTCGCGCCGCCTGTCCGGCCGGTCCGTCCGCCGGACACGCCGCGCCGCGATGTTACTCTAGACCCCCATGAACATCGGACTCTTCAACTTCGCCACCGACTATTCCATGCCGGTCCCGGACCTCGCCCGCGAAGCCGAGGCGCGCGGGTTCGAGTCGTTCTGGATTCCGGAACACACGCACATTCCCGCGTCCCGGCGCACACCGTGGCCCGGCGGCGGCGACCTGCCGCGGGAATACGCGCACACCTTCGACCCTTTCACGGCCCTGGGCGCTGCGGCGGCGGTGACGTCGACGATCAAGCTCGGCACGGGCATCGTTCTGATCGTCGAGCGCGACACCATCACGGCGGCGAAGGCCGCCGCGAGCGTCGACCATCTCTCCGGGGGCCGCTTCCTGTTCGGCCTCGGCGGCGGCTGGAACCGCGAGGAGGCGGAGCACCACGGCACCGAGTGGGACACGCGCTTCAAGCGCCTCGCCGAGCAGATGCAGGCGATGAAGGCGATCTGGACCGAGGTCAAGGCCGAGTTCCACGGCGATTACGTGGACTTCGATCCCATCCTTTCGTGGCCGAAGCCCGTGCAGCAGCCGCATCCGCCCATCCTCCTGGGCGGCGAGACCATCCACACCCTGCGCCGCATCGTGCAGCATGGCGATGGCTGGCTGCCCCGCGCGCGGAACCCGGAACAGGTCCTCGACGGCATCCCGACCCTGCGGCGCCTCGCCGAAGAGGCTGGTCGGGACCCGGACAGCATCGGCGTGTCCGTGTTCGGGTTGCCGCCCGACCCGGACCTCGTCGCCCGCTTTACCGAAGCCGGCGTGGAACGCATCATCTTGGCCGTACCGCCCGACGAACCGGACGCCACCCGCCGACGGATGGACCGGCTCACCGGCTTCCTCCCCGGCTGACCGGGTGCGTCGGCGGGAGCCGCGGATGGACCTGAAAGCCACCCGCTACGGGGTCGAGGACGGCATCGCGACCATCACCCTGGCGCGACCGCATCGCATGAACGCCTGGACCGGGCGCATGCACGCGGAGTACCGGCACAGTCTGGCGCGTGCCAATGCCGACGGTGACGTGCGGGCGATCGTGGTGACCGGCGAGGGACGCGCGTTCTGCGTCGGCGCCGACGCCGAGGCGCTCACCGGGCATGTGGCGCGCGGCGGCTACGACTCCGGCACCGACGACGCCATCGCGCGACCCGGCTACGGCGTGCGGCCGGAGTTCGACGCGACGTTCGCCTACCACTTCGGGCTCGACAAGCCCGTGATCGCGGCGGTCAACGGGCCCGCGGCGGGGGTGGGCCTGGTGCTCGCCTGTTACGCCGACCTGCGCTTCGCGGCCTCGGGCGCCAACCTGAGCACGGCGCACGGCAAGCTGAACCTGCCGGCGGAGTACGGGCTCTCGTGGCTGTTGCCCCGCCTGATCGGACTGACGCGCGCCAACGACCTGCTGCTGTCGAGCCGGAAATTCACCACGGACGAGGCCTTCGACCTGGGCCTCGTGAACGCCGTCCTGCCCGGCGACCAACTGCTGGCCCATACCTACGACTACGCCGCCAACCTGATCCGGACGGTCTCTCCGGCATCCTTGCGCACCACCCGGCAGCAGATCTACGCCGACCTGCACCGCGACGCCGCCGGCGCCGTCGCGGCATCCGAGGAACTGCTCGAGGACATGATGCGGGATGCCGACTTCGCCGAGGGTGTCGCCGCCTTCAAGGAGAACCGCCCTCCCAAGTGGTCGTAGGAGACGGGCTTGGTCCGTCCCGACGCGACCCCATCAAGGGTCCCCGCTACCCCCGCGTCAGCACCTCCATCAGGTGCCCGTCGATGTCGCGCCAGTAAAATCCGCGACCGCCGTGGCGGGTGTTGATCTTCCCGTCGTCCCAGGAGAACGGACCCGAGCCGTACGTCACTTCGCCCACCTCGATGCGCGAGAAGATGCCGTCGAACTCGGCATCGCTCACCTTGAAGGCGTAGTGGTGGTGCTGGAAGTCCGTCGCGTTGTCGAAGTCCATGGTCAGCGCGTCGTTGACCTGGACCGGCGCGAAGTGTCCCGCCGGTCCCTGGTACTCGAGCCCCATGATCCGTGCGAAGAAGCGTGCCGAGGCGTCCTTGTCGCGCGCGGGAACGATGGTGTGGTTGAGTTCCATGGGCGTGTCTCGAACAAGGCCAATCGGGGGACCATAGCGCCAAGCGCGGCGATGCGCTACCGCCCACCTCCGGTCTGCGCGACGCCCGCGAGGTGCCTGACGCCGTCGCGGAAGACCTGGAAGCTCTTCGAGATGTTGCGATCGGGATCCATGTGCGGCGCGATCCTCGTCGCCCACTCGCGTTTCGCCGCTCCCGTCCGCCCCCAGCCCAGCTTCTTCAGGTCCGCCGAGCCCCCTGGATGCACCGCGTCCGCGAGCACTTCCCATGTTCCGCAGATGCTGTCCTGAAGATATCGACTCAAGACCGGCTCTCTGGCACGGGGATACGCTGCCTTCACCGCCACCTGGTCTCCCAACAGCCAAGCCTCGCTTTCCTCTATGGCAATCCTGAACAGTACCGTGGGTCTGGGGTCGCAAGCTCTCACGATATCCAGCAACTCGTTCTTGAACGCCGTGCAGTCCCGATCATCCAGATCGACCACCACAATCACCGAGGAATCGCTTCCCAGGCTATTGCCGTAACCCCTTATCAGCTCCGGCAACCGGCTCAGCAACAATCGCCTCGACGGGTCCCGGGACGCGTGCAGGTTCCTTGGAATGTGTCCGAGGCCTTTGTACGCGTGCGTCCTCCATGAGTGGTCGCCGTGGTTGCGGCCAAGCATCTTCTCCAGAAGGATGTCGAGCGCCGCGCAACCCGACTGGTCCTCCACCAATACCTCGAAGTGCATCGTCCAGGCTTAGCGGGCGTCGAGATAGTCGCTGTACCAAAGGCCGCCGAGTCCCAACCCTTCCTTCACCATGCTCCGCACAATGGGGTCGTCGCTGGCTCGACGAATCGAGGAAAAGCCATCGTCTTCCTTGTCCAATATCCAGGTCTCTTCGGGATCGAGTGCATCCACGAAGTAAGGTTGGTGGGTCGTGACGAAAATCTGTGGCGAGCGTCTTCCTCCAGTGGCGTGGGCCCGGAACTCCGACGCCAAGATCTCCAACAGCCGGTGGTAGAGACCGTTCTCCGGCTCTTCGATACACATGAAGGGAGGGGGGTGCGGATCTTCCAGCATCAGCAGATAAGCGAACAGCTTCAACGTGCCGTCCGACATCTGCCGTGCGTAGAACGCGTCGTCGAATCCCCTGTCGTTGAACTGGAGCAGCAAACGCCCATCCGGGCTCACGTGCGTGGCGATCGTGTCTATTCCCGGAACTCGTTCGGCAATGCGCGCGAGGATGCTCTCGAACTTCCGGGGCTCCTCCCGTTCCATGAACTGCACCACGTTGCCGAGGTTGTCCCCGTGGATGTTCAGTCGGCGTTGAGGTCCGGCCAAAGGAAGGCTGCGTGCGGCATCGGGGGTGAAGTAGCTCAGGTACCAGCCCTCCACAAAGCGGCGCAAGGACGAAATCCTGGGGTGCTGCTTCAGTACCCCGAGGGTCGCAAGACCCAGCCGGCGGTTGTCGTCGAGCTCGACGATCTCTGCTTCGGCCCTCTCCTCCGTGGCCGGCTCGGCCGCCGCTTCGTCGATCAGCTGTTGCGCGTCGACCGTCGCCCCGGCCTCATCGAGTTGCCTGCCTGCCGCGTCCCCTTTCCACACCACCCCTCTGCCGTAGTTCAACATGAGAAAGGAGTACGGCCGGCCCCACCTTTGGTGACGACGTCGCTGCCGAAGACGTTCGCTCAGAACGTAGGGCCGCCCGGACGAGTCCTCGTCGATGGCGATCTCATACGTGATCGGGCGACTGCTCGGCGTTTCACGGTAGTAGAGCGAGAACTCGATGGAGCCGTCGCTGCCCTGCGACCTGATGCGCTGGAATCCGCCGCGTCCCTGCGCGTCGCAGGCTTCCTCGACACCGAACTTCAGGCAGTCGGCAAGGAACCCGAAGGCGTCGAACAGGCTGCTCTTGCCGACGCCGTTCTTGCCAATCACCGCGGTCATCGGGCTCAGGGGTCTGACTTGTTGAGTGTTCCAGAGTTTCCCCAATGTGATATCCCGCAGAGCGCGGTAGCCCTTGATCCGGATTCCTTCGATCTTTGCCACGAGCCGATTCCCTGCCCCCTCGGTTACTCCGGCCGCACCCAGATCGGCGAGGACCAGCCGCGGTGCTGCTCGGTGGGGGGCACGTCCTCGGGCAGGTCCACGTCCGCGCTCCGAGCCAGGTGCGTCGGCCACCGGCAGGTCGGGTTCTCCAGCACCCGGACGTAGTAGAAGGCATGCCGGTCCGCGGAGTAATCCGGGTCCGTGAAGCGTGCCTGCAGCTCCGCGGCCCCGGCCGGGTCGTCGCGTTCGCAGGTCTCGAGGTCGACCGTGGCCGCGGTCGGTGGGCACTTGCCGTCCTCGCCGGGCTCCCGGCCCCCGGAACAGGCGACATCCCGGACGCGTTGCATGGGCTCTTCCCGAGGGGCAAGCCCCTCCTCGACCCAGCCCTTCACGACCTGGATGCGGTCGAGTAGCGGTCCGTCCGGATCGGACATCGCCCAGACCCAGAACGATGGTTCCGCGACACCCGCCAACTCGCCCCCCATGGGCACGCCGCCGGCGTAGGCCGCGGCCAACTGATCCTCCCCGTTGCCCATCTCCGCGGGCAGATCGCCGGCGAAGAACCGGATCCGCAGCCGCGAGCCGCTGGTGGCGAACGCCTCGCGCCGCTCCAGCGCATCGAACAGGTCCGCCCGGGTATTCGCTTCCGCCCAGACACCCGCCAGGCCGCCCAGGTTCACGCGCCGGAAGGCGCCGATCACGACGTGCGACGCCGCGAGCGCCTGGCGCACGGCAGGGGCGGCGCCGAGCGCCGGCGCGAAGGTGGCCGGCACGGTACCGACGGCGTTGCCAGGGTCCGAGGCGTGGGTGTCCGTCGAACCGATCATGCCGTAGCGGAACCGGTTCGGGCGGCCTTCGCCGGCAAGCTGGATGCCATCGAGCAGGGCGTTCCGGACGAACGACGTCTCGGTCGCGCACCGCCCGGTCCGACCCTCCTCGCAGACCGGGAAGAGGACGCCGAAGTCGCAGTCCTCGTCCGTGGTGCCGACCCCGACCTGGCACTCGGAGTTGCCCTTGATCTGGGTCACCTCCACCAGCCGGTCCATGCGCACGATCCGTTCGAGGTCCGCCTCCGCGTAGGGCGTGCCGTCTTCGTCATTGCGGGAAAAGGCCAAGCCCCAGGAGAAGTTCGTGTTGTGCGGAATCGTCAGCAGGCGGCACGGGGGCGTGCAGCCGGCGTCGAGCCGCGCGAAGAACTCCGCCTGGTTGCGCACGTCCATCGAAGAGACCGCGTGCGGGATCACCTCCTCTCCCCGGAAGACGACGTTCCGGTGCAGCATGCCGAACTGCGGCAGCAGCGGCGTGAACTCGTATCCGATGAGGGCCGTGAACGCGCCCGGGTCGTCGGCCTCGTTGGCCGCCTCCTGCACGCGCTCCCAGGTCGAGCGCGCGTACTCGAGGCACGTGGCCTCGCCGTCCGGACACACGCCCGGCAGCCGCGCCGCCGGCCGGAGCACGCCACGCGCGAAACCCGACCGGAAACGCTCCTCCGCGTCCCCGGCCCCGCCCAGCTGCGCGCACAGGTCCGAGCCGTCCAGCGGCCCGCCCGCCGAGCAGGCATGGATCGCGTCGAACCCCTCGGCGTGGTCCGTCAGCGCCACGAAGTCGAGCGGCGTCGCCAGACGGGCCTCGACCCCGTTCGGCAACTCCAGCGGCTCACCCCGCGCGAACCGGTAGGCATCCCGCGGACCGACGCGGTTGCCGCCGCCGTAGGCGTCGGTGGACAGGCTCGTGTGCACGTGGAGATCGCCGAAGAACGCGCGCCGTAGCGGGTAGCGTTCGATTTCCCGTGGGACCTCCGGCTCGGCGGCGGCGTCCGCAGGCACCGGCGTGGTGTCCTCCGCTTCCTGGCTGCACGAGACCGACAGGGAGATGGCGCCCGTCAGCACCGCCGCCAGCAACAGAGCCCTGCGTTTCATCTGCCCCTCCCAATGGTCGGTCCCTGCGGGAACGCCCCGTGGCGTTCCCGCAGCCAGTGTACCGGTCCCCCGCCTATTGCCTTGTGAGAGGGGCAAACCCCCGCGCTCCCCCGGGGCGATGGCGTGTTCGCGCCCGGCTACAGCCCAAAGACCCACAGCACGCCGCCCTGCGGCACCACCGTATCCGAGCGGCCTAGCCGGCGCAGCCAGTCCTGCAGCCGCTCCGCGTCGACGCCCCAGCCCGACACCACCGCGATGTACTGGCGGCCGTCCACCTCGTACGACACGGGCACGCCGGTGACGCCCGAGTTGGTCCGCTGCCGCCACAGCAGCTTGCCGCTCCGGGCGTCGAACGCGCGGAAGTAGCGGTCGTTGGTGCCGCCCAGGAACACCAGGTCGCCCGCGGTGGCGAGCACCGGGCCCCAGTTGTGGCTCTCGAAAGGCACGCTCCAGGCCTCCTCGAACGTGTCGACGTTCCAGGCCTGCAGCTCCCCGAGGGACGTGACGCCCGCGTCGATGACGATCTGGGCCTCGTCCGCGTCGTTGCCCATGAACGTGCGGCCCGGCCGGTACTCCTCCGCCGCGCCCACCATGTGGCCGCACATGTTGTCGTTGGCAGGGATGTAGAGGAGCCGCGTGCGCGGCGAGAACGCGGCCGGCGGCCAGTCCTTGCCGCCCCACAGCGACGGGCAGAACGTCGCGCCCCGGCCGACGGCGGGTTTCTTAGACTCTTCGTAGGACGGCCGGCCCGTCTCCGGGTCGAGCCCGGTGAAGACGTCCTGGCGCACGTACGGCTTCGCGTCCACGAAACCGATGCCGTCCGGTTCGCGCTCCAAGAACCACAGGTAACCGTTGCGGCCCGCGTGCACGAGGCCCGGGATCGTGCGGTCGCCCCGCATGAAGTCGATCAGGAGCGGCGCGGACACCTCGTCCCAGTCCCAGGAGTCGTTCCAGTGGTACTGGTGATGGCCGGTGAGCGCGCCGGTCTCCACGTCGAGCGCCAGGACCGACGTCGCGTAGAGATTGTCCCCGGGGCGGACATCCCCGGTCCAGGGTCCCCCGTTCCCGGTGCCCCAGTACGAGATGCCGGTGGCCGAGTCGTAACTGCCCGTGAGCCAGACGGGCACGCCGCCGGTCTTCCAGGAGTCCCCGCTCCAGGACTCGCTGCCGGGTTCTCCGGGAGCGGGGATCGTGTACGTCTTCCAGGCCGGCGCCCCGGTCGCGGCGTCGAACGCCGCCACGAAGCCGCGGATGCCGAACTCGCCGCCGGAGACCCCGACCATCACCCTGCCCTTGGCGACCAGGGGCGCGAGGGTCATGTAGTAGCCCGTGCCGTAGTCCTCGACCTCGGCCTCCCACACGACCTCCCCCGTGCGCGCGTCGAGCGCGACCAGGAAGCAGTCGGCCGTCGCCATGTACACGAGGTTGCCGTGCAGCCCGACGCCCCGGTTGGTGGGATGCATCTGGGAGAGGTCTTCCGGCAGGTCGCGCTGGTAGCGCCAGAGGAGGTCTCCGGATGCGGCGTCCAGGGCCAGCACGTGGTTATGGGGCGTGGTGACGAACATCACCCCGTCGTTCACGACCGGCGGCGCCTGGTGGCCTTCCCGCAGTCCCGTGGAGAACGTCCAGAGGGGTTTGAGGCCGTGGACGTTGTCCGTGTCGATCTCGTCGAGGGGGCTGTAGCCGTGGGAGTCGTACGTGCGCCGGTACATGAGCCAGTTGCCCGGTTCCGGCTCGGCAAGGCGCGCGTCGGTGACCGGCGAATACTCCACGGCCGTCGCGAACGGTCCCCAGGCCCCAACCACGCAAGCGACGAGTGCCCAACTTCGCATCTTCTTTTCTCCCGTGCAACCTTCTCCGGTGCAACGCTGCTCCCGTGCAAGCCCTTCTCGCGTGCAAACCCCGACCCGTCAGGGCGGCTCCGGTCCCACGCGCCGCGAGAATCCCCCCGCGACGTGTAGCGCGCCATCGCCGACCCTAACACGGAGCATGGCGAGGGGCCTCGGCGCCGGCCCGCCGACGACCCGCGCGGCATCGGCCACGTCGAACTGGGAGCCGTGGCACGGACACACCAGGCGGCGTGCCTGCGCGTGCCAGCCGTTGATCTCGCAGCCGGTGTGGGTGCACGCGGCGGAGTAGACCAGCAGCGGATCGGCGCCGGGGGCCTCGGCGACGGCATAGCGCGCCGCCTTCGGCGACAGCGCCTCCGCGGCCACGCGCACCACCAGCAACTGGTTGTTGAGGGACCCGTCGCGCACCACGCCCGCGGCGACATCCATCGCGAACGCCTGCACGGGATGCCCCCCGACGGCCGCGGCGACCAGGGGGGTCCCGGCCCGCTCGCCGAACGCGTGGACCAGTACGTCCCCCTCCTGCGGCTTCATGCGCCGCGGCTTCACCGCGAACGCCGGCGCCGCGACGATCAGCCCGCCCGCGCCGGCCAGCGCACGGCGGCGATTCACCATCGCCAGACGCTCCGCACCCGGTTCAGTAACCGATGCGCTGCGCGAGCGTCACCCAGCGCCCGTCCCGGACTACGCTCAGGGTCGACTCGCTGGCGCCCTTGTGGTCGTCGGGGCCGAAGGACAGGTGGTTCCCGAACATGTCGGTCACGTCGTGCATGCTCTCGAGCGCCGCGACGAGCTTCTCGCGGGTCAGGTCGCGGCCCGCGATCTCCAGGGCCTGCACGACCAGGTCGGCGCCGCGCCAGCCTTCCATCGCCGGGAGTCCGGGCTCCTCGCCGAAACGCTCGACGTAGCCCTCGAACCACGCCCGCACCTCCGGCGTCATCTCGTCGTCGGGGTAGAGCCTGGCCATGTGCACGAACGCGTAGTACCCCTCGCCGGCCTCGTGTTCCGCGATCACCTGGCCGTAGGCGGCGTTGTTGCCCACCCAGGCGACGTCGTCCCAGCCCATCTTGCGCGCCGCGTCCAGCACCAGGATCGTGTCGCGATGCACGGTGCCCATCAGCACGAGGTCGCAGTCGGCGTTGCGCAGCCGCAGGATCGCCGCGGTGAACTCCGTCGCGTCGGGCTTGTGCGCCGAGGTCTCGACGATCTCGATGCCCATCGCCGCCGTCTGGTCCCGCACGCCTTCCAGGATCTCGATGCCGTAGTCCGTGTCCTGGTACATGACGCAGACGGTCTCCCTGCCCTGCTCCTCCACGAAGTACTTCACGGCGGCCCGCATCTCGTCGTAGTAGATGCCGTGCTGGGCGAACATGAGCTTCTCGAAGGGCTCGACCATCGACCGGGCGCCGGTGCCCGGGAACAGGTTCGGGACGCCCTGTTCGAACTGCTGCGCCATGACGGCGTTGTTCGTCGGCGTCCCGACGGCCAGCAGCATGGCGAAGATCTTGTCCCGGTTGATCAGCTTGTTGGCCGCCTGGATCGCCCGGGGCACCTGGTACTGCGTGTCCTCCACGATGTAGCGCAGTTGCCGGCCGTGGACTCCGCCGGCGGCGTTGGCGTCCTCGAAACGCATGCGCACGCCGTTCACCACCCCCACGCCCCAGATGGCGATGGGACCGGAGAGATCGGTGTGGGTGCCGAAGACGACCTCGGTGTCGGTCACGCCGTCCACGGTCATCGTCGATTCGGCGCCATGAGATGCGGGATCCTCCGGCGCGCCGCAAGCGACCAGCAAGACGAGCGCCATCAGAGTCCCCGGTGTTCTCATCGCCGCTTTCCTCCCCGCATCACGTACCGAACGGAATTGCCGCAGTGTATTCAACCCAAGCCGGTTTCGCCCCCCCGGTCGCGAGCGCGCGGTCAAACGTCTACACGACGCCACTTGGTGTCAACGGGGATCACGTGGGAGGCCGGCGGCCTCCGCGGCTCGCCAGCCCTTCGGCAAGGAACGTCGCTGCAAGCTGGTTCAGGCTGACGCCCTCGCTTGCCGCCCGGCGCGCCAGTCGCATGTGGAGCGTCTTCGGAATCCGTTGCAGAAACTGTCCACTGTAGCTTTTCGGCTGGGGCAAGCCGCCCTTGTCTTCGCGCTCCGCCATCGCCCACGCGTCGAATGCATCGCGCGCTTCCGCGATCGCCTGATCAATCGTCGCGCCGTCGGCGATGCAGCCGGGCAGGTCCGGGATGCTCGCCATGAAGCCGCCACCCTCCTCTGCGGCAAGGGGGCTTACGTTAATCGCGTAGTCTTCGAAGTTCATTGGGTCTCCTCCACGAATTCGACCAATCGACGGATGTAGACCGGCTTTATTGGCTTGTGCATGGGGACCGTCAGGTGGCGACCGAGTGCGTTCGTGAGAACCGCGTGGCTCGTTCCTCGTTGACGTAACGTCAGTCCATTTGCCCGGGCCACCGCCCGTACATTCTCAGGCGTCCAGTCCGCCTGCGGATTGGCCCGCATGGCATCGACCAGCTTCTCCCCACGCGCCATGGGCGAACGATACCGAATACGGTATCACCGTCCAAGGACCTGGATCATCTGTACATCCCCCCGATCAGGTCCCCGTACTTCTCGTGCACCACCTTGCGCTTGAGCTTCTGGGTGGGGGTCAGCTCTTCGTCCTCGGCGTCGAGCAACTGGTCGATCAGGCGGAACTTCTTGATCGTCTCGACGCGGGCGAACCGGGCGTTGACCCGCTCGATCTCGCCCCAGACGAGATCCTGCACCTCCTGCGTGTGGCACAGGCTGGTGTAGTTCGTGAAGGGCACGTCGTTGTCCTGGGCGTACTTCGTCACGTTCTCGTGGTCGATCATCACGAGGCAGGTGAGGAACGGGCGACGGTCGCCCACCACGACGGCGTCCGTGATGTACGGCGAGAACTTGAGCTGGTTCTCGATCTCGCTCGGCGTGATGTTCTTGCCGCCCGCCGTGATGATGATGTCCTTCATCCGGTCGACGATGTAGACGAAGCCGTCGTCGTCGATGCGGCCGACGTCGCCGGTGTGCAGCCACCCCTGGCGGATGGTGTCGGCGGTCTTCTCGGGCTTGTTCCAGTACCCGGCGATGACGCCGGGCGAGCGGATCAGGATCTCGTTCTCCTCGGAGAGCGCCACCTCGGCGCCCTCGACGGCCTTGCCCACGCTGCCGATGCGGAAGTCGCCGATCAGGTTCGCCGTCGCGAGGCCGGAGCACTCCGTCTGCCCGTAGACCTCGTACATGGGCTTGCCGATGGCCCAGTACCAGTCGATGAGGTCCGGGGCGATCGGTGCGGCGGCCGTCGAGAGCCACCGGCAGTCGTCGATGCCCAGCATGCGGCGGATGTTCTTGAAGACGAGCAGGTCCGCGAAGAAAAACGCGGCCGCGATCGGCACGGGCACGCGTTCGCCCGCCTTCAGGCACGCCGCCCGACGCTCGCCGACCGCGAGCGCCAGCCGGTAGGCGAGGCGCCCGAGCGCGGTCGCCTCCTTGAGCTTGATCGCGACGGTCGAGAACTGTTTCTCCCAGACGCGCGGCACCGCGAAGTGGATCGTCGGCGCTACTTCCTGCTGGTCCGTGACCGCGGTCTCGAGCTCCTCCACCAGGTTGACGACGGAGCAGGACTCAAGCACGGCGAAGGTGTAGAACATGCGCCCGGCCACGTGCGCAAGCGGCAGGAAGCCGAGTTGCTCGTCGGACTCGTGCACGCCGTAGCAGCCCTGCAGCGTGTTCATCATGTAGAGCATGTTGCGCTGGGTGATCATCGCGCCCTTGGGCGGTCCGGTGGTCCCCGAGGTGTAGGTCAGGACCATCAGGTCTTCCGGCCGGGCCTTCGCGATCTCGGCGGTCCAGACCTCCGGGTGGCGCTCCCCGTACTCGTGCCCGAGTTCCAGCAGCGCCTCGAAGCTCATGCACATGTCGTCTTCGAGGTCCCGCAAGCCCTCCATGTCGAAGATCACGACCTTCTCGAGCGTCGTGGTGCGTTCGCGCACCTCGAGCACCTTGTCGAGCTGCTCCTCGTCCTCGGCGAAGTAGTAACGCGTCGCGCTGTCGTCGATCAGGTACTCCACCTGGTTCGGGGCGTCCGTCGGGTAGACGCCGTTGGTCACCCCGCCGATGCAGATGACCCCGAGGTCCGCGAACATCCACTCCTTGTTGACCTCGGACGCGATGGAGACGACGTCCCCGCGTTCGAGGCCCAGGGCCTTGAGTCCGAGGCCCGCGAGCCGGGCCTGTTCGCCGTAGTCGGCCCACGTGTACTCGTTCCAGATGCCGAAGTCCTTCTCGCGGAGCGCCACCTTGTCCGCGCGCTCGGTCGCCCGCTTCCAGAACAGTTCCGGGATCGTCGCGCAGCCGTCCACCCGGACCGCGTCGTCCCCCGCCAATGCCGTTACCGCCATGTCTTGCGCACCTTCCAGCGCCGCCGTCCGCGCACGCCCTCGTCCTTCATGCCCAGGTAGAACTCCTGGATGTCGGTGGCGTTGCGCAGCCGCTCGGCCGTGTCCTCCATCACCACGCGGCCCACCTCCATGACGTAGCCGTAGTCCGCGACGTCGAGGGCCATCCTGGCGTTCTGCTCGACGAGGAGCAACGTCACGCCCTGCTCTTCGTTGAGACGCTTCACGATCTCCGCGATCTCGTGGACGAGACGCGGCGAGAGGCCCAGCGACGGCTCGTCGAGCAGCATCAACGCCGGGCGCAGCATCAGCGCCCGGCCGATCGCCAGCATCTGCTGCTGTCCGCCGGAGAGGAACCCCGCTTCGAGCTTCCGACGCTCCGCTAGCGGCGGGAAATAGCTGTACACCAGTTCCAGGTCCTCCGCGATGCCTCCATCGCGCCGGCTGAACGCTCCCATCCGGAGGTTCTCCTCGACGTTCAGGAACGGGAACACCTCGCGGCCCTCGGGCACGTGCCCGATGCCGAGGCGCGCCACGCGGTCCGGGTCCCGGCCGGTGATGTCCTCGCCGCGCAGCGTCACGGTGCCCTTGCGGGGGTCCATGGCGCCGCAGATCGTCTTCAGCACCGTGGTCTTGCCCGCGCCGTTCGCACCGAGCACGGCGACGACCTGGCGGTCGAAGACCTTCAGGCTCACCCCCCGGATCGCCATCACCGGACCGTAGTAGGTCTCGATGTTGCGCAGTTCGAGGACGGGGGCCGTTGCCGCCGCGGTCATCGTCAGTCTCCGAGATAGGCGCGCAGCACTGCAGGATGCTGCTGGATCTCGCGCGGCTCGCCCACGGCGAGTTCCAGGCCATCGGCCATCGCGAGCACGCGGTCCGACATCCGCGTCACCAGGTTCATGTCGTGCTCCACCATGATGATCGTCACGCCGAGGTCCTGGTTGATGTCCTCGATCCAGAACGACAGGTCTTCGGTCTCCTCCGGATTGAGCCCGGACGACGGTTCGTCGAGCAGCAGCAGCCGCGGCTCGATGCAGAGCGCCCGCGCCACCTCGACCATCTTGCGCACGCCATAGGGCAACCCGCCGATGGCCTGTTCCCGGTAGCTCTGCAGGTCGAGCAGGTCGATCACTTCCTCGACCTTCTCGCGGAAGGCGAGGTCCTGGCGGCGCACGCGCGGCAGGAAGAAGAGGTCTTCCAGGAGCATCGTGCGACGGTGCACGTGCCGCCCGATCAGGAGGTTCTTCAGCACCGTCTCGTGCTCGAAGAGTTCGGTGTTCTGGAAGGTCCGGGCGATGCCGCGCCGGGCGACGCGGTGTACGGGCAGCCGCGTGATGTCCTCGCCGTCGAACGTCATGGCGCCCGCGTCCAGATCGTAGAAGCGGCTGATGAGGTTGAAGACGGTGGTCTTGCCGGCGCCGTTCGGGCCGATGATGCTGAACACCTCGCCTTCCTCGACGTCGAACGACAGGTCCCGCACGGCGTGGATGCCGCCGAAGCTGACCGTCAGGTCGCGGGCTTCGAACAGGCTCACCGGACCCGCTCCGTGCGCAGGTAGCTCTTCTGGCGCTTGTAGGTCGCCTTGCGGTAGAGGGGGAACTCCTGGAAGTACAGGCGGATCTTGACCCAGCGCCCGTAGATGCCGAGCGGCTCGTAGACCAGGAACAGGATCAGGATCAACCCGAAGATCGCGGGTTCGAGCCCCGGGATCTCGGCGATGGCGGGCGGGGAAGCGTCGCGCAGGAACGCCACCGCCTGCGGCAGGAGCCCGATGAAGATGGCGCCGAAGACCACCCCGTGCAGGGAGCCCAGGCCGCCCACCACGACCATCAGGAGGAGCTGGATCGACGTCACGATCGTGAACGCATCGGGGGCGAGATAGCCGATCTTGTGCGCGAAGAGCCCTCCCGCGAGCCCGGTGAACCCCGCGGACAGGAAGAACGCGATCGTCTTCGTCCGCGCCAGGTCGATCCCCATCGCCTGCGCGGAGACTTCCGAGTCGCGGACCGCGATCATCGCCCGGCCGGACGGGCTGCGCAGCAGGTTCATGGCGGCGACGAACGAGGCCGCCAGGAACACGAGGCACAGGTAGTAGAAGGTCGAGGCATCCATCAGGGAAACCGAGAACACCTCCGCGCGCGGCACGGCCATGCCCCGGTAACCGCCGGTCACGGACCCCCAGTGGGTCAGCACGTGTTCCACGATCTTCGAGAAGGCCAGCGTCGCGACCGCGAGGTAGATGCCCGTCATGCGGAGTGCCGGAATGGCGACGACGCCCCCGACGATCGCGGTCAGGACGCTCGCCAGGGCAATGGACACCGGCCACGGCAGTCCCTGGGTCAGGAACCAGGCGTGGGCGTACGCCCCGATGGCGAGGAAGGCGGCGTGGCCGAGGCTCACCTGGCCGGTATACCCCACCAGCAGCATCAGCCCCACGCCGGCGATGGCATAGATGAAGACGAGCGAGATTTCGCCGACATAGAAGCTGTCGAAGCCAAGCGGCGCCAGCAGCAGCGCGGCCGCGAGCAGGGCGTACCAGAACCGCTGACCGTTGTGCTGGAAGAGGTCGATGTCCTGGCCGTAGCGCGTCTTCTGGACGAACCTCATACCTTCTTCCTCTGCAGCGTCGCGAAGATGCCCTCCGGCCGGATGATCAGCATGACGAGCAGGATCACGTAGGCGGAGAGATCGCCCGACCCGGGCGGCAGGTAGCGCCCCGCGAACTGTTCCACCACCCCGACGAGCAGCCCGCCCACGATGGCGCCGGGCAGGCTGCCGAAGCCGCCCACGATGGCGGCCGCGAACGCCTTGATCGCGACGAAGCCCATGAGCGGGTCGATCAGCGACACCGGCGCCACGAGCACCCCGGCGATCGTGGCGATGACCGCGGACAGTGCCCACACCAGGGCGAAGATGCGCTTGACCGGGATGCCCGAGTAGAACGCGGCGAGCTGGTTCTGCGACGCGGCCTGCATGGCGATGCCGACGCGCGCGAAGCGGAAGAACAGGTACAGCCCCAGGCAGAGCACCGCGGTGCCGGCGATGATCGCGAGGTTCTCCGTCCCGACCATGAGTTCCCCGGCGCGCACCACGTCCCCCGCGAACGGTACGTCGAGATCCTTCGGCTGGCTGCCCCAGGCCGCGCCGGCGACCCCCCGGAGGACGAACCCGAGACCGATGGTCAGCATCAGCACGGCGAACGGCGGTTCGCCGATCATCGGCCGCAGCAGCACCCGTTCGAGCAGGATGCCGACGGCGGCCATCACGAGAAGCGTCGCCAGGAAGCCGGGCAGGAAGCCCCACTCGAGCACGTTGATGAAGGTGAACGCGATATAGGCGCCGAGCATCATCACCTCGCCCTGGGCGAAGTTGACCATCTCGGTCGCCTTGTAGATGAGGACCAGGCCAAGCGCGATCAGGCCATACACGCAGCCCTGCGAGATGCCGCTGACGAGGAGCTGGAGGACTTCCACGGCTGCCGTGCGCCGGCCGCGCCGGCCCTAGTCGTCCACCAGCCGGCCGTTCGCGTCGCGCACCTCCGGCCCGTTGACGCGGACGCGTCCGTCGCCGAACTTGCCGTCCCGGCCCCGCAGGGCCCCGTGCAGGCCGCCTTCCCGGACACGCTCCGCCCAGCCGAGGGCCGCCGCGGAGTTGTGTCCCCGCACGTCGTTCTCGGCGGCGAGGCGCTGCATCGTGCGCGTGCCCATCAGTTCGAGGGCCAGATTGACGATGCGCTTGTTGGCGCTCAGGAGGTCCGGGTCGATCATGGCGAGGCGATCGGCGAGTTGCTCCACTTCCGCCTCGAGGCGCTCCTTCGGCACGGCCTTCATCACCAGACCGATCTGCTGCGCCTCGGCGCCGGTGATCATGTCCCCGGACAGCAGCAGCCGCTTCGCCCACTGCGGGCCCACGTGGTAGACCCACATGTGGTTCGGCGGCGAGCCGAGGTCGCGGGTGGGCGGGAACCCGATCAGCGCGTCGTCGGCCGCCACGAGCATGTCGCACAACAGCGCGACGTCCGTGCCCCCCGCCAGGCAGTACCCCTGTATCTGCGCGATCGAGGGCTTGTGCATGTCGAAGAGCGCCATGCGCAGCCGCTGCGAGCGCTCCAGGCGCCAGGCGTCGTCGTCGACGCTGGTGGCGCCCCGGTACCGCTTGCCTTGCGAGTGCACCCGGCTGGGCGGGTACTCGCCGTCGGCGCCGGTGAGGTCGTAGCCCGCCGAGAACGCGCGGCCGGCGCCACGCAGGATCACGCAGTGCACGCTCGTGTCGTTGTCCGCCTCCCAGAGCGCCTCGTGGAGCTCCGTCATCAGCTTGACCGTGAGCGCGTTCAGCTTCTCCGGGCGGTTCAGCGTGATCCGCGCCCGGCCGTCCTCGACCTCGTAGACGATGCTCTCGAACCCGCTCATGCGTGCTGCGTCCCCCGGTGTCGCGTCCGGCGTGAACCGCGCACCCTACAACGCGTGTCGCGCGGGTGACAAGCGCACACGGCGCCCACCAGGCGCCCACCGGGGCATGCGCGCAGGGCCGGCGACGGAGGGGCCGGGAGTCCTCCGGCCGCCCTACGGGTCGACCAGGCGTCCGTTCGCGTCGCGCAGTTCCGGTCCGCGCACGCGGGCGCGTCCGTCGCCGAACTTGGCGTCGCGCTCGCGCAGGGCGCCGTGCAGGCCGCCTTCCCGGACGCGCTGCCCGAAGCCCAAAGCCGCCGCCGAGTTGTGCCCGCGCACATCATTCTCCGCCGCCAGCCGCTGCAGCGTGCGCGCGCCCATGAGTTCCAACCCCAGGTTGACGATGCGCTTGTTGGCCGAAAGGAGATCCGGGTCGATCATCGCGAGGCGGTCGGCCAGTTGCTCGACTTCCGCCTCGAGGTGCTGCTTCGGCACGGCCTTCATCACGAGCCCGATGTCCTGCGCTTCGGCACCGGTGATCATGTCGCCGGTCATCGTCAGCCGCTTCGCCCACTGGGGGCCGACGTTGTAGACCCACATGTTGTTCGGCAGGGCGCCGAGGTCGCGCGCCGGGGGGAACCCGATCAGCGTGTCGTCCGCGGCGATGACCATGTCGCACAACAGCGCCACGTCCGTGCCGCCCGCCAGGCAGTAGCCGTGGAGCTGCGCGATCGACGGCTTGTGCATGTCGAAGAGCGCCATGCGCAGGCGTTGCGCCCGCTCGAGCTGCCACGCATCGTCGTCGACGGAGGTCCCGCCGCGGTACCGCTTCTCCGGAGACTGGACGCGGGAGACCGGCACGTCGCGGTCCGCGCCCGTGAGGTCGTAGCCCGCCGAGAACGCCCGGCCGGCCCCGCGCAGGATCACGCAGTGGACGCTGGTGTCGTTGTCCGCCTCCCAGAGCGCCTCGTTCAACTCCGTCAGGAGCCTCAGGGTGAGGGCGTTCAGCTTCTCCGGCCGGTTCAGGGTGATGCGCGCCCTGCCATCCTCGACCTCGTACACGATGCTCTCGAAACCGCTCATCGAATCCTCCCGCTGCGGCGCTCCCGGCACCGACGCACGGTACAGCGCGTGTCGCGCGGATGACAAGATCGGGGCGCGCACACCGCGTCGTGGTCGCCTGTGGTCGCCGGTCGGACGTGCACGTTGCGCAACATGCGGTGATATTCTCCGCATTTGCCGTGTCGGGTACGTTCATGGGTCTCTTCATGGAGAAGGGCGAGGCTTCGCTGGCAGCCGCGGCGGCCGAGCACCTCGGCGGGCGGAGGACTCTGGGCTGCGAGGTCCGCTCGGACGCCGACCTCGCCAGGGCGGTGGAGGACGGCTTGCCCACCGAGTGCCTGCAGGCCCTTGGGCGTCATGGCGTCTCGGACCGTGAGATCCATGTGCTCATCATCAACCCTCGCACGCTTTCGCACCGGCGGCACAAGGCACAGCGGCTGACGACGGAGGAGTCCGACCGTGCGGCACGAGTCGCCCGGTTGGTCGCGCTGACTGAGCGGACGTTCGGGAATCCCGAGAAGGCGCGCGCATGGCTGCACGGGGAACTGGGTGTCCTCGACGACCGACGCCCGATCGACATGATCCGCACCCATGCGGGCGCCCGGATCGTCGAGAACGTGCTGGCGCGCATCGCCTGGGGTGCGCCTGTTTGATCCGTTGACCCTTACATGGAACAAACGACGACGGGAGCTTGGCGACCGGGGGCGATCGTTCCATGTAAGGTCGGCGTGGCTGGGCCGCGGGCGGAGCCGTTGCCGAGCGCGCGCGAACTGCGTTCGCGTTGCGAGGCGGCGGGCCGGCCATGGGGCGCTGTAGGCATGTATCTCTGGCGGTTGTCGGAGGCGGCCTTCGCCGAACGGTTCGACGGCGGCTACGGTCTGCTCCACGACGGCCGCTGGAACTCGAGGGGCAGGCCCGTCACCTACTGCGCCACGGGGCCCGCCCTGTGCCTGCTCGAGAGGCTTGTGCACGTCAAGGACGTCTCCGGGCTTCCGGAAGACAGCAGGCTGGTGCAATACCACGCGCCCGACGACACCGCGCTGGACATCCGGCCTGTCGAAAAATTGCCGACGGAGTGGCGATCCGACGGGAACATGACGCGCTCCATCGGCGACGCTTGGCTGGACCGGGGATCGGGGGCCCTCCTGGCGGTCCCGTCCGTGGTGGTCCCCATCGCGGGATCCGACGACCGCAACATTCTGGTGAACCATCGCCACCCGGACGCGGGGCGTATCTCGATAGCAGGGATCGAGCGCTTCGAGTTCGATCCGCGGCTGTTCGCCTTTGGTTAGGGAAGCTCCGATTAACTGGCGCCAGGCGCCGGCCGGCGCGCTCGAGCCTGGTCGGCTTCGAACGGAATCCGCTGGCGTACCGGCAATCGCAGCCGCGCATGTCGCTTGCCAGCGTCACCGGCAGGCGCCCCGCGCCCCGGCTATCATGCGGCCAAACACGCCGGGGGAGACGCGGAGATGGCCAATCGGCTCGCGGGCAAGCGGGTCCTGGTGACCCAGGCGAACGACTTCATGGGGGCGGCGACCGTCGAGGTGTTCCGGGAGGAAGGGGCCGAGGTGCAGGTGGACACGCGGGACCTGCGCGACGCGGGCGCGTGCGAGGCCGCGGTCTCGGAAGCGGGCCGCATCGATGTCCTCGTCGCGAACCTGGCCTCCCCCACCCACGGCGGCACCGCGACGCCGGAACTCGGCGACGCCGAGTGGGCCAACGCCTTCGACACGATGGTCCACCCGCTGCACCGCCTCACCCGGGCCGTGCTGCCCCGGATGATCGAGCGTGCGGCGGGCAAGATCGTCGTCTACGGCAGCGCCGCCGCGCTCAAGGGCATGCGGACCCTGGCCGGCTACAGCGCCGCGCGCGCCGCCCAGATCGGCTACGTCCAGTCCGTCGGCGTCGAGGTGGCTCCGCGCAACGTCCAGGTGAACCTGATCGCGCAGAACTACGTGGAGAACCCGGAGTACTTCCCGCCCGAACTGGTGGCGCGGGAGTCGTTCGTGCAGTCCCTCAGGCGCCAGGTCCCCGCGGGGCGGCTCGCCACGGCTCGCGAGGACGCCCTGCTGGCCGTCTTCCTGGCGAGCGAGGAGAGCAACTTCTTCGCCGGCCAGGCCATCCCGTTCTCGGGGGGCTGGGTGCAGTGAGCGGCGCCGCCGGCCCGCGACCCTCGCAATCCGGCCCGTCGACGCACGGGCATATACTGCGCCGGTTCTCCGCCGGCCTCCACACCAGCCTCCAGACCAGCCTCCACACCAGCCTCCACACCAGAATAGGGCCACCATGACCGACATCCGACCGTACCGCATCGAAGTCAGCGACGCCGAACTCGACGACCTGCGCGAGCGCCTCGCCCGCACGCGCTTTCCCGAAGCGGAGCTGGTCGACGACTGGACGCAGGGCATTCCGCTCTCGTACGTGCGGGAGCTCTGCGCCTATTGGCGGGACGAGTATGACTGGCGCTCGACGGAGGCGCGCATCAACGCGCATCCGCAGTTCCGGACCGAGATCGACGGCGTCGGCATCCACTTTCTGCACGTCCGCTCTCCCGAGCCGGACGCCCGCCCGCTCCTGCTGACCCACGGCTGGCCCGGCTCCATCGTCGAGTTCCTGAAGGTCATCGGGCCGCTCTCCGACCCCGCCGCGCACGGCGGCGATGCCGCCGACGCCTTCCATCTGGTCATCCCCGCCCTGCCCGGCTTCGGCTTCTCCGACAAGCCCACCGCGACCGGCTGGGGCGTCGAGAAGATCGCGCAGGCCTGGACGCAGCTCATGGCGCGCCTCGGCTACGACCGCTACCTCGCCCAGGGCGGCGACTGGGGCGCCGGCGTCACCGGGTCCATCGGCGCAACGGACACCGAACACTGCGCCGGCATCCACACCAACATGCCCATCGCCTTCGGCACCACGAAGCCCGAGGACATGACCGAGTTCGAGAAAGAGGCCGTCCGCGCCCGGGAGTTCTACCAGGACTGGGACTCGGGCTACTCGAAGCAGCAGAGCACGCGGCCGCAAACCCTCGGCTACGGGCTCGTCGACTCGCCGGCCGGGCAAGCCGCCTGGATCGTCGAGAAGTTCTACCAGTGGACGGACTGCCAGGGACATCCGGAGAACGTCCTCACCCGCGACGAACTGCTCGACAACGTGATGTTTTACTGGCTGCCGGCAGCCGGGGCCTCGTCCGGGCGCATCTACTGGGAGAGCTTCGGCCGCGGCGGCCTGGACGACATCACCGTCCCCTCGGGATGCAGCATCTTCCCGAAGGAGATCTTCAAGGCCTCGCGCCGGTGGGTGGAGACGCGGTTCAAGGACCTGCGCCACTTCAACGTGCTGGACCGGGGCGGACACTTCGCCGCGTTCGAGCAGCCGGAGCTGTTCGTCGGCGAACTGCGCGCCTGCTTCCGGACGATGCGGTAGGACTCTTCACCGTACATCCGCTCGCACGACCGGCCGGCGTTCGCCGCGCGTCGGACCCGTAGCCGCGCCGAGGGACGAGTCCGCAAGACCTCGGGAACCCGCCGCCCTCCGGGTTTCATGGCGCTGGGCAAATCTCCCCCTGATGCCCGGACCAGGAAGTAATGCGGCGACCGGAGATTCGACCGTTGTCGGCGGACGGTCATCGAACAGATATAGAGGGTCGGGCGCGTGAACGGACCACAATCCGCCGGCATTCCTTCTCGTCATGCTTGCAGGGAGCCACCGGTTCTGCTTATCTTGCACACGGTGATCGGAATCGCACATGCCGAAGCGACCAGATGCCATAGTCTGCCCGCCGGCGCCCAGGCCATCTGTGCGGTTGGTGCGATTGTGGCGGTTGGTGCCCGTACGGATGCCGAAGTTTGGCCAAGTCGCAACGCCACAACGGCCGCCCCATACGCTGCCGTTGTCCCCGGTAAGGGTTAGGACGGTGAGACGGGCTCGTCCAGGGATTTCCATTTCCTGGCAGCGACGCTTGCTGGCGCTACGTTTCTCTCCAACCAGGCGTCGTGACGGCGCGTTGGCTGCGGAAGACGGCGCGTGTGGACGGGTACGGCATTTCCGAACCGTCCCGCCCAGATGCGGAGCGCGACACCTCCGGCATGACTGCGGATCATGTCCGTCAGCTCGCCCGGGCCGTGATCTCGGCCTTCGGCACGATTCGATGTAACTCCCCTTCTGACCCATGAGACAAGCATGAGCGAGCCCGCCGCTTTGGGCGACCGCCAACAAGAGTTGCCGTCGCAATTCAGAGTGGGGGACTACGAGCTCCGTACGGTTCTGGGTTCCAGCATCACGGGGGTTACGTACTCCGCCTGGGACCACGGTCGCGGTGCGCAGGTCGTGATCAAGGAGTTCTTGCCCACGGGATCCGCTGTCCGGCGGGAAGACGGTTCGGTGGCCCCACGGCGGCAGCCCTCGGCTGAAAGGCCGTTCGCAGATTCCCTGGAACAGTTTCTTGCGGCCGCGGCGGCCTTGGCCAGGGTCCGTCACGAGAATATCGTCCGTGTGCTGAGCGTCACGGAGTCGAACGGTACGGGTTATGTCGCCATGGACTACGCTCAAGGGGAGACGCTGGATGTGATATTGGGGCGCTCCGGGGCGCTGGCCAAACCGCAATTCGATGCGATGCTGCCACCACTCCTGGACGCGTTGGAGGCGCTGCACGACGCCGGCTTGTTACATCTTGCACTCAGGCCCGACAAAGTCGTGCTGGACGCCGACGGGTCCCCGACAGTGCTGGCGTACGGGGCTACGCGGCGGGGGTTCGCGGCGGCCAGACAGATTCAAGATCGCTCGAGAAGCACGCGTCTGCTCCACTCCCCGTCGCTCTATGCGCCCGTTGAGCTGTACTCGAGGAACGCCAAGTGGGGACAATGGACGGATATCTATTCCGCAGGCGCAATCCTCTACCAGTGCGTTTCGGGCAAGGTGCCCCCAAGCGCGCCAGACAGGTTGATCGACGATTCAATAGCCGCCTCGCATGAACTTGACCGCACCGAGCATGACCCCGCGGTCATCTCCGGCATTCAGGCCGCCCTGGACCCTCGACCGTCGGGCAGGCCCCAGCAAGTTGCGGCTTGGCGTCGCCTGATCACCGGCGCTGCGGAGGCGCGGAGGGCGAGTCCGACCCTCGCCAGAACGTCGGCGCGAGGCGCGTCGCTCGCCAGGGGCGCCGCAACGGGAAGTTCGCGCAACCCGGACCGGCGAGCGCGCTGGGCCGTCCCGGCGATGGCGCTGGTTGCGGCGGTTGCACTGATCACCTACCTCGACACGAGCGTGCTTCGGTCTGCGAGTGACGCGGCGGCCTTGGGTCGCCAAAGCACCGACTCGCGATCCCCCATCGAGCGTTTGGCCGAGCGCGGCGTGCATCGCGTTTTGCCCGCGGCGGCCCCCGTCTCCAACTCGGACGGAACCGCCGCGGAAGAGACGCCGGCCGTTGAACCAGCGGGAATGGCGCGTCTGAGTGTCGAGACCAATCCCGTGAATGCAGAGGTCTGGCTGGCTGGACGATTCGTGGGCCGGACACCTCTCGCTCTTGAACGTCAGCCCGCCGGGGTCTTCGACGTTGTACTCAATCACCCTCATTGCGAGAGCGTCGTGCTCGCGGACCAGGTGTTCGAGGACCATGAGGAATTGCGCATCAATCAGGTCCTCACGCGCGGCAGGGGCAATCTGATGGTTACCACGGAGCCGGCCGGCGCCTGGGTGGAATTCAAGGGCCGGCGGCTGATCGACAGCACGCCCGGCCTGTTGCGTGACTTGCCCGCGGGACCCGTCGAACTGCGGGTCGGCGCGCCGGGCCGCGAGTCGGTCGCGGTTCTTGCCGAAGTGCCAAAGGACGGTACCCGCTATCTCGCCCGAACGCTCGCGGCATCTCCGAGATCCTCAAGACGATGAGAATGGAGTCGAGGATCACCGCTACACCGCTACAATCGTGCTCGCGACCCGGCCGCAGGCCCGCACCCGATCCTGGGTCGGCCCCGGACGGCGCGCAACCACAAACATGTTCCTCGCGCGACAGCGCGGTGGAACCCACCGCGGACCGCTACGGAGAAATATGAAATGCGCTTGAATTCAAGACTGGTCTGCCTGTGCATTGCCGTCGGCGGCGCGTTCGGAGCGGCTCCGGTTGGGGCCGCCGAGGCTGCGGAGGCTGAGCCTGGCGCCCGGGAGGAACAACTCCCGATCGAGAGCCTGTTCGTCGTCGTGACCGCGCAAAAGCGCGCGGAAGACCTGCAGGAAACGCCGATCGCGATTACGGCCCTGTCCGAGTCGGACATCGAAAACCGCGGGGTATCGAGCCTGGTCGATCTTCATGTCGCGGTGCCCGGCATCGCCGGCTATGAAGCGCCTTCTTCCAGGGGCAACATCGCTTTCAATATCCGCGGGATCAGTTCGGGCAATCCGAACAGCGTTTCGGCGGACCCCGCGAACGCGTTGTATGTGGATGGAGTTTATCTCGGCAAGGCGGCCGGCAATGGGGTCGATGCGTTCGATCTTGAGCGCATAGAAGTACTGCGGGGACCCCAGGGCACGCTCTACGGACGGAACTCGACGGGTGGCGCCATCAATCTCATCACTCGAAAACCCGGCGCCGAGTTCGGTGCGCGACTCAAGGCGACGGCCGGCGACTACGGGTACCAGGCGCTCAGCGGGCGCTTCGACCTTCCGCTGGCGGACCGATTCAACGTCGCGCTTTCCGGCTACGGCCGGGAGCGCGACGCGCTCTACGACAACACCAGAGCGGGCGGGGCGGGATTCGAGAATCTGAACCGCCACGGATTGCGGCTCACGGCCTTTTTCGACGCGGCGGACAATTTCTCGATCGACTACGCCTTCTCCCTCGACGAATTGGACGAGAACGCCCAAGGGCTGAGTGTAGTCGGATTCAATCCGGCCGGCGCGGGCGTGCTAAGCGCCACCGGATTCCCCGGCCGCGTGGGCATCCGGAGTACCGACCGCATGGCGGCGGTCGCGCGCCTGCAGTCGTTCCTGCCGTTTCTTGGACCGGCCTTTGCAACGCCGCAGGTGCAACAGCTCAACCGATGGATGACCGACTATCTCGAGTTTGCCAACGAACGACTGTCCTCCGGATCCTCCCGATCAAGGCGCGCCAGTAGCGATGTCGATCAGGAATCCGACAACGAAGTGATGGGCCATACCCTCACATTGACTTTGGACGCCGAGGACTTCGGTGTCCTGGGCGACGTGGAGTTCAAGTCGACCACCGCCTGGCGCGAGGTCGAAAACCGCAACGAGGGCGACCTCGACGGCATCGACAACAGCATCGTGCCAGGGCCCGGAGGACTCACCACCGGCGTCGTACACGACCTCGTCCTGCAGACCATTGGCGGCCTGTTCCTCGACGCAGTGTCGCCGAACATTCCCGGCGCCGTGGAGTTTGGGGTGGCGCAGGCGATGGTGGACGCCATCGTGGCCAACGGGAGCGCGCCCGTGTTCAATAACTTCGCCACCATAGACTACGAGCAATTCAGCCAGGAAATCCAGATGGTGGGTTCCACCCGATCACTGGACTACGCACTCGGCGTCTACTACCACGAGGACGAGGCTGCGTTCCGCAACAACAGAGCGGCGGTATTTCCCATTGCGTCCTCGGAAACGTCTTCGCACGACAACGCCACCGAGTCCACCGCCGCTTACGGACAGTTCACGTGGACACCTGACGGCGACAGCGCCTGGTCCTACACACTAGGCGTGCGTTACACGCTCGAAGAGAAAGAGATCGAGTACCTGTGGCGCAGTTCGGCGCACCCCCTTGGATTCTTCGGGCCGTATTTTGCCGGGCAAAGCCCCGCCGCGACCTATGTGGGCAACGCGCAAGCCGAAGAGCAAGCACCCGTCGCAGGGGTGTTCGGACGAAGATTCGACGACGACTTCAAGAACCTGACCGGCAAGCTCGGGGCCCAGTATCGCCCGACGGACGGTCTCAATCTGTATGCAACCTATGCGCGGGGCTACCGAAGCGGGGGCTTCAACGGCGACTTCTTCGACTCCGTCAACGATAGCGCGGACGCTTTCGACGAGGAGGTCATCGACAGCTACGAAGTCGGCTTGAAGTCCGAGTTCTGGGACCGGCGCGCGCGTCTGAACGCTGCGGCGTTCATGTACGAATACGACGATCTCCAGGTCTCGCAGCTCCTTCCGCAACCCAACGGTACGGTAACCAGCTCGATCACGAACGCCGGTTCAGCCAAGAGAGACGGAATTGAGGTCGAGTTCCTGATCGCACCCCGGGACACCCTGCTCGTGACGTTGGCGTACACCCGCGTCGCCGGCGACTTCGACGAGTTTCCACCGATCGTGGCATCGCCGTTCGACGGTGGTGCGCTGTTGGTCACGGACGGTCTGGCGGAAAGAGGCACCGTTCCCGACAGCCAGCTCACGTTCGCTGTCGATTGGGTTTTCGCCCGAGGCGCGTTCGGCGAACTGCGGTTGAGCGCGAACGGAATCTGGCAGGACGAGATGACCCCGATCAGTCTGAACACCGGCAACTACGATACGAACGGCAATCGCCTGCCGGACACGCCGGTAGCGTTTCGACAGTTGCCCTCGGATGAACGAACCATCGTCAATCTGCGCCTGGCCTGCGACGGTGTCCTTGGCCACGCAAATCTCAATGTAGCGGCTTGGGTCAGGAACCTGACCAACGACGACCACCGCAACTTCTCCTTCAACTATGGCGAGTCCCTGGGTCTCAGCGTGGCGCAATACGGCGAACCGAGAATCTGGGGCGTGGACTTGACGTGGGAGCTGTAAGGCATTTTGACCTGCCGAATGCCGCCGTGTCGCCGGGGTAGTACGATGACAAGAAGCACCGGACGGCGCCGGGTGACATTTGGTGTTTTTCTGGTGGCGAGCCAGATCGCATGGTCCGCGGCATTCGCCCAGGAGCGCGACGAGGGCTGGCTCGACGATCTGTCCGGATGGTTCCAGCCGTCGTCGAGCGCCGCCGGAGCCTTCCGCCCGGCCGATCAAACGGTTCAAGACCTGATCGCCGAGCTGGTGCTGGTTCGAGAGGCGGTGGGTGTGTACGACACTCCGGCCGAAGCCGAGCTTCACCAGGAGCGTCGGCCGATTCACGTCTATGCGAAGGCGCTCGAAGTGCTGTCGAAGGTCATTGAGGTTCAGCGCCGGTTCGGCGTGCCCCTGGCGGAACCCGGCCGGATACCGCTCGAGGAAATCGGCTGGCCGGCGGTGACGGCGCGCATTCTCTACGTCGTCGACGAACTCCGGAAGATCAAGGAGCCGTTGGATATAGACGGACGGATCAAACCAGCGACCGCTGCAAGCGCAAGCACCGCGGCGGAGCTGTACCAGAGCCTGGGCTACGCTTCGTCCCTGCTTGACGGACTCCTCGGCCGGCCGCTGACAACCGACGATGTCCAGCGGAACTGCACGAGCGTTTTGGGCGAGTTGGAACTCGTGGCAGCGGCGCTTGGAGTCTCCCTGGACCTGGAAGTTCCCGCGGTGGATCAGGTCGTGGGATGGAAGGATGTGGCCGGACGCCTGGTACTTGCGCTCTCCAGGGTGATCGACCTGCAGAAGAGGCTGGGCATGGATGCGTCCGGCATGCCGAGTTTGACCATGGTCCGCGTGACGCCGGCGGAAGTGTTCGACGCTTCCGGCACTCTCCTGGCCGAGATTGTGCGCGTGAAGATTCATTTCGGCATCGAGACCCTTCGGCGGGACCGGCCGGAAACGATCGGAACGACCGTTACCGACACGTTCGCAGCGACATTGGTCATCATCGAGGCGCTAGATGCGATGACGGCCGCTATTGAAGTCTGATCGGCGCCCCGATCGGTTGCCAGGGTGGATGGGTGCGACAATGAACTCCCGTGTTTCGCCGTTTGGTATGACAGCCGGAGCCGTCCTCTGTTCCTTGATGCTTCTGTTGGGTCCGATGGCCGCGGATGCGGCCGGCGCCGAAGAGGCGAGTCCCGGGTTGGAGGCCGGTCCGGAGGAATACGGGCGCCGATGGAAAACCTCGCAAGGGATTGCCGCCCGGGACGCAACGCCGAACCATCTGTTTCGCGCCGTGCAGGACTTTATCGCGGAGGTGAACATCCTTCGGGAGGAGCTTGGCGTCTACGACTTTCCCCGAGTAGGTGAACCGCCGGAGAATCGCGCGCCGATCCACTTGTACGCCAAGACCCTGGAACTTGGCGCCAAAGTCGGACGAATTCAGCGCCGCTTCGGTGTGCTCGAGACGCCGGCCGGCCGAATGTTGGCCACCGAAGTCGCCCTGGACGACGTGCTCGACAGCATGGGGCGTTTGCTTGTCGAACTCCGCAAGCTCAAATCGCACATGGAAATCGAGCGCGAAATCGAACCCGCCGGGTCGGCGTTCGGCAAGACGCCGGCCATGGTCTACAAGACCCTGGCCGACGCGTCGTTCCTGTTGGATGGGATTCGGGGCCTGCCGATGACAACCAACGACGTCTATCGGAACGCTGGCGTCGTTCTGGCCGAGGTCGAACTGGTTGCCCGGTTTCTGGGCGTGGCCGTGGAGTCGAAGACGATGGCCGAGGGCCAGGAGGTGTCGGCAATCGAGGCGCCCAGACTGGCGACGCGGATAGTGCGGGAAACCCTGGAAGCAAACCGCAAGGCGATCGACCTGCAGGGCAGGCTGGGCATGAGTCCCTCCAGCGAACCCGGGCTGGTTCTCGTCCGGGTAACGCTGTCCGAAGCCTATGATCTGACTAACACGTTGCTTGCGGAATTGGCCCGGATCAAGTTCCATCTCGGCATCGACGACGTGCCCGCGGAAGACCCGGAACCAACCGACAGGCGGCTACCGGACCTGCTCCGGTTGATCTCGCTCATTGCCGCGAATCTGGACAGGGTAAACGGTGGCGTCACCGCGGAACTGTCGATTCAACTCAGGGAAAAGCACGAGGCCCGGGAACGGCAGCGGCTGGAGCGGGAAGCCGGACGGCAACGGCGGGAGGAGGCCGATCAGGCGCTGGAACTGGAACAGCGGCGGCAAGCGGAAGCCGAGCGGCAAGCGGCACTCGAACGCCTGCGCGAAGTGGAGGCGGACAGAGAGCGGGAGATGGAGCGCATGCGTCGGTCGGAGGCGGAACTGAGGCGGGAGCTCGAGCGCCTGCGGCAAGCGGAGAGCTTGCGGCAGGCGGAGAACCTGCCGCAGGCGGAGAGCCTGCCGCAGGCGGAGACAGGACTGGGACGTCTGGAAGCCCAAGCGCCGCAAGAAGCGGATGCGGCACCCCGGGCCGAAGACTCGGACGCGGTCGGCGCGGCGCCGGAGCCGGCGGAAGGGCAACCCGCGGTGGCCGCGTTGGCGCCGTGTCCCATCCTGTCCGCCGCCAACGCCAGCGACTTGATCCCGGGCTACCCAAGGCGCGGCCGGATCGACTACGGAAGCGCCGTCATCACGGTCAGCTTTGCCGTGGATGCGGCTGGCGAAACGGTGGACGAGGAAGTCGCCTTGGTGCCGGAACGATCCAGGGCGGATCAACCAGCCCATTTGGAGCGCTTTGCGCAAGCAGCGGTCAAGCAGGTTCAGGAATGGTCCGTTGAGTTCCCGAACCGCGACGAGCTGTCCTGCGACATGGCCCAAAGGGCATCGATCACGGTTCGCTTCGACTATTGACCGGGTGCGTCAACGGAGAGAGACAGTGAGGAGTTGGATGCTTGCCGCCGGCGCCGCGTTCGCGGTTTCGGCAACGGCCGAACGGACCATCGAGTGGCCAGCCTACGGCGGCGCGCCGGGCGGGGGCCACTACTCACGCGCGGCTCAAATCGACCGGGGCAACGTCGCCGGCCTGCAACAGGCATGGATACATCGCTCGGGCGACTTTCGCACGGGTTCGCAAGACCTTGCGGAGGGCAGGGATGCCGGCAGCCCGGCCACGCGTCCCACGTCGTTCATGGTCACGCCGATCATGGTGCGCGACACACTGTACTACTGTACGCCGTTCAATCGCGTGTTCGCGCTGAACCCGGCAACCGGGCAAGAGCAGTGGATGTTCGATCCCGAGGTCGGCGCCGCAGCGTCCCATATCACCAACTGCCGCGGCGTCAGCTCCTGGCTGGACCGGACAAACCCCGATGGCGTCTGCGGGCACCGCATCGTGCTCGGCACGCTCGATGCGCGGCTTGTCGCCATCGACGGCAGCACCGGCAAGCGGTGCGTGGACTTCGGCGCCGGAGGCGAGGTCGACCTCAAGGCGGGACTGACCGAACACCAGGGTTTCGAATATGGAGTGACCAGCGCCCCCGCCATCATCGGCGACCTGATCGTCACCGGCGCCTATGTCATCGACGGTCGCCGCTCCGGCGTGCCGTCCGGCGTGGTGCGGGCCTACAGCGTCCGCACCGGTGAGTTCGCGTGGGGATGGAATCCCGTTCATCCGGACCATGTGCAACGCCACGAAGACGGATCGTTCGTCGCAGGCACGGCCAACGTATGGTCCACCATCTCGGTAGACGAGAGACGGGGGCTGGTCATCGTGCCCACCGGCAACTCGTCGCCCGACTACTACGGCGGGGACCGGGACGGGCATCTGGATTACTACTCCAGCTCCGTGGTTGCGTTGCAGGCCCGGACGGGGGAAGTCTCGTGGCGCTACCAGACCGTGCACCACGACATCTGGGACTATGACGTACCCGCGCAACCGACGTTGGTCGACGTTACCGTCGAAGGGCGCACGCGGCCGGCCGTGGTACAGGTGACGAAGATGGGTCTGACATTCGTTCTGGATGTCGAAACCGGCGAACCGCTGCACCCGGTGGAGGAACGGCCGGTCCCGCAGGACGGCGCCGTCCCCGGCGAGTACTTGAGCCCGACGCAGCCGTTCCCCGTCAAACCCCAACCGTTGCACCAGCTTGGCATCTCGCCGGACGATGCGTGGGGCTTTACCTTCTGGGACGAGCGCGACTGCCGCGGCCAGTTGGAGGAACTGACCACCGGGCCGATCTACACGCCACCGACGACGCGCGGAACGGTGCTGTATCCCGGCTACCTGGGCGGGAACAACTGGGGCGCCCCCGCGGTGGACCTGGACCGGCAGATAATGATCGCCAACACGAAACACCTGCCCTTCTCGGTCAGGTTGGTGGAACGCAAGGACTGCGATCCGCGGATTTTCTGGCAGCAGGAAGGCGCGCCGTACTGCGCCACCCTGGCGCCCGTGGTTTCGTCGAGCTTCGGCGCGCCGTGCACGAGGCCGCCGTGGGCGACCCTGGCGGCCGTCGATCTCGCCAGCGGCGACCTCCTCTGGCAGGTGCCGGTGGGTAATCTGCGCCATATGTTGCCGTGGCCCTTGCACAACCTGATGACGGGTGTGCTGGAGATGGGCGGACCGACGGTAACCGCCGGCGGGCTGGTGTTCTTCGCGGCAACCTCCGACGGGTACCTGCGCGCGCACGACATCGATTCCGGGACGGTGCTGTGGGAAGCGGTACTGCCGTCGTCCGGCAACGCAGTGCCCATGACCTACATGTATCGGGGCCGGCAATATGTGGTGATCGCGGCGGGCGGGCACTTTACCTCACCGGCACCCGCCAGCGATGCTCTCGTGGCATTTTCGCTGCCCGAACAAGGCGGGTTGCCGGGTGCCCTGGGAGGACCGGGTCAAACCGCCGCGATCAACCGGCCGGCGGCAAGGCCCCGACGATCGGCCATCCCCCTGGAGCGGCTCTACCGGCGCGTCGGGCCCTGCGGCTCGCCGGGGGCGCAAGCGACATCCTCCGGCTTGATCTTGCCCGCGGCGGGCTGAACCCGAAGAAAGGGCGGGGCTGAACTTCGGGCGATTCGGGCGATCGCGGCGGTTGACAAAGCCGCCGCGGAATTCAACCATGGTCCGCATTCCATACGCTCATGGGGGAGACCGTGGTCGACGGCGCGGATACGGTAGCGAAGGACGCCGGACTCGGTAGGAAAACTCCCCTGGCGGCGGCGATTTCCCTGGCGCTGGCGGGTAGCGCCTTGTCCGGCGAGGAAGAGGCGTCCCCCGCCGCCGAGGCGAACCCCACCCTGATCGGGGAGGTCGTCGTCGTCGGCATCCGCCAGAGTCTGCGCAGATCCATGGATTTGAAGCGCAACGCCGACGGGATCCTCGATGTCATCACGGCCGAGGACATCGGCGACTTCCCGGACAGCAATCTCGCGGAGTCGCTGCAGCGCATCACGGGCGTGTCCATCGACCGGGAGCGGGGCGAAGGCGCGCGCGTCACCGTGCGGGGCTTCGGCCCGGACTTCAACCTCGTGCTGCTGAACGGGCGGCAGATGCCGACGACGAGCGGCCTGAGCCGGTCCTTCGACTTCGGCGACCTCGCATCGGAGGGCGTCAGCGTCGTGGAGGTCTACAAGACCAGCCAGGCGGACGTGCCGACCGGCGGCATCGGCTCGACCATCAACATCCGCACCGCCCGGCCGCTCGACCGGCCCGGAACGCACTTTTCGGCCGCCGTCAGCGGGCTGCACGACGCTTCGACCGACACCGGCAGCGACTTCACCCCGGAACTCTCGGCGCTGTTTTCGCGCACGTTCGCCGACGACACGGTGGGCGTCTCGCTCACGGCCGTCCGTCAGGACCGCAACAACGGCGCGGACGGCGCAAGCGTGGCGGGCTGGCGCACGTTCCCCGGCGAGGTCGACAACTGCTGGTGCGGCGTGGGCCCGTCGGAGTGGGGCGGCATCCCGCCGGCCGGCGATGCGAACCAGCAGAACCGCCCCGGCGCCGGCGATGTCTATTCGGTGCCGCAGGCCATCGCCTACGAGTTGACCGAGTACGAGCGCGTGCGGACGAACGGTCAGCTTACCCTGCAGTGGGCGCCGAACCCGTCGCTACTGGCGACCCTCGACCACACCTATGCAGAGCTCGAACTCGAACGCAGCTATCACAACCTCTCCGCCTGGTTCAATTTCGGCGGGCAGGAAACGGTCTGGACGGATGGCCCGCAGGCTTCGCCGCTCGTGTACACGGAGAATTCGACCAACAGCGACTTCTCCATGGCCACCGGCGAGGACGCCTGGCGCACGCAGAACCAATCGACGGGACTGAACCTCCTGTGGCTCGTCTCCGACCGTCTCGAGATCGAGTTCGACCACCACGACTCCAGCGCCGACCGCAAGCCGGCGAGCCGCTTCGGCGACTCCGCCCTGCTCTCCACCGCCTCCTTCACGCGTAACCGGACCACGGGCCATTTCGGCAAGGAGCTTCCGGTCCTCTCATTGGGCCTCGCGAATCCGCTGTCCCCGGACGACATGATCGTGACCGGCAGCGTGTTCACGAACAATCTCGCGGACATGGGCATCCGGCAGACCCGGCTCGGGGGCTCGTGGGATGTCCAGATGGAGGCGATCGAGGGCATCGACTTCGGCGTTCAGTTCACGGAGGTGGACAACCGGGCGGCCGGCTCCGTCGTGCAACGCGACGCGTGGGGCGGCGTGACCCAGCCCGGCGCGATCTCCGACCTGTTGACTCCCGCATCGGCGGCGGGCGCGTTCGACGAGGTGCCCGGGGGCAGCGACACGCGCCGTCAGGCGGATTTCTACACCTTCGACATGCAGGAGGTGATCACCCGCACGGAAACGCTCATGGCATCGGGCGACGCGGTCACGTTCGCGCTGCCCGACATGGGCGACTGTGGAACCGGATTCTGCACGTCCGGCCGTTTCAGCAGCGACCGGCGCACGGTCGAGGAGTCGCAGGCCCTCTATGCTCAGGCGCGCTTCTTCCGCCAGATCGGCGCGGTGCCGACGCGGGTGCGGGTGGGTCTCCGCTACGAGCAGACCGATGTCCGATCGCGCGCCCTGTCGCCCTCCTACAGCCGCATCGACTGGATTGCCGGGAACGAGTTGACCGCCGTGCAGGGCGACCCCGAGTTCACGGCGCTCGAAGGCGACTACGACGTGGTTCTGCCGAGCCTCGACGTGAAGATGGACTTCACGGACTCGGTGGTGGGCCGGCTCTCGTACGGCGAGACCCTGACGCGGCCCAACTACGGCGACATCCAGGGTGGCCAGACCATCGATACGCTGGTGCGGGTCACCGAGGGCACCGGGCAACGCGGCAATCCGGCGCTGCTGCCGTTCGAGGCGCAGAACACCGATCTGTCGGTGGAGTGGTACTATCGCCCCGGCAGTTTCGTTGCCCTCGGGTACTTCCACAAGAAGGTCGACAACTTCATCGGCACCTCCTCGCTCATCGAGGAGACGTTCGGTCTGCCGCACCCAGCCCTCGGGCCGCTGGCCGAGGAGGCGCGGTTGGCAACCGGCACGACAGACTCGACGGTACTGTATCAGTGGATTCTGGAAAACCGAGCCGACGCCCCGGGAGTGGATGCAGAGAGCGGCGCCATCACGGGGGTGGCCGGGCGCGACCCCGCTGCGCCGTTCAACCTCACCGTACCCGTCAACATCGAACAGGCGACCATGAAGGGATGGGAGTTCGCGGTGCAGCACAGCTTCGGCGAGACCGGGTTCGGCGCCATCCTGAACGCGACCATCGTCGATGCCGACGTCGACTACGACAACTTCAACCTCATGCAGCAGTTCGTGCTGACGGGGCTTTCCGATTCGGCCAACGTCGTGGCCTTCTACGAGAACGAGCGCCTGAGCGTACGGGTCGCGTACAACTGGCGCGACGACTTTCTTGCCGGAACCGGGCAACCCAACGTGGGCGCGGGTCCGCCGACCTACGTCGCTTCCTACCAGCAGGTGGACATCAGCGCCAGCTACCACGTCACGCTGCGGATGCAGGTCTATCTCGACATCCTGAACCTGACGGACGAGACCATCCACACGTACGGGCGCCACGAGAGTCAGACGCTGACGGCCGTGCAGGCGGGGCCACGCTACAACCTCGGCTTCCGCTACCGGCTCTGACCGCCCGGCATCGTTTCCGGCGCACCGACCCGACCGGTGTGAGCGGCGTCGACGGAACCCGGCCGCGGGGGCCGATGCACCGTGCCGGACGGGGGCGTGCGGGATGACGCCTCCGGAGACGCCGGCTGCCTTTCCCCAGCACCCGGATGCGCTGCCGGAAGGCACGCGGATAGGCGACTACGAAGTCGCGTCCGTGCTGTCGGCCAGCGATGCGGGCATTCGGTATCGCTGCCGGGACGGCGATGATCCCGTCGCGCTGCTCGAGTGCTTCCCCTCCGCCCTGGTGCGCCGCCGGGAGCAGGGCGTCCTGCCGCACACGGCGACATCCGCCAGGGCGTTCGAGGCGATGCTGGAACAGTTCCTGCGCGATGCGGAGAACGCCGCGTCGTTCCGCCACCCCGGGGTGGTGCCACTGCATCGGACCGTCCGGGCGAACGGGACGGTCTACGCCGTCATGGACTACGTCGAGGGGGAGACGCTCGCTTCCTACCTCGCCCGCGAGGGCAGCTTCCCGGCGGACCGCCTGGAGGCGCTGACCAACGGACTGCTGGCGACCCTGGGGGCCCTGCACGGCGCCAGTCTCCTGCACCTCGGCGTGGAGCCCGGGGAGATCGTCGTAACCGGCGACGACAAGGCGGTCGTGCTGGCGACCACGCTGGTGCGGCGTAGCGCGGGCGGCGCCCGTCACTCGTTCGCGGAAGCGCGCCAGCAACAGCGCACCATGTTCGTCACCTCGCCGTACGCGGCCATCGAGCTCTATGCGAAGGGCGGCCAGATCGGTCCCTGGTCGGACATCTACGGGCTCGCGGCTTCCCTGTATCACTGCGTCACCGGCGCAGTCCCGCCAGCGGCCCTCGATCGCTTGCTGCACGACGAGCTCGCCGCGCTGTCGCCCCCGGCCGAAGAGGGCTATCCCGCCGGCATCCTCGCCGCGATCGACGCGGGACTCGGGGTGCAGCCCGACCAGCGTCCGCGGAGCGTGGACGGCTGGCGGGTCATCACGCATGGCAGGGAGGGCGCGTCCCCCGCGCGGCCCAGCCAGATCGGCGCACGCGGCGGCACTTCGACCGCACGCGCCCGCGGCGGCCGTCGACCGCGCTGGGCGCTGGCGGCGCTCGCGCTGGTGGCCATCACGGCCGTGATCTCCTACGTGGACACGGGAGTACTGCGCGGCGGCGATGGAGCGGATACCGTCGCCGTGAGCGATCCGGTCGAAGGCGGGCAGACCCGGCTACCGGCCTCGGACGACGCGGCGCCTCGTCCGCCAGTCAATGCCGCCGCCCCGGGCGTTCCATCCCCTGGACAACCCGGCGACGAAGCCGTCGGGGAAACGGCAAGCGTTGCACAAGCCGCGGAACGCCGCGCGGAAACGGAACGGCCGGGGGCGGAAGCAGCGGGAGAGGAAGCGGCGGCGGGCGCAGAGGCGATCCCCGACGCAGTCGCCGACGCCGCCCCGCCGGCCGCCGACACACCGGAGGAGGAAACCGTCCCCGCGGAGACCGTCGCCGAGGCGCCTCGGGCCCCCGCGGGTCTGCTCGTCGAGACGGTGCCAACGGGCGTCGAGGTCTGGATCGGGGACGAACGGGTGGGACGGACACCGCTGCAGATCGAGGGTCTGGCCCCGGGGGTACGCGACATCTCCCTGCGGCATCCACTGCACCGGACCATGAACCTGCCCCAACAGGAATTCCTGCCCGGCCGGCAACTGCAGATCGACCGGCGTCTGGCGCGCGCCACCGGCAACCTGTCGCTGACCACCGAACCGCCCGGCGCCTGGGTGGCGTGGCGCGGCGACCGCATCGCGGAGACCACGCCCGCAACCCTCGAGGGCCTGCCGGCCGGGCCGCTCGAACTGACCGTCGGAGCCCCCGGTTTCCGCACCGAAACCGTGGCGGCGGAGATCCCCCGGGACCGCACGGGCGAACTGACCTGGGCGCTGACGCAGGCGTTCGGCACCCTCACGCTGGAGCTCTCTCCGGCGGACGCCACCGCGATGGTGCTCGACGAAGACGGACGCCGTCCCTATGCGGCCGGCATGGAGCTCCCGGAAGGCGTACACCGCGTCGAAGTCCGGCGTGACGGGTTTCTGCCCAGCACGACCGGAGTGGCGGTCGAGGGCGACACGCGCCTCGCGATCGCGCTGGAACGACAGCAACCCTGCCGGCTGAGCGTGCGCGGGACGCCTCCGGCGGCGAGCTATCCCGTCGTCAGGACGTTTGGCGGGGCGGGTCTGAACCTCGGCAACGCGAGCATGTTCGTCTCGTTTACCATTGAGGAAGACGGTACGGTGGCCGAGGACGACGTGGCCGTGGACCTCGAACGGTCCATGCTCGACAGGCCGGAGCGACTGGACGTGTTTTCGGCGGCGGCAATGGATGCCGTGCGGCGCTATCAGTTCGACTTCGAGGACGGGGCGGCGGCCTGCGCGAAGCGTCAGCGCGCGAGCCTGGTGATCCGTTTCATGGCTGCGCCGGAATCCTGAAGGTCGGTCTGGCCAGCCGGCTCCCGCCAGGTTCCGACCCTCCACCCGCGAGCCACCCGCGAGCCACCCGCGAGCCCTCAAAGGAGCTTGACCAGGGCAACGATCAGGCCGCCCTGGGCGATGAGCGCGGCGAACATCCACTTGAGCAGGTCGGCCTTGACGGCCGCGATGTCGGCCTGCAACGCAGTCTTCACCGTGACGATTTCGGCCCGCAATGCGGTCTCGACCCGCGCGATTTCGGCCCGCAACGCGGTCTCGACCCGCGCGATTTCGGCCCGCAACGCGGTCTCGACCCGCGCGATTTCGGCCCGCAACGCCTCCCCGGTCTCCGCCACGTCGGCCTTCGTGGCCAAGCTTCCGTCGAGCAGGGCGACTTGCTCGTCGGCCAGGGTTTCGGCCTGCCGCTCGGTGAAGCCGCAGTCCGTCAGGCGCTTGACGAAGCGGTGGGTGTCGAACGCGATGGCGCCGTTCATGCGTTCATGCAGCCCCTGGAATCACAGGTCGGCGCCCACGGACTCGCCGTGCTGTGTGTAGTCGAGGCCCTGCGCTTCCTCGTCGGGGGTGACCCGCAGGCCGATCGTCACACGGATGACGTACAGCAGCGCCGCGGTGACCGCCGCACTCCACAACGCGACAAAGAGAACGCCCTCGACCTGTAGCCAGACCTGCCAGAAGTTGCCCTCGACCGCGCCCGAGGCGTTGCCGATCTCCTCCAGGGCAAACACCCCCGTGAGGATCGCCCCCAGGAAGCCGCCGACGCCATGGATGCCGAACACGTCCAGGGAATCGTCATAGCCGAGGCTGTACTTGAGCCACGCGCACGCCCAACAGCAACTGAAGCCGGCAACCACCCCGATGGTGATGCCGCCGGCCGGGGACACGTAGCCGGCCGCCGGGGTTACGGCGACGAGCCCCGCCAGCGCCCCGGAGAGCAGGCCGACGATGCTCGGCCGGTTCAGCACCATCCACTCGTAGGCCATCCAGGTCAGCGCTCCCGCCGCCGCGGCCGTCTGTGTCACGAGCATCGCCAAGGTGGCGTTCGTGCCCGCGCTCAGGGCCGAGCCCGCGCTGAAACCGAACCATCCGATCCACAGCATGGATACGCCGATGACGCTGAACATCGGGTTGTGCGGGGCCATGTTCTCCTCGCCGTAACCCGTGCGCCGCCCGACGACGAGGCACGCCACCAGTCCGGCGACACCCGCGTTGATGTGCACGATGGTTCCGCCCGCATAATCGAGCACGCCCATCTCGGCCAGGAAGCCGCCGCCCCAGATCCAGTGCACCACCGGCGCGTAGACCACCACGGACCACAGGGCGATGAACACGATCAGGGCCGAGAACTTCATCCGGTCCGCGACCGCGCCGGTGATGAGCGACGCCGCCACCACGGCGAATCCGAGTTGGAAGACGATGTAGAGCGATTCGGGAAAGGTGCCCCGGATACCGCTCAGGTCCAGGCTGGCGAGCAGCAGAAGGCCGAAGTCCCCAACGTAGTCGTTGTCGCCGGAGAAGGCGAGGCTGTAGCCGACCATCACCCACACGAGCGTCACGACGCAGCAGATCGCGAAGCACTGGCCCGAAATGGAGAGCATGTTCTTGCGGCGCACCAATCCCCCGTAGAACATCGCGATGCCCGGAATGGTCATCGTGAGGCCGAGGACGGTGGCCATCATCATCCATGCCGTGTCGCCGCTGTCGAGGGCCGGGGCCTGATCGACCGCGAATGCCGGCAGGGCGAGGAACGGAACGAGTACGCGAGCAAGTGTGTTCATGAAGGTGATTCTGCCATATCTGTATCCAATCCATAGCGCCTAAGGGCAACCCGGCGCAGACCGCCCGGAGGCCCGGACGCGGCGCACCCGGGCGCCATCAGAAGACCGCCCGTCCGGTCAGCACGATCCGGTGGTCGCTGTCGTCGAGGTCGATGCGCACCCGCTCGCCGACGAGTTCGAGAAAGACGGGCGGTTGCGAGGGCGTTGCCTCCAGCCGGTAGCCAAGACCGATGCGCGCGCGGCGCCGGTCCCGATGCGTCACGTCGAACTCGCCGAAGGGCGTCACGAGGCCGGCGCCCCGCTGCAGGAGCCAGCCGCGGGAGAGCCGCCCCGCGAAGCCCCAGGACGGCCGCGGCCCGGCCCCGCCGATACCCCGGTAGTCCCCGCGCCAGGCCAGGTCCATCGCATCCGCCGCGCCGCCCCAACGCGGGGCCAGGGCAAGGTTCCAGCCCGCTTCGCCCTGACGGCCGACCACGATGAGCCCGCTCAGACCGTGCTCCGAATAGCCTTGCGCCCCGTGCAGGGCCACCGTCCGCCCCTTCAGCTCCAGCCCGAGCATCGGGCCGCGGTAGCGGACCCCGCCGGCGACCTCGAGGCCGCCGCCGCCCGGCCCGTCGCCGCCGTCGAAGCGTCCGCTCGCCTCGACGAAGGGCGTGAGCAAACCCTCTCCAAGGTGGTAGGACCAGGATCCGATCACGCCGACACGGGCATGATGCACGCCGACCGTCATGGCGTGTGCGGGGCCGATGCCCGCGTCCGTCTCGAGCTGCAGGAAGCCCGCATCGCCGCGTACCGCGAGGTCCATCCCTAGCTGCCGGCCAAGTTCCACCCGCACGCCGGCCGCGCCCATCCCCATCGAGAGATCCGCCGCCAGACCGACCGCGCGCCCATCGCGCTCCGGCCGCACCTCGCCGGAACCGAACCCGAGCATCCCCATCAGGCTCACCCGTTCCCCGGGAGACCACTGCGCGTAGGGGTAGAAGCTGTCCAGTTCGACGTCCAGGATGCCGTCCCCCCGGACGGCGCCGGCGAACTCGTAGTCGATCTCCGCCTGGGAGCGCGACGCCGCCACGCCGACGACCCAGTTCTCCCCGCTGACGTCCACGCCGAGGTAGGCGGAGGCCAGGTCGCCGTCGTAGCTCCCGGCGTCGGATTCGCCTTCGAAGGAGCGGTAGTCGCCGGCGCCCCAGGCGCCCCAGGACAGTCGGCCGGGCCGGGCTTCCCCGAGCGGGAAAGCGAACGAGATGTCCGGACGCGGCGCCACGCCCGCGGAGGGCCCAACACCGGCGGAAGGGCCACCCGGATGCAGGGCGGCGCCATCCGGGCCGAGGCCCGCTTCGGCCGCATCCGGTTGCGCGAAAAGCGGTCCTCCGGGCAACGGTTCGTCGTCCTGCGCCGGCCACCTCTCGCCGCCGCCGGCCGGCAGGTCGCCGTTGGCCTGTTCGAGCCGCGTGCCGATGGTGTCGACGGCGTTCAGAAGGAGCCCGCGGCCCAGCGTGGCGAACGCTTCCTCGACCACCGCGCGCTCGGCCGGATCGGTGCGCACGGTCACTTCGAGCAGTATCCGCAGACGCGCCCGGCTCGCGGTCACGACCACCGTCGTGACGCCCTCCGCGACCGCGACCAGCGACAGCCTGGTGCCGACGACCTCCGCGCGCGCAATGTCCGCGCCCGCGGAGGACGCAGCGAGCGCGCCGGGGCCGCTGACACCGACCTGCCCCAGTATGTCCGCGAGATCCGTGTGCCAGGGTTGTCCGGGCGAGAGCGAGGGCACCGCCATGCGCACGACGGTCTCGGCCGCGGGACCGACACGGTGATCCGCCAGGGCGCCGACGGCGCCGAAGCTCCGGTCCACCGGACGCCCGGAGGCATCTTCGATGACGCCGCCGGTCATGGCGTTCGCGCCGATGCTGATGCCGTCGTCGTCGCGATCCTCCTCGACCACGACATAGCGGAACAGGAGCCGCGCCGTACCGCTGCCCGACTGGAACTCCGCGGCGCGCGAACTGGCGCCGATCGACAGCGTCACCGCCGGTGCGCCGGTCACGTGCACGTCATGGTCGAACGACACGCTCACCTCGATCGCCTCGCCGGGAACGTAAGTTCCCGCCGCCATGGGCTCCGAGGCCATCGCCACGCGCGTCACCCCCGCAACCCGCGATGTCCCGTCCACCCGGTGCCCGGCATCCGCCGGGAGCGCCGCGAACTCCCGCGACGCCGGGCGGCCACCGCCGTCCGCGATCGTGCCCCCGGTCAGCGCGTTCGCGGCGATGCTCACGCCGTCGTCGTCCTGGTCGCCCTCGACCACCTCATAGCGGAACACGAGGGTGGTCGTGCCGCCGCCCGACAACAGGCGCGCCTCGCGCGAACCGCCGCCGACGGCAAGCGTCAGCAGGGGATTGCCGGTCACGTACACGGCGGCATCGAACACGACGCTCACCTCGATCGCCTCGCCGGGAACGTACGTGACCCCCGCCGCGGGCTTCGAGGAGAACGCCACCCGCGTCACCTCCGCAACCCGCAGCGCGCCGTCCACGCGGTGCCCGGCGTCCGCCAGGAGGGCCGCGAAGCTCCGGTCCACCGGGCGCCCGGAGGCATCTTCGATGACGCCGCCCGTCATGGCGTTCGCGCCGATGCTGATGCCGTCGTCGTCGCGATCGTCCTCGACCACGACATAGCGGAACAGGAGTTGCGCCGTACCGCTGCCCGACTGGAACTCCGCGGCGCGCGAACTGGCGCCGATCGACAGCGTCACGGCCGGCGCGCCGGTCACGTGCACGTCATGGTCGAACGACACGCTCACCTCGATCACCTCACCGGGAAGGTACGTTCCCGCCGCCATGGGCTCGGAGGAGATCGCCACGCGCGTCAACCGCGCGACCCGCGCCGTCCCGTCCACGCGGTGCCCGGCATCCGCCGGAAGCGCCGCGAACTCCCGCGCCGCCGGGCGGCCATCGCCGTCCTCGATCGTGCCCCCCGTCAGTCCGTTCGCGGCCACGCTCACGCCGTCCTCGTCCCGGTCGCCCTCGGCCACCTCGTAGCGGAACACCAAGGTGTCGGTGCCGCTGCCCGAGAACAGGGCCGCCGTGCGCGAACTCCCGCCGACGGCAAGCGCCAGCACGGGATCGCCCGTCACGTACACGGCGGCGTCGAACACGACGCTCACCTCGAGCGCCTCGCCGGGAAGGTACGTTCCCGCCGCCATGGGCTCGGAGGAGATCTCCACGCCCGTCACCCGCGTCGCCCGCGACGTCCCGTCCACGCGGTGCCCGGCATCCGCCGGGAGCGCCGCGAACTCCCGCGCCGCCGGGCGGCCGTCGCCGTCCTCGATCGTGCCCCCCGTCAGTCCGTTCGCGGCAACGCTCACGCCGTCGTCGTCCTGGTCGCCCTCGACCACCTCGTAGCGGAACATCAGGGTGTCGGTGCCGCTGCCCGAGAACAGGGCCGCCGTGCGGGAACTCCCGCCGACGGCAAGCGCCAGCACGGGATCGCCCGTCACGTACACCGCAGCGTCGAACACGACGCTCACCTCGAGCGCCTCGCCGGGAACATACGTGACCCCCACCATGGGTTCCGAGGAGATCGCCACGCGCGTCACCCCCACCACCCGCGCCGTCCCGTCCACGCGGTGCGCGGAGTCCGCCGGCAACGCCGCGAACTCCCGCGACGCCGGGCGGCCGTCGCCGTCCTCGATCATGCCGCCGGTCAGCGCGTTCGCGGCGATGCTCACGCCGTCGTCGTCCTGGTCGCCCTCGAGCACCTCGTAGCGGAACACCAGGGTGTCGGTGCCGCTGCCCGAGAACAGGGCCGCCGTGCGCGAACTCCCGCCGACGGCAAGCGCCAGCACGGGATCGCCCGTCACGTACACGGCGGCGTCGAACACGACGCTCACCTCGAGCGCCTCGCCGGGAAGGTACGTTCCCGCCGCCATGGGCTCGGAGGAGATCTCCACGCCCGTCACCCGCGTCGCCCGCGACGTCCCGTCCACGCGGTGCCCGGCATCCGCCGGGAGCGCCGCGAACTCCCGCGACGCCGGGCGGCCGTCGCCGTCCTCGATCGTGCCCCCCGTCAGTCCGTTCGCGGCAACGCTCACGCCGTCGTCGTCCTGGTCGCCCTCGACCACCTCGTAGCGGAACATCAGGGTGTCGGTGCCGCTGCCCGAGAACAGGGCCGCCGTGCGGGAACTCCCGCCGACGGCAAGCGCCAGCACGGGATCGCCCGTCACGTACACCGCAGCGTCGAACACGACGCTCACCTCGAGCGCCTCGCCGGGAACATACGTGACCCCCGCCATGGGTTCCGAGGAGATCGCCACGCGCGTCACCCCCACCACCCGCGCCGTCCCGTCCACGCGGTGCGCCGCGTCCGCCGGCAACGCCGCGAACTCCCGCGACGCCGGGCGGCCGTCGCCGTCCTCGATCATGCCGCCGGTCAGCGCGTTCGCGGCGATGCTCACGCCGTCGTCGTCCTGGTCGCCCTCGAGCACCTCGTAGCGGAACACCAGGGTGGTCGTGCCGCTGCCCGCGAACAAGGCCGCCACACGCGAGCGCCCGCCGACGGCCAGGGTAAGGACGGGATCGCCGGTCACGTACACGGCCGCATCGAACACGACGCTCACCTCGAGCGCCTCGCCGGGAACGTACGTCACCCCCGCGGCGGGCGTCGAGGAGATCGCCACGCGCGTCACCCCCACCACCCGCGCCGTCCCGTCCACGCGGTGCGCGGAGTCCGCCGGCAACGCCGCGAACTCCCGCGACACCGGGCGGCCGTCGCCATCCTCGATGGTGCCGCCGGTCAGCGCGTTCGCGGCGACGCTCACGCCGTCCTCGTCCCGGTCGCCCTCGATCACCTCGTAGCGGAACACCAGGGTGTCGGTGCCGCTGCCCGAGAACAGGGCCGCCGTGCGCGACCGCCCGCCGACGGAGAGCGTCAGCACCGGATTTCCGGTCACGTACACGGCCGCGTCGAACACGACGCTTACGTCGACCGCCTCGCCCGGCACGTAAGCCCCCGCCGCTATGGGCGCCGAGGAAAACTCCACGCGCGTCACCCCCGCAACCCGCAGCGTGCCGTCCACGCGGTGCGCTGGGTCCGCCGGCAACGCCGCGAACTCCCGCGACACCGGGCCCCCGTCGCCGTCCTCGATGGTGCCTCCGGTCAGCGCGTTCGCGGCGACGCTCACGCCGTCGTCGTCCCGGTCGTCCTCGACCACCTCGTAACGGAATGCCAGGGTGGTCGTGCCGCTGCCCGAGAACAGCGCCGCCGTGCGGGACCGCCCGCCGACGGAGAGCGTCAGCACGGGATCGCCGGTCGCGTGCACGGCCGCATCGAACACCACCCGCACCTCGATGTGGTCCCCGAGTCCATAGCCGCCGCCCGTCGGCGGCGCGGACGCGATCAGCACATCCGTCACGCGGACCGCGGACACCTCGACGAGCGGCGCGAACACCCGGTGCCCCGGCTGGCGCGGCACCGCGGGAATGCGCCGGGCGCCCTCTTCCTCCCAGTCGGTGCCGCTCGCGTCCTCGATAACGCCGCCGACGAGCGCGTCCGGACCGATGCTGATGCCGTCGTCGTCCCGGTCGCCCGCCTGGACCTCGTAGCGGAACAGCAGGGTCTGCGTGCCGCTGCCTTCGGCGTAGGCGGCGGCGCGCGACTCCGCACCGATGGAGAGCAGTAGTTCCGGAGCGCCGGACAGGACGTACACCACCTCGCCCCAGGTCACCCCCACCTCGATCAGGTCGCCCGCGGCGTAGAACCCGTCCTCGCCCGGTGCGGAGAGGATGGCCACGCCCGCCACCTCCGGAGGCACTGCGTCGACCCGGTGGTCCTCGGCGTCCGCCACCCGGGTAAAAGTCCGGACGACCGGGTTGCCCGCGGCGTCCGTGATCTCGCCGCCGACCAGCGCCTCGGAGGCGATGGATATCCCGTCCGTATCGATGTCGCCCGGCTGCACCTCGTAGCCAAACGCGAGCAACCGTGCCCGCGTGCGCTCCAGACCCGCACGGCGCGTCAGGGAGCCCACCGTAAGCAGCAGTTCCGGCTCGCCGGACACGCGGATGTCCTCGCCAAACGTCACTTCGACCCGGATTCGGTCCCCCGCGGCATAGGTATTGTCCGTCCCCGCGTCCGAAACGATCGCCACGGCGGTGGCGGCCGGACCCGAACCGTCGACCAGATGACCGTCCTGCGCCGCCAGGGCCGCCCCGGTCAGGTCCGCGACGGGGTTGCCCGCCAGATCCCGCACGGCGCCCCCGCTGAGGCCGGCCACCTCGATGCCGTCCGGGTCGCCGTCGCCGTCCTGCACCGTGTACTCGAACGTCAGTTCCGCGGTGCCGCCGCCTGCCGCGAGCGTCGCCCGACGGGTCGCCGTACCGATCTGCAGGCCGAGCACCAGTTCCCCCGGCGCGTGGACCGCCTCGACGGGTTCGCTGAACGCCACCGCCACCCGAATCGTCTCGCCCGCACCGTAGGTTCCAGCGGCGGCCGGCGTGGAGCGCATCCGCACCGGATCCACCGCCCGCAGGGCCGGCGCGACCCCATCCACCGCATGGGCGGCGAGCCGCGTCACACGCGGGACGGTCAGGTCCGCGCGTGTCCCCTCGGCGTCCGCAACGGTGCCCGTGAGCGCATTCGCCTGCCAGCCGACGCCGTCCGCGTCCAGATCGCCGGCCGCGATCGTATAGCGAAACTCCAGGGCCCGCGTGCCGTCGCCGTCCCGGTACGCCATGCTGCGGTCGCCGTCACCCACCCGGAGCGTAAACGCCGGCGGATCGTCCGTGGAGCGGTACACGAGGCTGGTGAAACCGACGCGCAGATCGATCGCGTCTCCCACCGCGTAGGGCCCGGTGGACGTCACCTCCGGCGTGCCGTTCACCCGGGCGGGCGTCGGCGCGGCCCCGTCGACACGATGCGCCGCCTGCTCCGGCATCGCGGCGTGCGCGCCGTTCCATGCGTTGCCGGCGAGGTCGCTGACCGTGTAATCCTGCACGGCATTCGCGTTCACCGACACGCCGTCCGTGTCCATGTCCGTCGGCTGGACCCGGTACCGGAACGCCACCTGCCGGCCGCCGCTCCCCGCCGCGTAGAACTCCGCCTCACGCTCCTCCGCGGCGCCGCGGTCCCCGACCAGCAGGGTCAGGGTCCCCGCGCTCGCGTCCACCGCCTCGGCAAACGGGAGCGCCACCTCGATCCAGTCCCCGGCGCGATAGGTGCCGCCCCGCGAGACGACGCGCGGCGCGCTCGCGGCCGGAGCGATGCCGTCCACCCGGTGCGCCGAACCGTTGGGCAGTCCCCTCAGCCTCGGCTCCGCCGCGTTGCCGACGGCGTCCACGATGCTGCCCGTGGCGCCGAGGCTCAGGGCGTCCGCCGCCACGGCCACGCCGTTGGTGTCCTCGTCGCCGACCGCGACCGTGTACTCGAAAACCAGTCCCGCCCCGGCGCTCGACCCCAGGGTCAGCACCCGCTCGTCGCTGCCGACATCCAGGGCCAGGGTCACCGAACCGGTCGCGGTCACCGGCTCGTCGAAGGTCACGGTGACCTCGACGGTGTCGCCGACGCGGTAGACGAGATCCGAGCCCGAATTCGACGTGAAGCGCACGCGGTCGACGCGCGGCGCGACCGCATCGACGCGTTGCGTGGAGGCTCGGCCGATGGCCGCAACCGCGCGGTCCACCGGCGTCGCCGGATCCCCGGACACGATCCGCCCGCCGCGCAGGGCGTTCGCCCCGTAACTGACGCCGTCCTCGTCGAGGTCGCCGGCGCGCACCTCGTAGACGAACCGAAGGGTGCTGGCGCCGCTCCCATCCGCATCGTGGGCCATGCTGCGCTGGGTGCGCCCCACGATGAGCGCGAAGGTCGGCGTCCCGGTCACCGTCACGTCTTCGTCGAAGGCGACATCGACGCGGATTTCCTGGCCGGCGGTGTACGCCCCGGTGGGACTCGAGGCGAACGTGACGCCCGTCACTTCCCCAGCCCATGCCGCGGCGCCGAAAACGGCCGCGAGCGCGGTCAGGCCCCACCGCGCGGGTCGGCGCCACGGGCAGCACGGACGACCGCGCGCGCGCTCCGCGCCCGGCATGCGCCGACCCCTGCCGTTGACAACGTGCATCATCGGTCCGCCCCGCGAATCCTCCGCTCCGGCCCAGGCATGGACTCGCTCACTCTCTCCCGACCAGAGCGCCGTCTCTCCCGACGAGGGCTCCGTCCGGTGCAATGGCACTCCTCAAGGCATGCATGATGTCGATTGCGTAAGCCATAGATTTTTCTGGCGTCCCCGAATCAAAGGGGGAAGTGCTTATATCACCGCGAACAGTTCTCCACAAACGCTCCACAACTTTTCAAAGGCCCATGAACCGGTCCGGGGAGCCCCGCATCCCGAGCGACGAGTGCTTGACGGGCCTTGGCCGGTGCCGACGCCGTGCCGACGGGGCGTTCGCTCCGAACGGCCGCCGTCCATGTTCCAATACGCGCCGGTGCGCCAACGGTCCCGCGCGCCGCCGTCCCGGCGCGGGCCGCCGGGGCACGGTCGCGGGCGTCAGACGCGGGGAGTCAGGCCGTGACGACCGAAGAACCGACGCGGGCGGCGCCGGCGCGCCCGGACGCTCCGCTGGCCTCGCCCGCCGCGCCGCGCCGCGCCCATCAACCCACGTGGCGCCTGCTGCCCGCGGTGCTGACACTCGCGTTCGCGGCGCGCGTCGCGGTGGTGCTCGCCGGCGACTTCATCTATCACCCGGACGTCGTCTTCCAGTACCTGGAGCCCGCGTGGCGGCTGGTCTCCGGCTACGGACTCATCTTCTGGGAGCAGTACTACGGCGCCCGGCCGCAGCTCGTTCCAGTGGCCCTCGCCGGCGTGCTGAAGGCGTTCCTGATGCTGGGCATCGAGCACCCGAGCGCGCTGCGGACGGCGGTCGAAGTGACGCTTTGCGGGGTGTCGCTGCTCATCCCCTGGGGCATGTACGCGCTCGGACGCGCGGCGTTCGACGAGCGGGTCGGACGCGTTGCGTGCGTGTTCGGCGCGGTCTGGTACGAGTTCGTCGCCCTGGCGGGGCAACCGCTCTCGGAGACGCTCGCGCTGGGCCCGCTGTTGTGGATGTTCGCCCTGGCCGCGGGCGTGCGCTCGCCGGCCGGCGCCTGGGGGTTGGGGTTGCTGGCCGTGGCCACCTGCGCCCTCAGGCTCCAGTTCGCGCCCCTGACGTTGCTGGCCGCACTGCTGGCGTGGCCGCGACTCGGAGCGCTCGGCCTGCGCCGGCATGCGCTGGCCGCCATGGCGGCCGGCATGGTCGCGTTGGCGGCGTTCGACCTGGCCACCGTGGGGATGCCCCCGTACCGAAGCTACGTCGCCAATGCGTTGTTCAACCTGGTGTTCGCGCAAGAGGCGCTCGCCCTGGGCGCGGACGCCCCCTGGTACTTCCACCTGCTGGCGCTGACGGCCGCAAGCGGCGGGCTCGGCCTGCTGGCGGTCGCGGTCGCCGCGGGGGGCCGAGGCTACGGCGCAGCGTCCGTAAAGTGGCTGCTGCTGCCGCTGGCCCTGGTCCTGGCGACCCACGCCTTCACGCCCTGGAAGGAGTACCGTCACGTGCTTGCCGTGGCCCCCTTGTGGCTGATCGCCCTGGCCGTCGTCTGCTGCCGGCTGTGGGACCGCCCGGCCATCGCCGCGCGCGGCGCGACGGCCCTGGCCGCGATCTGGTTCGCGTGCGTGACCGCCCTGGGATCGCTGATGCTGTTGCCGGGCCAGTGGGCCGCCCACGGCTTCGGGGCGTTCCCCCTTGCGTTCGTCGGCCCCCCCGACCCGCGTCTGACGTTCGCGGACCGGCTGGCGGACGACGACTCCCTGACGGGGTTGGCCGAGATCGGTTTCGGACCCGGCACCGGGGTCGGTCATGTGCATCTCGGCCGACCCGCCCCGATCTACGACGACTGGACGATCCGTGCGCTGCGCGCCTGCGGGGTGTTGCCCCGCGACTTCGCATCACACGCGATCATCCCCCCGGACCGCCTCCCGCCGCCGGGTTTCGCGGTCACGCGGAACGATCCAAGCGGCTGGCGGCTCGCCGAACGGATTCGCGGCAGCGGCACGCAGCGCCCTCCCGGTTCCGGCTCCCACCCGCCCGCACCTCCCCCGCGCTGGGCCGTCCCGGGGCCGGTCACCATGGCCGGCCCTTTCGCGTCCACGGCGCGCACTATCTTTGACGCCGCCCCCGGGGCAGGTCCCTGGCCGGTGCGTGTCTGGCAGTGGTGGGAAGGCACAGGCGCGCGGCCGGGGCCGCTGGGGCCGTTTCGCGTCCATGGTCCGGGCGCGCGCCGCCCCGCACCGTCCCGCGTGCCGGCGGCGGACTGCGGCAACGTGGCGCCAAGCGCTCCGCGATGAGCACGCGTCGCCCGATACCTTCGAGACGCGGCAGCAGGACTGGAAGGCCCGCCGCCCCGCCTCCTGAGCAGCTCGGCGAACCCGTATAATCCGATCGAGCAAGCCACGCTATCGGTCGTCATGTCCCGATACCTCCGGCGCCTCGTGCCGCCACCGCCGCCGCCGCTTGAGGACTGGCTCCTGCGCCGGGACCGCGCGGACGGGTATCGGGAGCCGTTCTTCGCGGGCCGCGAGGCCGAGTTCGGGGCATTCCGCGAAGCGGCGCAGGGATTGGCCAAGGGCTTTGTCGGGGGCGAGACGCTGCTGTTCCAGGGTGCGCCGGGGGCCGGCAAGAGCGCGCTGATGCAGGAGTGTGCCGCCGCCGTGACGGCGCACTCGACCCTGGAGGACATCTGGGTCGCGGCGTCGGTCCCGCCGTCCGTGCTGGAGTACCCCGCCGGCACGGCGCAGAGCATCGCGCTGGCCGCGGCGCGGGAGCGCGAACGGCTCGCGGCAGCCGAGTCTCGAACGGAACGGGCGCTCGAGAGAGCCAGACAACGCACGCGGAGCGCCCTCGAGAGTTTGACCGAGCGGAGCGCCGGTTTCATGAGCGTCCGGGTCGGCGGCCGTCCGGCGGACGGCGGCATCGACGTCCAGGAGGCATTCCGGCGTATCGGGGATGCGTGCCGCGGCGCGCGCGTGGTGCTGTTCGTGGACGAGGCCCAGAACCTGAAGGAAGGCGCCATGGACGTGCTTGACGCCTTGCACCGGGGACAGACCGACATCGCGCTGCTGCCCGTCTTCCTCGGCCTTGGCGACACGGCGGCCGTGCTGGCGAAGCGGGGGGTTTCGCGACCGCCCGCGGATCGCCTCGTCGACATCTCCGCGCTACGCCCGCAAGAGGCGCGCGAATCGCTGTCGATGGTCTTTCGCGCCTACGGCGTACGCGGGCGCACGCGGGGGGCATGGCTCGACGCGCTCGCGGAGCAGTCCCAAGCGTGGCCCCAGCACCTGAACCGGGTCGCCGTCGCCGCCTGCAAGGTGCTGGCCGGCCACGGCATGAACGCCGATGCCGCTCCGCTCGTCGAAGCGCTTGCGGCCGGCGATGCCGCAAAGACCGAGTACTACCGGCACAGGCTGCACGAGGTCCCCGGGTTCTACAAGGGAATCTACAAGCGCCTTGCGATGCTGATGGACGCAGGCGGAACGGACGGCTCACTCGCCGAGGAGGAACTGGAGGCCGTGATGCGGGCCGCGGGCGTGGACCCGGCCGGGGACGGCTACGCCGAGTGGCTCACGAGGTCCGTCCATTGGGGACTTCTCGCTCCCACGCCGGGATGTTCCGAGCGGTATCGCGTCCCCATCCCCTCGCTGGCGAGCTATCTGCTTCGTCTGCAGGTCACCGCGTCCCCCGCGCCGCAGACCGGCTCGTGAGCGGGGGCGTGACCCGCGCCCCGACCGTACCGATACTCCTCCGGCATGTCCGGAGGCACCGCGCCACCGCGCCCGCCGCCGCCGCGGCCATGGCGCTGTTGTTCCAGGTCTCCTGCATGGACCTCGGCCGGGAGGCGCTGGAACGCCGGGAACTCGCCAACGGCGACGGCTACACATGGCTCGCCCTGGTCGAGTCCTGGCGGCAGACCGGGCGGTGGTCCCCGTTCGTGGCCGCGCACAACGCGCCGGAGGGACTCGAGACGCACCTCGCGCCGCCATTCGCGGCCGGCGTGTTGGGGCTCGCCCGTCTGTTGGAGCCATGGCACGGCCGGCAGGAGGCGCCGCGGATCGCCGGCCGGCTTTCCGGGCCGCTGTTGCATGTCGCCACGGCGGCGGTCCTGGCCTGGGGCGCGGCGGCGACGCTCGGAACGGGGGGCGCGCTGCTGGCGGCGGCCGGGTTCCTGCTCATGCCGCTGGCGCCGCACCGCTTCGGTGTCCAGGAGTTCGATCATCACGCGCTGCACCTGTTTCTCACGGCGCTGCTGGTCGCCGTGTTGCTGCGCGGTAGCGTCGGCCGGGCCCTCTCGGGCCGCGCGGCGTGCCTCGCCGGGGCCGTCGCCGGGTTCGGCGTCTGGTCGGGGGTGGAGATGCTGATTCCCGCCGGAGTCGGCGGGCTTGCGATCGGGCTGGCCTGGCTGCTCCGGGACGACGGGCAACGTGCCCGCGGCCTGTGGCTATACCCCGCCGGCATGGCGGCGGCGCTGGCGGCGGGGGTGGCCGCGGAGCGTCCTCCCGGCGAGTGGATGTCCCCCGACCTGGATCGCGCTTCCGCCGCGCACGTGCTGATGGCCGCCCTGCTTGCCGCCGGGGGGCTGGTGACGTTCCGGGCGTGCGGCGCCCCGCCCCTTGCCAACGTGACCGGGCGCACGGCGGCGGCGGCAGCGATGCTCGGGGGCGTGGCCGTCGTCCTGTGGACGGCGGTGCCGGACTTGTTTGGGGGCCCTTACGCCGACGCCGATCCGGTGGCGCTGGAGCTCCTGCGGGGCCTGGCCGGCGACCAGAGCGCCGCCGACTGGCTCGCGGCGGCCCCCTGGGCGCTGGGTTACCACCTGTGGCTTCTGGGCCTCGTCGGTTCGGGCGTAGCCTTGGGCCTGCGCGCGGAGGCCCACCGGGAGGCATGGCTATTGGTGGCCGTCGGGCTGTTCGTGGGTGCGGTCGCCGCCTTCCATCAGTACCGGCTGGCGCACTACTACGAGCTGTTCGCTTCCATCGCCTGCGGAGGCGCCGCGGCGGCGTTGGGACGATGCCTGTGGCACGGGCGGTCCCTGGTCATGCGCCTCGCGGCCGCCCCGATGGCGTGCGCCGCGCTGGCGTCGCCGCACCTTGGCTGGGTGGCCGGCGCCCTTGCGTACGAACGAGATGCGACGTTCTGGAACGCGGCGTCGCGGGACACGGGCTGCGACTGGCCGGCGTTGGGCAGGGCGTTGGCGGCGTTACCGAGAGAGGGCGGAGGCAACATCGCGGCGTACGCCGGGCCGGGGCCGGAGCTGGCCCATTTCAGCGGCCGGGGCGTCGTGGCAACGGCGTGTCACTGCAACCCGGCCGGCATGCGCGACGCCCGTGCCATTCTCCTTTCGCCGCCCGAGGCGGCGCGCGACGTCGCCCAACGGCGGGGCGTCGAGTTCGTCGTGCAGTGCCCGGCCATGAGCGGCTGGCAAGGCCACGACTGGTACGTCGAGCGAGCGGGTCCGGAAGGGCTCTACGGGCGGCTCGCCCGGGACGAACCGCCCGACTGGCTCGTGCGCTGGCCCGTATCGGAGCCCGGCGTGGAAGGCTTCGGCGTGTGGCGAACGACCTTCCGGAACTGACGGTCACCCTGGGTCACCCCTTGCCGCTTGCCGCAGGCGCCGGGTCATGTTCCGCATCGACTTGACCGCGAACGGCAGAATCTCTCGCCGGAGTCGGACGCCCCCCGGCAAAGGCGGATAAACCGGCTCGATCGGCACCTCGACGACGATTCCGTCGGCTATGCCGACGTGAAAGAGCAGATCGGACTCGAAGAAGTAGCGCTTGTCGATCCGTGCCCACGGCAGGCGGCCGACCAGGTCGCGGCGCAGCGCCAGAAAGCCGCAGGCAGGATCGCAGATGCGCCAGTAACCCGTCGCGGGCCGGGAGACGGCCGACAGCACGAGGTTGGCGGCCAGCCGGCCGACCGGCATGGTTCGCAAACAGGCGCCGAACGCGGCGAACCGGTTACCCTTGGCCATGTCGGCGCCCGCATGCACGACCGGCGCCACGAGCCTCGAGACCCACTCGGGGCGATGCTGGCCGTCCCCGTCCACCTTCACCATGATGTCGCAACCGGCGTCGAACGCGGCCCGGAAGCCGATCGCCGTGGCCCCGCCCACGCCGAGGTTGCGCGTGTTGCGGATGACGGACACCCGGGGGTCGCGCACGCAATCCCGCACCAGCCGCCCGCTGCCCTCCGGACAGCCATCGTCGACGACGAAGATGCGGCGGACGGAGGCGTCGAAGCCGGACAGGAGATCCACGATGGCGTGGGCGACACGATACGCGGGAATCACGACCCCGACCGTCGGGGGGTTGCGGAAGGACGGCTGCCTTGGGGAGGCATGACGAGGCATACGGGCTGCGCCGCCACCGCTGTGGCTTCTGTTTCGGGCATGGGCGACTATACCCGGTTCGTGTATGCGCGCCTTCGGAGGCCCTCATCCGCACGACCTGCACAGTCGGCCACACGCCAACCGCGACACCGGTCCGGCATGGGTCCGACGCACCCGCGGCGAGGGGTTCGAGAGCCGTGCCCGACGGGCCCGCGGACTGATGGCGGGCGGCCCGCGTGGACAATCCGCCGCGCCGTTTTCCGTCGTCGTCCCCACCTTCCGCGAAGCGGCAGCGCTTGCGGCACTGGTCGAACGCGTGACCCTCGCCCTCGCCCGGGAGCGGTCGCAGTGGGAGTTGCTGTTCGTCGACGACGACTCGCGCGACGGCACGGAACGGCTGGTCGCGCATCTGGCCCGCCGGGCGCCCGTGCGTCTGCACGTACGCAGGGAGGTGCCGCGGGACCTCTCGCTGTCCGTCCTGCAGGGCATCCGGCTCGCCCGCTTCGACCGGGTGGTGGTGATGGACGCCGACCTGTCGCACCCGCCGGAACGCATCGCCGACCTGCTCTGCGCCCTCGATGCCGGGGCCGATCTGGCCCTCGGCAGCCGCTACGCGGGAGGCGGGTCCACCGACCCGGACTGGAGCCGAATGCGGGGCCTCGGTTCGCGCTTCGCGACCCTGCTCGCGCGCCCCCTCGTGTCCTGTGCCGACCCCCTCTCGGGCTTCTTCGCGGCGGATCGCCGCAGCCTGCCGGAGCGGGAACGGTTGCGGCCCGGCGGCTACAAGATCGCGCTGGAACTCATGGTGCGCGGGGGTCTGGACGTTGCCGAGGTGCCGATCGACTTTCGCGAGCGGCGCAGCGGGGCGAGCAAGATGCGCCCGCGGATCCTCGCGCTGTATCTCCGGCAGCTACTGCGCCTGTACGGACTCCGGCTCCGCCGGGCGCTCTCCGGCCGGCGCGGCGGGCTGCGCCCTTGACGCCGGCCGGGGTCCCGGACGCGGTCCGCGCGGCGGGCGCCGCGCCGGCTCGGCCCCCCGGCTGGGCGATCTGGGAGCACGCTTCCGCGGCCGGCCGGGGGTGGGCGCTCGGGCTCCTCGCCGTCGCCGTCTACCTGCCGGCCCTGGCCGGCGGTTTCGTGTGGGACGACTGGGGGTTCGTCCACGAGCCGCTGATTCGACGTTGGGACGGCCTCGGCGCCATCTGGTTCTCGCCCTCCGACCACGAGGGCGAGGGGCACTACTGGCCGATGGTCTACACGACCTTCTGGATCGAGCACAAGCTCTGGGGCTTCCGGCCGTTCGGCTACCATGCCGTCAACCTCGTTCTGCACGCGGTGAACACGATCCTCGTGTGGCGCCTGCTGCTCCGGCTCGGGGCGCCCGGCGCCTGGCTCGCCGCCGCCGTCTTCGCCGTGCATCCCGTACACGTCGAATCGGTCGCCTGGATCATCGAGCGCAAGGACCTGCTCTCCGGCCTGTTCTGCCTGTGGGCGGCGCACGCATGGGTCCGCCATGGCGACGCGCCGGCGCCGCGTACGCTGCTCCTCTCCCTGGCGCTCTTCGCGGCGGCGCTGCTCTCCAAGTCCATGGCCGTGACCCTGCCCGCCGCGCTCGCCCTGCTCGCCTGGTGGCGGCGGGGGCGCGTGACCTGGCGCGACGTCCGCCGCCTTGCGCCCTTCTGCGCCCTCGCCGCCGGCCTCGCGGCATGGGATCTGACCCTCTATCGAGACCAAAACGACTACGCGTTCGACTATTCCCCGACCGAACGCGCCCTGATCGCCGCGCGGGCGGTCTGGGTCTACGTCGGCCAACTCGCGTGGCCGGCCGAGTTGCCGGTCCTGTACCCGCGCTGGGAGGTGCGCGCCGGCGACATCCGCGGCTGGCTGGCGCTCTCCGGCCTGGCCGGCGTGGCCGCGGCGCTCTGGCTGGGGCGTCGCCGGATGGGCCGCGGCCCCTGCGCCGCCGCGGCTTTCTTCGTGGTGACCCTGTCGCCGGTGCTCGGCTTCGTGGATTTCAGTTTCATGCGGGCCGCGTTCGTCGCGGACCGCTTCGCGTACCTCGCCAGCATCGGGCCTCTCGCCCTCGCCGCCGCCGGGGCGGCGTGGGGGCTGCGGCGCCTGGACGGCGCCGGCCATGCAGCGGCGGTGGTCGCGATCTTCGGCCTGCTGGCCGCGGCGAGCACCTTGACCTGGCGTCAGGCGCAGGTGTATCGCGACGATCTGACTCTTGCGCGGCACACCGCAGCCGTGGCGCCGGAACAGTACTTCGGGCAGCTCCGACTCGCCGATCAACTGATCGCGTCCGGGGACGACGACCGGGCGCTCGCGGCCGCCAGGCGTGCGGTGCGGCTCGCAGAAGGCGGCAGGGGGACCGACCTTGCCGCGGCCCGCCACACCCTCGGCAACGCCTGGCTTGCCCGGGACCGGCCGGCGGAGGCGGAGCGCGTGTTCCGGGCACTGGCGAGCGAGGCGCGCGAGGGAGGGAAACGACACCGCGACTTGCGCCTCGACGTTGCACGCGCCCTGGCGCGCCAGGCGCGCCACGAGGCGGCGCTGGGCATCTATCGGGAAGTGCTGACGAACCATCCCGGGCACTACGACGCCCATGTCGGCCAGGGGCGGACGCTGCTCGAGTCGGGGCGCTTCGCGGACGCCGCGGAGGCCTTCCGGGAGGCTGTGCCGCTGATCCGGGATCCGACGCACGAGGCGCCCCTGCATCGGCTGCTCGCGGAGGCCCTGCGGAAGCAGGGCCGACTCGACGACGCCCTGGCGCACCTCGACGAGGCCTTGCGCATCCATCCGCGCAACCTCTGGGTGCTGCTGGACCGAGCCGCCGCGGGAGCGGCGGGCGGGAGTGCCGCGCCGGCGGCCGGCGTCTGGCTCGACCGGGCCCTCGAGACCGCGCAGTCGGCGGTCGCGCGGGAGCCCCACAACCCGCTGGCCCAGGTGGCCCTGGCCACGGTCCTCCTGCGCAGGGGCGACCACGACGCGGCGCTCCGGGCCGTCCGGCAGGCGCTCCCCCTGGCGCGGAGCAGCCCGATGCGACGGCAGGCGCATCGCCTGATGGGCGAAGTCCTCGAAGCTCGGGGAGACTCCGCCACCGCGGCGCTCCACTATCGCGCCGCGCTGGATCGCCAACCCCTCGATGCCGAGGCGCTGGAGCGCCTCGCGGCGATCCATTTCCGGGAGCGACGCCACGAGGACGCCCGGCCCCTGTACCGACGGCTGCTGCTGGCGAGGCCCCACGACGCGGAGGTCGCGGAGAACCTGCGCCGGCTCGGCCGGCATGCCGATGCGGCGGACTTGATCCGGCGCGCTCCGGGAGCCGGCCCCTGATGCCCGGTGCGTGGCGCGGCGACGCCTGGCGGTTCCTGGCCTTCGCCGCCGTGGGCGCCAGCGGCTTCGTGCTCGATGTCGCGTGCTTTCTGGCCCTGCAATGGGTCGGGCTCGACCACCGCCTGGCCCGTGCCGCCGCCTTCTGGCCGGCGGTGACGTGGAACTGGTTCCTGAACCGCAGGATCACCTTCGCCGGACGGCCCCGGGACCGGCGCGCGGCGCAGTGGGCGCGCTTCGTCCTCGGCAGTCTGGTCGGCCTGACGGTCAACGCCGGCGGCTACGCCGTGCTGACGACGTTCGTGCGCTACTTCGACGAGCACCGCTGGCTGGCGCTGCTGGTGGGCGTCGGCCTCGGGGGCATCGCGAACTTCGCCCTGGCGGCGCGCTACGTCTATCGGGCCGCGCCGGCGGACCGATAGCCCGACCCGGGGGCACCGGAAAACCGGGTGATGACCGCGCGGCTCCGGCGCGGTATAGTTTGAGCTCATCCGCATGGAGCGAACGTGACGGATCGTTCGTGGCGCGATCCCGAACGCCATGCAAGGCGCGCGGCGGCAGGGTCCCCGCGGCCATCGGTCAGGCCACGCCGAAGAGCGCCAGCAGGCCGCACAGGAGGTCGCAAGTGATCCGACTCTTCCGCCTTGGAGTGCTCGCGCTGGCTGTGGCCGGCACGGCCTTCCAGGCTTCCGCATCCGGCTCCGCGGGTCCCGGCGGCGCCAGTCCCGGTGTGAGAGGCGACTATTCCGTCGGGAAGAGTCTGCTGTTCCGCACCATGGTCTGCCGCACATGCCCCATCAAACCGCCCCAGTTCGACCGCACGAGCGCCCAATCCCTCAAGGTGCGCCTGGAAACCACGTTGGATCAACTCGCGGCGACCGCGCTGGACGACGATCCCATCGACGCGCTATGCACCGCCTCCGAGCGGGATTCGGCGGAGTGCGCCGAAAGGCTCAGGGTCGTGCTCGCGTACCTCGATCGGCGATTCCGGCTGAGATGACCCGGCAAGGCCAAACATCCGCGAGGGCGTACGGCGCACCTCGCGGCATTCTCCGCCGTGCGGCACGGGTCGCCCTGGCGATGGCAACGGCGTGCATCACGGTCCCGTCGTGGGCGGATGCCTCGGCATGGCTCCCGGAACCGCGTACCGGTTTCGCGAGCATCTCGCAGGTGCACCAGGCGGCCGAAGAGTTCTATCGCGGGCAGAGCAAGAGGCCGACCCCCGCCGGCGGCGAGGAGCTGTCCCAGTCCACGACGTGGGTCACCCTGGACTATGGCCTGACCGACAGTCTGGCCCTCGACCTGCAGCTCGGCTGGGCGGAGAGCGACTTCGTGGTGATCTCGCCGGGGCCCGCCCCGAAGGATGGCTATAGCGGCATGGTCGACACCACCCTCGGCCTGATCTGGCGCGTCCTCGACGAAGCGATTCACGATGCCCCGAGCGTCGCCGTGCGGGTCGGCGCCATCGTCGCGGGGAACTACGACACCGGATACATCAACTCCCTCGGCGACGGCGGCAGCGGCTTCGAGGCGTCGCTCGTCGTCGGCAGATTTCTCGGCGACCGCTTCGCCGTGAACGGAGAGGTGGGCTACAGAAAACGCGGCAACGACATCCCCCAGTCCGTGCTGGCGAACGCCGGCGTGCTCTGGCTGCTCGGCGACCGTGTCACGCTGGGCGTGGATTACCAGATGGAGAACTCCGAGTCCGGACTCGACATCGGCGACCCGGACTTCGCCCCGCGGCGGTTCCCGGAACTCGACGAAGACCAGCACAGCCTCGGTCTGCAGATCTTCTGGAACCTGGGCCGGGTAGGCGTGAGCGTCTTCCACAGGCAGGTGATCGAGGGCCGCAACACTGCCGTGAACGACGTGACCGGGGCGACGATGAGCATCTTCTTCGATACGTTCTGATCTCTTCGTCAGAGCTTCCCCAACGCCTCCCCAACGCCAAGCGCGGTGGGAGTTTCGCGCCAGCGAAACTCCCACCCATCCGCAAGGATGGGCCGCGACCGCCCCTAGCGCGCGCCACGCCCTCTGAAGAGCACGCCGCGCTCCGCCGTGGCGTCGAGCAGACTCACCCTGGTCCGCACCGTCCGGCAGGACGGCACGGGCACGCCCATGCAGCGCTGTCCATAGACGAACGTCGCCGCACCCTCCTGCCGGCCGCAGTTCCGACCGTCCGGAGCCTCGGCGGCGAACACCCAATCCCGGACCGTCCCGACGGCGTCCCCGGCCAACGCGTCGAAGTGCTCCGCCTCTTCCGCCGTCGAGCGGCCGGCCACCGGAGCGACCTCGTCGTCCACCGTGGCGCCGCCCGCGTCGATCACGAAGCGCACCACGATGGTGCCGGTGCCGTAGTTCACCCGACGGTCTCCCGCATAGCGCTCGATCGGCAACTGTTCGGCGAACCGGGGGTGCAGCTCCATGCGGCAGTTCGCCGCCGTCACGGTTCGGGTTGGACGAGCCCCGCGGCCGACACGCCCGCGGGACTCGTCGGGAAGTTGGGCGGCGGCTTCGGCCGCGGCGGCCGGCTCCTCGTCGGCTGCGTCCGCCGCCAGGACCGGGGCCGGATCGGCAACCGGCAGTTCCGCGGTCGCCGGCGCGGGACGCCGCGCCGCCTCCTCCCGCAACCGTTCGAGTTCGCGCCGCAGGGTGGCCTCCTGCTGCCGAAGTTCCTCCCGTGCCGCTTCGTGCCCCTCCGTGAGCCGCGCCTGCGCAAGCCGCTCTGCCTCGATCTCGCCGGCTTCCCGGGCGATGCGCGCCAGTTGCCGTTCCAGATCGCGGCGCTGGCTTTCGAGCGCCGTCCGTTCCTCGCGAGCGATCGACAGCCGGTCCGCCATGGCGGGCATCGCCGGCAGCGCCGTGTACGCCGGCGACGGTTCCCGCGCGTGGAACTCGACCTCGGCCGCACCGAAGTACGCGCGCCAGAAATTCTGGTGCGCAACCCTTGGCCGCCGCAGATCCGTCAACCCGACCCGCGGCACGTACAGGACCCGCACGCGCAGTCCGGCCAGGGACTCCGGCCCCGGCTTCGGACCGCGCGCCCGGCGTAGCGAGGCGAAGCGCTCGAACTGCCAGGCACTCCATTCGAGATCCAGGTGCGAGTACCAGCCGGCGTGCTGCAGCATGTCCGAGAGCACGTACAACCTGCGCTCCCCGGCTTGCCCCGCGAGTTCGTACACCGAGGCGTCGGCAGCCTCGATCAGGTGGGCGTTGACGACCGCGGCGCCCTCGCGAAACGCGGCGAGCCGCTCGATCCGCCGCTGCAGACCCCGCCGTAGCGCGCAGAAGCGGGTCGCGGTCTGACGCACATCGGGCGGGAGCTGCGCCGGCAGGCGGTCGCAGTCCCGCTGTCCCGGCGGCGCGTCCTTGGCCGTATCGACCTCAAGGTCGGCATTGTCGTACGGCTTGCAGATGCGCCCGAGAAGCTGGCGCGGCGGGTTTGCGTCCGACGTCAGCGCGTACACCCGAAGCTCCGTCTCGGCCGCGAGATCGACGCTCACGTCCCGCAGCAGGGTCGCAAACCGCGCGGGCTGCAGGGGTTTCTGGAGGTCCACGAGCAGGACGGCCGGGTGTGCCGGTTCGGCCGGACAGAGGTCCAGGTCGCGCTCGACCGCCGTGCCGCCGCTCCCCACGAAAACGACCGCCACGCCAAGGCCCGCGGCCACCACCGCGGCCCCGAGGAGCAGGCGCCTGCCACGCCCGTCCATGCGATGCGTCACAGGTTCCATTGCGCAGAGGTTGCCCTTCGGTACACCGAAACCCCAATCATACTTGGATCGGGCGGCACGGAAAACGCTCGCCACGAGACTCTCGCCAGGAGACGGGCCATGAGGTGGTGGTTGCGGGCGGGCACGCAAGGGCGCACCATGACCCTTAGCAAGTCGTCGTCTCGTGGACATCCCGGGCCGTTCAGGGACGGAAGGAGCACAAGCCGGCATGCTGGGCCCCCGACGCGTTCATGACTCCCCCCGCTCCGGACGCCGGCTCCGATTCGCGGTTCCGGTGTTGTTGGCGGCGGCCGGCGCGACTTTCCTCGGCCTCTCCGAAAGCGCACCGGAGTTCGACGACGACCTCTGCCCGGAAGCCGCCGGGGACCTCGCCGGACGGACCGTCGCGCTATTCGACCTGCGCAAGCCCCTGGACGAAGGCCAGCGGTCCCTCCCGGCGCAGTTGCTGCTGCGCATTGCGACCGCCCTCCCCCCCGGCGCGGAGCTGCGCGCCCACATCCTGTCCGGACACACCGCCGAGCCCCGCACCCTGCTCGAGCGCCTGTGCAAGCCGCCGCTCCAAGCCGGAACCGCCGACGGCCCGGCGGCCGACATCTGCGCCACGCCGTCCCCCTCCGGCGCCGGCCGGACTCCCGAGACGGACCGCTACTGCACCCGCCGCAACGCGCTGGCGGCGCGCCTCGAACGGCTGGCGGCGCGACCGCCGGCGGCGCCGGTCACCGATGCCTACCTGATCGAAGCGCTCGAGGACATCTCCGCGGACCTGTCCGGCGGGACCGGTCCGATCACACTGTACGTCCTGTCGGACATGCTGCAGCACGCCCCGTGGTACTCGCATCTCGAACTCGCGGATTGGGACCCGCGCCGCTTCACGACGCTCCGGGACGCGCAGACCGCACTCGTCGGCCCCCCACCGCCGCGTCCCGCGAACCTGCGCACGACCCTGTTCTGGATCCCCCGACGCGGCCTGACGGCGGAGGCCGAACCGGCCGGCGCGCTGCGCGCCTTCTGGCAAGCGTACTTCGCCGCCGGCGTGACGGTCGATGTCCAGGCGGTCATGGAGGCGTACGCATTCGCGCCGCGCAAGGCCGAGGTGCCCGAGGTGACGGTGGGCGCGTTCGACGGCGCCTGGCTGGAGGCCGGCAGAGCGCGCGCGGCGGAACTCCGCCGACGGCTCGAGGCCGAGAACGCGGCGCTCGCCGAGGCACGGCAGCGCGCCCTGGCCGAACGGCGCGCGAACGACCGGTCCGCGCAGCAGAGGAAGGCCGAGGGTGACCGCGTCGAGGCGCTGCGCACCGAGGTCGCCCGCCGGCGGGCCGAACTGGCGCAAACCGGGGGCGCCGCCGGCGACACGTAAGTGCCGTCAAGCGCCGCCGTCGAACTCGCCCTCGAGGACCCGGTACAGGCGGATGCCCTCGCCGGCCGCCACCCGCTCGAGCCAAGCCGGCGGCCGGTCCGCCGCGAGTAACCCGCCGAGCGTCGTCAGGTCGCCGCCCGCCGCGCCGCCGGACGGACCACAGTACATGACAGCCTCGACCGAGCGCCGCCGCACCACCCCGAAAGCCCGCGCGGGATCCCCCGTAAAGATGGCCCGGTTGTCCACGAGCCCGCGCACGTTGCGGTGGTATGGAGCGGCCAGCACCCGATGCCGCGTCTGCAGGAGGACGCGCGGGCCGAGGTCGATGGGCGCGGCGACGTTCCGGGGCCGCGCGCCCAAGCCGGCCGGATCGGTGAGGGCACCGAGGACCGGCCCGAGGTCGCACGCAGCGTCCCGCTCCGGCTGGGCGTCCGCGACCGCGCGCACCGCGGCCACCGGTCCGTAGATCGTCATCGCCATGGCCGCCGGCAACCCCAGCCGCATCAGCACGCGCGCGGCGAGCGGGCGCAGCCGCCGCGCGCGCAGATCGACCGTGGCGGCGAGGGGCGTCAGCACCAGCGCGGTCGTCAGGCCCGCACCCCCCGCGCCCCGCACCTGCCAGGCCATGGTCCCGGCCGTCGCCGCGAGCAGCACGGCCGCGGCGGCGAGCCGCGGCTCGCGCCAGGGCGCGGGCCACAGCCGCCAGCCCGCGAACGCGAGACCCAGGGCCGGCAGCAACGCGTACGCGACCGCCGTTCCCGGCGTATCCGCAAACAGCTCCGCCAGCGAGCGCGCCTCGGAGACCCGATCGAACCAGTAACGCACCTCGGGATCCAGGCCCGACAGCGGCCCGCCCGCGCAGCGCGGGAACACGCCCGCCACCAACGCGAGCCCGGAGACCGCCACGCCGAAGAGCAGCGCCAGCCGCACCGCGGCGGAGGTCGGCCGGCCGATGCGCTCCGCCGCGACGGCCACGCCCCCGGCGGCGGCCGCCACCGCGGCCATGGCGCAGTACACGATCGACATCCGGTCGCACGTGCCGGCGAACCGTTCCGCGGCCGGGACCGCGATGGGCAGCAGCGCGAAAGCGGCGACGGCAAGGGTCGCCCCGAACGCGGCGACCGCCGCCCCGTCCACCCTGCGCCAGGCCCAGCCGAGTCCCAGCGCCGCGGCCATCGCTCCGGTGGCCGGCAGCGTCTCGAGGCCCACCGCCAGCGACAGCGCCGCCAGGCCGGCCGCCGCCGCCGCCGCACGCGCGGACCGACCGCGGCCCGGTGGCGCCCCGGGCGATGCGTCCGGCAACGCCCGCAACAGCCATCCGGCCATCAAGGCCAGCAGCAGAAGCTGCAACCCGTGGTGATCGATGCGGCCCGGCGCGAACTGGCTCAGGGGCGCGATGAGCGCGGCTGCCGCGAGCAGCGGCGCGGCGCAGCGCCGGCCGGCCGCCAGCGGCGCCGCCGCCCAGAAGAACGCCGCGACGAAGGCGCCCCCGAGCAGCGCCGGCGCCAAGGTCGCCGCCGCAAGCGCGGCGCGATCCCGCCCGAGCCACGGCTCGGCGACCGCGATGACGCCGGCCACGGGCAGGTCCGACAACCGGGACCAGTGCATCGCAACGCCGTCCGGCGGATTCAGCCGATGGGCGAAGGGGTCGTGCCAGGCCTGCCCGTCCAGCCAGTCGAGCACGCGCGTCATGCGCATGAAGTCGTCCGGGCCCCGCAGCAGCTCTCCGAGCTCTCCGTGACCGTCTCTCAGGCCGCCCCACAGGAGCACGGCGAACGCCACGGCGAACACGCCCGCGGGCGCAACAGCCGCCGCGCGACCGCGCGCGCCCACGGCTCAGCGCGCCTCTGCGGCAGGGACCCCCTCGCGGGGCGCATCGCCGGGGGCGGCGCCGCCCCCGGCCACCTCTGGCGGCGGCCGTGCCGGCAGTCCCGGCAGGGCGAGGTAGAAGAAGCGTCGCGCCTCGCGACGCCCCAGGGTCACGGCGTCGAGAACGAGACCGCAGGCGAGACTCCCGAACCCCAGCAGCGCGAGACCGAGGGCGAGCAGCGCCGTCGGCAGGCGCGGCACGAGACCGGTCTGCAGGTACTCCGGCAGCAGGGGCCAGGCCAACGCCACCGCGGCCAGTTCGAGCACGGCAAACAGCGCGGAGAAGCAGGCGAGCGGGCGTTCCTCCCGCGCGAGGCGCGCGATCGCGCGCAGGATGATGGCGCCGTCGCGCACCGTGCGCAGCTTGCTCCGCGAACCGTCGCCCCGCGCCCGGTAGGGCGTGGCCATCTCGACGCACGGCAGCCGCATCTCGAGGGCGTGCACCGCCAGTTCCGTCTCGATCTCGAACCCCCTCGAGTGGGCGGGAAACGACTTCACGAAACGCCGCGACAACACCCGGTAACCCGACAGGGTGTCGCGAAAGCGCCGTCCGAACACGTAGCCGATCATCGCCGTGACGGCGGCGTTGCCGAAACGGTGGCCCGGCGGCCAGACGGCGCCGCCCTCGGCCTCGCGCGATCCGCTGACCATGTCGAGACCGCCTTCCCAAAGCGTCTCGATCATCGCCGGCGCCCGCTCCGCCGCATAGGTGCCGTCCCCGTCGACGAGCACCAGCACGTCCGCATCCATGTCGGCGAAAATGCGCCGCACGACATGGCCCTTGCCGCGTGCGGGTTCGTCGCGCACCGCTGCGCCGGCGGTGGCCGCGGCGGCCGCCGTCGCGTCCCGGGAACCGTTGTCGTACACGATAATCCGTGCCGACGGGAGGACCGCGCGGAAATCCGCGACCACCTGCCCGACGGACGCTGCCTCGTCGAGGCAGGGGATGGCAACCACGACGGCAAGGCTTGCCGCCGACGGGGGATCGGCCATCGACCGCGGTCCGCCCCGCGGGAACAGGCGGTCAGCTCCGCTCGAACATGTTGCCGCGCGGTCCGCGCGGCTGCTTGACTTCGTTCTTCCTCAACGCCACGGTCCGAAAGCCACGGCGCTTTTCGGCCGGCTCCGCTGGAACGTCCGGCTCGGGTTGCGGCTGCGGGGCCTTACGCGCGGGCCTGGAGGGCGCCGGGCGGAAGAACGAAGATCTGCCGCCAACCGGGACGCGCGGCTGCGGGGATGCCGCGGCGACCGGCGCCGCCACCCTGGGCGGCTCTGCCGCAGGCGGCTCCACCTTGGGCGGCTCTGCCGCAGGCGCCTCCGCCCTGGGCGGCTCCGCGCTGGCCGGCCCTTCCGACGTCTTCGGCTCGAGCGCCGCCGCGCGCGCCTCGGCGAACACGGGCTGCGGTTCGGGTACCGGCGGGGCCGGGAACGGTTGCGGGTCGGGGGCCTGCGGAGTTTCGGGACGTTGCGGAGTGTGCGAAAGCGGGGGCATCTCGGAGACGGGCGGCATCTGGGGAACCGGAGGAGGCGGCGCCTCGATCCGGGGCTCGGGCACCCGCGGCGTCTCCGGCGAACGCGGTGGCGTCTCGGGCGAGCGCGGCGCTTCCGCTGCCGGCCGCCACCTCTCTTCCCGCGCAACGTCTTCCCGCGCAACGTCGTCCGGCGCGGCGTCGCCCGGCGCGGCGCGGGCCCGCTCCGGCGCGCGCGCGCGCGACTCGGCCGCAGCCTGCGGTTCAGGGGACGGGCGCGGCTCGTAGCCCTCCCAGACGTGGTCCATCTCCGCGAGTTCCGCGAGCCCTTGCCGCACGGCCATCCAGCCCTCGCCGATGCCCGTCGATCTGTCGGTGACCAGCACCAGCAGCCGATCCCACGCGCCCGGAACCGCTGCGATGAACTGATGGGTGCTCGCGGTCGTGACCTGCACTTCCCGCACGAATCCCGCGGCGGCGTGGTCGTCGCTCCCCAAGGTCTGCCGGAACCGCCGGATCAGCCGACCGAGGAACATCTCGGACACCGCCCCGCACACCAGGTCGACGCCTTCCTCGTCCAGCACCGATGCCCGCGGGGCGGAGAACGCCACGGCACGGCCCACGGTCCCGTCCGCGATGGCGCACGCCAGCACGCCATCGAGACTCTCCACCATGTCCTCGCAAAGCGCCGTCAGTTCTTCCATTGCGATTCTTTCGCCGGTTCTATCGCGCCGCACGACGGAACGTGCCACCGTCCGCGCCGCAAGTCAACGTTCGCTCGTGCGCGCCGCGCCGCCGTGTTCGGGCGGGAACACGGGGCGAAGGCGCTTTAGCGGGCGCGTGCGCGGGAGGCCGGGTTGCGCCTCCGGTCCCGCCGGGCATGCCCGGGTCCAGCGTCTTCCTCCAGCTTGATGGAACCTTGCCGGCGGTATAATACGGGGCAGGTGTTGCCGCGGGGACACATGAGCGAAGTTCACGAGTTCTTGCGAAGCCGTGCGGCAACCGCCGCACGCTCGTACCCGTGGGCGTTCGCCGGCCGCGACGAAGAAGTCGCGCGCATCCTGGCGCTGTCCAGGAGCCTTCCGCCAGAGGGGGCGTCCTCGCAGACCCTGCTCATCCAGGGAGCCCCGGGTAGCGGCAAGACATCGCTGCTTGTCCACGCCCAGCGCACGCTGGACGAGAACCGGGATTGGGGGACCGCTCCCTGCCACGTGGAAACCCCTCCAGACACCCGGCAGGCGGTGAGCGAGGTCTACGGATACATTGCGGAGAGGCTGGCGGGCGCCCCTCCGTCCCAGCTCTTCGGCACGACACGGCGCACCACGAAAGGACGGGCGGGGGTGGGCGGCATCAGCGCCGAGCGCACGCACACCACGACATCGCCACCGCCCGTGTTCGCCGGAGCGGCTTCGATCGCCGCGTGGCATCGCGCCAAGGGGAAGAACAAGCAGGGATGGGGCCCAGCACGGCGCATGATCGTCTTCCTGGACGAAGCCCAGGGCGTGAAGCCCGACAGTCCGGCGGCCGAGATGCTGCGCGATCTGCACACTCAGAGGCGAATTCCGGTGCTTCTGGTATGTGCCGGGCTATCGAACAGCGCCATCCGCCTCGGCCAAGCCGACCTCTCGCGCATCGAGAACGTGCTCACCTTGGGTGGCCTGAAGATGGGAGAGGCCATGGATTGCACGAGCCGAACCCTGCGGCAGGCCCTGGACCGCGGCGTGCGCGGCGACCGGGTCGACGTCGACACCTGGGCGGGGCGCATCGCGCGCGCCGCGGATGGATGGCCGCGTCATCTCCACACCTATCTGCAGGCGACCTGGGAGGCGCTCGCGAAGATGCCGGTGCCGGACCTTTCGCGGGCCGACATCGATGCGGTCATGGCGCGCGGAGATGCGGAGCGCCGCATCTACTACCGCCGCCGCGTCGAGCTTTCGGGTTGCCCGGACTACATCCTCGGGGAGATGCACCGGCGCATGGCGGCCGGTGGGGGTCCTCTCTACGAGAGGGCGTTGCGGGACACCATAGCGAGCGCGATGTCGCAAGCCCCCGAGCGCGAGCGCCAGGACTGGGACGAGCGCTTTCCCAGCCTGGACGACGGCATCGACTCGATGCTGAAAGCCGGCGTCCTCAGCATGGACCACACCGGAGCCTACCACTCCCCCATCCCCTCGCTGACGCACTTTATTCTGTCTTCGGACGCCCCCTCGCCAGGGTAAGTCCTCGGGCGCGGACAGCCCCCATCGGCGGGGACCGCTCCTCTCAGTCCCGGATGTCCCGAGCCCGCTCGAGCCCGCACCGGGACTTGACAGCGCCGGGACAGCGGCGCATGTTGCCGCTCCGGCCCCTTGGAGGGCGGCAATCATACGTCGGGTGCGTGCCGGATGAGGCTGCAGGACTTGTGCGACGAGATGGTGGGCGACGTCGACGGCGCGATGGGCTGCGCTCTGGTGGACCTCAGCACCGGCTTGCCCCTCGCGATCAGCGTCACCGAAAACGCCGTGGCGCGCAGCGTGATGGAGGTCCTGGCCGCGGTGGGCACGGAGTATTTCCGCGGGCCGGTCAACCGCAGCCTGCGCACGGCGATGCGGGACTCGCAACTGCCGGAAGGGTTCGTGCAGGAAGTGCAGACCACGACCGACGACAGCTACCACTTCATGTGCGTGGTGCCCGGCAAGGAACTGACCGTGCTGATACTCGTCACGGACCGGACGGCGAACCTGGGGCTCGGCTGGGTGTCGATGCGGGCGATGCTGGAACGGGTTCGCGCGGCGACGAGCCCCGGCGAGCGCGGCGCGGGCGTCGCTTCCCTGCACCGCCTGCGCCGTGGCCCGCAACGGCGCTGACCGCCGCCACGCTGGGAGGCATTCCGCGGGGCCGCCGGCACACTCGCCTCGACCGCCGTCGTTCTGGGCCCGCTCCGGTTCCTCAGCTTCCGACGTCGCCCAGCGTCTGCGACAACTGAATGAACGCGGGCCCGCCGACGATCACCAGAATCCCCGGCAACAGCCCGACGATGGTCGGGACGACGAGCAGGGTCGGCAGCCGCGCCGACCTCTCCTGCATGGCGGCGATCCGGGCCACCCGCAGCGACCCGGTGAACTTGCGCAGGGCGTCCGCCAGCGGCGTGCCGAAGCGCTCGCTCTGGCCCACCGTCATGGCCAGGTCCCTGAGCGGCTGACTGTCGAGCCGCTCCGCCACGCGGCTGACCGACTCCACCCGCGTCCGGCCATGCACCGACATGTCGTTGACCGCCAGGCGCAGCTCGCGCGCGAGTTCCGGCCGGAGAAACGTGAGGTTCTCCACCGTCCGCCGCAGCGAGCGCTCGAAGGTGAGACCCGACTCGAGGCACACGACCATGAGATCGAACGCGTCCACCAGGCCGCCGTCCACCTGCGCCAGGCGCCGCTTGCCCATCCGCGCCACCACCAGTTCCGGGAGCGTGTTGAGCAGGATGCCGGCCAGGAATCCGCCGCCTACCCCAGCGAACCAGCCGAGCGCCCCGTCGAGCAGCAACGGTCCCGCGACGAGGCCCCCGGCCAGGCCCAGCAGGATGCACCCCGCCTTGGCGCCGAGCACCACCGCCATGGCCTGATCCGTGTCCCTGGCCGCGCGGCGCAGGGAGAGACCGATCTTCTCCCGGTCCTCGTCCCCGAGCGGCATCAGCCGCGCGAGCGCCGCCATCGCCCGGCCCACGCCGCCACGCAGTTCGCTGCCGAGGTCCCGCTCCGCGCCCGTTCCGCCCCCGCCGCCGAGCGCCAGGCGCATCCGGCGCGCCATGCGGCGACGCAGCAGCACCGTCGTAACCAGGGCGAACGCCCCGGCGGACACCACGAGGATCGCGAACAGAGCGAACGTCACGGGTGCGTTCACCGCTGGGCCCTCGCGATCATGGCCCTGGCCACCAGGAGCCCGCCCAGGATCAGCCCGACGCCGATCCCGAACAGATGCCGCCCTTCGCCGAGCAGGAGGTCGACCAAATCCGGCTGCATGACGGCCTGTATGCCGATCGCGGCGATCGGGACGATGGACAGGATAATCAGGGTTACCCGCGACTCCGCCGTCATGGCGCTTAGCCGCATGCGGTTTTCGAGACGCTCCCGCAGCATCGCCGCGAGGTTCGCGACCGCCTCGGAGAGGTTGCCGCCGCCGCGCGCCTGCGTGGCGAGAATCGCCGCCAGCATGGCGAGTTCCCCGATGCGGACCCTGCGCGCTTCCGCCTCCATCGCCGCGGCCATTTCCACCCCCAGCTCGACGGCGTGCGCCACGTTGCGCAGGGCGCCCCGCAGGGGCTCCCGCGCCGCCGACGCGATCGCGGCGAACGCCTGCTGGCTGCCGATACCGAAGTGCACCATGCGCTGAAAGTCGTCGATGGCCGCCAGGAACGCCTGCTCGAAGGCGAGCCGGCGGCGCCCCTCGAGGACTCCTGCCACGCTCAGGCCGCCCACCGCCCCGCAACCGAGGCCTCCCACGACCGCGATCGGCGTCGGCAGCCCGAAAAAGGACGACGACGCGGCCACGACGATCGCCAGGGCGGCGGCCGCCAGGAAGCCGAGCCCCCCCGCGCGCGGACCGGTCAGCGGGTACCGCGCCTCGAGCGCCCGCCGCAACGGGCCGGCCCCGCGCGTGTCGAGCACCGCGGTTTCCTGTCGCGCGCCCCCGTCGGGCTCGCGCGCCGGCGAGAACCCCGCGAAACTCTCGAGCCGCGCGCGCAGCCGGGCGCGCGTGCGCATCCCGCCCGCGAGCCGGGCGGCGCCGAAGACGAGCGCGAAGGCCGCGCCGACGAGCGACAGGAACCCGAGCGTCTCCGTCATCGGCAGGGCATCTCCGTCATCTCCGTCATCCCGGTCATCCCGGTCATCCCGGTCATCCCGGTCATCGGATCGTCACGTCCGCACGGCCCCGTCCGAGGCCCTCCTGCAGAACCTGTCCGAACCCCTGGCTCACGACCTGGTCGTGGAAGGAGGGCCGCCCCCCCGCGCACGTCCAGTCCCCGGCGGCGGGGTCGTACCGCCAGATGTCCTCCAGCACCGGCTGGCTGCCCTCGAGTCCCACGACATCGGTGATGGAGACGATCCTGCGGCGTCCGTCGCGGAACCGTTCCGCCTGGACGACGATGTCTATGGCGGAGACGATCTGCTGGCGGATGACCGACAGGGGAATCTCCCCGGCGCCCATCATCACCAGGTACTCGAGGCGCCCGAGGGTGTCCCGCGGGCTGTTGGCGTGGACGGTGAACATGGAGCCCGGATGGCCGGTGTTCATCGCCTGCAGCGCCTCGAGCGCCTCGCCGCCGCGCACCTCGCCGACGATGATGCGGTCGGGGCGCATCCGCAGCGCGTTCTTGAGCAGATCGCGCATGGTGACTTCGCGCGCGTTGTCCGAGGTGGCCACGCGCGTCTCCAGCCGCACCACGTGCGGCTGGCGCAGGCTCAGCTCCGCCGCGTCCTCTAGGGTGACCACCCGCTCCTCTACGCCGATGTTGCCCGACAGGGCATTCAGAACGGTCGTCTTGCCCGTCCCCGTGCCGCCGGAGACCACCACGTTGAGCCGCGCCTTCGCCGCCATCTCCAGGAAGACGACCATCGCCGGATGCATGGCGCCGTTGCGCTGCAGGTCCTCCAGGGAGAAGCCGCCCTTGCGGAAGCGCCGGATGGAGATGGCGGCCCCGTCGATGGCGAGCGGCGGCCCGATGATGTTCACGCGGGAGCCGTCCGGCAGCCGGGCGTCGCACATCGGATGCAGTTCGTCGATGCGCCGGCCGACGTTCTGCGCGACGCGCTGCGCGATCCGCGTCAGGTGATCCGCATCGCGAAAGCGGATGTCCACCCGCTCCAGGCGGCCCTCGCGCTCCACGTACACGGACTGCGTGCCGTTGATCAGGATGTCGCTGACCAGCGGGTCGCGCAGCAGGGGCCCGAGCGGCCCGAGCCCGCGCATCTCGTCCACGAGACGCAGCGCGAGACGCTCCTGGTCGCTGCCGACGGTCGGCGCGCCGGGGGTGCTCTCGAGGCCGCGCAGGAGGTCCGCCACCACCGCCTGGAGCTCGTCGTCGCCGAGCGCGGTGGCCGCCTCCGTGTCGAGCGCGTCGAGCACGCGCGCGTGGTACCACGCCACCGCCGCCTCGAAGCGCGCGACCTCCGGCGGCGCCGCCGGCGCCGCCCGGGCCTCCGCCCGTTCGGCGACCGCGGTGCGGGCCGATCCGAAGCGCCGTTGCCGAATGGACTGTGCCATGGCCGAACGTCCGTCAGGTCAGGAAGTGGAGACTATGCCGCACGACGAAGAGACTGCGGAAGGCTTCCTCCAGTTCGGCCGCGTCGGGGGTCACCAGCACGTCGGTCTCGCCCGGGTCGCCGCCGGCCACGTCCGCGCACCGCTCCAGTATTGGGGGAACAGCACTCTGGTCTCCGATGTACACGACGTTGATGCGCACGCGGCGCTGCCCCGCAATCCTGCAGGCATCCATGAACAAGTCGTTGAGCCGACCCCAGAAACTAGCCCTGCCAATACCGGTAGTAAAGGCTCTTATGTCGCGTGGTGCCCCGTAGTGCCTCCATTTGCCCGTGTTCGGATCGGTCGGCGCGATGCCGCGCATATGGAACGGCGCGACATCGGGAATCGGCGCGTGGTGTTCCCTCGGCGGCCCGGCGCGGGATCCCACCAGGACGTGTTCGTCCACGCCCCCGTAGGCGCTGAACGGCGACGTCGGCCGGCAATGGCCCGTGGTCTGCACCGGCCGCCCGCCGAGCCCGAAGCCGTTCGCCGGCTCCATCAATGCGTCGAAGGCGATGTCCTCCGCCCACCCGGACGGACCGCGGAAGAGTTCCCACGGGGTGAACCGCTTCAGCACGTCGAGCCCGGTGGGATCGATGCCCCAGACCTGGAACGCGCTCCGCATCTGCTCGGGATTGGCGAAGCGGCCGTTCGCGTCCAGGGCAACCCCTTGTGCCGCGAAGTACTGGTTGAACTCGTTCGGTGTCGACTGGGTCCATGCCTCCCGGTACTCGGTAAGGAAGCCCGCGCCCTCGTCGTAACAGACGAGGTCGCCCCATTGAATGTTGACAAGCCAGGGGGGGTTGGTGTCCTGGTTGGCGCCGCTCCACGCCCGCGAGGTCCGGGAGGAGCGGATCGACCCGATCCAATCCCCTCCGTCGGTCACCAGGACGATGGCCTTGTTCAGCCGGTCGTCGCAGGCGCCCTGTTCGCCCGGCCGGCAGGGTACTCCGGGGCGCCGCGTACCGGCCGCGGCGGGCAAGTCCCACACGTCGCGCCAGAGCGGGGACAGGGTGCGCAACGCCCATACCACGCCCCGCACGAGGAACGTGGTGGAGACGATCGAGCTGCCAACCTGGATCTGCCCCGGCTGCGGCAGCCACCTGAAAGACTCCGGGGCCAGATCGATGACGGCGACATCGTCGATGGCCCCGTCCAGCGCGCCCTTGTCGCCGGTAAGCGGCAGGATGGGCGTCCCCGGACAGTTGACGTGCCCGCCTCCGCGCGGATCCCGCCAGTAGTTCATGCCAACCCGTCCACGGCCGTCAAGCGTGAAGGACTGGCCCAATACCCCCCTCAAATCGAGGCCGCCGGAGCTGTCGTCGAGCATCTTGGCCATCACCACCTGCATGTAGTGATCGGCGCTGTTGCCATAGGCGATGTTGCCGGGAAGCTGCGGGGCCGGGGCCCCGCGCGAAATGGCCGCGTCCGGCCACGAGTACGCCGTGAACAGGGTGTGCGGCTCGCCGGCGACCGGCGGTGCGTCCGCAAGGTGCAACGGCGCCCGCAACGTCGGCGCGGCGGGCGACCAGCCGGGCACGTCGGTCTCCGCGGGCCAGTTGCCCCGGTCCGTCGGGTCCCAGCCGGCGGGTCGCGCGGCCGCAGCCCAGTAGGCGCCCCAACGCGCCATGAGACAGCCGTTCCAGAAGTCCCGGTCGTCCACGATCCAGTCCGGCTGCTCGGGCCGCTGATCCGCTATGTCTATCGTCCGGGCGGTGCGGCGCATGTCCCAGTCCCGGTCGTCCAGCACCGCCGCCGGCAGCGCCTGACTGCGCAACGGCCCCATGTCGGCGCCGACGCCGTAACTATGGAAGGTATCCACCCACTGCCCTTCCCCGCGCCCCGCCGCGGCGCGGGCCTCGGCCAGCACGTCGGCCATCGGCAACGCCCGCCCCGCCTTGGCCGCACCGGCCAACATGCGCACGTAGCGCTCCTTGGCGGCCGTCCGTCCGGCGGCGTCCGTGTCGGCCACGTTCACCGCCCCCGCGAACGGCACGACGGACACCAGCATCGCCCCGGGCGCGTCCCGCGCAACCTCGCCGAGCACGTCGGAAGCGGTCCACATGGCCTCCCTCAACGCGGCCATCTTCACTATCCTTTGGCCGGTCGCGCCGCCCCCGCGCGAGATCTGATCGCGCATCGACGTCGTGATGTCGAGCGCCAACGCCACCTCGTAGCGGTCGGTTTCCAGCCTGAGCAGCAGCACGTACTCCACCGTCTCGGGCGCGGAACTCCCGCCGAAGAGGTCCTCCACCGCGTATTCGCCGCCGATGGTCACCTCAACGGCGCCGTCGGCGCGTTGCACGATGGTCGCGGCGGCGCCGGTGAAGCCGGGTTGCATCGCTTCGAGGATGTCGACCAGCGCGCGCGCGGTGTCCGGATCCTGCGCCTGCTCGCCGAGCCGGACGCCGAGCGCGGCCACCGCCGCTCGCTGCCGTGCCTCGAACTCCTCGAACTGCGCCTCCCGCCAGGCGTAGTCCACCGCGGACCCGCCGACGCCCGTCAGGGTAAGCATGACCAGCACGCAGGCCACCAACATGCCCCCGCCGCGCGTCGAGGACACAAACGACGCCAGGGGCTTGCCCCGCAAGAGTTTCGCGCCAGCGTTCATGTCGATCATCCTCCGTGTTCGCGGCCGCGTCGCCGCCGGGAGATCAGAAACCGCACCACAGGCAGGTCCCGCGCTCGTGCAGCGACCGCCAGGCGGCCCGGTGCATGCTCACGAACGAGCCGAAATCCATCGCATTCATGCCGGCGGCGATCAACGGTCCGGTGAAGGTGCCCGCACCGGGGTGCAGGCACACATCCACCACCACCCACCATTCGTCGTCCCGCAACCGCCGGCTGACCCATTCGTCCTCGGTTCCCGGTCCGGCGTCCTCGGCGGGCAACATGCAGGCCGGATCGGGCGGGGTATCCGCGCAGGTCCGCGCGGCGTCGGGCACGGGCAACACGGCGCCGCTGGCCGGCAGCCCGGACGCGGACAGCGCGCAATTGCCGCCGGCGGCCCCGCCGCCGGCGGCCGCCCACCGGCCGTCCGCGGCCGTCGCCGGCCAGCGCGCGTAGACCTGCGGCGGACACCACGAGGCCGCCGGATCGCCCGGATCGAAGGGCGGGCAGGGGGCGCCGTTGCGGCGCGTCGTGCCCCGCGCGACCACCGCCACGTCGATGGAGCCGGCGCCCCGCGCCGCGAAACGGTCCATGAACGCGTCGAGGAACCGTGCGGTGAGGGGGTTGGTGGAAGGGACGAGCGGACTGGCATCCGCCTCGGCGGCGATCAGTTCCGCCACGACGTGGACTTCGCGGGCGAGGTCCGTCCGGTGCGACACGTATGCCCGGAGGTCCCACAACAGCGCCGAGAGAATGAGGACGAACGGTGCGAGCGTCACGAACTCCACCGCCGCGGACCCGCCCGCGCGGCGCCGCAGGGCCGCGCGCCGCATCAAACCGTCCTCTGGTTGCGCGCCCAACTGACCCGCTCCCGGGCGAAGCCGTCCGGGAAGAGCGCACGCGCGAAGCCGGACCAGGGTTGCACGACGATGCGCGAGCGCACGCGGATCCAGGCGCCCGGGCCGCCGCACCCGTCGTTCCAGGCGACGGCGTCGCTGATGTCGTCGTCCGCGGCCACCGTCACGAGCACCTCGCCCGCCGCATCGCCGGGGGTCGGCCAGCCATCGTCCCGCCGCACGCCGACGGCGCCATCGTCCTGCGTGTCGAGCAGCCAGCCGATGAGCGTTTCCCCCGGGCGCGGCTGGAACGCGCCGCGGATCCTGGCCTCGCAGAGGCCGGGGTCGGCAGCCGCGGCCCGCGCCGCCTGATGGGTCGCGCGGGCGAGCGCCTGGTCGAACAGGGACAGCCGCAGGAACTCCGCGACGGGGACAAAAAGGCTCAGCGACCCCATCAGGATGACGGCGAACTCGACGGCGTAAGCGCCCCGCTGGCGCGTACGCCCGGCCGGGCGCGACGCCCCTCGTCCTGCACCGGATACGCCGGACCCCGTGCAACGCCCACACCGAACCCGTACGTGCGGCGCAGCGACACGTTGCGGCTCTCGCACTTTCCCGATTCCCGGCATTGCGCTGCAAGTATACTGCGTTGCCGGTGTTGCCGGTGCGGCGGGTTGACATTGACAATCCGCACGGTAAACGGCGTAACGTGGGCGGCATGGCGTGAGTTACGGACGCACGGAGCCCGATCGGATGCGAGACGACAGCGCTCAGGCCGATGTCCCCCGGGGCCGACCCGGGGGCAGGGACGGTCTGCCCGCGGGGCGGAGCGGACGCTGGGCGATCGGGCGCCTCTTGCCCGGCGCGTTGGCCGCGTTGCTGCTGGCGTCGTGCAGCGGCCTGCCCCGCTACGTGGAAGGGCCGCCTACCGGTCAGATGGCACAGGCCATCGTGCCGCTGGCCCAAGCCGCGCTCGACGCCGGCCAGACCGAGACGGCGCGGCGCCTCTATCGCCGCCTGCTCGCCGCCGACCCCTACTCCGCCGCCGCCCGCATGGGCCTCGGCGACATCGCGCTACGCGGCCGGCAAACCGCGGAAGCCGCGCGCTGGTACCAGGCCGCCGCCGCCAACGCGCGCCGGCCCGCCGCACGGCACGCCGCCCTACTGGCGCATGCCCGCGCGGCGTTGGCGTCGGGCGACGTGGACGCCGCGCGGGCGAGCTTCGGCCGGCTCACGGACGAACGGGAGCGCGCGGCGCCGTCCAACCGGGCCTGGGGCTTCAATGGCCTGGGGCTGACGCGCCTGTTGGCCGGCGACATCGACGCCGCGGTGGCGGACATGGAGGAGGCCGTGCGCCTGGCGCCCGAAGAGGCCCGCCTGCGCGAGAACCTGACCCGCGCCCTGGCCGCGCAACGCGAAGCCGAGGCCGCCCCGGCGCCGCCCGCCCCAGCGCCGCCCGCCGAGGCTGAGCCGGACGTCGAGGCGGCACCGGACGTCGAGGCGGCACCGGACGGCGAGGCGGCACCGGACGGCGGGGTCGAGCCGGACGGCGGGGTCGAGCCGAACGGCGGGGCCGAGTCGGACGCCGGGGTCGAGCCCGACGGCGGGGTCGAGCCGGACGGCGGAACCGAGCCGGACGGCGGAACCGAGCCGGACGGCGGAACCGAGCCGGACGGCGGAACCGAGCCGGACGGCGGAACCGAGCCGAACGGCGAGGCCGCGCCAGACGCCCCATGACGGCAACGATGGATGGGGACGCGGCGCCGCTCCGTCAGGCAGCGTCTCCGTCTCCCTCCGTACCCGCCGCGGCGCCCAGGAACGGCGACAGGAACCGCGCCACGGCGTCCCGCGTGCGCCGCGGCAGCGCCGACTCCGGTTCCCCGAGCGCCATGGCGCGGGCCATGGGGCGGATGTACGGAATCCGAAGATCGACGTCCCGTTCGCCGAATGCGGCACGAATCTGCGCATCGCCGACCAGATTCGGCAAGGGCCGGGGCTCGTTGACGACCAGCGACGCCGACGCGCCCTCCAGGTGCCGCATCCAGCGCACGCCGATGGACAGCCCCGAGGGGGTCGGCTCGACGATCACCAGAAAGTTGCTGACGTAGGGGCGCAGCGCGCGGACCAGCGGCAGGGACGCGCCGCAGAGGAGGATCAGGTGCGCCTGGGCGGACAGCGCCTGGATGAGGCCCGGCAGCGCCTCCTGGTAGTCCGGCTCCACCCCGGCCGTCTGATCGAACGCGTGGGCCACCAGACCGATGCGGGGCGAGACCCGGGCGACGAGCTGGCTCGCGTGATCGTCGCCCCGCTGCAGGGCCTGCGCCAGGCCGCGGGCCGGCTCGGTGTCGAGGGCAAGCGCCAGGGAGCCGAAGTGCGGATCGAGGTCCAGGCACACCACGTACCGCCCCAGACCCTCCGCGACGCGCGCGAGCAGCGCGGTGACGGTCGTGACGCCCATGCCCTCCCCCAACACGAGCAGCACCCGGGTGCCCTCGATGGCCGGGCGGCCCGCGTCCTCCTCCTGGATGGCCACGCTCTCGGCGATGCCCCGCCGCAGTCCGCCCACGTCCAGTGGCTTGGGCAGATACAGGAACACGCCGCCCCGGTACAGCTCGTTCGCCAGCGCGACATTGTTCTCGGAGCCCGTCGCCAGGATGGCGGTCTCGGGGCGGCACACGCCGAGCAGCGTGGCGATGTGCGTCATCGGATTCTGTTCGCCGTCGAGGTCGACCAGCACCACGTCGGGCGACACGGACCGCTCGAACGTCCGCGCGGCCCCCCGCACGTTGCCGCGTTGCGGGCGCGAGCCCTCCTGCGCCTGGCGCGCGACGGACAGGCTCTCGGCGTCGTTCAGGAATGCGGCGAAACTGTGAGCGGCCATGTCGTCGTTATGCGGCGGGCGCCGTCAGATGCGTTCGACCGCGCCATGCCGGAGCGCGAGCGGGCGGCACGGCAGTGACAGGTTCGGCCACATCGTCTGACACCTTCGGACCAGCGGGCGATGCTACTCCAGTGTCTCCAGTGTCTCCAGTGTCAGGGCGCTTCGACGCCCGAGTACGGCGCGCCGGTTTCGCTCACCCCCCCGGAAGGGAGAGCCCGCCGCCGTCCGCCCCTTCGGCTTCGCCCCGCTGCGCGGCTACCGCCGCACTCGCCGCCGATGCATCGATCGGCCCCGGCGCCTCCCGGGCGGCCTCCACCATGGCGTCCCGCACCAGCGCCACGGCGTCTCCGCGCGGCGCGCCCGGCGTCTGGCAGGCGCAAAGCAGCAGCGCGCCAAGGGGCGCAAGCGAGCGGAGCCAAGTATGCATCGTCACGCTGCTTCTCCCGAGTCTCGGACCAGCGGTATAGATTACGCCACCCGGCGGCAGGGGAACAGAAAAAGTTCAAGCCGCACACCGAACAGGGGGCGGCGATCAAGGAGTGCGCGTCGCGTCCGACCGCCGGGCGGGGCGTCGTGCAATGGTCTATGATTCGCGCGCATGACCGAAGCCATCGCGTTCGACACCCACCGCTTCGTCAAGCGGCTGACCGGCTGCGGCTTTACCGAAACGCAGGCCGAAACCCTGGCCGACGAACATGTCGCCCTGCTCAACGCCAACCTGGCCACCAAGGCCGACATCGCGGCGGTGCAGGCCGACACCGCAAGGCTCGAAGTCAACCTCGCAAAGGTCGAAGCCAACCTCAAGGCCGACCTCGCAAAGCTCGAAGTCAACCTCGCAAAGGTCGAAGCCAACCTCAAGGCCGACCTCGCAAAGCTCGAAGCGAAGACCGAGGCGTCGAAGGCCGATCTCCTGAAATGGATGGTCAGCGCGCTCATCGCCCAGGGCGCCCTGATAGTCGCCCTGGTCAAACTACTGTAGCGCCCCCTCCGCCGCCGGCGTCATGGCGCCCCGGGAGGCTATTCGGGCCATCCGCCGGCAACTGAGGCCCAGCTTGGCCGAGCCTGGTGCACCGTGTCACAAACCCTTGCGCATTTGCGCTGCGCCCTCATCGCCGCTGGCGGCCTTGCGCCTCCTCACGCAGGGCCTGCCACCGTTCGTCGGCCGCGCCTTGCCAGCGACAAAATGCGCTACGGCAAACAGTGAGGTTACTTGTGCCACAGCACATCAGTAATGGAACTCGTTGGTCAACTGCGCCGCGCCGTCCCCGGGCGCCCGCGCCGCGAGGGTATCGCCGGGCCCGATGGCCGGGACCGCGGCCACGATGCGCGGCGTCACCACGATGATGAGTTCCACCGACGCCTCGCGGCGCGTCGACTGGCGGAACAGGCCGCCCCAGAGCGGGATGTCCTTGAGGAACGGGATGCCCGAGGCCGAACCGGTGCGGGTACGGCGATAGAGCCCGGCGATGGCGATGGACTCGCCGTCGCCGAGTTCCACGGTCGTGGACGCGGACCGTTCGTTGATGTTCGGCACCGCCGTCCCGGCGATGGTGGCCCCGCCGCTGGCGATCTCCCGAATGCGCGGCTGCACCACGAGCGAGATGTGGTCGCGGTCGAGCACCGTCGGCGTGAAGGTGAGGCTCACCCCGGTCTGCCGGTACTCCGTGCTGATGACGCCCTGGCCCGATATGCTCGGGATGGGAATCTCGAGGCCGGAGAAGAATTCCGCCGATTCGCCGCTCACGGTCGTCAGGTTGGGCCGGGCATGGACCACCGCGAGCCCGTTGTCCGCAAGGGCGTCCATGAACGCCGACGCACGGTACTTGCCGCTGTTCACCTCCTTGGCGTGCGCCAGCACGATACCGCCGTCTCCACCGCGCGTCCCGACCGGCAGCACGGCGAGTTCTTGCACTTCGTTGACGAATTGCGTCTCGACCGTGCCGTCCGGCAGCAGGGCCCCGAACTCGACGGTCTGGTTCAGGGCCGGCTCGATCCGAAAGGCGCCGCTGCCGAGCCGCAGGCCGGTGCCGGTCACCCAGGTGCGCAGGGGAATCTCGAAGGGGTTCAGGTCGATCGACCAGTCGATGCCGAACTCCTCCGTCACCGTGCTCGACACCTCGGAGATGAGCACCTCCAGGTTGACCTGCGCCGGCATCGAGAGGGCGAGCGCGTCGATCACCGGCATGTCGCCGGCCACCGCGCGGACGCCGCGCAGCACGCGTTCCGCCTGGGCGGGATTGTCCGCGGTGCCGGTGACGACCAGCGCGCCGCCCACGGCGTCCACCTGTACGTCGCCCCCTGCGCCCGCGAGCCGTCCCGCCACCAGCCGCGCGAAACCCGGTTCCGCGCTCACCCGCAAGGTCCAGGCGCCCAGGGAGGCGCCGGCGTGGTCGTGCACCTTGAGCGAGGTGATGCCGGGCACGCGCCCGAGGACGAACAGCGAACGGGCATCGAGCACCTGCACGTCCGCAGTCTCGGGGTTCGCGACCAGGGCCGTGCCGACGTCCACGTCGAAACGCAGCGTCCTCGAGGCGCCCGGCGACAGCTCGATGGCGGCCTCGGCCGGTGCTGCAGACTGCGCGACCGCGGCGGCGCCCTCCCCCGGCGCGGCGTCCCCGGCGGCGGCCAGCGCGGCGTCCGCCAACGCCGCAAGCGCCCAGAACGTCCCACATGCGACCGCGGCGCCGTAGCGCCGGCGCCGCTCGCGCGGGGGCTGAACCGTACCGCAGGTCATGCGCCTTCGCCTCCGCTCTGCGGCGCGCTGGACTCGCCGCCGGACACCTGCACACTCTCGCTCTGGGTGCCCCGCAGGACGCGCAACGCGGGCGGCCCCGCCGCAGGGAGCGGCACCACCTCGTCGATGCGAACCGGCTCCGGCCAGAACGGCTCGGGCGTCGCGGACGGCGCCGCGGGACGCATGGCGAGGGAGAGTTCGCCCGCGACCCGCGCGAGAGAGAGGCGCTCCGCGTCCCGGGGCGACACCTCGAGCGTGAAGGTGCTTCCCCCCCCCCCCGACGGGGCGACCTGTGCCCCTCCAGCCCAGTCCTCAAGCGAAAAGGAAGACGCCGACGCGATGTCCGAGCCCACCGCGAGCACGCGTGCATCCCTTACGACGTACTGTGCCGTCGGGCCCGTGGATGCACCCGCCGGGCCCGCCACGCCGGTTGCCACCAGGATCACGTCCACGCGGCCCCCCGGCCGGATCACCCCGGCGCTCGTCGTGGCCCGGTCCGCCTCCACCGTGACCGCGCGGGCGCCGCGGGTCAGCACCGCCGGCAGAAAGCCGTCGCCCCCCGGCGGGATCAGCGCATCCCAGGCCACCGGCGCCCCGGCCGGACAACGGCGCACCACCACCGATCCGGCGACGTCGGTCTCCGGCGTCACGAACACGTCCTCGGGGGCCCCGTAGTCGAGCGGCTCGCGCCATTCCTGGGCCAGGAGATCCCCGCGGCCGATCAGATTGCCGACCTCCAGGTCCCGGCGCGCCACCAGCACCTCGGGATAGACGACCACCGGTTCGGGCGCCGCCTCGGCCACGGGCGCCACCTCGACGGGCGCCGGTTCCGGTGGAGGGGGAGCGTCTTCCCCGCCCCCGAACAGCAGCGGGCCGATACCGAACCAGGCGAACACGCCAAAGAGGAGGGCCAACACCGCCGGGACGACGTTGCGCGCCCGCACAAAGTCCGAATCGAGCAGATCCCGCAACGCCATGCCACAGCACCTCCAACCCGTCAGCCCGTCAGTCCACGCGCGCTCACCCCGCGACCGCCCGCGCCAGCAGCAGCGTCGCCGCCGGCGGCGCAAGAGCCCACGCGAAGGGTATCCCCCGCGTGCGGAACTCGCCCTCGGGCCGCGCCCACGCCAGGACGAGCAGGAGCAAACCCAGCACCGACGTACCGAGCAGCGCGAACGGCAGATCGCGGGGGCCGAGCCAGAGCGCCAGCGCCGCGAGCAGCTTGCCGTCGCCGGCCCCCAGCCAGCCGGCCGCGTGGAAGGCGAAACCCAGCACGAGGCCGCCCGCGCCGCAGACAAGCCCCGCCGCGGGCGCGGTCCCCAACGCTTCCGGCATCGTCGCCCATGCCGCCACCCACATCGCCGCCAGCGCCCCGGTCAACCAGTTGGGAACCTCACGGGCCCGCCAGTCAGTCCAGAGCGACCACGCTGCGACCGCCGAAGCGACCGCAGCGAACCACACCCTTTACGCCGCCTAGGAGGTCGCCGCCTTTTTCATATTCGATACGGCGTTTCCGAGTTCATTGTTGAGGTCTCCAAAGAGGTCGTTGAACCCACCGCTCAAAAGCCCGATAGCACCCCCAACAATCGCGATCACGGCGACGGTGATGAGAGCGTACTCGATAGTCGAGACGCCTTCCCTGGAGCGGACGAACACGGCCAACCTTCGCCCCGCCTCGACAACTTGCGCGGCAATCGATGCGACAAACGGAAATCTCTGCATTTCCAATCCTCCAACCCAATGCGTCAACGCAAGGCCCCGAGAACTCAGCTACGTCTCAAGGTCGCTTGCCGGCATTCTACCCCCAATCAGGTTCGGCATACACCGCTGCAAATTGCGTATGGGAGTTGGAGTTGAACCCGGTTTCGTGGACGCCCTGAGACCGTGGTCAAGGAGGTGTCACGAATGACGTGGCGTCGAGGCGGCGCTGGCGAGAGATTCCCTTCCAGGCCTCGGCTTTGGCATTGGCCATTGCGCTGCCGTGGAGTTCCGCGTCGCGGCCGGCCGCGAGTGTCCCGAAGTAGTCGTCTGCTCTCTTGATGACGTGGTAGATCTAGAGTTCGTGGACAGCGATGCCGGCGAGGACGAAATGGCGCTCGTTGGGGTTTTTGACTGAGCCCGAACCATCGAGATAGAGGACGTACATGGAAAGGGAATGAAACGCGGGAGTTGGGAACAGCCGGGGGGGCACCTGGCCCCCGCAGACCGTGACACCACAGCCTTCCCAACCGTGAGCGCAAGTGTCTACGCCAGTGTGGGACAAGTCAAGAACTGACTGTGGAGCAGGGACAGGACGGTCGGGACGGCGTGTTCGATGAAGGGTGTCGGACGGCGGTCGAAAACCGAGGGTTCCGACCGCCGCCGGCGTGTCCAGGCCGCGGGCGGCCATGCTGACGGTTTCGGTCCGGGACACGACGATGTGCGACCACGGGCTCGAGGTCGAGCTGCCGATTGGAGATGTGCAGCAGCAGGACCCCCTCCGGCCGCAGCTTCCGCATGAACAGGGCCATGGCCTCCTGCGTGAGCAGGTGGGTCGGAATCGCGGCGGACGTGAACGCGTCGAGCACCAGGAGGTCGAAGCGGCCGTCGGCTTCTCGGGCGAGGCCGAGACGGGCGTCGCCGAGCACGATCCGCGCGTCGGGGTCGTGGCGGCCGAGGAGCCCGAAGTAACCGCTCCGGGTGGCCAGCCACACCACCAGCGGGTCTATCTCGTAGTAACGCCACCGCTCGCCCGGCCGCCGCCAGTACGCGATCGCGCCGGCGCCGAGCCCCACCACCCCGACGCGCAGCGGCCCGCCGGTGGTGTGGTTGCGCACCGACTCGAGCGCCTCCACGGCCGGGCTCGCCGCCGTGTAATAGGCGCTGGGCAGGAGCGCGCCCCGCGCGGGCATTCACTCTCCGCCGTGGTTCGTGGTGCCGTTCGACGACCTGCCCGAAGTGGTACGCTTCCATCCCATGTCAGCGGAACTGATCGCCATCCTCGCAGTGGGCGCGGCGCTTGCCACCCTGCTCCTGACTGGCTTGCGGCGCGTCGAAGCTCGTATTGATCGCGTCGAAGCTCGTATTGATCGCGTCGAAACATCACTGACGACACGCATGGAGCGCATCGAGGCCGGCCAGACGGAGCTACGCGAGCGGATGGCGCACCTCGAAGGCCTGCTCGAGGGCCTCCGGGAGGCGATCGCCCACAACCGGGCCGCCTGATCCCCGCCGTCCCCGCGCCCGTCGGCGACCGCCTCAACGCGGCGCGGGCGTGGGCATCACCGTCAGGTCGTCGTCGTGCTTTTCGATGCCGGCCGCCCGAGCCAGATCCCGCATCTCGTCTTCGGGCAGCGAGCAATGTCCCCCCCGTGGTACGCTCCGGCGCATGTCACCGGAACTCATCGGCCTCCTTGCAGTCGGCGCGGCGCTTGCCACCCTGATCCTGACGGGCTTGCGGCGCGTCGAAGCCTCCCTGGCGACGCGCATCGACCAGGTCGAAGCGTCGCTGACGACACGCATCGATCGCGTCGAGGCCGGCCAGTCGGAGCTACGCGAGCGCATGGCGCACCTCGAAGGCTTGCTCGAAGGCCTCCGGGAGGCGATCGCCCACAACCGGGCCGCCTGATCCCCGCCGTCCCCGCGCCCGTCGGCGCACGCCTCAACGCGGCACGGGCGTGGGCATCACCGTCGGGTCGCGCAAGTGCCCCGCCAGGGATGGGATGGGGATGCAGTAGTGGCCAGTCGGCCCCGGGGACGGGGCCACCAGACCCTGGTGCAGCGATGTCGCCAGCCACTCGGCGTAATCGTCGTGCTTTTCGATGCCGGCCGCCGAGCCAGATCCCGCAGCTCGTCTTCGGCCAGCGAGCAATATCGCCCCCGTGGTACGCTTCGGCGCATGTCACCCGAACTCATCGGCATCCTTGCAGTCGGCACCGCCCTGGCCACCCTGCTCCTGACCGGCTTCCGGCGCGTCGATGCTCGTATCGCATCCCTGACGACACGCATGGAGCGCGGCGAAGCATCCCTGACGACACGCATCAATCAAGTCGAAGCATCCCTGACGACACGCATCAATCAAGTCGAAGCATCCCTGACGACACGCATCAATCAAGTCGAAGCATCCCTGACGACACGCATGGAGCGCGTCGAGGCCGGCCAGACGGAGCTACGCGAGCGGATGGCGCATCTGGAAGGCCTGCTCGAAGGCCTCCGGGAGGCGATCACCCACAACCGGGCCGCCTGATCCCCGCCGTCCCCGCGCCCGTCGGCGCATGCCTCAACGCGGCGCGGGCGTGGGCCTCACCGTCGGGTCGCGCAAGTGCCCCGCCAGGGATGGGATGGGGATGCAGTAGTGGCCAGTCGGCCCCGGGGACGGGGCCACCAGTCCCTGGTGCAGCGATGTCGCCAGCCACTCGGCGTAATCGTCGTGCTTTTCGATGCCGGCCGCCACCTGCCAGATCGCGCATCTCGTTCTTCGGCCAGCGAGCAATATCGCCCCCGTGGTACGCTCCGGCGCATGTCACCGGAACTCATCGGCATCCTTGCAGTGGGCGCGGCGCTTGCCACCCTGCTCCTGACCGGCTTGCGGCGCGTCGAAGCCTCCATGACGACGCGCATCGGCCAGGTCGAAGCGTCCCTGACGACGCGCATCGATCAGGTCGAAGCGTCCCTGACGACACGCATGGAGCGCGTCGAGGCCGGCCAGACGGAGCTACGCGAGCGGATGGCGCATCTGGAAGGCCTGCCCGAAGGCCTCCGGGAGGCGATCGCCCACAACCGGGCCGCTTGATCCCCGCCGTCCCCGCGCCCGTCGGCGCACGCCTCAACGCGGCACGGGCGTGGGCCTCACCGTCAGGTCGCGCAAGTGTCCCGCCAGGGATGGGATGGGGATGCAGTAGTGGCCAGTCGGCCCCGGGGACGGGGCCACCAGGCCCTGGTGCAGCGATGTCGCCAGCCACTCGGCGTAGTCGTCGTGCTTTTCGATGCCGGCCGCCCGGGCCAGATCGCGCAGCTCGTCTTCGGCCAGCGAGGAACGTCCCCCCTCGGACGGCATCTGCATCGCAAGCCGCTTGTACAGGCCAAGGTATTCCATGGGCATGCCGCGAAACCGTGACCGGTAATACTCGGCCTTGCTCGCCGAACCTGCGGCGAGGGCATCGGCCAGCGGCGCCGAATCGACGTTCATGCCGTGCTTCACGGCGACTCGGATCGCGCTCGTGGCGACCCGGTTGAGGTGCTGCGGCCACCCCTGAGAGAGCTTCGCGAGCTGCTCGAGCCACTGTTCCCGGTCACGGCCATGAACCTTGTAGGCGCCGAACGCCATGCCCAGGGACGCCCGCGCGTCGCTTTCGGCAAGGGGCCGCAGTTCCAGGAGGCGTTCGGCGGGCGGGCGCGAGAGGCCCCGCTGCGCCAACACGTCGGACGTGTCGCCAAGTCCCAGAAAAACGGGCAGCAGTTCGAGGCCGGTCAGCCCCCGGTGCATGCAGTCGAGTGTGTCCATGGCGCCATCGGGGGTGTTCTGGGCCTCGTCGACGAACACGACCACGCGCATCCCCCGGCACACGCGCTCGATGGACCGGAACGCCCCCCGCGCGACCTGTTTTCCGGAGGATTCTCCGCCGACGCCGACCCCCATGACGCCGCCTCCGCGACGCGACGCGCTCGCGAGCGTTCCGCGGGCTCTTTGCGCTCCTTTCTCGATCGCTCCCCGCAGTCGCGAGGCGGACGTGGCGAGGCGGGAACGTTCCTTGTCCACCGCATCCGCGATCGCCTCCGCCGTCGCGGACGGAGAGCGCAGCGTCCCGGGTTCGAGCTCGACGGCGCCCCAAGGCGCATCCGGCGTCGAGTGGATGCGCACCGCGGCGATGCACTCGTGCATCAAGGCGCTCTTCCCGGCCCCCGGAGCCCCCTGGAACACGAGCGTTTGCCCCCCGACGACGCCTCGGGCCAAGGCGCGGGCGCCTCGGCGGAACGCCTCGTACTCGGCCACGCGACCGCAGAAGAACGGTTCCCGGTACCGGTCGGCGCGGTCGCTGCGCAACAGCCAATCCTCGAGCGGCGGCGGCGCGGCGGGCGGCGGGCGCTCGAAGTCGTCGGGCATGCGGTTCCGGCCGGTTTTTGATCTCGGTGGGCATTATACGCGTGAGGCCGGGGTCGGCACGTGGCGGGCCCTGCCCCTCGGGGCACATCGCTGCACCTGCTGACGCTGGCCGCAAGGGACGGCCTGGGTGCCGTGGCGCGAAATTTGGTACGCTCAACGGAGCCTCCATCCCGCAACCGCGCTACACCGCCCGAAACCACAACGTGCGACGTTCGTGTCGATCAGGCGGTTCGCTCCGCCCCCAAGCCCACACCGGTCTTCCCCGCCGAGTGCACGGTCGAGAGTCGCCGGCGTCGTCGGCAAGACTGTGCGTTGCAGCTTGGGCGGTGGTGCTGGCCGCGGGGTGCGGCGGCGCTCCGGAACCCCCGCGGGCCTGGGCGCCGCTGCCGCAGCCGGCCACGGCGCCGACGGTGCTACGCGACTCCGAGGAGACCAGGGAGTTCCTCAACGCCTTCCCCGTCGCACGGTATCGGCCCTTCGGAGTCCCGGGCGTGGGGCAGTTCTTCGTGGACGATGCGGAGGACCTGATCAAGCGGGCGGTGGCGGGCGGGGCCCAGTGGGAACCGCATGTGCTTGCCCTGTTCGAAGAGTACGTCAGACCGGGGACCGTCGTGCTCGAAGTCGGCGCCCACATCGGCACGCACGCCGTACCTGTCTCCCGTCTCGTCGGCCCGTGGGGCCGTGTCTATGCCTTCGAGCCACAGCGCAAGCTCCATCGCGAACTCCATCACAACCTCGCACTCAACGGCGTCACCAATGTCGTGCCGTTACGGTTCGCGATCGGTTCGGGCGACGCGCGCGTCGTCACGATGAACCCGTCGATGCCCGGCAACGAAGGAGGAACGGCCATCGGCAGCGGAGGGGACCCGGTGGAACTGCGCAGCCTCGACAGTTTCGGATTCGAACGGGTGACGGTGATCAAGATAGACGTCGAGGGCTTCGAGGACGAGGTGCTCGCCGGGGCAGCGGATACGATCCGGAGGAGCCGGCCGGCCCTGTTGATCGAGATCATGGGGGGCTACCGGTACGACACGGCGCCGCCTGACGTGCTCGATCGGATCCACGCCACCCAGAACAGGATCGAAGCGCTCGGATATTCCGTCGAGCACGTCCGCGGCGCGGACTATCTCGCCTTGCCGAGGCCCCTGCCGGAAGAGGGCTGAAAGCCGCACCGGGTCAGCCGTCCGAAGTGTTGCGGAGGCATGGCTGCGCACGCCGCCAGGGGAGTTCGATCAAGAGCTTCCCCGGCGCGGCACGGGGCGGTGCCGCCAAGTGCGATGGCGCGAGGTTAGCTCTTCCGCCGAAGCACATATACCGCCGCCCAAGTTGCCGGGGGCAACGGCGTGAAGGCGTGGTAGTTCAACTCCGGCCGCTGCGTCAGTCCGTGATACACGTTCGGCTCCGCGACCGCTTCGTACCCTCGATGGCTTGCTTCCACCTCTTGCCTGCGACCCTTCGGGAATTCGCCGAACAGCACAACCCAGTCGGGGTCGGCCTCGCCGACATACAGCGGCGTTGCCAATGCCGCCATCCTGGAACGAGGCAGGCGGGAACGGCCATCGAGCGTACAGCAGAAGCGCACATGATGGCCCACGTAAAACACCAATGGCTCGCGATAGTGGAACTTCGGAACGTACACGAGGTCATCCCGGTCCGCATGCTCCAACAAGTACTCCGAGACGGATCGCACGGCATCGGGATACTCCCCGTGGACTTCGCGCGCGAACTGGAACAAGTGTGGGCCCAGAGTCCGCTCGGAAGTCGCTTCCATCACCATGTTGAATGGGAACGCGCCGATACTCGTCGCGAGCAGAAGGCCGGCGGTGAGTGTCCCCGCGATCCTGGACTTGCGATACAACCACTCGGCGAACAACCCCTTCATGGCAAGAAGCAGCGGCAGCGCACCCACGAAGTACCGCAACTCCGGAACCGGGCGGTCCCAGACGGGCTGCACCGCCAGCAGCCCCGAGAACACGGCGAACAACAGGCCCATCGACACGACCTTGCCCACGTCCCCGAGCAGGAGATCGCCAGCGCCTCCTCCCGCCTCTCCCGCCTCGAGCGCGCAGGGGTCGTTCGTACGCCTCGAGGCGACCCGCTTCCTCCACGCAAGCAACAACACCCCTGCAAACCAGAGACACACCGGCCAGGCGATCCAGTCCGCGGCGAGCAGATCGCGCGCCCATCTCCAGACTCTGACAAGCGGAGCGGGAACGGCGCCGTCATGAAGATGGGCCGGCATCTGCAGGAAGTCACGCCAGCCGCCGCCCGCGCCCCCGAGCACCCCGAGCCACGCGAGGTACCCCGCGCCCATCCCGGCCACGATCACGATGCCGAGGCCGAAGCGCAGGTATTGGCGCGCGCTCGTGTGCCTGGCGCGGAACAGCATGTGCCACGCGGCGACCGACAGGATCGTGGCGGCGCCGCCAACGTAGTGATTGAAAAACGCAGCCGCGGCGACCAGCGTCAGCAAGACCAGAAAGAGCGTCTTCCCGGTCCGCCAGTAACGCTCATAGAAGTAGAAGGCGCCGATCACGCCGAACACCATGAAGGCGTAGTAGCGGGATTGCCTGAAGTACAGGAGCAACTGCGCCGACATGGCGGAAAAGAGAAACACGAAGAAAACCAGGCGCGGGTGTTTCCGCAGATGCTCCAGCAGCAGCAGATACAGCAAGACCAGCGACAACAGCCCAACGAGGGCGTGCATTATGCGAACACCGACCTCGTTGAACCCGAAGATGCGTATTCCGATCGCGTTCAACGCGGGCGGCAGCGGCGGCCAGGTGTTGATCAGGTTCCGGTTCAGCTCGCGTCCATTGTCCGCGCCAATGAGATTGCGCCCATCCCAGCCACTCAGGGTGCCATGCTCCAGCAGCGTGTTGCCCAGGATTGCCGTGGGCGCCTCGTCGTACCATAGTCCGGCGTAGTCGAGGTTCACCAGGGTCAGGTAGCCCGCCGCGCAGAAAGCGCAGAGGGAAGCCACGGCCCAAGGCGTTATCCGGCAACGTCCGACGGTCGCCAGGACGCCGTTCATCTCTGCATGGCTCTACTCTGCATGGCCCTACTCTGCATGACGACATGCGCGCCATCGTGTGGGACGACGAGGCGGGCACCGTCGAGGGTGACCACGAGGTCGTTCCCGAGCTGCAGGCGGTACTGGCCGTCGACGTGGCCGTGCTCGCGTTTCCGTGGGGCACGCTGGACGTTCGCGGCCACGGGTACAACGATGCGGACTTTTGTGCCGTGCTGTTCCAGCACTTGGGCAGCTTTGACCAGGTCGATCTCGGCAGTCTTGCCGACGTCACGCTGACGGTACTGCCGTATCCGGCCCACTACGAGGCCGACCGCATTACCTGCTGAGAGTCCGCTTTTCTCAGGCGAACGCCTTGACGACGACCGCGGCCATGCCTGCGCCCACGATGATCGCCGAGAGAACGCCTCCCAGGATCCAGACCTTGAGATCCGAGATGTCTTTTTTCGTGGCCATTTCGGTCGTCATGCGCTCCCCGACGTGCTGCAGATCCCTTCCCATGGCGGTGACTTGAAGCTCGACCCGTCGGAGTCGGTCGTCAACTGGCCCTCCGGGCCCTGGCGGAGGCACGTACACATTGTCTTCGGAATCAGCCATCTGCTCCCTCTCGCCCGCGCTTCGGTCCAGCCCCATCGCTACGGTGTTGAACAGCTCCATCCTGGCGCACTGGGGGCAGACCAACACGGCGGCTGGGTAGTATCGGCCGCTTGGCGCAGGGATCAGCGCCTTGTCGCTTGCCAGGTGCATCGGCGCGTGTCCGCACCTTCACACCTCCCAAGCCCCGCGTCATGTTCGCTCAGCCAGTCCCGGATCGCCTCCAACTCGTCCGCGGAAACTCGCCCTTGTCCTTCGCTGCCATCGGCCTCTCCAGTCAAACTGCGGTTTGACTCCGCTCGCCAAAGCTCAGGTCTGCTCACCATCTTTCGCACGACATGGTACGCCGACTTTCGCATTCGTCTAGTCGGGAAGGCCCCGGAGGATCCCGGCTCGCTCGAGTCGTAGCGCCCCCGGCGATGTCCCGGTGCGCTCGCGCTACCATGAACCATCGAATCTGGCGACACATCCCTGTGCCGCGCCAGCCCGCATGTCTCACCAGGGGCCGCGATGATCGCAGAGGATTTTGGCCCCGTGCGCGTGCTCGCGACCGAGAGCATAGCGGGACGCGGGCCTGGTGGACGCGCTGGAGCGGGAACTCGAGCCGGTGACGCGGGGCGACCCGACCGGCCCGTTGCGCTGGACGTGCAGCAGCGCGGCGCGGTTGGCGCGACGGTTGCGGGACGCGGGGCATCCGGTCAGCGAGCGCACGGTGAATCGCCTGCTGCACGAACTGGGCTACAGCCTGCGGGCCAACCGCAAGACGCTCGAAGGACGCCAACATCCGGACCGCGACGCGCAGTTCCGGCGCATCGACCGACGCGTGCGGGCGTTCCAGCGTCTCGGGCAGCCGGTGGTGTCGGTGGACACGAAGAAGAAGGAACTGATCGGCCCGTACCGCAACGGCGGCGGGGAGTGGCGTCCGAAGGGACACCCCGAGGAGGTGAAGGTGCATGACTTCATCGACCGGGAGCTCGGCAAGGCGATTCCGTACGGGGTGTACGACCCGACGGCCAACGCCGGCTGGGTGGGCGTCGGCGTCGACCACGACACCGCGGAGTTCGCGGTGGCGACGCTGCGGCGCTGGTGGCGGCAGATGGGCCGCCACGCCTACCTGGAGGCCCGCCGCCTGCTGATCACGGCGGACGGCGGCGGTTCCAACGGCAGCCGTTCGCGCCCGTGGAAGTACGAGCTGCAGTAGCTGGCCGACACCCTCGGGCTGCGCATCTCGGTGTGTCACTTCCCGCCGGGCACCAGCAAGTGGAACAAGATCGAGCATCGCATGTTCTGCCACATCACGCAGAACTGGCGCGGCCGGCCGCTGGTGAGCCACGAGGTCGTGGTCAACCTGATCGGCGCAACGACCACCAGGGAGGGCCTGGCGATCCGCTCCGAACTCGACGAAGGCCAATACCCGACCGGCCGCCGGATCACCGACGCGCAGATGCGCAACCTCGCCATCAAGCGCGACCCCTTCCATGGCGAGTGGAACTACAGCCTCTTGCCAAACACCATGAACGGATAGATTAATTTGGCGAGCTTCCTTACGGACCCTTTTGCATCGGAAGCTTCGGTTGCTTCGTTACCTCCGCCACCGTTCCGACTGCTACCGGCTGGAACGACTCTTGCCGGGTGGGACTTGCACCCACTGAAACCGCGCACCTTTGCACGGCGCACTGAGAATGCGGGCTAGGGAAAGCCCTTAATCAGAGCCTCCCTAACAGTCTCGTCCGCCCACGCTTACGCCGCAGATGGCCGTGGCGTCACCGGCTCGGCAATCTTGCGACCCGCCTGCATCTCTGCGCGCCGTAGTTCCCAAGTCTGCTGAAGATTCAGCCAAAGTTCCGGGCTCGTCCCAAGGTACCGTGCCAGCCGCAATGCCGTGTCTGCGGTGATGCCGGCACTCTCATCGAGAATCGCAGTCACCAGACCCAACGGCAGGTCCAATGCACGCGCCAGAGCGTCCACGGTCACTCCTGAAGCGTCAATGTCCTCCCGGAGAACCTCTCCCGGATGCACCGGTCTCATTCCGTTCTTGAACGCCATCCAGCACTCCTGCACCACTGCGCGTTGATCCGTATGCCGCACTGACCGGCGCGGTCACCACGCAAATGCTCCAGCCGATTACTCGGTAAAGCGGCCAGATCGGCCAGCACCTTCGCGCTCGCCAACAGCGTCAGTCGACGAGTGGCTTGGCCCGCGAAGCCTTGGAACGCCGGGACACGATGCCCCTCGTAGAATTGCCTTGTGTGCCTGCCCTTGAAGCTACGAATCACCGCACCGACGATACCCCGCTCCTCGTTCATCCGCAAAGCCCGCGCGTCCGTTCTGCCGATGCCACCTCGGCGCGTGACGACGCTCGGGCTCCCGCCGCCAAAGGAGTCGCTCAAGGAGTAGCCGCTGTTGCCAGCCGCGAACAAAGGCGATCTCCCGGTGCGCCCGGGCTCCCCTGAGGGCAAGCGTTGCGGCGGCTCCGCGCGGGGCGCACAATTCGACCGATGGCAGAGGCACGCACTCCCGCACCCTGTGTCTCACCGGCGTTGGCGGTGGGCAACCTCGAGTCGCAGGTGCTCTCGCTGGCCGCCGACGACCCTCGCGTTCTGGGCCGCTTCGTCGATGATCTCGGCAGCGGTTTCCGCAAGGTCTGGTTCGACCTCATCCGGGGCTTCGCCGAATTCATGTCGCCCAGCCAGGCACACGAGTTCACCTCACGTGATGTCCATGACCTGATACTCGCGCTGTGCCACGCGAACGGGACCGACGTGGTCGACATGGGGTCCACCTCCATCAAGGCGCCGGACGGAGCTTCCGGCGGGGACCCCGACGAGTCGTTCTTGATCGGCGAGCGCGCCACCCGCTACGGGCGTGTCGAGACCAACGCGGGCGTGGGGGCCGCCATGGACCTGATCGAAGGGCAACCCCCCGATCTGGCCATCGAGGTCGAGCATACCCACCACCATCCCGACAAGATCTCGATCTACCGCGCGTGCGGCGTCAAGGAGCTTTGGGACCTGGCGACCGCGGCGGCGGGACGCACGCCGGTGATCTACGAACTGCAGGCCGAAGGCGGACCACGACCGCGACCGGAGTCCGACATCCTGCCCGGGGTCAGCGCCGAGCGGTTGCCGGCCGCAGTTGCCGCCCTGCGCGACATCGGCGGTCCTCTCGTTTTCGCGGAGCAGCGGGCGCGCGGCGAAGAAGCCGTGGACCCGCGGCTGCTCGATGCGGCGGGTGGATCGCTTGGGCGAAAGCGCCCCCCGCAGGCCAGCGGTCCTCGGGATCCCTAGGAAACCTCTGATCAAGCCCATCCCTGGGCTTGATCAGGCCGCAAGACAAAACGCGGTTTCGTCTTGCTCCACAGATTCAATGGCTTACGCCATCGAATCTGGCGGCACAGCCCTGTGCCGCGCTAGGGAAGCTCTTGATCAGAGCTTCCCTAGAGGAGGTCCAGCGCGTCCAATGCTCCCTGCCGACCCACCCGATGATTGTTCACCAGCAGCGACCGGATCGCGTACGGGGAAACCTGGAAGTGCTGGGCCGCATCGTCCTGCCTGTCGTCCGAATAGTCCTCCGCCAAGAACTCGTCCACGGCGTCAATAGGCGCGAGGAACTCGGCTGCGAAAGCCCGCTGCGCTTTCTGACGATACGTGTAAGACTTGGTGACCGTGCGCAGTGGGTCAGCATCATCCGAACTCAGCAGCCGTTCCGCTAGCAGTCGAGTCAGGTCGAAACGTCGGCCGGTCATCCACTTCGACCGCATCGCCATCCGAGACCGATCACCATCCTCCCATTCGAACGACAAGCAATCCGAAGTGCTGCCCGTGTCCGACAACACCCGCTCAGTGACCCCCATCATCTCCGCCAACCGTCGATTCGTCACGGGATCCCCATGGCGCAACTCTTGCTCCCGCAGGCGTCGAGCGATCCCCACCCCGATCCTCCACGCATCGGTTGCACCCCAATTGGCAACCAGGTCGTACGCGCCCATCTTGACGGTATCGCCCGGTTGGAAGTCAAACCCCGCCCGCGTCAGGTTGTCGCGCAGTTCCCGCACACCCACCGGTGCCGCTCCAGCCGCCAACTCGAGGATGGCACTCTCGCCCAAGGACCTGGCGTCAGAGAGACGGTCGCGAATCGCAGCCGCCCTCCCTTCTCCCGGGTCGCAGCCCAGCATTGCCTCGAGGCGCCTGAACGACGAACGCGCCCCATCGGACCTGTCTCGAGTGAGGTCGGCCGCCAACAGAGCGAGGTTGGACGACCGCATCGAGCCTTCCTCAAGTCGCCCGGCCACACTCTGCACGAATCCATCAACTGCGGACTCGAACGCGTCGGCAGCGACTGCTTCAGACCTCGGAGCCCCTACATAACGAAACGTCCCGGAGCCCGGTTCCATCGACGGCCCGGAGGACAAGCGCACGCGGACTCCATCCGACGCGAGCTCCAGATCAGGCCAGCGGTAGCCACCGCCGATAGTCGAGAGTCGGTGCGCGAAGGCCCATCCCCTGTTCGCCCGCGGGGGCGTTGGCTCCCACCGGAGACGCCACCAGTTCCACACCAGCCATTCCGCCAGCGGATAGGCCGACACCAGCGGCCCCGTCTTCAGTACATCGTCCTCGACCGAGACCCCCTCCGTAAGGCATATGCCATTCGCCTCGATTGACAGGATGCCGGAGGTCGCCGCCTCCTCCGGAGGTGCCTCCGGATCGTGCAGTGCGTGGGGCGCGAGTGCGAGTCTCATCCTACCCGCTTACTCCACTCATCGATCACCCAGTCGCGCATGACCTTGTCGTCCAGACCGAGCCGGTAGCCATGGTAGCCGTTCCGTCCCAGCTTCGCCTCGTAAGCCTCGCCATGCCCATCGACCGCCCACGCGTACTTCGGAAGCTCCCGCGGATCGCAGGCGCTGATCAGCCCATGGGCGAACGCGGTGCGCAACAGGGCACGGGCTTCCGCCGCCCTGACGACGCGGAGATCATCGCATACGGACTTCGAAGGCCGGGGATTGGTTGGCGGATCAAAGTCGTAATCCGCCGGCTTTAGCTTGTGCAGAGCGCTCCCTTCGTAGCGCGCTCGCACCGCGAAATCCGCTAACTCGGCTGCCGTGAAGTGCCCGGGCAGCACGATTCGCCGCTTCGGATTGTTGCCGCGAGACTTCATGCGGCGCGAACGTTGGACAAAAGCGGCACGCTATACAAGGTTCTGGCTATCCTGCCTATCCCGCGAGACCTGCGCGACCGCGGCGGTCCTCTCGTTTTCGCGGAGCAGCGGGCGCGCGGCGAAGCCGTGGACCCGCGGCTGCTCGATGCGGCGGGTGGATCGCTTGGGCGAAAGCGCCCCCCGCAGGCCAGCGGTCCTCGGGATCCTCAAGACCCGCCCCCCGTCCACCGCACGATGCCCACGACGCTGGAGAAGTCGTCGCGCCAACCGCGTTCGCCGCCGGGGCCGGCCGCGCCGCGCAGCGCCGTCCACCCGTCGCCGAGTGCCAGTGCCCGCAGGCGTTCCTCGTCCCGCGCCAGGGCCACCCAGAGTGAGCCTGCGGCGGTCGGGTCGCGTCCTCCGTCTCCTTCGTCTCCTTCGTCCGCCGGCGACGGCCGCCCCGCCAGCGCCGCATGCCCCAGGGCCCGCGCGTTGGCGGCGACCACGGGCTCGAGGTCGAGCTGCCGATTGGAGATGTGCAGCAGCAGGACCCCCTCCGGCCGCAGCTTCCGCATGAACAGGGCCATGGCCTCCTGCGTGAGCAGATGGGTCGGAATCGCGGCGGACGTGAACGCGTCGAGCACCAGGAGGTCGAAGCGGCCGTCGGCTTCTCGGGCGAGGCCGAGACGGGCGTCGCCGAGCACGATCCGCGCGTCGGGGTCGTGGCGGCCGAGGAGCCCGAAGTGACCGCTCCGGATGGCCAGCCACACCACCAGCGGGTCTATCTCGTAGTAACGCCACCGCTCGCCCGGCCGCCGCCAGTACGCGATCGCGCCGGCGCCGAGCCCCACCACCCCGACGCGCAGCGGCCCGCCGGCGGTGTGGTTGCGCACCGACTCGAGCGCCTCCACGGCCGGGCTCGCCGCCGTGTAATAGGCGCTGGGCAGGAGCGCGCCCCGCGCGGGCATCCACTGTCCACCGTGGTTCGTGGTGCCGTGGATGAGGCTGCGCCCCGGGGGGTCGGTCTGCTCCGTCACCCGATAGACGCCGAAGAAGCTCCGGCCGGTCCAGACCGTGTCGTCGCCCTGCGGGAGCCGGGACGCGCCGAGCAGCAGCAGCCCGATGCACAGGGCGAACGCCGCCGGGCGCACCTGCCGGGACAGGGTGACCGCGGCAAGCACGGCGGTCACGCACCCGTACACCACGACCGGCGTGGGCAGGCCCAGCGCCCCGAGCGCCGGCTGCAGGCCGAGCGCCCCGGCGGCCACCAGCAGGTCGCCGCGAGGATCCGCTGTGCGGGAGTGTGCCTTATGTCGTTGTGGAGTTGGAGCTACGGTTGCTCCGGGATAGGCAAGCGGGGCAGTAGCAGTCGTCGCTGGGGATCTTGCGGTGGAAGAGACCGTGGATGACGCCCCCTTCGGCGTCGAAGCGTGGGACGACTCGATCGAAATAGCGCGTGTCTGCGTGTTCGTAGCGGCGCCAGACCGCCCAGGCAAGCAGGTCGGCAATCTGGATGAGGCGTGAGGCATTGGAATCGACGAAAAGCGGCACCTCGGCGAGGTTGCGGAGGTGGCCCCATCGGGTGCCTTCCTCGCGGTAGTGACGGGCGAGGCCCTGGAGGGCCCCCTCGTAATGCGACTCGTCCATCACGACCAGGCCGCGGTGCGTTTGGTTGTGACGGTTGTGAAGTCGCTTGAGGAAGAGGTTGAAGCGGTTGCAGATTTCCTCGAATGCGTACTCAACGGGGTCGTCCGGGGAGACCGCCGCCTTGTCCGCTGCAACGGCGAACGCCGTGACCCCCGGACGGGCGTCACGGAGGAGATCGAGACCTCCCTCTATGGCGTCGAGGCGGCGCTGGCGAGAGATGCCCTTCCAGGCCTCGGCTTTGGCATTGGCCATTGCGCTACCGTGGAGTTCCGCGTCGCGGCCGGCCGCGAGTGTCCCGACGTAGTCGTCTGCTCTCTTGATGACGTGGTAGATCTCGAGTTCGTGGACGGCGATGCCGGCGAGGACGAAATGGCGCTCGTTGGGGTTTTTGACTGAGCCCGAACCATCGAGATAAAGGACGTACATGGAAAGAGAATGAAACGCGGGAGTTGGGAACAGCCGGGGGGGGCACCTGGCCCCCGCAGACCGTGACACCACAGCCTTCCCAACCGTGAGCGCAAGTGTCTACGCCAGTGTGGGACAAGTCAAGACTGCTGATGGAGCAGCAAAACCACGGAATCCGCCGTCCCGACGCCGCATCTGGCCAAAATGAGAACTGCTGGGAAGTTGGGCACTATGGCGTCGTCGCGCAGTACGTGGGTGCGCCTGCGGGAACGTTCGCGGATTGTCCTGATGGCGGCCGACGGCGCGCACATGCTCCCTCAACCGTAGGCCCCGCCATGCTCTCGGTCGCGAGCACGCGCACGCGGCCAAAATCCTCCGCGATCATCACGGCCCCTGGTGTGAAATGGGCTCGGCTAGTCTCGCGATCCGCCCCCCGTCCACCGCACGATGCCGACGACGCTGGAGAAGTCGTCGCGCCAACCGCGTTCGCCGCCGGGGCCGGCCGCGCCGCGCAGCGCCGTCCACCCGTCGCCGAGTGCCAGTGCCCGCAGGCGTTCCTCGTCCCGCGCCAGGGCCACCCAGAGTGAGCCTGCGGCGGTCGGGTCGCGTCCTCCGTCTCCTTCGTCTCCTTCGTCCGCCGGCGACGGCCGCCCCGCCAGCGCCGCATGCCCCAGGGCCCGCGCGTTGGCGGCGACCACGGGCTCGAGGTCGAGCTGCCGATTGGAGATGTGCAGCAGCAGGACCCCCTCCGGCCGCAGCTTCCGCATGAACAGGGCCATGGCCTCCTGCGTGAGCAGATGGGTCGGAATCGCGGCGGACGTGAACGCGTCGAGCACCAGGAGGTCGAAGCGGCCGTCGGCTTCTCGGGCGAGGCCGAGACGGGCGTCGCCGAGCACGATCCGCGCGTCGGGGTCGTGGCGGCCGAGGAGCCCGAAGTAACCGCTCCGGGTGGCCAGCCACACCACCAGCGGGTCTATCTCGTAGTAACGCCACCGCTCGCCCGGCCGCCGCCAGTACGCGATCGCGCCGGCGCCGAGCCCCACCACCCCGACGCGCAGCGGCCCGCCGGCGGTGTGGTTGCGCACCGACTCGAGCGCCGCCACGGCCGGGCTCGCCGCCGTGTAATAGGCGCTGGGCAGGAGCGCGCCCCGCGTCGGCATCCACTGTCCGCCGTGGTTCGTGGTGCCGTGGATGAGGTTGCGCGCCGGGGGGTCGGTCTGCTCCGTCACCCGATAGACGCCGAAGAAGCTCCGGCCGGTCCAGACCGTGTCGTCGCCCTGCGGGAGCCGGGACGCGCCGAGCAGCAGCAGCCCGATGCACAGGGCGAACGCCGCCGGGCGCACCTGCCGGGACAGGGTGACCGCGGCAAGCACGGCCGTCACGCACCCGTACACCACGACCGGCGTGGGCCGGCCCAGCGCCCCAAGCGCCGGCTGCAGGCCAAGCGCCCCGGCGGCCACCGCGGCGGCCACCAGCAGGTCGCCGCGCCGCAGCGGCCAACGCCGCTCCTCCCCTCCCCGCCCCCGCGCCCCTCCCCCTCCCCGCCCCCGCGCCCCGGCGCCCCGCGCCGGCACCAGCGCGGCGGCCAGGGCCAGAGCCAGCGGGTACTCCAGCACCGTGTCGAACACGCGGGGAGCGGCCAGGGCCACGAGCGCGCCCCCGGCGAGGCCGCCGAGGGAGAGGAACAGGTAGAACTCCGTGAGCGCGCCGGCCGCCGGCCGCCGCCGCGCCAGTTCCGCATGGCACGCGAGCGCGACGCACCCGAACGCGCCGAGATGCAGCGGCAGGAACACGCCCGCCGGCTCACGCCACACGAACACGGCCGCGAGCAACGCCAGCGCCAGGGCCATGGCCCGCGACGCGAGCCACCCGGGAATCCACGGCCGGCGCGCGAACGCGTTCACGAAAGTCAGCAGGTAGAGCGCGAGCGGAACCACCCAGAGCAGCGGCGCCGAGGCGATGTCCGTGCCGATGTGGCCCGTCACGCCGATCAGCAGGGCCGACGGTACGGCGCTGTACGCCATCCAGGCCCCGCGCTGACGCCAGCGGACGCCGGCCGGGGCGGACGGCGCCGCGGTCGCGAGGCTCCCCGGACGCGCGCCGGCCACCGCCGCGCCACAGGCAATCACCCCCGCCGCCAGCACGCCGAACCCGATCGTCCACGCGAGCGACTGCGCCCGGGTCGTCAGCAGCGGTTCCAGCACGAAGGGAAACGCCAGCAGCACCGCGACGCTGCCGGCGTTGCTCGCGGCGTAGAGAAAATAGGGATCGTGGGCCCGCGGGTGGCCGCCCAGCGAGAACCACCGCTGCAGCAGCGGCGCCGTCGCGGCGACGGCGAGGAACGGCGCGCCGACCGCCGCGGCGAGCAGCGCCATGAGCCATGCGGCGGGGGCGGTCGCGTCCGGGACCCACCCGTCGCCGATGCCGATGGGCAACGTCAGCCCCGCGGCGCACAGGAGCGCCCCGTGGGCCGCGAGCTGGTGGCGCGGGCGCAGCCAGCGCGCCAGCGCGTGCGCATAGCCGTAGCCGGCGAGCAGCATGGCCTGAAAGAAGACGAGCGCCGTGTTCCACACCGACGGCGTCCCGCCGAGCAGCGGCAGCGCCATTTTCGTGAACAGCGGCTGGATCCAGAACAGCAGTACCGCGCCGACGAACGCCGTGCCGGTGAACAGCGCGACCGAGGCCCACCGCCCGCCGTTCGGGCTCATCCGCTCGAGACGGCCGCCGCGACGGGGACGCGGCGCGGCGCGGTCACTCCACCGCCGATGTCGCGGCGCCCGCTCCCTCGCCGGCGCCGAGCCGCGCCTGCTCCGAGGCGAGTTCGGTCTGCCGCTCGCGCAGGCGTTCCTGTTCGCGGCGCAGTTCGGACTCGCGGAGCCGCCACTGTTCACGGTCCTTCGCGAGACGCTCCCGCTCCGCGGCGAAGGCCTGCTCGGCCCGCCCGAGTTCGGCGCGCCGGCGCTCGAGTTCCGCCCGCTCGTAACGCACGCGCTCGCGCTCCCGGCCCACGAGTTCCGCTTCGCTCGGCACGTCCATCAGCCGCTCTCCCGCGTAGTCGAGCGCCGGCGCCTGCACCAGGAACGTCAGCCGCGCCGGGTCGAACCACGCCTCCCAGAACCGTCGGTGCGCCTCCGCCTGCCGCGGGTATTCCGTGGCCCCCTTGCGGGGCAGATAGAACACCGTGGCATCGACGCCGGCGCCCACCCGCGGCCGCTCGCCGGCCGGCGCGGCGCTGGCGGCGCGCAGATCGACGAAGGACTCGAACGTCCAGGCGGTCCACGCGGTGTCCAGGTGCGAGAACCACTTCGCGTGCTGCATCATGTCGGAGAACACGTACACCGCCCCGGTCCCGGTACCCCGCCCCAGGTCTCGCGCCGTCTCCTCGAGGGCCTCGACCAGATGGGCGCTCGCCACGAGGCCGCCGCGCCGCTGCCCGGTCAAGGCGTCCAGGCGCGCCGCGAGCGCCTCGCGTTCCGCGCAGAACCGTGTCGCCGCGTCACGGACCGATGCGGGAATCTGCGCGGGCAGCTCGTCGCAGTCCTCCGGCTCGCCGTCCCGGTCCTTCGCGGTCGCAACGTCGAGGTCCGCCGTTCCGTACGTCTTGCAGAGGCTCCCGAGCAGCATCCGCGGCGCCTCCGCGTGTTCCCCGACCGCGTACACCTCGAGTTCCGTGCCCGCCGGCAGGCCGCGCGTCACGTCGCGCAGCAGCCGCCCCGGCTGACCGGCGTGGGCTGGCTTCAACGGCTTGCGCGCATCGACGAGGAACACCGCGTGGCCGCTGGTGCCGGCCGCGCAACCGTCCGCTTCGACGGCTTCCACCAACGTCTCCCGCACCTGCAGGGCCAGCACGGCGATGACCGCCAGGATCAGTAGGATCGGCGTCGTCACGAGGACCGTGCGCCCGACACGCCGGCGGCCGCGCGGCCGCGCGCCGTCGGGCGGGTGCGACGCCCCGGCCACCACGGGTCAGGCCCCGGTCATGGCGGGCAACTGGATCCGGGTCACGGTGCCGCCGTCCACCACGGAACTGACGGAAATCGCGCCGCCGTACTTCTCCACCAGGTAGTCCGTGCAGACCAGCCCGACCCCGTCCCGGTCTCCCTCCAGGGAGAAGAACGGCTCGAAGATGCGCGCGCGCGTCTCGGGCGTCATGCCGATGCCGTTGTCGATGACCGTCACCGCGGCCATGTCCCCGTCCGTGCCGATCGCGATCCGCAACTCCCCATGCTCCCGATGCGCCGCGGCGATCGCCCGCAACGAGTTCTCCACCACGTTGCCGAGCATCAGGCGCACGTCCGCCGCCGCGGCGAACACCTCCGTCGGCCCCGCCGAATCGATGGCCACCTCAACGGCGTCGTCCGCCGCGCCCGACTCGTCCACGACCAGACGGACGCACTCGTCGAGATCGACCAACGCGTAACTGCCGCCCCCGTCCCGGCCCGCGAACGCCGCCAGACGACCGGCTTCCGAGCCGATCGCGGCCATGGCGTCAAGCAGGCGCTTGTGCGGCACGTCCCCCTCCTCGACCCGGAGCCGGAAGTCCGGCCCCCTGATGGCGCGCACGACATCCGACTCGTCGGACGTGTCCACTTCGAGGGCGTCGATTTCCTCGACCAATCGTCCCGAGTCCGCGGCGAGGAGCGCCGCGACCCGGGCCGCGACAATCCGGTGCGTCATCGCGCGCCTGGTCCTGGCCCAGTCCTCCACCGGGGCGGACCGCGGTGCTTCCGCCACGGCGGTCGCCATCCCGGCGGCGACCGCCGGGACGGCCTCCTGCTCCGCGGTGCCGCGGGTGCGCAGACGCAACGCCACGACGACCAGCCACACCAGAACGAGAACGACCGCCGCGGCGATGATGCCGTTCAGGTAGCCGCCGATGGCGGCGTTGCGCCGTCCGACCTCCGCGCCCAGTGCGTCCACGAGCGACGCCGACAGATCCGATATCTCGGTCGAGGTCGCCTGCGCGAACAGTTCGCCGGTCGGCGCCTGCTGCGCGAGGAGCACGTCGGCGTGGGCGATGAAGTTCGCCACGCTGTCCGGCAGCGGCGGCGCCATGCCGCTCACCCGGTCGCCCAGACGTTCCAGCGCCACGGTGAGGCGTCCCTTGACCGCATCGCTCGGGGCGGTCAGATAGCCGCCGATGTCGCTCGCGAGCGCAGACACTTCCCTGGCCAGATCCGCATCCACGCCGGGGGCCTGCACGATGTTGGAGGCGGCGAGGGGCAGGTAGCGGGCCGAGTTGCGGATGATCGCGTAGCCCGTCTTGAAGCGTTCGATGCGTTCCTCCCGAGCCTCGACCGCGTTCACGTAGGCACTCGCGTCGTTGGCCAGGCGATCCGGCATGTCCGGGATGGTGCGGACCGTCCTCAGCAGGCGCTGCTTCAGCTCGTCCATGCGCGGGATGTAAGCGGCCAGGGAGTCGAAGTCGGCCAACGGGTCGGCGCGCACCCGGGCGGTTTCGATGCTCCAGTCGGCGGCGAGCTGCTGGATCGCGCGGACGGTGGCGATGGACTCGCGATAGTCGGCGGGGTCGCTCTGTCGTGCGAGCACGAACAGGACGACCGCCAGGCCGGTCGCAAGGACCGTGACCACCCATCCGACGACCGTGGCGCGATGGCTTCTCATTTGGCAAGCTCCGTGGATTGACCCGCCAGGGTCTTGATGAATGCGACGATGGCGTCCTTGTCCTCGTCGGGGGCTTCGCGCCCCAACTGAAACTCGAACATGGCGTCCACCGCGTCTCGCAGGGTGGCCGCGCTGCCGTCGTGCAGGTAAGGCGCGGTATGTGCCGCCATTCGGAGGCTCGGCACCTTGAAAGCGTGCCTGTCCGCCTCGTTGCCGGTGATGTTGTAGCGGCCCATGTCCGCCTCGGTGATGTTGCCGCGCCGCCGGAAGTAGTCGTTGATGACGCCGAACACCTGGAACATGTTGCCGCCCACGGCGGCGCCCTGGTGACAGGACACGCAGCCATAGAACTTGAACAGTTCGTAGCCGCGACGCTCGTGTTCGGTGATGGCCGTTTCCTCGCCCTTGAGCCAGCGGTCGAAGCGGCTGTCGGGGGTGACGAGCGCGCGCAGGAACTCCGCAATGGCATCCTTGACGTTGTCGCGCGTGATGCCGTCGGGATAGATGGCGTTGAACGCGGCCGGGTAGCGCTCGTCCTGGAAGAGCTTGCCGAGCACGTCGGGCCACAGGCTCGCCATCTCCACCGCGGACTGCACCGGTCCGTCCACCTGCTGATGCAGGGTGTCGGCGCGTCCGTCCCAGAACTGCTTGAAGTTGAACCCCGCGTTGTAGACGGTGGGGGAGTTGATCGCTCCGACGGCGGCTCCGACGCCGACCGAAACGGCCTGGCTGTCGTCGCCTCCGGTCGCGAGATCGTGGCAGCTCGCGCAGGACACGGTGTCGTCCCTGGAGAGCCGAACGTCATGGAACAGCATGTGGCCCAGCTCCACCTTGGCCGGGTCGGCGCCCACGTCGGCGGGAATCGGCTTGATCGGCTCGGTCCTGTCGGCCGCCAGCCCCATCGCCCAGCAGAAGCAGGCCAGACCCGCCGCAACCGCCGGCCAGCCGCCCGACGGCCCGCGCGACGGACGCCGGCGCGTCGCCCCCGCACCGCCGCGCCGAACCGTCCCCGCCGCGGCCACCGCCGCGCCGGCGCAACGCCGCGTCTTCCCGGAGCGCAATCTCAACCCCCGCCATACGGCCATACGCACGACTCCACCGGCATTAACCCTGGCTTCGACTGCCACGGGCCGATACCGGCTCCACCTCTGTACTGCTGTTTCGGTTGCGGCCGGCGTTCCGCCGGTTGCCGCCGCCGGGGGCACGGTGACTTGCACCGAGGCCCACCCCGCGTGGCGCAACGAACGCGGGTCCCGCTACGACTTGGGACCCCGACCGCAAGCGCGCGCATGTTAACGGTCGCTTGGGGATTGTCAAGTATCACCTCCTCGGGAAGCTCTGCTGAAGAGCTTCCCGAGCGCGGCACGGGGATGTGCCGCCAGATTCGATGGCGCCGGCCCGACCGGGGCACCCCGGCACGGACGCGGCCGGGGACCCCGCCGCTGCGCCGTATCCGCCTCCGCGAACGCACGCGCAACCGCTTTGCGCGTGGACCGACGCAACGCTATGCTCACGTCCGTGTGGCGCGTCGCGAGTACTCTTGCGGCTTGCGTCGGCACCCATGCACTGGCCGTGCCTGGCGAGGCGCGACTACGGATTTCGGGTTCTGCCGGTTGCGAGAGTGCTCGAGGATGGTGTCAGGGCCAGGAAACACCGCCCCCGGATCCCCATCGCAGGGGAAGGGGCAGCGCCGGCGGCTGCTGGCGCCGTTGGCGCTGGTACTCGCCCTTGGAGCCGGCGCGCTCTGGCTCGCCTTGACGTCCCGGGCTCCGGACGACATCGCTTACGACGAGGATCTCTGTCCTGCCGACGCCAGCGAGGTGAGCGGCGTCACGGTGTTGCTGCTCGACCTGACGAAGCCTCTGGCCGGACTGCCGGGGAGCGTCGCGGGCGACCTGTTGCGCGATCTGATGCGGAACGCGGGAGAAGGCGCCGAGGTCCGGACCTATCTTCTGACCGCCTCGCCGAGCGTGCCGCGGGCTCTGGTCAGCCGCCTGTGCAAGCCATTCGACACCCGGGACATTCAGGTGGCGACCGCGAAGGATCACGACGGCACGGTGCGGGACTGCGCTGACCTGCCGGCCCAACTGCCGCTCGACCTGCGCCGCTCCGCGACCCGGTTCTGCGCGCTCCGGGAAGCGGCCGTGTCCCGGTTGGACGCCCTGGCGGAGCGCGCCTCGCAGCGCGACTGGGAGGTGACCGGGGCGTACCTCATGGAGGCGTTGGAAGAGACGCGGATGGATCTCCTGGCGCACCGGGGCTCGCATCGGCTGCACGTCCTCTCCGACATGATGCAGCACGCCGACTGGTACTCGCACCTGGAGCTACCCTCCGCAAGCTGGGATCACGCCGCGATCGAAGCCCGGCGCGACTCCGGCAAAAGGCTGTTGGGCCGGTGGGACGGCGACTCGAACATCGAGGTCAACCTGCATTACGTACCGCGCACCGGACTGACGACGGAGCCCGACGCGGCGAACGCCCACCGCCGGTTCTGGCGGGAGTTCTTCGGCGCGGCCGAGGTGACGTTCCACGATCACGCGCCACTGTTCTCCTACGCGGCGGCGCCCGTGATGGACTCGGCGCCCCGCCCCGACGCCCTCCGGACGCCGTCCCCGCCGGCGGAGACGGACGCACCCGCGGCCGGGCGTCGCACTCCGACACCGGCAACCGAGACGCCGCCGGCGGCGGTGGCGGCCAGTCCATCGCCGGGGGACGCAGCCGAGCAACGGGACAGCGTCGCGCGGGAAGCGCCGGCGCCCGCACGCGTACCGGACGATGCGCCGGAAGCGCCGGAAGCCGAAACACCGTCCGCGGTCGCGGCCACGCCGGTGCCGCGGGACGCATCCGACCCGCCGGAGCGCGCGGCCGGAGGGGCGCCCGAACCCGAAGCGGAGGGCGCACCCGATCCCGCGCCGCTCCCGCCCGATCCCGCGCCACTGCTGGCCCTGCGCACGGATGCGGACAGCCAGGCCGGTGCGGATGCAGCGCCGGGACAGGCGGAGCCGACCGTCCAGATGCCGGTCGCCGCGGCGCCGGAGGTGCCGGAGTGTACGCTGGAGATGCCGGACGACGAGAACTGGTGGCGACCCGAGTATCCGCGGCGGGGCCTCAGGGATTACGGCGACGCGATGATCGTGGTGCGCTACACGGTGGACGACAAGGGCGAAACCGAGGATTCGAACATAGCGGTCCTGAGGGAGCAGTCCGAGTTGGACAACCCGACCTACTTCAACGCGTTCGCCCGCGAGGCGGTCGCAGCCATTCGAAAGTGGAGCTTCCCACTGCGGGATGCCAACGGCCGGCCGTGCGTCCCGAAGGCCGACTACGTCACCTCGTTTGAATTCCGTTTCGACTGAACCCCGACCCGAGGCCGCGCGGGAAGCCCTCCGATCGGAAGGGCAGCCGCGTCAGAATTCCCCCGCCGCGGGGGCGCTCCAACTCGGCGCGAACTCGAACTGTGCGGCAGGCCGTGTCGGCGTGACCCGGTCGCCGCGGGCGAACGTACCGGTCACCGCGAGGGTTTCCGCCACGCTGAAACGCGCCTCGACCTCCACGATGCGCAGGCGCGCCAGCTCGGTCGCGGCGCCCCCGAGGCTCAGGCCCGTCTGCGGATCGATGAGCGTCTCGCCCTCCCCGGTGACCATCAGCTCATCGCCGACGGACACGCTCCCCGCGCCCAGGTTGATCCAGACACGGTTCGCTTCCGCCTTCACGACAAGCCCGGCCGGCGGCAGCGGCCCGACGGCTTTCACGATCCGGTACGTACTCCGCCCAACGGCCGCCAGCAGGGCCTGCCCGAGCGGCGTGCGCCAGACCCCGGCCGGCAGTCCCTCGACGGCGGGCTGGCCGGCGAACGCCGCGCGCGGCTGCTCGATGACCGCTTCGAAACGTTCCGCAAGCAGGAGCGCGCCCGCCGCGTCGGCGAGGCGGACACGCAACGCGACGTGGCCCCTGGGCGCCTGTGGCCGCCGCGCGCCGCCGGCGCGCGGGTTCGTGACGCGCACCGCCGCCTCCGCCCGGTAGGTCGCCACCGTGATCTGCAGCACCCCATCCGCGACCCGCGGGGGGTTCCCGGCCGCGCCCGACTCCTGCGCGGCGGCGATGTCGAACCGCCCGGTGCGGCGCAGGGCCTCGGACACGAGCGCATGGATGGCCTCGACGGGAACTCCCGCGCCGGAGTCCGGGCCCTCCAGACCGCTGGCGTCCTCGACCGGCAGCACTTCGAGTGTCGAGCGTCCGCCCCGGTAGGTCCAGTCCAGCTCGAGCAGGTAGCGGGCGTCCACGCCGTCCAGGGACGCGGGCAACGGGATCCGGGACTGCTCTCCCACGGCGTAGGCAAGGGGGTCGGCGACCGCGGCAGCGGACGCGCAGAGGGCGAGCCAGGGGAAATGCCTGCGAAGAAAGCGGGCACGCCCCGTCAAGCGGACACCTCCGGCGCCTCCTGCGTCTCTTGCGTCGGGTGCGGCGCGGCCCCTTCCGCCGGCGCCGCCGGTTCGGCCCCCGACAGCACGTAGCCGCGTTCGCCGTGGGACACGAGGTCGAGACCGTCGGCTTCCTCCGCCACGGTAACGCGGTTCGAAACGATCGCGCCGACGACCTTGAGGATCACCCACGTCACGACGGCCGTGTACGTCGCGACGACCAGCACGCCGAGCGCCTGTACGCTCAACTGCTCGACGACATCGATGTCGTGCTGGCCCGAGAACACCCCCAGCGCGTTGCTCGCGAACACGGCGGCCATTATCGTGCCGAGCCCGCCGCCGACGGCGTGGACCGGAAAGACGTCCAAGCTGTCGTCGATCTTCAGCGTGTTCTTGAGGAAGTCGGTCACCAGAAAGCACATCAGGGTCCCGCCGATGCCCATCACGAAAGCGCCGCCGGGACCGACGAATCCCGACGCCGGGGTAATGCTGGCGAGGCCCGCCACCATGCCGATCGTGGCCCCGAGCGCCGTCGGCTTGCCGCGCCGGATCCACTCGAGCCCCATCCAGACCAGCGCGCCCACCGACGCGCAGATGTGCGTCACCACGATGGACATCGTGGCGTCGCCGTTGGCCGCCAACGCGCTACCGCCGTTGAAGCCGAACCACCCGACCCAGAGCATCGCCGCGCCGGCGACCGTGAGGACCATGCTGTGCGGCGGCTGGTTCCGTTGCGGAAAGCCGTGCCGCGGACCGAGTACCACCGCCCCGACCAGCGCCGCGGTCCCCGCCGTCACATGGACGACCGTGCCTCCGGCGTAGTCGAGCAGTCCCATCTCGCCCAGCCAGCCGCCGCCCCAGACCCAGTGCGCCACCGGCGCATAGACCAGCAGGGACCACGCCCCCGCGAACAGCAACACCGCCGAGAACCGCATCCGCTCCACGAAGGCGCCGACGATCAGGGCGGTCGCGATGATGGCGAAGGTGAGCTGAAAGGTTGCGAAGATGGGCTCCGGGATGGTGCCGATCAGCGAGGTTTCGCCGATTCCGCGGTAGAACGCCTTGCTCAGGTCGCCCACGACCTGCGAGACGGTTTCGCCGAACACCAGGCTGTAGCCGGCGGCCACCCACAGCACGCTCACGATGCAGGTGATGGCAAAACACTGGAGCAGCACCGAGACCGCGTTGTTGGCCCGCACGAGGCCGGCGTAGAACAGCGCGAGGCCGGGGATGGTCATGAACAGCACCAGCACGCAGGCCATCGTCACCCATGCGGTGTCGCCGCTGTCCAGCACCTGGCCCCAGGCGGTCGCCGCGCCCAGCGACAGCACGGCGGCGGCCAGCAGCCGGCACCTCGACGCCGCGCTCCCCGACCCCGGCGCCGTCACCGGACGCACGGTGCTCGAAGCCCTCGTTGGCTTGCCGCTCATCCCTGGGTCTCCGCGCCCGCCGTCAACTGGTCGAGGCCGCGCACGACCAGCAGCATGTGCGCGAACAGGTCCGCGCTCTCGACGGCCGCGCCCGTCCCCCCGGAGCCGAGCGGGGGCACGTTGATGCCGAGATGTCCCTTGATCCGCGCCAGCTCGGCCCGCAGGATGCCGATCAGGTCGTAGGCTTCCGTGGGCGACACCCGGACCATCGTCAGCGTCGGCACCGCGGACGCCTGCATGCCCAGGCGCGTCTGGAGGGCGACGGCCTTGTACGCGGCGCGCATGGCCTGCTGGGCGGTGGCGACCAGGTCCCGCTCGCCTGCTTCCGGCACTTCCACGTCCAGGCGCACCTGCAGTCTCGTGGCGATCAGGTTGAGGTCTTCGATCACCGCCATCACGTTCCGAAAGACATCCTGCGGGGCGAGTTCGCGGCCCACGAGACCGTCGAGCATGACGGAGGCGTCCGCGAGGTTCGCGTAGGCCTCGGACAGCCCCCTCCGGCCGGGAGCCATCGCCACGTCGGCGGCCGTGGAGATGACCATCTGCGTCTTGATCGCCTCGATGCCGTCCAGAATGTCCTGCACGGCGCCCTGGGCTTCGTCCGACGACACCTCCGCCACCGGCATGTCGCGGACGTAGCCTTCCACGACGCCGAAGCGCCGCTGCAGCGCCGCGACTTTCGACATCACTTCGAGGGACTTCACGTACACATGGACCGGCGCGCGGTCTCTGTGCGGCTCCACCCGCGCGGGGAAATCGTGGGTTCCGAACTCGCGCCGCAGGACCTCGACCTCGCCCCGCACCCTCTCGGTCGCGGCCAGCAGGCCGCCCGGTTCCGCAACCGGCTCGGCCGGGCGGGCGGCCGCACCGGCGCGGCCCATCGGCACGTCGATCCCGGCCTCCCCGGCGTGACCCGTGGCCGGCACGAACATCGCGATCAGGAACAGCAACGACACGAAGCGCGCCGGCCTGGAAGCGCCCCCCGAAGCCGTGCCGCGCGGCGCACGGCCGCCGCGGCGCGACGGGCGCGCGTCCCGTCCCAAAGCCGAACAACACATGGTCTCCCCTCGCGGGCTAGGCAACGGAGCGCACATAACCATAGCGCCGTCTCGGCAGTCAACAGCGAGTCACGCGAACCCGCAGTTCTCATTTTGGCCACATGCGGCGTTGGGACCGCGGATCTGTGGTTTTGAGGGAGGCTTGACAACGTAGGGGGCGCGCCTATGGCGCGGGCCATGGGACACGCGTGGTTCGGATCGAAGGCGACGTCGGGGCTGTGTCAGGCGCTGATCGCGCTGATGCCGCCGCATGCGGTGGATACACTACCGAGGAGGGGCCACGAGAGTGCCCCGGCAGGCTCTCAGGGCTCGGGCGAGCTGCTCACGCTGGCGCGTGGTCCCGAGGTCGGCGGAAGTGGCGGGATCGGTACGCGGCCTGTCTCGATGTACGACGTATACGAAGGGATCGGGCATTCGTACCGCGCCGGACTCCCGCCCACTGAGTGCAGGACGCCCGCCTCGAGCACGCGATCGAAGAGCTTTGCCGCCTGTGGACGGGCCTCATCCTCCGACACGCCCTCTTCGCGAACCAGGTCCGTCCTCATCAAAGCGAGGATTTCGCGTTCCCTCATCGGGCCTCGCGCGCTGGTCTGCACCGCCACTTGCACGCCGGTAGCGGCAAAGCTGCCGACTGCACCGGTCCGCTCGTCGTAATACTCGCGACGCATCTCGGCGGCCTTCGTCATGGCCTCGTCCAGGCTTGCGACCAGGAGGTCTCCCTCGGACCCCACGAGCACGGTACAGCACGCGAGGATGTTGTTGTGCAGGTGTTGCGGCCAGCCAAAGGACCCGTCGGCGCATGCGCGCGCCCAGCGATGTAGCTCCGCTTCCGGGCCGGTGGGCCGATACAGCCGCAGCGTTTCCCGCGCCCCCATCTCGCAGTCCGTGATCGGCAGGGGTCCCAGTTCCGTTGTGGTTCCCACCGCCAGACGCGAAGCGCTCATCGCCCTCAGCGTTGCCCGCGTGGTGGACAGTCCGAAGTAGACGGGCAGAATGGGCAGCCCATGGAGACCCTTGTGCAACGCTGCAAGCGAGGTGTTCAGCGGGGCCCTTTCGCCGTTTCGGTCGACTCGCTCCGCGTCGGGAACGATCTCCTGCGCCTCGTCCACGAGCAGCACGAGCGGTTTGCGCCTGTCCTTGGCGTGGCGTTCGCGTAGCTGGGCCAACGTAACCTTCGGGCTCGTGAAGTGGCGCGTCGTCGTCTTGCCGCGCGAGGCATCAGCAACCCCTCCCTTTATGGACCCTCGCGTATTTATGGACCCTCGCGTATTTATGGACCCTCGCGTATTGGTCGCCTCGCCGTGGCCTGGCAACTCGATGTCGCCCAGGTCAAGTGCCTGGGAAATCTCTGCGACCAGAGTCTCCGCCTGCGAGAACGACTCGCTGGAGACTTCCAGGACGGTTGGGTCGATGTCCCAGTACCGCGGTGACGTCCACCGCACCCGGAGTTCGTTCAGCAACGCGGTCTTGCCTGCGCCGGGCGCCCCCTGGACTATCCTTGTGGCGCCGCGCAAGCCGCCACTGGCCGCCAGCAGACGGACATCGTCGGCCAGCGCCGAGATGATCTTCTCGCGACCGACGAACACATCCGGAACCTCTCGATCCCGCCGCGCGATCAGCCGCTTCATCCCTTCTATGTCTGGTCCGTTGTCTGGTCCGTTCTTCATCAAGGGAAGCCGCCGTTCCGCACCTCCGTGACGACCCGTGAGCGCGTGCCCCGGTCCGCTATCGCCGCCATGGAGATGGTACCCCGGCGAGTCGCCTGCCACGGCCGGCGATTCGGTCGAAGACGTAGCACCGAAGCCCCGCCGCGCCCGGCTGCGCCCTCAACACCTGGCTGGCTGAAACGCCGTGCCGCCGCGCGGTCTCCCGCACCGCCAGCGGCGAAGTGAAACTCCCCTGCACGATCCAGCCCCACTCCTCCGCCGTTCGCCGTCGTAGCAGCCCGCTACCGCGGATTTCTCACCACTGAGCCGTGCGGCGTCGGAACGGTGTGCGATGTTGATTGTTGCCGGCCCGAGGTCGTGGTTTGCGTGCCGGATCGGCCTGGGTGAGGGCTGGTGGGGCGTATATCAGTCGTGGGGGACGGGGAAACGTTTGCGTGCAAGTGGCAGCCGCGGCGAAACGCCGTTGTCGCTTGACGAGCGGGAGAAGCGCCGGCGGCGACTTCCTGCTCACCTGCAAGCAACCCAGCCACAAGACCCTCCACGAGTACCTCCACGGCATCCGCCCGCCGACGCGCCGGGTCACCTCCGGCACCGGCTCGCGCCGCCGCGCGTCAACTGGCTGGAGATCGTCAGCGCCAAACCCGGCGGCGCCGTCACCCACCGCGGCGCCTTCGTCACCAGCCTCGACGTCGACCGCGACAACGTCGCCGAACTCGCCGACTGCGCACGCGCGCGCTGGAAGATCGAGAACGAGACCTTCAACGTCCTCAAGCAGCACGGTTACCATCTCGAACACAACTTCGGCCACGGCAAGGACAACCTCGCCGCCGTGCTGGTCGTCCCCGACCTGCTCGCCTTCGCCCTGCACGCCGCCGCCGACCTCGCCGAAACGCTCTGGCAGACCGCCCGCCGGCGCCTCGGCACCCGCTACCGCCTGTTCGAGCACCTGCGCACCCTCGCCGAGTACCCGGTGTTCCCCGACTGGAACGCCCTCCCGTCACTGCTGGCCACCGGCGGCACCGCCAACCCCCCGCCCTGAACTCCTACCCCCACCACCCCGAAACCCGTCCCAAACTCCCCAGAGACCCAAAACGATCAGAACATCAGTCAAAACGAGAACTGCTGCAAGCGAGGCCGCCGGGTTTCGAACTGGGTTTGGCGTCGCGGTTCGGGCCGGTTACGATGCAGACATCGCTTCGCGAAGGCGGGAACGAACATGACGAAAGCGCGACGGTACTTCGAGTTCGCGGGCCGCACCCGCACGCTGCTGGCGACTTTCGTCGCCACCGCCGTGTTCCTCTTCCTCGTGTTCCCCGGCCTCCCGATCGACGGCGAGCTGCTCGACATGAAGCCGGGATACTCGTTCGACGAGGCAATGGCGGCCATGGAGGAATACGGGCCGGACGGCAGGACGACCTACGCGTGGGGCAGCGTGGTGCTGGACACGCTCTTCCCGCTGGTCTACGTCACGTTCTTCGCGGGACTGATCTACCGCTTCCGGGTGACCGAGGGAACGTGGTGGCTGGCGTTCCTTCCCGTTTTGGCGGGAATCTGGGACCTCTTCGAGAACGTGCAGATCACGGCGCTGCTCGTCGGCTATCCGGATGTCGGCCCAGCGCAGGTGGCGTCGGCGTCGGCTTTCACGACGCTGAAGGGGTACATGGGGCCGGTCTACCAGACACTGGGCATCGGCCTGCTGCTCGTGGCCCTCGCGCGCCGCGCCATGGCGAGGATCCGCGGCGGCGGCGGCGAAAAAGGCGAATAGGCGCCGGGGCCGAGCCGCTTTCCGGCGGTACGCTTTGCGGCGGTACGCTTTGCGGCGCCGCCGTCCGTCCGACACGATGGCGCGTACATGGCGCGTAGATGGCGCGTAAGAAGAGACACGGCCCGACGATGCCCGACCCGCAAGAGGAGAAGCGACCCGCGCGAGCGCCGGCGGCCGGTCGGTCGCAAGAGGCGTTCGAGGCTCTGTTGTGCGACGCGCTGCCCCGACAGGGCTGCTGGACCGACGAAGAGTACCTGTGGCTGACCGATCGAACGCGGCGACTCATCGAGTTCACGGACGGACGCCTGGAAGAGCTGCCCATGCCTACCTCGACGCACCAGGCGATCCTCTCGTTCCTCAACGATCTGTTCAAGGCGCATGTCGTGCCCATGGGGGGCGTCGTCCTGTTCTCGGCCCTGCGCCTGCGCATCCGGGAGGGCAAGTTTCGCGCACCGGATCTGTTGCTGCTCGGCGACCGGCGCGACCGGCGTTATCGGGATCGCTTCTGGCTGGGGGCGGATCTGGTTCTGGAGGTGGTGAGCCCGGATCGTCCGGACCGCGATCTAGTGGAGAAACGCGCCGACTACGCCGAGGCCGGCATCCCCGAGTACTGGATCGTGGACCCCCGCACGAGGACGGTCACGGTGCTTGCGCTTCAGGCGGGGTCCTACGTCGAACACGGGGTGTTCTCCCCCCGGCAGGTGGCGACCTCGAAGACGCTGCCGGCCTTCCGGACCGACGTGACGGACGTGTTCGAAGCCCCGGAGCCCGGTCAAGTTGCTCCCGCAGCCTCGGCGGCAGTCCCCTCGCATTCCTCCTGAAGCTGCCCGTCGGTGCGCGGAACCCCCGCAAGGCCGGCCGGTCAGTCGTCATTGAGCGAGGCGACCCACTCCGACGGGGAGGCGAAAATGCGACGCTCTTGAGCCTCGGCCCCGTCCTTGACACCGTCGAAGACGAGCACGGACCAACGTACTTCCTGCATCGTGCCGACGATCCACATGTACAGATTGTCCAGGCGGTCAACCGCCTCGAAGACCTCGTGGGATGGCGAAGCACCGACGTTGACGAAGGCCTCGCGCCGGCGCAGGAGTTCCTCGCGACGGTCCTTGAAGTAGGCCTCCGCCTGTTCCAGCGCACGTACGCCCTCGCCGTCGGGGTCAGCGCTCACTTCCGAGTTGTGTGTCTTCATCGGGTCGGCCAACGTGTTGCCGGCGCGGTCGATCACGCCCGGCTGATGTCGCGTATCGTATTCGAGTGTGCCAGCATCCGACGGCTCCCCGGACGAGCCTAACCCCCGAAGCGGTACCGCAGCTTCACGACGAGCACGTCGATGATCGGTTCGGCCAGCGCGTCCTCGAAGAGTTCGCCGAACGTGTCGTAGCCCCGGTCGGGCAGGTTGCTGCCGCGCGTGTACACCACGAACAGGTCCGACAGCGGCGCGATCTGCCACCGGTAGCGGAGCTGCGCCGTCAGGCGGCTGATGGTGAAGTCGGCGCTGGGGTCGTCGGGTCCCCTGGCGTAGGAGAGCAGAGCGCCGTCGCCCAGCGGTACCCGGTAACGGGCCCGTTCCCGGCCCCGGATACCGGCCCACTGCATCGTCAGGCGCAATTGCTGGCGCGCGCTGAAGAACATGTCCACGGCGATCTTGGGCTGCCAGTCCTGGGCCTCGAAGGTCGCGAAATCGCGGCCGCCCTGATGGATGAGCCAGTTCTCGCGGTCCCGGTAGAGCAGGTCGAAGTCGAAGGAGAAGCGGTCCGTCGGCTTGTAGGTGACGCCGAATCCTCCGAGGTAGTCCCACTCGCCGAGCTCCTCCTGCTGGACCTCCGTCTGCACGCTCCAGCTCAAGGCCCTGCTCGTGTCGGTCCCGTACGCGGCCGACGCCTGCAGGCGCCCGTCCTCCCGGTAGGAGCCGTTGCCGCGGCTCTCGATGTCGTTCCAGCGCGGCGGGAAGTAGTTGAGCTGCGTGCGGATCTCCGAACGGTTGTGGAACATCAGGTTGTTGCTGAGGAACACCCCGGAGCGCATGACCTGCCCCTTCCCGTTCTCGAAGTAGCCGAGACGGATACCGCCGCGCCAGAGGCGGAACCGCTGCATGCCCGAGCGCGTCAGCGTGCCGTTGTACCGCAGGCCGCGCATGTCGTTGCGGCCCCGGAACCCCATGTCGTTCATCTCGAACGTGTCGTCGAAGTAGTCGATGCCGACGCGGTGCTGGATGCCCCGCCGCGGCACGTACAGCAAGTCCGTCAACGCCCCGTAGCCCCGTTCCGCGCCATCCACGGCATCGTCGATGTCGCTGTTGAGGAGCTGCACGTCCACTTTCAGCTTGCCGCCGCCCGAGAGCACGTGGCCGTCTATCCCGTGCACCGTCGCCTGGCGCAGGGGATGGTCGAGGATCGTCCCGATGTAGCCGACGGAGCGGCGGCCGTCGCCGGTGGACTCGAGCAGTCCCCGCAGGACGCCGAAGTTGCGGCCGTCGCCCGCCACGACGAACTCCCGCCCGTCCCCTTCGCCGGGGTGCTCGCCGAGGAGTTCCGGGTCGTCCTCGATGGCGGTCAGGGCGCCGTAGCGCAAGGGCCCGGCCTGCCCGGTGGCCTTGATGGCGCCGAGCAGGTCCGTGGGCTTCGACTGTTCGTAGCCGGGCACCTCCACGTCGTCCGGGATGTCCACGAGGGCCTTCCCGCCGATGCGGCGCGTGTTCAGGACCATCGTCGGGGGACGCACGAACGACACGGCCGTGCGGCGCGCCCCCGTCGACTGCGCGTTGCCCTGGTTGTTGCTGAACGACGTGATCTGGCCGCGCGCGGTCGTCGTGAAGATCTCGCTCCCCTCCAGGAAGAAGAGCCGCTTCTCCGGAAAGAACGTCTCGCGCGCGGTGAGGTTGATCACGACGTCGTCGGATTCGACGGCGCCGAAGTCCGGGTTGACCGCGCCCGTCACCTGGAAGGCCGTCGACGGGCGCCAGAAGACGTCGAGGCCCACGTTTGCTTGCTGGTCCTTGCGCACCTCGTCGAACGTGGCCGATGCGTACGGAAACAGCGAGAGCTCCTGCCTCGGCGCGACGCCCGGCACCTTCAGTTTGCCGAAGGCCGACAGGAAACGCGCGGCCGTGAACGGCAGGGCCGGCCAGCTCCAGCGCTCGTCGATGTGGGCCACCTGCCGGTCCACCCAGATGCCCACCTCGCGATCATCCGTGCCGGACGGCATGCTCAGCATGGACCAGGGCAGGAACGCCTCCGCGCTCCAGCCGTCGGCAAGCGGCGCCGTGGCGCTCTCCCATGGTCCGTCCCACTCCACCGTGAACTCGCGCTCGGGCTCCACCTTGCCGTCCATCACCGTCCCGCCGAGGTTGATGGTGAACCAGAAGCCGTACAGCCCCTCGCCGGACGTGTCGAGCGCGATGCCGAAGTTGTCGCGGTTGATGTGCTCGTCGCGGGACGAGAGGCGCGCGAGGAGGGTCTCCGGCGGCTGTTCCATCCAGGCGCCGACGTACAGGCCGCGCTCGGTGTAGAGATACCTGACCACCGTGCGGTAACGCGGCTCCACCAGCGTGTCCGGCTGGATGACGCGCATGCCGTCGTAGCCCGGGGTCTCCGCCCAGACCGCTTCGTCGAGCCGGCCGTCGAGGACGATGTCGAGGTCCCGGTCCGCGAAACGGGGGACGACGATGGCGTGCGCCGGATCGGCCGCGGACCGCAGGGTGAGGCCGCGTTCCGCCCGCTCGGTCGGTGCCGGGGCAGCGGCCGGTTCGACCCGCTCCGCGAGCATGCCGTCGGGGGCCGCTCGCGTGTCCGCCGGCTGCTCGTCCGCCGGCGGGCCGGCGGCATCCGGCTCCGCGGGCGCGGCGACGCGCACGGCCGCAGCCGGCGCCGCGGGAGCCGGAAGACCGTGCAGGAGCCACGCGTCCGGCCAGCCGCGCCGCACGGCCACGTCCCGTAGCGCACGGGCCTCGGCTGCCGGGCGCACGGGGCCCACCACGCGGTGGCCCGGGTACCCGCCGGCATCGAACACGACGACCTCGGTGGCGATGTCGAGCGCGTCGGCGACCGTCGCGGCGTGCCTTTCGGCGTACCACGCACTGTCGAAGCTGCCGAAGACGACGCGCGACTCCCCGTGCGCGGCCGCCGCCAGCACGAGGGCGACCAGCGCCGGCAGCGCTCTCACGCGATCTCCGTGCCGGTGCGTTTGCGGACCACTGCCGAACGGCGCCCCTTCGAAGTGGAGGTTGCCCATCTTACGCGGAACCTCCCGTCACCTGTCGTCCGACGTCCTCCGGGGCACCCCGATCACGCTCGGTCCCCGCGCCCGCAGGGGCATGTCGTGGAACGTGCCGGGATGCGCGCGCGTGTTCTCCTTGTGTTCGAACCAGAGGTCCCGGAACCACGCCGGCACCGGGTCGTCCCCGCACTGGCGGGCCAGTCCGTCGAGATAGTCGAACTGCGTCTCCTCCATCCGGTGAAAGTGCCGCTCGGGCACGCCGGCGCGGCGCAGTGCCCGGATCTCCGCGGCGTGGTCGCGGCGGCGCCCGGCGCGGTCCGGCAGGGCGAATGCGCCCGCGAGCAGCCGCGCGAACCAGCGCGCCTGACGCTGGAAGAACGGGAACGGCACGATGCGGAACGGCAGGCCCACGAACGCGAGCGTCGGGCGTTCGATCGAGACGAGCTGCCGGTAGAGCCCCCACACCGAGTTGTTGCGCACCCGGGCGAGCGCCGCGGGCAGGAACGGGAAGCGGTAGTGGTAGCCGGTGCAGAAGAGGATGGCGTCCACCCCGTCGATGCGTGCCCCGTCGGCAAGGACCACCGCCTCCCGCAGGACCTCCACGACCGGCGGGCAGCGACCGATGCGGCGCTTTCTGGCCGCCGGCTGCGTGCCGGGGAAGGCGCGTCCGCTGAAGTGGACGCGCTCGGCCACCTCGGCCAGGGCACCCGCGAGCTCCGCCCCGGACACCGACGCGCCGAGCACCACCACGCGCAGGCCCTCGAACGGCTGCGGCCGCCGGTAGTTGTGGCTGTGCAGGGCGAGGCCCCGGAACGTTTCCAGGCCAGGCAGCTCCGGCACGAGCGGTTCGGCGAAGTGCCCGTTGCAGACGGCGACCGCGTCGAACCTTTCGCCGTCGACGCGCCACGCCTCCCCGTCGGGGCGGACGCTCCGGACGCGCTGGCCGAAACGGATGCGCCCGAGCAGGTCCCGCTCGGCGGCGAAGCGCTCGAGGTACTCGAGCACCCGCGCATGCCCCGGGTAGCGCGGCCAGGCGTCGTCCCCGCCGCCGGCGCCGTCGAACGTGTAGCCGTCGAACGCCATGAGGTCACGCGGCAGGTTGGTGCGCAGCGACGCGTACAGCGAACCGTGGATGCGCGCGTCGGGCGCCTGGCCGAGCGGGTCGGTCTCGGTGCGGTCGTCGTACACCCACAGGCCGCCCACGCGCCGCGATCGCTCGAACACGGTGGCGGCGTGCCCGGCCCGCAGGCACTCCGATGCGGTGACGAGGCCGGCGGCGCCGGCGCCGATGACGGCGACCGATCGTTCCCGCATGGGCGTCAGCGCACCGCGCGCGCCGTGGCGGCAGATCGAGTTGCGGACGATGCGTTCTCCCTGCGAGGCGGCCGGATCGCGAGGATGAGTCCGGCCGCGACGAAGCTCGCGACGGCCACGGCGAGCAGCGCTCCGTCGTAGTTGCCGACCACGTCGTGGTACCAGGAGACCGCTAGCGGTGCGCCGGCGCCGAACGCCAGCGAGAACGGCAACGCCGCACCGCGTACCGCGCCGAGATAGCGCCGCCCGAAGAAGGACGCCCAGATGACTTCCTGCAGGGGAATCATGCCGCCCCAGCCGACCCCGAGCAGGAAGAAGCCGGCGTACGCGCCGGCGAGCGATCCCGAGGCCACGCTCAGCACGATCACGCACATCGCGACGCCCGTCGTCGCGGAGCCCGCGGCGGCCAGGGGTTTCGGCTCCAGCCGGTCGATGAAGTGTCCCCAGATCGGCTTGGCGAGCATCGCGGGAATCGACGCGACGACGATCATGAGGGCTCCGGTGCCGCGCCCGTACCCCGCATCCGTCATGTACGGGACGGTCTGCAGGAGCATCACGCCGATGTTGACGACGAACAGCCCGAACGCCACGATCAGCAGGTAGAAGGTCGGTGAACGCAGCGCCTCGCGCCGCGTCATGGAGCCGCTGTAGTCGGCGGCGGCGCGTGCGGCCCGCCCCGCGGCGATGTCCGCGTCCGAGCGCCCGTCCGGGTGCAGTCCGTGGTCCTCGGGCGCGCGCCGCATGAGGAGGGTGAACGGCAGGCCGAGCGCCAGCGACGCCAGCGCCAGCGCCTCCCAGGCCATGCGCCAGCCCCAGGCGTCGATCGCCCAGACCAGCACCGGCGTCACGCCGATGCCGGCGAACGAGACCCCCATCGCGGCGAGCGCCACCGCGCGCCCGCGCAGTTCGACGAACCACTTCGCCATCGTCACGTTGACGACGAGGTTGCCGAGCATGGCGGCGCCGGCGCTCAGGATGACGCCGTTGAGCGCGATCCAGCCCCAGAGCGACTCCACGGAGCCGAGCAGCCACAGCGATGCCGCAGTCACGAGGATGCCCGCCGTCATGAAGGGCCGCGCCCCGAAGCGGTCCACCCAGGCGCCGATGAGGAGTCCCGTCACCGCCATGACGACCCCGCCGAGCGAGCGCGGGACGGTGAACTCGGCGCGCGTCCAGCCCAGTTCCTCCGTCATCGGCGTGAGGAACGGGCCCGCCGCGTAGTTCGTGACCCCCACGGCCACGAACTGTGCGACGAACGAGGCGACGATCAGCCAGTAGCCGTAGTAGGGGCGACCCTCGTGGTCGCCCGTTTCCCCGGGGCGACCCTCGTGGTCGCCCGTCTCGGCGTCAGCCCCGGCCCCGGAGCGGGCATCACCGCCAAAGCGGTAGCGCAGCTTGACGACGAAGACGTCGATGACCGGCTCGTTCAGGGCGTCCTCGAAGAGGTCGCCGAAGGCGTCGTAGCCGCGGTCCGGCAGGTTGCTGCCGCGGGTGTACACCACGAACAGGTCGGAGAGCGGCGCGATTTCCCAGCGGTAGCGCAATTGCGCGGTCAACCGGCTGATCGTGAAGTCGTCGCTCGGCTCCCCGGGGCCCTTCACCCTGGGCAGCAGGTCCCCGTCGCCGAGCGGCACCTCGAAGAACTCGTTCTCCTCTCCGCGGATGCCCGCCCACTGCATCGTGAAGCGCAGTTGCTGGCGCGCGCTCAGGAAAAAGTCCACCGCGAGCTTCGGCTGCCAGTCCCGGGCGCGGAAGGTCGTGAAGTTCCGGTCCCCCTGGTGGATGAGCCAGTGCTCCCGCTGGCTGTGGATCACGTCGAAGTCGAGCGAGAACCGATCCGAGGGCTTCACCGTGACGCCGAAGCCGCCCCGGTACTCGTAGCCCTTGAGTTCCTCCTGGAACCTGCCGGCCTGCACGCTCCAGCTCAGCGGCTTGCTGGAGTCGGTGCCGTACTCGAGCTGCAACTGCAGCCGGTTGCCGGTGCGATAGGCACCGTTGCCGCGGCTCTCGATGTCGTCCCAGCGCGCCGGGAAGAAGTTGAGCTCCGCGCGGACTTCCGAGCGGTTGTAGAACATGAAGGTGTGGCGGCCGAACGTCCCGTCGCGGATGACCCGTCCGTCCCTGTTCACCCACCTCCCGTAGCTCACGTTGCTGCGCCACATGCGCACGTGCTTCATCCCGGCCCGGGACAGGGCGATGGCGTAGCGCGCCCCGACGATGTCGTTGCGGCCGCGGAAGCCGACGTCGTTGATGTCGATCAGGTCGTCGAAGTAGTCGAGCCCGAACTGGTGCTGGATGCCGCGGCGCGGGATGTACAGGGCGTCCGCGAAGGCCGCGTAGCCCCGTTCGTGCCCGTCGACCGCGTCGTCGATGTCGCTGTTCAGCAGTTGCGCATCCATCTTCAGCTTGCCGCCGCCGGACAGATAGTGCCCGTCGATGCCGTGCACGATGGCCTGGCGGAGGGGATGATCGAGGACCGTGCCGATGTAGCCGATCGAGCGGCGGCCCTCCCCGGCCGATTCGAGCAGTCCCCGCAGCACGCCGAAGGTCCGCCCGTCGCCTTCGACGATCACGTCGCGGCCGTCCCGCTCGCCCCGCAGTTCCGGGTCGTCCTCGAAGGCGGAGAGCGCCCCGAAACGCAGCGGCCCGGTCTGTCCCGTCAGCTTGACGGCCCCGAGGAGGTCGGTGGGCTTCGACTGCTCGTAGCCCGGCACGTCCACGCCGTCGGGGATGTCGACGAGCCCCTTGCCGCCGATGCGCCGGGTATTCAGGACGACGGTCGGGGGGCGTACGAAGGACTCCTTCGTGCGCCGCGCGCCCGCCGACGAGCCGCCGCCACCGCTGGTCCGGAAGGCCGTGATCTGGCCCCGGGCCGTGGTGGTGAAGATCTCGCTGCCCTCGAGGAAGAAGAGCCGCTTCTCCGGGAAGAACGTCTCGCGCGAAGTGAGGTTGATCACCACGTCGTCGGACTCGACGGCCCCGAAGTCCGGGTTGACCGCCGCGGTGAGCTGCAGGGCCTGGCCCGGGCGCCAGAAGACATCGATCCCGGCTTCGACCTCCTCCTGCTCGCCGGCGAAGTCGAGCGCGGAGGCGGCGTACGGAAACAGCGTCAGTTCACCCTTCGGCGCGACCCCCGGCACCTCCATCCGGCCGAGCGCCGACATGAAGCGGGCTCCCGTGTACGGCAGCGCCGGCCAGCTCCAGCGCTCGTCGATGTAGGCGACCTTGCGGTTGACCCACATGCCCATGCTGCGTTCGTCCACGCCCCCCGGCATCGTCATCATGGACCAGGGCAGGAAGAACTCGGCGCTCCAGCCGTCGTCGAGCACCGCCGTGCCGCGCTCCCACGGGCCGTCCCACTCGGCCGTGAACTCCCGCTCGGGCTCCACCTTGCCGTCCATCACCGAGCCGCCGAGGTTGACCGTGAACCAGTACCCGTAGAGCCCTTCGCCGGACGTATCCAGCGTCAGGCCGAAGGAGTCCCGGTTGATGTAGTCGTCCCGGGAGGAGAGGCGCGCCACCAGGGTGTCCGGCGGCTGTTCCATCCAGGCGCCGACGTACAGGCCCCGTTCCGTGTAGATGTAGCGCACGACCGTCCGATAGCGGGGCTCGATCAGGGTGTCCGGATCGATCACGCGCATGTCGTCGTAGCCGGGGGTGCCCGCCCACGCGGCTTCGTCGAGCCGGCCGTCGATGACGATGCCGACATCGGCGTCCGCATGGCGGGGGATCGCGATGCCGTCGGCCAGGTCGCTGGCGGCGCGCAGGGTGCGCCTGGGCGCGTCCGCGGGCGCTCCTACGTCCGGCGCATGACCCGTTGCGGCGGCCGGCGGCGCGGCGGCCGGCGGCGCGACCGCCACGGAGACCTCGGTCTCGTCGACCTCCGGCGTCGGGGCCGTCGGGGCCGTCGGGGCCGGAAGAGACGCAGGCGCGGGCGGTTCCGGAGGCGGCGCCTCGGATCGTTCCTCCACCGCCGGCGCGTCCGCGAGGTCCCGGGCGGGCGGCGCCGCGAGCGGCACGCCGTGCAGGAGCCACGCACCGGTCCAGCCCTGCTCCACGGCCCGATCCCGCAGGCGCCGCGCCGCGTCTTCCGGGAGTGCGGCACTCGCGACGCGGTGGCCGCGATACGTGCCCGCATCGAAGGGCACCACCTCCGCGGCGACCTCCAGTTCCGACGCGACCGCCCGGGCCGCCTGTGCGGCGTTCCGGGGGTGCTCGAAGCTGCCGAACACGACCCGCGACGCACCCTGCGCATGGGCGGCAAGGACCACCGCGAGAATCGCCAGGTGCGTCCTGGCCCGTGGTTGATGCCGCGACATGCTGGGAATTCCCGCTCCCACGTCCCCCACTCCCCGGGGACGCACCCCGATCCGACTCGCCAGGCAGAATTGCGTATTCTACGTCGAACGTCCCGTGATCCGCCGTCCCGTGCCGCCCGAAACCGACCTGCACGCCCTGCTCGAAGCCGTCCTGACCCGGGAAGTCGCCGGCGTGACGGGCCTCGTACGCGCCGAGCGCCTGTCCGGCGGCGCCAGCCAGGAAACCTACCGGCTCACCGTCGAGACCGCCGCGGGTCCCGGGCAACTCTGCCTGCGCCGCGCCGCGGGCGGCGGCGAGGGGGTCGAGCGCGCGGCCGAAACGCCGGGGCTCGCGGCCGAGGCCCGGCTCATGATGGCCGCCCGCGCCGCCGGCGTGCCCGAACCCGAGGTGCACTACGTGCTCACCGAAGCCGACGGGCTCGGCGCGGGCTTCGTGATGGAGTGGCTCGACGGCGAGACCCTCGGCGCCCGTATCGTGCGTTCCGACGCGCTCGCCGACGTGCGGCCCCGTCTCGCCCGGGAGTGCGGCGCGGTGCTCGCCCGCATCCACGGCATCGATCTCGCCCGGACCGGCCTCGACACCGTGCTCGAGACCATCGCGCCGGAAGCGTTCGTGCACCGGATGTGGGACCGCTACCGGGAGTACGGCACGCCCCAGCCCATGATCGACTTCGCGGGACGCTGGCTGCTCGAGCACCTGCCCGAGGATGTCGAACCCGCCCTCGTCCACAACGACTTCCGCAACGGCAACCTGATGGTGAACGCGACCGGCGTCGTCGCCGTCCTCGACTGGGAAGTCGCCCACATCGGCGACCCGATGCGCGACCTCGGCTGGATCTGCACGAACTCCTGGCGCTTCGGCGGCGCCGGGCCGGTGGGCGGCTTCGGCAGCTACGAGGACCTCTTCCGCGGCTACGAGGAGGTGTCCGGACAACCGGTGGACCGGGACCGGGTAAAGTTCTGGGAGGTGTTCGGCTCCTTCTGGTGGGCGGTGGGCTGTCTCTCCATGGCCGAGCACTACCGCACCGGGCCCGACCCGACGGTGGAACGGCCCGGCATCGGGCGCCGCACGTCCGAATGCCAGATCGACTGCGTGAACCTGCTGATTCCCGGGCCCGTGGACATCCCGGAACCGCCGCCGTTCGAGTCGCCTCTGGACATGCCGCGCATCGACGAACTGCTGGTCAGCGTGCGCGACTTCCTGCGCGGCGACGTCATGGCGGCGACCGCGGGCCGTACGCGCTTCCTCGCCCGGGTGGCCTCGAACTCCCTCGACATCGTGTTGCGCGAAACCGCCCTCGGACCCGGCCACCGCGCCGCCGAACGCGCCGGCCTGCGGCGCGTCCTCGATGCGCCCGAAGAGGATCTCGAGGCCCTGCGCTGGCGCCTCGTGCACGGCCTCCGCGACGGCTCCATCGGCCTCGACCTGCCCGGCCTCGCGGAACACCTGCGCCAGACCGCCGCCGTGCAGGTGGCGATCGACCAGCCGCGCTACTCGGGGCTCGCCACGGCGCGATCCTTCGTGGGCCCAGACGGCGCGGCTCGGCACGATGCGGCTCGGTGAGGCGAAGTTCGCGCTGATCCACCACGGGGCGTGTGCGGACGCCGCGTTCCACTACCGGGTGACCGGGGCGGGCGAGACCCTCGCCGGCGCGAGCGAATCGGAACGCGCCGGCCGGGCGCATTGCATCGAGATCGTGGTCGAAGGAGACTTCGACGACGGTGCCCCCTCCGACCGCCAGTCCGAGGCATTGCGCACCCTGCTCCTCGAACTCAAGACGCGCTACCCGCGCATCGTCGTCGGCGGCCACCGACAGGTGCGGCGCCAGGAAACGACCTGTCCGGGCCGCCGTTTTCCGCTGCGGGCACTGCTCGCGTGGTCCCGATCAGGGCTGATCGTCGAGCGGGACGCCGCCCTGGAAGAGGAGGTCGAGCGGCAGTATCGGCCGCCCAACTGAAGCTTCATTCGATGTGGCGAGCGGTGTGGCGAGCGGTGTGGCGAGCGGCGTGGCGAGCGGCGTGGCGAGCGGTGTGGCGAGCCACCCGCTCACCTGCGTTTAACAGGCCGCCGAGCGCGTTCGCCACGGACAGGATATGCGTGGTCAAGCCGTGCACCATGGTCGATGGGTTGCCGCCTGGGTCTCCTTCGCGCTCACGACTCGCGACCGACCTTCTCCCGCGCCTCACCGCTTCTTCATGGCCGTCGCGAATCGCCTGCTCGTCAATGAACGATTTGGTTCGTTGGTCGTAGGTCTTGCAGCGGTCCTCAAGGGTCCCTTGGCAATTCCCGCGACTGACCGGCGCGTCCAGGAACTCCGAACACCCGCGAAAAGACACGCAGATAGCCAGGCTCGGTCTTCTTGCCCTCCGTCACCACCACAATCCGGGCGGCTGGCCGGCGCGAAGGGCCGCGGCGCCGCAGGCGCTTGTTGCGGACCACCCGCCTAAACGTGCAAACGCTCGAAGAGGAATTCGGTGACCGCCGGCACGCCACCCAGACGACCACGCCTGTAAACGCGCTCGACGTCGTCTCGTGATCGCAGCTCGAAGTCCGTCACGGGCGTGTATACCGAGGAGCCGTCACTGCCCTTTTCCGCCAACCAGATCTCGTCAAGATCGAGCGCTTCCCCCTCCAGCAGCGCGGTGTCGTGCGTTGTGCAAACCAACTGGGCACCGTTCCGACTTGAGTCCGACTTGAACAGCCCGAGGAAAGCCCTGGACAGACGCGAATGCAGGCTGGCGTCCAATTCGTCAACCACCAGCAACGAACCCGACGAAAGCGCATCCAGCGCCGGCAGGAGTAGAGACAACAGCATCCGCGTGCCGTGGCTCTCGAACTCGTACTCAAGCGCCCTCGAGCCTCCGTCTGGCGTGACGTGGCCAAGCTCGATGCGCGGCCCCGCCGGCACCAGATCAACCAACGGCGCAAGTTGGGGGACTTCGCCCGCAAGCGCGAGCAGCAAGTCCGCCAACCTGGTCTCGATGGCCGACGGATCGTCGCCCGGTGAGTCTGCGTCACGCACCTCCAACTCGGTAATGCCGAAATCCGCCTGCTTCAGCAATTCGAGGACCTCGCCTTGCCATCTGCTCTTGGCCACTCGCTCGGCAACCTGGAATCCCGCTATCTCCCTGGCGTCCGCCAGGACCGTCCAGCCTCGCACGAGATAGCGGTGCACCGGACCGAGGTCCGGATGGTTGTTCTGGGCCGCGGCGGACAGGAACAGGCTGTTCGGCCGGGTGAGCTTCGCCGTCGCTTGATTCTCCCCGCGAAGTCGGCTTCCGAACCGCACCTGCACGTTCCCTCCATCGTCGGTACGGCGCTCGAAGACCATCTGCGTGGTTCTGCGATGCATTCGTACCGTTCGGCGCAGCCATTCGTGCCGAAAGCCCCGTTCCGTGAACTCGAACCCGTAGTCGTACACGACCCTATCGGCCGCGGCTTCAGATCCGACCGTGAAGGTGCAGTCGAAAGCAGTCGGCTGTGCGACGCTCTCCTCGTCGAAGCGAAAATACTGGCGAGGAATGGCGGCATCGGCCTCGAACTTGACATGCGACTCGGCAATCAGACGGCGCATCTCGGCGATGGCGGCCACCAAACTGGTCTTGCCGGAAGCGTTGGCTCCGAAGATCACGGCGACGGGCACGACGGCCTCCCCCGCCGCCGGCACTTCGGTCGCGGGGCCAGAGCGTTTCAGTCTTCGGGATGTCGTCAGCAGAAGCTCCTGCCGCCCTCGAATCGACCTGAAGTTGCTGACTCCGAATTGCAAAAGCATGGCATCCGCCTGCTGTAACGCCCTGCAGAGCGCCAATTTTGCCACGAAAGTCTCTTACACGACGTGGTCCCTACCCGCCGTCCGGCCTCCGACATCCAGCACGGGCATCAGGTCACCGCCGCGTACACCTGCCGCTTGAACTCGTGGCTGAACGGATGCCAGAACCCGGGCAGGCGCTGCGTGAAGACGATGGCGGCGATGTCCGCGGCCGGGGACATCCAGCTGTGCGTGCCCGCCATGCCGCCCCAGTGGTACTCGCCGACCGCCGCTTCGGGTTCGCCGGCGGCCGGAGCGGTCTTGATGGCGAACCCCAGGCCGAAGACCGTGTCCGGCATGTGCCAGAACGGGAACTGCACCCCCGCGCCTTCCGGAAGCTGGTTCGTGCGCATGAGTTCGAGGGTCGCGGCGTCGAGTATCCGCGTCCCCTCCAGTGCGCCGCCGCCCACGATCATGCGGATGAACCGCGTGTAGTCGAGGATGGTCGAGACCAGCCCGCCTCCGCCCGACAGGAAGGACTTCGGCGCGAGATAGCTGCCGAGCAGCGTGTCCGGCGCGGCGTCGAGTCCGGCGCCGAGAGGTTCCGCTCGGTGTAGACGGCGTCGACGGGCGACTCGAGGAGGAAGCCGTAGGAGAAACCGGCGCTGTGGCTCATGAGCTGCCGCACGGTGGGCGGCGTGTCGAGCGGTTCCGCGTCCTCGGCGTCCGTCGCGCCCTCGCGCAGCACCCGCAAGCCGCGCAACGGCGGCAGGTGCTTCTCGAGCGGATCGTCGAGGTCGAAGCGGCCCTCCTCCCAGAGCGTCATCGCCGCCACGGACGTGACGAGCTTGGTGTTCGAGTAGATGCGGAAGATGGAGTCCGCCGCGATCGGCACCCCGGCCTCCCGGTCCTGGTGTCCCCACAGGTGGAAGTCCACCGGCTCGCCGCCCTCGAGGACGACCGAGGCGGCCATCGCGAGAAAGTCGTCGTCGAGATACTTCCGCACCGCCTCGTGCATGGGTCCGAAGTCGTACGCCGCTGTTGGCGCTCAACGCGCGTTTCCACCCATGCTCGTCGCCGGGCCGCGGTAGGGCCGCAGCTCCAACCCGACATGCCCGAGGCGCGGACTTCCCGGACGCGTGCTGACATGCGGACCATCACGGCTAGCTGCCGAGCGAGAGCCCGCATAGCCGCCGAAGTCAAGCGACAGTACCGACCGTCGCCTTGAGGCGCAGTCCCTCCGATCTGATATGCTCCGCCTACTTTTTTTAAAGGGTCGCCTGCGTAGCTACCCCGACACTCCGAGCGCCATGAACAATCTGCTTTGTACGCGGGCTACGCAATCGCTCTCGCTCCGATTCTCCTGCGTGGGAGACCTTGGTGACCGATGTCATTTTGTCTAGATGGCCAGCGCCGCAGCGGACACCCGCGACCATCGTTGCCGAGGTCGGGCTCGGTATCGTCGGTACGCCGTATTACTTCTACGCCATGCGTACACATCGCGACTTTGGATTCGTGGTGTTCATCCTCAAGCAAGCGGACAACCTAGACGAGATAGTACCCCGAATGGGCGCGACGCCCTTTGATACCGGAGGGCTCTGGCACGGCAGGGTGCAGACAAGTCCCAAGCTTAGCTCCCCCGGAAGGCGAGAACTGTTCCGCAGAAACGACTTTGCCCTCCATCTTTGGTCTTCCGCCTTCGCTCGTTACCTGCGCGACAACTATCCGAGCGTCGATGCCTATATCTCTGGAAGACCGCCACGCCACGCAGTCAAGCCAATACTAAACGGGCACCCTAATGGCCCCCGTGCGTGGACTTGGGAAGTTCGATATCCCCCTGCGCTTGCCGCTCAGCACCTCGAAGTCGCCAACGCCTTCATGCGGGAGGATGAACGAGACATCTACCTAGATTGGCTATGGACCGACAGCCAACTCGATGATCGACTAGCGCGAAGTGCACACATCTGGATAGATACTAAAGTGGTTCTATGCAGATCCCCCTCGGTATCGGCAGAAGAGCAGCTTCGCAGTGGCACTGGTCAGCCGTAAGCCAGACCTCTATCGCCGCCTCTTGATCCGATTCTCCATTGACTTGCAGGAGCCTGAGGAAGGCCTGGACCAGCGTGTGCACCGCCATCTAGCATTGGTTGGACGCCGCAGGATGCGGAACGAAACCGAACGATGGGAAGTCGCGCAACACAGCATTCGCTCCGCGCCACTCATCGGTCCAAGTGCCTCCTTGGACAAGCGAATAGATGAACTGTTCGCAGGGTACAGTCCGTACGCGGCCGCCGAAAGGAGCGAGCCTCCCGGAAACACGCGCTATATGAGTGGCGCGCTCAACCATGTTCCACAACCGCAACAATGGAGGGCCACAGGCCGCGAATCGGGCGCATGGTTCGACGAGGATGCACCGGGCGCATCGGTTCGATCCGATGGCTTATCCAACTGGATACTCGATACAGAACGCGGTCCCCATCGACCTAGTCTTTTGGACCGCAATATGGATATGTTGCGGACTGACATGAAGCGACTCCTCCTAAAGGACCGGCAAATCGGCTGGCAATCCCCAACTCACGAAACGGTTTAACTATGCTGCCTTCCGAAAACGAAGTTCCTGTTACGGAGCCTACACAGACGGATGGCTCCCCCGACCTGAGGTCGAGTGACGCCACACCATTTCCCCGGGCACCGAGTGTTTCCGGGCTAAGGTTCGCGCCCCTCTTTTCGGTCGGTTCAGGCCAACTAATAGTACGTTTCATGCTAGTCGACTCAAGCAACGAGGCGATATTCATCTTCGACGAAGACCTAGAGGATGCCGTCTGGTTTGGCGCGTCAATGATCTCTGCGGCGCGAGATGTGCTCAAGTCTGCAAAGGAGCAGCTGAGCGCTCCAGCATGCCAAGGGATCGTAGGGAAGAACTTCACCGACCATCTTGAACACGCCGAAGAGGCTGCCCGAGAACTCCGAGAGCTTGTCACGCGCGACTAACTTACATAGTAACGATGCCCAAGTACGGTGATCAAACGGCGACGGACACATGCAGACCAGCGTTCCGAGCGGCTCGTCCCAAAGCTCCCATTTCGGTGATTGGTAGTCGATTGGCCTGTTTCAGAGACGGTGCGTCTAGCTTGAGCTAGAGAGTTCGGCGAGCGGATGCCGTGAGCCTTCGGTCGCCGGAGTACATCCTAACGACCTCGAGCGTCATCAGGTCACCGCCGCGTACACCTGCCGCTTGAACTCGTGGCTGAACGGATGCCAGAACCCGGGCAGGCGCTGCGTGAAGACGATGGCGGCGATGTCCGCGGCCGGGGACATCCAGCTGTGCGTGCCCGCCATGCCGCCCCAGTGGTACTCGCCGATCGCCGCATCGGGCTCGCCGGCGGCCGGAGCGGTCTTGATGGCGAACCCCAGGCCGAAGACCGTGTCCGGCATGTGCCAGAACGGGAACTGCACCCCCGCACCTTCCGGAAGCTGGTTCGTGCGCATGAGTTCGAGGGTCGCGGCGTCGAGTATCCGCGTCCGCTCCAGTGCGCCGCCGCCCACGATCATGCGGATGAACCGCGTGTAGTCGAGGATGGTCGAGACCAGCCCGCCCCCGCCCGACAGGAAGGACTTCGGCGCGAGATAGCTGCCGAGCAGCGTGTCCGGCGCGGCGTCGAGCCCGGGCACCATCGGGTCCATCGGGTCCCGGGCGGCGTAGTTGACGCAGAAGCGGCCGTGCTTCGACGCCGGCACGTGGAAGTCCGTGTCGACCATGCCGAGCGGCGCGAAGATGCGCCGCGCGAGATACCGGTCGAAACGCTCGCCCGACAGCACTTCGACCAGCCGCGCCAGGACGTCGGTCGCGACGCTGTACTGGAAGCGCGTCCCGGGACGGTTGGCGAGCGGGATGTCCGCCAGCCCCGCGACGAGCTGCTCGAGCGTCGATTCGGGCGCCGAGAGGTTCCGCTCCGTGTAGACGGCGTCGACGGGCGACTCGAGGAGGAAGCCGTAGGAGAAGCCGGCGCTGTGGCTCATGAGCTGCCGCACGGTGGGCGGCATGTCGAGCGGTTCCGCGTCCTCGGCGTCCGTCGCGCCCTCGCGCAGCACCCGCAAGCCGCGCAACGGCGGCAGGTGCTTCTCGAGCGGATCGTCGAGGTCGAAGCGGCCCTCCTCCCAGAGCGTCATCGCCGCCACGGACGTGACGAGCTTGGTGTTCGAGTAGATGCGAAAGATGGAGTCCGCCGCGATGGGCACCCCGGCTTCCCGGTCCTGGTGTCCCCACAGGTGGAAGTCCACCGGCTCGCCGCCCTCGAGGACGACCGAGGCGGCCATCGCGAGAAAGTCGTCGTCGAGATACTTCTGCACCGCCTCGTGCATGGGTCCGAAGTCGTAGTCGTGCGGCCTCGTTTCCACGGTCTCCTTGCCTCCGTTCGTCTGCGTCAGATGCAGAGACGGCCCGCGTGGGGCCGTCCTGCCGTCCGATGTGCGACGCTGCCGTCAGGCCGCGCCCTGGTACTTGCGGATCTCCGCCCGGCCCACGACGAAGTGATGCACCTCGTCCGGCCCGTCCGCGATGCGCAGCGTGCGCTGGCCCGTGTACATGCGGGCGAGCGGCGTCCACTGGGACACGCCCGTCGCGCCGTGCATCTGGATCGCCTGGTCGATGATCTGGCACACGCGCTCCGGGACCATCGCCTTGACCATGTGCACCCAGATGCGCGCCTCGCGGTTGCCGAGGACGTCCATCGCCTTCGCGGCCTTCAGCACCATCATGCGCATCGCCTCGATCTCGATGCGGGCGCGCGAGATGACCTCGACGTTCTTGCCGAGCTGCGCGATCGGGCGCCCGAAGGCTTCCCGCGACAGGCCCCGGCGCACCATCAGGTCGAGGGCCCGTTCCGCCTGTCCGATCGAGCGCATGCAGTGGTGGATGCGGCCCGGCCCGAGACGCCCCTGGGAGATCTCGAAGCCGCGGCCCTCGCCGAGGAGGATGTTCTCCTTCGGTACGCGCGCGTCGTTGAACTTCAGGTGCATGTGGCCATGGGGGGCGTCGTCGTGGCCGAACACCTCCATCGGCTCGATGATCTCGACACCCGGGTTGTCGATAGGCACGAGGATCTGCGACTGCTGGCGGTGCGGCGCGGCCGTCGGGTCCGTCTGCACCATCGTGATCATGACCTTGCAGCGGCTGTCGCCGGCGCCGGAGATATAGAACTTCTCGCCGTTGAGCACCCACTCGTCGCCGTCGAGGCGTGCCTGGGTGGCGATCTGCTTGGCGTCGGAGGACGCGAGGTTCGGTTCGGTCATCGCATAGGCCGAGCGGATCTCGCCGTTCAGGAGCGGCTTGAGCCACTTGTCCTTCTGCTCCTGCGTCCCGTAGCGCTCGAGCACTTCCATGTTGCCGGTGTCCGGCGCGCTGCAGTTCAGGCACTCCGAGGCGATCGGGTTCTTGCCGAGTTCCGCCGCGATGTAGGCGTAGTCGAGGTTCTTGAGCCCTTCGCCCGTGTCCGCGTCCGGCAGGAAGAAGTTCCACAGGCCGTTGGACTTCGCCTTGTCCTTCAGCCCCCCGAGGATCGTCTCCTGGCGCGGCGACAGGCTCCAGCGGTCGCCGTGTTCGCCCGCGGCCTCGAAGTACTCCTCCGTGCGCGGCTCGACATCCTCGGCGATGAACTTGGTCACCGCGTCGAGCAGGGGCTGGGCCTGATCGCCCATGGTCAGGTTGTTGAGATCGGCATCGACGTCAGAGACCGCCGCTTCGGCCATGGTTTCCTCCCGTTTCGAGTGATTCAAGCGTCAAAAGCGCGCCGTATTCTACAGACATTCGCGGGGCGGCCGCCGCTGCCCTCGCTTGCGCGACGGCCCTCCGCGGGCCGGGGCCAAACACCGAGCGCCAGCGAGGGGTCGGCCGCGCTAACGGCCGGCCTCTGACACCACCGTTCGAAACGTGACGGAGACACGCCGCTCCCGGGGCCTCCAGCCGCCGTGCCGCAGGCGTTCACGCGTGCGCCTGGCGATGCCATGCATCCACCCGTGCCGGGCTTCGTCGGCGAGGATCAACGCCGACCCGGGCGCCAGGGGCATGTGCACCGTTCGAGACCGGTCTGCGTCCAACGGACGGAAGTCCATCCGCCAGGTGTCGCCCAGAGTGACGGTCGCCACCGCGTCGCCAAAGCAATGCCGGTCGATGTGCATGGCGATGCCCTGACCGGGCAGATACTCGTTCACGATGGCCTGGTCGGGAACACGGTCGAAGGAACCCGTCTCCCGAAACAGCCGCCGGGCTAGGTCGTCGAGCCAGGCCGGTAGCGGGCCGATGCGCATGTCCGCCGTCACGACCCTCGAGCGATAGTCGTAGCGCCAGCCGTAGTGCTGCACCTTCCGCTCCAGCGTGGACATCCACTCCGAGCCGTCGATGGCTTCCAGGGCGCGCCCCTGGTCCGCCTGGCCGAGGAAATCGACGAGGTACGTCAACCCCGGAATCGCGGGTACGACGGCCGACTCAAGGTCTCGACCCGGCCCGGTTTGCCCATCCTCCGGAAGGCCGAAGTCCAGTGACGGCTGCTCGCTCATCGCCGGCCGCGATCATACCCGAAGCCCTGGGGGCGAACGCACCGAATCCGCATACCGGCTGGCGACGCGCGCCCCAACCGGACACCTTGGGTCGGGGGGACCATCCCGCTAGCCTGTTGACCCACACCCTGCCGCTCGCATTCAATTCGCCCCTTGCGCCCGGCGGACGGAGAAACCATGAAACAGGGGGTGGTCCCCGACGACCTGACGCGGCCCTTCTGGGAGGCCGCCAACGAGCACCGTCTCGTCGTCCAGCATTGCGCAGCGTGTGACCGCCTGCAGCACCCGCCGGGGCGCCGCTGCCACCAGTGCGGCTCCAACGGGCATCTTGGGTGGCGCGAGATGGGCGGGCGCGCCACCATCTACAACTACTGTGTCGTGTACGACTCGCCGGTTCGCGTCCTCCAGGAAGAGCAACCGTTCAACGTCGCGGTGGTCATGCTGGACGAGGATCCGGGCATCCAGATGTACTCCCACCTCCCCGGCACGCCGGTGGACGAAGTCCCGGTGGGGGCACCGGTCGAGGTCGTCTTCGAGGCGACGGCAAACGGTCAGCTCGTGCCGGAGTGGCGCGTCGTGGAGACCGCCCCATGAGCGTTCCGAACGATCCCGAAGTCCTGTTCCGCACCGAGGAAGGCCTCGGCCTCTGGGAGCATCGCGGCAAGGTCGCGGCGGTCGGCATCGGCCACTCCCCCACCGCCCGCCGCTGGGACGGCCGGCCGGAGACCTGCGTCGGCGCGCTCAGCCTCGACGCGCTGCGCCGCGCCATCGAGGACGCGGGCGTCGATCCCGGCGACATCGACGGCCTGGTCATGGACCCGGTCACCACCACCGGCGCGTACTGGCCGCAGGGACGAGCCGTACCCGAGAACGTCGTCCACGCGTTCAACCCCACGAACGATCCCCTCGACGGCGTCGCCCAGCTCAGCGCCGAGTGGATCCTCGGCAACATGCCGGAACTGACCGATGTCGGCTTCACGATGTACGGCAACGGCTGCATGGCCCGCGCGCTCTGCATCGCCGCGCAGGCGGTCGGGGACGGGCTGACGCACACCTGCCTGGTGCTCAAGAGCTGGCACAACTACGAGGGCCGCTACTATCAGGGCGGCTCCAACGCGGGCTCGGCGCTGCCCGGGCGCAGTGCGCTCAGCGCGCTCTGGGGCGCCCCGGTCTGCTACGGCACCGCCCTGCAGTTCGCCGAATACTGCCGCAAGTACGGCAAGACCCACGACATGATGGCGCCGTTCATCGAGAACTCGCGCAGGAACGGCCTGCTCTTTCCCGAAGGCTACTGGGCCCAGCACCGGCCCGAGGAAATCACCCCCGAGGACTACAACGCCGCGCGCTGGATCGCGAAGCCCGCGAACCTGTTCGACAACGACCTGCCGATCATGATGTCCGCCGCGTACCTCTTCACGACCGCCGAGCGCGCCCGGGACATGCGCCAGCAGCCGGTCTACGTCCTGAACCACGCGTCGAGCCGCACGCGGCCCCGAAGCCTGACGCCGACCCTCGACGAGGTGGAAGAGGACACCGCGCGCAGCGCCCGCAAGATCTACGAAGGCGCCGGGATCACGGCGCACGATCTCTCGTTCGAGAACATGTACGACGGCTTCACGCTCTTTCACCAGTTCCACATCGAGGGGCTCGGCTACCGCGGCATGGGGTTCGGCGACGCGCTCGATTTCTACCAGACCGACATCAGCATCCACGGGCCGAACCCGGTGTTGCCGAGCGGCGGCAACGTCGGCTGCGGCCGCAGCCGCATCTGGATGCACACCGACTGCATGCAGCAGATCCAGCACCGGGCCGGCGCGCGCCAGGTCACCGGAGTGAAGCCGGAGATCGCCGTGTCCGGCGGTCCGATGCCGCTCGGCGGCAACTTCCTGGTCTGGGGCGCGGCGCCGGACTGAGCACGGCGTGGAGAGGCTTGGAGAAACGACGATGGATGGCATCAAGGTCCTGACGTTCGACGTCGGCGGCAGCATCTTCGACTGGCAGACGGCGACGCGGACGGCGGTGCGCGCGCTGGCGGCGGAGCGCGGCGTCGAAGTGGACGACCGCGCGTTCTGTTTCACCTGGCGGCGCCGCATGTTCGAGCAGCTCACGGAAGTCCGCCACGGCGAACGGCCGTGGCAGAACGCGGACGCGCTCCACCGCGCGGTGCTGGACGAACTCGCGGCCGAGTATCCGGCGCTCGAACTGACCCCGGAGGACCGCGACGGACTGAACCGCGCGTGGCACCGCATGGATGTGTGGGAGGACGTGCCCGAGTCCCTCGCGGCGCTGCGCGAGCGCTACGTCGTGGCGATCCTCACGGTGCTGTCGCTCTCCATCGTCGTCGACAGTTCGAAGCACGCGGGCATCGACTGGGACGCGTACCTGTCCTGCGAGTTCCTGGGCGTCTACAAGCCGGAGGCCGAGGCGTACCGAACCGGTGCCCGGCTGCTGGGGGCCACTGCCGAGGAGACGATGATGGTCGCCGTCCACCCGCCGGACCTTGCCGCCGCGCAGCGGGCCGGCCTGAAAGCGGCCTACGTCAAGCCGAAGCTCGAGGAGATGGGCAGCCGCGGAGCGACGGACGGCTTCGAGGTGATCGCCGAGGACTACCGCGACCTCGCGCGTCAGCTCTGCGGATAGCTTGCGCCCGAACCATTCAACGCCACCCCGAGGCTTGGAATAGCCGGCGTGATGCGAGCTTTTCCCGCGGAGCCGGCGCCATGAGCGAGATACTCTCGACCAACGTCGACCGTTTGATCCAGTCACGCTCGGTCGAGTCGGTCAGGATCGAGTTCCAGTCCGGTTGGGACGAGCACACCTCGGGCCCGCCGGCCATGAGGACGATCTGCGCCTTCGCGAACGACTACCAGAACCTGTACGGCGGATACGTCATCTTCGGCGTCGCCGAGGAAAGCGGGCGCGCCATTCTGCCGCCGGCGGGGCTGACTCCGGCGCAAATCGAACGCGCCCAGCGATGGCTGCGGGGCCGATGTCGGGCGATGCGGCCTCCCCTGGAGCCCATCCTCGCTCCCGAAATCGTTCGGGACCGGCAGATCCTGGTCGTGCGGGTCCCCACCAGCCAGAGTCGCCCACACCGCTGGCCCGACGACAAGGGCAACTGGAGAACCTGGATACGTGTCGGCGAGTCGACGGTAGACGCCGAGAGGAGCGGGCGACTCGACATGCTCCTCGAGCAGACGGCCCGCGTGCCGTGGGACGACCGTGCCGCGCTCGGCGCCAGGATCGAGGACCTCCGCGAGGCCAAGGTCCGCGAACATCTGCACGACGTGCAAAGCGGGCTCCTGGAGCTGCCCGACGCAGCGGATGTCTACCGGCGGTTGCGCATTACCGAGCCAGTGAACGATCACGAGGTGCCCCGCAATGTCGGGCTGCTTTTTTCTCCGAGAACCCTGCGCGCTGGTTCGCCGGCGCCCGCATCGAAACGGTCCGCTTCGCGGCGGATCGCGCGGGCAAGGTTCAGGACGAGCGCAGCTTCCAGGGTCCGTTGGCCGATCAGGTCAGGGGGTGCCTGCGGTACTTCGAGGGGCTCTCGCATGCGCACCTGCAGAAGTATCGCGACCGAAGCCAGGTCCGAGGTTGGGTCAGTTATCCGCAAATCGCGTTCCGGGAAGCCCTCGTCAACGCGGTCTATCACAGGGCCTATCGGGCCGATGTCGTGGAACCCACCAAGGTCTTCCTGTATCCGAATCGCGTCGAGGTCATCAGCTATCCCGGGCCGGTAGCCGGAATCGAGTTGCACCACTTGCAGGCGGACGGTCGGATCCCCCCGATTCCGGCACGGAACCGGCGCATCGGCGAGTTCCTGAAGGAACTGGATCTGGCCGAGGGGAGATTCACGGGACTACCGCAGATTTACGATGCCATGCGGCGGAACGGTTCGCCGGCTCCCAGTTTCGACTTCGATCCCGGACGGTCCTACTTTCGAGCGACTCTCCCCGCGCATCCCGAGTACGCTGCGGTGTCCGCCATTCAGGATGCCGCCTATCTGCGGACCGTGGGCAGCACCGACGACGCGTTCGCGCGCATCAGGGAAGCATGGACGGCCAATGCTTCCTCCGCCGTCCTCGCCGCCGAGATGATCCGCCTGCATGCCGAGCGAGGCCAACCGGACCAGGCCGAGCGGGTGTGGGCGCGGTTCGTCGACGAGGGCCCCGAGTTTGCCCGTGGCCACGTCACGAATACGCTGATGGAAGCTCTCCTCGAAATCGGTGAGGATGCCGTCGCCCGCCGTGCGCTCGACACGCTCTCCGAGGTCCCGTCCGGCGCCATCGCGATCGATACGGCCATCCTGGCCAGGAGGCTGGACGAGCAGCGGGCCGCCCACAGGTACTTCGAGCGCGCCGGAGAAGCCGTTGCCGGCGACGCGCGGGCACTGCATGAGTTCGCGCAAACCAAGATCAGTCTTGCCAGAGATGCCTACCGCCGCCGGCAAGGTACATGGCGAGACGTGAACCGGCGGCTCCTCGACGAAGCGCGGACCCAGCTAGAGCGGGTGATCCAGCTCGACGCCTCGCCGACGCGTCACGCCTGGGCCTGGCGCGACCTCGGGCGCGTCCGAGAGTGGACCGGAGCACCAGGGACGGACGTTGTCGCCGCGTACGAGAAGGCGTGCTCCTTACTGCCCGACGAAGACCGTTTCAGGACGGAACTGGCCAAGTTCAACGCGAGAGCCCAAAGGCGTCCACGAAAGCGCCCCGGGCGACGTGGTCATGGCCCCGGGATCTGATCGAAGGGCAGAGCCCTCGAGGTGATCGCCGAGGACTACCGCGACCGCGTCCGCCAGCTCTGCGGCTGACCGGGCGCCATCCCGGCGCTGCGGTTGGCGTTGTGGCGGCCGCGCGCATAGACTTCGCCGCCGCACCCACCCACACCACGGAGACAAGCGATGCTCGGATACGCAACCATCGGCGTGAACGACATGGACCGCGCCACGGCCTTCTACGACGACCTGCTCGGCGAACTCGGGGCCTCGCGCCTGTTCGGCATGGACCGCATCCAGTTCTACGGGACGGGACCGGGCGCCGCCATGCTCGCGATCTGCATCCCGTACAACGAGGAAGCACAGCAGCCCGGCAACGGCAACATGATCGCCATCCCCGGTGGCGGCAGGGAAGGCGTCGACAAGCTCTACGCCAAGGCCCTCGCCCTCGGCGCCACCGACGAGGGCGAACCCGGCGAACGCCTGCCGACGTTCTACGGGGCGTACGTTCGCGACCTCGACGGCAACAAGCTCTGCTTCTTCGAGATGGGCGCGTAAGCGCGACCTGCGCTCGCGGCCCATCCTGACGGATGGGCCGCCGCCGGGATCCTTCCCTCGTCAACGCAGGTCGAATCCCTCGAGATCCCCCTGCTCGCGCCACTCGGCGAGGAGCGCGTTGAAGGCGTTGATCCCCGGCGCGTACGCGTGGTTGATGAGGCCCTTGCTCGGGTCGTCGAGGTGCCCTTCGTTGTTGTAGTAACCGGGCGTGCACGCCTCGAAGAATTCGCGGTTAGTGAACGCCAGCTGCTGGATCTCGGTCACCCACTCCGCTTCCGCCTCCGGGGTCACCTCCGCCACGGTGCTCCCCCGCTTCAGCACCTCGTCGACGATGTAGGCGACGTGGCGGGCCTGGTCGTCGAACATCGCCGTCATGTTGACCGACAGTCCGTTCTGGTTCACGCCAATGAAGAACCAGTTCGGGAAGCCGTGGCTCGACAGGCCGTGTAGCGTGCGCAGGCCCTGGCTCCAGTGGTCGAACAGCGATTGGTCGTCGCGCCCGATGATGTCGAAGCTCACCCGGCGCCTGGGCGACGAGGTCATCTCGAAGCCGGTGGCGTAGATGATGCAGTCCACCTCGTACTCGACGCCGTTCGCAACGACGCCCTTCTCCGTGATGCGGTCCACGCCCTTGCGCTCGCTCACGTCGATCAGGTGCACGTTGGGCCGGTTGAAGGTGTCGAGGTACTCGTCGTTGAAGGTCGGCCGCTTGCAGAACTGCCGGTACCAGGGTTTGAGCGCCTCGGCTGCGTCCGGGTCCCCAACTGTCTCGTCCACCCGCGCGCGGATCTCGTTCATCTTGCGGAAGTCCTCGATCTCCGCCGCCAGCGCGAGTTCCTCCGGATCGCCCTCCACCGCCTCCTCGGGCGGCAGCAGCGACTGCAGACGGCGGAAGATGTCCGTCCACCCGTCGGCCACCAGGTCTTCCTCGAACGGCCGCCCGACCACGATGTCCGCGAAGTTCTCGCGCCGCGCCCGCTGCCAGCCCGGCTCGAGGTTCCTGTACCACTCCTCGTCCGTCGGCCTGTTGCCGCGCAGGTCCACCGACGACGGCGTGCGCTGGAAGACGTAGAGTTCCCTGGCGTGCTCACCGACGAACGGAACAGCCTGGATGGACGTGCAGCCCGTGCCGATCATCGCGACCCGCTTGTCCTTGAGCTTCGTCAGGCCGCCCGAATGGTCCCCGCCCGTGTAGTCGTAGTCCCAGCGGCTGGTGTGGAAGGAGTGGCCCCGGTAGTCGTGAATGCCCTCGATGCCCGGGAGCTTCGGCACGTGGGCCGTGCCCGCGGCCTGGATGACGAATCGCGCGCGGATGTGGTCGCCGAGGTGGGTCGAAACCGTCCAGCGGGCGTCCTCCTCGTCCCAGCGCAGTTCCGTGACCCGCGTCTGGAAGAGCGACAGGTCGTACAGCCCGTAGTACTCGCCGATGCGCTGGCAGTGCTCGAAGATCTCGGGGGCGTAGGAGTACTTCTCCTTCGGCATGTAACCGAGTTCCTCGAGGAGCGGGAGGTAGCAGTAGGACTCGATGTCGCACTGGGAGCCCGGGTACCGGTTCCAGTACCAGGTGCCGCCGAAGTCCGCGCCGGACTCGATCAGCATGACGTCGTCGACGCCCCGCTCCTTGAGTCGCGCCGCCGCCATCATGCCACTGAAGCCGCCGCCGACGATGACGACCTCCATCTCCCGCTGGACGGGCTCCCGCTCCTCGGGCTCTTCGACGAACGGGTCTGCGTCCGCGTAGTGGGCGTAGTCGTCCTGGGTGCGCAGGAACTGGTCGTCGCCGTCGTCCCGCATGCGCTTGTCCCGCTCCTGGCGGTACTTTTCCCGCAGGGCGTCCGGGTCAAACCCGAGGTTCGAGTATTCCTTCTTCAGTGGAGCGTTCATCGGAGTCGAGCCCTCTTTCGGTATCACGGTGTCGCTATAGGTGTTCTTTCCAGGCGCTGCTTCGCGGGCGCGCGTCAGCCCGCCGCGACCGCCTGCTCCTCCCGGAGCGACGGCAGCACCTTCTGCGCGAACAGGCGCAGGTTGCGCTCGGCCTCGTCGTAGGGCATGCCCGCGTAGCTGAACACGGAGGTGAAGGTGTTCGACTGCATGCGCTCCGCCGTCTGGCGGATGCGGTCGATGCACATCTGCGGCGTGCCCCACACCTGCAGGTCGAGGTACGCCTCGGTGGTCGCCGCCGCACTCGCCTGCTGCACCTCGGACATGGCGGCGTAGAACTCGTAGCCCTTGGTGTTCGCGAAGTGCGCGCCGCCGATCTCGTAATGCTTCGCGGCGGTTTCCCAGTAGCCGCCGATCCAGCGCACGGCCATCTCCCGCGCGCGCTTCTCGTCCTCGTCGCAGAACACCCAGCCGGCGATGATCGGCGCCGGCGCCGGGGCGCCGTTCACTTCCTGGAAGACGTTGCGGTAGGTCGTGAGTTCGTGGTCGATCATGTCCCAGGGCTTCTGCGGAATGACCAGGATGCCGATGCCGAGCCGGGCCATGATCTCCACCGACTCCGGCGAAACGGCCGCGGCATAAGTGCGGCCCTTGAACGTGCGTGCGGGGCGCGGACGGACATCGCGGGCGGCCTGCTGGTAGAACTTGCCGTCGTATTCGCACCAGCCCTGCTCGAGGCCGTTCAGGACGATCTCCGCGGCCTCCACGAAACGTTCCCGGGACTCGCCCATGTCCACGCCGAAGCCCTCGAACTCGATCCGGCCGGCGCCGCGTCCGAGGCCGAGAATGAACCGCCCGTTCGAGACGTGGTCCAGCATCGAGACCTGCTCGGCGACACGGATCGGATCGTGCCACGGCAGCACGACGACCATCGACCCGAGCTGGATGCGCTCGGTGCGCCCCGCCATGTAGGTGAGGAACTGCAGGACATCGGGGCACATCGTGTAGTCGGTGAAGTGGTGTTCCACGCCCCAGATGGAGTCGAACCCGAGGGGCTCCGCCAGTTGTGCCAGGCGCAGTTCGTTCGCGTAGACCTCGCCGTCCGAGACGTGGTTTTCCGGATTCTGAAAGATGGCCGCCATTCCGACGTGCATGGTTCCCCTCCCGCTTGCAGGTGTCGTCACCGGAACGTAACGCGTAACATCATGCGAGTAAAGGCACACCGGAGAGACCGAACGTGGCCACGAAGAGCAACGATCTGGCGCTGCGCGAGCGCGCGAAACGGGTGATTCCGAATGGCATGTACGGCCACATGGCGGTGCATCCGCGCCTCCCCGAGAGCTACCCGCAGTTCTTCGAACGTGCCTCCGGGTGCCGCATGTGGGACGTCGACGGCAACGAGTACATCGACTTCATGTGCTCCTACGGCCCGATGATCGCCGGCTACGGCAACCCCCGCATCCGCGCGGCCGCCGACGCCCAGCGGGACCGTCTCGACGTGGCGGACGGACCGCCGCCGGCCCTGGTCGACCTCGCCGAGAAGTTCACGCGCCAGGTAAGCCACGCGGAGTGGGCGGTGTTCGCCAAGAACGGCAACGACGCGACGACGATCTGCAACATGATCGCCCGGGGGCACGCCGGAAAACGCAAGATCCTCGTCGGCTCGACGGCCTACCACGGCTCGCAGCCCTGGGCGAACCGCATGTCCCCCGGAACGCCCGCGGAAGAGCACGTGCACTACCCCACCTATCTGTTCAACGATGTCCAGAACCTCGTCGCGACCGCCGAAGCCGCGTCCGGCGACCTCGCGGGCATCGTCGTCTCCGGCTACAAGCATGACGTGCCGCACACCCAGGAACTCGTCGACCCCGCCTTCGCCCGGGCCGCGCGCGAGATCTGCGACGCCGAGGGCGCCGCGCTGATCCTCGACGACGTCCGGTCCGGCCTGCGCCTGTCCCTCGACGCGAGCTGGTCGGAGTTCGGCATCCAGCCGGACCTCTCGGCCTGGGGCAAGGCCATCGCCAACGGCGAGCCGCTGGCCGCCGTACTCGGTAGCGGCCCCTACCGCGAGGCCGCCGAGAAGGTGTTCTACACGGGCTCGTTCTGGTACCAGGGGGCGCCCTTCGCGGCGGCCATCGAGACCCTCGACGTGCTCAACGAGATCGACGGACCGAAACACATGGAACGGGTCGGCCAGCAACTGCGGGACGGCCTCTACGAGCAGGCGCAGCGGCACGGCTACGGCATCCGCCAGAGCGGTCCGCCGCAGATGCCGCTGATCCAGTTCGAAGACGACAGGGACCGGGCGCGCGCGTCCGCGTTCTGCACGAACGCCTTGCGCCACGGCGTCTACCTGCACCCGTGGCACAACATGTTCCTGTCCGTCGCGCACACGGAAGACGACATCGCGCAGGCGCTCGCGGGCACCGACAAGGCCTTCGCCGAGCTCTCCTGAGCATGGCGATCCCCTGACGGAGGGAGCCGGCTGACCATGTGGCGTGACGTGGTTCGCGCGTATCTCGCCGTGGCCGGGTCCGGGACGCCGACATGACAGCCGTGCGCCGCGTGCCCCGGCTCGAGCGACCCTTCGACGCCGCCGTCACCCTCCCCGGCAGCAAGTCGATCGCGCTGCGGCAGCTCGCCATCTCGGCCCTCGCCGATGCATCTTCGACCCTGCTCGGGGTCCCACGCTGCGATGACGTGGACGAGATGTGCGATGCGCTACAGCGTCTCGGCGCGGAGATCGGGGAGCTCGGCCCATCGCGCCTCGCGGTGGCGCCGCCCGCGGCCCTCGGGACGGGCGAGGTCGCGCTACAGCTTGGCCTGAGCGGAGTGTCCATGCGGCTGCTGCTCGCACTTGCCGCGCTGCGCCGCGACCCGACCCACCTCGACGGCAAACCGCCACTGCGCGCACGGCCCAACCACGACATCATCGAGGCGCTCGCGGAGCTCGGCTGCGAGACGCAGGCGACCGACGGCGGCCACCTGCCCATCTCCGTGCGCGGTCCCGCGACGTACGCGGGCCAGGTATCCGTGGGCACCGCCGTGACGAGCCAGCACCTGTCGGCCCTGCTGCTCGTCGCCCCGCGGCTGCCGGACGGCCTGACCGTGCACATGAAGGACCAGCTCGTCTCCGCGCCGTACGTCGACCTCACCCGCAGCGAGATGGCGCGGCGGGGTGTGACCGTGGAAACGGCAGGCCCAGCCACGCTCCGCGTTGCCCCGGGCCCCTACGCCGGCGGGAACGTGACCATCGAAGGGGACGCGTCCGCGGCCACCTACCACGCTGCCCTGGCGACCCTGCACGCCTCGACCGTGCGCATCGACAACCTCGGCGCCGCCACCGGACAGGGCGACTTCGCCTTTTTCGACGTGTGCGCCCGGCTCGGCGCGGAGGTGCGGGCTACCGACGAGCAGGTCACCGTCACCGGGCCGCGGGCGTTGCGACCGCTCGACACGATCGACATGGAGGCGATGCCGGACGCCGCCCCCACCCTGATGGCGATGGCGCCGTTCCTGCCGGCGCCGGTGCGCATCACCGGGCTCGCCACGCTGCGGCACAAGGAGTGCGACCGCATCGCCTGCCCGGCCGGCGAACTGCGCAAGGCCGGGGTGCACGTCGAGGCGGGGCCGGACTGGATCTCCATCGCGCCCGCCGCAGCACCGCTGCCGGCGCGCTTCGAGACGTTCCACGATCACCGCATGGCGATGGCGTTCGCCGTGTTCGCGAGCCGGGTGGGCGACTGCGAGATCGTCGACCCGGGCTGTGTGTCGAAGACCTACGCGGACTTCTGGCGGGACTTCGAGAGCCTGTACGAGTAGCGCGTATGGGCCGCTCCTGACACCGGGACCCGGCACGGAGGAGAAGATGGCGGAAATTCTGATCGACACCGACGCGCGCAACGTCGTCACCCTGACCATCGACCGGCCGCGACGGCGCAATGCCCTGGACAGCGCCGCCATGTCGGCGTTGGCGGATCATCTCGGCCGCATCGAAGGGGATCGCGCGGCGCGCGCCGTCGTCATCCAGGGCGCCGGCGGTACCTTCAGTGCGGGCCGGGACCTCAAGGAGGCCGCGGACCTGGCCGCCGACCGCGCGCAGGGCCAGCACGCGTCCTGGACCGAGGTGTTCCGCCGGTTGCGGCGCCTGCCCTTTCCGTCGGTCGCCGCGGTGGCGGGGCATGCGGTCGCCGGCGGTTTCACGCTCGCCATGGGATGCGACTTCGTCATCGCGGAACGGTCCGCCCGGTTCGGCGCGATGGAGATGCGCAACGGGTTTCCCGCCGCGGTCTGCATCCCGATCCTCGCCCGGCTGGCGCCGGCGCGCATCGGGCTGGAACTCGCCATGTTCGGGGACCCGGTTCCGGCCGAACGGCTCCAGGCGGCGGGGCTCGTCAACGTGCTTGCGGACGGCAGCGGAGGCCTGGCCAGGGCGCTGGCGGAGTTCACGGAGCGCATCGTCGCCCTGGATCCCGCCGCCGTCCGGCAGACCCTGGAAACCTATCGCGCGGCCGAGACGATGCCCCTGGACCAGTCGCTCACCCTGGGCCAGCACCTCAACCAGCTCCTCGACGCGGCGGGCACCTTCCGGGCGGCGGGCCGCGCGTTCGCCGGGAAGGAGACCCGATGAACGCAGAGGCCTGACGGGACTTCGAGGGCGTCTGCCCGTCACGGCGGGTCGCCCGCCCCGTGCCATAATCCGGCGGCAGCCCCGCGTCCGCAACGCGTCTCGAGGGAGCCCTTCGCATGCGTTTCCGATCCTGCTACCGCTTCGTGGCACTCTTGCTGACCGCCTCGCTGGCGAACGGGGCGGCCGCACAGCCCGCGGACTACCTCGAAGCCGACCTGCGCGCCCGCGTGGAACAACTGAAGGCCGAGGTCGCCGAACGACCGACCGACGCGACCACCGTCCGCCAGCGGACCGATGTCCTGTGGGACTGGCTGAACGCATATTCCATGACCGGCGGCTATCTGCCCGTCAACCTGACGACCGTCGCCCGCCGCCCCGCAGCCACCAGCCCGGCCGGCCTGGCCGCCATGGACGCCTTCATCGGCGAGCTGACGGTCCTCGACGAGCGACCCGAAGCGCTCGGCAAGCTCAGCGCCGACACCGGGCCTTTCGAAGCCCGTTCCCAGGCGACGTTCACGCAGACCTGGGCGGTCGGCACGCAGGAGGTCGCTCCGGGCGGCGGCATCGCGGTCACCCGTCACTTCATCGGGAACCACGGCGCCTTCCAGACCGACGACCCGGGCGGCGACGGCCTCGTGAGCATCTCGACTTCCAACGCGTCCGCGCGGTTCGCCGCGGGCGCGAGAGCCGTCGCCGGCATGCACGGGGGCTTCCGCGGGGCGGCCCCGGTACTCTTCTTCCGCCTCACCGAAGGCCGGCTCGGGCCCGGCGACACGGTGACGGTCACCTACGGCGACCGGTCCGGCGGCGGGCGCGGGCTGCTGATGCCGAGCTTCTCCAGCGACCGCATGCCCTTCCCGCTCTACGTCGCCTTCGAGGAGGACGGGCACCTCTTCTCCCTGCCGATCCAGGCCATTCGCATCACCGGCACGGAACTCGCGGGCGTGCACGGCTTCGCGCCGTCGGTGGTGCGGCCCGGAGCGCCGTTCGACCTCGCCGTGCGCGCCGAGGACCGCTTCTACAACCGGGCGCAGGGGCCCTACCCGGCGTGGCGCGCATATGCCAACGGAGAGCGCATCGGCGAACTCCCCGCCGGCGAAGACCCCATCGTCGTGCTCAGCGACGTGCGTTTCGACGCACCGGGCGTCTACCGGATCACCATCGCCTCCGCCGACGGCAGCATCGCCGGAGTCGCGAACCCCGTCCTCGTGTCCCCGGAGGCTTCCCCCGTCTACTGGGGCGACACCCACGGGCACTCCGGCTTCGCCGAGGGGATCGGTACACCGGACAAGTTCATGACCTGGGCGAAGGAAGACGCCCGGCTCGACTTCGTGACCCACTCGGAACACGACATCTGGACCGACGACTTCGAGTGGGAGGTGATGAAGCGCCATGTCGCCGACTACTCCGAGGAAGGGCGCTTCATCGCCTATCTCGGCTACGAGTGGAGCACCCGGAACCAGTTCGGCGGGCACCACAACGTGCTTTTCCGCACGCCGCAGGACCGCCTGCGCGTCCCGACCCAGTACTTCCCGACGCTGTCGGATCTGTACGCGGGTCTGCGCGACCTGCACGACCCGGCGGACGTGGTGGTGATCCCCCACGCGCACCAGACGGGCAACTTCCGCCTGAGCGATCCGAAGCTGCAGCCACTTGTCGAGATCATGTCGCAGCACGGCGCGTTCGAGTGGTTCGGCCAGGCGTACCTGCGCCGCGGGCACCAGGTCGGCTTCACCGCGGCCAGCGACAACCACCTGGCCCAGCCCGGCTACACCGCCCCGCGCGGCGGCGGCCTGGCGCAGCGCGGCGGCCTGGGCGGCGTACTCGCGGATGAGCTGTCCCGCGACGCGCTGTTCGACGCAATGAAGGCGGCCCGGGCGTATGCGACCACGGGCGACCGCATCATCCTGCAGGCGACGGTGAACGACGGGGCGATGGGCCAGCGCGTGCCGTTCGCCGCGGAACGCCACATCTCCGGTCGAGTCATCGGCACGGGGCCCATCGACACCGTGACGGTGATCAAGAACGGCGAGGAGCTCTGGCGCACGGACTACGCCACCGCGAACCGGGACGGTCCCCTGCAGCCGGAGGAGACCTTCCACCTCACGTTCGCGTCGCCGTCCGTGCCGATGCACCGCGGCGACAATCCCCGCGGCTGGCGCCCCTGGGCCGGGGCGCTCGAGATCACCGGCGCGCAACTCGGCGCGATCACGCCGACCGACTTCTTCAACCCGGACATGCAGCGCCTCGAGACCGACGCCGCCGGCGTCGTGCACTTCGCCACCATCACGCGGGGGGACACCAGTTCGCTGCGGCTGACGCTCGGCGGCATCGAGCGCGACGCGCGCGTCCGGCTGGTCCTCGAAGCCGGCGACGAGACCGGCGGCGGCCCCCCGTTCTACCGCGTGCACGCGACCGTGCCCGCATCGACGGTGGAGCTGCCGCTCTCGGAACTGCGGGACGGCACGGTACAGCGGACCCTGCCGTTCGACGCCTACGAGGACACCGTGACGCTGCGGCGGCTCGAGACGGACGGACCCGACGACGTCCGCTTCGAAATCGGCGACACCGGCACGATCCACGGCGACTACTACTACGTGCGGGTCAAGCAGGTGAACGAGGCGACGGCGTGGTCGAGCCCGGTGTGGGTGGGGGGGCATCCGAGCCGGTAGATTGCCCGGGCGTCCCCGGCGCCCGACCGCGCGGGCGGTACGACGACCAGCACGGGCATCCCGCCGTTGACGATACGGTCCTCAACCATCACTCGGAAGATAGCTCTGAAGCCTTTCCACTTGCCAAGGCTTCCTAGTAAACTTCCGACTTATGGACGTCACTGCCCTCCTCCGCCGGCACGAAGGCAAGACCCTTGAGTTCAAGCGCGACCTCTCGTCGCCGACCGGCCTGATGCGATCGGTCGTCGCGTTCGCGAACACCTCCGGTGGAACGATCCTGGTCGGTGTCGAGGACGGCACGCGCAACGTGCTCGGCGTTGCCGACCCGCTGGCCGACGAAGAGCGGCTCGCGAGCCTGATCGCCGACCGTATCTCGCCCCGGTTGGTGCCCGATATCGAGCTGCTGGGCCACCGCGACCGGCTCGTTCTCGCCGTGCGCGTCCACCCCAGCGACAGACGCCCGCACCATCTCGGCAACGCTCCCGAGAGCGGCGCCTACGTACGGGTCGGATCGACGAACCGGCGCGCCGATGCCGACCTTATCGCCGAGATGCGGCGCTTTGCACTCGGCCAATCGTTCGACCAGCATGCCCTTCCCGAACTCGACTCGGAAGCCATCGACTTCCGAGCTGCTTCCGAGTCCTTTTCCGGGCTCCGGAAGCTGACCGAGGGCGACCTCGACGTTCTGGGACTGTGCACGACCCACCAGGACCGCCGCGTGCCCTCCGTCGGCGGACTGCTCCTGTTCGGCCGGGACCGGCTCGCCCGGTTCCCCGACGCCTGGATCCAGGCGGGACGGTTCGCCGGTACGGACAAGGCGCAGATCCTGGACCAGGTCGAACTCACCATGCCCCTTCCGGACGCCATCCCCGCGGCGGTCGCGTTCGTCGAGAGGCACCTGGCCGCCGGCATCGACATCGGGCGCGTGCGCGCCCAGCGGCGCTGGTCGCTGCCGCCCGTGGCGGTCCGCGAAGCCCTCGTCAACGCCGTGGCGCATGCGGACTACTCGCAGCGCGGCGCGCCGCTGCGCGTGTCGATTTTCGAGGACCGCCTCGAGGTGGAGAATCCCGGGCTACTGCCGTTCGGGCTTACGCTGGAAGACCTGCCGCGGGGCGTCTCGAAGCTGCGCAACCGGGTGATCGGGCGCGTGTTCCACGAACTTCGGCTCGTCGAGCAGTGGGGCAGCGGCGTCCCGCGGATGCTGTCGGCGTGCCGCAGCATGGGGCTCCCGGCACCAGTCTGGGAGGAGCTCGGGAACCGGCTGCGGGTAACGATGCACAGAGGTGTCGAAGCGGCGCATTCCGTCCGCGACGAAACGGGGCACTACGTCACCGATACCGGCAGCCTCCCCGAGGCCGCGCCCGTTCAGTCCACGGAACAGGCCATCCTCGCCGCGCTGGATTCGCCGGACGGCCTCGGTACGCGTCAGGTCGCCGAGGCGATCGGCCTGTCGACCCGGGCAACCCGCACGCGCCTCAAGGGTCTCGTCGACCGGGGCCTCGTGGTCGAGATCGGACACGGGCCGCACGATCCCGGACGCCGATACCACCGAGCGCGCGCCTGAACACCCGGGACGATCGCCCGCGGGATCGTGCAGAAGGGCCGGCCACCGCAAGGAGCGAGGCGATGATTGGTGGATCGTCTTCACCCGGCGGTCACGGATCTGGGAATGAGGCGATTCAGCTACAATTCCCATCAACACATGCCCAAAACTGATTGATGGGGCGCGCCTTCATGGATCAAACCACAAAACGGCACTGGGTTTGGGAACTGCCTCGGTGGCCCGCGTTCACTTGGGACGACGCCGCGCTGCAGGGATACGCCTCGCGGTTCGTCACCGAGGCCGCGTGGCAGTCCGGGGCGCTCGCGTTCGTCGGCGGCGCCGACTCCCTCGACGTGCATCTCGAGTGGCTGACGGCCGAGGCGCTGGAAACCTCGGCCATCGAGGGGGAGGCCCTGCAACGAGACTCGATCCGCGCGTCGCTGCTGCATTTCTTCGGGCTTCAGCCCGCGCTGCACGCCCCGGCCGCCGAACGCGGCGTGGCGAAGCTGGCAATGGGTGTCTACCAGACGTTTCAAGATCCCCTGAGTCACGAGATGCTCTGTGACTGGCACTTGACGTTGATGTCCAGCGACCCCGCGATTCGGGCCCTGGGAAGATACCGTTCCGGACCGGAGTCAGTGCAGATCGTCACGGCGCGGCGCAGCACCCCAAAGGTCAACTACGAAGCTCCGCCGGGGACCCGAGTCGCCGCGGAGATGGATACCTTCGTGGAGTGGTTCAACGAGGCGACGGAGGACGGCGTCGCGGCGGACGCCCTGGCCGTCGCCGGGGCGGCACACCTGTACTTCGAGTGCGTTCACCCGTTCGAGGACGGCAACGGCCGCATCGGCCGGGCGCTTGCGGAAAAAGCCCTCGCGCGTTGCCTGGGGCGCCCGAGTCTGATTCCGCTGTCCCAGGCGATTCGCGCCCGCCGGGGGGAGTACTACGAGGCGCTCGATAGCTGCAAGCGCTCGCTGGACGCCGCGACCTGGCAAACGTGGTTCGCGCGCACCACCATCGACGCACTCGGGGACGGTACCCAGCGGCTCACGAGGCACGCGGCACAGGCGCGGCTTTTCAGTTCCCTGGACGGCAGGCTTCACGACCGGCAGGCCACGGCGCTACATCGATTGTTCCAGGAGGAGCCCCGCGGCTTCGAAGGCGGGTTGAGTTCGGCCAACTATCAGTCGATCACCGGCGCCTCGTCGGCCACCGCAACCCGTGACCTCGCAGACCTGGTCAGTCTCGGCGCGCTGCGGAGGACCGGCCTGGCTCGGCAAACCAGGTACTGGCTGAACGCACCCGAACTCGACCGAGTGCGCGGCAATCCGGACGAACCGGACACGTCCGGGCGGCCAGGACCGCGAGCACGGCGCCCCACAAGGTCCGCACTCCCGCCTCCCGCGGTGACGACGGCCCGGGGCAGTCAGTAAGTCCATGGCGCCCTCAGCTCGAGAACGGCAGGGAGCATTGGCACCGTGCCGACCGGACGCGCGATGCCTTGCCGCCTTCAATGACGCCACAGCGCGTCCTCCGGGCTCCAAAATGAGGCCCCTGCACAGGCAGGGGAATACTTCGGGGTGCGGGCCGTGAGCACGGGCGTGCCGCTACTTCAATGAGGCCCCTGCACAAGGCAGGGGAATACCTCGGCTCCGGCGCGTATGGCGACGCGACCGCCGGCGGCTTCAATGAGGCCCCTGCACAAGGCAGGGGAATACCCGGACGCCGAAGCCGGACTAGCAGCCAAGTAGCGCTTCAATGAGGCCCCTGCACAAGGCAGGGGAATACCGGGTAGAGCACGACTGGATCGCCCGCCAATACCTGCTTCAATGAGGCCCCTGCACAAGGCAGGGGAATACCGCAGGAGGGCGCTGTGACCCGAGGAATCTGCATCGGCTTCAATGAGGCCCCTGCACAAGGCAGGGGAATACGCTGTTGAGAGGCATTAGTTTTCCCTTTTTACCTTGCTTCAATGAGGCCCCTGCACAAGGCAGGGGAATACCACATGCACCGCGGGATGGGGAGCGGCGGCGGCGGGCTTCAATGAGGCCCCTGCACAAGGCAGGGGAATACTGGGCTATACGGCCTGCCTCACCGCCGCGATGGCGTAGCTTCAATGAGGCCCCTGCACAAGGCAGGGGAATACGGCCGATGCCTCGTCGAACAGGATGTGATTCTCGGGGCTTCAATGAGGCCCCTGCACAAGGCAGGGGAATACCTCGGGGGAGGGTGACGGCGACGATCCCGACGCCGAGCTTCAATGAGGCCCCTGCACAAGGCAGGGGAATACGTACAACGAATTAAGCCCTGATGGCGATAAGATGCTAGCTTCAATGAGGCCCCTGCACAAGGCAGGGGAATACCTCTTCCTGATGGTCGCTGTAAAGGGAGGGGCTGATGGCTTCAATGAGGCCCCTGCACAAGGCAGGGGAATACTTGTGGGTGGCGAACAACAATGATTGGACGGTCGCGCTTCAATGAGGCCCCTGCACAAGGCAGGGGAATACGCCGGGGTGGTTTCGAGTGGGAGCCGCCGTGCATCGCTTCAATGAGGCCCCTGCACAAGGCAGGGGAATACTGCGCGCGGCATGTGCACCGAGGCGCGCGACCGAGTAGCTTCAATGAGGCCCCTGCACAAGGCAGGGGAATACTGGTCCACGTCATGCAACCCAAGTTTCAGGAGATCGGTCGCTTCAATGAGGCCCCTGCACAAGGCAGGGGAATACACGGCGGTACGATGGATGACCTGCGCGTCAAGATGCTTCAATGAGGCCCCTGCACAAGGCAGGGGAATACATCCAGCGCGATCGCGTTCCTCTGCGACCTCGAGGCTTCAATGAGGCCCCTGCACAAGGCAGGGGAATACGCGGTCGACCGCTACGGTGGCTCGCTGGACCGCGCGGGCTTCAATGAGGCCCCTGCACAAGGCAGGGGAATACTTCTACGATGATTGGGAGTCAACCGCAAACAAGTTGGCTTCAATGAGGCCCCTGCACAAGGCAGGGGAATACGGATATGTCCAAGGTGCACGGTGCCGCCAAGACCAGGCTTCAATGAGGCCCCTGCACAAGGCAGGGGAATACAGGAACTGGCCACTTGGCTGGCCCAGGCGGAAGCGGGGCTTCAATGAGGCCCCTGCACAAGGCAGGGGAATACGCGGAACGCCATTGGGTCTGCCACGCGGAGGCCGTCGCTTCAATGAGGCCCCTGCACAAGGCAGGGGAATACATCTGCTGCGCCACGATAACGGCCACCACGGCCACGCTTCAATGAGGCCCCTGCACAAGGCAGGGGAATACACCGTCACGCTGTCGCGCGCCGGATCGAGAGTGGGGCTTCAATGAGGCCCCTGCACAAGGCAGGGGAATACCAGACGACCCTGACGCAAACTCCTGCACCGACTCGGCTTCAATGAGGCCCCTGCACAAGGCAGGGGAATACTCCCCCCTTACGGAGTCGCTGCCTTATGGCCTTCCTGCTTCAATGAGGCCCCTGCACAAGGCAGGGGAATACAGTGGGAGCCCACCAAGCGCCGTCGTCGTCGCAAGCGCTTCAATGAGGCCCCTGCACAAGGCAGGGGAATACAAGCCACCGAATCAGGAACCCCACATCAATACAGTACGCTTCAATGAGGCCCCTGCACAAGGCAGGGGAATACAGTGCATGGGCTTGTTAGCCTGTGTACGGTGCTACGCTTCAATGAGGCCCCTGCACAAGGCAGGGGAATACGTCGGAGACATCTCCACCATGGCCGCGCTGCTCGGGCTTCAATGAGGCCCCTGCACAAGGCAGGGGAATACAGCCCTGATCGTCTCCGCGACGGCTATGGGTTCAGGCCGCTTCAATGAGGCCCCTGCACAAGGCAGGGGAATACGTCACGCGCGACGACAACAACACGCTGACGATCAAGCTTCAATGAGGCCCCTGCACAAGGCAGGGGAATACAGGGCGGAGGAGGATCGGCGCAAGGCCGCGGAGCGGCTTCAATGAGGCCCCTGCACAAGGCAGGGGAATACCGCGTCTTGCCCTCCATGCGCTCCTCCCGCGCCACGCTTCAATGAGGCCCCTGCACAAGGCAGGGGAATACACGTCCCTGACCGGGCCGCTCGCCAAGGAATTGCGCGCTTCAATGAGGCCCCTGCACAAGGCAGGGGAATACGAGAGAGATGATGGAGAAGACACAGACGACTGGAGACGCTTCAATGAGGCCCCTGCACAAGGCAGGGGAATACGCACCGATCCCACAAGGGCAAGAGCGCGCGCTGTCCGCTTCAATGAGGCCCCTGCACAAGGCAGGGGAATACCCCGACGGGAGGGGGGGGGTGCTTAGCGTTCGGAGCTTCAATGAGGCCCCTGCACAAGGCAGGGGAATACGTGGCGGTGGCCGAAAGGCGACGCGGACCAATGTCGCTTCAATGAGGCCCCTGCACAAGGCAGGGGAATACCGCCGCTGGCCGCGCGTGCTGGGCATCGAGATCTCGGCTTCAATGAGGCCCCTGCACAAGGCAGGGGAATACAACGTCATGGGGTACCTGATCAGCGCCGACGCGGAGCTTCAATGAGGCCCCTGCACAAGGCAGGGGAATACCCCCGGTGCGCACGACTGCGCGCTGTGTTACGACGAGCTTCAATGAGGCCCCTGCACAAGGCAGGGGAATACTCTGGGTCGCGATGATTTGCCGGAGCGCGCGCATCGCTTCAATGAGGCCCCTGCACAAGGCAGGGGAATACCGGGCGCGAGGAACTCCGAGGATGCATCGATGTTGAAGCTTCAATGAGGCCCCTGCACAAGGCAGGGGAATACGCGCGTCTGGCCGCCGTAGGCGGCGCCGTCCGGCTGGCTTCAATGAGGCCCCTGCACAAGGCAGGGGAATACAGGTAATACCGCGTGCGGCCGCGACGTGGGCGTTCCCCGCTTCAATGAGGCCCCTGCACAAGGCAGGGGAATACGCGCCGTCCACGCTCGGGACGTGAGCGGCCAGTGAGCTTCAATGAGGCCCCTGCACAAGGCAGGGGAATACTCGTATCGACAACTTGCGTCGCGGCTCCGAACCCCGCTTCAATGAGGCCCCTGCACAAGGCAGGGGAATACATTGCCAGGGCCAACATTGGCGTCGTCCTCGACCAGGCTTCAATGAGGCCCCTGCACAAGGCAGGGGAATACCTACGTGGTCGTCGTTCCCGCTGGCTGGCAGCAATGGGCTTCAATGAGGCCCCTGCACAAGGCAGGGGAATACAGCGCGCGCTATGGCTACTCGGCTGCGATCTTCGCGCTTCAATGAGGCCCCTGCACAAGGCAGGGGAATACCTACCTACTCCATCCCGGCAGACACCGACAGCCATGCTTCAATGAGGCCCCTGCACAAGGCAGGGGAATACCGCACCCATTCCACTCGCGCCACCTGCGCACCGGTGGGCTTCAATGAGGCCCCTGCACAAGGCAGGGGAATACTGGGCGGACTAGAGGGTCGCCCAGAGCCTCTGCACGCTTCAATGAGGCCCCTGCACAAGGCAGGGGAATACGCCACTGACGAGGCCGGCCCCCGGCGGGGCCGGCCGGCTTCAATGAGGCCCCTGCACAAGGCAGGGGAATACAATGCGAAGGCAACGCCGGCAAGAGCGGCAGCCAAGCTTCAATGAGGCCCCTGCACAAGGCAGGGGAATACACGGGGTATGCCATTACCGTCTACCGCCCCGACCAGGCTTCAATGAGGCCCCTGCACAAGGCAGGGGAATACTCGATACGGCCGTGCTCCACCAATGGCTCCAGGTCGCTTCTCGATCAGCTCCCGGCTTCAATGAGGCCCCTGCACAAGGCAGGGGAATACCCGGCACGAGGTGAACGGTACGGCGCGGATCTTGGCGCTTCAATGAGGCCCCTGCACAAGGCAGGGGAATACCCACTTGCGGTATGGGCGGCGCTTCATAGATATCGGCTTCAATGAGGCCCCTGCACAAGGCAGGGGAATACGTGACCGCAGATCGCGAGAAGCGCCCGTTACGTCTGCTTCAATGAGGCCCCTGCACAAGGCAGGGGAATACGCGACGACAACGCGCAAGCGCTGCACGCGTACGTGGCTTCAATGAGGCCCCTGCACAAGGCAGGGGAATACCAGCAACCCGGGCGACGGGTGGACCGTCCTGATTCGGCTTCAATGAGGCCCCTGCACAAGGCAGGGGAATACCAGCACGCGTCGTCATTCTTGTCCGCATCGTCAGCGCTTCAATGAGGCCCCTGCACAAGGCAGGGGAATACTTGAGTTGCAGCGCCGGGGCGCCACCCATCAAGTGGCTTCAATGAGGCCCCTGCACAAGGCAGGGGAATACGCGCCTGACGATCACGTGCGCTGGCGGCACCACGGTGCTTCAATGAGGCCCCTGCACAAGGCAGGGGAATACCCTACACGGTGCGCCTGGACTACTCGTACGAGCGGGAGCTTCAATGAGGCCCCTGCACAAGGCAGGGGAATACAGAGTATACCGGCATCTGGCGCCATGTCCAACCCCGGCTTCAATGAGGCCCCTGCACAAGGCAGGGGAATACGCCGGACACGTCATAGGCCGTCCCCGCCACGATGAGCTTCAATGAGGCCCCTGCACAAGGCAGGGGAATACCACGGCAGGGTATAGTGCCCGCTCACACACCGAGAGGCTTCAATGAGGCCCCTGCACAAGGCAGGGGAATACCCCCGTAGCATCCTGTGTATCGGGTGTAAGGCCAGGCTTCAATGAGGCCCCTGCACAAGGCAGGGGAATACTGGCGTCACGCAACCGGCCAAGGGCAGCGACCCCAAGCTTCAATGAGGCCCCTGCACAAGGCAGGGGAATACCTGGGCGAGCGGATCGGCGTGCCGCGGCCATCGGTGCTTCAATGAGGCCCCTGCACAAGGCAGGGGAATACCGCCAACGGAAATGCACCACCGGCTCCAATTCATCGCTTCAATGAGGCCCCTGCACAAGGCAGGGGAATACTCATCCAGGCAGCAACTCAAGGCAGATGCGGAGCCGCTTCAATGAGGCCCCTGCACAAGGCAGGGGAATACGGCGTTCCCTGAGTCCCACGCAGGCTACGCGTTTCCGACGAAGGTTGCGAGCGGTCCAACGGACGGACGCCATCGCACCACGCCTGGCATGCTCACAGAGAGCGCCGAATAGTGCAAGCGTTTGAATGACAAAGAGCATTGGACCCTGCGAGCGGTCCCCGGTTCGGACACCGGCACCGGACCGCTCGCGCGACCCGCGGCAGATCAGACGATGGTGGGCTCCCGGCTCACCGGATTGTAGCGCCTCTTGCCCAACGCAACGACCTTGGGTTCCACCTTGTCGGCCAAGCCCACGTCCACGATGACGACATGATCCTCCTTATGGTGGATTAGTCCATCCAGATCCGCGACGAGTTCGGCATGCCGCACACGCCTCAGGCGACACTGAAACACGGAGAGCTGCACCCAGTCCCCGTAGCCATGCATGGTCTTGAACACCGACCGCCAGCGCTTGGGATCGGCGATGTCGTAGACCACGAAGTAGAGCCGTTCGTCCGCAGCCACCCTGCGCTCCTCCTACTTGGAATGGGTTAGCGCGTCACAAAGTTCGGGTAGGCGGGAATCTCGCCCATGAGGAACCTGCCTAGCAACCGAGCCTGCATCTCCAACAGGCGACGGTACTCGACGCGATACCCGAACAGGGGATGTGTGACCTCCTGGCCCAGCCGCCGCTCGAACACCCGGATGAACCGCTTTCGGCCACTGTCCGACAGGTTGACGCCGATCGGGGTGCGGACGAAGTCGGTTGGACGCACCTCACCGTTGTTGATCGCCGTCACGACCACCGAGTCGACGATCAGCGGTCTGAACGGCTCCATCATGTCCAATGCGAGGGCCGGGCGTCCGTACCGCGGCTGATGGAAGTACCCCCGGTACGGATCGAACCCCGTCGCTGAGAGCACCGTGACGAAAGCGCGCGTCAAAAGCGCGTAGCCGAACGAGAGCATCGCGTTCACCGGGTCGCTCGGGGGACGGCGGTTGCGGTGCCGCATCTCGAAGGACATGCTCGCATCCGCCTCCTCTCTGAGCATCCCTTCGAAGTGTTGGAAGTAGCGAGCAGCCGCAGCACCCTCCACTCCGAGCAGAGAGGCGATGTCGCGCACCCGGCCCGCCCGTTCCCCCAGACGCTTGAGATCTTTCAGTACCCCTTCGCTGGCTTCCGTCCCACGCCAGTTGCGCCGCAGAAGCGTCCTCGAATTGCGGATCTTCGCCTGCACCCAACCGCGGGCGAGACGCAGGCACACGTCTTCCGCGAACGAGCCCCGGTACTGCGCCGTGCGCAGTTCCACATTGGCGTGGCCGGCGCCGACCGTGTGCCCGAGGAACCAACCACCATAGGATTGCCACGTCACTGGGATGTTCCGCCGCATGAGTTCATGCAACGTCGGCGTGCTGACGTAGACGTTGCCCATCACGACGAGTTGAGAAGTGTCGGCCAGACGGACAAAGGTCGTCTCTTCGTCATCTTTGGTGATCGCCAGCCGGTGCCCCTGCTTGGCCACCTTCCCGCGATGCGACTGCACATAGACCGGGAGCCCGCGTGTCTGGTGAACGCTCAGCGGCCGTACGTCCGCGGAACCCGACCGCAGCCAATTGATCTCGTCGGGCAGGCAGATGCCCACGAGGGAGCACCGGGGACACTTGGGACTGTCCTCGAGCGGGGGCGGAACCTGCCCCGCCTCAACCGTGGAACGCAGGCGCTGGAGCGAATCGAGCGTCAGCGCGCGCAGTTCATCGTCGAACGGCACACGGACCCGCTCCCTGGAACCGGCGAAGTAGAGGATGCCTTCCGTACAACGATATCCGTGCTCTTCCAGCAACAGGCCCTGGGCACAGAGCTGCACGCGCTCCGGATCGTAAGCCTGCCGGGGCACGTGGGGTCGCTTACCGCGCTTGTAGTCTACCGGCTTGACCTCACCGTTCTCGGCTTCCACGAGGTCCATCTTGGCAATGAGATCCAGTCGCTCGGAGGACAGCTCCACAGAGCGGGCAACCGTCAGTTCCTCCGAGGTGTCGTCCGAGTCCGGCAGCGTTCCACCGGCCTGGTCGACCCGCCGGTGGACATGACGCCCTTCGACCGTGTCGGACGAGTGCTCCCATTCCTTCTGGACCCACTCGAGGTATGCAAGCCGCGGGCAGTAGACGAACTCGTTGAGGATGCGGGCGGGGATGAGCGGGGACTCGCGCTCGCGGCGCCCGGCTCTCCCCGGAGTCGCGCGTTGAGGGCTCTCCTCGTCGTTGGGAGATTGGCCTGCGCGAGAAGTCGAAGTCTTGTCCACCAGTCCGGCCCCTACTCCTTCCCCTGTCCCCGGCTAAACAACGCAGCCTGCGTTCTCGATGCCGTGTCCTGAGACTACGACAGCCGCTCGCGGAATTCTCGCCTCCGGTTCTCGATACCCACGATAGCTCCACCCCACGCTCGGTCCTGCCTCCTGACAACTCAGCGCCCAGTCGGCTCGCAGGCCGGGGGGCCGACCGCGCCGAGGGTCCGGTGGGCAATTCCACGTCTCTCGGTCCCTTCTCGCCCATTTCTCGATACCTGGAGTGGTACCATCACATGCCTCGGGCAACGAAGGTCGGGACAGCAGCCGAGGAGACATCGCGCTGATGGAGTACAAGGGATATGTGGCTTCCGTCGAGTTTAACGACTCCGCCGATGTCCTGCATGGACGAGTGGTGAGCAGCGGACCGTACCCGATCGCCACGTTCGAGGCGACGGAGACGCGTGAACTCCGGCGCGAGTTCGAGCGGTCCGTCGACGAGTATCTGCGGTCGTGTGAAGAAGATGGCGTCGAGCCGCGACGACCGTTCTCCGGCAAGCTGAACCTGCGTCTCGGCTCCGAACTCCACAGGGCCGTGGTATCCGCCGCGACCGCCGAGCGCCTGAGCATCAACTCGTGGATCGTCCGAACCCTTCGAGACGCCGTCGCGCCGCACTCGTCGTCGTCACGTCCGAGCAGCCCAGATGGGTCGTCGACGAAGCTTGGCACCCGGGCGAAACCGGCCGATTCCGGCCTGACAGACAGTACGAGTTGACGGTGCGCCACCCGGATGACGGGAGCCTGTCGGAAAGTGGAAGATCCTCTGTCCCATAGGGCCGGATGTCGCGGTTCTGGCCCCCAGCCTGTGGTCACATGGGTCCGGGACAGCCGACGAGTCGCACCGTTGCGCCCCTGACCGTGCGAGCAAAGAAGAGCACCGCAGTGAGGAACGACAGGCTTCTCGTGGCCGTACCCACGGCGTGAACACCGCAGAACTCTATCGCATCGCGTTCGGCGAGGACATCCGGCCCGACAGTTGGCAATGCCGATTCGCCACGGATGCGTGGCCGGAAGTGTTGATCGCCCCTACGGGATCAGGCAAAACTGCTGGCGTCACCCTCGGTTGGGCGGCGCATCGTATGCGCGCGGCGGAGACGACACCCATGCGGCTCGTTTGGTGCCTGCCGATGAGGACGCTTGCCGAACAGACCGCGAGCGCCGCCGGAGCCTGGTTCGGCAGGCTGAACGATCAAGGCGTGGGAGTTGGGCGGCTACCAGGGCCCGATGACATCCACGTCCTCATGGGCGGCGCAGAAGCCGCGAAGTGGCTTGACCGGCCTGATCGCCCGATCATCATCGTCGGCACCCAGGACATGCTGCTCAGCCGTGCCCTCATGCGTGGCTACGCCTCCTCCCGTAAGGTTTGGCCCATGGAGTTCGCGCTGCTCCATACGGACACCCAGTGGGTCTTCGACGAAGTGCAACTCATGGGAGCTGGCCGAGCGACCTCGGCTCAACTGGAAGCTTTCCGGCGCCACGACGCCGTGAAGCACGCACAGGCAGAACGCACTGATGCGAGTCCTGCCCGCAGCCTTTGGATTTCGGCCACGCTGGAACCGGATTGGCTCAAGACCGTGGACTTTTGCCCGCCAGCGGAGAACTCCAACATGCTGAGACGGGTCGATCCTTCACGGGAATCCGGTGATCGCCTTCGGCGACTGGCGAATGCAAGGAAGACGCTGGCGCCCGCCGCGTTCGCTCCCGACTCGAGCAAGGCAGCCGATATCAAAACGTACGTTAATGAGCTTGCTCGTGCCGTCCTCGGTGCCCATCGTCCTGGACGCATGTCCTTGGTGATCCTCAACCGGGTACGGCGGGCGCAGGATGTCCATGCCGCCCTCGGCAAACTGCTGAAGGGCGCGGCCACTCCTCCCGAACTTGCGCTGGTACACGGTCGTTTCCGCCCGGCGGACCGTAGGCGGGAATTCGAAAAGATCGTCGGAGCGGACGGATACGAGGGCGCCGCCGATGTGATCGTGGTCGCGACTCAGGCCGTCGAGGCGGGCGTCGACATCTCTGCCGCAGTGCTGTGGACGGAACTCGCTCCTTGGTCCTCCATGGTGCAGCGCTTCGGACGTGCCAATCGCTACGCGGAGCTCGATGAAGGCGCCGACGTGATCTGGTTGGACCTTCTGGCTAAGGCCGAAGACGCCAAGGCCGCCAAGAGTCTCGCGCTGCCGTACTCGGCCGAGGACATGAAGGCGGCGCGCGAACGTCTGCGAACGCTGACGGACGCGGCCCCGGCGAGGCTGCCGGCGGCGGCAGACATCGAGCCACCGCTCAGGGTGATTCGCCGGAAGGACCTCGACGACCTCTTCGATACTGACCCTGATCTCACCGGTTTCGATGTCGACATCTCCCCATACGTTCGCGACGCCGACGACGCCGATGTGCGTGTGTTCTGGCGAGATATCGAGATGATCGGCGACACGCCGCCCATTCCCAATGCCGAGGAGTTGTGCTCGGTACCGATTGGCTCGGCTAGAGAGTGGGTCAAGAAGCTGGGCAAGCAGCGACAGTCCGTCTTTCTTCGGGATCCTCAGTGGCGCCCGGCCGACGGACCGACCGGCACTGCGCCTGCTGGCTGGACTCGACTGATCCAGGACCCTTGGCCCGGGCTTGTACTCCTCGCGGATACCACCGCAGGAGGGTACCGCGAAACAGCAGGCTTCACCGGCGACCCCAAGGACTCCCCCAAACCCGTTGTCGCCGACCGAGGGCCGACGGAGAGCCCGCTAGGCCCCCGAGACGACGAACCCGGCGGCGAGTCCGAGACGTACGACGCAGACCCGCGCAGCGAGACCGGCGCACCGGTGCTGCTTGCCGCCCATCTACGACATGTGGAGAAGGAAGCCAAAGGGCTGTGTGACGCGCTCCGGATCGATGCCGATACCCGGGCGGCGGTCGTTCGAGCCGCACGTTGGCACGATCTGGGGAAGGTGCATGACGTATTCCAGGAGACTATGCGCCGGGGTCTTCGAGACGGGGAGACGGTCGACGGAGCTCTCGCCAAGACGGTCAAGTCGAATCTGCGCCACGGCCGGGCGTACTTCCGTCACGAACTCGCATCCGCGCTGGCACTGCTGGCGCACGAGGAATGGTCGCGTGACACGGATCTAACCGCGTACTTGGTAGCGGCCCACCACGGCAAGGTCCGGATGAATCTGCGGGCGCTGCCGAGGGAGCGGGCTCCAACGGACGCGGATCGAGCCGGCGCTAGATTCGCTCGCGGCGTATGGGAAGGCGACGAGTTGAACCCCGTCGACCTCGGCGGTGGAGAACGTTGGCCCGGCGGACCCATCACTCTGTCGTTGATGGAACTCGGCTGGGACGAGACCACCCGAGAGAGTTGGACAGAGCGGACCCGCGACCTGTTGGCCCGCTTCGGTCCATTCCGCCTCGCCTGGATGGAGGCCCTGGTGCGGGTGGCCGACTGGCGTGCTTCCGCGAAGGAACGGAAGGGATCTGATGGCGATGCCTGAGTCCATCACGCTCGACGGTTGTTCGCCGACCCCGCTCGCTTCCTATCTGAAGGCGCTGGGGGTACTGCGCCTGATTTCGTCCGATGCGAACCACGTAGATGGTCGAGCTGCCGATCTCAAGGCGCGAGGTTGGTGGGAGGATGAACGCTTCCACATAAGGACGTCTCTCGACCGAGACGCCTTGTGCGGGTTCTTCCTCAACGACTACGCGCCAAGTCCGATCATCGCGCCGTGGAACGGTGGCAGCGGCTTCTATCCGAAGGACAATAGGGACGGGTTCCGGCCACTGGCTACAGGGCCAGTGGCCAAGCGCTTCCTTCCCTTCGCGGAGGCAATTGGCGTCGCGATGGACGTGACACGTCGCCGTAGTTTGGCCAAACCCCCAAAGGCCACCGACAAGATGGAATTGGTATCGGCGCTTCGAGCCGAACTGCCGGATCGATCACTTGACTGGCTGGACGCGGCGGTTGGGCTGTCTGACAACCGGCTTACTTACCCGAGTTTGCTAGGCACAGGGGGGAATGATGGCCGTCTTGATTTTACCAACAACTTCATGCGCCGCCTTGTGTCGAATCAGAGGCAGGGTGGGGGGCTCTTCAACGCGCTATCCGGGCTCCCAACCGTCGACGGGGAGTCCACTCTGGGGCGGTCACTCTTTGACGTGCCATCTCGAGGACTGATCCCCGCAAAGATCGGTCAGTTCGCGCCCGGCACCGCGGGCGGACCAAACGCAACGAGTGGCTACAGCGCGGAGAGCCTTGTCAACTCTTGGGACTTCGTGCTGATGCTCGAAGGTGCGGTCGCCTTTGCTGGCGCGGCGACTCGCCGCCACCAGAGCTCATCGGGATCGTCCCAGGCGAGTTTTCCATTCTCGGCGCGCGCGGTGGGTGCAGGTTGGGGCGGCGTCCACGGGACCGACGAGAGTGATGCGAGAGCGGAATTCTGGGCTCCCTTGTGGCCGCGACCGGTGACCTTCCAGGAAATCGGCGCACTACTTTCCGAAGGACGCGCCGTGCTGAGTGGACGCACTGCAAGCGACGGGCTCGAGTTTGCCAGAGCAGTAGCTAGTCTCGGAGTCAGTCGCGGCATCTCTGAGTTCGAACGTTATGCGTTCCTGAGACGGGCCGGTGATGCGTATCGTGCCACTCCGCTCGGCCGGTTCGACGCGCCAGCCAAGCCACGACGGGACTTGGTTGCCGACCTCGATGTCGGTGGCTGGCTCGAGAACGCACGCCGTCACGCCAGCGGCAAGAACTCCCCGGCACATGCCAAGGCTGTCATCCGCCGATTGCAGGATGCGCTGTTCCAGATGACCGATGTCCGGCAGAGTGGGGCCGGCGCGCGTAATGCTTTGGTCGCGCTCGGGGAGGTCGTTCGCTGGATGGCGACCAACCGGAAGGTGCGCGAGGTGATGCGACCGCCTCCGGTGATGCACCACAGGTGGGTCCATGCGGCGGATGACGGCTCGCCGGAGTTCCGAGTCGCAGCCGCGCTTGCGGGGCTCGGCCTGGCTGGCGAGACAGCCGACGACGGGGCACTGCCGATGGCCGCGCACTTTGCTCCAATCGACGAGGATCGCCGAGTACGAGTTCAACGGTCCTTGTGGTCTGAAAGCACGAGTACCCCTAACGTCGTGTGGGGGACGGGCGATCTGGTGACCAACATGATCGCGGTGCTGGAGCGCCGCCTTGTCGAAGCGACGATCCGCAGTCTGGCGGACAAGCCGTTCGCCAGTGCGTCACATGCGGCCCTCGCCGATGTCTCGGCGTTTCTCTCCGGCGACTTCGACGACTCGCGCTGCGCCGCATATCTGGCGGGGTTGATCTGGGTTCGCCCCGCGCGCATCCGAACGCGCACGCCGAGATCACTCGCTTGCCTCCCGTTTGCCTATTCCACGCTCAAGCCGCTTTTCGCTCCGGACGCTGCTCTGCGGCGCATTGGCCTTCTCACCGAAACCGTGAGGCTGCCCGTGCCGCCCGGGCTTGTCGCGCAGCTACGCGCAGGTGGGAACCGTACCGACGGTCGTGCCACAGATGCCGCCGTCCAAGTCGCCCTCGCCCGGGCTCGCGGGTCGGGCGTCCCATCGCCGTTCGACCCTGCACGAACAGGCGGACGCCCGGGAGTTGCAGAGCGCAGTCGCTACGGAGCGGGCGTGGTCGCCGCGCGCCTTGCAGCTAGCCTTCTGATTCCACTCGACGACCACGACCTGAAGATTTTGGCGAAGCGCGCGTACACCGAAACTCCCGTTGAGCCAAACGACGAGCCCATGGAGGACACGACCAATGCCCCTTGACTTTGCCACCCTCGACAATGAACCCCGTCTTCTCGCAGAGGCCGAGCTGAAACCCGTTCAAGGGGATCGGTTCCAGCCGACCGGATTCCCCAATCTCGGGCACGCGAGGTACGAGTCCCCGGACGGGAAAGGAACGATGATCCTCGTCGAGAGCGCGCAGTCGATGGCGAACCGTCTTGAAGCGGTGTGCTGGGACGAGGTCGCCGACGACTGGGTCGCCCCGCTCCGTGGCCTTCCGATCGTCAAGGTGGTCAATGACGAGGGATCGCCATTGACGAACTCGTTGCTAGAAGCGCACCGGCTCAACTCGCCGTACATTCTTGAAGGCAACGACAAGACCGTCGTCAACTTGCTGAAGGATCGGCTAGCCGCCATGGACCTCGGGCGAGTCGATCTGCGCGAACTGGCGAAGGTACTGTTGGAATTCGACACCAATGCGCTCTTGCACGGCGTTTTCCTTGCCAAGAGCGACCTCGCCGGCGGCCGACTGCGTCTTCCAAGGTCACTATCCGCCTTCATAGAAGCAGGTAACGCACAGGTCGCGACGAGCGGCGGCGTCAAGAATGACAGCGTCGATCCGAAGGGCGACACAGCGAAGGGATTCGGCAATGTGCCGTTCTCGCGCGATGAATGGGTAGCCGGGCGCATTACCGCATATTTCAATCTCGATCTTCGCCAAGTTCGGGCGTTTGGTCTTGGTGATGACGTCGACCGCCTCTTGATCACGCTCGCCTTATTCAAGATCCAGCGACTGTTGCGGGAGGACCTCCGGCTCCGAACGGCGTGCGACTTCGACGTGACGCAGATCACCGTCACCCGCCCCGGAGCCTTCGAACTGCCGACCCTTGCCGACCTGGAACGAGAACTGCCTGCATTGATCGAGGCCGTAGGCTCCCAAGGCATGTTCGGCAAGCCACGTGTACTCACCGTCAAGTATGGAAAGTGAGCCATGTTCGCGCTCTCCTTCCGGTTCCTCGCGGGCCGGTATCACGCGACGCCGTGGGGACGCAACGTCAACGAAGCGGATGTTGCGTGGCCGCCCGAGCCGTGGCGGCTGCTGCGTACCCTGATTGCTGCCTACTGGCGCAAGGGAGACCATGCTCGCTGGTCCGAGGACGCACTCGACCGCCTGATTGACACCTTGGCCGCAACGCCCCCGGTGTACCGATTGCCGGAAGGCACCGTGCATACGCATACGCGCCACTACATGCCGCAGCAGGCCCGCGGCAAGACAACGCTGATCTTCGATGCATTTCTGCGGATGCCGGAGCAAGCCACGATGGTCGCCGCTTGGCCGGATGTGACGCTGGACGCTGATCTGTTCGCCCTCGCCGCGGATCTTGCCGAAGCAATCGGCTATCTCGGGCGGGCCGAGAGCTGGACGGAGTGCGAAGCTCTCGCTGTATGGGATGGCGAACCGAACTGTGGACCATCAGAAGCAGGCTTCTCGGGTACTCCCGTCCGGCTTCTGGCGACCGTCGCCCCCGACATCTACAGAACCGAGCGCGACCGACTCATCGCCAACGAACGCCAACGCATTCGGGCGGCAGCCAAGAAGCCGCCATCGGAAAGGAAGCTTGAGAGTGACGTAAAACGAGCATTCCGGAGCAAATCGAGCGGGCGCGATACCCTACCCGCGCGGCTGGTGGACGCGCTTGCCCTCGACACGGCCGACTATCAGGACAGGGGATGGCCACGTCCTCCCGCTGCACGGGAGATCCTCTACAGCCGTGCCGAGGAAGCCGCGCCGGTGGTTGCACCCGGCCCGCGCAGGCGACGCTCGGCTTCAAGCGCCGGCGCAAGCACGCCCAGCTTGGCCAGATACGTGTTAGCCGGACGTCCTCGCCCTCGCATCGAAGATGCGATCAAGATTGGCGAACTGATGCGTCTGGCCGCGCTCGCCCAGTTCGGCTGGCGACTCGACGGCTCGTCCGGTCGCCGCGTGCCAATGGCGCCTTGGCAGATTTCTGGTCGCGACCCCGATGGCAAACCTCTCCGAGACGGAACCCACCGCCACGCCTTCTGGCTCCCCGAAGACGCGGATTCAGATGGCCTGATCGATCATGTCTCGGTGTTCGTACCGGACGGCATCAATCGTGATGTTCAAGCGAAACTCGACCGAATCACACGGCTCTGGGTAGAACGGAAGCACGTCTCAGATGATGAGGATGTCCCAGGCTCGGGAACCGAGGAGTGGCGGCCGGCTCTCGAAGGTTTCGGCAAACCGGGCGACTTTTCCGAAAGTGCATCTGTGTTCGGCCGTTCTAGGTGTTGGCGAAGTGCGACGCCCTTTCTGGCGGCCGGCCACTTGAAGTCCGATGGTCACGCGGGCGAGTTTCGACGGCTCGTCAGGAGAACAGGGATGGATGAAACGTTCGGCTTCGATGCTGCCATGATCAACATCCATGAGATCAAGAATATCCAGATCGGGGGATCGGTGCGTCATGCACTGCACTTCCATCGTTTCCGTTCTCGAGGCCACGAGAAGCAGCCCGACACCGCGGGCGCGCTGCTAGATGTCACGTTTCCAGCGCCGGTAGACGGCCCGGTCGCCATGGGCTATGGATGTCACTTCGGCCTTGGACAGTTTGTCGTGAGGTGACTGTATCCTGAGACAGGACACGCAATGGATCACGCCCCGAGAGCGCCTTGGCGAGACTTCCCGGACGCCGTCTTGTTGGCGCCGGAGGCGGCAACCCTGTCGCATCCCAAGTACCCAGCCGCGAAGTCAGGCGATGCCGAGGCCGCTGCCGAGCTTGCCCATGCATTGGTCCATGAGGCAGGTCTGGCGGAAATCCGCGAGCTTGTTGGCGAGGGAGGCACCCGGCCGGCGGTGGTCAGCGTCCAAGCCTACGAGCGAGACGGATACAACGCCATCCCTGCGGCATTAGGGCACTTGGTGAGCGAGCATCTCGGCACTCTGTTGGATACCAAGATCGTTCAAACGAACATCGTGGGGCACACCGGCGCGGACGGCTATGGCCGGCTGGCCCGCCAGGCCACTTTCGCTGGGGAAGTAACGCCGGACGGCACGTACATCATGGTGGACGATTTCATCGGGCAGGGAGGCACGTTGGCGAATCTGCGCGGTTGGGTTGAGCGGCATCGCGGCACCGTGATCTGCGCAGTGGGCTTGACCGGCAAACCCTATTCGGCCAAATTGAATCCAACCAAGGAGCAACTTCATGAACTCCGAGAGAAGCACGGGCCCGACTTCGAGGACTGGTGGAGTCAGCTATTCGGCCACACCTTCGATTGCCTTACTCAATCGGAGGCTCGGTACCTCGCCCGCTCCCCGGATGTTGACACCATACGAAATCGACTTGCTGCGGCAATGCGTCAAGGAAACCGCCGAGGTCACCCGCGAAGTCCTGGCGCACAAGGGTGACACGTCCAGGACTTGACCGCCCGACTTGATGAGCGCCCCGGGCAGCGTGGCCGCCCGCGCGCCGGCTCCCGGCAAGCCTGCAACCTGCGAAGGGGCCGACACAAGACTTCGCGCAGGCTCACCGAACGGCCTGCTTTGATCGGCCATCGCGTTCCCGATCACGTCCGGTGGCAAGACCGCGAGGCGCGAGCGTGACCCCGGGACCGCCCCGTCCCGGCGCGCCACCCCCGCTCCACCGCGAACGACACGAGATTGCGCGCCTCCTCGCTGAACTCGACGCCGACGAGCCAGATCGCGTCACTCGACGCGCGGTACTTCTCGGCGTAGCCCTTCGCCTTCAGTTGCGCGATGGCCGCGCCGGCGGTGGCCGTCTCCACCACCTTGAACTCGAACAGGTACGTCCGGTCTCCGAAACGGACGGTCATGTCGACTCGCCCATGACTCGTGCCGTCCTCCACCGCGACATCGACGCCGAGCGCCGCAAAGGCAGAGTGGAAGACGCTGGCGTAGTAACCCTCGTAGTGGGCGATGTCGTTGCTCGTGTAGCACCGATGGGGAATGCTCGCGAACAACGAGCGGAACAGATCCTCCATCCCGGCCGCGTCGTCCGCCTCCAGCAGCTCGAAGAGACGAATGTCCCGCGTTGCCTGCCGGGTCCGATCGGGCCCCATCGCGCCGAGCAACTGCGCGTTGAGACTCTGCCTCACCTCCCGATTCGGGTAGCCCAGCCGGTAGAGCGTCTTGCCTCCCAGGTTCCTCTCGCTGGCGATGGTCAGGTATCCCGTCTGAAACAGCAGCGCCTCGGTGGCGATGTCCTCCACGTCGAAGCGGGACAGGAGCTCGTCGCCGCAGACCATTTCCTCCAGGGCGAGCGAGCCGACCCTCCGTTCCAGCAGGGTCCGCAACAGGAACGTCGGCGTACCGGTCTCGAACCAATAGGGCAGGAACTCGCGCCGGTCGAAGAGCAGCAGGACGTCGAACGGGTTGTAGACCTTCTCGTCTCCGCGCCAGCCGTAGCCGTTGTACCAGTCGCGAATCTGCCGCCGGTCGAGGCCCGCGAGCTCGGGTCCGAACACCGCGTCGAGGTCCCCTTCCGTGTAGCCGCAGATGGCCGAGTAACGCGGGTCGAGCGTGATGTCGTTGAGGTTGTTGAGACCGGAGAACAGACTGACGCGCGAGAACTTGCTGACGCCCGTGAGGAAAGTGAAACGTATGTGCGCGTCGCAATCCTTGATGACGGCGTACACGCCGCGCAGGAAGTCGCGATTGGCCCGTGCCGCCTCCGGCCGGTCCAGCGCGTCGAGGATCGGCTTGTCGTATTCGTCGACGAGCACGGCCACCGTTGCGCCCGACCGGCGGTGCAGCTCCTCGAGGAGGTGACCGAAGCGTTCCGGGACCGTCCGGTAGTTGGAGACCGCGCCCGAGCGCCGCTGCACGGCATCCAGTTGGGCCATGAGGCTCGCCCGCAGACCGGCCGTGTCCCGCAGATCGCCGCCGGCGAAGCTGAGGCGCACGACCGGGTGCCGCACCGACCAGTCCCAGCCGTCGTGGATCGCAAGCCCTTCGAACAGGGCCTCGTTGCCCTCGAACAGTTCCTTGCAGGTGTCCAGGAACAGGCTCTTGCCGAACCTGCGCGGACGCGACAGGAAGTAGTGCTTGCCGCTGTCCAGCAGGCGCTTGAGGTACGCGGTCTTGTCGACGTAGTAACAGTCCCGCGCGCGGATTTCGGCCAGGGTCTGAAGGCCGATCGGCAGCCTGCGCCCGGTCATGGCGCGCCGGTCAGTACGGCGGCTCGGCCGGACCGTCATAGGCGCACACGCCCACGCGCGGCGAGTTGACCACGGGCAACCTGCCCTCGTGTTGCGCATGCAGCGACAGGTGTTCGGCGCAGACGAAGCCGGCGGGATCCCACGGGCGGCCCCAGTTGCAGTCCTGGCAAACGTACTCGGCGGGCCTGTCGCACGCCTGGCACCCAGGCGCGACCGGATTGTTCCGCGCCATCAGCGCGATGGGATGCGCCGTTGTCGGCTGGCCGAAGCGGGTGCCCAGCACACGGATCGACAGGTCCGTCGTGCTGCCGAAGTCGTACTGGTAGCGCCACGTCGATCCCGGCTCGAACGCCTCGTCGGCGGTGACTTCCAGCGACCGCACCTCGCGGTCTCCCCAGACATCTTCGGGATCGACGTCCGAGTATTCGACCTCGCCGATCTGGAAGCTGCTCAGGTGCCAGCAGCATTGCAGCCAGATCGCTCGAAGATAGCCGTCCAGTTCCTCGAGGGCCGCATCCCCGTCCATCTCCAGGTGCAACCAATAGCCGTACCCGAAGCGGTCGCCTACCCGGAGGTGATGAAGCGTGCGCTCCGGGCGCCCGCCCGCGCCGGTTCCGATGGCGGTCGCCCTCGACCGGCACGACCCCAGATGCCGTGTCATCGCGGACCCGGAGAACTCGCGCGCGCAGTACGCGCACGGGCCCTTCGATTGCGTCCTCCGCGCCATGGACTCGCCCCGCTCCCGCCGCCCGACCTGCCCGAACTATAGCAGCAGCATGCCGCCGCGACGCGCGCACGGCCCCTGTAACGCTCCCCAGACCCGCGCCGGCGCCCGCCAGCTTCAGCCACACCCCGCAAACGCATCCACCGCCTGCCCGAACGGCAACGTCGCGAGCCCGACCGGCGGGTCGCCGGCCGCCGCGAACTCGCGCACCCACGCGAGGCCGTCCTCCATGCCTTCGCGACCCGCAGGGAGGGCAATCTCGCCGAAGGGCCGGTTGAAGTCGTCCCAGTGGACCGGGCGCGCGCAGCCGGCGCCGGTGGCCCGGACGATCTCCTCGAAGTATGTCCGGGCGTGGTCCCTGCCCGGTATGCCGATGCCGCCGATCCCGAGATACACGACGTTCGCTGCGACCCCGTCGAGACCGCCGGCGACGTAACCGGCGCTGCCCTGCACCACCGCCGTGCCCGCGGGATGCTCGATCACGACGCTGTAGCTGCCCCCTTCCTTCCACGCCCCGATCGGCGCCGGCGGCACCAGGGGGGCGTCGATCGTGCCCGGAATGGGCGGTCCCCCATTCTCCATCGGCAGGTGGGCGGAGCGGATCAGCGTGACCGCGAAGTCCCCGTAGCGCTCCGTACGCCGGTCCTCGGCCACGACGATCCGCGACTCGTCGACGCCCGCGCCGCGGGCCACGTTGGCCGTCGACTCCGAAGCGAACACCGCGGCGCCGGTCGCGACGGCGACCACACCGACGTCCATCGCGTGGTCGAAGTGCGAGTGGACCGCGGTGATCATGGCAAGACCGTCCAGGCCCGCCGTCTCGACCATCCGCCCGATCTGCGCCGTGTCGGGCTCGGCGATGCTCTCGAGGCCCTCGAAGAGCGGGCGGCTGAAGAAGCCGTCCACGAGGAGCTTCGTCTCGCCGTCGTCGAAGAGGAGCGTCGAGACGCCGTACCAGGTCACCGACACCGCCGGGGCCGCGGCGGGCGCCGCGAGGACGGGGACTCCGGGCAGGCCGACCGGTGGCGCCGTTGCCGCCTCCTGCGCCGCCGCCGACCAGGCGAACACCGCAACGCACCACACACCCAACCCGCGTATCGCACCCATCGGTCTCCTCCCGCACGTCGCGCTCGCGTCACGCCGGGCGCAAGCGTCTCACGAAGCCCCGGTCCCGCAAAGGCCGGGGCGCGGTCCATAATGGGCCATCGCCGGTACAGGGAACACCGCCATGCCAGCCACGGCCAGAGCCGCACAGTGGACGCCCGAGCGCACCATCGCCATCGCGGAGAAGCCCGTCCGGGATCCCGCCCCGGACGAGGTCCGCGTCGCCGTCGGCAGCGCCGGCATCTGCGGGTCGGACCTGCACTTCTATCGGGGCGAGTTTCCCGCGACCCCCGGCATCACGCCCGGACACGAGTTCGGCGGTACGGTGGCAGCGGTGGGCAGCGACGTGCGCCACGTGCGCGAGGGCGACCTGGTGGGTGTCGAACCGCTGTTGCGCTGCGGACTGTGCCCGTTCTGCCAGTCGGGCGACTACCACGTCTGCAACGACCGCGGCCTGGTGGGCCAGGGGGTGGACGGGGGCATGTCGGAGTCGGCGACCGTGCCCGGCAGCACCGTGTTCCCGGCGCCGAGCGGACTCGATGCGGAGGGGGTCGCCCTCGCGGAACCGCTCGCCTGCTCCGTCCACGGCTTCGAGAAGGTCAAGCTGCGGGGGCACGAGACGGTGTTCATCGTCGGCGCCGGCAGCATCGGCCTGACGGGGATCATGGCCGCGCGGGCCTGCGGCGCCCGGGCCATCGTCCTCGCACGGCATCCCCACCAGCAGGAAGCCGCGCGGCGCCTCGGGGCCGTCGAGGTGATTGGCGACGACGACGCCGGCAGGGAGCGCATGGCCGAACTTGCGCGGATCCAGGCGGTGGACGTGGCCGTGGAGACGGTCGGCGGCACGGCGGACACGCTCATCACCGCGCAGCGGGTCGTGCGGCCGAAAGGCCGCGTCGTCCTGCTCGGCATCTTTACGGAAACGCGCACCAGCATCGACCCCCTGCACCTCGCGCTCAACGAGGTGGAAATCGTCGGCGCCGTGACCTACGCGGCCAGCGACGGACACGCGGACTACGCGGTAGCGCTGGACATCGTCGCGGACCACGCCGAGGTTGCCCGGTCGCTCGTCACGCACCGTTTCGCGCTCGACGACGCCGAGCGGGCGTTCGACACCGCCGTCGACAAGGCGACCCGATCCATCAAGGTGCACATCCAGCCGCGTGGCTGAACTCCGCGAGCCCGCCGCGGACGGCGCACGCGCAGCGTCTTCGGGGAGCGCCGCACCGGAGGCCCGCCAAGCGCGCCTGCTGAACCGCGATTTCCTGCTCCTCTGGCAGGCACAGGGCGTAAGCGGCGTGGGCGTCGCCATGGCGCAGGTCGCGACCGTCTACTGGCTGCTCGAGGAGACGGGCTCGGCGACCACCATGGGTCTCGTCTCGATGACGGCGGCCATTCCCGGGGTACTGCTCGGACCGTTCGGCGGCGCGCTCGCCGACCGCTACTCGCGCAAGACGCTGATCGTCACGGGCAACTGCCTGCTCGGCATCGCGGCCCTGTGCCTCGGCGTTGCGTTCGTGGCGATCACGGGCCGGGTCGAGCTCAAGATCGCCGCCCTGGTGGTCTTCGGCGTGTTCACCGGGGCCGCCAACGCCGTGCTCCGTCCCGCCGTGATGGCCGCCGTGCCGAACCTCGTGCCGCTCATGCGCCTCAACACGGCCAACGCCATGAACAGCTTCGCGACCATGGCCAGCACCGGCATCGGCAACGCCGTCGGCGGCGTGCTCTTCCGCGTGATCGGTGCGCCGCTGCTGTTCCTCTCGACCGGCGGCACGTACCTCCTTGCGGCGCTCTCCGTCGCCTTCCTGCGCATGCCGCAGGCGTTGCCCCTGGCGCCGCCCTCGCTGCGCTCGCTCATGGGCGCCTTCATGACCGACGTCGCCGTCGGGCTGCGCTACGTCTGGGGCCGGACGGGGCTGCGCAACATGGTGCTCGCTTTCGCGGTGCTCAACTTCGTGACGGCGCCGATGGCCGTCCTGCTGCCCATCCTGCTCGACCAGCACAGGGGGCTGCCGCCGGACTGGTACGGCTACCTGATGGGTGCGCTGGCGACCGGCAACGTGACCGGCATGGTCGTCTCGGGCGTCGTGCGCATCGACGGCCGGGCCCGCACGGTGGCCATGCTGGCGGCGCTTTACTCCATGGCCGCGTGCACGTTCGTCATCGGCGTCGCGGAGTCGCCCCACACCCTGCTCGTGGCCCACGCGGTGGATGGGGTGTTCATGGGCGTGATGATGGTGTCGTTCACGACGCTCATGCAGGCCACGACGCCGGACGAGCTCCGGGGCCGCGTCATGAGCGTGTTGATGACCCTCATCATGGGGACCATGCCGATCGCCATGGGCCTCGCCGGCGTGCTGGCCGACGCGGTGGACCAGAACGTGCCGCTGCTCTTCATCGGGGGCGGCATCGCGGCCGGCTGCATCGTCACCGCGATGGGCAGCGGGCGGGCGTTCCGGGAGTTCCTGGGGACGCGGCTGTATCCGGCGCCGCAAGGGGCAGCGACACGCCACTCGTAGTACGCGAATACAATGGGACTCGAATGCAGACCGCGAAAGGGTCGCATGGCAGCCACGATAATCAGCGTTACGGAGTTCAAAGCCAAGGCCGCACAGATCCTCGCGGAGATCAAGGCCCAGGAGCACACCGTCGTGCTCACGCAGAACGGAAGGGCCGCGGCCGTTGTGCAGGACTACGAGGCCCACCAACGTCCGCAGGACGCAATGCTGATGCTCAAGCTCCTGTCGCAGGGCGAGGCGGACATCGCGGCCGGCAGGACCAAGCCTCAGCGCGAGGTCTTCACGGAACTCCGGGCACGCCTCGAGTCGACCGAGTGATCGAGCGTCGCGACCTCGCGGGCGTACTGCTCGAACGGCTGGTTCGGTAAACAGGGGTAAACAGGTCCCACGGCTGGACGCGAAGGGTGGCCCGCCGCTAACCTTCTACGCTCACCGCCTTTCCGGACTTGCCACATGCCCGCGCCGAGCACCGATTCCCGCGACAAGGTCGCCGCTCCCCCGCCCTGCGATCCGGAGTCCGCTTTCTTCAGCGCGACACCCCCGGCCCATCGCCCCTTGCCGCTTACCCCCGATCTCGACCCGCCCGGCGCGGACCAACTCGGACTGTCGCCCGAAGAGATCGAGCAGTTCCGCACGCAGGGGTACGTCGTCAAGCGCGGCCTCATTCCTGCCGCGGACCTCGCGCCGTTCCGCGAACTTTTCTGGCGGCAGCCGCCCATCGTGCATGCCGGCGTGCGCCGGGACGACCCCGCCACCTGGCTCGACCCGGGGGATCGGTGGACGGTGGAGAATCGCTGGGGCCTCGACCACGACTGGATGGGCGGCCACCCGTGGCCAGGGCCGGACGACGAGCGGCCGGGCGCCACCGTCGGCGAGCGCGTCGGGCGCCTGCCGCACCGGGTGAACCGCGACAGCTCGAACGACGTCTGGCGCTGGCACGGCATCGGGCACGATCCGGCCTTCGTCAACGCGACCTCGGCGCATCCGCGCATGCTCTACATGCTGGAGGCGCTGATGGGCGGTCCCGTCAAACGCCCGTGGCGCAACCGGGGCGTGTACGCGATCTTCCCGCGAGCGCCGGACCAGCGCGAGTCGCGGCTCGGACCGCACATGGACCAGAACATGATGGAACTGTCGGGCGTCACGCTGCTCGACGACGTGCCGCCGCACTCCGGGGGTTTCACCATCTTCCCGACATCGCCCCAACTGCTTTATCCGACCTCCGAGCAAGCCCTCAACTGGGTCGCGACCGAAGCGTCGACGGAGGCCATCGACCGTCTCAAGGAAACCGTCCAGCCGGTCGAGTTCACCGGCCGCGCCGGCGACACGATCTTCGCGCACGGGCTGGTCGTGCACACGGCCGGCCTGCACGACACCGACCGTCTGCGCCTCGCCATCATTCAGGACTTCAACAAGGTGCGCCGCCGCAGCCACATGCGCTGGACCGCCGCCGGCAAGCACGGCGGCCCGCGCGTGCACTGCGACATGGACGGGTACTTCCGGTTCCCGACGGACGGCGACGACGATCCGGCCGACGGCCGGCGCGAGGTCACCAATCAGTGGATCATGGACTCCAACGAGTTCGTCCTGTCCCGCGCCGCGCCGTTCGACGACATGTTCCATGATTGGAATTTGGGCCGGGAGCCGGTGCGCGGACACGTCGTGGACGAACCGCCGTGGTGGAAGAAGTACCGTCTGCCGGCGCTGCCGTCGCCGACCCAGCCCGCCGGGGGCGGCGGGATGGCGGCCGTGCCGCTCGCGGAGATTGCGACTTACGAAGGAAACGACGCCTGGCGCGTGCGATCACGGGCGAACGACTGGATGTAGGCCGGCCTCACGGTCGCGCACCACGCTCCGCGCCAGGACTGGGCGCCTACACGATCTTCGCGCTACGCAGCGCGTCCAGATCCGCGCCCGAAAGCCCCAGCAACCCCCGGTACACCTCGTCGTTGTGCGCGCCGAGTTCGGGGCCCGGCCACCGCACCGTGCCCTGGGTGCGCGACATCCGCGGGAAAACGTTCTGCATCTTCAGCCGGTCGAACACCGGATGGTCCACGTCGATGATCGCGTCGCGCGCCCGGAAATGGGGATCGGCGAGCATTTCGGGAGCCCGAAAGATGCGTCCCGCAGGAACGCCCTGACGCTCAAGGACCTCGAGCAGCGTGTCCGCCTCCAGCGTCGAAGTCCACGCGCCGATGACATCGTCGAGTTCGTCCTGGTGCTCGCCGCGCGCCACGTGGTCCGCATAGCGCGGATCGGACGCAAGCCCCGGCTGCCCCATCGCCTCCGCGAGACGCGCGAACACCGAGTCCTGGTTGGCGCCCATGACGATCATCTCGCCGTCCGCGGTCGGATAGACGTTGGACGGTGCGGTCTTCGGCAGGATCGCCCCGCTGCGCTCGCGGATCGTCCCGCCCTCGGTGTACTCGGGCACCGTCGACTCCATCACGGCGAGGACGGCCTCGTAGATCGCCGAGTCGACCACCTGGCCCTTGCCGCTGCGCTCGCGGTCGTGCAGCGCCGCGAGGGCGCCGACGCAGGCGAACGTGGCGGCCAGAGAGTCCCCGATGGAGAGTCCGACGCGGCTCGGGGGGCGGTCGGGATCGCCGGCTAGGTAGCGGATGCCGCCCATGGCTTCACCGACGGACCCGTAACCCGCGCGGCGCGCGTACGGCCCCGTCTGCCCGAACCCCGAGACCCGCACCATCACCAGGCGCTCGTTGACGGCGGACAGCGCGTCGAAGTCGAGGCCCCACTTCTCGAGCGTCCCGGGCCGGAAGTTCTCTATCAGCACGTCGGCGCGCGCGACGAGGTCCCTGAGCAGCTCCTGGCCGCGGGCCTCGCGCAGGTTGAGGGTGACGGACTTCTTGTTGCGCGCGATGACCGGCCACCAGACCGGCAGCCCGCGGCCCCAGGCACGCATGGGGTCACCGGTGCCGGGCGCCTCGACCTTGATGACCTCGGCGCCCATGTCGCCGAAGAGCTGGCCGCAGAACGGGCCCGCGATCAGGGTCCCGAGTTCGAGGACGCGGATGTCCGTCAGCGGGCCGATGGGGCGTCTCCCGGCCGGTAGGAGTCCCGGAGCGTGACGATGCGGTTGAACACCGGGGTCTCCCCCGAATGCTCCACCGGGTCCTTGAAGAAGTAACCCACGCGCTCGAACTGGAACCGTTCCGCGTCCGCATCCACCAGCGCCGGCTCGACGAGCGCCCGCGCCACCTCGAGGGAGGCGGGGTTGAGTTCGGCCTCCATGTTGTCCGGGTCCGGCGCCGGGACGGAGAACAGCCGGCCGTACACGCGCACGGCCGCCTGGCGCCCGGTGCGCCGGCTCACCCAGTGGATGACGCCCTTCGGCTTCAGGCCGCTGGTGTCGCTGCCGCTCTTCGACTCCGGAAAGTAGGTGCAGCGCAGCTCCGCCACGGCGCCGTTCGCGTCCCGAACGACCTCGTCGCAGCGGATGACGTAGCCGTACCGCAACCGCACGAGCGCCCCCGGGGACAACCGCCGGTACTTGCGCGGCGGCTCCTCCACGAAGTCCTCGCGTTCGATCGCGAGCGAGCGCCCGAAGGTGATCTTCCGCGTACCCATCTCGGGGTACTTGCCGTGCCAGGGCGCCGCCAGCGTCTCGTCCTCTTCGGACGGATAGTTGACGATGGTGACCGGGAGCGGGTCGAGCACCGCCATGGCGCGCGGCGCGGTGTCCTCCAGCGCCTGGCGCGCGCAGAAGTCGAGCAGCTCCATCGCCACCCGGTTCTCCTGCCGGGTCACCCCGACCCGCTGGCAGAAATCGCGGATCATTTCGGGCGTATAACCCCGGCGCCGGAGGCCGGAGATCGTCGGCAGGCGCGGATCGTCCCATCCCGCGACCTGGCCGCTTTCCACGAGCTGGCGGAAAAAGCGCGTCGACATCACCGTGAACTCCAGGTTGAGCCGGGAGAACTCGATCTGCGGCGGGTGGAAGTTGACGTCGACGTTGTCGAGCACCCAGTCGTAGAGCTCGCGGTTGTTCTCGAACTCCAGGGTGCACAGGGAGTGCGTGACGCCCTCCAGGGCATCCGAGAGGCAGTGGGTGAAATCGTACATGGGGTAGATGCACCAGTCGTCCCCGGTGCGGTGGTGCGTCGCGTGCCGGATGCGGTAGAGCACCGGGTCGCGCATGACGATGTTCGAGGCCGCCATGTCGATCTTCGCGCGCAGGACGTGGGCGCCGTCGGGAAACTCGCCCGCCCGCATGCGGCGGAACAGGTCGAGGTTCTCGCCTATCGCGCGCTCACGGTACGGGCTCGGCGTGCCCGGCTCCGTGAAGCCGCCCCGGGTGGCCGCGATCTCCTCCGCGCTCTGGCTGTCCACATAGGCATTGCCACGCTCGATGAGCTGCTCCGCGAAGCCGTAGAGGGCGTCGAAATAGTCGGAAGCGAACGTGGCGGTCTCACCCCAGGAGAAGCCCAGCCATGCGACGTCACGCTGGATCGCCTGCACGAACTCCTGGCTCTCCTTCAGCGGGTTCGTGTCGTCGAAGCGCAGGTACGTCCGTCCACCGAACTCCTGCGCGACGCCGAAGTTCAGGCAGATGGACTTGGCGTGACCGATGGTCAGGTAGCCGTTCGGCTCGGGCGGAAACCGGGTCACGACGGTGTCCGTCACACCGTCCGCCAGGTCCGTGCGGATCCGCTGGCGTATGAAGTCGCTCGAGTCTTCCGGCATGGGCGAGTGCGGTCCCGTGGAAAGCGCGCATTCTAGCTCTAGCAACCCGTGCTGATAGCCTTGGGATTCATCCTGTGGCGGCGAACCGGTTGGCCTCTGCTGTTCGGCGGTCCGCTCTTCATACTGCTGGTCAACGGCGCCGCCGCTGCCCGGCCCTGGGGTTACCTTGCCGGCAACGGCGCTGAAGTGGTGTCTATCCTCTGCCTGCTGTTGACGGAACGTTTCCTGATCCGAACGGATTCCTGATCAGGGATGCGGTATTTTCGAACATCAGGATCCTCTTAACGTCCATGCCAGGTCAGGTGTCATCCTGTGGTCAACGAGTCGCGTGCAGTCACGCTCAGAGAAATCACAAGCGAGAATCTGCAAGCGATTCTCGAGCTGTCGGTCGCCGATCATCAGCTTGAGGCCTACCCCCGCTCAAACGCATATTCCATCGCAGAGGCACACTACCCTGGTGATGACGACCCCGTGTGGCTCCGAGCCATCTACGCCGGGGAAACTCCGGTGGGGTTCATGATGTCGTCAGAAGCCGCGGACCGGGGCGAGTATTTCCTGTGGCGCTTGATGATCGATCAGCGCTACCAGAGCAGCGGCTACGGGGCGCGCGCCGTGCGGCTATTGATCGAGCGCATCCGGCAAACCGGCAACGCCACAGCCCTGATCACAAGCCACCTCCAGCAAGATGCAAACGCCGGGCGCTTTTATGAACGGCTGGGCTTTGCGTACACGGGTGATCTGATTGGAGAAGACGACCTTGAAATGAGGTTCACCTTCCAGACCTGGGAGCCCGCGCCGTAGGGACCGCAGGGCGGAACGGAGCGATGTGCCGCGGCCCGGGGAGCCAGGCCCGTCGCGGCAAGGACAGGGCGCGTCAGCCCGGGTTCCCGTCCACCCGCTTGACGAACGTCCCGCGCCTGCCGCCCCGCACGAAGCCGCTGGCCGATGTGCGAAACAGCTTACGGCATGACCATCGAGCGCCCGGCGATGCGCCAGGCGCCTTCCAGCCGGCCCACCAGGAACACCGCCTGGATGAGGTCCCCGCCGGCGTCCTTCCACGTCGCCGCCACGACCGCGCCGTCCTCCCCTGCCTGGACGGCGTTGACGTCCTGCACCGAGCGCGGTCTCCCGACCGCCCGGGCCAGTGCCTCGGCCACTTCGTCCCGGTCCCGGTACCGATCAACGCGGCCGACCCCCACGTCGACAAGTGGGTGGCTGATCGAGTTGCCCGCGCCCGCGAAGTCCCCGGACGCCATGCACTCGAGATGGTCGCCCACGACGTCGATCCCGGGCGCGGCATCGACCCGCGCGCCCTCGGTGAGCGAGTCCGTGCCGAACCGGGCCTGGATGCCCCACGAGCCGTCGATGCGGGTCAGGATGTAGGTCACGCGGTTGCGCAGGATCGGCTCGTCGGTGGCGTTGTATCGGGTCCAGCCGCCGGCGAGGTGGACCTTGTCGGCGGACTCGTGAATGCGCGTCGGTTCGATTCCGACCGACCGGACCCAGCCAGTGGCCTCCCGGGCCGACCACGAGGCGCCGGCGGCGTACTCGGCAGGCGTCTCGAAGTAGAGCCCCCTGCCCCGCGCCGAGACGCGCACGTGCGGGTAGCTCATCACGGCCGCCCAGCCCTCGGCGTCCTTGGCGCTGTCGGCGCGGAAGAATTGGTAGTAGGCGTCCTCTGGCGCCGCGAACACCTGCGATTCACTCTCGTGGTCAGTCTTCACGCGCTCTGCTCCTCTGCAGGTGTCATGTCCCCGGTGAAACACATGCTACCGGGAGCGCTGGTCATACGGACCGTGGTGTGGTGTCCCACGAGTTTCCGGTAGGTACTTCGGAGTTTGCCGTACGGCGGCTTCGGTTTGCGGTAGGCTTGCCGCGCCAGCCATGAACTCCCCGTCCTTGCCTCGCCGCGTCCTCGTCCACGCGGTCGTCCTCCTGTGCGCCGCCGCCCCGGCCGCGGCGCTGGACCTGTCGCCGTGCACGCTCACCGCGAGCGAAGGCCGGCAGGAAGTGCGCGCGCGCTGCGGGGTCTTGCAGGTCCCCCTCGACCCCGCGAACGAAGCCGGGGCAACGATCGGACTCTTCGTCGCGGTGGTGCCGGCGATCGCGGAAGAGCCCGCCCCGGATCCCGTGACGGTCATCGCCGGAGGTCCCGGCGACGCATCCACGCGCTTCTTCGCGCAGGCCCACGGCGCGTTCCAGGCCATGCGCCGCACGCGGGACTTCGTGCTGGTGGACCAGCGCGGCACCGGCAGGTCTGCTCCCCTGCACTGCGAGCACTTCCGCGAACTCGGCCCCCTGGCGGACGTCGCGACCGACGTCGACACGGTCGTGGAGATGACGCTGGCGTGCCTGGACGACCTCGCGCCGGACCCGCGTTTCTTCACCACCAGCCTCGCCGTCCAGGACCTCGACCGCGTGCGGGCGGCGCTGGGCCACGCCCGGCTCAACCTGTACGGCATCTCCTACGGCTCGCGCGTCGCCCAGCACTACGCCCGCCGCTTCCCGGAACGCACGCGGAGCGTCATCCTGGACGGCGTGGTGCCCGCCGCGGTCGCCCTCGGTCCCGATACGGCGCTCGAGAGCCAGCGGGCCCTCGACGCGATGCTCGAGGCGTGCCGTGCGGACGCGGCGTGTCATGCCGCGTTTCCGGACCTCTCCGGGCGCTTCGAAGCCGTCCTCGAGCGGCTGCGGAAGACGCCCGCGCGGGTCGTCTTCGAGCATCCGCGCACCGCCGAGCCCGAGGAAGTCGTGGTGGATCGGCTCGTGATGGCCGGCGTGGTGCGCCTCCTCCTTTATTCCCCGGTGACGACCAGCCTGCTGCCGGTGCTGATCGACGCCGCCCATCGCGGCGACTACGCGCCGCTGGTCACGCAGGCGTACCTCGCCTCCCTGGGGGTCGAGGACCTGACCATCGGGCTGAACTACGCCATCGTCTGCACGGAAGACGAACCGTACAGCCGCGATTTCGATCGCGCGGCCCAACGCGCGACCTACATGGGAACCACGTTCATGGAGGTGCTCGGCCGGGTCTGTGCCCGGTGGCCGCGCGGGCCCATGGACGACGACTTCCACGAGCCGCTGGCGAGCGACGCCCCGGTACTCTTCCTGACCGGCGAGCGGGACCCCATCACGCCGCCCCGCTACGTACCCATCGCGGCCGAGCGCCTGACCAACTACGCCGAACTGGTGGGACCCGGCCAGGGCCACGGGATGCTGGCCAGCGGGTGCGTACCCCGCGTCATGGCGGAGTTCGTCAAGACCGCGGACCCCGCCAGCCTCGATCTCGACTGCGCCGGGCGGATGCGCGCATTCCCGTTGCTGACCTCGCCCCTCGGGCCGGCGCCATGATCGAGCTCCGGGATCTCGCGAAGCGCTTCGGCGGCGTGCCGGCGTTGGCCGGCGCCTCCTTCACGGCACGGGACGGGGCGATCACAGGCCTGCTGGGCCCGAACGGCGCCGGCAAGTCCACGGCCCTGCGCATCCTGTGCACCGTGCTGCGCGCCGACGCCGGCACGGCGGCCGTGGACGGCATCGACGCCAGCCGGGATCCCATCGGCGTGCGGGCCCGCATCGGCGTACTGCCGCACAACGCCAACCTGTACGCCAACCTCTCCACGCGGGAGAACATCGCGTACTACGCGGCCCTGCAGGGGCTGGAGTCCGACGCGGGCGCGACCGCCGTCGACCGTGTCCTCGACACGATGCGGATCGGGGACATCGCCGACCGCCGCACCAAGGGCTTTTCCCAGGGCCAGCGGATCAGGGTCGGTCTGGCCCGCGCGCTCGTGCACGATCCCCGGACGCTGATCCTCGACGAGCCGAGCAACGGGCTCGACGTGATGGCGACCCGCGCGCTGCGCGACGTCATCCGCGAGCGGCGCGACGCCGGCTGCTGCGTACTTCTGGCGAGCCACGTCATGCAGGAGGTCGCGGCCCTGTGCGACCGGATCGTGATCCTGTCGCACGGGAAGGTGGCGGCGGCCGGAACGCCCGACGACATCCGCGCCGCCACCGGGCGGGACGACCTCGAGGACGCGTTCGTGAAGGCGATCGGCGGCGAGCGGGAAGACCCGCGGAACCCGCCTTCCCCGACCCAGGCGGCGGCCCGTTGAAGCCCGCGTTCCGCGTTTTCCGCAAGGAGTTCGTCGACAGCGCCCGGGAACGCCGTGCGCTCGCCTCCGCCCTCCTCTTCGGTCCCCTGTTCGGCCCGGTGCTGTTCGCGGTCGTGGTGAGCTTCACCGTCAGCCTCCAGGTGGACGGGTCTGCGGAGGCCATCGAGATTCCGATCGTCGGGGGCGACGGAGCGCCCAATCTGGTCGCCCGCCTCGGCCAGCGGCTCATCGACGTGGACCCGACGCGATTCGAGGACGCGGACGCGCTGCGGGATGCGGTGGGCGCCGGCGACGAGAAGATGGGCCTCGTCGTGGACGACGGCTTCGGACAGGCCTTGCGGGACGGGGACCCGGCCCGTCTGTGGATCGTTGCCGACCAGTCCAACGCCAGCGCGCAGATCCCGCTGCAGCGGCTGCGCGCCGCGATCGCGGAGTACAGCGCGACGATCGGCACGCAGCGCCTGCTGCTGCGCGGTATCGATCCGCAACTCGCACGCCCCTTCGCCATCCTCATGGACGATGTCTCGACCCCTTCCGGGCGGGCCGTGCTGCTGCTCGGCATGATGACGTACTTCCTCCTCTTCGCGATGCTGCTCGGCGGCTTCCAGGTCGCCATCGACACCACCGCCGGCGAGCGCGAGCGCGGCTCGCTGGAACCGTTGCTGACGCTCCCCGTGCGGCGGCGCGACCTGGTCCTCGGCAAGGTCGCCACGGCGACGGTCTTCATGGCGATCTCGCTGGCGCTCGCCGTGACGGCGTTCGCCACCGCGGTCCGCTTCATGCCGCTTGCCGAGATCGGCATGACGGCGAACCTGTCGCCGTGGGCCTGTATGAAGATCTGGGCCCTCGTGGCGCCTTTCGCGGTGCTCGGGGCGGGCCTGATGACGTTCGTGGCGTCGTTCACGAAGAGTTTCCGCGAGGCGCAGACCTACACGAGCATCGCGATGACGGTGCCTCCGCTCCCGGTGCTCTTCTCCATCTTCAACCCATTGCAGCCGTCGCTCGCCCTGATGCCGATCCCGTCCCTGTCACAGCACCTGCTGGTGACCGCGGTGATCAAGGGCCAGGGCATCGATCCGGTTCACGCGCTGCTGTCGGCGGCGTGCACCATCGCGGTCGGCGCCCTGTGCACGTGGGGGGCGGTGCGGCGCTTTCGCAGCGAAAAGCTCCTCGTCTGAAACCCGCCGGATGCGCGGACGCGAACGCCGCCCGCCGCGTCGGGCGGCATAGAATCCGTCCGATGCGATCCCCCACAAGCTGGCTCGCCCTCGTTGCGCTCACGGTCGTCGCCGTGCTCGCATTCCTCTCGACGGGCCGGTACTCGCACCTGGAAACCGTCGCCGCCGGCCTGCTCGGCGAACGCTGGTACCGCGTGGCACTGCACGGCGACGCCGTCGGCGCGTTCGTCTCCCGGGCAACCCGGATGGACGACGGATATCGCTTCGAGACGGAGCTCCGTTTTCGGCTCGGCGGCGAACCCGAAGTGCACATCGCCGACGAACTGGTGTTCGGCCCGCCCCCGGACCACCGCCTGCAATACGCCGCCCATACATTCACAAGCGCCGACACCTCGCTGCGCACCTCCGTGCGGCGCAACGGAGAACAACTCGAAGCGATCCTCGCCGGGCGGCCGGTGACGCTCGACTGGGACTACCGGCTGGCGGACTACATGATGCTGGAAGCCTGGCTCGCCCGGGGCCGGGAGTCGTCCGCACGCATCATGACCCGTTCGCTCGACCTCGCCCGGCTCCGCGTCGACCGGCAGGTCTGGCAGGTCGTCGCGCGGACCGGCGCCGGCTACCAGTTGCGCCAGGCGGCGACGTTCGGCGAGACCGAGATCGAACTGGACGGCGACTTGGCGCCCATGCGTTTCGATCTGGCGGGGGTGTTCTCGATCGAGCGCGTGTCCGGCGTCGCCCAGGCATCGACCTGGCGCGAGACGCCGGCCGGCGTGCCCCCGCGCTACGCCGTACCCCTGGATACGCCGCTGCCCATGCCGCGGGAGGTCACCGGACTCACCCTCCGCGTCCGTGTCCCCGAGGACGCCGATGCCGCTGTCTGGCCGGCCCTTGCGCCCGGCGGCGACGGCCACTGGCTGCTCGTGACCGGCGACGACGCACTACGCGGGGTCCCGCCCGAGGAAGTGTCCGCCCTGACCCGGCCGACGGCATCCCTGCCGGCCAACGACCCAGAAATAGGCCGGCTGGCGGCGCGTGCGGTGCGGGGGATCGGGTCGCCGGGCGAGCAGGTCGACGCCCTAGTGCGTTTCGTGCACGGGCACCTCGACTACGAGGAGCGCGACGACGTGCAGCCCGTGGGCGAGACCGTCGCCAGCCGACGCGGCGACTGCACCGAGTACGCCGACCTCCTCACGACCCTCGCCCGAGCCCGGGGGATTCCGGCCAGGACCGTGACGGGTCTCGCCTACGATGTCGACGCCGCGGTCTTCGCGCTGCACAGCTGGAACGAGGTCGGGGTCGACGGCGTCTGGCGCGGGGTCGATCCTACCTGGGGACAGACCCGCCTCGACGCGACCCACATCCCGCTTCCGGAAGAGAACGGCCTGGCCGTGCTCGGCCTCCTGCCGCGGCTCGCGTTCGAGCTGGTCGCCACGGAGTATTGAGGGCCGCGTTCGACTTCGATGCATGGGGCCTGTCCCGCACCGGCAAAGCAGTAACATTGCGCCCCCGGTTCCACCCACCGACCCAGGAGAGAAGCCCATGCAGAGCCGCGCCGTCAGCCTCAAGAACCGCCCCGCGGGCATGCCTACGCCCGACGACTTCCAGGTCACCGAGGTCGACGTGGCCGATCCCGGAGACGGCGAGGTCCTCGTCGAGAACGTGTGCATGAGCGTCGACCCGTACATGCGCGGACGCATGTGGGACCGCAAGTCCTACGTGCCGCCGTTCCAGATCGGCGAGACCCTGACCGGCGGCGCCATCGGCCGCGTCGTCAAGTCGAACGACCCCGCGCTCCCGGAAGGCGAACACGTCGAGTCCCACTTCGGCTGGCGCGAAGCCTTCGTCGCGCCGGGTGACCAGGTGCGCCGGATCGGGTCGCTGGAGGCGCCCGCCTCGGCCTATCTCGGCGTGCTCGGCATGCCCGGCATGACGGCCTATGTCGGTCTGCTCGACGTGGGCGCGCTCCAGGACGGGGAGACGGTGTTCGTGTCCGGCGCGGCGGGCGCCGTGGGCAGCGCGGTCGGCCAGATCGCGCGCATCAGGGGATGCACGGTGATCGGCAGCGCCGGGGGGCCCGAGAAGGCCGCGCACCTCACGGAGGACCTCGGCTTCGACCATGCCATCGACTACCGCGAGGGCAACCTGCTCGCGCGCCTTCGGGCGGCCGCGCCCGACGGCATCGACGTCTACTTCGACAACGTCGGCGGCGAGCACCTGCAGGCGTCCATCATGTGCATGCGCCCGAACGGGCGCATCCCGCTCTGCGGCGCCATCTCGCAGTACAACGCCACCAGCCCCATGCCCGGGCCCAACAACCTGTCGATGGCGATCGGCCTCGGGCTGACGCTGCGCGGCTTCATCGTGTCGAATTTCAACCATCTGCGGGCCGACTTCCTGCGGGACATGACGGCCTGGGTGAAGAGCGGAGAGCTCCGCTACCGGGAGACCGTGTTCGAGGGCATCGAGCGCGCGCCGGAAGCCTTCATCGGGCTGTTTACCGGCGTCAACACGGGCAAGATGATCGTGCGCCTCGGGGTTTAGTGCCGCCAACACCAAGGCCCCGGCTTCGGCGATCAATCCCCTTGGCGGCGCTCTCGGATCGCCCAGCTTGGGCCGCGACCACGGGTCTCGGTGTACCGCACGCCTTGCGGGGCGATACCCCGCTCATTAAACTGGTCGCCAATCGCAGAGCGCGCTCCAGACAATCAAAGGCTCGCCGGACCTCTTGACACACTTCCAGCCTCCAGGCAACTTCCGCGTGCCTCATGATCCGAGAGCGGCCGCGGGAGATTGTCCCCTCGCTCTGGAGCTTATCGCCACTCCCGCGTTTCAACGCCTCAAGCAAATACGCTTTCTCGGCGCTATCGACTATCGTCTTGTCCGCCACCCGAACGGGCGACCTGGCGCCACGCGATACTCCCGCTACGAACACAGTATCGGCGTCCTACGATTAGCCCAACTCTACTGCGCAGAGAACGACCTCTCGCCTGGCGACAGTCGTCTCGTCTGCGCCGCCGCTCTGCTGCACGACATCGGTCATCCTCCACTGTCCCATTCGATGGAGACGGTCTTCAAGCAGGTGTTCGACATCGACCACCATGCGGCAACCGAAGACATCATCTGTGGCAGGGTGCCATGGGGGAAGGCGGTTTACTCAGCCCTTCGGTCGAACGACCTTGACGTCGAGGAAGTTGCCGCCTTGATCTCCGGCAACCGCGGTGGCTTCGACGGGTTTTTCGCTGGTCCCATCACTTTTGACACCATCGAGGGTGTCCTGCGGTCGTGGGCGTACCTTGGAAGCGCATCGAGCGCTCCAGCGCCCGAGCTAGTAGCTACCGCCGCGATCAAGCGATCGAACCCTAGCCACCGCATGACCGTCGACCGCTTCTGGAAGTACAAACATGAAGTGTATCGTCAGCTTATCCACTCACCCACGGGAATTCTTGCCGACCACGCCTGCTGCTTGTTCCTGCAGAGCAACTTGTCGCTACTGAGCCGTGACAGCTATTTTGGAACCGAGCAAGCCTTCTTTGCGAAGCTACCCGGTCTCCGAAGGTTGTTGGCGAGCCCGACGTTCGAGGAGGACATTCATCGCATGGCCGACGGACCCATTAGCTTCACGGCTCGACAGTACGATGTGCACGAGCAAGCAGATTTCTTTGCGCGGCACGACAGGCAACGGTATCGCCAAAGACGATTTCGCCGCGTCCTTCGGGAGATCCGGACCGCGGACGCGGTCAGCCCCGGCTCCGACACGAACTCCGAGTCGAGCCGAGAACTGTTCTGATGCGTTCCGGCTACGAACGAACCCTCTCCTTCTCGGCCGCCAAGCTCGGTGAACTGAGGAGTGTGCTCGATTCCGCGGATCTCGACGATCAAATCGTTCTTACATGCGGTTCTTACGCGAGGAGGGAGGCAAGCGAGAGCTCGGATATCGACTACTTTGTCCTGACTGACGGCAGGTGCGATGACACGCTGGTCTCAATCGGCAGAGCCATCTCCAACGTGGTACCCAGAGCCCCCTCAAGCGATGGAGCGTTCGGGTTGTCCGTACATCCAGAAAAGATGCTGGCCAACATCGGCGGTCAGAACGACGACAACGCCAAGATCACCCAACGTGTCTTGTTGCTTCTTGAGGGCGAGTGGCTCCACAACGAACCCGGACTGCTAGCTTTCCGCACGCAGATGCTAGAGCGGTACATCAGAGAAGACATGGCGGACCATCAGTTAACACTTTTCCTTCTCAATGATATCATCCGATACTATCGCACGATGGCCGTAGACTATGAGTTCAAGACAAAGGAAGGCCAGAAGGCATGGGCGATCCGTAATGTGAAGCTGGTCTTTTCTCGAAAGCTCCTCTACGCCAGCGGTCTGTTCAGTGTCGCCATGACCGCCGACCGCACGAGGGATGACAAGATCCGGATACTGGAAGAGCTGTTTGCTCAACCGGTGTTGGAGCGGATGCTGTCCATATGTGGGGAAGTAGCACTTTCCAGGCTTTTGACGAGTTATAATGTGTTCCTCGACCGGATGTCAGATCGCGATTTTCGGTCGCACCTCGAAAGACTCGACGCCGGCGAGCGTGACGATGTCGGGTTCCGACAGATAAAGAACGAGAGCTATCGGTTCACAAGAGAACTCCTACGCCTGTTCGAAGACACATTCGACAGGACCCATCCGATCCGACGGGCAGTAGTCTTCTAAATTGGCCAAACGGACGTACTTCCATCGCAACTTCATAGGAACGACAATAGGCTGAAGCCACATCCCCACTCACGTTGACTCAGCAGCGAGTTCGCGGTGAGCCTCCGAGGAGAACAAGATGACCGACTACCTACGCAGCCCCAAGGAGAACTTCCTGCGGCTTTCCGACTTCCCCTACGAGCCCTGCTACCACCAGTGGCAGGACCTGCGCGTCCACTACGTGGACGAGGGTCCCCGGGACGGCCCGGTCATGCTGCTGCTGCACGGCATGCCCACCTGGGCTTACCTCTACCGCGACATGATCCCGCCGCTGGTGGCCGCGGGCTATCGCTGCATCGCGCCCGACCACGTGGGCTTCGGCCGCTCGGACAAGCCGACCGACATCCACTGGTACACGATCGCGCGCCACACGGAGATCCTGACGTCGCTGATCACGGCCCTCGACCTCCGGAGGGTCACCGTGGTGTGCCAGGACTGGGGCGGACCCATCGGCCTCGCCCAGGCGGCGACGATGCCCGACCGCTTCGAGCACCTCGTGATCATGAACACCTGGCTGGACCACCCCGGCTACGAGTACACCGAGGCGATCCGGAACTGGAACCGCAACTGGCACGAAGGAGGCCTGTTCCACCGCGCGGAGCCCGACCTCGCGGTACTCCTCCTGGTTTCCGGGGGGCTCGTCGGCCGCGAGGCGATGGTCGGAGCCATGGTCCATGGCAAGCGGCCAGAGCTGACCGGCAAGGCGGCCGACGTCTATCGGGGCTTCTCGGCGCCCTACCGGGGCCTGCCCGACGCCGGCTACAACGGCATGCGGCGTTTCCCGCTATCGATCCCGGTCAGCAGCCCGGACAACGGCAACGCGGCGGCACAGGCGCTGCACTACCGCACGCTGCTCGGCTGGGAGAAGGGCGTCCATTTCATCTGGGGATGCGCCGACGACGTGTTCACCGAGGCGTGGGGGCGCACCTGGGCCGGGCGGATGAACGCGCGGTTCGACGGCATCCCGGACGCGGGGCACTTCCTGCAGAGCAGTCACGGGGCGCGGGTGGCGGAGCTGATTATCGAGGGACGTACCGGATGAGAACGGCGTGCCGCGCGGCCGGCGGCGGGCCACTTACGCCTCCGGGTCGACCGCCGCCGCTCCCGGCGCCGGGAGCGTGAAGCCCTCGCGGGACGCGGCCCTGTTCAACTGCGCATCGAAGGACAGGAAACCGATGCCCGCGGGGTCGTCGTCGGCCAACGCGATGGCGGCCGCCAGTTGCAGTCCGTCCGCCGCACGGAGCGGATGCACGCGCACCAGGCGTCGCGCGAGTGCCTTGATGCGCCGGTCAGGTTGCACTTCGTGCCACCGACCTGCCAGGACATCGAGGCGCCGCATTCTTTCCGCAGCGACCGCCGTACCCGCCGCGGAGTCGTCGCGTGTCGTGTCTTCACGGTCCTTGCGCGCCAACGCAGCCACGCACTCGACCGAGGTACCCCACCAGACCGCCACCTGCCTGTCGGCATCGAGCACCCGCTGTGCGATCGGCGCCAGCGGCTCCTCGGCGACCAGGGCGACGAGCGCCGAACTGTCCCAGAAGTTCATCGGTAGCCTGTTGCTTCCTCCTCGCGGCGGTTCGCGAGCACGGCCTCCACCAACCCCACGCCGGGCAGCGGGTCCCATCCGCGCACGATCTCCCGGATGTCACCCCCCCGCTTCGGCCGGGACAGGATGCCCGCGGCTTCGAGACGGGCCACCCTCGCCTCTTCCTCAAGCTCGCGTTGCTCCGCCTCGCTCAGCTCGCCCACCGCGTACGCCTCGCGCTCCTGGCGCACCCCGGCGGCCACCTCGACGGGAGTCAAGCGCGCGATCGGCACGCTGCGATCCAGGATGAGGACGGACTCTCCCCGGCGGACGCGCCTCAGGTACGCGCTCAGGCCGTTCCTGAGTTCCGAGATGTTCGCGCGGATCATGGTCTTCGCCTCCGGACAGGAGCGCGCCATATTAGCCATATCGATCACGCCATACAAGCGCAGGGCGTGCATGCGAGCCCACGGGCGCGCCGCCATCCCCCGCGCGGAGAGGCGATTCCGTCAGGCGGCGGCGTCGACCGTCTTCGATCGTTCCTTGAGTTCGAGCGGTCCGCTCAAGCCGTCCGCCAGAAGGTCCTCCGAGTCGCGGCCCTTGACCCATCCGCAGTTGCTGCTTGCCCGGTAGCCCAGGAGTTGCCGGGCGCGCACCGACAGTCGCGCGGCTTCCTCGATCGGGAACGCCACGTACTGGTTCTCCTCCTGGGCGAGCCAGTTGACCACGAACGAGTGGAAGATGCCGGTGCGCCTGGCGGCGCTCCTGCTGGCCGCGAGGCCGTGCAGCGCCCTGCAGTGCCAGAAGAGCACGGAGCCCTTCGGCATCACCGCCTGCGCGACCTCGCTCTCCTTCGCGATGCGTTCCCCCGGCCAGCGGTGACTGCCGGGAACCAGCCGCGTCGCGCCGTTCTCCGCGGTGAAGTCGGTGCCCGCCCACATCACGTTGAAGATCAGGTCGCGGCTGCCCGGAGCGTGCTCCACGAACGGCTCGTAGATCGCCATCTCGCGGTGCAGGATCTGAACGGCTCCTCCCTCCCGCGCCTGCAGCGACACGGAGGCGCCGACCCGGTAGTGGTGACAGTAGGGACCCTCTTCCGGCGGCGCATCGACGCTCACGACCTGCTTGCAGCCGTCGTCGGAGGACACGAACCGCGTCTTGCCACGCCGGACGGGCGTCGAGGACGCGGCCATCGGCTCCTCGGGCCGCAGGATCCGGTCCGCAACCTCCAGCACGCGCTCGTTGAGGAGCAGGGTCTCGCAGATCTCCGGGTTGGCATGCAGGACCGCGCCGATCGACCGGTTGTCCGAGCCGCCGATGAACTCGTTGCCTACTCTCGTCTTGTCGTCGAAAGGCAGGTCCGCCGTGAGCGCGTCCATGGTCTCGGGCGCGACCAGGTTGGCGATGATCGTCGCTCCGTCGCGGTGGAACGAAGCGGCGACGTCATCCGCCGGGTCGTCCGCGTGGTGGGTGGTGATGGTGTTGGTCATGCCGGGTTCCCCCAAGTCAGGGTGGCGAGTGGTCCAAGAGTTGACGATAGTACCTCGACTCCGCCGGCACCGCGCCAGTACCGCGCCTTCGGCGATCGGAGAGCGGCGCGAGTCGGGTGGCCATGCCGAGGACGCGCCGGGAGCATTGCGCGGAAACGCGAGCATCGTCATCATCAGCGGCCAAGCTCGGTGAGCAGCCGGTTCGGAGATGAGCTTGCCATTCCGCGCACCTATTCTGGCCTCGGTTCTGGCCTCGGTCCTTGCGCTGATCGTTGCGGGCCTGCTGATCTGGTCTCTTGATCCGCAGGAAGTCCGCCGCGATGCACGGGATCCGACCGGCGGGCAAGCGGCCGGCAACTCCGGGACGATCTTGTCCCGGTCGAGCGCGGACACGCCGTCCGGCACCGCTCCGAATTCGCCGCTCTGGCGCCCGGTCGACGAGAACTCCGTGAGGAAACTGCCGGACTACGCGCCCGCCTGGTCCAAAGAGGGCCGGGCGTTGGTGGCGGTGGCCGGCGCGGCCGCAGCGGCTCGAGACTGGCAGGTTGGCCGGCGGCTCACCTTCTCCGTGCCGCAACTCGGCGAAACCTATCAACCGCTCATTGAGGAAATCGAAGAGGGGCCGGGGCTTGCCAGATCCGCCGTGGGAAAACTGAGTTCCGACGGCGGGCGGACGGGGCGGTTCGTGGTCACCGTTGGCACGCAGCACATGTTCGCTTATCTCGATACGCCGCAGGGCGTCTTCGAGTTGATCGCCGACACCCACTCTGGTTGGTTGATTCCCAGAGCCAGCCTGATGGCCAATGTCGATTTCAGCCAGCCCGACTACATCGTGCCGCGAAATGAACGCAAACAACGCCCGTCTCATTCCGAACGCCGGCTGCGGCATCGTTAGGGGCGGTTGCATTTTCCTGCGAGGAGCCCCTCCCGCTGCCCTATCTCGGCTTGGGGTACCCCTCGCGCTCCCCTTTTTCAGCGAGGGGTACCCCCTCGCGCTCCCCGGGCTGAAGGCTCCGGCGCACGCAAACAGGAAGCTGGTAGCGGATGCGCGTTAGCCGCCACATTTCGGCCTTCCTGTTCTGGATGGCGTGGATTGCCCTGGCGACGCCCGCCGCGTTCGCGGAGGACCGCCGAGACATCGTGTTCGCCTGTCCCTGTCAAGCCGAGTGGGCGCCCAAGGACGGCAGCGGCGAGTTACGGCTCACCTACGCGGTTCGCAACCATCGGGCAAGTCGAAGCGGCGAGGTTCGTCTGGCTCCGGCACCGGCCTGGGACCCAATGTATCCCTGGGCAGACCCCGATTCATCGGCCTCGGTATCTGCCGGCACGATCGCGGGCGGCACCGTGTCGGCGATTCGCTCCGTGTCCATCCGATTTCCCCGGCCGACCGCGGTCGCGCCCATCATGATTCAGTTGTTCGAAGCGGTAGCGCGGCGCACTTCCAGCCCGCAGGTGGACCTGCTTGATGACGCATGGCTGTGGAGCGAGGACCTCGTTCTATGGCCCGTCGCCTCGCCCGGCGCAAGCGATTCGGCACGCTATGTCGATCTGTTGACCGACAGCGACCGCGACGGCGTCGGCGACGCCAACGAGGGGATTGCGGGCACCGCGGCCGATGACCCGGCGACAAAGCCGGGCGCATCCACAATCGATGCGGTTGCGCTCTACGACGACGCGATCGTTGACCAGTACCACGGCGACCCCTACACGCGCATGCACCATGTCATGGTGGTGGCGAAGCGCCTGTTCGCGGACAGCGACACCAACGTCCGGCTGCGCACCGTCGGGATGATCCATTTCGAGCAGACGGAGTACGGTGAGCCGGAAGATCTGGAGGCGTTGAAGCGGGTCGTGGGCGCCGATCTTTCCCTGCAATTCGCCGCACCCGATGGGCCCTGGGGCTGCGGTGGCGCGGCCGGTTGCGCCGGCGTCGGCAGCGCCCGCAACAGGGGACACTGGCTCGCGGCGCATGCCGCCGTTCGTTCCGAGGTCGCCGCCGATGTGGCCGCACACGAACTCGGGCATGTCATGGGGCTGGCGCACTCGGCCCGCCAGGGGGAAACCTACGGTGCGTTTCCCTGGTCGCGCGGGCATTACCTGCGAGAACCGGAAGGCCGCTACACCGACAACGGCACCATCATGAGCTACGGTCAGGTCGACCCGCGTTGGGCGGTCTTTTCCGACCCGGATGCCGATTGCGCGGGAGTGCCTTGCGGCGCTTCCATCGACCAGCCGTACGGCGCCGACGCCGCCAGCACCCTGGATGCCCTGCGTTTCCAGGTAGCAGCCCATCTCGACCCGCTGCCGGACGGCGACGGCGACGGATTTGTCGATCCGGTCGATGCCCTGCCCGACGACCCGCGGGATTGGCGCGATGCCGATGGCGACGGCCTCGGCGACAACGCCGATCCGGACGACGACAACGATGGTGTCGAAGACGAAGAAGACGCATTCCCGCGCGATCCCGACGAGTGGGCGGATGCAGACCTCGATGGCGTGGGCGACAACGCCGACGATCAGGTCGCCGATCTGAGCCCTTTCGAAGATGCGCAGCTGCGCGCCGTGGTGGAAGATGCCCTGGGCAAGTCGCCGGGGGCACCCATCAGTGCGGCCGAGATGGCCGGACTGGTATCGCTGGACGGCTCCGGCCAGGGCATCCGCAGCCTGGCAGGGCTGGATCTGGCCACCGGCCTCACACGGCTCGATCTCTACCACAACAACGTTCGCGATGCTTCGCCGATCGCCGGCCTGAGGTCGCTGAGAACCTTGCTTCTGGGCCGCAACGTCACCCTGGAGCTCCCCTCGCTGGCCGGGTTGACCGGCCTCCAGGAGCTTGGCCTGGAACACAGCCGCATTGGCGATCTTGCGCCGCTTGCACAACTGTCCTCGCTTGAAGGGCTGTACTTGACTGGAAACCAGGTTGCCGACCTGACACCGCTTGCACAACTGACGCGGCTGCAACAGCTCTTCCTGGACTACAACACCATCACCGACATTGCTCCTCTCGCGAGCCTGCACGATCTTGTCGATCTCTTTCTCGATGGAAACCGGGTTGGCGACCCGTTGCCGCTCGCCGCAAACAAGGGGCTGGAGCTGCTCTCATTGAGCGACAACCAGCTGAGCGACCTCTCCTCGATCGCCGACCTGACCCAGGTTCGCGACCTGCGGCTGGACAACAACGCCATCGTCGACATTGCGCCACTGACCCGGCTGACGAGGCTGCACTCGTTGTCTCTTGCCGACAACCGCATCGCGGACATTGCGCCACTGGCCGACATGGCCCAACTCGACTACATCAATCTCTATCTCAGCGGCAATGCCATCGGCGATCCTGCCCCGCTATCGAACCTGAAGCTGAATTCTCTGGAGATCGGCCACAATCCGGTGTCGCTGGCGCAATTGGCGGCGCTGCCAAACTTTGCGGCCATTCCCCGCCTGGAGCTGCGCGGCCTCCGCATTGACGACCTGTCGCCGCTGACCAACCTCACCGACCCCGATTGGCTGGACTTGTCGAACAATTTCATCAGCGACCTCTCCCCCTTGGCCGCACTTGGTGACATCGACGTTCTCTTTTTGTCGACCAATCTAATCGCCGATATCGGCCCGCTGTTGAACCGTTCGATCTGGCGTTTCAGCGGCTACACACGCCTGGATCTATTCGACAATCCGCTAAGCCAGATCGCCATCGACGAACAGATTCCGACACTGCAATCCTGGGGGGTGGAGGTGGAGTTCGGTGAGGGCGGCGGGAGAGCGACGGGATTCGCCGCTCCGATCGCCATTCCCGATGCCAATCTGCAATCGCTGATCGCCTGGACGCTCGCCTCCGGAACTACGTTGGTGGACGATCCGGTGAACAGCGAGTCCATGTTCTACCTGGAGACGCTGCAAGGCTTCGGCGCAGGCATCTCGGATCTCAGCGGCCTGGAGTCGGCCACCAACCTCGCCCTTGTGTTTCTTGGTTCCAACCAGGTCACGGACCTACTGCCGCTGGAGCGACTCGCCGGCCTCCGGGCCATCGACCTGAGCGGCAATCGCGTGTCCGATATCGCGCCGCTGGTGCGCAACGGCGACCTCAGCGACGGCGCCTGGGTCGATCTGGATGACAATCCGCTCAGCGAGGAGGCGCTGAACGAACAGGTTCCCGCCCTGCTCGACAGGGGCGTAGACGTACGGCTGCTGACGCTTCGATTGACCGCCGCAACGGATGGGACCAGCATCCGCTTCGATACGAAGGGCTACTTTTCCGCCGTTCTTGGCGATGACGTTCGCTACGACGCGGTGGTTGGAGATGGCTCTTTCGCCGAGGCGAGCATCGATGCGGGCGTACTGACCATCGTGCCCGCCGGTCGCGCCGGTACCGTTCGCATCACCGTCACGGCAACCGATGCCAACGCCGAGGCGGCTCGGTTGATCTTCGCCCTGCGGATACCCGGGTCGGTCGCCGTGCCGTTCATGCCCAGCGCCTCGGACCCGCTGCGCCAGGGTTTCGTGCGCATCGTCAACCATTCCGATGCGGCCGGGAGCGCGGACATCGACGCCATCGATCGAACCGGAACGCATCGCGGCCCGTTGACCCTCTCCCTGAACGCGGGCGCGGCAACACACTTCAATTCCGATGACCTGGAAGGCGGCAATGCAGGCAAGGGGCTCGGCGGCCGCACCGGCGCCGGTTTCGGCGATTGGCGCCTGCGCCTGGACAGCAGGCTGGATTTCGCGGCCCTCTCTTACATTCGCACGCGCAACGACCCGCTCGCGGGCGTCCAGGGCGGGTTTCTCACCGCCATGCACGACCTGGTTCCGGTGGTGGACGGACGGCATGAGGTGGCGACCTTCAATCCCGGCCGCAACACCGATCAGGTCAGCCTTCTGCACCTTGTGAATCACGGTGGCGGTGTCGCCAGGGTGAGCATTAACGGCGTCGACTCCGCGGGGCTGTCGCCGGGCGGTACGGTAACCCTGTCCATGGACGCCGGCGCCGCGCGCACCCTGTCGGCGCGGGAACTCGAGTCGGGCGAGGGGCTTGACGGCGCCCTGGGTGTTGGCGCGGGCAAGTGGCGGCTGACGGTGCGCGCCAACCAGCCCCTGGCTGTGGCCGGCCTGCTGCAGAGCCCCACCGGGCACCTGACGAACCTTTCCACCATGCCCGACAACAAGCGGCCCCGGGCGAACGGAGCGACGGCACACAGCGTACCCCTGTTTCTGGCGGCGGGGGACAAAATGGGGCGGCAGGGGTTCATCCGCATCGTCAATCACGACGCAACGGCGGCGGCGGTTCGGGTACAGGCCCGGGACGAAACGGACCGTGACTTCGATGAAATCACGTTGTCGGTGCCCGCGGGCGGGGCGGTCCACTTCAACTCGGACGATCTCGAACTCGGCAATTCCGGCAAGGGGCTTTCCGGCGCTGTCGGCGATGGCGACGGCGACTGGCGGCTCACGCTGACCAGCACCGCCAATCTCGACGTCCTGACCTACATACGCAGCAAGTGGGACGGCTTCCTCACCAGCATGCACGACACGGTGCCGAGAACCTCTGCAGGGTATTGGGTGGCGACCTTCAATCCGGGCAGCAACGAAGCGCAGGTCAGCCTGTTGCGCATCGTCAACTCCGGGGCGGCCGATGCCGTGGTGACCATCGCCGGCATCGACGATTCCGGGGCGAGCCCGGGGGGCGAGGTAGCGCTGCTGGTCCCCGCAAACCGGTCGCGCACGCTCTCCGCCCAGGAACTGGAGAAGGGAAGCCCCGATCTCGATGGACGCCTGGGAGACGGCGCCGGCAAGTGGCGCCTGACGATCCGCTCCGACCAGCAGATTCAGGTCATGAACCTGACGCAAGGCCCAACCGGGCACCTGACCAACCTGTCGACCGTGCCGGGGAGCTGAACGCTGCCTGGTGGGGAGCGAGATGGGGAGATGGCGAGATCCCGGCTTGCCTTTTCTTTCCCAACCCGTAAGATGCCGCTCCCTCGCCACCGACCCCCGGGGATGACCGATGCGCCAGAAAGACCTTGCCTACAACTCCAGGGTGAGCGGTAGCTGAGTCGCAGTCGACCTCGGGCCCGCTCCCTTCAGCCGAGCGGGCTTTCCAACCCAGACCTGACTTCGTCGGAACCCGCTCACGGGGCCCCCGGTAACGGGACCAATCCTCGTCGGACGGGAACGCATGAAGGAAGGAACCAGCCTCTGGGCCATCGCCAAGGGCCAACGTACAAGATACTCGGGCGCGATCGTCGCGATGGCGATCACGAACGTGCTGATGTTCGGCGCGCCCCTCATCGCCAAGTACGCGATCGACGTGGTGCACGAACGCGACCTGGCGCTCGGCGCGCCGGTGCTCGTGACGCTCACGGAGCAGCTTGCCGCGACGAACGTCTATCTGGCGTACCTCGTCGTGTCGGCCGCGGCGGGCGTCGCCGTCACGGCGGTGGGCGGCTTCTTCCTGTTCCTGCGCGGGCTGTGGACCGCGATGGCGTCGGAGGCGATCTGCCGGCGGCTGCGGGAAGAGCTTTTTCGGCGGCTGCATCACCTGCGCGCGGAGTTCTTCGACAACGCGGACACGGGGGACCTGGTCCAGCGCTGCAGCTCGGACGTCGAGACGGTACGGGTGTTCCTGTCCGCGGACGTGGTCGAGATCGGGCGCGCGAGCCTGCTGGTGCTGACCGTCGTGCCGATCCTTTTCTGGCTCAACGCGGACCTGGCCTGGTTCTCCATCTGCCTGCTGCCGCTGCTGCCCGTCGGCGCGTACGTCTTCTTCTCCAGGATCAAGGACCTGTTCGAGGAGACCGACCGTTCCGAGGGCGAGATGACGGCGGTCCTGCAGGAGAACCTCACCGGCATCCGGGTGGTGCGCGCCTTCGCACAGCAGGAGCGCGAGACGCAGCGCTTCGGTCGCCGCATCCGGGCGTTTCGCGACAACCACACGCGCCTCGCGCGCCTGATGGGCCTCTACTACGGAGCCGCGGACCTCCTCGCCCTCGGCCAGCTCGGCATCGTCCTCGTCGCCGGCGCGCTGTTCATCCTCGACGGACGGATCACCATCGGCGATCTCTTCGCCTTCATGACGGTGGTCGGCATGGTGACCTGGCCCATCCGCACCCTGGGGCGCGTGCTGACCGATACCGGCAAGGCGGTCGTGGCGCTTGGCCGTATCGACCACATCCTGACCACCCCGGAGGAGTCCAGCGAAGCGACGCCGTCCCTGCCCAGGGCACGGGGCGCGATCCGCGTCGAGCACCTGCGGTTCTGGTACACGGAGGAACGCCCCGTGCTCCGCGACCTCTCCTTCGAGATCGCGGCCGGCGAAACGATCGGCCTCGTCGGAGCGCCCGGCTCGGGCAAGTCGAGCCTCATTCGCGTGCTGCTGCGCCTCTACCCCTACCAGGGCGGCCACGTGTTCCTGGACGGTCTCGAACTCCGCGACATCGACCGCAAGTGGCTGCGCAACCAGTTCGGCGTCGTCCTGCAGGATCCGTTCCTGTTCTCGCGCAGCATCGAGGAGAACCTCCGCGTCGCGCGGCCGGACGCGCGTTTCGAGGACCTCGTGGAAGCCTCCCGGGACGCCGCCGTGCACAACGCCATCTCCGCCTTCCCCGACGGCTACGCCGCGATGGTGGGCGAGCGGGGCGTCACCCTGTCGGGGGGCCAGCGGCAACGGGTCGCCCTCGCCCGCGCCCTGGTCAAGGACCCGCCGGTGCTGGTGCTCGACGACTCGCTCTCCGCCGTCGATACGGGGACCGAGCGGCAGATCCTCGACGCCCTCGACCGGCGCCGCGGGCGCCACACGACCATCGTCATCGCACACCGCCTGTCCACCGTCGTCCACACGGACCGCATCCTGGTCCTCGACCGGGGCCGGCTCGTACAGGAGGGCACGCACGAGACGCTGGCGCGCGAACTCGGTCCGTACCGGCGCCTGTGCGAGATCCAGGGAGCGCTGGAGGCCTCGATCGACGCCGACCTGAAGGACGCGGCCGCGGCCGGGGAAGGGTGATGGACCACTACGACGACGAAAATTACAACGACGGCTTCGACGAGCAGACGCTCGCATCGCGCATGCACGCGCACCTCTGGCGGCGCCTGTTCTCCTACACCCTGCCGCACAAGCGCGATCTCGCGGCCCTGGCGGCGTTCAGCTTCCTGACGGCCATCGCCGAGGTGACCTTTCCGCTCATCACCAAGTGGGTGGTGGACGACATCCAGGCCAATGGCGCCGACGCGGACCTGGTGCTGTGGGCCCTGCTCTATCTCGTGTGTACCGCCGTACTGGCGGTGGCGGTCGCCGGCTTCGTGGCGATCGCCGGCAAGATCCGCGCGTTTTTAAGCCACGACATCCGCGAGGAAGCCTTCGGCAACCTGCAGCGGCTGTCCTTCTCGTTCTACGACCATCGCCCCGTCGGCTGGCTGATGGCCCGCATGACCTCCGACTGCGAGCGGCTCTCGAACATCCTGGCCTGGGGCTTCATGGACTTCATCTGGGGCGCGACGACGATGGTCGGCATCGCCGGCGCCATGCTCGTGATGCAGTGGGACCTGGCGCTCGTCGTCCTCGCGATCCTGCCCGTCCTGTACTGGGTGTCCGTCAAGTTCCGCCGCAGCATCCTGACGAGCGCGCGGCAGGTGCGCCGCGCGAATTCGCGCATCACCGGCTCCTACAACGAAGCCATCATGGGCGTGCTCACGAGCAAGGCGTTCGTGCGCGAACGGGAGAACCTCGGCGAGTTCCAGGGGTTGACAGGCACGATGTACCGGGCATCCGTCACCAACATGACGCTCTCCGCCATCTACCTGCCCATCGTGACGACGCTGGCGAGTCTCTCGATGGGGCTGGTCCTGCTTTTCGGCGGCATGGACGTCTACGTCGCGCCCCTCATGGTGGGCACCCTGGTCGCGTTCCTCGCATACGCGCGCCACTTCTTCGAGCCGGTGGAGACCATGGGCTACTGGTTCGCGGAGATGCAGATGGCGCAGGCGTCCGCGGAGCGCGTCTTGAGCCTGATCGACGCGGAGGCAACCATCCGGGACTCGGAGGACGTGCTCGAGGCAATCTCGGCACAGCGCGGCGCTCCGGAACGCGAGCACGTTGCCTTTGACGGCGGACCCGCGCGGATCTCGCACATCGAGCTCAGGAACGTCAGTTTCTCGTACGAATCCGGGCCGCCAGTGCTCGAGGACATCGACCTGACCGTCAACGCGGACGAAACGATCGCCATCGTCGGCCCCACCGGCGGCGGCAAGAGCACCTTGGTGAACGTGATCTGCCGCTTCTACGAGCCGACCACGGGACAGGTGCTGATCGACGGCATCGACTACCGCAAGCGGAGCCTCCACTGGCTGCAGTCGAGCCTTGGCATGGTGCTGCAGAACGCCCACGTCTTCAGCGGCCCCATCCTGGAGAACATCCGCTACGGACGCCCCGACGCACCCGATGACGAGGTGGTCATCGCCGCGCGCATCGCCGGCGCCCACGACTTCATCACGGCCATGCCCGAGGGCTACCAGACGGAGGTCGGCGAGGGCGGCAGCCGGCTGTCCGCCGGACAGAAGCAGCTGGTCTCGTTCGCGCGGGCGATCCTCGCGGACCCGCAGATCCTGGTCATGGACGAAGCGACATCCTCCGTGGACACGGAGACCGAGATGCACATCCAGGACGGGCTCCGGCGCGTGCTCATGGGACGCATCAGCTTCGTCATCGCGCACCGCCTGTCGACCATCCGCAATGCCACCCGCATCCTGGTGATCGACGGCGGACGCATCGTGGAGACCGGGGACCACGCAACGCTGCTCGCCGCGGACGGCCACTACGCGAAGCTCTACCGGCAGCAGGGGCTGCGCGAAGCGAAGAGCCTCTGGAAGCCGGGCTCCGACGCGCTCCCGGCCGGCGGACGCAAGGGGGCCTGATCACGCGCCGGACCTCTCCTGTATGCTCGGCGCGAGCAATTCGGGGGAGCGAGCCATGGGAAGGTCCCGCGTAGCGTGTGCCGCGCTGATCGCGCTGTCGACCGTCCTGGCGGCCGCGGCGGCCGACGAGGAGAGCTGCCACAAGCTCTATCGCCTGACCGACATCTCGCACGCCATCGAGCCCGGCATCTCCGTTGCCGCGGCGGACGCGCTGCCGGCACATTGCCGGGTGCGCGGCGTCGTCAACCGCGCCATCCGCTTCGAGGTGACGCTTCCCGACGACTGGAACGGCCGCCTGATGTTCACCGCGGTCGGCGGCAGCGCCGGATTCATAGGCGATACCACGAGCCTGCTCGCACGCGGGTTCGCCATGGCCTCCACCGACACCGGCCACGAACTCGAGGACGGCAACGACTATCTCGGACAATCCGAGGCGCGGCTCGACCACGCCTATCGGGGCGTGCACCTGGCGACCCTCGCATCGAAACGCGTCATCGCGCATTACTACGGCCGCGAGATCGACCGCTCCTACCTCACGGGCTGCTCGAACGGCGGCCGGGCGGCCCTGATCGAGGCCGAGCGGTTCCCGGAGGACTACGACGGCATCATCGCCGGCGCACCCGTGTTCCGGCTCCAGGAGTTCCTCCCGTGGATGATCGCCGTGCATGCACGCCAGGAGGCGCACCCACTCGACAAGGAAGCCTTCGCGGTACTCGACGACGCGTCGCGCGCGACGTGCGACGCCCTCGACGGCGTCGAGGACGGGGTGATCAACGATCCGCGCGTCTGCAAACTGGACATCGACACACTCGTCTGCGAAGCGGGCCAGACAGAGGGCTGCCTCACGGCGGGACAGGCCGAGACCGCCCGCTTCATCTACGGCGACATGGTCGACGCGGACGGCAAGGTCCTGTCCCCCGGCGTACCGCCCGGCGCGGAGGCCCAGGGCGACTGGGGATCGTGGCTCTTGGGCGGAGAGCTGGTGCCCGGCGGGTTGGGCAAGATGCTGCGGGGCAACCTGGCCCTCCACCTGCGCCACGATCCGACCTTCGATGCGGCCGAGTTCGACTCGATACGGGACCGCGCGCGGATCGGCAACGCCCTGGCGGCATACGACACGACGGCCGACCTCTCGGAGTTCCGCGCCGGCGGCGGCAAGCTCCTGATGTACCAGGGCTGGAACGACTTCCCGCTACGGCCCCAACGCGCCATCGCCTACCTCGAGTCCGTCGCGGCGGCGATGGGCGGCGCCGAGGCGACCGCGGACTTCTTTCGCATGTTCATGATCCCCGGCATGGTCCACTGCGCCGGCGGTCCGGGAGCGTGGCAGGCCGACTACACGGATCCCATCGTCAAGTGGCGGGAAGAAGGAGAAGCTCCGGAACGAATCGTGGCCACGCATCCGGGCGCGGTCGCAATGGACCATCTCGACGCCGAAGCGGTGACGGGCCAGGACCGCAGCTTCACGCGGCCGCTGTGCGCATACCCCGAGCTCGCCCAATACGACGGCAGCAGCGACCCGGACGACCAGAGCAGCTTCCGCTGCGCCGTACCCTGATCCGCCGACGCCAACAAGGAGATCGGCTGTGAAAGACCACGCACGTTCCACACTGGCGCGACCTGACAGTCGCGTTGGGAGTTTCGCCGGCGCGAGACTCCGACGGCGCAAGCTCCTGGCGCGGCTTCCCGCCGGGGTCGCGTTGCTGTGCGCGGCCGCCGTGACGGCGGCGGCGCCCGACGCCAACTCCTGCCGGGACCTCTACCGCATGACCGATATCCACCATGCGATCGAGCCCGGCATCTCCGTCGCGGCGACGGACGAACTGCCCGCCCATTGCCGCGTCCGCGGCGTGATCAACCGCGCGATCCGCTTCGAGGTGACCCTGCCCGAACAGTGGAGCGGACGCCTCATGTTCGAGGCGGTCGGCGGGCTCGCCGGCGTCATCGGCGACACAACGAGCCTCCTGGCCCGCGGCTTCGCCCAGGCGTCTACCGACACGGGCCACGAACTCGCCGAGGGCAACACCTTCATGCAGCAGCCCGAGGCGCTGCTCGACTATGCCTACCGGGGCGTCCACCTCGCCACGGCGGCATCCAAGCGGGTCATCGCCCGGTACTACGGCCGCGACGTCGAGCATTCCTACCTCAACGGGTGCTCCAACGGCGGGCGGGCCGCGATGCTCGAAGCGGCGCGCTTCCCCGACGACTACGACGGGATCATCGCGGGGGCGCCCGCGTTCCGCCACCAGGAGTACCTGCCGTGGATGGTCGCCGTCGGCCGCAAGCAGGCGGCGCACCCGCTGGACCGCGCCGCGCTGCAGGTTCTCGACGACGCCTCGCGCAACGCCTGCGACGCCACGGACGGGGTCGAGGACGGCGTGATCAACGATCCGCGCCCATGCACGGTGGACGTCGATGCGCTGACCTGCGCGGAGGGCGAGAGAGAAGGCTGCCTTTCGGCCGGACAGGCCCAGACGGCACGCTTCATCTACGCCGACATGACGGACGCCGACGGCAACGTGCTGTCTCCGGGCGTCCCCCCCGGCGCCGAGGCCGCGGGAGACTGGGGCGGCTGGATCCTGCCGAACGAGACTCTCGGCGGCGGCGCGACGATCGTCGGCGACCTCGTTCCCGGGGTACTCACACTCCTGATGCGGCACGACCCCACGTTCGAGCTGGAGACGTTCGACCCGGTCGCCGACCGCGGCCGGCTCACCGACCCGTCCACGCCCCTGGACCTGCGCACGGCGGACCTCTCCGAATTCCGCGACCGCGGCGGCAAGCTGCTGATCTACCAAGGCTGGAACGACTTCCCGCTACGGCCCCAGCGCGCCATCGCCTATCTCGAATCCGTCGAAGAGGCCATGGGCGGCCCCGAGGCGACGGCGGACTTCTTTCGCATGTTCATGATCCCGGGCATGGTGCACTGCGCCGGCGGTCCCGGCGCGTGGCAGGCGGACTACACGGATCCGATCGTCAAGTGGCGAGAAGAAGGAGAAGCTCCGGAGCGGATCGTGGCCACGCATCCGGGCGCGGTCGCAATGGACCATCTCGACGCCGAAGCGGTGACGGGCCAGGACCGCAGCTTCACGCGGCCGCTGTGCGCATACCCCGAGCTCGCCCAATACGACGGCAGCAGCGACCCGGACGACCAGAGCAGCTTCCGCTGCGCCGTACCCTGATCCGCCGACGCCAACAAGGAGATCGGCTGTGAAAGACCACGCACGTTCCACACTGGCGCGACCTGACAGTCGCGTTGGGAGTTTCGCCGGCGCGAGACTCCGACGGCGCAAGCTCCTGGCGCGGCTTCCCGCCGGGGTCGCGTTGCTGTGCGCGGCCGCCGTGACGGCGGCGGCGCCCGACGCCAACTCCTGCCGGGACCTCTACCGCATGACCGATATCCACCATGCGATCGAGCCCGGCATCTCCGTCGCGGCGACGGACGAACTGCCCGCCCATTGCCGCGTCCGCGGCGTGATCAACCGCGCGATCCGCTTCGAGGTGACCCTGCCCGAACAGTGGAGCGGACGCCTCATGTTCGAGGCGGTCGGCGGGCTCGCCGGCGTCATCGGCGACACAACGAGCCTCCTGGCCCGCGGCTTCGCCCAGGCGTCTACCGACACGGGCCACGAACTCGCCGAGGGCAACACCTTCATGCAGCAGCCCGAGGCGCTGCTCGACTATGCCTACCGGGGCGTCCACCTCGCCACGGCGGCATCCAAGCGGGTCATCGCCCGGTACTACGGCCGCGACGTCGAGCATTCCTACCTCAACGGGTGCTCCAACGGCGGGCGGGCCGCGATGCTCGAAGCGGCGCGCTTCCCCGACGACTACGACGGGATCATCGCGGGGGCGCCCGCGTTCCGCCACCAGGAGTACCTGCCGTGGATGGTCGCCGTCGGCCGCAAGCAGGCGGCGCACCCGCTGGACCGCGCCGCGCTGCAGGTTCTCGACGACGCCTCGCGCAACGCCTGCGACGCCACGGACGGGGTCGAGGACGGCGTGATCAACGATCCGCGCCCATGCACGGTGGACGTCGATGCGCTGACCTGCGCGGAGGGCGAGAGAGAAGGCTGCCTTTCGGCCGGACAGGCCCAGACGGCACGCTTCATCTACGCCGACATGACGGACGCCGACGGCAACGTGCTGTCTCCGGGCGTCCCCCCCGGCGCCGAGGCCGCGGGAGACTGGGGCGGCTGGATCCTGCCGAACGAGACTCTCGGCGGCGGCGCGACGATCGTCGGCGACCTCGTTCCCGGGGTACTCACACTCCTGATGCGGCACGACCCCACGTTCGAGCTGGAGACGTTCGACCCGGTCGCCGACCGCGGCCGGCTCACCGACCCGTCCACGCCCCTGGACCTGCGCACGGCGGACCTCTCCGAATTCCGCGACCGCGGCGGCAAGCTGCTGATCTACCAAGGCTGGAACGACTTCCCGCTACGGCCCCAGCGCGCCATCGCCTATCTCGAATCCGTCGAAGAGGCCATGGGCGGCCCCGAGGCGACGGCGGACTTCTTTCGCATGTTCATGATCCCGGGCATGGTGCACTGCGCCGGCGGTCCCGGCGCGTGGCAGGCGGACTACACGGATCCGATCGTCAAGTGGCGAGAAGAAGGAGAAGCTCCGGAGCGGATCGTGGCCACGCATCCGGGCGCGGTCGCAATGGACCATCTCGACGCCGAAGCGGTGACGGGCCAGGACCGCAGCTTCACGCGGCCGCTGTGCCCATACCCCAAGCTCGCCCAATACGACGGCGGCGGCGATCCCGACGACGAGAGCAGCTTCCGCTGCGCCGTGCCGTAACGTCGCCAGTCACCGCGTACACTGCCTGGCCGCGGTGATGGTCGTGTAAGCTCCGCGCGACCATTCAGGAGTAAAGAACAGGAGGAAAGAACGATGGGGATGCCGTGCGCACGCTGGACCGGGATTGCGCTGATCGCCCTGGTGGCCGCCGTACCGGTAGTCGGGGACGAAGACCGCTGCCGCAAGCTGTACCGCCTGACGGATGTCTCGCAGGCCATCGAGCCGGGGATCTCCGTCGCGGCGACGGATACGCTGCCGGCCCACTGCCGCGTACGCGGCGTCGTCAACCGCGCGATCCGCTTCGAGGTGACGCTCCCCGACGACTGGAGCGGCCGCATGATGTTCACCGCCGTCGGCGGGGCCGCCGGGACGATCGGCGACACGACGAGCCTGCTGCCGCGGGGCTTCGCCATGGCCTCCACCGACACCGGCCACGAGATCGAGGAGGGCAACGCGTACCTCCGGCAGCCCGAGGCCCTGCTCGACTACGCCTACCGCGGCGTGCATCTGGCGACCCAGGCGTCGAAGCGCATCATCGCGCAGTACTACGGCCGCGAGATCGACCACGCATACCTGCAGGGGTGTTCGAACGGAGGTCGCGCCGCACTCCTTGAGGCCGAGCGCTTCCCCGACGACTACGACGGCATCATCGCCGGGGCGCCGTTGTTCCACTTCCAGGAGTTTCTGCCGTGGATGGTGGCGGTGCACGACCTGCAGGAAGCGCACCCGCTCGACAAGGCAGCCTTCACCGTGCTCGACGATGCGTCGCGCGCCGCCTGCGACGCCCTGGACGGCGTGGAGGACGGCGTGATCAACGACCCGCGGGGCTGCGAGGTCGATGTCGACGCGCTCGTGTGCGCGGCAGGACAGGAACAGGGCTGCCTCACGCCGGGCCAGGCCGAGACCGCGCGTTTCATCTACGGCGACATGGTGGACGCCGAGGGCAACGTACTGACTCCCGGCGTGCCCGCCGGCGCCGAGTCCTTCGGCGACTGGGGACTGTGGCTGCTCGGTGGCGGGCCGGCGGCCAACATCGGCGAGACCCTGCGGGAGATGGTGGGCATCCTCATGCGCCACGACCCGACCTTCGACGTGGCCGAATTCGACCCCTTCCGCGACCACGCCCGGATCGCCGATGCTGTGGCGCCCCTCGACACGACCGGGGACCTGGCGGAGTTTCGGGCGCGCGGCGGCAAGCTGCTGATGTACCAGGGCTGGAACGACTTCCCCCTGCGTCCGGGGCGCGCCTTCGACTACCTGGCGGCCCTCGACGAGGCGACGGGCGGCCCCGAGCAGACGGGGGACTTCTTCCGGCTCTTCATGGTGCCCGGCATGGTGCACTGCGCCGGCGGTCCGGGTCCCTGGCAGACGGACTACGTGGACCCGATCGTGAAGTGGACGGAAGAGGGCGTGGCCCCCGAGCGCCTCGTCGCCACGCACCCCGCCGAGCCGGTGCCGATGTTCCACCTGAGTCCGAGCAAGGAGCCCGAAACCTCGCGGGAGTTCACCCGGCCCCTGTGCGTGTACCCGAAACTCGGGATCTACCGCGGCGAGGGAGCCCCGGACGACGAGAGCAGCTTCCGCTGCGCCGTCCCCTGATCCGCCGACGCCACCAAGGAGATCGAAGTGAAAGACAGCGCACGTTTCCACGGTGCGACTCGGGTCGCGTTGCTCCCCGCACGGGAGCGACGCCAAGGGACAATGCCAGGAGCCAGACAGCAGTCAGTCGGGCTGTTCGAGGTCTTGGCGTAGACGATCAAAGCCAGAGCGCCATTGGTGACCCAACGACGCCTCGTAGTCGAGGTCGTCGGCACCCATCCTACAGGCATGATTGAGCAAGTACCCCCAACCGGCTCGCGACGAAGGCTGGCGGCCGTACCATGCAAGCGCCTTGAGGTCGACTCGTTCGTCGAGCGTGAGGCTGGCAATGAACTTGACCAATTGGCGGTACGCTGGAGCTTCGAAGTAGGCGTCCTGATCTTCCGGTGAGAGTATCCGAACGCCGCTGGGCCTTCGCCGCACGGTTTCGATGACGGAGTCAGCGGTCTTTCTGGAGGCGTCGTACGCGTCGATGGCCCGTTGAACGGTGTCGTGTTTGATGACGAGCGCGGTAGCGGCCGTGGCAATGCGTTGAGCGACTTCGGTGTCGCCGATGTTCCAGACGTCAACCGTCGGATATGCTTCTCTGGCCCGCTGAGCAAGCCTCTCGTCCGCAGTGACCAAGGGCGCCGCCGCCGCTTCGGCACAGGCGAGATAGACGCAGTCGTACACGGGATGGTCGATATGAACGGCCAAGACGGCTGCCTCGATGACGAGCTCGGTCGAAGGTTCCAGTGCGACGGCATCCGTCATGTTCGCCAACTCGTCGATGTATGGCTGGGGCGATGGAATCTCCTTGCCGCGGGCCTTCTTCCAGATGACGTTGGCGACCTCGGTCAGGATGAAGTCGGGCGCATGGAGGACGATGCGCGGGGCCAGGAGCTGCCGCGCTTCGTGCGAATGAGTCTCGGCGAAGAGCCACTTGACGGCGACGCTTGCGTCGACGATGAGCTTCACCGGTCGCGGTCTTCTCGGATCAGGGCGACGCTGTCTGTCTGAGGGAGACCTTCGGTGAGCGACTGGAGCCGCTCCGTACGCTCCCGAAACTCCTCAAGTCGCGTCGAGCGGAGCGCCTGTTGAGCGAGAACGTGGCGAATCTCGCCTTCCAGCGAGCGATGATTGGCCTTCGCCTGCGCCTTCAACGAGGCGATGACTTGGTCGTCAATGTTGCGGACAGTTACGTTGGCCATGGCCGCGTTCCTTGTTGAGGGCATTATGATTGCATATTGCGAGCAGATGAGCCAGCCGTGGGCTGTGCCAAGCTTCGACTAGGCGCGTCGCTTGGCGGCGACGCGATCGAGTTGCTCCGCAACTCGGAGGCGCTGTTCGTAAACTTGGCTCATCTGTCCATTCGAAGGCTGCTCAAGGAGTCTAGGGTCGGCCAGCTTGACCGCTGCCCCGAGCCCGTGCATGTTGGGATCGGTAGTCGGACTGTGACTTGGGTGTCTGTGGACGAGCAGTTTGCCATCAGCATTTTGATCGTGCCGCTGCTGGCGGCCGGCTTGGTCACGCTTGGCTACATCATTCTCTTCATGGTGTCCCGATTTACGACGGGACGACCCTCCTTCGCCTCAAGCCTCGCGGTCTCCAGCGCGTACTAGGTGGTCGTCTGGGCGGTCTGTGACTTCGGATCCGCCGTCGATGTGGCGGAGCGCGTGAGGGACTTCGACGTGAACTGGCAGGTTGCGATGATCGTGGTCGGAGCGCCGGCCGCAATCGGAGTGCTCGCGGGGCTGGCGGTTCAGAAGGAGTGGATTTATCACGTACTGCGGTTCGTCAAATTGGAGCCAGTCCACGGCATCCCGTCAGCTTGGGACTGGAAGTTCATGCGGGCGGACCAGCAGTGGATCACGGTGCACCTGAAGGACGGGACCGATGTAATGGCCGTGAAGTGGCGCGAAGAAGGGGAGGCCCCCGAGCGCATCGTCGCCACCCAGGCCGGCCCGGTGGCCATGGACCACCTGGAGGCCGAAGCGACAACGGGTCAACAGCGCAGCTTCACGCGGTCGCTGTGCGCGTACCCCAAGCTGGCGCAGTACGACGGCGCAGGCGATCCCGACGACGAGGCGAGCTTCGGCTGCGCGGCACCGTAGGGGGAGCCACTAACGCCCGCGGGGGTTGCCCGCCCCGACTTCCCATGAAGTCGGGGCGTAGGCCGACGTTGATCGAATCAGGCGGCTTTCCTGTCCCGATCTTCCGCGCCGAAAGAAGCCGCGCTCTCGAGCAAGGCCACCATCCGGGTCAGCGTTTCCGTCTGACCTTCCACGTCATGGGGTCTCCCGACGGTGGCCCCGATGTTCAGCCTCCGTATCACCTGGCGCGGCGGACGGGAAGGTGAACTCAGGGCCGGCATCACGCTGACCAGGACGGTGGGAATGCCGGCGGCTTCCAGGCCTCGTGCAATCAGACTCACGGTCTGATGGCAGACGGGTCAGCTCGGCACGAGCAGTGCGGCCTCCACCCCGTCTGCGTGGAAGGCCTCGACGATCTCCGGGATGGTTACCTGCAACAGCGGTCCCACATTGGGCTGGAGACCCATGAGAACCAGGGTCTCTTCGGACAGCGAGCCGATGGTGCCGTTCTCCACCAGCTCGTTCAGCCGGTCGAAAGGCAGATTGGCGTTGATGTCTTCCTTGGCGTACCTGTGGTCGTACCCAGGGTGGTTGATGCGCAGCCTGGAACGATCCACGTCGGTCGGAATCCTCCGGATCTGCGGCGCCTCGTCGCCGAAGGTGGGGAAACCGCGCATGGGTTCCTGTTCACCCTCGATGGAATAGCCGCCGGTGGTGACGAGTCCGAAGCGCGTCTCCGACGCCGGCCTGGCCAGCCGGACAAACGGGTCTCCTTCCGTGGTGAACCACGGGTACTTCGCAAATGCTTCCTTTGCCTTGCCCCGAGGCAGCAGGGGCTTTGCAAACTCCACCCACTCCTCGAACCTGCCCTGCCAGCCGGCCAGGGTCCCTGTGTCAGTCATCATGTCCTCCCCGGTATGTCCACCAGATTCGGAAGCACTCGTTCAGGGCACTCCCCCGGTGGCCGGAACTCTACCCGCTTGCGCTCCGGACTGTCACCCCGTTCCGACCGCGGCGCTGCCTGACCCCCGGCCCGGCGGACACCGCGCGTTTCGTCTACGGAGACATGGCGGAGACATAGCGGGCGATTGCCCACCTCGAGCCCGCAGCGGCGACGATGGGCGACGGCAGCAGCGATCCGGACGACGAGAGCAGCTTCCGCCGTGCCTTGACCGCGATCAGGATCGGTACCAGAGCAGCATCAAGGGTTCGGGAACGCAAGAAACAGCGCTGAGATGGCCTTGTCCGCTCTTCGCCTGTACGCCTGCAACTGGCCGAGGGAGAGGCCTACGTACCGACCGTGCGCGAGCTGATTTCGGTTGTTTCTGATGCTGTCTACGGCGTCGCGCTGTTCATCGGGAAGATCGTCGAACCAGCGCGTAGCACGCTGAGGGTCGAACTCTTGGAACAGCTCCCTGATCGCGTGACAGGATGACTTGCGCATCTGCCGAAGCCGAGCCGATACGAACGCCGCCACCCGACGCGACGACTGTTTCTCGGCGAAGCGGTATGTACACTCCCCACAACGCAGATCTATCAGACTGGCAAGCAGGATGCAGAGATACCTGGCCAGCTCTGCCCACAGTTCATCATCCTCGGTACTCTCCGCGTGTCCCGCGAGCCTCTCGATTCGACTCTCCAAGCGTTGGCGCTCGGACTGCCACGACCGTGCCGACACCGCTCAGGCAACCGCCGAGATTGCCCGCCTGACACGATCGATTCGCTCACGGATCTTTCCGGCGTCTGTCGTGTCGGATCTATAGAGTTGCTGAAACGTGTCGTCACGCAGGACGGACATGGCTGCTTGCTTGAATCCCTCCAAGTCACACACCTCTCCCGTGGCCAGGCGACTGGCCGCCCCGACAAGCAGGGCGTCCGTCACCGCAGTGTTCAAAGCCCGTTGTGGCCGAAAGGCCGACGGACCTATCGTTCGATTGATTAGCTCTACCGTTGGGACGAGGGCTTCATTCAGAAGCGCTTCACCGTACGGTTGAAGTTGACGATTCTTGTCCATGAAGTTGTTCAAGAACACCTTCATGGGCGTCTTGTAGGACTCCGCATCGAAGTAGAGCGCAAAGAAACGTAGCAGGAGCTCTCGATCCTTTTGTCGCGGACTCACGCTCCCAAAGATCTCTCGCCAGTCGGCGTTCTCGTTGGCACGCCCCAGGTATTCATTGAACGGACCGTGATACACGCACGCTCGAATCTCCTGCGGACTCAAAGCCGTACTGGTCGTGTTCAGCCGCTCGAACACCATGTAGATGCTGCTGTCGTCGTCCTGCGGGTTCTCTTGGCGCACGACGATCGCGTGCAGTATTGCGTCATCCAGGCGTCGTCTGTCCTCTGCGTCCAACGTCCTGTACGACCTGCCCTCGAACTCTTGGGTGACCCCGTGCAGATTGAACTCGCGCCCACCAAACAGCCCGCCGTAGAAGAATTGCAGTGACTTCAATCTCTGTTGCCCGTCAATCACCATCAGCCGGCCGCTATCAGGCTCCTTCGAGAGGAAGATCGCGGGGACCGGCAAGCCCAGCAGCAAAGACTCGATGAAACGAGATGCCTGAGGCAATCGCCACACATAGTCTCGTTGAAACGATGGGATGAAGATGTCGCCCTGATCGAGGCGCTTGACCAAACCGTCTACGGGGTAGTCTGCTCCATAGCTCAGTATCTCGTACCGGATGTCGTTGGCGGCTTCTTCATCCTCCGGCACCGAGGGATCTTCAACCTCGACATCGGGAGAATCCGGGGTTGCCGTTCGGGGCATGGCTGATCTCCGCCGGCGAGGGGCCGGCTGCCGGACTCCTTACTGTCGCAGTATACATGTGCCCCTCCCGGGTAGCGGGCCCGCCGTCGGAGGTCGGAGACCCCTCAACGGGCAAGCGGCCAAGGACGGGAGCGCGAGAGTCGGCGCTCGCGGGGTCGGGCCTGCCGGGGCGACGGCATGGCAGAACCGAAGGAGAGCCCACGACATCGGGGGCCGCTGCGTGTCAATCCATGTTATCGGCGTCCGGATCCCAATCGTCCTCAAGCGGATCTTCGAGGTCGTCGAACCAGTGAATCTGGAACTCGGGCGGCAGCGGTTCGCCGTTCTCCAGCCGCGGCCCCATCGAGCGCAACTGGTCGAGCATCATCAGGACGTAGGGGTCCTTCCTGCTGCCGAGGGTGCGGATCTCGGTGAGCTCCTCGAGGATCGTCACGCACCACCAGAACACATCCTCCCCCGGCAGCGGATCGCGCTTGCCCGGCTTGTCCTCCACGGTCTCGAAGTCCTGGTGCAGCCGCTCCAGGAAGCGCGCGATCCGGCGGTTGCCGAGCACCTCCGGCGACGTCTCCTTCGCGATCCTGATCATGCGCGGCGAGTGCCGCTCGAGAAATGCCTGCGCTTCCAACGTCCCTGTCTCCCTGACGCGCGAACTCGGGAGAGTCTCGGGCAAGGGGACCTCACCGCAGAAGGGGCAAAGTCTGCCGTTGGTGTAGGAAAACACCCCGCCTCCGGGGTCGACCGCGGGGTCCGGTGCTACCGGTCGGCCGAGGTGATGAACTCCCACAGCGCATCGGCCCCGCCACCCGCGATGCGCGCGCCGAGGCGCGCCTGCCAGACGCTCTCCGCCCCGTGTTCGTCGCGCCACGCCCAGAGGCGGCGGGTGAAGTGGTGCAGCGTGTGCTCGTGGGTGAAACCCATCGCGCCGTGCACCTGGTGCGCGATCTCCGCGGCGACGCCCGCCGCTTCGCCGACGCGGGACTTGGCGGCCGCCACCTGATCCAGAAACCGATCCGAGTGCAGCGCCCCGATGGCGCCGTCCGCAGCCCGTTGCGCGGCGGCGGTCTCCCCGGCGAGCACCGCCAGGTTGTGCTGGATCGCCTGGAACTTCGACAGCGGCCGTCCGAACTGCCGGCGCTCCGTCGCGTAGCCGATCGCGAGCTCGAGCACGCGCGACAGCGCGCCGGACATCAACGCCACGCGGGACAGGGCGAGCAACTCCTCGAGGCCAGCCACCTCGACCCGCGCCGCCCTCTCGCTGCCGCCCACGATCCGGTCTCTGGGCTCGCCGGCCAGGTTCGCCGCCGGCGCGTGGCCGAAACCCGTCACGACCGCACCCGTCTCCGCCCGCACCACGATGTCGGCGCGCCGTCCCCAGGGGGCCACGCCGTCGGTGGCGATGGTCGCGAGCCCCGCGCCCGCGTCGCCCAGCAACCGGTTCGCGAGCAGCGTCTCGGGCAGCGCGAGCGGCACGGCGTGCCGGCCCGCCACCTGCAGCAGACCGAACAGGTCGGCCAGATCGGTCCCGGACCCGTCACTTCCGACCAGGTGCAGCCCCGCCTCCGAGAACACGCTCCAGAGGGACTCGGGAAAGGCGCCCCGCTCCGCCGCATCGAGCAGCGGCTTGTCGCACCGGTCGCGGAACATCCGTTCCGCCGTATCCGCGAGCAAACGATCCATCAGCGGAGCCCGAGCCCCCGGGCGATCACGCCGCGCAGGATCTCCCGCGTGCCCCCGCGGATGGTGAAGGACGGCGAATGCAGGAGCGTCTGCTCGAACGATCGTCGCAACGCCGAAGCGGCAAGGCCGGCCGCGACCGCGGGAGGCGCCAGCCGCAGCAGCTCCGGGACCAGCTTCTCGAAGTCGTTGCCGAGCTGCTTGACCAGCGCCGCCTCCACCGCCGGACTCTTGCCCTCCTGCAGCATCCCGGCCACCGACACGGACATCTTCCGCAGCGTCATGACGTGGCTCGCGAGCCGGCCGATGAGGGCCGCGGTGGCGCGGTCGGGATCGGGTCCCGCCGCACGGACGAACTCCACGAACAGCCGAAAGGCAGAGAGGAAGCGCTCGGGGCCGCTCCGTTCGTAGGACAGCTCGCTCGTGACCTGCTCCCAGCCGTTGCCGGGCGTCCCGATGACGTCCTCTTCCGCCACGAAACAATCCTCGAAGACGACCTCGTTGAAGTCCTCGCCGCCGGCGATGTTGCGGATCGGCCGCACGGTCACGCCCTCGCCCTGCAGGTCGACGACGAGCTGCGAGAGGCCGGCGTGCCGGTTGTCCCCCGGCGGCTGCGTGCGCACCAGCGTCACCATGTAGTGATTGCGGTGCGCGTCCGTCGTCCAGACCTTGGTGCCGTTGACCACCCAGCCGCCCTGCACCGCCTCCGCACGGGTCGACACCGACGCCAGGTCCGAGCCGCTGTCCGGCTCGCTCATGCCGATGGAGAAGAACGTTTCGCCGCGCGCGATGCCGGGCAGGAAGCGTGCGCGCTGGGCCTCGCTGCCGTAGCGCAGCAGCAGCGGCCCGCTCTGGCGGTCCGCGATCCAGTGGGCGCTCACCGGGGCGCCGGCCGCCAGCAGTTCCTCCGTCACGACGTAACGCTCGAAAAAGCTCCGTTCCGCGCCCCCGTACTGCGCCGGCCAAGTCATGCCGATCCAGCCGCGCTGCCCGAGCGCGCGCGTGAACTCGGGGCTGTGGCCCTCGTTGAAGTCGGAGTTCGGCAGGTAGTTCGCCGGCATGTGCTCGGCGACGAACGCGCGCACCTCCCCGCGCAGCCGCTCTGCCGCTTCAGGCAAACGCACGGGGTCGAAGGCCAGGCCCTGGAACGTCACCGCGGCGCCTCCGCGCGCACACCGCCCCGCATGGGATCGCGTAAGATTCCCGACGTGACCCGTGACCTAGCCCGCATATTGCACCAGGCCGCTTGTGCATGGAGCACAACTCATTGTTGTTCCGTAGGTTATCTCCGGTTCTGGCGTAAACACCTGATGACAGAACGCTGGCCGCGCCCGCGCCGGTCTTTTCACCCAGTGCGCGCACATGCTCCTTCAACCTTAGGCACCACTAGGAGCGTGCGCCGTAGGACACTTGGGGGCCGTGCGAGGGGCGCGACCGCGGTCGAGCGAACGATCTCGGGCGGGTGCCGGTGGCTGGTGGGAGAAGGCGACCGATGCCCGCCGCCGCGCGTTCATGCCGAACGGTTCCGAGGAGCCGCCTGGTTATGAACGAACGGACCATGAGCCCGCCGTTCAGGCCGCTTGCAGCCCTTGCAGCCGCTTGACGTTCAATGCCAGACAGACCAAGTCCCACTCGCCCCGCACCTTGTCCAGGCCGCGCACGCCGAACCGGCGGAAACCGAGAACCTCCTTGATCCAGCCGTTCGGCGCCTCCGACAGCCACTTGCGCTCGGCGTATTGCTCGCGCCCCGCGTCGGTCTCCAACTTCGCCGCCATGCGCGCCTTCGCCGGGTGCTTGTCGGCGTCCGCCCCAACGTCGCGGCGGCCCTCCCGGCCCAACGCCACGTGACCGTCCACGCCGCGCTCCTCCAGCGTCGCGAGATCCGCCTCGTTGCAGTACCCCGCGTCCGCCAGCACCGTCGCCGGCCGCTCCCCGTGGGTCGCCTCCACGTCGTCCAGCAGCGGCACCATCCGACCTTGGTCGCTGGCGTTCGACGACACCTCCGTCGCCACGATCAACTGGTTCCCGCCCTCCACCGCCACCTGCGCGTTGTAGCACTGCTGGAAGCCCTCCTGCGACGTCTTCATGATCCGGCTCTCCGGGTCCGTGAAGTTGTCCTGCGCCTTCTCGTCCGGCTCGCCGTACTCCCGCTTGTAGGGCCGGCCGCCCTTCGGGTTGCGCTTCATGCCCGGTCGGCGACCGCGCGCGTCGTCCGCCTCCCGTTGCCGCGCCTCCAGGCGCTCCTTCGCCGCCCGGATCGCCGCCAGCCGATCCTCGCGCCGCCGCAACTCCGCCGGCAACTCGTCGCCCCGGAAATCCGCCCCGAAACGCTCGTCCTCCGCCGCGTCCGTCTCCCGCGCCCGCTCCAGCAACGCCTTGATCTCGCCCTCCAGACGCCGCTCCTCCTCCAGCATCCGACCGTAGCTCATCGCCTTGCGCTTGCTCGCGTTCGCCCGCACCTTCGTGCCGTCGACCGACAGCTTGCCGAAGTTCGCGACGCCCATCTCCCGCGCCACCCGAACCACCTCCACGAACAGCCGCTTGAAGTCCTCCAGGTGACGCCGCCGAAACTCGCACAGCGTCCGGTGGCTCGGGAAGTTCCCCGCGCCCAACACCCGGAACGCCACGTCCTCCTCCAGCTTCCGCGCCAGCTTGCGCGACGAAAACACCCCCGTCGCGTAACCGTAGATCAGAACCTTCAGCATCATCCGCGGCTCGTACGGCGACTTGCGCCGGCCGTCGCCCGCGTACGGCGCGTAAAACACCGTCAGGTCCAGACCCTCCACCAAGTCGCTCACGTGATCCGCAAGGTGCCCCTCCGGCAACCAGTCGCGCAAACTCGGCGCCAGCAACAGCGACTGATCCGGTTGGTACGCGCGAAACGTCGTCGGCATCATCACACCCAACAAAACACCGTACCCGCATTATCCCATTCCGGTTCCTACGGCGCAGCCTCCTAGGCTTTCAGTCGCGAGCACGCGCACAGGGCGAAAATCCTCGGCGATCATCACGGCCCCTGGTGCAATATCCGGGCTAGTTCTCCGCCGCGTGCCCCGGACCAGGGCGCCCTCCGCATGACCGAAGCCCAGCTCAAGGCGCGCTTCGCCCCCATCCTGGCGGAAGTCGAGAAACGTGCTTGCATCGCCGACGCCTTCGTCGACAAGGAGGTCTACCGCATCCTCCTCGCGACGGTGTGGGCCAACGTGGTCATGAACCCCGACGAGGCCGGGATCGGGATCGACGACCTCGAACGCGCCCATGACGTGATCAATGCCCGCGCCCGGTACGTGCTCGGCGGCGAGGACGCCATCAAGGACTGCTTCCGCTTCGTCGCGAGCCGGCCGGGGGAGGCGGCGATGGACCAGGCAAGGGTCAGCAAGACGCACCGCGAACTCCTGCTCTATTTCTCGTCGATGATCCTGGACCCGGACGGGCATCGCCGCTGGATGGGAAGAGCCCTCAGCCGGGGAGCGCGAGGGGAACACCCCTCGCAAGAGGACGTCGAGCGGCGGGAGGCCGACTCCTGACGTCGACTTCCCCGCCCTGCGGGCTCGTGCCGCGCCGGCTCACTCGCTCAGGCTGGCGTACACCCGGTTTATGAAGCCCAGGGAAGCCGACACGTCCCCGTAGCGCTCCTCGAAACCGGCGGTCGGGTTGCTCGCCTCGACTTCCTCGAGCGTCTTGCCCTCGGCGATGCCCGCCGCGACGCGGTCGCGCACCGTGGTCAGCATCGCGATATAGGCCTCCAGCGTCGCGTAATCCGTGATCTCCCCGTGGCCGGGGATCACGATCACGTCCTGCGGCAACTCGTCCAGGATCGCCTGGCAGAAGGCGATCATGCCGTCGATCTCGCCCCCGCTGTCCGCGTCGATGAACGGGTAGCCCAGCATGTTGAAGACATCGCCGAAGTGGACGGCCTTCTGGTTGCGGAAAATCACCGCGGTGTCGCCCGTGGTGTGCGCCGGTCCCGCATGGACGAGGTCGATCCGCTCGCCGTTGAAGTGCAGCCGCATGCGGTCTTCGTAGGTGATCACCGGGAGGGCGTCTTCGGGATAAGGCTGCTGCCCGTACTTCGCTGCCACCATGTTGATGACGCCGCCCTGCGCCATGTCCTCGCGCGCGTTCGCATGGGCGACGATCTTCGTGCCGGCCGGACCGAGGGCGAGGTTCCCTTCCGCGTGGTCGAAGTGCCAGTGCGTATTGACCGCGTAGTCGATGGATCCGCCCCCGATCGCCTCGATGGCGGCGTTCACCTTCGGGATCATCTCCGGGAACTGGTCGTCGACGATCAGCACGCCGTCCTCCCCGATGGAAACGCCGATGTTGCCGCCGATTCCGAACAGCACGTAGAGGTTGTCCGTGACCTTCTCCGTGCGGATCTCCGCCGTCTCGAAGTTCCAGCCGAACCCGGCCAGCAGTTCGTCGAGCGTCATGACGTCGTCGGCCGCGGCCGCGGACAGGCCGAGGCCGGCCAGCAGGCCAACGAGTGTGCGTCTGATGTGGTTCATGGATTTCCCCCTGGAACCGTGGGCTTCCCGCCCTGAATGATTGCCCGCGCCCGACCCCTCAGTCCGGCAGACCGAGGATCCGCTTCGCGACGATGTTCAACTGCACCTCCGACGTGCCTCCCTCGATGGAGTTCGCCTTCGAGCGCAGCCACTGCCTGGTGTTGCCGAGCTCCCGGTCTGCAAAGCCGGCGCCGGTCCAACCCACGCCCCGCGTACCCATCATGGACATCAGCAGGTCGTAGCGGTTCTTGTTGTGTTCGGTGCCATAGTACTTGAAGAACGAGGAGGCAAAGGTCGGCGCCCTGCCGCTCTGCATCTCCTCCCCGTTACGCCGTACGGTCAGTCCGAACACGCGCTCGTTCATGGCGTGCCGGAGCACCCGCGCGCGCAGCATCGGGTCGGCGATGGCGCCGTCGTCTTCGCCGGCGTACTGCTTGGCTATCTCGCCCATCGTCGCTTCGCGCCCGCCGAAGCCCATGCCGCCGCCGATGGACGTGCGCTCGTACTGCAGCAGGCGCTTGGCCACCGTCCAGCCCTTGCCCGGTTCGCTGACGACGTTTTTCTTCGGTACCCGGACGTCGTCGAAGAAGGTCTCGCAGAACGGCGACGCCCCGCTGATGAGCCGGATCGGCTTGACGGTGACGCCGGGCGAGGCCATGTCGAAGAGGAGGAAGGTGATGCCGTCGTGCTTGGACGCTTTGGGGTCCGTGCGCACCAGGCAGAAGATCCAGTCGGCGTTGTCCGCGCCGGACGTCCAGATCTTCGAGCCGTTGACGATGTAGTCGTCGCCGTCCTCTTCCGCGCGGGTCCGCAGGCCGGCGAGGTCCGAGCCGGAACCCGGCTCGCTGTATCCCTGGCACCACCAGATGTCGCCGCGGACGATCTGCGGGACGTGCTCTTCGCACTGCTCGGGCGAGCCGAACTCGAGGAGCGCCGGACCGATCATCGACAGGCCCATGCCGGCGAGCGGAGTGCGTGCCCCGATGCGCCGCATCTCCTCGGCGAGGATCCGCGCCTCGTCCTTGTGCAGGCCCCCGCCGCCGTACTCGGCGGGCCACATGGGCGCGGTCCAGCCACGCTCCGCCATGCGGTCGAGCCACAGCCTGGTTTCCGGGTTGCGGTACTGTGCGCGGCGGCCGCCCATCGGGTACTCCCCGTCCGCCATGGGCGTGCGGATGCTTGGCGGACAGTTGTCTTCCAGCCAGGCCCGCGTCTCTTCTCTGAAGCTCATGTGGTCGTTCCTCCGCGACTCCTCTGCGACGGCTGCGCAATGGTAGCGTTTCGGCGCCGTCCCCTACGAGTACTCGCGACCGCCGGCGATGACCAGTGCGGGGGATTCGAGCCCCGCCAGGTCCGCCAGCGGGTCCCCCTCCACGAACAGCAGGTCCGCGGCGAGGCCCGCCGCGACGCGCCCGGTCACCGCCCCGAGCCCGATCGCGGCGGCGCAGTCCGACGTGGCGCTGCGCAGCACTTCCACCGGCTTCAGTCCCGCGTAGTGCGCGAACACGGGCAACGCCCGCGCGAGATCCTCGTGGCGCACGTTTGGAATGCCCGCGTCCGTGGACGCGATGAGCCGCACTCCCGCCTCCCGCATGCGCGCGAACGTCCCCTGGACGGCCCGCTCGAACTTCGCGTTCTTCGCGAACCGCTGCCAGCCCGCGTTGATCGTCGGCGACACCCAGGCGCCGTGCGCCGCGATCTCCGCCGCCACCTCGGGGTCGTACCCGGAGCGCATGCCATCGTCGCCGAGCCACGAGCAGTGCTCGATGGTCGCCACGCCGGCGCGGGCCGCGTACGCGATGCCCTCGGTACCGTGACAGTGCGCGGCGACGTCGAAACCGCGGCGCCGCGCGTGCTCCACGATCGCCCGCGTGGTCTCGGCGTCGTACTGGGCCCTGCGCGGAGACGACCCCTTCGTGAGGTTGCCGCCGGTCGCCATGATCTTGATCAGGTCGACGCCGTGCCCGGCCTGGCGTTCGATGACGGACTCCGCCGCCTCGGCATCGCACGCCTCGCCGCCCCAGAAGTGGCAGTGGCCGCCGACGGACGTCACCGGCTGCCCCGCACAGAGCAACCGCGGGCCCGGCTGCCCCGCCGCGATGCGGTCGCGCAGGGCGAGTTCGAGCCACTTGCCGCCACCGAGATCGCGGGCCGTCGTGATGCCCGCGCGGACCATCGCTTCCGCCCGCTCGTTCATGCCTTCCACCAAACGGTCGTCGGGCACCGCGAGCTGGGCGTCCGGCGTGGGGAGGGACGGGTCCAGCGTCATGTGGACGTGCGCGTCGATCAGCCCGGGGATGACGGTCAGGCCGGCGGCGTCGCGGTGGTCCGTCTCCGGTATGGCCGCGACATCGCCGACGGCCGCGATGCGTCCGTCCGCGACCGCCAAGGCGTCGGCGTGCGCGTACCCCTGCGTCACGCCATCCCAGATACGCACGTTGCGAAAGACCGTTCGGTGCATGCGGGCATTGTAGCGTCGCCGCGGGGCCGCTTGCGCGGCCGGCGATTAGCCGGCACCATCGGGCCGCTTTGCCGATTGGGACGACCGGCCGCGAGAACAGGCTGGCGCCCACCCCGAGGGAGGAGTGATGACCTACGCCAGCGGCCGCACCTGCTACGATGCCGACAGCCACATCATGGAGCTGCCGGATCACCTGAAGCTCCACGCCGATCCGGCGGAACGCGACGACGTTCCGGCGATCACGTTCGGCGCCGCCGGCGTGGCCGACGCGAACGTGGGCGCGCTGGTCGAGTCCGGCGGCCACGGCGAGGCCCACCTCGCCACCCTTCTCGCGCAGGGCGACGACCTCCTGCGCGGGCCCAAGATGTACGAGGCCCTCGGCGCTTTCGACAGACGGGAACGCTCCACCGCCCTCGACATGCTGGGCTTCGACCGGCAGCTCGTTTTCGCCAGCCTCTCGACGGGGCCGGTGTTCGATCGCCGCCTGGACCTGGACGCCCGCTACCGCAACGCCACCCTGCACAACCGCGCGATGCAGGATTTCACGGGGGCCGACGAGCGCCTGATGGGCGTCGGCGCGGTCGAACTGGACGATCCCCGGCGCGCCGTCGAGGAACTCGACCGGCTGCTCGCCCTGGGGCTCCAGGCCGTGTGGATTCCGCATCGCGACTGCGGCGACCGCTCACCCGGCCACAACGACCTCGACCCGTTCTGGGCGCGCCTGCAGGAGGCCCGGGTGCCGTTCGTGCTGCACGTCGGCGGCGATGCCCTGCAGATCGATCCCGTCTGGACCAACAACGGGCGCCCGGCGCCGACGGACTGGCTCGGCGGCGGCGAGAACGTGCGCGGCAAGGACATGACGTCCCTGCACCACGCCCCCGAACGATTCGTCAGCATCATGCTCCTCGACGGGGTCTTCGAACGGTTCCGCGGCCTCACCGGCGCGGCGGTCGAGCTCGGCGCGGGGTACGTGCCGGCCATGCTGCGGCGTCTCGACTGGATCCACGGAATCTGGCGGCGGACCGAGCCGGAACTCGCCGCGCTCACGCGCAGGCCGAGCGAGCAGCTCACCGAGCAGTTCGCCTTCACGCCGTTCGTCTACGAGGATGTCGGCGCACTCATCCGCCAGTCCAACCCGGACCTGTACCTCTTCTCCAGCGACTACCCGCACGTCGAAGGCGGACGCGACCCGATCGGGCGCTTCGAGGCGAGCCTCGGTGATCTCGATGCGGCCGTGCACGACAAGTTCTACGCGGAGAACTTCGCCCGCGTCTTCGATGTGAGCTGAGGCATGGCCGAAGCAACCGCGGCCGCCGGCGGCGGCGCGTCCAGGGGCACGTCGTCCCTGTCGCCCTACCGGCTCATGTCCTACTCGGCCCCCTCGGCGCCGCTGGCGCTGGTGGGCCTTCCGATGGCGGTCTACCTGCCGCCGCTCTATGCCGACTCGGACGGGTTCGGACTGGAGCTGGCCATGGTCGGGACCGTCATCATGCTGTCGCGCCTGACGGACGTGGTGACCGACCCCATCATCGGCTACATGTCCGACCGGCTGCGAACGCGGTGGGGGCGGCGCAAACCGTTCGTCCTCATCGGCACGCCGATCTACATCGTCGGCATCTACCTGCTGTTCGTCCCGCCCTGGGAGTTCTCGGAGATCACCCTGCTCGGCTTCACCTTCAACTGGGGTTACGCCTATCTCCTGGGGATGGTCGCGCTCGCCTACCTCGGTTCGACCATCAAGGAACTGCCGTACTACGCCTGGGGCGCCGAACTTGGACGGACCTACCACGAGCGCACGCTCATCTTCAGCTGGCGCGAGGGCTTCGGCGTCGGAGGATCCCTGATCTCGGCCTTCACGCCCGCGATCATCCTGTTCTTCGGCTACACCAAGCCGGCCGACGCCGTGTACTTCCTGTCCCTCGGGATGGCGGCGTTGATGTTCGTGTTCGTCACCAACGCGATGATCGCGGTGCCGGAGTATCCGATCCAGGAGACGTCGAAGCGCCGCGTGCCGATCCGGGAGGGGCTCAAGTACGTACGCGGCAACCGCCCGTACATGATGCTGATCGTGATCTTCCTGTTCTCCACGCTCGGCGCGGCGATGACGAACAGCCTGTCGTTCTATTTCGTCAAGCACGTGCTGCTGGCGGGCGAGCTGTACGGCCTGTACCTGGCCCCCTACTTCCTCAGCCAGATCGCCGCGGTGCCCTTCTGGTTCTGGCTGTCGCGCAAGGTCGGCAAGCACCGGGCGACGATGTGGGCGATCGGCTGGTACTCGGTCTGGTCGTCGTTCATCCCCCTCATCGCCATCGCGCCCGACGACTGGTTCAACGCCTTCGAGATCCCGGTGGTCCTCGCGTTCCTCCCGACCGACATGCACTCCGGCATCGTCAGCTATTTCGAGGGCATCGATACCGGCAAGTTCTTCTTCTTCATCCTGGTGATGTGCTTCAAGGGCTCGTCGATCGGGGCGCTCGCCGCGCTCCCGAACGCCATGGCGGCGGACGTGGTGGACGTCGACACCGCGCAGACCGGCGAGCAGCGCGCGGGCGCCTACTTCGCCATCTGGTCGATGGTGAAGAAGGCGGCGTACGCGATCGGAATCTTCATCGGCACGACGTCCGCCGTCTACTTCGGGTTCGACGCCAACGCGGATCCGCTGAGCGGCGCCAACACCTGGATGGCGCTGATCTGGCTCGCCTGCCTGTATTCGGTCATTCCCGCGGTCTTCAAGTTCGTGGCGATGCCGCTCCTGTGGAAGTATCCGCTGACGGAGGAGAAGCTCGCGGAAGTCCAGGAAGAGATCCGCAAGCAGCGGGCGGCGGCGCGCGCAGCGGAGGCTCGGGAGGCCGGAGGAGAATGACGATGGCGCGCTGGACGCGGCGGGGGTTCTTTCGCACCGGCGGCGCGCTCGGCCTGCTCGGATTGGGCGCGCGCCCGGGCCTCGCCTACGCGGACGACGGTTGGCGCCAGGGCGACCTGTCCCACCTCGTGCCGGGCGCGAGTCACGACCGCTTCACCGTCAAGTGCTCGTTCCGCGGGCCCCGCACGCCGCCGGTGCTACGCGTTGCGGACACGCGCGTCCCGGCCCGCACCACCGACTCCGAGTCCCGGTACTTCGCCTTCGACGTGCGCGGTCTGCAGCCGGACCACGAGTACCGGCTGCAACTCGTCGACGCGGCGGACGCGCCCCTGACCGATCCGTGGCCGCTGCGGACGTATCCGGCCCCGGACGCGAATCCGGCGTCCGTGCGGCTGCTCGCCTATACGTGCGCCGGCGGCTATCCCGCCTACCCGTCGTCCCCGGCAGCCGAGCAGCCGTTCCTGGCCCTGGCGCTCCGGCGCCGCCTGCTGGCGCGGGCCCTGTCCTTCTCGCCCGACGCCGCGATCGCCATCGGCGATCACTTCTACTGGGACCAGCGCACGCAGCTCGACTCCCACCGGGCGGACGTGCGCGACGCGGCACGCGCCTGGTACGCCGGCATGGGTCCCCTCGACCGGCGCCGGCCCGCCCGCGGCACGCCCAACGAGGCGGCCATCAAGACCGCCGTCGAGCCGCAGTTCGCGGAACTCTACGGCGTGATGCTCCGCTCCACGCCGAGCTACTTCGTCAACGACGACCACGACTACTTCGAGAACGACGAGGCCACTGACCGTTTCGTGACGCTGCCCCCGCACGCCTACCAGCTCTCCTTCGGGCGGTTCACGCGGGACCTTTTCATGCCCGAGTTCCTTCCCGATCCCGCTCGCCCCGCGCTCATGTCCGGTTCCGGCGCGGGCGACCGCGAGGCCGGCGTGTCCGAGAGCTTCGGCACGTTCCGCTACGGCAACCTCGCGGAGGCCCTGATCTACGACTGCGCCCGGTTCCTGTCGCTGAAGGGCGAGGTCGGCGGACTCGTGCCCCCGGAGGCCGAAGCCTGGCTCGCCGCGCGGACCGCCGACCAGCGCGTGCGGCATCTCTTCCACGTCCCCTCGCATCCCTTCGGGTGGACCGCCGGCAAGTGGCGGGAGTGGTACCCGGACGTCGCGGACGTGGGCGCGGGGGACACGGCCATCTCACAGATCCGTGCCGACGGGCAGCAGCGGTTCCGCCTGACCACCGAACGCCGGAAGTTCTTCTGGCAGCGCGGCTGGTTCCTGCAGCACCAGCGGCTCCTCGGCGCGCTCGCGGGACAGGCCGAACGCGCCGGCATCGTCCTGTCCGGAGACCTCCACGCGACCGGCCACGTACGCATCGCCCGCAGCGCGGACCTGGACCTCGGCGCCAGTCCGGTGCACGCGATCCTGACCGGCCCGCTGGGAACCGGCCGCGGCTGGCCGTCGCGCGGCCGCGGCACGCCGCCGGTGACCCCGACCGGCCTCGAGGTGGAGGACGTCGCCGCCGTACGCGAGAAGAACGGGTTCGCACTGTTCGACATCGCACCGGACGCGGTGACGGTGCGGCTCTTCGAGTGGCGCAGGGGGGAACCGGAAGCGGCCATCGACGCGCTGGAGCCCTATCACGCGGTTACGATCCCGAGGCGGGTGACGTAGTGCCTCATGACAGGCCCGCGAAACCCGGCTCGCCTCGAAACGTAACGCGTTACAATGCCCGTGAGTGGAGTCGGCGAGGCAGCGATGGCACAGTCGTCTGCGGAGAGGATGCGCACCATGCGAGATCGAAGACGCCGGGAGGGCAGGCGCGAAATCCGCGTGACCGCGCCGGATGCGCGGTCGCCCGAAGTACGCGCGCGTGTCGCCCGCTCGATCGCGGGGCTCGACCCCCATCACGAGACCGATGCGCTGAGCTGGATCGAGGCGGTCTCGGAATTCGACGAGCATGAAAAGGGGTGACGTGGTCATCGTGGCCGCGTCCGGCGACTTCGGCAAACCGCGACCCGCAGTCGTCGTGCAGACCGATGCCTTTCCGCCCGATCACGACTCGGTGATCGTCTGCCAGATGACGTCCACGCTCGAAGACGCTCCCGACTTCCGCGTCACGGTGGAGCCCGCGCCCACCAACGGGCTGCGGACCATGTCGCAGATCATGGCGGACAAACCCGTCACCGTCCGTCGCAGAAGGATCGGTACACGTATCGGCTCGCTGAGCCGCCGCGAAATCGGCCTGTTGAACAGTGCGCTTGCCTTTGCGACCGGACTTGCGGACTGAGCGCCGTTCGCCGCTCTGTCGCCGCGTTGGCGACGGCGAGCGTCCCGGTCGTGAGTGATCTTTCGCAGTCCCTCGCGCAACGGGATTTCACCCTCACGGCCGAGCTGAATCCGCCGAAGGGATCCGACCTGACCGAGCTCCTGTCTACCGCGGAGGCGCTCAGGGACCACGTCACGGCCTTCAACCTGACCGATTCGGCGGCCTCCCGCATGGCCATGGCGCCGATCGCCGCCGCGCACCTGCTGGGCGACCGGGGCATCGAGTCGACGCTGCAGATCGCCGGGCGCGACCGTAACCGCCTGGCCCTGCAGGCGGACATGCTCGCGGCGCATGCCCTCGGGGTCGAGAATCTCGTCTGCATGACGGGCGATCCCCCCTCCGGGGGCGACCATCCCGAGGCGAAGGCCGTGTTCGATCTCGGCGCCGAGGACATCCTCCGGGCCGCTGGTCGGCTGGAGGCGGGAGAGGACTTCTCCGGCAACGCCCTCAACGACGGTCCGCGCTTCTACAAGGGCGCGGTGGCGAACGTGGCCGTCCCGGACCTCGGCAAGGAAGTCGCGCGCATGGAGGCGAAGATCGCCTCCGGGGCCGAGTTCTTCCAGACCAACGCCGTCTACGAGCCCGACGGCTTCGAGCGTTTCATGGCGCGTTGCGAGGGGTTCGGAGTTCCGATCCTGGCCGGCATCATCGTGCTCAAGTCCGCAAGGCAGGCACGCTACATGACGGAACGGATCCCGGGCGTCGTGGTCCCCGACCCGCTGATCGACGAACTCGCCCGAGCGTCGAATCCCGTCGAGACGAGCGTGCGCATGGCGGGACGCATCGTGCGCGAGGTAGCGCCGATGTGCGGCGGCGTGCACATCATGGCCATCGGCTGGGAACGACATATCCCGGAGATTCTCGGCGTCGCCGGACGTCCGCATCCATGATATCGTTCTCGGCTACGAACGATATCGGGCGTGACCCAATGCCCCGCACCGTCATCAGCCTCGATCCGGACCAGAAGGCCTGGCTGGACCGCCAGGCCGCGCTCCGCGGCGTGGCCATGACCGAGTTGGTGCGCCAGGCGGTTCGCGACTTCCGGGCACGCGAGGACGCCAAGCCGTCCCTGCAGCAGGCCGTCGAGCAAACGGCCGGCATCTGGCGTGGCGGGGACGGCCTCGACTACCAGAGACGCATCCGCGACGAGTGGTCGTGAGCCCGCATGCGTTATCTGCTCGACTCGGTCATCCTGATCGACCACTTCAACGGCGTGGCCGCGGCCTCCCGGTTCCTGGCCGCCAACGGCGGCGAGTGTTCGATTTCCGTGATCACGCGCGCCGAGACCCTGGCCGGCTTCGACGCGGCGTCGGAGCCCCTGGCGCGCGAACTGCTGGACGGGTTTGTAACCTTGCCGGTGACCGTCGAGGTCGCCGACACCGCGGCGCGCCTGCGGCGCACGCACCGCTGGAAGTTGCCAGACGCCATGCAGGCCGCGATCGCGCTGGAGCATGACCTGACCCTGGTCACGCGCAACACCCGGGACTTCAAGAACCGAAATCCCGTGCCCGTCGAGACACCGTACCGGGTCTGACACGCCATCCGGCCATCAACTCAGCAGAAGAGAGAGGACTCCGCCCATGAAACCTGTCTGCCTCGTCATCGGCGCCGGCGCCGGCATCGGCGGTAACGTCGGCCGCCGCTTCGCCCGGGAGGGATACCATGCGGTGCTGTGCCGCCGCACGGATCAGGACGGCCTCGACCGGCTCGTCGGCGCCATCGAAGCGGACGGCGGCACCGCCTCCGGCCACCTGCTGAACGCCGTGGACGACGGCACCATCGAGCAGCGCGTCGAAGCCATCGAGGCGGAGATCGGCCCCATCGAGGTCGCCGTCTACAACCTCGGCGCCCAGATCGGCGACCGCTCCCTGCGCAGCACCAGCTACAAGGCCTTCGAGATCGGTTGGCGCCTCGGCACGTTCGGGCTCTTCCGGCTCGCGAACCTGATCTGTCCGCTCATGGAGGAGCGCGGCCAGGGGACGCTGCTCGTCACTTCGGCGACCGCCGCCGTGCGCGGCAACGCCGGGCAGCACTCGCACGCCGCGGCCATGGGCGGGCGCCGGATGCTCTGCCAGACCCTGAACGCCGAGTACGGGCCGAAGGGCGTGCACGTGGCCCACATCCTGGTGGACGGCGCCGTGGACGCTCCCGACACGCTCGGCAAGATGCTCGGGCCGGAGCGCTACCAGCAGTTGCGCGAGACCCGCGGCATGGAGCACGACGGGCTCATGCTGCCCGCGAAGATCGCCGACACCTACTGGCACATCGCGCAACAGCACCGCTCGGTGTGGACTCACGAACTGGACCTGCGGTCGTTCTCCGACAGTCCGTGGTGGAACGGGTAGCGCCCGCGGGCGAACTCCCGGGCGACCTTCGCGGTCGCCCGCGCCTTTAGAACACCAGCCGCCCGAGGCTTTCGGCGACGCAGCAGGGTTTGTCCTGGCCTTCCACCTCGACGACCACCTCGTTCATCACCTCGAGCATGCCGCCCTTGATCTCGACGCTCTTCAGCGTGCTCTGCATGCGCACCCGCGATCCCACCGGTACCGGCGACGGGAACCGGACGCGGTTGAAGCCGTAGTTGATGCCGAGCTTCTGACCCTCGAGCCGCGGCCCCTCGACGACATGCGAGCGCGGCAGGTGGCCCATGATGGATAGCGTCAGGTGCCCGTGCGCGATGGGCGCCCCGAAAGGCCCCGCCTTGGCCCGCTCGACGTCCACGTGGATCCACTGGTCGTCCATCGTGACGTCGGCGAAGTCGTCGATGCGCTGCTGGTCGATCTCGAACCAGTCGGTGGGCGGGTCGGCCCGGCCGATGCGCGCGGTCATGGTTTCGTAGGCCTGCTGCAGGTGGTCGCTCATGATCTCCCCTTTCATTGCCGCTTCGGTTAGGCTCGCCCGGATGCTACCCCAAGACTACGAGGAGCGCGTCTACGCGGGCGTGCTTGGCAAGATCGTGGGCGTCTACCTCGGGCGCCCGTTCGAAGGCTGGACGAATCGGCGCATCGAGGAAGAACTCGGCGAAATCGACTACTACGTCCACGACAAGGTCGGCGTACCCCTGATCGTCACCGACGACGACATCAGCGGCACGTTCACGTTCGTACGCGCCCTGGAGGACTACGGCTGCGACCCCGAGCTGACCCCCGCGCAGATCGGCCAGACCTGGCTCAACTACCTCATCGAGAACCGCACCGTCCTGTGGTGGGGCGGACTCGGCAACTCCACCGAGCACACCGCCTACCTGCGGCTGCGCGGCGGTGTCGAGGCGCCGCGCTCAGGTTCGATGGCGCTGAACGGCAAGGTCGTCGCGGAGCAGATCGGCGCCCAGATCTTCATCGACGGCTGGGCGATGGTGTCGCCGGGCGACCCCGAGCGTGCCGCCGAATTCGCCCGCCGGGCCGCGACCGTGTCCCACGACGGCGAGGCCGTGTACGGAGCGCAGATCCTCGCGGCGATGGAGGCGCAGGCGTTCGTCGAAGACGACATCGACGCGCTGATCGATGTCGGCGTCGCCCATGTTCCCGGCAACAGCGTCCTCTACCGCATGATCGCCGACATCCGCGACTGGCACGCGAAACACGGCAACGACTGGCGCGCCACCTTCGCCGCCATCAAGGACCAGTACGGCTACGACCGCTACGGCGGCAACTGCCACATGGTGCCGAACCACGGGCTCATCATCCACGCGCTCCTGCACGGCGCCGGCGATTTCCGGGAATCGATGAAGATCGTCAACACCGCGGGCTGGGACACGGACTGCAACTCCGGCAACCTCGGCTGCCTGCTCGGTATCCGCGGCGGCATCGACGGGCTCGAGGGCAACGTCGACTGGCGCGGCCCGGTCGCCGACATCTGCTACCTGCCGAGCGCCGACAGCGGCCGCGGCATCAGCGACGCGGCGGCGGAAGCCATGCGGATCACCGCGGTCGGACACCGCTTGGCGGACACGCCCTACGCGCCGCCCAAGGACGGGGCAAGGTTCCACTTCAGCTATCCGGGATCGGTGCAGGGCTTCCGCGGCCACGGTTGCCTGGTGCGGCAGGGCCCGGCGCCGGACGGCACGCCCTGCCTCGCCATCCACTTCAACGCACTTGCCGATGGCGAGACGGCGCGCGCCACCACCGGGACGTTCGTCGAGTCCCGGGAGACCGCGCGCTACTTCGAGCAGCGCGGCTACGGGCTCATGGCCAGTCCCACGCTCAATCCGGGCCAGACAGTCCAAGCCTCCGTCGCGTTGCGGGCGGACGCGGAGGACGCCGTCCAGACCGCCCTGTGCATCCGCGTCTACGACGCCGACGACGAACTGGTCACCCTGCGCGCCCCGGTCACGGAGATCGAGCCAGGGGCGACCGCCGACCTCACCTGGCGCGTCCCCGACACCGGGGGACATCCGATCGCCTCGGTGGGCCTGCAGATCGTGCGCGCGAAGACCGGCGGCGCGCTGTTTCTCGACCGCCTCACCTGGAGCGGAGCACCCGACGTGACCCTGCGGCGCAAGGGCGGCGAAATGTGGCATCGCGCCTGGGTGAACGGCGTCGATCACGCACACCGCCGCTGGCCCGAGAGCTTCCGCATCATCCAGGACCGGGGTACCGGCCTGTTTCTCTACGGCAGCCGCGAATGGACCGACTACGTCGTGTCCGCGGACGTGACGCCCCACATGGTCAAGCGCACGGGTCTCGCGGCGCGTGCGCAGGGCATGCGGCGCTACTACGCCCTCGTGCTGACCGACGGGCAGAAGCTGCAGCTCGTGCGCGAACTCGACGGCACGACGGTCCTGGCCGAAGCAAACGCGACGTTCGAGCTGTACCGCACGTACCGGTTCGAACTTTCCGTACGCGGCGAGGCGATCGTCGGGCGCGTGGACGACGACATCGAACTGTCCGCCACCGATGACGGCCTGACCGAGGGCGGGATCGCCCTGCTCGTCGAGGGTGGCCGCACCGCGACGGAGGAAGTGACCGTGCGGCCAGCGTAGGGAGTCGCCCCCGCGGCCCCGGCTGCTTGCGAGACAAGCCAATGAGCAAGAACGTGATGGTGATCGGGCTCGGGCGCATGGGATCCGCGCTCGCGCGGACGCTCCTCGCCGGGGGTTATCGCCTGACCGTGTGGAACCGCACGGCGTCCAAAGCCGCGCCGCTCCTGGAGGCCGGGGCCGTGCCGGCGGACGGGGTCGCAGCGGGCATCGCGGCCTGCGACCTGATCGTGATCTGTGTCGGTACGTACGACAATACGTACGAGTTGCTGGCCGACTGCGGCGACCTGTCAGGGAAGACACTGCTCCAGCTCACCAGCGCGTCCCCGGCGGAAGCGCGGGACATGGCGGAGTGGGCGGCAGAGCGGGGCGCCACGTACCTCGACGGATTCATCGGCGCCTTTCCGCAAGGTATCGGCAAGCCGGACTGCGCGCTGTTCGTGGCCGGCAACGCACGGGACTGGGAGGCGATCAGCGACGTGGTGCTGTGCCTCGGGGGCGCAAGCCGATATCTCGGCGAGAACCTGGTCGCCGGGGCGGTGCTCGAACAGGCCAACGTGCTGTTCGCACTAGCCACCTCCCTGGGCCTCGTCCACGGGGCAAACATGGTGCAGAAGGCGGGACTGGACGTCGAGGCCTATGCAGAAGCCTCGATCGACAGCGTCGCCACGGCCCTGGGCGGTCAGCTGCGACACAACGCGCGCTGCATCGCCGCGGACAACTTCGAGGAAACGGAGGCGTCCGTCGCGACCTGGTCGGCGATCATGGATGGCCTGGTCGCCGATGAGCACCGGGGCACGCCGGGAGTCGCCGTGCTTGAAGGCATCGAAATCCTGTTGCAGCGGGCGATCGAGCGCGGCTACGGGGACCAGGACATCTCGGCCCTCGTCAGGATCCTGCGGGCCGCATAATGCACTAGCGCTCCGCAACACAGTGCAGAATCGGAGGAACAACCAATCGTGACAGTACAACCCAGCGACGACGTCCTGCTCGACATGCACCGCCGGATGGTGCGCATCCGCATCTTCGAGCAACAGGCCGGCAAGCTCGCCGAGGACGGCAAGATCCCCGGTGCGCTGCACCTCTACGTGGGCCAGGAGGCGGTCGCGGCCGGCGTCATGACGCACCTGTCGGACCGGGACTGGATCACCAGCACGCACCGCGGCCACGGCCACCTCATCGCCAAGGGCGGCGAGTTCGGCCCGATGTTCGCCGAACTCTTCGGACGCGCGACCGGCTACTGCAAGGGCAAGGGCGGCAGCATGCACATCTCGAACATGGACCTCGGCATGCTCGGGGCGAACGGCATCGTCGGCGCCGGGCCGCCGATCGCCGTCGGCGCGGCGTTCTCGTGCAAGACGCAGGGCGACGGCCACGTCGCCGCCACGTTCTTCGGCGACGGCGCGAGCAACGAGGGGTCGTTTCACGAAGCGGCGAACATGGCCGCCCTCTACAAGCTGCCGATGCTCTTCGTCTGCGAGAACAACGGCTTCGGCGAGTACACCCCGCAGGCCCAGCACCAGGCCATCGTGGATGTCGCCGACCGGGCGCCCGGCTACGGCATGCCGGGGGTCGTCATCGACGGCATGGACGCCGTGGCGGTCTACGAGGCGGCCGGCGAGGCGATCCGCCGGGCCCGCGCCGGCGAGGGCCCGACGCTGCTCGAATGCAAGACCTACCGGTTCTTCGACCACGTCGGCGTGCGCGGCATGGGGTTGTCCTACCGGACCGACGAGGAACTCGCCGTGTGGCAGAAGCGCGATCCGATTACCCTGTTCGAGGCGCGCCTCGCGGAACTCGAGATCCTGGACGCGGACGCCGCACGGGCCGTCCACGACGAGACTCTGGCCGGCGTGCGGGCCGGCATCGCGTTCGCCGAAGCGAGTCCCCTGCCGGACCCTTCCGTCCTGCTCGATGACGTTTACGCATAACGGGGAGCAACCGACATGGCCGAAGCACAAGCGAATCCAGCGACCCGGGAACTGCGCTACGTCGCCGCCATCAACGAGGCCGTGCGCACGGTCCTCACCGAACAGCCGACCGCCTTCGTGGCTGGCGAAGACGTCGCCGGCGCCGGCAGCGTGTTCGGGTACTACCGGGGCCTGCTCGAAGAGTTCGGCGCGCAACGCGTGGTGGACACGCCGATCAGCGAGGAAGGCATCGTCGGCCTCGGCGTCGGGGCCGCCGCCACCGGCCTGCGTCCGGTGATCGACATCATGTTCATGGACTTCATGGGGGAGTGCATGGACGAGATCGCCAACCAGATGGCCAAGATGCGCTACATGTTCGGCGGTTCCGCGAAGCTGCCCATCACGGTCCTTACGATGTCGGGGGCGGGCATCAGCATGGCCGCCCAGCATTCCCAGAGCCTCGAGGTGTGGCTCTGCCACCTGCCGGGTCTCAAGGTCGTCATGCCGTCGACGCCCTACGACGCGAAGGGCCTCATCATCGGCGCGGCGCGGGACGACAACCCGGTTTTCGTGGCGCTCAACAAGATGTCCCTCGGCATGAAGGGGCCCGTTCCGGAAGAGCCGTACGAGATTCCGATCGGCGAGGCCAAGGTGGTGCGGGAAGGCACGAACTTCACCATCGTCACCTACAGCCGGATGGTCCACGAGAGCCTGAAGGCGGCCGAAGAACTCGCCGCGGACGGCATCGACGTCGAGGTGATCGACCTGCGCTCGCTGCAGCCCCTCGACACCGACACCGTGATCGCGTCCGTGCGGAAGACACAGCGCGCGGCGGTGGTGCACGAGGCCGTGCGCTTCGCCGGCATGGGCGGCGAGATCGCCGCGCAGATCCAGGAGCATGCGTTCGACTACCTCGACGCCCCCGTGGCCCGGGTCGGCGCACCGTTCTCGCCCGTTCCGTTCAGCCCGGCGCTCGAGCAGAGCTACATTCCCAACGCCGCGAAGATCGTCGCGGAAGTGCGAGCCCTCCTGGGCGCATGACCCCGCGCCCGGTCGGCATTCTCGCCAACCCGGCTTCGGGTAAGGACATCCGGCGCCTGGTGGCGCGGGCGTCCGTGTTCGACAACCAGGAGAAACGCGCCATCGTCACGCGGTGCCTGGCCGGTATCGGCGCGCTGGGCGAGCCGGACGTGGTCTACTTCGACGACTCCCACGGCATCGCGCGCGGCGGGCTCGAGGCCGCCGGCGTGGACGGGACGGCCGTCGCGCGGACGAACACGGGCCGCGCCGACGACACGACCCGCGCCGCCGTCGAGATGCGCGCCGTGGATTGCGGCGCCGTGATCACGCTCGGCGGCGACGGGACGAACCGCGCGTTCGCCAGAGGCTGGCTCGACGCGCCGCTGATACCGCTCTCGACCGGCACCAACAACGTCTTTCCGCGCATCGTGGAAGGGACCCTCGCCGGCATGGCCGCCGCCGCCGTGGCGTCGGGCCGGGTCGCGCTCGCCGAGGTGTCCCGCCACGCCAAGGTCATTCATGTCCGCGTCGCCGGCGAGGACGACGACATCGCGCTCATCGACGCGGCGGCAACCAACGACCGCTTCGTCGGCGCGCGCGCCCTGCTCGACTGCGAGCGGCTGGTGCTCGCCGTGCTCGCAACCGCCACGCCCGCCGCGGTGGGCCTGACCTCCGTCGGCGGGCTCCTGTCCCCCGTGTCCGGCGCCGAGGACATGGGCGCCGTGGTCCGTTTCGCGGCATCGACGCGGCCGGCCGTGCAACGGGTGCGCGCACCGATCGCGCCCGGCATGTTCCAGGACTTCGGCGTCGCCTCCGTCGGCCGCGTGCCGTTCGGCGACCGCATCACCCTGGAGGGACCGGGCGTACTCGCCTTCGACGGCGAGCGGGAGCGGACCCTGGCGCGCGGACAGCGGGCCACGATGGAGGTGCGCAGGGACGGTCCCCGCGTCATCGACGTCGACCAGGTCCTGCGCGCCGGCGCGACACTCGGCGTGGTGCACGCCGTTCACACCCGGGAGACACGCGATGCCCTCTGAAATCTATCTGGTCAAGGTCGGGATGACGATGACCGAGGGCATCGTCGACGAGTGGTACGTCGACGACGGCGCAACCGTCTCCCCCGGCGCGCTCCTGTACCGCCTGGAGACGGAAAAGGTCAATCTCGACGTCGAGGCGGAGACCGGGGGGACGGTCAGGCATCTCGTGCGCACCGGCGAGACGCTCGAACCCGGCGACGTGGTGGGTCTCATCTACGCACCGGGCGAGGACATCCCCGAGAACCTGCCCACGCCGTCGACGCGCGCGCCCGGGGACGTGCCCGGCGTCGAGCCCGCCAAACCGCCGCCGGCGCCGCCCGCACCGGCCGCCGCAGAGCGCCGTCCCGCGTCCCCGGCCGCCCGCAAGCTGGCCGGCGAACTCGGCATCGACCTTGCCGCGGTCAACGGGACGGGACCGCGGGGACGCATCACGCGGGAAGACGTCGAACAGGCCGCGGCGGCGCCCCCGGCGGCTCCCGCAGCGGCGGAAGCGGCGCGTCGGCCGGCGTCCCCGGCGGCACGCAAGCTCGCGACCGAACTCGGCGTCGATCTCGCGAGCGTGCCGGGCACGGGCCCGCGCGGGCGCATCACGCGCGATGACGTCGAGCAGGCCGCGCAACGCCCGGCGCCTGCCACTCCGGCGCCGGCCGTCTCCGGGGAACCCCTGCGGGGCATGCGCAAGACCATTGCCGAACGCATGCACGCGAGCCTCGCCAACTCCGCCCAGCTCACCCTCGACATGGAGGTGGAGATGGACGACGCGGTGAAGCTGCGCACCCAACTCGTCGCCGAGTGGGAGGCGCAGGGCGTCCGTCCCGGCTACACCGATCTCGTCATGCTGGCCGCCGCGCGCGCCCTGCCGCGCCATCCGCGCATGAACTCGGCGCTCATCGGCGGGGCCATCGTGGGCTCCGAGGCGGTGCACATGGGGATGGCCGTGGCCCTGGACGAAGGGCTCGTCGTGCCGGTCATCCACCACGCCGCGGGCAAGGACCTCGAGACCATCGCGCAGGAGTCCAGTCTGCTGGCCGAACGCGCCCGCGCCGGCGCGTTGAGCCTGGACGACGTGCAGGGGGGCACGTTCACCGTCACCTCCCTCGGCATGTACGGCGTGGACGGCTTCACGCCGATCCTGAACGCGCCGCAGACCGGCATTCTGGGTGTCGGGCGCATCTACGAAGGGGTGTCATGGGAAGGCGAAACCCCCGTCAGGCGCCGGCGCATGCGCCTGTCGCTGACATGGGACCACCGGGTGATCGACGGAGCTCCAGCCGCGCAGTTCCTGGCCACGGTGCGGGAGTACCTGGAGGCGCCGTACCGGCTGCTGGTGTAGCCACCGCGCCGAACGCCGGAGAGCGGCAACGGGACCGGGCCCGCTCCCTTCCGAAAGGGCGGTGCTCGCACGAACGCCGGGCGGCTTCTCGCACACGCCCAAGGGGCGATGTCCCTTTGGCGTTCCGTCGCGATGCTTCACCATGGACTCCACTCCAGTCCAGATTCCGGCCGACCAACGCCTGTGTTACCGTCCCGACGAACGCGACCCACGTCGCCCCATTCTCCCGGAGAGTCCGGACATGGCGGAATCGCTCCCGCACGGCGGGATTAGGTACCCGGAGACGGACGGCACGCCGATGCCCGACGCCGACTATCAGGCGCAGGCGTATTGCTATGCGCGCGAAGCGCTGCGGGCCCATTTCCGGGACCGCGCCGACATCTACGTGTCCGGCGACCTGTTCGTGTATCTGGAGGAAGGCAAGCCCGAGAACTGCATCGCCCCGGACGTATTCGTGGTCCTCGGCGCGGACAATCACATGCGCCATACCTACAAGCTCTGGGAGGAACCGGGCGGCGTGCCGGACTTCATCCTGGAAATCGTCTCGCCGAGCACCTGGCGCACGGACCTCGGCGCGAAGCGCGCGCTCTACGCATCGCTCGGCGTCGGGGAGTACTGGCTGCACGATCCGCACGGCCGCCACCTGAAACCAGCGCTGGCCGGCCATCGCCTCCTGGACGGGAGCTACGCGCCGCTACCCGCCACCATCCTGCCCGGCGGTCCTTCGATCCATAGCGACACGCTCGCCCTCGAGCTGCGCCTCGACGGCGAGCGGTTGCGTTTCTTCGATCCGGCCGTGGAGGAGTATCTGCCCGACCTCGTCGAGGCCATGGCCGACCGCCGCAGGGACCAGGCCGCGCGTGCCGCCGCGGAAGCCGGGCGCGCCGCCGCGGAAGCCGGGCGTGCCGCCGCGGAAGCCGCCCGTGTCGAGGCCGAGGACCGCCTGCGTGCAAGCGCGGCGGAGACCACGCAACATGCCCGGGAGATCGAGGCAGCCGCGGCCCGGATCGCCGAACTCGAGCACCTCTTGCGGACCCGGTCCGAGTAAGGCGCCGCAATCGTCTCGGACTGAAGCAATCCATCCGTCCCGCTTCCCGGGCGCCACTCGGCGTGGAGCGAACGACTCTCGCCCGCTATCCTTACGCTCGTCCAGGTTTTTGCGGAAACGAATCATGGCGGACGTCTACCGCGTCATCGGAGCCGAGGAGTCGCCGTACTCCGTCAAGGTGCGCACGTACTTCCGGTACAAGGGCATCCCGCACCGGTGGCTGGGCCGCGCGGCGGCCGGAGCGCTGTACGAGCGCCACGCCCGGCTGCCTCTCGTGCCGCTGGTGGTGACCCCGGACGACCGCGGGATACAGGACTCCACTCCCATCATCGAGGCCCTGGAGCCCGAGTTCCCCGAGCCCGGCATCCATCCGGACGAGCCGATCGCCGCGTTCGTCTCCGCCCTGCTCGAGGAATTCGGGGACGAGTGGGGCAACAAGTGGATGTTTCACTTCCGCTGGGCGCGCGAAGTCGACCAGATCGCCTGCGCGCGCCGGCTCGCCGCCTCGTCCGGCGCCCCCCTCGGCGTCGACGAGATGGAACAGGCGGCGCGCACGGTCGTCGAACGCATGGTGAACCGGGTCTGGTTCGTGGGTTCGAACGCCGTCACCGCGCCACAGATCGAGCAGTCGTTCGAGGACGCCGTCGGGCTGCTCGAGCGCCACCTGACAGGACGCCCATACCTGTTCGGCGGACGCCCCGCCTTCGCCGACTTCGGCCTCTGGGGGCAGATCTACAACGCGCGTCGCGACCCGACGCCCGCCGCGATCGTCGCGACGGCCCCCCGGGTCAACCAGTGGATCGACCGCATGCTGCTGCCGACCGCCGAGGGCGAGTTCGAACCCTGGTCCGCCCTTGCGCCGACGTTGCTGCCATTGCTCGCGGACCAGGTCGGCGGGCTGTTCCTCCCCTGGAGTGCGGCGAACGCGGCCGCCATCGCCGGCGGCGACGAGGAGTTCACGGTGTCCCTCAAGGGCAACGCATGGACCCAGAAGCCCCAGAAGTACCACGCGCGGTCGCTGGCGGCCCTCAAGGCCAGATACGCCGCTGCGCAGGACACGCCGGGCCTGCGCGAGGTGCTGGCCGAGGCGGACTGCCTCGAAGTGCTGGCGAGCTGACGCGGAGCGCGTCTACGCGGTGCCCGCGAGCTTCGCCTTCGCCCGTTCGATGAACTGCGCCATGACCTCCGAGGTCTGCGCGCCGGGGAGCATGAAGCCGCCTTCAGCCGGGGAGCGCGAGGGGCGTGCCCCTCGCATGAGAGAGCCCTCAGCCGGGGAGCGCGAGGGGCGTGCCCCTCGCATGAGAGAGCCCTCAGCCGGGGAGCGCGAGGGGCGTGCCCCTCGCATGAGCATGTAGCAGGGGACGCTCACCACGCCAATCTCGAAAGCGCCCCTGATGCGCGAGCGCATCGCATCTTCGTCGTCGCCATCCAGCAGGTATTCGCGCGTTGTCACCGCGTCGAAACCCGCCTCCTCGGCGCCCTCGCAGAGCGTGTCGATGTCGCCCACGTCCCGGCCTTCGCAGAAATAGAACCGAAAGAGGACCTCGGCCAGTTCATGCTGGACGCCGCTACCGGCAACGCGCTCCGCATAGTCGAGCAACCGGTGCGCGGTCAGCGTATTGGGCATGCGTCCGATGGCGCCGTAGTCGAAGGTGATTCCCGCGTCCGCGCCTTCGCGCACGATCTGTCCCGGCACGCGCGCCCGGTCCGCCCGTTCGCCATAACGGCGCGCCAGGTATTCGTCCCTGTCCATGCCCGCCGCCGGCAGGTTCGGGTATAGCTGGTACGGGCGCCAGGCCAGTTCCACGCCCTCCCCCGCCACGGTCGCCAGCGCCCCGTCGAGCCGCCGCTTGCCGATATAGCACCAGGGGCAGACGACATCGGAATAGATTTCGATCAGCATGTGTCCGATGATAACGGCCGCACGGGCGCATTGCCCGTGACAACCCGAACCGTTCCAACGAGGAGAACTTCATGGCCATCCAACTGCGCCAGATCGCCCTGGTCGCACATGAACTCAAGCCCGTGATCGACGATCTCTGCAGCGTCTTCGGCATCAAGCCGTGCTTCATCGATCCCGGCGTCGGCGCGTTCGGGCTCGAGAACACGCTCATGCCGGTCGGGCGCAACTTCCTCGAGGTGGTCGCGCCGGTGGAAGAGAACACGGCCGGAGGCCGTTACCTCGACCGTCGGGGCGGAGACGGCGGTTACATGGTGATCTGCCAGGGCGGCGACCGGGAGACGCAGCAGGCCGTCCGTCAACGCGCGCTCGACGCCGGCGTGCGCATCGCCATGGAGTCCGAGCGCGACAACCACATCATCTGCCAACTGCACCCGCGCGACATGATCGCCTCGTTCCTCGAGATCGACTGGGACGGCTCCAACGACTTCGACGGCAACTGGAACCCCGCCGGCGGGCTCGGCTGGGAGGACCGGGTCACGCAGGACGTGACGCACGACTTCGCCGGCGTCGAGCTGCAGGGGGTCGATCCGGTCGAGATCGGCGAACTGTGGGGGAAGGTGACGGACCTGCCCGTCGAGCGCGACGGCGCCGTGCTCTCCCTCGAACTCAACAACGCCACCGTCCGTTTCGTCGAGGCCACCGACGGCCGGGGTCCCGGGCTTGGCGGCGTCGATCTCGCCGTCAGCGACCGCGCCCACATCCTCGCCGCGGCGCAGGAGCGCGGCTGCTACGTGTCCGACGACAGGGTCGACGTGTGCGGCGTGCGGTGGTACCTCAGGGACGCCGGCTGAAGGAGCACTCGGCGCGGCCGGCGCCAGGGCGGGTCCACGTTCCCCTTCCTCGCGCCTTCAGGCTCTGCGGCGCTCGTTCTCCCGCAGAGCCGTCTTGCGGACGCGTATCGACCGGGGCGTGACCTCCACCAGTTCGTCGGCATTGATGAACTCGAGCGCCTGCTCCAGCGAGAGCACGACAGGCGGCGTCAGCAGGATGTTCTCGTCGCTCCCCGCCGCGCGGATGTTGGTGAGCTTCTTCTCCTTCAAGGGGTTCACCGTCAGGTCGTTCGAGCGGCTGTGGATGCCGACCACCATGCCCTCGTACACCTCGGTGCCCGGGCCCACCATCATGCGTCCCCGGTTCTGCAGGTTGAACAAAGCGTAGCCCACCGCCTTGCCCGTGGCCTTCGAGATCAGCACGCCGGACTTGCGGCCCGTCCTGAGGCCGGCCGGTACGCGATCGTATCCGGCGGAGGAAAACGTCATCACGCCGGATCCCGACGTGAAGGACGCGAACTCGTTGCGGAAGCCCATCAGCGCCCGCGTCGATACCTTGCACGTCAGCCGCACGCGGCCCTGGCCATCGTGGTCGACGTCGACGAGTTCGCCCTTGCGCTCCCCGAGCGCCTCCATCAGACGGCCCTGGTGCTCGGCGTCGATCTCGAAGACGACGGACTCGAAGGGTTCCAGACGCACGCCGTCCCGTTCCCGGACGATGACCATCGGTTGCGAGACCGCCACCTCGTAGCCCTCGCGGCGCATCGTCTCGATCAGGACCGAAAGATGCAGCTCGCCCCGGCCCGACACTTCGAAGCAGTCCGGTTCCGCCGTCTGCCGTACCCGCAGCGCCACGTTGTGGGACGCCTCCCGGAACAGGCGTTCCTCGATCTGTCGCGCGGTGAGGTACTTGCCCTCGCGGCCCGCAAACGGGCTCGTGTTCACCCGGAACGTCATCGTCAGGGTCGGCTCATCGACGCTGAGCGCCGGCATCGCTTCCGGCGTGTTGACCTCGCAGATGGTCTCCGACACGCCGACGTCGTCGACGCCGGTGACGCAGACGATGTCGCCGGCCCGCGCCGCGGGCAGCTCCACCCGCTCGAGACCGCGGCTCGCCAGCACCGACAGCACGCGGCCCTTGCGCACCTCCCCGTCGGCGCCCACCACCGAGACCGGAGACCTGGGGAGCAACTCGCCCCGGCGGACCCGGCCAATCCCGATGACCCCCACGTAACTCGAGTAGTCGAGCGTGCTGACCTGCATCTGGAACGGTCCGCCGAGGTCGGCTTCCGGCGGAGGAACATGCGAGACGATCAGGTCGAGGAGCGGCGTCATGTCCTCGGCCAGGCCATCCGGATCGAGCCCTGCGACACCGAGCGTCGCCGACGTGAAGACGGTCGGGAAATCGAGCTGCGCGTCGCTCGCTCCGAGCCGGTCGAACAGGTCGAACACCTGGTCCACCACCTGGTGCGGCGCGGCGCCATCGCGGTCGATCTTGTTCACGACGAGGATCGGCGCCAGGCCGGCGGCGAACGCTTTCTGCGTCACGAACCGGGTCTGCGGCATCGTGCCTTCCACGGCGTCGACGACGAGGAGGACCGCATCCACCATCGAGAGGATCCGTTCCACCTCCCCGCCGAAGTCCGCGTGGCCCGGCGTGTCCACGATATTGATCCGGCAGCCGTCGTGCTCCACCGCGGTCGTCTTGGAGAGGATCGTGATGCCCCGCTCCCGCTCGAGTTCGTTGCTGTCGAGGGCGCGCTCGGCGATTTCCGTGCGCGCGTCGGCCGCCGTCTGCTGCAGCAGGCGGTCGACGAGCGTGGTCTTGCCGTGGTCCACGTGGGCCACGATGGCGACGTTGCGAATCTGCATGGCGCGCGGAGTTTAGCCGAGTCGTGCCGTGGGAGTGTCGAAGCAACCAATCCTCCCCGACCGAGGGCCCGTCTAACGCAGGCGCCGACAGCCCTTGCAGGATTCCCCGGGTGCCGCAGATGGACTCGATCGACGCGAGAAACCATGCCTCATACTCGTGCTTGGCCAACGCCACTTCGACACGGCGATCAGGCACCGCAACTCGCGCCCGTTCGAGAAGACGAGGGCCCAACTCCGCAGGGCAATCGTCGTCCGCATCCAGGAGAATCAGGACGCGGCCGTCGGTACCACCGAGGTGCGCGGCCAAACGCGAGTAGCGTTCGAGTTCGCCCGGCTTCACGATCCGCTGACGGGGTACGCGTATTGGCCGTAGCACCCTCGGCGACACGTCAGATGCAATCTCGGACGCAAGACGGCGAAACAACACGGGGACGGCTTCGACCTCACCGTCGCCTTCGACGATTGCGACGACTTTCACGAACGGTCGCGCGGTGTTCCGAACAATCTCAGTTGGCTGGGTACCGCCAGCTCAGGATCCGGAGAGAGATGGCCCAGACGCAGCAGTTCCCCCGCACTGACCAGTTGTTCCTGCAACACATCTCTGCCAGTTTGGTCAATCGGGGCAAGTCGGGTCTCACCGTTCACAGCCATGACCGCCACGATGGAGTCGCTCGATATAGAGGCCCGATCCAAGAGGTCCGCACTATGGCTGGTCAAGACTACTTGAACGCGCTCGCTTGCCTCGCCGAGAACATCCGTCAGAACGCCCGCCGCAGCAGGGTGCAACGCGCTCTCCGGCTCCTCAATGCCAACGAGCTTCGCATTTGCGGGTTCGCCTCCAGAACCCTGGAAAAGCGCAACAAGTACGCCAAGCACCCGTAGCGTGCCATCGGAAACGTTCTCTGCCAAAAACCGCCATGGATGCTCGTCGCCCCGGACCTGTTGCCGGAACTCCAACGTCAGCTTCGGGCCGATCACCTTCGGCTCCGTTCCAACCGTCCCAGGAACGACCTTCGAGAGATACTCTACGACCCGGCCGGCACTTTCGGGGGCCCTCGACTTGAGGCTGCTGAGGACGCTCGCGATGTTGCTCCCGTCTCGCTTCAGCAGGTCACCGGGGTCGGGCGGCTGCAGCTCCCGAATCTGCTCCGGATGGAAATTGTAGAAGCCCATGCCCGCCAGGGCATCGTAGATGGGTCGGAATTCGGGGTAACCGGCCACCTGCATGAGATAGAGCCTGTCGGCGCCGACACCCGGCGGATGGCGCAGCGACCCCGTGGCCGCGCCATCTTCCACGCGAAACCAGTGCTCCTGCGTCCAGTCGCACCCATAGCATACGCACTCCTCCTTGCGCACGGCGTAGCGACCCTTCGGCCTTGCGCCTACCTCGAACGCGTAGAAGCCCATCGTCTCAGGGAGTCGGAACTCGAGGCGCACTCCGAAGTGATTCGGATGGCCCCGAGAGCGTCGTCGCACTTCGTTTATGCCCCCTCGTTCGCGTAGCGCGTGGTCAAGAGAGAAGCGTAAAGCCTGAGCCGTAAAGCGTAGCGCATCCAGAAAGTTGCTCTTGCCAGCACCGTTGGGTCCGACCAGGATGGAGAGCGGCTGCAGGGCAACGTCGCAGGCTGCAATGCTCTTGTAGTTGCGTAACGCGACTCGCCTGATCAACCTGGCATCGCTATTGGTCATAGTGGGCGCGAGTCCGAGTCCGCCTGCTCCGCAGGCCACTTGGCGCAAGTGTCTCACGGTCCTAGCGCGGTGCGTACCCGCGCCCCTTGGCCCTGAGCGACAGCCAAGACGCATGCCCGCCCAGGCGTCAGCCGTACGCGACGAAGTTCAGCTTGTTCCCGTCGGGGTCACGGAAGTAGCCCGCGTGGAAGCCCTCGCCCCGCGGGCCGGGGGCGCCTTCGTCCACGGCGCCGAGTTCCAGGGCTTTCGCATGCAGCCGTGCGACCGCTTCCGGTGACCCCGCCTGCAGCGCGACCATCACCCCGTTGCCCACGGTCGCGGCATTGCCGTCGTAGGGTCCCCCGACGACGACCATCGGCTGGTCCATCCCGGTCCCGTAGCCCACCATGCCCTCCTCGGCCATGAGCCGCCCGACTCCCATCTCCGCGAACAGCGCGTCGTAGAACGCGGTCGCGCGTTCGAGGTCGTTCGTGCCCAGTGTGACGTACGCAATCATGGATCCGATCCGGTGCTTCGAGTGGGCGCGCAGCATGCCCGATTCGGGTCGCCGCCGAAAGCGCGACGGTTCGGGCCCCGCTGTTATCCTCGGGCGGCAACACGACGGAGGTCCTTTCATGCCATCCGATCCCGAGGTCCGGCGCGCACGGCTTCCCGACGGCTACGGTCTGCCGGACGATTCGCCCACCCTGTCCTGGGAGTCCGTGGAGTCCCGCTTCAGTGCCTCCCTCCATTACTGGATCTCCACGGCGGACGCGGCCGGGAAGCCGTTGTCCCGGCCCATCGACGGCGTCTGGGTCGACGGCGCGCTCTATTTCAGCGGCCACGATGACTCGCGCTGGCGCCGCAACCTGCGCGCCAATCCCCGCGCCTGCCTGGCGCTCGACAACGCCGAGGACGTCGTCATCCTCGAAGGCACGGTGCAGCACTTCGTCCCGGAAGAAGCGTTCGCCCTCGCCCTGGGCGACGAGGCGAACGCGAAGTACGAGTTCGGCGGCAACGCGGCCAGCCTCTACCGCAACGGCGCGTGCCGTTTCCAGCCCACCGCCGGCCATGCCTGGACGACCCTGTTCAAGGACGCGACGCACTTTCGTTTCGAGTCCCGACGCCCTGCCGGGTAACATCGCGCGACACCCTGTAGCGGACGGAGGCAGCCATGGAAACCAGCGCGCGGCAGGCGGGCTTCGACGAGGTCCGGCTCGGACGCATCACCGACCACCTCCGACGGCACTACATCGACCCGGGCAAGATCGCGGGCTGCCAGATGGCCGTCGCGCGCCACGGCCATGTCGCCTACCACGCCGCCCTCGGCGCCCGGGACCTCGAGCGCAACCTGCCGATGGCGGACGACACGATCTTCCGCATCTACTCGATGACGAAGCCCATTACCTCCGTCGCCCTGATGCAGCTCTACGAACGGGGCCTGTTCCAGCTCAACGATCCCGTGCACCGGGTCATCCCCGCCTGGCGCGGCCACCAGGTCTATGTCGGCGGGACGGGCGCACGGGTCGAGACCCGCCCGCCGGAGAGCCCGATGACCTTCCGGCACGTCCTCGGCCACACGGCCGGCCTCTCCTACGGCGCCACGAACCACCCCGTGGACAAGCTCTACCGTGCCGCCAACGTGCACCGGGAGCAGGGCGAAACGCTGCAGACCTTCGTCGACAAGCTCGCCGAGGTGCCGCTCCACTACACGCCCGGCGAACGCTGGATGTACTCCTACGCGACGGACGTCTGCGGACACCTGGTCGAGGCCCTCTCCGGCCTGCCCCTCGACCGGTACTTCGAAGAGCACATCTTCGGCCCGCTCGGCATGCGGGACACGGCGTTCAGCGTTGCCTCAGGGAAGGTCGAGCGCTTCGCGGCGAACTACGAGCGGGGCCCCGACAAGACGCTCAGGCTCCTCGACGACCCGCAGGGCAGCCCCTACCGCGTGCATCCGACGTTCTTGTCGGGCGGCGGGGGCCTCACCGGGACGACCGCCGACTACCTGCGCTTCTGCGAGATGCTGCGCCGAGGCGGGGAACTGGACGGTGCGCGAATTCTCGGACCCCGGACGCTGCGGCTGATGACCCGCAACCACCTCGCGGGGGGACAGGACCTGACGCAGATGGCGGAAGGTGCGTTCTCGGAAACCGCCTACGCAGGCGTCGGCTTCGGACTCGGCTTCGCGATGACCCTCTCCGAAGTCGGGGCCGGCACACTCGGCGCGGGTGACTTCTACTGGGGCGGAGCGGCGTCGACCATCTTCTGGGTGGATCCCGTGGAGGACCTCTCGGCCGTCTTCATGACGCAGCTCATGCCGTCGGCAACCTTCAACTTCCGCGGTCAGCTCAAGAACATCATCTACTCGGCGATCGTCGACTGACGGCGGCGCGGCAAGGGGCACAGGAAGTGGCAGACGACATTCCCGGCGGCAGCGTGGACCTCGCGGCAGGTCCCGTCGTACTCGAGAACGGCACCCAGGGCGAGGCCCTGCGCATCCCCACCGCGAACCCGACCGGCTTCCACCAGGCGATCTCCGAGCCCGGCCGCATGCCGCCAACCGACATCCTCGGCATGCTGTTCCTACCTCCGGGAGACGGGTCGCGGCCGGTCGTGATCGTCGTGCCCGGCAGTTTCGGCGTGGCTCCCTCGCACGTCGCCAAGGCCGACCATCTCACCGACGCCGGGATCGCCTGCTGCGTCATCGACCCCTTCGGCACGCGGGGCGTGACCTCGACCGTCGCCAACCAGGCGCAGTACACCTTCGCGGCGAGTGCCTGGGACGTGCTCGCCACCGCGACCGCGCTCGCCGCGCGGCAGGACATCGACGCCACGCGCATCGGCGCCCAGGGGCACAGCCGGGGAGGCTCCGCCGTCCTCTCCGCCGCGTGCATGGCACGGCTCATCGGCGCCGGGCGGTCGGCTTCCCCGCGCGCCGTCTACGCTGCCTATCCCTGGTCCGGCATGCAGTTCTCGAAGCCCGACGTCGGGGACACGATCGTGCGGTCGGTCATCGGGGAGCACGACGAATGGTGCCTGCCGCAACAGGTGCAGGCCCACATGCACGCGATGGAGCTGCTCGGCTGCGACGCGAGCTTCCGGCTATTCGCCGCGGCACAGCACAGTTTCGACCGGGACACGCCGGTGGAGTTCATCGCGGACGCCTCCGTCGCCCCGGGGGCGCCGACCACGTACATTCGCGAGGACGGAGCGCTGGTTCACCCCCTCACCGGCGCGGCGGACCCAACCTTGAGCGAACTTGAGTCGATGCGCTACAGCGTGAAGTCGGGACACGGTCGCCGCGGCGCGCACATCGGCTCCGCCGGCGACCAGGCGCGGCTGTTTCACGAGGACATGATGGGGTTCTGGCGCGCGGCGCTCGTCCGCGATGCTATAGATGGACACACCGTACACTGACCAGCGGTCGCCGTGCACGAGATCTTCGGCCAGAGTTCCCTTGGCCCTTGCGTCCTCGGTCGCCCTCCAGTTAACGTACCCATCTGTCGGCTCCGTCAACCCATACGAAACGAACATCATGGAATCGCCCAGCACCTCAAGAACTCTAACGAGCATCATCTCTGCCATGGACGGACTAGAGCCGCAAGAGCAAGAGCGCATCCTCGCCACGCTTCTTGCATACTACCGCCCAGATGGTCTCGCCCGATCTCCAACATCCGAGTCCGCAAAGGAACCCACACACATTCAGCCTTTCGCCCAAGAAGAGAAGGATCCAAAGGCTTTTCTGAAGGACAAGGGGCCCAATACCGACGTGGAACGTGTCGCTTGCCTCGCCTTTTACCTCACCCACTTCCGCGACACCCCACACTTCAAGACCCAAGACCTTTCGAAGCTCAACACTGAGGCTGCGCAACCCAAGTTCAGCAACGCTTCGACCACCGCAGCCAACGCCATGAAGACTGGTTACTTAGCCCAGGCGCCACAGGGTCACCGGCAGATCAGCGCCTTCGGCGAGGAGTTCGTCTCTGCGCTCCCCGACCGTGACGCCGCCAAAAAGGTCATTCGCTCCCTACGTCCAAAAAGAAAAGCAAGAAAACGATCAACTGCCAGCGGATCCGGCCAGGCCCAGTCCGGAACCGAGTAGGCCCCTAAGCGAGAAACGATAGTGAAGAAGCTAGTACTCTTCAACCACAAAGGTGGTGTCGGAAAGACAACGCTGAGCGTCAACATAGGATTCTCACTTGCCCGGTCCGGAAAGCGCGTGCTCCTTATCGACGCGGACCCACAAGCCAGCCTCACCTCATACCTCATGGAAGGACACGTATTCGATGAACTCTTAGATCACTCGAGCGAGGACAAAGGAAGAACGATTTGGACCTCGGTCATGCCGCTAGCAAATGGGAAGAGTGAACACGACCTCGTCGAACCATTCGAGACTTACGTGGACGGCCTATACTATCTACCGGGCGACCTAAGACTCTCCGAGTTTGAAAATACATTGGCGAGCTCCTGGTCTGGGGCGCGGGCACAAGAACCACATGATCTCGCCGTAACCTGCGGCATCGGTCGGCTTGCCGAAGATCTCGGAACGCAACTTCGCGTTGACCTCGTCATCTACGATATCGGGCCAAATATCGGGCCGCTTAACAGGACCGTCGTTCTTGACGCCGACTTTCTCTCGGTCCCGCTATCTTGCGACCTTCTCTCCCTCCGGGCAATCAGGACCATGGCACGTACCCTTGCACAGTGGATAGAGGAGTGGCAACTGATCTTCAGCTTGGCGCCCGCTGCCGAGCAGATGCCCGCCGGGCGAACAGCGTTTATCGGCTATATTCCTCAACGATTTCGCGTGTACAAGAACGAAATGGTCTCCAGCCAAGCTGCGGTGCTGACCCGAATACAGAGTGCGATCACGACCGATTTCATTCCCACATTGCTCCGTGTTGGCCCAGATCTCGTCCCCTTTCGAACGGACTTGCAGCTAGGTCAAGTACGAGACTTCGGGAAGCTGGCCACGGAAGCCATGGACTTAGGTAGGCCGATGTTCGAGACTCGGGCTGGAGGCGATCAGCTTCGACAGAGCGCAGAGGCTGCGTTCGCAGAGATCGCGTCCCGCATCCTTGATAGGGTGTGATCACGGTGAGCGTTTCGTCAGAGCTTCCGGAGGACATCGCAGAGACGATTGACGACATCGTTGCCTTTTACGCTGAGAAGAATGACTTCGTCAATGCGACAGAGAGAAACCTGCTAGTTCATGTCGAGTCAAGCCAGGAGATATTGGCGCGCACACACTCGCGGAGGTCACGGAAGAAGAGCGAGCAGAGTCTCAGAGATAAGCTCCAAAGGAAGTACCTCCAAGCCTCGCGAGACGGAAGGGCGTTCGAAATCACTCCGGATACTCTGTTCGAGTCTATCAATGACTTGGTCGGCGTTCGTCTATTGCACCTACACACCCGGCAATTCGACGCCATCAATGCAGGTTTGTTGAGCGTGTTCGATGAATACGGCTATGCCGTTGTTGAAGGCCCAAGGGCTAGGACTTGGGACGATGAGAGCAGAGCATACTTCAAAGAGCTGGGTGTTGAGACCGAAAGTAGCGAGACCCTCTATACGTCAGTGCATTATGTCGTAAAGACACCCGCCCGCACCGCCATGACAGCCGAGGTCCAAGTAAGGACGCTCATGGAGGAAGTCTGGGGCGAGGTCGATCACCTGATCAACTACCCCCAAGAGTCACCATACTTACCAATTCGAGAGCAAATCAGAGCGTTGGCACGGTCTACGTCAGCCTCTACACGGCTGGTCGATGCGATTTTCCTCTCGAATAGTTGGATTGATGATACGGTGAAGTAAGAGCCGCTTCGGTAGCCATTCGAATCTACCAACTTTGGGTTAGGACAGGCAAAGCGGATCGGGCTTCGGCACCCCCCGGGGCGATGGAGCGTCCGCGATGCCGCACCGGCGAGGCCGACCCGGCCTTGAGCGAACTCGAGTCGATGCGCTACAGGGTGAAGTCGGGACACGGTGGCCGCGGCGCGCACATCGGCTCCGCCGGCGACCAGCCGCGGCTGTTCCACGAGGACATGATGGCGTTCTGGCGCGCCGCGCTGGAAGCGGCTTCGCCGCAGGGGTAGCGATCGGCGAGGTCGTGCTGACCTCAGGGGTCGGCAGCGGCCTGGCCGACGCCCGTGGGCGCCAGGTATCCCTCACGGCGCGCCCAGACCAGGGGAAACTCCGCGCTGTCCATGAGGTCGCCGTTCCGGAGCCCGGTCGACTTCCCCGCGTCCAGGGCCGCGCCCGTGCGTTCCCGGTAGCGGACATCGTCCCCCAGGTAGTGCAGGGACACCGCGCGGCGGTGCCGAGGGCTGGAGTTGCCCGTGGCGCCGTGCACGGTGTTCGCGTGGTGGACGATGACATCGCCTGGCTGCGCGGGTGATACACGATGTCGTACTCGCCCGGGGCGCCCTCGATGTCCGGTAGTTGCGCCAGGGACGACCCCGGCAGCGGCATCCGGGTGACGAACCCGTTGGCCGCGTGCGTCGGCCAGCGGTGGGAGCCCGTGACGTATCCCATCATGCCGTTGTCGGCCCCGATGGGGTCGAGCGGTATCCAGACCGTGCAGCACTTGGTTCCGGTCACGTGAAAGTAGGGCATGTCCTGATGGAACGCGGTCCGGTGGAGGGAACCCGCTTCCTTCAGGAACAGTTGCTCGCCGTAGAAGTTGATTCGATCCGACCGCATCAGATCGGCAACCATTTGCGGCAGCGGCGGACCGCAGCAAAGGGCGGCCAGCGCGGGAAAGCGGCGCCAGTTGAACTGCTGATGCAGAACCGCCCCGTTGCTGACGCAACCGCGGGGGTGACGAGTTCGGCGCCGCTCGCCTCGAGCATCGGCATGAGCGCCTTGAAGTCCACGAAGTTGACCTGGGCGGGATCGGCGGACATCTCGTCCGCGAACGCCGCTTCCAGGCGCCCGAGCCAGTCGCCGTCGAGGAGGCTTGGCAGATGGACGACGCCGTGGCGATCGTAGTGCGGTATGTCCGCCTCGGTGATGGCCGTCATGGGGTCGGGCGCACGTTGGCCGGGAAGCAACGTGCCTGAGCAGCCACGCGGGCGTCAAGTCGACGCCATCCGTCGCGCGATGCCCGCGCTGCATCGCCGGCACGGCCCGTCAGTCTCCGGGCCCTTTCCTGAAATCGCCACCGAGGGCCACGCGCCGCACGGCGGCCGTGTCCGTCGGCTGGTGTCCGACATCGTGCACCGGGGCCGGGATGTCCTGCACCCGATTCGTCAGTCGGCCGAGTCCGGTGACCTCGACCTCGACGACGTCGCCCGGACCCATCGGCCGCGAGTTCGCCGGCGTGCCGGTCAGGATGACATCGCCCGGCGACAGCGTGATGTGACGGCACAGGTCCGCCAGCTGATAGTCGATGCCGAAGGTCATCTCTGCGACGGCGCCTTCCTGGACCACCGCGCCGTTGATCCAGGTGCGGAGCGTTGACTCCCGCACGTCGACGCCGCGGACGATCCCCGGGCCGACCGGACAGAACCCGTCCATGCCCTTGACGCGCGTCATGCCGCCGGCGTCCGTGTCCCGGAAGTCGTGCAGACCCACGTCGTTCGCCGGCGCGAAGCCCGCGAGGCAGTCCCAGACGTCCTCGACGGCGACGTTTTTCATCGTGCGGCCGACGATCGCGGCGATTTCGCCTTCGTAGTTCAGGTACCGGCAGCCGGCGGGCCGGTTCAACAGGCCGCGATGGCTGTTGAGGGCGCTCACGGGCTTCTGGAAGAAGGTGGGCGTGACGAGTTCGGGCGCCCGGAACTCGACCCGCCGTGACTCGTAGTTCAAGTGAATGCAGAGGATCTTCGTCGGCTCGCACGGCGGGAGGTAGGTGGCCCCCGCCTCGGGCACCGAACGGCCGTCCATCAGGCGCAGGTGCGCGCCCTCCACCGCGGTCCATTCCGGCCGGCCTTCGTGCAGGATGCGGCGTTGCTCGAAGCGCGGACCTTCCAATACGTTCACGTCTCGTGGCCCCGTCCGCGCCGATTACCGTTCGCCGCGGTAGGTGTCGCGCGTGTAGTACTCGGACTGATGGGTCGAGGGCCGCCCGCCCCAGCCGATCTCGACCTGGAATCCCGAGGGACCCCGGAAATAGAACGAGAACGTCTGGTCGTTGGCGTGCCTGCCAAGCGGCACGGTGACCGGGTACTGGCTCTTGCACACCAGTCCGTGGGCAAGCAGGACGTCGTCCATGTGGTCCACCTGGAACATGATGTGATGGATGTGCTTGCCGTTGGTCGGCACGCCGAAGGCGCAGGTGTGGTCGCGCGAGTTGGCGTGCATGAACAGGAGCTCGAGCGTGTTGCCGTCCGGCATCGGCATCCGGTACTCCAGGCTCCCGCGCATCCCGAGGTTGCGGTAGAAGTCGTAGGTCGCGTCGAGGCCCGCGTGATTCAGCAGCACGTGACCGACACCGCCGTCGCCGGTCACGAAGCGGCCGAACATCGGCCGGCCGGGGTGAAACGGACGATGCGCTTCCACCCGGGGACCGTGGAAGATCTCGATCGGGACGCCCGCCGGATCGCTCAGCGTCAGGAACTCGAGGACGTGGCGCTGCCGGGCGAGTTCGATGTCGGCCAGTTCGTACGGAACGCCCAGTTCCGTCAGGTGCGCCTGCATGGCCCCGAACTCCGCGGGCCCCGCGACCCGCAGGCCCATGCCGATCAGGTCGTCGGCACCGTCCTCCTCGAGGACGACCCGGTGATGCCAATGGTCGCTGCGCAGGTAAAGCCGTCCGGGTTCGCTGTCGTCGCCGATCTCGAGGCCGACGAGGTCCGCGGCGAACGCGCGCCACTCCTCCAGGCTCGAGACGCCGAACCGTACGTAGCCGAGTTCCGTGATCCCGGTCATGGGGTCGCATCCTCTTCGACGTGCAGGCCAACGCCATGATAGCGCCGCGCGGAACAGGCGGGCGCGCTCGTCGGCGGCGCCGTCGTCCGCTTCCGGGCCTCCGCTTCCGAGCCAAAGCGGCGCTCCGAACCGGTTCGCACGCCTGGCCACGAACTGCGACACTGCGCACACCCACGGAAACCCGGACGCGCGGGCGAGTCCCCATGCCAAAGCGACCCGAAAACCTGTACGACCGCTACCACGCGCATGTGTATTTCGACGAATCCACCGCGGACCAGGCCCGCGCCCTGTGCATCGACGCCTGGCGGGAATGTCACGTCGGGCTCGGCCGCTTCCATCTGCGTCCCGTCGGCCCACACCCGCGATGGAGCTGTCAGCTCACTTTCGACGCGGATGAGTTCGACCGGCTGATTCCGTGGCTCGACGCGCACCGCGGCGGCCTCGACATCCTGGTCCACCCGCTGACCGACGATGCGCTCGAGGAGCACACCTCGCTGGCCGCCTGGCTCGGGAAGGAGGTGGCCCTGTCGGTCGAGGTATTCACAAGCCCGAACCGGGTGACGCTTGAAGGCGCCGGCACGGGTCGCGTCACGCCCCGAGCAGGCCCTCCCTCACGATGAACCCGCTGACGTCCGACAACCCGTCGCCGGCCTTCAGATTCGCCATCACAAACGGCGCACCGGCCCGCATCCGCTCGGTGTCGCGGGCCATCACCTCGAGGGAAGCGCCGACGTAAGGCGCCAGGTCGACCTTGTTGACCACGAGCAGATCCGAGCGCGTGATGCCCGGGCCGCCCTTGCGCGGCAGCTTCTCGCCCGCCGCCACATCGATGATGTAGATGGTCAGGTCGACCAGTTCCGGGCTGAACGTCGCCGCCAGGTTGTCGCCGCCCGACTCCACGATCACCATGTCCAAACCCGGGAATCGCCGCTCGAGATCCGCGATGGCGGCAAGATTCATGGAGGCATCCTCGCGAATCGCGGTATGCGGACAGCCGCCGGTTTCGACCGCGACGATTCGATCTTCCGGCAGGGCCTGCGAGCGCAGCAGGATGTCGGCGTCTTCGCGCGTATAGATGTCGTTGGTCACGACCGCGATGGCGAAACGGCCCCGCAGGGACCGGCACAGGCCCTCGACCAAGGTGGTCTTGCCCGCGCCCACCGGCCCGCCGATGCCAACCCTGAGCGCATGGTTCGTCACGTTTTGCTCCGGACCGTTCATGACCTGTACAACCTCGTATGGCGAGTCTCGTGCCGCGCGCTTGCGATGGCGAGGCCAGGGCTCGTCAAGCCGATCTCATCGTCCGCCACCTCCAACGCGTGCGCGACCACCGCGTCGAGCGATGCGCCAAGCTTGAGCAGCATGCGCTGGCCCGCGCCATGCCCCAGCGGCGTCAACTTGACCGCGCAGAGGACCTGATTCTCGGACCACGCCCATGCATAGCCGGCAAGCGTATCGTGCACGCCCAGCGCAGCATTGGCGGCGGCAACCCCAAAAGCCGCCGCGTAGCCGAGCCGCGTCACGCCGGACGGTCGCTCTCCCAGCTCGCCCATGAGGGCGATCAACGCGGCGCCCATGTTGCGCTCTTCGGCGCGCAGCTCGCTGGTTTCCCGACAAGCGCGGCACAGCGCGTCCCAGCGCAGCAGTCCCGCGACGTCACCGTCACGCCATGCGTCCCGGGCGCGCGCGACGACCGGCAGGTCGAGATTGGCGATCGAACGCCCCAGCAGTCCTTGTATCCATGCGAGCGCCGTGCCTTCGTCGGTCACCCAGCCGGCCGCGACCGCCTGCTCCAACCCTTGCGAGTGGTGGTACGCCCCGACCGGCGACAGCGGGCTGATCAACTGCCACAAACGAACCTTGTCAGTGAGCGTGCCCATAGGCTCCAGACTCCGGTTCGAAGGGTGCCTGTTCGGATGTCGGCTCCAGTCCGAGTCCGCGCAGCATGTCGTCGAGCACGTGGTCGGCCAGGTAGCGGAGCCAGCCGTCGCCCACCTGCACCGGGACATGGCGGTTGCCGAGGTGGTAGGCGGCCCGGGCCAACGCCCTGGGGTCGTCCGCAGTCACCGTGCAGACCGCTTCCGGCCCCGCGACGACGGCGACGATCCGGCCGTCATCGGCGGCGAGCAGGTCGCCGTCGCGCAGGCCCAGGCCCCGAGGGAGCACCAGGGCCACCGCTTCGCCGGAATCCAGCACGGCCCGCTGGCGCGCCTTGCGGCGGCGCTCGAACGGCAGTACCAGCCGGCCATTGGGTTCGCCGCACTCGGCAAGGTGGGTGAAGCGCTGCAACGACGCGGCCTTCAGAACAGGAAGTAGCGCTGCGCGAGCGGCAGCGTCGCCGCCGGCTCGCACGTCAGCAATTCCCCGTCCGCACGCACGTCGTAGGTCTGGGGATCCACGTCGATGCTCGGCGTCGCGGCGTTGTGAACCATGTCCGCCTTGGTGACCCTGCGCGTGCCGCGGACCGCAACGAGGGGCTTGGCCAGTCCGTATGCCCGGCCGACCCCGGCCGCCGCAGCGGCGGCCGAGACGAACGTCACCGACGTCGATGCCGTGGCGCCCCCGAAGGCACCGAACATCGGACGGTAGTGGACGGGCTGGGGCGTCGGGATGGACGCGTTGGGATCGCCCATCGGCGCCGCGGCGATCATGCCGCCCTTGAGCACGAGGGACGGTTTCACGCCGAAGAAAGCCGGGTGCCAAAGCACGAGGTCCGCGAGCTTGCCGACGGTGATCGAGCCCACTTCGTGGGCGATGCCGTGCGTGATCGCGGGGTTCAGCGTGTACTTCGCGACATAGCGTTTGGCACGCTCGTTGTCATTGCGCTCGGAGTCGGCCGGCAACGGGCCGCGCTGCACCTTCATCTTGTGGGCGGTCTGCCAGGTACGGCAGACCACTTCCCCGACCCGACCCATGGCCTGCGAGTCCGAGGCGATCATCGAGAAGGCGCCGAGGTCGTGCAGGATGTCCTCCGCGGCGATGGTTTCGCGGCGGATGCGCGACTCCGCGAAGGCCACGTCTTCGGCGATCCCGGGGTCGAGGTGGTGGCAGACCATGAGCATGTCGAGGTGCTCGTCGACGGTGTTCACCGTGTACGGGCGCGTCGGGTTCGTGGACGACGGCAGCACGTTGTCGAGCCCGCACGCCTTGATGATGTCCGGCGCATGGCCGCCCCCTGCCCCTTCGGTGTGGTAGGTATGGATCGTGCGGCCCTTGAACGCGGCGAGCGTGTCTTCGACGAAGCCGGACTCGTTGAGGGTATCGGTGTGGATCGCGACCTGGACATCGAAGTCGTCGGCCACCTTGAGGCACGTGTCTATGGCGGCCGGGGTCGTCCCCCAGTCCTCGTGGAGCTTGAGCCCCATGGCGCCGGCGGCCACCTGCTCTGCAAGCGCCGCGGGCAGACTGGCATTGCCCTTGCCGAGGAAGCCCAGGTTCATCGGGAATGCCTCCGCGGCCTGCAGCATGCGCGCGATGTGCCACGGTCCGGGCGTGCAGGTGGTGGCGTTGGTGCCGGTCGCCGGTCCGGTGCCCCCGCCCAGCATCGTGGTGATGCCCGACATGAGCGCCTCCTCGATCTGCTGGGGGCAGATGAAGTGGATGTGGGCGTCGATGCCACCCGCGGTGACGATCTGGCCTTCCGCGGCGATCGCCTCCGTGCCCGGTCCGATGACCACGTCAACGCCGGGTTGGGTGTCCGGATTGCCGGCCTTGCCGATGGCCGCGATGCGACCGTCCTTGATGCCGATGTCCGCCTTGTAGATGCCGCTCGCGTCCAGCACCAGTGCATTGGTGACCACCGTGTCCACGGTGTCGGCCGCACCACGCTGGCTCTGGCCCATACCGTCCCGGATCACCTTGCCACCGCCGAACTTCACCTCGTCGCCGTAGACCGCTTGGTCGGATTCGACCTCGATGACGAGTTCGGTGTCGCCGAGTCTGACCCGGTCACCGGTGGTGGGGCCGAACATCTCGGCGTACGCACGGCGGGAGATGGTACTCATGACGAAGCGCCTCCTCTTTTGTCCGCCTTGTCCCCCTTGTCCTCCTTGTCTCCCTTGTCTCCCTCGTCCTCCAGGTCGCCCATGATCCGGGCGTTGAACCCGAATACGCGCCGGGCGCCGCCGAAGGCGACCAGGGTCACGGTACGGCGCTGGCCCGGTTCGAAGCGCACGGCCGTACCCGCCGGGATGTCCAGGCGACAGCCGCGGGCCGCCGCGCGGTCGAACGCCAGGGCCGGATTGGTCTCGTGGAAGTGGTAGTGCGAGCCCACCTGCACCGGCCGGTCGCCCGTGTTGGCAACGGCGATCTCCACGGTCGCCCGACCGACGTTGAGGTCGAGTTCGCCGTCGGCGACAAGCGTCTCGCCGGGTGTCATGGAATGGGCTCGTGCACGGTGACCAGCTTGGTGCCGTCCGGAAACGTCGCCTCCACCTGGACTTCGCGGAGCATTTCCGGCACGCCGTCCATGACCTCGTCGCGACCGAGAATGCGCGCCCCCTCGCCCATGAGTTCGGCGACCGTTCTGCCGTCGCGCGCGCCTTCCATGATCGCCGCGGAGATGAGCGCCACGCACTCCGGGTAGTTCAGCTTCACGCCTCTGGCACGCCTGCGCTCGGCCACTTGGGCCGCGACGAAGACCAGCAGCTTGTCCTTCTCGCGGGGGGTGAGGTTCACGGGGTCACCATTGTTGTTGCGGGGCTTCGCCGTTGTTGCGGGGGCTTCGCCGTACGCAAGCCGCACGGACGCCCGACGCGCAAGAGACCCGATCCAACTGCAAACGCGTACTGCGGTCAAGCGAGGCGTGCGGGCCACCACACTTTGCCGGGCCGGCGGCGTCATGTCGCCCACACGCGCGGCGGCGACGGCGCAAGGCCCGAAACGGTGCGCCGCAAACCCTGCCATACCCGCGTGAGGAGCCCCCGGGCACGCGCGGCGTCGTCCGCCAGCATGCGCACGACGAGCAGATCGTCCAACAGGGTTGCCCCGGCCGCCGCGCAGTCGCCGAGCAGACTGCGCGCGCGGTCCAGGGTGTCCGCGTCCGCCGGATAGGCGTAGTAGCTTGCAAGCGTCCGCTTGCCGTCGAGGCCCCATGGCGCGGCGAGCACGGGGGCCGACTCGCCCGGACCCCGGCTCCAGGCCTGGCGTTCGAGCAGCCGATGTTCCTCACCCACGTCGATGCATGTCTCCAGGCGCACGGCACCCGTCTCGTAGCCGTCGCCGGAGGCAGGGCGTCCCAAGGTCACGATGTCCCAACCACCGAATCGCGCGTCGCGCGCCAGCCGGATGCGGGTTCGTGCCCGGTAGCGGCTACCGCCGAAGAGAATCGTCTCCTGGGGCAACCATTCGAGTCGGCACCCCGAGCCGACGTCGAGACACTGCGCCACCGAGCTCTCGAGTGGACCGCGATAGACCTTGGTCGCGGCCGGCGTCGTCACCAGGGCGGTGCCGCCGGAGCGCACATCGATACGGGCCTCGAGGCGGTCGTCCCGCGCCAGACCGCCGGGGGGATGCAGCATGTACACGTGGCAGGCGCCGTCATCGGGGTAGAACGGGCGCTGCACCGCCACCGGACCCTCATGTTCGCGACGGGCCAGGACGGTGCGACCGTGGCGACGCTCGAAGACCAGCCGCAATCGCCCTCGCCAGGGGGCCGTCATACGGTGAGGTGCTCTTCTATCAGGGAATCGGTCAGCGCCGCGAGCGGACCCTCTGCCATGATCGAACCCTTGGTCATGATCGCGAACCGATCCGCGACCCGACGCACGAACGGCAGCTTTTGCTCGACGAGCAACACGGTCATGCCAAGTTCGCGGTTCAGGCGCACGACGACGTCGCCGATCTGCTGCACGACGTTCGGCTGAATGCCCTCCGTGGGCTCGTCGAGAATGAGGACCTTCGGGCGCAAGACCAGTGCCCGCCCGATCGCGAGTTGCTGCTGCTGGCCACCGGACAGGTCACCGCCGCGACGCGAGCGCATGTCGTTGAGCACGGGAAAGAGTTCGTAGACCTCGGGCGGGACCCCGCGCTCCGCCCGAGGCAACGCGCCCAGGCCCACGGCCAGATTCTCTTCGACCGTCAGCAAGGGGAAAATCATCCGTCCCTGCGGGACGTAGCCCACGCCGAGTTGGGCACGGCGCTCCGCCGGCATCGTCAGCAGCTCCGCGCCGGCCAGGCGGACCGAGCCCGTGTCGACGGGGAGGAGCCCCATGACGCACTTCATGAGCGTTGTCTTGCCAACGCCGTTGCGGCCCATGACGCACAGGCATGCGCCCTCGGCGATCGTGAACCCGACGTCCCACAACGTGCGGCTTGCGCCGTAGGACTGGTTGAGGCCCTCGACTTCGAGCATCGGTCAAGCGTCCACGCCGAGGTAGACCTCGCGCACCCGTTCGTCATCCTGCACCGCATCGAACGGTCCCTCGCACAGCACGCGGCCCTCGTGGAGGACGGTGACCCTCCTCGCGATCGAGCGCACGAACTCCATATCGTGCTCCACGACGATCACCGAGTGGTCGCCGGCGAGTCGGGTGAGCAGTTCCGCGGTCAGTTCCGATTCGCGCCGCGTCATCCCGGCCACGGGTTCGTCGACCAGCAGAACGAGCGGGTTCTGCATCAGCAGCATGCCGATTTCGAGCCACTGCTTCTGGCCGTGGGAGAGCGTCCCGGCACGCTGATCGCCGTGATCGATCAGCCCGATGGTGGCCAGGGCGGCGTCGATGCGATCTCGCTGTTCCCCCCTGAGCCGCGCCGTCAGGGTGGGCCATACGCGCTTGTCGGCGGACATCGCCAGTTCCAGGTTCTCGAACGCCGTGTGGTTCTCGAATACCGTCGGCTTTTGGAACTTGCGACCGATGCCGAGCGCCGCGATCTCGGGCTCCGACAACCGCGTCAGGTCGAGGCGCTGGCCATAGAAGGCGGCGCCGGCGTCCGGGCGCGTCTTGCCCGTGATGACGTCCATCATCGTGGTCTTGCCGGCGCCGTTGGGTCCGATGATGCAGCGCAACTCGCCGATCTCGACGTAGAGCGTCAGCGCATCGAGCGCCTTGAAGCCATCGAAGCTCACCGTGACGTCCTCAAGGTAGAGGATGTAGCCGTGGTCCGCACGCAGCAATTCGTCGCGTGTCGGCTTCTCGATCAGGAAGTCCCAGACCTGGTCACGCTCCAGTAGCTGCCACCGGGCACGCGGTCTCGGCGGCGGGCGACCGCTCGGCGCATCAGGCATGAACCAGGCCCTTCCGCGACTGCCGACGGCGTTGCCAAAGACCCACGATGCCTTTCGGCAGCGCCAGCGTGACGAGCACGAACAGGGCGCCGAGAGCGAACAGCCACACCTCGGGCAGCGCTCCGGTCAACGTCGTCTTGGCGTAGTTGACCACCCCCGCGCCGAGCGCCGCGCCGTACAGCGTGCCCCGACCGCCCACGGCCACCCAGACCACCAGCTCGATGGAGTTGAGTGGCTGAAACTCGCTCGGATTGATGATGCCCACCTGCGGGACGTACAAGGCGCCGGCGATCCCGGCGAGCACCGCCGACGCGGTGAAGACGGCCAACTGGAACCGCTCGACCCGATAGCCGATGAACCGCGTGCGGTCCTCGGCATCGCGCATCGCCGTCATGACGCGGCCGAGTTTCGAGGTCACCACCAGCCGGCAGAGGACGTAAGCGAGCGCCAACGCCAGCGCGGAGACCACGAACAGGACTGCGCGGGTGCCATCCGCTTGCAGGTTGGCGCCCAGGATGTCCTTGAAGTCGGTCAAGCCGTTGTTGCCGCCGAAACCCATCTCGTTGCGGAAGAACGCCAGCATCAGGGCGTAGGTCAGCGCCTGGGTCATGATCGAGAGGTAGACGCCGGTGACGCGGGAGCGAAACGCGAGCCAGCCAAAGACGAACGCGAGCAGGCCCGGCACCAGCGCCACCATCAGCATGGCGAACCAGAACTGATCGAACCCGTACCAGTACCAGGGCAGCGCATCCCAGTTCAGGAACACCATGAAGTCCGGCAGCTCCGGATGACCGTAGACACCGCGCTCGCCGATCTGCCGCATCAGGTACATGCCCATGGCGTAGCCGCCGAGTGCAAAGAAGGCGCCGTGACCCAGGCTGAGGATGCCGCAGTATCCCCAGACGAGGTCGAGCGCAACGGCGAGCATGGCATAGCAGAGGTACTTGCCAAGCAGCGTGACGGTGTACGTGGAGACGTGGAACACCGAGTCCGGGGGGACCGCCAGGTTGGCGACGGGCACCACGACGGCGGCCACCGCGAGAACGGCGAGCAGAATCCAGCCGCCGCGCTCGTGGTTGAGTAGTCGCGACAGTAGCACCCCTTTACGCCTCCGCCGCGCGGCCCTTCTGCGGGAACAGTCCCCGCGGGCGCTTCTGGATGAACAGGATGATGAACACCAGGACGACGATCTTGGCCACAACGGCGCCGGTCACCGGCTCCAGGAACTTGTTGACGATGCCCAGGGAAAGACCGGCTACGAGCGTTCCCCAGAGATTGCCGACACCGCCGAACACGACCACCAGGAACGAGTCCACGATGTAGCCTTGGCCGAGGTTGGGACCGACGTTGGTCAGTTGCGACAGGGCAACCCCCGCCACGCCTGCGATTCCGGCGCCGAGCCCGAAGGTGAGCGCATCGACGCGGGCGCTGCGGATTCCCATGGCTCGTGCCATGGATCGGTTCTGCATCGTGGCCCGGACCTCGAGCCCGAGGCGCGTTCGTTGCAGGATGACCAGCAGGGCCACGAAGACGAGGCCCGCGAAGATCAGCGTGTAGAGGCGGTTGTAGGTGAAGGACAAACCCGCCGCGATCTCCCAGGAACCGCTCATCCACTCCGGCGTCGCCACGGCGCGGTTGAGCGGCGAGAAGATCGTCCGTACGGCCTGCTGCAGGATCAGGCTGACGCCGAAGGTCGCGAGCAGCGTCTCCAGCGGCCGACCGTAGAGAAACCGGATGATGCCGCGCTCGATCGCGATGCCGACGAGGCCGGACACCAGGAATGCCGCCGGGATGGCAACCACGATGGAGTACTCGAGCGCGCCGGGCATCAACGTCTGCACGACGTACGTCGTGTAGGCGCCGAGCATGATGAGTTCGCCGTGCGCCATGTTGATGACGCCCATGACCCCGAACGTGATCGACAGGCCGATGGCCGCGAGCACGAGTATCGAACCGAGGCTCAAGCCGAACAGGACGGTCTCGACGGTCTGGAATCTCGCCACCGTGCGTTCGATCGCCGCGAGCGCGTCCCGCGCCGCCTCCCGCACGGCCTCGCCGTGGACCGGGCCGGCGTCGGGATCGTCGTTGGCAAGCGCGGTCAGCTTCATGCGCACCGTGCCGTCCAGATCGCCGTGTGAAGCGGCTATCGCGGCGAGCCGTGTTGCCTCGTCCGGCGCGTCGAGGTCGAAGACCACGAGCGCCGTGCCGATGGCGTCACGCACGTCGGCCTCGGTCTCGACGGCCAGGCGTTCGCGTAGCAGCGAACCCAGGCCGGGATCCGCGGCGTCGGCCACGGCGCGTACCGCCTCGATCCGGCTGGCCGGATCGGCATCGCGCAGGCGCAGCCCGGCGACGAGGCCCCGCAGGTAACGTCTGAGGGCGTTGTTGACGGTCACGCGGCGCGCGCCGCGGCGCCCGGTCTCGCCGAGATCCTCGTCGTTGACCGCGTCCCGCAAGGCGTAGCCCGCCCTGGCGCCGGCCGCTTCGTCCACCAGCGTGGCGATCACCAGGCGGCGCGTACCCCGTTCCGTGAAAAGCTCCCCGGCCAGCAGGGCCTCGAGCACGACGGCCGCGCGCGGGTGGTCGATGCCGGCAAGTTCGATGGCGGCGGTCCGCTTGTCGTCAAAGGATCGCGTGTTCAGGGCGTCCACCGCCGCCTGCACTTCGGCGGCATCGGCCGCGAAGGCAGCCGTGGCGGGCAAGAGCAAAACAAGCGGCGTGACGACCAGAAGTCGCCACGCCGGGAAGTGACGGCGCGCGCGCATCGCCGGCCTGGGTGGGCTCTAGGCCAGGGTGCGTCGCTGCGCGACGCGATGGCGGCGCACAACCGCGCCGGACGACAGGCCTACTCGTAGTTCTGCCCGGAGCATTCCATGGTCTTGGTGTTGTAGTTGCCGCACTTGAGCTCCACCCAATCCGCTTCGACATCCATGGAACCGGGCAGGAAGTCCGACCACGCGTCGCCGGGCACCAGGTCCGACGTCTCCCACACGATATCAAACTGGCCGTCGTCCTGGATTTCGCCGATGAGCACGGGCTTGGTGATGTGGTGGTTGGCCAGCATCGTGGCCATGCCGCCGGAGAGGTTCGGCACGGTGACGCCGACGATGGCGTCCTGGACCGCGGTCGGATCCGTGGTGCCGGCTTTCTCGACCGCCTCGACCCACATCTTGAAGCCGATGTAGTGCGCCTCCATCGGGTCGTTGGTCACCCGGTCCTCGTCGTCGATGAACTCGAGCCACTCGTCGATGAAGTCGTCGTTCGCCTCCGCGGGGACGCTCATGAAGTAGTTCCAGGCGGCCAGGTGACCCACCAGTGGGCCGGTGTCGATGCCCGACAGTTCCTCTTCGCCCACGGAAAAGGCGATCACCGGAATGTCCTCCGCCGCGATGCCCTGGTTGCCGAGTTCCTTGTAGAACGGTACGTTGGCGTCGCCATTGATGGTGGACACCACGGCGGTTTTCCTGCCCGCCGAGCCGAACTTCCTGATGTCCGAGACGATCGACTGCCAGTCGGAATGGCCGAACGGCGTGTAGTTGATCATGATGTCCTCATCGGCCACGCCCTTGGCCTTCAGGTAGGCCTCCAGGATCTTGTTCGTGGTGCGGGGATAGACGTAGTCCGTACCAGCGAGCACCCAGCGCTCGGCGCCGAGCTCGTTCATCAGGTAGTCCACGGCGGGAATCGCCTGCTGGTTGGGCGCGGCGCCGGTATAGAAGACGTTCTTCGACGACTCCTCGCCCTCGTACTGCACCGGGTAGAACAGCAGTCCGTTCAACTCCTCAAACACGGGGAGCACGGACTTGCGCGACACCGATGTCCAGCAGCCGAACACGACCGCGACCTGCTCCAGGTCGAGCAGTTCCCGCGCCTTTTCCGCGAACAGCGGCCAGTTCGACGCGGGGTCGACGACGACCGCCTCGAGTTGCTTGCCGAGCAGCCCGCCCGCGGCATTCTGCTCCTCGATGAGCATCAGGACGGTGTCCTTGAGGGTTGTTTCGCTGATGGCCATCGTGCCCGAAAGCGAGTGCAGGACGCCGACCTTGATGGTCTCCTCGTCCTGCGCCGAAGCGTTGCAGGGGACGAGCGCCGCCGCGGCGATGGCGGCGACGACGAATGCTTTTGGAAGTCGCATGGTTGATCTCATATCCGTGATAGCTCCGTTGAATCAGATCTGGACCTGGACGCCGAACCCGAAGCGCGTTTCATCCTCGCCCGGTGCGCCGGTGAGGTTGGCGTCCCCGTCGGTGACGTGAAGGTTCAGGCGCAGGTTGTGCCCGTCGATGATGTAGTTGACGCCGAACTCGGCGAGCTCGCTGTCGCCGACGGCGGCATCGGAAGGCTCGTTCGATGTGTACCGGACGTACGGCTGCACGCGGCCGATGCCTGCTTCTCCCGGAAACAGATAAGCCGCCGTGAAGAACCATGCGCTGCCGTCGAAGAGGCAGAAGCAGTCGCTACCCGCCGCCGGCGGCGGCGCATCGAAGGACTTGTGCTCGGCCTCCAGCGTGATCGCACTGCCGTTGTCGAATGGCTTCTCGAACAGGGCGTCGACGATCAGTGCGCTGAAGTCCGCCGGGGATACCGACGTACCGGTACCGTCCGACTGCCTCTGGTACGACAGGCCGACCGTGAACACGTCACCACCGCCCCCGTAGTAGGTACTGCTCGTGTAGTACGCGGGGTTGGCTTCCATGCTCAGGAAATTGAAGGCGACCCGACCCGCGAAGAGGCTGCTGCCGTCCTGGTTGGGTCCGCCATCGACACCGTCGAACAAGCCCACCGAGTACTGCAGCTTGCCCACGGTCCCCCAGACGGTGACGCCATCGTCCCTGCCCAGGAGGCCGGCCTGGCCGAGTTGATCGGATGGCAGCAGCGGTACCGTGTACTGGTTCCACGACAGACCGTAGTAGGGTCCATTCAGCTCGATCCGGTCGGCCGGGGTCAGCATGCGGCCGATCCAGAGGTTGAACGCGGCGCTGAATTCGATCTGCGCAATCGCGTCGAGCACGTCGATATCGCCGGCGGCGCCGATCGGGTCGCCGGCATCCTGCCCGAAGACGCAGCTTTCGCATTCCGTGTTGAAGGTGAACTTGACCTTCTCGTGGATTTGCCCGTTGACGTACAGGCGCGCGCTCTGCAGGCTGTAATCCGAACCAGCGTCCGAATGACCATAGCCCGCGCGCATGCCGGCGCCGAAGCTGACCGAGTGGTGCTCGCCCACTTCGATGGTGCCGCCCGCACTTGCCATGGGCGCACCGGCAAGCAACACAACCGCGCCGGCAAAAGCCATGAGCCCACGCCTTGGATCGCCATGATTCATGTGCATACCTCGTGTTTCTTTGCAACGTGAGCGACCGCGTCGCGGCCAGTGGCACCGAACCAAGCAAGCGCCGTGCCAACGTCGACCCTGCGGCGTCTCGTCCAGCCACTTGCACCAGATCGAACACCTTTTGCCCCGATGTGGTGCTACCAGGCGCACCGAATCCGTGCGTCACTCGCGTCTCGAGCGCGGTGGTGGACGAGCAACGCGGGGATCGCATCCCTCGAGGACTGAAGCGGTAACACGGCAGTCGCTCCCGCCACGCGATTGACATTGGCTCGGGGTGCGGCAGGGGGGCAAGCTCCGGATCGGGGGGCGGCACCTTGGCTGTCCTGGTGTGCTGTCTCACAAATACCTTCGCGTTTGCGCTGCGCCTTTTCGCCGCTGGCGGCGTTGCGCCTCCTCACGTGGGGCCTACCACTGTTCGTCGGACGCGCCTTGCCAGCGACAAAAATGCGCTACCGCAAACCGCAAAGCTATTCATGAGACAGCACACTAGGGCATGAGAGCTTTGCACGAGTTGGGATTGCTGAGCGTGATTCGGTATGCTCCGGCGGAATGGAATGATCGATGAACGCCGTCGAAATCGAGGAGGCAGTATCTGCCCTTGCCGGACGACCGTTCGAGGGTGAGGAATTCCCGTTCGCGTTCCTGCAAGCCTTCGGAAACAGACCCACCACGATCAAGCGCCCGCGGTCCGGGGCGTCGAACGGCTCCGACGTAGGCGGCGTACTCCAGCGCCCTTGGTGCGCACGCCGCGCGAGGAGCGGATCATCGCCGGCTTCGAGGACATACAGCGCTTCGTCGAGGCAAACGGCCACGCTCCGCGCCATGGCCCCGGCGGCGACATCTTCGAGCGGCTGTACGCGGTGCGGCTTGATGGCATCCGCGAGCAGGAGGACTGCCGCGCGCTGCTGATGCCGTTCGACCATCAGGGAGTGTTGACCAGGCAACCCGAAACCGAGACGGCGGCCCCGCGGGAAGCTCGAACGGCTGATCCATCGCATCTTCGACACCGTGCGCCTCAATGTCGAAATCGCAGACCGCTTCGGGAATCCGGTCGTGCCGCGCGAGTGGTTCCTGGTGCCCTTGCCCGCGATCAAAGACGCGGTCGATAGGATCAGGGACGGGACCATCACGAAGTACACCTACGAAGCCAAATCGGCGACTCTGGTGAGGCTTTGATGTGCGCGGGGGCGACGGGGCGTTCGGTGGTGCCGCAACGGGCAGCTCGTCGACCAACACGCACCATCCAACTGGGAGAACGACGATGACCGATACGCTGATCGAAAGAAACCCGGAGATTCTCGGAGGGACGCCGGTGTTCGCTGGCACCCGGGTTCCCGTCCGTATCCTGATGGAGCATCTGGAGGCCGGCGACCGGCTCGACGAGTTCCTGACGGACTTCCCCACCGTGTCCCGGAGCCAAGCGGTAGCCGTGCTCGAACGGGCGACCAGGATTCTGGTTTCCGGCGCTGATGAAGCTGCTGCTTGACGAGTCGGTCCCGAGGCGCCTCGCGGCCTCCTTCCCCGAGTCCTTCACGGTGCACACGGTCCAGCAGATGGGATGGGCGGGCACCGGAAACGGTCTCCTGCTCTCGCTTGCCGCGGGCCGGGGTGTCGACGCGCTGGTCACCGTTGATCGCGGAATCGAACATCAGCAGAACCTGGGGAACTGCCGATAGCCGTGATCGTGATGCTGGCCCACCGCAACCGACTCCGAGATTTGCAGCCGCTCGTACCCGACGTGACGGAAGTGCTCCGTGGGACTCTCGAGAAGGCGGTGTACCGGGTCTCGCCCTAAGCCAAAGCCCGATACCCGCGTCCGGTTCCGGCTGCACCGATTCGATGTGAGTCGGAAACAGGAACGTCCAGGCGGTTGAGCGTCCGGCCACCCCGCGAGGGCGGGACGCGGCTGGTGGCACACCGGTGTTGGAACCGTCGAGCCGTCGCCTCTCGAGATCACTGCATGGCGTGGTACGTCCGCGACGACTTCGGGTACCAGTTGACGTGCGAGAGGCTTGACGGGGGGAGATACGTAGTGAAGGGCCTTGGCTCCGGAGAGCCGGAGGAAGTTGACTCACTTGACGCGTTGCGCGAGTTCCTCAAACAGGAACTGCATCCGGTGTACCGGTGATGCATCCCCGAATACAGCAACGCGCGCGGCGCCAGGGCCGCGCGTCCGAGGCGAACCGCAGCACCTGAAGGAGCCCTGCAAGCGTCGGCGATGTGGGCTGTAAGAAAGACCTCGCATTCGACCGATGCTTGTCGATCGGTCGGCGCTGAGCGGAATCGCGGGTACCAATCCGGTCATCCTGTTCGCACCCTGTTTCGTCCTTGCGGACGGCGCCGGCACTGTTCTCGCGCTGTTCGGAGGCGGGTCTGGCTGGATTGCGGCGCAGTGCGCCGAGGCTGACGAGGCGTCCCGCCACGGCCTCCGCCTGCCGTTCCGGCGAGCGGATGGAACGGAACTTCGGCACTCGGTCAGCCCGCGCCGTGGCGCCGCAGCCGGCCGGCGACGGTGGCGTGTTGAACGCGGATGCGGCGGGCGAGCAGCCACCGCGTCTGGACCGCGCAACCTGGAATCAGTGACGCCTGTACCGCCACCCCGTGTCACTGACCCAGCGGGCTCGGGTCGCCGAAGGCGCCTAAGGCCCGGTCCCGCCAGGGACGCGCCCTCCCCCGGAAACGGCATCGACGGCATGGTCTGTCGATTGGCCGCCATACCGGACGGAGCATCGAAACGACGGTCCGTGTCGCCGGATTCCGCGACGAATCTCGCGATGCCGCCGCAAGTGCTGCCCGCTCCGTGCCTGCGGCACGCAGCACTGGGAAGGGTACAGGAGCGGCCCTTGCGGCGGCCCGACTCCACCGCATGCACGAACCCGGGACGGGACAACCGCGCGCCCCCTACCGCCCCGTAAACCGCGCCTCCCGCTTCTCCAGGAACGCCCGCACGCCCTCGCGGTGGTCCTCGCTGCGGAAACATGCTTGTAGCGCCTTGAAGCTCTCGGGGATGTGTTCCTCCACGCTGCGGGAGAACCCCTCGTACACGAGTTGCTTGGTCAGCCGGTGCGAGAACGGCGAGCCGCGCAGGATGGCGTCGGCCAGTTCGCGCGTCCGGTCCGCGAGGTTCTCCGGCGGCACCACGTCGTGGGCGTAGCCGATCTCCTGCGCCTCGTCGGCAAGGAGGAAGCGCCCCGTATAGAGCAGTTCGAGCGCTCTCGGCACGCCGATCAGCCGCGGCAGCAGCCAGCTCCCCGCGCCCGTGTCGGGTACCAGGCCGCGCTGGGCGAAGATCCAGGAGATCCGGGCCCGCGTGCTCAGGATGCGGATGTCGGCATGACTCGTGAACTCCGCGCCCATGCCGACGGCGAAGCCGTCGACCGCGCAGACGGTGGGTTTCGGGCACGCCGCCAGCGCCCACCAGCCGATCCCGGGTTTCCGGTTCGTGACGGTGCCCTCCCGTTCTTCCGGCGACTGTTCGTCGAGATCCGAGAGGTCCGTTCCCGCGCAGAAGCTGCCGCCGGCGCCGGTCACCACCAGCACATGCACGGCATCGTCGCCGCTCGCCTCCCGGATCAAGCGTCCGTACTCGGCGTTCATGGCGTGCGTCATGGCGTTGCGGCGCTCCGGGCGGTCGATCGTGATGGTGGCGACCCGGTCTTCCACCGCGTAGCGGACGTTCTCGTGACTCATGGCTCCTCCGAGCGTGCGTGTCGCCACCGATTCTATCGCCCGGCCGCGACCCGCCGCAGCCGCTCCGGCGTCATGGGCAGGTCCCGGACCCGCAGCCCCGTAGCCGCGAAGACGGCATTGGCGAGGGCGCCGGACGTCGGACCCACGGTCGCCTCGCCGGCGCCAAGCGGCTCGGATTCGGGGCGGTCGAGGAGGACGGTCTGCACGTCCGGAACCTCGCTGAAGCGCAGGATGGGGTAACTCTCCCAGTCTCGATTGACCACGGCGCCGGCCTCGTCGAACCCCACGGCCTCCTTCAGGCACCAGGAGAGCGCCTGGATCGCGCCGCCCTCGAGCTGGTTGCGCAGGCCGTCCGGATCGATCACGCGGCCCGCCTCGGCGGCGATCCAGAGGCGCTCGACGCGGATCTGCGCCCGCTCCTCGTCGACCGCGACCTCCGCCACCACCCCGGCGCAGCCCTGCCGGTTCTTGTAGCGCGCGATGCCCATGCCCCGGGGGCCTTCCAGGCCACCGGCCAGGTCGAGCACGGCGTCCAGCACGGCCAGGGCGCGCGCATCGTGGGCGAGGTGGATCCGGCGGAACGCGTCCGGGGTCATGCCGGCCGCGAGTGCGAGTTCGTCCATGAACGACTCGATGGCGAAAACGTTGCCCTGGGCACCGAGCCCGCGCAGCGCGGACGTGCGCACCGGGGCGCCGGGAAGAAAGTGCTTCGTGACACGCTGGTCGGGGAAGTCGTAGAGCGGCAACGCGTTGCGGTGGATACCTACCTCCGGCGCCAACGCCGGTCTCGAGGGCGTCGGGTCCAGCGGCTCCTCCAGCCACCGGGCCGCGAGCAGGTCCACCCCCGGAGCGCGCGGCTGCGGGCGTGCGACGTGGGTGAAGCCATAGACGTCGTGGCTCCACCTCCGGACGCGCCCCCCACCATCCAGGTCCGCGGCGAGTTCGAGGTGCATCGGGGGCCCAAGGGGCTCGAAGGCGTGTTCGTCCGCACGCGACCACTTGAGGAGCACCGTCTCGCCCGGCCTCGCCCGGGCCACCAGCGCCGCGTCCAGGGCCACGTCGTCGGCGCCGTTGTGTCCGTAGCATCCGGCGCCCGGGACATGGCGGACCTCGATCCTCTCCGCGTCCACGGCCAGGGCGCGGGCCAGGACGTGCCGGAGCGGTTCCACGCCCTGGCTGGCGCACTCCACGTACAGCCGGCCGGCATCCCACCTCGCCAGTGCGGCCGAGGGACCGAGGGAGCCGTGCATCAGGAACGGGCGCGAATAGGAGGCACGATGCTCGGTGGCCGGGGCAAACGGTTCACCACGCGTGGGCACTCCGGCCCGCAGCGGCAGCGCCACGGCGCCGCGCCGCCGCACCGCATCGATCTCGAATCCCTTGGGCGGCGGTTCCGCCAGACGCCACCGCGCCTTTGCCGCAACGCGTTCCGCCAGCGCCACGGCTGCCGGCTCTTCGGGATGCGCGACGGCGACGAAGCTGCCATGCACCACCACGGCGCCGGGCGCCGGAACGGGCGCGTCCAGCCCCTCCAGGCGGTGGTGCAGCGACGGCGGCAGGACTACCCGGGCGTGGAGGTCGGCTGCCCGGTCGTGGACGAAGGCCGGACCGGACGCCTTTTCTGCAACGCCGGTCCGCCGATGGCCTTCCCGTCCCGTCAGGCGGTAGTCCCGTGGCGCCTTCTCGGGCACGCGAAACGTCATGTCCGCGTCGAGGCCGTCCCCCGCAAGCTGCCAGTAGTCAATGCGCTCGTTGACGCCGGGCGCCGAGACCTCGCCATCGGCAACCGTCAGCTCTTCGACGGAGACCCCCAACCGCTCCGCCGCACGCGCGAGGAGCACCCGACGCGCCCACGCACTCGCCTGCCGCAACGCGGCGCCGCTGGTCTCGATGGACATGGAACCCGCGGTGACACCCTCGTCCGGCGTGTGTCCCGTGTGCGCGGACACTACGGAGACGCGCTGCAGCGCCACGTCGAGTTCGTCGGCGACCACGATGCGCAGTGCCGTGAGGAGGCCCTGCCCGATCTCGACCTTGCCGGTCAATGCCTCCACGCGGCCGTCGCCCGTCAGGCGAATCCAGCGAGCCAGCGACGGGGCCGCGGCGAGTGCCGGAGGCAGCGCATGGCCCACCGGAGGGGCGTCACCGGCCGGCGCCACGGCGTTCCATCGGGGCGGGGATTGCGGGGCCTTGCCCCTGGCCAAAGCGGTCAACGCACGCAGCACGCGCGGATGACTGCCGCAGCGACACAGTTGGGGCGTGAGCGCTGCCGCGATCACGGTGGGTTCCGGGTGCGGGTCCTTCCGGAACAGGGCTTCCGCCGCCACGACGATGCCCGGCAGGCAGAAGCCGCACTGCGTCGCGTTGGCCTCGACCAGCGCCCGCCGCACGGGGGTATCGAGCCCCGCGGCCGTCTCCACGCGCCGGCCGTGCACGCCGCGCGCGGCAAGCGTGCACGCGTACGCCGGCGCCCCGTCGACCAGCACGCGGCAGGATCCGCACTGTTCCCGCCCGCACCCCACCTTCGGCGTCAGGTCCCCGACGCGCCGGCTCCGCAGCACGTAGGCGAGGGGTGTGTCCGCGTCTGGCTCCGGCACATGCACGGCCCGGCCATTGAGGCGGAAGCGAATCATCCCGCGAGCACGGCGTGTAGCGCTTCCTCGTGGCCGAGGCCCAGCACCCAGGCTTCCTCGGTCTCGACGATGCGCCGTTGATCGGGGGTCAGGGCGGGCGAGCCAGCGAAGAGTTCCGCCAGCCCGTTGCGGGCATCGAGCCGGGAGAAGGCAGCGGCGTTCACCCGCACCTGCGCCGCATCCAGGATCTCGCGCGCGCCGCGCCTCTCCGCGACCGCGTCCCGCAGTAGCGAGGGATAGAGTTCCGCGCACACGATTGGCGCGTCAGGCACGCGCAAGCCGCCCTCCAGCGGCCACACGGCGACGCGGCCTCGAAGACGGGGCGCCCGCCGCAGCCGGTCGAGCGCCGGCAGGCCGACGAGCAGACTGCGAGCCGACGGAACCGGCATAGGCAAGCTGCCAGACGGTCTTCGCGCCCTTGGCATGTGCGTCGGAGAGCCTCTCCGGCGGGTGCGCCGCGCGGCACGTGCGGTCCCGGGCGCGGGTGGGCACGTCCGGATGGCCCCAGGTCGCGGGCCGTCCCCAGCAGGGGCCGACTCCCGGAAAGCGGCGATTGATCTCGCCGGCGACGGCATAGCGGTTGTTGCCGTTGTCGGCGTCGTCCTCGATGCGGGCGACGAGCCAGTCCCAGACCGCGAACGCCGACGGGTGGCCGGTCAGTTGCCGGGCCACGCCGGCCGGATAGCCAAACGGAAAGTCGAACCCGACCAGGACCCGCCGCCGTGCTGCCAGTTCGCACGCAAGAAGGTCCTCCAGGCGCGCCACGGCCGCCCGCCGCGTCCGTTCGTACACCGGAGGCTCGACAGCGCCGGCGCGGGCCATCGCCCACCAGATGGAGTCCTTCGCCGGACGTGCGGGACTCGGCGTCGAACGCGCCGACCAGTCGACGACGATGTGGGTGTCGAAAAGACCCAGTTCCGCGCCCTACTCCACCGGCAGCCGCACCGTCGCCGTCCCGAAGACCCGCGTCTCCTCGCGTTCGTTCACGATCGAGATGTCGATCTCGACCGTCCCCGCGTCCTCGTCGACATCCGTCACTACACCGACGATGCGGTGCGGGTGATCGACCAGCACCGGGGCCCGGAACACGGTGTCGATGGCGACGATCTCCGACCTCGGCGCCCAGCGGTGGATCATCGCGCCGAGATAGCCCTGGCTCATGACGCCGGGAACGATCGCCCCGGGGAAGCCCTCCTTGCGCGCCGCCTCGTGGTCCGTGAAGCGCCCGCCGCCCCAGCCGACCTGGCGGCCGAACCGCTTGACGTTCTCCAGCCCCGTGTCCGGGGCGAAGGCCGGCAGTTCCGCGCCGAATTCGACGTCGCCGATGGTCCCTACCGTCTCCTGTGCCGACTCACTCACCGGACCGCTCCCGAAACACGGTGCGGGTGTCCGCGTTGGCGACGTGCGTACCGTCCTCGTCGTAGAGTTCCATGCGCCGCACGAGGAAGACCATGCGGCCGGAGCGCCCGGTCTTCGTGTAGATGTCGTGCATGTGGGACTTCCCCGTCAGGGTCGCGCCGGCGCGGATCGGCGCCATCCACTCGACGCCCTTGCCGGCGTCCATGCCCACGCCGCCCAGGTTCGGGAAGTCGGACGGCAGCGCGCGCCCGCCCACCAGGGTGGAGACGTAGGTCGGCGGCGCCTGGAAATCCGCATCCGCCGGATCCGTGAACCGGGGGTCGGTCTCGCCGCACGTCCGCGCGTACTCCGCGAAGGTGTTCCCGTCGATCTCGAACTTCACCGCGTCGAACTCCCGGTTCAGGAAGCCGGCGCGCAATTCGTCAATGTCGGCCTTCAATGCTGTTACTCCGTCTGCAAGTCCGCTTGAACCGCGGCGCGGCCGTCAGCGCATCTCCGAGGTGGCGATGCCATCCCACGCCGCGCGCTCTCCCTCGAACGGGGCTTCCCGCACGCCGGCATGTGGCCCGATCATCATCGTCGCGCGCGTCTCGCCGTAGGGCGGCCATGCACCCAGTGCCTCGGTACTCGGGTCACCGGTGCGCGCGAACGCAGTCCAGGCGTCCATCGTGGCGCCTGCCAGCGCGTCCGCCGCCGGACCGCTGCCGAACATGCCCGCGGCGTCCGGCGTCACGTCGTGGGTACCGAACACGAACCCGATATCGACGCCGTGCTGCGCCCCGCTCGCCCCGTCCATCGCCGGGCTGATCCAGTCGAAGACGTAGTGATAGGCGGGCCCGTGTGGCCGGTGGGCATCGAGCAACCGAGTGGAGGGAACGCCCATCATGCGGCTCGTATCGATCGCCGAGTAGAGGGCCCCCGAGTCCACGGGGGCCAGGCGTTGCCCCCGCGCCGCCCGATAAGCCTCGACGAGCGCATTGGCATCGTGACCGGGAACCAGCTCCTGCACGCGCGCCACGAGGTCGCCGTCGCCAACGCCGGCGATCAACGCCGAAGACATCTCGTCCCGGGTCGTGCCCACCATCAGGGGCATGCCCGCGTGTGCGCCCGAGCCCAGGAGCGGCTCCGGCCAGTCCGTGATCGTTTCTCCGTCTATCACGGGCTTGGCCCAGCGGTTGCGGATCGCGGGATCCGGGCTCGCGGCGGCTTCCATGAAGGCGGGGACCGCGGCCACCATTTCCTCGGTGCTGGCCGCCCGCAGCGCATCCGGGTCGCTCGTGCCGAACGCTTCGAGCATGGGCTTTGTGATGTAGTCCAGCGCCTCGTCCACGCTGAAGTGCGAATGCCCCGGGCCGCTCTGGGCGATGGCCTTGTGGAAGAGCCCGCGCGCGGCCGGCATCGACAGCAGCGACACGACGCTCATGCCGCCGGCGGACTCGCCGAAGATCGTGACGTTGCCGGGGTCGCCGCCAAAGGCCGCGATGTTGTCGCGCACCCACGCGAGCGCCGCGGCCTGGTCGAGGATGCCCTCGTTCCCCGTCGACGGGATCTCCCCGTTGGTCAGTTCCTTCAGCCGCACGAAGCCGAACGCGCCCATGCGGTAGTTGATCGTCACGACCACGACCCCGCGCGAGGCCAGGGCACTGCCGTCGTAGACGTCCTGCGAGCCCGCGCCGAGGTAGAAGCCGCCGCCGTGGATCCAGAGCATCACCGGACGCGCCCCGTCGTCGGCCGCCGGCGTGTACACGTTGAGATACAGGCAGTCCTCGGACTCGGGCTGGTCCATCAGCAGGACCGGCGGCATCAACGGGCTCTTCTCCTGCGGGCTGATGTTGCCGAACTCGAGGGCGTCGCGCGGCTCCGTCCAGGGCGCGGGCGGCTGCGGCGGCATCCAGCGCAGGTCACCCACGGGAGGAGCGGCATACGGGATGCCCTTGAAGACGGCGAGTCCGTTTTCGCGCGCGCCGCGCACGGGCCCGCTGTTGGTCTGGACGGTGGTCATGCGCGACCTCCCCAAGTGCGATGCATTGGCGCGGTATGCTAACCCAGTTCGCCGAGGCCAACCCGCAAACGGGCGCCGCTTCGGACAGGGCTTCAGGCTGCGTAGCGGGATGACGGACGACATCAGGATCTGGGAAGTGCTCGGGCCATCGCGACCTGTGGCGCCGGTTGAATCGGTCGCGCGCCTGGAGACCGAGGAACTGCTTGAGGACATCCTCACCGCGAATCCGCAATTGCTGATGGCGGGCCTCAGGCTCATCGGCCGTCAGACGCCAGTCGCAGACGGGGCGTTGGATCTCCTCGGCGTGGACGAGGACGGCCGGCTCGTCGTGTTCGAGCTGAAGCGCGAGAGGCTTACACGAGATGCCGTAGCCCAGGTCCTCGACTACGGCTCGCATCTGGAGGCCCTGACGGAGACCGACCTCGCCGATCTCATCCAGGCAGGTGCCGGCAGGAACGGAATCGACAAGATGGCCGACTTCCAGGAGTGGTATATCGAATGGTATGGCCAGCAGTTGGACCAATTGCGGCCAGTACGCATGGTCTTGGTAGGCCTTGGCGCCGATGCGCGGGCGCATCGAATGGTCGCGTTCCTGAAGGAGCGCGACGTGGACATTTCGCTCCTGACGTTCCACGCGTATCCGCACGGCGAAAGCACCCTACTGGCCAGGCAAGCCGGTCGAGGCCCTGCAACACTCCGCACTCGCACCATCGGGGCCACCAAGCCGGAGCGTCTCCGTGCCCTGGATGAACAGGCCAGGGAAAACGGCGTCGAGGATCTCTGGCGTAGCGCGACGGAGGCTCTGGGCAGCAGGTTCAACAGCGAGACGACAAGATCGGGCGTCACGTTTTGCCTCCCGACGATCGCCCTGGACGGCCAGAACGTACGCGGTTCGCACTCGGTCACCCTCCGCGATTCCGGACGGATTCGGGTCACGTTCTTTCCTGCGGCCGTCTACCTCTGCCGGGAGCGCTTCGAGCAACCGCAGGTCGATCTTCCGTTCGAACACGAGAAACCTCCCAACGCACCGTCTACGGGGGAGGTCTCGGACCAGTGGCACTGCGCGCTCGACTGGGAGACTTGGAAGACGCACCGCGACGAACTCACCGCATTGGCGAACGACGTGCATGCCGAGTGGATGAAGCGCCGTGCGAATCCGCCGAGTTAGTGAAGTAGTATCGTCAAGTCCCGAAACGGACAGTAGACCCATGAGTTTGGAGAGGCACCACGAGCGCCCAACACACGCGTGTGGCGCATCATGAGGACTCTACCCCGCATCGAACCGACCGACGCCACCCTCGGCGCGGTGGTCACGGGCATGAGACTTGCCGACCTGACGGAGACGGAACGGCAGTCCATCGAGGCGGCCTTCCACGAACACGCCGTCCTGATCTTTCCCGGCCAGCATCTCTCCGACGACGACCAGGCCGCTTTCGGACGCCGTTTCGGCGAGCTCTCCATCGAGGGGCAGACCTTCACCAACGCGGAACGCGACGGAACCGTGCGTCCGCCGAAACACCCTGTGGTGCAACTGCTGCGCGGCAGCGAGGGCTGGCACACGGACAGTTCCTTTCTGTCGGTCTCCGCCAAGGCGTCCATCCTGTCCGCCCGCCAGATTCCCGAGCGAGGCGGCGAGACGGGCTGGGCCGATATGCGCGCGGCCTACGACGCGCTCGACCCCGCGCTTCGCGACCGCATCCAGCGACTGTGCGCATACCACTCCCTCACCCATTCGCAATCCCGCGTCGGCCAGGATGCGGACGCCATGGCGCGCGGGCTCGCACAGATTCGGGCCGACAGCCAGGGAGAAGCCGGACCCTCGGGGGCGGAGGCCGAGATCTTGAACCACGCTGCGCCGACCCTCGAACCGCCGCTGCGCCCGCTCGTGAAGGTGCACCCGGTGACGGGACGCCCCGCCCTGTTCGTCGGGCGCCACGCCTACGGCATTCCCGGCCTGTCGCCGGACGCGTCCAGGCAACTGCTGGAGGAACTGATCGACTTCGCGTGCCGTCCGCCGCGCGTCCTGGAGCATCGCTGGCAGGTCGGCGACACGGTCATCTGGGACAATCGCTGCGTGCTCCATCGGGCGCGGCCCTGGGACCTGTCGGAGCCGCGGACGATGTTTCACGTGCGCGTCGCGGGCGACCCGGAGACCGAGCGCGCCGTCTGAGCGGAACGGATGGTTCCGCCGCGGCCATCCGCGAGGGCCGGGAACCAGTCCTGTCGAGGGGAGGTCTCAGCCGGTCCAGAATGCACCAGCATCAGGCGTTGCCGGTGGCGGAACAGCTTGGCCGCCGCGAGGGAGAAACCGGGAAGGCTCAGCGGCTGGCGGACGCTCAATGTAGCCGAGCAGGGCGACAACGGCCGCCAGTCCAACGAACAGCGTCGCCGTGGCGATGATCGCTGTCGTCAGCCGACGCCGGCCGGCCCGCAGGTCGTCCTTGGTGACCAAGTTCTTGAGCGCCTCAGAAACGGTGTCGAGCCTGCCGTTGACCGTAGCGATGTCTTCCTTCGTCGCGGAGTTCTCCTTGAGGTGCCGTACGTGCACTTCGAGCCGCGCCAGGCGCTCGCCGTAACCGCCGCCGCCCGCGGACTGGCTCTTCCGGTACCTGGCGATGTTGTCCTTCGCTTCCATCACGAAATTCCGCCAGCCAAGAAGCGTTTTCCACACGCAGACGTGCAAGCCAGCGCTCCGAAGCCGCCGAGGCGCACCGAACGGATGCCCAAGGCTACCAGGTTCCATAGTGATCCCAACGACTCGCCGCCACCGTCCAGCTTCCGTGCGTGCTACACGCCACCACTTACTCGGTCTCGCTCATACCCCGCCAACGAGGCACGCCACAGAGCGACCCGCTCGAAGTAGTATTCTCGGTACTCGCCGGGCAGACAGGGAGGACGCATGAGCTTTCGCGCAGAGACACGGGCGTGGCTGGAAGAGAACTGTCCGGCCAGTTGCCGCGGCCCCGGTGAGGCGCCCGGCGGTGGCACCAAGGCGCCGATGACAGACGATCAGCGGACCTGGCTCGAGCGCGCCGCCGAACGCGGTTACACCGTCCCGACCTGGCCGGCCGAGTACGGCGGCGGCGGACTGTCCCAGGACGAGAACCTCATCCTCCTCGAGGAGATGCGCCGCATCGGGGCGCGGCCACCCGTGGCCGGTATGGGCACGATGATGTTCGGCCCGACGCTGCTCGAGTACGGCACCGAAGAACAGAAGAAGCGCCACATCCCCCGCATCGCCCGCGGCGAGGTCTGGTGGTGCCAGGGCTACTCCGAACCCGGCTCCGGGTCGGACCTCGCGAGCCTGCGCACCCGCGCCGAGGACAAGGGCGACCATTTCCTGGTCAACGGCCAGAAGATCTGGACCTCCGGCGCCCAGTTCGCCGACTGGATCTTCTGCCTCGTACGCACCGACCCCGGCGTGCCAAAGCACCAGGGCATCAGCTTCCTGCTCTTCTCCATGAACCAGCCCGGCGTCACCGTGAAGCCCATCCGGCTGATCTCCGGCGCGTCACCCTTCTGCGAGACGTTCTTCGACGACGCGGTGGCGCAAAAGGACGATCTCGTCGGGGACCTGAACCGCGGCTGGACGATCGCCAAGCGCCTGCTCCAGCACGAGCGCGCGGGCATCCAGTCCCTGGCCTCGGGGCGCACCCGCGAGTCGGGCCCGGACCTCCCGGACCTGGCCCGGGCCTACGTCGGCGCACGGGACGGGCGGATTGCGGACCCCGTCCTGCGGCACGACATCGCCGAACACCGGATGGACTCCCTCGCCTTCGGCCTGACGCAGCGACGGGCGGTCGAGGAGGCCCAGTCCGGCAACACGCCCGGCGCCGCCACCTCGATCTTCAAGTATTGCGGCGCCAACCTCGGCAAGCGCAACAGCGAGCTGCAGGTGTCGATGATGGGAACGAGCGCGGGCGACGTCGACGTCTACTCGGCCGAGGACGAGGCGGAGATAAAGCGCGCCTGGCTCGCGGGCAAGGCGAGTTCCATCGCGGGCGGCAGCAACGAGGTACAGCTCAACATCATCGCGAAGCGGGTGCTGGGGCTACCGGACTGAGCATGTCGCTTGGCGGGGCGAGCAAGCTGATCCAAGACGAACGCACCCGGGGCTGGTCCGGCGCTCGGAAGCGTCTCGAGCGCGCGAGGCGGCCCTCCTCGTCAACGAGGGCGACGCGAACCGGGCGGTCGGGCCCGCACGGAACGCGTCGGCACCACGGGTTTAGCCCGCGGTCGCCTTCCGCCGCACCGCCTCGTCCGCCACCGTCGGCATCGCTCCGGTTCTGATCCCGTAGAGCGCCTTGCCTCCCGGTGACACCGGCGCTCGTACAAAGCAGCCTTCCTTGTCGCGCACGTATTCGATCACGGTCTCTTCCGGCAGACCCGTCTCTCGGGAGATCCCGCCGACCGTCCGCCACTTTCCGCCCTTCACACGGAACGCGCCCGCTATCTTGCTTCCCACCATGTCGCTCAGGACCGCCTTCGACTTGGCGGAACCAGCCGCCTCCGACTTCTTCGCCCTTCCGTCGGAGCCTTTCGTCGACGATCTCCTCGATGGCATCGCTAAACCCCTTGCTGCTTATGATGTCCGTTCCATTTCCTTCATGCTCAACTGCTTCCCTCGTCGGCCAATCGCGAGCACTCCCCCATCACCAAAGGGGGTATCACGACCTTGGGTTAACACCGAACAATGCGCAAGGAGCGGAAGCGACCAAAGTCGGAGATTACGTCGCGCCGCAAGGAGCGACACGGCGGTCAGCCGATAGTGCAAGCCTCATGGTGTAACCCCCCAAGCCGGTCCGGTGCCGCCTCCGGCGCGGCCACGCCGCCCAGCGGCTCAAGCCTCGGGCAGCGGCCGCAACAGGCGCGTGTCGATCAGGCCCTGAAAATGGCTGGTCACGCTCGCCGCCAACGTGCGATCCGAGATCAACACCCCGAGTTCGATGTTGCTTGTCTGCGCCGCCTCCGTGAGGTTGGCGGATGTGACGAACAGCCGCTCCCCGTCGGCGACCGCCGCCTTGGCGTGTAGGGCGCCGGCCGGGCCATCGCCATCCGCGGCGCGAGGATCGTAGTACACCGCCGGCCGCGCCCTCCCCGGCCAGTCCCGCTTCCAGAACCGATCCGCGAAACGCCGCACAAGCTGGTCGGTCGCGGTGGTGTCACCCCGCCCCCGCTGGATGTTGAGCAGCAGCGTGGCATGCAGCCCGGTCCCGGAGTCGAGACGCCGAGCCAGGCTCTCGAACACCTGCGGCCCGTCGAAATAGGCGTACGTGCTGACCCAAAGTGAGCGTTCGGCACCGCGGACGAGCTCCTCGAAGACCCGGCCCGTATCCCGGGTCGGCACTCCCGGCACCGTGGGCCCGGACCACACGATGTCCGGTCGCGACGCGGGCGCACTGGCCCGTTCGACCGTGCGCAACCACGCCGCGGCAGCCCTGCCCGAGACACCCATGCCCGCCAGTTCGTCGAGATCGACCGCCACGTCCTCGCCGCCGGCGCGCAGGCCGAGCGTCGTGCGCAGCGTCGCCGGGGAGGACGCCGCCGTCACAACTCCCGCATCAAGGGCCGCCGCAAGCCGGCTGCGCTGGTGGCGCGGCAACGCGAGAATGCCGTCGCCTACCGTCACGGGCCGTCACTTGCGACGGATCGCCCATCGCTCCGCCACTCCAAGAGACTCACTCCGGCGCCGGGAAAAACGCCGCGTCCGCAAGCCCCAGCGTCGGCACGACCAGGGCGCGGTCAAGGTGATCGTTACGCATCTCGCACGAGGTCTCGGCGATGAGCGCACACCCGTGACAAGCGGCACCGTGCAGCCAGCGCCGTTCCATGCTGGCGCCCGGCGCGTGCTGAGCGCACACCGGGTCGTTGGAGCACAACGATCCCATCCGCAGTGCGTCCGCGAGGTGGTCCTCGATATGCCGGGCCTGCTGGACGAGGCCACCGAGCGTGCCTTCCGCATCCGGGCTGGCGGTGTACAACAGGATGGCGAACTGATCGTCCTCGGCGTAAATGCGCTCTCGAATGGAACTCGCTGGATAGCCGCAACGCAACGCCAGCGACTGAATCAGCAGGTGCGCGAGGGTGTGCAGGAGGATGTAGGGGCCATCGGGGAACTCATGGGCCGACTTCCGCTCCCTCTCCCACGCTCGGTGGCCCTGGACGAGGGCCGCGATGCGCTCGCGTACCGGCGCCCGTCCCAGCCAAGCCTTCACGGCATCCGCCTTGAGTTGAACGAGAACGCCCTCGCCGCGATTCTCCACGGCGGGAAACCACTGCGGTTCGATCGCGATGTCGGCCCGCTCGACATCCGTGTCGTACTCGCCGTGTACATCCCGCATCACCGCTTCCAGCCGGGTGAATCCGATGAGCGCCAACACCTCGCGCATGCGGTGTAGCTGACCGACGGACTCGATGTCCGCGCTCAACGTCGAGCCGTCGCGGCGCCAGACATGCTCGGGCAGCCGCCGGGCATGGAAGTCCGGATCGATGGGCACATCGTCGCCGAATCCCTCCGGTACGCCCAGCAAGGCATCGAGCTCGGTCGCCTTCAGGTTGCGGCCACCGCCGCCGCCAGCACGGACCTTGGCGATGGCGGCCAGAACTTCCTCGTCTTCGAAGCCCGCAAGCCGTTCCACGATCTGAGGCAGTCGCTTCAAGACCTGCAGGCTCGCCGGTGAGTCCACGACCTGAAGCAGGTCCCAAGCCCCTGCCACCGCGCGTTCCAGGGCGGTGCCCCGGTCCGGCAGCGACAAGACGCTGACGACTTGGGGAAAGTACGCATTCGACGCGGTGCGGATGAGCAGTCGGCTCGGCTGGTTGCAGTCCTCGGCGGTGTGGCTGCCCAGCCACGGCCGGGCCCCGGTGCAGACACCCAGCGGACTGTCCGCGAGCTCGGTCGCCTCGAAGAGCGACCGCTGCCGGCCGCAGTCACAACGCACCGCGAGGTCGGACAGGTCACCCGTCGTGCCTCGCTCGACCAGCCAGAGGTCACGCCGGCAACGCTCGTCGCCGTGGACGAAGCCGTACCAATCCAGATCGTCCACATGCCCCCGCGGGCAGGCGCGCACGAAGCGCGTCGGGACCACGGGCTTGCCATCGTAGCGGCCCCTTTCCAACGCCTTGCGATGCACCAGGCGGCGGCGCTGCCCACGCCCCTCACCGATGGCCTCCTGCACCACGAACCATTCCGGGAAGCGCCAGGCCCCGATATCCCTTGCCGTGGCCCACGGCTCCTGCGGCTCCGGGGGCGGTGCGTACAACCTCGGCGACGGCACGTCCGTCATCCTCTGGAGCCAGCCCGAGAGGCGCGGTTCGAGGATTTCCTCCAACTCGGCGGGGTTGGGCCAAGTCTCCAACCCCCCGACGATGGCCGAGTGCCTGGGCAGGTCGATCAAGGCGCCCGGCCCATAGGTGGTGATCACCTGGCTCTGGCGCAGCGTGCCCCGGCTCATCCGTCGTCCACCTCGCCGCCGCTGAGGTTCCGCAGCCGCAGGCCGACTTCCGGCTCCACGTCGCGCAACGAACGGTTGGTCCGGAACTTCCGGTGGTGGTCGGACTCGAAGTCCTTGTCGAGCATGTCCCGCAAGAGGGGCTTGTCCGCTCTGGACCGCTCGCCGCGCTGATACCCAACGGTCACGTTGCTATCCCGATAGTCGTCCAGCACCGTGCTCCACGAGTCCAGGAGGTCCACCACGCGGAGATGCACGCTCGTGCGTCTCTCGTCGCGTTCGTCCTCGTCCTGCAAAGGTTGCTCGTCCACCCGCGCCTGGAATGCATCGAGCAGCATCCGCTCAAGCCCGGGGCGCACCTCGTCGAGCTTCTCCGCGCCCATGGGCGGCGTCAGCGCCGCTTCGCCGTGCCGGGCTAGTCCGACCAGTGCGCCCGCCAGCCCCCGGTCCAGTGCGCGCGCCGAGAACGGCGTGACGCTCGATACCTCCACGGAGCGATAGAACGTCTCGTGGTAGTGCCGAAAGCGCTCGTAGTGCGAGCGGTCGCGGGGCTTGTGCATGTTGAGCAGCGTGACGACCAATCCCGGCCAACGATCATCCCGTCCCACCCGGCTCGTCGCCTGGATGTACTCGGCGTGGGTCTTGGGCTGCCCCAGCACGACCATCAGCCCGAGCCGGGCGATGTCCAGGCCCACGGAGATCATGTTCGTGGCGATGGCGCTGTCCACACGCTGGTTCCGATCGTGAAAGCGCGCGTCCAGACGGCGGCGGGCGTCCGCCACCTTGTCGGTCGGCACCCGCGAGGTGAGCTCCAGCACATCCCACGATACCTGGCGGCTCTCGAACAAGCCGGCATCCTCGCCGATGCGCTTGCGGTCCCGGTAGCGCCGGATCGTGCCTTGTACTTCCTCTTCAAGGATGCGGCGCGCGCCGCCCAGTTCGCGCAGGGAGTTGAAGTAGCCGAGCACGGTCATGTAGGGATCGGCCGGGTTGTCCGGGTTCCTGTCGCCTCCCGCCTCCGCGTATGCGCGTTGCGCCGCGCCCAGGAGCGCGAGCCAGGTTCTGCGCATCAGTACCTTCGGGTTGCGCCCGGGCGACACGATGCCGAGATACAGCCGGCCGGGCACGTCCTCCACGGGCCGCGTGCGGGCGAAGAACGAGTCCCGGCGATCCGGCCCCGGCGGCGGAAACACCTGCGTAAGCGGACGCGCGAAAAGGGCCTGGATCTGATCGTCCGCCTGACGGGCCGTGGCCGTGGAAGCGACAATCTTCGGGCCAATCGCATCCGCTGGGAGATGCCGCCTGCAGAGTGCTTCGATCGCCGACTCGTAGAGGCCGACCATCGTGCCGAGCGGCCCGGAGATCAGATGCAGTTCGTCCTGGATCACCAGGTCGGGGGGCGGCAGCGGCCGGCCCAACGGCTGCCCGGTGCGCGGCGCGGTCGGGCCATAGAAGCCCCGTTCGTCGAAGCGCTCCGCCCCGCCGAGCAGCAGGCCCGTCTGCCCCACCCAAGGCAGGGAGGCGAACTTGTCGACGGTCGCGATCAGGAACGCCGGCAGGCGCCGGTAGAGCGGTTCGTCCACCGCGACAATCGGCAGCGGGCGGTCGCTGCTGAAGTCGCACTCGAAATCCGCGCACACGACGCGCAATTGCTCGGGCGCATCCGCATTCGGCTCGAGGGTGAACGAGTTGGGCGTGAATCGCGCGCCGCACCAGGGGCAGTTCTCCAGCGGAATGGGGGACGGGTTGCTGTCCGGATTGCGCTGAAAGCGATTCGTCTTGCTGCGCGCGGACTCGGAGCCCCGCTCTCCCTTCCTGCCCATCACGTTCGGGGTCGCCGCCTTCCCGACCCAGAGGCCGATCTCGAATGGCCATTCGCCGTAGCGTTGCGGATCCGCCTCGCGTTCCAGTTCGAGGGCGCAGATCAGGCCGGCGGCGCGCGAGAGCTGGTCCAGCGTCAGCAGCCGCAACGTGTACCGCATGATGACGCTGACCCCGGCGCCCTCCCTGCCGCCCTTCCCCGGCAGGCGCAACCGCCGCAACACCATCGCAAAGGCCGCGAGGGCGAGATATGCCTCCGTCTTGCCGCCGCCCGTGGGAAAGAACAGCAGGTCCACCGTGCGGCGGTGCGGGTGGCGCCCGTCCACGAGCCCGGCCAGATTCAACAGCAGGAACGCGAGCTGGAACGCGCGCCAGGCGGGCGCTTCGATCTTCAGGCGTTGCCGCATCGCGGTGGCCACGGCCCGGTTGGCAAGGCGGAAGGCATCGAGGGCCTCGGCGTCCGCCGAGAGCACCGCGATGCCGCCCTCGATCCGGTCCGCCGCAAGGGCCGCCCGCCGCAACATCTCCTCACCGGGCTCCCGGCGCCCGCCGTCCAGCCCCGCGACTTCCTCGCGCCGGGCGGCGATCCAGGCCCGGTAGTCGCGGACAAGGGGCGTGAGCGCGTGGGTGGCGGCCGGGCCGCCCTGGAGCGCGCCAAGGGCCTCCATCGACAGGAGCACATCCGGCATGTCCACCGTGTCCGTCTTCGCCACTTGGGCTTGCGGTATCCACGTTGTGCGGAGCACGCGACAGGCACCGTCCACCACCTCCCAGTCCGCGGAGACGCCGTGTCCCACCGCGTATTCGGGCGTGTCCGCGTAGTGGAGGTCGGCCACTTCGTCATCCCAATCTCCAGCCCGCGCCCCGCGTGGGTCCGGGCGCGGAACGAAGCCTTGCAGGCAGCGTACTTCGACTTCGGCCTGAAATGCGTAGGCGAGGTTCGATTCCTCGACGTTGGGCGGGCGCCGGTTGACGAGGAACAGCGAGACCGAGCGCGTGCCCACCGGGATGTCGGTCAGGCTCTCCGTCCGGACGCGCCGTTCGACAACATGGAGCAGCAGACCGGAACCGGAGTCGGGGACCGCGTGATCTCCGGGCTTCGAGAGATCGACCCGCAGCGTGCGTTCCTCCGGCCGGCGCCGCCAGACGGATGGTTCGGGCGGCTCATCACCCGACGGGGCCCCGGTCCTGCGTTCTTCGTGCTCGTAGTCGCCCCAGCGGACCGTGACGGCCAAGGTCTCGGTTAGCCCGGGAACCAGGAAGCTGAGCCCCATGGACGACGGGAACAGACTCCGCTTCGCCGCTTTGCGCTCCTCGGCGGACTCCTCCGGCAGGCCACCGCGGTCCGGCACGGCGTCCAGGTCGTCGTCTTCGTCGGCGTCGGAGCGTTGTTCGAGCGGGGCGTCGCTCGGCACGAGGAAGCCCGTGAGGTACCACGTCGAGGGGCGTATCCAACCGGGGAGCTTCTCGTCGGAGAGGGCGTGGCCGGCCCAGGGGCCGACGAGATCGAGGTTGAGGGCTTCGACGAGGCGGTGGCGGACGGATTCGGAGGTTTGGAGCGCGGTGGTCATGGGGGGCTTGGGTTGGGCACTTCGTCGGAGCGTCTATCCGCCGCTTTCGCCGGGGCTTTGACCGGCGAGTCGGCACCGGCAGACATCTCGCTATCGCTCGTGGAAGCGGCCGCGTTTGCCTTGATCGAGGCGGAGCCCGAAGTATGACAGATCGGGATGTCGCGGACTCGGAGTTGCCGCCGCAGGAGTTGCCGCCACAGGGAGATCTACAGCGACGACCGCAAGTTCAGCCGCCATGGCCAAATTGGTCCGTTTCAGACCTCGGCCCGCACCAGGTCCACCGTCAATCGGGTGCCCGTCGCCGCGGCGTAACGGCGCAGGATCGCAAACGACGGCGACCCCCGGCCACCCTCCAACCGCGCGACTGCCGAATGGGTGGTGCCGAGCCGCCGGGCAAGTTCCGCCTGGGTCAGCTTCGCCTCCGTTCGGGCTCGGACCAGCGCTTCGACCAGCGCGTACTCTTCGTCGACCCGAGCGTATTCCTTCCGAAATTCGGGATCCTCCATGCAGCGCTCCTTGAGCTCTTCCAGCCTGGTCATGTCGCCACCTGCCTCCTTCTCCTTTCCTGCCGCCAGCGCACGACGCGGTCCTCTCGCGCTACGCGCATCGGCCCTGACGCGCAGCTCCCAGAGCTTGCGATCCAACTGCCGGGCATGCGGCACGCGGAGCGCTTCCCAAACCGACCTTCTCCACCGCCTCCGGCAGCCGGACCACCTCCCCCGCAACGCCACCGGCAGAGCCTCGATTTCGGCGTCGGCGCCCGAACGGGCTCGAGCCAACCCGAGCCAAATTGTTCGATGCAGATCTACGAGCGATACGAGCGAGCCGACAGTTGACTTTCGTCCCAGCCATGCCGCGCTCGATAGGAAATGGACCCCGGCGGCAGCCTCTCGGCGAAGAGAACGAGGTTGTCCCTCGAGGGGTTTCGGGCCGAAGGCGCCATCAAGCCCATCGGGCTATCCGGACGGTCGAAAACGGCGCTCGCCAAGTTCTGGGTGGGCGCCGGCCTCCCCCACAGGCCATAGCTCTGCCAGTCGCCGGTCACTTCCTGAACGGTCGTTTCGACGGTGTCGAGGTGTGCCGGGCGGGCATCTACGATCGAGTCGCCGGGACCGAGTTCGATCCGGTACTCGACCACGACGTGCCGGTCACCAAGCGACGGGACCGCGTCGCCGAACCAGTGACCGAGCACATCGCGCGCCTCGAATCGCGCAAGGAGCGGGTCGGGCGCGAAGTACATGACCTCGAGCCGGCCGGGGTTGAACCGGCTCGTGCTGGGGCGGTAGAGCGGTGGTTCGTACTGGTGGCGCTCGTCAACGGAACGGAACCAGGCGACTTCGTCGAGTTGGATAGCGGGAAGCTCGCCAGCGCGAGCGTGATTCAACTAAACGAACCCCGAATGGCCGCCTCGGCGGCGGTGACGAAAGCCTCGAGGCGTTCCCGCGAACCCTCGTCGGCGGTCAGCATCTCCTCGGGAGACTTTCCGTCGAGATCGACATGGGGCGCGTTGAGCCAGCGGTGCTCATCCGACGCGAGGTCCACTTCGTCGGCCGCCACCTGAAACTCATCGGTCACAACGATGGAATCGTGGATATCCATGACGACGTTGCCCTTCTGCTCGTCGGTTGGCTCGACCCAGAAACCGGCAGGGACACCTGCCGACTCGGAAGGTGGCGCGTCGCCGCAGAATATCCGATGGATGCGGTCGCGAAGCGCTTGCTCCGCAAGCTCAGTTCTCGGCGCTGGTTGGGTAGCCATGCTTCGGAGTCTATTGAGTGAGGAGTCCCCTTTCAACTCCATGAAGCGCTCCTTCAGTGCCTTCAGCTTGGTCATGTCGTCATTTGCCTCATTCTCCTCCTGGCCGTCGCCAGCGCACGACGCGGTATCTTGCGGGATTTCTTCGCAAAGACACGCAGGACCACCACACGCCGCTCGGCCATCGTCACATAAATGCCCCTCGCATTACCCGCATCGGCCCTGACTCGCAGCTCCCAGAGCTTGCCGTCCAACTGCCGGGCATGCGGCGCGCGGAGCGTCTCCAAACCCACGTTCTCCACCGCCTCCGGCAGCCGCACCAAGCCCGCGCGCAACGCTACCGGTAGAGCCTCGACTTCGGCATCGGCGACCGAGACAGTTTCGACCGTCCAACCCGTCCCGGTCGTAACAGCGCATCCGCTATAGACCTTCAAGCCCTGAGCCCCCGGAAACAAGCAGGCGTCCTGGTCGCTCACTCGCCGATCAGCGTACGATGGCTGCTTGGTCATCGTCGCGACTGTGGCGGTGTTCCCAGGACGCAACGGGCGGGGCACCTGCGCTTGGAGCAAATTAGCCCAGAGAATCCACAAAAATGGGAGAGGAGGCGGGAATTGGCTTAAAATCACGGAGTTGAGATTCGGCACGATGCTGGCCAACTGTCCGAAAAACGTCCGTTTTCCGTACGCCCAGCCACCCGGGACTCCGTCGTTTCTGCGGTGCCCGGCGAGTTAAGCCGCTAAACTCTGTCCTCTCCCAAGCTCCGAGAACAACACGATGGGCCGACCCCACCAATCTCCTAAAGCCGAGGCCGCCACCTCACTCCAGTTCGAGGCCGCCGGCTACGCCGCCCTCGCTCACGGACAGGCGCAGCCACGTATCCTCGATGACGACTGGCGCGGCGAGGCGGAGGTTCGCCTGGAGCTGATTCCAAAGCCCGGCATCTACATTTATGCGCTATTCAAGACCGAGGCGGCGTCCGGTCCACTCATGCACGCCGCATCGGATCCCCGAGCCGTCTCCGATTTTTCAATCGACGGCAAGCACATTGACGGATTCGCCACCGAAGCCCGATTCATAAGCACCGAGCCAGACAAACTACTCGTCAAGTGGTGCCCAACGCACGACCCGCTATCCGCCGTTGGCGACAACTCCACCCAAATTCACCAACTAAACGCCCACCTATTCGACTCTCGCTTCCCGAACCTTGACCTGACGACTGGACCGTGGACGCTAGCCCTCCGCCGATGCACTCCGCGCTCCACCGGCCACAAGCCTGACGACAGCCAGCCACTTCCCGAAGCCACCCACACGCTCCAACTCCGAATGGCGAAGGATCAGCCCTTCTCGGGCGAACAAGCAACCGACATCCTCGACGCGGTAGCGCACTTCCTTACATTCGTCCAAGGAGGCCGCTGCTGGCCTGTGTGTCCGATCGGTGTCGACGCCTCTGGCGACACCGTTTGGTCGCTTTGGTCCTCGCCCAGCTATTTCGAACCCAACCCTCCCGGTTGGTATGGTGGAGACGGCCAAACCCCGATAGCGGATCTCTTCCGTACGTTCATGGACAAGTGGTCAGATGAGCAATGGCGCAAGACGCTGACCGAGGTAGTCTGGTGGCACGAGTCTGCAGCCCGCGCCTCGCGCGGTATCGACATCGGCATTGTCCTCGCGCAGATCGCCGTGGAGCTTCTGGCTTACCGCCACTGTGTGGACGACCGCCGGTCCTTTTCGCGAAGGCAATTCAAACCACTCTCGGCGGCCGACAAGTACCGGCACCTACTGCGATCCCTCCACATCCCCGTAGCCATACCTGCTACCGCCAGAGCCCTTCTCGCCGCGCGAACAACGGGCTGGAGTGACGGCCCCGAAGCTGTAACCAGCATACGCAACGACCTCGTCCACAAGGGCCGGGAGCTCGGGCTATCCGTGGATGCTCACTACGAGGCATGGAGCCTCGCCGTCCACTATCTCGAGTTAACCCTGCTCGCCATGCTCGATTACAAAGGCGACTACCGCAACCGAATCGATGGCACTATGGAGCCCGTTCCATGGCCCCATTGATTGGCTTGACCGGGGACTTCGCACGTAAGAGCCGCCATGCCGCTTGAAGAGCTCGTTCTCGACATAGAGCGGACACTCCTCGTCTATGAACGCCTGATCGCCGGTACCGCGGGCTACACGCGTCCAATGCTTGAGCGCCACGGCCCCGTCGAAACGCTCCGCCTACTTGTCGAAAGCGGCGAGCTACAGAACGGGTTCAAAACGCTCCGTGATGCCGATCTCCTACACGAGTCCTTCGAGCAACTCGTCGTCAAGCACGGTGCCGAGTTGTTCGCCACACGAACCGTCGAGGCTGCCCAGTGGCGTTTGGACCACCCGCACTCCCTCATATAGAGAAGATTCACATCGCAATCTCCGCAACATCTGGCGTGTTCGCCATCGATAGCCTTCCCGAAACCCCAAATGCGGCAATGCGCAACTAAATTGACCAGACGGCCCGACCTCCGCCCACTCAAACTTCCCGTATTCGGCCTCGTCGACCGTTTGGGTACCACTTCCAGCGCGGGCTCCCGCGAGGCGGCTCCGTGAGCAGACAGATACCTCCCGACTTCTTCTTCCACCTTTTCAAGATTGCGCCCGAACTCCGTTACAGCTTCGTCCGATAACTCTCCGTCTCCTGCTGTAACTCGTACTTCACCCGCTCGACTCCTCCTGACCCTCCCGGAGTGCTGCCCCGGAACGCCGACAAACAACAGGGGTTGGGGGTGGTGACTCCGCATGTCACCAAACTGCATCGGACTCGCCGGAATGGCCCCGTGCCGACGGTAAACCGCTCCCCAACGCCCCGGCGCCTGATCTACGCCATACCCACGCGCACTCGCGAAATGTCCGGGTTAGCCGCTGGCCTCGCCAAAGCCAGCGCCGAGTCGCCTTCCTCCGCACGTACGGGAGGGATGTCCAACAGGCGTCTTTCGTCGCCAGTCTCAAGCCGGCCGCGCCGCAAACTGATTCACCCAATGCGTCTTCGCCGGAGTCCTGCTCCCCGAGAGATGCATCGCCCGCGCGATCTCGTAGACGGTGAGTCCGGCTCGGCTCAGGAGGCAGGCCATCTCGATCATGCGCAGGCGTGCGAGGAATTGCTCGACGAGGTGGGCTTCCCGGTCATCGAGGTGCTCCGCGCGAAGGAGCCGATGGAGCGTGCGTCCGTCCGGGCGGGGGTGGTAGCCGGCGAGGTGGTCGGCGGACAGGGTGTCGACGTATCCGTGGGGGTTCGGGCTCGGGGTGCGCCGGTTCGCGTTGGGGTGCGCGAACCAGGCGAGCGGCATTGGGGGCATGCGCACCATGTCTTCCGCGCGACGTCCGCCCTCGAAACGGGTCGGGCGCTTGCCGGGGCCACCGATGAGCGTGCCGTGTTCTCCCAAGCCCTCGGCGACCGGGTCGATTCCGCGTTCGCCGGCTTGCCGCACGCGTTGGCGCTCGAAAGCCGCGACGCGCTCTTCGATGGTGAGTACGTGATCGTCCGGCGGAGGGGGCGCGTGGTAGGCGCGGCGCACGGCCTCGAAGTCAATCATTGTTTGGCCCCATGATCCTCGCTCATCGAGCCCGACTGGTCTCGAACAGGCGCCGGGCTCGGGACGCAACGTCGTCAAGCAGTTCCGGGTAGGCTGGCTCGCGGACGGGTTCGCCGCTGGACCAGTGGGCCGGCAGCGCACGAAGTTCGCTCGCAATGGCGGCTCGTTCGGCATCAGTGATGGAATCCAACACTCGGCGCAAGGCTTCGGCGTCGCGCTCTTGGGCGACCAGCAGGTCGTACAGGTCCCGGTCCGTGAATACGCCGAGGTCCAGGATGCGGCTCTGGAGTTTGCGCGCAAGAATCTCGGCGGTGCTCTCCGTGAGAATGTCCGTGCCCTGGGCGTATTCGACGTAGGTATCCCGAACCGTTGGACGCGGAATGGTCATCAGCGCCGCTGGCCCTTCCGGAAAGTGGACGCGCAACCAGCCACGCTCCACCTCCACGGCACCCTCCCCCGCGTCGCCGAGCAAGGCTTCCAGGGCGACGGCGACTTCGTCCCGGCGACTCGCGACGCGCTCGGTGAATCGCTCGTGATCCGTGAACAGGTCAATGTCCGTGCTCACGCGGTGTCGCCAGCGTGCGGCAAGCACCGTCCCACCGCCCAGGACGCAGCCATCCGGCCCGAGCCATCCCAGGAGCGTGGGCGCAACCCTTGCCAGCACGACGCCAGGGTTGCCCGGAATCTCCAGTTCCGCACGTTTCATGGGGCCAACTCGTCGCTTTCCTCGGCGGCGCGCTCGGCATTGAGGTCGAGCAGCCGGGCGAGCACTTCATCGCGGATGTCGTCGGGCCAACGATAGCGGTACGGCTTTTTCTTGTTGCCCCACTCCGCTTCATCGAGGGCGTGGTCGAGGAAGAAGTCGCACTGCGTTGGGATATCGCTCCAACCATACGCATCGAGGACGGCGCGGTCCATGGTCGCGTGCAGGTCGCGAAGCTGGACGATCTCGGAGTTTTGTTCGTAACGGTCGTGGAAACGATTGTATGTCTTCGTGAGGCCCTCGTTGTTTCGGACCATGAGGGTAGCACGAAAGTCGTAGTAGTCCTGGCCTACCGCTTCCAGACCGGGGTCACTGGTCCAGTCGCTCGGGAAGGGGAAGTCTCGAAGCAGTCGGACGGTGTGTAACGAAGGTCGTCCTTCATGGACGATCCAAAGAAGCGAGCCCAAACTTCGTGGGGGTGCGACTGGAGGGCGCAGAATGCCGACCAAGAACTCAACGGGAAGACGATTAGTGTGTGCGAAAATACCTGCCCGACCTGCATGCGAGCAATGGCATGATGTGGCGCAGCACCGCAATTGGTCACTAACACGTGCGATACCCCCGAAATAGCTGAGTAGAGGCCCGGTCTTTTCTCTCCGTACTGCCACCAACGTTCGCGAAGTGCTTTGCGCGTTTGTACATCCCTAGCCGGCTTCGCCCTCTCCTCCACGATAGCAAGCAGATCGGGCCAGTCTTGGGCAACTGGGCCAGGATAGTCAGCCGGCACTACACCTCGCGTGAGCCATTGCCTGCGTTGTGACAAACCAGCGGTCATCCAAAGACCCCCGTTTTCTTCTCTCCGAAGTGGATAGTCGTGGAAGTTAACGACGAAACGATGGTGACTTTGCGTTGGGCTTTTGTTTACCTCCTCACCTCCAATGTACGGGAAAATCAACTCCCGATTCTTCGGATTTCCCGCAATGAGCCTGCGCATCTCCGAGAGCGGCGTCGCGATAGCCTTCTTGTCGGTGTCGTCAAACGTGAACCCCATGCCGAGCACATAGCTGCCCACGAAGCTCTTTCGTGCATTCGCCCGGAAGCGCGCGGGGTCACTGTGGCCACCACGGTGGAACAGGAACGCGGTGATCTCGGAGACGTGCTGTCCGTCTAGCAATCGCGCGTCTTCGCAGCAACCCCGCTGCACATGGAGCACGCTCACGACGACTGCGGCTTGGCCCGGCCAACTGAAACGCCGACTCGCCCGGTAGATCTCACCACCGTTCTCGCAGATCCACCGGAGTCCGGTACTCCGCGTATCGCCCTGCGCGATCGTGTTGGTAGCGATCAGTCCAAAGGTCCCGCGCTCTCTTACGAGGCCGAACGCCCGCCGAAAGAAATGGGCTACCAAATCTGCATTGCCATGGCTCTCGGAATGCATCTCCTTTAGCCATTCCGGGTAACCCCGGATGTTGGCCGCTCGGACGGTGTTCTTGCCCGCGAACGGCGGGTTGCCGACAATGACGTCGAACCCCGGATTCTCGCGCTCGAACACCTCGGGCAACTCGATTTCCCAATGGAATGGGACAAGCGGCAGGTCCGCACTGGCCAATCCGTCGAGCCAACCTCGGTACGTGCCTGCCTCCCCCTGCAGCACCGCCCCGGACAACCGCTGTCGATGCGCCTCCCGCTCCTTGTTCGTCTTCCCCTCGAAGAACGCAGCCAGAGCCAGATCTCCAAGGAACCCCACCTGTCCCGCTTCGTACCTCGCGTCGTCCCACGTTCGGCGCAGTTCCCAATCCGGGGTGTCCTCCCCCGCCGTGCGGATGCGCTCGCGCAGTTCACCCACCTTGCGCAGGTGCTCGCGAATCAGCCCCTCCTCCATCCCCATCTGCGGCGACCCACCCTTCCAGTGGAACGCCTCGATCTGCGCAAGCGAGAGCCCGACCAGCGAGTCCCCGTGCCGCAATGCATGGTTCAGGAACGTCAGCGGATGCTCCTTCGCCAGCGTCGCCAGCCACAGGGACAGCTTCGCGAGGTCCACCGCCGCCGGGTTGCGGTCCACGCCGTATAGACAACGTTGGGCCACCAGGCGCCGCGCGAAGATCACCTCGTCTTCGTCGGGCGGGATGTCGGGCACGTCGCCGTGGGCGTGCCAGGATTCCACCAACGCATCACCGAGTTGCCGGCAGGCCTCCACCAGGAAGGCGCCGGAACCCATCGCGGGGTCGCAGACCTTGAGGTCCAGAATCTGTCCGGCGCGTGGCGGGATTTCGCCGCTCCCCCTCAACCGGCGAAGAACCGGTTCCAAGGCCACGCGCACGATGGGTTCCGTGAGTTCCCGAGGCGTGTAGTGGGAGCCGGAGCGCCGTCGCTCCTCGCTCGGCTGCAGAACCATCGCCCCGGCCTCCACGAGGTCCGGCGTCGCGTGCTTGTCGATGACGGGATCGAGAGCGGCGTGCAGGCTCTCGATGGCGTCGGCGCCCTGCACGGCCCGGCGTACCCTGTCGGTCAACTTGCGGTCCGTCCGATCCTGCAACCACCTGGCCCGCCTGGCGGGCGGCTCCCCGAGCAGTGCATCGAGGTCCACCGCGGCCGGCGCGCCGTGCTTCTTCGCCGCCTTGATCGCCGCGGTTCTGCCGCTGGCGGTCTCCAGCCGGAAGCCCATCATGGTCTCGTAGACGGCGCCGACATGCTCCACGTCCAGGGCGCGGTACGAGATGCGTTCGCCGTCCAGGACGATGAGCTTCTCCAGCACGCGGTAGAGGGTGCCGTCGGGGACCAGGGGCGGTTCGATGCGCTCGTGCAGCCCCCGCGCGCCGCCCACCTCCGGCTTGCGGCCCTCCAGGAAGCGGTAGCGGTCCGGGTCGAACAACTCGCCGTGACGTTCGGGCAGGTGCATGGCGCCGGATCTGGCGCCGTCGTGCACCATGCGGGAGAGCGCGAGGAACTGCGCCCAGGCGCCGTAACGCTGCTCCATGGTATCGGGATGCATGGCCGCGTCTTCGCGCAAGCGCTCGTAGAGCCCGGCTAGGGAGTAAGCGCCGAGGAACGTCTCGTCCTGCGGCAGCATGTCGCGCTCTTCGGCGTAGAGGAGGAAGACCAGCCGCAACACCACGGTGAGCAGGCCGCGGTAGACATCGTTCGGATGGTCGGCCAGAGCGGTCTTGAGCAACTCGCCCCGGGACGCGTGGTGGGCCGCCTGGAATCCGCGCAACAGTTCGTAGAGGGCATGCAGCACCTGTTCCGCCAAGCGCTCGCTGACTTCGTTCTGGAACTTGCGGCTACGTTCCAGCAGGGCGGCGAGGCGTTTGTCCTGGGGTACCGCCAGCAGCCGCTGCTCGCCCAGCAGGTTGCGCATCGCGGCGCAGATGGGCCGGCCGGCGGTCTCCAGCATGTCGCGTACGCGGAAGTCCAGCCACCCGGAGCTCTCGCCCCGGGGCGCGGAAACGAGGCGCAACGCCTCCCCGTTGAACAGGAGCCCCGCCGGCACGCCGGAGTGTCGCAGGAGACGCTCCAGGCGGCTCTGGGGCGACGCCTCCAAACGGCCCCGCGCCCGACGCGTCACGCGGTCGAAGTCTTCCCTGGGCTCGCACACGGATACGAGGAGTTGCCAGGGCGGCGGCTGGTCCTTGGCCTCGTCGTCCGGGGATTGCACGGGGGGCGGCTGTTGGGACGGGCTTCCCTGTACGGCCCGCCACACCGCGAACGTGGGGCGCACAACCTCGCCGGAGTCCGGGACGGGCATCTCCAGCTCGCGGGGCAGCGGGGCTTCATCCGTGCCCGCGTACCCGTTCGCCGAGAAGCGCCAGCCGAGCACGGATTCGGCGAAGGTGCGGAAGTCGGTCAGGCAAGGTTCGTGCTCCGCGGGGTTCAGGCATTCGCGCAACCGCTGCTGGCCCTCCCGGTCCCGACGATCCAGGATGACGCCCGCCTGCACCAGGGCCGGGGCAGAGACGACGAGGCCCGTGGGGCGGACGAAGCCGATCCACTCCAGGTGGGCGGCGATGTCGGGGTCGGTCCGGGCCATCCTCAGTTCGTCTCCGGCCACAGATAGACGATGCCCACGGGCTCGACGCGCTCCGCGCGCACCTCGTAGAACGCTCGGATGCGCTCGGGCTCGTCCTCGAGGTTACGGTCGAAGAGATCGAGACGGCGTCGCCAATGCCGCATGTCGGCGTCGAGCTGTTCCGCCTCTTCGTGCAGGAAGCCCAGGGTCAGTTGGCGGAGATCCGCCTCGTGGCGCGCCAGCTCGGCGGCTACGTGAGCACGCTGTCCTTCCAGCGTCTCCCGGAGCTTCGTGGCCTCTACGTCACCCCGGCGCGACAGGCGCTCCTTCGCATCCGCCGCGAACCCCGCGCCCATGGCCTCGAGCCGCGGGCGCAGTTCCTCGATGTCCTGCGCGGCGCTAATCTGCAGTCGCCGTTGAATCACTTCGCCCGGCGCATCTGTGCCACCGTTCAGGGACGCTTCCAGAAGATCAAGCGTGCGGGTCCGCGCGTCCCGGCCGTAGGGGGCGAGCGGGGTGCGCCGGCGCGACGGTTCGATCCAGCGGGCGGCCACCGGCACGATCTCCTCGTGCAGCCGCTCCGCCCGTTGGCCATAGAGGGAGAGCCGGCCGAGCAGGACGACGCGGGGAACCGAGTCCTCGGTCTGCACGAGACACGCCCGCGAGAGGTCGTGATGGACGAAACCCTGGGCGCGGAAGCGGGCGAGCAGGCGTTGCGCGACGCGTTGTTCGAGGTGCAGGTGCACCGTGCTCTCGGTGACGACGCCGGCGTCCTTGAAGACGACCGGACGAATCGGCGCGTCGCGGCGCCAATCGGGCAGCTTCTGGTCGATCTCCCTCGGAGCGCGCAGGGAGTCCAGGGTGGAGGTCCAACTCGGGTCCGTGGCGGCCCGTCGGCCAAGCGGCGGGAATGTCCAGACCGGGTTTCCCTGGTCGTCCCTGTCCTCGGTCAGGGGCGGGGCACCTAGTAACTCCAGGGAGCAGGACAGGGCGTCGCGAAAGGGCTCGGGCCGGAAGCCCGTCCAGTCTCGCGAGCGCTCAAGCAGCGTCTGGCAGCGCTCGATCTGGTCCGCGAGGGCGTCCTGGCGCTCGCGGGCGGCCTCCAGTTCCTCTTCGGTGACCCGCTTTCTCGCCTCCTCAAGGTCCGCCGTCTCGATGGCCGCGCTGAGCGCGGCGGCATCTCGGTGGCGGATGCCGTCGCGCAGGCGGCGCTCCACGTCGTCATCAATGACCTGGGAAAGGCTGCCGAGTTCGCGCTTGATCGTCTCGGTCTTCCCGACGAGCACTTCGAGCACGCGGTCCTCCGCCCGTTGCGGCAGGACGAAGTAGTGACAGTTGACCGCGGCCGCGGGTTGCAGCTTGCGATCGATGCGCCCGTTGCGCTGCTCGATGCGGCCTGGATTCCACGGTAGATCGAAGTGGAACAGGTCGGTGCAGTGAGCCTGGAAGTTCAACCCCTCCCGGGCGGCGTCCGTAGCGAGGAGGATGCGCAGGGGGTCTTCCGCCGGATGCTTGTTGAAGCGGCGCTGGATGGCCTTGCGCCGGGGGCCGCCAGTGAGGCCGTCGATCACCGCGATGCGGTCGTCCGCGCGGTCCGTGCCCTCGATGGCTTGTTCGAGGATGGATCGCAGGTAGCGCTTCGTCCCCTGGCGATTCTCCGTGAAGATCAGCACGCGGCGGTCGTTCCATGCGGCGGGCGTCCTGGATGCGGGCGCTCCGAACGGGGGCAACGCCGGACACAGGTGCTCCCGAATCCAATCGATCAGGCGGCGGGTCTTGGCGTCCGGCAGGTGCCGTGTGTCTTCGGCGACCGTCTCCATGCGGTCCAGCAGGGCCTGCTCCCGCGCCCACAGTGCTTCATCCGGCGCCGGTGAGGCGTCGGCGACCGCGGTGAGCGCCTCGATCTGCGTGTTTTCCTCCGCCTCCAGGTCCTCGTCGCTCCAGATTCCGCGCTCGTCGTCGGGACCAGGCGGTTGGGAGAACATTGCGGCAGCCTCCGGCGGCCCGGACACGGGCTCGGCCCGGCCGCGCCCCTCGCGCCAGTGTCGTTCCACGGTCTGCCGATGCACCCGCAGGCTGCGGGCGAACGCTTCGATGGAGGACAACAGCCGCTGCTGGAGCCCGACAACCAACAGGCCGGCCGCGGCCCGCGCTCGGTCCGAAGCCGCCGCGTGCCGCTCCTCGCGCGTGGAGCGGTACTCGTCCAACAGATCGGACAGGACGAGTTCGGGCGCGTCTTCGGGCAGGCCGTCGATCACCAGGCGGCGCACGTTGCGCTTCGGAAAGCCGCCCTGGGTCTCACGGATGTCCTCCTTCAGGCGGCGTACCATCACGTCGTTCAAGGCGCCCTTGCGCACCTTCACGCCCCGCGTGAAGCGATAGGGATCGAGCAACTCCAGCAGCGTGGAGAAGCTGTTGGAGTGGCCGTTGTGGGGCGTGGCCGAGAGAAACAGGCGGTGCTCGAAGCGCTGGCTCAGGTCGCGCACGGCGCGGGTGAACTTGGTTTCGATACCGTAGCGGCCGCCGCTGGACGGAGCGGCGTGGTGGGCTTCGTCCAGAATCAGCAGGCTCCCCGGCTGCAGGTCGCCGAGCCACTCGCGCATCGGTTCGGCGTAGGTGGGGTCTATGAGCAGGTTGTGCGAGATGAGGAAGCGGCTGTGGGTCCGCCACGGATTGACCCCGAAGCCGCGTTCGCGACGCACCCGGGACACGTAGGCGCGGTCGAGTATCTCGCAGACGAGGCCGAAGCGGTCTTCGAGTTCGGCCTTCCACTGTTCGACGACCGAGGGCGGCGCGGCCACGACGATCGCCTTGGCCTTGCGGCGTTGGATCAGTTCTCGAGCGATCAGGCCGGCTTCGATGGTCTTGCCGAGCCCCGTGTCGTCGGCGATGAAGAGGTTGACGCGGGGCAGCAGCAGCGCCTTGCGCAACGGTTCCATCTGGTAGGCGTCGATGCGGATGCCGGCCCGAAACGGGGCCTGGAACAGGTTCGGGTCCGTCGCGGTGGTGCAGTGCCAACGCAGGGTGTTGTAGAAGGCGGCGAACTGGCGCGTCGCATCGAAACCCTGTGTGGCGAGCCGGTCAAAGCCCTCGTCTTCCAGGATGCGCCGGTCGAGCTCGTAGTCCCAGAAGACCGTGAGCGTCTGGCCCTGGTTGTCGTCGTCGGCGCAGGCGAGCGTGATCTTGGCGGACTCGCCGGGGTTGGGGGACTCCACGGTCTCCTCGACGAGCCACCGGCGCGAGCGGACCTGGACGAGTTCGCCGGGCTGCGGCGTGCGCTCGGGGAGCAAATCGTTTGCGGTGGCGGGCATTGCGGGGTCGCGGCTGACTCTGTGGCGGCGCATCCTGGAACGTCGAAAAAGGCGGCGCCAAACTGCAACAGGGCGAAGCGGGATGCAAGCCGTCTCGACGCGGCGCGGCATCGACGAAGCCGCGGGCGACTTCGGCTCCACGCGGGCCTCGGGCACAATGCGCCGCCAACGAGCCGGCCAGAAGGATTTGACGATGACCCGAGTAGTGTTTTTCAGCTTCCACTACGACGATGTCTGGCGGGTCAATCAGGTGAGGAACTCAGGCAGATTCTCGGGAGAGCAGCGTGCGGGATTTCGAGACAAGGCAGAGTACGAGCAGGTACAACGGTCCGGCGATGCCGCTATATCTCCGCTCTGCTCAGTATTTTGATCCGCCAAATCCGCTGGGCATGCATGCGGTCACCGTGCCTGGGCTCTTCGGCCCCCGCAGGGAGACGGCCAGCGACCGCTACTACACGTACAGATGGAAGCCGAAAAACGCGCTGACTCTATTCGACCAGAATGAGCTTGGCACGTGGGTCGAAGAAGCCGCGCGTATCGCCGGAAGAGACTGACGGCGTACGGCCCAAATCAAATCAGAAACGCCGCAATCACCACCACGACGATGAGCGCCCCATGGAAGGCGACCAAGGTCCGAGAGGCGGTCGCGCCTAGCCACGTTCGGGCGAACGGTCCCCGGAAGGGACGCACGTCCATGCCGAAGTCGATTTCGTCCGCCGGCCGGCCGCGGACATCGTCGTAAAGCGCGCGGAAGAGGCGCTCCTGCCACAAGAAGTAGCCGTCGAGGCCCCAAAAAACCAGCACGGGCAGAACGGCCAGGACACTGGCCTCCAGCCGGTCCTCGCGGGCCAACAAGACGAATAAGGCGGCGACAAGGACGACGCTCCAGCCCTTCAGCCGGAACGAGTCCGAAGCGAGGCGATTGACGACGCCCTGGATGAACTCAAGATGCTTGAGCTTGTTGTCCATCGGCCCGCTCTGTCACAGCCAACCCAGCCGCTCCAGAAAGCCCAGCATCTGCCCCAGCGTCGCCTCGAAGTCCGGGCCGCGATTGAAGAACCCGTGCCCCGCGCCGTCATACAGCACCGGGCTGCACGCACCGCCCACCGCGACGACGCGTTCGCAATAGGCCAAGGCATCGTCCGACGGAACGACCGTGTCGGCGGCGCCGTGCACGATGAGGGTCGGCGGATGCCCCGGCGCGACGTGATGGTACGGCGACATCGCGCGCAACGGCCGCTCGAAACGCTCCGCGAGCGCCTCGCTGCGCTGCGTGCCTTCGAGGTCCGCGAGGATCACCGCCGGGTTGAACAGGAGCAGGGCGTTCGGCCGGACCAGCTCGCGATCCGGCCCCTCCGGGTGCGCCAGCGTCGCCGTCGCCGCCGCGAGATGCCCGCCGGCGGAGCCGCCCCCGGCGGCGATGCGCTCTGGGTCCACGCCGAGTTCCCCCGCGTGGGACCGCACCCAGCGCAGGGCATCGTGGGCGTCCGCCACGGCGTGCCAGGGATGCGTCCCGTGACGCGACGAGACCCGATAGTCCGCGACGATGCCGACCATGCCGCGGTCCCGCAGCGCCTGCGCCTGACGCTCGAACTGCGCTGGCGAGCCGGTTCGCCAGCCGCCCCCGAAGAAGAACACCGCCGCGGGGCGAGCCTCCGCGTCCGCACGATCCTCGGGCTGGAAGACCCACAGCCGTAGGACCACCTCGTCAACGGTCTTGTAGGTGTGCGCACGCGCGTCCGGCAGGGTCGGCGGGTAGGGGAAGGCGCCTTCCTGGGCCGAGGCGGCGACGCACCACGCCAGCAGCACGCCGCCCGCGAACCGTCCCCATATTCCGTTCATGTGCCGCGCTCCGGTCCCCGCAAGGTCGTGCCCCCGTCCACCACCAGCACCTGCCCCGTGATGTACCGCGCATGGTCCGAGGCCAGGAAGCGCACCGCGTGGCCGATGTCCCAGCCCGTGCCCTCCACGCCGAGGACGGAAGCGCGCACGCGCCTTGCCCGCACCTCCGGCGCCATGCCGCGGCCGTAGACCATGGGCGTGTAGACGGGGCCTGGCGCGACGCAGTTGACGCGGATGCCGTCGGGACCGTGATCGACGGCCATCGCGCGCGTCAGGCCGATGACCGCGCTCTTCGAGACGCTGTAGGTCGTGAGCCCGCGCGGCCGGAGGGCCGAGATGGAGGAGACGTTGACGATGGCGCCGCCGCCGGTTTCCCGCAGGGCCGGGATCGCCGCGCGGCAGGCCAGGAACATGCTGTCCACGTTCACCTCCATGACGCGCCGCCAGCGGTCCGGGTCTTCCTCCACGACGTTGCCGCGACTGCCGATGCCCACGTTGTTGTCGAGGATGTCGAGCCGGCCCCAGCGGGAGACGGCCGCCGCGACCATCGCCTCGCATTCCGCCGCGCGCGTCACGTCGGTCTCGAAGGCCTCCGCGACGCCACCGGCCGCCCCGATCATCGCGGCCGTCCGCTCCGCCAACGCCACGTCCCGGTCGACGCACAGCACGCGCGCGCCGCTCGCGGCCAGCAGGAGCGCCGCCGCGCGGCCGTTGCCGATACCGTCCTCCCGCGCACCGGCGCCGGTGACGATCGCGACCCTGCCTTCGAGGCCGTCTCCTGAGGGAATCTCGAGCTTCGCCACGGCAACCTCCCGGCGGCGGATGCGCGCTACGGTACAGGCCCGTTGCGAGGCCGCGCAACCGGTACCGGCGTCGCGCGCATCATCCGGACGCTCCGGGTGGCTGTCCCTTGCCGTACTTCTTGCCGTAACACGGGTGGCTGTCCCTTGCCGTACTTGCCGTAAGGCCGGGTGGCTGTCCCTTGCCGTAACATGCGCGGCCGTGGGCACGGGGGGGCAACTCACGCTCCTCGTGGAACACCTGAGCCGCTGAAGGACACTCCGCGATGGACCTCGTTTCCGGAATCTGGCAGGCATGGCTGGTCGCAGACGAGTGGATCGGCGTGGTCCTCGGACTGCTCGCCGTGTGGCTGCTCGTGCGCGAGGACTGGCGGACGTGGCCCGTGGGGGTGGCGTACGTCTTCGTGTCCATCACCGTCCTGCTCGAGGCGCGCCTCTACGCCAACCTGGTGCTGCACCTGGTCGGCTTCCTGTCCATGAATCTGTATGGCTGGTACTACTGGCGCGGCGGCGGAGCGGACGACGGCGACGTTCCGGTGACCCGCGTGAGCGTTCGCCTGGCCGCCGTGCTCGCGCTCGCGTGCGCGGCCGGCGCCGCGGCGATCGGTGCGTGGTTCACGGCCGGCACGGACGCCGCCTTCCCGTTCTGGGACAGCGGCATCCTCGTGCTGAGCCTGGCCGCGTTCCTGCTGAGCGCGCGCAAGCACATCGAGAACTGGATCGTCTGGTTCGTGGTCGACGTGATTTCCGTCGGCGTCTACTTCGCCCAGGGGCTGCCGCTGTACGCCCTGCTCTACTTCGTCTACCTGGGCATGGCGGTGTGGGGCTACCGGAGCTGGCGACGCTCCATGCTCGATGCGGCCGGCGCCGCCGCCTGACGCTCCCCGCGTCGCTGATAACATCCGCTCCGCCATGAGGGAGTCCTTGCCGTGAACGTCGCCGCCACCGCCCCGCCCCGGGATCTGTTCGGCCACCCCCGGGGACTCGCCGTCCTCTTCTTCGCCGAGATGTGGGAGCGCTTCAGCTTCTACGGCATGCGCGCGCTGCTGATCTTCTACCTGACGCAGCACTTCCTCTTCGACGACGCCATGTCCGCCGGCATCTACGCCACCTACGGGGCCATGGTGTACCTGATGCCCGTCGTCGGCGGCATGATCGCGGACCGCTACCTGGGTTTCCGCAAGGCGGTGATCGTGGGCGCGGTGCTCCTGTGCTGCGGCCATCTCGGCATGGCCTTCGAGGGCGACCCGGCGCGGACCGTGGACGGCGTGGTTCTGCGCGACGACCTCTCCCTGCAGGTGCTCTACCTGTCCCTGGCCTTCATCGTGATCGGCGTGGGGTTCCTCAAGTCGAGCATCTCCAACATGGTCGGCGAACTCTACGGACCCGACGACAACCGCCGCGACGGCGGCTTCACGCTCTTCTACATGGGCATCAACCTCGGGGCCTTCGTCGCGGGGCTCGTCTGCGGCTACCTCGGTCAGACCTACGGCTGGCGCTACGGCTTCGGGCTGGCGGGCATCGGCATGCTGGCGGGACTGTTCACGTTCGTGCGGGGGCGCCGATTGCTGCTCGGCGCCGGGGAGCCGCCGGCGGGCGCCGACCTGGGCCGTTCGATGTTCGGGGGCATCACCCGCGAGCACGTCATCTGGGCTGCGGCGCTCGTCGCCGTACTCGCGATGTGGCAGATCCTGCAGTACCAGCGCCTGGTCGGCGGCATGCTGCTGGTCGGCGGCGGCGCCGTGGTGGGCGGACTCATCTGGTTCTCCCTCGCGCGCTGCACACCGGTGGAACGCGACCGTACGCTGGTGGTGCTCGGGCTGACCGCCGTGTCGGTCGTCTTCTGGGCCCTCTTCGAGCAGGCCGGGAGTTCGATGAGCCTGTTCGCCGACCGGAACCTGGACCGCGAGATCGCCGGCGTGACGGCCCAGGCGTCGCAGTTCCAGTCGCTCAACCCGCTCTTCATCATCTTCCTGGCGCCCGTCTTCGCCGGTTTGTGGCCGCTCCTCGCGCGCCGCGGCTGGGAGCCGGGCACGCCGGCCAAGTTCGGCCTCGGCATCGTGCAGGTCGGGCTCGGCTTCGCGGTACTCGTCTACGGGTGCGCGGTCGCCGGGGAGGACCGGCTGGTGGCGGCCGGCTGGCTCGCCCTGGCGTATCTGCTCCACACCACCGGCGAACTGTGCCTGTCGCCGGTCGGACTCTCGATGGTCACCCGCCTCTCCGTCGCCCGGATCGCCGGCATGATGATGGGCGTGTGGTTCCTGTCCGCGGCGTTCTCGAACTACGTCGCCGGCATCATCGCCGCCGGCGCGAGCGTGGACACGAGCGACGGGCTCGACCGCGCGGCCTCGCTCGCGATCTACGCCGACACGTTCGAGTACCTGACGGTGGTCGCGCTGGGCGTGGGCGTCGCCGTGCTGGCCGTCGCGCCCTGGGTGCGCAAGCGCATGCACGAAGGCGCATGACCGGCAGCCAAACCACGCGCGCCACTCGGGTTCCGAGGGCTCAACGGGCGTAGCGATCACTGGGCATCGACGTTGTCCAAACATCTCACAATTGGTATATTTGGCTCGCGGGTGAGAGGAGAATCGTGTGCCTTGGCGAGTCGAGATTCTGGATCACAGGGTGGAGAGAGAATTGGACGCGCTCCCGACGGGTGTTCGCGCAAAGCTCGACCAAATCGTCCAGTTGATCGAGGACTTCGGCCCACGAGACATAGGTGCGTCACATGTCCGGTTCCTGCGGGACAGATTGTGGGAAATCCGGGCCGATAGCCATGATGGGCATGGCCGCGTACTCTTCGTCGGAAAGAACAGCCGACTGATCATGCTGTACGCGTTCCTGAAAAAGACTCGCAGAACTCCAAACGCGGCAATCAGTACCGCGAAATCCAGGCTAAAGGAGATTTGAGCCGATTTCGCCCGAACATACACAAACTCTAGTATTCCAGGTATCAGTTCAGTGGCCATTCGATATGCAGATCTGCGCAAGAAGTGGAAGAAAGACCCCGAATTCCAGAGAGAGCTCGAGGCACTTCGGCCCGAATTCCGACTCGCCCGAGAACTCATCAAGGCCAGGATGGACGCCGGGTTGAGCCAAAGCGAGTTGGCTGCCCGCATGGGTACCAGCCAACCGACCGTCGCGCGCCTCGAGGGAGGGCACAAGCCCTCGCTGAAGACCCTGGAGCGATACGCTCAAGCCGTGGGCAGGCAGGTCGAGATTCGCCTGATTGCGGACTGACATACAGGGTCGCGCAACCTCTTCGAGCGTGGTCGCCCCAACGACGCCCCTGGCTTCCAGCGTGCATAATCACCTCGCGTTGCTGGAGGAGTCGAAGACCACCCCGTGGCGGCAACTCTTCGCCTGCTTGCCGACGCAGCCAGGGCCCGTTCCCCGACGTCGGGCTTCCGCAGTTGACCATCGAGGAGCGACGTACTCATCAAACACATCGCGTGGACATCCGGCCTGTTCCTCGCCCTGGCGAGCGCCGCGGCGCCTGGCGCCATGCTCGAGTGGCCCCATGTCGGCGCGGAGCAGACGCACACCAAGTACTCCGCCGCCGACGCAATCACGCCCGCCAACGTCGGCGAACTCGAGATCGCCTGGCAATGGGAACCGAACGAGACGCCCTTCGAGGAGTACGGCACCCGCCCGGGCGCGTTCCAGGCCACGCCGATCATGGTGGGCAACGTCCTGTACCTGTCGACCATGTACACCCGGGTGGCGGCGCTCGACGCGGAGACCGGCGCACCGCTGTGGACCTTCGACCCCAGGGCGTACGCAGGCGGACCGAAGGGCGCGCGGCCGGGCGGCTTCCAGCACCGCGGCATCGCCTACTGGAAGGACGGGGACGACGCGCGCATCTTTCTCAACAGCCGCGACCGCCTGTACGCCATCGACGCCGCGACCGGTGCGCCGGACGGGGGCTTCGGCGAGCGCGGGAGCGTGCTGCTGACCGACGGCCACGGCCGTCCGGTAACGCGTTACGAGTTCGATCAGACCTCTCCGCCGGTGGTGTTCGAGGACTTGGTGATCGTGGGCAGCCGCATACCCGACCAGGTGCAGCGCCGGTTCGACCCGCCCGGAACCGTGCAGGCGTTCGACGTCCGCACGGGCAAGCGCCGCTGGGTCTTCTTCACCGTGCCGCAGTCGGCCGACGCTTTCGGCGCGGACACCTGGGAAGACGAATCGTGGCGTTACACCGGGCACGCCAACGTGTGGGGACTCATGTCGCTCGACCCCGAGCGCGGGCTGCTGTACGTCCCGACGAGCACGCCGAGCAGCGACTACTGGGGCGGTCGCCGTCCCGGGGCGAACCTCTTCGCGGACGCGCTGGTGTGCCTCGATGCGCGCACCGGCGAGCGGCAGTGGCACTTCCAGGCGGTGCACCACGGGGTGTGGGACTACGACTTCGGCGCACCGCCGACCCTGGTGACGATCACGGTGGACGGGCGCGAGATCGACGCGGTGGCGGAGGTGTCGAAGCAGGGATTCACCTACGTGTTCGACCGGGTGACGGGCGCGCCGGTGTGGCCGATCGAGGAACGCGAGGTGGACACCGTTACGGACGTGCCCGGCGAGGTGCTGTATCCGACGCAACCGTTCCCGACCAAACCCCCGCCGTTCAGCGGTCAGGGCGTTTCCCTCGACGACGCCAACGACCTGACGCCGGAGATCCATGCGCTGGCGGTCAAGGAGATGCGACGGTTCCGGCTCGGACCGCTGTTCACGCCGCCGAGCTTGCGGGGCACCCTCCAGCGCCCCGGCACGACCGGGGGCGCGACCTGGGGCGGCGCGGCATTCGACCCGGAAACCGGACTGCTGTACGTGCGTTCCTCCGAGGGGGCGGACACCAACCAGGTGTGCCGGGACGCAGGAAAGAACCCGGAGGTCGACGTCCCGTACAGCAACGACTGCCCCTACGGAGCGACCCTCGTCATGTTCCGCGGCGTCGACGGAGCCCGGGCCACGCAGGCGCCGCCGAGCGAACTCGGACCGATCCCGCTCATCAAGCCACCGTACGCGCACCTGGTGGCGATCGACCTCAACGCCGGCGAGATCGCGTGGCAGGTTCCGTTCGGGGAGGGGAGCGCCGAGCTCCGCAACCACCCCCTGCTGCGCGGCGTCGCATTGCCCGAGCGCCTCGGCACGCGCGGCCACGCGGGTCCGCTGGTGACCCGGGGAGGCCTGGTGTTCCTGGGTGGCGGCGCCCCGTACCTGTACGCGTTCGACAAGGCGACGGGCGCCGAGATCTGGCGTGGCGCGACCCCCCATCCCACCAACGGCAACCCGATGACCTATCGAGCGCGCTCGGGGCGGCAGTTCGTCGTCATCGCGACCGGCGCCGGCCGCGATGCCGCGCTCGTGGCCTTCGCGCGGACCCGATAGCCGGGCAAGCCCCGACGGTCCGTAGCGCCTGCGCGCGGCGGTAGCCGCTGCGCCGACGGGCTCCGTGCCGCCGCAGTCCGGGACGCGGCGCCGCGGGCTGCTACTCCATCATCGCCGTCAGCTTGCCGCGTCCCATGACGATGCCGCCTGCGGCCAGGATGGGAATACCGCCGTAGGGCTGCAGGGCTTCCAGCACTTCCGGAATCAGCACCAGGTGTCGAGACTTCACCGCAATGGCCGCCCGCTTCCGTACCGGAAACGATCAGGACGTCCGTGCCGGCTTCCGCGTGCGGCGTGCTCTTTCGCCGTGAGCGCCCCGACCGGGACGCCCTCGGAGCGGCAGCGATCGAGCATGAATTGCGACCGCACACCCAGCGCGTTCACGACGAACTTCTTGAGGCACTCTAACCCGAATCCAGCTACAATTCGTCGCCGATGGAACATCTCCTGTTCACGCAATTTCTTGTCGGGGGTCCCCCCTGCTGCCCCACCTGTGTGGAGCACGAAGACACCACGGCGAAGCCCCCGTAGACGGCCCGCACGCAAGTGCTCACTTTTTCTGAACAGCTAGCGCACCACGAGGGCCTCTCGCACAGACGCTCCTCAGCCGAAGAGAAGTTCGTGGAGCTCCGCAATCGATTCGCTGACGACTCCAAAATCCACACGTTCTCCGACAACAATGTCGCTGTATTCGTCGCTGGATCCTTAGCTCGTGGAGAAGCCGGCGCTCTTTCCGACCTCGACCTCTTCCTCCTCACTACCACCCCTGCCGCCAGCAGACGCCATCTACAGAACGTCGAGATGCTTGCGACAGCCATAGACATAAATCGCGAACTCAAATACGAGTCATTCAGCAACGACGGAGAGTATTTGAAAATCCACTCGCTGGACTACATGCTAGAGACGCTTGGCGCCCCCCAAGACGACAGCGAGAATCTCTTTACAACTCGAATGTTGCTTCTTCTCGAGAGCCGCTGCGTATTCAATGAACCTGTCTACGATAACGCCATTAGCACAATCCTCGACCACTACTTCAGGGACAACCGAGGAAAGGCGAGTTTCCGGCCGCTATTCGTTCTGAACGACATTCTTAGGTACTGGAGGACCCTCTGCCTGAACTACGAGTTGACTCGCGACGACCCTGACAAGCCCTGGCGAAAGAAGAACATTAACTTGAAGTTCAGCCGGATGCTCACTATCTTCGGCACCGTCCTACCGCTGATCGCAAAAACCCGTGTCTGATGCCAGAGGCATGCGCCAGCTTGCCAAACACTCCCCCCACGAAAGACTCGCCATGGGGCTTGACACTTTGGCCGACTCAGAGCTCGCGGGCGGGTATGGGCAGTTCTTGGACGACTACGACTCGTTTCTTGGTTGGAAGGAACAGATGGGAAGCGCACAGATTTCGAACGATGAGTTAGACAGCGACTCTCGAAACGCGTTCTCTCGATATGCCGACTTCCTCCACAGCGCCCTTACGCATCGTCGCATCACAAAGGACCTACGGAGGCTTCTAGTCCTGTGAGCACGGAGAGGCGCGGCCCACAACGATTCCTGGTTCTCGAACTCTTGGATTCGGAAGTGCTGCTCTTCCTTGCATCCCTCAGAGAAGCGTTCGGAGCCAGCATACGGTCAAGCATCCACATTACCGTCCGTGGGCCCTACACCGAATGCATCAAGGCAGGTGATGTAAAAAGATACGAGCACCTTATCGAAGGCACTACTATATTGCTCCGCGGGTTCGGTACCTTTGTAAATCCTGACGAGAGCGTCGTCTACCTTCGGGCCCACAACAATAGACTCAAGAAAGTTTGGTGGAAGCCTGACTTTCCGCAAGATCGTTTTGGATTCAATCCCCACATTTCTATACTCAAAACAAAAGACCAAGAGCACGCACGTAAGGTTTGGGAGTTCCTAAATCGACAAGGTATTGAACTTGAGTGTAAGCGGTTCCACTTGGTGTCTCTGACGTCAAAGCAAGGGGAGCTGTTTCGGTTGACCCCCCCTTTCGAAGCCGCAATCGACCAGCAACTCTACTGCCCCACAGCCGTAGTAAGGCCTGACGTCATTCGTGAAGCAGCCAAGCTTGCCGCCACATACCGGACCCGAGAGTCCAAGGCTGGGTGATCTAGCCCATGGACCAAGCCACTTAGCGCGGGTTACGCGCCCTGTATCTTTGTCGCTGAGCCAAAAAGCGCCGGCCGAACGGGGAGACTCAATCGGGGGCGAGAATGCGACTGTCCTAGGGCGGGAAAACGGTCGGAAAGGGCAGCCATCACCGACTTGGGCGCCACCCCTGAACGCCTCCCTTGTGCCGCACGAGCCCAGCCGGAGATTCCTGCAAGGACATCCGCGGATTGAGCAGCAACACCGCCGAAACGAAAGCTCAGTGCACGATCACCTGCCATTAGCCTCCAAAGGGCGCTTGACGCCTCGCTCCTTCAGCCTCAAGTAGCACGGGCGTGGCACCCCGGCGTTCTTGCGTCCACGACGCGCGTGTTGCGGTCGCGTCGGGCTGCTACTCCATCATCCCCGTCAGCCGCTCCGTGGCGTCCGCGAAATCCTCCATGAAATCGTAGACCACCTGGCGGGCGGAGACCGTCGTGTTCATCAATCCCACGCCCTGCCCCACGAAGTAGGTGGCGAGCGCCCTGGCCCCCTCGTGGCCGCCCTCCGCCAGCTTGCCGATGCGCCCGAGCGCCGGCTCGCTGATCAGTTGCTGCAGGGGCATGGGGAGCGGATCGGGGCTTTCCGCGTCGTGCCACGCATCCGTCCAGGCGGACCGAAGCTGGCGCGTGTACTTGCCCGTACGGCTGCGCGAACGCACGGTCTGGCGCGAGTTGGCCACCAGCATCTTCTCCTTGACCGCCGGCGCCGTCTCGGCCTCCGGGGTCGTCAGCCACACGGAACCGCACCAGGCGCCGGCGGCGCCCATGGCCATGACCGCCGCCATCTGGCGCCCCGTGACGATGCCGCCCGCGGCGAGGATCGGGATATCGCCGTAGGGCTGCAGGGCCTCCAGCACTTCCGGAATCAGCACCAGGGTCGAGACTTCGCCGCAATGGCCCCCCGCTTCCGTACCGGAGACGATCAGGACGTCCGTACCGGCTTCCGCGTGCTTGACCGCGTGCTCCTTCGCCCCCGTGAGCGCTCCGACCGGGACGCCCTCGGAGCGGCAGCGGTCGAGCATGAATTGCGGCGGCACGCCGAGCGCGTTGACGACGAACTTGACCGGGTGCTCGAACGCCGCGTCGAGCACGACGGACGCCCCCTGCGGGCGCAGGTGGTCGCCGAAGTTGTCGCCCAGATCCCGGTCCCAGAGCCCCTTCGTGTCGATGCCGTGCTGCGCCAGGATCGACTCGACGTGCCGCTTGTGCGCGGGCGGAATCCGCGCCTCGATCTCGGCCGCCGCCATCGCGTGCTCCTTGCTGTCGAGGCTGGTCGGGACCAGCAGGTCCACGCCATAGGGCTTGCCGTTGACATGTTCGTCGAGCCACGTCAGTTCGATGTCCAGGGATTCCGGCGTATGCCCCACGGCCCCGAGGACGCCGAACCCTCCGGCGTTGCTCACGGCGGCGATGACGTCACGGCAGTGACTGAATGCGAACAGCGGAAAGTCGATGCCGAACATCTCGCAGACTGGGGTTTTCATGGACGGTCCTCCCGGGTGACCCGTGTACGTACGTAGGACGCGAGCCTACCAAAAAAGCGCGTTGTTCGAGGCTCCGAATCGACCGCTGCAAACGCCCCGGGACGCCCCGGGGGCCGATAGCGGATGCCGAGCCGCGGGGTGAAATCGGGTCCGGTGCGCGGCGCGATGTCCTCCGAGAACCCGAACTCCAGCTCCCAGCCGGGTCGGAACGCCCACGTACCGGCAACGGTCAGCAGTACGGCGGTGTCGCCGAGCTCCGTCAGCGCCGAGTCGGCCACCGGCCCGTGTGCGTCGAGCTGCACTTTCAGGTGCAGACGCCGCCATGCCGGCCACTCCAGGCCAACGCCGGCGAACCAGGGACTGCGCGCCCCGAGCGCGCCGAGCACGCGCGACGCGCCGGCCCGCAGCAGGCCGGCCTGGGCATGCCAGCCGAGCGCGGACGCCGCGCGATGCTTGCGCGTCCAGTGCAGGGAGACGTAGCCGTCGCGTCCTCCGCCGAGCAGTCGCTGCTCCTCGCCGAGGCCGAGCTTGAGCCCTGCCCGGAGGCTCACCGCGTGGGCGCCGGACCGCCGGAGACCGCGCGTCACGGCCACATGCGCGCGCCCGGGCCCCGCCGCCGCACTCCGCAGGGCAAACCGCGCCGACGGCCCGCCGTAGCTGAAGTCGATGCGGTCACGCGGCGCACCGGGGCGGTCGCCCTCCGGGAGGTCCCAGAGTTCGTGCCAGCCCTCTATCCACCGGTCGAGAAAGCCCCCGGAGTGCCGCGCCCACGAAACCTCCGCCTCGAGATCCCAGCCGGCGCCGAGACCGTAGGCGCCGCGGGCCGTGAGCGAGATCGTCTCGCCGTCCAGAATGACCGTTTCGGCGCCCGCGGTGCTCTCGCTATGGCTGCTGGCGATGGCCGAGTGGAGTTCTCCCCGCCACGCGCCGCGCTCGAGGACGGCGGCCTCGCGCATCGCCGGGAAGCCGAGCAGTCCGGCCGGGGGCGCATGGTCCGTGGTGTAGAGGGGCTCCGCGCCCGTGCCCGCGCACATGGCGACAAGACCCCACGCCAGGCTGCACCGGACGGCAGACTGCTCCATGCGACGACCGTAGGCCCGGTCGATGACGGCGCGGTGACGACCGCCGCCGCGGTGGACGCTATGCGGACGGAGCCAGTTGTTTCTCGACCGTCCGCGCGAAGAAGCTCGCGCCGTACGGCAGCGCCTCGTCGTTGAAGTCGTAGCCCGGGTTATGTACCGGATGCTGGTGCGTGCCGTCGGAGTTGCCCAGCAGCAGGTAGCAGCCCGGTACCTCCTCGAGCATGAAGGAGAAGTCCTCGGACCCCATGGCGGCGGGCAGTCCGCGGCGCACCCGGGTTTCCCCCACCAGTTCGTCGCACACGCCGCCGGCGAACTCCGCGGCCTCGGCATCGTTCGTGACGGGATGGAAGACCGTGCGGAAGTCGACCTCGGCGGTCGCGCCGAAGGCCGCCGCGACCGAATGCGCAAGTTCGGTCATCCGCGTCTCGACCGTCTCCATGACCCTGGTGGAGAACGACCGGGCCGTCCCCGACAGCCGCGCGCTCCCCGGGATCACGTTGTAGGCGTCGCCCGCCAGCAGCCGCGTCACCGAGACGACCGCGGGCTCCGTCGGGCGCACGTTGCGCGACACGACGCTCTGCAGCGCGGTGACGAGCTGCGCGGCTACGATGACCGGATCCACGCTGTGGTCCGGATGCGCCCCGTGCGCGCCGCGGCCCGCGATGTCGATGTCGAAGAAGGCCCCGGCGGCCGTCACGACACCGCTCTTGACCGCGAAGCTGCCCACCGGCAGCCCCGGCGCGTTGTGCATGGCGAAGATCCGGTCGCACGGAAAATCCCGAAAGAGCCCGTCCGCGATCATGGCGCGCGCGCCGCCGATGCCCTCCTCGGCCGGCTGGAAGATGAAGTTCACCTGTCCGCGGAAGTTGCGCGTGCGCGCCAGGTACTCCGCCGCCCCGAGCAGCATCGTCGTGTGGCCGTCGTGGCCGCACGCGTGCATGTGTCCGTCGTGGGTCGAACGGTGCGCGAAGGCGTTGTCTTCGTGGATCGGCAGGGCGTCCATATCGGCGCGCAGCCCGACGGAGGCGGTCTCGTTGCCCACGCGCAGCACGCCGACGACCCCGGTGCCGCCGATCCCGCGGTGGACCTGGATGCCGAAGCTCTCGAGCTTCTCGGCCACGAGTTCGGCGGTCCGGTGCTCCTCGAAGCCGAGTTCCGGATGGGCGTGCAGGTCCCGGCGCCAGCGCGTCAGCGCTTCCTTGCGGCTGGCGATGTCGTCGACGAGGGGCATGGCGGGTGGTGCTCCGGGGCGTGTGCGCACGCGACCGCACCGATACTCGCACCGCCCGCGCACCGGCTTCAAGCGCCATGCGCTCCCCGCTGCCCGCGTTGCGACGGAGCCGGCCGTTTGATCGCGTGAACGGGCACGGGGTATAACGCGGCGGGGTTCCCGTCTCCGGCCGGAGACCGGGCGCGTCGCCTGGCGGCGACGCGATCAAGTTGCTTCGCAACTTGGACACGCTGTTCGTAAACTGGGCGCGTCCGTCCACTTGAAGGTCGCTCAAGGACTCCAGGCGGGGCGGCAGAGGCATCACACCATCGAGTCCAACGTTCGCACCGGCGTCACGGTCCGTCCCGGGAGCGCCCGTGGCTGAACCTCGCCAACCCGCCGCCGAAACCCCGGCACCGGCCACGGCGCCCGACGGGCTCTCCCTGTCGATGAAGCTGGCGTACGGCCTGCCGAACTTCGCGGGCATGGCCATGGGCGTCCCGGTCGCCATCCACATGACCAAGTTCTACTCCGACTCCATCGGCGTCGCGGTCGGCTTCATCGCGCTGGCCCAGGTGCTCGCCCGGGCCCTCGACGCCATCACCGACCCGCTCATGGGCTGGCTCTCCGACCGCACCCGCAGCCGCTGGGGCCGGCGCCGGCCCTACATCCTCGTGGGCGCGCCCCTGACCGCGATCTCGATGGTGGCGCTGTTCGCGCCGCCCGACGGCATCACGCCCCTGATGGGCGCCGCGTGGTTCACCACCGCCTTCATGGCGTACTTCTTCTTCCACACCGTCTACTTCATACCCCACTACGGCCTCGGCCCCGAACTCACGTCCGACTACCACGAGCGCTCGGGCCTGTTCGCGTGGCGCGACGGCATCTCGCTGCTCGGCCAGGCATTCGCGGCCGCGAGCCCCGCCATCTTCATCGGCTTCATCAAGGCCCAGGGGACGGAACAGGCGGAGGCCGAGCGCATCGTCTTCCTCTGGTTCGCCGTCGGCATGTCCGTGCTGCTGGTGCTCTCCTACTACTGGATGTGCTGGCGCGTGCCGGAGAACCCGGCGTTCTCGGCGCGCAAGCCCAACCCGCTCGTGCCCGGCGTGCGGCGCGCGCTGCGCAACCACCCGTTCCGGATCCTGCTCGCGTGCTACATGGTGACCACCATCACCTCCGGCGGCATCGGCGTGCTGATGCCGTTCTACCTGCGCTACGCCCTCGGGATCACGGACTGGGTCGAGTGGATGGGCGTCGCGCTACTGCTCGGGTACGGGACGGGCGTGGTCACGCTACCGGTGTTCGTCCGCCTGGCGCGCCAGTTCGGCAAGAAACAGGTGTGGATACTGAGCTTCGTCCTCTCCTTCACGTGCCAGGCGCTCCTGACGGCGCTGCCGAGCTTCATCTACGGCGACGGCGCCGCCCCCTGGGTGATGTTCTTCTTCATGATCGGGGGCATGGCGTTCTCGACGGGGCAGTTCCTCGGCCCGTCGATGCAGGCGGACGTCATCGACTACGACGAACTCTACACCGGCAAGCGCCGCGAGGGGCAGTTCAGCGCGCTCTGGTCGATCGTCACCAAGTTCGCGATCATCCCGAGTTCCGCGATACCGCTCGCCGTCCTGGCGACGCTGGGTTTCGAGCCCAACGCGGACCAGCCCGAGGCCGTGCGCTGGGCGATCCGGCTGCTGTACGCTGGCGTACCGGGCACCATGATGCTGGCCGCGATCTTCATCGCCGTACGCTATCCCATCGACGAACGCGTGCATCGCGCGACCCTCGAAGGCATCGCGGCGCACGGCCGCGGCGAACCCGCCAGGGACCCGATCACGGGACGCACCATCGATCCGCCCGACGACCGCGGCCTCGACGAGGACACCGGCTGGTTCCTCGACCACTTCTCCGTCGGGGAGCTGAAACGCGCGCTTGCCGCCGGCCCCCGGCGCGCCGCACGCCTGCGGCTCGACACGCGCGCGGCGCTGGTCGTGTCGTGCCTGTTCCTCCTGGCCGCCGCCGCCGGCACCGCGGCGCTGTTCGACCTCGCCGACGAGCCCGGCATCGGCGTTCTGACCCTCGTCCTGCTGGCTGGCGTGGCGCTGACCGGGATCGGCTTTCACGCCGTACGCATGCGCGCCGCGGCGGGGAGCCGGGCCGGCGCGATCGCACCCGATCTCGTGCGCAAGCACCTCGTCATCACCGAGCGTCTCGCGCACGCCGGATCGGTCCGCGGTCAAGACTCCTGAGACTCGCCCGCGGGGCGGATCTCCGCGGGCTTGTCGGTGCCGGTGAAGAGCAGGAAGGGTATCGCCACGGCGAGTTGCACCGCCGGCGCCACGACGAAGGCGATCGGCAGTGGGGCGTCCGGCCGCCGCCAGACGGCGAGCCCGATGGCGGCGCACCCTCCAACGAGAGCGAGCGGCGCGAGGGTGGCGAACACGGGCCCGAGTACGTCACGAGCCAACGCCAGGGGCGCCACCACGTGACAGAGCCACGCCGGCAGGGCGATCCAGGCCGCGAACGCCAGGAGCGACCAGCTTGTGAAAGGCCAGGTCCTCACCCCCAGCAGGGCGAGACTGGCGACCGCGCTGAGCAGCGCGAGGCTGCTGATCGCGAGCGTCCCGAAGCGCGGGCCGGTCACGCGGGCGGCCTGTCGGCCTTCAGCCGCGCTGGTGGAACGGCACGGGGCCCCGCCCGTCCTGGAAGCCCCAGATATCGTCGTAGTGGACGAGCTCCCGGAACCGGTCGCCGTTGCGCGCGAGCATCGCGTCGCTGATCCGCCCGTGGAAGCTCTCCTGCGTACGGTAATGGGGACCGCAGTAGTACGCGTTGACGGACAGCCGCAGGCCCGGGTTCTTGCGCGGGAAGGCCCCGTGCCAGACATTGCCGTGGAAGACCAGCACGGAGCCGGCGGGCGCCTCCACCGGCACCGCGTCCTCGACGCCCTCGCCCGGCTTCGGATGGCGGCAGAGCTTGTGCGACCCCGGCACGATGCAGAACGCGCCGTTGTCCAGGGTGTAGTCCGTGAGGATCCAGTTCGTGTTGAATACGTGCGGAGTGGCCGGCAGCGGCCCCGCCCGGTACAGCCCGGAGTCGTTGTGCAGCCCCAGGCCCGGTCCGTAACCCACAGCGTCGGACCACTTGATGAAGCTGGTCAGCGAGGACACCTGGCAATGCTCCCCGAGGTAGTACTCGACAAGCGGCAGGGTCATCGGGTGCTGGATGATCTCTTCGAAAACCGGATCCTCCTCCAGGAACGAGAAGAGCAGGTATTGGCAGTCGGTCGAGCCCGCCCGCCCCTCCTCCACCGTGCCGTGCGCGCCCGTCTCGATGTCGTGGCGGACGCCCGTGCGCTCCTCGGCGATCCGAAGAACGGCTGCGCGCGCCCTTTCCAGGATTCGCGGTTCGCCGAGCTGCTCGGGGGTGATTACGGTCAGGCCGTACGCCTCCAGTTCTTCCAGGTTTTTCTCCAGGCCCCGCTCCCTGATCGTCCTGTATGCGGCCGGAATCGTCGCCGCTTCGGCCCAGCTTGCCGCGCTCATGCCATGCCTCCCATGGGTGAACGCGGCAGTATAGTCCAACCGGATTGGCCCATTCGCCAACCGCCGATCAAATTTGGTCATTGACCATTGACTAAATTTAGCCAGCATGTCCAGGCTATCCGCCGAACGAAGTCGAACGTTACGTGGACCCGAGGTTCCTGCCGCACAACAGCCACCTGACCGATCCGCAGTCGTTCCGGGAGCGCGACCCGCAGTTGCGGCACCTGGCCACTTGTCCGCTCGGACACCGTTCGCCTCTCATTTGACCGGTTGCCACGATCCACCCCCGGGAATCTACAGCCTCGGCGGCGGCCGGCAGATCGGGAAGTCGACGCTCCTCAAGCAGTGGATGGCGGAGCTGCTGAGCGGGGGACGCCGGCGCGGGCCATCACGTTCCTGACCGGGGAGTTGATCGACGACCATCACGGGCTCCTGCTGCAGATCGACACGCACCTCGAGGACGCGCCGCCGGACGGCCGCAACTATCTGATCGTCGATGAGATCACCGATATCCGCAACTGGGACAGGGCGGTCAAGTTCGCCGTCGACGCGGGGCTGCTGGAGCGCACGGTGCTGATGGTCACGGGATCCGACCTCGCGCTGATGCAGGACGCGAGAATGCGGTTCCCGGGGCGGCGCGGCGCGGCGGACGAGCCCGATTTCCGGCTGCACCCGCTGTCGTTCCGGGGGTACGTGGCCCTGGCGGGAACGGTTCCGGAACCGGCGGCGCTCGCCGACCCCGCCGTCCTCGACGACCTGTACGCCGCGTTCGACCGCTATCTGCTGCACGGCGGCTACCTGACGGCCATCAACGACCTTGCAGGGCTCGGCACGATCCGCCCGAGTACGCTCGCCACCTATTCGGACTGGATCCGGGGCGATGTCCTCAAGCGCGGCCGCCACGAGGCCTATCTTCGTGAAGTCCTCTCCGCCGTGGTCCAGCGCTACACCAGCCAGATCACCTGGAACGCGCTGGCGCGGGACCTGTCGATCGACCATCCCAGCACGGTCGCGGACTACGTCGGGCTGCTGGAGCGCATGGACGCGGTATGCGTCGTGCCCGCCCTGCGCGAGGACACCCTGTCGCCCGCGCCGAAAAAGGCGAGGAAGGTGGTGTTCTCCGATCCCTTCATCCTGCATGCCGTGTGTGCGTGGCTGGAGCCTGCGTCCGCGTCGTTCGAGAGCCAGCGGCAACGGGCCCGGGATCCCGTGCGGGGATCACAGATCGTCGAGGCATGCGTCGCGGCCCACTGCCGCCGCGCCCATCCGACCTACTACATCAAGGCGCGGGGCGAGGTGGATGTCGCGAATGTGCGCGACGGCCGCTTCTGGCCCGTCGAGGTCAAGTGGACCAATCCGCTTCGCCCCAAGGACATCAAGCAGGTCGCGCGCTATGCCAACGGGGAGATCTGGGGCAAGGGCCGCGAGGCCGGCGAAATAAACGGCGTCCCGGTCCTGCCCTTGCCCCTTCGCCTGCTAGGCCTCTGACGCTCGCGAGGCGGCCCCAACCCCAATAGAATGCGCTGCTCTCCTCGGAAGGATCGGAACATGCCGGACAGCATCAGGCACGTCGACGCGGTAATCGTCGGTGCGGGTTTCGCGGGACTCTACATGGCGCACCGCCTGCACGGCCTCGGATTCGGTGTGCAGGGGTTCGAGGCGGGCAGCGGCGTGGGCGGCACCTGGTACTGGAACCGCTATCCCGGGGCCCGCTGCGACGTCGAGAGCATGGAGTACTCGTACCAGTTCTCCGAGGATCTCCAGCAGGCGTGGGAGTGGACCGAGCGCTACGCCGGCCAGCCCGAGATCCTGCGCTACGCGAACCACGTGGCCGACCGCTTCGACCTGCGCCGCCACTTCGACTTCGACACACGCATCACCGCGGCCGTCTTCGACGAAGACCGGCATCGCTGGACCGTGCGCACGGACACGGGAACGGTCGTGGAGGCCCGTTACTGCATCATGGCCACGGGCTGCCTGTCCTCCGCCAACACGCCCGCCTTCAAGGGCATCGACACCTTCGCGGGCGAGATCCACCACACGGGCCAATGGCCTCACGAGGGCGTGGATTTCGCGGGCCGGCGCGTGGGCATCATCGGTACCGGCTCGTCCGCCATCCAGTCCATTCCCGTCATCGCCCGCGAGGCGGGCCACCTGACCGTCTTCCAGCGGACCCCGAACTACTCCATCCCGGCGCGCAACGGCCCGCTCGACCCGGCGGTCCAGCAGGCGATCAAGGCCGAATACCCGGAGTTCCGCGCCCGCAACCGCCAGATGCCGGGGGCCCTCGGCGTGCAGGCCGAGATGCGCGAACTCGCGGCGGTGGACGACGACCCCAACGCACGACGCCGGGACTACGAGGACCGCTGGGGCATCGGCGGCTTCGCGTTCCTGGCCGGCTATTCCGACCTGCTCGTCAACCCCGAGTCCAACGACACCGCCGCCGGGTTCGTCCGCGAGAGGATCGCCGAAATCGTGGAGGATCCGGACATTGCGGCGCTCCTCTCGCCGCACAATGTCATCGGCTGCAAGCGCCCCTGCCTGGACACCGGGTACTACGAGACCTTCAACCGGGAGAACGTCACGCTCGTCGACATCAGCAGCGCACCGATCGAGGAGATCACGCCCGCCGGCCTCGTCACCGGCGGCGTGTCGTACGACCTCGACTGCATCGTTTTCGCCACCGGGTTCGACGCGATGACGGGCACGCTGCACCGCATCGACATCCGCGGCCGCGGGGGGCGCACCCTGAAGGACAAGTGGGCGGCCGGCCCGCGCACCTACCTCGGCCTCGGCTCCGCGGGCTTTCCCAACCTGTTCACGATCTCGGGGCCCGGCAGCCCGTCCGTGCTGACCAACATGATGGTCTCGATCGAGCAGCACGTCGACTGGATCGCGGACTGCATGGCGTACCTGCGCGAGCAGGGCCACGCGACCATCGAGGCCACGGAGCCGGCGGAAGACGCCTGGGTGGCGCACGTCAACGACGTCGCGGGAGAGACGCTCTACCCGACGTGCAACTCCTGGTACCTCGGCGTCAATGTCCCGGGCAAACCGCGGGTCTTCATGCCCTACATCGGCTTTCCGCCGTACGTCGAGAAATGCGACGAGGTGGCCGCCAACGGGTACGAGGGGTTTGCCCTGGGTGTCTGAGGCCAGGGGCCGGATGTCCAGCCGCCGCACCGCGATCCCGGCAAGCGCGAAGCCGGCCCATGGCTGCATGGGACGGCGGCGTGCGTGGACCCGGGTGCCCGTGCGTTGAACAAGCAAGAAGAGTTGGAGCTCGGGGCCGACCGTGGCCAGGAGGTAGTCCTCCCTGTCAGCGAGGGTTCATGCGCGCTAGAGGACGACGCCTTTCCGTTCGAGACGATCAGCGACATCGCCGAAGCCGAGAGCTGGCGCAAGGAGATACACCGCCCCCCTATATCACGTTCACAAGTGGTGGGCGCAGCGGCTGGGGACGGCGTTTCGAGCGATTCTGTTGGGCGCGCTGTCACCTGCGGGCACGGACATCATGGGCGCGTTCTATCGCCCGGTGCGGCTCAAGGGCATGGTCGTATTCGACCCGTTCATGGGGAGCGGCACGACCGTCGGAGAAGCGCTCAAGCTGGGTGCCCGAGCGATCGGTCGCGATATTAATCCCGTCGCGCACTTCCTCGTGCGCAATGCCTTGGCGGTCCACGATAGCGAAGCCGTGCAGGAGACGTTCCGTGACATCGAACGGGACGTTGCCGAGCAGATAAAGTCCTTCTACAGAACGGAACTGGCACAGGGCGCTCCGGCGGATGTCCTGTACTATTTCTGGGTCAAGCAGGTGGATTGCCCAGAGTGCGGGACGGCAGTAGACCTCTTCTCTTCGAGGATTTTTGCCCGTCACGCGTATCCGAGACGTCACCCCGGCGCGCAGTGCGTCTGCCCGGCCTGCGGAGAGGTGAACGCGTGCCGGTACGACGCGGTCGAAGCAACCTGCGGGCGCTGTTCGGAGCGGTTCGATCCACGGACGGGGCCGGCGTGCCGCCAGCGGGCGACATGTCCCGCCTGCTCGCACGAGTTCGCGATCGCGAGGACGATTCGGGAGGGGAATGCACCGCCGGCGCACCGGTTGTATGCAAAGCTCGTCCTCGCGCCGGACGGGAGGAAGGTCTACGCGACGGCAACCGAAGCGGACCGGGACCTCTACGAGAAAGCACGAAAGACGCTGGCAAAGCGACAAGACGCGTTTCCGAAGGTCGGAATCGAGCCCGGCTACAACACGAACCAGGCGCTCGGCTACAACTACCGGCACTGGCACGAGATGTTCAACTACCGTCAGTTGCTATGTCTCTCCGTTTTGGCGGACCGGATTCGTCAAATCGCGGATCCGGTCCTTCGCGAGCTGTTCACTTGCCTGTTCTCCGGCACTCTCGAGTTCAACAACATGTTCGCGTCGTACAAGGGCGAGGGAACCGGCGCGGTGAGGCACATGTTTGCCCACCACGTATTGAAACCCGAACGGACACCGCTCGAAGCGAACGTTTGGGGAACGCCGAAGAGCTCCGGCTCGTTCCTGACGTTGTTCGAGGGGCGTGTTCGCCGTGCCCTCGAATACGCCGGAGACCCCTTCGAGATTCGGATCCGCCCGGAAGAGGGCCGGCGCCGGACCGACAAGGTGTACGGGCTCTCCCGGTCGCTCGCCTTCGACATCGCTACCGATCTGAAGACCTTCGACGAGGGACGGCAAGTCTACCTTTCGTGCGGCGACTCAAGCCGCACGGGTCTCCGCTCGGGATCGGTTGATGCCGTGGTGACCGACCCACCGTTCTTCGACAACGTGCACTACTCGCAGCTCGCCGACTTCTTTCACGTGTGGCAGCGCCACATCCTCGGCACGCAAGGACGCGGGGATGCCCGGACGACGCGCAACGACGCGGAGGTGCAACATGCGGACGCAGACGCCTTCGCCGAACGGCTCGCCGGCGTGTGGGCCGAAGTCCACCGCGTGCTGGTGGACGAGGGCGTTCTGGTCTTCACCTACCACCACTCGCGCCACGAAGGATGGCGGTCGGTGCTGTACTCGCTCATGGTGGCCGGGTTCGCGATCACCGCCGTGTGTCCGATCAAGGGGGAGATGTCCGTGGCGATGCCGAAGCGGCAGGCGAAAGAGCCGATCGACCTCGACATCGTCGTCGTGTGCCGCAAACGTGCCCGCGTGATGCTCGAGGGCCGGAGCCATGTACGCTGGGAGGGCGTTCACTCAAGGGCCGCGGCGCAGATGCGGCGGCTCCGCGGCCACGGCAGGAGGCTGAGCCGCAACGACGTACGGGTCGTCGTGATGTCCCATCTGATCTCTGATCTATCGCGCCTGCGGAACTCGGACGAGTCACTCGCGCTCCTGGACGCGAGCGAACCCAGGATCGAGTCGCTGATCGGCATTCTTCACTATGGAGCCGGCGGCGAGGGCGCGGAGACCGGCGCATGAGCTTGGTTTGTACGGTATTCAGGGAGTGCGTTACGGCGGTCCGGCACGGCGTTCTGATCGAGCGGGCCGGCCGGCGCGACAAGGAGTTCCATTTCCAGAATTGGTTCAGAGCCCGGCTTGAGCGCATCGGCGAACACTACGACGAACCCGGCCGCAACACTTATCCCGACTTTCGCCTGGTCAAGCGCGCCGAGGGATACGAACTCAAGGGCCTCGCCTACCCCGGGCGCGACGCGGACTACGACTGCAACAGTCAGGTGCCGCGCGGGGAACACAACGGGAGGCAGGTCTTCTACGTCTTCGGCCGCTATCCGGCGCAACCCGACGGCCACCAGTATCCGGTGCTGGACCTGGTGATCTGCCACGGGAGTTTTCTCAACGCCGACACAGCTATGTGCACGAGAACAAGAGCTTCCGCAGCTTCGGGAGCTACGGCGACATCTTGGTGCGCGACCGCAAGATGTATGTGGCGCCAACGCCGTTCTCGCTCGCCGAGGGGACCGCGCACCACCGTACATTGGTCCTCCCCGTTGACATGGAGGTGGAGGACGATTTGGTGGAGATTTCCACCATGACACGCCGCGAGGCGGGGCGGATCACGGCGGCATACACCCTTGACCTGAGGACGAATGAACTCGTTACGTCCCTCGTCGACAACCCCAACGCCGGCCGGGAGCATGTGTTCAAGGCGTACCGGCTGGACGGCGATCCAAGCGACGAGGTGAGGTTACGCGAGCGCTCCCTCCGGGTGGGAATGCGGCGTAGCTCGATCTATGCCCCCCAAGCCAAGGAGTGAAGCAATCTCCGGCTTGGTGAGTGCGGAGCGCTGCAGTTGGCGCCCGCCCTTCCGATCGCACGCGTTAGCCGCCCTCGGCCCGCCTGACATCCTCGTGGCGCACGTCGCGCACGCCGAGCAGCACCAGAATCCCGACGACCGCGAGGACGGCCGAGATCGGCCAGATGACCGAGTAGTCGTTGTCGAACACGTAGTTGATGGTCGCGCCGACCAGGATGAGCCCGAAGGTGCGTCCGATCCCGTAGAAGATGTTCATCGTGGTCGACTGCTGCCCGATCATTCCCTGCAGGAAGTAGTCCGTGCAGAGCGTCTTGTGCGCCATCGCGATCGCCACGTCGGCGAGCCCGAAGCAGATCGCCGCCACCAGCAGCATCTCCGGAGTGTCCGCCACGTAGCCGATCGCCGAGCACACCAGCATCACCACGAACGCCAGGACCATCGCCTGCTGGCGGTTGAGCCGTTTCATCACGAGCGCCACCGGCATGGCGAAGACCAGCGCGATGAACGGCATGTAGCCCCAGGACTGGCCGAACTGCGCCTCCTCGAACAGCAGCATCTTGGTGGCGTAGAGCGCCACGAACCCCGCGATCGCCGTGCGCTGCAGCGAGCGCATCAGGTTGACGAAGCCGAGCCTGAGGAGCATCGGGTGGTCCACGAAGTCCCGCACGTACTGCCTCGGCGTCAGCCGCGCGCGCGGCTGCACCGGGTCGAGCCGCCGCTCCTTCAGAACGAACGCCATGAGCATGACGAACACGAGCATCACGCCGGCCGCCATGAAGTAGAGCGGGAGCCCGTAGAACTGGTCGCCGTAGTCCCCCTTGAAGTGCGTCACCAGTGGCATCCCGATGAACAGCACCCCGATCCACCCGAGCTGGGCGGCGACCAGGTTCACGCCCGCCACGAAGTTGCGCTGCCGGGGCGGCACCATCTCCGCGAGCAGCGGGTGGTACGCCCCGAAGATCACGTCCACGAAGAACTGCATCACGACCACGAGCGCCACGACGAGCCACAGCGTCGTCGCGAAGGGCATGGCGATCTCGGTCGCCGCGACGATCGGCGCCGCGATGATGAAGTAGAACGCCCGGCGTCCGACACGCGTCCAGGTCCGGTCGGCCAGCACGCCCACGATCGGCTGCGCGATGAAACCGAAGATCGGGTTGATGGCGAGGATCAGCCCGATGAAGAAGGCGTTCTCCGTGAACAGGTAGAGCGTCAACGGCAAAAGGTTGACGCTGAGGGCCTCGGCGAAATGCACGCCGAACAGGACGGAACTCATGACGAACACCGTCCGCGGCCGCACGCGCTCGCTCGTGGGCGGCGGATTCAGTTCGATCCGCTCCGAGGTGCCGGTATCGGGAATGTGTGTGTCGCCCTGGCTGCGAAGACCTTCCCCGGAGCGTACCGCGAGCGGGGACCGGCGGTCCATGGAAGCCCGCCACATCCATTGCAGACGCTATCGGGAAGGTCCACAATCGAGCGGCAATGCCTAGACAGGAGGGAGGCTACATGCCACTACCGCAAGACATCACTCCGTTCGACGAGAACCTCACCGACACCGTGGTCGCGGCCTCGGACGACGACTGGCTCGAGACCGAGCCGGGCATGGCTTGGATACGGCTGCTCTGGTCGCAGGGCGAGACGGGTCGCCACGCCGGCATCTACCGCTGGAAGAAGGGCTACGCCGCACCGTCCCACAAGCACATCGGGGCCGTGTACGTCTACGTCATCAGCGGCTCGCTGCAGGTGCGCGACAATATCCTCGAGGCCGGGGACTTCCTGTTCGAACCCAACGGGATGATCCACCACAAGACCGAAGCGCTCGAGGACGTCGACTACCTGATGCTCGCCGACGGCCCGGTGATCTTCTTCGACGAGGACAACTTCACCGGCTACTTCGGCTGGGAAGAGCTGCGGCGCCTGCAGGCCGGGGCGGCCCCGTCGGCAGCGGCCCAGCACGCGGCGGGATAGCGGCGGTACCCGCGGACAGCCCTGCGCCCCGGTCCGCAAGCAAGAGACAAGCAAGAGCGTAGGCGGGTCGGGCCAGGGTTCGGTCGGAGGCTGCTCGGCATCCGGCCATCTCGACCGGCGCTCGCCACGCCGAGCGTCGGTCCGTGCGCGTTTGACTGCTTCCCCATACTCCCTGATATGGGTAGTATGGGTCCATGAAGACGACCATCGACATCCACGACGAACTGCTGGAACGCGCCAAGCGACGCGCCAGTGAGACCGGGAGTTCACTACGCGCGGTGGTGGAGGACGGTCTGCGCGCAGTCCTGTCGTCACCCGCGGTAGAGAACCGTTACAGGTTGCCGGACTTGAGGGTAGGCGACCCCAACGCCCCCGACCCGCTGGAGCGGTACTCCTGGCCCGAGTTGCGTGAATTGATTTACGGCGATCGGGGCACGGGGTGATCGCGGTCGACACCAACGTCCTGGTCTACGCACACAGAGGCGAGTCACGCATCGGCGACGAAGCCCATGCAACGCTCTCGGGCCTTGCCGAAGGGGATACGGCATGGGCCATCCCCTGGCCGTGCTGCTACGAATTCCTGAGCGTGGTGACGAACCGCCGCATCTGGAAGGACGCGGTCACCTCTCCAGTGCAGGCGTGGAAGCAGGTCATGGCCTGGGCGGGAGCGCCCACGCACCGCATGATCGGAGAAACGGAGGGTTTCGCGGAGATTCTCGGGCGATTCGTGCAGCGCCCCCGTGTCGTCGGCGGCGTCGTCCATGATGCCCGCATCGCCGCGATCTGCGTGGCACACGGAGTGGATGCGCTGCTGACGCGTGACCGCGACTTCTCCCTCTTTCCGGAACTGCGTACGCGCGATCCCTTCTCAAGGGTTCGCTAGGGAAGCTCTGATGAAGAGCTTCCCTAGCCCGCATTTCTCACCAGGCCGCTAGTCGGCGTCAAAAGGCTCTTGGGTTTCAAGTAGTTGACCACGATGCCAAGTGATCGCGCCAAGAACGGACTGCGCTGGCCGCGCCCTCGCGGGTCTTTTGGCCCCGTGCGCGCGCATGTTACTTGAAACTAGCCGTCCGGGGACCCGGGCGGCGACGGTTGCTCCCGACGTTCGTCGGGACTGCGAGCGGGAGTGCTTTAACGCCGGAAACCGGGCGCTGTCAACGGTTTTCGGGGGGTTCGGCGAGGCGGGTTCCAGGGCCGCGGGACGGTTTTCGCGCCCCGTCGCGCGGGACTGCGCGGAACCGCGCCGGGAGTGCCGGAGAGGCGGTCGCGACCGGCTCCCGCGCCGCCCGCCGCGTTGAGCGCGCGCAACGCCGATCAGGCCACGGCGCGAGCCCTCTCCCGGGCGATGTCGTGGCTCGCCTGCATCCGCATCCAGTGTTCCGCGTCGGACCAGCCGAGCGCCTCCAGCCGCAGCGCCGTGGCGGCCGTGACGGCGGCGTGTCCGTGGAGGATCCGCGACAGGTAGGCGCGGGTGACGCCGAGGCGCTCGGCGGCGTGGGTGACCGTCCAGCCTTCGGCCTCGATGGCGCTCGCGACGAGCCTGCCGGGGTGGGCGGGGTTCTTCATGCGGGTCATTGGGCTTCTCTAGTGTGCTGTCTCACAAATACCTTCGCGTTTGCGCTGCGCCTTTTCGCCGCTGGCGGCGTTGCGCCTCCTCACGTGGGGCCTACCACTGTTCGTCGGACGCGCCTTGCCAGCGACAAAAATGCGCTACCGCAAACCGCAAAGCTATTCATGAGACAGCACACTAGTGGTAGTCGACGAGATCGACGTCGACGGCCTCGCCGTCGTCGAAGCGGAACACGATACGGTAGTTGCGGGACACCACTACGCTCCAGTAGCCGTCCATGTCGCCGCGCAGCGGGTGCAGGCGATAGCCGGGGAGGTCCATGTTGCCGGGCCGCGCGGCGCCCGGCCCGGCCGGCAACGCTCGGCGTGCGGGTGTCGGGCGCGTCGCCCCGTCACGGACGTCGCCGTTATCCGGTGGTCCGCGGGGGCGGTTCGCCTTGGCGGCGCCGACCGCCTGGGACTCTCAGGCGGCGTCTTCGGTGCGGCGGGCCTGAGCGACTTCCCATGCGGCCTGCATCCGCGACCAGACTTCGGCCGTGCTCCAGCCGAGCCGCTCGAGGCGCACGGCCAGGGTGGCGGAGAGGCGCACCCTGCCGGCGAGGACGCGGTTGAGCTGGGACGTCGAGACGCCGAGCAGAACGGCGGTCTCGGCGATGGTCTTGCGGTTGCCGCGCATCCAGTCGCGCAGCACCTCGCCCGGGTGGGCCGGAAGCTGCGGGGTCGTATCGTTCATTGCGATGGTCCTAGTGGTAGTCGACGAGGTCCACGTCGACGGCTTCGCGGTTTTCGAAGCGGAAGACGAGGCGCCTGTTGCCCGTGACGCGAAGGCTCCACAAGCTGGCCTGATCGCCCTTGAGGGGGTGCAGCGCCCAGCCGGGGTGCCCGTGCAGGCCCTCGGGCCCCGGCGATTGCGCCAGCACCGTCAGCATCAGCCTGAGCCGGGGCAGGATCGCGGGGTCGAGTCCGGCCCTGGATCGTCCGCCCGAGGTCCAGTATCGCCGCAGCGCCTTATGGCGGATCCTCATTGAGGGATTCTATCGCAATGCGACACGTTGGAGGAGCCTTGCGCCTGGGCTAGTAGCCCCACAAGTTCCCGCTGCTTCAGCGCATCCCGCTCAACCGACCGGCAACCGGTGCTCCAGCACCATCTCCTCGGTCAGCGCCGTTCCGAAGCCCGGTTCCGTCGGCGCGAGGCAGTCGCCGTTCTCGATGACCGGCGTCATGGCGTCGAGGATCGGTGAGCCCGCCGCGAAGCTCTCCGCCATCGTGCAGCTCGGCGCCGTCAGGGCGATCGGGAGACCCCAGGAACTGCCGCCGCGGTGGGGCACCAGTTCGAGCCCCGCGTCCTCCACGATCTGCGCGATCCGCCGCGCCGCCGTGAGGCCGCCGCACCAGGTGATGTCCGGCTGCAGCACTTCCGCGGAGCCGAGGCGCACCAGTACCTCGAAGCCATGCTCGGTGTATTCGTGCTCCCCGCAGGCCACCCTCGTCCAGCCCGGCCCCCCGCCGCCGATCCGCCGCACCAGCTCCGCGTAGCCGAACACGTCGTCCGGCGACAGCAGTTCCTCCATCCAGTAGAGCCCGGCCGGCCGCAGCCGCTCCGCGATGCCGACCGCCCAGTCCACGGTCCCCCTGCGCGACACGCTGTCCGTCATCAGGTTGCCGTCCGGTCCCAGCGTCTCCCGCGCGGCGATCACGTGGTCGATCGCCGCCTGCGTGTCGGCGGCCGAGGTCTCCGGCGCGATGGGCAGCCCCACCTTGAAGTTCCGGACCCCGGCGCGCTTGCCGGCGGCGATGTCGCCGCCGGTCTGGTAGATCGGAATGCGGGCACGCGGTGCGCCGCCGAGCAGCGCGTGCACCGGCTTGCCCGCGTGTTTCCCGGCGATGTCCCACAGGGCGTTGTCCACCGCGGAGAGCGCCATCGGGAACAGGCCCCGCCGGCCGTAGAACAACCCGGACGTGTACATCTGGTCCCAGAGCCGTTCGACGCCGCGCGGGTCCGCTCCCACCACGAGGTGCCGCAGGTGCCCGTGGATGATCTCCACGGCGGCGTTGCCCCCGGCGCCCATGCCGAATCCGACGCTGCCCTGGTTCGTCTTGACCACCGCGATGATCGCCGACGGCAACTGCTCGAACGGGCCGCCGTAGTACCAGCGGCGCGGATCCTCGTCGGACGTGAACGTCGGCGGGTCGAACAGCCCTACCGAGCGCTCGTTGATGTAGACCGGGTAGGCGTCCACGGCCGTGACCACGAGCCGGCCGGTGCCGTCTCCCTGGAGGTCCGCACCCGCGCCGGCAGGCGATCCGGCCTCGTTCCCGGCGGCCCGCCCCGAAGCCGCCGCGAGCGCCGCGAACGACGCGGCGCCGACGAGAAACTCCCTGCGGCTCGCCGTGGCGTGGCCGCGGCTTCCCGGTTGCGTCATGGATGGGTTCCCCTTCGTTGATCGTACCCGTCGTCTACGGTTCCCGCCAGATGGGCGAGGACCAGCCCCGGTTCCGGACGGTCAGCGGCACGTCGTCCGGCGGCGGCATGCCGGCGCCGTTCGCGAACCATGTCGTCCAGCGGCAACTCGGGTTCTCCATCACGCGGACATAGTAGAAGGCGTGTTGATCCGCCTCGAACGCCGGGTCCGCGAACGTCGCCTCGAGTTCGGCCGCACCGGCGTCGTCATGGCGCTCGCAGCTTGCCGTGTCCACCGACGCCGGGGTCGGCGCGCAGCGCCCGTCCTCGCCAGGCATGCGCCCGCCCGAGCACACCACGTCCCACACCCGGTGATGGTGCTCGCCGGCCTCGACCCATCCCTTGACCGCCTGGATCCTGTCCAGCGTGGCGGCGGCGGGATCCTGCGCCGCCCGTACCCAGAACGTCGGTGGGTTCCCACCGTTGAGGTCGCCGCCCATCGGCACGCCACGGGCATAGGCGATCTCCAGCGCGTCGTCACGCGCCCCGATGTCCGCCGGCAGATCACCGCCGAAGAACCGGATGCGCAGCCGCGAACCGCTGGTGGCGAACGCTTCCCGCCGCCGCAGCGCATCGAAGATGTCCGCCCGCGTGTTGGCCTCCGCCCACACTCCCGCCAGCCCGCCTTCGCTGAAGCGCCGCCATGGGCCGGCCAGCGGATGCGCACCGTCGAGGACCTCCCGCGCGGACTCCGGGGACTCCATGGCGTGGGCGAAGCGGGAGTGCCGGCGCGGGTCCGTGTTCCCCGGGTCCGACTGGTGCGTGTCGGTCGAGCCGATCATGCCGAACTTGAAGGGGTTTGCCCGCCCCTGGCTCGCCAGGTCGATGCCGTCGAGGAGGGCATCGCGCACGAACGAGGTCTCGTGCGCGCAGCCCGTCTGCCCTTGCGCGGTGCAGGGGGGGAAGAGGATGCCGAAATTGCACTCCTCGTCGGCGGCCCCCACGCCGAGCTGGCATTCCGAACTGCCCTTCCGCTGCGTCACCTCAACCACGCGGTCGAGACGAACACGCCGCTCGATGTCCGCCGGCGTGTACTCGGCGCCGTCCCTGTCGGTGCGGGCGAACATCAGGCCCCACGAGAAATTCGTGTTGTGCGGGATGGTGAGGACCTCGCACGGGGGCTCGCAGGCGGCGTCGAGTTGCCGGAAGAAATCCGCCTGGTTCACGACGTCGGCCGACGAGATCGCGTCCTCCGTGACGTGCGCGTCGCGGAACACCACGTTGCGATGGAGCATGCCCCCACCCGGCAGCAGGCCCGTGAACTCGTAGCCGATCAACGCCGTGAACTGGCCCGGCCGGTCGAACTCGTCCGCCACCGCCTGCGCCCGCTCCCACGTCGCGCGCGCCGCCGCGGCGCATGCATCGGGGTCGGCGCACAGTTGCGGACTGCTCGGACGCGGCCACTCGACGAGCTGAGACACGGCGCGCGCGAAGAACTCGTCCATGCTCAGCTTCGGGTTGCGCGTGTCCTCGCAGGTCTGCGACCCGTACATCGGGTGAGCGGCGTCCGTGCACATCCCGATCCGGTCGAAACCCTCGGCGTGATCGGTGATCGCCGTAAAGTCGAGGGGCGCCGCCAGTTGCGCGACGATGCCCGTGGGCAGGCGCACGGCTTCGCCGCGGGCGAAACGCCAAGCCTCCCGCGGCCCCACCCGGTTGCCATAGAAGAAGGCGTCCGTGGACCAGCTCGTGTGCACGTGCAGGTCGCCGAAGAACGCTTCGCGGTGGGGGAAACGCTCGACCGCCGGCGCTTCGGCGGCTGGAGTGCCGCCAGGCGCCGGCGAATCCGCCTCGGCGGCGTCATGCGACGGGGGTGGGCCGCAGCCAAATAGCCCGAACGTGAGCAGGGACACAAACAACCCCAGTCGCGTCATCCCGATTTCCCTGGCTACCCCGCTCCGTGGAGAGACGCCGTTGGGTGCGCTCTCCGGCCTGCGCGACCTACGGTCGCCGCCCATCCCAACGGATGCGTGGAAGTTTCGCTGGCGCGAAACTTCTACGGCGCAAGCGCCTAGCGTAACATCGGCGCGAATCGCGAACGGAGGAAGTCCATGGGCAACAGACCGCTCGTCCTGATCGCTGCCGTCACCGGCGCCCTGGCCGCCGGCGCGGCCACCGCCGACATCCCGCGCACCGCGGACGGCCGCCCCGACCTCAGCGGCGTCTACGACGTGGCGACGCTCACCCCGCTCGAACGGCCGGAGATGTTCGGGGAGAACCTCTACCTGTCCGCGGAGCAGGCGCAGCAGTTCGAGGCGCAGGCGGCGGCGTTCCGGGCAGCCACCTCGACCCGTAGCGACCCGAACCGCGAAGCGCCACCGGTCGGGGGCGATGGATCGCTCGGCCCGGCGGGCAACGTCGGGGGCTACAACGCCTTCTGGATCGACAACGGCGACGACACCTTCGCCATCGACGGCAAGCACCGCACCTCGATCATCCACGATCCGCCGAACGGCCGGCTGCCGAAACTGACGGCGCGCGGCATGGCAAACCGCGCGGTCCTGTTCCGCGCCTTCCGCGAGAACACCGGCGAGGCCTGGTGGCTGAAGGAACAGATGGCGGTGGGACCCTACGACGACCCGGAGATGCGGCCCCTCGGCGAGCGCTGCCTGCTGGGTTTCGGCTCGACCTCGGGACCGCCGATGCTGCCCGTGCTCTACAACAACGTGAAGCGCATCGTACAGACGCCCGACCACGTCATGATCCTGAACGAAATGGTCCACGACGCCCGCATCATCCGCATCGGCGGCGAGCACCCGCCGGCGGAAGTGCGCAACTGGATGGGCGACTCCGTCGGCCACTGGGATGGCGACACGCTGGTCGTCGACACCACCAACTTCCGCGACAAGTCGGGGCTCTACCTCTACGGCGCAACCGAGGACCTGCACGTCGTCGAGCGGTTCGAACGCATCGACGGGAACACGCTGCGCTACAGCTTCACCGTGGAGGATCCCTCCGCCTGGGACGCGCCGTGGAGCGGCGAGTATCCCTGGCCCGCGACGGACACGAGCGTCTACGAATACGCCTGCCACGAGGCCAACTACGCCCTCGGCAACATCATGCGCGGGGCGCGGCTGCTGGAAGCGGACCATGAACAAGCCACTGCGGGAGGAGAGTGACGAATGAGTGAGCCAATCGGCGCCAGCGATCCGCGGATCGATCCACGCCTCCAGGCCATGCTCGGGGCGTTTCCGCCCGTCGAGCAGGGCGACATCGAGAGCCGCGAGGCGGCCGTGGCAGAGGCCAACACGCCGGAAGCCCGGGCGACCGACGAGGCGCTGGCCGCGTTCTTCGAGATGGCGGACAACGAAGAGATCGCGCCTTCGGCAGGCATCTCGATCGTCACCCACGAAGTGCGCTCGGAACCGGACGGCAACACGATCAACATCCAGTTCGTCCGCCCGGACTCCGACGCGCCCGTCCCGTGCGTGTACTACATCCACGGCGGCGGCATGATGATGATGTCCTGCTACCTCGGGAACTACCGCGCGTGGGGCAAGATCATCGCCGCGCAGGGCGTGGCCGTGGCCATGGTGGACTTCCGCAACGCGCTCTCGCCTTCCTCCGTACCGGAAGTGGAACCCTTCCCCGCCGGTCTGAACGACTGCGTGTCCGGCCTCAAGTGGGTGTCCGCCAATGCCGACACGCTCGGCATAGACGCGAGCCGAATCGTGGTGTCGGGTGAAAGCGGCGGCGGCAACCTGACCCTCGCCACCGGGCTCAGGCTGCTCAAGGACGGCAACATGGACCTGATCGCCGGTCTGTACGCGCTGTGCCCGTACATCGCGGGCCAGTGGCCGCTGCCCGAGAACCCGTCCTCGACGGAGAACAACGGCATCCTGCTCGACCTGCACAACAACCGCGGCGCGGTGGTCTACGGCATCGAGGAATTCGAAAACCGGAACCCGCTCGCCTGGCCCGGCTTCGCGACCGCCGAGGACGTCCGCGGTCTGCCGCCCACGGTCATCAGCGTGAACGAATGCGATCCCCTGCGCGACGAGGGCATCAATTTCTACCGGCTGCTCATCGCCGAAGGGGTCAAGGCCCAGTGCCGACAGGTCATGGGCACCATCCACGGGACGGAGATAATCCCGACCACGTGTCCGGAGATCAGCCGGGAGACCGCGCGCAGCATCGCGGACTTCTGCAAGGGAACCACCATGTGATCGTCCGCTTCGGCCGGCACGCGGACGGCCTCGACCCCTCGCCATCCGCCACGGTCCTGGGCGACATTCGCCTGGGACCCCGGGGCCTGCTTGAGACGCTCGAGACCGATCTCGGACTGCCGCCGGTCCTCGACCACGCCGCAGCGCAGCTTGCCCGCTACCGAAGCTGTCTGGCGGACGCCAACGACTTCGCCCGCTTCTACCACGCGTCCTTCGAGGTCGATCCCATCGGCGTCGCGCGCGAACTCATGCGCTGGCGGGCGGCCTGGTACGAGGCCGGATGGGACGGGACATGCAACCGTCCGGGCTCACGCCTCGCGGACATGGCGGCCGTGGAAGCCCTCGCACGCGAGCGCGCCGCACCCTGTGTCGGGCAGCGTCTCGCACGTCTGGCGCAGGCACTCGAGACCCGCCGGACCCAGGTCGAGCGCCTGGTGCTCCTCGACGATCCCGCGGACCTGCCCCGCGCCTGGCGTCGCGTGGTCGACGCAATCGGCTTCGAAGTGCACCCCGGCGTCCGCCCCGCGCCGCAAGCAGCACCGTCCTCCGACCTGGCGCGCCTCCAGGCAACGCTCCTTTCGACCGGCCCTAACGCGCCCGCGCCCCTGGCCGGCGACGGCACCGTCCTCGTCATCCGCGGCGAATCCCGTGACGTCTCGGCGCGCGCGATCGCCGAGTACCTGCGCGAGGCCGAGGGATCGAGCCGGGTCCTGATCGCGGAACGGGACGGCATCGTGTTCGACAACGCGCTCGAACGCTCGGGGCTCGCGCGTTGCGGCTTCCAGCACCACTCGCGCTTCCGGCCCGTATCGCAGGTGCCCGCCCTGGCGCTGGCCCTCCTGTGGCAACCCGTCGACCCGCGCCGGCTGCTGGAGTTCCTGCTCCATCCCGTCGCTCCCCTGCCCTGGCGCGTGCGGCGGCCGCTCGCGGCGGCAGTGGCCGAGCAGCCCGGCGTCGGCGGCGCGCAATGGCTGGAGGCGATGACCCGCATCGGGCAGAGGGAGGCCGAGCGGCCCGACGCCGCGCGCATCTCCGCCGCCGAGATCCGCTACTGGCTGGAAGGCCCACGCTTCCCGGCCGACGCCGGCGCGCCCATCGCCGCGATCGCGGAACGCGCGGCGCGCTGTGCGCGGTGGCTCGGGCGACGCCGGGCCGTCGCCGACGAACGCGAGGAGCGCGTCTACACGGCGGCGATCTCCCAGTGCCAGGCATTGACCGACGCCCTTGGGCAATTGTCCGGCGACGGCCACGCGCGGGTGCCGAAGCACGAGCTGGACCGCCTCATCGACGCGGCCGCGGCCGCCCAACCCGATCCCGGGGCCTTTGCGCAGGCCGGCCATGTGCGCGCCACGACCCATCCGGCTACCGTGATCGACCCGGTGGACGAAGTGCTGTGGTGGGACCTGCCGCCGCAGCCGCCGGCAACGCCGTTGCCCTGGTCCCGGGAGGAACTCGGCGCCCTGGCCGCCGCCGGCGTCGAGTTGCCGTCTCCCGCGCAGCGGCTGCGGCGCCAGCGGGGTCACTGGCTGCGCCCGCTGCTGTCCTGCCGCCGGCGACTGATCCTCGTGGCCCACCGTGCCGGGAGCGGGCGCCACCCGCTCCTCGCGGAGATCGAACACCGCTGCCCCGGTTTTCGGGAACTGCGCCTCGACGATGCGCTGCTGCGTGACGGCGCGCCCGCGTTGCCGCAGCTCGAGGTCGCAACGACCGCCGTGGCCGTCCGGCCGCTGCAGCCACCGAAGCGCTGGTGGTCGCTGTCGACGGGCGTCGCACTGCCGGCGCGGCCCACCGAGTCCTACACCTCCCTGTCGAAGCTCTACGACTACCCGCACGAGTGGGTCCTGCACTACCTGGCGGACCTCAGGCCCGGGCGCGCCGCGAACCTGCACGACCGGGGTCTTCTCTACGGCAGCCTCGCCCACCGGCTGTTCGAGCGTTTCTTCGACGCCCACCCGACCCGATCCCACTGGAGCGCCCTGACGGACGCGGCCCTGCGCGGCTGGCTCGATACACACCTCGATCACCTGTTCGAGACCGAGGGCGCGGTGCTGCTGCAACGTGGACGGGGGGCCGATCGCCAGTACGTCGCCGACCGCATCGAACGCAGCCTCGCACGTCTTCTCCAGCACCTGGGCGGGGCGCGCATCGAGCGCGCGCAGGCCGAGGTGGCACAGGCAGCGGAACACCCTGCCTTCGGCGTGCGCGGGACCATCGACCTGCTGCTGACCGACGCGGCCGGGCGGCGCGTCGTGGTGGACGTGAAGTGGAGCAGCGAGCCGTATCGCCAGCGCGAGATGGAAGCCGGCCGGCATCTTCAGCTCGGCACTTACGCCTGGTTGCACCGCACCGCGGAGGGCCGGAACGACTGGCCCTACTCCGCGTACTACATCGTCATCACCGGCAACGTGATTGCGCCGGACCGCAGCGTCTTCCCCGACGCGCTCGTCGCCCCACCCGAAACGGGAGAGTCCGCCGCCGCACTGTGGCAACGCGCGGAAGTCACGCGCGTCTGGCGCCGCAACCAACTCGACCGGGGTCTGGTGGAAGTCCCCGCGCGCGGCACGGAGCCGGACGCGCGTTCACGGCCTCCGGAGGACGGCCTGCGCAGCCCCGACGGACCCGACCGCTTCGACGACTTCGGCCTGCTGACCGGCCTCGACCCCGCGCAGTGACCACGGATTTCTCCCACGTCACCTTCGTGAGCGCCGGGGCGGGCAGCGGCAAGACCTGGCGCCTGACCGAGGAACTCGAACGCCTGCTCGTCGAGGACCAGGTCGATCCTGCCCGCATCATCGGGACGACGTTCACCGTCAAGGCCGCCGCGGAACTGCGCGACCGCGTGCGGGAGCGGCTGATCGCCAGCGGCAGCTTCGCCCTCGCGGAGCAATCCGGCGGCGCGCTGATCGGGACCGTGCACAGCGTCTGCGAACGCCTGCTGCGCCGCTTCGCCTTCGAACGGGGCCTCTCCCCCCGGCTAGAGGTCGCGAGCGTCGAGGACTCGCAGCGGCTCTTCGACCAGGCCCTCGACGATGTCCTGGACCGCGGCCAGATCCGCGCCATGAACGCCCGCGGCGCGCGGCTCGAACTCGACCGGTGGCAAGGCGCCGTCAAGAAGATCGCCGACCTTGCGCGCGACAACGATCTCGATGCGTCCGCGCTGGTCTCGATGGGCCGGGAAAACGCCGACGCACTCCTGGCGTTCTTTCCCGCCGCGGCGCGGGACGACCCCACCCCGGCCTTCGCGGCAGCCATCGAGCGGGCGCTCTCCCACATCGACCTCGATCGTGACCCGACGAAGACCACCAGGAACTACGTTGCGCGGCTCCACACGGCTGCGCCGCGCCTGGGTCGCCCCGATTGCCCCTGGTCCGCGTGGATGAGCCTGAGCAAGGAGAAGCCGGCCAAGCCGAGCCAAATCCTCGCCGAACCGGTGTGGACCGCCGCGAGCCGCTACGACGCGCACCCGGTCTTCCATGCGGACCTGCGCGGCTACACCGAAGGCGCCTTCGCCATCGCCGCCCGAGCCCTGGACCGGTTCGCCGAGCTCAAAAGGCGTGCCGGACTCATCGATTTCGGGGACATGGAACAACTGATGCTGCGCGCCCTGGACGACCGGCGCGTTTCCGACCGTCTCCGCGACGAGCTCGAGGTCCTGCTGGTCGACGAGTTCCAGGACACCAACCCCATGCAGCTCGCGCTGTTTGTCAAGCTCGCCGGCCTGGCCGACCGCGTGATCTTCGTGGGCGACGTCAAGCAGGCAATCTTCGGGTTCCGCGGGTGCGACCAAGCGTTGGTGTTCGACACCCTCGAGGAACTCGCCGCCGGCGCCGCCGCCACCCTTACGCTCGAGGACAACTGGCGTTCGCGGGCGCCCCTGGTGGACTACGTGAACGCGGTCTTCGCGACGGCCTTCCGGGAGACCCTGGATCCTTCCCGCGTGGTGCTGAAACCGCGCCGCGACGGCGCTGCCGACGAGCCCGCCGTCGCCCGCTGGAACCTGGGCGGCCGCGGCTTCGACGACCGCTTCGACGCCCTCGCCGAGGGCGTCGCCGACCTCGTTGCCAGCGGCTGCCGTGTCGTCGATCCGGACACCGGGGACATCCGCCCGGTGCGCTACGGCGACATGGCCGTACTCGCGCGGACGAACCCGCACGTGGAGGGCATCGCGCGGGCGTTGCGCAGTCGACGCGTGCCCATGAAGATGACGCTGCGCGGACTCCTCGCGGTCCCGGAGATTGGCCTCGCGAGGGCGTGCCTGCGCTGCCTCAACGACGACAGCGACACGCTGGCGGTGGCCGAAGTGGTGGCGCTCGCCGGCGGCGCCCCCCCGGAAACGTGGCTCGCGGATCGCCTGGCGTGGCTCGCCGGCGGCCATGAGAGCCGCGACTGGGACGGCGGACACCCGATGGTGCAACGCCTGGGAGCGATGCGTCAGCCCGGCGCGTCGCTGTCTCCGCTCGAGACCGTCGTGCGGATACTCAACGACGTGGGCATTCGCGAGACCGTGACCGCCTGGGGGCCCGACAGCGTCAAGGCCGCACAGCGCCAACGCAATCTCGACGCGCTGCTCGATCTGGCGGTCCTCTACGAAGAGCATTGCGCGGCGCAGCACGAAGCGGCCAGCCTGACCGGCTTCCTGTTCTGGCTCGAGGAGCCGAGTTCGCCGGAACTCGACCTGCAGCCCGTGGTCACGGCCGGCGACGCCGTGCACGTCCTGACCTACCACCGCGCGAAGGGCCTAGAGTGGCCCGTCGTCGTGCTGACGGACTTCGACTACGAGGAGATGAACGGCCTCTGGGAACCGCGGGTGACGCAGGTGGAGCGTTTCAGCATCGACGCACCGCTGGCCGGGCGCATGGTGCGGTGGTGGCCGGACCTGTTTCGCCGACGTACGCGTGGCGTGCCCGCCCGGCAGGACATCGAGGCTTCCGACGAGGCGCGGGAGTGCGCCCGGCTCTCGGTGGAGGAACAGCGCCGGCTGGCTTACGTCGGCATGACCCGCGCGCGCGACCTGCTGGTCGTCGCCCTGCCGGAGGGCAAGCTCAGGCGGGGCGCGTGGCTGGAGGCGTTCGAGGCTCCGTTCCTCCTTCCCGAAAGCGACACCCTCGAACTGCCGCACGGGACCACCGTCCCTACCGTAGTACGCGACTTCCAGGCCGCCTCGGGCCTCGCCGCCGCCGCGCCCTTCGCGCCACGCTGGTTCGAGGAACGCGCACCGGGCAACTTCCCCCGCACCCCTGCCCGACCTTCGGACGCCGGACCCGTCGCCGGCGCAACCGTCGCCGAGGTCTTGGCTTTCGGCGAGCGGATCGCCGTCGCGGGAGGAGACATGGCGCGGGTGGGCGACGGACTGCACGCCGTCATCGCCATGGTGCTCGTCAACCCGGACGCCGCCGGCGCGGTACGGCGAGCGAGCGCCATCCTGGAGGCCTGTGGCGTCGCCGACTCGTTGCGTGCCGAGGACGCCGTCGCGGCCGCGCGTCGGTTCCTCGATTTCGTCCGCGAACGCTTCCAGCCGCACGCAATCCGCGTCGAATACCCCATCGTCCACCTGCTCGACGACGGCCGCCACGCCGCCGGCCGCGTCGACGTGGTCCTGGAGACGGAGGAGGGCGCCGTCATCCTGGATCACAAGTCGTCGCCTCTGGCGGAGTCGAAGTGGCCGACCGAGGCCCTCAGGCACTCCGGGCAGCTCGCAGCGTACCGGCACGCGTTCGCGGCGGCCGGGCGGTCGGCGTCGACGTGGATTCACTTCGCGGTGAGCGGCGGGGCGGTTCGGGTGGAGTAGCCGCGCCACGCAAACCCGATCCGGCCATTGGCGGGTTGCGCTCCATGAGGCCCCGTGTACACTAGCGGTTCCTAGCGACGCTCAAAGTTGATTACATGAGCGACCGGATCACACTCGGTTTCCTTGCGGATCGGGGTCTCAAGAACGCCACGCCCAAGACCCTGAACAACGCCTTGCGGACGGTACTGCAAGGGATGACGCCGACGGTTTATGACGATGCGACCACGGGCTTGACGCCAGGGGAGCAACACGTCCTGCGCGCCGGGGGTCTGCAGCTCGTCCGCGAGTTCGACGAGGATCCGCTGGCAACGACCGTGGCGAAGTACGCGGTGATCGTCGCTCGCAGCCATTCGGTCAAGGAAGCGAGCAAGCGGCTCGACATCACGTCGGGCCGCGTCCGACAGATGATCGCCGACGGGTCGCTTTACAGCTTCCTCATCGACAAGGGTCGCCATGTGCCGGACTTTCAGTTCGCACGGCAGGGGCTCATTCCGAACATCGCCCGCGTGAACCGGGCGCTGGACCCCGCGGCACACCCGGTCGCTGTCTACAACTGGTATCACACTCCGAACCCGGACCTGTTCGTCGAAGATGATCGGGACCAGGCGCTTACCCCTCTGGACTGGCTGAACGCCGGCTACGATCCCGCCCAACTGCTGCGCGCCGCCGAGCACCTGTAGCGTGCCGTCGCCGCTCCTTGCCCACGGGCGCGGGCGGCCCCTCCGGTGAAGGCAACCCGTCGGGCAAAGCTCCCGCGTACTCCCGATCTGGAAGTCCTGCGGCAGATCGCCCCTGCCGTTACCACGCTCGGCAACGGGACGCTCCTCCATCGCATCTATCGCCGCGGAGGTACCTTCCGCTCGTCCTGGGACACGCTACGGGACTTCGGTCCGACCGACGCGCGTTTCGATCACCATCGTGGCGACGCGACTGGCGCCCCCCAACGTCAGGAGCGGGCCATCGGCTACGACGCCGTCGACATCCCGACAGCCCTCGCGGAAGCATTCCAGTCCAGCCGATTGGTCGACCGAGGCAGGAACCAGCCCTGGCTTGCGTCGTTCGAATTGCAGCGCGACGTTGCACTACTCGATCTCACCGGAACCTTTGCCCTGCAAGCCGGCGCATCCATGAAGCTCGTCAGCGGGCCACGGAACTGGACGCAGAACTGGTCCCGAGCGTTCTACGAGTGCTACCCCCACATCGAAGGCGTCTACTATCCGTCCTCCCTCACCAACGCGGCCGCCGTGGCCATCTACGAGCGCGTGCCGTCGTCGTCTCCGTTCCCGGCCGCGCCATCGTTGCACCGGGCACTGGCAGACCCCCTGCTGATCGATGCCCTGCGCGAGGCGGTCGCGAGAATCGGTTATGACCTGGCATGACGCCACGGTCCTCCCGTCTTCTTGACGTACACCCCTTCTTGCCGGGTGTACGTCTCGATTGTGAGATGAAGGGTCATTTTGTGGCGGCGCGGCGCTGCCAAAAGTCGTCGAACCGGTTGCTGACGATGTAGGAACGCAGTGCGAGGATGGTGTCGGCGCCGGCGACCGTCCAGCGCATGCCGCCGCGCTTGAGGCGGCTGGCGACGACGTTCCCGCAGGCGCCCTCGACGACGCCGCTGCCGATGCACAGTCCCAGGGCGCGGAACCGGGGATAGTCCATGCGCCGGCGGTTGCCGGCGAAGTAGGCGCGCCCCTTGCGGGCCTCCTCGCAGTGGCCGGCGTGGGCGCCGACGGCGCGGAGCAGGTCGTCGAAGTCGCCGGCGAGGAGCTCGCCGCGGCGCTGCTCCGCCCAGACGCGCGCGAGGTCGTTGTCGTGTCCGTGGACGGCCCTGGCGATGTCGAACAGGTGTTCGGCGGCGTGGAAGCTATGCCGAATTCGGCATATTGGAACAGGTCGACGATCTCGACGGCGCCGGGGAACAGCTTGTCGGCGATGTTCCAGATCCACGGCGCGCCGTCGTCGAGCACCACCCAGCGGCGGGCGGGTAGTGCATCCTCCTTGCCCCGCCGCCCCGTGTACGCCTCGCCGCCGTCGCACACGGCAGCCACTGCCCCGAGCGGTCGCCGTGGTTGGCGTTCAGCCGCCGCTCCACCAGCCGCGCCGCCAGATCCAGCGGCCGCCGCCGCACCACCGTCTCCAGCGTCCCGAGGTCGATCCCGGCCGCCGCGCCGTCGCCGAACAGCGCTTCGCTCGCCTCCACCAGCCGCCGCGACAGGTCCTTGAACCGCTTGTGCTCGGCGACCTGCGCGCGGGTCGCCTCCAGCGCGTCGCGCGGCACGCCGCGGTTCACCGTCCGACCGCCGACCTGGCGCACCAGCCTCCAGCCGGGGTGCCCCGGATCCCCCGGCCGCGCGCAGTGGCAGCTCGGCTTGCCGCTTGCCGCGAACCCGCACCAGCGAGCCGGGTCGCCGGTCGCCTACCGCCGCCAGCTCGCCGAGCAGGCCGTCGCGGCGTCGTTCGAGTTCGCGGATGTCGTCCGTACCCGCCATGGTGGACCTCCGTGTCCGTCTGTTCACAGAAGTAAATTTGCAGAATGGGCGCCAATACCGATCCTTCCACAAACCCAACAAATCTGACGTGCGCCCGTCGGGAGATGCCTGCTGCGATGGACCCACAGTCGGACGGGTGTGAGATATAGTGCGATGCGGCGGTGCGGGAAGATCAAATGAAATCAAGCTGTCATACGGCAAATCGCGGTCGCACGAAAGGCGCGGCGGTATCCGCAAGCCTCGGCCGTCGCCGATGGATCGCCACTTGTCTCATTTGCCTCGCGACTGCGTTGCCGGGGTATTCGACCTTGGCGCAGGACGGCAACGAGCACCTGGTGCCGCTGTTTCCGTCGGCTGACGACGAGGTCCGCCAGGGATTCGTGCGCGTCATCAACCACTCCAGGCGCGCTGGCGAGGCGCGGATCGAGGCGGTCGACGACGACGGCGTACGGTTCGGCCCGGTGACGCTCGCGATGGACGCGAGCGAGACAGTTCACTTCAATTCCCAGGACCTTGAGGAAGGCAACCCGGCGAAGGGGTTGCATGGTGGCGTCGGGACCGGAAGCGGCGACTGGCGTCTTACCCTCTCGAGCGGCCTTGATCTCGAGGTTCTCTCCTACATCCGCACGCCCGCGGACGGCTTCCTCACGTCGATGCATGATCTGGTGCCGCAAGGCGACGACGGCAGCCATCGCGTGGCGATCTTCAACCCGGGCAGCAACCGCGACCAGCAGAGCCGCCTGCGACTGATCAACCGCGCCGACCAGGACGCCAGAGTAACGATCAGGGGCATTGATGGGACAGGGGCCTCCCCGGGCGACGATGTGGTGTTGACCCTGACCGGCGGAGCGTCGCGGACGATCGATGCGCACGAGCTCGAATCCGGCGGATCAGAGTTCACCGGCGCACTCGGCAACGGCGCGCGCAAGTGGCGGCTCACCATCGAGTCCGACCGGACGATCCACGCGATGAGCCTGCTGCTCAGTCCCACGGGACACCTGACGAACCTGTCGACGGCGCCGTCCAACGCGGACGAAGGCGTCCATACGGTGCCGATGTTCCCGGCCGCCTCCGACCCGCTCGGGCGCCAGGGTTTCGTCCGCGTCATCAACCGATCGGCGGAGCGGGTTGAGGTGACGATCAGTGCCTTCGACGATACCGACCGCGACTTCGGCACGTCCCGACTGGCGCTTCAAGCGAACGAGACGGTGCACTTCAACTCCGACGATCTCGAGAGGGGCAACGCGGCGAAGGGCCTCACCGGCGGCACCGGTGCCGGCGAAGGCGACTGGCGTCTGGAACTGAACGGCCAGGACATTGAGGTGCTGGCGTACATCCGGACCACAGGAGACGGATTTCTGACCGCAATGCACGACACGGTGCCGCGGGAGGGCAGACGTCACCGGGTAGCAACCTTCAATCCTGCCTCGAACGTCAATCAGGCGAGCCGACTGCGCCTGGTGAACGCGGGCGAGGAGGCGGCCGAGGTCGACATCACGGGGATCGATGGCAGGGGACAGATTTCGGGCGGAAGCGCCACCGTGACGGTTCCCGCAGGAGCGTCGAGCACACTGTCGGCGCAGGCACTGGAGACGGGCGGCGAAGGGTTCGTGGGCGAACTGGGCGACGGTGCCGGAAAGTGGCAGCTCAGGGTCGACTCGGACCTGCCGATCACCGTGATGAGCCTCCTGGCCAGCCCGACCGGGCACCTGACCAATCTCTCCACGGCACCCTCGCTGGACTATGCGCCGGCGAACGAGGCGGTGTTCGACGACCGCGTCGTGGGCAGGCGGATCGCCGCCGATGACGAGGGTCACTACTTCGACTTCCCGACACCCGGTCGATTCCGGGAGACGATGGGATCGGCGGTCCACGAGGGGGACTACAACTACACACGCAAGGGGCCTAACGAGGGAACACTCGTGTCCGACTACGACGACGGCGACCGCTGCACCGCCGAACTCGCCTTCCGTTCCCGCACGGCGGCGACCGCCACTTCGCGATGCGATGACCGGGAAGCGGGCGAGTTTGAATGGCGCGTGGTGGAGGTCCCGGGGGAAGTCGGCGGTGCGGTGAGCGCCGTGTGGGAGGTCGACGACACGGTCACGACGATGCCGACGGGTTCGTGGACCCCGGAACGCATCGGTGGCGGATCGGTTTCGGCGTCTGGCGGGACGGTGGCGATCAGCCTGCAGGACGGCGGCTTCGTCGAGGTGGGCGGCTACCGCTACACCTGCAGGAGCACCGGTGGGTGCGAGGTCGAGGGCGGGGTGGTCAAGTCCGGCCGGCTCGTCGAGACGACAATTGCCAGCAACGCGACAGTGTCCATGCCCGACGCGAACCTGCGCGCGGCGGTGGCGGCCGAGCTGGGCAAGGCGAGCGGCGAGCCGATCACGGAAGCCGATATGGCGACCCTGACGAGTCTTAGAGCGGTCGCAACGGGCATCGACGATCTGACGGGCCTGGAGTCCGCAGTCAACCTGACGAAGCTGTATCTCAACAGTAACGCCATTGCCGATCTGAATCCGCTGGCGGGCCTGACCGCGCTGGAGGCGCTCGACCTGAGCGGCAACGACATCGTCGACATCTCGCCGTTGGCGGGACTGACGTCGCTGACGTCCCTCGATCTCGGGAGCAACGCGATTGTCGACATCACCCCGCTGGCGGGCCTGACCGCGCTGACGAAGCGGTATCTCAACAGTAACGCCATTGCCGATCCGAATCCGCTGGCGGGCCTGAGCTCGCTCGATCTGAGCCGCAACAACATCGTCGACATCTCGCCGTTGGCGGGATTGACGTCGCTGACGTCCCTCGATCTCGCGATCAACGCGATTGTCGACATCACCCCGCTGGCGGGCCTGACCGCGCTGACGAAGCTGTATCTCAACAGCAACGCCATTGCCGATCTGAATCCGCTGGCGGGCCTGACCGGGCTGACGGACCTTTCTCTCTCGAACAACGCCATCGTCGATCTGAGTCCGCTGGGGGGTTTGACCGGGCTGACGCGCCTTACTCTCTCGCACAACTTCATCGTCGATCTGAATCCGCTGGCGGGCCTGACCGCGCTTTCAAGCCTGTCGCTTGACGAAAACGACATTGTCGACATTACCCCGCTGGCTGGCCTGACCGGGCTGTCGAGGCTTTCTATTCAGTATATCGGCATCTCCGAACTCACGGCGCTGGCGGGCATGACCGGGCTTTCAAGCCTGTCGCTTGACGGAAACGACATTGTCGACATCACCCCGCTGGCGGGCCTGACCGGGCTTTCAATCCTGGAGCTTGACGGAAACGACATTGTCGACCTCAGCCCGCTGGCTGGCCTGACCGGGCTGTCGCGGCTTTCTCTCTCGAGCAACGCCATCGTCGACATTGCCCCGCTGGCAGGACTGACCGGGCTGTCGTGGCTTTCTATTGAAGGTAACGACGTCTCCGGATTCACAGCGCTGGCGGGCATGACCGAACTGTTGTGGCTTAGCTTTTCGGGCAACCCCACTGCCGGGCTGCCGGCGCTGCCCGGGCTGAGATTCCTGCTCCTTTGGGGTGGTTCCGGTGTGCTCGATCTCTCGCTGCTGGCGGCTTCGACCGGGCTCACGCTGCTGTGGATTTTGGGGGACTTCGAGATTCTCGATCTGACGCCGCTGGCGGGCCTGACCGATCTGACGGAACTGTCCATTGTGTCCATTGGAGGCTCCGGCATTTCAGATCTCACGCCGCTGGCGGAACTGACCGGGCTGTCCGATCTGACCCTCATAGGTCACGGCATCGTCGATCTGACGCCGCTGGCGGGACTGACGTCGCTGAGATCGCTGGACCTCCAGGGGAACTTGATCACCGATCTGCGGCCGCTGGCGGAGCTGACCCGGCTGACAACCCTGGATGTTGGCGGCAATGGAATGGTCGATCTGACGCCGCTGCGGGACCTGACCGGGCTCACATCGCTGGGGCTCCGCGGCAACAGCACGGTCGACTTTTCCGTGCTGGCGGAGCTGACCGAGTTGCAGGATCTCGCAATATCGAGCAGCAACCTGGTGGACATTTCCGTGCTGGCGGAGTTGCCGGGGCTACGGAGGCTCTGGCTCGAACGGAACGCGATCGCCGACCTCTCGCCGCTGTCGGGTCTGACCGCGCTGACGATCCTCAGTCTTCGGGTTAACGAGATCATCGATATCTCGCCGCTGTCCGCCCTGGCGGATCTGCAACATCTGTTTCTGGGCCAGAACGCGATCGCCGACCTCTCGCCGCTGTCGGGCCTGACCGCGCTGCATACACTCGATCTTCGGGATAACGAAATTATCGATATCTCGCCGCTGTCCGCCCTGCCGAATCTGAGTGGGCTGTGGCTCCATCGGAACGCCATCGCCGACCTCCCGCCGCTGTCGGGCCTGCCGCATCTGGAAAGGCTGTGGCTCCACCAGAACGCCATCGTCGACATCTCCCCTCTGGCGGCGCTCGGCAAGCTGCGGGTTCTGAACCTGGCGCACAACGACGTTACGGATATCTCTTCCCTGGCGAACCGTTCCGGGCTGTGGTCGCTGTCGCTGGCGGGCAACGCCATTGCGGACGCCTCGTCGCTGGCGGCGCTGCCCGGCCTCGAGCATCTGTGGGCGTCCGACAACGCCATCGCCGACCTGTCGCCTCTCTCGGAGCTGCCCCGGCTGGATATCGCGACGCTGGGTAACAACGCGGTGTCGGACCTGGCGCCGCTCGTTGGCAACGGAGGCTTCGGGGCCGGCGACTTCGTGGAACTGGCGGGCAATCCGGTGGCCGCCGATGGCGCCAATCCGGATGCCGCCGCGCTCCGGGAACGCGGCGTGGAGGTCGTGACGGCCCGCGACGGAGACTACCTGCGCTCGCCCGTGCTCAATGTCGCGCCGGGAAAACACCCGCTGAGCAGCGCCCGCGGAAGACGTGCTCCGGGAGCGCTCCTCGGTGCCTGCTTAGGTAACACGGCGAGTTACGGCGACAGCGCCACACACTTCGAGATCCGGTCGTGGCGCTGGCAGACGCGCGCCGACGCGAACTCGGCCTGGACGGACATCGCGGGCACGGAGGGAGGGGGCGGTACCGAGACCCGGTTGTTGTGCCCATACACGCCCGTCGGCGCCGGAGAATTCAGGTTCGCGGCCGATATGCTCGTGGATGGCGTCGAGGGCAAGTACTCGAGCAACATCATCAGCCAGTAGGCGGACGGATAACATAAGGGGCGCGCCTACTTCGCCGGCAACCGCCGGCGCATGGACTATCCCCGGTTCCGCGCCCTGGGACTGTGCATCGGCAACGGCGTCGTCGAGGACGCCTGCGGGAACGTCGTCGCCAGCCGCCTCAAGCGCGGCGGCATGCGCTGGACCGTCGCCGGCGCCGACGCCATCCTCGCCCTCCGTTCCCGCATCGTCAGCGACCGCTTCGACGACTTCTGGCGCCGCCGCACCGCCGCAAAATGACCCTCTTCTCACAATCGAGACGTGCACCCCTTCTTGCCGCCTGGATTGCGGACGGACCCCTCCGACCTTAAACTTGCCGTTTCCCCATGACTCGACTCCCGACCGCCCTCCCGCGGCCTTTCGGCCGCGCCCATTGGCAGGTGTTCATGCCCGCGAGCAAGCGACGTGTGTCCGCACGCCCCGTGCGGCGCGCAGGACAGCCCGGAAGCCTCCGCGCCCGCGCGGCGCCGTGGGCGGCCACTCTGCTGCTGCTCGCCTGCGGGGCGCCCGTCGGCGCCGAGGACTCCGGCTTCGTGGTGCTCGGGTCCTGGCGGGAAGCGCCGTTGGCCGAGGTGCGCCAGGGCGAGGTGCGCGACCGCCTCGGCCTGCACGCCGACATCATGCCAACCGAGATACGCGGCGAGCGGCACTACCGCCTGGTGTCTCCCGCGATGGCCGAGAGCGCCGCACGAGCGATGATCGCGGACCTGGCCGCGCGGGGCGTGGCGTCCTGGTTCCTGCGCGCGGCCGTGATTCCGGACACCCGCATCCCGCCGGCGACGCCACCCGCCGCGGCGGACGCGGCTGCGGACGCCGCGCACCGCACGGCGCCGTCCCGGGCGCCGCGACGCACCCTCGAACCGGCCACGGCCACGGCCACGGTCCAACACCCGGCTCCCGCCCAACGGGACACGCCCGCCCCACGCGACCGCACTCCCGCCGCAACGGAGACCGCCGCCCCGCCGGCAACCGGGTCCGGGCATCCGGACACAGGACCGCCCATTCACGTCCCGTACCTCAAGACCGCGGACATCGAGATCGACGGCTACGCCGACGAAGCCGCGTGGTCCGAAGTCGCCGGGTACGACGACATGCGGGTCATCGACCCGGACACCCTCGAGGAGCCGGAATACCGCACGGTCTACAGGTTCCTCTACACCCGGGAGGGACTCTACGTCGCGGCCTTCATGGAGCAGCCGCCGGACACCTTCGTGTCGCGCCTGTCGTCACGCGACCGCTATCTCAACCGCGACAGCTTCGGCCTCACCCTCGACACCTCGGGAGAAGGCCTGTACGGGTACTGGTTCACGGTCACCCTGGGCGGCTCGCTGATGGACGGCAAGGCCGCGCCCGAACGCACCATCACCGAGGAGTGGGACGGTCCGTGGCTCGGCGCGAGCGCGGCGCTCGACGACGGCTGGAGCGCGGAGATGTTCCTGCCGTGGTCGATGATGGCGATGCCCTCGTCCAACGGCGCCGACGGGACGCCGGGGCCACGCAAGCTGACCTTCTGGGTGGACCGCAAGGTGTCGCACCTCGACGAACGTCATAGCTGGCCGCCGTTGCCCTGGAGCGGTCAGCAGTTCCTGTCCGCCTTCCGCGCGATGCACCTCGAACGCCTGGAGACGCAACGGCAGCTCGCGTTCTTCCCCTATGCCTCCACCACGCACGACGGCGTCGCGGACGCTGTCGACTACCGGGCGGGCGTGGACGTCGCCTGGCGCCCGACGCCCAACCTGCAGCTCACGGGCACGGTCAACCCGGATTTCGGGGCCGTCGAGTCCGACGACATCGTGGTGAACCTGACGGCGTTCGAAACGTTCTTCCCCGAGAAGCGCCTGTTCTTTCTCGAGGGCAACGAGGTCTTCATCACGACGCCGCGCTCCGACTTCAACCGCTACCGCTCCTTCCGCACCGGCGCCGGCGCGCGGGAGCGGCCGCTGACCTACCGCGTCGAGCCGACCACGCTGGTCAACACGCGCCGCATCGGCGGTCCCCCGCGGCATCTCGAGGTCCCGGACGGCATCGAGGTCGAGGGCGTCGAACGGGGGAAGCCGACCGACCTGCTGGGCGCGGCGAAGGCCGCCGGAACCCTCGGCGGATTGCGTTTCGGCGTGCTCGCGGCGTTCGAGGACGACGTGGAGCTGCCGGGACGGCGCACCGCAACCAACGAACGTGTGGTGGTGCACGAAGACGGACGCGACTTCGGCGTCGTCCGCGCGCTCTACGAGGGCGGCGGCGCCGGGCGGCGCGCCATCGGTTACCTCGGCACGGTCGTGGCGTTGCCCGACGGGGAGGCCATGACCCACGGCATCGACGCCCACCTCACCGGGGCCGGCGGCAGACTGCGTTGGGACGGTCAGCTCATGTACAGCGACGGCGCCGGCGTCGCGGGCGACGGCGCCGGCGGCTACGGCTTCTTCTCCGACGCGACCTACTCGCCGCGCCGGGGCGTGATCCACAACCTGAACTTCGACTACGTGGACAAGCACCTCGAGATCGGCGACCTCGGCTTCCTCCGGCAGAACGACCAGGCGACCCTCCAGTACGGCCTCATCCTGCTGAACAGCAACTGGGGGTGGTTCCGCCAGACGCGCAACTCGTTCTTCCTGATGACCCAGTCCAACACCGACGGCTTCGTGAACTGGGCCACCCTCTTCACGAACCACACCTTCATGTTCGACAACCACTCGGAGGTGCATGTCCAGGTCGACTACTCGCCCGCCCGGTGGGACACGCGCAACAGCCGCGGCAACGGCTGGTTCAGGACCGACCCGTACTGGACTACCCGCGTCGGCTACGGCACGAACGCGGCGAAGAGATTCTCCGTGAGCGCGAACGTCGGGGCGGAGCAGGAGGAGTTCGACCGCTCGTGGTCGCAGGCGCTCGACATCGGTTTCACGTGGGTGCCCAACGGCCGCGTCTCCGTCGATCTCGACATCCGCTACAAGAAACGCAACGGCTGGCTGCTGCACACGGGAGACCGCGACTTCGCGACCTTCGACGCGGACGACCTGCAACCGAAGCTCTCGATCGACTACTTCGTCACCGCCCGCCAGCAGCTCCGCCTGACGCTGCAGTGGGCCGGAGTCGAGGCCGAGGCCGTCGACTATTACCGGACGCGCCTCACCCATGGCGAGCTGCTCGACCGCACGCTGGAACAGGACGCCGCGCACGAGGACTTCTCCCTGTCGCGGCTGACGGCGCAGTTGCGGTATCGCTGGGAGATCGGCCCCCTGTCGGACCTGTTCGTCGTCTACACGCGCGGCAACCAGTTCACGTACGACGACGCGGACTACGGCTTCGGCACGCTGTGGACCGACTCGCTGCGCGATCCCGTCGTGGACATGCTGGTGGTGAAGCTGCGCTATCGGTTCGGGTCGTGAACCGGGGTGGGGCGGCGGACGCCGCCTGAGCCCTCGTGCGGTTCTCGGGCGCTCATGAAGTCCTCGGGACCGGAGGCTTTCGGCGCTTTCGGCATCAGGTACTGCCGCCACGCGTCAGGCAATGGCAGGCTGTCCGATGCGCCGCGATGACCCGGCGACGCGACCGCCTCTCCCCGATACTCCCGGCCGCGCGCGACGGCGCCATGGAGCAGTTCGCGAACGGAATGGCCGGTCCAGGGGGCACCCTTCGTCACCGTGAGGCGGTGTCCTCTATTGAGTTGGGACAGTCCCGCCATCGTGACCGTCGCACGCCCGCGGGTCGCCTCATACAGGTTGTTGGCAACGAAAGCGTTGGACTCGGGCAGGCCGAACCACGCAACGTGTGCGCTCACCCGGTCCAGGATACGCCCGACGGCAGGGTTGTCCGCATCGATCAGGAGAATCGCCGCAGCGCGGACGACCGTCGCCCGGGGTGGCCGGAAAAGCTCGGGCCATGAGCGTTTGGGGCGCTACGGGTCGCCGGGCTGGTCCGTCCCGTCTCCTTCGCGCAACAGGGCGCCGCGCCAGCCGCGCAGGATGCCGGGCGGCGGCGCCGTTACACGTACCTGAAAGGACGCCGCCACCGCCCGCCCGTCGGCTTCGGTGGCGGTCACGGTGACCGTCGCCACGCCTTCCGAGCCGTCCCGAGCGGACGTGAGCACCAGCCGTCGGCCCTCGAGCGCCACGGCGACGAGTTCCGGCGCACTGGACGCGGCGCCGTTGGCCACGGCGTCCCGCCGGCCGAACAGCATCGGCCAATCGACGCTCGCCCGGTCGCCGCCGGAGAAGATTTCGCGGAGCGGCACTTGCGGCGCGGCCTCGCCGGCCTCGCCGGCGTCGTCGGACGGCGTGCCCTTAGCGACCGCGGACGGTGGTCCCGCCACGCCGTCCCGCGTGGCGACCACGCGGACGGAGTACTCGGCGCCGGGCTCGAGGCCCGGGATCGCCCGGCTCGTGACGTCCCCCCCGGCCACGACGTGCTCGCGCGTCGCGTCGAACTCCTCCGTGCCGGATCGCCACTGCACGCGATAGCCGTCCGCCCCCGGCACGGCGGCCCACGACACGACCAGCCGACCCTCGCCGGCGCTCACGGTCACCCCGGTCACGCGCCCAAGGCGCAGCACGAATCGTAGCCGCGCCATCGCCTCCTCGGAGAACTTGCCGGTTCCGCGAATGCCGGTGATGACACCGCGCGGGCGCGTGTCCGGGTTGCTCAGGCGGAACTCCGTGCCGTCCTCCGTGCCCGCGTCGTAGGGAAACAGATCGACCCGTCGTTCCGCGTACCAGACGCGCTGGTCATCGAGCAGCGACAGGCCGGAGATGCCGACGAACCAGTCCGGGCTCGGACCGATCATCGACGTCAGCGTCACCAGCGGGTGGGAAGCCGCGACCTCGATGCGGAACGTCGCGCCGCCCGTGCCACCGCCGGAAACGCGCTGCTGGATCACACCGACGGCATGCGCACTGGCGACGATCTCGGCGCGCAGGGCGCCCGTGGCGCCAAACTCCGCCATGGCTTCGATCCCGGGGGACGCCGTCTCCCCGCTGCGCCAGAACGACACGCCGCCGTCGTGCAGGCATCCAATCAGCGTCGTGAAGTGCGCGTCCCCCACGACGCCGCCCGGCGTGCTGGCCGTCGTCCAGTTGCCCTCGAAGGTCACGACGTAGGTGACGGCCGGCCCGCTCTGGCCCCACGCCGCGCTCCCTACGCCAAGCGCCCCCAAGGCGAGGAGAAGGGAGAATGGGCGACGGCCCCGCACGTTCCTGGTCAAACTGCGGCCCTCCGGCGCGAAACCGCCTTGTCGGCGAACGCGCTCTGCGGCTCCACAACGGCGCGACCGCGGGACGGGCGACGACAAGCGTCGCCCTTACAGGATCGCACCGGAAGCGAAAGCCTGGCCGACCTCGTCATCCGACATCCCCAGCAATTCGGTCAGCACCTGGAAGCTGTGCTCCCCGAGTTGCGGCGCCGGTCCCCGGGGGCCGTTGTCGTAGTCCGAGATCCGGTACTGGTGCCCGGCGTAAGGGACGCGGCCCATCTCGCCGTGCTCGAACTCGCGGTAGAACCCGCGGTGCATGTACTGCGGGTCCCGCAGCAGGTCGCTCGAGCGCTGCACGACGCCCGCCGGGACCCCCGCCGCCTGCAATGCCCCGGCGATCCATGCGGCGTCGCGCCGCGACGTCCAGGCGGACAGCACCTCGTCGATGGCGTCGTGCGCCGCCAGGCGTTCCGCGTTGCTCGGGTACTCGTCGGCACACCCCACGACGCCCGCCAATGCGCGCCACTGCGCGTCGGTGTCGACGGCGATCGCGACCCAGTTGTCCTCGCCCCGGCACGGGTAGCAGCCCTGCGGCGCGGTGAACCGGTCGCGGTTGCCGATCCGCGTTACCGAACGGCCGTTGACCTGGTGGTCGAGAATCTCGGGACCCAGGAAGTGGAGCGCCGCTTCGAGCTGCGCGAGGTCGATGTAGCAGCCCTCGCCCGTGCGCCGCCGGCGGTCCAGCGCCGCGGCCAGGACGCTCGAAACGAAGCGCGGCGCGATGGTGTCGGTGTAGGCGGTCCAGGGTCCGCTCGGAGGCCGGTCCGGCCACCCGGTCACCTCGTAGTACCCGGCGATGGCGCCCGCGTGGTAACCGTAACCGCTCATTTTTCGCGCGGGGCCCGTCTGCCCCATGAGGCAGGTGCTTACCATCACGAGGCCGGGGTTGATCTCGCGCATGCGCTCGTAGTCGAGCCCCATCCGCTGCACGGCCCCCGGCGTGAAGCTCTCGATCATCACGTCGGACCACGCGATCAGCCGCTTCGCGACGGCGACCGCTGCGTCCCGCGAGAGGTCGAGGGCGAGTCCCAGCTTCGAGGTGTTGAAGTCGCCGAAGAACTGCGACCGGTTGATGCCCGGCAGGTTGTCCTTGAACGGCGGCGCGCCGCGCAGCACGTCGGGCCGGTTCTCCGACTCCACGCGCACCACCGTGGCGCCGTGGTCGGCCAGGTACTTCGACGAGATGGGGCCGACGCCCACCCACGCGAAGTCCGCGACCTTCAGGCCGGCGAACGGCAGCGCGTCGTCGCCGGAGCGTGGCTCGACCTCGGCCGGCGGCGTCCCGCCGGCACGTCCCGACCCGGCATCGAGTTCCGCGCGGATCGCGGGCCCGTCCGCGTCGAGTGCCGGCGCATCCCGGCGCACTGACACCGGCGGCGGCGACGACTCGTTCGACTTCACCCACGCACCGGCGCTCCGGACGACCCCCGCCCCCGGCACGACAAGCTCGTGCCAGTAGTCCCGCGCCCGCAGATGCTGGAGCTCCAGCATCTCCGGCACGGTGCCGACCGGGGCCAGCGTGATGCCGTGCGCAATGCCGAAATCGAACAGCTCGCGTTTCGTGTGCAGGGCAAAGAACCCACGCAGGATCTCCGTCATCTCGGCCACCGTCCACTTCTGGGCCAGTTCCGGATCCCGAAGGCTCTGGTCGTAGAGTTCCCAGTCCACGTCCCGCGCGGAGGCGTCGATGGCGCCTTCCTCGATCATCCAGTCGAGCAGCCCGAGGATGACGTCCGAACTGGGCAGTGCGATGAGGTGCCCGTCCTCGCAGGGCTGCACGATCTCGATGCCGAGCATGAGCGAGCCGCCGCGCTCGAAATCGAAACCTTGGATGGCGTGGGCATCCATCGCCTGCAGCATGGTCCAGGTCATCGCGCACTGAGCCGAGACGTCGACGAAAGCGCCCACACCGGTCTTCAGCATGCGCGCGTGCGCGGCCAGCGCACCGACCGCCGCTTCGACGCCGACATGGCGCCACACCTGGGGCACGCTCAGCCTGACCGGCGCACGATCCCCGGGCCCCTGCAGGAACACCGGCCCGCCCATCGCCGCCAGCACGAGGTCGTTGGCCTGGTCTTCCGCGCGCGGCCCGTCGATGCCGAACGGCGAGACGCAGACGTGGACGATGCGCGGATTGCGCCGGCGTACCGCCGCGGCGTCCAGGCCGAACGGTGCGAGCGTACCCGGCAGGCCGGACTCGAAGAGGAAGTCGGCCGATGCGATCAGCGACTCGAGTGCGCCCCGGTCCGCCGCGGCGCTGGACGGATCGAGGACGACGGACCGTTTGTTCCGGTTGAAGGCACGGAAGGACAGGCTCGCGAGATCGCCATCGTCACCGACGATGCGGGGTTCGACCCTTCGCGCCGCGGTGCCGCCGGGCGGTTCCACCCGGATCACGTCCGCCCCGAGGTCGCCCAGCACCATCGGGCCGATCTCGCCGCGCGCGTCGGTGAAGTCGAGCACCCGGTAGGGTTCCAGCATGGTCATCGCTTCGGTCCTTCGCCGTCCCCCGCCCGCTCAAGCAAGCGGAGACTCCAACGTTCCCGTCGCCGTCACGGCGATCAGCAACTGGCCTTCGAGCCCGGCCGTCCGGTGCACGGCCCATTCCGCCACCTCGGGCGCGGAGACGATCTTCACGAACGCCTCCTTCGAGGGATACTCCATGATCGCCACCTGGTCCCACAGCTCGTCCGCTTGCCCCAGCACCAAGTGCTGGGCGGGGCCGGAGAACAGCAGCCGTCCGCCCTGCGACGTTACCCAGCGGGACATGTCCCGCCCGTAGAGTCCGTACGCCTCGGCGCCCGTCAGGTCCGTCTCGCGCCCGTCGGCATACTCCGCCTTCTCCTTGAACTTCAGCAGGTTCAACATCGAGACGGGACCCTCGATGTCCTGCGCCAGGAAGGCCTGCATGCCTTCCGGCGTCGGCGCAACCGCGTTGTGTACGTTCATGTCCTGTTCCAGCCCTCCGCCAAAGCGCCGGCGGCTGGCCGCCGCCGGCAAATCCGGCATACTACGCGACCGAACCTTTCGACACATCCGGGGGAACTCATGGCGCACGATCTGGTGGTGCGGGGCGGACTCATCGTGGACGGCACCGGCGGCGCGCCCTTCGAAGGCGACATCGCGGTGGACGACGACACGATCACGGCGGTCGGCACGGTGCGCGACGGCGGCGCCGAGGAGATCGAAGCCAGGGGAGCGGTCGTGACGCCCGGCTTCGTGGACCTGCACACCCACCTCGACGCCCAGATCGGCTGGGACCCGGACATGACCTCCATTACCTGGCACGGGGTCACCACCGCGCTGCTCGGCAACTGCGGGGTGACCTTCGCCCCCTGCAAGGCGAGCGACCGCGAGTTCCTGGCCGGGATGATGGAGACCGTCGAGGACATTCCGAAGTACGCGATTCTGACCGGGCTCCCGTGGGACTGGGAATCCTACGGCGGCTATCTCGATTCCATCGAGCGCCTCGGCCCGATGATCAACGTCGCCGGCCTCGTGGGGCACGGCGCGACCCGGTTCTTCGTGATGGGCGAGCGCGCCATCGACGACGAGGCGACACCGGAAGAGATCGAACGCATCGCCGCCCTGGCCTGCCAGTCCGTCGCCGACGGCGCGGTCGGGTTCTCGGTCAACCGGCACCCGGGCCACCGCCTTCCCGACGGTCGCTCGATACCCGGCACCTTCGCCAGCCGCGAGGAACTGCTGGCGATCTCCCGCGCGGTCGGCAGCCACGGCGGCCTGATGCAGACGGTGCCCCACTTCGGGGATCTGGACACGGAGATGGACATCCTCGAGGAGGAGGCCCGGTCGAGCCGCATTCTCTTCAGCGCGATCGCGGAACACACGGCGCTCCTGGACGAGCGCGTCACCGAGATGCGCGAAAAAGGGCTCGACGTCACCGCGGTTACCGTGCCGCGCAGCGGCGGCGGAGTCGGCGGCCTGAGCACGGATAACTTCTGGAGCACGCCGGCCTGGAACCGCCTGCGCGGGATGGACCTCGACGGCCGCCTCGAGGCGATCCGCGACGAGTCGTTCCGCGCCACGCTCGTGCGCGAAATCCGGGAACACGCGAACCACCACCCGCTCCTGGACGCCGCCGGGCGCCACTACTTCATGGGCGTGGACGAGCGTCCCGTGTACACCCAGCCGCGCCGGGAGAGCCTCCGCGACCTGGCCGAAGCCGCCGGCGAGCACCCCGCCGAGACCTGGCTGCGCATCATGCTGGAGACCGACGGGAAGGCCCTCGTGCACATGCGCGCCTTCAACGTGAACCTCGATCAGCTCGAGCAGATGATCACGACGCCCTGGGCGATGCCGGGCCTCGGCGACGCGGGCGCCCACGTCAGCCAGATGATCGACTCCGGCTGGCCCACGTTCGTGCTGTCGCACTGGCACCGGGACACGGGCGTCTACTCCCTGGAAGAAGCCGTCCGGCGGATCAGCGCCGAGCCGGCGCGGGTCCTCGGGCTCCGTGACCGCGGCAGTCTCGAGCGCGGCCGGCGCGCCGACCTGAACGTCATCGACATCGACCGCCTCGCCGAACGCCAGCCTTACATCGTGCGCGACTTCCCGGGGGGCGCGCCGCGCTTCCAGCAGCGCGCGGCCGGGTATCTGGCGACGGTCTGCAACGGGGCGGTCATCCTGCGCGACGACGAGCACACGGGTGCGCGGGCCGGGGTGGTGATCCGGAACGGGGTGGCCTGACGCTTCGGGAGTTCGCCGACGAGCCGACTCATAACGAGCCTATCGAACGACTTCGGCGTGACGACAACCAACTCGCCCAGGGTTGTCGATCTCCAGCGGGGCCCTCCAAGGCCCAGGGACGATCGACACTCGCCACGGTACTTCCCCTGCCGTCGTCGTACAGTACGCAATCACTTGCGCGCTTTGAGGCACCTATGAACAACAGATCTATCGACCGATCCTAGTCACGTCGGCGCGCTTTCCTGCGTGCTCCCTTCTTCCGCCTCCTCCCCTTCCCCTCCCGGCGAGGTTTACCTTGGCCAGCGACGTAAAGCCGGCTATACGTATCCAGAAGGTAGTGCACGGAGTTGTCAACCGCATCATGTTTCTGCGGATTCTCAAGCTTTCTTAGCTGCTTCACGAAGAACTCCGCTGTGAGCTTTATCAGCAGGACCTCATGCTGCGCGTGCATGTCCCTCACCCAATCCACGTCCCGGCCCTTGTGCAGATCGGTGGTGCTAGACCGTGTTACAAAGAAACCGAGCCGCCCGTAATCTCCCGTCAAGTACGAGACCATTTGCTGATAGTCGTGAGCGTCAAGATCTACAACGTTCTTTACTTCGAACGTGACCTGCCTCGTGCCATAGTCCTCGCGAATTCTCTTCCACGCCCCATCATCCGAGAGGTTGGTTGCGACAACATCCCGCCTAAGTCTAGCCCCGCGATTCGGCTTCAACTCCACGTTGCGCAACCCCTTAGCGAAGCAGATACGAACGGCTCTTTCACACCACTTCTCAAAGGCCCCAGCACCTTCCATGCCCAAGGGGATCTCCGCGAGCTCCGAGACGAATGCTTCGATGTTACCGCTACGTATCTGGGGAGTCTCGGAAGACGTCTCTATATCGTACTCATCATATATCTCGTCTGCACGGATGGCGTCCAACTCCCGACCACCAATGCTCAAGGCGATCCAGTAGCACGGGTGGACAAGTACGCCGTCTGGGTCCATGAAGTCCCTATCCGGAGCGCGCCCATCATGGCAGAATACAAACGGCCCTTCGATTCCCTCTCGGACCCCCAGAAACCCGACGCTGTAGAGCCCTCTGAGGATTTCCGCAGGGTTCGTGAGAATATCGAACTCTTGCTGCACGATGGGTTCGTCGGACCCTCGTTCCAGCACCTTGCCAAGCACCTTGGTAGTCTCCTCAACAGTCAACTCGGCTTTGCCACCCTCGAAAGCGGTCAGATATGCCTCAAGTCCGGGGAGAATCGCGTCGTATTCCTTCCTCAGGTCATCAATGCGAATCTGCGAAATTTGCCTTGCCGATGTGTCAATGTCCTGTTTCGCGATGCGGATCCCCGAAGCGGTGCGTTGCCCGGCTTCATAGATGGCCATATTCAGTAGCGCCAATATGTCCCGAGGCCGATAAAGCGTGTGCTGAAGGCATCGTTTGAAGCCGGCTTGTCCCGCCAAATCTGAAACCACACAACTATCCCAGAGCTTTCGATTGGCTTCTTGCGGGAGATCGAACGCAATCTGAAGTCGCCGCGTCGCAAACGTAAACAACGACCCAACGTCCCAATGCAAGCGAAGCACACTGGCCTCGATGTTCCTCGAGTAGTCGGGATCCAGCTGTTGAACAGCGCGGAGCATGTTGTCTCGAAGAAACAAAACCGGCCGCACACATGGGATTCGAGTCTTGATGTCGATGGAAGCATGAACCAACCCGTCAACCAACGCGGCGCCATAGACATCGGGAAGATACCCTTCGTCAAGCCTATCTATAATGAAGACTACGGCATGAGATACGCGCTTCGTACCACCGAGCAGGTCCTCTTCCACTCTCGACAGGTCGAGATTCGAAGACAGGTCGCCAATGCGCTCTTCCGGCGACAGGTCGTCCTGGGTGATACGCTTGACTAGGCTCAGGTATCTTGCAAAGACGTTACCACCCAAACTCGTCCAATCTTGTACACGCCCCTTTAGACTCGTTTGGGCACCACTCTGTCGAAACGTGTATATTGGCGAGAGAGCATTGGCAGCCTCCATCATCAGAGCGTACCGCCATACCAATCGTGCCCCTGCCCTAACAGTGGAGAAAGTACTTCCGAACTTGGCCATACGCGGCCGCAGGCCAATCGCCTGGTCTTCCGACGGACCGATGTCCACGACAGACTTGTGCTGTTCGCGACCAAAGAACTTCCCTAGCTGCAACGCCAACGCACTCTTACCAGTGCCACGCCTGCCTACGATCACGGACCGATCAGAGGTCTCAATCAAGGTGCGGTAGTCCGGAGTCTCAAGAAACGCCCGCGTTAGCATGGGCCCGTCGGCTTCGGCCCGCAGATCGCCGAGGGCGTTTGGACGAACACGGATCGGAGTAGTCACTTGAAGGTCAGGTACTCCTTGGCACCGGTATCCCGAACTGCCGCAGCGTATCCTCGACGGTCGGCTTGCCGACGCGCAGCCGATCGTCGTTCAGCAGGTACGAGAACACGTAGCCGAGGCCGAGGATCAGGATGCCGATCAGGAAGCAGTAGATCACGGCGCGATCCGGGTACTGGTCCTTCAGGTGGCCCACGTAGAGCGGGCCGAAGATGCCGGCCGCCGCCCAGGCGGTCAGGATCGCCCCGTAGACGACCGACATCTTCTTCGAGCCGAACACGTCCACGATGAACGAGGGCATCGTCGCGAAACCGCCCCCGAAACAGAGCAGCACGTAGCAGACGAGCGCGGAGAACACCCAGGGGTTGGTCTCGGTCATCAGCACGCCAAAGACCACCATCTGGCTCGCGAGCAGGATGCGGAACACCGCAACCCGGCCGATCCGGTCGGAGATCATCCCCCACAGCAGCCGCCCGACCCCGTTGCAGAGCGAACTGATGGCGATCAGCGTGGCGCCGTACGCGGCGAGGGTCTCCGGTTCGACGGTCGGGTCGGCCAATCCCCAGACATCCTGCAGGAGCGGCGACTGGAAGCTGATCACGGAGATGCCCGCGGAGATGTTGAAGAAGAACACGATCCACATGACCGCGAACTCCCGCGACGACAGGCACGCGCCCAGCGGCGCGTCCGGTTCCCCCTCGGCGCCCGCCCCCGCGCCCGCGGCGGAGTCCGCGGGCGGGTCGCGCAACACCAGGCTCGCGGGGAACAGCACGCAGGCGAAGACGAGCCCGAGGTAGAGGAACACCTGCGGCAGGTCGCCGCCCTGGGCGGTCTGCGTCTGGGTGACGAGGACCGGCGCCAGCACCTTGCTGAGCAGGAACGCGCCGACGCCGAACCCCATGACCACGATGCCGGTGGCGAGGCCCTTGCGGTCCGGGTACCACTTGGCGACCGTCGCGACCGGCGTGACGTAGCCGAGGCCGATTCCCGCGCCACCGATGACCCCGTATCCCAGGTAGAAGAGCCAGAGCAGGTCGAGGCGCAGCGCCATCGAGGCGATCACGTAGCCGCCGCAGAACATCGCGCTGCCGGCAAGCGCCAGCCGGCGGGGGCCGAGCCTCGGCAGCGCCGCGCCGGCCCAGGCGGCGGACGTGCCGAGCGAGAAGATCGCGATGCTGAACGCCCACGCCGTGTCCGTGAACGTCCAGCCATGGTCGCGCACCAGCATCGTCTGGAAGAAGCTCCAGGCATAGACGGTGCCCAGACAGAGCTGCAGCGCCGTGCACGCGGTCGCGATGATCCAGCGAGGCATGGTGCGCGAATCGTCCAGGGGATCGCTCCGCGTTCAGGTCCGGGTCGCGGGCCGCGTTCCCGCCGCACCGCCGTTCGTCAGGCAGTGCAGGAACAGTCGCGCGAGCTGACCCGCCTCGTCATCGCGCTCGAGCACGCTGCCGTGGCGCGGATCGAGCGCCTCGCCCCCGTCCTCTCCGCTCACGTCGCGCGCGACGGCCACCGCGTACGCCAGCACGTCGCCCACCGGTTTCGCGGCGAGGTTCACCAGCCAGATGGCCGCGAACACGCCGACCACGAACACGATCGAGATGAGATACACCTGCCGGCCGATGGCCTGCTGGATCTTCAGCGCGATCAGGTCGGTGTCCATGCCCACGTGCACCGCCCCCGCCACCCCCGCGAGGATCGGGCTGCCGACCTCGACGAAGTCGCCCATGCCGGGCAGGTTGCGCTCCACCGTCTCGGTGTTCGAGGGGTCTCCCGCGAGGATCTCCTCCGGGATGCCCGGCACGAAGGTGTGGGCAAGGTACTCGCCGGCCTCGTTCGTCACGTAGATGTACTTGATGCCCTGGATCTCGACGAACTGGTCGATCAGCGACTGCAGGGTGGAGAGGTCGCGGTTGAGCAGAATGTCGACGCTGGCGTCCGCGATCGTCTTCGCGATGTCCTGGCTGTTGCTGACGTATTCCTCCGACAGGTGCGTATCGACCGTGTAGACGCAGAGGATCGACGTCGACAGCCCGATGAACCCGAACAGCGAGAAGACGCCGAACAGCGTTTTCTGGAAGAGCTTCTTCACTTTCATGCGGCAAACCTCTTTTCCCAGTCGTCCAGGGTGACGAAACGTCCCTCGTCCACCACGGTGTAGTACACCTGTTGCAGACCCTGACGGCGGTCGGGCCCGAAGGAGACCCGCTCGCCGATGCCGAGGTCGAAGTCCCTTACGGAGAACACCGCCTTCTCGAGGCCCGCCCGGGTCGGCGGTTCCTCTAGCCGGGAGAGAACCTCGACCAGCAGCTTCGCATCCAGGAACCCCTCGAGACTCACGAAGCTCTGCGGGAACGAACTGTAGGGCTCCGGTACCAGCTCCGCGGGCGGCTCGGGGTCGTAGCGTTCCATGAAATCCCGGTACTCGCGCACCGCGGGGATCGACGTGTCTTCGTAGCTCGGGACGACCTGCGAGTTGACCAGCAACTCCGTGTAGTCCCGCGGGTTGTCGCGGCCTTCGGCGACAAGCTTCAGCAGGTTCTCGCTGCCGACGAACGACAGGTTGGCGATGGGCACGCGCAGGCCGAGGTCCACGGCGTCCCGCGCAAACGCGGCGCAGGCGGCATAGGCGCCGATGCAGACCACCGCGTCGGGCTCCGCGGCTTTCAGTATCTCCACCTGGGCGCGCATGGTCGCCGTGAACTGCGTGCCGCGGCGATAGCTCGCCTCGCCGGCGATCCGCTCGCCGTGCCGGCCGAGCGCCGCGCGCACCCCCGCCCAGCCGCTGCGTCCATACGCGTCCGCCTGGTAGAACACCGCGATGCGGCGGCGGCCCACGCGCACGAAGTTGTCGACGAGGCCCGCGGTCTCCTGGGCGTACGACGCCCGCAGGTTGAACGCGAAGTCGCCGTAGGGCGGCTGCCGCTGCGGCTGCGCTCCCGTGAACGGAAAGAACAGGTACATGCGCCTGTCCTGGAACTTCTTCAGCATGGGCAGCACGCGGGTGACCGTGGGCGTGCCGACGTAGCCGAACAGCAGGAAGACCTCGTCCTCCAGCATCAGCGTCATCGTGTTCTTGACGGACGGGTCGGGCTGGTAGCCGTCGTCGTAGGTCTTGAGGGCAACCTGCCGGCCACCTACCCCACCGTGCTCGTTGACGTGCCGGAAGTATGCGGTCGCGCCACGGTACAGCTCGATGCCAAGACCGCGCGAGGGTCCCGAGAACGCCGCCGACATGCCGAGCACGAACTCCGTTTCCGTCACGCCGGCCCGGGGCGACGACGCACCAACGACCCGGCTGGCCGCCAGGCCGGACAGACCGCTCGCAATGATCGATCGGCGCGTGAACACCGCTCGCGTGTCCTCGGGTTCCTGCTTCCGCCCTACTTTAGCGCAGGACAAACGGGGGAACGAGGGCGCACCGGCCGGCCGGGCACTGGCGGGCCTGGCTGGGGACCGCTATGGTCGGCGCACCAGGGATCGTCGGAGCATCGAGATGAGTCAAGCCCAGCGAGTGGACCGGAAGCGGCTGGAGAAGTTCTTCTTCCACATCGCCAGCCAGGTGTCCGCGGGTTTCAACTGCTCCCTGTCGGCGCTCGGCGACCGGCTGGGCCTGTACCGGGCCCTGGCCGACGTCGGCCCGGTCAACAGCGACGAACTCGCGGAGCGCACCGGGCTCCACGAGCGCTGGCTGCGGGAATGGCTCCGCCACCAGGCCTGCGCCGGCCAGGTGGAGTACGAGGACGGCCGGTTCGGCTTGAGTCCCGAGGCGAAGATCGTGCTTGCCGAGGAAGACCACGCGTTCTTCTTCGCGAGCGGCTTCAGCGCCGTGACCGCCACCTATCCCTCCATTCCGCGGCTCCCGGACGCCTTCCGTACCGGCCTCGGACTCACCTACGACGACCACGGCGCAGCGTGCGCGTGCAACCTCGAGCGCATGAGCGGCTACCTGCAGCGGACGGAACTGGTGCCGAAGCTGCTTCCGGAAATCGACGGGATGGTGGAGAGGCTCGAAGCGGGCGCGGCCGTCGCGGATGTGGGCTGCGGGTCCGGCGCGGCGCTCCTGGCGATGGCCGAGGCCTTTCCCGCGTCCACGTTCACGGGTTACGACACCTCTACCCACGCACTCGACAACGCCCGCCGCAATCTCGCCGAGAGCAGCGCGGAGAACGTGCGTCTGGTCGACCCCTCGGCCGAACCCATGCCGGACGCCCCGACGTTCGACCTCGTAACGACGTTCGACGTGGTCCACGACACGACGCACCCGGCCGACCTGATCCGCGCCATCCGGACCGCCCTCAGGGACGACGGCGTCTGGGTCTGCGCGGACATCCGCAGCTTCCCGACGTTCGAGCAGAATCTCGCCGAACACCCGATGGCGGCGCTGCTGTATGGGTTCTCCGTGACCGTATGCATGTCGTCGTCCATGTCCACGCCGGACGGCGCGGGGCTCGGGACCCTGGGCTTCAACGAGCAGGTGGCGCGGGAGATGACGAGCGACGCCGGCTTCTCCCGCTTCGAGTTGCTCGAATACGGCAACGCGATGAACGCGTATTACGACATCCGGCCGTAGCGACGGGCCGTTGCGGACGCCCGCGTCGCCGCGACCCGTCAGCCCGCGGCGAGCCCCGACATCGCCCCGAACCGCCCGTCGATGACGTCGCGCAGGGCGTCGTCGGGGGCGCCCATCGCGTCCCCCGAGCGCACGTGGTACCCGTGCGGGGCGTCCGCGCCCTTGGGGATCCTGCCGGCGGCCCGATCGGACACCGCCTGCAGCGCGAGCTGGCGGAAGCGCACGACGCCGAGGTCCGTCTGGCCCAGGAGTTCCCGGGTACGGTCCGCGATCCGCCCCTGGCTGTCCGCGATCGCCTGGTCCTGCTCGGAGATCCCGACGATGCCGGTGAAACTCTGTTCCCGCTGCAGCGTGCGGTCGATCAGGTAGTCGTTTTCGCGCCGCCGGACGGGCACGTAGTGCTCGTCGACCTCGGCGAAGATGCCCGACCCGTTCTCGAGCCGCTCCACCTCGCGGTCCGTCAGCGGCCGGTCGGGGTTCCAGCAGTAGCAGAAGATCCAGCAGGACTCGTCGTCGACCGGCACCCAGGTGTTGCCGAGGTTGTTGTCCTCCGGGAAGTTGCCGGGGGCCAGCGAGTGGTTGGGCATGAGGAACTGGGTCATGCGCCAGTAGCGCGCGCCGTCGTCCGCCCGGCGCGCGGCACAGAGCAGCAGTCCCGCCGGGTGCTCGAGCACGGTGAAATCGGGGCGTCCGTCCTCGATCATCCAACGGAAGCGCGCGAGCGACGCCGGCTCGTTGTCCCCCTCGACGCGGCGGCGCCCCATCACCTCGTGCAGGCCGACCTTCTCGCCGCCACGCATGCCGGCGTGCAGGTAGGAGAAGTGCGCGGTGTCCAGGCCGCCCTCGCACGCCTGGGCCCAGTTGCACTGCTGGAACTTCTTGGAAACGAAGCGATGCTCCGGGGGCAGGGTGGCGAACTCGAACTGCGGCAGCTCCGGCGCGTCGCCCTCGCCCATCCAGGCCCAGACAACGTCGCCGAACTCGCGCACCTCGAGGGCGCGGATGGCGGCTTTCGGCTTGACGCGCTCGGCGGTGTCGAGATCCAGCGTCGGGATCTCGAGACACCTGCCCTCGACGTCGAACTTCCAGCCGTGGTACGCGCAGCGGATGCCGCACTCCTCCACGCGGCCGAAGAAGAGGTTCGCGCGGCGATGCGGGCAGGCCGGCTCCACGATGCCGACGCGGCCGCGGGTGTCGCGAAAGGCGACGAAGTCCTCGCCGAGCAGCTTGACGCGCACCGGCGGGCAATCCGGCGCGGGCAGCTCGCGTGCGAGGAGGGCCGGCATCCAGTACGCACGAAACACGTCCCCCATGGGCGTTCCGGGTCCGGTCTGCGTCAGCGTTGCGTTCTCTTCCGCCGTGAGCATTTCTACCTCCCCGCCCGGTCGCCAGTCACCCGGAGGGTAAGCGACCGGCGCCGCGCGGTCCATCGCGACAACCCCCGGTAAAGCGCCGGCGTGCCGGGTGTACCGGGGATCGAGCCTTGTCTCCGGCGCGCTATCGGGCTAAAACGCCGGACGTGCGCCCCCGGGCTCCCGTGAAGGACATCCCATGCGGCAGTTCATGCTCGCGACGATCATGTTGGCCACCGCCGCCAGCGCCGCGGCACAGGAGGTCTGGTGGAACCCCGGCGTCATCGACGAAGTACGCCACCGCGGCCTGCTGAAGGTCGGCGCAGGACACTTCGAGCCGTGGGTGATGTGCGACGTCGGCGGCGATCTGATCGGCTACGAGGTGGACGTCGCGAACAAGCTTGCCCAGGATCTGGGCGTGCGCATCCAGTTCGTACGCACGGACTGGTACTTCATCGTTCCGGCGTTGATCGAGCGCCAGTTCGACATCGTCGTGAGCGGCATGTCGATCACGCCGGCGCGAGCTCTGCTGGTCAGCTTCTCCAGGCCCTACTCGGAGTTCGGCATGATCGTCGTCGCCAATGCAGGCCGCACGGAGGGCTTCGCGCGCGACCATTACGATCGTGCCGGCGTAACGCTCGCCGTGCGCCGTGGCAGCACCACCGAGGCGCTGGTCAGACGCGAGTTCCCGCAGGCCTCGCCACTGGCGCTCGACAGCGACGCCGAAATCCTCGAGGCGGTGTTGGGCGGCGGGCCCGCGCACGCCGCGGCCGTCGACCAAGTGACCGCCGCGCGCTGGATCCATGAACACCCGAGCGTCCTGCGCCAGGCATTCGCGGCCGTTTTCGACCGGCTCCCGCAGGCGATCGCGCTACGCAAGGGCGATGTCGATGGCCTGAACTTCTTCGACAGTTGGGTCACGCACCACCGCGTGAACGGCTGGCTCGGCGAACGGTGGCGCTACTGGTTCGAGACGCGGGAGTGGGAAGCGCTCGTGGCGGCCGACCCGGCCGCGTGCGCGGAAACCTTCGACGCGACAGCCGCGCCGCTCCTCGCGGTCCCCGGACCGATGGGTCATCCTTAGCCCGGCACCTCCGTACTCCCTTACCGCTCCGGACACCCGCCGCCGCCGAGCGCCTCGTACTCCGCCGCCACGAAGTCCTCGAAGCGAAACGTCCGGCGATACATCGCGCAATGCTCCTCCAGGCTGTCGAAGCTCGTGTCCGCGAGCAGACGCGCCCGCAGGTCGTCCATCGTGAGCAGGAAGGGCGACATGCGGATGCCGCCGTCGCTCTCGGCGTCGAACACCAGCAACCGCCGCGCGCCGGCGCCGTTCTCCCAGGGCGTCCACTCCACCTGCGCGCCGCCGCGGCCCCGGCCGGGAGCGCCGGTCCACGCGAACTGCGCCCAGTACGACATCATCGAGCGCGACAGGGCGTCGCGCTCGGGCACGTCGTCGTCGGCCACGAAGGCCAGCCGGTCGAGAAAGTGGAGGTTGCCGAACACGAAGGGAATCTCGAGCGCGTGCGCGGCCCCGACCAGGCGCGCCAGGTCCAGGGTGGCGACGGCACGCATCGCGTCCCAGTCGAACCGGTAGGCGAACACCGTCGGCCCCTGCCGGGCGCGCAGGGGCGTGGCCAGACTGTCCACGCCGCGCACCTTCCAGGCGTCGCTGCCGTATCCCGTGTCCCGGTCGTGACGCTCCGGGTCTCGAACGCGGTAGGGAATCACCCCGAACAGGCGCTCCGTCGCCTGCCCGGAGAGGGACGCGAAGAGTTTCATCTCGTCCCGGTTCGTGCCGAGGATCACCGGGGTGACGTGGTAGCGCCCCGCGGCGAACAGGTCGGCGGTCCGCACTCCGGCGGGCAGCACGTGGCCGTCGGCGAGCAGCGTCGGCGTGCCGGCCAACCCCGCCGCCCCCTGCGCGGAGAGGATCTCCGAAGCCGTCTTCGAACGCAGGTACGCGGCAACTTCGCCATCGGCCATGGCCGCCTGCCGTCCCCTGGCCGCATCCCGGTCGAGACTCGGGTCATCGGCCATCAGCAGGTTGTCCACCAGATCCCGGGACGTCGTGGCGTCGCCGGCCCCGTACTCCTCGGCTTCCGCCATCGGCGTCAGCCGCAACCCCCCGCTCTGCACGATCGCCTTGTGGTAGAGCCCCGCCGCAAGCGGCGAGACCATCATGGCCACGACGTTCCAGCCCCCGGCGGACTCGCCGAAGATCGTGACGTTGTCCGGGTCGCCGCCGAAGGTCGCGACGTTCGCCTGGACCCAGCGCAGGACGTGGACGATGTCGAGGACGCCATAGTTGCCGGAGTCGTCCGCCGGATCCTCGCCGCCGCGCAGCGCCGGGTGACCCAGCCAGCCGAGCGGGCCGAGGCGGTAGTTGAAGGACACGACCACGACCTCGTGCGCGCCGGCCAGGTGGGCGCCGTTGTACAGCGGCGATGCGCCCTCCCCGATACGGTTGCCGCCGCCGTGGATCCAGACCATCACCGGGACCCGGCGATCCGAGTCGGCCACTGCCGCCGGGGACCAGACGTTCAGGTACAGGCAGTCCTCGTCGCCGGCGACCCCGCCCCCCGCCAGGAACCGCCGCTGGGGACACTGCGACCCCCGCACCACCGCTTCCCGCACGTCCGTCCAGGGATCGGGCGGCCGCGGCGCGCGCCACCGCAGGTCGCCCACCGGCGGCGCCGCAAAGGGAATGCCGAGCCACGCGTACGTGTCGGCTCGGTCCACGTACCCCACGATGTCGCCGTCCCGAATCCGGCGTTGCGTCTCGACGGCGACCGCCGGCACGGGCGGTTCTTCGAAGATGCGCGCCACGTACCACCAGGCGGCGCCGCCGGCCACGGCCACCAGCGCAATGACCGCGGCGAGCAGGGCGAGCAGGATACGGACGAGGTGCTTCATGGCAGCGCACTCCTCTGCGGAACGGCCCATTATGGACGAGGCTGTCGCCCCGCCGGACGATCAGGCCGCGACGGCCGCCGCGTGCGGCGAGGCGACGAACACGGCTCCCGACGTGGCCCCGTCCGCTCCCCGCAGGACGATCTGTGGGCAGGCGAACTGGTTCGGGCTCACCCCGTTCGGGAACACGCGCGCCGTGGGATAGCGGTCTTCGAGGGCCGCGACGAGGGCCGCGGCCATGTGCGCCATCACCCCGACGTCCTCGTTGCCCGACACGTCGATGCGGGCGCGGTGCACGGCCTCGTCGAGATCCATGCCGTAGTCGAGGACGAACGAGACGAGCTGGAACACGGACGCGAGGATCTTGCGCCCGCCCGAGGCACCGAGCGCGAACGCCAGTCCGTCGTCGCGCCGGATGATCGTCGGCAGCATGTTGCACAGGGGACGCCGGCCGCCGGCGACCGAGTTCGGCCGCCCCGGCCGCGGGTCGAACCACATCATGCCGTTGTTCATGAGGACCCCCGTCCGCGGCAGCATGATCCGCGCACCGAACGCCGACATGACCGTCTGCGTCAGCGAGACGAGGTTGCCGTCCGCGTCGGCGACGCAGAGATGGCTCGTGTGCGTCGGCAGCGCGCCCTCCCCGCCTTCCCCGATGTGCTCGATGCGATAGTCGTAGACCTCGCGCAGTGCCTCTATGTAGGCCACCGTCGCATCGAGGTCCGGCGCCGCACCGTGAAACCCGTGGTCCTCGACGAGGGACAGGGCCTGCATCAGGCTCGGCCCCGCGGTCATGTGCCCGGGGGCCGCGACGCTTGCACCCCGGTAGCGGCGCACCAGCGGCTCCGCCACGGCGGCGGTGTAGTCCTCGAGGTCCGCAAGCCCGATGCGCGAGCCCGCCTCCGCCAGGTCCGCCGCGATGTCCCGCGCGAGCGTTCCGCGGTAACAGCCGTCGGGCCCGTCCGCCTGCAGCCGCCGATAGGTCGAGGCCAGTTCGCCGAGCCGCAGGTTCGCGACCGAACCGTCGGTCGGCGCCGCCGGGGGCAACCCGTCGGGGAGGTACACGCGGCGTGTCTCATCGAATTGCCGCAGGTGATGCGCATGAGAGGCGATCCGGTGGGCCGCGTACCAGTCGAGCGGCAGACCCGCCTCCGCAAGGCGGCAGGCGGGCTCGATGGCTTCCTCCCAGGGCCGCGTTCCGAAGGTCTCGAGCGCGAGCGCCACGCCCTTGACGTAACCCGGCGTCGCGACCGCCAAGGGACCCTCGACGTTGGCGTCGCCCACGACCGCGGGCCAGTTGAAGGTGTCCGCGCCGGTCGTCCCGTGCGCGAGGGGGTAGTCCTCCGGCCGCGCTTCGAGCGGCGCCCGCATGCCGAATTCGACGACGCGCACGTCGTCTTCGCCGGCAACGTAGACCGTCATGTAGCCGCCCCCGCCGATGCCGCTCATCCACGGTTCGACGGCGCCGATCGCGAGGCCCGCGGTGACGGCGGCGTCCACCGCGTTGCCCCCCGTCCGCAGGACTTCCACGCCCGCCTCGGACGCGGCGTGGTGCTGGGTTGCGACCACGCCCCGGTCGCCGCGTACGGCCGGCTTCCGGACCTGCCAGTGTTCGACATAGTGTTGGCTCATGCCCAGCCGCCCTCCCAAAGCACCTTGACCGGCATGGCGAAGAGCCGGGGCCCAGCCTGCTGAATACGATCGCCGTCATGCAACAGGATGCCGCACACGAACTGGTCGCCCAGGGCATCCCGGATGCGCCCCAACGCCCGGAAGTCGTCTGGCCGCGCCGTCGCGCCCGCCTTGACCTCGATTCCGACCACCCCGTCTCGAGAGCGCTCAAGTACCAGGCCGACTTCCAACCCGTCCTTGTCACGAAAATGACCGACGGCGGTAGGTTCGGCACCAAGCGACACTGCCTTGATCACTTCGGAGTAGACGAAACACTCGAGCAGCGGACCGAGTGTCCGACGGTCGCGGGCGACCGTCGACGCGTCCGTCCCCTGCAACGCAGCGAGCAGGCCCGAATCCAGGAACTGCAGCTTCGGGGTCCGGACGAGCCGCTTCAGCGCATTGCGATGCCACGCTCCGACCCGGCGCAGGACGTACATCCGCTCCAGCAGGGTCAACCACCGATCGACCGTCTTGCCGTCCACCCGCAGCCGGGAGCCCATGCCGGACAGGTTGAGCAATTGCCCCGCGGAAACGGCTGCATGCTCGATGAGGGGCATCACCCTGTCGAGCTTGCCCAGCGCCGCCACATCGGAAATGTCGCGTTCCGCGAGCGCGCTCGCGTACGCCAGGAGCCACCGGCGCTGGCGCGCCGGATCGGGACGTGCGAGCACCTCCGGGAAGCCGCCGGACAGGACGCGTTCGACCAGGTTCGCCGAGGAACCGATCACGGCGAGACTCGGGATGTCCCCGCCAAATGCCCGGTCCAGAAAGAGCGGGATGGCCGCGACCCCGGCTTCGGCCTGTGAGAACGGCAGGAGCTCGATCGTCTCGACGCGCCCCGCAAGCGAGTCGGGAGACACCGCGCTCCTGAATAGCTCCACCGAACCGGTAATGAGGAAGCGTCCCGGCGTTGGATCTTCGTCGACAAGCTTCTTGAGTTCGAGAGTCAGCCCCGGCGCGCGCTGGATCTCGTCAATCACCGCACCTGGCCGCCCACGCAGGAAGCCGACGGGGTCATCCATCGCGAAACGCCTGAACTGGTCGTCATCCAACGTGATGAACGGACGCCGCTCCGCGTCCGCGAAACGGCGGGCGAGCGTCGTCTTGCCCGATTGACGTGGCCCGACCAGCGCGACGATGCGCGTGTCCTGCAGGGCAACGCCGACCCTGGCCTCGACATGCCTCGGCATGTACGTCGACCGCGTCGCTGATTTCGTCATCGGCGTTCGTCTGATTCGGATTCTTCGTCCGTCCGATTCGGAATGTACCATCGTCCAATCCGGAATGCATGTCCGGCTGAAGCGGACCGCGCCACCGCTCGACCGGCCGGCGCGCGACGCGTTCGCGTGCCGCGGGGCTTTCGCGTAGCGTATGCGCCATGAAGCTCGCGGTGCTGGACCAGTCGCCCATCGGCCGCGGCGAGGACGCCCTCGCCGCCATCGAGCACACCATCGCGCTCGCGCAGCGCTGCGAGGCCCTCGGCTATCACCGCTACTGGATCGCCGAGCACCACGCGACCGAGACGCTCGCGAGTTCCTCCCCCGAAATCCTCATCACCCGGGTGGCCCGCGAGACCGCGCGCATCCGGATCGGTTCCGGCGGCGTGATGCTGTCGCACTACTCGCCGTTCAAGGTGGCCGAGAACTTCCGGATGCTGGAACTGATGTACCCGGGCCGGATCGATCTCGGGGTGGGCCGCGCACCCGGCAGCGACGGCCTGACCGCGGCGGCCCTGGCCTACGGCAACCCCCTCGGTATCGAGTACTACCCCGCAAAGGTGAAGGACCTGATGGCGTTCGTCTCCGGGCAGAAACCGCTCACCGAGGCGTTCGAGCGTCTGCGTGCCACGCCGGAGGTGGCCACGACGCCGGAGATCTGGATGCTCGGGTCGAGCCTCGACAGCGCCGTCTACGCCGCCCGCTTCGGCGTCGCGTTCTCCTTCGCCCATTTCATCGCGCCGGCGCCCGCCGCACCCGCGATGCAGCGCTATCGTCGCGACTTCGCCGCGGAGCACCTGGCCGCGCCCTATTCTTCGGTCGGCGTGTTCGCCATCGCCACGGAGGACCCCGAACGCGCCGAGACCTTCCTGCGCATCCGGGAACTGCACCGCATCCGGCGGGACCAAGGCATCCAGGGCCCCCCTCCCACCCCGGAGGAGGCCGCCCTGCACCCGTTCGAGGACGGACACCTCGAGCGCATGCGCGGCAAGCGGTCCCGGCAGATCATCGGGACGCCCGCCGAGGTGCGCGAACGCATCGACGCCCTGGTCGACGAGACCGGGGCCGACGAAGTGGTCATCCTCACGATCACGCCGACTTTCGAGGACCGGGTGCGCTCCTACGAACTGATCGCCGAAGCCTATGCCGACGGGGATGCATCGGCCCGACCCGAGTTGGCCGCGCGGGAACTCGTGCCGGACCCGTAGCGCCCCTGCCGCCACGCACCGGCGCCGTCACGGCGGTACGGGTTCTGGAGTCGCAGCGTCCACCCCATCGCGAGCGAAGGTGACGATGCCGTCGCTCCGCGTTGCCACGTACAGGTGGCGCTCGTCGGGACTGACCGCGAATCCGACGGGATCAGCGAAGTCGGGTCGGGGGGAGGCCGTCCAATCCGGGCCCTTCAACTCGCCGCTCTCGGAATCCCACCGCGCGGCAAAGGCCAGGTCATCGCAAAACACGTCGACGGTCAGGGACTCCGGTCGGGCGTCGGCAAAATGGCAGGTGTACCGGCCAACGTTGCCGCGGCCCCCTGACCGTTCCAACGTCGCCAACCGCACGGGGTTCAACCGGTCCTTGACGGAGAACACCGTTATCGAATAACGGCCTTCCCCCACGAAGAGGTAGGCGTCGTCATCGGTAATCGCCAAAGGCGGGGCGGTTCCGCCTAGTCCCCGATTGTCGATGGCGCCTTCATAATCCGCCCGAGCCAGTTCGCCCGACTCCGGATCCCGCTCGAAGGCCAGCAACAGGTCGTCCGTCGCAACGTAGACGTGGCGACCGTCGTTGGACAACACAGCGACGGCGCGGTGCGTAACGCCGGGCAAGTCGTACTTGGCTACCTCTCGGATTTCGTCCTCGTCCATCGTGAAGTGCGCAAGGCGGTATTCATAGCCGTCGATGCGATACAGATGGGAACCGGTGCGGTCCATAAACACGATGATCGCGCAACTCACGGGGTGGCCAGCCAACTCCCCCAGGTACTCCGTTTCCGGCCCCGCACCGACGAGCCCGAACGCTTGCCAGGAGCCTGTAGTGCAGTGGTCGGCAAGCAGTCGATCACGACGGGTATCCCACAGGAGACGATCGCTCACCTGGCTGAAGCCCAGATCCGTTTCGAGCAACTGCGCCTGCGCGAGCCGGCCGGTTTGAGGATCCCGTTGGAACACCTGCAGCCCGATCCCGGAGGCCAGATAGAGCGCGGTGCCGTCCGGATGCATGGCCAACCCGACGGGGTCCCTGATCTCCACTGGATTGCCCCGGGAGTCCCGGTCCCCGTCCACCAGTCGCCCGACATAGCGTGGCGGGCTCGGATCGGCCATTTCCCACCGCAGCGTGAACTCGCCGCCGCGCCCGCCTCCCCGCAAGCCGAGAACGACCATATAGCGGACACCCGGGCTAACCTCCAACCCCACATTGTCCTCGGTTCCATGCGCTCTGTTGGACGCCACCATCTCGAGGCCGGACCCGTCCGCCGCGTCGCGGTAGACCGTCAGCGCCCAGGGCCCCCCGTCCCCGTCCACGGCGAAGCGGAACAACCCGGTGGCGGGCGCTTCCCAGGCGTACCAGAGGGTCGAGCGCCCGACGTCGAAGCTCCGCTCCCCGCGTGCGTTGGTCGCGAAGGCGTTCGATCCCGAGACCGACCCCGACGCGCCCATGATCGCGAAGGCTTCGGATGCGTCGTCGTTTGCCGGCGCCGCGCCCCACACGAGCGTCGCATCGACCGCTCCAAACTCGAATGCCCAGAGGTCGGCGGCGGGGAAGCCGGCCGATATCCAGTATCGTCGACCGCCTTCGGCCGAGAAGTCGAGATCGGCGGACATGCGTTCGCCGTTCGTGGCCACGAAATGCAGATCGTCGAGAGCCTCGCCCGCGAACACCGAAACCATCAGACGATTCTCGAAGCCGGTCGTCGGGCGCGTCAACTCGTCGATCCGCCAGACGTACCGGCCGTCCGCGGGCGCGATCCACGTCCACCACTTCGTGCGGATGCCGCTTCCGGCAGGCTCCCCCGGCTCCACCGTCGCGTCCCAGTCGACGTCCACCGGATGGGACGAAACCCCGGACGGAATCTCCCGGGCACCGGCGAAATCGTCGTTGTCCGGTACGCGATCGTGGTTGTCCCACGTCAGTTCGTACGTGAGTCCAGCGGCGTAAGCGTCCCGCGACGCTACCGCGATCCAGTAGATGTCGCCGCCGCGCGCCGGAAACACAGCCTCCCGGGAGGGGAATCCCGACACCAGCCGAAGGTCGGACAGGCGTTCGCCCGTGAACGCAAGCACCCGCAGGTCATCAACGCTGGACTCGAACTTCCAGGATCCCCCGGTCGGCGCCGTCCACCGGTACCACACCGTGGCGGCCAGTTCGCCGAAGAACTCCGCGGGCTCCAGGGTGGCGCCGGCATTGGTACCGTCGACGCTGCCGCTGGCGTCCTCCAGCATCGCGGCGGCCGCGAGGTCGTCGTTGGCGGGACGGGGGCCCACCGACCAGTTCAGCGCCAATGGCACGGCCCTCCCTGCGTAGCCCACCCTGATCAGAAAGGTCTGACCCGAGTCGGCGAAGAACTGAACCCCCCACTCCCCCGATCCGACGGGGTCGAGCCCGGCGATCCGGCCACCTCGAAAAAAGACATCGACCCGTGCCTTGTCCTCGGAGCCGAGCGCGCCCTTGGGCGTCACGCTGAAAGAGACGTGGCCGTCCGAAGGCGCCGTCCACGAATGCCAGACGGAACCTGCAGGACGCCCGTACCCAGTCGTGACCACGGGTTCCCCCGGTTCCGTGACGGCGCGAATCGGGTCGACCTGCGCGGAGCCCTGGGCTCCCTCGATGGGCATCGGGTTCGCGAATCGGTCGTTCGACGGCGCCGACACTTCGGGAAAGTCCGCGTCTCCGGCACCCTCGGTGCGCACCAGGACGGACGCGGACGCCGCGTTGGCGTTCCAGGCACTGGCCTTGAAGTACAGGCGAAACGCGTCGGCTTCCTCTTCCGCGAGATTCCCGAAGGCGATCGTCGCTTCCCAGGTTTCGCCCGCACCCAGCTCTCCGACCTCGACGGATTCGCCAACCGACGCAGACACCTGTTGGGCGATGCCGTCTTCGTGCAACGCCGAGATACGGATGTCTTCGTCGGCGCAACGCGAACCGTCCATGCCGCGGCAGTCGACGTGCAACCGCGTCCCCGCGGCGACGTACCCGTCCACCGTCAGGCTCAGCTTCAGTTCCCTCTCCTCGCCGCCCTGTCCGAACTCAAGGAGTGCCCGGTCCACCGACAGCTCCAGATCGGGGGTCGCAGAGCCGCGGACGACGGTCCACGCCAGCGCGGCGCGGGGCGCCTCGGTGTAGACACGCGATGCCGCGACCTTCGCCCGATGCGTGCCGGGCGCCGGATTCCGGACGACGATCCACTCGACATTGTCCACGCGGGAGGTGGACGCGTGTTCTCCGCACGGTTCCGGTGCGCAATCGGCCCCGTGATCGAGCCACAGGTCGAGGTCGTTCAGGACGGCGCTGGCGAGGGTGTCGGCCGGCGGTTCGTCCCAGGTCAGCACGAGGTCCAGGCGGCTCGCGCCGTCGGGCACGTCGATGTCCACCCAGGCGTACTCGCCGTCCTCGAGTTCCGATACCGCACTGCCGCTCGTCCAGCCGTCGGGCCGGTCCCTGTCGAGAACGCTGGTGCGCGCCGATGCCTTGCCGAGCCCGTATTGTGTCTGCAGCACGCCCGGCCCGTTCGAATTGTCGGCCGGAAACGCCGCGGCGTCATCGAACCAGACATCGGGCCGGATCGCGCTCGCCATCAGCCGCGCCCTCGCCAGCGCCGGGCGTTCCCGATGCGCCGGAACCGCATCCATGAGCAACGCCGCCAGCCCGGCCACCGCGGGCGACGCCATGCTGGTGCCGCTGAACGACTGGTACTCCTCGCGGCTGCCGTCGCCCGTGGCCGAATGCACGTCGACGCCGGCGCCGACGACCTGCGGCGCGAGCCGCCCGTCCCACGTGGGACCGTGGCTGCTGAAAACCGCGAGACTGCCGCCGTCGACCACCGCGCCCACCGCCAGCGAGTTCTTGGCCGCGGCGAAGTTCGAGAAGCCGTTTATGTTCGCATTCGACTGGGCGACGACATAGAGCTGCCGCCGGTCCCAGACAACGGAGTCGAGCTTGCGCTCGGCTATGCTCCTCCCTTCCCACACCCGACGAGTTGCCGACAGGCTCATGTTCACGACCAGCGGCTTGACCGCGTCGGACGACCAGCCCGCCTCCGGACACGACGTCGACTCCGCGAGAAAGTCCATGCCTCGAAGAATGGAGGTGAACGATCCGCTACCCCTGTGGCTGAGCACCTTCGCGAAACGGATGTGTTGCACCGACGGCGCCATGCCGGCGTAGCGCGGTTCCGCCGTGCCGCTGCCGACGACCGTCCCGGTCACGTGCGTACCGTGCATCCCCGCGTCCACCCAGAGGTCGTCGTCGTCCACGAGGGGATCGTCGTAGACGAAGTTGGCCCCGCAAATGCTGCTCCGGTTCGACGAGATGTCCAGGTGGTTGAGGTTGAGCCCCGTATCCATCACGGCAATCGGAACGGAGGCACCGCCCACTCCGGAGAAGAGTCCGGGAGAACCCTCGTACATGCGCAGGGCGTCGGCGCCCATGGCGGGAACCGCCGTGTCGTGGGCCGCCTCGACGGTGCCGACGGGCTCCACGGCGAGCACGAAGTCCGCCCGCCCGACCGCGTCCAGAGCCCCGCGGGTCACGTTCGCCTCGTAGACCCGCATGCGCGGATCGTAACGCCCGACCACGACACCCAGGGCGGCCAGTTCGCGCCGCCAGCGGCCATCGCGATCATCTTCCATCAGGGTCACGAAAACGGGCGTGGCTTCGTGGTCCGGCACGTGACGGCCGTCGAACGCGCGCAGCCGCGCTTCGGCCGGCATCGCGCCCACGCCGGCTACTCCCGGCAGGCGGGCGATGGCCGCGAGACGCCTTTCGTCGCCGGGTAGCCGCGCCCGAAGCAATCTGCCCGAGGAACCCACGATCACCGCGCCCGCGCTCGTCAGCGACGGCGCCAGATCGCCCTGGCGCGCGCCCGCCGCAAGCCGGATCCAGCCGAAGGACCACTCCCGCCCGTGCTCCGCGGCCTGGGCCGCCAGCGTCTCCACGGCCGTCGGCGCGCCCAGCCAGTCCAGGCCGTCCCGCACCTGCGCACCGTCCCGACGGACGCCCAGAGGCGCTTTCGCCATCTCGCCGTCAAACCCGACGAACGAATAGCCCTCCGGGAGCGTGGGCGCATACCCGTTCTCCGCGCCCGTCGCGCTGTCCCGCGGCGGAACCTGAGCCGCCCGCACCGCAGGCGGCGAGGTCTCGAGGTCGCGGCTATCGGCCGCGATCCGTGCCGCCGTAGCCGCCATGCGTTCCGTTTCGGGCGTGCCGGACGGCATCTGGTCGACGAAAGTCCGCGGTCCGTCCTGCCAGCGGTGGACCAGGACGGCTGCCGCGGCAACGGCAACGGCCAACAGCAGGAGGGGCGTCTTGGCCAAGTTCAGTCCTCTGGCTCGGGCTCCACGTCGACGATCCTGTCGCCGTCCCGGCAATGGGAGTCCGTCCCGCCGAACACAATTTGCTCGCTCTGTACTCGGACGTTGCTGCTACGGTGACTCACTTCAGCACAAACCCGTCCAGATCACGCGAACGTCAGCCATCATCATACGGCCAAGGCCAAGCGTGTAGCGGTGACGAAAACGTGCAGTCGATGTCCGCGTGCCCGCTCGCTTCCACCGGACTCCGGCAGGGTTCCATGAGGAACGGTCGCGGCGGCACTCGTCGCCGGCGCGCTCCGGTCGTTCACGGATCGTGCGGCTTGGCGCCTTCCTCCTGCGCGCGTCGCAGCAGTTCGTGCTGGTTCGACGCATCCAGCTTGGCAAACAGATTGCGCAGGTGATAGCGCACGCCGTGGACGCTCAAGCCCAGTTCCGCGGCAACCTGCTTGACGCGACGACCCGGCAACAGCGCGAGGATCTGGCGCTCGCGGATGCTCAGTAGAAGAACGCTTCCATGGCTGACCTGGCGCATTGTCCTACGCAGGGATCGGGCATTCCGGTGGTCTGGAGAGTCCGGATGCAGTTGAAGAAACCGGTCCAGCACACTTGCGCACGTGGCTCGTTCGCGGACCAACGGCCAAGCGTAGGGAGACTCCGCGAACAACCGCAGGTACTCCTGCAGGCGAACCAGACCTCTGTCGACTTCGCGGGCCTGTTGTTCCAGCATCACCGACAACGCCACGGCGCGCATCCGCGTCCTGCGGAGACCACGTGCCGTCGCCGCGACGTTGAACTCGCTTGCCAGGCTCCGGGCATCTTCGTAGCGCCCGTTCGCAACCAGCAGTCGGATACGGGCGTCGCAGACGGCTTCCATTTCCCGCCAATTCTGTCCTTCCAGATCCACGCAGCGCGCCGCATCCTCTGGCAACGCCGCCTCCCGGTAGGCGCGAGCGGCGTCGTCCTTGCGGCCCGCTTGCACGAGGACCGATGCGCGCAGTGCGGACGCCAGCCTCAGGAATCCGGTCGCACCGGCGGAGCCCAGCCTGGCAATCAAGTCGTCCAACATTGCCACGGCCTCGTCGACGCGCCCATCGCGCAAGCACGGATCGATACAGATGGCGGCGGCCGTGGCAATGAACGAGAACGGCACGCCCCGGGAATGCAAAGCACGCCGCAGGCCGGGCGGCTCGGAAGCCGTGGTAGCAGGGTTGCGTTCCATGGCGAGTTCCCGCGCCGCGATCACGCAGGCCGTCGTCGCGACGGGATCGGAGAGGAAGTGCTTTCCCGCAACGCGTCGAGCGCGCTTCAGCCGCGACCGGGCATCATCCGGCCGTCCTCTGACGAAATCGATCTGACCACGAAGCACCTCGCCATAGAACGCGATGTAATGCGTTCCGGACAGCAGCTTCCGCGCCAGAGAGAGGTGTCGCAGGGCGGAATCGAACTCGCCCTTGAGGAAGTGCAACACGCTGAGAGCGTACTCGAAGTGGCCCCTCGTGGCCGCATCGAGCAGCGGTGACCGGGCCATTCGATCACTGTCTCGGAAAAGCTGTGACATGCGCGCCGAGTCCATGGACTCACATCCGTAAAGAGCCATCGCTCCGCGCACCAGGCAGTCGTCCACGTCGAACTCGAAGTCTTCGCCACCCTTGCTATTGCTACTAGTGTTGCGAGTGGCCGAGACGGACATGGAGTAGAGGATTTGCGCCTTGCGGTGCTCGCCCGCCAGCGCGAGGGCGGCGCAACGCGCAAGCCGCAGCCGGGGCCTGCTGGCAAGCGCCCCTTCTGCCAGCAGTTTATCCGCGGCCTGCAACCGCGCCACACCATGACGGGTCCACAGACGCACGCCGCCGGCCTGCTCGTAGATCTCGCCGGCCAGCAACGGCGCGTCGCCCTCGGCAGCGTGGCGCATGGCCCTGACGATGTCGCCACGCCGTGCGAGCGCCGTAGCGATTCTCCGGTGGATGGTGCGGAAGCGTTCCGGGTTCTCACGCAACCGCGCCTGGGTACAGAACGTGCGCAACGTGGTGTGCAGTCGCAGGTGGGTCGCCCCGGAGCCCGCCGATTCGAACAGCCCGTCAAGCAATGTCATGGATTTCAGTCGACGCATCGATCCGGCACCCCGCAGGACTTCATCCAGGAGCGGCGCGTCGAACCATTCCAGTTGACCCAGGTCGAGAACGAAGTCCCGGTCGTCCCGCGCAAGCCCGTCGAACAGGCGGGACTCGATCCAGTTGGCGACGAGAGGGTGCGGGTCGACGTCACCGTCCGTGCCATGCTGACCGCCGTTGCGGGCGATGCGTAGCGCTACCGGCCATCCAGCCGAGCGCTCCACCTCTTCCGACAGCGCCCGTTGGGACAGGCCGAGGCCGAAAAACCTGGAGATGTCCGCGGGCGAAAATCGAAGATCATCGGCTTCGAGTAACTCCGCGTGTCCTTCGAACACGCAGCCGGCCAGATTGAGACCGTCGGGTACACGACGACCGGCGAATGCGAGATGCAGGTTGGGCGGGCCACGCTGAAGCAGGAAGGCCAGCAGGGCAACGGACGCAGTGTCGGTCAGGCGCTCCAACTCGTCGAAAGCGAGGACGAATGAACCGCCTCGCGCCTGGATCGCACGGACGATCACGCCGATGCGGCCCTCGAGACCCGCGAACTCGTCCGCTTCCAGCACGCCTCGGATACTCAAACCCGCCTGATCGAACGCGGCGGCGATGTATCGTTCGAGCACGGCGGGCGTGTCGTGTTCATCCAGCGAGACCCAGACCGTGGGCACGCCATCGTTGCTCAGGCGCCGGCAGCATTCCGCCAACAGGACGGTCTTGCCAAAGCCACCAGTCGCGTGGAGCACGGTGACCCGGCGTCGTGTCGGCAATGCGCGGTCGATCAGGTCGGGGCGGTGAACGTACCCGGGAACCCGATCGGGTATCGTGATTTTCTGGGCCAGTGCCGAAGGATCGCCACTTGGCGAGTGCGACTCCGCGTCATCTTCAGACGGGGGGGGGGGGGGGGGGGGAGTCTGGATCGTCGTCGCGGCATCACTGGCTCAATGGCATCGAACCCAATCGCTCCCTGGTGGAGGCAACACCATCGATTCGGCGAATCTCGGTGTCAAGCAGCAAGATGTCAGGTTCTTGACCTGCTCGACGGCGCCTGGCGAATCTGTCCACCCCCGGTCAGGTTGCCAATTGATGTTACCGACGTTGCGTCGAGGCAATGCGCGGGTTAGCGTAGAGACCGCGCGGGGCGGGAGGATTGAGCCTTGCCAAGACACCGGGCGTCCGTCGGGACGGTGCACGGGTGCCGGACGGCTTGGACTGGGTGGGCGCGACGACGGCCGTGGAGACGCTGGCGTCCCAGGCAACAGGGGGTGCAGCCCATGGGTTCCGAGGCCCGCCGATCATGGTCCTGAGGGTCGCGTTGCTTGTCGCCGTCGCCCTGACGTTGGCCGTAGCCGTCTGGTGGACGGCGTGGCGCGGCACGGGCACGCAAGGCCCGCAGACAGAGGCGCCCCGCCCCTTGCCGCCCGCGGTGGAGACGGCGACACCGGGCACCACCAGCGGTGGCGATGCCGTGTCCGCTTCGGTGCCAACGCTGTGGCGCGCCATCGACGAGCGGACGGTGGACGTCAAGCCGGCGTTCACCGACGGCTGGTCGCAAGCGGGTCGCGTACTGGTGGATGTGACCAGGGCCGCGGCCGAGGCGCGAACCTGGCAGGTGGGTGACCCGGTAGGCATCGACATTCCTCAAATCGGCGCGCGCTACGAAGCGACGATCGACAGAATCGATGCCGGGCCCGGGTACGCTTCGGCCGCCCGCGGGCTGGCGACCGACGCCGATGGGCGCAAGCGGCGCTTCGTGGTGACCGTCGGCCCGGGACGCGTGTTCGCTTATGTGGACACGCCCGCGGGCTCCTATGAACTCATTGGAAGCGACCGCCTGGCCTGGTTGCTGCCATCGTCCAGCATGATGGCGGGCATCGACTTCAGCAAGCCGGATTACATTCTTCCTGGGGAGTCGCGTGGGAGTTTCGATGCGGAGGGGAAAGCACGATGAGGTTCCGTTGGTTTCTGTGGATGGCGCTGTCGGCCTGGACGACGGCCGCGACGGCGGGCGACCGTCGCGACATCGTCTTCGAGTGTCCGTGCAGCGCCGAGTGGGCTGCGGGGGTGGACGGCGAGCCTGGGACGCTGACTCTGGTCGGCGGAATCCGCAGCTTCCGTGCGGTCGAAAGCGGAGCGTTGCTGGTGCCCGCCTTCCACGGGTTGAACGATGCTGCGGCGGTCGGAAGTATTGCGCCAAGAGGTTTATTACGCGGTCGTTGGCCAATCCCGTTCGACCAGCCCGAACCCGACGAGGTCATCGAGTTGCCGTTGCTTGAGATAGTAGGGGAAGGGCCGAACGGCGAGACCCAGTGGCATCGCCACGAGTCATTGGCGCTGTGGCCGGCACCCGGTCGAGACGCGTCAGGCGCTTTCGTATTCGTGGATCTGCTGACGGACAGTGACGGCGACGGCATCGGCGACGTGAACGAAGAACTGGCCGGCACGTCGTGGGAAGAACGGGAGTCGATGCCAGGCGATTCAACCGTCGATGTGCTCGCACTCTACTCGGATGAGTTCCGCGATGCCGAGGGGGGATTCCCGGGCACACGGCTGCTGCATGTATTGACCGTCACGGACTCATTTTATGGCGACAGCGGCACCAACGTCCGCCTGCGGACCGTTGGCATGAGCGAAGTGGAGATTGGGGAGTATGGATGGGCGGTGAGGGAACGCCGGGCGGAACTCATGGAAAGCCATGGGGCGGATGTGTCTGTCCAGTTCGGCCCACCTGGACCTTGTGTTGCCGGCGGATGCGCCCATTTGGGCGCGAGTACAAGCAGTCGGTGGTCGGATGCCCAAGCGTGGGACGGGGTCGCCGGGGCGGGCGTTACAGCCCACGAACTGGGGCACGCGATGGGCCTCGCCCACTCGGCGCTCCAAGGCGAAGCGTACGGGGCTTTCCGCTGGTCGCGAGGTCACTACGTTTCGCCGCACGGCGAGACCAACTCACGCTTCGGAACGATCATGAGCTACGGTGGCCTGGGGCGCGCGGTGTTTTCCAACCCGCTCACGGACTGCGGACTGGGCCCATGCGGCGTGTCCAGGCACGAAGTCGACGGTGCCGACGCGGCCGCAAGCCTGGACCTGATGCGATTTCAGGTCGCGGCGCACCGTGCGCCCGCGAGGGACGCGGACGGCGACGGGTTCGTCGACGCGGCGGACGCCCTGCCCGACGACCCGAGCGAGTGGTTCGATCTGGACGGCGACGGGATCGGCGACAACGCCGACCACGATGACGACAACGACGGTGTGGCGGATGTAGACGACGCATTCCCGGCTGACCCGGACGAATGGGCCGACATCGACTTCGACGGTATTGGCGACAACGCCGACGACGACGTGCGGGATCTGAGCCCTTTCCGCGACCCGGAGTTGCGCGCGGCCGTCGAGGAGGCGCTCGGCAAGTTGACCGGCTCGGCAATCTCGGAAGAGGAGATGTCCAGCTTGAGGGAATTGGACGCCAGTGGTCGTGGCATCCGCGACTTGACGGGGCTTGAACAGGCGGTGGGATTGGAAGAGCTTCGACTCCGGATCAATCGCTTAACGGACGTTGAGCCGCTGGCCGGGCTGAAGAACCTGAGGTTTCTCGTTCTTTCCAGCAACCCGGAATTGGAAAGCGTCAGACCGCTGTCAGAGCTGACAAGGTTGAATCATCTCGAACTGGACTACAGCGGGGTAACGGATGTCGCGCCGTTGTCTGGGCTGACCAACCTGAACCGCCTCCATCTGAACTACAACGAAGTCGCCGACCTCGCGCCGCTTGCGGGGCTTGTGGGACTGAACCACCTCGATCTGGGCCGTAATCGGATCACTGACCTGGGAGCGCTTTCCGGGCTGACCAACCTGAATCACGTCGATCTGAACGAAAACGAAGTCACCGATCTGGGGCCACTGGCGAGACTTACGGGCCTGGAGTACCTTGATTTGAGGCGCAACCGGGCGACCGATTTGGAACCGCTGTCCGGGCTGACGAGCCTGGTGCGGCTACGCGTCAGCGGCAATCCCGTATCCGACCTGTCCCCTCTTTCGGGAATGACGGCGTTGTATGAACTCAATGTAGGGCGCAGCCGGGTCGAGGATATCTCGCCGCTGACGGGTTTAACTCGGCTTCACGTCCTGGGTCTCGGCTACACGCAGGTTCGGGTGGACGACGTGTTGGCCGCTGTTGCCGGCCTGTGGGATCTGGATGTCAGTGGCCTGGATGTGTCGAGTCTCTTGGCCCTGTCCGAGATGGTGACGCTAAGAAGACTGGTGCTGGACAACAACACCGTCGCCGACATCGCACCGCTGGCGAAACTGCAAGATCTAATCTCCCTCAGCCTTGCGCACAACCGTGTGTCGGACTTGACGGCGTTGGCGAAGATGGAAGGACTTCAAACGCTCGACCTCGAAAACAACGCCATCGCCGACATTGCACCGCTGGGCGGCCTGCGAGACCTGACTTACCTGTCTTTGCAACACAATGACGTGTCGGATGTGACTTCGCTGGAAAAAAACAAACGGCTTCGGAGCCTCCGGCTGGACGACAACGCGGTATCGGATGTTGCACCGTTGAGGGATCTGGACCTGAGGGAGCTCCATCTCGATCGCAATCAGGTATCGGACGTGTCGCCTCTTTCGGACATGCAGAGTCTCAGCGAACTCCGAGTCGATGGCAACGCCATATCCGACATCGGTTCGCTGGCTGACGGCACCGTTCTTACCGAAGCGTGGAGCCTTCTCTACATAAGCTGCAACCCGTTGGACGACGTATCCGTGACCGAGCACATTCCGACTCTGGAGTCGCGGGGCGTACATGTAGTTTTCGAAAGGCGGTGCGAGCGGACGGTGGCCATCCCAATCGCCGATCCGACGTTGCACGCCGCGGTGGCGGAGGCGGCCGCCGGCAATCAGGGTCATGTAGACGACCACGAGAGCAACTGGGAACTCGACCGCCTGCGGCAGCTTCACGTTGCCGGCCGCGGCCTTGTCAGCCTGCAGGGACTGGGTGCCGCAAAGGGCCTTGAGGCGCTTTCCGCCGCGTCCAACCGTATAGGCGATGTGTCTCCGCTTGCGGAACTGCCCCGACTGAACGCTCTCGATCTGCGGGACAACCGCATCTCGGACATCTCTCCACTGGCGGCCAACGACAATCTTGGTGCGGGCGCCTGGGTCGCGCTGGACGGCAATCCCCTGAGCGAGGAATCGCTCAACGAGCACATTCCTGCGCTGCTCGCACGGGGCGTGGACGTCGGTGTGGGGCGCGTCGGGCTGACCCTCCTCGCGGGAGGCGAGCGGCTGCGCTTCGAGACTTCGGGCTGGTTCGAGGCGATCCTCGGGGCGGGGGTCACCCTGTCGGCCTCGGTCGAGCATGCCGGCCTGGTCGAAGTCGGAATGGACGACGGCGCCCTGATCGTCACGCCGGGGAACCGGGCGGGGCAGGTGACGGTGACGGTGACCGGCGAGAACGGCGCGGGAGAGACGCACGCGCTGACCTTCGCCGTTACGGTGCGGGGGCCGTGGCGGGTGCCTCTGGTGCCGAACGGCATGGACGCGGTGCGGCAGGGGTTCGTCAGAGTGGTCAACCATGGGCCTGAGGCATCCGAAGCGTACATCGCGGCAACGGACGACGCGGGAATCCGACACGATGGTTCGAAGCTTGCGGTCGGCGCCGGCGAAGCGGTGCATTTCAACTCGTCCGACCTGGAGTCCGGACACGCGGACAAGGGGCTGACCGGCGCCAGCGGCCGGGGTTCGGGGGACTGGCGGCTGGAGGTCGGGAGCACGTCGGACCTGTCGGTGGTTTCCTACATCCGCACGGCGGACGGCTTCCTGACGCCCATGCGGAACGTCTCGCCGACGCGACCGGGTGTGTGGGAGGTGCCGATCTTCAACCCGGCGAGCAACGCGGACCAGGCCAGTTCGCTGCGCATTGCCAATCTCGGAGAAGAGCGCGCCGAGGTCGTCATCACGGGAGTCGACGACCGCGGCCGGTCGCCCGGAAGCGCCGTACGGATCGAGATTCCGGGCGGGGCCACGCGCACGCTGACTGCACCGGAACTTGAAGACGGTTCCGTCGATGCGCGCGGCAGGCTCGGGGACGGCAACGGCAAGTGGCGTCTGCGCGTCGAGTCGGCGGGCGCGCTCGCGGTGACCAACTTGTTGAGGAGCCCCGAAGGGCATCTCACGGACCTCTCCACGGTCCCCGACGGATCGCTCGGCGAAGAGGGCGTCCACACCGTTCCGCTGTTTCCGTCGGCTGCCGATGAGAGAGGTCGGCAGGGGTTCGTGCGCGTCGTCAACCGAACTGCGAGCGACGGCGAAGTAGAGATTGCGGCGTTCGACGATGCGGGACGCCGGTACGAGTCTCTGAAGCTGGTTCTCAAGGCGGGCCGGACGGTCCACTTCAACTCCGACGACATCGAACTGGGGAACGAGGCCAAGGGACTTTCCGGCAGTACCGGACCGGGCAGCGGCGACTGGCGCCTGGAGCTGCGCAGCGACCTCGACATCCAAGTTCTCGTCTACGTCCGAAGCCCCGGCGGTTTCCTGACGGCGATGCACGACGTGGTACCCAGGGAGGGTCGGCGGTACGAGGTGGCCACCTTCAACCCCGCCAGCAATGCGGACCAGGTCAGCAGGCTGCGGATCGTCAACCCGGGGTCGCGGCCCGCCCACGTGGCGATTGCGGGCATCGACGACCGCGGCAACGAGGGACGGGAGGTCGTGCCCCTTTCGGTTGCCGCGGGCGCCGCACGCACGCTGACGTCGGTGGAACTGGAAGGCAGTGGATGGGAACAGCGCGGGCGGCTGGGCGATGGTCGGGGCAAATGGCGGCTGCGGGTCGATTGCGAGCAACCGATCGTCCTGATGAATCTGCTCGACAGCCGAACCGGACACCTGACGAATCTGTCGGCGGGTCCGCCCGACCCCTGAGCGCCTGCGGCGATGCGGAGGGTCGGCATGCGGTCGCCACCCGGCGCCGAGGTTCAGCGCCCGCCACCGCCGGGCGACCGCCGGGCGTCCCGGCCCTTGACCCAGTTCGGGCGACGGGGGACGATGCCGAATGCGATGCATGAGCCTGCATGTCCGTGAGTGGACCGGTGGCACGGATTCAGGGTCATGGAGTCAAGGCGTCTCGAAGGGCGGCGCTGGTGCGCGGCTCGGGAAGGTGTCGCGTTGTTGACGAGGAGACGAGCATGACCTTACGCGCCGGCCCGCGAGCCCCGGGCCAGCACCGTTCCCGGAGCAGCGTCCACGCAGCCCGGACCGTCGCCCTGCTGCTCGCGGCGGCCGTTTGCGGCGCTCCCGTCCACGGGGCGGCCGACGGCGACGCGCAGAGCATCGACATCCCCTTTACGAAGTACACCCTGGACAACGGCCTGCGGCTGATCGTCCATCAGGACACCAAGGCGCCCGTCATCGCCGTCAACGTCTGGTACCACGTCGGCTCGAAGAACGAGAAGCCCGGCAAGACCGGTTTCGCGCACCTCTTCGAGCACCTGATGTTCAACGGCACCGAGAACTACAACGACGAGTACTTCGGGCCGTTCGAGCGCGTCGGCGCCACCGGCATGAACGGGACGACCAGCAGCGATCGCACCAACTACTTCCAGGTCGTGCCGAAGAACGCCCTCGACCTCGCGCTCTGGATGGAGTCGGACCGCATGGGCCACCTCCTCGGCGTGGTCGACCAGGCACGCCTCGACGAGCAGCGCGGCGTCGTGCAGAACGAGAAGCGCCAAGGGGAGAACCAGCCGTACGGCCGCGTCTTCAACATCCTCTTCGAGAACCTCTTTCCCGCCGGGCATCCCTACTCCTGGCCCGTCATCGGCAGCATGGAGGACCTGAACGCCGCGAGTCTCGAGGATGTTCGGGAGTGGTTCCGTGACTACTACGGCGCGGCCAACGCCGTCCTGGTCCTGGCCGGCGATGTAGAACCCGAGTACGCCCGGCAGCGCGTCGAACACTTCTTCGGCCACATCCCGTCCGGGCCGGCGCTCGCGCGCCAGACCGAGTGGATCCCGGAACTCGAGGGCATCCACCGCCACGCCATGCAGGACCGCGTACCCCAAGCCCGCCTCTACAAGGCGTGGACCGGGCCCCGCTTCGGCGACCCCGACGCGAACCGGCTGGACCTCGTCGCGGGGATCCTCTCCGAGGGCAAGACCTCGCGCCTGTACAAGCGCATGGTCTACGACGAGCGGATCGCCTCCGACGTCAGCGCGTTTGCCTTCCCCCTCGAGATCGCCGGGATCTTCGGCATCGTCGCGACGGCGCTGCCCGGACACGGCCTCGACGAACTCGACGCCGTCATCGAGGAAGAGATCGCGCGCTTTTTGGCGGACGGGCCGGCGCAGGACGAACTCGACCGCATGGTGACCGCGCGGCGGTCGTCCTTCATCCGGGGCATCGAACGGGTCGGCGGGTTCGGGGGCAAGAGCGACCTGCTCGCCCGCAACGAGACGTTCATGGGCGACCCGGCGTTCCACCGGACCACCCTCGCGCGCTGGGACGCCGCTACGCCCGACGCCCTCACCGCCGCCGCGCAAGCGTGGATGCAGCGCGGGCAGTTCATCCTCGCAGTGGAACCCTTTCCCACCACCACCGTCACCGAGGCGATGGCCGACCGCAGCGGCCTGCCCGATACCGGCACGCCGCCAGATGTCCGTTTCGAGCCGTTCGAGCGCTTCGCCCTCGGCAACGGCATGGAAGTCGTGCTCGCCCAACGCACGGCCATTCCCGTCGTGGAGCTCAACCTGATGGTCGACGCGGGCTACGCCGCCGACCAGTTCGCGACGCCGGGCACGGCGCAGCTCGCCATGTCCATGCTCGACGAAGGCACCGCGAGTCGCTCGGCGCTCGAGATCAGCGACGAGTTGTACCGCCTCGGCGCGTCGCTGAACAGCGGCTCGGACCTCGACACGTCCTACGTGTCCATGTCCGCGCTGAAGGAAAACCTGGCGGCGTCCCTCGACCTCTTCGCCGACGTCGTCCTCCACCCGGCCTTCCCCCAGGCCGACTTCAACCGTGTCCAGCAGTTGCAGATCGTCGGCATCCGCCAGGAGAAGGTGCAGCCGCGCACGCTGGCGCTGCGGCTCTTCCCGCGGCTCCTGTACGGCGACGGCCACGCCTACAGCCTGCCGTTCACCGGCTCGGGGGACGAGGCGTCGGTCGCCGCCCTGGCCCCGGCGAACCTCGCCGCCTTTCACGGCGCCTGGTTCAGGCCCGGCAACGCCACGCTGATCGTCGTGGGAGACACCACGCGCGAGGAGCTCGAGCCGCTGCTCGCCGAGCGGTTCCGGAACTGGGCCCCGGGCGACGTGCCGGAGAAGAACCTCGCGACGGTCGCCCACCGCGACGCACCGGCCGTGTACCTCGTGGACCGGCCCGACTCGGAGCAGTCGGTCATCATCGCCGGCCATCTCGGGCCGCCCCGGAACAACGACGCCGAGATGGCGATCAGCAGCATGAATCAGGTCCTCGGCGGCGACTTCACCGCGCGGGTCAACATGAACCTGCGCGAGGACAAGAGCTGGTCCTACGGCGCGTTCACGCAGTTCGTGTCGGCCCGGGGGCAGCGACCCTTCGTCGCCCTCGCGCCGGTGCAGACCGACAAGACCAGCCTGGCCATGGCGGAACTCAGGCGCGAGATCGAGGAGATCCGGGGGGAACGGCCGCCTTCCTCGGACGAGATCGCCAAGGTGAAGGACCGGCGGACCCTGTCCCTCCCGGGCCGCTGGGAGACCGCCTCCGCCGTGCTCGGTTCGCTCGCCGAAATCGTGCGCTTCGGCCTGCCGGACGACTACTGGGACACGTATGCCGGCAGCATCCGGGCGCTCACCGAGGAAGAGATTCGCGAGGCTGCCGTGGACGTGATCCGCCCGGATGCCCTGGTTTGGGTGGTCGTCGGCGACCGGACGAAGATCGAGGCGGACATCCGCGAACTCGGATTCGGCGAGATCGTCCTGCTCGACGCCGACGGCAACGAACAGTAGGGATCCCTACTCCACCCCGAACTGCCAGTTGGGCGGCGGCACGAACGTGCCCTCGCCCTCCGAGTACAGCGGCACCGGGTTCGGCGGCTGCAGCGCCCGGAACGCCATCGCCTTCTCCGTGAGGCGGGCGACGATGTCCGGGTGCTCCGCGGCGACGTCGTGCCGCTCGAGCGGGTCTTCGTCGAGCCGGAAGAGCTGGCGCATCGAGGCTTCCGCGGCGCCTTCCTCCGTCAGGTGCGGGCCGATGACCACGAGCTTCCAGTCCCCCTCGGACACCGCCACCTGGTCGCGGACCTCCGTGCGTCCAACGAACGAGTAGAGATCCCGCTCGAGGGCGTCCCGTGCACCGGTCAGCACGTCCAGCACGTCCATGCCGTCCAGGGGCTTGCCGCCGTGGTCGTCGATGCCCGCCACGCGCATCAGCGTCGGCAGCACGTCGATGTAGGCGAGGGGCACCGAGACATCGCGCCCGCCGGCAATGTTCCCGGCCGGCCAGCGGGCCGCCGCCGCGACGCGTATGCCGCCTTCGTACACGGTCGCCTTGCAGCCCCGGAACGGCCCGTTGTCGCCGATGCCCACGGAGCCGCCGTTGTCGCTGAAGAAGAGGAGCAGCGTGTTGTCGGCGATGCCGTGCGTGTCGAGCGCGTCGAGAATCCGCCCGATGCCGACGTCGAGCGCATGGACCATGGCCGCGTGGACGCGCCGCAGGGTCGTGCGTTCCGCCAGGGGCATCAGCGGGTTGTGCCCCGTGGCTTCCTCCCAGCTTCGCGGCGGCTCGATGGCCGACAGCCGGTCGTAGAGGGGCAGGTCCTCCTCCTTCGCCTGGGTGGGCGTGTGCGGCGCCCCGAAGGGCACGTAGAGGAAGAACGGCGCGTCGTCGTCCGCGTGCTCGCCGATGAAGTTGACCGCCCGGTCCGCGAGCAGGTCCGTGGCGTAACCCTCCTCGAACAGCGGCTCGTAACCCAGGCTCCAGTCCCGTTCTCCCAACCGCGAGTGGGTGAAGTAGTCGACCGCGAACCCGAACCCCACGAACTCGGTGAAACCGCGCCGCAGCGGGTGCCACCGGCGCTTGAAGTGCCCGAGGTGCCACTTGCCGAAGATTGCGCGGTGCTCGTACCCGGCGCGCTCGAGCACCTCGGGCAGCAGGACCTCGCTCGTGTCGAGTCCGTAGTCCCGCCACGGCGCCACCACCGAGCGCATGAGGCCGGCGTGGATCGGGTAGCGGCCGGTCATGATGCCGGTGCGGGTCGGCGAGCAGACGGGCGCCGAGTAGAAGCGCGACAGCAGGACGCCGTCCCGCGCGATGCTGTCGATGTGGGGGGTCGCGATGTCGCCCCCGTGCATGCTCACGTCGTAGCGCCCGAGGTCGTCGGGGACGATGATGACGACGTTGGGCAGTTCCTGGCCTACCGCCGCGGCCGAGGCGGCGCACCACGCCCATGCGACGGGCCACCGCAGCACCCTGGCAAGCGCCCGACGCACGCGCCCGCTCCGCTGCCCAACCTGTCCGTCCATCGTGTCCCCTCCTCGTGCTGTCCGCTCGATGATAGCGCCCCGGACCGGTCGGCGCGCCGCCGCGAGGCCCCGTTCAGTCGACCTCGAACTGCCAGCTCGGCGGCGGCACGAACCCCTCCTCACGCACGGAGAACGAGGGCATCGGGTTCGGCGGCTCCAGCGTCCGGAAGGCGATCGCCTTCGCGGTAAGGCGCTTCACGATGTCCGGATGGTCGCTCGCCAGATCGCGGCGTTCGAGCGGGTCCTGGTCCAGCCGGAAGAGCTGCCGGGTGGACGCGGCCGCGGCGCCGGCCTCCCTCAGGTCCGGTCCGAAGATCACCAGTTTCCAGTCGCCCTCCGAGACCGCCACCTGGTCGCGGTCCTCCGTCACCGCGACGTAGGAGTAGAGGTCTCTCTCGAGGGCGTCCCGCGCGCCCGTCAGCACGTCCAGCACGTCGACGCCGTCGAGGGGCTTGCCGCCGTGGTCGGCGATGCCGGCCGCGCGCATGACGGTCGGCAGCACGTCCAGGTACGCCAGGGGGACCGACACCTCGCGCCCGCCGGCGATGTCGCCCGCCGGCCAGCGGGCGGCCGCGGCGACGCGGATGCCGCCCTCGTACACCGTCGCCTTGCAGCCGCGCAGCGGACCGTTGTCGCCGATGCCGACGGACCCGCCGTTGTCGCTGAAGAAGAGCACGAGCGTGTTGTCGGCGATGCCATGCGCGTCGAGGGCTCCGAGGACCCGGCCGACGCCGAGATCGAGGGCATGCACCATCGCCGCGTGGATGCGCCGCAGCCGCGTGCGTTCTTCGAGCGGCCATGGGCGGTCTATGCCCGTGGCGTCCGCAAAGCCCGGGGGCACTTCGATGGCCGACAGGTGCTCGTACCGCGGCAGGTGCTCTGCCTTGGCCTGGGTGGGCGAATGCGGCGCCCCGAACGGCAGGTAGAGGAAGAACGGCGCGGCGTCGCCGGCGTGCTCGTCGATAAAGCGGACGGCCCGGTCCGCGATCAGGTCCGTGGCGTAGCCTTCCTCGACCAGCGGCTCGTAGCCGAGGCTCCAGTCCCGCTCTCCGAGGCGTTCGTGCGTGAAGAAGTCGACCGCGAAGTTGTGCCCCGCGAACTTGGTGAAGCCACGCCGCAGGGGGTGCCAGCGCCGCTTGAAGTGCCCGAGGTGCCACTTGCCGAAGATGGCGCGGTGCTCGTATCCCGCCCGCTCGAGAACTTCGGGCAGCAGGACCTCGCCCGGGTCGAGTCCGAAGTCCCGCCACGGCGCGATCGCCGCGCGCATGAGACCGGCATGGATCGGATAGCGCCCCGTCAGGAGGCCCGCGCGCGTCGGCGAGCAGACCGGCGCCGTGTAGAAACGCGACAGCAGCACGCCGTCCCGCGCGATGCTGTCGATGTGCGGGGTGGCGATGTCCGAGCCGTGCAGGCTGACATCGTCGCGTCCGAGGTCGTCGGGCATGATGATGACGATGTTGGGCGGCCCGGGCGCCTCGGCTCCGGCCGCCCCGGCCCACGCCGCCGGAACCAACAGCGCCATCAAGAGCGCGCGGCGCACACCCCGACCCCGCCGGCCGGGTCGATGTCGAAGCTGTCCCGCCATGTCCTTTCCTCCCGCCAGGAGCGCCTCGATGATAGGCCAGGCATCGGCCCGCCGCTCCCCCACCGCTCCCGCCACCGCTCCCGCCCCAGATGCCGCCCCCAGATGCCGCCCCCGATTCGACCCGCCGCGGTCATTCCCTTACCCTCGGGGCAGTCCGAGGAGACGCGCATGCACCAAGAGCCCTATCTTCTGATCACCGCCGACACCCATGCCGGGGGCAGCCATGCCCAGTACCGCGAATACCTGGACCCCCGCTACCGGGAGCGGTTCGACGCGTGGCGCGGCGGCTATCGGAACCCGTCGCAGGAGCACTACGGCACGCGGAAGATGCGCAACTGGGACCTCGCGATCCGCACGCGCGATCAGAACAGCCAGGGCGTCGTCGGCGAGGTGGTCTTCCCGAACACCGTGCCGCCGTTCTTCCGCAAGAGCGTCGTCACCGCGCAGCCCCCCACGCCCGACCACTACGAACTCGCGCTGGCCGGCGTCCGCGCGCACAACCGGTGGCTCAGGGACTTCTGCGCGGAGGACCCGGACCGCCGGGCCGGCATCGGCCTCATCCTGCCGAACGATCTCGACGAGGCCATCAGGGACATCGCGTTCATCGCCGAAGCGGGACTGCGCGGCGGCGTGCTGCTGCCGCTCATACCGCCCGACTGCACCTGGCTCACGCCCCTGTATGACCCGGCCTGGGACCGGGTGCTGGCGGCCATCCAGGATCACGATCTGGTCATCAACCAGCACTCCGGTCAGGGCTCCCCCGACTACGGGTCCGGTCCCGTGCCGGAAGCGCTGTGGATCTCCGAGGTCACCTTCTACTGCCAGGCGGGATGGCGGCACCTGCTGATGAGCGGGGCCTACGAGAAGTTCCCGCGGCTCCGGTACATCCTCACCGAATCAGGCTGCGCGTGGGTCGCGCCGGCGCTCCAGCAGCTCGACCGCATCCACATGGGCTTCCGGTCCGGCGCCATCGGCGAGATGGACTACGGCGGCATGGAGTGGGTGCTGAAGGAGCTGCCCAGCGCCTACGCGGCGCGCAACTGCTACTACGGCGCGAGCTTCCCGAGCGCCGCCGACCTCGAGGGCATCGAGGCGATCGGCGAGGACCACGTGCTGTGGGGCAACGACTACCCCCATCGCGAGGGCACCTTCCCCTACAACACGGAGTCGCTGCGCCTGACCTTCGGTGACCTGCCGGACGCGCGGCGGCGCAGGATCCTCGGGCTCAACGCCGCCGAACTGTACGGCTTCGACGTGGACAGGCTCCTGCCGCTCGCCCGCGAACACGGCCCGACGCCGGAGCAGGTGGAGACGCCGCTGCCGCGCGACGAGATCCCCAGGGACTCGGGGTGCCACCTCTTCGCCAGCGCACTGTACGGAGCGTAGCCATGGGCATGCCGGACGGCATCGGGATCGTCGATACGATGATCGGGTTCCCCGCCGAGGACTTCAGCCAGTACGACTTCATCCGCGAGCAGCTCCGGGAGGGCTCCAAAGAGGCCGACTTCCCGGTCGAGTACCTGTTCAGGAACGTGCCCAAGGAGCTGTACGGCGCCCGGGACCCCATCTCGATCACGCTGCACGAGATGGACCGTTTCGGCGTCGAGGTCGGCGTCATCGGCGTCGGCGGCGAGGTGAGCCGCAAGGCCCTGCAGGACCATCCGGACCGCTTCGTCGGCCAGGGGTCCGTGGACCCCAACCGGAGTACGGAAGGAATCCGCGACATGGTGCGCCAGTACGAGGAGTTCGGCGTGCGCTCGTTCGGCGCCTTCAACGCGGGGTACAACCCCCAGGTCGGCATCGGCGATCCGCTGATGTACCCGATCTACGCCAAGTGCGTCGAGCTCGGCGTGCCCATCTTCGCCTGCGCCGGCGTGCCCGGGCCGCGCTTTCCGATGTGGCCGCAGGAGGTGCGGCTGATCGACCAGGTGATGTACGACTTCCCCGAACTCGTCTTCGTCACGCGCCACGGCTGCGAACCGTGGGAGGACCTCGCCGTCAAGCTGATGCTCAAGTGGCCGAACCTGTACTACTCGACGACGGCATTCGCGCCGAAGCACTACCCGCGGGCGATCATCGACTACGCGAACACGCGTGGGGCCGACAAGGTGATCTACGGCGGGTACTTCCCGATGGGGCTCTCGCTCGAGCGGATCATGACCGACATGCGGAAGCTCGATCTGAAGGACGAGGTCTGGCCGAAATTCCTCCGGGACAACGCGAGGAAGGTGCTCGGGCTCGGGTGATCCGGGCTTCCCGCGGCCGCAAACCGGAGCCGCGGCCCCCAGGCGACCCCTAGGGGCCTGCGCCGTAGAAGTTTCGCGCTAGCGAAACTTCCAACGCGACCGTCAGGTCGCGCTACCGCTGCCAGGCCGGGCTCGAGTCCTTCATGAAGCGCAGCATCATGAGCATGCGCGCGCGGTCCACGCCGCCGGACGGCTCCGAAAGGACGCTCTCGTACCAGAGGTACTCCGTCCGCGGCGTCTCGCCGAGCGCGAGCACGCGTCCCCGCACCTCGTAGTCGTGCTCGACGAAGCAGGGCCCGGCAAGGTGCTCAATCTCGATCGCCCCGTAGAGGCCGACCCCGAGGTCGGGCCAGCCCTGCAGCATCGTGTTGTGATAGGCCGTGAGCGCCCGCACGAGCATGCTCGGCGGCAGCACCCGCTCGCCGTAGAGGTCCCGCCCGACATACTCGTCGAGGGGCTCGACGATGACATCGAGACGGCGCGCGACCACCTCCTCCTCGACGCGCACCGGGATGCCCCGCATCTCGCGCTCGCCCCGGAAGTCCCGAAAGATGCGCAGGTCCCGCGGCTCCGGCACGTTCGCGGCCCGCTCCGCCAGGGGCGTGCTCCCCCGCGGGCGCCCGATCCAGGCCGTACCCTCCGCGACGCGGCGTCCGTCCTCGGTGTCCATCCACGCCGGCACCTGTTCGCCGTCCTCTCCCCCGTCCTGCACGGATCGGGGCCGCCGCGCGAAGCACTGTACCGCTTCGAGGTCCGTCGTCGCGTACTTGAAGTAGAGCGAGAGCCCCCCTTTGGCCCACCACTCCCGGCCGAGCACGGCGACCAGGAGCGGCGGAAACTGCTCCATGTGCAACGAACCGGCCACGGTGCCGCCGCGCAGGCCGAGCTTCTGCGCGACCGCGTCGTTGTGTATGGAGTTGGGCAGGTCCTGCTCGATGTTGCGCGGGCTGCGCACCGGCCCGGCGACGGCCCCGTCGGCGGCCGGCAGCACCTCGAAGGGGACGGCGTCGGTTGCTTGCGCCATGAACACGCTCCTCGCTTAAGGAAGGCGGCATACTACTGTGCGCGACGCGGACCCACCAACGTGCGGATCTCAAGCCTGTCTCAGGCCTGGGCCGCCACCAGCTCGACCACCTTGCTGTAGATCGTGTAGCCCGCGAACGCGATGTACATGGCCGACGCGAGCACCATGAAGAAGATGTTGATCCAGCCGGGCTTGGCGGACTCCGGCAGGTAGCGGAGGTTCATGTACAGGACCATCGGGACGTAGATCGCCATGACGAAGCCGCTGATGAGGGCGGAGATGAACAGGAAGTCGAGGCCGGCGATGTCGTACTTGCCGAAAAACCAGACGCTGAAGATGCCGATGCCCATCGTCGTGCCGACCAGCACCAGGTACCACTGCTCCAGCTTCAGCCAGCGCCCGAACTTGAAGTTGGTGTGCAGCAGGTCGGCGAAGATCCGGCTGCCGCCGTCCACGCCGCCGAGCTGGGTGCTGAAGAGCGCCGCCATGCCGACGATCAGGAACAGGTAGCGGCCGAAGGTGCCCATGCTCTGTTCGAGGATCGACGCGAGGTCCCACACCAGGCTCGCCCGGTCCGGCACGAGGCCGATGGGATGCAGCACGGCGAGGGCGCCGAAGACGAACAGGAACATGGTGATGCTGCCGAGAATCCAGAAGAAGACCGTCTGGTCGACCACCACGTAACGGAACCAGTCCTTGAAGCGGCGCCGGTTTTCGGCGGTATCGGCATAGACGTACCCGGTGTCGAGCTCCTTGACCTCGTGCTTGTGCACCGCGCTCATCAGCGACGGTATGCGGGCGCCCATGCCGACGTTCTTCTCGCGCAGGTAGTAGGCGTAGTACAGGTTGCCGAGCCCGCCCGCGCCGGCGAAGACGACCGCGCCGAAGAAGCGGTTGAAGGTGAGCTGGTCGCGGACGGTGCCGTCGTCGGCGAGGACGTCGACGGGGAAGTCCGGGAAGCTGAACACGTTGATGACGCCCCGCCACATCTCGCGGAAGATCTCGACGGAGCCGATCTCCCAGACGACGTAGACGAGGCCGGCCACGATCACGGCGATCAGGCCCATGATGCAGCGTTCCACGGCCGTGTAGATGACCTTGGGGCCGAACAGGATCGCGGCGACGAGGGCGAACACGATCGCCGTCCACATCCACGGCGGGCTGTCGTGCCCCGGACCGTAGATGAGGTCCCGCAGCGCGATCCCGGTCTCGCGCGCCCATCCGGGCAGGAACTTGCCGACGAACACCACGAACACGAAGACGTACACCGTGAGCTTGATGACGCGCGCCATGCCCGTGAACGGGCTCTCGCCCGTGACGACGGCCCAGCGCCCGATCTCGATGTTGACCCAGAGCTGCAGGAAGATGCCGATCGCCGCCGCCCACAGGAGCTGTGCCCCGACCACGGACGTGATCCAGGGCCACATGATCAGCTCGCCCGAGCCGATGGCGAGCCCGGCCATCACGACGCCCGGCCCGACCATCTTGAGGATCGGCCGTTCGCGTTCGGGTAGCTCCGCCTGTTCCAGCGGCTTGATCGGGTTCAGCATCTCGACACCCTCCCTGTCGAATCGCCCCTCGAAGCGGCGGGCGCCCGCGGGAAGCCTAGCAGGCTCGCGCAGTCGCAGGGGCACGTCTCGATGTACGCGATATCGCCATTCCGTCCCGCGGCATTTGCCTACAGGACTCTCAGCGACGGTCCATCGCGCACTCGGCTGCCAGTGCCGGATGCTATGCCGGACCCCACACCGGAACGCAGCGCATGGCGGACGCGGTCAGCCACGACCAGAACTTCAAGAACCTGATCGTCGACGGGTGTACGTCAAAAATGTGATGCGGAGAGGGAAGGTTGAGATGTGGCGGGGTTGAGCGGATACTTCTGGCAATGTTCATATTTGCCAGACGGGGAGGCCTCCATGGCGGCGCCACGCGACATCGACGTTCTAACCGGGCAGCGGGATGAGTTGTTGGGGGAGTTGGCCGGGGTGGGCGACCTGCGGCCGGGCACGCTGCAGGCGCGCTACCGCCGGTGCGGCAAGCCGACCTGCCACTGCGCGCGGGAGGGCGATCCGGGGCACGGGCCGAAGTGGGTGCTGGTGTCGCGCGTCGCGGGCGGGACGCGCAACTGGACGATACCGGACGAGGCCGTGCAGCGGACGCGGGAGCATCTCGACGAGTGCCGGCGCTTCCGGGAGTTGACGCGGGAGCTGATCGCCGTCGGCGACGAGTTGTGCCAGGCGCGGCTGGAGGGGGACGCGCCCGGGGCACCGGGAAAAAGGGGGCGGCGGAGCCCGCGTTCGAGGCGCGGCTAGCGACGGTGCTGGACGCCGAGGCGGGGCGGCTGCTCGGGGACGGGGTGCTGGACGGGATCGGCTTCGAGCGGCTGGAACGCGCCGGCCGCCGGGTCGCCCTGGAGGCGATGGGCCGGGCGCTGGCGGCGCGGCTGAACGCGGACCGCTCGGACGAACGCGGGCCGCGGCTGGCGTGTCCGCGCCGGGACGAGCCCGGCCACGGAGGCGACGGCCTGGCGCGCCATGCCGGGCGGCGCGCGAAGACCTTCGTCACGGCGCTCGGGGAGATGGAACTGGTGCGCGCGTGGTACCACTGCGACGCCTGCGGCCGCGGCTTCGCGCCGCGCGACCGGGAACTCGGCTTCGGCAACGGCGGTCCGTCGCCGGCGGTGCCGCGCATGGTCGGCCGCGCGGCGGGCGAGGTGAGCTTCGCCACGGCCGGTTCCCTGCTGCACGAACTGGCGGGCCTGAACGTCGACGCCAAGACGGTGGAGCGCCACGCCGAGGCGCTTGGCCGCGAGATCGCGGCGGACGAACGGGAACGGGTCGCGGCCGGGCCCGCCACCGCGCGCACGCTGTATCTCGGTCTCGACGGCACCGGCGTGCCGGTGCGCCGCGCCGAGACCGAAGGGCGGGCCGGCAAGCAGCCGGACGGTTCCGCGAAGACGCGCGAGGCGAAGCTCGCGGTGGTGTGGTCCGCCGAGCGCACCGGCGCCGACGGCGCCCCGGCGCGCGACCCCGGCTCGGTCACCTGCTCCGCCGCCATCGAGTCCGCCGCCACGCGCGACACCGACGCCGTTCCCGCGCCTTTCGCGCGGCGCGTCGTGCGCGAGGCCGCGCGGCGCGGCTTCGGCGCCGCCGAACGCCGCGTGGTGCTCGGCGACGGCGCGGCCTGGATCTGGAACATCGCCGCGGAGCACTTCCCCGGCGCCGTCGAGATCGTCGACGTGTTCCACGCCGCCGAACACCTGCACGACATCGCCAAGGCCGTCCATGGACACGACAACGACCTCGCGCGCGTCTGGGCGGAGCAGCGCCGCGACGAACTCCTCGCCGGCGACTTCGACGACCTGCTCCGGGCCGTCGGCACCCACGCCGGCCACTGCGACGAGGCCCGCAAGGGGCGCGCCTACTTCGCCGACAACCGCCGGCGCATGGACTATCCCGGATTCCGCGCCCGCGGACTGTGCATCGGCAGCGGCGTCGTCGAGGGCGCCTGCAAGAACGTCGTCGCCAGCCGCCTCAAGCGCGGCGGCATGCGCTGGACCGTCGCCGGCGCCGACGCCATCCTCGCATTGCGTTCCTATATCGTCAGCCACCGCTTCGACGACTTCTGGCACCGCCGCGCCGCCGCAAAATGACCTTCATCTCACAATCAAGACGTACACCCATCGTCGACTACCCGCGGCAAGCGCTGGCGTTCTTCGCCGCCGAGGAAGCGCCGCGGCCGGGAGACGACGTGAGCATCGTCCCGGTGCGCCAGGAGCAGCTCAAGGAACGCCTCGGCGACCGCTTCCGCGAGTTGGACGCGCCATTGCTCGTGGACTGGGCCGACGGCCGACGCGACGCGGTAGTTTTCGCGTTGGAGGAGGAGTCTGACCGCCGGCGGTTCGCGCCGCGCCGGCTCGCCCGCTACTGTCTCGACCTCGCCGAGATGCTCGGGACCGACCGCGTGGTGCCGGTGGTGGTGTTCCTGCGCTCCGGCGCGGCGCCGGGGCCGCTGACACTCGGCACCGGGCGGCGCGCCTACCTCAGGTTCGAGTACCTCGCGTGCGCATTGGGCGACATGCCGGCCGAGCGCTGGATGGCCAGCGATAACGTGGTGGCGCGCGTCAACCTGCCGAACATGCGCAGCCCGGGAGACCGCAGGGTCGACGTGTACGCCGGCGCCATGCGCGGCCTGCTGGACCTGGAGGCGGACCCGGACCGGCGCGCGAAGTACGTCGACTTCATCGACATCTACGCCGGCCTCACGGACAATGAGCGTCGGCGTTACCGGGAGCGATACCCGGAGGAGAGCAACGTCATGAGAGGAGTCGTCCAGAGGGCCCGCGACGAGGGCATCGAACAGGGACGCGTCGAAGGCATCCGCGAGGGCCGGGTCGAAGGTGAGCGCACGGTCTTGGAGCGACAGCTACGGCGGCGCTTCGGTCCGCTTTCCCCCGCTGCCGCAGACAGGCTGCACGAGGCTTCGGCGACCGATCTGGAAGCCTGGGCCGAGAATCTGCTCGACGCGCGAACGCTGGACGACGTGTTCGCTCCGAACCCTTGACGGGCGGTGCACCGGTCGGCGATCGTCGAGACGGCGCGCGTCCCGTGGTAGTCGCCGCACCTCACGCGCCATTCACGGCGACGGTCGGTTCACCCCAACGCCAGGCTCAGCACCAGTAGGCTGCCCAGGACGACGCTGACGAGCTTCCAGAACAGCGTCGGGTTCCGGTCGAGGAGCGGGCCGCCTCGGCGGGCCGCCCCGGCGCGGCGCAGCAGTTCGGGGTTCGGCCGGGTCAGGTCCGTCACCAGTTCCGACAGCGCCTCGTAGCGACCGCCCGGGCGCTGGGCGGTCGCCTTCTCGAGGACCAGGTCCACCCACCTCGGCAGGTCGTCGCGGCCGGCCTTGGCGAGAGGCACGTAGGGCCGGTCGAGGTACGCCTTCGCATCGCGCGCGAGCGACCGCTTGTAGGGCAGCGCGCCGGCAAGCATCTCGTACGCCACGACGCCGAGGGCGTAGATGTCCGCGGCATGCGTCGCGGGCTGGCCCAACAGGCACTCGGGCGCGACGTAACCGACCGAGCCGACGGGGGGTCTCCCGCACGGCGTGGTCGAGTTCGTCGAACCCCTGCACGTACGCCGCTTCGAAGTCGACGATCTTCGCGTCGCCGTCCCGATCGATCATCACGTTCTCCGGCTTCAGGTCGCGGTGCACGATCTGCAGCCGCTGGAAGGCGCGCAGGGCCTTCGCGATGTCCCCCACCAGGCGCCGCACGTCGTCGATGGCCGGGCGGGGGTTGTCGAGCATCCATTGCCGAGGCTGCGTCCTTCGATGTGCTCGGCAACGTAGTACAGGAAACGGCTGTCCGGCCGCGGCAGGATCTTCATCACGCCGGGGTGATCGACGCGCTTGCCGATCCACTCTTCGCGAATGAAGCCGTCGAGATACACCGCGTCTTCGGCGAACGACTCGGACGGCGCCTTCAGGGCGAGACGGCGTCCGGACGGATCTTCGACGAGGTAGATGTGGCTGCGCGTGCCGCTCGCAAGGGTACGGATCACCCGGTAGCCGTCGATGCGGGCGTCGGGGCGCAGTACCGGCGGAACGACCTGGCGCGTCAGGCGGCGGTGGGCCTCGTCGATGTCCTCGTCGGGCGTTCCTTCGATACGCATCAGCAGGCAGCTCACGTTGTCCGCGCTGCCGCGCCGCGGGGCGGCGTCCACCACGCCACGGGACACGGCCTCGAGCGCGCCCTCCGCGCCCGGCGCACACGCCACGCGCTCGCGCAGGCGCTGCCTCGGCAGCACAGCGTGGTGTTGCCGTCGTAGTTGTTGGCGTCGATGACCCCGCGGACGAGCTTGCCGAGGGTGTAGAACTCCTCGGGCATGATCTGCCCGTGGAGATGACGGCCACCGCGTCGCGCCCATGGCGCGCCTGGATCCGCCTGAAGCGCTCCGCGACGCGGTCGAGGGCCGAGTCCCAGTCGGTGTCCCGCCAGTCCTCGAACGTGCGTTCGCGGACCCTGGGTGCGCGGCCGCGGCCGGGTGCGGCGAAGATCTGCGCCTGCGTCAGCCCCTTGACGCAGAGCTTCCCGCGGTTGACGTCGGCCCCGCCCACACCGCGGGTCGTCACGGGCTTGCCGCGCCGTCGACTCCCACCTCGATGGAACAGCCCACGGAACAGTAGCCGCAGGTGGCATATCTCCACTCCGCCACCGCCTTGCTGGCAATGCGCACCGGGTTCTTGCGGCGTCGGCCGAACAGCATCGTTGCGGGCCGTCAGCCGGACTCGGGGAGCGCGAGGGGGTACCCCTCGCAAGAAGAGGGCAGCGCGAGGGGCGTCCCCTCGCAAGAAGAGGGCCGCACCTGGACCTGCCCGTCGACCACGCGCGCCGCGAACGCGCGCACGGCGACGGTGGCGTCCTCGAGGCACTCCCCCGTACGGAGGTTGAAATGCTGCTTGTAGATCGGGGAGGCGACGACGAGTTCCCCCTGCAGGTCGCCCACGATGCCGCGCGACAGCACGGGAGCGTTGCTGAACGGGTCGAAGGCGTCGATCGCGAACACGTCGTCGCGGCCCGACAGCCGGAAGACCGCCACCTGGGCGTCGCCCAGCCGCGCCCGCACGCCCACGTCCAGGACGAGGGCGTCCAGTGCGCACACGGTGGTCCAGCCGGCGCGCATCGCTTCAGGCCACTTCCGCGGCCATTTCCGACGAGAGCGCCGGCCGCCGCTGGCCGCGCTCGCGCACGAAGACCAGGGAGTCGTCGGCCCGTTCGCTGTTCACGAACGTGCGGAAACGCCTGAGCTTCTCCGCGTCCTCGATGGTGGCCTTCCACCCGCACTCGTACGTGTCCACCAGGTGCGCGATGTCCGCCTCGAGGTCGACCGCGAGTCCGAGGCTGTCGTCGACGATGACGGACTTGAGGTAGTCGAGGCCGCCTTCGAGGTTCTCCATCCACACCGACGTGCGCTGCAGGCGGTCGGCGGTGCGGATGTAGAACATCAGGAAGCGGTCGATGAACCGGATCAGCGTCTCGTCGTCGAGACCCGTGGCGAAGAGATCCGCGTGGCGCGGCCGCATGCCGCCGTTGCCGCAGACGTAGAGGTTCCAGCCATCTCGGTGGCGATCACCCCGACGTCCTTGCTCTGGGCCTCCGCGCACTCGCGGGTGCAGCCGGACACGGCGAACTTGAGCTTTTGGGGCGCGCGCAGCCCCTTGTAGCGGTTCTCGATGGCGATGGCCATGCCGACGCTGTCCAGCACGCCGTAGCGGCACCAGGTGCTGCCGACGCAGGATTTCACCGTGCGCACGGCCTTGCCGTAGGCATGGCCCGTCTCGAACCCGGCGTCGATCAGTTCGCGCCAGATGTGCGGCAGTTCGTGGACCTGGGCGCCGAACAGGTCGATGCGCTGGCCGCCGGTGATCTTGGTGTACAGGTCGTACTTCTTCGCGACCTGTCCGAGGGCGATCAGCCTGTCCGGGGTGATCTCCCCGGCGGGCACGCGCGGCACGATGGAATACGTGCCGTTCTTCTGCATGTTGGCCAGGAAGTGGTCGTTGGTGTCCTGCAGCGGTGCGTGGGGGGCCTTGAGGACGTGGTCGTTCCAGCACGCCGCGAGGATCGACGCGACGGTGGGTTTGCAGATGTCGCAGCCCCGGCCCCGGCCGTGGCGCTCGATCAACTCCTCGAACGCGGTGATGCCTTCGACCCGGACCAGGTGGTAGAGCTCCTGGCGCGTGTGCGGGAAGTGCTCGCAGACCCGGTACTGGCCTTCGTGCACTCGCGAATCGCGCCGAGGGTCGTCGCGCCGTCCCCGACGGCGGCCGCGACCGCCCCTTTCGAGACATCGTGGCAGGAGCAGATCTGCGCGCCGTCCGGCAGTCCGGCGACCGCCCCGGCGGGCATGCCGCCACCCTCGCGCTGCGGCAGGATCAGGGCGTCCGGATGCTTCGGCAGGGGCAATTCGTTCAGCATCGTCTGCAGCAACATGCCGTAGTCGGCGGTGTCGCCCGCCAGAACGGCGCCGAGCAGTTTCTTGCCGGTCCGGTTCACCACGATGCGTTTGTAGACGCGCGCGTTCGTCGATGTACGTGTAGGTGCCCGCGCCCCGCGTGCGGCCATGGGCGTCCCCGACGCTGCCGACCTCGACACCGAGGAGCTTCAGCTTCGTGCTCATGTCCGCGCCCCGGAACCCGGCGGTCCCGTGCCCGGCCAGGCCGGCGGTCGCCACCCTGGCCATCTCGTAGCCGGGTCCGACCAGGCCGAAGATCCTGCCGTCGTAGAGCGCGCACTCGCCGACGGCGAGGATGTTCGGGTCGGAGGTCGCACAGCCCTCGTCGATGACAATCCCGCAGCATCGCCCCGCCGCCGTCGTCGAGCTGGGTGCCCATCAGGGACGGCGCGAACTCGACGACATGCGTGACAAGGCCCATGTTCCTGAGCGCATTCGCCGCCTCGAGGCCGAGCAGGCCGCCGCCGACCGCGACGCCGGTTTCGGCATCCGCACCGGACGCCCGGATCGCGTCGAGGTCTTCGATGGTGCGGTAGACGTGGCAGTGCGGCAGGTCGCGGCCGTCGATCGGCGGCACGAAAGGATAGGAACCCGTCGCGAGGACCAGGGTGTCGTAGCGGACACGGCGGTCCCGGTCGGTGCGTACGACGCGCGACGCACGGTCGATCGCCGTCACCCGTTCGCCGACGTGCACGGTAGCGCCCGCGGGGGCTCCGCCCAGCGCCAGGTCGTCCACGCCAGAGCCGGCGAAGTAGTCGCTCAGGTGGACGCGGTCATAAGCCGTCCGCGGCTCCTCGCCGAACACCGTGACCGCCACACCCGGGACGGCGGCGGCGAGTTCCACGAAACGGTGGCCGACCATGCCGTTGCCGACCACCACCACCTGGCGGCCCGCCGCGGCGCCCCTGTGTATTGCTGCGTTCACGCCTGGCATGTAAGCAACAAGCGTGCCAGCACGCGGGAACCCTGATAATCAATTAGTTACGGGATTCCTGCGCGACGCAAGGTGGTGCAGTCGCCGATCGTTGCCGCACTGCCATGGCGCAACGATGGGTAGTCAGTCGTCCCCTCGTCGGCGCCGGCAATGTGTCCAATCGCCGTCTTCGACAGATCTTTCAACAGGACACCGGGTTTGGTGTTATGGTGCGTTGAGTCAATGCCTCGCGCGATTGCCCGCTACGGGCCGGGATCGTGCCCCATCCGCGCTTGCCCGTACGCGTAACGCCGCGTCCTCACCTGCTGCGCCTTGCCGATCCACGCAACTGCGAAGGTTGCCCAAGCCGTGCGGCACGGCCCCTGCTCCTTGGGGAGCCGATTGCCGCCCTACGAACCTGCAAACTCTATTCCCGGGGAAATCATGAACCACTCCCTTTTGCTCAGGGCGGTCGCCACAACGCTCGTCGCCTGCGGCGCAACCAACCCAGCCTTTTCCGAGGAAGAAGCTCCGGCTGCGGCAGACGAACAGACGATCGAGGAAATCCTGGTCACGGCCACGCGCCGCACGCAGAGTCTGCAGGACGTGCCGATCTCCATCTCCGCCGTGCAGGCGGAGGACATTCTCGCCACCGGCGCCCTGAACCTGCAGGACCTGTCCGTCCAGGTGCCCAACTTCGTCTTCGCCGAGTCCGTGAACCACGCCCTTTCCTTCATCTCGATTCGCGGCATCAACTCCCGGACCGAGCCGCAGGACATCGGCTTCGACTCAAGCGTTGGGGTCTATGTCGACGGCGTCTTCCACTCCCGGCAGTTCAACGCCAACGCCAACATGGGGGACGTGGAACGGGTGGAAGTCCTGCGCGGGCCCCAGGGCACGCTGTTCGGCCGCAATACGATCAGTGGCGCAATCAACATCACGAGCAGGAAACCGGCGACGGACCAGTTCTTCGGGAACTTCTCCGTCGATGTCGGTGACCGCAGCATGTTGCATGCCCGGGGCAGCCTGAACGTTCCGATCGTCGCCGACGTTCTGGCGGTCAAGCTGTTCGCCGAGAGCTACGAGAAGGACGGCTACGCGACCAACCTCACCACGGGCAACGACAACCTCGCCAACAGGCACAGGGCCAGCGGGCGCTTTCAGGTGCGATACACGCCGGGCGACCGGACCACCATCGACCTCTCCATCAGCGCATACAAGTCGGAGTCGGAGGACTACTTTTTCGAGCACATAGAGGGCCCGGCATCGGACGGTCGCGACTTCACGACCACGAACGACTCCGAGAACTTCTCGAAGATAGACCTGTTCAACACGTCGGTCTCGATCGAGCATGAGTTCGCGGACGGCTATACGCTGCACTCCACGACGGCTTTCCTGGAGGACGAGCTCGGCTTCAATGCCGATGTCGAAGCCACGCCCAACCCCGTCCTCAACATCGAGGCGTTCGTGGACACCGAACAGTTCAGCCAGGAACTGCGCATCGCTTCGCCGGCGGGCCGCAGCCATGACTTTGTCGCCGGCCTGTACTACGGTGACGAACAGGGCAACACCAGCGATGTCATATTCATAGGCCAGGGATTTCCCTTCCCGCCGGTACGAGACTCGAGCATTGCACGAGGCGGAAATACGCTGGACCGAAAGGGCTGGGCCGCGTTCGTCCACGCCAATTTCGACCTGAACGAACAGGCGACCCTGTTCAGCGGCGTGCGTTACACCGACGAAACGAAGGAACAGAAGACCCATCCTTCGAGCTGCGTAAACCCCATCACCTGTTTCGTGCTGGGCAATCCGGCCCTCACGGCAACGACGGAAGCGCCGGTTGACATCATCCTCGACGAATGGACATGGACCGGCGGCTTGCGCTACCAGATCCACCAGGATGTGATGGTGTACGGGAGCATAGGGACCGGGGTGAAATCCGGCGCCTTCAACACCACGGCGAACCCGCTGGCGGACTTTGCGGCGAACAACCTGATCACCGATCCCGAAAAGGTCACCAGCTACGAACTCGGCATGAAGTCAAGTTGGCTGGAGAGCCGTTTGAGCATGAACCTCGCCGTCTTCTACATGGACTACGAGGACCTGCAGGTACGCCTGGGCTGCGTTGACTGTGGGCCGGGGGGAATCCCGCTACGTTACATGTCCAACGCGGGGACCGCCAGCGGTCAGGGGTTCGAGCTGGAGATGGTCGCGCTACCAACCGATGGACTGCGACTGAGCGCGGGGGTTGGCTATATGGATACCGTCTACGATGACCTGGAAGACGTGGAAGATCAGCGTCGAGGCGGATTCTTCGACGCCAGCGGCAATACGCTACCCCTCGCGCCAAGCTGGACGATCAACGCATCCGCGCAGCATACGGCCCGGATGGTCCGCGGCAGGCTTGTGTCGCGGCTGGATCTGAGCTACGTGGACGAGCGGTTTTCGGACGGCTCGTTCCACAACCATCCCGACGATGTCCTGCCTGCGCAGACGCTGCTGGGCGGCCGAATAACCTATCGACCGGCATCGGATCTCTGGGGCGTCGCGCTGTGGGCGAAAAACCTCACCGACGACGACAGCAGGGTATACCGCGCGTTCGGCTCGGCCTTTCTGCCCGCCGGCACCATGCGGGCGCGATTCCAGGAACCGAGGACCTACGGCGTGACCCTCGATCTCCAGTTCTGAGGCAGTCGCCCTAGCCCTTCCGACGGGCGTTCAGGAAGGTGATCAACGTCAACGCCTCCGCCGAATCCATGCGGCCGATCGGCGAGTTGCCGTAGGAGGACATCATCACCTTCCCGCTCCTCGACAGGACGAACTCGCTCGGTTGGATGTAGTCGCGCCCCTCATCCCACCAGGAGTCGAGGAGGGTTGCCTGCTCTCTCGTAACCCCGTAGGCGACGGGGAATCCAAGGCCCTCTGCAACACCAAGCGTCTTCTCTTCGCTATCGACGGCCGCGGCGATGATGCCGACGCCCTGTTCCGCGAACGCTGCACGGCGTTCCTCATATCCGGTTAGCAACCGCATGCAATAGGGTCACCAGTAGCCCCGGTAGAACAGCAGGATCGTCAGACTCGTTTCCAGATCGGCCGGCACGCTGAGCGTCCCGCCGCCTGCGACGTTCAGTGTCACCTCGGGGAATGCGTCCCCGCCAGCTAGTTTCTCCACCATGTTCTCCCCGTCAGTTGCTGCCTGGCCCAACGCGGGCCGGTTCGACGGCGGACACATGAGTTCGGATGGCGGCGGCTTGTTGCTTCGTGAAGTGGATCGACGCATCGGACTGACGGCGCGGCTGGCCGCGTGTTTCGTGGATTACCGCCAGCCGGCGAGCGTGGAACACGATCTGCGCACGCTGTTGGCGCAGCGCGTCTACGCATTGGCGCTGGGTTACGAGGATCTCAACGATCACGACGCCCTGCGCCGCGACGTGCTGTTGTCGCTGGCGACGGAGCAGGCGGACCCTTTCGACAGCGCCTCGGAACACGCTTGCGCAGAAGTCTTCCTCGGCCAGCCCATGGTCGCCCAAAGGCGTGGGCCTCGGTCTTAAGCGTTTCAGCGAAGTTCTTGATCCGCTCCCGAAGATCGTGGTTCTTCTCGCCCGGAACAACGCTCATGCGGCCTGTCGCTGCCGGATGTCGCGTTGGAGCAAGATGGGTTCTATCACCTGCTCGGCGACGAAGCGAACCACCGGAACTGCGACTCCGTCGCCGGTAAGGTGGTAGGCCTCGTTGTAGCTGGCCGGAAGCGCGTACTCGTCGGGAAGGCCCATGAGCCGTGCGGTCTCACGGCTGGAGATCAGGCGCGTGCGCACCTTGGTGCCCTTGACCACGACGACTACCTGTCTGCTCGATCCGCCGGCCGGTGTGCGCAGGCAGCCAGCGACTCCGTCGAACCTGGCCTCGGCACGTTGAATCCTGCGGCCGACGTCGTCGCGCCGGGTGCGCTTGTAGACCGTGCCGACGATTGCTCGGCGCTCTGACTTGGCGGCGCGTAGCTTCCTCAGGTTGACGTCGCTCATCATTCCGAGGAGCGTCGCGGTCTGCTCGGGCGTGTGCCAGGGGACATCGGGCGGATCGTCCTCGATGAGATCGGACAGGGCCAGATTGCGCGGTGGCGGGCTGGCGAGCGACCACCAGACCCAATGGCGTGTCAGCTCCCGCGGCAGTCTAGCGACGGCGGCGCGGAGGGCCTTCGGATGGAATGGGCCTGCGGGAGCGTGCGCGGCCAGGCGGTCGGGCACCGGCACGCCGTCGCGCACGGCAACCAGGATCAGCCGCGGGCGCGACTGAGGAAGGAACAAGGCGGCGTCGACGACCACCGCCCCATATCGGTATCCGCCTTCCGCGAGGGCCCGGCAGAGCTCTTCGAAGTCCCTTCCGCCATGCGACGTGAGCGTGCCGCAGACGTTTTCGAGGGCGATGATTGCAGGAGCTCTGCGTTCCCGGCGCAGGCTGGTGACTAGTCGCCAGAACGGCCAGAAGGTACCGGAGCGCTCGCCTCGCAGGCCTGCGCCGCCGCCAGCGAGAGAGAGGTCCTGGCAGGGAAACGAGGCCCAGGCTAGGTCGGCCGCGCGAGGAAGCTCGCTCGTCGTGATGTCGCGGATGTCGTCGCATAGCATCGCGTCGTCGCGCCAGTTCAGCCTGTAGGTCTCGGCCTTCTTGTGGTCGAAGTCGTTGGCGAATAGGCAGCGCCACTGGTCCCCGAGGCCGGCGCGGGCCATGCCGCCGCCGGCGAAGAACTCGTAAAAGGAGCCGGTCATGCCGAGTGTTCCGGCTGTCGCGGGGTGGCGTGGATGGGTGGAAATGGCAACTCCGTCTGCCGCGCTTGGTCGGCGAGAAACTGCGCGATCGCCTGCCGACCAAGCCAAGCCATGGACACGCCGTGTTGTTCGGCCAGCCTCTGGAGGCGCTCGAACTGCTCGGCGTCGATGTTAACGGTGAGCCGTTCCTTGGTGGCCACTGCATTCCGCCGCAAAGTGCTGCAGACCCGACCCTAAGTCAGGGCCGGAGGCATGTCAACGCCCGTGGCCGTGGGAGCCCCTCGGAATCCCCGCAGCGGGCAGTTCGCCGGTTTCTGTTCTCCGTCACAGAGCGAAGTCCACGCAGAAGTCGTCGGCGACCCGAAGAGCACTGTCTCTCCAGGAGTCGTCGGGCGGTCGAAACTCGGCGGAGTCCAGCCAACGAAATGCCTTGGTCGCAGGAGGACCAAGTGCCACGAGCGAGTCGGAGGGCAGCTCCCGGATGCCGAGGACATCGGCGTGGGTCGCGCGTTTGTTCACGACGACTCCCGAGGCGAAGCAGACCTGCACCAGCCTCCATGAGGATGCGAACGCCGCCGCTTTCTCGTACTCGTTTCGTGTGACGATCACCTTGTCTGCAGTGCGCTGGACGCAGGCCTTCACTTCCAGCCGATGCAGATCCTGGTCGGCACCGTACTCGATATCGTAGCCGTACGCGTCGGACAGCAGCGCGACGTGGTTCGGTTCGACGCCGACCCTTCGGAGTGCGGAGACGACGGCCAGTTCGCCGGCGTCGCCAATCTGTTTGCGCAGCTCGTCCTCGTCGGCGGCGGTGATGGCGCGGTGAACGGACAGTACGATGGGCGCAAGGTCTGCGCCGAGCCAAGCCAGCCGCCGCAGGTCGGCATCCGGCACGTACTCGGGCCGAAACTCGCCGTCGACGACGGCGGAGACGATCCAACCGGGCGGAAAACGACTCAGCAGGAGACGGGCGATGGCGGCGAGGGAGCGATGGTCGGCCTGCTGGCTTACTCGGAGCAAGCGTCCGTCGACTGCGACGCCGTCCTCCGCCGTCGCGAGCTGGGCGGTCAGAAGGATCTCCGCTGTGCCGCGAATGTCGGTCGCCGCCGCCATGATCGTGGCGCGGTTCAGGGCGGCGCCGATCCAAGCGTCTGGGGTGGCGGGCGGCTTAAGACGGGCGCTGTAGGCCAGCAGAAAGGCGGCGTGACAGCGGCCTTGGCTAGGCAGCTCTCGCATCCGAGCCTTCTAGGTGGGCTAGGACTGCAGTGACGTCGTCCTCGAAGACGGGCGTTCCGCCTTCGCCCACGTCGGCGTTGGGGAGCGCCACCTGCACTAGTCCCGGGTCGTTCATGAGAGTCGACAGGGCCTCGACCTTCTCGATCAATCGTACGTCGACCGTCTCGTCGATCGTGCCGCGGCTCACGAGGACTGTGAACGTGGTGATCGTGTCCTTGTCCAGGCCGAGGCGGTGGATCCGGTCCTGGCTTTGCAGGAAGTGACTCGCGTTGAACGAGCGGTCGAGATACACGGCGTGATGGCACCAGTGATGCAGGCTGACGCCTTCGCCGCACGCGGCCGGATTCGCCAGGAGGACCGAACAGTTCGGGTCGTGCCGGAAACGGTCGAACTCCATCTCGCGCGTGACGGTGTCCGGGGACGGCCCCTGCTGCGACGGCACGCCGCCATGAACGACCGCCGGACCGTATTGCGACAGGTGGCGAAAGAGCGCCCGGATGTTGCGCACGAAATTCGTCCACACCAGGACCTTCTCGCCTCTGGCCGCCGCGTCCGCGACGATGGACTCCACCTTCGCGTACTTCCACGGCGTTTCGAAGCGGCCGTACTGCGCCAGCAGTTGGGGTACAGTCTCGTCGCCCGAGAGTTCGATGGGCGGGTGGGAGAAGCCGGGGTCGTCGCCGCTGTCTGATCCTGAGTTGAGGAGCATGGGATTGGTCGCGGCTTCGAGCAGGTACATCATGATGCGGCCGAGCCGGCGCATGTCGTGTCGACTGCGATCTGACAGCGAGAGACTGCCACGATAGCGTCCGACCAGCGCGTCGTAGATGGCGGACTGAATCGACGGCATCTCGCGGCTGACCACCTCAAAGGCGGTCGGCGGAAGACGGAGAGCGGATTTCGGCGTCCTGACGAAGTAGGAGCGTATGGCGGCTTGCGTCTCCGCGAGCACCTTCGGGTCGCGCCCCAGCGCTTCGTGGTAGGCGGAATGGGGCAGTATCTGGCGGTCCTGGCCGGGATAGAGGAACTTGACGAGGGCCGCGAGGTCGTGGGCTCCTTGGGGCGCGGGGGTGCCCGTGAGCACGTCGCGCCGCGAAGCGGCGTAGGCGAGATCGAGGACCGCCCGGCCATGTACGCCTTCGGGTCCGCGTTTCACGCGGTGGGCCTCGTCCAGGACGACCTGAGTGCGCGAGGCGGCGACGAAGTGGCGGATGCGGTCGTAGTCGCTGGCAACGCGGTGGTAGTTCGACACCAGGACGTCGGTTGCGCTGGGGACGTACGTGTCGGGGCCGCGGTAGACCACTAGATCGAGGGGATCTTCGAAGCACGCCGCGGCCTCCTCCCTCCAGGCCTCGAACGCCGCGATCGGAGCAACGACCATCAGGCGGTCGACTGCTCCGCGGTGGCGCAGAATCGCGAAAGCGGCGAGAGCCAACGTCGTCTTGCCGGCGCCGGGCACCGAGAAATCAGCGGCGTGAGGAAGGCGCAGCACCCGAGTTAGGTTCTCCCGCTGGAACGGCTTGAGCGTCCGGACGAAACCGGCGGCGCGCAACTCGTCGTCGAGGTCGTCCAGATCCTCGAGCTTGACGCCGCCGCCGACTGCCGTCTCCCGAGCGCGCCGATCCGCAGCCATGGATGCGAGATGCGCGGTCAGCGTCGGTCCGAGCTTGAGGGCCTCGCCATAGATCGCGCGGAGTTCGCGCAGTACGTCCAGTTCGGCCAGGAAGACGTCGGCGTGGACGACGGTCCGGTCGATCGACCCGGACAAGACGCCGCGGGCGAGAGCCTCCTGGATCATCGCCCACGCGCCGGGGTTGGCGTCGTCGGACCGCTGAACCAGAACCGTAGGACGATCTTGCCGGTAGAGCTCGACCGATATCATCGCCTACGCGTCCAGACGGGGTAGCGTCGCCTTGAATTGCGCGAGCCGTTTGGCGTACTCGGCCTCATCCCAGTCCTTCAACGGCCGTGCCTTCTCCAGCGCGTCGGCGGCCTTGGCAACGCTGCTGGTGGCGCGTTCGAGATGCTTGATCGGAGCGACCGCCGCGTTTTGGTCCTCGTCCTCGTTGTGAGCTTCTTCCGCGGCGATGTCGACGGCCAGCTTGATGGACTCACGCAAATCCTTCGTGGCGATCTTCTCGCCGTTAACTTCGACTTCCTGGCTTTGGCCTTGGCGCGCCACGTAGGAGAGTATCGGGGTGAGATCGCTGGAGCCCCGGTCGTTCTGCGGGCCCAGCACCTCGTCCAGAATGTCGGACTCCTCCTTCTGGTCGTCTGCGTTCAGCAGGGGACCTAACGTCGGGTCGCCTTCGAGTTCCTGCCTGACCCGGCGGCTGGCGTCAGGTCGGCGGAGGTGTCGGAGCGTGCGGTAGTTCACGCCCGTCAGGGTGCCGAGAAAGTAGGCACCGCGGACCGATGCCGCTTCGTCGGCCGGTTTGCCTTTGACGTGGTTGGCGAGCTCGGTGAAGGCGGACTCGTTCTCAACGAAATCCGCATGGTGCCGAGTTCCCTGCGACAGGGCCACGAGTTGGTGCAGCTGTTGCAGTTTCTCGTACTGACGCCGCACGGCGGGGACGGCCATGTGCATTCGCGAAGCCACCCTCTTCCAGTCCTTTCCTTCGCGCTCGAAGATCTCTTCGATGAGGAGGGCTTCGTTGACCCAGGTGTAGTCCTCCTTGAACTCGCGGGCGATCTGCAGCTCGGTCTCCAGATCGACCATCTCGCTCAGATTGGCGTCTGCGGGCAGGACTAGGCAGGTTATGTGACGGGAGGGCTGGTGGTCGTCGTCGTTGAACAGGCTACGCAACGCGGCGGTCCGGCGGTTTCCGTTGATCAAGACGCCTTCGGCGGTGACCACGGCGGGTTGTTGCTGGCCGCGATCCCTGAGGTCGACCTTCAGGTCGTCGAAACCCTCTTGGTCGGCAAGAATCCGATACTGCTGATCCTGCGCCTCCTCGCCGTTTGGGTCCGCTTTGAACAGGTCGGGTCGGTTCAGCTGGTGCGCGATGCGCATCTGCTCGGATCGCGTGCGGTGGTTCAGGGTGGAGAGACGGACCCAGTTGACCTCGAGGTGCACCTGCGGCAGTTCCTTGTCGGGGCGCGGCCAGGCTGGAAGCAGGACCCGCTTTTCAGGCTCGGAGGCTGCTTGGCGGGCGCGAAGATACTCGACTCGCTCCTGGTCTAGAACGGGATTCGTCATTAGGAACTCCTGAACGCGGTGGTCTTCCCTGGCCCGAACCGGGAGGTGATGGTGGTCCGGCTGGTGCCCGACGACTCTCGAAAGCCGACGTATCCGGTGTAGAGAGGGATGCGGGGCGGCTCGATACCGAATGCGGACAGAAGGACGCTTGGGAAACGGAGGGTCCGGGCTCCGCCCCAGTTGAAGCCTGGGCCGTCGGCGCGCCTAGGCAATACCCAGATGCAGGGCGGGGGCACGTCCGAGTCCCCGACACGAGCCGCGTGTTGCATCTTCGGGCACGGACGCTGATCCGTTCCGCATGTCCTGTTGTGGAAGATTACGCCGTCGAGCGCATCGGGTCGCGCTGAGAAGAACTCTCCCCGTAGTCGTTTCACCCCAGCGGATATGTGCCAGCCAGGATCGTTCTTCAGACTGGGACACAGCCACCAGAGGTAGGTCTCCGCCGCCCAATCCGGCGCCGTCCAGGCGACGCTGCTGTGCTTGCCGTCGGGACACCCCTTCTGGATGACAGCGACATCTCCGAGGTCGGGCACGGCAAGGCGATAGACTGTATCGCTGCCGTAGTTCGGAGGAGTGTAGCTGGTGATCGCTCGGACCGCCCGCAGATGCTCGAACACCAGAGTCAGGAAGTCTCGTCGTTCTTTGTTGGTGGCCGATGACCGGCCGCGCATTTGTTCTATGGCTACCGGGAGCGCCAGGCGGAACTCTTCCGTCGAAAGGCCACGAGAATGCAAGTAGGCGCTGTCCTCGCCGATCGCCTCGATTGCCCTCACCACCTGGGCTACGACAGTTTGGGGCGGGGCGCCCCTATGTCGGCAGGGGGCTGCCTGCTCAACACCCACGTATGCGTCTCCCATTGCGCGGCTCCGTAAGATCCTCTTGCGGTCGTCGGACGCGGCGCGCGGCGGCGGGTGACCAAGCAACCTGTCCGAGGTGTCCGTTCGACGGTGGGGCTTTAAGCCATGCGGCAGGCTCCATCTTGGACGGGATGTCGCGGAGCCGCTGGTCGGTGGACATGGCGATTTTCTTGCGGGCGTAGTTTGCTGGGCCGTCTGACGGGCGCCGAGTGTAAAGTAGTCCTGCTGGCCGTGGCTATTCTCCTTTGGGTCCACAGAGCAAACTGACCTCAAGCAACTTGGCCGGGGCGAAGCGGGCTAGAGGTTTCCGTCACGTCACAACATAACTTCCCCCTCCACCAAGCTTCGCCTGGCGCAACATAAGGGCGTCCCCTACGGGGCGGTGCGCGCGAGGATCCAGTCCCTGATCAGTTCCAGCACCCGAGGCGACATGGTCTCCTCGATCATGCCGTACTCGTTGGGATTCACGGCCCCGGCCCCGGGGGCGCGTTGGCGCGCCGCCGCGCCGCCCACGCCTGCTCGATCAGGGCGATGTCCGGGACGCGCAGGTGGTCGTCGGCACGGATGGTCGGCCCCAGTTCCAGGTAGGCCTCGTTCTCCGCGGTGAACGCCGGCCACTCCGGCAACTCCCCGCCGTTGGGGTTCCCGGTCGCCGCGAAGCGGACCCAGGTCTCGGCCAGCGTCCGCGCGAACTCCCGGTCGGCATCCGTCGGCACCGCGCGGTAGCGCGCCAGGCCGTCGAACAGGTACGACTGGGTCGCACCGTGGAACGCCCCGTAAGCGTCCGCCTCCGGGATCGGCGGATGCCAGGTGAACCAGTACAGCCAGGCCTCGCTCTCGAGGGGCCCCATGCTCCCCGCCCAGGCCCGCATCGGGTAGGTGAAGGTCAGGTCCGTGAACAGGTGCGCCCAGGACCGCATCGCCTCCGCGTCGGTCGCGGCGGCGTAGTGCGCCGCGATTTCGTCGCGAGTCTCGGGGAGCATCGCCCCGGCGAACGCCGCGAATCCCGATTTCCCGGCCCCCATCAACCGGACGAAGTGCGCGATGAGCGCGTTGCCTTCGTCGTCCGTGGAGCCGACGAGGGTCGGGACGTCCGCCTGGCCGCCGGCGGCGAAGATCGCGCCGACGTCCGCCGGCAGCACCTCGCCGTCCACGGTGGGGAGGAATTCGTAGGTGTTGAACAGGGGGCCTGACTCCGCGGTGGCCAGGATCGCGGCGGCCGGAACCTCCCGCAGAGCCGCGAGGGACTGGTCTTCACGCGCGCCGAGCACGGCCGCGGCGAACCGCAGCCCAAGCTCTTCCGCGGACGGCGCATAGGTGCGGTCCGAGGTCCGGTGCGACATGGGCTGAAAGCCGCCCCCGCTCTGACCGATCGCCCGGTGGAAGAGGCCCCGCGCGAGGGGGCTCGCCTGCATGACGGAGACGCTGTAGGCGCCAGCGGACTCCCCGAAGATCGTGACGTTCCCGGGGTCGCCGCCGAACTTCGCGATGTTGTCGCGGACCCACTCGAGGGCCTGGATCTGGTCGCGGAAACCCTGGTTGCCGGACACGCCGCCGGGGTGCTCCGCGGTCAGCTCGGGATGCGCGAGGAACCCCAGGCGCCCCAGGCGATAGTTGAAGGTCACGACAACCGCGCCTTGCCCGGCGAGCAACCGGCCCGATTGCTCGGATCCCGCGCCGCCCTGCAACCCACCGCCGTGTATCCACACCATGACCGGGCGGCCTTCGGCCGTGCGGGTCGCCTCGGTCCAGACATTCAGCGTCAGGCAGTCTTCGCTCTGCTCCGGAAGTTCCGCGTCGAGCGGAGGATCGTAGAACGCCACGCCGACCCGGGTGCGCTGCACGCAGACCGGACCGGGCTCGCTCGCGTCCAGCACCCCCTTCCAGGGCGTCACCGGAGCGGTCGGCGCCCAGCGCAGGTCTCCGACGGGGGCTGCGGCATAGGGGATGCCCTGGTACTGACGGAGGACCGAGAGACCTGCAGCCCCCTGCCCCACCGCGCCCCGGATGACTCCGCCGGTCACCGCGACTTCCTGTGTCACCCGGTCGGCCTGCCGTTCCTCGCCGACCCCCGACGGCTCCTGCCCGGAGCACCCGAATACGACCATCGCGATCGAGGCCGGCATCGCGGCCCGCGGAAAAATCTCGTGCCAGCGATTCATGGACAGGTCCTCGTTTTATGGCTTGAGCCAGATCGGTGAACTCCAGGCGCGCTCCTGCAGGGTCGCGGGCACGCCCGCGGCGGGGGCGACCCCGGCGCGGAGCGCTTCCCAGGTGGACCAGCGGCAGGTGGGGTTCTGCAATATCCTGAGGTAGTAGAAGGCAGCCTGCTCCGCGGAGAAAGTCGGGTCACGCCACACGCCCCGGAGCTCCGCCGCCCCGGGCGCGCCGGACGGACTGCAGTCCTCGAGATCGACCCCCGCGCCGTTGTCGGGACAGCGATGCGTCTGCGGGTCGGGCGCCAGCCCGTCCGAACAGACCGCGTCGAACACGCGTTCGTATGTCTCGCCGTCCGCGATCCAGCCCTTGACCACCTGCACCCGTTGCAGCGGCGCCTCGTTCGGATCGCGCGCCGCCCACACGAAGAACTCCGGCGCCCCGGCGGCCGAGACCTGGAGCTCGCCGCCCATCGGCACGCCGCCGGCATAGGCGCGCTCGATGGCGTCGGCGCCGTCGGCCAGGGCGTCGCCGTAGCCGTACCCGCCGAAGAAGCGCACCTGGATGCGGGGTCCGGAGGTGGCGAAGGCCTCCCTGCGGCGCAGCGCGGCATGGATCGCCTGGCGGGTGTTCTCCTTCGCCCAGACGCCGGCCAGTCCCGCGGCGCTCCACTGGAGAAACGGGTAGTCGTCCGCGTAGTCGCCGTCGTCGCCAGGCACGCTGCCGCGCTTCTCTGGAGCCCCGTCGTACACGCCCACCTTGCCGAAGTAGCGATCCTCCTCCACCGGGCCCGCCGCATTGTGGCCGTCGCTCGAGCCGATCATTCCGAACCGGTAGGGATTGACGCCGCCGGCCGCCTCGAGGGCCAACCCGGTGCGCAGCGCGTCCCGCGCGTAGGAACCGGGGGCCGCTTCCGCCCCGCCTACCGCCCAGACCTCGAAGCCGGCCCACCCGTCGTCGGGCGACAGGGCGGGATGCGTCTCCGAAGTGCCCTTGATCTGGGTCATTTCCACCAGCGGCTCGTTGCGCGCGCGCCGCGCCGCGTATTCCGCATCGATCGGCCGGCCCGCCCAGTCCGTCCGCTCGAACGCCAGGCCGCCGCTCAGGTTGGGATTGTGCGGAATGGCAAGCACCTCGACGCCCCGGTCCCGGAGGTCGTCCATCCACCGCCACAGGTTCTCTGGGTTGGGCGAGTCCACCGCGCTGAACGGGGAGGCGGCGACCCGGCCCGCGCCGAAGATCACGTTGCGATGCAGGGTGATCCCGCCCGGAGAGGACGAGTACTCGTAGCCGACGAACGTCGTGAACGACCCCGGGTCGTTGTGTCGCTCGGCGGCGTCGATGGTCCGTTGCCACGCGGAAGCCATCGCCCCGGCGGCGTCGAATCCCGCCAGCCGCTGGCCGCTGCGGATGGACGGGCGCAGCGACGGCTCCCGCTCTTCCGGGTCGAGAGGATCGGAGTTCAGGAGCAGGTCCCGGGCGAACGGGTGCGCATGCAGCGGGTCGTCCGGGTCGTCCAGCGCACGCAGGACGCCCAGGTACGCGGCGTGGTCGGTGACGCCAAAGAAGTCGAGCGGCCCGCCGCGGAGCTGCACCTCGTACCCGAGCGGATGCGCGATGGCTTCCCCTTTCGCGTACCGGTAGGCATCGTCCGGCGTCGCCCGCACGCCGAAGCCGTAGGCGTCGAAGGAGTTGACCGTGTGGACGTGGAGGTCGCCGAACAGCGCCCGGCGCGCGTGCGAACCGTCCTCGGCCGCCGCCACGGCGGGGCCGGTCCACGAGAGGCCGGCGGCGAACAATCCTGCCAGGAACACCGCCCGCGCCCGACACCAGTGTCGATCCGTCATGTCGCTGCCGTCCGTCCGACCGGGCACCCCGCGCCTCATGGTGGACTCTCCACGCAGCGAAAGCTCGCCGCGCTGTCCGGATCGCCAATACCATCGTAGGCCGGCCAGGTCGGGACACGGCAGCGCGGGCTGCGCCGGGCCCTCGGGCGCCGCCGCCGCGGCGTGCGGAACGAGACGGGCCGGGAGGGCCATGGCCGCGAGCCGCTGGGCAACAAGCGTGTGGATGTGTCACTCCGGCGCGCGGGCGCTGCAGGCTTCGGTGCGGACACGAGCTTACAGGCTTCCGGGGACCCGCGCCGGCCCCGCGGCGTCAGACGCCCTCGTCCATCACCGCACGAATCCGATGGCGGTCGCACGCCTTCTCGTAGGCACGCTGCGAGACGCGCCCGTCATCGACCATCGCGCGCAGGTCCGCGAGCCGGGCTTCGACGGCCGCCCGACTCCGGTCGCCGGCCACGCCGCCGTCGAGCGGCCGGCCGCCGAGGGGCGCCCGGTCCCGGAAGCCGTAGCTCGCCTCCCGGAAGGCGGTCTGTCGGTTGAGGCGCCGCACGAGGACATACAGCAGTTCGACAAGGAGCAGCGTGGCGGTCGCCCCGGCGGCCCACGGCCCGTCCCCGAGCAGAAGCGCCTGCACCGCCAACCCCGCGTTCGGCAACTGGGTCAGCGCGACGAACAGCCGTCGCATGCGCCGTTGATAGTGCCGTGCATCCAGGACGGGAACGTTGTCGGTCGTCGCGCTCCCGGGCTCGGCGAGGGACAGCCCGATCCGGTCGGCCTCGTCCGCGATGTGCCGGAAGCACTGACCGGTCACCACGAAGAACGCGGCGAGCAGCGCCGGCCGCCAGCCGAACAGGACCAGCGTCAGGGACGGCAGCAGCACGTAGCCCGCCGCGATGCCGACGAACAGGGCGCCCTTGGCCAGCCGCCGCAGGCGCAGGCGGGCCGTGTCCGCGGGTTGGCCGGTCATGGGGTGTCCGACCGGGCCATCAGGACGACCACGCGACTCGCCTCCGTGTCCGACGGATGGTGAATGACCACATCCTGGCGGCCGTCCCGGTCAAGGTCGGCGAGCAGGGCCCTGCGCTCGTCGGCGGGCACTTCGACCGCCACGTGGACGGGCTCCGCGGCGAGCAGGTCCGGCTCCGGAACGCCCAGATAGATCGACAGCCGGTCCCAGCGTTCGGCGGCGAGCAGGTCGGCGCGCCCGTCGCCGGTCACGTCGCCGATCAATACCGTGGGGAAGAGCACGCCCCGGCGGTCGAACGGCGCGAGGGGGGTCCGCACCCGCCGCGCCACGTCCGGCCTGTCGGCATAGGCGCCGTCCCGCTGGCGATAGAGCGCGAGGTCCATCGTGACGGACTTGCCGGCCATCGCCCGCACCATCCCGCGGAGCCCCGTGTCCACGGACGCGAGCCCGACGTCCGTCGCGCCGTCGCCGTCCAGGTCGAGATAGCGCTGGGTGGCGTAGCCGGACGCCATGCCCGCCGCCGGCCCGGGTGTTTCGAGGGTCGCGTCCGGCGGTGCGGCGAACGCCGTCCCGCCCGGCGTCGGCCGGCCGAAGTGGATGTCGAAGCGCCCGCGCGCCGTGAACAGCCGCCGGCCGGCGACCGACAGGGTAACGAGGTCGGCGACCCCGTCGGAGTTCAGGTCGCGGAAGCCGTGCAGCATCGTATGTTCGAAGCGCCCGCCGAGACCGAGGAGCAGCGCCGGCACGCCGGCGTCGTCGAACTGAAAGCCGAGCGCGTACGCGCCGTCGAAGTCGAACGGCACCTCGACGTCGAACGTCTCCGCAGCCGCGCGGAAGCCCCCCGCCGCGTCCTGGCGATGCAACGCGAAACGTGCGCCGTTCCAGAAGACGAGATCGCGGCGTCCGTCGCGGTCGTAGTCCATGCCGTGCACCCGGCCGAGGTACCACGGGACGTGCTCCGCCGTGATGCCGGCGTCGCGGTACGTGCGGGGATCGCCATACAGGTTTCCGTCCAGGTGGGGCTCGGGGGCACCCAGCAGCACGGCGTCGGAGAAGGAGCCGTCCGCCGACTGCGTGGCGATCCAGAACCCGTCGGCGGCGGGCGTCACGAGGTCGTCACGGCCGTCGCCATCGAGGTCGTGGGTGACGTCCACGCGCGCCACGGCGCCGCGGTCCTCCCCGGCGCGATAGTCCGTGCCCACCGTACGGGCGCAACACTCGCGGACCGTGTCCGCGTCGAACAGAGTCACGCGGCCGCGGCGGTACAGCACCGGATGGTCCCTCCCATCCGCCCGCACGATGTCGACAAACAGCACGCCCTCGTCCAGGGCTTTCTCGACCACCACGGGCCATGCGCCCGCCTCGAGCCGGTGGATCGTGAGCCGGGTCTCGCCGCCGGCCGGCCCGTGGACCAAGGCGAGCTCGGCGTGTCCCCCGCTGGTGAACGACCCCGGCAGCACCGTCTGGTACGGAGCCGCGCCGAGATCGATCTCATGGCTCTCGAACAGCCCCGCCGCCGGCGCGGCGGCGGCCCAGGCCGAACCGCAGGCCAGGGTCCATGCGGCGGTCCAGGCCGCCCGGTTGCGCAAGTGCATGCCAAATCCCTCGGAAAGCGCCAACGCGATCGACCTTCCCCGGACGGACCATAATTTGCAACCTCCATCGAAAAAGTACCATTATCCGAAGGCGCAGGTACCGTATAGAGATACTTCATGGCCGAGTCGCAACGCATCGTCGACACCCTGAAGCGCGCGCTCAAAGCCCAGGGCGTGTCCTACGCGCAGGTGGCGCGCCGCCTCGCGCTGTCCGAGAGCAGCGTCAAGCGGTTGTTCTCCACCGGCGGCTTCTCCCTCGCGCGCCTGGAAGCCGCGTGCGACCTGGTGGGACTGGATCTCCTCGAACTCGCGCGGCAGGCCGACGCGCGGCGCTTTCGCATGCCGGCCCTGACGGTGGACCAGGAGCGGGAGGTGGTGAGCAATCCCGCGCTCCTGCTCGTCGCCGTGTGCGCGCTGAACCGGTGGCCGTTCGAGCGCATCCTCGATCGCTACGGTTTCACCGAGCCTCGCCTCGTCGGGCTGCTGGCGCGGCTCGACCACATGGGACTGGTCGGACTGCTGCCCGGGAACCGCATCCGGCTGCGCATCGACCGGAACTTCGCCTGGCTCCCGGACGGGCCCATCCACCGTTTCTTCGTCGACCGCCTGCAGAGCGAGTTCCTGGCCGGCGCCTTCCAGCCGGAACGGGACGTGCACCGCGTCGCCTGGGGCATGCTGTCGGCCGAGTCCGCGGCCGCCCTCCGCGGACGGATCGCCGAGCTGACCGAGGCGTTCGACGAGTTGACCCGGGGCGACGAAGTCCGCGCCGACAGCGCCGCGCGGGGCACCTGCCTGCTCGTCGCGCTACGCGAGTGGGAGCCCTCGCCGTTTCGGGCGATGCTGCGCCCGGCGGCCGGCCCGTAGCGCCTCATGGCGGGTCACCCGCCCGGACTGCCGGCGGCGATGGGCGCCGTCGGCGTTCGCGCATGCGGCGGAACGCGGGCGACGCCCTTTCCTTCCGCGCGTACTACCCTGCAATACAAAATCTGGAGGTCACGTGCACTCCACCAATCTGCGCAAAGTCGGCGGCTCCGTCATGCTGGCGGTGCCCCCCGTGTTGCTCGAGGTTCTGGAACTTCGCGCCGGCGCCAAGGTGGACATCGGGGTCGAGGACGGACGGCTCGTAGTCGTGCCGAGGACACGCCCGGCCTACACACTCCATGAACTCCTGGCGCAATGCGACGACCCCGGGTCGGCCAGCGATGAAGATCGCTCGTGGCTCGATGCCAAGCCGGTTGGCAAAGAACTTCTGTAGTGCAGCGCGGCGAGATCTGGCGGGTCAGCCTCGACCCCGCCGCCGCTTGTGCGGGCGCCCCTACCTCGAATACCTGGACTCGACCACCTTGTGCCCGCGTCCCGCCATGCAGTTGATGACGATCGCCTTGCGTTCGCGGACCGTATCGACGGCGGCGGTGCCGCCCCCGATGACGGCGCCGGCGAGCGCGCCCTTCGTGCCGTTCGCCACCGCGCCGACGACCCCGCCGATCGCCGCGTGCAACTGCACGTCGGGGTTGACGTAGCTGCGCTGCTCCGCGACGTCCCGGCACGCCGCGAGGTCCGCTTCGTACTTCCGCGGGTCGCTGCCGTCGACGATGGGACGATGTTTCGCGCCGGTGGCGACGCAGCCGGCGAGAACGGCGGCAACGGCCGCCAGGGCTGAAGCGCGGATGACGTGGTGCATGCCTGTTTCCTTGTTGCCGGGTTCCAAGTTCGTTGCCCTCGACGTGCGTCCGACGGCTCCGAGCGGCGGCCAAGGTACGCCCGTCGGCATGAACCGGGGCTGAACGTTCGGCGGGGTCGCGCCGACCGGCGCGCTTGCCACGGCTTCGCGGCGCCATGTACGCTTTCGCCCGGGAGAGCGTGCGGTCATGGCGGTCGCGCGAGAAAACAGGCATCCGGGTTCGAGCGGGCGTTTTCGTCGTATCGGTCCGTACCGATCCGTACCGATCCGTACCGAGTAGGCGCGTCGCTGTCCGGAGGGTCGCAACGGAGGCATGCAAACGATGGATCTGCGACAACCGCTGGCAGCGGCGACGTGCGTGTTCGTGGCGCTGGCGCCGCCAGCCTGGGCACAGGAAGGGAACGAAGAACAGGGCGAGGCCGTCATCGAGGAGATCGTCGTCACGGCGACGCACCGCGAGACGCGCCTGATGGACACGCCGATGGGGATCGGCGCCGTCACCGACGACATGATCGAGGAAATCGGCGCACAGGAGATGGGCGAGGTGTTCCGCCTGGTCTCCGGGCTCAACATGGGCGGCGAGGGCGCCGCCCAGACGCGCTACACGGTCCGCGGGGTCACCTCGCAGCAAACCAACAGCGTGCGCGACACCGCCGGCGCCATGGTCGCCGTCTACCTCGACGGCGCCTCGCTCACTTCCGCGCTGGGGCCCGCGCGCCAGATCACCGGCAACCTGTTCGACATCGAGCGGGTGGAGGTGCTGAAGGGTCCGCAGGGCACGCTGTTCGGGGAGAGCGCCCAGGGCGGCGCGGTCCGCTACATCTACAAGTCGCCGGTCGCCAACGAGTGGGACGCGGGGTTCCGGCTCGGCGCCTACGCGATGAAGTGGGCGGACGACAACTCGCACGACTACAACGGGATGCTGAACATCCCCCTGCTCGAGGACCGGCTGGCCGCCCGGCTCGTGCTGTTCGAGACCGACCGCGCCGGCTACGTCGACCAGCTCGCCGACTGCGTACCCCAGGTCGACGACATCGGCTATCCGATCGCGCGGCCGATCTGCACGGGCGTGCACGAGGACGTCAACTCGACTTCCAACAGCGGCGGCCGGCTCGCCATCAAGTATTTCGCCGACCGCTGGAGCGCCGAACTGGCCCGGTACTGGGTGTCCCAGGAAGGGGACGGGACGGCCTACACGATCGCCGGGAACCGCGGCGACACGGACCTGATCGCGGACGACCCGTACGTGACCAACGCCCGGGAGTTCCGCGGGCTGAACGGCGACGGCTGGGACGATTTCGAGGTGATGCGCCTGACCGTGGACGTCGGCCTCAACTTCGCGGACCTCACCTTCACCGCGACCGATACCGACCGCGACAGCCTCACATTCCGCGAACTCGCCGATCCCCTCGTCCGGGGGATCGACTGGATCACCGCGTTCGGCGGCAACAACAGCGGCCGCTGCCTGCTCGAGGTGGCGAACCCGGAGGTGAACTGCCCCATCCCGCTGGACGCCATGAACATGCACAGCTACGGATGGGACGGCTGGACCGACGTGCAGCGCCAGACCTACGAGATCAAGCTGGTCTCGAACCAGCCGGGGCGGCTCCGCTGGACGGCCGGCGCCTACCGCAAGGAGTCGGAGGACTGGTCGTGGAGCGGCGTGCTGTACTCGATGAACCCCGAGCGCGCGATCTACGACGACATCTTCTTCTTCAACTCGCCCGAGACCTCGCACCAGACGGACTTCGAGGAGACCTCGGCGTTCGGCGAGGTCAGCTATGACCTGACCGACGAGATCGAGCTAACCCTCGGGGCGCGTTTCGCGTCGCTGACCCAGGACTTCTTCATCGGCGTCAAGGGCGAGCAGATCTACCGCGACAGCGTGCGCGTCGGCAACTGGGATTCGCCGCAGTCGTTCGAGCGCTACCGCGGCTACGTCGGCGAGCAGAACGGGACGACGGAAAACGACGTCACGAGCCCGCGCTTCGTGGCCACGTGGCGGCCGAGCGGCCGGGACCTCATGGCCTACTTCAGCTATGCCGAAGGCTACCGGCCCGGGGGCCAGAACCGCGGCGTGCTGCTCGACGCCAGGCGCCTCGACCGGGACGCCGCCGCGGCCGAGCAGACCGGCTCGCTGCCGGCGGCGGAGATCGCGCAGATGCGCGCCGAGGCCGAAGCCCTGCGGACGGTGGTCTTCTTCGACGGCGACAACGTCGTGAACTACGAACTCGGCAGCAAGTTCACGGTGATGGACGGGCGGGCCTCCGTCCAGGCCGCGGTCTACTTCGTCGACTGGCAGGACGTCATCCAGCGCGCCGAACGGCCGTTGCCCAACGGGAACGTCGTCGGCTTCAACGCGAACGAGGGGGCCGCGGAGATCTGGGGACTGGACCTCGACTTCAACATCGCCCTGACCGAGCGCCTGCGCGCCTCGCTGATCGCCGCGTTCGTGGAGACCGAGCTCACCGAGGCGGCGCAGAACGAGGGCAACGAGCTGATCTTCTCGTCGCCCTTCAGCGCGACCCTCAACCTCGACTACGAGTGGCCCCTGACGAACAGGCTGGTCGCGAACTTCCACGTCGACGTGTCGAACTTCGACGAGCGCTGGTTCAACACCGACAACACGATCGCCCTGCCCGACTACACGATCGTCAACGCGCGGGTCACCCTGCGCGACGCCTCGGACCAGTGGGCGGTGGTGCTCTGGGCCAAGAACCTGGGGGACGAGCGCATCGTGCGCGACCGGTACAGCGACCTCACCACCGGCGACCAGAATCCCTGGCTCGGCGACCTGCGCGGCAGCTACCAGTACCTCGACCCGCCGGAGGCGATCGGGCTCGAGTTCCGCTGGAACCTGAGGTAGAAAGCCACTTGCCGGTCCGACGAAGGCCGACCCCCTCCGGGTCGGCCTTTGTTTTTCTGGCACGCGCCCATTGCCTGGCCGGCCTGCTGGCCGCCGCGGCCTGCGGCGGGGGTGGAGGTGGAGGTGGAGGTGGAAGCGGAGGTGCGGGAAGCGCGACACCGCCCACGGCCAGCCCGCCTCCCGCAGACGACGGCCGGGCGACGCTCCGTTTTACCGAACGGGCCGGGAGCGCCGGCCTCGCCCGCCCCTGGGGCTACACCCACTCCCGCCTGAGCGACGCCGAGTTCATGGCCAGCGGCCTCGCGGCCGTGGACTACGACGCGGACGGCGACGTCGATCTGTACGTCGCCGGCGGCGACGCGGCACCCAACCGGCTGTTCCGGAGCGAGGGCGACGGGACGTTCGTCGATGTCGCCCGGGAAGTGGGCCTCGACCTCGTCCACAGGGGCAGCGGGCCCACCTTCGCCGACATCGACGGCGACGGCGACCTCGACCTGTTCGTCGGCGCGGTCGAGGGCGACCCCTACTACCTGATGGAGAACCGGGACGGCACGTTCGTCGATGTCACGACGGACTCCGGCCTCGACATCTCGGCGCCCAACACGTTCTCCGCGGCCTTCGCCGACTACGACGCGGACGGCGACGTGGACCTCGCCCTCGCGCACTGGGGCAACCCCGAGCAGGCCGACACCGAAACCCTCTGGCGCAACGCCGGCGACGGCACGTTCGAGAGCTACAGCGTCCAGTCGCGCATCGCGCAGACGCTGGTGGACTCCTCCGATCCCCAGGAACTCCAGATACGCGCGCCGGCCTTCCGGAGGGACAACTCGTTCACCCCGAACTTCGCCGACATCGACGCGGACGGCGACCTGGACCTGCTCATGGCGTCCGACTTCCGCACCAGCCAGGTGTTCGTCAACACGGGCGACGGCCGGTTCCGGCTCGCGACGGACCGCACGGTGATCAAGGACCAGGCGGGCATGGGGGCGGCGGTGGTCGACTACGACAACGACGGGGACCTCGACTGGTTGGTCACCTCGATCTACAAGGTCGCCGACGACGATACGGCCGGCTACGGCAACCGGCTGTACGCCAACGACGGCGCCGGCGCGTTCGCCGACGTCACCGACGCGGCGGGCGTCGCCAACGGCGGCTGGGGCTGGGGGGCGTGCTTCGCCGACTTCGACAACGACGGCCACCAGGACCTCTTCCACGTCAACGGCTGGCGCGAGGAGAGCGACGTCCCGGACAACGACTACGTCCGGGACCGGGTCCGCCTGTTCCGGTCGAACGGCGACGGCACGTTCACCGACGCGGCCGAGGCGTCGGGACTGACCGACCGCGGCCAGGGGCGCGCCGTGGCCTGCTTCGACGCCGAGCGCGACGGCGACATCGACATCGCGCTCACCAACAACGGCGACGACCCGATCGTGTTCTACCGCAACGACTCGGACCTCTCGCACCGGTACCTCGGCGTCCGCCTCGAGGGCTTCGGCATCGGCGCGCGCGTGACGGTGGCCGCCGGCGGCCATACGCAGGTGCAGGAGATGCGTGCGGGCAACAACTTCGTCTCGCAAAACCCCTTCGAACTGCACTTCGGGCTCGGCGACGCGGACGCGGCGGACGTCACGGTGGACTGGCCGGACGGTGCGCGGACGACCCTGTCCGACATCGCGGTGGACCGGGTCGTCACCGTGTCCACGCGCGTCGCGTCCGGCGCGCTGCGGCTGATCGTCGACTCGGGAGACGGCAGCGGCTTCTACGAGGCCGGGGACGCGATTCCCGTGGCCGCCGCGCCGCCGGAGGACGGCTACTTCTTCTCGCACTGGAGCAGCACCGGCGGCAGCTTCGCCGACCCGGCGGCGCTCGAGACCACCTTCACGATGCCGGACGGCAACGCGGTGGTCACGGCGCACTACGTTCCCGGGGTGGCGCCGGACGCCGACGTTTCCGTCGCGCGCCGCTGGATGGAGGTGCTCCTCGAGTCCATCCGCAACGACTTCGCCCGGCCGACCGTGCACGCGCGCAATCTGTTTCACGTGTCCGCGGCGATGTACGACGCGTGGACGGCGTTCGGGGAGGTCGCGTCGCCTTGGCTCCTCGGGCGGGAGCGGGGCGGCGCGCGCTGTGCGTTCGGCACGGCCCCGGCCGCCACGGACGTCGCGGCCGACCGGGCCGCCGCGATGAGCCACGCCGCCCACCGCCTGATTCGGCATCGCTTCGCGGACTCCCCCGGACACACGCTGATCCGCCGCAACGCCGATGCACTGATGGGCCAGCTCGGTCTCGATCCGGCGTTCGACGCGACGGACTACCGCGCCGCGGACCGGCCGGCGGCCGCCCTCGGCAACCACGTCGCGGACTGCTACATCGCGTTCGGGCTGGCCGACGACGCCAACGAGGCCGGCGGGTACGCGAACCGCGTCTATCGGCCGGTGAACCCGCCGCTCGCCCCCGCCAGGCCCGGCAATCCGGACATCGTCGACCGCAACCGCTGGCAGCCCCTCTCCCTGCCGGTCGCCATCGACCAGGCCGGCAACGTGGTCGATCCGGAGCCGGAGTTCATCGGGCCGGAGTGGGGCGGCGTCGTGCCGTTCGCCCTCTCCGAGTCGGACCTCACGGTCCACGAGCGGGACGGCTTCGAGTACCGGGTGTACCACGACCCCGGCCCGCCGCCGACCCTCGGCGGGGCGCTGTCCGGGCAGTACCAGTGGAACTTCGCGCTGGTCGCCGCCTGGGCGTCCCACCTGGCCCCGGACGACGGCGTCACGATGGACATCTCGCCGGCCGGCATCGGCCACCTCGACGACGCCGACTACCCGGAGCAGTTCGAGGACTACGGCGCCTTCTACGATCTCCTGGAGGGCGGCGATCCGGGCCGGGGTTACGACGTGAACCCGGTCACCGGTGCGGCATACGAGCCCCAGGTCGTCCCGCGCGGCGACTACACCCGGGTCCTGGCGGAGTTCTGGGCGGACGGGCCCGACTCCGAGACGCCCCCCGGCCACTGGTTCGTGATCGCGAACGAAGTCGCCGACCACCCCGCGCTGCAGCGTCGTTACATGGGCGGAGGGCCGGTGCTGGACGCGCTCGAGTGGGACGCGAAGCTCTACTTCGCGCTCGGCGGCGCCATGCACGACGCCGCGGTGACGGCCTGGGGGATCAAGGGCCGGTACGACTACATCCGGCCGCTCTCCGCGATCCGCGCGATGGCGGACCTCGGCCAGGGCACCGACGCGAGCCTCGCCTCCCACGACGTCGACGGCATCCCGCTGCTCGACGGGCTCATCGAGATCGTCGGCGAGGACGACCCCCTGGCCGGCGACGACGGTGCGCACGTCGGCAAGATCAAGCTCTACTCCTGGCGCGGTCACGACTTCGTTGACGACCCGGAGACGCAGGCCGCCGGCGTCGGCTGGATCCTGGCCGAGCACTGGTGGCCCTACCAGCGTCCGACCTTCGTGACCCCGCCGTTCGCCGGCTACGTGTCCGGCCACTCCACCTATTCGCGCGCGGCCGCGGAGGTCTTGACAGCGTTCACGGGCGATGCGTACTTTCCCGGCGGCATGAGCAGTTTCCCGATCGCGCGCAACGCCTTTCTCGTGTTCGAGGAGGGTCCGTCGGTGGACATGCGGCTCGAGTGGGCGCGCTACCGGGACGCGGCGGACCAGTGCAGCCTCTCGCGGATCTGGGGCGGCATCCATCCTCCCGCCGACGACATCCCCGGCCGGCGAATCGGCGGGGAGGTCGGTCGCGACGCGTTCGAACTGGCCGACCGCCACTTCCGCGGCGCCGCGGACTGACGCCGGCATCGACCGCATGGAGCCCACGCCCAGAGCCTTCCCGTTCGGCGCGGCCATGCGCGACTTCATCCGGCTCGAGTCCGCCGGGGGCATCCTCCTGCTCGCCGGCGCGGTCGTCGCCATGGTGGCGGCCAACACGCCGCTCGCGACCCTCTACGCCGCCCTCCTCGACACGCCCGTGGCGGTCCAGGTCGGGGCGCTGACGATCGCGAAGCCACTGCTGCTGTGGGTGAACGACGGCCTGATGGCCGTGTTCTTCTTCCTGATCGGGCTGGAGGTCAAGCGCGAGATCCTGGAGGGCGAACTGTCCTCACCCGCGCAGATCGCCCTGCCCGGCCTCGCGGCGCTCGGCGGCATGGTGGTGCCCGCGGGCATCTACGCGGCGGTGACCTGGGGCGACCCGGTGGCCCTCGACGGCTGGGCCATCCCGGTGGCCACCGACGTGGCGTTCGCCCTGGCGCTGCTGACGGCCTTCGGGCGGCGGGTGCCGACGGCCCTGAAGGTCTTCCTGCTGACGCTGGCGATCTTCGACGACCTGGCCGCGATCGTCATCATCGCGGTCTTCTACTCCGGCGACCTGTCGTGGACCGCGATGTTCGTCGGCGGCGCCGCGTTGGGCGGCGGAGTCCTCCTCAATCGCCTGGGCGTGATGCGCGTGAGCGCCTACGTGTTCCTCGGCATCGTCCTCTGGATCGCCGTCCTCAAGTCCGGCGTACACGCCACGCTGGCCGGCGTCCTCATCGCCTTCTGCATCCCGGTGCGCGCACCGGACGGCGCTTCGCCCCTGCGGGAACTGGAGAGGGACCTCCACGGACCGGTGGCGTACGCGATCCTGCCGTTGTTCGCGTTCGCCAACGCCGGGTTGTCGTTCGCCGCGCTCGGCGCCGACGACCTCCTGCAACCGGTGACCGTCGGGATCGTCGCGGGTCTCCTGGTCGGAAAACCCGTGGGCATCGTCGCCTTCGTCGGCCTCGCCGTCGCGCTGCGGCTGGCGTCCCTGCCCCCCGGCGTCACCTGGGCGCAGGTCACGGGCGTCGGCTGCGCGTGCGGCATCGGCTTCACGATGAGCCTGTTCGTGGCGGGCCTCGCGTTCGAACACGGCAGCGGGGACTACTTCGCGAGCGACCGGCTCGGCATCGTGATCGGCTCGCTGGCCTCGGCGGCCGTGGCGTGGGCCGTGCTGCGCGCAGGCCTGCGCAACGCGCCGGACTCCGACTGACCGGCGCGTCAGAGCGCCCCCCGCTCCCCGCGGGCACGAGGTCAATCTCGCCACCTGGTGGTCGGATGCGCCTCCCGTTCCGTGGGCACACCCCGCGGCACCCCGCCAGAACCGTGCCTCGGACACTGGTACGGTTCTTGTTAGCAGTGCCTGTGCAGGATCAGAACGACGAGGACCGCCCAATGCCATCGAACCAAATCGTCCGCCGTGGAAGACCGCCCCTGCCCGCCGCGCTTGCCGCCGCCCCGCTCGGCACGGCTGCCCACGCCGACACCGAAACCTGGTCGTTCGACGTCTCCCCCGGGGACCGCCTGGTGCTCGACACCGAGTGGGGAGAGGTCCACGTGGCGACCCACGACGGCAACACCGTCGAGGTGGTCGTGGAGAAGGCCGAAGCGCTCGACCTCACCCACGAGCAGCGGGACGGCACGCTGACCATCCGCGGTACGCGCAGGGGCGAGGGACTCGTACGGTGGTTCCTCGACTGGGGCGACCGTCCGACCTTTCGCCTGACCGTTCCGCACCGGCACGACCTGTCGCTGCGCGCGGCCGGCGGGGACATCGCGGTCGACGACCTCGACGGCGACCTGTCGGCCCGCACGTCCGGCGGCTCCATCGTCGTCGAGGAGATCACGGGACCGCTCGAGGTCGAGACTTCCGGCGGGTCCATTCGGGTCGCGGCCGCCGGAGGGGCGGTCAGCGCGACCACCTCGGGCGGCGCCATCGCGCTGGGACCGACCGCCGGAGACGTCGATGCCCGTACCTCCGGCGGCAGCATCCGCGTCGAAGAGGCCGCGGGGCGCGTCGCGGCGCGCACGTCGGGCGGCTCGATCGCCGTCGGCGCCGCCGGACCCATCGAAGCGCGGACGTCCGGGGGCTCCATCCGCGCCAGATTCCGGGAGCGGCAGGACGGCGACTCGGACCTCCGCACTTCCGGCGGGGACATCGAAGTGTTTCTGGCCGAGGGCGTCGCGGTCGACATCGACGCGAAGACCTCCGGCGGCCGGGTCGTGGCCGACCTGCCCGTGACGGTGGCAGGCACGTCCGAGGATTCGGCCCTGCGCGGCGCCATCGGCGGCGGCGGACCGCAACTCCGACTGCGCACGTCGGGGGGCTCGATCGTTCTCCGGCCGCTGTAGCGGCGCCGGGTCAGCCGCGGCGGGCCGCCCGGCCCGGCCAGGCGCGCAGGGCGAGCAGCGCCAGCGCCACGCCGAAGTGCACGTACCCCGCGGCGGGGTCGAACGCCGTCGCGATCCAGTGCACGAAAGTCAGCACGGCGCCGGCGTAGACCCAGCGGTGGATGCCCTTCCAGCGGCCGCCGAGCCGGCGCACCGCGGCGTCGCTGCTGGTGACCGCCAGCACGGCGAGGAGCAGCAGCCCGGCCCAGCCGACCAGCATGCCAACCTCCGCGGCTTCCGCGAGGATGGCATGCACGTCGGCCTGCCGCACGAGGTACGCCACGGCGTGCAGCGCGGCGTAGAAGAAGGCGGCGAGCCCCAGGTCGCGCCGCCGCGCCACGAGCCACGCCGTGAACCGGGCGCCGGGGAAGAAGCGGCGCAGCGGGGTGACCGCGAGGGTGAGGATCAGCAGCCGGGCGGACTGCTCGCCGGTCCAGTGCAGGTACTCGCCGTAGTAGACGGTCTCCGCCGCGTAGCGCCAGGTCTGCCCGGCGAGCGGCGCCGCCAGCGGGAGCCACAGCACCCAGCGCCAGACGTCCACCTCGGGGCCGGTACGGCGGCGCCTGGGCTCGGCGGGTCCGTCAGTCGAGCGTGACGTAGCTCTCGAGGCGCGCGACCTCCGCCTCGTCCACGTACTTCCCGATCTCGCGGCGGAACTGCTCGATGGAGGTGTACGGCCGGTATTCCTCGAACTCGTGGACCATGCGGCCCGTCATGCCCGGGATGGTCTCGAGGTCGTCCTCCGATGCCGTGTTGAGATGCATGGGAATGAAGACGTGGCGCTCGAGGCGCGCGACTTCCGCGGCGTCGACATACTTGCCGATCTCCCCGCGGAACTGGTCGAGGGACGTGTAAGGGCGGTACTCCTCGAACTCGTGGGCCATGCGGCGCGTCATGCCCGGGATCACCATGATCTCCTCGCGGCTCGCTCCGTTCAGGTCGATCTGGCGGAACATGCCGCCGTAGACGGCCTCCCGCTCGGCGCGTTCCAGCGACCCCGCCAGCACCGCGTCGAGTTGCCGCGCCGACAGGTACGGGCGCCCGGCGACGACCGCCGACGCAAGCGCGTCGTCGACGTGCGGCAGCGACGTCAGCTCCCCGGGTTCCGCCAAGTTCGGATCGAGCAGGCCCCCCCGCTCCCCGGCCTGTGCCCAGACCGCTCCGCTGCCCGCCAACGAGACGATCGCGACGATGACCTTCAACACGTTCAAGGGGTTCTCCTCCGCAGTGGCTGCCCGGACTCGCAAATGCGATTCATTCGCATTCTATAGCAGAACGTGGAGGCGCGGCGCACCCCGGCAGCGACCCGCGCGCCTCCCGGCCGTCACGCCGTCCCTTCCTCCCGGAAGGCCGCGATCTCCGCGTCGGAGTACCCGAGGCCGCGCAGAATCTCGTCGGTGTGCGCGCCGAGTTCCGGCGGCGCCGCGGCGGGTTCGAGGGGCGTGTCGCTCATCCGGATCGGCGTCCCGACGACGCGGCGCTCGTTGCCGTCCGCGTCGGGCACGCGGGCGAAGTAGCCGTTCTCCCAACTCCCCGCGTCCGCGACGACCTCGCGGTAGTTGCGCACCGGGGCGTAGCGGACACCGGCTTCCCGCAGCACGTCCGACCACTCCGCGGTGGAGCGGGCGAGAAAGCACTCTTCCAGCACGCCGATGAACCAGGCCAGGTCCTCGGGCGGCATGATGAGGGCCTGCAGGCGCTCGTCCACCGCCAGTTCCGGACGGCCGAGGGCGACGAAGAACGCGTCCCTCGACTCCGGGGGCACGCCGATGATGCCGAGCCAGCCGTCCGCCGTCTCGAAGATGCGGTACGCGGCGGGGATGAGGGGATGTCCGTAGTTCGAGCGGCCCGGGATCTCGTCCGTGAGCAGGAAGTGCGTGTACTCCGCCGCCTGCGCCCAGATCTGGCCGCCGAGCAGGGACACCTCGACGCGCTGGCCGCGGCCGGTCTTCTCACGGGCATGGAGCGCGGCGAGGACCCCGGCGGTCATGTTCAGCGAGCCGATGTGGTCCGCGATGGTCACGCCGACCGGCGTGGGCGGGTCGCCGTCGCGCCCGGTCGTGCTGATGAGGCCGCCGGCGGCCTGCCCCGCCAGGTCCGCGCCCTCGCGCGCGGCATCCGGTCCCGCGGGTCCGAACGTGCTGCCGGCGGCCCAGACGATACGCGGGTTGCCCGCGGCGAGGTCCTCGAAGCCGAGTCCCCAGGACTCCATGGTGCCCGGCTTGAAGTTGCTGACGACCACGTCCGCGGTTTCGGACAGGCGCCGGAAGACCCCGGCGCCGGCGGGGGTCCGCAGGTCCAGCGTGAGGCTGCGCTTGCCGCGATTGCAGGCCGTGAAGAACGCGCTGCGGAAGTCCTGCATGGACAGCGGGATGAAGCGCGCCTGGTCGCCGAAGCCCGGCAACTCCACCTTGATCACGTCCGCGCCCATGTCGCGCAGCAACGCGGCGGCCTGGGGCGCCTGCACCAGCAGGCCAACGTCCAGGACACGGATGCCTTCCAGCGGTCCCGACACGATTCTCTCCCGACGACAGCGAGGCCCCCGAGACTACGGGACCGGAGCGTCGGGGTCCACACGCCCGCGGCCGGGCCCGTCCGCTACCGCGGCGAGCACCGCGGGGGTGCGGTGTCCGTCCCGGTGGAGCGGAACGGGTTGATGTCGATGCCGCCGCGGCGCAGGAAGCACCCTTGCACGGCAAGCCGTTCGCAGCCGCAGCGTGTCAGCAGGTCCGTGAAGACCTGCTCCACGACCGTCTCGTGAAACCCGCCGTGACGCCGATAGGACACGAGGTAGCGCAACAGGCCGTCGCGATCGAGGCGGGCGCCCCGGTACTCTACGATCAGGGAGCCCCAGTCCGGTTGGCCGGTCACCGGACACACGGATCCGAACAGGTCCGTATACAGCTTTTCCGTCACGCGCTCCGGGGTCGTCGCCAGCAGGGACGGTTCCCTCTCGTACGCGTCGACGTGCAGGTCCCGGCCGTCCAGGCACCGTCCAGGCGAGACGCCGGAGGCCTGTCCCGCGGACGAGAGATCCAGCGGCGTGACCTCGACGGGGGCGGCACAGATCCGTTCGAGGTCCGCCGCGATGGCCGCCAACACGTCTCTCCGTTCCGGGAAACGGGACTGCGCGAACCCGTTGAGGTAGAGCTTCAGCGACTTGCTCTCCACCGTCGCCGCGGACGTGCAGGGAATGCGCATGCGCACCGGAGCGATCGACGGTCGTCCCCGCCGGTTCAGCCAGGAGAGTTCGTAACAGTGCCAGACGTCTTCTCCCCGGAACCGGGCGGCATCGAGACCGGCGGTGCGCCGCTGTGCCGCACGCGCGATCGGCTGCAGCAACTCGGGGTTATAACGGTCGGCGGGCGGGACGGTCCTGCCCAGCACCGGACGGCCCCGGCCGTTCATGGGCGCGTCATGCGCGCCCCTGGCCGGCCGCGCGTAGCGCGCCAAGGCCGCGCAAGGTCGTCTCCCCCCGTTTCAGCATGCCCACCCAGCGGTCGGCGAGCCGGGTCGGCTCCGGCATGCGAAAGCCGGCGGTGCTGTGCAGCGTTATGCACGCCGCCTGGGAGAAAGTGATGCGATGCCCGGGACTGGTATAGATCGGCTTCACGCCGCTGCGCGTGCGCACCACCGTACCCACGCGCTCGCCCCGGTGCAGAAGGGGTGCCGCGGCGCCCCGCTCGCACGCCAGCGCCGGGTGCTCGCCGACGAGCAGCGATTTCGCCGCACCCAGGGAAGGCATGTCCGCAATGACGCCGAGATGGGAGGCAAGACCGAAGCGGCGCGGATGGGCCAGCCCCTGGCCGTCGCACATGAGCGCGCCGACGTCGTGCCGGATCTTGCGCAAGACCCGCAACAGCACCGGCGCCTCGCGAAACGAGAGGAGCCCCGGTACATAGGGGAACGTGAGCCGGGCGATCGCGCCGCGCACCTCGAGCACGCTCCGTGCCTCCATGTCCCACACGACGCCGACGGCCAGCGCGGCGTCGTCCGTAAAGGCGCAGTCGAGGCCGAGCACGCGCCGCACCGGCGGCGCGGCGGACAACGTTACACGCGCCGCGAAAGTCCGCTGGATCCGGATGGCCTGGCGCGGCGAAACCTGCCAGCGATGCGGAGTGCGCGGCAGTCTCATGGCCACGCTTTGAGTTCGGTGTGGGTTTGCGGCAGAATTCCGACCCCCGAGCGGGAATAGCTCAGCGGTAGAGCACAACCTTGCCAAGGTTGGGGTCGCGGGTTCAACCCCCGTTTCCCGCTCCATATAAATCAATGAATTACGGCTATTCGCAGTCTATCAGAAGACTCGCGGTGACCAAAACGTGACCGTCACCGCTCGAAGGCGGCACGCGCCGGGCCCCAGTTATGGCTGAGCGTGACTGATGACGTGGCCCGCACAGGCACTTGCACCCACACCTCAACCAACGTGATCGAGAGCCTGAACAGCACGGTGCGCCGGGCAGTGGGTCGGAGCGCGCCCCGGAGAGGCAGGTCATGCGATCAAGCGCGTCCAAGGCCGTGCGGGCGTCCAAGTCAAAACGACCTAGTCACCCTGACACCGCTCCTTTGCCTTTGCCGCGCACTTCCCCCCGTTCCGAGTCAAGCGGAGTCGGTTCCAGAAGCACTACGCCGCCACTTCGACCCTCAGCGCTGCGTGCATGGAGGGCGTGTCGATTTCGTCCTGATCGGGCATGCCGACGAGCCCGTGGTTGGCAACGTGTGCGCGAACGAGAAGCGGCGAAACACGGTAGTGTCGGGCCGCCTTTTCCATGGCGTCCCGCGAGTAATCTCCGTCGAGCACGTCACGTAGCTCTTCGAAGGGACACAGGAACTCGCACGCTGCATCTTCTGACGAAACGTCGCTGCTCGAGTGGCCGGCCTGAGCGCGTCCGTGTTGTCCACTAGCAGCCGGTCCGCCAGTAGTCGCGCCACTTCAAAGCGCCGGCCCGTAAGCGTCTGGGAGCGCAGGACCAGCCGCTCCACGAAGCCTTGATTAATGGCCCTAGTCCGGGGGTGGAGCGAAAACGCCATCGGCGCCTTGCGGGGTCGCGTGAGACATTGCGCGCTGATCCCGTACATCTCGGCCAGTCGTTCGTCGGTCACTGGCCTCCCCTCATCCGCCCCTGCGCCGAACCGCAGCCTCCGAGCTGCATCAACGCCAACCATCCACGGAGCGACCTGGCCTGTTCGAACGTGCGCAATGACATCCAGGCGAACTCCGTCTGCGACGTAGGCATCATGTCCACTCTTCTCGGCAATCCGATGGAGGTCCGCCGCGGCTGGTGTTGCCCTGAGCGTGCGGTCAGCAACCACCTCGTCCATGGCGTCGCGCCCCATGACTTCCCCGTCAGCCGCCACTCGCATCACGACATCTTCAGGAGCCTCGTCCACGGCGAAGCCCAGCCGAGCCTCGATTCGGCGGTACAGGGAGGCATCGCCATCGCCCCGTTCCGCCTGCAGTTCGGCGTAGGAAGCGTGGAGGCGCGTTTCCTTGAGGTCGCCCGCGTTCAGACGCTGCAGGACCATCGACAGAAACGCATCGACGCCCCTCTCGAATACTGCCGCAGAAACAATCCCGGCCCGGCCAACGTAAGCCACCGGCTCCGTGGCCGTCTCTCTCGTCGCAGCCACTCGCAAGGCTATTCGACACCCATCGCTCGTGATCGTCATTCTGGGCCACAGCCAAGGTCCCCCGATGGAGACCGTCTCGTGCGCATAGCTCCAGTCGAGGGGTCTTGCCCTACGGCCCGCGGGACTCGCCTCCCACCGCAGTCGCCACCAGTTCCATACGAGCCACTCCGCGAGTGGGTAAGCGGGCACACGCGGTCCGGAACGGTATCCGTCCTCCGCGATCAAGCCGGTAAGCTCGTGCTCGCCGACCCTGACGAGCAGGTCGGCGGCGGTCGCGCGATCCTCTGCCGAGTCCGCATCGTCCCGAATTGGCTCAGTTGGCCAGTTCGATAGAATTTCGAAGGCGCTCATGCCCGCTCTTCCCATTGCGTCTCAAGGAACTCAGCGAACCGATCCCCCTCTATGATGGGATATCCGTGGTACTGCCCTTGTCCCTGGTTGGTGAGCTGTGCCTCATACAGTACACCATCCTCGTCGACGGCCCACGCGTTCTGGGGCCAGCCCCCTCGAGACCGTGCACTGAACATGCCCCTGCGAATGCCCTCCATCAGCAGTCCTTCTGCAATCTCCCCATCGACACGCGGCGGGCACTTGGACTTGTCCGCACGCCACCCGGTGGTGTTGTGTTCGTGATAGCAGCTAGTGTCATAGAAGGCACCGTCCGTCAGTCTCTCGATCACGTCCTCGTCCGCGACCTCCGCCAAGTCCCCCTTGGGCCTGGTCGGCGGTGTCCTTCGATACGGAGGTTTCAACGGCCATCCCTGATGAGCGGCGGCGCGATGCTAGCAGATGCTGCGGGGGCGTTTGCGGCCTCCAGAGTTGTCCAACGCTAAGCCTGAAGCGTTCGCTTCGGACGATCATTCGGAGGATGATCGTGACGCGCAGGCGATCAGCCCCACCGGTCAAAGGAGACAACGGCAGCGCGCCTCCCCGTCGGGCGGTAGCGGGGGGGGGGGGGGGGGAGGGGGGGCGAGGTCGCGGCGGCCAAACTCGAACGCGAGCCGAGCCGAAACGCGCTGCTGGAGGCCTGGAAGAGCCGCCGGGCAGGACGCGCGGCGCCGGTGCTGCTGGTCGTCCTCCACCCGAATGGCGCGGGGCTGTGCGGTGCCGCCGGGGGAGAACCCGCCGGTCTACCGGAACGTCGATCGGGCTCAGGTTGAGAGGCTGGCCCGCGAGGTGCTCGATCTGCCGGAGCGGCACGCGGCCTTGCGGTTCCTGAGCCAGACGCTACCGTCGCTCAGAAACTGCGCTGCCGGGGATCAACAACGAGGGGCTCGTTGCTCTGCACGAGTGGCAGGACGGAGCGCACCACCGGGCTGTTCTTCTCATCCCGTCACGGAGACCGGCCACAACAGAACCCGGTCTCCGACCCACCACCCGTTTCATTGGGCCGCCGGCAGCGGGTTCCCGCGGAGCGCCGCGGGTCTTGCCGCGCAACAGCCGCCGCGTCGGCCGGTGTCATCGCGACGCGTCGCGCCGCGATGACGACCCGTCACGACGCGCTGCTGTACTTGCCGTCGTTGTGCGCCACTCCCCCGGACTTCTTCAGGTTGGCAAGCGCGTTGCTGACGGACTGTTCGGCCGACTTGTCGCCTTTCACGCCGAGTTGCTCAATGATGGCCGAACGGCCCACCCCTTCACTGCCGGCCGCCTCGATGATGGAGACGATCGCCGTCCTCCGCGAGGTTCTGCGGCGACGTGCCTGCGGCGCGGTGGTTGCGCTCTCCGGGGCCGGTGATTCCTCCGCGGCTGCCGGTGCGGGGCTTTCACCAGCCGGAGCACCACCCGGGGCATCAGCCGGAGCACCAGCCGAAGCACCACCCGGATCACCCCCCGGAGCACCAGCCGAAGCGGCGCCAGCGATGTACTTGCCGTCTTCATGGGCTACGTCGCCGGACTTCTTCAATGCCGCGAGCGCGTTGCTGACGGACTGCTCGGCCGACTTGTCACCCTTCACGTTCAGCTTCTGGATGATGTCGGCGCGGCCGGCCCCGGCGGACCCGAAGGAAGCAATAGCCGCGAGTATCTCCCCCCGTCGCGAAACCCTGCGGCGCCGACGGGTTGCTTTCTTCGTGCCGGAGCCAGTCTTCGCGCCGGCGGCCGCCTTGCGGGGCTGACGCCGCTTCAGGGCGGGGGCGGAACCCTGGGCGGTTTCGTATGCCTCGATGGCGGCCATCTCACCATCGATGTTCTTCATCTCGGCGCCGAGAGCGCCCAGTTCCGACTCGAGGGCACTCATGCGCTTCTGCACGTCCCGTCTTTGCTGCGACAGGCGTTTCTTCTCCTCCGCGACCTGCGTTCTGAAGTCCATGGCGGTTATCCGGGTTCCAATCAAGGGGTCTGGTAAATCATCGCAGAAGGTGGTAGCAGACGCAATCAGGCAAGCAGTGTTAAAGCCGGCGGCGGTATAGCAATCCTCCCGTACGGGTTCCGGAGCGGCGCGTGCGACGGAAGCCGCCCCCGCCCCTAGCGGAAACGTTAGGGATGGGAGGTTCCTTGGTCGCCCCTGCTCAAGCCCGCGTCAGGCCACCGGACGAGTGGCGAGGGCGGACCGTTCGGGCGGCCCGTGACGACCGCCGCCACACCGGGCGGCCGGTGGCGGCGACCCGAGTGCGAGGCCGGTGCGCCCGGCGGGGAACCCGCGGAAGGCGAGCGCCGGCGACGGCCCGAACGGCCCAGGGGCGCTACTGGCGATCCGACCGCGGATTCTGCGACAATACCCGCCGCTTGGATGCCGCCACCTCCCCGTCGCACACGGCGACCACGCGGAACGGACGGCGGCAATGGAGAACATCACAATGATCGCGCCGAGGATCTCGACGACGATCAGGCCCTGACAGCGAACGGAACCGGGCGAGCCGGGATGTGCGCCGGGACGCGCCAGGACGCGCCAGGAGAGGAAGGACAGCCGTGACGTTGAGTGCAATGGAACCGCCCCGCACAAGCACAAGCGCGGGCACGAGCGCGCCAGACGCGACAGACGCGGAATACAAGAGGGACGCTTCGGCATGACCACGGCCATCATCCTGCTGATCGTCGTCCTCGGCTCCGTGGTGTTCAACATGCTGAGCCCCTGGTGGTTCACGGACATCGCTTCGAACTGGGGCAACATCGACTTCGCCGTCTTCGTGACATTCTGGATCTGCGGCATCGCGTTCATCCTGGTCGGGCTGTTCATGGTCTGGGCCATCTGGAAGTACCGCCACCGCGAGGGCCAGACCGCGGCCTACGAGCCGGAGAACAAGCGGCTCGAGTGGATCCTGACCATCGTCACGACCATCGGCGTCGTGGGGATGCTGGCCCCCGGCCTCGCCGTCTGGGAAGAGTACGTCCACGTGCCGGAGGACGCCCGGGAGGTCGAGATCACCGGCCAGCAGTGGTCCTGGAGCTACCGGCTGCCCGGAGAGGACGGTCGCCTCGGAACCGTCGACGCGCGCCTCATCACCGTCGACAACCCGTTCGGCATGGACCCGGACGACCCGTACGGCCAGGACGACGTGCTGGTCCAGCGCGGCCCCCTGCATCTCCTGAAGGACCAGCCCGTCAAGGTGCTGCTGCGGTCCAAGGACGTGCTGCACGACTTCTACGTCCCCGAATTCCGCGCCAAGATGGACGCCGTGCCCGGCATGGTGACCTACATGTGGTTCACCCCCACCAAGACGGGCATGTACGAGGTGCTCTGCGCCGAACTCTGCGGCATCGGCCATCACACCATGCGCGGCACCGTGATCGTCGACGACGCGGACGAGTACGCCGCGTGGGTCGCGTCGCGGCCGACGTGGGCCGACTACGCCGCCCGCCCCGTCGGAGACGCCGTGGCGGGCCAGGCGGGCTACGTGGTTTGCGCGGCGTGCCACGGGCAGCAGGGCGAGGGCCTGCTCGCGCTCAACGCGCCCAAGCTGACCGGCCAGTCCGCGTGGTACATGCGCGACCAGATCGACGCCTACAAGCGCGGCCTGCGCGGTACGCATCCGGACGACGAGTACGGCCTCCAGATGGCCCCGATGGCCGCGACGCTGTTCGACGCCGCGTCGGTCGAGAACGTGATCGCCTATATCCAGTCGCTGCCCGACCATCCGGCGGAGGTCACCATCGAGGGCGACGTCGAGCGCGGCGCCGACCTCTACCGGGGCTGCGCCGTCTGCCACCGGGCCGATGGCAGCGGCAGTTCGGGAACGCTCGCGCCACGCCTGGCGGGCATGAGCGACTGGTACATGGCGCGACAGATCGAGCTCTTCCAGCAGCACGTCCGGGGCCATGACCGTACCGATACGCTGGCGCGGCAGATGGGCTTCATGTCCAAGCAGTTGCACGGCCAGCAGGCCATCAACGACGTCGTGGCCTATATCAACACCTTGGGACGGCAAGGCGACGTCGCCTCGCGCGATCGTGTCGCGCAGGACGGGCTGGCCGCCGTGACCCACACGCGCACCGCACCACGCCAGCCGTGATGGCGGCACGCTCGCAGGAACCTCGGATCCGCCCGGCAGGGCGGGGCCGCGAGGATGTCATCGAGGACGGAGGAAACACCGATGGCGGTTGAAGCGCAGATCCCCTACCAGGAGTCGATGGAGCTTCACCATCCCCATAGCTGGCTGACGAAATACTGGTTCAGCCAGGACCACAAGGTGATCGCGATCCAGTACGGCATCACGGCCATCGGGGTGGGGCTGGTGGCGTTGGCCCTGTCGGCCATGATGCGGCTGCAGCTCGGGTTCCCCGACCAGTTCGACTTCATCGACCCCGAGGCCTATTACCAGTTCATCACCATGCACGGCATGATCATGGTGATCTACCTGCTGACCGCCCTCCTCCTCGGCGGCTTCGGCAACCTCCTGGTCCCGTTGATGTGCGGCGCACGCGACATGGTGTTCCCGTTCGTCAACATGGTCAGTTACCACGTCTACTTCGGCTCCGTCATCATCCTGCTCGCGAGCTACTTCGTTCCGGGCGGTCCCACCGGGGCCGGGTGGACGCTGTACCCGCCGCAGGCGATCCTGACGGGCACGCCCGGCGTCGACTGGGGCATCCTCCTGATGCTCGGCTCGCTCGCGGTGTTCATCGTCGCCTTCACCATGGGCGGGCTGAACTACGTGACCACCATCCTGCAGGCCCGCACGCGGGGCATGACGCTGATGCGCATGCCGCTGTCGGTGTGGGGCATCTTCATGGCGACGGTGCTCGGCCTGCTGGCGTTCCCGGCGCTCTTCGTCAGCGCGATCATGATGATCCTGGACAAGACCATCGGCACGAGCTTCTTCATGCCGGCGGTCGTGTCGATCGGCGACTCCCTCGACTACAGCGGCGGCAGCCCGCTGCTGTTCCAGCACCTGTTCTGGTTCTTCGGGCATCCCGAGGTCTACATCGTCGCACTGCCGGCGTTCGGCATCGTGTCCGACCTCATCAGCACCCACGCGCGCAAGAACATTTTCGGCTACCGCATGATGGTGTGGGCGATCGTCGCCATCGGCGTGCTCAGCTTCATCGTGTGGGCGCACCACATGTACGTCAGCGGCATGCATCCGTGGTTCGGCTTCTTCTTCGCGACCACCACGCTCATCATCGCCGTGCCGACGGCGATCAAGGTCTACAACTGGACGCTCACGCTGTGGCGGGCCAACATCCACCTGACGGTGCCGATGCTCTTCGCCATCGCCTTCGTGATCACCTTCGTGATGGGCGGGATCACCGGTCTGTTCCTCGGCAACGTGATCGTCGACGTGCCGCTCTCGGACACGTACTTCGTGGTCGCGCACTTCCACATGGTGATGGGGGTCTCGCCGATCCTCGTCATCTTTGGCGCGATCTACCACTGGTACCCGAAGATGACCGGCAAGATGCTGAACGACACCCTGGGACACATCCACTTCTGGGTGACGTTCCTCGGCACGTACATCATCTATTACCCGATGCACTACCTCGGCTTCGTGGGCGTGCCGCGGCGCTACTTCGCCAACGGCGACATGGCGATCATCGACGAGTCGGTGATCATGCTGAACCAGACCATCACGATCGCGGCGCTCGTCGTCGGCGTCTTCCAGGCCGTGTTCATCTGGAACCTGATCTACAGCTACTTCCGGGGCCGGGACTCCGGCCACAACCCCTGGAAGGCGACGAGCCTGGAGTGGCAGACGCCGGAGACGCCGCCGCGTCACGGCAACTGGGAGGACAAGCTGCCGACCGTGTACCGCTGGGCCTACGACTACAGCGTGCCGGGCGTCAAGGACGACTTCATTCCGCAGACGGAACCGCGCTCGGCGGAAGAGTCCGCCGCGGGACGGACGGAATAGGCCGCTCGAAGCTCGACACGGAAAAGCGACCGGCATCGGAGAAATCGACCGCATCCCCCGGGATCTCCGGGGGGTGACACTGGAGAGGAGCCTGCAACCGGATGGCCGAAGCGACCGGACTGCGTAATCTGCAACTCGTAAACGACTGGGCGGCCGACGTCGCGGTCTTCAGGGGCGTTCCCTGGGGCAAGGCGATGATGTGGATCTTCCTCCTGTCGGACACGTTCATCTTCACGTGTTTCCTGACGGCCTACATGACGGTTCGGATGACCACGGCCGAGCCATGGCCGAACCCCAGCGAGGTGTTCGCGCTCGAGGCATTCGGCGTGCCCGTGCCGCTGCTGCTCATCGCGATCATGACCTTCATCCTGATCACCTCGAGCGGGACGATGGCGATGGCGGTGAACATGGGCTACCGGCGCAAGCGCGGCCCCGCGGCGCTGCTGATGGTCGTGACCGCAATCCTGGGCGCGAGCTTCGTCGGCATGCAGGCCTTCGAATGGACGAAGCTCATCACGGACGAAGGCGTCCGTCCGTGGGGCAACCCGATGGGCGCCGCCCAGTTCGGCTCCTCGTTCTTCATGATCACCGGCTTCCACGGCCTGCACGTGTCCGCCGGCGTGGTCTACCTCGCGATCGTCGCGTTCCGCGTGTGGCGCGGCAGGTACGAGGAGAAGGGCTACGACATCATCGAGATCACCGGCCTCTACTGGCACTTCGTCGATCTCGTGTGGGTCTTCATCTTCGCGTTCTTTTATCTCTGGTAGCGTTGGCGGCTCCCCGAGGTGGAAAACTGACAGGCACTGGGCAAGGATAGTCATGGCGGACACCGGTCAACAACATCCCATCTCGATCTACTTCTGGATCTGGGCGCTGCTCTTCGTCTTCAGCGCGGCGTCGTACATGGTCGACTACATGGCCTTCCAGGGGTACACGCGCTGGACGCTCATCATCATCTTCATGATGCTGAAGGCCGGGTTCATCGTCGCCATCTTCATGCACATGCGCTGGGAGCGGGTGGCGCTCATCACGGCGATCCTGGTACCGCCGGGCGCGCTCCTCGTGCTGGTGGGCCTGATGGCGATGGAGTCCGACTACACCTGGCTGACCCGCGTTGTCCACTTCGGCGCCGACCCGGCGCCGGTGGCGCTGTCGCCGCCGTCGCACTGACCTGACGGACCCCCCGCGCTCCGGGCACATCCGGGAGCGGGCCGCCACGAGGGCGACCCCTACAATCTCGCCGCGCGCACGGGCGACCCTCGTGGTCGCCCGCCCCGGACCTGCGTAGCGGCGACCCTCGTGGTGACCCGTCTCCGACCTGCGTAGAGGCGACCCTCGCGGTCGCCCGTCCCCGACCCTGGTAACTGCCGTTACAGGTCCGACTTCAACGCGGTGTTGGACGCGATGCCGCCGCCGCCGCGCTTGTACTGTTCGCGGCGCTCCTTGCTGAACTTGTCGATCTCGTCCTTCGGCACGCCGAAGGCGATGCCGCGCTCGACCCCCGGACGCGCCCGCACGCGATGCACCCAGTCGACCACCCTCGGCTTGGTGGTGATGTCGACCTTCGACCACTTGTAGGAGCGCACCCAGCACCAGGTGGCGATGTCGGCGACGGTGAATTCGTCGCCCGCGAGATACGGATGCTTCGCCAACTGGTGGTCCATCACCGCGACGAGCCGGAGTGCTTCCTTGCCGAAGCGTTCCAGCGGATGCGCCTTCTGTTCGTCCGTGGCGTCGTTGATGTAACGCGTGTAGGACAGCTTGTTGCCGAACACCGGTCCGATGTTGGCCGCCTGCCAGTACAGCCAGGGGATCACGTCCCAGCGGCGTTCGTCCGTCGGAAACAGGGACGTGGGGAACGTCTCGCCCAGGTAGTGGAGGATGGCGCAACTCTCGATGATCGCCCGGCCGTCGTGGACGAGGGTCGGGAGCTTCTGGTTGGGGTTGATGGCCATGTAGGCGTCGGTGAACTGGTCGCCGCGGAGGCTGACCGTGTGGTAGTTGACCTCGGGCAGATCGACGCCGGCCTCGATCAGTTCCTCGATCATGACGGTGACCTTCCAGCCGTTGGGCGTCGCACCGGTATGGATGTCCAGGCTCATGGGTGTCCTCCTTCGGTCACGCACATCATAGCGGTAACGAAGCCTCGATCGGCTATTCTCCCCGTCGTGGGTCGAACGGACCCCGACCGCATCACCGACGGTCCCCCTCCCCCGAATGACGGACAAAACGGACATGACGGACACCACCAACCGCCGGCCGAACATCGCGCTGGTCATGACGGACGAGCACCGCGGCGACTGCCTCGGCATCGAGGGACACCCCGTCCTGCAAACGCCGTACCTCGATCACCTCGCCGCGAGCGGCGTGCGCTTTCGCCGCGCATACTCCGCCTGTCCCGTGTGTGTCCCCGCCCGCCGCACGCTCATGACGGGCAGGAAGCCGGCGTCGCACGGGATTCTCATGAACGCCGTCGGCTGGCTGGACGGGCCGACCCTGCCGGGAGAACTCTCCCGCGCCGGCTACCAGACCCACCTGGTCGGCAAGCTGCACCTCTTCCCGCGGCGCAAGCTCTACGGCTTCGACAGCGCCGTCTGGGCCGACAGCCCCGGCGGCGTCCCCGGCGGCGACGACTACCAGCTCTTCCTCGCCCGGGAGGGCGTCCGCACCTGGGACGCCGGGCTCGCCCACGGCGCCCACCAGAACGGCTGGGTGGCGCGGCCGTGGCACCTGCCCGAGCACCTCCACTTCACCCACTGGTGCGCGGACCAGGCGCTGGAGTTCCTCCACCGACGCGATCCGACCGTCCCCTTCTTTCTCAAGGTGAGCTTTCACCAGCCGCACCAGCCCTGCACGCCGCCGCAACCCTACTGGGACCGCTACATGGCGATGGACCTCCCGGAACCCGTGGTGGGGGATTGGGCCCGCGTCTACGACGGGCCCGTGCGAGGGCTTCCCGTGACCTCGTGGCGCACGGCCCTCGAGCCCGAGCTGATGCGGCAGTACCGCGCCGGCTACTACGGGTCGATCAACCACGTCGACGACCAGATCGGCCGGGTGCTCGCCGCACTGCCGCCGGACACCGTGATCGTCTTCGTATCCGACCACGGCGAGATGCTCGGCGACCACCAGTGGATCCGCAAGCGCAACGCCTTCGAAGGCTCCGCCCGCATCCCCTTCGTGCTCCGCCTGCCGCCGGAGGCGCGCTGGGATTCAGCGGCCGGCCAGGTGCGGGACGAACTGGTGGAGTTGATGGATCTGATGCCGACGCTGCTGGACCTCGCCGGCGCCGACATTCCCGCCGCGGTGGAGGGCAGGAGCCTGCTGCCCCTGATCCGCGGCGAGGCCGAAACCTGGCGTTCGTTCCTGCACGGGGAATGCGCCATCGTCCCCAGCCTGGACAGCGGCATGCAGTACCTGACCGACGGCAAGCGGAAATACGTCTGGTACCCCGGGACTGGCAAGCAGCACTACTTCGACCTCGAGAACGATCCGCACGAGATGCACGAACGGTCGGCGGATCCCGCGCACGGACCCGACATCGAGGCCTGGCGGTCACGGCTGGTCGAGGAACTCGCCGGGCGGCCGGAAGGGTTCGTCGAGGACGGCCGGCTGCGGGTCACCGGAGGTCCGGCGGCGCCCGTCATGGACTGGGTGCGGCCGGTCGACGAGGAATTCGGGCGGGTCGAGCTGACGCCGCCGACGGCCTGACGCTAGCCCGCATTTCTCACCACGGGGCGCGATGATCGCGGAGGATCCTGGTCCCGTGCGCGTGCTCGCGACCGAGAGCATAGCGGGGCCTACGTTTGAGGGAGCGTTTGAGGGAGCATGTGCGCGCACGGGGCCAAGAGACCCGCGAGGGCGCGGCCAGCGCAGTCCGCGGGCGGTCAACGAAGCCGTGATGGACCAAACAACCTCGCAGAACCAATGACCTGTCATCCTGGCACAAGCGACGTGTTGAGAAACGTCCATGGTCGTCTTCCGACCACCCCGGAGGCATGAAATGGTGGCGAGGCATCGGAGGCGGCGGCTTCGGTCGGGATGGGGGAGAATCGCGGCGAAGGCGGGAGCGTGGTCGTCCGCATAATGGCGGAACGGCATGTTACCCCGTTGAGAAACTGACCCGACCGGACGGCGGCGAGCCCCGGACCGTGCCCGGCCCCGAGCCGTGGACGAGCAGCAAACCGCGACCGCGCCCTTGGGCGCGGGTCCCTTTCCGACCGACCGGTCCACCCGCCTTCGCCACACCCCCGATCCGACAAGGAGGCGACACGATGATGAACGACGATCTGCACGTTGTCCACGCCCGCGCGGCGGGCCTGGACGTGCACAAGATGGAGATCACGGCCACGGTGCGGCTGTGCGGGGCGGGCGGCGAGCCGGTGTGCGAGACGCGCCGCTTCGACGCGCTGCCGGAGGGCCTGGGCGAGATGGCGGGCTGGCTGGGCGGCCACCGCGTGACGGCGGCGGCGATGGAGGGGACCGGCGTGTACTGGGAGACGCCGTACGAGGCGCTCGAGGCGGCCGGCATCGAGGTGCAGCTACTGCACGCGCAGCAGGTCAAGCAACTGCGCGGGCGCAAGACCGACGTCGGCGACAGCCGCTGGCTGGCGCGCGTGTGCCAGTTCGGGCTGGGCCGGCCGAGCTTCGTGCCGCCGCGCGAGTTCCGCCAGTTGCGCGTGCTGAGCCGGCACCGGCGCACGCTGGTGGCGGAGCGCGGCCGGGTGCGCAACCGCGCCGCGAAGGTGGTCGACCGCAGCGGCGCGCGCATCGGCGGGGTGATCACCGACATCTTCGGCATGAACGGGCGGCGCATCCTCGACGGCTTGGTCGACGGGCTCGCGCGCGACGCCATCCTCGGCACGCTGAGCAGCCACGTGCGCGGCAAGCTCGACCGGCTCGGCGACGCGCTGACCGCCACGCTCGGCGCCGCCGACCGCGTCGTGCTCGCCGACCTGCTGCGCCAGCACGACGCCCTCGACCGCCGCCTCGCCGACCTCGACCGGCATCTCGCCGACGGGCTCGTGCCGCACGCCGGCCGGCTGCGCCTGCTGCAGACCGTCCCGGGCATCGACGCCGCCTCGGCGACCGCCATCCTGGCCGAGACCGGTCCCGACCCGGCCGCCGTGTTCGGCACCGCCGACCGGCTCGCGGCCTGGGCCGGCGTGTGCCCCGGCAACAACGAGAGCGCCGGCAAGCGCCGCGGCGCCCGCGCCCGCGCCGGCGCCAAGCACCTGCGCGCGCTGCTTGTCGGCTGCGCCCACGGCGCCGCCCGCACCAAGGACTGCCAGTTCCACGCCTACCACCGCGCCATCACCGCGCGCCGAGGCCACCAGCGCGCCATCGTCGCCACGGCCCACAAGCTCGCGCGGGTGATCTTCGCCGTGCTCCGCGACGACCGGCCCTACCGCGACCCCGAGGTCGACTACGAGGCCCTCCTGGTCGCCCGCAACGCGCCGCGCTGGATCGCCAGGCTGCGCGAGTTCGGCGTCCTCGAACAGCACGCCGACGGCACCGTGACCGTCAACTGGGCGGCCGCTTAGCGAGCCCCCGGCGACCCGCACGACCCGCGCGGCCACAACCGGGGCAGCCGCCGGGCGAACGGTCGCCGCCGCAGACGGCGCGGACCTGACCGTCCCGCCAGGGCGCCATGGGGCGTTCGCGGGCCCCCTCGGCCCGGGGGTGCGGAGACCACCAAGAATTTCACAGCAATGCGGGCTAGCCCCCCGGTTACCCGGCCGGCGCGATCCAGATGGGCGACGACCAAGCGCGCTCCTGCAAGGTTGCCGGCACTTCGGGCTGCAGGGGGAGCCCCATGCGCAGCGCCTCCCAGGTCGACCAGCGGCACGTCGGGTTCTCCAGCACGCGGGCGTAGTAAAACGCCCGCTGGCTCGCATCGAAGTCCGGATCCGACCATACCGCCCGCAGTTCCACCGCGCCCTTGCCCTGGTCGAAGGCACATGTCGCCAGGTCCACGTCTGCGCCGTTGTCGGGGCAACGGTGCGTTTCGGGATCCGGTGACAGCCCGTCCGAACACGCCACGTCGAAGATCCGTTCCCGGCGGGCCCCGTCGGCGTCGAGCCAACCCTTGACGATCTGCACGCGCTGCAGCCATCCGCTCAGCGGATCCCGCAACGCCCAGCCAAAGAAGGTCGGCGCATCGGTCCGCCGCGCTTCGAACTCGCCGCCCATCGGCACGCCGCTCCCCCGCAGACGCGCGTCGTCGGTCGCATCCAGCCCGTAGCCGGCAAAGAACTTGACCCGCATGCGCGGACCACTGGTGGCGAACGTCTCCTTGCGCCGAAAGGCCGCATAGATGGCTTCGCGGGTGTTGGCTTCCGCCCAGACGGCGGCCAGGCCGGACGCACCCCAATCGGTGACGGGCCCGTCCCTCAACTGGTCCAGCAGCGAGGGTTCCGCGCCCTCCGCAACGGGCGTGACCCGACGCCACTCCGGCCGGCCGTCGAGGTTGCCGATCTTGCCGTGATAGGTGGACTCTTCGAGGGCGCCACCGACATTGTGGGTGTCGCTGGAGCCGATGAACCCGAACCGGTACGGGTTGAAGCCCTGGGCGTGCCGCAGCTCGAGCCCCGTCAACAGGGCGTCCCGCACGTAGGCGCCGGAGACGCCATCGCCGATGACTTCGAAGTCCGCCCACTCGTCGTTCGGCGAGAGCATGGGATGCGTCTCCGACGTGCCCTTGACCTGGGTCATCTCCACGATGGGCTCGTTGCGCAGCCGCGCCGCGGCGTACCGCGCATCGAGAGGCTCGCCCTCGAACGTCGTGGTCACGAAGAAGTTGCCGGCGCTCAGGTTGGTGTTGTGCGGGATGGCCAGCGCTTCGATGCCGTCGGCCCGCAGGCGGTCCAGCCAGGCCCACAGGTCCTCCGGGTCGAGCGAATCGGTGGCGCCGAAAGGCAGTTCCGGCACCCGAGACCCCCGGAAGACGACGTTGCGGTGCAGCATGCCCACCGGCGCCGAGCTGTACTCGTAGCCGACGAAGGTCGTGAACGCGCCCGGGGCGTTGTGGCGTTCCGCGGTCGCCACGATGCGCTGCCAGGTGTCCCGGCGCACGCCCTCGTCGTGCAGGTCCGGGTCCAGCTCGCCGGTGCGTAGCGCCGTACCGAAGGTCGCGAACGCGGCCGTCATGACCCCCTGGGTCACTTCCGCGAGCGCCGAACCGGCCAACGGGTGCTTCGGATCGCCGAGCGCCGTGACATTGCCGAGGTATTCCGCGTGGTCGGTCACGGCCAGGAAGTCGAGCGGCGCGCCCCGCATCCGGATGGTCTGGCCCGACGGGTGCCGCAGCGCCGCGCCCTTCGCGAAGGCATAGGCCTCGTCCGGGCCGTTGCGCGCGCCGAAGCTGTACGCGTCCGCCGAGTACTTCGTGTGCACGTGCAGGTCGCCGAAGTACGCCCTTCGCTCCGCCTGCTCCGCCACCGCCTGAACGGCGAGCGCCGCGCACAGGAAAAACACGGGCGCGGCGGCGCGAGTCCCGGTCCCTGGAACCGTCTTGAGACCTGCGTTCCCGTGGTCCATTACAGCTCGCTCCGACGCACGGACGGTGCGTCTTCGGGCAGGACGGTCACCCGCACCGTCCGCACCAGGTTGTCCGCCATGCGCACGGTCTCCAGCACGTAGGGCCCGACTCGTACGCTGACATTGCCGTCCGGGAACGACTCCAACCGTTCCAGCACCAATCCGTTCATCGTGCGCGGCCCGGAGGTCGGAAGGTCCCATTCCAGCACGCGGTTCACATCCCGGACAAGCGTGCTGCCGTCGATGATGCAGGACCCGTCGTCTTCGCGACGCACCTCGCCGAGCCGCGACGTGAAGTCGGTGGTGAACTCCCCGACGATCTCTTCGAGGAGGTCCTCGAGGGTCGCCATCCCCTTGATCCCGCCCTACTCGTCGACGACAAGCGCAACGCGCCGCTTCTGCTTCTGGAAGTTGTAGATCTGGGTGTGCAGCGGCGTGCTGGCCGGCACGAAGTACGGCTCCTCCGTCTCCCGCATCAGGTCCGCCTTGGTGAGGGCCTCCCGGCCCCCGAACCGCGCCGCGCCGCAGATGCAGGATGCCGACGACCTGGTCGATGTGCTCGCGGTACACGGGCAGACGGGTGTGCTGGGCACTCTCGATCACCTCGCGGATGGTGGCCGTCTCGTCGTCGAGGTCGATGCCCACGATCCCGGCGCGCGGCACCATGATGTTCTCGACGGTCGCGTTCTCGAGGTCCAGGATGCCCACCAGCATCGCCTGCCGCTCGGGGGGCAGGGTCGTGTGCTCGTTGAGCACGGTTTTCAGCTCGGCGACGGAGAGCTGCTCCGACTTCTCCTCCGCCCGGGCGATCAACGGCGCCGCGGCAGGTTGCTGATCCAGTTGACGAAGATCACCAGCGGATGGGAGATCTTCAGCAGCGGCTGCAGCAGGTAGGAGGAGGGAAGGCGAGAGTTTCGGGCCGCGCGGCCGCCACCGTCTTCGGCGTCGCCTCGGCGAAGATCAGCATGTAGACGGTCAGCACGACCGCGCCGACGAACGGGCCGGCCGTGTGGCCCACCAGCCGGTTGGCGACCTCCGTCGCAAACGATGCGGTGAGAAAGATCACGACGTTGTTGCCGACCAGGATGACGCCCAGCAGCCGGTCGGGCCTTTGCAGCAACTCGTTGGCCTTGCGCGCCCCGCCGTGGCCCTCGATCGCCAGGTGCCGCAGCCGGTAGCGGTTCAACGCCATCATCGCGGTCTCGGACGCCGCGAAGTAGGCGGACATCACGGTCAGGACGAGGAGGATCAGCAGCAACACGGCCATTGGAGAGTTCGTGCATGCGCCTGCCTCCGCACCCGGCGGGCTCCGGGAGTTCCGAACGGGACGAGTGTTCCACGGAACCCACCCCGCAGGAAGCCGGAAAAGTCCGGCACGCCTCCGGGCCCGTCCGTGTTCCGGTAAACTGCCGCGCGATCAAACGGTGGACCGCATGCACGCGCGCGTCCGGCTCGAGAGACAGCAGAACCGCTCCGGCGACCCGGACCTCGCCGACCAGGGCTTCGGCCGCCTCGCGGAGAAGCCCCCGCCGCACTTCGCCGGGGCCGACCTCGATGGCGTCTACACGTTCTTCGCCGAGCACGGGTACGTCGTGATCGCGGGATGCCTGTCGGCGCACGAACTCGCGCACCTGAACGCGTTCTACGACCGCACCCAGCGGGAGCGCCCCGACGCCTGGGGCCTCGGGCCGCGCAAGCCCCACCACCGCCACCAGGGCCTGATCTTCTCGCAACCGCTGCTGGACTACCCGGAGCTGGATCCGTACACGCGGCACCCGGGTTCGTACCCGGCCGTCTGCCGCCTGCTCGGCGGCGAGGACCGCGCGCGCTTCAGCGAATTCAACTTCCGCGAAGCGCCGGAGAACGCGGGCCTCGGCAGCCAGAACTTCCACCACGACGCCACCCGCCCGGACCGCTTCACGCGCGCACCGTACATGCCCGTGGACTGGCTGTGCGCCGTGCACTACCTCACGGACGTCAAGCCGGGCACGCCAGCCTTCTGCGTCGTGCCGAAGAGCAACCGGTTCGAGACGCTGCGGGACGCCCACGACGCGCTCGGCGACGCCTACCGGGAAGTCCCGCTGTTCGCTCCCGCGGGCACGTGCATCCTGTACGACACGGCGACCTGGCACTGCCGGTTCGACGGGGACGGCCGGCGACCGCGCCGCACGTGGCATCAGTACTACGCGCGCGGCGGGTGGCTGCCCAGTTCGCTACCGCATACGGACCGTTACGTGCGGCCGCCCACGCCCTGCCTGACGGACTGGAACCTGTTTCCGGAACGCCTCGCGCTGCACGCGGATCCGGCGACCCGGCTGTTCTTCTCGCACTGGAACACGGCGCAGTGCGAGTGGGTCGCCTCGGGGTTTTCCGACGCGGTGCGGGCGAGCATGCCGAGGGGGTACATGTAGGGGCGGGGCTTGTCCCCGCCCGCGGTGGGTCGTGCACGAAAGCCGGGACGGGACGCCGCAAGGGCGTCCCCTACGGCCCGCGGTGGGTCGTGCACGAAAGCCGGGACGGGACGCCGCAAGGGCGTCCCCTACGCCCCGTGGCGGAAGTTACGGCTGCGCCACCCAGACGTTGCACCAGCCCTTGGCCGCGACCCCCTTGTACCTGGGGGGGTTCGTTCCGGGTATCACGAAGATGGCACAGGGCGCCCAGCCATCGACCTCCTCCGCGTTCTTGTAGTGGAGGCAGTTGTCGCAGAACTGGGTCTTGCCTTCCTCGGTCGCCCGTTTCGGAAAACGGGCCGTGTCGACCGCGGCGGCGTCGTGCTTGTATCCAAAGGCCATGGCCGTCGGATCGCTCTCTTCGAGTCGTGGGGCCGGCTCCTGGCCAAGCACGTTCAGCGCGGGGATGACCGCGAGTCCTCCCGTCGTTGCGGCGATGAACCGACGACGACTCCATGCCGTTCCTGACAACATACTTCCTCGCACTCCCGGAAAATCAAACGCGCAATGATACCGCCTGAGCCCGGTCCGGGTCAGCCGGCGGCGGCCTCCCGCAGCGCCCGCGCATCCATCCACCAGAGCCTCGACGCGAATCCCACCGCGGTGATGGACGTCAGCATCGCGACCGCGCACACCACGAGCGCGCGCTCCGCCCCCCACCACTCGACCATCAGACCGGACAGCATCGTCCCGAGCGGCGCCGACGACATGAACGAGAAGGAGAAGAACGCCATCACCCGCCCCCGCTGATCCCGCGGCGCCTGCTCCTGCATGATCGTGCGCGCCATGCTCATGCCGAGCCCGGCGCACGATCCCCAGGCCCCGATACAGACGACGAAGGCCGCGAACTCCAGCCCGACGCCCGCCAGGCCGAGGGCCACCGCGCCCACGCCGGTCGCCACCAGCAGCAGCCGTCCCTGGCGGCGGATCTCGCCCACCGCCAGCAGCACGCAGATGGCGGCGACCAGACCCACCGCATTCGCCGAACTGAGCCACGCCAGATCCGCCGCGCTCCCGTCGTAGGTCTCGCGGACCAGCAGGGGGATCGCGACGACGTACGGGCCCATGAAGAAGATGCCCATCGCGAAGTTCTGCAGGGCCACCACGCGCATTGACTGGGAACGCATGACCGTCCGGCAGCCAGCGGCCACCGAGCGGCCGAGTTCGCCCATCACCGAGCCAGAGGCCGGTCCACGCGGCGCCATGATCGGGGGAACGGCGACCCGCGCGAGCGCCAGCGTGCCGACGATCAACGCGGCGGCCTGCACGAGCACGATGGGTCCGCCGCCGACCCGGTCCGCCTGTGCGGCGACGAGGAACGCCACGATCTGAATGCCGAACTGCACGAGCGTCACCAGCGCGACCGTCCGCTGGATCTGCCGTCCGGCGACCTGGTTCAGCAGGCCGTCCCGCGCCGGGGTCAGGAACGCCTGGGCACACCCCATCGCCACGGCAAAGGCGATCATGAAACCGAACGTGAGGCCGTCGCGGGACAGCACCACCCACAGCGCCACGACCGGGACGGTCGCCGCCACCTGGGACACCACGGCCACGCGCCGCCCCCCGTACCGGTCGGCGACGCTGCCCCCGACGAGCATCAGCAGCATCGCCGGGACCAGCATCGCCGTCTGCGCGACCCCCACCATGCGCGGCGATTCGTGCAGCACGATCGTCACGAGCCAGGCGAACATCACGGTCTGGATGCCGTTGCACACGAACCAGCCGCTCGTTCCGACGAGGTAGTAGTGGAGGGGGCGCAGGGCGCGATATCCGGACGGCGCGAGTCGATGCGGTGAGGCTATCAGGTTGCAGGAGGGAAGCGGCGTTCGCGGGCCCGCGCGCGTCACGTCCGAAGGCCCCGCGAAGGTTGAATCCACCCCGCCTCGCCCTTAGAATCCGCGCCTCCCGCGCGTCCCCTTCGTCTAGAGGCCTAGGACACTGGGTTTTCATCCCAGTAACAGGGGTTCGACTCCCCTAGGGGACGCCAGACAAGTGCTGTATTTAGTTGTTTTGTATACAAATTTCTCTCTTTTGCAAGTTGGTGTCCACTTCGGTTCCCACTACATGTTGTCCGGTCCGCACTCCGACTTGCCGTATGAAACCCGCCCTATGGAAACGCCATGAGCGCCTCAGGGGCGGAACCCGGGTCGATCAAGACTGATGGACCGTCACGAAGCTCGTGGCGTTGACCATCGTCTGCGCATTGGCTGCCGCCGCCGTCCTCGGCGTGGTGTAGATCGGCCGGAACCTTGGACAACCGCCCGCCCCGCTATCCGCAATAGGCTGTGACCATCTGGATTCTGGCGTGGCCAAGCTCCGCTGCAATGGTCCGCCGAGCCTCCGTGTCCATCCGCTTCTTCGCCCCCTTCAGACTCCGCAGCGGCTGTCCGCCCGCGGCCGGCGCCTTCCACCCGGTGATCTCCTCGTAGCGGGACAATGCGTAGCCGTGGCCACCAGCATGGAAGCATGCCGCAACTGCGGTGCGACGTTCTGCGACTGCCGATGGTGGTGACGTGCCGCGCCGAGTATGCGCCTCACCTCGTCGAGGCGCCGCTGGACACCCTTACGGACCGTCCTCGTCGGGGTCGACGGACTTCCGCAACAACTCCAGCCGCCAGCCACGCCACCCGGTCCGCTCCACCGACTGTACGACGAACCGTCGCGTAAGCTGCGTGCCATCCTGCGCTGTCGCGGTGACGCGCACCGTTGCCGAGCCGCCCTCGATCGCATCGATGGTCAATGCTCCGTCGACGATGCCCACACCCACGACATCCCGGTCGCTCGAGGACGCGGAGAAACTCGGCGACTCGCCGTCGCGAAGCTGAAAAAGAAGCGGGAGCGCCAGAATCACGCTATCTGTGGCGGCGACCGAAAGGGCGTAGGTCGGCCCGCCACCGTCCAGCGGCGGAATCTCGTGGCTCCGCCTACGCTGTTCGTCCCCGAGTTCGACGTCCGCGAGCGTCCCATCCGCGGCATGGACGACCGCATCGTCCCGGCCGAGATGGAAGCCGAAGACCTCGATGCCGTCCTCGTCCCGGTCGTCTGCACGCACGGAGTAGCTGAAGACTACCTTGGACCCTCCGACGCCCAGCACCGAAGCAAGCCGTACCGCGCCGCCGACCCGCATGGCCAGTCGAGGTGCTCCCCGTACGTCGACCGGTTCGGTGAACGTCGCCGTGACTAGGACCGGCGCTCCTTCGCCGTAGCTCTGCACCGCGCGCGGCGGATCGTCCAGGGCCACCGCGACGCCGGGTGGGGAGCCGCGATCCAGATTGACGAAGGTCACCGGCAGCCTCATGCCGCTCCCGACCGCCGACGCGCGGGCTATCGCGACCGTCCCGCGATGGGTACCCGCCACGACGTCCGCATCCACGCGCAGATCGACGTCCGCGGTTGACCCCGGGGCCACGGTTCCCTCCGACGGAGTCGCCGCGATCCATCTCCGGTTTGGTTCGAGCCGATAGGTCTGCGGCTCCCGGCTCAGGTTCTCGAGCCGCAGTCGCTGCGCCGGTGCGGCGGCCCCGGCGGGCGCGACGAACGCGAACGCACGCGGGTTCGGCCGAACCATGGGCGCGTCGCGCCGGACTTCCGCCCGCAGCGTGCCCGTCCTGACCTCCGAGGGTCGCGACCGCGACACCGGGACGACCGCGACGTGATACATGCCGGGCGTGAGCGGCAGTTCCGATGCGTCCGTGATCCGCAACACCCCTCTCCCGGGTTCCAGCGGCGCCCGGTGGTCCGCCTCCGGGCCGACCACTGCGCGCCCTGATTCGCGAGCAACGCCATGCCGGGCACTGCGTCCGCGAACTCGGCTTGGATCAGAAGCTCCGTCGCGTCCAAGGGCACATAGACGACGTGATTGCGGACCTCCGCGCCTCCCGCCCGAAGGGTTATCGGCGTGCCGACGCCGTCGAGGACACCCGCCGACGAGTAGAGCGCATCCACCCGTTTCACTTCGTCCATGTCCAGCACCACCGACCTCGACGTGCCCCACGCGTCGCCCGCCCAACCGACGAACCGCGAGCCGTCCGTGCCCTCCGGCGGCGCCGTCAGCCGGACGGTTTCGCCGGACGCGAAGTACCAGTAGGGTGCGGACGAAGGGTGGACGCAGGTTCTGCTTCCAGCCAGCTTCGACGGGGTCGTCTCAAGCTGCGCCGCGCCGCCCAGCACACGTGTCTGCAACGGGTAATGCGTCTCCGCGTTCAGTTCCAGCGTCCCCCCGTCCTCGGGGAACGTGATTGTCCGCTCCCGGGCCGCGTTGTCACTCCAACTCGTGAACCGATAGCAGTAGTCCACGTCCCAGGGGACGACCGCAGGGTAGCCCTCGATTTGCCTTGCGTCTTCGAAAGGCAGGAAGTGCACCGGCGTGCTCCAGAAAATCCGCCCTCCACCGAACGGCACGGCACCGGCGCCCGATTCGCCGAACGGCACGGTACCGGCGCCCGAAACGACGGACAGCAGCGGCCGACTCGTGAGCCACGCGACGTACGTGGGCTGCTCCGGTTCCCGGCCGACGCCGAGGATCCGGTGCGCGGGATTCGCCCCCCGCGATTCGATCGGTATGTACGATACGTTCTCCTCGCGGACCTGCAGCGATAGCCACTGATGCAGTCGGTAGGAGTCCTCCGCCACCGAGAGGCGCATACTCGTACCCAGTGCGTAGTCGCCGTCCGGACTCTCGGGGGAAATGCGCACGCTCGCCGTGGGCGCGGTCTGGACCTCAACCGGGTACTGCGCGATGAAGTTGGCTCCGAGCCAGGTCGTCGCCGCGTTCGCCGCGAAAACATGCGCGCGGCCACCGCCGTCCGACCAACTCCCGAAGAGCAGTCGCCGGGCACCGTCGGAGACCTGTAGCGGCGCCTCGACCGTGTGCAGACTTCCAGGTGCCCAGTCAAAGGCCGCGGGGCTTCGCATCGGCACGCCGTCCACGATCAGTTCGATCCCCTCCGGGTGCGATGTGACCACCGTCCTCGAGGGCGTCCTGCCGTAGAGGCGGACGATCGTGTCCACGTCCCCCGCCGACAGTCCGGACGGCGCATGCGAAAACGGGAGCACCAGTCCCGGCGGCACGGTCTCCATGGCCGGCCGATCCGGCAGGTTTCCCCGCCCGTAGTGCATGGTCGATGCGTAGTCGTAAGCGCCGGTCGGCGTGGCGTCCGCCGCGACAGCGCGCAACGCCCGAAACTCGAGGTTGCTGCCAAGTACCGTGAGGTACCGGTCGCGGTCCCTGCGCTGATGTTCGTGCTCCAACCCCACGGCGTGACCGATCTCGTGGACCATCACGTTCTTGCGCGGCCGGGGCCAGCCCACCCAGATCTTCTGTTCGCCCCCCACCCGGCCGATCGCGGACTTCGGCGGGCCGTACACGAAACGCACGTAGTCCGACTCGTTGGTTCTCGGCACCAACTCGACCACGGTCCTGTCGTTCCACTCCGCGATGGCTTCATCCAGCAGGTCGTTCCGCAGTCGCTCGTCGTCGTCGACAACGTACGGGACGACGGCGCCCGGCCACGTTCGACCAAGGCCGCTGAAGGCGCCGCGGCCGGCCTGACCGATCACCATATCGCCGCTCACCACCAGCAGGCCGTCCCGAACCTCGGCCTCGATGTCCTCGCCACCCGGCAGCCGGATCGTCTCGAACTGTGGGGGAAGGCGCAAATCCCCGGTCCCCGCGTTCGGAGGCGCGTCCATGCCGGCGGCGAACGCGGGCAGCCACGCACAGAGGACAAGCGTCCAGCGCGCGACGCGGTTCGTTGTCATTGTTGATGACGGCCGCCGAGGATTCCGTCCGGCGCCCGAGCCGCAACCCGCTTCCGCCTGCCGGGGCCGACTCCGGGCGCTGCCGCGTTCACGTAGTCCTCGCATGCCCGTACCCGAGTCAACGCGCCACACGGGTCCGCCCCGTGACGATGCGCCACCAACGCCAGACACGGCAGTTCGCCGCGTCTTCATCGCCGCCAACCGCTTGTCGCCAACCGGCTTGCGAGGCCGTCCAGCAATTCCTGAACAACCATCGAGCGTTGGTGTTTGGCCGCAACGACTCCTGCAAGCTCGCTGATGCGACGCAGAAGAGACAAGCCAACCAAGCCGCATCCCGCCTACGAGCCCCGGAGATCTATAGCCTTGAGCAGTTCTTCGACCGTCATCTCGTGGTGCTGAGCCACGCTTTTCAATATGCCTGACAAGGTCTTTGCCGGAGTCGGACTGTGTAGCGGGATCACCTCATGATGCGTGCCGTTCCTCTGGGTCGTGATTCGGATATGGGAGCCGCGGCGAATCTTCTCGTAGCCCAGACGCCGGAGTGCTCGTTGGAGTTCAGCGCCGCCGACATCCCGCGGCAGTCTCACGCCACCAATATCTCATCCCGCACGAAGTACAGTCGAATCAATCCCGGCCGGTCCATGGTTTCGTCGAAGTAACAATCCACCGCTTCAAGGACATTGCGGCGGACCTCCTCGACGCAGCTCCCTTGGGTATGGATGCCGTATCCGAGCACGCTCGCCGAGTACCCGCCGTCCACCTCGTCCTCGGTTACTTCAAAGATGATCTCGGTTTTGGACATCGTTCACTCCTGAATGCGCCGCCGGCATCCCTCCAACGCCGTTCGTTGCGACCCGCCCATGCCAACTCAGCCGCACAGGCGACACAACAACCGCTAGTCTATATCCGGCAGGAGGGGGGCGCGACCGGAAAGGTCCCCGGGACCGGACGGTTCCTTGGCCGGCCTTCGTCTTTAGGCTCTTGTCGGCAGTTGGATGACGTCGCCGGCTTCGCGCGTGACGTACCGCGACCAGGACTCCATGAGCGCCCGGCGCTTGTCGAACAGGTCGGACCTCGCGTACGCCTGTTCGACGACGTTGCCCACCTTTTGGCCAAGCGCCGCCTTCGCGACCTCGCGCGGGGCGTTGGTCATTTCGCCGCACCAGTCGCGGAACGTCGAACGAAGCCGTGCGAGACCGCGGCGATACCCAGATCCCGAAGCAGCTTGGACAACGTGCTGTCGCTCATCGTGCGTCCCGTCGCCGTCGGGAAAACCAGATCGTTTGCCCGGAAGACCCTCGCCTCGCCAAGCAGCGCGATGGCGACGCGGGACAACGGCACCCCGGTGGCCCTCCGCGATCAAGTGGTCTGACATGGGAAGCCGTCAGAGAGCAGGCCGATCAGTGTCGGGTTGGCGATCCGCAGACCCTAGACCGGGTTCGCCCGTGTTTGCACGCGGAACACGCCCGGCTTGATCGGCGACAGGTCGAACCGCGGCGGTTGTCCCTTGGGCCACGGTGCGAGTCCAAGGTCCGAGAGCCAGCGCCCGATGTCGCGGGAGATCAACTCCCGGCAGGTCCCGTTCCAGAACGAATCCTTGGCGCAGTTGACATCGACATCGACAAGACGCGAACCGGCGACCAGCCGCAGGGTGACCGTACGCCAGTCCTTCTGCGGACGGCCGTTCGGCCCCGGGGTTTCTCGACAGCGATTGGCCGACCCCGGAGCCCGTGGTCCGCGTCAGCCAGCTCTACCTGAACCCGATCCTCCACGACCACGCCAGGACCTTCGAACGCATCAGGCTCCGGCCGGAAACCGCGTTCGTGCGCTACGAGGATCACGGCGACGGCGTCACGGCGCACTGCGAGGACAGGGCCGGCGCGAGATCGTCGATCAGGAGCCGCTACCTCGTCGGCTGCGACGGAGGTTCCAGCCCGACCCGCAGGCAGATGGGGGTCCCGCTGGTGGGCGACGACGCCATCGGCGGAACGCGCTCCTCGCTGGTGCGCTGCCCCGCCATCAGGCACTTGTTTCCAGGGAAGCCGGCCTGGATGAGCTGGGTGGTGAACCCGCGGGCGTCGGGCACCGTGGTCGCCATAGACGGGGAAGAACTCTGGCTGATCCACCGGACCGACGCCGTCGATCCCGACCGGTCCATCAGGGAAGTCCTGGGCGCCGGCGACGACCTGACCTGGGAAGTGGTGCACCACCAGGACTGGACCGCCCGCCGGCTGGTCGCCGAGAGATTCCGGGACGGCAACGTCTTCATCTGCGGCGATGCCGCACATATCTGGATCCCGTTCGCGGGCTATGGCATGAACGCCGGGATCGCCGACTGCACCAACCTGTCCTGGATGATGGCGGCCGTCCTGAACGGACAGGCCGGCGAACGCCTGCTCGACGCCCACGAACGCGAGCGGCACCCGATCACGGAACAGGTCAGCCGCCTCGCCATGGACAAGGCGGCGCAGTACGCGCGGACGGCGCAGCGGCGCCGGATGCCCAAGGTCCTCGAGAGCGGGAGCCGGCTCGGCGAGATCGCCCGCAACCGGCTCGGCAAGCAGCTCTACGACATGAACTGGCCGCAGTTCGCCTGCGCGGGGCTGAACTTCGGCTATTATTACGACGACTCGCCGATCATTCACTACGATGGCGCCCGGGCGCCCTCCTACGACATGGGCGGCGCGACGCCCAGTACGGTTCCGGGATGCCGGGTCCCGCACTTCTGGACGGGCGCTGGGCAGTCGGTCCATGACGCCCTGGGGCCGCACTACACGCTCCTCAACTTCGGCGGGAGGCCGGTCCCGGAACGCATCGCCCACGCCTTCGACCGCGTCAAAATGCCGCTGCGGACCATCGACGTGCCGGAGCCGCCCGAGCACTATTCGCACGCATACGTCCTGGCCCGAACCGACCAGCACGTCGCGTGGCGCGCCGACGCGTTCCCGGCCGAACCCGGGGCCTGGGTCGCGCGGCTCGCCGGGCTCGCATCGAATTCCGACCACTGAACACGGAGAACACCCTTGACCACCCCCTTGCACGACATCGCCCCCGCCTTCGTTGCCATGGCCCACCGCATCGTCTGGTGCACCGCCGCGACGGTCGACGCCCGCGGCCGTCCGCGCTCCCGCGTCCTGCACCCCGTCTGGGACTGGGAGGACGGCGCCCTCACCGGCTGGATCGCCACCGCGCCGACACCGACGAAGCGCGCGCACCTCGACGCGAGCCCGCACGTCTCCTGCAACTACTGGGCGGAGAACCAGGACACCTGCGTGGCCGAGTGCCGCGCGGAATGGGCCTTCGACCTGCCCGCGCGCACGGCGGTGTGGGACCGTTTCAAGTCGGCGCCGGCGCCGGTGGGCTACGACCCGGCGATCATTCCGATGTGGGACGGGCCGGACAGCGCCGCGTTCGCCGCCCTGCGCCTGACGCCCTGGCGACTGCGGGTGATGCCGGGCACGGCGATGCTGACCGGGGAGGGAGAGGTGCTCTCCTGGCAGGCCTGACCCGCCGCGACGCCGCCGTCAGAACCGCAACCCGAGCCCGATCGCCCAGGTAACGTCCGACCCGGTGCCGTCCTCCGGGGGCTCGGTCTCGTGCCGGACATCGACCCGCGCGTTCGCGTTCCAGCGTGCGCCCAGGTGATAGCGGATTCCCGTCGAGGCGTCGATGCTCATCCCGCGTTCCGACTCCGCCCGCACCAGGATGCCGTGGTTGTGGAAGACCTCCAGCCGGTTGCCCCAGAAGAACCTGCCGTAGTCCAGTCCCCAGCGCGCCGCGGGACCCGTGGAGCCGTCGCCGCCGCGCTCTTCCAGGATCTGGCTGACGCCGAGTTGCACGGACCAGCGTTCGAACGAGGTGTCGCGGAGGCGGCGGCCCATGCTCGCCCCCAGCGCGATCCGCTCACCGATGCCCTTGAGGCGGTCCTGGTAGTACTGCGCGTTGCCGGCCGCGTACCAAGCCGGCCCGAGCGACACCTTCAGCCCGTATTCGACGTCGAGGAGGTCGCCGGTGCGCACGCCGTCCACCGCCTCTCCGAGCACGTCCGCGCGCAACTGGTGTTCCATCCCGCCACGCCGCAGAATGCTCTCCGCCAGCACCCGGTAGTCCTCCGCGTCCCGGCTGCCGCTCGCGGTGGAGGCCGACAGGTCGACGTGCGTCTGCCAACTGTCCGCCAGGGACAGGCCCCGCAGGCGGTTGCGCCGGATCACCGCCAGCGGCGCCAGGGGCTCGTCCGCCGTCAGCACGGCCATCCGGCGGCCGCCGGCCTCGTCCACGAGTTCGAAAGCCTCGTCGGTCTCGACGTGCGCCACCGCCTCCCGGTCGACGACGAGGCTTCCCGCATACGCCGTCTCGAACATGATCCGATCGCCGGCCAGGCCGACGAACTCGCCGGTCAGCCGGTCACCGTTCTCGAGCACGAGAACGTCCGCCGCCGCACAGCCCGCCACGGCGACGACAGCGGCGCGCAGGATGCCCGCGGCGCACCGGTAGCGCCGGCCCCGGCCCGCGGCCGCGGCCACGCGTTCCACCGGGCCTCCGGGCCCCGCCGCAACCGCCCCGGTCATGCCGTCCGCGCCCGTTCGAGCAGGGTTTTCCCAACCCAGTGCCGCGCGAAGTACTGCGCCGTGCGGCCGCTGCGCCCCCCCCGCGCGAGCGCCCACTGCAGCGCCGCCTTGCGGATGTCCTCCGTCCAGGGGCACTGCGTCCCGTGGCGTTCGGCGAGCCGCCCCAGCCAGTGCCGGACCACGTCCAGGTACTCGTCCTGCCGGAACGGGTAGAAGGACAGCCACAGGCCGAACCGGTCCGAGAGCGAGATCTTCTCCTCGACCGACTCGCCGTCGTGAATCTCGCCGCCCCGATGGCCGGCCTCCAGGTTGTCGGACATGTACTCGGGAATCAGGTGGCGCCGGTTCGACGTGGCATAGATCACGACGTTCTCGCTGCGCGCGAACACGGAGCCCTCGAGGGCGCTCTTCAACTCCTTGAACGAGGCGTCGTCCGCCTCGAAGGACAGGTCGTCGCAGACGATCACGAACCGGTACGGTTCCTCGCGCAAGGCCGCGGCGATGTCCGAGATGCCGGCCAGGGCGCGCCTGTCCACTTCCACCAGCCGCATCCCCCGTTCGGCGTACCGGTTCAGCAAGGCGTGTATCAGCGACGACTTGCCGGTTCCCCGGGCGCCCCACAGGAGGGCGTTGTTCGCCGGATGGCCCGCCACGAACTGGGCGGTGTTGGCGTCGAGCTGCTCCTTCTGGCGATCGATGCCGAGCAGGTCGTCGAGGGTGATGTCGTCGACGTGGGCAAGCGGGGCGAAACGCCCGCCGAAGTCGCGCCGCCAGGCCGCCGCGCGGGTCCCGGCCCAGTCGACCCGGCCGCTTGCGGGCAACAGGTCCGAAACCCTCCGCACCAGCGTCAGGCCACTGCCAACGAGTTCCTGCAATCCGTCCTTCATGCCTGGCGCGTGACTTCGGGGGAAGCGCGAAAAGTGCGGCATTGTAACCGCGCCTCCCGCCGTTCGGCCGCTATACACTGCGCCCGGGACCGCCCGGGAAGGAGACGCGGATGGCACCGGCCACCGCCGCCGCATTCATCGCCTACTTCGTCGTGATCGCCGCGATCGGCTATGCGTCGCTACGGCGTACGCACGGACTCGACGACTACGCCATCGGCGGACGGTCGCTCAAGGCCCCGGTCGCCGCGCTGTCCGCCGGCGCCTCGGACATGAGCGGCTGGCTGCTGCTCGGGCTGCCCGGTGCGGTCTATGCGCTGGGGCTGGCACAGTCGTGGATCGTCATCGGGCTCGTGGCCGGCGCCTGGTGCAACTGGAAATGGGTGGCGCCCCGTCTCCGGCACGCCAGCGCGGCCCTCGACGGGGCCCGTTCGCTGCCGCAGCTCTTCGCCCGCCGCATGGGCGGCGAACGGCGCGCGTTGACCGTCGTCGCCACGCTGGTCGTGCTCGGGTTCTTCACCCTGTACACCGCGGCCGGATTCGTCGCGGGCGCGAAGCTCTTCTCGAGCACGCTCGGACTCGACTACGGCACGGCGCTGTGGACCGGGGTCGCCGCCATCATGCTGTACACCGCGGTCGGCGGGTTCCTGGCCGTGTCCTGGACCGACTTCTTCCAGGCGCTGCTGATGATGGGCGCGCTGACCGTGGTCGCCGTTCTGGCGTTCGCCGAGCTGCCGACCGCGCGCGCCGACATCGCGATCGGCGCCATGGCGCCGATCGGAGCGGTCTCCCTGGCGGCATGGGGCCTCGGGTACTTCGGCCAGCCGCACGTACTGGCCCGGTTCATGGCCATCGAGTCGGTCGCCGCCGTACCCCGGGCCCGCCGCATCTGCATGAGCTGGATGGTGGTCTCCGCCGCCGGCGCGCTCGCGGTCGGCGCGCTCGGCGCCCCCTTCTTCGCCGCGTCGGGAGCGGGCCTCGCAGATCCGGAGACCGTGTTCATCGCGCTCTGCCAGGCGCTCCTCCACCCCGCGGTCGCCGGGGTCGCCGTCGCCGCGATCCTGGCCGCGGTGATGAGCACGGTGGACTCGCAGCTCCTCGTCACCGCCACGGCGCTCGTCGACGATCTGCCGCGTATCCGCAAGCGGACGTTGTCCGAACGACAGGCCCTGCTCGCCAGCCGGCTGACGGTCGTCGCGGTCGCGGCCGCGGCGGGAGGCGTCGCGATGGATCCGGACAGCCAGGTGCTCGGTCTGGTCGCCTATGCCTGGGCCGGCCTCGGGGCAAGCTTCGGACCCGCGCTCCTGTGCACGCTGTTCTGGCGGCGCACCACCGCGAACGGGCTGATCGCCGGCATGCTTGCGGGAGCGTGCTGCGTGGTGGGATGGCGCGCGCTCGAAGGCGGTGTCTTCGATCTCTACGAACTGCTGCCCGCGTTTGTCGCGGCCGGCGCGGCGATCGTCGCGGTCAGCATCCTGGAGCCGGGCGATCCGAACGCCGAGCGCGCCTTCGACCGGTCGGTCGCGGCCGCCGGTTGATCCGGCACGGGCGGGCCGTCAGGAGCGTCGATGCATGGGGACCACGTTGTCCCCGCGCCGCAGGTAGACCTGCCGCTCCCGCGCCGGTCCGTGGATGCCGATCGAGCCGGGTCCGAAGACGCGCAGTTCGTACTCGAGGGGGCGCGCGTCCCCCTCCGGGACCAGGACGAGATTGCGCCCGGCAATGCGCCACGCGCCCTCCTCCACGTCCGTGCCGGAGCGGGAGAGATAGAGCCCCTCCTCCGCTTCGCCGGAGAACTCGAGCACCGCGGGCGGGCTCGCGTCCTCCAGGTCCCAGATGCCCGGCAGGTGCAGTTCGGCGAGCCAGCGGCGGCGGCTCGCCCGCGCCCGCATGAGCCAGATGGCGAGGACGGCCATGGCGGCGGCGCCGGCGATCAGGAAGATCACGACAGCACCTCCCGCTCGACCCCGACGACGACGGCGTCGAGCCGCTCGTCCACCCACTGCTCCACTTCGCCGAGCAGGCGCTCCACCACCGTCGCGTTCGAGGCCACCGCCACGACGGACCAGCGCGCGCGCTGATGCACGTCCTGGTGTCCGCTTTCGCAGATCGCCAGGTTCGGCACGCGGCCGAACTTGTCCCGCAGGCGCCTGAGCCGCCGGCGCTTCTCCTTCAGCGAAGCGCAGCCGGGGAGGTGGAAGTCGAGACCGAGTATGCCGACGTGCATGTCACCGCTCCGCGAGTTCCCGACGCTCCGCGAACTCCGCCGCCGTGATGGCGTAGAAGACCGTGTCCAGACCGCGCCACACCTTGCGCTCCTCGAACGACATGCCGAGCCGCTGGAGTACCCGCACGGCCCGCTGGTTGGGGGTATCGGTGGCGGCGATCACGCGCTCCATCCCGCACTCCCCGAAGCCGTGGCGCAGCACCGCGAAGGCGGCTTCCGTGACGAGGCCCTCGCCCCAGTAGTCCGGGAGGATGCCATAGAGCAGCTCGATGTCTCGGCCGTCCTCGAAGCGTCGGAAGCCGCAGAATCCCACGATCACGGGCTGCGTCGCCTTCAGGTCCAGGGAGAAGAACCCCCAGCCGTGCTCCGCGAAGTCCCCGACGCTCCGCTCGATGATCGCCGCCACCGTATCCATGGGCAGGATGCGGTCGTCCCAGAGGTAGCGGCGCACTTCCGGAATCGCCCAGAAGGCGTGGAGCACATGGGCGTCCCCCGCCGCAAACGGACGCAGGTTGAGCCGATCGGTCGCGAGCGTCGTCATGTTGTCCTGGCGGCGCCGGATGTCACCGTCAACCGAAGCCGGTCCTGGCCACGTCTCCCGGGATGAGGGGATAGCTGATGCCGGCCCACTTCTGCACCACGCGAACGACCTGGCAGGCGTACCCGAACTCGTTGTCGTACCAGACGTAGAGGACGACTCGGTTCTTGTCGACGATCGTGGCCCCCCCGTCGATGGTGCAGGCGTAGCGCCGGCCGACGAAGTCGGAGGAGACGACCTCCGGGGAATCGGTGTACTCGATCTGCCGCTGCAGCGAGGAGTGCAGCGCCATGTCGCGCAGGTACTCGTTGACCTCGGCCAGCGTCGTGTCGCGTTCGAGCGTGAGGTTCAGGATCGCCAGCGACACGTTGGGCGTCGGGACCCGGATCGCGTTCCCGGTGAGCTTGCCGTCGAGCTCCGGCAGCAGCTTCGCGACCGCCGAGGACGCCCCCGTCTCCGTGATGACCATGTTGAGCGGCGCGCCCCGCCCGCGCCGGTTCTTCTTGTGGAAATTGTCGGTCAGGTTCTGGTCGTTCGTGTAGGCATGCACGGTCTCCATGTGTCCGTGTTCGATGCCGAACCCGTCGTTCATCGCCTTCATGGCCGGCACGATCGCGTTGGTGGTGCAGGACGCCGCGGCCAGCAGGCGGTCGTTCTGGTTGATCAGGTGCGAGTTCACCCCCGAGACGATGTCCTTGATCGCACCCTTCCCGGGAGCGGTCAGCACCACGCGGGCAACCCCCCTGGCCCGCAGGTGCTGGCCGAGGCCCGGCTCGTCCCGCCACACGCCGGTGTTGTCGATCACGATGGCGTTGGAGATGCCGTGGCTTTCGTAGTCGACGGCAGCCGGGTCGTTGGAGTAGATGACGCGGATGACGTTGCCGTTCGCGATCAGGCAACTGTTCTGCTGGTCGACCCGGATCGTGCCCTGAAAGCTCCCGTGCACGGAGTCGCGCCGCAGCAGGCTCGCGCGCTTCTCGAGATCGTTGTCGGCGCCCTTGCGCACCACGATGGCCCGCAGGCGCAACTGGTCGCCGCCGCCCGTCTTCTCGATGAGCAGCCGCGCGAGCAGGCGGCCGATCCGACCGAAGCCGTACAGCACGATGTCCTGCGGCTGCTCGAGGGGCGGAACGTGCCGGCCGATGATTTCCGCGCACTCCTGTTCCACGAAAGCGCGCGGCGTGATGCCGCCGTTGGTCTGCGCCTCCTCCATGAAACGCACCGTCAGCTTGCCGAGGTCGATGTGCGAAGGCCCGAGGTCGAGGTTCGACAGCGCCTCGAGGATCGGGTAGCTCTCGAACTCCGAAAGCTCGTTGTGCGCGATCTGGCGCACATAGCGGTGCGCCTTCATGAGCTGCGTAACACTCTGATTATTCAGTGCTTTCCCATAACAGTACGTCACCACGTTGTTGCGGTAGAGCCGCCCGATGAGGGGGATCATCGCCTCCGCGAGCGCTTCGCGTTCCTTCCAGTCGGGGAAATAGTCGTCGAGACTCGGTAGTGCCACGTCCAGTCCGTCAGTCGTCGCAGGAAAGGGAGGTGCGTATTATCCGAGACTGGCCCTGCGGCCGGCAAGCGGCGGGGCGCCTTACCGGTCGTCGTTGGCCATGCCCCTCCCGCGGGCTCCGCGCGCCACACCCCCTTCCGCCGCATACGCGCCTTCCCCACTCGGCGCGCGCACTCCCCCAAAGCCATCGCGTCACCGGTCCCCTCCACGTCCACCGGCTACGCTTTGGTTGCACCGCCGAGGACGCGTCGCCAAACTCCCCCACAACCACAAACTCCAACCGCCTGCCCATGACCCCCATCACCGGCTGAATCTCCGTACGGACCCAGCAAATCCCTCGACAAACAACATCGCCGATTGGTGAAGACCGTAGATTTCCTCCGACGTCTTTTCCAGCGAAAAGTTCCCGTAGTCCTCATGTACCAGCCGGTTCCTTTCCCTGCCGATTTCCAGAAACGCTGCGATGCCTTCCCTCAGCCCTGCGTCAGCTTCCACCTGCTCCTTCATCTTCCGAAGAAACCCTTCCCCAAACAGCCTGAAGAACTTGTTCGCGTTTCTCGCGTCCCAGTCAAACCACGTATGGTACTGCCGCGCAACGGCCTTTACTCTCACCGACGCCAATATCGCGGGATGGTCGGCCGCTTCCTCTACAAAATCGAGGACTGCATCGCTGAGCCGCTTCTCAAAGTAACTGGCCGATGCCAAAAGCAGCGCCTTCCTTAGACTCTCGTCCGCAATGCCACGAAAGGAAATCTCCCGCTCCTCCTCGAGAAACGACAACAGCGACGAGAACTCGCCATACATCCGGTCAACTACGGTTTGGGGCACGACTCGGCAATCTCCATTTGCACTCGTCTACGCTACTCTGCTTCGCACAACAGGACCCTCGCGCGCTCAAGCCGTTTCCTCACATTAGCCGTCCCCGTCGTCGCAAACTGTGCAGCGCTCACAAACTCAGGGTCGCTCTCAAGACACCGGATGCGGTCGGGACTAATCCCTGCAGCCTCCTCAAGCTCACCTCTGCGCTCGAACGCAGGTCGCATAACCCCAGCAAATGTGGCCTCGTACAGCGCAATGTTAAATCGCCGATTATTCTTGTTCAGGAAGGCACCTGGCGGCAGAGCTCGGCAGGAATCCAAGAACGACGAGACCAGCCTCTCCAAGTAGGCGTTCTGATCCGAGTTGTTGCTCTCAGACTTTTTCGAGAACTGGTTGAGAAACTTGACCATCGACGGAGCGTAGTTGTCTCCATCAACGAGCATCGCGAGACCACGGAGGAGTATCTCTATGTCCTTCATGTGGAGATCGGGCCGCGGCGACTGCAGTAGCTGTCGCCACCTCGTGTCGGCGTTTACTCGATACAGCATGTTATAGAACTCTGAGTGATACATGCTGGTCCGAATCTCCTGGGGACGCAGATTCACACCTCCGGAATTCAAGCGATTGAAGACTTCATACATAGCGGAGTCATCATCGTTGGGCGAGTTTTGCTTAACCACGATGTTGCGTATGGGGCGCAGATCGAACTGCCGCTTGTGATCTCCCAAGGTGGAGTAGTTCAATCCCTTGAATCGATTCGGGCGTCCTGGGAGCGCCTCCGAGAGCCTCAGGTCAAACGGAATGAAATACTCGTCGTTGTGCAGGACGTCCTCAGGGATCATTCCGGCCTCGTCAAAGATCCGACGCAGATCGCTACGCTTCTCCTTTCGGGGAAACCGCTTCTCGATGAAGTAGTAGACGGACATGAGACGTTGTTGACCGTCTATGACCAGAAATTCGTTTCTGCGTTGCTCGTAGAGGAACATCTGTGGTACCGGGAGCCCGAGAATCAGGGACTCGATGAGTTTCGAGGCCCTCGGGAGATCCCACACGAAGTGCCTTTGAAACCCTGGTATTCGAATGGAGCCCTCTCGAATGAAGCTATGGAGGGTCATTACGTTGAAGTCATTCGGTGCGGACGTAATATCGTATTCGTCGATCTGAATGTCGTCTGCGCCTTCGCTGTAATCCTCAAACCAATCGGTCTGTTGATCCACCGTGACGGATTCAGGCATGGAGATGACTCCCAGGGGCAGCGCTGATGGTCTGGGCAGCCGAAACAGGGGTCGCGCCAAGGGCCGACTGCCAATCCCTAGCGGAAGCTGGCGTTGATCCGCTCGAGCGCCGCCGAGCCGGGGCAAAGTTCCTCTTCTCCGAGGGCGTTCAGGGGCGTCTCCACGGTGTCGAGGATCTCGTGGCAGTCGCTGGCGTCCGGGTCCACGTACAGGAGCCCCGTCACCACTTCGCCTTCCTGCTGCGCCTCGAGCACGTGCTCCAGGGCATGGGCGCGGTTGTGGGGATCGTAGCTGCCGTCGAGCTTGCGCAGGTGCAGCCGCGAGCCGTCCGGCATGGATACGGTCTCGAGCTCGCCCGGCCCGTAGTCGGCGGTGATCTCCTCGCCGGCGGCGACGAAGTCCGCCGCCACGACGCTCGCGCCGTGCGTGCGCAGGTAGTCGTAGCTCTTGGTCGAGCCGTTGTGGTTGTTGAACGCGACGCAGGGCGAAATGACGTCGATGAAGGCGAAGCCCCGATGCAGCAGGCCGGCCTTGACGAGGGGCACGAGCTGCGCCCGGTCGCCCGAGAAGCTCCGCGCCACGAAGCTCGCGCCGATCTGCAGCGCCATCGAGACGAGGTCGATGGGCTCGTAGAGATTGGGCACGCCCTTCTTGCTGGTCGAACCCTTGTCGTTGGTCGCCGAGAACTGGCCCTTGGTGAGGCCGTACGTGCCGTTGTTGTCGACGATGTAGAGCATGTTGATGCGGCGGCGCACGATGTGGGCGAACTGGCCGATGCCGATGGAGGCCGAGTCGCCGTCGCCGGACACGCCGATGCAGTAGAGCTCGCGGTTGGCCAGATTCGCCCCGGTCGCGACCGAGGGCATGCGGCCGTGCACGGAGTTGAAGCCGTGCGAGTTGCCGAGAAAGTAGCTCGGCGTCTTCGAGGAACAGCCGATGCCCGAGACCTTGGCGAACCGGTGCGGCGGGATGGCCAGCTCCGCGCACGCCTGCACGATCGCGGCGCTCACGGAGTCGTGGCCGCAGCCGGCGCACAGCGTGGAGACGAGGCCCTCGTAGTCCCGTCGCGTCAGGCCGATCTCGTTGGTCGGCAACAGGGGATGGTGGACGCGGGGCTTGGCGACGAAGGTCATGGGGCGGCTATCTCCATTACCTCGATTACCTCGACTACCTCGATTACGTCGATCGGTGCATTCATGCGAGCGAGTCCCCGCCCTGGCTGCCCGGTCCGGCGGCCGTGTGCATGCGGGGGGTCCCCCCGCGCGTCCCCCGGCCCACGGCCCAGAGTCGCGGCGCCCGCATCTTCTCGTAGTGGTCGAGCACGCTCGCCTGGATCGTGTCCGCCGAGATGGACATGCCGCCGTAGTACAGGACCGGCACGATCTTCGCGGCGTCCACGCCGGTCTCGTTGACGAGCAGCGTCTTCATCTGGGCGTCCCGGTTCTGTTCCACCAGGAACACGAACTCGTGCCGGTCGATGAACTCCGTGACCTCCTGGCTGAAGGGGAAGCCCCGAATGCGCATCGCGTCGAGCTGCACGCCGTCCTCGGCAAGACGCTCCATGGCTTCGCCCATCGGCATGGCCGTGCTGCCGTAGAAGACGATGCCCGCGCGGTGGCCGTGTCCGGAGATCTCCGGCGCCGGCACCAGGGACGCGGCCGTGCGCCACTTGACGAGCAGCCGGTCCATGTTCTCGGTGTACGCCTCGGGCGCCTCCGTGTAACGCGCGTAGGCGTCCCGCGACGTGCCCCGGGTGAAGAACGCCCCCTTGGTGGGGTGCGTGCCCGGCAGGGTCCGGTAGCCGATGCCGTCGCCGTCCACGTCGACGTAACGACCGAACTCCTCGATGGCGTCGAGGTCGTCCCGCGAGAGCACCTTGCCGCGGTCGTACCGGCGGTCGTCGTCCCACGTCAGCGGCTCCGACAGGTTGTCGTTCATGCCGACCTCGAGGTCGGACAGGACGATGATCGGCGTCTGCAGCCGATCGGCGAGATCCAGGGCGTCGGCCGCGAAATCGAAGCACTCCTTCGGCGTGGACGGGAACATCAGCGGGTGTTTCGTATCGCCATGGGACGCGTAGGCGGCCGCCAGGACATCGCCCTGCTGGGTGCGCGTGGGCATGCCCGTGGAGGGTCCCGCGCGCTGGATGTCGAACAGCACGGCCGGGATTTCCGCGAAGTAGGCGAGCCCGAGGAATTCCGACATCAGCGACACGCCCGGCCCGCTCGTCGCCGTGAACGCCCGGGCGCCGTTCCAGCCCGCGCCGATGACGATCCCGATGGCGGACAGCTCGTCCTCGGCCTGCAGGACGGCGAACTTCCGCTGGCCCGTCTCCGACTCCGTGCGCAACTGGCCGGCGTGCTTCTCGAACGCCTCCGCCATCGAGGTCGACGGCGTGATCGGATACCAGGCGCAGACGGTCGCTCCGCCGTAGATGGCCCCGAGGGCCGCCGCGGCGTTGCCGTCGATCATGATCTTGTCGCCGAGCCCCGCCGTGCGCCGCACCTGGATGGGCAGCGGACAGTCGAGGTACTCGCGGGCGTAGCCCCGCCCGAGCTCGAGGGCGTGGATGTTCGGCGCGATGAGTTCGTCCTTGCCGCGGTACTGGGTGGACACCATGCCCGTGATGACGTCGAAGTCGATGTTGAGCAACGCGGACAGGGCACCGAGATAGACGATGTTCTTGAACAGCTTGCGCTGCTTGGGGTCGCCGAACTCCGGCAGGAGGAGCTTCGCGATCGGGATGCCGATCTCCGTGATGTCGGCCCGGAACAGGCGCCGGTCGAGGCCCTTCGAGTTGTCGTACAGCAGGTAGCCACCCGGCACCACGGAGCCGACGTCCTCCGCGTAGGTCTCGGCGTTCATGGCGACCATCAGGTCCACGCCTTCGCGGCGCCCGTGATGGCCGGCATCCGAGACCCGCACCTCGAACCAGGTCGGCAGGCCCTCGATGTTGGACGGAAAGATGTTGCGCGTCGCGAGCGGGACGCCCATGCGGAAGAGCGCCTTGGCGAACATGCCGTTCGCGCTCGCGGAGCCGGAGCCGTTGACGTTCGCGAAGCGGATGACGAAATCGTTGTAGGTGGTCATCCGCCGTAGGTCCCGAGCTGCGGAATGTGCACCACCGACTTCTGCATGTCCCACGCCGCCGTGGGGCAGCGTTCCGCGCACAGCCCGCAGTGCAGGCAGACATCCTCGTCCTTCACCATCACGCGGCCGGTCGGCAGGGTCTCGGACACGTAGAGGTCCTGCTCGGGGTTGGGGGCGGGCGCCATGAGGCGACCGCGCAGGTCGTCCTCCGCGCCATTCGAGGTGAAGGTGATGCAGTCCATCGGGCAGATGTCGACGCAGGCGTCGCACTCGATGCACAGCCCCTCGGTGAACACCGTCTGCACGTCACAGTTCAGGCAGCGCTGCGCTTCCTTGAAACCGAGCGCGCGGTCGAAGCCGAGTTCGACCTCCACCTTGATGTTGTCCAGGGCACGCCGCTTCTCCGCGTGCGGGACGATGAAGCGCTTGGCCGGGTCGTGCTCGCTGTCGTAGCTCCACTCGTGCATGCCCATCTTCTGGCTGATCAGGTTCACGCCTTCCGCCGGGCGGTCCGTCTTCAGGTCCTTGCCCTGGCAGAAGAGGTGCATGGAGATGGCCGCCTGGTGGGCGTGCGCGGACGCCCAGATGATGTTCTCCGGGCCGAACGCCGAGTCGCCGCCGAAAAAGATCTTGGGGTGCGAGGACTGCAGCGTCACCTCGTCGAGCACCGGGCAGTCCCACTTGTCGAACTCCAGGCCGATGTCCCGCTCGATCCACGGACAGTGGTTCTCCTGGCCGATCGCCATCAGGATGTGGTCACACTCCATGTAGACGTCCGGCGCGCCGCTCGGCTCGTAGCGCAGCCGGCCGCTCGACTCGTCGCGGACCGGCCTGACGCACTCGAAGACGACGCCCTTCAGTTTGCCGTTCTCGTGCACGAACTCCTTCGGCGGGCGGTTGTTGACGATGGGGATGTTCTCGTCCATCGCCTCTTCCTTTTCCCACTCCGAGGCTTTCATCACCTCGAAGGCGGAGCGCACGACGACGGTGACGGACTCGGCGCCGAGGCGTTTGGAGGTCCGGCAGCAGTCCATGGCCGTGTTGCCGCCGCCCATCACGATCACCTTGCCGGAGATGGAGGTCGTGTGGCCGAAGGCGACGCTCGACAGCCAGTCGATGCCGATGGAGATGTGCTCGTCCACTTCCCGGCGTCCCGGCAGCTCGAGATCGCGGCCGCGCGGCGCCCCGGTGCCGACGAAGTAGGCGTCGTAGTCCATGTCGAGCATGGCCTTCATGCTCGTGATCTCGTAGCCGAAGCGGGCGTTCACGCCCATGTCGAGGATCAGGTCCACCTCTTCCTCGAGCACGTCCGCCGGCAGGCGGAACGCGGGAATCTGGCTGCGCATCATGCCGCCGCCGGCCGGGTCGCGGTCGAACATGTCGATCTCGTAGCCGAACGGCAGCAGGTCCCGCGCCACCGCGAGGGAGGCGGGGCCGGCGCCGAGCATGGCGATGCGCTTGCCGTTCTTGCGCTTCGGTACCGCCGGCAGGTAGGGGCCGATGTCCCCCTTGTGGTCCGCGGCCACGCGCTTCAGCCGACAGATGGCGACCGGCTTCTCCTCGGTGCGGACGCGCCGGCAGGCCGGCTCGCAGGGCCGGTCGCAGGTGCGCCCGAGGATCCCCGGGAACACGTTGGACTCCCAGTTGATCATGAACGCCTCGGTGTAGCGTTCCTCGGCGATCAGCCGGATGTACTCCGGCACCGGCGTGTGGGCCGGACACGCCCACTGGCAGTCCACGACCTTGTGGAAATAGGACGGAGCCCGAATGTCGGTGGCTTTCATGGTGAGCGCGGGGAGGTGCGAGCCCAACCCGTGGCGGTCGATGGAGATTTCACGAGGGCGCAACTTTAACCTTTTGCGTGCCGCGCATCTACCGGAATCGCGAGTGTGGAGGCTGCCGTTTGCGGCATCCGGGGAGCGCCGCGAGCGTCGTCAACCGCCCACGCGGCGCGGCTTCGGGGGCTCCGGCAAACTCCTGCCGACGAGTGCATCGCGCAGACCCTCGAGCAGCCCTTCGACATGCGCGACGCGCTCGCGCAGCTCCACCAGGCCGGCCTCGACGCGGCCGAGGCGTTCGCCGAGTTCCTTCATGTGCCGGTCCAGGCGGGCTCCCAGGCGCGCCTCCAGGCCGCCAACGTCTCGATCCAGGCGGGCTTCCAGGCGCTCCTCCAGGCCGCCAACATCTCGATCCAGGCGGGCTCCCAAGCGTGCCTCCAGGCCGCCAACGTCTCGATCCAGACGGGCGTCCAGACGGCCCAGGTCGGCGTCGAGCCGCGCATGAATCCGGCGGTGACCGTTCAGGGTCAGCGTACCCAGCGCGACGCCGACAGCGATGATGGCCCAGAACTCGGGAGTCATGGGGGCAGTTTACTCCGTGCCGCCGCGTGCTGAATGGTCGATCTCCCACTGCGGCGTGCGCCGGGGCCGTCACACCGCGTCAGCCATCGCCCCAGCCAAGCAACCAAGCGCCGTCGTCCGCCCGGGCGCCGCCGTTGGGATAGAATGCGCGGCCCGTTCCCGCCCCGTCAGACCGCCGCAAGATGACACCCTCCGAGGCGCCGCTCCGGACACCGGTCCGCCACGTCGTACACAACTGGCAGGCAGTCTTCGGCAGCGGCGCGAGCTTCGGCGCGGCCCGGCTCGCGGCGGAACCCGGCACCGTCGTGGTCTACGCAGCCCGCGACACCGAGAACGCGGAGCGCGTGCGCAACGAGATCGACTTCTACGGGTCCGGCAAGGTGCCCGTGCGCACTTTCCCCGACTGGGAGACGCTACCCTACGACCACTTCTCGCCCCACCAGGACATCGTTTCCGATCGCCTGACCACGCTCCACGAGTTGCGCGACGTCACGCACGGCGTGCTCGTCGCCCCGGTTCGCACGCTCATGCAGCGGCTCGCGCCCGCTGCCTTCGTGGATGCACACACGCTCACCCTGCGCACCGGCGAGCGCTTCGCCATCGACGCACAGCGCGCGCGCCTGGACCGGGCCGGCTACCAGCACGTGCGCACCGTCGGGGAGCGCGGCGAGTACGCCGTGCGCGGCTCCCTGGTGGACGTCTTCCCCATGGGCGCCGGCGCGCCGTTGCGCATCGACCTGTTCGACGAGCGGATCGAGACCCTGCGCACCTTCGATCCGGACACGCAGCGCACCGCGGAGCGCGTCGAGTCGGTGCGCATGCTGCCGGCCCGCGAAGTGCCCCTCGACCCCGACGGGATCGCGCGCTTCCGCGACCGCTGGCACCGGACGTTCGACGTCGACGTGCGCCGCTGTCCCGTGTACCAGGACGTCAGCCGCGGCATCCCGCATCCGGGCATCGAGTACTACCTGCCGTTCTTCTTCGAGGAGACGGCGACCCTGTTCGACTTCCTGCCGGAAACGGCCGTCATCGTCCTCGACGCTGATGCGATGAGCGAGGCGGCCCGCTTCGAGGACGAACTGCACGGCCGCCACGAGTCGCTGCGCCACGACATCGAGCGGCCCATCCTCGAGCCGCGTGCGCTGTACCTGTCGCGCGCGGAACTGCGGGACGTGCTCAAGCCCTACGCACGCATCCAGGTCGACCCCGACGCGACGCTGCATCGTCACCGCGTCAGCTTCCACGGCCGTCCCCTGCCCGAAGTCACCGCGAGCCACCGCGGGCGCGACGAAGCGCGGCTGCTGCGCCGCTTCCTAGAGGACTGCGCGGAACCCGTGCTGCTCACGGCGCAGACCGCCGGGCGCGCCCAGCACCTCGACGAGTTCCTCGCCCGCGCGGGCCTGCGTCCCCCCGCGGTGACGACCTTCGAGGAGTTCCTCGACCAGGGCGTGCCCCTGGCGACGGCGGTCGCCGACATCGAACGCGGCGCCTGGCTGACCGGGTTCGCCGTCGTCACCGAGTCGGAGGTCTTCGGCCGCCGGAACGACGACGTCGCCGCGCGCGCGACGACGCGCCGCATCGACCCCGATCTGGTGATCCGCAACCTGACGGAGCTTTCCGTCGGCGCGCCGGTCGTGCACATCGACCACGGCATCGGCCGCTACCAGGGCCTCGAAACGCTCGAGATCGACGGCCACACGCAGGAGTTCCTGTCCCTCGAGTACGCGGAGGAGGCCAAGCTCTACGTACCCGTCACCTCGCTGCACCTCATTTCCCGCTACGCGGGCGCCGACGCGGAACACGCTCCGCTGCACCGCCTCGGATCGGACCAGTGGGACAAGGCCAAGCGACGCGCGGCGCGCAAGGCGTACGACGTCGCGGCGGAACTGCTCGACATCCACGCGCGGCGCGCGACCCGCCCGGGAACGGCCTTCGCGCGCCCGGACGACGAGTACGCCCGTTTTTGCGACCGGTTTGCGTTCGAGACCACTGCCGACCAGCAGGCCGCCATCGACGCCGTCATCGAAGACCTCTGCGCGGAGCAGGCCACCGACCGGCTGATCTGCGGCGACGTGGGGTTCGGCAAGACCGAGGTCGCCATGCGCGCCGCCTTCGTGGCCGTGGCGTCCGGCCGGCAGGTCGCCGTGCTGACGCCGACGACGCTCCTCGCGCAGCAGCACCACGAGACCTTCCGCGACCGCTTCGCCGACTGGCCCGTGCACATCGAGGCGGTGTCCCGCCTGCGCACGGACGGCGAGATCGCCGCGGTCGCCGACCGCCTGGCGGCCGGCAAGGTCGACATCGTGATCGGCACCCACCGTCTGCTCGGCGCCGGCATCGCCTTCGACGACCTGGGCCTGGTCATCATCGACGAAGAGCATCGCTTCGGCGTGCGCCAGAAGGAGCGCCTGCGGGCCCTGCGCGCGGAGGTGGACGTGCTGGCGCTGACCGCCACCCCGATTCCGCGCACCCTGAATCTCGCGCTGGGCGGCCTGCGCCAACTCTCCATCATCGCCACGCCCCCCGCCAAGCGGCTGTCGATCAAGACCTTCGTCGTCCCGAAGCGCAACCACGTGATGCGCGAAGCCATCGCGCGGGAACTCGCCCGCGGCGGCCAGGTCTTCTTCGTCCACAACGAGGTCGCCAGCATCGACCGCGCCGCCGACGAGCTGCGGGCGCTGGTCCCCGAGGCGCGCATCGGCGTGGGCCACGGACAGATGCACAAGCGCGCGCTCGAGCGGACGATGGCCGACTTCTATCACCGCCGCAGCAACCTGCTCGTGTGCTCCACGATCATCGAGAACGGCATCGACATCCCGAACGCCAACACGATCCTCATCAACCGCGCCGACAAGTTCGGCCTCGCCCAGCTACACCAGTTGCGGGGCCGCGTGGGACGCTCCCACCACCAGGCCTACGCGTACCTGATGACGCCGGACGAGCGCGCGCTGACCAGCGACGCGCGCAAGCGCCTCGAGGCCATCGAGGCGGCGGGCGAGCTCGGCATCGGGTTCACGCTGGCCACCCACGACCTCGAGATCCGCGGCGCCGGCGAACTGCTCGGCGAGGATCAGTCCGGCCAGATCGAGACGATCGGCTTCTCGCTCTACATGGAGATGCTCGAGCGCGCCGTGGACGCGATACGCGCCGGGCGCGTCCCCGACATGGACGAGCCGCTGCCCACGCTGCGCGGCAGCCCCGAAGTGAACCTGCACGTGCAGACGCTGATTCCGGACGACTACCTGCCGGACGTCCACATGCGGCTGATCCTGTACAAGCGCATCGCCAACGCGGGCACTTTCGACGCCCTCGACGACCTCAAGGCGGAGGCCATCGACCGCTTCGGGCCGTTGCCGGAAGCGGCGCGCGCCCTGTTCCGCACCACGGAGATCAAGCTCACGAGCGACGCGCTCGGTATCGCGCGGATCGACGTCGGACCGGCCTCCGGCCGGCTGGATTTCGAAGCGGACACCCCGGTACACCCAATGACGGTGGTGGGCCTCGTGCAGCGCGAACCCGACACGTACCGGCTGCAGGACGCGGCCACCCTCCGTTTCTCGGCATCGCTCGCGCCGGAGGCACGCTTCGAGTTCGTCGAGCGGCTGCTCGAGCGGCTCGCCCCGCAGGTTTCCACCGGTGTCGCGGCCACGGCATAGACGCTCCGCTGCGCGGGCACTGCCGTGGGTCCTCGGCTGTCTGCTCGCCGGCGCTTACGCCGGCCAGGCCAGCGCCGCCGAACGGAAGTTTCGCGACTGGCTCGCGCACGACTGGCACGAGGTCGAAGCGGTGGTCTTCCTGCACCGGTCCGTGCAGACGCGCGAACTGCTCGCGCGTTTCGACCCGCGCCGCTATCCCCTGCCCCTGACCGGCTTCGATCCGCCGCCGTCGGCATGGCGCCGGCCGGCCACGCACGAGTTGCCCGCCACGGAGGGTCCCGTCCCGCCGGCGTGGCTGTGGATGGACCCGCCCTCGCTGGTACGGCTGCCGGAACCCGCCACGAGTGAGGATTCGGCGTCCGGCCACGACCCGGCGAGCGTTCCCGAGCCCGCGGCCGCGCCGGTCCCGCCCCCGCCGCCGGCTCCGGAGACGCGCGCGCGCGCGGCGTTCGCCGCGTTCGAGGAGGGGTTGGTGCGCGCGAGCATGCAGTGGCGCACCGACGGGCTCTCCCTGACCCCCCACGTACGCCGCATGCGGCGCTCGCCGGACTACGAGGTGCTGCATCACGGCCGCTGGTTCCAGGCCGCGGCGAGCCCGCGTCGCGCCCTCCCCGTACTCCTGCAACTCGGCGCCCCTGGCGCGGGCGGCCGCTACCGGCTCGAAGGGACCTTGCGGGTCGCCCGCGGCACGTTCGTGGAGGTGCACGCCGAGCTCTGGCTGCACGAGGGCGCCTCCGAGCCCGCCGCCGGCGCAGGCGGCCCGAGACAACGCGGTTACGCGGTGCTCTCCGAGACCCGGCGCATGCGCACCGGGGACATCCACTACCTCGACCACCCGAGGATCGGTCTCGTCCTGCGCGCGACCCGGCTCGACGTGCCGCGCGCTCTAGCGGCTCTCGTCGAGGCCGTCGAGAAAGGCCCGCAATAAGCGTGACAGGTCGGCCGTGCCCCGCTCCACCGCCGCGCGTATGCCGCTGCTCGTGATGGGTCCGTCGCCCCGGCCGGCGGCGGGGTTCACGACCAGGCAGACCCCGGCGTAGGGCAACCCGAGTTCCCGCGCCAGCACCGCCTCCGGCATGGCCGTCATGCCGACCACCGTGCAGCCGTCCCGCTCCAGGCGATCCACCTCGGCGGCGGTCTCCAGGCGCGGTCCCTGCGTGCAGCCATACACGCCGCCGCAGTGCAGGCGTCCGCGCAGCTCGCCGCGCTCTCCCGCCGCGACAAGGGCGGTCCGCAGTGCGGGATCGAACGGCTCGGTGAAGTCCACGTGCCTGATTTCGCCCGGCCCGACGTACGTGTCGTCGCGGCCATGGGTGTAATCGATGAGCTGGTGCGGAACGACGAGGTCCGCATCGCGGTACTCGGGCGCAAGGCCGCCCACGGTGTAGGCGGCGACGACCGCATCGACCCCGAGCGACTTCAGCAGCCACAGGTTGGCGCGGTAGTTGACGCGGTGGGGGAGGATGCCGCGCGGGTTGCCGTGGCGCTGCAGGAACACGACCTCCACCCCGCCGAGGCTCCCGCGCTCCGGCGCCGCCGACGCCGGGCCATAGGGTGTCTCCGTGGCGGCGGCGTCGCCGCCCGGCCGTGCCTCGAGCCCGGCAAGACCGGCGAGGCCCGTGCCTCCGACGATGCCCACGCGCCGCGGGCTCACGGCGCGTCCTCCGGCGGCTCTTCGGGCGTCTCTTCAAGCGCATAGATGGCCGGCAGGTTCCGGTACCAGCCGTTGTAGTCCATGCCCCAGCCGACGAGATAACGGTCGGGGGCCGACAGCGCCGCGTAGTCGGCCGTGAACGTCCGGCCGGCGACGGCCTTGTCCACCAGCACGGCGGTGCTCACCGTCGACGCACCGCCTGCCTCGAGGAACCTCCCGAGCCGCTCCAGCGTGACCCCCTCGTCGAGCACGTCGTCGACCAGGAGCACCGTCCGGCCGTCCAGCGCATGCGCCGGCGCGACGCGGATGCGCAGATCGCCGCCGCTCGGGAGTTTGCCGGGGACCGCGTCGCGGTAGCGCATCGCGTGGACGTAGTCGACTTCCAGCGGGAACGCGAACCGGGCCAGCAGCGCCGCCGTGAACGGCAGGCCGCCGTTCATCACGCAGACGACCAGTGGACGGGCGTCGGCGATGTCGAGCGCGATCCGTACGGCGACGCGGTCGATCGCGAAGCGCACGGCCTCGGCGTCGTACAGGCACTCCGCCCACTCGGCGATGTCACGCGGAGCGGGGATCATCGGTCCGCTCCGGCTCGGGTTGCGGCGGACCGTCGAGCAGCAGCGTCTGCGTCGGGAACGCCACCTCCGCCCCATGCCGGGCGATGATGTCGGCGATCCGGAAGAGTATCTCCTCCTTGATCTCGTGGAACTCGGTCCACACCGTGGTCTTCGTGAAGGTGTAGACGAAGAAGTCCAGCGACGACGGGCCGAAGCTCACGAAGTTCACCATGAGGGTCCGCGAGGTGTCGATCGCCGGGTGGGTGCGCAGCATCTGCCGCACCTCGTCGATCACCGCCTTGAGCACGTCGATGTCGTCGTAGCGCACGCCGATGGTCTCGTAGATGCGGCGGTTCTCCATCCGTTCCGGATTCTCGACGGCAAGCGTGGCAAAGACGCTGTTCGGTACGTACAGAGGCCGCTGGTCGAAGGTCCGGATGCGGGTAAGCCGCCAGCCAATATCCTCCACCGTCCCCTCGATGTCACGGTCCGGCGAGCGGATCCAGTCGCCGACCGAGAAGGGCCTGTCGAGGTAGAGCATGAGCGCTCCGAAGAAGTTCGCGAGCAGGTCCCGCGCCGCGAAACCGATGGCGATGCCGCCGATGCCGCCGAACGCCAGCACGCCCGTGACGCTGAAGCCGAGGCTCTGCAGCACGATCAGCAGGGCGGTGATCACCACCGATGCCCGCAGCAGCTTGCCGAGCGCCATGGCGGTGGTCCGGTCCACCCGCGAGGGACCGTACTCCTTGTCGCCGAGGTGCACTTCGAGAAAGGAGATGAAGCGCACGGCGAACCAGGCGAGCAGCAGGATGACCCCGACTTCGCGCAACGGCTCGATGTACTCGAAGATCTCCTGCGGCGACCGCTCGCCCGCGATCTCGGCCGCCCACGAGAAACCGAACAGGTAGACGCCCCACCCGATGGGCTTGCGGCCCGAGTGCAGGACCGCGTCGTCGTAGATGTTGTGGGTTTTCTCCGCCTGCCCGGCCAGGCGGTCGAAACCGCGCTTCACAACGTAGCGCGCCACCAGGGTGGCCAGCACCACGGCGAACATCGACCCCGCCCAGGTGTGGGCGAGGAACCAGTCGAGGAAGTCTTCCATCCTTGTCGTTCCCATCAGGGCTGCGGAACGGTGCGCAATTTCGCACCGTCAAGTCAAGGACGGAACGGAGGGCGAATGAGGGCGAACCCCTCCCGGGTGTACGTCTTGATTGTGAGATGAAGGTCATTTTGCGGCGGCGCGGCGGTGCCAGAAGTCGTCGAAGCGGTGGCTGACGATGTAGGAACGCAGGGCGAGGATGGCGTCGGCGCCGGCGACGGTCCAGCGCATGCCGCCGCGCTTGAGGCGGCTGGCGACGACGTTCCGGCAGGCGCCCTCGACGACGCCGCTGCCGATGCACAGTCCCCGGGCGCGGAACCCGGGATAGTCCATGCGGCGGCGGTTGCCGGCGAAGTAGGCGCGCCCCTTGCGGGCCTCCTCGCAGCGGCCGGCGTGGGCGCCGACGGCCCGGAGCAGGTCGTCGAAGGCGCCGGCGAGGAGTTCGCCGCGGCGCTGCTCCGCCCAGACGCGCGCGAGGTCGTTGTCGTTGCCGTAGACGGCCTTGGCGATGTCGTGCAGGTGTTCGGCGGCGTGGAACACGTCGACGATCTCGACGGCGCCGGGGAAGTGCTCCGCGGCGATGTTCCAGATCCAGGCCGCGCCGTCGCCGAGCACCACGCGGCGTTCGGCGGCCCCGAAGCCGCGCCGCGCGGCCTCGCGCACGACGCGCCGCGCGAAGGGCGCGGGAACGGTGTCGGTGTCGCGCGTGGCGGCGGACTCGATGGCGGCGGAGCAGGTGACCGAGCCGGGGTCGCGCGCCGGGGCGCCGTCGGCGCCGGTCCGCTCGGCGGACCACACCACCGCGAGCTTCGCCTCGCGCGTCTTCGCGGAACCGTCCGGCTGCTTGCCGGCCCGCCCTTCGGTCTCGGCGCGGCGCACCGGCACGCCGGTGCCGTCGAGACCGAGATACAGCGTGCGCGCGGTGGCGGGCCCGGCCGCGACCCGGTCCCGTTCGTCCGCCGCGATCTCGCGGCCGAGCGCCTCGGCGCGGCGCTCCACCGTTTTGGCGTCGACGTTCAGGCCCGCCAGTTCGTGCAGCAGGGAACCGGCCGTGGCGAAGCTCACCTCGCCGGCCGCGCTGCCGACCATGCGCAGCACCGCCGGCGACAGACCGCCGTCGCCGAAGCCGAGTTCCCGGTCGCGCGGCGCGAAGCCGCGGCCGCAGGCGTCGCAGTGGTACCACGCGCGCACCAGTTCCATCTCCCCGAGCGCCGTGACGAAGGTCTTCGCGCGCCGCCCGGCATGGCGCGCCATGCCGTCGCCGCGGTGGTCGCTTCGGTCCCGCCGAGGGCACGCCAGCCGCGGCCCGCGCTCGTCCGAGCGGTCGGCGTTCAGCCGCGCCGCCAGCGCCCGGCCCATCGCCTCCAGGGCGACCCGGCGGCAGGCGCGTTCCAGCCGCTCGAAGCCGATCCCGTCCAGCACCCCCTCCCCGAGCAGCCGCCCCGCCTCGGCGTCCAGCACCGTCGCTAGCCGCGCCTCGAACGCGGGCTCCGCCGCCCCCTTTTTCCCGGTGCCCCGGGCGCGTCCCCCTCCAGCCGCGCCTGGCACAACTCGTCGCCGACGGCGATCAGCTCCCGCGTCAACTCCCGGAAGCGCCGGCACTCGTCGAGATGCTCCCGCGTCCGCTGCACGGCCTCGTCCGGTATCGTCCAGTTGCGCGTCCCGCCCGCGACGCGCGACACCAGCACCCACTTCGGCCCGTGCCCCGGATCGCCCTCCCGCGCGCAGTGGCAGGTCGGCTTGCCGCACCGGCGGTAGCGCGCCTGCAGCGTGCCCGGCCGCAGGTCGCCCACCCCGGCCAACTCCCCCAACAACTCATCCCGCTGCCCGGTTAGAACGTCGATGTCGCGTGGCGCCGCCATGGAGGCCTCCCCGTCTGGCAAATATGAACATTGCCAGAAGTATCCGCTCAACCCCGCCACATCTCAACCTTCCCTCTCCGCATCACATTTTTGACGTACACCCACCCCTCCCCTACACATTTTTTTCACGCTGTATATAATGCCAGACTCACTGTACATATCGACAGCATCCCATGGAGAAGCTCACCCAGCGGCAAACCGTCGTCCTCGACTTCGTCCGGTCCCACATCGCCGAGACCGGCTACCCGCCAACCCGCGCCGACATCGCCCGGGCACTCGGCTTCCGGTCGCCCAACGCGGCGGAGGAGCACCTGCGGGCACTCGCGCGCAAGGGCGCCATCGAGATGACGCCAGGACGCTCGCGCGGCATCCGGTTGCCCACGCCGGCCGGTCTGCCCATCGTCGGCAGGGTCGCCGCCGGCAACCCCATTCTGGCCGTGGAGCACATCGAGGACTCCTGCGACATCCCCGCGGAACTGTTCCGGCCGCCGGCCGACTTCCTGCTGCGCGTCCACGGCGACAGCATGACCGGCGCCGGCATCCTCGACGGCGACCTGCTCGCCGTGCACAAGACGCCGGAGGCGCGCAACGGCCAGATCGTGGTCGCGCGGGTCGACGACGAGGTCACGGTCAAGCGCTACCAGCGCACGTCGAACGGGGCGCGCGTCCTCCTCCTGCCGGAAAACGCGGACTACGAACCCATCGAGGTGGATCTCAGGAAAACCGAGTTCGCCATCGAGGGATTGAGCGTAGGCGTGCTGCGGCGCGGCTGACGCGGCGCGACGGCGCCCCGCGCTCGCTCAGTTGCTCCGCTTTCGACGGGCGGCCTTCGCGCGTTCCTTTCCTGAACGAGAGCCTGAACGAGAGCCCGCGCGGGCCGAGCCGGTCTGCTCCACCCAGGCACCGTCCCGGTAGCTGGCGCGCCACGAGGTGGGCTTGCCGTCCCGCTCCGACGCCACGAACTGCTCCCGGGTCTTCCGCGAGAAGCGCACCGCCGCCGGATTGCCGTCCGGGTCGGCCTCGGGCGCGTCCAGCAGGTAGGCGAAGCGCGGCTCCAATTCGTTCGCATGGGCCTTCAGCTCCCGAACCAGGGGCGCCCGCGTCTCCCGGTTCCTCGGGAACTGGCTCGCCGCCAGAAACAGCCCCGCCGCCCCGTCGCGCAGCACGAAGTGGTCGTCGACGCGTTCGCAGGCGAGTTCGGGCATCGGCACCGGGTCGGCGCGCGGCGGCGCCGGGCGGCCGTCGCGCAGGATCTTGCGCGTGTTGGAGCACTCGTCGCTGGTGCACCCGAAGTATTTCCCGAACCGCCCCGACTTGAGCTGCATTTCCGCGCCGCAGCGGTCGCAGACGAGCGTCGGGCCGTCGTACCCCTTGATGCGGAACTCCCCTGCCTCCACTTCGAAGCCGCCGCAGTCCGGGTTGTTCCCACACACATGCAGCTTGCGCCGAGCGTCGACCAGGTAGGAGTCCATCGGCGTTCCGCACCGGTCGCACCGCCGTTTGGAGCGCAGCAGTTCGAGCTCCCGCTCGCCGTCCTCGTCGACGTCCACGACCTCGTCCCCGGGCATGAGGTTGAGCGTGTTCGTACAGCGTTCCTTCGGCGGCAGCCGATACCCCGAGCAACCCAGGAACACGCCCGTGCTGGCGGTGCGCACCTGCATCGGACGCCCGCAACGCCCGCACTGGACGTCCGTGTCGGTAGGCTCGTTGCCCCGCATGCCCCCGCCGGGGACCGCGGCCTTTTCCAGCCGGTCGCTGAAGCCCTCGTAGAACCCGTCGAGCACGGCGCGCCAGCCGCGCTCGCCACCCGCGATCCGGTCGAGTTCCTGTTCCAGTTCGGCGGTGAACGAGTAGTCCATCAGGTCGCCGAAGTTCTCCACGAGACGGTCGGTGACGAGTTCTCCGATCCGTTCCGCCCGGAAGCGGCGCTTCTCCAGCGAAACGTAGCCGCGCTCCTGGATCGTCGAGATGATCGCGGCGTACGTGGACGGGCGCCCGATGCCGAGTTTCTCCAGCTCCCGCACCAGACTGGCCTCCCCGTAGCGGGGCGGAGGCTTGGTGAAATGCTGCACCACCGCGGAATCGACGAGACGCAGGGCCTCACCCTGGACGAACGCCGGAATCGGCCGGTCGTCGTCGCGGCGCGCCGCGGGGGCAAGCACGCGCGTGTAGCCATCGAACTGCATGATGCGGCCCCGCGCGCGCAACTCGAACCCGTTGCCTTCGACCACCACCGTCGTCGACAGGTACCGCGCGCGCGACATCTGGCAGGCGACGAACTGTCGCCAGATCAGGTCGTACAGGCGCCGCTCGTCCGCCGGCAACTTCCCGAGGCTGCCGGGCACCGTGCCCACGTCCGTCGGGCGGATCGCCTCGTGCGCCTCCTGGGCGGCGGCCTTGCTGGCGTAGACCACGGGACGGGGCGGCAGGTAGGCGCCGCCATGCGCCTCCTCGATGTACGCCCGGACGGCCGACACCGCGGGTTGCGACAGGTTGGTAGAGTCCGTGCGCATGTAGGTGATGTGCCCGGCCTCGTAGAGCCGCTGCGCGAGGCTCATCGTCTTGCGCACGGCGAACCCGAGCCGGGTCGACGCCGCCTGCTGCAGGGTCGAGGTGATGAAGGGGGCGCCGGGAGCCGTCGTGGTCGGCCGGTCTTCCCGCCGCGCGACCGCAAACGCCGCCTCGCGCAACCGTGCGAGGGCGCCGTGCGCGTCGTTCGCGTTGCCCGGCCGGAACGCCGCCCCGCCTTCCCGGGTCACCGCGAAGCGGTGCGCTTCGTCGTCGCCGCCGCGCGTGAGGTCGGCGTATCCCTCCCAATACTCTTCCGGAACGAACGCCCGGATCTCCCGCTCGCGCTCGACGATGAGCCGCACGGCCACCGACTGCACCCGGCCCGCCGAGAGCCCGCGCGCCACCTTCGCCCACAGCAGCGGGGAGAGCTCGAAGCCCACCACGCGGTCGAGAAAGCGGCGTGCCTGCTGCGCGTTGACGCGATTCTCGTCGATGCGGCCCGGACTGCGGAACGCCGCTTCGATCGCCGGCTGGGTGATCTCGTTGAACACGACGCGGCGAAAGCGCTCCGGGTCGCCTCCGATCAGCTCCTGCAGGTGCCACGCGATCGCCTCTCCCTCGCGGTCGAGGTCCGTGGCGAGATAGATGTGGTCGGAGCCGTCCGCAATGCGCTGCAGCTCCGTGACGACCTTGTCCTTGCCGGGCAGGACTTCGTATTCCGCCTGCCAGTCGTTGTCCGGATCCACGCCCATGCGGCGCACGAGCTGCGCCCGCGCCCGGCGGCGCTTGTGCTCCACCTTCTTGGCCGGCGACAGCTTGCGCGTGCGGGCGGCCTCGCGCGCACGCTCCTGGCTGTCGGCGGGCTTGCCCCCGACCGGCAGGTCGCGCACGTGGCCGACACTCGACTTGACGACGTAGTCCTTGCCGAGATAACGGTTGATGGTGCGCGCCTTCGCTGGCGACTCGACGATGACAAGCGACCTCGCCATAAACCTCCCGACTACGTTCCTGCGCTGCCCGTGGCCGCCCGTCCGGACGGGTCAAGGGCGCGGTTTATACAATACGGGCTCGAAGCGAGGGAAGCATCCATTCGCCCCGCGGGACGTGCGCCCGGGACCACCGCGAGGGGCCTCTCCCGCGCGCGGTCATTGTGCACCCGCCGCCGCCTCCCGCTGCAGCGCCGCGAGCGCGCCGAGACAGCGCGCAATGTCGGCCACGATGTCGGCCGGCGCGTGCGGGCCCGCGTTCTCCAGCCAGTACCAGGTAACCGCCGCCGGGGTGCACTCTAGCGCGATGCACCGTTCGAGCAGGCTCGCCGCCACCGCCCCTTCGACCCGTGTCCAGTAGGACCGCGCCTCCGGCGGCAACCGCCGCGGGCGGACCTCCGGGTGGAGATTCCAGCCCGGCAGCGGCTCCGTCCCGCCGCGCTCCCGTAGCAGGAACCAGGCCGGCGCGTCCTCCCCGACGCCATGGACCGGCAGCCGGTAGGCCGTGCAGGGCCGCCGCGCATCCCGGGACACGCCCCCGGCGCTGACCCGCTCCTCCGGCGTGGCGTCGAGGGCCGCAACGCGCACGAGTTCCACCACCAGCCCAGCGCGCCGCGCCGCCTCCCGCAACCGCGCGAGCTGCCGGTCCCGCCGCGACGGCATGAGCCAGACGATGGGACCGAAGGCCACCAGGAGTCCGAGCCCCACGATCAGCCAGACCAAGCCAGTCCCCCCGGCGATGCATCCGTCGCCGCATGCCGCGGCGACTCTTCGGGCGACCTCGACGGCGTATTGAGAGCGCTGGACATTGTGTGTATGGTCGCCGCAAAACGAGCCGGGGAGCAATCGGAAACTGTGGTTTCGGGAGCAGTTTCCGCAGTGGCTTCGGGGGACGCGCCATGGCTGCCTACAAACGCATTCTGCTCGCCGTCGATCTGACCGAGGAATCGAAGCCGGTGGCGGACCGCGCCGTCGCTCTCGCGAAATTCTTCGACGCGGAGCTGCACGTGATCCACGTCATCGAGCCGTTGAGCCTCGCCTACGGCGGCGATATCCCCATGGACCTCTCGTCGGTGCAGGACCAGATCCAGGAGCAGGCACGCTCGCACCTCGCGGAGTTCTGCGCGAGCGTGGCCGTGCCGGAGCACCGCCAGTACCTCATCTTCGGGCGGCCGGAAGCGGAAATCCATCGCATCGCCCAGGAAGCCGACGTGGACGTGGTCGTGGTGGGCAGCCACGGCCGTCACGGTCTGGCCCTGTTGCTCGGCTCCACCGCCAATGGCGTGCTCCACGGGGCTCGCTGCGACGTACTCGCAGTCCGCGTCGGACCCGGCGCGCACCAGATCGAGGACTGACCCGAACTGACCTGCAGAACCCCCGTTTCGGAGCATCCGGCCGAGTCTGGAGTATCCGGCCGAGATCACGGAGTGGCCGGCGTCGGTCGCCCGGCGACCGACGTCGGGCCCGGGCCGGCCCCGACGCGCCGCACGAGCCGTATCGTGCGCCGCGCGCTGTGGCTGATCGCCGTAGCGCTGGCCGGCGCCGCCGCCGCGGACGATGATCTCTACGAGCTCCGCAACCAGTACAAGAACGCCGTCCACGCGCTGCAGGCCGGCCGCGTCGGCGAGTTCCGCCGCGCCCTGCGGGACCTCGAAGGCTACGCCCTGCATCCTTACTTGGTCTACTACGACCTGGAGTCCCGCCTGCGGCATCTCTCGCCGGCCGACGCCGTCGAGGCGCGCAACACCCTCGCCGCCATGCCCCTCGGCGAGCGTCTCTACGGCAGGTGGCTGGTGGCGCAGGCGCGGCGCGGACGCTGGCAGGTCTACCGCGACCACTACGTGCCACAGCAACGCGCCGACGCCCGCTGCTACCACGCCCGTGCCCTGTACCGCACGGGTGACCGGGAAGCGGCGCTCGCCCTGGCGCCGGACCTATGGGTGGTCGGAGAGTCCCAGCCCAAGGCATGCGACCCCCTGTTCGAGGTCTGGATGGCGGCCGGCGGACGCACGGAGGAGATGGCCTGGAGGCGCCTCGGCCTCGCCATCGAAAACAACGAGCGCACCCTCGCCCGGTACCTCCTGCGGTTCTTTACCGGCTCCCGGACCAAGGCCGCGCAGGCGTACTACGACGGCCACGTCCGCCCCCGGGTGGCAGGCCAGCCCGCCCGCTTTCCGGACACCGAGCACGGCCACGAGGCCCTCGCCCATGCCCTGACCCGCTATGCCGCGCGCAGCCCGGCCGATGCGGCGCAGGCGTGGCGGCGCTACCGCGGGCGCGCGTCGATGACCGCCGGCATCCGGACGTACGTGGACGAACGGATCGCCCTCGGCCTCGCGAAACTCGGCGAGTTCCCGGCCGACCCGAACCCCGCGGCCGACTCCCATTCGCCGGACTACCGCACGGGCATGGCGGCGGCGAACGTCGCGCACCTGAGGTGGGCCGAGGCGGCCGGGTGGATCGACAGCTTCGATACGGCAACCCGCGACACGCTGGAATGGCGCTACTGGCTCGGACGCGGGCTGACGGCCGCCGGCGACGGCACCGGCCGCGGCGAGGCGGTGCTGCGCGATCTGGCCACGCACCGGCACTACTACGGTTTCCTCGCGGCCGACCGCCTTGGCATCGCACCCTCCCTCAACGAACGCGGCGGTCGCGTCGACGCGTCGGTGCAGCAGAACCTGCGGCGCAACCCGGCGGTCGAACGGATGACGGAACTGTTCGCGGTCGGCGACCGCGTCAACGCCCGGCGCGAGTGGTTCGCGATCTACGACGAGCTGTCCCTCGAGGACCGGCACGGCCTGGTGGAACTCGTGTCCGACATGGGATGGATCGAACAGGGCATCATCGGCGCCAGCCAGGCCGAGTTGACGGACCATCTGGCCGTACGCTTTCCGACACCGTTCCTCGACACCTACCAGCGCCACGCCTTCGCGACCAACCTGCCGGTGTCGTTCCTGTTCGCGGTCTCGCGCCAGGAGAGCGCGTTCAACCCCCGCGCGCTCTCCCCCGCCGGCGCGCGCGGCCTGATGCAGCTCATGGGCGCCACCGCCCGCGCGACCGCGGCGAACGTACGCCTGCGGCGGCCCTCGGCGGCGGACCTGTTCGACCCCGACACGAACGTCACGCTCGGGGCCCATCACCTGGCGGAGCTGATGGCGCGCTACGACAATCACCGCGCACTCGTCGCCGCCGCCTACAACGCGGGCACCGGCCGCGTGAACCGGTGGCTCCGGGAACGCGGCGACATGCCGACGGACGTGTGGATCGAGACGATCCCGTTCGCCGAGACGCGCGGCTACGTCAAGAGCGTGCTCGCGTTCAGCCATGTCTACGCCAGTCGGTTCGGCAGGAACGTCCCCGTGCTCGGCCCACACGAGCGCCGCGTCCCGTGATCGACATCGGCGCCAACCTGACGTCCCCCGCCTTCGACGCCGACCGCGCCGAGGTGATCGCGCGCGCCCGGGCCGCCGGCGTCCGCGGCATCGTGGTGACGGGGACGGATGTCTCCTCCGCCGCGACGGCAGCCGACCTCGTGGACGGACGGGACGGCCTGTGGAGTACCGCCGGCGTCCATCCGCACGCAGCGAATTCGGTCCAGCCCGGCTGGCTGGAGGCGATCGAAGCGCTCGCGGGACGGGACGGCGTCGTCGCCGTGGGCGAAACGGGCCTCGACTTCCACCGCAACTATTCTCCCCCGGACGCGCAGCGAGAGGTCTTCGCCGCCCAGGTCCGTCTCGCGGTCCGGCTCCGGCTGCCGCTGTTCGTGCACGACCGCGACTCCGCCGGCGAGACGGCGCGGCTGCTCGCGGCCAACGGGGCGGTCCCGGAACAGGTGGTCATCCACTGTTTCACCGGGTCGCGCGCCGATCTCGACCGCTGGCTGGCGGCCGGCTACTACGTCGGCATCACCGGCTGGATCTGCGACGAGCGCCGCGGGCTGGAACTGCGGGCGCTCGCCCCGCTCATCCCGGACGAGCGATTGCTGTTGGAGACGGACGCGCCGTACCTCCTGCCCCGCACCATGCCGAAGCGCGGCGCCGGCGCCCCGGCGCACGGACGGCGCAACGAGCCCGGGTTCCTGCCGTGGGTCGCACGGGAGGTGGCACGCTGCCGGAACACGACCCCGCGGGCTGTCGGCGCGTTGACCGCGCACAATGCCGAGCGCCTGTTCGGCCTCGCGGCGCCGGCGCCCACCGCCGAACGCGCCCGTTCAGCCGGTGTCGAGTAGCCGCCGCATGTCCGACTCGGCAAACGGCCAGTCGAGTTCCGTACCGCGGAACGACAGGACGGGCACGCGCGCGCCGTACTCCTCGAAGAGGTCGTCATCGTCCGCGACTTCGCGCGTCACCAGGGTCCGGGCGCGCGGGTCCGCGAGAGCGAGGACGCGGTCGAGCGCTGCCTCGCAAGCCGAGCAGGCGGCGGTCGTGTAGAGGATCAGGTGGGACACGCGACGGAGGTTATCCATCGGACCGGCTTCGCGCCAGCACGGCGCCGCTGGCGCTACCCGCTGCCGTTGCCCGGCGCCCTCGACTGGCGGCGCCGCGAGGGCGCGCTGGCGGCCGACGTCGAACTCCCGCCGGTGCCGGCGGAGCACCTGATCCTGCCGAGCTTCGCCGCGCTCGGCAGTCCGGACCACCATTGCGTACTCATCGATGGCGAGTCGCGCTCCGTGACGGCCGGCAGCGGCCGCCCCCGGCGGCAGCACGAGGACATGCCCGGCGGATCCGCGCGGGTCCGCGTCGACTGCTTCGAGACATCCGCGCCCCTGGCCGGAGCGCGGCTGCGCTTCCGCGTCAACGCCCCGACCGCGCCCGCGGACTACCTCGCCGTCGTCAGCATCCGGCCGCGGCGTACGGCTGTCCGGCCGCCGCACGGCACCGACACGCCGGTCCTTCCGGTCCCGCCGCGCACCCAGATGGCGGGGCCGCCAGCCCTGCGGCCGCGGATCTGTTCGCCGACGTGCGTGTCGATGGCGCTCGACCACCTGGATGTCCGGCACGAGTTCCATGAACTGGTCGTCGCGGCGTACCATCGACCGACGGACCTGTACGGCGTCTGGCCGCAGAACGTCTGGGCCGCGAGCCGCTGGGGCGTACTCGGCGCCGCCGAAGCCACGGCGGGCTGGGACACCGCCTGGCGCATGCTCGACGCGGGACATCCGTTCGTCGCCAGCATCGCCTTCGGCGCGGGCGCCCTGTCGGGCGCGCCGCTGGCCGCTTCACCCGGACATCTGGTCATCGTGCGCGGCATCCAGAATAATCGCGTACTGGTCAACGATCCCGCCGCCCCCAAGGTCGCCGACGTGCCGCACAGCTACGACATCGAGGAGTTCCAGGAAGTCTGGCTCGCCGGACGAGGCGTCTTCTACGCGTTCGCGAAGCCGTCATGAGATACGCGTCGCGGCTCGTGCTGCTCGCCCTCGGGATCTGCATCGCCACCCTGGGCCTCCTGTACTGGCAACATCGCGGGTTCGACTTCGACGGGATCTGGTTCCACGACGACCACGGATTCCACCTCCACCCCCTGCACCTGGTCGCCCTCGGTCTCGCCATCGTGCCGCCCACCATCTGGGAGATCTTCCTGCTCGAACTGGCGCACCGCCTGGACCGTACGCGCGCTGCCGCGGCTTCCGCCCCCGCAACCGCCGACACCGCGACCGGCGGCGGCGAACGACCGTGAGGGCGACGCGCGTCTACCTGCGCAAGGTGCACGGCTCGGACCGCGCGGAGGTCGTGGCCCTGGCCCACGCAGGCCGGGCGCTGCACGATCCCTGGATTTCCCCGCCGCGCACCACGCACGCCTTCCGCCTGTACCTCCGGCGCACGCAGCGCGAGGACCACGAGGGCCTCCTCGTCTGCCTGAAGGAGACCCACGAGATCGCCGGCGTCATCAACCTGAACAACATCGTGCGGGGCTCTTTCCTCAGCGCCTCTCTCGGGTACTACGCCACCGCGCGGCTGGCCGGGCAGGGCTACATGGCGGAGGGCCTTGGCCTGGTCAAGGCTTACGCGTTCGACGAACTCGGCCTGCATCGCATCGAGGCCAACATCCAGCCCCGCAACAGCCGCTCGATCAATCTCGTGAAGCGCTGCGGCTTCGAGCGCGAAGGCGCGTCGCGCGCGTTCCTGTTCATCGATGGAGCGTGGCGCGACCACGAGCGGTGGGCCGTGCTCGACACGCGCGCCACGCTGACCAACGGCGCAACCGTCGGCCGCCGCCTGGGACGGCCATGACGGACATCAGACCCTACGGCGCGTGGCCGTCGCCGATCACCGCCGACGTGATGCTCTCGGCCTTCGTGTCGTTCGCGGAGCTCGAATACCGCGGCGGGGCGTTCTACTGGCTCGAGGGGCGCCCGACCGAGGCCGGGCGGTCGGCGCTCGTGCAGCACGCCGACGGCGCACGCCGCGACCTCATTCCGGAGCCGTTCAACGCCCGCAGCCGCGTGCACGAGTACGGCGGCGGCGCGTTCGCGGTCTCCGACGGCAGGGCCTGGTTCGTCAACTTCGAGGACCAGAACGTCTACGCCGTCGGCCTTGACGGCGCCCTGCCCGAGCGGGTGACGTCCGGCGACGCCAACGAACGCTTCGGGGGGCTCGCGTGGGACGCCGCCGGCCAACGCCTGATCGCCGTACGCGAACGCCACGGCATCGCCGCGGAGCCGGTGAACGATCTCGTCTGCATCGACCCGGCGACCGGGACGATAGACGTGCTGCACGCGGGCCACGACTTCTACGCCGCGCACCACTTGTCGCCGAACGGCGCGCGGATCGCCTTTCTGGCGTGGGACCACCCGAACATGCCCTGGGACGGCACGCAACTCGTCGTTGCGCGCCTCGGCGCCGCCGGGCTGGCGGAAGAGACCGTGGTGGCCGGAGGCGTCGACGAGTCCGTGTTCCAGCCACAGTGGATCGGCAACGACCGCGTCCTGTACGTCTCCGACGAGAGCGGCTTCTGGAACCTGTACAGCTACGACGCGTCGGGCGTCTACTGCGCCGTGCCGGACGACGCCGAATACGGCCTGCCGCTCTGGCGGCTCGACACGCGCGCGTACGTCGTCGCCGGGCCCCGGCACGTGGTCGCCCAGCGCATCGAGGACGGGGCCGCCGAACTCGTCGTCGCCGAAGTGGAGCAGGGCATGACATCGCCCCTGCCCGTGGACTTCACGAGCTATCGGTCGCTGACGCGGACCGATGCGGGCGTCGCCTTCATCGCCGGCCGCCGCGACGACGTCGCGGCGGTCGTCGAACTGGAGCTTGCGACCGGGCGCGTGGAGGTGCTCGCGACCCAGGGCGCGGCGGACTTCCCGCCGGGCACGTTCGCGGACCCCGAGACGGTCCGCTACGCGAGCGGCGAGGCGACCGCCTACGGCAACTTCTACCCGCCGTGCAATCCCGCCTGTACCGCCCCGGAAGACGAGCTCCCGCCCCTGCTCGTCACCAGCCATGGGGGACCGACGGGCGCCGCGGCCCGCGACCTGGCGTTCGGCATCCAGTACTACACTTCACGCGGCTGGGCCGTGCTCGACGTCAACTACGGCGGCAGCACGGGCTTCGGCCGGGCCTACCGGGAGCGCCTGAACGGCCGTTGGGGCGTCGTGGACGTGGAGGACTGCGTCGCCGGCGTCCGCCACCTCGCGCTCGACGGACGCATAGACCCCGGCCGCGTGGCGATTCGCGGCGGCAGCGCCGGCGGTTACACGACCCTGGCCGCCCTTGCCTTCTCGAAGACATTCCGCGCCGGCGCCGTGCACTACGGCATCGGCGATCTGGCCGCCCTCGCCGCCGACACGCACAAGTTCGAGTCGCGCTACGTCCATCGGCTCGTCGACGCAGCCGACTTCGCCGCGCGCTCGCCCCTGCATCACGTGGACCGGCTGAACTGCCCGACCATCTTCTTCCAGGGGTCCGACGACCGGATCGTGCCTCCCGACCAGGCGGAGAAGATGTTCGGTGCGTTGCGCGAAAAGGGGATTCCGGTTGCCTACCTGCTGTTCGAGGGCGAGGGCCACGGCTTCCGGCGCGTGGAGAACGCGCGCCGCGCCATCGAGGCCGAGTATTTCTTCTTCGGCAAGGTCTTCGGCTTCGAGCCCCATGACGACCTTCCGGGTGTCCCGGTGAAGAACGCCACATGGCGCTGAGGGAGGCGCTGAAGGACGAACGGGTCGCTGTGCTGGCCGGCGGTGACTCGCCGGAGGCGGCGGTATCCCGGTCGTCCGCCGGCCAGGTGGCGCAGGCCCTGCGCGCGCGCTACCGGGACGTGGCGCTGCTCGAACTCGACGACGGGCTGACGCACGCCCTGCTCGACTTCGAACCCGTGGTGGTGTTTCCGGTGCTGCACGGCCCGCCCGGAGAGGACGGCACGGTGCAGGGCTATCTCGAGATGCTCGGCCTGCCCTACGTCGGCAGCGGCGTCCGCGGCAGCGCCCTCGGCATGGACAAGGATGCGGCGAAGGTCCTCTTCCGCCGCGCGCGCCTGCCCGTCCTGGACGACATCGTCCTGCCCCCCGGCATGCCCCTCGACGAGGCGGTCGCCGTCGTCGAACGGCGCTTCGGCTCCCGGGTGGCCGTCAAGCCCACCCGCCAGGGATCCGCGCTCGGCGTCACGTCGCTCCCGAACGGCGGCGACCTGCGCGCCCCGATCGAGGCCGCCAGGGGCTTCGGCGATCCCGTCCTCGTCGAACCCTTCGTCCATGGGCGCGAGATCACCGTGGGCGTCCTCGACCTCGAGGGGGCGCGGCCGGTCGCCTGGCCCGTCATCGAGATCGTGACGGCAGCCGACCAGTGGTACGACTTCGAGAACCGCTACGCGCCCGGAAAGAGCGAACACATCGTCCCCGCCGTACTGAGCGAGGAGGCGAGCGCCGAGCTGCAGCGCATCGCAGTCGCGAGCCATGGGGCACTGGGGCTGCGCGACCTCTCCCGCGCCGACTTCCTGGTCACCGACCGGGAGGAGACGCACCTCCTCGAAGTCAACACCATGCCGGGGATGACACCGACCAGCCTCTACCCCGATGGTGCGCGGGCCGCCGGTTTCGACTTCGAGACGCTGGTCGATGTACTGGTGGGGAGTGCGTTGCGGCGCGGGACGGGCTTTTAGGACATGGCCGGGCGCCCAATAAGCCTGCCACCCTTCATCAGGATCGAAGGAACTCGCGTCCCTCCTCGGTGATCTTGTAGGCCATGCTTACCGGGTCTTGGTCGATCAGTCCTCTTCCTTTCGTCACGTTGAGCGCACCGCGCACGGCGTGTTTCCAACGTACGGCACCGCTGCCGTTCAAGGAACGATCCCAGTCCGTCAACTCAGGTTCCACAAGCCGACCGACCCGCTCGAGAACTTCACGGGCTACGGCGCCATCGTCCATGCCGCACAACACCCGAAGAACGGGGCGATGGTACCTCGGCTTGCCTATCAGCGTTTCGTGAACCTCGGGACGCTCCTGTTCCCGTCGTCCCTCCGCACGACCGGACGGAGTCGATACCGGTTCTCGAATCCTCCGACGCGCCTCGGACGGCCCCGACAACGACATGCGACCGGAGAAGGAGTCTCGCGCGCGATCCGAGAGGAACTGCCGGACGTGATCCTCATCAGGCTCGACGCCACACTTCTTCTCCACTTGGCCTGCGAGAAAACCGCAAAGCACCTCATCGGCGTCTCGGAGCAGTGCCCGCCAAACCTCAGGCATCAAGTCGCGGGCGCGCCTTCGCTCAAGGCGCCGGCGAAGGGTCTCCTCCGCGTTTTGCTTGGCCGCACCCGAGACGACAGCCTCGCGTGCGAGGTATTGCTGGAGGGGTCCAGGCGCCAGCGCTGGTTCCTTCGAGAGATCGAGTTCGCAGAACTTTCGGTCCGCGTACTCACCTGAGGCCATGCTGAGGTAGAAGTCCCAGCGGTCGCCGTCCGTCAACAGCAGCAGCGGGACGCCACGGTTGGTTGCGTAGAGGAACAGTTGTTCCTCTCCGTCAGGGCCTGAATCGCCGCGTTTTTTCGCTTCAACGAAGACCATCGGCTGTCCTCTTCCGCGCCTGGAGTAGGCTTCGACCAGCAGGGCGTAATCCACCCGCTTGCGGTTGTCCAAAACGTACTGCGATTTGAACGCCGACGGATCCGTGTCGTCCCATCCGAGGGCCCGCAGAATCGGAAGGATCACCGAGTATTTGACGTGCTCCTCGTCGGTCAGCTTGTCTGAACGGAGGCGCTCGACCACCGTCTCGAGTACGTGCTCCAACGTCATGTTGCGGCGATCGCCAGTCCCTCCCGGTACCGGCATCGCGTCCCTCCTTGTGGGTTCGCTTGCCCAGCCGGCATCATACATCGACCGATTCGTACGCATCGCCGCCGGAGTTGCTCAATGGCCGACCTCAAGGTCCTTCGATTCGACCGGAGCGACCAGTTTCTCAACGAGCAACTGCTCGAAGCCATGGTCGCCCTGCGCGAAGACCTCGACGAACGAGGCGTCGTCTCCTTCGCGCTGTGCACCGTCTTCGAGGATGGAATGGACAGCCGTGCCTGGCAGACGCTTGCGGGCGTACACGATCTCGCCCTCATCGGGTCGCTTGCCGCCCTCCAGCAGCAACTGATCGAGGACCGCAACAGCACGGAGGAGGAAGATCCCGAGCCCGAGGATTGACGGGTGGGTTGGCACAGAGCACAGCCCGGCCGACCCCGTGGGCGACCGAAAGGCCGTGCCACGGACTCGACGGGTACGTGGTTCTGGTCGCCCGCCTGGTCCGGACGACGCTCACTTGACGCCGAACACCTGCAGGCCATGCTCCTGGCGAGCCCCGAGATGCACGCGCTACTCGCGGAGCAGCGGTTTCCGGGCGGGACCATGAGCCGGGTGCGGGGGTGCGGGGTCCGCTTGTTGAAGTGGGGGAAGGCGGACCTTACGATTGCAGGCACGACTCTCCGGGGAAAGTGCGAGACGGAGGACGATGAACACGCCAACCCTACGCCATGAGATCTGGCAGGGTCTGCTGGACGCCGCGAGGTGTGCCAGGTACTACGAAGCCCTGTACAACCGATATCAGAGGCGACACCAGATCGTCCGAGTGGTCCTGTTGGGTTCCGCCACTGGAGTGATCGGCTTGCTCTCCACCAATCTCCCCGGCCCGTGGACGGATGTCCTGCAGGCCATTCTTGGCGGCGCCATCGTGCTGATCGTGATCGTGGATCTCGTGGGCCGTTTCGCGGAGAAGGCGGCCGTGCTGCATACGATCAGCGTGAAATGCAGCCGATTGGACAACGACTGGCATCAACTGTGGGCGGACTGCGAGGAAGCGGTGGCGTCAAGGGAGGATCTCGCATCCCGGCATGTGGAGCTTTCGCAGGGGCTGACGGCAGCGACATCGGCTGCCGGAGAGGCCCACATTCTGGACAGCCACCGTCTCAACCAGAAGTGCTGGCAGGAAGCGTGCCGAGTCGAGGAGCTTCGATATGTCGCGTAGCAGCGGGCCGATCGACAACAGCAAGCCGGCGCGGCCAAGCCGCCCTCCCCCGCCGCCGCCTCCACCGCCCAGGAATCCGCCGCCGAAGCCCAAAAAATAGCCAAAACCCAAAGCCATCGGCGTGATGTACAACTGTTGTACATTCAGGTAGTGTGCCTTGGGTTCTCGTATCGGCAACATCCCCTTCCGCAACCATGGCAGATGGAATGCAAGCCCGCACGCAGGGGGCGGTGACCGTCAGTGAGTTCCGCGCACGGCTCGCCGAGATGATCGGCCGCGTCGAGCGGGGGGAGCAGGTGCTGATCTCCCGGGCGGGAACACCGGTCGCCAGGCTGGTGCCGGCGGCAGTGCCGCCGACGCGCCGACTGGGCACCCTGAAGGGCATGCTCGGCGCCGCGGAACTGGAGGCGCTCTCGGCCGCCGTGGACGCCCCGCTATCGCCGCGCGAGCAGGCCGCGCTCGAAGGCGGGACCACCGATGTGCTCGGCATCCATCGAGAGTAACCGGGCCCCGTGCGTCTGCTGCTGGACAGCCATGCGCTCTTCTGGGCGCTCACCGACAGCCCAAGGCTGTCGACGCCGGCGCGATCCGCGATCCTCGACGACGCCAACGATATCTACTACAGCGCGGTCAGCCTGTACGAACTGGTGTTCAAGGCCGCGCGGGGACGGATGTCCGCGGCCGCGCTGGTGCTTCCCGAGTCCGTCGCGGCAGCAGGCTTGCGCGAACTTGGCATCGTCTCCGGGCACTTGACCCACGGGGCAAGGCTCGACTGGGTCCATGGCGATCCCTGGGACCGCATCCTTCTGGCACAGGCCACGCTGGAGAACATGGCGCTCGTTTCCGCGGACCCGGTCTTCGATGCGGTGAGCGAAGCCCGCCTCTGGTGATCGACGGACGCCGGAACGCCGAGGTCGCCACTCGACGAGGCCGGGAACGCAGAGAATTGAAACCAACAGCGGGAGCGACGGACATGGCAGACGGGACGACGGCGCCGATCGGGCGTTTCGACCACATAGGTATCGCGGTCCACAGCATCGAGCGGGCACGCGGGTTCTTCGAGGGAGTGCTCGGTGCAACCCACCGGGGAACGGCGGTGCACGCCTCCGGCGACTTTCGCCTCGGGCTCTTCGACCTGCACGATTTCTGTATCGAACTGCTGGAGCCGGTCAACCCGGACGGCTTTCTGGCGAAGTTCCTGGAGCGGCGCGGGGAAGGGTTCCATCACCTGACGCTGCAGACGCCGGACCTCGAGACGAAGACGGTGGCCCTGGAGGAGCAGGGCATCCGGGTCGTCGACAAGAGCTTCGACAATCCGGACTCCATCGACGCGTTCATCTCCCCGAAGAGCGCGCACGGGCTGCTCATCCAGCTCGGGCAGACGCCGGGGCCGCTGAACAACCGTCCGTACTGGGAAACGGAGCCGGAGGGGTAACCGCCGGCGGGGCGCGCGGGGAGCCACGCGACGCCCGGTCGGACGCCGCGTGGGATCGGTTCGGCAGAACCTAGAGGTCGTAGCCCCGTTCGTTGTGCATCACGAGGTCGAGACCCTCGGTCTCCTGTTCCTCCGTGACCCGGTTGCCGGTCACCACGTCGACGATCTTCAGGATGATGAACGTCGCGATCGCCGTGTACGCCACGGTGGCGAAGGCGCCCACTGCCTGGATGCCGACCTGCGTGCCGATGTCGATGTCTTCCTGCCCGCCGAAGATGCCGAGGGCGCTGCTCGCGAACACGCCCGTCAGGATCGTCCCGAGGATGCCGCCGACGCCGTGCACCGGGAACACGTCGAGGGAATCGTCGATCTTGAGCGTGCGCTTCATGTAGTTGGTCGCCGCGAAGCACACGAATCCCGCCGCGATGCCGATCACGAGGGCGCCGGCCGGACCCACGAAACCCGAGGCCGGCGTTATCGTGCCAAGCCCCGCCACCATGCCGGTCACCGCTCCGAGGGCGCTCGGCTTGCCGTAGCGGATCCACTCGGCGACCATCCAGGTGAACGCTCCGGCCGCCGCCGAGATGTGCGTGACGGTGATGGCCATGGCGGCGTCGCCGTTGGCGGCCAGCGCGCTGCCGCCGTTGAAGCCGAACCAGCCGACCCAGAGCATGCCGGCCCCGGCGACGGTCAGGGTCATGTTGTGCGGCACCATGTTCTGCTCCGGGAAGCCCCGGCGCGACCCGATGACGATGGCCGCGACCACCGCCGCGGTACCTGCGGTGATGTGCACGACCGTGCCGCCGGCGAAGTCCAGGAGCCCGAGTTCACCGAGCCAGCCGCCACCCCACACCCAGTGGCAGATGGGCGCGTAGACCAGCAGCAGCCAGAGCGTCGAGAAGATCAGCACCGACGAAAAACGCATGCGCTCCGCGAAGCCGCCGACGATGAGCGCTACCGTGATGATGGCGAACGTCAACTGGAAGGTCGCGAACGCGGACTCGGGAATCGTGCCGCTCATGGCGTCCTCCCCGACCCCGGCGAACAGCATCTTGGAGAGGCCTCCGACCACCGGCAGGCCCTCGTCGAAGGCGAGGCTGTAGCCGATCACGAGCCAGAGAATCGTCACGACGCAGACGATCGTGAAACACTGCATCAGGACGCTGAGGACGTTGCGCGCCCGCACGAGGCCCGCATAGAACAGCGACAGGCCAGGGATCGTCATGAACAGCACGAGGGCCGTCGACGACAGTACCCACGCGGTGTCTCCCCCATCGAGTTCGTCGGCAGCGCCAGCCACGCTCGCAAACAGCGCCACGATGCTCGCCACTATTCTCGCCGGGACGGGCAGACCACGCCCGCTCGAATGCCACTTCATGCTCTCTCCCCCAAGCGGACTCCCAAGTAATATGAAAGCTACCCTGTCCCGGAGCGATGATCCAGCGCCACGGCCGGCCGCGCCAGCTCGCCGACGAGACCCGGACCTTCCAACACCAGGCCCGTGTAGATCTGAACCAGGTCGGCGCCGGCCTCGAACATGGCGCGGGCGGTGGCGACGTCGTGGACCCCGCCCACGCCCACCAGCGTCGTATCCGGCCCGAGCGCGTCCCGCAGGAGCGCCACCGCCTCGACGGCACGCGGGTGCAAGGGCGTGCCGCTCAGCCCGCCGGGTTGCCGCGCGAACTCCGCCGCAAGTCCCGGTGGGCGTTCCACCGTGGTGTTCGTCGCCACGACGGCCTCCAGGCCGGCTTGCCGCGCCACCGCCGCGAGCTCCCTCAGCTCCGGCGCGTCGAGGTCCGGGGCCAGCTTGACCGCCAGCGGGACGTGGCGCCCGGACGCGGCGTCGAGGGCGTCCCGCTCTTTCACCAGCGCTTCGAGCAGCGCCGTCGCCGCGGGCGCTTCCTGCAGACCGCGCAGCCCCGGGGTGTTGGGCGAGGACACGTTGACCGCAACGTAGTCCGCATGCGGATGCACGGCGCGCAGGCAGAGCAGGTAGTCGTCGATGGCCCGCGACAGGAGCGTGTCGCGGTTCTTGCCGATGTTGACCCCGAGGGGCACCGCAAGGCCGCGGCGGCGCAGCCGCGCGAGGCGGCGGGAGACCACCGCGCTGCCCGCGGAGTTGAACCCCATGCGATTGATGAGCGCACCGTCGGCCGCGGACCGGAAAAGCCGCGGCCGCGGATTCCCGGGCTGGGGACGCGGCGTCACCGTGCCGACTTCCACGAAGCCGAACCCGAGGCCGGCGAAGCCCCGCACCGCGACCGCATCCTTGTCGAGGCCGGCAGCCAGTCCGATCCGGTTCGGGAAGGCGAGACCCATCGCCCGCACCGGGGCATCGCGCGGTCCTCCGCCGGCCAGCAGGCCCCACGCCTGCATCGCCCGCAACGCAAGCCCGTGCGCGGTTTCCGGCGGCAGGGCGAAGAGCAGGCGGCGCAGGACGCGGTACACGGGGCGAGTGTATCCCGTTCACAGCCCCGCGACCGCTACCGCTACAATCCGGGCACGCTCCCGAGTCGATGCGCCGCACGCACATGGAAGCCGTCCACGACCCGCTCCAGGAACGCGTCCACGCAGCCATGGCGTGGCTGGAGTCCCGCGTCGTCGGACAGCGGCCACTGATACGGCGCCTGGTCATGGCGCTCCTGTGCGACGGGCACCTGCTCGTGGAAGGGGCTCCCGGCCTCGCCAAGACGCGGGCCATCAAGGAACTCGCGCGCACGGTGGAGGGCAGCTTCCACCGCATCCAGTTCACGCCGGACCTGCTGCCGAGCGACGTGACCGGGACGGAAGTCGTCAACACCGAGGACGGCACGTTCACGTTCCGCAAGGGTCCGGTGTTCCACAACCTGCTGCTCGCCGACGAAGTGAACCGCGCCCCCGCCAAGGTCCAGGCGGCGCTCCTCGAGGCGATGGCCGAACGCCAGGTCAGCTACGGACGCGAGACGTTCGCCCTGCCCGACCTGTTCCTGGTCATGGCGACCCAGAATCCCATCGAACACGAAGGCACCTATCCGTTGCCGGAAGCCCAGCTCGACCGGTTCCTGCTGCACGTCACCGTGGGGTACCCGGACGCGGCGGCGGAACGCGAGATCCTGCACATCGCCCGCAGCGAGCAACTCGAACGGCGGCTGCCGACGCCGCCGACGCCACTGTCCCAGCAGGACGTGGCGGCCGCGCGGCGCGCGATCGCCGACGTGTTCGTGGCTCCGGCGGTGGAGGGGTACGTCGTCGCGCTCGTCCACGCGACCCGATGCGATGCGCGCCTCGACTACGGCGCCAGCCCGCGCGGCACCATCGCGCTCGACCGTTGCGCCCGTGCCGCGGCATGGCTCGACGGCCGCGACTTCGCGACCCCGGAGGACGTGGCGGCGGTCGCGCCCGACGTCCTGCGGCATCGCCTGATCCCGACCTTCGACGCCCAGGCGCGGGGGGTGGCCGCCGACGTGATCGTCGCCGGCGCCCTGGAGACCGTCCCCACGCCCTGACCGGTGATGACGGCCATGCCACACGAGACCCTGGCGACCGCAACCGACCCGGTCCACGCAGGGTCCGCGAGGCCGGCCGCACCCGGGCCATGGGTCCTGGCCGGAGCCTACGTCTCGCTCCAGGACCTGCTGCGGCTGCGCGTCCATCCCACCGGCGCCGCGGGGACGGGCGCCGCGCCCGAGCGCGGTGAACGCCCCTCCCGAGTCCGCGGCCGCGGAATGGACTTCGACGAGGTCCGCCCCTATCAACCGGGTGACGACGTGCGCTCCATCGACTGGCGCGTCACCGCGCGCAAGGGCAAACCGCACACGAAGGTGTTCCGCGAGGAACGGGAACGGCCGACCCTGATCCTGGTGGACCAGACGCAGTCGATGTTCTTCGGCAGCCGCGGCCGCCTGAAATCCGTCGTCGCCGCGGAGATCGCGGCGCGCACCGCCTGGCGCGCGCTGGCGGCCCAGGACCGCGTCGGCGGGCTGGTGCTGGACGCCGGGGGCGTGCGCGTCTTCAAGCCCCTGCGCCGCGAGGCCGCGGTGCTGCGCGTGCTCGCCGCGGTGGTCCGGGCCAACAACGCGCTCACGCGGCACGCCCCGGCCAAAACCGCGCAGCGCGCGCAGGACAGGGCCAGGGCGAGGCCGCGGTCCCATGATGAAGCGCCGCAGCCCCACGATGAAGCGCCGCAGCCCCACAACGAATGGTGGCGGCTCATCCCGCCCCTGCTCCACCTCGCGCGCGTGAATCACCGCATCGTGCTGGTGAGCGATTTCCTCGACGCGGCGCCGCCGCACACCGGCGACGGCGCGGCCGCGCTCGATGCCCTCGCCGGCGTGGCGCGACACAACGATGTCGAAATCCACTTCGTCCATGACCCCCTGGAACGCGAGCTGCCGCCCGCGGATCGCTACCGCGTGACCGACGGCATCCGCCGGCAGGCATTCCACAGCGGCAACGCCCGACTGCGCGCGGCGTACCGCGCCCGGTTCGCGGCGCGCCGGACCGCGGTCGAGCAGGCGGCCTCCCGCGCCGGCATACGCTTCACCGCGGTCTCGACCAGCGGGATGTGAACGGCCTGCGGGACATCCACGAGCCGCTGCCCCCGGACTGGTGGCCACCCGCGCCCGCCTGGTGGCTGCTGACGCTCGTCCTGGTGGTTGTCCTCGTCTCGATCTTCCGCCGGGTTCGGGACCACTACCGGCGGGCCGCCCCCTACCGCGCCGCGCGCACGCGGTTCGCGGCCCTCGACGAACGCCGCGCCGCCGGAACCCTCGACACGCGCGCTTTCGTCGATGGCGCCAACGCCCTCCTCAAGAGCCTGCTGGTGGATACCGAGCACCGTGTCGACGCGGTGCGCGCGAACGGCAACGCCTGGCTGGCCCTGCTGCAGGAGCGGTGCGGGGACGCCGCCTTCACGAGCGCGCCGGGACGGCTGCTCGGCAACGACCGTTTCCGCCGCACGCTCGCGGACGACGCCACCGAACTCGCCGCGCTGCTGCGCGGGGCTCTCGACCGGCTCCGGCCGCCGTCCCGAGGGAAACGGGGCGCATGATGGAGTTCGCCTGGCCGTGGGCGGCCCTGCTCTGGCCGCTGCCGTTCCTGGTGCGCCGCTTGCGCCCCACATCCCTGCTGGCGCCGGCGGCCCTCGCCGTGCCGAGCATCGAAGCGTTCGCCGGCGACGACCGCCAGGCCCGCCCACGCGTCGCGTTCGTCCTGCTCTGGGTCGCCTGGTCGCTGGCGGTCGCCGCGGCGACGCGGCCCCAGTGGACGGGCGACGCCGTCGACCTGCCGGCGACGGGCCGGGACCTGCTCCTGGCGGTGGACATCTCCGGCAGCATGTCGATGGAGGACGTCACTCTCGACGGCGAGCCCGCCCCGCGGCTCGGCGCGGTCAAGGCCGTCCTCGAAGACTTCATCGAGCGCCGCCGCGGCGATCGCATCGGGCTGATCCTGTTCGGGACACATGCGTATCTGCAGGCGCCGCTCACATTCGACCTCGCCACCGTGCGCCGTTTCCTGGTCGAGGCCCCGGTCGGGATCGCGGGGGGCAGGACGGCCATCGGCGATGCCGTCGCCCTCGCGGTCAAGCGGCTGCACGGCCGACCCTCCGACAGCCGGGTGCTCGTGCTGCTGAGCGACGGATCGAACAACGCCGGCGCGATCGCCCCGCGGGAAGCCGCCGCCATGGCCGCCCTGGAAGGCGTGCGCATCCACACCGTGGGCTTCGGCAGCGAGGCGATGGAGGTCTCGGGTGCGCTCGGCGTGCGCACCGTGAACCCGTCGCTGGGGCTCGACGAGCCTACCCTCGCCGACCTGGCGCGCATCACGGGCGGGTCATACTTCCGTGCCCGGGATACCGCGGCGCTCACGCGCATCTACGGCCTCATCGATGCGCTCGAGCCCGCGGAACAGGATCCCGATCGCCTGCGCCCCATCCGCGTTCTCTATCACTGGCCGCTCGCGGTCGCCGGCGCGCTGCTGCTCGCGCTGTGCGTCCTGTACGGTCCTGGCGCCGGGACCGGCGTGTCGCGCTCGCGGTCCGCGCGCGGATGAGCGCCATGGAGCTGTTCGCCGACTTTCACTTCCTGCGGCCTTGGTGGTTCGCCGCACTGCCGCTGGCCGTGCTGCCGCTGCTGACGCGCCGGGGCGCCGGGGGCGCCGGCGCCTGGCGCCACGTCATCGCCCCGGAGCTCCTCGCCGTGCTGCTCGACCAGGGCGGAGCCGCGAACCGGCGTGCCCGGGTCACCTTCCACGGCCTGGCCGCCCTCATGTTCTGCACCGCCGTGTGCGCACTGGCCGGGCCGACCTTCGAACGGCTGCCACAGCCGGTGGCGTCAAACCGGGACGCGACCGTGATCGTGCTGGACCTGTCGACGTCGATGTACGCCCGCGACGTCCCGCCAAGCCGAATCGCCCGGGCGCACGCGGCGATCGCGGGGCTGCTGCGCGAGCGCCGGGAGGGTTTGACGGGACTGGTGGTCTACGCGGGGGATGCGCACGTCGTCACGCCGCTGACCGACGACGTGCGCAACATCGAGAACCTGCTGCCGGCCCTCGTGCCCGAGATCATGCCGGCCGCCGGCAGCCGGCCCGGTCCGGCCATCGCCGCCGCACGGACGCTGTTCCCCAACGTAGCGGCGACCCATGGCCGCATCGTGCTGGTTACCGACGGCGTCGACGACGCCGATGACCTCCTGCTGCACCGGGACCCGTCGTTCCCCATTTCCATCGTCGGCGTCGGCACTCCCGAGGGCGCGCCGATTCCCCTCGACTTCCGCGGCGTTCCGGGGCGCTTCCTGACCGATGCCGCCGGGGCCACGGTGCACACCCGGCTGAATGCCGCGCGGCTCGCCGACATCGCGCGCAGCGCCTACGGCGAATACCGGACCCTGGAGGCCGACGCGACGCCGGGGAGCTGGCCTGGAGCCACGCGGCGGGACGCGGCGGACGCTCCCGAGCGAACGTTCGACGCCTGGCACGACGTCGGGTTCTGGCTCGTGCTTCCCGTCCTCGCCCTCGCCTGCCTCGGCTTTCGTCGCGGCGTACTCACGGCGATCGTCTGCGTCCTGCTCCTCCCGGTCGCCGGCGCCGAGACCCGGGAGGCGCCGGGTGGCTGGTCCTGGCGCGACCTGTGGCAGCGTCGCGACCAACAGGCATACGAACTGCTGCGCACGGGGCCGGCCGACGCGGCGGCGAGATTGTTCGAGGACCCGCGCTGGCAGGCGGTGGCCCGCTACCGTGCCGGCGACATCGAGGGCGCGGCGCAACGCTTCCGCGCGGACGACACCCCCACGGGACACTACAACCTCGGCAACGCCCTCGCCCGCCTCGGGGCGCTCGAGGCAGCGCTCGGCACCTACGAACGCGCCCTCGCGGCGGAGCCGCAACATGCCGACGCGCGGCACAACCGCGACCTGGTCTCGGGCCTCCTCGCCGAGCGCGGGCGGGACGCGGACGAGGACGCGTCGCCCGCCGACCGTCGTGGCGGCGACGGGGAAGGGACCCCCCCGGACGCCGCCGCCTCGGACAGCGGCAGCCCGGGAGCGCACGCCGGCATGGACGCCGACGGGCTGTCGAACGCGCGCTCCGCCGAGCGCGTCCGCTGGCTGGAATCCGTACCCGACGACCCGGGCGGCCTCCTGCGCCGAAAGTTCCGCTACGAGACCAACCAGCGCCTGCGGGACGGCGACTACCGCAGCCGCGAGAGCGGACCGGTCTGGTAATCCCCGCCGTCCTGGGTTACGGCGCCCCGCGGAGGCTCTTGGACACCACCTCGTCGAGGTCCTTCGACAGCTTGCCGGCGGACAGGCGACGCAACACGGCGCATATCCGCTCCTGCCGGCGGGCATCGAACCGCTCCCAACGCGTCAGCGGCGTCACCAGTCGCGCGGCGACCTTGGGATTGGTGCCGTCGAGCTGCGCTACCCGGTCGACCAGGAAGTCGTAGCCGGCGCCGTCCACGGCATGGAGGTTACGGGTGTTGGCGCCGAACGCGCCGAACAGGGCGCGCACCTTGTTGGGATTGGCGATGTCGAACGCGGGGTGGCGCTCCAGCGACCGGACCCGCTCGAGGGCTCCCGCCCGGTCACAACCGGCCTGCAGCCGCAACCAGGTATCGACCACCAGCGCCTCGTGCCGCCATGCTTCGTAGAAGGCGTCGCACGCGTCCTCCCTGCGTGCATCGGCGACCCGCTCCGACGTCAGCAGGAGGGACAGCGCCGCCTCCCGGTCGGTGAGGTTGTCGGCGTTCTCGAACTGGCGCGACAGGAGCCGTTCGGCGTCTTCGCCCGCGCGCGCATACAGGGCCAGCGCCCGGTTCTTCAGGCTGCGGCGGGCGACGCCTGGCCCGTCGGGCACGTAGGGCCCGGGCGCTGCGTTCGCCGCGTAGAGCTCGAGCCAGCGGTCCCGGAAACGCTCCGACAGGCGGTCGAGCAGCGCGTCGCGCACGGAGCACCAGTGCAGGATGTCCGAGCCCGGCCGGAGGTCCAGCAGGTATTGCGCCCGTGGCGGATCCATCATCGCCGCGAGCAGCGCCTTCGCCTCGCCGTCGTCCGCCGCCGACCGGGCCGCGTCCGTGAGCCGGTCGAACAGCTCCATGACGTGCGCCTCGACGGTCGGGTCCGGGTCCATCAGTACCCGCGCCAGGAGCGTCTGCGCGGCGTCCCACCGGGCGAACCCGTCGGTGTCGTGCGCGGCGAGAAAGAGGAGGTCCCGTCCGGAGCGCTCGTAGCCCACCCTGACCGGCGCGGAGAAGCCCCGCAGGAAGCTGACGACCGCATCCCCCGGCGCGCCTTCGAAGCGCACGGTGGTCTCGGGTTCGGTCAGGTGGACGATGAGGGTGCCGTCCGCGTCGGGATTCTCGACGACGGCGCCGGAGACGGCCCGGACCGTGCCGTCTCCGGCCGCACCGAGGAGGTCCGCACCGCGCTCGTCGACGAGACCGACGGCGAGGGGCACGTGGAACGGCTGTTTCTCGTCCTGGCCCGGCGTCGGCGGGCAGTCCTGGCGTACGGTCAGCGCGATGCTCCCGTCCTCGCGCGTCTCCGTCACGGACAGCGCCGGCGTGCCGGCCTGGTCGTACCAGCGTCGGAACTGCGCGAGGTCCAGCCCCGATTCATCGGCCATGGCGTCCACGAAGTCCTCCGTCGTCACCGCCCCGCCGTCGTGCCGCGCAAAATAGAGGTCGGAGCCCGCCCGGAACCGGGAGGCCCCGAGGATCGTCTGCAGCATGCGCACGACCTCGGCGCCCTTCTCGTACACGGTCGTGGTGTAAAAATTGGATATCTCCTGGTACGAATCCGGACGCACGGGGTGCGCCAGCGGCCCCGCATCCTCCGGAAACTGCACGTTGCGCAGGAACTCCACGTCTTCCACGCGCTTCATCGTGGGCGAGTTCATGTCGGCGCTGAACAGCGCATCCCGGAAGACCGTGAAGCCTTCCTTGAGGCTGAGCTGGAACCAGTCCCGGCAGGTGACCCGGTTGCCGCTCCAGTTGTGGAAGTACTCGTGCCCTATCACGGCTTCGACGCGCAGGTGCGCGGCATCCGTCGCCGTGTCGGCCGAGGCGAGCAGCAGGCTCGTGTTGAAGATGTTGAGGCCCTTGTTCTCCATGGCCCCGGCGTTGAAGTCCTCCACCACGACGATCATGAAGACATCGAGGTCGTACTCCCTGCCGAAGCGTTCCTCGTCCCAGCGCATGGCACGCTTCAGGGCCGACATGGCGTAGCCGCACTGGCCGATGTTGCGGGGCTCGGAGTAGATGCGCAGCGTGACCCGGCGCCCGGACATCGTCTCGAAGGCGTCCTCGACGACGGCGAGGTCGCCCGCGACCAGGGCGAACAGGTAGCTCGGCTTGGGGAACGGGTCCTGCCAGGTGACGGTGCGACGCCCGTCGCGGACCTCCTCGGCGACCTGGTTGCCGTTCGACAGCAGCACCGGGTACGCCGCGGCATCCGCCGTGACCGTCGTCGTGAAGCGGGACAGCACGTCGGGCCGGTCGGGGTAGTAGACGATCCGCGCGAAACCCTCCGCTTCGCACTGCGTGCAGTACTTCGCACCCGACTTGTAGAGCCCTTCCAGGATCGTGTTCCGCTCCGGCTCGATGCGCGTGCGCACGGTCACCGTGCTGCGCGCCGGTACGTCGAAGACCGTCAGCGACTCGTCGTCGACGCGGTACTCGTTGCCGGTCAGCTCCCGGCCGTCGATGGCAACGTCAAGGAGGACAAGCTCCCGGCCGTCGAGGCGCAGGTCGCCGCCCGCGCCATCGCCGTCGAAACGCAGGTCCGCCCGCACGTCGGTGGTCCCTTCGCGGATGTCGAAGTCGAGGTGGGTCTCCTCGAGCTGGAATGGAAAGGGCCGGTAGTCGGCCAAATGTACGGTGCCATCGGTCACGCGTGTCGTCCTCCCTTGTCATCAGTACCTTGTCGTGCGCCTTCCGCACCAGCCGGAGCCGTGCGGCCCGCTCAGAACAACTCCAGCTGCCGCTCCGCCACCGCTGCGCCGAGCGTCTCCACGCGCACCGTGCAGCCGCTGTGCCCCGCCACGTGAAACGCTCCGTGGTCGAACAGCAGATACTGCCCGATCACCCCCCGCAGGCGCCCCTCCACGATCCGGTCACCGCCCGCGGACAGGCTCAAGCGTGCCGCGCGCCTGCTGTAGCGCTCGATCGGATACTCGAACTCTACGGTCTCGCGCTCGTCGAGCCAGCGCACGCCGGACAGTCGCGCCATGCGGTCCCGGACATGGTCGGGCAGGCCGTCCGCCACCGCGGCGAGGTCGGCGGGTCTGGCGCGACCGGTCACGAGCGCCCGCCAGTCCGTCTTGTCGGAGAGGCGCTCGGCGAGCAGCGCCTCGAGCGCCCCGGCGGCGCGGCGAGTCTCCGCCCGGGCGATCGACAGTCCCTGGGTCGCGCCCTGGTCGATCCAGCGCGGCACCCCCGTGGCCCCGCGCGTCAGGCCCACCTTCACGCCCGAGGAGTTCGCGAGGTAGACGGTATGCGGCACCATGCAGTGGGCGTCGCCCCACTCCGGCTCGCGGCAGGTGCCCAGATGGTAGTGGCAGCGGGTAGGGCTTACGACACAGAGGTCGCAGCGGGCGAGGGACTTGAAGCACCGATAGCAGTAGCCGCCCCCGTATCGTTTCGGGGTACGCGTGCCGCAGTGCTCGCAACGGGTCTCGCCGAGCCACGTGATGCGCAGTCCCTGGCCCAACCATGGATTGAGCGGCAGGTCGTCGCCGGCGTGCAGGACATAGCGGATGGGCCGCTCCGGCGTGAAGGACAGCTTGCGCAGCGAGCCTTCGAGCATCAGGACATTCTACGTGCCGGCGGCGGCCGCAGCGCGCCATCGCCGTTCCGGACCGTCAACGCCGAGCCCGCATGGGCCCCGGCCGGGCCGCATTCCCCCGCCCGACCGCGTCTGCGCTACACTCCCGGCCATGCAGGCAGCCGATCAACAGGTCCTCAACCAGGTCCACGCATGGCTCGAAGACGGGGCGTCCTGCTGGCTCGCCACCGTGGTGCAGACATGGGGCTCGTCACCGCGTCCCGTGGGGTCCCTGCTGACCTGCAACCGCGCGGGGCAGGTGGTCGGCTCGCTGTCCGGCGGCTGCGTCGAGGACGACCTGCTCGAGAAACTGATGGCCGGGGAACTGGCCAGTGAACGGGCGCAGTTCTTCCAGTACGGCATCACGCCGGAGGAGACGGAGCGTCTCGGCCTGCCGTGCGGCGGGCATCTCGACATCGTCGTCGAGCCTCTCGAGCCCACGGCAGCGTATCAACGGCATTTCCGCCACGTGAGCGAGCGCGTCGCGCGCCGGCGTTGCGTCGAGCGCACGGTGCACCTCGGCAAGCGGTCGTTCTCCGCGGTCGACGTGGAAGCACACCGGCCGCTCGCCTACGACCACGAGGCACGCACGCTCGTGCACACCTACGGGCCACGCTTCCAGCTCTTCGTCATCGGCTCCGGCATGGTCTCCGCGTATGTCGCGGAGATGGCCCTGGCCCTCGATTACCAGGTCACCGTCTGCGATCCGCGGGAGCACCTCCTGCAGGATTTCCCGGTGGCCGGCGTGACGAAGATCAACGACATGCCGGACGACGCGGTGCGCAAGCACGCCGCCGACCCGCTGTCGGCCATCGTGGCGCTGACCCACGATCCCCGGATCGACGACATGGGCATGATGGAGGCGCTGAAGACCGAAGCCTTCTACGTCGGGGCGATGGGCTCGTCGCGGACGTCCGCCAGCCGGCGCGTCCGCCTGCGGGCGCTGGAACTCTCCGAAGAGGAAATCGCGCGGCTGCACGCGCCGATCGGACTGCCCATCGGCAGCAAGACCCCGCCCGAGATCGCGGTGGCCATCCTCGCGGAGATCACCGCCGTCCGCCAGGGCGTCGCCGCCGCCGCGCGCGCCCGCCTCGAAACCGTCGACGCCGTGGCGGCCGGAGCCTGACCGCCACGGCCACCGGCGAGCCCGCCGCGATCCTGCTGGCCGCCGGCGCGTCGCGCCGTTTCGGCAGCGACAAGCGCTTCCACCCCATCGACGGCGTCCCGATGCTGGTGCGCACGGCGGCGCGTTACGCCGAGGTTTTCGCGGATCTCTTCGTCGTGGTCGGACCCGGCGACGACGCGGCGGCCGCCCTGCTGTCTGCGGTGCCCTGCACCGTCGTCGTGGCCGAGGACGCCCGCCAGGGCATGGGCCGCAGCCTCGCCGCGGGCGCCGGCGCGGCCCGGGGCCACTCCCACGCGTTCGTGGGCCTCGCCGACATGCCGTTCGTGGAACGCGACACCCTGCGCCGCCTGCGCTCCCTCGCCGGCCCCGGACGCATCGTCCGGCCAGTGTGCCGCGGCCAGGCCGGACATCCCGTCGGCTTCGCCGAGGACTACTTCGGAGCGCTCGCGGGGCTGCCGGGGGACCAGGGTGCACGCGAGGTCATCGCCGCTAACCGCCTGGCGCTGGTGACCCTCTGGACGCAGGACACCGGCGTCACCCGGGACATCGACCGGCCACCGGCAGTCGCGTGACCGGGGCGGGTGGCGGCCCGGTTTCAGCCGTTCCCCAGCCGGCTCGCCCAGTCCAGCTTGCTGCGGCAGGACTCGAAGAACCCGTGGTCCATCGGGTATGCCAAGTGCAGCGCATGCGGATACTTGGCGATGTGCAGGGCGTCCCCAGGCCGGATCGTGTAATCGACCTGGGAGTCGCAGCTCACGCGGGGACCCGACGCGAGGCCGCCGGCGACGATGCGGATTGCGGCGCCCCCCCGCACGACCAGCGGCCGGGACGTCAGCGTGTGCGGGAACATCGGGACGATCACGACCGCATCGAGCCCGGGATGCATGATGGGGCCGCCGGCGGACAGCGCGTACGCCGTCGAACCGGTGGGGGTGGAGACGATCACGCCGTCCGAGCGCTGTTCGTAGACGAACTCGTCGTCCACGTAGAGCGCGAAGTCCATCATCCGGGAGGCCGGCGCCGCGTGCACGACCACGTCGTTGAGGGCGGCGCACCGGCCGATCGTCGCGCCGTCGCGCTCGATGCGGGCCTCGAGCAGGAAGCGTTCGTCCACCGTGTACTCGCCGTCGAGCACGGCGCCGATCTTGTGCTCGATCTGTTCCGGCGAGACGTCGGCCAGGAAGCCGAGGCCGCCGCGGTTGACGCCCACCACCAGCACGCCGCTGTGCGCGAGGTCCCGGGCGACCCCGAGAATGCTGCCGTCACCGCCGACGACCACGATCAGGTCGCAGCGGTCGCCGAGGTCGGTCCGGGGTGCAACGGCATGTTCCCGTCCAGGCAGCATGCGCGCGGTATCCGCCTCCAGCACGACGTCCACGCCGGCGCGCACAAGCACGGTCTCCACCGCCGCAACCGAGTCGACGACGTGCGGGTTGCCCGTCCTGCCGACCAACCCCACGGTACGGAAGCGGCGTGCGTTCGTTTGCGGCATGCAACCTGCGCCAGGACAATCCAGACAGTCGCGAATATAGCCCACTCGGCGCCCATCCCCTTACCGCGCATCGCGGTGGGCAGCGTTGGACGGTTCGGGCGCTTGAATTCTCCCCGCGCTGCGTTCACGCTACGCGCCGTTTCGCGCCGTTCTCGGAAACAAGGGGGCGCCCCATGGCCGGTGCTACGCAGAGGAAGCCCGCGGACATCGTCGCCGCCCACCGCGGTCTGCAGTCCGCCAACCGCGAGAACGTCTGGGAACTCCTGCGCGCGGAAGCCGAGCGCAAGGCCCGCGAGGAGCCCATCCTCGGCAGCTACTTCCATGCCACGATCCTGAACCACGGTTCCTTCGGCGCCGCCCTCAGCTTCCGCCTCGCCAGCAAGCTCGACAACCCGATGCTGCCGACGATGCTGATCCGGGACGTGATCGAGGAAGCGATCACGGACGACCCCACGATCCTCGACGCCGCCGAGACCGACATCCTGGCCAACTACGCCCGCGACCCCGCGTGCGACGACCTGTCCACGCCGTTCCTGTACTACAAGGGCTTCCACGCCCTGCAGGCCCATCGCATGGCCCACTGGCTGTGGGGGCAGGAGCGCCGGACGCTCGCGCGGTTCTTCCAGAGCCAGATCAGCGTCGGACTCGGCGTGGACATCCATCCCGCGGCCCGCATCGGGCGCGGACTGATGCTCGACCACGCGACCGGCGTGGTGGTCGGCGAGACGGCCGTCATCGACGACGATGTCTCCATCCTGCATTCGGTGACCCTCGGCGGCACGGGCAAGGAGGTCGGCGACCGGCATCCGAAGATCCGGCGCGGCGTGCTGCTGGCGGCCGGCTGCAAGGTCATCGGCAACATCGAGGTCGGCGAGGGCGCCAAGGTGGGCGCCGGCAGCGTGGTGCTCCACGACGTGCCCCCGCACGTCACCGTGGCCGGGGTGCCGGCCGTCATCGTCGGCCGGCCGAGCGAGGAATCGCCGGCCCTCGGCATGGATCAGCGGATCGAGTAAGCGCCCAGCCGGGCGGACGACCGCGGCAGCCAGGGGGAAGGCATGACGTTTGCGCAGCGATTCGAGGACCGGACCGTCGTGGTCACCGGCGCCGGGTCGGGGTTCGGGGAGGCCATGGCGAAGCGGTTCGCGGCGGAAGGCGCGAGCGTGCTGGCCGCGGACGTGAACGCCGACGCGCTGCGGCGGGTCGTGGCCGAGATCGCCGCGGCCGGGGGCCGTGCCGTCGGGAAGCGCACCGACGTGTCGCGTTCCGACGAGGTGGCGGCCATGGTGGCCGACGCGCTGGCGCTCCACGGACGCATCGACGTGCTCGTCAACAACGCCGGCTTCTCCCACCTCTCCGGGCCCGTCTGGGAACTCGAGGAGGACGAGTTCGACCGCGTCTTCGCCACCAACGTCAAGGGGGTGTGGCTCGGCGTCAGGCACGCCGTGCCCCACATGATCGATCAGGGCGGCGGCGTGATCGTCAATACGGCATCCATCGGCGCGGTCGCCCCCCGCCCGGGCGTTACCGTCTACAACTCCACCAAGGGCGCGGTGATGACGATGACGCGGGGTCTCGCCGTCGAGCTCGCCCGCTACCGGATCCGCGTCAATGCCCTGAACCCGGTCGCGGCCGACACCGGCTTCATGCGCGGCGCGCTCGGCCTCGACGAGTTGCCCGAAGAAAACCGCGCGGCGCTCATCCGCGGCATCCCGCTGCGGCGCCTGACCGAGCCCTCGGACGTCGCGGCCGCGGCGGCCTTTCTGGCATCCGACGAGGCGGAATTCCTCACCGGCGTCTGTCTGCCGATCGACGGGGGCCGGAGCATCTCCTGATCCGGCCGCCCGCCGGACCGCCGTCAGATGCCGAGACAGTTCCCTTCCCGATAGATCAGCAGGCACTCGGACTCGCCCAGGTGGTCCGGTTTGGCGCCCACCATCCGCAGCGTCCGGAAGCCGGCGTCGCGACATGCCCGCACCGCCGGCTCGTACGCCGCGCGGTGCGAGTCGTCGAGCAGCACGACGCCGCCCGCCGACAGCGCCTCGACCGCGCTCGCGAGACAGCGCGCCCGCTCGAGGCCGTCGATCAGGATCAGGTCGTAGGTCTGCCCGGTGTCCGCGGCGGCGTTCCAGTAGCCGGGACCCGCCGTCCGGTGGAGCAGTTCGACATGGTCCGGCGCCTCGCGCTGGACCTCTTCCAACCAGGCGGGATCGTGTTCCACCGTGGTGACCGCGGCGCAGCCGGCGGCGAAATAGAAGGTCGAGTAGCCCCCACCGTATTCGAAGACCGTGTGTTCCGGCCGCAGCCGTTCGTCGAGCAGGCGGATGGCCGGATAGTTGATCCACGGCAGCGGACGGCCGGCCGCATCGACCGGGCGCCGTTCCCGGAAGGAGCGGAGCAGGCCGCTCGCGCGCACGAACGACTTGCGAAAGTGCAGCAGGCGCAACGCCCTGAAGAAGACGCCGAGACGGGAGCGTCGGCCTCGAATCACGATCCGGCCCACAGCACGATGCAGGAACCCTATGCCCTCCCGCACCGCACCGCAAGGGCCGGCGGAAGCCCGCCGCGCGCATTGCCGGAGCACGACGCGGCGGCCGTTCGCATCGTATAGTCGGCCGACCCGATCGCCGGAGCACGGACAGGCATGCGCACCTCCGCAGCGCCGCATTCGGCGGGCGCGCGCGGCGACGCCGCCCAGCGCCGCGTCGTCGTGTGGCGGTTCACCGACGGCAAGCCGGGTCACGAGAAGCAGTCCCTCGGCCTGCTGCAGGCGCTCGGGGAACGCACGCCACTCGAGATCTACCGCTTCGACGTGCGCTTCCGCTACCTTTTCTGGCGGCAGCTTCGCGGCCATGCCCTGCACGGCGAGGTCGACTTCCCCGTTCCGGACCTGATCGTCGGCGTCGGCCACCGCACGCACCTGCCGATGCTGCTGTCGCGGCTGGTGTGCGGCGGCAGGGTGGTGGTCCTGATGAAACCCAGCCTGCCGCACCGCTGGTTCGACCTCGTCTTCGTACCCCGCCATGACCGCTACCTGCGCAAGGGCAACCTGGTGGAGACGCGGGGCGTCGTCTGTCCCGCCAGCCGGAGCCACAAGCGCTCCGACCAGGGGCTCATCCTGCTCGGGGGCGCCAACCGGCACTTCGAGTGGAATCCGCGCGACATCGCCGCCCAGGTTGCCGGGATCGCGCGTTGCTCCCCGGAGATCCAGTGGTCCGTATGCGACTCGCCCCGCACGCCCGCGGCTCTGCGGGACGCGCTTCCCCCGTTCCCGAACGTCAGGTTCCGGCACTGGCGGGACACCGCCTCCGACTACCTCGAGCGCGCGCTCGCCGAAGCGTCCTACGTGTGGGTGACCGCCGACAGCGTCTCGATGCTCTACGAAGCGCTCTCCGCCCGCGCGACGGTCGGCGTCATCGCCCTGCGCAGGCGCCGGCCGCACCGCGGCAACAAGCTGTCCCGCGGCATTTCCCTGCTGCGCACCCAGGGGCACGTGTACCTGACGAGCGACGGCTACCGGCTGCGGGACGCCCTGCCGCCACCGCACTTCTTCAGCGAGAGTCGGCGCTGCGCCGGCATCGTCATGCGCCGGCTGCTCCCCTCGGTGCCGCCAGTTCCGCGTACACCGCCAACGTCTCCTCCTGCATCCGGGCCAGGCCAAAGGGGCACGGCCGCACCTCCGGCATGACGCCGTCGAGCAGCTCGGCGACGCGCTCCGCGAGCGCACCGAAGTCGCCGTCGGGCACCAGACCCCGCGGGAAACAGGCGCGGACGGTCTCGGCCGGCCCACCGCTGTCGAACGCGACGACGGGCGTGCCGAGACTCAACGCCTCGATCACCGTGCGGCCGAACGGCTCGGGATGCGTGGACAGGTTGAAGCTCAGTTCGGCCGCCGCCAGCCATTCCCGAAGGTCCGTGCGATGACCGGCAAAGGTGACCCGCGCGTCGAGGCCGAGCCGCCGGCACTCGCGCGCGAGCGCCGCCGGGAAGGCGCTGCGCTCGCGGTCGGGTCCCCCGGCGAACACGCCGTGGAGCGCTTCGCGACCCGGCGCGACCTCGGCCAGCAGCCGCAGGAACGTCAGCCCCCCCTTCCAACGCACCAGGCGGCCCGGCAGGACGAGGAGCCGCTTGCCTTCGAGTTCCGGGAACTCCTCGCGCAGGGCGGTGCGCCACGCGTCCGGGGGGACGTGCCCGTGCGGGAACTCCGCGGCGTCCACCCCGCGGTGGATCAGGCGCACCCTGGCGGGGTCGCACCGCGGGTAGTTGGCGAGCACGTAGTCACGCACGGCGGCGGAAATCGCGATGACGCGTTCTCCGCGCGTCATGATTGCGCTATAGGCGTTCACCGAGTACAGCCCGTGGACCGTGGTGACGAAACGCGGCCGACGGTCCATCGGCAACCTGCGAATGGCGAACCACGCCAGCCAGGCCGGCAGGCGCGACCGCGCGTGGACGATGTCGGCGTCAAGGCCGGACAACGCGTTGCGGAGCTGCCCGACCTGCGAGAGGCTCGCGACGCGCTTGGCGTGGACGGGCAGCGCGATGTGCCGGGAACCCGTCGCGGCCAGCTCCCCGACCAGGCGGCCGCCCGACGAAATCACCGTGGACCGGTGACCCGCCCGCACCAGGGCCGCACCGATCTCCACGGTCCCCCGTTCCACGCCACCGGCGTCGAGTGCCGGCAGGATCTGAACCACATGCATGTACAGGCAGCCGCAAAATGGGATACAACGCCCCGCGGTCGGCACCGGCGTTCGTTCCATGCCGGTGCGAACCCTGTAGGCGGGATGCATGACTGTCAAGGTAGCCCAGATACTGGCCGGGCGCGCGCACGGCGGCGCGGAACTCTTCTACGACCGGCTCGTCCCCGCCTTGCACGCACGGGTACCGCAGGTCGCCATCGTACGGCCCGAGGGCATGCGCGCCGCAGCCCTCGCCGCGGCGGGCGTACCGACGTACCCGTTCCGGTTCGGATCCCGCCACCTCGACTGGCGCACCCGGCTCGGCATCGCGCGTACCCTCCGCCGGGAAGGCGCCGACCTCGCGATCGCCTGGATGAGCCGGGCGAGCGCGTTGACGTCACCGCGGGCGTGCCCGGTCGCGGCACGCCTCGGCGGCTTCTATGCCATGCACAACTTCCGCCACTGCCGGCGCTTCATCCCCATCACCGAGGGCCTCGCGGAACACGTCGCGGCGGCGGGCGTACCGCGGGAACGCATCCACGTCATCGGCAACTTCGTCGACGAGACGGCCGCGGAGCCCCTCGACCGCGCCGCGTTCGACACCCCGCCGGACGCTCCGCTGGTGTTCACCTGCGGGCGCCTGCACCCCAACAAGGGATTCGATGTCTTCCTGCACGCACTGGCGGGCGTGCCGAACGCCTGGGCGTGGATCGCCGGGGACGGTCCGCTGGAGGCCTCGCTGCGCAGCCTCTGCACGCGCCTGGGCCTCGACGGCCGGGTGCGCTTCCTCGGCTGGCGGTCCCCCGTGAACGCCTTCCTGCGCACCGCGGACGCGTTCGTCTGCCCGTCGCGGCACGAACCGCACGGCAACATCGTGCTCGAAGCGTGGGCCCACGGCTGCCCGATCGTCGCCACGGACACCCACGGCCCCGCGGAGCTGATCGAGCACGGCCGAACCGGGTGGCTGTGCACGAACGAGGACGCCGACGACATGGCGCGAGGCATGCGCCGGGTGCTGTCCGACGCGACCCTGGCCGCCGACCTCGCCGAAGCCGCGCGCGCGCGCCACGCCGAGCGATTCTCGTCGGCACACATTCTCGACCGCTACGAGGAGTTCATCGACCTGGCCGTTCGGGAGCCGTAGGCCCGACCTGGCGAGGCGCCCCGCGCTCCGGTCAGAACCGGTAGCGGGCCAACGCGATGTGGCGCCCTCGGCTATCCGGGAAATCGAGGGCGAAGCCGGCATCGAAGAGCCGCGCGAGGAGCCGGTTCGTGCGCTCGTAGCCGACCACCTGCTCGTGGATGCTGAGCAGGAGAATCCGCACGTCGCCGAAATCGTCGAGCGCCATCAGCACGTCCCGCTCGCCGCCCTCGATGTCGACGTTCAGCACGGACACGCGGCGCGCGGGCAACAGCGGGGCGATGTCGACCGCGGGCACGGTCACCGTCTCGACATCTCCCGCCCGCGGGGTGAGCGAGGACCGTCCGAGCTCCTCGTTCAGGTGGAAGTCCACCTCCGGCGGGTCCCCGCCCGGCACCGCGGCCGCCCGCAGCACCTCGATGTCCTGCGCATTCGCCGCGAAGTTGGCCTCCGCGAGGCCCGCGGCGCGAGGGTCCGCCTCGACACAGAGGACGTTCTCGCCGCCCACCATCGAAGCGGCATGGAGTGCGGTCAGGCCGATGCCCGCGCCGACGTCAAGGACGACATCGTTGGGCTCGACCCGGTTGCGCAACTGCCGCACCTTGTGGCGTTCGTAGCGGCCGCGCAGCAGCGACCGGCGCGTCGCGGGCCCGATGTGCGGCGACGCGGTCCGCACGCGCTGCCCGTGCAGCACGACGTGCGCCGGCCGCGCCGTCTTGCGCCACCACTTCCTGAGCGACCGGGCGATCGGCATCGCCGGTCAGGCGGAGCCTCCGTCTTCGAGCCATGGCATCCCGGCCGCCTCGTGAGGCCAGAGGAACTCGAAGCCGGCCCGCTCCGCGGGACGCTTGTCGAGATCTTCGCGGTCGCCGACGTGGTAGTACGCCTCGGCGTCGAAGCGCGCCTTGACGTCGGGCAGCATGTGCTTGGACACGGTGAAGTCGACCTCGATGTCATGGGCCGCCCAGATGGCCCGCTGCGCGCTGATGGGACGATCCGAACAGCTCCCCACCAGGCAGCCCTGGTCCTTGACCGCACGCACGAGCTCCATCGACAGGATGCCCGGCGGGTCGCCGACGACCAGCGTGCCGTCGATGTCGAAGCTCACGAGGATGCTGGATTCCGCCAATGGCCCGCGCCCGTTTTCACCAAAGGGACCACCAGTTTGACATATAGTGGAGACCCGCTGCCCGCCTCCGCGCGGGGACCGAGCGGGGATCGCGACGCCGGGGACAGGATGACACTCGAAGAAGAAGCGCTCTTCGCCAACGACATCTTCTATCTCGCCTTCACGCAGAAGGACTTCGCGGCCATGGAGCGCCTGTGGGCGGCGGACCATCCCGCGCTGTGCATCCACCCGGGCTGGGGCGCCCTCCTCGGGCGGGAGCGGATCGTCGAGAGCTGGCGGCAGATCCTCGGCAACCCCCAGCAGCCGGGCATCGACTTCTACAACGCCAGCGCCAGGGCCTGCGACGCGGTGGTGATGGTGACCTGCTACGAGGAGCTGCCGGGCTCCGTCTGCGTGGCCACCAACGGCTTCGTCCGCGAAGGCGGCGACATGCGCATGTTCCACCACCACTCCGGGCCCTGCGCGAATCCGCCGGAGCCCACGGGAGCCGGCGACACGCGCCGGCACTGAGCGCGAGCCAGGGGTTTCAGGGCTTTCCGGGATGGCTCCCATAGTCCTTTAACCTTTTGATAAACATTAAGTTTTTGACACTCTCCGTGTCACGGCGGCACACTCCATCTCGACATTCGACTGTAAAGAAACGAGTAATGGAATCCGCCATGAAACGACCCAACATGCTGTCCGCAACCTTCGTCAAGACCGTCAAGATCCCCGGCCGCTACGGCGACGGGCGCGGCGGTCTCGGACTGAGCCTCCTCGTCAGGACCGCCGCTCGCGGCCACACCACCAAATGCTGGACGCAGAGCGTCCGGATCGATCGCAAGCCCACCAGCATCGGCCTTGGGCGCTATCCGGTCGTCACGCTCGCCCTGGCCCGACAGCGGGCGCTTGAGAACGCCCGGGCCATCGCCGAGGGCCGCGATCCCCGACGCCGTGCGGCGCGTCAAGTCCCGACTTTCGCCGAAGCCTGCGAGACGGTGATCTCGATCCACGCCGGGGGCTGGAAGCCCGGCGGGAAGAACGAGCAGAACTGGCGTTCGACGATGCGCGACTACGTGTTCCCCCGGCTCGGCGACATGCCGGTCGACGCCGTCACCGGCAAGGACGTCATGGCCGTGCCGCTGCCGATCTGGACCACGAAGACGGAGACCGCCGGGCGCGTCAGGCGGCGCATCAACGCGGTGATGAAGTGGGCGGTGGCGCAGGGCCACCGCGCCGACAACCCCGCCGGCGACGCGATCGCCGCCGCGTTGCCGAACAACAACGCGCAGGTCACCCACCGGGCCGCGCTGCCGCATCCTCAGGTGGGCGCGGCGGTCGCGAAGGTGCGGCGCTCGGGCGCGTACCGCGGCGCTGTGCTCTCCTTCGAGTTCCTGGTGCTCACCGCCGCCCGCTCCGCCGAGGTCCGCGGCGCGACGTGGGACGAGATCGACCTCGAGGCGGCGGTATGGACGATCCCCGCAAGGCGCATGAAGGCCGCCCGCGAGCACCGGGTGCCGCTGTCGGACCGGGCGCTCGCCGTGCTCGACGAGGCACGGGAACTGGCCCAGGCAGGCAACCTCGTGTTCCCGTCCCAAAAGGGCCGCATGCAGGGCCACCATCCGATGGGCAAGATGATGCGGCGGCTGGAGATTGGCGCCGTGCCGCACGGATTCCGCTCCTCGTTCCGCGACTGGGCCGCGGAATGCACAGAGACGCCGCGGGAGGTTTGCGAACTCGCCTTGGCGCACGTCAACAACGACCGCGTCGAGGCCGCCTACCGACGCACCGACCTTTTCGACCGCCGCCGCGTTCTCATGCAGCAGTGGGCCGACTACGTGTCATCCATCCCTAAAGGTCATGTAGCAAGGGGTTCTCACTAAGCTGGCTTAGTCCGTACGTCAGCGGAGACCCTGCTACGCATCGGCCCCGACCCCGTGCGCATCATCTCCCGGCCATTGATTCGCGCCACATACCACAAAGACATCCAACAATTCGTCGATCTCGGGTGCAACCGAAACGGGGCCAACGTCATCGTGTTCAGCGCCCACGGCGCACGCTCGCGCGTGCAGACCGGCAAGCGTTACCGCACCCGCCGCGAACTCACCGCCTTCGACGGCGACATCAACTTGAGCGCGGGCATTCGCCGACTCAATGACAAGCTGAACCGCTCCGTCCTAATCCTCGATTCCCGCTGGGTCGGGCGTGGCCTCCAGTCGTTCCAAGAAGCGTCCGGCGCCTTGGGCGTCCTCGGTTTCGCCAAGAAGGTCGACTCGGTGGACTCCGCTGTCTTCATTCTCGCAGTCTTGTTTAAGCTCCACGAGAATGGCGCCTTGGGCCCGACTGACGGTGTCGCCGATCACGATCTGCCAAGCGACTCAACGGCTCAGGACACAGTTACCGAGATGATCTCTAGCTCCTACTCCTCGCTGGCCAAGTCCCTCGGCGTGGAGATCTCGTTTTAGCTGCTTCTCTGCGCCGGTTGTCCTGATTCCTAACCTATGAAGTCTCAAACCCGCATCACGCCCGAACGCTGGGAAGGGGTCTGAGAGACGCCTCACCCAGCGTCCGGCTCGCTTTCCAGCGACTTGCCGTCCTGAATCCGCGCGCCACACGCCCTCTAAGCCGCCAAGGAGGATCAGGGAGCAGGTACGTCGCAATACCTGGGACCAAGTAATCCGATAAGCAGGTGCTCCAAGCGGGCGATCTTCTGCGTGTCCTCCCCTTGAGGGAACGAGATTGTCCAGAGGCGACATTCAGCCATTCTCTCTTGGAAGTCTGCGAAGTCGCACCCATGCCGCCTGAACCAGTTGATCCGCAACGTACCGCCAGTATCTGTTGGGTGATAGTGTTGGGGTATCCGCTTACTCAGATTCCAGTTGCTTGTTGCCTCTCGGCACTTCCCCACGTATATGACGCAGCCGTCCAATTGGAATGCGTAGACGCCCATGCGACAACGAAGATGGTCGAGTGAGCCGGCATTTGGTTCCTGCACGACCCCTACGATGCCCGAGAGCCTTACATCCCCGATAGTGTCTTCCGTGACGGCCAGGTCAACGTACTGACAAAACGCTGTAAGACGACCGTCCGTCAGGTCGTGCGGTTCGATGATCGCGTCGTAGAAGTTCACCAATGGTCCCAAGGCTGAATTCTGAACTCCACTCAAGCCCGGCGGCGACACTCATCCCGGCAGACGCAAGACTGGTACGCCCTGCCGGGGCACGGATTCAAGCGGCGTCGCCCACGTACCCTTCCAGCAACTGACCAGTCTCCTTAGACAGATCCTCGCTCGACGGTAGCGCAACGCGTTCCCTTGCCCTGGCACGGTTCTCCACCAGTGGCTCAAGCAAACCCCGCGCGTACCCATCCCGGTCGTCTGCCGCGTACATGTCCCTCAATACGTCGGGCAAATCCATGGTTTGGAAGTCTTCAAGGACTGCCATCGCCTCTTCCTTGGTCAACAGATACTCCGCGCCCAAGTCGCCGAAGACCTTCTCCACGAGTGCCATCATTTCCTTGGCGTCGTCTTCAATAAACTCGTCGAGAACGGCTGCCGCGCCCTTGGATGCGCCAGTGCCGGCTCCCAGCGAACCAAGGAGCCCGCCAATGGTCGCGCCCACCGTAGTTCCTAGCCCCGGTAAAACCAGCGTTCCAACTTTGGCACCCACCGCCGCGCCCCCGATCCAGCCAGCTGTACCGCCCGCAACGCCTGAGGCTGTAACGGTGACGTTCTTGAAGAGCTGCGCACCGGACATCCGCCCATTGAACATCCGAATGAAATCTACCGATGACAGAACCGCCGTCGTCGCGATCACCGTCACGACGTTTCCGCGCAGCACCTTGCTGACATGGTTTTTCGCCGCCTGACCCGTGGCGCGGCAGCCGAGGCCTTTTGCGATCCAACCCGCCGCCTTGCCCCCCATCTTTTCGACCGCCCACTTCGTCGGACCCTTCAGGGCGTTCTCGATTCCGGTTCGACCCATTTTGCGCCGCCGTGATGCTTCCGACCCAGGCGATCCCTCCGACCTTGATCCCGGTCTTGCACGCCTGTTTGAGCGCAACGTCGAGTTCCTCTCCGTTCCAGATTGAGACGGCGAAGGACACTGCGGCGGAGATCCCCATCGCCTGACCCGCCAGTTTGACGCCGTTGACCGCGTCGTAGGTCAGACTCTCGACAGTACCGAGGCGCGCTATGTTCTTAGCCTGGTCGTACGTGAAATGGCCCTTCCGGACGATCTCCCGGGCCTTGGCCGGATCTGACACGCCCTGCACCTGACCCCGTCTTATGCGCTCTTCCATCGCCTTGACGGCGCCCTCGTACATGTCGCTTGGGACCTCGATCTGCATCGGTGAACCGTCGGGATTGGAATATTCGAACTTCCCGTCCTCGAAACACTCAGAAATGCACTTCGCCCCGCTCCTGCAGTATTTGCTCTGAATCTGCACACCGTCGACACGACGATCTGGACCTTTTGGCCGATTGTCCCGCCCAACAAGTTCGGCGTCTTTCCCGGCAAGCTTGTCGAAGAGGTCGTTCGCGCTTTCCGCAGCGTATCCGTGCCCTTTTGTCCCGCGGAACACGACATTGTCAGCGTAGTTGGCTCCCGATCCGACCGCTCCGGCACCCAAGCCCGCTACCTCGTCCGCTGAAAGGGGAGTGCCATCAGTTCGCTCTTTGTCACGTCGGTCGGAGCCGTCGTCATTTACGGCTCCATCCCCAGAAAATTGCTCCTCGCCGCCACGCTTTGGATCTTGCTTCACTCTTCTTCTCCGCTCTCCCGTCAGTGGCCACCAGCTCGCTTCGAGAGAGTCTCTCTTCGAGCCTCAACGCCACATCCTGATCCAGAACCGAGTGGCCAACCGTACGCTCGCCGCGACATGCACTGAATCAATGTCCGCTCGGCGTCCCGTCCATCGGCCCGCAGTCCGCGGGCAATTCCCACCGAATGCTCCGGGCACCGACGCCTGACTATCCCATCCGGCGCCATGTTGCGCAACGTGCCCAAATGCGCGTCCGGGCTGCTTTTGCCGTAGCTTCCGCAGTACCGCGCCAGATCTCGCGCACGGCCCCTCCGCGCACATGGTAGCCGCTTCGTGCGCGGCGGCGCGTCACCGCCTGAGGGCCGGGCTGCGGTTGTGCAGTTTCCTCGCCCCGACCTCCTGCTACGTCTTGCGAGACAACCCTGTTGCCGCGATTCCGGGTCACGCCCCCACGCTGTGGGACGGACTTGAAAGTCGCGTCTATTGTTTCCCGACTTACTTCATTAGAAGCCGGGGATTGTTTCCTGCATTGATCCACCGTCGAACGAGTCACCGTGTTGGAGTAAAGCGGGACTTTCCGGATTGTTTCCTCAAGGCCAAGGCTGTTTCTGCAGGCTGCAGATCGGCGCCGGCCTGATGAAGTTCAGGGCGCGCGCCTGGGGAGGGAGGGCGTAGCCCGACCGAGCCAGGCGCGCGGCGCGGCAGACGCCGGAGGCTCCCGACGACTTGCCGTTTCCGGCCCGGTAAGCTGATCCCGTCAAACAAGATAGAGGAGTTGGCCCGCGCGGACGGTGACTCCGCCGGGCCGCGGCCGGATGCAGCTTCGTTTTCGGACGGGGCTTACCGGCGAGCAATACGTTACGACCCAAGGCTGGCGCGATGCAACCCTGGTGCGCTGCCCGAACCATCCCGGTGGCGGCTGCTCGCTGGCGCGGCACGGCACCTACGCACGCAAGACCCCAGCCGGCACGTGCATCGCCAGCTGGTACTGTCCCGAGAGCCACACCACCTTCAGTCTGCTGCCGGACTGCCTGGCGGCGCGGCTGCCGGGTACGCTCACTGAACTCGAGGACGCCGTGGTCGCGGCCGAACGGTTCCCGAGCGTGGCCGCCGCCGCGGCGGCGGTGCGTTCCGGTCGCTCGGAACCGCCGGGGGCCATGCGCTGGCTGCGGCGCCGGATCCGCCTGGTACGCCGCGCGCTGAGTGCGGTACGCGGCCTGTTGCCCGAGCGCTTCGCCGGCTGCTCCCCGACGATCCTCGCCTTCCGTGACCGACTCGCCACCGATGCGGCACTCGCCTGGCTGCGCGAGATGGCTGCCCCGCAACTCCGGTCATTACCGACGCCGCTCGGATACGCCCACCACACCACAACCCCTGGCCATCCCGTTGTGCCATTCCAACAACGGGTGGGTCATGACCCACCGCCTCGAAGACCCTAACGTGCTCCTCATTCCGCCGCCGACGGCGGCCAACGAGACACACGCATGGCAAGAACGCTCGACGACGATACCCGCCAAGCCGTTGCGCTGTTCCGCTATGGGCTGATCGCCGACCTGGCGCACCTGCCCCCCGGGACGCCCGGCACGGGCGAGCGCTTGCGTGCCAAGGCCACCCAGGACTACGTCATCCCCGGCACCACGCGCACCCGCGTCGCCGCGGAGACCCTGCGCCACTGGCTCACCGCTTACCGCCAGGGCGGCTTCGACGCCCTGTATCCGAAGAACCGTACCGACCGCGGCCGCGCCCGGCGCCTGCCGCCGGAGATCGCCGAGATGCTGATCTCGATCAAGGAGGACAACCCGGGCCTGTCGGTACGCGCGGTGATCGACGCCGCCGGCGAACGCGATCTCCCGGCCGATGTCCATCTCGCCCCGTCGACCGTGCATCGCCTACTCGCCCGTGAAGGACTGCTTGAGAAGCGCTCCACAGAACCGGCCGTAGACCGGCGGCGCTTCTCATACCGACTGGCAGGGGAACTCTGGATGTCCGATGTCATGCATGGACCCTCCGTGCCCGACAACCGAAAACGCCGCAAGACCTACCTCATCGCCTTCATCGACGACGCCACACGTGTCGTCCCCTTCGCCGCCTTCGCCTTCGCCGAGAACACCACCGCCTTCCTGCCGGTGTTCAAGCAGGCTCTCCTGAGAAGGGGACAACCGGCGCGCTTGTACGTCGATAACGGTGCGAGCTACCGATCCCACCAGCTCGCCCTGGTGTGCGCCAAACTCGGTATCGCGCTCATCCACGCCAGACCCTATCAACCCGCCGGGAAGGGAAAGATCGAACGCTACTTCAGGACACTTCGGGCCGGCTGGCTCGCCCACCTCGACCTCGCCGCCATCGACGGCCTCGACACCCTCAACCGCCGCCTCTGGGCCTGGGTGGAGGGCGAATACCACCAGGCCCCCCACCGCGGCCTCGACGGCGAGACGCCGCTCGACCGCTGGGCCGCCACCGGCGCCGAGGTGCGCTATCCCGCCCCCGGACCCGAGTTCGACGACCTGTTCCTGTTCGAGGCCAAACGCCGCGTCATGAAGGACCGCACCGTCAGCCTGAACGGCCAACTCTACGAGGTCGACGCCCTGCTCGTCGGCCAGACCGTCGTGCTCCGCCACGATCCGGCCGCACCGCCCAACCGGCCCCTTGCAGTCGTCCATGACGGCAAGCCTGCAGGCCAGGCCACCGTGCTCGACGCCTACGCCAACACCGCCGTGCGCCGCGCCCGTCCCTCCTCGCAGGTCGAGACCGACAACCCGCCGCCCGAACCGCCGCCGTCCCCCCTCGCACTGCGCAAGCTCAAGGACAACGACTGATGTACACCCGACACTTCGCCTTCACACGCCTCCCCTTCGAGAACGACCTCGTCACCGACCAACTGTTCGAGTCCAATGCCCACCGAGAGGCCGAGGCGCGCCTCAAACACCTCGTCGAACTGCGCGGCATCGGCCTGTTGACCGGCGAGGTCGGCGCCGGCAAGACCACCGTCTGCCGCCACGTCACCGCCAACCTCCATCCCGGCCTCTTCCGCGTCTACTACGTCTCGCTCACCACCGGCAACGTGCTCGACATGTACAAGTCCATCGCTTGGGAACTCGGCCTGCCCACCGAACGCTCGCGAGCCACCGCTTATCGCGCCATCCGCAACGAGGTCTCCCGACTCGTCGACGAGGCCAAGCAACTCCCCGTGCTCATCGTCGACGAGGCACAGCACCTCAGAAACGATGTCCTGGAGGATCTCCGGCTGCTCACCAACTTCGAAATGGACGCCGAGCGCCGCCTGTGCCTGCTGCTCGTCGGACTCACCGAACTTAGACGCCGACTCGCCATGGCCGTGCACGAATCGTTGAGCCAGCGCCTCGTCGTCCGACATCACATCGGCAGCCTCGACCGCAACGAACTCGACGAGTACCTTACCCACCGGTTGCGCCTCGCCGGGTGCGAACTGCCGCTGTTCGAGCCACCCGCCATCGAGGCCCTCTTCCAGGCCTCCCGCGGCCTGCCCAGGCCCATCAACCGCATCGCCCACTACGCGCTCTCCGCTGCCGCCCTGGCCAAGGCCCGAACCGTCGACGAGACGCACCTGCAAAACGCCATCGACGAACTTCGGCTCTAGAACGTCCTCATGACCGTCGATGCCAACGACCCGCTATCGCCGCTGGAAAACCTCCCCGTCGAAACCATCGCACTCCTGTGCGACTGGCTCCACGATCTTGCCGATGCCATCGAGAACCGCCACTGCGCACGACTGATCAACGATCACCATCGCCGCAACGAACGACAGGCCGAACAACGGCATCACCGCGAACACCAACTCGACTGCTTCGACGGCGACCGTTCGCCGTTCTGAGCGAACGCCTTCCGCTCAGTCACCCAAACCCAACTTCACTGCTGGCCACACGGCACACAAGGCCGCTCAATGTGGGAAATCCCATACTGATCCACCAGATATAAAGCGAGAATCCCCTGCTGAAACTACGCGGGATACAACACGCGTCCCACAGCGTGGGGGCAGGGTTTCCGCCGAACCCCGCACGATCTCGCGCGCAGCCCCGCAGCGCACTTCCCGGCTCCGTCGGGGCGCCTCAGAGCGCGTCGAAGAACGCACGGTCGGGAGTCACGCGCTCGACCGTCTCGGTGACGACGCCCAGGCCCTTCTCCTTGAGCAGCAGACAAAGCTGTTCGCCATCGATGAGGTCAATCGCCATCGCCCCTTCCCGAACCGCCTCGCGCTCCGCCTCCCTCGTGAATCGGCCCGTGGTGATGAAGAGTCCCTTGTCCGCTCGGCCCGCCAGGGCACCGCGGAAGTCGCGGATGCTGCCCGGTCCCACGGTTCCGGCGTAACGCTTGCACTGATAGTTCACGTGGAACGACAGCAGGTTCAGCCGGAGTACGCCGGTTCCATCGATCCCGCCATCGCCGGAGCGGCCGGTCACCTCGACCCGCGTGAAGCCGTGCTCCCTGAGCAGCCGCTGGCAAAGCCGCTCGAACGCCGACGGCTCGATCCTGCGCAGAACCTCGAGCAGGGCGGCCTGCCACGAATCTCCGGTGGTCGCCTGTCCCGCGTGGTCGTCCGCCTCCACCGGCTGAGCCGGCGTGTCCCGCAAACCGCTGCGGTATTCCTTCCGCTGACGCCGAACCAGTTCCAATGCCTCGTCAGACGATCCGATCCGACGACCGGCCTCGGTTATCGCCCACACCCCGCGCGCCGAGTTGTCCACCGCGCCGATACGCCGCAGCCGCGTGCGCGCCCACGCGCATCTATACGCGAATTCCGACTGCGGTCCGTCACCGTGGACGACGTCGAGGACCGCTTCACCGAGATCCATGTTGGTCGCGACCCGATCGTCGAGTTCACCAATGGATGCCGAACCGCCCAGTTCCTCCAGCGCCCGGAGCATCGGCCACATCAGGTCGACCTGCGTCGGCATTTCCATGTTGTCTGCCACGGTTTCCCTCAGTGCCCGCCATCGTTCGCGCTTCAAAGAAGCTGCTGGCTCCGTCTCTCGCCTGCGCATGGTCCCCGGTCCAGTGCCGCGCCCTGCAGGCGTCTCCCAGTCTCTCCCGGCTACGATACCGCGCCGTTGCCCATGGCCGCACTCAATCCGGGCAATGCAAGCGTTCCCGCCGGGTCTCGTTGTCCACGTCGGACCTGGACAGAATACCCGGCCCGCCGAACCCCTCCAAGGCCGTCGGGCGCAACGCTGCGCCACAGTTCTGCATGGTCGGCGCTGTCCGGCGCGGCCCCAATGCGCCCCTGGCGCGACGCGCCCGAACGCCGCCGGGTGCCTCATCGAAGACGCTGTTTGCTCAGCGCGCGTTAGCGATCCAATACCGGTCGTCCCGGTCCGACCGAGCCCGGAAACCGCCACCCCATGTTCGTCACTAGGTTGACCACGGCGCACGCTAGTTCCACCACATGCTGTCGGACCTGATCGAGGAACGCACCGTCGATTGCCGCGTCGAACACCCTCTCCCCCTTGCGTTCAACGAAACGGGGCTTCGACGCACCGGTCTCGTCGGGGATGCCCCACGATCCATGGCACAGGACGTTGCGCATCCTCGACGCCTCCCTGAGGTGGTCGAGCAGGTCGTCGAGCTCATCGACCCTGGCGTCCGAGTACTCGTGAACTACGCGCGCCAATTGAGCGATCAGTCCGGCAAGCGGGTCTGTGAGCGCTCGTTCCAGCCCCTCGGGGTTCCGAAGCCATGCTTCAAACGCCTCGGCAGAATCCAACTCAGCACTTTGCTTCTTCAAAGTGAACGCAAAGATGGCTCTGCCGAGAACCTCCTCCAGGAACCCGAACGTCGCGACCGTGCGCCCCAGCTTCTCCCAAAACACCGGTTCGTGGCGGTGAGTCGGATAGTCCTCGGGCAGAGCGTCCAAGTCGACCAACACGACTACGCGCCCTCTCGTGTCGTGTCCAAGCCCAGACTTCGCTGTTCGCGAGTCATCGATACCTTGACACCTGACAGCGAGCGAAACACCGACGACATCCGCCTATCCACTTCATTGCGCCTCCGACAGCGAGGCGCACTTCGATACGACCCAGTCGTACGCACTCTCGAATCCCCATAGGGACACCCCGAAGTCCCTCCGGCGCGCGTCATGCGATCCAGACACCCGAATCCTCGCGCGCTTCCCCGTCCGCATCGCGGGCACGATCGCCTTGGGGCTGTCGTATTCCGGGCGGAAGAAGCACAACGATGGGTCGCACCACGCTCGTGTCTCGAGTGCCGGGCTACCGTCGATCCGGGCAAAGATACTGCATGTGGGGCGCTGCGACGGCTGCAGGTTCACCGCCGCGCTGGCGACACAGCTCTCAGTCCGATGAAATACAGCGAGCCTACCGTCACAACCGATCAGCACTTCATTGTCCCCATTCTTGGCCATTGCGTGCACGCTTGCAGGTAGTATCCTCTCGTGGAACTCGTCGTAGCGGTAGCTAGTGAACCAGACGCCATAGGTGCGTCCCGGCACTAGAATCCGGCCCTCCGACTTCCTCAACCGGCGGCATGTATCGTTCATCCATGAAAGGGCCACGGACATGTATTGACCGACGGGCGAGACGAATGTGAACTCGGAACCGTCGCGCCGAGAAACCGTTATTCGAGGTGGCTCTACTTCCGGCTGGCCCGACTCACCGTGGTAGACCACGGTGAGTAGGAGTTCCTGGATTCGCGCCCACCTGTCGACGTTGCCCACGTCAACGACCGATCCCTCGCACAAGGCGTCGGAACTCTCGATGCGTTCCTCCCCCCTAGGCGAAACTGCGTTGGCTCGAATGGTGCATGCTTGCTGCTCTTCTCCGACGCTGACTCCTGGCGACAGATCCATGAGCATCCCCTTATAGCGGAGTCGGGGTTCGCCCTCTTGTATCTCGTCCCACCCGGCTGGCGTACACATCAGTCGCAGAGACGAAATCTCCTCCTCATCGAAGTGGTAGGCGGAGATGCTAACTGGGGACGAGTCCGCTAGTGCGATTTCCCCTTGCCACTCTCCGAAACGATACTCGTCTGCGCCTGCTTTGGCCGACCCGAGCATGGTGCCGACCACGAGAAGCCAACAGTTGATCGCCGACCTCATGCGCTTGTCCCTGTGCCAGTCTCGCGGCGGATTCAAGGTCAGTCTGCCGAAACAACGTGAATCTGCTTGCTTAGCGCTCCGGAAAGAAGACGGCTGACCTTAGGGACGAGCGGCGCTAGGTCCGCCAGCCGATTTCGAAGTGCGAGCATGACTACGACCGGTATTGGAAGATCGTCCAGGTTCTGCTGGTACGCGATCCCGCGGTCAACGGTGACCAGGGCTTCGAATCCATGATCGGCCGCAAGGCGGAGCAGCGCGCCGTTTCCGGTGCCAGCCCAGCCCATCTCCGGGACAGTGTGAACTTCGTAGGGCACGGGGAAGCATGATCCGAGCCGCCGGGGAACGGACTCGTCAAGCAGCAGCTTCATCGCGGTCGCCGGCAAGCATCATCTTCGCCCTTTCAAGCGCGGCGACGGCTTGGTCCCGCGACACCGAGGGGAAGTCGAGGACAAACTCGTCGAGGTTGTCCCCTGCTTCAAGGTGCTCCATCAGTATTCGCACAGGCACCCTTGTACCCGTGAACACGGGCGTGCCGCCAAGGATCTCTGGATTCCTGTCGATTGGCCCGTCACTCATGGTCGCCTCCGTCGCTGTAGGCGCGGCATTGGGTTGCTCCTCAATGAGAGGCTAGCCGTTCGGCAGCGGAATGCAACCCGTCCTGGGGGTCGGGGATCGCCTGCAACTCGGCGATATCTCCATGCTCTCGACCGCTGGCCGATTCGAGCCTGTACTCCAGATCGAGTCCTCGACCCGATCATGAGCGGCAGGCGCGACTACGGGGCGGACGACCGTGGCCGCGGCGACGCCATCGGCGAGATCCTGCTCAAGTACCACTACCTGCTCGGCGAGCGCGACGACCCGGCGAGGCGCAAGCCGACGCGGCGCAGCAGACGCTCGGCGACCAGTTCGTCGCCGCGATCCGCGAACGGGACGCCCGGGTCCGCGAAAGTCTGCGCGGCGCGCCCGACGCTAGCCGCGCAATCGCTGCCGGCGCGGTCTGGAGCCGCCTCAATGCGGCACCTGGCGCAACGTGACCGAATGCCGCCGGATGCCTCGTCGAAGCCGCTGCTCGCCCGGACGCTGGGAAAGGATCCTGGCGGACGCCTGTTCCCAGCGTCCGGGCTCGCCTTGCCGCCTTTCGCTCACAATTGGCCGCTAACACGCGCCACGCACACCCGTAAACGCCGCTTGCCCCGCGTCCGGGGAGCGTCTACGATCCGCGCCAACCACTGCCCATCTGGGCGAACAGACGCCGGGATCTGCAACCCGGACATGGCTTCCCCACCATGCAAATCATCGGGAAGAGCCCGCCGTGCGGGCCCCGGCATGACCCCAGCCGAATCAACGGGTGCAGCGGCCAGAGGCCGCCTTCTCAGCAACATCCCGGCTGACACGACCGGAGCGCGAATCAGGCAGACCGCAGGGTAACCCAACGAGACGCCTCGAGACGCGACAGACGGCCGAACGATAGGAATGACGCGCAACGCGTCGCAGACGTTCCACTGACCAAAGGAACACCGCGCGAGCAGTGCCGGCGGCGTCCGCAAGGACACAACGGGTGCGAAGAGGATGACCGGAGTAGTGACCCGCGATTCCGCTCAGCGCCGACCGAGCGACAAGCATCGGTCGGATGCGAGATCTTTCTTACTCATCGCCGCCCGCTTGTCCCCCGCCAGGCCGACCGGCTTGCCGCTGTGCCGTGCCCGGTTCTGCCCGTCCATCGCCCGATCCCCGAACCCGGCCGCCGCCGCGGCCACTCCCCCGGTTGCACGAATACGGCGCTTGTCCACAGCATATCCACGGAGATCTTCATCGAGATCGCGCCCCACAGTGCCCTGGTTTCCGAAAACGCGGCCCAGGTATCGAACGAGGCCACTGTGGGGACCGTCACATCACTCCAAATCGCCTGCCAAGTCCACCAGGCCGCCGCCAGGCAGCCCGTCGCCCTCGACGAAGCCTTGCCCCTCGACGACAACGACAGCCGCGTCCGCGGCGTCCTGGCCGCGCTCCTGTCCCGCCGGGCCATCAGTGGCCGGAACCCCGTTCCGGCCATGGACAACCTCTTCGCCGCCGACGGCGCCGTGTCACCCGAAAGTGCCGCAGCGCCAGCGGAGGACCCGCGAAGCGGGTTGACACGGTGACGGCGGTGGCGTTCCCGGCCCGCCACCGCGCGCTCACCGGTGGCCCTCCTGGGCGCGGTAGAGGGTCGGGTGTTCGTGGTGATCTACACCATGCGCGGCTCGACGATCCGCATCATTTCGGCCCGCAAGGCCAACCGCAGGGAGGTTCGCGAATATGAGCGAAACACGGTTGACGATTGATCCTGACAGCCCGCAGGACGTTCCTGTCGGGCGCGTCGACCATGAGGTGCTGGACGCGACCGGCAAGGAGGATATCGCCCGCCAGGCGCGCGACGACGCCGCCGAGGCGATGCGCGACATGGCGCGCTTCGCCCGCCGGGTGCGCAGGCGTCTCGGACTCACGCAGGTCGAGTTCGCGCGGCGCATCGACGTGCCGCACGAGACCATCCGCAACTGGGAACAGGGCAAGCGAGGGTCCACGGGGGCCGCCAGGGCGTTGCTCAGGATCCTCGACGAGGCGCCGGAGACCGCGCTGCGTGTGCTTGGGTGACGCGGGAGCGGTGCGCCACCGTGACCGCTTCCGGAACGCGAGCTGGACGCACAGCGCGCTCCGCCGAGGGGACCCGCCACTATTGTCGGAAGGTCGCATTTCGCGCCGTCGCGGTTCTTTATCTTCCCGCCGCAAAACCAGTAATCGAGCCAATACGCAGTCTGGACAAAATCCCAAAAACGTAGTTAAATCATTGAGTTGATGGCATTGTTCCGCTGAGGCACTGAGCGCGAGTCAGGGGGTTCAGGGTTTTTCGGGACGACTCTGAAAGTCCTTTGACCTTTTGATAAAGACGCGCAACGCGTCGCAGACGTTCCACCGACCAAAGGAACCCCGCGCGAGCACTGCCGGCGGCGTCCGCACAACGGGTCGACGAGGATGACCGGAGTAGTGACCCGCGATTCCGCTCAGCGCCGACCGAGCGACAATAGGCGCTGGGACTACGGCGAGGACCGCTATCGGCTCCTAGGCGCGGTAGACGGCCGGGTGTTCGTGGTGATCTACACCATGCGAGGCTCGACGATCCGCATCATTTCTGCCCGCAAGGCCAACCGCAGGGAGGTTCGCGAGTATGAGCAGAACACGATTGACGACTGATCCTGACAGCCCGCGGGATGTCCCCGTGGGGCGCGTCGACCACGAGGTGCTGGATGCGACCGGCGAGGAGGACATCGTCCGCCAGGCGTGCGACGACGACGCCGAGGCGATGCGGGACATGGGGCGATGCGGGACATGGGGCGCTTCGCCCGCCGCGTGCGCCGGCGTCTCGGACTGACGCAGGTCCAGTTCGCGCGGCGCATCGACGTGCCGCACGAGACCATCCGCAACTGGGAACAGGGCAAGCGGGGGCCGACGGGGGCCGCCAGGGCGTTGCTCAGGATCCTCGACGAGGCACCCGAGACCGCGCTACGCGTGCTTGGTTGACGCGGGAGCGGCGATACGCGCCACGGTGACCGGGCCCGGCAAGCCAGCCGGATGCAATCCGAAAAACGTAGTTAAATCATTACTTTGATGGCAGTGTGCCGCTGAGGCACCGAGCGACCTGGGGCGGGAGCGGACGCGTTATCTCGGTGAGCAACGCTCGCCGCCCGGCTCAGGATCGCGGCTGAGCTCAGGGACGGGCCGCCACGAGGGCGGCCCCTACACGGCCAGCGCCGGGGGCGGCACGAAGCCGCCGATCTCCTCCGCGATGCGCCGGGCGCACTCGATGGTCGTGCGATCCCGATACGGGGCGCCCACGATCTGCACGCCGATCGGGAGCCCCTCGCTGGACGGCCCGGTCGGCAAGCAGGTGCTCGGCAGATACGACGCAATGACGAGACCCGACCAGAACACGGACTCCATGTAGGGCCGTGCTTCGCCGTCCACCACGGTGGTGCGCTCGGCGAGCGGCCTGTGGTCATGCGGAATCGCCGGCACGGCGAACTGCGGGCAGACGAGCACGTCCCAGTCGCGGAAGAACGCGTCCCACGCGCGGCGCAGACGCTCGCGCCGGAAGTCGTGCCGGATCCACTCGCGGTGGCTCATGACGGACGCGCGCGCCGCGATCGCGTCGGCCGACATGTCCGCCGGGTCGAGGTTCGCGACACGTTCGCGGATCTTCTCGATGCGGCTCGCCGGCTGCCCGCTGGACATGACCGCCGTCAGGAGATTCTGGTAGACGAGGTGCGCCTTGCGCATGTCGAAGTCGGGGCGGGCCGTATCGGATACCGTCGCGCCGAGCCTGGCAAACGCCGCGGCCACCCGCTCGACGCGTTCGGCCGTCTCCGCACTGACCGGCGCGATGTCCTCGTTCGACCACACCGCGACCCGCAGGTCGGCCAGCTTCTCGAAGCCTGGCGCCGGCAACTCGAGCCGCCAGCCGGTCGCTTCCCGCTCGGTGGGGCCCGCCATCACGTCGAGCGCCACCGCAAGGTCGGCCGCATCCCGCGCCAGCGGCCCGCACACGCTCAGGTCGGGATCCGGCACGTGCGGCACGACTTCGTGACCGGACATGGGCACGATGCCCCAGGTCGGCTTGTGTCCGAAGACCCCGGAGAAATGCGCCGGGGTCCGGATGGAACCCCCGATGTCCGAGCCGGCCTCGAGGGCCGAGAAGCCCGCCGCCATGGCGGCGGCGCTGCCGCCCGACGAACCGCCCGGCGTACGCTCGAGATTCCAGGGGTTGCTGGTCGTGCCGTAGATCGGGTTGTAGCTCTGTATGTCCCCGAGGTCGACGGGCACGTTCGTCTTGCCGAGGAAGTGCGCGCCCGCGGCCCGGAAGCGGCCGACGACGAGGCCGTCCGCGTCGGCGACGTTGTTCCGCTGCGCCTCGATGCCCCAGGTCGCCGGCGTGCCCGCCATGACGTAGGACTCCTTGATCGTCAGCGGCAGCCCGTGCAGCGGTCCGTTTGCCTCGCCGCGCGCCAGCGCCGCGTCCGCGGCCGCGGCGTCTTCCAGCGCGCGTTCGAAAGTGCGTACCACCACGGCGTTGATGTCGCCGTCGAGCCGTTCGATGCGGTCGATGAAGTGCCGGGTGAGTTCGACGGAGCTGATCGCTCCGCTGCGCACGAGCCCGGCGAGGTCCATCGCCGAACGGAATGCCAGATCCTGGGTCATCGCGGTCTCCTTTGCGCACCGGTGCGCCAAGCGGGCAAGGTTACAGCGGTCGGGAGCGCCGCGCACCGGGGACGGCTGCATGGCTGCATCCGCTCCCGCTCGCCCTCTGGCTTTTCCCGCGGAATCCCTCTATAAAGGATCGCAACGTCAGGCTCTCTCCCGGCCCGGGCGAGAGCATGCGAGGGACGGGTTAGCACATGAAGACAGTCACGACGATCCTGACCGCGGCGCTGTTCGCCGCCGGCAGCGCCCACGCCACGGACGTGCCCGTCACGGTCGCGTCGCTGCAGGTCAAGGAACGACTCGCGGCCATCGAACAGATCAACGTCACGGCCAAGAAGGAGATCGACGTCACCGCCGAGGCCGCGGACGCCGATGTCGAGGCCATCCTTGAGTTGGCCGAGGCCGTCGAAGAGGAATAGGCCCGGCAGCGTCCCGGTTTCCCCGGCCGCGAGCCGGGGGCGCGGGTAGCTGGCGTGGACCCGCCGCCGCGAGCCTTCCGGCCGGCGTCAGGGCTCCACCGGCGCAGTTCCGCCGGCGGCGTCGAGCGCCACGCACCTCCCGAACTCGACGAACAGCGATGCGCCGTGTTGCTCCTCCCGCGCCCCGTAGAAGGTCCAGCCCCCGATCGCGCCGCGCGTGAAGCGCCCCCGGCCAGGATTGATGAGGAGCATCTCCGACGGCGGGTTGTTGACGCAACTGAAGCCCTCGTTGTCGGCACTCCCCCGCACCGGGCGGCATTCGAACTCGGTCTCCGCGCCGTCCTCCCCGGCCAGCGTCAGGTAGAGGCCGACCCGCGTGGCCTCGTCGTCGAGCAGGAGCTGCATGAAGAGTTCGTTCTCCCTGAGCTCGAACGCATTCTCGAAGAACACCGAGGCGTGATACCGCTCCTCCGCGCCCGGATAGTCGTGCATGCCGACGGTCTGCGTCGCCCGGCAGGAGACCGGGAGCCAGTCCGCGGCCGCCTCGGCCCGCCCGGCGGCGACCGCCGCGACCAACCCCGCAAGACAGCACGTTGCCGCCCGGACGCGCCGGTGCGCACACACCAATCCCCGCGCGGATATCGACATCTCGACGGCCGGTCATCGCGACCCGGCCATTATGGTGTGAACGACGCGCGCATCGAAAGACCGCGGTCCCGAGCCGCCCCAAGGCGCGTGCGCCGCCTGGCCTGGGGCCTCCTGTCCCTGGCATGCGCCCTGACGGCCTGCCCATCGCACGCCGACGACGCCGAGCGGCGGTGGTGCGAAGTTCGGACACCCCACTTCGAACTGCTGAGCGACCTGCCCCCGGACCGGGCGCGCGACCTCGCGACCGCCCTGACCCGCTTCCGCGATGCGGCCCAGGCCCTCGTGCCCCGCCACCGGTCCCCGGCTCCCCCACCCCTGAAGATCCTTGCCTTCCGCCGGGCACGCGATTTCCAGCGGATCTTTGCGGTCCGGCAGATCGCCGGCTTCATGCAGTCCGGCCTCGAACGGCACACGCTGGTTTTCGGTCCGGGGGGCCGCGGCTCGGTCATCACGCAAACCGCATTCCACGAGTACACCCACTACCTGCTGCGGAGTCGCCAGGGCATCAACTTCCCCATCTGGTACGAGGAGGGCTTCGCGAGCCTGCTGTCGACGATGCGGATCACCGACAAGGCCGTCATCGTCGGGCGCACGCCGCAGCGCCTGTTCGAGGCCCTGGGGCCGCCGCGGATGACCATCCGGGAACTGGTCGGCGAGCGCTTCGAACTCGACTGGGCGCGGCACGACCTGACCCGCCTCTACGCCAACGCCTGGCTGCTCGTGCACATGCTGCACCTCGGCCAACAGTCGGGACTGCCGCCGTACCACGAGAACATCCCGACGATGCTCGGGAACATCGACGCGGGCATGTCCACGGCCCAGGCGATGCAGGAAGCGCTCGGTACGGACATCGACGGACTGCAGCGGCAGGTGCGGCAGTACGCCAGAAGGCGGGCCCTGCCGGTGCGGCGGCTGGCCGTCCCGCCCGGCGCAGCGGCCCCGTTCGACGAGCGCTGCCTGGCCGAGACCGAAGCACGCCAGGAACTGGCCATGGCGACGGTCTCGCGGAACCCGGAGTATGCCCGCGAGCTGTTCACCCGCATCCTGGACGCCGCCCCCGACGACCCGGACGCCCTGGTGGGCCTGTCCCTCGTCGTGGACCACCCGCGCCATGCCCGGGAGGCCATCGCGCGGGCCCTCGCCGTCGACCCGGGCCACGCGGCCGCCAACGTGCGCATGGCGCAACTCACGGTCGCGGAGTGTCGCGGCAGCACCGCGGACAGGTGCCGCGACGCCTGGAACGAAGGCGTGCGCTACTACCGGCTCGGACTGCGCTCCCAGCCCGACAGCGTCGGCGCCGCCTACGGCCTCGGCGTGGTCTATCTTCACACCGGACAGTCCGGCGACGCGGTGAACTACCTGCGCGTCGCGTATCGGCGGGCGCCATGGGCCCCGCGCATCAACTTTTACCTCGGCGAGGCGTATCGGCTGACCGGCGACCGGGCACGCGCCCGCACGCATCTCCGGAAGGCGATGCACTGGGACGCCAACGAGCACCGCCGGGAACGCGCATCCATGGCGCTCGCGCTGCTCGGGCCGTAAGCTGCCGGCTGCGATGCCCCCTCCCGCCGCGCCCGAAGAGCTGGGTTTGCCCATCCGGTACCAGCCGCCGCCGAGATCGTTCCACACTTAGCGCGGAAATCGGCGATCACCGGTCGGGCTCTCACCACATCGAACCGCAGGGCGGCGTGTCTGAGTAGTCCAACGTCATCGCCCGGGCAGCGCCAGCCTGTCCACCAAAACCATCGCCTCGTCGGCCGAGATGCGCTGATTAGGAATCCTTGGAGTCCGACCAGCCCGACTCCTGAACGTCGCCGGCGTCGACGCGCAAGCTGCTCGCGCCGCGGCCGTCCCGGTGGTCGGCGTCCCCTCGGATGCGGGGCGCGCCATCCTCCTGCCGCGGCTCCAGTCCTCCGGCAGCGCGAACTCGCTGGCCTAGTCCCATGTCGCGTGGCACGTACCCCTGACTCCTGCTCGATGTAGGCGTATGAATGGCGGCGCTACGACACCGCCCGGCCCCAGGCCAGACAAGGCATCACAGTCTTCCCTCCAGTAGGTCCGCGAGCGGCGCTCCTGACTCGGCCATGCCGCGGGTCGCTCCGCCGTAGCCTGTCCAGAGCCGTCCTTCCTTTGGCCCAGCGCCTTCGCAGCGTTGGCGCCGGAGCCTGCCTAGGGAGGCGGGCTGGTGAGCGTTTTCCAATGAGAAGGTGAGCCTGAACGGGCGGCCCTCGGATTGAGGGCGGCTGCCGGTTCGGACGTGGTGTTGTAGGCATGGTAGTTGCGGCAACGAGTGAGCAACGCTCGTTCTCGGGAGCGCCGGAGAGCCGGGGGGTTGGTGTCCTCGACGAGCGTTGGCGGCGGGTCAAGGGCGATCACGACGCGCGTACGGCGGTCGGGCTTGCAGGTCATGTTGGGCGGCGGAAGGCGTCGCGTCAAGGCACGGCATCGAGGCGTCGCGGTCGGCGCAGCGGACCCTTGACGCGCCTTGGCGAGATCACCCTGACGGGCGGGGATCGGCGGTCGCCGCAGCCTGATCGGACGCCGCCGGTGGTCGTTGCCGCTCGCCGATGCGCACCGTCGTCGGCCGCGTGTGCTCGACGGTCGTGCGCCGCGCGCGGTAGGTCCTCGACCGCCGCAGGTTGTACAGGTGCGACGGGGACAGTCGCGACAGCCGCTCGAAGCGCGCGTCGCCGAACACCTCGTACTGGCGGCGCAGCACCTCGCACGCCGCGGGCCCGCAGAGCTGGCCGCCGATCTCGTCGGCGTCGGCCAGCAGGCGGATGTCCGCCGCCGTGTACACCCGCGCGAAGGGCCGGCCGCTGTTCGCCGCGCGGCGATCCTCGACCCGACCCGTGGCTCGATACTGGCCGATCAGCCGGGTCACCTGCGCGCGCGACAGCCCCGTCGCCTTGCCGAGGAACTCGCGCACCGTGCCCTTGCCCGCCCGGCCCAGCGCATCGTAGTCCAGACGCACCAGCGTGCGACGCACGAACCCGTAGGCCTCGTCCCGGTCCACCGGCCTGAAGTCCACTTCCCCGTTGCCGTCGAGAAAGCCCCTGATCTGCTCCACCGTGTGGAGCCGTTCGGTCTCAAGCGTCACGATCATCCTCCGAATGATCGTCCGAACCGAACGCCTCAGGCTCGCTTAGCGTTGGAAACGCCGTCCCCCTTCAGGCTCACCTACCGTTGGACAACTCTGGGGGTTGACAGTGGGTCCGGGAACACTGCATATTGCGCAATGCTATAAGTTCCCTTGATAGCTGGCCTAGCAAGGTTGGGGAAGGCGTCGGCAAAAGCCGACTCCGTATCGGGGGAGTGGAGGCCATAAGCGGTGGAGAGTCGGTCTTCCCCTTGGTGTGCAGGCACCAAGCGATGGAAACCGACAGCTAAAATACTCTGTCCGTTGAGTCCCTGCACCATCACAACTCGATTTCGCCCCTTAGGTCTAGACCTAAGGGGCACTAGTGCCGAGGGACTCGAAAATGGACACGTCTGAGTATCTGAAATCCGCATACGAGCTTATCAAATCGCAGTCTTCCGCAGACGAGCTCATCCCCGCATCGCGCGTTGGCCTCTTACTCAGAGGTGCCCAAGGCGGGCCGCGCTGGGAGGAGCATGGATTCAAGGCACTAAAGTACCTTCTGCGAGAAATGGAGGCACGTGGGCTATTGCACCTCGGCGAGACAGGCGGTGGTGCCTTGGCACTCAGGCTTGTAGATAGTAGGCATCCGGCGCCTGGCGCCAACGACGCTTCGAACAGCAGTCATGGGACGTTCAACCAGCTATTGCGTTCGGAGATCTGGCGAGCCTTTGTAGTGGAGGAACCTAGGGGCAAGCGCTTCATCAACAAGGAGTCCCGGGAAGTCCTCATGGGATTGATGGAGCCTCCCCCGCCAATAGAAGACTGGATTGAATTGATTCCGATTCCTGCCCAAACGCAGCGCATTTGGGCGAAGGATTTCCTCGCCGGAAAGAACTTGTCCTCCGATTCAGCGCTGTTAGAGTCCCTAGAGTCTGTCGACTGGTACCGTAGGTTCCCCACGGTCCTTGAAACGCACTCCCCATCCTTGGCCTCAGATTGGAATCGGCATCGGTCAAACTTGGTGGCGCGGCAAGTTAGTCAATGGTGCGACGAGCACCAATTGAAGTATCAGTTCGCCTTTCGAAGTCAAGTGTCCCGACGGGATTCACCGTCGTCCCTGCCGCTTCCCAGCCTCCATGCGCAGTGGGACGAGACACAATTGCGTGCAGTCCTAATGGATGCCCTTAGCTATGCTCCGGTCGAGCGTTTGCTCGACCTGCCTATCCCTCCACGATATGTCCTTCGGGCTCTCATGCAACATTCCGGAGGATCCTGAGAAAAGGAAACCCCGAGGGTGATGGAAGTCTGGAGGGCTTTTGGCAGCCAAGCACATCTACCTATGCCACCCCAATTCACTCCAGAACCCACACATGGCGGAATGGATTGGCAAAGCAGAAGGAGTGATCTCGACCGATCCTACGTGGTCTGGCTGGAGTATGACTACCTGGGAATACAACCGGCACTGCGCAGTGTCGATCAAGGATGTCGTCGGAACAATTAGGAACGCACTCGGCCCCGTCGTTCTTCTTCGCAACGTTCAAAAACGCGTGCTGCTCGATCTCAGAAAGCACTTCGCGGATCGGACCTCAGTCTTGCTTGGAGATCCTCAGAACGCCGCGGACCTACTCAACGTCTTGGAAGAAGCCCGAGACGACCACGTTGTTGGCCCGATGCGTCCGCGCAAGCTAGTAGTGGCACTTTTGCTGGTCGCGAAACTTGAGCGGCATAATATGTGGGGTGGTAGAAACAAGGGATACATGTGGGCCAGCGACCTCGCCAAGGGTCGGGGAGTCGCCGAGGAGTTTGCCGATCAATTGCCGGCGGTCGTCGGCGATATGTACTCTGATGGCTTACTAATTCAGAAACGGAGTGCTGGGAAGAAGAAGTATGCGTTGAATCCAGATAGACGTATGGAGATCCACAGGGTCATTAGGACGAGAGAGTTCCCTGGGAGACTGCACGGAGTGCTTTCGCGTGATCCACGCTTGGCTTCAGCACGGTTACTGGATACTCTTGATCGACAATGACCATTCGGGTTCGAGGGGTCAGCACTGGCTGATGATGCTGGTAGGATAGCGTCTGCGCGCGGTGGTGCTGAGTGACGAGTATATTCAAAGACGCGCCGGCAGTAGCGCGCTGTTGCTGATCGACGCCTCCGGGAGCAGGGGGACCGAATCGGCCATGGTCAATGACCCCGTTCTCCCACTCGGTGATCGGGGTCCGCCCATAGATGAACGGCTTGCCCTGCTCGAAGCACATGCGATGCCCTGCCGCGCTCGGCGTCATCGCGCCCGGGGGTGGCGGTGCTTCGACATGCTGAGTGCCGCTTTCGCTTTTCGCTTCCGCGCCCGCCCTCAATAGGGGGCCATACGCCGCTGCAATACGACTGAGCCTTTCTCGCTTGTCCATCGCCTCGCGGTGCTCGCTGTCGTCTCGTCGGCCTCTTACGCCAGGGTCGCCGGCCGCGCGAGCAGGAGCCCCCTTGAGGCGAAACCGCGTTTCAGTAACTTACGAGGCGTTCAGGCGGTCGATGTGCATTTTGCGTGGCCGAAAACGAAAGTTTATTCGGAACGGCTTTGATGAGCACCACTTTCTCAGGGGTCCACGGCGACTACGAATGGGAGATCCTCGGACGCACGCTGCGCGTGATCGCCCGCGGGCGTGGCGTGCTGAAGGAGTTCGAGCCCGTCTACGTCACCACCGACGAGCAGGCGCAGTACGCGGCGCAGGGCCGCATCGACCTCAACCGCGAGGAACTCGAAGCGTTGCGGGACGCGCGCGGGGCCGCGTCCGGCAAGCCCTGACGCCCCGGGCCGCGGGTCAGGCGGCGTTCCTGTCCCGCGGCCCCCGGCGCTCCACCAAACGCTTCTTCATCTGCGGACTGCCGTACTTCATGAGGCGCGAGTAGTCCGGGCCGCGCTCGTCCCAGCCCATCTGGTCGTCCGCGCCCACGAGCCGCGCGAACTCCGGCGGGTTGCGGTCGAGCATCTCCTGCGTCACGCGCCACTGATAGGCCTCCTGCGTCTTCAGGCGCCGGTGGCAGTGGTAGCTGGTGACGTTCAGCCGCAGGCCATCGGTCTTCTTCTCGAAGGCTCCGTGCCAGGTATTGCCGTGCCAGACGATCAGCGAACCGGCTTCGGCTTCCACGGGTACGGCATCCTCCTCTCCCTCTCCCGGGAGCGGCAGGCGGCAGTAGGTGTGACTGCCCGGCACCATCGCGATGGCGCCGTTCTCCAGCGTATAGTCCGTCAGGCAGTACGCCGCGTTCGACACGTCCGAACACGCCGGGAGCCGGCCGTCGCGGTCCGGCGGCGAGTCGCTGTGCAGGCCCATCGACTCCCGCGTCCCCCGCCACTTGACGAACGACGTCAGGCTGGAAAGCTGGTGCTGTCCGTGCATGAGGTAGTCGATGAGCGTGTAGAGCGTCGGGTTGACGATCCACTCCTCGAACACCCGGTCCGCCATCAGCAGATAGAAAAGGAGGAACTGTCCGTCCCGCTGGGGCTGGACCTCGTAGTGGCCCACGGCGCCGTTCCGGTCGAGGGCGAAATCCACGCCCGTGCGCTCGCCGCACAGCCGCAGCACCGTCGACCGGACGCGCTCGAAGAACGCGCGCTCGGCCACCCGGTCCGGCGGCACCACCGTGAACCCGTACGTATCGAGTTCGAACACGTTCTGCTCGAGCCCGAGTTCGCGAATCCGCCTGAAGGTCGAATTGAGCGCTTCCGTGTTCCTGAATTCACCGAATTGCATGAGTCGTCCTCCATCCCCCGGATCGGGGAAAATACTATCACCGGCGACCCGTCGCGGATCGCCCCGGACCGACGGGAGTTACGCCATGCCCTCCACCCTGAAACTCGCATTCCTCGGCTGTGGGGGTATCGCACGCTTCCACCTCGACGGGCTCCGCAAGGACGCCCCGAGAGTCCGCGTCACGGCGGCGATCGATGTCGACGCGGCCAGGGCCGGAGCCTTGGCCGGCGAAACCGGCGCACGGACTTTCGCTTCCCTGGACGACGCGCTGGCGGCCGGCGACTTCGACGCCGTGGACATCATGCTGCCCCACGACCTGCACGAGGAAGCGGCCATGCGCTGCCTCGGCGCCGGCAAGCACGTCCTCCTCGAAAAGCCTATGGCCCCCACCCTCGACGCCTGCGACCGGATTCTCGCGGCGGCCCGAAGCGCCGGCACGGTGTTCATGGTCGCGGAAAACGCCCAGTACTGGCCGGAGGTCGTCAGCGCCCGGCAAGCCATCGAGGCCGGGGCGATCGGCGAACCGATCTCGGCCAGGGCCCGGTTCGCAAACAGCACGCGCCGGGACGTGTTCCTGCGCCCGAAAGAAGCCCGTCCCTGGCGTTTCGACGCGGCGCGGATGGGCGGGGGCATCGTCATCGACGGCGGCTCGCACTGGATCCGCCCGCTGCGCATGTGGCTGGGCGAGATCGACGCGGTGGTCGCGACGCTCGGGCGGCCCCTCGGCAGGATGGACGGCGAGTCCCTGGCGCACGCCCTGCTGCGGTTCCGGTCCGGCCGGACGGCGGCGTTCGAGGCCCTCTACTGCGACTCGATCCTCGGGCCGGACGACCTGTGGCGCATCACCGGCACCGAGGGAGAAATCGCCATAGGCGGGCCCGACCGCGCGGTGCGGCTCTACAACGACGCGCACCGGGACGGCAAACGCCTGATCGAGCCCGCCGGGTACGCCGCGTCCTTCGGACCGGAACTGGCCGACTTCGCGCAAGCGGTCCTCGACGGTGCGCCACTGCGGGCCGGGCCCGAGGAGTCACTCGGCGAACTGCGCACTGCCCTCGCCATCTACCGCTCCGCGGCGAGCGGCGCGTGGGAAGATGTCTGGTAAACGGTCCGCGCGCGGCGGCGGCGGATCAGAACGTTCGTCCCAGCTCGAACGAGAACCGCTCCTCCTCGTCCCAGGGAGCCGAATTGAACGGGATGGCCAAAGCGAACGTCATCGGGCCCATCCCCGTGAGCCACGTCACCGAAAGGCCGGCGCTGTAGCGCAGTTCCTCCACCGAGGGTTCCGGGCACCGCAGCACGATCTCCTCGATCGCCACGCCGCTCGCGGCCGCGAGGCGCTCGGCGGTCGGGCAGTCGGTGTTGAAGACGTTGCCGACGTCGACGAACAGCACCGGACGGAACTGGCGCATGTTCTCGACGAGCGGCAGCGGGAAGATCAGCTCCGCGCCCCCCACCACCATCAGGTTGCCGCCGATGGGGGAACCGTCGCGGTCGTAGACGATCGTGTTGGGGCCTTCCGTCGCCCGCGGACCCAGGGTGCTGTTCTCGAACCCGCGTACGGACCCGAAGCCGCCGGCGAAGAAGTGCTCGTAGAAGGGGAAGGTCTCGGTGTCCCCGAAGATCCCGCCGTAGCCGACTTCCGCGCGCAGGCGCAGCGACCAGTTCGGCCCGAACGGAAAGTACATGTCACCGTCGTAGCGCAGCTTGTAGAACGACAGGTCGCTGCCCGGGACCGCGACCTCCAGGGCCAGCGACTGCGACCGGCCGGCCGTCGGAAACAGCCCGCGGTTCAGGGTGGAACGCCGCCACAGCGCCTCCGCCTTGAAGTTCAGGAAATCCTCGCCCTCCCGGTCGATGAAATCCGCGATCTCAAGCGCCGCGAAGAGCCCCTCGGTGATCTTCGTCTGCTCGACCGTGAGCCCGAACTGCAGCCGTTGCGTCTCGCCCACCGGAATGCCGAAGTTGACGCCTCCGCCAACGGCATCGGTGGAGAACCGGGCCAGATTCCGCCCATGGAAGTCCGAACGGCGAAAGAACAGGTTGTAGCCGCGGCTCACTCCGTCCGCCGTGAAGTAGGGATCGAAGTAGTTGAAATGGACCGACTTCACGAAGTCGCTCCAGCTCAGGTTCACGCCCAGGCTGTTGCCCGTACCCGCGACGTTCTGCTGCTGATAGCCGGCGGACAGGATCAGGCCCCAGCCCTCGCTGTACCCGACGGTGCCGGTGATGCTGCCCGTCGGCTGTTCCTTGACGGTGAATTCGACGTCGATCTGGTCGTCCGTGCCCGGCGCCTCGGGCGTTTCCACGTTGACCTCCTCGAAGTAGCCGAGCCGCTCGAGCCGCACCTTCGACAGGTCGATCATGGCCGCGGACGCCCAGCCCCCCTCCATCTGCCGCATCTCGCGCCGCAGCACCTCGTCGTGGGTGAGCGTATTGCCCGCGAACGACAAGCGCCGCACATAGGCGCGGTTGCCGGCGTCGATGTAGAACGTCACGTCCACCGTGCCGTCCTCGTGGATCTCCGGGATTCCGGATGCGGAGGCGAACGTGTAGCCGGAGTTGCCGAGCACCGAGGTGATGCGTTCCTCGGTCGCCGTGACCAGGGCCCGCGAAAACGTCTGACCGGGCTCGACGAGGAACAGGCCGCGCACGGCTTCCGGATCGACGTCGTTCAGTTCGCCGATGAGATCCACGTCGCCGATGGTGTACTCGCCGCCCTCGTCGACGTTCACCGTCACGTAGACGCGCTGCTTGTCCGGCGTGACGCTCACCTGCGTCGACGTGATGGACATCTCCACATGGCCGCGGTCCTGATAGTAGGACTCGAGTTTCTCCAGGTCCCCCGACAGCTTCTCGCGCGAGTACTTGTCCCCGCCGCGGAAGAACGAGAACAGGCTCGGATGCTTGAGGTCGAGTTCGTCCAGCAGGTCCTTCCGCGGGAAAATGGTGTTGCCGACGACGTTGATGTGCTGGATGCCGGAGTTCTTGCCTTCCTCGATGTCGATCTCGATCGCGACCCGGTTGCGCGGCAACTCCTCCGCCGCGGTGTCGATCGTCGCCGCGTACCGGCCCTGCGCAACGTACTGCCGTTCGAGTTCGAGGCCCACCCGCTCGAGGGTCGCCTGCTTGAAGATCTCGCCCTCGCGCAGCCCCTGGTTGCCCAGTCCCTCGAGCAGGGACTCGGTCTTGATGGCCTTGTTGCCATCGATCTCGATGGACTCGATGGCCGGACGTTCGTCGACCGCGACGATCAGCACGCTGCCGTCGCGCAGGGCCTGCACGTCGTCGAAATAGCCGGAGGCGAACAGCGAGCGGATCAGCTCGCGCACGGCAACGGCGTCCACCGGGTCGCCGACCTCGACGGGCAGCAGGTTGAAGACCGTGCCGGCCGACACGCGCTGCAGTCCCTGCAGGCGGATGTCCGTCACCCGAAACGTGTCCCAGGCCGCGGCCGGCACCGCCAGGACCACCGCCAGGGCGGTCGCCACCACGGCTGCCGCCACCGACCGCGGGCTTCCCGAGGCACGGACGGGCCCCTGCGGCCGGCGTGTCCGTCCGCGTCCGAACCGGCGCCATCCGGTCGCGCGATGCATGGGCTGGACCTCTCCTGGAACTGCGGGTCGCGGGAGCTTAACCCGGATGTTGCGAGGGGGCGAAGGCGCGCTGCCCGGTGCGTTCACAGGAACCGGGTCACGTCGTTGTAGATGGCCAGGAGCATCATGCACGACACGACGAACAGGCCCATGCGCAGGCCGATCGCCTGGACGCGCTCCGACATCGGCCGCCGCGCGACGATCTCGGCCGTGGCGAACAGGATGTGGCCGCCGTCGAGGATCGGGATCGGCAGCAGGTTGATCACGCCCAGGCTGATCGACAGGAGCGCCAGTATGCCGAGAAAGCTCCGCCAGCCGGACTCCGCCGAGTCCTTGGCCACCTTGGCGATCATGATGGGCCCGGAGAGGTTCTTCGGCGACACCAGGCCCGCGACCATCTTCTTCAGCAGGGCGAGCGTCAGCACGGTGTTGCGCGCCGTCTCCCGCGCTCCGGCCACCATGCCCCCGAGGAAGGACGAGCGGATGGTCCGCGTCGGCGCGCGCATGCCGGCAAAGCCGACCGTCCCGCCATCGACGGCCGGCACCGCCTCCGGCACCAGCGTCAGACCGACTTCGCCGCCGTCCCGCGCCACCACGACCCGCAGCGCGACGTCCGGCGACGAACTGACGGCCCGCACCCAGTCGGACCAGCCGAGGACGGGCGCTTCGCCGACCCGCAGCACACGGTCCCAGGCCTCGAACCCCGCGCGCTCCGCCGCGCTGTCCTCGAGCACCTCGCCGACCACCGCCGGCAGGGCCGGCGAAATGCCGAGGGAGCCGAGCAGATCCGGCTCCTCCTCCAGCCGGTGCCAGTCATCGATGGCGACGGCATGGCGGGCCGTGACGTTCGACGCAGGCCACCGCGCCTCGATATCGATCGCGCCGGAGTCACCGAGGCGCCTGGCGAGCCCCATGCCCACGTCTGTCCACGTACGCGTCTCGCGGCCGTCCACCCGGACGAGTTCCTGACCGGCGCGGATACCCGCGGACGCGGCGGCCGAATCCGGCGCGACGGCGCCCACCATGGGCGGGAACACGGTCACGCCCATGACCGCGATGAACCAGTAGACCAGGAAAGCGAGCACGAAATTGGCGGCCGGGCCGGCGCAGGCGATGGCGATGCGCCACCACGGCGACAGACGGTCGAACGCCTTGTCGCCGGAGTTGTCCGCCCCGGCAGCCGCGTCGCCGGACTCGTACATGCGCAGGTAGCCCCCGAGGGGGATCGCCGCGATGACGAACTCCGTGCCGCGGCTGTCCTTCCACAGGTAGAGCGGCCGCCCCAGTCCCACCGAGAACCGCAGGATCCGCACGCCCGACGCGCGTGCGACGACGTAGTGGCCGAACTCGTGGACCGTGACGAGGACGCCCAGCGTGATCAGCAGGTAGAAGACGTACCAGAGTGCATCCATGCCTGACGGAACCTCGCCTGACGGAACCTCAGGAAAGCCGGCGCACCGGGCATCGGCCGGCCCGCGTTCCGATCATACCAGCACGGGCAGACAGAGGGCGAAGACGGGCGCGACGGCCACCGTGGAGTCGATCCGGTCCAGCACGCCGCCGTGCCCCGGCAGCAGCCCCCCCGAGTCCTTGACGTCCCGCGCGCGCTTCACCGCGCTCTCGAACAGGTCTCCGGCGATGGCAACGACGGCCAGCCCGGCGGCCAGGGCGACCCAGACCGGGAGCGGCGACCAGCCCAGGCCCCCGGCGACGAGACCCGCGCCAGCCACCGCGAGCGCCGTACCGCCCAGCGCGCCCTCCCAGGTCTTGCCCGGACTGACCCGGGGCGCGAGGCGGCGCCGCCCGAACGCGCGGCCCGCGAAGTAGGCGCCGCTGTCCGCCGCCCAGACGAGCACGAACATCCACACGATCAGCCAATGCCCGGATGCGTGTCCCTTCAGGACCACCAGGCCCAGCCACGCCCCCGCGAAGACCGGTGCGCCCGCGAGGGCCATTGCCGCCCGGCGCGCCGCAAGCCGCCGCCCCGCGGGAAAGCTCAAGACGAACGCCGCGGCGGCGACCCAGAACAGCACCGCCACGACCAGCACGAGCGGCCATGCCGCCGGGACCGTCCAGAGGAGCCCGAGGCCCGCCGCGCCGGCCAGGGTGTACGCCAGCCTCGCGGCGACGCTCCCGAAACCCGTCAGGCCCGCCCACTCGTAGAGTCCCGGCGCCGCCAGGAGCGCCACGAAGAGCGCGAAAGGACCCACGGGCAGCAGCACCACCCCGGCCACGACCACCGGTGCGACCACCAGGGCCGTGGCGATGCGCCGCTTCAGCAAGAGCCTTCCGCGAACGGTTCAGGCGCGGCGACCGAAGCGCCGCCCGCGGGCATCGAAGTCGGAGAAGGCGACCGCCAGTTCGCGAGCCCCGAAATCCGGCCAGCAGTCGGGCGCGAAGTACAGCTCGGTGTAGGCGATGTCCCACAACAGGAAGTTGCTGATGCGCCGGTCGCCGCCCGTGCGGATGCACAGGTCCGGCGGCGGCAGCCCCGCCCCGGAGAGCTTCAGGTAGGAAGCGAACAGATCATCGTCGACGCGCTCCGGGTCGAGCCGGCCGGCGCGGGCGTCCTCCGCCATCCGCCTGGCGGCCTGGGCGATATCCCATCGCCCCCCGTACCCCGCGGCGATATTGAGGGTCAGGCCGCGGTTCCCCCCCGTCATGCGCTCGGCCCGGTCCATCAGCGCGCGCAGGTCGCGGGCGAAACGCCCGCGGTCGCCGACGATGCGCAGCCGCACGCCACGCTCCCGCAACTCCTCGATGTCGTTGGAGAGAAACTCCCGCATGAGCTTCATGAGCGGGCGGATCTCGTGTGGCGGACGCCGCCAGTTCTCCGTGCTGAAGGCGAACAGGGTCAGGAACTCGACACCCGCCTCGGCGCACGCGTCCGCGACCGGGCGGACGTTCTTCGCTCCGGCGCGGTGGCCGGCGGCCACCGGCAGTCCGCGTCGGGCCGCCCAACGGCGATTGCCGTCCATGATGATGGCGACGTGGCGCGGCACGCGCGCGGTTCCGCGTGCCGCCGATGCGACTCCATCCTCGAAGCGGGCTTCGGACATGCGCTCCTCGTCCACCTGGACCCTCGGTCCACCCGGAATGCCGCACGCCGGGAAGAGGCCCGCGACGGTCGTCGTTGCGCGACACGGGAGCCGCGTCGACGCTGCTGGAGATTCTAGTCCCCGACCCCGCCGGCAAACGTGCAAATCGTCCTCAAATTTCCAGCAGGTCCGCTTCCTTGCGCGCGAGGGTCTCGTCGGCCTCTTCGATGCGGCCGTCGGTGATCTTCTGGATGTCGCCCTCCGCCTTGAAGGCATCGTCCTCGGTGATCTCCTTCTCCTTGAGGAACTCGCGCACGTCGTGGATCGCGTCCCTGCGCACGTTGCGCATCGCCACCCGCGCAAGTTCGGCCTCGTGCCGGGCCTGGCGCGTGAGGTCGCGGCGGTTCTCCTCGCTGAGGGGCGGCAGGGGCAACCGCACGATATCCGCCGAGGACGCCGGCGTCAACCCCAGATCGCTGCGCAGGATCGCCTTCTCGATCGCGGGAAGCATCTTCTTCTCCCAGGGCGAGATGACGAGCGTTCGACCCTCCTCGACCGTGATGGTCGCGACCTGCTGGATCGGCGTGTCGGCGCCGTAGTAGGGAACCTTGACGGAGTTCAGCAGGGAGGGATGCGCCCGGCCGGTCCGGATCCGGGCGAACGTCTCGTGCAGGGCATCAAGGGACTTGCCCATGCGGGCGTCCGCGTCCTCCTTGATTTCGTCGATGAGTTCCATGGCGGCACCTCCGGGGATGCCGGAACCATGTCACCGACCGCGGATTTCGTCAACGCGGCGCCCCCGAAAAAGCGATTTGACTTCGAACGGACCAAACGCTCATGGCCTGAGCTTTCTCCGGCCACCCCGACGGATGAAACGCGGGTGGGTGCGACGGTGTTGTTGGCGCGGTGTCGTGTTGGGGAGAATGAACGGCGAAGGCGGGCGCTGGTCGTCCGAATTAATTGGACGCGAGGTCCCCGATCACAAACTGATCCGGACCGCATCGGTCACGAGCCCCGGACTGTACCCGGCCCCGAGCGCCGCGACCCCGAGGTCGACTACGAGGCCCTCGTCGTGCGCCGCAACGCGCCGCGATGGCTCGCCAAGCTCGACGAGTTCGGCTATCTCGAAACGCGCCCCGACGGCACCATGGCCGTCAACTGGGCGCCGGCCTGACGAACCTCGCGACGACCACCCGCCGCAGGGCCACAAACCGGGGCCGCCCCCACGCGGGTCGTCGTCCGCCGCACGCGGCGCGGATCATGCCGACCACAACCCATCGCACGCGGTGGCCGCACCCCTGTGCCCTACCTCCTCAATGCAGGGCCGAGACTCGCTGGCGAGGCTCGGTCCTTTCACGAGAGCCCGTCTCGAAGGGATCGTCCGGAGGAAGCGGAAGGTGGTACCGACAACGTCCTTTATGGGTCGGAGGAAGTGGCGGGAAGGGCGGCTGATCGTGCGGGGCCGAAGCTGGTGGGGGTGACGTTGGTGATGGAGGCGACGGAGGAACGCGGCAGCGCGAGCTCGCTGACGGTTTTGCCTTTCGAGTAGCGCGCAGTCGGGACGAGGTGTCGGGTATCGGCGTGTCGGTAGCCGATAACCAGGGGGACGATGAGCACGTCGTCGGGCCATTCCCATGGGAAGTTTGGGCCTTTGACGAACCCTATGTAGGAGTCGGAGGTGTGAGTAACGACCTCCACCAAGCCGCCGCGGTTGTTGTGGGTCCTGCGGTATTCGAAGGCTTCGCGAAGGATGCGGTCGAAGGGGCTTTCGCCCGGAACGAGCCAGTCGCGGGCGACGTCCTTCTCGGTGTAGATGAGGTTGGTTACCCAGGGCACGAAGGGAGTGCTGAAGAGGAGGATCAGGAAGGTGGACATGTCGTCGAGGTTCAATTGGGAGCGGAACCAGCCGGCGGTGTCGGTCGGGGGCGAGTGGATGAGAGCGTGGAGGGCGTAGGCGTACGCCGTAGCGAAGAGGCCGAGAGCGAGGCCGACGATGGCGCAAAGAAGTGCGAAGGTGTAGGGAGGCGTCTGGGCTAGGGTTGGCTTGAAGAGGTGGGTCCGGTAGACGATCCAATACCCGAGAAGGGTTGGGAGTACGAAGGAGGCAAGGTTCACCTGTCAGGGGGAATCGTCGCTGGATTGGCTGGCGGAATCGGGAGCCTCGTCGGAGTGCTCCTGGTTGAGGATGAGGGAGACGAGTTCGGCAACGTCGTCAGCGGTAGCTGGGTCGATTGTGTCGTCAACAGGTGAGCCGTAGACATCGGGACCGAGTCGGTCTCGACGACGCTTGGGGAAGAGGGAGACCCAGCCGTGTGTCATCCAGGGCGCTCTGCGAAGGTCGACGTATTGGGGGAGATTGCCCCGCTAGGCGAGGATAAGTCAAACGAGCGATAGGCGCGGTTGCGGATCTGTTCGCCGAGGGATGGATGGAGGCCGTATCGTGAGCTTCCGAGTGCTGGTGATCCCCGAAGATCCCACGCACAACGGTTACATTCTCAAGCCTTGGTCGAGATGGCACGCTGCCCCGAGATCGCGGAACTCAGGACGCGGATCGCGGCGCTCGTGCAGTAGAGAACCGGCAACGGCGAGAGGCGCCTGGTCAATGACCGTCAGGACGTGCCGGCCTGGGCGGCGACCTCCGCCGCGAAGTCGTCCGACTTCTTCTCGATGCCCTCCCCCACTTCGTAGCGGGCGAAGCGGCTGCAGGTCGCGCCGGCGCTGGACAGGAGCTGGCCGACCTTGGTCTTCGGCTCCTTCACGAACGGCTGCTCGACCAGGCTGAGTTCCGCCAGCGTCTTGCGCAGGCGGCCCTCGACCATCTTCTTCGCGATCTCGGGCGGCTTGCCGCTGTCGATGACCTGGGCTTCCAGAATTTCCCGCTCCTTGGCGACGAAGCCCGCGTCGAGGTCGTCCGGCTTGACGACCTCTGGCGCCGCGGCCGTTACGTGCATCGCCAGGTCCCGGCCGAGTTCGGCCAGGTCTCCGCCGCCCGTGACCTCGACCAGCGCGCCCTTGCGGCGATCCGTGTGGAGGTAGCTCCCCACGTGTCCGCCGGCGCTCTCGAAGGTCACGACCCGGCGCACGGTGACGTTCTCCCCGATCTCCTGCACCAGCGCCTCGCGCTGCGCCTCGAGGGCGCCCGCCATGAGGGCGTCGACATCGCTGCCGCCGGCTTCGAACGCCGCCTCGGCCACGGTGTCGAGAAACGCCGCGAACTTCTCGTTGCGCGCGGCGAAGTCCGTCTCGATGTTGACTTCGACCAGCGTGCCCCTGCTGCAGTCGTCCGCCACCCGCAGCGCCAGCAGACCTTCGGCGGCCGTACGGGTGGCCTTCGCCGCGGCCTTCAGCGCACTCTTCCTGCGCAGGTCGTCGATGGCGCGGTCGAGATCGCCGTCCGCCTCGGTGAGCGCTCTCTTGCAGTCCATCATGCCGAGCCCGGTGCGATCCCGAAGCTCCTTGACCATCGCTGCTTTAATGGTGGCCACGATCCGTTCTCCTCTAGCGTTCCTGGGTAGCGCGCCGCACGCCGCGGCCGCTATGTCGACGCGGACTCCGCGCCGGACCGCGGCTCCGCGTCGCTCGCGCCCGCCGGTGCGGGGTCGGGCGTCGGCGCGGCCTCGGCCACCGCCGCGGCGGCCTGCGGCTCCGGTGCGACCGCCGGCGGCTCGGGCGCCGCGGCTTGCGGCTCAGCACCAAGCGCCGCCGCCGCGTCGGCGTCCACCTCCACGAACTCGTCCTCCGAGAACGTGCCCGGTTCGACATCGCCCGCCGCGCGGGTCTGCCCCTCGTTGATCGCATCGGCCACCGCGGTCACGTAGAGCCGGATGGCGCGGATCGCGTCGTCGTTGCCCGGGATGATGTGGTCGATACCCGCGGGATCGCTGTTGGTGTCGACGACGGCGATCACGGGGATGCCGAGCTTGTTCGCCTCGGTCACCGCGATCCGTTCATGCTGCACGTCGACCACGAACAGGGCATCGGGCAACCCGCCCATGTCCTTGATGCCGCCGAGGCTGCGGTCGAGCTTCTCCATGATGCGCCGCTTGCGCAGCGCCTCCTTCTTGGTGAGCATGTCGAGCGTGCCGTCGCCAGCCTGCGTCTCGAGATCCTGCAGGCGCCGGATCGACTGCCGGATCGTCTTGTAGTTGGTCAGCATGCCGCCCAGCCAGCGCTGATCGACGAAGGGCATGCCCACCCGCTCGGCCTGCTCCCGGATGACCTTGGCGGCCGCCCGCTTGGTGCCGACGAAGAGAATCTTGTTGCGCCGGCTCGCCAGGTTGCGCACGTGCACGAGCGCCTCGTTCAGCGCGGGCATCGTGCGCTCGAGGTTGATGATGTGGATCTTGTTGCGTGCACCGTAGATGTACGGTGCCATCTTCGGGTTCCAGAACCGTGTCTGGTGGCCGAAGTGCGCGCCCGCCGCGAGCAGGTCGCGCATACCGATGGAAGCCATGCGTTGTCTCCGGGTTGTCACGCCGTGCGGCTGGCTGCCGGATACGGCGTGCGCCGCCGTCACCGGGTGACCCCGTCACCCATGACGCGTCGCGCGCCCACCCGCGGCAGTCCGTTCTGGCGCCGCACGGGAAGTCGACGGGAACGTCCCCGTCCTTGCCGCGCCCGGTCTCGGCGACCGGTACGTCCCGCCCCGCAGGGACTCTGCATCTGCTCCAGCACGCTCGACGCTGAGCCGACCGTGCTTGTTCCATGCGAGGCGCGCGCTTTATACCATAGCGGTTTCGCGCCCGAAAAGAAGAGGCAACGCCGCGCCATGCCCGTCAGGTCCAAGAAGCCCGAGGAAGTCGAGGGGATGCGGATCGCCGGCCGTCTGGCGGCGAGCGTGCTGGAGATGATCGGCGACCATGTGCGGCCCGGAGTCAGCACCGGGGATCTCGATCGCCGCTGCCACGAGTTCATCGTCGACGACCTCGCGAGTCGTCCCGCACCGCTCAACTACAGCAACGCACCCGGCCAGCCGCCGTTTCCGAAGTCGATCTGCACGTCGGTCAACCATGTCGTCTGCCACGGCATACCGAGCGACCGCAAGGTCCTGCGCAACGGCGACGTGCTGAACATCGACATCACGGTGGTCAAGGACGGCTGGCACGGCGACACCAGCAAGATGTTCTTCGTGGGCCAGCCGAGCGTGCTCGCGCGGCGCCTGGTGCGGGTGACGCAGGAGTGCCTGTACCGGGGCATCGAGCAGGTGCGCCCGGGCGCCTTTCTCGGCGATATCGGGGCCGCCATCCAGCGCCATGCCGAAGCCCAGCGCTTCACGGTGGTGCGCGAGTTCGGCGGCCACGGCATCGGCCGGATCTTCCACGACGAGCCGCTCGTGCTGCACTATGGGCAACGCGGCACCGGCGTGCGCCTCGAGCCTGGCATGACCTTCACGATCGAGCCCATGATCAACGCCGGCAAGCGCAACGTGAAGCTGCTGCCCGACCGCTGGACGGTCGTGACCAAGGACCACCGGCTGTCGGCGCAGTGGGAGCACACGGTGCTCGTGACGGACGGCGGCGTCGAGGTGCTCACCCGCCGCGACGAGGAGACGGCGCTGGCGCCGGCGGCGGCATGAGCGCAAGGCATTGACCCGAGCGCTCGACACCGCCGAACTGCGGCGCCGCATCGACCTCGCGGACGGCCGGCTCAACGAACGCTTCTGGGACGGCGCCGACGCCGAGATCCTGGTCGCGGAACGGGCGCGGTTCTTCGACGCCTTCCTCGTGGAGATCTGGCAGCACGCGTTCCGGTCCCGCGACGACCTGGCGCTGCTGGCCGTCGGCGGCTACGGCCGCGGCGAACTCCACCCGAGTTCCGACATCGACCTCCTGGTCCTCGCCCGCAACCCGCAGCGCAACGCGGACGACATCGCCGCGTTCGTGCGCCTGCTGTGGGATCTCAAGCTCGACATCGGCCACAGCGTGCGTACCGTCCGGCAGTGCCGCATGGAGGCGGCCGGCGACATCACCGTCGCCACCGCGCTGATCGAGCGCCGGCGCCTGGCCGGGTCCGACCTCCTGTGCGGGAAGCTCGACCGGGCGCTCGAGAGCACCCGCCGCTGGTGGGGACGCGTGTGGCCAAGCCGCAGGTTTTTCGAGGCCAAGCGCGCGGAGCAGGCCGAACGCCATGCCCAGTTCGACGACGTGGAGTACGACCTCGAGCCGAACATCAAGGGCTCGCCCGGCGGGCTGCGCGACATCCAGACCGTCGGCTGGATCACGCGCCGGCATCTCGGCACCGCCGACCTCTCCGAACTGACGCGCCAGGGTTACGTCACGCCGCAGGAACGCGGCTGGCTCGCCGAGGGCCGCAAGTTCCTGTGCCGAGTCCGTTTCGGGCTGCACCTGGTCGCGGGACGCAAGGAGGACCGGCTGCTCTTCGACCACCAGCGCACGCTCGCCGAGCGCTTCGGCTACCGGGACTCCGACGCGCAGCTCGGCGTCGAGCAGTTCATGCACGACTACTACCGCCACGTGCTGGAACTGCGCGAGGTGAACGACATCCTCCTGCAGCACTTCGACGAGGCCATCCTCCACGGCCGGCGGGCGCCCCGCATCGAGCCGATCAACGCCCGCTTCCAGGTCAACAACCGCTACATGGAGACGACCTCGCCCAGCGTCTTCCGCCAACACCCGGCCGCGTTGCTGGAGTTGTTCGTCATCATGGCCAACCGGCGTGACATCGCCGGCGTCCGCGCCGCCACGATCCGGCTCATCCGGGACCACCTCGAGCTGATCGACGACGACTTTCGCCGCGACCCCGCAGTGGCGCGGCACTTCATGGACCTGCTGCGGGCGCCCTACACCGTCGTCAGCCAGCTCACCCGCATGCGGCGCTACGGCGTCCTCGGCCGCTACATCCCCGAGTTCGGGCGCGTCGTCGGGCAGATGCAGCACGATCTCTTCCACATCTACACCGTCGACGCCCACACGATGATGGTGATCCGCAACATGCGCCGCTTCCGCTACCCGTCGAGCGCCGAGCGGTTCCCCCTCGCGATGCGCTGCGTGCGGAGCATTCCCAAGGTCGAACTGCTCTACATCGCGGGGCTGTTCCACGACATCGGCAAGGGCCGGGGCGGCAACCACTCCGAGCTCGGCGCCAGCGACGCGGTCGCCTTCTGCGAACGCCACGGCCTCTCGGACGAGGAGACGGCGCTGGTCGAGTGGCTCGTGCGCTCGCACCTCGCGATGTCCACCACCGCGCAGCACAAGGACATCCACGACCCCGAGGTCGTCCACGAGTTCGCCACGGACGTGCGCACGATCACGCGCCTCGACTACCTCTACGCGCTCACCGTCGCCGACATCACCGCGACCAACCCGACGCTGTGGAACGGCTGGCGGGCGACGCTCATGCGCCAGCTCTACATGGAGACCCGCGACGCGCTGACCCGGGGCCTCGAAGGCGGCCCCGAACGGGCCGAGCGCATCGCCGCCTGCCGCGAGGCGGCCCTCGAGGAACTCGCGACGCAGGGCATCGACCGGGAACGGGGACTCGGCCTGTGGGACAATGCGGGAGACGAACTGTTCCTGCGCCACACGCCCGCGCAGCTCGCGGCGATCACGGTCGCCATGCACGGCCACGACCTCGACGCCGGACCCCTCGTCCACCTGCAGGATGTCGCCAGCGAGGCCGGGGGCGAGGGCGCCACGGAGATCTTCCTGTACACGGGCGACCGCCCGAACCTGTTCGCCGCCAGCGTCATTGCCCTGGACGAACTGCGCCTGCAGGTCCACGACGCCAGCATCATCACCACCGGCGGCGGGCTCTGCCTGAACTCCTACATCGTGCTCGACGATCGCGACCAGCCACTCGCCGACGACGGCGACCGGCGCCGGCGCGTGCGCACCACGCTGGCGCGCAAGCTGTCCGCGCAGGACCTGACGCAGGCGGGCAGACGCCGGATCGACCGCCGCCTCAAGGAGTTCGTGATCCCGACGGAGGCCGACCTCGCCCTCGACCCCCAGGCGGGCCACAGCCGCCTGCGGGTGGTGTGCTCCGACCGTCCCGGGCTGCTCGCGCTGGTCGGCATGCTCTTCGTCGAACTCGGCATCAGCGTGCACCGGGCCCGCATCACGACCCTCGGCGAACGCGTCGAGGACGTTTTCGTGATCGACCCGATCCGGGAGCCGGAGGAGACCGAGCGCATCGAGAGAATCATCCGCGCCCGGCTGGACGAGGAGGTCGCGCAGAGTACCGCGGGCGGACGGGCGGCGTGAATCCCTGGCTCGACCGGCTGTTGCCTTATCCGTTCGAGCGTCTCGACGCCCTCAAGCACGGCGTCGTTCCCGCCAGCGGCGCCCCCCACGCCGCGCTGCAGATCGGGGAACCGAAACACGCGCCGCCCGCCTTCGTCCTGCGGGCACTCGAGGATCCGGACACCCTGCGCACGGGCCTCGGCACGTATCCGCCGACCCGCGGCGGGGCCGCCCTCCGCACGGCCATCGCGCGCTGGCTCGGGCGCCGCTTCGCCGCGTCCGTCGACCCCGAAACGCAGGTGCTGCCGGTGAACGGCACGCGCGAAGCACTGTTCTCGTTCGGTCAGGCGCTGCTGTCCGGACGGCCCGCCGCCGCCGTCCTGCTGCCCAACCCGTGCTATCAGACCTACGAGGGCGCGGCGCTGCTGCGCGGCGCCACGCCCCGCTACGCGCCCTGCGGCGGACCGGACCAGCTGCCGGACTTCGACGCGATCGACGACGCGGTGTGGCGCGCGGCGGAACTCGTCTACACGTGCTCGCCGGGCAATCCCACCGGCGCCGTCCTGTCGGAAGACGCGCTGTGCCGGCTGATCGAGCGCGCGCACCGGTTCGACTTCGTCATCGCGGCCGACGAGTGCTACTCGGAGATCTACCGCGACGAGGACGCGCCACCGGCGGGCCTGCTGCAGGCGGCGACGGCGCTGGGCGAGACCGAATTCCGGCGCTGCGTCGTGTTCCACAGCCTGTCGAAGCGCTCCAACCTGCCCGGGCTGCGCTCCGGGTTCGTCGCCGGCGACGCCGCGATCCTGGAGCGCTATTTCCTCTACCGGACCTATCACGGCTGCGCGATGCCGGTGCACGTGCAGGCGGCCAGCGTCCTCGCCTGGGACGACGAGGCACACGTGCGCGCGAACCGCGCGGCGTACCGCGCGAAGTTCGACGCGACCCTGCCGGTGCTCGCCGGGGTCCTGCCCGTCGCCATGCCCGAGGCCTCCTTCTACCTGTGGCCGGCGGTGCCCGACAACGACGAGACCTTCGCGCGCGAACTCTTTGCAGCCGAGAACGTCACCGTCATGCCGGGCAGCTACCTCGGCCGGGGCGAAGGCGGCGCAAACCCCGGCGCCGGCCGCGTACGCATCGCCCTCGTCGCGGAAACCGACGAGTGTGTGCGGGCAGCCGAGCGCATCCGCGCCTTCGTGCAGCGGCTCTGACCCCGTCGCTTGCCCGCCCGTGTCCTGTTGCCCTGCATTGAACAAGCCGGGCGCGGCCGCTACCCTCCCTCCGCTCGATCCACGCGTGGAGAATCCCATGGGCAGCCTGTTCGCGTTCGGCCTTGGCATCGCGAGCCGCAACGCCGCGGGAAAGGTGCTCGATACCTGGTATCCGGCGCCGATGCGGGACTGCGCCGGCGCGGTGAGCGACGTCATGCGCGACATCGGCAGCGACGCCGCAGCCCCTCCGGAGGCGGCCGCGCGTATCGCCGACGCTCTCGAGGGCTCCGCGCACGCCGACGCGGCGGCGCCGCACCGGATGCTCGCGCAACTCGGCCGGCCGCTCACCGCGGTCGCCCTCGAAGCGGACGGGCCGATCGCCTCCACGCCGGAGGCCTACCTGAAGCTCCACCTCCTGTCGCACCGCCTGGCGCTGCCGAACACCCTCGACCTCGACGGCATCTTCGAACACCTGCCCACCGTCGCGTGGACCAGCGCCGGCCCGGTGGACCCGGAGGACCTGCCCGCGCGCGTGGCGGCGGCACGCAGCCAGGGCGAGACCCTGACCGTGCACGCCGTGGACAAGTTCCCGCGCATGACCGACTACGTCGCCCCGTCCGGCGTGCGCATCGCCGACGCGAGCCGCGTGCGGCTCGGCGCCTACCTCGGCGAGGGGACGACGGTGATGCACGAGGGCTTCCTCAACTTCAACGCCGCCGCCGTCGGCCCCAACATGGTGGAGGGGCGGGTGTCGCAAGGGGTCACCCTCGGCGCCCACACCGACCTCGGCGGCAGCGCGAGCACGATGGGTACGCTCTCCGGCGGCGGGCAGATCGTCATCATGATCGGGGAGCACTGCCTGGTGGGCGCCAACGCCGGCTGCGGCATACCGCTGGGCGACCGCTGCACCATCGAGGCCGGGCTCTACATCACCGCCGGCACGATCGTCGAGCTGATCGACGAATCCGGCGCCGCGCGCACGGTCAAGGCCAGGGAGCTCGCCGGGCAGAACGACATGCTCTTCATCCGCCACAGCCAGACCGGCACGGTGCAGTGCCGCACCAACCGCGCCGCCATCGAGCTGAACGCCAAGCTGCATGCGCACAACTGACGCCGGGGACGCCCCCGACGCCCTCGCCCTGACGCGGGACCTCATTCGGCGCGCCTCCGTGACGCCGCACGACGGCGGCTGCCAGGAGCTGATGATCCGGCACCTCGCGCCCCTCGGCTTCGAAGCGGAGCGCCTGCCGTTCGGCGACGTGACCAACTTCTGGGCGCGCCGCGGCGCCGCACCCCCGCTCCTCGCCTTCGCTGGACACACGGACGTGGTGCCGCCCGGTCCCCTCGACGCCTGGACCTCGCCCCCGTTCGAACCCCACGTCCGCGACGGCGTGCTCTACGGACGCGGGGCCGCCGACATGAAATCGAGCCTCGCGGCCATGCTGGTCGCCGTGCGCCGGTTCGTCGCCGCCCACCCCGACCACGCCGGATCGATCGGGTTCCTCGTGACCAGCGACGAGGAAGCCGACGCGGTGAACGGGACGGTGAAGGTCGTCGAGCACCTGCAGGTGCAGGGCACGGCCATCGACTGGTGCGTCGTCGGCGAGCCGTCTTCCCGCGCGCGCCTCGGCGACACGATGCGCATCGGCCGGCGCGGATCGCTCAACGGCCGCCTCACCGTGCAGGGCGTGCAGGGACACGTCGCCTACCCCGAAGCGGCATCCAACCCCATCCACGCGGCCCTCGGGGCGCTCGACGCCCTCGCACGGCGCACCTGGGACGACGGCAATGCGTTCTTTCCCCCGACCGGCTTCCAGATCTCCAACATCTCGGCCGGGACCGGCGCGGCGAACGTCATACCCGGCACGCTGACGGCGCTGTTCAACTTTCGCTTCAATACCGAGCAGACCGCGGAGGCGCTGTGCGGCGAGGTCGAGCGGACCTTCCGCGAGGCGGACGTCAGCGCCGACATCGCGTGGTCGGTTTCCGGCCGGCCGTTCCTGACGCCCCCGGGAGTCCTGACCGACGCCGTCCGCGCCGCGGTTCGCGAAGTCACGCGGCGCACGCCGGAAGGCTCCACGGGCGGCGGCACCTCCGACGGCCGCTTCATCGCCCCGGCGGGCGCCCAGGTGGTGGAGCTCGGCCCCGTCAACGCGTCGATCCACAAGATCGACGAACACGTCGCCATCGCCGACATCGACCTGCTCGCGCGCGTGTACGAGCGCGTGATGCACCACCTCCTCATCCGGAGTTGAGCGCCGGTGCGCACGTCGCACGTCATCGCCATCGGTGTCGTGGCCTTCCTGGCATGCGCGGTCTACCTGGCCCCGGCGGAGCTCGTCGGCCCCATCGTCGGCGACCGGGGGCCGGCGCGTCTGTCCGGGATCGAGGGGCGTCTCTGGAACGGCCGCGCCTCGGTGCGCTTCGACGGCTGGCCCGCGGGACAACTGACCTGGTCCTTCGACCCGGCCGGCCTGCTGGAGGGCCGGCTGCGTTTCGCCTGGCGCCTCCTGGACCCGGGCTACGACCTCGCCGGCCACGGCGACGTCGGTTTCGGCGGCACCGGCTTCGAGGCGACGGGCCGCGTCGGCGCGGTCCTCCTCGAGCGCATCCTCGCCCCGTACGACATCGCCGCCGGCGGCGCCCTCGACATCTCCCGTCTCGCCATCGAGGCCTCCCGCGATCTCGTTCCGCGGAGGGTGGACGGCGCCGTCTCCTGGTCGGGCGGACCCGTGGGGTACCGTCTCGCCGGACGCGACTTCCGTACCCACCTGCCGCCCCTCGACGCCCGCATCGAGACGGTCGACGGCGACCCCGTGCTCACCGCCGGCGCGGTGGGCGACGACGTTCCGCTCCTGCGCGTGCGGCTCGACCGGGAGGGTTGGGCGCACATCGGCATCACCCAGCGATTCACCGAAGTCGTGGGGCTGCCGTGGCCCGGCGACCGCGCGGACGACGCGATCGCGATCGAAGTGGCCGAGAAGATCCTGTAGGGGACGCCCTTGTGGCGTCCCGTCTCGAACCTACGCGAAGAAGGACGACTGGCCGGCGCGCCGCCCAGCCAGAACCTTCGGTCCTCGCGGCGTCCCATCCCGAGTTCCCGCAGGCTCCCCAACCGCAACCCCCGGCCCCGGAACGGCGTCCCCGCCGCGGTCCGCGTCGGCTACAATGGACTTCCAGCGGACACGGGTATGGCATTGTTCGATCAGGCCGTAAAGCTCGTCGAGCCCGCGCGCATCCTGGCTCTCGTCGGGATCGCCATCGGCATCGCCGCCACGCTTGCGGAGAGCGTGTGGTTTTTCGCCCTGAGTCCCGACCCCCAGCGCGTCGCCACCGCTCCGGCCGCGCCCCCGGCGGCGGCGCCCGGCATGGATGTCGAGCGCATCGCCGCCGCCCACCTCTTTGGCCGGCCGGGGGCCCGCGGCGCAGCGGCCGCGGCCCTCGACCGCACTCCGGACACGAAGCTCAATCTCGTGCTGGCCGCGGTTTTCGAGGCCAGCGATCCCGCCGCCTCGGTGGCGGTCATCGGGGCCCAGGGCCGCGCCGCGGAGGCCTACCGCGTCGGCGACGAGATCCCGGGCGGGGCCCGGCTGGCGGACGTGCACTCCGACCTCGTGGTGATCAGCCGCGGCGGCGTCCGCGAGGCGCTGCGCTTCAACGACCTGCCGCTCACCGCCGGGACCGGCGCCGCACGGGACACACCGTCCGTCGCACGCCCGGCCGCCGACCGGTCGGCCCCGCCGGTGCGGTTCCCCGACGCGCCGCGTTACCGCGGCCGTTCCCCGGGGGAGGCCGAAACCGTGCGGTCCGCGGTGGACGCCTACCGGTCGCGGCTGCGGCACGACCCCGAACAGGCGCTGAGCGACATCGGCCTGCAGGCGGTATCCGCCTCCGAGACCCGGGGCTACCGGGTCGCATCGCTCGCCAACGCGCCGCAACTGGCCCAGACCGGCCTCCAGCCGGGCGACGTGATCGTCTCCGTCAACGGGCGCCCGGTGGGCGACGTGCGGGCCGACCGAATGGAGATCGACAGCGTACTCGCGGCGGGCGCCGCCCGGCTCGAAGTCCAGCGCGGCGAGCGCCGCTTCTTCGTGAAGGCGTCCCTGCGGTAACGCGGGAAGCGGTGGCACGGCAATGAGACTCCCGCTGGCAGTGTCGGTGGCGTGCGCCATCGCGGGGTGGTGGTTGACGACGCCTTGCGCGGTAGCGCAGGAGACGGAAGCCGCGCCCGCGCCGGCCGAGCGCACGTGGGAGATCAACGCCCGCGACCAGGACATCCGGCAGTTCATCACCCAGGTTTCCCAGATCACCGGCCGTCCCTTCGTGATCGACCCCCGCATCAAGGGCACCGTCACGGTGGTGTCCAACACCGAGCTCGACCGCGACGCCGTGTACGAACTGCTGCTGTCGGTACTGCGCGTGCACGGCTTCGGCGCGTACGCCGTCGGCGAAGTCGTACACGTCGTGCAGAACCCCACCCTGGTCAAGCAGACCGGGGGCGGGGACGACGGCCTCGCCCGCGCGCGGCAGGCCATGGTGACGCAGGTCATCGCCGCCCAGAACGTCGCCGCGGCGGAACTCGTGAAGATCCTCCGGCCCATCATCCCCCAGTACGGCCACATCGCCGCCGTGGCCAAGCCCAACGTCGTGATCCTCTCGGACCATGCCGACAACATCGAGCGCCTCATGCGCATCGTCGCGGAGATCGATGTCGCCAACGAGGAGGAGTTCGTCGTGCGCCCACTGACGTTCGCGTGGGTGGGCTCGGTGGTGACGATTCTGGAGAAGGTCGCGCCGGACCAGCTCGGCGAGAGCGGCCCCGGACCGCAGGTCGTCCAGGTCATCGCCAACGAACGGAACAACAGCCTGATCCTGCGCGGCAAGTCGCGGCCGGTGGCCGTCATCATGGACCTGGTGGACAAACTCGACATCCCGGCCACGTCCACCGACGCCGCGCAGGTCATCCGGCTGGCCCACGCGCAGGCCACCAACGTGGTGGAGATCCTCAACGGGCTGTTCACGGTCGCCGACGGCTCGGAGCGGGGACAACACATCAGCATCCAGCCCGACGAGTCGCTGAACGCCATCGTGGCGCGCGCCGACCCGGGCACCATGGGCGAGATCCTCGACGTGATCGGCATGCTCGACGTACGCCGCACCCAGGTACTGATCGAGGCCGCGATCGCGGAGGTCGCGGTGGACGACCTCTTCACGCTGGGCATCGAGACCGCCGGCACCGATCAGCGCGGCCAGTCCGTGCCGGCCTTCAACACCACGCTGAACGGCATCGTCAACGCGCTGCTGGCCGGCGCCATGCCCGAAGGTTCCACCGCCGTGAACGGCGTCGGCCTCGTCACCAGCGCGACGACGCCGGGCATCGCCGTGGCGAAGGTCGATCCCGGCGGCATCTCCTTCGGCGCCGTGCTGAACGCCCTGGCGACCAACGTGGCCGCCGACCTGCTGTCCGCGCCGAGCGTGCTGACCCTCGACAACGAGGAGGCCAAGAATCTCGTGGGCCAGAACGTCCCTTTTCGCTCGGGTTCCTTCACCACTACCGCGGACGGGATCAGCAACCCGTTCAGTACCGTGCAGCGCCAGGACATCGGCATTACCCTGACGGTGACGCCACACATCCACGACGGCACCTCGGTGCGGCTCGAGGTCCTGCTGACCGTGGAGAACCTGGTCGACTCCGGCCTCGGCGCGAGCGGCGGCGGACTCGAGGCGGCGGACCTGATCACCCAGAAGCGCGAGATCGACACGACCGTGCTGGCGGACGACAACCAGACGATCGTCCTCGGGGGCCTGATCCAGGACGACATCCGCGAGTCGCGGCGCAAGGTGCCGCTGCTCGGCGACGTCCCGGCCCTCGGCCGGCTGTTCCGCAGCAATCGGGAGACCCGGGCGAAGCGCAACCTGCTCGTGTTCCTGCGGCCGACCGTGCTGCGCAGCGAGGGCGATGTCCGGGTCACCACGGATCGGCTGTACAACCGCATCCGCGAGTTCCAGATCGAGTCCCGGTCCGAGGGGACAACCCGGTCGCCGGACGACCTCTACGAGGGGCGCGGCAACGGGTAGCGGCATGTTGCACCAGGCCGCCTGTCCAACCACGGGGCTTCGCCGGCGCAACGCCCCGGCGCAACCCGGCGCGCGCGTACCGTGAAATCCGTCAGGCGGATGCTCTTGCGGGTCTCGCGCGCGGCCGTGCGCTGGTTGACCCGTCCGGAAGCCTTCGGTGCGGACGCCATCGGGGAGGACGCCGGGGACCCGCCCGTCTACGTCCTCGACCACCGCTCGCTGACCGACCTCCTGATCCTCGACATCCTGACGGAGCGCGCCGGCCTGCCGCGGCCGACCGCGCCCTTCGCCGCCGACGGCATCGACGAGGCACGGCGCTTCTTCTTCCTGCACCGCGGCGCGGGTTTCGGCCGCCGCCACACCATGCGCAGCTACTCCGAGCGCATGCTGCGTTTCGAGGAGTGGCTGCTCACCGCCCCCGGCGCGCGCGCGACCCTGGTCCCCGTGTCGGTGTTCTGGGGCCGCGCCGCGAACAAGGACCGCTCGCTGCTGCGCGCGCTGTTCTCGGACGATTGGTCGATGTCTTCCCGGGTGCGGCGTTGCCTCGGCCTGTTCTTCAATCGCACGGACATCGTCGCGCGGTTCGGCACGCCCCTGCCGTGGCACGACATCGTGGATGCGGGCCTCGACCAGAACCGCATGACGCGGCGCACGGCGCGCCTGCTGCGCGTGAAATTCCGGAACCAGCGCACCGCCACGCTGGGCCCGGACCTCTCGCACCGGCGCACCCTGGTGGACCGCGTCCTCGCCAGCCGCACGGTCCGCACCGTCATCGAGGCGGAACCGGAGGCGCGGCAACCGGAGACGGTGCGCCTGGCGCGGCGCTACGCCAACGCCATCGCGTCCGACATGTCCTACCCCGTCATCCGGTTCCTCAACCGCGTGCTCACCTGGTTCTGGAACCGCATCTACGCCGGCATCGAGGTGCGCGGCATCGAGCGGCTGGCGGCGGTCGCTGACACCCACACCGTCGTCTACGCGCCGAGCCACCGGTCGCACGTGGACTATCTGCTGCTGTCCTACGTCCTGTTCCACCGGGGGTTCATGATTCCCCACATCGCCGCCGGCGAGAACATGAACATGCCCCTCGCCGGCGGCATCCTGCGCCGGGGCGGCGCGTTCTTCATGCGCCGGGCGTTCCTGGACGACAGGCTGTACACGGCGATCTTCACCGAGTACCTCCACCAGGTACTGCGCCGCGGGCACTCGGTGGAGTATTTCGTCGAAGGGGGGCGATCGCGCACCGGCCGGCTGCTGCGGCCCCGCACGGGCCTGCTGCGCATGACGCTGGAGAGCGCCAGCCGCGGAGTACCCCGTCCCATCGCCATCGTGCCGGTGTACCTCGGCTACGAGAAGGTCGCGGAGGCCGGCAGCTACCTGAGCGAGCTGCGCGGCGCGAGGAAACGCCGCGAGTCGATACGCGGCGTCCTGCGGAGCGCTCGCCTCACCCGCCAGTCGTTCGGCCGCGTCGCGATGGACTTCGGCGAGCCCATCGAACTCGAGGCCTGCGCGGGCGCGACGGCGGACGCGAGCGCCGCCCTGGGCAGGGAGATCCTTGTCCGCATCAACGCGGCGGCGTCCCTGAACCCGGTCAACCTGGTGGCTCTGGCCACGCTCGCCATGCCACGCCAGGCGATGGACGAACGGCTGTTGACGGAGCAGATCGACTGCCTGCGCGCCCTGCTCGCGCGCGACGCCCCGTCCCCGCGCCATGTCACCGGCCTCCCCGCCGCCGAGGTCGTCGCGGCCGTCGAGGCATTGGGACTGCTGCAGCGCGACCGCCGCGCCTTCGGGGACATCCTCGGCCACGATCGCGCGACGGCCGTGCTGATGACCTGGTACCGGAACAACGTCGTGCACGTCTTCGCCGCCCCCGCGCTGCTCGCCTGCCTGCTCGTCAACCGGCGGCGCAGCGCACGCGTGGCGGACCTCACCCGCTACTTCCAGACCGTCTTCCCGTTCGTACGGCAGGAACTCTTCCTGCCGGAACCGCCGCCGGATACGGTCGAGCGGTGGCTCGGCCACCTGGCGTCCCTCGGTCTCGTCGTCGAACGCGACGGCGGTCTCTACGCGGCGCCACCCCCCGAAGCGCCGGAGCGCTTCCGGCTGAAGCTGCTGGCCAACGTCCTGCGCGAGACGGTCGAGCGTTACTACATTGTCGGCGGCGTGCTCACGGCGACGGGCCCGGTCACCCGCGCCGAACTCGAGAGACGTTGCGGCGTCTTGGCGGCGCGCATGTCGAAGCTGCACGGCATCGACTCCCCCGAGTTCTCGGATCAGCGGCTGTTCCGCCAGTTCGTCGACGCGCTGCTCGCGCGGGGCGCGGTCACCAACGAGGACGGTCTTCTGCACCCCGAGCCGGTCGTCACGGCCGTCGTGCGCGCCGCCCGGCAAGTGATCGACGACGAATTCCGACAGGCGGTCGCGCTGTTCGCGGCGGAAGCGTAGGGACGGGCTTGTCCCCTCCCGGCGCGACCGCAGAGGCGCGAGCGCAATGGCCGCGCCTACCCGGGCCGGTAGACGTCGAAGCGTACGGTCCGTCCGGCAATGCGCCAGTCCGGCGCGCCGAGGGCCCGGGAGTGGGCCTGGCGCTTGACCACCACGCGTTCCCGGGCATGGCGGCGCGCCAGCGCCAGCATCCCTTCCACGTCCGGCGCGTCGCGGCCGACGATGTCGCGGAGCACCTGCATGGGTTGCTTGGGCAGGGCGGTCTTGGCGCGCGGTTCGAACATGGGGTCCAGGTAGACGACGTCGAAACCCGACGGGATGCGCCGCCGCGCGTCGGCGAGCTCGACCGCCGCCCGTGACCCGCAACGTTCGACGAGGTCGGCCAGCATCGCGAACACGAGCGGGTGCGACTCGGTCATCGTGACCTCGCAGCCGGCGGCGGCGAGCGTCAGGCCGTCGGAACCCCAGCCCGCCATGGCGTCCAGCACGGTCACCCCGGGCCGGGCGCCGCAGGCGCGCGCGATGGCGGTCGCGCCGCGCCGCCGCCGTACCAGCGCGGCGTCCGGGCGGAAGCGCGCCTGCGCGGCGTCGTTGTGCAGGGCGAGGCCGCGGTCGCCGACGGCGAGGTACCAGCCCGAGGATGGGGGCGGCGCGTCGGTCGCCGCAAAGCCCTCCGCCAGGAGGCGGCCGGCAACCACGGCACCGGGCTCCACGAAAATGCGGATGCCGTGCGCCGACGCCCGGCCCGTCAGGACATCTTCCGCCACGGCGAGTCGCCCGAGACGTACAACGGTATCGCTTCCGACGCATCGACCGCGGGCATGCGTGCGGCCAATTGCGCCAGGACGGCGGCCCGCAGCCGTTCCTCGCGTCCCGCGACCAGCCAGCCTCCCTCGGCCCGCGGCGCGGCATCGGTCGGCACCAGTTGGTCGAACGCCTCGCACGCAACGGCGTCGTCCGTGAAGCGGTAGCGCGCGGCGTACACCCAGCCCGTCCGCGACGCGCGCACGGTAGCCACGCCCGGCGCGTCGCTGCGGCGACGGACCTGCTCGGCCATGAGCTCGGAGGTCGGTACGCGCACCACCGGAACATCGGCCCCGAACGCGATGCCCTGGGCCACCGACGCGCCGATCCGCACACCGGTGAAGGAGCCGGGCCCGGCCGAGAACGCCACGGCGTCGAGGTCACGCGGTCGCAGGTCGGCGGACGCCAGCACGGTGTCGATCATCCCCAGCACGAGCGCGTTGTGGCGGCGGGGGGCGATCCGCGTCGCCTCGCGCAACCGCTCGCCGTCGGCGAGCGCCACGGAGCAGGCGGCGCCGGTGGTCTCGATGGCTAGAATACGCATTGTGCTGAACCCCGACGAAGCTTATCGGAAACTGATCGCCGCGATCGAACCGATCGACGGCAGCGAATCCGTCGCAACGGCGCACGCCCTGGGGCGTTTCGCCGCCGAGGACATCATCGCGCCCGTTGACCTGCCACCCTTCGACGCGTCGGCCATGGACGGCTACGCCGTGGCGGCGGGCGATCTCGACGCGGCGCCGCCGTTCGAGATGCGCGTCGTGGGCGCGAGCCTCGCGGGGGGGCCGACCGATGCGCACGTCGGGGGACACGACGCCGTGCGCATCTTCACCGGGGCCGTGCTGCCGGACGGCGCGGACGCGATCGTCCTGCAGGAAGACACCGAACGACACGGTGACACCATCGTCGTCACGGAGGCTCCACGCCCCGGCCAGCACGTGCGGCTCCGCGGACACGACATCGCGCGCGGCGCAACCGCGGTCACGGCCGGCGCCCGCCTCGATGCGTACCGGCTGAGCTGGCTGACCGCATGCGGCATCGGACGCGTCGCGGTCAAGCCCCGGGTGCGGATAGCCACGTTCGCCACCGGCGACGAACTCGTGGAGGTCGGCGATACCCTTGGCCCGGGGCAGATCTACGAATCCAACCGGTTCGCCCTGGCGCGCGTGATGTCCGGCCTGCCCGTCGAGATCACCGACCTCGGCCGGCTCCCGGACGACCCCGGGGCAACCCGCGGGGCGCTGGCCCGGGCGGCGGCAGACGCGGACATCGTGGTGACGAGCGGCGGAGTCTCCGTGGGGGACGCGGACTACGTGCGCGACGCGGTGCGGGAGGTCGGCCGACTCGACTTCTGGAAGATCGCCCTGAAGCCCGGCAAGCCGCTCGCGGTCGGGCGCATCGGCCAGGCGGACTTCTTCGGGCTGCCGGGCAACCCCGTCTCGACGATCGTGACTTTCCTGCTGTTCGTCGTCCCCGCCATCGTCCGGCGCGGCGGCGGCGTGCCCGAGCCGCCCCTGCGCGTTCCGGCCCGGCTCGCCCACGCGGTGCGCCACACGAAGGGACGGCGGGAGTACCAGCGCGGCATCGTCTCCAACCCGGAGGGTCACCTCGTCGTGTCGGCGACCGGAGACCAGAGTTCGAACCGCCTCGCGACCTTCGACGGCGCGAACTGCCTGATCGAGGTGCCGGAGGACCGCGCCCACCTGCAACCCGGCGACGCCGTGTCCATCGTCCTCCTCGAACGGGGCAGCGGCCGGCTGTTCTGAGCGCACCTACTCCGAGCGCACGCACGGGCGCGGATCAGCCGCCCAGCGCGCCAAGCACCTCCGCGCGGATCTCCCCGACACTGCCCATGCCGTCCACGGCGCGGTACGCGAGCGCGGAACGTCCCGCGAGCTTCCTGTAGAAGTCGACCAGCGGAGCCGTCTGGCGCCGGTAGACGGTCAGCCGCTCGCGCACGGTCTCTTCGCGGTCGTCGTCGCGCTGCACCAGTGCCGCGCCGGTCTCGTCGTCCCGCCCGGCCACCTTCGGCGGATTGAAATCGACGTGGTACACGCGGCCGCTCGGTTCGTGAATGCGGCGCCCGGCTATCCGCCGGACGACCTCCTCGTCGGCGAGCGCGATCTCCACGACGTACTCGATGGCGATGCCGGCATCCGCCACCGCCTCCGCCTGCGGGATCGTGCGGGGAAATCCGTCGAACAGAAAACCGTTCGCGCAATCGGGGGCCGCGATACGCTCCCGTACGAGGCCCACCACGATGTCGTCGGAGACCAGTTCGCCGGCGTCCATGACGGCCTTCGCGCGGCGTCCGAGGCGCGAGCCCGACGCGATGGCCGCACGCAGCATGTCGCCGGTCGATATCTGCGGTATGCCGTACGCCTGGCACACGAACCGCGCCTGCGTGCCCTTGCCCGCACCGGGCGGACCCAGGAGGATGACTTTCACTAAAGCTCCGTGCCGCAGCCAAAGCGCGCAGTGTGTCGGACTTGCGGCCCCGGCGGCAAGTCGGGGACGGACCCCGGCAAGACCCCAGCGGTCGCCCGCTACAGGCGCCGCACCTCGCGGACGCCGGGGACGCGGCGCAGCCGGTCGAGGGCCCGGGCGAACCGGAGCACGTCGTCGACCTGCACTTCGAGCGCGATCATCGCGGTCTCTCCGGTCGACTGGGCCCGGGCCCGCGTGCTGACCACGTCGATGTCCAGGGCGGCGAGGATCGCGGTCACGTCGCGGAGCAGTCCCTGGCGATCGTCGCCCACGATGCGCACGCCCTGCACGGAGGGCCCGGGCAGGCTCCCCGCGGCCGGCGCGGCCGCCAGCTCCTTCGCCTCCCGGCGGCGCTGACCCATCACGCGGACCAGGTCGATCACCTGGCACTCGCCGACACCGACCGCGGTCAGCAGGTCGTTCTCCGTCTCGTAGCCCATCTCGACGGCGAGCTCCGGCAGGTTCGCGGTGAGGCCGAGCCGCTCGACGGTCTCGAACAGCAGGGCGCGGCCGGCGGCGATGTTGGACTCGGCGAGCTGGTCGCGGAACCAGGACTGGACCTTCGCCCGGGCCCGCGCGGTCTTGACGAAACCGAGCGCGGGGTTCAGCCACTCGCGGCGTGGCGCCTCGTCCGGGCCCGTCAGGATCTCCACGCGCTGGCCCGTGAAGAGCCGCGTGTTCAACGGCGCTTCCACCCCATCCACGCGCGCGCCCACGCAGCGATGACCGATCTCGGTGTGCACGCGATAGGCGAAGTCGACCGGGGTCGCTCCCCACGACAGGTCGAGCACGTCGCCGTCCGGGGTCGCGACGTAGACGCGGTCGTCCACCTCCGCGACGCTTCCCCGGTCCGGCAACTGCCCGTCGGTCCCGTAGACGTCGATGTCGTCGTGCCACTGCAGCACCTGGCGCAGCCACTGGATCTTTCTCGAGCGCAGCGCCTCGCCTTCATCGCCCTTGTAGGACCAGTGGGCGCACACGCCGAGTTCCGACTCCTCGTGCATCCGGGCGGTACGGATCTGCACCTCCAGCATCCTGCCGCCGGGGCCGATGACCGCCGTGTGGATCGAGCGGTAACCGTTGTCCTTCGGGTTGGCGATGTAGTCGTCGAACTCGCTCGGGATGTGGTGCCAGGCGGTGTGCACCACGCCGAGCACGGCGTAGCACTGTGCGATGCGCTCCACCACGACGCGCACCGCCTGGACGTCGTAGACCTGTCCGAAGTCGATGCTCTTGCGCCCCATCTTCCGCCAGATGCTGTAGATGTGCTTCGCGCGGCCGACCACGTCCGCTTCGATCCCGGCCCGCGCGAGCCGCTCTTCGAACTCCGCGACCACGGCTTCGACGCCCCGCTCCCGCTCCTCGCGCCGACTGTCGAGAGCCGCGGCGATCTCCTTGTACTCCGCCGGGTTCAGGTAGCGGAAGGCCAGGTCCTCCAGGGCCCACTTGAGTTCCCAGATGCCGAGGCGGCCGGCCAGCGGCGCGAAGATGCGCAGCGCCTCGTTGGCCACGCGCCGCTGCACGTCCGGAGCGGCGGACTTGGCCTGGCGCAGCGCCACGACCCGTTCCGCCAGCTTGACGACCGCCACGCGCGGATCGTCGATCAGCGCCACGAGCAGATGGCGGATGTTGTCGACCTGATCCTCCGCCTGGCTGCGCAGCATGGGGGAACTCGACAGCTTGTACACGTGCGTCGAGCTCACGCGGAGCAGCGCCTCGAGCTGCCCCGCGATGCCGCGGCCCACGCGATCGCCCACCATCGCGGGATCGAGCAGCCGGGAGCCGGCGGCCTCGCACAGCAGTCCCGTGACCACCGAATCCGTGTCGAAGCCCAACTGCATGAGCAACTGCGCGACCTCGAGGCCGTACTCCAGGCACCGGTCGTCGTGGATCAGGCCGACGGCGGTCTCGACGGACCCGCCGCCCACGCCATTGGCGAGGCTCGCCAACCAGGCATCGGTGTCCGGCAGGCCATCGGCACGCCGCGGCAGGTCGTGCCTGATCTTGACCATCTGGGCGGCGCCCTCCGACACCGGTGGGAGGGCGAACATACCAAAATCGGACCTGCGCTGGCAGCGCCGGCCCTCCGCCGCCCCTCGCCGCCCCTCGCCGCCCCTCGCCACCCCTCGCCGCGAGGCGACGCGCATCAAGGGACGCGCATCCAACGGACGCCCATCAAAGCGGCCCCCATCAAAGCGACGCGCATCAAACGCGCCGGAAGAGCTCCCGCGACGCGAGGGGACGGTCGCCCAGGTGGGGCTTGAGCGCGCGGCGCAGGATCGCCTTCGCCGCCCGGCGCGCCGCCGCGGAATCGTAACGGTCGTGCGCGATGTCCTTGAGAACCGCGCCCGGCAGGGCGCCGGGCGTGTCGGCGGCAACCGCGTGGAAGCCCGCCCCCTCCACGAACTCGTACGCACCGTCGTCCCGCACCGCGCCGCCGTCCGCCGCGTCGATGTCGAACGTCAGCCCGTACCCGATCTCCCGCAGCAGGCACTTCTCGAAGACGCGCAGCGTCGGTTCGATGTCGTCCTCCGCCGCGAGTGACGCGAGCGCCGCCTCGTACACCCGGTACAGCTCCGTGACCGCGTCCTCGAGCGGCAGCGAGCGCATCATCAGTTCGTTGAGGTACATGCCCGCGAACAGCCGCCGCCCGTCCAGGCGCCACCGGTGTACCGTTTCGCATCCCGTCACCGTCACCAGCCGTCCCGTGCCCCGCCACCCGATCTCCAGGCGCGAGAAGGGCTCCACCAGGCGCGCCCGGCGGCTGCCCCGCGTGCCGGTCGCCACCCCCGCAACCCGCCCGTGCTCGAGGGTGAGGAAGTCGACGATGGAACTGGTCTCGCGATAGGCGCGCCGGTGCAGCACATAGGCGGGCTGTCGCTGCGCCGGGGCGGTCATCGATACCCCAGGGTCCTGAGGACGGCTTCGTCGTTGGTCCAGCCGGCCTTGACCTTCACCCACAGACGCACCATGGCGCGGCGCCCGAGGAGCCGTTCGATGTCCTGGCGCGCGTCCTGCCCGATGGATTTCAGGCGCTTGCCGCCCTTGCCGATCACGATGCCCTTCTGCGTGCCGCGCTCGACGTAGACGACCGCGTCGACCTCCGCCAGGTGCGGCTCGTTCACGAAACGCTCGATGCCCACGGCCACCCGGTGCGGCACCTCGTCGCCGAGACGGCGCATGATCTTCTCGCGGACGATCTCGGCCAGAAAGAACTCCGTGGGCCGGTCCGTCACGTCGTCCGAGCCGAACAGGTGGGGTCCCACCGGCAGTCGCCCGGACACCTCTTCCACCAGGCCATCGAGACCCTCGCCCTTCAGCGCGGAGATGGGCACGATCGCCGCGAAGCCGTGGCGCCCCCGCAGGTCGTCGATGATCGGCAGCAGCACGCGCCGGTCGCGCATGCGATCGACCTTGTTGATCGCGCAGATGCACGGCGTCCCGGCACGGGCGACCTGCGCGAGCGCCGCGCCGTCGGCATCCGTCCAGTGCCGCGCCTCGACCAGGAGCACGACGATGTCGGCGTCGAACAGCGCGCGCACGGCCTGGCCGACCATGTAGCGGTTGATCGCCCGGCCGCCCCGCGCCGGCCCCGCGCCGTCGCCCGCGGGACGATGAATGCCCGGCGTGTCGAGGTACACCAGTTGGGTGTCACCGCGCGTGTCGACGCCGATCAGGTTGTGCCTGGTCGTCTGGGGCTTGCGCGAGGTGATGCTCAGCTTGCGGCCAAGCAGGTGATTCATGAGGGTCGACTTGCCCACGTTGGGCCGCCCCGCCAGGGCGACGAACCCGCAGCGGGCGCCGCTCACGTCAACTGCTCCAGGACGCCGCCCGCGGCCGCCTGCTCGGCCTCGCGGCGGGAACGGGCCGCCCCCGTGGCATGGAGGCCGAGGGCGTCCACCCGGCAGCGCACGGTGAAGCGCCTGGCATGGGGGTCCCCCTCGAGGCCCTCCACGACGTATTCCGGCAGAGCGAGGCCGCGTGCCTGCACGGCCTCCTGCAGCCGCGTCTTCGGGTCCTTGCCGGCGGCGCCGGCGGCCGCCGCGACGCGGGGGCCGAACAGCGCTTCCACCACCGCCGTCCCCGCCTCGACGCCGCCGTCGAGGGTCACCGCGCCCAGTACGGCCTCCAGGGTGTCCGCGAGCACCGAGGACCGCTCGCGCACGCCGCTCCGGCGGGCGCTCGGGTCGAGCAGGACGTGATCGCCGAGCGCAATCTCCCGGGCCACCTCCGCCAGTGCGTCATTGCGCACGAGCCCCGCGCGCATCAGCGTCAGGTCCCGCTCCGGGGCGTCCGGGAAGACCTCGAACAGGCGGCGCGCGACCACATAGCCGAGCATCGCGTCGCCGAGGAACTCGAGCCGCTCGTTGTTCGGCGCCCCCGCGCTGCGGTGCGTCAGCGCGCGCGAGAGCAGGCCGCGGTCACGAAATGCGTAGCCGAGCGCGGCCTCGAGGCGCGAGAGACCCATCAGTGCTCCATCTTGAGGACGGCGAAGAAAGCGTCCTGGGGAATCTCCACCTTGCCGAGCTGCTTCATGCGTTTCTTGCCCGCCTTCTGCTTCTCGAGGAGTTTCTTCTTGCGCGTGACGTCCCCGCCGTAGCACTTGGACGTGACGTTCTTGCGCAGCGCCCTGACGTTCACGCGCCCGATGATGCGGCCCCCGATCGCCGCCTGGATGGCCACGTCGAACATCTGCCGCGGAATGAGCTCCTTCATCTTGCGGATGAGGTCGCGGCCCCGGGCCTCCGCGCGGTCCCGGTGCAGCACGGTGGCGAGGGCGTCCACGCGCTCGCCGTTGATGAGGATGTCCACCTTGACGAGGGGCGCCGGGGCGAAGCGCCGGAAACCGTAGTCGAGGGAGGCATAGCCCCGGCTCACGGACTTCAGCCGGTCGAAGAAGTCCACCACGACCTCGGACAGCGGCAACTCGTAGCTCAGCGCGACCTGGCCGCCGGAGAACTGCATGTCCTTCTGCACGCCGCGGCGCTCGACGCAGAGGTTGATCACCGCCCCGAGGTGGTCGCGGGGCACCAGGATGCCGACGTCCGCGATCGGCTCCCGGAACTCCGCGATCCGCGCCGGGTCCGGCAGGCTCGAGGGGTTGTCCACCTCGTGCACCGCGCCGTCGCGCGTGGCCACCTCGTAGACCACCGTCGGGGCCGACGTGATGAGGTCGAGGCCGTACTCGCGCTCGAGACGCTCCTGGACGACCTCCATGTGCAGCAGGCCCAGGAAGCCGCAGCGGAACCCGAACCCCAGCGCGTCGGAGGTCTCCGGCTCGTGATACAGCGACGCGTCGTTCAGCGCGAGCTTCGCGAGCGCCTCGCGCAGGTTCTCGAAGTCGTCCGAACTGACCGGGAACACCCCCGCGTAGACCTGGGGCTTGACCCGCGCGAAGCCGGGCAGCGCCGGCACGTCCGCCTGCTTCGCCCACAGCAGCGTGTCGCCGACGGGCGCTCCGCGTATCGCCTTGATGCCCGCCACGACGTAACCCACCTCGCCGGCGGCAAGCGCGCCGCGCGCCGCGCGCTTCGGCGTGAAGTGGCCCACTTCGTCGACGACGTGCACCTGGCCGACGGAGTGGGCGACGATCCGGTCGCCCTTGCGCACGCGGCCCTCCACCACCCGCACGAGCGACACGACGCCCAGGTAGTTGTCGAACCAGGAGTCCACGATCAGCGCCCGCAGCGGCCCGTCGGCGTCCCCCGACGGCGGCGGGATCTCCGTTACGAGCTTCTCGAGCAGCTCGTCCACGCCGGCGCCCGTCTTCGCCGAGACCAGCGTCGCCTCCTGCGCCTCGATGCCGATGATGGTCTCGATCTCGTCGCGGACACGGTCGGGGTCCGCCTGCGGCAGGTCGATCTTGTTCAGCACGGGCAGCACCTCGAGCCCCTGATCCACCGCCGTGATGCAGTTCGCCACCGACTGCGCCTCGACGCCCTGGGCGGCGTCCACGACCAGCAGCGCGCCCTCGCAGGCCGCCAGGGACCGCGACACCTCGTAGCTGAAGTCGACGTGGCCGGGCGTGTCGATCAGGTTGAGCTGGCACTCCCGGCCCGCGCGCGTCCGGTAGCGCAGCGTGACGCACTGGGCCTTGATGGTGATGCCCCGCTCGCGCTCGAGCTCCATGGAGTCGAGCACCTGCGCCTCCATCTCGCGTTCCGCGAGACCGCCACAACGTTCGATCAGCCGATCGGAAAGCGTCGACTTGCCGTGGTCGATGTGGGCGATGATGGAGAAGTTGCGGATGTGGTCGATGACCGGCAAGGAACGCGTTACCGCAGTCAGTCGGGTAGCGCACGAATTTTAGCAGTCCGCGACCGGAACCGCCTGGCCCCCACCGCCCCCGCTCCGTCCCCGCGTTCTCCAGCCCCACCCCTTCCTCCCGCCGCTCCCCGGCGCGGAAACGGATCGTCCCTTGTCACCGTTTTCGCTGTCGCGGAGGCCGCCGGCCCCGAAGAATCGCCGCCACCCGCCGCTCCCGGAAGCTCCCGGGGCGGCGCCTCGCGAACTTCGGAGACCGCCAGTGATCAGCATTCGCAAGAACCCCCGCCGCGCGCCCGGCGCGCACCCGCAGCCTCCAGCCGTACGGAGGTCCCCGCCGTCATGGCGTCCCGCGCGCTGGCTGCTGGCCGCCGCCTTCGCCCTGTTCGCCGGGGCGGGCGCCCACGCGGCGCTGTCGGCGAGTCCGAACCCCTCGGCGAACGGCAGCTACACGGTGTCGTGGACGGCGATCACGGGGGCCTCGCACTACCAGTTGCTGGAGGACGGCGCGCAGGTCCACACCGGCACGTCCCGGTCGAAGGCGTTCGCCGACAAGGCCCCAGGCAAGTACCGCTACACCCTGAGCTACTGCATCACGGTGCACGTGCCGCCGCTGCTGCCGTCGCGCAGTTGCGGTCTCGCGTCGGGCTTCGCCGCGGTGACGGTGACGGTCCCGAAGCCGACGCCGAAGCCGACGGTGAACGCCTCCTTCGACAAGGCTTCGATCATCCTCGGCAAGAGCGCGACCCTGACGTGGTCATCGACGGACGCGACCCGCTGCAGCGGGCGGCCGCACATCGGCTCGTCGGCGACCTCGGGCACCAAGAGCTACACGCCGAAGGATGCCGGCACGTTCGGCGCGCGCGTCTACTGCAGCGGCGCGGGCGGCACCGCCTATGACGACGCGAGCGTCGCGGTGCATGCGCCGCCGACGGTGGAGGCGGAGTTCGACGAAAGCTCGATCACCCTGGGCGAGAGCGTCACGCTCGACTGGGACTCGGAGCACGCCACGCGCTGCACCGGCTCGCCGGCGCTCGGCTCGACCGCCACGGCCGGCTCGAAGACGTTCACGCCGAACAAGATCGGCACGTTCCGAGCCACCGTGACCTGCACCGGCCCCGGCGGCAAGGACAGCGCCACCGATGCGGTACGGGTCGCGGCGAAGACGCCCAAACCCACCGTGACGGCATCGTTCTCGCCGGCGTCGATCACGGTAGGCGGCAGCGCGACGCTCACCTGGGACTCGGAGGACGCCACGCGCTGCACGGGTTCGCCGGCCATCGGCTCGACCGCGGCATCGGGCACGAAGGAGTTCACGCGCACGGTCGCCGGCACGTTCCGCGTCAAGGTCACCTGCACCGGCGCCGGCGGCAGTGGCAGCGCCACCGCGAGCCTGACCGTGGGCGCGCTCGCCAAGCCCGCCGCCCCCGCCGCGATCGACTGCCCCGCCCGCAGCACCAGCGGCGCATACACCGTCACCTGGGACGCCTCCACCGGCGCGACCCGCTACGAGCTCGAAGAGAAGCACGACGCCGGAAGCTGGACGCGGCGGCATAACGGCGCGGCCACCCGCGCGGCGTTCACCGGCAAGGCCCCGGGCATCTATCGCTATCGCGCGAAGGCCTGCAACGCCGCCGGGTGCAGCCCCGCGACCGCGGCCTGCGCGGTCAAGGTGCCGCCGCCGGCGCCCGGAGCGATCCAGGGCCCGGCGTCGAGCGTCACGGGCGACTACACCCTCACCTGGGCCGCTGCGACCGGCGCCACGAAGTACAAGCTGGAGGAACGGGCCGGTACCGGTTCGTGGCGGCAGCTCCAGCTCGCCGCCGCCACCTCGCGCACCTTCGACGACCGCGCCGACGGCACGTACCGCTACCGCGCGAGCGGCTGCAACAACGCCGGCTGCGGCCCCGCCACGGCCGAGAAGACGGTGGTCGTGCTGCGGCCGTCCGGCGACCTCGCGGCGACGCCGAACCCGAGCACGGACGGCAGCTTCACGGTGTCCTGGAAACCCCTGGCCGGCGCCGCGGGTTACGTGCTGGAGGAACGCGCGGCGGGCGGCGTCTGGCCCGTCTCCAAGGCGGCCGATTGCGGAACCGCGACATCGAAGTCGTTCACCGGCAAGACGGAGGGAACCCACGAGTACCGGCTGCGCGCCTGCATCGCGATTCCCGTGCCGCTCCCGCATACGGTCCTCCTGCCCCCCGGCCAGGGCGTGCTGTCCGTGCTGGTGGCGTCTCCGCCCACCGTGACGGCATCGTTCTCGCCGGCGTCGATCACGGTAGGCGGCAGCGCGACGCTCACCTGGGACTCGGAGGACGCCACGCGCTGCACGGGTTCGCCGGCCATCGGCTCGACCGCGGCATCGGGCACGAAGGAGTTCACGCGCACGGTCGCCGGCACGTTCCGCGTCAAGGTCACCTGCACCGGCGCCGGCGGCAGCCGCAGCGCCACCGCGAGCCTCGTCGTGCGACCGCTGGCGGCCCCCGCCGCCATCGACTGCCCCGCCCGCAGCACCAGCGGCGCATACACCGTCACCTGGGACGCCTCCACCGGCGCGACCCGCTACGAGCTCGAAGAGAAGCACGACGCCGGAAGCTGGACGCGGCGGCATAACGGCGCGGCCACCCGCGCGGCGTTCACCGGCAAGGCCCCGGGCATCTATCGCTATCGCGCGAAGGCCTGCAACGCCGCCGGGTGCAGCCCCGCGACCGCGGCCTGCGCGGTCAAGGTGCCGCCGCCGGCGCCCGGAGCGATCCAGGGCCCGGCGTCGAGCGTCACGGGCGACTACACCCTCACCTGGGCCGCTGCGACCGGCGCCACGAAGTACAAGCTGGAGGAACGGGCCGGTACCGGTTCGTGGCGGCAGCTCCAGCTCGCCGCCGCCACCTCGCGCACCTTCGACGACCGCGCCGACGGCACGTACCGCTACCGCGCGAGCGGCTGCAACAACGCCGGCTGCGGCCCCGCCACGGCCGAGAAGACGGTGGTCGTGCTGCGGCCGTCCGGCGACCTCGCGGCGACGCCGAACCCGAGCACGGACGGCAGCTTCACGGTGTCCTGGAAACCCCTGGCCGGCGCCGCGGGTTACGTGCTGGAGGAACGCGCGGCGGGCGGCGTCTGGCCCGTCTCCAAGGCGGCCGATTGCGGAACCGCGACATCGAAGTCGTTCACCGGCAAGACGGAGGGAACCCACGAGTACCGGCTGCGCGCCTGCATCGCGATTCCCGTGCCGCTCCCGCACACGGTGCTCCTGCCCCCCGGCCAGGGCGTGCTGTCGGTGACGGTCGAGTTCCCGCCGCCGACGCCGGGCGCCATCGCGGGGCCGGCGGTCGCCGCGGACGGCGCCTACACGCTGACCTGGGGCGCGTCCGCGGGCGCCGCGCGCCACGAACTCGAAGAACACGACGGCGACGGGGTGTGGACCAACGTGCACGACGCCGCGGCGGCCCGCGCGGTCTTCGACGAGCAGCCCTCCGCCGTCTATACCTACCGGGTGCGGGCCTGCAAGACGCGGGTGTGCAGCGGCTGGACCGCGACGAAGAAGGTCGCCGTGCTGCAGCTCTCGGCGGCGCCCAACCCGAGCGCGGACGGCGCATACACCGTGTCCTGGAAGGCCGTCGCGAACGCCACCCGCTATCGCCTTGCCGAGCGCGACGGCCAGGGCGTCTGGCAGCAGGTGCAGGAAGGCACGTCGCGGTCGCGCGACTACACCGGCCAGACCGACGGTGGCCATTACTACCGGTTCGCGCCGCGGATCGGTACGGCCTGGGAGTCGTGGAGCGACCCGCTGACGGTCACGGTGGCGCGTCCGGCGCTGGCGGCGCCGGCCGTCGACGGCCCGGCGGCCAGCGCCACCGGGACGTTCGACCTGACGTGGACGGCCGTCACCGGCGCTGCCTCCTACCGTCTCGAGGAGCGCTCCGGCGACGGCGCCTGGCGGGAGGAGTACGACGGTCCGAAGACCACGCACCGCGTGACGGACCGGGCCGACGGCGACTGGTCCTACCGGGCCTTCGCCTGCGACGCCAACGACCGCTGCTCGAAGCCCGGCGCCACCCACGCGGTCACGGTGCAGCGGCCCGGGACCGGTACGGTCACCACGGTCGACGACACCGCCACCGTGGACGAGGACGGTTCCGTCGACATCGACGTGCTCGCCAACGACGGCGCGAGCCCGGCGGACGTGACGCTCTCGCTCGCATCCGTGACCGAGCCCGGACACGGCACGGCCGTGCTCCAGGGCGGCCTCGTGCGGTACGCGCCCGCCACGGACTGGAACGGCGACGACACGTTCGAATACACCGCGACCGCCGGCACGGCCAGCGGCACGGGGACGGTCACGGTCACCGTCACTCCGGTCAACGACGCACCCGTGGCGAAGGACGACGCGGCGCACCTCGCGCCCGGCGCCACGGAGGTCCAGATCGACGTGCTCGACAACGACGCGGACGTCGACGGCGACGCGCTGAGCCTCGCGGCCATCGTCACCGCACCCTCCCACGGCACGGCGCAGATCGCCTCGGACAAGGTCGTCTACGAGCCCGGCGCGAGCTTCCGGGGCAGCGCCACGGGCGACGGCTTCACCTACCGGGTGTCCGACGGCACGCTCGCCGACACGGCGCGGGTGACCGTCACCGGCGGCGACGCCTGGAACCTGCAGGCCGAGTACGAGCCGCACACGAGCCGCATCCGCGTGTGGTGGAACGCGCAATCCGGCGCCACGCGCTACGTCCTGCGGCAGAGGTGGGACGTGCCGGTGCCGGGCGTGCCGGGGCAGCCGGGGACCACCCGGCGGGTGCGGACGGAACACTCGACCGCCTCCACCGTCCTGCGGCTGCTCTCGCCGGGCGCGCATGAGTACGCCTTCGAGGTGCGCGGCTGCACGGGCGACACGGACGCCGACTGCGGCGCCTGGTCCGTGCCCCTGACGCTCACCGTGCGGGCGCTGAAGCCCCCGTTCGGGGACCCGTCGCCCCTGGCGAAGACCACCGTCCCCGGCAACCTGCCCTACGACACCGGCGTCACCCGCGCCGGCGACGCGTACGTCAACGTCCCCATCGCGGCGGCCCCCGGCGTGGCCGACCTCGCCCCGCAACTCTCCATCGATTACGGCGGCGGCCGCGAACGCGAGCGCGCGCTGCACCAGGAACCCGGCGACACCCTCGGCCAGGGCTGGCGCCTGAGCGGCCTCTCGAAGGTCCACCGCTGCGTCACCCACGGAACCGGCGGCACCGCCCTCGAGCTCGACGACACCGACGGCCTCTGTCTCGACGGCGAACCGCTTGCGCGCGTCTCCGGCAACCACCTGCGGACCGGGGCCGGCTACCGCACCCTGCGCGAGAGCTTCGTCGCCCTGACGCTGAAGGGCACGGCGGCGGCATCCTGGTTCGAGGCGCGCTTTCCCGACGGGACCGTGCGCCAGTACGGCAACAGCGACGACAGCCGCCTGCAGGTGGCCTCCACCGGCGCGCAGCGCCCCGTGCTCGCATGGTCCGTGAACCGCGAGACCGACGCGCACGGCAACGTCATGACCTTCGCCTACCACGAGGACGAGGCGAACGCGGTGCGCCATCCCATGCGCATCGATTACGGCGCCAGCACCGACGCCGAGGCCGACGCCAGCGTGCGCTTCTGGTACACGGGCCGCGAGGACGTGGACGGCGTGTCCCTCGCCACCCTCAACCGCCGCCAGCACCTGCTGCTGCACCGCGTCGACGTAGTGCTGTCGGACAAGTTCGTGCGGCAGTACCGGCTGGCGAGCACCCTCGCGGACGGCCGCCGCCGGCTCACCGGCATCCAGCTCTGCGCCTACGACCAGCAGGGCGCCGCGCCGCAGTGCCTCGCCGCCCTCAAGGCCGACTGGACGACCTCGAACGCCGTCCTGTCCGGCATCACCGATCCCATGGGGCGCGCGACGACGTTCGGCTACGGCAGCATCACCCACGCCGGCGACGCCGGCGAGCCGAGCTTCACGGAACGCCCGTTCGGCAACCCCGCGGGCACGGTGACCGACACGGCCACCCTCGTCACGGCAAACAACCCGAAGCGGGTGGTGCAATCCATCGCCCGCGACGACGGCATCGGCGGCAAGCACGTCACGCAGTACGCCTACCAGGGCAAGGGGCTCGTCAGCACCCGCAACTGGGGCGTGCTCGGCTTTCACGCAACGCGCGTCACCGACGCCGCGTCCGGCATCGCGACCTACTACCAGTACCGCCACGACTTCCCGTATCTCGCGGAGGTGAGCGCGGTGCACCGCTCCCACGGCGTGTTCGGCGCCGCGAACGCGAAGACCCTGTCGCGGGTCGAGACGGAGTACGCGCGGCAGGCGCTCACCCACGCGGCCGGCAACACCGTGTTCCCGTACGCCGCGGCCCGGACGGAGTTCGTCTACGAGCAGGGCGCGCACATCGGCACGGCGGTCACGGCCAACACGCCGACGTTCAAGGCCGGCCTGCTCGACGGCGCGAAGCGCGAGACGATCGTCGGCCACGGTCCGGCGCCCGCCAAGCCGCCCGCGAACGCGGTCTGGGGCGCCGTCGCGAAGCATGCGCCGACGCAGGTGCAGCGGCGCACGGTGTCCACGGTGAAGTTCACCAACCGCACGGACGCCGGCCGCTGGCTGCTCGGCTTCCCGAAGGAGACGGTGCTCGGCTACTACGCCGACGCGCAGGCCGCCACGCAGCCAGGCCGCACGATCCGCACCACGGCCGCGCCGGCCGGCAACACCCTGTTGCCGAAGACCGCGACCCGCTTTCCGGGAGACGCGAAGCTGCAGCTCAAGACCGACTACCTGTATGACGCCCGGGGCAACCCCACCTCCTTGAAGGTCAGCGGCGCGAACGTGACCGCGCGCGAGTCGAAGGCATCGAACTTCGTCGCCGGCCGCTACCCCGGGAAGCTGACCAACGCCGTCGGCCACGTCGAGAAGCTGACCCACGACCCGCGCTTCGGGTCGGTGGCGACGCACACCGACGCGAACGGCCGCACGACCACGATCGCGTACGACGGCTTCGGCCGCGAGACCAGCCGCGTCACGCCCGACGGCGTCACCGTCGCCACTTCGTACACCCGCTGCGGACCGTGCCCGAAGGTCGGCGCGGTCGCTCCCGCGATGGCGGTGCGCGTGCGCTCGCCCATCGCGCCCGACACCACCCGCCACCTCGACGCGCTCGGCCGCACGATCCGCACCCAGACCGTGTCGTTCGACGGCGCGAGCCAGCGCACGGTCGACGTCGCCTACGACGCCCGGGGCCGCGTCGCCTCCGTCAGCGAGCCGTACCACGCGGTCGCCAACGCGAAGATCCACCGCACCACCTACACCCACGACCACCGCGACCGCGTGACGCGGGAGGTCCGCCCGGACGGCGGTTCCGTCGCCATCCAGTACGCGCGCCTCGGCAACGGCGTGCGCGTGACGCGCACCGAGACCGTCGCCGAGACCGGCAAGGCGAACGCGACCCGGACGAAGACGAGCGAGTACAACGTGCTCGGCGAGCTGGTCCGCACCACCGACGCGGCCGGCACGACCGCGGCTGCGACCACCGTCTACGCCCACGACGTCTCCGGCCTGCTCGATACCGTGACCGTCGACGGCGCGCGCCGCACCGACTTCGACCACGACGCCGCCGGCCGTCGCACCGCCGTGTCGAGCCCCAACTTCGGCACGGTCACGTTCGCGCACACGGCCCTCGGCGAGCTGCTCACCCGCACCGACGCCAGGCAGAAGACCACCACCTACGCCCATGACAAGCTCGGTCGCCTGCTCACCGCCACGGACGCCGACGGCGTCTCGCGCTGGGTCTACGACGGCACGAACGGCAAGGGCCGGCTCGCGCGCCGCTGCCGCTCCACCACCGTCAACGCCAACTGCGCGAACGTGGGCGACTACCGCGAGACCTTCGCCTGGAACGCCGACGCGCGCCTCGCGCAGCGCACCACCGAGATCGCCGACGGCGCCACGACGCGCACCTACGTCCACGCCCATGGCTATCTCGGCGACGGCGATCCGAACGTGCGCGACGGCCGCCTGGCGACGATCACGTACCCGTCCGGCCTCACGGTGCGGCGCGAGTACAACGCGCGCGGCTACCTGACGCGGCTGGTGAACGCCGCCACCAACGCGGCGCTGGAGACCTACGCCGCCCGCGATGCCTACGGCAACGTGCGCACCGAGACCCATGGCAACGGCGCCACCACCACCCGCGCCTTCCAGACCGGCACCCCGCGGTTGACCCGCGTCAACACCGCGCGCGGCGCGACCACGCTGCGGGACGACGGCTACCGCTGGCGCAGCAACGGCATCCTGGCACAACGCACCGCGCCGGGCCTCGAGGAGACGTTCGCCCACGACGGCCTCGACCGGCTGCGCACGGCGACCGCGAAGCGCAACAACGCCAGCGCCGCCCTGCGTACCCTCACCGCCGCCTACGGCGCCGACCGCCTCGGCAACTACACGGACCTGACGAGCTCCGTGAGCGCGGACCCCCAGGTCGCGAAGATCAAGTACGGCGAGCGCGTCAACACGGCGGCCCCGGGCGTGGACGCGGTCACCGCCGCGACCATCGACGGCATCGCCACCGACCTCGAGTACGACGCCGCCGGCAACGTCACCCGCCTCGACCGGGCGGCCGGCGACGACCGCTTCGTCGTCTGGAACGCCCGCAACCTGGCGACATCGGTGACCGAGGGTTCGAGCGCCACGACGACCTCCCCCACCGCGCGCGAGGAGTTCCAGTACGGCCCGTCGGGTTCCCGTTACCTGCGCGACTCCACCTGGAAGCCCCCGGCCGGTGCCCTCGGCGGAACCGCCGCGCGCCGGGCGCGCACGTTCCATGCCGGCGGCTTCGAGGAGACCCACGCCGCCGCCGGCGACCGCACAACGGTGGTCTCGCGCACCCGCGTCACGGACAACGTCGTGCTGGTGCGCGAGCGCGTCCGCTCGGGCGGGACGTTGCGGGCCGCCTCGGAGAGGGTCGAGTACCTGCATCGCGACCACCTCGGCTCGGTGGTCGCCGTCAGCAACGCCGCCGGCCGCGCCACCCACCGCCTCGCCTACGACCCCTACGGCGCCCGCCGCGCCGCCGACTGGAGCCGCGCGCTCACCCCCGCCGAATCGGCGGCCGTCTCCGACGCCCAACCGCGCGGCTTCACGGGCCACGAGCACCTCGACCGCGTGGGCCTAATCCACGCCAACGCGCGCCTCTACGACCCGCGCCTCGGGCGCTACCTGAGCCCCGACCCGGCGGTGTCCGACCCCACGCACAGCCAGAGCTGGAACGGCTACGCCTACGTGGCCAACAGCCCCCTCTCCTTCACCGACCCCACCGGCATGGTGCGGGCGGGCCCCGGCTGCAACGTCGGCGGAGTCATGTGCCTCGACGACGGCGCCGGCGGACACGCGGATTCTCCGGCGACGTACCCGGAGCCGTACTCCGTGCGGGTGACGATTCCGGTCGTGACGCCCTTCTCCGTCTGGGGCGGCGGCGCCTTCGGGGGTTACGGACTGCCCGGCGAGGGCGGGTTCGGCGGCGCGTTCGGGTGGCTCGGCGGCTACACGGTGCGCCATGCGTCGATCAACGTCTCAGGCGTCATCCACCGTTCCACCGGCTCAAGCGCCCGGGGGCCGGGAGACCGGCCCATCCCGCTCTTCACATCGCCCACGGTCGCGTTTATCGTCTCCGTTGGCGTCGGCGCGCTGCCGGTGATGGGTTCCGTCCAGTCGGTGGTCGAGCTCGCCACCGGCTACGACTACATCGCCGGCGAAGCGATCGACCGGCGCATCGCGCTCATCGGCATCGCCGTCGGCGTCGTTCCGGGCGCCAAGGCCGCGCTGAAGATCGGTGGCAGAGTCGGCAGTCCTAAAGTTCTCCTGCTGCCGTCCCCAAGGAGACATTTGCTCGACTCCGTAAAGTCCCCTACGCTCCGCAAAGCGATCAACGAATTGTACCGGCCTGGCGCAAAGATCGGCGACGGCGGAACAGCAGACATGATACGACATGAAAGAAGGACAGGCCGCCTTTACTCTGCGACGGGCCATGAGGCGAAGGGCCAGCAAAGGCGAACACAGCTAAGAAGGATTCTGGACGACGGCAGCCTCGACGCCGGCGATCAAGCAATAGCCCAGCGTTTAATTGACGATCTGGACGATGCATTGAAGGGACCCTGAGCGACACACACACTGCAGGCACAAGCATGGTTCACCCATTACTCCAACAGCTTCCTTGGCTTTCCGAGCGTTCGGATCTCGACGAGGCGGCACTCTACGGCCTTCACGGACAGCTCGGCACACGTTTGTGCCGAGCGATCGTCACCGGCTGTCTCAGTGAATCGCAGATCGGCCAGGGATTCGGCTATCTCAAACACCTAGCCCAAGACCTGGCGGCGCCGATGATCGCGTGCCGTTTGGAGGCACATAGTCTTCTTTACGCCGTGTTCGCGGCGATCCTTACGGAATCCGACGCCCCAATAGAGGCGGTTAGATCGCGTCTTGAAATGAAGGCTCTGAGCATGTTTGAAGAGTTGCAGGAGAGTCACCAAGTCATCCGATCGACATTTGATCGTTTCCCACGCTTTTCCGAACGCGCAGATATGGGGGACATTGAGCACTATGGGATACTTGGGCAGTTCGCCCTGTACCTTAGGGATGGCATTTCTCAAAGGGTATTGGCTAATGAGGAAGTGGACAATGCGTTCTCGTTTCTCAACGAGATGGGCGTGATCGCCGAACGCAACGAAGAGATGGAGACTCTGCTAAAGATCGGTGTTCTGGAGATTTTGACAGATACAGACGAGTCCATTAGCGTTTCCCGAGAGAAGCTAGAGGGAAAGGCATTGAGTTCTTTTGAAGAAGCCATTGAATACTTGATGTCACCTGAATGACGTCTTCCATCACCACTCAAGAACAATAACATCTCGTTGCGATGATTGTCCCAGTTCTGATCGTGTGGTTTTTACTTCGTGGGGGTCCGTGCGTGGTTGGTTAGCTAAGGGTGACGTCGGATGCGCGGCCGACGGCCGCGATCGCGGGACCGGGGAGGCCCGCCCGAACAGCGGTTCCGGACGGCTCGCGCCGCAGCGAATTCGACCACGACACGGCGCGCCATCGCACCACCGCGCGAGCCCGAACTTCGGCACGGTGACGTTCACGTATACTGCGCTCGGTGAACGGTCGACGCGCACGGTCGCGAAATCGCAGCAGACATCGTACGCCTACGATCAACTCGGCCACCTCGTCACCGGTCGTCATCGGGACGGAGATCGATGGCGATCGGGCTTGGTGTATAGGACGGGACGAAGGCAAGGGCTACCACCACCACGCGTACCTTCCGGACCGGTAACCCAAGGCCAAGGGCATCAACACCGCGCGCGGCGCGAACACGCTGCGGGACCACGGCTACCGCTGGCGCAGCAACGGCATCCTGGCACAACGCACCGCGCCGGGCCTCGAGGAGACGTTCGCCCACGACGCCCTCGGCCGGCTCCTGACGGCGACCGCGCAGCGCCGGAACGCCGGCGCCAGCCTGCGCACCCTCACCGCCGCCCACGGGTCCGACCGCCTCGGCAACTACACGGGCCTGACCAGTTCCGCGAGCGCGGACCCCCAGGTCGCGAAGATCGAGTACGGCGAGCGCGCCAACACCGCGGCCCGGGCATGGACGCGGTCACCGCCGCGACCATCGGGGGCATCGCGACCACCCTCGCATACGACGCCGCCGGCAACGTGACGGGTTACGACCGCAAGACCGGAGACGACCGCTTCGTCGTCTGGGACGCCCGCAACCTGGCGACATCGGTGACCGAGGGCGCGAGCGCCACGACGAGCAGTCCGACGGCGCGCGAGGAGTTTCGGCACGGGCCGTCGGGTTCCCGTTACCTGCGCGACTCCACCTGGCAGCCCCCGGCCGGTTCCCTTGGCGGAACCGCCGCGCGCCGGGCGCGCACGTTCTACGCCGGCGGCTTCGAGGAAACCCACGCCGCCGCCGGCGACCGCACAACGGTGGTCTCGCGCACCCGCGTCACGGACAACGTCGTGCTGGTGCAAGAGCGCGTCCGCTCGGGCGGCGCGTTGCGGGCCGCCTCGGAGCGGGTCGAGTACCTGCACCGCGACCACCTCGGATCCGTGGTCGCGGTCAGCAACGCCGCCGGCGGCCTCACCCACCGGCTCGCCTACGACCCCTACGGCGCCCGCCGCGCCGCCGACTGGTCCCGCGCGCTCACCCCCGCCGAGTCCGCGGCCGTCTCCGACGCCCAACCGCGCGGCTTCACGGGCCACGAGCACCTCGACCGCGTCGGCCTGATCCACGCCAACGCGCGCCTCTACGACCCGCGCCTCGGGCGCTACCTGAGCCCGGATCCCGCCGTGTCGGACCCGACCTCCAGCCAGAGCTGGAACGGCTACGCCTACGTCGCCAACAGCCCCCTCTCCTTCACCGACCCCACCGGCATGGTGCGCGCCGGGCCCGGCTGCAACGTCGGCGGCGTCATGTGCCTCGACGACGGCGCGGGCGGACACGCGGACTCCGCCGCTACCTACCCACAGCCGTACTCCGTGCGCGTGACGATCCCGGTCGCGACGTCCTTCTCCCTCTGGGGCGGCGGCGCCTTCTGGGGTTACGGACTGCCCGGCGAAGGCGGGTTCGGCGGTGCGTTCGGGTGGTTCGGCGGCTACGCCGTGAGCCATGCGTCGATCAACCTCTCCGGCGTCATCGACCGTTCCATCGGCTCAAGCGCCCGGGGGCCGGGAGACCGGCCGATGGCGGAAACCGCCGCCAGGTGGGCACTCGACTTCTTCGTCCTCGATACCGTCCATGCCGCCGAGGAGACCGTCGCGGACGTTCGCGCCGGAAACTACGGCGGCGCCGCCGTCGGGGCCGCGCTGGTGCTCTGCGACGTAGCCAAGGGTTGCAAGATCGTTGGCGACGTTCTGCGCAAGGTGCCCGGCGCCAGCCGCGTCGTCGATTGGTTGAAGCGGCGCGCTGGTCATGGACAGAAAAGCCTGCATATGGGTGACCAACAAATCGGTAAGAAATACGGGAGGCACATGAACGATGATCGTCCCGGTTACCGCACCGTCGAGGAGTACAAGCAGAGAGCGATCGATATCCTCAATGATCCGAGATCGAAGAAAACCGTCTATCCGAAGACCTCCGGCAAGTACCCCGGAGAAACGCATTATCAATTGAATGACGAACTGCTAAGATTGGATTCGGAGGGCTCCTTTCGTAGTCTCTACCATTTGAAGGATGGAAGAACGTAGTCGAGTCCTATAGTCTTAGCGTAGGAGTTAGGAGTGGGTGCAAAGTTTGAGTACTGTGCTGCGTTTACCGTCGAGCGCACTGATGCGCCCAGATGGTCAAACGTCGCCGCCGCAGGGTTCGACGGAGTTTGGAAGCGTTTCGGAAGGCCGATGACATTGTCTCTACAGAACTACGTCCTTGGAACCATCTATGATAGACCATACACAGAACGGCTCGTAGACGAGACCGTTCCTCCTCAAGCTACCGAGATAGTAGTGCTCTATGTTGAACCGAGGCCGACAGGTGCGCTGCTCCAGTTCTACACAGAAGGGACATTCCATTTGATGTGCGCGTCGATCGAGACGCGTAGTTTGGATGAGCGCCTGCGACTGGTTCTGTTCGATGAACTCAAAATGTCGTTATACGGGTTCAGGCCATCTGCTTTAGTCGCGGGGGAAGAGGCCCTCGACGTCTCCGAAGAACTGATCGAACGCGTGATGGGAGGAGAGCGGGGCCCAATTTGTCGGTTCGGTGCGGAGCTTGTGACCAGTTTCGAATGAGGGCTACCCGCGCCTCGGGCGCTACCTTAACCCGGACGCCGCAGTGTCCGACCCGACCTCCAGCCAGAGCTGGAACGGCCACGCCTACGTGGCCAACAGCCCCCTCTCCTTCACCGACCCCACCGGCATGGTGCGCGCGGGGTCCGGCTGCAACGTCGGCGTCATGTGCCTCGACGACGGCGGGGGTGGGTTCGGCGAGCAGGCGACGACCCATCCGGTGCTGACCCACCAGCGCGTGCGGCTTCCGGTGTTACGCTGGACACCGGCGCCGTCTTGGGGAGGGCCAATCATCGGCGACACCGGTTTTGGGACGTTTGGCGTGGGCGCTATCTCACCTACGACCATGTCCCCGTCGACATTCCCGTCCCGTCCACCGCCACGCACCGCGTCGATCAGCAGACCGTTGGCGCGCGACCGCAGCCCGACACTCCCGGAGACGGCGATGCACGCCGACGCGAACGACCACACGACCTCGGTTTCGTAACGACGGCTTCAGCCGCGAAAACAACCGGGTCACGCCCCGACAGCATGACCACGGCCATCTCGTACGGCCGCTGAGGAGACGCCCTCCCACGAAAGCCCGAACCGGCTGCTACCGCCGCGACCATCGACGGCGCCGCCACCGCCCTCGAGTACGACGCCGCCGGCAACGTCACCCGCCTCGACCGGGCGGCCGGCGACGACCGCTTCGTCGTCTGGAACGCCCGCAACCTGGCGACATCGGTGACCGAGGGCGCGAGCGCCGCGACGACCTCCCCCACCGCGCGCGAGGAGTTCCAGTACGGCCCGTCGGGTTCCCGTTACCTGCGCGACTCCACCTGGAAGCCCCCGGCCGGTGCCCTCGGCGGAACCGCCGCGCGCCGGGCGCGCACGTTCCATGCCGGCGGCTTCGAGGAGACCCACGTCACCACAGGCGACCGCACAACGGTGCGCCAGCGCACCCGCGTCACGGACAACGTCGTGCTGGTGCGCGAGCGCGTCCGCTCGGGCGGGACGTTGCGGGCCGCCTCGGAGAGGGTCGAGTACCTGCATCGCGACCACCTCGGCTCGGTGGTCGCGGTAAGCAACGCCGCCGGCGGCGCCACCCACCGCCTCGCCTACGACCCCTACGGCGCCCGCCGCGCCGCCGACTGGTCCCGCGCGCTCACCCCCGCCGAGTCCGCGGCGGTCTCCGACGCCCAACCGCGCGGCTTCACCGGCCACGAGCACCTCGACCGCGTCGGCCTGATCCACGCCAACGCGCGCCTCTACGACCCGCGCCTCGGGCGCTACCTGAGCCCCGACCCGGCGGTGACGGACCCCACGCACAGCCAGAGCTGGAACGGCTACGCCTACGTCGCCAACAGCCCCCTCTCCTTCACCGACCCCACCGGCATGGTGCGCGCCGGGCCCGGCTGCAACGTCGGCGGCGTCATGTGCCTCGACGACGGCGCGGGCGGACACGCGGATTCTCCGGCGACGTACCCGGAGCCGTACTCCGTGCGGGTGACGATTCCGGTCGTGACGCCCTTCTCCGTCTGGGGCGGCGGCGCCTTCGGGGGTTACGGACTGCCCGGCGAGGGCGGGTTCGGCGGTGGGTTCGGGTGGTTCCGCGGCTTTGCCGTCGGCCATGCGTCGATCAACGTCTCCGGCGTGATCCACCGTTCCACCGGCTTAAGCGCGCAGGGGCCGGGAGATCGACCCGCCCCGCTCTTCACTTCGCCGGGGATCGCATTTATCGTGTCCGTTGGAGTCGGTGCACTTCCGGTCGCGGGTTCCGCCCAGTCGGTGGTCGAGCTTGCTACCGGCTACGACTACATCGCCGGCGAGACGGTCGACCGGCGCATCGCGCTCATCGGGATCGCGGCCGGAATGGTTCCGGGCGGCAAAAGCGCTTTGAAGATCGGTGGTAGAGTTGCCAGTCCTGAAGTTCTCCTGCTGCCGTCCCCGAGGAGACATTTGCTCGACTCGGCAAGGTCCCCTGAGCTACGCAAAGTGATCGGAGAACTATACAGGCCAGGCGCGACTATTGGTGATGGCGGAACCGCAGACGTGATACGACATGAGTTGAAGACAGGACAACTGAAGTCAAAAGCGGGTCACCGCCAAAAGGGTTCTGACCGACTCACTCAGCTACGAAGGCTGTTGGAAGACGGTGATGTTGACGGCAACGACCGGGCGATTGCGGAGCGTCTTATGACGGACTTGAAAGACGCGCTGGAAGGGCATTGAAGGACTCAGATATGCAGCCAATAGTTCGGTCACTACTCAAGCAGTTTCCGTGGTTTTCCGCACAGGCGAATCTCAGGTACACCGATCCTTATACCATGCACGCCCAGTTCGGGGCTTGCTTGTATCAGGGCATTGCGAGTGGCGCTCTCAGCGTCGAGGAAGTCGACGAGGCGTTCACCTATCTGAACACATTGGGTGTGAAAGAAGCAGACAGCGTGCGCGCTTGGGATTTACTTTGCCTCGCCCTTGTAGAGCTCTTGCGGGAGGTTGACGAGCCGTGCCGATTGGCCAAGGAGAAGCTACACGGGGAGGCGTTGCGGGTGCTTGAGGAGGTCCAGGAAAGTCAGCAGATCATCGGACGACTATTTGATCAGTTCCCCTGTTTCGCAGACCGTGCGGACTTGAAGGATCAGGGGCGTTACTGCGTTCTTGGTCAGTTCGCAAGTTACCTAGAGGGCGGTGTTTCGAGTGGTACGTTCGATGGCCAGAGAGTCGATCGTGCGTTCTCCTTTCTCAACGAGATGGGCTTGATCGCCGAACACAATAGGGACGTAGCGAATCTGCTCGCGGTGGGCATCCTTGAGATTCTGACGGATACGGATGAGTCGATTAGGGTCACTCGAGAGAAACTGCAAGGAAGAGCAGCAAGTATCTTTGAGGAAATGGTCGACTTCTGGAAGGGCTCTTCGGCTCCGACATCCTCAGGCAGCAAGTAAGGCGCATCCGGGAAGCCCTTGGGCCTCGTCGCGGTCTTCTGGGGGCACACTGACGAACGTCTTCAGCCACGTGGAGAAGCGGACGTACAACCCACTCTTCGGATCGACGGCGATGCACGCGGACGCGAACGACCACACGACCTCGGTTTCGTAACCACGGCTTCGGCCGCGAAAGCAACCGGGTCAGCCCCGACAGCAGACCACGGCCATCTCGTACGGCCGCTGAGGATACTCCCTCCCACGAAAGCCTGAACCGGCTGCTACCGCCGCGACCTTCGACGGCATCGCCACCGACCTCGAGTACGACGCCGCCGGCAACGTCACCCGCCTCGACCGGGCGGCCGGCGACGACCGCTTCGTCGTCTGGGACGCCCGCAACCTGGCGACATCGGTGACCGAAGGCGCGAGCGCCGCGACGAGCAGTCCGACCGCGCGCGAGGCGTTTCGGTACGGCCCGTCGGGTTCCCGTTACCTGCGCGACTCCACCTGGAAGCCCCCGGCCGGTGCCCTCGGCGGAACCGCCGCGCGCCGGCCGCGCACGTTCTACGCCGGCGGCCTCGGATCCGTGGTCGCCGTCAGCAACGCCGCCGGCGGCCTCACCCACCGCCTCGCCTACGACCCCTACGGCGCCCGCCGCGCCGCCGACTGGTCCCGCGCGCTCACCCCCGCCGAATCGGCGACCGTCTCCGACGCCCAACCGCGCGGCTTCACGGGCCACGAGCACCTCGACCGCGTGGGCCTGATCCACGCCAACGCACGCCTCTACGACCCGCGCCTCAGACGCTACCTGAGCCCCGACCCGGCGGTGACGGACCCCACGCACAGCCAGAGCTGGAACGGCTACGCCTACGTGGCCAACAGCCCCCTCTCCTTCACCGACCCCACCGGCATGGTGCGCGCCGGGCCCCGGCTGCAACGTCGGCGGCGTCATGTGCCTCGACGACGGCGCAGGCGGGGGTGGGTTCGCCGAGCAGGCAACGACCTATCCGGTGCTGACCCACGAACGCGTGTGGCTTCCAGTGTTACGCTGGACGCCCGGTCCGTTTTGGGGAGAGCCGCTCATTGGCGAAACCGGTTTCGGGACGTTCGGCGGCGCCTGGCATGGGCGCTATCTGGCCTACGATCATGTCCCCGTCGATATTCCCGTCCCGTCCACCGCCACGCACCGCGTCGATCAGCAGACCGTTGGCGCGCGACCGCAGCCCGACGCGCCCGGAGTGCAGGTCCCGCGGCCCGAATGGGTCAGTCCGACCGGACGCGGCGTCCGCGGCTGCGATCCAAACGGCTGCGGCGATTTCCGCGCCACGCGCCGTGGCCGTATCCACCACGCCACCGACTACTTGGGCACCCCCGGACAGGTGGTGGTGGCGCCGACGGGTGGCGTAGTCCGGCGACGCGGCATCGTGTATCGGGAACCTCATCGTCAGCAGTTGATCGTGATCGACGCCGAGAGTGGGCACGAGGTGAGGGTGCTTTACGTGCAGCCCTACGACCAAATCAGGGCTGGCGCACGCGTTACCGCCGGGCAACCGATCGGGATCCAGCAGTCGCTTCAGGACGCGCATCCCGGCATAGTCGAGCACATCCACGTCGAAGTAACCCGAGACGGACAACCTATTGATCCGGAAACCCTCATACCGAATCCAGTGGAATGACCGGACACCCGCGAGCCAAGGAAGAGCCAATGTACCACCCATTTCGTATCTTTTTCATGACGTCCGTTACGCTGATGTCTCAAGCCTCTTTCTCTGCGGGTGCAAGAGCTTCCTGTGACGTTCCCGAACTCTACGATCCGCCCTTAAGGTACACGGAGCGATACAACGAGCTGGTTTGCGATGCCGTACGACTCATGGACTCGGGCCGACACACGGCGGCAGCAAACGTCATGGAAGAAGCTTTGACAATACTCTTTACCGATACTCCGAACTACCAGCTACTTCCTAGACTGGCGTTGGCGTATCACCAGGCGGGGCGACCGGCAGATGCCAAATCGACCCTCCGGCAGTCGGAACTTGCGCTGTCCATCGTGACCGGACTCATCGAGTGCACGTGGACGGAACCGCCGGGCGAACTCCTCCTGCACAGGCACGGCCGGCCGATGGCACTGCCGACGGGTCCGGAGGAGGACGCGACGATAGGGCGGATGTGTGGAGGAGCATACGTTCGCCATCATGGGGTGTTTCAGAAGGAGCGTATCGACAAGTTGGGATGGGAGATCGCCCAGATCGAGTATTACTTGTACGTGAAGAGCCAGATTGACGGCTCCGCAACAGACCGGACACGGTGAGGGGGCCACCAATGCCGTGTCGATCCCCAACTTCGGCACGGTGACGTTTGCCCACACACCCCTCCTGGTCACCGCCAAGGACGCCGATGGTGTCTTGGGTGATGACGATCAACTCGCGAACATGGGACCGCGGGCAAGGGATTCCGCAACCTCGCGGTGGCCCACCGCGCGACCTTCGAGCAGGTCACGACTGAAGCCAAGTGCAGGGATGGCCCGCTGACCTAGATTCCTTGAGGGACCCAAACCTTACCATTTGAGCCAAGTTTTCATGCGGCGAGTTGGCACCCCTCCCAGAGGCGCTGGATGTGCTGATCGAAGCGCTTGACGAGTCGCCCGAGCGCCGGTGGCGCATCGCCGTCCAGAACGGCGGACAGCGCCGGGCACAGCGCGCGACGGTGGACGCGGTGGTGGCACAGTGCGATGCGCACACCCGCGTCGGTGACGCGGTAGCGGTGCGAGCGCGGGATGCGCTCGATCAGGCCGCGCAGGCGCAGGCGTCGCAGATCGTAGGTGGCGCGCGCCGGCGCGGTCGCTCCCGCGATGGCGGTGCGCGTGCGCTCGCCCATCGCCCCCGACACCACCCGCTACCTCGACGCGCTGGGCCGCACGATCCGCACCCAGACCGTGTCGTTCGACGGCGCGAGCCAGCGCACCGTGGACGTCGCATACGACGCCCGGGGCCGCGTCGCCTCCGTCAGCGAGCCGTACCACGCGGTCGCCAACGCGAAGATCCACCGCACCACCTACACCCACGACCACCGCGACCGCGTGACGCGGGAGGTCCGCCCGGACGGCGGTTCCGGCGCCATCCAGTACGCGCGCCTCGGCAACGGCGTGCGCGTGACGCGCACCGAGACCGTCGCCGAGACCGGCAAGGCGAACGCGACCCGGACGAAGACGAGCGAGTACAACGTGCTCGGCGAGCTGGTCCGCACCACCGACGCGGCCGGCACGACCGCGGCTGCGACCACCGTCTACGCCCACGACGTCTCCGGCCTGCTCGATACCGTGACCGTCGACGGCGCGCGCCGCACCGACTTCGACCACGACGCCGCCGGCCGTCGCACCGCCGTGTCGAGCCCCAACTTCGGCACGGTCACGTTCGCGCACACGGCCCTCGGCGAGCTGCTCACCCGCACCGACGCCAGGCAGAAGACCACCACCTACGCCTATGACAAGCTCGGTCGCCTGCTCACCGCCACGGACGCCGACGGCGTCTCGCGCTGGGTCTACGACGGCACGAACGGCAAGGGCCGGCTCGCGCGCCGCTGCCGCTCCACCACCGTCAACGCCAACTGCGCGAACGTGGGCGACTACCGCGAGACCTTCGCCTGGAACGCCGACGCGCGCCTCGCGCAGCGCACCACCGAGATCGCCGACGGCGCCACGACGCGCACCTACGTCCACGCCCATGGCTATCTCGGCGACGGCGATCCGAACGTGCGCGACGGCCGCCTGGCGACGATCACGTACCCGTCCGGCCTCACGGTGCGGCGCGAGTACAACGCGCGCGGCTACCTGACGCGGCTGGTGAACGCCGCCACCAACGCGGCGCTGGAGACTTACGCCGCCCGCGATGCCTACGGCAACGTGCGCACCGAGACCCATGGCAACGGCGCCACCACCACCCGCGCCTTCCAGACCGGCACCCCGCGGTTGACCCGCGTCAACACCGCGCGCGGCGCGACCACGCTGCAAGACGACGGCTACCGCTGGCGCAGCAACGGCATCCTGGCGCGACGCACCGCGCCGGGCCTGGCAGAGACCTTCGCCCACGACGGCCTCGACCGGCTCCTCACGGCGACCGCGAAGCGCAATAACGCCAGCGCCAGCCTGCGCACCCTCACCGCCGCCTACGGCGCCGACCGCCTCGGCAACTACACGGACCTGACGAGCTCCGTGAGCGCGGACCCCCAGGTCTCAAAGATCAAGTACGGCGAGCGCGTCAACACGGCGGCCCCGGGCGTGGACGCGGTCACCGCCGCGACCATCGACGGCATCGCCACCGACCTCGAGTACGACGCCGCCGGCAACGTCACCCGCCTCGACCGGGCGGCCGGCGACGACCGCTTCGTCGTCTGGAACGCCCGCAACCTGGCGACATCGGTGACCGAGGGTTCGAGCGCCACGACGACCTCCCCCACCGCGCGCGAGGAGTTCCAGTACGGCCCGTCGGGTTCCCGTTACCTGCGCGACTCCACCTGGAAGCCCCCGGCCGATGCCCTCGACGGAACCGCCGCGCGCCGGGCGCGCACGTTCTACGCCGGCGGCTTCGAGGAGACCCACGCCGCCGCCGGCGACCGCACAACGGTGGTCTCGCGCACCCGCGTCACGGACAACGTCGTGCTGGTGCGCGAGCGCGTCCGCTCGGGCGGGACGTTGCAGGCCACCTCCGAGAGGGTCGAGTACCTGCATCGCGACCACCTCGGATCGGTGGTCGCGGTCAGCAACGCCGCCGGCGGCGCCACCCACCGCCTCGCCTACGACCCCTACGGCGGTCGCCGCGCCGCCGACTGGAGCCGCGCGCTCACCCCCGCCGAATCGGCGACCGTCTCCGACGCCCAACCGCGCGGCTTCACCGGCCACGAGCACCTCGACCGCGTCGGCCTGATCCACGCCAACGCGCGCCTCTACGACCCGCGCCTCGGGCGCTACCTGAGCCCCGATCCCGCCGTGTCGGACCCGACCTCCAGCCAGAGCTGGAACGGCTACGCCTACGTGGCCAACAGCCCCCTCTCCTTCACCGACCCCACCGGCATGGTGCGCGCCGGGCCCGGCTGCAACGTCGGCGGAGTCATGTGCCTCGACGACGGCGCGGGCGGACACGCGGACTCGCCGGCGACGTACGCGGAGCCGTACTCCGTGCGCGTGACGATCCCGTTCGTGACGCCCTTCTCCGCCTGGGGCGGCGGTTCCTTCTGGGGTTACGGCCTGCCCGGCGAGCGCGGGTTTGGTGGTGCGTTCGGGTGGTTTGGCGGCTACACCGTCGGCCATGCGTCGTTCAACGTCTCCGGCGTCGTCGACCGTTCCACGGGCGTGAAGGCTCGGGGGCCGGGTGATCGGCCCATGGGAGTTGAGACCAAGGTCAGCGTGGACCCCGAAACCGGCAAACACTACTATCGGTATCGAGGCCGAATCTGTCGGCGTTCCGATGCCTGCGATGAAGGGTGGGCCGACAGGGTGTTCGACTACGTGAACCGACATGACATCCCGTTCGTCTCGGATGACTTGAAAGAGGGTATGCACGATCTTCCATTCGGGAATCCGATTGAGCACTTCCAGTATCCCGACCGTCGAAGGACCGACAACAGGACTTTGGAATGGCACAGTGTTCCATAAAGGAAGCGTCATACATCGGGTCCACTTCGAAGACGGCTATCTGTACTACGACGTGGTTGGGGAAGGGACGGGACCCTATCCGCGCTTGAACATATTCGTCGGTGCTCTGCTGTTCAGGCCGAACGTTGTTCATGTCGTGCGGACATACGGCAGACATCCTAAGGTGCGGCTGCCGCGTGGCGACGAATTCCCTCCAGTTTACGTGACCGGTCCCTGACGAGCCTGGAGCCATGAACTCGGCGACAATGTTTCCATACGGGTCCACAACCTCACATCCTGGGGGCTCTGCACAGCCGGCGAGGAGACGTCATGGGGCGGCGAGGAGTCTTCTGCTCTCCGCCCTTTGCCTCGCAGGGATAACGTTTCTAACAGGGTGTGAGGCGCGATACATTGCGCCGTACATTTACTACAAAGCCGCACTGGATGACGACCTGATCGACGAGATCGGGGTTGTCATTCAAGACGTAACGGAGCGGTTTGGTCTGCGGACGCGCGAGTTTGACCACTCGATGTCCGAGAAGCACGAGGGGGTACGGAGACTGACGACGTACGTCTACTATCATGAAGGGGCCCTGCTCCGACACGATGCCGCTGCCATGCTTGCAGCGGGGCCGACGCACGTGACGATGATGTTCTTCGGTCTCGAACGAAGTCCCATGCCGCTCGAAGAGCTGGATCTCTTCGTGTATACGCTGAAGAAGGAACTGGAAGGTCGAGTCGGGATCGACTTCTGTCGCGCGGACCCGAGTCCACCCGGAGGGTGCCCGGTGGAGTTTGCGCGGCTGGACGAGGCTTGGGAAGCGGGTGTTCGACGCAGGATTCAAGCCGGTGCATCGCCAGGGAGTCGGGAAGACGGAGGCCTCCGGGGCGCCCGGTCGGTAGGTATCCAGCGCCCCTAGCTTCGTCCCCAGCCGCTACCCCGGGACGCTGACCAACGCCGTCGGCCACGTCGAGAGGCTGACCCACGACCCGCGCTTCGGATCGGTGGCGACCCACACCGACGCGAACGGCCGCGCTCGGCCGCACGAATCCGCACGCAGACCGTGTCGTTCGACGGCGCGAGCCAGCGCACGGTCGACGTCGGAATAGAGTACCGCTCCGGAATGGCTTTCTTGAGCGTCTTTAGGAAGGACGTCCAAGCGGAGTATAGTTTGGACCAATTGACCAGCATACTTGCTCCTCAAGCCCTAGGGAAGGTCTGAACAAGCTCGGTTTTGGGTTGCGAAACGTGGATTTCGCGCCCGGTTAGTGCCGGGGGTCATAAGCGGCAAGTGGTAATAGCCGTGATCGATGACGCCGGATCGGAAACATGCTTGATTGGCCTCGTCGCGCGCGCGACGGGCGCAGTGGCGCCACGTCAGGCGGTGGCGTACCTGCCGGCGATCAACAGGTTCGTGAAGCCCAGCAGCAAGGCGATCCGTTGCGTGTTCTTCGCCAGGCCCCGGTAGCGAACCTTGTCATACCCGAAGTGACGCTTCACATACAGGAACGGGTGTTCCACCTTCGCCCGCACCGACGCCTTGCGCTTCTCGACCGCCGCCTCCGGTCCCGACTTGTCCAACAGCCGACGCTTGCCGGGCTTCATCGCCGTCGCCCACTCGACATCCCGAGCCTTGTTCTCCGCGCGCTTGCCGACGCCCTGGTAGCCGGAGTCCCCGTGCACCAACGCCTCGTCGCCGTGCAGCACCGCGTGCGCCATCGTCACGTCCGACGCGTTCGCCGCCGTCGTCGCCAGGCCATGCGTCAGACCCGACTCGGCGTCCACCCCGATGTGCGCCTTCATGCCGAAGTACCACTGGTTCCCCTTCTTCGTCTGGTGCATCTCCCCGTCCCGCTCGCCGGCCCGGTTCTTCGTCGAACTCGGCGCGTCGATGATGCTCGCGTCCACGATCGTCCCACAGCTCAGCCGGTGACCCCGCGCCGCCAGGTGCGCGTTGATCTCCTCGAACAACGCCTCCCCAAGACCGTGCCGCTCCAGCAGGTGACGAAAGTTCAAAATGGTCGTCTCGTCCGGCATCGCGTCCAACAGCCGCAGACCCACGAAGCGGCGCACCGCCTCCGACTCGCGATACCAGTTCGGGAAAGAAATCAGATGCGCCGACTCCGCGTGGGTCCGAAAGGACTGGGAGGGAGCGTTCGTGCTTTATGACAAGGCATCAATAGCTCTAGCGCCCTACCAGAAACGCAGACTGGATTATCTTCGGAAACGGCTCCGGCCCGAGTAGTGTTCGAGCGGGCGTAACGAGCTACTGGATTAGCCAAGCCGACTTGGCGGCCTTGTACCGTCCGGGGCCGAAGGATCGGACAGCGGCGGAAGCCGTATTCGAAGAGACCCACGACGCTCACGGCGACTCGTCACCTGAGTGAAGTCCGTTGGGTTTCTTTGGGTGGAAACGGATTATGGGCGCAAAATACGACTACTGTCTGGCCTTTGACCGGCCAAGCGTGAAGCTCGACTGGGAAGAGCTTGCCTCGATTGGATTCGATAGCATCTGGCGGCGGTTTGGGAGACCTAGCACCCTGTCCTTGCAGAACTACGTTCAGAACACGATTTTGGACGCACGTTATTCTCCGCGAAAACTACTCGACACGTTGCCTCCGGGACCGAACGAGATTGTGGTGATGTACACCAAGTTGCACCCGCCAAACGCGTTGCTGGCTTTTTTTGTGCGGGGGCCGTACCTCTTAGTTTGTGCATCGGTGGAGGCATCGCTTGTCAGTGATACGTTGCGGGCGAGGCTCTTTGAGGAACTCGAGGTGTCGCTCTCGGGATTCGAACCCGCCATCCTGGTGGCCGGCGAGGAGCTGGAAGAGGGGAGGAACTGGTAGAGCGGATTCTCGGAGGTGAGTCAGTACCTATTCTCAACCTCGGTGCTGAGCGCGCCGCCGACTTCCGAGCAAGTCACGACTGAACCAAAATGCGGGACTGGCCTGCCGGGGCGGCGCGGCTGACGAAGCGCATCGCCGAGATCGCCGACGGCGCCACGACGCGCAGCTACGTCCACGCCCATGGCTACCTCGGCGACGGCGACCCGAACGTCCACGACGGCCGCCCGGCGACGATCACGCATCCGTCCGGCCTCACGGTGCGGCGCGAGTACAACGCCCGCGGCTACCCGGCGCGGCTGGTGAACGCCGCCACCAACGCGGCGCTGGAGACCCATGCCGCCCGCGACGCTTACGGCAACGTGCTCGCCGCGACCCACGGCAACGGCGCCACCACCACCCGCACCTTCCAGGCCGGCACCGCCCGGTTGACCCGCATCAACACCGCGCACGGCGCGACCACGCTGCGGGACGACGCCTACCGCTGGCGCAGCAACGGCATCCTGTGGCGCAACGCACCGCGCCGGGCCTCAAGGAGACGTTCGCCCACGACGCCCTCGACCGGCTCCTGACGGCGACCGCGAAGCGCACGAACCCCGCCGCCACGCTGCGCACCCTCACCGCCGCCTACGGCGCCGACCGCCTCGGCAACTACACGGACCTGACCAGTTCCGTGAGCGCGGACCCCCAGGTCACGAAGATCGGGTACGGCGAGCGCGGCCCCGGGCGTGGACGCGGTCACCGCCGCGACCTTCGACGGCACCGCCACCGACCTCGAGTACGACGCCGCCGGCAACGTCACCCGCATCGACCGGGCGGCCGGCGACGACCGCTTCGTCGTCTGGGACGCCCGCAACCTGGCGACGTCGGTGACCGAGGGTTCGAGCGCCGCGACGAGCAGTCCGACCGCGCGCGAGGAGTTCCAGTACGGCCCGTCGGGTTCCCGTTACCTGCGCGACTCCACCTGGCAGCCACCGGCCGGTTCCCTCGGCGGAACCGCCGCGCGCCGCGCGCGGACGTTCTACGCCGGCGGCTTCGAGGAAACGCACGTCGCCGCCGGCGACCGCACAACGGTGGTCTCGCGCACCCGCGTCACGGACAACGTCGTGCTGGTGCAAGAGCGCGTCCGCTCGGGCGGGACGTTGCGGGCCGCCTCGGAGCGGGTCGAGTACCTGCATCGCGACCACCTCGGATCGGTGGTCGCGGTCAGCAACGCCGCCGGCGGCCTCACCCACCGCCTCGCCTACGACCCCTACGGCGCCCGCCGCGCCGCCGACTGGTCCCGCGCGCTCACCCCCGCCGAGTCCGCGGCCGTCTCCGACGCCCAACCGCGCGGCTTCACGGGCCACGAGCACCTCGACCGCGTGGGCCTGATCCACGCCAACGCGCGCCTCTTTGCTCAACGAGATTTTGCGGCTCTGGGCGGGGCGTTTTTTTGGAACGTCGCGAGCGGTAACCCACGGTTTCGCGCGGGTCAACAACGGGTCGCGGGCGGCAGCGGACGGTCGGAACTGAAGAGCGTCTTTGGCATCGGTCAACCGCCTCCGCGACAGGGATGGAAGCCCGCAGGGCCGAGACTCCGAAGGAGGCTCGGTGCGCAGCACGAGAGCCCGGCCCCGGAGGGGGGTCGCCCCTCCCTATTGGAAGCGTCTACGTTAGACTGCTTACCGCGTCCGTCCCAAAGAGGTCATCGAACCAACGCAAGAACGGCAGGGTTGTCTGGCTGTCCGCGTTGAAGTACTTGGCATGAATAGCGGTGCCGAATGGTCGGCCCGGCTCCTCTTGCCAAGACAGCCATGCATGAACCACAGCCTTCACGTGTTTGACATCGGGAAACTTCGCACCAAGACCCTGAGCGGCGCTCGTGGATTCGTGGGCGAGGGTTAGGAGCGGGTCGTTCGCGTCTACCAGGTCTTTGAGGAAATGCTCTAGAGCGCCCGACGTGCGGTTATCAGGCATGAGCCAAACCCCGACCCGTACCCGATAGTCAGGCACATCGGCGACGAAACCGGTAGCTGGCAACTCCGCTGGGGGTTTGGGGTCGAGAAACGAAAGCCGGTCCCGAACGGCGTCCCAGCTATTGGCAGCGGCGGCGTCGGCGTCAACGACGAAACCGACGGCATGGCCGGTGCCAAATTTAACCGCCTGCGCCATTGCGTCGAGAACTTTATCCTTATCCCCTGCAGGTTTGATTTCAGGGATTATGGCAGGAAGCGTGTCCGGGATAACCTCACCCGCCAGCGGGCACGCCACGCCGTGGCGGAGCAACAGATGCTTAATGGCGTGTTTGTCGTCCGTGCCTTCAACGTGAAGGCTTGATCGTTCCGGCATGAACAGGACCTAGCGAAAGTCGATGCCGCTCTCGACAGCGGCCGGGATGTCAGTTCCATGGGCACTGACGGCTCGACGGAGTGACGTGTCTATCTTATGAATGGAGACCTCGCGGGCAAGTTCCGGATAGGTCTTGATCATCGAAGCTAGGCCGACAATGCAGTCGTGACTGTGCGTTGTGGCGAACAACTGCAATTGGGACTTTTGAGCGACTTCAACCACTAGACGCCACATTCCAGCCATCACAGTCCAGTGCAAGCCAGTGTCGACCTCGTCGACGAGAACGCAGCCGTCTGCGTTGTTGGCGACGAGGGCCAACCTGAGGAGCAGCAATCGGCGCATGCCATCACCGAAGGAGCCCAGAGGATACCTGGATCTAGCCCCGCGCAGGCCGACCACGATCGTTCCTCCCCTCGGCGTCCGGCCGGTCGTTAAGAAGTGAATGGAGTCTATGTCAGGCATGAGCAGCTTCATGTCTTCTACAACTTCGTGCTCGCGACCGTCGGTGACGAGGGCGTTCCACGCTTCGGTCACAAAGGGCGGGTCAACTGACGTCAGGGCAAGAAAACGAGCGGATGGGCGGGCCATCCATCGGCGGCGCGGATCATGGAGAAGCAGTCCTTCCTCAGTGACGGGAAGGACGAACTCTGGGGTCTTGCGCGGGTTAAGAGTGATAACCAAACCCATCGCGGGGTCTGCTTCAGGCGGGAGCCGTTCATCGAACAAACCGGAGAGGATTTCATCATCAAGGTTGTCCAACGAGACTAGCTCGACGTCTACTCGGCCTGTACCTCGAGAGCCACGCAGTTCGAATTTGGCACCTGGCTCGCACACGTGATCGTAGAACAGATGGGCTATGCTCGGAACGCGGCGGAACGCAGAGCGCCACTCGACTGTGCGCATTTCATCCCGCCGTTGGGCAGACTCGGAGATGGCACCGGGACTGCCGCCTGAGACAAGTAGGTCTACCGCCTCAAGGACCGACGTCTTCCCGCTATTGTTCTTGCCGACGACGAGATTGACGCGGGAGAGCGAATCGAGTGTGTAAGACTCGAAGGCACGAAACCCTGTCATCTTGAGTGACTTCAACACGCGAAACGGCTCCCCGGAAGGACTTGGCGAGCCATTCTAGGCGCTGGTGCGCGTTCGCGCGACCTCCGTGATGTCGGGAGCTGCTGATTGGACAGGAGCGGTGGCAGTTCGGCGGTAGGCTAGCGGAGCAGGAGGTGCGGGCGTAAGGCGATGTTGGTTGACCTCCATTCGGGAGCACGCTGGGACGGGCGTTCGGCAACCGGACCTTTCCCGGGCACTTGGCGCCCGTCGCGAGCCCGGATGTGGCGGAGCCCGATAGGCCGATTGCCCGCGTCCGGAACGCTGTCCGGGAATGGCGGCGCGGCGGCCGCACACGTTTCCCGGGCACTCGGGAACACCCTTGCCGGTTGGCCGCCGCGCCGGATAGGCGCACGCCGCGTCCGCTGAAGCGGACAAAACGGCAGGTCGACACGGTCGCTCGGCGCTCGATCATAGGGGAGTTCGAACCGATCGACCCCTGGCCCGAGGCGTGAGGGTCACGACAGACGCGTTCCCTGGGCATGATCGACAACCTGCTGCAGGTCGCGGGATGGGAAGCCTCCGGGGGCGAAACCGGATAGAGCGCGGGCCGAACGCTACGCGAGCTGGACCACCCAATGCTGGGTGTGGCGCGAGCGCCGCGACGAGCAGTCCGACGGCGCGCGAGGAGTCTCGGCATGGCCCGTCGGGTTTCCCGTTACCTGCGCGACTCCACCTGGCAGCGGAAGCCCCCGGCCGATTCCCTCGACCGAAACACCGCGCGCCGGGCGCGCACGTTCTACGCCGGCGGCTTCGAGGAGACCCACGTCGCCGCCGGCGACCGCGTGACGGTGCGGCAGCGCACCCGCGTCACCGACAACGTCGTGCTGGTGCAAGAGCGGGTCCGCTCGGGAACAGAGTTGCAGGCCGCTTCGGAGACCGTGGAGTACTGGCATCGCGACCACCTCGGATCCGGTGGTCGCGGTAAGCCGCTGCGGTTCCGTCGCCATGCGGTACGCGCGCCTCGGCAATGGCGTGCGGACGACGCGCACCGAGACCGTGGCGGAGACCGGCAAGGCGAACGCCACGCAGCGCAAGACCATGCCGCCCGCGACATAGGGCGTTCGCGAGCGCTTCACGGGAGGCCAGCGGCGGGTAAACGTTTGGCCAGCGCCTCCTTCTGCACCGCCACCCGACCGATGCCATCGGAGTTTTGCGGCTTCGACAAGCGTAAGTGGGCGCGAAATCCGCACGATCTTGGGAAGCGTCCAATTCACGCGAGATGTCATCGGCCCGGATTCGGGTGAAGCTTCGGGAGAACCGCGCGTACTCGGCGATGAGTTCCTCGTGAAAGGCGAACACGTCCATCAGGTTTCTCTCATGTGCGACGCATTCGCTCGCGCCTCGATGGCAGCACACCGCTCCATCAGAGCATCGAACGGTTCTTCCTCGTCGAGTAGCATGCCGTCGGCCTGCATTCGCGCGTAATCGTCCGCGAGCACGGCATGCGCCGTCCCGGACGGGATGAGTCGCAAGCCACCGGACACCGCCGCCTCATAGTCGATCCGCTCGCCGCGGGCATCGTTCTCGGAGAAGAACATGGCCTTGTGGCGGGCCACGGAGAGAGCGAGTTCACGGTCGGCCAGTGCGCTTGCGGCAATCCCGGCTTCGTCGAGACGCGCCAGATCGTGCCAGTGCCGTGACAGACGCTCGCCGCGCCGTCGTTCCTGGCGACAATAGACGTGAATGGCGGTCGCCTTCTCCCAGAACGTTCGCTCCGCCAGCATGGTGCTGAGGCGCGTCTCGGGAAACGCGAGATCGGGCAGGAACGCCGCCGCGTCGCAGACGACGTTCCTGCTCGTATGCGGTTCGCCGGTGGATCGGGCACCGAATTCGACCTTGACCTCCGGCCGGACGAAGTCGGTTTCCTGGAACAACGGGGCGTAGCGAACGTAAAGTCCGTCGCCTTCGGCACGAACGGTGGCGGAGAAACCGGCGAGCTCAAGGCCTTCCCCGACCGCCGGCAAAGCCTTGTCCCGGACCCACTCGTCGAGGCGTGTGCGGATCGCGCGTGTCCAGCGCTTCTGCTGACTGTGTGTGGGCGGAAGCGCCTCCTCACCCGCGCCAGCCACCAGGTCCGGCGCGAATGCCCGGATGTCGTAGGTGACGTCGACATCTTCGGAAAAGCGGTGAATCGCTTGCCACACCTTGGACAGCGAGGTGCCGCCCTTGAAGATCAGATGTTCGGCAAAAGGCGCATCGAACAACACGTTGAGCGCCGCAACGACCCAGATGTCCTTCTCCAGCAGGTGCGCCTTGTGGACGCTGGCGCGCTCCACGACCTCCAAGGCATCGCGACGTTCGGCGTCCGACAGGTCCTGGTAGCGCGCTTCAGCCATGCGGCAGGCGGGCGCTCACGGGTTCGGCCATCCAGTTTGGCATCAACGCCCGCGCGGTCGAAAGCTCCTTCAGATCTTCCGCGGAGAGCGTCGGCAAAACCGCCTCCAAACCGTTCTCGATTTCCTCGGGACCGAGCCACGCCAAGGCGCGGATGACGTCTCCCGCCTTGCGGTGGGGCGCCGCCAGTTGCCAGCGCGGGGCGTGGCGCAGTTCCACCGTGTGTGCCCCAAAATGCAACCGGCGGCTTGGACCGGAGGTGAGATACACCATCCGAACGGGATTCTGGCTGGTCAAGCCCAGACAGTTGGCCGCGGACCCGCCGCACGGCACGACCGTCTCGCCCCACAGTTCGGACAGCGCCGCGAGCGCCTTGCCGATCCTGGGCCCTCGGACACCGAAACGGGTCTCGACGGGACGCATGTACACGCCCTTGCAGATGCGCATGAGCTTGCCGGAACGGGCGAGGCGCGAAAGCGCCTGGTCCACGGCCGCACGCTTTCCGAGGTGAAGCAGCGCGCCCGGACACAGCGGCGTGGCTTCCGGGAGGCTTTCGGCGTACTCCATGATGCGCTGTGGGAGGCTGCGCACGGCTCGCGTCTCCTGTTTCGATGTCAGAACGACTGGGGTCAGAATACCACCGTACAAGGTGAAAGGAACCCGTTGCTCCGGTCTCCCGGTCGAACCGGGAGATGGAGATGATGTACGGCGTTCGCCACCCGGGTACCGTGCTCGGCCATGATCTGTGCGCGTAGGGTCATCCTTTTCGCTCATCTCGGATCGAGGCTTGTGCTTCGCGGGCCGCTTTGGCGATTTTTTCGAGTTTCTCCTGCCGACCCCCGCGCATCATTTCGTCGCGCTGAAGCGTTGCGAGCAGGTAAACGCCACGATAAATCCGCTCGATCCGAGCCCCGATTTCGGCGGCCGGTTGAGCCGTCCAAAGACGGAATGCGCGGGTGACGCGCTGGAGCTGATCGGCAAAAGCAGCTCTTCTGAACGCGTTTTCGTGTGGAAGGGCGACCCCCTGGGGGCGGGCTGTCGTGCTTTCGCCCGAGTCTCGGCCCTCCGGGCTTCCATCCCTGTCGCGGAAGCCGCCAATGGGCACCTCATACGCTCAACCAGCTCGGCTCGACCACCGTCGCTCGACGCGTCGTGCGTGCGCACCGATACCGTGAGATAGCGCCCAAGACGTTCCATACAGGCGCGCACGGACCGGCATAGGCTCGCCATGCAACACCCGGCGGTGACGGACCCGAACTCCAGCCTGCCGCACAAGTCCCAGGGCGGGAGCGGCCGGAAGTACAATCGTCGAATGGCCGATCAACTGGATCAGCGCCCGGTTTTCACCATAGTGATGGGGTGCAACGGCGCGGGGAAAAGCGCGTGGAAGCGAGCGCACTACGACCTGCTGCCGGAGCGGTACTACGATCAGGATTCGATCGCGGGTGGCATCGGCGACTGGAACAGCGAGGAGGCGCGGCGGCGCACCGCACGGTACGTCGCGGCGGAAGTTGACGCGGCTATCGAGCAGCGCTTGAGTTTCGGGATCGAAAGCACCTATTCGGGGCGCCCGGGGCGAGAGATGGTCGAGCGCCTCCGGGGTGCGGGCTATCGGATCGAGGGAATCTACCTCGGGACCGAGTCGGCCACCATCAACGTTGCGCGCATCGAGCGCCAAGTGCTGGAGCACACCGGCCACCGTGTCGATCCCGAGCGGGTGCCGGAACGATATCGGTACTCGCTCTCGAACCTCCGCCGTACGGTTCAGGAATTCGATCAACTCGAAGTGCTGGACAACTCGCGGGACGACCCGCTCGGGATTCCCATTCCAGTCGAACAGTGCTGTCTCGAGCGCGGAGAAGTCGTGTCAAGACTGGAAGCGAACAAGATGGCGCCGTGGTGCATGGCCTGGCTGAATGGCGTCGAGCAGTCCCGGTCCGAAAGGGCGCGCCTCGCGGCTCGGCGGCAACGTCGGGAAAGCCATGAGCGAGAAAGGAGCGGGCGAGGGCGCTGCCAAGAAACCTCTGATCAAGCCCATCCATGGGCTTGATCAGGTCGCAAGACAAAACGCGGTTTCGTCTTGCTCCAAAGATTCAATGGCTTACGCCATCGAATCTGGCGGCACGTCCCTGTGCCGCGCTAGGGAAGCTCTTAATCAGAGCTTCCCTAGCAGTGTAGACTGCTACCGCCTCCACTCGCCACGGGGCCGCCATGACCGCCAAGCCGGGCGTCGCAACCGACCTCAGGTTCCTCGGCACGCTCGGCGTACCCATCATCCTGACGCAGCTCTCGCAGATGGGCGTCGGAGTCATCGATGCGATCATGGCGGGACGGGTCAGCCCGACGGACCTCGCCGGCGTGGCCCTCGGCGGCACCTTCTACTTCCCGCCGGTCGTCCTGCTGTCGGGGGTGGCGATGGCCGTCACGCCCATGATTTCCCAGATGCACGGGGCGGGGAAGGAAGCCGGCGGCGGTGCGGTGGTACGCCAGGCGCTGTGGATCGCGGTGGGGGGCGGCCTGCTCACCATGTGGCTCATGGTGCAGCTCGGCGAGGCCGGCTACCGCCTGATCGGTATCGACGAAGCGGCCATTCCCGTCGCCACCGACTACCTCTTCTACATGAGCTTCGCCGTCGTGCCGACGCTGGCCTTCTTCGTGCTGCGCTACCTCTGCGAAGGGCTGTCCTGGACGACGCCCTCGATGATCGTGGCGTTCGGCGGCCTGGTGGTCAAGCTGCCGCTCAACTATCTCTTCGTGTACGGCGGTTTCGGCATCCCCGCGATGGGCGGCGCCGGGTGCGGCATCGCCACCGCCATCGTCATGTGGCTGCAGCTCGTCGCGATGATCTTCATCGTCCGCTACTCGCGCGTGCAGCGCGCGGGCGCGTTCTCGCGCTTCTCGCTGCCGGACTTCGCCGCGATCTGGCGCCTGGTGAAGCTCGGCCTGCCGATCGGGGTGACGATGTTCTTCGAGGGCACCGTCTTCTCGGTCGTGCCGCTGCTCATCGGGCGCATCAGCGTCGACGCGGTGGCAGCCCACCAGATCGTCTTCAACGTCGGCAGCGTCACCTCCATGATTCCGGTCGCCCTCGGCGTGGCGGCGACCATCCGTGTCGGCTACAACGTGGGGGCGAAGGACAACCCGGCCGCGCGGCGTTCCGCCTACGTCGCCCTCGCCGCCGCGGTCGCGTTCGCCTTCCTGGCCGCGAGCGTCCTGCTGCTGATGCGCGACACGATCGCCGGGGTGTACACGACCGACGCCGGCGTCCTGGCGACCGCCTCCGGCCTCCTGATCATCCTCGCGCTGTACCAGTTCGTGGACGACACCCAGACGACAGCCATCGGCTGCCTGCGCGGTTACAAGGACGTGCGCATCCCGATGATCATCGTGCTGATTGCGCACTGGGGCATCGGCATCCCCGTCGGCAGCGTGCTAGGGTACGGCCTGTTCGGCGTGGACCCCTGGGGCGTGTCGGGGTTCTGGTGGGGTCTCATCATCGGCTTCGGCGTCTCGACGCTCAGCCTGAATACGCGGCTCGCGATCATGTCCCGGAGCGAGCACAGGATCCAGCGGTACGCCGAGGCCTGACGCACGAGTGACCCCCGCGCCGCACGGGCAGGAGGATACGAGATGAGCGCAACCCTCATGGAATCGACAGTGGCGGACATCGTCCACGTGGGTTCCGAGACGCCCGTCGAGGACATGCTCGCGATCTATCGGCGCGACGGTGTGCTGATCGTCGACGGGCTCGCGGACGCGGACACCGTCGCGGCGCTCAGGGACGAGCTGCGCGGTCCGCTCGAGCGGGGGGCCATGAACCCCAACGGCGACGAGTTTCTCGGCGGCAGGACGCAGCGCGTCGGCGCGCTCATCGCTGACGTGCCCGCGTGCCGGCCGCTGGCGATGCACCCGGTGATCCTGGGCCTGATGGCAGGCATCTTCCGTGGCAGATCGAAGTTCCAGGTGAACGCGACGCAGGCGATCGCGGTGCATCCCGGCGAGAGCACCCAGGGCCTGCACCGCGACCGCTGGGTCTGGTACGCGCTTCCGCTGGCCCACGACTACGAGCGCGTGGTCAACTGCATCTGGGCCATCGACAACTTCACCGCCGCGGCAGGAGCCACCCGCATCGTCCCGCGGAGTTTCGATCTTCCGGACCCTGGAGATCTGCGGGGCAACGAGGCGGGTGAACTCGAGCTGCCCGACGGCCGCCTGGTGTCGGATCTCGAGGCCGCTCCGGCCGAGATGCCGGACGGCTCCGTGGTGATCTACGGCGGGGCGACCTATCACGGCGCGGGGCCCAACCGGACCCCTCTGCCCCGGGTCGGCCTGGCGCTTGCCTACGCCGCAGTGACACTCCGACAGGAGGAGAACCAGTATCTGGTCGTGCCCCCGGAGGTCGCCCGCGAACTTCCCGAGACCCTGCAGAAACTCGTCGGCTACGAGCTCGGCCACTCCACACTGGGCTTCGTGCAGGAAATGCAGTCGCCGATGACCCTGCTGCGATAGGGGACACGGGCTTGTCCCGGCCCGGCGCGACCTGCGGTCGCATTGCAGTTTCGCTGGCGCGAAACTGCCCTGTCGGCGAATGCAACGCGACCCGAGGGCCTCCCCTTCATCAGTCGTGCAGCCAGATCCCCGAGATCCGCTGCTCCGGCACCTGCGGCCCGCGCCGGTCGTAGGGCTGGTAGTCCGCGAGGCCTGCCAGGGCTCCGAACCGGGGCGGGTTCCGCTTCAGGGCATCGAGTGACGTCGTGAGCCACACCGGCTCCTCGGTGATGAGGTACTGGCGCATGAAGACGTTCACCATGGAGCGGCGCAGGCCCGGCGCCCTGCGGGGCCAGGCGCCATGCCACGTGGCGCCGTGCCAGATCATCACCGATCCCGCGGGGGCTTCGACGGTGTGGAGTTCCTCGCGCTCGGCCACCATTGTCGGCACGTCTTCCACGCTCGGGCCCCTGCCCAGCAGGTGGCTGCCCGGCACGAAACACGTCGCGCCCTCCTCCTTCGAGTAGTCCGTAAGGAGCCAGGTCACGTTGCAGATCTGCGCGTACGTCGGCCAGGGCTCCGGAAAGCGGCAGCGCGCGTCCGCGTGCACGGGCAGCGGCCTCTCGCCCGGTCCCTTCGTCAGCGTCAGCACCATGCCCACCTTGGCGTGGTAGCCGAGCAGGTAGGTCACCAGCGCCAGCGGCACCGGCGCCATCAGCGCCTCTTCGAAGGCGCGGTCCTCCTCCAGCATGTCGAAGGTGATCGTGCCGGCCGCGGCGCCGCCATCGGCCCCACCGCTCAGCCGGTTGTAGACGTTGGGCGGGCGCACCGCCTCGACACGCTCCGCCGCCGCCGCCAGGCGCTCCACCAGGCCGGGCTCGTCCACCGTCTCCGGCGGCACGACGGTAAAACCGTCGGTCTCCAGTTCGGCCACGTGGCGCTCCAGCCCGAGCCGCCGGGCTTCGTCCCGCACCGCGGCCGTGGCGGCGCGCCCGCTGGGCAGCGGGTGCTCCGCCAACCGCGCGGCGACGTAGTTGCGCTTCTCGTCCAGTTCGTCGAAGAAGGCTCGGACATCCATCGGCTCGATCCCCCGTCTCACCGCCCCAGTGACTGGCGGAACTGCACGTATACGCGCCGTCCGCGGGGATCCTCAAGATACCAGTCGTACCCCTGCAGGTCGTTGATCAGCGACGTCGGACTCTCGTTCGTCACGTTGAACATGCCCACCGAGAGGTGGCTCTCCCCACCCCGGCCGGTCAGCCCGAACGGCAGTGTGATCGCATACTGCAGATTCAGTATCGCGTTCCCCTTGATCTCGGCGGGATTGGTCGGGAATCCGATCGCGTTCAGGTTCTCGACATCCGAGAAGTAGTGCACGACGCCCGTCACCGCATGACGGCCCATACTCCACCGCGCGCTCAGGTTGAACCGCCACTCGGGAGTCGGATAGGCGATGGCCGTGCGCGCGTTCCGCCGGCCGACTCCATCGGCCTCGGGATCGGACGGTCTCTGCTGGTATTCGAACTCGCTGACGTAGACGGCGCTGAGGTCGAAGACGAGGTCGCCGAAATCGCCCAGGCCCAGGTCGTAGCGCGCATGCAGGTCCACCCCGCTGGTGAGGACCGCCGCCGCATTGATCTTGGACACCCTCACGTTGGTCAGGTGGCCGCGGGCGTCGCGGCCCACTCTCGGATCCCTGCCGGGCGAGGCAAGGAACGTCGCGACATCGTTCGGATCGCCAGCAGTGTGCCCCGCCGCAAGGAAGCGATCGTACTCGGCCGTGATGATCTCGAGCGCCGTGGTCGTCACGATCTGGTCCGTGTAGTCGAAACGCCAGTAGTCCGCCTCGAGCAGCAGGCCGTCGAGCACCCCGTCGGGGGCCCAGGACGCGCCGATGTTGTACACGTCGGCGCTCTGCGGCTCGAGGTTCGGGTTCCCCGCGAAGACCGACGCGCGGAAGGAGCCGGCGAAGTCGCCGTTGATCGGGTCGATGAGCGTCTCGAACGCGCGGTCCTCCGAGGCGAACTGGTCCGCCGGCGTGGGCGCGAGGAAGGACGTGCCATAGGACGCCCGAACGTTGACGGTGTCCCGCCGGTAGAGGAGCGAGACCTTCGGGTCCGTCGTGTCGACTGCTCCGAGGTCCTCGTAGCGCGCGGCGACCTGCAGTTCCAGCGCCTGGGTGTCCGTCGTGACGAGCGGTATGACCGCTTCCGCGTAGAACGCCGAGATGTCCCGCTCGTAGCGGTACTCGCCGGCCTGGCCGCCGCCAACCGGACCGGTGACCGAACGGGGCACGCCGAAGCGGAGTTCCTGGAACTCCCTGCGCCAGTGCGCGCCCACCGCGACGCCGATCGGTCCCGCCCAGCCTTCGAGGAGGTCACCCGTGGCGTAGGCCTCGGCGACCAGCAGCGTGTCCTTGAGGGAGTCCTCGTAGTCGCCCATGAACCAGTCGTAGATCTCCGGGCTGTTGTAGAGCGGGCTCCCGGGGCGCGTCTGCGCGTCACCGAGGTAGCGCGAGTTGCCGAACGGGTTGAACCACTGGTCGCCGGCATCGCCGCCCTTGCCCACGAGCGCGTCCGCGAGCAGGCGGCTGAAGGTGATGTTGCCCGTCTGGCCGGAGTCGTAGTTGTGGCTGTGGTAGATGGTCGACAGGTCGATCAGCCAGCCCGTGTCCGCCACGTCGACCTGCAGGCTCGAGGCAATCCTGAAGATATCGCTGTCGGTATAGAGATCGCCGGTATTCCAGTTCTGCGGGAAGTCGGGATTGAGGAACTGCTTGCCGATGGTGCGCACCGCGGCGCCGACGATGTCGTCGTTGAACGGCATGACGCCGACCGGGTTCCCGAAGGCGTCCATGACGGTGGCGTTCGGGTCTGTCCCGGCCACGATCACCTGCCCGTTGGCACCCCGGTCGGGCCGTCCGTCGCCGCCCGCGATCGGGTCGCCGTTGACGTCCAGGACGTCCTGGGCAAACAGCCGCTGTCGCGGACCTTCGACGACGGGGTTGCCGCTGGCGTCGACATCGGGCACGCCATCGCCATCGGCGTCCACCAGCCGGCCCGGCGTGTGCGCCGTGAACCCGAACGCCTCGCCGCCATCGTCCACCAGGGGCGCGAAATGGCCGGGATTGGCGGGATGATCGCCTGGAATGAAGCTCACCTGGGCGCCGGTCGAGCCGGTGTCCGCCACGATGCTCTTGAGTCTCGAGTAGGTCACCTCCGTGTCGAACCGCACGTGATCGGAGAACTCGTGCTTGACGTACATGTAGCTCTGGACGCGTTCTTCTTCACCGAAGATCACGAGGTGCGGGTTGTAGTCGAAGCGGCAGGAGCCCCACATGCGGATACCCGACTCTTTCCACTGGAACGTTCCGGGAACGTCGGATCCAGCAAAGTTCGGGTTCTCGCACTCCGGGTCGATCAGCGAACGCGCCGTCCCCGACAGGCCCGGCGGCGAGCCGTCGAGTCCGAGGGGCAGCCGGTTCTGGACCGAGAATGTGCCGGGTTGGCCGGAACCCGACGTGCCGAACGCCCGTCCCGTCAGTTCCGGCCGGTCGGCGTTGTGCAGCGGGTCTCGCTCGAAATAGGACAGGGCCGCCACGAAGGAGGTCCGGTCGCCAGTCCGGCCCCACATGACCTCCGCAGCGTTCTGCCACATCTGGTCCCGCTGCCGGTTCGGGTTGAACGCACCCTTCGGGTCTTCGGTAGTCATGTCCGCGGAGAGCCACAGCTCGAGCCCGTCGAATTCGCGGACGGTCATCAGGTTGACCACGCCGCCCACCGCCTCGGATCCGTACAGCGCCGATGCGCCGTCCTTCAGTACCTCGAGCCGGTCGATGGCGATCATGGGAGCCAGCAGGTTGATGTTCTTGATGAGAGTGCGCTTGCCGTTGATGAGTTGCAGCGTGCCTTCGCTGCCGAGGCCCCGGAGGTTGACGGGATTGTCCGCCAGGTCGACGCAGCAGTTGCCGCCGCCGAGAGCGGTCGCGATAAGACTGCTGTTCGTGATGTTGCCCAGCGTAAACGGCAGGGTCGCCGTGAGATCGGACAGGCCCGAGATACCCAGCGAGTCCAGGTCGTCCGCGGTGATTATCGACAGTGGCGATGCCGAGTCGAAGCTGGAGCGCCGAACCCGCGTGCCGGTGACCACGATCTCTTCGATGGTTTCGTCGGCCGCGGCGTCGGCCGCGTCCTCAGCAACGGCCGTCGCGGCGGGTACCAGGAACAGCGCCGCCAGGACAAGTCCGCGTAACTTCGTGCTATGTTCCATCGAAACCTCCCTCGCGAACACAACGGTTGTTATGGGATCGTCGTGGAGGGGTCGGGCGATGTCAAGCTGCGCGCTGGAACGCAATGAAACGCGCGAGAGCGGCCGTCCGGAGGCTGCCGCGCGGGAGGCATGGTGACGCCGAACTTGGAGAGCGTGGGTACGGGCAAGCTCGACAACGTCCGGCTGACCCTGTACGGCGCCGTCAGCGCCCCGCTTGCCGTGGTCGGACTCCCGCTCACAGTCTACATCCCCGCGGTCTACGGCGAGATGGGCGTCGATCTCGCGCTGATGGGCGTCGTGCTGCTGCTCGCCCGCTTCTCGGACGTGGCAACGGACCCGGTCATCGGCCTGCTCTCCGACAGGACCCGCTCGCGGTTCGGCCGCCGCAAGCCCTGGCTCGTGCTCGGCGTGCCCACGATGATGCTGTCCACCTATGTGCTCTTCTCGCCACCCGACGGCGCCGGCGCCTGGTACTTCGCCTTGAGCATCGTGGCCATCTACCTTGCCTTCACCATTCTCCAGATCCCCTACCTGGCCTGGGGAGCGGAGCTGTCCGGCAGCTACAACGAGCGGTCCCGCATTACCGCCTTCCGCGAGCAGTTCGTGCTGGGCGGATTCCTGCTCGCCGTCTCGATCCCCATGATCTTCTCGTTCTTCGGGCAGGACGATCTGCGGCCGGCCATGTCGGTCTCGGGGCTCCTGATCTGCCTCGCGCTGCCCGTGGTGACAGGCCTCGCGATCGTCCGCGTACCGGAGCCTCCGGTGGCCCAGGCCCGCACGCAGACGCTCGGCCCCAAGGAGTATCGCAGGGGCCTGCGGCTCATGTTTCGGAACGGACCCTTCGTGCGCGTCGTGATCGGGTTCACCGGCACGGTCATCGGCGGCGCGATGGACGGCGTGCTGTCGTATTTCTTCGCCAAGCACGTGCTGGGCGCCGAGTCGTCCTACTCGCTCGCGCTGTTCCTGATGATGATCGCGGGCGTGGCGTGCGTACCGCTGTGGCGCCGCCTCTCGGTGCGCATCGGCAAGCACATGGCGCTCGTCACCGCGATCCTGTGGTACGGCGCCTGGGCGCTGCTGATGCCCCTCCTCTACTTCATCCCGGAGTACGCCGCCCTGGGCTTCATCTTCCTGCAGGTCATGAAGGGCATGACCGCGGGCGCCTTCGGGATGCTCACGGCCTCGATGGCCGCTGACGTGGTGGACATCGACACGGCGCGCTCCGGCGAGCAGCGTACCGGCCTCTACTTCTCGGTATGGGGCCTCCTCCAGAAGGCCACGATAGCGATCGCCGGGGCGGTCGCGCTGTTCGCGGTGGACCTCTTCGGCTTCGACGCCACCGCCGACCCGGCGCTAGCCGGAGCGGAGGACGGCAACGCGTTCGGCGCCCTGATGGCCCTTGCCCTCTTCTATTCCGTCGTCCCGAGCCTCGTGAAGCTCAGCACGCTGCCGTTCCTGTGGACCTATCCGCTCACCGAGGAACGCCAGGCGCGCATCCGGCGGCGTCTCGAGGCCAAGGCAGAGCGGCTGGCGCGGCAGCAGGCGGGGGGCGGGTGAATCCAGGGCGGATCAGGCGGCCCTTGCCTCCACGATCCGATCGAAGGCGAGACGGCCAAGCTCCGTGACCCGGTCCGGCGAGAACGCCTTCGGGTCGACCGCGGCGAGCGTCGAGAGTCCCTCCGTCAGGGCGATGAGCAACGCGGTCTCGTCCTCCCCGGAGATCCCCGAGTTCCTGCCCCGGGCCTCCCGGTCCGCTCGGACGAGCCTGCCGATGTGGCGAACGTGCGCGGCCAGGAGCTTGCGGTTGCGGGTCCGCAGGCGGGCCCGGCCGAATCCCGAGGTGATGAAGCTGAGCCACACCCGGTGGTTGTCCAGGTGGGCCTTCCGGATCGGCAGCAGCGATCGGATGGACCGCCAGAGTTTCGTGTCCCGCTCCCCGGGCGCGGCGTCCCGCAGCCGCACGCTCACCAGTTCGTACATGTACTGGTTGGTGAACTCGACCAGGTCGTCCTTGTTGCGGAAGTAATGCGTCAGCGTCCCGGTCGTCGTGCCGAGTTCCTTCGCGATCTCCCGCATGCTGGTCGACTCGAAGCCGTTTCTCGCGAGGAGTTGCCAGGTCACCCGCGCGACGTGTTCCCTGCCCACCGTCTTGCGCGCGGGCGCCGTGGCGGCCGATTTCGTCATTTCGTGTCCGACCCGTCCATGCGAAGAGAAGGGATTTAACCAGCGACGGACCCGTACCGTCGAGACATCGTCGCGGACGCGTGCCGCAGTTCGACGCCGAGAATCTCGTAGTCGTCGGCGACGCCGCGATAGAAGTCGGACGGAAGCGCCAGCTCGCCGACGGAACACTTGATGGCGCACTCCCACAGGGAGACGACGCTGACATACAACGCGCTGTCGGGATCCTCGAACAGCGCCAACGCCTCCCGTGCCAGGAGTTGCGGCGCGGATCGGGCCCAGAGCAGCGCGTGCGTGTCGACCAGGTACTTCACGTCTCCTCGGGCACATCCAGCCCGAGTGTGGCCCGGAGGTCGGGCGGCCATTCCTCGAAGTCGTCCGCGATCCAGACCTGTCCCGCGAGATCGCCCAGCTTCCTCGACCGCGCGCGGCGCTCGAACCGACTGATCCGAACGGCCGCCCGGCCCATGCGGGTGACGACGAACTCCTCGCCGTTGACCGCTCGGTCGACGATTTCCGAGAACCGAGCTTTCGCGTCGCCGCAACTTCGAGAGGCTGCGGGCAAACGCAACCTGACCGTAAACTTCAACGCTGCTCAAGGATTCTAGGAGAGGAAGACAGGACATGACGCGCGAACCGATACATCCGGGCGAGACATTGCGGGAAGATCTCGAGGCGCTCGGAATGAGCGCGGCGGAGCTGGCGCGGCGGATAGAAGTCCCTGTGAACCGGATTACGCAGATCATGAACGGCCAGCGTGCCGTCACGGGGGACACCGCGCTGCGTCTGGGACGATTCTTCGGGACGTCGGGCGAGTTCTGGCTCAACCTACAGAAGCTCTACGAGTTAAGGCTTGCAGAACGAGAGCATGGGGACGAGATCAGACGCCTGCCGTCACTGGGAAGCGCCGGGCGGCTGGCCGCGCCGGGTTGAGCGCGTCGCGTCTCGCAGCGCTGTAGGCGAGTCCATACCGCGGAGCGTCGCTGGCGTTGCGCGGTTCGCGGAGTCCATGCGGGAGAGGCGCCGGCGATGCGCTGCACCGATGGCGGTCTTGTTGTTGCGGGCGGTGGTGGCCGCCATGCGCAACGCCTGGCCGAGCCGGTTGGTGCCTCTCGCTGGTGGGCCGCCGAGGCGCTTGTCGCCGCTGATGCGAGTGCCCGGCGCCAAGCCGAGCCACGAGCAGAAGTGGGCGGCGGCCGGGAAGCGCGACAGGTCCGCTCCGACTTCGGCCGCGAGCGTCAGGGCCGTCTCCACGCCGATGGTGGGTATGGCCGTCAGGTCGACGTCGAGCATCCCGCGTAATCGTTCGCGCAGGGCGCGCTCGCGGGACCGGGGGATCGGCGCGGTGGCGGCGGGAGCGTGTCGCTCCACTTCGGCGTCCATGCGCGCCTCGCACGCCTCGATCGGTCCCTGCAGCATGTCGTGGCGCGCCAGCGCCAGCTCTACGGCGAACAGGTGCTCGTCGCGCCAGTTGCTGCGCAGGCTGGCGGCGATGGTCGCCGCGTCGGCCTCTTGCAGCGACCGTCGCGGAATCTGGTCAGAACCGCCCCGTCCCTACAGCGACGCGGCGAAACCCTGGATGTCGCGCACCGTCGCCCGGCAGACGTGGGGCACGGCCCCCCAGTACTCCGTGTCGCCGCCGTGATGGGTGCCGTTGACGGTGCGGCTGATCGTCGGTACGCCCGCGGCCATGAGCTTGCGCGCGTAGAGGAGCCCTTCGTCGCGCAACTCGTCGAGTTCGTTCACCGACACGGTGTGCGGCGGCAGGCCCGTGAGGTCGTCCGGCATTGCGTGGTACGGCCAGGCCAGCGGGTTCCGCGCGTTGGCTCCGTCCGGGTCGTACGCCGTGGCCCATTGCTGCGTCAGGCTCCTGGTACCCATCAGGTCGTTCTCCAACAGCGAAACAAGCTCCGGGGGCGGCGGATTGTAAGTTCCCGAGATGTAGGGGCAGCACGAGTAGACGCCGGCGATCTCCGCGATCCAGCCTTCCCGATTGGCCTTGAGCGCCGTGGCCAGGCACAGGTTGCCCCCACCGGATTCGCCGGAGATGACCACGTTGGAGATGCCGAGGGCGTCCCGGTTCCGGTAGGCCCACCGGGCGCCGCTCGCGCAATCGTTCAGGCCGGCCGGAAAGGGATGGTTGCCGAGCTTGCCGCCGGCATTGCGGAACTCGACGCCGATGACGCACAGCCCGCTGGCCGCCAGTTCGTCCCGCCAGCGCACGTACTGCGGATCGCGCGCGGTCATCAACACCATGCCACCGCCGTGGGTGTGCACGATTCCGGGCAGCGGTCCCGCCCGCTCCTCGGGCTCATGCTCCGGTTCATGAATGTACAGGCGGATCTCGTTGCCGTCGACGCCCTCGATCGCCTCGCTGCGGCGGGCCACGCCGGGGACGGGCGGCAGACCGGCGAAAATCCCAGCATAGAGCGCATCCGACATGGCTTCGGCTTCGGCGATGCCGTCGAGGATCTCCTCGAGCGAGGGCTCCTGATCGGTGGAGGCCATCTCGCCCCAGTCGGAGATCCCGTAACCCTCAAGAGCTTCGCGCAGTCGCGGGTCGAGGCGCGGGTCGCTCGCCAGGGTGAGGGTCGGGTCGCCCAGTTTGCCCGGGAGCTTGGGTGTGGATGAGGCCATCTTGGTGTACCTGTTCAGCGTCTAAGAGTCATCGTCTACGAGTCGATTATCCGGATGCGCACGCTACCGGCTACATCACGGCGGGTTCCGGGGACTCCAGCCCGAGACTGTGCATCATCAGGTCGTTCCAGTCGGAAGTGGACAGCCGCTCGGGCCTGATTTCCAGCCACGCGGTGCTTGAGTCCGCCACCATCCCCGCAGTGCGCTTCTCCAGGTTGTGCGTCCCCAGCTTCCGCATGAGCAGCGGCGCCAGCTCTTCGTGGACCGCCCGGTCGTCGTGAACCGTGCACTTCCCGCGGATGCTGATGCAGCGGTCCCGCCCGAGCCCGGTCCCCAGGACCGAGACCACGATGCACATGTTCGGGTTGCGCCTGATCGCGGCCATGCGCGGCAACCCGCGCGGCGCCGCTACCCAGACACTGCCCCTGTGCCAGACGAAGCTGACCATCGTCCCGGCGCTGTTGCCGTCGCGGGTGTTCCAGATCATCGTGCATTCCCGTTGGGTCTCGAGGATCTGCTCGGTCAGTTCCGGTGTCAGCAGCTTGGCGCCGAGTTGCGGGGAGTTGCCTTCGTCCTTCATGGTCCTTCTCCTGGATGCGTCGTCTCATCGATTGCGGCGAGCAGGCGGCGCGCCAACCACCGGTGGGTGGCGATGGCGGGCCCTTCCTGGAGGGGGCTCATCAGGCCGGCCTCGGCGCGGCTCGACCGGACCGCCCGCGAGATGCCGCGGTCGAACACTACCGAGTCCTGGAAATTGATCCTGTTCGGTCCCTCCGGATCCGCCGCCACCTCCGCCGTGTACTGCTCCGCGGCGAACTCGGAGGGCGTCACGCTGAACATGGCGACCCGGGTCCGGTCCACCGAGATGGGCCAGTTCGCCTGGATGCTGAGCGTGGCGGGCGTCGGCATCAGGAAGTTGGCCGGGGGCGTGATGGTCATCTCGAACGCGGGCCGCTCCCGCCCGGCCATCCCGATTTCGTCCTTGCCGGGCTCGAAGCCGAGCTTCCTCCGGAAGTACTCGAGATCGAGCCCGAGCACCTGCCTGGCCCAGTAATCGTCGCACGTTGTCGGCTCCGTCATGGAGATCGGGTCGTACACCCGCATCGCCTCCGGGTGCACCCCCGGGCCGTGGTACACGTCGCCGTTCTCCATCGCCTGTTTCCAGTTCGTGTTCCACGCGCTGACAAAGACGTTGTTGCAGACGAGGTCGTCCCGGTCGCAGAACCGGAAGTGTGGCGCGAGGCCTTCGAGCCGCGGCGCAAGCGGCGGCGCGCCGTCGTCGAAGTTCACGAAGACGATTCCGTTCCAGACCTCCACCCGGAACTCGGGGAGCGCGATCCGCGCCTTGTCGAACCCCCGGTTGTCCGTCATGAAGGGCGCGCCGGCGAGCTTGCCGTCGAGCCCGTAGGTCCACAGGTGGTACGGGCACTGGAAGCGCTTCACGTTGCCCCGCTCGCCATCCTGCGTGACCGGCACGGCGCGGTGCCGGCAGACCGACGAGAGCGCCCGGACCTGCCGGTCCTCACCCCGCACGAACACGATCGGCTCGCCCAGGATCTCCCAGGCGAAGTAGTCCCCCGGGCTCTTCAGCCACGCCGTGTGGCCGACCGCGATCCACTCCTTCCTCCAGACGTGCTCGAGCTCCAGCTCGTACACCTCGGGCGCGTAGTAGTGGAAGAGGTCCGGCGTTCGCGGCTGATCGTCCGGCGTCGCGAGATAGGCCTGGAGCGATTCGCGGATCTTCTCAAGCCCCGATCTCACAGCGTTCTCCCCCTCGATGACCGGACCGATCTGACAGTACCCCGGGACCGCAAGGGTCAGGAATCCGGAAGCTCCGCCGCCCGCCAGGTCTCGTACTCCATGACCACGAGTTCCCGATACGGGTCCCCCAGCATTTCCCAGGTACCGCTGAAGCCCCTGGGCAAGACTACGTGGCCTCCCGCTTCCGTTTCCACGGGTACTCCACCCGTGGGCGTCACGATCAGCTTGCCCTCGAGCACGTGTACGAACTCGTCGTAACCGTAGTCCTCGAGCTCGACCTTGCCCGGCGAGGACTCGTACACGATCACGATGACATCGCCCTGGAACACCACGCTCACCCTGGGCTTGCGCTCGGTCGGTACGACGATGCGCCTCGGGTTCCCGGCCGGGTTCGCTACGGCGAAGGGGATCTCGTGCAGGTCTCCGCCCGCCAGTTTGACCGGGTCGATGCGCAGGGGTGCACCTGCCAGTTTCTTCCGTTGCATGTCCGCCTCCGACTTCTCACCTCGTCCTTCAAGCCTGCTCGCCGAGTCCCGGCGCCGGCCCGTTCGATGCCCACCGCTTCAGGACCGGGACGATCACGACCAGGCTTGCGAGCAACCCCAGGGTGCCGGCGTAGATCATCGGGCTGTAACTGCCCGAAACGAGCATGAGACTCGCGGCCGCGGGTCCTACGGCCCCACCCGCGTACCATAGGAGATTCGCCGCATTGACCAGCCTGCCCGAGGCATCAACCTTGGCGAACACGCCGAAGAAGAACGCCAGGACGACACTGCCGGCGACGTACGAGACCACGGTCGCCGCCACGTAGGCGGCCGGGTTGTAGAACAGCGCCGCGGCATAGCCGATCGCCATGATCGCAAGGCTGCCGATCAGGGCGGTCGCGTCGCCCACCTTGCCGTCCATCCAGGCGGCCAGTACGCCCCCGAGCATACCGCTGACGGCCCCCACGGAAAGGACGATGCCAATGCCCTGGGCGCTCAGCCCGGAGCCGACGCCGATCCGCTCCCAGTACGCCCAGTACGCACCACCAACGGCGGACTGGATGAGCAAACCAGCCGCCAGAAGAAGCACCGGCACCGTCAACAGGCCCAGCAGGCCGAGTTGCTCGGAGGGGACATCTCCCTGCCCGCCGGATCGGGGAAACCACGCCAGGGCCAGGGCCAGGGCCACCAGCGAGACCGCCGCCATGCCCAGGAACGGCCCGGTCATCCCGGAGCTCTCAAGCAGGGGAGGTATTCCCAGGAACCAGAGGAGACCGGACAGGGACATGCTGGCCAGGACGATGCCGTAGACGCGCGTCGGCCGTTCCACCCTGGAAACGGCCGCATACACGGCGCCCAGGAGTACGCCCGCCGCCAATCCGGTGACAACACGCGTCAGGACGATCAGCGTCGCGCTCTCGAGCCACGCGGCGCAAAAGTCGGAGAGAACGGCCACCAGGGCGGCGCCGAGCACCATCGTCCGCAGGTTCCAGCGATGTACCGTCATGGCGGCAACCCAGAGCATCGCCATCGTCGCGAACAGCTGCAGCGACGAGATCCTGCCCGCCAGTTCCGGGGACCACCCGTAATCGTCGATGAAACCGCCCACGAGAAACGGCATGGCGTTCCAGTACGCGACGCCCGCGACGGTCAGGGAAACCAGGGTGACGACCGACCGAAACTCGCCGACGCCGCTTTCTTCTGTCGCCATTTCAGCTCCGTTCGTCGGGAGGCTCCGTTCGTGGAGGGAGGTACCGAAGGTGTCCCGACAGGTTACAGGGAGTCGTACAGGGCGGCAGCAAGCGGGTCGGAACGAAACTCACCCGTCCACTCGTTCAACATCCTGTTCATCACGTAGCCGTAACTCACCCGGGCATCCGGGTCCATGACGCAGAAAGATCCCCCGTAGCCGCCCCAGAAGAAGGCGCGCGGACTGGGACCCATGTTCGGCATCCAGATGCTGTCGCATTTCAGCGCGAAGCCGAGACCGTAGCGAACCCGCATCTCCGGCACCGTGAGATCAAAGTCCTCGATCTGCTCTTCGATCGCCTGGTCGACGGTTTCCCGGGACATCAGTCGCACTCCGTCCACCGCGCCGCCGCAGGCCATCGCGGATGCAATGCGGGCCACGGAGCGGGCATTGCCGTGGCCGTTCACGGCCGGGATCTCCGCGGCCCGCCAGGCCCTGGTGCGGGACGCCGCTACCAGCGCGTCGCCGACGGCAGGGTTGCCGAGCTTCGCGCCAATCGACCCCGGTTCCGGTTCCTCCGCCCACCCATCTTCCGGCGGTGGAATCAGTTCGCCCACCCGGGCATCGAGGCTTGCGTCCAGACCGATGTGGAAATCCGCGCCCAGGGGCTGCGCCACCTCCTCCCTGAAGAAAGTACCGAGGCTCCTCCCGGTTACCCGCCGAACGAGTTCACCGAGCAGGTAGCCATGGGTCATGGCCTGGTATCCACAGCGGGCGCCCGGCTCCCACCAGGGCGCCTGGGCGGCGAGCAGACTGGTGCATTCGTCCCAGTCGTAGAGCGTTTCCAACGTGATCGGTGTTTCAAATCCCGCCAGCCCGGACATGTGGCTGAACAGATAGCGCACGGGCAGCTTCTCTTTGCCGGCCTGGGCAAACTCCGGCCAGTACGTCGCCACGGGGGCATCCAACTCGATCGAGCCCCGGTCGACGAGGATCAGGACCGCGATGGCCGGCATCACCTTTGTGGTCGAGTAGACATTGACGATGGTGTCTCTCTCCCAGGGCCGGGTCCGCGCCGCATCGGCATGTCCCGCCCAGAGGTCCACGACAGACTCGCCATCCACGGTTGCCGCAAAGGACGCACCGACTTCCCTGCCCTCCCGGAAGTTTTTGGCGAACGCATCCCGGACGGCGGAGAAATGCGCGTCGCAGTGCCCTCGTACCTCGACCGATGTGGCCATGCTCTTTCGCCTGCGCCGTGCCCGCTAGAACTGGTACCCCATCGTCACCCCGACGCTCCGCGGGTATGTCGTGTACATACCATCCGTTCCAAAGGCCTCGGCGGTGGGGAAGACAGCACGCACGAAGTTGATATCGTCCGAGATGTTCTCGACAAAGACGCTCGCGCTGAAGCCGCTGGCCTCGTTCTCGTAACGCAGCCGCGCCGACCAACTCCAGAAGTCCCCTCCAAAGTCACCGGATCGCCCGGTGCTATCGACCGGACGCGGGCCGTGATAGAACCATTCGAGCTGCGGAGCGAGGATCGCCGAACCGCCCAGGGCAAGCTCGTATCGGATCGACCCGCTGAAGTCGCTCTCGTCCGAGTGCGCCAGTCGATTCCCCGAGTTGTCCTCCAGCGCCCCGTGAATGTACTGCTCAATCTCGTTGTCGGAGTAACCGTAACTCAACCTGACCTCCAGGTTATCGACCGGGCGAGCAACCGCTTCGATCTCGAAACCCTGAAAGATCATTTCCGGAATGTTCGATCCCTGGAACGTGTACTCCAGTGAGCCCAGGGCCTGCCCGCCCTCCTCCGGCAGAAAGTCGAAGAACTGGAAGTCGGTGTAGTCCAAATAGTAGACGGACGCGTTCAGCCGCAGGCGTCCGTCGAACAACGAACTCTTGATGCCGGTTTCCCAGGCAAGGACCAATTCCGGATCCAGCTCCTTGTACGGCCCGAACATCGCGAACACGGCACCTCTATAACCTTGACTTACACTCCCGTACCACAGCACACCGTCCTGGAGCGCATATTCCGCGGCCAGGCGCCACGTCACTTCACTGGAAGAGAGCTCGCGGTCCGTCAGCTCCGAAAACCCGAAGTCATCGTGAAGCGACAGATCACCCCCCGACAACTCCGACGTCTTCGGGAAATACGTAAAAGCCGCATAGTCTCTCTGGCCCTCGACTTCATCGCTGGTATATCGTATCGCATGGGTCGTAGTCAGCCTCTCCGTCCAGGCGTAGGTCGTATGCGCGAAGGCGGCCCAGCTCGAAAGCTCCTGCTCCGCCAGGTACCGCTCGCCCCAGCCGGTTCCCGCCGGGAACGAAACCGGATCGAACAGCCGATAGAAATCCGTATACTCGAACGCCGCCCGCCAGTCCGCCGACTGATCGAGGAGATAGCCGCCGACGATCCATTGGAACGGTGACTCATCGGTGGACGTCAATCGCAACTCCTGTGTGACCGTGCGGTGCTCTCCGTACTCGTACCCATGCCAGATCGCAGCCGCCGTCGAGTCCCAGTCACTGATATCCGCGACTTCGAGATCGGTATAGCCGGTTACGGACGTGAGCGCCACGCTGCCCAGATCCCATTCTATCGACAGCGTGTATATGTAGGTATCGATCTCCGCCTGCATTTCGTCGTTCGTGAAACTCAGGTTGATCTTGCGGTGATCGCTTTCCGGCCCCGGATTGTACAAAAGCGAGGGGTCTATTCCGGCCGCCGGGGCAAAGCCACCGTAGAAGTGCGGGTTTGGCGTTCTGTTGACAAGCTGGGCCGGGCCCGAATCGTCTCTCCCGAGTTGTGCCTTGAAGCGGATGGAAACGTCGTCGCTTGGAGCCGCTTCCACCACCGCCCGGAGGGCGCGCGTATCTACCCAGGGTCCGTCTTCACCGGTGTGAATATTCTCCTGGAACCCGTCGTCCTCCTCGATAACGCCCGCTATGCGCACGCCGAAGCCGTCCGAGACAGGTCCGCCAATGGCCACCTCGGCCCTGCGCCTGTCGAATCTGCCCAGCGTGACACGTGCATAGCCCTCCAGCTCGTCCCCCGGCCCGGCACTGATGAACTGCAGCGCGCCCGCGGTCGAGTTGCGGCCGAACAGCGTGCCCTGGGGTCCGCGAAGCACCTCCACCCGCTCCAGGTCGAACATGGCGAAGGAATTGAACCAGTAGCTGTCCAGGAGAACTTCGTCGGCGTAGACCGCCGCGGTCTGCCCGTCCATGAACGAGTAGTTCGCGCTGGTGATGCCGCGAATCGTGATGACCTGGGCGCCCTGCTCGCCATAACCCGACACGATATTGAGATTGGGGGCCACATCGCCGAGCTGCTTTGACCCCTCGAGACCGTAGTTCCACAGATCGTCGCCGCCGAACACGGTCATCGAAATCGGCACGTCCTGCGCACTCTGAGCGCGCCTCTCGGCGGTCACCAGAATCTCTTCGATGGGTCCGGCTTCCGCCCCGGCGGACGCATCGTCCTCCGCCGCAGCCGAACCACCGGCCAGTACGAGCGCCGCCGCAGCCGCTGCGAGCGCCACCGAAGCCGTCGCCCTGGCGGGGACCGAGCCCCGGGCGTCACCGCTTTTCGTTCTCCCGTCCTGCATCGCCCTGCCCCTCCTGCCATCCGGTAGCGTTTCCGATTGTCCACTATAAGGGTATCGGTAGCCGAAGACACTCGATCAGCCAGTGATCGAAGGGCGTCACCTCATGGTGGCGGTAGGATCCCTTCGCGCGCGAGAGCTTCGGCTGTGACGGGGCAACGGCCCTGGTGATCGCGGGTGCGCCTCGCCTCGCTGTGGCGCCTTCTCTCGGTGCTGCATCGGCAAGGACATCGGGCGGGCCAACCCGATCCTGCGGACCTGCTCCCTCACCGGGGAACGCCAGGCGCGCATCCGGCGGCGTCCCAAGCGTCTTGTCCGTGCCGGTTCATTTGGCGCGCACACGGCGAAACTTCCACTCGCCGTTCTGCTTGACGTAATCCTCGTGGTACCGCGCGGCCATACCCGGCCAGTTGCTGGCCGTCGTTCCGTCGCTCTGGGTCACGGCCGAGATGAGGTACCAGACCCCGTGTGCCCGATCCCCATCGACCTCGATCAGAGGGTTGGCCACGATGTGCTGTGCCCGGGAGATCACTTTCGGGAACCCGGCAAAGAGCGCTCGAATCGCTTCTCGACCTTCGGCGTTTCCGACTCCGTCCCCGCTCCAGGATCCATCTTCCGTGAACAGGGACGCCATGGCATCCGCATCGTAGTTGTCGTGGTCACAGATCTCGCAGTATCGGGCCTTGAGTTGCTTGATGGCTTCGATGTCTTCGAGCCGGGTGATGCGTTTCCGGAGCTCTTCCAATTCCATCCGATGGTCCCTCTCGTGCTCCGGCATTTGCGCTTCGGGTCTGCCCCCTACGCGTACGGGTCGAAGAGGGGCGTGACACCATCTTCTCGTCGCGCAATATCGCGGTATTCGCCTCGCGAGAGCCCGAGCACGCGTCTGAGCTCCGGATGACGATCGAGCAGCTCGGGCGACAGCCGGGGCGAGTTTGGAATGTAACTGCTGGCGTTGCGGCCCTGGATGTAGGGCCGGGTGTAGTTCTGATTCAGCGAGATTCGCAGCCCCGGGCGGGTGCGCGGCAAGGCGGAGTGAAACGTTCCCCCCTGCCAGATCACCACCGAGCCGGCCTTCGCCTCGAGGCGCACGAGCGGATAGGGCGTGTTGGCGACGTCCGTGTCGTGGGGCAGGACTCTGTGGCCGAAGTGCTGGCTGGCGGGGACGAACAGGGTTGGGCCGTCGGCTTCGTCGGCCTGGTCGGTGCAGATCCACGTACAGTTCAACCGATGGCAGATCTGACCGGCGCCCATCGGGATGCCTTCCACGTCCTGGTCGACGTGCAGCGGCAGATTGTGGAAGAGTGCGGACTCGTCGTCAGGGGCGTCGGCGGTCGGGCCCTTCAGGATGATCAGCATGTTCCTGAGTACCGCGCCCTGGCCCAGCATCAGCCGGACCAGCGCCTGCTTCGCCGGGTTGGTCGCCGCCTCGATGAACACCTCGTCCTCGTCGAAGAACGGATCGTGGAAGGCCGCGGTGATGCTCGAGGTTCGAAAATCGATCGAGACGTCGTTCCTTGTCTCGTAGGCGGCCACCATCGCGTTGCGCAGTCGCTCAATCCACGCATCGGTGACCTCCAGGTTCGCGGGTGAGACGACGGTGAAGCCGTAGGTCATCAACTCCACGGCGTTCTGGGCGAGTCCGTAGCGCTCGATGTCGGACATGATCGAGTCGAGGCTCGGCATCGCTTTCCGCTCCGCAATGTCCATCATCGTCCCCCTTTAACCTGGAAATGAAAGAACCTGGAAATGAAAGCCGGCCGACATTCGGGCGCCCGCCGCGCGGCCGAGATGCAGCTCGACGGGCGGACGGGTGTCTCTAGAAGAAGTGGGAAGGCTCGAGATACGCCGGCTGGGGACCCTCGGGCCCAAAGCCGGACATGTCGTCCGCGCCGACGAAGAGCGCAAACTGCCTGTTGCGGCGATCGAGTACCTCCTTCGGTACGGCACGCTGGTATGCCTCGACCGTCTTGAGAGAGCGATTGAAGAAGGTCGTGTTCATGGTGAGCCGCAGCCCGTTCGTCAGCTTGGGGTAGGCGCCGCCATGCCACGTCGCACCCTTCCAGAAGATGAGCGAGCCCGCGGGCGCCTCCACCGGGACCATGTCCTTCAGGCCCTCACCCGGATAAGGCAGCCGACCGAGCCTGTGGCTGCCCGGCACCATCGCGATCGATCCGTTCTCCTTCGAGTAATCCGTCAGGATATACGCGCTGTTGGTCATGAGATTACCGCCGTCCAGCAGCTTCCCGTCAGGCCAGCGTGGCGAATCGGAGTGCAGTGCGTCGTTCAGGAGGTCGGGATCGGCCAGCAGGCCCTGCGCCGCGGCTTCCTCGTAGCCGAGCTGTGCAGCGTCTTTCCACTTGACCAGCGCGTCGAAGCTCGAGAGGCGCCCCTGCCCCTTCAGGGTGTAATCGACCAACGCCCCCAGGACCGGATTCTCGATCCACTCTTCGAACACCGGATCCTCGAACAGGAGATACAACATGGCGAAGAAACCGCCGCTGGACAGGTAGGCTGCCTTCCCGGCGTTGCCATTCTGATCGATGCTGTGCTTTACGCCGGTTCTCTTTTCCGCCACTCGAAGCAGGGCATCCCGAACGCGCGCGGTGAACTCGGGTGGCGCCACGAGTTCCGGCGGGATGACCGTGTATCCACGGACCTCGATCTCGAGAAGGTAAGGCTCCAGACCCAGCTCCCGGATCCGCGCCAGATGAGCGTCCCCGGCATCCAGGGCCCCGGGCGTGGTGAGGTACATCCCGGGGCGATCGTCGACCACCTTGAGGTCTGCTGGCTCGGGCGGTGCGGGGGGACGGACTATCGGTTTCGCCGTCGCCTTTTCTGACTGGCTCATTTCTACCTCACTTGGCGCCAACGGGCGTCGACCCACATTACGCCCCGTCATCGGTGAGCGTCAACGCTGGATCGCGCCCCAGCGGGTCGCGGCTGATGCAATGGTTGTGGGAATAGGCCCTGGGCGCGAACCCCTTCCGAGTAGCCTCGGTCGAATCAATCGGAGGCACGGGCGATGGTGAGCCCCTGGAAGTCGCCCCGGTTGCGCAATTCTTCGAGCATCTCGCGGAAGCGGACCGGACCGTCCGGATACAACTCATCGAAGAAGCCGTTGCCGTCGAGTTTCCCCTCGGAGTTCCAGAACCCCGGCGTACAGCGCTTCTGGTACTCCTGAAGCGGGCCCGGCTGGTTCACGAGATCCAGCCATGCCCGCTCGGCCTCGGCCGTCGCTTCGATCGCCTCCGCGTCGCGAGCGAGCTGCTCGGCAACAAGATACGCGATGTGCAGGACCTGCGTGTCGTACGTGTAGGTGAGGCTCAACGAAGCCCCGGTCTGCCTGAGGCCCACGTGGAACCAGTTCGGGAAGCCGTGGCTGAGGAGGCCGTGAAGCGTCCGCCTGCCCGTCCCCCAGGCTTCGCTCGTAGACACGCCGTCTCGCCCGTACGCCTCGAACTGGCCTTGCCTGCCAAGCTTCGTTCCGACCTCGAATCCGCTTCCGAAGATCAAGCAGTCGACTTCGTAGGCTACACCGTCGACGATCACGGCGTTCTCGGTGACTCGCTCGACACCCTTGCCGTTCGTATCGACCAACTTCACGTTCGGCCGGTTGAACGTCGGCAGATACCCGTCGTTGAACGTCGGCCGCTTGCACCCTTGACCGTACCACGGCTTGAGCGCCTCGGCCGTCTCCCGGTCGTCCACCAATCGTTCGACCCGCTTGCGGATGTACTCCATGTGCTGGTGATCGGCGATCTCCGCCAACGCCTCGGTCTCCTCCGGGGTGAGGCTGGAGGGATCCTCGATCCGCCGCATGAGATCCTCGTGATAGCGCAAGGCGCGGGTCCAGCCATCGGCGACCATGTCGATTTCGACCGGAATCCCGCTCAGGAGCTTGTTGAAGTTGTCGGTCCGCTCCTGCTGCCAACCAGGTTCGAGGGACTTCACCCACTCTGGATCCGTCGGCGCGTTGCCCCGTTCGTCGACGCTCGACGGAGTGCGTTGGAAGACGTAGAGCTGCTCGGCCGAAGCACCGACATGCACCACGCACTGCACCGCCGTCGCCCCGGTGCCGATGATGCCGACACGCTTGTCGGCCAGCTTGTGGAGGTTTCCGATCGAGTCGCCCCCCGTGTACTCGTAGTCCCATCGGCACGTGTGGAAGCAGTGGCCGCGGAACGTCTCGATGCCTGGAATTCCCGGGAGCTTCGGACGATTGAGCGGGCCGAGGGCCGTCACCACGTAGCGGGCCCGGAACACGTCGCCCCGGTCCGTCCGAATCTTCCAGCGCCCGGTTTCCGCGTTCCAGCGCATCTCGGTGACCTTCGTCTGGAAGCAGGCTCGCTCGTAGAGGCCGAAATGCCTTCCGATTCGCTTCGCATGCTCGAGGATCTCCGGCGCGAACGAGTACCGCTCCTTCGGCATGTAGCCCGTCTCTTCGAGCAGCGGCAGGTAGACGTACGATTCGATGTCGCACTGGGCGCCGGGGTATCGGTTCCAGTACCAGGTCCCGCCGAAATCTCCCGCCCGTTCGATGATCCGCACATCGGTGACGCCGGCCTGCCCAAGCCGAATCGCCGCCAGCTGACCACCGAAGCCGCCCCCGATCACTACCACGTCGAGCTCTTCGTCCATCGCCGGACGAGTGAATCCCGGCTCTACGTACGGATCGACGTCGTCGTAGTGCGCGAGCTCGCCCTTCGCCTCGAGGTACTGCGCGTTGCCGTCCGGCCGCATCCGCTTCGCCCGCTCCTCGTCGTACTTCCGACGGATGGCCGCAGGGTCGAAGCCCAGCTCGTCGGGAGTCGGAATTGGGCTCTTCTGCGCACCTTCTCGGTGGTCCTTCATCTTGCGCTCCCTCCTCTTCGAGGCACCGGTCGACGAGCGGGTCTCCGCTCATTCGAACGGGTCGATGCCACTTACGGACGCCGCCGAGGGCCCGACCGGACCTCGGAGACCCCACGGGACCGGGTCGGTGAGGCCCATCATCGCGGCGAATCGCACCGGATTGCGTTCGAGCATCTTCATCGTGGTCGTGAACTTGTAGGGCTCCTGCGCCTCGAGGTGCGCTCGACCGAAGTAGAGGATGAGCGTGCGACGCACGCCGTCGATCGTGCGGGGCAGGGCACCGTGCCAGAGGCCGCCGTGCCACACGACGACCGATCCGGCCGGCGCCTCGATCGGCACGACCGACGGGTCGTCGTACTCGAGTGGGGTGTGGAACGGGGGATTGCCCATGCGGTGGGTGCGTGGGACGACACAGAGGCAGCCGCCCTCCCGCGTGTAGTCACTGAGCAGCCAGTTGGCATTCGCCACCTGTGCCGTCTCGGGCCACGGCAGCGGAAACTTTCCCTGCGTATCGGCATGGATCGGCGGCGAATGTACTCCCTTGGGCTTGAGCAGCGCCGTGGACTGGTTGACCTTCAAGTGGTGGCCGAGGAGGTAGGTGAGGAGCGCAAGGGGCTTTCGCTGCAAGAGCACCTCCTCGAACACGGGGTCCTCGGGCACGAGATGAAAGAGGAAGCCGCCGTACGCGTCCGCGAGGTCGGCATCCTGCGGACTGCGCCGCGTGGCGACCCGGTCGATTGCCTCGTTCACGCGCTGGACGAGGTCGCCGCAATCGAGCTCTTCGGGCGTGAGCACCGTGTAGCCGTTGGTCTCGAGCGCCACCACATGGTGGTCGAGACCGAGTGCAGCGATTTCCTCGCGGACGGCGTCGGCCGCCTGGTTGCGGTTGGGCAACCGCTCGCTCTTCATGCGCTCGGCCACGTAGGCCCGCTTGCCTTCGAAATCTCGCAGGACTTCCTTCAGGCTCTCGTTCATCGTCCTTCCTCCTTCACGTGTCGCGCCCTGGTGCGTCGCTCGCAGCGCGGCTCTGACAAGGGGCGCTGCCCGGCCTCATTTGGCGCGCACACGCCAAAACTTCCACTCGCCGTTCTGCTTGACGTAATCCTCGTGGTACCGCCCGGTGCCCCACTCGCTATTCGCTCCGTCGCTCACGCCGGCGATGACGTACCAGACGCCGTGTGCCCGATCGCCATCGACGTCGATCAGAGGATTGGTCACGATGTGCCGTGCCCCGGCGATCCCTTTCGGGAAGCCGGCAAAGAGCTTTCGAATCGCTTCTCGACCCTCAGCGTTTCCGACTCCGTCTCCGTGCCAAATTCCATCTTCGGTGAACAGAGACGCCATGGCATCCGCATCGTAGTCGTCGTGGTCACAGATCTCGCAGTATCGGGCTTTGAGTCGTTTGATGGCTTCGATGTCTTCGAGCCGCGTGATTCGTTCCTGGAGCTCTTCCAATTCCATTCGAAGGTTCCTCTCGTGATGGTTCTTCTCGTGGTTCAGGGTTGGCGCTTGGGACATGCCCCCTACGCGTACGGGTCGGTCGTGGGGTCGTGGGGGACGCGGGTGATCCCATCTTCCCCGCGCTCGGGACCGGGGAAGATTTCGACTTTCGAGAGCCCAAGCACGCGTTTGAGCTCCGGATGACGATTGAGCAGCTCTGGCGATAGCCGGGGCGAATTGGAAATGTAGCTGCTGGCGTTTCTGCCCTGGACGTAGGGCCGGGTGTGGTTCTCATTCAGATGGATTCGCAGCCCGGGGCGGGTGCGCGGCAAGGTGGAGTGAAAGGTTCCCCCCTGCCAGATCGCCACCGAGCCGGCCTTCGCCTCGAGGCGCACCAGCGGATAGGGCGAGTTGGTGACGTCGGTGTCGTGGGGCAAGACTCCGTGGCCGTAGTGCTGGCTGGCGGGGACCAAAAGGGTTGGACCGTCGGCTTCATCGACCACGTCGGTGCAGATCCACGTACAGTTCAGCCGATGGCAGATATGACCGGCGCCCATCGGGATGCCTTCAATGAACTGGTCGATGTGCAATGGTAGATTGTGGAAAACTGCGGAGTCGTCAGCAGGGGCGTCGGCGGTCCTGCCCTTCAGGATGAGCAGGTTGTTCCTGTGCACCGCTCCCTCGCCCAGCATCAGGCGGACCAGCGCGAGCTTCGCTGGGTTGGTCGCTGCCTCGATGAAGACGTCGTCCTCGTCGAAGAACGGATCGTCGAAGGCCGCGGTGATCGTCGAGGTTCGATAATCGATCGAGACGTCGTTCCTGCTCTCGTAGGCGGCCACGGCCGCGTTGCGCAGTCGCTCGCCCCACGCGTCGGTGGCCCCGAGGTTCGCGGGTGAAACCACGGTGAAGCCGTAGGTCATCAGCTCCACGGCGTTCTGGGCGATCCCGTAGCGCTCGATGTCGGACATGATCGAATCGAGGCTCGGCATCGCTTTCAGTGCTGCGATGTTCATCAGCGGCCCTCTCTAAACTAGAAACGAATGTTGCGCTTGCGCGTCGTCCGGAGTGAGTGGTCGCCCGGCGACCTCCACGATCCCAAAGGTCCTATGCTGGTCATTCTGAGGAGTGTCCGCTCTTCGCGTGCGATCTGCGTCAGCGTGGCCCTCTCGTACCCGACGCCGCCAATCAGTGATTGATGACAATCTTGCCAAAGTGGCCACCTTGCTCCATTTGTGTGAACGCAGTCTGTGCGTCGCTAATTTCATATCGCGAGTCGATTACCGGATGAGTTTCGTGCAGCGTCATAGCGCGTAACATGTTCTCGAACATGTACCGGCTGCCGACGGTAATGCCATGGAAGCGGGCATTGGTACTAAACATCTGTGCGACGTTCAAATCGTTGGAAAATCCACTGAGCACGCCGATCAGATGGATGTGACCGTAAAGGGCAACCGTTTCGATAGATTGCTGCAAGGTTCCGGCACCGCCCACTTCAACGATGTGGTCGACTCCACGTCCGCCGGTGATGCGTCGGGCTTCTTCGGCCCAGTTGGGCGTCGCACGATAGTTGATGGTGTGATCGGCGCCCAGGGCTTTACCTCTTTCGAGTTTTTCATCCGATGATGAAGTCAGGATCACTTCTGCACCGAAGAGCTTGGCGAACTGCAGCGCGAATATGGACACACCACCGGTGCCCTGTACCAAAACGCTCTGACCGGCAATGAGATGACCTTCTTCGACCAAGCCACGCCAGGCCGTCAGTGCGGCACAAGGTAGTGTTGCCGCCTCGTCGAAAGACATGTAGTCCGGAATGTGCAACAGCCCGTCTTCATGCAGGGCCATCTGCTCGCGCAGGCAGCCGTCGATAGGACCGCCCAGCGCGGATGAAAGTGCCGTTGCGGTGGGCGGTCCGTTCAGCCATTTCTGGAAGAAAATCGGTACCACGCGGTTGCCGGTTGCAAATCGTGTGACGCCCTCGCCAACGGCGATAACGGTACCCGCACCGCAGGAATTCGGCACCAAACCTGATGGGGCGCCATACTGAACCGTTCCCAGATCGCGGTAGTTGAGTGAGGTGGCGTGCATTTCGATCAGTACCTCATGGGCGCCAGGTACGGGATCGTCCTGGTCGACTAACTCCAGCCCTTCAATCCCTCCCTCACCGATGACCATTGCGCGCATTCCCGATTCTCCTTTGAGTTTCTGCGAGTGAGCTGGCGTAACGCTCTTGAAGTTTTCTGTTCAGCACTTTACCTATCGTACCCCGTGCTTGCCAGACCGAGAGTACCTGTCGCGGGTGCGGTTGGATGGATCCAGTACCGCCGGTGACTCCCGGGTGGTCGGCGTGACCTTGGCCGCGAACTTCTAGCGGCGCTACGGGCAGTCGCTCCAGAGCTGGTCCGGCTGTACGCTTGCGGTTGGCCCGCAGATACCCTTCGAGTCAATGGGTGTCGAAGGTCAACTCCAGGCCAATCTGCCGCGGTGCGTCCCGGGTAAACACCGGCAGCCCACCGGTCGGTTGCTGGTTGTAGATGATCGCGTCTCCATCCAGGAGATTGCGTCCGAAGAGAAAGATGCCGAATCGCTCGCGCTCAAACCCGAAACGGGCACGTAGCAGACTCCTCGAGTCACCCCGAACCGCGTTGGTGCCGAATTGTCCCCATTGGCCGTCGAGATGGTTGAGCGTGACGTTGAAGTGGCCCTGCCAGCCGGCTCCGACGGACCAGACGTAGTTGACGGCGGCGGTCGCGTTCCATGCGGGTACGAACGGCAGACGCTGGCCGGACTCGGCGCCTATCGACTCGGGCGTGAACGGCGGCGTCAGGGTCGCGGCGACGATGGGGACTACGTTCGAGAATTCCGAACTGTTCCAGTTTCCGGTCAGGCTGAGGGCCAGCCCCTCGATGGCCGCCGGCCGATACTGCAGGCCAAAATCGAAGCCGTACAGCTCTGAATCACCGACGGTGTAGGCCTGAAACAGACCACCGATCGCCAAATGCTGGGGCGTGCGCTTCCAGTCCTGCCAGTAGAAAGCCGCATCGATGAACAACCGCCCGTTCAGTAGCGTGTATTTGGCTCCGACTTCGTAGCTCAGGACCTCGTCGGTTTCCTGTACCAACTCGCACTGACCTTCAATCAACAGGAGATTGTGGATAGGGCAGTAGATCTCGGAGTTGAATCGGCCCGAACGAAAGCCCTCCGCGATGTTCAGGTAGTAGTGGGAAGTCTCTCCGGGGAACCAGCTCAGGTTGAAGCGAAAGTTAACCGTATCGAAGCTCTCACCATCGGTGAAGCCGGCCGCCTCGACGGAGTCGCCTTCGAGATCTTCTTCGGAATAGCGGATTCCCACGGTCGGGATCAGTTGACCGTCCAACAGTTCATACGACAGCTCGCCGAACAATGCCAGGGAGTTGCGCTCGTCCAGCGTCACGTCGCTGGCGTTGACGAAAAACGGCGGGATTTCGGGGTCCCAAGCCACGTCTGACACATACTCGTCCTCGGTGTCGGTCACGAATATCCCGGCGACCCACTGCAGCGGTCCATCGCCTTTGGACACCAGCCTCGTTTCGTTGCTCCGAGTCTTGATGGATCTTCCGCCGAACGCGGTCACCTTGGTCAGGGGCGGGAACTCAAGAAAGAGACGCGTCTCGTCTCCCGGCTTCGTGTGGGCGACATTGGACACCAGGTCGGCAAAGCGCCAGCCGCTGTATTCCACTGTGGCCGAATAGACGGTCAGGTCGACATTGCCGAAATCACCGGTGTCGGCGAGGGAGATCGTCTCGCCGGGGTGCAGCCCCGAGAGAAAGGTTCCCCCGCCGTCCTGGTCCGCCCGGTTGTGGGAATAGTGCAACTTGATTCGCCAGTCGTCTGTCGGTTCCCACAGCAGTAGCGCGCGGACATCCGCCAGTTCTCCGTCGTTGAAGTCCTCGACTCCGACCAGGCTGTCCGCCCAGCCGGCGAGTCTCTCCACGCTTCCCGTAACGCGCATTGCAAGCCGGTCGTCAATCAGCGGGACGTTCACGAGGACATCGGCGTATCGGCCGTCACCGCCGTCCTCTGTCGTCGAGTAACCCACTCGCACACCTGCCTGAAGTTCGTTGAAAGCGGGCGGATTGGGAACGTAGCGAATGACGCCCCCCATGGCGCCATTGCCATACAGCGTGTTCTGTGGTCCACGGAGAATCTCTACCTGGCGCATGTCGTAGACACGTCCGAGCGGCGCGTATAGCGTCCCGAACATCGGCGTGTCATCGACGTAATACCCAACCATCGGACTGCCTGCGCCCGGGTACAGGCCACGGATTTGGAAATACCGCTGGCCCACGGCCAAGCTCAGGCCTTCCGATGCCCCCGGGACGAAACTGATCAGTTCGCCGATGTCGCGGAGGCTCGAGTCGATCAGCGTGGACTCTTCGAGAAGCTGCAGCGACAAAGGCACGTCCAGCAACCTCTGGTCGCCGCGTTTCGTCGCGGTCACGATCACCTCTTCCAATATCACGCTCTCGCGTGCCTCGCGGTCAGAAGCTCCTTCTTCCCCGGACGCGGCAGTACCCAATACCGCACCAGCCAAAGCTGCGGCAATCCGGGCGAACAGGGACCTCCGCTCGTTCCGGTGCGCATCTTTCAGGTTGGATCCCGTTTTGCTCTCCACAGTGCCTTCCTCCCGTGTCCCGCCAGTCGTGAGCCGTGCTTGAGCCGAGACTCTCAGTACGACATCGTTGCTGAACACCGGGGTCAACCCGGTACCCGCAAGCAGGAGGTCAACAGCTTCCTGCAGCGTGTACCTGCCGACCAAGGCGTTGGCGGACTTCTCGCGGACCACCTCGTCCGGGAACACCAGCGTCAGGTCGGCCTGCTCAGCAAACTCCGTGAGCGCGGTGTGCGCTGCCTGGGGCGGGATGTCGAAGTCGAACTTTCGTTCGGCCTCCTGCGCCAGGACCGCTGAGCCAAGGGCCACAAGCATCAGGGCGAGCAGCAGGCGGAGCCCCGCCTTGGCAGCACAGGCTTCTTCGCGCTCCCTTCGATGACGACTCGGGACGACTTTTCCTTGAGTGCCGGGTGTGGGATTTGTGGGAGGAGCGACGAACAAGCGGTGCGAGGACAGAAACCGGTGCGCTGTCTTCGACCCCTGGAGACGTGGACGATTCGCGCGGTCAGCGACTACTGAGCAACACCCGTCTTTCGCCATCGAATTCGTGCGTGATCCCGAAGTTCACGTGCAGGGACAGCAGCAACGCCTCGACATCGCCGGCCCGGAAGCGCCCGGACAGCGTACGGGTTCGCAACGACTCGTCAAGGATCACGAACTCGACCGTCGTGTAGCGCTCCACTTCGCGGAGCGCCTCCTCGAGCGGTTCCGAACGGAAGATGAGCCGGCCCTCTCTCCAGGACAGTTCGACCTCGATATCGTCGGACAGCAGCGTCTTCCTGAGCGGGCCCGCGGTAGCCAGGATCACCGACTCGCCGGTCGACACGATGTTGTCCTCACGGGGGGCCAGCACGGGCGGCGGGACAACGGCGCCCAGCCCGTCGCTGCCGCGACCTGGCGCCGACGGTACCACCGGTGGTCGAATACCGATGACGACCCGGCCTTCGGTCACGAGGAGTTCGATCTGCCGGTCTTCGGTGATTTCCACCACGAATTCCGTTCCGATGGCCTGGATGATCCGGTCGCCCGCGATCACGGACAGCGGGCGGGCAGGATCCGCGGCGACCCGCACGAGTACCTCGCCCCGCGCAAGGCGCAACACGCGCGCCGACGGCGTGAAGGTCACCGCGACCTGGCTGTCCGTGTTCAACACCACCTCGCTGGCGTCGGGAAGGAGCACCGTCTTTCGCTCGCCGACCGTGGTCGCGTATGCGGCCGACATCGTGGAGGGCGCTCCATCGCCAGCGGGATTCAGCAGCAACAGGCCAACGAGCACCAACGCCACCAGCCCCGCGGCAGCAGCGGCTACCTGTGCCCGCCGCTGCCAGGGGCGGTGCGGCATCCGATCGGTTGCCGAGTCGTGCGGAAAGAGCTCGGCCAAACGCGCCAGCGCATCGGTCTTGTCCCACACGTCGGCAGCTTCGACCAGCAGTTCGCGATGCCTGCGGTGTTCATCCAGCCACGCCGCTAGGGCAGTCTCTTCGCCCGCGCTCAACGGACCCTCGTCGATTTTCAGTACCCAGCGGCTCGCAGCCTCGAGCAGTTCGTCGTCCCGCGAGATCGGCACTACCTTGCTCATGCGTCTTCCCGTCGTCCCTTCACGGTATGTCGGTTCGTACCCCTCGAAGCGCGTCCCGCCGGGAGAACACGATCCACTTGCCGTTCCCGCAGGTACTGCACGCACCTCTTCATGCCGTTGACGATGTGCGTCTCGACCGTGGGTCGACCGAGGTCCATCTCGGCCATGATCTCCTTCAGCGTGTAGCCGTAGACCTTCTTCAGCACGAACGCGCGCCGACACTGCCTGGGCAGGGAGCGCACCGCCTCGCAGAACAGCGCGAACTCCTCATCGGACGCGACCTGTGCATGGGTCGGATCGCTCTCCGGCGGCGACAGGAGGGCCTCCTCCGGCAGCGCGTCGAGGTCGGCACTGACGGTCAGGCGCGATTCGGAGCGCTTGACGTGGTCGAGGGCCAGGTTCCTGGCCGTTCGGAACAGGTAGGCGCGCGGATCGCGAATCTGGTCCCGGTTCTCGACCTGGCACACCCGCACGTAGGTCTCCTGGACGATGTCCTCGACCTCCTTCGGCGGGACGATGCTCAGCACCAGCCGCGCGAGCTGGCCGCGCAGGGCGAGGAACTTGTCGATCAGCCGACCCGACTCCGCCATGTGGCTCCTCGGCAGGGGCGTCGTTGTTTGTTCACCCGATCCCCTGTAACGACTCACCCGGCCATTTCCATGAGCCCGAATGAGGGCCTCAGTATGACACGCGACGCAGGTGCAGCCGGATCGGCCGGGCCGGCCTGACGACGGGCTCGCAGTGCAGAGCCCGCCGGGCTCGCTCCCCGGGACGCAGCTCGCGGTCGAGCAGCAGCCGGTACGGGACGGCCTTCACCTCCATCGCCGCTGAAGTGCATGCCGAGACACATGTGGCTGCCCCGGCCGTGCCGGCCTCATTTGGCGCGCACACGGCGAAACTTCCACTCGCCGTTCTGCTTGACGTAGTCCTCGTGGTACCGCGCGGTACCGCGCGGCCATACCCGGCCAGCTGTAAATATGTAAGGTAATACTTGACAAGTTGGCTGCTCGCACGCATCTTGCCGCGATGATCGGCAGCATTCGGCACAAGGCGCTGCGGAGCTACTGGACGCGGGGCGAGACGAAGGGACTTGACGCCGATTGGACGAGAAAGCTGCGGCGCATCCTTGCCGCGCTCGAGGCCGCCGAGGAACCGGAGCAAATGAACTTTCCCGGATCGTATTTTCATCCCCTGAAGGGTAACCAGGCGGGCCGCTACGCCGTCCGCCTGACGGCCAACTTCCGCGTCACGTTCGGATGGGATGATGATGGCGCGGCGGGTGTGAACATAGAGGACTATCACTGATGATCGACAGACACCCTTCGATAGAGCCGGTACATCCTGGCGAAATCCTGCGCGAGGACATCCTGCCGGCGCTTTCCGCGAGCAAGACGGCCGTGGCCCGCGTCCTCGGGATTTCTCGGCAAACACTCTATGACATCCTCAGCGAGAAGCGGCCCGTCACGGCCGAGATGGCGGTTCGTTTCGGAAAGCTGTTCGGCAACGGTGCTGGTTTCTGGGTCAACCTGCAGCGAAATCACGATCTGGCACTTGCGGAGCGCTCGGTGGATGTCTCGGCAATACCGACGCTTGAGGCGCGGACGGGTTAAACGCTTCATCAGCCAGGAGATCGATGTAGAGCGCCTCCAGGAATTCGTCTTGACCAACGTGGACTTCCCCGTTTTCGGAGGGGCCGAGCAGGAAAACCTCGACGATCACCAAGGGCTTCGACGATCCGTTCTACGACGAGGATCTGGCCCATCCCCTCGCGGCCGAGACCGCCGAGCGGCTCAGGGATCGACGACCTCGACTCCCCTTCCTTCGAAGTCCCGGACGTTTCGCGTAACGAGGCTGACACCTCGCGAGCGTGATATAGCGGCGATCTGGCAATCGGCTTCGCCAATTGGCCTCCCGGCTTGTCGGCGGTCTGCGGCAATCTCCGCGTAGGCTTCGGCCGCGGCGCTGTCGAACGGCAAGATCCGCTCGGCGAAACCACGTTCCAGCCAACGGCGCATGGCGGCCTCAAGGGCGTTTTGTCGTCTCCCTGCAGGCAGGATCGCAACGACGAAACGCAACTCCGCTTCGCTTACCGCGGTCAGGAACATCGTCGCGGCGTCGCGCTCGGCGATCCACGCGGCCACGCTGGGAGTTGGTGCGGGCCGCATGAGATCGGATGCCACATTGGTGTCTATAACAAGCATGCCCGTCGTTCAGGAAAACTCCGGAGGCTCGCGCATCGAACTGCGGCGCGCAGGAAGTTCGAGCTCCACGCCGCCAAGTGGCGCGAAGCTCTCCTTGGTGAACGCCGCCAGGTTCCTGGGATAAGGGACATCATCGTTCACCGCGTCGCGCAGAATGATGCGCACCTCCTCCTCCATCGAACGGTGATGCTCGGCGGCGCGCACTCGTAGGCGCGTCTTCACACCGTCGTCGAGATTGCGAATCGTGATACTGGCCATCCCATTTTCTCGGTGTCGTTGGCACATCAAAGCTACGGCATGCTTGCAGTGCAAGCAAGCGCGTGGTCCAGGCGCGCGCCAGCCGGACGAGCGGACCCTTGGGGAGCCTGCAAGGGGCGTCAAGAAACCGAACCCGCTGGCGAGTCCTTGGCACCGGCGGGCCTGACGTCGTCAGCTTCCTGGGACGTCGTCGGCCCACCGCTGCATGAGTTCGCGCCGTTTTGTCGAGAGGGTGGCTACGCTCGAGATGCTGTCGATGGAACAGCTGCATGACAGATGTGTGTCGCTCAGACGCCGGGCGGGTGCTGAACGCCCGCCTCGGCAATGGCATTGACGCCAACACGAACCCGGTCGCTTTACGACATTCGCCGGCTATGAATACAGCGCGATCCCGACCGGGATGCTGCATTTCGCCTGGAGCGCGCTGGGTCTGGCCGGCGTCTGGGCCGAGGCCAACACGCGTGAGGCCATCTACGCCACCTTCCGGCACAAGGAGACGTTCGCCACCAGCGGTACTCGGATCCGAGTGAGGTTCTTCGCCGGTTACGATCTTGACGCGGCAGACAGCGCCAGGCTGCACGCCACCGGAGTCGCAATGGGTGGCGCGCTGCAAGCGCACGGCAACGGCTCACCATCGTGCCGAACGCATTGGCGAAAGGACGCGGATAGATGCCCACGTCAACGCCCGCGTGGCAACGCACGTTGTTGAGCCTCGCGTTCTGCGCTAGTGTGACGACCCATGCTGGGGAAGACCATGCCGGATCCTAAACTTACATATGGAGGCAAGTTCATGACCACCTTGTCCGAGACGTCTGCAACCAAGGCACAAACGTCCCCCATCCTCGCGCGCATGACGGGCAAAGACGACGAAGCGCGCCTTCGGGTTCTGGCGAATATTGACGCACTAGGCTTGAACGACAACCTGCTCGAACTTGAGACCCAGGGATTCACAGTACTCAAGGCCGTCTTGTCCGCCGATCAGATTGCCCGCGCCAAAGCCGCGATCTTGCGGAGAGCGGAGAGCACCGCGGGCAAGAGGATCGATCCCGAATGTGCCACCACCGATGATTTCCACGGAATGAAGTACCTGCACTACCTGATCTTCGACGATCCGGTGTTTCCCGAGATCCTCCTGGAGGAGCAACCGCTGGCGCTGATGCACTACCTCCTCGGTGAAAGCTGTGTATTGTCCTCCATGGGCTGTCACTTTCGTGGACCAGGTGGCATGCCGCTACCGATGCATGCGGATGGCGTGTCGGTAGGCATGACAGAGGTCCCGCATGTCGCAAACTGCAACTATGCGCTGACGCCGTACACGGCAGAGACCGGCGCCCTGGTTCTCGTACCAAGCAGTCATCGGAGGAAGCGGCAACCGACGGCGCGCGAAAACTGGATGGCCGGGCACGAAACCGTGGTGGAAGTCATGGCGAAAGGCTTGTCCGTGGAAGATCTCGATTCTATCGAGTGGACCCCCCCACCAGGTGCGGCGACGATGGAAATCGATCCTGGAGACGCGGTTGTATGGCATGGAAACACCTGGCACGGGGGATGGCGCAGAGAATCAGCGGGCACTCGCATCAATCTCGCCGCATACTTCTGCCGGCCCCACATGTCGACCCAGGAGCTTCGAGGAGACGATCGGTATCCCGAAGTGTTCGAGCGCTATGCCAATGAGCCGCGATTCGCTCAGTTGATGGGAGAGAGTGTCCGCAACGGCTGGCGAGAAGAGGGGCCGGATTTCTCGGCAGCCAAGGTCCCACCATCCGGGTTGTTCGACTGAGGGGAACGTCTGACCTCGCGGTGCTGGATGCATGATTCGATCGTTGGCGCTTTGTTGTCTCGTCAGTTTCGCAATCTGGTCGCACACAAGCGAGATAGCCGTCGAGCCGGAAGAACGCCATTGGCAGCACGGCCTATCGTTCTACGGCGACTTCAAGTACCCGCCGGGGTTCGCACACTTCGATTATGTGAACCCGGAAGCGCCCAAGGGCGGAAGGCTCGTTCGGGCAATCGGCTACAGCTTCGACAGCTTCACGCCGTTTATCAGCAAGGGGCTGACCGCGCCTGGCCTCGATGCGATCATTGAACCCACGCTGTACGATTCGCTGCTGCGGCCCTCGGGAGACGAATTGGGCGTCTACTATGGCAGCCTTGCGGGACAGATCGCGGTGTCGGCGGACGGGACCACGGTGTGGATGCGAATGCGCCCGGAGGCTCGCTGGCACGATGGCATGGCGATCACCGCACATGATGTTCGGTTCACCTTCGAGCACATTCGCGACCACGCCATTGCCTTTAACGCGGCGTATGCATCCCTCAAGCAAGTCGATGCCGTCAGTGACAGGGAGGTGCGCTTTACCTACCACTACCCCGTGAGCCTCAGCACCATGATGGCATTGGGAAAGGTAGCGATCCTGCCAGAACACTACTGGCGAGAGCGGGACATCACCGAAACCACCACCGAGGCGCCACTCACCAGCGGGCCTTACCGGGTGGGCGAATACGAGATCGGCAGGTTCATCGAATTTGAACGGGTGGAAGATTACTGGGGCAAGGATCTTGGATTGCACAAGGGCTCGTTCAACATCGATCGTCTCAGGTTCGAGGTCTATCGCGACGCAACGGTCCAACGAGAGGCCTTTCGCAAGGGACTCCTGGACATTTTCGCGGAGCGGAACGCCGCGATGTGGGTCACAGGGTACGACCTGCGATCGGGCCCGCTGATACGGGTCCATCACACCCCCCAGCATTACGTGGGTATCGTCAACGCTTTGGCATACAACCAGACGGAGGAGCGCTTTCAGGACGTTCGCGTGCGGGAAGCCCTTTATCTCGCTTTCGATTTCGACTGGACGAACAAGGTCCTCCATCACGGTGTCTTCGAGAAGCCACAGAGCTTTTTCCATGGCACATTCCTGGCGGCGACCGGGTTGCCGTCCGAAGAGGAGCTCGAACTGCTGGAGCCGTTCCGCCTCCAATTGCCTGAGCGTGTGTTCCTCGAGGCGCCCTTCGCCGGCAGTACCCTCGACAAGATGAGTCGACGCGAGGCGCTGCTCCGCGCGCGCGGTTTGCTCGCTGACGCGGGCTGGACCATTCAGGATGGGTGGCTCGAGAACGAAGAAGGCGAGGCGTTCGAGCTTCAACTCATGGTTACTACTGCGGCAGGCCAGCGATTACGACTGCCCTATGTTGAGCAATTGAAACGACTTGGAATCAAGGCGCGTGTTCGCCTGGTGGAAAACGTGCAGTACATCAACATGCGGCGGGCAGGGAAAGTTGACGCGGTATCCGGTAGCCTGGCCATCAGCATGCCTCCCAACCAGGAGGTGCCGGCCTACTTCGGCTCCCGGAGCCTGGGGTTGGCCAACTTTGCGAACCTGCGCTCTCCCATAGTGGACGCGTTGATCGAAAAACTGCTGAGTGCCGGCAGCCGGGAAGAACTGATGGCAGCCGGACACGCCTTGGATCGCGTGTTGTTCTGGCAATTCTACTTCATTCCGCTCAAGCTGCTCGAAGGGTCGCGCATCGTCATGTGGGACAAGTACAGCAAACCCGAGATTCAGTCCCGGGACAATGGCGGCTTTCCGGCAACGTGGTGGTGGGACCCGGCGAAGGCAGAACGGGTGAAAATGGCATTGAGAGACCGATAGACAACTGGGCAGCGTAACTTGCCGCAGATTGGGTACGCTACCGCCGAGAGATGAGAGGGGAGACGAAAGGAGAGAAAATGGAGATCAAGGATTGGCCACTGTGCTTGCCCGAATCGAAGTTGTACCGGGAACTGGCGCAGCTGGATTTGCTGGAGAACCTTGCCGAACTCAACATGTTTGGTTTTACGGTTGTGCCACCGCAGAAGGTGGGGCCACCCGAGTTTCACGCCCGGGTCAAGGAAGCCGTTGTCAAGGTGGTCGAGCGCCGCTTCGGCAAGCTTGGCAGTGACGGGTTGAGTTGGAGAGACCGCAACCAGATCATCCGCATGATCCTGTGGGACGACCAGGTGTTCGAGGAACTGGTCCTGAATCCTGCCGGTCTGGGCCTGGTGCAATCGCTGGTCGGTACCGGCTGCATCCTGTCGTTGTTCGACGGTTGGGTGAAGGGCCCGGGCGAAGAACGCACTACCTTGCATCAGGACAACTGGGATTACTCGCGACCCGCCAAGCCCCCGGAACCGAATAGCGCGAATTTCAATTATCTCGTGACTGACTACACGGTCGACGATGGCGCACTGACATTCGTACCCGGCAGCCACAAGTTGCGCCGTGCCCCGACGCCCGCGGAAATCGAGCACTGGGCGGACAATGCCCAGCCCATTGAAGCGCCCGCGGGTTCAATGGTGGTTTGGGGCGACCTGACATGGCACGGCTCAGTGCCCCGTACCAAGGTCGGCGAACGGCTGATGGTGCTGGGCACCTACCAGCGGTCAATCTTCCAGACCCAGGGTCCCTATCGGCAGGTGGTGACCCAGGAAGCCCTGGCACGAAACCCGGTCAGGTTTGCCGGACTCATGGATGTCTACGGCGCGTTCCCGTTTGGCAAGCAGGACCTTGACGGTGAGCACTTGCGCAAGCGCGCCGAGATGGGCGGTTATCACAGTTTGTTTGATCGGGAGCCTGCCGGCGGCAAGGTCTCCCTGCGTCCCAACTATGACTACACGGCCTTTGATCGTGAGAAACACCAGCAGGGCTTCGAGAAGATGAAGGCGATGCGAGCCGAAATGGCGAGGAAGACAGTCGGCTAGAGTATTCGGGCTGCTTCCCGGGCGGCGCTGGCTCTCCCACTGGAGAGGCTGCGCGTGTTCAGGGTGAGATCTTCGCCGATCTCGGACCGCGGCGCCGCCCGTTGCCCACCAACCAGTTTGGGGACGAGGCGGCGAGGGCTGTTGACGGCTCAGGAGGTCACGCCGCCCTGACGTCGAGGGCGATGCGCCGGCCCAGGGAACGTAGCGCCTTGCTGATCCGGTCGGGGGAGGTGCCGTGGCGCGGGTCGAGAAGCCGCCGCACGACCTTCTCGTCGACGCCGAGCGACTCGGCGAACGCCACGCGCGTAAGGCCGCTCTCCCGGAAGGCGATCGCGAGCGCCGCCTTCGCCGCGATCCCGGGGGGCACTGCGACCTCGTGTTCGCCGGCCTCCGCGTTGGTCGGCTCCGGGATGGGTTCGCCGTCGTCGATGCGGCCGGCAAGCGCCTCTGCGAGAGCATCGGCGGCGGCGGCGAGGGCCGCATCGGGGTGCTCGCCGGACGTGAGGCACTCGGGAAGGTCGCGGAACGAGACGACGAGCTCGCGGGGGCCGGCGCGGGTAAGCGCCGCAGGATAGACGAATTGCATGCGTTGTCCTCGTTTTTCTAGCGGAGGTCCCCGGGGTCGAGTCCGAGTTGCCGGGTCATGGCCGCGAGCAGGCCCGGGCCGAGGTCCTTGCGGCGGTCCTTGACCACCGTCTTGCAGTCGCCGTAGTACAGCATGACGTGGCTGCCCTTGCCGCGTTTGGCATCGACCCAAACGGGCACGCCCCGACGGCGACCAAGATCCGTGACCCGACGGACGTGTCCAGCCCTGCCCTCGCTAACCGGCACCGTACACGAAGAAGTTCAGCTTGTTCCCGTCCGGGTCGCGAAAGTAGCCGGCATAGAAATCGATGCCACCCGCTTCGCGCGGCCCGGGCGCGCCTTCGTCCGCCGCGCCGAGTTCGAGCGCCTTCGCATGCAGCCGCGCCACCGCCGCGGGCGACCCCACGTGCAGCGCTACCATCCCGCCGTTACCGACGGTGGCCGGATTGCCGTCGTAGGGAGGCATGACGACCACCATCTGCTGATCCATCCCTGTCCCGTACGCGACCCCAGCCTCCGCTTCCACCAGCCGGCCGATGCCCATCTCGGCGAAGAGGGGGTCGTAGAAGGCGGTTGCCCGCTCGAGGTCGTTGGTACCCAGGGTGACGTATCCGATCATTGGTATTGCCGCCGCGACAGAAAGGGCGCCCAGTATGCAGAACGCCGGCCGCGGGATCACCGGTCCCGACGGGAGTCGCAGGCGTCGCGCCAGGAAACCTGCGTCGCGACCGTCAGCCCGTACCAAGGGCCGCGGCGCCCTTCTGCAGCATCTCGACACCCCCCATCGTGTGCGTGGAGATGCCGGGATTCACGGCATGCTCGGGGGTCACGACTTCCACGCCTGCCCCCGCCGGCAGGGGCGGAGAGTAGTATCCGATCGCGTAGGCCGGCATGGAGTAGCCGAGCAGGCGGCGCAGCCCCGGATCGAAGTCCCTCGCCACCTCCGGCGGACAGCACAGGTACTGGTTCTCCGCTTGCCGCAGCCAGCCCAGCGTATAGCTGATCAGGAGGCCCATCCGTTCCGCGCCGGAGTCGTTCGCACCCCCGCCGTGCCGTACCGAGCTGGTGTAGATCAGGACAGAGCCCCGCCGCATTTCCGCGTAGGCGATTTCTTCCGGAGTTGTCTGCCGCTCGTTGGGCCAGGAGCCCGAACCCGGGACGACCGCCGTTGCGCCGTTCTCCCTGGTGAAATCCGTGACGGCCCACAGGCAGGTTAGCTGGGCCTCGATCTGCAGCAGGAGCGGGCTCTGCCACGCCAACCGGTCGGTGTGCAGCGGCTGGTTCGTTTCGCCGGGACCGATGCCGATCGCCTGCGTGACGTGGATCTGGTAGCGCTCGCAGTTCCGGAGCAGCACGCGGTCGCAGACACCGAGCGCCTTCTCGTTCTGCGCCATCTCGCGGCACTTGGCGGACCGTGCCAGCAGCGCGCCCGTACGCCGCGTGCGCATGCCGACGAACGGGTCCGTGCCTTGCGGCGTCGCGTCCCAATAGGGCCCGAGTTCGGACTCGATCTGCGCAACCTCGGCTTCCGAGAGCACGTCGCGCAGGATCACGGCTCCATCCCGATCGACCGAGGCCATGATCTCCTCGATGGATGCATCGGGCGCCAGGGTGGTGAGGACCGGCATGGGCAACCTCCTGTTCCAGGATTGTGAGAAGCGGAGTTTGGCGCCGGAATCTATCACGCGCCATCCCTCCGGCCTGATAGACCAGTCGGAACGACAGGTCGGAAACTGCTGCGACATGGACCGAATCGGAGCTTACGAAGCGAAGACACACCTACCTCAGCTGCTCGAGCGGGTCGCATGGCGTGATCAGCAACGGCGTGCGCATGCAAGCCGCCGCGACCGCCGCTGACGTGCTCCTCCTCGGCGCCGCTCCGTAGGGACGGGTCTGTCCCGTCCCGTCTCGAATCACCCGGTGTGGTCGAGACGGGCGACCACGAGGGTCGCCCCTGTACCCTTCCCAGTGCTCCGTGCCGAAGGCGTGGAGCGGGCAGAACTGCCGGGAGCGACCGGTCGCCCCTTGTGCCGAGAGCACCACTGTAGGACCTGTGCCCCGGCAGTTCCGCCACGATCGATGCCCAGTGAACAGTCTGCGCCCCGAGCGCCGGTACAGGGACAGGCAGGGATCGTGGCACGCCGTGAACGGGCAAGCAACCGGGAGGCGGGACGATGTCGGAACTGAACTGGTACGTTGGTGTGGACTGGGCGTCGCAGAACCACCAGGTGTGCGTGCTTGACGGCGACGGCGCGGTGCGCGGCGAGCGCGTGTTCGCGCACGGCGGACCGGGTCTTTGCATGATGGCGTCGTGGATCGTGGAGACGGCCGGCGGGGTGCCGCCGGCGACGGTGGGCGTGGCGATCGAGACGCCGCGCGGCCCGGTGGTGGAGAGCCTGCTGGCGTACGGTCTGGCGGTGCACTCGATCAACCCGAAGCAGCTGGACCGGTTCCGCGACCGGTACTCGCCGGCGGGCGCCAAGGACGATCGTCTGGACGCGCGGGTGCTGGCCTCGGCGCTACGCACGGACCCGCACTGCCTGCGCCGGGTGGCGACGCTGGATCCGCAGCTCGTCGAACTGCGCGCGTGGACGCGCATCCGCGAGGAGCTCATGGGCGAGCGGACGCGGCTGCTGAACCGCATGCACGAGATGCTGTGGCGCTACTACCCGGCGTTCAACCAGCTGGTCGGCGACGACCTGTCGGCAGCCTGGGCGCAGGCGCTGTGGCAGCGCGTGCCGACGCCGGCGGCGGCGCGCCGCACGCGCGTGTCGACGTACGAGAAGCTGTTGCGGAAGCACCGCATCCGCCGCTTCGACGCTGCGTCGCTGAAGGCCCGGCTGACCGAGCGGGCGCCGGACATCGAGCCCGCGGCGGCGACCGCCGCCGAGACGCATGCGCGCCTGCTGACAAAGCGGCTGGCGCTGGTCGCCGGGCAGTTGGCCGAGGCCGAGGCGCGCATTGACGCGCTGCTGGGCGAACTCGGCGGCGCGGACCCTGGCAGTGACACGCCATCGACGACGGACGGGACGCCGCGCGACGCGACCATCCTGCGCTCCATCACCGGCATCGGCCCGAGCGTGCTGTCGACCCTGCTCGCGGAGGCGGGCGATGTCCTCGGCCGGCGTGACTACCAGGCGCTGCGCTGCCTGTGCGGGACGGCGCCGGTCACCCGGCAGTCCGGGCGCATGCGCATCGTCACGCGGCGCTTGGCGGTGCACGGTCGGCTGCGCGACATGGTCCAGCACTGGGCGCGTGTCGCGGTCCAGCGCGACGCCGGCTGCGACGCGAAGTACCGCGCGTTGCGGGCACGCGGCCACGGCCACTACCGCGCCTTGCGCTCGGTGGCCGACGGCCTGCTGCGGATCGCCTGCGCAATGCTGCGCGACGGCACGCTGTACGAACCCCGGTGCGTCCAACCATGAACGGCGCGCGCTGCGCCTCGCGGCGCAGGACGCGTAGCGGCCGAAGCGCGAGGCGCAGCGCGCGCACGTCCTGGCCGAACGCACCGCGACTCGCACGCCGCGTGCCACAGCAGCGCATCGCCCCCGCGGCCACAAGACGTGGGAGGCAACGCCGCGAACCAGGCCGGAAAAACCGAGCCAAAATAAGACTTGCAGAAAGGTGAACAGTCCTACAGCGCGAGTGCGAGCAGCGTCGCCGGGATCGTTTCCTCCTCCGTCGTGTACGCGGGGCCGAGCGAGGGCAGGTAGGTGAAGTGCGCGAACCCGGCGTCCTCGGACCGAATGCTGGTCCTGACGCCTTCCCTCGACTCGAAAAGCGCCGCAAGCCACTCCCCGTGGGACGGCGGGCAGGCCGTATCGTCCCTGGCGTACCACACCGCGACGTTCCTGGTCTCGATGTCGCGCGGGTCGAAGCCCCAAAGGGCGTTCATCTCGTATGAGAATTGCTCCCAGCCCTGACCTTGGGTGCCGCGCACCACCAGTCGCCTCTGGTCCGCGGCCATGCACTCGAAAATCCAGGGCCGCTCCGCCTGCACTTTGCCGCCTCCCCCGATCCTGCCCAGATGGCGCGCCGGAGGAGCCATGAGCGGCGCTGTGAACATCAGGTCCGCCGCCACGAAGTTCCACGCCTGGTACCACGCGCGGGCGTCGGTCTTCGGCAGGTTGTCCGCGTCGTGCTGAAAGTCGAACTCCCTGCAGATCTGCTCGGAGAGGTAGGGCACGTTGAGTCCCAGTGCGACGCAGCGGTCGGGCCCAAAGTGCCGCGCGACCGCCATCGCATGGGACGTGCCGAGGGAGATGCCCTCCACCATGAACTCCCCCACGTCCTCGGCTTCGAGGATCGCTTCGAGGTCGCGCGGGAAGTCCACGATCCTGCGTCCGACGTGCACGTCGCTGTAACCGCAACCCGGCATGGAAGGTGCGATGCCCTGGAGGTTGAGCTCCTCGCACAGGGCCGCGTTCATCCGGCACATCCAGCCCCCGGTCGTCGCCGCCCCGTGGATCTGGACGATCGTCTTTGCGTCCGGCCGTCTGCTGCCGTACACGAGATACTCGACGATCCGCCCGTCGGCGGTCCGGACGTGGCGCCCTTCGCCCCCAAGGCCCGCCGCGTCCCGTTGCTGCTCGGCCGCGTCGAACGGACGCAGACCCTGCGCCCTCCTCCAGAGGCCGTAGAGCGTGACGGCAAGCCACGGGACGAGCGGGACGCCCACGATGACCGCTGCGATCGCCGGCCAGAGCGGCAGGACAACGAAGCACGCGACCGCCCCGGCGAGGGTCCCGACCAGGACGACCGCGACGAAGGCCAGGGCGAGCATCGCTTACATCCCCCGGAACAGCTTCCCGGCCAGCGCCCCGGTATGTTCGTTGTCCTCGAGGAAGACCTCGCCGGCGACGATCGTGTGGCTGATGCCGTCCGCGACCTGCTTCAGGCGCGTCGCGCCGCCGGGCAGGTCGTGCACCACCTCCGGCATGCGGGGGCCCACGGTGTCCGGATCGAACACCACCAGGTCCGCGTTCAGCCCTTCGCGCAGCAGCCCGCGGTCGTGCATGCCCCAGTTCGCGGCGGGGATGGAGGTCAACTGCCGGACCCCTTCCTCGAGCGTCATCGCCTCCCGTTCCCGCACCCAGTGGCCGAGCAGGTGCGTCTGCAGTGAGCTGTCCATGATCTGCGAGACGTGCGCGCCCGAGTCCGAGAAGGTCACCACCGACCGCGGATGCCGCATCATTTCGAGGACGTGGTCCTGGTCCTCGTTCGCGGCGGGCTGGAAGAAGAACTGCTTGAGGTCCTTCTGCAGCGCCAGCTCGATCATGAGATCGACGGGGTCCATTTCGCGCTCCACGGCCACGTCCGACAACCGTCGGGGCTCCCCGACCACCGAATCGAGGAGGAAGAACCAGTCCCAGTCCGGCGGGCGCGCCTCGACGCCCACGATCCGCCGGTCCGGCCGCGGACCGTGCGCCACTTCGACGAGCTTCGCGCGCAGGGCCGGATCGCGCAGCTTCGCCTGCTGCTCGGCCAGCGGCAGGCCGCGGATGTCGCGCCAGACGTCCCAGTGATCGAAGGGCATCTGGGTCTCGAACGACATCATGGTGTTCAGCGCGCGCGAGTGCACCTGCACGAAGATGCGCCCGCCCGCCGCGGCGGTCTCCTCCGCGAGGTCGAAGTAGGGACGCCAGAAGTCCGGCGCGCGGCGCGTGCTGAACATGCCCCAGGTCTGCGTGACGCCCGAGTCCACGGCGAGATCGCGCAGGCGCTCGTGATAGTCGCGCAGGCGTTCCGGACTGCGTCCCGGGGCCTCGCCCGCGATCTCGAAGACGCCGCGCCCCGTCTCGCCGACGGCGCAGACGATCGCCCGCACCTCGTCCCAGTCCGCCGCCCGGCTCGCCACGGGACGGTCGTCGGCGGTGACGTGGTTGGGCGTGCGCGACGTCGAGAAGCCCATCGCGCCAGCCTCGACGGCTTCCTTCGCCAGCGCGCACATGCGCGCCAGTTCGTCGGGGGTCGCCTGGTCCGTGAAGGCACGTTCGCCCATCACGTACGTGCGCAGCGCCGAGTGGCCGATGTAGCCCGCGTAGTGGATGCCTTTCGGCAGGGCGTCGATGGTGTCGAGGAACTCGGGGAAGGTCTCCCACGACCACTCGATGCCGGCCTGCATCGCCTCCGGGGCAATGTCTTCCGCCCGTTCGAGGTTGCGGAACACGAAACCCGCATCCTGCTCGGCGCAGGGCGCGAGGGTGAAGCCGCAGTTGCCCATGACGACGGTCGTGACGCCGTGGTAGGACGAACAGGACCCGAGCCGGTCCCAGAAGACCTGCGCGTCCATGTGCGTGTGCCCGTCCACGAAGCCGGGGGCCACGACATGGCCTTCGGCATCGATCTCCCGGGCGGCGCGCTCGCGGATGCGGCCGATGCGGGCGATGCGGCCGTCCTTGACCGCGACGTCTCCGCGGAATCGCGGCGTACCCGCGCCGTCGATGATCCAGCCGTTCCTGATGAGCAGATCGTGCATCGGCACCCTCCCTTTGGAAACCGATCAGTACCGATCAGTCTACACGGGCGCGGCCCGCGCCGCTGTCAGGACCAGGCGCCAAACTGGCGTCCAAATTGCCGGCGCGCGCGGCGTTCTGCCACAATCCTCGGATGATCAAGACGATTGCCGTGATCGAGGGCGACGATGCCGCCCCCGAAGCCATGCGCCCGGTCGTGCAGATGCTGGCGTCCCTCAACATCGGGCTCGAGTTCGTGTATCCCGAGGTCGGCGAAGCGGCCCGGACGAAGACGGGCAACATCTTCCCCGACGCCGCGCGCGACATGATCGACCGTGCGGACACCACGTTCTTCGGTTCCACCAGCGGCTCGTCCGGTGCGGCCCTCATGTACCTGCGCTGGGGCAAGCAAACCTACGCCAACGTGCGCCCGTGCCTGCACCTCCCCGGCTGTGCGACGCCGCTCCGGGAGCCGGACGGCATCGACTTCGCCATCGTCCGCGAGAACCTGGAGGACCTCTACGTCGGCTGCGAGGGCCCCCTCGAGGATCTCGCCCCCCTGAATCTCGTCGGCCGCACGATCCGCCGGCCTGTCCACGAGATCGGCACCGGGAAGTACGCCGTCAAGGCGATCACCCGGGAAGGTACCGAGCGCGTCGTGCGATTCGCCTGCGAGCTCGCCCGCACGCGCCGCGGTCACCTCACCTGCGCCACCAAGCACAACATGCTGAGCGGCAGCGACGGCTTCTTCCTGGAAGTCGCCCGCGAAACGGCCGCGGACTACCCGGACGTGGAGTTCGACTGGTTCATCGTCGACGACTTCGCCTGCCGCATGATCCGCGAACCGCAGCGCTTCGACGTCGTGGTGATGCCGAACCTGTACGGCGACATCCTGTCCGACGCCGCCGGCGGCCTGGTCGGCAGCCTCGGACTCGCGGCCAGCGGCTGCTATGGGGACGACTACGCGTACTTCGAGCCGGCCCACGGCACGGCGCCGGACATCGCGGGGGAGAACATCATCAATCCCACCGCGACCTTGCTGTCGGCCGCCATGATGCTCGACTACCTCGATTGCGAGCGCGAAGGAACCCGCATCCGGGACGCCGTGGCGCGCGTGTACGCCGACGGCCGCACGCTCACCCCGGACCAGGGCGGCGCCGCCAGCACCACCGACTTTTGCCGCGCGGTGGCCGACGCGCTGTGACGCCGTCCTGGGAGGTCCATCCCGGCACCGGCCCGTTCCTGCTTCTCGTCCACGGTTTCCTGTCGAGCCGGGCACAGTGGGCGCCGAACCTCGGTCCGCTCGGGGCGGTGTGCCGTCCGGTGACGCTCGAGTTGTGGGGGCATGGTCGTTCGCGGACTCCCGAGGACGCCGACGCCTACACACCCGCGGGCTACATCCATGCCATGGAAGCGATCCGGAACGAACTCGGCGCGGCGTCCTGGTTCGTGTGCGGCTACTCCCTCGGCGGCGCGCTCACGATCCGGTACGCCCTTACGCACCCGGAGCGCATCGCCGGCCAGGTCTTCACCAACTCGATGTCGGCGTTCGCCGACGCTGCGCTCGTCAAGCAGTGGTCCAAGACCGGCCGGCAGTCCGGCGACGCCATCGAGAGCGGCGGCATGCCCGCCATCGAGCGCATCCCCGTGCACCCCAAGCACGCGCGCCGGCTCCCTTCCGACATCCGGGAGGCCCTGCTGCGCGATACGGAGCTGCTCGACCCCCGGGGCGTCGCCAACACGATCCGCCACACCACCCCGCGGGCAAGCGTGCGCGCAGAGGTCGCCGCGAACCGCGTACCGGCGCTCCTCGCCTGCGGCCGTTTCGAGAAGCGCTTCGCTCCCCACCGGAGGTTCGCGGAGGCGCACATGCCCGGGCTCCGCGTCGTGGAGATGGACGCCGGCCACGGGGTCAACATGCAGGACGCGATCCGGTTCAACGACGCGGTCGCGGATTTCATCGCAACCCATGCGGACGGGGCGTGCGCGCCGCCGGCATGACCCACATCGTCGATACCCTGATCGAGGAGCGGGCCACGCGCCTCATGCGCCACCCCGCCCTGTGGCGGCTGCTGTTCGCGGGGTTGCGGCCACTGCTCGGCTACCGCAGCGCCATCGAGATGGCCGACACGATCATGCCCATGTCGGGCGAAGAGGTGCTGCGTTACCTGAGCGCGTCGCTCACCCTCGACGTGCGCGTGCGGGGCGCCCGGCACGTCCCGCGCACGGGGCGCGCGATCGTCGCGCCGAACCATCCGACCGGGATCGCCGACGGCGTGGCGGTGTTCGACGCGCTGAAGGAGCGGCGCACGGACATCACGTTCTTCGCCAACCGGGACGCGATCCGCGTGTCGCCGGGCATGGCCGACACCATCATTCCCGTGGAGTGGATCGAGGCGAAACGCACCCATGCCCGCAACCGCGAGACCCTGCGCGCGACCATCGAGGCGTTCCGGCGCGAACGCCTCGTGGTGATCTTCCCGTCCGGCCGCCTTGCGCGTCCATCGTGGCGCGGGTTGCGGGAACGGCCCTGGCAGCGCACCGCCGTGAACCTGGCGCGCAAGTTCGACGCACCGATCATTCCGATGCACATCCTGGCGCGCAACTCGCTGCTCTTCTACTGCTTCTGGCTGGTCCACGAGGAACTGCGCGACATCACGCTGTTCCGCGAATTGCTGAACAAGCAGGCGCGGGCCTACGACGTGTCCATCGGCTCCGTGTTCGACCCAACGGGCGATGCGCGCGACGCGACGGCGGCACTGTGCCGAATCGTTACGGAGCGGATGCGGGCCCAGGCGAGAGCCGGGGGCTGAACGCGCGCACGCGCTTGGTCTCGTCGTCGCCGCAGCTCGCGACGATGTCGAAATCCCGGTTCCGGGCAACACCGATGCGCCGCTCACCCGTGGGTGTCCGCAGGACGACGTCCGCGTCCTGGGTGTCGACGAGTTCCAGTACCCGTTCGTCGAGCAGCGCCTCCGCGGCCTGCGCCTCTGGCGGGAATGCGGAGCGGCCCCGGACGTGGGTCTTCGCCATCCCGCCCGCCTCCACCTCCGCCACGAAGGCCGGAACATTCTCCGGATGCACGCGCCCGTACAGCACACCCTGCGGCAGGACGACCACGTTGGGCGCGAAACGATGGCCGCCGACATGGGTCGTCTGCCACGCGCGTCCGCCGACCAAAGTCCGGAGTTCCCGGTACGCCGGCAAACCATAGCGGGCGCAGCAGAGATCCCGCTGGCCGTTGGTGCAGACGAAGTACTGCGGCTCGTCCACGCGCGTGCAACGCTCGGCGAGCGAGTCCTCCCGCGTAAGGTCGAGCGAGCGCATGGCGTCGTAGCCGACCGATTCGAAGCGGTACAGCGCCCCGGCGCGGGCCACGAACAGGGTGGTGCGATCCGTGTCGATCTCGGGGCGGCGCACGAACTGGGGTCGCACCGCCAGGCCCAGGGCCTCGAGCCCTTCCACCTGGGCTTGCAGCCAGTCTCGCACCGGCGCCGACAGGTCGTTGTCCTCGAGGGCTTTTCTGCGCCACACCGGCGCGTACTCCACCAGCAGCCACACGTCGACCCGCGGGGCCGTTCCGAACATCGGTTCCCCGGCCGCGAGGCACAGGTCCGAGCAGTATTCCCGGTCACTCATCCCGGCGATGGTAAACCGGGCCGCGCGAGGGCCACAACGCGCCTCTACCTCTTGCCGCTACAGCGGAACGACAGCGGACCCCCGAGCCGGTTGTTTATCATGGCGCCCATCCGGCGAACCCGCCGGCGGCCAGGAGAGGACATGGATCGTTTCATCGACGCGGCGATGCGGCCCGTCGCCGACCTGGTGTCCGCCTTCATCTTCTTCAGCGTGCCGGTGCTTGGCGCCGATGTCCCGCTGATCGTGATCTGGCTGGTCGCCGGCGGCGTTTTCTTCACCGTCTACCTGCGCTTCATCAACGTCCGCGGGTTCCTGCATGCGATCCGCGTCGTGTCCGGCCGCTACAAGACGCCCGGGGATCCGGGCGAGGTGTCCCAGTTCCAGGCGCTCACGACGGCGGTCTCCGGGACGGTGGGCATCGGCAACATCGCCGGCGTCGCCGTCGCAATCTCCATCGGCGGCCCCGGCGCCACGTTCTGGCTGATCGTCTCGGGGCTCCTCGGCATGTCCACCAAGTTCGCCGAGTGCACCCTCGGCGTGCTGTACCGGCGCGACAACCCGGACGGGTCGGTCTCCGGCGGACCGATGTACTACCTGGAGCGCGGGCTCGCGGAGCGCCGCTGGCCGCGGCTCGGCAAGGCCCTCGGGACGTTTTACGCGGCGAGCATGGTAATCGGGTGCCTCGGCATCGGCAGCATGTTCCAGTCCAACCAGGCGACGGCCATCGTGGTGGACGTGACCGGCAGCGCGCTGCTCGCGGACAACGCCTGGCTGGTGGGCACGGTGCTCGCCGTCCTGGTGGGTCTCGTCATCGTGGGGGGCATCCGGTCGATCGCGAGCACGACCGTGCGACTCGTGCCGACGATGGCCCTGCTCTATGCCGTCTCGGCCCTCGTCATCATCGCCCTGAACGCCGACCGGGTGCCGGCCGCGTTCGTGGCGATCTGGAACGGCGCGTTCGCACCCGAGGGCGTCGCCGGCGGCATCATCGGCGTCATCATCATAGGCTTTCGGCGCGCGGTCTTCTCGAACGAGGCGGGCCTCGGCAGCGCGGCGATCGCCCATGCCACCGCACGGACCCCGAAACCCGTCAGCGAAGGGTTCGTGGCGCTCCTGGAACCGTTCATCGACACGGTCGTGATCTGCACCATGACCGCGCTCGTCATCATCACGACGATCTACGATCCGGCGCTCGCGAACGGCGAGGTCAGCGGCGTGGAACTGACGACCCGGGCCTTCGCCTCGACGCTGTCTTGGTCCCCGATCCCGCTCGCCATCGCCACGGTGCTGTTCGCTTTCTCCACGATGATCGCGTGGGCTTACTACGGGCTGAAGGCGTTTACCTACCTGGTCGGCGAGGGGCGCATGCGGGACCTCGGCTTCAAGACGTTCTACTGCCTGACGGTGATCGTGGGCTCGAGCATCACCCTCGGCGCGCTGATCGACCTTTCGGACGCGCTGGTGTTCGTCGTCGCGATCCCGAACCTGATCGGGTTGTACCTGATGGCGCCCGTCGTCAAGCGGGAACTGGAGCGCTATCGGCCGTAGGCCGCCTACCCTGGCGTGCCTTCGGGCGGCGCAGGCACGCTCACGACCCCCGCATTCACGAGGTCACCCACTTCCGTCCTCGAGTAGCCGAGTTCCGCAAGTACCTCGGAGGTGTGCTCGCCGAGCAGCGGCGCGCCGTGGCGTATCTGCATCGGCGCGCCCTCGAAGACGGCCGCGCTCCGGGCCTGGCGGAGGCGGCCGGCGTGGATGTGCTCGCTCTCTACGAGGATTCCGCTCGCCTGCACCTGGGGATGCTCGACGGCCTGGCTGCGCGTCAGCACCGGGGCACAGGGGACGCCTTCGGCGTCGAGCCTGTCGAGCCACTGGTCGGCCGTCCCCGTCATGAGGATCTCCTGGATGAGCGCGAGCCGCTCGTCGGCGTTGCGGTGGCGGCCGCCGGCGCTGCGGAAGCGCTCGTCGGTGATGAGTTCCGGCCGTTCCGCCGCGCGGCAGAAGCCCGCCCACTGGTCGTTGGTCATCGTCGAGATGGTGACGTAACCGGTCTGCGTCTCGTAGATGAGGTCGATGATCGTGGCGGCGGCCTGGGCCGAGACTTCGCGGTCCAGGAACGTCTGCTCGCCCATGTCGGACGACCACAGGAAGGCGACCACCGAGTCGAGCATCGAGAGACGGATGTGCTGGCCTTCGCCGGTCCGTTCCCGGGCCACCAGGGCGCTCGATATCGCCTGGGCGGCGGTCATTCCGGTCAGCTTGTCCGGCAGCACGGTGCGGATGAGTTTCGGCCGCTCGTCGTCGGAGCCCGCCTGCACGGTCGTCAGCCCCGAGAGCGCCTGGATGAGCGGATCGTAGACCGGCTTGTGTGCGAAGGGGCCCGACTCGCCGAAGCCGCTCATGGACACGTAGACGATCTTGCCGTTCACGGCCCGCAGGGCCGGCTCGTCGATGCCGAGGCGGGTCATCACGCCCGGTCGGTAGTTTTGCAGGAAGACGTCCGCGGTGGCGGCGAGGCGCAGCAGGATCTCGCGGCCCGCATCCGTCGTCGCGTCGACGGACAGCGAACGCTTGTTGCGGTTGTTGTTCAGGAACACCGAGTTGAGTTGGGACGCGCCCTCCCCCGGTCCGCGCGCGAAGTCGCGGCGGCGGGGGCCCTCGATCTTGATGACGTCCGCGCCCTGGTCGGCCAGGATCATCCCGGCGTGGGGACCGGCCACGACGTTGGTGAAGTCGATGACGCGGATTCCGTCGAGCGGGCCCGAGCGCCCTTCGTTGTTCGCCATCGCGATCAGCCCGCCGCCGCTTCGTGGCGCGCGTCGCGGCGGCTCTGATCCCCGCCGATGGCGCCCCGTTCGCGCAGTCGTTCCAGTGCGTCTGCGTCGAGCCCGAGATCCCGGGCCAGCACCTCGTCGGTGTGCTCCCCGAGCAGGGGCGCCGCCTCGATCGGCACGCTGCTCGCCGACATGCGCGCCGGCCAGCCGAGGACCCGGACCCGGCCGTGTTCGGGATGCTCGAGTTCGTGGACGAATCCCCGCTCGACCAGGTGCGGATCGGAGAACAGCTCATGGGTCTCGTACACCTGGCTTGCGCAGACCCCCGCCTCCGCGAATGCCTCCATCGCCTCCCTCTTGGTGTGCCTGAGCGTCCACTCCGCGATCTCGTCACCGAGCGCCTCGCGGTGTTCGCGCCGGCTGTCCGCGGTGGCGAACCGGGGATCGTCCAACAGGTCGGGCTTGCCGATCACGGCGCACACGGCCGCCCACATGCGCGCATTCACCGCCATGAGGAAGACATAGTCGTTGAGCCCCCCTGGCGCGCAGGGGTAGAGCGCCACGAAAGCGTTGTCGCTGTCACCCAGGCGCGGCGTCGGGACGGCGCCAAAGTTCGAGTAGGAGATGGCTGTCCGCATGTAGTACGTCATGGCTTCCTGCATCGAGAGTTCGATGAGCTGGCCCTCGCCGGTGCGCAGCTTCTGCGCCCACGCCGCCGAGATGGCCAGTGCGGTCTGCATGCCCGTGCCCGCATCGCCCATGGTCACGCCGGGCCGCAGCGGCGGTCCGTTCTGGTAGCCCGTGACGGAGAACGCCCCGGCGGCCGCCTGCGCGACCATGTCCATGCACTTGTAGTCGGCATACGGCCCGCTGGTGCCGAACCCCTTGATGCGCGCGTAGATGATGTCCGGCTTGATCTCGCGCATCACGTCGTAGCCGATGTCGAGCTTCTCGACCACACCCGGGCCGTAGTTCTCCACGAAGACATCGTAGTGCGGGACCATGCCGAGCAGCACCTCGCGGCCGGCGGGTTGGCCGAGGTCGATGGTGACGCTGCGCTTGTTGCTGTTCCAGTTGACGAAGTACTCGGAGTCCGTCTCCCGGCTCCAGAGGCGGCGGCCGGGGTCGCCCACGTCCGGCTGCTCGACCTTGACCACGGTGGCTCCAAGAAAGGCGAGAGACTGCGTGCAGCACGTGCCCGCCTCCCACTGGGTCATGTCGAGAATGCGTAGTCCGTCGAGCGCGGCCATGGATGTCCCCCCGATCGTTTCGCGGAATTGTCCGCTTTCTCGCCGCCAAGGTGTAGGGCGACCCTTGTGGTCGCGCGACCTGCGGTCGCGCCGGGACGGGACGAGCCCGACCGTGCCCCGCATCAGGTGCCGAGGCGGTAGCGGACCTTGACGACCAGTTGTTCCGCGACCGGCTCGTCGAGCGCGTTCGAGAACAGCCCGACGAAACCCTCGCCCACCGCGCTCGGCAGGCTCGCATGCCGGGTGTAGACCACGAACAGGTCCGACATGGGGGCGAGTTCCCACCGGTAGCGCACCTGCAGGGCCAGTTCCGAGATCGTGAACGCATCGTCCGCGTTGGCCTCACCAGTGAGCGGGATCAGGGCCCCCGTCCTGTCGGGCAGCCGGAAGTACGCGTCATCGTGGGCGTGCACCCCCACCCACTGCAGGCCCACCCGGAACTGCTGGCGCGCACTCAGGAAGTAGTCCAGGTTCCAGCGGGGAATCCACTGCTCCGCCTTGAACGAGGTCATGCTGCGGCCGCCCCGGTAGAGGAGCCAGCCATCCCGCTTCACGTAGTCGAGGCCCGCCTCAAGGGTCACGCGGTCCGTCGGGCGCCAGGTCAACTCCCCCTCGTAGGTGGCCTTGCCGCCCTCGAGGGGCTCGTCCTCCCAGCCGAAACCCACCTCGTACGAGAAACGCCTGGCGCCGTCGGACTCATAGGAGCCGGTGATGTTCCAGCGGTCCCCGACCTCGAAGGTCCCGGCGCCGAACGCCGCGCGATCATCGAGGCCGGCGGCTTTGTAACCGCCCCGCACCCTGACTTCCGCGCGATTGTTCAGACGGTACGTCTGGTACACGCCCACCCCGCCAGCCACCCGCTCGCCGCGCGCGTTGCGGCCCCAGTCAAGGCTCATGCTCGACCACCGGTCGCTGACCCAGCCGAGGTCCGAACGTTGCGTGCGCAGACTGTATCGGTACCGGGTCAGGTCGTTCCGGTACAGGTATCCCATGTCGTTCAGTTCGAGGTCTTCGTCGAAGTGGTCCACGGACAGGCCGTGCGACAACCCCTGCCGCGGCGCATACGTGAGGTCCATGAAACCGCCGTACCCGCGCGTGCCGGCGACGTCCGAAGACACCCACTGCCCATCCGCCTTCCAGGTTCCGTCACCGCTCAGGAAGTGCCCGTCGAGCGCCTGCACGTCGGCGGCCCCCTCGAGACGGTCCGCGTGGGTCGCCATCCAGCCGATGGCCCGGTACGGACCCTCGCTGCGCTCGTAGAGGACGCGCACCGCCTCGAAGTCCCGGCCGTCCTGGCGGAGGCGCTCGCGGCGCCCGTCGGAATCGACCGCGGTGAACGCCGTCTCGTCCTCCATCGCGGCGAGGACGCCCCATCGCAGGCCGCCGTGCTGGCCCGTTGCCTTCGCGGCGCCGAGCAGCTCGGTCGGCCGGGCGAAGGCCGCCTCTTCCGCGGTACGGCCGTCCGCCAGCGCCGGCCGCTCCGGCGGCGCGCCGATGCGCCGCGTGTGCAGGAGCAGAAACGGGGGGGTGGAGCCGCGCCGGAAGGAGCTCGCCCGCGGCGAAGTGACGAAGATCTCCTGGCCCTCCTGGAAGAACAGCCGCTTCTCCGGGAAGAACGTCTCGAACGCGGACAGGTTGACGATCACGTCGTCCGCCTCGACGTTGCCAAAGTCGGGGTTCAGGGCGGCGGTCACCTGGAAGTTGGAGGACGGGCGCCACCCCAGGTCCAGCCCGACCTTGCCGGAAACGCTGTCCCCGAGGCGGTCGTACGTGCTGGAAGCGTAGGGCACGACGCTGTACTCGTGACGCGGATCGACGCCGTCGAGCGCGAGCGGCTGGAAGTCCGAGATGAACTTCGGCCGCGACCAGGGCAGCGCCGGCCAGCCCCAGCGCTCGTTCCGGTGCGCCACCGAGCGTTGCCCGTAGAAACCCAGCCTCCGCTCACCCTCGACGTGGGGCATGCTGACGATGGCCCAAGGCACGAACAGCTCCGCCGACCACCCGGTCGCGGTGCGCGCCGTGGACGCGCGCCAGGCGCCGTCCCAGGTCATGCTGTATTCCCGCTCCGGCAACAGCGTGCCGTCCGACAGGCTCCCGCCGAGGGCCACCTGGAACCAGAAGCCGTAACGTCCCTCCCCGGAGGTGTCCAGGTTGAAGGTGAACGCGTCCCGGGTGAGGAACCCCTGGTCCCGCGAGCTCAGGCGTTCGACCAGCGTCTCGGGCGGTTGCTCCATGTCCGCGCCGACGTAGATGCCCCGGGCCGTGTAGAAGAACCGTACGGAGGTCTCGAACGCCGGGCTTCCCATGGTGTCCGGCTGTACCACCTGGAACGCCTTCGACGCGGGCAGGGACTGCCAGATGGCTTCATCGAGGCGGCCGTCGATGGACACGGGCGTGTCGTGCGGAGCTTCGGTCAGGTGGATAGGTAGCACACTGTCGCCAGCCACGGCGGTTGCCAGAACCAGGGGCAGCATCAACGACACGTCTCGAAAGTCCCCTTCCTGCCTTGCGCTACGGTCGCCGTGGAGGGCCGTGGAGAAGCGCCCCGAGGATCGGAGCGCCCGAAACGAGTTATTTTACCGCACGATACGCCGCTACCGCCACGCATTCCCGCGTGGGGTAGTGTATCAGTTTGATTCGGCGCGTGGCTTTGGCCCGGGCTTTGCAGGCGGCGGGGTATTCGCGTCGATCAGGCCGACGATCCATTCGATGTCGTGCAGGGTATCAGTGAGTCGGGCTTCCATCGCCGGGGTGACGCGCAGCGTCTTGTGAATCCGGCAGAAGTTGTAGTGGACGAAGCAAAGCGAGAGCATGTCAACATGCTTCTCGACCTTCTTGGAGAAGGCGTTGGTCAGGCGGGTGAAGCGCCGGTTGCCCATCCGTATCGTGAGGTTCGATCGCTCGACGTAGCTGGTGTTCGCCTTGCGCATGTCGGGGTTGCCCTCGATCCGGCGCTTCTCGCAGTTGGTGCAGACTGCCGGGCTGTAGCGCCGCTCATCGTCCGTGCCGGGTAGCTTGCCGTACTCCTTGATGACCTGAGCGTAGTCCACGTCGCCGCCGAATGCGCCTTCCACCGCGTCCACGTAAGCCGCAAGCCCGTCCGTGGATAGCTGCGGACGGTCCTCCAACCGCGACCGGAGATCGTCCATGAAGGCGATGGCGACTTGTCCGTCGCGTTCCCCGCTGACCAGATAGGACGTAATGAGTTTCGAGTCGGCATCAATGGCCGTCCACGTCCAAGCGTCGCCAGCGCCTTCCGGGGCGGCAGTCGCGCGCGGTACGTTCCGCTCCTTCGCGTAGACGAAAGCCCAGACTTCATCGCACTCGATTCGGCGGTGTCCGGCGATCCCCCGGACGTGCTCATCATGGTACTTCGCGCACGCCGCGCCAGCGTCCGTCAGGAGCTTGGCCACGGTGTTGATCGAGACTCCGGTAATCCGGGTAATCGACCGCATGGACATGCCCTCGACGAGCATTCCGAGTATCTGGGCGCGGGTCTTGGTGGGGAGCTTGTTCATGCGGGCAAGTGTCCCGCACACCACCCCAGATGTCAAGCAAAAACGTCAGTTTGTTATGCTGCGATCTGTAGCTTGGCGCGTAGGTACTCCATGCCCCGATCGCCCTTGACGCGGTTGCAGTGGCCGCACAGGAGTTGGAGGTTGGACAGATGATCCGTGCCGCCTTTCGCTCGCGGGACTATGTGATCGACTTCGAGGTTGCGAAGCTCGAAATGCGTTGCGCATCCCGCACAGTCGCCGCCCTGCTCGCCGTACAGGTGGCGTTTGTTGCGGGGGGCGTTGTAGGGGATCAGGTCGCCCATATCCGTGCGTTGGGGGATGTCAGTCCGGTTGGCACCCTGATAGAACAGCAGGAGCTCCCGCCCCATACGCTCCTGTACGAGGTCCGCAGCCTTCGGGGATATGTCGATGCCAACCCACTGCCGGTGGTTCTGCTCCGCCGCGATACATGCCGTGGCGCAACCGCAGAAAGGGTCCAGCACCATGTCTTTGGGATTCGAGGAAGCGAGGATGACGCGATCCAGTAGCGCCAAGGGCTTTTGCGTCGGGTAGCCGACGTATTGCTTGGCTTGGCGGGCCGCGATGGCAAAGCCGTTACCCTTCGCTTGCGGCCACCACGACTCAGGTATCTTTCCCATCGCCCCGTACTCCCGGGCTGATACCACGTCCAATGCTCCCTCAAAGCCTCCCGTATGCGGCCCTCCATCGGCATGGGGTACGCGAACCGCGTCAGCGTTGAAGGTCCACCCCGCTGCCGAGTTGGAGTACCAGAACAGCGTGTCATGCTTCCGCGGGAACTGGCGCATGCCGGGCGATCCCGGCCCCGTGTAGCACCACACGATCTCGTTACGGAACTGCGCCTTGCCGAACACCGCGTCCATGACCAGCTTCAGGTAGTGGCTCATGGTCGGGTCGCAGTGCAGGTAGATCGAGCCGGATTGCTTGAGGATGCGCTGCATTTCGATCAGCCGGACGGCCATGTACGCCAGGTACGACTTGTCGGAGTCCGTCATGGCCGCGAGGATGACCCGGTAGAGGGCCGGGTGCTTGGCCTCGATCAGGTTGATCCAAGCCGCGTCCAGGTCAGTGAGAGTCCATGTGTCCTTGAAGGCGGCGCCAGCCGCCCTGGATCCGATGGGGGCCGCGTAGTTGGCCTTCGAGTTGAAGGGCGGGTCGAGATAGATTAGGTCCACGGACGCGGAGTTCATGCCCCGCATCACGTCGAGATTGTCAACCGTCCAAACCGTCTGATTAGCGAAGTTCGCAACGCCCGGGGGGGGGGGGGGGGGGGGGGGGCTGTTCGGCTCGCGCGTGCGCGAGGTCACGGTAAGCGTTCCTTGATCTCCCGAAGCGCCGTCATGACTTCCTCGAACCGCTGGTCAACTTCCTTGCGGAAGCTGCCGATCTCGGCGCGAACTTCCTTGCGGAAATCCTCGATCTTCCCGGACAAGCGGAGCTCGACCGTGGCAAGGTCTACGGCGTGTTCGGTGGCCGCGCCACCAGCCGTCCCCCTACGTCGCGCTGCCATTTATGGGCAGCCTTTCCGTGCCTCCGCGCCCTGCATGGCGATCTCGCGGCGGCGCTCCGCGCTGAGGGAGTCGGCGCGAGCCTTGCCGCCCTTCTGCCCGCCCTTGCGCTTGCCCGCGCTGACGTACTGCTCCTCGGCCTCGCCTGTGGCGATCTTCGCCACGAGCACGGCGTTGGCCACTACGTCGGCCGGCCGCTTCTCTCCGTTCGGGCCTATCGGCATGGGACAATTCCTCTCGTGGGGCTTCCCTTCCATGGCGACTCTACGCCGCGGCCTCCCCGGATGGAACTAGACGAACGTACAGTGCCGAATCAAACTGATACACTACCCCGCGTGGCGGTCCAAAGAAACCGGCGACCCGGGCGTCCTGCACCGCAGGAGTGATCCGCGCCAGCGCCACGTAGACGACGGTCGATGCGGCGAGCGCCGGAAAGACCTCGTGCAAGCTCGTTTGCCACCCGAGCAGCAGCCAGCCGACCAGCACGCCGATGCCGGTCCCGAACGCCGCGAGCGCCGCTGTCTCGCTGCCGCGCCGCCAGTGCAGAGCTATCACGACGGTCGGGATGAAGCAGACGGCGTACAGGCTGCCCGAGAAGATCGTGATCTCCACGATGCCGCCCGGCGGGTCGAGGGCAATCACGGCGGCGAGCACGGCGAACGCGATCACGCCGTATCGCGTCCAGGCGATGGCAGCACGATCTGGCAGCGGGCCCAGTTCCATGCGGATGTCGCGCACGACCACCGAGGCGGCAACGAGCAGCACGCTGTCGAGGGAGGACATCGCGGCGGCCAGGATGGCTACCACGAGGAAGTCGCCGACCAGCGCAGGGAACACGTCGGGGTCCGTCACCAGCAGCGGCACGACGACGTCCGTGTCCGTCACGCCGTCGAGCAGGAAACGGGCGTAGAGCCCCACCGGCAGCAGCGAGAACTGCACCACCAGGATGCCGATGCCGGCGATCCACATGCCCGTGCGTATGCTGCGCGCGTCCCGGAGCCCATAGAAGCGGGTGACCTGGCGCGGATCGACCAGGAGCTTCAGCGAACCCGCCAGCGCGATGCCAACCAGGACCACGAAGGGTATGGCCGCATTGAGGTCCGTCAGGTGCGACGTCTCCGGGCGAGCGCCCAGTTGCCCGATGACGCCGATACCCCCGGCGGCGTGCGACACGAAACCGAAGAGCAGGAGCGCCCCGACGACCATCAGTACGCCCTGCAGCACGTCCGTGCGCACGACCGACACGAATCCCCCGAGGGACGTGTAGGACATCACGATGACGAGCGTGATGCCGACCGCGGCCGGATAGGGGACGCCGAGAAACGCCTCGAACAGGTTGCCCGCGCCCTTGAAGATGGCAATGAGATACAGGAGGCTCGAGAACGCAATTACGAGCGCCGCCGCGATCCGGACGCGGCGGCTGGCGAATCGCACCGCGAGGAAGTCCGGCACGGTCACGGAGTCCCACTCCGCCGTGAAGCGCCGCAGCCGCGGCGCGACCAGGCGCCACGACACGAACGCCATGACCACCAGCAGCACGGCCATGGTCAGCCACGGCACGCCGTACTCGTAACCCTTGCCCGCGTGCCCGATGTAGCTGTTCGTGCTCGCGAACGTCGCGTAGAACGACACGCCGATGACGACGCCGCCCATCGAACGGCCCCCGACATAGAAGTCGCGGACCGCGCGCCCGCGCCGCATCCCGGCCCGGGCATGGATCACGAGGAACGCCGTGTACGCGGCAAACAGCGCCAGGGCGAACCAGTGCGCTGTCAGCCAGTCCGCCATTTGCCACCCTGTTGCGGGCGCGGGTATGCTCGGTCGACGACGGGCGGCCCCACCAAACGATGCGCTACCTTGTGCAACTGCTCATCCCCGCGCTGATCCTCCTGGGGGTGATCTGGGCGATCTCGCGCAGCCGGCGCGGCGCCACCCGGTCCGCCTCCGGCGACGCCAACGAACTGCTCTCGACGCCTGTCTTTCTCCTCATCCTGGTGATTGGCGCGGCCCTCTCGGTGGCGCTGTTGTTCGCAATGGGGGCCTGGACGGCGGTGTAGCAGGGCGACGGCTTCGGTGGCGCTGACCGCGATGTGGCCCGTCACGTGGCCAGCAGGCGCATGATCCGGTTTCTGAACGCGAACGCGGCGATGGCGGCCAGCGTACAGCCCGCCGCGATCCCCAGGTACACGCCCTGGAGCCCGATTGGCTCCGCCAGGGCGCCGATCTGACCCGACAGCAGGATGCCCACACCGCCAAAGAGCAGCCACACGCCCATCAGGGTGTTCGCCAGCCGCTGCGGGGCCTCGCGGCTGACGAACGCCTGACCCACCGGTATCACCGTCATCTGGCCGAAGGTGATGACCCAGTAGTACGCCAGTGGCCAGAAGAGGTGCGTCTTCGGGGCCCCGCCGCCGGCCCCGGAGGGCAGGACCGCGACCATGATGAGGAAGGCCGCGGCGGTGAGCAGCAGTCCGACACCCATCTTGGCCGGCGGCGCCCGGCACACGCCACGGTCGTCCAGGACGTTCCAGACCGCCAGCATGATCGGGCCCACGACGAGCACGAACAGGGCCTGCGACGAGTGGATCCAGAGCGTCGGGATCTCGAACCCCGAGACGAGCCGGTCGGTGTCGTTCTCCATGAACAGGCTGAACGAGCCGCCCCACTGCTCGAAGGCGGCGATGAATACGAAGTAGGTGACGCACATCGCGCCGATCGCCATGATCCGGCGGCGTTCCGCATGCGACAGGGACAATCCGCCCGGGTTAACGGCCACGGGACCGGGCTCGTCGGCGGTCCCCGCGGAAAACCGGATCCTCGACAGGAGAACCGCCGCGAGGACCACCATCAGGCCCGCCGAGGCAAGTCCCTCGATCCAGCCTACCTCGCTCGCGATGGCTCCGGAGACGAGTCCGCCAATGATGAAACCGACCATCGCGGCCATGAACAGCAGCGTGTAGCCCCCTTCCCGCTTTCCCCCGGCGCCGCCGTAGAGCGACCCGACCATGGCCGCCAGCGTCGGCGCTTCGAGACCGAACCCCGCGATGAAGGTAGCCAGCGCGCCGTAGAACATCACGGACATCGCGCCGTAGGCGGCGATCACGCTGGCGTGCAGGCTCTCCGCACCCGCAGGGCCCGCGTCCGACGCGTAGCTGGCCGCTGCGGCGAGAACGCGGGCGTGCTGCGCATCGTCGAGCCCGAGTTGCCCGATCGGGACGTCGGCGGCGAGGATCACTTCCCGCACCGGGGCGTCCTGGACCGCGCCGATCATCTCCGGCAGCAGTCCCACGGCGATCAACGCCACGAATGCCAGCGCCTGCAGCCACATCCCGAGGACCGCCGCGCGGCGCTGCCCCAGGAACGCGTCCGCAATCCAGCCCCCGAGCAGCGGCGAGGCGTGGACGATGCCCACGAACACCCCGTAGAGACGGATCGCCTCCGCATCGGTCCAGCCATAGCCGTATGCCCCGGGCGCGGCGGTCATGATGAGCACGACGTGCCCGATCAGGCCCGCGTAGCCGGCCGCGTGCCACAGGGCGACCAGCGTCAGCGGATACACCTGGCGCGGATGGTCGAGGAGACCCTCGGTGGCGCGTGACAAGGGGTTCAGCCGCGCGAATCGCGCTCGCCAGCCGCCGCGTCGGGGCCGTGGGTCACCGGCTCGCCTGCCGCCTTCAGATACCGAGGGCCCGTACGACGAAACGCTGGAACGCGTGCATCGCCCCTTCGTTGTTGCCGCCGTCGGGATCGTGGATGACGCGGCCCTGGTCGTAGCCGAGGGAGGCGAGACCCTTCTGGACCGACTCGCAGAGCGACCTGTCCTCGCCGCCGACATTGCCCCAGTCCGCCCCGGACCCCCACGCGTGCTCCTCCCCGGGGAGGCGGTAAGCGTCGCCGGGACGCATGTGCGTCAGCGCCGGTCCCTCGGGAACGGCGAAGTTCATCACGAAGAGCCCCTGCTTCCTACCGGCGCCGGTATTCCACAGCGTGAAGATCGGAAAGAGCGTCCAGAAGCACTGGTGGTCGACGTCCGGGCGTCGCGTGCCGCTCTTCTGCCTGGCCCAGAGATCGTGCCCCGTATAGGTCATGTCGTCGAACGTCAGGTCGCGCAGGAATCCCGGATGCGCCGGCGGGCAGTGATAGCACTCGAGGAAGTTGTCCATGAGGATCTTCCAGTTCGCCCGGACCGGGGTGTACTCGGCGGCGGCCGCCTCCTGCTCCTCGGTCCACGGTAGTGCGGGAACCTTGACGAGCCGGTCGAAATCCGGAACGTGGCGCCGGATGTCGGCGACGAAGTCCTCGACGCGGGGCCCCAGGGGCTCCGCGTTCGGGTCCAGGTTGAAGAACACGAACTTGTCCGCGAGAACCTCCACCCGCACGGGCTTGAGGGAGAAGCAGCTCCGGTCGAAGTCCGCCGTGTGCTGCGTCGCGCGCGCGCGTTTCAGGCTGCCGTCCAGGTCGTACACCCACGCGTGGTAGGGACAGGTGATGGCCGCCACGTTGCCGCTCTCCTGCAGCAGCCGGTGGCCGCGATGCTGGCAGACGTTGTGGAAGCCCTGCAGCGTACCGTCCCGCCCCCGCATGATGATCACGCTCTGGTCGATCAGGTCCGCGGTGATGTAATCGCCGGGCGCCTGCACGTCGCCCACCCACCCGGCGTAGTTCCACGTCTTGTAGAACAGCTCGTGCTTCTCCCGCTCGTAGATGTCCGGGTCCAGGTAGGCCCAGGCGGGGAGCGAGCGCGACCGGGCGGGATCGTCCGTCACGCCGGTCCTGGATTCCAGCGTCTCGATGTCCATCCCCGTCCCTCCGCGCCGGTCGCCCACCGTGTCTATCGCTCGCGGCCAGGCCTTGTCAAGCGCAAACGCCGTCAGGTCTTGTCGGGCAGCCCCTTCGAGATGTCCCCCCGGCGGTTGATCCATCGATCCGGATCGGCGTCCCGGGTATTCTGCATGGCGCGGTCCACCATCTTGTCGTACTTCGGATCGAGGCGTTCGGCCTTGGAGAGGTTGGACAGGTGCACGGACGGGCGCGACACGATGCGGTGGGTCTGCGCGCTGCCGCAGCGTTCGCAGGGGCAGGCATCGTTGGCACGGGAGATCGGGGCGAGTACCGACGTGACCGCCTGGCAGTCGCCGCAGCGGTACTCGTAGATGGGCACGGGGCCGATGCCTTGTCAGGCGGCCAGCTCCGCCCCCTTGTCGATGAGCGCCTGGATGGACAGGTGGTAGCGCTCGAACTTCATCTTCTCGAGAACGCTGCGCGAACTGACGACCTCGCGGTCGGTGTCCAGGGACAGCAGGGACGGTCCCGTGCCCTTCTTGCGTCGCTTGAGGTAGTTCGTCCAGTCGCGCGCCGGCATGTCGATGACCAGTTCGACGTCGCGCAGGTCGTCCTCGGCGATCGCCTCGATGGCCCCCACCTCGAACGCCTCCAGGGTGACCTTGCGGATGGTCTTGCCGGCCTTGAAGCCGATCACGACATCGGTGCTGCCAAGCTTCCGGTAGGCCGGATCGCCGTTGAGCGCCGTCTTTGCGTCTTCGAGCCAGTCGAGTTGGGGCATGGTCGCGAATCCCTCAGGAGAACGCCGTCTTCACGCGCGAGGACGCGTCGAAGTAGAACTGCAGCGTCTGGTTGTAGCGGAAGAACAGGTCCTCGCGGTACTGGTCGCCGTGCTTCGAGGTCGAGAGCCCGTCGTCGCGTTCGAGGTCGAGGCTGTTCAGCGTGTGGTTTTCCGTGGCGTGACCGTGCTGCCGGATGTCCTCGAGCATCTCGCGCCAATCGCCCCGGGGCATGTGCATGTAGAAGTCGACGTCCTCCAGCGCAGCCTCGTCAGCCCGCTCCCCGCCCTTGCACACCATGCCCTCGAACGTCAGCACGAACACGTCGGCCGCCGCCCCGTTCTCATCGTCCTCCACCACGAGGCCGGCCAGGCAGTTGCAGTGTCCGCCGCCGGCGCCCTGGTACGTATCGTCCGCATTGAAGGCCCGGGCCACCGCACCGAACCACTCCTCGGAGGGGAACTTCGCCATCACGCTGCTTCCGGCAGGAAGCGCCGCATCTCCTCCGGTATGCGGGCGGCGGCGCGGGGAATGCGTAGCCACTCGCACGCGCCTTCGTAGCGGGCCATGAACTCCCGCATCATGGCTTCCCAGGTCGCCATGCCGGTGGTCGCGGCACCGGCGACGCCCCCACCGAAGATGATCGCCAGCGCCTCCCGGAGGACCGGGTCGCGCAGTTCGCGGGCAAAGATGCGGTCACCGATGAACAGCAGCGTCGCCATGACCTGGGCCTGGTCGTCGACGTGCGCGAGGGAGTACTTCAGGTGATCGAGGGCGTACGCCATGTGCCGCGCCCGGTCCTGGATGACGTGGCCGTAGATGAAGCGCTCGGCGTCGTTGTGCGCGAAGCGCTCGAGGTAGCGCAGGATGGTCATGGCGTAGCTGCCGCGCAGCAGGAACAGGTAGGTGACCGCCTCGGTCCAGCCGCCGCGGCTTTCGAGGATCATGCGGTTCACCTCGCCGGGCGCCTCGAGGCCGAGCCCTCCACCGTTGTACAGCGCGCGCTTGCGGAACACCTCGTAGTGACGCCCCGCATCGAACGTGGCGGTCGCGAGGAACTGTTTCACCTCGTGATAGCCGTAGGCCATCTGGTGCTGCCAGGAGGAGATCGCCTCGATGTCCACGTTCGCGTACTGCGAGAACTCGGTGCACACCTGGCACACCGCCCGCTCGACATCGTCGGGGAGCGCCTCGATGGTGTCCCACGGGACGTCCGTGGCGGGCGCCCAGCGGCGCTGGATCGCCTCCTCGTAGAGATCGGCCGCGCAGTCCGCCCAGACCGCGGCTTTCTCCCGTATCGCGTAGCCGACCGGCGGCATGCCCCGGCGGGCAATCGCGCCCCGCGGGTTGCGGGTCTGGTCGTTCCATTCGGTCGGGATCTCGCCGTAGATGCCGACGTTCAGGCTGCCCAGGGTCAAACCCTTCTTGCCCGGCTTGACCCGCACGCCCCACTGACGCGACTGGTTCATCCAGTCGAACGTTGGTTCGGGCACGGGGGTCATGAGGTTGGCGCCTTCCGTCGAGACGGTCTCGATGCGTCTCGAGGAAGACTTCGCCTGCGCGCGTTCTTTGGTTTGCGAGGGGTTCCCCCTCGCGCTCCCCGGCTGACGGCTCTTGGCCACGTCGTGTATACCCGTGTATGAGGAAAGGGAAAACGCCCTCGGGAGCGGCGGGCGCGTGTTTCTTCGTTTCGCCCTACGCGGCGATGTCGGCCAGGATCTCCGGGACCTGCGAGCGGCCGTTGTCGAAGCGGTCGCCGAAACCCGCGCTCCTGACCCGCTTGATGTACTCCGAAAGCTGCCGGCGGCGGATCGCGATGAGCTTGTTCCGCCCTTCGTCGAAGTTCTTCTTGCCCCCGCCGAGCAGGATCGCCATGGACTCTGACGTCTGCGGGAACTGGCCGGCCGGGTTCTGCGAACCCGCGAGAATCGCCCGTTCCGCCTCGTCGAGGTAGCAGTGGATCTCCTCGTGGCGTTCCGGCGCCGTTTCCGCCATGTAGCGCATGTGCATCACGCCGAATGCGACGTGGCGCGCCTCGTCCTGGGCGCAAAGCCGGTAGATGGCCTTCTCGGCGTCATTATACGCCATCAGCTCGCCCATCCGGAAGATGGTCAGCACGGCGCCTTCGCCGGAGATGTGCAGCCGGGAGGACATCTCGGTGAAGTCCCGCGACAGGTCGATGCTGCCGACCACGCCCGACGTGCCGCCGGTCGCCTTCATGAGGCCGCCGCCGTTGGCGAGCGCGCGCTTGCGGAAGACATCCATGTGGCGCGACTCGTCCATCACCTGGCAGAGCAGGACGTTGCGGGCTTCGAAGAAGTCCGGCGTCGTCTGCGCGATCCAGCGCGCCGGCACGTCGCCGGCCACGAACTCGACCTCCGTGAGGAACGTGTCCATGGTGCACTGGGCCTGCTCGATGTCGTCCGGCAGGGGCTCGATGGTGTGCCACGGAATGTCCGTCGCGGAGCTCCACTGCCGCTGCAGGGCTTCCTCGTACAGGAACGACGCGTTGTCGAGCCAGATCTCGTTCTTGGTGCGTACGGAATAGTTGCCGATGCGGTACGAGCCCGGCCGCTGCGCCGCGCCCCGGGGCCGGCCGGTCTGGTTGTCGCTCTCCGCGGGCGGATCGCCGTAGTCGCCGACCTGGATGTCGGCCAAGGTCAGGCCGTATTTGCTCTGCTCGGCCTTCGTATCCCACTCGCCGTGCTGGTCCATCCAGCCGAGGTCGAGGTCGTGACCGGTATCCAGCTGCACCGCTTCGCTCATGAATCGCTCTCCAAGGACAAGGCCCCACCGGGCTCCCGCGAGGTCGAGACCAACCCGCCAAGGCAGGTACTATACCCGGCGTTTCAGGATTCTCAAACACGTCATCCAGGGAATCTGGACAGAGCAACCGGACCCACCGATGGACAGGGCAGCCGCGCGATGAGTTTCGAGATGCACCCGAGGTTGACGGCCGACTGCGAGAAGCTGTGCGAACTGGCTCTCTCGACGGCGCTGCTCGCCCGGGATCCCCGCTTCCACTGGGTGATCCTCGTGCCCCGCATCGACGGGCTGCGGGACCTGCACGACGTCCCGCCGGACCACCGGGCGACCCTGTTCGACGAGATCGAGCGGGTCTCAAGAGCCCTCGGGCGCATCGTGGGAGCGGACAAGATCAACGTCGCGGCCCTCGGCAACCAGGTGGCCCAGTTGCACGTCCACGTCATCGCGCGCCGCACCGACGATCCGGCCTGGCCGGACCCGGTCTGGAGCGCCCCGCCGGCGGACGCTCCCCTCGCGGGCGCAGAGCTCGCCGCGCGCGTCATCCGCATCCAGGAGCGCATCAAGGAGGAAATCTCGGCATGAAGAAATGGCAATGCATGACCTGCGGCTTCATCTACGACGAGGCCGAGGGCTATGCGGAGGACGGCATCGCCGCGGGTACGGCCTGGGACGACGTGCCCGAGGACTGGCTGTGCCCCGAGTGCGGCACACCCAAGAGTGACTTCGAGATGGTCGAGATCGGCTGACGCGCAGATGCCGTCCATGCGAGAGGAGATAGAACGCATCCTCGAAATGCAGGAGCGCGGGGAGTTGACCCGAGAGGAAGCCGCGGCCCGGATCGAGGCGCTGGCCCGGGAGACCGCCCGACGCCGCGAGCGGAGCCGGCCGTCCTTCGACGACCTCGAACGCTCCATCGGCAGTCTCGGCCGCGAATTCGGCAGCGCGTTTGCACGCGCATCGAAAGGCCTTGGCGACGCGTTGCGCCCGGAGACATGGGTAAACGAAAGCAACTCCGCCACCTTCTCGCGCACCGAGACGCCCGACGGCGAGAACTACCACTGCGAGGACAACACCCTGAACCTCGCCCGGGTCGCTCGCATGACTCTTGCGGCGTCCCGCTTCGCGAACAACGAGCTGCACGCCGCCGGGATCGAGGGACTCGCCGGCACGCGCGCGGCCTTCACCGGCAACGCGCTGCGCGCCTCGCAGCTCGACCGCTTCCGCATCGAAGACGGCGCGGTCACCGACAATCAGTGCAATGCCACGCGCCTGGTCGATTGGCGCCTGTCCTCCGCCCGCTTCGAAGGAAACCGGCTCAACGCGGCACAGGCCACCGACGTCTCCCTGGTCGATAGTGTCATCCGCGACGCCCGCTGGAACGCCGTACAACTGAGCGCGGTGGCCCTCGCCAACGGCTCGGCCCTGGACGGCGTCGGCCTGAACGGCGTCGCCGGCCGGGACTGGTCGTTCGACGACGCGACGCTGTCGGGCGTGCGCGTGAGCGGACTGCGCATCAACGGGCTCGCATGCACCCGCGCCCGACTGGCCCTTTGCGTAGTGCGGCACGGCGACTGGATCCGCGGCATGGACCCGCGCGAACTCTTCACGCTGCGCAACCTGCGCATCGAGGACGCGGCGCTCGAGAACTGCGAGTTCGTCGACTGCCGTTTCGACGACACGACGTTCCAAAATCTGGAGGTCTCGGGCCTCGTGTTTCGGGACGTCGATTTCGGCGGCATGACGTTGACGTCCGCGGACGCGCTGGCGAGTTTCGCCAGCGGGAGCGCTTCCGACTGACGCGGGGACGGGACGGGCGACGCCCCCAAAGGCCGGGTCACGGCGGGGTGGGACCCTTTGGCGTTGCCGCCTCCTCGTCTACCGCGACCGGGGGCTCTTCGCCCGCCAGCAGTGCGGCGGCGCCCGGGGACACCTCTTCCCAGTCCTCGAAGAGCGGCTCTGCCGCCGCGTCTACGAGTTCCAGTCCGCGCGTGATGCCGTCGTCGATCATGACCTTCAGGGGCACGTGCCGGCCATGGCGCACCCCGAACTCGATGCGCCCGCGCGAGCGCTCGCCCTCGTCGTCGACGATGTCGTAGCGGCACCGCTCGGTACCGTCGTCCTCCACCACGTGGGCGCTGCGGACCATCGCGTAGGTGTGACGGCCGTTGTTCAGCACCTGCTCGGCGTCGCACCGCCCGGTCACCCACAGCGCCGACATCAGGTCCACGCCCGCCGGAGCCGGCCGTTCCGGTCGCAGTTCGCCGTTCCGGAGCTGCCGCAGCACGCCGCCGGCAACGCGAATCGTCCGGTCCTTGCGCCGGTCCTTCTCGTGCAGCACGAGCGTCTCCGGCGCCGCCCGCCCGTCCTCGATCCGCCCGGTCACCATGAACCGTGCATCCCACGGCGCCAGGACATCGAACACGCCATGGGTTCGCATCGTTCCCCGGACCTGGTAGCGCTCGCCATCGAACTCGACGCGCACCCAGGCCGAGCCGGCCGCCGCCCCGCCGATGACGCCACGGTACTCGAGGTCCAGTGCATGGCCCGGCCACGCGAGCGCAAGTACGACCGGCAGGACGGGGGACAGCCGCTTGCCCACGCTTGCCCCGGATCAGTCCGGGATGGGGATATCGTTCACCTTCATGGGCACGTCGTAGCCGCGCTGCACGGCGGGCCGCCGTGCGATCTCGATGTACCAGCGCTTGAGGTTCGGGAAATCCGCCCAGTCGATGCCCTGCCACTCGTAGCGCGAGATCCAGGGCCAGGTCGCCATGTCGGCGATGGAATACTCGTCCGCGAGATACGGCCGGTCCGCCAGGCGGCGGTCGAGCACGCCGTACAGACGCCGCGCCTCCGCCGCGTAGCGCTCTTCCGCATAGGGCGCCTTGCCGACGTTGAAGCGCAGGAAGTGGTGCGCCTGCCCGAGCATCGGCCCGACGCCCCCCATCTGCAGCATGAGCCACTCGAGGGTCGTCCAGGGGTCGGAACCGCCAAAGCGTCCCGTCCTGTCGACCAGGTAAAGGAGGATCGCGCCCGACTCCATCATCGACCTGCCCGTCTCGCGATCGACGATCGCGGGGATCTTGTTGTTCGGGCTGATCGCCAGGAAGGACGGCTCGAACTGCTCGTCCTTGCCGATGTGGACCGGGTGGACCTCGTAGTCGAGCCCGAACTCCTCCAGCGCGATGGAGATCTTGCGGCCGTTGGGGGTGGGGAACGTGTAGAGATCGATGGTCACTAAGAGTCTCCGGCGGACACGCTCTCCTCGGCTGCCGGTGGCGCCGGCGCCATCTCCGGCGGCTTCGTCAGCTTGTAGAGCACGCGGTCGGTCTGCCCGCGGATCGCGGGGTCGAAGACCATGGTCGTGCGGTCGTCCGCGGGGTTGCGCAGAAGGGCCGACGACTCGACGATGAAACCCGAGGCCTCGAGGATCGGAGCCGCGGCGACGACGTCCAGCCGGTGCAGACCGTTGTTGTCCTTGTCGGAGTCGCCGTAGTGGTCGACGATGCCGAGCACGCCGCCCGGCTTCAGCAACGCCTTGACGACCTGCAGGAACGCCGCAGCCTCGTCGTCGCCGCCGGAGTCTTCGCCGAGGCCGTTGTGCACGTCGTGGAAGTTCAGCGCCGTGAACACCGCGTCCAGGGAGCCCGCCTCCATGCCGAGTTCCGCAAGGCCCCGGTCGACCCGCTCGACGTTTGCCAGCCGCCCACCCGCCAGCCGCGCCGTCAACGCCTTGTCGTACATGCCGTCGGCGAACTGCAGGAACAGGGGAGGGTTCTGCGCATAGACCTTGCCCGCGGGGCCCACGGCGAGGGACAGCACCTCGGTGTAGTAGCCGCTGGAGGCCATCAGGTCCATGACTTTCATGCCCGGACCAATACCCAGGTAAGCGACCACCTCGGCCGGCTGGCGGCCCGCGTCGCGCGCCCGGTCTTCCTCGGCGCGGTCTCCCGAGGCCAGCGCCCCGGCCAGGTCGGCGTTGGCGTTCCAGCCCAGCGCAAACGCCATCAGCGCGGCGCTCCACGCGATCTTCCGTTTCATCGAGTCTCCCGTCCGCCCCGCCCATTCGCCCCGAAAAGAACGGCCACACTCGGCACAATGAAGCACGATGTCAAGCGCCCGGCCCTTGACACCTTTGACACCGCCGCACGCCCCCCGCAGCATGCTGTTGCGCCGGACCGTGATCGGGGACATTGCATGGACATTCGCAAGACCGTGGCCGTACGCGAGACCGTCTCCACCAACGAAACCGGCCGGGACTGTCCGCCGATCGTCCGCGTGGCCCTGTTGGCGGTGCTCGAGAACCCGCTTGCCGGCCGGTTCGAAGCCGACCTGTCGGCCCTGTTCAACCTCGGCGGGCGCACCGGGGAGCGCCTCGCGGAGGAGGCCGTGGCGTTGCTCGGCGGACCGGCCGTGAGCTACGGCAAGGCGGCGATCGTGGGCGTCGCCGGGGAGTTCGAACACGGCGCCGCGATGATCCACCCGAGGCTCGGCAAACCCCTGCGCGCGGCGGTGGGAGGCGGCCAGGCGCTCATTCCGTCGAACGTCAAGGTCGCTGCTGCCGGCACGGCCATCGACCTGCCCCTCGGGCACAAGGACGAGGCGTGGTCCTTCGACCACTTCGACACGATGACGGTCATGGTCCCCGATGCGCCACGGCCTGGCGAGATCGTCCTCGCGGTCGCCGTCGCGGACGGGGGCCGGGCGCTGCCGCGTTCCGGAGACCGTCCGCTGGTCTGAGACCACCCACGGCAGACAGCTTGTACCGACGACAGGAAATGCTCCGCTTTCCGTCGCGTCTGTTCGGCGGCGAAGCGTTTCGGCTGCGCGGAGAGTGGGATTCCGAGGCGCGCGCCGCCTGGGATGCGGCGACGGCGTTCATGTCCAGCGACGCGTTCCCGGCGATCACGGAGGCGAACGTGCCCCTGCTCCGGGAGATCAGCCAGCAGGATCCCGCGAACCGCAGCCCCGCCGACCTCGAGGCCGTGGCACGCTGCCGGACAGAGGTGGTCGCATGCGATGGCGCGCGCTTCGGCTCCCCCGACAATCCACAAATCGAGATCCGCGTCCACCTGCCCCGGGCGGACACCGGCGCGGCGGCGACCGCATCGACAAGCAAGGGGCTGGTCTTCTATCACGGCGGTGCGTTCGTGCTTGGCTCCGCCGCCGAGGAAGATCCCTGGGCCTGCCGGACGGCGCTCGAATGCGGCGTGGTGGTGTTCAACGTCGACTACCGCAACGCCCCCGAGACCCGTGCGCCGGGCGGCATCCTGGACTGCTACGCGGCCCTGCGGTGCGTCGCCGAAGAGCTCAGCGGCCGCTACGGCGTCGACCGGGACCATGTCGGCGTCTACGGTATCAGCAGCGGCGGCTATCTCGCCGCCGGCGTCGCGATGGAGCCGGCGCGGCGCCGTGATGCCCACCTGGCCAGGCTGATGATCGCCGACGTGCCCGCCGTCAGCGACCACTGGGTACGGCCGCGCCCCGACCCTTCAGGACCCGGCGACTGGCACTGGTCGCAGAGCGAGGTCGAGCGCTGGCACGGGACGCACGGACACCTCGAAACCCTGGCCATGCTGGCCGAGGACTGGGAACACCAGGTCCGCGAGCGCGACCCCTACCTGTTTCCCGGCACGATGGGCGACGACCTGCTACGCCACGTGCCGGCCCACGTCGTCATGATCCGGGAGTTCGACTTCCTGCGGACGGACGCCGAACTCTTCGCAAGCGACCTCGCGCGGCACGGCAAACTGCTCGACTATTACGTCCGTCCCGGGGTCAGCCATTACACCGGCCCGCAGCCGGGGGTGCTGAAGAGGATCGTCGACGCCTATCTCTGACCAGCCGGCTCTTTGACCGGCCCGCCGGGTCGACTACGCGGCGCCGGCGTCTTCGCTCGCCGCGGACTCTCCGTCGCCGGACTCGTCGGCGTCCGCCGGTTCGGGCGCCAGGTCCTCCAGCGACGCGTCCAGCCGCTCCGCGACGTATTTCGCAATCTCGAACAGGCCTGCGTACCGGTTGGAGGTGGCGACGAAGTCGTCTTCCTCCTCGAGGTGGAACAGGGCCAGCTCGTGGTCGCCGGCGTCGTCCGTGAGCACGAACCGGGCCGTGGGCTCCTCCGGCAACTCCGCGTCGACGAGCCCGAGGACATTCAGTCCGGTGAAGCGCGCCGTGTACTCCGCCGCCTCGTCCTGGTCGATCGTCGCCCCTGCCGCGCTCCAGCCGTCGTCGGTCGACTCCAGGGTCCACGCCGACTCTCCCAGACGCGCGATCGACTGCAGCGCACCGTCCGGCTGCAGCAGCGACTTCTGCAGCCAGTCGGACACCTTGGCGCCCGCCTCGTAGTTGGAGAAGTCGATGGCGTACACCGGCCCGCCAGACGCGTGGCGCGCATGGACGCGCTGGTAGCTGGGCGAGGTGCCGAGATAGATGTCGGCCAGGGTCTCATCGCCTTCGCCGACCGTAACGTGGCGCTGATGCGCCTCCTCGGTAACCTCGAACCGTGTCATCGCCGAGTCGCTCGTCGCGACCGGCCAGCCGCCCTCGGCCTCCGCGAGCTTGCCGAGGACGCGATCGATCTTGCCGGAGTCCGCCGGCAGGCCGCCGGCCACCGTCCAGGCATCGTCCGTGCGCGTGACCGTCAGCGCCTGCTCGGCATCCGCCACGGACAGCGTGTCCACGACATCCACGTCGAAGTTCAGGAACGGCTCCGGTTCGGCCCCACCGCCGGTCTGCAGTCCGTAGACGAGGGCGACAAGAAGCAACTGCGCCCCAACCAGGATCACGAGAGTCGACTGTTTCATGCCGCGTCCCCCAACCACGCAGCCTGCGTCTGGCGCCGCCGGGCCCGCCGCCGCAGGTTGATGCCGAAAACGGCCAGGACCGCGATGACGGCCAGTCCGTAGTTGACGTACTCCCACACGCGCTGCTCGTTCTCCGGCATCGCCGGCAGCGTGCGGTTGAAGTGGCCCCGGCTGCGGATGGCCATGAGCGCCTGGTCCTCGACGGCCCAGTCCACCAGGTTGGCGATGAACTGGATCGAATTGGAATACAGGGTGCCGTCCGCGGAGCCCACCATGCGGATCGTGCGGTCCGCGATGAAAGCACTCGAGCCGATCACGATGAGCCGGGCTGACTCGGGCGAGCGTTCGATGACGCTGGTGACGGTCCCCATGTCCGCCGGTTCGTCCTCTTCGCCGGCCGCCGCGGCGGCGTCGTCTTCTTCGCCGGCGCCGTCGGCAGGATCCGGCTCCACGAGCAGCGGCGACTCCTCGAAGAAAGAGTCGAAGCGCCCTTCGACCGCGACCGCCAGAACGCTTTCTCCGACCTCACCTTCGGCGGCGAACGCACTCAGGCCCGTCTCGCTGATGCGCGGCATGACCTCCGTGGAGGCCGACCGCCACGACTCGGCGGAGCTGCGCATGAGCGTCCGCACCGTCCGCTCGGCGTTCCGCTCCGGGTCCACGTCGACGGGCGAGGCCCAGGCGACGGTGACCTGGCGCAGGTCCGCCGTGGCCGGGAAGTCGGGGTCGAGGCCCTCGTCGCGGACATCCACGAAATATGGATAGTCGAGCATGACCAGGTCCTGGAAGCTGAAGCCGCCCACCTCTCGGCGCACCGGAACCGGAAACGCGGCGTTGTTCGGATCCATCACGAAGACCGGGGCGATGGTCACCCCATGGTGGGCCAACCAGTCGTCCAGCCCCGTATTCCTGGGCGATGCCATCAGCGACTGGCCGGTCGAGCTGACGTCAAACGCCCCGGCGGCGACCACGAGGGTGCCGCCGCGCATGAGGTACTGGTCGGCGGCAAACAGCGCTTGCTCGTCCAGGTTGTCCGGATCGACCACGAGCAGTACGCCCGCGTCCCCCGGGATGCCGCCGGCGTCCAGCGTGGCCGACTCCACGTCGAAGTCGACCGTCAGGAACTCGCGCAGGTCGCCGTATTCGTTGCCCGGGGGCGTCGGCATCTGCTGCTGCATGTACGGATTCGGGGCGACGGGCGCGTTGATCGCGACGGTCTGCAGAAGCCCTTCCGCGAAGCGTTTCAGACCTTCCTCCAGGCTGCGCTTCAGCCCCCCGGCATCGAGCGACTCCGGCAGGGCGGTCTGCACCACGGTCTCCCCGTCCGAAAGGGTCAGGTAGAAATAGAACGTGTTGAGATCGAACAGGCTCGCGGCCATCGGGGAGAAGCCGTACTGTTCGGCGATCTCGGTCGCGAGCGCGCCGTCACCGGCGTCCGGGTCCAGGATCTGGCTGGTGAGCTTGCCGCCGGAGGCTTCCACGAGCTCTGCCAGCACGCCGTCGAGTTCGCCCCTGAGTGTCACCAGCGCCTCCGGGAGCCGGTCGTCCGACGAGATGTAGCCGGTGAACGTAACCGGCTCGCCGATGCTGTCGAAGATGCTGCCGCCGCCCTGGAAGCCGTACAGCACCTTCTTGATGCTACGGGTGATGTCGTACTCCGGGTTGCGCAACTGCACGTCGAGGTCCGACTCGCCGCGCACCTTCACCTCGATGAGGTCCCGGAAACCCAGCACCTCGTACTCGTCGCCATACTGGACGAGCACGTCGAAATAGGAATTCACGAGGCTCGCCTGGTAGCGGTCGGCGATCTGGAACGGCACGGCGCGGATGCCGTACTTGCTGTTCGCCTCGTCCTCCTGCTCCGGCGCGTCCGCCGGGTCGATCAGCTCGAGGCGCAGGCGTCCGTCGGCCGCGACCTCGTACTCGCGCAGCAGGTCCCTGATCTGCGGTACCAGGGGCGCCAGCAGCGGATGGGTCTTCGCACTGAAGTAGCCCCTGAGCAGCAGTGGTTCGCGCAGTTGCGCGAGATACGAACGCGTGGCGTCCGAGATCGTGTACTGCCGGCCCTCGGTCATGTCGAGGCGCGGCAGGTTGATCCCCGCAAGCCACACGTTGGCGAGGACGAAGTTGAGCGCCACCAGGGCCGTCACGCGCTGCCGGGCCCGGTGCCGCGGCGGCGACCCGTCGGCCGCCCAGCCATGGCTCTCGAGCGCGTGGACGTTCAAGGCCAGGAACACGCCGACGATGGAGACGTAGTAGTAGAGGTCGCCGAGGTCCAGCACCCCGCGCACGATCGACTCGAAGCGCGCGCCGGTGCCGAGACTGCGCAGCACGTCGCCGATCTCGTTGGTGAACAGCTCCGCCACGAACGGGCTGCCGATGGCGTAGAGGGCCCCGCAGCCGAACGTCGCCAGGATCAGCGCGACGATCTGGTTGTCCGTGCGGGCGCTGACATACAGGCCCAGCGACACGTACGCCGCGCCGAGGAGGACCGCCGCCACGTAGCCCGCGAATACCGGACCCCAGTCCAGGTCGCCGATCAGGGCCACGGTGACCGCCAGCGGCAGCGTCATCGCGAGGGCGATCACGAGCAGCAGCCAGCACGCCGCGAACTTGCCGAGCACGAAGCGCCACGCGCTCACCGGCACCGTGATGACGAACTCGAGGGTTCCGACCCGGCGCTCGTCGCTCCACATCCGCATGGTGAGCGCCGCCGAAAGGAAGATCAGCAGGATCGGCAGCCACTCGAACATGGGCCGCACGTCCGCGATGTTCCGGGCGAAGAAGGCTTCGCCCCAGAAGAACACGAACAGCGTCACGCCGAGATAGGCGGCGAGAAACAGGTAGCCGATGGGCGACCCGAAGAAGAGTGCGAGTTCCTTGCGCGCGATGGCGCCCGCGGTATCAAGCATCGATCTCACCTCCGGCGCTCACCTCGCGGAACACGGACTCGAGGTCGCGCTGTTCCGCGTGCAGGGCATGGAACGCGATGCCGCTCTCGACCAGGCACTTCGCAACATCCGCCGATGCCCCCTCCGTCAGCGGTTCGTCGAACGCCACGAAGGCGGCACGGTCGTAGGTGCCGCCCACCACCCGTGCCCGGTCCCCGATGGCCGCCTGCACCGCATCTCGTGACGCCTTCGTCCCGATGAGGAGCCGCTGGCTGCGCTGCAGGTCGGACAGCTTTCGGTCGAGCGCGAGGCGGCCGGCGCGCAGGATCATGACGCGGTCACACACGGCGTCCACCTCCTGCATGATGTGCGTCGACAGGATGACCGTGGCGTCCTCCGCGAGCTGCCGGATGAGGTTGCGCATGCCCTCGGTCTGGGCCGGATCGAGCCCGCTCGTCGGCTCGTCGAGAATCAGGAACCGCGGCTCGTGCACGATGGCCTGCGCGACGCCGACCCGCTGCCGGTAGCCGCGCGACAGCGTGCCGATGACGTCGAGCGCACGGTCGGCGAGACCGGTCGCTTCCACCGCCCGCCGGATCGCCCCGGGCCGATCCGGCTCGGCAACGCCCCGCACGGTCGCCGCGAAGGCGAGGTAGTCGAGCACTTCCATGTCCAAGTACAGGGGCACGCTCTCCGGCAGGTAGCCGATCTCGCGCTGCACCTGCGAGGAATGCTCCGTGACGTCCCGGCCGTCGATCGCGGCGGAGCCATCGCTCGGCTCGAGGTAGCCGGTCAGGATCTTCATGACCGTGGTCTTGCCGGCCCCGTTGTGGCCGAGCAGTCCCACGATTTCCCCGTGGCCGATCTGGAAGCTCACCGCGTCGACCGCCACGTTGTCGCCAAAGCGACGCGTCAGGTTTTCGGCTTCGATCACGTTCCGAGAGTCCTTGTCATCACACTCGTTGCAGCGCCCCGGGTCCGGGGCGGCGCATATTCTTAGAGCAAGCGCGGGGAAGATCAAGCCCTCCTTGCCCGGCCTCCTTGCCCGGCCCCGCGAAGCGGCGCGGGACACCACGAAGCCCGTGAACTCCGCGCTTGCGGGCAGGGTCTCCGGGCGGCGTCTACTTCATGCGGTAACGGACCGGCAGGCTCTTCAGGCCGCCCACGAACGTCGACTGGGAGTAAAGCGGTGCGCCGTTCAGTTCGAAACTGTCCACGCGCCGGAACAGTTCCTTGAAGAACGCCCCCATCTCCATTCGGGCGAGGTGCTGGCCGAGGCACACGTGCGCGCCGAAGCCGAACGCGAGGTGGTTCATGGGGCGGTCGATGCGGAACTCGAACGGGGCGTCGAAGGCGGTCTCGTCGCGGTTGGCCGACGGATACCAGAGCACGCAGGACTCCCCCTGCGCGATATCGACGCCTCCCACGGCGCAGTCGGCGGTGGCGGTGCGCGTGAACTGCCGCACGGGCGAGACCCAGCGGATGATCTCGTTCAGCGCGGTCGCCATGTGCGCATCCGGGGCGGCACGGAACCGGGCCAGCTGGTGCGGGTTGTCGATGAATGCAAGCAGCCCGCCGGCCGTCGCCGAACTGGTCGTGTCGTGCCCGGCGGTGGCAATGATCATGTAGTAGCTGTTGCTCTCGTGTTCCGGCAGGGGCTCCCCGTCGATGCGCGCGTTGGCGATCACGGTCGCCACGTCGTCCGTGGGATGCGCCCGCCGCTGCCGGCTGAGGTCCGAAAAATAGTCCTCGAAGTCGCGCACCACGTCGACCAGCGACATCGGTTCGAAGGAGCGCTGCGTGTCGGGGTCCGACGAGCCGAACAGTTCCTGGGTCAGCTTCATCATCAGCGGCTCGTCGCTCTCCGGCACCCCGAGGATCGACATGATCACGCGCAGCGGGTACCACATGGCGATGTCCTTCAGGAAGTCGCACTCGCCGCCGAGCTCCCCGAGCCGGTCGACGTACTGCGCGGCGAGTTCCTTGACACGTCCGGCCAGCCGGCGGATGTTCTCGCCCCGGAACCACTGCTGCGTGAGCGCGCGGTATTGCGCGTGGTCGGGATCGTCCATCTGCACCAGGGAGCGCACGAGGTGGCGGCGGCCCACGAGTTGCCGCACCAGCGTGTCCAGCATCCGCGGCCCGAGAATCGGCCGCGGGTCGTTGATGAAGAGCCGGTGATCGCTCTCCACCGCCTTGACGTCGGCATGGCGCGACAGCGACCAGAACGGCTCGAAGCCCTCGGGTTCCATCCGCCGAACGGGCTCGTGGCGGCGCAGCCAGGCGAACTGGTCGTGCACCCACGCCTCGTCGCCCCAGTTCGCGGGCTCGACGAGACCGTCGTCCAGCTCCGGGGACTCGGTGAAGACCTGCGGCATCAAACGCCCCACCACACCACACGTCCATTGGCCTCGCGGATCACTGCATCACCTCCATCGGTGTCGACAACCTCCTGCGGCTTGCGCCCTGGAGTTCCCTGCCAGGGGCTCGCGCCGTTGGGAGTTTCGCGCCGGCGAAACTCCCAACGCGACCGCAGGTCGTGCCAGCACCTGACCGCCGTCTTCGCCGGAGCACTGTCACGGAAGATGAGCTCGAAGGAAATCCAGGCCAGAGTCGAAGCGGGGCAACAGCTTGCACCGATGGCGATCGAGTTCGTCCACCACGCGTTGATCATCGAAGTCCTTGGAATCGCGATTGATGAAGCAGCTCCGTTCATCGGCCGTGTCACCCTCAAGATGGGAGACCACCGACGCATAGACGATCGCGTCCTGCGGCTCGAAGTCGTGCGTCCGCTGGTACCGAGTCGATGCAGCCAGGACTGATCGCTCAAGGGGGATCACGTGGCCGAGCCCCAGGATCTCCCCGCGTACGTGCTCAAGTCGGGTGGCGTCCTGTTCCGCGCTGTTGATCAACAGCGCCGACACTGCTTCGAAATCGGGTGCCCGATCGGCATAGGCCGCCGTGCGCGCAAGCTGCTTCCACTCAACCTCGAAATCGCGCATTACCCGTTGTCGTTGCCTGCGGCGGCGGACGAGCGTTTCGTAGGGTTCCGCAAGCGAGTACGCAGGAATGAACAGGCGCAGCCCTTGTCGTCCGCACATGCCCAATATCTCTTCGCAACTACGGGCCTGCTCTTGCCGCAGCGCAAGCTCGAGAACGAAGTTCGCCTCCACATAGACCTTCACACCACCGCTTCATGCTCAACGTGTCCATCCCGAGCCGCCGCGCGAAGTCCTGACTCCTCCAGCCAGTCCTGGCCCGAATCCGGATCTCCGGAAGAAGCTCGAGTCAGATCGCTCAACCATGCAGCCACCAGCATTTCAAACGCTTGCCCGGTCACGCGACCGGGGTCTATCCGCGCCTTGTCGAAGTATGGAGCGAAGGAGGGCTCCAAGTTCCCCTCGTAGCTCGGCAACACCTCGTGCGGTTCTGCGCCGGCATCCTTCCAGAGGTAGATGCGATCAGGAGTGACCAGGAGGAAATAGTCCGACTGGCCCAAGGTACCGTGAGCAAGGATGTTCCGCCGAGTTTGCGCTGCCCATCTTCGCGAGGTTCCCAGTCGGTTCTTGACCTCAGCGACGGCGGTCAGCCGACCATCGCGGTCATACAACGCAAGATCCGCCCGAAAGGACATGGTTCTGTTGAACGAAGCGTCTTGGGAAAGCGGAGTATTGGCAGCGGACCAGAACACGTCAAGCATCGCCGCCGACCCTGGCGCCACCGGTCGCAGCACGGCAAGCGCTCCTCACGCACCGGCTAACTCTGGCCTGAGCGCCTTACCCGGTCGCCACGGCCTCCAGATCGAACGCCGCCGCCATCAGCGCCTTCGTGTAAGCGGTCTCCGGCGCCGTGAAGATCCTGTGCGCCGGTCCCTGCTCGACGATCACGCCGTCCTTCATCACGATCAGCTCCGCCGCCAGGGCGCGCACGACCTTCAGGTCGTGGCTGATGAAGAGATAGGCGAGCCCGTGGCGGGCCTGCAGGTCGCGCAACAGGTCGACGATCTGGGCCTGCACGGACATGTCCAGGGAGGACGTGGGCTCGTCGAGCATGACGACGCGCGGCCGTAGCACGATGGCGCGGGCGATGGCGACGCGCTGGCGCTGTCCGCCGGAGAACTCGTGCGGATAGCGGTCCAGCATGCCCGGATCCAGGCCCACTTCGACGAGTGCCTCGGCGACGCGTTCCCGCCGCCCCGCCGGCGCCAGTTCCGGGCGATGCACCCGCAGGCCCGCGCCGACGATCTGGTAGATCGACTGGCGTGGCGACAGGCTGCCGTACGGGTCCTGGAAGACGATCTGCATGTCGCTGCGCAGCGGACGCAGCGCCTTGCCCCGGAGCGTGTGCAGCGGCCTGTCGCCAAGGTGCACTTCGCCGTCGCTGGCAATGAGCCGCAGCAGCGCGAGCGCGAGGGTCGTCTTCCCCGAACCTGACTCGCCGACGATCCCGAGCGTGTGTCCCTGGCGGACCGTGACCGAGACGTCGTCCACGGCCTTCAGCACGCGCCGCCGCGCGAAGAGTCCCTTCGCCAGATTGAAACGCACGCCGACGCCCTCTCCCCGCATCACCACCGGGGCATCCCGGTCCGCCGCCGTCGGTTCGCCCTTTGGCTCCGCCGCGAGCAGGCGGCGCGTGTAGGCGTGCGCCGGCGTCGCGAAAATCCGCGCCGCGGGTCCCTGCTCGACGATCCGCCCGTCCGTCATCACGCACACGCGATCGGCCATCTTGCGCACGATGCCGAGGTCGTGGGTGATGAGCAGCAGCGCCATGTCGAGCTTGCGCTTCAGGTCCGCGAGCAGGGCGAGGATCTGCGCCTGTATCGTGACGTCGAGCGCCGTGGTGGGCTCGTCCGCGATCAGCAGGTCCGGTTCGTTGGCCAGCGCCATGGCGATCATGACGCGCTGCCGCTGTCCGCCGGACAACTCGTGGGGATATGCCCGCAGCCGTTCCTCCGCGCGCTGCAGACCGACGAGGTGCAGGAGTTCCAGCGTCCGTTCGCGCGCCGCCCGCTTGTTCATCGCCCGGTGCACGAAGAGGATCTCGGCGATCTGCTTCTCGATGTAGTGCAGCGGGTTCAGCGACGTCATCGGCTCCTGGAACACCATCCCCACGCGGTCGCCGCGGATCTTCAGCATCTCCTCCTCGGGGGCGCCGAGGACCTCCCGGCCGTCGACCAGGACGGAACCCCGCGGATGGCTCGCGGCCGGGTACGGGAGGAGCTGCATCACGGACAGCGCCGTCACGGACTTGCCGGAGCCCGACTCCCCAACGAGGGCGACGGTCTCGCCGCGCGCCACGTGGAAATCGACGCCGCGTACGACCTCCTCGCCGCGAAAGGCGACCGCAAGGTCCCGGACCTCCAGCACGTTTGGGCTGTTCATGCGAGGGGCAGGCCCCTCGCGCTGCTCTCCCTTGCGAGGGGCCTGCCCCTCGCGCTCCCCGGGCTGAGGGCTCATGTCGCCGACCTCCGCGGATCGAACGCGTCGCGCACGCCTTCGCCGACGAACACGAAGAGCGTGAGCATGATCGCAAGCGCGAAGAAGCCCGAGAGGCCGAGCCACGGCGCCTGGATGTTGGCCTTGCCCTGGGCGAGCAGTTCCCCGAGGGACGGCCAACCCGCCGGCAGGCCGAAGCCGAGGAAGTCGAGGGACGTGAGCGTCGTGATCGCGCCGTTCAGCACGAACGGAAGATAGGTGAGGGTCGCCACCATCGCGTTCGGCAGCACGTGCTTCGTCATGATGGTCAGGTCCGATTCCCCCAGCGCTTTCGCCGCGCGCACGTAGTCGAAGTTCCGCGTGCGCAGGAACTCCGCGCGGACCACGGCCACCAGCGCCATCCAGTTGAAGAGCAGCAGCAGCATGAGCAGTACGACCGGGTTCGGCTCGATCAGGCTCGACAGGATGATGATGAGAAAGAGCGCCGGCAGCCCCGCCCAGATCTCGACCAGGCGCTGGCCGAAGAGATCGACGAGACCGCCGAAATACCCCTGCGTGGCGCCGACGGCGATACCGACGACGGAACTGAACAGCGTCAGCGCCAGGCCGAACAGCACGGACAGCCGGAAGCCGTAGATGATGCGCGCCGCGACGTCCCGGCCCACGTCGTCCGTGCCGAGCCAGTGGCGCCACGAGGGCGGCTCAGGCACCGCGCCTTCCGTGTGGAGATCGATGGTGTCGTAGCTGAAGGGGACGACCGGCCACACCATCCAGCCATCGCCGGCCGCTATGAGTTCCTGCACCGGCGGCTCGCGGTACTCCGCCTCCGTTTCGAAGACACCGCCGAACTCGGTCTCCGGGTAGGTGACGAAGACCGGGAAGTAGAACGCGCCTTCGTAACGCAGGAGCAGGGGTGCATCGTTCGCGATCAGCTCCGCGAACATGCTGGCGACCACCATCGTGCCGACCATCCAGAGGCTCCGGTAGCCGCGCTTGTTGGCCTTGAAGTTGCGCCAGCGGCGGCGCAGCACCGGGGAGACCCCCGGGCGCGCGGCAGTCTCCGTCACCACGAAGCCGTCCGTGGCCGCCAGCCCGCCCGCCCGCGGATGCTCCCGGGCGACGGCCATCAGCCCTCCCGGGCCTCGAAGTCGATACGCGGATCCACGAACGTGTACGCGATGTCGCCGAGCAGGGTCATGGCGAGACCCAGGAACGTGAAACAGAACAGGGTGCCGAACATGATCGGGTAGTCGCGCTTCAGGATCGCCTCGAACCCGAGCAGCCCGAGCCCGTCCAGGGAGAAGATGACCTCGATCAGGAGCGCGCTGGTGAACAGGATGCCGACCAGTGCCGCCGGGAAACCGGCCACCACGATCAGCATGGCATTGCGGAACACGTGGCCGTAGAGCACGCGCCGCTGGTTCAGCCCCTTGGCCCGCGCCGTCAGCACGAACTGCTTCGAGATCTCCTCGAGAAACGAGTTCTTGGTGAGCATCGTGAGCGTCGCGAAGCCGCCGATGGTGAGCGCCGTCACGGGCAGCGCCAGGTGCCAGAAGTAGTCGGCGATCTTGCCGGCCCAGGAAAGCTCGTCGAAGTTCGACGACACGAGGCCCTTCAGCGGGAACCAGTCGAGGTACGAGCCGCCCGCGAACAGCACGATGAGGAAAACCGCGAAGAGGAAACTCGGCATCGCGTAGCCGACGAAGATGACCCCGCTGGTCCAGGCGTCGAAGCGCGTGCCCTCGCGCACCGCCTTCGCCACGCCGAGGGGTATCGAGACCGTGTAGATCAGCAGCATCGACCAGAACCCGAGCGAGAGCGACACGGGAAGGCGCTCGGCGATCAGTTCCAGGACCGGCCGGTCCTGGTAGTAGCTCGTGCCGAAATCCAGCCGCGCGTAGTCTCCGAGCATCTTGACGTAGCGCTCGTGGATCGGCTTGTCGAAGCCGAACTGCTTCTCGATGGCGGCGATGAGTTCGGGATCCAGCCCCTGGGCTCCGGCGTACTGCGTACGCAGGGTCTGGTCCGCGTTCGAGAACTGCGGCATCGTGTCGGTAGCGCCCGCGATGCGCGCCGTCGCCGAGAGGTCCTGGCCGGCGAGGCGCGCGATCATCTGATCCACGGGCCCGCCCGGGGCCAGTTGCACGATGAAGAAGTTGATGGTGACGATGCCGAGGAGCGTCGGCACGATGAGGAGCAGGCGTCTGGCGACGTAACGGGTCACTGTTTTCTTCGAGGGGGGCGGCTCGTTATCGTGCCAATCGATGGGACCGAGGCGCCCCCCTCGGGCTCCCCCCCGCCACCGTGGCGTACGCGCGCACCGGTGGCGCCGGCGCTCTCGCCGGTTGGGCGGCTCGTTATCGTGCCCATCGACGGGGCCGGCGCGCCCCCCTCGGGCTCCCCCCGGCCGCCGCTGTGCCCGGCGGAACGTCCGCTCGTGCACCGGGCGGGTTGCGCTCGGCGTCCGGCACCCGAGACCACCGTGCTACGAACTCGCGCCGTGGACTTCACGACCGTACCGTTCTGCGAAGCGACTCTGCGCGCAACCCCCTAGCCCGCATTTCCCACCAGGGGCCGCGATGATCGCGGAGGATTTTGGCCCCGTGCGCGTGCTCGCGACCGAGAGCATAGCGGGGCCTACGGTTGAGGGAGCATGTACGCGCACGGGGCCAAAAGACCCGCGAGGGCGCGGCCAGCGCAGTCCGGCATCGGCACAATCATTTGGCGCCATGGTCAACCTCTTGAAACCGCACAGCCTCTTGGCGCCGACCAGCGGCCTGGGTAGAGTCGACGACTGGCGCGGTGGTGGGCCGGCCTAACCCGATTTAGACCCACTCCGTCTCCAGTCGCCGCTCGGCGAACCGGACGTGCGGTTTTCCCGCATCCGGCTCTCTCCGGGATCATGCCTTCGCCCACGGAAGGTCGCGCGTCGTCACGGCCAGGCGTACGAGTCCCAACTTGTCGTAGAGATACTCGTCGGGGTAGCGCGTCGTCCCCTTGCCGCCTTGCTTGTGCTTCCGACACAACCACCAGCGGAGCCGATGTCGGGTGTGCGCGTCGAGCGCCCGGTACGACTTGCCGACCGGACCGAGGCAGAAGTAACCGCCCCACCCCGACAGCATCCGGTTGAGCTGTCCCACCACGTCTTCGGCTGGCCTCCAGGCCGTGCGGCGCGCCGTCAGCTCACTGACCTTCGCCATGGCCCGGCGCACACTCTTGCGCGATGGGCGCGTACCGACGTAGGCACGGCCCGTGCGTGGTGAGTGGCAGCGACCGATCGTGTATCCGAGGAAGTCGAAGCTCCCGTCCGGCAGGCGGCGTAGTTGCGTCTTGTCTTCGTTGACCGTCAGCCCCAGCCTGTCCATCATGTCTCGCATCGTCTCCATGGCTTGCGCCGCGCTGCCGCGGCAGCAGATCACGAAGTCGTCCGCGTAGTTCACGATGTAGCCGTTCAGGCGCCGTTGGTGGCCGAGCCGTTTCCAGCCCAGCAGGAACCGCCGCATATACAGGTTCGACAGCAGGGGCGAGATCGGCGCGCCTTGCGGCACCCCGCGTTTCTCGTCCTTCGCGCGCGTCGTCCGTGTCCAGCCGTCCCGTCCGTCGTCTTCCTCCACCGGCGCCACCAGCCACTGCTTGAGCAGCGCCAGCAGGTGCCGGTCGCTCACCCGCCGCGCCACCGACTTCATCAGCGGCGCATGCGGGATGCTATCGAAGTATCCGGACAGGTCCGCGTCAACCACTTCGTCGTGGCCGTGCGTAACCAGCCAGTGAACGTGTCGCACTGCATCCTGCGCGCGTCGGTTCGTGCGGTACGCATATTGCTCTGGCTGCAGGTCCGCCTCGAAGATTGGTTCGAGCACCAGCACCACCGCCGTCTGCTCCACCCGGTCCCGGATCGTCGGGATGCCGAGCGGCCTGCGTCCACCGTTCGCCTTCGGGATCCACACCCGGCGTACCGGGGCGGCCCGATGGGTCTTCTTCCTCAACTCTTCCGCCAGTTCGTCGAGCCACGCCTCGCACCCCCGCGCCTCGATCCTCGCGAACGTCTCGCCGTCCACGCCCGGCGCACCGCGCGTAGCGCGGCTCAGCGCATGGGCATGTCTCAGCACGTCCCGTCGATGGACCTTGTCGTACAGGAGATAAAAGCGGTACCCGTCTTCCTCCTTCGCTTTCGCATGTAGTGCCTTGCGCAGCTTCTCGACCGTTGGTGGCGTTGCCAGACTCATTCGTCAATCGCCCGTCGCGCGCTCCTGCCAGCACCGTTCCCAGACCAAGGGTCCTTCCCTCCACCGGCATTACCCGGCTTCCGCGGTACTACGACCCTCTCCGCCACCCCAAGGAGCCGGTTCCACGCCTCACGGCGCCACCGTTGGCCAGCTCCGCTTCGCCAACCACCCCGAGGGGCTTCCCGTGTTGCACACGATCCCTCTGCGTACATGCCGTCGCCACTACCCCGGCGGAACCGTTGGGTGCGCGTGTCGCTCTCCTTCCCCAACGGCGGCGGCCTTCCCCGATTCTCAGGCGGGTCGGCTTCCGCATTGCCCTTTTCGAGGCCTGCCCGGCGTTCACTGCTCGTTACGGCCTGCATGCTCGCTGAGTCCCTTACGGACCCTTTTACATCGGAAGCTTCGGTTGCTTCGTTACCTCCACCACCGTTCCGACTGCTACCGGCTGGAACGACTCTTGCCGGGTGGGACTTGCACCCACTGAGACCGCGCACCTTTGCACGGCACACTGAGAAATGCGGGCTAGTCGCCGTCGGCCGCCGCCTCCTTGTCCATGGTCGCCGACACGTCCGCGATGAACGCGGGCCGGCGCTCGTCGGCCTCCTGCATCGCCGCCGCCGCCCGCTTGTTCTCGGCGATCTTGCTCATGATCGCGGCGCCGGCGCGGTTCCAGACGTCCCGGTGGTCGATGACGAAGCGGTTGGATTCGCGGTAGCCCTCCAGCATGCCGTTCGTCTCCGGGATCACGTACCGGGCGACCAGGTCGTAGCTGCGCAGCGTGTCCTCCCGGTTGGCCCAGTCGTGTGCGAACGCGATGATGGCGCCGAATCCACCGGTCAGTTCCTGGAGTTCGCGGATGCGGGCGATCAGGTCGTCGGGCGTACCGACGACGTTGATCGCGTGCTCGCCCCAGGCTGTCGCCTCCACCGCCTCTTCGGCCGTCTTGTAGACCTCGCCCTGCCCCGCCGCCAGGGTGCCGACCAGGTAGTCGTTGCTGTGGCGCAGGAGCCCCGGCCCAGCCTGGCGCAGCGCTTCCTCGCGGGACTCGGCGATGTGCCAGGAGACGACCAGCCGCCAGTTCGCCCGGTCCACCGTACCGCCGTGCTTCGCGGCGGACTCCTCGGCGAAGCTCCACTGCAGCGGCAGCGCCTGCATGCCGGCCGTGGTAGTCGAGCCGATCGAGAGCACGCCGGTGCTGTGCTTGCCGGCGAGGGTCATGCCCGACGGGCTGATCAGGGACGCGACAGCGAATTCGATCTCCTCCTGGAGCGGAAGCAGCTGCAGCTTGGCGTCGCGCAGCGTGAACCAGTCGCTCTCGTGGTCGAAGCGCTCTCCGCCGGCGAACAGGCGCCTGATGACGCCCATCGCCTCGTCCTGCCGGTCGCGCAGCAGCATCGGGTCCACCCCCAGCGTGTGGGCGTCCGACGGCAGCGCGCCGGGTCCCGAGCCGAAGATGACGCGGCCGCGGCTCTGGTGGTCGAGCTGCACCATGCGCTGCGCGACCATGAAGGGGTGGTGGTAGGGCAGCGAAACCACGCCCGTGCCGAGCTTGATCCGCGCGGTGCGTTCGGCGGCGGCCGCCAGGAAGAGTTCGGGCGACGCGATCACCTCCCAACCCGTCGAGTGGTGCTCGCCGCACCAGAACTCGTCGTAGCCCAGGCGGTCGAGGTGGGCCACCAGCTCGAGGTCGCTCTGCAACTGCAGCGTCGGATGCTCGTCGATGGGATGGTGCGGCGCCAGGAACGCCCCGAACTTGAGCCGAGTCATGCGGTTCTCCCTCGTTCACTCAGGCAAGCGTTCAGATTGCCACAACTCGCATCGTAAATTCGTATCGACGCGGTCCGACAACCGCGGCAGGGAAACCGCGGCAGGAACAGGCCGGGCCGTGCGGCCGGGGCCAGGCGGGTGCGCGGTCCCGGGCCGCCCGGGCGCCCGTCGGTCGGCTTACGCGGCGTAGGCCGAGAGCTCTCCGCCGTCGATCGTGACGCGGTGCATGCGCCGCGTCTCCCCCGGGTAGTCGTCCAGCGCGTAGTGCCAGGTCGCGCGGTTGTCCCAGAAGGCAACGCTCCCCCGCTCCCAGCGGAACCGGCACGTGTGCTCGGGGCGCGCCCCAACGCCGTAGAGGTACTGCAGGAGGGGCTGCGATTCCTCGACGGTCCAGCCTTCGATGTGCAGCGTGAACGCGCGGTTGACGTAGAGCGCCGGCCGTCCCGACCGGGGATGCCGGATGACGACCGGATGCACCGCGTCCTGGGTGGCCTCCTCGGCGTTCCCGTAGCGCTCGTCCCGGCGCTGTTCGTGGTAGCCGCCCGGACCGAAAACGTGACGACTCGAGTGCACGGCCGAGAGCCCTTCCAGGGTGCGCTTGAGGCCATCGGAAAGCGCTTCGTACGCCGTGTACATGTTGGCGAACATCGTGTCGCCGCCGTGGGCGGGTACGTTGATCGCGTAGAGCATCGATCCCATCGCGGGCAGGGCGTCGTAGGAGTGATCCGTGTGCCAGCCGCCGCCGATGTTGTTCGCATGGCTGGGCTCCTTCAACACCTCCGCGACACGCGGCTGCTCGGCGACCCGCGAGAAGAACCGGTTCACGTTGATGGGCCCGAACCGTTCCGCCACCGCGAGTTGGGTGTCCGGCGTCAGCTTCTGGTCCCGGAAGAACACGACGCCGTACTCCGCGTGGGCATCGAGTATCGCCTCGACCTCGGCGTCCGAGACCGCCGTCAGGTCGACGCCCTCCACCTCCGCGCCACAGCCCCCGCTCGTGGGTCGAATCTCCACCGTCAACCTCCCTGGATCATATGCGCCCCGCCAGCACGAAAGCATGCCACAAAGGGCGTCGGCCCGGTACGTGGAACCCGGGGGTGGGTGCACGTCAGATTTGTTGGTCTGGTATGGAGATGCGGGCATCACGGTGGCTTAGGCGAGTCGTCTGCAAGATCATTAGCCCTTACGGTTGGAATGGGAGCCGCACGCATGCCCAAGGTCGGGAACATCGCTGAACTCGAACACCGTCGCGACACCCTGCGCGACGCCTTGGCCGCAGTCGGCGACTGCCGGCCCGGCACGCTGGTCGAGATGCGTCGCAAGTGCGGCAAGCCGACCTGCCACTGCGCCCGCGCGGACGATCCGGGGCACCCGGGCTGGGCGCTGATGCGGCGCGTGCGCGGCAAGACCGTGACGCGCGGGGTGCCGCGCGCGGCGCTCCAGGAAACGCGCGCGCAGATCGCCGAGCACGCGCACTTCAAGGACCTCGCCCGACAGTTCGTGGAGGCCAGCGAGGAACTGTGTCGGGCGCGGCTCAAGGCCGGCCGGGACGCGGGGCGGAGCGCCCAAAAAGGGGGCTCCGCGAAACGCTGACGACGGCCTTCGCGACAGACCTCGCCGCGGAGGTCGAGGCGCTGTTCGGCGCCGGCGCGGCGCGCGGCGTCGACTTCGAGGCGCTGGAGACGACGCTGCGGCACCGCACGCTCGACTTCGCGGCGCGGCTGGTGGAGGGGCGGCTGAACGCCGATCACGGCGACCACGCCGGGGCGCGCGTGCCGTGCGACGGTTGCGGCGGCCACGCCGCGTACATGGGCCGGCGTCCGAAGACGGTCACCACCGTGGTGGGCCGGTTGCAGCTGCGGCGCGCCTACTACCACTGCGCCACCTGCGACGCCGGCTGGTGTCCGCGCGACCGCACCCTCGGCATCGAGGGCACATCGCCGTCGCCCGGCGTGGTGCGCATGACCGGTCTGGCCGCGGCGCGCGCCAGCTTCGCGGAAACCGGCGCGTTGCTCCACGAACTCGCCGGCGTGCTGCTCGGCGCCAAGCAGGCCGAGCGCGTGGCGCGGGCGCTCGGCCGGGAACTGGCCGACGACGAACGCAACACCGTCACCGCCGAGCCGGGCCGCGCGCCGACCATGTACCTGGGCATGGACGGCACCGGCGTGCCGGTGCGCAAGGACGAACTGGCCGGCCGCGCCGGCAAACAGCCCGATGGCTCGGCGAAGACGCGCGAGATGAAGCTGGTCGCGGTGTGGAACGCCGCCACGGACCAACACGGCCACGAACTGCCAGCGCGCGCGGCCGGCTCGGTAGGCTACACGGCGGCCATCGAGAGCGCCGCCAGTCGCGACACCGACGCCGAACCGGCGCCGTTCGCGCAACGCGCCGCGCGCGAGGCGCGCCGCCGCGGCTTCCACCACGCGCGCCGCCAAGTGGTGCTCGGCGACGGGGCGCCGTGGATCTGGAACATCGCCGACGAACTGTTCCCCGACGCCATCCAGATCGTCGACCTGTTCCACGCCAAACAGCACCCGTGGGATGTCGCCAAGGCCATCTACGGTCCCGGCACCGACATGGCCGCGCGCTGGGCACAACGCCGCCGCGACGAACTCGACAACGGCCAGCTCGGCGCCATCCTGCGCGCGCTGCAACGCCACCCCCACCACGACGACGCGCGCCGCTGCATCGACTACATCCGCACCAACCGCCACCGCATGCGCTACCCGGCCTTCCGCGCCATGGGACTGTGCGTCGGCTCCGGCGTCCTCGAGGCCGGCTGCAAGAACGTCGTCGTGACCCGATGCAAACGCCCCGGCATGCACTGGTCCGTCGCCGGCGCCAACGCCATCGCCGCACTGCGCTGCGCCGTCCTCAGCAACCGCTTCAACAACTTCTGGAACCGCCGCAAAATCCGCGCCGCCTAAACAAATTTGTCGTGCACCCCCCGGGGGTCAGGTCTCCCCGCCGCGCCGCACCCGCACCGTGATGAAGTCCGTGTCGTAGTACTGCTGGTGCCGCACCGACTCCGCGGCATGGTCGAGCAGCCGGAGCGAAACCTCGTCCGCGGCAAACTCTCTCTTGGTGTCCAGGACGAGCATCTGGTCCTCGACATTGGCGTCGCTGGGCGCCGCCACGAACTCGAGCTCCACGCCGTCGCCGTCCGGCCGCCCCAGGACGAGCAGCGCGCTGTCCGAACGCGGACGCAGCTCGACCAGGCGCGACAGCACCTCCTCGCCCGCAAGCTGCAGCCGGCCAGCGGCCGGCGCGCTCCACCGGTAGCGCCGCGCGATGCCTTCCAGGAACGCGTGCAGTTCCGGGAGCGCCGCCGGCGAGAGCTGGATCCGCAAGCGGCTCCGGCGTGGCTCCAGGAGTTCCAGCAGCAGCGTGGCCGCGATGGCGAAGAACCCGCCGACGGTCATGCCGTTGCCGAGCAGCGACGCCCAGCGCGCGTCCATCAGGTCGCGGAACACGTCCTCGCCCTGGAAGCCCACGCCCAGCCAGAATGCCAGCCCCACGACCATCGCCTGTTTCGAGTCGATTTCCGAGGCGATCACCAGGCGCATGCCCTGCACGAACAGCAGGCCCATCATCATCAGCGTGAAGGCGCCAAAGACCGGGTTCGGCACCGCCAGCAGCAGCGCCGTCACCTTGGGCAGGAACGCCAGCGCGGCGAGCAGCGCTCCCGCGTAGACTCCGGCACGCCGCGCCGCCACGCCCGTGATCTCCACCACCGCGACGCTCGAGGAGTAGGTCGTGTTGGGCACGGTACCGATCAGGCCCGAGAGGAGGTTGCCGACGCCGTCCGCGTTGACGGCCCCCTGCACCTCGCGGAAGTTCGCGGCCCGCGGCCGGCGCCAGGACACGCGCTGCACGGCGATCGAGTCCCCGACCGTCTCCACCGCGCCGACCAGCGTCACGAACGCGAACGCCGGCAGGAGCGCCCAGAAGTCCGGGCCAAGGCCCATCTCCAGACCGGGCCAGGCCAGCGCCGGCAAGCCGATCCAGGGCGCCTCGATCACGGCGCCGAGGTCGTACAGTCCGAAGAACCCCGCGGCAATCCCCCCCACGCCGATGCCGATGAGCGGCGCCCAGAGGCGCACGAGTCCGGTCCCGACCGCGCCGACGATGAGGATGGCGACCAGCGTGACCCCCGCGCTGACGGGGGCTGCCGCAACGGGCGCGCCTGCCGGAATGTCGTCGAGCATGTCGAAGGCGATGGGTGTCACCGTGACGGAGATCAGCATGATGACGACGCCGGCCACCATCGGGGTAACGATGCGGCGCACCAACGACAGGCGGGCGGCGAACAGGAATTGGAACAGCGAGGAGGCGATGACGAGCGTCGCGAGCAGCCCCGGACCGCCCTCGGCGAGCGCGGTGATGCTCACGGCGATGAACGCACCGGAAGTTCCCATGAAGAGGATGTACCCGGCGCCGACGCGGCCGACCTTGAGCGCCTGCAGAACCGTCGCGAACCCGCTCACCAGCAGCGTCCCGAACACGGCCCACGAGAGGAAGGCTTCCGTACCGCCGGCGGCCCGCACCACGATGGCGGGCGTCAGCACCACGCCCCCCACGATCATGAGGGTCGCCTGGGCGCCGAACCCCAGGGACAGGAGATGGGGCGGATTCTCGTCGGGCTGATACTGGACAGGATCGTGCGCACCGGCGCCGGTGGGCATGAGGCGGCTCCAAACCGTTGCGGCACGGGGGATTATAGCGAGGGCGCCCCGCGGGACCCCGAAAACGCGCGCGGCGGCGTATCCGAGCGAGAACACCGCGGCCACGGCTCGCGCCACACCCGGTAACATGCGCGTCATCAGCCCATGGATGGGTCCGGCCGGCTGGCCTGCTCAGAGGGTCCAAAGGAGTGTGACTATGCCCCACCACCAATATGCTTGTGAGAGACGTGCCCGCGAGAGACGTGCCCGCGAGAGACGTGCCCGCGAGAGACGCCAAGGCATCCCCCGCCTCGCCAGCGTAGCCCTGTGCCTCGCGGGACTGCTGGCCACGACCCCGGCGTTGGCCGCCGAGGACACCGCCGCCGAGCGGCTGGCCAGGCTACCGCCCATGATTGATCGCGACGTCTTCTTCGGCGACCCCGAGATATCGGGCGCCCAACTGTCGCCCGATGGCAGGTGGATCTCGTTCAGCAAACCCTGGCGCGGGGTGATGAACGTCTGGGTGAAGGGCGTGAACGAGCCATTCGACGCGGCGCGACCGCTCACCGCGGACACCGACAGGCCCCTGGGCGGTCACTTCTGGACCGAGGACAGCCGCTACGTGCTGTTCGTCCAGGACGAGGGCGGCACCGAGGACTACCACGTCTACGCGGTCGACCCGGGCGCCGCCCCGGAAGCAGCGTCCGGCGTCCCGCCGGCGCGGGACCTGACGCCGATGGAGGGCATTCGCGCCGTCATCTATGCCGTGCCGGAGGGCACGCCCGCGCGGATCGTCGTCGGCCTCAACGACCGCGACCCGACGCTGCATGACGTCTACCGGCTCGACATCGACACCGGCGAACGCACGCTTCTGATCGAAAACGACGTCAACGTCGGCCAATGGGTGACCGACCTTGCCGGCGCCGTGCGGCTCGCCACGCGGCAGCGCGAGGACGGCGGCACGGAGATCCTCGTCGTCGAGGACGGCGCGCCCGGTCGCGTGCTGTACGAATGCGGCTGGGAGGACACCTGCGCCCCCGGCCGGTTCCACAAGGACGGCAAGCGCGTGTACGTGGCGAGCAACAAGGACGTGGACCTCGTCCGCCTGCTGCTGGTCGATGTCGCCAGCGGCGCCGCGGCGGTCGTGGATTCCGATCCCGAGGGTCAGGTGGACCTCGGCGGCACCTGGTTCTCGGATGCGACCGAGGAACTGATCGCCACCCTGTACGTCGGCGACCGCGTCCGCATCTACCCGCGGACCGAGCGTCTCCGGCAAGACCTCGACTGGCTCCGGGAACGCCTGCCGGACGGCGAGTTCGGGTACGCGTCCTCCACCGAGGACGGGACCCGCGTCATCGTCGCCGTCGCCAGCGACGTCAATCCGGGCGCCGTGTTCCTCCACGACCGGAAGGCGCAGACGCTCGCGAAGCTCTACGACGCACGCCCCGAACTGCCCAGCGACCATCTGGCGAACATGCAACCGATACGGTATGCGGCCCGGGACGGGCGCGAGATTCCCGGCTACCTGATTACGCCGCCCGGGGTCGCGGCCGAGCGGCTGCCCACCGTCATCGTTCCTCACGGTGGGCCCTGGGCCCGCGACACCTGGGGCTACAACGCGATGGCGCAGTTCCTCGCGAATCGGGGCTACGCCGTGATGATGCCGAACTTCCGGGGCTCCACCGGCTACGGCAAGCGTTTCCTCAACGAGGGCAATCGGGAGTGGGGTACCGGCATCATGCAGCACGACATCACCGACGGCGTGCGGCATCTCGTCGACATCGGCCTCGCCGACGCCGGGCGGGTCGCGATCATGGGCGGCTCCTACGGCGGCTACGCGACGCTCGCGGGCGTGACGTTCACCCCGGAACTCTACGCCGCCGGCGTGTCGATCGTCGGGCCGTCGAACATCGTCACCCTGCTGGACGCGATCCCGCCCTACTGGGGGCCCATCCGGCAGACGTTCATGCGCCGGGTGGGAGACCCCGCGGACCCGGCGGACCGGGCGCGCCTGGAGTCGCAGTCGCCGCTCTTCCATGCCGAACACATCGAGGCGCCGCTCCTCGTCATCCAGGGCGCGAACGATCCGCGCGTCAAGCAGGCGGAATCCGAACAGATCGTCGTGGCGCTGCGCGACCTCGAGCGTCCGGTCCAGTACCTGCTGGCGCCCGACGAAGGGCACGGCTTCGCCGGCCGCGAGAACCGGCTCGCGATGTTCGCGGCAATCGAGCGCTTCCTGGCCGAGCACCTCGGCGGACGCTTCCAGCAGGACATGGCGCCCGCCGTGGCGGAGAAGCTTGCGGCGCTACGCGTGGACGTCGCCGACGTGGAGATGCCGGAAGCCATCGTCGCGCGCCCGGACTTGCCCGCCGCCGTGCTCGACGGCACGATGCTCGAACCGGCGACGCTGACCTACGACGTGACCATGGAAGCCGGCGGCCAGACCATGACCATGACCACCACGGTCGAACGGAGCCGCGCAACCCATCGAGGCGAGGAGGTCTGGCGGATCGCGACGACCGTCGACACGCCCATGGGCGAGAGCACGGACAACGTCCTGCTCCGCGTCGACGACCTGCGGCCCGTGCACCGCAGCATCCAGCAGGGGCCGGCGCGCATCGCCCTCGACTTCGGGGAAACGCGCATCGCCGGCGAGGTGTCGATGCCGGGCCGCCACGACACGCCCATCACCGTCCGGCTCGAAGCGCCTGTCGTCGGCCACCTGGAGACCACGCTGGCGACCATGCCGCTGACCGTCGGCTTCGAGACGCAGCTACGGGCCTTCCAGCCGGCGACGGGCACCGTGCAGATCGTTCAACTGGCGGTGGCCGCGACGGAATCGGTCGAGGCGCCGGCGGGGACGTTCGACGCGTATCGCGTCGACCTGCGGGGGGACGACGGCTCGTCCATGCGCGTCTGGGTGACGCGGGCGCAACCCCATCGAACCGTCAAGACGGAGCTGACGCAACCCGCGCTGGGCGGGGCTCGAATCGTGTCCGCGCTCGCGCGGGTGGAGTGACGGCTGCACGGACGATGTCGCACCGGAGGCGGCGCGCGCCGACCCCGCGTCGCCGCCGCCTTTACCCGGGTTTCATCCCGGACTCCAACCATAGATGCGCGCCAGACTGCCGCCCATCAACGCCGCCCGGTCCGAGTCGGACAGGCGGTCCGTGACGCGAAACGCCGCCACCGCGTCTTCCGGCGAGACGACCTGGACCGCCCGCGTCCAGTCCGTGCCCCACAGGCAGCGGTCCAGGCCGTAGGCGTCGAAGACACGCGCCAGCGGATCCCAGATGTCCGCGAAGGGGAACGGCTCCCGCGACAGCGTGCAGGCCCCGGAGATCTTGATCGCCACGTGGTCGAAGCGCGCGAGGTCGAGCACCCGCTCGAGGTCGCCGAACGGCTCGGCGGGCGGCGGCGGCGCGAACGGCTGCCGGAGGCCCAGGTGGTCGATGACGAGCCGGGTGTCCGGGTTCCGCTCCGCGGCCTCGGCGAACGCCGCGAGGTTGCCCCAGCACAGCACGTTCACCGGCAGCCCGAGCCTTGCCCCGGCCGCGAACACGCGGTCGATGCCGTCCGCCGCGGCGATGCGCGGCGCCGGGGCCCCCATCATCAGGCGCGCCCCCACGACGCCGGGTCGCGCCGCCCACTCGGCCATCTCCTCGGCCACGCCCGGAGACTCGGGATCGAACGGCTTGACGAGGCCGAAGCGGCTCGGGTGGCGGGCGCCGACCTCCAGCGCATAGCTCGCGTCGTAGCGATACATGGCCCACGGCGACACCAGCAGTGCGCCGTCCACGTCCAGGCGATCCATGGCGGCCACCATGTCGTCGCCGCTCACCTCGGCCGGACCCACCAGCGTGCCCACCCACGGGCGCTCCGGCCGATCGCGCTCGTAGCAGTGCACCTGCGAGTCGATCACCGGCGTTGCGTGTTCGGGCATGGCTTTAGGCCTCCTCATTGACCGTTCGACCGCCCGTCAGGCGAGTCGCCCCGGGTCAAAGTCTAATCCCGAGGCGAGGGGCCCGGGGCCTCGTGGAGACGAGACACGACTTGACCAGCCTGCCAGGCGAGCATTCTCACGCGCCGGCGGAAGGCCCGGGAATCCCGACACGAAACCGCCCATGTTGTCGCGATTAGCAGGTCTTTGGGGGCGGCACGGGGCAAATCCCGACAATACGAGCTCGAAAGTGTCGGTATTAGATGCCGGATCCCCCCGTTACTCTTCTTTCCAGACAGATCGCATGCGTGTATGGCATGATTCGCTCGCGGATACGAAGCCGCCGGCCGACCGGCGATTTCGGTTCGTTAACAGGAGCATGGTCCATGTCCGACGCGACGCAACTCGATGCCCGCCAACTCATGGAACAAGCGGTGGACGTCATGCGGCAGTCCGAGCCGGAGCGCCGCACGGACGCCAAGGCGACGCCTCGGGTGGGCGCGGTGATCTGGCGCGCGGGCCACGATCCCGTGAGCGCTTGCCGCGGCGAGCTGCGCGAGGGCGACCACGCCGAGTACACGTTGATCGAGCGAAAGCTCCGGAACGCTCGATTGGATCAGGCGGTGCTGTTCTGCACGTTGGAGCCGTGTGCGCCGGGAGCACGTCAAGCGTCGAAGCTCGGTTGCGCCGAACGGATCGCGCGGGCACGGATCAAGGAGGTCTGGATCGGCATCGAGGATCCCGATCCCACGGTGGATCGCCGGGGCATCCGCTACCTGCAGCAACACGGTGTCAACGTCCATCTCTTCGATGCCGACCTGCAACGCCGGATCCGCATCGAAAACGAGCCTTTCCTGGAGCAGGCAACGGCGCGCGCGGAAGCGTGGGAGGATGGCGCCGGCGCACCCCCTCAACCGCTATCCGAACTCGAGTCCGAGCTGAGCGCGGTCGAACTCGAGGACCTGTCCCCGTTGGCGCTCGACCGCTACCGCGACACCGCCAACGCCGAGCAAGACGAGGGGGGGTTCACGCGCCGCTTGCTGCGCCTCGGCCTCCTGTGCAAAGCGCCCACCGGACGAACCGTGCCCACGGGATTCGGGTTTCTGCTCTTCGGGACGAGTCCGCGGACCGCCATTCCCCATGCCGGCGTGCTCGGCACGATCCACTTGCCGAATGGCCTGGAGGAAGTGCGCGATTTCGACGGCCCACAGATTTTCGTGCCGAAAGAGGCATTGGGCTGGCTGCGGGCGAGGCTCCCGGACCCCATCGACCGCACGCGCGCCCAACACGTGCATGTGCTGGACCCATTCTTCGAGATGGTCAGGGAAGCCGTCGTCAACGCGATCATCCACCGGGATTACGGGATCGCCGGCGCCAAGTGCCAGGTCACGGTGACACCGGATTGCGTCAGGATCATGAGCCCCGGGTTGCCCGTTGAACCGATCACACTCGAGCAGATGCAATCCCTCGATGCGCCCATGCTCAGCCGCAATCCCGTGCTGCATTACGTCTTCTCGCAGATGAAGCTGGCGGAGGAGCGCGGGCTGGGTCTGCGGTCGCTTCGTCGCCAGGCAGCCAGGGGACGACTGCCGCCGCCGAGGTATCGATGGCAGGCCCCGTATCTCGTGCTCACGATCTACCGCAGCGCCGACGCCCTGGCTCGCGAACTTGCCGGACCCGACATCATGAGGGCGCTGAACACGGCCGCCGCGGAAGCCTGGCGGGTCGCTGCGTTGGGGGACTCGATCAGCACGCGGGAACTGACGGCCAGGACCGGGTTCGACGAACGCAAGGCGCAGCGCGCGCTGAAGTCCCTGACCGAAGCAGGCTTGCTGCACTCGACCGGCAACGGCCGGGCGACTCGCTACGCGGTGGCCGATTGAAGGGATTGAGGGGATGCGCCCCGGAAACAGCCACCCGGCCCGGCCATCCTGAGCCGTCCGAAGCCAGCAGTTCTCATTTTGGCCACATGCGTGTTGTGACGGCGGAGCTGTGGTTTTGAGGGAGGCTTGACAACGTAGAGGGCGGCGCCTATGGTGCGGGCCATGGGCAACCCGTGGTTCGGATCGAAGGCGACGTCGGGGCTGTGTCAGGCGCTGATTGCGCTGATGCCGCCGCACGCGGTGTACATCGAGACGCACTTGGGCGGCGGGGCGCTCATGCGGCGCAAGCCGGCGGCGCTGCGCAACATCGGCATCGACCTGGACGGTCGCGCGCTGTCGCGGTTCGAGTGCGGGTATCCGGTGGAGCTGGTGCACGGCGACTGCCACGCGTACCTGTCGGAGTTCGCGTTCGACGGTTCGGAGCTGGTGTACAGCGATCCGCCGTACCTGCGCGGCGCGCGCAAGTCGTCGCGCCGCTACCGGCACGACTACGAGGACGCCGACCACGCGGCGCTGCTGGAACTGCTCAAGCGACTGCCCTGCGCGGTGATGGTGTCGGGGTATCCGTCGGCGTTGTACGACGACCTGCTGCGGGACTGGCGCGGCGTGTCGCTGTAGGTGATGAACCAGGCGGGGGTGGTGACCGAGCAGGTGTGGTTCAACTTCGCGCCGGACCGGGTGCACTGGGCGTCGTGCGCGGGGCGGAACTTCACGCACCGCCAGGCGGTCAAGCGCAAGGCGGCGAGTTGGGGCCGCCGCTACGCGGCGATGCCGCCGGCGGAGCGCCTGGCGGTGCTGGCGGCGATCATGGCAGAGGAGGCGCAGGCGCCGCCATGAGGCACTTCGCGCGCCACCTCGACCGGCTGCGGGCGTGCTGCGCGCGCATGCCGGACCCGCGCCGCGGCAGCAACCGGCGCTACGCGATGGCCGACATCGGCATGGCGGCGCTGTCGGTGTTCTTCATGCAGTCGCCGTCGTTCCTGGCGCATCAGCGCGCGCTGGCCGAGACGCGCACGCGCTCGAACGCGCACACCCTGTTCGGCCTCGACCGCATCCCCTGCGACAACCACATCCGCCAGCTGCTCGATGGCGTGCCGACCGAGCACTTCGACGGGCAGTTCCACGCCATCGTCGAGGACCTCGACGCGCACGGCGCGCTCGAACCGATGCGCCGCCTCGACGGCCACACGCTGGTCGCCCTGGACGGCACCGAGTTCTTCCGCTCGCGCAAGGTCCACTGCGACCACTGCTCGACCCGCAAGCGCGCCGACGGCGGCACCGAGTACTTCCACCAGATGCTGGCCGCCAACGTCGTGGCGCCGGGCCGGGCGCAGTCGCTGCCGCTGCCCCCGGAGTTCGTGGCGCCCCGGGACGGCACCGCCAAGCAGGACTGCGAACGGCAGGCGGTCAAGCGCTGGCTGGCGCACCACGGCCCGCGCTGCGCCGCCCAGCAGCCGGTCTACCTCGGCGACGACCTGTACGCCTGCCAGCCCGTCTGCCAAGCCATGCTCGACGCCGGCGGCGACTTCCTGCTCACGGCCAAGCAACCCAGCCACAAGACCCTCTACGAGTACCTCGACGGCATCCGCCCGCCCACGCGGCACCGCACCGTGGGCCGCGGCGCGAAGCGCCGCGTCCACCGCTACCGCTGGCTGAACGACCTGCCCATCCGCGACGGCGACGACGCCCTGCGCGTCAACTGGCTGGAGATCGTCAGCGCCAAACCCGACGGCACCGTCACCTACCGCGGCGCCTTCGTCACCAGCCTCGACGTGAACCGCGACAACGTCGTCGAACTCGCCGACTGCGCACGCGCCCGCTGGAAGATCGAGAACGAGACCTTCAACGTCCTCAAGCAGCACGGCTACCACCTCGAACACAACTTCGGCCACGGCCAGGACACCCTCGCCGCCGTGCTCGTCGTCCTCAACCTGCTCGCCTTCGCACTGCACACCGCCGCCGACCTCGCCGAAACCCTCTGGCAGACCGCCCGCCGACGCCTCGGCACCCGCTACCGCCTGTTCGAGCACCTGCGCACCCTCGCCGAATACCAGGTGTTCCCCGACTGGAACGCGCTCCTGTCCCTGCTCGCCACCGGCGGCACCGCCAACCGACCGCCCTGAACCCGCCAGCCGTACCACCGCCTCAACCCGTCCCAACCCCCAAGGAAACCGCCATGCAGCAGAAACATCAGCCAAAATGAGAACTGCTGGTCCGAAGCGCCGCAGATTGTGCCGAAACCGGAAAACCCGCAAGATGCCGCGCGACGCATCGACGCTGGGATCGACCTCCTTGGAAACCCGCACCCTCGGCCGCAGCGGCATCGCGGTGACCACGCTCGGCTTTGGCGGCGCACCCCTCGGCGCCGTCGGACCGCGCATCGACGACGAAGCGGTGGGAGCGATCGTGCAGGCGGCCCTGGATGGCGGCATCCGTTACTTTGACACCGCCCCGCTGTACGGCCACGGCCTCAGCGAGAAGCGCCTCGGGCGGAACCTGGCGGAACTCCCGCGCGAGGACTTCGTGCTGTCCACCAAGGTCGGGCGCCTGCTCGTGCCGCCCGGGCAAGGCGAACGCGCTCCCTTCATGCGAGGGGCAAGCCCCTCGCGCTCCCCGGCTGAAGGCTCTTGCATGCGCGACACCGAACCCGTGGACTTCCGCTACGACTACACCTACGACGCCACGCGCGCGTCGCTCGAAGCGAGCCTCGAGCGCCTCAGGCTCGACCGCGCCGACATCCTGCTCTGCCACGACATCGACCTCTGGACCCACGGCGACGACCAGGCCGGCATGTTCGAGGCGGCCGCGCGAGGAGCTTTGCCGGCCCTGTCGGACCTGCGGGCCGAAGGGACGATCGGCGCGTTCGGCCTTGGCGTGAACAACTGGGAGGTCTGTTCCCGGGTCCTCGCCGACTTCGACGTGGACTGCTTTCTCCTCGCCGGCCGCTTCACGCTGCTCGAACAGGAGCCACTCGACGTGTTCCTGCCCCAGTGCGTGGACCGCGGCGTCTCGGTCATCATCGGCGGGCCGTACAACTCGGGCCTGCTCGCCGTCGACGAGCGGCGCCGGGCAACGTACGACTATCAACCGGTGGACGACGATCGCTGGGAGCGCGCGCAGCAGATCCGCGGGATCTGCTCCGCCCACGGCGTGGACATCCGTGCCGCCGCCCTGCAGTACCCGTTGCGGCACCCGGCCGTCGCCTCGGTGATCCCCGGCGTCCGGTCCGTCGAGGAAGTCCGGACGAACCTGGCGCTGGCGGCGGCGGCACTGCCCGAAGCCCTCTGGGACGACCTCGCCGACGCCGGTCTCGCCCGGCACATTCCCTGACCGGCTTCCCTTCGCCCGCGTGATCACGGACCGGTTCGACCAGCCGCTTTCAGTCGCATCCGCGGCCGCCGCCAAGGCCTATGTCGAGGCCCTGGACTTGTCGTTCGCCTCCGAGCCCGGAGCGGCCGGGCGCATCGACGCCGCCCTCGCCGCCGATCCCGACTTCGCGCTCGCCTACTGCGTGCAGTCCCGCACCCTGCTCCTCGCGGGTCGCACCGAAGACGCCCGCGCCGCCGTGCAGCGCGCACGCGCCCTGGCGGGCTCCGCCACGCCGCGCGAGCAGGCCCATGTCGAGATCGTCGCCCGAGCCACGGAGGGCGACTCGGCGGGTGCGCTCGCGCTGCTCGAAGCGCATGCGGACCGGCATCCCCGAGACGCCCTGCCCCTGTCTCTTGCCCTCGGCGTGTACGGGCTGCTCGGTTTCGGGGGCTTCGTGGACTTCCCCCAGCGCCAGGTGGCGCTGCTGGAGCGGGTGGCGCCCCACTGGGGCGAGGACTGGTGGTTCGACACCTTCCTGGGTTGGGCCTACGTCGAGATCGGGGACTGCGCACGGGGCATTCCGCTACTCGACCGAGCCCTGGCCGCCAGGCCTACGAACGCCAACGCGGCGCACGCCCGCGCCCACGGCTACCACGAAACGGGAGCCGCCGCGGAAGGCGACGCGTTCATCGCCGACTGGCTGCCCTGCTACGACCGCTCGAGCGTCTTGCACTGCCACCTCTGCTGGCACCGGGCACTGTTCGCCCTGCAACTCGGGGAACCGGAGAGGGCCATAGCGATCTATCGCGATGGCATTCGTCCGTCGGTCTCGCTGACGCTGCCCATGTTCACGATGATCGACGGCGCCGCCTTCGCGTGGCGGGCGGCACTGCAGGGCCATCCGCTGCAGCCGGCGGAACTGCGCGAACTCGCCGCGTTCACGGACGAGCGCTTCCGCAAGGCGGGAGTGCCGTTCGCCAACGTGCACGCGGCCGTGGCCCTCGCCGCGGCCGGCGAACTGCCGGCGCTGACCGAACTCATCGAGGAGGTGGACAGCGCAGTCGCCGCCGGCCGCCAGCCCTGCGGAGATATCGGCCTGCGGCTCTGCCGCGCCTTCCAGGCGTATGCCTCCGGCGACTACGGAACCGCGGGAGACGCGCTCACCGCCGTCGCGTCCGAGACGGCACGGCTGGGCGGCAGCCACGCCCAGCGAGACCTGTTCCTGGATACGCTGATCGCGGCCCGCCTGCGTTCCGGCGCCCCGGCACAGGCCCTGGAAGCACTGCGGTCGCGCTTGGGCAAGAGAACACCGCACCTCGACGAGGCCTGGATGGGTCGGCTCCGGCCGTCTCACTGACGCAAAGGACTACACCGTGCACCGAATCACAGCTCTTCCCGCCCTGGCCATCGCCGCGCTCGCCTGCGGCTGCGACCAGGCGCCCGCCACGACGGCTCCGGCAACCGGGCAGGCCTTCACCGCGCAGACCCTGCGGCTCGCCATCGAGACCGCGCAGCGCGGGGACGTCATCGCAGTCCCCGAGGGCCGTTTCGACTTCCGCCGCGGCCTGATCCTCACGGCGGACGGCGTGACGATCCGGGGCGCCGGCATGGAAGCCTCCGTACTGAGCTTCGCGGACCAGCTCGCCGGGGCCGAGGGGCTTCTGGTCACCGGCAGCGACTTCACGATCGAGGACCTCGCGATCGAGAACACCGTGGGCGACGCACTCAAGATCAACGGCGGCCGCAACATCGCCGTGCGCCGGGTGCGCACCGAGTGGACCAACGGACCCGACACCGACAACGGCGCCTATGGGATCTACCCCGTCCAGACGGAGAACACCCTGGTCGAGGAGTCCGTGGCCATCGGCGCCTCCGACGCCGGCATCTACGTCGGACAGTCGCGCAACGTCATCGTGCGCAACAGCCGCGCGGAACGGAACGTCGCCGGCATCGAGATCGAGAACACGGTGGGCGCCGACGTGTACGGCAACGTCGCCACCCGCAACACCGGCGGCATCCTGGTGTTCAACATGCCCGACCTGCCGCAGGCGGGCCACAGCACGCGGGTGTTCGACAACGACATCCTCGACAACAGCACCCCGAATTTCGGCGCCCCCGGATCCGCCGTCGCGTCCGTACCCGCGGGCTCAGGCATCATCGTGAGCGCCAACGACCGGGTCGAGGTGTTCGGCAACCGGATCGCCGGCCATCGCACGGGCAACGTCCTGATCAGCAGCTATTTCAGCGCGGGGTACTCCGGCGAGCGGGAAGTCCAGCCGACCTTCGACCCGTACCCCGAAACGCTCTTCCTCTACGGCAACACGTTCGGCCGCGGCGGCCACGCGCCCGACCTCGCCGAACTGGACGCGGTCCGGATCGCACTCTACGGCGACGCCGGACGCCTGCCGGACATCGTCTGGGACGGCTTCCGGAACCCGGAGAAGACGGGTCCGGAGTTCGCCCTCTGCGCCGGGGACGCCGACGTGCTCGATCTCGACGCCGACGATGCGTATGCGAACCCCGGCGTGGACGGCACCGCCCACGACTGCGCACACGAGCACCTCGCTCCGGTCACCCTGGCGGGGCCGTAGCCGCCTCCGCCGACGTGCCCAGGGGCCCTGCCTTCGTCCGGCTCACGCTCACCGCCGCAGCAGCCCTCGCCCTTGCTGCCTGTACGCCACCCGAAGTCCGCTTCCATGCCCCCGGTGACTATCCGAAACGCCTGTCCGCATGGGGCCTGCTGCAGGCACGCGGCGACCGTCTCGTCCTGGGCCGCGACGTCACGCCCTACGACGTCAACACGCCGCTGTTCATGGACCATGCGCTGAAGCTGCGCACGATCTGGATGCCGCCGGGCGCCGGGGCGACGTTCGCCAGTCACGCGCGCTACGACCTGCCCGCCGGTACCGTGCTGTCCAAGACGTTCTTCTATCCCGAGCACGGCGGCGTCGCGCAGGCGGTTCCCGGCTGGGACGGCGCGGTTGACCGCATCGACCTGGCCAACGCGCGGCTCGTCGAGACACGGTTGCTCGTCCGGCAGCCATCCGGTTGGGAGGCCCTGCCCTACGTCTGGCGGGGCGACGACGCCTACCTGTCCATCGGCGGCGCCATCGACCGCTTCGACCTCGCCGTCGATGACGCGACCGCGCCAGTGGACTACGTGGTCCCCACCCGCAACGAATGCGCGTCCTGCCACGCCACGCAAGCCGCGCGTCAAATCCTGCCCCTGGGCATCCGGACCCGCCAGTTGCACCGGGGCTACCACGGCGCCGCAAGGAACCAACTCGCCGCCTGGCAGGACCACGGCCTGCTGACCGGCCTCCCGCGGGACACGTCCGGCTGGCCCCGCAACGCCGACTGGCGCCTCGGCACGGCGACGACGGAGCACCTGGCGCGCTCCTATCTCGACGCCAACTGCGGCCACTGCCACAACCCGGCGAGCGTCATCGACACCACCGGGCTCTGGCTGGACTACGCGCCCCATCCGCTGCGGCGCATGGGGGCCTGCAAGCCGCCCATCGCGGCGGGACGGGGCACGGGCGGACGGCGTTTCTCCATCGTGCCCGGGCAGCCCGAAGCCTCGATCCTGACGTTCCGCATGGCGGCGACCCACCCGTCCGAACGCATGCCGGAGCTTGGCCGCACGCGCGTCGACCGACGCGCCGTCGACGTCGTGGAACAGTGGCTCGCCGCGCTCCCCGGAAGCTGCGGTTGACCACCGGCGCCGGCCGCTCGCCACGGGGTAGCCCGAGTCCGTCCGCCACCGCGTTGCCACTGCTTCCAAAGCTGGACCGAAGCACCGAAATCCGCGACGATGCCGAGCGCCGAACCGCCTCTACACGGGAGACGACCACATGAAACGCACCATCGCCGCCTGCCTGCTCACCGCCTGCACCGTCGCCGCGTCCGCCGAGGACGCCTGCGAGCCCTCCCGCTGGGGCGCGGACGACGAGATCGGCAACGCCAACCTGATCACCCCCGAGTCCGTCCTGGCGGCAGCGAGTCTCGTCAAGACCGGCAAGACCTACAGCCTCGGCATCGTCATCGACAGCACGACGCCGGCGTTCGCGCCACGGGGACTGATGCTGCAGGTCGTGCAGCCGAACCAGCAGGAGGGACGCGTGGCCTTCCCCAACGCCTCGTACAACGACGACCTCTTCCAGGGCTGGTTCGGCATCGGCCCGCAGATCGACGGCCTCGGTCACCTCGGCGGGCCGGGCGGCATGTACTACAACTGCAACGACGCCAAGGACTTCGCGTTCCTGACCGGACTCACGAAGCTCGGCATCGAGAAGATCCCGCCCCTCGTGGCACGGGGCATCGTCCTCGACATGGCCGGGCACTTCGGCGTGGAGCACATGGAATCCGGTCAGTTCTTCACCGTCGAGGACGTGCGGGCCGTGGAGGAGAAGCAGGGCACGCCGGTGCGCGAGGGCGACATCGTGCTCTTCCACACCGGCTGGACCGACGCCAAGCTCGCCGCCGAGCCCGACGTGTGGGTGGCGAGCCAGCCGGGGCAGAGCGAGGAGGTCGCCCAATACCTCGCCTCGAAGAACGTCGTGGCCGTCGGCGCCGACACGTGGGGCCTCGACGTCGTGCCGCCCCCCGACCCGAACCGCCCGTTCCAGGGACACGTAATCCTGCTGAAGGAGAACGGCATCTACATCCTCGAGACCATGAACACGGGGCCCCTGGTACGCGACGGAGCGTTCGAGTTCCTGTTCGTGCTGGGGCAGGCCAAGGTCCGTGGCGCGGTACAGATGATCATCAACCCGATCGCGATCCGCTGATCCCCGGAGGCGCGGCGGCCATGGAGGCCACCGCACGCCCCCGCTGGCACTTCTGGCTGCCGGCGCTGCTCTGGCTGCCCGCCGGCATGATCCTGCAGGCCGCGGTGCGCGGCGGCGGGACGGCCGCGGTGATCATGCTGCCGACGCTGGCCACGGCGGCGGGCTCGCTGGTCGTGGTCGCGCCCTGTGGCCTGCCGCTGGCGCTCGCCTGCCGCCGGCTGTGGCGCCTCGGCTACACGCGCGCCGCGTGGGGGTGGGGCGTGGGCCTGGGCATCGTGACGTTGTGGGCAACCCTGTTCGCCGGCCTGCTCGGGCTCCTCGCGATCGTCGTCTGTGCGCTGGTGCTCAGCCTGCCGGTGTGGATCGCGGCCTGTTGGCTCGCGCGACGGGGTTGAAAGACGACGGCCACGAGTGGCTCTTCTGGCTGCCGGCGATCACGTGGCTGCCGGCAGGCATCACCCTATGGGGAATGTCATACGGCGCGAACGAGCCGCCCGCATGGTTCGCGATCCTGGCCGCGACGATCTTCGCTCCCTGCGGGCTGCCCCTGGCGCTCGGCTGCCGACAGATCGCCCGCATCGGGCATCTCCGCTGGGCCTGGGCCTGTATGATCGGCTTCGGCGTTCTGACCCTGGCGGGCCCGTTTGTTCCCGGAATCGCCGGACTGCTCCTGACCCTCCTCCTGGCGCCCGCGCTCGGCCTCGCGGTGTGGGCCGGTGCCCGGTGGCTGGCGCCCTACTACCCCGCGGTCGCCGCCTGTGCCGCCGTGCCGTTCCTCGCATTTGCACTCGCCCTGCTGGCGGGGGGCGTGTGGCCGTTGCTCCGGTGACCCCCACGCGCCCGCGTCCGTCGCGGATCGCTACGGGTGCAGCTCGAGCACTTCCTCCGGGACCGGTTGGGTCTCGTCCAGCCACTTGGCGAAGCGGCTGAACTGCGGGCCGATCTCGCTCCATCCCATCGGGTCGCCGGCGCCGAGGAAACGCGCGAACTCCGGCGGATTGCGTTCGAGCATCTCCCGCGGAACGTGGCGCTGGTATTGTTCCTGGGTCTTCAACCGCTGGTGGCAGACGTAGGTCGTCAGGTTGAGACGCAGGCCGTCCGTGTGCTTCGGGAAGGCCCCGTGCCAGACGTTGCCGTTGAAGAAGATGAGCGAACCGAAGGCCGCCTCGACGGCCACCGCCTCGTCCACGCCCTCTCCCGCCTCCGGCATGCGGCAGAGCTTGTTGCTGCCCGGCACGAACGCGATGGCACCGTCCTCCTTCGTGTAGTCGGTGAGACAGAGCGCCGAGTTGCAGACGTCGTTGCAGCCCTCCGGCAGCGTACCGGACAGCGGCCGGGGCGTGTCGGCGTGCAATCCGAGCGTCTCGCCGTAGTCCCCGCCCTTCCACTTGACGAACGACGTCAGCGAGGAGAGCTGGCCTTCGCCGCGCATGTAGTGATTGACCATGGCCTTCATGGTGCGGTTGTTGAGCCACTCCTCGAAGACCCGGCCCTCGAACAGCATGTAGTAGAGGAGGAACTGTCCCTCGTTCTGCGGCTCCGAGCGGTACTTGCCCGAGTTCCCGTTCGCGTCGAGCGAGAACCTGTTGCCCGTGCGGCGCTCCGCCACTTCGAGGACCCGGTCGCGCAACCGTTCGACGAACTCCAGGGGCGCCACCTTCTCCGGCGGGATCACCGCGAACCCCTGCTCGTCGCAGGTCCTGCAGTACTCCTCGAGCCCCAGTTCGCGGATCTCGGCTTCGTAGTCCGCGTGCCCCCTCCGCATGAGCAGTTCGTCCTCGTCCTGGATGACGAAGTCTTCCGTGTTCCGGATGTCGGTGGTCTCCGCCATGCCTCGGTTCCCCGTGGTGATATGCAACTAGCTTGACACGGGAGGTAGCCCGCCATCAACCGCCGCCAGCACGCCACGGCCGCGAGCGCACCTGCGCGCGTTCCAGGCGCAATAGCGGCGCGGATGTTTTGACAGCCGCACGGCCCGGCGCTAGCTTGCCCGGTTTCGCACCATTTCGAGACGGAGAACCACAGTGGCCGATACCTCGCCGATCACGACGCTCGACCAGTTCGAGGAGGAATACGCCAAGGGCATCGGCGTGACGCTGCCGCCCCGGGGCGCGCCGCGCGAGGCGAGCCCGGACAACATCCGCCGCTTCGGCGACGGCATCGGCGACTACAACCCGCTCTACCGGAGCGAGAGCTATGCGGCGGACAGCCGTTTCGGGATGCTCGTCGCCCACCCGATGTTCGTCTACGGCGCGAGCCTCGGGATCATGGCCTCCATCAACGGCAACATCGACGGCGCCCGGCTGTCATCCGCCAACTTCCCCATGAACTACGCCGGCGGACGGATCGAGTTCCACCGCACGATCTGGCCCGGCGACCGGATCTCCTCCGAGGAGGAAATCGTCGGCATCGAGCGCAAGCACAGCGACCGGATCGGCGACTTCTGCATCTGCACGGCGCTGGTCTCCTACTACAACCAGCGCAAGGAACTCGTGGCCACCAAGGTCACGAACATGGCCCGCTACGAGAACCTCCGCGAACGCGGGGTCATCAAGTACGATCGCGAAAAGAAGACCCAGGCGGTCGAACAGTCGCCGGACGCCCTGGTCTGGGAACGCATCCGGCGCGGCGGCGAGACCCGATGTTTCGAGGACGTCGAGGAGGGCGAGGAAATGCCCGTGCTCGAGAAGGGAACGTACACGGTCACCGAGCTCTTCCTCTTCACCCACGGCGTCGTCGGCACCGGCAGGAGTCCACGTGCCGCTCTCGAGGCGGAGGACTCGAAGGACCTCGGCGGTGGCGGCCGGTTCGACAAGGAGCACGCCCAGAAGCGGCGCAACATGCCCGGCCAGTTCGACTGGGGCCCCCAGCGCGTCTGCTGGCTCGGGCAGATGGCGACGGACTGGATGGGCGACGACGGCACGCTGCTGTCCATGGACACGAGGGTTCGTCACCCGAACATCGTCGGCGACACCAACACCATCTTCGGACAGGTCGCCGGCAAGCGCGTGGAGGACGGCCGCCACCTGGTCGATCTCGACATCCGCAACGAGAATCAGGCGGGACTCGCAACGGCGCTCGCGCGCGTCACGGTCGCGCTGCCCAGCCGCAACTGACATCCGCAACTGACATCAAGGAACCGCACATGAGCACGGAACTCGCCGGACTGCCCATCGCCGAACCGGAAGACGCGGGATTCTCGCCCGGGCGCCTCGCACGCATCGGCACGGTCATGGACGCCGCCGCCAACGCGGGCGAGATCCCGGGGACCGCGACGGTCGTCCTGCGGCACGGGAAGGTCGTGCACATGCACGCCAGCGGTCGCCTCGACATGGAACGCGAGGCGCCCGTCGGGATGGACACGCTGTTCCGCATGTACTCGCAGACCAAGCCGGTGACGGCGGCCGTCATCATGTCGCTCTTCGAGGACGGGGCGTTCTTCCTCAACGACCCCGTCTCGAAGTGGCTGCCCGAATTCGAGAATCCCCGCGTCGTGGCGTACCCGGGCCCGGAGCAAACGGTTCGGGGCGGTCTGGCGCTGGGGGCCACCGTGCCGGCCCGACGCGAGATCACCCTGTTCGACCTGCTGACGATGACCTCCGGGCTCCCCGGGATAGGCCGCACGCCGGCCGCCTACACGGCGCAGATGGAACCCACCTGGGAGGGCACAGGCTTCTTCGGGGAAGACGAGCGGCCCAATGACCCGGAGCTTTCCTACGAGGAGAAGGTCGTCGCGATCGCCGAGGTGCCGCTCTTCGCCCAGCCGGGCGAGACCTGGAACTACGGATCGGACTTCGACGTGCTGAGCCTCTTCCTGACCCGGCTCACCGGCCAGGATCTCGACACCGTCTTCCGGGAACGCATCTTCGAACCCCTCGGCATGCACGACAGCAGCTTCTACTGTGCCGCAGGGAACCTGTCGCGACTCGCGACCGAGTACCGGTGGGACGAGGACGAGAACCTCGCCATCCGCGAGCGGCCGGAGGACGCCGAGAAGGGCCGCAAGTCCAACCGCGACCTGATGTCCGGCAACGGGATGTTCGGCGGCATGCTCAGCACGCCGGCGGACTATGCGCGCTTCGCCCAGATGCTGCTGAACGGCGGCGAACTCGACGGCGCGCGCGTCCTCGGGCGCAAGACCGTCGATCTCATGACCGCGAACCATATCGGCGCGCGCAACATCGACCTGGCGGTGGGCCCGAACTACGGTTTCGGCTTCGGGTACTCGGTGCGCAAGGGCGTCGGCGGCTCATTCATGCCCGGCTCGGCCGGCCAGTTCGGCTGGGGCGGCGCCGCGGGGACCTACTTCTTCTGCGACCCGGCGGAGGACCTCGCTGGACTCTTCTTCACCCAGGTGTTCCTGTACCAGTTCCTGCCGACGGCGGACCTGTCGGAGCGTTTCGAGAAACTGACCTACGAGGCGCTCGTGTAGGGGACGGGCTCGTCCCGTCCCGGCGCGACCTGCGGTCGCAATGCAGTTCCGCTGGCGCGACACTGCCCTGTCGGCGAAGGCGTTGCGCAACCGCGCGAAGGGTCGCCCCTACCCGAAGTCGAGTTCGGCCTGCACCAGCGCCGTGTCGCCGATCCGCTCGGGCCGCTTCCAGCCCGGCCGGGCCTCGTTCGCCCGGTCTATGAGGCTCTGGACCGCATCGAGCGAGAGCTCGTCGAACTTCATGCCGGGCGCTTCCGCGTCACCCCCACCGGCGCGGAACTCCAGGAGCTCGACGCCCGCCGGTCCCGCGGTGTACTTGTACGGCATCCCGTTCGGCACGAAGAAGCCCGAACCCGGCCCGAGGCGCCGGCGGCCGACGATGATCTCGCCGGCGATCACGTAATACAGGCAGTCGCCAAAACGCGGATGGCTGTGCCGGAACAGCGGGAAGTCGGCGCCGAACCAGACGTGCGCGAGACTCATGCCGTTGGGGCCCGACTGCGAGAAGAGCATGGTGGTCGACACTCCGGGGCCCATGGCCTTCAGCATGTCGACGAGCTTTTCGCGCGCGGGAGCCTCGCCGAACTTCTCCGCCAGGGCGCTGATGTCGAATCCCTCGGCAACCTGCTCCGCCAGCTCCTGGGGCAGATCGTAGGCCTGGCCCATCTCCGGGTTCTCCCAGATCGCGAACGGGCCACGCTCCGACTCGCGCACCTTCACGCCCTTGCCGGCCAGCTCTTTCTGTACGCCCTGTACGTCCTGTACGCCGGCCTCTTCGCGGAGGTCTACCGCTTCCGCCATGACACGCTCCCCTCGCCGTCAAGTTGCACGTAGCGTAGTCGGGTGTCGCGCCGGGAGCAAGCCGGGCACCCCGCTGCGGCAGGTCAGCCCGGCCAGTCGAGGTCGACGATGACCGGCGCGTGATCGGACGCCGTCAGGCCCTCTTTCTTCTTGCGGAAATCGCGGTCGATCTCGGCATGCGTCACCCGGTCGAGCACCGGCCGCGTGCCCAGCACGAAGTCGATGCGCAACCCCTGGCCGCGATGAAACGCGCCGCCCCGGTAGTCCCACCAGGAGAACGCCCGCGACTCCGGATGGATCTCGCGATACAGGTCGCGCAGCCCCAGGCCGAGCAGCGCTTCGAACCGCCGGCGTTCCTCCGGCGTGTGGAAGATGCGGCCGTCGCCCTTCTCGCCGCGCCAACTGTCGAGCGCCGCCGGGACGACGTTGAAGTCGCCGCACAGCACCGCCGGCGCCGCCGCCCCGGGCGACCACGCGGCCGCGAGGTCGTCATACCAGGCGAGTTTCGCCGGGAAGTCCTCGTGGGTGAGCTCCTTGCCGTTGGGGCAGTAGACCGTCGTGAACGTCAGCCCGCGGATCCGCGCCCCGACGAACCGCGCCCCGAAGTCCTCCTGGCCGGCAAGGCCGCGCTCGACGGATTCCGCCGGGTGCCGGGTGAGGATCGCCACCCCGTTCCACCCCTTCTGGCCGTGACAGACGGCTTCGTAGCCGAGATCCTCGAACGCGGCCTCCGGGAACTCGTCGTCGCTGACCTTGAGTTCCTGCAGGCCGACGATGTCGGGTTGGCGTGCCTCGAGCCACAAGCGGACGAAGTCGAGCCGCGCCCGCAGGCCGTTGACGTTCCATGTGGCGATGCGCGCGCGCCCCGCAACTCATGTCTGGCGCCATTCACGACCGCCGGCTCAGCGGCCCGGGCACACTCAGATTCAATGCACCGGTACTTGCAATCTCCCACCGCGTCAAGCTACGGTACGCGACCTCAAATGCCACCCCAATTCGAGCTTTCCATCGCCGGCAGATAGCCGCTCCACCTCATCGGATTTCATGAACACGGTGCCTGAGCCCTCCACAAGCGACCCAACCCCACATCCAGCAGCGACAACCGAACTGTCCCAAATCCGAGCTTCTCTCGAAGATCATGACACCTACGGGTCGGATCGTTGCGTAATGGTTCATGGCGACTCGCTCGCCATCCTCAAATCCCTGCCCAACAACTCGGTGTCTCTCGTACTGACGGACCCGCCATACCACTCAACGAAGAAGCGCAACGTATATGGCGACTCTTCCTTCGAGAAAGACACTGACTTCGTCGACTGGATGTCTTGTTACGCCGACCAGTGGCGGCGAGTCCTAAAACCAAACGGGAGTCTATTCTGTTTCTGCTCGTCGAAGATGGTCGCCCGCCTAGAACTCACGTTCGGCACCCAATTCAACATCCTATCCCAAATCGTCTGGACCAAGCCGAACGAACCAGGGTTCGATGGCTGGAAGGGAAAGATGAGAAAGGAAGCACTGCGCACTTGGTATCCTCACTCCGAACGCATCATCTTCGCCGAGCCCGCTCTCGATGGCAACCTTCGCCGCTCCCCGTTGGGGGTCCAACTACGTGAAGCACGTATCCGATGTGGCCTCACCACGATCGAACTCGCAGAGCGCATCGGCGCCTATGGAAAAGTTAACCACGGCGGCGCTGTTGCAAACTGGGAGGCCGGGCGTAACATCCCAAGCGAGGAACAGTATCGAAAACTACGCGCCGCGCTCATCTCCCGTAACGACTCTATAGACTTACCTCTTTACCGAGACGCCGTGCGCCCGTTCAACGTAGGCAAGGAGAAGGCCTTCACCGATGTTTGGGATTTCCCCTCTGTGCGCGCCTACAAGGGTAAGCACCCCGCAGAAAAGCCGATCGCCCTCCTCGAACATGCGATATCTGCCACAACATATGAACGCGATATCGTTCTTGACTGCTTCTCAGGTTCTGGTAGCACGATAGTCGCTGCGTTGAGGGCCAACCGCCACGCCATCGGAATAGAGATCGACCCGACCTGGTTCAACTCGTCGCTTGCGACGGTAAGGCACTACGTTTGCGGCGAGCTCGCTCAACGAAACGGCAGCCCTCCCCCCAAGTCGGAACAATCCTCCGGAGAGGTCGAGGGCTCACTGTTCTGAGTTGCCATCCCTCGACTGGTTGTTTCGTATGACGCGCCTCATCCACTCAACCGTCGGCTCGACTCCAGCGTCTCGCACGACCGTGTTGCAGTGATGGTGTCCCCACGCCAAGTTGTAGGGAACGTGACTCAGCCGCCCTGGGCGCAATTCCTCTACATGAAACAGGTTGACGTTCGTCACTGTGATGTTGCCCACCTCTCTTCCCCTCGCTTGGCGCATCCTAAGGAAAAAGTCGCGCGCCGACAGTGGTTCTAAACAAAGTGGGCAGATAGCGTGGACACTCTTGTCGAGCGCTCGGCCGGAATAGAGCCGATCCATGTCGAGTAGTGCACGTGCCGTAGCATCAGCGAGCGTAGCTCGTCTCCGTCGTGCCGCATCCTGACGCGATAGACCGGCTTCGCGAATTGCGTCCATCGCATCATGGCAATGCCAGAAGATCGACTCTAACTGCAGCTTCGCGTCTCGGATGTAGTGCTTGCTTGCGTACTCGTACACCCGGATACCCGCGCCCTTTGTGGATGTCGTATTGTATCCATAAGTTATCCTTGCGCCACGCGACAACGACGTTGTTGCAGGGACTCGCGCCGCGAAAGTCCCACCTAACGGGGGCGTGCGCGAAGATGCCGGGCTCCACCTAATGTCAAGGGGGTTGTAGCGGGACCACTCTTCCCTTGTTCGGTAGAGAACGATTGACCTCTGTCCGAGCGGGAGACCCATACCGATTAGCTGCGCGTCAGTTAGCTTCTCGAAATACTCTTCAGGTGTGAGCAGGACAATGAACCCCTTCTCATATGGTTCGCCTGTTCCATATGGGTCCTTGCACTCATGCCACATGCTGTACGGAATCAATACGGTACTACGACGAGATACGCGGTTTTGGTAGATCATGTCGTCGTCGGCCCCTCGTGTCTGCCCAGTCTTGTAGAACTTACGTTCAAGCAGAAGAGGGAGCTTCGGCAGCTTGGTGCCCATTGGACTACTCGAACAGAGAGATGACTGAACAGTCGAGGGCTGTCGCGAGCCTAGAGAGCGTGTCAACGGTGACGTTGCGCTCCCCGCGCTCAATCGCACCGATGTAGGTTCGATGTAGCCCGGACACCTCCGCCAAACGCTCTTGCGAGTAGTGAAGGGCCAAGCGACGTTGACGTACGTTCTCCCCTACGATGACTTGCAGGCCCTTGGACATCGGTGCGATAGTGTGGAGCTAGGGTATCCTAGGGCTACAGACTATATGTGGCATATCGAGCGCCGGCGGGCCGATAGAACCAAAGATTGCGTACGAGGGTTAGCTGGGCGGGGCACCGAATAGAGACGGATGTCGTTGATACGACGGCAGAAGAATTGGGCGTAGCCGTTGACGTGCTAGTCCTAGGCGACAAGACTCATCGACACGCACGCATCCCGGCGCGTCCAGTTGCGGTCGCAGGTCAGCCCGGCCAGTCGAGGTCGACGATGACCGGCGCGTGATCGGACGCCGTCAGGCCCTCTTTCTTCTTGCGGAAATCGCGGTCGATCTCGGCATGCGTCATCCGGTCGAGCACCGGCCGCGTGCCCAGCACGAAGTCGATGCGCAACCCCTGGCCGCGATGAAACGCGCCGCCCCGGTAATCCCACCAGGAGAACGCCCGCGACTCCGGATGGATCTCGCGATACAGGTCGCGCAGCCCCAGGCCGAGCAGCGCTTCGAACCGCCGGCGTTCCTCCGGCGTGTGGAAGATGCGGCCGTCGCCCTTCTCGCCGCGCCAACTGTCGAGCGCCCCCGGGACGACGTTGAAGTCGCCGCACAGCACCGCCGGCGCCTCCGCCCCGGGCGACCACGCGGCCGCGAGGTCGTCATACCAGGCGAGTTTCGCCGGGAAATCCTCGTGGGTGAGCTCCTTGCCGTTGGGGCAGTAGACCGTCGTGAACGTCAGCCCGCGGATCCGCGCCCCGACGAACCGCGCCCCGAAATCCTCCTGGCCGGCAAGGCCGCGCTCGACGGATTCCGCCGGGTGCCGGGCGAGGATCGCCACCCCGTTCCACCCCTTCTGGCCGTGACAGACGGCTTCGTAGCCGAGATCCTCGAACGCCGCCTCCGGGAACTCTTCGTCGCTGACCTTGAGTTCCTGCAGGCCGACGATGTCGGGTTGGCGCGCCTCGAGCCACAAGCGGACGAAGTCGAGCCGCGCCCGCAGGCCGTTGACGTTCCAGGTGGCGATGCGCATGCCGGAACCTACCCCATCCTCGGAAGGCCGCCCGCGTCAGCCATGGGGAGAGCGGGAACAGCCAGGGTCGTCAGCGCAACCCGGCCTGCGTCATGTACTGCTCGTTGGAAAGCTCGAGGTACCTCTCCATGTGCTCGAGCTGCTCGGGCTCGAGGACCTCGCCCATATCCTTCAGCGTCCGGTTGGCCAGGCGCCGCAGGTCGCGGGCCACCCGTGTCGGGATGTCGCCGCCCTGCCGCGACACGCGCCGCGTCGCGCCGTTGCGCGCCTCGTGGTAGTCGCTCAGGACTTCCCGGAAGGCGTCGTACTGCGCCGTCGTCACCGCCGCCATCTCGATCTGGAGGCGCAGGCGTTCCTCGTAGCTTTTCTCGGCAGCCCCGGCGAACTGCCCCGCGGCCAGGACAACGGACAGCATCCACCACCACCGTTTCATGGGACCGACCTCGCGAATTCGGGCGGGCAATCATAGCGGACGGACTCCGGGCCGAACACCGCTGGTCGCCATGCTCCCGTCATCGTTCGGTCCACGGAAGCGCCCCAAAAGCCGGTCCGGCCGCTTGCGGAGCAACGCCTTCGCCTGCCGGTCGGCATCGGCGCCGCCTCCGGCCAGCCACACCGGCCTTCCATGGAAGGTGTACAGTCGGACCCGGCGCGCAGTCGCGGGAGGGGTCGAGTCATGAACAACGAGGTGGTCATCACCTGCGCGGTGACCGGGGCCGGCGACACGGTCGGCAAGCACCCCGACATTCCCGTCACGCCGGCCCAGATCGCCGCGTCCGCCATCGACGCCGCCAAGGCCGGCGCGGCGATCGTGCATTGCCACGTGCGGGACCCCGCCACGGGCAAGGGCTCCCGGGACGTCGCCCTCTATCGCGAGGTGGTGGCGCGCATCCGCGACGCGGAGACCGACGTGGTCATCAACCTCACTGCGGGGATGGGCGGCGACCTGGTCATCGGCCCGGACGACGCGCCCCTGGCGTTCCGGGACGAGACCGACCTCGTGGGCGCCATGGAGCGGCTGCCGCACGTCGAGGAACTCCTGCCGGAGATCTGCTCGCTGGACTGCGGGTCCTACAACTTCGGCGAGGGCAGCCTCGTCTACGTGTCCACCCCGGACATGCTGCGCCGGGGGGCGGCGCGTATCAGGCAACTCGGGGTCAAGCCGGAACTCGAGATCTTCGACACCGGCCACCTGAACTTCACCCTCGGGATGCTGGGCGAAAATCTGCTGGAGGACCCGCCGCTCTTCCAGCTCTGTTTCGGCATCCCGTGGGCCGCCCCGGCGGACGTGGGCGTGTTCAAGGCCACCGTCGACATGCTGCCGCCAGGCGCCAACTGGACCGCGTTCGCGATCAGCCGCGACCAGATGCCCTTCGCCGCGCAGTCGGTGCTGCTCGGGGGCCACGTGCGGGTCGGGCTCGAAGACAACCTCTATCTCAGCCGCGGCGTCTTCGCCACGAACGCGCAACTGGTCGAACGCGCGCGGACCATCGTCGAACTGCTCGGTGCGCGGGTGCTCGGGCCCGACGAGGCGCGGGCGCGATTCGGCCTCCAACGGCGCTGACGCGTCGCGGGGAGACGTCCCTTGTCCGCACAGGCGCGCACCCTCGCCGTCATCGGCACCGGGGTGATCGGCGCCGGATGGGCCGCCCGCGCCCTGGCGCGGGGCCTCGATGTGGTCGCGTGGGACCCGGCCCCGGACTGGGAGACCCGGCTTCGCGCGACCGTGGACAACGCCTGGCCCGCCATCGTACGCCTGGGTCTGGATCCGGCGGCGCGCGTCGACCGGCTCCATTGCGCCGACTCCCTGGCCGCCGCGTGCGCCGCGGCCGACTTCATCCAGGAGAGCGCACCCGAGCGCCTCGAGACGAAGCGTGCCCTGCTCGCCGAGATCGACGCCGCAACCCGCCCGGACGTCCTCATCGCCTCCAGCACATCCGGCCTGTTGCCGACACGCCTGCAGGCCGATTGCCGGCATGCCCGCCGCATCGTCATCGGGCATCCCTTCAATCCCGTGTATCTCCTGCCTCTGGTGGAGGTACTGGGGGGCGAGCGGACCGCGGCAGCGAGCGTCGCCGGCGCCATGGCGTTCTACGCCGGTCTCGGCATGCACCCCTTGCGCGTGCGCAACGAGATCGAGGGGTTTCTCTCCGACCGGCTGCAGGAAGCGCTGTGGCGGGAGGCGCTGCACCTGGTCAACGAGAACATCGCAACGCCCGAAGAACTCGACGTTGCGATCACCCACGGACCGGGGCTCCGCTGGGCGTTCATGGGCACGTTTCTGGCCTTCCACATGGCCGGCGGCGACGCCGGGATGCGCCATTTCCTGCAACAGTTCGGGCCGACGCTGAAACTTCCCTGGACCCGGCTGGAAGCGCCCGAACTCACCGACGGCCTGATCGACAGGGTCGCCGCCGGGACGGAGCGGCTCGCTGCCGGGCGCCCGGCAAGGGAACTCGAGCGCCTGCGGGACGACTGCCTGGTCTCCATCATCGAAACGTTGCGGCGGCACGATGTCGGCGCCGGCAGTGCGTGAACGGGGGGAGCCAGTGGAACTGCTGCTCACCGGCCGTACGAAGGAGGCCGTTCACCGCCAGCGGCAGCGGTCGGCAAGCTCCCGGGTCCGCGCCAGCCGCCGCCGGCGCACCTCCCCAGCGTCCTCGACCTCGGGGCGTTCGTCCGGCGTCACCCGGAACAGCAGCTCACTCTGGCTCACTACGACCCCCTCGCTGTCGCCCATGACGCACTCGTCGACAGTACCCGCGAACCCCGCCGTCACCTTGGTGAACATCTTCATTACCTCGATGACGTAGAGCGTGTCGCCGGGCGCGAAGTGAGACCCCGGCTCCAGGAAGCGCGGCAGGCCCGGCGCCTCGCGCGGATAGAACATGCCGCCGAGCTCGGCGACGATCTCGTCGGCGCTGGCGGCCGGCGGCGGCGCCAGCACCTTGCGCGCATCGGCCAGCGCGTCGCTCGCGTAGAACTCCTCCGGGACATCCACGGTGAGGTCGGGACGTACCCGCAGCCGGTCGAAACCCGCCTCGTGCGCCACCTGGCTCGGCAGCGCGAGGAGCTGTAGCCCATGCTGGTAGCCGACGTGACGGGCGCGCAGGTTGTTCCAGTCTCCAGCCAGCGCCGCCGGCGTGCCGGGCGGCGGGTCCGGCGCGCGCAACAGCGCGCCGAGTTCGTCGAAGCTCCCCGGGCTCAGGCCCGCGCGCAGCCGGGCGTACAGCGCCTGCGCACTTTCGAGTACTTCGCGATCATGGTCCCAGATCGCCTCGGCGGCGGGCCCCGTGGACCGGTCCATGTCCAGATAGCGGTAGAGTTCCGCGAGCACGCCGACCGGATTGACCAGCCAGCGCACGCCCTCGGTCCCGGCTTCGCAGTAGCCGGCACTCTTCGCCACCCAGCCCGCGAGGAGGTGCGGCCGCTCCAGCAGGCGCTGCAGCGGGCGCACGAGCAGCGACGCCTTCAGATCCATGGCGCGGGCATAACCCGCCCGTACCGCCGCGTCGCCGAGGTCCGCGACGGAGCGCTGTTTCACATGCTCGAAGGCCGCCTCGACGTCGATCTCCCGGGCCGCCTCGTGCAGGCGGGCGACGGCCCCGAGGTAACCCTGCACGAACCGGGTCTCGATCCTGGCGAACACGTCCTGGGCCGCCAGCCAGTGGCAGAGCCCGTAGTGGAAGTCCAGGTTGGTCTCGAGGGCCCGGCCCTTGATGCGCGTCCGGCGCAGCACGTCGAGGATCGCCGCGAACGTCTCTTCCCGCCCCGCCCCCGTCGTCAGCAGCAGGGCGATGTTGCTGTCGTACGCGCCGGCCAGGTAGTACGGCATGAACAGATCGGTGTCGGGGTTGTGCACCGAGATGCCCTGGTCGTCGCGGATCTCGCCGGGGATGGCGTTCGACCAGGACTCGATGAGCCCGCCGGCGGCGGGGTTCATCGCCGCGTCCGTGGCGTTCAAGCGGATTTCGACGGAGTCGCCGTAGCGTGGCACGCGCGCCGGCTCGGGCAGCCTGTCGCCGTGCCGCGCGATCAGCGTCATCGCCTCGATCAGCGACTCGACGCGCAGCACGTCGTCCGGGTCGTCCGGGTTCGCGAACTCCAGCGCATAGCAGAGCTCGGTGACCCGATGCTCCACCTGGATGCGGGTATTCATCTCCATGAAGTAGTGGTCGGCGCCGTCGACGATGCACTCGAACGTGGAAACCGAGTCGAGCCCCACCGCCTTCCCAAACCGGGCGGCTTCCGCCTCCATCGCGAGCAGCGTACCGAGATCGGTGTCGAGGGCTTCCGCCCCCGCGAGGTCGCCCCGTTCGCGCCGTCTCGCGATCTCCGTCCTGAGCGACTCCTCCGTCACCGACACCTCGACGAGCTTCTGTTCGTGCATCTGCGCCGAGCAGTCCCGCAGGCCGAGGGTGATGCACCAGGAGCCGTTGCCGAGCACCTGCACCTCCTGGTGCCGGTTGGTGTCGATGTTGAGTTCGAGGAGCACGTTCTTGTTGGCGCCGGGCTCCAGGGCCTTCACCTCGGACCAGATCTCCCGGGCGCGCGCGGCGGCGTCGTTCGCCGCCGCCCCGATCCGCGCTTCGAGGTCCGTCCCCGCGTACCGCGAGGCCGCTTCGAGCACGCGCTGGCCCTTGCCACCGCCGCCGCCGACGGCCTTGAGGCGCAGGCGTCGATCCGGATAGCGTGCGAGCAGCTCCCGGACCTGGGCGCGCACGGCTTCCAGAATCTCGTCGGCTTCGAGCAGGTCGATGCCTCGCGCGACCGCCTCGTCGAGCAGCGCGTCCGCAGCGAGTTCCAGGGCGCCGTCCGGCGGCGCCGGAAGACCATGCCGATGCGCCAGTTCCGCGAGCCCGGCGGCGTCGCCGCAGCGGGCGATCAGCGCCAGGGCGGTGACGTTGTCGACCCCCGGGGTTACCGCGATCGACTGCTCGAGGGCGGTACGCTTGGCGACATCCTTGCGGCCGGCCGATCGCACCGGGGCCGAGCCCGGGCCGATGAACGACAGCCCGGCCGCCTCGATGGCCTCGACCAGGGCCGCGTCCTCCGCCATGAACCCGTAGCCGGCGAAGATGGCGTCGTACCCGTGGTCCACCGCGATGCCGACGATCTCGGCGATGCGCGCCTCCCGCTCGGCCTGGTCCGCGCCCGTGTAGTCGGCGACCCGGTGCACGCGGTCCCGATTGCGCATGCCGCGCAGTTCCGGCGCCACCGCGTTGGTGTGCACTACCGTGTCCTTGTCCGAGAGCAGGATCCCGCAGTCGCGAATGCCCATCTGCTCGAACACGTCCATCGCTTCCTTGCGCACGGGCCCCCGGCAGATGATGAGGGGGCGCATGTCCTCGCACTGGAACTGGCGGATCCAGGCCGAGGCGCTGGCCGAGCAGCGCCGATCGCGGAAGACGTCCGGATTGCGCGTGTAGGTACCGACCGCGGCACCGTCGGCGAGGACGGTGACCATCAGTGGAACTCCCGCTGCGGCCCGCCCATCGCGCTCGGTTCGTAATGGCGCATGCAGAGGTCCACGGTGTCCGCCAGCAGGCGCCGCAGGTCGCGCGGCAGGACCATCTGCGAGATCGACCCGAGGCTCAGCGCCTCGCGCGGGTTCATGATGTCGCGTTCGTAGCGGGCGACGAGCTTCGCGTCTTCCTCGGCGAACCAGCGCGCCACCGCGCGCTCGGCTTCGCGGCGCGCCTCGGCCGGGTCGACATCGGTCGAGCGGCGCTTTTCGAGTTCCCTGGCGAACCGTTCCGCGCGCTCCCGCGAGAGCGCGGCCAGTTCGTCCTTGTAGACGAATTCGCGTCCCGCGGGACCCATGACCGCCACTCGGGTCGCCGGCAGCGCGAACACGAAGTCCGCCCCGGTCTGGTAGTTGTTGAAGGAAGCGTAGGCGCCGCCGAAGGCGTTGCGCACGAGCACCAGGATGCGCGGCGTGCGCAGGTCCACGATCGAGTCGAGCATCGCCCGTCCCGCCTGTACCACCCCCCGGCTCTCCTGCTCCGTGCCCGGCAGGAACCCCGTCGTGTCCTCCATGAAAACGATCGGGATGTTGTAGATGTTGCAGAAGCGGATGAAGCGCGCGTTCTTGTATGCCGCGTCCACGTCGATGAAGCCGGTGGAGAACGCGCTGTTGTTGGCGACGAAGCCGACCACGCGGCCACCGAGCCGCCCGAAGGCGGTCACGGTACTGCGCGCGCGTTCCGGCTGCACTTCGAGGAATGCGCCGTGGTCGCAGACTTCCTGGATGACGAGCCGGATGTCGAAGGGGGTGTTGAAGCCCGTCGGGGAGTTGAACGTCGTGCGGAACAGGACGTCCAGGTTCTCGGTGTCGCGGCCCACCGGATCGCTGGTCGCGACGTACGGCGCATTCGATCGGTTGTTGTCCGGGAGGTACGTCAGCAGGCGCGCCGCGAGCTCGAGCGCGTCCACCTCGTCCGCGACCGTGAAGTCCGCCACGCCGGACGCGCCGTGGACGCGCGGGCCGCCGAGCTCGTCCGGCGTCACGTCCTCGCCGAGCACCTCCTTTACCACCCCCACGCCCGTCAGCCCGAAGAACGTGTCGTTGGGCTGGATCAGGAAGCTGCCCTGGCGCGGCAGGTACGACCCGCCCCCGGCGTTGAAGCCGAACATGCACATGACGCTCGGTACGACGCCGCTGATCTTGCGTAGCGCCGTAAACGCCTCGGCATACCCGTCGAGCCCCCCGACCCCGGCCGGCACGAACGCGCCGGCGCTGTCGTTCAGGCCGATCAGCGGCATGCCCTGCTTGGCCGCGAGGCGGTACAGCGACGCCAGCTTGCGGCCGTTGGTGGCGTCCATGGAACCCGCACGCACGGTGAAGTCATGCCCGTACACCGCGACGTCGCGGCCGTGGATCCTGACGATGGCCGTCACCAGCGACGCCCCATCGAGAGACGGGCCCCAGTTCTGAAACAGCACCATCGGCGGCTGATCCGAGAGCACGCCGATGCGCTCCCAGACCGTCATCCGGTTCTTGCGGTGCTGGCGCGAGATGTTGCGGTAGCCGCCGGCCATGCGCGGGCGTTCCTGCAGCGCCCGCGCCTCGTTCAGGGTCTTCTCGTACGGCAAGGCCGCCTCGCCCGAGTGGCCTTCGTCGGCGCGAAATGGCTCGTCGAGAATGGGGACGAGTGCCTCGAGGGGGGTGCTCAAGCCGCGACCTCCTCGAGTTCGATCAGCGTGCCGCAAAAGTCCCTCGGGTGCAGGAACACCACCGGCAGGCCGTGGGCGCCGATGCTCGGCTGGCCGCCCCCGAGCAACGTCATCCCCTCGCCGCGCAGCTTCTCGATGGCGGCGGCGAGGTCGTCGACCTCGTAGCAGACGTGGTGGATGCCGCCGCGGGGATTGCGTTCCAGGAAGTTCTCGATGGGCGATTCGGGGCCGAGCGGATGGATGAGCTCGATCTTGCTGTTCGGCAGTTCCACGAACACGGTGGTGACGCCCTGCCCCGGCAGCGGCTTCGGTTCCGAAACGGTGGCGCCGAGACTCCCGGCGTACAGCGCCGCGGCCGCGCCGAGATCCGGCACGGCAATCGCAACGTGGTTGAGCTTTCCGATCACGGCCTTCTCCCGCCCCTGCTGCCCGGCAACCCCGCGTCCGGTACACGTCCGACGGGATTATACGCGGGCGGCAAACCGCGCCCGCCAGGCATGCCGAGTGTCCGTGCAGGCGGGCTGCACGGGCGCCGGGACGCTTACACGCCCTGGTCCACCTCGGGATCGAGAAGACCGAGTTCCCGCGCGCGCTCCACCGCGGCGGACCGGCCGCGTACGCCGAGCGCGTCGAACACCCGGCCGACGTGGTATCGCACGCCCGCCTCCGAAATGCCGAGCGCGCGGGCGATCTCCTTGTCGCGCTCCAACGCCAGGTGCCGAACCACTTCGCGTTGGCGGGCCGTCAGCCGCGGTACCGCGGCCCTTTCTCCGCTGGCCTTCAGGTCTCGCAGCAGCGCCCGGGCCGTCAACCGCTCTCCGGCGTCCTCGAGGTCACCGAGAACCCCCGTCAACACCGGCAGCCCCGCCGACCGTTCGCGTACCATCGGCCCCGCATAGTCCGCCTGTGCGTACTCGACCAGGAACGCACTCACTCGCGCCTTCGCCGCCCCTGCCGTGCCGCGGCGATGCTCGAGCGTCGTCGACAGCGCCAGGCCGCGCATCAGCGTGCGCCGCAGGCCCCGCTGCCGCGCCACCTTGGCGAACGCGTGTCCGAATGCCCTGCCGGCCGCATACTCTTCACGCGCAACATGCAGCCGCAGTCGCGCACATGCGAGCGCTTCCATCTCCCGCCAGCTCTGGCCCGCCAGATCCAGGCATCCCGCAACGTCGTCCGGCAGTCCGGCGTCCCGCCACGTGCGCTCGGCCTCCCCGACCGCGCCGGTCTCGGCCAGCAGCGACGCGTGCATGGCCGCCAAGAAGCGCTGCAGCGCCGGCAGCTCGTGACCCGTCGCGTATTCGCGCATCTCCTCCAGCGCCGTCAGAGCCGCACCGGCGCCCTCGTGGTGCATCATCGACTCCACCGCCGTGCCCGCGGCCGCCGCGTAGGGCACGAACGGCGTGCCGCCCCGGGCAAGCAGCCGCGGCATGCGCTCCACCTCCGTCACCCGCGCGAGCCGGTTGCGTTCGTGGGCCAGTTCGCGGATCAGCACACCGGCCATGGCCGTTGCCGTCGGGTCACGCAGGTACGCCGGTCCGGCCGCGCGCTGTACCCGAGCGTAGCAGCGCGCCGCCTCGGCCACGCGACCCCGCGCCATCGCCATGGTGCCGAGTTCCATGTCCACGAACATCCCCAGGCTGGTGGTCTCGCGGCCCAGCCACGTCCGCGCCGCCGCCGCACACTCGGACGCCTCGTCGAACTCGGCGCGCAGGTTGTGGGTAATGCACAGCCCCGCATGGAACGCCGCGCGCATCGCCGGGTCGAGCTCTTCCGTGGCGGCCAGGCGTCGTTGGGCCTCGATCAACCCGCGTGTCTCCGCGGAGTCCAGCCGCACGCAGCCGTACAGACCGAGCACCCCGGCGACGAGGTAGCGGTCGGCTTGCAGGTCCAGGTCGGTCTCCGGGAGGCGATCCACCATGGCCGCCACCGCGGCGTACGCCCTGCGCGCCTCGTCGAGATGGCCGTCCGCGGCCATCAGCGCGCAGCGCGCCAATGCCAGGCGCGGCCGCGCCGCAGCGTCGTCGTTCAGCAGGCGACCAGCGGCGCGCAGGCACAGCAATCCCTCGCGCAGGTACAGCCGGATGCCCCCGGCTTCCTCCAGGATCCGGCCGCCCAGCGCAGGATCACCGGCCGCGCCGGCGTGGCGGATGGCCAGCGTCGTTTCCCCACGCTTGGCCAGCTCCGCCGCGATGCGGCCATGCATGCCGCGGAATCGATCCGGCTCCAGCAGGCGCATCCGCCGCGCGCAATGGCCGCGCAGGAGCGGATGCAGCCGCCAGCCGGTGTCCAGGTCCGGCACGCGCTCGAGCAGACCTTCCAGCACCGGCATGGTGGCGAGCCGCTGCATCGCCCCACCCTCGCCGATCACCGCGTCGAGCAAGTCTCCGTCCAGCCACTCGAACAGGCCCGCATCCAGCAGCAGTCGACGGTCGCGCTGCGGTACGGCGCGCCACATTCGGGACTCCACCCAGTTGTCCACGACCCGCTCCGCCGATCCGTCCCCCGACACGGCCTCGTCGTCGCGACCCTCGCCGCCATGGAGAACGCCGATGCCGTCACGCTGGAAACGCAACGCGATCGGCCAGCCGGCGGCATCCACCGCAGCGGGCGATCGGCGCCGTCGGGACGGGCCATTCAGGAACGCGTCGACCTCGGTCTGGCTGAAGCGCAGATCGTCGACCGCCAGCACCTCCCCGAGTCCCGCCACCACCAGGCCGGCGATGTCCAGACCGGGAGGCAGGTCGCGACACGCCAGGGCCACGTAGAGGTTCGGCGGACCGAGCCGGAACAGGAAGCCGATCAGTTCGAGCGCGTCCGCCTTCGCCACGCGCTCGACCTCGTCGAGCACCAGCACGCACGGACCGTCGTGCCCCTCCACGGCCCGCATCACCAGTTCCGCATGAGGCCCCGGCGCCGCGCCGGCACTCCCGGGCTGGGGTTTCGGAACGCTCAGCCCGGCACGTTCGAACGCGAACGCCAGGTATGCGTCCAGCACCGCCCCGTCGTCTTGCTCGTCCAGCGAGAGCCAGGCGGTGACCATGCCCCGTGCCGCCAGCCGACGGCAGCATTCGGCAAGGACCGTCGTCTTGCCGAACCCGCCCGGCGCCCGCAGGACCGTCAGACGCCGTTGCGTGGGAAGCACCCGCGCGAGCAGTTGCGGCCGCTCATGGTAGTCCGGCACACGCTCCGGTACCGCGACCCTGGCGGACAGCAGCCACGGCGAAACCTGTTCCCTAGCCGGCATTTCTCACCACGGGCCGCGATGATCGCGGAGGATCCTGGCGCCGTGCGCGTGCTCGCGCCCGAGAGCATGGCGGGGGCTACGTTTGAGGGAGCGTTTGCGCGCACGGGGCCAGGAGACCCGCGAGGGCGCGGCCAGCGCAGTCCGCGGGCGGTCAACGAAGCCGTGATGGACGAAGTAACCTCGCGGCACCAATGACCCGTCATCCTGGCACAAGCGACGTGGCGAGAAGTGCGGGCTAGCCATGCGCCTCGCCGGGGCCGCAGCCGGGGCCGCATGCCGCACCGCCAGGCCGCCACCCCGTTCCCGCACAAGCCGTACAGATCCCTCTTTGCATGTCGCGGGCTCCCCAGCCGCCAAGCGGCATCGGCCACCCTTGGCGGAACGATCGCGAATTCAACTGCAAACGCGAATCGACCGCATCAACTCCCTGCGTTCCACTGCGCGCATAGTAATGAGTAGTGTTTGCCAAGCGATACATCAGGGGCCAAAAAAATCCGATAGGGCCGCTCTTGGCGCGACCTGACTATTTCTCCTGAGGGACAACCTATCGACCGCAGGGGTGCGCAACGCGTCAGGTGTCCGGGGCGCCGACATGACCGCCCGCGGCCAACTCCGCCCGCGGGTCGCGGGCGACCGCAAGGCATCACGCCCCCGGGTGCGGCATGCGGGCTATCATCCGGGACCTGCCCATCTCCGGTGCCGGCCAACGCCATGGACGCCCGTTCGAGCCAGCGCGGCAAGGTGTCGCTGCGCACCAAGCTCGCCTTCTCCTCGGGCGCCCTCGAGGAAGCGATGCTCGGCGCCGCCGGCATCGCCACCATGCTTTTCTACAATCAGGTGCTCGGGGTCGGCGCCGGCCTCTGCGGCACCGTGTTCCTCGTTTCCAGCATCGTTGACGCCATCTCGGACCCGCTTGTCGGCGCCTGGTCCGACCGCTTCCGTTCGCGCTGGGGCCGACGGCACCCCTTCATGCTGTTCTCCATCCTGCCGCTGACGGTCGGGTTCTACCTGCTCTACGCGCCACCCCAGGACCTGAGCGAGCTGCAGTATTTCTGGTGGTTCCTTGGGGCGATGACGGTGCTGCGACTCGGGAAGACGTTCTACGCCATCCCGCACGACGCCCTCGGCGCCGAACTCACCGACGACTACCACGAGCGTACGTCGATCTTCGGATACAACTCGGTCATTGGCATGTCGTCCGGCATCCTGCTCACCGTGTTCGTCCTGATGGTCATCTTCCCGACCGTCGACGACTACGAGAACGGTCTGCTGAACCCGACCCGCTATCCGATCCTCGCCAGCGTGGGGGCGGTGTGGATCTGCCTGACGCTGCTGATCTGCGTCGTCGGCACCCGCGACCAGATCCCGAGGCTGCACCGGACGAGCCGCGAGCGGCTTCCGCCCGGCACATACCTGCGGGACCTGCGCAGTCTCCTCACCAGCCGCTCCTACATCTCCATATGCGCGGCCTGGCTCGTCATGGCCACCTCCGGCGGCGTACTGGTGGTGGTCTCGACGTATACCTACATCTTCGCCTACGAGCTGTCGACCGAGCAGATTACCCTGCAGCGTTTCGTCATCCTGCCGGGCGCGCTGATCGCGCTGCCCCTCGCCACGTGGTTCACCAAGCGGCTCGACAAGAAGATGACCGTCGTCTACACGTCGATGGTCTGCGCCACTCTCATCGGCTTGCCGCATGTGCTGCGCATGCTCGGCTGGTTTCCCGAGAACGATTCGATGTGGCTCCTGCCCGCGCTCTTCGGAACGCTGTTCCTCGGCTATCTCGTACTCCCGGTGGTACCCATCGTCATCGACTCCCAACTGGTGGACGTGGCGGACGAGCACGAGTTCCGCACCGGACGCCGCTCCGAAGGGGTTGTCTTCTCGATCCGCACCTTCGCCATCAAGGCGACCGTCGGCATCGGGAGCCTGATCGGCGGGTTTGGGCTGGAACTGATCGACTTCCCGGAAAACGCCACCCGGGAGGACCTGACGCCCGACATCCTCCAGGGACTCCTGTTCATGACCGGGCCACTCTACTGGATCATCGTCGCGGCGGGCATGCTGTTCATGGCGCTCTACAACATCGACCAGAAGCGGCACGACGCGATGATGGCGGTGCTGGAGGAGCGACGAGCGGCGGTCGCCGCGGGCGGCGACGCCTCGTGACCACGCCGACCGGGCCCGGACGGCTCAGTTCATTGACTCGGCGGGTCCAACGCCATCAGACTGCCGCCATCATGCGTGTAGGACTTCCGCCCGGGAATCGCGAGTTGCCGTCCTGCATACAAGCCCGCAACGAGAAGCGAACATGGCACTTCAACTGCGGAAGGATCCGAAGGAGCCCTTGATGAAGTACCAATTCGTCACGCTCATCGCCACCACCCTGCTCGTCGGGGCCAGCGTGATCGGGGTCAACCTCACCATCGTGGACGCCCGATTCGGACAGGTGGACGCCCGTTTCGCGCAGGTGGACGCCCGTTTCGAACAGGTGGACGCTCGTTTCGCGCAGGTGGACGCCCGTTTCGAACAGGTCGAGGGACGACTGGACCGACTGGAGGCGCGCATGGAGCGGATGGAGCGCCGCATGGACGATCAGTTTCGCGCGATGGCCGCCTCCATCGCGCGGCTGGAAGGGTTGATCCAGGGCCTCCACGGCCCCGCGCACGCGGCCGGGACATCATCCGGTCGAACGGAACGCCCGGCCTGAGCCTGGCGCCCGGCCCCGCGTCCCTCCGGAGTTCTTCGGCGCGGCCCGGCAGGACCGGGCAGACCGCTAACGGTTCCTGCCCGGGATCATCTTCATGATGGCGCTTGCCGCCGCCAGGATGTCCGTTCCCGGCCCGAAGATCGCCCGAACGCCACAGTCCAGCAGGAACTGCCGGTCACGCTCCGGAATGACCCCGCCGCAGACCACGACCGCGTCGCTCCCGCGCGCCTTGAGTGCTGCCACGAGTTCGGGCACCAACGTCCTGTGCGCGCCGGCCAGCGTTGAGACGCCGACGATGTCCGCCTCGAGTTCGCCGGTCCGCTCGGCGGCCTCCCCGGGCGTGAGGAAGAGCGGGCTCATCTCGACATCGAAGCCGAGGTCGTTGAAGGCGTTGGAGATGGCCTTGGCGCCGCGATCATGGCCGTCCTGCCCCATCTTGACGACGAACACGCTCGGCGGGCGGCCCTCGAGGTCCCGAAACTCGCCGATCTCGTCGCGGACGGTGTGGAACCCCGCATGGTCCCCGTACGCACTCGAGTAGACCCCGGGCACCAGCGCCGGCCGCGTGTCGTGCCGTCCCCACACCGCTTCGAGCGCATCCGAGATCTCGCCCACCGTCGCGCGGCGCCCGGCCGCCTCGATGCTGGCCGCGAGCAGGTTGCCCCGCCCCGACCCGGCCGCGGCCGTCAACGCCTCCAACGCCCGGTCGACGCTCGCCTGGTCCCGACTGGCGCGTACCGCCGCCAGGCGCTCGATCTGGGCGTCCCGCACCCTCGAGTTGTCGATCTCGAGAGCCTCGACCTGGCCGTCTTCGTCCGGCTGGTACTTGTTCACCCCGACCACCGTGTCCTCGCCCCGCTCCACGCGGGCCTGCCGCCGTGCGGAAGACTCCTCGATGCGGCGCATCGGCATCCCCTTCGCGATGGCCGCGGTCATGCCTCCGAGCTGCTCCACCTCCTCGATCAGGCGCCGCGCGGCATCGACCATGTCCGCCGTCAGACGCTCGACGAAGTAGCTCCCGCCGAGGGGATCGACGGTCCGCGTGATCTGCGACTCCTCCGCGATGATCGTCTGCGTGTTGCGCGCGATGCGGGCGGAGAACGGCGTCGGCAGCGCAATGGCTTCGTCAAAGGAGTTCGTGTGCAGGCTCTGCGTGCCGCCGAGGACGCCGGCGAGGGCCTCGATGGTGGTCCGCACGACGTTGTTGTACGGGTCCTGGGCCTGCAACGACACCCCGGAGGTCTGGCAGTGCATCCGCAGCATGCTCGACGCGGGTTTCCGCGGGCCGAACTGCTCCATGAGCTCCGCCCACAGGATCCGCGCAGCGCGCAGCTTCGCGATTTCCATGAAGAAGTTCATCCCGATGCAGAAGAAGAACGACAGTCGCGGCGCGAACGCGTCGACGTCCTGGCCCGTCTTGAGCGCCGCTCGAACGTACTCGAGGCCGTCGGCGAGCGTGAACGCGAGTTCCTCCACCGCATCCGCCCCGGCCTCCTGCATGTGGTAGCCCGAGATCGAGATCGAGTTGAAGCGCGGCATGTGGTCGGCGCAGAACCCGATCACGTCCGCCACGATGCGCATGCTCTCGGCCGGGGGGTAGATGTACGTGTTGCGCACCATGAATTCTTTCAGGATGTCGTTCTGGATCGTTCCGGACAGCCCGTTGCGCGGCACCCCCTGCTCGTCCCCGGCCACGATGTAGCTCGCCAGGACCGGCAGGACGGCGCCGTTCATGGTCATCGACACGGACATCTCGTCCAGGGGGATGCCGTCGAAGAGGATCTTCATGTCCTCAACGGAATCGACCGCCACGCCGGCCATGCCGACATCGTCCCGGGCGCGCGGATGGTCGGAGTCGTAACCCCGGTGCGTGGCCAGGTCGAAGGCGATGGAGAGGCCCTTCTGCCCTCCGGCGAGGTTCGCCCGATAGAAGGCATTGGACTCTTCGGCCGTGGAGAAGCCCGAGTACTGGCGCACGGTCCAGGGACGGTTCGTGTACATGGTCGCGCGGGGCCCACGCGCATAAGGCGGCAGCCCCGGGAGCGCATCGAGGTGCGCGATGCCCCCGAGGTCGGCGGGCGTGTAGACCGGCCGCACGTCGATGCCCTCGGGGCTCGACCAGGTGAGGTCCGCCACGGGCTTGCCGCGCAGCTCGCGCTCGGCGTGCCGTTCCCATTGCGGGGGATTGTGCGAAGCGCCTTCGGCCATGGGCTCGTACCGGTTCCTGAATCGGACTGCGGATTATAGGGCGAGGACCGCGCCCGGGCGCCGCCGTGCGACCGTCGGACTGCTACACTCCGGGCGGTGCAACCGCGGCGGCCCGCCATGACCGACAGCAGCCCGACCTACGTCACCGCGGCGATGCGCACCGCCCGCGGCCAGTGGGCGGATGGCCGGGCCGCGCCTCCGATCACGCAGACGGACATCCGCCGCTGGGCGATGGCCACGTTCTATCCCGAGCAACCCCCGCGCCTCTACTGGGACGCCGAGTACGCCGCCACGACGCGCTGGGGCGGGATCGTGGCGCCCCCCGACTTCAACCCGTTCGCCTGGCCGCTCGAACGTCCGGCGCCGCCGGCGCCGGGCCTCGCCGGCGCCCGTCCCGACGGCAAGCCGCTGACGGGCATGAACGGCGGCCAGACGGACACCTACGGCGTGCCGATGCGTCCCGGCGACGTGGTTGCCGAGCGCCGCCGGCTGGTCGACTGGTGGGAGCGCGAGGGGCGCCTCGGACACACGCTGTACGTGCGCAACGAGATCGAGTGGCGCAACCAGGACGACGCGGTCGTCAGGACGCGCCTGTCCATCGGCATCCGCTACTGAGGAGAAGAGAGGAGAAGACGCGTGACCGTCCGTTTCGACAACATCCAGGTGGGCGACTCCCTGCCGCCATGGTCCCGCCAGACGAGCTTCGCGGAATGGAACCGCTACGCGGCCGTCAACGACGAGTTCGTGCCCTTCCACATGGACGATGAGGCCGGACGGCGCGCCGGCAACGAGCAGGGCGCGTTCGGCATGGGCAACCTGCGTTACGCCTACATCGTCAACGCGCTGCACGACTGGCTCGGCGACGGAGGCGTCGTGCGCGAGGTCGGTTGCCAGTATCGGGCGATCAACCAGAAGGAGGACACGCTCACCGTCGTCGGCGAGGTCACGGAGAAGGTCGTCGAGGAGGGCGAGCAGCGCGTGCGACTCAGCGTGAACGTCGTCAACCAGGATGGCCTCGCGACCTGTCCCGGCCACGCCGTCGTGGTCTTGCCCTGAATTCATTTCCTGCAAATTCTGCGACGGGATCGTAGAATTTGCAGGATGTGGATCGACCGCGCCATCGAACCCCTCCTGGCGCAGCGTGCCCGGACGCGGCCTGTCGTGATCCTGACCGGCGCGCGGCAGACCGACAAGACCAGCCTGGTGCGCCGGATCTTCCCGGATCACGCGTTCGTGACCCTGGACCTGCCAAGCGAGGCCGAACAGGCGGAAACGGACCCGGGGTCGTTCCTCGGACGCCATCCCCCGCCGGTGATCATCGACGAGGTCCAGTACGCGCCCGGACTGTTCCGTCACCTCAAGGCGGCCATCGACCGGGATCGCCGCCCGGGGGCCTTCCTGCTCACCGGCTCGCAACCCATGACGCTGATGCGCTCGGTATCCGACTCCCTGGCGGGACGCGCGGACATCGTCGAGCTCGAACCCCTGTCCTTCGCCGAGGCAAAGGCCGCACGTCCCGGCCTGACAACGGAAGAGTTCCTGGTGCGGGGAGGCTTCCCGGAATTGCACGGCGACCCCGCCATCGACGCGCGCGGATACCTGCAGTCCTACCTGGCGACTTACCTCGAACGGGACGTGCGCCAGCTTCTCAATGTCGCCAGCCTGCGCGACTACGAGCGGTTCCTGCGCGTCGCCGCGCTGCGTTCGGCCCAGCTCCTGAACCGCGCGGACCTCGCGCGCGACGTGGGGATCAGCGGTTCCACCGCCGCCGCATGGCTTGCGGTGCTCCAGGCGTCGCACCAGCTCGTGCTGCTCGAGCCGTGGTACGCCAACCCGACCCGATCCCTCGTCAAGCGGCCAAAGCTCTACCTGCGCGACGCCGGGCTCGCCGCGTTCCTGTGCGGCGTACACGACGCCGATACGCTCAGGGCTTCGCCGCTGGCCGGACCGCTCTGGGAGACCCTGGCCTGCGCCGAACTCCGCCGCACCCAGCTCAACCGCCGCGGCGGCTGGGACTTCCACTTCTGGAACGACCGCTCCCGCGAAGCCGACTTCCTGCTGCACCGCGGCGGCGGCTTCCGGCTCGCGGACGCGAAGTGGACGGAACAGCCGCGGCCAGGGGACGCAGACGCCCTGCGGAAGGTCGCTGGCGCGTTGCCGGCCGATTCCGTCGACGGCATGGCCATCGTGTGCCGAGCACCCAACCGCTACCCGCTCGGTGCGGACGTCGAGGCGCTGCCGCTGGATGCCCTGGCGGCGTCGGAGGCGTGGCACTGACCGGGCGCCAGCTCGCTTCCAGGTCGACGAGCACTTCCGCCCCGAAGCCCTGCGTCGTCGCGAGGGTCGCGTTCAGCGTGTTCTCGTACTCGCCGTGGTACCGCGTCCGGAGCAGCACGTCGAGCCGGCCCCGCGTGTAGCTGGCCGTCAGGACGCCCTGCAGCGCCGGCGCGCGTGCCTCGGCGTGCGGGGCCTCCGCCGCCGACGCAACGCCCACGAAGTCCGCCAGCGTCGCGGCAACCCACGCCGCGGCAGCCCCTCTCGCCCGCAGTTGCAGGCCGACCACGATGGCCGCCCCGGTCAGACCGCGGTGTCGAGCCAGTAGGCGCCCTCCGGCCGCCGCCGGACGCGCCCGGCGCTCGGCGTCGCGAAGTGCGTGCCGATCACCAGGATGTCCGCGTCGACGTACTTCTCGAGCAGCGTCTCGCGCGTCCTGCGGCCCTGGTCCTGGTCGTAGTCCGCGGAACTGCACCAGTCCAGGCGCGTCATCTGTACGGGATGGTGAATGCAATCGCCGGTGATGAGCGCTTCCTCGCCCCCCGAGGCGATGTGGACGCTGACGTGGCCGGGCGTGTGTCCGGGGGTCGGTTCGAGCCACACCTGCGCGCACAGGCGATGATCCATCTCGACGAAGTCCGCGAGGCCCGCCTCGATGATCGGCCGCACCGAATCCGAGAGGACCGGACCGTATGCGCCCTCGTCCTCGTTGGCGTCCCAGTACGCCCATTCCTTCTCGCCGATGAGATAGCGCGCGTTGGGAAACGTCGGCACCCAATCGCCGTCGACGAGCATGGTGTTCCAGCCGACGTGGTCGACGTGCAGGTGCGTGCAGAGCACGGTGTCGATGGACTCACGCGGATACCCCGCGGCGACGAGATCGTCGAGGAACGCCGTCCGCAGGTGGCTCCAGTTCGGAATCGCGCGCTCCTTGTCGTTGCCGATACAGGTGTCGACCAGGATGCGCCGCTGCCCGGTATCCACGACGAGCGCATGGATGCTCATGATGAGGTTGCCCTGCTCGTCCATGAAGTGCGGCTGCATCCACGGGTACTCCAGGCAGGCGTCCCGGGTGGCGTCCGGCAGGATGAAGCGGGATCCGCCCGCGACCTCCATCTCGACGATCCGCGAGACCGCCACGTCCCCGATTTCCCAACGCTTCACGAATCCACTGACACTCGACATGGCCGTCCCCGCGTCCTTCTCCGCATGATATGTTCCCCGCCCGAAACAGGTTCGCACAGGACAGCCCCCGATGGGAATCCGCGACATCGCGTCCACCCTGGTGCAGGTTCCCGGCCTGCTGAAACTCAAGAAAGGCATGCAGCCGCGCCCGAAGTCCGAGCAGGACTGCATCGCCCGGCTCGTCGAGGACAAGGCGGAGCGGTTCGCGGACCGCACCGCGGTGGTGTTCGAGGGCGCCAGCGTCACCTGGGCCGAGCTCAACGCGTCGGCGAACCGCTATGCCCGCACGCTGGAGTCCCTCGGCGTCGCCCGGGGCGACACGGTGAGCGTGCTGATGGAGAACCGCATCGAGATCCTCACCACGATCGTGGCGTTGAGCAAGCTCGGGGCCATCGCCGGCCTGATCAACACCAACCTGCGCGAGCAGCCGCTGATCCACTGCGTCACCGTCACCGAGTCGAAGAAGTGCGTCTTCGGCGGCGAGCTGACCGAAGCAGTCCAGAGCGTGAAGTCGGAGCTCCATCTCACCGAGGGCAGCGACTACCTGTTCGTGCCCGACGGCGACGGCACGCCGGCGCCAAACTGGGCGCGGGACCTCGATGCCGCCAGCGCCGAAGAGGACTCCGCGAACCTGCCGCAGACCGGGGAGGTGACGCTCGGCGAGACGGCCTGCTACATCTTCACGTCCGGCACGACCGGGCTGCCGAAGGCGGCCGTCCTGTCGAACCGGCGCTTCATGGCGAGCGCCGGTCTCGCGGCTTCGGCGGGCCTGCAGTGCACGCCCGAGGACCGCCTGTACATCTGCCTGCCGCTCTACCACGGCACCGGGCTGCTCATCGGCGTCGGAGCCTCCTTCTCGTCCGGGGCGTCGATGTTCATCCGCCGCAGGTTTTCCGCGAGCAACTTCCTGCGCGAAGTGCGCGAACAGCGGGCGACCTGCCTCGTCTACATCGGCGAACTGTGCCGCTACCTCTGCAACACGGATCGCCGGCCCGACGACCACAGGAATCCTCTGACCCGCATGATGGGCAACGGTTTGCGCCCGGACGTGTGGATGGAGTTCAAGGAACGCTTCGGCATCAAGCGCATCTCCGAGTTCTACGGCGCGAGCGAGGGCAACGTGGCGTTCGCCAACCTGTTGAACAAGGACCGCACCATCGGCATGACCTCGGCGAAGGTCGCGCTGGTCGCGTACGACGTCGACGCCGACGAGATCGTGCGCGACGGGAACGGATGCTGCACCGAAGTCGCCCCCGGCGAGCCCGGGCTGCTGCTCTCCGAGATCAACGCGGAAGCCGAATTCGAGGGGTACACCAACCCCGAGGCGACCGAGAAGAAAATCGTGCGCAACGTGTTCGCGGACGGCGACGCCTGGTTCAACTCCGGCGACCTGCTGCGCACCGTCGACGTAGGCTTCACCCTCGGCTACCCCCACTATCAGTTCGTCGACCGCGTCGGGGACACGTTCCGCTGGAAGTCCGAGAACGTGTCGACCAACGAAGTCGGCGAGATCGTCAACGGGTTCGGTCAGGTCGAGTTCTGCAACGTCTACGGCGTGGAGGTCCCGCGGGCCGACGGCCGCGCCGGCATGGCGGCGCTCAGGCTCCGGGAGGGCGTGGACGAACTCGACCTGCAGGGCTTCGCGGAGTACGTGTCCCGGGAGTTGCCGTCCTACGCGCGGCCCGTGTTCCTGCGCGTCCAGCGGGAGATCGAGGTAACGGGCACCATGAAGATGGTCAAGGGCGACCTCAAGCGCGACGGTTACGACGTCGAAGCAGTAGAGGATCCGCTCTACGTGCTGCCGCCCGGCGCCGACAGCTACCGGCCCCTCGATGCGGACCTCTACGCCTCGATCACGGCTGGAGAAGCCGGATTTTGAGCGCGGGCCGGCCGCGCGCCCTCCTGTTCGACCTCGGCGGCGTCATCCTGCGCCTGCGGCCCCGGGCCTGCTTCGAGTACTGGGCCCGCAAGGCCGGCGTCGACATTGGCGACATCGGTTCGCGCTGGGGCATCGACGACGCCTACCGCTTGCACGAGGTCGGCGCGCTCGACTTCTCCGGCTATGCCGAGCGCCTCTCCGCGCGGCTCGGCATCGAACTGGCGGAAAGCGACTGGCGCACCGGCTGGAATGCGCTCTTCAGCGGCACGTACGAGGACGTGGTGGACGCCCTGCCCCGCGCTTCGGCCCACCTGCCGCTCTACTGCTATACCAACACCAACGCCGAACACCAGGCCACCTGGCAGGCGCGCTTCGGCCACCACCTGACGCCCTTCCGCAAGGTCTACGTGTCCTCCGAGATCGGCCGCCGCAAGCCGGATGTCGCCTCGTTCGCCTGGGTCGCCGCCGACATGGGCGTGGCGCCGTCGAACGTCCTCTTCCTGGACGACAGCCGCGAGAACATCGACGGGGCCGCGGCCGCCGGGCTGCAGACCGAGCACGTGACCGGGCCGGAGGTCACCCTCCGCGTATTGAACGAGTTCGCCGCCTGATGCGGTCGTCGCCCCCCACCCGACCGGAGCATCCATGAGCAATGCACCCCACGCCGACCCGGGCCTGTTCGCCACGCTGTACAGCGCCCGCGCGCTGCGCCGCTTCAGGCCGGATCCGATCCCGGAGGAAGTGTTGTTCCAGATCATGGACGCCGCCATCCGCGCGCCGACCGGCCAGAACGCGCAGGACTGGCGTTTCATCCTCGTGCGCAACCCCGACCACAAGGCCCGGATGCAGGAATGGGCGCAGCTCCCCTGGCAGCGCTACCAGGCGCGCTACGCGGACAGGCCCGAGGACATCGATGCCCTGCCCCGCTCGCAGCGGCTCTCGCTGCGCAGCGTCGAGCACCTGGTGCACCACCTTGCGGACGTGCCGGTCATCGTGCTCGTCCTCGGCCTCAAGGGGCGCCACGGCACACCCGGCGGGAGCGCGTTTCCGGCCGTGCAGAACCTGCTCCTCGCCGCGCGGGGCCTCGGGCTCTCGGGCTCGATCTTCAACCTGCCGCTCTCCCGCGAAGAGGCACTGCGGGAGATGCTCGGCATCCCCGAGAACAACCAGATCTACTGTGCGTTGCCCATCGGGTATCCCACGGACCGCCACGGACCGCTCGGGCGCAAGCCGGTGCGGCAGGTCGTGTACGACGGCGGGTTCGGCAAGACCTGGGCGTTCGCGGAGGCGCAGCCGGACGAGGGGTGGCAGGAGAAGTGGCTCGACTGAAACACCCCCTGACCGGGGCCCTCTACCGTTCCCTCGGCGACGGCAGTGTCGAGGTGGACAGCAACGGCCGCAAAGGCGTGTTTCGCCATGACGGCACGCACCTGTCCGGAGAACTGCGGATTGCCGATCCGCACATGCTGCTCTGGCTCGGCGGTCCACAACTGCCGGACGGGCCGGACGGGCGCCGCACTCGCGGCTGACGCGGCCGCTTCGAGCACGGCTCGCCACAGGAGAGAGCGTTGACGGGAGACACACGTTGACCAGCCAGGCCGAAGCACCCCGTTCCGGAGGCATCAGCTACCAGGAACTGATCCGCGGCGACGCGGTCCCGCCCCCAGGATCGCTCACCCTGGAGAATGTCTACCGGTCCTCCCTCGTCTCGGTCCCGGTGCATCGCTACACCAGCCAGGCGTTCCATGACCTGGAGATGGAGAAGCTGTGGCCGCGGGTCTGGCAGATGGCGTGCCGGGAGGAGGAGATCCCGGAGGTGGGAGACCATCGCGTCTACGACATCGGCCGCTACTCCATCATCGTGGTCCGCACCGCCGGCGGCATCCGGGCCCACCACAACGTCTGCCGCCACCGGGGCCGGCGCCTGTGCGACCGGGCCGGCCACGCCGCCAGCTTCATCTGCCCGTTCCACGGCTTTAGCTGGAATCTCGACGGCAGCCTGCGCAGCGTCACGTCGGCGTGGGACTTTCAACAGGTCCACCAGGAGACCTTCACCTTGACGCCCGTCCGGTGCGAGACCTGGGGTGGATGGGTGTTCGTCAACATGGACCCGGACGCCGAGCCCCTGGCGGATTTCCTGGGCGTCCTGCCAGAGCACTTCGCGGTCTGGCGGCCTGAGCAGCGCTACATCCAGGCCCACGTGGCGAAGGTAATGCGCTGCAACTGGAAGGTGTGCCAGGAAGCCTTCATGGAGGCGTTCCACGTCATCAAGACCCATCCCCAGATCCTGGCCGGAATCGGCGATGAGAACTCCCAGTACGACGCCTGGGGCAACTTCTCCCGCGCCATCACGCCGAACGGCACGCCGAGTCCCCACCTCGACCGCGACCCGGGCGAACAGGAGATCTTCGAGTCCGTCATCATGCGCGATCTCGACGATCCGCCCGCACCCGCGGTGCCGCCGGACACTACCGCCCGGGCGATGATGGCGGCGCAGACCCGCGCCAGGCTGCAGCCAGTCGTCGGGGAAGACGTGGTCCTCTCGGACGCCTGCGTCTCCGACAGCATCTACTACACGCTGTTCCCGAACTTTCATCCCTGGGGCGGTTACAGCCGCATCGCCTACCGCTTCCGGCCCCACGAGAACCGTTGCGACCGGTCGCTCATGGAGTGCTACTTCCTGAGCCCCTTCGCCGGCGACCGCCCGGATCCCGCGCCGATGCACTGGCTGGACGCGGACGAGCCGTGGACCAACGCGCCGGAGTTGGGCATGCTGGCGCGGGTCTTCATGCAGGACACCCTCAACCTCCCCGAGGTGCAGAGGGGCCTGGAGGCCGCCCGGTACGACGAAATCGTGCTCGCGAACTACCAGGAGACCAAGATCCGGCACTTCCACACCCTCCTCGGCGCCTGGCTGGAGTAGCGTCGTGGCGCACGACGGGACTCGGACCCACCCGGTGAGCATGTCGCTGTTCGATCCCGCAACGCTGGCGGATCCATACCCCGCGTACAGGAAGCTGCGCGATGCCGCACCCGTGCACTTCGAGCCGCTTGTCGGCGCCTGGATCGTCACCCGCTACGACCTGGTCCGCGAGGCGCTGCGGGACACCGCGACGTACTCGAACGAGTTCGGCGATTTCCTGGGCCGCGCCCAGAAGATCGCGTTCCAGCGCGCGCCGCCCGAAGTCCAGCGCCGGCTGATCGCGCTGAATGGACGGCTGATCCCGCTGCCGCCCACCATGCTCACGCTGGACGAGCCACGCCATACGCGGTACCGCTCCCTGGTTTCCCGGCTCTTCACCGCCTCGCGCGTGAACCAGGGCGCGCCCGCGGTGCGGCGGGTCATCGACGCCGCCGTCGAGCGTCTCGCCGCGGCGGCGGATGCCCACGGTGCGGCGGGGGCCGACTTCGTGGCCGAGTTCGCCCTGCCCGTGCCGCTGCGGATCATCGCCGACCGACTGGGGATACCGGAGGAGAATCGCAAGTTCTTCGACGAGGCGGCCGCCGCGGCCGCCGACGCCCTGCGACTGACCCCCCTGAGCCACGCACAGATGGTCCACCGGGCGCAGCTCGCCGTGGACCTGCAGGACCTCCTCGTCACCCTCTTCGATGCGCGGCGCGGGACACCCGCCGACGACATGATCGGCATCCTGGCCAACAGCGCGCTGGCAGGCGAAGACCGCCCGCTGAGCCACGGCGAAGTCCTGAGCATCCTCAACCAGTTCCTGGTCGCCGGACACGAAACCACCTCCAGCGCCTTCGGCTGGGGCATGCTGCTGCTGTGCCGGAACCCGGAGCTGCAGCAGGAGTTGCGCGGCGACGCCGGGCGTATCCGGACCTTCGTCGAGGAGACGCTGCGCGTGGAAGCCCCGGTGCAGGGGTTGCCGCGGCTGGTGACCCGCAAGACGGAACTCGGCGGCACGGCCCTCGAGGCGGGCAGCATCGTCATGCTGCGCTTCGGCGCCGCCAACCGGGACGAGCGGGAGTTCGAGGATCCGGACGTCGTGGACATCGACCGTCCCAAGGCGGGCCGTCAGCTCGCCTTCGGGTCCGGCATACATCACTGCATCGGGGCGGCGCTCGCGCGACAGGAGCTGAACCTGGGGTTCGCCGCCCTGCTCGACGCCTTCGACGGCTTCCGCCTGGCGGACGGCGCCGACCCCGAGGCCGAGCCGAGCTTCATCCTCCGCAACCTGCCCCGGCTAAGGGTCCGTTACCGGCGACGCGCGCCAGGGGCTTGCGCCGTAGAAGTTTCGCGCCAGCGAAACTTCCACCCATCCGTAAGGATGGGCCGCGACCGTCAGGTCGCGCAAGCACGGGCAGGGGTCGCGGAGCCTCCGGACCGGTAGCCATGCAGCTTGCCATCGAACTCGGCGCCCTGCGTCCCGACAGGCCAGGGCTCCACGCGGACTGGGTGCGCCACGCCGAGGGACTCGGCATATCGATGGCGTTCTCGGCGGAAGCTTGGGGCAGCGACGCCGTCACGCCGCTGGCGTACCTGGCGGACAAGACGGAGCGCATCCGGCTTGGCACCGGCATCATGCAGACCACCGCCCGAACGCCCTCCATGGCGGCCATGACCGCGCTCACCCTGCACGACCTCACCGGCGGCCGGTTCGCCCTGGGGCTCGGCGCCAGCGGCCCGCAGGTCGTGGAGGGCCTGCACGGCGTGCCTTACCGCACTCCGCTGACACGCCTCCGGGAGACCGTCGAGATCTGCCGGATGGTCTTCGCCGGCGAAAGGGTGCAATACACGGGCAAGGTCTTCCAGTTGCCGCTGCCGGACGGCGAGGGCAAGACCCTGCGCGTCGCCCATGCGCCCGTCGACATCCCGATCTACCTGGCCACCCTCGGACCCAACGCCCTCCGCTACACCGGCAGCGCCGCCAACGGCTGGCTCGGGACTTCCTTCTCGCCCGACCATGCCGGTGCGCACCTCGACTACCTCCGCGAAGGTGCCCGCGCTGCGGGACGCACCCTGGCCAATCTCGATCTGTGCGTCTCCGCGAGGGTGGAAATCGGGGAGGACGTGGAAGGGATGATCGCGAGACGCCGGCGCGGCGTCGCCTTCAACATGGGCGGCATGGGCTCCGCGACCACCAACTTCTACAATGACGCGTTCCGCCGCGCCGGGTTCGAGGAAGACGCGCGGGCCGTCCAGTCCCTGTGGCTCGCGGGACGGCGCGATGCGGCCGCCGCCCGCGTGCCGGACGCCATGGTGACGGAGTTCCAGGCGTTGGGAACGCGGGAGATGGTCGCCGAGCGCCTGCGGAAGTATCGCGGCGCCGGGGTGACCACCTTGAAGCTGGGCCTCGACAGCGCCCCGCTCGGGCCGGCGCGCTTCGAACTGCTGGAGAACATTGTCGACCTGATGGAGGGTCTCGAGTGAAGCTATACATGGTGCCGCTGGCGCCGAACCCGACCAAAGTCATGCTCTACATCGCCGAGCGCGCCGAGCTCGGCACGGACATGGGCATCGAGCAGATCGTCGTGAACACGCTGAAGGGCCGCCACCGCGAACCCGAACACCTGGCCAGGAACCCGTTCGGGACGCTGCCGGTACTCGAACTCGACGACGGGTCGTACCTCGTCGAGTCGCTGGCCGTCATCCAGTACCTCGAGGACGTGTTACCGGACGGCGCCCTGCTGGCCGGCGGCCCCGAGGCCCGGGGCAAGGCCCGGGATGTCGAGCGCATCGTCGACCTGCGCATCGCCGGTCCCATGGGCGGCTATGCGCACGCCACGAAATCGCCCCTGGGACGGCCTCCCGACCCCGAGAAGGCCGCGAGGCTGGAGGCCGACCTGCAGGTTCCGCTCGACTACCTGGAGAATCTCCTTGCCGACGGCCGCCCGCTACTCCTCGGCGACCGCGTGTCGATCGCCGACTGCACGCTGCAGGCATCCCTGCAGTTCCTGCGCTTCGTGGAGGCGGACCTGTTCGGCGAGCGGCCACGGTTGCGCGGATGGGACGAACGATACCGGGCGCGGCCGGCGGCGCAGAGCGTGTTGCGCTGGTAGCGGGAGCACCGTAGGGGACGCCCTCGGGGACGCCCTGCGGCGTCCCGTTTCGAATTCACCGCATCCGGCGCAGCGCCGGCATGACCTCCTCGGCGAGCCCGGCCCATGGCCCGACGAAGTAGAGGTGGTTGAGACCCAGTTCCACCAAGGGCGCGAGCCGGGCGATGACCTTGCGCGCACTGCCGACGGCCGCGAACCAGTCCACGAACTCGGCATCCAGCAACTCGACGTGCGGCGCGTCTCCCTGCGTGTGGTAGTTCGTGTCGTAGTCGGTTACCAATCGTTCGGTCACCCTGCGCATGATCTCGGGCTGGTGCTCGAAGTCCGCTCCGACGGACGCGCTGAAGTGGGCGAACGTTGCCACCCCGCCCCGCGCGGTCCGGCGCGCGGCGTCCTCGTCGTCGTCCACCAGCACGTTGACGTACGCCCCCACCGGAATGTCGTCCGGATCCCGGCCCGCCGCCCGCGCCGCGTCACGCACCTGGCCGAGGCCCCACTCGATACGGCCGGGATCGGCGCCCACCGCCAGCGTCACCCGGTCCGCGAGTTCCCCGGCGAGCGCCAGCGACTTCGGTCCGGACCCGACCATGTCCACGGGCACTTTCTCCGCGTCGACCTGTTCCAGCCACCGCAGGCGGCTCGCGAAGCCGTTCTGGTCCACCGTCTCGCCACGCAGGTACGCCTGCAGTTGCCGGACGTAGTCGCCGTACTCCCGCATGCGGGCCGGCTTGCGGCCGACGTGCAGCACGGCGCTGTCGCCGCGGCCGATGCCGAGGATCGCGCGGTTGCCGCACTCCGCCTGGACGCTGACGATGCTGGCGGCGGTGACCGAGGGATGGCGCGTCAGCGGGTTCGTGACCCCGGTGGCGAGCCGGATCGTGCTGGTCGCCTGCCCGCAGAGCATGAGCTGCGTGTAGACGTCGCCGCGCAGGCACTGGCTGTCGGTGACGTGCACGATGTCGAAGCCGGCGCGCTCGGCGGCGACGGCGGTCGGCACGCACCTGCCCGGTGTCGCAAAGGCCGCCGTCGCGAACTCGATGGGCATGTCGGTGGATCTCCCTCCGCTCACTCGCCGGCCAACTGCGCCTCGAGGCGCGCGCCGCGCAGGATGTTGGGCAACGCGTAGTTGCCTTCGTGGCAGGCGAATTCGTAGAGCGGCCCTGCCGTCACGCCCCGGGACGCCTGGTCCGTGGTCATGGGCGCCGACGCCGTCCAGGGCCGGGTGAACATCTCCGGGTCCTCCACCGTGAACTCGTAGTCGATGGTCTTCCGGTCCACGCGCCGCAGGCGCTCGACGAGCTTGAGCGACGGGCGCGCCGCGCGCCAGGGCCAGGCCCAGTAGTAGTCGGACTTGTCCGCGAAACCCTTCGAGACGATGACCAGCGTGTCGTCCTGCCAGCGGCCCCGGGCATCGCCGAGCCACTGCCCGACCTCCTCGGGAACGAAGGGCCGTCCATCCAGCGGGACGATGCGGTACTCGTGGTACATCTCGTGGACGATCGCCAGGTGGTCCTCCGTCTGGAAGATCTGGTAGTTCATGTTGTACGGCTGCAGAGGCGCCATCGTCACCCCGTCCGAGAGACAGCGCTCGCCCGTGTCGAGATCCGTGAACGAGTAGTAGGGGCCGACGCCGTAACGCGCCCGCTCGGCGACCGCAGCCGCGCGCGCGTCCGGGCGCCACGGGATGCGGCCGTCGGGCGGATCGACGATGAGGGCCGGGCGGCCGTCCGGGAGCGCCTTCATCCCCGGGTCGAGCCACTCGCGGTTGTAGCCGCCGACGCTGCCGGGCGGAGGCGGCTGGTCGAACGACTCCCACAGCGCTTCCGCATCCGCTTCCATCTCCGCGCGCTCGGCCTCCGTGAGCGGCGCCGCGGCGACGGTCTCCGGGCGTTCCAGCGGGGTCAGGGTGGCGGTCGTCCAGACGCCTTCCAGGCTCGGCTTGCCCCACGGCGTCATGGGCACCTCGGCGGCGGCCCCCGCCCCGGCCAGGAAGAGTCCACACCAGGCCAGGGCGAGCACGCGTTCACGCATCGGGCTTCTCCCTCGAGAGTTCTCCGTACATCCGATCCTCCACGAACTCGACGCACTTGAAGTCGAGGAGCTGGGCGCGCGGGTCCATCTGCCGGTACAGGAGCATGCTCAGCGTCCAGGGACGCTCGTAGACTTCCGGGTCCGTGAGCGTCGCTTCGTAGCGCAGGTGATTGGGCCCCTCCAGCGAGTACCGCTCCGCGACGTGCAGGGCCGCGCCGTGGAAGTTGCCGGCCTGGTCGAGCCACGTGTCGGCGCGCTGGGCGGTGACGTCCACCACCAGGGTCTCGCCTTCCCAGTGTCCGCGCGAGTGGCCCATCCAGGAGTCGACCGGCGCCTCGAAGCCCGGCCGGTCCAGGTAGACCGTGCGGCTCGCCTGGGCGAACTCGTAGGCCAGGAGGACATGGGTGGGTGTCTGCACGATCTGCAGCGGATAGGGGAGGTAGTTGGCGTGCGGCACGCCTGGCAGAAAGCAGTTGCGGAGCGGGTCGCGGTCGCCGCGGTTGCGGAAGTTCTCCCGTTGTCTGACCCGAGCCCAAGGCTGGTAGGGGATGCGATCGCCCTCGACCACCCCGAGTCCGCCCCGCGCGGCGGCGAGGGCATCCGGCGCCGGCCCCGGTCCGGCGTGGGCCGCATGGGGCTCGACGTTCCAGTGCGCGCTGCCGAGGGCCTGCCAGATGCCGTTCAGATCGGGCGCCGCGCTCCCGGCATGGGCCCCGCCGGCGAGCAGCGTGCCCGCCCACAGGGCGAAGCCCCGCACGCACCGGGCCCGAACGCGTCCGTGCCGCACGACGCCGCCGCGATCAGGAGCCGCTCGACAACGGCACGCCCGCGGCCACTGGACCCGGAACCTCGCTGGCCGCGATCGCTGCGGCCATCCGCGCGTAACGGCGTTTGGTCTGCGCCTGCTCGGCGAACCGCTCCGCCCGGACGAGGCTCGCGCGTGCTTCCATCCGCTCGCCGACCTGCCACTGGGCCAGGCTCCTGAGGTAGTGGAACCGATGGTCGTCGCGCTTGAGTTCCAGCGCCCGATCCACGGCGGCGAGCGTGCCGACATAGTCGGAGTCCTGGTACGCGACCTGTGCCAGCGCATAGTGATAGTAGGGGTTGCGACGGCGGTAGTGCTCGACGCGGCGGGTAAACGCATCGGAGATCGCCATGTCGCCAAGCCCCGCGTAGGCGGCGGCCAGGCCCGCCATCGCCGGACGGTTGCGCCGGTCGATCCGCAGCGCGCGGTAGTGCGCCGCCAGCGCGGGTTCATACGCGCCGTGCTTCGAGTAAAACGCTCCGAGATTGACCCACAGGTCGGGATTGCCGGCGTGCGTTTCCAGCGCCTTGGCGAGGTACGCGAAAGCGCTGCGGTCGTCTCCCTCCCGCCAGTGGTTGACCGACAGGTTGTTGTAGAAGAGCCCTGCCGCGTACGCGTCGCTGACCAGCCATCTGCGGTAGTCCCCCGTGTCGACGCGGTTGAAGTCCACCGTCAGGTCACCGCGCCCGGCGCCGCGAATATCGGCGTTCCGCACGAGCACGTTGATGTGGGTGTTGCGGAACAGGAGACCGAGGTCCGAGTCGAAACTCGGCGGCACGTCCACGATCTGGTAGCGCGCCTCGAGCTGAGCCATCCGGGCCAACGCGACGAAGAGATTGGTGAAGGACAGGCAGTTGCCCGCCTTCGTGGCGAAGGTGTCCGCGGCCGTCTGCGTGAGGTGCCGCTCGTAGCCGCGCTCGAAGTAGCCGTTGTCGACGAGCTTGCGCAGCAGCCGGGCGGCCCGGGTCACCGAGGTGCCGCCCGTCCGGATGCGCGGATCGACGAAGTCCCGCATGGCCACGGTCGACTCGAGGATCGCGGCCGCCGGGACCTCCGCGCTCGAGACCGGCTCGCCGAATACGGCGACCCCCGAGAGCAGCCGCTGGTCGGAGAACTTCTCCCGGGCCGGATCGTCGGGGAGTGACTGGCAGGCGCCGATCGAAAGCGCCGTCAGCAGAGGGGCGGCACGGCGCAGCGCGGCTCCGAACGCGGCCGCGGGATGCGGTTTCCCGCCTGCCTCCGTACCGGCGGCAGCCACCTGTTCTACAATTGTCCGCCGCATGACCCTCATGGCGGTTCCATGCTAAACCCGCCGTCCTGCCCAGACAACGAACGGTCCGCGGCGGTCCGCCGGGCGCGGGCGTGCATCGCCCTGTTCGCGGCGGCGCTTGCCGGCGCCGGGCCTCACGCGCTGGCCGCGTACGCCTTCGACTCGGGAGAGCTCCTCGGTGCGCCGAGCGCATGGCCGGCCTGGTCGGAAATGCTGGCGCGGCACGGGATGCAGACGGAGAGCGTAGAGGCCTGCATCGACGACCAGGACGCCTGCCCCCGGCGGGCCAGGGCGCTGCACCTGATCGTCGAGAAGGGCGCCGGGCTACCGCGCGACAAGCAGATCCAGCTCGTCAACCGGTACGTCAACCGCAAGACGCACCGGCTCGACCGGCGCAGGACCACGCACACCGACGAGGGCAAGGTCGTGCGGATCTCCCACTGGAAGACGCTCTGGGAGTTCATGGAGCGCGGCGGCGACTGCGAGGACTACGCCACCACGAAGTATTTCCTCCTGCGGCGCCTCGGGTTCGCGCCCGAGGACCTCCGGGTGGTCGTGGTCTACGACCGGCGCTACCGGGAGCATCACGGTGTCGTGGCCGTCCGCTACGACGCCGAGAACACCTGGCTCCTGGACACGGACAACCACATCTACCGGCGCCACAAGCCGGCCGAGTACCGCTACGTCTACGCCGTCAGCGAGGTCGGCATCTGGGACCACGACGTGCGGGTGCGCTGAACTCGCCCGCATCCCGAGGCGAGCGCGGGATCGCCACTAGCCAAGTTCACGAACAGCGCCTCCGAGTTGCGGAGCAACTCGATCGCGTCGCCGCCAGGCGACGCGCCTGGACCCTTCCCTACGGTTCGCCGCGGATGTAGTGCTCGAGGTGGTCGATCGTCTCGGCCTGCTCGGCAATGATCTCGCTGAAGAGATCCCTGAGCGACAGCATCCCGGTCACGACGCCCGCATCCTCCACCACGAGGTGCCGGATGTGGTGGGTCTGCATCTTCTCGATGCAGGACTCGACCCGGTCCCGCGGCGACACCGTGATCACCTCGCGCGTCATGATCTCCGAGACCTTGGTGCGCTTCGACGACTTGTCCTTCAGGATCACCTTGCGGGCGTAGTCCCGCTCCGAGACGATCCCGACCAGCTTGCCCTCCTGCAGGACCGGCAAGGCGCCCACATGCCGCTCAGCCATCATCTCGATGGCCTCGTAGACGCTGGCGATGGGCAGGATCGAGAAGATGCTGCCGCCCTGCTTGTGGCGCAAGACATCGTTGACCGTCTTCATTGCGCCTCTCCATGTTCCGGACTCAGCTTCGATTGTGCAGGCTTTGCGCGCCTGTCGGCAAGGGATCGATGGCCTCGGCCTGCGAGCGGCGCCGCGCTTCGAGTTGCTCCCGGATCTCGGCGTGGTAGCGCTTGTCGATGCGATAGCCGGCGTACAGGCACGCGGCAATGAGCCCCCACACCATCGCGAACGGGCCGTCGACGATACCGAGGCGGAAGAGCACGTCCGGCGCGACCTCGCCCGGCTTCGCGTGAGATTCGAGCAGGATGTAGTAGTCGAGCGCCACGCCGGCGACCACGTGGCCGATGCCGTTGGTGGTCTTGGCGAAGAACGTGCGCGCCGAGTAGAAGATGCCCTCCTGGCGCCGCCCGGTGCGCAGTTCGTGCTCGTCGGAGATGTCCGCGAGCGCGGACATGACGCTGATGTTCAGGATGGAACCGCACGCCGAGGAGAAGCAGCCGATGCCGACGATGAACAGCACGAGCTCCCAGCTCGTGTTCGCCGGCGCCAGGTCGAACAGGCGCAGCGTGACCGCGAGCGACCAGAAGAAGCTGAGGCCCGCCGCCGTCGCGACGATCGTCCAGCGCTTGTCGAAGCGCCGGTGCGTGGCCGAGGTCAGCGCGAACCCGAGGTGGAAACCGATCACGTTGTTGGCGATCAGCCAGCCGATCTGCCGCGGCGTGAGCTCCCAGTAGAAGGTCGCCATGTAGATGCCGAGCGTCTCGTGCGTGCCGATCATCACGGACAGGAAGAAGAGTCCGAGGAGCAGGAACAGGTAGTGGCGGTTCCTGACCGCGTCCCACATGTCGAGCAGCAGGCGCCCTGGCGAGAAACCCGCCCCGTCCGCCGGCGGCGCCTTCATGGTCGGAATCCGGTCCCGCGTGAACCAGGCACAGCCGAGGATCGAGACGACGACGAGCACGCAGCAGAACCACACGATCGGCTCGTACGCGGGCCGGTGGAGCTGCCCGCCCTGGTCCCCGAAGAACTGGTCGAACACCAGGAACCAGACGAAGCAGTGCATGAGGAAGCCGCCGTAGAAGGTGAAGAGGTTGTTGTAGCTCATCACCCTGGAGCGCTGGATGTAGTCGTCCGAGAGTTCCGCCCCCATCGCCAGGTGCGGGACGGCGAACAGCGTGGTGAACGTCCGCATGAGGACGGTGAAGACCATGAACCAGACGAAGAGATTTGCCTGGGAGTCGAGGAACGCCTCGGGCGGGTGGAAGATCAGGTAGATGGTGGCCGCGAGCGGAATCGGGGCCGCGAACATGAACGGATGCCGCCGGCCGAAGCGGGACCGAAAGCGGTCCGAGATCGAACCCATCAGCGGATCGGTGATCGCGTCGGAGAAGATGCCCACCGTGACGGCGAGCCCGGCCAGCGTCCCCGAGAGCCCCAGGATCTGCTGGTAGTAGAAGAAGGTCAGGGCATTGAATATCCAGTTCGTCGCGGATTCGCCGGTCGCACCGATCCCGAACCACAGCTTGGTCCGCAGCGCGACGAGGTCGCTCCCTGCCTGCACCACGCACCTCTCCTCGTCCCCCGGCGAGGCGGCCATCCTATCCCACCCGGTGGTGAACCCGCGCCCCGCGTCCAGTCGATGGCGCCGGACCATGCTCGCACAGCCTCCCTTCCAGCCACCGGAATCGGCGTTACACTGCCGCCCCGGAGGGTCTCCGTTGAACACCGAAGCTTTCGTCGAGCGGGCCGCAGCGCTCGCGCCGTTGATCGCCGCGCACGCCGACGAGGCGGAACGCGAACGCCGCCTGCCGGCCCCGGTCGCCGAGGCGTTCGCCCGCGATGGCCTCTATCGCGTCGGCGGTCCCCGCGAGTTCCACGGCGCCGAGGCCGACCCGATGACGCAGATCCGCGTCATCGAGACCGTGTCGCGCGCCGACGGCAGCGCCGGCTGGAACCTCATGATCGGCATCGAGACCTTCGGCATCATCTCGGCCGGCTTCCACAAGTGCCCGAGCCTGATCGCCGACCCCATGACGGTCATGGCAAGTTCCACCGCGGCCGTGGGCCGTGCGGAACGCACCCCCGAGGGCTGGCGGGTGAACGGCCAGTGGCAGTTCGCGAGCGGCGTGCACAACGCGCAGATATTCGGTGCGACCGTGCGCCTGTTCGACAACGGCGAACCGGTCGACGAAATCAACCGCTACGCCATCGTCCCGAGCGAACAGATCGAGATCGTGGACACCTGGCACGTCGCCGGCCTGCGCGGCTCGGGCTCGCACGACGTGCGCCTGACGGACGTCGATGTGCCCGACGAGCACGTGATCTCCGCCATGGGCGGGACACGCGCCATGGGCGGGACACGCTCCGAGTCCCCGCTGCTGCGCATCCCGCTCGGCACGCGCCTGGCCTACAACAAGGTCGCCGTCGCCCTCGGCATCGCGCGGGCGGGGATCGACGTCTTCGTCGAGGTCGCGACCGAGAAACACCCCCGCTTCTCCGACCGCAAGGTCCGCGAACGGCCGTTCGTGCAGCGTGCCCTCGCGAATGCCGAAGCGCGCCTGCGCGGCGCGCGGGCCTCCGTGTTCGACATCGTCGAGACCGTCTGGGACCGGGTCGTCGCCGGCGAGGAAGTGCCGATGCGCGACCGGGCTTTGCTGCAGATCGTCTGCTCGGATGCGGTCCGCACCGCCGCCGACGCCGTGGACACCGTGGTCGAGGCCGCGGGCACCACCGCGAACAAGCTGGGACACCCCCTGGAGCGCATTGCCCGGGACGTGCGCGTCGTGCGCCAGCATTTCACCGTGGCCCCCCATCACATCGAGGACGCGGGCCGCGTCCTGCTCGGACTCGAACCGGAAGGCCTGTTGCTGCGAATACGGTAGGAGAAATGGTCCGTAACCGAATGCGCACAAGGCACCTCGCTTCGGGGGCTGCCCTCGCGTCCGTCCTCTGCGCGGTCGCCGGCGCGGCGGCCGAGGCATGGCTGGCGGGCGACCATCACGTCCACAGCCATTTCAGTCCCGACGCCTCGCATCCGATAGGCGACAACGCACGGATGGCGCGGCAATTCGGCCTCGACTGGATGGTCACGACGGACCACGGCGGGCCGAACCACAGCCGCATCGGACTCGAGGAGGCCTACCCGGAATTGCTGCGGTCCCGGGCCGCCTTGCCCGAGGTCATCCAGTTTCTCGGCCTGGAACTCAACACCCCCGGCGGGGAGCACAGCAGCCTGATCGTGCCCCGTACGCCCGACGAAGCGGAGGTTCTGTTCGCTCTCGAAGCCGGCTACGACGTTCGGGACGTCGATCCGCCCGATCCCGCCCGCGATACCGAACAGAAAATGATCGAAGCCCTCCGGGCCATGCGCGCACTTCCCGTTCCCCCGGTGGTGATCGTCAATCACCCCTCGCGGACCGCACCCGGCCCCGGCGAGGACGGGGCGTATTCCCCGGCGGAACTGCGCCTGTGGAACGACACCGCTCCGGAAGTCGCCGTCGGCATGGCCGGGGCGCCCGGGCACCAGGCGGCAGCTCTGGCGCAGAAGCTCTCGGACGGGATCGTGAGCGCCATCGAGGACTATTTCGGAACCAGCCGTGCGGGAGAGTCCGGACGCGCGCTATTGCCGCGCGGCCTGTACCAGGGCTCGCCCACGCTCGGGGGGTTCGATGCCATGACCGCCCGGCTCGGCGGTTACTGGGACTCGCTGCTCGGGGAAGGCCGGCGCTGGTGGATCACCGCCAACTCGGACTTTCACGTGCACTTCACCGACGAGGACGGCTTCGACTTCCGGCCCGGCGAGTATTCGAAGACGTACGTGTTCGCCGAGCGCCGTGCCGACGCCGTGCTCGCCGCGCTGCGGGCCGGGCGCATGTTCGTCACGACCGGCGACCTGATCAGCGAACTCGAGCTCACCGTCTCGGGCGCAGGCGGCGCGGCGCGCATGGGCGAGGCCCTGAGCGTCCCCCCAGGCACGCGGGTCAATGTCGACATCCGCTTGCGCGACCCCGAGGCGCGCAACGGCAACGGCGAGAACCCGGCAGTGACCCGCGTGGACGTGATCGTGGGCGACGTTGCCGGCCCCGTCGCCGACCGGACGACCGACCGCAACGACACGACCCGGGTCGTCCTGCGCCTGCGGGAGGGCGCCTGGCGGCGCGACGGCGAGTTCCTCGCGATGTCGCTGCCCCTGGTCGCGGACCGCGACCAGTACGTGCGCGTGCGCGGCACGAGCACCACCGAACTCGAGCCCGAGCCGGATCCGCCCGGCGAGGACCCCTGGACGGATCTCTGGTTCTATTCCAACCCGGTGTTCGTGACCGTCGAGTGACCGCCGCCGGCGGCATGCCGGAGTGTCGGGCGCTCCGATGATTCGCCGGCCATCAGGCAACGATGGCGTCCTCGCCGAGGTGCTCCACGAGCCACGCGCGCAGGGGCACGTCCTCGTCGCTCGGCGACGTGTAGCCGAAGCCCCCCGTCGGGCTCGCGCCGAGCAACTGGCGGCGGATCGGGTCGGCGTCCGCCAGGTAGCGGTCCACGGTCATGTCGTCGCGGGGCCGCAGCCACCGGTAGCTGTAGCCGAAGAAGATCACCTTGCGGGTGACGTGGGAACGGTTGCGGCCGCCGGCGTGCCAGAGGCGGCGGTCGAAGAAGACCGCATCGCCGGCGGATACGCAGACCGGCGTGGCGTCGGGATGTTCCGCGCCTTCCTCCGGAAACTCCAGGGTGTTGCGGAGATGACTGCCCGGGACGATGTGGAAGTTGCCGCGGTCCGGCTCCGAGGCGTCCGTGAGGAAGAACCCGACCTTCAGGGAGACGCGCGGCCGCGGACTCGTCTCGAGGTCGAGGTTCAGCCGGCCGCTGTCCTGGTGCCAGTGGAGCCGGGGCGACGTCGGCTCGTGGTCGGGCGGCAGCGGCGGCGTGACGATCAGGTGGCTGTGGTAGAGCTGGATGTGCCAGCCCAGGATGTCGATGACCCGGGCGATCGTCTTCGGCCACTCCAGCAGCTCGAGGAATGCGTCGTCGAACCCGATGCAGTCCAGGTGGTTGAGCGGCTGCGTCGGCCCGAGGCCGCGCAGTGGCCGTTGTTGGGCGTCGAGCCTGTCCGCGGCGTCCACCAGACGCTCGAGGAGCGCCGGCGGCAGCGCGTTCGGCACCACGAAACAGCCACGCTCGTCGAACTGTCGCCGTTCGTCCCCCGTCAGGCGGTGGTCCAAGCAGGCAGTGTCCATCGGCCCAGTTTACGGTCGTGCTAGGCTCTTTTCATCGTCTTCGGAAAAGGCACCCGCGATGAAGTTCGGGCTGTTCGTCTATTGCACGGTCGGTCGCCGCAGCGAGCTCGAGGCCGGCATGGCGGGACGCAACCCGGTGCTCTACCGGCGCATGATCGACGAGCTCGGCGACTACGCGCGCTTCGGCGAGGAGCGCGGGTACTTCGGCTTCGGGCATCCGGAGCATCACCTCCAGATCGAGGGCTTCGAAGCGTCCAACGACCCCGCCCTGATGGCGATGTGGCTCGGCCGGCACACCGAGAAGATGCGCATCGTCACCTGCGGCTTCGTGTCGACGGCGAACAACCCCCTCGCCACCGCCGAGAAGATCGCGACCATGGACCACATGCTCGACGGCCGCTTCGGCGTGGGCCTCGTGCGGGGCTACCAGGCGCGGTGGGTGGAGAACTTCAAGGTGCGGCCGGAACTCAAGGCCGTCGGCCCCTGGACGAAGGACACCGAGGACGACGAGCTCAACCGCGAGTACTTCACCGAGTTCGTCGAGGTGGTCGTGAAGGCGCTGCAAAACGAGACGTTCTCGCATCGCGGCCGGTTCTGGAACTTCCCGCCGGAGGGCTTCGTCAATCCCCACGAGCACCCCGTCTACGTCAACTACGGCCAGGGCGTCGACGCGGACATGCGCATTCACGAGATCGGCATTGCGCCCCGCCCGAAGCAGGAGGAAATCCCCCTCTACGGCGGCTTCTCCGCCAGCCTGCGCACGGCGAAGTTCTGGGCCCGCTACAAGGGCCGCCCGATCGTCCTCTCCGACAACACGGAGTTCCTGCAACTGCTGTGGCAGGAGTGGCGCAAGGAGGCCGAGCTGCACGGACACGACGTGCCGCCCGGCCAGGAGGCCTGCTGGGGCGGCGTCATGATCTGTGCGGAGACCGACGCCAAGGCCGAGGCACTGCTCGAGGACATGCGCTGGTTCTGGAACCAGTGGGCCATCCCGTTCGGCCAGGGGATGCCGCAACTGCTGGTCGGGTCACCGGATACGCTGAACCGGCAGATCGAGCAAGTCTCGCGGGCCGTGCCCATCGACGAGGCGTTCCTGCTGATCCCGGCGGGCATCCACGGGCCGGAACAGATACACGAGTCCCTGGACCTGTTCGCCCGGAAGGTGATGCCGAACTGGGGGTGAGGAGCGGCAGACCCCGGCATCCGGAGTTGGAGGGGTGGCCGTCAGCGTTGGCCGCCGCCGAACATTTCCAGTTGCGGCACAATCTGTACTTCATCCGGGCTCGCCTTGGCGCTCGAGTGTTCTCGCGACCCTCCGCCCGGGCCATCGTCATTTTCGGCCGACGCCCGACCGTCGGTTGGCGCCGTGAGTAGGGCTTCGAGATCCTCGGGCCGCTCCGGATCGGGCCACGGTCTGGCTCCACGCCCGAGCAACGCCTCCAGACCTGGCGACGGATCCAGTGTGGACCTCACGTAGACGCAGCTCGCGTCCCTTCCGAGTTGCTCCTGAGCCCCAGCCCAGGTCCCTCCCTTGCCCTCGGTCGCGTCCACCACGAGCGTGGCATCCGCGAGGGCGTATATCAGTTTGTTGCGAGCCATCGCGTAGCCGACCTGGAACCCGGCGCGTGGGTCGCTCAGAGAGACCAGGACCAAGCGTTGATCCAGGAGCAGTCGCCTGTGCTCTCGGTTCACGACCGCGCGTTCGAGGCCGCCCGGCAGGACGCCAGCCACGCGGCCACCTCCCCCGAGCGCGCCGTTCATCGCCGCGCGATCCACGCCCTTCGCTCCACCGGAGACCACGGTGAACGCGGCACGCGCGGCCAGTTCCGCAGCATCCTCGGCATAGCGCAACAGGACGGCCCCTGCATCGCGTGGGCCCACCACCGCGAAACCCTTCCCACCCAGCAGGGACATCGGTCCGCACCCGTACAGCAGCGGCGGAGCGTTGCCCTTGAGGCGCCGGCGAAGCGCCTCCGGATACACATCGTCGCCACGGCTGACGACCCAGATGGACCGGGCTTGCCACCGGTCGAGCGCCTGAGCCATGCGGAACCCGCGATCCAGGAGCGCCCGGAGCCGATCGGATTCCACCACCACGCCGCACTCGCCGATCAGTGCTCCGTCCGGCTCCAGCAGGCTCGCCGGCTGCAACCCGTTAGAGTGCAGCCACTGCGCGAGCCGCTTGTATTCGCGAGGTTGCAGAAGGACGGATTCGTCTCGCCCGCCGGGAACCATGAGCGGGGCCGTCAGGAGAAGAATCGCCTGTGTATTGGGCGAGACCGGTGCGTTCATCCCATGCCCGCGTCGGCCAGGGCGAAGGGCCATACGTTCTTGCACCCTCTCCGCCTGAGTTCCCAGGCGGCGACCGTGAAGGTCCAGCGCATCAGCCGCGCGACCCGCTCGATCATCCGGTAGTGAGGGCGGAAGTCATGGCCCCAGGCGGAGACGCAATGCGCCTCGTCAATGACCAGTAAAGAGATGCGGCCGGCCAACCTGCCCAGCAACCGCTCGCGGAACCGGTCGTTGGCGAAGCGCTCCGGCGCGACCAGCAACAGGTCCACCGCATCCTTCTCGACGGCGCCCTCGACGCGCTCCCACTCATCCCGGTTGGACGAATTGATCGTCTCTGCCGCGACACCCATGCTCGTCGCGGCCGCGATCTGGTTGCGCATCAACGAAAGCAGGGGACTGACAAGCAGGCCCGGGCCAAAGCCCGCCTCACGGAGCATCTTGGTCGCGATGAAGTAGACGAAGCTCTTGCCCCAACCGGTCTTTCGCACCACGAGAAGCCGGCCGGCTCCCGTCACGACATGACGAACGGCCTCGAGCTGTCCGGGGCGGAACTCGCCCGTCGCGTCCCCCGTACCGAGACGCAGCAACGCCAGTGCGCGATCCGCGTCGAAGTCCATCCTTGCCCGACCGGCCCGAAGCGCCCCATGGCTGGCCCGCCACCTCGCAACGCGAACGCAGTTCGCGCGCTCGGCGACGGCGCGCTACCCGCCCTGCCGATCCGCGTCCTCCCGGCGCCGCTACTTCAACTCCATGATCGCCGCGTTGCTCAGCACCTTGAGCTCCGCGCGCAGCGGCCAGGGGGAGCCCATGAGCTGGATCATCGACACGACGACGATCTCTTCGACGGGATCGATCCAGAAGATCGTGCCGGCGGCGCCGCCCCAGCTGTACTCGCCGGGCGAGCCGATGACGCCCGTCATCGCGGGGTCGCGGATCACGCCGAACCCCAGCCCGAAGCCGCCCCCGCGGTTCAGGAGGTTGGCCGCCGGGCGCTCACCCTCGCCGCCGGCGTCGATGGATGCCGGCAGGTGGTCCGTCGCCATGAACTCGACCGTTTTCGGACTGAGGATCCGTACGCCGTGCAGCTCGCCGCCGGCGCGCATCATCTCGGCGAACCGCAGGTAGTCGCGGGCCGTCGACACGAGGCCGCCGCCGCCGGACTGCATCATGGTCCCGTCGGTGTAGCGCATGAATTCGCTGTCGTCGAACGCCACCAGCTTGCCATTCTCCGCGTCCCAGCCGTGGTTGGGCAGGAAGCGGTCCATCTTGTCCGGCGGTACCCGGAAGAAGGTGTCGCGCATGTCGAGCGGATCGAACAGACGTTCCTGCAGGAACTCGCCGAAGGGCTGCCCGCTGATGCGCTCGATGACGGCGCCCGTGACATCGACGGCGACGCTGTAATGCCACTGCGTGCCGGGCTCGTACTTGAGCGGCAGGGCGGCGAGGCGTTCGACGAACTCGTCGAGGTCCTTCGCCCGCAGCACCTGTGTCTCGTTGTAGAGCTTGTCGACCGGGTCTTCGGGATTGAACCCGTAGGAGAAGCCGGCCGTATGCGTGAGGAGCTGCTGCATGGTCATCACGTTCTGCGCCGGGACGCGCTCGCCATCGACGAGCACGTCGAGTTCGGCGAGCTCCGGGACGAATTTCGACACCGGATCGCCGAGCTGGAACTTCCCTTCCTCGTAGAGAATCATCGCCGCGACGGCCGTGATCGGCTTCGTCATCGAGAAGATGCGGAACAGCGCGTCCTCCGGCAGGGGCCGATCGTCCTCAACACCCCGCTGGCCGACCGCCGAGACGTGCACCACCCGACCGTCCCGCGCGACCATCGTCAGCACGCCCGCCAGCTTGCCGGACTCCGTGTAACCCCGCGCAAGCTCCGCCAGGCGGTCGAGGCGCTCCTCCGACATCCCGGCACCGTCCGGCCGCGCCTTGGGCATCTCGCGCGCTGCCGCCGACAGCGTCAGCAAGGCGACGGCCGCCGCCACCATCCACATCCGATGTGCACTCATCCTCCAGCTCCTTTTCGTCCGGTCCCTTCGAGGGCGCGCCATGCTAACCGATTCGCTCCGGATCCTCCTCGAACAGGCCCGCGAACCGCTCCCGGAGCGCATTCTTCTGCACCTTGCCCATGACGTTGCGCGGCAGCGCATCGAGATTCACCACGCGCTTCGGCTGCTTGAAGCGCGCCAGCCGGCCGCGGAGCGCGTCCTCGACGATGCCGATGCCCACCGCGGCCGCGGCCGGCACGACGACGGCCACGACGCCTTCCCCGAAGTCCGGGTGCGGCACGCCGATCACCGCCGTCTCCGCCACCTCCGGCAATTCCTCGAGGAGGTCCTCCACCTCCTTGGGATAGACGTTGTAGCCGCCGGAGATGACCACGTCCTTGGCGCGTCCGACGATGGTGACGCGCCCTGCGGCGTCCATGAAGCCCATGTCCCCGGTGCGGAAGAAACCGTCCGGGCGGAACTCCTCCGCGGTTTTCTCCGGCATGCGCCAGTAGCCGGAAAAGACGTTCGGGCCACGGACCTCGATCTCGCCTACCGCACCGGTTGCGAGCATTTCGCCCTCCTCCGTCGAGATGCGCGTCTCGACGCCCGGCAGCGCGAACCCAACCGTCCCCGCCACCCGCTCGCCGTCGAGTGGGTTCGATGTGTTCATGAGCGTCTCCGACATGCCGTAGCGCTCCAGGATGCGGTGTCCCGTGCGGGCCTCGAAGGCATGGAAGGTCTGCTCCGTGAGGGGCGCGGAACCGGACACGAAGAGACGCATGTTGGCGCACGTCTCCCGGCCGAAGTCCGGCCGGGCCAGCAGCCGTGTGTAGAACGTGGGCACGCCCATCGCGACCGTCGAGTCCGCGAGGTGACGCGCGAACGTCTCCGCGTCGAACCCGGGCAGGAACACCATCGAGGTGCCGGTCAGGAAGGCGCAGTGCATGGCCACGAACAGGCCGTGCACGTGAAAGATCGGCAGCGCGTGGAGCAGCACGTCGTCGTCGCGCCAGCCCCAGGCGTCGCAGAGGGTCGCCGCGTTGCTCGCCAGGTTGCCGTGGGTCAGCATCGCGCCTTTCGAGCGCCCGGTCGTGCCGGAGGTGTAGACGATCGCGGCGAGGTCCTCCGCGACCCGTTCGGCTACCCCCGTGACCGCGCGAGCCGTACGCACGGCGTCCGTGAAGGACCCGCCCCCGGCAGCATCGAGGGTGGCGACCGGGACACCGGAAGCAATCGGGACAGCCGCGCCCGAGACGAACAGCGCGGGCTCCGCATCCTCCAGGAAGTACGCCACCTCTCTCGCCGTGTAAGCGGTGTTGAGGGGCACGTAAACAGCCCCCGCCTTCAGGCAGCCGAGGTACAGGGCAACGGCCTCGGGCGTTTTCGTGGTCTGCACGACGACACGGTCGCCGGGACCCACGCCGAACGCCGCGAGCGCGCCGGCCGCGGCAGCCACCCGCGCCTCCAGTTCCGCATAAGTCCAGTCCGGCCCGTCCGGAAGCCGCAGGCACGGCTGCCCGCCGTGCGCCCGGAACTGGCTTTCGAAGCGCGCGTAGAGGTTCCCGCTCATCCTGTTCTGTCCCGCTGCAGCCCAAGCGCCGCATCGTCCCCGCTTGCCTCCCCCAGGGCAAGCGCGGCGCCTTGAATCACCCGCGGCTTTCGCGAAGAATCCCCTGCCCCCGGGAAGGACACGCGCCATGATCAAGCTCTACGGATTCCCCGTCAGCAACTACTACAACATCGCCAAGGCCGCCCTGCTGGAGGCCGGCGTCGAGTTCGAGGACATCCGGACGATCCCGTCGCAAAAGGACGCGTACCTCGCCGTCAGCCCCATGGGCAAGGTACCGGCCATGGAGGTGGACGGCACGGTCCTCACCGAGGCCTCGGTGATGGTGGACTACGTCGCCGAGCACCTCGGCGGCAGCCTCTATCCGGCCGACCCGCTCGCAAAGGCGCAGGTGCGCGAGCTGATGCGCTACGTCGACCTCTACATCGATCTTGCGGCCCGCCCGTCCTTCGGGGAGGCGCTGTGGGGCGGCACCGTTGCGGACGCCATCAAGGAGAAGACCCGGGCAGACCTCGAGCAGGGGGTCGCAGCGCTCAAGCGGCGCGCCCGGTTCGAGCCGTACATCGCCGGCCCCGAGGTCAGCTACGCCGACTTCGCCGCGTATTTCTCGATCCCGCTCGCCAACAGGGTGGCGAAGAACCTGTTCGATTGGGACTTCATGGCCGACTGGCCGGAACTGACGGCCATGATGGAGAAACTCGGCGAACGCGAGTCCATCGCCGCGATAGAGGCGTCGCGCCAGGGCTGATCGGTCCTCCTGGCCCGACCTCACGGAACGGACGCCATGGGCAAGCCCCTGATGACGCCGGCGCCGGAAGCCGTCGCCCGTTCGCAGATGGCGGCGTTCATGGCACAAGCCGGCTGCGACGACTACGACGCGCTGCACGCCTGGTCCATCCGCGACCGTGGCGCGTTCTGGCAGCAGGTCTGGGATACCTGTGGCGTCGTGGCAAGCGCGACCGCCGCCCATGCCCTCGTCGAGGACGGTGACTTCCACAGCGCCCGCTGGTTCGACGGCGCCCGGCTCAACTTCGCCGAGAATCTCCTGCGCCGGCGCGACGCGGGAACCGCGCTCGTCGCCGTGCGGGAAGACGGGTCGCGCCAGGCACTGAGCTACGCGGAGCTTCACCGTGCGACCGCCAGGTTGGCCGCCGAGCTTCGCGAGCGGGGCGTGCGGCCCGGCGACCGCGTGGCGGCCTGGCTGCCGAACGGCCCCGAGGCCGTGATCGGCATGCTGGCGACGGCCAGCGTGGGCGGGGTGTGGTCCTCGTGCTCGCCGGACTTCGGCGTTGCCGGCGCGCTCGACCGTTTCGGGCAAATCGAACCGAGGATCCTCATCGCCTGCCGCGAGTACGGCTACGGCGGCAAGACCTTCGACGTTGCGGCCAAGGCCGAGTCCGTCCAGGCCAGCGTCGACTCCATCGAGTCCATGCTCTGGACGGAGGACATCGCTCGCCTCGTGGCGGAGCGGCGCGAAACGGACATCGACTTCGAACAGCGCGGCTTCGACGATCCCCTCTATGTCCTGTATTCGTCCGGCACCACCGGGAAACCCAAGTGCATCCTCCACGGCATCGGCGGCACGCTCCTGCAGCATCTCAAGGAGCACCGGCTGCACGTCGATCTCACGGCCGACGACACGCTGTTCTACTTCACCACCTGCGGCTGGATGATGTGGAACTGGCTCGTGTCGGGGCTCGCGACCGGGTGTGCGCTGGTGCTCTACGACGGATCGCCGTTCTACCCGAAGCCGGCGGCGCTCATGGACGTCGTGGACGCCGAGCGGATCACGGTCTTCGGCACCAGCGCCAAGTACCTGTCGGCCCTCGGCAAGGCCCGCGTCGTGCCGCGGCGAAGCCACGACCTGTCCTCGCTGCGCACCATCCTCTCCACCGGCTCGCCGCTCACCCACGAGAACTTCCGGGAGGTGTACCGGAACTTCCCGAGCGACATCGCCCTGGCCTCCATCTCGGGTGGAACGGACATCGTCTCGTGTTTCGCCCTCGGCAACCCGATGCTGCCGGTCTACGAAGGCGAACTGCAGTGCAAGGGCCTCGGCATGGCCATCGACGTGTTCGACGAGAGCGGCGCACGGTTGCCCCGCGGCAAGGGCGAACTCGTCTGCACGAAGCCCTTCCCGTCGCGTCCGATCGGCTTCTGGAACGACCCCGGCGGGGCGCAGTACCGCGGGGCGTACTTCCATAAGTTCCCGGGGGTGTGGGCTCACGGCGACTTCGCGGAGTTCACCGAACACGGCGGCATGATCGTGCACGGGCGCAGCGACGCCGTCCTGAACCCGGGCGGCGTACGCATCGGCACCGCGGAGATCTACCGTCAGGTCGAGTCCATAGACGCCGTGGTCGAGGCGCTGTGCGTCGCCCAGGACTGGCGGGACGACGTGCGCATCGTGCTGTTCGTCGTGCTTCGCGAGGGCGTCGAACTCGACGCCGGCCTCGCCGCCGAGATCCGGACACGGATTCGCGGCAACGCCTCGCCGCGGCACGTACCGGCAGTCATCGAGCAGGTCACCGACATTCCGCGCACCCTGAGCGGCAAGATCGCGGAACTCGCCGTGCGCGACGTGATCCACGGCCGCGTGCCGGGGAACACGACGGCCCTCGCGAATCCGGAGGCGCTGGCGCAGTTCGAGGGGCTGGACGCCGGGAGGGGCCGCAGCCCCGATCTTTGACGGCCGGCCGATTAAGGGGGAAAATCATAAAGGTAGCCTTTAATTTTTCACCCCAATCATGGAACGTCCCGTGTTCCGCGGCCGAATCTCCGAGTACTTCCGGACGCACCCCGTCGTTGGCATCCTCGGCCCGAGGCAGTCGGGCAAGACCACGCTTGCTCGCGCCTACATCGAGGCGTCTACCGACGACATGCCCGTCCACTACTTTGACCTCGAAGACCCGGAGCACATCAATCGACTCGAAGAGGCGCAACTGACGCTCACGCCGTTGCAGGGTCTCATCGTCATCGACGAGGTACAGAGACGCCCGGACCTGTTTCCGCTCCTGCGCGTCCTGGTCGACCGGCCACAGGGCGGCCAGCGGTACCTCATCCTCGGCAGCGCTTCCCGGGAACTCCTCCGGCAGTCGTCCGAGACCCTTGCGGCCGGATCGCCTACCTCGAACTTCCCCCGTTCAGCGCTTTCGAGGCCGACGACGAGCAACTCCTGTGGCTGCGCGGCGGCTTCCCCCGGTCATACCTGGCTCCGAGCGACCGGGACAGCCTGAACTGGAGGAGGGCGTACGTGACGAACTTCCTGGAGCGGGACATCCCCGCCCTCGGCATCCGCCTCGCGCCCAGCGCCCTGCGCCGTCTCTGGACCATGCTGGCCCATTGGCACGGCAACGTCATGAACTACTCCGACCTCGCCCGCTCCCTCGACATCTCGCAGCCGACGGTGCGCAGGTATCTCGAAATCCTGGAGGGGACCTTCGCCATACGGACCCTGCAGCCCTGGTTCGCAAACGTGGCGAAGCGGCAGGTCAAGTCCCCGAAGGTCTATCTGCGGGACAGCGGCGTCCTGCACGCGCTGCTCAACCTTCCGGACCGGCAGGCCCTGGACGCCTACCCGCGACTCGGCGCCTCGTGGGAGGGATTCGCGCTGGAGCAGGTGATCCGCGCCGCCGAGGTCGACGCGCAGGAGTGCTTCTTCTGGGCAACGCACCGGGGCGCCGAACTGGATCTCCTTCTCGTTCGGGGGACGACCCGGCGCGCCTTCGAGTTCAAGTACTCCTCGGCTCCGAAGGTAACGCGCTCCCTGCACTCCGCCCTTGCGGACCTGGACGCGGGCCGCATAGAGATCGTCACCCCCGGAGATGCGACCTACCCCCTCGCGGATCGCATCGGCGTCGTGGGGCTCCGACCGCTGATCCGGTCCGGGAACCTCCTCTGAGAACGCGACCGGCCGGGACATCCCGGCGAGCGCCAACTCAGGCCTGCACCGCCGCAATACGGTCGGCGATCTTCGCGGACCATTCCCTGGGCCCCTCGATATGCACCGACTCGCCGCGCGCGTCCACCGAGACGGTGACCGGCATGTCGCGCACCTCGAACTCGTGGATCGCCTCCATGCCGAGGTCCTCGAAGGCGATCCGCCGCGCCTGCACGATGGCCTTCGAGATCAGGTAGGCCGCACCGCCCACGGCGATCAGGGAGACGGCCCCGTTGTCGCGGATGGCCTCGATGCACTCGTGGCCCCGTTCGGCCTTGCCGATCATGCCGATCACGCCGGCCTGCTCGAGCATCGCGCGGCTGAACTTGTCCATGCGCGTCGCGGTGGTGGGGCCGGCGGGGCCGACGACCTCGTCCCGGACCGGGTCCACGGGGCCCACGTAGTAGATGAAGCGGTTCGTGAAGTCGACGGGCAGCGGCTCGCCCCGGTCGATCATGTCGACCAGGCGCTTGTGCGCCGCGTCGCGGCCGGTCAGCAGCCGGCCCGACAGGAGCAGGGTGTCTCCGGCGCGCCACTCGGCGAGATCCGCCCTCGCCACGGTATCGACGTCGACGCGGCGCACGTTCCCTTCGAGCTCGAAGGCGATGTCGGGCCAGTCGTCGAGGTCCGGCGGGACGAACTCGGCCGGACCCGAGCCGTCGAGTTCGAAGTGCACGTGGCGGGTCGCGGTGCAGTTCGGAATGACCGCGACGGGCTTGTTCACCGCGTGCGTCGGGTGGTCCTTCACCTTGACGTCGAGCACCGTGGTCAAACCCCCGAGGCCCTGCGCTCCGATGCCCAGCGCATTCACCTTCTCGAACAGTTCGAGCCGCAGTTCCTCGGCACGGTTCGAGGGGCCCCGCGCAATCAGGTCATGGATGTCGACGGGCTCCATGAGCGCTTCCTTGGCGAGGAGCATGGCCTTCTCCGGGGTGCCGCCGATGCCGACGCCGAGCAGTCCCGGCGGGCACCAGCCGGCGCCCATCGTGGGCACCACGTCGAGGACCCAGTCCGCCACCGGGTCCGAGGGGTTCAGCATGGTGAACTTCGCCTTGGCCTCGCTGCCGCCGCCCTTGGCGGCCACCTCCACGGACAGCTTGTCGCCGGGCACGATGCGGTAGTGGATTACCGCCGGCGTGTTGTCGCGGGTGTTGGCGCGGTCGCCGTCGGGATCCGCGGTGATGGACGCCCGCAGGACGTTGTCCGGGTGCAGGTAGGCCCGCCGCACGCCCGCGTTGACCATGTCGTCGACGCTGTCGCCGCCCTCCCACGACACCTCCATGCCGACATCGATGAACACGTTCACGATCCCCGTGTCCTGGCAGATCGGCCGCTTGCCAAGCGCGCACATGCGCGCGTTGACGAGGACCTGCTTGAGGGCCGCCTTCGCCGCCGGCGACTCCTCGCGCTCGTACGCCGCCGCCATCGCGCGGATAAAGTCGGGCGGATGGTAGTAGGAGATGTACTGCAGCGCGTCCGCGACGCTCTGCGTGAGGTCCTCGGCACGGATGACGGTCATCGCAGACTCCGGCAACTCACCCTGGATCTCGAATTGTAGATCGCGGCGTTGCCGTTCGGCGGCCGCATGTTGTCACGAAAATGATTGCATGCAATCATTCTGGCAGGATAAGCGGCGCGAAGGCGATGGCGAGCATCACGATACGCAATCTCTCGGAGGAGTCCAAGGAGCGGCTGCGACAGAGGGCCCAGTCCGCGGGCCTGAGTCTCGAAGCCCTCGCCCGGACGATTCTCGATCAGGCGGCGAACGCCTCGGAGATGAAGTCGCGGTTTCCCCACGACATCATGGCGCTCGTCGAGCCAGGCGAGGACATTCAGGCCTTCATCGCGGAACACGACCAGCCACAGCGTGCCGTTGACCTGTGATCCTGCTGGACACGAATGTCCTGTCCGAGTTGACCCGACAGTCGCCCGAACCTCGCGTTGTGGCCTGGCTCGAGCAGAACGACCAGCTCCTCGCTCTGCCGTCCGTCACGCTCGCCGAGTTGCGCTACGGCATCGCGCGCCTGCCTCCCGGACGCAGGCGATCCAGCTTGCTGGAGTTCTGGAACGCAACTCGCAAACGCTTCGTCGGGCGAACGTTCGCATTCGACGAGCGCGCCGCCGAGGCCTACGGCGACATTGCCGCCGCGGCGGAACGCAACGGTTTCCGCGTCCACGTCGCCGATGGCCAGATTGCAGCCATCGCCCGCGTCAATCGGATGAGTGTCGCGACACGCGACGTTGGCGACTTTCGGCCAACGGGCGTTCGTGTCGTGAATCCGTGGGAGCGCCCCACCTGACCCCGGGGGGGCTCAGTCCCCGAGCTGCGCCACGATGCGTATCTCGGCGCGGGAACCCGGCAGCGCCAGGCCGCTGACCGTGATGCCCGTCCACGCCGGGAACGGCGGCTCGGCGCCGATGTACTCGTCCTTCACCTTCGAGAACGCGGCCATGTTGGCGCCGTGTTCCTCCGCGGTGGGCGCGGCCACGTGGTAGGTCGTCATCTCGACGACCTCCCCGAAACCGACGCCGGCCTCCCCGAGCAGTTCCCCGATGGCCTCGAAGGCCGCGTGGAACTCCGCCTCGGCCGTGTCGGCCGCCTTGCCCGTGGCCGGGTCGAAGCCGATGACCCCCGAGCAAAAGAGGAAGCCGTTGGCCTTGACGCCCTGGGCGAAGTGCATCCGGTCGGCGATGCGACCGAAACTCGGCGTACTGACGGTCTCTCTGGACATGGTCTCTCCTGTGGTGGTCGGGGCGCGGCGGCGGCGAAACCGCAAGAGTAGTGGAAGCACGCCGGGCCCGTCACCCTCGGTCCGTTGCATTGACACCCCGCTCCGATACACTCGATCAGCGAAGGGGGAAGTCACTTGAGCGACGCATACCAGGAGCGCGACATCGAGCTCGCCACCGGCAAGGTGCACCTGCTCGAAGGTGGAGACGGCGGGGCGATCGTCTTCCTGCACCACTCGTGGGGCAGCCCGGGCTGGCTGCCCGTGCACACCGCGCTGGCGGCGCGGCACCGCGTCGTCGTCCCGGACCTGCCCGGCTGGGGCGGTTCCGAACGTCCGGCCTGGGCGCGGGAACCGCGCGACATCGCGATCCTGGCGGGCCGCATCATGGACGCCCTCGCGCTTGAGTCCGTGGCGCTGGTCGGCACGGGCTTCGGGGGCTTCGTCGCCGCCGAACTCGCCACGCTGCGGCCCCTCGATGCGCTCGTCCTGATCGGCGCGGCCGGCCTCAAACCCGAGAACGGCGAGATCCTCGACCAGATGCTGGTTTCCCACCGGGGGTACATCCAGGCGGGCTTCCGTGATCGCGATGCGTTCGTCGCCTGGGTCGGGGAAGAGCCCGGCGAAGACGTCCGGCAGCTCTGGGATCTCTCGCGCGAGATGACGGCGCGCGTGTGCTGGAAGCCCTACATGTTCAACCGCCGCCTGGCGCCGCTGCTCCGGGACGTGTCGACGCCGACTCTGGTCGTCTGGGGGAGCGAGGACCGGGTCGTGCCGCCCGAGTGCGCGCGGCTGTACGCCGACGCCCTGCCGAACTGCCGGGTCGAGACGGTCGACCGCGCGGGGCACCTGGTCGAGATCGAGGAAGCGGAGCGTGTCGCCGGACTGATCGGCACACATGTCCGTACGCACGAAGACGGAGGGTAGATCCCATGTTCATCGGCTACTTCACCGAGCGGCCCTACCAGGACCCCGACTCGGGCTACTTCGGCGCCACCGGCCGGGACATCACCGACCTCGGCATGTCCAACGCCTCGTACGACCCGAGGCTGGGCGCGGACCTCTACAACCGCTATCTCGACGAGAAGCTCTACGCCGAGGAGGTGGGCTTCGACGGGCTGATGCTGAACGAGCACCACTCGACGCCGTTCTGCATGGGCCAGGTGATGAACCTGGAGGCCGCGATCCTCGCCCGGATCACCAAGCGGGCCAAGATCGTGCTGCTCGGCAACATCCTGCCCATCTGGGACGACCCGCTCTGGCTGGCGGAGGATCTCGCCACGATCGACATGATCTCCCGCGGCCGACTGGTCACCGGGTGGGTCCGCGGCACCGGGCGGGAGAGCGTCGCCCACAATGCGGCCGCGCCCTATAACTGGGAGCGCTTCCAGGAAGCCCACGACTTCATCATCGACGCGTGGACCCGCGAGGGCCCGTTCCGCTGGGAAGGCGACCACTACCACTACCGTTACGTGAACCCGTGGTCCCGCCCCTACCAGGCGCCCCATCCGCCGATCTGGATTCCCGGCGTGATGAGCCGCAACACCGTCAAGTGGGCGGCGAGCCATCGTTACCCGTACGTCATGCTCGCCACCGAACTCGAGCCCACGAAGGACTCGTACGCCTACTACGACGAGGTGGCGCGCGAGGAGGGCTACGAGTCCGGCACCCAGCACCGGGGCTACCTGTTCAAGGTGCACGTGGACGAGACCGAGGAACTCGCCGAAGCGGCCGGGCGCAAGTACGTCCAGGGGCCGAGCAACCCGTTCCTCGAGGGCAACCAGGGCGTGGTCCGCCCCTTCATCCAGAACCTGCCGGGACTGACCCAGCGCAACAACCTGCTGCCGACCATCAAGAGCTTCGCCGCGGCAGCCTCCCGCGGACGCGCGGCGCAGCACCTGGCCGAGGACAAGGCCAAGGGCGGCAAGGGCGCGGCGCTCCCTGCGCCGAAGGACACCTACGTCGACCAGACGGAGAAATACAGCATCATCTCCGGGACGCCGAAGACGGTCATCCCGAAGGTCCGCCACGTGCTCGAGACGCTGCGTCCCGGCACCATCTTCTTCTGGGACGGCGACGGCGCGATGTCCCACGAGGACACCATGCGCTCCCTCCGGCTGATGGGCGAAGAGGTGATTCCGGCGGTGCGCGAGATGGGCAAGGAACTCGACCTCAAGGGTCCGTTCGAAATAGACCCGCGGACCAACGAACCGGTCGAGGATACCGCGGGGGAGCCCGACGCCGTAGAGGCGGTCGCGGATTGACGCGGTCGCCGACCTCCGCGCGGCCAGCGCCGACCTCCGCGCAGCCCGCGCAGACGTAGTCGTCGCCGGTGGCGGACCGGCCGGGAGCACCGCCGCCACCCTGCTCGCGCGCGACGGGTTCGAGGTCGCGCTGTACGAACGCGAGACGTTCCCGCGCGCCCACGTCGGCGAGTCGCTGCTCCCGGCCACCCTCGCGGTGCTCGACGACATCGGCGTGCTCCCGGCCATCGAGGCGGAAGGCTTCGTCCGCAAGGCCGGCGCCACGATGTCCTGGGGCCGCGACGGGGAGCCGTGGAGCTGGTACTTCGCGGAGACGAACCGGCGCTTCCCCCATTCCTACCAGGTGTGGCGACCCCGCTTCGACCAGATCCTGCTCGAGCACAGCGCGGCGTGCGGCGTGCGGGTGCACCAGGGTGAGGCGGTCCGGTCGGTGCATGACGGCGGCGTCGAACTCGCGAACGGCGACCGCGTGGACGCCGGCATGGTGGTCGACGCCACCGGCCAGAGCGCCCTGGTGGCCAGAGCGCGCGGCCTGCGGGAATGGGACGCTTTCTTCCGCAACCTGGCCGTCTACGGTTACTTCGAGGGTGGCCGTCACCTCGACCCGCCCGACGAGGGCAACATCTTCATCGAAGCGTACGAGCACGGGTGGTTGTGGAAGATCCCGCTGGCCGGCGGCACCTCGAGCGTCGGGGCCGTCGTGGACCGGGACTTCGCGACGGCAGCGATCCGGAAGGTCGGCCGCGAACCCTTCTTCCGTGCCCAGGTTGCCGCCACGACGCGCTCGAGCGCCCTGCTTCGGGACGCCGTGCTGCGGGACGGACCGTTCGCCGTGCGCGACTGGTCCTGGTGCGCGACGGCAATGACCGCACCGGGCGTGGTGCTGGTCGGCGATGCCGCCTGCTTCATCGACCCGCTGTTCTCGACCGGCGTGCATCTCGCCGTGAGCGGGGCACACCTGGCCGCCGCCTACGTCACGACGGCGCTGCGTTCCCCGTCGCTCGCGAGCGCTGCCGCGGAGTCTTACGAGCGCCTCTACCGGACCCAGTACCGCCACTTCCATGAACTGGCCACATTGTTCTACGCATCGAACCGAGCCCGGGATTCCTACTTCTGGGAAGCTCGACGGCTCACCGGCGCTACCCGACGCGATCCGCGCGCGGCCTTCGTGCGCGCCGTCTCGGGACAGTCGGCAGCCGGCTACGAACGGTCCGTCCTGCGCCACGGCGTACTGCCGGAGGACTTCTCCGCCGCGCTGGCGCGGGAACTCGCCGCAAGGGACGCGCGCCGCGCGCGCCCCGACGGCGCGACCCGCGTGCGTCTGGCGGCCGGCCTCGAAGTACGCGCGGCGGCGGTGCTGGGGGACGGATGTTTCGAACCCGGCTACGTCATCGCCGGACCCGACCGGGATGACCTGCCGGTCAGCGCGCTCGTGGCGAGCCTGGCGCACTATGCTGGTGGCGAGGCTGGTGGCGAGGCTGGTGGCGAGTCGCTGGACGCGATCGCGGCGCGGATCGCCCATGCGAACGATGCGGATGCGGAACGCGTACGTCAGGCCGCGGTTGCCGCGGCGGAGCTCCTGATCGCGGACGGCGTGCTGGAGGCGGCACTTGCCGACGGGCGACTTTAACGAGTTTTCTTGCGTTAACACGAATCTCGTTAAATCCGTTAATCTCGTTAAACCCGTGCTAGAGTCGTCCCATGGATCGGTTCTCCAACCCATACGTGCCCGGTGCGGGCCTCCAGCCGCCCGAACTTGCGGGGCGCGAAGCGTTGATGCACAACGCATCGCTCGACATGGACCGCGTGCTGGCGGGGCGCCCGGCGAAAGGGTTGATACTCCTCGGTCTGCGTGGCGTCGGCAAGACCGTTCTGCTGAATCGGTTGCGGGCGCAGGCGGATGACAAGGGCTTCTGCACGATCAGGATGGAGGCCCCGGAAGGCGGCAGCCTGCCGGAGCTGCTCGCACCGGAGTTGCGTCGCACGCTCTACTCCCTCGATCTCCGACGTGCCGCAAGCCACCACTTGCATCGTGCAGCAGGCGTGCTGGCCAATTTCGCACGAGCGTTCAAGGTGACCGTGGGAGACTTCGGGTTCGGCGTGGATGTGACCCCCGGTGAAGGCGACACGGGCAATCTTGAACAGGATCTGCCCCGACTTCTCGTGACCACGGCCAAGGCGGCGGCGGAACGCGAAACGGCCGTCGGCCTGTTCATCGACGAGGTGCAGTATCTGTCGTCGAAGGAGCTCGCGGCCGTGATCGTTGCGTGCCACGAAATCGCGCAAGAGAACCTCCCTTTCCTCTTCGTCGGCGCAGGCCTTCCGCAGGTCGCGGCATTGGCGGGCAAGGCGAAGTCGTATGCCGAGCGTCTGCTCGACTACCCGGATGTGGGGTCGCTGGAGCCGGACGACGCCTGCTCGGCGTTGGTGAAACCCGCCGAGGCGGAGGGCGTGTCGTTCGAGGGCGGGGCCGTCGACGAGATCCTCCGCGCCGCGCAGAACTTCCCGTACTTCATCCAGGAATGGGGCTACCAGGTGTGGAACGCCGCCCCTTCAAGCCCGATCACGACGAACATGGTGCGCGCAGCGACGCCCGCGGTGATCGAGCATCTGGACAGCAACTTCTTTCGCGTTCGATTCGACCGCCTGACGCCACTGGAACAGAAATACCTCCGAGCGATGGCGGAACTGGGACCCGGCCCGCATGCGACAGGCAGCATCTCGGACACGTTGGGCGTCCGGACGGCCTCGGTCGCGACCGTGCGGCAAAGGCTCATCGCCAAAGGCATGGTCTGGAGCCAGCGCCACGGCGAGACCGCGTTCACGGTCCCCATGTTCGATGCGTTCATGAAGCGCCAGATGCCGAGGCTCATCCGACACGTACCGCAGCAACGGGGCCGGTGAGGGCGCGGGACGCGGCGACCCCATGCGCGAATCCGCCCTGTTCCGCTCGGGGCAGCCGGCCGGTCCGTTCAGCCCCCCGCAGCCTCCGGAAACACGCACGTCGCGCAGTCCGGGTCCGCGAGGGCGGCGTCTTCCGCGCTTTGGTACTGCGGCGTCGGGTGACGCTCGCCGCGGTCGTCGTCGTGCCCATCCCCGCCGCCGCCCGGCCGCGGCCGCATCACGCCGTCCTTCCAGTCGTCGGTCTCCGCCCAGCGGTAGGGCAACTCGACGATCTCGCCCGGTCGTTCCGCGTCGCGCAGCGTCGCCAGGGCGGCACGCATGACCGCGCGCTGCATGGCGGCGTCGCCCGCCTTCCCCGCGGTGCGTCCCAGCGGGAAGTCCAGGTAAACCGCCCGCGGCGCGAAGGCCGCGCGCGTGATCGAATACGCGCTCGAACAGCTCACGGTGGCGATGCCCCGCCGTTCCACCTCCCGCGCGATCAGTCCAACGGACTGATGACAGACGGGTCAGACCGGGACCATGATCGCGACGTCGACGCAGTCGGAGACCAGGCGTTCCGCGAGCGCCGGCGCCAGCACGTCGCGCACCTTGCGCACCGAATAGATGCCCCCCATGAACGTGTAGGCCAGGGGCGCGAGGTCCCCGATCTCTCCGCGGTCGCGCAGGTGGCGCAGGGTTTCGAGCGGAAAGACCGCGTTCGGGTCCGCGCGGGCATCCGTCAGGTCGTAGGCGAAGTGCGTGGCCCGCAGGCGGTCGACCGGCGTGTCGGCGGCGACCTCCCGGTAGCTCACGTCGTCCCGATGGTGGAAGGCGATCTGCCCCTGGACGTAGATGCCCCCCGACGCCACGAGCCCCACGCGCCACTCGCGCATCGGCTTGGCCACGCGCGTGAAAGCCGGAGGCTCCGTCTCCTCGACCCAGCGATAGATGGGATAGCCGAGTGCCGAGTACTGCTCGCGCGTGCGCTCGATGTAGTCCACCGGGGGCTGCGTCATGCCGCCTGTCCTCCACGTTCCGCCGCCGTCGCCGTTCCCGACCGCGGCAGCCATCGCATCCATATTGCCCCAGGCAGCAGCAGAATGAGAAACGTCACGAAGGCGGGGACGTAGCTGCCGCTGAGATCGAAGATCCAGCCCGAGTACACCGACCCGACGCTGCCCACCATGATGAAGAGATTGACCAGCCCCATGACCCGGCCGAAGGAGGACACGCCGAAGCGTCCCGCGTAGATCAGGCCCATCAACGGCAGCACGCCGCCCGTCGCCAGGCCCTGCAGCGCCGCCGCCACCGCGAGGGCGCCGAAGCCGGGCGCGGCGATGTAGACGATCAGGGCCGCCGCGAGACACGCCGCCATCGCCCAGAAGAGCAGGCGGTGCTCCACGCGGTCCCCCAGGCTGCCAAAGAGGAACTTGCCGACGATGTTGCTCACGGACGTGATCGCTATGAGGGTCGCCGCGACGCCCTGGTCGAGGCCCAGGTCGAAGACATAAGCGCCCAGGCTGAACTGAACGCCCCCGAACGCCGCGTTGACCGGCACCAGCGCGACCACCGGGATCCAGAACGTGCGCGTCGAGAGCGCCTCCCGCGCCGACCACTGCCGTGCGGCCGGGGTACCCGCCAACCCGCGCCCGTGGACCGGCGGCGCGCGGCGCAACACGACAAGCGCCGCCGGCGCGGTGAGCAGCACCGCCAGCGCGGCCAGGACCGCGAGGGTTTCCTGCCAGCCCACGTTCGAGATCAGGGGCGCGATCAGGAGCGGGAACGCGAACCCGCCGAGGGACGTGCCCATCGCGGAGATGCCGATGGCGACGCCCCGGCGGGCCGTGAACCAGCGGGTGACGAGCGTCTGCGACGCCAGCGTGCCCGCGAACACCATGCCGAGCGGCATCAGCGTCGCGTACGCGGCCACGATCTGCCAGAACTCGGTGGCGACGGACATCGCCAGGAGTCCGGCGGCCTGCGAGAAGCAGCCGACAACGACCAGGAGGCGGATCGAGAACCGGTCGAGCAGGCGCCCGGCCAACGGACTCAGCGCACCCATCCCCACCTGCGCGACGAAGATGGCGAACATCACCTGCGCGCGGTCGACGGGGAAGGCCTCGAGCCACGGGACGACGAACAGGGCAAAGCTGTAGATGGAGATGCCGATGCTCACCGCCTGCAGGACCAGGGTCAGCGCGACGACGTTCCAGCCGTAGTGGTATCGAGCCGCACGGGCGGTCGCCTCCGTTGCCTCGGACATCGTCGGGCCTGCTCCCTAGTGCTACCGAGTAGTCACATATTGACGTGGCAACGGGTTAGGTTTTCTGCCTCAGGGCGTGTTTGCGGCCTTCCTTGAACCCGGTTTCGAAGCCGGTCTGGAGCCCGATTTGGTGGCCCAGCGAGGCACTGGTGAGACGGGTCTGCCCATGCCACATGACCTGATGACCGGGGTCGGGATCGTGCTTGCGGTTGCGATAGCCGCCGAGGTGGGCCACCAGGCGTACGGCATCGCCGAGTCCTTCCGGTGCCGACAGGCCGTGCTGGTGGGCATAGTCGCGCAGGAAGGCGAGTTCGTGGTCGGTGAACATCAGTTGCGGTTCGCAGTCGGGCACCTGGCGTCCGAGCAGCGTCATGACCATGATGCGCCAGGCGATGACGGCATTGATGGCGATGGCCCGCCGCAATCTGTCTGCCGTGCGGAACAGCAGGTGCTCCACCCCGCAGCCTGATTTGAGCACCCGGAAGAAGTCCTCGATGCGCCATCTCTGGAGGTAGAAGCCGACGATGTCGGCGGCCTGTGACGGTGTCTCGACCTGACACGTGGTCAGCAGGAACCACTGGACGGGGTCCTCGTCTTCGGGTGGGTGGCGTTCCACGATGTGGACCGCCCAGACCGTCATCGGTGCGCGCCCTTTCATGGTCTGTGTCGCCGGCAGGGTGACGCGGCGGAACCGCAGGTCACAGGTGGCCAGGCGCTTGCGACGTGCCGGACGCGCCTTCTTCCTGGAGGACTTGGGCCGTGCCGTGAGCCCGTCGATCTCGACATCGATCAGGCCATCGGGCTCGCCACCGCGCATGACGGCAAAGAGCTTCGATGGTCCCAGAACCCGGTCGTGCGTGGCACGGACCAGCAACTCCACCCGTGGATGGCGGCGCTGCTGATCGAACAGCTCGAAGCGGTCCGCCTCCCGGTCGCAGACATAGATGATCCTGGTCTTGCCCGTGACCTCCCGTGCCGCCCGCGCCACATCGCCGAACCCGTCAAGCCAGCGCCGTGTCTGACGCCGTGTCCCCTCCCGGGACACCTCCTGATCGAAGTTCAGGTCCAGCACCCCAAGCGGCAGACCGGTCCCGGTCACGGCCAGGGTCGCATGCAGCGACAACCCCAGGCTCTTCGCGCCGGTCTGGTTCTTGCCGATGACCTCCAGGCCGTCGCAGCCGGGGCGCGTCGAGAAGCTCAGATCGGTGCCGTCCCGCAGCGCCAGCACCGTGGTCTGACCACGGATCCGCTGCACGCTGCGCTCCCGGTGCGGCGCAAGAATCGCCGGAACCGTGACGTCCGACTCCGCGGGCGCCTCGATCAGACGGTAGAACCCGGTGATCTCCTTGCCGCCACTGGCGCTGCTGGCGTTGATCTTCCCTCCCGGGTAGGACGCCAGAAGACCCGCGCTCTTCACCAGACGTGCCGACAGTCGCTTGTCACCCAACGGCGCTCCTCCAAACTCGTTGGCGGCCCACGCGGCCGCGTTCAGGCCCGCTCCCGGCTCCAGCACCGGGGCATGATCAACCCACTCGACCCCGAGCCGGCGACGCCAGTCCGCTGCCAGGGCGTACATGAACACCGTCTTGACCGTCTGCCCACGCTGCTTCCTCGCATCCTGACGGCCCCGCCCCGCGGTGCGGCCGACCATGAGGAAGTTGGCCGCTCTCAGACAGGTGCCCGCCACACCGGCATCGGCAAAGCTCTCCACCAGCCAGGGACGATAGCCGTAGCGGGCCTCGAAGTCCCGCGGCAGACGCCGCAGCACCCGCCCCAGCACATGGCTCGCCAGGTGCGCACAGAAAACCGAAGGACGGATCAGGAAGCGGCTCAGGCAAACAACCCGGTGCAGGTGGTCACGGCGCACTGCATCGCTCCACGCCATCCAGTGATCACGCGCCGACACCCGCAGGGCCGCGGCAGAGAACCCGACGCAACCCAGCCAGCCATGGGCCGAGCCCACGAGGTAGCGCACCTGACAACCGGCAAAGGTCGTCATGCCATGGGGATGTTCGTGCGCCATCAGCGTGTTCCACACTTCACGCTCACGGCGCTGCGTCACCATCCGGATATCGAGATCCCGGATCCGGGCCGGGTGTCGTGGAACATCGACCGGCTCGTCAACCGCGGCCTCAAGCTGGCGCGGCCTGTTCGCCACCGCTGCCCGTGGTGCCGGCAGGACAATCTCCGGCGACGCCCGAGCCAGCGTCGCCAGCGCCTTCATGCAGCCCGCAAGCTGCAGACGGCCGCGCGTGTCGACGAAGGAGAACTCCCCGCAGATCCTGCGGGCAAAGGCCCGCCGGCTGTCGAACCGCTCCTGCGACAGAATAGCGACGATCCGCAAACGTGCCGCCTCGTCGCGCAGCGTGCGGCTGATCTGGGACTGGGCCATGGTGGCACAGGTGTACAGGACGACAGGCCCATTGTCCAGCCCTTTTTATGACTACTCGGTAGGGCTAGTGTGGTGTCCCGCAAGTTTCTGGTACTTCAGAGTTCGCCCTGCGCGTCAATGCAAGGCGTGGTCCGCAGGGAATATCGGGCATATTGGCAAGGACCACAACACGGTCTGCATGCGAGGGACAAGCCCTCGCGCTCCCGGCTGAGGGCTCCGGCGCGCAGGGCGACCTCCCGAAGGGCGCGCCCCGGGGTGCGCGAGGGGCGCGCCCCTCGCATGAAGATGCCGGCCTGTGGCGGTGTTGCGCCCCTTGGCAATGGGCCCCACCATTCCCTGCGGGGAACGCGCCTTGCCACAGACCCCGTGGGACGCGCTGAAGTACCAGAAACTTGCGGGGCACCACACTGGTAGCGGGTGAACCCCGCGCGGCACGGATTGGCCGACAGGGCATCGGGGGACGTTGCCGCGCCCCGCCGGCACAAGGATACAATCACCGCGTCCCCGTCCCGACAGGCTCCGCCGAGGCACCTCCATGACCGACCTGCGACCGACCCCCGACGCGAAGATGATCTACCTCATCAAGCGCCGTCCAAGCGCCTCCCGCGAGGAACTTCTCGTCCACTGGTACGGCAACCACATGTCCGACGTGATCGAAGGCCAGCGCGAGCGCGCGGCCCAGGGCAAGTGGCACGCGACGCGCTACATCGTGACCCTGTTCGACGCGAACGCCGCGGGCGAGCATCCCTGGGACGGCATGGCGCAGCTCTGGTTCGGCAAGCCCCTGCCGAAGCCCGACACGCCGCAGGGCACGGTCCCGGCGGACACCTTCCAGGAGAAGGCGGAGCCGTACGTGCCCTGGGCCACTCGCGAATACGTCGTCATGGACGGAGCGCTCCCGGTGGCGCCGAACACGCTAAACGCGCCGTTCCCCTGCACGCGCTCGGGGTTCTTCAAGGTGACGTTCCTGGTCAAGGCGCGGGAAGACACCGATTTCGACGCGTTCTTCGCCCACTGGCTCGACGTGCACGTTCCGAACGTGCGTTCGACCATGGAGCGGGTCGGCGGGTTCCGGTACGTGGTGAGCCAAAGCCTCGATCCGCACGCGGAGCCGTACGCCGGCATGGCGGAGCTCTACTTTCCAAGCGCCGACGGCTGGCGCGGGTACCGCGACCACATCCGGCCCGACGGCATGGAGCGCTGGGTGGACGGAGCGATGGTGCTGCGCGCCGGCACGCAGATGATCGGGATTCCCTGACGCGATGCACCGGACCCTCCCCATCATCGTCGCGATCCTGGCCAGCGTGGCAATTGTCGGCTGGCTGCTTCTCACCGCGCCCGGGCTGCCCACGCCGGACGAGGCGGCCGACCCGCCCGCTCCCCGGTTCACGCCCCGTGCGGGCATCGTTGACGATGCGCGGATCACGCGGGCGGCCACCGACGAGCCGGGCGCCTGGATCGCCTACGGACGCACCTACGAACAGCACCGGCACGCGTCCCTCACCGCCATCGACCGGGATACCGTGTCCGACCTCGGCATCGGCTGGGTGAAGCCGCTCGACACCATCCACCGCCTGCAGGCCACGCCGCTGGTCGTCGACGGCGTCATGTACGTCACCGACCCCATGAGCGTCGTCTACGCCCTGGACGCCGCCACGGGCGAACAACTCTGGCGCTTCGACCCGAAGATCAACGGCCAGCTCGTGCGCTTCTCATGCTGCGGCGGGCCCATGAACCGCGGCGTCGCCGTCTACGGCGGACGCGTGTTCATCGGCACGTTCGATGCCCGTCTGGTCGCCCTCGACGCGGCGAGCGGCGAGAAGCTGTGGGACGTGGACACGAACTACGCACCCCACGAGTTCTCCTACACCATCAGCGGGGCGCCGCTGGTCGCCGCCGGCAAGGTTTACATCGGCAACTCCAGTTCCGAGTTCGGCGGCGCGACCACCGCCGGCCACCGCGGCTACCTTTCCGCCTACGACGCCGCAACCGGCGCCCTCGCGTGGCGCTTCTTCACCGTGCCGGGCAACCCCGCCGAACCCTTCGAACACCCCGAGCTCGAACGCGCGGCAGAGACGTGGAACGGCGAGTGGTGGAAGATGGGCGGCGGCGGCACCGTGTGGAACTCGATCGTCTACGACCCCGAACTCCACACGGTCTATATCGGCACCGGCAACGGCGCCCCGTGGCCCCGCGCCATCCGTTCGCCGGGCGGCGGCGACAACCTGTTCCTGTCCTCCATCGTGGCGGTCGACCCCGACACCGGGCGGATGAAGTGGTACTACCAGACGACGCCCGGCGACAACTGGGACTTCGCGGCCACCCAGCACATGGTGCTCGACGAACTGGAGCTCGGCGGCGAGCGGCGCAAGGTCCTGATGCAGGCGCCGAAGAACGGCTTCTTCTACGTACTTGACCGCGAAAACGGGGAACTGCTCAACGCGTTCGCCTTCGCCGCGTTGAACTGGGCCACCCACGTCGATCTCGAGACGGGCCGTCCCGTGGAGGACCCCGCAGCCTACTACGAGGACAAGCCGCAGTGGATCCTGCCCGGCAACAGCGGCGCGCACACCTGGCACCCGATGTCCTGGGACCCCGCGCGGCGCCTGGCGTTCATCCCCACCCAGGAACTCGCGCTCTTCTACGCGCTGCCGCGGGAGTTCACCGAGACCGGCGTCTACAAGGCCCGCTTCAACGCCTGGAACCTCGGCATCGAGCGCGGCCAGCGGCACGCCGATCTGATCGCCGCCTCGGACGATCCGAAGGGGCCGCCGCGGCAGGGATTCCTGAAGGCGTTCGATCCCGTGACGGGCGAGATGCGCTGGTCCGTGCGCAACACCGTACCCTATAGCGGCGGGCTCCTCTCGACCGCCACCGGCCTCGTGTTCCAGGGCGATGGCGCCGGCGTGCTCTCCGCCTACGACTCGGATACCGGCGAGCGGCTCTGGAGCCTCGACGCCTACGGCTCGATCGGCGCCCCGCCGGTGACGTACGAGATCGACGGCGCGCAGTACATCGCGGTGCTCGTGGGCGCCCACGGGTCCTACGAGACAACGGGGCGGGTCGTCGCGCTCCGACTCGGCGGAGCACCCGCGTTCCCCGAGCCTCCCGAGCGGGACCGCACGTTGCCCGAGCCGCCGCCTTTGGAGGCCTCGCCCGAGCAGGTCGCCGAGGGCAAAGTGCATTACCACATGTACTGCGGCGGATGCCACGGCGGACAGGCCCGCAGCGGCCTGATCGCGGACCTCCGGCGGATGACGCCGGAGACCCACGGCGCCTTTCTCGCGATCGTCCTCGGCGGCGCCTACCGGGACCGCGGCATGGCGAGCTTCGACGATGTCCTGGACGTGACCGGCGCGCAGCGCATCCACGACTACGTCATCGCGCGGGCGAACGCGGACTGGGAGGCGCAGGAAGCCGGAACGGCGCAGTAGCGACGCGAACCGGGGAGCGCGAGGGGTGCCCCTCGCATGAAAGAGCCCTCAGCCCGGGGAGCGCGAGGGGCTTGCCCCTCGCATGAAGAGGCAGCGCGAGGGGGCTTGCCCCTCTTGCCCCTCGCAAGATGTTGCCCGCGGGTATAACCGGCGTCATACTCGTGGCATGAAAACCGCCATCTCCATTCGGGACGAGGTGTTCGAAGCCGCTGAGCGCACGGCGCAAGTCCTCGGACTCTCCCGCAGCCAGCTCTACACGCGGGCCGTCAGCGAGTTCGTTGCCCGGCATCGAAACGAGGGCGTCACCGCACTCCTCGATGCAGTGTACGGTGACGACGGCTCGGCCTCGCGCCTGGACCACGGGCTGACCGCCCTGCAGTCGCTCTCCCTGCCTCCTGAAGACTGGCGGTGAGGCGCGGTGAGATCTGGTGGGCGGACCTTCCGCCGCCCGCCGGCTCCGAGCCCGGCTTTCGGCGTCCCGTCCTCGTCGTCCAGTCGGACGACTTCAACAGGAGCCGCATTCAAACCGTCCTCGCCGTCGCGATCACGTCGAACGTGCGGCTCGCCGCGGCGCCGGGAAACGTCTCACTCCCGAGGCGCGGAACGGGACTGAACCAGCGGTCCGTCATCAACGTCTCGCAGGTGGTCACCCTGGACAGGGGGTTCCTCGCGGAACGGTCCGGGCGCGCTCCGGACACCGTGATGCGGCAGGTCGACGACGGCCTCCGGCTCGTCCTGGACCTCGCAGCCAGTACTTGACCGTGAGCGCCACCACCACCGGCGACAGCCACCCGGCACCGAGCTTTCGCTTAAGATAGGCAGTCAAGGACGCCCGCCCCTGGGCGCAGGCCAGGCAGGAACGATGCGCGACTGAGTACGGAAACCCTTCCTTCGGTTCCCTGGAGCTCAGCCGCATGGCCAACATCCTCTGCCGCAAGGTGTCGTTCGGGTACGACGGCACCGAGCGGAACGTCTTCACCGACCTCGACCTCGTCATCGACACCGGGTGGCGTACGGCGCTGACGGGCCGCAACGGCCGCGGCAAGACGACGCTGCTGCGGCTGATCCAGGGCGAGCTCGCCCCGGACCGGGGCAGCATCGAGCGGTCCATGGACGTGCGGCGCTTCCCCGTGACCGTCACCGACCCCCCCGACCTCTGTGCATTCGACGCCGCCAAGGATGCCGCCGGTCCGTTCCGGCACTGGGAGCGGGAGATGGCAAGGCTGCTCGATGCCGGCGACGACGCCGCCTTAACGCACTACGGAACGCTGCAGACCCGGTTCCAGGAGGCGGGCGGCTACGAGATCGACGCCGACCTCGAACGCGAGCTGGCCGCCCTCGGCATCGACGCCACGCTGCGGTCGCGCCGCTTCGACCACCTGAGCGGCGGCGAGCGGACCCGCTGCCTGCTCGCGGGGCTGTTCGCGCGGCAGGCCGGTTTCCCGCTGATCGACGAGCCGACCAACCACCTCGACCGCGCCGGCCGGGAGCGCGTCGCGGAGTACCTGCACGCCAAGCCCGGCTTCCTCATCGTGTCCCACGACCGGGCCTTCCTCGACGCCTGCGTCGACCACGTGATCGCCCTGAATCCGGACACCGTGGAGACCCGGCGCTGCACGTTCTCGACCTGGCGGAAGACCTTCCGTGAGCGCCTTGAGCGCCAGGAGCGCGCGAACGCCGGGCTGCGCCGGGAAATCGGCCGGCTCGAAGGCGCCGCCCGCCAACGCCGCCGCGGGGCGGACAAGCGGGAGGCAGAGAAGGGCGCGCACACGGACAAGGGCTTCATCGGCGCGCGGGCCGCGCGCCAGATGAAGCGCGCCATCGCCGTCGAACAGCGCGCCGACAAGGCCGTGGAACAGCGCCGGCAGACCCTGGTCGACATCGAACGCACGTACGCCCTGCGCCTGCCGGACCCATCCCGTCGTCCCGCCCGGCCCCTGGTGACCGCCCACGACCTCGCGGTCGTCCGCGGGCAGCCCGTCTTCGCCCCCGTCAGCTTCCGCGTGCGGTCCGGCGACCGCCTTGCCGTGGTGGGCCCGAACGGCGGCGGCAAGACGAGCCTGCTCGAGTTGCTCGGGGGCGCGGCCCTGGGCTTCACAGGTACGCTCACCCGGCCGGCGCGCCTCGACCTCGCGCGGGTGCGCCAGCAGCCTCGCTGGACGACCGGGTTCCTGTCGGATCACCTCGCGGCGGAAGGCATGCACGAGGCCGGCTTCCGCCAGGTCATGGCGGCGCTCGGCGTACGCGGCGCCGCGCTCGAGCGCCGCCTCGAGTCCCTCTCTCCCGGCCAACGGAAGAAGGTCGAACTGGCCCGGTCTTTCATGTCCCCCGCGGACCTGCTTCTCTGGGACGAGCCCCTGAACTTCCTCGACATCGACGCCCGGGAGGCCATCCAGGAAGTGGTGTTGCGGGACGCGCCCACGATGGTCTTCGTCGAACACGACGCCGCGTTCGTCGAGCGCGTGGCGACCGCCGCGCTGGAGCTGCGGCCTCCGGCGCAAGTCAACTGAAGAGGCTTGCGAACGCCTCGAGTTCCCGCGGTATGTCCGGTCCGGCGGGCTGGTAGACCACTTCCGTGCCGCCCGCGGACGCCATCCGCGCGAGCCTGCCGCGCCACGCATCCGGGCTCAGCGCCAGCTCGAGGCCGGACAGCAACTCGCCCGTCACGAACGGCGCGTCCCTTTCGTTGACGGCGATGAGATGGTCCTCGTGCAGCGCGAGATGCCGCTCCGCCCGGGGGACGTCGTCGTAGGCCGCGGCCCACGCCGCGCCATCCGGGATGCGCCCCGCGGCCCCGAACTCGAGGGCCCCGTGAAGATTGACCGACGCCCCGTGCCCCGCGGTCGCGAGGGCGCGCTCGGAACCGGGGTCCTCCCCGTCCTCGAGCACGGTGCCGAAGGTCAGGACGGCGTTCCAGTCGAACCGCTCCCGGCTCGGGGCGGTCGTGAAGACGCCCTGCCCCACTTCCCTCGCCGCCGCGGTCCCCTTCGGCCCGCCGGCCGCGATCAGGACCGGCACGTCGATGGGCCGCGGGGCGCCGAATCCCGCCGGATGCAGCATTCGGATCGGCTTGCCCTCCCACTCGACGGTGTCTCCCGCCAGCAGGCCGCGCAGGACTTCCACGTAGCCGCGCACGTACGACCACGGCAACGGCCGCTGGCCCAGGGTCAGGCGCCCGGTGAATCCCGAACCGATGGCGACCGCTACCCGGTCCGCGCCCGCGATGTCGACCAGCGTCGCGATGGCGGCGGCGTTCGTCATCGGGTGGCGCAGGCTGGGCACGAGCACGGCAGGGCCGAGACCGATACGCTCCGTGCGTTCCGCGGCCCGGCACAACTGCACCCAGACATCCGGATACAGCGCCGGCGAGTCGTAGAACCACGCCCGTTCGTAGCCGAGGCGCTCCGCCATCGCCGCGTGCTCGTGGGATGCGCGCGACGTGGCGAACGCGCACGAAAGCGTCAGTGTCGTCATGGGCTGCTCCTCCCGCCGATCCGCACCCATCCTGCCACATGCGGGCGGCGCCGTTGCCCGCACCCGCAGCGCGGCCGCGGGTACGTCGACCCTATCTGGCCCGCCCTACTCCGCTCCGTCCAGCAGCGCGTAGATCCGCGCCACGGCCAGCGGATCGGCGCCGACCCGGTCGACGCCGAGCGCACCGTGCCGCGTCAGGTCCACGGTGGCCGCGGCCGACGCCGCATCGACGCCCTGCCCGTGCAACGCCGCCACCCCCGCCCACAGATCCCGGTAATACGCCTGTACGAGGTCGATCCGGCTCCGGTCGGAGAACGGCGATCCGTGACCGGGCACCACCAGTTCGAAGTCGAGCGCCTTGGCCCGCTCGAGCGTCTCCGGCCACTCGTCGACGTAGCCGTCCCCGAGCCAGGAGATGCCCGCGAACATCATGTCGCCGGTGTAGAGCACTTTCTCGCGCGGCAGGTAGACCGAGACGTCGCCGCCGGTGTGCGCGCGGCCGAAGAAGTGGAGCTGGATCTCGCGGTCGCCCCGGAACAGCGTCAGCCGCTCGTTCAACGTCACGTTCGGCGGCACCGGGACGATCTCCGCCGTCGCGTCGATGCGTCGCTGCACCCAACCGATCCGCGTCTCGACCGCGGCCCGGTCCTCGTCGCCCGCGGCCGCCGCCAGTTCCTCCCGCAAGGCGGCGAGCTGCCGCTCGTCCCCGGCATTGCCGCGCTGGAAGGTCCCTTCGGCGAGCGGGTTTCCGGCCATCTTCCGCCGCGTGTACTCGTGCCCGATGATGGCGATGTCCGGCCCGAAGGCCTGGTTGCCGTGGGCATGGTCGTAGTGGAAGTGCGTGTTGACGAGCGTGGTGATCGGCTTGCTGGTGATCTCCCCGATCGATGCGATCAGCTCGCGCGCCATGCGCGGGGTGATGTGCGAGTCGACGACCAGGACGTCCTCGGCGTTCACGACGACCAGTGCGTTGCTGTTGAACAGCGGCGCCTTCGTCTGCGCGAGGAAAACGCCGTCCGCCACCTCCTCGAAGCGGTGCGTGTCGGTCTCTACCGGCGCTGCCGCGCCCGCCGTGACGCAGACGGCGGCCATGACCGCGGCGATGGGGGTCCGCCACATGCTGCTTGCTCCTGTATCCGGGCTACGAGCTTGCGGCGTCGGAGTTTCGCACCGCGAAACTCCCAACGCGACCGCCAGGTCGCGCCTGCACCAGCTCGATGCTCACGCCGTCCGGCGCCTCGAGGTAGCAGATCAGCGCGCCCGGCCCGAACTCCCAGGGCTCCACGGAGAACGTTGCGCCCTTGGCCCGAATCTCCTCGCAGAACGCGGCCAGGTCCCCCTGGTAGCGGAAGCCGAAGTGGTCCGTGCCCCATTCGTCGTGGCTCGAGTAGTCCTCGAAGTGACGCATGGCGCGCGGCTCCCCGGGCTCTTCGCCGGGACGCCGGCCCCGGATCAGGACCGACACGCCGCCCACGATCACGTTGATCTGCGGTGCGTCCCGCAGGACGTAGTCCCCCCTGATCGTGCCGCCGAGGATCTCCTCGTACCAGCGCGCGGCCGCGTGCGGGTCCTCGCTGATGACGTGGACGTGGTCGAACGAGATGGCTGCGTCGCTCATGGCGGCCTCCTGCGGGCTGTGGGCGCTTTACGAAAAGACCGGCAACGGTTCGAAGCGGCCCTTCAGCACCGTCTCGGCGCGCCCGCTCCGCAGCCACCCGTCGATGGCCGTCGCATAGACCCGGCGGAAGTCCACCGAGGCGCGCAGGTTGTCGCCCTCCTCAAGGTCCGTCAGGCTCGGCGCCACCCCATAGTGCCCGCCCCGTACCGGTTTGCCCGCGAGGAACATCAGGTTGGCCGCGCCGTGGTCGGTGCCGAGGTTCGAGTTCTCCGGCACCCGGCGGCCGAACTCCGAGAAGACCATCACCGCCACCCGGTCGCCGTGGCCGAGCCGCTCCATGTCCCGGACGAAGCCGTGGATCGCGTCGCACGCGTAGGAGAGCAGCCGTTGATGGAGCGCCGGCTGCTGGACGTGCGTGTCGAAGGAGTTGTTGCGGAAGGAAACGTAGTAGAGCCGCGTCGGCAGGCCGCCGTCGATGCAGGCGGCCACTTTCTGCAGGTCCAGGGGCGCGATGCCGTAGTCCACCGGCGAGCGGTATCTCGACCAGGCCGCGCGCACGAGTTTCGCCCCTTCGCGCGCGCTGCGGGCCACGTCGCGGAGGTACGCGCGCGCCGCATTGCCGCCGTCTCCCGGCTCGGGCAGCCCGTCGATCGCCGCGCGGGTCGATGCGAAGGCCTTCCGCCGAAACCGCTCCGGATCGTCGAACACGACGGGGGCGTGCAGTCGGCTCTTCACCGCCAGCGACTGCGAAGACGCCACGTTGATCAGGAAGTTGGGCGCTCCGCCGGGATCGAGCGCGTCGGCCAGTCGCCCGACCCAGCCGAACTCGTCGCCGCCGTTGGGGACACCCGTATGCCAGTAGGCCATCGACGTGAAGTGCGAGTACGACGGGTTGTCGTAGCCGCAGCCGTGGACGATCGCGAGGTCGCCGCTGCGCCAGAGCCGCTCGAAGCCCAGCATGCCGGGGTTGAACCCGTAGTGGTCGTCGAGTGCGAGGAGGTCCTCCCGGCGGATGCCGATCGTCGGACGGTGCCGGTAATACGCGTCGTCCCCGTGCGGCACCACCGTGTTCAGCCCGTCGTTGCCGCCGGACAGTTCGAAGACGACGAGAATCCGGCCGTCGTCCCGTGCGAGCGTGTCGGCAGCGTGCAGCCAGGACGGCGCCAGGGCCGCGAGTCCTCCGACCCCGATTCCCTGCATCAGTCGCCGGCGGCTGATGTCCGCCCGTCCTGCTTCTTTCACCGTGTTCACCCGAGTTGATATTCCGGCAGGCTGAGCAGCGCGTGCAGCAGGACCCGCAAGGGGTCCTCCAGCCAGGTCGCCGCCGTTTCCACATCGTCCGTGCCGAGTTCGCCGGACAGGAGGTCCGCGAGGCCCGCGGCGGTCCCTTCGTCCAGCGGCACGGACAGGAACCGGCCCGCGAGATAGTCGACGACCTCGCGGGGCGTCGCGAGCCCGGCGCCCCGCACCATTCCGGCCAAGTCGAGCCGTGCGGTATGGCGCGGAATCGGCTTCACCCGCTCGATCGCCATCTGCCAGCCGCGGTAACTGCCGTAGCGGGTGTTGAACGCCTCGTCGCGGTCGGCCAGGAGGTTCGACGCCGCCATCGCGTCTTCTCCCGTGTCCACGCCGGCGGGCATGGTGGCCGCCGTGATGTCCATCCCGGAGCGCAGCCGCTCGTGGACCGCGAGTATCTGCTGGCCATACGCCGGGTAGCGGTCCGGCGGGACGAAGGCGATGTCCGGGAACACCACGTCGAGCACGAAGTTGCCGCGCTCGAACAGGAGGCCCGGCGTCACCCAGCTCCGGCCGTGGGACCAGCCGGCGACCGTCGGCGGATGCAGCAGGTGCTGACCCAGGACCCCCGTGACCACGTTGAAGTCGGGCACGCCCGGCAACTCCGCGAGCCCCAGCTTGCGGTAGGTCGAGACCACCAGTTCCACCGGGCCCTTGATCCGCGTCGCCACGGACGCCGGGCTGTAGAAGTCCCGGCTCGAGAACAGCATGGCCAGGAACGGGGCGATCTCGAAGTCGAGCTCCCGCAGCCGCGTCCCCAGGGCGTCCGCCAGGCCTGGATCGAGTTCGTCGCGCACGAAGTAGCGATAGAGCCTGGCCGCGACGAAGCGGGCCGTCGCGTCCTGTTCCATGATCACCGCGATCACGTCCTCGCCGTCGAGCGCGCCCGTGCGCCCGAGGAACGACTTCTCGCCCTCGTCGTGGTCCTCCGCGTTGAACGCGAACTCCGTCCCGCGGAAGTTCCAGCCGGTGAAGGCCCGCGCCCCTTCCCGGATGTCCGTCTCCGTGTAGTTGCCGGGGCCCATGGTGAACAGTTCCATGATCTCGCGTGCGAAGTTCTCGTTGGGCGAGCCCTTCACGTTGATGCCGGCGTCGAGGAAGGCGAGCATCGCCGGGTCCTTCGCGACGGCGACCAGCAGCGCGTGGAAGTCGCCGAGTCCATGCTCCTGGAACAGTTCGACCTGCCTGAGCATCTTCCGGTAGTCGCGGACCTTGTCCTCGTTCGTGGCGAAGTGGCCGTGCCAGAACAGCGCCGCCTTTTCCCGCAGCGGCCGCGGCGTCGCGAGCATTCGGCCCGCCCACCACTGCGCGACGCGATCCGTCTCCAGGCGGCTCGCGCGCAGCCAGTAGAAGAAGGCGTTGACGACGGGCTGGATCGGCCGGTTGCCGCCGGGTTTCACTTTGATGCCCAGCGCTTCGCCGTTCGCCTTCGCGGCCTCCGTCGTAGCCGGCCGGCTCGGCGGGAACGGGTCGAGACCGGGATCGAAAACCCCCGAATGATCGAACTCGGGCATGACGGCCTCGTCGGGCACGCCGTCGAAGTACACCAGGCGGCGCACGGCGCCCTCGAGCCCGAGGGCCGCCAGCCGCTCGACCTCTTCGGGCGTGCCCCCGAATCCGGCGCGCTCGAGCAGGTGGGCCGCGTGACCCTCGTGCCACGCTGCGGCGGGAAGCGGGGTCAGGTCGCCCGCCCCGGCGGCGCCGTTCGCCCAGGCGGGCAGCGCCACGGTCAGGCCCGCGACGGTCAGGCCCGCGACGGTCAGGCCAAAAGCAGCGATCACCGATGCGAACCGATCACTCACTCGCCCGTCCATCGAATCAGACCCTCCTGCATGCACGTCGCGACCAGCTTGCCGCCCCCGTCGAACACGCGACCCGTCGTGAGACCGCGAGCGCCGCCCGTCGCCTCGACCGTCTGGTCGAACAGCAGCCACTCGTCCGCCCGCGCCGCCCCATGAAACCACATCGCGTGATCGAGACTCGTACCGACCAGCCTCGGGTCCTGCCAGCGGCGGCCGTGACGGAGCACGGCGTGGTCGATCAGCGTGCTGTCGGAGAGGTAGGCGAGGCCCGCCGCGTGCAGGCACGGATCGTCCGGCAGTGCGTCCGTGACGCGCATCCACAGGCGCTGGTCCTCCACTACCGGTTCGCCGGGCGGGGCCGTCGGGGGGTTGACGTACCGCAGGTCCATCGGGCGCGCCTCGCCGTCCCAGTCCTCCTCCTCGCCGTTGGCGCGGCTGAAGGCGTTGTAGGTCAGCGAGACCCTCTCCGGCGGCGGCACCCTGGGCATCGCCGGCGCCGCGAAGGCCACGCCCGGCTCCGGCACGTGGAACGACACCGTCATGCGGAAGAGTTCCCGGCCGCGCTGCCGCGCCGTGACGGCGCGGGAACTGAACGACCGTCCGTCACGCACCCGCTCGACGTCGAGTTCGACCGGCAGCGCCACGTCTCCGGTGCGCAGGAAACAGGCGTGCAGGGAATGGACGAACCGATCCTCGTCCACGGTCCGCTGCGCCGCGCCAAGGCCCTGTGCCAGGAACTGGCCCCCGTACATCGTGCCGCTCCGTTCCGGGGCGGCGGGGGCCACGAAGCGGCCGTCGTCCCCCGCCTCGAGGTCCATGAGCGCCGCGAAGGACCCCGGCGGTCCGCGTTTCGACACCGCCTCCTACCCGGCGGCGAGGTCCGTCTCGTCGGGAGCGACCGCCGTGATGCCGCCTCCCGGCATCTGCAGGCCCGCCTCCTGGTATGCCTCATGCGCGATGGCCGCGGCGCCCCGAAAGTCCGGACCGGCAGCGCTGTCCCACATGTTCGGGTTCGCAATCCCGAGGAGCATGGCCAGGCGTTTCGGGTTCGCGTCCAGGATCTCCTGCGTGACCGTGCGCCGATAGTCCTCCTGCGGATACAGGTAGGAGCGGTTGAAATACATCGTGAGCACGAGCCGCAGGCCGTCGGTGGTGCGCGGAAAGCCGCCGTGCCACATGTTGCCGTTCCAGACCACCAGCGAGCCCATCGGGGCTTCGACCGGGATCGCCGCGTCCGCGCCCTCGCCCGGGCGCGGCTGGCGCGCGTAGCGGTGACTGCCCGGCACCATGGCGAGGGCGCCGTTCTCCAGCGTGTAGTCGGTCAGCAGGAAGGCGCTGTTGGCGGTGTGCGTGTCCTTGCCGACCGGGAGCGGATGCATGACCGGCGTGTCCGCATGCAGGCCGAGGGTCGGGCCGTAGCCCTCCTCGTCGCGCCACTTCACGAACGACGTGCAGCTCGAGAGCCTGCAATCGAAGCCCAGCATGTAAGTCTGCAGCGCCAGCAGGTACGGATTGCAGATCGCCTGCTGGAAGATCTGATCCTCCAGCAGCAGGTAGTAGAGGATGTACTGGTGCCGGAACGGCGGCTGCACGTCGAGGTGGCCGTGCGCGCCCGTCGCCGGGTCGTGCTTCACGCCGGTCCGGCGTTCCGCTACCGCGAGCACGGTGTCGCGCAGCTTCTCGACCCAGGCGACGGGCGCCGCCTTGCCCGGCTCGAGGATCGTGAACCCGAACGCGTCGAGTTCCGCGATGTTCTGCTCAAGGCCCAGCGAGCGAATCTCGCGATACAGCGGCCCCAGTTCCGGCGTCGATTTCCAGTCCCCGACTTCCATCCTGTCCGCACCCGTCAAAAAAGAAAGGACGCTATACCTAGCTGGCGTCCCCCGCAAGTGCCGGCGCGGCCGCGGCGCGGCGGGCTTGCAGCGCAGCCACGATCTCGGCGTGGCGCCGATGGTCGATGCGGTAGCGCAGATAGAAGCCGAGGGCGAGCAGCGAGAAGATCGAGGTCGCGGGGCCGGCGATGAGACCGAGGTTCCAGATGGTTTCCGCCGGCACTTCGCCGCGCGTGGCGTACTCCGGGAAGTCGATCACGCTCAGAAGGATGCCGCCGAAGACCGTGCCGAAGGCGGCCGTCGCCTTGGCCGAGAACGCCCGCACGGAGTACAGGACGCCCTCGCGCCGGATGCCGGTGTCGAGTTCGTGCTCGTCGGCGACGTCCGCGAGCATGGAGTTCGCGCTCGCCCCGATGATGGGCGCGCAGAGCGCTCCGACCGTCGATGCGGCAAGAAAGATCCCGAGGATCCACGGAGATCCGTTTTCCGGGAACCACGGTACGTCCGCGAGGCGCAGGCAGATCGGCAGGTTGACCGCGGTGATCCAGGACGCGAGCGGCAGCATCACCGCCATGCGCTTGTCGAGCAGCCGCGTCAGGGCCGGTATGAGCACGAACGCCACCGGGAAAGAGAAGAGACCCACGAATGCCAGGTAGAACAACTCCTCCGTGCGGAGCCCCCAGAAGTGGACGCCCATGAAGGGGCTGAAGGCCGACTCGACGCCACCCACCAGGGAGCCCAGCAACAGCCCGAAGAACACCGCCCGGAACGACGCGTTCTTGAGCACTTCCCAGATCTCCGCGAAGAGCGTCCAGAAACGGACCTGTCCGCGCTCCTGTGTCTCCCGGATAGCCGTTCCGGATTTGGTGGCATGAGAATGGAGAAAAAATGGAAGTTTGGGCATCTGCTTGGTCGGGACGCTATCCGGTATCCCGTCAAGCCTGCGACAGACTGTTCTTCCATGCGACGTCGGGGACGCTTGCTACTCATCGACCATTCGTATCGCTCGCCGCACCTGCCAGTGTGACGTGAGTTCGTGAGCCCCAACCGCCGCCCCTAGGGCATCGCTGCTACACCGCCTGACGCTTCCGAAACTCCTGCTCAAGGAGGCTCACCGGGCCCTCCAGCGCCCCGGACCGTACTCCCATGGCTTGGCAACGTCGATCCTTCAGGACGCCGCTGAAGCTTTCCTGCGAATCGTCGCGGTCGAACGTCAGGTGAACGTCCACCAGAACCATTCCTTCAATGAGGTCTTAGGCACCGTCGCCAACGAAATCCAGACAGTCGCGCATTACCGAGCTAGTCTGACACGCTCCAACAGCGCGCAACTCTCGAATCGAAATTGACAAACGCGGGGGCACTGCTACACCCGCCGAGACATTTGGAGGCACTTGCACCCACCAAGAGTGATAGCATCGTACGCGCATATGCTCCAAGCGTGAGACGAACCGATGATAGAACGAGCCTTGGCTGAACTTATGGGGAAGCTGTACCGTGCCGATCGCGATCCAGACAAAGTTGCTTCAGCGATCATGAGTCGAAGGTTCCGTGTCGCAGCCGCCATCCTAGGGGCTATTGGGCTCGTGCTCGTCATCAGCGTGGCCGTTTAGATGCTCCACTCCCCCCTCGGGCAAAGAGAGTCGGAGACTCCCGCGTCAGGCCCTTCTAGCCCGGACATTTCATGAGTGCCCGAAGACGATAGCGTAGTTCGGGCGCGGGCTACCGATTAGGTGTGTGTTCTCGGGATTGAGGTATCTCGAGGCGGATCAGGTGCTGTCTGGTGATACGCGGAGTCACCACCCCGTACGCCCGTTGTTGGTCAGCGTGCCGGGACAGCACTCGGGCGGGGTCAGGAGGCGTCGAGGCGCCCAGGCGACCGTACGGAACAGCTCCTGGTACGGACAGGACCTGCTCAGCAGGAAGCGGATGCGACGCGTGTTGCGTATCACCACGGCGCCGATGCGCAGCAGCGTCAGGCGGATCCGGTCGGGGCTCGCCTGGGCGAGCTCGGTGTCGGGCGCCCCCCGGCGGGTGTTCCGTCGGCGCCTGGATGCTGGGCTTATCGTCGGCGCAGAACTCGAAGTCCCGGTCGGAGAGCGGCTCGCCCTGCCAACGGCCCTAGTAGAGATCGAGTATCGGTCCGGCCTTGGCGGCGAACCGCGGATCGCGGGGAAACACCCAGCTGCGGTGGGGTACTAAGCTAGGCGCTGAAGGGCCGGGAGCGTGCAATTTGAGGAAGAGCACGCTCCCGAAACTCCGTTGCGCGTCAGTGGGACTCCTCGTTGACCGTCTTGCGTAGCGGAGGGGACTCGCCACCCTGGAACACGGCGTCTAGCGCGACGTCTAGCGCGCCTATCAATTCCAACATGGCACGGTCGACGCTCTCGTCGAAAACCTGTCTAGCCGCGCCCTCCGGCATAGAATCTCGAGCGCTTTGAAACTTGTCAATCACCCCGGCAGCAACGCCTGCAACCAACGGGTCTCCGACGCTAGCGTCCACGGCGAGTTTAGCAACGAACGCGATCTTCGCGTCCTGGTCCATCGTGTCGTATGTGCCGTCACGGAGGACTCGGTGCCCGTGCGGGTTGACTCGCTCCAACTCGCGCAAGTCTGGCGCGATATCAAAGGCCGTTTCGTTCTCCGCCCCGAGTGCGGCCAACCCGAAACACCAAACAGCAACTATCGAGATGATCTTCATTGTTTCCCCTTTTCTCCTTATCCCTTACTGCATCGAGCTTTACAATGGGCGCCGCCGGTTACGCAGGCTTGAAGATCCAGCGTGTACATAGTCAAGGCCCCTGCCGAGGCAATCCCGAGGTTGTCGTAAGCGGCCCCCACGGATCTATCGTAGTCCCCTTGGCAGTCGGCGCCACGAGCAGCGCTGCATGCTGTCAGCGTAGCGCTCGCGTATTTGACGTGCTCGGCGTATGTCAGTCCTGCGCTTGCCAGTCGATCGAGAAGGAGACCGGATGCAACGAGCGAGCAACCGCCTGTGTAGGTGGCGCACCCTACCGCGCAAACGCGTGCGGATAAATCAGCTTGGGCGGGACTAGCAGAAGGCATGAAGGCCGCCAACGATAGCGCCAGAAGGAAGCCGCACGAGGATGGTCTGGCCCAGAACCTCCCCTTCCCCCCCGCTCGCGGCGACCTGTGCGCCGTGACTCGCCTCTGCGCGCCCAAGCGCGTTGGACACACCAGCGCCAGGACCCGAGCACCCTCGCTCTGTAGGTTGCCTCTCATAGTGGTCTCGCTCCCTATCTGGTCTTGATGACTCTCGATAACTGTAGCTATCGCGAGCAAAAGAGCGCCGTGGCCTGCAGGCCAATACTGCGAGACATCAACTGGAAACACCTGTCTTGCACGCTTTGCCTCCGGCACGAAGCACCCGTGAGGTTCGTGTTCCAAGGGGAAGCGCGACGAAATCGTAGCGTGGGCTGCTGGAAGCGCGTAACACCGCCGACGAAGCCCCCGGGCGGAAGCGACAACGCCCAGCGGTGTGCAGACAGCACCGTCATCCGATCTCAGTTTTTCAGGGGGCACCTCTCGCGTTCTCGATTCGGTGACAAGGCTACCCCGGACACTTCATGAGTGGCCGAAAACGATCGCGTAGTTCAGGTGCGGGCTGCCGAGTAGGTGTGTGTTGTCAGCATTGAGCTCGTCACGGCCGCCGGGAACCATGCCAAGAGCCAGATTCGGGAACACCGGCGAGTCGTGTGCGCTATCCGTCGTGGCGACGTAACGCCTGCGGCGCCGCGGCTGCAGGTCGTGTTCGCGCATCAGCCGGCGCACCTTCTTGCCGTTGACGACGATCCCCTCCTGACGAAGCGCCGCGCCGACACGACGATAGCCGTAGGTCTCGAAGTCGTCGCAGATCTCCCGCATGCGCACGACGATCTCAGCGTCGCCGACATCCACCCTCGGCGCGTCATAGTACGTGGAACGTGACAGACCCATCAGTCTGGCACGCTCTGACGACGGACATGCCGTCGGGCCGGCGACGACGGACGTAGTCCCGTTTCTCGTTGGAGCCGTGCTTTTCTGCGGCCCCCTTTAGAAACTCGATCTCCAGCGCCTGCCGACCAACCAGGCGCTCGAGCGCCGCGATCCGGGCTTCGTATTCCTGCAGCAGGTCCGCCGCTTCCGCCTCGTCGCTGAACTCGCCCGCTTCGTACTTGGCAACCCAGATACGGATCAGGTTGCGTGAGACGTCGTGCCGCTTGCCCAGCCCGTGCAGTGTCTCGCCGCCGAGGAACTCCAGCGCGACCTGGCGCTTGAAGTCCATGCTGTAGGTGCGGTGTTTGGCCATGGTCGTTCCCTCCGATTACCGGCCAACCCTGTCAATTCGCGTACCGTAACCTGTCCACTCCGAGGGGCGCACTCCACCAGGGGGTCAGTTTTACGTGTCGCCTAACACCGTCGTTGAGGAGCCGGGGCATCGGACTCGACGCGCCGATGCGGGGGCTCAGCCAGGGACGACAGACTGGCGTGGCTGGGTACGCGCCTGCGTGGTTAGAGCCGCCGACACGATCCGGTTCTTTCGACTGCTTGAGCAGCTTGTGGCAAGAGCCGGAGGGGCGCGCCGCCTGGGCGAGTGCAACGGACGACTGGACTGGCCTCGGGGTGGCCTGCCGGTGAGTAGTGGGCACCCGACCTTTGCATGCGCCTGGAGGAGTAGCGACCCTGGCTGGAGGGTTGCGCCCCCCGAATGCGAGATTCCCGGTGCTAAGCAGACATCGACCTGACGTACTGCCCAGACTGGCGCCGGGTGGGAGGAGAAGGTGGGCCGAGCCGAATCATCCCCTGCCCACCCGAGCGTTACGGTTTAGCGGGGGGGGGGGCTCGACATAGGCGACTGAGTCGTTGCAGGCGTTGCGCGCGAGTCCTTTGACAAAGTTGGCCTTCAGATTCGGAGAGAAATGTCAAGACTCACCACGTTATTTGGTATTCAACTAATTGAAAAATAGCCATAAATTATCGTGTTGCCATCAAAACCGGAACGGCCTGGTCTCCCGGAGGTACGGGATCTCCTTGCGCGTGCCCGCAATGCAGAGCAGGATCGCTGCCACCATCACGATCGCGAACGTCACGCTCATCGTCCGATAGCTGTTCGGGTTGAGGAAACCCGGGGCGTACAGCCCTTCGACGGTTGGAAAGTAGTAGCCGGTGATGAGCCCGTAGGAAACCGCCACCGACATGGCGCCGACAAACGCACTGTAGGCGAAGAGCGTCGAGCGCTGGTAGTAGTCGTGCGCCATCTCCGCGCCGAGGGCCAGGTGCGGAATGTTGTAGAACGTGAAGCTGGCGCGGACGAGTACGCCGAAGGTCGTGAGCCAAAGGAAGCCCTCGATGTCGGACATGCCCCGCGGCGGGTTGAAGAGCAGCACGAAGCTGACGGCGAGGGGCAGTGCGGCCGCCAGCAGCATCGGGTGGCGGCGGCCCCAGCGCGTCCGGATTCGGTCCGACCAGGCGCCGATCAACGGGTCGGTGACGGCGTCCATGGCCATGGAGATCCCGATCGCGAGGCCGACCAGCCACGCCTCGATGCCGACGACCTGCTGGTAAAAGAACAGGAGCAGCACGCTCCACGCCGTGTTGAGGAAGGCGCCCGCGGCCTCGCCGATGCCGAACGAGGTCATCGTCAGGACGGAGAGTTTCCTGGGTTCGGCCAAGATCGGTTCCGGGGGCGCCTGCGAGCGGTCGAGGCCGGCGAGTGTAACCCGCGCGCCGGCTGCGTCTCACTCCGACACAGGCACTGACATCAATGCACGCCGATGCGACTCGCGCATGCCGCAGGGGCTCTTCAGCCGGTCATCTCGTCCCAGGGAAGGCCTCGCGCAACCGACCGGTAACTACGGGATCGTCTGCAAAGACGGTCATCCAGACCGCCCAAAACCCCACTGCCCGAGCCAGATCGACCACCCACTTGACATCCCCACCATTCTCGATCCGTTCACGGGCCTCCTCGGCTTGGCCCCAGGCCTCGCGACGCTTGCGCCATCTCAAGTCGCGCGCTTTCGGGTCGTTCCCGGAACGGCGACCGAGGCCGACGAGGTCAAACAACGCTTGTGCCTTCTCTCGTGCAGGCCCGACAACACTGCCGCGTACTCTGACAATCCCGTCCGGCAGGTACTCGAAGGCAACCAGCGTGTCATCCTCGTCAGGCCAGATGAAGCCATCCCTCGAGGCGTTGCGACAGCGCTTTGTCGAGTTGCAGTTTGTGCATCCGAGGAGCAGATTCGTCCACTCTTCGGCAAGGTCCGACCGACGCTTCCTGGGGACCACGTGTTCGACATGCAGGTCACCCGTTCGCTCGCAATAGCTGCAGTACTCGCCAAGTCGGTTCAGAAGATCCCACTTGGCTTTGTTGTATGGATGGAAGGTCTTGGCATGGCCCTGATCATCCAGCGGCCACGGCCCTCGGTCAACAGGTCGCATGCGCAGATCCAGCCTTAGACAGCCTCGAATCGCTAGAGATTTCTCGTGGACCTTTGCAGGCGCAGGAAGGCCACATAGGCCGGGTTGTCCGCGAAGGGCTCCTCAAGGCTATCGAGTCGATCGCGGAGCGTCGTCAAGTCCTCCCCTTTTGCCGCCTCGGAGCCCTGTATGGCCCCCAAATACTCCTCCGCCGCCGCGACCATGTCCCGAAAGCGCCGACTACGTTGCGGCTGTTGGACACCCATGATGTCTTCGGTGACGTCCTCAATGCTCTGCTGCTCCGGTGTCTCCGGTTCAGCGTTGCCGGTGTCGAGGTTGATGAGACCTCCTCTATCGAGCGATTGAACAATGAACGGGGAGTGCGTGGTGGCGACGAACTGAAGTTTCGGAAACGTCTCAATCAATGCGTCAACGACGCCCCGCTGCCACCGCGGGTGGAGATGGAGATCGATCTCGTCAATGAGGACGACCCCTGGGGTCTCTGTCCGCGCGTGTTCATTGAGGTGCGGATTGAGCTGGGAGCACCGCATGGCAATGTCAGCGACCGTCGCCGCCATACTGCGCTGGCCGTCGCTCAACGTCCGCAGGCGAAACCGCCGGTGGTCTTCGAACTCGACGACGATGTCATCCTCACGGAAATCAAAGCTTGCCGAAACCGCGTCTTCGACGTTTTTGGCGATTGCCCGATAGACCGCCTCAAGCGTCGCCAAGCGTCTTCCCTCCTGAGCTTGAATGAGAGCAAGACGCTTCACCCAAGCCACCATTCGCCGCGCGGAAGAACTCGGCGTAAGGCAAAGCGAATAGCCAGCGTAACGCGAACCGGGCTTGGCCGGATCGATGCTTCTCCTGGTGGCAAGCCGCTGCTCCAACCACAGCCGAGCAGTGCCGTAATAGCCGATGAAGGGGAACAGAACATCCTCGTGTGTGGAGCTGCGGCGAACGAGCCCATTCATGGCCCCGCGGATTGCCTTGGCTCCCACGCGGGTAGTCCGTGAGTTCTCCGCCTTCAACTCCCTCGTCCAGTCGAAATCGGCGCCCGCCACCGTTCCGCGGGCCGTGATGCTAGTGGGGTAGTGCTCAACCCAGTATCCGGTCTCGCCGGCAGGCCTAAATGTGCGACGTACATCCTGCCGCAGAATGGACACGCCGGTTGCCCCCGGGATCGGGATCAGCGCGGCGCCGAGCGCGACCGCCATGGCGTCCAGAATAGCGGTCTTGCCGGTGGCGTTCTTGCCAATCAACAGTGTGAATCTGTCGTCAAGCGTGAAGGTCCGGTCCTCGAAGCACCGGAAGTTCTGAATGCGGAGGCTCTCAATGCGCATTTTCCGGATGCCTTCGCGGGTCGTGCCGTGACTCCGACGGTTGCCTTGCACCCTGCACGACCTCGGAGATACGCTTCTCATTGTAGACGCTGCCCGGACTATTGTTTCAAGGGGAACTGCCGCAACGCAGGGGCCCGGGCACATTCCGACCACTCTCCTCGGAGCGGATGCCCGTCTGTCGACAGCCGTTGGCCGTCAAAGTCATGGCAGTGAGCGCGCGGACCGCACGAGCAGCCGTCTCCGACTCCTCGGGTGGACCGTTCGAAGCAGGCGAATCGCAACCCCAAGATCGGGTATGATCTTGCGCCCCCGGAACGACGAAGCCGCCCAATGCCTGGACGAAACACGCCATGGACGTGACGACCGAACGCAGGGACGGAGTCCTGGCCGCCTCCGTAGACGGACGCATCGACGGCACCAATAGCGCCGATTTCGAGCAGGCGATCCGAACGGCCGTACAGGATGACGACCGCGCGGTCATCGTCGATCTCGAACAGCTCTCCTACATCAGCAGCGCCGGGCTGCGGGTGTTGCTGCTCACGGCGAAGCACCTGTCCAACCAGGGCGCGAAATTCGCCCTCTGCTCCCTGGCGGGCCCGATCCGGGAGGTCTTCGAAGTCAGCGGGTTCGACAAGATCATCGCCATCCACGGATCACGGGACGACGCGCTCGCCGACGTGACGGGTTGACGCGGCGCATCCTGACGGATGCGTGCGAGTTTCGCTGGCGCGAAACCCCTGCGACGCAGCGCGGCGCCCCGCGCACCCCTTACGCCGCCCGGACGGCGCGGGCCACCTCACCCCACCGCTCGAGACCGGCCGGCGCACCCCGGATGTCGTCGAGGGCCAGGTAGAGGACGACCCGCTCGGCCACCCCCGCGTACCGTGCGACGAGGGCATCGGCCATGTCGTCCCACCGCGCGACGAGGGCGAAGGCGTCGAGCATCTCATCGGTGATCGTCTCCGCCATCCCCTGCATGTCCCCGGCACGCATCAGCCGGTTCAGGGTGGGGCCCGTCCCCGGGAAGCCGAGATCCTCGAACTGGAAGGCGTAGTTCGGCGTCGAGCCGTAGAACGCGATCTGGGTCTGCGCCCGCTGCGCCTTGGGCGCCCGTTCCTCGGGCGTATCGCCCGCGATCGCGAACACGGGAACGATGAGGTCGATTTCGTCGGCCGAGCGGCCGGCCCGCCCGGCGCCCTCGGTGACCGCCGGCCGCAACCGGTTTTCGATATAGGGCATCGAGTGCATCGGATGCACGTGCAGACCGTCGCACAGTTCACCCGCGACCCGGCACATCAGGGGCCCCACCGCGGAGATGTCGAGTTTCACGTCTTCGAACTCGTGCCGCGGGGGCGCCCAGTTGCCCGACAGCAGGCTCAGGTTGTAGTACGGCCCGCCGTGGGACAGGCGTTCCTCACCGCGAAACGCGCGAATGCACGCGCGAAAGGCCGCCGCGTAATCGCGCATCTGCGGCGCCGGCTTGTCCCACTCGGCCGAGTAGCGGCGCACGATGTGGCCCTTCACCTGGCTGCCGAGGCCCAGGCGGAAGCGCCCGCCGGTGTTGCGGGCGAGTTCCCAGGCGACCTGCGCCGCGATCATCGGGCTGCGCGGGAAGGCCACGGCGATGCCGGTGGAGAACTCAAGCGTCGGGGCCGCGGTGGCGGCGGCCGCGATGCTCATCCACGGCACCTGGTTCGTCTCCGTGAACAGCATGCCGGAGAAGCCGGCCCGCTCCAGCCGCACCGCGAGGTCCGCGCTCTCCCGCCAGGTCATCGTGCCGACCATCACGTCGATGTGCATCCTAACGCTCCTTGTCCGCCGCCCCGCACACCGGCGGGGCCTCGTAATCCAGGTTCAGCAGCCGGAAGTAGTTCCGTCCGAGGGCAATGTTACGGAAGGCCGCATCGTCGAGGGAACGCAGGATGCGGCTGGTCGCCGCGAGGTCCGAGCGGTAGTCCTCGAAGCCGCGGTTCGCGGACGCGACGAAGTCCGTGCCGGGCAGAATGCGCTCCGAGTGGTCGTTCAGGAACGCGACGTAGACGGCGCGCCGCGCCGGGTCGGCGAAAACGTCGTCCTCGAGCACGCGCCAGGAGATGTCGAGCATGGCGTTCGGGAAGCGCTCGAGGAGGGAGGCCAGGATGGCCACGTGACTCGCCGCATCCAAAGTGACGAGTTCCCGGGACAACCCCATGTGCATCCAGACTACGTCGTTGTCCGGGTAGTGCCGCAGGACGGCCTCGATCCAGTCGAGGTAAGCGGTCGGTTCCGCGTCGCTGCCGAGATCGGCGTGCACGGCCAGCGGGATGCCGCGCTCGCGCAGTTCCGTCATGAACGGCGCCCATTCCCCGATCTTCGAGACCGGGACGGGACGGTGTCCGTTCTCGAACAGCGCCTGCTTGACGAGGTTGACCTCGCCCATCCAGCGGAAGAGGCCGGGGAACTCCTCGTCCAGCAGGCGCATGCGGGAAAGCACGGTCTCCGGACGCTCCAGGTCCGGGAAGGTCATCGACAGCGTGATGTGCACGCCGCGCTCCCCCGCCAGCCCATGCTCCACCGCGTTTACGAAGTCGTTCTTCATCGTGGGCACCACCGGCGTGCCCGGACAGTCGAGGTAGTAGGTGCACTCCGATCCCGGCGGGAGCATCTGGCCAATGCCGTAGACGTTGGCGAACAGCACGCCGGAGCGTTGCAGATACCCGACGACCTCCCCGAACGGAACGGCCGGTCCTCCGAAGGGGCGGAAATGCACGTGCGAGTCCACCACCGCCGTGTTCGGCTGGCGCGCCCGGTCGTAGCACGGCGGATCCGTCATCCGGAACGTGGCAAGGGTGGGCGCGGTGGCGCAGCCGGCGAGGAGCGCCGCGCTCAACGCGAGCGTGAGCGCCCGCATACCCATGACGCGATCCTCCGCAAGAGACTGCACGGCGCACTTCACGGCGAAAGGTACCCTGGGAGTTCCCTACGAGTACCCGATCGACAGCAGGTTCTCGACCGGCCGGTACAACTCTTCGAGGTAGGTCACGTCTTCGTCCGCCAGTTCGATCTCCGCCGCGCCGGCGAGTTGCTCGAGCTGCTCGATGCGCGAGACCCCCACCACCGGCGCGTACACCTCCGGTTTGTTGAGCAGCCAGGCCACCGAGATCTGCGCCGGCGCCTTGCCGTACCTCTCCGCCACTTCCACGACACGGTCGGCGATCGCGAAGTCGGCGGCGCCCCGGTAGAGGCTCTCCGTGCGCCGCCGGTCGCCGCCCTTCGACCGGTCCGTCGAACCCGACTCGAAGCCACCCTTGTACGAGCCGGCCAGGATCCCGCGCGCGAGCGGCGACCAGGGTGTCAGCGCCACGCCGGTACGGGCGCAGTAAGGGTTCATCTCGCGTTCCTCTTCCCGGTAGATCAGGTTGTAATGGTTCTGCATCGAGATGAACTTCGTCCAGCCGTTCGCCTCCGCCGTCATCTGCAGCTCGGTGAACTGCCACGCGAACATCGACGATGCGCCGAGGTAAAGGACCTTGCCCGCCTTGACCACGTCGTGCAGGGCCTCGAGGGTTTCCTCTATCGGCGTCTCCACGTGCCCGGGCACCCCGTGCGGATGCCGATGGATCACGAGCTGGTCGATGTAGTCGAGGCCCGTCCGGCGCAGGCTGGCGTCGACGCCCTCGGTGACGTGCTTGCGGGACAGGCCGCCCTGGTTGGCGCCCCGGCCCATCGGCATGGCGACCTTGGTGGCGAACACGTACTCGTCGCGCGGCGCCAGGGCGCGAAGGATCCCGCCCACGACTTCCTCGCAGGCGCCGACGCCGTAGGTGTCCGCGCAATCGAAGTAGAACAGGCCGTGGTCGAGGGCGGCCTTGAAGATCGGCCTGGCGGCGTCGGGCCCGAGCGTCCAGTCGCCCTGGTGACCCCTGCCCGGCTGGCCGAAGTTCATCGTGCCGAGACAGAGTTCGGAGACGCGCAGGCCGCTGTTCCTGCCCAGTTGGATGGCTTTGAGCATCGAATCTTCCTTGTCTTTGCGCCCTCAGAGGCTCTCGAGGTAGGCGACCGCCTTGCCGCGCCGCTTCCGGCGCGCGAGGTCGAGCGCGGTGTGCCCGGCGGCGTCGCACGCAGCCGGATCCGCCCCATGGGCGATCAGGGCTTTCAGATAGTCCACCTTCACGCCCGCCAGTGCGCCCAAGTGTAATGCGGTTCGCCCCTCTCTGTCCGTCGCGGCCACGTCCGCGCCGTGCTCCAGCAGCCATGGTACGGCCCCCGGCTTGCGCCAATGCAGGAGGTCGAGCAGCGGCGTCCTGCCGTTCAGCTTCCAGTTCCAGTCCGCGCCGCGGGCGTGCAGCGCCTCGAGGATCTCCTCGTTCGCACCGAACCCGGCGCTGAACACCGAGCTCCGCGGGTCCGCCCCGGCGGCGAGCAGCGCGCGCACGAGCGTCACGTGTTCCTGCCAGGAAACCGCGCGCCACAGGGCCGTCGCCGGGAAGACCTCGTCGCCCTCCAGCATCCGCTCGTACAGGTTGATGTCCGCTCCGGCACCGAGGAGCAGGTCCAGGCACTCGAGGGCGCGTTGCGACCCGACGTGCGGGAGCTTCCACATGCCGGACCATGCCATGTGCTGGAGCGGTGTACGTCCACGTTCGTCCGCTACGTCGACCCCCACGCGGGCGATCTCCGCGCGCAACGCGTCGAGGTCGTACAACATCGCCGCCGCGTGGATGTCGACGCGCGCGCCGCCGGCCAGCAGCCGCTCGATGAAGCACTCGAAGCCGCCCATCGCCGCATACAGGAGCGGCGGCATCCCGTGGGGGCCGGCGGCGAGGTCCGGATCCGCGCCACGCGCCAGCAGCACGTCCACCGCCGCGTCGTGGCCGGGGTGCTTCGGAATCGTCGTGTGCGGCTGCACGGCCCGCACGAGGGGGCTGTGGCGGCCCGGCGTGCCGGCGATCGCGTTCGGATCCGCGCCCGCGTCGAGCAGCGCGCCGATCATGTCGGCACGGCCGGCGAAGGCCGCGTCCATGATCGGTTTCCAGTGGCGGGCGGCCTCGGGGTCCGCTCCCGCCGCCGCCCGCAACGCATCCGCGTCGCCCCCGGCAACCGCCGCGCAGAGCGCCTTGTACTGCGTTCGCCTGGCCATCCGAGCCTATCCGCTGGGAGGTTTCAGCCGCCGGGACCCTTCCCTGCCTTCCTGGCCGCCTCCAGGAGTTCCTGCGACTTCCGGTGCGCTGCGGCGTCGAACGCATGGTAATCGTAGTTGGGACGCAGCGAGACGCGGTCTCCCGCCGGCTCGCGGTCGAACAGGCTGAGATAGGGAGAGGCGTCCAGGACGCCGCTGCTGACGGCGCTCCCTTCCTGGCCCCGCGCCATGTCGAAGTCCTGCTTGCCGAACGGGAAGGCGCCGTAGACGTCCATCAGCGCGGCGAATCGCAACGGGTTGCGCTCGAGGGCTTCCTGCGTCACGACTTGCCGATACGGGCCCTGGGTCTGCATGAACGGGCGCTGGAACGTGCCGAGGACCATCAACCGCTCTCCCGGGGTCGAGCGCAGCGCGGAGCCGTGCCACGTCAGGTCGCCCCAGATCACCATCGAGCCCGCCGGGGCCTCGACGACTGCGGCCTTGTCCGCCCACTCCTCGACCTCCGCCGGAGTCGGCGGACGCCGCCACTTGTGGCTGCCGGGCACGAACGTGATGGCGCCGTCCCCGGCCGAGTAGTCCGTGACCAGGTAGTTGAAGTTCGCGCTGTTGGGTTCCGGCGCCGACGCCTGGCGCGTGAAGTCCCAGTTGTCGCGATGGATCGCCGTGCGCCCCTCGCCGGGACCCTTCACCCAGCCGTCGAACAGGGAGAGTATGCAGTTCGTTCCGACCAGGTGCTGGACGAGGCCCAGACCCGCCGGATTCAGCACGAGTTCCTCGAACACCCGGTCTTCCCAGAGGATCATGCGGAAGATCTGGTTGCGGTCCTTCCAGGTCATGCCGTCCGGTTCGAGGGATCCAAAACGCCCTTCCATGGCCCGCACCAACGCGTCCTGCATGCGGACATGGAACGCCGGCGGCGCGACCTTCTCCGGAGGCACCACGGTGAACCCGAACACGTCGAGTTCGGCGATATTCTCGAGCAGGTCGAGCTCGGCGAGTTCCCGGTAGAGCTTCGCCTGGTTCGGACAGGACGCCCAGTCCCCGATCTGCATGTCGGTCTCCGTGCGCTGATCGTCGGCGCGGCCGGTTCGGTCCGCGACGCGCGCAGAGGTGATCGGACCTCTTAGCGCCGATCAGGGCACGCGTCAAGGTGGCGGGATCGCCGCGGTGCGCCACTCCGGCGCACGCCGGGGCCGCATTGAGTAAGATGCCGTCCTCCGGATCGCATCCGGCGACCGCCGCGGGAGCACCCGAGACATCAAGTACGCCGAGAACATCCTGGGTCTCATCGGAGACACCCCCCTCGTCAAGCTGAACCGGATGACCGATGCCCGGATGGCGACGGTGCTGGTCAAGCTCGAGAACTACAACCCCGCCGGCTCGGTCAAGGACCGGATGGCCTGGAACATGGTCCGGCGGGCGGAGGAAGCCGGGCTTCTCGGCCCCGGCGCGACCCTGGTCGAGAGCACCTCGGGCAACACCGGGCTCGGCCTCGCCATGACCGCCGCGGTCCGCGGTTACCGGTGCGTCTGCACCATGCCGGACAAGATGAGCCGGGAAAAGATCGACATGCTCAAGGCGTACGGCGCGGAGGTCATCATCACCCGCACCGACCTGCCCCACGACCACCCCGAGAGCTACGTCGAGGTCGCCAAGCGCATCGCCGCCGAGACCCCCGGCGGCTTCTACACCGACCAGTATTTCAACATGCACAACCCCGAGGCCCACTACCTGACCACGGGCCCGGAGATCTGGAGGCAGACCGACGGCCGGCTCGACGCCCTGGTGGGCGGCATCGGCACCGGCGGCACGATCTCGGGGGCGGCGAAGTACCTGAAGGAGCAGGCGGCGGAAGCGGGCCGGACCCTGTTCGTCTCGTGTCCCGACCCGATCGGCAGCATCTACTACGACGCGTTCCATCAACGGGAGATGCGCGCGCCCGGCATCTACCGCGTCGAGGGCATCGGCCACGACTTCCTGGTCGGGACCCTCGACTTCTCCGTCATCGACGAGGTGACGGAGGTCTCGGACAAGGACTCCTTCCTCGCGGCACGGCAGCTCGCGCGGCGCGAAGGCATCTTCTCCGGCGGTTCCGCGGGCACGGCGATCCACGGCGCACTCGACGTCGCGCGCCGCCTCGGCCCCGGCAAGGTCGTCGTGGTGATCGTCCCCGACTCCGGCGATCGCTATCTCAGCAAGTGCTACGACGACGAGTGGATGCGCGACATGGGCTTTCTCGGCCCCGAGCAGCGCCTCGGCACGGTGCGCGAGCTGCTCGAGTTCAAGCCCGGCCGCGTCGAATTCGCCAGTCCGGACGAGACCATCGCGTCCGTCGCCAGACGCATGGCGGACCTCGGCATCTCGCAGATGCCGATCCATGCGAGCGAGGCGCGCGAGGCGCGCGAGCCGATGATGATTATCCACGAGGTCGACCTGCTCCAGGGCATGGTGCGGGGCGAGTGCACCGCCGACTGCGACGTCATGCAGGCGGCCAAGCCCATGCACGGCAGGGTGCGGCTCGACGACTCGCTGGCGAAGGTGCAGGATGTCTTCGACGACGAGAACGTGGCGATGGTGGTCGAGGACGCGGGTGTCGTCGGCGTCATCTCCAAGATCGACATGGTGGAGTTCCTCGCCGCGCGGAGCTGAAGCGCCTGTGCAGCCGGGGGCGGACGCAGCCGGGGGCGGACGCAGCCGGGGGCGGACGCAGCCGGGGGCGGACGCGAGGGAACGGATTCGGTCCCGTATCGAGGAGGTAGGGGAGGGGCTTGTCCGAGGAACAATGCTTCCAACGCATTGATTTCAAGGCGCGTTGGTGCAGGGCTGCCGACGGGTTTCCGAGTGCGCCGCCGCCTGTCGAGGGTCAGCTAACCGGGCCAAGAGCGCGGCTATTGAACTTCCCCTTTATCCCCTTTGAAACCTTGACACTCCGTTTTGGCGTAGCCTACGGGGCCCCAGTGCTATCGAGTTGGCTCGGCATGGATGGATCCTACGCGTACCGGAACCGGCCCCTCAATCGGGAAGCCATGCGGGAGTTGATCCCGAAACTGTATGCGGGACAGACGAAGACGCGCGCGGAGATCATTGACGGCGTGGAGCAGCAGCACCGCCGGCGGGGGGGCGCAGCGACGGAGGGTCGCTCCAACCGCGGCCCGCTCGTAGGAGTGTTCAAGGGCGCGGCGGTGTGGTTGCAGGATCGCGGAGCTATCGAAAACGCGGGCTTCGATATTGGCACGTGCTCGGGGAACCTGCGCCGGCACCGGTCGCGCGACGGTCAACGGGCGAACAGCCTGGAGGTCGCGATAGCACGAGCCACGCGGCGTATGTCGAGCACATGAAGCTGGCCCTCTACGCGTGGCAAAACGGTCGGTGCGCGACGTGCAACCGTCACTTTCCCAAGGCGGTGGACTTCGACCTCGACCACGTGCTCCCACGTTCCCGGAGCGGCGGAGATGAGCCCGGAAAGCTCCAATTGCTGTGCCGCCAGTGCAACACGCGTAAGGGTGCCGCGTAGTGAACCATCGGCTAATCCGCCGCTCGGGCGGACTTGGTCGGGTTAGACGGCCCGGGTATCCCGTTATCGGCACGTTCGCGCTGGCCGCCTGCCTGAGTTGCGGTGACGCTTGGGCAGGCGAGACGGCACTGGACGCGACGGACGAACCACAGGGAACATGTCTCGACACCCGGCCATGGGCCGCTGCGGAGAGGTTTGACGTACCCGACGCGGAGCATTGGTGGTTGGCGATCGACGACGGGGAGGCTGAGATGATCTGGAAGCACAAGGACGGCTGCTTCCGCGAGATCGAACTGCAGGTGTACACGCCGTTCGGAACGCTACCTGGGTTGCGCTCACTCCTGTACCGGCGAGTGGAGCGGGCGGTCGACGAGATCAACCTACCGGAAGAACGCGTGGAGTCTCCTCAGTTGGTCGACTTGTGCAAACGGGCCACAAAGGTTGTTGACCAACTGGAGCGGAAACGGGAAGGCGAGATGGTCATCGGTCGCGCGGAAGGACGAACAGCGGAAGGCGATTGGCTTCGTTGCGTACTCATCACCCCCGGCTATGACGTTATCCCACTAACGTACTTCATCAACGTCGGCTATGCGGCTGGCGTCAGCTGGCCGGCGTCCTTGGGGCCAGGAGCCAGAGCCGAGGGTGGACCGGCCGCAGGGGAAGCCGAAAGGCTTGGTTACGAGTACGGCAAGCTCCTGCTGCTGGCTCTGACCCTGCACTTCCAAGGGACGTGCGGAGACACGTCGGTGCCTGCCGTCGCCAAGGCTCAGGCGGCAGCGCAGGCAGCCGTCAACGAGTTGGGTGTGGACCAAATCATACTTCTACTCAGGGAGGCGCAATTGATGAACGGATTTCTGGACCAGTTGGGCTGCCGTAGCTACGGACTCGCAGGCCGCTCTAGGGACGGGCGCGGCGGTGAGCGGGCTCTACGCGCCATTGACGTGCACCAAGGCGAGCTCGCCGTTCGCCGAGTTCGTCAAGCATCTGTAGGGCGCGGTCCGCCAGCGGCACGCGGTGCTCGCGGCCGATGTGGGCGGCGGGAATGGTCCACACCGCGCTCGTGATCTGTCCTGCCAGCGGGCGTTGCGCACCTCGCCCAAAAACGCGCGGCGGTCAACACGATCTGGTCGGTCACGTCGCGCAGATGGACGAGGCCGCCGATGTCCTCGATGTAGTCCGAGGTCAGGGCCGCCGCGGACCCCGGCAGATCCTGCAGGCGTTCCTCGCGCTTGCGCGCGCTGACGATCACTTCCTCGATGATGGTGGAGTCGGCGCGGGCCGTCCCCGCCTCCGAATCGGATTCCCCGTATGCCGACGGGCCGACGCACATGACGACGGCCAGCAGTGCCCTGATGATCATCTTGGTCCCCTCCAAGTTCTCGCAAGGACACTACATTAAAATGCCGGGACCGCACAAACTGTGCATGTCGGACGCGCAAGGCAGCCGGCCGATCTTGCTGCGCCTATGCCCCGGAAGACCGCCCCTGGCCGCCGGCCCGCGCCTTGCGTACCGCATCCCACGCCGCCTTGATCTGCTGCGTGCGCTCGGTGGCGGCGCGCATCATCTCCTCGGGCAGCCCCTGCGAGGCGAGCTTGTCCGGATGGTGGCGGGACATCAGGCGCCGGTAGTGGCGCTTGACCTCGGCCTCGGGCGTGTCCGGCGACACCCCGAGCGTGGCGTACGCATCCTCGAGCGGCATGCCCGGATCCCGCACCGCCCGGGCGTGGGCGCCGGCCGCGATCAGCCGTTCGAGTTCCAGGTAATCCGCGCGCGACAGCCCGAGGCGCGCCGCGATATGGAGCAGGATGCGGCCCTCTTCCGCGTGCACCGCGCCGTCCGCCCCCGCCGCCTGGATCTGGATCTCCAGGAACATGCGCACTAGGTTGACCGAGCGGCGGCACTCCCTGCGCAACTGGTCCAGTACCGCGTCCAGCGGGAAGTCGGGCTCCCTGCCCGCATTGAAGAGGCCCTGGGCGAGCTCGCGCTGCTGCGCATCGAGCCCGAGCTGGTCCATCACCTGGCGCGCGAGCCGGATCTCCTCGGGGCTGACGCGGCCGTCCGCGTTGGCGACATGGCCCATGACCCCGAACACGGCCCCGAAGAAGGCCATCTGGACGCGCTCGACGGGAGCCTCGCCCGCGTCCGCGATCTCGACGTTGCCGACCGCGTTGCCCACGAGCCTGCCCGCCGCCGCCCCGAGCAACGCGCCGATGGGCCCGCCGAGCAGGAATCCGAACGTGCCGCCGAGCAGCAGCCCCCACCAACTCACGGCAGGGATCTCACGAGCGTGGCCACACGACCGGGTAGGTCCTGCTATCGAGGGGGTCTCCATCCCGGAGGTCCGGGTCCGTGGGAAACTGCTCCGGGGCGCTCGGACGGTGCAGCACGGTCGCGTCATTCCCCGCGAAACGCAGGGAGATGGCGCGCCGCGCGCGATCGACCGACGTGTTGCCGCGCGAGCCGTGGGCGACGCGATAGTTGTGGACGATCACGTCGCCCGGTTCGACATCGAAGTAGACGATGTCGTAGTCGGACTCGTGCCCCTCGATGTCCGGCAACGCAGGAAGCCCATGATCCCCCGTAGTCATCTGGGAAATGAACGCGTTGGGGGAATGCAGGTCCCAGAGGTGTGACCCGCGGACGTATCCCATGGAACCGTTCTCCTTCGCGACGGGTTCGGCAGCGGTCCAGAACGATGCCACCTGCGCACCGTCGACGTGGAAGTAGCCCCAGTCCTGGTGGAACGCGGTCCGCGTGCTGGCGCCCGGCTGCTTGATGAAGATCTGGTCGAACAGGAAGTTCACCTTGTCCGAACCGAATAGCTGGGCGGCCAGCTCGGCGAGGGGGCTCTCGAAAGCGAGACGCTGTACGGTCGGGTAGTCGAGCACGGCGTTGTTGACGAGGATGAACTGTCCGTCGGCACTACGGGACTCGCGGTCGCGAAGCACGTCCATTCCCTGTTTTTCGAGGACATCGCCAAGCGTCCCCAACGCGTGCAGGTGCGAGTGTTCCAGTGCCGGTTCGGACAGACCCTCGCCGGGTGAGCCTTCCGGGGGAGACTCGCGGTAGCGCCGCTCCGCGTCATCGACGGCATCCCTCACCACCGCCACCCAGTCCTCGCCCAGTGCGCCCCGCAGGCGGACGACCCCGTCGCGGCGGTAGGTCTCTATCTCCTCGGGGGTCAGGGTTCGGGTACGTGCGTTCATGTCATCACCTCATTTCCGCTCCCCGTACTCGCGCCGGTCTCGCACTGTTGGCGCCCACCTGGGGCGGGAACCAGGGTGGGCAGGGGAAACGCGACCGGTTCGGGTGGTCGAAGGCCCGGCCGAAGGGGCGCCTTGCAGCCCGAGACCATCGCGCAACGCACTCGTCCCGACACCGCATGACGCCGTTTCCGGACTACGCCACCTCGAAAGCTCCCTCGAAAGCCGCTTGCTCTACCGGGCCAGCATGGTCTAGGATCGGCGATCATTTGTCAAATTGTCATACATCCTTACATATGCAGTTCGAAGCGCTCAAGAGAGTCCCTGCCTACGTCATGGCAGAAAACGCGATCAAAGACATGATCCTGAGCGGCGAACTCGGCCCGGGCGCGTTACTGCCCGGCGAACACGACCTGGCCGAGCAGTTGGGCGTCACCCGCCCGACCGTGCGCGAAGCGATGCGAAAGCTGGAGAGTAGCGGCCTGGTCGAACGTGGTCACAGGCGTCGCATGCAGGTGGTCGCCCCCTCTTCCGAGATATCGAGTTCCGCGATAAGAAACGCCATCGTCATGCACGACATTACTTACCGCGAGCTTTGGGAGGTCAGTACGGCCCTGGAGCCGCTGGCCGCACGCATGGCGGCAGACCGTGTGAGCGCGGAGTTGCTGAACCGCATCGAAGCAAATCTTGAGCGAACTCGCACTTGCCTTGACGATCCCGAAGCCCTGGTACACGCTGACATCGAGTTCCACGAGCTTGTGACAGAAGCGTCAGGGAATCATGCCCTGCAGCTCGCGAGAGCCCCACTGAGCCGACTCCTGTCCGCGGCCTACGGTGTCGTCACGCGGAAACTCGGCCCGGGCCAGCGTCTCTTGACGGCGCACGAGACGATCTTTGCGGCGATTTCGCGCGGGGATGCCGAGACTGCAGAGGACTGGATGGCGAAACACTACAGGGACTTCCTCCGCGGCTGCGAGGTCGCAGGCATCAACGTGGACGATCCTGTTAGCAAGGTGAACAAGAAGTGGAACATCGCACCCCGATGAACCGGGCCTGTTTCGCCACTCGAGGACGTGCGTGAAGCACCGGGACCGAAGCACCCTGATTCCCGCAAACCGTCGAACGAGACAACTGACCATGAAACTGGAACACCACATCCTGAACGAGCTTCACGCGTTTCGATACACGGGCGATGACCCCAAGTATGGACTCGTCATTTCGCATGGCCTCGGCGGCCACGGCGGAATCTACGACCGCTTCTGCGAACACCATGCACCGAAGGGCGTTGACATCTGGAGTTACGACGCGCCAGGCCATGGCCGGTCTACCACCAACAGACCGCGGGGCCAGTGGCAGATGTCCGAATGGGCCCAGGCGTCTCGCGACTTTGCCAGGCACGTGCGCGAAACGACTGGTCTGCCCGCTTTCACGCTTGGTTCGAGCCTGGGTGTTGCGGCGGCCATCTCCGCGATCGACTCGGATGCGGTGACCGGCGCCATCCTCATGGGCTCGGGCGCCGTGCCCGGCAGTGCAGCGATCGAGATGGTTGCGAGCCCGTGGCGCAGTGAAGAGTTCAGGAAGATCATCGAGATGCTCGGGCGCGGCGCCCAACTCCACATCCCCAGCTTTTTCAACTTCGATGAAGACTATGGCTACGACGGTGCGCAGAAGCAGAAAGAGATGGACCCGTACAACACCTGGTCCTATGACCTGGAATCCTGGGCCTCCCTGTTCCAATACACTCCACCGGTTCCCCCCGCGGAGAACACCAAGCCTGTCCTCTATGCGGCAGGGTCAAAGGACCCGCACTTCTCGCCGGAGGCCCTGGACTTCGTGGCGTCCTGCATTGGCGGCCCGGTGAGAAAGATGCTGTTCGACGATGCACACCACCAACTGATGTTGTTTGCGACGGAACGCTTTTCGGAGGCAGTGCACGAGTTCTGTCTCGAGACCATTCAGGACTGACGGAGTCATGACGATGACCAAACCCAATGCCCTTCACCACATCGCGATCTCGACCGGAGACATCAAGGAGCAGATTGCGTTCTTTTCGGACGTGCTCGGCATGGAGCTTGTCGCCCTTTACTGGATGCACGGCGTCGAAGGCGCGTTTCACGGTTTCATGAGACTCGGCGATGAGGCCGTTGCCTTCGTGTTCAAGGAAGAGAACAGGGCGGTCGATACGGTGATCGGTCAGACCCATGCCGGGAACGGCGGTGAGAAGTCGGCCCCCGGGACGATGCAGCATCTGGCGCTCAACGTGGACACGATGGACGATTTGCTGGCCCTGCGCGATCGCATTCGATCACGTCGAGTGCCGGTGCTCGGCCCCATCGATCACGGCTTCTGCGCTTCGATCTACTTCGCGGGTCCGGAGAACCTCTCGCTCGAGATCTCGACGTCTTCCGCCGCGGAGAATCCCCTTGACGACTCGGGCACCTGGATCGACCCTGAAGTCGTCGCACTCGCCGGCATCAGCGAGGAGGAGCTGCAGCGTTATCGGGCACCGGCGGAATACCGAAACGATGGAGAGCCACTCGTTCAGCCGGCCTATGACCCGGACGTTCCTCATATGACCTACCCGAAGGAAGTCTATGAGCTGCTGCTGCAAACCCCGGATGAAGCGATCTGGGAGAATGCCAGCGAAACGACCGCACCGAGCCCCAACGGCTACGGCTCACAGATCAAAGAGTCAGACACCGACCGGCCACGTCAGCCAAGGAGACTCTCATGAACTACAAGGAACAGATTCGCAACGTCAAGGACTACATCCGCCTGCCGCTTTGTTACAACCACTGGTACGTCGCAGGCCTGGTCGAGGAATTCGGGGCGGAGCCGGTCGCCAAGACTCTGCTGGAACGCTCGATCGTCTTCTATCGGACGGAGGCCGGTGACCTCGTAGCCATGCAGAACCGCTGCTTGCATCGCTCGTTCCCTCTGTCCAGGGCTTTTCGTGAAGGAGACAATCTTGTATGCCGTTACCACGGCATTCGGTATGCCCCGGACGGGAGCATTGCCAGGGTGCCCTGCCAGGATCGGTTACCCGACCGGAAACTGCGCGTATACCCCGTGAAGGAGGTAGGTCCACTCGCGTTTATCTGGATGGGAAATCCAGATCGGCCCGAGTGGGACCGATTCCCCGATCTGCCGTTTCTGACGGATCCCAAGTGCCGAACGATGCACGAAGCAGTCCACCTCGAAGGCAGCTACCTGCTCATGCAGGAGAATCTGAACGACCTGACGCATTTCGCGTACCTGCACAGAGACAGCTTCGGTATCGGCGACTTCTTCTTCGACCTTCCGACGACCGTCGAGAAAACGGAAGATGGCATCTACTGCAATCGCATCGACAGCGACCCTGCCCGAGCCCTTGCACCGCTGCCTGCCGACGCAAAAGCACGGGCCGAAGGCAAACCCGTCGAGCGGCACGATGGGGGTGTGGCAGTTTCGCCCGGGGTCTTTCGAGGCTATGCGCCGATTTATGTCGGGGCGGACGACGATCCCGAGCGAGAAGTGTACAACCAGTACATCATGCACTACCTGACGCCCGAAACCAGCACGTCGACGCATTACTTCTGGTCGATCACCAACGACTACAACATCGAGGACGACGAGTCCTACGAGTTGGCCAAGGGATTCGCATCGAACGGCTTTGCCGAGGACAAGTGGGCATGCGAAGAGCTGCAGCGCCTCCTGGACAATGACCACACCGACGACAAGCAGATGGTCATCGCGGGTGATCAAGCCGGCATGCTGTTTCGACGTGTCATGCTGGATTGGGTGCTAGAGGAATACGTGGAATGAACGATGCCATCGTGGACGCCATCGACCGCCACCGGGCCGGCCGCTCGCTCGTGCGGACGATGCGCGCATGGGGCTGGAGCCAGGCCGAAGCCGCACGGCTCTTCGGCGTCAGCCGCCAAGCCGTCGGAAAATGGCTACGGCAAGGCCCCCCACTAGAACGGGCAACCGCTCTGTCGGACCTCGCCGCCGCCACCGACCTCCTGCTGCATTACCTGAAACACGACCGGATACCCGCGGTGGTGCGCAGGCCCGTTCCAGCCCTCGGTGGACTTTCGCTGACGGATCTCCTGGTGCGGAGCGACAGCGCACGGTTGCTGGACGCCTGCCGCGAGATGTTCGCGTTCGAGCGCATCGCCGGGCGCCATGGGGGGCGCTGGAATCCACCCGGGAGCTTCGCCGTCCTGTACCTCAACCAGGGAGTCTCGACGGCGCGCGAGAACCTCCGCGCGTTCATCGCACGATGGCCATACGGCCCGGAAGACCTGCGCGACGACACGGGGCCGGCCCTGGTCGGATGCCTGTTGCCGCGCCGACAGGTCGCATGCGACGCGCACTCGGGCGACGGGCTGCATGCCGCGGGGCTTCCACCAACATACCCGCTGCATGACGACGGCACACCCGTGCCCCACGCAGCGTGTCAGGCCATCGGGGTCCGCGTGCGCGCGGCGGGACTGTGCGGCGTCCGCGCCCGCAGCGCCGGAACGCGCCATGGCGATGGGCGCGAGTTGGCCTGGTTTCCCGCTTCCCGCCGCAGCACCGCGCGGGGCGTCGAGTCGCTGGCGTTCACGAAATGGTACCGAGGCCGAGCCGCGTTTGGTCGAGCCGCGTAGGCCTGGCAGGGGCACCCGGGCAGCCAGCCTGTATCCGCGAGCCTGACTCGCTCACCGGAACCGTTCCCAGTACGCCGCGATCGTCTCCTTCATCTCCCGCCGCAGCAGCACGATGCCCAGCAGGTTCGGCAGCGCCATCAGCGCGAGGGTCACCGCCGACAGCTTCCACACCAGCGACGTGTCCATCACCGCGGCCAGGAAGAACGCGACGACGTAGACGAGGCGGTACGGCAGCAGGAGGGCCGTCCCGAAGAGATAGGTCATCGCCCGATCGCCGTAGTACGACCACGCCACCGCGGTGGTAAAGGCGAAGAGCACCAGACCGACGGTGACCGCGTATTGGCCGTACTCGCCGAGGAACGAACGCTTGAAGGCTTCGACGGTGAGCGGGACCGAGTGCAGGCGCGAACGGCCCTGCAGCGCCACGTCGGTCGCCAGCCCGCCGCCCTCGATCCGAATGACACCCGTGTAAGGCTGGCCGTCGACCTCGAATCGGACGTCTTCCCCGACCGATCGGTTGTGCAGCACCGTGATGTCCGCCCCCGCCAGCCGACCTGCTTCGACCCGATAGCTCCCCGTGGCGCCCCGGACGCCCGTGTCCAACCCGTTCAGATGACCGAACAGCGCGGTCACGTCGGCGGCTTGCGTGTCCGTGTACACCCCCTCCAGGAACTCCGTGTCGGCCGCCTGGAAGTCCGTCTCGAACTTCTCCGTCCACACGCCGCTGCAGAGGATGACCAGTCCCGTCAGGGTGCAGATCACCAGGGTGTCGAGAAACGGCTCGAGGATCGACACCATGCCCTCGGAGACCGGCTCGTCGGCCCGCGCCGCCGCGTGCGCGATCGGCGCGGACCCCTGCCCCGCCTCGTTGGAGAACAGCCCCCGGTTCACGCCGCGGTTGAAGGCGTAGGCGAAGGTGGCGCCGAGGAACCCGCCCGTGGCGGCGCTGCCGGTGAAGGCGTCGTGGAACACCGACAGGAAGGACGGCAGCACCGCCTCGTGGTTCGAGACCACGACCGCCGCCGCGCCGAGGGCGTACAGGACGCCCATGAACGGCACGACCGTACCCGCCACGGCCGCGATCCGCCTGATGCCGCCGACGATGACCAGGAACAGCAGCGTCGCCAGGACCAGGCCCGACACCCAGGACGGGATGCCGAAGGAGGTCTCGAGACCGGACGCCATGTTGTTGCTCTGGGGCATGTTGCCCGAGCCAATGGCGCTCAGCACGGTCGCGACCGCGAAGAACACGGCGAGCCACTTGCCGCAGTGCCAGGCGCGCCCGCCAAGTTGCAGCTTCGGCAACGCCCGTTCCATGTAGTACATCGGTCCGCCCGCGATCCGCCCCTGGTCGTCCTTGACCCGGTACTTGTGCGAGATGGTCACCTCGACGAACTTGGTGGTCATGCCGACGAAGGCGGTGGCCCACATCCAGAACAGCGCCGCGGGGCCGCCCAGGTAGATGGCCAGCGCCACGCCCCCGAGGTTGCCCGTGCCGACGGTCCCCGAGAGCGCGGTCGACAGGGCCTGGAAGTGCGACGCGTCGCCTTGCGCGTCGGCGGGCGTGTGGCGCCCGAACAGCACGCCCCAGGCGCGCGCGAAGTAGCGCACCTGGGGAACGCCGAGATAGATCGTGAAGAACACGCCCACGCCGAGCAGGATGTAGGGGAACCAGACCGCGGCGCCGAGATGGCCGTCCAGCGCGTCCAGAAAGTGGCCGACCGATTCCATCAGCGGCTACTGCCGCACGGCTGCCTCGTCCACGCTCATGTCGAGCGCCGCCGCGAAAAGCGCTTTCGCATAGCCGCTGCGCGGGTGGTCGAACACCTCGTCCGCCGGTCCCTGCTCGACGATCTCCCCGTCGCGCATGACGATCAGCCAGTTGGCAAGCGCGCGGACCACCTTGAGATCGTGGCTGACGAACAGATAGCCGAGGTCGTGCGCTTTCTGCAGGTCGCGCAGGAGGTCGACGATCTGCGCCTGCACGGACATGTCGAGGGCCGACGTCGGTTCGTCGAGGACGAGGAAACGCGGCTTCAGCACCATCGCCCGGGCGATCGAGATGCGCTGGCGCTGCCCGCCGGAGAACTCGTGCGGGTAGCGGTCCATCTGGGCGGGATCGAGCCCGACCTCCACCATGACCTCGCCGACGCGCGTACGGCGCTCGCCGGCCGACACCTCCGGATAGTGGACGCGCAGCCCCTCCTCGACGATGTGCTGCACGGTCATGCGCGGCGAGAGCGAGCCATACGGATCCTGGAAGACGATCTGCATGTCCTTGCGCAGTCCGATCAGGGCGCGTCGTTTCATGCCGCCGATGTCGTGCCCGTCGAAACGGATGCCGCCCTCCGACGTGATCAGCCGCAGCATGGCGAGCCCGAGCGTGGTCTTGCCGGAACCCGACTCCCCGACCACGCCCACGGTCTGACCCGCGCGTACCGTCACGGCGACATCGCGCACGGCGGTGAAGTAGCGCTTGCCGCCGAACCAGCCCTTGCCCACCGCGTAGCGCACCGTCAGCCCGTCGGCCGACGCGACGACCGGCGCGGAAGGGTCGTCGTGGGCCGGATCGCCCTTCGGTTCCGCCGCCAGCAGGTGCTTCGTATAGGGATGGGTCGGAGTCTGGAAGATGCGCTCCGTGCGTCCCGTCTCGACGATCTCCCCCTCGGTCATCACACACACGCGATCCGCCATCGTGCGCACGATCCCGAGATCGTGCGTGATCAGCAGCATCGCCATGCCCATCTCGCGCTGCAGTTCCTTCAGGAGCTTCAGGATCTGGGCCTGGATGGTGACGTCGAGGGCCGTGGTCGGCTCGTCGGCGATCAGCAGGTCGGGTTCGTTGGCCAGCGCCATCGCGATCATCACCCGTTGCCGCTGGCCGCCCGACAGCTCGTGCGGGTAGGCGCCCAGGCGCGACTCGGCTTCCTGCAGCCCCACGTGTTCGAGGAGTTCCAGGGTGCGCGCCCGCGCCTGCTTCGGGTTGAGGCGCTTGTGCACGACCAGCGACTCGCCCACCTGCTTCGCGATCGCGTGCAGCGGGTTCAGCGAGGTCATCGGTTCCTGGAAGACCATGCTGACCTTGCCGCCCCGCACGTCGAGCAACCGCGCGGGGTCCGCGCCGATCATCTCCTCGCCATGCACCAGCACGCTGCCCGCCGGATGACTCGCCAGCGGGTACGGCAGCAGTTGCAGGATCGACAGGGCGGTGACCGACTTCCCCGAGCCCGATTCACCCACGAGCGCCACGGTCTCGCCGGCCTCGATGCCGAAAGAGACGCCGCGGACCGCGGCCACGTCCCCGAAGTGGACGTGCAGGTCGCGGACTTCGAGGAGCCCGTCAGCCATGGGCCGCGGCCGGCGGCGCTACCGCGCGCGGTGCGCACGCGGCGTTCATGAAGCGAGGCGCCGCGCCAGGAACGCCGTCGAGTCGCGCATCTCGGCGGGTGGCACCTCCACGTGCAGGCCAGGATTGCCGTGCAGGGTCTTCTTCGGGCTGCCGATGCGCGTGAAGAGGTCCAGCGCCCTCTCCCTCGGCACGATTTCGTCGTCCCACTGCACCAGGAAGCGCACCGGGCAGGTCAGTCTCGGGGCGTCGGCCGCCAGGCGCTCCGAGTTGGGGCCCCAGGTCCCCATGAGACCGAGCAGCGCGACCCTGACCTCCTCCAGCGCGGCGACCACCGGCAGGCCCATCATCGTGCCCATCGACAGGCCCCAGTAGCCTAGCGGAACGTCGCCCGTGGACGTGCGCACGAACTCGAGCGCGCCGCGCCAGTCCTCGATGACCGCGTCGGTGGCCTCCGGAGAGGCCCATGCCGTCTCGAAGTCCACTGCGGCGCCCTTCGGGATGCGGTCGCCGTGGCCCGGCCCGTCGATGGCGAAGGCGCCGATGCCGTGGTCGCGGGCGAGCCAGCGCGCGATGGCAAGGAGATAGGGCGCGCGCTTGTCGGCGCCTCCGCCGTGGCCCAGCATCACGAGACCGCGCACGGCGTCCGCACCCTCGGGCCGCCAGCAGACCCCCGGGACCCGACGGCCCTCGACGTCGACCGAGAACTCCCGTTCCGCCACGCCTTTCGCGGCGCGTTCCGCTCCCCAGCCCATAGTCTCCCCCTTGACTCCTTCCACATTCCACGGGCGCCACGGGCGCGCGCCTTCCACGAGCGCGCCGTCAACGCGTGCCGAAGTCGAAGCTGCCGCCTTCCCCGTAGAAACGCAGGATGCGCCGCGCCGTGGTCTGCACGTGCACTTCGTCCGCGCCATCGTAGATCCGGGCGAAACGGGCGTGACGGTACATGCGCTCGAGGGGCGTGTCTTCGGTGACGCCCTTGGCGCCGTGGACCTGGATGGCTCGGTCGATGGCGTTGTGGAGCATCGTGGCGCCGTAGACCTTGATGAGCCCGATCTCGACCCGCGCCTCGTCGCCCTGGTCGATCTTCTGCGCCGCGTGCAGCGTCAGCAGACGGCTCGCCTGGATCTCGCAAGCGGTATCGAAGATGAACTTCTGGATCTGCTGGTGCTGGCCGAGGGTCTTGCCGAAGGCGACCCGCGTGTTGGCGCGTTCGCACATCAGGTCGAACGCGCGCTGGGCCTGGCCGAGCCACCGCATGCAGTGGAAGATGCGGCCCGGGCCGAGACGGTGCTGGGCGATCCTGAACCCCTGCCCGCGGGGGCCGAGCAGGTTGTCCTTCGGCACGCGCACGTCGTTGTAGGCCACCTCGTAGTGGCCGTCGTACTGTCCCATCACCTTCACGTCCCGGACGATGTCGTAGCCGGGAGTGTCCGTCGGCACGACGATCATCGAGAAGGCGGAATGGGCCGGCGTGTCGTCCGGCTCCGTGCGCACCATGGCGGTGGTGTAGGCCGCGCTCCCCGCCCCGGAGGTGAACCACTTGCGGCCGTTGATGACCCACTCGTCGCCATCGAGCTCCGCCCGGGTCTGGAGCTGCGTCGGGTCCGAACTCGCGACGTCCGGCTCCGTCATGCCGAAGCTCGGGAACACCTCGCCGGCCACCAGGGGCGCCAGGTACTTCTCGCGCCACTCGTCGCTCGCATACATGTGCAGCATGATCGAGTCCTGCAGCGAGTGCGTGCCGAGGGCCACCGTGGCCATCGGCGAACGCCCGACGACCTCGTTGACGAACACGTAGTCCATGAAGGGCAACCCGCCGCCGCCGATCTCCTCCGGATGGCCGAGGGCCCACAAGCCTGCGCCCTTCGCCTGGTCCATGAGGCCCCGCATCAGGCTGCGCCGCCGCTCCGGCGTCTCCTCGTACAGGTCCGGCTCGATCGGATAAATCTCCTTCTCGATGAAGTCGAGCACCTTGGCGCGCAACGGCGCGACGCTGTCCGGTATCGACAGGTTCAGCATGACGGATCCCCCCTTGAAGTCCCCGGCATTGTACCCGCTCGGATGCGGCGGCCTTTGGTGCCGGTGACACTACAGGCGCGGCCAGCGACCGAGGCCGAGGTCGAGGTCGAGGCGGCCGGCAGCCACGGCCCGGACCCTGGCGCCCAGCGGATAGGAGTCCTTCCCCGCGTGGATCACGATCAGTTCCTGCAGATCGAGATCCCGCACGGCCGTTCGCATCGAGCGGGTGACCTTCGGCGCGGTGGTCCGTTTGATCTCCACCCCAACCCTCCGCTGACCCCGCCCAACCACGAGGTCGAGTTCGGCCCCGGAATGCGTCGCCCAGAAGTGCACGTCCTCGTCCGGCAAACCCAGCTTGTCGACGACGGCTTCCAGGATGAAGCCCTCCCAGGAGGCGCCCGACTTCGGGTGCGTGTCGAGAGCACGCATGTCGCCGATGCCGAGCAGCGCATGGAGCACGCCGGTGTCCCGCAGATACACCTTGGGCGCCTTGACCTGACGTTTCGCCACGTTGGCATGCCAGGGCTGCAGTTGCCGAACCACCAACCCACCCGTCAGCACGTCCAGGTAGCGGCGCACCGTCGTATCCGCCACGCCGAAAGAGCGCGCGAACTCCGACGCCTTCCAGACCTGCCCGTGCCAATGCGCCAACATGGTCCAGAAGCGACGCAATGCAGGGCCGGGCACCCGGAACCCAAGTTGCGGCAGATCGCGCTCCAGGAACGTCCTGACGAAACTCTCGAGCCAGACCGTGGCAGCCGCGTTGGACCGCGCCAGCCATGCGCGCGGAAAGCCACCGCGCAGCCAGCGCCGCCCGAGGCGATGGATGCCCACCTCGTCCAACCCGAGCCCTCCGAGTTCGTGATAGACGATGCGGCCCGCGAGCGTCTCGGAGGACTGCCGCAGCAGATCCGGCGAGGCGCCGCCAAGGACCAGGAAGCGGGCGCGCAACGGACGCCGATCCGCGAGCACGCGAAGTAGCGGGAAGAGGTCCGGGCGCCGCTGGATCTCATCGATCACCACGAGGCCCGCCAACGGCTCCAGCACGAGCCCGGGGTCGTCCGTCAACCGATTCAGGTCCGCGGGGTCTTCGAGATCCAGCCGGTGCGCGGCGCCGGCGTAGCGCCTGGCGACCTGTCCCGCAAGGGTGGTCTTCCCGATCTGCCGCGGCCCGAGAATCGCGACGACCGGGAACGAGCGCAATCGGTCCAGAATGGCGCCGACGTGAACGGTACGTGGAATCACATCAGGAAGTTACCATGAAAATTCGGCGGCAGGCACCGATATTTCACAGTTCAAAGGGCGGCCACCCGTGCCCTACCCCGCGGCGGTCACCCGTAAAGGTCGGTGTCCTCGGCGACCCCGCGCGCTTCAGGCTCCGGCGTGCGCATGGTCAGCGCCGACTCGTTGGACGACGTGGGGTGGAAGGCGTCCGCCTTCGGATCGGCGAAGGTCGGCGCCAGTTCCGACTCCGGTTCGCCCGCGATCCTCGACGCCCGCAGGACGCGGGGGTGGCTCGGATCGTAGGGCCGTGCCCGGTGCATCATGCGGCGGTTGTCCCAGACGATCAGGTCGCCGACCGTCCACTCGTGCAGGTAGGTACGCGGCGGCCGGCAGGCGTCGTCCATGAGCCGGTCGAGCAGGTCGGCCGACGCGCTCGGGGACATGCCCTCGATCGCGAAGGCATGCCGGCCCGTGTAGATCGACTTTCTGCCGGTCTCGGGATGGGTCTTGATGACGGGGCGCAGCGGCGCACCCTTGTCGTGAAAGCCGTACAGGTTGTCCGTGGTGTGCGCGAACCCCGCCCTGGCCTGGGAGTGGTAGAGCGAGTGGTACGCGGACAGCCCGTCGACCCGCTCCCGCATGGCCGGGCCGAGGGCGTCGTACGCTGCTCGCATGTCCGCGAACTCGGTGCCTCCGCCTTCCGGCGGCACGACGAGGGCCATCAGCATGGACGCCTTCGCGGCGAGCGGCATGTAGGTGCTGTCGGTGTGCCAGCCCTCGTTGCCCCGGAGGAGCTTGTAGGACTCGTCTTCCGGCTGCGTGAGCGTGCCGTCCGCCTTGACGTTCCCGAAGTGCAGCGTCGCTTCGTCCTGCCCGGGATACAGCTTCTCGATCTCGCCGAAGCGCCGCGCGAACGCACCCTGTGCGTCCTCGTCGAGATGCTGCCCGGGAAAGACGAGCACGCCGTGGGTCAGGAAGGCGCGATGAATCTCGCCCCAGGTGGCGTCGTCGAGCGCCGCGAGGTCCACGTCGGTGACCACGGCGCCGGCGGCGGCATCGTTGGGTTGTACGGTGATGGACATGGGCAGCCTCTCTCGAATCGCATCGGTCCGGACCCGGAAGGCCGCGAGCTTACCAAAGGTCGAATCGGCCGGACGGGGTCAAGCGGCGGCTTCGGCGGACATCGCCGCATCCTCGGGGTCGGGCGCGCGGCGCGGTGAATTGACGCGCAGGTAGATGGCGGTCAGCGCCGGCGTCACCAGCATGAGGATCACGGTGGTGACCAGGATGCCGACGCCGAGCGTCGCGGCGAAGGGCGCCAGGAACTGCGCCTGGATCGCCCGCTCCAGGATGAGGGGCGTGAAGCCGAGGAACGTCGTCAGGGACGTGAGCATGATCGGCCGGAAGCGGCCCTTGGCGCCCTCGATGATCGCGGTGCGGGGAGAGGCGCCTTCCCGAAGTCGCTGGTCGATGAAGTCGATCATCACCAGCGAGTCGTTGATCACGACGCCGCTGAGGCCGAAGAAGCCCATGAAGGAGGTGGCGCTGACCGGCACGCCGAGCACCAGGTGTCCCACGATCATGCCTATGAGCCCGAACGGAATGATCGCCATCACGATCACGGGTTTGCTGTAGGAGCGCAAGGGGATGGCCAGCATGGCGTACATGAACAGCAGCACCATCGCGAAGCCGCCGGCCAGTCCGCCCCCGGCCTCCGCCTGTGCCTGCTGTTCGCCGCCGAACACGTAGCTGAGCTCGGGGTCGCTCGCCGACAGGTCCCCGAGGATCGCGTCGGCCAGGATGGCGTTGGCCTCGTTCGCGGAGATCACCGCCGTGTCGACCTCCCCGGTGACCGTAACGACGCGCTGTCCGTCCCTGCGCCTGACCACGGGCGGCGCGACGCCGGACTTCAGCGACGCCACCGCGGTCAGCGGGACTTCCGCCCCATCCGGCGTCCGGACGAGGTAGTCCTCGATGTCGGTGATGGCGTTCCGCTCGCGCTCGGGAAGCCGCACGTACACGCGGACCTCGTCTCGGCCGCGCTGCACGCGCAGGGCCTCGGCGCCGAAGAATGCCGCGCGCGCCTGCAGGGCGAGCTCTTCGAGGGTGAGTCCGAGCGTCCGCCCTGCCGGGAGCAGCTCGAGCTGCATCTCCCGAACACCGGGGGCATGATCCGAGCGCACGTCGTAGACCCCGCCCAGACCTCGCAGGCCGGCGACGACCGAAGTGGCGATCTCGACGAGACGCTCCGGGTCCGGATGCGACAGCACGGCCTCGATCGGATTGCCGAGGTCGAGGACATCACCGCTGAAGACGATCCCCCGAACATGGGGCAGGACACCGACCTCCTCCCGCCAGGCCCGCGCGACATCCACCGTGGATATCTCGCGCTCCTGCGCGCTGACGAGCTTGAACTCGACGGTGGCCACATTGGACTCCGGCCGCAGGTTGGGCCGCGGCGTCACGCCGCCGCCCTCCACGCGCGGTCCCTGGCCCACGGTGACGATGACGCCCGACAGCAGGGGCGGCGCAGCGTCGGAGCGGTCCCGCGACAGCCGTTCGATGACCCGGCGCCCCGCCTCTTCGAGGCCCTGCGCCACCTCGTAGGTGCGCCGCGCCGTCGTCCCTTCCGGCATCTCGAGGCTCGCCGAGACGAAGTCTCCCTCCACCACGTCGGCAAAGGTGGTCTTGACGATCCCCGCAGGCAGCAGCGCGATGCTGACCACCAGGGTACCGATGGCCCCGGCCATGACCACCGCGGGCTGTCGCGTCGCGAAGTGGAGCGCGCGATCCAGGGGGCCGTCCACGAAGCGTCGCAACACGCCGTCGACGTACCCTTGCGCCCGCGAGAAAAAGCGGTCGATCCCGCTTGGCGGCTTGCGCTCCGGGCCCGGCAGGTGCGACAGGTGGTTCGGCAGCACGAACAGCGACTCGCCCAGCGAAATCAGAAGCATGGAGATCACGACGACGGGCAGCGCCCGCCAGATCTCCCCAATGCCTCCCGGGATGAGAAAGACGGGCGTGAAGGCCGCCACCGAGGTCAGCACGGCGAAGGTCAGCGGGGTCTTGATGCGCCGCGCTCCCCGTATCGCGGCGACGACTCCCGGCGTGCCCCGCTGGCGCTCCTGGTGGATGTGCTCCGCCACCACGATCGCGTCGTCGACGATGATGCCGATGGCCAGCACGAACACGAACAGGGAGATCGTGTTGATCGCGATGTCGAGGGACATCATGACCGCCAGGGCCCCGATGCCCGACGTGGCCAGCCCTACGGCGACCCAGATCGCCAGCCGGATCTCCAGGAACAGGGCCAGGGCGACCAGGACCAGCATCAACCCGAGCAGACCGTTCTCGATCAGCAGGTTGGCGCGCTCCGAGTAGGTCTGCGACTCGTCGTTCCAGATGGTGATCCCCACGCCCTCCGGGAGGGATGGGACGATGGCGTCCGAGACGTGCTCCTGCACCGCCCGCGCCACGTCCATCACCAGTTCGCCGTCCGCGCGGAACACTTCGATGAACAGGGCCGGCCGGCCCTGGTGGCGGACGATCAGGTTGCTGTCCTCGAAGCCGTCGCGCACTTCGGCGATGTCGCCGAGACGCACCACCGTGCCGTCGGGCCGGGTGAGGACGACGATGTCCTCGAAATCCTGCTGGTCGTACCGCTGACCCAGTGTGCGCACACGCACCTCGGCGTTGTCGGTCTCGATACTGCCGGCCGAGAGGTCGAGCGACCCGCTGCGCACCGCGTTGGCGATGTCGTCCAGCGTGATCCCGAGAGCCCGGAGGCGGCGCAACGGCACTTCGACGGAAATCTCGTAGTTCCTGCTCCCGGTCGTCTCCACGTGGGAGACCGCCGGCAGCAGCCCCAGCCCGTCCTCGATCTGGTACGCCAGTTCCTTCAGGGAACGCTCCGGGACGTCACCGTGCACGATGAGGCGGATCATGCTCTGGCGGTTGGTCATCTCCTGGATGACGGCCCGCTCGGCCGCCCCCGGAAAGGACTGTATGCGGCTGACCGCCGACTCGATGTCGGTCAGTGCCTGCCCCATGTCCGTGCCCGACTTCACCTCCACCGCCACCGACGCCATGCCCGGGGCAGCGACCGACCGGACCGTCTTGACGTCCGCGAGCGACCGGACCTGTTCCTCGATCTTGACGACGATCGACTCCTCGACCTCCTCGGGGCTCGCGCCCGGGTAGGCCATCGACACCTCGATCATGTAGAAGGGCAGCGTCGGCCAGGCTTCCCGCTCGAGCGCCGCCAGAGAGGCGATGCCCGCCGCCAGGATGCCGATCATGAGGAGGTTCGCGGCGATCGGGTTGCTCGCCATGAAGGCGATCGCGCCGCCGGGTTCCCCGTGCCGGAACTCCTGGCCGTTCATCGGTCCGGCGTGGCGCCCGTCCGCACGCGCATGCCCTCGGTGGCGAACTGCAGACCGCCGACGACGGCCGCTTCGGCGACCGACAGGCCGCCGGTCACGAAGACCTCGTCGTCGCCGTGCTGCAGCACGCGCACGGGCACTATGCGCACCGTCCCGCCGGCGCCTACCGCCCAGACTTCGTCTCCGGGCTGCAGCGCCGCCCGCGCGATCCGGAAGTGGCGCTCCGGCGCGCGCCCCTCGATCTCCACGGCGACGAACTTGCCCACCAGGAGCGGCGGACCGCCGGCGGCATTGCCCGTCCGACCGGCCGGCGCGCCCGGTTCGAACGGATCGGGCACCCGCACGATCACGTCGATCGTGCGCGTCTGCGGGTCGAGCGCCGCCTCCACGCGGTCCACCCGACCGTCCCAGGCGTAACGCGCGTCTCCGTACTCCGCAACGACTCGCGCCGGTACCGCCCGCTCCGCATCTTTGGACCGGACGGACCACAGCCCGGGGATCAGCGCCGCATCCCGGTCGGAGAGCGGCGCGACCACCTCGACGGCTTCCGCCGCAAACAGCCGCGCGACCGTCTGGCCCGCCGTCACGAACCGTCCGACATCCACCGACTCTTCCCGCACGTAGCCGTCGAACGGCGCCCGCACGCGGGTGCGGGACAGCGCCAGGTTGGCCTCGGCGACCCTCGCCTGCTCCCGGTCCAACGCCGCCCGGGCCGCCTCGAGCTGCGGTTCCCACAAGGCCAGCGGATTGGCCCGGTCCGCGGACAGCGCCCCGGGTTCGCGGTCCGCATAGCGCTCGTACTCGGCCCGCGCGATCGCCGCTTCCTCCTGGGCCTGGAGCCAGGCCGCCCGCCGGGCCGCGAGCGCGGCTTCGGCATCCCTCAGCCGGTAGCGGTAGTCTGCCTCCTCGACACGGAAGACCGTCTCGCCGGCGTCGATCCTGCCGCCGCTCTGGAAGTCGGGATGGACCCAGACCACCCTGCCTCCCACTTCGGGCGCAACCTGAATCTCGGCGCTCGGCCGCACCGTCCCCGCCACGTGCACGGGAATGGCGCCCGAACCGCCGACCACTGGCACGGTCTCCACGAACGGGATTCGGGATGGCGGCTCCGTGCGCTCGGGTTCCGGCGCGAGTGACACCAGGCCCACGGCGACCGCCAGCGCGCCCGCGACGATCCCCGCAGCCACCAGAAAACCCTTTCTTCTGCTCACGTCACATCATTCACTGTCGCCCGGTGTGCTTTCACCCGGTGTGCTTTCACTCGGTGTGCTTTCACTCGGTGTGTAAGTGGACACGGCTCCGGAGATGCGGGCGGAACTTCGGCCGCGCGCCCCGGCCACGCCGTCGGAGCCCAGGTCCCAGGCCCCTCCGAGCGCGCGGTGCAGCTTGAGCCGCGCGAAGCCCAGGTCGCGCTCCCCGCCGGCCCGCACGGATCGCACCCGGACCAGAATCCGCGAAGAGGACAGGACCCCCGCATAGTCCTCGACGCCGGACACGTAACGCTCGCGCTGCAGCGCCGCCTCGTCCAATGCGGCCTGTTCCATGGCCGCGAGCGCGGCGAGGCGGCGGCGACCGCTCTCCAGCGCGGCAAGGGCACTGCGCACTTCGTTGGCCGCGGTCACGACGGAGCGCCCGAAGGCGGCCACCGCTTCGTCGAGCCGCGCCTCCGCCAACGCCACGTTGCCGCGCAACCGGCCGCCCTGCAGAACCGGCGCCAGGAGGTTGACGCTCAGGTTGCGGAACCATTGGTCCGGATCGAACCACTCCGACGACTCCGAACTCTGCACCCCGATGGAGCCCGACAGCGAGAGCGAAGGCAGCAGGGCCGCGCGGTGGGCGCCGAGAGCGAATCGCGCCGCCTCCACCCGCCGACGCGCCGCATGCACGTCGGGGCGCTGCGCGAGAAGGTCCGCCGGAACAGCTTCCGGGACGGCCTCCGGCGCCGCGAGCGTCAGTTCGTCCGGCAGCAGGTCCGCGAGTTCCGCGCGATAGCCACCCACCAGCACCCATAGCCGCCCCTCCGCGCCGGCCAGCAGACCCTCTACCCTGGACAGCTCGGCCTCCGCGTCCCGCACGTTGCGCCGCAGCGCATACAGGCCGCGCGCGTCCGTCAGACCGCTGTCGTACCGCGACGCGGTCAGCCGTTCCCACTCCCTCAGGACGCTGACCAGCTCGCCGGCGAGGGCGCGCTGGCGCCGCTGGTCCACGAGTTCGAGGTACGTGCCGACCGTCTCGGCAAGCACGTTGATGCGCGCCGTCCCGAGGTCCGCCTCCGCCGCGAGGCGCTCGGCGCCGGCGGCGCGCGCGGCATTGCGGTTGCGTCCCCAGAAATCGACCTCGTAGGCGAATTCCGCGCCCGCCGTGTACGTCGTCAGATCGAGCCGGTCCGGGAGCGCGAACCCGAACGCTCCGAAGACGTCGGAACCGAGTCCCAGCTCGTTGAGCTGTGCGCCGATACCCGCGTTGGTGGGCGCATCGAAGTCTGTCGCGCCAAGCGATGCCCGTACCGTCGGCAGACGGTCCGCCCGCGCGATCCGTGCCCTGGCCCGGGCCTGACCGACGCGCGCAACGGCCTCGCCGAGATCGAAGTTCGAGGCGAGCACCGCGTCCGCGACCCGGTCCAGGACGGGGTCACCGAACGCCTTCCACCATGCGGGGCCGTCGTGGCGGTCCGCATCGACCACGATCGACGCCTCCGGCCGTGCCGGGGCCGCACCGGCCCCCGGCGCCGGAGGCGCCAGGGCACACGCGCCGAGGAGCGCGCCCGCGAGCGGAAGTGTGGACCGGTACACCGTCACGGGGAGGCCACGATCGGGTGGCGGATGCGCCGGACGCGGAACTTGAACTTCTTGTCGGGACTGAACTTCGGCAGCGGCGAGAGCTTCAGCCGGTAGTTCGCCGGGACCATCTCGATGTCGAGATGATGGGCGAGCAGCAGCAGGTCCGCCACCATCAGCAACTCCGTGAAGCGCGAGCCGAGGCAGGCGTGCGTGCCGATGCCGAACGGGTGGTAGGCGCCGCGTTTGCGGTGTTCGTTGCGCGGCGGCGCGTACCGGTCGATGTCGAACCGGTCCGGCTCCTCGAAGTGCTCCGCCATGTAGTGGGCCGCAGGGTACGCCACCATGACCGTGCTCCTGGCGGGAACCAGCTTCCCGTCCACCTCGAAGGCGTTCGCGGCGGTCCGGTAATGCACCGGGATGACCGGATGCAGGCGCAGGTTCTCCATGACGAAACGATGCGTGACGTCGATGGCCTCCATGGTCAGGCTCCCGGTGTCCGGGTCCCCGTCCGCGAACAGCGCGTCGGCCTCCGCGGCGATCCGTTCGTACAGGTCCGGATTGGCCATCAGTTCGTAGAGGGCGAAGCTCATGGCGCTGCCGACGTAGTGCCCGGCGATGAGCGGCGCGATGAACGCGAACTCGAGATCCGTCTCGGGCAGGAACTGCGGGTCCGCGTAGTGCAGGTCCATCAGGTCGTCCACGAGGTCCCTGCGCTTGTCCTCGCGTTGCGCCGGCGAGTGACCGGCGTGGATCTCCGCATACGTGGCGAGCACGGCGCGGTGCGCCCGCCGCATGGCGGGAGTTCGGAGCGTGATGCCGGGCAGCACGCCGATCACGTGGACCAGCAGCGCGCGGAATTCAAACGCGAGCAGGCCGTCGATGAGTTCGTCGGACGGGTCGATGGTCGTGCTGAGCCGGGCGATCTGCCGGCCGATCCAGCGCTGGCAAATCACCTCGCCGGGCAGCACGTTGCCGACCTCCCACTTGCGGAACGTCTCGCGACCCAACGCGAACACCTCTTCGACGCGGTCCTCCACGACGGCCCGGGAGTTCCCGGCCCGCGCCGCCTTGCGCATCCGGTAGTGGTCCGCCCCGTCCATGCTGGCGATCGACCGCGCGGTGCCCCAGGCGGTCTGGAAGTCCTCCAGGTAGTCCCGGGTCCGCAGGTGGAGACGACCCTTGCGGCCCACCCAGTGGTTCATCTCGGCACCGGCGAGCACGACGAACTCGGTGCCCGGCAGTTTGAGCGCGAAGGCGGGCCCGTACTGGTCCGCCTTCTCGGCGAAGAACTTCGGCAGGTTGCCGGCGCGAAACGATCTCGACCTCAGGCATTCCCAGAGGCCCACCGTCGGCAGCGGCTGACGTCCCGCGCGCATGCTGGCAGGCGGGGAATACGAACTGCGCACCGACGCCAGGACGGCCCGGCCGAAGAGGTCCATTCCGGAGATCAGCTCGATGCGCTCCTCGACCTCTTCGTATTCTTCCGGCGTCAGCAGGGCCTTGAAGCCGTCGCACGCCCGCACCAGTCCCACGAGCGTCACATCGTGCGGGTCGGGAATCTCGTCGTCGAACAGCGTGCGCATGACGCGGCCACGGACTTCCTCTCCGGGGGCGCCGTCCACCAGGGGATAGCGGCCGGACCGGGCCACCTTGCCCGAAAGGGACCAGAAACCGGCCGTGTCGTGCTCGAGGATTTCCCGCCGCACCAGGCGGTCGAAGACCATCTCGTTGATCTCGTCGGCCTGGGCGGCCAGCCGTTCGACCCAGTACCGCGGGGTGTGGGCGCCGGTCTCCGCGGCAAGGATCGCGAGCGTCGGGTCGAACAGCTCGTCGCCCGTGGGCGTGGCGTCGACCACGCTGAGGGTCTGGAGATCGGTGTCGATCCGTCTCCTGAACGACAGATCCAAGAGCACGGCGCCCACGAGTGCGCAGGACATGCGCCATTCCGGTATGGGAGCGACGAAACCCGTATCGTCCTTCAGCAGCAGGAGGATGAGCTCTTCGGCGATGGTCATCTCGCGCACTTCGCCGGCCATCGAACCTCCTTGGTTGGACTCAGGGGGTCGGGCGCAAAGGCCGTTGCCGCCGAACCGTGTTCCAATACCAACGCGACCGGTCCGTGCTGCTTCGCCGGCCGGAACGTTACCATACGCCGCCCGCCGACCCCCGACGTTACCCCAGCCGCATCCGCTCGACGCCTACGAGGCGGTCGAAGAGCAGGTAAAGCAGCAGTATGGAGACGAGCAGGATGCCGCCGAGCGCCGCGGCCAGCCCCCAGTTCAGCGACTGCTGCATGTGGTAGGCGATCATGTTGGAGATGAGCTGCCCCGTGCGTCCGCCGACCAGTGCCGGCGTGATGTAGTAGCCGATCGCCAGGATGAAGACCAGCAGGCATCCGGCCCCCACCCCCGGCAGCGTCCGCGGCCAGTAGACGCGCCGGAACGCCGCGGGGAACGCCGCGCCGAGCGAGGTGGCCGCGCGCATGTACTCCGGCGGCACGGTGCGCATCACCGAGTAGAGCGGCAGCACCATGAAAGGCAGCAGTACGTGGGTCATCGCCACCATCGTGCCGGTCATGTTGTAGATCATGGCGAGGCGGCCGTCCTCGCCGATCAGCCCCAGCGCCACGAGCAGGTCGTTGACCACCCCCTGTGTCTGCAGCAGCACGATCCAGGACGTTGTGCGCACCAGCAGCGACGTCCAGAACGGCACCAGCACGAGGAGCAGCAGCAACGGTGCGCGGGCTGGCGGCGCCTGGGCGATCAGGTAGGCCACGGGATAGCCCAGGACGAGACACAACGCGGTGACGGCGAGGCTCACCACCAGGGTCCGGCCGAGCAGCGGCAGGTAGATGCGCAGGTCTTCCGGCTGGGCGACGATGGCGCCGTCCGGAGCCTCGTCCAGATCCACCGCATGCAGGTAATGCCGGCCCGTGTAGCGCTCGCCGGCCCGTTGGATCGCGCGCCAGGTGGAGGCGTCGCCCCAGGCGTCGTCCATGGCCAGCATCGCGTCACGCCAGGGCGCGGCCGGCGTGCCCCCCGGGCCCTGCGTCGAGTCGGTACGCTCGGACCCGGCGGGGGCTCCGCCGTCCACCGCGACACCCGGCGTCGGCGCTGCGGAACGCAGTTGCCGCGCGGTGCGTGTCAGGACGCTTCGCAGCCCGCCTTCCACGCGGTTCACGCGGCTCGCGACCTGCCCCAGCGTTCTGGTTTCCCGCGCAGCGACGAGTTCGTGCCCGAGCGCCCGGAAGGCTGCCTCGCCAGGCACCCCGCCGCGGTCCCATCCAGCGAGCAGACGCAGGGTTTCCGGCAACGCGTCCGCCACCACCGGCATGTGCGCGCTCCGGGTCAGCATGGCCCCGAGCGGTGCGACGAAGGTCACGCCGATGAAGGCCGCGAGCGGCAGCACGAGGAACCATGCCCGCAACCCCGGAGCAACGCGTTTGCGGGCGTTGCGCGCCGTCACGGCGATCCTCCGTCCTCTTCGTCCGGCGCCAGCGCCCGGCAGTCCAGCGGCGTCCAGCCGATGCGCACGCGGTCGTCCTCGAGCACGCCTCCGTGTCCGACGCGGTTGGGGATCTTGACCACGAAGCCCGAGCTGCCGCACACCGACACCCGCACGCGCAGGTGGTCGCCCAGGAACGCGATGTCGTCCACCTCCGCCTCGAACTCGTTGCTGTACAAGCCCGGCTCGGCGGCCAGCGCCACGCGCTCGGGCCGGATCGCCAGCGTCACCGCGTCGCCCACTGCGCGCGGGGCGACCAGGAAGGCCTGCACGATGCCGCTCCCCGTGTCCACCGTGCAGATGTCGTCCCGCGCGGCCACCACCCGGCCGTGGAGCAGGTTGTTGTCGCCGATGAACGTGGCGACGAACCCGCGTTCGGGCTCTTCGTACAGGACCTCCGGGGGCGCGACCTGCTGGATCCGGCCGCGGTTGAACACGGCGACCCGGTCCGACATCGCCATGGCTTCCTGCTGGTCGTGGGTGACATAGACGACCGTCACCCCGAGCGCGCGCTGAATGCGGCGAATCTCGTATTGCATCTCCTCCCGCAGACGGCGGTCCAGGGCGCCGAGCGGTTCGTCCATCAGCACGAGGCTCGGCTCGAAGACGAGCGCCCGCGCGATGGCCACGCGCTGCTGCTGACCGCCGGACAGTTCGCCGGGCTTGCGATCCTCGAACCCCGTGAGGCGCACCAGCGCCAGCGCGCGCCGCACGCGTTCCTCCGCACTGGAGCGATCGATCCGCCGCACTTCCAGCGGAAACGCCAGGTTCCCGCCCACGGTCATGTGCGGGAACAGGGCGTAGTTCTGGAACACCATGCCGATGTTGCGGCGCCGCGGCGGGACATCCTCCACGCGCTGCCCCGCGATGCGGATTTGCCCGGCGGTCGGCGCCTCGAAGCCCGCCAACATCATCAGGCAGGTGGTCTTGCCGGAGCCGGAAGGGCCGAGCAGGGTCAGGAACTCTCCCGCGTACACGGTCAACTCGAGGTCGCGCACGACCTGCGTGACGCCGTCGTACGTCTTGTCGACGCCGATGAACTCGACGTGGGGCGTACCGGAAGGCGGTCCCGCGCCCGCGGCGCCCCGCGCCGCCACCCTGTCCGCTTCGGTCACGGTTTCGTCCTCAAGCCGCCCTCCCGCCGCGTCGGCGCAGCCACTCCACGGTCCCCATGAGAAACAGCGCGAACACGATCAGCACGGTGGCCACCGACAGGATCGCGGGGCTGATCTGCTCCCGTACCCCGGACCACATCTGGCGGGGAATCGTGCGCTGCTCCACGCCACCCATGAACAGTACGGTCACCACTTCGTCGAACGAGGTCGCGAAGGCGAACAGGGCGCCCGACACGACCCCGGGCAGGATGAGGGGCAGTTGAACGCGCCGGAAAGCCGTCCACTCGCCGGCGCCAAGCCCGGCCGCCGCGCGCGTCAGGTTGGGGTCGAAACCCGCGAGCGTCGCCGTCACCGTGATGATCACGAAGGGGGTGCCCAGCGCCGCGTGGGCGAGGATCAGACCGGCATGCGTCTGCGCCAGGCCGAGGCTCGTGTAAAAGAAGAACATCCCGGCGGCGGAGACGATCACCGGCGTGACCATCGGTGAGATGAGGATGCCCATGGCCAGCCGCCGCCCGGGCATGCGCGGATCGGCCAGTCCGAGCGCCGCCAGCACGCCGAGACCCGTGGCCAGGACCGTCGCGCCCATGCCGATGACGAAGCTGTTGACCACCGCCCGCAGCCACTGCTCGTCCCCGGCCACCGACCGGTACCACCGCAGCGACCAGGCGTCCGCATCGAGCCGCAGCATCCCCTCCGTGAACGTGAAGTACGGCTCCGCGTTGAAGCTGAGGGGCACGATCACCAGGATCGGGGCGATGAGGAACACGAACACCGCCCCGCAGAAGGCCCGGTGCGCGTACGCGCCGACGCCGGATCGAGGGCTCATGGCCGTTTCACTTTCGCACGGGAGTCGGCGCCGGACGTTCGCCCCCGCGCTGGGGCCGCGTGCGTGTCGGTCAAGACCCTGGGTTTCTCCGCGCCTCGTCGCTCCATTGTATAGTCGCGTGTATAGCCGCGCGACCTGTATCGGAATCCCGGCGCGACCGCGCCCGAGCCGCCGCGCGCGGGGGGTCCGGCATGCGGGCGGCGCCAAGTCTGGACGGGCCCTACCACAAGGTAGTACGGTGGCCCTGCGCCGCGGAGCGCCACGGAGACCGCCCTGGCGCGGGGCTCCATGAACGCAATACGTCCAGGAAGTATCCGGGAAACAACAGTGCCGCGACCGAACCTGAAAAGCGCCGGACTGAAGGTGACGCTGCCGAGGCTCAAGGTGCTCGAAGTGCTCCAGAGCGCCGAGCCGCACCACCTGAGCGCCGAGGACGTCTACAAGCACCTCATACAGACGGACGAGTCCGTCGGACTGGCCACGGTGTACCGCGTGCTCACCCAGTTCGAGAGCGCCGGGATCGTCGACCGCCACAACTTCGACGACGGGCACGCGGTGTACGAACTCGCCGACGATGTCCATCACGACCACATGGTGGACGTCGACACGGGCAGCGTGACCGAATTCGTGAACGAGCGCATCGAGAGCCTGCAGCGGGAGGTCGTCAGGGAGCACGGGTACGAACTCGTGGACCACGAACTCGTGCTCTACGTCCGCAAGCAGCCGAAACCGTGAGCGCGGCGGGGGCGACGCCGCGGGCCGGCGGCGCCCGTGACGACATTTGCAAATGAGAATGATTTCCACTTAGTATCGAGCGATGCCGCTCACGATCGCAGACCTCGGTGTTGGTGATCGCGCCCGCGTGGTTTCCTACCGGGACACGCACGAACTCGTACAGCGCCTCGCAAGCCTCGGCCTGATCCCCGGAACGGACTTCCTGGTGAAGCGCTTCGCCCCGCTCGGCGACCCCGTCGAGATTCATTTCCGCGGCTTCCGCCTCGCCCTGCGACCCGCGGAGGCCCGGGCCGTCGAGATCGAGCGGACATGAGCTCGGGCACCGGCGGCGCGGCGACGGAGGACGCCGGCAGCGACGCCGGTCGGCGGCCCGGCGGTCGCTACCGGATCGCCCTCGCCGGCAATCCGAACTGCGGCAAGACCACCCTGTTCAACGCTCTGACCGGGGCCCGGCAACGCGTGGGTAACTGGCCCGGCGTGACCGTCGAACGCAAGACCGGGTCCTACCGTCACGACGGCCGCGCCGTCGAGGTCGTGGACCTGCCCGGCACCTACGGCCTGTCGAGTGCCGACTCCGGGGACGCGGTCGACGAGCGGATCGCCCGCGACTGCATCGACCGGGGCGACGCGGACGCGGTCGTCAACGTGATCGACGCATCGAGCCTGTCCCGGGGCCTGTACCTCACCACCCAACTCCTCGAGCGCCGCGTACCCGTGGTCGTGGCGCTCAACATGGTGGATGTCGCCAGCCGCCACGGCATGACGGCGGACGCCGACGCGCTCGCGGACGCCCTGGGGTGCCCGGTCGTCCCCCTCGTCGCCAGCCGAGGACGGGGCCTGGCGGCATTGCGCGCAGCCGTCCTGGAGGTCGCCTCCGGAGCCGTCCGGACCACGCGGTGGCCGGCCGGGCCGGCCGATCCGGCCCAAGCGGGCGCGGAACGCTATCGGCGCATCGACGCCCTGCTGCAGGAGGTCGTCCGCGCGAAACCCGTCCGGCGCACGGTCACCGATCTCATCGACGCCGTCGCACTCAACCGCGTGCTGGCCTTCCCGGTGTTCCTCGCCGTGATCTACCTGATGTTCATGTTCACCATCAACGTCGGGTCGGCGTTCATCGATTTCTTCGACATCGCGGGCTCCGCGCTCTTCGTCGAGGGCCCGCGCACGTTCTACCAATGGCTCGGCCTGCCGATCTGGCTGACGACCCTGCTCGCGGACGGCGTCGGCGGCGGCGTGCAGCTCGTCGGCACGTTCATTCCCGTGATCGCCTGCCTGTTCCTGTTCCTGTCGTTCCTCGAGGACTCGGGCTACATGGGCCGGGTCGCGTTCGTGCTCGACCGGCTGATGCAGCGGGTGGGGTTGCCGGGCAAGTCGTTCGTTCCGCTGGTGGTCGGCTTCGGCTGCAACGTGCCGGCGGTCATGGCCGTGCGCAGCCTGGACCGGGAGCCGGACCGCATCCTCACGACCATCATGGCCCCGTACATGTCGTGCGGAGCCCGGCTGACCGTGTATGCGTTGTTCGTGGCGGCCTTCTTTCCGTCGAACGGCCAGAACCTCGTGTTCGCCCTCTACCTGATCGGCATCGGGGTCGCCGTGCTCTCGGCAATGGCCGTGCGCCGGCACCTGTTGCGCAGCCCCGTGTCCACGTTCGTGATCGAGCTCCCGCCCTATCACCTGCCCACCGTGCGCGGCATCCTGATCCACTCCTGGCAGCGTCTGAAGGGCTTCGTGATGCGTGCCGGCAAGGCGATCGTGCTGGTCGTCATCGTCCTGAACGTCGTCAGCTCCGTCGGTACCGACGGCTCGTTCGGCAACGAGAACCGCGAGAACTCCGTGCTGTCCGCGATCGGCCGCACCATCACGCCCGTGTTCCACCCCATGGGCATCGACGAGGACAACTGGCCGGCGACAGTCGGGATATTCACGGGCATCTTCGCGAAGGAGGTGGTCGTGGGCACGCTCGATGCGCTGTACGCGGTACAACCGCCGCAAGGGCAGCCGTTCGATCTCGCACGCGAACTGGGTAAGGCCTGGCAGAGCGTCGGGGACAACCTGGCGGGGGTCGGCGACACCCTCGGGGACCCGCTGGGCATGGACGTGGGCAACGTGTCCGACACCGCCGCCGCGGCGTCCGAGCAGGCCGTCGAGATCAGCACGATCCAGGCCATGCGCGGCCTCTTCCACGGCGAGCTCGGCGCTTTCAGCTACCTCCTGTTCATCCTCCTGTACATGCCTTGCGTCGCCACCATGGGCGTGATCTACAAGGAGATCGGGGCCGGCTGGGCGGTTTTCAGCACGGCCTGGTCCGTCGTGACGGCCTATGGCGCGGCCGTGCTCTGCTACCAGATCGGGACGTTCGCCGGACACCCGCTGCCGTCGGCGCTGTGGATCGCGGGGGTGGCCCTGGTCACGGCCGGCGCGTTCTACGGACTGATCGTCTGGGGGCGACGCCGGTTGCGCCAGCCCCAACTCATCCCGGTCACGCAGTTGTAACCCGGACGAGCACGCGGCTGGCGGATCGCAGGAAGATCGCGAGCAGCACGACCGCCACGAGCAGGTCCGGCCAGGGCGAGGCAAACAGCCAGACCGCGCCCGCGGCGCCGATGACGGCGACGCCCTCGATGACGTCATTGCGCGAGCACTCGAAGGACGACGACATGTTGACGTCGCCGTCGCGGTAGGGTGTCAGGAGCCTGAGGCAGACCAGGTTGGCCACCAGGTTGACGACGGCCGCGGCCGACATCGTGGAGGCTACCGGGGCCTGCAGGTCCGTGAGCCTCCAGCCGATCTGCACGGCGACGGCCAGCGCCGCACCGAGGATCAGCAGTCCCTTGACGACGGCCACCCGCGCCTTGGCGCGGGTGGATGCGCCGACGACGGCGAAGCTCAGGGCGTAGGTCAGCGCATCGCCGAGGTTGTCCAGCGCGCCCGACAGCAGTGCCGAGGAGCCGCTCAGCATCGAACCCGCGACCATCACGCCGAACGTCACGACGTTGATGCCGAACACCCACCCCAGCACGCGCCGTTGCCGCGTCTGCAGGCCGCCGAGCTCGAGGGTGCTGGTGCAGCAGGGGTCCGACACGAAAACCTGGTCCGGGGCCTGGCGGATGACAGAGCCCCATCTTGTCACAGGGAACGGGCCGGCTCGAACCGGCCGCCGGAACCTCGGACGTTGAAGCGAAAGCGGATGACGTCGCCGTCCCGGACGACGTAGTCGCGACCCTCCAGCCGCCATCGGCCGGCCTCGCGGGCGCCCTGCTCGCCACCGCACTCGACAAAGTCTTCGTAGGCGATGACCTCGGCGCGTATGAAGCCCTGCTCGAAGTCGGTGTGGATGACACCGGCGGCCGCGCGGGCGGTCGCCCCGTTGGCGATGGTCCACGCACGCGCCTCGTTGGGACCGGCCGTGAAGAAGTCCAGCAGGCCCAGCAGACGGTGGCCGGCGCGGATCATCCGGTCGAGACAGGGCTCTGCCAGACCCAGTTCCGCGAGGAACTCGCCCCGCTCGTCCGCGGCCAGCTCCGCCAGCTCCGCCTCGATGCGGTTGCAGACCGCCACGACCTCCGCGCCTTCGGTCCGCGCCTTCGCCACCACGGCGTCGAGCAGCGGATTGTCCGCCAGCCCGTCCTCGTCGACGTTCGCCACGTACATCACCGGCTTGGCGGTCAGCAGGTGCAACCCCCACAGGGACCCGCGCTCTCCTTCGCCCAGGTTCTGGGCGCGCACCGCCACGCCCGCCTCGAGTCCCGCCACAACGCGGCCGAGGAGCTCCTCCCTGGCGCGCGCGTCCCGATCGCCGACATCGGCCACCCGGCGCACCCGGTCCAGGTTGCGCTCGACCGTCTCGAGGTCCGCCAGCGCCAGCTCCGTCTCGACGACCTCGATGTCGTCGACGGGGGAGACCGCTCCGGAGACGTGTACGACGTTGTCGTTCTCGAAGCAGCGGACGACGTGGGCGATCGCCTGCACTTCCCGGACGTGGGCGAGGAACCGGTTGCCGAGCCCCTCGCCCGCAGCAGCGCCCCGCACCAGTCCCGCGATATCGACGAACTCCATGGTCGATGGAATCGCCCGCGGGGCATCGGCAAGGTCCGCGACCTTCGCGAGCCGCGGATCCGGCACCGGTACGACCCCGGTGTTCGGCTCGATCGTGCAGAAGGGGAAGTTCGCGGCATCCACCGCGGCGCTCGTGAGGGCGTTGAACAGCGTCGACTTGCCCACGTTGGGCAGGCCCACGATGCCGCAGCGGAATCCCATTCAGTCGGCGCTGCCGTCGTCGGGGTCCGCCGGCGGCGCGTGCAGGCGGTTCATCGCGGCCTGCCACGCGCCGTCGAGCACGAGCCGCAGCAGCGCGTCGTCCATGGCCACGCTGTCTCGGACAATTGCCCGGCTAGCCTGGGGCATGCGCGACCCCGTCAGGAAACCGACCATGCGGGAGCGCCCGGGGTGCCCCACCCCGATGCGCAGCCGCACGAAATCCGAACGGCTGCCGAGGCCGGCGGCGACGCTGGCAATGCCGTTGTGGGTCTCCCTCCGACCGCCCACCTTGAGCCGCGCGACACCGGGCGGGAAGTCGACCTCGTCGTGGGCCACGAGCACTTCCGGCGGCTCGATGCGGTAGTAGTGCGCCAGCGGGCCGACGGACTCGCCGGACAGGTTCATGTAGGTGGCGGGGACCAACAGCAGCACGTCACGCCCGAGCAGGTCGCCCCGCCCCACGAGCCCCTTGAAACGCCCACGCTCGGCGAGGACGACGCCAAAGCGCTCGGCGAGGTCGTGCACCCATTGCGCGCCTACGTTGTGCGGCGTGTCCCGGTAGCGCGGCCCGGGGTTTCCCAGCCCCGCGATCAACCGGATCCCGGCCATCCGCGGGCTCTAGTGTGCTGTCTCATGAATAACTTTGCGGTTTGCGGTAGCGCATTTTTGTCGCTGGCAAGGCGCGTCCGACGAACAGTGGTAGGCCCCACGTGAGGAGGCGCAACGCCGCCAGCGGCGAAAAGGCGCAGCGCAAACGCGAAGGTATTCGTGAGACAGCACACTAGAACGCGAAGGCGCTCGTGAGACAGTGCACTAGTCGTCCCTCGACGCTTCCCGGTCGTCCCCCGCGGCCTCGTCGGTCGGGACCGCGTCGCCCCCACCTTCCGCGTCGGCGGCTCCGAGCTCGTCTTCCTCGTCCTCGCCGAGCCCGCCGCGCGGTATCTGGACGCTTACCACCGCGGCGTCGCGGTCGGCCCCGTGGGCCAGTGCCACGATGGTGACGCCTTCCGGCATGGGCAACTCGGAGAGGTGTACGGAATGCCCCACGTCGAGGTGTTCGAGGTCGATCTCGACGTACTCGGGCAGGTCCCCCGGCAGGCACGAGACCTCCAGTTCGATCATGTTGCGGGTGATGGTCCCGCCGCTCATGCGGACGCCCAAACACTTGTCTTCGTTGACGAAGCGGAACGGTACGGCGATCTGGATCGCCCGGTCCGCCCGGATGCGCAACAGGTCGACGTGCAGCACCCGGTCGTTCGCCGGATGGCGCTGCAACTCCCGCAGGATCGCCTGGCAGCGCTCGCCGTTCAGCCCGACATCGAGCACCTGCGAGAAGAACGCCTCCTGCTGCATGGCCTTCGCCAGCACGCGGGAGGACAGCGCGATAGCCGCCGGCGCCTCGGTACCCCCGTACAGGATGCCCGGCACCATGCCCGCCTCGCGGCGCATGCGTCGGCTCGCGCCGGTACCGATGTCCGTACGCGGCTCCACCTCGAGGACGATCTGTTCTGCCATGTCGTGTCTCCGCTCAGGTCCGCCGACCGGCTCCGTGGAATCCCACGGACACGCTCGCGGGCGTCAATGAAACATCTCGCTGATGGACTCTTCCTTGCTGACCCGCCGGATGGACTCGGCCAGCAGCCGGTCGAGACTCAGCTGCCTTATCTTCCCGCACGCCAGCGCGGTCTCGCCGAGCGGGATCGTGTCCGTCACCACCATTTCGTCGATGTCCGAGTCGGCGACGCGTTCCACCGCGCCGCCCGACAGGACCGGGTGCGTGATGTAGGCGACCACCTGCGTCGCGCCGGCGTCCTTGAGCGCCCGCGACGCCGTGCACAGCGTTCCGGCGGTGTCGACGATGTCGTCCACCAGCACGGCCGTGCGTCCCTCGACCTCGCCGATCACGTGCATCACCTCGGCATGGTTCGCGCGCGCCCGCCGCTTGTCGATGATCGCGAGGTCGAGATCGTTGGTCTGTTTCGCGATCGCGCGCGCCCGCACGACACCGCCCACGTCGGGAGAGACTATGACCGGCCGTTCATAGCCCAGCCGGATCACCTCTTCGACGAGCACGGGCGAGCCGTACACGTTGTCCACCGGGATCTTGAAGAAGCCCTGTATCTGGTCGGCATGCAGGTCCACCGTCAGCAGCCGGTCGATACCCACGCCGCCGATCATGTCCGCGATGACCTTGGCGCTGATCGGCACCCGCGCGGAGCGTGGCCGGCGGTCCTGGCGCGCATACCCGAAGTACGGGACCACCGCCGTGATCCGGTATGCCGATGCGCGCCGCATCGCATCCGCCATGATGACCAGTTCCATCAGGTTGTCGTTGGTGGGGGCGCAGGTCGACTGGATCACGAACACGTCCTTGCCGCGCACGTTCTCGTCCACCTCGATGCTGACCTCGCCGTCGCTGAAGCGGCCCACGGTCGCGCGGCCGAGTTCCAGGCCCAGTTCGCAGACGACGCGCCGGGCCAGGTTCCGGTTGGAACTGCCCGTGAAGACGATCAAGTCCGACATGATTCCCAGCAGGAGTGCGAGATGTCCCGTTGCGTTCGCGGGCAAGGGCGAAGGATGGCTGGGGTGGCAGGATTCGAACCTGCGAATGCTGGGATCAAAACCCAGTGCCTTACCGCTTGGCCACACCCCAGTGCTCTGCTACGTGCCGGTCCCCGAACCGAAGCTCGGAGCGCCGCCAGGCGGCACGCCGCCGGGCCACTCCGCCCGCACCCGAATGCGATCGCCGCCCCGCCAGCCCGGGCCTTGCCAGAAGGCCGCGTATTCTCCCGTCGGGGCCGAGGGGTGTCAATCAATTGCGCCGGCCGAAATCCCACTCCCGGCAGAGCACCGTCAGCCGATGATCGCCGCGCGTAGCCACCAGCCGGCCCGGGACGCGACGGCCCGACACCTCCAGAAACCTCGACGGCGCGACATGCCAGCCCAGTTGCGAAAAGGAGTCGTCCCCAGACGCTTCCCCCGATGCGTCCACCGGCCACTCCGGCGCCGGCCGGCCTCGAATCCAGTGGGACAGGAGGTCCAGGGGCGCCGCCAGTCCGAACTCCCGGCGTACCAGCGCTTGCGCCTCGGCATCTTCCAGGCGCGTGCCGTCGGCGGCGTGGACGGTCAGCGAAGCCCCGTCGGCCACGACACGCGTACGGCCTTGCCCGAGCGGGCCCCACAGCTCGATCTCGACCCCGTCGACGTACTGACGCCAGACATAGTTCGCACTGACCGCCCGCCGCTCCGCGACCAGGCCGACCCGCCCGGCGACCCGGAACTCCATGCCGGCTTCGGGCAGCATCGGGCGCGTCGCGCACCCGAGCAGGCCAGCGGCCAGCGCCATGCCCGCGCAGATGCCCAACGCGCGCCGGCGGCACCGGCATCCGGCACGGGCGCGGGATCGGAGAGTCGATCGCGGCAACGGGGCAATCACGTCAGGCACCGGGGAACGTTCTGATATTATTGCGCGCCATCGCCTGCCAGGCGACCGATCCTTCGAGTTCATGCCCTTACTGGCTTACGGCGTCAGCTTTCGCACGGCAGCCATCGACATCAGGGAACGCATCGCCTTTCCCCCGGACGAGTTGACCGCTGCCCTGGCCGGACTGCGCCGGGAGATCGACGGCGTCTCCGAGGCCGCGATCCTGTCGACCTGCAACCGGACGGAAGTCTACTGCGCCCTCGCGACGCGCGAGGCGGGGCCCGTGGCGGACTGGCTCGCGAGCCACCGCGCGATCGGGCGGCAGGATCTCGACAGGGCGGGCTACGCACTGTGGGATCACGACGCTGCGCGGCACCTGATGCGGGTCGCTTCCGGCCTCGACTCCCAGGTGCTCGGCGAACCCCAGATCATGGGCCAGGTGAAAGCGGCATACGACCTCGCGCGCGGCTCGGGCACGCTGGGCCCGGAACTGAACCTCCTCTCCCAGGGCGCGCTGTACGCCGCGAAACGCGTGCGCACCGACACCGGCATCGGCAAGAACCCCGTCTCCATGGCCTACGTCGCGGTGACGATGGCCCAGCAGGTGATCGAGGATCTGCGCGCCGCCAAGGCACTCCTGATCGGCGCCGGAGAGACCATCGAGCTCGTCTCGCGACACCTGCGGGGAGCCGGCGTCCGCGAGATCGGGATCGCCAACCGGACACACGCACACGCGCAGCGCGTGGCGCGGGGCATCGGCGCCCGCGCCATGCGCCTTGGCGACGTCCCCGGGAGGCTCGGCGACTACGACGTGGTGATCAGTTCGACGGATGCCGCCGAACACATCGTGACCGCGGCGATGGTCGAGCGGGCCATGCGCGGGCGCCGGCGGCCACTGTTCCTGGTCGACATCGCCGTGCCGCGGGACATCGATCCGCGGGCCGGCCTGATCGACGGCGTCTTCCTGCACTCCGTCGACGACCTCGCCATCATCGTCGAGGAGAACGCCGCGGCGCGCCGGCAGGCGGCAACCGACGCGGAAACCCTCATCGACAAGGGCGTCGCCCACTACGACCGGACGCGTCGGCTGCGGGACAACCGGGATCTCGTCCAGCAGTTCCGGCGGCACGCCGACGGCATTCGGGAGGAAGCGCTCGCCCGCGCCCGACAGCGGCTCGAGGGCGGGCACGAGTCGACCGCGGTGATGGAGCGCCTGGCGCACGAATTGACCAACAAGCTCGTGCACGCTCCCACGGTCGCCATCCGCGACGCGAGTGCCGATCAGCGCCTGGAATTCCTCGAATCGCTGCGGGCGCTCTACGGGCTGGAGTAACCGATGCTGCCCGCTTCGGTGCTCGGCAAGCTCGACGACCTGACGCAACGGCACGAGGAGCTCTCGATGCTCCTTGCGGATCCCGAGGTCGTTTCCGATCGCACCCGGTACGCCGCCCTCATGAAGGAGTTCTCGGAGCTCGTCCCCGTCACGGGCGCCTACGCGGCCTTCAGGCGCAGGCTGGCGGAGTTCGCCGCCGCCGAGGAACTGCTCGACGACGACGACCCCGAGATGCGCGTCCTGGCACGCACGGACGTCGAGGACCTCCGGCCCGTGCTGGAGCAGGCCGAAGCCGATCTCACCCGGTTCCTGGTCCCGAAGGACTCGGAAGACGGCAACAACGTCTTCCTCGAAATCCGCGCGGGCACGGGAGGCGACGAGGCGGCCCTGTTCGCCGGCGACCTGTTCCGCATGTACGGCCGCTATGCCGAGCAGCGCGGGTGGCGCCTCGAGCCCCTGAGCGAACGTCCGGGCGAGCACGGTGGCTACCGCGAGATCATTGCCCGCGTGGCTGGCAGGGACGTGTTCCGGCACCTCAAGTTCGAGTCGGGAGCGCACCGCGTGCAACGCGTGCCGCAGACCGAGTCGCAGGGGCGCATCCACACCTCGGCCTGTACCGTCGCCGTGCTTCCCGAACAGCCGGACATCGAATCGGTCGAGATCGATCCGAAGGACCTGCGCGTCGACACGTTCCGCGCATCCGGCGCCGGCGGCCAGCACGTCAACAAGACGGACTCGGCCGTGCGGCTCACGCACCTGCCGACGGGCATCGTGGTCGAGTGCCAGGACGAGCGCTCCCAGCACAAGAACCGGGCACGGGCGCTGGCGCACCTGAACGCCAAGCTGCTCGACCAGGCGCGCCGCGAGCGGCAGGCGGAGCGGGACGCGACGCGGCGCGATCTGGTCGGCTCCGGCGACCGCTCCGAGCGCATCCGCACCTACAACTTCTCCGAACGGCGGGTGACCGACCACCGCATCAATCTGGTCCTGTACCGGCTCGACGAGATCCTGGACGGCTGCCTCGACGTGCTCGTGGACCCGCTCACGCAGGAGCACCAGGCCGATCGGCTTGCGGCGCTCGGCGGCGACGACGCGTGACCCCACCGGCGACCATCGCCGCATCCCCCGGCGCCCCCGCGGCGACCCTCGGCGACTGCGTCGACGCCGCGCGCCGCGCCCTCCCCCGTCCCGACGCCGACCTGCTGACCGCCCACGCCGTCGGCTGTGCGCGCAACTCCCTGTACGCCTTTCCCGAGCGACCGGTTTCGACCGCCGACACGCAGCGCCTGGCCGGCTTCCTCGACCGCCGGCAGCGTGGGGAGCCCGTCGCCTACATCCTGGGCGAACGCGAGTTCTGGAGTCTGCCGCTGCGCGTCGACGCGCGCGTCCTGATCCCCCGGCCCGAGACCGAGTGCCTCGTCGAAGCGGCGCTGGAACACATCGAGGACGGGACGCGCGTTCTCGACCTCGGGACGGGGTCCGGCGCCATCGCCCTCGCCGTGGCGGCGGCGCGCCCCGACGCGGACGTTATCGGGGTGGACCTGGACCCCGGATGCATCGACCTCGCGCGGGAGAACGCCAGGGGGCTCGGGGTGACCGTACAGTTCATGCAATCCGACTGGTTCTCCGCGCTGGATGCCTCGCAGCGTTTCGACGTCATCCTGGCGAACCCGCCCTATGTCGCGGACGGCGACCCGCACCTCACGCGGGGCGACCTCCGTTTCGAACCGCGCCGGGCCCTGACGGGCGGCCCCGACGGCCTGACCGCGCTGCGGCACCTCATCGGCGCCGCGCCCGCGTGGCTCGCCAGCGGCGGGCGGCTGTTCGTCGAACACGGTCACGACCAGCAGGCAGCCGTCCTCCCGCTCTTCCTGGAGAGCGGCTTCGAGGCCATCGAAACACGACGGGACCTGGCCGGCATCGACCGGGTGGCCGGCGGGCGGGCGCCCCGTGAATGACAGCGAGCTCCTGCGGTACAGCCGCCAGATCATGCTGCCGGAGTTCGATGTCGCCGGACAGGAGCGGCTGCTTGCCTCCCACGTGCTGATCGCCGGTATCGGCGGCCTCGGCTCCCCCGCGGCGATGTACCTCGCCGCCAGCGGCGTGGGACGACTCACCTTGGCGGACGACGATGTCGTCGATCTCTCCAACCTGCAACGCCAGATCGCGCACGGCGAGGCGACCGTGGGCCAGTCCAAGGTCGCCTCCGCCGCCGAGCGCGTCGCGGCGCTGAACTCGACGATCGAAGTGCGCCCCATGCCGCACCGGCTCGAAGGCGAGCTCCTGGCCGCCGAGGTCGCCGCGGCAGACCTCGTGCTCGACGCCACCGACAACATGGCGACGCGCGTGGCGATCAACGACGCCTGCGTGGCGACGCGGACGCCGCTGGTCTCCGGCGCGGCCATCCGCATGGAAGGTCAGGTGGCCGTGTTCGATCCCCGCGCCGCCGAGTCGCCCTGCTACCGGTGCCTGTATGACGACGTCGGCGACGAGGCATTGAACTGCGCAGAGAACGGCGTCATTGCCCCGCTGGTCGGCATCGTGGGGACCGTGCAGGCGATGGAGGCGGTGAAGCTGCTCGCGGGCGTGGGCGAACCGCTCGTCGGCTTCGTGCTCTACCTGGACGCCAAGCGCATGGAGTGGCGCAAGTTCAGGCTGCCGAGGAACCCGCGCTGTCCGACTTGCGGGGCGGGCGCGTGACGCGTTCGAACCGGAACGTGCGCACGAGTTCCTCCACCAGCCGCTGACGGACCGGGCGCAGGTTCGCCGGGCCGCCGCGGTCGGCAACCTGCGTGACCGCAACGCCGCGCAGGCCGCACGGGTCGATCCGCGAGAACGGTTCGAGGTCCATGGCGACGTTGAGGGCCAGGCCGTGGTACGAGCAGCCGCGCCGGATGCGCAGCCCCAGGGCGCCGATCTTGGCGCCCCGGACGTAGACGCCGCGGGCGTCGGCCCGCGCACCGGCCTCGATCCCGAACGCCGCCAGCGTTGCGATCAACGCGCCTTCGATACCCGCCACCAGGTCGCGCACGCCGATCCCGAGCCGGCGAACGTCGAACAGCAGATACGCGACGATCTGACCCGGACCATGATAGGTGACCTGGCCGCCACGGTCGGAGCGGATCACCGGGATGGCGCCCGGGGCAAGCACGTGCTCCGCCCGGCCGGCCTGACCCTGCGTAAACACCGGTGCGTGCTCGGTGAGCCAGATCTGGTCCGGCGTCGCGCCATCGCGGGCGGCCGTGAAAGCACGCATGGCCGCGAACGAGTCCGCGTAGTGCGTCCAGCCAAGATCCCGCACCACGACGTGCCGCAAGCCCTCGGCCGCACTTCGCGCCTCGACCGAAGAGGACGGATCGTCGACGGGGACGGCGGGCACGGCGGGCACCGTCCCCGCTACGCGGGACCGCTTCGGATCCGGCCGCCGCGTCGGGCCGCGGCCGGTCCGCTCATGTGACGAGTTCCCGGAAAAAGATGGCGATGCCCTCCACGAGGCGCGAGAAGAAACCCGCTTCCGCCACCGCCTCGCGCGCGATCAGGGGCGTCCTGACCAGCAGTCGGTCGTCGAGGCTGACGCGCAACTCGCCCAGTTCCTGACCCACCTCCACCGGCGCTTCGATCGCCCGGGGAAGATCCAGTGTCGCCTCGAGATCGTCGTAGCGTCCCCGGGGGATCGTCACCTCGATGGACTCCGCGACGCCCAGCGGCACATCCTCGGACTCGCCGTACCAGACCTCGGCGACCTTGAGGGGGGCTTCGGGACCGTACAGCTTGCGGGTCTCGAAGTAGCGGAAGCCGTAGGCCAGCAGCTTCTGGCTCTCGCGCATGCGGATGCCGCCGCTCTCCGCGCCCATTACCACCGAGATCAGCCGCATCCCGTCGCGTTTCGCCGACGCGACAAGGCAGTACCCGGCCGCATCGGTGTGCCCGGTCTTGACCCCGTCCACGGTGCGGTCCCGCCACAGCAGCCGATTGCGGTTCGGCTGGTCGATCCCGTTGTACTTGAAGGAACGCTCGGAGTAGAGCGCGTAGCTTGCCGGGTATTGCCGGATCAGCGCGCGCGCCATGAGCGCCATGTCCCTCGCGGTCGAGTACTGTGCCTCGGAAGGCAGCCCCGTGGCGTTGGTGAAATGCGAGTTGGTCAGTCCGATCGACTCGCCGTGGGAGTTCATCATGGCGGCGAAGGCGTCCTCGGCGCCGGCGATGTACTCGGCGACCGCCACGCTCGCGTCGTTGCCCGACTGAATGATGACGCCCCGCAACAGGTCCGCCAGCGGCACCTCCGTGCCCTCCCGCACGAAGGTGCGCGAGCCCGGCGTGCGCCAGGCGTTGACGCTGATGGGAACGCTGTCGGAGAGGCCAATGCGGCCGGCCTCGAGTTCCGCCGCCGCGACGTAGCTCGTCATGATCTTCGTCAGGCTGGCCGGCGGCAGGCGTTCGTCACCGTTGCTCTCGGCGAGTACCGCGAGCGTGTCCGCGTCCATCAGCACGTAGCCGCGGGCCGCGACCTGCGGCGGCTCCGGCACGATCTGCTGCGCCGCGGCCGCGGCCGCAAGCGACGCCGCGCCGAGCAGGAGTGCGGCGCGGAAGAAACGCGCCCCTGAAACGCCGCGGCCCGCGCCGCGGCACAGGGGGAATATCGGCCCGTTCGGGCCGCCGATACGGAGGCTCATGCAGATCCTACTCCTCAACAATCACCGGCGGCGATCGGTCCGCCGGCGCAACGTCAGCAAACAGCGCCCGCAGCCGGCGGGCCGCCTCCCGAGTGGCCAGGGGTCCGACACGTACGCGATAGAGGCGGTCGACGGGATCGTGGTGGATCCGCACGGCCGCGTCGCGCTCCTCGTCGAACAGGTTCCGGAGCGTCACGACGCGTGCATCGGCCCAGCGGCGATCCGAGAAGGCTCCGGCCTGCAGGAAGTATCGGCTTCCGGCAGGGGCCGGCCGTCGATTTGACGCGGCACCGGTGGAGACGCCGCGGGGACCGCCCGCGGGCGCCTCTTCGGGCCGTCCCGCAGGACGCGTCGCCTCCGTCAGGACCGTGACCCGAACGCGGGCCGTGCCCTGCTCGGCGAACCCGAGCTTGACCGCCGCCGCATAGGAGACGTCCAGGAATCGCGCGCCGTGGAACGGTCCCCGGTCGTTGATCCGCACGACCGTCTCGCGGCCGTTGTCCAGGTTCCGGACCCGGGCATACGCCGGGATCGGCAGCGTCGGGTGTGCGGCGCTGAGTCGATACATGTCGTAGGGTTCGCCGCTCGAAGTCCGGCGGCCATGGAACTTCACGCCGTACCAGGACGCCACTCCGACACGGTCGTAGCCGGCCCCCGTCGGCAGAATCCGGTAGTTCCGGGCGCCCTGCGTATAGTCGTCATTGCCCCATCGGCTGCGTGGCTCGCTACGGACCACCGGGTCGGGCAGGTTCTCCAGCCCCGGCCGCGGTCGCGAAGGTGCGCGATCGGACCCTTCGAACATCGCGCACCCCGACAGTACCAGCGCCCCGAGCACGACCGGCGGGACAGCGGGCGACAGCCAGGGACCGGGCGGCCCGGACCCCGTGGCCGATTCGGTCGGAAGGTCCCGCCGGGGCGGTCGACGCATCAACGGGTGCCGTCCGCCGCAACGGACATCGCAGCGGCACGCGATCGCGCGGCCTCGACCGGCGCCGACGCCGCCGGGCCCATCCGCTTGCGCAACTCCTGCGCGAGCTGCAGCACCGCGAGCGCGTACATCGCGCTGTGGTTGTAGCGCGTGATGACGTAGAAGTCGTGCAGACCCAGCCAGTACTCGGTGCCGTTGCTGCCTTCCATCCGGAACAGCGCGGCTTTTGCATCATCCGGGAGCGCATCATCCGGGAGCGCGTCGTCCGGGAGCGCGTCGTCCGCCAGGGCATCCACGCGCACCCCGAGCCGCCGCAGTTCCGCCACGTCGTAGTTTGGCGTGAGCCCCTCGTTCGCAACGGCGTCGGCTCGCTCGCCCTCCACCTCCACGAGGACGGCCACCGGACCCTCGCCGCGCCAGCCGTGGCGCTCGAAATAGTTGGCCACGCTGCCCACGGCGTCGTCGACGCTCTTCCAGATGTCGCGCAACCCGTCGCCGTCGAAGTCCACCGCGTAGGCCCGGTAGCTCGACGGGATGAACTGTCCGTAACCCATGGCCCCCGCGTAGGAGCCGGCGAAGTCGAGCGGGCTCCGGTTCTCTTCGCGGGCGAGGAGCAGGAACTGCGTCAGTTCGCCGCGGAAGAACGGGGCCCGCGGCGGGTAGTCGAAGCCGAGCGTCATGAGCGCGTCGATCACCCGAAAGCTGCCCGTGATCCGGCCATAGCTCGTCTCGACGCCCAGTATCGCCACCACGATCTCCGGCGCGACCCGGTATTCCCGCGTCGCGCGGGCGAGTATCGATTCGTGGCGCCGCCAGAACTCCACGCCCTCCTCGATGCGCCGCGTCGTCAGGAACAGCGCGCGATACTCGCCCCAGGACTTGACCCGTTCCGCGGGGCGCGAGATCGCTTCCAGGATCCGCTCCTTGCGTTGCGCCGCCTCGAACCACGAGAGCACCGCCGTGCGGTCGAACCCGTGGCGTTCCACCAGTTCGTCGACGTAGGCCAGCACATCGGTGCGTTTTCCGTAGTCCGCCCAGCCCGGCGCCGCGCAGAGGAGGCCGGCGAGCGTTGCGGCCCAGACCCGCTTTCGCCAGCGCAATCCGCGCACGAGCCCGAGGGAGGTCCCAAGGCGAAAACCCAGCCCGTGTCGATCGTCCCCTACGCGCCTGTTCAAGAATCCCTCACTACCAGTTTCGATGGGTTTGGACGGACATGACGATGCCAAAGCCGGCCAACAGGGAGATGGCCGATGTCCCTCCGAAGCTCACCAGGGGCAGCGGCACGCCCACTACCGGGAACAGGCCGCAGACCATGGCGATGTTAACAAAGACGTAGACGAAGAACGTCAGCATGAGGCCGCCGACCAGGAGCCTCGCGAAGGGGGTCGATGCCTGCGTGGCGATGAACAGGCCGCGCGCGAGGACCGCGAGGTAGAGCACGATCAGCAGCGTTACCCCGACCAGCCCCAGTTCCTCGCCGATCACCGCGACGATGAAGTCGGTGTGGCTCTCCGGCAGGAAGTCGAGCCGGCTCTGGGTACCCTGATCGAGTCCCTTGCCGAACACGCCACCGGACCCGACCGCGGTCTTCGACTGGATGATGTTCCAGCCGGCGCCCGTAGGGTCGTGCTCGGGATCGAACAGGGTACGTACCCGGTCGCGCTGGTACTCCCGCATCAGCATCCAGAGTCCCGGCGCCGCGGCCGCCGCGAGCCCGAGCGCGGCGAAGATCCAGCGCCACCGAATCCCCGCGAGCACGATGACGCCGAGTCCGCCGGCGCTCAGCAGCACCGCCGTGCCCAGATCCGGCTGGCGCACGATCAGGAGCGCCGGCACGGCAATGATGAGCAGCGCCACCGCCACCTGACCGAAGCGGGGCGGCAGCCGGCCCCGATGGAAGTACCAGCCGAGCATCATCGGGATGGCGATCTTCATCAGCTCCGAGGGCTGGAAGCGCAACCCCCCGGGCGCCTCGAGCCACCGCGTGGACCCGTTGACCGTGACGCCGAGGAACAGCGTCGCAACCAGCAGCACGAGGCCCCCGAAGTAGACCAGCGGCGTCCATCGCAGATAGACGCGCGGGTCCACCTGCGCCGCCAGAACCATCACCAGGGTGCCGGCCGCTATCCGCACGGCCTGCGCCACCAGGACGTCCTGATCCCGATACAGGATGGTCATCCCGAAGACGACGAGCGCCAGCAGCGGCAACAGCAGCAGCGGGTCGAAGTGCTCCAGGTAGACCCGCGGGCGCATGGGTCTGACACCCAGGCTGCGGACATAGCCAGTCGCCATCCGAAGCCGCTCGCGTCAGCGCCGGGCCAGCCGGGGCGCCAGGTGGGCATCGAGCACGGCTCGCGCCACCGGCGCCGCGACGGAACTGCCGCCGCCGCCGTTCTCCACGAGCACGCTGACGGCCAGCGCCGGGTCGTCCGCCGGCGCGAAGGCGATGAACCAGGCATGCTTGCGGCTGTACTCGTCGAGCGCCTCCTCGTCGTACTCCTCCCCCTGCGCGATCGCGACGACCTGCGCCGTGCCCGACTTGCCCGCCATGCGGTAGCCGATATCCCGCCCGATATGGAACCAGGCCGTGCCGTTCTCCCGGAACCCCTGGTTGCCGCGGTGCACGACGTCCTCCATCGCGTCCACCAGCCGCTCCCAGTCCTCGTCCGTGGGTCCCTGAACCCGCGGACGCGGCTCGGCCAGGTCGAAACCGGGCTGCGCGCCGTCGCTTTCGAGCACCAGGCGCGGCCGGACCCAATGGCCACGGTTGGCGATGACGGCGGCGACCGTCGCGAGCTGGAGGGGCGTGGCGAGCAGGTCGCCCTGGCCGATCCCGAGGTTGACGGAGTCGCCGTCATACCAGCGCTCGCCCCTGTGCTCCCGCTTCCAGGCGCGCGACGGCAGCACGCCCGGCACCGCGTCCGCCACGTCCAGGGAGGTCACCTCCCCGTAGCCGAACTGCGCGGCGAACGACGACAGGGCATCCACCCCGACGCGCCATGCCAGGTCGTAGAAGTACACGTTCGACGAGCGGTAGACGGCCTTGCCGAGATGGACGACGCCCTGGCCCCCCGAGTTCCCCTGGGTCCAGCTCCAATCCCGATATGCACGCCGCCGGCCCGGCAACCGGAACTCGCCCCGGTCGACGATGGTCCGCTCCCAGTCCGTGGCCCCCGCCGCGAGTCCGGCGAGCGCGACCACCGGCTTGAACGTCGAACCGGGGGCGTAGCGCCCCTTCACCGCGCGGTTGAACAGCGGCGCGGCGCGGGACGTCGCCAGCTCCTCGTAGAGCTCCCGACGGATGCCCGTGACGAACGGGTTCGGGTCGTACCCGGGATTGCTGACGAGCGCCAGGATGCCCCCGGACTTCGGCTCGATCGCCACCACCGCGCCCCGGCGTCCGTCCAGGGCGTCGCGGGCCGCGGCCTGCAGGGAACCGTCGAGATGCAGGGTCAGGTCCCGCCCCACCACGGCCGGCGTCTCGTCGAGGATGCGGTGAATCCGGCCCCGCGCGTCGATCTCGATGTGCTGCCACCCGACCTCGCCGTGGAGCACGTCCTCGTAGAATTTCTCGACGCCGAGCCGCCCCACGAACTTCACGCCCCGGTAGCGGCGCTTGTCCAGCCGCTGCGCGTCCTCCTCGTTGACCCTGCGAACGGACCCCACGGCATGGGCCATGAGGTCGGCGAGCGGGTAGTACCGTACGTTCTCCTCGGTAATCTCGACGCCGGGCCACCGGTGCCCGTTGACCTTGACCCGGGCCACCTCCGCCTCCGCCAGGTTCATCCGCAGGGCCACCGGCTCGAACGGGCGGCGCCGCTTCACGCGCTCGCGAAACTCCTCGACGTGGCTGTCCGAGAGCTCCACCAGCCCGCCCAGTTCCCCGATGACGCCGTCGAGATCGTCGATCAGCTCCGTCACCAGGTTCAGCGTCCGCGCCGGACGGTTGTCCGCCAGCAGCACGCCGCGACGGTCGAAGATCAGCCCGCGGTCCGGGGGCAGCGTCCGCACCTGGATGCGGTTGTCGTCGGAACGGATGCTGTAGGAGTCGTGCTCCAGGACCTGCAGTTGCACGAGACGGGCCAGCAGGACGAAGACCAGGGTCAGCGCCACCAGGAACACCACGAGCGTCCGCACCGTGAACGAGTTGCCCTCGGTGGCCAGATTCTTGAGGTCCAGGGGATCGCTCACGAGTCAGCCCCGGTGGTAGGGATGCCCGGCGAGGATGCTCCAGGCACGGTAGAACTGTTCGGCCACCAGCACGCGGGCCAGCCCGTGCGGAAACGTCAGCGGCGACAGGGACCACGCGAAGTCCGCCCGCGCGAGCACGTCTGCGGACAACCCGTTCGGCCCCCCGACCACGAAGGTCACCTTGCGGCCGTCCATGCGCCACTCCTCGAGCTTGACCGCCAGGCGCTCGCTCGACAGCGCCGCGCCCCCGGCGTCCAGCACCACCACCCGTTCCCGGGCGCCGATGCGCTGGAGCAAGCGCCCCGCCTCCGCCGCGCGGGCCCGGGATCCGCCCGCGTCGCCGGGCGCCGGCGCCACCGGCTCAAGCGCCAGGCCGTTGCCGCGGGGCAGGCGCCGAACGTAGTCCGAGAAGCCCTCCTCCACCCAACGCGGCTGCCGCGCTCCCACCGCCAGCAGGCGCGCGTTCACGTCCTGTTGGCGGGAGAGGGAGCTGTTGCGGGGGAAGGGGGCGGGACCGGCGCCAGCGTGCCGGCATGGCCCGTCGGCTGCTGCGCTTCGGGCCGCGTCGCCCCGGCGTCGCCCCAGAGGCGCTCGAGGTCGTAGAACGCGCGCGTCTCCGCTTCCATGAGGTGCACCACCACGTCCCCGAGATCGACGAGTACCCACTTGCCGGTCTCCTGGCCCTCGACGCCCAACACATGCACTGCGTACCGCCTGGCGGTGTCGCGAAGGTTGTCGACGAGGGCCCGGACGTGGCGCGCGGACGTGCCGCTGGCCAACACCATGTAGTCCGTCACGTCCGTCAGCTTCGTGACGTCCAGGGCGAGGATGCTCCGCCCCTTGCGGTCGTCGAGCGCCGCGACGATCAGGTCGCGCAGCTCGCCCGGGGACATGGGTCGGTTGGCGCGTCAATGACGGTAAAGGCCACGCTTCCTAATATAGTTCCACACGGCCGGCGTTAGCAATCGGGACGGGTCTCCCGCCCGCGCGATGCAGCCGCGCACCTCGGTCGCCGAAACGTCGAGCATGGGTGTCCTCGCCGCGAACAGCAGCCCGGTGTCGTGCGCCGCGAGTTCCGCCGCAGTCGCCGGCCCGCGAAACCCGGGGAGGTCCGTGACGGCCGCCTCCGGCCGCGCCAGAACGGCGATGTGGCAGGCGTCCGCGAATGCCTCGTACGCGTGCCACGTGCGAAAGGCCTCGAGGCCGTCGCTGCCGAGGATCCAGACCACGGCGTCGCCGCGCGCCCTGAACGCGCCGATCGTGTCGATGGAGTAGGACGGGCCGGTCCGCGCGAGTTCGATGTCCGAGGCTTCGAGGCCGGCTTCCTCCTCCAGCGACAGGCAGAGCATCCGCCAGCGATCCTGCACGGACGCCACGGCGGAGCGGTGCGGGGGACGCGCCGACAGCACGAGCGTGACCGAGGCGAGTCCGAGCTCCCGGCCGGCCGCGCGCGCGGCGTGCAGGTGGCCGACGTGCACCGGATCGAAGGTACCGCCAAGAACTGCCCGTAACCCCATCGCCGACGCGGTGCCCCGATCGTTTCGCCGGCACGCGCCGCCGTCAGCGGTGGCGGACTTCGCCGTTGCCGAGCACGACGAATTTCCGCGTCGTCAGTCCCTCGAGGCCGACCGGACCGCGGGCGTGCAGCTTGTCGGTGGAAATGCCGATCTCCGCGCCCAGGCCGTACTCGAAGCCGTCGGCGAACTGCGTCGAGACGTTGACCATCACCGAGGCCGAGTCGACCTCGGTGAGGAAACGCCGCGACCGCGCGTAGTCGTTGGTGACGATCGTGTCCGTGTGACCCGAACCGTACCGGTTGATGTGCTCGATGGCGGCATCGAGACCGTCCACGACGCGTACCGAGAGCACCGGCGCCAGGTATTCCTCGTACCAGTCCTCCTCCGCGGCCGCCGCCGCCTCGATGACGGCGCGCGTCCGCTCGCAGCCGCGCAGTTCGACGCCCGCCTGGTCGAAGCGGGCCTTCAGCGGCGGCAGCGCCCGGTCCGCCATCGCATCCGCCACGAGCAGGGTCTCCATCGCATTGCACACGGCGTACTTCTCCGTCTTCGAGTTGCACGCCACGTCGACGGCCATGTCGAGGTCCGCCGCGTCGTCGATGTACACGTGGCACACGCCGTCGAGGTGCTTGATGACGGGGATGCTGGATTCCCGGATGACGCGTTCGATCAGGCCCTTCCCGCCCCGCGGCACGATCACGTCGACGTAGTCGTCGAGGGTCAGCAGGTCGCCGACGGCGGTGCGGTCGGCGGTGGGCACGACCTGCACGGCGTCCACCGGCACGGCGGAACCCTCGAGGGCCGCGCGAATGGATGCCCCGACCGCCCGGTTCGACCGCAGCGCCTCCGAACCGCCGCGCAGGATGCAGGCGTTCCCCGACTTGAGGCACAGGCTCGCGGCATCCGCGGTGACGTTGGGACGCGACTCGTAGATGATCCCGATCACCCCGAGCGGGACGCGCATGCGCCCGACCTGGAAGCCGGTGGGACGATAGTCGAGCTCCGACACGGCGCCGACCGGGTCGGGGAGCGCCGCGACTTCCCGCACGCCCTCGCACATCCGGTCTATCGCGCGATCGTCGAGCACGAGGCGGTCCACCAGCGGCTGGTCGACGCCGCTCTCGATCGCCCAGTTGACGTCGTGCGCGTTGGCGGACCGCAAGCCGTCGCGGTCCGCGTCGAGCCGATCCGCCACGGCCCGCAGCGCATCGACCTTGGCGCCGGCCGACGCGCCGGCGAGCAGCCGCGCCGCGGCGCGCGCACGCTGGCCCATTTCGAGCATGGGGGTATGTCGGTCCATGGGCGCGAATTATAGCCGCGGGTACGTCGGCCCACGGCGGACCGCGTGCCCCGTCAGCCCCGGAGCTTGTTGACGAGCCTGCGAATCTCGGTCAACCGCTCCCGCGGCAAGTGCATCTGCAGGAGCCCCTGCTTGATCTCCGGCGAGAACGGCAGCATGTCCGAGAGCCGCCAGCTTACCGCCCGGGCGTCGTCGAGGTCGATCTCGCCCGCCCAGCGCTCCGCCATCATGGGATGGCGCATGAGGTCCTGAAGCAGCGACGTGAGCCACTCGAAGTCCTCCCCGACGGGTGCCGCCCGCTCCTCCGGCAGCATCTCCACGTCGCCGCGCAGCAGGTGATCCGCCTGCTCGCGGGTGCCGTGTATGCGGAACTTGCACTGGCCCTCGATCTTGATGTTGAAGAGCCCGCCCTGTGAGCTGTCGAAGTCCACGATCCGGGCGAGGGTGCCGATGTTGAAGATGTCCGGGTGCCGCGCTTCGTTGCCCGCCCAGGTATCCCGGCCTTCCCGGATCAGCACGATGCCGAACCCCGAGTCCTCCCGCAGGCAGCGGCTCACCATGTCGACGTAGCGGGGTTCGAAGATCCGCAGCGACATGCAGCCGCCGAGGAACAGCACCTGACCCAGGGGAAAGAGGGGAATTTCCCGTGTACCCTCCATGCCCGAACGATAACACGTCGCCGGTGCGCGGACGGTCCCAACGGAGCGCCGGAACGGTTGGCCGGCCATGAGGGGAAGGGAGCCATGGACCTCCTGCAAGTCGTGGTGCTTGCCGTCGTCCAGGGCGTGACGGAGTTCCTGCCGATCTCCAGTTCCGCGCACCTGATCCTGGCGTCGCACATGGCCGGCTGGCCTGACCAGGGACTCGCGTTCGACATCGCCGTGCACGCGGGCTCCCTGGTCGCCGTCGCCGTCTACTTTCGCCGCGAGCTGTGGGGCTTCGCCGACAGCGCGGTCCACCTGCGCCGGGACGCCGCGACGGCACTCCTCGGCAGGGTCGCGATCGCCACCCTGCCGGTGGTGGTCGCGGGGCTGCTCTTCAAGCCGTGGGTCGAGACGGAATTCCGCTCAACGCACGTCATCGCCACGGCGACCATCGGGTTCGCGCTGGCGCTCTGGTGGGCGGACCGGCGCGGCGGCGCCGCGCGCGACGAACACTCCCTGACCCTCGTGCAGGCGGGGCTGATCGGCGTCGCCCAGGTGATCGCCGTGGTCCCGGGGACGTCGCGCGCGGGCATCACGATCACCGCCGCCCTGTTGCTGGGCCTGTCGCGCCAGGGGGCGGCGCGCTTCTCGTTCCTGCTGGCCATCCCGGCCATCGCGGGAGCGGCGCTGCTGTCCGGGATCGATACGGCGGGCGCCGGGCCGCCTCTTCCCTGGGCGGACCTGGCCGTCGGGTTCGCCCTGTCGGCGTTGTGTGCCTACGCCTGCATCGCGGCGTTCATCGCGCTCGTGCACCGGACGGGCATGACGCCGTATGTGTTGTATCGCATCGCGCTGGGGGCCGTGCTGCTGCTCTTCGCCTGACCAGGGACCGGACTCGCGGCCGCGTCAATCGCGAAAGAGACCGATCACCGCGAGCAGGCTCCGCTCCACCCGGCTCATCTCGTCGGGCGTCAGCTCGGTGAGCGGACCGTCGCCGATGCGGGCGCGATCCAGGGTCCGAGGCTGCTCCACCACGACGTGCGAGTCCGCCCGCAGCCCCCCACGGGCGGGAATGCCCACCCGGAGCGGCTCTGCCTCCGATCTCACCTCACTCGTAAGCGGCAGCACGACGACGGTGCGGCCTTGTGCCTCGGTCAGCCAGTCTCCCTGGACCACCAGCACGGGGCGAACCTTGCCGATCTCCTGGCCGCGATTGGGGTTCAGATTTGCGACCCATACCTGACCGCGCCGCAACGGAACCCTCTCAGACTTCAAGGGCGATTCACCTGTCCGCAGCGACGGAGCCGGCGCCCTCGTCGCCAAGCGCTTCGTTGTCCAGCGGCAGCGCCTCCGCCGCCAGGGCGACCGCTTCCTTCCCGTCCAGCGCGCCGGCCGCCCGCGACAGCTCCGCCAGCACGCGCTCCCGTCGGCGGTGCACCACGTACTCCTCCAGCGCCTCCCGTGCCAACAACGACTTTGGCACGTCGCGCACACAGGATTCCTCGCTCAGGCGAGCGTCGAGTTCGGCAGAGAGGCGCAGACTGAGCGTAGGCATGTTCGTATGACAGTCCGTATTACGTTATTCGCTACCAACTCTAGCACGATCTCCAGCACGACCTCCAGCACGACCTCCAGCAGAGGTTACTGGGCTGCTCCACCACCACCCGAGAGTCCGCCCGCAACCCAACCCGGGCGGGGAGGGGAGGTCAGCGGCGGGCAACGTTGTTCTCAGTGGGCTCGTCGGGGTTACCGACCTCGGACATGCGGATGCGCTCCAGATGTGTCAGCCGGTCGGCCAGTTGGTCGAAGCGGTTGTTGATGCCGTCCAACCGGCGCTGCAGAGTCTCGTTCCGCGCTTCGACCAGTTCCTTGCTGCTACTGGCCACATAGGCGAACCAGCCGTTGATCAGAATGGCGGCTGCACCGATGACGGCCGCCACCACGGGCAGGGCCCAGGAGGGGTAGCGGCCACTCGGATCCTCTCGCCGTTCCGCACCCCGTAGCGCGCCGTCGCTCCCCGTGTCGTCCGTCACGGTCAGGAACCCTCGACGTCCGAGAGCCATTCCCAGAGCGTCTTGTGGGTGAATCCCGCGTAAGCGGCGTTCAGTTTGAAGACGACACCCGTTGCATCCCGGCCCGGACCCTTGATCCCGGCTGTCGCGGCGACCTGAGCCGGGCCTACTGCGGGGTCCACGGGCACCAGGAAGAATGTCTCCGTGTAGCGGTGTACGTTGGCGTACTCCTTCCGCAGCCGCTTTTCAATCGCCGCATTCGAGCCCTGCGTGCCGTCCAGCACTACCGCAAGGACTTTCTTTGCCATGTACGTTCCACGCCAGCGGTGATTCACCGCAGCTTAGACAGAGTCCTCAGGGATGGGCCATGATCGAACGGCAACCCTGCACGGGTCAACACTGTATGACCCTTAGTACCCGCACTTCCGACACGTCTTCTGTCGGTCACGCCAGCGCCCCGGCAGGCGTCATCTCCCCGGTTCGCGCATTCGCCCAAACCGCCTTGGACTTCTTCCTTTGGATCAGAGGGCGTTCTCAGAACGGGATGTCGTCGTCGAACCCGTCGTCGAGGTCGCCGCTGCGCTCGGAACTTCCTCCTCCGCCCGCCGTGCCGGCGGAGCTGCGCTGGCCGCCCGTCACGGTCTCGCGGGGTGGCGGCGGCTGGTCGTACCCGCCGCCGGCGCCGGCCTGGGATCCGCGGCTGTCGAGCATCTGCATGTCCCGCGCGATGACCTCGGTGCGGTAGCGCTTCACGCCGTCCTGGCCTTCCCAGGAGCGCGTCTGCAGCCGGCCCTCGATGAACACCTTGGAGCCCTTGCGCAGGTACTCCCCAGCGATCTCCGCGAGCCGCTGAAAACAGACGATGTCGTGCCACTCCGTCTGCTCGTGCTGCTCGTTCGTGTTCCGGTCGCGCCACGATTCGCTCGTCGCGACGCTGAAGGTCGTCACCGGCCGCTGATCCTGCGAGTAACGGGTCTCGGGATCGCGTCCAAGATTGCCGATGAGTATGACCTTGTTGATCCCCCGCGCCATGGCTGACTGCCCTCGCCTACGTGTGTCCGACCCTGCGCAGGACTATAGCCCACCGCATCCGGGCCGCCTACCGATTCCGACCAAACGGCCGTACGGAAATCGACCCCTTGGCGTGTCCGCCCTCGCCTACGAGACAGCCCACGAAACGCGGTTGCCACGCCGGTGGGGACCGCGTATTTTGACGTGTTTCACCCCGGTTCCCGGACCCACGGAATGCAATCCTCGATGACGTCGATCGCCGTGCGCGGCGCACGCACGCACAACCTCAAGAACGTCGACCTCGACATTCCGCGCGACCGCCTCGTCGTCATTACCGGGCTCTCCGGATCGGGCAAGTCCTCGCTGGCCTTCGACACCCTGTACGCGGAGGGCCAGCGGCGCTACGTGGAGTCCCTCTCCGCCTACGCACGCCAGTTCCTCTCCATGATGGAGAAACCCGACATCGACCACATCGAGGGGTTGTCGCCGGCCATCTCCATCGAACAGAAGTCGACCTCGCACAACCCGCGCTCCACCGTCGGGACGATCACCGAGATCTACGACTACCTGCGCCTCCTGTTCGCGCGCGTCGGCGAGCCGCGCTGCCCCACCCACGGCGCGACGCTGGATGCGCAGACGGTCAGCCAGATGGTCGACCAGGTGCTGGCGTTGCCGGAGGGCAGCCGCATCATGCTGCTCGCACCCGTCATCAGCGACCGCAAGGGCGAGCACCTGCACGTGTTCCACGAGCTGACCGCGAACGGCTTCATCCGCGCACGCATCGACGGCATCGTGACCGACCTCGACCACCCGCCGCAGCTCGACAAGAACAAGAAGCACACCGTCGAGGCCGTGGTCGACCGCCTGCGCGTCCGGCCCGACATGCAGCAGCGCCTGGCCGAGTCGTTCGAGACCGCCCTGGAACTCGCCGAGGGCGTCGCCACGGTGAGCTTCATCGAAGGGGACGGCAACGACCTCGTCTTCTCGTCCCGTTTCGCCTGCCCCCAGTGCGGCTACAGCATCAGCGAACTCGAGCCGCGCCTGTTCTCGTTCAACAATCCGGTCGGCGCCTGCAAGGAGTGCGACGGGCTGGGCGTCAAGCAGTACTTCGACCCGGATCTGGTCGTCTCCGACCCGGCGGCCAGCGTCGCGATGGCGCCATCCGCGGATGGGACCGCCGCAACGTCTACTACTTCCACCTGCTGAAGTCCCTTGCCCGCCACTACGAGTTCGACGTGGATGCCCAGTTCAGGAAGCTCCGCAAGAAGCAGAAGGACGCGATTCTCTTCGGTTCGGGCGGCGAGCGGGTCGACTTCAGCTACGTCAACGACCGGGGCGATACGGTCCACCGGCGCCACACGTTCGAGGGCGTCATTCCCAACATGGAGCGCCGCTTCCATGAGACCGAGTCCGCGGCGGTACGCGAGAGTCTGCAGAAGTACCTGACCGTGCGCGCCTGTCCGAACTGCGGCGGCGCCCGCCTCTGCGAGGAAGCGCGGCACGTGTACATCGCGGGCAGGACGGCCCCGGAGATTACCTCCGGCTCCGTGGAGGACACCCTCGCTTACTTCTCCGGGCTCGAACTCGAGGGCGCGCGCGGAGCGATCGCCGAGAAGATCGTCAAGGAGATCCGCGCCCGACTCCGATTTCTGGTGGACGTGGGCCTCAACTACCTGACCCTCGACCGCAGCGCCGAGACCCTCTCCGGCGGCGAAGCGCAGCGCATCCGTCTCGCCAGCCAGATCGGCGCGGGCCTCGTGGGGGTCATGTACATCCTGGACGAACCGTCCATCGGCCTGCACCAGCGCGACAACGCCCGCCTGCTGCGCACGCTCACCCACCTGCGCGACCTCGGCAACACGGTGCTCGTCGTCGAGCACGACGAGGAGGCGATCCGTACCGCGGACCACATCGTCGACATCGGCCCGGGCGCGGGCGTGCATGGCGGCGAGATCGTCGCGGCCGGCACGATCGGGCGCATCGAGCGGTGCAAGGAGTCCCTCACGGGCCAGTACCTCTCCGGCAAGCGCCGCATCGCGGTACCCGGACGGCGCAAGCACCTCGAACCCGACCGGGTCGTGCGACTGGTCGAGGCGACCGGCAACAACCTCCGCAAGGTGACGCTGGACGTACCGGCCGGGCTGTTCACCTGCGTCACCGGCGTGTCGGGATCCGGCAAGTCGACGCTGATCAACCACACGCTCTACCCCATCGCGGCACGCCGCCTGAACAACGCCACCGCGGTGATCCCGAAGCCTTTCCGGGAGATCCAGGGCCTCGAGCACCTCGACAAGGTGGTGGACATCGACCAGAGCCCCATCGGCAGAACGCCGCGGTCGAACCCGGCGACGTACACGGGGCTCTTCACGCCAATACGGGAGCTGTTCGCACAGACGCACGAGTCGCGGACGCGCGGCTACCGGCCGGGTCGCTTCAGCTTCAACGTCAAGGGCGGCCGCTGCGAGGCCTGCAAGGGCGACGGGGTCATCAAGGTGGAGATGCACTTCCTGCCCGACATCTATGTCCCCTGCGACGTCTGCAAGGGCAAGCGGTACAACCGCGAGACCCTCGATGTCCGCTACAAGGGCCGGAACATCCACGAGGTCCTCGAGATGACCGTGGAGGAGGCGCGCGAGTTCTTCGACGCCGTGCCCATCCTCGCCCGCAAGCTGCAGACGCTGATGGACGTGGGTCTCTCCTACATTCACCTCGGCCAGAGCGCGACGACGCTGTCCGGGGGCGAGGCGCAGCGCGTGAAGCTGTCCCGCGAGCTGTCCAAGCGCGACACGGGCAACACGCTCTACATCCTCGACGAACCGACCACCGGCCTGCACTTCCAGGACATCGAGCAGCTGCTGGCGGTCCTGCACCGCCTGCGCGACCAGGGCAACACCATCGTCGTCATCGAGCACAACCTCGACGTCATCAAGACGGCCGACTGGATCGTGGACCTCGGGCCGGAGGGGGGCTCCGGAGGCGGCGAGATCGTCGCCGAGGGCACGCCGGAGCAGGTGGCCAAGAGCCGCAAGTCCCACACGGGACATTTCCTGAAGCGGATCCTCGCCGCCGACGCCAGGGCCAACGGCGTGGGTGCGTAGGAAGGATATGGGCGCGACGCTTGTCGTCGCCCGCTCCCGGCCGCGAGCGCCGCGACCGGCGTATCCGGATTGACGTAGTCACCCTCGTGGGCGTGCATCCGTTCCGCGATGCCCCCGAACGGTGCCCGCACTTCGGCTCGCGCTACAGCTTCCTCCGCCGCGTCCCTACAATACGCCGCCTCGACAGTGGTGCGGGGACATCATGGCGTTCGTGATCGTGGGCGGCGGCCACGCCGCGGGGCAGGCGGCGGCAAGCCTCCGCCAGGAAGGCTACGAGGGCGAGCTCGTCATCGTCGCCGACGAGCCGCACATTCCCTACCAGCGTCCCCCGCTGTCCAAGCAATACCTCGCCGGGGAGCAGGGGCTCGAACGCGTCTACCTGCGCGCGGAGAAGTTCTACGCGGACAAGCGCGTCGACGTGCGCATGTCCGCCCGCGTCGCCGGGATCGACCGGGGCGCGAAGACCCTGGCGCTCGAAGACGGCGGGCACGTCCCGTACGAGAAGCTGCTCCTCACGACGGGAGCACGCCCCCGCATGCTCGACCTCGCCGGGGCCCACCTGCCCGGCATCCACTACCTGCGCACGATCGCCGACTCCGACGCCATCAAGGCGGACCTGGTCCCCGGGCGACGGCTCGCGGTCGTCGGCGGCGGGTACATCGGCCTCGAAGTGGCGTCCGTCGCCGCGACGGCCGGGCTGTCGGTCGCCGTGCTCGAGATGGAGGATCGCATCCTGCAGCGCGTGACCACGCCGGCCATGTCGGAGTTCTACCGCAAGCTCCACGACGACGCCGGGGTCGCGATCCACACCGGGGCGAAAGCCGCAGCGTTCGTCGGCACGGACGCCGTGACGGCCGTCCGCTGCGCCGACGGGTCGGAAATTCCCGCGGACGTCGTCGTGGTCGGCGTCGGGATACTGCCCAACGTGGAACTCGCGGCCGACGCCGGGCTCGCGTGCGGCGACGGCATCGTGGTCGACGAGCGCTGCGGGACCGCCGACCCCGACATCCTGGCCGCCGGCGACTGCACCAACCACCCGAATGCGCTCCTCGACCGGCGCCTGCGCCTCGAGTCGGTCCCCAACGCGATGGAGCAGGCCCGCGTGGCGGCGGCCAACATGCTCGGCAAGGACAGGGTCTACGCCAGCGTGCCGTGGTTCTGGTCGGACCAGTACGACCTGAAGCTGCAGATGGTCGGCTTCTCCGGGGACGGGGACACCACCGTGACGCGCGGCGATCCCGAGGCGCGCCGCTTCGCCGTCTTCCACCTCAGGGACGGCGTGCTGGCCGCGGCCGACGCGGTCAACTCGCCACGCGAGTTCATGGCCTGCCGGCAACTGGTCGGCAAGCCCGTTGACGGAACGCAACTCGCCGACCCCCTCGTCGACCTCAAGACGCTCATCCCCTGACCCGGCCGGCGAAGCCCGGGCCGGACGGTTGCCATCGCGCCCGCGACGGCTACACAATCGGCCCCGCGACGCGACCACGGAACCGCCCCGGCATGTCGGACATCCTGGACAAGACCACTCGCGAGACCCTCGACCCCAAGCTCAAGGACCTCATCGAGACGAGCGACCGACCCCGCAAGGGCTACCTCTACTGTACGACCTGCGAGCACGTGATCGGCCACGTCGCCGACCGCATCGAGGTCATGGGCGCCCACGAGCACGCCATGACCAATCCCTACGGCGTCACGCACCGCTTCGCGTGCTACTCCGAGGCGCCCGGCGTCGACGTGCACGGCGGTCCCAACGCCGCCGACACCTGGTTCCCCGGCTTCAGTTGGCGCCTCGCCTACTGCGAGGGATGCAGCCGCCACATGGGCTGGGTGTTCGAGCGCCGCACGGAGAGCTTCTGCGGGTTGATCGTCACGCAGATACGTACGGAGTAGCGCGAGCGCGGGACCGGCCGCCGAACCAGCGTCCCCGCTGCGGCCGATCGAGTAAAATGCCCCGCTTGCCCGACGGAGATGCCACGTGCCGCAACTCGACGCCGAACACTTCGACGTCCTCACGTTCGACTGCTACGGCACGCTCATCGACTGGGAGCGCGGCATCGTGGACTACCTGCAGCCGGTGCTGCTGGGCCACGACGCGCACGTCGTCGACGACTTCATCCTGGAGTGCTTCGCCGAGACGGAAACGGCCGTACAGGCGGAGGGAGGACGCTACGAGGATGTCCTGCGTACGGTACTGCGCCGCTTCGGGACCCGCCTCGGCTTCGTCCCCACCGACGCGGAACTCGACGGCTTCCCCGCCAGCCTGCCGAGCTGGCCGCCCTTTCCGGACACGCTCGAAGCCCTCGGGCGCCTCGCGCAGAGTTTCGAGCTGGCGGTGATCTCGAACACCGACGACGCCCTGTTCGCGCGCACCAACGAGGTCCTGGGCGTGGAGTTCGCGCACGTCGTCACCGCGGAGCGCACCGGCGTGTACAAGCCGGATCCACGCGCCTTCGAGAGCGCGCTCGACGTCATCGGCGCCAGGCCCGCCAGCATTCTGCACGTCGCGCAGAGCCTCTACCACGACATCGCCCCGGCATCGGCGATGGGCCTCGCCACGGTCTGGATCGACCGCAACGGCGGCGGCCCGGGGGCCGCACCCGATGCGGACGCCGAACCGACCTGGACGTTCCCCACGCTGGGCGCGTTCGCGGAAGCGGTGCTCGCCTGACGGGGGCTTCCCGAGTGGCCGCGACCGTGACCATCGAGATCGCGAAGGAGTCCCACCACTTCTCCGCCGCCCACTTCACCCTGTTCTCCGCGACCGAGCGCGAGAACCTCCACGGCCACAACTTCCAGGTCGAGGCCACCTTCGACGGCGTGGTGGGAGAGGACGGCCTGTGTTTCGACTACAACGTGCCAAAGTCGCGGCTGGCCGCGCTATGCGACGCCTTCGACGAGGTGCTCCTGCTGCCGGGCCTGAGTCCCCACCTCTCGATCTCCGAGGCGGGAGACACCGTCCTGGTCGAGTTCGCCGGCGAACGGCTGTCCCTGCCCCGGCGTGACGTGAAGATACTGCCGCTGCGCAACGTGACCGTCGAGGAACTGGCGCGCTGGTTCCTGGAGGAGCTGCGCCGCGACGAGCGCATCGCCGCGCTGCCGGTGTCCGCGATCACCCTGCGCGTGTCGTCCGGCGCCGGGCAATGGGCGCGCGCCACCTGGACCGGAGACCCATGAACCTGCTGCTCGTCACCGGTGCATCGGCCGGCATAGGGACCCGTACCGCCGAGGCCTTCCTCGAAGCCGGTTACGAGGTCGTCAACCTGTCGCGGCGCCCGTGCCCGGTCGAGGGGGTAACCCACATCCGCTGCGACCTGTCGCGGCCCGACTTCCTCGCCGGCATCGCCGACGGCCTCGCGCCCCGCCTGCGTTCCGCCGGGCGGATCGCCCTCGTCCACAACGCCTCGCGGCTCGTCAACGACACGGCGTCGGCGACACCGAGCGACGATCTGCGCGCCGTGCTCGAAACCAACGTCGTCGCGGCCAACACGCTGAACGGCCACGTCGTACCCCGGATGCGCGAAGGTTCCTGCATCCTGTACGTGGGTTCGACCCTGTCGGAAAAGGCGGTGCCCGGCAGCTTCAGCTACATCGTCTCCAAGCACGCCATCGTCGGGATGATGCGGGCGACCTGCCAGGATCTCGCGGGAACCGGCATCCACACGGCCTGTGTGTGCCCCGGGTTCACCGACACCGAGATGCTCCGGGAGCACGTGCCGGACGACGCCATGGCGGCCGTCGCGTCCATGTCCGCCTTCGGCCGCCTGATCGAGCCGGCCGAGATCGCGGCCACGCTGCTGTTCGCCGCCGAACATCCGGTGCTGAACGGCGCCGTCGTGCACGCCAATCTCGGGCAGGTGGAACGGTGAGCGAAACCGCGGCGGCTACGTCCGGCGTCCCCGCCGGGATCGACCTCGCCGAACGGCGCGAGCGCGTCTTCATCGTCCTGGCCGGGTTCTTTCTCTGTGCGATGACCCTGCTCAACGTCATCGGCATCACCCGGTTCATCGAACTCGGTCCAATGACCCTGGCCGTGGGCGTGCTGCCCTATCCGCTGACGTTCCTGTGCACAGACCTGATCAGCGAGCTCTACGGCCGGCGCCGCGCCAACTTCCTGGTCGGAGTCGGCTTCGTCCTCAATTTCTTCATCCTCGGCTGCCTCTGGCTCGGCAACGCCATCCCCGCGGCAGAGGCGCAACCCCCCTGGCAGGTGCTCGAACTCGCGGAGGAGGTCGCCATGCCGAACGGCGAAGTGATCTCCGGCAGCGTCGAGCTGTTCGAGCTGATCTTCGCCTGCACGTCGGGAGCCGTGTTCGCGTCCATGCTCGCCTACATCGCCGCCCAGTTCTGCGACGTCCAGATCTTCCACCTGCTCAAGCGCCTGACCCGCGGCCGCCACCTCTGGGTCCGCAACTGCTTCTCGACGCTCACGAGCCAGCTCGTCGACTCGATCGCCGTGATCTCGGTGACCTTCGGCGCCGCCTTCCTGGCGGGCGGCTACACCGTCGCGACGATCCTGGTCCTGATCGGCAGCAACTACGTCTTCAAGGTGTTCGTCGCGGTGGCGGACACCGTGCCGTTCTATGCCGGCACGCACTACCTGAAGCGCTACCTCCAGGTCGACAACCTGGCGACGTACTGACCGCCGCGGCCCGACGACCGTCACGTTACCGGAGGGTTTCCGCCGTCTTCTCCACCGAGCGTTCCGCCACCGCCGCGTCGACGTCGATCCGCAGCCGGGTCACCACGAGGTGGGTCATGCCGAGTTCCTCCCGGTAGGTGTCGACCCGGTCCCGGACCGCCGCCGGTTCCCCGACCAGCGCCCAGTCGTCGACCGTCGTGGAGATGCGGCGCGCCATGCGCCCGTCGGACTCCGCCGCCATGCGCCGGGACTGGGCCTCCAGCCCTTCCCGAACGCGGGCGACGAGCCGCGCGTCCTCGGACACGAAGCAGGAGCGCATCACCGGCACCTCCGGCGGCACGGGCTGCCCCGCCTCCTCGCAGGCCTCGACGTGGCGGCGGTAGTTGTCCCGCAGGCGGCCCAGGGGCTCCATCGGGGAGGCCAGGTACGGCGCGCCGAGACGGCCGGCCTGGGCCAGCGCCTTCGGGCCGAACGCCGCCACCCAGATGGGCGGGTGCGGCTGCTGGACGGGCAACGGCGCGACGATCACCGGCTCCGCGTCTTCCGTCAGCGCGACGGGCTCGCCACGCCACGCCCGGATCATGTGGTCGAGGCACCACTCGAAGAGCCGTCGCTTGTCCCTGGGCGAGACGGAGAACGCCCCGAGCAACTGCGCCGAGTAGCCGCGCCCCACCCCCAGGGTGACCCGGCCGCCCGACAGGCGGTCCAGCACGGCGACCTGCTCCGCCGCCTGCAGGGGATTGCGCAGCGGCAGCAGGTACGAAGTCGTGGCCAGGCGCAGGGTGCGCGTGCGCGCCGCCACCGACGCGAGCAGCATGAGCGGCTCCGGAATGGCGCCCGCGCCGCCGAAATGGTTCTCCGGCAGCCAGAACGACTCGTAGCCCCAGGACTCCGCCAGTTCTCCCTGCCGGGCGAGGGTGGCCGCGTCGGCCATCCCGGACACGATCCAGGGGGTGAGTCCGAGATGCAGCCCCGTCATTCGGTCCGCTCGCCGATGGACGAGAGCCCCGGCAAGCCACGTTGCAGCATCCACATGGCCGTGATGGTAGCCCGCACCGCGTCCAGGTGTCGCTCCGCCGCGAACGCCTCGTACAGCGGGTCGCCCTCGAGCAGCACGCAGCGCTCGGCCCTGGTGGTGCCGCCGCAGTCGAACTCGGCCGGCCGGCCGAAGTTGTTGCCCGCGGGGCCGTAGCCGCCGAACCCGCCGGCTTCGCCGATCCGCCAGAACACCTGCCAGCCGACCGGGAGGCCAGGAATCTGTTGTCGCACGGCCTGCAGGGTCAGGTCCGCCGTAGCCCCCAGCAGTCCCTGGTAGTCATCGGCCCCAGCCTCCATGTCGACGCACGCATCGCCCAGCGCGGTGGAGACGGCATCGGCATCCACGGGATACCGGTCGAATCGGTCGCTGATGTCCCAGCGCCACCAGCGCCCCGTGAAGACCGGCACGACATGGGCCGGAGACGTCATGTCCTGGACGTAGTTCACGATGCGGCCCAGCCCGGAGTAGCGGTCCGCCAGGGCTTCCGCCGCCTCCAACTCGTCCACCAGGCGGTTGAAGTGCTGGTGCATCCGCGTCTGGATGAACCAGAGCATGCTCCGCGGCCGCTGCTCCTCCCGGTCGTAGTAGTTCCAGCGGGTCAGCTTGCGGAAGATGTTGGACTCGGTCTGGCGGACGTTCGCCTTCGCGATGTAGCGCACCTGCAGCGGCGTCAGACGCGGCAACGCGAACTCCGCCGCACAGTTATTGAAGTGCTTGGCCGCGACGAACGTGAGTTCCTGGTGCAGCGATCCGTCGTACGCGGCGGCCGGCGCCGCCGCGGCGCAGACCAGGGCGAGCCGCGACAGCGTTGCAGCCGTTCCGAAGGCACGCCGGGTGTTCATCCGGTCCGATCCGCCCCGCCGTTCGGCGCGGGGTCCAGCCGCTCGAGCGTCTCGTCGGTCACCAGTGCGCGGGCGATCTCCGCAATCGTCCGATCGTCTCCGGGCCACCGCCAGTCCGGCGCCGTCTCCGCGGCCGGGGTCATGACGAAGCGCCGCTCGAGCGCCCTCGGGTGGGGTAGCGTCAACATTTCCGTGCTACGCACGACGTCGCCGAAGAGCAGCAGGTCCAGGTCGAGTTCGCGCGGCGCGTTCCTGGTCGGCGCCGCCGAGCGGCCATAGCGGCGTTCCAGCGCCTTCAGTTCCGAGAGGAGCGTTTCCGGGGCCGGGCAGTCCGAGAGGAAGGCAGCCGCGGCGTTGATGAAGTCCGTGGAGCCCCGCGGACAGTCGACGGGGCTCGTACGCCAGAGCGAGGACGCGCGAAACTCGCCGACGGACGCCGCGCGCAGCTCCTCGAGCGCCCGTGTGACGATGTCCACGCTGGCGCCCCGGTTCGAACCAAGGCCTACCAGAACCCTGACAGCCGTGGTAGAAATCGACCCAACCCGCCATGCGACTCAAGGGAGTGCGAAATGAAAGCCGCCGTACTGAGGGAAGTCAACCAGCCGCTTGAGATCGAGGATGTCCAGCTCGGCAACCCGGGACCTCGCGAAGTGCTGGTGCGTACGGCGGCGGCGGGCGTGTGCCACTCGGACCTGCACTTCCAGAACGGCTCCTACCCGTACTTCCTGCCGACCGTTCTCGGCCACGAGTCCGCCGGCATCGTCGAGGCCGTGGGTTCGGACGTCACCTACGTCCAGCCCGGCGACCACGTCATCACCTGCCTGTCGGCGTTCTGCGGGCACTGCGAGTTCTGTCTCACCGGCCACATGTCGCTGTGCCAGGAGCCCGAACTGCAGCGCGGCGTCGACGAACCGCCGCGGCTGAGCACGCACGGCGAGTCCATCGCGCAGTTCCTGAACCTCTCCTCGTTCGCCGAGTACATGCTTCTGCACGAGCACGCCATCGCGAAGATCCGCAAGGACATGCCCCTCGACCGCGCGGCCCTCATCGGGTGCGGCGTCACCACCGGCGTGGGCGCCGTGATTCACACGGCGGCGGTGGAACCCGGAACCACGGTCGCGGTCATCGGGTGCGGCGGTGTCGGGCTCTCCTGCGTCAACGGCGCCGCCATCGCCGGCGCCTCGCGCATCATCGCGGTCGACACGACGCCGAGCAAGCTCGACCTCGCCCGCAAGTTCGGCGCCACGGACACCGTGGACGCGAGCGCCGAAGACCCCGTCGGCGCCGTACGCGAGCTGTCCGGCGGGGGCGTCCACTATTCCTTCGAGGCCATCGGACTGAAGAGCACGACGGAACAGGCCTGGAAGATGATCAGGAACGGCGGCACGGCCACCGTCATCGGCATGATCCCGGTCGGCACGATGGTCGAGATCCACGGTCCCGAGTTCCTGCGCGAGAAGACGCTGCAGGGCTCCAACATGGGTTCGAACCGGTTCCGGGTCGACATGCCGCGGTTCGTCGACTTCTACCTGGCCGGCAAGCTCCACCTCGACGACATGATCTCGGGCCGCATCAAGCTCGAGGACGTCAACGACGCGCTTGCGCAGCTCGAGACCGGGGAAGTCGCCCGCAACGTGATCATGTTCGAGTAGGGGACCGCGCCAGCGAAACTCCCACGTCGCAAGGATGCCCCGCGGCCGTGAGGTCGCGCTACCGCAGGTCGATGTTGCCGTACTGCCCCGCCCGGTAGACCCGTAGCCGAACCACGCGCGCATCGCGGATGTGCTGCCACAGCGCGCTGACGCTCCGGGTCTGGCGCCGGTTGGCCGCGATGATGATGTCGCCCTCCCGCAGGCCTCGACGCCAGGCGACGCTGCCGCGTTCCACCTCCGCGACCAGCACGCCGGCGCCGCCGCGCGGATCGTCGTCTTCGCGGAAGTCCGACAGCACGGATCCGGCCAGGCGCGGGTCCACCCGCGCGCCCGGCACGCTGACCGCGCGGCTGTCGTCGACTTCGAGTTCGACGGCCCGTTCGCCGCCGTTGCGGGCGATCCGCAGCACCAGGGTGTCCCCGGCCATGACCAGCGCCGACTGACCGTGGTAGTCGGACACCCGCCGCACCTCGCGGCCGGCCATGGCGGTGACGATGTCGCCCGGCTCGATGCCCGCGGCATCGGCGGCGCTGCCCGGTTCCACGTCGACGACGACCACGCCCTCGGGCGCCCCGACCCCCAGCGCCTCGGCCAGCTCGGCGTCCAGGGCCTGCACGGTAAGACCGATGCGTCCGCGGCGCACCTCGCCATGCGCCACGAGCTGCTCCATGATCGCGGCCACCATGTTGCTCGGAATCGCGAAGCCGATCCCGACGCTGCCGCCGTAGCGGCCGGGCGACACGATGGCCGTGTTGATGCCCACGACGCGGCCGGAGAGATCGACCAGGGCGCCCCCGGAGTTGCCTGGATTGATGGACGCGTCGGTCTGGATGAAGTCCTCGTAGCCCTCGATGCCGAGGCCGCTGCGGCCGAGGGCGCTCACGATGCCGGACGTCACGGTCTGGTCGAGCCCGAACGGGTTGCCGACCGCGACGACGAAATCGCCTACCCGCAGCGCGGCGGAGTCCGCGAACTCAAGCGCGGTCAGCGCTTCGCTCTCCACCTGCAGCACCGCGAGATCGACCTGCGGATCCACGCCCACGAGCCGCGCCGGCAGGTTGCGGCCGTCCGTGAGCCCCACCACGATCTCGTCGGCACGGTCGACCACGTGGTGGTTGGTCACGATGTAGCCATTGCCGGCATCGACGATCACCCCGGAACCGGCGGCACGCTCCCGGCGGTACCGTCTGCGCTCGTCCGGAATGTTGAAGAAGCGCCGGAAGAACGGATCGTCCAGCAACGGGTTGCGGATCCGCACCGAGGCGTAGGTCGCGATGTTGACCACGCCGGGCGTGGTGCGCTCGAGCATCGGCGCGAGGCTCGGCATCGGCTCGCCGTCGGCCAGCTCCCCCGGCAGGACGGCGGCCGCCGGAACGGCCGCGAGCATGCAGACGGCCCACAGCCTGCAGACGGCCCCGAGCCTATGGACGGCCCCGAGCCTACGGACGGCCCCGAGCCCATGGAGAGACCAGACCGGCAATGGCAGTTTCATGGATCGGTTGTTCCAGTTCCGGTAACGCGGCCGAGGGCCGGGAGGGCGCCTGCCGCCACGAAGACGACGAGGGCGAGGGCGGAGGCTCCCGCCGCTACGAGAAACGCGACCTCGTAGGAAGCGAGGTCGTACAGCACCCCGAGCAGGAAGGGCCCGCCGGCGACGCCCACCGTCATCCACAGGTTGGCGACGGAGTATATCCGGGGGTAGTCGCGCACGCCGAACGCCGTGGCCATGAGGAGCGGCTGCAGCATGAGCAGGTTCCCCACGGTCACCCCGAAGCAGGCCGCCCCGATCAGCACCAGGGGACCCGTCTGTGCGGCGGCGAGAATCCAGATCCCGAGCGCCTGCCCCACCACGTTCAGCATCGTGAAGGCACGGATCGGGAAGCGCCGCACCACCAGTCCGCCCGCGAGGCGCCCGACGATGGAGCAGAACGCCAGCGTCGCCACGGAGGACGAAGCGACTGACTGGCCCGCCACCTGGTCCGCGTGGTTGAAGATGTGCGAGATGACACCCACCTGGGCGCCCATCATCAGCACGTACGCCGCCGCCGCTCCGATGAAGAAGCGCGAGCGCAGGGCGTGTGCGACCGCGACCTCGTCGGGCGTCGCCGGCCGCGCCGACGGACCGCCGCCGGGGGGCCAGTCCCGGACGGTCAGCAGGGCGATCGGCGCGATCACGCAGAAGAACGCCGCGCCGAACCACGGCATCGCGGCTTCCACGCCCACCGCCTGGATCACGAACGCGCTCAGCGGCGTCAGCAGCACGCCGCCCACCGACAGGCCGGTGGACGCGATGGACAGCGCCACGGAACGATCGGCTCCGGGAAACCAGCGCGTTACCACGGTCGTCCCCGGAATCAGGGAGACCGCCGCGTTGCCGACGCCAAACACCGCGTACAGCACCCAGATGTGCCACACCTCGTCGGCGCGTCCCATGAGGGACAGCGCGCCGCCCGCGATCGCCGCGCCGCCCACCATCACCCAGCGGATGTCGCACACCGCCATCAGGCGGCCGACGCCGAGGCCCGCGAGTCCCGTGGCGATGAACAGGAGCCCGACCGCCTGGGAAACGTCCGTCACCGTGAACGCGCGCTGCTCCGAGAGCGCGTTCATGTACACGGCAAGGTTGTAGAAGCCGAACCCGGATGAGACGGCGAGCACCAGGAAGACGCCCGCCACCAGCCGGGCCCCGTGGTGCAGCTTCATGGCAATCCAACACGACAGGGCAGGTGGAGCGGGCGATGGGAGTCGAACCCACGTCTCCAGCTTGGGAAGCTGGGGTAATAACCGTTATACGACGCCCGCGCGTGCCGACCGCGCAATGCTACTACAGCATCCTCGCCGGACTCCCCGGGGCACGGTGCGGGGGCCGTATCGCGCTTTCAGCGCTTCAGCGCTCCACGCGGCGTTCGGGCGGAGGCGGCGCCCGGCGCGGGGCCGTGCGCGGCGCCCTCGGGGCCTGACGCAGGGCCGGTCGCGGCGCCGCGCGTGGTGCGGCCCGGGGCGCCACGGCACGGGGAGCAGCGCGAGGTATCGACGCTCGAGGGCTTGCGGCGCGCGGCGCGGTGGTACGGGGTACGGCCGGCCGGCTGACGGGGCGTGGCGCGACGGTCCTCGGGGCGGCCTGCCGGGGCGCGGCCGACCGGGACGCGGGGCTGCGGCGCGTGACGGCCGGCGGCCTGACGCTGCGGGGCGCCGGTCGCGTGACGGACCGCGAAGCCGCCGAACGAGGCGCCGCTTGTCGCGGAGCGGCGGCCCGAGCGGGTCTCGATGCCGGCGCCGCCGGGCGTACGCTACCCGCTCGCGGCACGGCGAGCGGTCGCGAGGGTGTCGAAGGCGAGGCAGTCCGCGACGCGGTGGGGCGCGCGGCCGGAGGACGGGAGGGGGACGGCCGTGGCGTCGCCCGGTTCGGCACGGCCGCGCGTCGCGCCGGCGTCTCCGCCGGCATTCTGCGCGGCTGTGCCGCCCTGGGGATAACAGGGTCAGGCGCGGGCCTGCTTTGCGGACGCTCCGGCAGAGCCCGCAACGGTCCGCCCGGAACCGACGGCGACCCCGCATTCGCGGGCAGCACCGCCCGGGCTCCCGGTCGGCGCGCGTCCGGCCTGGGACTCTCCACCGCCGGGGTTGGGCGGGCGGCCTCCGGGCCGCGGTCCACGCCCGGGTTCGCCAGCAGGGGCCCCGGCAGCAGCGGTCCGCCGGGAACGACGGGTTCGGACACGGGTCGTCGGGGCGCCGGCTTGCCGGCGGGTTGCGACCCGCCACCCCCACGTCCCGGGTGCGCGGTCATCACCGGCCGCGGCTCGTCGAACAGGCGCGACCTGCCTCCGGGGACGGCGGGACCCGGTCCGCGGGGCGCCGGAGCGTCGGCCCGCCGCTCCGGCCGGTCCCGGTCCCGGTCCCGGCCACGGCGCGCCTTGCGGTCGCGGTGGTCCCGGAAGATGTAGATCGGGTAGACCCGGCGTATCGGGTCGTAGTGGTAGTAGCTGTAGACGTACGACGGGTGGTAGTGGCCGTTGAAGTAGTGGTCGTGGTGGGGCCGCTCGTAGTAATGCTGATCGTAGTGGTACGTGGTCTGGTAGGTGGAGTGGGAAGCGCCGTGCGCAGCGTCCGGCACTGCCGGAGCGCTCCCCGCGTAAGCGTCCTCCGGCAGCGGCTCGACGGGTTCCCGCGCCACCCGATCCTTCTCGCAGGCTGCCACCAGTTCCGAGAATCCCTCCACGAACTCGGAACTGAACGCTTCCCGCTCGAGCAGGTGCACCCCGTCCTCCGAGAGCGGCGCGCACACGTTCCGGTGACGCACGAACTTCAGGAGGGTCTCTTCGGACAACCCGGCCTCGTGGAGCTCCAGGATCGCCTTGGCGGTTATCTCCGAGACCTCGCTCGGCGGAATGCCCCCCTCGTCGAGCATCCGGTCGATCAGGCCGTCCGGAACCTCCGCTTCCTTGAGCGCCACCAGTCCGACGCCGTCGATCTCGAACCGGGCGCCCGTCACCTCGATGAGGCGCGCGATCTCGCTCTCCGAATAGCCGCCGCGGCTCATCTCGATGACGTCGAGCAGCGACAGCGCGGCCGCCGTCTGCGCGTACCAGAGGAGCGGGACCACGAGCGCGCGTGCCGCGCAGCGGAAGATCCTTCGCATCGCGTCTTACCTCCCCGGAACTCTCCGGACGCAGGGACAAGGGAAGTATACGCAGCACACCGGGCAGTGCTTCGGTCGCCCGGGCATGCGTTCATGCACCGTTCAGATTGCGGCGCCGCGCCATGCCCGGTGGCATCCGGGCCGCAAACGGTCTAACTTTCGCGCCTTCGCATCGCCCAGGGGATCGGGAATGAGAGTCGCAGGCAAGGTCGTCGTCGTCACCGGAGGCGCAAGCGGGATCGGACGGGAACTGTCCCGCGCGTTCGCAGGGCAGGAACAGGCGGGGCACGTCGTCGTGGCGGACCTCGACGGCGAAGGCGCCCGGACGGTGGCCGACGAGATCGGCGGCACCTCCATGCGCGTGGACGTCGGGGTGGAAGCCGACCTCGTGGAACTGATCGAGCGCACCGAGCGCGACGTCGGCCCCATCGACCTCTTCTGCTCGAACGCCGGCATCGGCCTCGGCAAGGGCATCGACGAGCCCGACGACGTCTGGGACACCATCTGGCGCGTCAACACCATGTCCCACATCTGGGCGGCCCGGCATCTCGTACCGCGCATGACGGCCCGCGGCGGCGGCTACCTCTTCAGCACGGCCTCCGCGGCCGGCCTCCTCACCCAGATCGGCTCGGTCACCTACGCCGTGACGAAGCACGCCGCGGTCGCGCTCGCCGAGTGGATCTCCGTCACCCACCACGCCGACGGCATCCGCGTCACCGTGCTGTGCCCGCAGGCGGTGCGCACCGGAATGACGGGGGACGGGCCCGGCGTCGCCGGGGTCGACGGCATGCTCGAACCCGACGTGGTCGCCCAGGTCTGCGTCGACGCCATCGCCGAAGAGCGTTTCTTCGCCCTCCCCCATGACACGGTCAAGGAATACATGCGGCGCAAGGCCACCGATCCCGACCGCTGGCTCAAGGGCATGCGGCGGCTGCAGGAGGTTTATCAACAGAACTGAGCCGCTAGTGTCGCGTCACGCGTGTTCTGACGCTTCAGCGCGTCCCACGGGGTCTGTGGCAAGGCGCGTTCCCCGCAGGGAATGGTGGGCCCATTGCCAAGGGGCGCAACACCGCCACAGGCCCCGTGGGGCGCGCCCTTCGGGAGATCGCCATGCGCGCCACTGCCGCGTTGTGGTCCTTGCCAATATTCCCGATATTCCCTGCGGACCACGCCTTGCATTGACGCGCATGGCGAACTCTGAAGCGTCAGAACACGCGTGACGCGACACTAGAGCCTGCGACGTAGGAGTTTCGCGCAGCGAAACTCCTACCCATCCACGAGGATGGGCCGCGACCGTCAGGTCGCGCTACCCCGATAGCCAGTCGCGCATCAGCTTCTTCAACTGGGTCTGGTACGGAACGCCGGCCAGGCGGGCACGGGCCTTGAACGCGGCGGGGAGCGGCTCCGGGACGCGTACGCTGATGAGACGCGAGCGGGCGTGTGCACTGCCCTGCAGCATCCGGAAGTCTTCCAGGAAGCGTACGATCTCTTCGGGCCTGAGCGCGCGGCAACGTTCGAGGTAGTCGTCCGAGAACCGCTGGAGCGGCCGTTCCCCGGGCGCCGCCGTCATCGCAACCGCTCCAGCGCCCCCGCGTCCTCGAGGTCCTGCGGCCGTCCGCTGACCCGCTTCATCTCGATGAGATCGTCGATGGCGAGGACCTGCACGGGGCCGTCCGGGAGGTCTACCCGTCGCGTGCGCTTGCCGGACAGGTCGTACGTGATGACGATGTCGACCTGCTCGAGGGCATTGTCCGGGTTGTGGAAGTTCCAGGCGACGAGGCCCCGGTTGGCGATGTACTCGTCACGGAAGTCGTAGACATCGTTGCCAGTCACGGGAAGACGCGAGACGAGACCGATACCGTTCAGCGCCGCCTCGGCCGTCAGGAGGTCCCTGCGCGACCAGCGCAGCGCCACATCGATGTCTACCGTGCCACGCACGGCGCCGTGCAGCGCGACGGCATACCCGCCGACCACCGCGTAGCGGACTCCCGCCTCCCGCAGTGCGGCGCAGACTCGCTCCAAGACCGTCATCCACTGCAGTATATACAGGTATGTACAGACCGGGGCGCCGAGAGACAGGCCTGCCGCAGGCGTACCCGCCGGATCGGTCGCGTCGCCGGTCTTCCGTCCGGCGGCAGTGCTGTGGCGCTACCCGCCCAGTTGCGCCACCGCCCGCCGCGCCATGACCCCGACCAGGTGCGCCCGATATTCCGCCGAAGCGTGCATGTCGGAGTTCAGGTTCCCGTCCGGAATGCTGACGCCGTCGAGCGCCGCCACGGACAGCCCGCCGGCCAGCGCCGCCTCGAGCTCCGCAGAGCGGAAGGCGCAGGGCCCTGCGCCGGTCACGCCGACGCGTATCGCGCCGTCGAGTTCCGCCACCATGACGCCCACGATCGCGTAGCGCGAGGCGGGGTTCGGGAACTTCGCGTAGGCGGCGCGCGCCGGGATGGGGAACTCCACGGACGTCACGATCTCGCCGGGCTCCACCGCCGTCTCGAACAGATCGAGGAAAAAACCGTCCCCCGCGATGTCACGCCGGTCCGTGTGTACCGTCGCGTTCAGCGCCACCACGGCGGCCGGGTAGTCGGCGGCCGGGTCGCTGTTGGCGATGGAGCCGCCGATGGTGCCGCGGTTGCGCACGTGGGCGTCGCCGATGCGGCCGGCGAGGTCCGCGAGGGCCGGTATGGCGCCCTGCACCGCGGCCGAGGCGGCCACGTCCGCATGGGGCGTCATGGCCCCGACGGTGACCGTGTCGCCCACCGTGACGCCGTTCAGCCCCTCGATGCCGGCGAGGTCCACCACGTCCGTCGGCGCCGCGAGGCGCTGTTTCAGCGTGGGGATGAGCGTCATTCCTCCCGCAAGGAACACGCCGTCGTCGGCGCCCGAGCGCAGCTCCGCGGCCTGCGCAAGGCTCGATGCCCGGTGATAGTTGAAGCGATACATGAGCTGTCCTCTGTCTCCCGTGCCATAGCGCGACCTGACGGTCGCGTTGGGAGTTTCGCGGTGCGAAACCCCTACGTCGCAAGCTCCTGGCCGCGCAGCGCGTTCCAGACCGTCTCGGAAGTCGCCGGCATCGCCAGCTCCTTCACCCCGAGCGCGTCCGTCAGCGCGTTCATCACCGCCGCCGTCGCGCCGATCGCGCCGGCCTCGCCGCACCCTTTCACGCCGAGCGGGTTGTGGGTGCAGGGCGTGACCGTCGTGTCGACGACGAAGCTCGGCACGTCGTCCGCCCGCGGCATGCAGTAGTCCATGTAGGAGCCGGTGACGAGCTGCCCCGACTCGTCGTACACGCCGTGCTCGAGGAGCGCCTGGCCGATGCCCTGCACCAGCCCGCCGTGCACCTGCCCCTCGACGATCATCGGGTTGATGACGAGCCCGAAGTCGTCCACCGCCACGAAGTTGACGATCTCGACGGTGCCCGTCTCCGGGTCGATCTCGACCTCGCAGATGTGCGTCCCCGCCGGATAGGTGAAATTCCCGGGATCGTAGAACGCCTTCTCCGAGAGGCCGGGCTCAAGCTCGTCGAGCGGGAAGCTCGCCGGCACGTAGGCCGCGAAGGCCACCTCGCCGAACTCCATGGACCGGTTCGACTCCTGCTCCGAGAACACCCCGTCCTCGAAGTCGATCCTGTCGTCCGTGGTTTCGAACGTGTGCGCCACGATCTTCTTGCCCTTGGCGATGATCTTGTCGATCGCCTTGACGATGGCCGAGCCGCCGACGGCGATGGAGCGCGAACCGTAGGTGCCGAGGCCGTAGTCCTGCCGCCCGGTGTCGCCGTGCACGATCTCGACGTTCTCGAAGGGAATCCCGAGCTGGTCGGACACCACCTGCGCGAACGTCGTCTCGTGGCCCTGGCCGTGGCTGTGGGAACCCGTGATGACCGTCACCGAGCCGGTCACATTGACGCGCACCTCGGCGCTCTCGAAGAGCCCCACGCCGGCGCCGAGGGACAGCGCCACCTGCGACGGCGCGAGCCCGCAGGCCTCGATGTAGCTGGAGAAGCCGATGCCGCGCTTGCGGCCGTTCGCCTCCGACTCGGCCCGCCGCGCCGCGAAACGCGCGTAGTCCACGTGCTCGAGCGCCCGGTCGAGGCTCGCCTCGTAGTCGCCCGTGTCGTAGGTCAGCGCGACCGGGGTTTCGTAGGGAAACTGGTCCGGCTGGATGAAGTTCCGGCGTCGGAGTTCGGCCGGATCCATGCCGAGTTCCCGCGCCGCCGTCTCGACCAGCCGCTCGACCACGTAGGTCGCCTCCGGCCGTCCCGCGCCGCGATACGCGTCCACCGGTGCGGTGTTGGTGAACACCGACTGCACCTCGACGTAGATGGCCGGCGTCCGGTACTGACCCGCCAGCAGCGTGCCGTAGAGGTAGGTCGGCACGCTCGACGCGAACGTCGAAAGGTAGGCGCCCATGTTGGCCGTCGTCGCGACGCGCATCCCCAGGAACTCGCCGTCGCCCGCGAGGGCGAGTTCCGCGTGGGTGACGTGGTCCCTGCCGTGGCAGTCGGCCAGGAACGATTCCGAACGCTCGGCCACCCACTTCACGGGCCGGCGCACCTTGGCCGCGGCCCAGGTCACGGCAGTCTCCTCCGCGTACACGAAGATCTTCGATCCGAACCCGCCGCCGACATCCGGCGACACCACCCGGAGCTTGGACTCGGGCGCCAACTGGACGAAGGCCGCGAGTATCAGCCGCTCGAGGTGCGGGTTCTGGGAGTTCATGTACAAGGTGTAGCCGCCGGACGCCGCGTCGTAGCAGCCGATCGCCGCACGCGGCTCCATCGCGTTGGGGATGAGGCGGTTGTTGACGATGTCGAGGGACGTCACGTGGGCAGCGCCCGCGAATGCCGCCTCCGTCGCCGCCTGGTCGCCGAACTCCCAATCGTAGCAGCGGTTGTTCGGCACGGACTCGTGCAACTGGTCCGCCGCCGTCGCCCCGGCCACGTCAACGACCGCGGGCAGGTCCTCGAAATCGACGCTGACCGCCTCCGCCCCGTCGCGCGCGGCCTGCAGCGTCTCCGCGATGACGATGCCGAAAGGCTCGCCCACGTAGTTGACCCGCTCCACCGCGATCGGCGGGTGCGGCGGCTGGATCATGTCCGAGCCGTCCCGCGACTTGACCAGCCAGCCGCAGGGCAGGTCCCCGATGCCGTCGGCCGCCAGGTCCGCGCCGGTGAACACGGCGACCACGCCCGGCGTGGCGAGCGCTCCGCTCGCGTCGATCCCGTTGATCTTCGCCCGCGCGTGCGGCGACCGCAGGAACGCCGCGTACGCCTGACCGGGCTGGTTCATGTCATCGATGTAGTTCCCGGCACCCGTGATGAACCGGATGTCCTCCTTGCGCCTGACGGACGCGCCGATGCCCGTTTCCGACATGAGGGACCTCCTCGCTTACATGTTGTCGCGCGCCGCGAGCACGGCACGCACGATGTTGTGGTAGCCCGTGCAGCGGCACAGGTTGCCTTCGAGTCCTGCGCGGACGGCGGCCTCGTCGAGGCTGTCGCTCGTCTGCACGAGGTCGATGGCGGCCATGATCATTCCGGGCGTGCAGAAGCCGCACTGCAGCGCGTGGCACTCGCGGAACGCCTCCTGCATCGGATGCAGGTCGTCGGCGGTGCCGATGCCCTCGATCGTGGTGACCTCCGCGCCGTCGGCCTGCCCGGCGAGGACCGTGCAGGACTTCACCGCCCGGCCGTCCATGTGCACGACGCAGGCGCCGCACTGGCTGGTGTCGCAGCCGACGTGCGTGCCGGTCAGGTTCAGCCGCTCGCGGAGCAGTTCCACGAGCAGCGCGTTGTCCGGCACGTCGAGCGTGTGGTCCGCGCCGTTGACGGTTAACGTAACTTCCACGCCATGGTCCTCCTAGATGTCCGTTTCCGCACCGCGTTCACGTTGCGTAGCTAAAGATCGCAACGATCACCACGATTAACAATACCCCGCCCAGGACCGCGCGCACCGTCCTGCTTCGGGGACGCTCCGCCGGGGGACCGACCGGCGCGGCTTCCGCCGCGGCGGGACCACTGCCGACATCCTCCGCGTCGCCGCCGAGACGTTCGGTGAACGCCGCAAAGAACCCGTCCGCCATCTTGCGCACGGCGCCGTCGACCAGGCGCGAACCGATCTGCGCGAGCTTGCCCCCGACGATCGCCCGGGCGCCGAACCCGAGCAGCGTCCCTTCCGGTGTTTCGGAGAGCGTCACCGAAGCCTCGCCCTTGCCGAAGCCGGCCGCGCCGCCCTTGGCCTCGACCCGCAGGCCATAGCTCTCGAAGGGTTTGAGGTCGACGAGGGAGACGGCGCCGCGGAACGTCGCGTTGACGGGCCCGATGCGGGCGCGAACGACCCCCTCGAAGCGGTCGTCGGCAACGCGGGTAAGCGACTCGCATCCGTCGATGCAGGCCGCCAGGACCTCCGGGTCGTTGAGCGCCTCCCACACGCGCTCGCGCGGTGCCGGAATGCGGTACTCCCCCGACTGCTCCAACGCACCCTCCCCGGTGGAACTCCCGGCACTGTCGCACGTTTGCGGGGGCCGGGCAATCGGGAGTCGGCAACGGAGCACCTGGAGCATGCGGCCCTGCCGGCAGAGCCTCCGGCCCGGCCAAACGACCTGCCCGGGACGCCGCCAGTGGGCGACTCCCGCTGGCCGACCGACTCCGCGGCGTCGCCCGCCGCCCATCTGCTTACGGTCGACGACCCACCGCCCACCTCCATCGGGGCTCGGCGGCCATAGCACCCCTCTCCGCTTCGCGTCGGCCAGGGCGGAGGCGTCGTTCCGCGTGGAACTTGGCCAATTTTCATCTTTCGTGGTAGTTTCACCAATTGATGAAGCCACCAATTTCAGGAAAAACGTTGGAAGACGCGGCTCTGGCAGCCGTTCATGACCTACTGCGCTGTCTCCCCGGCGCCCATATCGTCACGCTCGCTCATGCTCATGCGGCAAGCGACCGTCAGGTCGACGGATTGCTGCGGTTGGACTACGGAGGCGCCAGCCGGCTGCTCGTCATCGAGGTGAAGGTGCACGGCGCTCCGCGGTTCGCCCGCTCAGCCGTGTATCAGCTGGAAAGCTACGTGGCCCGCATGGGCGACGGGGACAAGCCGCGTGGTGCCGAGCAGATCGTACCGATCCTGGTCAGTCCCTACCTGTCCCCTGAATCGCAGGCGATCTGCCGCGATCACGATGTGGCATACCTCGACCTCGAGGGCAACGCCCGTCTCGTCTTCGACGGCGTGTACATCGAAAGAAGCGTGCCCACCAAGCCGAAGCCCGAGACCCGCGCGCTCCGCTCGATATTCACCCCGAAGGCGGCCGCCATCCTCCGAGCCCTGCTGCGGGAGCCTGACCGGCCCTGGCTGGTCGCCGATCTGGCAGCGAACGCCCACGCCAGCTTCGGCCACGTCAGCAAGGTCTGCAGGGCCCTCCTCGAGCGCGAGTGGGCCGACAGGGGGCAGGACGGCGTCGTGCTCACCCGGCCCAATGCCCTATTGCGGACCTGGAGGGAAAACTACCGCAGACCGCGGGGCGAGCAATTCGACGCGTACACCCATCTGCATGGTCGACAGTTCGACGAGCTGGTGCGCACCGCGCTCAATCCCCGACCGGGCCTGCCGCGCGCCGTCTACGCACTGGCATCCGCCGCGCAATGGATCGCCCCGTTCGCCCGGGATGCGACCCGATCATTCTACGCCGACGATGCCGGAGCCCGGCTGCTACGAGAGACACTGGATCTGAGACCCGTCGGGATGGGACCCAATGTCGCCGTCTGCGTCTCGGGCGATGAGAGCCTCTTCGACGACGCGATCGAGCCAGTGCCACATCTGTTCTGCACCGATCCCATCGTCACGTACCTGGACCTGTGGTCCGGCAACGACCGCGAGCGCGAAGCCGCCGACCACCTGGCCAAGGAGGTGCTGCCATGGATCGAGTAGAACTCAACTCCGCCAACGATTACGACGACCGGACCACCGCGGCGGTGAAGAGCGTCCTGGTCGAACTCGGCCAGACCCTCGGCAGCTTCGAGGGCAAGTTCGCCGTCATCGGCGGCGCCGTGCCCTGGCTGTTGCTTAGCCAGGCGGAGATGCCACATGTCGGCACCGCCGACGTCGACCTCGCGCTGCACGCCGAAGCGCTGGGCGACGGCGAGTACGCCAGGCTTGTCGACATGCTCCGGCGTCAAGGCTACCGCCAAGCGCCGGAGCTGCGCCGCTTCCAGCTCGCCCGCACAGTCCCCGCGAACGACGGTGGGCCGACCATCGATGTCGTCGTCGACTTCCTCCACGGCCTCCAAGGAGGTTCGCCGATTTCATCGATCACGGCAGTTTCACCAAACGGTGAAACCACCGACTTCAAAGAGAGCACCGGAAGCGGCGGCCGTGACAGCCGTTCCTGAGCAGCCGCGCCATCTCCTTGGCACCGAGATCGCCCGCTCACCCGTGGTCATACGGCGAGCGAATCGTCAAGTCGACCGTTGCTTCGGTGGGACACGGCGGCGCCGTCCAGCCGCTCGTCGTCGAGGTGAAGGTGCGCGGCGCGCTGCGGTTTGCCCGCTCAGCGTGTACCAACCGGAAAGCTACGTGGCCCACATGCGCCCAAAGAGCTACATTGCGTGATGCGGAGGAGACCGTACGCGTGCGGGTCATTCCCTACCTGTCCCCGGAGTCGCGGGCGATCTGCAACCATCACGATGTCTCCTACCTCGACGTCGAGGACAACCCACTTCGTCTTCGACGGCGTCTAGGTCGAAAGGAGCGTGGCCCACAGGCCGAAGCCGGAGAGGCGCGCGCTCCGCTCGATCCGCACACCAAGAGTGGCCTCCATTCTCGAGCCCTGCCGCGAGAGCCGCAGATCTGTCCACCGCAGACCTGTCCACCGCTTCAACGCCTGATGGCTCATAGTGCAAACTACCCCAGACATGGGCAAGAACAACAGGGCGCGTAGGAAGCGGAAGCTGGCACAGAAGGCCGCCCGGAAGAAGCGACAGAGGAAAGCAGTCGGCGGCGTGAGGAGCCGAACCCTAGCTCCCGCTATTCACACGATTCCCAACCCTTTCGCCGGACTGAGCGACGACCAGCGACGGTTGGCCGTCGCGGAACTTGCCAGCAGGAGCGAGGACACCTACCAGGAAGCGCTGTCCGATCTGAGGGACATCCTACGGCGACACGATCCGCTCCTCGTGCTGTCGATCATGGCGTGGTACGGGCTCACGGCTCCTGTCGACCAGACCAAAGGCGTGACGAAGCTCGACAGCGACTACGACCTGTACCCATTCCACGTCGAGATCCTGCAGGCGCTGGCGCTGGAGACCGAACCAGCCGATCTGTCCCGTACGCCGTTCGGGCCGAACGTGACCACGCGGGTCCGGGATCGCATCAAGGCGCTGTGCGATGCTCAGAATTTCCGTCGGTTCGACCCAGATGGCGTAGACCTGCCCGAAGACGAAAAGACCGTCGCGCTGGCCCAACGGCTCATCAGAAGTACCACCCAAGCCGTCCGGAACTGGGGCTACAGCTTCCAGATCAAGCGCATCGCGCGCGAACTCTACTCGCCTTTCGACGCGCAGTTGCTGGCAGCGAGGGGCTTCACGGCTTCCGACGTCCTCAACGTGTTCGAGACGATGGTCAGCGAAACCGAGTCAAGACAGACGGCCCGCTACCGGACACTCGCCGACCTGCTTCGGTCCTCCGGTTCGAACGGACCGCGGCTTGTCGAAACCTACCACCGGCTAATCGGCCTCGACAGCGCGGAGGCCCAACGGTTCATCGAACGTCTCAACGTGGGCGAGGCTCCCTTCGATGTCGTCTGGTCCGTGGTCCTCTCCCACTACGATCTGAGGCTTCCCGACGCGTACACGTTCTCCGCGCCCGATCTTGCCGCGCCGCTCGGCCTTGACGAGACACGAGTGACCGCCATCCTTGACGAGCATGCGCTCGGTTGGGGAAGTCTGGTCGAGTACGAGACCGAGCATCTTCATCTTGCCAACCCGGTGTGGAAGAAACCGATCATCAAGACGGACGATGGAGAGTACTTCTGTGCCCTGCCCGCGAGCTTTTTCAGTTTCGTAATCCCCTGCATGGAAGCCGTCTTGTCTCCGTTTGCCGCCGCGGCAAGCGATCGCCGTGCGAGGTATCTGGAGTCCAAGGTCGCCGAGATCGTCCAGAGCCGGTTCCCGGGCTCCAGCACCAAGACGAACTTCAAGTGGATTGACGGTGGAACGACCTACGAGACGGACCTCGTAGCGTTCATCGACTCCTTCGCTATGGTGATCGAATGCAAGTCCGGCAAGCTCACCCCGCCGGCACTGCGCGGTGCGCCTGACCGGTTGCGCAAGCACATCCAGGAACTGTTGATCGCCCCCAACCTGCAGTCGCTGCGCTTCAAGGAACGCCTCGGGTTCCTCGCCTCCCATCCAAACGCGGCGGATCCCATTCGTGACGACATCGGCTACGATCTCACCAAAGTACGCAGAGTCGTGCGGGTCTCCGTTTGCCTGGAGGACTTCGGATCAATCCAGGCGAGCCTTAAGCAGTTGGAGGGCACCGGCTGGCTGCCCGCGAACTTCTCGCCGTGCCCAACGATGAACCTGGCCGACTTCGAGACGGTGGTCGACATCCTCGAGCATCCGGTCCAGATCCTCCACTTCCTGATGAAGCGCGAGACAATCGAATCGTCCGTCGGTTACCTGGCCAACGAGCTTGAGTTGCTCGGCCTGTATCTGACTACGTTACTGGACATCGGCGAGATCGATCCTGACATCGAGATCAGCATGGTCGGACTGGCCGGTCCTCTGGACATCTACTACAACTCGCTCGATGCCGGAGTGACACTCGATAAGCCCCGGCCCGCCATTGCGCCACTGTTCGCAGCCGTTTTTTCCCAACTAGAACGGCGCGGCATTGACCGATGGACGGAGATAGGGGTGGCGCTCAGCATGTTCTCGCCGGACGACCAGACGAAGATCACGAACATGGTGCGGAAGCTCGAGAAGCGCGTCCACCGGCAATGGAGGACCCCGGGGCACGACAACATGGTGATCTGCGTTCCCTCCAAAGCCTCCGACTACGCCCTCGGCTACGTGATGTTCAAGAACGGAAACGCTGGCGAGCGGCGAGGCTTCATGGAGCACGCAGCTGCCACGGCTTTCGAGTCCGACCACGTCAAGACGGTGATCGTAATCGCTAAGAACGTTGACAGGAACGACGCGGCGTACCACACAATCGCGTTGTTCGAGCCTCCCGACAGCCGACGAGGATGAGACGCGACCCTCCCAAGGGGTATCCCATCGAGTCTCGCCCAGACGTGGTTCGGGGGACTGGCGGCTGGAGGTCGGGAGCATCCCATGGTTGACCACTCTGACGAACCCCTGCCGCATCCAGCAGCAAACAAGCCTCCAACTGACGCTGCCTGCGAGCGCGCTACACAGCGCACGTCCCCACGGTTGGTTGACCATTTCGCACAGCGTTCTTCTATCGCTATGTCACGTCGCGACTCTGCCTGTCCAAGCAATCTCGCGTTCGTTCATCTCGGTAACGATGGCATCGCAGTAGCCAACCACCAGCCAATGGGCCCGAAACACCTCGTCCCAATCTGCTTCCGTGGAACGATAGGGCGCTGACGTGCTATTCGTCGTGTATCGAAACCTGTCCCCTGCCGCGTCATGCTGGTGGATCGAGTCCACGACCGGACAAACCACCTTGGCAAACGCGTCCTGGACCGACGGAGGCGGAACTTCGTAGAGAACTCCCATCAACTCCTCCCACAAGTCCATCAGCTTGTGCCCCGTAGGCTGCTTGGCACCCCGAGACGCTGCCGAAATCGCCACCTTCAGCCAAAGCTCCATGCTGTGACGCGAGACGAAGAGCATCGGATATCGAGTTCCTCCGGCCCCGACCACACTTCATCCCACAGCGCCTCGAACGCACGACAGTAGCTGAGCGCAAAAAAAGTACAGCGATAGACCTTCGTAAGCGAGGTTCGCTTCCTTCCGTCAACCAGACCGCTGCCACTGCACGACCCGAACCCCAGTTCCTCCCATTCGATCCGCTCCAACGCTTCTTCCGACAGCTGTTGGCGTCGCTTCTCACTCATCCCGACCATCCCACGATCGCCAGCGTTCATGGGCTCTCCAGCCCAGACTCGGCGCTGTCACCAATCCACGTTCGACGTTAGCCAGTCTGCAATCACTTCGCCGCCCATGGAACGCCTTCTTTGCGCTTGCTGACTCGGTTCCAGCACTCGCCACGGAAACCGCACAGGGCGAGGATGACGGCTTCAACCACGCCCCCAGTTGCCAGGCTTCGATGTAGCACTCGGGCGCCAGCAGACCCCTAGACTGTCCGCTGTGCACCAGCTGGTTGCGTATCGCCGCCAAGGCGCCCGGCGCATCCTTCCAGTCTCTGCCACCAACTCCGCTCGCCGACAACAGCGCGCCCAACGAGGATTGAATCTGTCGCGGGATTTTCAACGATCCCAACAGGATCCTGTGCCTGTCGGCAGCAGACAGCCGGTCGAAGCCGCGCTCGCTCACGAGAGCCGCATCGCGCACGCAGTACTCGTAGGCAAGGCGCTCCATCGCGACCTGCGCCGACACGATCCCAGAGTCAATCATCGAACCGCAGTTCGCGGTTATGTACCACCAAATCGCCGTACCCAGCGCGTCCCGCCACCCCTCGTCCGCCCACTTGGCCATGAACCCCGGAAGCAACCTGACCAAAGGCTCCGCCATCTGACGCCCGGACCAGCAAAACGCGACTCTGTCGGAGTCGTACGGGAACGACCATTGCGACCACACCTGGTTGCCGTTCTCGTCGACACCGGCCGGACACACGACGGTGCAGGGGCCGCCGTTGGCGAATGAGAGGAAGTTCCGCAAGGCGTCGAGTAGCTCTCGAGCCTCGTCCCCGCAGAAGCTGTCGCCATCAACCCTGCTCACGTCAACCAAGCGCGTAAGGCGGTACACCCCTTGTTCCCGTATCGCCTGCTGGTTGGCGTGCGTGTCATTGTGGGTCTGGATGGAAACTGACCACCGATCATGCGCGACGTGAATGTCCTGGACGAAGTCCAGGTTGAAGAGACAACCGCGGATCGACCGCATCTCGGTGTCGTTTGTCGCCCAGGATCTGTACTGGCAGAGACCCAGGGAAGCATTTGGCTCGCAAGCCCCCGGACCCCCACTTCCTGCCAGCAGCGACCACGCCCATCACGTGCCCGTCGAACTCGATCTTAGATGCCGCCTGGGAGTCGGTCGCGATCCTCAGGTACGCACCCGCGTGCGCCTTCTCATCGAACTGACAGTCCAAAACAACGCGGGGTCTTGGGACCAAGTCGAGCCTCGCCACACCCACACCGCGAATGCGAACGCCGTCCACTGTCGTAGCCACGTCGCCTCGCGCAAGCTCCGCCCGGTCGGGGTCAGCAGAGAAATCCGGCACGCCATCAAGCGCCGATATTGCTGTCGGGCCCGCTTCCACCGTCATTCCAGGGCGCCTCCCAAACCCGGCGTCACATCCCCAACCCGGGCTCATTCCGTGGTCGGGCTGGAGCGCAGAGCTTCTCCGCCAACTCAAGGTTCTCAACACGCTCCGACAGTAAGGAGGCAATGCGCTCTTCAGCGTCCTGGCGCATATCCTCCAGCCACGTGCACTGTTGCCTGAGACTCTCCCGGAGGCGCTCTCTCGCAGCTTCGTCCTCACGCGCAACGCCTGCTGCTCGGTCCGTGTCGCCCATGCGCTCGATCCACTGCACTGCTTCAGTAACTCTCCTGATCGCCGCTTCGAGGACGCCCCGGGCACTGGCGGATCCGGCCACCTCAAGCTGACGCTTCAACACCCCCCTCTCCACCAAGAGGATCATCCGCACGTCGGGCCGGACGCGCAGCGATCGGAGCGCACGGCAACACTCGCCTTCCGCGCGTTGCGCCGCATTGATCGCCCATTCGGCTGCGACCCAAGCGTCCAGGAGTTCGTCAACTACTGCCGCCACTTCGCCATTAGGTTCGTCGGACTCCATCAAGTTCTTCTCCCACGCTGGATGCCAGACCCCATTTTGTCGGCCTTGCCTAGTGTTAGCAGCCTCACTGCGGTCACTCGGCGCCGTCGTCACTCACGACGACGCGTACCGGAAGGGTGGACGGCGTCGTCAACCCACCGTCGCACATCCGGAACCAGTCACCGCCCACCCTGGAGGACCTCAAACGCGCACCCACACCAGGAACGCTGCGCACGCTCCAGAGGGTCGAGCAACCTCATCATCCAGCGCGTCGGCTTCCCGGCAGTTCTCACAACCCGTCGCGCGCAGGAACGCGGAATACCTTCATCACCTCGTCGCCCAGATGGTTGATGACCTTCACGGCGATGGCCCCTGTCGAGGGTCTCGGGAAGGGATGGGACGTGTCGCTGTTGAGGGTGGCCCATGCGTCGGGGTCGATTTCCGCCTTCAGCGTGGTCTTGAGGGACTTGTAGGGGTCGCCCGCGCCGAGGAAGTAGGCCTGGCGGACGAAGAAGCTCTCCTCGCTGTAGTCGGTGTCGACGAACCAGCAGGCGATCCCTTCGGGGCCGTCGCTGCGGACTTCGCCCGTTGAGGGATCGAACACGTCCACGCCGTGGATGCGGACGCGGAAACAGTTCAACTCGCCGTCGTCGCCCGCGGCCGGCTCGATGTCGATGTCGGGTTCGCCGAAGATGACGAAAAGGTTCGCCGTGTCGGTCTTCTTCAGGTCCTCCGCCATGTGCAGATCGGCGTTCATGCGCGCCTTCAGCACCGGGATCCGGCCGAGCTTGTTGAACTCGGTGGCGTGCGCCTCGTAGTTGAAGGCGCAGGCGATCAGGCTGTCGAAGTTGGCGTCCGCGGCCTCGCGGGTCGCCCGCACCAGATCGTTCCGGGAGACCGTGCCGAACTCCGGGCCGATGAAGATGCCCCCGCGTTGCTCCCGACCGCCATCATCGCCTTCGAGGTAGCGGCCCTCCGCGCAGACCAGATCGCCTGGCCACGGTTCCAGCGACGAGAACGCGATGCGGTCGGCCTTGCTGGCCTGCTGCACGCCGGCGGTGCGCAGGTTCTCCAGGATCATGTGGGCAAAGTCCTGCCGGGGTACATCCGCCGCCCATGCCGTTCCGGTGTCGGCGGCGATCAGCTCGTCGTTCTCGTCGAGGGCGGCGATGCGGTGGGGCGACAGGCTCTCGACCGTGAACGGACCGGCGACGCGGGTCTTGCCGCGGTCCTGGTAGGGCTTGTCGAACAGATACTCGTACTCGGCGCGGGCGGCGATGCAGGCGTCGATCTCTCGTTGACGCGCGATGCGGGCCTCCCAGAAGCCCTCGTGGGCGCTTTTCGCTGCGTTTGGCCAATCCTTGACAGGCTCCCGTGGGACTTCCCATTCGAGGAAGCCGTTGACGGGAGCGGATTCGCCGGAAGGCAGGGTGACGGTCGTACCTCTCGGGGCCGTGAAGTCCAACTCTTCGTCCTTCCGCCCCCCCGTTGCCACGGCGAACGGTGTGGGATGGTCCTCAAGCGAGTCATTGAGGGCGGCGAGCGCCTCTTTGACGGCAGGTTGCTTCTGCTCGTGGATGGTGTCGATCTCGGCGTTGTTGGCGATGGACTTGAGCGTGATATGCGGGACGCGCTCGTACACGAAGCCTTGGCGGATGTCGCCGTACGTAGGGGTGTTCGATGGGGCCGTGCGTGTGAGTTCGGCTTCCTTTCGCCGCCCTTCGGCACTGTCCGCAAGGACGTAGTACGGGTAGCGCGCGCCCATGACGCGGGAGCGGGTGAGCGCGAGTGCGACACGGGACGTATCTATCGTGATCCAGCGTCGGCCCCACTGCTCGGCGACGTAAGCGGTGGTGCCGGAGCCGCAGGTGGGGTCGAGAACGAGGTCGCCCGGGTCGGTGGTCATTAGGATGCAGCGTTGGATGACGCTTGGCGCCGTCTGGACGACATACACCTTGCCTGCCATAAAGCTCGCGCCAACGTCCTGCCAACGGTTGTTGACTTGAACCACCGGAAAGTCGTCGAGGTAACGGACGTAACCAAGCCGTGAGGCGGTGGCCTCAAGGCGACCAGCTCGGTTCAATCTGGCCATGCCGTTTTCGTTCGTCTTCCACCGAACGGAGAGCGACGGTTTGAAGGTTACGCCTCCAATGCTCACCCCGAACCACGATGCTGCACCTTCGCCTTTGTCTCGACCAGCGCTCTGCGATGTGAGGTTATCCAGCGTGTACAGCGAGAAGCCGGTCGCGCGAGTGACGCGGCCCAACTCTTCGCGCGTCGCGGGACGGCTCGCGCCAGCCACGTCCCGCAGCCGGTTGTAGTTTGTTCCGCCGGGCTCGCCTGCGCGCTTCCTGTTGAGCACAGGGCGATACTTGACCTGCCTTTTGTCCTTCGCGTACCACAGTAGGTGGTCGGTGGTCTGGCCAAGATAGTCGTCGGTGGACCCGGATGTCTTGGCAAAGCCGATCTGCGAGACACATTGCTCCGCCCCAAACACCTCATCCATCACCGCCCGAACCCGATGCACGTTCTCGTCCCCAATCTGGACGAAAACGCTCCCACTCTCCGTGAGCAGCTCGCGCGCCACGGTCAACCGGTCCCGCAGGTACGTGAGATAGGAGTGAATGCCGTCCCGCCAGGTGTCACGGAACGCCTTCACCTGCTCCGGTTCGCGCGTGATGTGCTCCGCCTTGCCATCCTTCACGTCGCGGCTGGTCGTCGACCACTGAAAGTTCGAGTTGAACTTGATGCCGTAAGGCGGGTCCACGTAGATGCACTGCACCTTCCCGCGCAGGCCCTCACGTTCGGCCAGCGACGCCATCACCTGCAGCGAGTCGCCGAGGATCATGCGGTTCGACCAGTGGGCGTCGTGCTCGTAGAACTCGGTGCGGGCGTCGCCGTCCGGCAGACCGTTGAAGTCGGCGAAGAGATCGGGCGCGTAGCCAGGCTCGTCGACCTTCGCGTCACGCGCGCGGCGCGAACGGCGGACGAGATCGTCGATCAGCACCTTGGGGTGCACTTTCTCCTGGATAAAGAGCGGCGGCCCCGGCACGACGAGGTCGGACCAGTCCGCGAGGTCCTTGCCGCGCCACACGAGTTGCGGATCGAGGTCCGGGTTGCGGCGCACATACCGGACGCCGACAGCATCCCGGTCGTCCGAGCGCATGACGGGCTCGTACTCGGCGGTCGGGATGTTGCGGCGCTTGGCTTCCTGGTGGACCAACGCCTCGACCTGCTTGCTCTTCTTTCTCTTCGCCACGGCGCTAACGGTCCTCCGAATCAGGGGTGTGGGCAACGCCCAGTTCCTCCGCGAGGCGCCGGAGTCTCCGGTCGTTCGTCCAGAGGGTCGCGTTCTCATCCTCCAGCACGGCCCCGAGCAGGTTCGCGTCAACGTAACCGATGCCACGGCCCATCCAGGCGTACCGTCCGATCAAGGTCAATACCTCCTCGCTCGCCAGTGCCCGGATGGCGGGGAGGGCCCCAAGGCGCTGGAGGAAGCCGTTGCGATCGGGCAAGTTACCGCAGGCCAGTTCTCCGATGACCATCTCGTGGGAGAGGACATCGCCGGCATCCACCCGGTCTCGAAGCTTGCGGCTGGGCCGGCGAAGGTCATCGATCCAAACCGAAGTATCCACCAGGATCATCCCGCTTCCGTACTCCGGCGTCGCGGAACGTCCTCAATGTCCGGCATCGAGCCTCCAACGTGGCCCAGGAAGCGTGCGAACTCCTTGGCGCGTTCTTCCTCCGCGAGCGCCCGCAATGCGTCGCCGACCGAATCGTCGAAGTCCTCCGCCATCTGGTACGGATCGCGCAGCTCGAGGAACGCCCAACGGCCGTGGGATTCGAGCGCGTTGACCCCAGGAACCCAGTAAGTGGTCATCGCATCCGCCTTCGCTCCGGCGTCCTCGCCGCGCCGGCCCTTCACCTCCACGACGACGTGCAAAGGCTGATCCTCGCCCAAGCCGTAGTTCAGGACGACGATGAAGTCCGGCACGTACCGATGGCTTGCGCCTCCGAACCGGTAAGGCACCTCGAAGCCGAGGTTGCGGTTCTTCACCCAGCGCAGCACTTGCGGGTGCGCGTCGAGCACGCGACAGAACTCGCCCTCCCACGCGCTGTCGAGGATGGCCCAGTTCAGGTGGCAGCGGGGACCGGTTGCGTAACGCTGCGTGCGAGAGGTGGTGAAGTTCACGCGCCGGGTGGCGCCGGTCGGATTGTACGGTTCGAGCATGGCCTTCACCGGCTGCCGGTGCAGCTCCGCCCGCGTGATCGCGGAGGTGATCTTCTCGCAGGCCTGGTCCGCGAGTTCGGAAACCATCAACTGGGCGGGGTAGGTGCTCCCCTTGCACGTCAGGCAGTCCTTCAGCCACGCGCGGGTGATGCGCTTCAGTTGGCCGAAGAGGTGCAGCTCCGGCTCCTTGTTGGGGTCGCGCCAGTGGTTGTAGAGCAGGCGCAGCGTCAGTTCGTAAAGCAACGTGGCCGGACGCACGCGGTCCAGCCGCTCGACGGTCAGGTCGTGGCCTTCCCCGATGATGCCCTGGTTGTGGGTGATGGTCGGGCCGACGAGCGCGGGGGTGAGGGGGAGCACGGAGTCTTCGTTGAACTCCGCGGTGAGATGATCGTCCGGCAACTCGACGCGATAGCCGGCCACCCGCGGAAAACGGATCTCCGCGTGGTCCCGTTCGGGGGAAAGCGCCTTCACCTGCACGGTCTCCGCGGGTCTCTGCGGGGGAGCGGGCACGGCCTTGGCGGTGAATTCGAAGGGGATGCCGAAGACATCGGCATATTCGGCGTTGAAGAGGCCGCCCTCGTTCAGTTCGTAGGACTGCCGCCGGAGCGAGCGGCCGATCACCTGTTCGCAGAGCAGTTGCGTGCCGAACGCCCGGAGGCCGAGGACGTGGGTGACGGTGTTGGCGTCCCAGCCCTCGGTGAGCATGGCCACGGAAACCACGCAGCGAATGCCACCGCCGAGGCGACCGGGCTTGCCTACGGTGTTCATCACTTCCCGCAGCAGGTCCTGTTCGCTGATCTTCTCGGCCTGCACGCGGTTCCCCGTGCGTTCCACGATCTCCCGCCGGAAGCGCTCGATCTCGTCCGCGGCGGCGTCCCTGAAGCCCTTGTCGAGCGCCTCGCCGGACTCGAGTTGCCGGCTGTCGATCAGCAGGGTGCGGGGTCTCGGCAGCGGCGCGCCCGAAGCGTCGAAGTTGCGGAAGAGTTCGAGGCGTCCGTTCTGGACGGTGCCCGCGCCGTCGCCGTCTTCCCGGCGGTAGCCGGCGATGTAGTCATAGACCAGCTTCGAGGTCGCCGTGTTGTTGCACACGACGATGAAGCACGGCGGCGCGTCGATACCCGCCTGCTCCCAGAACTCGAAAGTCTTCTCGTAGTGGCCGTACAGCGCCTGCAAGGCCGTCTGGAGTTCGCCGGGCAGCGACATCGGGTCGAGACGCCCGCTGGCGCCCCGGCCTTTCTTGGGCATCCTCTTGCCGACGTGCTCCCACAGGTTGCGGAACATCGGCATCTCCGCGCCTGGCACGTTGTCCACCACGGGCACGCGGGGGAGCTTGACGATGCCGCACTCGATGGCGTCCATGAGCGAGAAGTCGCTGACGGTCCACGGGAACAGCGTGCCCTCGGCGTAACCCGAGCCCCGCAGGAAGAACGGCGTGGCGGAGAGATCGATCACGCGGCGGAGACCCAGCTTGTGCCGCACGGTTTCGAGGCCGGAGATCCAGACGCGGGCCGCTTCGCGGTTGCGCTCCGCCTCGCGGCGATCATCGCCGGTCAGGCGCCCCTCGTCGGCCTCGCCGGGTTTCTCGCGGTAGCAGTGGTGGGCCTCGTCGTTGAGCACGAGGACGCCCTGCATGGACATGAGTGCCGCGCAGACGCGCGCGAGCATCTGGCCTTCGCTCTCGCGGCTTGCGAGTTCCGCGCCGCGGCCCTGCAGCAGCGCGCGATTGCCCTTGGCGAGGTCCAGGGTCTCGCGCCGCTGGAAGGCGTGGTAGTTGGTGATGACGATCTTCGCCCGGTCGAGGTCGCGCAGCATGTCGGCCGGCACGAGTTCGCGGCTCGCGTAGTAACTGTCCGGGTCGTTGGGCTGCAATACGCGCAGGCGGTCGCGGATCGTGATGCCGGGCGTGACGACCAGGAACCCCCGGGTGAAGCGGCGGCTGGCCGGACGGCGCACGGCGTTCACGGTTTGCCACGCGATGATCATGGCCATCACCGCCGTCTTGCCGGCGCCGGTGGCGAGCTTCAGGGCCAGACGCTGGAGGTCGGGATTCGCGGCTTCGCTCGCGACCTCGATGCGTTCGAGGAACGTTCTTCCCCGGTTGCCGAGGCCGGGCGCCACCTCGGTGAGCCAGATGACGGTCTCCACCGCCTCGATCTGGCAGAAGAAGGGCCGGATGCCGCCGAACGCATGGTGCCGCCAGTGCTTGAGCAGGCGAGCCGTCTCCGGCGTCACGCCCCAGCGCGCCTCCGGCCGGGCCCGCCAGGCGGTGAGCTCCTGCCGCAGGCTATCGATCAGGGCGGTCAACTCGTACTGCTGGCCGTCCGTGTCGAGGGCCTGGCCCTGTACATCGAAGGCGAGCTGCGCCTGCGTCCCGCCGCCGGCCCTCCGCGGTTTCGGTATCGGCGAGACGAAAGAAACCTTGCGGCGGCCTTCGCCGATCGTGCTCGTCGGTTGGCGCTCCTCATCGAGCACCCAGTGACGCGCCGGCGACTCGTACGGCGAGTTCAGGATCGGGTTCTCGTGGAAGGTGGTGGGTTCGCTCATGGGCGGCGAGCTTACCGCAGGGCTGGCCGGGGCGGGCGCCACATCCGACACCCATCCAAGATTTGATAGCTCCGGCGCACGGCGTCCAACCTGAACTGAGGTGAATCGAAAGTTTCATATGAAACAAATGGTTACCAAGGATCAAAACATTTGACCGGGATTTGATCCGACACCGTCCGCAAGTCGGCGGCGGCGGGGCCTCGCGGCATCCCGCGAACTCCGCCTCAGTTCACCGCCCAGAACGGCGCGTACCCGGATCTCGGACGCTCCGGGTCGGCAACGCGAATCAGGCCGGCGTCCAACGCTCGACGGATGACGTCGGAAATCTGGGCCGCGTTGCGGCGCTTGACGCCGAACCGTTCGCGCAACTCCCGGTTCCGCATGTAGCCACCGCTCAGGTATCGCATCACCGCGTGTTGGTAACAGGCCCGCAGCCGTTCTTCCGTCGTCATTTCCGCGAAGCAACGCGGACCGAACAGCCTGACCCGGGTAGCGCTTTCGGTGGACACGAATTCCGGTGGCGGTAGCCGCTTCGACTCCGCCGCGTCGATCACCTTGTCCATCCCGGTGCCCTGTTCCTCGCAAAGCCCCATGCGTCGCATAAGCGACGCCAAGGCCTCGTTGCGGGAACGAGGCGGGAAGTCGATGACCCGCTCCGATTCCACCAATGAAGCGCCCGGGTTGGTTATCTCCATGCGACTCTTGAACAACTCGATCGTCGGACCAGCGCCGGTGACCGCCAAATCCTGGTGGATCAGGGCGTTCGCAATCAACTCCCGCACCGCGACCGGGGGAAACAGCGGCTCCGCGGAACGGATGATGGCGCCGTTCTCTTCCGGGGATGGGGTGAGCGTGTCCACGAAGAGATTCAACTGATCGAAACCAACCGCGTAGCCGGCGGAAAAGTCCTTGCGGTGCGTCACGATCGCCGTTCGACCACTGCCGTCATACGCGACGAATCGCACGGCCTTGCGGGAAGTCCGAACTGGTCGAGGTCGCGGGCGAACAAAATCGCGCCCAGGTTGAGAACGTTCCACTTGCCGCCGACTTCATCTGGCGCGATCAGTCGTTCCCGCGCGAGATCTTCCAGCACCCGGGCGTGATCGTCGGGCTCGGGCTTGCCGATCAGCCCGTAGTAACGCCGATGATCCAACAGCCGCAAGACCGCTTCGTCGTCGACGAATCCGCGGGCGACTCCCTGCTCCCAGGGTGGAGACGCTTGCTTCACAGGCGGGCCGACCGCAGGCGGGCGGAATGGGCGGCCTTCCCGTGTCCGGATCGAGGGACGCGGCGGCGCCGTTGCGCGGCGACGCGCGGGGGCATCTAATGCCGTGGCTCGCAGCCCTTGGCTTACGCACACTGGCGACGCTGTCGTGCCCGGGTTACGCGTATCGCCGGGCAACCCAAGCGCGTTCCTGGAGGCCACCGCCATGACCAACCTGCCGCTCGAACACATCCGCGTCCTCGACCTGACCCGAATACGAGCCGGGCCAACCGCCGTGCGGCAGCTCGCGGACTGGGGCGCGTCGGTCGTCAAGGTCGAACGCCCCGGTGATACCGGCGGCACCATGGGCGGAGCCCGGCTCGGCCCCGATTTCCAGAACCTGCATCGCAACAAGCGCAGCATGGCCCTCGACCTCAAGGCCCCGGCCGGCCGCGAAGTGTTCCTGCACCTCGCCGAATCGGCCGACGTGGTCGTCGAGAACTACCGCCCCGACGTGAAGCATCGCCTCGGCATCGACTACGAGGCGGTCCGCGCGCGCAATCCGCGCATCGTCTACGCCAGCATCTCGGGCTTCGGGCAGGACGGGCCGTACGGGGCGCTCCCCGGCTTCGACCAGGTGGCCCAGGGCATGGGCGGGCTCATGTCCATCACCGGGGCACCCGGCGAGGGCCCGATGCGCGCCGGCATCCCGGTCGCGGACCTCGCCGCCGGGCTCTATACAGCCATCGGCATCCTGACGGCGCTCGTGGGCCGCGAACGCACCGGTACCGGCCAGTGGGTGCAGTCCTCCCTGCTGCAGGCACAGGTCGCGATGCTCGACTTCCAGGCCGAGCGCTGGCTGCTCGACCGCGAGGTGCCGGGCCAGGCCGGCAACGACCATCCCACCGCCATACCGACGGGGGTGTTCGAGACACGCGACGGGCACATCAACATCGCGGCCACCGGGGACGCCATCTACGAGCGCTTCTGCACGGTCATGGGCCACCCGGAGTGGATGACCGACGAGGCGTACGCCACCACGGCCGCCCGGTCCGCGAACCGCGACGCCATGAACGCGGAGATCGCGGCCATCACCCGCACCCGGACGAGCCGGGAGTGGATCGAGACGTTCAACGAAGCCGGCGTTCCGGCGGGCCACATCTACGCCATCGACGAGGTGTTCGCGGATCCGCAGGTCCAACACCTCGGCATGGCGGCGCCCGTGCGGCATCCGGAACTGGGGGACATCGAACTCGTGGCCCAGCCAATCAAGATGAGCGCCAGCGAGTTCTCCGTCCGCCGGCCGACACCCGCACTCGGCGAGCACACGCGGGAAGTGCTCGAGGAAGCCGGTTTCCCGTTGGAAGAGATTGACGCCCTGGTCAGAGCGGGGGTGATTTGAGCCCCCACTGTCCGTTCTCGGTCCGACAGCGCGACTCAGCCGTTCGCAGCGAGGTGCACCTGACAGCCAAGCCAACCCAACTGTGTCGACTCAAAGGCGACGACGGATGTGTTGTACCCTTCTCTGCGCTGGCCGCAGATCGTTCGCCGACTCGCCACTGGAAATGATCAAGAGCATACGGTACGGGAACCTGGAGGGTCCCTTCGCGCCGGTGGATGACGCAAGTCTGCGCCCCGTGGTTCGCGGCTGGGCAAATGCTGGCGACCACGTAGAGCAGGTCGTCGTCAAACGCGTCGCGCACTTCGAACTCGTCCGAGAGGTCCTGTGTAACCTCCTGGCGCAGGCAGTCGATCTTCCCGTGCCGACCCCCTACGTCCTGGACACTCGAGAATCCGACTGGGACGGCGGTCCCGACCGCTTTGTTTTCGCAACCAGCTACGAAGGTCACAGCAGCCTACTGGCTCGTACGCGCATGAACCCAGTCCTCCTCAATGAACTCGCGCGATGGCCCAAGCTCTCGGCCGCCATAGCTTTCGACAGCTGGATCGCGAACGAAGACCGAACCGCATCGAACCTCTTGTTCGCCGGCCGAAGCAGGTTCCTGCTGATCGATCACGGTGAAGCGCTGCCCAACCGTATGCGAGAAGACACGAAGGTCCGTAACGGCCTCGCCAAGCACCTCGTTGCGGCCCACAGCTCACCCAGCCCGTTCGAACTCGCGGGTCGGGTCAAAGCAGCGGCCGTCAACTTTGGCCACGTGGATTTCGCACAACTGACAACGGCTGCCCTTTTGGGCGGCTGGGAACCTGACCGTCTATTCGACGAGTGCATCGATCTGTTGACGGCGCGCCTGAACAGGCTCCCGGAACTGATCGAAGAAGAGTATCGTCTTGGCCAAGGTCAACTGCTTGCATGATTCGGAGGGTTCCATGACCCGTTGGGCACCGGTTTTGCTTGAACCCATTCCCGGCTCGGAGGAGCGGGTGGTCATCGCAATCGCCGCCGTCAGCGAAGGCGAGTCGCGGTGCGTGCCGACGATCGATCCCGCGACGGCAGGCGCCGTGTTTCGCGACGATAGGCGCTACGTGCTCGATCTGATCGAGTTGGCGAGTCGCAGTATGCACGAGCATCTCCTCCACAACCCCTCTCTCGAGGCATGGCCACCACCGGTGGAGAGCGTCTTCCTCGGCAGGGCGCAGGAGACGAGCGCTTCCGATGTCGACGAGGTTGTTCGGCGCGCCGCAGCGATGTCGTCGATATTCCACGCGGACTATCTCAGACCCCAAGCCCGTTCGCCCAAACCAATGCGCTGGACCGACGAGGTCGCAGCATTGGTGACGGAACGGAACGAGCGCTTGACCGACCACCTGAGCGTACGGGTACACATCGGAGGGCACGATGCCCCGGCGCAATTCACCTTCCTTAACCGGGATTTCGCGGCGAACCTCGTGACGTTCTCCAAGGCCAACCTCAAGCGCCGCCTCGAGCAGGCCCGGGCTGATCTGTGGACATTGAGTCTCCTCGCGGATGGGCCGTTCATCTTTCGGCCGTCGCGCAGGGAGCTCTTGACCGGCGCAGAGTTCGCTGGCGAGGCAGGGGATGCCGTCGTAAGAGAAGCCATCGACGAAATCATGGACGAAGGGTCACGGAGGGACGTCGTGGTCACCGAGTTTGAAACACCAAGCGCGGTGGCGGAACACATCCTGACCCACGCAATGGCGTAAGCCGCGACCCGCGTTACCCCCGCTTCAACCAGCGCAACGCCTCCGCCAGCAAGAGCGCGTCGTACGCTTCCAGGGTCTCCGACCCGTCCCGCGGAACCGTGACGTCCGGCTCGATCCCCGAGTCGTGAATCGACCGGCCGCTCGGCGTGAAGTACCGCGCGGTGGTGAGCTTGATCGCCCGCTCGTTGGTCAACGGCAGCACGGACTGCACGGACCCCTTGCCGTAGCTCCGCGTTCCCACGACCACGGCGCGGCCATGGTCCTGCAGGGCGCCGGCGACGATCTCCGAGGCCGACGCGGAACCGCGGTTGATCAGGAGGGCCAGCGGCGCACCGTTGATGACATCGGTTCCACTCGCCGTGAAGCGCACCTCGCTCGACGCGTCCCGGCCTTCGGTGTAGACGATGAGACCCCGCTCCAGAAAGGCGTCGGCCACATCCACCGAGGCGCCGAGCACGCCGCCGGGGTTGTTGCGCAGATCGATGACGAGTCCATCGAGCGCCGCTCCGGTTTCCTCCTCGAGGTGCCCGAGCGCTTCGCGCACGTGCTCCGGCGTGGCGCGCTGGAACTGCGAGATGCGCAGGTATCCGTACCCGGGCTCGATCAGCCGCGACCGCACGCTCACGACGCGGATGGTCTCGCGGACGAGATCGAATACGAGCGGCGCCGCGGCCCCCTCCCGGCGGACCCGCAGATGCACGGGCGTCCCCGGTGCGCCGCGCAGGTCGGCCACCGCCTCGCCGAGCCGGCGCCCCTTCAGCGACACGCCGTCCACTTCGACGATCACGTCCGCGGCGCGCATCCCAGCCCGCTCGGCCGGCGTGTCGTCGATGGGGGCGATGACGGTGAACCAGCCCTCGACCAGGCCGACCTCGACGCCGATGCCGCCGAACTTGCCGGTGGTCTCTTCCTTGAGGTGGTCGAAGGCCCCGCTGTCGAGGAAGGTGGAGTGGTCGTCGAGACCCCGCACGATGCCGCGGATCGCGTTCTCCACGAGGGTCTCCTCCGGGATGGGCTCGACGTAGGAATCGCGCACGTGCCGCACGATGGCCGGCAACGACCCCACCTCGCGGCCGTCCGGCAGGTAACCGCGCTCGAGCAGGAGTACGAACACGCCGACGCCGAGCACCACGCCGCCCGCCATGCTCACGACGAGGCCCAGCAGGGTGAACGGGCGCAGCAGCATGGGGACTCCGGTCCGGGACGCGGCAATTATCCGGCGAAACCGGCCCAGGTTCGACCGGGGATGGAACCGTACGTGTCAGGCGGGGACGCTTCGCGCGCGGAACGCCCCGGCCAGCGCCGCGATGTGGTCCGGCGTCGTACCGCAGCAGCCGCCGACGAGGCGCGCGCCGAGCCGCACCCAGTCGCGGGCGTGTTCGACGTAGCGCGCCGGCGCCACGTCGTCGTCCTTGCGCCAGTTGGGGGGCTCGAACTCCCCGATCTCCGGGTACACGCCCAGCGGCCCCGACCAGCGCTCGCGCACCATCGCGATCGCCTCCGCAACGGCGTCGATCTCGCTGTGCATGATGTTGACGACGCTCGGTCCCATCGGGATCAGGGCGTCCAGCGGCCGGGCGAAGTCCATCTGCGGCAGGTCGAAGCTCACGAGCCCGTCGCCGGCCGGCCGCCGCCGGCAACTGACCCCGAGCCAGACCGGCAGGCCGGTCGACAGCGCCGCCTCCATCGCACGCGCGGCATGACGCGTGTCCTGCAGCATCTCCAGCGCGATGAGATCCACCCCGCAATCCGCGAGCAGCGCGGCCAGTTCCTGCAGACCGGCCAACTCCGCTTCCGGCGGCGGATAGTTGGCCGGGTCCATGTCCGGCGGCAGGTTGGAGATCGAACCCGCGATGGCGATGTCCTTGCCCGAGGCGTCGCGGGCTTCCATGGCCAGCCGCACCGCGCCGCGGTTGACCGCCTCGAACTCGTCGCCGATGCCGGCCGCCTCGAGCAGGAACCGGGTCGTGCCGAAGGTGTTCGTGACGATGACCTCGGCGCCGGCGGCGATGTAGTCCTCATGGACCTCCCGCACCACGCGGGAGTGCGTGTGCACCGCGAGCGCGGACCACGCCGCCATGCTCATCGGCACGCCGCGCCGCTCGAGTTCCGTACCCGTGCCCCCGTCGATCAGGACGATTTCGTCCCGCTCGAGCCTGTCCTGCCAGATCGCCATGTGTCCACGTTCGCATGGTACGGCCGCGAAGGGAAGGGGACGGGCGACGCAAGCGACGCCACGCCGCGAACCAGTGCGGAAGACCCGCTCGAAAATGGACTTCCAAAAAGGCGAACAGTCCTACTGGCGTTCGAGCCAAGCGATGGGGTTCGTGGGGCGGCCGTTCGAGCGTACCTCGAAGTACAGACCGCTCGAGGGTTGGCCGCCGCTGCGGCCGGCGGCCGCGATCGGCTCGCCGCCCTCCACCCAGTCTCCGACCTCCTTGAACAGGTCATCCACGTTGCCGTACAGCGACATGTGGCCGTCGCCATGGTCCACGATGGTCAGCAGACCGAAGCCGCGCAGCCAGTCGGCGAACACCACCCTGCCACCGTGGATCGCCTTCACCTCGGTCCCCGGACTCGCCTCGAAGTAGACCCCCTCCCACTTCAGCCGTCCCCCGGCCCGCGGCTGACCGAAGCGCCGCACGACCCGGCCCGCGACCGGCCAGTTCAGACGGCCACGGCTCTCGGCAAAGCGCGTCGCCTCGGCCTCCAGCGCCCGCCGGCGCAACTCGGCCAACAGGGTCTCGAGCCGCTTGCGATCTTCCGTCAGCCGAAGGCGCTGCCCCTCGCGATCGGTCACCTCCCTCGACAGTTCCGCGATCAGCCCCTCGCGTTCCGCGCGGCGCGCCACCAGCGCGCCCTGGCGCTGCGCAAGTTCGCTTTGCTGCTCCGCGAGGGCCCGTCGGCGCTCGCCGATGGCGCGCTCGTTCTCGCCGATGGTCCGCAGGACACGCCGATACTCCTCGACCGTGTCGAGACGCGCCCGGCTGAAGTAGCCGTGGTAGCGGATCATGCGGTCGAAGGCCGTCGGGTCGGTCTGGTTCAGCAACACCTTGAAGAAGTCGCGGCCGGAGTGCCGGTACGCCTCCCGGACGTGCCGGGCAATGCGGCGCGCCTGTTCGACCCGGCGTTCCTCGATCCCGGCCCGTTCCTCCGCAAGACCCGCGAGCCGCGCCCGCGACGCCGAGAGTTCCGCATCGAGATTCCGGATGCGGCGCCCCGTGCCGGCGACTTCCCGATCCGCCGCCGCCAGGTCCCGCTGCAGCCGCGCCATGCGTCGGCCGGCATCGTCCAGCCAAGCGTCCAGCGCATTGAGTTCCTCGACCACGGTCCCCAGCCGGCGCTCGGTCCCGGATTCGTCCTCGGCGCCCCGCGCGACCGCGGCGCCGGCCAGCAGCGTCGCCGCCAACGTCGCCGCAACGACCTGCCGCTGCGGACTCAAGCCTCGCGCCGCAGGGGCTCCGGCAGCGCCAGGGACCGCCCCCGCATCTCCGCCGGTGGGGCGAGACCCATGAGATCGAGCAGCGTCGGAGCAACGTCCGACAGCGTGCCGCCGCCATCTAGCCGGATGCGGGCCGGCCCGACGTACACCAGCGGCACCCGTTCGGCCGTGTGGGCCGTGTGCGCCTGGCCGGTCGCGGCGTCCCGCATCCGCTCGACGTTGCCGTGGTCCGCCGTGACGAGGCAGTGGCCGCCGGTCGCCTCGACCGCGGCAACGATGCGGCCGAGACACCCGTCCAGCGCCTCCACCGCAAGTACGGCGGCGTCGAAGTCCCCCGTGTGGCCCACCATGTCCGCGTTGGCGTAGTTGCAGACGATGGCGTCGTACGCCCGCGACTCGATGGCCGCCACCAGGCGGTCCGTCACTTCAGGCGCGTTCATCTCGGGCTGCAAATCGTAGGTCGCGACCTGCGGAGAGGGCACGAGCATGCGATCTTCGCCGGGGAACGGCCGTTCCCGGCCACCGGAAAAGAAGAACGTCACGTGCGCGTACTTCTCCGTCTCAGCGATGCGCAACTGGCGCATGCCGAGCCCCGCGACATACTCGCCGAACGAGTTCGGCACGGCTTGCGGTTCGAAAGCGCATGCGGCCGGTATGTCGTCGGCGTACCGGGTGAGCGTGACGAAGTCCCCGAGCCGGGGCCGGCGAGTCCGCGGGAAGCCGTCGAAATCGTCCTGCACGAAGGCGCGGGTGAGTTGGCGTGCGCGGTCGGCCCGGAAGTTCATGAAGACGACGACATCGCCATCGCGGACATGCCCGCCGAGCGGGAAGTCCCCTACCGTGGTTGGCCGTACGAACTCGTCGCTCTCGCCCCGTTCGTAGGCCGCCTGCAGACCCGCGGCGGCATCCTTCGCCCAGTGGCACCCCGGGGCCCCGGTCAGCATGTCGAACGCTGCCCGCACCCGGTCCCAGCGGGCGTCGCGATCCATGGCGTAATACCGACCGCAAATCGAGGCCACGCGGTCTCCGAAACGCTCGAGGCTCGGCGCCGCGCTGCGCGGCGGAGTGTCCCTGCCGTCCAGGAACGCGTGCAGGCGGATCGTGACGCCGGCCCGCTCCGCCATCCCGATCAGGGCCGCGATCTGGTCCTCGTGGCTATGGACGCCCCCCGGCGAGAGCAGCCCCAGTACGTGCAGCCGGCCCGGCCGGGCCTTGTCGATCGCCGCTTTCAGCACCGCGTTGGCCGCAAAGCTGCCGTCCTCGATGGCCAGGTCGATGCGCGACAGATCCTGGTGGACGACCCGGCCGGCGCCGAGGTGCATGTGGCCGACTTCGGAGTTGCCCATCTGGCCGTGCGGCAACCCGACATCGCGCCCGGACCCGGAGATCAGGGTCGTCGGCGCCGCGCCCCAGAGGCGATCCCAGTGCGGCGTGCGCGCCGCATGGATGGCGTTGTCCCCGGCGGGCTCCGCATGGCCCCATCCGTCGAGCACAACGAGCAGCGCTGCCGACATGTGGGGACCCCGAGGAGCAGGCGACAGGGCCATTATCCTGCGAATCCCGGCCCTGTCATAGGACGCGCGGCCCGGCGGCCGGCCCCGTCGCGGCCGGCGACGGTCGGCGCGGGCGCTCAGGCAGGCCCCAGCCTCGCTATAATGCCGCCCGCCGTGCCCATCCGATCCGCCGACGCACCACCCCGACATGGACCAGTTCTTCGAGTTCATCGCCAACAACCCGTTCCTCGCGGGCGCCTTCGTCCTGCTCCTCGGCCTGTTCATCCGCAACGAGATGCGCCGCGGCGGGCAGACCGTGACCGCGCAGCAACTCGTCGACCTCATCAATCGCAAGGGCGCCGTGGTGGTCGATGTGCGCGACAAGAAGGAGTTCCGGGAGGGCCACATCGTCGACTCGCTCAACATCCCGCACGCGGCGCTCGGGGACCGGCTCCGCGAACTCGAGAAGTTCCGCGAGAAGCCCCTGGTGATCGCCTGCAAGATGGGCCAGCACTCCGGCGCGGCCGGGACCGTCCTGCGCAAGGCGGGCTTCGAGCACGTCGCCAGGCTGCGGGGCGGACTCACCGAGTGGCGCGGTCAGAACCTGCCGGTGGTCAAGGGATGACGGGATCGTCCGACCCGACATCGCCCCGCGGTCTGGGGGGTTCCTGACATGGCCGTCGGCGACCCCGCCGTTCCTCCCGGTCAGGCGCCGCCCGCGACCCGCATTCAGGTCGAGCGGATTTATCTGAAGGATCTGTCCTTCGAGTCGCCGCTGGCCCCCGACGTCTTTCGGGGCGAGTGGAAGCCGGACGTCCAGCTCGACATCAACACCCGCGCCAACCGCCTCGACGGCAGCCGCTTCGAGATCGTCCTGACCGCCACGCTGTCGGCCCGCCTCGACGCCACCGGCGGCGGCGAGCCCCGTACCGGGCTCATCGTGGAGGTGCAGCAGGCGGGGGTGTTCCTGGTCGAGAGCGCCGAAGGCCCACAGCTCCAGCAGATCCTGGCGATGGCATGCCCGGACATCCTGTTCCCCTACGTGCGCGAGACCGTGGACAATCTGGTCGTGAAGGGCACGTTCCCGCCGTTCATGCTGGCGCCCGTCGACTTCGCGGCCCTGTACCGCGAAGCGCTGCGCCGTCAGGGGGCGATGGCGAGCGAGCAGGACAACTGAGGAACTGGCGCGGAACTTCTACGGCGCACGCGCCTGGGCGAAGTCCAGTTGCCGCCACGCCTCGTAGACCGCCACCGCGACGGCGTTGGAGAGGTTCAGGCTGCGGGAGCGCGGGCGCATCGGGATGCGCAGTCGTCTCTCGGCGGGGACGCCGGCGAGCACCGCCGCCGGCAGGCCGCGGGACTCCGGCCCGAACAGCAGGGCGTCGTCCGCGCGGTAGGCCGGGGCCGTGTGCGGCGCCACCCCCCGCGCGCTGAAGGCGAACACGCGCGGCGGTCGCTCGCGCCCGAGGTAGGCGTCGAGACTGGGGTACACCCGTACGTCCGCGTACTCCCGATAGTCGAGACCCGCCCTGCGCAGCCGGGCGTCGTCGAGTTCGAAGCCCAGCGGCTCGATGAGGGCCAGGCCCGCCCCGGTGTTCGCGGCGATGCGCATGATGCTGCCGGTATTCGGCGGAATCTCGGGTTCGTAGAGGACGATGTCGAGCATGCGCGGCGTGCGCCGTGAACGCGTGTACGGCGGCAGAGTATATTGGCGGCGTCCCGCGCGCAGTCGCGGGCGTTGTATGCCGGCGGCGCCGCCGGCAGCCCGGACAGCAAGGGAGGATCCATGACCGACGGGGCAGACAACCACTACGGCTTTCAGTTGCCGGACGAACTGATCCTGCTGCGCGACCAGGTGCGGCGCTTCATGCGCGAGGAGGTCAAGCCCATCGAGGATCGGCTGCCCCACGACGCGACCGTGTGCGCGCCGGAGGACCGCGCCCGGCTGCGGAAGATCGCCGAGGGGATGGGCCTGACGCGCCTTACCGTCCCGGAGCGGTACGGCGGCAACCCGGTGAGCGCGCTCGCCCGCACGATCATCGCCGAGGAGTCCGCGAAGTGCCGTCTCGGCGCCTACAACCCGGCCCTCGGCGCGTTCGGCGGCGGCCCCCCGAACGTCATCTGGGGCGGGACTCCGGAACAGATCGAGAAGTACGGCATCCCCTGCGTGGAAGGCAGGAAGCGCGCGTTCGTGGCCATTACCGAGCCGACCGGCGGCTCGGACCCGCGCAACAACATCACGACGCGCGCGGAGCGACGCGGCGACGTGTGGGTCCTGAACGGCCGCAAGATGTGGATCACCGCCGCGAAGGGCGCGGACTTCGGCATCGTCTTCGCCCGCACCAGCGACGGCGGCGAAGGCGGGCCGCCGCAACACACGGCCTTCATCGTCGAACCCGACTTCCCCGGCATCGAGTTCAACGAGATCGGCGTCATCCGCGCCCTGTCGCCGTACGAGATCGTGCTGGAGAACTGCGAAGTGCCGGCGGAGAACGTCCTCGGGGAAGTGGGCCGCGGTTTCGGCGTTGCGCAGACGTGGCTGGTCGACGGCCGCATCCCGTACGCGGCCGGCTGCATCGGCATCGCCCAGGAGGCCCTCGACATGGCCTGTGGCTGGGTCGGGCAGCGTCCCACGCGCGGCGGCATGCTGGCCGACCGGCAGGCCATCCAGTGGATGATCGCGGACTCCGAGGTGGAGCTGCGCGCGGCGCGCATGCTCGTCTACGACGCCGCTTCGAAGGTGGACGCGGGGCTGCCCGGCAAGGTCGACGCGTCGATCTGCAAGCTCTACGGCACCGAGACCGCCGGACGGGTGGTGGACCGCGCCATCCAGATGTTCGGCGGCATGGGCGTGGCAAAAGAGATGCCGCTCGAACGCTGGTACCGGGAAATGCGCGTCAAGCGGATCGGCGAGGGACCGTCCGAGGTGCACCGGATGGTGATCGCGCGGGACAAGCTGCGCAACACCGACGGCGGCGTGTACTTCGGTTAGCCCCCTGAACGAAACGATGAAGACCAATACGATCACGCCCCCGGAACTCGGTTTCGAGACGCGGGCCATCCACAGCGGCCAGCCGCCCGACCCGTCGACGGGCGCCGTCAACGTGCCGGTCTACCTGACCTCGACCTACGCCCAGTCCGCCCCCGGCGTGCACCAGGGGTACGACTACTCGCGCACGGCGAATCCGACGCGCGGTGCGTTCGAGCAGTGCCTGGCGGACCTCGAGGGCGGGCGCCACGGCTTCGCGTTCGCTTCCGGCTGCGTCGCCACGACGACGGTCATGCACCTCGTCAAGGCCGGCGAGCACGTCGTCGCCTGCGACGACCTGTACGGCGGCAGCTTCCGACTCTTCGACCAGGTGCTTGCCGACCACGGTCTGCGCTTCAGCTACGTCGACCTGTCGGACCCGTCGGCCCTCGAAGCCGCGCTGCGGCCCGAGACCCGCCTCGTCTGGATCGAGACGCCGACCAATCCGCTGTTGAAACTCATCGACATCGATGCGGTGGCGCGCATCGCCCACCAGCGCAACGTGCTGCTGGCCGTCGACAACACGTTCATGAGCCCGTACTTCCAGCGTCCCCTCGCCCTCGGGGCGGACCTGGTCGCGCACTCAACGACCAAGTACGTCGCTGGCCACAGCGACCTCGTCGGCGGGGCGGTGGTGACCGACGACGACGACCTGGCCGCGTCCCTCGCCTTCCTGTCGAACTCGGTCGGGGGCGTGCAGAGCACGTTCGACTCCTGGCTGTGCATGCGCAGCCTGAAGACCCTGGCCGTGCGCATGCAGGCCCACGAGCGCAACGCGTTCGCCGTGGCCCGATTCCTGGAGGGACACCCGCTCGTCGAGGAGACGATCTATCCGGGCCTGCCGTCGCATCCGCAGCACGCCCTTGCGGCGCGGCAGATGAACGGCTTCGGGGGGATGGTGTCGTTCCGCGTGCGCGGCGACCTGGCCGCCGCCGAGCGGTTTCTGACGCACCTCACGATCTTCACGCTCGCGGAGAGCCTCGGCGGCGTCGAGTCGCTCGTGGAGCATCCGGCCATCATGACCCACGCGAGCATCCCGGCCGCGCAGCGCGAAGCGCTCGGCATCGGGGACAACCTGATCCGGCTGTCGGTGGGCATCGAGACCGAAGCGGACCTGATCCGGGATCTCGAGACCGCGCTCGCGGCGGCGTGACCGTCTCCGTGACCGCCTCGCTGAACCCACCGGAGGGACACGACCCGGTCATCGACGACATCGGCCGCAGGATGGCCGAGGCCGGATCCATCGAGCGAGCCGCGGCGGTGCCGGGGCTGTTTCTCGCGTGGTGCGTCAACCTGGGGCTGATCAGCGAGGCGGTCGCCCGGGACGAGGCGCGGGCGGTGGTGCGCCTCAAGGTGCGCGAGATCGGCGGCGCCGAGTTCCTCGTGGCGGCCTGCGGCGGCGTGCTCGACGATCGCGTCCTGTCCGCCGCCGGCCTCGACTTCGCGCGCCGGCACTACCCGGCGTTCGAGGAATTCGTCGCAGCCGAACTGCCCCATCCGGTAGAGGACAAGTGGACGTACTACGACCGCGTGGCCCCATGGCTCACGGCGCGCTACTTCCGGGCCCGGGAGGGGCGGTTCCGTCGCCGGCGGAGGCTGGAGTGGAGGCCCTGGAAGTGGCGGAGGTAACGGACTCGGTGCTCGCCGCCCGCGCGAAGTGGCGGTTCCGGGGACAGGCGCGCCCCGCTTTCGCCCATCCACCCGCGCCCGGCGAGGAATCCGTCTGGGACTATCCGCGCCCGCCCCGGCTCGCGCCGGACCCGCGCCCGGTAAGGGTCAGCCACGAGGGGCGCGTGCTCGCCGACTCCAGCCGGGCGGTGCGGGTACTCGAGACGGCTTCGCCCCCAACCTTCTACCTGCCTCCCGAGGAGGTGGACGAGCAGCTCCTGCGGGCTTCCACGCGCACGACGCCGTGCGAGTGGAAGGGCGTGGCGCGGGAGTTCGACCTGCCCGGGCAGCCCGGCGCGGCGTGGGCGTACTTCGACACGTTTGCGGAGTTCCGCTCCATCGCGGGCTGGTTCTCCTTCTACCCCGCGCGCGTGCGCTGCACGGTGGCCGGCGAACCGGTGCGTCCCCAGCCCGGCGGCTACTACGGCGGCTGGCTCACCCGGGAGATCGCGGGTCCCGTCAAGGGCGCGCCAGGCTCGGAGTCATGGTGAAGTTCGCGCCCCGCGACGCCCGCATCTTCCGGCCCTACCCCGGCGAAGCGCCGTGGCCGGACGCGGACCCCGCCTGGACCCGGGTCGCCAAGCTGGACGACACCGTCGTCGGCGCCTACGAGATCGAACGGGTTGGACCGCTGCGTTGCCGCGTCAAGGCCCTGTGGGTGGACGCGGCACGCCGTGGCAACGGGCTCGGCCGCTGGCTCCTCGGACATGCCATCGGAACCGCCGAGAGCCAGGGCGCGCGCGAGGTCGAGGCGCCGGCGGGCGTGGCGTTCTACGAGCGCCACGGGTTCCCGCCGCCCGGCGCCGACGCGCCGAACGTATCCGTACTGGTGCTGACACCCGAGTAGCGCGCCAAAGCGGTCCCGCGCTTCCATTACACTCCCCGGTTCAGCCACCCCGGTTCAACCGACCGCGAGGAAGACGCCATGAACGGTTACGACCTGATCGCCCACTGCCTCAAGGCCGAGGGCGTCACCTGGATGCCCTGTTTTCCGGCCAATCCGCTGATCGAGGCGGCGGCCCGCGTCGGCATCCAGCCCCTGGTGTTCCGCCAGGAACGGGGGGCCATCAACGCGGCGGACGGCTATAGCCGGCAGACGCGCGGGGCGCCCGCGGGGGTCTTCGCCTCCCAGTCCGGGCCCGGCGTCGAGAACTCCTTCGGCGGTATCGCCCAGGCCTGGGGAGAAGCGGTGCCGCTCGTTTTCCTCCCGGGCGGCAGCGGGCTCGGCGGCTACGACGTGCAGCCCAACTTCTCGGCCACGAAGAACTACGCGTCGGTCACCAAGCTCGCGCTCTCCATAGACCGGATCGACCGCGTCGGCACCCAGATCCGCCGCGCGTTCCACACGGCACGGCAGGGACGTCCCGGACCGGTGCTGGTGGAGATGCACGGCGACGTGATGGGACAGGAGGTTCCGCAGGGCGCCGCCGAGCGATACCGGCCATCGACCACGATGCGCTCGGTGCCCTCGCGGGGCGACATTCGCGACGCCGTCGATGCCCTGCTCGCCGCGCGGCGGCCGGTCATCTGGGCCGGCCAGGGCGTGCTGTACGCCGACGCGTGCGCCGAACTGAGGACGTTCGCCGAGCTCGCGCAGATCCCGGTCGTCACCACCATGCAGGGCAAGAGCGCCTTCCCGGACGACCATCCGCTGGCGCTCGGCTCCGCCAACCGGACGGCGCCGAAGGCGGTGTTCAAGTGGCTCGGTGCGGCGGACACCGTGCTGGCCATCGGCTCCGGGCTGACCCGGACCGTGTTCGGCCTGCCGATCCCCGACGGCAAGTTCCTCATCCACTCGAACGCGTCCGCCGAGGACATCAACAAGGACTACCCGGCCGACCTCGGACTGGTCGGCGACGCCAGGTTGACCCTCGAGGCGATGATCGACGAACTCAAGGCCCGGGTCGGCGAGGACGGGCGCCCCGAGGACACGCGCACGATGGCGGAGATCGCCGCGACGCACCGCGAGTGGCTGGCCGAGTGGGCGCCGCTGCTCGACTCGGAGGAGACGCCGATCAATCCGTACCGCGTCATCCAGGAGATCAACCGGCACGTGGACCACGCCGGCAGCGTGCTGACCCACGACGCCGGCAACCCGCGGGACCAGATCATGCCCTTCTACCGCGCGAGTGCGCCCGGCGGCTACATCGGGTGGGGCAAGACCACGCATCTCGGCTACGGCATCCCCCTCGCCATCGGCGCCAAGATGGCCCACCCCGAGCGGTTCTGCCTCAACTTCATGGGCGACCTCGCGTTCGGCCACACCGGCATGGAGCTCGAGACCGCCGTCCGCGCGGGTCTGCCCATTACCACCGTGGTGATCAACAACCGCACGATGGGCGGCTACGACGAGAAGATGCCGGTCGCCATGGAACGCTACGGCGTCGGCAACCAGTCCGGCGACTACGCCGGGGTCGCCAAGGCGCTCGGAGCGCGTTCGATCCGCATCAACGATCCCAACCGGGTCGGCCCGGCCCTCAGGTCGGCCATGCGCTGGAACGCCGAGGGCCACGTCGCGATGATCGAGATCGCGACGCGACAGGAGACGCGGTTCTCGACGTACCCGGGACTGCTGACGCCGGCGTAGGTCGGGGAGCGGAGCCTGATCATGGACAGAGTATTCATCTATTGGGACAACTCGAACATCTTCCACGAGGCCCAGCGCCAGGTGGAGGAGCGATCAGAGGGGCCCGGAGCGCGTTACCGCGTGCGGATCCACTTCGAGAATCTGCTGCGCCTTGCCCATGCGGACCGGCCAGTAGAAAAGGCGCTTGCCGCCGGCTCGGTCCCACCCGAGTTGCGGCAACTGTGGAACCGCATGGAGAACCGGGGCGTGGAAGTCCATTTGTTCGACCGCGGAAGCCCGGAGCGCGGCGAGCAGGAGATGCCTGACAAGGTTCTGCAACTACGCATGCTGGAAGACGCCCTCGACTACAACGGCGATCCGGGCATCGTCGTACTGTTGACCGGGGACGGCGCCGGCTACCTCGAGGGCGCGGGCTTTCATCGAACGCTCGAGCGCATGCACAACCGCGGATGGCGTGTGGAGATACTCTCTTGGGCAGACGCCACCAACCAGCGCATGCGGCGTTGGGCCGAGGCCAACGGCCGCTTCGTGGCGCTCGATGATTTCTACCGGTCGATCACCTTCCTGGAGCCGTCGCGCCCGGGGTTCGAGCTGGCCCAGGCACGCGACGCCGAGGCACTGGACCTGACGCGTCGGCGTGTCGTCACCCAAGCTCCGCCGCCACCGCCCTGACCGTCCGTGCCACGGTCGGGAGCGATCGCCGACATCCTGCCGTGCCCGCCATGCGCAGCCGGCTCGGTGACCCGGCCGGCCGATCCAACATCCAGCGCCTGGACCGGGAGACGCGCCACACCGGCGCTTGTAGTACATTGTGTTACATGACGACGTTGACCATTCGACTCGACGAAGAACTCGATGCCGAGCTGCGTAACTTCGTAGCGCGGACCGGCAGGCGGAAGAGCGAGTTCGCGCGCGAGGCGCTCAAGCGTCAGCTGGCCTTGGCGCAATTCGACGACATCAGGAAGCGGGTGGCGCCGTTTGCCGAAGCCCGGGGCTGGCTGACGGACGAGGACGTGTTCAGCGACCTCTCCTGACGGCGTCGCTTGCACGTATGCGGGTTCTGCTGGACACGAACGTCCTGGTCGCCGCGTTTGCCACCCGGGGGCTGTGTCAGGATCTGTTCCGCACGGTGATTGCCGACCATGTGCTCCTCGTCGGCTCGACCAACCTGGAGGAGCTGCGGCGCGTGCTTGGCCAGAAACTCCGGATGCAGCCCGACCGCATCGGCGAGGTCGCCGAGTTCGTCCAGCACCATGCGGAGGCCATCGTCCCCTCCGGTCCCGCGCACTGGCCCGAGAGCGACCGCGACGATCGCTGGGTGGTTGCCGCCGCTCTGGAGGGCCATGCGGACGTGCTGGTTACCGGTGACAAGGAGCTGATCGAGGCCGCCGATGGCAAGGAACTCGCGGTCGTGAGCCCTCGCGGGTTCTGGGAGTCGCTGCACCATGACGAGCCATGACGTGAGTGACACGGACGCCCTTCGGTCCGCCGTCCTCGACATCGCGCGCGCCGTCGATGCCGCCGGGGGCCGCGCGCTCGCCGTCGGCGGCCATGTGCGCGACGGCCTCCTCGGCCACGCATCGAAGGACTGGGACATCGAGGTCTTCGGGCTCGACGTCGACGCCCTCGAGGCGGTCCTGGAACGGTTCGGTCGCGTCATCGCCGTCGGTCGGGCGTTCGGCGTGCTGCGGCTCGCCGAGCTGGACGTCGACTTTTCGCTCCCGCGCAGGGACAGCAAGGTCGGCCCGGGACACCGCGGCTTCGACGTAGAGGTGGACCCGACCCTCGACTTCGAGACCGCCTCGCGCCGCCGCGACCTGACCGTCAACAGCATGGGCCTCGACCCCCTCACCGAGGAGCTCCTCGATCCGCACGGCGGGCGCGCCGACCTCGAGGCCGGGACCCTGCGCGCCGTGGACGCCGCGACGTTCCCCGAGGACCCGTTGCGCGGTCTGCGCGTCGCCCAGTTCAGCGCGCGCCTGCCGATGGAGCCGGATGCGGAACTGATCGGCCTGTGCCGCCGGCTCGACCTGTCCGAGGTCTCGCCCGAGCGCATTCTCGAGGAGTTTCGAAAGCTCCTCCTCCAGGGCGTGCGTCCGTCCCTCGGGCTCGCGTTCCTGCGCGAGTCGGGGCTGCTGCGGCACTTCCCCGAACTCGAGGCCCTCGTCGGCGTGCCGCAGGACCCTGCCTGGCATCCCGAAGGCGACGTGTGGACCCACAACCTGATGGTCGTCGACGAGGCGGCGCGGCTGCGGCGGGGAGACGCCGACGATCTCGCCCTGATGTTCGGCGCGCTGTGTCACGATCTCGGCAAGCCGGCGACGACCGTCGTGCGCGAGGGCCGGGTACGCTCGCCGTCGCACTCGAAGGCGGGCATCGCTCCCACGCGCGCGCTCCTCGAACGCATGCGCGCGCCGCACGAACTCGTCGAGCGGACGTGCGCCCTGGTCGAGCACCACCTCGCCCCGGCCCTGTTCGACAAGGACGGCGCCAAGGCCCGTGCGTACCGGCGGCTGTCCCGCCAGCTCGGATCCTCCGGCGTCACCATGGAACTCCTCGCGCGCGTCGCCCGCGCGGACCACTTCGGCCGCACCACGCCCGACGCGCTCGCGCGGGACTTCGCGGCCGGAGACCGGTTCCTCGACCGCGCCCGGGACCTGGAAGTGGTCGAGGAAGCCCCGCGCGACGTCGTCCAGGGGCGGCACCTCATCGCGCGCGGCCTCGCCCCGGGACTGCGGTTCGGCGTGCTCCTCGCGCGCTGCCGCGAAATGCAGGACGAGCGGGGGTGGCGGGACGCGGAGCGCATCCTGGACGCGGTCCTGGAGCAGGGGGACGCGTAACGTCGACCGGGAATCCCCGGATTCCGTCACATGTTGTCGGTCCGGGCGGTGCGTCCGAGGTAGCCGCCGTGGTGACGCATGCCCCAGTCGCGCCGGGTGACACCCTTCTTCTCCATCAGGGCGAGCGCCACCGCGTCGCCGATCGCGAGCATCACCGCGATGGACGAGCTCGGCGTGAGGTCGAGGGGACAGGCCTCGTCGACGAGACCCATGTCCAGAACGAGGTCCGACAGGCCGCGCAGGTCGGAATCCGGGTGGGACGTCACCCCGATGATGCCGGTCACGCCGAGATGGCGCGACAGTTCGAGGATCTCGAGAACCTCCTTCGACTTGCCGCTTGTCGAGAACGCGATCATGACGTCGTCGTGGTCGACGAGGCCGAGATCGCCGTGCGCCGCCTCCGCGGGGTGCACGAACACCGCCGGAGTCGCGGTGGAGCACAGTGTCGCGGCGAACTTCCGGGCGATGTGTCCCGCCTTGCCGATGCCGGTGGCGATCACCTTGCCCTGGCACCCTTCCAGCATCTCGACCGCCGCCACGTAGTCGTCGGTCACCTCGATCCGGGAGACCGCCCGCGCCTCCGCGGCGATGACCGCCTGCATGCGTTGCCTGATATCCAAAACACTGGTCCCCGCGATGACGCCGGCCGATGGTCGCCGTTCGGCCAGGCGTTTGACAAGCCTTGTCGCCGCCGACAGAGTGCCCGGCCCATGGAGACGATGCCGTGGCCACGGCGCATCGAGGCTGGCGCGGGCCGGCTCCCGCTGGTCGCCGGGGGCTGGAAGTTCGCCGGCACGACGACCCTGCGGCTCGCGCGCGCCGCCCGGCGGTTGCGGGACCAGGTCGCCGGGGCGGTTCGGGTGCAAGGCTACGGCTGTCGGATCACGATCGAGTGCGCGCCCTCCCCCGAGTTCCCCGCGCTCGACGACGACGAACGCTACCGCCTCACGACGGGAACGGGCGGCGTTCAGATCGAAGCGGCGTCCGAGTGGGGCGTGCTGCGCGCTTTCGCCACGCTGGCGCAACTCGTGCAGGGCGGCCAGGACGATGATCCTTCCCTCCCCGTTCTGACCATCGACGATGCACCGCGGTTTGCCTGGCGTGGACTCATGGTCGACACCGCCCGGCACTTCATCGGCATCGACACCCTTGAGCACACGCTGGACGCCATGGCGCTGTTCAAGCTGAACGTGCTGCACCTGCACCTCTCGGACGACCAGGCCTTCCGCTTCCGGTCGGACGCGTACCCGGAACTCGCCGACCCGCATCCCGCATACGCCCCTGGGGAACTGCGCGCGCTGGTGCGCGCGGCGGCCGACCGCGGCATCCGGGTCGTGCCGGAGCTGGACGTCCCGGGTCATGTCGCCAGTTGGCTCGCCGTGCATCCGGAGTGGGGGATCGGCGAGACCATCGCCGCACCCACCCGGCGTTTCGGCGTCCACTCGTGCTGCCTGGACCCGGACAATGCGGACGCCGTGCAGGCCGCCATGACCCTCTTCGGGGAACTTGCCGACGTCTTTCCGGACCGGTTCGTGCACTTCGGCGGCGACGAGGTGCACCTACCCGACGGCGCGGAGACCGACGGACTGCAGGCGGCGTTCAACGCGCCCGTCGTCGCCGGGCTGCGCGAACTCGGCAAGTCTCCGGTTGCCTGGGACGAAGCGATCCACCCAGGGCTGCCCCCCGAGGTCGCGATCCAGTCCTGGCGCGGCGGCGCGGCGCGATCCCGTGCGCTCGCGGCGGGTTTCGACACCATCCACTCCGCCCCGTACTACCTCGACCTCTTCTATCCCGCGGATCTGCACTATCTTGCTGACCCAGAGCACGGCCCGGAACCGGACCTCGTTTCCGATCCGCGGCTCGCCCATGTCAGGCCGGGGCTCGAGACGCTGCAGGCCCTGTGGGCATCCGCGGCGCCGGCCGCCGGGGGCCGCGCCGGACGCGTGCTGGGCGGGGAGGCCTGCATGTGGACCGAACTCGTCACCGAGGAACTGTTGCCGCTCAGGGTGTGGAGCCGGATGCCGGCCATCGCCGAGCGGTTCTGGTCGGACGCCTCCGTCCGCGACGTCGACGACATGTACCGAAGGCTCGCCGCCAGTCACGATTCGCTGGCCCGGACCGGCATCGCGGACCTCGCCGCCGTAACGGACCGCGGTCTCGCGCAACTCGGCCTTTCGGCAGCCGACCGCGCCGACCTCGCGCCGCTGATCGACGTGCTCGAGCCGGTCAAGTGGTACGCGCGGCTGCTCGGTCCCGCCGCCATGGCGCAACGGGCCGCCCGCCAGGCGGAGGACCCTTCCGCGCGTCCCTACGACACCACGACGGGGCTGACCCGCGTGGTCGACCTGCTCCCGCCGGAGAGTCTTGCCGCGCGGCGCCTGGCCGCCGAGACGGAAGTCCGCGCGCTGCGGGCGACGGCAGCCGGCTGGCGCCGGCAACGCGCCCGTGTCCGGCGGCTGGCCCCGCGCCATCCCGAGATCGCCGAACTCGACGGGGTGTCCGCGTCGCTGCGGGACCTCGCGCACAGCATGGAACGGCATCTCGACGGGCACCCCGCCACCGTCCCCGAAGCCGCACTGCGACCCCACGGCGAGTACGTCCTCGCGGTCGGGGCCGGGCTCGCCGACCGGTTCGCCGGATGAACCCGGCCGCCCTGCTCGCGCACTGGCCCGACGCGGCCGGGCTCGAGACGCGCCCGCTGCCGGGCGGCCACGTCAACCGGACCTTCGCCGTGGGCGACGACCGGTTCGTCCTGCAGTGCATCAACGGCCGGGTCTTCACCAATCCCGAGGGGGTCATGCGCAACCTCGCGAAACTCGCCGAGCGCCACGCCGGCGTCGTCGCGCCGATCCCCGCGCGGTCCGGAGCGTCGTGGGCGACGGACGACGCCGGCGCGCTCTGGCGGCTGTTCCCCTTCGTCGACGCGCGCAACTTCCAGGATCTGCCGGACGCGCTGGTCGCCCCGGCGGGCTTCGCCTTCGGCGCCTTCCACGCGGCCGTCGCCGATTTCGACGACGACCTCGAGCCGGTCATCGAGGGCTTCCACGACCTGCCCCGCTATCTCGACGCCCTCTGGCGGGCCGCGGCTCCCCCGTCCCCGGAAGTCGACTACGTGCGCGGGCGCGAGGGGTTCGCGTTCCCGCCGATGCGCACCGTCATCCATGGCGACTGCAAGGTGAACAACCTGCTGTTCCACCGGACCGAATCCCGCGTCACGCACCTCATCGATCTCGACACCGCGATGTACGGCCACCCGGCCTGGGACTTCGGCGACCTGATGCGCTCCGCGGCCAGCGGGTCGGAGGAGGCCGGAGCGGCGCCGCGAATCTCCGTGGAGACCTTCGAGCGCGTGGCGCGGGGCTTCGCGCGCGGCGCCGGCGGCATCGCCGACCCGCGGGCCTTCGCCGCCGCCCCCGGCCACATGAGCTTCATGCTCGGGGTACGCTTCCTGGCCGATCACTGTTCGGGGGACCGGTACTTCCGCGTCGCCCGGCGCGGACAGAACCTGGAGCGCGCGCGCTCCCAGCTCGCCGCCGCCCGCCGCTTCGACGCGCTCGAGGCCGAGTTCGAAGACGTGCTGCGGCATGTGGCCGTCACCCCGGTCGTGTAGTCTCCCCGCCCATGGAGCGGCTCGCTGTCCTGCGTCCCCGCGCCGCCACCCTGGCGGCACTGATCCTCGGTTGCTGCGCCTCGCTGGCCGGTTGCGCGTCCGCGTCACGCCCGCCGCAGTTCCTGTCCGGACCGGACCTCGTCTATCCCCCCGCCGCCAGGGCCGCGGGGCTCGAGGGCCATGTCGTCATCCGCTACGACGTGACCGCGGCGGGCTCGGTCGCCAACCCCAGGGTCGTGGAGTCCGAACCGGCGGGGGCCTTCGACGCGGCAGCCCTCGCGGCGCTGTCGCAATGGCGGTTCCGCCCGCAGATCCAGAACGGCCAGGCCGTGGCGGCCCCGGACCGCGTCAGTACGTTGCGCTTCAAGCTCGGAGAAAGCGATGCATATGCAGGCTATTGATCCCACCACCGCCACGCCCGCACGCACCCCGTGGCGTCAGGTTCTCGCGCTCGCCGCTGCCCTGACCGCGGCGGCCGGATGCTCCTCCGACCTGTCGCCGGTCACCGGCTGCGAACCGGGATTCGGCATCGACGTGGACTGCCGGTTCCAGAACCCCGAGGATCTGGCCCTGGCGCCGGACGGCCGGATCCTGGTCAGCCAGTTCGGCGACATGGAGGGCGCCCGGCCCGGCAGCCTGGCCGCGTACGACCCGGCCGCGCGCACCCTCGCCGTGCTCTTCCCGTCCCCGGACAGCGCACCCGACGCGACCGCGTCCGAGTGGGGCGACCCCGCCTGTCCGCCGCCGGACGCCGGCCTCTTCTCACCGCACGGCATCGACATCGAGACGCGCGCCGACGGCCGCCACGCGGTGGCGGTGATCAACCACGGGGGACGCGAGTCCGTCGAGTTCTTCGAAGCGTTCGAGGACGGCGGCCTCGCCTGGCGGGGGTGCGCGGTCGCGCCCGAGGAGGGGTTCTTCAACGACGTCGTGCTGCTCCGGGACGGCGGCTTCTGGGTGACGCAGATGTTCCCCGCCGGAGGCATGCCCTTCTCGCTCGTGAAGGCCCTGCTCGGCTCCGACACGGGATGGATCTACGCGTGGTCGCCGGGGGGCGGTTTCGCGAAGGTCCCCGGCACGGACGCGCCGCTGCCGAACGGCATCGAGAAATCCGCGGACGAACGGTACGCGTACCTCAACGTCTATGGGTCCGGAGGCGTCCGCAAGATCGACGTCACCACCGGCGAGACCGTGGCGAGAGCCGATATCGACCCCGTCGACAACAGCACCTGGGGGGAGGACGGGCGCCTGCTGGTCGCGGCCCACACCGGCGGCCTCGGCGAGATGATGGCCTGCCAGGGCCTGGAGGAAGGCTCGTGCGGCATGCCCTTCGAGATCGTCGCGCTCGACCCGGACGACCTCTCGCAACAGGTGCTGATCGCCCACGGAGGCCCACCCATGGGCGGCGTCACCGTCGCGCTGCAGCGCGACGGCGTGTTCTACCTGGGCACCTTCGCCGGGGACCGGATCGGGATCGTCGACCTGTCCGATTGACCCGCCGCCGCGCAGGACTCGGCGGTCAGCCCGCGGAGGCCCTCTCCGCGTCCAGAGCCGCGTCCAGAGCCGCGAAGGATCGTCCTTCTTCCGCCAGCCGCTTGAGCAGGGGCGCGGGCCGCCAGGCGTCGCCGTATTCCTGGTGGAACGCGAGGATGTCCCGGTAGATGTTCCCGAGCCCCACCTGGTCCGCGTAGTACATCGGACCGCCCCGGTACTTCGGGAACCCGTAGCCGTAGATGTACACCACGTCCATGTCGCTCGCCCGCAGCGCGACCCCGTCATCGAGCAACTGTGCGCCGATGTTGATGAGCGGGTAGAGGCACCGCTTGAGGACCTCTTCGTCGCCGATCTCCCGGCGCGCGATGCCGAGTTCCGCGGACGTCTCTTCGATGATCCGCGCCACCTCCGGGTCCGGCTCCCCACGGCGGCTGCCCTCCGGGTAGGAGTAGAAGCCGGCGTTCGTCTTCTGCCCGTAGCGTCCGAGTTCGCAGAGCTTGTCCGGGACAACCGCGGTCAGCGGCTTGTCCCCATCCGCGACCCCGGACATCTTGCGCGCCCGCCAGCCGAGGTCGAGCCCCACGAGGTCGTTCATCGCGAACGGCCCCATGTTGAAGCCGAAGTCGCGGATCACCTGGTCCACCTGCTCCGGCAGCGCGCCGTGCAGGATGATCTCCCCCGCCTGGCTCGTGTAGCCGCCGAGCATGCGGTTGCCGATGAACCCCGGAGCGTTCGCCGAGAGCACCGGGATCTTCCCGATGGTCTTGCCGAGGGCCATGACCGTGGCCAGGGTTTCCTTGCCGGTGTGCTCGCCGCGCACCACTTCGAGCATCTGCATGATGTTGGCCGGACTGAAGAAGTGCATGCCGACCACGTCGTCGGGGCGCTGCGTCATCGCCGCCATCTGGTCGAGATCGAGCCCCGACGTGTTGCTCGCAAGCAAGGCACCCGGCTTCATCGTCGCGTCGAGCTGCTCGAAGATCTGCTTCTTGAGATCGAGGTTCTCGTAGACCGCCTCGACCACGACGTCCGCCGCGCCGATCGCGTCGTAGTCGAGCACGCCCTCGATGCGCTCCACGCGGGCGTCCATCTCCTCCTGGCTGATCCGGCCACCCCGCACCATGCGGACGTAGTTGTTGCGGATGACCCCGAGGCCCCGTTCGAGCGCCTCCTCGTTCATCTCGAGCACCTTGACCGGGATGCCGGCGTCGGCGAAAGACATCGCGATGCCGCCGCCCATCAGCCCGCCGCCGACGGTGGCGGCGCTCCCGATCAGCTTCTTCGGCGTGTCCGCCGGCACGTCCGGGATGCGCGCTCCCTGACGTTCGGCGAAGAACACGTGGATCATCGCGGCGCGCTGCTCGTGGTCGTGGCACACCTGGAAGTTGGCCCGCTCCGCCGCGATGCCCGCGTCGAAATCGTCGATCTCGACCGCCGCCTTCACGGACTCGAAGGCCATCCGGCCGTTGATCTGTCCCCGCATCCGTCGCGCCAGGTACGCTTCGCCGGCCTTGAAGACGTCGGCATTGGCCCGGTCCGCCTCCACCTTGTCGCGGCGGTGCCGCACCAGCGGATGCGGGCCGCCAGCCGCCGCTTTGGCCTTCGCGAACGCGATGGCGCGCTCCACCAGGTCACCCGCGGCGATCTCGTCCACGATGCCGAGCGCAAGCGCATCCGCCGTATCGAAGGGATCGCCGGACAGGATCGCCTCCATCGCGCGCTCGGCCCCGATCAGCCGCGGCAGCCGCTGCGTACCACCACCGCCAGGCAGCAGGCCGATCTTGATCTCTGGCAGGCCCACCGGTGCGCCGGGCGCCGCGATCCGGTAGTGACAGGTGAGCGCGTGCTCGAGCCCGCCGCCGAATGCCGTGCCGTTGATGGCGGCGACGACCGGCTTGGCGCTGCCCTCGATGATCTCGCCGGCCGGCCGCTTCGGGACTTCGTCCGGATTCGGGGTCTTGCCGAAGTCGCGGATGTCCGCGCCGGCGATGAACGCCCGGCCCTTGCCGGTGATGACGATGGCGTCCACGCCGTCGTCCGCGAGCGCCGCTTCGAGGTGCTGCGAGAGATGGAAGCGGACGCCCGAACTCAGGGGATTGACCGGAGGGTTGTCGATGGTGAGGAGCGCCACGCGGTCGCGCACCTCGTAGTGAACCGTGCCCAGCAGCGCCATGTCGCGCCCTCGCATCGAAAAACGCGCCAGTATAGGACATCGGTTTCGCCGCGCCGTCGAGGGTCGCCGAGCGATGACCGAGCGATGTGCTCGGAGAGACCGTTGAGCCAAGCCTTGAGCGTGCGCCAGCCACGGGAGCAGAATATCCCTGTGCGCATGATCCGCACGGGAATTCGCCGATGTCTCACACCTGCAAACGCACAAGTCTCCTTGCACGCGACTCGGGCGTGGCAATGGACCGGTGACGGCGGCGCCCCGATCATGACCGACACGCTCAGCCCCGAGGAGCGCAGCGCGCGGATGTCCCGAATTCGTTCGCGGGACACGACCCCCGAGCTGGTCGTTCGACATGTCGTGCATCGGATGGGGTACCGGTATCGGCTGCACCGCCGGGATCTCCCCGGAACCCCGGACCTTGTGTTCGGTCCACGCCGGAAGGTGATCTTCGTGCACGGCTGTTTCTGGCACCGACACGAGGCGTGCCGCCGGGCGCGACTCCCGAAGTCGCGGGTTGATTTCTGGCTGCCGAAGCTGGAAGGTAATCGGCTCAGGGACGAGCGCAATCAACGGGAACTCAAGCGGCGCCGATGGGGCGTACTGGTGATTTGGGAGTGCGAGATCAAGGACAGATCGACCTTGGAACAGCGGATAGAGGGTTTCTTGGGGAGCCGAAGCGGTTGAGGTCCGTCGAGTTGTTCGTCGGCGCGGGCGGGTTCGGAATGGGAGTGGGCGAGGCCGGCTTTCGCCACGAACTCGTGGTCGATCGGGATCGGCATGCCGGCGATACGATTCGGACGAACCAAGCAGCCGGCCATCCCGCGGTCTCCGGCTGGCCGCTCGAGGAGTGCGACGTGCGCAGCTTGTCGTACGGCGCACTGGCCGCGGGGATCGACCTGATCTCGGGCGGTCCTCCTTGCCAGCCGTTCTCCCTGGGGGGCAAGCACCATGGCCCGCTGGACGAGCGCGACATGTTCCCGGAAGCCATCCGCGCGGTGCGGGAGCTTGCGCCCCGAGCGTTCATTCTGGAGAACGTGCGGGGGCTGCGGCGGCCGGCCTTCGCCCGCTACCTGGAGTACATTCGAGACCACCTCTCGTTTCCCGAGTTGACCGCCTGGCAGGACGAGCCATGGCTCGATCATGCAGATCGCCTGCGCCGGCACCGGTCGGCAGCTCCAGCCCCGCAAGGACTGGAGTACCGAGTGGTCACGACCGTGCTGAACGCGGCGGACTTCGGCGTACCGCAGAAGCGCGAGCGCATGATCATGGTCGGGTTTAGAGACGACGTTGACACCGGATGGTCGTTTCCGAAACCCACGCACTCCTTCGACGCGCTGCTTTGGGATCAGTGGATCAGCGGCAGCTACTGGGAGCGGCACGAGATTCCGACCAGTCGCCGACCGAGGCTTCCGGAAGCGCTGCGGCGCCGAGTGGATCGGCTGCGGGGCTTTGATTTCCCGCCGCTCCTGCAACCCTGGCGCACGGTTCGCGACGCCATCTCCGACCTGCCGGACCCAGAGTTCCAGCCAGCCGCGGCCAAACTCGTACCGGACCACCGCTTCAACCCCGGCGCCAGGCCCTATCCCGGACACACCGGCAGCAAGTACGACGAGCCGGCGAAGGTGCTAAAGGCTGGCGACCATGGGGTCCCGGGCGGAGAGAACATGCTCGCGACGGACGACGGCACCTGCCGGTACTTCAGCGTACGCGAGGCAGCCCGCCTCCAAGCGTTCCCGGACAGCTATCGATTTCCCGGTTCCTGGACCGAGACCATGCGCCAACTCGGAAACGCGGTGCCCGTATTGCTGGGTCAGGTATTGGCTCGCGGCATTCGACGGTGCCTGGAGGCGGCGACCGCCGCACGCGGTTCCGACGGTTCCGACCAGAGCCCTGGTGGTGTCCGACGAACCGCCCTGCAAGCCGCCGGATAGGCAGGGTCTTGCCGATAGCGTCGTGGATGCCCACCTTGCCGTCGACGACATCTGGATCCCGCGCGGCGAGTCTCTGCTCATCGAACGGCCACATCAAGGAAGGCATGACGTCATGGTCCCACGCACCCCATACGCCGCTCTGGCCTTGCTGGCCGCCGCCATCCCCCTCTGCGCGCAGTCCTACTCGCCGCCGGCCCAAGCCATCCACCCCAACACGGTCTACTGGGGCGACACCCACGTGCACACCAGCTACTCCACCGGCGATGCGAACCTCATGGGCCTGAACGTCGTCAGTCCCGCCGTCGCCTACCGCTTCGCGCGCGGGGAAACCGTCACCGCCAACAACGGCATGCGCGTGCGGATACGGAAGCCGCTGGACTTCCTGGTGATCGCGGACCACGCGGAGAACCTCGGGGTCGCGGCGAGCCTGCGCGCGGGCGACCCCAACCTGCTCGAGGCGCCGGGCGGGCGGGAGCTCCTGGAGCACTTCCGCGCGCACCAGGCGGACCCCGACGCGGGCCGCCTGCGCCTGCCGCCGCACACCTTGGGCGAGGGGTACAACCGCTCGGTGTGGAGCAACGTCATCGCCACGGCCGACGCCTACAACGACCCCGGCGAGTTCACGGCGTTCTCCGGCTACGAATGGACCTCCGTCGGGACCGTCGCCGGCGTGTTCGGGAACCTCCACCGGGTCGTCGTGTTCCGGGACGACGCCGGCAGGACCGGGCGGATACTGCCTTTCAGCGCCTACGACAGCCTGCATCCCGAGGACCTGTGGGCGTTCCTCGAGCGCTACGAGGCCGACACGGGCGGGCAGGTCATCGCCATCCCCCACAACGGCAACACCAGCAACGGGGCCATGTTCGCGTTGACCGACTCGCGGGGCGGGCCGCAGGACAGCCGCTACGCCGCGATGCGCAGCCGCTTCGAGCCGGTCTACGAGGTGACGCAGATCAAGGGCGACAGCGAGACCCACCCCGTGCTCTCCCCCACCGACGAGTTCGCGGACTTCGAGACCTGGCACAGTTGGGCCGGGGGCACGATGGAACCGGGAGGGCACCCATGCTGTCCCGATTGGGGAACCGTGGACTTCCAGGACCGCAAGCGCGGCGAGTATGCCCGCTCCGCCCTCCGGCGGGGTCTGGCCCAGGAGGCGGCGCTGGGGGTCAATCCCTTCAAGTACGGGCTCATCGGCAGCACCGACTCGCACAGCTCGTTCGCGACCGCGGACAACGACAACTTCTGGGGCAAGTACTCCATCACCTTCCCCTCGCCCACGCGCATCTCCGACCCCATGGTGACGAGCTGGACGAGACCGTTCAACTGGGAGACCGGCGCCGCCGGATACGCCGCGGTATGGGCGCGGGCCAACACCCGCGAGGCGATCTTCGACGCGCTGAAGCGCCGCGAGGTCTACGCCACCACTGGTCCGCGCATCACGCTGCGGTTCTTCGGCGGGTGGGAGTACACGGCGGAGGACGCCCTTGCGCCCGATGTCGCCCGGCCCGGCTACGCGCGCGGCGTACCCATGGGGGCGGACCTCCCCCCGACCTCCGGCGCGGCGGCCCCGACGTTTCTGATCGCCGCGCTCAGGGATCCGGACGGCGCGCATCTCGACCGCATCCAGGTCGTGAAGGGATGGCTCGGCAGCGACGGCGGCACGCACGAACGGGTGTACGACGTGGCGCTGTCCGACGGCCGGGCTGCCCGCGCGGACGGGACGATTGCAGCCGCGGGCTCGACGGTCGACGTGCGGAACGCGTCGTACACCAACGCCATCGGCGATCCCGAGCTGCGCGTAACGTGGACGGACCCGGACTTCGATCCCGCCGGCCCGGCTTTCTACTACGTGCGCGTGCTGGAGATCCCGACGCCGCGCTGGACGGCCTACGACGCCAGATTCTTCGGCATCGCGGAACTGCCCGACGGCATCCGCATGGTGAGCCAGGAGCGGGCGTACTCGTCCCCGGTCTGGTACTCCCCGTAACGCCCCGTCAGGCGAGATCCGGGACGACGTCCCCCGACCCGGCCACCGTTTCGACGGCCTTGGCGACGGATAGCAGCCAGGCGTCCTGGCGCATCGGCGCGATCAGTTGCGCCCCCACCGGCAACCCGTCCGCGAAGCCGCAGGGCAGAGACAGCGCGGGGCAACAGGTCACGGTGACACGGCTGCAGCTCTGCATCCACTCGATGTAGGTCTGCATGGCAACCCCGTCCACCTCCCGGACCCAGTCCGTGTCGATGTCGAAGGGCTGCACCTGCGTGGTCGGCCCGATCAGCACGTCGAACCGGTCGAAGAACGTCGCCACCCGCGCCACCAGGGCCGAGCGGGCGCCCGTGACCCAGTCCTCGTCCGCGTGGGTCAGGGCCGCTCCCGCGTCCGCATTCCAGAGGATCGTGTCCTTGAGCTCCGCCTTCTGCTGCGGAGGAAGCGGTCCGAACCGGGCTCGAAACCCCCTGGCGCGGAGCACGTGGAAGATGCGGTCGGCGTCCGCAAGGTCGGGCTCCGCCGCGGTCACGACGGCGCCGGCGTCCGCCAGGGTGTCCCCGAGGCGGCGGATCGTTCCCCGGATCGGAGCGGCGACGGGCAGACCGCCGAAGTCCTCCGTGACCGCCACGCGCAAGCCCTTGATTTCCACCGGGGTCACCGAGCGGAACGCGACGCCCGGTTCCGGCAGCGCGTTGGTCACGTGCCGGTCCGGTCCCGCGATCGCCGAGAAGAGCAGCGCCAGGTCGTCGACGTCGCGCGCCATCGGGCCGCAGGTCGAGAGGTCCGACCAGGCCCCGTTCTCCTTCCAGCCGGACGGCACGCGGCCAGGCGACGGGCGGAAACCGACCACGTTGCAGAACGCGGCGGGGTTGCGCAGCGAGCCGCCCGTGTCGCTCCCGTCCGCGATCGGCATGAACCGCGCCGCCAGCGCGACCGCCGCGCCGCCGCTGCTGCCGCCGCACGTGCGGGACGTATCCCACGGATTGCGCGTCGCGCCGAAGACGCGGTTGAAGCTCTGGGAACCCGCGCCGAACTCCGGGACGTTGGTCTTGCCGATCATCACGGCCCCGGCGGCCTTGATGCGGGCGACGAGCAGGGAATCCTCGGCGGGGACGTTGTCCCGGAACAACGGCGATCCGTAGGTCGTGCGCAACCCGGCGGTGTTGGTCAGATCCTTGTGGGCAATCGGCAACCCCGCCAGCGGACCCGCGAGGTGGCCCGACGCGCGTTCCCGGGCTTCCTCGAAGCACCGGGTGACTACCGCGTTCAGTGCACCGTCGTGCCGCTCGATGCGCTCGATGTGGGCGTCGAGAACCTCCAGGGCGGAGACCTCACCGTCGGCCAGCAGGCGGCGCAACGCGACCGCCGAACGGCAACACAACTTTTCGGAGCGGCTCACGTCAGCCGGATTTCGCTACCTGGACAGTACGTCGATACGCTCGGCCAGGCACCAGCCGTCGTGCTTGCGGCTGTCGTCCACGGTCACGCGCACCGTGCGGTCCATGAGGAACGCCATCTGCGCCGAGTCGAACATGCGCAACGCGCTCGACTTGGACACGTGGTCGCCGGAACAACTGAACGTCACCCAGTTGCCCGAGTTGCAGTCGAGCCCTTCCGTGGCGGGAGAAACGTCGAGGTGCGCCATGCACCCACCGAACTTCGTCTCGTCCGCCGCCAGCGTGCGCGTGATCTTGGCGTCGATCTGCAGCGTCGTCGCCGCGGCAGTGAGCGGAAACACAAGCAGGAAAGCCAACGCTCCCTTCGCCAAACGTCCCATCGCCTAACCCTCCTTGGGCAGTCATCGCCAGAGAAACGGTCCATACCTTACCAGCTTCGACAGCTTTCATCGGGGGTGCACGTCAGATTTGTGAGATGAGGTGCTATGCGGTGCTGGCGCGGCGCTCCCAGAAGTCGTCGAAGCGGTTGCCGAGGATGGCGCAGCGCAGTGCGAGGATGGCGTTGGCGCCGTCGACGGTCCAGTGCATGCCGCCGCGCTTGAGGCGACCGCCGACGACGTTCTTGCAGGCGCCCTCGACGACGCCGGTGGAGACGCAGAGTCCCATGGCGCGGAACTTCGGGTAGCGCATGCGGTGGCGGTTGTTGTCGATGTGGGCGATGCACTTGCGGGCGTCGTCGTGGGTGTCGGCGTGGCGGCGCAGTGCGTCGAGGATGTCGTCGATGCGGCCTTGATCGAGTTCGTCGCGGCGCTGCCTGCCCCATTGGTCGGCGAGATCGGTGCCGGCGCCGAAGATGGCCTTGGCGACCTCGCACGGGTGTTCCTTGGCGTGCCGGACGTCGACGATCTGGATCGCGCCGGGGGCGTGCTCGTCGGCCCAGTTCCAGATCCACGGCGCGCCGTCGCCGAGGACGACGCGGCGCGGGGCGTCCTGGAAGCACCGCCGCCGGGCTTCGCGCAGGGCGCGGGCGGCGAACGGCGCCGGCACCGGGTCGGTGTCGCGGCCGGCGACGGACTCGATGGCGGCGCCGTGGGTGGCGGAGTCGGGATCGCGCACGGGACGCCCGTCCCGGTCGCGGGTTTCGGCCGACCAGACGGCCACGATCTTGGCCTCGCGCGTCTTGGCGGAGCCGTCGGCCTGCTTGCCCTTGCGTCCGGCGGTCTCGGCCTTGCGCACCGGCACGCCGGTGCCGTCGAGGCCGAGATGGAGGGTGCGGGCGGCGGCGGGTTCGGGCGCGACGACGGCCAGCTCGTCGGCGGCGATCGCGCGCCCGAGCGCCTCGGCGTGGCGCTCCACCGACTTGGCGTCGATGTCGAGTCCCGCCAGTTCGCGCAGCAGGACGCTCGTCTCGGCGAAGCTGACGCGGCCGGCGGCGACGCCGGTCATGCGTAGCGCCGCCGGCGACAGCGCCGTGCCGGCCAGGCCGAGTTCGCGGTCGCGCGGCGCGAAGCCGGCGCCGCGGTCGTCGCAGTGATACCAGGCGCGCACCAGCTTGAGCGCGCCCAGCGCCGTGGTGAAGGTCTTGGGTCGGCGACCGGCGTATCGCGCCCGCGCGCCGCACGCGCAGGGCTGCCGGGCACCCTTCTCGTCGGAACGGTCGGCGTCGAGACGCGCGGCGAGCGCCTTGCCCACGACCTCGAGCGCCAGCCGCCGCGCCGCCGTCTCGACCGCCTCGAAGTCGATGCCGTGCGCCGACCCCGCGCCGATCAGCCGCTCGACCTCGGCCGCGCTCTCCGCCGCGACGCGCGTCGCGAAGCCCCCTTTTTCGCGGCTGCCCCGCGCTCGCGTCGTCCATCCGCGCGGCGCGTCTCCCAGAACCGGTCGCTGATCTCGATCAGTTCCCGGACCAGCCGCCGCAGGCGCTGGCACTCGGCCAACCGCGCGCGCACTTCGGCAACGTCCGCCGGCGCGATGACGCGCGTGACGGTCTTGCCGTCGACGCGGCGCGTCAGCGACCAGCTTGGACCGCGGCCGGGGCCGCCGTCGGTGGCGCAATGGCAGGTGGGCTTGCCGCATTGGCGGTAGCGCTCCGTCAGGATACCCGACTGCACGTCGCCGAGGGCGGCCAACTCCCGCGCGATGCGCGTGCGCCGTTCGTTCAAGGCTTCGAGATCCGGTGCTTCGGACATGCGGCATCCCCGTCAATCTGACAACGTTAATACTGTCAGAACGCCGCGCCAGAGTCACCATTCTCCAAACCCCCGTCCATGCTCACCACAAATCTGACGTGCACCCAGTTCAACTGGCGTGCAGCGTTTTCCAATGAGAAGGTGAGCCTGAACGGGCGGCCCTCGGATTGAGGGCGGCTGCCGGTTCGGACGTGGTGTTGTAGGCATGGTAGTTGCGGCGACGAGTGAGGGCAACGCTCGTTCTCGGGGGTGCCGGAGAGGCGGGGGGTTGGTTTCCTCGACGAGCGTTGGCGGCGGGTCAAGGGCGATCGCGACGCGCGCACGGCGGCAGCTCTTGTAGGTCGTGTTGGGTGGCGGAAGGCGTTGGGCCAAGGCACGGCATCGAGGCGTCGCGGTCGGCGCAGCGGACCCTTGACGCGCCCTGGCGAGATCACCCTGACGGGCGGGGATCGGCGGTCGCCGCGGCCTGATCGGACGCCGCCGCCGGTCGTTGCCGCTCGCCATCCGGGACCGACGTCGCGGACGCCGATCCCTGCCTCCCGGCGAGGGCGGGGGTCCGGGGGCCGGCCCCCGGCATGGGCTTGCCGCACGGTGCCCGGTCCGCTCACGCGGCGGTGGGAACGGCGCGGCCGATGGTGCGGAACAGCTCGTCCCGCGCGCGGTTGGCGCGGCGGTTCGCCTCGAGGTCGGACATCGCGTGGGCGGCCACGTCGAGGTCGGCGAAGGTCACGCCGGGCTTGAGGAAGCGCTCGGCGTTCGGCAGCGACTTGAGCTTCTCGTAGGGCGTCGCCACGTCCCGGCGCCGGTAGCGCCGGCGCACCTTGCCCTTGGCGTCGCGGACCTCGGTGGCGAACAGGCAGGGATGATGGTGGTTCAGGTACGGCGTCAGCACGTCCTTGGCGAAGGCGTTCACCCGCGGCGCGAAGCGCCGCGGGATGTGGTCGTGGCCGAGCCACTTGCGCACCACGCTGGCGTTCTTGCAACCCGCCGGGACGGCGGGCATCGACCAGGGCGTTGTCGTTGGAGCGCCGCGCCCGCGACCTCGTGAAATCAGGGACATGCAGCTTGTTGAGCATCGCGGCGACCTGGCGGTTGACGTACTCGGAGCCGTTGTCGGCGTGGAAGCCGAGGACGACGAACGGCAAGCTGACGAGCATCTCCTCCAGGATCGGAACCAGAAAGGCCTCGGTGATCGCCGCCACGGCGCCGACGTGCTCGAACTGGGTCACCTCGTCGATCAGGTTGACGGCGTAGATGCCCTTGACGCCGTTGCGGTCGCCCTGATGGACGGTGTCCACGCGCACGAAGCCGGGCTTGCCGCCCGGGTCCGGCCGCCGCCGCTCGCCGATGCGCACCGTCGTCGGCCGCGTGTGCTCGACGGTCGTGCGCCGCGCGCGGTAGGTCCTCGACCGCCGCAGGTTGTACGGGTGCGACGGGGACAGTCGCGACAGCCGCTCGAAGCGCGCGTCGCCGAACACCTCGTACTGGCGGCGCAGCACCTCGCACGCCGCGGGCCCGCAGAGCTGGCCGCCGATCTCGTCGGCGTCGGCCAGCAGGCGGATGTCCGCCGCCGTGTACACCCGCGCGAAGGGCCGACCGCTGTTCGCCGCGCGGCGATCCTCGACCCGACCCGTGGCTCGATACTGGCCGATCAGCCGGGTCACCTGCGCGCGCGACAGCCCCGTCGCCTTGCCGAGGAACTCGCGCACCGTGCCCTTGCCCGCCCGGCCCAGCGCATCGTAGTCCAGACGCACCAGCGTGCGACGCACGAACCCGTAGGCCTCGTCCCGGTCCACCGGCCTGAAGTCCACTTCCCCGTTGCCGTCGAGAAAGCCCCTGATCTGCTCCACCGTGTGGAGCCGTTCGGTCTCAAGCGTCACGATCATCCTCCGAATGATCGTCCGAACCGAACGCCTCAGGCTTGTCTGTTAGAAACGCCCCCAGCGGACCCTTTGAAGGGTCCGCCCCTCCGCCGGCTAGCAGGCCGGCGGAGGGGGGCGGCGGCGGACCGTTTCAGGCTCGGCCCTCGGGGCCGCAAGTGAGTTTGGTCGCCGCCGTCCTTCCCGGCACGTCCTGAATGGATACCTGGGCATCGAGGCCCGCATGACAAGCACAGGAGCAGGGAAGGATGAGCGATCATACCCCCGACACGATCGGCGTGGACATCTCGAAGGCCCACCTCGACGTCCACCGGCGCTCGACCGGTGAGTCGGCGCGCTTCGCGAACGCGGCGACCGGGTTCGACGAACTGGCGGCGTGGGTCGGCGACTGCACCGCGCTGGTGGTCTACGAGTCCACGGGGCCGCGGCATCGGGAGTTCGAGGAGAGCCTGGCGGCGCGGCTACCTCTGGCGCGGGTCAACGCGCTACGCGCGCGCCGTTTTGCGCAGGCCATGGGCGAAGGCGCGAAGACCGACGCGGTGGATGCGCGCGTTCTGGCTGCGATGGGCGACGCGGTGGAGTTGCGACGGGTGGAGCCGAGGCCACCGGCGCTACGCGACCTGGACGAACTGGTGACGGCGCGCGACGCGCTGGTCAAGGACCGCACGGCGGCGCTGAACCGGCAGAAGCACGTGCGCCATGCCCTGCTCAAGCGGCAGTTAAAGAACCGACTGGCACAGATCCGGAGGCAGATCAGGGCCTTGGACGACGAGATCGACAAGGCCACCGGCGCCGACGCGGAACTGTCACGCCGGGCCGAGGTGCTCACGTCCATCGCCGGCGTCGGCCCGGTGGTCGCGGCCGGCCTGCTCGCCGACATGCCGGAACTCGGGCGCATCGATGGCAAGGCGGCCGCCAGCCTGATCGGCGTCGCGCCATGGACGCGCGAGTCTGGCCAGTGGCAGGGACGCAGCTTCATCCGCGGCGGGCGCGCCCGGCCCCGGCGGCTGGTCTACATGGCGGCTGTGGCGGCGCTCCGCTGCAACCCCGACATGGCCCACAAGTACGCCGAGCTGCGTTCCCGCGGCAAGCCGCCAAAGGTCGCCCTGACCGCGATCATGCGCAAGCTGGTGGTCCTGGCCAACGCGCTGCTGAAGCAGGACCGCCCGTGGACTCCGAATCTCGAACCCGCGCCCGGCTAAAGGCGCGGCACGGTGCCTGATCCCGACGATGCGGCGACCTTCGGCCTGGGTGGAGGGAGCGTCAAGCGACCGCAACCTGGGCCGAAGGTCAACCGCATCGCAGCACCAGGCACCCGACCGCCTTGCGCGCCAGTAGGTTCTCCGCGACCCAACCGCACAGGCGACGTTCATTCGACACGGGCCGCCCAAAGCGGAATGACCACCACCAGTTGCGTACCCGACAAACGCGCCGCTTGACATCATGGATACTCACTTAGCGTTGGACAACTCTCGTGCGTGCCCAGTCGCCACAGAACTGCTACATTGGTGAAGGAGGCCGGTCCGATCAAGTTCCAGAGTTCCAGGAGTTCCAGGCATCGGCTTGACAAGCGGCTTCTGACACTCGTCACTTGGCCACCAAGGAGGTGCGACGTTGCCTACCCAAGCGCAAGAAGTGCAAGCACACCGTTCGTCTCACACAGCAGATTTCGCCCACGGAATCAACTCCTTTTCGTCGTCGGGCCTTCGCCCAGGACTCCGAGAGACCCCGAGACCATCGACACCCTCAAGGGGGGCCGGCCGTCGTGGACGTGCGCCGGGGCCCGGCGATCCGCGGTTCCTTCTCGCTGTCGCAATGTCACTCGCGGCTTCCACTGGAGACGCAGTAGAGTTCCCAAAGGCCGGGAACTCCGGTAACTGCGCACACCCTGCCTCGCCAGCCCACGCCGATCTGCGCGGGCAGGAGTGTACGGAACTCGCCGCGAGCGCTCTGGTCGGGGTCGCCGCTGCCGACGTCATGCCCGCGGAGGTCGCGCCCCGCTCCGCATCGGACGACGTGGCCGACTCCACCGAAGGCGTAGATGTTCCCGACGACAGACTGAGATCCGCGCTCGAACGCCTGTTAGGGAAGGCGCCCGGGGAGGCGATCACGCCAACGGAGTTGGCGGGCTTCACCACCATGTCGCTACCCAACGCCGGCGTGATGGACCTGACGGGGCTTGAGTACGCCACCGGCCTTCACACGCTGGATCTCTCCGGCAACAGCATTAGCGACCTCCGACCGCTAGCTGGTCTGACTTCGATCTTCCACCTCAGGCTCTCCGGAAACGCCATCGCCGACATCACGCCGCTCGCAGGCCTCGCGGACATGCGGCTGCTGTTTCTCTCCCACAACGGGATCACGGATATTGCGGCGCTGGCAGGCATGACCTACCTGGGAACACTCGATATCGCGGAGAACTCGGTAGAAAACATCGAACCGCTGGCCGACAAGACGCACCTCGCAACGCTGGTCCTGGCGGACAACTCGATCACGGATATCGCTCCTCTCTCGGGGATGTTCGAGTCGCGCCGTCATCTCGCTTGGCCGTGGCTCGACCTGTCGGGAAATCTGATCGGCGACCTCACACCCCTGTCTGCGATGACCGAGTTGCGCACACTGAACCTCGCGCGGAACGAAGTCTCCGATCTCACACCACTGGCGGCACTGACCGAACTGCGCACACTGAACCTCGCGCGGAACCAGTTCTCCGACCTCACACCACTCGCGGGGCTCATCAACCTGCGTGAACTGGACCTCTCGGACAATCTGTTCTCGGATCTGTCCTTCCTGGCCACGCTCGGCTCGAATCCGTATTTCGGTGGGTTCCGCACACTGAAGCTGGCTCGAAACTCGGTCGCGGACCTCTCCGCTTTGGAGGAGCTGGGTCGCCACAGGCCCGATCTTCGGGAACTCGACCTCTCTGGCAACGCCATTCGGAACATCGAACCGATCACGGCCCTCCCCCGTCTGCGCCGCCTGGACCTGTCCGACAACCGCATCGCCGATGTCGAACCCCTTGTAGCCAACCCGAGGATCGATCTCGATTATCTGAATCTCGCGGGGAACAGGATCGAAGACGTAACCCCGCTCACAGGAACCACGATACGTGAGCTGGACCTCTCTCGAAACACCATCACTGATGGAGCCCAGTTTGTCGGTTTCGATTACCACTTGACACTATTGGATCTTTCCTTCAATTCGCTCGCCGATTTCCCGAGCTTCAGCACCGCCGCTTTCGGTTTTGCCCTGGAGCGCCTCGACGTGTCGCACAACGCGATCGACCGGATCCCGGATCCCCCGCCCTTCGTGTCGGTCCAACGACTGAATCTAGCTCACAATCCGCTGAACGACATCACCAGCTTGCAGCCCCACCACGTAGGTGGCCCGCCGCGCTGGGTCGCTGATCAGCAGATTCACGGAACGCTGATCCTGTACAACACCTCCCTGGGCGAGGATTCCACGCGTCACGTCAAGACCCTGCGGCATGCCGGAGTCATCGTCGCAACCCGCTCGGACCCAGAACTGTCAGCATCCGTACGCTTCGCCGACCCGGCCCTCCACGGAGCAGTGGTTACGCAGTTGGGGCTTTCTCCATGGGAGCCGATCCGTGCCTTCCACCTGGAGACCACCCTGTTGAGCCTGCGAGCTCCACACGCGTCAATCACCAATCTCTCCGGCCTCGAACACGCTACGAACCTCCGCGAACTCTCCTTGCCGGACAACCTGATCGAATCCCTCGCTCCGATCGAGAACTCAAGCAGCATGAGCTGGCTGGACCTGTCCGACAACCTGATTTCGGACGTCACTCCACTCCGTCACATGACCGCGATCAGGCGGTTGAATCTAAGTGGCAATGAGATTCGCGACCTCTCTCAGCTAGAGCCTTGGTTCCAATCCACCGACTGCAGTCGCGAGCGTCTCCACTACCACTGTATCGTGGAGCTCGATCTCTCGCGCAACGCGATCTCGTCTCTAACCGTCTTGGCCCAAGGACATCTCCGGCTTCAGCGTCTCCAGCACCTGGACCTCTCGAACAATGTCATCGAAGACTTGGGGCCGTTGTCTGCGATGTCGACCGGTCCCAACCCCGAAATCCCCGGCGCCGGCTTGGCAATCGATCTATCCGGCAACAAAATCACTCACCTGTCCGAGTTGCTTTCGCTACGCAGGCTCGTATGGCTGGACGTCTCCAGCAACAGAATAGCCGATCTTCCTGGCGAAAGCGTACTCAGGCAACTGGGCAACCGTGACAACGACCACTTCCCGTTCTACCTTGACTGGCTTGATCTCTCCGACAACCTGATACGCGATATTTCGCCTCTCCGGGCGTACGACGCCATCGGCGTTCTCTCCGTTTGGGGAAACCCGCTCGATACGCTCGCGCCGCTGTACGATCCCGACGGTATTCGAGTGAAGATTGTATACCTGGCGTGCTGCCATCAGCAGTCCGATGCACCAACCGAATCCGCAACAGCCAGTGCATTTCCTGCCGAGGAGATTCGCCGCGTACGTCTATCGACTGCATCGGGAACGGCCTTTTACGCCGATCCCACCGATTTTCTACCGGTGAACTTTCCGGATCCGGATCTCAGATACATCGTCGCGCGGCAACTCAGCGAACGCTTTTTTTTCCTGTCGCAATATCGATATCGACACGGGGAAGCCGAACAGGTGTACTTGAATGCACCCTACTTGCGGGAAGAGCACAGCGTCATCACAAGGGCGGACATGGCGCGCCTGTTGAGTTTGGGGACAAGTGCCGTCCCGGTGGGTGTCAACATCACGATCACGGATCTGACCGGTCTGGAGTTCGCGTACAACCTCCGTAGCTTCGTGGCACCCATTGACTCCGACTTGACCGCCGCCGTTACCGATATCTCGGCGATGGCAGGAAAGCCACATCTGGTCGTTCTGGTCCTGCCGGGGGGCAAGATCACTGACCTAAGTCCGATCGCCGGCTCAACGAAGCTCCGTTGGATAGACCTCTCCGGGAACGCAATCGACGATATCAGTCCCCTGCGGGCCTCGACAAGGCTGGAGCGTATAGAGCTATCGGGCAACCAGATATCCGACATTTCCGTACTTGGACATCTCGAGGGCGAGCATTGCCAGTTTTCGTACACGGACCCATCGACCAGACAATCCTTCGGTGGCCCACACCAATGCCTATGGTACCTGGACCTTTCCGATAACCGGATTTCCGACCTCGCGCCGCTATCTGCTCTTGCTGTGGACGCCGACGACGACTGCCTTGTAACAACGCGCAATGGAAACAAACTGATTCCCGGATGGTACGGGGTCTTCACCGGCGCCAGGCGGCTGTGTCTAAGCCATCTGGACCTTTCAGGCAATGAGGCCATTGACGTGGCACCGATCGACGGGCTCGAAGGGCTCAGTTGGTTGGATCTCTCCAGGAATTCCGTGAGGGACATCTCTCCGCTATCTGAACTTGGAGCGAACCAGATCTCGATTCCCGGCTTACCGGCGTTCCAATTCCTTTTTCACCTTGATCTCTCCCACAACCAGATCACGGACGCCGCGCCGTTGACCGGAATGACTCTCGTCCACCTGGACCTGGCCGAGAACTTGCTGTCGGGGCGCCTTGGCTTGGATGGGATAACGTTTGACAGTCACTCTCGACCAGCCTACCTCGATCTATCGGGCAACGATCTCTCCGATGTATCGGTGTTGACGGACGCTTTCCAGGACGCGAGTGCTGGCGAACCAGGAATCACCCTCAGGCTGGCGCACAACGCTATCGATGACTTGGGATTCCTCGATGCTGCCGCCGGGCTATCTTACCTGTCAGAGTTGGATCTTTCCGGCAATGCGATCTCAGACATCGCCCCCCTGCAACAGCTCACCACGGTACGCTCACTCGATCTTTCGGATAACCTGATCAGCGACATCTCACCGCTCTCTGCGCTTCTTGGCGACTCCGACAGATCGCACCGCGAGTGGTTGCTCCACCTGAATCTCTCGAGGAATCGGATCGCTGACCTTGCGCCGCTCTTCCGGGACGTTTCGCGGCGCACGCTTGGCTCGCTCGACTTATCGGGCAACCTCATAACCGATCTTCCCCCGTTGACATTTCCCATGGCAAGCACCTTAAGGCTCTCCGGCAACCGGATTTCTGACGTCGGTGCGCTGTCGAGTGTCGAGCCGCAGGGCTTTCACTTGCTTGACCTGTCCTACAACGATATCAGCGACATCGCACCACTCGAAGGATTCGAGATAGAGTATCTGTACCTGGCTGGCAACAAGATTTCGGATCCGAGTCCGCTGGCGTCCATCAGCAACAAACTCCTGGACCTCTCTCGCAACCAGATATCAGATGCTTCGCTACTGAGAGAGGTTCGTTCATTTGACGTCTATATTGGAGGAAATCCGCTGGAGCAGGAGGCAATCCGGATTCTTAGGGACGAGAATCGCAGGTTGCACATATGGCTCGACGATCGTGATGAGCTTGTTGATATCCCCGACAGCGCCCTGAGAGCGGCGATTGCTGCGGCGGTTGGAAAGGCCCCATCGGAGACCCTGAAGGTCAGTGACTTGAAGCTCCTCGGTCGGCTGGAGGCTGAGGGTGCGGGGATTGCGAGTCTGGTGGGCCTGGAGTTCGCGACGAGTCTCAGTGTTGTCCGGTTAGCCGGGAACTCCATTGGCGACCTCGGTCCCTTGGGTGAACTTGGGCAGAGGATTCGCCTAGGTAGGCAGAGAGGCCTGCAAATCGACCTCTCGCGAAATACGATCGATGATGTTTCGCGTCTTGAACCCCTTCTCTCCGCCGTCGCAGACAGGCAGCGTCGATCCGCCGATCTCGGGCGCTTCGCCTTTCACCTCGGCCTCTCGGAGAACCGAATACAGGATATCTCCGCGTTACGCCAAGAGGGCATGCACTTCTCCGCGCTGGAGCTCGGGAGCAACGCGATCAGCGATATCTCGCCGCTGGTGGACCGTTCGGTCCAAAAGCTGGACCTGTCCGACAACCGAATCGCGAGCCTTGCTTCGTTTACGGAGTCCTCCTTGCGGCCCTCGGAACTCGACCTCTCGGGCAACCGCATCGCCGATCTCAGTCCATTCGCGGTGTTTGGAGAGCATGTCTTCGGTTTGTTGGATCTGTCCAGGAACCTCATCGAGGACATTGAACCGCTTGCGGAGCTTCGGCTCCTCCGATTAGACCTTTCGGACAACCGGATCTCGGAGATCTGGCCGCTGAGGTACCTGGTACAGTTGGTCGAGCTGGACCTTTCGGACAATGCTATTCGGGACGTCTCCGCACTTGCCGGTTTGTTCAGCCTGGACGGAACGCCACGCGTCAGAGGCGGAAGGCTAAGGCTATCGGGGAATAGAATCACGGACCTATCGGGCTTGGCCGAGATGACCGGCTTGGAGCAGCTGGACCTCTCCCGGAACATGATCGTCGACGTCTCGCCGCTGTCGGGCTTGTTTCCTCTCTTCACTGCCGGGACTTGGCAACAACGAACACTGAATCTCTCGGACAACCTGATTATGGACATCGCGCCTCTTGTCGACATGAACCTCGGGGAACTCGATCTGTCTCGCAACAACATCGTCGATGTCGGACCGTTGCGGACCATGGTCGATCGATTGGACAGGATGCGTAGTGACAAGAGGCGGCAGCAGACCCTGGCGGTGGGTCTCGACGGAAACCCCCTGAGTGAGGAGTCGATGAGGACGTTGGGGACTTTGGCTCGTCTAGGTGCAGCAGTGTTTTGGCGGCCGGAGTCGGCGCGTCAACCTGAGGACCCCACCATGCCCACGCCGGACGATGCGGCTCCCTCACCGTCGCAGCAACTGGAGCGGAGCATGTGGCGCGGCTGGCGTCTAGAGTTGCTGCGCAGCTTGTCGGAGGAGTTGGACGGCGACGAGTCTTGACGCCTTCGCGACACCGCGGGTCGAGTTGACCCGCGTTCGATGGATTGCCGGTCTCCACCACCAGACCCTGCGCCACGACGCCGGGCTGCAGACGGCAGCCTCAAGCAGCGCGGCGCTGGCCAGTCGGGCTGAAGGAACGTGGCGTGCGCACGCCCATCTGAATGCAAAGGTGCGGCTCGGGGGCGCGCACCCCCATTCCACATTTCCCCTCCCCGCATCGGGCCGTGCCGAGCCCCCATTCGATATCCGCGGGTGCGTGTGTAGGAAAAACGAGGGCCTGACGAACGAGCAGTGAGGTGGTCCTGGTTCGTTGGACAGTCCGAGGGCGGAGATAAGGTGTACTCCGACTGAGTTGGTGCCCTCGATGAACGGAACCTGCACGCGAAGCTCGGCGAGCTGACGGTGGGAGCCCACGCGTAGCGTGTGTTGGATTGTCTTCTGCGCGGGTTGGAGCGCTGAGCCGTGCGGAGCGTGCCGCGCTGGTGGACCGCGGCTGCGGGCTGTCGCTGTCCCGGCAGTGCGCGCTGCTGGGCGTGAGCCGTTCCTCGCAGTACTACGAGCCGCTGGGAGAGAGCGCGGACAACCTGACGCTGATGCGCCGCCTGGACGGGTTGCGCCTCAAGCATCCATTCTACGGCAGCCGGCAGTTGGCACGACACCTGCGCCGCGAAGGCGTGGTCGCTTGACGGCATCGGGTGCGACGGCTGATGGGCACGGAGGCGGTCTACCGCAAGCCACGCACCGGTGCGGCCAACCCGGAGCACCGCGTGTACCTTGGCGTTCTCGTTTTTCGTGGCATTTCGCTCTGCAGGTAGCTCAAGCCGTCCGGGGCTCGAGCACGAGGGGCAGCACGAGGGGCTCGACCTATCTTACTGTCTACATGTACAGTTTAATGGATGCCCCAACTGGTTCTCAATCGCCGGCTCAACTACCGAAACGTGCTGCTGACGGACCGCCCCGGCGGCGAGGTCGGCTACCTGCTACGCGATGGTGAGCGGCGCTTTGTGCCGTGGCTCGGGTTCATCGAGCGCGCGGCGGCGCGGGCGCTCGAGGACGCCAAGCCCGTGCGCCTTACCAACATCACGCGCGTGGGGGTCGCCGGTTGGCCGGCACCGGAGTGGCGCGACATCCCGCCCGGCGAGTGCGTGCACGGGTGCCTGACGGACCGCGGTGCGTTCGCCATCTACGACGCGGTGGTCGCGCTCGTGGGAGCCGCGGAGAGGGAAACATAGTCCAACGCGCGCAACCGCGAAGTGGTGCGGCCGCGCGTGTTCCCGTCAACGTGAAGCATGATCCGACTGTCCGCGGGGGATGGCTGGCTCCGCGACAGGTCGGGTCCGGCGCGCATGCCAGACCGGAAGCCAGGTCTCCTCGGCTGTGCCCGGTTGGAGGCGGAGAACACCCACGAAGGTGGTCCGTTGCCGGGCGCGGAGAGGTGGCATCCTCCGACGACAGTATCTGGAGGGCGGTGCCCGACAAGTCGCGGGCGTCGGGGCTCCCGCACCCGCGAACGAGAGACGTGGCTTCGGCTGCTGACGAAGTCGGCCACACGAGAATCCAGCATCGTCCGTGATTGCGACACGCCCAGTCTCAATCACCCTCGCTTGGTGGGCGCCAGACAGGGCCGAGCACGGGCGTGATACTCGGCGGTATCGACGGATGTGCACTGTAGTTGCGGAAGCGGACCAGCACGGACTGACGGGGCGTTGCCGGCTTTTCTGTGGACCGCGCACCCGGGTTGGTGGTGCCTGACCGACGCGTCGTTGCAAGCGAGCGGCGGCCGGCCGATCATGGCGATTCACGCGTGGGTGGCGGCAATGGAGGGCGTGTGGAGGCCGACGGCTGGAGGGCGTTGGAGAGGTATCTGGCCCGTGTGTCCGGCACCACCTGCGTCGTGCCGCTGGACCGGATCCGGGATTTGGGCGGTAACGGTCTGCCGAAGGCGGTAGCGTCACCGGACTGGTGGACGGATGCGTCGGGTTGGCCGAAGTGCCCGGGGTCAAGCGAGTGCCGGAAGGCGGGCTGGGAAGTAAAGTCAGTGCACACGGACGGGTTTGTGCGTTTTGGCCGAACCTCCGGGGTGGGACCGGCTGCCAACCGTCAGCCCGTCGCGAGTAGGCGGCGATCAACTCGTAGTGCCCCGCCAGTCGCTTCGTCTTGATGGCCAGGTCGATTTTCAGCGCCTGATGCGATGAATCACATGGACTGATCGATGCGGTACCGTACGACCATCGGCAGCACTGCCGTGCTCGGTGCGATGGGGGTCGCGGCGCCGACTGCGACCTTCTGGCTAATCGGCGCGTGGCCGTGGGTCGGGTTGCCCATGCGTAAGCTCCTGGCCTACCAAGAGGTTTCAGCTTCATGACTCGCGAGTACTCCGAGATTGACTCCTGCGCTGAGTCACGCTGGCCCACAGTCGAAAGGCGCGGAGCTTCCCGCCCCACAGCACCTTGAGCTGGTCGCGAGACTGTCAGGATTTCCGTGTCACAGGGCCATTGCATGAGTCCGAGAAGGAGGACACGGCATGGCGAAGGAGACACGAGAAGGGCGACGCATCAGTGAGGCGTTGCTGGATGAGTTGTTGGCGGGCCAGGACCCGGCGCAGGTGTTCCGCGACGGCAGTCTGATCGACGATCTGAAGAAGGCGGTTGCGGAACGGGCGCTGGATGCGGAGATGGACGCGCATCTGGAGGGCGAGCGGGACGCGGAGAACCGTCGCAACGGCCACAACCGCAAGCGCGTGCTGACGGATGACAGCGCGCTCGACCTGGAGGTTCCACGGGACCGTGCGGGGCGCTTCGAGCCGCAGTTGGTGGAGAAGTACGCCAGGCGGCTGCCGGGGTTCGACGACAAGGTGATCTCGATGTACGCGCGCGGCATGACGACGCGCGAGATCCGTGGTCACGTCGCGGAGATCTACGGCGTGAGGGTGTCGGCCGAGCTGATCTCGAAGGTCGCGGATGCGGTTCTGGAGGAGGTTGCGGAGTGGCAGGCGCGGCCGCTGGAGGAGGTCTACGTGATCGTCTACTTCGACGCGGTACGGGTGAAGGCCTGTTCCTGCGGAACAGGTCCGCGACGAGGGTCTGGTACGCAACAAGGCCGTCTATCTGGCGATTGGCGTGACCTGTGCGGGGCGCAAGGAAGTGCTGGGTCTGTGGATCGAGCAGACGGAGGGGGCGAAGTTCTGGCTGAGCGTGATGAACGACCTCAAGGCACGTGGCGTGGCGGACGTCCTGATCGCCGTGGTCGACGGTCTGAAGGGCTTTCCGGACGCCATCGAGGCGGTGTTCCCGCAGGCCACGGTGCAGACCTGCATCGTGCATCTGATCCGGCGCTCATTGGCGTATGCGTCGTACAAGGAGCGGCGGTCGCTGGCGGCGGCGCTGAAGACCATCTACCGGGCGCCGACCGCGGCCGCGGCGGAAGCGGCGCTGGACGCCCTCGAGGCCGGCCCGTGGGGCGAGAAGTACCCGGCCATCGTGAAGAGCTGGCGTAGTGCCTGGGAACATGTGGTGCCGTTCCTGGCGTTCTCGCAACCGATCCGGCGGGCGATCTACACGACCAACGCGATCGAGAGCCTGAACAGCACGGTGCGCCGGGCAGTGCGCACGTGTGGGCACTTCCCGAACGATCGTGCGGCGATCAAGCTGATCTACCTGGCGCTGCGGCGCCTGAAGGGTGCACGTCAGATTTGTGAGATGAGGTGCTATGCGGTGCTGGCGCGGCGCTCCCAGAAGTCGTCGAAGCGGTTGCCGAGGATGGCGCAACGCAGTGCGAGGATGGCGTTGGCGCCGTCGACGGTCCAGTGCATGCCGCCGCGTTTGAGGCGGCTGCCGACGACGTTCTTGCAGGCGCCCTCGACGACGCCGGTGGAGACGCAGAGTCCCGTGGCGCGGAACTTCGGGTGGCGCATGCGGTGGCGGTTGTTGTCGATATGGGCGATGCACTTGCGGGCGTCGTCGTGGGTGTCGGCGTGGCGGCGCATTGCGTCGAGGATGTCGTCGATGCGGCCTTGGTCGAGTTCGTCGCGGCGCTGCCTGCCCCATTGGTCGGCGAGATCGGTGCCGGTGCCGAAGATGGCCTTGGCGACCTCGCACGGGTGTTCCTTGGCGTGCCGGACGTCGACGATCTGGATGGCCCCGGGGGCGTGCTCGTCGGCCCAGTTCCAGATCCACGGAGCGCCGTCGCCGAGGACGACGCGGCGCGGGGCGTCCTGGAAGCACCGCCGCCGGGCTTCGCGCAGGGCGCGGGCGGCGAACGGCGCCGGCGCGGCGTCGGTGTCGCGGCCGGCGACGGACTCGATGGCGGCGCCGTGGGTGGTGGAGTCGGGATCGCGCACCGGGCGGCCGTCGCGGTCGAGGGTGTCCGCCGACCAGACGGCCACGATCTTGGCCTCGCGCGTCTTGGCGGAGCCGTCGGCCTGCTTGCCCCGTCGGCCCTGGGTCTCCGCCTTGCGCACCGGCACGCCGGTGCCGTCGAGGCCAAGATAGAGGGTGTGCGCATCGGCCGGTTCGGGCGCGACGACGGCCAACTCGTCGTCGGCGATCGCGCGCCCGAGCGCCTCGGCGTGGCGCTCCACCGACTTGGCGTCGATGTCGAGTCCCGCCAGTTCGCGCGGCAGGACGCTCGTCTCGGCGAAGCTGACGCGGCCGGCGGCGACGCCGGTCATGCGCGGCGCCGCCGGCGACAGCGACGTGCCGTCCAGGCCGAGTTCGCGGTCGCGCGGCGCGAAGCCGGCGCCGCAGTCGTCGCAGTGGTACCAGGCGCGCACCAGTTCGAGCGCGCCCAGCGCCGTCGTGAAGGTCTTCGGCCGGCGACCGGCGTACCGCGCCCGCGCGCCGCACGCGCAGGGCAGCCGGGCACCCTTCTCGTCGGAACGGTCGGCATTGAGACGCGCGGCGAGCGCCTTGCCCACGACCTCGAGCGCCAGCCGCCGCGCCGCCGTCTCGACCGCCTCGAAGTCGATGCCGTGCGCCGACCCCGCGCCGATCAGCCGCTCGACCTCGCCGTCGATCTCCGCCGCGACGGTTGCCGCGCAGCCCCCTTTTTCGCGGCTTTCTCCGCGTCCCGGCCGATCGCCAGCCGCGCGTGGCACAAGCCTTCGCTCACCTCCACCAGCTCCGCCGTCAGCGCCCGCAGCCGCCGGTACTCGTCGATCTGCGCGCGTGTCCGCGCCACCGCCGCGGCGGGGATCACCCGTGTCTTTGACTTGCCGTGCTGCCGGAACACCAGGGTCCACACCGGACCGTGGCCCGGGTCGCCCTCGACCGCGCAGTGGCAGGTCGGCTTGCCGCACTTGCGATGGCGCTCCACCAGCGTGCCCGGCCGCAGATCGCCGACCGCGCCCAGCGCCGCGCGCAGATGGTCGCGGCGCGCCTCCAGTTGTGCAACGGACATCGCCATGACGAGCCTCCTTCCTGTCAAATCCATATATTGACAGAAGTTCGGCCGCAACACACCGCAACCACGACCTTCCCATCAACTCATCACAAATCTGACGTGCACCCTTTCCTCGGGCAGCCTTTGACAACCCCCAGCGCGAGGCGCAGCATCGGTCCCGAGAGAGGAGGGGGGTTCCATGACGCACTACGACTTGCACATCGGCAACGGGACGATTGTCGACGGCACGCGCGTCCCACGCTTCAAGGGCGATCTGTGGATCAAGGACGGACGCATCGCGCAGATCGGGGGCCGCGCGCAGGGTTCCGCCGCCCGCGAGATCGACGCCGAGGGGCTGATCGTCGCGCCGGGGTTCGTGGACTTGCACACGCACTACGACGCCCAGATCCAGTGGGATCCCTACTGCACGATCTCCGGCTGGCACGGCGTCACCTCCGTGGTGCTCGGCAACTGCGGCTTCGGGTTCGCCCCGGTGCCGCCGGAGGGCCGCGACCGCGCCATGCTGACCATGTCGCGCACCGAGGCGATCCCCTTCGAGTCCATGAAGGCCGGCATGCTCTGGGACTGGGTGACTTTTCCCGAGTGGCTGCAGTCGCTGGAGCGGATGCCGAAGGGCGTCAACTGCCTCACCTACATGCCGATAGCGCCGCTCATGACCTGGGTCATGGGCCTCGAGGCGGCGAAGACGCGCTCGGCCACCCGCCAGGAGCAAGCCGAGATGAAGGCTCTGCTCCACGAGGCGATGGACGCCGGCGCCTGCGGCTTCTCCCTGCAGCGCCTGGGGGAGCACTCCGTGCAGGCCGATCTCGACGGCACGCCGATGGTCACGGACACGATGTGCGACGAGGACGCGCTCGTCCTCGCCGAGGTACTGGCCGAACGCGACGAGGGCTTCATCCAGATCACGCAGTTCACCGGCGATCTGGACAAGGACCTGGCGTTCCAGGAGAAGCTCGCCGCCGTCAGCGGCCGGCCCATCCTGCACAACGTCGTCGCGGTCGCTCCCAGGAAACCCGAGGTGCACCGCGAGCGCCTGCAGTGGCTCGACGACGCGAACGCCAAGGGCCTGCGCATCTTCGGCCAGAGCTTCACCATGCGCACGGGCTTCGCCTTCACGCTCGAGCACTGGAACCTGTACGACTCGAGCCCCGCGTGGAACCTCGCCACCACCGGTACGTTCGAGGAGAAGATGGCGAAGATGCAGGATGCGGAGATCCGCGCGGCCATCCGTGCCGAGACCGACGCGGCCATCGAGAAGCTGGGCCGTACCCAGGCTCTCGGCGGACCGATCGAGGAGCTCCTTGTCCAGTCGGTCGACGCGTGCGAGAACGCCGACGAACTCCGGTGCCACGTCGGCAAGACGGTCGGGCAGGTCGCCGGGGAAAGCGGCAAGCACCCCATCGACGCCATGCTGGACCTGTCCGTCGAAGGCGGGCTCAAGGTCGAGTTCCTGGGCCGCGACCGGGGGCAGAATGCGGAGTACACCGCCGAGATGATCACGGCGCCCTATTCCATTCCCGGCGTCTCCGACGGCGGCGCCCACACCAAGTTCTTCACCGGCGGGGCGTTCACGACGGATTTCCTGGCCTGGATGGTCCGCGACGAGGGCAAGGTGTCGCTCGAGGAGGCGCACTACCGCCTGAGCTTCCTGCCCGCCTTCGCGGCCGGTTTCCGCGACCGCGGGTTCCTGCGCGAAGGCGCGCCGGCGGACATCGTCGTGTACGACCTCGACGCCCTCGAAGTCACCCCGCGGTGGGTGGGCGACATCGCACACGACTTCCCGGCGAACGAGTGGCGGCGCGTCCAGCGAGCGAAGGGCTATCGGGCGATCCTGGTCAACGGGGAGCCCACGTTCGAGGACGGCGAGTGCACCGGCCGTACGCCGGGGCGCCTGCTGCGCCACGGGCAGGGCTAAGCGCAGCTCGCCGCAGACGGCTTGTCCGGCGGCCGTCCATTGACGGCTGGCCACCCCGGCGCGCCCAGCCGGCGGACCCGGGCCGTCGTGGATGTCGGCGGGGCCGCCGGCCTGCTGGGGTACGCCGCCCTGGCGTGGCTCTCGCACGACCTCCCCGGCGGCGCGGGCCTGCCTGGATTCTTCGGTCTCGTGGCCTGGGTCTCGCTCCCCTGGCTGCTGGTGTTCCTGGCGTTTCGCGGCCGGCCGGAATCGCTTCCCGTCGGACGTCTCGTCTTCTGGGCGATCCTGTTCCGCGCATGCGGCCTGTTCGCCGTCCCGCCTTTCGAGGACGACTGGTTCCGCTATCTGTGGGACGGCTATCGCTTCGTCGAGACCGGAATGCCCTACGCGTGGGCGCCGGCGGCGTCCTTCCTCGACGCGGGCGTTCCCGCGGCCATGCAACGCGTCCTGGACCAGGTCAACTACCCCGAGCTGCCGACCATCTACGGTCCCACCCTCCAGTACGCATACGCGCTCGGCTACCTCCTGAGCCCAGGCGACCTTACCCCCCTCAAGCTCCTGTTGATCGGCGCGGACATCGTCCTCCTGCGCCTGCTGCTCTCGACCGCGGCGCCCGCATTCGTCCTGCTGTACGCCTGGTGTCCGCTGGTCGTGAAGGAGATCGCGTTCACCGCCCACCCGGACGGCATTGGGATCTGCCTGGCGTTCGCCGCCGTCCTCCTGCGCCGCCGCGGGCTCTGGGTGGCCGCCGGCGCGTGCCTTGCCGCCGCGGTGGGCGCCAAGGTGTTCGCGCTGCTGCTGGTTCCCTTCGTGCTGGCGCGGGCGCCGGTCCGGACGTGGCTCGCATTCGCAGCGACCCTCGCCCTGCTGTACCTGCCCTTCGTCCTCCAGGGCGGTACGGACCTGTCCACGCTGGCCGTCTTCGCGGCCACCTGGGAGTTCAACGCCGCGCTCTACGCCCTCCTCGCGCCCTGGCTCTCGCCGGCCGGAGCGCGCCTCGCGCTCGGCGCGGCCCTGCTCGCCGCCGGCGCCGCCTACTGGGCCCACTACCTGCGGCACGCGCCGGGCCAGATACCGCGGGGCGACTGGATCTTCGGCGCGTTCCTGGTCGCCGCGCCCGTCATCAACGCCTGGTACGTACTGTGGCTGCTGCCGTTTGCCGTGATCTACCCCAGCCGGTGGGTCTGGACGGCCTCCTGTGCCGTATTCCTCTCCCACGTGACCGGCATCAACCTGGACGCGCTCGAACTCGATCCGTTCGGACATCCCTGGTGGGTGCGTCCCATGGAGTTCGGCGCGATCCTGGCCGCCCTCGGCGTGGACGTCTGGCACGCGCGAAGCCGATCCCCCACCGCCGGCAACGGATGAGGGCACGCGGGGTCAGGTCGCTGCCAGGACGCAGCAGACGCAGCAGCGGCAGCTATCGGCGCTCCCACTTCTTCTGCGATACTCACGCCGGCACGCGGCATCGCGCAAACCGAGGCGATCATGAGCAATCCGGTCAACGTCACCGTCTATCGCTGGGCGGGCGCCTGGGGGCCGTTCAGGGTGAACATCCCCTGCGGCGAGTGCTCCCTCACGGGAGACATCATCCGCCACTGCCTGGATACGGACCTCGCGGGCATCGAGGTCGACCTCGTGTTCCGTGACTGGCTGACGGAGTGGTGGCGCCCGCTGCGGCGCGGCGGCTGGCACGCGCCGATCGTCCAGGTGAACGGCAAGGTCGTCTCGCAGGGCATCGCCCTGAATCGGGGCGTGCTCGTCCAGACGGTCATCGAGGAGGCCACGGCCGACACGCCCCTGCGCGGCAATCAGGTCTACGGCAAACCCGGCTGTCCGCACTGCGTTCGGGCGAAGGGGTACCTCGACGAAGCCGGCATCGCGTACGCATATCACGACATCATCGAGGACACTCGCGCCCTCTATGAAATGATCGCCCGGGTCAAGCCCATCATCGGGCCGAAGACGCCGGTCACGGTGCCGCAGATCTGGATCGATGGCAGCTACGTCGGGGGCGCCAGCGAACTCAAGGAGATCCTCGGCCTGGCGGCCGTGGAGCCCAACCCCGAACGCGGCCAGTGTTCGCTGTCGCCCCTGCGCCGGGCGCACGCATGACGCGGCTCGCCGCGACGCGCTGACCACGCCCAGCCGATGTACCGGAACATGACGGTGGGCGCGGTGATTCCCGCGCTGAACGAGGAGCGGGCGATCGCCGCCGTGGTGACGGACCTCCTCACCCTGCGCAACGCTGCCGGCGCCGCGGTCGTCGACGACATCGTGGTGTGCGACAACGGTTCGACGGATGCGACGGCCGCGCGCGCGACCCGGGCCGGAGCGCGCGTCGTCCGCGAGGACCGGCCCGGATACGGGAGCGCGTGCCTCGCCGCCCTCGGGGCCCTGCGCCCCGTGGACGCCGTGCTGTTCACCGACGGCGATCACGCGTTCCACGCCGCACAGGCGCCGCGCCTGCTCGACGCCCTCGCCGACGGCGCCGACCTCGTGATCGGCTCCCGTACGCTCGGGCAACGCGAGCGCGGCGCGCTGACGCGGAGCCAGACCCTGGGCAACGCCGTGGCCGCGGTGCTGATCCGCGTGCTGTTCGGCGAGCGCGTGACCGACCTCGGACCCTACCGCGCCATCCGCGCCGCGGCCCTGCACCGGCTCGGCATGGCCGACCCGGCGTTCGGCTGGACCGTGGAGATGCAGGTCAAGGCCGTCCAGGCGGGTCTGACCACCGTCGAGGTGCCGGTGGATACGAGAACGCGTATCGGGGAGTCGAAAATCAGCGGCACGCTGCGCGGCGCCGTGGGCGCCGGCGTGGGCATCCTGTCCATGATCGCGAAGCTGCGCTGGTCCGGCGCCGGTACGCGCGGAGCAATAGCCGAGAAGGCGGCAAGACCATGAACAGGAACACCGGTGTCGGGAGCGCGGCGCATTGGACGGCGGCGCTCCTGCTCGCCACCGGCATCGGCCACCCGGCGGCGGGTGCGGAGCCGATCCCGATGTGGGACGCGCGCGACGAGACCAGTACCGCGACGGTGGACCACGGCGCGTGGCAGGCCCTGCTCGACGCGTACCTGTCCGAGCATCCGAGCGGCGTCAACCGTTTCGACTATGCGGGACTGCAGGCACATCCCGTGGACCGGGGGCAACTGGCCGCCTACGTGGCCCGCCTCGGCGCGACGGACCCGCGCGGCCTCGCCCGGCACGAGCAGATGGCCTTCTGGATCAACCTGTACAACGCCGTGACGGTGTCCGTCATCGTCGACCACTATCCCGTCGAGTCCATCGAGGACATCAGTCCGAGCCTGTTCCAGCACGGCCCCTGGCAGATGGAACTCGTCACGGTGGCCGGCGAGCCGCTCACCCTCGACGACATCGAGCACGGCATCCTGCGTCCGATCTGGCGGGACCCCCGCGTCCACTACGCGGTGAACTGCGCGAGCATCGGGTGCCCCAATCTGGCCACCGAGGCCTACCAGGCCGACAACCTGGAGCGACTGCTGAAGCGGGGCGCCGCGGACTACGTGAACCATCCTCGGGGCGCGCGGGTGACCGACGACGGCCTGGTGGTGTCGAGCATCTACGACTGGTTCAAGGAGGACTTCGGAGGCACGGACGCGGGTGTCCTGGCCCACCTCAAGCGCTACGCGAAACCGGAACTCGCCGCGACCCTGGACGGCTACACGAGTTTCGACGACTACTACGACTGGTCCCTCAACGCCCCATGAGCCGGGCCGCACGCACCTCGTGAAGCGCAGCCGCGTCATCCTCCTCGTCGGCGTCGTCCTGCTCGTCGCGGTCTTCTTCTACTTCGACCTGCAACGCTACCTGAGCCTCGAGTTCCTGCAGGCGCAGCGGGTCGCCGTCGTCGAGTTCCGCGACGCGAATCCGTGGCTCTCGGCGCTGGGATTCCTCGTGCTCTATATCGGCGTGACCGGTCTTTCGCTGCCAGGCGCCGCCATCCTCACCCTGGCCGCCGGGGCCATATTCGGACTCGCGGTCGGCCTGGTCGTCGTGTCGTTCGCGAGCACCATCGGCGCCACCCTCGCGTTCCTGCTCGCCCGCTACCTGTTCCGCGATGCCGTGCAGGGCCGCTTCGCCAAGACCCTGGAACCCGTCAACCGCGGTGTCCGCGAGGACGGCGCCTTTTACCTGTTCGCGCTCCGGCTCGTACCGGCGTTCCCCTTCTTCGCGATCAACCTGGCGATGGGCCTGACGCCCATCCGCGTCTGGACGTTCTACTGGGTCAGCCAGGTGGGGATGCTGGCGGGCACGGCCGTGTTCGTGAACGCCGGCCGGGAGATCGGCCAACTGCAGTCACTGGCCGGCATTCTGTCGCCGACCCTGCTGCTGTCGTTCGCCCTGCTGGGGGTCTTCCCGCTGGTCGCCCGCAAGGCGCTCGGCTACCTTTCGGCACGCTTCGGGAAGGCCGCGTAGCCATGATCAGCGTGACCATGGTGGATGCCAACGTGTACGAGGTCGTCGTCGACCGGGCGGTGCACCGGGTACGGATGGACCCGGACCATTACCGCCGGCTGTCGGGCGGCGCCTTCACCCACGAGTGGGTGCTCGTGAAGGGGGTCCGGTTCCTGCTCGAGCGGGCGTCCGGTGGGGAATTCCCCGCGGAGTTCGACCTGGCGACGGTCGCCGCGGAGCACCCGGACTTCGAGAGCGACATCGACCGGCGGCTGCACCACCGCTGAGCCGCTCCCGGCCCGGTTCTACCACGCGTCCCAGTGCGTGATCGTGGACGGCGGCGGCCGCTCGGCGGGTTTGAAGTCCGTGCCGAGCGTGTAGGCCACCGGCAGCAGTGCCACCTGCATCACGTTGTCCGGGATGCCCAGCAGCTCGGCGGCCTCGGCCTCGTGCACAAGGTGCAGCGTGGTCAGGCAGGAACCCAGCCCGCGCGCCCGCAGGGCCAACTGGAAGCTCCAGACGGCCGGAAAAATCGATCCGAACAGGCCCGACAGCAGCGCCGGCGGCGCATCGGCCGGCGGACGCCCCTCGATGCAGGGGATCACATGCAGCGGGACCTCGTGGAGGTGCTCCATGAGGTGCAGGGCCGAGCCGAACACGCGCTGCGTCTGCGCGTCCCCGGTCTGCTCGTACTGGGCGCTGGCCGCGGCGGTGAGGTAGCCCTCTCCACCGCGCCGGTACAGGTCCGACAGCGCCTTGCGCCGGTCCGCGTCCTCGACGACCACCCAGCGCCAGCCCTGGCTGTTGGACCCCGTCGGCGCCTGCATCGAGAGCGCGATGCACTCCTCGATCACCGACCGCGGCACGTCCCGCGCAAGGTCCAGACGCTTGCGGACCGCCCGTGTCGTCGACAGCAGTGCATCGCACGCTTCGAGGTCCATTGCCGTCATCGTCGCTCTCCCGGTTGCCGTGGTTGACCGCGATTACATCATGGCGGCCGGGTTGGCGTATTCTGCATCGCATGGCCTCGACTCCACCCCCGACTCCGCCCCTGACTCCCCCGCCGACTCCCCCGCCGACTCCCCCGCCGAGTGGAAGCGCCGTGCATCGCGCGCGCTCGGTGATCGATGCGCAGTTGCGCAAGCGCGCGCGGTTCGTCGTGGACCGGCTCGCCGCAAGGGGCGTGCGGCCGGATCACGTGACCGTGGCAGGCCTGCTGGTGGTCGTAGTGGCCGCACTGCTCATCGCCGCCGGCTGGCTGCTGGCCGGGGGCGTGGTCTTCCTGCTCGGCAGCGCGCTCGACGGCCTCGACGGGGAACTGGCGCGTCATGGGCACGGCGAGCGCGCTTCCCCCTTCGGGGGTGTCCTCGACTCGACCGCGGACCGCGTCGGCGAAGGCGTGACGTTCGCGGGACTCGCCGCATACTTCGTCGGCACGGCGGACGCGGCGGCCGTCGTCGCCACCGTGCTGGCGCTGACCGGCGCGAACCTGACCAGCTACGTGCGGGCCCGCGCCGAGGCGGCGGGGATCGACTGCCGCGAGGGCATCTGCACGCGCTTCGAACGCGTCCTGATCCTCGGCATCGGGACGGCGCTCCACCTGCCGGAAGCGGCGGTCACCCTGTTGACCGCGCTCACGTTCGTCACCGTGGCACAACGCCTGCGGGTGGTGCGGGAAGGACTCCGGTAGGGGACACCCACGAGGGTTGCGCCTACACGTCCCCTACACGTCCCCTACACGAGGGTCCACTTGACGCCGCACATGTAGAGCGTGTCGAACTTCCTCTCGACGCCGGGCACGGCCCACAGGTCCACGCCGACGACGCCCGTCCCGCCGCCCGGTTCGGGCTCGACGAAACGCATGGTCTGACCGCCTCCCAGCCGGAGCGTCGCCGGCCGGGCGGGATCGATCGAGCACCCGGCGCCGAGCCCGCGCATCCAGCGCTGGCACATCTCTTCCGGAGCCACGCCGCGCGGGGCGATTTCCACCGCGGCGAAGCCGGTGGTGACGCCACCGTGGGGCCGCGCGTCGACACCGTTCTGCCAAGTGTTGCCGGCCGGGAAGTACGCTCCCCGGTTGCGCGGAAAGTCGCCATGACCGGGCCAGTTCTCCTGGATCTCCGCCAGCGTCCCGAAGTCCCGGGGGTGGAACTGCACGTTCACGCCGGCGACCGTGCCGGGGTCCTTGGGCAAGGGCTCGCCGAGCACGTAGCGCCCCGATTCGACGCCCGCCAGGCCGGTGCCGGGGCCGCCGGGACAGACGTTCCAGTCTCCGGAGACGATTCCGGTCCCGCTGCCCTGGAGCGCCATCGCACGCGACGCCACGGCGATGTCGGGAACCTGCACGATGGCCATGTAGCCGCAGTCGCCGTTGCGTTCGAGGAGCCGGGTCTGGGTCGTGGAGCGCTGCCATGCGAGTTCCGAGGGACAGACGGTCTCGAGAAACGAGTCCCCGAGGCGGATGTGCGTGTTGGTGAGGTTCCCGCCCGCGGCCATGCGGGGATCGCGAAAGACGACCGGCGCATCGAACGCGGTACAGAGCAGGCTCGTCGTCCACTCCAGGTCCCGCGCGAGCAGGCAGATCTGGCGCAGGCGCAGCGCGGAATCGGCCATGCGTCAGCGTCTGTTCCCGTCGCCCGCCCCGGATTGCCGTCGCTTCCTGCGCCGCCGCACGCCGTACGTGCCCCGGTTGATCTTGCCCCGCCGCGTGCGGATATCGCCCTTGCCCATGCGCTCCCTCGTCCCGTTCCCCGCCGACCGGCGCCGCGCCCCGTCAGGGCGCGCGCGGTTGGTCATAGTCCCCAGCATTCTAGCTCGTTCGCGAACACCAGCGGCCCGGAGTAGTACTCCTCCAGCGCCGTGCGGCTCTGGGTCTCGCGCCCGAGGGTGCGGGATGTCCGGTAGCCGAGGACGACCATTCGCACGTCCGCCCGTTGCGCGATCCGCCCGATCTGCGACGGACGCACGTACAGGTCCCGCACCGTACCCCGCGCACCCTCGGGAATCGCGAGGTGTATGACGAGCGCGTCGGCGTCCTTGGCAAAGTCGGCCATCACGTCCTTGCGGTTGCTGAAGTTGCCGGTGAAGACGATGGCCTGTCCTCCCGCCTCGACGCGCCAGGCGATGCTCGGCATATTGCCGTGGTGCACCGAGATGGCCGCCAGGCTCAGGTCGTCGGTGCCGAATCTGGCCCGGCGCCGCTGTCCGGCGGCCGGAACGTCGCGTACGCTGATGCGGTATCCGTCCGGGTCGCGGAAGGTCAGGTAGTCGGCCAGATCCGGATACGCGCCCTGTCGGCCGATCAGCCTGTCCACCAGTTCGCGGGCGGACGGGTGGGTATCGTTGCCGTCGGGACCGAACACCGGCAACGGCCGCGTGCGGCCTTCCGACCCGGCAACGAAGCTGGGAAAGTCCGCCGTGCGGTCCGCTCCGACGTTGGTGAAGACGACCGCGTCGAGGTCCGCGAAGTCACCGCCGGCCTCGCCGAAGCGGACGGCGCTGCCGGGACCCGGGTCGACCAGCAGGACGGCCCTGCCGTCGAGCCAGACGGCATAGCTGGCGGCCCCGCGGTCGTCGAGTTCGTACCCTCCGGACCCCAGGATCTGGATCCAGACGCCGTCGTCCCCGCAATAGGGCGCCTCCATGGCCAGTCCGGCCGCGGGAACGAGGGCGCAGCAGGCGCAGAGCAGGCCGCGTACCGCCGCGCCGGGCCCCATGGCCATGGCCCGCCCGGGCAGCCCCTCCTTCATGGCAGCGCCTCGATGGCGGCCAGGGCCGCGGCGGCGTCCGCCTCGTCCGGCATGCGCCAGTCGCCCCGCGGCGACAGGCTGACGGTGCCCACCTTGGGCCCCGGCGGGAGCGTGGTCCGCTTGAACTGCGCCGCGTGGAAGCGCTCGAAGAACACCCACAGCCAGCGCTTGATCTCCCGACCCGTGTACTCGGACCCGAAGGCCAATCCGGCCAGCGCGAATATCTTGGCCGGGCTCGCGCCGGTGCGCAGCAGGTGGTAGAGGAAGAAGTCGTGCAGCTCGTACGGACCCAGGATGGCCTCCGTACGCTGGCCGATGGCGCCGTCGGGAGAGGGCACCAGCTCGGGGGTAATCGGGGTTTCGAGCACCCGCTGCAACACGTCCGCCAACGGTTGCGCGGCCCGGTGACGCGCGTACCAGCGCACCAGGTAGGCGATCATCGTCTTCGGCACGCTCGCGTTCACGTTGTAGTGCGCCATGTGGTCCGCATTGTACGTGCACCATCCGAGGGCCAGTTCGGACAGGTCGCCCGTACCGACGGTCAGGCCGCCGACGCGATTGGCGATGTCGAAAAGGATCTGCGTGCGCTCCCGCGCCTGGGCGTTCTCGAAGGTCACGTCGTGCGCGCCGTCGTGGCAGATGTCCTTCAGGTGCTCCGCCACGGCGGCATGGATGGCGATTTCGCGGATGGCGGCGCCGGCGGCCCGCGCCAGGCGCTTGGCGGACGCGTTCGTGTGCGCGGACGTGCCCGGTCCCGGCATCGTGATCGCGTGCAGGGCCTCGATGCCCAGCCCGTTGCGCTCGAGCGCGTCGCGGGCGACGAGAAACGCGAGCGTCGAGTCGAGGCCGCCCGACAGGCCGATCACCAGGTCGCCGATGCCGGCGCTGCGCATCCGGCTCGCGAGCCCCGTCGCCTGGATGGCGAGCACTTCCCGCGCGCGGGCATCGAACTCGTGCTCGTCTTCCGGCACGAACGGGTGCCGTCCGTACCGCCGGTGGGTGTCCCGCAACGGTCGCCGCCACGCCGGGTCCGTCTCCACGGTCCGGTGCGACCCGCTCCGCGGACTGTGCGCGAAGGTAGCGTTGCGGCCGCGGTCGTGGCGGAGCTTCTTGCAGTCGAAGTCGACCGCAAGCCGGGCGCCGTCGAGGGCGAAGCGCTCGGACTCCCCGAGGACGCGCCCGTTCTCCGCCGCGATCAGGTGACCGCCGAAGACCAGGTCCTTCACCGACTCCGTCGGCCCGCTGCCGGCATAAAGGTAACCGCAGCCGAGCCGGGCGCTCTGCATGCGCACGAGATCGCGCCGGTAGTCCGCCTTGGCCACGAGCTCGTTCGAGGCCGACAGGTTGACGATGATCTCCGCGCCCGCCAGCGCGTGCCCCACGCTCGGCTGCGCCGGGGCCCACAGGTCTTCGCACAGTTCGATGCCGAAGCGGAATCCCCAGAGATCGAAGACCTGGTCGCGCCGCATCTCGAAACGGCCGAGGTCCGCGTCGTTCACCGCCACCGCGACGTCCGTCCCGGACGCGAACCAGCGCAGTTCGTAGAACTCCTCGTAGTTGGGGTTCGCGGTCTTCGGCACCGCACCGAGCACTTTGCCCCGCAGGCACACGAACGCCGCGTTCAGCAGGCGCCCGTCCGCGAGGCGCCAGGGGGCTCCGACCACCAACGCCGCCTCCCCGCTTGACCGCGCGATCTCGACGAGGGCAGCGCGCGCCTCCTCCAGGAGCAAGTCCGTCGTGAACAGATCCTCGCACGTGTACCCGGTGACGGAGAGCTCCGGCGTCAGTACGAGCGACGCGCCCGCCGCCGCTTCCGCTTTGCACGCCTCCCGTAGCGCCATCGCGTTGGCCCGCGGGTTGCCGACCGCCACCTTGGGCGCCACGGCCGCCGCGCGGAAGAACCCGTGCTCCGTGTAGTCCATCGCCGCGTCCATCACGGCATTGTAAGCCCCGTACGCGCGGGGAGAGGAGACGGAAAACGGGTCAGGCGCCGTGACCCGGGCAGCCGGGCATCGTCCTCATGGTCCGTTGACGCAACCCGACGTACACCCGCCAGCCGCATCCGGGCTCGAGCGCGCCCGGCAGTCAGCCGCGCCGCTACCGGCACGACTACGAGGACGCGGACCACGTGGCGTTACTGGCACCGCCGTCCGCAGTGATGGTGTTGGGCTATCCGTCGGCGCTGTACGACGAGTTGCTCGGCGCTGGCGCAGCGTCGCTACAGGTGATGAACCGGGTGGGGTGGTGACCGAGAAGGTGTGGTTGAACTTTGGGCCAGACCGCGTACGCTGGACGTGGTGGCCCAGCAGATCTGACCCCGCGCCGAACAAGGACGGAATGAATCGGATACTCGCAACGCTTTTCCTGGGCGGTCTCTTGGCGATCGTTGTGGCCGGTATTCCCTCGGGAGAGGCCAGAGCGGCGGAAGAAGGGGAAGCGACGAACGCGCCCGAAGGGGACCTGATCTATTGGCTGCTGCGACCGCGTTGGTGGCGCGCAACGCCGGAACCGCCGGCGTTGCCGACGCTGTCGGACATCACGCACAACAGTTTGACGGTGGCCTGGGAAGCGCCGGCGAGCGGGACGTTCGACATCGTGGACTATGACGTGCAATACGGCCCCGCCGGGACCGGCGCATTCACGGAATGGAACCACGACGGGGCGGCGACGCGGGCGACAATCACGGATCTTGCCGAGACCACGGAATACCGGGTGCGGGTGCGCGCGGTGAACGAGATGGGAAAAGGCGACTGGTCCAAGGCCCTCAAAGGCACGACCCTGGCGGCGAGCGTGGTGTTTCTCGAGGGGTCGAGTACGCAACGGGCGGTGGAGGAGAATACGCCGTCGGGCGCGCCCATCGGCAGACCGGTCGCGGCCACGACCCCGGCAGGACCCGTGCGCTACGAACTTTCGGGACCGGACGCGGGGGCCTTCGCGATGGAGCCCTCGACCGGCCAGCTTCGCGCGCCGCGCGGGGCGAGCTACGATCACGAACGGCGGGCCAGCTACGCGGTGGAGATCGTGGCCCGGGACCGTGCCGGCGGGACGGGTCGCATCGCGGTCCATATCGACGTGCTCGACGTGTCCGAGCCACCGGGCAGACCGCCGCCGCCGACCGTATCGGCTTCAGGATCGACGCAGCTCCTGGTGGATTGGACCATCCCACCGAATGACGGGCCGGTCATCACCGATTACGACGTCGAGTATCGGGCGTCCGGTGCCCGGACCTACCAGGACGCGCGCCACGTGGGGAGGGAGACGCGGACGACGATCAGCGCGTTGTCACCGGCGACGCAGTATGAAGTTCGGGTTCGCGCGTTCAACGACGAGGGTACGGGGGCGTGGTCGGAGACATCGCGGGGGGAAACTGCGGGAGACGGCGGCGACGAACCGCCGGATGGGCCCGACCTCGTGGTCGAGTCGGCGGGCGTGAGCGCAAGCGCGCTCGACACCGGGCAGTCCTTCACCCTCAGCGCGACGGTGCGCAACCGCGGCGGCGCGGCGGCCGCAGCGACCACGCTGCGCTGGTACCGCTCGGCGGACGCGGCCATCTCGAGCGCCGACGCGGCGGCGGGCACGGACGCCGTGTCCGGGCTCGCGGCCTCGGCGAGAAGCGCGGAGTCCGTCGGGCTCACCGCGCCGTCCAGCGTCGGCGTCTACTACTACGGCGCCTGCGTCGACGCGGTCGCCGGGGAGTCCGACGGCGCGAACAACTGCTCCGGCGGCGTGAGGGTCACGGTGTCCGAGCCGCCGGCGGAGGCGCCGGACCTCGTGGTGGAGTCGGCGGGCGTGAGCGGAAGTTCGCTCGACACCGGGCAGTCCTTCACGCTCAGCGCCACGGTGCGCAACCGCGGCGACGCGGCGGCCGCGGCGACCACGCTGCGCTGGTACCGCTCGGCGGACGCGGCCATCTCGAGCGCCGACGCGGCGGCGGGCACGGACGCCGTGTCCGGCCTCGCGGCCTCCGCGACCAGCGCCGAGTCCATTGCGCTGAGCGCGCCGGCCAACGCGGGCGCCTACTACTACGGCGCCTGCGTCGACGCGGTCGCCGGGGAATCCGACACCGCGAACAACTGCTCCGGCGGCGTGAGGGTCACGGTGTCCGAGCCGCCGGCGCCGGACCTCGTGGTCGAGTCGGCGGTGAGCGCAAGCTCGCTCGACACGGGCCAGTCCTTCACGCTCAGCGCCACGGTGCGCAACCAGGGCGACGGGGCGGCCGCGGCGACCACGCTGCGCTGGTACCGGTCGGCGGACGCGGCCATCTCGAGCGCCGACGCGGCGGCGGGCACGGACGCCGTGTCCGGCCTCGCGGCCTCCGCCAGCAGCGCCGAGTCCGTCGCGCTGAGCGCGCCGGCCAGCGTCGGCGTCTACTACTACGGCGCCTGCGTCGACGCGGTCGCCGGCGAGTCCGACGGCGCGAACAACTGTTCCGGCGGCGTGAAGGTCACGGTGTCCGAGCCGCCGGAGGGGCCGGACCTCGTGGTCGAGTCGGCGGGCGTGAGCGCAAGCTCGCTCGACACGGGGCAGTCCTTCACGCTCAGCGCCACTGTGCGCAACCGCGGCGGCACGGTGGCCGCGGCGACCACGCTGCGCTGGTACCGCTCGACGGACGCGGCCATCTCGACCGCCGACACGGCGGCGGGCACGGACGCCGTGTCCGGGCTCGCGGCCTCCGCCAGCAGCGCCGAGTCCGTCGCGCTGAGCGCGCCGGCCAGCGCGGGCGTCTACTACTACGGCGCCTGCGTCGACGCGGTCGCCGGCGAGTCCGACGGCGCGAACAACTGCTCCGGCGGCGTGAAGGTCACGGTGTCCGAGCCGCCGGACGGGCCGGACCTCGTGGTCGAGTCGGCGGGCGTGACCGCAAGCGCGCTCGACACCGGGCAGTCCTTCACGCTCAGCGCCACGGTGCGCAACCAGGGCGACGCGGCGGCCGCGGCGACCACGCTGCGCTGGTACCGCTCGGCGGACGCGGGCATCTCGACCGCCGACACGGCGGCGGGCACGGACGCCGTGTCCGGGCTCGCGGCCTCCGCCAGCAGCGCCGAGTCCGTCGCGCTGAGCGCGCCGGCCAGCGCGGGCGTCTACTACTACGGCGCCTGCGTCGACGCGGTCGCCGGCGAGTCCGACGGCGCGAACAACTGCTCCGGCGGCGTGAAGGTCACGGTGTCCGAGCCGCCGGACGGGCCGGACCTCGTGGTCGAGTCGGCGGGCGTGACCGCAAGCGCGCTCGACACCGGGCAGTCCTTCACCCTCAGCGCCACGGTGCGCAACCGCGGCGACGCGGCGGCCGCGGCGACCACGCTGCGCTGGTACCGCTCGGCGGACGCGGCCATCTCGAGCGCCGACACGGCGGCGGGCACGGACGCCGTGTCCGGGCTCGCGGCCTCCGCCAGCAGCGCCGAGTCCGTCGCGCTGAGCGCGCCGGCCAGCGCGGGCGTCTACTACTACGGCGCCTGCGTCGACGCGGTCGCCGGCGAGTCCGACGGCGCGAACAACTGCTCCGGCGGCGTGAAGGTCACGGTGTCCGAGCCGCCGGACGGGCCGGACCTCGTGGTCGAGTCCGTCACGGCGAACCGCACCGATCTGGGAACTGGACAACCATTCGAACTGAAGGCGACGGTCCGCAACCAGGGCGATGCCGAGTCGGCGGCCACGACGCTGCGCTACTACCGGTCGACCGATTCGGGGATATCGTCGAGCGACACGCAGGTAGGCACCGACTCGGTGGTTCCCCTTTTTCAGCTTCCCCTTGAGACCGAAAGGACGACGAGCGACGAGATCGATCTGACCGCGCCGAACAGCGTCGGAACCTACTACTACGGCGCGTGCGTCGACAGCGTGGCAGGGGAGTCCGACACCACAAACAACTGCTCGACCGGCATCAAGTTCACAATAAGCAGCAAGCCGGTCGCGCCCGATCTCATCGTCACCAACTCGCGAATCAAAGACAACGAGCGCGAGCCCGGCACGGGGTTCATATATAGCGCCTTCGTCGAGAACGCGGGCACGGGTGACTCTGAAGCGACCACGGCCAGAATGTACCAGTCGTCGGACACGAACATTACCCGAAGCGACACCGAACTGAAAACCGACTCCACCATAGGGGCGCTGCAGCCCGGCAGAGACACCATAACTGGCGGCGTGCTGACCGTGCCGGAGAAATGGGGCGTGTACTACTACGGCGCGTGCGTGGACGCTGTGGCCGACGAGACCAACACCGCCAACAACTGTTCGAGCGCGGCGCGACTCGTCGTGGGCGGGGGATCGAACGCGCCGGATCTCCTGGTCGAATCCGCCAGCGTGGACAACGCCAGCCTGACCTTCGGTGACACGTTCACGCTGAGCGCGACAATCCGCAACCGCGGCGATGTCGCCGCCGCATCGACGACGGTACGCCTCTACAGCTACCGGAGGGTCATCGCGGATGTCGAACTCTGGTCGGCGTCAGTGGCCGGCCTGGACCCCTCGGACACCAGCAGCGTTTCCGTCGATGTGACAGTGCGGCTCGAGCCGGGCACGTACCACTACCGCGTGTGCGTCGATTCGGTGTCCGGCGAGCTCGCGGAACAGAACAACTGCTCGGGCATCGTAGAGATCTCGGTAACTTCCGGGGGCTGACCTGGAATCGGTCGGCCGCAACCAATCGAAACAACGTAGGGCCGAGCCGATCCTCGGCGTCGAAACCATCGCGCTCCCGTGCGACTTTGCTCCGCGATCTCGCCGATGCCATCGAGAACCGCCAGGAGCGTTGCGGCGCAGGATCACCCGCGAGAACGCCGGTCGCCCGTACGGCTTCCTCGACCGAGTTTCGATGGCGACGCCAAGGCAGGCTCAGAACCAGCCTGCCCCCCCGCGCGCGGCCGAAAAACACCGCCTTCCTGGGCAGCCCTTGGCCGGCGGGGCAGGTGCAGCTGGGCGGCGGCCGGGTGACGCTGACCGGCCAATGACCGCGTCGCACCGCATCCTGCGCACGCCGGTTCGCACGGTACGCACACCGCTCCGGCCGCAGGCTTTCCTCGAAAATCTGTTCGAGCACGAAGATCGCCCGTCCCGCAAGGCGGACCGGGCATCCTCCCGCAAGCGCCAACCGTCGTGCCCCGCCGCCTCCTGCGGGGCGCTTCTGACAAGCACGGCCCCGATGGGACGCCGAGCACCCTTCAGCGCCTCCCGATCCGGGGATCGGGGCTGCAGTCGTCTCCGCTTGAACCGGGGTTGCCCCGTGTGCCGGCGGGCCGGAAAACGAATCGAGCGATGTAGCCGTTTCCGGTTGCATCGCAGCTCCGCGTGTGCCGGGCGTGAGAATCGCGTGCGCTGAACGTACAATCGGCAGCCCGTTCGCGACCTCGCCTTCGACGAGGCGGCGGTTCAATCACCATTACACACACGGGGGGAGGCATGAATTTCGAGTTCTCCGACGAACAGAACCTGCTGCGCGAACAGGCCGCGGGTTTCCTGGGAGAAAACTGTCCGCCGAGCGCCGTCCGCGCCGTCCTGGAAGGCGACGCGCCGTTCGACGCCGATCTCTGGAAGCAGATCGCCGAGCTGGGCTGGACCGCCACAACGATCCCCGAAGCGCACGGGGGGCTCGGACTGTCCTATCTCGAACTCTGCGTGATCGCCGAAGAACTCGGACGGGCCGTGGCGCCCGTGCCGTTCTCCTCGTCCGTGTACCTGGCGACGGAGGCGCTCCTGCTCGCCGGCAGCGACGCGCAGCGGGAGGCCTGGTTGCCGCGGCTCGCGGAGGGCAAGGCGATCGGCGCGTTCGCGTTGTCGGAAGGCCCGGGGCAGGCATCTCCGCGCACGCTGGCGACAAGCGCCTCGGGAGGCCGCCTCACCGGATCGAAGCTGCCGGTCGCCGACGGCGATGTGGCCGACTTCGCCGTGGTCGTCGCGAAGAGCGACGCCGGGGACGGCGCCAGCCTCTACCTGGTCGCCCTGGACGGCGCCGGCGTCACGCGCCGCACCGTCGAGACCCTCGACCCCACGCGCTCCCACGCCAAGATCGACTTCGACGGAGCCGACGCCGAAACGCTCGGCGCCGACGGCGAGGGCTGGACGCTGACGCAACGGCTGCTCGATCGCGCCGCCATACTCTTCGCCTGGGAGCAGGTCGGCGGCTCCAACGCCGCGCTCGAGCAGGCCAAGGAGTACGCCATGGGGCGCTACACCTTCGGTCGGCCGATCGCCGGCCACCAGGCGATCAAGCACAAGCTGGCGAACATCTACGTGAAGAACACCCTGGCGCGTTCGAACTGCTACTACGGCGCCTGGGCTCTCTCCACCGACGCGCCGGAACTGCCGGTCGCGGCGGCGACGGCGCGGGTGGCGGCCATCCAGGCGTACTACTTCGCCTCCAAGGAGAACATCCAGACGCATGGCGGGATGGGCTTCACCTGGGAGTTCGACTGCCAGTTCCACTACCGCCGGGCGAAACTGCTGTCCGTCAACATCGGCAGCGAGGGCGTCTGGCAGGATCGCCTGATCTCGGCGATCGAGAAGGACAGGGCCGCCTGAAGGCGGCGGACAAGGACCGAGACGGGAGACGACGATGGATTTCAGCGACACAGCGGCGGAAGCGGCCTTTCGCGCGGAGGCGCGGGTCTGGCTCGAGGCCAACCAGCCCACCGAGGAGGAAACGGCCGGGCTCGGCGAGATCGAGCAGGCCAAGCTCTGGCAGAAGCGCAAGTACGACGCCGGCTGGGCGTGCATTCGCTGGCCGAAGGAATACGGCGGCCGCGGCGCTTCCGCGATCGAGCAGGTCATCTGGAACCAGGAGGAGGCGCGCGTCGGCACGACCTTCGGCGTGTTCGGCATCGGCCAGGGCATGGCGGCCCCGACCATGATGGCCTGGGCCACCGAGGAGCAGAAGCTGGAGCACCTGCCGCCGCTCGCGTCCGGCGAACACATCTGGTGCCAGCTCTTCAGCGAGCCCGCGGGCGGATCGGACCTGGCGGCCCTGCGCACGCGGGCGGTCAAGGACGGCGACGAATGGGTGATCAACGGCCAGAAGATCTGGACCACCGGCGCCCACTTCAGCGACTACGCGATCCTCGTACTGCGCACCGATCCCAACGTGCCGAAGCACAAGGGACTCACGTACTTCTTCGTCGACATGAAGTCGCCGGGCATCGAAGTGAAGCCGATCAAGCAGATCTCGGGCGCCTCCGGCTTCAACGAGGTCTACTTCACCGATGTCCGCGTGTCCGATTCGCAACGGCTCGGCGCCGTCGGCCAGGGCTGGCAGGTCGCGATCACGACGCTCATGAACGAACGCGCCTCCATCGGCGCCGGGGGTGGCGGCGCCGGCTTCCGGCAGCTCTTCGACCTCGCACAGCGGGTACACATCGACGACCGTCCCGCCATCGAGGACAAGAGCGTCCGGGCGAAGCTCGCCGACTGGTACGTACAGGAGTCCGGACTGCGTTACACCGGCTATCGGTCGCTCTCGGCCCTCTCGCGCGGCGAGATCCCGGGACCCGAGAACTCCATCGGCAAGTACGTCGGCGCGGCCAAGGGCCAGGACATGGCGTCGTTCGCGATGGACCTGCTTGAGCAGTCCGGGGCGATCACGGATCCCGAGTTCACGGTCGCCGCCGGCCTGTACCAGGACGCGTACATGGGCGCCCCGGGCGGACGCATCGCCGGCGGCACGGACGAGATCATGCTGAACATCCTGGCCGAACGCGTCCTCGGGCTGCCCCAGGACGTGCGCGTGGACAAGGGGATCCCGTTCAACGAGGTGCCGACCGGAGCTTCCTGAGCCCGAGCCCCCGCAAGGCATCCGCGTTTCGGGACGCCGCGTGAACGCACGGCTGCTGCCCTGGCTCGGCACCGCCGGCGCCGTCGCCGTCGGCGTCCTGCTGGCGCTGGCGGGCAGCGACCAGGGCATCCGCCTCGGCGGCGTGCCGGTCTTCGCCGCCTGCGTCGCCGTCGCGTTCGTCATCGGCTGGGCGGGGTTCGTCCCGGCGTTCGTTCTCCGTACGGAGCGTTTCTACGATCTGCTCGGGTCAGTCACGTTTCTGACCCTGGCGCTCATCGCCCTCGCCGCCGGCACGGGGGACGCGCGCGCGACGATCATCGCGGCCCTCGTCGCGGTGTGGGCCGTCCGGCTGGGTGTGTTTCTGACCCTGCGCATCCGGCGCGACGGCTTCGACCGGCGCTTTACGCGCATCCGCGAGGATTTCCCGACATTCCTGATGACCTGGACCCTGCAGACCGTGTGGACCGTGGTCTCGTTCGGTCCCGGGCTCGCCGCGATGACCTCGGACGTCCGGGTCCCGCCGGACGCGTTCCTGGCGGCCGGTTGCGGCCTCTGGCTCGCCGGCTTCCTCGTCGAAGTCGTCGCCGACGAGCAGAAACGCCGCTTCCGGGCGCGGGAGGAGCACGCCGGGCGCTTCATCCGCCACGGCCTCTGGGCCTGGTCCCAGCACCCCAACTACTGCGGCGAGATCCTCCTCTGGACCGGCATCGCGGTCTGCGCCCTGCCGGCCCTGCGCGGATGGCAGTACGCGACGCTGGTCTCGCCGCTGTTCGTCTGGGTGCTGCTGACCCGCATCAGCGGCGTACGCATGCTCGACGCCAGCGCCCGCCGGCGCTGGGGCGACGATCCCGAATACGCGGAGTACACGGCGCGCACGCCGAAGCTCATCCCCATGCTCCGCACGCGGGCGCGCGGCTCGAAGGCCGGCCGCCCATGACCCCTCGGCAACACCTCGCCGCCGGCGCGGCGTTGGTTGCCATCTCGACAAACCTCACGCTCTGGTGCGTACCCCTGCTCGGACTGCTGATCCTCCGAACGCTGGCGCCCGGCTTGCGGCCGGGAACACAGGCCGCCGCCGAAGCCATCTACCGCCTCGCGGTGACGTTTGACGACTGGTGGCTCAAGAGGGTGTCGGGGGCCGCCTGGCAGGATCCGGGACTCGCACTCGACCGGGACCGCGCCTGCATCGTGGTCGCGAACCACCGCTCGTGGGCGGACATCTTCCTGATCCAGAGCGCGCTCGCCCGACGCGGCCCGGTAGTCAAGTTCCTGTGCAAGCGGGAACTGGCGTGGATCCCGGTCCTGGGGCTCATATTCGTCGCGTTCGACTTCCCCGTGGTGCGCCGCCGCGCCTCGGGCGCGACGACCGAAGCGGAACGCCGCGCCGCGGATCGCCGGCGCGTCCACGATGCGTGCCGGACACTGCGCTCAAGACCCGCGGCCATGCTGTCGTTCGTGGAGGGCACGCGCTTCACCCCAGCGAAACACACGCGCTCGCGCAGTCCCTACCGTGCCCTGCTCCCGCCCCGCGCCGGAGGCTTCGAAGCCATCGCACGGGCCCTCGCCCCGACGGACGCTCGGGTGATCGACATGACCCTCGTCTACCCCGGCCGTTGCGACTTCTGGGCGTTCCTCGGCGGCGCCGCCGGCGACATCTCGGTCCACGCGGAGTGTCTGACGATGCGGGAGGTCCTGGACGCGGGACCGCGGGACTGGCTCGAGGCGCGCTGGCGCGGGAAGGACGACGTACTGATGCGGCAGGAGGGCTGACGGGTTTCGGAGGCGGTTCCATCCCGGGCGCGCACGGTGGTCAAATGGGGACCGTGCGAAGGGCGACGCCAGTCGGGGCACGCCCTCGGTTCCGAACGCCATCCGCGTACAGGAGGAGATCATGAGCCTGCGAGGCGCCATCGCCAGGGTTTGTGCCGCGGCCCTCTGGATATCGTCCGCATGGGCGCAAACGCTCACCAGGGAAGAGGAAGGACGCGCCGCGGTCGGGCGGTGCTATCAAGTCTGTCTGGGCACCACCTCGAGCGCGCCGCGCCTGTTCGCCCAGCTCGCCGCTCCCCCCGCCGGCGGCGTGGTCCTGGACGACGAGGATCCCCCTCCGGCATTCATCGTGTTCGACCAGAGCGCCATCTGCGAGGCCGCGATCGCCCAGGTGCGCGACATGGACGGCTGCTACGCCGGCTGTGTCGACATCGAACTCGCATACGGCGTGCGCACGTCGTCGGCGCGCGACCGCTTCCTGCACGTCTTTCGCGCGGAGCGCGACGCCCTGCGCGCCGCGGGTTTGTGGACCGACTACCGCACGCCGCCGCCCGCAGGCGACGATTTCGATGCCGCCTGCAACGCCTATCTGGACTCCGACCCCGAGGGCGAGGCGCCTTTGCTGCGGGCGCGCCGAGCCCTGCGACCGCGCTGACCGCCCACATGAGCCGGGGAGAGCGCCCCTCGGGGCGATGCCCCCTGGCGGCGCTACCGCAACGACGACAGCACGGCGCGGGCGTCGACTACATGGATATCGGCGTCCGCGGACACGCCGGCCGAGGCCTCCGGGACGAAGAGTGCGTGGATTACGTCGGCCTCGCGAGCCCAGGGCAACCCGCGGGCCGCCACACGTAGCCGCGTCACGGCCGCAGCCGCCTCCGGCGCGCGCAGGGGCGCCTGTAGCCACTTGACCTCGCCGATCAGCATGCGTTCACCGTCCACCGACATCGCGACGATGTCCAACTCCGGGTCGTTGCCACGCCAGTAGCGCCGGGCCGCCCGCCAGGGACCGAGGGCCGCTATGGATGCGTCAACGCGATGGAGGACCGGGACGGCCATGCGGCAGAGCTCCTCCCATGCCTGCGCCTCGAGGCTGCGCCGGTGGCGATGCCAATAGCCGAGCCGCGTCTCCGCCGGCGTCTCGGCCAATGCCGCGCGGTGCGGAGCGACGACCCGGAACCAGAGGCGCAGGAGCGGATCCGCGATCCGGTACAGGCTGCGCCTGTCCGAGCGCGGGCTGCTGCCGAACGGCGTCTCGCGCCGGACGAAATCCATCCCGACGAGCGTCGCGAGCGGGCGCGACAGACTGGATGCGGGGCGACCCAGACGACCCGCGATTTCGCTGACGCGATGCGCCCCCGCGCCAATGGCGTCGAGCACGGGCCGCAGCGCCATGGCCTGTGGGGTCTCCTCCAGGAGCAGCCGCAAGGGCTCTTCATGCAGCGCGGCGGCGGGATCCAGCAAGAGTCCGTCTACCGCATCGTCGAGCCGCCGGCCGAACCCGACGGCCAGCTCCCAATAGCGCGGCACGCCCCCCCATACGGCATACGCCGCGACCAGTGCCGTCGCGTCGAGTTCAGGAAACGCGTCCGCGAGGTAACCCGCTCTCAGGGGCCGTACGACGAACGCCTCCGCCGCGCGGCCGTACAACGGCGCATCGGCCGCGAGGGCCGCGCCGTACATCATGTGCTGGCTGGAACCGCTTACGGCGAGCGCGGGTCGGAAGGCATCGGTGTCCAACCAGTTCTGCAGAACGCTCGGTACGCCCGGATCCGCCAGCACCAGGTACGGCAACTCGTCGATGACGAACGGGCCCCGCCAGCCATCGCGCCGGGATTCGTTCGCCAGTCGGTCCAGGAACGACCGCCAGTCCGGGTACTCGACGTCCGCGAAACCCGCGAACCGCCGTGCGACGGCCGTCGCCAGGTAGCGTCTCTGCACGGGCGGCGCGGACCGGTCCGCCACGGTGTAGAGGCCGTCCCGCCGCCTGGTCCACTCGACCAGGAGCCGCGACTTGCCCACTCGCCGGCGTCCCCAGAGGACGGCGAAGCCACCGGGGCGGGCGAGCGCCGCATCGAGGCGGCGCATCTCGTCAGAGCGATCGATGAAATCCACGAATTTATTATGCAGATGTACATAATGCGTATCAACATAAGGTCTGGCAATCTGGCGCAGCCCCCGGGCAACTCGGACGAAAGGACGCGGGGGCCCGGCGGCTCCGCGCCGCCCGTCGATCGGTTCGGCGGCGACCCGCAGGTCCCGGGCAACGCGGCCGGCGCTACCAAGTGTCGATGTACGGGTACTTCTTCTCCGTCCGCGGGGCCGCGGGCGGCAGGCGCCGCAAGCTGTTCGCGATCCAACTCCGCGTGTCGGCCGGGTCTATGACGTCGTCCAGGCCGCCGCCGGTGCCGGCGTTGACGGCCTTGGCGCCCTCGTAGGCGTGCTCCACGCGGCGCTCGAACTCGAGGCGCCGCTCCTCCGGGTCCTCGATGGACGCGAGTTCCTTGCGGTAGCCGAGCTTCACCGAGCCCTCGATGTTCATCCCGGCGAACTCCGCCGTCGGCCAGGCAACGGTGAAGAAGCCAACGAGCGCGCTGGCGCCGCACATGGCCTGCACGCCGAGCCCGTACGCCTTGCGCACCACGACGCCGAAGAGCGGGGTGGTGAGGTTGGCTCCGGCATTGAACATCCGTACGCAATGGCGCACCAGCGCCGTACGCTCCACGTCCGGCCCCACCATCATGCCCGGGCAGTCCATGAGGCTCAGGACCGGAATGTCGAACGCGTCGCAGAGCTGGATGAAGCGGGCGCCCTTGTCCGCGCCGTCGGAGTCGATGGCCCCGGCGAGATGGTGCGGGTTGTTGGCGATGACGCCCATCGGGTAGCCCTCGACCCGGATGAACGCGGTGATGACGCCGATGCCGAACTTCTCCCGGATCTCGAGCACCGAACCGACGTCGGCGATGGTGTCCACGATCTCGCGCATGTCGTACAGGCGCAGGCGGTTCTCCGGAACGACCTGGCGCAGCCGGCGCTGGTCGTGTGCCTCCCAGGATTCCGTCCGTCCCTGGAAGTAGGAGAGGTACTTCCTGGCGACCTCGACGGCCTCTTCCTCGTCCCTGGCCAGGAGATCGACGACCCCGTTCGGCACCTGGAAGGACATCGGCCCGACTTCCTCCGGCGTGTAGATGCCCAGCCCGCCGCCCTCGATCATGGCGGGGCCGCCCATGGCCACGGTGGTCCGCTCGGTGGCGATGATGACGTCGCAACAGGCCACCAGCGCCGTGTTGCCGGCGAAGGTGCGCCCGTTGATCACGCTGACGAGCGGGACCAGGCCGGAGAGCTTCGAGAACTGGGTGAACGTGTGCGTGTCGAACGCCACGCCCGGGCCGGTGGAGTCGTCCCCGGGACGGCCCCCGCCGCCCTCGCCGAACAGCACCACCGGGATGCGGAACCGGTTCGCGAGCTCGAACATCCGGTCCTGCTTGTAGTGGTTGCGCCCGCCCTGCGTCCCGGCGAGGACCGTGTAGTCGTAGTGCACCACCATGGCGCGCGCCCACTCCTCGTCGAACAGCTCGCCGTTGATCGTGCCGATCCCGGCGATCAGGCCATCCGCCGGGGTGTTCCTGCGCAGCTCCTCCATGTCGTGGCGCCGGTGCTGGCGCGCGACGATCAGCGGCCAGTACTCCTTGAACGACCCGGGATCCATGAGCTGGTCGATGTTCTCGCGGGGCATCCGGTAGCCACGGGCGTAGCGCTTCTCGACCGCCTCGGGCCGGTTCTCGTCGAGCGTATAGGCGTGGCGTTCGTACAGTTGCCGCAGGTCTGGACGGATGTAGTCCGGATCGAATTCCTCGTCCGACGCCGCGCTCCCGCCGCTCACCTCGGCCTCCTCGACGAAGACGATCGGGTAGCCCTCGCGCACCACGTCGCCGGCGGCCATGGTGATCCGGCGCACGATGCCGTCGCGGTCGGCGGCGATGACATGCTCCATCTTCATCGCCTCGACCACCGCGACCTGCTGACCCTCCCTGACCTCGTCGTCCACCGCCACATCCAGCGAGACGATGGTCCCCTGCATGGGAGAACTGAGACCGACCGCCCCCTCGGGACCCATCGCCTCGGACGCGTCCGGCACGGCCTGCGCGGGCGCCTGCTCCGCCTTGACGCGCGCGTCGTGGTCGAACAGGGCCAGCGGATCGGAGGTGTCCACGCGCGCGCCGGCGTAGCCGCCCTGGCTCCCGTCGGACACCGGCTCGGCAGCGGCGACATAGCGCGCCGGGCCGTCCGCGTCCGGCGCGGCGAGTTCGGCCAGGTGCTCGTCGACCCACCGCGTGTGCACGCGCGCGCCCACGAAGTCCTCGTGCCGCAACACGTTGCGCAGGAACGGCAGGTTGGTGCCCACGCCCTCGAGCCGGAATTCCGACAGAGCGCGTGCCGTCCGGGCGATCGCCGCCCCGAAGTCCGGCGCGGGCGAGTGGCCCACCACCTTGGCGAGCAGCGAGTCGAACGCCGTGCTCGTGCGGTACCCCGCGTAGCCGAAGCCGTCCGTACGCACCCCGGGGCCGCTCGGGGCGTCGTAGGCGGTGATCGTGCCGCTCGCCGGGCGCACCGAACCGTCCTCGCCGATCGTCTCCATGTTGACCCGGGCCTGGATGGCGTAGCCGCGCGGTGCGAGCGCTCCCGACTCCCCGAGGCCGACCTCGTCAAGGGACGCGCCCCGGGCGAGCCGGATCTGCGCCTGGACCAGGTCCACCCCGGTCACTTCCTCCGTCACCGTGTGCTCCACCTGCAGCCTCGCGTTCGTCTCGATGAACACGAACGGTCGCTCGGAACGGTCCCCGGACGCGTCGACCAGGAACTCGAACGTCCCGAGGTTCGTGTAGCGCTCGCTCCGCGCGAAGCGCACCGCCGCGTCGATGATCGCCGTGCGCAAGTCCTCCGACAGCCCCGGGGCCGGCGCGACCTCGACGAGTTTCTGGTGCCGCCGCTGCACGCTGCACTCGCGTTCGCCGAGATGGGTGACGCCGCCGTGCAGGTCGCCCAGCACCTGGACCTCGACATGACGCGCCCGCGGGAGGAACTCCTCCACGTACACGTCCGCCAACCCGAAGGCGGCCCGCGCCTCGGACCGGCACCGCTCGTAGGCCGCTTCGAGTTCGTCGGCGGACGACACCACGCGCGTACCGCGGCCGCCGCCCCCCGCGACGGCCTTCACGATCATCGCCCGGCCGGACAGGGACGCGAGGAAGTCCCCGGCCTGCCCCAGCGAAACGGCCCCGTCGATCCCGTCGAGCACCGGTACGCCCGCCCCGGCCGCCGCCGCCCGGGCGCGGCCCTTGTCGCCGAACAGTTCGAGGTGTTCGGGACTCGGTCCCACGAAGACGATGCCTGCTTCCGTGCAGCGGCGCGCGAAGCCGGCGCGTTCCGCCAGGAAGCCGTAGCCGGGGTGGATGGCCCCGCAGCCCGCGGCCCCCGCCGCCTCGATCACGCCCTCTTCGTCGAGATACGCCGCCGCCCCCACGCCCTGCAGGGCCCGGGATTCGTCGGCCGCCCGCACATGCAGGCTCGCCGCGTCGTCCTCCGAGTACACCGCCACGGTCCGCAGGCCGAGTTCCCCCGCGGCCCGCGCGATACGGATGGCGATCTCGCCGCGGTTGGCGATGAGCAGTGCATCGAAAGTCATGGACTTGCCTCCTTTCATTCCCTCGTCATTCCCTCGGACGAGACGCGGCTACCAGAGCACGGGCGCCGGATACCGCGCGATCTGCGCGTCCGGCGTCATGATCGTCAAACCGTTCAGGATAGCCTGAGAGACGAGGCCGCGGTCGAACGGATCCCGGTGGTGCGCCGGCAGCAGCGCGTCGTGCGCGGCGGCGGCCTCGTCGAACACCAGGGGCTCGAGCTCCAGCCACTCCCGGCGGCTGGCGACGTAGCGCCGGGGCGGTTCCGGCAGCGGCAAGCGCCCCAGCCGGTGTTTCACCGCGATCTCCCAGGCCGACAGGGCGCTGAGAAACACCTCGTTCTCCGGGTCCCGGCAGTGCGACCGCGCCGTCGCCGAGAGCTGCGGCGCGTCCATGGCGAGCCACAGGAAGGTGCACGTATCGAGCAGGAAGCGAGCGCTCACGAGGCCGGGCCGCTCACCCGCCGGCGTCCGTGCCCTCGAACGCGTCGAGCAACGCCTCCGGGAGCGGCTCGAAAAACCCCGCCGGCAACTCCATGCCGCGGTCGATACCCACCGGCCGTTCCCGCACCGGCTTGCGGGGCAGCGGGCGGATCTCCGCGATGGGGACATTGCGGCGACACAGGATGATGGTCTCGCCCTGTTGCACGCTCTCCAGGTAGCGCGAAAACCCGGCCTTCGCCTCCGCGACGTTGACCCTGATCATGGCCAGAGAGTAGGTCAACTGTCTGGTCAGTTACAACCCAACGCGAATGACGCGGTCACCCGGCCAACGAGTGGGCCGCGGGCGGCGGACATGCCATCATCCGCGTCTCCAAGGCGCCCTCACCTGTCCCACACAACGTCCCACACGAAGAGGAGACGATGGCCACCCGCTCCCGGATCGCACGCGGTGTCACCCTTGCCGCACTCGCTATCGGCCTCGCCGGCGCCGGGGACGGCGCCGGCCGCCTGTCGCTACCCTGGTCGCCGGCCGCACTCGCCGAAGACGGCGCCGGACCGGTCGCCACGCCAAACGACGCCGCAGTGCTGTGGCTGGTCCAGCGCCGCCCGCCGGCCGTTCCCCCCGCCCCGGGACCGCCGTCGGTCGCGGCCGTCTCCGAGACCGCCCTGTCCGTCGCCTGGACGGCGCCGGAGGGCGCATCGGACCTCATCGACTACGACATCCAGTACCGGGCCGCAGCGGCCCAGGCATTCGCGCACTGGCCGCACGTAGGCCTGGCCACCGGCGCGACACTCACCGGACTTGCCGCGAGCACCCGTTACGCGGTCCGCGTACGCGCCGGCAACGGCTTTGGCGCCGGCGACTGGTCCCGAGCCGCGTTCGGACGGACGGACGGCGACTCGACCGAAGATCCAGGAGACGGCACCGGCCCCACGGTGCCGCCGGCTTCGAACGAAGGCCCCGTTTTCGAGAATCCGTCCACGTTCTCCGTGGCCGAGAACACCACTTTCGCGGGCGCTCTGAACGCCAGCGACGCGGACGACACGGACCGCGTTACCGGCTACTCCATCGTCGCAGGCGCGGACCGTGCGCTCTTCCGCATCGACCCCGCGCCGGCAACCCTGCGCTTCGCGGACGCCCCCGACTTCGAGCGACCGCTCGATGCCGCCGCGGAGAACCGCTACGCCGTGACGGTCCAGGCAAGCAGCGGCGCCGGCGCACGCACCCTGACGGCGACCCAGGCGATCACCGTGACCGTGACGGACGTGGACCCCGAGACCCCGGGCCGGCCCGCGCCGCCACGGGTGACCTTCGACTCCCCGACCACCGCCACGACGACCTGGACGGCGCCGGCGAACGCCGGGCCGCCGATCGTCGACTACGACGTGCGGTTCCGGCGCAGTCCCGGCGATGGTTACACCGACGCCGCCCACGACGGCTCGGCAACGCGGACCGAGCTGTCCTCGACCGCATCCGGCTGGAGCTTCGAGGTGCAGGTGCGCGCCAGCAACGACGCCGGCACGGGCGACTGGTCGGACCCCGGGCACGGCTCCCGGATCGAGCTGCCGGACGGATTCACGATCCGCGCGTGGGCCGAGGGCGTGACCGATGCGCGTTCGATGGCGCTCGGCTCCGGCGGCACGGTGTTCGTGGGTACACGCTCGGACGGTGGCGGCCGAGTGTACGCCCTGCGCGACGAGGACGGCGATCTCTGGGCCGAGCGCACCATCACCCTGGCCCGGGGCCTGAACCGGCCCAACGGCGTCGCCTTCCGGGCCGGCGACCTGTACGTGGCGGAGAACAGCCGCGTCCTGCGCTACGCGGACATCGAAACACGCCTCGACGCGCCACCGCGGCCGCAGGTCGTCACGGACGCCTTCCCCACCGACCGGTCCCACGGCTGGAAGTTCATACGTTTCGGTCCGGACGGCGACCTGTACGTTCCCGTCGGCGCGCCCTGCAACATCTGCCTCCGCGACGATCCGTACGCCACCATCGGCCGGCTGAACGTCACCACCGGCGTCTTCACCGTGATCGCCCGCGGCGTCCGCAACACGGTCGGTTTCGACTGGCATCCGCAGTCCGGCGAACTGTGGTTCACGGACAACGGCCGGGACTGGATGGGCGACGACCTCCCACCCGACGAACTGAACCGCCTCACCGCGAACGGCTCGCACTTCGGCCATCCCTACTGCCACGGCGCCGACACCCCCGACCCCGACTTCAACGACCGCCCCTGCGGCGATTTCGTCGCCCCCGTCCAGCATCTCGGCCCCCACGTTGCAGCGCTCGGCATGCGCTTCTACACGGGAGACCTGTTTCCGGAGGAGTATCGGAATCAGGTCTTCATCGCCGAACACGGCTCCTGGAACCGCAGCAGCAAGATCGGCTACCGCGTCATGCTCGTGCGGCTGCGGGGGGACAGGGCCACCAGCTACGAACCTTTCGCCACCGGCTGGCTACAGGAGGAATCCAACTGGGGCCGCCCGGTCGACGTGCTGGTGATGCCCGACGGCGCGCTGCTGGTCTCCGACGACCAGGGCGGCATCATCTACCGGATCGGGTACTCCGGGTGAGCGCCCCGCTCACGAGCGCATGAGGAAGGCTGCGTAGGCGCCCAGCGCCACCGCCGCGACCACGGCAAGCGCCGGGATCGTCTTGAGCCGACCCGGCATCCGGGCCGCGAGCCGCGGCCAGATCCGCTCGCCGTGCTCCACCCTGTTGTAGTAGTCGCTCGTCCCCCAACCGGCGCACGTAGCCGCCATCGTGACCCACACGATGACGCCGGGCACGCCAACAGCCCCGAGCGCCGTCGCCAGCAAAGCAAACGCCGTCAGGATCGTCAGGCCCTTCTCCGACATGCCCTTCGCACCGTACCAGGCCACCGAGAAAACGAACGGCAACAACCGGAACCCCACCCTCCGCCTCTCGTCCATCGACAGCTCCCTCCATCGGCTGAAGATAGCTCCGTCGATCTTGTCCAGGACCTCGAAACGCCCTCGCCACGACTCGCTCAACTCTTCCCTGCTTTCCGGCACTGCCATGACACGTTCCTTGTCGCGCGCGTGGAACAAACTCCACAGTATGGTAATCGGCAGGGTGGTGGTTAGTCCACGCTCGGGTGGCCAGCATGCCCGGGCCGGAGGGGGCAGCGACATGCGCATGGACAAGATGACCACCCGGTTCCGGACGGCCGCTCGCGGAAGCGCAGAGCCCGACCGCGGGCCGCGAACACCAGTTCATCGAGCCGACGCACCTGTAAGGCAGCTATACCCGCCTTTGCCACGCTAGTTGGCATGCGCAACGCGAGGGTACCAGAGCCGAGGGAAACCGCAGCCAGTGCATTCGCCGTGTCGTTGCACGTGACGGTCCTTTCCGCCGCGGGCACGGGCCGCGCGCAAGACCTCGGATGGTGGCGACAACTCCCTTCGAGAGAGCCGTAGCCATCGCGAGTGAAACAGCCCCGGCGTCCGCCCCACGACATCTCCAGATGCCCGGGGCCGAGTCCACCCCGAGCCGCCGACATTGCAAACCCGCCACCCGCCCATACCTATGCGTTATCGACGCAATCACGGCACTTGAGGCAGGGGCGCGAGGGCAACGACATGCGCATGGACAAGATGACCACCCGGTTCCAGACGGCGCTCTCCGATGCGCAGAGCCTCGCCGCGGGCCGCGAACACCAGTTCATCGAACCCGCGCACCTGCTCGTGGCCCTGCTCGACCAGCGCGACGGCGGGCTGCGCCACGTGCTCGGCCAGGCCGGCGTCAACGTCAATGCGCTGCGTTCCGCGCTCGGCGAGCTGGTGGACGGCCTGCCCCAGGTCTCGGGCGCCGCCGCGGGGGACGTGCAGGTCGGCAAGGACCTCGGCCGCGCCCTGAACGTCACCGACAGGCTCGCGCAGAAGCGCGGTGACGCCTACATCTCCAGCGAACTTTTCCCGCTCGCCGTGCAGGAGTCCGGCGGGCCGGCCGCCGATGCGCTGCGCGCGCACGGCGGCGATGCCCGGGCCATCGAGGCCGCCATCGACCGGGTGCGGGGCGGGGAGTCGGTCTCCGACGCCAACGCCGAGGAGAACCGGCAGGCCCTCGCCAAGTACGCCATCGACCTGACCGAGCGCGCCGAGCAGGGCAAGCTCGACCCCGTGATCGGCCGCGACGACGAGATCCGCCGCACCGTGCAGGTCCTGCAGCGCCGCACCAAGAACAACCCAGTGCTCATCGGCGAACCCGGGGTCGGCAAGACGGCCATCGTCGAGGGCCTGGCGCAGCGGATCGTGAACGGCGAAGTCCCGGAGGGACTGAAGGGCAGGCGTTTGCTGGCCCTCGACCTCGGCGCGCTCATTGCCGGGGCCAAGTACCGGGGCGAGTTCGAGGAGCGCATGAAGGCCGTGCTGAACGACCTCGCCAAGCAGGAGGGCCAGATCGTCCTGTTCATTGACGAGATCCACACCCTGGTCGGCGCCGGCAAGGCCGAGGGCGCGATCGACGCCGGCAACATGCTCAAGCCCGCCCTCGCGCGGGGGGAACTGCACTGCGTCGGCGCCACCACCCTCGACGAGTATCGCGAGAACATCGAAAAGGACGCGGCGCTGGAACGCCGCTTCCAGAGGGTCCAGGTGGACGAACCCTCCGTCGAGGACACGATCGCCATCCTGCGCGGGCTCAAGGAACGCTACGAGGTGCACCACGGCGTCGAGATCACCGACCCGGCCATCGTCGCCGCCGCGACGCTCTCGCACCGCTACATTTCCGACCGGCAGCTCCCGGACAAGGCCATCGACCTGGTCGACGAGTCCGCGAGCCGCATCCGCATGGAGATCGACTCGAAGCCGGAGCCCATGGACCGCCTCGAGCGGCGCCTCGTGCAGCTCAAGATCGAGCAGGAAGCGCTGAAGAAGGAGACCGACGACGCCTCCCGAGAGCGCCTCGAGCGGCTCAACGAGGAAGTCGAGCACCTCGAGCGCGAGTTCGCGGACCTCGAGGAGGTCTGGAACGCCGAGAAAGCCGCGGTGCAGGGGACGCAGCACGTCAAGGAGGAGCTCGAGCGCGCCCGCATGGAGTTCGAGACGGCCCGCCGCGCCGGCGACCTGCAGCGCATGTCCGAGCTCCAGTACGGCACCATTCCGGAGCTCGAGAAGCGGCTCGGGCAGGCGGCGAGGGCGGACGAGGCGGTCTTCCAGCTCCTGCGCAGCAAGGTCACCGAAGACGAGATCGCGGAGGTCGTCTCCGCGTGGACCGGCATCCCCGTGGCCAGGATGCTCGAGGGCGAGCGCGCGAAGCTCCTCGGCATGGAGGCGGGTCTGCACCGGCGCGTGGTGGGCCAGGACGAGGCGGTGTCCGTGATCGCCGACGCCATCCGTCGCTCGCGCGCGGGCGTCGCGGATCCCGACCGTCCCAACGGCTCGTTCCTCTTCCTTGGCCCGACGGGGGTCGGCAAGACGGAGCTGACCCGCGCCTTGGCGGAGTTCCTCTTCGACACCGAGGACGCCATGGTGCGGCTCGACATGTCCGAGTTCATGGAGAAGCACTCCGTCGCCCGGCTGATCGGCGCCCCCCCCGGCTACGTGGGGTACGAGGAAGGCGGCTACCTGACCGAGAAGGTGCGCCGCAAGCCCTACTCGGTCGTATTGCTCGACGAGGTGGAGAAGGCACACCCGGACGTGTTCAACGTGCTGCTGCAGGTGCTCGAGGACGGGCGCCTGACGGACGGACACGGACGCACCGTGGACTTCCGCAACACGGTCGTCATCATGACGTCGAACCTCGGTTCCGCCGTCATCCAGGAGCTCGCCGGAGCGGCTTCGTGGCACCGCCGGGAGGAGAGCTACCGGGAGATGAAAGACAAGGTGATGGAGCTGGTCACGCAGCAGTTCCGGCCGGAGTTCGTCAACCGCATCGACGAGGTGGTCGTGTTCCATCCGCTCGACCGCAGCCAGATCCGGGCGATCACGGAAATCCAGATCCGCCGCCTCCGCGAGCGGCTGGCCGAGCAGGAAATCGGGCTCGAACTCTCGGATGCGGCCCTGGACCGCCTGGGGGCGGCCGGCTTCGACCCCGTCTACGGTGCGCGCCCCCTCAAGCGCGCGATCCAGCAGCAGGTCGAGAACCCGTTGTCCAGGGCGCTGCTCGGCGGGGACTTCGCCGTGCACGATACCGTGGCGGTGGACGTGGTCGACGACGCGCTGGCCTTCTCCCGGAAGCCGGCGACGGCCGACGCGGCGGGGTAAGGCGGACGCGGGGCCGGCGCATGGAGTTCCGGGACTACTACGACATCCTCGGTGTCGAGCGCACCGCGAGCCAGGACGACATCAAGCGCGCCTACCGTCGCCTGGCCCGCAAGTACCATCCCGACGTCAGCCGCGAGTCGGACGCCGACGCGCGCTTCAAGGAAGTCGGCGAAGCCTACGAAGTCCTGAAGGACCCGGAGAAGCGGGGGGCCTACGACCAGCTCGGCACCAACTGGCGCGCGGGGCAGGAGTTCCGCCCGCCGCCGGGGTGGGGACGGCAGTTCCACTTCCAGGGCGGCATGGGCGGCGCCGGCGGTTTCAGCGACTTCTTTCAGGCGATGTTCGGGGACGGTGGGCTGTTCGGCGAAGCCGCGGCACCGGGCGGGCCGTTCGCCGACGCGATGCGGGGGCATGGCGGCTTCGGCGGCGATGCCAGGGGCAGGGACACCCGCGCCGTCCTGCACGTGACCCTGGAACAGATCGCCTCCCAGGAACCCGTCGAAGTCAGCCTCGGCCCGTCATCGGGTGCGCCCGGTTCGAAGCGGCTCAAGGTCCTCAAGGTCAAGGTACCGCCAGGACTCACCGACGGGCAGAGCTTCCGGCTCCGCGGCCAGGGGGACGCCGGCATGGGAGACGGCGCCGCCGGCGACCTCTATATCGAGCTGCGCCTGCTGCCGCATCCCGAGTTCACGGTCGAGGGCCTCGACATCCGCTCGGAAGTCCGGGTGACCCCATGGGAGGCCGTCCTCGGCACCAGCGTTCCCGTCCCGACCGTCACCGGGCGCGTCAAGTTGAAGATCCCGCCGGGAACCACCGCCGGCACGCGCCTGCGGCTCGCCGGCCGGGGCCTGCCGGGCTCGGCTCCGGGCAACCACCTGGTCACGGTGCGGATCGACGTACCGGCGCAGGTCAGCGCGCGGGAAAGGGCCCTGTACGAGTCGCTGGCGGAAGCCTCCGGGTTCAACCCGAGAGCGTGACTCCCGGACCGCGGGCGTTCAGCCCCGGTCCTGCGCCTCGGCGCACTTGATGCAGAGCGTCACCGACGGCAGCACGTTCAGCCGCGCCTCGCCGATCTCGTCCCCGCAGCGCATGCAGTACTCGTAGTCACCGGACTCGATGCGCTGCAGGGCGATCGCGATGGAGCGCAACTCGGCGCTCAACTCACCGTCGAGGGCCACCAGCACGCCCTGGTTCTCGAGTTCCACCGCCTGCTCGGCGAAGTCCGCCGAGAGCGGCTCGGACCGGTGCTGCGTGTGGCTCGCGACGCGCGCCATCCGCTCGGCCAACTCTGCTCGCCGCGCCACGAGGTCACGGCGGCGCTGCTCAAGGTCCATGCATTAACCCTAAACCAACGGGGTACCGGTGACAAACGGATTCGAAGGGGCGACCGGGCTTGCAGCAGCGCCTTCCCGCCCCGCGCCTCCCCCGTCAACGCACCGCGATGAACGTCCGCGTGTTCCCGCGCTGCACGTAGAGCGCCAACACCCCATCCTGCTGGCCGACCGCCTCGACGAACTCGCGCACGTTCGCGACCTTGCGCCGGTTCACTTCAAGGATGATATCCCCCGCGCGCAGGCCGGCACGGGCCGCGCCGCTGCCCGGCTCCACCGCGGCCAGCTCCACGCCGCGAACCTCCCCGAAGCGGGGATGCTGCGGCCCGAGGTCGCGGAACTGCACGCCGGCGAAGCGCTCGGAGGTACCGCCCCGGCCCGCCGCCACGAAATCTCCCTCGCCGATGGCGACGCGCTTCTCGAGCCGTTCGCCGTCGCGCAGCAGCCCCACCACGACTTCCTCGCCCACGCGCACGAGTCCCACCCGGTTGCGCAGGTCCGCCGCTCCGTCCACCGCCTCGCCGTCGATGCTCACGATCACGTCGTAGGGCCGAATGTCCGCCTGCTCCGCGGGCGAACCCTCCATGACCTGCGAGACGACCGCGCCCGTGGCCTCCTCGAGCCCAAGTCCTTCCGCGACGTCCGGGCTGACGTTCGAAATGACCACCCCGAGGACGCCGCGCCGTACCTCCCCGAATTCGAGCAGTTGCTCGACGACCGCCGTCACCATCCGCGTGGGGACCGCGAAGCCGATGCCCACGCTACCCCCGCTCGGGGAGTTGATGGCCGTGTTGATGCCGACGAGCTGTCCGTCGAGGTCCACCAGGGCCCCGCCGGAGTTGCCCCGGTTGATGGAGGCGTCGGTCTGGATGAAGTCCTCGTAGGCCTCGAGCCCCAGGCCGCTGCGCCCGAGCGCGCTCACGATCCCGAGCGTGACGGTCTGCCCCAGGCCGAAGGGGTTGCCGATGGCCACGACGAAGTCGCCGACCTCGAGCGAGTCCGAGTCCCCCGGCGGCAGCTCGACCAGATCGTCGCCCTCGATGCGCAGCAGCGCCACGTCCGTGCCGGGGTCGCTGCCCACGAGGGTCGCCTCGAACTCGCGGCGGTCGCGCAGCGTCACGACGATCTCTTCGGCGCCGTGCACTACGTGGTGGTTGGTCACGACCAGCCCCTCGTCGCTGTCGATGATGACCCCCGAGCCAATACCCTGGATCGGTACGCTCCGGCGCCCGGGTGCATTGAAGAAGCGCCGGAAGATGGGATCTTCCATGAGCGGGTTCTGCTGCACGCGACGCCCGCGCACGGAGATGTTCACCACCGCCGGCGTGACCTCCTTCAGCACGGGTGCGACCGTCAGCTTCTCCGCCGCGGTGGCGGCACCCGCCAGGGCAATGCCAGCCAGGGCAAGCAGCGCCGCGCGGCCGAAACGCGCGTAAGCCCCCAGGAGCAGGAAATCGTTGCGCATCGTCAGTCAAACCTCCAGATCAACAGTGCGGCTCGCCGTCCCGGGCGCATTATCGCCGTTCGCGCGCTGGACGACACCGTGTACGTCGGCCGGTCGGCCCCGACGGTTTGCCGGTGACGCGGGCGGGCCCGTGTCAGTCAGCTTCCGTTCAGGTACCGGATCCCACCGGGGTCCGCAGGGCCCAGTGGCAGCCGCGCCGCATGATCTCCCGCGCCTCGGGGACGTCGAAGTCGGCGGCCACGTGACCGAGCGAACTGTAGAACACGCGCCCGGCCCCGTAGCGTTTCTTCCAGCAGACCGGCATGACGACGTCCTTGACCCAGTCGATGCCCCAGTGCCGGCCCGCGAACGTCGTCGTCGCCAGAACCTCGTTCGACGGGTCGACGTGCATGAAGTACTGCTCCGAGCGCATCGCGAAGTCGTCGAGCCCGGAGACGATCGGGTCGTTCGAGACGATCTGCACGGTGTAGTCGATGATCCCGCCCGGATGGCAGATGAACTGCCCGCCCACCATGAACTGGTACTCGACGTTGGCGCGGAAGGCGTCTCCCATGCCGCCATGCCAGCCGGCGCATCCCGTGCCGTTGCGGATCGCTCGCAGCAGCCCGCGTTCCTCGTCCTGCCCGATGCGGGACATCGTCCAGACGGGCATGACGAGGTCGATGCCATCCAGGAACGCCTCGTCCGCGAGCGGGGCGAGGGAATCCGAGACGATCACGTCGCAGCCGTCCCCGCGCAGCACATCCGCGAAGATGCCGGCCGTGGCTTCCGGTTCGTGGCCGTCCCAGCCACCCCAGGTGATGAAGACGCGCGGTTCAGGCATCGAGGGCTCCGTGGTCCAGGTCCGCGGGGAGCGGCGCCGGCCGCTCCGGGGAGGTGGTCAGCGCGACGTGGGCGCCGGCGCGGGACGAACGGCCGAACGCCTCCATGGCCTCGAGGACGTGCAGGGCCAGCGCCCCGCTGCAGCGGGGCGGGCGGCCGGTCCGCACCGCCGTGCAGAGGTCCGCGAGGCCGACGCTGCGCATGTTGTCGGTGTAGCCGTGCGAGAGGGGCGCTTCGCGCCACTCCCCGCCGCGGTCCGACACGCGGACCGCGCCCCCGAAACGGTTGGGGTCCGGCGCGGACAGGCTGCCGTCCACGCCATGGATCTCGATCCATCGGTTCGAGTGGCGCCAGACGTCGAAGCTCATGACGACGGTGGCCACCGCCCCGCCGACGAACTCCAGGACGCCCGCGGCGTGGGTGTCCACGTCCACGGCGATCTGCTGTCCGGCCCGCGGCTCCGAACCGATCGTGCGGACTTCGAGCCCCCGCCCCGTCATCGCCGCCACGCGCGCGATGGGCCCGAGCGCGTGCACGAGGGCCGTCAGGTAGTAGGGGCCCATGTCGAAGAGCGGACCGCCGCCGGGGCGGTAGTAGAAGTCCGGGTTCGGGTGCCAGGACTCGTGGCCGCGGATCATCATGCACGCCGTGGCCGAAAGGGGCCGGCCGATGGCGCCGGCGTCGATGAGGCCGCGCACGGTCTGGTGGCCGCCGCCGAGGAAAGTGTCCGGCGCGCACCCCACCCTGAGCCCCGACCGCTCCGCCAGCGCGAGCACGTCGGCGCCGGCCGCAAAGTCCAGCGCGAAGGGCTTTTCGCAGTAGACGTGCTTGCCTGCCAGCAGCGCCGCCCGATAGACCTCGGCGTGGGCCGCCGGCACGGTCAGGTTGAGTATGGCTTCGATGTCGTCGCGGGCCAGCAGGGCTTCGACGGGCAACGGTTCGATCCCGAACTCCGCGGCCCGGTCCGCCGCGGCCGCGCCGTCGAGGTCCGCACATGCCACGACCTCGAACGCCGGGAACGTCCCCGCGGCGCGCAGATAGGCGGGTGCGATCGTGCCGCAGCCAATGAGCCCTACCCGCACCGGTTCCGCCTTGGTCACGGGTCGCCGGCGAGGTGCTGCTCGAAAAACGCCACCGTCTCGCGGCGGGACCGCGCCGCGTCCGCGCCCTCAAAGCCGTGGCCCGCCCCCTCGAGGACGATGACCTCGTTCATGACGCCGACCCCATCGAGCGCCGCGCTCATGCGCTCGCTGTTGGCCAGCGGCACGAGCCGGTCCGCGTCGCCGTGGATCATGAGCACGGGCGGGTCGTCCGCGCTGGCGAAGCCTATCGGAGAAACAACTCCCGCGAGCTCCGGGTCGAAGTCGAGGGCCGGGAACCTGTCGTTCGGACCAACGGACCGGGTCAGGTCGACCGGGGGGAACAGCGCGACGACGGCCTGGACGCGGCTGGAGACGCGCTCCACCGGATCTTCGGCCACCGGGTCGCCGGCGTCCCCGGCCAGCCCGAGCATCAGCGACAGGTGTCCCCCGGCGCTGCCGCCGTTGACGCCGATCCGGTCGGGATCGATGCCGTGGTCCGCCGCCTGCATGCGGATGTGGCGCACGGCCCGCCGCACGTCCTCCACCGCCTCCGGAACCTTGAAGCGCGGCGCGCTGCCGTGGTGGACGGCGAACACGGTGAACCCGGCGTCGAGCAGGTGTTCGAACCGCGCCACGCGCCGCGCGGGCGGCCGCCAGCGGGAGAACCAGCCGCCGCTCACCATGAACGCCACGCCGGCGCCGTTCGGTTCGTGGGGGTGGAGCACGTCGTAGAAGAGCGCCATGCCCGCCTTGTGGCCGTAGACGACATCGGCGCTCACGGCGTAGTCCGACCGTTGGGACGCGCCGGTGTCGGCGGCGGCGACCGCGCTCGGCAGCAGGAGCAGACCGGCGCCGGCCAGCAGGAGCGTGCGGGCGCCGGCCAGCAGCAGCGTACGAAGGGTGCGCATGACAGGGTCCAGAGTGGTCGTACGCCGCGCATCATACCGGCCCACCCCTATAATCGCGGCGCTTCCTTCCACGCTTCCTTCCACGCTTCCTTCCAGGGCCCTGCACCATGATCGAAACCGAAATCGACATCCAGACCGCCGACGGCGCGATGAACACCTTCATTACCCACCCGGAGGAAGGCGGCCCCTTCCCCCTCGTCATCTTTTACATGGACGCGCCGGGCAAGCGCGAGGAACTGCACGACATGGCGCGCCGCATCGGTACGGTGGGCTACTACGTCATGCTCCCCAACCTGTACTACCGGCAGGTGCGCGAGTTCCACATGGGCATGCCGGGCGCGACGCGCGAGCGCATGCGGGAACTCATGGACGCCACCACCGACGCCATGGTCTGCGAGGACACCCGGGTGCTGCTCGATTTCGCCGCGGGCCGGGATGCCGCCCGGGGCGGTCCCGTCGGCGCGGTCGGCTACTGCATGAGCGGACCGTTCGTGTTCGCGGCCGCGGCCGAGTTCCCGGACCGGATCAAGGCCGCCGCGTCGTTCCACGGCGTGCGGCTCTACGGGGACAACGCCCCGCACGGCACGGCGCACCGGATCGCGGGCGAGATCTACTTCGGCTGCGCGGAGCTCGACCCGCTGGCGCCGCCGTCCATGATCGATCCCCTCGAGGAGCACCTCGCCGCCACGGGCATCAGCCACCGCGTCGAGTGGTACCCCGGCGCCGACCACGGCTTCGTCTTCCCGCAGCGCGAGGGCAAGTACCACAAGCCCTCCGCCGAGCGGCACTGGGAACGGCTGTTCGCGCTGTTCCAGCGGAATCTGTAACGCCCGGGGGCCGATCCTCGCCGCACAAGCTCCCGGCGCGGCCGGATCAGTCGCCCTGGTGTTCGTGGTCGTGCAGCAGCACCCGGTCGTAGATCGCCGTGACGTGCTCGAAGTTCAGGATCAGCGAGTGCGAGATCGGCCGATGGGGGTTGTCGCTGTCGTGCAGGTGGTACTTGTAGCGCGTCTGCGGCTGGCCCTGGAGGAACCCGTCGTAGTCCTTCGTCAGCTCGCGCACGTCGCTGACGATCTCCGTACTCCAAGTCGCCCGGAAAGGGCCCAGTACCGCCCCGCCCGCGAGCGCGATGGTGATCTCGTGATTGGTGAGGCCCCGTTCCTCGGACATCGGCCCGCTCCGCGTCTCCCGTTGGGCGCTACCTTATGCCCCGGCGGCAGGTCTTTCCAGCGCCCGCGAGATTCGAGTGACTTCTGCTAAGCTCCGCTGTCGCCTCGAGCGCGCGCAGCGCCCGCGAATCAACCCGGGGCATCGCAATTCACCAGGAGACACACCATGGCCATGACCGGATTCGATCACCTCGTCGTGCGGGTTGCCGACTTCGACGAGGGGATCAGGACCTATCGCGACTGCCTCGGACTGACCCTCGACCGCACGGACGAGAGCGAGGCCCTCGGCATCAAGCAGGCTTTCTTCAACCTGCCGAACGGCGGCTTCATCGAGGTGGTCGCCCCGACGGACCCGAACGGAGCGGTCGGGCGCGCCCTCGAGGGCCGCGGCGAGGGCATCCACACCCTCGCGTTCGAGGTGGACGACGTGGCCGAGACGGCGACCGCGATGCGTGAAGCCGGCGCCCGCCTGATCGGCGAAGGCGGCCCCCAGGTGTTCGTGCACCCGAAGTCCACCCACGGAATCCTGCTGCAGCTCTCCGCGAAGGCCGAGTAGCGACGGGCGGGGCGCTGCACTACCCCTCGGCGTCCAGCTCCCGCACCGCCGCGAACCAGCGCCCGGTGGCGGGCAGGCAGAGGAACACCAGGGCGGCCACCTGCATGGCGGAGCACAGAAGTTCCGACACCGGCGTGTCGGCGAATGCCGACGCGAGGGATTCGGCGTTCGCCACGCCCCATCCCGAAGCGAGGAACACCAGGCCGATGGCGACACGCACCCAGCCGAGCCCGCGAAACGCCGCGTAGGCCAGCAGCGCCCAGAGCATCACGAAGAACACCCGGGCGCCGTTGCTGACCACGGTTTCGGGCCAGACCGCCCACGACAGGAGCAGGATGACCGCCGAGCCGAGCAGCAGTCCTCCTGCGACGGACACGGCGAGGGGACGCGCCGGCAGGTCCGCTGGAAACACGTCGACGTCTCCGGCCGGGCGTCAGAGCGCGCGGATCTCGTCGCCCGGGGCGATCACGCCGCCCTCCACGACGCGTGCCCGCAGGCCACCGCGGTCGGCCAGCGCTCGCACGACATCCGCGGCGGATACGGCTGCCGTCGCAAGCCGCTTGCCGAGCGTCGCACAGGGGTCACAGGGTTCGAGACCCTCCAGCACCGCCGTGCCGACCGCGAAGCGCTGCCCCACCAGGGGATTCAGTTCGACGCCGCGCGTCAGGACGTTGCGCCGCGTCTTGGCGGCGTCGATGCCGAGGCCCGTGGCCGCGTTGAACGCCTCGACCGTTTCGGCCTCGATGAAAGTCACCTCGCTGGCGGGTACGCCGCTCGGCTGCGCGTGGTGATGGTCGCCCTCGATGCCCCGGCCGGGCACGAGCGCGCCGCGCGGGAGCGGCACGCACCGCCCGCCGCGCTCCGGAGCCACGTGGATCGCAACGACGGTCACTCGGCCGCCTCCAGCGCCACGATGAAGTCGAGCTCCACCTTGCCCTTGCGCAACTCGATCGCCCGTTGATAGGCCTCCGAATTCCAGAACGCCAGAAAATCCTCCAGCGACGTGAACCGCTCCACGGCAATGAAGCCATCGGTCGGCATGGCGCCCTCCAGCAGGTGCAGGCCGTCGCCTTCGCCGCGCGCGAGCAGTTCGATGCCCGCTGCCTGGGCCGGCGGCCCGGCGAGTTCGGCATAGGCCTCCATGCCCTCGGCGTCGATGGTGCGCCCGCCGACCACCACGTAGGCGGCCGGAGCGGCCTGACGCTCGGCGTATGCGACGCCCAGCGTAGCGCCCAGGGCGAGTCCGACCCCGAGAACGACGATGACAACGATGGTTCGCATGGTGCTCTCCCGCGGGTTTGGTGCGCGAGGCTACGTTGGTGGGGAGGGAAAGGAAAGTCCCGCGAGCCATCGGAGCCCGTTGCGCGCGGCCGACGCGCCGCGGCCGACGAAACCTCCCCGGAGTGGCCATCGCGATCCCCAGCCACGGGTTCAGCGACAGCAGATCTACGCTTCCGACACCATGACCTCGTACTCGCCGAGCGCCTTGTCGCGGGCGCGGTTGGCCGCGGACCAGATTCGAGATACCTTGACGGTGCACCTGCGCCGCCACTCCGACCAATGGAACACCCATGGAACTGATGAATCCCTGCGGCGTCTTCGAGACGAAGGCCGCTCCTCTCGCACCCCGCGTCGCCCTCGGGCCCGATGTCACCGTGGGCCTGTTCGCGAACGACAAGAAGAACGCCGACGTGCTGCTCGATCACCTCCGGCGGGGCCTCGCCCAGACCTTCGGCGTGCGTCAGTTCCGCTGGTTCATGAAGGAGGCTTCGGAGCCGGCCACGTTCACCGATGCGTTCGTTCGCGAATGCGACGCGGTCGTGGGAGCCGTCTGCGACTGAGGCTCCTGCACGTCGTGGTGTATCCATGACTGCATAGAGCTCGAACGCCAGGGCATCCCGGCGGTGGCGATCTGCACCGACGAATTCCTCGCGCTCGCAAGGGCCGAGGCCACCGGCTGGGGGCTGCCCGGGTTGCCCATGGCCGTGGTGCCGCACCCGCTCGCGAAGCGCGATACCGATGCCTGCGCCCGCTTCGCCGGCGAGATCCTCGCGGAGGTCGCGGAAGCGTTGACAGCGGACCCGGCGGCGCTCGAGGCGAAGTACCGCGGCAGGCGTCCCGACACCGGCAGGCGCCCCCGCTACCGCGCCCTGTTCGACAGTGCGTTCAATGCGCCGGACGCACCGGACCGCTTCCGCGGTCCGGACAGCGTCGAGGCGCTCAACCGCCTGTTCGTCTCACGCGGCTGGACGGACGGCCTGCCGGTGCTGCCGCCGACGCCGCAGCGCACGGAGGCCATGCTGGGCGGTCGCGACGCCAACGAGTTGGCAGCGCTCGTCGAGCCGCGGCTGGGGCGCGCGACCCTCGGGCGCATGGCCGCGAACGCGGTCATGGCCGGCTGCGCGGCGGACCACTTCCCCATCGTGCTGGCCGCCACGCGCGCCATGTGCGATCCCGCGTTCAATCTCAAGGCCATCCAGTCGACGACGCACCCCTGTACGGTCGCCTGCCTCGTCGGCGGTCCGGTGTGCGAGTCCCTGGGCATCAACGCGGCGTACAACGCCTTCGGCCAGGGCAACCGGGCCAACGCGGCCATCGGTCGTGCGATCCGGCTGATTCTCATCAATATCGGGGGCGCGTCTCCCGGCGCGCTGGACCGTTCGACGATGGGCTCGCCCGCGAAATATACGTTCTGCTTCGCCGAGAACGCGGCGGCGAGCCCGTGGCCGTCCTGGCACGAAGAGCTGGGACTCGATCCCGGTGCGAGCCACGTCACGGTGTTCGGCGTCGAGGGACCGCACAATGTCAACGACCACTACGGACGCACCGCCGACGAGATCCTCCTGACCGTGGCGGGCACGCTCGCGTCGCCCGGCGCAAACAACTTCTACCTCGCGGGACAGCCCGTGGTGGTGCTCGGCCCGGAGCACGCCGAGGTCATCGCCGGCGACGGCTTCTCGAGGGCGGACGTGAAGCGGTTCCTGTCCGCCCACGCCGTCGTGCCCCGCGACCTCGTTTCCGAGGCGATGCTGGAAGTGCTCGAGGAACGCCTGCCGCACCACCTGATCGGCGAGCGCGGCAGCGGCGGGGTGCGGTTCGTCACCGACCCCGACGAGATCATCGTGCTGGTGGCCGGCGGCGCCGGCCGGCACTCCGCGGTGCTGCCCACCTTCGGCCACTCGACGCGGGCGGTCACGCGACAGGTGTCGTAGGGGCGGGGCTTGTCCCCGCCCGCGGTGGCCCCGCGCATGAATTCGCGCCGGGACGCCACAAGGGCGTCCCCTACGGGATACGGGTGAAGTCCCACTCAGACCAGTGGTCGCACAGCTTGTCGACCGACGTCTTCCACGGGTCGTACGAGGACGGGTACTCCAGGAACTGCCCGTAGTATCCCCGGTCGGGGTGGTCGCTCACGCCGTGGCCGACCCGACGCGTCCCTTCATGCGGATTGCCCTCACGCAGGCGCCGGATGCGGAAATAGACGTTCATGCGCGGGTCCGGTCCATGGTTCGGAGTCGCCGTGTGCGGACAGGAATGCAGGGCGATCACCGCGTCGCCGGCGGCGAGGAGCACCGGGGTGAGTTCGGGCCACGGCCAGCTCTGGGTGGACGACGCCGCGCCGGCCGCCTCCCAAGCCCGCGCCCGAACCGTCGCCGGCAGCCCGTTCAGGACGGGCCGGCCATCCTCGTCAATTCGGATGCGGGGCCAGCCGTGTCCCTCGGGCCCGATCACCCCACCGCTGTCGCGCTGCACCCGGAACGCCGCTTCGACTTCCTCGTGCATGCCCCCGAGCACGGCGAACTGGCCGTTGCCCGGTTCGAGCTGGTCGTTCAGCGCAACGCCCACCAGCGCCGTATAGCTGCCGAGCGAGATGCGCCGATCCGGATCCTGCCACAGCAGGCCGTCGTTCGTGCCGCGCACGTCGTCGTCCTCGCCGAACCAGCGGGCCGCGTCACGCGGGCGTCCGCGATCGGGCTCGATGTCCTGCGCCCGCGCGGGAATCGGACCCGACCAGCTCCCGTCCACGTGCGCTGCCGGTTTGCCGCCGAGGACATCGAAGCCCGGCGTGACCGCGATCTGACAACTGACGACGTCCGGGTACGGTCCCATCTCGCCGCGCAGCAGGCTTGCGAGGCGACTCTCCCGGAACAGGCCGACGACTTCAGGGTGCGTGGCAAGCTCGGCTGGCGCGAGAAGCCGGCGCTCCGTCGGTGGCATGCCAGCCAGTATGCGCTCGCGGGCCTGCACGACCCGGTCCGGCGCCACGGCGCCGCGGACGATCACGAACCCGTCCCGCACGAGGTCTTGCCGTTGTTCGGGGGTCAGGGACATCGCGCTGGCCATTCAGCCCTCCGCATGGGTCCGGAAATGTTATCCGTCACCCGGCCCGGATTGACAGCGACCGCTTCGGGCGAGACGCTGCACACATGTCCGACGACTACCAGCCCGACCGGGAATTCGGCTTCCACACCCGGGCCGTCCACGCGGGGGCGCGCCCAGAACCGACCACCGGAGCCCGCGCCGTCCCGATCTACCAGACGTCGAGCTACGTCTTCGAGGATCCCGAATCGGCAGCCGCATACTTCAACCTCCAGGAGTACGGCAACACGTACTCCCGCATCATGAATCCCACCGTTGCCGCCCTCGAGGAGCGCCTCGCGAACCTCGAGGGGGGCATCGGCGCGGTCGCCTTCGCGAGCGGCCTGGCGGCGCAGTCCTCGGCGCTGTTCACCATGCTCGTGCCCGGGGACCACATCGTGGCGTCCGCCGCGCTCTACGGCGGCACGGTCACCCAGCTCAAGCACCTGGCCCGGAAACTCTCCGTGGACCTGACCTTCGTCGACCCGGATGCCGTCGCCCACTGGCGCGAGGCGATCCGCGACGAGACCCGCGTGCTGTTCGCCGAGACCATCGGCAACCCGGGCGGCAACGTCCTCGACATCGCAGCGGTCGCCGCGGTTGCGCACGACGCCGGAGTGCCGCTCCTGGTGGACAACACGTTCGCGACCCCCTACCTGTGCCGCCCGATGCAGTGGGGCGCCGACATCGTGGTGCACTCCGTGACCAAGTTCATCGGCGGCCACGGCACCAGCATCGGCGGGGCCGTCGTGGACTCGGGCGAGTTCGACTGGTCGAACGGCAAGTTCGCGATCGTCGCGGACCCGTCGCCCGCGTATCACGGGCTCGCGTTTCACGAGACCTTCGGCAGCTACGGCTACCTGATGAAGCTCCGCGCCGAGACGCTGCGCGACCTCGGCGGCGCCATGAGCCCGATGAACGCATTTCTCTTCATGCAGGGGCTCGAGACGCTGCCGCTGCGCATGGAGCGGCACGTCGACAACGCCCTGGCCATCGCGCGGTGGCTGCGCGAGCGCAACGATGTCGCGGGGGTGCGACATCCCGGACTGCCCCACAGCCCGTACCGGAAACTTACCGCCAAGTACCTGCCCAAGGGCGCCGGGGCGGTGTTCTGCTTCGACCTCGACGGCGGGCGCGAGGCGGGCCAGGAGTTCATCCGCGGCGTTCGGCTCTTCTCCCACCTCGCCAACGTCGGCGACGCGAAAAGCCTCATCATCCACCCGGCGAGCACCACGCACCGGCAGCTTGGCGACGCGGAACTGGCGGCGGCCGGCATCGGGCCCGGCACCATCCGGCTGTCGATCGGCATCGAGGATCCGGACGACCTGATCTGGGACCTCGAGCAGGGGTTCGCACGGATGCACGGAGACAGCTCATGACAAGCCCTACCCCGTACCAGGATCCCGAGGTCATCCAGCGCGTGCTGCACCAGGCGCGCACGGTGGCCATCGTCGGCCTGTCCTCCAACGCGCTGCGGGCGAGCAACTTCGTCGGCTTCTACGCGGCGCGGCACGGGTACCGCGTCATCCCCGTCAACCCGCGGGAAGAGGAAGTGCTCGGCGAGCGTTCCTATCCGAGCCTGTCCGACGTCCCGGAACCCGTGGACGTCGTGGACGTCTTCCGGGCTCCCGACGCCGTCCCCGGCATCGCCCGGGAGGCGGTGGCGCTCGGCGCCCGGGCGCTCTGGCTGCAGTTTGGCGTCATCAGCCCGGAGGGCGTCTCGATCGCCACCGAGGGCGGCCTCGACGTCGTCATGGACCGCTGCCTGAAGATCGAGCACGCCCGCTATATCGGGCGCATGCACGTGCTGGGGTTCGACACCGGCGTGATTTCGGCGCGGCGCGACGCCCGCTGAAGACAGCCCGGGGAATGGATGATCGTGACGGTATGGCGCGGCGCGACCTCGACGCAGTGGTCGAGGGCGCCGTCAACCTGCGCGATCTCGGCGGGCTCCCGACCCGGGATGGCGCACGCGACGGTGCAGGCCATCCGGAACGCGCTGCTGCGCTGACGCGGCCGATACCGCCGGCCCCTACCCGGGCCGCACCCAGATCGGCGATGTCCAGGCCCGTTCCTGGATGGTCGCCGGGAGATCCGGGCGCCGGGGCGTGCCGGCCCGGATCGCGCCCCACGTCGACCAGCGGCAGGTCGGGTTCTCCAGTGCGCGGACGTAGTAGAAGGCGCGCTGGCCCGGCTCGTACGCGGTGTCCCGCCAGATCGCCTCGAGCTGGGCCGCGCCGAGTTCCGGATCGTAGCCGCAGGTCTTAGGGTCGACCGTAGCGCCGTTGTCGGGGCAACGGCGCGTTTCCGGGTCGACCGTGAGACCGTCGGAACAGGCGACGTCGAACACCTGCTCGCGACCCCTGCCGTCCGCGAGCCACCCCTTGACGATCTGGAGCCGCTGGAGCTTCGCGCCGGCCGGGTCCGCCATCGCCGAGGCCTCGAACGTCGGGCTGCCTTCTCCCGCGACCATCTCCGCACCCTGCGCCACCGGCTCCTCGAACCCGCCCGTCAGCCGCACCTTGATGCGCGGTCCGCTGGTGCCGAAGGTCTCCCGGCGGCGGAACGCCTCGTAGATCGCTTCCCGCGTGTTCTCCCGCGCCCACACCCCGGCCAGTGCGGCGGCGCTGTGGTATCGGCGCGAGGTTTCCCGGTAGCCGACGCCCGCCTCGTCCACGGGCACGGACCCGTAGCGCTCCGCCCCCGCGCGGCCGCCGTACTGGATCGTGAAGGCCTCCTCCGAGTAGGTCTGGCCGGCCGAGTGGGTGTCACTCGCGGCGACGATGCCGTAGCGATAGGGGTTCACGCCCAGCCGCTCGTCGAGCTCGAGCCCCCGCAGCAGCGCATCGCGCACGTAGCTGCCCTTCGGGTTGCTGCGTGCATGAGGCCCCAGCTTGAACGGCCGGATCTCGAAGTCCGCCCACTCGTCGTTGGGCGACAGGAAGGGATGGGTGTCCGACGTACCCTTCATCTGGGCGATCTCGACCAGCGGCTCGTTGCGCATGCGGCGCTCCGCGTATGCGATGTCCATCGGCGAGCCGTCGAAGTAGGTGCCCTCGAACATCCGCCCGCCGGAGAGGTTCGTGTTGTGCGGGATCGCGAGCGCCTCCCTGCCCTGCGCGCGGTGCCGGTCCATCCAGTCCCACAGGTCCTCGGGGTTGAGCGTCTCGATGCGGCCGATCAGGAGTTCCGGCACCTGCGTACCCCGGTAGATCACGACCCGGTGCTGGCCGTCCATGTTCTTCTCCGGCGTGAACTCGAAGCCGATGAACGTCGTGAACGTCCCGGGGTCGTTGTGCCGCCCGGCCGCCGCCTGGATGTCCTTCCACGCCGTCTTGATGTCCGCCTCGAGGACGCGGTCGTGGGGGAAGCGGAAGGCGTCGCCGAAGTCGTTGCGCGCGATGATTTCCTGCACCACGGGATCGTCCCGGTAGGGGTGGTCCGGGTCGTGCTTCGACGCCCACCACTGGCCGAGGAAGAAGTAGTGGTCGGTGACGGCGTAGAAGTCGAGCGGCGCGCGGAGCTGGATCGTGGCTCCCGCCGGGGTGCGGAGCGGCGCGCCCTTCGCGAACTCGTAGGCCTCGTCCGGCGAGGCCACGGTGCCGAAGAAGAACGCGTCGTACGAGTAACGGGTGTGGATGTGGAGGTCGCCGAAGTAGGCGTTGCGCGGCTCTGCGAGCGCGCCGGAGACCGCGCAGGAAGCGACGAGCAGAGCGTGGACGCGCATGACAATCGATCGAGTCATCGGCCGGGCCTCGCCATCCGCGGTTTCGGCCAGCCTAAGCGAGTGCCTGGGTTGCGTCCAGAGAACGCGGCAGGCCGGCGGTTGGTCTTTCCTTCGACCCATTTGTGTAAAGGTGTATAGTCACAACAACCGCCCAGTGTCGTCTCGAGCGGGAAGACTCTCAAATGCCCCCTCCGACAGATCATTCATCGCAAGCGGCGCACGCCGAGCCCGTCAAACGACTCAGCGTGAACCTGCCCGAGAGCCTGCACATGCGCTTCAAGACTGTCTGCAGCGCAGCCGGTCGGCGCATGGTCAGTGAAGTCCTTGACCTCGTCGAACGGCGTACTGCGGAGCTGGAGGACGAAACCGGTTTGTCGCGGGGCAGGGACGACACCGCCGCGCGGCGCCGCCACGCGATCGAGCGAGCGCTGACCTGCAACTTCCCGACGGGCAACATTGAAGAGATGCTCGCCGACATCGAGCGCGGACGTGATCTTCGTTGACTCCAACGTCCCCATGTACCTCGTCGGCGCGCCACATCCGAATCGGGACAGGGCCGCCGACTTCCTCGCGCGGTCCGCTTCCGAAAGACTCGTGACGAGCGCCGAGGTCTATCAGGAGGTAATCCATCGCTATGCGTCCATCGATCGGCGCGAAGCTATCGTCGAAGCGTTCCGCGTGCTGGACGATCTCGTCGACACAGTCTTCCCGATCACGCGGGCGGACGCCGGGGCGGCGGCGGACATCGCCGCCGCCCCCGGCCTGTCGGGTCGCGACTGCCTGCATCTCGCGGTGATGCGGGCAAACGGGGTGTCTCGCGCCCTGACGTTCGACCGGGGCTTCGCGCGGCATCCGGGGATCACCGTCCTCCCCTGAGCGCGCCCGTTCCCGCGCCGATTCCACGCCCCGGTTCTGGCGTCCGAAACGGCGCGCCTGTATAGTACCGCCCGCCTTCGCCGGCCTCCCGACGGGCCGGTGTACAGGTGCGACACGCAAGAAGAATTCACGACGCCTTTCGCCAACCAGAGGAGCCACTTCGGACCGCCGATGACGGAAGGTCACGACATCCTGCCGTTCCTGCTCTATGCCTTCACGGTGGCCGCGCTCCTCGCGGTGACGCTCACCGCCGCGTGGTTCATCGGCGCCAAGGCGCGCCACGGCGGCGCCCGCACGATTCCGTTCGAATCCGGCGTCGTCCCGGCCGGCGAAGCCGAGGAGAGCCGCTTCTCGATCGAGTTCTACCTGATCGCCATGTTCTTCGTGATCTTCGACCTCGAGACCATATTCATCATCGGCTGGGCGGTCGCGTTCTTCGAACTCGGCTGGCGCGGCTATGTAGGCGCGAGCGTGTTCATCGTGATCCTGCTCGTCGCGTTGATTTACGAGTACCGCAGCGGCGCCCTGGACTGGGGCATCAAGAGCCGTCACGCGCGCACGCCGCGCTACGCGCAGGCCGGCGGCGGGAGCGGCTGAAATCATGCAGTGGCGACTCATCAAGACCGAAGCCGACGGGCCCATGGCGCCGGTCGATGCCGCCTACGAGGAGGACGCGGCCCGCGGCGTGCTGACCGCCAGGCTCGAAGACCTCGTCGCCTGGGGCCGGGCGAACTCCATCTGGCCGTTCAACTTCGGCCTCTCGTGCTGTTACGTCGAGATGGCCACGGCGCTGACCTCGCGCCACGACGCCGCCCGCTTCGGCGCGGAGGTCATTCGCGCCACGCCACGCCAGGCGGACCTCATCGTCATCTCCGGCACCGTCTTCCGCAAGATGGCGCCGGTCCTGCAGCACCTCTACGAACAGCTCCTCGAGCCGCGCTGGGTGATCTCCATGGGTTCGTGCGCCAACTCCGGCGGCATGTTCGATGTCTACAGCGTCGTGCAGGGGGCCGACAAGTTCCTGCCCGTGGACGTCTACGTCCCGGGCTGCCCGCCGCGGCCCGAAGCGTTCATGCAGGGCCTGACGCTGCTGCAGGAGTCGATCCGGAACACCCACCGGCCGCTCTCCTGGATGATCGGGGAAGACGGCTCCGTGGCGAAGTACGCGCCGAGCCAGCGCGACAAGCGCAACCCCGACCGCATGCGGGTCGAAACCCTTGCGGAGCCGACCACGGTGGGCGACGCGCCCCTTTCGGATGCGTTGCTGAAGCGACGGTAGCGGGCCCATGAGCGAAGCCGCCCTAGCGCCGGGCATCGAATCCGGCCCCGTCACCGCCCTGCGGGCGCAGTTCGGCGAGGACTGCGTCACGCAGGAAACGGCCGACGGCATCCCGACGCTGTGGGTGAACAAGTCGCAGGTGGCCGACGTGCTGCGCCACCTGAAGCACGAGGAAGACTTCGAGCTCCTGTTCGACCTGTCGGCGATCGACGAGCGCACCCGCCAGTTCCGCGACGGCCAGCCCGACTCGGATTTCACGGTCTTCTACCACCTGATGTCGCTGCGGCACGACCAGGACATTCGCATCAAGGCCGGGCTCCCCGAGCGGGCCGCGTCGCTGCCCTCCGTGACCTCCGTGTACCCCGTCGCCGACTGGTACGAGCGCGAGGCCTACGACATGTTCGGCATCGACTTCGCCGGACACCCGAACCTGCGCCGCATCCTGACGCCGCCGAACTGGGAAGGGCACCCGCTGCGCAAGGAGCACCCCGCGCGGGCCACGGAGATGGACCCGTTCACCATGACCCCGGAGTTCCAGGAGTCGCAGCAGGAGGGACTCCGCTTCGTGCCCGAAGAATGGGGCATGAGCCGGGAAGCGCAGCACACCGACTTCATGTTCCTGAACCTCGGGCCGAACCACCCGAGCGTGCACGGCGTGTTCCGGATCGCCCTGCAGCTCGACGGCGAGGTGATCGTGCAGGCGGTGCCCGACATCGGGTATCACCACCGCGCCCAGGAGAAGATGGCCGAGCGCCAGAGCTGGCACACGTACATTCCCTACACGGACCGCGTCGACTACCTCGGCGGCGTGATGAACAACCTGCCCTACGTCATGAACGTCGAGACCATGGCGGGCATCGACGTGCCGGACCGGGCGCAGTGCATCCGCGTCATGCTGTCCGAGTTCTTCCGCATCGCGAGCCACCTCCTGTTCTACGGCACCTACGCGCAGGACGTGGGCCAGATGTCCCCCGTGTTCTACATGTTCGCGGACCGGGAGCGCCTGTTCTCCATCATCGAGGCCATCACCGGCGGCCGCATGCATCCGAGCTGGTTCCGCATCGGCGGCGTGACCCAGGACCTGCCCAAGGGCTGGGACCGGATGGTGCTCGACTTCGTGAAGTACATGCCGAAACGCATGGACCACTACGAGAAGATGGCGCTCCGGAACAACATCCTGAAGAAGCGCTCCGTCGGCATCGGCGCCTACACCACGGAGGAGGGGCTCGACTGGGGGATTACCGGCCCGTCGCTGCGGGCGACCGGGAGCGACTGGGACCTGCGCAAGAAGCGCCCCTACTGCGGCTACGACCAGCTCGAGTTCGACGTACCCACCGCCCAGAACGGGGACGTGTACGACCGCGCCGTGGTGCGCGCGGAGGAGATCCGCCAGAGCCTGCGCATCATCGAGCAGTGCGCCCGCAACATGCCGCCCGGCCCGTACAAGGCGAACCACCGGCTGACCACGCCCCCCGCCAAGGAGCGCACGATGCAGGACATCGAGACGCTCATTCACCATTTCCTGAACGTGAGCTGGGGACCGGTGATCGCGCCGGGCGAGTCCGCCACGACCATCGAGGCGACCAAGGGCTGGAACTCGTACTACTCGGTCTCCGACGGCGGCACGATGGCCTACCGGACGCGCATCCGCACGCCGTCGTTCCCCGCGCTGCAGCAGATCCCGCTGATCAGCAACGGGTTCATGGTGGCCGACCTGATCGCCATCATCGCGAGCATCGACTTCGTCATGGCGGACGTGGACCGATGAGCGAACCGGCACAAAGTCTCGAACCTGTCGGGCAGCTCTCCGAGGAGGAAGTCGCGCTCATCGAACACGAGTGCGCTCACCTCCCGGACCGGCAGTCCGCGGCCATCGACGCGATGATGATCGTGCAGAAGCACCGCGGCTGGGTGTCGGACGCGAGCCTCGCCGCCATCGGGCGACTCCTCGGCATGTCCGTGGCCGCGCTCGACGCCATCGCCACCTTCTACAACCGCATCTTCCGGCAGCCGGTGGGCCGTCACGTGGTCATGGTCTGCGACAGCGTGAGCTGCTACATCATGGGCGCCGACGGGCTCGCACGCGATGTCCAGGCGCACCTGGGCATCGGCTTCGGGGAGACGACCGCGGACGACCGCTTCACGCTGCTGCCGATCGTCTGCCTCGGCGCCTGCGACAAGGCGCCGACCATGCTGATCGACGAAGAACTGATCGAGAACGTCCGCGCCGAGGACCTCGGCGACATCCTGGGCCGTTTCGAGTAGGGACCGACCGACGTGACGCAAAGACCCCTCACCGAGCGCCCCCTCACGGAAAGAATCGACTGGCACGGCCACGTCGGCATCGACGCCTACGAGGCCGGCGGCGGCTACGCGGCGGCACGCCGCGCGCTCACGGAGATGACGCCCGACGAGGTGATCGGCCTCGTCAAGGACGCGAACCTCCGCGGCCGCGGGGGCGCGGGCTTTCCCACAGGGGTCAAGTGGGGCTTCGTGCCGCAGGGGGACGCCGCGGGGCAGGGACCGAAGTACCTCGTCTGCAACGCCGACGAGATGGAGCCCGGCACCTTCAAGGACCGCTACCTGATGGAGCGCGATCCGCACCTCCTGATCGAGGGCATGATCATCGGGGCGTACGCCATCGGCGCCGGCATCGCCTACGTGTTCCTGCGCGGCGAGTACTTCGAGTCGTACAGCGCGCTCGACTCCGCCATCCGCGACGCCCACGAACGCGGCTACCTCGGCACCGGCGTCTTCGGCTCCGGCTTCGATCTCGACCTGCGCATCCACAGTTCGGCCGGCCGCTACATCTGCGGCGAGGAGACGGCGCTCCTGAACGCCCTCGAGGGCAAGCGCGCCCAGCCGCGCCTCAAGCCGCCCTTCCCGCCCGCGAGCGGCGCGTGGGGACGCCCGACCATCGTCAACAACGTCGAGACCCTCTGCAACGTGCCGTGCATCATCGCGAACGGCGCCGAGTGGTACCGCGACCTCGGCCTGACCGACGACGCGGGCACCAAGATCTACGGCGTGTCGGGCCGCGTGAACAACCCCGGACTGTGGGAACTGCCGATCGGCACCACGATCCGCGAGATCGTCGAGGTCCACGCCGGCGGGATGCAGGACGGCTACACGCTCCGCGGGATCTTGCCCGGCGGCGCTTCCACCGACTTCCTGGTGGAGGAGCACTTCGACCTGCCCATGGACTACGGCGCCATCGCGGCCGCCGGCAGCCGCATGGGGACCGGGACGATGATCCTGATGGACGATTCCGTCTGCCCGGTGGACCTGTCCCGCAACCTGCAACACTTCTTCGCCCAGGAGTCCTGCGGCTTCTGCACCCCGTGCCGGGAAGGGCTGCCGTGGCTGGAGGAGTTGCTGACGGACCTCGAGGAAGGCCGGGGCAAGCACGGAGACATCGAGGTGCTCGAAAAGAACGGCGCCTACATCGGTGCTCCGGGCAATACGTTCTGCCTGCACGCCGCCGGCGCCATCGAACCGCTGTCGAGCGCGCTGAAGTACTTCCGGGCGGATTTCGAGGCGCACATCGCGCGTGGCGGCTGCCCTTACCGGGCGGGCGCGAGGCAGCACGGCGGCAACGGGAGCAGGTAACCGCGCATGGCACAGATCGTCGTCGACGGGACCACCTACGAGGTCGAGGAGGGCCAGAACCTCCTCGAGGCCGTCCTGTCCCACCATCTCGACCTCCCGTACTTCTGCTGGCACCCGGCGATGGGTTCGGTCGGCGCCTGCCGCCAGTGCGCGGTGGTCGAGTACGCCAACGAGGACGACGCCCGGGGCCGCCTCGCCATGGCCTGCATCACCTCGGTCCGCGACGGCATGCGCTTCTCGATCGAGGCGCCGCACGCGGAGGACTTCCGCAAGTCGGTGATCGAGTGGCTCATGGAGAACCACCCCCACGACTGCCCGGTCTGCGAAGAGGGCGGCGAGTGCCACCTGCAGGACATGACGGTCATGACCGGCCACGCGAGCCGCCGCTACCGGGGCGCCAAGCGCACCTGGGAGAACCAGTATCTCGGGCCCTTCGTCGGCCACGAGATGAACCGCTGCATCACCTGTTACCGGTGCGTGCGCTTCTATCGCGACTACGCCGGCGGCACCGACCTCGAGGCCTTCGGCTCGCGCGGACGGATGTACTTCGGCCGGGCGGGGGACGGCGTCCTCGAGAGCGAGTTCGCCGGCAACCTGATCGAGGTCTGCCCGACCGGGGTGTTCACCGACCGTCCCTTCAGCAAGCAGTACACGCGCAAGTGGGACCTGCAGTCCGCGCCATCGGTCTGCCCCGGCTGCTCGGTCGGCTGCAACATCTTTCCGAGCGAGCGCTACGGCGACCTGAAGCGCATCCACAACCGCTACCACGCGGAGGTGAACGGCTACTTCCTGTGCGACCGGGGGCGGTTCGGGTCCCACTTCGTGAACGCCGACGCGCGCCTGCGCCGCGCCGGCGTGCGCGACGCCGAAGGCGTGTTCGAGGCCGGAGGCCCGGCGCCGGCGCTCGATGCCGCGAGAGCCGCGCTCGGCGCCGGACGCGTCGTGGGCATCGGCTCGCCGAGAGCGTCGGTCGAAGCGAATTTCGCGCTGCGCACCCTCGTCGGCGAAGACAACTTCTGCAACGGACTGTCCGCCCGAGACGCGGAGCTCGCGGCCCTCACGCTCGACATCCACGCCGCGGCCGGCGCGCGCGTGCCGACGATCTCCGAAGTCGAGACCGCCGACGCCGTGCTGGTCCTCGGCGAGGACCTCTCCAACACCGCGGCCCGGGTGGCCCTCGCCCTGCGCCAGACGGCGCGGGGCGCGACCTTCGACATGGCGACGTCCGCGCACATCCCCGCGTGGCAGGACGCCGGCATCCGCGGCCATGGCCAGCACCAACGGAGCCCCATCTTCATCGCCTCCGTGCTGCCGACACGCATCGACGACATCGCACGGAACACGCTGCGCGCCACCCCCGCCGACATCGCCCGTGCGGGCTTCGCCGTGGCGCACGTCATCGATCCCGACTTCGCGGACGCCGCAACGGACCATGCCGCCTTCGTAGAGCAGGCCGCCGCCGCGCTCGCGCAAGCGGAGCGGCCGCTCATCGTGACGGGCGCGGGCTGCGCGGACGCAGGCGTACTCCAGGCCGCGGCCAACATCGCCTGGGCGCTCCAGGCCCGGGGCGGCGACCCGGCGCTGCTGATCGCCTCCGGCGAGGCGAACACGATGGGCGTCGCGGCGATCCCGGCGGGCCTGTCGATGGACGCAGCTCTCGAGGCCGCATCCTCCGGCGCGGCCGACACCCTGGTCATACTGGAAAACGACCTGTTTCGCCGCGCCGACGCGGAGCGCGTGACGGCTGCCCTCGAAGCCGCCGGTCAGGTGATCGTGCTCGACGCCCTGGAGACCCCCACCGCCGAGGCCGCCACCGTGGCGCTGCCGGCAGCCACCTACGCCGAGTCCACGGGCACGTTCGTCAACTACGAGGGCCGTGCGCAGCGTTTCTACCGTGTCTTCGAGCCCGCGGACGAGATCGCGCCATCCTGGGAGTGGATCGCCCGCATGGCCGACGCCGCGGGCCGCAACGACTGCACCTGGGAAAGCACCGACGCCGTCCTGCAGGCGTGCGCGCGGGCCGTGCCCGCCCTGTCCGGCATCGCCGCCGTGGCGCCGGCCGCCGACTACCGGGTCGAAGCAGAGAAGAAGATCCCGCGCCAACCACATCGCTATAGCGGACGCACGGCGATGCGCGCGGACGTGAACATCCACGAGCCGAAGACCACCATCGACACCGAGACGCCGCTCTCGTACTCCATGGAAGGCGAGAACACGGGCGGACAGTCGGGCGCGGTCGTTCCCTACGTCTGGACGCCCGGGTGGAACTCCAACCAGAGCGTGTTCAAGTTCCAGCAGGAAGTCGGCGGGCCCCTGCGCGGCGGCGACCCGGGCGTGCGGCTGTTCGACGGCGGCGCCGTCGGAGACGACCTCGCGGCCCGGTTCCGCGAAGCGCCGGATGCGTTCTCCGCGAACGGCGGCTATCGGCTGATACCGACCCAGGCCCTGTTCGGCAGCGAGGAACTGTCCGCCCGCTCGTGGCCGATCCTCGAGCGCCGGCCGGCGCCCTGCCTCGTGCTCCATCCCGAGGATGCCGCCGCCGTCGGCGTCGAGGTCGGCAGCGGAATCATGAGTCCCCGACTCGCTTCCTCGTTCGCCGTCCGCACGCACGAGCGCATGACGCGCGGGTCCGCCGCGGTGGTCGTCGGGTACGCGGAGGCCCCCGGCCCCCTGCCCGCCGACCCCGTGAACCTGGTCCCCGACCCCGGCTTTGTCGAGATCGCCGGCGACCCCAACGTGATCGCGAGAGGCTGACGCGATGCCTTTCGACTGGACCTGGAACTGGAGCTACGCGCTGATCGTGCCCCTCGCGGTGGGCGCGCTGCTCTTCGCGCTGTTCCTCGTCTGGTGGGAACGGCGCCTGCTCGGCTGGTGGCAGGACCGCCAGGGCCCGAACCGCGTGGGCCCGTTCGGCACGCTGCAGGCGGTCGCGGACCTCATCAAGCTCCTGACCAAGGACGACTGGCTCCCGCCGTTCGGCGACCGCACGTTCTTCATCCTCGCGCCGGTAATCGTGGCCGGTTCCATGCTCATGGCCTACGTCATCGTGCCCTTCGGGCCGGACCTGTACGTGGTGGACTCGAACATCGCCCTGCTCTTCTTCCTGGCGATGAGTTCCCTTGCGGTCTACGGCGTGCTGCTGGCGGGCCTGTCGAGCAACAACAAGTACGCCATGCTCGGCGGCCTGCGGGCGGCCGCGCAGATGGTCACCTACGAGGTGTTCATGGGGCTCTCGGTGATGGGCGTGGTGATCCACGCCGGCTCCTTCAGCCTGGTGGACATCGTCGAGGCGCAGCGGGACCTCTGGTTCGCCGTGCCCCAGGCCGTGGGGCTGTTCATCTTCCTCATCGCGGGGCTCGCGGAATCGCACCGGCTGCCCTTCGACCTGCCCGAGGCGGAGCACGAGCTGACGGCGGGATTCCATACCGAGTACTCCGGCATGAAGTTCGGCTTCATCATGGCCGCCGAGTACCTCGCCATGGTGCTGGCCTCGGCGCTCGTGGTGACGCTCTTCTTCGGCGGCTGGCTCGGCCCGTCCTTCCTGCCGCCCGTCGTGTGGTTCGGCCTCAAGACGGCGGTCGTCATCAACCTGTTCGTGCTGTTGCGGGCATCCATTCCGCGCCCCCGCTACGACCAGTTGATGTCCCTCGGCTGGAAGATCCTCCTGCCGCTGTCCCTCGTGAACCTGCTGGCAACGGGCGCCATCGCCCTCGCCCTGGAGAGCTGAGTACCCGAGATGTGGAGTCAACTCAGAACGATGTGGACGGTGCTGCAACACACGTTCATGCGCAACGAGACGGTGCAGTACCCGGAAGAGATGCCCTACGCCGCGCCGCGCTACCGGGGCCGCATCGTGCTGACGCGCGACCCGGACGGCGAGGAGCGCTGCGTCGCGTGCAACCTCTGCGCCGTCGCCTGCCCCGTGGACTGCATCGCCCTGCAGAAGACCGAGCGCGAGGAGGACGGCCGCTGGTACCCCGAGTTCTTCCGCATCAACTTCTCGCGCTGCATCATGTGCGGCATGTGCGAGGAGGCGTGCCCCACGTACGCCATCCAGCTCACGCCGGACTTCGAACTCTGCGAGTTCGACCGCAACAACATGGTCTACGAGAAGGAGCACCTGCTCATCTCGGGACCGGGCAAGTACCCCGATTACAGCTTCTGGCAGGTGGCCGGCAAGACCATCGCCGGCAAGGACAAGGGCGAGGCGCAGAACGAGGCGCCGCCGGAGAATCCGAAGAGCCTGATGCCATGAATCCGTCCGTACATCAGGGGAGGGGCCGCGCCCGGGCCGGATGATGGAGCTGATCCTGTTCTACATCGCGGCGGCCGTCGCCGTCGCCGGGGCCGCCCTGGTGGTCACGCGCCTGAACGCGTCGCACGCGCTCATCTACCTGGTGGTGTCGCTTTTGGCCATCGCCGTGATGTTCTACCTGCTCGGCGCGCCGTTCGCAGCCGCCCTCGAGGTGGTCATCTACGCCGGCGCCATCGTCGTCCTGTTCCTGTTCGTCGTGATGATGCTGAACCTCGGCCGCCGCACCGTGGAGCGCGAGCGCCGCTGGCTCGAACCGCGCGGCTGGATCGGCCCGGCGATCCTCGCCGCCATCCTGTTCGTCGAGATGATGTACGCCATCGTCGGCAACGCCGTGCCGACCGGCGGAGAAGGCGTGGGACCGAAGGCCGTCGGCACGGCGCTGTTCCAGGAATACCTGCTCGCCGTGGAACTCGCCGCGATCCTGCTGCTGGCCGCGCTCGTCGGGGCGTATCACCTGGGGCGTCGCTATCTGAGCGACCGCCGGGAGGACACCGCTTGAGCGCCGTCGCCGTCCCCCTGGAGCACGTCCTGTTCGTCGCGGCCGTGCTGTTCCTGATCGGGTTCGTCGGCGTCCTGGTGCGCCGCAACGTGATCTTCCTGCTCATGTCGCTCGAGATCATGATGAACGCCTGCGGGCTTGCCTTCGTCGCCGCCGGCGCACGCTGGGGACAACCCGACGGGCAGATCATGTTCATGCTGATCCTGGCCCTGGCCGCCGCCGAGGTCGCGGTCGCGCTTGCGCTCGTCCTGCAGCTCGAGCGCCGGTTCTCGAGCCTCGACATCGACACCGCGAGCGAGCTGAACGGGTAACGGGGAACGCAAGGAAGCACCATGGACCTCCTCTGGCTCGTCCCCACGCTGCCGCTCGCCGGCTTCCTGGTGCTGCTGGTCGCCGGGCTCTTCGTCTCGGAGGACCGGCCGCGCAAGTGGTTCTGCGGCATCGTGGGCGCCGGTTCCATCGGCCTGTCGGCGCTCGTCGCGCTGATGGTCGGCATGGACTACTACGCCGCGGGCGCCGAACCGACCTCCTACTTCCTGTGGACGTGGATGGAGGTCGGCGGCTTCACGCCGGGCATCCGGCTCTACCTCGATGGCCTGTCCCTCGTGATGACCGGCGTCATCACCGGCGTCGGCTTCCTCATCCACCTCTACGCGACCGGCTACATGTGGGACGAAGAGGGCTACAGCCGGTTCTTCGCCTACATGAACCTGTTCGTGTTCGCGATGCTCATGCTGGTGCTCGGCGACAACCTGCTGGTGCTGTTCCTCGGCTGGGAGGGCGTCGGGCTCTGCAGCTATCTGCTGATCGGCTTCTTCCACAAGGAGCCGGAGAACGGCTACGCCGCGCGCAAGGCGTTCGTGGTGACCCGCGTCGGCGACACCGCCATGCTGCTCGGCCTGTTCCTCCTGTTCCGCGAGGTAGGCTCGATCGAGGTGCAGGCCGCCATGGCCGGCGCCCGCGAGCTGTGGCCGGACGGCTCGACGACGGTAACGATCATCGCGCTGCTGCTGCTCGGCGGCGCCGTCGGCAAGTCCGCGCAGGTGCCGCTGCAGACCTGGCTGCCGGACGCGATGGCCGGTCCCACGCCGGTGTCCGCCCTGATCCATGCCGCCACGATGGTGACCGCCGGCGTGTATCTCATCGCCCGCACGCACGATCTCTTCCTGCTCTCGACGACGGCGCAGTTCGCGGTCGCCGCCGTGGGGCTCGTGACGCTGTTCATCTCGTCGTTCACGGCGCTCGCGCAGCGGGACATCAAGCGCGTGCTCGCGTACTCCACCATGAGCCAGATCGGCTACATGTTCCTGGCGCTCGGCGTCGGAGCCTGGTCCGCCGCCATCTTCCACCTGATGACGCACGCCTTCTTCAAGGCCCTGCTCTTCCTCGCGTCCGGCTCCGTGATCCTGGCGCTGCACCACGAGCAGGACATGTTCCGGATGGGCGGGCTCTGGAAGAAGCTGCCCATCCCGTTCGCGAGCATGCTGATCGGCTCGATCGCGCTCGCCGCGCTGCCGTTCACCTCCGGCTTCTACAGCAAGGACGCCATCGTGCTCGCGAGCTTCGAGTACAGCAGCGTCTTCTGGGCCGGTGCCGCGACCGCCGCGTTCATGACGGCGCTCTACACGACGCGCATGATGGTCCTCACCTTCTTCGGGGAAACCAGGACCGAGCCGCACGACCACTCGCGCATCAACATGTGGGGTCCGCTCCTGGTGCTCGCCGTGCTCGCGGTCGGCGGCGGCTGGTACGGCCTCGACGCGGTGTCCTCGGTGCTGCCGGACGGCGGCATCGGCGAGCAGGACCACTTCTCGGCCGTGGCCATCCTTACCATGGGCGCGCCGCTTCTCGGCATCGTGCTCGGCTACCTGATCTTTTATGGGCGGCAGCCGTCAAGCGAGGGGGCACCCCTCGCCGGAGAACGGAGGCTGGACCGGCTCGTTCAGTCGCCGGCAGGCAACGCGATCCGCCGTTTCTGGTTCGGCGGCTGGGGCTTCGACGTCCTCTATGACCGGGTGTTCGTCGGGCCGTTCGTGTGGTTCGCCCGGCTCAACAAGCGGGATGGCGTCGACTTCGTGTACACCGCCGCCGCCGGCATCACGCGCGGCTTCCATCACCTCGTCGCCCTGACCCAGAGCGGCCACCTGCGCTGGTACGCCGCCAACATGGCGCTCGGGCTGCTGGCTGCCTTCGCGATCGTGCTGGTGGCGCTGTCGTGAACATCCTCGCGCTCATACTCTTCCTGCTGCTCGGCGGCATCGTCGCCTGGGCCTCCGAGCGCGTGCACCCGAACGCCCCGCGCTGGGTGGGGCTGCTCGCCTTCGTGGCTGCCGGGCTGTACGTCGCCAACGCCTGGGCCGGCGGCTACGCCTACGCCAACCAGTACATCGAGTGGATCCCGCGCTTCGGTATCAACGTCATCCTGTCGATGGACGGGCTGTCGCTGATGCTGGTGGCGCTCACGCTGTTCCTGGGCGTCGTGGCCATCGTCTCGTCGTGGACGGAAACCGAGAGGGGCCGCGGCTTCTTCCAGTTCAACATCCTGTGGGTGATGGCGGGCGTGGTCGGGGTTTTCACGGCCCTCGACCTGTTTCTCTTCTTCTTCTTCTGGGAAGTCATGCTGATCCCCATGTACTTCCTGATCGCGATCTGGGGGCATGAAGGACGGGCCTACGCGGCCATGAAGTTCTTCCTCTTCACCCAGATCAGCGGGCTCCTGATGCTGTTCGCGATCCTGGCGCTGGTGTACTTCCACTACGCGGCCACGGGGCTCTTGACCTTCAACTACAACGACCTGCTCGACGCGGAGCTGTCCGGCGACGTGGCGTTCTGGCTCATGCTCGGTTTCTTCGTCGCGTTCGTGGTGAAGCTGCCCGCGGTGCCCTTCCACACCTGGCTGCCCGACGCGCATACCCAGGCGCCCACGGCCGGCAGCGTGATCCTGGCCGGCATCCTGCTCAAGACAGGCGCCTACGGCCTGATCCGCTTCGTCGTGCCGCTCTTCCCCGAGGCGTCGGCGGACTTCGCCTGGTGGGCGATGTTCCTCGGCGCGCTGAGCATCCTCTACGGCGGCTACATGGCTTACAGCCAGTCGGACTTCAAGCGTCTCGTAGCGTACAGCTCCGTGGCGCACATGGGGTTCGTCCTGCTCGGCGTGTTCGCGTTCCACGAGGTGGACGGCCGGCTCGTCACCAACGAACTCGGCATGCAGGGCGCCATCGTCACCATGATCGCCCACGGCTTCTCGACGGCCGCGCTGTTCATGATGGCCGGCGCGCTGCAGGAACGGCTGCACACGCGCGAGATGTCGCGCATGGGCGGCCTGTGGGTCCGCGCGCCGCGGATGGGGGTCGTGACCATGTTCTTCGTCGTCGCTTCCGTCGGCATGCCGGGGCTCGGCAACTTCGTCGGCGAGTTCCTGGTGCTGGTGGGCGCGTTCCAGGCCAGCATTCCGCTCACCGTCGCGAGCGCGCTCGGCGTGGTGGTGGCCGCGGTGTACGGGCTGGCGCTCCTGCAGCGCTCCTTCCAGGGCACGCCCAACCCGGACATCCCCGCGATGCGGGACTTCGGCTGGCGCGAGATGATCGTGATGGTGCTGATGATGCTCGCCCTGGTCTGGATCGGGGTCTACCCGCAGCCCCTCCTCGACCTTTCCGAGCCGGTGATCGAGACGCTTTGGGTGGCGCCATGAACGCCGCGGCCTGGAGCGCGCTGCTCCCCTACCTCGTCCTGACGGGCAGCCTGCTGGTGCTGCTCCTCGCCGTGTCGTTCCGGCGCAGCCACGCCCTGGCGCTCTGGCTGACCCTCGCGGCGCTGGCGGCCACGCTGGCGTCGTTGCCGGCGTCGACCGCCGCGGGCGCCCAGAACATCGACGGCTTCCTGATGATCGATGCGTTCGCCAACTTCTTCAACGGGCTGTTCCTCCTCGCCGGCATCGTCACGGCGCTGCTCGGCTTCCGCTACCTCGAACGCCGTGCGTCCCGCGAGCACCGCGAGGAGTTCTACATCCTCCTCCTCTCGGCCACGCTCGGCGCCATGACGATGGCGTCCGCCGCCCACTTCGCCGCCTTCCTGCTGGGGCTCGAGATCGTCTCGATCTCGCTCTACGCGATGATCGCCTACCCGGAGGAGGGACAGGCGCCCCTCGAGGCCGCCCTGAAGTACCTGGTGCTCTCCGGCGTCGCCTCCACCACCATGCTGTTCGGGATGGCTCTCGTCTACGCGTCCACGGGCACCATGGCCTTCGGCGCGGTACTCGGGGCGAGCACCGATCCGCTGCTCATCGGCGGGCAGGTGATGATCCTCGCCGGCGTGGCCTTCAAGCTGTCCCTCGTGCCGTTCCACATGTGGACGCCGGACGTCTACCAGGGCGCACCGGCGCCCGTGACCGGGTTCGTCGCCACGGTCTCCAAGGGCGGCGTGCTCGCTGTGCTCCTGCGCTACCTGGTGGAAACCGACCTGCTCTCCCACGAGGCGCTGTTCCTGGCGGTCTCGCTGATCGCCATCGTCTCGATGGTCGTCGGCAACCTGCTCGCGCTCCTGCAGGACAACCTGAAACGCATCCTGGCGTACTCCTCCATCGCCCACATCGGGTACCTGCTCATCGCGGTGCTGCTGGTGTCGGCGCTCGCGACCCCGGCGATGGCGCTGGAGACGGGGATGTTCTACCTCGCCGGCTACTTCCTGATGACCCTGGCGGCCTTCGGGGCCATGACCGTACTCTCCACGGGCGCGCCGACCGACGCCGAGTCGCTGTCCGCGTACGCCGGGCTCTTCTGGCGCCGACCGGTCCTGGCCGCCGTCCTCACCGCCGCGGCGCTCTCCCTCGCGGGCATCCCGCTGACCGTGGGCTTCATAGCCAAGTTCTACCTGTTCGCGGCCGGCATCGAAGGGGAACTCTGGGCGCTGCTGTGGGCGCTGGTCATCGGCAGCGCGATCGGCATCTACTACTACCTCCGCATCGTCTTCAGCATGATCCGGACAGCGGAGGACGAAACCGCCGCCGAAGGCGGCGCAAGGTCATTCGAGGGCCTCGCGACCGCAAGCGTGCTCGGCGCCGGCATCGTCGCCTACGGAATCTATCCCACGCCCCTGATCGACATGGCGCGGGAAGCCGTGCGGGCATTCGGTGGGTAGCCCGGCGAGCCCCCGTCGCCGACGCTCCATGAAGTGGCTGTACGCTGCGGTCGGGATCCTGGCAGCGGTACCGATCCTCTACTTCGCGGTGATGTACGCCGCCAGCGAGCTGGGTGGCGAGGTGGTGGTACTGCACCGAGCGGCGGAGGACGGCTCGATCGACCGGGTACGACTCTGGATCGTGGAAGACGGCACGGGCACATGGATCGAACACGGCATTCCGGACGCCGCCTGGATCGCACGACTGGCGGATGATCCCGTGGTCACCGTCGAGCGGCACGGCGCACCGCGCCCATACCGCGCGTCGACCGATCCGCAGGCGCATGCCCTTTATCACAGGCTGCGGCAGGATCGATACGGATTCGCCGACCGCCTGCTCGAGGTGGTGGCCGGCGATCCCGACGCATGCCCGGCCGCTCCCGTGCGCCTGGAACCATACCGTCCCGGCGCACCGTAGCGCCCCATGTGCGGCCAGGAGCCTGCGACGTAGGAGTTTCGCGCAGCGAAACTCCCAACGCGACCGTCAGGTCGCGCTAGGTCCGCGTCGGACGCGAGCGTTCGGGCAAGGGCCAACCTGCCGCCAATCCGGCCCACTTGACGTAATGTCTCAATTTTGAGACCGTCACAGCGTGAGGAGGGTACATTTCCTTGGTTCGTCACTCGACGATCTGCGAGCCCTCCCCAAGAGTGCGCGCCAGGACATGGGACGGCAGCTCGACCGGCTCCAACGTGGACGCGACCCAAGCGACTGGAGGCCTATGTCAGGCCTATGTCAGGCGTATGGGTACGGGCGTTCGCGAAATCCGGATTCGGGACGGCGGCAACGCGTACCGGGCCATCTACGCGGCAAACATTGGCGAAGCGATCCATGTACTGCACGTGTTCACAAAGAAGTCGAGGATGACGAAGAAAACCGACATCGACACCGCGAGCGACCGCTTCAAGGCGCTGCGGCTCCAGCTACGGCAGGACCAACGACCGTGAAAATGGAGACGTATTCCAGCGTATGGGATGCGGTCGCCGACTCCCCCGAGGAGGCCCGCAATCTCGAGCTACGCGCTGAACTCATGGATGTCCTCGAAGCATACATTGCCCGGGAAGGCATTACGCAGCACGTCGCGGCCGAACGGCTGGGCGTACCCCGGTCGCGGGTGAGCGAACTGGTGAACGGTCGTATCAGCAAGTTCACCATCGACAAACTCGTGAACATGGCCGCGAGAGTGGGCCTACGGGCAAGCGTCACCGTCAGGCAAATCCCGACCGCGCATGCCAGGCGCACTGTGTCGGGAACGCGCGTGTTCGGCGTCGACTTCACCAGCCGGCCAACGAAACGCAAGCCGATCACCGTCGCGGATTGCGATCTGGCCCACGACGAACTCACCGTGCGGAGCATCCTGAGACTCTCGAGCTTCCAGGAATTCGAGGGGCTGCTCGCAAGAGATGGCCCCTGGGTTGCCGCTATTGACATGCCGTTTGCGCAACCCCAGGCCCTGGTCGACGCGCTCGGATGGCCGTCAGGCTGGAGAGATTGCGTAACCCATGTGGCGAAGCTGGGCAAGTCAGCGTTCGAGCGAGCGTTGAATGACTATCGCAACGAACGCCCCACGGGCCAGAAGGAGCACTTGCGCAAGACCGACGAACTTGCGAAGTCCCGAAGCCCCATGAAGCTCCACTACCAGCCCGTGGGCAAGATGTTCTTCCAGGGCGCGCCCCGACTCCTGGGGAGTGCTGCCAACATCGTGCCCTGCGCCCGGAACGACTCCGACAGGACAATCCTCGAAGCCTACCCGGCGCTCGTGGCCGACGCCCTGGGACACACCCGGAGCTACAAGAACGAACGGAAACCCAAACCCGCTCACGAACAGGCCCGGCGGAAGATCGCGCACGCGCTCAGGACAGACACGTGCCGTCAGCGCTACGGCGTGCGTGTGGCCGTCGGCGACACGATGTTGGAAGAACTCGTCGACGACAAGACGGCAGACCTGCTCGACGCCGTGCTGTGTGCCGTCCAGGGCGCGTGGGCGAGTCGACAGCCGGACTTCGGCGTACCGCCCGACTCCGAGAGCGAGGGTTGGATCGTGGATCCCGCGCTGTCTCCGCGATAGCGCGACCGTACGGCAGGGGAACCGCCGGGGCGAACTCCGCTCGCCCACCACCATGCGGTCACGGCATAGAATCAATGGTCCGAGTCGGGAGGGGAAACCGACATGACCGAGCTGTCCTGGCTGGCCCTCTGGGCCGCGCTGTTCGCGGCGCAGCACCTGGGCGTAACGAGCACCGGCCTGCGCGAACGCCTGGTCGGCGCGATGGGCGAGAGGGCTTACATCGGGCTCTATTCCGTCGCGTCGATCGTCGTGCTGGTCCTGCTGATCCGCGCCTACAACGCCGCGACGCCCAGCATGCTCCTCTGGCCCACCGCCGACTGGCTGCGCTGGGTACCGCTGGTGCTCATGCCCGTCGCGCTCGTGCTGGTCATCGGAGGGGTGCTTGCCCGCAATCCGAGCACCGTCGGCGTCGTGCTCGACGAAGGAGAGGAAGTGCCGGTGACGGGCGTGATGCGCATCACCCGCCACCCGGTGCAGAGCGGCATCCTGATCTGGTCGCTCAGCCACCTGCTCGCGAACGGCGACCTGCCGTCGCTGCTGTTCTTCGGATCATTCGCGGTCGTGTCGGGCTTGGGCATGCCGCTCATCGACCGCCGCAAGCAGGACACTTTCGGACCGCGCTGGGCCGAGTTCCGCGCGGCGACCTCCGCGCTGCCGTTCGCCGCGATCGCCCAGGGGCGTCAGTCGCTCAGGCTCGCGGAGCTGGGCTGGCTGGCGCCCGTCGTGACCGCGGTGGCGTTCGTCGGCCTCTGGTGGGGGCACGTCTGGATCTCGGGCGTGCCGGTAGGCGTCGGCTGGTAAGGGGCCGGCCCGTGCCGTCCGGCGTCGAATCCGCGCGCGATGGCGGCGCCCTCACCCCGCCGCGATCACGTCCTCCTGGTCCTTCGGCACGTAGAAGTACGACCCCGGCATGAAGTCGTAGCCGAGGTCGCCGAGCAGGCGCCGTTGTCGCGGCGTGCACCGTTGGGCCACGTCCGGAACGGTGTGGTAGTCGTAGCACCGCACCCAGAGCTGGCAGTAGTTGTAGAGCAGGCAGCGGCGGCTGCGCCCCGACAGGTTCCGGCTTGGTCCGTGCCAAAGCGCGTGCGGGAACAGGTAGACGTCGCCGGCCCTGCCCATGAGCTGCGCGGCCCCGGCGAGTACGGCGTGATCGTGCGCTCGCCAGGGACCGGGATCGGCCGCATGTGGCTGCCCGGGAACACCGTCAGGTTGCCGCTGTCGGGCTCGGTCACGTCGGTCAGGAGGTACATCGCCTTCATGGCGATCGGCGGGCTCGACTCGCTCACGCGAAACAGCCGCAGCGACTCGCCGCCATCCGTGTGCGTGTAGCAGTGCGAGTCCTCGCCGGAATGACGCACGATCGCCTGGGTCATGCTGAGCAGGATGTGCGGACCCATGATGTCGACGATGTAGTCGAACACCGGCGCGCGGTCGACGAGGTCGACGAATGCCTGGTGATAGGTCAGCAGCTCGCGGCGGTCCATGAAGCCGTCGGGGTCCAGGTCCGGCGTGTGGTCCATCCAACTGTAGTGCCCGATGGGTAGCTCCGGGCGGCGGTCCGGCTCGTACCCCGGCAGCTTCCGGAAGCGGTCCATCTGGTCGCAGTAGAAACCGACCTCCTCGGGCTCGAACACCTGTTCGAGGTGCAGGTAGCCGTCCACCTGCCACTGCCTGCGTTGTTCCGGACTCAGGATTTCCATGCGTCTTGCTCCTCCGTCGGGCTGTCCAGGGTCCCACGTGCCCGCGGCGGATCGAGATTACCGGAGCGGGCCGTCAGCGTCATCCGGCGGAGGAAGCCGAGCCACGGCCCAGGGATCAGCCCGTCAACGTCCGCCACCCGTCCAGCACGTCCCAGAACCCGGCCCACCGCTCCACGTAGGACGCATCGATCGACACGCCGCCCTCCAGGATGGCCTCGACATCGGCAAGATCCTGGTGTCGCCCGGCTATCAGCTTGTGGACGATCACGTCCTCGACCGTCAGCACCGGTGTGTCACCGACCCCGGTGACGCGCTCCACGCGTGCCCTCGCCAGGGCCTGCCGCTGGTATTCCGTGCCAGCGATCAGGAGATCCACGGCACCGAGCCGCGGGTGGTTCGCCCGCAACAGCGTCGCTTCGGCGTCCGCACGGCGCACCGACCAGCCGGCCGACCGCATCGCCCCCTCCAGCTCCCGCAGGTCCCAACCGACGCTCGCCAACAGGACGTCCACGTCGAAGGTGTGCCTGGGCGTTCGGCGATAGCGATTCGCGGCCAGACCGCCGATTAGCGCCCAGCGGATGGACCGCCCATCGAGCAGCCGCGCCAGCTCACCGAGGGCCGTACGCGGGATCGATGCTTCGGAGCCGTTCAATGTAGGCCAGGTGCGATGCGAGATCGCCGTCGTCGGAGCCCGCCGCTCCAGCTTGTCCGAGCGCGCCGAGACGCTGCTCCATCCGTTCGAGACGCTCGAACATCTCGTCGAGGGAGCCCGGCGGCCGATCTCGGTCGAGCCGTGCATTGGCGGCGGCCACGCGGCGGAAATAGGCACGGTCGGCGGGCGGGGCACGATGCACGGGCATGTTCCAGGCGCCTCGTTTTCGGCAAGAACTCAAGCGTGCCGCCCAATTCTACCAGCCCGGCCTCGGGGCTGACGGAGCGAGAACCGGCCGTCTCCCGCAGGAATGCCGTCCCGCTCGGCAAGAGCGCGGAGGATTTGACCGCGGCGGCCGCCCCCGCTAGGTTTCGTCCCGCCAGCCTCGGGAGCCCCTGCTCGATGCCCTCCACAACCACGCCGGCGTGCGGCGGTCGCAGCGCCCTCGCCGCCGCACTCGCCGCCCTGTGCGCGTTGCACGCCGCGTCCGGCGACTCCGAGCACGACCACGAGCACCTGCACATCGACGAGGAGATCATCGTCTACGGCCGGGCGCAGCACCATATCGGCGCCGCCGCCACGGCCTCCGAAGGCATGGTCGGTTACGCGGACTATCACCTGCCGCCCCTGCTGCGGGTCGGGGAGCTCGTGGAAGCGGTCCCGGGCATGGTGGCCACCCAGCACTCCGGCACCGGCAAGGCCAACCAGTACTACCTGCGCGGCTTCAACCTCGACCACGGCACGGACTTCTCCGCGCATCTCGACGGCGTGCCCGTGAACATGCGCTCCCACGGACACGGACAGGGATACCTCGACCTCAACTTCATCATTCCGGAACTCGTCGAGACCGCCGTCTACCGCAAGGGCGTCTATCACGCAGAGAAGGGCGACTTCTCGTCCGCCGGGAGCGTGGACTTCGCCTATTCCGAACACCTCCCGGAGACGCTGCTCCAGGCAACGCTGGGCGAGCATGGCTACGCCCGCGGCATGGCGGCCGGCAGCTTCGACATCGGCGCGGGAGGCTTCACCGGCGCCGTCGACGCCACCCGCTACGACGGTCCCTGGCGGCTGGACGAGAACCTGGAGCAGCTCAAGTTCTACCTGGGTTACGGTTTCGAGCTTGGCCCGACCGAGGCGCGCCTGGCGCTGCACGGCTACGACGGACAGTGGGACGCCACGGACCAGATCCCGCGGCGCGCCGTGCGCGCGGGTCTGCTGCGGCGAACCGGCTTCGTCGACCCGGATCTCGGGGGGGACACGCGCCGCCTCGGCTTCACCGCGCGGTTGGACGCGGACCGTTGGGGCGTCGGCGCGTACTGGCTCGACTACGACTTCACGCTCTACTCCAACCTCACCTACCTGCTCGACGACCCCGTGCGCGGCGACGAATTCGAGCAACGGGACGACCGCTCAGTTCGCGGGCTGTGGCTGCACGGGGACACCAGCGGCTGGCTGGGCGAGTTCCCCGTCTCCATCCGCTGGGGCGCGGAGGCGCGCGTGGACGATATCGACGAGGTCGGCCTGTACGGCACGAGCGCAAGGGTTCGGACCCACGTGCGTCGACGGGATCGGGTGGGTCAGGCGTCCCTCGGCGCCTACGGCGAGATCGAAATGCAGTTGGCCGAACGGCTCCGGGCGGTTGTCGGCCTGCGGGCCGACTACCACGACTGGGACGTCTCCGCCATGCGGCGCCAGGACGACACGGCCGGCGACGACGGCCTGGGGAGTCCGAAGTTGAGCCTGGCCTACCGGTTGCGCGACGGGCTCGAGGCCTACGCGAGCTGGGGGCGGGGCTTCCACTCCAATGACGTGCGCGTCCGGGGCAGTCGCGGCCCGGTGGACGTGCTCGTCCCCTCCGAGGGTGCGGAGGCCGGGCTGCGTGTCGAGCCAGACCCTTCGTTCAACGCGACGCTCATCGGGTTCTGGCTGGAACTCGATTCCGAGCTGGTGTACGTCGGCGACGCGGGCGTGACCGAACCGAGCGGCGCCTCTGCACGGCGGGGCCTCGAGCTCGCCGCATTCTGGCAGCCGCGCGACCGGCTGACGCTCATTGCCGCGTACACCGCGAGCGACGCGAGACTCGAGGGTGGCGGGAAGGTCCCCGGAGCCGTGGAACGCACGTTCAGCGCCGGCGCGAACGCGCTGCTCGGGCGCGGCATCCACGTCAGCCTGAACGCGCGTTACCTCGGCGAAGCCCCCCTCATCGAAGCCGCATCCGTGCGGTCCGACGCATCCTGGCTGGTCCACGCCGGGATCGCCTGGCACTACCGCCGCGCCGAGTTCGGGCTCGACCTGTTCAACCTCCTCGACTCGCGCGACGACGACATCGCCTACTACTACGAGTCCAGGCTCCCGGGAGAGCCCCCGGACGGCATCCTCGACACGCACTTCCATCCGCTCGAGCCGCGCACGCTGCGGGCGCGGTTCGTGCTGCATTTCTGATCGTTCATCTTGCGGCAGCCCGCTCCCTCCCCCGCCACCACTGAAACCGGACGTTCCGCGGACTGGGCGCCGCGTGGACCAGGATCGCTTCGCATAGCGATTCGTTCGAATCTTGACGCCCGGCGGGACAAGCACGACGGCGGTATGCACGTCGCTGCCGCGGCGCGACTTTGACACGGCGCGACTTGCGTTGACACCCAGCTTTTGCGGGGCGCAGTATCCAGACTTCCCGGGGCACGACGAGGACCGACGCAATGACCTACGATCTCGTGATCCGCGGGGGCACGGTGGTGGACGGCACCCGCCTCCCCAGGCTGCGCGCCGATGTCGGCATCCACGATGGCCGGGTCGCGAAGATTGGCCGCATCGGGCCCGGGCAGGGCACGAAGGAACTCGATGCCGGCGGCCTGATCGTGGCCCCCGGGTTCGTCGACCTGCACACCCACTACGACGCCCAGATCCACTGGGATCCTTACTGCACGGTCTCCGGCTGGCACGGCGTGACCTCGCTGGTGCTCGGCAACTGCGGCTTCGGGTTCGCCCCGGTGAAACCCCGGGACCGCGACCGGGCGCTGCTCATGATGACCCGCACCGAGCAGATTCCCTTCAATACCATGAAGGCGGGCATGCCCTGGGCCTGGGAGACCTTCCCGGAGTGGCTCGACAACCTGCAGCGCATCCCGAAAGGCGTCAACTGCGTGAGCTACGTGCCCGTTTCGCCCCTGATGGTCTACGTGATGGGTCTCGAAGCCGCGAAGAGCCGGCCCGCCACGCCGGCCGAGCGGCGCGAGATGCAGCGCCTGCTGCACGAGGCCATGGACGCCGGCGCCTGCGGCTTCTCGGTGCAGCGCCTCGGCGCCAACTCGCTGCAGGCCGACCACGACGGCACGCCGATGCCGACGGACTGCATGGCGGACGAGGACGTGCTCGCCCTGGCCGACGTGCTCCACGAACGCGACGAGGGCTTCATCCAGATCACCCAGGCCCAGGCGGGCAACCCGATCACCGCGAAGCCCGAGGACATCGCGAAGGACCTCAAGTTCCTCGAGACGCTGGCGGAGCGCGCCGGGCGACCGGTGCTCCACAACGCAATCGCCGTCGTGGACGCCTATCCGGATGCGCACAGGCAGTCCATCGCGTGGCTGCACGACTGCAATGCGCGCGGACTGCGCCTCTACGGCCAGGGCGCCACGGGGCGTATCTGGTTCGAATACACCTTTGAGGACTGGAACCTCTACGACTTCAGCCCGCCGTGGAACCACGCGACCCAGGGCACCCACGAGGAGAAGCTGGAGAAGCTGTCGGACCCGGCGATCCGGCAGGCCATGAAGGACGACTACCCGAACTTCATGACGGTCGGCACCGGCGGCCCCCTCGAGAACATCACCGTCAAGGAGGCCGCGGGCAACCTGGCGGGCTACGTCGGCCGCACGATCGGCGAGATCGCCGAGACCGAGGGCAAGCACGTGGTCGACGCGATCCTCGACATCGCGGTGGCGGGCGACCTCAAGCCGCTGTTCAAAACCGACACCGCGGGCCCCAGCCTGACCGATCCGCAGGCGGTCTCGGAGATGATCTCCGACCCGTACATGATGGCCGGGGTGTCCGACGGCGGCGCCCACACCAAGTTCTTCAGCGCGGGCAGCTACACGACGGACCTCCTGATCTGGCTGGTGCGGGAGTCGCAGACGCTGTCGCTCGAGGAGGCGCACTACCACCTGTCCTACCTGCCCGCCCAGGCGGCCGGGTTCCTCGACAGGGGATACCTGCGCGCCGGGGCGCCGGCCGACATCGTGGTCTACGACCTCGAGAACCTGAAGATCGTGCCCGAAGGCGGCCACGAGGTGGTACAGGACTATCCCGCGGGTGAGTGGCGCCGCGTGCAGAAGGCCGAAGGCTACCGCTGGATCCTCGTCAACGGCGAGGTGACCTTCGAGAACGGAGAGGCCACCGGCGCGACGCCGGGAAAACTGCTGCGCAACCGGGAGATCGCGGAGACGACCCTGGGACTCGCGGCCGGCGGATAGGCAGCTTGGCGAAAGGCGTACCGGCGTACCGGCGGCCCCCGCGGTCGTCCGGGCCGCCGTAGCGCGACGGCGCCGTGATCTGGCCGCAGCTCCTCGGCTATGCCCGGGCAAAGGAATGGTTGCGCACCGGTGACATGCTGACGGCCCAGCAGGCGGCGCGATGAGGCTCGTCCGCTACGCCGTTCCCACGGAGGCACCCGACGGCAAGGTCGCGAAGATCGCCGATCACATCCCGGCCAATCCCCGCTGGGCCGTGCGCGGGACGAAGACTGCGTAAGCCTGCCCCTGCGCGAGATCGCCAACCGCGTCTCCGATGGATGTCGGCCGGGCGGTGGGCTGGACGAAGACGACACGGCACGCACGGCACGCGTATTGACTGGCGGGGCTACGCCAACGTAGGTATCCTTGTGTAGCTACGCGGCAGGGATGCCATCGTGCGCTGGACATGGACTGATGCCAAGAACCGCGCGAACAGGCGCAAACATGGACTTGGGTTTGAGACAGCCCGGCTCGTGTTCGAGGATCCGCTCGCAGCGCACCGGCCGGATCGTGACTCCGATGAAGAGCGTTGGCACACCATCGGCGCCATCCGCGGTGTGGTGATCGTCGTGGCGCATACCTGGCCGCGGGCGGCGAGTTCGGCCGATGCGGAAATCGGGCGCATCATCAGCGCCCGCAAGGCCACCGTACACGAGGACAGCGTATGAAGAAGGGACCTTCCAAGACCCTCATTGATCGCCAGGTGGCCGAGATCGAGTCCCTCGCCGCGCTCCCCGAGGACCAGATCGACACCAGCGACATTCCAGAGATCCTGGACTGGTCCGACGCCCGGCGTGGCCTGCTCTACCGACCGGTGAAAAAGCAGATCACGTTGCGGCTGGACGCCGACGTAATCGCCTGGTTCCGCGCCAACTGTCCGGGAGGTCGCGGCTACCAGACGGAGATCAATCGCGTGCTGCGCCATCACGCTTCGCAGGCCAGAACAAGAGTCTGAGCGTGACCACTACATCCCCCGCCGGCGGCTTCATCCGTCTCGCATTCGATGAACGTCCGGTCGAAGAAATGTGTCAACGCGCAACGCGCTTCTACGACCTCATGCGCCGTCGCCGCACCGTCCGCGACTTCTCCGACCGGGCGGTTCCGGCGGAGGTCGTCGAACAGGCCCTGCTCACGGCCGGCAGCGCACCGAGCGGCGCCCACCGCCAGCCGTGGCATTTCGTAGTGGTGACCGATCCTGCGAAGAAGGCCGAGATCCGCGCGGCGGCCGAGCGGGAGGAGCGGGAGTTCTACGGCCGGCGCGCCTCGAAGGAGTGGCTCGAGGCGCTCGCGCCGCTCGGCACCGACGCGAACAAGCCCTTTCTCACCACCGCGCCCGTGTTGATCGCGGTGTTCCTCAAGCGCTTCACCCTCGTGGAGGACACTGGTGGCGAAGGACCGACGCGGCTCAAGAATTACTACACCTCGGAGTCGGTGGGCATAGCCACCGGGCTCCTGATCGCGGCGCTGCACCGCGCCGGGCTTGCGACGTTGACGCACACGCCGAGCCCGATGCGCTTCCTGAACGCCCTGCTCGAGCGGCCACGCCACGAACGGCCCTACCTCCTCGTCGTGGCCGGCTATCCCGCGCCTGACGCCAGCGTACCCGTGCTGGAGCGCTACACGCTCGAGGAGCTCGCGACGTTCGTCTGAGCTGTCTTCGCCGGGTGTTCGGCGCGACCCTCGTGGTCGCCCCCGCCTGCAGCCGGCATGAGTTCGAGACGGGACGGGACGAGCCCGTCCCCTACGTCCCGTGGGTCCGGATCAGCGGCGTCTCACTCGCTCGGCGCAAACCGCCCCGGAGGGGTTCCCGGGGCCGGCGGCGGGCGCGCTACCGAGATCATCGCCCGGTCCGCCGCCGGGTCGCAGTCCGGGTTGTGGGTCGGCAGCGTCGTGCCGACGGCGGCCAGGTACGCCTTCAGCTCCTCGTGAAGTGCCGGAACAGCAAGCTGTCGGCCTTCCTGCAGGCGACTGTGACGCCCGCAGGGCCTTCGCCCGCGCAATCGGTTCGACGGAGTTCCAGCACAATCCCTTACAATGTGCCCGATGGTACAAGAACCCCACAAGTGCTGACCATCAAACAGGCCTGCCAGCCCCGGCCCGGCACCTTCGACCCCGCCCGACGCGACACAGTTCTGGACCTCGGCGACCTCATCGAGGATCGCATCGATGCGTCCGAGTTCTTCTCCGAGAACTACATCACGGAGGGGATGAAGACGCTGCTCACCGAGGGCTTCCGGCGCCTGGAGGGCAAGTCCTCGCAAGGCGTGTTCAAGCTCACACAGGCGATGGGCGGCGGCAAGACCCATAACCTCCTCGCCCTCGGTCTGCTCGCTCGCCACCCCGAACACCGCGCCTCGGTCATGGGCGACTTCCACGCACCGAGCGTCGCCGGCGCCGTGGAGAACGACCATGTCTGACGCAACCGGGCTGACTGCAGGAGCGCGCTTCCACCGTTGCGCCCTTCAGGTCAACCCAGAGAGCTACAGTGGCAACTTCCGCGGCCAGCCTTCGGACGCAAACGAGATCAGCCACGCCCAGGCGATCATGGCAAAGGCGATCGATCTCGGCATTGACGTCCTCGGCATCACCGACCATAACAGCGTTGCCAGCGTTGCCGCCTTTCGTGCCGCGGCAACCGGTCGTGACATCGTCCTGTTCCCTGGCTTCGAGCTTACGGCAAGCGAGGGGGTTCACGTCCTGTGCCTCTATCCGCCGGACACCGAACTCGAGCGCCTGGAGCGTTATCTCGGCGAATTCGGCATTCGCAACACGAGCCCATCTTCCGATGCCACGAAAAAGTCGTTCACTGAGATACTGCGGACGGTTGACGAGCAGGCGGGGATGACGATCGCCGCACACGTTACGGGACGTGGCGGGCTGTTCAAGGCACTGAGCGGGCAAGCCCGAATCCGCGCATGGCAGAACAAGAACCTGCTCGCCGTACAGATCCCGGGCCGCGTCGAGGACCTGCCGCAGGACGTTCGGCAGATCATCCAGAACGATAATCCCGACTACCGGCGGGCGCATACCGTCGCGCCCAACCAGGCGGTCGCTGCCCTCAACGCCAAGGATGTCGTGCAACCGGAGGATCTCGCCAATCGGGCTGCCACGTCCTGGATCAAAATGGACGCGGTCAGCGTAGACGGACTGCGTCAAGCGTTTCTCGACCCCGACTCGCGTATTCGACTCAACACCAAGGACGGAACCTTTGAGACGGAAGAGCACATGGAACTCGTGTCCCTGGGTTGGGAAGGGGGCTTTCTCGGTGGTGTCCGCCTTTTCCTTAACCCCAACCTGAACGTGCTGATCGGCGGGCGCGGCGCCGGCAAGTCCACCGTCGTCGAGAGCATCCGCGCCGTTCTCGGGCTCGCCCCGATTGGCGAAGACGCCGCCAAGGCGCACGATGGCATCGTCCGCCACGTCCTGCGCAGCGGCACCAAGATCAGGCTCAAGGTTCGCGTGCAGCGCCCGGGAGTTCACGAATACCTGATTGAGCGGACCATTCCAAACCCCCCGATCGTCCGCGAAACGAGCGGGGAAGTGCTTCACCTGGGCCCAGAGGACGTGCTTCCTCGCATCGAAGTGTACGGCCAGCATGAAGTATCGGAGCTGGCGAAGAGTCCGGAGAAACGCACCCGACTGCTCGACCGCTTCGTTGAGCGTGACGAATCGCTGTCCCGCCGCAAGGAATCGCTACGTCGCGACCTCGCGAAAAACCGTCGCGCGCTCAGCGAGACGCATGCTGCGATTCAGTCGGCCGAAGAGCGTCTGGCAGCTCTACCCGGCATGGAGGAGACGCTCTCACGATTCCACGAGGTGGGCCTGGAAGAACGATTGCGAGACAGGAGCTTGCTGGTTCGCGAGGAACGGTTACTTGAATCCGTTCCTGAACGTCTTTCGCCGTTTCGAGACGCTCTCGAGACCTTGCGCCGCGAGTTGCCCATCGATCTCGCATTCCTTTCGGAACGTGCCTTGGCCGGGCTTCCGGGGGGAGAGACCCTCGCCAACGCCCGTCAGGTACTGAGGGAATTGGGCAAGGAGATCGAGCGCATGGCAGACGACCTGAACGCCGCGCTCGAACGGGCCGAGCACGGCGTTAACGAAGTTCGCGTCAAATGGGATGTCCGTTGGCAGGAGGGCCAAGCCGAATACGAACGCATCCTCCGGGAGCTACAGAAATCCCGCGTGGACGGGGAAGAGTTCATCCAGCTTCGTCGACGTATAGAAGAACTCCGTCCCCTCCAGGAGCGCTTGTCGGTGCTTCGGCGACTAGAAGAGGAACTCGGCCAGAAGCGGCGCACACTGGTTGCCGAATGGGAAGACACCAAAGCAACCCTATACAGGACTGTGGACAAGGCGGCGAGCAAGGTCAACGGAATGCTCCGCGACCGCGTACGGGTGGAAGTCGCCGCCGCCGCCGATCGCGAGCCGCTATTCGAGTTGCTGCGGGAGAAGGTCGGGGGTCGCCTGTCGGAGACAGTGGAGAGCTTGCGGAAGTCTCCCGATCTGTCCCTTACCCAGTTCGTTGAAGCGTGCAAATCGGGGCCACGGGCGCTCAACGCGACGTACGGTGTCGTAACCCGTCAGGCGGAGCGGCTTGCCACCACCAAAACCGACGTGCTGATGCAGATCGAGGAACTGGACCTGGCGCCCACCACCGAGATCCGGCTCAACACCGCGCCGGTAGGCGAACCGCCTGCCTGGCGCGCCCTCGAGGACCTTTCCACCGGGCAAAAGGCCACCGCGGTCCTCCTCCTGCTGCTGCTTGAGTCGGGTGCGCCGCTGATCGTGGATCAGCCCGAAGACGACCTCGACAACCGCTTCATCACCGAAGGCGTGATCCCGCGGATGCGCGAAGTGAAGCAGCGGCGACAGTTCGTCTTCTCGACGCACAACGCGAACATCCCGGTCCTCGGCGATGCCGAACTCATCCTCGGGCTTTCGGCGGCCGGCGAGGCGACGGATGGTCGGGCCGAGGTCAGGTCAGGCCATGCAGGTTCCATCGACGCGCCCGCCGTGCGCGAACTCGTGGAAGAGATCCTCGAGGGTGGCCGCGACGCGTTCGAGACCCGTCGCCGGAAGTACGGGTTCTAAGTGCGATGTTCAAGGCCGAGTTGCTCGAACTGATTGCCGCACAAGAGAATTCGCGGGTCGAGTTCAAGAGGGATGACTGCCACCCCGGCCAATTGGCGCGAGAGATGTCGGCGCTGTTGAACTTCAAGGGCGGCGTGATACTCCTTGGCGTGGAAGACGACGGGAGCACTTCCGGGTTGACCAGGAGCCCAAGGGAGGCCGAAGGCTGGGTGATGAATGTCGCTCGCACCAACCTTCAGCCACCCGCGACGCCGGCATGGAGCACCACGGCGATGTCAAGCGAGATGGCGGTGGGCGTGGTGGAGCTGGTCGCCGACAGCTACGGCAAGCCATACAAGGCCAAGCGAGGCGGCGCGTGGGTTACCTACACTCGTGCGGGGAGCCAGTCGCGCGAGGCGACACGAGACGAGGAGGCGAGGCTGTATCAGGCGGCCGGGCTCATCAGCTACGAGACCCGAGCCGTCGCAGATCTAGGTCTAGAGAGCTTGGATCTTGATCGCGCCGCAAGCTACTTCCGGAACATCTTGAAGCGGAACACGCCCGGCTCCGAGGACGTGGAGAGTTGGCGGCGTCTCCTGCTGAACTCGGACTTGTTGGTGGAGACTCGAAACGGTGATCGCGTAACCGCAGCAGGATTGCTGCTGTTCGGCGAGAACCCCAACCGTCGACTGCGGCAGGCCGGTGTAACCGCGTGGGCATTCCCCGGCACGGAAAAAGACTATAACACCGTTGACGAGGAGGTAATCCGAGGGCCGCTCGCACCGCTGGTAAACAGGCAACGGACGGTCGTCGACCGAGGTGTTGTAGACCGTGCCGTGGACTTCGCGAAGCGGAACATGGGAAGTATAGCTTGGCTTGACGGAGCCCGTCGACGCCGCAAGCGGTCCTATCCTGTTGAGGCCGTCCGAGAAGCCGTGGTGAACGCGGTCGTGCATCGTGACTACGCTCGCGAAGGCACGGACATCGAGATTTCGCTTTACAGTGATCGGCTTGAGGTCATCTCCCCCGGTCGGCTGCCGAATGGCGTCACCGTAGAGAAGATGAAGGAAGGCGTCGTTCGCGTCGCTCGCAATGGATTGCTCAAGGAGATCCTGCGCGACTACCGCTACGTCGAGAGTCAAGGCATGGGGGTTCGCCGGCGGATCATCGAGTCCCTGCGGCAGCACAACGGCACCGAGCCCGACCTTGAAGAGCATGACGACCGTTTCGTCGTGCGCCTGTGGAAGCAACGCCCGGCGCCGTGAGCGCATCGAGATGCGCCGTCGCCACTCGTCCCGCCGCCAACCCCTTGCCTCCGGTTTCCTGAACGCCCGCCTCGAACGTGCGGTGACCTATGACCGTATCGGCGGGTACTTCTCCTCCTCCATCCTTAAGATCGCGGGCGAAGCGCTGGGGAGCGTTGCGGGATCCATCCGCATACGCGGACGGCCGCCACACCTCCTTCCTCGGCAGTGCAAACGAACGGCTGCACCCTCATCAACTTGGACCTGTCGAGGAGCGGGAGTTCTACGAACGGCGCGCCTCGAAGGAGTGGCTCCGGGCGCGCGCGCCGCTTGGCACCGACGCGGCCGTGAACCGGGATTAGCGGCGTCTCACTCGCCCGGCGCCGGCGGCGGGCGCGTCACCGAGATCATCGCCCGGTCCGCCGCCGGGTCGTAGTCCGGGTTGTGGGTCGGCAGCGTCGTGCCGACCGCGGCGAGGTACGCCTTCAGTTCCTCGTGCAGCGACGCCGCGACCTGCGGCCGGAAGCGCGACAGGTCCGTGGTCTCGGAGAGGTCGAGGTCCAGGTCGTAGAGGTACGTGCGTCCCGAGTCGAGTTCCCAGATGAGCTTGTGGTTGCCCCGGCGGATGGCCGTCTGCGGGGCGACGTGCTTCATGTTCCGGTACGCGCCGTAGTACCACACGAGGGGCTCGGTGCCGCGCTCGACCGTGCCCTCCCCGCCGTTCGAGAGCACGCCCTGCAGGCTGCCGCCGTCCTGGTTCTCCGGCAGGGGCACGGTCGCGCCGATCCAGTCCGCGATGGTGGCGAAGAAGTCGTAGCCGATGGCCGGGACGTCGCTGCGCGTTCCACCGGCGATGCCCGGTCCGCGGATGAACAGCGGGACGCGGATACCGCCTTCCCAGACGTGGGTCTTGCCCCAGGCAAGCGGTACGTTGCTCGTCACCGGCACGTCCGACTCGCCGCCGTTGTCCGAGGTGAAGATGACATACGTCGAGTCCGAGAGGCCGTGCTCGTCGAGCGCCTCGAGGATGCGACCGACGCCCGCGTCGAGCTCCGCGGTCATGGCTGCGTACACGGTGTTCGCGTGGGCCAGATTGACGAACCGCCCGAACGGGCCGCCGCGCGGCGGTTCCGGCGTGATCCGTCCGTTGAACTCCTGGACGGTCTCCAGGTGCGCCAGCACCGGCGTGTGCACGGCGTAGTAGGAAGCCTGCACGAAGAACGGCCTGCCAGCCGCGGCCTGCTTGGCGATGAAGCGCACCGTCTCGTCGGTCACCTGGCTGGTGCGTTTCGGGTCCGGCGCGCCCTGGTCGCCGGGCGCGTTGGTCGTGCCGCCGCCGTGCGCGTCGTAGCCGTGGCGTTCGGGGTGCTCCCCGCCCATGTGCCACTTCCCGAAGTGGCCGGTCGCGTAGTTCGGTTCGTGCGCCTTCAGGAACTCGGCGATCGTGACTTCCTCGTCGGGCAGCTCGCGGATCGGCAGCGGGACGTTCATGGGCTTGTTGACGTACATCGCGTCGTGGAAGAACTGGATGCCGGCGCGACCTTCCTCGTCGGGGACGACATCGACGATGTCGGTCGCGCCGAGGCGGGCGGGGGTCTTGCCGGTCTGGATGCTCATGCGCGTCGGCGAGCAGTTCGGCGCCGGGGAGTAGGCGTTCGAGAACGTCATGCCCTCCGCCGCCAGGCGTTCGAGGCTCGGCGTCCGGTACAGGTCGCTGACGGAGTTCGGAACCCGGGCGTCCATCTGCACGGAGGTGCCGGTCCAGCCCTGGTCGTCCGAGAGGATCAGGACGATGTTCTGCGCGGCTGCCGGCAATGCGGCACAGGCCAGTAGCGTGCCGGCCAGGCGAATCAGGGACAGTTTCATCGGCAAAGCCCCAACCAGGGTTGAAGCCCTGCATTCAAGCGGCCTTCGCCCGCGTCTGCAAGGGACGCGGGCGAAGACCGGGATCCGGAGAGGCGGCGCGCTATCCGCGGAACCTGACCCGCACCCCGAACGTCCGGGGCTGGTTGGTGGTGATGCGCGGATCGTAGTAGCCGGAGTTCTGGAAGACCTCCGCCCGCTCGTCGGTCGCGTTGTTGACGAACACCTCCGCTCCCAACGCACCGTCGCGGAAGTTCATCCCCGCGCGCAGGTTGACCAGCGAGTAGGAGTCCAGCAGGACGGGCTCCTGTTCGCTCTGCCGAGCGAGCAGGTTCCAGCGCTCGTCCGTGTACGACCAGGTCGCGTGCCCGTAGATGTCGCGGTTCCCCGAGATCGCCTTGTCGTAGCGGAGACCGAGGGTCCACGACCACTCCGGCGTGTGCGCGAGGCGCCGGCCGTCTTCCGCGTAGATCAGCTGCGGTTCCCGGGCGATGGTCCCGAAGTCGCCTTCGAGTTCGGCGATGTTGTAGGCCAGACCGCCGGTCAGCGACCAGTTGGTGTTGATCCGCGCGACCAGGTCGGCCTCGACGCCCTGGATCGTCGAACCCCCGACGTTGCGGCGGAAGTTGAACGGTACGGTCAGCAGGTCGTAGAGGACCGTATAGAAGTTGTCCCAGTCGATCATGTAGACGGCGCCGTTCAGCACGACGCGGCCATCGGCCAGGGTCGACTTCCACCCGACCTCGTAGGACTTGGTGTAGTCCGGATCCACGAAGACGGGGACTTCCGGATGGGTCACGTTCGGGTTGCGGCGGCCCGGACGCACGCCCTCGCCATACGCGAAATAGACGAGCAGGTCCTCGGAGATGTCGTAGCGGACGTTGAACTTGTAGGTCTGCTCCTTCACGTCCGGAGCTGCCTCGCTGCGGGAGAACGTGCCCTTCGACTCCCACGGGTAGCCGCAGTTGAAGCCCCAGTCGTCGCCGTCCTCCCAGCGGAAGTGCCGCATGCCGGCAGAAGCGGTGAGGCGGTCCGTGAAGTCCCAGGACACGTCTCCGAACAGGGCCGTGCTGTAGTCCTCGTACTTCCAGCCCGGGCAGCTCCACCACTCGTTCGGCAGGGGCTCCACCCCGGCGCCGCGCGTGTAGTCCGCCGCGGGGCCGGTCTCGAAGTTGATGTTCTGCATGCGCCAGAAGATGTGTCCGTTGCCCCAGCTCTTCTCCTGGAACGCGCCGACCAGCCAGTTCAGCCGGCTCCCCGAGTCGCCCTTCGAGGTCAGGCGAATCTCGTGGCTGATGCGGCGGTTGTCGTCCTCGCTGTCGAAGTGCACGGTGGGGTCGGCGCAACCCGTGAAGCCGTACCAGTAGTAGTCCTCGCAGGCGTGCTGCTGGATCCATGCCCCGAACGATGCGTACTCGACGTAGTCCGAGTAGTCGTTCACCGCGAAGTCCTGGCGGTCGTAGTAGGACACCGCGTAGATGAGGTCGCCGATCCCCGTCTCGCCGGACAGCGTGAAGCCGATCTGGTCGCTGTCGACCTCCCGCCATTCCGGCCCGAAACGCGTGACCTCGAGGTCCCCGCGCCGCGTCGGGTCATGATTCCACGAGCCCACGGCATCCAGGGACTGCGTGAACGCCGACAGCGTCGCCTTCCAGCTATCCGTCAGATCCACCAGGAGCGATACCCGGCCGCCCTGCGTCTCTTCCTCGTTGTAGTCCTCACCGGCGTAACGGTCGTTGTTGACGGTGACGCCGTTGCGGAACGTGAACTCGGAACGCCGATTGTCGATGAAGCCGTTGCTCTTGTCGTACCAGAATACCCCCCGTACCGCGGCGCGGTCGGACAGCGGAATGTTGACGAAGCCCTCGCCCGTGTAGGTCGTGTCGCCGTCGCTGATGCTGCCGCCCGTCAGGTCCACGCCGTACTCGAACTGCTCGGGGTTCGGCTGCTTGCTGATGATGCGCACGGTCCCGGACACCGCGGAGGCGCCGTAGTAGGTGCCTTCCGGTCCGCGCAGCACCTCGATGCGCTCGATGTCGTACAGGTGCAGGTCGGGCGCCCCGCCGTTCCGGCCGGACACCGGCTGCTCGTCGAGGTAGTAGGCCGTGGTCGCCGCATTGGTGCGGAACACGTGGGGAATGCCGCCGTCCGACACGCCCCGGATATGCATGATCTGCGTCGCCGGTCCCACGCTGATGTAGGAGATCGACGCGCTCTGGTCCGCGAAGTCCTCGAAGCGGCTGATGTCCAGGCGGTCGATGTCGTCCGAGGTGAACGCCTGGATGCTGACCGGCGTGTCCTGGATGTTCTGCTCGCGCTTGCGGGCGGTGACGATGATCTCCTCGACGGTGGGTTGCGCCCCCGCGTCCTCGCCGGCGACGGGAACGGCGCACAGGCCGGATACCGCGGCGAGCGCCGCGGCGATCTTCGTCTTGCGGAATGCGGGCACGGGACCCCGTGTTGTGATGGCACGCCTGGACATCGGCTCTCCTCCGAGATCTCTGCATGGCTGAGCGGCGGGAGCGTAACGCAAGGACAGGTCCGGGGGGAAGCTCTGGCCACCCCGACCACCCCGGCAGGCGGTCCGGCCGGGATCAGGGACCAAGCGCCCCAACGGGGATCACGCAGACGCCGTCCTCGCGCCGGTAGCCGTAGCCGGAGCCCACGACCACGGCGAGGGCTCCCGGCTCGCCGACCGCCGTGAGGTCCAGACGGTCCCGAAACCGCAGCAGGGCGTCCGCCGCGGCACCTACCTGTCCTCCCCCGAGCCTGACCTCGAAGGCGCACCAGGGGCCGGCGCGCGCCTGCACCACCAGGTCGACTTCGAGGTCGGTGTTGTCGCGATAGTGGTAGACCTGTGCGTCTTGCGCTCGCGCGTACACCGAGACGTCCCGGTACACCAGGGACTCGAACAGGAAGCCGAGGAAGTCGAGTTCGCGCAGCAGGCGGACCGGGCTCGCTCCCAGGGCCGCGACGGCCAGGGAAGGATCGACAAAGTGCCGCTTCGGGGACTTGCGCAGAAGCGACCGGGAGCGCAGGCGGGGCGACCACGCCGGCTGCTCCTCGGTCACCATCAGCCTGCCGAGCGCGCGCAGGTAACTCCGAACCGTGTCGGCGTCGAGGGGACCCTCCGCCCCGCCCGCATCGGCGGCGAGGGTTCTCGCACTGACGGTCGTTGCGACATTGCGCGCAAGCGAGCGCAGCAGGCGGCCGACGTTTTCCGGGTCGCGGGATACGCCGTCCACCCGGGAGATGTCGGCCCGGCGTATCTCCTCCAGGTAGTCGACCCGGGCGGTCAGGCATGCACGCGCGGACCGCCCCCGGTCGCCGGGCCAGCCCCCGCGGCAGATGTGCGCCGCGAGGTCTTCGAGGCGCAACTCCGAACGCGCGCAGCCCTCGAAGCTGCCGTGCAAGAGAGCCCCGAGGGACGCCTCCCCCGTGGAAACGCCGACCTCCCGGGAGGTCATGGTGCGCAACCGCAGCCGCGACATGCGCCCCGCGCCGGTGTGGCGCGCACTGTCGTCCGCGGGTACCGAGGAGCCCGTCAGGATGAACTGGCCGCTGGCGCCCCTGGCGTCGACCGCGCGACGGACGTGATTCCAGACCCGTGGTTCGACCTGCCACTCGTCGATGAGGCGCGGCACGTCGCCCGCGAGCACGAGGCCGGGATCGATGTCCATGGCACGGCGCGCGTTGTCGTCGACATCGAGCAGCACCTCGCTGGCCGCCTGCTGCCGCGCGGTTTCCGTCTTGCCGCAAGCTCGCGGTCCCTCGATCAGCACCGCCCCGGAGGCGGCGAGCCGGCTGGCGAGTTCCGCGTCGGCAATCCTTGGGAAGTACTTCGCCATCCGTTTTAACCCGGCATATGCAACTCCTTTGACCGGGCATATAAGACCTTTTCAGGCGGTCATAAGAAACAACTTCCACAAGGCATTCGCAACGCCGGGCAGGGTCCAACGGGACATCTCCCCGGCAACCCCCGGTCGCTCGGACACGGCCCCTACGGGAACCGGAGGCTCTCCACGAGCTTCGAGATGCGCTCGGATGACTGTCTCGGGTGCGCCGTGACGGATACCAGCCGGCCGCCCCGGTACGCCGACACGATCTGCGTCTCGAGGGTCACGGCCGCGGGCAGATACAGCCAGGCCACTTCCGAGCGGTAGGCCGGCGAGCCGTCGCCGAGGGTGATCTCCTCGTTGCGGGTCACCTCGAAGTCCGAGCCGATGCCGCTCGCGGCGGTGAGCTCGACGAAGTACTCCGCGGCCTTCTCGATCGGCAGCAGGATGCCGGCCGGGAAGTCGGTGATCGAGGCCTGGAACGTGACGCCGTCCGGCGTCGAGGCCGCGAAGACCTGCGTGGGACCGTCGGGCGCCGTCTCCCGCGTGCCGGCCGGAAACTCGATGGTGAACGCGGGCGATCCCTCGTGCCGGAAGGACGCCGGGCCCTCCGGCGCCGCGGCCGCGCCCCGCAGGACGACCCGCGGGTGCGTGTTCGGCGCCGTCAGCGCGTTCAGCACTTCGAACTCCAGGACCACCTCGTCGGCGGGCTCCGCCGGCTTCACGACCAGTTCCGTGCGGCCACGTGGTGCGACGTTCACCAGGTTGGCCACGCCGTGGAACGACTGCGCTGCCGTCGAGACATGGCGCAGCCGCAGGACCGCGCTCGAAGCGTTCCGCAGGGTCGCGCGCAGGATGCCGCGGACCGGATCGCGGACGACCTCCCCAAGCGTGAGGACCGCGTCGAGCAGCTCTCCAACGTGCTCGGGACGCCCGATCAACAGCTCCTCGAAGAAGATCACCGTCCGCTTCCCGAATAGCGCTTCGCGGAGCCCTTCCGCCGTCCGCTCCTCCGCGAGCGCCAACGTCACCGGCCGGTGGCCGTCGCCGCGCAGGTCGTAGCTCCAGTCGACCAGGTTGTGCACGTCCGACGTGCCGATGAACGCAAGGTCGTGGTCGAGCGCGATGCGATGCGCCTCCTCGTTGTAGCGGAGGCCGTTGACGATCTCGATGCCGTGCAGTTGGCCGCGGTCGATGAGCGTTTCCTGCAGCTCCGTCAGCTCGGTCCGGTAGTCCGGCGTGCGCGGCGAACCCCAAGGGTGGTTCCAGAACACGAAGCCGCCCTGGGCGTTCGCCGCCGCGACCGCGTCCTGCGCCGTCCACTCGCCCCGAAATCGCGCGAGGTCCGCGCCCGACCGCTCGCCGACGGGCCACAGCGCGTTGGCGTCCTCGACGAAGACGGCGTTCATGTGCCCCGCCGGGGGATCGCGCGTGATCTCGGAGCCCGCTATGACGATCACGTCCTCCCCGGCCGCCGCCAGCCGGGCCTCGGCCACGGCGGCGTTGCGGTCGGGATTCGGCACGAGCGGGCGATGGGGCTGGTACTCCAGGTGATCCGTGATCGCCACCGCGTCGAGGCCGTCACGCAGCGCTTCGGCCACGCGGACGTTCGGCCACACGTGGCCGTCGGAGAAGACCGTGTGCGTGTGCAGGTCCGCGATCATCGTGACGTGATGCTCCGTGTCCGGGAACACCAGGACCTGCTCGGGATACTCGACGTTCCAGGAGGCCCGGCCGTGACCGTGCGCCACGGGCGCCGTGGCCGTGACCGCCAGGGCGACGACGGCGAGACGCGCCGTCAGGGGGTGTCGGTACATGCGTTGCTCCTCGATCCAGACTACCCGACCGGCGCCACCACGCGGGACCACCCGTTTGCCGCCGGCCATCGCGGGAAACATCTCCCGGAACAGGCTCAAGCGTACACGGCCACACCTTCCCCCAACGCTTCGAGCCCCGAAAAGTCGCGATCGCGGGTGACCAGGGCAACGCTCGACGTCTCGAGCGCCGTCGCCATCTGGATCGCGTCCGGCAGCCGCAGCCGAGAGCGCGACCGTATCCGCGCGGCCCGCTCGGCGATCGCCGCGGTCACATCCACGACGCGCCAGACAGGAGGTTTGGTCAGGGCGTCCCGGTACCTTCGAGCCAGCGTTTCGTTGCCGGTGCGCAGCGGGCCCGTCAGCACCTCCGCCAGGGTGATCGTCGAGATCGCCAGCTCGTGGTACGACGCCTGCGCGCGCTCGAAGAAAGCCGCGTAACGCGGCGCGAACTCCGGATGGTCCTCCAGCAGGTAGACGATGGGGGCCGTGTCCACCGTCACCCGGCCGCGGCCCGGAAGCTCCTCGATGCCCCTCAGGGCCATTCGTCCCGCATCTCGCGCACGAAATCCGCCGCATCGCCGAAACAGCCCTCCGCGGACCCACGCAACTCGGACAGGACAGGCGCCTGCCGGAGCGCGTCGGGAACGGGGACGACGGCTGCGTAGGGCACGCCTCGCCGCGTGACGATCGTCACGACGCCGTCCCGGTTGGCCGCTCCGAGGATCTCCGCCAGGCGCGTCCTGGCCTCCTCCACCCCTGCGGTCTGCACGATACTCGCCACGTTCGTTGCTCCTGTACGGTCCGTACAGGTTACGTTTCCCGGTGCCGCCGCTGCAAGGCGTCTCCGCCGCCAGCCGCCGCCACCCGCTTGACGCCGCACACCGCGCCCCGGACGATAGCGCGGCCCGTCACCGGCGGGCGTTCCCCGCGTCACCATCAGCCGGAACTCCACATGCCCGATCCCCGCATCGAGACGAACCGCCGCAGTTGGAACGAGGCGACCCGCCTGCACGCGCCCTCCGACTTCTACGACGTCGAGGGTTTCAAGGCCGGACGCATGAGCCTGTCGGAACTCGAGCGTGCCGGCGTGGGCGACGTGCGCGGCAAGACCCTGCTGCACCTGCAGTGTCACTTCGGGCTCGACACGCTGTCCTGGGCGCGCCTCGGAGCCCGGGCGACCGGCATCGACCTGTCCGACGATTCCATCGCGCTCGCCCGGGAACTGAACGACGAACTGGGCCTCGACGCGACGTTCCTGCGCGCCAACGTCCTCGATCTCGCCGGCATGCTCGACGAGGCCTTCGACGTCGTCTACACGGCGATGGGGGCGCTGACCTGGCTGCCCGATCTCGGCAAGTGGGCGGAGGTCGTCGCCCATCACCTGAAGCCGGGAGGACTCTTCTACCTGCTCGAGATCCACCCGCTGTCACAGATCTTCGACGAAACGGCACCGCTGCGGACACCGGCGGACCTCAAGGTCGCCTACCCGTACTTCCCGGACCCCGCGGGCAGGAGGTACCCCGGCAACGCGCCCTCCTATGCCGGCGAGGGCCTCATCGAGAGCCCGAGCTGGGAGTGGCAGCACAGCCTCGCGGAGATCGTCGGCAGCCTGCTGCGGGCCGGGCTCCGGCTGACGTCCTTCGACGAACACCGGGTCACGATGTACGAACAGTTTCCCGGCATGGCCCGTGGCGACCACGGCCTCTGGCGGCTGCCGGTGGCGGCGGAGTCCGTCCCGCTGATCTTCACGCTGACGGCGACACGGTAGGGGCCCCGCGCGCGCCCGTCAGCGATCGGATTCCGTCAGCGCCGCGTAGACCAGGTTCTGCAGGGTGGCCTGGATCCAGGGCGGCGTGCCGATGCGCTGCGGCATGAACAGGCCGATGAGCTCCTCGGTCGGGTCGATCCAGAAGAACGTTCCGGCCGCGCCGCCCCAGTAGTAGGACCCGGGCGTCAGCGCACGCTGATGGATCCCCGACGGCGCGATGCCGAAGCCGAGCCCGAAACCGGCGCCCTGCCCCGAGTCCATGCCCTCCGGAAGCAGGTTGCGGGTCATCAGCGCGATCGTGGCGGGACTCAGGATGCGCGCCTCTCCGAGGACGCCGCCGTTGGCGAGCATGAAGCAGAAACGCATGTAGTTGTCGGCGGTCATCACGAGGCCGCCCCCGCCCGACAGGAACGTGACGCCGATGAACTCCGGATCCTCGCCCGGGCTGTCCTGCACGATCAGTTCGCCGTCCGCGCCGATGACGTGATCGGTGCCGAACCGTTCGACGACTTCGGGCGGCACGTCGAAGTACGAATCGGTCATCCCGAGCGGTCCGAACAGGCGCGTCTCGAGATAGCGGTCGAGGGGCTCGCCGCTCACGCGCTCGATCAGGTGGCCGAGCACGTCGGTCGAGAAGCCGTAGTGGTAGCGCGTCCCGGGCTGGAAGAGGAGCGGCAGGCCGGCCAGCTTCCCGACCAGCTCCCGGGTGTCCCGGACCAGGTAGTCCCAGTCGTCGATGAGCCGCGCTTCCTGGTACATGCGGTCGAGCAGCGAGTCGCCGTAGTAGCCGTAGGTGAGGCCGGACATGTGCATCAGGAGGTGCCGCGGCGTCACGGAGGATGTCGCGGGCACGACGTTGCCCCGGTCGTTCAGCACCGTCAGGTCCGCCCAGTCGGGGAAGAACTTCGTCACGGGCTCGTCGAGCAGCAGCTTGCCCTCCTCCACCAGCATCATGGCGCCCACGCTCGTGATGGGCTTGGTCATCGAATAGATGCGCAGCAGCGAGTCGGACCGCATCTCCGTGCCGGTCTCGACGTCGAGCAACCCGGTGGCGTGCTCGAACACGATGTTTCCGCGGCGTGCGATCATCGCCGTCATGCCCGGGAACTCGCCGCTCTCGACGAGACGGTTCATTTCGGAACGCACGCGCTCGAGCCGCTCCGGCGACATGCCGGCGTCCTCCGGCTTGCCGCGCGGCAGTTCTATCGCGAGCGCTGGTGTCGTGGTGACGGCGAGGCATAGCCCCAGCCCCGCGGCGATGGCGCGCCTGATCGTGGCCATGTACGGTTCCCTCGTCCGGTGGTGCCGCTCCAAGCCTAAGCCATGAGTTCGCCCGATCACAAAGGCACGCCGCGCGAGGCGTTCGAGAACGCCGTGGGGCTGCTGCGCGACGGCGCGGCCGGCCTGGCCCGGGAGCAGCTCCTGGCGATCCTGGAGACGGCGCCCGCGGAGGTGAACGCGCTACGGCTGCTCGGCGTCCTCGACGCCCAGGGAGGTGACCTGGAGGCGGGGGGGCGCTGGCTGGAGCGCGCGGTGCGGGGCGCGCCCGGTTTCCTCGACGCGTCGCTCGATCTCGCGCGGGTGTACGAACGGACCGGGCGGGCCAGGGAGGCCGAGGACGTGCTCGCGGCGTTCTGCCGGCACGAACCGCGGGCGTCCCTCGCGTGGCAACGGTACGCGGACCTGCTGTTCCACAACGGCAAGGCCGACGAGGCGCGGCGCGCCCAGCGCCGGTCGGTGGAGACCGATCGCTTCCATGCCGACATGCGGCGCGCGATCGAGGCGCTCGGAACGGGCCGGCCGCAGGAGGCCGAGAAGATCTACCGGGCGGTCCTCAAGCAGGACCCGAGCCACCCGCATGCCCTCGTGGGGCTCGCGAACGCCGCGATCGACCGCAACGTGGCCGACGACGCGGCGCGGCTGCTCGAGCGGGCCATGGCGGTCTCGCCCAACATGACGCACGTGCACCGGGCGCTCGCCCGCCTGCACATGAACCGCAGCCGCTACGCCGAAGCCGAGGGCGCGGCCCGGCGTGCGGTGGAGCTCAACCCGGAACTCGCCGACGGCTGGACCACCCTCGGCACCGTCTACGCGTGGGGGTTGAAGCAGCGGGAGGCCGCCGAAGCGTTCGCCAGGTCTCTGGAAGTCTCGCCGCGGCAGCCGCGCGTCCTGCTCTCGCTCGGCCATGTCCGCAAGACCCTCGGCGAGACCGAGGCGAGCGTGCGGGCCTACCGGGACGGCCTCGCGATGGAGCCGCGCCTCGGCGAAGCCTGGTGGAGCCTCGCCGACCTCAAGACCTACGAGTTCCCGGATGCGGACATCGAGGCCATGCAGGCCGCGCTGCGCGACGACAGCCTGCCGGAACGGGAGCGGGCGGCGCTGCGGTTCGCCCTCGGCAAGGCGTACGAGGATCGCGGCGACGTCGAGGGAGCGTTCGGGCACTACCGGGAGGGCAACGCCATCCGCCACCGCCACGAGCGGTTCAACGTCGAGCGCTTCGAGCGCCAGTGCGAGGCGCTCCGGGAGACTTTCGCCGCCGAGACGATCACGGCCCGGCAGGGCGACGCGTCGGAAGGCCCCGTGCCGATCTTCGTAATCGGCCTGCCGCGCTCCGGGTCCACCCTCGTCGACCAGATCCTGTCGTCGCACAGCGCCGTGCGGGGGACGATGGAGCTGCCCCACATCCTGGGCTACGTGCGGGAACTCGACCCGCGGCGCGGCGGCGCCCCGCCCGGCTACCCGGCGTGCGTGCGCGAGATGCCGCCCGCACGGTTCACCGCGCTCGGGCGCCGCTACCTCGAGGAGACCGAGCCGTACCACCTGGGCGCGCCGTACTTCGTCGACAAGATGCCGAACAACTTCATGCACGTCGGGCTCATCGCCTGCATGCTGCCGAATGCCGTCTTCGTGGACACCCGGCGCCATCCCCTGGGGTGCTGTTTCAGCATCTACAAACAGAACTTCGCGCGGGGCCAGACGTTCGGCTACGACCTCGAAACCGTGGCCGCGTACTACCGGAACTACGTGGGCGTCATGGCCCACTGGGACGCGGTCCTGCCCGGCCGGGTCCACCGCGTCGTCTACGAGCGTCTCGTCGACGACACCGAAGGCGAGACCCGGCGGCTCCTCGACCATTGCGGGCTGCCGTTCGAGGAGGCCTGCCTGCGCTTCCACGAGACGGAGCGCGTCGTGCGCACGGCGAGCGCCGAGCAGGTCCGCCGCCCCATCTACCGGGACGCCAAGACCCACTGGCAGGCGTACGAGGCGCACCTCGCGCCGTTGGTGGCGGGGCTGGGCGACGTGGTGGCGACGTGGGCCGACTGACGGCGGGCGGGCCGGCTACCCAACTCCGAAAACACCAAGGAGCATGCGCGGACATCATCCCTTGCTTCGGAGTCGTCCGCGCGCTCAACCGCTACACTGTCCGCCGACGGCCAGGGAGTCCAAACCATCTCAGAACGACCAAGCAGAAGCCGCCGCACCGTGGCGGGCGCGGTGATCGCGGGCGCGGTGGTCGCCGCCATCGTGCTGACGCTGACCAATTCGCGTCTGGGCGCATACATCCTCCTCGACTATCTCGCCGATGACGACAGCGGCCTCGTCGCGGATCCCGCCGCCGGACCGCTCAGGCTTTCGGAGTTCGTGACCGCCGTGGCGGTCGACGCCCTGCCGCCGCAGATCGACCAGCCCTCCGGCTTGACCTACCTCGAAGCCGACCGCGCGTTTGCCATCGTCACCGACCAGGCGGAGCTCTTCGTGGTGAGCGACGACTTCACGACGGTCCGCTCCACCACGGCGGTGTTGGGCGGGCTGCTGGTGCAGCGCCAGGGCGTCGTGGAGGGCGCGGTCAACATCGACGGGCAGCGGGTCGGGGTGAGCGGCGACACGGGGCGGATCGACATCTGGCGCAAGGGCGCCGAGCCGGGGTTCTCGCTGGAGGCGGCGATAAAGCTGCCCGGCGACGCCGCCGAGGGCGAGATCGCGGGCATCGCCTACAACCCGCGGACCGCGGAGTACTACCTCGGCTCGGAGCGGGCGCTGGCGATCGCCGTCGTCGACCCGGCTGGCCGGTTGCTCCGGAAACTGACGTTCGAGGACGACCTGCGGGGACGGCTCAAGCCCGGCCGCTCGTTGTCCGAGTACCAGATCTCGGGCATGGACTACGCCGACGGACGGCTGTACGCAGTCAGCGAGCCCTACAACACGCTGTTCGTCATCGATCCGGAGCACGGCCTGGTGCGCGTGCTGGGCATCGAGAACGGCGGACCGATCTCGGCCATCGCCGTGCGGGACGGCACCGCCTACCTGCCACTCGATCACAACTATGTCGACCCGCGCCCGCCGCTGCTTGCGGTGACGCTGGATTGACGGGGCGCCACCGTCCGGCGGCGATCTCGGGCTTGTCCCGTGACGCTGCAGCTCGCGGTCTTGGGGACGGGCGACCGCGAGGGTCGCCCCTACACCGCCCCCGACCCGCGCATGGCCGCGATGGCGTCCGCGTCGTAGCCGAGTTCCCGGAGGATCTCTTCGGAGTGCTCGCCGAGTTCCGGGGCCGGCCGGGGTTCGACGTGCGGCACGCCGGACACCCGGATCGGGTGGGTCACGACCAGGGGCATTTCGAACGCGGGGTCCGACACCGGTATCGCCATGCGGTTCTCCAGCACCTGTGGATCCGTCCGGGACTCCTCGACCAGCGCGATCCGGTTGACGGGGACCTCCAGGGCCTCGAAGGCCTCCAGCCACGCGTCCGAGGGACGCTGGCCGATGATGTCCTGGATCACCGCCTTCAACTCGGTGCGGTTTTCGTTCGCCGCTTCCCACGTGCCGAAGCGCTCGTCCTCGAGCAGGTGCATGGCGTCCATGCCGGCGAACAGCATGTACATGAGCTCCTCCGTGCGCACCATGTTGAACTGCAGCCAACGACCGTCGCTGCAGCGGTAGGGACGGGCGAGGAACTGCGGGTTGCTCCGCCATTCGCGGAAGCCGGACATGTCCCCGCCGGCCATCACCCCCTGCGCGACCGCGGACGCCGACCAGAGCCCGTTCGCGAGCAGCGACGTCTCCACCATGCCGCCCGCGCCGGTGCGTTCACGCCGCAGGAGCGCCGTGACGATGCCCGCGTAGATCGCCAGCGCCGTCGGGTGATCGCCCATCCCCGGCAACCCCTGTGCCGGCACGGTGCCGTCCTCGCGCATCAGGTCCATGAGGCCGCTGCGCGCCCAGTACGCGAGCTGGTCGAAGGCCTTGCGGTCGCGCTCCGGACCCCGCTCGCCGTAGGCCGTCAGCGACGCGTAGATCATCGTCGGATTGGCTGGGCGCAACGCGTCGTAGGTCAGGCCCAGTTTCTCGCGCACGGGATAGGGGTGATTGGTGATGAAGACGTCGCACTCGGCCGCCAGCCGGTGCAGTACCTCCAGCCCCGCTTCGGTGCGCAGGTTCAGCGTGATGCCGCGCTTGTTCCGGGCGTCCATGTGCCACAGGTAGCTGGCGCCCGCGCCCGGCATGGCCCGGATGCCCGAGATCATGCGCAGCATGTCGCCCGAACCGGGCTGCTCGACCTTCACGACGTCGGCGCCGAAATCGGCGAGGATCATGGCGGCCGCCGGTGCGGCGATCACCGTGGCGGCGTCGACGACCTTCAGGCCGGACAGCAGGTAGGGCGCGTTGGCGTCGTCCATGGCGGGGCGCGGATTCAGGCGCTGCGCTAGCTAGCCGGCCGCAACGCTGGCGGTGGCCACCAGCGCGATCGTGTCGTCCTGTTTCGAGAGCCAGACGAACGCGCCGGAGCGCGAGGCGTCCTCGTACAGCGGTCCGGTCAGGACCCCGTGCGCCGTTACGGTGTCTCCGGTCCAGACCGGGTTGGTGAACTTGAGATCCATGCGTCCGCTCGTCCACCACGCGGCACCGAACGCCTCTTCGAGGATGTGGGCGGCGTACGCCATCGTCATGCGGCCTCCGACGACGACATCGGTGAACCCCAACTCCTGCGAGGCGTCCTTGTCCGTATGGTAGTTGGCGTCCCCATGAAAGAACGCGCCGCACATCTCCAGGGAGATCGTGCGCTCGAGCCCGCCGAACCGCTCCCCTTCCGGGACGACGAAACGCCGCGCGCCCGGCTTCTTGCCGGGGTCCCGGAACGCCACCGCGCCGGTCGGATCGGCGTCCGGCAGGAAGCTCTGGTGATGCTGGCTGCGCGCCAGCAGCGTGCCGGAAGGGTCCTGCAGGTCTACCTCGTACTGCACGACCGAGCGGTCGCGCCGTTGATAGATGTCCCGGATACGGCCGCTCGCCGTGTACGAGCCACCGGGAGTCAGCTCGCCGAGGAACTCCCACTCCTGTCGCATCCACAGGTGCCCGAAGTGGTTCTCGTAGGCGATCTCGCCGAAGTAGCCGTTCTCCATGTCGCTCGCGACCGTCGATGGCACGCGCGCCCCGATCGCCCGGGATAGCTCCAGCCCCTGGTGGAAGTCGTCGAGACTGACTTCGTCGACCACGAACTTGCGTACGCTCAACGCCTTGCCGACATAGGGGCCCGTTGCCTGTTCCGCCATGGGACGAGGATCCAGTTCCGAAGGAAGGGGCGAGTATGGTGGGCGGGGCCGGACGGGCGCAACCATTCTTGCCGGACTCTTGCGGGACTCTTGCGGGACTCTTGCGGGATTGACGCATAGTGACTGGTCCTGAATACTAGTCAGTTATGGAACGCATCAACGCCTCCGACTTCAAGGCCCGTTGCCTGGCGATACTCGACCGTGTGGCGGAGACCGGCGAGCATGTCGTCATACTCAAGCGGGGCAAACCCGTCGCCGAACTGGGGCCGGCCACCGAAGCCCAGGCGCGATACCCCCAACTGGAACTGGAGGGCACGGTCACCGTGTTGGGCGACATCGTCGGGCCGGTGGTCCCCGAACACGAGTGGGAGAGCAACCGGTGACGACCACGGCACTGCTCGACACCCACGTGTTGATATGGTGGCTGAACGACAGAAGCAGGCTCTCGCCCGGGCAACGGGGAGTCATCGACGCCGCCACGCCCGAAGCACCGTTACACGTCTCGGAAATCTCCCTCTGGGAAGTCGCCATGTTGCACGGCCTGGGCCGCATTCGCCTGGCGCTCCCGCTGCGCGAATGGCTGGACAAGGCCGTCGCACCGCCCCTCGTACGCCGACAGGGCATCTCCCCGGCGATCGCCACCGATGTCGCCGCGCTGCCGGAGTCGTTTCACCGCGACCCGGCAGACCGAATCCTCGTGGCGACCGCTCGCGTACTGGGGGCCACGCTGCTCACCAGCGACCGTCGAATCCTGGACGCCGCCCTCGCGCCAACGGTAGCCTGAAGCCCATGCCGGCCGCCCGTGTGCGGTCCTCTTCGCTTGCCGGCGCCCCGGCGAACCCACAATAATCGCGGCAACCCCATCCCTCGAACCCTCCGGAGGCATCCACCCATGGACTTCGAACCCACCGACAAGGTGCTGGAACTGCAGGCGCGCGTGGACACGTTCATGCAGGAACACATCTACCCGCGCGAACTGGACTTCTGGCACTTCGTCGACGACGACGCCAACCGCTGGCAGTACCCGCCGTGGTTCGAGGGACTCAAGCAGAAGGCGCGCGACGCGGGCATCTGGAACTGGTTCCTGCACAAGGACTACGACGAATTCAGTCCCGGGCTCTCGAACCTGGAGTTCGCGCCCGTCATGGAGCGCATCTGCCGGGTGCCCTGGGCCCAGGAGGTCTTCAACTGCAGCGCGCCGGACCGGGGCAACATGGAGGTTCTCGCCCGCTTCGGCAACGAAGACCAGCAGCAGCGCTGGCTGATGCCGCTGCTCAACGGCGAGATCCGCTCGGCCTTCTCGATGACGGAACCGGCGGTGGCGTCGTCCGACGCCACGAACCTCGAGACTTCCATCGTCCGCGACGGGGACGAGTACGTCGTCAACGGCCGCAAGTGGTTCACGTCGAACGCCTTCAATCCCCTGTGCAGGGTCTTCGTCGTGATGGGCAAGAGCGACCCCGGCGCGCCCCGGCACCAGCAGTTCTCGATGATCCTCGTGCCGAAGGACACCCCTGGCGTGACCCTCGAACGGCCCGTGCGCACCTTCGGGACGCTCGGCTCGCCCGGTGGCCACGCCCAGGTCCTCTACGACAACGTGCGGGTGCCCGCGGAGAACCTGCTCCTCGGCGAGGGCCGCGGCTTCGAGATCGCCCAGGGGCGGCTCGGGCCGGGCCGCTTTCAGTACGCCATGATGTTCGTGGGCATGGCGCAGCGCTGCCTCGACCTCATGTGCCGCCGCGTCGACGCACGCGAGGCCTTCGGCGAGAAGCTCGCCGCCAAGACCAGCATCCAGCACGACGTCGCCCGCTCGCGCATGGAGATCGAGCAGTGCCGCCTGCTGGTGCTGCGCGCGGCGGACGCCATGGACCAGCACGGACCCAAGGCGGCGCGTGACTACATCTCCATGGTGAAGGTCGCGGCGCCGGAGATGTGCAACCACGTCGCGAACCGCGCGCTGCAGGCGCACGGCGGCATGGGCGTGACGCAGGACACCCCCATCAACCACATCTACATGACGAGCCGCTACTGCCAGATCGCGGACGGGCCGAGCGAGGTGCACATGTCGCAGCTCGGGCGCCGCACGATTCGCGACACGGTGGCGTGATGGGCACGGCGGAAGAACGGGAGGAGGGGCAGATGTTGACCATGTCGAAGACCGGGAAGGTGGCGGTGATCACGCTGTCGCAGCCCCAGAAGCTGAACGCGCTGAGCGCCGGTCTCCGGGACGCGTTGTTCGACGCCCTTGCGGACGCGAAGGGCGACGACGGCGTGGGCGCGGTGATCCTCACCGGCGAGGGCCGCGGCTTCTGCTCCGGCGCCGACCTGACCGCAGGCCCGGGTGAGACGCCGCCACCGCCCACGCAGAACGACCATCTCGACGAACTCGGCTGGGTGGGCCGGCTCGCGCTCGCCGTGTACGGCCTCGACAAGCCCGTCATCGGCGCGGTGAACGGTGTCGCGGTCGGCGCCGGCATGAGCCTCGCACTCGCCTGCGACGTGCGGGTGGGTTCCGAGAGGACGCGCTTCAAGACGGTCTTCGTGGAGCGCAACCTGTCGCCGGACACGGGCATGAGCTTCTTCCTGCCGCGCATCGTCGGCTATTCGCGCGCGGCGGACCTCATCTACTCCAGCCGGATGGTCGATGCCAACGAGGCCTACCGGCTCGGCTTGCTGGACCGCCTGGTCGACCACGACGACCTCATCGACACGGCGCTCGAACTCGGGCAGCAGATGACGGCTTGGCCGCCGCTGGCGCTGCGGATGTCCAAACGCGTCCTGCAGCACAACACGGAGTGCGAACTCGAGGACGCGCTGCGCTACGAACTGGCAGGCATTTCCCACGCCGGCCGGGCCGTGAACGACCGCAAGGAGTCGTTGGCGGCGTTCCGGGAGAAGCGCGCGCCGAGGTTCACGGGGACGTAGGAAGGGTACAGGGGCGACCCTCGCGGTCGCCCGTCCCTGAGGTTGCGAAGGCCCGGACCGGCAGGCGGTTGCGTGGCAGCGAAACCGGGACGCGGCCGTAGCTCGCGCCGGCCCGGGACAAACCCGATCCCTACTCCACGAAACCCGTTTCCGCCAGCTCGGCCGACGCTGCCATCGCCCGGCCGATGATCCGGTTGCAGAGTTCCCTCTGCTCGTCGTCGAGTTCATCGCGCTTGCCAAGTTCGTCCCTGGCGAAGGTCGCGATGGCGTAGCTTCCCCTCATGAACGCGTAGGTCGTCAGGTTGTGGGCGATCTCTTCGCTCGACCAGCGGTCGCCATACATCGTCTCGATCAGTCGGGCCGTGCTGTCGAGCAGGTCCCGCGAGGCGTCGTCCAGGGAAATCCGTTCGCTCTTGTGCATTCGCCGTTCTCCCGGCCGCAGGCTACACGGCCCTGAGCGCGATGGGCGTCAGGATACCGCCGACGGCGAGGAACAACAGCGCCCACAACCTGCCGTCCATGCGCCTCCAATCCTGTTTCAACTCGATGAGGCCGCGTTCAATCACGGCCATTCTTGCCTCGAGGGAATGTCGCAGATCCTCGATCCGCAGATCGTGCAGACCGGGTACGCCCTTGTCCATTTGCGTCGCGTCCTTGCGGAAAGTATGCCCATGGGCACGTTAGCGCACGCGTCATTTCCGGACAATGGCCAATGTCGCACACGCGCTGACGGGCCGCGCCGAATCAATCCACGCCCCGGCAGTGCCCCTCCACGAACGGCCACGCGTCCTCGAGCAGCCGGTCGGTCTCCGGCGAAGCCTGGTACGCGAACGCGTGCGGCAGGCCGGGATAAAACAGGTAGCGCAGCGCACCGCCGGCGCGCTGGTACTCCCGCAGGAGGTCCAGCGTCATCTCCTGCGGCACGTTCCGGTCGGCGCCGGGCTGCACGACCAGCAAGGGCGGCAGGGCCTGCGCCTCCCCCTGCGCCTCCCCCTGCGCGAGCGTCCGCTGCACGCTGGCCTCCCCCATGTGCTCCTCGTCCCGGTAGTAGCGCAGGTGCGCGGCGACGAGTTCCTCGCGGCCCGACGCCTCGGCGTAACGGAACCGGGCCAGCGGGTCGGACACGGGCCAGAGCGCGATGACGTAACGCACGGTCGCCGACACGTCCGCGTCGCGGAAGTCGCCGTCGACGGCGAACGGCGTGCCCCGGTGCGCGGGGATGTCCGGTTGAATCCCCGTCAGCAGCACCAGGTGGCCGCCGGAGGAACTGCCGATCAGCCCGATGCACTCCGGGTCGACCTTGAATCGCGCCGCATTCGCCCGGACGAAGCGGATGCCGGCGGCGATGTCCCGCACCGCGCAGGGATGCCTGCCGTTCCTGCCGTCGCGGAAGTCGAGGGAAAAGACGGTCATCCCGCGCCGGGCGAACGCGGCCGATACGACCTCGGGCGTCAGCCGATCGTTCACCGTCCAGGCGCCGCCGTGCACCATCACCAGCGCCCTGCCGAGCCGGTCGGCGGCGCGCGCCGGGCGGTACAGCTCCGCCCGCAACTCCATGCCGTCGACGCGGGCGTAGGTCAGGCTGCGCTGTTCAAGGACCACCGGGCGCCCCGCCGGGACCGAATCGCCTACACCGGCGGCCGCCACTCCACCCCGCTCTGGATCTGCGTCTCGGAGATGCGTTCGAGCATCTGCAGGCGCACGGCGTCGGCCTCGTGTGCGTACTCCGGAAGCCCCGCCAGGTTGCGGGTCTCGCGCGGATCGTTCTCGAGGTCGAACAGCAGGTAGACGAGTCCCTCGGTGTTGACGGCCGCCTTCCACCTGCCGTCCGTGAGCATGAGCTCACCCCGGTACTCAGAAATGGCGTTCCTGCGATGCGTTCCGCCGTTGGTCATGGCCGGGACGAGGGACTTCGCGAACTGCGGGTAGTCGACGGTGCCCCCCGCCAGTTCGAGCAGCGTCGGCCCGACGTCGCAGTTCTCGGCCGGGGCGTCCACCACCTTGCCGCCGCCGTTCGCCGCGGTCTCCGGCGTGCGCACGAGGAGCGGGACGCGCAGGGCGCCGTCGAGGAAGTTCATCTTGTAGATCAGCCGCCAGTCGCCGTTCATCTCGCCGTGGTCGGACGTGAAGGCGATCACCGTGCGGTCCATCTCCCCGCGGGCCTCGATCGCGGCGAGCACCTCGCCGATCTGGTCGTCGATCAGGGTGACGTTGCCGGCGTAGTTCGCCCGCATCGCCCCCTCGTCACCGGGATCGAACACCGGCGTCCGGCGCTCCATCATGGTGTCCAACCAGCCCCGGGGGCGCGGGACGTCATCGTCGGGGCGCGGCACCGGCGCCGGCATCGCTTCGGGGTCGTACATGCTGGCGTAGGGCTCGGGCGCGTCCCAGGGCTCGTGCGGCCCGCCGAAGCTCATCCAGCAGAACCACGGCTCGTCGCGGTCGTAGGCCTGCAGGTACTCCTTCGTGCGCTGGCCCACGTACACGTCGGCATACTCGTCGAGGGGCAGCACGGACGGGCGCGCGACATGGGGCTTGTTGGCGAAGCGCTCCTTGAAATCCGCCCGGTAGCTCTCGAGCAACCCTTTCTCCCGCCACCTCTGCGTCATGTGGCTCATGACGGCGGCGCTCGCGCGCGGACCGCCGATCTCGTCCACGTCGTCCAGGCCGTAGGCGTTGATGAGGTACTCGCGGTCGCGCAGGTCGCCCTCGTGCGGGTGCAGGTGCGTCTTGCCGAAGAGACTCGTCCGGTAGCCCAGGTCCCGGATTGCGCGCATCCAGGTCGGGAGATCCTCCGGCATCGGGTAGGTGATGTTGTCCCACACGCCCGTGTTGTGCGGGTACTGGCCCGTCGCGAGCGTCACGCGCGCCGGGATGCAGATCGGCGTGGTGGTGACGCAGTAGGTGAAGCGCACCCCTTCGGCCGCGATGCGGTCGAGGTGCGGCGTGCGCACCCAGTCGCCGGCGCAACTCATCGCGTCCCAGCGCTGCTGGTCGGTCATGATGAAGAGAATGTTGGGATGCGTCATGACAAGTTCCTCGATGGCGGTGGTTACCAGGTCCCCCGCCGCCGTTCCGGTGCATCGTCCACCTTGCGGCGCGTGAGTTCCACGCCCCGCTCCGGGGACAGCGACGCCACGGCCACGTGCCCCCCGGCGGCGCTGGCGTAGCTCCCGACGGGCGATCCCGGATAGCAGGCCGTCGTGGCCCCCTGGCTCACGTCCTGCCAGACGTGCACGTGTCCGAGCGCGAGGTAGTCGAAGCCCGAAGCGCCGATCTCCGCGTGGGTAATCTGCGACGAGCCGATGCCCTCGCGCGCGGACACCACCAACCCGTGCGCAAGACCGATGTTCCAGACCCCGTCCCGGCGCCCGGGCACGCCTTCCAGCGGTTCGTTCTCGGGTGCGTGTTCCGCCATGGCCCTGCCCCAGGCCCGGACCCCGAGCGCGTCGAACTCGATGCTCGCGCCCTCGGTCTCGAGGAGCAGATGGACGTGCCCGCCCACGTCGTTCGCCGCGATCCGGCGCCAGATCGAGTAGTGATCGTGTACGTCGTGATTGCCGGGCAGGACGATGACCGGGCAGGAGAGGCGGGCAAGCTGGTCGCGGACGAAGTCGAAGTCCTCGTCCGGCACACGGTTGTTGTCGAACAGGTCGCCCGCGATCAACAGCAGGTCTGCGTCCTCTTCGATCGTGACATCGATCACCGCCGAGAAGGCGCGCTCGGCCTTGTTGCGGAAGCCCTCGACGTCGTCCGAGACGCTACGGCCGTCCAGGTGGACGTCGGAGGTGTGTACGAGCTTGAGCGGACGGGCCGGCATGCGGGCAGGTAGCCGCCCGGACCCCTGGCGGGGCGCGGGCGGCCAATGCGCCTCAGAACCGCATCGGGTTGATGGGCGGCCAGGAGTCCTTCGTCGAGAGGATGGTTTCGCCCACCTCCTCCACGTCCCAGGGGTCGCCCGCCTCGTCCTTGTCGGCCACCGTCTCGAGCTGCCAGTTGAGCATGGAGACGCGGTTGCCGCCGACGACCCACGTGCGGCCCGTGACGTCCTTGGCCTCGTCGGTGCACAGCCACACCACGGACGGCGAGACTTTCTCGGGCGGGAAGCGGTCCTTCGCCTGTTCCGGCAGGATGTCGTCGGTCAGTCGCGACAGGGCGGTGGGCGCCAGGATGTTCACGGTGATGCCGTAACGCATGCCTTCGAGATACAGGCAGCGCGCAAAGCCGGCGATCCCCGCCTTCGCGGCGCCGTAGTTGGTCTGCCCGAAGTTGCCGAGCAGGCCGGACGTGGAACTGGTGACGACGATGCGCCCGCCGTGCCCCTGGGCGAGCATCTGGTCGTAGGCGGCCTTCGCGGAGAGATAGGTGCCGCGCAGGTGCACGTCCACCACGACATCCCACATCTCGTTGTCCATGTTCTTGAAGGACTTGTCCCGGAGGATGCCGGCGTTGCAGATGCAGATGTCGAGCTTGCCGAAGCTGTCGACCGCTGCCTGCACCATGCCGCGCGCTTGATCCTGGTCGGCCACCGAGCCGTAGTCGGCCACGGCCTTGCCGCCGGCGGCCTGGATCTCGGCGACCACCTGGTCCGCCATCGCGCTGCCCGCACCGGTCCCGTCCCGCGCGCCGCCGAGGTCGTTGACCACCACCGCCGCGCCTTCCGCGGCCAGCAGCAGCGCGTGCGTGCGGCCGAGGCCGCCCCCGGCGCCCGTGACGAGCGCGACCTTACCGTCCAGCATTCCCATGAGCAGCATGCCCTCCGTTAAAATCGATGAGTTTGCAACTGAGTTCGCGAAAGCGAACCGGCAATTTTACGGGGTAGGACATGGATAAGCTATTCGATCTCGGCGGCAAGACGGCGCTCGTCACCGGCGGGAGCAGGGGACTCGGGCGCGAGATGGCGCTCGCGTTCGCGGACCACGGCGCCGACGTGATCGTCACCAGCCGCAAGCTGCCGAACTGCGAGAGCGTGGCGGCGGAGATCGAAGCCAAGGGCCGCAGCGCCATGGCCCACGCCTGTCACGTCGGTCACTGGGACGAGTGCTACGCCCTCGTGGAAGCCGCCTACGGACGCTTCGGGAAGATCGACATCCTCGTCAACAACGCCGGCATGTCGCCCCTCTATCCGAAGCTCTCCGCGGTGACCGAGGACCTCTTCGACAAGGTCGTCGGCGTGAATCTCAAAGGGCCCTACCGGCTGTCGGCACTGGTCGGGGAACGCATGGCGGAGGGCGACGGCGGCTCGATCATCAACATCAGCAGCAACGCGGCAGTCGACGCGAGCCCCAACTCCGAGCCCTATGGCGCCGCCAAGGCCGGCATCAACTCGCTGACGCGCTCCCTCGCCTTCGCCTTTGGCAGCAAGGTGCGCGTCAACTGCATCCAGGCGGGTCCCTTCCTCACCGATATCTCCAAGGCCTGGGCGCCGGAGGCGTTCAAGTCGATGGAGACGCGCCTCGCGCTGGGCCGCGGCGGGGAGCCGGACGAGATCGTGGGCGCCGCGCTGTTCCTGGCGAGCCCGTCCGCCAGCTTCACGACGGGGGCGGTCATCCGGGTGGACGGGGGGAGTCCGTAGCCTCCCGCGCTCCACTACGCTCCAGAGCCCGCACCACGCGAGGAGCCGGATCCACCCCGGTCAGGGCTTCCAGGGTCGCGAGCCCGCCCGGGTTCGCGACGTTCGCCTCTATGACCCAGGGATAGGCGAGGTCGACGCCGGCGAATCGGACACCCTGGGCGTTGAGCCGCCCGATGAGTCTGCGTACCAGCGCCGCCTCATGCCGCGTGAGCGTGGCTGGCCGCGGTACCGCGCCGGCGGCGAGGTTGCCGGACTTCGCATAGACGCCGACCACGGCGGCGCCGGCAACCACCACGCGCTTCTCCCGCTCCTGCGCCTCGGCGACGTGGCGCTGCAGCACGCAGAGGCGCCCGCCCGCGGTGAGCCGCGCCAGGACGTCCCGGACATCCGAGGCGTCGGCCCGCAGGTGGCGCACCCCGCGCCCGAAGCTGCCCGCGGCCGGCTTGGCCACCCAGGCGCCCCCCCTCGAGACGATTCCGATCAGTGTCGCCGGATCGGCGCTTGCGTGGGTCTCCGGCTGGAACTCCGCAAGTGCGAGCTTGCCGTGCAGGAACACCAGCGCATCGACCGTGTTGACGAATCGCGCCGGATCGACGTTCCGGAGAATCTGCATGCGGTCGAGGAAGCTGTCGCGCGCTCCGAACCCGAGGACCCACAGTAGATCCATCCCGGCGAGCGGAACCGGGACGCCGTCCCGTCCCGCCGCGGTCACGCCGTCGGAGGTCACGGACAGCGACTCGTGCGTGAGATTGGCGACCTCCCAGCCGGCAGCCGCGAACGCCCGGGACAGGCGCTCGCGATTGTCGTTCGCCGGTTCGCCGGCGGCGGCCGAGAGGAACCCGATGCGCACGGTCTCAGGGGTCGGCGGCCAGCTCCGCGAGGATACTGCCGGCGCCCGCGCGGCTCAGTTCGCTGCGCACCATGCGGCGGGGCGTCTCCCGCGTCATCCACACGGCGCCCGACAAGCCGTCGCCGTCGAGGTCGGCGAGCTCCACCCGGTAGGCGCCGAAACGTCCGGCCGGCGTTTCCACGGACTCGACGCCCGCAACGCCCACCCGCCAGCCACGGATACGCTGCGCCCTCACGTCGAGCGTCCGGATCGTCGCCTCGAAGCCGGGCGCGAGCGCCACCCCCGCGAGCCACAGCGCAACGTTTCCGACCACCGGCCCGTCCGAGCGTACCGCGACGCGCCGGTCCTCCGCTCCCGCTTCGGAGATCACGCCCGACACGCCGTCGGCCCCGAAATCGAGGGATATGCGGCTCTCGCCGGCGGTCACGTCGCGATGCATGGGCGACAGGTCCGACATCCTGAGGTACACCACGTCCACCACCGCCCCTACCGGGGCGTCGCTACGCGTCTCCACCCGCCACGCCGCCTCTCCGTCCCGGGACTCGCGGGCCCAGTCCACGGCGGAGTGGAAGGCGTGTTCCTCGCCGTCCAGCGCCAGCGAGATGCGGTAGCGGGCGGTCATGGGCGCGACCCGCGAACCGTCGGCCGGCGGCATCCCCGTCGCATCGTGCGTAGCGCTCTCGGCAGCGCTCGCCCCGAGTCCGACCAGAGCGGCGACCATCCAGACCGTCGCCGCGACTATCGTTCCGTGCATGTGGCAGGTACCTCCGTGGTCTCTGCGCCTGCGCTATTATCCACCGATGCGCTCCGATTACAGTCTGGCGCCCGCCGAGGTTCCGGTGCACGAACCGGCGGTGCTGTCGGGCGCCGAGCGGGCGCTCCGCAAGGACGAGATCCGCGCCCGTCTCGAAGCCCTCGACGCCGTGCTGGTCGCCCACTACTACGTCGACGGCGACATCCAGGATCTCGCCCTCGAGACCGGTGGGTGCGTCTCCGACTCCCTCGAGATGGCCCGTTTCGGGCGCGACCACCCGGCGGCCACGCTGATCGTCGCCGGCGTGCGCTTCATGGGCGAGACCGCGAAGATCCTCTCTCCCGAGAAGCGCGTGCTCATGCCGACGCTGGAGGCCGAGTGCTCCCTCGACCTCGGCTGCCCGCCGGACGAGTTCGAGGCGTTCGCCCGGGAGCACACCGACCGGACCGTGGTCGTCTACGCGAACACCTCCGCCCGCGTGAAGGCCCTGTCGGACTGGGTCGTGACCTCGAGCGTCGGGTTGCGCATCGTCGAACACCTGGCCGCCCGCGGCGAGAAGATCCTGTGGGCGCCGGACAAGCACCTCGGCGCCTACATCGAGCAGCAGACCGGCGCCGACATGCTGCACTGGACCGGGGCGTGCGTGGTCCACGAGGAGTTCAAGTTCCAGGCGCTCCTGGATCTCAAGAACGTCTATCCGGACGCCGGAGTGCTCGTGCATCCCGAGTCGCCGGCGGCCGTGGTCGGCATCGCCGACTGCGTCGGTTCGACCAGCCAGATCCTCCAGGCGTCGCTGGACCTGCCCAACGACACGTTCATCGTCGCCACCGACCGGGGCCTCTTCCACCAGTTGCGCCGGCGCTCGCCGCACAAGCGTTTCATCGAGGCGCCCACGGCCGGCGACGGCGCCACCTGCCGGAGCTGCGCGCATTGCCCGTGGATGGCCATGAACGAACTCGACAACCTGACGCAGACCCTGAACCGGCTCGACAACGAGGTGCGCGTCGATCCGGAGATCGGCCGGCGGGCGATGATCCCCCTGCAGCGGATGCTGGACTTTCCGAAGCCCTGAGGGCGTCCGCTACCGCAGGCTTCGAAACAACAGGAGTGCTGGAGTGCGCACCCAGAACACATCGCGGACGCCACCCGAAACCCCGTTGAGCGAGCTCGCGCGGTGGGCCAGGGACCAACCCGCCCGCATCCACGTCGAGGATGTCGAGGGCAGGTCACTCTCCTATGCGGAGACGGCCACGGAGGCGCGCCGGTGGGCGGCGGCGTACCGAAGCATCGGCGTCGAGCGCGGCGAGATCGTCGTCACGATGCAGAACAACACGATCGAGTCCCTGCTGGGCTGGTACGGCCTCGGCTGGCTGGGCGCCACCGAGGCGCCTGTCAACGTCGACTATCGCGGCGACCTGCTCGCGCACGCCCTGAATCTCACCCGCGCCCGCACCATGGCATGCCTCGGACAGTTCCTGCCCCGGCTGCTGCAGGTGGCGGACCGGCTCGAACACCTCCGGCGGGTCGTCGTGCTGGATGCGGCGGACGTGCCCGAGCTCCCGTGGCGCTGCTGGAGCGTCGCCGAACTGCTGGCCGCGGCGGCGCCCGCGGACGATCTCGAACTGCCTGCGCCGTGGCAGATCGGCGCGATCCTGTTCACGTCCGGCACGACCGGGCCGTCCAAGGCCGTGCGCCTGCCGTGGGCCCAGATCGTGGCATCGGCCAGGGGCGCCTTCCTGACCGACGATCTCACGGCCGACGAGGTGATCTACAACCCCGGTCCGACCTACCACATCGGCTCCAAGTGCTTCCCGGCGCTGGCGTCGCTGCTCGGCGCCCGCCACGTGATGCGTCCGTGGATCTCGGAGACGAGGATGGCGGACGACTACGTGAAGCACGCGGTGACCACCGGCACGCCGCCCAGGGAGTGGGTCCTGGAACCGGATACGCCGGACGCCATCTCCTGTCCCCTGCGCAACGTGCTCGTGCCGACGATGCACCCGACGTTCGTTCCGGCGCGGGAGCGCCTCGGCTGGCGCACCTACAGCACCTTCAACATGACGGAGCTGTCGTGCCCGGTCGGCTGTCCCGTCTGGGACGCCGACCGCTTCGACGAGCGCGGGCGCGCGAGCCAGGGAACGGTCCGCCCCGGCTACGAGGTGCGCATCGTCGACGAGCACGACCAGCCGCTGCCGCCGGGCGAGGTCGGCGAGATCGTCATCCGCTCCGACATCCCGTGGGTGCTGAACGCCGGCTACCTGCACATGCCCGACGCGACGGCCGCCGCCTGGCGGGGCGGCTGGTTCCACACCGGGGACGCCGGTTACCTCGACGAGGAGGGCTGGTTCTACTTCCTCGATCGCCTGAAGGACTGCATCCGCCGCCGGGACGAGAACATCTCCAGCTACGACGTCGAGATGTCCGTGATGGCCCATCCCGAGATCGCCCTGGCCGCGGCGATCGCCGTCAAGGAAAACGACCGTCCGGGGGCCAACGAGGAGGTCAAGGTCTGCTGCGTGCGTACCGAAGGCGCCTCGCTCGACGGCGCAGGCCTCGTGCGCTGGCTGATCGGCAGGATGCCCCGCTTCATGATCCCGCGGTACGTCGAGTTCTTCGACGCACTCCCGCTCACCCCCACGCAGAAGGTGCGCAAGGTCGAGTTGCGCAAGTCCCCGCTCACGGAACGCACCTTCGACCGCGAGGCCGCGGGGATCGAAATTCCGAGGGACGCCTGACGCCCCGCGGCGCAAGGTCGTGACGATGGACGGCGCGACGCGGACCCACCGACTTCCCGACGGCCGCGCCCTCGCGTTCTGCGAATTCGGCGATCCCGACGGCGACCCGGTCTTTCACGCCCACGGCGTGCCGAGCTCGCGGCTCGAGGGGGCGCTGCTGCACGACTCGGCGTGCAAACACGGGTTCCGCGTCATCTCCACGGACCGCCCCGGCATTGGCCGGTCGACCTACCTGCCCAACCGCACGTTCCTCGACTACCCGAAGGACATTTCGTCCCTGGCCGATGTCCTCGGCCTCGAACGCTTCGGCGTCATGGGCGCCTCGGGGGGCGGCGCCCACACGGCGGTCTGCGCCTACGCCATCCCGGACCGCCTTACCGCCAACCTGACGCTATGCCCGTTCACCAGCTTCGCCGAGTTCCCCGCGCCGGAAACCCTGTTGTCCGGGGCCGAAGCGGTGACCTGGCGGATGTCCCGCGTCTCGCCCGCCCTGGTCTTCGCGATGTGCGGCCTGATGGGGCTGGCCGTGCGCGGACTCGGCAAGCGCTACGAGGCCTGGGCCGCCGCGGCCGCGGCCAACACCGCCAGGCCGGATGGCGACGTGGCGCGTGCGCAACCGGAGAAGATGAAGATGCTGGGACGCATCACGGCCGAGGCCTTCGCGCAGGGCGGCCGGGGCGTCGCCGCAGACACCCTGATCCAGTATTCGGACTGGGGTTTCCGGCTCGCCGACATGCGGGGGCGGATCCAGCTCTTCCACGGCACCGAGGACCGGCTCGTGCCTTTCGAGTTCGGCCGGTTCATCGCGGAACACGCTCCACACTGCGCGTTCCACCCACTGGAAGGATGGGGCCATTTCATCAGCCTGAAGGCACCCGACCTGATCTTCGAGACAGCGCGCCGGGAAGTGGACGGGCAACGCGAGAAGCTTGCGACGTAGCAACGAGTTTCGCATCGCGAAACTCCCACCCGTCCTGTGGACGGGCCGCGACCGCCAGGTCGCGCCAGGTCGGGCTAGCCACGAAGCTGCTCGAGGGAGAGAAGAGCTACGAGGAAGGCGTCCCCTTGAACGGTGTTGCGGACGGCGTTCCAGTCGTCGAAAGCCAGCTTGGCTTCGAGCTGGAGCACGAGCGCTTCGTCGCGGGTGGTCGCGGGTGAAGGGAGTGCCGAGGTCGTAGTCGGCAAGGTGTCGGTATTCCTGCAGGTCGACGAACGTGTCGGCTACCCTGGAGAGTTCGGGCTGGAGCGGCAAGCCGTTCAGGCCCGCAGCGAGTTTGGGGGAGAGACCGCCGGCGGCGAACTGGCGGGCGGCGTTCTTCATCGTGCGGTGGGCGAAGCCGCGACGGAGACAGTGGCGCAGGGGTTCCCGGGCGGCGCCGGAGAGTAAGCGCCGGACGGCGCTGTCCACGAGCAGGTGGTAGAGCGCGTGGTAGGAGGCGGAAACGCTACGCCGGAGGCTCGCCTGTTTCGGACGCCGACGTTCCTTGCCGGCGAGGTGCAACGCTTGGTCGAGGAGGTCGCGGTGGAGCGTCACCTGGCAACGCTGTCCTGTTCGTCGGCCGTGCGGACGGTGACGTAGGGCCAGAGGTCCGATGTAACCGCACGCGCGGTCGCGCGCGCCATGGTCTTGAGTTGATGAAAGGTCTGGGGGCTGAACTCCTGCGCGGCGATGATTGCGAGGATCCAGACAGCCGGCTCGTCGGTGGCGTCGAGGCCTTCGGTGACGAGCCAGTCGGAGACGGGGGCCGGCAGGTCGGTGAGGTCCTTGAGGGCGCTACGGATAGCGGTGGTGGCGGCGGTCATGACGTTGGGCCCAGGGTGGTGAGGCGGTTGGTGTTCACGATGGGAAAAGGGTACTGCGGAGGAGCAAGAAAGCCAACGCGGCGGTCAAATGTGCATGCGCTCGAACTCGTCGCGGGGTCATTTCTTCGCGGACGCCACTATGGGGCGAACCGTCCCGGTCGATTCGTGCCCGGCGATCCTCGGCAGTCTCGAGTGCCCCGCCGTTGGCGGAGGTCTCGGCGATGCCGGTGGGATGCAGCCGCGGCTCCGCAGTCAGCTCTTCAGCGACTCCAGCTCCGTGCGCAGGTCGAGGATGCGCTGCGTGAGGCCGGCCATCGAGCGCACGTTGTCCGGGTTGACGAGGCCCCGCGCGTATTCCAGGTGCTGGATGGCCTTGCGGTAGTCGCCGAACAAGGCGAAGAACTCCGCCCGCGCGCGATGCACCTGGACGATGTCCCCGGCGAGCCCCGCCACTTCCGCGAGGTCGTGCCATACGTCGATGTCGTTCGCGTGCACGCGGCTCTGCCGTTCCAGCACTGCCTGCGCCGCCGCGTGCCGTTCCTGACCGGAGAGCGCCTTCGCGTAGAGCATGGCGAACGGCTGGTTGTCCGGGTTGATGACGAGCTGGTGCGACAGCAGCCGGCCCGCCTCCTCGTACCGGCCCGCTTCGATGAGCACGTCGGCGTGGGACGCCGACAGCAGGATGCTGCCCGGGTCCGCATCGGAGAGCGTCTGCATGCCGATCACGGCCTCGACGTGTTGCCCCACGCCGGAGCGGGCGAGGGCCAGCCGGTAAGCCCGGGCATCTGGCGTGCCGTCGGTGTCGCGCGCTTCGGCGAGGGCCCGCTTGGGCGTTTCCGCGAAGTGCACCAGCGCCCGCATCCGCATCAACTGGTAGTCGCGCGACTCCTCCGCCGGCAGCGCCGGATACCGTGACGCCTGGTTGCGCGCGTCAGCGATGCGCGTCTCCGTGATCGGGTGCGTCAGGAGGAATTCCGGCGGCCTCTCCGTGAACCGGAATGCACGCTGCATGCGCTGGAACATCCGCGCCATGCCGTGCGGGTCGAGCCCGGCACGGACCAGGGTGTTCAGGCCGATGCGGTCCGCCTCCTGCTCGCGGCCGCGGCTGTAGCGGAGCTGGTTCTGCATCGCCGCCGCCTGGGTGCCGGCCATGGCGGCCATGCCGGCGTCGCCGCCGACCGTCATGGCCAGGATGGCGCCCGCGATCAAACCGACCAGCATCGGTACCGCACCGCGTTGTTGGGCCTCGATGCCGCGCGCGAAATGGCGCTGGCTGAGGTGCGCCAGTTCGTGCGCCACGACCGATCCGTACTCGTGTACGTCGAGGGCGTGCACCATCAGCCCCAGGTTGATGCCGACCACCCCCCCGGGGGCCGCGAACGCGTTGATCTGCGGACTGTCGATCAGCACCGTGGAGAGGACCGCCTCCCGCAGTTCCGAGTACTGCGCAAGCTGCAGGAGCTGCGTCGCAACGTAGTACTTGAGGATCTCGTCGCGCACCGTCGGCAGACCGGCCCGCACCTGCTTGAGGAACATCTCGCCGATGCGCCGCTCCATGTCCGGCGAGACGATGGCGGAGGAGGCGTCGCCCAGCTCCGGCAGGGCTTCCGACTCGGAAGCCTGCGCCGCCGGCAAACCGGCGAGGAGCAGCAGCGCGAGCACGCGGCGAATCCACATGGGCTCCCATCATATCGGAGAGCGCGAGCGAGCGGTGCTATCCTGCCGCGCATGGCCGAGGTCACCGAAACCGTCGTCGACGCGAGCGGTCTGCAGTGTCCCATGCCGCTCCTCAAGGCCAAGAAGGCCCTGAACGAGATGTCCGCCGGCGCCGTGCTCCGCGTCATCGCCACCGACCCCGGCTCCGTGCGCGATTTCGACGTGTTTTCCCGCCAGAGCGGCAACGCCCTCCTCGAGTCCGGCGAACGCGACGGCAGCTATTTCTACGTGCTGCGGAAGAAGAACGACTGACGCGGTGCGCTTCCTCGAAGTCATCGGCGGCTGGATCAATCGCTACTTCTCCAACGAGGAGGCCATCTACCTCGTCGTCCTGCTGGCCGTCTCCCTGATCGTGCTGCTGACGCTCGGCGGGATCCTCGCCCCGGTCCTGGCCGGTTTCGTCATCGCCTTCCTGCTGCAGGGTTTCGTCGAGCGGCTGACGCGCTGGGGCGTGCCGCGCCTGCTCGCGGTGTGGACCGTCTTCCTGCTGTTCGGGGGCGGCGCGGTGGCGCTCGTCGTGGTCGTGGCGCCCCTCATCTGGCGCCAGCTCTACGAATCCGTGAACGCCATGCCGGCCGTCATCGACCGCCTCGGCGAAGTGCTCGCCGGCGTGTCGGAACGCTACCCCGGACTGTTCTCGCCCACCGCCATCGACGGCTGGGTGGCGACCCTGAACGCACAACTCACGGAACTCGGCGCTTCGGCGCTGCAGGGCCTGGTGACCCAGGTGCCGAACGTGTTCGCCTCCGTCATCTACCTGATCCTGCTGCCCCTCACCGTGTTCTTCTTCCTGAAGGACCGCGACCGCATCATCGCACGCGCGGTCGCCCTGCTCCCCTCCGAGCGCCCGCTCCTCGACCGGGTGGGCCGGGAGATGAACGTGCAGATCGCCAACTACATCCGGGGCAAGTTCCTGGAGATCGTGATCGTGGGCCTGGCGAGCTACGTCGCCTTCGCTCTCCTCGGTCTCAACTACGCGGCGCTGCTGGGGCTGATGGTGGGACTGTCCGTCCTGGTGCCTTTCATCGGCGCGGCGGTGGTCACGGTGCCAGTCGCCGCGATCGCGTTCCTGCAGTGGGGCTGGTCCTGGGAGTTCGCCTGGCTGATGGCGGCCTACGGCGTCGTCCAGGTCCTCGACGGCAACGTCCTCGTGCCCGTCCTCTTCTCCGAGGCGAACGATCTCCACCCCATCGTCATCATCGTGGCGGTGCTCGCGTTCGGGGGTCTGTGGGGCTTCTGGGGCGTGTTCTTCGCCATCCCGCTCGCCACCCTGGTGAAGGCGATCCTGACCGCCTGGCCGCGCCAGGCCGCGCCGCGCGAAGCCGCGGCCGATCCGCCCGTCCCGTGACCGCCCGGCACCCCGTCCGCGGCGCCCGCCGCGCCTTGTGAGTCTCGGCACCCACCTTTACCATTAGCCCACACTTCCCTCGGATTGCGGCATGCTGCGCGGAAGCATCGTGGCGTTGATCACGCCCATGAAGGCGGACGGCGCCGTGGATTGGGCGGCGCTCGACGGCCTCATCGACTGGCACATCGAATCGGGCACGCAGGGCATCGTCCCGGTGGGCACGACCGGGGAGTCCGCCACCCTCGACCACGACGAGCACAAGCGCGTGGTGGACGAGACCATCAAGCGCGTGGACGGCCGCGTTCCCGTCATCGCCGGCACGGGCTCCAACTCCACCGCCGAGGCGGTCGAGTTCACCGCCGCGGCCGCGGCCGCCGGCGCCGACGCCTGCCTGCTGGTAACGCCCTACTACAACAAGCCCACGCCCGAGGGACTCTTCCAGCACTACCGCGCGGTCGCCGAAGCGGTCAACGTGCCGATCGTGCTCTACAACGTGCCGCCCCGGACGGCATGCGACATGAAGCCCGACACGGTGGCACGCATCGCGGCGCTGCCAACCGTCGCCGGCATCAAGGAAGCGTGCGGCGACGCCGAGCGTGTCGGGGAGATTCGCGCGGCGGTGCGCGACGAGACGTTCGTCCTGCTCTCCGGCGAGGACGCGCAGACCCTGCGCATGATGGAACTCGGCGCGGTGGGCACGATCTCGGTGACCGCGAACGTACTGCCGCGGCAGATGTCCGAGTTCTGCGCGGCATTTCTGGACGGGGACACGGACCGGGCCCGGGCGCTCGACGCGCGGCTGCAGCCGGTGCACGAGATCCTCTTCGTGGAGACGAGTCCGGCCCCGACGAAGTGGGCCCTGCACCTGATGGGCAGGGTGGACGCGGGCATCCGGTTGCCGCTCGTGCCGCTGTCGGGCGCTCACGTGGACGAGTTGCGCCGCCGGCTCGCCCCGTTCGGCGCCCTGTGAGCGGTTTCGGGCGGTCGCGCTCCAACCGGGCTTCCAGACGAATACGCATGCGCGGCCCGATTCATGCCGACCCGCGCCGCGCGGCCGTCGCCGCCGCGCTGCTCGCCGCCCTTGCCGGCTGCGGCTGGATGAACGACGACCGGGGCTTCATCCGCAACACCTCCGACGACTATCTCGACGCGCGCGAGCGCCGGCCGCTCGTCATCCCGGAGGACATGGAAGCGTCGCCCATCCGGGACACCTACGATATTCCGTCGATCCAGCCGAAACCGCTGGCCCGCCACTTCGCCAAGCGCGCGCCGCGCCCGGACGCGATATTCGCCGACACCAGCGACGACGCCGTGAAGATCCAGCGCCTGGGCCAACGGCAGTGGCTCGTCGTCGGCGATCCCCCCGCTACCGCCTGGCCGGTGGTGAAGCAGTTCTTCGGCGACAACGGCGTCGCCGTCGCCGCCGAGTCGCCCTCCGACGGCCGCGTGGACGGCGGCTGGCTCGAGATCGGCGACGAGGATTACCGGGACGTGGTCCGCGACGTCCTCCGGGATGTCCGCGGGGAGGCGGGGGTGTCCACCGGCCGGGACCGCGTGCGTTTCCTGATCGAGCACGGCATTCGTCCCGGCTCTTCGGAAATCCACGTCCGCCACGAGAACGACGCCCTGGCGACACCCACGGAGGCGTGGCCGGCGGCCTCCGCCCTGGGCGACGTCGAGGAACAGCTCCTGCACGAGTTCGGCGGGTATTACGGGGCCGACGTGACCACGCAGTCCATCTCGATGATCGCGCTGGAGATCGCATCGCGCGAGAAGGCCGTCGTCGAGCGCGACGACGATGGCTATCCGCTGCTGCGGCTGAACGTGGATTTCGAGCGCGCGTGGGCCGTCGTCGGCCAGGCGCTGCAGCGCGCCCAACTCGACGTCAAGAACCTGGAGCGGACCACTGGTTCCTTCGTCGTCGAGGTCGACATGACGCAGCTCGGAGACAGTCGGCCCGGCTTCTTCTCCCGCTTCATCCCCGGTCGCGACGATGCCCGCCGGCAGTCCTTCAACGTGCGCATCGTCTCGGCCGGCGACTCCCAGGTCGTGCAGGTGTTCGAACCGGAAGGCGATCCCGCGCCCCAGGAAGTGAGCCAGCAGCTATTGGTCATGCTGCGTGAATTCTCCGCCTGAGCCGGGCGACCCCGCGCAGGGGGCACGCCGGCCCAACGGCGCCGTACGCTTGGCATCCATCGGCTCCGGCAGTTCCGGGAACGGCACGCTGGTCGCCTGCGGGGACACGTGCTGCCTCGTCGATTGCGGTTTCTCGCTCAAGGAGGCGTGGGCCCGACTCGCACGGCACGGCGTGCAACCCGAGGGCCTGTCCGCCCTGCTCGTCACCCACGAGCACTCCGACCACGCCTCGGGCGTGGTGCCTTTGGCGCACCGCTTCCGCATTCCCGTACATCTCTCGCACGGCACGCTGCGGAGCCTGCCGGGGCTCGACCCGGACCTCGCGCGGCCCTTCAACAGCGACGCCGCGTTCCCCATCGACGGCCTCACCGTCCAGTCCGTGACCGTCCCGCACGACGCCCGCGAGCCGACCCAGTTCGTCTTCCGCCACCGCGGCTCCCGGGTCGGCGTCCTCACCGACGTCGGCCACGTCTCCCGCCACGTGACCGAGAGCTTCCAGGGCTGCACGGCGCTGTTCATGGAAAGCAACCACGATGTCGGCATGCTGATGCGGGGCGACTATCCGCCCCGCCTCAAGCGCCGCATCGCGGGCGACCTCGGCCACCTGTCGAACGACCAGGCCGCGGACTTCCTGGCCCGCGTGCTGCACGACGGCCTGACGCACGTGGTGGTCGGGCACGTCAGCGAGCGGAACAACGCGCAACGCCACCTCGACGCCGCGTTCGCTCCGTTCGCCGACCGCCTGACCGAACTGCGCTTCGCCACCCAGCGCGAAGGCGTCGAGTGGATCGAGGCCGGGTGACGCGAAGGGGGGGCCGGGCCAGCAGCCGGTGCCTCCGCGGGCCCTCGCGCTCTGTTGGACGCGCGCACCGATCTCGACCACAATACGCGCTCCCGGAGAGGTGCCGGAGTTGGTCGAACGGGCCTGACTCGAAATCAGGTGTGTCCTTTGGGCACCCAGGGTTCGAATCCCTGCCTCTCCGCCAATAGGTCAAGTAAAACAATACTTCAAAAACGATCACACCCCAATTCGTACCACAAAACTGAAAGGCTTGAATGACGCCACCTGGCATCTCGCGAGACCTTCCTGACCACCGCAGAGCCCCTTTTTCTCCATCCTGCGCTTGATCCGCGACGGCGCGGTATCCTGATTTCCGCGAATCGTCGGCAGGTGTTCGAGCTCGGGGCTGACCCCGCCCGTCGCGCCGGCTCCAACCCCGAGAGCCGTCGGATCGGGCCACGAACGGGCAATGGTGCCGGTTTTCGGTAATGGGGAGCGGGCAAATGCGGGCCAACGGCAGGCCGTTCTGACTGCCCGGGCAGTTCCCTTCGGCCACGCACGCAACCACATGCCCCGCCGATGGACGCGCGCCGACGCCGCGACGCCGGCGCGCACTCGCAAGGCTCGCTCGGTAGGTTGTAATGGGCAATCCGATGCCTGAGCGGACATCCGCACCCGCATTGCCGCTATCGTCTTGCCGCGATGACGCGACCGCTGCGACGCGCTATTGACGCTGATCGACAGCCTTGTCCGGCACGCGGGGTATCGCCACGCCGGTCTCCCGGCAACGCGGCTCGGCGCAACGCCCCAGGCTGCGCGATCCCTTACGCCACGGCGGGACCGGCTCGCGGAGCCGGGCAACGCCCGGTCCGGCAGCGCACCAGCGCCGCAGCCCGTCCAGCCGCTGTGCGATCCGCCTCCGTCGCGGCCCCGCGACGTGGCGCATCCGCGCATCCGGGTGCGTTGCCCGACCGCCGCGGATCAAACGCGGAGGAGCACTGAGGCGCTCTGTCGGCGCCGACCCGGCTTGTCGCCGGCACGGGGCTGCGTTGCCCCCGAAGTCGCCGCCGACTCTACCAGCCGCCATGCCGCGTCACCACCGCGTCACGCCGGAAAATGTTTGGCAAACCCGCGCCGCCACTGGATCCGCAGCGCCTGTCACTACCCACTACGCAGTAGTGACAGGCGCCGACTCCAGCAATCCGCTACACCACGGCGCGACCTTAGAACTTCCACGAGCGTCTCGGGTGGGCCCGCAGCAACCTAATCACGCGGTCACCCCGTGCGCCCGCGGTACTGGTCGAATTCCGGATCCAACCGCCACCACTCCGCGATCAAGGGGTTCGCAACGTGCTCGTACTCCACTGGCTCCTCGGCATGCCCTGCTTCGCATTCCGTTTTCTTCCACACCTCGAGTCTTGTGTCCGCACCACTCAAACCCCAGTGCTCGCGAGCGACCGCCCCCGCGTCGGCCCGAGAGAGCGACCAGATCCTGAGCGGGACGGCCGCCCCGTCGCTAAGGAACGCAAAATACGCCTCCTGCCGGCGGTGAGTAACCAAGGTGCTCTTGCTTGCCGGCTGCCGCTTTAGCGCCGAGTCACTTACCGTCGCATCCAAGCCGAGACTCGCGATCGTCATTCCGACCACCCCCGCCAACCAGGCCGGACTGTACGGGCTCACCACGATTTCCTCGATCAGAAACCCGGGATCGACGGGGTACTCGATGCCCTCCTCCCTCTCGGACTCCCCAGAATGATCCCTGCGGCGCTCTGGGGCCGCGATGAGCCGCACCTCATGCTCGTGTTGGAACGCCTTGCGCTTGTGGAATACGGGTGGGAGTTCGGAGACTGCCATCGCCTCCTTGTCGTAGACGAGGTAACTAACGCAGCCGAGATAGTCGGGCAGCCGCTCCGTGAAGCTTCCGACCAGCCTCGCGGCCGTGGTCCGCACGGCGACGCCGTAGCGCTCTCCCGCAAACATCCGCCACATGGCCTCCGACTCCTCGTCCTCCCGGTACCAGCAGTTGACGTAGGTTGCCTGCCTCCGCCGAAGCAACACGCCACTCCAACGCTCTATCGCGTCCTCCGCGGATTCACCCGCGGCCATGGGGAAGTCCAACCGCTCACCCGTCGTCCTGTCCCGGACGACCGCGCAGCCGTCCTCCTCGGAGACCCACAGCTCGTCCCGATCATGGATGAGATCGAAAGTCCGGTGCGACCACTGTCCCTCGAATGGGTCGCCCAGCTTCTCGATCGAACTGAAATACAGGCTCCGGTTGCCCACGAGCGCCAACAGCTTCGCCAGGTCCATGTAGCGCCACAGTACCGCCGAGCCATCCGGGATCTCCACGCTTCCGCCGGGGTCGTCGACTTCGTGCCGCGTCACCCGGTCTCGGGTGACCGCGCGCATCCAGTCGGTCTGCTCATATCCCCACATCACCCCGAACCACTCAGCGCCCGAACCCGTTCGAACAGCACCCCGCCCGGCGAGAAGAACTCCATGCTGTCGGCGTGGCTCTCGTAGTACTCGGGGGCCGTGGTAACGCGCACCTCGTCGGCCATCCCCGGCACCCGCACCGCGAACTCCGCTTCGCCCATGGGCCGAACCTCGACGCCGGGCGGCATCAACTCGGGGGTCGAGAGCAGGCGCGCCAAGTACGTCATGTCCAGCGCCGGTGGCGGGCGCTCCGGCATCCGGATCTCCTCGTCGAGCGCGGCGTCGATGTCGAAACCCTCGGCGGCCCTCTCGATCCGCGCGGCAACCGCGTCGCCGACATCGCGGCGGGAACCCTGCAATACGGCGTTGCCGATCTCCCCCGGCAGCCGGGCGAGGATGGGCTGCAGCGGCCCGACCACGCTCACGAAGAGTCCGATCCGATCCCGCAACGCCCGGTACACGTCCGTCTCCACGGTGTCTTCGTAGTGCAGGTTCACCACGCGGATCCGAGGGTGACGCTGTCCGAGCCGGTCGATGCGGCCGATGCGCTGCTCCACGCGCATGGGATTCCACGGCATGTCGTAGTTCACGAGCGCTCCGCAGAACTGGAAGTTCAGACCCTCCGCCGCCGCGTCGGTGCACAGCAACACGTCCGCCTCGCCTGCCCGGAAGCGGCGTTTGGCTTCGTCCCGGGCCACCGTTCGCCATGTCCCTTCATGGCCGGGAACTTCGCCGCCTCGCCCCGAAAAACACATCAACCGCCAACTCCCCTGGCCGAGGAGCTGCCCACGCAGGAAGTCCATCGTGTCGGTGTACTGGGTGAACACCATCGCCTGCGCAAAGCCGTCGCTCCGGAGTCGCTCGAGCGTTGCCACGAGTCGCGTCAGCTTGCTGTCCGGAGGCAGCTTCTCGACGGTCGCGAGTAGGGCCGCAATGCGCCCGCGCTCCTCGGCGGCGAGCGCACGGCGTTCAAGACCGGAAACCTCCTCGGCGTCCTGAACGTGGTCTGCCGTTTCATCGTCCGACACGTCCTCCTCGTCTGCCTCCGTTTCCCGGCCCTCCATCGCCTCCAGCCGCTTGCGCAGCGTCTGCGACAGCGCATGGAAGCTGCTGGCGAGGCGCCGCCGGTACACGGTCATCACGAATCCGACCGCGTTGCGGACATTCGCCTCCGCCTTCTCGTAAGTCGTGGAGACGTAGTCGTCCACTTCCTCGTAGAGCGCGCTCTCGGCGGGCGTCATGCCGATGAACTCGTCCGCCACCTCGCGCTCGGCGATCGTGGTGTCGAGCATGCCTTCGCGGGCGTAGCGCCGCAGGAGTTCGCGCGTGTGCCTCGACACCAGATGCCGTATCGGCGTCCACGACCGCATCACCGCCCCCGCCGCGGCCCGCTCGTCGTTCTCCAGCATCCTGAGAGGCGTCGTGGCGTGTCTCTCGCGCAAGGCACTGATCACCTTGCGCGTCTTCAGCCGGGACAGCCCACCGGCTTGCTCTGCATGGTCCGGTCCGGCGGGTCCGAAGGCCGCCTCCGAAGCGCGGAACAGGCGCGCGTTGCGGGCCATCGCGTCCATCGACGGGCTCGGGTGCCGGAGGTCTTCGAAGAACCGGAGGAAGGCCCCGGACCCCCACTCCGCCGGCATGCCCAGCAGGCTCAGCAAGTCCCAGACCTCAACCGGGTCCACCTGCATCGGCGTCGCAGTCAGGAGCAGCATGCCGTCGGTGCGGTCCTTCAGTTCGCGCATCAGGGCGAGCAGCGCATTCGGCCTGTCCTCGTCCTGCGTGCCGGCACCGCGACGGCGGGCGTGGTGCGCTTCGTCGAGCACGATCAGATCCCAGGGATCGGCCGCAAGCAGCGACGCCGCCCGGTCGCCGCACCGCACGAGCTGGCTGGACGCGATCACCGCGTCGCACCGATGCCAGTCGTCCCGCCCCACCGCCTCCTCGCGATTTCCGCCGGTCGCGGCGGGCGAACGCCAGAGCAGCCGGTCGCGCTCGTACACGGGCCAATGCAGATTGAACTTCTCGCGCAGCTCCGTCTGCCACTGCCGCAGCACGGCCTTCGGCGCGAGGATCAGAACGCGCTTCGCGCGTCCGGCGAGCCAAGCCTGGCGGATCAGCATGCCCGCCTGGATCGTCTTGCCGAGGCCCACCTCGTCGGCGATGAGGAGCCGGGGCGGCCAGGCGCCGTAGAGCCTCTCGAAGGCCCGCACCTGATGCGGCCACGGCACGACCGCCGCCGTGGCCTCGCCGACGCGATCGCCGCCCCCGGCCATGTTCGGCGCGGCGCGGATGAACTCCCACGCCTCGGCGCGGGGATCGGTCACCGCTTCGGCCTCCGCGACCGGCGGGGGCTGTCGGGTTGCATTGACGTCCGTTTCGATATCCGGGTCCACGAGCCGCTTCGGGCGCATGCCCTCTTCCGGCAGGAACCGCAGCAGATCCTGACGCACCGCCGTCGGCACATCCAGCACCAGGAGTCCGCAGGCGGCGTCCCGCGCACTCCAGATGCGGGCGAAGTTGCGCTCCTCCGCGTCGACGCGTTCCGTATCGGCCCAGCCGCGGAACACGTTGATGGTCTCCCAGTTGGCGCGCCACCCCGCAGCAGTCTCGTTGAGGCTGCCGGTCCACGCGATCCGCTCGCCGGCCCGATCCTGAATGATCCCGGACTTCTCGTGAAAGATCGCATCGCTGTCCACCGGGCGACCGTCGCGGTCGCACGGGACGGCGACCTTCACGTCCAGATGGCCCCGGGCGACCATCCACGACAGCAACTCGAGGGCGTCCCCGGTTGCGGCGTCCGGCGGCGCGAGGGGCAGCGACGCCAGCTTCGCTTCGACACGCCCCCGCAAGTCCTCGCCGCGCTCGATGGCTTCGATCTCCGGGGCGTTCAACGTGCAGCCGACGACCAGGCGCATGCGGCCCCCATTGCGCACCAGGCCCTCGATGCCACGCGCGGCGAGGGTCAGCGCGTGGGCATTGAAATAGCCAGTGAGCCGGTCGTAGCGTTCCGCGTCCTCCAGCGCCGGGACGTAGAAGCGTTCGACCAGATTGCCGTCGTCGCGGGTGTACTTGAAGCGCCAGTCGTGATCGCGGAGCACGGTCCTAGCCCGCATTTCTCACCAGGGGCCGCGATGATCGCGGAGGATTTTGGCCCCGTGCGCGTGCTCGCGACCGAGAGCATAGCGGGGCCTACGGTTGAGGGAGCATGTGCGCGCACGGGGCCAGGAGACCCGCGAGGGCGCGGCCAGCGCAGTCCGCGGGCGGTCAACGAAGCCGTGATGGACCAAAATACCTCGCAGAACCAATGACCTGTCATCCTGGCACAAGCGACGTGTTGAGAAACGTCCATGGTCGTCTTCCGACCACCCCGGAGGCATGAAATGGTGGCGAGGCATCGGAGGCGGCGGCTTCGGTCGGGATGGGGGAGAATCGCGGCGAAGGCGGGAGCGTGGTCGTCCGCATAATGGCGGAACGGCATGTTACCCCGTTGAGAAACTGACCCGACCGGACGGCGGCGAGCCCCGGACTGTGCCCGGCCCCGAGCCGTGGACGAGCAGCAAACCGCGACCGCGCCCTTGGGCGCGGGTCCCTTTCCGACCGACCGGTCCACCCGCCTTCGCCACACCCCCGATCCGACAAGGAGGCGACACGATGATGAACGACGATCTGCACGTTGTCCACGTCCGCGCGGCGGGCCTGGACGTGCACAAGATGGAGATCACGGCCACGGTGCGGCTGTGCGGGGCGGGCGGCGAGCCGGTGTGCGAGACGCGCCGCTTCGACGCGCTGCCGGAGGGCCTGGGCGAGATGGCGGGCTGGCTGGGCGGCCACCGCGTGACGGCGGCGGCGATGGAGGGGACCGGCGTGTACTGGGAGACGCCGTACGAGGCGCTCGAGGCGGCCGGCATCGAGGTGCAGCTACTGCACGCGCAGCAGGTCAAGCAACTGCGCGGGCGCAAGACCGACGTCGGCGACAGCCGCTGGCTGGCGCGCGTGTGCCAGTTCGGGCTGGGCCGGCCGAGCTTCGTGCCGCCGCGCGAGTTCCGCCAGTTGCGCGTGCTGAGCCGGCACCGGCGCACGCTGGTGGCGGAGCGCGGCCGGGTGCGCAACCGCGCCGCGAAGGTGGTCGACCGCAGCGGCGCGCGCATCGGCGGGGTGATCACCGACATCTTCGGCATGAACGGGCGGCGCATCCTCGACGGCTTGGTCGACGGGCTCGCGCGCGACGCCATCCTCGGCACGCTGAGCAGCCACGTGCGCGGCAAGCTCGACCGGCTCGGCGACGCGCTGACCGCCACGCTCGGCGCCGCCGACCGCGTCGTGCTCGCCGACCTGCTGCGCCAGCACGACGCCCTCGACCGCCGCCTCGCCGACCTCGACCGGCATCTCGCCGACGGGCTCGTGCCGCACGCCGGCCGGCTGCGCCTGCTGCAGACCGTCCCGGGCATCGACGCCGCCTCGGCGACCGCCATCCTGGCCGAGACCGGTCCCGACCCGGCCGCCGTGTTCGGCACCGCCGACCGGCTCGCGGCCTGGGCCGGCGTGTGCCCCGGCAACAACGAGAGCGCCGGCAAGCGCCGCGGCGCCCGCGCCCGCGCCGGCGCCAAGCACCTGCGCGCGCTGCTTGTCGGCTGCGCCCACGGCGCCGCCCGCACCAAGGACTGCCAGTTCCACGCCTACCACCGCGCGCCGAGGCCACAAGCGCGCCATCGTCGCCACGGCCCACAAGCTCGCGCGGGTGATCTTCGCCGTGCTCCGCGACGACCGGCCCTACCGCGACCCCGAGGTCGACTACGAGGCCCTCCTGGTCGCCCGCAACGCGCCGCGCTGGATCGCCAGGCTGCGCGAGTTCGGCGTCCTCGAACAGCACGCCGACGGCACCGTGACCGTCAACTGGGCGGCCGCTTAGCGAGCCCCCGGCGACCCGCACGACCCGCCGGCCACAACCGGGGCAGCCGCCGGGCGAACGGTCGCCGCCGCAGACGGCGCGGACCTGACCGTCCCGCCAGGGCGCCATGGGGCGTTCGCGGGCCCCCTCGGCCCGGGGGTGCGGAGACCACCAAGAATTTCACAGCAATGCGGGCTAGCCAGGCTAGCCGCCCGACCAGCCCTTCCACAACTCGAGCTGCGCAGGCTCGTCGATCTCGTCCGGCCAGGCGAGACGGTAGAGGCCGTAGAGCGCCTCGAAATCGTCGCCCGCCGCGGCGAGGTCGCCCTTCAGCTCCACACCCGTGAACGCCGTTGACGGCGGCAGGACTTCGAGCAGCGCCTCCAGCGCCACGAAGAATCCGGCCTCGCCGTCCGCGCCGCCCTGTTCGACGAGCTCCCGCGCCGCAGCGAGGGAACGCGACCGCGCGACATTCGCCGCATGGTGGATCGCATCGATCATCGCGCGGGTTCCGTCCGGCGGTCCGAGCGCGCCTTTCGCAGCACGGTGGGCGCTGTCCCACAGGCGCAGGTTGCCGCCCTTCTTCTCGGCGAGGCGGCCGACGTCGGCTTCCAGATCGACCCCGACGCTGCGCGCCAGATGCAGGCCCTCGTCGTAGGGAAAGACGGGCGCCTTGAACGTATCCCAGGCGAACACGACGAACGCCGTCGCGGGGTCGAGGTCGGCGTTCGCCTTGGGGTGGGCGATCTGCGCCAGCCGCCAGCGCTGCACCTCGCGGCGGGCCGCGTCGAGGGCATCCTCCGGCGTCGCCGCGTAGGGATCCCACTCTTCCTCGAACAGAAGCTTCTGCCGCCGGCGCCGCCGTTGCGCGGGCAACTCCCTGGGCGTCCCGCGCCGGAGCGGCCAGTGGCGCGAGAATTCCTCGAGGGCGGGACCGAAGGATGCGAGGAACAGGTCGACGCCGCCGATGCCCGCTTCGCTGAACTCGTCCATGCGCCGCCGCACGGCGGCGGCGACGCGCGGTTTGACATCCTCCCAGTACACGGGCGCTGCATCGCGTACTTCCGTCGCCGCCTCCTTCGGCTGGCACACCAGCAGCACGGTGCTCTTCGCCGCCGCCTTGTCCTTGATGTGCAGGCTGCCGCCGGCTTCCGTGTTGACCGGCCACGACGCCGTGATGGCGAATCCGGACTCCATCAGCCCGGTGGTGAGCGCGTCCCACGCACCCGTCGCCTTGTGGGTGAACATGAGCGTCATCAGCCCGTCGGCTTTGAGCACCCGGCGGCATTCGGCGAAAATCGCGGCCATCCTCTCCCGGTAATCGCGCGCGGCCAGCGCCGCCGCGCCCTTCTCGCCCCGGTGGCGGGCGGGATTGGCGACCGCTTCGTTGTCCTTATCCGTGAGCAAGCGTCGGAAGAGTTCCGGGAACACATGGCCTGCGGTGCGCTTCAACCAGACATAGAAGAAGTCCGAAAGCTCCGCGTACATGACGTTGTCGTAGTAGGGCGGGTCCATGACCACGACGTCCACGGACGCCGACTCAACATGGTCCAAACGGTCGCCCGGCTTGCAGGTGACCGTCACCGCTGGAGGAGGAGCGGTTTCGAACAACTGCCCGTCGTCACCGCCGTCGTCCGGCCGCACCAGTTCGACCAGTTCCTTGATGCACTTCGCGGTCTGTTCGATGGCCCAGTCGTAGCCGACGCCCGTGACGAGAGGCGCCATTTCCGCGTAGGACCACTTGAACGCGAAGTCGTGCCTGTCGAACGTACCGGCCAATACGCCGCGATTCGCGTGCCATCGGGTCATTCGTGCGTTGTAGTTGAGCAGCTTGTCCAGCGTCAGCGCCAAGTAGCCGTAGGAGGTCAGTCAGTCGCCCGGCCTGCTGATCCTCCGCCAGCATCTCGCGGAACACCTCGACGCCGGTGCCGTGGCAGAGCAACTGGCGGGGGGAGAACAGGTCGCGCCACAGCGGCATACCGTACTGGATCGGTCGGTCGTCGTTGCAGACTTCCGGAAATCGCTCACCCGGCACGTAGTCGAACGCCTCCCACTCGGGCAGCTTCTCGGCGAGGCGCGCCGCGATCTCTTCAGCGTTGTCGTCCTCGGGGCGCGGCGCCCGGTAGCCGCGTTCCCACTTCCAGCGGCGCTTGCCGGTCTTCGTGGAGTACTCGACCTTGCGCTTGAAGACGACGGCGTAGAGCTGCTCGCCCATGCCGCTCGCCTGCGCCTGCCGCTTGATCTCGTCGCCGTCGATGACGCGACCGCAGTCGGGATAGGGGCAGGTTCCGTCGCCGCGGGCGACCGTGCCCACCGACTGCGCCTGCGCAGAATTCGCGATCTCGAAAGCGCACACCCGGTTCGCCGATCCGGGCCCGTCGGCCAGTTGGGGCAACAGCCGCACGCCGGTGCCATCGGGCGCGAGCCGCCAATTCGGGGAGAGTGGGACCAAGCCGGTGCAGTAGGGGCAGCGCACGGTTCGCGCCCATAGGTAACCATCCGGAACGCAGTTGGATTCTGGCTCGTCTGCAAAAACACCGGTAAGCCTTTTGCGTACCTCTCCCACAAGCATCTGACCCAGTTTCGTGAACTCGCCGCACAGCCCAGCGCCCGTTCTTCCTGGCCACACTACGGTGGCGTTCAATACCAGCGCCGACACGGGATTGAGGTCATTGGCGAGGCTTTCCAACCCGAGCCGTGAGGACTCAAACGGGATGCTCCCTCCACCCGCAGTCGGGTCCAACACGAGGGCCTTGGGTGCGGTGTGTTCTTCGAGCCACCGCCGATCTTCTTCGTCGGGCACGTATGCGAATGCTCTCGGGTAGCCGTAGGCGGCGGCGCCCAATCGTTTGCCCTCCCTTGTCGCATGTTCGATGCGAAGCCGCGACGCAACCGGATCCCCATGAATCCCGATTACATGCATGAATCGTTCACGGTCGGCGTCCGCGGGCAGTAGCGACGCCAGCACCGCCGCCCGGGATGCCACCAGCGGGCGACGCGCCCACCAGACGTGGAGGTAGTAGATCGGCGGCAATGCCGTCATCGAGCGCCGCTCGCGTGCGCACTCTTCGCTGAGAGCGGCCATCGGCAGCCAACGCTCGATCAGCCGGACATCATCCATCGGCAGCTCCTTGGCCGGCCTTCCAACCGGTGGTGAAGTTCAGCTGACGCACCAGCGTGAACGTGTTGATGCACGGCACGCCGAGCGTCGCGCAGACATCCGGCAAGCGACGGTTGGCGCGCCGCGCCCGGGGTTTGGTCGCTTCCGTGGTCACGACGGTCGCCGCCCCCTCCGCGGCCCGGGCGTAGGCGACGATGAACGGATCGTTACCGATGGTCCCGATCTCGTCCTCGGACAGATCGAGGCCGTAGCCGCGCGCCAGCACGTCGCGCACCAGATCCGCATCCGCCTCCTCCTTGAGAACCAGTCCCGCCTTGTTGCCCTTCAACCAATCGACCAGCGCGCCCTTGCCTCGAACGACTTCGTCGAACATCTCTGCGGGAACAGCGATCGTTCCCTGCTCCGCCCGGTGCAGCAGCCAGTCCCAGAACTCGGGAACCCGGTCGAGAGCGTAGTAGTCCCTGTTGGCGTCGATGAGGACGTTCGCATCGATCAGATAGCGCACCCGATCTACGCCTGAGCGGAAATGCGGAGGACCGGGCCGACCTGCGTGGGCTTCACGCCAAGGGCAACCGCGGCCTTGGTCGTCGGCAGCGTTCCTTCGGCAAGACCGCGCTCGGCAAGTCGCAGGAGCGCGGCGCCGAGGCGGTGACGCTTGACCGTGTAGTAGTCGACCTTGACGTCCCCCGTGTTCCGCCGCCTGCGCTCCTGCTCCCATCGCCGGCGGAAAACCATCGAGAGCTCGTTATAGGATGCGGCGTCGATCTTGCCCGACCGGTAAAGCCGGTAGGCGATGAGCGCGTGGCTGACCTTCCACTTCTCCGAGAGCTTGCCCAAAGCCTCGACCAGCGAATCTTCAACGAGGCCCGAGGGCGCGAACGCTTCCACGGCCGAGGACGGCAGCAGAAACTCGCTGGCCACGTCGTTGCAGAAACGCTCGGCAGCGGATTCCGAGTCGGCACCGCTGATCCCCGTCTGGCCCAGCAGCAGATGAACCATCTCATGCAGCAACGTGAAGGACCACGCCGTGCGCGCGTCGTTGCTGTTGATGACGATGAAAGGCGCCAGCGGGTCGGCAAGCGCAAATCCGCGGAATGCTGAGGTCTCCAGCGCAGTGTGGTGGCTGCCGAGATTCCCTTGAAGAAGCACGTAGACGCCGGCTTGCTCCACCGCATCACGCAAATCGTCGAACCCCGGGCGTCGGCCGGCCGACGCCTCGCCGACGACGCCCCGCAGAGCCTGCAGAGCGGGCCGCAAGCCATCCGACATGGCGACGGTGCCAATGAAGACCACTGCTTCGGCGTCGTCGTCCTCAAGCTGGTCGCGCACGATCCTCTGCCGGGTGATCGCGTCCCGCACCAGCGTTCGCACAAGAGCATCCTGCTCCGTGGATGTTCGGCCGGTCAGGGTCCGGAAGTCCGTGCCCGCGGCGGTCCGGCGCGGCGGCTCGTCCAAGTAGAAGGCGACGAGCGGCTGCCGGTACTGCCGGGCCATCCTTCCCAGCATGGAGCGGGTGGGCTCGCCGTCCCCGGCCTCCAAGGCCGCCAGGCGCTCCGCCGGCACCATGCCGTAGGCTGCGCCCAGTTGCAGCTTCCGCGCCGCCTCCTCCCGCGTCAGCCCGGCGGTCTCCCGCGCCCATGTGAGTACGCCCGGGCTTACCTGGGGCATCGCTCATCCGAGTGCATCACGACGTTGCCGGTCGCGCCGTTCATGTACGCATTGCCGGCGGCCCGGTCAGCAGCATGCGCAAAGCGCCGAGGACGCGGCGGGGGTTCGTCCGGTGCATCGCCATGCCGAGCCAGTACGCCGCCTCCTCGCGGTCCATGGCATCGATGCCTTCCACGACGGCGCGCATGCGGTCTCGGCTGCGCATCGGCGCGAGCGTTCTGAAAAGCAGCCCCAGCGCCAAGGCGATGTCCTCCGGCAGCGTCGCGGTCGCCGCCTTGCGGTTCGCCGTGTCGGGCCGGATCCCCGCTGCGGCCAGACGCCTGCGCAGACGGTGCTCCACCAGTTCGAGGTTGCGACCCCGCAGGCCGCCGACGCGCTTCGGTTCGCCGAGCTGCGGCGTCGCGGCGCTCGGCATCTGCCAGATCTCGAACCGTTCGTCGCCGAGTCCCCGGTGTTCGACGCGTAGCTCGTAAACGGGTGCCGTGGGCGCAGCTTGGGCGAGGGCTCTCATGCCTCTACCCCGGCGGCCTGGGCGGTGGCCTCGACGTAGGCAGCGGCAGTCGCGAATCGGGACAGCCGCTCGGCGAGTTTCTCCGGGGCGTCGCCGCCCAGCGCCAGACCGCCGTCGAAGGCCAGTTCGAAGTGCGTGACGAGCGTGTGCGCCGACGAGTCGCGGACCTGCGGCTCCAGGAACTCGCGCAACGGGTCCGCGTCGCCGACGGAGCCGGTGAAAGTCAGCTCGAACACGCCGCCTTCGCGGGTCTCGTAGCCCCCGTCGTAGCGTACCGTCTTCGATGCGTCGGGCACCGCGCCGACGACGCGCAGCAGGCGGAAACCGTCGCCGGGATCGAACACGCGGATGTCAAGCCGGGCGACGGCGTCGAGCTTCTTGTCCCTCGCCTGCTCCCAGAGAACGGCCAGCGCTTCCTTCAGCAGTCCCTCGGCGCGTAGCGTTGCGGCCTGCGGACGATCATCCGGCGGCGGCTCCGGTCGCGGGCCTACGTCCGCCGGGCCTACGTCCGCCGGGTCCACGTCCGGTGGCGGGTCCGGTTCGCGTCGAGGCCAGATGCCCTTCCCGTGAGCGAACGACATCGTCAGCACGGTCGCCTGCTCGTCGATGGCGATGGCGGCGGCGGGGTCGCCGGGACCATACACCAGGTCCGCCTGCCGGTAGACGTAGTCGCCTGATTCAACGCCCCTGCGGATGCCTCGCACGAACACGTCGTCGCCCACCAGCATCGGCAGCGCCGGATCGCGCCGGAACTCGTTGCGCAGCGCGGCGGTGGTCATCTGTCCCTGGCGGAGCGGCGTGCGGTCGCGCACGTACGTCGGCGAGTCCGGCTCGTCGTCCGCGGTGCGCAGCTTGCCGAGGTCGCGCAGCGCCCGCACCACCTGCTGCTGCCCGGCGCCCGGGCGATCCGAGGAAGACGGCGTGTCGATCACGGTGTACGCGCGATCGCCGCCGCGTTCCGAAATCCGATTCCGCGACGGGTAGAAGACATGCCGGTAGCACTGCTGCACCGCCAGCGCGAGTTCGGTCTCGGACCGCGACTCCAGCTCGCGCACCTTGGCCTGCTGGTGCTCCGCGAGTTCCCCCATCCGATCCGGCTGCTTGAGCCGCTGCAAGGCCAAGCGGCGGCGTGCCCGGCGGCGCATGTCCTCGCGGCGGTCCTCGTCGGCGGCGACGAACACGACGCTGTTGCGGAGCAGCCGCAACGCCGACCCCTCCGCGCCGCGGTGCCGGTGGATGCGCTGAACGAGGTCGGGCGCGCCGTCGACCTCGCCGCCCACCGCGACGCCGTCGTAGGCGAGCACCGCGAGTCTCGGCCGCCCGTCGGCCGCGTCGTCGGGAACATCGTACGGGCCGCCTGGGAAGCGCACGGCGTCCAACACCCTGCCGTCGAAGATCTCCCGGATGCGATCGTCGAGATGCGCCCGGGCGTCCCCGGCATCGACGGTCTGCTCCTCGGTCTGGATCAGCTTGGTGAGGTTCGGTTCCGCGACGAAGCGGATCGGCGCGCCGGGGCGGTCGTCGAGAAAAGCCGACTCGGTCACGAACGCCTTGCGCGCCTCCTCGGCGAAGCTGAAATCCGTGGCGGGTCCCAGAACCGCATAGCGCAAGCGTTCCGCCGAAAGCCCCTTGAGCGGCTCGTTGAAGGCGAGGGTGTGCAGGAAGGCGGTGCGCGCGACGTAGGCGGCGTACGGGGGCAGGCCGGCGTGCTTCTCCGCGTCGATCCGCTCAGCCAGCGCGGGATTGCCCGACGATCCGGCAATGTCGTTCTGGATCGCCGAGACGAACGCCGACTGTCCCAGCCGGGTGACGATCTCCTGGCGCAGCCCCTCCACACCGGGATCGATGTGGTGCAGGTGGATGGCGTGGGCGTCGGCCGGCCTTGACTCCCAAAGGTGCGCCACGGTCCTGCCGAGAAGCCGCAACATGCCGCGGATGCGCTGAAAGTTGGATAGCGTGAATGCCTTCTCCGTGAGCGCGTCGAGCACCTCGGGATGGAACGAGTAGCCGGCCCGGAAACGATCCGCCGTGTCCGAACGCGCCGCGCGCGGATCGAGTCCCTCGGCGTGCGAACGCCACAGGTCGCAGTAGGCCGACACCGTTTCATCGGCGACCGCCGCGTCGATGTGCTGGAACAGTCGGCGGCGCAGCACCAGCGGATACTCGTCGGCGTCGGTCGGGTTGGGGAGCGTCGCCTTGCGAGCCGACACGCTCTCCGCCTCGGCCACCCGGTCGGCGATGAACTGATTCTCTTGGGAGTAGGCATCTACCGCCCGCCCGTCGCGGCCGATCGCCAGGGTGTACACGAGAGCCGCGTTCGGTGCGCCCTCCACCGCCTTGAACAGCGACGTCAGGAACGCCGTCAACTGATCCGCTCCGCGCCCGAGGTCCCGGACCTTGCGCAGGTACACCGAGAGCTCGTCGAGCAGGATGAGAGTCGGTCTGCCGCCGAAGAGCTCGCGCAACGTCTCCGAACCGGGTGCCACGCGATCCTCGTCGCTGCGGCGGACGCGTTCGTAGGCCGTTCTGCCACCGAGTTCGAAGGCGATCTCGCCCCAGGGCGTGTAGGCGAGAACGCCGTCGCCGGTTCCCATCGAACGTCCGTTGGCCGGATCCGCGTTCTCGCCGTCGAACGCCGCCACCCGCACGTCGCCGTCCGGGAGGAGCGATGCGTCAACGAACTCGCCGCCGTTCGGCACGTCGCGCAGGCCCCGCGCTGCGTGCACCAGGGCGATCAGGCCATGCGTCTTGCCGCCGCCGTAGGACGTGTCGAGCCGGAATATGGAGGCGGCTTCGCCCCCCGAGCCGCTGAGACGTCGACAGACGCTGTCCAGGAGGTCGCGAAGCCCCTTCGTGGGATAGGTGTTGGCGAAGAACCGGGCGGGATCGGCGTATTCCGCGCTGGCCTCGCCACGCACCACCCGCGCGAGGTCCGCCGCGAAATCCGCCTCCACCATCCCGCTGAGCACGTCCGCGCGCGGGCGGCAGCTTTCGAACACGGTCCCCGGCACTCTGCCCCCTCTCGTCGTCCTGACCGGATGATACCGGCCGCCTTGTCGGGGCGCATCTCCGCGCCCCCCGTACCGGCCCGGTTCCAGGAGTTGTCTCGCCCGGGCGAGCTACCGGCCCGGTCGCGCCCCACTTGAACCGCTGCCGCTCCGAAACAGGTGGTCCGCCCAGGCTTCCATCAGCGCCCGATAGGGGGATGTCGCGCAGAGTGTCAAAACGGCGCGTTTAGCACGACCTCGCCCAACACGGTCTTACCGGGATGCCATGGCATTTCATCCGGGCCCGACCCCGCCGCACCGCGTCGTACCGAATCCGCACGCCGGTATGCCGGTCCGCGTCACCAACCGCATGACGGCTGGCGCGTCAGTCGGCGGCGCAAATCCAGCTCCGGCACTGCGGACGGGACTCGCTTCGCAAGGCGCGCGGTTGCCTTGCGCACGTGTCAGTCGTCGGGACCCGGAAAGATGTACCGATTGCTGTTCCCACCGAATCAGATTCTCATTGTCGAATTGCTGCTTTTCCGAATAGAGCGCCCTCGAGAATGGACAGGTGACGGCGGAGCCGGCTCGGCTGCATTGAATGCCTCCTCCATCCGGTAGCTCACGTATGCAAAGCCTATCCGAGTCGCTCCGGCATCCCCCATTTCGAACAAAGACATCGAGAACCGATCAGAGGCTGATAGCCTTGCAGTAGGCAAGTCCGTGCGACGCGGCGTCAATACCGCTCCCGCTGGTGCCTTCGGAATGGCTGCCGCCATGTGCCGCCCGACTGGGTCTGCCACCCAGAACGAGGCTTGCCCACCCGCGACGTCGTGCCACCGGTTTTTCTCCGAACGCCCCGGGTCCAGCGCGCGGTCGACTCGCGTTCCTCACGTTATGCGCGCGGCCGATTTGAGTTGGAAAGTCGTACAATCCCACTGTCACCGCCGTGGAAGTCAACTCATGTCCCTGGTTACCGTCAAGCCCAAGTTCCAAGTCACCATTCCGGCGAAGCTGCGCCGGGGGTTGGACCTGCGCGAGGGCGATGTCATGGAAGCCACCGTCCTCGGCGACGGCATCCTGCTGCGTCCCAAGGACGTCGTCGACCGGGGTGCCGCCGCGGCCCGGGTCGCCGCGGCTCTCGACGCCATCGAGCGCACGCCCGAGGACGCTCGCCGCTCGGAGGACGAGATCATGGCCGACACCATCGCGGACATCGCTGCGGCGCGCAGAGCCCGTCCCGACGCTGACGGGTGAGGGTCGTCATCGACTGCAACGTGCTCGTGTCGGCGGCTCGCACCTGCGGCGTCCCGTCGCACCGCACCGATGCGGTGGGGTGACGGACTCCTGATGGCCCCGCCCGCATGCCGCACCGAGCGGCGGTCGAGGCCCCTCGGGCGGAGCCTCGTCGCCCTACCGGCCATGATCGCCCTCCTGGCCGCATGCGGCGGCGGGGGCGGGTCCGGTCGCGCGGACGAGCCGGCGCCGCCTCCGCCCACGCCGGTCCCGCTGGTCGATGTCATCCCGGCGCCCGGCGTCACGATGGACCCGGGGACGACGGGGCTCAACATCGTCCACGCCGGCGATGCCGATTGGGAATTCGAGTACGCCGGCGACTGCGACCCGGCCGGTGTGGCGTTGCGGCATGCGCTCACGGACCTGAGCGACGGCGAGGACGGCCGCGAGGTCGTCGACCACAAGCTCGCCTGCCCGCTCGAGGCCGATACCGCCTACGAAGTCGAAGTGAACGCCACGGGCGGCGACGGCACGCGGTATCGGGCCGCCCTCGAGTTCACCGCGGCCGGCGAGCCGGCAGCACGCGGCGTCACCGTGCTCGACAGCACGACGCTGTTGCCGGGCGCCGTCGACCGGCTGTTTCACCGCTACGTCCGGGATGCGGTGCTCAACGAGATCGAATTGCCGATCGTCGGGGCGCTGGCGGCCCTGATCGTCGCCGAGATCGCGGAACGCGTCTGGACGGAACTCGGCGCCCGCGAAGCGACCTACGGCACGGTGTCGCACGCCGTGTCGTACGCGTCCCGCGGTCCGTCCGGCGCGGGCGCGGCGCTGAGCGGTCTGGTGGCGCTGCCGGACATCGGAGACGATCCCGGTTTCGCGCCCCTCGGCCGCACCATCGTCCTCCACCATGCGACCGGGTCCACGCCAAGCCGCCTGCGTGCCGACGAGGGGTGGTTCGTGCTGGCCAACCTGCTGGCCGGGCGCGGCTATCTCGTGCTGGCCCCGGACAACTGGGGCCGCGGCGAAACCAGCGGCAGGGACCGGCCGGAGACCTACCTCATGGCGAACCGCGTCGCGAACAACGCACTCGACATGGTGCGCGAAGTGCTCGCGGACGAGCGCTACCGGACGTTCCACGACGCACCAGAGACGGTCGACGCGGCCCTGGTCGGCTACTCGCAGGGCGGGCACGGCGCGGTCGCGGTCTGGCTCGCGAACGCCGCCGTTGCGGGTCCGATCGCGATTCGCGAGGTCCACGCCGGAGGAGGCCCGCACGACCTCTACCGCACCTTCCGCGGGGTCCTCCAGGAAGCGAACGGGAGCTGCGCGGGGGACCCGTGGTGCCGGGACATCGACCCGGAAGTCCTCGTGCCCTATGCCACGCACCGCATACTTCCCGCATTCCTGCGTTACACGGACGTGGGACTGACCGCCGACGACGTCCTCGACGGCGCGCGGCTTGCCGACGCGTTCGTCGACGGCATGCTGAACGGCGAAGAACGCTTCGACGCGCTGAAGACGCTGCTGCAGCTCAACTCCTTCCCCAACGTCGTCGACCCGGCGGGCGCGATCCCGCCCGCGGACACCCGCATCCACCTGTACCACTCGGCCCTCGACCGCCTGGTCCCGCAGCAGAACAGCCGCGACCTGGCCGACGCACTCATCCCCGCCTTCGACGTGACGACCCACTTCGATGGGTGCAGTTCAGGGGGGTACGAGGAGCTCGCCAACCTGGCCGATACCGTCGGCGTGATGCACACGGTCTGCGCTTTCGAGATGTTCGATCGGGTGCTCCGGGATCTCCGCCTGGACGAGGCCGCCCGCGCCGGGTACGACCGCGCCGGCCCGCGCGGCCTCGATCCCGCGCTGCCGTGGCGCGCGCTCGCCGAGCGGCGCGCCGCCGCGGCCCTGGCGGACCCAAGCGCCGTGGCCGCTTTTCGCGCCGCACGATCGGTGTCCGAATTGCGCAACCAGGCGCGACGGCTGCGCGCAGCGGAGTCGCCGCGGCTGCGCGAACTGGCCGACCGGCTTCACCCGTAGCGGATCGCGTAGCATGCCCGCCGGATGGCAACCACGGACCCACGCATGAACCCGATCGTCCTCTACGGTGCGCCGTTCTCCCTGTACACGGGCAGGGCGCGCAGCTATCTCATCAAGGCCGGCCTACCGTACCGGGAGGTCCCGCCCACGTCCGAGCACTACACGGCAACCGTCCTGCCGCAGGCCGGCGGACGGCGGGGCATGCCGACGGTCGAGCTGCCGGACGGCACGGTGATCCGCGACGGCGTCGCCATCGTCGACCACTTCGAGGCCGAGAGCGGCCACGCCTTCTCGCCCGCGACGCCGAAGCAGCGCATCGTCAGCCGGCTGTTCGACGCCATCGGCGCCGAAGGACTGCTGCGCCCCGCGATGCACTATCGCTGGAACTTCGACGAGCAGCACCTGGAGTTCCTGACGTGGCATTTCCGGACCATCTTCCCGCCGGGCTGGTCGCCCTCGGCGGAGGAACGGATGCAGTCGATCCGCACGGAAACCAACCCCGTGTTCGGCATCGTTCCCGAATCCATTCCCGCGATCGAGGAGCTGTACGTCGCGCTGCTCGCGAAGCTGAATGCGCACTTCTCGGACCATCCTTACCTGCTCGGCGGCAAGCCGTGCGTCGGCGACTTCGGCATGATCGCGCCTCTGTACGGGCACCTCGGACGCGATCCCGTGCCGCTCGCGATGATGCAGACCCGGGCCTGGCGCGCCTTCCGGTGGGTCGAGCGCATGAACCGCCCGGAGCTCGATGTCGGCGAGTTCGGGGACCGGGACGGGAGCTACCTGCCGGACGACGAGATCCCGGAGACGCTCATCGACGTGCTCCGGCACCTCGCCGTCGACTTCGTACCGGAGACCCGCGCCGCCTGCGAGTGCATCAACGCGTGGCTCGCCGAACAGGACGACCTGACGCCCGGCGCCACCGCCGAGCGCGGTATCGGCATGACCTCCTTCGACCTCGCCGGCACGGGAATCGAGGTCATCGCGCAGCCGTTCCGCTTCCACGTCCTGAAACGGGTGCAGGACGAGTTCGATGCGCTCGAGGAGCCCGCCCGCACCGAGGCGGCGTCCCTGCTCGCGGCCTGCGGCATGGAGGAACTGCTGGAAATGCGGCTCACCCGGGAGATCGGGCGCGCGAACAACCTCGAGGTCTGGCTCTGAGGTCCGCGCTTCAGGCGTCCGCGACCCCCGGGACCTCGCAGAACTGGCCGAGTTCCACGAGCGCGCTCACCGCCGTGTTGTTGTGGTCGCCGCCGCCCCAGCTCGGCATGACCATGGAGTAGAGCCCGGGTCCCCCGGCCACCAGGATCACCAGGTGGTCGGGCGACTGGAACGCCGGGTAGCGCTCGGCCTCCAACGGCCGGCGGAACCCGCCGCCGTAGCGGTCGAGGTCCGCCGCCGGAAGGTGCATCAGTTCCCAGAGCCGCCGGGCCACGGTCTCGCGATTCATGTTCGCCTTGGCCAGCACGTCCGCGTGGATCGGGTTGAGGACCACGGCGGCGTTCCCGTGGCACAGGACCGCGTGGTTCGTGGCCAGGTTCGCCAGGCCGATCGACAGGACGTGGAGCAGCTTCTCCGCGTTCTCCGGGTCGTCCGCGTCGTCGCTGTAGATGACCGAATGCGGCGCCTCGCAGCCGATGAGCGTGACCACGCTGTCCTCCGCCCGGTAGCCGCGGCTGACGTGCAACGGCGGGAAGGGGGACTGCTCCTCGTCCTCCGCCAGGCAGTACGTGAACTTGCCCGGATGTCCCAGCAGCGCCATGTCGGACACGCCGGGCCGCCCGCCGCCGATGTTGATCATGCACAGCCGCAGGGCCCGTCCGACGCTCGCATTGGCGCGGTGGCCGGGGCCGAGGGCGCCGAACCCGGACGCCACCGGTCCGCAATCGTGGCGCGCCGGACCGTTGACGATGACCAGCGGCGCGAGGCAGTGGGTGGTGGCCTGCAGTTCCCGCAGGTCGAAGGCCGGGTCCGCCGCGGCGCGCACCGCGGCGACGACCAGGGGCATGTAGTCCGGCAGGCAGCCGGCCATGACCGCCGCCACGGCCACTTTCTCGACGGTCGCGACGCCCATGGCCGGGCCCATCTCGCCGAGAACCAGGCCGGGGTCGAGCCCGGACGCCAGGACCAGCCGTTCGACGCGCTCCGGCGTGGGGACGACGACCGGCAGACCGTCGGTGCAGTCGAGCCCATGAAGCTGCTCGAGGGCCGCTTCCTCGCTGGCCGCCTCCAGCAATGCGCTCATGCCGCCAGCCGGTCCAGGACCTCGTCGGCGATGCTGTCGGCGATCGCCTGGATCCGCGCCTCGCCGGTGCCGGCCACCGGGTGCGGCAGCCGCACCATCGGGATGTCCGGCATGCCTATCGATTCCGCGACGAATTCCGCCTGCGGCCAGAAATCCTCGGTCACCAGGCACACTGCCGGGATGCCGAGCCTCGCAATGTTGATGCCGTCACGCACGGTGCCGGAAGTGCAACTGCCTCAGTGCCCGTAGGCCGCGATGGCCACCTGGCACTCGGCGATTTCGGCGAGCGTCTCGCCGCCCACCACCGCCGCCGGGTTGCCCTTGTTCCAGAGTTTCGTGCGGAGGCCCCCGAGCCGCTCGCCGAGCGCCTCCCCCACCTTCGACACGAACAGTTCCGAGTCCGGAAAGCCGTTCGCGATAAGGGCTACCGTTACGCCGGCGCCGTCGTCCGGCCGGATGTCGCGAGACAGCTCGTACGGCTCCATCTCCGTGCGAACCTCGCCCCGCGGGTCATGAAATCGGACCATGGTCACCTCCCATGTTGCTGCACCTCGTGGTAGGTCGGCCCCGCGCCCGTCGAGCACACGCCTTCCCCCACACCTCCTGCGTCAAGCCTAACCGATGCGTGGTTCCGACAGCACCCGTGAGGTTCACCCGATGCCGCGACGCCTTCCCATACCACACAACCCCGGCAACGTGGCCACCCCTTGATCGCATATGCCATGCGAATTACCATCGCGGCATGATCGTTACCATAGACAACGCAGGTCGCCTGGTGGTCCCCAAGCTCCTTCGCGACCAGTTCAATCTGACGCCAGGCTGTGCGCTCGAAATCGAGGCCGGCGCCGACGGCATGACCTTGCGGCGGGCGGACGCCGAACCGGCCCTCGCCCGCAAGCAGGGGATTCTCGTCCACCATGGCGCGACGCGGACGGCATTGGACATCGCCGACTTCATCCGCGCCGAACGCAACGCCCGCCACGCCCGGGTCGTCCGCTGAGTGCGTACGCTGTTCGACACGTCCGTGCTGGTGGCCGCGCTCGTGGACCAGCTCGGCAACCACGAAGCCGCCTTCGGCGCGTTCAGCCGCTACACCGTGGACGGGCACGCCGGCTACTGTTCGACCCATACCCTCGCGGAGTGCTACGCCACGCTGACGGCACTGCCGGTCGCGACACGCATCTCCCCCGACGAGGCGCGCCTTCTGGTCGAGGAGACGGTCATGGGGCGTCTCACGATCGTGCCCCTGACGCCGGATGACTATCGCACCGTACTCCGTCAGGTCTCCGCCCTCGGCCTTTCGAGCGGCGCGGTCTACGATGCCGTCCACGCCCACTGCGCCCGCAAGGAGCGCGTCGACCAGCTCCTGACCTACAACCTGTCTGATTTCGCCCGCTTTGCGCTGCCGGGGATCACCCTCGCGGCGCCCTGACGGGGCCGTGCCCCGGGAGACGGGCGGGGACGGGCGACCGCAAGGGTCGCGCCTACGCGAGCGCGGTCTTCCGGTAGCTCCGCCAGCCTCCGAAATCCGTGATGTCCGTGGCATCGTGCGCCGCACCGGCGTCGCCGACGAAACCGTGCACCCACCGTCCGTCCTCAAGCTCCACGGAACCGAGAGCGAGGGGCGGCGCGACGCCGGACAGGAAGCCGCCGACTTCCCGGGCCGGCAGCGACCAGACCTCCAGCTCTATCGGCGCACCATCCGCCGCCACGCGCAGCAGCGCCGGACGCTTGCCGTCGGGTAGCGCGTAGAGGCGATAGCGCGGGGCCGTGCGGGTCGCCGCGACGCGCCAGGCGCCGCGGCCGGTGAGTTCGGAGTTGAGCGGCTGGCCGGCCATGTGTGCGCCGCAGACGGCTAGGTGCACTTCGTCCGGCAGCGGCGCGTCCGCTCGCTCGTCGCCCTCCCCCGCGAACGCGGCCGCGGCGCGGAGCAGCGCGTGATCCCGCCCCGCGGGGGCCAGCAGCGTCACGCCGAACGGCATGCCGCCCCGGGTCGTCCCTGCCGGGATCGCTACCGCGCAGAGATCGAGCAGGTTGACGCAGTTGGTGAAGGTGCCGAGGCGCGCGTTCGTGCCGAGCGGGTCCGCCTCCACCTCGGTGCGCAGGTAGTGCGTCGGGGCGGTCGGGGCCACGAGCACGTCGACCTCGGCAAACGCCGCCTCGGCTTGCCGCCGCAGGTCCGCCAGGCGGTACTGCGCCCGAAAACAGTCCACCGCGGACGGCGTCGCGCCCGCCTCGAGCACCGCTCGAGTGACCGGATGCACCGCGTCCGGGCGGGCCTCGACGAACGCCCCAACCGCGGCGACACGCTCCGCCAGCCACGGCCCTTCGTAGAGCAGGCGGCCGGCCGCCAGGAACGGTTCCGGTTCGACGAGGCGCGGTTCCGCCGGCAGCCCCTCGATACAGCGCCCGTAGGCTGCGCGATACTCCGTGTCGCCGAACCAGGGGAGCCGGTCCGCCGGCAGGTATCCGAAGCGCGCATCCTCCGGGGCGAACCCGGCGAACGCCACGCGGCGCGAGAACGGGTCCTCGGCATCGAACCCGCCCGCGACTTCCGCGACCCTCCGCGCATCGCCGACGGCGTGGGCGAAGACCGACACGCAGTCGAGCGTTCGGCACGCCGGCACGACCCCGCGCGTCGACCACCAGCCCCGCGTCGGCTTGAACCCGACGAGCCCGTTGAAGGCCGCCGGTATCCTGCCGGAGCCGGCGGTATCGGTACCGAGCGAGAAAGAGACGGCGCCGTGCTTGACCGCCACCGCCGAACCGCTGCTGCTGCCGCCGGAGATGTACGCGGGATCGATGGCGTTCGGCACGGCGCCGTACGGTGACCGGGTGCCGACCAGACCCGTCGCGAACTGGTCCAGGTTGGTTTTCCCGATGGGAACGGCCCCGGCGGCCAGGAGCCGTTCGACCACCGCCGCGGAACGCTCGGGAACGTACGCGTAGTCGGGGCAGCCGGCCGTGGTCGGCGTCCCCGCGAGGTCGATGTTGTCCTTGATGGCGAACGGGACGCCCCACAGCGGCGCCTCGACGAAGTCCAGCGCGTCGAGCCGGTCGACGTGCGCGAACACCGCAGCTTCGTCGAGCCGATGGATCCACACCGCCGTGTCCGCCGCCGCGGCACGGCGCAGCGCCTCGGCGGCGACGTCCCGCGGATTCAGCAGCCGCTCCGCATAGGCCCGGCGCAAGGCGGCCATGGGAGCAAGTCCCGTCATGTCCCGGCCGCCGCCAACGCCTGCCCGGCGCGCACCGTCTGTCCCTTGGCGACGAGCACGTCCCCGACGATCCCGGCCGTCGGTGCGGTCACCTCGAACTCCGCCTTCATCGACTCGACGACGAACAGCACGTCGCCCGCCTCGACACGCTGGCCCGCGCGCACCTTGACGGACCAGATCGAGCCCGCCAGGGGACTGGCGACGAACGCCGCACCGTCCATGCCCTCGGCCGGCGGCGCACCAGCCGCTTCTTCCGCGTCGAAGGTCAGCACGCCACGGGCCTTCCAGTCCTCGAGTTCCGCCGCGAAAGCTGCCCGCCGGCGCGCCTCGAACGATGCGATCTCGGCCGCCCGTTCCCGGAGGAAGGCACGATGGCGGTCGTGGTCGAAGACTCCCGCTTCGATGTCGAGGTCCAGGCCGCCCCGCGGGAACGCGTCACGCATCTCGGCGAGTTCGGCCGCGTCCACTTCGTGGAAACGGATGCGGTCGAAGGGCCGCAGCAGCCAGTGCTCGTCGAAGGCGGGCCCGCGGCGCTGCCGGTTCCATACCTGCAGCGTGCGGCCGACGAACTGGTAGCCGCCCGGGCCCTCCATGCCGTACACGCAAAGGTAGGCGCCGCCGATACCGACGGAGTTCTCCGCGGTCCAGGTGCGCGCCGGGTTGTACTTGGTCGTCACCAGCCGGTGGCGCGGATCGACGGGCGTGGCGACCGGCGCGCCGAGGTAGACGTCGCCGAGCCCCATGACCAGGTAGTCCGCGCCGAACACGATGTCCCTGACCGCCTGGCGGTCCGGCAGACCGTTGATGCGGCGGATGAACTCGATGTTGTCCGGGCACCACGGCGCATCCGGGCGCACGCTGCGCACGTACCGGTCGATCGCCGTGCGGCAGGCCGGGTCGTCCCAGGACAGGGGCAGGTGCACGATCCGGGACGCCACCCGCGCATCCGCCGTGCGCGCCCGCTCGAGGTGCGGCTCCAGGACGCGCGCCAGATCGGGGGCGGACCAGTGCCGCGAGTCGAAGCGAACGAGCAGCGAGCGAATGCCGGCCGTCATTTCCAGCACGCCGGGGACCCGCTCCGCCGCGATTCCCGCTTCGAGCCCGTGCACGCGCAGGCGCAGCCCGAGGTCGAGCACGTTCGGGCCGAACTCCACCAGGAGCGCGTCCTGCGCCGCACGGCGCACCCGGATGTCGCCGACCTCCGCGACGATGGGATCCTGCACGTCCCCGCGCCGGGCGGACGGAACCGCGAACGCCGCCCCCGACCCGCTTGCGATCGCCGCATCGCGCTCCCGGGACACACGCCGCGCCTCGGCCTCCGTCACCGCCACCAGCCTTACCGTATCGCCCGCGCCGAGCTGACCGAGCTTCCACCGGTCCGCCTCGATGACGGCGCCGGGACACACGAACCCGCCCAGGCTCGGACCGTCCGGCCCGAGGATGACCGGCATGTCCCCGGTGAAGTCGATCGCGCCGAAGGCATAGGCGTTGTCGTGCACGTTCGAGGGATGCAGTCCCGCGTCGCCGCCGTCGGGGCGCGCCCACTGCGGGCGCGGGCCGATCAGGCGCACGCCGGTCCGGCTCGAGTGGTAGTGGACGGTCCACTCCGCGGCGAGGAACGCCTCCTGATCCGCCGGCGTCAGGAAGTCGTCGGTGCAGTGCGGACCCAGAGTGACGCGCAGCACGTGGCGCGCGTCCAGGCGCGGGATGGGCATGCCGCCGTCCGCAGCGTGCGCCGCCCGTCCGGCAAGCCCACCGCCGCCCACGCGCAGGACATCCCCGGCCCGCGCGGCACGGCCGTTCAGCCCCCCGATGCCGCCCAGCGTGAAGGTGGCGGCCGAGCCCATGACCTCGGGCACCTCGAGCCCGCCGGCCACGAGCAGGTAGGCCCGCACCCCCGCCGTCACCTTGCCGATCGTGAGCACGTCACCGGCCTCGATGGCAAACGGCCGCCAGGGCTGCGGCGTCCTTCCGGCGTCGCCTCCGTCGAGGCCGATGTCGGCCGTTCCGGCGAGCAGGACGGTCGCCGGGGAGTGGAACGCCAGCGTCGGGCCGGCCACGGTGATCTCCAGTCCGGGCGCCCCTTCGTCGTTGCCGAGCAGGCGGTTGCCGAGACGAAAGGAAAGGTCGTCCATCGGTCCGGACGGCGGGACGCCCACGTGCCAGTAACCCATGCGGCCCGGCCAGGCCTGTACCGTGGTCTGGGCGCCCGGCGCCAGCACTTCCACCGTGCCCGGCCGATAGTCGAGCGCCCCGAGCGTCGCCGTGTCGTGCGTCCCCGCGGCGAACGGAGCGCAGCCCAAGGCCTGGCGCAGGTACTCGCAATTGGTCTCGACCCCGTGCACGACGCTCGCTTCGAGCGCGGCACGCAGGCGTTCGCGGGCCTCCTCCCGGGTCGGCGCGTGGGCCATCACCTTGGCGAGCAGCGAGTCGTAGAGCGGCGAGACCTCCGTGCCCGAACGTAGCCAGGTGTCGACGCGCAGGCCCGCGCCCCGGGGCAGCTCGACCACCGACAACTCGCCGGGGGTGGGACGGAAATCATGGTTCGGGTCCTCGGCACAGAGGCGCGCCTGCATCGCCCAGCCCGAGGGCGCGAGCTCCGCGGTCAGCGCATCGAGCGGCGGCAGCGCGCCGGCGGCGAGTTCGACCATCCAGCGCACCAGGTCCACCCCGTACACGAGCTCGGTGACGCCGTGCTCGACCTGCAGCCGCGTGTTGACCTCGAGGAAGGTCGCCGCCTCGCGGTCGGGGTCGTAGAGGAACTCGACTGTCCCAGCGCTCCGGTAGGAGACGCTCGACAGCAGCGCCCGCGCATCTTCGTGCATGCGCCGGCGTACGGCTTCCGGCAGGTTCGGCGCCGGGCATTCCTCGACGACCTTCTGGTGCCGGCGCTGCAGCGAGCAATCCCGGTCGCCGAGGATCGCGACGCCGCCCAAGCCGTCGCCGAACGCCTGCACCTCGACGTGGCGCGCCGCCGCCACGCAGCGCTCCACGAACAGGCGCGCATCGCCGAACGCGCTCCCCGCCTGGCGCTCCACGGCCGCGAAGCGCGCCTCGAGCTCCGCCGCGTTCTCGCAGCGCTGCATGCCGATGCCGCCCCCGCCGGCCGAACTCTTGAGCATGACCGGGTAGCCGATGGACTCCGCTTCGCGCAGCGCGTCGTCGAGTCCGGGGAGCACGCCGCTGCCGGGCAGCAGCGCCACGCCGGCCGCCTGCGCGAGACGCCTCGCCTCGTGCTTGAGACCGAAGCGCGCCAGGTGCTCCGGGCGGGGGCCGACGAAGGCCACACCGCGCTCTTCGAGGGCCCGCGCGAAGGCAGCGTTCTCGCTCAGGAAGCCGTAGCCCGGGTGCACCGCGTCCGCCCCGGAGCGTTGCACGATGTCGAGCAGCTTCGCGATGTCGAGATACGTGTCGGCGACGCCGCCATCGCCGAGTGCGTGCGCCTCGCCGGCCACCTCGGCGTGCAGCGCGCCGCGGTCGGCATGGGCGTAAACCGCGGCGCTCGGGATGCCCATCGCGTCTAGCGTCCGGCAGATGCGCACGGCGATCTCGCCGCGGTTGGCGATCAGTACCTTGCGGAACATGCCCTCCCCCGTCGAGTCCGTTCGATCCCGTCCCCGTCAGCCGACCTGGCGCCAGACCGCCAGTTCGATCGGCGTCGGGTTGTAGCCGTTGCAGGGGTTGTTGAGCTGCGGGCAGTTCGAGATCAGCACGAGGATGTCCATCTCCGCGACGAGCTCCACGTACTTGCCCGGCGCGCTGATGCCGTCCTCGAACGTGAGGCCGCCCTCCGGCGTCACCGGCACGTTCATGAAGAAGTTGATGTTGTGGGTGATGTCGCGCTTGGTGAGACCCCACTCCTCGTGCGTGTTGACGGCGAGCAGCCAACTGTCGCGGCACGAGTGCATGCTCTTCTTCTCGAGCGCGTAGCGCACGGTGTTGCTCTCGCCCGCGCAGGCGCCGCCGAGGGTGTCGTGGCGGCCGCAGGTGTCGGCGACGATGGTCAGCATCGGGTTGCCCTCGTCCGACAGCAGCGTCGTTCCCGCCGAGAGGTAGAGGTTGCCCTGCTCCCGCATGGTGTCGAACGCGCTGTAACGCTCGTGCGGATTGGCGGCGTTGAAGAACAGGGTGTCCACCGCCTGGTTGCCCATCAGGTCGGTGATGCGGAACGTGTCGCCGGCGCCGACGGTGCCGAGCCAGTACTCCCCGGCCGGGACGGTTTCCGTCCAGTCCGCGACGTCCACGGACAGGTTGCTTTCCTTCAGCATGGTGGCTGGCCTCCCTTCCAACTAGGCGCCGAGCGCATACAGGGTGTTGTTCATGAAGCCCCGGCCGTTTTCCACCCGGGAGACGCGGCACGGGTCGTCGTCCGCCACCGGCGCCGCGAGCCCCAGCCGGTAGCCGATCGGCCGCCGCGGGTACTCGGCGGCGCCGTTCAGCGGGTGCGGGCACGTGTGCAGCACGACGAGCGTCGGCATCTCGAAGCGCAGGGTGACCGTGTCGCCCGCCTGCGAGTGGCCGGCGACGAAGCGCATGGAGCCGTCTGCCGCCGCGTCGACCCGCGAGAACCAGTTCACGTTCGCGGCGAAGTCCCGGCGGCCGAGGCCGTATTTGCCGAGTTCCACGAGGAACGAGTCGCGGCCGTTCCGGTAGTAGTCGTTGCGGGCTTCCTGGTAGGACCGTTCGCCCCACTTGCGGCGCACGATATCGGCGTTGCACGTGCCGCTCGCGGCGTCGTGCCAGCCGACGTCGTCGGCGACGATGGAGCAAAAGATGCGCCCCATGTCCGAGTAGAGGCAGTGGCCCCGGGTGAGGCGGAAGGTGTGCTGGCACTTCAGCGTGTCCGGCAGGTTCAGGCGTTCGAGCGGGTTGCCGGGGTTGTACGCCAGCATCGCCGCGTTGCCGCCGCCCTCGATGTCCACCAGCTGCAACTGCATGCCGGGATTGGCGAGGAAGGACCAGTGGCTGCCACCGGGCAGCACGTCTTCGTAAAGCACGTCAGGCTGCATCTTCTTCTCCAGGCTTGACGTTGATGTTGTCCATGAGGGTGTCCACGCCCTCGCGCCGACCGACCGGCAGGTCGAACGTGATCGTCGCGCCGTAGAGATCGGGCTCGTGGGGGTCGACGCGCGGCTTGTCGAACACCAGCAGGCGCGAGCCCAGGCTGAAGCCCTCGGCGATGTCGTGGGTGATCATGAAGACCGTGAGATCCAGCTCCCGGTGCAGCTCGCGCACGAGGCCGTGCATGTCCGAGCGGATGCCGGGGTCGAGTGCCCCGAAGGGTTCGTCGAGCAGCAGGATCCGGGGCTCCGTGATCAGCGTCTGGGCCAGCGCCAGGCGCTGCTGCATGCCCCCGGAGAGTTCCGAGGGGTAGTTGTCCGCCGAACGCTCGAGACCGACGCGCGCCAGCATCGCGCGGGCGCGGGCCACGTTCTGCGCGCGCCGGCGGCCGAACGTGCGCCCGAACAGCCGCGCCACGCCGAGGTCGAGGCCCAGCAGGACGTTGCCGAGCACGGTGAGGTGCGGGAACACCGAGTAGCGCTGGAAGACGACGCCGCGGTCCGCGCGCGGTTCCGCGACGAGCGGGGCGCCGTCCATCCGGATCGTCCCCTCGCACGGCTCGACCTCGCCGAGCAGCATGCGCAGGAAGGTCGTCTTGCCGCAGCCGGACGCGCCGACGATGGTGACGAACTCGTTCTTCTCCACGCGCAGCCGCACGTTCTCGAGCACCGTCTTGTCGGCATACCGCTTCCACACGTTGCGCACTTCGATGAGGCTCACCGCGTCACGCTCCGTACCAGGGGAAGCAGCGCCGGTTGAGCTGCCGGAGCCCGTAGTCGAGCAGGAAGGCGAGGAACGTGATCCAGGCGACGTACGGCAGGATCACGTCCATGGCGAGGTAGCGCCGCACCAGGAAGATCCGGTAGCCGAGCCCGTCGGTCGACGCGATCGCCTCGGCGGCGATCAGGAACAGCCAGGCGCTGCCGAGGGACAGCCGGACGCCATCGACGAGGCGCGGGAAGACCTGCGGCAGCACGACGCGCAGCGCGATCTGCCAGCTCGTGGCGTCGAGGGTCTGCGCCTTGATGAGCTGTTCCCGCGGCAGTTCCCGCACGCGCTGCTCGATGTCGCGCATGAGAAACGGCGCCGTCCCGAGCACGATCAGCATCACCTTGGCCAGTTCGCCGACCCCGAACGCGATGAACAGGATCGGCAGGATCGCGAGCGGCGGGATCATCGACAGCGCCCGCACCGCCGGCGACCAGAAGGCGCCGAACCAGGGCAGCAGGCCGTTCGGGACACCCACCGCCAGGCCGACGGTCGCCCCCACCAGGACGCCCGTGACCAGCCGGACCAGGCTCGCGCCGGTGTCGGTCCAGAAGATGTAGTCCCCGGTGCGCCGGTCGGGTTCGAAGGCCACCCGCTCGATCGCGGCGCCGATGCTCGAGAGCCCCGGCAGCAGCTTGTCGTCCGGGTTCTCCGCCAGGCGAATCCCGGAGGCGACGACGTAGAGGACCAGCGCGAGCGCGAACGGCACCGCCGCGCTCGCGAGGATCCCCAGGCCGCCCGGACGACGGTTGATCAGTCGCATGCGCGACCTTACGGTCGCGGCCCGTCCGCATGGACGGGTGGGAGTTTCGCTAAAGCGAAACTCCTGTTGGCGCTACGTCCCACGCTCATTCCGGCGGTCAGAGCTCTCCGTCCGCCGCCATCTGCATGTAGGTGTCGTCGAAGCGCAGCTTCACGTTCGTCTCGGAGCCGAGGACTTCCCCGCCGGGCAGCTCGATGCCGATGAACTCCGGCCCGGGCGCCCCTTCCCCGAGCAGGCCGTGCAGGTACGAGAAGGCGGCGACGTTGGTCATCGTGTCGCTGAGCGCGCCCGAGCGCACGAACTCCACCGCCGGCGCCGGCTCGTAGAACATCTGCGTCGCGGCGAGCTGGGCGTTGTAGCCCGCGAGGTCCGTGCCCGAGGCTTCCGCCATCTGCGTCTTTGCCGCGTCCGCGGCGGCGCCGGCGGTGGCCATCACGGCCATGGTCTCGTACCAGGCCCCGACGAGGGCCTTGCCGAGCCGCTCGTCCTCGAGGGCCTCGGTATTGACGACCAGCATGTCGATGATCTCGCCCGGAATCTGGGACGAGTCAAAAACGGGGCTCACGTGGGGCATGGACTGCACTTCGGCGAGCAGCGGGTTCCAGGTCACTACGGAGGTGACGTCGTCCGTCGAGAACGCCGCGACGATGTCCGCGTCGGAGGTATTCACCACCGTCAGGTCGCGCTCGGTCATGCCGGCGCTCGAGAGCGCACGGGCGAGCAGGTAGTGCGACACGGAGAGTTCCACGAGGTTCACGTCCTGCCCCCGCAGGTCCGCGACGGACTTGCCGGCGCCCTTCAGCACGATGCCGTCGTTGCCGTTCGAGAAGTCGCCCACGATAAGCGCCGTCGAGTCGACGCCCCCGGCGGCCGGGATCGTCAGGGCGTCCATGTTGGTCATGGTGCAGCCGTCGAAGGCCCCGACCGTGTACTGGTTGATGGACTCGATGTAGTCGTTGAACTGGACCACCTCGATGGTGATGCCGTACTTCGCGGCCCACTTGTCGACGATGCCGGAACGCTCCGCGTAGTCCCACGGCATCCAGCCGACATAGATGCTCCAGGCGATGCGGTAGTCGTCCTTCGCGAACGAGGAGAAGGAGAAGACGCAGAGCGCGGCGGCGAGCAGCGCGCGTCCGAAGAAGCGGTTGGAGAGTCTTGCCATGATGGCCTCCTGGCGGTTGGTGACACGGGGAGGCAACTGCTCTCCCGGGGCATCTTCATGCGAAGGGCAAGCCCCTCGCGCTGCCTCTTCATGCGAAGGGCAAGCCCCTCGCGCTCCCCGGCTGAGGGCTCTTGTCCCTCCGTGTAACCTTCCGTGCACCGAGGCGCGGCAGGTCGAACGCTCTCGGACCAGACGTCCCTTCCCCAAAAGAGGGAAAGAGGACCGGAACCCTAGCCTTCCATTACCAGTTCGAGCGCAAGCTCTCCCTTGTACGTTTACTTAAGCAAGGGCCGTGCCAACCCGCCAGGAGAGCGCATTCTCGGCGGCCGGCGGGCGCACCATGCCCCGCGTGCACCCCATTGATGCAGGCCATGCACCGCTTTGGAGCCGTCCGCCAGGCCACCGTGCACCGTGCTATAAGTGTCGGGCTCTTCTGCCGGATACCCCCATGACGCGACCGAACATCCTCCTCTTCTTCACCGACGACCAGCGCTTCGACACGATCCGGGCGCTCGGCAACCCGGAAATCCACACGCCGAACATCGACCGGCTGGTCGCCCGCGGCACGACGTTCACGCACGCCCACATCCCGTGCGGGACCGACGGCGCGATCTGCATGCCGAGCCGGGCGATGCTGCACACCGGGCGGACGCTCTTCCACCTGCATGACGGCGGCACGAGCATTCCGCGCGAGCACACCATGCTCGGCGAGACGCTGCGCGACGCCGGCTACCGCACCTGGGGCGCCGGCAAGTGGCACAACGGGCGCGAGGCGTTCAACCGGTCGTTCGACGATGGCGACGAGATCATGCTCGGCGGCATGGCGGACCACTGGAACGTGCCCGTCTACCACTACGATCCCACCGGCCGCTACGATTCCCGGCTGCCGCAGATAGTGGATGCCTGGGGGACGAACGACGTGCTCTGGCGGCAGGCCGACCACGTGCACGCCGGGCGGCACTCGAGCGAGCTGCTCTGTGACACGGCCATCGACTTCCTCGGCCGGCAAGGAGCCCTCGGCCGGGAAGCGCGAGGGGGAACCCCTGGCATGAACGATGAGCAGCCGTTTTTCTGCTACGTCTCCCTGCTCGCCCCCCACGACCCCCGCTCGATGCCGGAGCGGTTCCGCGCCATGTACGCGCCGGAGGATGTCGAGCTGCCGCCGAACTACCTCGGCGGCCACCCCTTCGACAACGGCGGGCTGAAGATCCGCGACGAGGTGCTCGCCGACTTCCCGCGCACGCCCGAGGAGATCCGCCGGCACATCGCCGAGTACCGCGCGATGATCACGCACCTCGACCACGAGTTCGGCCGCGTGCTGGACGCGCTGGAAGAGAACGGCCTGGCGGAGAACACCCTGGTCGTGTTCGCCGGCGACAACGGTCTCGCGGTGGGCCAGCACGGGCTCATGGGCAAGCAGAACTGCTACGAGCACAGCGTGCGCGTGCCGCTCGTCTTCGCGGGGCCCGGCATCCCGCAGGGCGTGCGCACCGACGCCTACGCGTACCTGCTCGACATCTTCCCCACGCTGTGCGAACTGATCGACGTTCCGGCGCCGTCGACGGTGGAGGGACAGAGCCTGGCGGCGACGATCCGCGAGCCCGGGACGGCGGTGCGCGACACGCTCTACTTCGCGTACGTCTCCTCGCAGCGCGCGGTGAAGAACCGCACGCACAAGCTCATCGAGTACGCGGTGCGCAACCGCACCCGCCAGACGCAGTTGTTCGACCTCGCGAACGACCCCTGGGAGACGGACAATCTCGCGGCGAAGCCCGGCCACGAGGACGTGCTCGCGGACCTGCGCGCGGAACTGCTGCGGTTCCGGGGCACCTGGGAGGACGGCAGCCCGGACCGCGGCCAGACGTTCTGGGAGCGCTACAACACGCCGGGGGAGGCCCCGGAAAATGCGTGAGCGCGCCGACATGCGTCGGCGGCCCAACGTCCTGTTCGTGATCACCGATCAGCAGCGCGCCGACCACGCGGGCTTCATGGGCAACCCAACCCTGGAGACGCCCCATCTCGACCGCCTGGCGACCCGCGGCATGGTGTTCGAGAACGCGTGGGTGTCGAACCCGGTCTGCATGCCGAACCGGTGCACGATGATGACCGGGCGGATGCCCAGCGCGCACGGCGTCATCTTCAACGACCGCTCGCTGGAGCGGGACGCCAACACGTTCGTGCGCCGGTTCCGCAAGTCCGGCTACCGCACCGGGCTGATCGGCAAGTCGCACCTGCAGCATGGGATGAGCAGGAACGCCGTGTTCCCGTTCCGGGGCGAGCCCTCCGGAACGTTGCCCTTCCCCGCCGGCTGGGACCGGCTCGAGGACTTCGAGCGCTACGTCGACGGCGCGCCGGAAGCTCCCGAGGACTTCTATGGCTTCGAGCACGTCGAGTTCAGCATCGATCACGGCGCGCGCGTGGCCGGGCATCACCTGCGGTGGGCGCTCGAGCGCGGCGGACGCCTCCCGGACCTGCTGGTCGACCAGGACGCGCCCGGACCCGGCAGCGACCGCTCGGCGCACTGGCACCAGATCTACCGGCCGCCGTATCCCGAGGAACTGCATTCCAGCGCGTTCGTCGCGGAGCGCACGATCGCCTTCATCGAAGCGGCCGAGACCTCGGGCGAGCCGTGGTTCGCCTGGTGCTCGTTCCCCGACCCGCATCATCCGATGACGCCGCCCGGCAAGTGGTTCGACGCCTATCGCCCGACGGACATGCCCCTGCCCGACACCCGCGACGACCCGCTCGAGGGCGCGCCGGAGCACTTGCGCGGATTCGCCGGCATCCATCCGCGGGACCAGCGCAACTGGGTGTCTCCCTGCGGCTTCGGCGAGGACGCCCTGCTGCGCGAGGCGATCGCCGCGACCTACGGCATGATCGGGATGATCGACGACGCCGTCGGCCAGGTCCTCCGGAAGCTCGACGACCTCGGCGTCCGGGAGGACACGATCGTCGTGTTCACGTCGGACCACGGCGACATGATGGGCGACCACCGCCTGTTCCTGAAGGGCTTCATGCACTACCGCGGCACGCTGCAGGTGCCGCTGGTGATCGACGTGCCGGGAACCGATGCCGGGCACACCGCGGCACTCGCCTCGTCCATCGATCTCGGCCCCACGCTGCTGGACCTCTGCGGCGTCGCCGGATACGACGGTATCCAGGGCGTGAGCCTCGCACCGGTCGTCCGGGATGCCGGCACGTCCGTGCGCGAGCGGGTCCTCATCGAGGACGATGTCCCCGTCATCCTCTCGCAGCTCACGCCGATCCCCGCCCGGACCCGGACCCTGCTCTCCGACGGCTACCGCTACACGCGCAACGCCAAGGGCGAGGAGCAGCTCTTCGATCTCGACGCGGATCCGGACGAGATGCACGACGTCCGCGACCGCCGCGACGCCCGGGCGCGGATGCTCGAGGCGCTCGCCGACGCCATGATGGTGGCGGACGACTCCTCGCGCGGAGCGCCGTCCACCGGCGCCAGGGTGCAGTGACCGGACGGTCGGACGAGACGCCCGCCTGCTGCGGGCCCGTGGGGCCGGCGGCTCCGGAAAGGACCGCCGAGATCCCCGCGGCGCCGGATGGCGAAGGCCGACGTCACGCCGACGGGATGGCGAACCTGCCGGGCGCGAAGTTCGTCATGGGTTCCGAGGATCCCGATGCGCGGGCCGAGGACGGCGAGGGCCCGCTGCGCGAGGTGGCCTTGGATGCCTTCAGGATCGACCGGACCGCCGTCACGAACGCCCGCTTCGCGGAGTTCGTCGCCGCGACCGGCTACCGGACGCAGGCCGAGGTCCTCGGCTGGTCGTACGTTTTCGACGGGCTGCTCGGCAAGGCGGCGCGCCGCCGCACGCGCACGCTCGACGTGAAGCCCGTGCCCTGGTGGTTCGCCGTCGAGGGCGCTTCCTGGCGCAAGCCGGAGGGCCCGGGCTCCCACGTCCGCCGCCGCCGCGACCACCCGGTGGTGCACGTCTCCTGGAGCGACGCGACCGCCTATTGCCGTTGGGCGGGCAAGCGGCTGCCCACCGAGGCCGAGTGGGAGTACGCGGCGCGGGGCGGCCTGGCGGGCAAGCGCCTGCCATGGGGCGACCGGCTGCTCGTGGACGGGGAACACCGCTGCAACATCTGGCAGGGGCGGTTTCCGGAGACCAACACGCTCGCGGACGGCCATTTCGGGACCGCCCCGGCGCAGTCGTTCCCGCCCAACGGGTTCGGCCTGTTCAACATGGCGGGCAACGTCTGGGAGTGGTGCGCGGACTGGTACTCGGCGGAGGCGCTCGAGTCACGCGCCGGCGCGGACCCCACCGGCCCGGCGACCGGCGACCGCAAGGTGCTCAAGGGCGGGTCGTACCTCTGCCACGACAGTTACTGCAACCGCTACCGCGTCGCGGCGCGCTATGCGAACACGCCGGATTCGACGACGGGGAACGCGGGGTTTCGGTGCGTGGCGTGATGGCGGGCCGTCAGTGCAGGAGGTCAAGCAACTGACGAAAGGACTCGGGGGTATGCGCGGGCACTGGTGACTGGGCGAAGTCCCTCAGGTCCCGCGTTACTATGTAGTCTGCGTTAGCCTGTCGGGCGGACTCCGCGATCACCGCATCCTCGTAGTCGCGAACACCGCCCTCGAGAGCGGCACGCAGCATTGCGCCGTTCACCGGCGCCACTTCGAAGATCGAGAGCAGGAACGCAAGCTGCGCCCTGGCCTCAGTGAGCCCGACAGCCCTACGGGCCAGATAATCGACGGTCGTGACCGACGTCGCACACGCCATGCCCTGAAACTCCAGACGCTCCACCCGCTGGATGAGGTCCGTGGCGTCCTGCGAGAAGGGTTCCCGATCCAGGAAGAAGTCGATCAGGACATTGGTGTCGAACACTGCCCTCATTCGCCGGATGGTTCCCTCTCTCCAAGGTACTTCTCCTCAAGGTAGGCGTAGTAGTCTCGCTCGTCGACGCCCGACCCCTTCCAGGACCCGCGCAATCTCGCAACCGTCGGTGTCATCTCGACAGGCTCTCGCCGAACCTTCGTGATCGCCTCGAAGTAGTCCGCGACCATCTGCGATAGCGACTTGCCGGCGCCTTTCGCATGCTCCTTGGCGGCGGCGATCAACTCGTCGTCCAGGCGCAGCGTGAGTTTCGTCTGCATCGTCTCATGCCGTATAGTCTTTCCGTCAATGTACGTCACGCTATCTCCTCCCACAAGGCCCAGGACCGACCATGAAAGTCACCCACGTCGAAACCCTCCTCCTCGACAACATCGAGCCCTACCGCGGCGGCCGCAAGTGGCTCTTCCTGCGGCTCTTCACCGACGAGGGCATCGTCGGGCTCGGCGAACGCCCCACGGGCCATCTCACCAACCTCAAGTCCCAGATCGCACTGCTGCACGACCTCTGCGAGCGCTTCGTCGTCGGCCAGAGCCCCTTCGACATCGAGAACCTGTGGCAGCGCATGTACGCGTCCAACCACGACTACCGCCATCCCGGCCTCGACTCGACCCCGGCGATCTCCGCCATCGAGATGGCATGTTGGGACATCGTCGGCAAGGCGGTGAACCAGCCGATCTACAACCTGCTCGGCGGGAAATGCCACGAGCGGTTGCGCGCCTACGCCTACATGCCCTCCGAGGGGATCTGGGAGAACCCCGAAAAGGCCGGCGAGGTGGCCGCGCAACTCGTCGAGGAAGGCAACAGCGCATGCAAGCTCGACCCCTTCATGCCGTACTATCCGCTGCCCCGGGACTTCCCGCTCAAGACCATCCGCCACGCCGCCAGGATCTTCCGCTGCATCCGGGACGCCGTGGGTGACGACCTCGAGATCGGCATCGGCACGCACGGACAGTTCAGCACCGCGGGCGCGATCCGGGTCGCGAAGATCCTCAAGGAGTTCGATCCTTTCTGGTTCGAGGAGCCGGTCCCGCCCGAGAACGTCGACGAGATGGCGCGCGTCGCCGCGCACACCAGCATCCCCATCGCGTCGGGAGAGCGCCTGGTCACGAAGTACGAGTTCGCGGAACTCCTGGAGAAGCAGGCGGCGCAGATCATCCAGCTCGACGTCGGCCAGTGCGGCGGCATCCTCGAGTCCAAGAAGATCGCCGGGATGGCCGAGGCGCACTACGCGATGATCGCCCCGCACATGTACGTCGGACCCGTCGCCGCCGCGGCCGCCGTGCAGCTCGACACCTGCTCGCCGAACTTCCTGATCCAGGAGTACAACGGCAACGACCTGCACAACGAGATCTTCGTCGATCCGATCGAGTTCAGGGACGGGTACATCGCGCCGCCACAAGGGCCAGGGTTGGGGGTGGAACTGGACGAGAGGGTGGTGGAGCGGCAGCGTTGCAGGGATTGACTCGCGACGCCTCGCGCTCCGGAGCGGCAGGCTCGTCCCGTCAAGGGCCACCGGTCTCCGCATGCCATCCAATTCGGAGTAGAATCCTAGATAGTTAAACTATTTCGGAATACTGTCCGAATGAGTCTCTACCAACGCACGTTGCGTCTGGATCTTCCCCCAGGCCAGTCCGCTTTCCTGTGGGGGCCGCGCAAGGTCGGCAAGTCCACGCTACTCGGGACGCGGTTCGAGGCTTCCGCGCGCTTCGATCTTCTCGACACCCGCAAACTGGTCGCCTTCACGCGGGCCCCGTGGACGTTTGCGGAGCAGGTGATGGCGCTGCCGCGCGAACAGCGGCAGTTGCCCATCCTGGTGGACGAGGCACAGAAGGCGCCGGCGATCCTCGACGAGGTCCACCGCCTGATCGAGACCGAGGGCCTGTCGTTCGTCCTGTGCGGCTCGAGCGCCCGCAAGCTCAAGCGCGGCGGCGCGAACCTGCTCGGCGGCCGGGCCTGGCGATTCCACCTGCACCCGCTCACCTGGCGCGAGGTACCGAACTTCGATCTCATGCAGGCCCTGAACCGGGGGCTCGTACCCGCGCACTACGACACGACGCGATACCGCCGCGCCCTGGCAGGGTACGTCGACGACTATCTCCGCGAGGAAGTGTTCGCGGAGGGGCTGACCCGCAACGTGGCCGCCTTCGCCCGCTTCTTCGACGCGCTCGGGTTCAGCCACGGGGAACTGCTGAACTTCTCGAGCCTGGCGCGCGACTGCGGCGTGGACTCCAAGACCGTGCGGGAGTACTTCCAGATCCTCGAGGACACGCTGCTCGGGAACCTGATCGAGCCGTTTGCGCGACGCCGTTCCCGCGCTGTTGTCACCCGGGCGCCCAAGTTCTACCTGTTCGATGTTGGCGTCGCCGGCCACTTGGCCGGACGGCGCATCGAGCGTGCTCGAGGACCGGATTTCGGACGCGCCCTCGAACACTTCGTCCTGATGGAAGTGCTCGCGTATCGGAGCTACGCGGAAGCGGACTTCCCCATCCGCTACTGGCGTACCAAGTCGGGCCTTGAGGTGGATTTCGTCCTGGGGCGGAACGGCGAGACCGCCATCGAGGTCAAGGGCGCGCGGGTGCGCACGGAGGACCTGAAGGGCCTGCGGGCGTTCGTCGAAGAACACGAGCCCGAGAACGCCCTCGTCGTCTGCGATGAGCCCCACGCGCGGCGGGTAGGGCCCGTGGACGTCCTGCCGTGGCGGGTGTTTCTCGAGCGGCTCTGGGATGGCGAATGCGTGTAGGGACCTCGCCAAGGAGTCGCGGAGCAGCGAAACTACTGTGTGCGCCGGTGCCCCCGGTCACGCGCAGTGCCCTCCCGCGGAATCAGCGGCGGCCGGCGGACCGCGCGAACTCGAAGACCGCGTCCACCTCGACGCGCAAGCCCGTGAGGAGCGGTGAGTCGGCGGTTTCCCCTGGGCCATAGGCACCCTGCTCGATGTACGCATCGCCGCGCAGAACGAGCACCGTCACCGTCTCGGTGCGCGGGTCGACGATCCAGTACTCCGGGACCGCGGCTTCCGCGTAGTCGCCGCGCTTGACGACGTAGTCGCGCGCTGGATCGTCGGGACTGACGACTTCCAGCACCAGGTCCGCGCCGGTCCAGTGCGTGTCGGCACGACGCTGGTCCGCCGCATCGACGAGCAGCAGCAGGTCCGGCTCGCGGTACTTTCCTTCGCGGATCCGCAACGGAAATGCGGCGAACAGCACGATGCCGCCAAGGGGCTCCACGCACGCAGCGAAGGCACGATAGAGAAACTGCAGGACAAGCTGATGTGTTTCCGTGGGCATGGGCGGCTCTTCGATGCGACCGTCGGTCATCTCGACGTGCCGCGCCATGTGACCCGCAAGCCACATGTAGTCGCTGTCGCTCCAGGCTCCCTGGGGCGGAGCGGCACTGCGCACCATGGCGTCCACGGCCTGCTGGGTGGTCGCGGCAGTGTCCATGACGGTACGGTACATCGAACGGTCGCGCGCGGCTACCGCGCCGCGGGCCGCGCGCCGGAGTCAGGCGCTCGCGCTCGGCCGCGCCGACACCTCCGCGTACCAGCGCTTCAGGTTCGTGCACTCGTCCGGCACCGGGACGCGGGCCGCGCCGCCGGCGAAGTCGATCGTGCAGAGCGCCGTGATGTCGGCGATCGAGAAGGTGTCGCCCGCGATGTAGCGCGAGTCCGCGAGGTCGCCATCGAGGCTCTCGTACCACCGCACGAGGCTCGCCTTGCCGCGGTCGGCGAGTGCGGGGATCGCTTCGACGGCGCCGACGTTACCGCCCAGTCCGCGCTCGCGAAAGCCCGGGAACGCGTTGCGGAACGCTTCCATGGCCGCGAGCATGCCGTCGAACTCCATGTGCCGCTGGCGCGCCTCGACGTGCGCCTTGCTCACGGGGTCGCTGCCGAGCAGCGCCGGCTCCGGGTGCGTCTCCTCGAGATAGCGGCAGATGGCCACCGACTCGTCGATCACGGTGCCGTCGTCCAGGACCAGCGTCGGCAGCAGGCCGCGGGGGCTCATGGCCAGGAACTCCTCGCCCAGGTTCTCGCCGCCCATGATATCGACCTGCTGGTTCTCGCAGGTCACGCCCTTCTCCGCCATAAAGATGCGCACCCGGCGCGGGTTCGGGGCCATCTTGCTGTCATAAAGCTTCATCGGTGATCTCTCCGCCCTTCGCGGGACTGTCGAAAAAACCGGCACCCTATCAGGTCGCGCCTTGCGTCTCCACGAACAGGACCCGGTCACCCGGTCCGGCGCAGCCTGCAAAGCCGCGCACGAGTCGTCCACCGCTCGCCCCGACCGCCAGGCCACGCGGCCGTCCGGCCGCACGAGCACGGCTCCGTCCGATACGCGGTACAGTTGTCGCGGGGAAACCGAAGCTTGGGTTTTGGACGTTTCAGGACATGTCCCAAGGTTCTTTTAACCGTTTGATACACATGAAATTTTTTACGATCCTCGTCTCATTTCGGCACACTGCATCGACGCAAAATTACGTCGTGACAGGAGTACCGAAACATGAAGAAACGACCCACCATGCTGACCGCCACCTTCGTCAGAACCGTCAACGTCCCCGGGCGCTACGGCGACGGGCGCGGCGGTCTCGGCCTGACCCTGCTCGTGCAGCCCTCGTCCCGCCGCGGCCTCTGCAAGTCGTGGGGCCAGAGCGTGCGCATCGGCGGCAGGCGCACCACCATCGGCCTCGGCCGCTATCCGGTGGTCACCCTGGCCAAGGCCCGCGAACGCGCGCTCAAGAACGCCCGTGCGATTGATGAAGGACGCTATCCGCGCCAGACATCGACCACCGTTCCGACCCTCGCGAAAGCGCTTGAGACGGTAATCGCGATTCACGCGGAGAACTGGAAGGACCGCGCTCGGTCCGAACAGCAGTGGCGGGCGAGCCCGCGCGACTAAGCGATGCCGCGCCTGACCGACAAGCCCGTCGACGAGATCGACACCGCCGACGTGATGGGCCGTCCTGCTCCCCATCTGGTCCACCAAGCGGGTGACAGCCAAGCGCGTCCGGTAGCGCATCGCCGCGGCGATGAAGTGGGTGGTCGCGCAAGGCTACCGGCAGGACAACCCGGCGGGCGACGCCATCTCGGCCGCACTGCCGAAGAACGCCGTCCCGCAACAGCACCAGCGCGCGCTGACGCACGGCGAGGTCGGGGCGGCGCTTGGCCGGGTGCGCCGCTCGCGGGCGTACCGCGGCACCGTGCTCGCGTTCGAGTTCCTCGTGCTCACCGCCTGCCGCAACGGCGAGGTCCGCGGTACCCGATGGGAGGAGATCGACACCGCCGGGGCGGTCTGGACGATTCCCGCCGCGCGCATGAAGGCGGCCAGGGAGCACCGCGTTCGCTGGCGCCCCGTGCGCTCGAAGTCCTCGACGAGGCGCGACGGCTGGCCGATCAGCGCGGCCTCGTGTTCCCGTCGCCGACCGGGAGGACGCCGAGCCAGTCGACGATGCCGTCGCTTCTGCGCGACCTGGAGATCGGCGCGGTGCCGCACGGGTTTCGCTCCAGCTTCCGGGACCGGGCCGCCGAATGCACCGACTACCCCCGCGAGATCTGCGAGCTGCGCTGGCGCACGTCAACAGCGACCGGGTGGAGGCCGCCTACCGGCGTAGCGACCTGTTCGAGAAACGGCGCGCCCTCATGGACGACTGGGCCGGCTACATCGCCATCCGGGGATCCTGAGGTTCAGTTCTCCGGCCGCACCGGCCGCGTCAAGGATCGTCGAGGCGTTCACCGTCGACGCGTGACCCTGTGCGCGGCGCGCAGACGATCGTTGATGCTCCCGCGTAGTGCGGCAAGAACTGCGGGATCGGCCTGGCCATGGACCCCGCTTGCATTCGAGCGGCGTTCTCCCGAACGTGTCCCGCGCGGTCACCGACGCGCCACCGGCCAACAGCGCGGCGATGGCCGCCGCGTACGGCGAGGGATCCGGCTCTTCGGCCCGGTCGACCAGATGAGCCGACACCACCGCGTGCAGCGCTGTGGTCCCGTTGTGGCCGCGTGCGTCCGGATCGGCACCACCTTCCAGCAGAACGCCGATGTGTTCCACCAGACTCGGCGCGTACCCCCCGGCCGACGCTCTTGACGACGCTATGGAGAATCGGTTCGAGCCCATTGCCGGATACGTTCGGATCGGCGCCCGCGCCCAGCAGGCGTCGAATCGCGTCGACCTTCACGCGCCTGCGGCCTCGCAGCGCCGCGGCTGCGTACAGCGGCACACTGCCGTGGCGGCCTGCCGCATTCGGGTCGGCGCCGCACTCGAACAAGACCGGGATGGCTTCGGCTTCGCCGTGCAGCGCCGCGTCGAACAGCACCGCATCGATGTCGACACCCGACCGGGCCAGGGCGCATACCACTGGCGGCTCGTTTGCGCGCGCCGCTTCCACGAATTGCGTCCTCAGCGATCGACTGGACATGCGTCCCCGGTGATCAGGCGGGAACGGCATGAGCTCAATCCGACGCCGCTAGCTGGAGCCACTTCCCATCGTGCCAATACCAGATGCTCGAGGCCTTTTCGAGGAAGAAGTCCTCGATCCCGTCGACATCCGTTCCTGGCTCCGGGCCGCCGTGGGACGCACCCCATGTCGAACGCGCTCCGCACCGGCAACCCCGATCGTACGCTGCTCGCCCGGACGCTGGGAGAGGATCCTCGCGGACGCCTGTTCCCAGCGTCCGGGCTCGCCTTGCCGCCTTTCGCTCACAATTGGCCGCTAACACGCGCCACGCACACCCGTAAACGCCGCTTGCCCCGCGGTCCGGGGGCGTCTACGACCCGCGCCAACAGTTGCCCATCTGGGCAAACAGACGCCGGGATCTGCGACCCGGACATGGCTTCCCCACCATGCAAGTCATCGGGAAGAGCCCACCGTGTGGGCCTCGGCAGGACCCCAGCCGAACCAACGGGCGCAGCCGCCAGAGGCAGCCTTCTCAGCAAGATCCCCGCTGACACGACCGGAGCGCGAATCAGGCAGACCGCAGGGTAGCCCAGCGAGACTCCTCGATTCGCGACAGACGGCTGAACGATAGGGATGACGCGCAACGCGTCACAGACGTTCCACTGACCAAAGGAACAGCGCGAGAGCAGTGCCGGCGCCGTCCGCAAGGACGAAACAAGGTGCGAAGAGGATGACCGGAGTAGTGACCCGCGATTCCGCTCAGCGCCGACCGAGCGACAAGCATCGGTTCGGATGCGAGAGATTTCTTACTCATCGGCGACCGCTTGTCCCCCGTCAGGCCGACCGGCTCGCCGCTGTGCCGTGCCCGATCCTGCTCATGCAGCGCCCGATCTTCGGCTTGGTCGCGGGCCGTGGCCACTCGGTCCGTTGTCGGAAACGGCCCCTCCGAAACCCGATCCGGCCCGGATCCGCCGCCGCAAACGCGACCGAGAGTGCTCTGGTTTTCCAGCGCACCACCCAAGTACCGAACGAGGCCAGTCCCCGCGCCGCCAGCGTCACGGCCGCCGCCGGGGCATCGTCGACACGGTGGTCCGCCACGGAACGCTCAGCTCGACAGCACGGTTCCCGTCCGCGATGTCCGCTCCCTCGCCCTACGACAACGGGGTAGTGACAGGGCGCACGGGCGTGCGGCTCCGACCCCGCGACCAGACGGACAAACGGTCACCACATTCCCACACGGCCACACACATTTGCGTCGCGATGCCTTCCAACGTACGCTCCTAAGCTCGCAGGCCGTGTGCCCAAACATGACGACAGTCCTTGATGACGTAACCAGCGAGTCCATTGACGCCCCATACGTCCAGCAGCGAGTGGACGACTGGATTCGCCGAGTGAGTTCGCTGTACGGCGAATTGAGCGCCGCGCTTCCCGAAGGATGGTCGACCGAAACCGGCACCGTCACGATGCATGAGGAACTCATGCGCAAGTTCAACCTCGCTCCGGCGTCTGTACCGTCCCTTGCGCTTGCACACGAGTCGGGCGCTACCGCCACCCTAACGCCACACGGGCTATGGGTAGTCGGTGCCAACGGAAGGCTGGATCTCACCGCGAACGGGCAACGCTATCTCGTACTCGATCTCGCCGACAGCTTCACATGCCCCGATTGGCGCGTTTGTTCTGTAGAGGACAGGTGGAACAGGGAGTCGTTTACCCCAGATTGGCTTAACCGCATCCTTCTGTGAAGGATCTCCCCGCGATCGCGGCCTTGTACGCCGAGGTCGACAACTTCCTCGATAGCCTTCGCGACCCCGCGTCCCGCTCGCCCGGCGACACCATCCAACAGAAGCTTCGCATCAACGACCAAGCGTACTTCGTTCTCGCTTGGGGACAGCTCGAGAGCGCCATCGACGACGCATGTCGGCGCGCCATCGACAAGGGACGAAGTCACCGTGACTGGCGGCAGCGACGATCCTGGTCTCTTTACAATCCCCAAGACCGTCGCCTATCCGGTCTTCGCTTCGAGGATCGTGCCGCCTTGGTCCTCGACCCGGATACCGAAGGACGGGAATACGCCTTGGCCATGCAGCACTACAACATCCGCAACCAGATCGCCCACGGCACACTGCTCCCACAACGCATCGACGTCACTGCAGTCATCGAGCAGTTCTTTGTCATCCAGGCGGCACTGACCACTTAGCCTCTCGCAGTTCCCCCGTCGAGACTCGGTCCCGTTGCATGTCGCCAATCCGTGGGTTGCGTCGTCGAGCCCGTATTGAATGGCGAGGTTGTCTTTTGATCACAGCGTTCTTCTTATGCGCGAGTCGCGCCGCGACCGGCCCAGTTCACCTCGCCCGCTGACGGACCTCCTCCTCGACGGTCGGGCCGATCTGCTCACTCGCCAGCCGTGCAAGCAGTTCGTCGTGATCGACCCACGTGACAACCGGCGCTTCGCCGTCGAAATCAATGGTGGCAGCGCCTCGATCGACCGCCAACCGGTACTCGCCCCTTCGCAACGCGATACGTGATCGGATGCAGGGCCAATCCATCCGCCTAGCAAGCAGCAACGCGGCCTCTTGGTGCTTGTCGGCATCGCCAAGCAGTTCCCGAAGCGGGATCACGCGCGGCGGCGCTTCCCCGAGATCGAACCCGGAGTTGTCCACACAATGCGCCCGGACAGCCATACGATGGGTCACCGCCGCCGCCAGCTCGGGTGTTCCGCGCAAGCCGACGGGGAGCCCGAGCCAGCCCTCGCGAGCCCCGAACAGAATCGCTGCAGCCAGCCTGTCGGTTTCCGAGAGCTGCTCGCGATACTGCTCGAAGACATCCGCCAGCTCGGTGTAACGATCACGCAAGACGAAAAGGATCATGGCGCGCGCCATAGGCCGCTCGTACTCGTGCAGGATGTCGCTGACGCGACCGGTTCGCATGCCTCCGCCCAACTCCCGCAGCGTATCGCCCAAACTGGTTACGCGGGCCGTGCGGTCACCGACCACCTCCTCGGCTGCCTCGGCCAAATAGTCGGTCAGGGCATCCAGTGGCGTCATTCCGCCCGGTCGCGACCAAGCCATCACGAGACGATCCACAACGCGCCAGAATTCTCGCTGTGCTTCTCCCACAGCTTCCCGTTGGCTGGGTGCGTTGCCAGCAAGCCATTCGGGAAGTGGCCGGAGAATCCGATCATCGGGAGGCTCCGAGTTCCTGTCGAATGCCGCCCGACACGCACGAAGCGCAGCTTCCCCACTGTTTGCCAGGTCTTGAAGCGTGGCCAGGATGCCGCCCGCAGCTTGCGCCGCATCCAGCCCTTTTACCGCACGTTCCTCGATAGGGTCGATCCGTGGGGGCCAAACGTCCCGGGTTGAACCGGAAAAGACCGTTCTGCCCACGCTGCACAGAGCGCGCGATAGTCGCACATTGCGGCGCTCCTCGGCTTCGGCCAAGGTGTCGTTACGCTCTGTGGCAGACCGAAACAGGATGCGCTCTATCCGGCTCGCGGGAAGCGGCGCCGGCAATAGTACGAGCCGGTCTTGGGGTCCGACGCCTGTCTCCAGCCGCATTTCCGTCCAACCCCCCTCACCCAAAACCCGCGCCGGCCCGCGCATGCCTTCGAGGTCCAGCTCCACGATCACGGGCCTCAGATACCCTGCCTCGCGTGTCGCGGCTTCAATGGCCGACGGTGGCGGCTGGTCGGCCTTCCTGCGGCTCGGAACGAACAGGGGAATCCATCCGGAGACGAGGTCTAGAGTGTCTCCGTAGTACTTGCCGCCGAAACCCGAAGGCGGCATGACCAGTCCGGCCGCCTGCATGTACATGAGGTTGAGGTGATTCGTAACGAGCAAGCCCCTTGCGATCGGCTTGCGTGTCGCCGATGTCGTTTCCGGAGAAAGCAAGTCCCCCTGCGATGCGCTCCTGCTCATCCGACGTCCCCTTGAGACGAGTCCTTCAGGATCCGGCGGCGAAGCACGTTCTCGTCTTGCGGCAATAGCCGCCCGATTGCATCGTTGTCAGGTTGCGTGAAGAGGACCACACGGCTCTTGGCCCGGGAGACCATCACATAGAAGAGCTTCCTGGTCAGGTCGTTTCCATCGTCGGTAGAGTGGAACCGATGCTCGTCTATGTCGGCCAGCACAACCGTATCGAACTCCATCCCCTTGCACGCTTGGGCGTTTATGACCAGAACACCGCCCCGGTCGAAGGGGACGTCTGGATTGTGATTTCCATGGAAGGTCTTGATCCAAGGACGATCGTTGTCCAGTTCGACTCCGCAGTGCGTCAACTCATTGAAGTAGCGCTCCCTGACGCGATTGTTTGGCGCGATGATGCCGATGAGGCGACGCGGATCTTGGTCCCAGTGGCGGAGAATGCTCTTTGCAACCATGGGCATGTCGTTGCGGCCTCGACAGTACAACCATGGCACATTCAGGGAAGGCGGCCTGGGCGGCAAGTCGGGGAGCGGCGAAGCGGGGTCGTCGGTCGCAAACGCGCGGGCCAGCCGTGCTACGTGGTACGAGTTGCGGAAGTTATGCCGCAGCTCCCGTGGCGGGGTGTCCACGGCTAGGTGGTCCTTGATTTCCCGGATGCTCGAGTTCTCCTCTGGTTTGATCATCTGGTTCTGATCCGCTGCCACGAAGAGGTGCTTGAACTCAAGCTGGTTGAGGAAGTCATAGAAGCCGGGAGGCATGTCCTGACCCTCGTCGATGACGATGTATGGCCGCTCCCCACCTGCTGCGGGCGGCATCCCCTCGACCGCTCGCTGAACGCCCTGCCAGTCTATCGGTGCGAATTCTCCATCGGCGGCCTGCAAAGGGGGATCGTTCCCCACTGCGCCCCGGTACGTATGCCAGAACCACTTCCTCCAGGTCTCTCCACGTAGCCCACCGGGGAACAATGCCCGGCTGGCGCGAAGCAACAGGTGGTTCCACACGAGGAATCGGTAGTCCTTCCCACTGCGAGCCAGCCGCCGCGCCCGCAACAGGCACAGCACTGTCTTACCCGTCCCGGGGCCCCCGACGATCAGGTGGCGACCCTCCTTCGGCAGCGCGAGTACCGCCTCCTGTTCCTTCGAGAGGTCTTCGATGCCGGGCAACTCGAACCGCCGACGGTCAGTCGCCACGGCGTATCTTCATAGCGACGTTTCCCAGAGAGAACGAAAGTGCTTGGTTCCGTTGACGAACGCCCGGTCCAGCAGCCGATTCCCGCAGATGCAGCCCGGTTCCGGGACCAGTGCACAAGCGTGGCACGCGGCCCGGTTCAGGAGATCGGGGCCTTGGCCGTCCTGCTCGCCGCAAACCGGGTCCAGCGAACACCACATTGACCGCTCGACCGCGCCTGTCAGTAGCCGCGCAAAACGCGCCGGTGCGGCCAGATCCATCAAACCGCCGAGCGAACCCATTTCATCCGTCACGGCCACGTAGATCAGGACCCCGGCCATCGGAGGGTCGGAGCCGTCTGCCTCGGCGCAGTAGATCCTCTCCTTGAGCGACGCCGCCGGATACCCTGCTTCCGCCTCGAGGCGACGCATTACGAGGTGTGCAAGCGTATGGCAAAGGAGAAAACGCGCCGAGAGCGAGCTTTCCACGTCCGTTGGCAGCCACGCCGCGTTCGACCGCTCGCGAAACGTCGCCGCCCGGTCCCTAGCCCCGGGCTGACCCTCCCAACGGCGGAGCCGGTCCTCGTCTAGCGTGAAGAACACCCCCTCACCCCACCGTTCCAGCGCCGGAAGCCAGTTGCTGGTGCCCGTGATGTCGGGCGGCACAAGGTGACCCTCGCCGGTGCCGGCGACGCCACCGCGGCGGAAGCCGTCGAGCACCATGATTTCCCTGACCCGATGGACGCCTACCAGGTGGTCGACCGCGTCGGCGATCACGCTCTTGGCCCCTGTCAAACCACTACACACGTTCCGCCACGCATCGGCATGATGCTCGGTCACGAAATCCTCGTCAGGCCGGAGGTTGGGTATTGGTTCGATCAGTGCCCGGTACTCGAGCCTCATGAGGTCACCAGCCGGCAGTTCATCCAAAAACGGATAGCCATCCGCGATCTCTTGGAGCGCAACTTCAAGCTCATCCAGATCGCAGCGGTACTTTCCGGCCAGACCAAGCAGGCGGCTCTTTCGCGTGTAGGGGTTGCGTGCGCCGTGGATGTCGCGCTGGTCTGCCGAACTGTTGTATAGCCGATCCACTACGGTGTCGCGGCGGATCCTCGACTCGGGCGGAATCACCAGCGCCGTTCTGCGTTCCGCGAAGTGGACACGCACGTCGTTCACTCCCACGAGCCAGCCGAGCTCCTTCGGCGCCTCGGGCGGCGGGTCGCGCACCCACGGCTGCTGCCTCACGTTGGACCCGAACCGGAAGCGATCCGGGAGGCGGCCCTGCGCGCGGCACCTAGTGCAGGCGACCGTTCGCCGCCCTTGCTCAACGTTGACTCTCAGGTACGGGGTTTGCCAATCCGGCGCACAGTCACGCGACGTGCTGGTCTTGGCTTGCGCGTGTGTAATCTCGTGCCAAGGCACATCGGAGAGATAGCCGAGTTCGTGGACGAGGACCCACGGGACTTGCTCCAGCCGACCGCCGCATGCCTCAGTGCCGTCGCGCTGGCGGTCACGACACCGGTCGTACCCGGTGGATTCGCCCGTCCCATCTTCACCACATTCCGAACCGCCTCCCTGGCCGTCGCGCGTGCGCCACGGCGCGTTGTGGAGCAAGCCGCATCGCACGCAGCGGCACCACTCCGGAAAGCGACGCGCCGGGATCCAGCCACGGACGTGGCCATTCGACTCGCAACGCTCCGGCGGCAGGCAGAGCATCGTCTCCTCGAGAGACAGCGACCGCTTCACCTGATCGACGTAGCGAATCTCGCGATCATCAGGGCGCGCGTCCGGCCCATCCCATCGGGTGATGTCGGTCACGACCATCAATGTCCTATCGTGGCGCACGATCGCGCCCACAGAGCAATCCCGCAGGAGGTCGGAAAGGCGGATGTCGACGAACTCGGTCCCGTGCTTCACGACGTTAGCCTCAGCGCCGCCGGGCTTTCGACGCTTCGCATGGACTGCAGCGTGACCCAAAGGCCGGGGATGTGGTCGCGGTCCTCCCAGCCGTATAGCAGTGGCCTGTATGCGGCGTCTCGGGACTGGTAGCGCAGAGCCGCCTGGTCTCGACGGCAATGCTCCACTTCCTCGTGCCAAGAGCGCACCAGCTTCTCGATGTGCTCGGCGACATCGGCAGACTCGTCGGATTTCGCGCTCGCTCGTTCGACGCGGGCCTTGAGTTCGGTCACCACGACACCGACCGCAGGGTCCGTTCGGTCGAAGCTGCCTGCCGCCTTGTTGTCGCGGAGCCCCTCCAAGCCATGTCGGAGCGCGATGACCAGGGCCGCGTGCAAGGCGCGCTGGCGCACCTGGTAAGTGTACGGCGTGACGCTACTCGGCTCGACGAAGCGATAGAACGACTCATGGTAGGCGCGGAACGACTCGTAGTGCGAGAGGCTTCGGGCCTGGTCCCGGTAGTAGTTCGCGACTACGATGCCCGGCACTTCGCTGCGCCCCACGCGGCTCGTGGCTTGCACGTACTCCCCCGTCGTGAGTGGCTGGCCGTTCACCAACATCAGCGCCAAGCGAGCAACGTCAAGGCCGACGGACACCATGTTCGTTGACAGCACGGCGTCCAGACAGCCTGGACTGTTTCGGGTTTTGCCGAGCCGGTCAAAGATGCTAGCGATTTCTTCCGCAGTGTGGCGACTCCACAACTGTTCGATTTCCGCCTCGCCGAACCTGTGGCGAAGCTCCCGCACGATCACATCCCGGTCCGCGCGTCCGCGAGCCCCCTCATCATCGCCGTGTCGAATCTCGATGTACTCGTCGATCAAGCGCTGCCCGAAATCCCGCACCTCGGAGTCGAACGTGTTGCTACTCGTCGCCACACCCCGCAGGCTGCCGTGATACACGATGCTCGTCCACCAAGCCTCGAACAACGCCTCGGCGTCGTCCCTCCCCTCGTCGCAAAAGACAACCAACGGCGCTGCGAGTAACGCGGAGGCGAGCGGTACCAGACAACGCTGGCGATCGCGCAACGGAGCGAGATAGCCCAAGTACAGCCTCCCCGGGTCGCCGCGGTTGGCGCGTGCGAACCACGAGTCGTCGCAGGAGAGGCCCGGCGGCGGAAACACCGCCATCTTTCGACCGTAGAGAGCCTTCACCTGCTCGGCCGCCATTCGGATCGTCGCCGTGGATGCAACGTACTTCGGCTTGACCCCTCGACAACGAATCGCTGTCTCGACGCCAGCCTCGTAAAGGCCGGCGACCGAGCCGAGAGGCCCCGAAATGAGGTGGAGTTCGTCTTGGAGCACAAGGTCCGGCGCACGCCGTGCTGGTCCGTCTGTGGGAGCCCCAAAAAAGGCGCTTGCCCCACCTTCCCAAGCAAGACGCGCAAACTTGTCGATTGTCGCGATGAGCAGAGACGGCGGATGTCGGTAGAGCGAGTCGTCGACAACACGACAGGGTAGCGGTCGGTCGTCTCGGCCGAAGTCGCACTCCCCGTTTACGCAGTGGAAGGTGAAGTCCAGCATGGATGCCCGGTATCCATCGCGCGGATCGAAACGCCTCCGGCACCAAGGGCAGCGCGCGAGCAGCAGGCTGTCGCGGGCTGCCTCATCGCCCGCGCGGACGCGATCAAGGATTTCCTCCGCGCCTTTGATGTGATTCGGGCAAACATTGCGCCCCACCCAGATCCCGACGCTGAACGGTTCGTTTCCCAGTCGGTGCGGCTCCGCTCTCCTGAGGAGTTCGAGCGCGCAAATCACACCTGTGGCCCGTTCGAACTGCTGACGGGTCAACAGGCGTAACGTGTACCGCATGAATGCCGCCGTGCCGCCCCCCTGCTCGCCGTACCGAAGCCGTCGCCACACTAGAAGGAACGCAATCAGGCCCAGGTACGCTTCCGTCTTTCCGCCGCCGGTCTGGAACCAAATCAGGTCTAGAACCTCCCGGTCGTCGTCCTCCTCCGACACAGTGGATGCGATCGTTGCGAGCAGGAAGCCCAGCTGAAACGGTCTCCATCCCCAGTCCTCCCGCTCGCCTCGAAGATGGGCCATGCTCTTATGGATCGCTTGGTTCGCCCTTCGCAAGGCCAAGGCCGCGTCTGGTTCAGCAGCGAGAAAGTCGACACCCGCGTTCATCCGCTCGAGGGCGGCGCTCATACGCTCGCAGATACGGCGGGCCGCCTGTCTATCGTGCGGGTTCGATTGTCGAGCCGCCTCATCGAGCCGCTCGCGAACCCAAACGCCGTATTCCGCAACGAAAGACCGGAGGCCATCGAGGGGCAGGTCTTCCGCGGATAGACTCTCGAATTGCAGCACACTGGCGTCGCCAACCGGTTCCACAGTCACGATGGGCGTCTCGACCTTGGGCAGGAAGTCCGCCCGGATGATCCGGGGCGTTCCATCGGGGGACAGACTCCAGTTCGCAGATGCCCCGTGTCCAACCGCGAAAATGTGTCGGTCCCTGTACTGGAGTTCGAGTTCCTGCTCTTCCTCGGTCACCAGACTCGGGTCCACGCGCGGGTAGTCCACCACCTTTCCCTGCTCCACGTAGCACTCGAGCCGTGCCTCGAACAGGGAACTCTGAACGCGACGGCTTTGCGGGTGCGGAGCACCGGGCATCTGCGCCTGCGTATCGTGCGAGTCCCACGACTGCCCGTTGTACAGCGTCACGGTCAAGATGGTCCCGGCGGCGTGCTCCCTCGCTCGGATGTCGATCCCGCCCCGCGAGTCCCATATCGCACCCCGTTGAAACTCGCCGCCGGAGTAAGCGACGATCTCCGGAGACAGCGCTTTCCGCTCGTATCGAGGAGCCATGAACCGGCCGCCCTCGTCACGGCCCGCTTTCTCCTTGGCTTCATACACCGCAGCCGAAGCCTCAATCCGCAGCCGCACGTCGTCTGCGACGCAGAAGGAGAATCCTACCGACGACGGCGGCACGAAACGGCGTCGGCGAACGGGCACCGCTCGAGACTCGTCATCGCCTTGCCCGTCGTCCGCGGATTCATCCTCGTCCTCTTCGGACCACAGGCCCCTACTCCACTGCGAGCCTGACTCGCCAACACCATCCACGACTTGATCGGGCGCTTCCGCCGCCGGATCGATCCCCGGTTCCTCGGACAGCACGGGGTGCAGGACGCCGACCGGATATCGATCGAGGGGTGACACGTCCAGTAGCCCATTCGCGCCTCGTCGTTCTGCCGGCCCCACGAGCTGGCGTTCCAACCATTGCACGAGCCGTTCGCGCCCTTGGACGTACATGCGGAAGTACCGACACGCGACGATCAAGCCGCCGGTCGGCCACCTCCCGCGCCGGTACTCCGCGAGCGCATTCCGAAGCCACCAACAGTCGCCGGATCCAAGAAGGCTTGCTGATCAGCGATTCCGGCTTCATACGACTGGGTACGGCCTACTCGCGCAGCTTGCCCGCCCCGACTGTCGGCTCCACTCATGTCGCACACGAGTAGCCGAAAGACACTGGCAAGTCAACTGCCATGCCCTTGGTTTGAGCTCAAGGAGTAGCCGCTATTGTCAGCGGCCAAGAAATGCAGTTGAATCACTTGGTTGATCGCAGTGTATCGGTGGCGCGGAGACCGGGATGGCCCGCCGTCCACCGGCCACGGACTTGCGACGCACATCTGGACGCACACGCTCCGCCAAGTCCGGGGCAGGGGCGGCGCGCCACCGCTCGAAGCCACCGCTCGCAGCGGACTCGGGCTCGGGGCACGCGCGTGCCATACTGCCTCGATGCGTTTCTTCAACACGTCCGGGCCGGTCGTCGCCGACGATCACTACTGCGTCCCGCCGCTGTCGCGTCTCGATGTCGAAGCGGTGCTGGAGTTGGTGCGCAACAAACGGTACTTCGTGCTTCATGCACCGCGTCAGACCGGCAAGACGTCGGCCCTCCTCTCCCTGCGCGATCTCCTGAACAGTGGTTCGGCAGGCCCGTATCGCTGCGTCTACGTGAACGTCGAGGGCGCCCAGGCGGCCCGTGAAGATCGCGACGCGGCAATCCGGGCGATCCTCGGGCGCGTGGCGTCCAGGGCGCGCACCGCGGGGGATCCCTTCCTGGCCGGCGTCTGGTCGACCATCCTCGCCGAGTTCGGCCCGGACGCAGCGCTGGAAGAGGCGCTCGGCCGCTGGGCCGAAGCGTCTCCCGTACCCATCGTCCTCTTGATCGACGAAATCGATGCGCTGATCGGCGACTCCCTGCTAACCGTACTCCGTCAACTGCGCGCCGGCCACGATGCCCGGCCGGCGAGCTTCCCGCAGAGCGTGGCCCTGTGCGGCGTCCGGGACGTGCGCGACTACCGCATCCGCTCCGCCGCCGAGAACGCCGTGATCGCAGGCGGCAGCGCGTTCAACATAAAGGCTGCCTCGCTGCGTCTGGGCGACTTCATGGAGAGCGAAGTCGAGGCGCTGCTCGATCAACACACCGAGGAGACCGGCCAGGCCTTCGCCCCAGCCGCGGTGGAATCCGTCTGGACCCGTACGCAGGGACAGCCCTGGCTGGTGAACGCACTCGCCGATGAAGTCTGCTTTCGACGCAAGGCTGCTCGCGACCGCAGCCGCACGATCACCGCGCGGGACGTTGCCGAAGCCCAGGAAGCCGTGATCCTGCGCCGCGAGACGCACCTGGACCAACTCGCCGACAAGCTGCGCGAGGATCGCGTCCGGCGCGTCATCGAACCGCTGCTGAGCGGCGGCGACGAACGCGCCTTTTCGCAGCACGACATCGAATACGCGCGCGACCTCGGCCTGGTGGCGCGCGACCAGCCGTTGCGCATCGCGAATCCCGTCTACGCCGAGGTCGTGCCCCGCGAACTCACCGCCGCCGCACAGGAAGGCATGGTCGAGGACAGCGCCTGGTACGTCGACCACCGCGGCGGGCTGGACACCGTGAAGCTACTGGAGCGCTTCCAGACCTTCTTCCGCGAGCACTCGGAGCACTGGGTAGCCCGTTTTGACTATCACGAGGCCGGCCCGCAGCTTCTGCTGCAGGCATTCCTGCAGCGCATCGTCAACGGCGGCGGCCGCATCGAGCGCGAGTACGGGCTGGGCCGCGGACGCACGGACCTCCTGATCGCGTGGCCCGAAGGCGACGGGGAACGCCGCTTCGTCGTGGAGTGCAAGGTCCGCCATGGCGGCCTCGAGGCCACTGTTCGCGATGGCCTCGAACAGACCGCGCGTTACATGGACCGTTGCGGCGCGGCAGAAGGCCACCTGGTGGTCTTTGATCGGCACGAGGGCCGAAGCTGGCAGGAGAAGCTGTTTCACCGTCGCGACACCGCCAGCGCGGGCACTATCCACGTCTGGGGGATGTGACCAGACACGACCCCAAGAACGCCGGTGGTCCTTCAGGACACTTCGCAGGCGCTGCGCAACCGACCCATCGCGGCCGCGGAAGCGGATGTCGAGGCCCCGTCCGGCGCCGACTCGATGAGGGAGCGCATGCACGCGACATCCTCCCCGTACTCGACGACGCGTCGTTCGTGGCTCGCGCGGTTCTTGGTGCACACGAGGGTGAACGGGCGACCACGCCGTTCCGTCGCGTGATCGAGGTCGAGGCGTTGCCGGTCGATCACCCGATGCAGGTGCTTGCGGAGTTCCTTGCGCAACGGATATCGGGCAACCCTAGCAACCGGATCCGCGCAGAACGCGCGCAACCGTTCGCAGTGTTCGCAGCCGCAAGGCAGGTCGGCCGCGATCGCCCAGTCCCGCGGGTCCTCGGGCGGCGTCGCGCTGCGCAGGAGAAGCGCGTCGGCGGCATGGCTCCAAAGGGTCAGGTAGGCCGCGGATCCAGCCATGCCCGACCGCGTCCGCATCTCCGCCAGCGCGGCGGGGAGCGTGCGATCCTGGGTCACGGCGCCCGGATGGCGCACGACGGTCCGCGCCGCCGTTTCCGCCGCTTCCGTCAACCCCCATTGCCGGGCGAGCAGGAACAGTTCGGCCACGGCGCGCGCGCCGAGCGAGACGCGCCGCACGGGCGTCCAGAGCGACGCGTCGTCGTGTTCGGGCGCCAACGCCGCCGGCAACGCGTCGAGCAAGGCGCCGACGGACGCGCGCAGCGCGGGTCCCCATGCCGGTTCTTCCGAGTCGAGCAGTCGCTCGGAGACGCTTCGCAGCAACGCTATCGTCTCCTCCGGACAGGACGGCAGTCCCCTCTTCACCAGTGCGGCCAGGAAATCCGCCGCTTCTCGCGGTCCCACCAGTTCCAGCGCCGGCGGCAAGTCCGCGTTCTCGCTACCGTCGTAGTCGAGCAGCAGGATTTCGCGCAGGAAGCGGGTCGCCGGGACCGCGCGGCCGGCCGCTCCAAGCAGGCGCAGCATCGCGGCACGGGCACTGTGATCGTGCGGTGACCCCGACGGCATCCAGAGGTCGACCAGGCGGGACAGCAGGTCTTCCGGCCCCGCCCCTGCGCGCGGGAGCCCACCTTCCAGCTGCGCCTCGACCCAGGCCACGGCGGCCGCGGCGCTCCCCGCGGCGACCACGTCGAGGGTGGCCGTACGAGGCCACATCGCGAGCGCCGCGCGCCGGTAGGCCCGCTCCAGCGTCACGCCCTCGTTGCCCGAGGCCTCGTGCAGTCGTTGCTCGTCCGGCTCCGCGTCGTCGAGCGCACCCCGCGGCAGCAGTTCCGCAACATCCAGCGGAACCTCCCCGAAAACCCCGACGTTGCCGTCGCGTCCGACCCAGTCCGCAAGCCGGCGCGCGCTGTGGAAGAGCTCGCCCATCCGCACGTCGCCGACCTCGTCCGCCGGGCCCTCCCAGTAGTCGACGGGCTCTCCCCGGAACTCCGCGGCGCCTTCTTCCTCAATGTGCACGATCGCCGCATGCAAGGCCCAGTCCGCGCGGTCGGCGGCCAGGGCCAGCGTGCGCGCCACCGCGTCGTCGCCGTTCTTCAAGGCGTCGAAGGAAAGGCCCGCCGAGCTGTACTCGTGGTCGAGCAACCACACGATGGCCGGCGCCGCGGACCCGGCCGCCGCGACCGCCTCCCCCCGCACCGCGAGACGGCGGGCGATCCGCCCGGCGACAGCCGAGTAATCCGGCGCCTTGCGCGGCGTGCGCGTGTCGCCCCGCCGCAGGCTCAGGTTGTACACGACCGACAACCGGTGACCCGCGACCACCGGGCGCGTCTCGTGCGTGCAATCCGCGTAGAACGCCGCGAAGGCCAGTTCCGAGGGCTCTTCCGCGCGCAGGTCGATCATCGTCTCGCGGTCGCGGTGGCGCACGATCAGTTCGCCTCCGGAGCCGGCCGTCGGCAGCGAAACGCACAGGGTTGCGACCATGCCAGCGGCCTTCTCGGTATCCCGATGCTCGGAAAAGAACCCGCCCTCCTCGTAGACGAGCAGCTTGTAGGGCCGCGCCTCGAGCCGATCCGCGGGGCAGCCGAGGCCACGCGCGGCGGATTCGAGCACTGCGGCGAAGGTCTCGGGCCAGGCCGAGCCGCCGAGACGGACCTGCGCCGCGTCGATCTGCCAGCAGTCACGCACGGAGGTGTCCACCACGGTGTCCGGCCCTTTCCCGTACGGCGCACGCTCGGCTACCGACAGCAACGCGCGCACCTGCCCCGCGGGCACCGGAAAGGAGAGCGCGCCGACGCCGTCCACGTGAACCACCGGCATGGCCGCGAAGAGCCGCCCATGCGCGCAGTAGTCGCCCGGGCGCTCGACGGAACGCAGCAGTTCCTCGAGCCCCGCGCTGTCCGGGCCGTACTCGATGTCGCTCATGAACGCGAAGCCCTCGGTATTGTCGAACGGGAAACGCTGCGCACCGGGCGCGTCCCCGATGCCCAGGCGATGTAGTCGGCCGTCAGCGTCAGCCCCGCGGGGCCACCGCCCACGATGAGGACGGGGACGCTCTCGTCCGCGTTCACAGGACCGCGCCGTCGAACGCGCTCAACACCTCGCTGTCCAGTTCTTCGTACACGGCCGGCTTGTTCGGGATCATCTGCAGCATGAACTCCTGCGCGCCGGCGGCGATGAAGTCGCGCGCCCGGTCGATGACATACTCCGGCGGCCCGATCATCTGCCAGTCCATGTCCCCCCGCAGTTCCCGCGCCCTCCCCTCGTCCCGCTCGATGCGCATCGGCACGTGCACGGACTTCCGGATCTCCGCCGGGTCCCGGCCGATGGCCTCGCAATGTCCCTCGAGGACGCCGATCAGCTCCCGGAGTTCGCCCGGGCCCGCGATCACGTTCATCGTGTCGCCGTACTTCGCGAGGGTCTTCAGCGTGCGCGTGCGCCCCTTGCCGCCGACCATGATGGGCGGATGCGGCTGCTGTACGCCCTTCGGCCAGGAGGGCGCCTGCTTCAGCCGGTAGTACCTGCCCTCGTAGTCGAAGAGCTCCTCCGCGGTGAACAGCCGCTTGATGATCTCGCAGGCTTCCTCCAGCCGGTCCTGGCGCTCCCGCATGGACGGGAACTCCCAGCCGAAGGCCTGGTGCTCGCGGACGTTCCACCCCGCGCCGATGCCGAGCTCGAGACGACCGTTGCAGATGTGGTCCACGGTCGCGGCCATCTTGGCGAGGAGCGCGGGATTGCGGTAGGTGTTGCCCGTGACCAGCACGCCGAGGCGCAGCCGCTCCGTGACCGCCGCCGCGCCGGTGAGGAGCGACCAGCCCTCGAACGTCGGGAGAGAGTCGTTGGGGAGCACTTCGTCCGTACGGGACACCGGCGGCAGGAAGTGGTCGTAGAACCAGGCGCTGTGCCAGCGACCGCGCTCCATGGCGGCGAGGGTCGCCTTGATGTCCTCCCAGCTCGTTCTCTGGTTGTGCAGTTGCGATCCGAACATCCTTCCCCTCCCGTTCACCGGGCCGTGTAGCCGCCGTCCACCGGCAGCACGATACCCGTGATGAAGCTCGCCTCGTCGCTGGCCAGGAACACGGCGGTCGCCGCGATCTCCTCGGGCTGGCCGAAACGTCCCATGGGATGCATGCCGGCGATGCCTTCCCGCACCTCCTCGGACTCCCTGACCGGGGCCGTCATCGGCGTCTCGATGAAGCCGGGAGCGATGGCGTTCACGCGCACGCCCTGGAGCGCGTAGGCAATGGCGTACTGCTTCGTCAGACCGTTGACGCCGTGTTTCGAAGCGACATAGGCGCCGGTCGTGGTGCTCACCTCCGCCGCGTCGACCGCCACGGGCCCGCTGAGGCCCACCAGTCCGGCGATGGACGCCGTGTTGACGATCGCGCCCCCGCCGCGCGCGGCGAGGAACGGCGCTCCGTGGAGCAGGCCGTGGTAGACCCCCTGGAGGTTCACGGCGATGATCCGGTCCCAGCCGTGTTCCGCCCCGCCGACGCCGGCATTGTTGAACAGGATGTCGAGCCCGCCCAGTTCGTCCGCGGTGCGCTCGAGGGCGGCCTGAACGCCGTCGCCATCCGTGACGTCGAGCGCCATGTCCGCTGCCGCGTTCGCCCCGGTCGCGAGGATGGCCGCGGCCGTCTCCCCGGCGCCCGCCGCGTCGATGTCCGCGCACATGACCGCCGCGCCCTCCCGCGCCATCAACAGCGCGCTGGCGCGGCCGATACCGCTGCCAGCGCCCGTGACCAGTGCGACTTTCCCGTCCAGTCTGCCCATGCGTCCCGCTCCCTCTGGATGCAACGATCAAACGGCGAGCCTATCAGACCCACCACGCATTCGAGATAACATCCCGCCCCTTCCCGGGCGTGAGACGGCAACATGGCAGAGAGCTTCTACGAACACCTCTTCGGCGTACGCGGCAAGGTCGCGCTCGTGACCGGCGGCACCCGGGGTATCGGCCTGATGATCGCGGAGGGGCTGGTCCGGGCGGGGGCCAGGGTCTACGTCGCCTCCCGCAAGGCGGATGCCTGCGAAGCGACGCAGGCGGCGCTCTCGCCGCTCGGCGAGTGCATCGCGATGCCCGCCGATCTCGCCACCATCGAGGGCTGCCACGCCCTGGCCGACGAGATCGCATCCCGCGAGGACCGCCTCGACCTGCTGGTCAACAACGCGGGGCTGACCTGGAACCAGCCGATCGACGAGTTTCCCGAGAAGGGCTGGGACCGCGTCATGGACCTGGACGTGAAGGGCCCGTTCTTCCTGATCCAGCGGCTCCTGCCGCAACTGCGGGCCGCGGCCAGCCACGACCGGCGTGCGGTCATCGTGAACGTCTCGTCCGTAAACGCCCTCAAGCCGAGCGGCCTCGCGAACTACTCCTACGCCGCCGCGAAGGCCGGCCTCAACCAGTTGAGCGCGCAGCTCGCGCGCGACCTGATGGACGACCACATCAACGTCAACGTGATCTGCCCGGGACCGTTCAAGTCGAAGATGACCGCACCGCTCTACGCGACCGAGGAGATGGACCGGCAGGTGATCGAGAACTTCCCGATGAAGCGGTGGGGCGCGATGGAAGACGTGGCCGGGCTGACGATCTTCTTCGCGTCGCGCGCTGGTTCCTATCTGAGCGGCCAGGTGGTCGCCTGCGACGGCGGTTCCACGGCCATCGGCTGAATCGCCACGCCCAACAGACAGCACAGGAGAAAACACATGGCAAACAGGTTCGAAGGCAAGGTCGCCGTGGTGACCGGGGGCAACAGCGGGATCGGCGAGGCCACCGGGCGCCAGTTCGCGTCCGAAGGGGCGAAGACGATCCTCATGGCCCGCCGCGAGGAGCAGGGACAGGCTGTGGCCGAGTCGATCCGCGCCGCCGGCGGCGAGGCGACGTTCATCCGTTGCGACGTGTCCGATCACGGGTCGGTGGAGGCCGCGGTGGCAGCAGCGGCGGAAACCTACGGCCGCATCGACGTGCTGTTCAACAACGCCGGCGCCGGTGCGGCAGGGAACTTCCCCAACGAGTCCAACGACGACTGGGACCGGGTGATCGGGATCAACCTCACGGGCACCTTCTACGTCAGCCGCGCCGCGTGGCCGCACCTCGTGGCGGCCGGGGGCGGCGCCGTGGTGCACATGTCTTCCCTCGCCGCACAGCGCGGGTTCAGCTCGCGCATGCAGGACGAATACGGCACCGCGTCGTCGTCCTACTACGCCGCCAAGGCCGGTGTCGACGCCCTGACGCGCTACATGGCCGGGGTCGGCGGGCGCGACAACATCCGCGTGAACTGCGTGCGCCCGGGCCAGATCCTCACCCCGATGGCCGCCGGCGGCACCATCAACGATCCCGACGGCGGCCACCACGTCTTCGAGAAGATGTTCGACTTCCACCAGATCGTGCAGGGGCCGGGCTATCCGCAGGACGTGGCGAACCTCGTGGCGTTCCTCGCCTCGGACGACGCGCGGTTCATCTCCGGAGAGATCGTGAACATCGACGGGGGCGTCGCCGCGAAGATCTGAGCCCATGCCGGCGGGCCCGAGCGTGCCGAGGTCCAGGGCAGCCCGAGCAACGCGACGGGGCCGCGCCGCGTGGCTGGGCCCGCTCTGCGTCCTGTCAGCCTGCGCGTCCGTGCCCGTGAAGCCAGCCCTCGACCTCGGACGGTTCAGCCCGCAGTCCCTGCAGGAGGTCATCGTGCGGGCTCGCGGGCTCGAGGAGGCGGGGCCGCGCATCGAGTTCCTGTCCCGGCAGTTCCTCGACGTGCCGTATGGCGCGCAGACCCTGCTCGGAACCGCGGAGACCCCCGAGACGCTCACCATCAACCTGGCCGCCCTCGACTGCTACACCTATCTCGACTACGTCGAAGCGCTCCGGCGCTCCGCCGCGTTCGACGAGTTCCCGCGGCAGGTCAGGGCCGTACGGTACCGCCAGGGCGACATCTCGTGGCGCAACCGCCACCACTTCTTCTCGGACTGGGTCACCGGAGAGACCGGGCCTGTGCGCGACGTCACCGCGCGCCTCGGCGGCGCGGCGACGGCCTACGCCCGCAAGGACCTCAACCGCGCCGACGACGGCGGCGTCCTCCTCGAGGGCATTCCGGTCGCCGAACGCACGATCGCCTACATTCCCGCGGAGCGACTCGACGAGTCCGTGGCCCGCCGGCTGGCGACGGGCGACTACCTGGGCGTCTACGCCGAAGCCCCGGGGCTCGACGTCACCCACGCCGGCATCGCCGTGCGCCGGGCGGACGGTCTGTACCTCCGGCACGCCTCGACCCTGCGCGGGCAACGCCGGGTGGTCGAAGCGCCGCTGCTGGACTACTTTCGGAGGACGCCGGGAATGGTGGTCTACCGCGTCGTTCCGGGCGGTCCGACCCAGGCGATGAGGCGCCGCAGGACCGGGGCGAACCGTTCGCCCATGCGGACATAGCTGCGCCGAGCAACGGTCAAACGACTGGTGCTGGCATTGGGGAGCCTTCGCGCGCTATATTTCTTCCAGAATGGAGGAAGGATAACGAAGTCATGATCAGTTCCACGCTGTCGGCGAACGAGGCCGCCTGCGTCACCGGCGTGCCGGTCAAGCAGGTGCATCGCATCATCGACGCAGGCCTGCTCGACGCCGTGGGTAGCCGCGGCGGACAGCCCCGCAGTGTCCATCGTGACGCACTGGTGGGGCTGAAACTCGCCCACGACACGACGAACGTCATCACCTTGGAAGGGCGCCGGCGCCTGGTGCGTTATCTTCTTGACCATCCAGGGGCGAGAACGGCCCGGGAGCGCGACGTGTCCGTGGACGTGCGGGCGATGAAGCGCGACGTCCGCGGAGGACTCTCGATGCTCGCCAGCGCCGCGGAGGCGGTCGAGTGCGACAAGGCGGTGCTGTCGGGGACGCCGTGCTTCAAGGGAACCCGCATTCCGGTTCACGACATCGCCGACATGCTGGCCAACGGCGATTGCGCCAGTGCGATCCACGAAGCATTCCCGCAGCTTTCGGAAAGGCAGATCGAGCTGGCCGCCTTCTACGCCCGGGCCTATCCCCGGCGCGGGCGGCCCCGCCGGGAGCCCTTCTGGCGCGCGCAAGCCGGCCATCGCGAGCGAGACCGCCTTCGATGACCTGCCTGCCTCGCGTTGAAGTTCCTCATCGACGAATGCCTGAGCCCCAGCCTTGCGGCGATCGCCCGCAAGCAGGGGTTCCCTGAGTCCACACATGTGACCTGGCTCGGGCTCCGGTCCCGTCAGGACTGGGCCCTGGTACGGCGCGCGATCGACGACCGATACGCATTGGTGCCCAAGTAGCCGGCGGACGCTGCGTCACGGCGCCGCCCGGGCGAAGGAAGACGCCCGGGATAGTCTGCTACCGGGTGTTGCCGGCGGCCGCGGGCGACCCCGAGACCGGACTCAGGCGATGAGGCGCCGGAGCACCGGGGCGAACCGCTCGCCCATGCGGACGTAACCCGCGGGACTCGGGTGCAGGTCGTCCGGCAGGTCCCCGGCGTCGTCAGCCCCGAAGAGTTCGAGACCGTCGACGTAGTGCAGTGCCGCGTCGCCGGCGGACCGGCGTGCTTCCACGGCCTCGGCGATCAGCTCCCGGATACGCGTCAGCGTCAGGCAGCCGACGCGATGCTCCTCGAAGCCGTCCACCGTGACGAACCTGCCCTCGGCGTTCGGGATGGTGGGCCCGGGCCGCGTCTCCGCGCTCGGACAGTAGATCGGCGAGACGACGGCGATGGGCGTATCCGGCTTGCCTTCGCGCAGCGTGTCGAGGAAGCCGTGCAGCGCCGGCACGAAGACGCGCTCGCGCATCGAGTCCATGTTGACGATGTTGATGCCGGCCTTCACGGTGACGACGTCGGCCGGTGCGTCGCGCATGGTCCGCGCGACGAACTGGTCGAGGTGGCACTGCCCGCCGAAGCCGAGGCTGGTGAGTGACATCCCCGCGTGCCGCGCGGCAACGGCGGGCCAGGTCAGGCCGGGCTCGTCGGCCTCCATGCAGTGACTGATCGAACTGCCGTGGTGGATCCATCGCGGCCGCGTATCCGCGGGGGCCGCTGCGACGGTCGCCCCGTCGTCGATGACCAACGACCGCAGTTCGACGTACGCGTTGTGGGGCAGCCACAGTTCGCAGGTCTTCGTCCCCTCCCCGAGGGCCGGGAACACCAGCGTGTCCGGGTCGCCGCGCTCGAGCTCGAAGCCGTCGGCGCGGGTCGGGTCGACCTTGAGCGCGTTGCCGCGCAGCGACGCCACCGTCGCCAGGTGCCCGCCGATCTCGAGGTTGAACGCGACGGGGCGCCGGGGCCGCCCCGGCAGCATCATCGTGGTCGTGAGGAAGGAGAGGCCGACACGCCGGGAGTCCGTGGTGAAACGCAGGCGCACGCCCGACGGCATGCGCGCCATGATGTCCACGAACGGCGGCAACTGGCGCCGGGTCCAGGCCGGCAGCCGTCGCGGGGAGAGCCCGCTGTCGCGCTCGTCGAAGTCGAACGCGCCGACGGCTTCGACCACCTCCGGAACGAGGCCCCGGATGTCGAGTTCGGTCGTCATGCGCCCGATCAGCCGACCTCGACGCCGTGCCAGAAGGCGATCCGGCCCGTGATCTGCTCCGCCGCGTCCTTCGGCGTGTGGTAGATCCACGCCGCGTCGCGGTTGGTCTCGCCGTTCACGACCACGTGGTAGTAGTTGGCCGTCCCCTTCCACGGACAGTACGAGGTCGTGTCGCTGTCCTCGAAATGCGTCCGCTCCAGCGCATCCGCCGGAAAGTAGTGATTGCCCTCGACCACCACGGTGTCGCCGCTCTGCGCGAGCACGGCGCCGTTCCACGTCGCTCTCATGTCCTGCTCCCGTCTGGTTCCGAACGCGGCGATCATAACGCCGCCCGGATCTTCGCTCTATCCAAGAGCCTTGCGCGCCGCTTCCCGGCCGAAGCACCGGCCGAGCCACGCGGCGACGTTGGGTTGCGACGCGAAGTCGAGACCGCCCATTGACGCCCACGACAGCACGCTCGCCACGTTGAGGTCCGCCACGCTGAACGCGTCCCCGACCAGGTAGTCCCGTCCTTCGAGCGCGTCGTTCAGGACGTTGAACGGCCGCTCTAGCGGCTCGGCGGCCGCCTTCGCGGCTTCGTCGTCCTGTTCGTAGCCCATGACGCCGAACTTGTGCTTGAGCATGTCCAGCAGGCCCGTTTCCACCGCCGTCATCGCGAAGAAGCTCCAGCGCAGGGTCCGGGCTTCGTCCTCGAGGGTCGCCGGGGCGAGCTTGCCGTGCTTCTTGGCGAGGTAGACGTTGATCGCCATGGACTCCGCCAGCGTGAAGCCGTCGTCGTCGATCGTCGGCGACTGTCCCATGCCATTCGCGGCCAGGAGTTCCGCCGAGGGGGTCTGGTTCTCGTCGAAGCCCGGGTCGTTGTCGAAATCGAGTCCCAGCTCGTGCGCCATCCAGAGGGTGCGCGTGACGCGCGTCTGGGGCGGTCCGTAGATCTTCAGTGCCATCGTTGTCTGTCTCCTGCGTTTGGCCTGTGTTGAGCCTGTGTTGAGCTTTCGCTCTCAGGCCTGGTTCATCAACTCCGTCGCCCGGCGCCACTGCCGGACGATGCGATCCTCGCGCTCGTAGTCGAAGGTGCCGGTGCCGGCGGGATAGAGGTCTTTCGGGTCCGGCGGATGATCGCGCAGGTGGACGGCCGTGCGGCGGGTGGCGATCTCGACGTCCACCACGTCGCGGTAGCCGAGCAGGTTGCGCGCCTTCGACATGTCGAGCATCTGGTTGGATTTTTCCGCCAGCGGGAACACGCCGGGGCAGAACTCCGCAGGAATCCCGATGAACTCCATGTCCGAGCCGAGCTCGTCGCGAATCACTTCGGCCACGTAGCGCGAACTGAGCACCCGTTCGTCCCCCGCGTTGAACGCCTCGCCGGCGGCTTCGGGCCGGGTGGCGGCGAGGAAGACCAGGTGCGCGAGATTGTCCGCGTAGCCGCGCTGGAAGTAGGTCACGCCGTCGTGGGGCAGGATCATGAACGGGCGTCGGTCGAGAATGCGCTTCACGACGGCCCACTCGTGGTTCATCGGGGCGCGCGGGCCGAAGACGCCGGGGTAGCGGACGATCACGACCTCGAAGTCGCCCCTGCCGTGCTGCTCGAAGAGCTGGTCCTCGCCGACGGCGACCTTGCCGGTGTAGCCCTCGGCGTCGTACTGGCGCGGCGCGAACTCGGGAATGGGCAGCGGGATCCGGCCCTCCGGCGTCGGCGGCTGCGCGCCACGGTAGACGGGCTGGCCGGTGATGCCGACGAGGCGGCCGGTCCGGCCGGTGAGGACTTCCGCCTGCGCCCGCAGGCGCCCGTACATGCACACCGCAACGTCCCACTCGCGCCCGCCGAGCTTCGCCTGCAGGTCGCCGCCGTCGCGCGCGTTGCCGATGATGCGCTCTACCGGGCCGTCGAAGTCCGCGGGGTGGCGGCCCGAATGCAGGATCGCGACCTCGTACCCGCGGTGCAGGAACAGGTTCGCGAGCGGTACGCCGGTGGGTCCGGTGCCGCCCACGATGAGCACTCGGGGCATCGAAGAGGTCCAACGTCGGGGAAGCGGCGAATACTGGCGGGCTGCGGGGAAAAGTCAACCGCGGCCGGTTCCGTCCGACGGTCCCAGCCCGCGCATGACGCGCCCCGTCAGTACCACTTCGCCTTGTCCACCACGTTCACGAACGCCTCGCCCCCCAGGAAGCGCCGCAGGTTCTCCGCAATGAGTTCGAAGCGGCGCTCCGCCAGGTCCGCCGCGTCCGCGACGGCCACGTGCGGCGTGATCAGCACGTTCTCCATGCGCCACAGCGGGTGCTCCGCCGGCAGGGGTTCCGTCTCGAAGACGTCCAGCCCGGCCCCGCCCACCCGGCCGCTCTCGAGGGCCGCCACCAGGTCGTCCAGGCGCGTCGTCATGCCGCGGCCGATGTTGATGAAGTACGCACCACGTTTCATCCGGTCGAACCGCCGCGCGTTCCACATGCCCTCCGTCTCCGGCGTGTGCGGCACCGTGGTCACCACGAAGTCCGCCTCCGGCAGCAGGTCGTCGAGGCGCTCCGGCCCGAAGAGCTCGGCCGGCGACTCCCGCTCCGGGCGCGGCTCGATCCCCAGCACCCGGGCCCCCATGGCCGCGACGAGGCGGGCCGTCTCGGCCCCGATCCTGCCGACGCCCACAACGAGGACAGTCGCGTCCGGCAGGTGGACATAGCCGCGCTTGCGGGCCGAACGGTCCCACTGCCGTTCGCGCTGCGCCGCCATCCAGTACGGCAGTCCGCGCGACAGGGCGAGCAGGAACATCAGGATGTGATGCGCGATGTGGTCCGAATAGATGCCGCGCGGATTGCAGACCACCACCGGGTGCTCGACGAGCGCGTCGTAGTAGTACCCCGGGAACGGGCCCGCGAACGGGTTCTGCAGCCACTTGAGGCGCGTGGCGCGCGGCAGCGTCTCCGGCGGCACCCAGCCGTAGGCGCCGTCGGCGTCGGCCAGCGCGCGGGCGGCCTCCGCCCCGTCCTCGGCCACGACCACCGCGCACTCCGGGAACCGCTGACGCAGGCGGTCGGCCCAAGCGCGTTCCAGCGCTCCGACGGGCGGCAGCATCACGTATTTCGGCATTCGCTCCCTCCCGGGCCTCCCGTGCCCACCGGACACCACGAGCGACGGCGCCGCGCGCTCGAAGGACACGATTTCGTCATACTCGTGCCGAGGAACCCTCAAAAGCAACTCTTGAGCAAGGAACGGACCGAGATGCCTGCTGGAAAAACGATTGCAGTTACCGGGGCAGGCAGTGGCCTCGGCAAAGCCTGGTCAAAAGGCTTCCTCGCGGATGGCGCCAGCGTGATCGCTGCCGATGTCGACCCTACCGGCCTGGAGGAACTCAAGGCGCTCGGAGCCGTTACCGTGGTCTGTGACGTCGCCGACGAGGCGGCCGTACAGGCCATGATCGCGGCGGCGGTGGAACGCACCGGTCGACTTGATGCGTTGTTCAATAACGCAGGCATCGGCAGGAACCGCCCGTTTCTGGATGTGCCGGCCGGGGAGTTCGAGCGACACGTTGAAGTCCACCTCTACGGCATGATCTACGGCATGCGGCATGCGCTGCCCGTCATGCAACGCCAGGGCAGCGGCAGGATCATCAATACCGTCTCCCGCGCGGCCGAATTCACAGGGCCGCGCAACGCAGCCTACGCAGCAGCCAAGGCGGGAATGTGGGCCGCAACCCGGTCGGTCTGCCGCGACATTGTCGAAGAGGACATTCGCATCAACATGCTGATTCCCGGTCCGACCAACACCGCAATCTGGGGGCGTGACATGCCACACATGCAGTCGGCCGAGACGACTCCCAACGGCAAAACTGCTTGCCACCCTGCCGAAAGGGGGTGCCCATGGTGAGGTTTTCTGGAACGAGAAACCCTATCCGATGTTCAAGTGTCTGTATGAGGATGCATGAGTACGCCCATCGACGGTCGCTCCTGCCCGGGCCTCCCTTTGCCCACCGGACACCATGAGTGACGGCGCGGTATGCTGAAATGGAGCTGCCGCGCAACCGCCCACCGAGACAAGGAGCGTTCATGCCCACCGACCCCGCCAGCCGCCACCGCAACGACATGTACGGGGAACTCGACGGCGATCCCGCGCAGGCACCGCCGCCGGTACCGGCAGCCACCGTGGTGCTGCTGCGCGAGTCGCCCGAGTCCCCGGAGGTCGAGGTGCTCATGCTGCGCAAGAACTCGCGGATCGCCTTCGGCGGCATGTGGGTGTTCCCGGGCGGGCGCATCGACGCGGAAGACGCGGCGGACGATGGGGACCCCGAAGGCACCGCGCGCAACGCCGCCGCCCGCGAGACCCGCGAAGAAGCCGGCATCGAAGCGGCCCCGGACGACTTCGTGTGGTTCGCGCACTGGACGCCGCCGCCGAGCACGCCGAAGCGCTTCGCCACCTGGTTCTTCGCGGCCCGCGCCGCCGACCACGCGGTCAGCATCGACGGGGGCGAGATCAAGGACCACCAGTGGATCTCCCCCGCCGCCGCCCTCGAGCGGCACGCCGCCGGCGAGATCGACCTGGTGCCCCCCACCTGGGTGACCCTGTACCACCTGTCCCGCTACTCGACCGTCGACGGCATCCTCGAACGCTTCCGCTCGGCCGACGCGACCGTCTACGAGACCCACATCGGCATGCGCGCCGACGGCGTGCGCGCCGCCATGTGGAGCGGCGACGCGGGCTACGAGACGAACGACGCGAACGCCGAGGGAGCACGCCACCGCCTGGTGATGGCCGAAGGCGGATTCGACTTCCAGAACACCGTGATGGAGTACTGAGACCGCACCCATGGAGACCGGACTCACCGGCCGGCGCGGCCTCGTCATCGGCGGCAGCCGCGGCATCGGCAAGGCCATCGCGCTCGAACTCGCGCGGGAGGGCGTGGACCTGGTGCTCGTGGCACGCACGCCGGAACCCCTCGCCGACGCCGCCCGCGAGATCGCGGCGGCGACCGGACGGCAGGTATCGCCCATGGCGTGCGACGTGACGGACCGCACCCGGGTCGAGGCCACCGTCGACGCCGCCGCGCGGAAACTCGGCGGCCTACACATCCTCGTCAACAGCGGTTCGTATCCGGGCGGCTCACGCACCGCGACGGGCCCCATCGACAGCATCGTGGACGAGGACTTCCTCGAGGACTTCAACGTCAAGTACATGGGGGCACTGCGCTGCGCCCGTGCGGCGATCCCCCACCTGCAGGCCTCCGGCTGGGGCCGGATCGTCAACATCAGCGGCCTGAACGCCCGCATCGCCGGCAACCTGAGCGGCGGCGCGCGCAACGCCTCCCTCGTGCACTTCACGCGCACCCTCGCCATGCAGCTCGGCCGCGATGGCGTGACGGTGAACTGCATCCATCCCGGGCTCACCCGCACCGAGGGCGTCACGGAGATGCTGGCGGCCCGCGCCGCGAAACGCGGCATCACGCGAGAGGAGCTCGAGGCCGCGGACTACGCCGAGGGCCGGGGCAACAGCATCGGGCGCATGGTCGACGCGCAGGAGATCGCCCACCTGGCCGTGTTCCTCTGTTCGGACAAGTCCTGGGCGGTCAACGGCGAAACGATCGCCGCCGACGGCGGCGGCAGCGCTTCGGTCTACTATTGAGCGGGGCGCGCCGGCGGCGAGCGCTCTTGGGAGACCCCGGAAAGGAGCCGCCTGGAGCCCTGAGGGGAGCCGCCTGGAGCCCTGAGGGGAGCCGCCTGGAGCCCTGAGGGGAGCCGCCTGGAGCCCGGAAAGGAACCGCCTGGAGCCCGGAAAGGAGAGAAAATCATGGTCAGGGTAAGCGACACGGCAGGCGTACGCACGATCGCCCTCAACCGGCCCGATGCGCTGAACGCGTTCAACGGGCAGCAGTACGACGATCTGACGGACGCGCTGATCGCCGCACGGGACGACGCGGGGTGCCGGGTGGTGGTCCTCACCGGGACCGGCCGCGCGTTCAGCGCCGGCGCCGACCTGTCGGAAATGGCCAGCAGGGGGCCGCAGCCGCGTCACGGTTTCGGCGGCATGCTCGACGTGCTCTTCGACTTCCCGAAACCCTTCGTCGTGGCGATCAACGGGCTGGGCGTGGGCGTCGGCGCCACGATCATCGGGCTCGCCGACTTCGCGTTCATGGCCGAGAGCGCGCGCCTCCGATGCCCGTTCTCCGAGCTGGGGCTCGTGGCGGAAGCGGCGAGCACGCAGACCTTCCCGGCACTGATGGGACATCAGCGGGCGATGTGGTTCCTGATGGCCGCCGAATGGATGGGGTCCGCCGAATGCAAGGCGGCGGGTCTGGTGCTCGACGTGTTCCCGGACGAGAAGTTCATGGACACCGTCCAGGCACGGGCCGCGCACCTCGCCGCCCTGCCCGCGGACTCGATCGCCGAGATGAAGCGCCTGATCGCCGGCTCGACACGGGAGCGCCTGCGCGCGGCGTCCGCCGACGAGAACGCGACGCTCGGGAGACTCATCGGCGGGCCGGCCAACAGCGAAGCGCTCGCGGCGTTCCGCGAAAAGCGCAAGCCGGACTTTTCGAACGTGTAGGGGGACGCTCGTGGTCGCCCGTCCCCGACCCCCGGGCTCCGCGTGAATTCGAGACGGGATGCCACGAGGGCATCCCCTACGGTCCAGCGGGTTTACGATAGGCATCCATGAACATCACCCCCATCCCCGACAAGGTATTCGGCGCGACCGTCACCGGCGTCGCGCTCGGCAAGCTCACCGACGCGGAGTTCGGCACGCTCAAGACCGCCTTCCTCGACCACGGCTTCCTCCTGTTCCCGAGCCAGTTCCTCTCCGACGCGGAGAACGTGGCGTTCGGCGAGCGCTTCGGGGAACTGGAGTTCGGCGCCCTGCCCCTGTCCAACCAGGAGCGGCACCGCGACGGCCGCCTGGGGGAAGTGTTCGATATCGACTCGCAGCGCATGCGCACCAACGTCGGCAACGAGGCGTGGCACACCGACTCGACGTACAAGCCCATCAGCAGCAAGTGCGCCATGCTGTCGGCGGTCGTCGTTCCCGAGACCGACGGCGAGACCGAACTCGCCGACCTGCGCGCCGGCTACGCGGCCCTGGACCGGACCACGCGGCAGCGCATCCAGGACTTGAGCGCGTTTCACTCCACCCAGTATTCGCAGGCCAACGACGTGGGCGACTTCCCGCCCCAGGACCAGGACGCGCGCGGCGTCTACCACGGCGAAGCGTACCTGCGCCCCCTGGTCAAGGTGCACCCCGAGACGGGCGTGCCGAACCTGTTCGTCGGGCGGCACGCCTTCGGCATCCCGGGTCTCGATCGTGCCGAGAGCAAGCGGCTGATCCGGTCCCTCGTGGACTTCGTGGTGTCCGACCCCGCCCGCGTCTACACCCACCGGTGGCGGCCGGGAGACACCCTGCTCTGGGACAACCGCGCCATCGCCCACCGGGCGCGACCCTACGACTACGCGGAGCCCCGCGTGCTCATCGGCACGCGCGTCGCCGGCGAGCCGGAGAGCGAGCTTGCCTACTACCCGACGGATCCCGCGGCCGAGGCAGGCCGCCAGGCGCTGAAGGCGGAGCTCGAGCTACTGCGGCAGGAGACCGGGGACCGACGCTACGGGGGAACGACCGCGACGCAAAGGGCCTAGCGAGTCCGCTCGGACACGCTATGCACAATATGAAATTTACAGTTTCATATTGTTCAAGAGTCCCCTACACTCGAACCCATGATCGAGCGCGAGGTCACGGGCAGCCTGGTCGACCTGTTTCGCCAGTACCCCTTCGTCACCGTGACCGGACCACGGCAGTCCGGCAAGACGACGCTCTGCCGCGAGACATTCCCGCACCTCGCGTATGCCAATCTGGAGGAGCCCGACCAACGCCAGTTCGCGGCGTCCGACCCACGCGGTTTCCTGGCCCGTCTCGGTGGCAGCGCCATCATCGACGAGGTTCAGCGTGCCCCCGACCTGCTGTCCTACCTCCAGGTCCATGCCGACGGTCAGGGCCGCAACGGCCTGTTCATATTGACTGGCAGCGAGAACTTTCAGCTCTCCGAGGCCACCAGCCAGTCGCTGGCGGGACGCACCGGGCTGCTGCGGCTGTTGCCATTCACGCTCGCGGAGCGTGAACGGGCGGGCGCGCCGGCGACGCTCGACGACCTGCTCTACTCTGGCTTCTACCCGAGAGTGCACGACCAGGCCATCGAGCCCCGACAGGCCCTCGGCGACTACTTCGAAACCTATGTCGAGCGCGACGTGCGTCGGCTGGGCGGTATCCGCGACCTGTCGACCTTCGAGCGCTTCGTGCGCCTGTGCGCGGGCCGGGTAGGACGGCTGACAGACCTGGTAGCCCTCGGCAGGGACGCAGGTGTCTCGCACACCACGGCGCGGAACTGGCTCGGCGTGCTGGAAGCGTGCTACATCGCGTTCCGGCTGCCTCCGTTCCACGCCAACGTCCGCAAGCGCCTTGTGAAATCGCCGAAGCTGTACTTCTACGACGTGGGACTCGCCGCGCATCTCCTCGGCATCGAGGGCGCCGATCAGATCACGACGCATCCGCTGCGCGGAGCCCTGTTCGAGAACATGATCGTGGTCGAGGCGCTGAAGTACCGGCTGAACCGCGGGCTACCGGCCAACCTGTCCTTCTTCCGCGACAGCCGCGGGCTGGAGTGCGACCTGTTGTTCGAGATGGCCGGCGGACGGACCGCGCTCGAGATCAAGGCCGGCGCGACGGTGGCCTCGGACGCTTTCGCTACGCTCGACGCCGTGGCGCGCACCGTTCCGGACATCGCCGTCAAGGCCGTCGTGTATGGAGGGACGCTCCGCCAGTCACGCAGCAATGCGGAAGTCGTGCCGTTCGGCGAGCTGAGCGACGCGCTCGAACGCTTGGAGGTGGGCCGCGAAGTCGCTGCCTTCGCACGGGCCAAAGCCGTTCCGACGCCCTCCGAGAGCGATGTCGACACGCTTGACGCGGCGTACAACAAGCACATCCGACCTACGGTGGAGGCCCTCGAAGGCGCTCTCGACAACCTGGGCGCGCTGTTCCGCGAGACAGTCAGGAGTTCACGCGTCGCCTTTCCCGGACGCGAGGTCCGGGGATCGGAACTGCTGACGTCAGATGGGTGGGAAGGCGCGAAGCGCGACCACATCGTCCGGCCTGGATTCGCTTTCTCAAACGAGCTCCCGCTGACGATCACGCACCAGATTGACCTGCGAGGTTACCTGCACGATCCGGTTTTCGGCATCGTCTTCTCGTGCACCTGGACCTTCGATGGCGAAGGCGTCTCGAGAACGTTCACCATCGACGGCGAGCCCCTCGACGACCTCCACTCCGAGCGCATTGGCTATCCCGACCTGGCGGCTCGAAGTCCGCGAATCGACCGCACGTGCGCCGTCGTGCTCACGCAGATCAGGAACCTGATCGAACGCCGGACCGGCGGGACCGGGTAGCCCCTCGCGTTACCGCTGCGGCTCGACCAGGAACTTCTCCCCCGTGGACATCCGCCCGTACGCGGCGACCGCCTCCGGCGTGACCGCCTGCTTGAGGGACACCGTCTTCCCGTAGCTGCTCGCGAACGTGGTCCTGATCTCGTCCGCGACGCGTTGCCGCAGCCGCTCCGACTCCTCCGGGCCCACTCGCTCGAGGTAGATCGGCAACAGCCAGCCGCCCATGCCCCACGCCATGCCGAAGGCCCGGTCGAACACCGTGGGGCCGCGCTGCAGCCCACCGTAGATGTAGACCTGCTTGTGCACCGCCGTGCCGTAGGGTGTCGCGGCGCCGCCGAGGCGTGCCTGGGCCATCTCCATCGCGGCCAGTATGCGCCCCGGCAGACCGCCGCCGCCGGTGGCGTCGAACGCGAGCGTGGCGCCGGTGTCGGCCAATGCCTCGACCAGGTCCGCCTCGAAGGAGTCGAGGCTGGAGTTCACCACGTGCTTCGCACCGATGCCGCGCAGCAGCGCCACGTGCTCCGGGCGGCGCACGATGTTGACCAACCCGATCCCTTCCGCGGTGCAGACCTTCTGCAGCATCTGGCCGAGGTTCGACGCGGCCGCCGTGTGCACCAGGGCCGTGTGGCCTTCGAGGCGCATCGTCCCCACCATGCCGAGCACGGTCAGCGGGTTCACGAAACAGGACGCGCCTTCCGCCGGCGTCGTGCCGTCGTGCAGCACCAGGCACTGGTCCGCCCGGCTGAGCTTGAACTGGGAGTACATGGCGCCGCGCCAGGTGGCCACCGTCTTGCCGAGCAGCGCCTGGGCGGCTTCGCTCTCGCCGGCCGCCACCACGACACCCGCGCCCTCGTTGCCGCAGGGCGTGGGGCGCTTCATGCGCGCCGCCAGCATCGCCGAGGCCTCAGGCGGCAGCTTGAGGCGGACGCCGGGTCCCTTCGCCAGGGCCTGCGCCGACGTCGGGTCGGCGCCTCCGAGCAGGAACCCCAGGTCCGAGGGGTTGATGGGCGCCGCTTCGACACGAATGACGACATCGTCCGCGCCCGGTTCGGGCTGCGGCACGTCGACGACGGCGAGTTCCAGGTGACCGTCCGCCAGGACGGTCGATTGCATTTGCAACATTTCCATGGGGTCCTTTGCGTTCCTGTGAGTGCCCTACAGCACCTCTTCCGCCATCAGGCGCAGCGTGTCCTTGTCCGCCGTACCGACGTTCAACATCGTGACGGGACTGTCCTTCCACGCCTGCAGCCGCTCCCGGATGCGTTCCCGCGGACCGAGCAGCGAGATCTCGTCGCAGAGCTCGTCCGGCACGGCGGCGATGGCCTCGTCCCGGCGCCCCGACAGGAACAGTTCCTGGATGCGGTCCGCCGCCTCCCCGAAGCCCATCCGCGTCACGTGGTCCTTGTGGACGTTGAAGTCCTTCGCGCCCATGCCGCCCACGTAGAAGCCGACGTTCTGCTTGACCTGATTGATGGCCGCCTGCACGTCGTCGCTGACGATTACCGTGGTGGTCGCCGCGATCTCGAAGTCGCGGTTCTTGATCGCCATCGCGTCCTTGTACTGCTCCATCATGCGGTACGGCGACAGGAACATCGGGATCCAGCCGTCGCAGATCTCCGCGCCCATGGCGACATTCTTCGGACCTTCGGCGCCGAGATACACCGGGATGTGCTCGCGCACGGGGTGCAGGATCAGCTTCAGCGGCTTGCCGAGGCCCGTGCCGCCTTCGAGCGGCAACTGGTAGTGGTCCCCGTCGAACGCCACCGGCCCGTCCCGGGAGACGATCTTGCGGAAGATGGACACCCACTCGCGCGTCCGCGCCAGCGGCTTCGGGTACGGCTGCCCGTACCAGCCCTCCACCACCTGCGGCCCCGACACCCCGATGCCGAGGATCAGCCGACCGTTCGAGACGTAGTCGAGCGTCACCGCGTGCATCGCAGCGCTCGCCGGAGTCCGCCCAGAGATCTGCATGATGGACGTGCCGAGATTGATGCGCTCGGTGTTCGCGCCGATCCACGTCAGCGGCGTGAAGCAGTCCGCCCCGTAGATCTCCGGCGCCCAGATGGTGTCGTAGCCGAGCGCCTCGGCTTCCTTGGCGAGTTCGACGATCAGCGCGCCGCCCGGCGGCCCCAGCGGGCCGATGCCCAGTCCCAGTTTCATGCGCTTGCCCTTGGCGAAAACGCGCAAGTGTACGCGTTCGGTGGGGGGGTGGGGGAAGGGGAAGCCGCTCTGCCTCGCCGGGTGGATCGTCGGTGATGGAACGCCCCGAGCCTGAGCCGCAGAAATTTCGCGCCGCCGAAACCCCCGCGCGTCTGCCCGTTGCGGCGGCTTCGCTCACCCTCAACCTCCTCCGCCCCGGCAGATTGGACGCTTCGTTTCAGCAGCCAAGGTGTCATGTTTTTCTTGGATTTAACTTGACACAGGAGGACGAGGGAGTAGCGTACGCCCGGATGCGGGAGGAGAGTCCATGAGCGTCGCGGCCGCAGTGAACGAGACCATCGATCGGGCGCCGGCTGGACGGATATTCGGCTACGAGGTCTTTCCACAATACCGGGAGGCTCCCGCGGCGGTCGTGCGGGCCGTAAACCGAAGCGTCCGAGGCCGGCGCTTGAAGCGCGTCGCGAAGGGTCGCTTCTACAAACCCCGCACCGGCGCGCTCGGCGAAGTTCCCCTCAGCGACGCGGAGCGCCTGCGCGATGCCTTGTATCGCAACGGGCAGCGGACCGGGTACATCACCGGACCCGCCCTCTACAACCGCCTGGGCCTCACCACACAGATGCCCAAGACAGTAACGATCGCGGTGAACCGCGCCACCCAGACCAGGGACTTCGGCACGATACGGGTGAAGTTGCTCTCCAAGCGGGCGCCGATCTCGGATGCAACGGTGCCGCTGCTCGAGATCCTGGACATCCTGCGCGACGCACGAAAGGTGCCCGATGCGAACGTCGCGCGCGTCATCGGGGCGATGACGAAGCATTTGACGGAGCTCACGCCGGCCGAGGAAAGAAAACTGCAGCGGTTGGCTTTGGACTACTACAACCCGGGCACGAGAGCCCTGCTGGGGATGCTGCTCACGCGTTGTGCGATAGAGGTGTTGCCGGCTCTCAAGGCTTCGCTCAACCCCACCACGCATTTCGACCTGGGTGTCGATCCCGAGGATTTCCCGGACTCCCGAGCCTGGAATTTCCGGTGAAGTTGCACGAGTCGCCCGACACGTACCTGGAGCTCATTCAGGCCACGGCGGATCGCATCGGCATTCCAGCGGTCCATGTCGAGAAGGACTACTGGGTCACCCGGGTACTCAAGCGCCTCCACGAATCCGACCACGGGGCGGCCGTCGTCCTCAAAGGAGGCACATCGCTTGCCAAGGCGCATCGTCTCGTCGAACGTTTTTCCGAAGACGTCGATCTCGCCCTGCGTCGCGATGACGGACTGAGCGACTCGCGACGCCGCGCGCTGATCAGGTCGATAGAGGAGGAAATCACCCAGGACCTGCGCTACCAGCCCGAACATCTACAGGAGTCCAAGCACGGACGCTTCCGGAAGACAGCGCATGCATTCTCGATGCGCACGTCCGCCGCAGAACTCGGTCAGGTCTCCGACATCCTGCTGATCGAGATCAATTCGTTCGCGAACCCAACGCCGTCGTCGGACCTGCCGATCGCGACGCTCATTCACGACTTTCTGGTCGACGCCGGTCGCGCAGATCTCGTGCGGCAGCACGAACTCGACCCCTTCAGCATCTACGTACTGGGCGTGGAGCGCGCGCTATGCGAAAAGGTCATGGCGCTTGGGGCGCGCCGCTCATTCGGCCATCCAGGGATCGACGACATCGATGCCCATGCCCTCGAAGTCCCGGACGTTGCGGGTCGCCACGGACATGCCGCGGGAGTGGGCGACCGCCGCGATCTGGCAGTCCGCCGGTTGAGTGGGCCGTCCGGCGGAACGGCGCATGGCCGCGATGTCTGCGTAGGCGCGCGCCGCGGCGCTGTCGAAGGGGAGGATGCGGTCGTCGAACGCACTGCGAAGAAACCGTTCGATGTCCGCGATCAGGGTTTCCCGTCGCCGGCCCGCCGCCAGGATGGCGGCGCCGTAGCGCAACTCCGCCTCGCCGACAGCCGAGAAGAAAAGATCCTCAAGGTCGTGGGCGGCGGCCCAGTCTCCCACCGCCGGATCGGGCGACCGGCCAATCAACTCGGACACTACATTGGTGTCTACCAGTACGGACATCGCGGCGCGCTCAATCGAAGGACGGCGGTTCGCGCCTCGGCCCGCGCGGCGGCAGTTCCAGATCCACCCCGTTGTCCGGGCCGAAGTGCGCGCGGGCAATCTCCGCGAGGTTCCGCGTGCTCCGCCCGCGCTTGACCGCGTTGCGCAGGATGATGCGCGCCTCTTCCTCCATCGAGCGGTGATGCCCGGCGGCGCGCACGCGAAGGCGAGTCTTCACGTCGTCGTCAAGATTTCGGATCGTGATGCTGGCCATCGGTCGTACCTCCTGATGGTGCGGGCCTAAACTATCGGTTGCTTGCGATGCAAGCAAGTAAGTTGTCGAGATCACGCTTGACCGTGGCGGGCGCGTGCAGATCAATCGGTACGAATGGCCGTCGGAAACCCTTTAATGGCACCACCGCGGCCTTGGCGGCAGCCCCGGGGCAGCGTCAAACAGCATCTCCCTTGAGGGCCAGTTGGGCTGGAGGCCGCCGCCAGCCGTCCAATCTGCTCGATCCATTGCCACCGCCTGCGCCTTGAACAGGATGGGGCCCGCAGATCATCGCCGGGTTCATCGTGATGGCGTCCCAGCGGCCGTCGCTCGCGTCGGCGGCGGCGTTGATGAACCGTTCCGTATCGACCTTGCTGCGCGTGTACGCGTCCGGGGCGTCGGAGGCCCAGTCGGTCTCGGTCCACTCGTAGTCGTCCGGGGCCTGGGCCTCGCCCGACGCGGCAAGTGCACGCGTTTCTAGATTGGCCGCGCTCAACTGTGTCCGACAACCTGGGCCGTCCGCGCCATGAGCCGCGCGCGAAGGTGGACCGCCCTGTCAAGGAGCGCGTTGCTGGTAGGGACAACGGGGACTAGAATTCCCGCCAGCAAGCTGTTGGCCCATGCACAAGTGAAGAAGCTTGAGACCCAGGTAAGGATCGTCTCCGACAACGACACGCTCTCCGGTGTCCCTCGGTTCGACGGCACCCGGATACCCGTTCACGACGTCGCTGACATGGTCGCGAACGGCGTCGCCATCAAGGCCATTTTGCGGGCCTATCCGAGGCTGACGGAAACCCATATCGATCGCGCTGTCGCCTACGCCGATCAGCACGTCCGACCACCCGATCCGCACCCCTTCCGCGGGTGGCGGAACAAGAGCGAGAGTCATAAGCCGTCGGCACGCGGTCCGTCTCCCTGACTTCCCCGTAAGTGTCAGGCGACTTCGATGAAGTTCCTCATCGACGAGTGCCTCAGCCCAGAACTCGTCGAGACTGCCCGCAACAGGGGTTACCACGGGTCGACACATGTCAACTGGCTTGGTCTGACTTCAGAGAAAGACTGGGTCCTGATGGCGCGAGCCGTGGCAGACGACTACGTCTTGGTCACGAGCAACCGCACCGACTTCAAGGAACTGTCGGCTCGCGAATCGCTGCACCCCGGCTTGATCTGCCTGAACGTGGAAGCCGGCGAGATCGATCCCGGTACGTTCAGCCATCTCTTCCAACACGCTCTGGGTCACCTCGGCGACATTGAGCCCGTCAACGAAGTTGTCGAGATCACGCTTGACCGTCGCGGGCGCGTGCAGATCAATCGGTACGAATGGCCGTCGGAATCCCTTTGATGGCACCACCGCGGCCTTGGCGGCAGCCCCTGGGAGCGTCAAACAGCATCTCCCTGGCTGAAGCGGACGAACATTTCTCAATCTGCGTACGTCCCGGCGCGGGGCTTGATGATCCCAAGCTCCACCGACGTCTCCACCACGTCCCGAATAGTCTCGTCCACCGACCGAATCGTCGCCCCGAGCACGCTCTTCGACTTCTTGCAGTCATTGACCGTCCGCGACTCCGGTCGAACCGGCTCCCCGCTGTCCGTTACCGTCGAAGGCGCACCGAGTTCAAAACTCGGAAAGTGCTCACGAATAACCTCAATGACCTCCGTGCCCAGTCTCAAAGCCGACCGCCCCCCGCTCCCGTGCAGGATGTAACGGGGTCCGCCGTGCGTCGCCCGGTGATCCACGGTCGACTCCGCCGCGAGCCGCTGTGCCTTCACCAGGTCGCGCACGTCGATGATGTCGTAGTACGTGTCGTACTTTGAGGGCCAGTTGGGCTGGAGGCCCGCCGCCAGCCGGCCGATCTGCTCGATCCACTGGCCCACCTGCGCCTTGAACAGGATGGGGCCGCAGATCATCGCCGGGTTCATCGTGATGGCGTCCCAGCGGCCGTCGCTCGCGTCCGCGGCGGCGTTGATGAACCGTTCCGTGTCGACCTTGCTGCGCGTGTACGCGTCCGGGGCGTTGGAGGCCCAGTCGGTCTCGGTCCACTCGTAGCCGTCCGGGGCCTGGGCCTCGCGGGGGCGCACGGCGGCCATGGAACTGGTGTAGAGGAGCCGCCGGACGCTGCCGCTGGCGTTCACCGCGTCGACGACGTTGTGCGTGCCGACCATGCCGCCGTCATAGATGTCCTGGGCCACGTCGCCGCTGCCGAGGGGCTGCGACTTGCCGTCGGCCGAGTTGCCGAGCACGGCAGCCGTGTGGAAGACGGCGGAGCATCCCGCGAACGCGGCATCGTAGGAGCCCGGCACGAAGAGGTCGCAGCCGTCGACGATCTCGACGTTCGGCAGGCGCTCGAGGTACGCGACCGCGTCCCGGCCGCGCCACGAAGCTGCATCGCGGATACAGGCGCGGACGCGATAGCCGTGGATGACGAGTTCGCGGACCAGGTGTGCGCCGGTGAAGCCGGAGCATCCAGTGACGGCGACCGGGCCGTCGGCGGCAGAGATGGCTGGCATGGGTCCGTAGTCCTCAAGACGTGTCGAAGCCGCGCATGGTATCCCGCGGGCGCGGTGCGGGGGACGCTCGCGCGGCATGCCGTCGCGCGGGCATCCGCGTTACGCGGACCAGATCCGCTCGTACGTCCAGCCTGCGCCGCCCTCCGAGAGCGCGAACACGTCCGGGTTCGAGAGGGACTGCCACTGCGCGTAGCCGAAGTCCGCATCGATCGAATTCAGGATCACGCTCAGGAACTTGCCGTGGGTCACCGCGACCGGGAGCCCGTGTCCTCCTTCGAGCAGGTCCTCGAGGACGGCCCACCCGCGCTGCAGCACGTCCCGTCCCGACTCCCCGCCCGGCAGCCGCAGGTCCGGGTCGGCGAACCCGTCGCGGACCGCCTCGCGCCAGTTGGGGACCGGGGGCGCCGCGAGAGTCTGCTCGACCAGCCGGTCGTCGAGATGCACGGCCAGGCCCGCGCGGGCGGCAAAGGGTTCGATGGTCTGCCGGGCGCGCGTGTACGAACTGGCGACAACGTAGTCGATCGGATGGCGGGACAGGAAGCGCGCGAGCGCCCGCGCCTGCCGCTGCCCGTCCTCCGACAGGGGCGCGTCCGGTTGCTGGCCGGACGCCGCACAATGCCGGACCAGGAGCAGCCGTCGCACCGGCGCCATCAGCTGCCCATCGTGTTCGGCAGCCACAACACGATGCCCGGCGCCGCGAGCAGGACCGCGACGGTCAGCACGTCCGCCACGAAGAACGGCCCGATGCCGCGAAACACGTCCTGCAGCGGGATCTCGAGGGAGTGGCCGGACTCGTCCCGGAGTTCCCGGGCGACGCCGGCGACGACGAAGCAGTTGAGGCCGATCGGTGGCGTGATCAGGCAGATCTCCGCCATCTTGACGACCACGATGCCGAACCAGATGGGGTCGTAACCCAGGGCCACGACGGCCGGAAAGACCACCGGCAGCGTGAGCACCAGCATGCCGATCGCGTCCATGAACATGCCGAGCACGGCGTAGGCGAGGAGGATGCAGATCACGATGACGATGGGTGGCATGTCCAGGGTCACCACCCAGTCGGCGAACACTTCCGGCAGTCCGGCGAAGCCGAGGAAGCGCACGAACAGGAAGACGCCCCAAACGAGGGTGAAGATCATCACCGTGAGCTTCGCCGTCTCCATCAGCGCTTCCCCGAGCCGCTCGCCCGCCTGCCGTAGCGACCGCTGCCGGTACGCGCGCACGATGTACAGGCAGAAGACCACCATCGCCCCGAGCGCCCCCGCCTCCGTCGGCGTCGCGGCGCCGGTGTAGAGCGCCCCGAAGACGATCCCGACCACCAGGAAGATCGGCAGCGCACCCGGCACGCTCGCGAAGCGCTGCCGCCAGGTGAACCCCGTGACGGGCCGCCCGAGTTCCGGCCGAACCGCGCACATGCCGACGATCAGCGCCGTGTAGATGACGACGGACACCACCCCCGGGATCAGGCCGGCCAGCAGCAGCTTGCCGACCGACTCCTCCACGATGATGGCGTAGATCACGAGGATCGCCGAAGGCGGAATCAGTGACGCGAGCGTGCCGCCGGCGGCGATCACCCCGGCCGTCAGGCGCTTGCCGTAGCCGCTGCGCAGCATGTCGGGCACGGCCACGCGGGAGAACACTGCGGCCGTGGCCGTCGAGGCGCCGGAGACCGCCGCGAAGCCGGCGCTCGCGAACACCGTCGCCACCGCCAAACCGCCGGGCACCCAGCCCACCCAGCGGCGCGCGGCTTCGAACAGGCGTCCGGTGAGGCCGGCGTGGAACGCGAGGAAGCCGATCAGGATGAAGAGCGGCAGGACGGAGAGCGGGTACGTGACCGTCTTCGAATGGGGGATCGTGCCGGCGATGGCACCCGCGACGCTCCAGCCCTTGAGCTCCAGCAGCCCGAGGAACCCGGTCAGCGCCGCCGCCACGTAAACCCGCACGCCGAGCGCCACCAGCGCAACGAGCAGCCCGACGCCGAGGATACCGATCCAGAAGTCGTCGAGGCCCGTCATGTCGGCCGCCCGCCCGCGTCGTCGCCCTCGGTGAGCAGGATCTCTTCCTGCGCGCGCTCGGCCGCGTCCTTGATCGACGGCACGGCCACGGGCTCGAGTCCGGGCGCCGCGGCGAGGCGCAGGTAGCCGCCGAACTGCAGGACGAGCCGCAGCAGGAGGACGGAGAGCGCCACGGGCACCACGAGCTTGGCGGGCCACGTGGCGAGCTCGATGTCGATGGTGCTGTCCCCGAAATCGAACGCGCGTTCGAAGTGGTCCCAGGAGTAGGGGATGAGCACGGCCACGATGAACCCGGCGAGGCCCGTTCCGAGGGCCTCCACCAGCCACTTCACGCGGCCGGCGAGCTTCCCGATGAGCATCTCCATGCGCACGTGCCCGCCGACCCGCTGCACGAATGCGATCGACAGCACCGCGAAGCCCACCATCGAGACCTCGACGACGTCGATGTACCCGAAGATCGGTGCGTTGAAGACCGTACGCAGCACGATCTGCACGACCCCGAGCAGCATCAGGGCGAAGATCAGCACGCCCGCGCACAGGTTGAGGCCGTTCTCGACGCGGCCGAGCAGGCGGTCGCCGGCGTCGAGCAGCCGACCGAACCCGTCGGTCATCGCTTCATTCGTAGGAGTGCCCCGCCGCCGCGAAGACGGCCTGCACCAGGCCGCGCGCGTCGAAGCGGTCGGCGTTGTCCTCGATCCAGGCGTCGATCACGGGCCGGCCCGCGCGGGCCTGGAACTCGGCGAGTTGATCGTCCGTGTACCGGATCTCCTCGAGGCGGCCACGCAGCATCGGCAGGTTCTGTGCGTCGACCTCCCGGTACGCCTGGAACTGGGCGGCGATCACCTCCTCCTTCAGGTCGTCCAGCAGCGCGCGGTACTGCGGCGGCAGCGCGCGGTAGGCCGTGATGGAGAACGCGAGGGGACAGTCGGACGTCCCCGGCGTCAGGTTGCCGGTGAACCAGTCGGCCACTTCGTGGATGCGGTACGACACGTGGCCGTAGGTGAACGGGAACGACGCGGCGTCCATGGTGCCCTGCTGCACGCCGGTGTAGACCTCGGTCGCGGTGGAACTCGCCGGGGTCGCGCCGAGCAGCTTCATCGCCTGTCCGAGCCCGCCGCCGGCGCGGACCGTCAGGCCCTTCCAGCCGGACAGCTCGCGGGGCGGCGCTCCCCGGCCCAGCAGTTCGTATTGCGGCAGGAAGGTGGACGTGTAGACCATCGCGTTCCAGCGGGCGAGTTCCTTCTCCACGGCGGGATGGCCGTAGACGGCCTCCCGGACCCGCCGGTCCTGGTCGGGGTCGTTCATGGGCAGGAACGGCATCGTCAGCACCATGAGCGCCGGGTTCTTCCGCGGATGGTAGAAGTTGCAGAACATGGCCGCCTGGAATGCGTCTATCGCCAGGCCGTCGAGGTTCTCCCGGGCCTTGGACAGCGCCTCGCCGTACGCCAGCGACATCGTCCAGCGGCCCCCGGTACGGGCTTCGACCCGGGCGGCCAGTTCGTCGGCGACCGCCGTCCCCGCGCGCTGCTTGCCCCAGAGGGAGACGTCCCACTCGAGTTCGGGACCTTCGACCAGCGCGTCGGCGGCCGCGGGCAGGGCCATGGCGCCCACGAGCGGCAGCGCCAGGAGCGCAAACCGCACCGATCTGTACGACCCGCCGTTCACGCGTCAGCCGCCAACCGCGCGTATCGTGTCGGCGCCGCGCGCACCGGCCTCGGCCTCCGCACCGAGGTGGTGCCGCACGAGGAAGCGGAACACCCGGTCCGCCTGGGCGTCCGTGGCGAGGTCCGCCTTCGCGAAGCGGGCCGCCTCCGCGGAGATCGGCCGCGGGTTCCGCGCTTTCACGTGCGCTTCCGCGACGCGTTCCATCATCACGAACCAGGCCACGGCCTCCTTCACGGTGGCGCCCACCGTCAGCAGTCCGTGACTGCGCATCACCGCGCCCCGGTTCTCTCCGAGCGCCGCGGCGATGCGTACACCGCAGTCGAGGCCCTGGACCTGGACCTCCTCGTCATCGAACAGGGCCTGGTCCTCGAAGAAGACGCACGCTTCCTGGGTGATCGGTTCGAGCAGCCGGCCCTCGGCGGAGAAAGGCGTTCCGAACGAGGTGTGTGTATGGGCGACGCTCACGATGTCCGGTCGCGCCTGCAGAATCGGCCAGTGGATGAAGAAAGCCGGCCGGTTCCTCCCGCCAGCGCCCTCCAGAATGGTCCCGTCGGGTCCGACGAGGACGAGGTCCTCGATCCGCGCGTCCTTGAACCCGACATCGCCGCGCAGCAGCCAGAAGCAGTCCGTCCGTTCCGGGTCGCGGGCGCTGATGTGGCCGTCGCCCAGGTCGCCCCAGCCGAGCGCGCCGAAGACGCGATAGCCGAGCGCTACCTCGCGCTTGCGGGTCGCGCGCAGTTCTTCTGCCATCGCCGTCATGTTGCCTCCCGCCGTTGGCCTTCGCTCGGGCCAGCATAAGTGAGGAACCGCGCCTTCTACCACAGCGCGCTCACGCAGTATGGTCGTCCCCGTTGAGAAACCCCTCGATCGCTTCCCAGATCGGCGGCGACGTCATCGGCGCGTTGTGGGCACCCGAGAACTCGACGACGTGCGGTTCGGACGCCAGCAGGCGCACGAAGGCGCGGGACTCCTCCGTCGGAACGGTACTGTCGTCCCGCGCGTACAGCACCAGCATGCGCTCCGGCAACGTCGCGGCCACTGCCGACGCGTCGATGTCGTGGCGCAGCAGCCAGCGCACGGGGAACACCGGGAAACGCTGCTGGGCGATGCGCGCCAGGCTGACGTAAGGGCTCAGGAGGATCAACCCGTCGACCCGCGCCGCGCCGGCCGCCACCGCCGCGACACCGGCGCCGAGGCTGCGCCCGAACAGGATGATCTCGCGGTCCCCGCCGAAGCGCTCCCGCATCGTCTCCACCACCACGCCCGCGTCCCGGACCAGATCCGTCCCGGACGGCGTGCCGTCGCTCGCACCATAGCCCCGGTAGCTGATCAGGACCGTGGTGGCGTCCAGCGTCGCGAAGGCGGTGACGCGCCCCGAGATGTCTTCCGCGTTGCCGCCGAAATAGATGAGTACCGGGCCCGCCGACTCCGGGTTGACGATCCAGCCGCGCAGGGTGGCGTCGGCGGCGGGCACGGTCGCGGGGACGACGTGGGGGCCGGCCGGGGGATGTCCGACCGGGCGCGGGTGAAAGATGAGCCCGTGCTGCAGCAGGAACAGCGCCGCGCACAGCCCGACGTAGACCACGAGGGCAAACATGCCCGCGTGTGCCAGTGCTTTCACAGGCGCGGGCGCTCGGAGACGGTAGAGTGTCTGCTCAATGGAAGAGCCGCTGAAGCCAGTCCGCGAATCCGACCGCCAGCGTCTCGCCGGCTTGCAGATCCCCCGTGCCTATGGCGGCTCCCATTCGACGCGGTTCCTTGCGGGTCGCCAGCCAAGCGTACAGTCTTGCCCTCATCACTTTGCCGGGAGCGAATTTCCTGCCTTCCACCGGGATACCGTCGATGTATCGACGTGCCTCCGGCCAAACCGGATCCTCGGCAGGTATGAGTCGGACGGCGAAGTCCTCAAGTTCACCAGCGGACACGTTGTCCGGCATGAGCCAGACGCCAACCCTTGGCGTGCTTTCGGCTACGGTACCAGCAGGCTCGGCAGTCGGCGGCATCACGATGCCGGCTCGCGCCAGACGGTCAACAATAGCCTGCCACCGCGAACCGAGGTCATCGTTGGCGTCGACGAGAACACCGACTGATCGCCGACCGGGAGCCTTGACTTCGGGACCGATGGCACGCAGAACCTGCTCCACGCTTCCCTTCGGCTCGACCGAGAACTCCGGCATCGATCCGTGGCGTGTGCAAATGTGCCTCACCACGTGAAGGTCGTCGTCGCCCTCCACCAGCAGGACGCGTTCCGATGCCGATTCGCCGACCCCCACGCTGCTACCTGACCTCGATCCCCTGATCGGCTATGGTTTCGAGATCTTCCTCCGAGTACTCGACGGCTCGAAGGCCCTCGGCCACCCGCTCAATCCGTACCAGAACACCCTCGACGTCGGTGCAATCCGCGCAGGCGCGCGCGAAACCGGTCACGCAATCCCACCCATGCGTAGTTGCCAGCACCTGTACGTCGTTTTCGTGGGCGGTGCGAAGCACCATGTTCCAGAAATCCCGTTGCACGGAGTGGTGTATCCCGTTCTCGGCCTCGTCAACCACGAGAAACCCGTTCCGGCTGTTGGCCAACGCAAGCGCGACGCCGAACATGCGGGTTGCGCCGTCGCCGAGGCTCTTCAGAGGCACCGGACGGCGGTGCTCGGCCAGCTTCACCACCACTCGCTGGCGAGCCCGTCCTGGAACCCGCGCATCGTCTCCCACTACCGCAACCCCTTCGATGTCCCGACCGAGCACCAACTGCAGGGCTTGCCTTGAGGCCAATTCGTCATTCGTCAGGGCGACCTCATCCCAAAGAGAAGCCAACTGACGGGTACCCAGCAACCCCGGGCCGAGCGACTGGCACTCAACGCCTGCCGGCCAGCCGCCTTCGTCGAACAGCCTCTGCAACCGGCGTAGCGTAAAGCGCCCTCGCGACTCCCAAGGGTTACTCTCGTCGGCGGCGAGCACCCATGGAAACAACTGCTTGCGTGATCCGATCATGACACTGAGCGCCATCAGGTCCGTGCCCACGGAGAGCCTCGAGAACAAATCCTGCTGGGCGGCCGTCCAATCCTCGCCGCTCGATACACGGAGTCGAACCGCGTCTTCGCCGCCGTCACTCGGACCGATGAGAATCGTCGCACCCCGCCCGGGATTCCGCCCATGGAACAAGGCAGTAAAGTCCGGGACGACGGTTGGGTCGTGATCTTCGTCCAACCCGGTGGCGAACTCCTCGCGCCCCTGAAGTAGCCCATGGATGACTATCGGGCGTCCCCTGGCGGCGAATATCCGGACGGCGTCAAGGACGGTCGTCTTGCCGATGCCGTTTCGGCCCGCAAGGAGAGTGACGCGGCCCAGCCGTGGAATCGAAAGCTCACCAATCCCCCGAAACCCCTCCACCCGAAGGCTGGGGAGGCGCAAGTGGTCGCGCTGTGTGTCGGCGGACATGGAACGAGGTGCCGGAAGCCTTGTGCGTCCCATCTTAGCAAGGCCCCGACACGAACGCCGCGTGGTCCGGGCGTGTTCCGGGCAATGGTGGCATTGGTGCCGAAGTTGGCGCAGCCTACCGGGTTTCGATAGTCTGCGCGTGTTCCGCGCCCTCGGGGACTATAGCGTGTCCAAGCAGGAAATCCGGCACGGCTGGACCGTGGACGACGTGCTCGCCCTGTTCGACCGGCCCCTGAACGACCTCCTGTTCGAGGCCCAGGCGCTCTGTTTCATGGCCGGCGCGGGGTCGATCTTCTGCGGCGACCGGCTCCTGACGACGCCGAACCCGGAGTTCCACGACGACATGGAGATGTTCGAGGACCTCGGGCTTGCCGCCCAGCCGCTCTAGCCGGCCGAGTCCTGCCGTGCTGCTCTTCGACGACATCCCGGACGACTACCGCTCCGTCGTGGGCACCTGGACGCTGACGGAGGACAGCGTCATTGCCTTCGCGGAGGCCTGGGACCCGCAGAAGTTCCACACCGACGCTGCCGCCGCGGCGGACTCGGTCTTCGGCGGCCTGGTCGCGTCGTCCGCGCACCTGTTCGCGATCTGCACGCGGCTCTTCTTCGACCACGAGGACCGCATCAAGGTCGTGGCCATGCTCGGCAAGGACAAGCTGCGCCTGCCCAATCCCGCGCGCGCGGGCGCCACGCTCACCTACGAGACGCGTTGCGCCGGCAAGCGGCCGTCGGGCAGCCGGCCGGACGTGGGCGTCCTGACCCTGGCCGACACGGTGACCGACGGCGACGGCGCCGTGGTGCTGACGCAGGAAGTCACCCTGCTCGTGGCGCGCGACTGACCCCGGAGTGCCGCCATGCTCCTGATGATCGACAACTACGACTCCTTCACCTACAACGTCGTGCAGTACCTGGGCGAACTCGGCGCCGACGTGACGGTCCATCGCAACGACGAGATCGGCGTCGCGGACATCGAGCGCATGGCGCCGGAACGGATCGTGATCTCGCCGGGTCCCTGCACGCCCAACGAGGCCGGCATCTCCCTCGACGTGGTGCGCCGCTTCGGCGGCACCGTGCCGATCCTCGGCATCTGCCTCGGCCACCAGAGCATCGGCCAGGCCTACGGCGGCGACGTGGTCCGCGCGCGCGAGGTGATGCACGGCAAGCTCTCGACCATCGCGCACGACGGCCGGGGCATCTTCGCCGGGCTTCCCGAGCGCTTCGAGGCCACGCGCTACCACTCGCTGGTGGTCGCTCGGGACACGCTGCCCGAATGTCTGGAAGTGACCGCCTGGACGACGCGCGACGACGGGACGGCCGACGAGATCATGGGCGTGCGCCACCGCGAGCATGCCGTCGAGGGCGTGCAGTTCCATCCCGAGTCGATCATGACGCCGGCCGGGCACGACGTGCTGCGCAACTTCCTCGCGCCGGAGCTTGCCCCGGAGTTCGCCGGGGGGACCGCCGCGGGGGATAATTGACCCTCTGACACTGTACCCGGGGCGGACCGCACGATGGACATGCAAGGCGCGCTCGAGCGGCTGACCGCCGGCGCGGAGCTGACCCGCGCAGAGGCGCGGGAGGTCTTCGGCATCGTCATGGCCGGCGACGCGACGCCGGCCCAAATCGCGGGGCTCCTGGTGGCCCTGCGCCTGCGCGGTGAGTCCACCGCCGAAGTCGCCGGCGCCGCGGAAGCGATGCGCGCCGTCTCGACGAAGGTCGCCGTGGAGGTGCCGCACCTCGTCGACACCTGCGGCACCGGCGGCAGCGGCGCGGCCAAGCGGTTCAACATCTCGACGGCCGCCGCCTTCGCGGCCGCGGCCGCGGGGGCCCACGTCGCCAAGCACGGCAACCGGGGGATGACCAGCAAGAGCGGGAGCGCCGACGTGCTCGAGGCCGCCGGCGTGTCCCTCGACCTCGAACCCGCGGAGATCGCGCGCTGCATCACGGAGGTGGGCGTGGGGTTCCTGTTCGCGCCGGCGCATCACGGCGCCATGCGGCACGCCGGTCCGGTGCGCCGCGAACTCGGCGTGCGCACGGTGTTCAACGTGCTCGGGCCGCTGACCAACCCGGCAAACGCGAAACGCCAGGTCATCGGCGTGTTCTCCCGGGACTGGCAGCGCATCCTCGCGGAGGTCGCGGTGCTGCTCGGCGCCGAGCGCGTGCTGGTCGTGCACGCCGACGGCCTCGACGAACTGTCGGTGTCGGGGCCGTCACACGTCGTGCAACTCGATGCCGGCACGATCACGGAATACGACATCGCACCCGCCGACTTCGGCATGGCGACGCACGACATGGACGGTCTGCGGGCCGAGTCCGCCGCGGAGAGCCTCGCCCTGGTCGAGGCGGCGCTCGACGGGACCGACGAGGCGGCGACCGACATCGTGGCGCTGAACGCCGGCGCCGCCATCTACGCGGCCGGCGTGACCCTGAGCCTCTCCGACGGCGTGACGATGGCACAGGATGTCATCGCTTCCGGGCAGGCCCGGGAGCGCCTGAACGAACTGGTCAGGATGTCGCGGCTCATCGCCGACGAATGACGATCCTCGACGAGATCCTGGCGCACAAGGCCGGGGAAGTGGCCAAGCGATGCCGCACGCGGCCGCTGGCCGACATCCGGGCGGCCGCCGAGCAGGCAACGCCGCCGCGGGGGTTCGCCGAGGCCCTGCTGGCCCGGCGGCCGGGCGTCATCGCCGAGATCAAGAAGGCGTCTCCGAGCAAGGGCGTCATTCGCCCAGACTTCGACCCGGACGGGATCGCGCGGGCCTACGAACGCGGCGGAGCCGCCGGCCTCTCCGTGCTGACCGACGAGCGCTACTTCCAAGGGCACGACAGCTATCTCGCCGAGGCACGCGGGGCCACCGCGCTGCCGGCGCTGCGCAAGGACTTCATGGTCGATGCCTGGCAGGTGTTCGAGTCGCGCGCCCTGGGCGCGGACTGCATCCTGCTGATCGTGGCGGCCCTGGATGCGGGCCGGCTCCGGGAATTCGATACCCTGGCGCGCGAACTCGGCATGGACGCGCTCATCGAAGTGCACGACGCCGGGGAGGTGGAGGCCGCCCTCGCGCTCGAGCCGACACTCCTCGGCATCAACAACCGCGACCTCCGGACGTTCGAGACGACGCTGGAGACGACCCTCGACCTGCTGCCCCTGGTGCCGCCCGGGGTGGCGGTGGTGACCGAAAGCGGGATTCACGCGCCGGAGGATGTCCAACGCATGCGGGACGCCGGCGTGGAGGCGTTTCTCGTCGGCGAAGCGTTCATGCGCGAAGAGGATCCCGGGGCCGCGCTGGAGAGACTGTTCTTCCGGTAACTCCATGCACCTTAATCGTCGTCGGCGCCGGCCTGCAGGGCGTCTGCACCGCCTACTACCTGACGCGCGCCGGCGTGGAAGTCACCGTGATCGAGCACAATTCCGAGCCGGCCCGGGAGACCAGCTTCGCCAACGGCGGCTATCTCCAGTTCGAGTGTCCCGAGACCTGGAACCCGCCCGATGTCCTCCGGCAGCTCCCGAAGTGGTGGTGGCAGGCGTTTCGCGCCGTTGACATCGTGGGTCTCCGACGACAGGTTTCGTTCATCGAGGGCTTCGGATCAATCGGAGTACACCTTGTTTCCGCCCTCGGACTGTCCAACGAACCGGGACCACCTCAACCTCGCCGCCGGTCCGGGCGCCGTGCTGGCTGATCTCCTGACGGGGGCGGACCCCCGCCGTCGGTCTCCAGCCTTTTTTCGCAGCGGCGTTGAGACGGACTCGCGTCGCCCGCAACACCACCGCTTGAGCGCGCCAAACGCAAGGCGCGAGGAGATTTGCGCCGGCAGAACCTTCAATCGGAATACGACGCGAGTTGCTCATCGAAAGCCAGAATCTTGATCGTTCGTCCCGGCCTTCGGAGCTCCTCAGCGAGGTCAACAATAGAGATGTCTGCGAAGGAGTAGTTGGGACCCGACGACTCCAGGAAGCGCTCGGCCAACCGCAGCACATCCGACGTACGGAGCAGGATTGCCGACCCCACGCTGGCGATCGTCCACGGACTTTCCTGGCTAATGGAACTCTCGACATCGTCGCGGAGCCTTTCGCCAAGGCTGCGCCGACGACCGCCGTCGCGGACATGAGTGATGTGACTGGCAACCTCGAACAGCACCGGTACGGTTGCGAACAACTCGTACCTCGCTTCGATGAGGTCGGCGGTCTGCGTCCGCACCGGCTCGGTGCGTGACTCCTTGAAATAGCCCGGCACTCGATAGAGTTTCGAGCAGCCACGACATATCGAGAATCGCAGCGTCGCTCAAGTCAGCGACGCGAGCCACTCCCGCGCTTCCCGGGAGCGTCTCTCCGCAAAGTCCGGCGCAAGATGCTCTTCGAGAGCTCCGCGGGTCACGAAGTCGCCCAGACCACCACGCAGCCCCACCGTGCCAGCTATGTCCATGTCGCCGAGTCGGGCTACCTGCGACCCCGCACGGGACTCGTGTCCGTGACAAATGAGGACTTCATCCATCTGCGACTCATCCAGTGCGTCCATGAAAGCTGGATTGTGTGTTGTCACGAGCACGTTCAGTCGGCGGCGGTTTGCCGCGTCGGAGAGCGCCCCCACCAGCAGTTTGGCGCGGCTCGGATGGAGCCCGTTGTCGAACTCCTCAACGACTATCCGGGAGCCGTCCGGAACCGTCTCCAATGCAGTGACGATAGCGAGCATCCGCAAGGTGCCGTCGGACAGGATCCGCGCGTCGACAAGCTTCCTTCGGTCAGTCTCACTCTCTGCATCAGGTACGAACCCGGCCATGACGTCACCGAGCGAGGTCTCCTCGAACCCGATCCTTGCGAACGGCTCCTCGGGTATCTGTCGCACGATCTCCGTGATGCGCCGCAGCGCGGGATTCGTCCCCTCTTCCAGCTCGCTCAGTGCGAACAGGACGGCCGCCAGATTCGCCCCACTGCGCAGGAGCTGGGGGTTGGACTCGACGCGTGCGTACTCGCGCATTGCCTTCGGCTGCGGATCGAAGATGTAGGAGTTCCGCAGATAGCGCCTGACGTTTCGCACTGTTCGGCTCGATGACCGCAGCTTGGGGTTGTTGGCTTGACTGTCTCGGATGATCTCTTCGTAGCGCGAAAGCACTGAGCGAGATGCCGATATCTAACGACTCGGATTCCTGCCGCGCGAAAAGTTGTCGTACGTGACCTCCATCAGTTCCTCACCGGAATTCACCGCGTGGAACAGAACCCGGTGTCCGATCTGTAGTCTCTCCGCGGACAACTGAACGTCATTTCTTCCCCGGGCTGCAATCTCGATGAGGTAGTCGACTGGTTGGCTCTTGCCATCAAAGCGAACGGTCGCCTCATTGAACCGAAGAGTGAACTGGTCCCTGCCGAACCGAATGCATGACCGCAAGCCACCTCGCACCTCGAACGCTCCACCCCGATCGACATCCGTGATCTCGTTGAGGGGTACGCCGCGGGCCAGGGTGGCGAGCAGATCGACACCCTCGATCAGATTGGTCTTCCCCGATCCGTTCCTGCCGAGCAGAACGGCCAACGGCTCGAACAGATTGAGTTCTGCACGGGCGAAGTTCTTGAAGTCCGTTAGACAATGCATGGCGATTCGCCTGCGTCGGCAAGCCGCGTCGTGATCGCGTCTACGACCGCCTCGCCAACCTGAAGGTTGGTCATCCGCTGCTTCGCCATTCTAGCAACACTTCCGAAGTTGCTGTGGCTCTTCGGGTAAAGCTTGGTGCGGATGGGCATCACAGCCCGGGCCCCGGCCGCATCGGCGTCCCGTCACCGAAACGCGAGAACCGGAACCGCGCCAGATCGTGCCCGGGCGACTCGCCGACCACCAGGTTGGCCATCACCTTGCCCGCCCCCGGGCCGATGCCGAAGCCGTGGCCGCTGAAGCCGGTGGCCACGAACAGGCCGCGGCGGCCGTCGACCTCGTCCATGACGGGGACGACGTCGGGGGTCACGTCGATCATGCCCGCCCAGGCCTCCACGAACGGTATTCGATCGAGCGCGGGCAGGCGCTTCGCGAGCGCCTCCCTGATGCGGAGCAGGGCGCGTGTCGACGGGCGCGGGTTGAGGACCCGGGCCCGTTCGAACGGGGTCTCCTCGTCGTCCTTCCAGTGCCGCGGGCTCATGCGGTCGAGCAGTCCGTCGTCGAAACGCAGGGCGATCCCCCGCGCGCTACCGGCGAGCCGCACGTAACGGGGCAGGTAGCGAAACGAGTCGAGCCCCACGAGGTGCTCGTTGGAACCGGAGGACGCCACCGTGTAGCCGCCGTCCGCGCGCCGCCGGAAGCCCAGTCCGGGCGCCGACGCGTTGCCGTCGTAGATGTCGGGCGCCCTGTCCGTGCGCGCGACCGTCGCCCGCACGGTCAGTTGCGGCAGGTCCAGCCCGACATGGCGCAGCAGCAGCGAACTCCAGGCCCCGGCGGCGCAGACGACGGCGTCGGTGCGTACGGGTCCCAGTTCGGTAACTACGGTGGACACCGCGCCTCCCTGGAACTCGATGCCCCGCGCGGCGCAGTTCTCGACGATCCGTCCCCCCGCGCTCCGTAGCGCCCGGGCCAGGGCGGGAACGGCCACGAAGGGCTCCGCCCTGGCGTCGCTCGGCGTGTAGAGGGCGCCGGCGTAGCGCCCCGGCGGGCCCTGGATCATCGCGTCCACTTCCGCGCCCGTGAGCAGCCGCGTGTCGAGCTGGTGCTGCTCGGCCACCGGCAGCCACTCCTCGTGCTTCGCCAATTGCTCGGGGGTGTCGGCGAGATAGGCGATGCCCCGCCGCGCGAAACCGATGTCCTCCCCCACCTCGGCCGCGAGGCCCGCCCAGATCTCCTGGCTCTCCATGGCGATGGGCAACTCGTCCGCGTCCCGCCCCTGCTTGCGGATCCAGCCCCAGTTGCGGCTCGACTGCTCGCCGGCCACCCGGCCCTTCTCCAGCACGAGCACGCTGACGCCGCGCCGCGCCAGGAACCACGCCGTCGAGACGCCGATCACGCCGCCGCCGACGATGACGGCATCGACCCGCTCCGGCAGTTCGTCCCGGAACGTGACCGGACTGCGGTCGCTCAGCACCATGCGTTTCCTCCTACCCGAACCGCCCGAACACGAAGATCACGAGGACGGCCGGCGCCGCCACGTAGCGGAGCAGGAGCCGCCAGGCCCGGAACAGCCGCGGCGACACCGGGGCCAGTTCCCCGCGCGCCGTGTCCGCGGCGACACGGAAGCCGACGAACACGGCAATCAGACCTCCGAGCGGCAGCAGCACGTCGTACGGCAGGTAATCGTAGACGGTGAGCGGGCCGATATCGAACAGCCGCCAATCGGCCCACAGCTGGTGCGCGAGCGCCGCCGGCAGGCTGACGAGCGCTCGCGAGTCACCGCGGGGTGCTGACCGAGGACTATCCCAACAGCCGGGCCTACTTCGCGCGCCTGGGCGAACGCCCGGGGTTCCAGGCCGCGAGCGCCGCCGGCTGAGGGAGCGGACCGGCAATTCCGGCGACTGTGGCGCTAGGCCCGACACCCTGTTAGCGTTGCCGCATGGCCGCTCTCAAAGACGCGATCGCGTTGCTCGAACAGGGCGACTGGGAAGCCGCCCACACCATCGTGCAGAAGGACGGTTCGCCCCTGGGCAGTTGGGCGCACGGGATCGTGCACGCCCTCGAGGGCGACCTCTCGAACGCCGGCTACTGGTATCGCCGCGCAGGACGGGAGCTTCCGGATGCCCTGGACAGCGAGGCCGAGATCGCAGCACTCAAGGCCGAGGCCGGCTAAGAATGGCCGTTCCCAGCGTGAAGCGACCCCGGCCGACGGCGGGACTGCGCCACGTCGCCCTGCACGCGCGAAACTTCGCCGCAACGGTGGAGTTCTACACGGATCTCATGGGCATGGCGGTCGAGTGGCGGCCCGACCACGACAACTGCTACCTCACCTCGGGCACGGACAACCTGGCCCTGCACCGCGCGACCGGCGCGCCCGACGACGCCGCGCAGCGCCTCGACCACATAGGCTTCATCGTGGACCGCATGGACGACGTCGACGACTGGCACGCGTTCCTGTCGGCACACGGCGTCCCGATCGTGCATCCGCCGAAGACCCACCGGGACGGCGCCCGTAGCTGCTACTGCACGGATCCGGAGGGAACGACCGTGCAGATCATCTATCACCCGCCGTTGAGCCGGGAGTAACGAACGCTCAGTACACGCGCGTCGCGGTGACGAAGATGATCGCGCCCGCGACCACGGCCCAGGGACCGTAACGCTGCGCGAAATCGGCCATGCCGGCGTCAGATCCGGTAGGTCGTCTCGGTCATGATGCGGGACACGAGCGTCATGGCCTGCTTGACGCTCTCCGGAAAAGCGCTGCCCCCCGCCTGCAACGCGTTGATCCCGTGCCGGGCCTCGTCGGCCCGCATTTCCTCGACGATCGCCCGGCTGCGGGCGTCGTCCGGCGGCAGGTCGTCGAGGTGGCCGTCCAGGTGCCGGACCACCTGGTCCTCCGTCGCCTCCACGAAGCCCAGGCTCACCCGGTCGCCCAGCGCTCCCGCCGCCGCGCCGACCAGGAAGGAGGCCGTATAGAACAGCGGATCCAGGACGCTCGGACGCGCCTCGAGCTCCTCGAGCCGCTGCCGGCACCACGCGAGATGGTCCACCTCCTCCGCCGCCGCATCCTTGAGCGCATCCCGAACGGCGTCGTGCCGCGCTGTCAGCGCCTGGCCCTCGTACAACGCCTGCGCGCACACCTCCCCGGTGTGGTTGACCCGCATCAGGCCGGCCGCGTGCGCCCGCTCCGCCTCCGTCAGTTCGCCCTCGGGCGCGTCCGGCGCGGCGTTCGCCGGCGTACCGACCCCGGTCAGCGTCCGCAGGCCGCGGTCGAAGACGCCGATGAGGTCGTCGACGTTCAACCGAGGGCTCCGAGCTGACGGCCGCCCATGAGGTGCAGGTGCAGGTGAAACACCGTCTGGCCACCCTCGCCGTTGCAGTTCATGACCAGCCGGTGGCCGGCGTCGGAGATCCCGCGCAGCTCGGCGAGGGCCTGCGCCCGCAGGACGAGCCGGCCGACGACCTCGACGTTCGCATCCGTCAGCTCGTTCGTGTTGGCGATATGGGCCTTCGGAATGATCAGGATGTGCACCGGGGCCTGCGGGGCCAGATCGTGGAACGCGATCAGGTCGTCGTCCTCGTAGACGACTGTCGATGGGATTTCACGCGCGGCGATGCGGCAGAACACGCAGTCCGACATGGGGCGCGACCTCTCGCGGCGGCGGGGGGACTATACACAATCAGCAGGAGAGCCCCCGCCCGGGCGCAATCCGAACCGGAGGTCAACCCGGTTCCTGGCCCTCGCGTAGCGCGAAGCCCTCGAACAGTCCCTGGAGGCGTGCCATCCGCTCGCGCAACGCACCCACATCCATCATGACCTTGCACATCATGCCGAAGAGGACGGCGTTCAGCGTCAGGACCGCGATCAGTTCAGGGCTCACAACTCCCGGCTCCCGCTCCCCCGGTCGGGCGGGTGCCGACCTCCCTCCACGCGCCTCGGTTCGAGTGGGGTCATGTTACCAGCGTCAGCGGCATCCCGGTCCGCACGCCGCGCAGGCGGCCGGGCGAGCGCCCCGATGGGCACGGCGGCAAAGCCCAGGCGCGTGAGCAGCACCAGGGCATGGGCGCGCTGGCCGGCACGCCCGCCCCGTATCGCCACGGGCAGGTCCCGCCTCAGGACCCGCGCCGTGGTCTCCAGTTCCCCCACGGCCACGCGATCGAGATCGACGAGCTGGGCGTTCGGCGGCGGCTCGTCCGGGAACGGGTACTCCTCGATCAGGCCCCGCACCTCATCGCCCGGCAGCACGAGCAGCAAGGCATCCTCCACGACTGCGTATTCCCCGGCGCCGGGAGCGTCGTCGCCCGCAAAGACCGGCTCTTCGCCGAAGTAGTCGCCGGGCCGGAAGCGCCCGCCGCCCCGCGCGACCAGGCCGGCCCGCACAAGGTAGACGGCATCCCCGCCGACCAGGGTCTCGCCCGCCGCCAGCCGCAGCTCCTGCGCGCCGCGCAGCAACCGCTGCCAGGTGAGCGCCGGCAAGGCCCGCACCAGCGGCGACGCCAGCAGCCTGTCGAGCCACCCCTCGACCGAGGTCACCTCCGGCGCCGGAGCCGCGGCCGGTTGCAGCGCGAACCGCAACGGCGCGAGATCCACGGACAGGACCCGGGTCGCCGCACGGGTCTCGAGGGCCACGTCGTCTCCCGGGCGATAGATCTCCCCCTGGACGGGTCGGCGACGCCCCTGCGCGTCCACGGCCTCGACCGTCCCTTCCACCAGGTAGAGGTGTCGTTCCAGACGAGTGCCGCGCCGCAGCAGCCAGCGGCTGGCCGGGAGTTCGATCAGGCGGGCATGCCGCGCCGCCGTGTCCAGCGTCGGCCCGTCGAGGCCGGCGAAGGTCGGGAACCGTCTGAGAACGTTCGCAAGCATGTTGCGATCATCTCAAACGCGACCCGTTCAGCCTGTCAGATATTCTCCCGCGCTATTGCGCGATATCCGATATCCGTCCTGTAGTACGCGTCCTCCCAGTGGACGCGCTCGACCCGTTCGTACGCCAGCGCCCGCGCCTCGGTCACCGTGGCGCCGAGCGCCGTGACGCACAGTACGCGACCGCCGTTCGTGACGGCCTGCTCGCCGGCGAGGGCAGTGCCGGCGTGGAACACCTTGGCGCCCGGCAGATCGTCGTCGAGCCCCCCTATCGCGCGCCCCCGCGCGTAGTCGAGCGGGTATCCCCCCGCCGCCATGACCACACCCACCGCGGCCCGCGGGTCCCACTCCAGCGCCACGCCTTCGAGTCCGCCCGACAGCGCGCGCCGGCACAGGTCCACCAGGTCGCCGCGCAGCCGCATCAGTACCGGCTGCGCCTCCGGGTCGCCGAAGCGGCAGTTGAACTCGATGACCCGTGGGGTCCCGTCCGGCATGATCATCAGGCCCGCGTAGAGGAAGCCCTGGTACGGCGCCCCGTCGGCCGCCATGCCCCGGACCGTGGGCAGGATGACCTCGTCCATGATGCGCTCGTGCACCCGTGGCGTGACCACCGGCGCCGGGGAGTAGGCGCCCATGCCACCCGTGTTGGGCCCGAGGTCGCCGTCGTCGCGGGGCTTGTGGTCCTGGGACGACGCGAACGGCACGACATGGGTGCCGTCGGTCATGCAGATGAAGCTCGCCTCCTCGCCGTCGAGAAACTCCTCGACGACGATCTCGCGGCCCGCCGCCCCGAACCGGTCCCCCGACAGCATCTCCTCCGCCGCCCGCACCGCTTCGTCCAGGTCGCGGGCAACGGTCACGCCCTTCCCGGCGGCCAGGCCGTCCGCCTTGACCACGACCGGCGCGCCGATGCTCTCAATGTACGCCCGCGCGGCGCCAGAGTCCGTGAACGATGCGTAGCGCGCGGTGGGGATGCCGTGGCGGGCGAGAAACGCCTTGGCGAACACCTTCGATCCCTCGAGCCGCGCGGCCGCCCGCGTGGGCCCGAAACAGGCCAAGTCCTCGGCGTCGAAACGGTCCCGCAGGCCCGCCACCAACGGGGCCTCCGGGCCGGCAATGGTCAGGGCGACGTCGTTGGCCCGCGCGCAGTCCGCGAGCGCGCCAAAGGCGTCCACCGGGATGTCCACGTTCTCGACCTTCGGCTCGCGCGCCGTACCCGCATTGCCCGGCGCGACGAACACGCGCTCCACGTTCGGCGCACGCGCCGCCGCCCACGCCAGCGCGTGCTCGCGTCCGCCGCCCCCGATGATCAGAACCTTCATCAGTGCCTGAAGTGACGTATGCCGGTGAACACCATCGCCATCCCGTGCTCGTCCGCGGCCTCGATGCACTCCCCGTCGCGCATCGACCCGCCCGGCTGGATGACCGCCCGGATGCCGGCCCGCGCGGCCGCATCCACGCCGTCCCTGAAGGGGAAGAACGCATCCGACGCCATGACGGCGCCCTCGACGGCAAGACCGGCGTCGTCCGCCTTCATGGACGCGATCCGCGCGCTGACGACCCGGCTCATCTGCCCCGCGCCCACGCCCACGGTCCGCCCGCCCCGCGCGTAGACGATCGCGTTCGACTTCACGAACCAGGCGACCTTCCAGGCGAACAGCAGATCGGCCATCTCGGCATCCGTTGGGGCGCGCCGCGCGACGGTCCGCAGGGCCTTTTCGTCGAGGCACAGTTCGTCCTCGTCCTGCACCAGCAGGCCCCCGCCGACGCGCCTGAAGTCCCGCCGCGACCCGCCGGGGACCGGGTCGCCCACGGCCAGCAACCGGAGGTTCCTGCGCTCGCGCGCCGCCTTCACCGCCGCCGGTGCGACGGCGGGCGCGACGACCACCTCCGCGAACTGGTTGCCGATCACGGCTTCCAGCGTGCCGGCGTCGAGGATCCGATTGAACGCGACGATGCCCCCGAAGGCCGAAGTCGGATCGGTGGCGAACGCCCCCTCGTACGCCGCGCCGAGGTCCTGCGCCACGGCGACCCCGCAGGGATTCGCGTGCTTCACGATCACGCAGGCCGGCGCCTCGAACGCCTGTACGCAGCGCAGGGCGGCATCCGTATCGGCGATGTTGTTGTACGACAGCGCCTTGCCCTGCAACTGGTCGAGGTTGCCGACCGTGCCCGGTTCCGGCCGGTGGCCGGCATAGAACGCGGCGGCCTGGTGGGGATTCTCGCCGTAGCGCAGCCCCGAGCGCTTGGCGAAGCCGAGCGTCAGCCGGTCGGGCAGTCGGTCCTCGGCGAACCATGCCGCGATGGCCGTTTCGTAACCCGCCGTGTGGGCGAACGCCCTGGCGGCGAAGCCGCGCCGCTCCTCGAGGGTGGCGCCACCGTCCCGGAGCATCTCGATGACCCGGGGATAGTCATCCGGGTCGACGACCGCGAGGACGTCCGCATGATTCTTGGCGGCCGCGCGCAGCAGGGTCGGCCCGCCGATGTCGATGTTCTCGACGGCCTCCTCGGGCGTGCAGTCGCCAGGCGCGGTGGTCTCCTCGAACGGATACAGGTTGACGACCACCAGGTCGATCGGGGCGATACCGTGGCGATCCATGGTCGCGCCGTCGACGGCGCGGCGCCCCAGGATGCCCCCGTGGATGATCGGATGGAGCGTCTTGACGCGACCGTCCATGATCTCCGGGAAGCCGGTGTGCTCGGAGACCTCCCGAACCGGAACGCCGCCCCCGGCGATGGCGGCCGCGGTGCCGCCGGTCGAGAGCAGCTCCACGCCCAGGCCGTCCAGAGCGCGCGCCAGCTCCACGATACCCGTCTTGTCGGACACCGCGAGCAACGCGCGCCGCACCGGCTTGCGCTCGGCCATGGGTCAGATCAGTCCGTGGCGGATGAGCTTCTTGCACAACGTCCCGCGGCTCACGCCGAGGACCTCGGCGGCCCGTGTCTGGTTACCCGCATGCCGTTCCATGACCGTCTCCAGGAGCGGCTGCTCGACCTGCTCGAGCACGAAATCGTAGAGCTCCGTCACCGGTGCGTCATCCAGATCGTCGAAATAGCGCTCCACGGCGCGCTTGACCAGATCCCGCAGGGACTCGCCGTGCATTTGCCCTCCAGATCCCCTCCGGATTCCCTCTGGAACCCCCGAGCGGCGTCGACCCGGACGACCGCGCATCACCCTGCGGTCGATACGGTGGTCATGCTAGCAGGGTGTCGAATGTCGCGCGACAGCGCGGGGCCTGACGGGACCTGACGGTCGCGCCAGGAGCTTGCGCCGAAGTTTCGCGCCAGCGAAACTTCCAACGCGACCGCCAGGTCGCGCTAGCGCGGGACCAGCGCGGCGTTCACGGCTTCGACGGGGGGGCTGCGGATCTCGACGGCGACGCGTACGGACGTCATCACGGGCATCGCGGCGCCTCGCGCATGCCCTGCAGCGAGGTACTCTTCGGGCCGGAACCGTCGCGCCGCCACCACCTCGCCGGCGAGGTTCGAGAGCCGCAACTCGAGGGCCGGGAACGGTTGCGCGAAGGAGGCCTCGTTGCGCAGGAGCGCCGCGACGACCAGCGCCCCGGCGGCATTCGGATGCGCCCGCAGGGACAGGCCCCCCACCGCGATGTCCTGCACCGAGCGCAGGACGGGCAACTCGCAGCGGAGCACGGCGCAGGCGCCCGCGTACACGGGGCGCAGGTTCGGTTCCAGGGTCCATCGGTCGAAGCGCCAGGCGAACACCTGCACGAGCAGGAACACGACGCCCACCGCGGCCCCGGCGCCCCACCCTGTCGCGCCTCGCGGGACGGGCATCCTCCACATCACTGCGCGCGCGGCGACGCCCGCCGCCCGGCCAGCAGCGTCCAGCCTTCCATGCCGCGCGGGGCGTCGAACACCACCTCCGGGTAGGCCGGGACCACCGCGCCGACCTGCTCCGGCAGCAGACCGCACAGCCCGATCCGCCCCTCCGCGGTCATGCTCGACCGGAGCCGCGGCGCCTCCGTGACCAGGGTCCCCGCAAGGATGTTCGCGACGATCAGGTCGAACGGCTGCCGGGCCTCGCTCCCTGCGCGACTCCCTGCGCGACTCCTTGCGCCCCTCCTTGTCCGGAAGGCGTCGCTCGACGCCACTTCGAGGGTCACGCCGTTGCGCGCCGCATTGTGCCGCGTGACCGCGAGCGCCCGCGGGTCGCGATCGACGGCGGCCACGCGCGCGGCGCCCAGGAGCTTCGCCGCGATCGCGAGGATGCCCGAGCCGCAGCCGTAGTCGAGGACCGAACGGCCGGCCATGGGCATCGATGCAAGCCAGGCGAGACACAGCCGCGTCGTCGGGTGGCCGCCCGTACCGAACGCCCCGCCCGGGTCCAGACGCAGCACCGTGCCCTCGAGGCCCGCATCCGGCGCGTGCGACGGCGCCACCGTCAGCGCGCCGAACCTTCGCGGCTCGACGTGTCGGCGCCAGCGCCCGACCCAGTCCGCGTCCGCCACGAAGTCCACGGCGACGGGGCGGCCGGCGAAACGCTCGCGCAGCGCGCCGAGGTCGGTGTCGAGGGGGAACAGCCCGACCGCCCGCGCTTCCCGCCATGCGGGCAGGTCGGGGAGCGCGCCCGGAGCGGGCTCGAGAATCGCCGAGTCGCCGGCGTCGAGCCAGGTCACGGCCACCGCGCCCAGGGCCTCGAGCGCGTCGCCGACGGCCTCCGCGTCCGGCCCCGGCACGCCGACGGACAGCCGCATCCAGGGCATCCGTTCACACGATGCGGAACAATGCCGTCCCCGACTCCATCGCGCGCCCGTTCTCGAGCAGGACTGCCGCGACCGTACCCGTCTGCTCCGCCTCTATGCGGTTCATCATCTTCATGCTCTCGATGATGCAGAGGACGTCGCCGGCGGCGACGGCGTCTCCCGCACTCACGAACGGCGCCTCCCCGGGGGCGGGGGACCGGTAGAACGTCCCGGAGATCGGCGCCCGAACCACGTGGCCGGCGGCTGCGCCGGCCTTCGATCCGGCGCCGTCCGCGACCGTCTCCGCGGCGGCCGCGGGCGCCTCCACCGTGGCCGCCGCGGGGACCGATACCGCCGGCGTCCCGCGGGCTACCCGGATCGACTCGTCCCCGGTACGGACTTCGAGCTCCGTGATGCCCGATTCCTGAACGAGTTCGATCAGCTTCTTGATCTTTCTGAGGTCCAAGGTTGCGTCTCCTTCACGGCCCGGTTGACCTCGGGCCAGTACCACTCACGCGCCGGCGCACGCCGGCATTCCGGAACCGTCGCCGCTCACGCCTCCAGCGCGTCCACCGCCGCCAGCAGCGCGTACTCGTACCCGGCCGCGCCCAGGCCGGCGATCACCCCCCGCGCCACGTCCGAGAGGTAGGAGTGCCGGCGGAACTCCTCGCGGGCGTGGACGTTGGAGAGGTGCACCTCTATGAACGGGACGGCGACGGCCAGGAACGCGTCGCGCAGTGCCACGCTGGTGTGCGTGAACGCGCCCGGATTGACGATGACGTAGCCCGTGCCGTCACGCCCCGCGCGCTGCACCGCCTCGACCAGCTCGTGTTCGGCGTTGCTCTGGAGGGTCGCGATCTCGTGGCCCCGCGACTCGGCCAGCGCCGCGAGCCGCGCGTGGATGTCCTCCAGCGTCTCGGCGCCGTAGATCTCCGGTTCGCGCGTGCCGAGCAGGTTCAGGTTCGGCCCGTTCAGGACCAGAATGCGTGCCACTTCAGTCTCGCTATCTCGGTCTCGCTCTCGGTCTCCGCCGGTCCTGCGCCGGCCGGACGATGTCGCGCAGTATGCCACGCATACCGCACGTTAACGACAAGAATGCGCCGTTTTATGCAATTTTATTCCCACTTTCAAGGAAGTTCATGGCGTCACCCCGCCGCCTCGATCGCGCCGATGACGATGCCGGGCGTCAGGATCTGCGGGAGGACGACCGGATCGCCCGCCGGGGGAAAGTACACGTAGAGCGGCACCCCGCTGCGGCCGAAGCGCTCCAGCACCGCGGTGATCGCGGGGTCCGCGTTCGTCCAGTCCCCCTTGACGTAGGCGATCCCGTGCCGCTCGAAGTAGCCCCGGACGCGCTCCGTGCCAAGCGTCGACTGCTCGTTGGTGAGGCAGGTGATGCACCACGAAGCCGTGAAGTTCACGAACACGGGGCTGCCGGAGGCACGATGGGCCTCGACGACCCCCATGTCGAAGCCCGCCCCCGCCGCGGCGGCCGGCCGCTCCCCGGAGGACGCCGTCCAGACCGACAGCACGGCCAGGGCGGCGACGCCCAGCCAGACGGGACGCAGCCGCGCCGGCCGGCGCATGCCGAGCCAAGCCAGGAATCCCACGGCGACGAATGCCGCGAGTACCCAGGCCGCCCCACCCGCCCCCGCCTGCTGGACGAGCACCCAGACGAGCCAGACGACGGTGGCGAACATCGGGAACGCCATGGCCTGCTTCAACGTCGCCATCCAGGCGCCCGGGCGCGGCAGCCGGTTCGCGATCGCCGGCACGGCCGCCACGACGACGTACGGCAGCGCCATGCCGACGCCAAGCGCGACCATGACCGCAAGCAGGATGGGCGCCGGCTGGCTCAGCCCGTACCCGACCGCCACGCCCATGAACGGCACGGTGCACGGGGTCGCCACCACCACGGCCAGCATCCCCGTGGCGAACGGCCCCGCGCGGTCCACGCCGATGCCGAAACCGGGCGTCTCGAGGACCCCGAGCAGGTTCAGCCCGAGCACGAAGAACAGCACGGCCATGGCCGCCACGAAACCCGGCGACTGCAACTGAAAGCCCCATCCCACGACCTCGCCCGCGCTCTTGAGCACGACCAGGACGACGCCGAGGAGCACGAAGGTCGCGACCACGCCGACGGAGAACCCCGTCGCGTCGCGCAGACGTCCCTCGGGCGCGCCGAGCAGGGAGAGCGCCTTGATGGACAGGACCGGGAACACGCACGGCATGAGGTTCAGGATCAGTCCTCCCAGCACCGCCGAGGCCAGGATCGCCAACAGGTCCGCAAACGCGAAGCCGCCCGCCCCGTCAGCCCCGTCCAGCCCGGCCGCGGCGAAGCGCAGCCATTTGCGCTCCGGCGGATAGCACAGCCCGTAGTCGGCGCAGCCCTGGTACTCGATGCCGACCTCGAAGGGATCGGCCCCCGCCGTAACCACCGGCACGCGCGCCGTGGCCGTGCCGTAGAACACCTCGACGTCGCCGAAGAACTCGTCGGTCTTCGCGAGGCCTTGCGGGATCTCCGGCGTCCCGAGCGCCGTGCCGTCGCGGGTCTCGAAGCCGAAGCGGTGGCGGTACAGGTAGTACCCCTCCGGCATGCGCCAGTGCGCCACCAGGACGCCGTCGCCCGTGACGCGCGCGGTCAGCACGAAGGCTTCGTCGACCGGCAGGAAGTCGGGCTCTTCGAGCGCGTTGGGGCCCGTGGGCAACACGGTCTGTCCCGCCGCGTACCCCGCCCACCACAGCAGCAGCAGGCCGGCGGCGGCCAGCCGGCGCGACCGGCCGCGCGCGCCGCCCGCGCGGTGCGTGTCCTCGCATGAAATCGCAGGAACCCTGTGGAACACGACGCTCGCGGTTGATGGTCGGCGACGGTCCCTATATCGTGCACCATCGTGCATTCTCCTGCACCACGCCAGCGCGCCGAACCGGTCTTCCCCGTGGACCGCATCGATCTGTCGAAAGCCTGTATCGCCATCGCCGTGCTGGCCCTCGCGGCCTGTCAGGTCGAGGAGCGCGTGCCCCCCGCCCCACCGCCCGCACCGGCGCCGGTCGAGGCCGCACCGATACCGACGGAGCGCGTGGACGCCCTGCTCGAACAGGCGCGGGCCGCGCTGCGCGACGACCGCCTGCTGCATCCCGCCGCGGACAGCGCATTGACCCACTACCAGGCCGTCCTCGAGCTCGTGCCGGGCCAGCAGGACGCCCTCGACGGCATCGAACGCATCGTCGAGCGCTTCTTCGAGCGTGCCCAGGAGGCGATCCGGCACCAGCGCTGGGCCGCGGCACGTTCCATGCTCGACCGTGCGCGCCTGGTCGACCGCGACCATCCCTCCCTGCCGTCCCTGTACACCCAGTTGCAGCGACTGCGCGACGCGGAGCGTCTCAAGCTCGATCTTTCCGCCGCGGCCGTCCGCGACCGCTCGGAGGCCGCGGCCGTGGCCCTCGCCCAGTTCGGCACTCACGCACGCAAGGCGAACGCACGGGTGCTCATCCGCGCCGGCAGCGACGCGCAGGGCCGGTGGATGTACGCGCAGCTCAACCGGGCTCCCGGCGACCGCCGCATCCGCGCCGAGATGGAGATCGGCTGGCCCCCCCGGGTGGTGGTCGTGCTGTTCCCCGAGACCGACGGGTAGCGGCATGCCGGTGCGCGGCGCCCTGGCACTGGCGGCGGCCCTCGTCGTGACCAACGGCTACGTCCGCGACACGCTGCCCGGCCAGACGGCCACGGCGGCCTACTGCGACATCGCCAACCCGACCGGCGCCGACGCGACCCTCGTCGCCGTGACGACCCCGATCGCCGCCTCCGTCGAGGTCCACGAAACGCGCATGGAGGCGGGCATGATGCGGATGCGCAGGCTCGAACGCCTGGTCGTTCCGGCGCGGTCGACGGTGCGCCTCGAGCCCGGCGGCATGCACCTGATGCTGTTCGACGCGGACACGGAAGGTTCCCAGGAGGCCCCGTTCGTGTTCGAATCCGCGGCCGGACAACGCACCCGCGCCGCATTCGAGATTCGCGCGCCCTGACGGACCCAAGGAGTCCCCGCATGAAATGGACACTTCGACCAGGCGCCATCGCCGGCACGGCCGGTCTCGCCGCGCGCGTGGGCGGCGGGGTCGTCGGCCTGTACCTGCTCGGCGTGCTGTTCTTCTGGTGGTGGTGGGACAGCGAACCCGACGCATTCGACGTGGCGCGGGAGATGCGGAGCCTGTCGGCGCCCTCGGGCCTGCCGACCGATGTCGTCGGTTCCCACACCGCCGCCGCGATGATCCGCATGGGCGGCACGCTCCTCGACAAGCGCGGCGGCTACCTCTCGAACGACCTCTTCCCGCCCGGCGTGTGGATGGACAACGTGCCGAGCTGGGAGTTCGGCGTCGTGGTGCAGATGCGCGACATGAGCCGCGTCCTGCGCGCCGACCTCAGCCGTTCCCAGAGCCAGTCGACGGAGGACCCGGACCTGTCCCTCGCCGAGGCGAAGTTCTTCTTCAACAACGCAAGCTGGATCTTCCCGCAGACCGAAAGCGAGTACGACGACGGCGTCGAGTACCTCGAGAGCTACCTGGCGCGCCTGTCCGACCCGGAGCAGCCGGACGCGCAGTTCTACGCCCGCGCGGACAACCTGCGCACCTGGCTGACGGCCGTCGAGACCCGGCTCGGGAGCCTCTCGCAACGCCTTTCCGCAAGCGTCGGCAAGCGGCAGCTCGACACGGCCCTGTCCGGCGACCCGGCGGCCAGCCAGGCGACCCCCGGCCTCGGCGACAGCGAACTCAAGACGAGCTGGTTCGAGATCGACGACGTGTTCTACGAAGCCCGCGGCCAGGCCTGGGCGCTGCTGCACCTGCTGCGCGCGGTCGAGCGGGATTTCGGGCCCGTCCTCGAAGACAAGAACGCGCGCGTCAGCCTGCGGCAGATCGTGCGCGAACTCGAAGGCACGCAGGAGACCATCTGGAGCCCCATGATCCTGAACGGGACAGGGTTCGGCTTCGTGGCCAACCACTCGCTGGTGATGGCCTCCTACATCTCGCGCGCCAACGCGGCCATCATCGACCTGCGCGCCCTGCTGGCGCAGGGGTGACGGAGCCGTGGCTGCGGCAGCCGTCGCCCTCGGTCTCGCCGCGGCGATGGTGGCCTGGTACGGGTGGGAGCGCACCCGGCATCGGACCCGGGACATGCCCGGCGGCCTCGACGCCAGTCGCACGCTGCCCCACGAGGCGTCCTGGGAGCTCTACCACAACAGCTTTTCGCTGTGCTCGAAGAAGACGCGCATCTGCCTGGCGGAACTCGGCATCGAGTACCGCGGCCACCATATCGACCTGATCGAGACCGGGGCCTACGAGAACGTCTCCCGGCGCTATCTCGCGGTCAATCCGGCCGCGCTGGTCCCGCTGCTAGTGCACGAGGGACATCCGATCTACGAGTCCCACGAGCAGATCGTCCATGCCGCCGCGCACGCGCCGCGTCCCCACGCGCTGACGCCCGGGGACACGGAACAACGGGCGCTGGTGGACGAGTGGGTGCACAAGACGTCGCTGATCGACGGCGGCGTCGACGCGACGGTGGGCAACGCCGTGCCCGGCCTCACGCTGCCGATCTTCGCGACCATGATCGAGGGCATCCCCGTGCACCGCATCCTGTTCGGGCTGCTGTTCCACCGGTTCAGGACCCGCCCGCTCATGTTCCTGGTGATGAAGGCCCTGGGCGCCCGGAGGCTGCCCGGGATGAAGGGGCTGGTACGGTTCGTCCGGGTCAGCCGCGCCGCCATGCACCGTCACCTCGACGACCTCGAGCAGGTCCTGGCGACGAGCGGCGGCCCGTGGATCCTGGGCGAGCGCTTCAGCCTCGCGGACGGGGGGATGATGGCGATCCTCGACCGGCTGCGCGAAGTGGACTGGCTGGACACCTTCCTCACGGCCGGGCGACCGCGGGTCGCGGCATACTGGAAGGCGCTGCTGGCCCGTCCGAGTTACGCTGCGGCGATCACCGCCTTCGAGCACCCGACGGTGGTCCGGGGGCTCGACTCGGTGGTCCGTCTGAAGCACACGCATCCGGCTTTCTGCGCGGCCCTGACGGAGTAGCCGGAGGCCGTCCTTGCCCCGCTTCGCCGCCAACGTCTCGACGATGTTCCCCGAACTCCCGGTCGCGGAGCGGTTTCGCGCCGTGCGGGAGGCGGGCTTCGAGGCCATCGACTTCCTGCCTTCCCTTACCATTGGCCGGCCGGCAAGGTGCGCCGCTGGGTGGATTACGCGGGGATCGGAGACCCGAGCCCCGTAAACGGCAACACTTGCGGCAGCGTTGAACCAGGGGCTGGCCCACGAAACCATGGGCCCGGCGCTCCCGAAGATTCTCGAATCTTCCAGCGATACCAGTTGAGCCGGGGCAACGGAATCCTACGCCGACACACGGGATAGGCCTAACGCCGGGAAGTTCCGGTTCCAGGCCGCGACATTGAGCAACGCGAAGTCCTCAACAAGCGCCCTGCCCCAACTGTCAGGCATGGCAGCCCGCACGGGTAGACGGCGTTTGACGATATCGGTCTGCACCGCAAGCTCATAAGCAGTCAGCGAGTCGATCGCGACGACAACGTAATAGTAAATCGGTTTAGTGACTTGACATCGCGCCCATCGGTAGAGAAAGGTGTCCCGGAACTTACCGATCAGTTCGTTGACGAGCGCGCGGCTAAGGTAGTCGTTTGGAGAGAACGGTGGAGCCTCGGGATGTTGCGGGTCCTTGAATTCTATGAATAGCTCTCGGTCCTGAGACTCGAGTACAAAGTCTACTGCCTTCATGCAGTGAGACGCATCCCATCCCGAACCGTCGAACCTGCGAGCCTGCAACCCATCAGGCACCGCCAACTGCAGATCGCCTTCCCTCAGGACGGTCACGACTCGCGTCCACGCACCGCCCGTTGAACTTCGCGGTCGAACAGCTCGCCGATCGACTGCTCGATCAAATTCGGGCTCATACTCAGGTAGTTCGAACTGGTGCGGCAGTCTATTCGCCCGGTCTGGGGATCACGGAACAGCGCGTGGTATTGCACTCCGTCATCTTCTCGTCGCCGCAATTCCAGCTCCTTCAACACCGAGAAGTTATGCGTTGCCAAGAACACCTGCACGCCTAGTCTTCGCAGCTCCAGAATCGTTTCCACCACGTGTCCAAGGATCGAGGGGTTGAGGTTGGCTTCCGGCTCGTCCCAGAACAACACGGAGCCTTCGAGAAGCGTTCCGTTCTGAATCAGCAGCCAAATCAACGCGAGTTTACGAATGCCCTCCGCGAGCAGCGTGAACTCCAAGTTGCCTCGCCGGTCACGGAAGTAGAACTCTTCGTTCTTGACAGTGACCCGACCTTGCAATGCCTCGCCAAGAGTCGCCAAGACCTTCCGGCGGTTCGGGTCCATCGGGCCGCGGAGTATCGGCCGGTATGCCCGATCAAGAATGTCTGCGTAGACCTCCTCGAAGTGGACTTCCCGTCGCGCATAAAGAGACCTGAAGCCAGGGCCGTTCGAGAGCATCTCCTTTACCGGTATGAATGCGCTTTCGATCGGTTGTTCTCTCCATCGCAGGGAACGCTCCCGAACCTCGCCTGTCGCCCTAGTCTCGAATCGGAGCCTGACGGACCTTTTCTCGTCGCCGAACACCGACACCATGGATCGGGCGATTCCGCGGCGTCTGCGAACCAAACGGCCAAGGCGTCGACCAGAGGGAAGAAACACTCGGACGAGCTTGTCCGCAAAAGACATTTCCGTCTGGGTAATATCACACGCAGCGTAAAGGACCTTCATCAGATGAGTTTTGCCCGTTCCGTTGTCACCGACAAAGGCATTCACGCCCTTCGAGAGATCAATGTCGAAGTCTTCAAAGGCCGTGAACTGCTCTAGCCTCAGTCGCCGGATCGTCATTCTCTTGGCCGCTCCGTAATCCGGAACATGGCGCGTAGCTCCTGCCTACGCTCGCCGCTTGGTGCATCGAGCGCATCGTACCATTCGATGTGGATCGGAAGGGAAGCCGATGGGCATCCGGGACCGGCACTGGGGAAGCTCTGATCAAGAGCTTCTCTAGCGCGGCACAGGGATGTGCCGCCAGATTCGATGGCGTAAGCCATCGAATCTGTGGAGCAAGACGAAACCGCGTTTTGTCTTGCGACCTGATCAAGCCCATGGATGGGCTTGATCAGAGGTTTCCTGGTGCGATGAGCCAAGAGCGCCGTGCCTCGATCGTCCAACGCCCCCCGAACACACGTAAGATGCGTTGATCGCAACCCCCAAGATCCCCGATGCCCCGCTTCGCCGCCAACGTCTCGACGATGTTCCCCGAACTCCCGGTCGCGGAGCGGTTTCGCGCCGCCCGCGCAACGGGGTTCCCGGCGGTGGAGTTCCTGTTCCCCTACGAATGGCCGGCGAACGAGGTGCGCCGCTGGGTGGACGACGCGGGGGTCGGCATGATCCTCCTCAACACGCCCCTCGGCGACGCGGCGGCCGGGGAACGTGGACGCGGCGCCCTGCCGGGCCGAAGGGACGACTTCCGCGAGGACTTCGCGCAGGCGCTGGAGTACGCCCGGGCACTCGACGTGCCGATGATCCATGTCATGGCGGGCGTGGTGCCCGCCGACCGGTTGCCCGAGGCCGAAGCGACCTTCATCGAGAACGTGCGCTTCGCCGCCGAGCAGGCGGCGCCGCACGGTCTCCGCATCCTGCTCGAGCCCCTCAACGACGAGGACACGCCGGGCTACCTGCTCACCGGCACCGACCACGCGCGCCGCTGCATCGCGGCCGTCGGGCGCCCCAACGTCGAGCTGCAGTTCGACTTTTACCATCGCCAGATCATGGAGGGGAATCTCGGACGGGGACTCGCGCGCCACCTCGACGTCATCGGGCACATCCAGTTCTCGAGCGTGCCGGGACGCAACGAGCCCCAATACGGCGAGGTGAACCTCCCGTTCCTGTTCGACCTGTGCGACCGGCTCGGCTACGACGGCTGGATCGGCTGCGAATACCGGCCGAAGACGACCACCCTGGAAGGGCTCGCCTGGGGCGCGCCCTACGGACTCGGACCCGCCGCCTGAGCGTCGTTCTCTCGTTTCTCTCGCGCGCGGGCCTCCGGTATCATTACCGACCCAACGCGGACCGCGGCGCACGTCGCGCCATCGGCTCCGCGTCAGGGCGCCCGCCGCGCCCGGCGGGCGCGTCGGATTCCAGCCATCGACGGCTGCTCCCGCACGCACGCTCGACCGCGGCGCCCGGTCGCCCGCGAGTCAGGTTTCGGGGCGCCAGGATTCGCGCCCGTACGGGCCTCGAAGAAGGCCCCATCAGCACGTTCGGGGTAATCGATGTTGGAGCTCACAATCATTCCGCCGACGCTCGGCCTCGTCGGGCTCGCCGCGGCGTTCGTGGTGTACGCGCTCGTCAAGCGCTACGAGGAAGGCGACGAGAAGGTCCGCGGCATCGCCGACCAGATCCATCTCGGGGCCATGGTGTTCATGCGCCGCGAGTACACGATGCTCGCGCTCTTCGCGGCGATCCTGATCGTCATCCTCTTCTTCTCGCCGGGACTCGGCGCCTCCACGGCGGTGGCGTTCATCGTCGGGGCGCTCTCGTCGGCCGGAGCCGGCTGGATCGGGATGTATACCGCGACGAAGGCGAACGTGCGCACCACCACGGCCGCGCACACGCAGGGTGCGCCGGCGGCCCTGTCGGTCGCGTTCTTCGGCGGGTCCATCATGGGCCTGGCGGTAGCCTCGCTCGGCCTCCTCGGCCTCGGCATCGTCTACTACTACTTCGGCGGCGACCCGCACACCGCGCACCACATCCACGGCTTCGGCATGGGGGCGTCGAGTGTCGCGCTCTTCTCCCGCGTCGGCGGCGGCATCTACACCAAGAGCGCCGACGTCGGCGCGGACCTCGTCGGCAAGCTCGAGCAGGGCATCCCGGAGGACGACCCGCGCAACCCCGGGGTGATCGCGGACAACGTGGGCGACAACGTCGGCGACATCGCCGGCATGGGCTCCGACATCTTCGAGTCGTACTGCGGGTCGATGATCGCCACGATCGCCATCGCCGCCACCCTGGGCGCCGCCGCGCTCGGCGGGCTCGTGCCCGAGGCGGCGACGGAAGACGGCCGCGCGGCCCTCATGTCGCTCCCGCTGCTGCTGGCTGCCGCCGGCCTCGTCTGCTCGATCATCGGCATCGCCATCGTGCGCAGCCGTTCCGCGTCGAACCCCGCGCTGGCGCTGCGCATCGGCATGATCGCGACGCCGATCCTGTTCATCGTGGTGGCGTGGTTCCTCATCGGCAACGCCGGCATCTCCCACGCCATCTGGTGGTCCGTGCTCGCGGGCGCCGTCGGCGGCGTCGTGATCGGTCTGGTCACCGAGTACTACACCTCGTCGAAGCCGATCGTGCGCATCGCCGAATCCGGCGAGACCGGGCCGGCGACGGTCATGATCACCGGCCTGGCCGTCGGCATGCAGTCCGTGGTCATCCCGCTGCTCGCCATCTGCGGGATCATCTTCGTCTCCACCGAACTCGCCGGACTCTACGGCGTGGGCATCGCCGCCGTCGGCCTGCTGGCCACGGTAGGCATGACCATGGCGGTGGACGCCTACGGCCCGGTCGCCGACAACGCCGGCGGCATCGCCGAGATGGCCGGACTCGGCGAGGACACCCGCGCCATCACCGATTCTCTCGACGAACTCGGCAACACCACCGCCGCGATGGGCAAGGGCTTCGCCATCGGGGCGGCCGCGCTCGCCGCCCTCGCCATCATCGCGGCATTCGTCGAGACCGTCGCGTACAACCGCGGCGGCGACTTCTCGCTGCACCTCGGCAATCCGGAGGTCCTGATCGGCCTGTTCATCGGCGGCATCACGCCGTTCCTCATCGCGTCCATCACGATGACCGCCGTCGGCGACGCGGCGATGGAGATGATCCAGGAGATCCGCCGTCAGTTCCGCGAGATCCCGGGGCTCCTCGAAGGCACGGCGGAACCGGACAACGCCAAGTGCATCGACATCGCCACCTCGGCGGCCCTGAAACGCATGCTCCTGCCCGGCGCCATCGCGGTGGCCCTGCCGCCCGTCGTCGGCTTCGGCATCGGCGCCCAGGCACTCGGCGGCGCGCTCGGCGGCGCGCTGCTCGGCTGCGTGCTGATGGCCCTGACCATGGCCAACGCCGGCGGCGCGTGGGACAACGCCAAGAAGTACGTTGAGAAGGGCAACCTCGGCGGCAAGGGTTCCGAGGTCCACGCGGCGACCGTGGTCGGCGACACCGTGGGCGACCCCTTCAAGGACACCTCGGGCCCGAGCATGAACATCCTCATCAACGTGATGGCCATCGTCAGCCTGGTGATCGCGCCGTTGCTGTAGGGGACGAGCCTCGCGGTCGCCCATCCCCGGCGGCCGCTCAACAACGCTGTCCTGGCCCGCAGACGCCGGCCAGGACGGCGGACGGGATGCCGCTACGCGGTCGCGGGCGACGGCCTCTCGCGCCCCGCCCGGCCGCAGCGGCACCGCTCGGCGCCCGGCACCTCGGTTCGCGTGCGCGGGAAGAGCCCGGCGGCGGGCGGCCCGGGAACGCGAGGGGAGAGCCGCGGCTGTCCCGCGGCCCCTTGGCCAGCGTCAGAACGAATAGCTGACCATCAACCAGGCCTTGCTGGTGTCCGTCGCCAGGTCGCGCGCGTGGTAGCGCGCGTACTTGAACTGCAGGCCGACGGGCCCCATCGACCAGACCGCGGAGACGCCGGCCTCGCGGCCGTAGTTCATGTCGCCCTTGGCCGCGACGAACTCGTGGATGGCGGCCGTGAGCGCGACCCCGCCGACCGTGCCGGAAAACGTCAGGTACGTATCCTTGACGCCGGCCGGGGGCGTGGACAGGAACTTGTCCGTCCACCCCTGGAACTTGTGCAGCGTCGCGACCGGCATCCGTACCGGGGCGACGCCCCCGTCGCTGCCGAGAACCTCGTGACCCGCCGCGATCGTCACGCGTTCGATGGGCCACTTCGCCTCGACCAAGTAGTACGGCGCGTCGTAGCTGATCGGGTTGTCGCCCCACTCGCGCTGCAGCGCGACGCGCGCGGACAGGGTCGCCGGGCCGAGCGCTCCGACAACTCCAACGCCATAGGTGGCGTTGGAGTTGGCCGGTCCGTTGTCGTTCTCGAGGTCCAGCAGGTAGGCGAACGCCGCCAGCGTGTGGCCGTCCGCGGGATCGTAGGTCGCGCGCAGGAAGTGCGCGTTGCTGTCCCACTCCGCCGGCTGCAGACCGTCGTCCGGTCCGAAGATCCGCCGCACCCTGGCGACGTAGCTGTAGTCGATGCCGACATCGTCACCCGCCGCCTGGATCCGCACGCCGTCGTAGGTCTGTTCGTTCTGGCGCCATGCCACGCCGCCCACGAAGCGCTGGTCGCCGTGCAGGATGCGTTGCCGGCCGGCGGTCACGATCGTGCCGCCCTGGCGAAAGCGCAGGAAGGCCTGGTTCAGGTCGGTCCCGGTTGGGTCCGCGACGACCGGAAACTCCGTGCGCCCGTTCTCCAGCGAGTGATAGTCATCGGCGCCCACGGTGAATACGTGGTCGACCTCGATGCCGGCGGAGAAGCCTTCCACCGCATCCATGACCCAGGAGGCGCGCGCCTTCGCGGTCGACGCCCGCGCGCGCTCCTCGATGCCGTCCTGATCGACCGTCTCGAAGCGATAGCGCAGGTCGAACTTCGGCTTGGTCTTGCCGGCTTCCTCCGCGAAATCCGCCCCGGCGACCGGCGCCAGCACGAGAAGGGCGACGGAAATCGCCGCGGCCGGGCTCTTTCCGCAACTCATCAAACCGATCACTGCGCTCTCCCTTGGCGGGTCCCGCTCCGACGGGTTGCAAGGTTACCAGACACATGTCTTTTCGGCCCCGTGTCCACGCGCCCCGGCGACATGCGTTTCCCCGTTCGCAAGCACCTCGAGCCCGCCGTGTCCTAACATACCGCCCTCACGTTCCTGGCGGAGGGTATCCATGGTCTGGCAGCCGGAAATCGACGAACTCGAGCGGCGCAAGCAATTCGCGGCGCAGATGGGTGGGGAGTCCGGGATCCGCGAGCAGCGGCGACGCGGCAAGCTGACGGTGCGCGAACGGGTCGATCTGCTGGCCGATGCGGGGTCCTTCCAGGAAATCGGTGAGCTGGCCGGCGCGGCGACCTACGACGGGAACGCGTTGACGGACGTGCGTCCATCGAACATGGTCATCGGACTTGCCAGGCTCGACGGCCGTCCGGCCGTGCTGACCGCCGGGGACTTCACGGTCCGCGGCGGCGCGTCCGACGCCTCCATCGGCAACAAGGGCGGCCACGCCCAGAACATGGCGCTCGACTGGCGGCTGCCCTTCGTGCGCCTGCTCGACGCGACCGGCGGCAGCGTGAAGACCTTCGAACAGATCGGCCGCACCTACATCCCCACCAACCCCGTCACGCCGGGCGTCGAGAATCTCCTCTGCCAGGTGCCCGTGGTCGCCGCGGTGCTCGGGTCCGTGGCGGGCCTGCCGGCGGTGGACGCCTGCCTCGCCCACTTCAACGTGATGGTCAAGGGCATCAGCCAGCTCTTTCCGGGCGGCCCGCCCGTGGTCAAGGCGGCCCTCGGCATCGACATCACCAAGGAGGACCTCGGCGACGAGCGCAGCCAGGTGTTCGGCAGCGGCGTCGTCGACAACCTCGCGGAAACCGAGGACGAGGCCTTCGAGATGATCAAGCGCTTCCTCGGCTACCTGCCGGCCAACGTGTGGCAGATGGCACCGCGGGTGGAGACCGACGACGATCCGAACCGGCGCGACGAGGCGCTCCTGTCGATCATCCCGCGGGAGAAGCGGCGCATGTACAATCCCCGCAGGATCCTCAACGCGGTCCTGGACCGCGACTCGTTCTTCGAGATCACGCCGCACTACGGCCGCTCCCGCATCCTCGGCCTCGCCCGGATGAACGGCTATCCCGTCGGCGTCATGATCAACAACCCGAAGCGGCTCGGCGGCTCGATGGACGTCGCGGCGGGCGTCAAGACGATCCGTTTCCTGCAGCTCTGCGACACCTTCCACCTGCCGATGGTGTACTTCGCCGACGAGCCGGGGTTCATGGTCGGCCCGGAGCAGCAGCGCCAGGGCATCGTGCGCGCCGGCGCCAAGATGCTCTGCGCGACGCTGCGCACGCGGATGCCCTGGATCTCGGTCATCACGCGCCAGCTCTACGGCGTCGCCGGCCAGTGCCACGACCGTCCGAGCGGCATGTTCAAGCGCGTCGCCTGGCCGTCCGGGCACTGGGGATCCATGCACATCGCCGGCGGCGTGTCCGCCGCCTACCGGCGCGTCATCGCCGAGTCCGACGACCCGGAGGCGAAGCGGCACGAGATCGAGGGCCGCCTCGAGGCGCTGGCTTCGCCCTTCCGGACCGCGGAAGCCTTCAACATCGAGGAGATCATCGACCCCCGCGAGACGCGGCCGATGGTGTGCGAGTTCGTGGAGATGGCCCAGGCAGTGCTGCAGACGCAACTCGGGCCCAGCCCGACGCCGTACATGCCCTGACCGCGGCGCCCCGGGGGCTAGAATCCTTGAGCAGCGTTGAAGTTTACGGTCAGGTTGCGTTTGCCCGCAGCCTCTCGAAGTTGCGCAGCAACTTGACCGCGTCGCCGCCAGGCGACGCGCCTACACCTCGAAGGACGGCAGCTTGCGCGGCGCGAGTTCGTTGCGCGGTTTCACGTAGTCGGGCAGTCCGTCCCGGTAGGCCGGATAGTCCTCGCCCGCGATCAGCGGCTTGAGGTACCGCCGGCCCGCCGCGGTGATCCCGTAGCCCGACTTCGAGATGTAGGACTTCGGCAGCTTCCGCTCGACGTTCGCCACGCTGCGTAGCGGGGTTGCGCCGATGCGCCAGCGGTAGGGCTCGTCGCTGATGCGCACGATGGTCGGCATGACCGCATTGCGGCCCGCGAGGGCGAGTTCGACCGCGGCGCGGCCCACCGCGAACGCCTGCTCCACGTCGGTCGCCGAAGCGATGTGCCGGGCCGAGCGCTGCAGGTAGTCCGCGACGGCCCAGTGGTACTTGTAGCCGAGCGTCTCCCGCACCATGCGCGCCAGCGTCGGCGCCACGCCGCCGAGCTGGACGTGCCCGAACGCGTCGCGCGTGCCGGACTCCGCAAGGAATTTGCCATCCGCATAGCGTGCGCCCTCCGAGGCGACGATCACGCAGTAGCCGACCCGATCGACGCTGTCCGCGACCTTGGCGAAGAAGGACGCCTCGTCGAACGGGACCTCCGGAAAGAGGATGACGTGCGGCGGATCGCCTGGCTTCTCCTGCGCCAGTCCGCCGGACGCGGCAATCCACCCGGCATGCCGGCCCATCACCTCGAGGATGAACACCTTCGTCGAGGTCTCGCACATGGAGGCCACGTCCAGCGCCGCCTCCCGCACGGAAACGGCGACGTACTTCGCCACGGAACCGAACCCGGGGCAGGTGTCCGTCCGGGGCAGGTCGTTGTCCACCGTCTTGGGTATGCCGATGCAGACGATCGGATAGCCGAGGCGCGCGCCGAGCTGCGACACCTTGTGCGCCGTGTCCTGCGAGTCGCCGCCGCCGTTGTAGAAGAAATAGCCGATGTCGTGCGCCCGGAACACGTCGATGAGACGCATGTACTCCCGCTCGTTGTCGTCGAGGGAGGCGAGCTTGTACCGGCAGGACCCGAAGGCGCCGCTCGGCGTGCCCCTGAGCCCGGCGATGGTCTCCGTCGACTCCTTGCCGGTGTCGATGAGCTCCTCGCGCAACGCGCCGAGTATGCCGTTGCGTCCCGCGAAGACCTTGCCGATCCGATCCCCGTGGCGGCGAGCCGTCTCGATCACCCCGCACGCGGTGGCGTTGATGACCGCGGTGACGCCGCCCGACTGCGCGTAGAACGCGTTGCGCCTCGGTTCCTTGGCCGGCGCCTTGCGGGGCTGCTTGCGTTGCTCGCTGCGCGCCATGGTCGTTTCCCGCGTCCGCCTTCCCTCCGCGAATTGTAGAACGAGCCGGGGGTCGGCCCGGGCCCCGGATGCGGCCCCGCAGTCGCGCCCCGGAAACGGGCCGACGCATCCGTCCGGGCACTTCCCTGTGCGACAATGCCCGGCATGGCCCCCGTCGTGAAGCTCTTCTGGAACCTGTGCCTGCTGCGGATCGGTCCGGAGTCCGTCCCCGCCCACGCCTGGTTCGTGGCCGCCGCGGTCATCGCGAACATCGCCCTGGCGACCTTCGTCAACACCACCGTGGGCGAGACTTCCACCAGTCTGGCGCTCGGCTGGGCCGTGGTGTCCCTCGCCACCGTCGCCGCGGTGACCTGGCTCGCGCTCTTTTTCAGGGGTTTCCCCGGACGATTTCCGGCGACGCTCGCGGCGCTGGCGGGCAGCGAGTTCCTCCTGACCGTCGTACCCGCGCTGCTCGCGCCGATCGAGGGGGTCCAGGCGTTGGTGATGATCGGACTCCAGATCTGGCTGATCGTCGTGTGGGGCTTCATCTTCCAGCACTCGTTCAACACGTCGCTCGCCTTCGGCATCCTCACCGCCTTCGGCGTTTCCCTCCTCAGCATGATGGTCGCGGGCGTGGCCATCGGCCCTCCCGGAGTCGAGCAGGCCGGAACCGCAAGTTGAGCGAGCGCCTGTACTTCCTGGGCATCGGCGGCACGCTGATGGGCGGCCTGGCGCAACTCGCCAAGGCCCGCGGATTTCGCGTCAGCGGCTGCGACAACGCCATCTATCCGCCCATGAGCGACCAACTGGCGGCGGCGGAGATCGAGGTCTTCGAAGGCTTCGACCCCACGCAACTCGACCCGCCGCCGGACCGCGTCGTGGTCGGCAACGCACGGTTGCCCCGCGGGCACCCGGCCATCGAACACATCCTGAACGAAGACCTGCCCTACACGTCCGGCGCGCAATGGCTCGGCGAGGCCGTGCTGGCCGATCGCTGGGTGATCGCGGTGGCCGGCACGCACGGCAAGACCACCACCGCGAGCATGGTGGCGTGGATCCTCGAGTGCGCCGGCCTCGAGCCCGGCTTCATGATCGGCGGAGTGCCAAGCAACTTCGAGCAGTCGGCGCGGCTCGGCGCGTCACGGTTCTTCGTGGTCGAGGCGGACGAGTACGACACCTCGTACTTCGACCGCCGCTCCAAGTTCGTGCACTACCGGCCGCGCACGCTCGCGATCAACAACCTGGAGTACGACCACGCGGACATCTTCGACAACCTGGACGCCATCCAGACCCAGTTCCATCACCTGATCCGGACCGTCCCGGCGAGCGGCCGCATCATCGCGCCCACCCACGACCCCGCCGTCGACGAAGTGCTGCACCGCGGCTGCTGGACCCCCGTGTCGCGGGTCGGCAACCCGGAGGACTTCCAGTCCGCGCTCGAGCTGGACAGCGGCGAGGTGTGGCACGCCCAGCGCGGCACACGCGACGGCAGCGCCTTCGAGGTGGCCCGCAACCAGGAGACCGTCGGACGGGTCGAATGGTCGCAATTCGGCGCCCACAACGTCTCCAACGCGCTCGTGGCGGTCGCCGCCGCCGAGCACGCCGGCGTCGCGCCCGCCCAGGCGGTGGATGCCCTTTCGTCCTTCGCCGGCGTCCAGCGGCGCCTCGAGCTGTTCGCCCAGAAGGGCCGGATCAGGGTTTACGACGACTTCGCCCACCATCCCACCGAGATTCGCTCGACCCTGCAGGCCCTGCGCAACCGGGTCGGCACGCAGCGCATCGTCGCGGTCGTCGAGCCGCGCACGCACACGATGTCGCTCGGATCGTTGCGCAAGGACCTCGTCCACTGCTGCGCGCCGGCCGACGAGGTGGTGTGGTTCCGCAACAGCGGCATTCGCTGGGACCTGAACGAACTGATACGCAAGAGCGTCGTTCCGGCCACGCTCCTGGAAGACGTCGACGCCATCGTGGAACGCGTCACCCAACCCACCCGGCGGACCACCCACGTCGTGGTGATGTCGAACGGCAACTTCGCGGGGATACGGCAGAAGCTGGCGAGCGTGCTGGACGACGCCTGACGCGTCCTCGTTCGGGGGCCGGACTCAGATCTCGAAGCCGATCGGTTCGATCCCGCAGACCGAGTAGGTCACGGGCGGCCGACGGGTCCAGAGGGGTTCGACGGCGATCGCGCGCCAGTCCTCGATGTCCGCTTCCAGCGCAGCCACCACATCCGGATGCGCCGCGGCGAGGTCGTCCTGCTCCCGCGGGTCGGCGGCGAGATCGTAGAGAAAGCCGCCAGGCCGATCCTGGTGCGGCTTGATGAGCTTCATCGTGTCCCGGCGCACCGCCACCGTCGGGTAGTTGCGCCACACGAATCGGTCATGGCCCCGCCGCGGACTGCCGTCGAGCAGGGGGCCGAGATCGAAGCCGTCGAGGTCCGTGTCCGCCGGGGCCGCCGCCTCCGCCGCCGCGAGCACCGTGGGCAGGACGTCCAGCGCGGAGACGGGCTCGTCGACGCGCGTGCCCGCCCGAACCCTGCCGGGCCAGCGGAGCACGTACGGGACGCGCACCCCGCCCTCGTAGTAGGTGAGCTTGCCCCCCGACAGCGGATCGCAGGAACACAGGCCCTGGAAGTAGGCCGCGCAGCCGTTGTCGGACAGGAAGATCACCAGCGTGTCATCCGCCAAGGCGTGCACGTCCAGGGCATCGAGGATGCGCCCCACCGCGTCGTCGAGCGCGGCGATCATGCCGAAGTAGATGCGCTGCAGGGCGCTCTCCGTGTCGGGAAAGCGGTCGTAGTACTCCTCGGTCACCTGGAACGGCGAGTGCGGCGCGTTGAACGGGACGTAGAGGAAGAAGGGTTCGTCCCGGTGGCGGTCGATGAAGTCGACGGCCTCGTCGCCGAAGACGTCCGTAATGTAACCGGACTCCTGGACGACTGTCGCATCGGACCCGCGCAGGATGCGGTTGCCGCGGCGGCGATCCGGGGGCGACGGCGGTTCCGTGCCGCGGACGACCAGGTCCGTGCGCGGGTCGCCCGGATGGCGTTCGCGCCGGGCCGCGTCCGGCGGCAACGAAACGGCGCCGCGCGACGCCACGTTGACGAAGATCGTGGCGCCCGAGAGATGGCCGTAGAACTCGTCGAAGCCGCGGTTGGTCGGGTAGTGCTCCTCCTTGAACCCGAGATGCCACTTCCCGACCATGCCCGTCGCGTACCCCGCGTCCCCCAGGTAGTCGGCGATCGTCCGCTCGGCGGCGATCAGTCCCACGTCGGGCACGTCGGCTGCCTGCCGCGCGTTGTACTCGAAGCCGTACCGCTGCTGATACCGTCCGGTCAGGAGCGCGGCCCGGGAGGGCGAACAGACCGGCGTGGTGACGTAACCCTGCGTGAAGACGGCGCCTTCGCGGCCGATGCGGTCGATGTTCGGCGTCTGCAGGCGGCTGCCGTAGGCGGATACGTCGGCGTAGCCCAGGTCGTCCGCCAGGATCAGAACGACATTCGGACGCGGCCCCGGCGCCGGGGCCGCGTCGGCCAGGGCGAGACGCCAGTCCCGCACGGAGCGCCCGTCCTCCGGCTCGGCGCCCGCAGCGCCGACGCAACCGAGTCCAACGAGCAGGGCCAGGCTACGAGCGGCGGTGTATCGGATCACACGCGGTTCCTCCCTCTAAGAAACCTCTGATCAAGCCCATCCCTGGGCTTGATCAGGTCGCAAGACAAAACGCGGTTTCGTCTTGCTCCACAGATTCAATGGCTTACGCCATCGAATCTGGCGGCACATCCCTGTGCCGCGCTAGGGAAGCTCTTAATCAGAGCTTCCCTAAGGGGTGAACGCTACCATGGACCGCGCTGCAGACATCCGGGCAGGGCACCTTGGGCGTCGGTCCCGCTGGGCATCCACGGCGCATCGGTCCGGCGCCGGGTCCGCCACCGGAGGAACGCTTGCCGCCCTTCGTGGGCACGCCCATACTCGCCGGGACGCAGGCGACGCGGCGGAGGTGGCATGCCCCGTGCCACGAGCAATGCCGGCAAGGTGCGGCAGCTCATGCGGCGCCTCGGCGAAGATGCGCGAGGGGCCGGCCGGGTGTACCTGGTGGGCGGCGCCTCCGCGGTCCTGGTCGGATGGCGCGACACCACCGTGGACGTGGACCTGAAGCTCGACCCCGAACCCCCGGGCGTGTTCGAGGCCATCGCGCGGGCGAAGGACACACTCGACATGAACGTCGAGCTGGCGGCGCCCGACGACTTCATCCCCGCGCTACCGGATTGGCGGGGGCGCAGCATCTTCATCGCCAGACATGGAGCGGTCGATTTCCTCCACTACGACTTCTACGCCCAGGCGCTGGCAAAAGTCGAACGTGGGCACGAGCAGGATCTGCGCGACGTGGACGCGATGGTGCGCCGGCGGCTCGTACAGGCAGCCCGCCTCGCCGATCTCTTCGACGCCATCGCGGCCGACCTGCCGCGCTACCCCGCCATCGACATCCCGTCGTTTCGAACCCGGGTCGCGGCAACGGTCGAACTGGCCGCGAGGCCGCCGAGGGCGCCATGAGACCGCAGGGCACGGGCGGCCAGAAAATCCCCAGCGACCTGCCGGGCGCGGAACTGGTCGCCGCGGGAATCTCGGCCCTGGCCGAGGGGCGGATCACCATCGAGGCACTCCTGGTCACCGTCGGCGCACGTCGGCTGCGCGATGGCGGGCTCGACGTTCCCGACCCGCCGGCGCTCGGGGGGACTCCGGAGCTCGCGCTCTACCAGGCCCTCTGCGCGACGGGTGAGGCGGACGCCTTCGGGCGCTACAACAGTCTGCTGCGCCGCCTGGTGAGCTTCGAGAGGGCCCTCGAGAGACGCAGCTCGCGCGCCGACCACCCGCGGGTGTAGGGGCCGGCCTTGCGGCGGCCCGTGTCGGGACTGGCAACCAAAGGGTCGCCCCACGAGCGGTCACCGCCTGCCGTATCATCCCACCGACCCCGGGTGCGATGGAATGGAGGCAGCACATGCGACTCATCCCCTTCGTCCTTGCAGCGACCGCCTGGTCGGCCGGTGCACAGGACTGGGTTCCCTCGAAGCACGGCGCCGGCGACACGTTGGGCGCCATCAACTTCCTGTCGCCGGAGAAGGTCGTCCAGGCGGCGGAACTCGTGAAGACCGGCCAGGCCTATCCGCTCGGCGTCCTCACCGGCTGGGAGTCGCCCGCCTACCCGCCACGGCACTACGCGATCACCATCATCCAGCCCGGTCAGGACCCGGAAACGGGCCCCACGCTGGGCGCGAACCGCGCGACGGGCAACGACGACCTCCTCTACACCTGGATGGGCATCGGCAGCCAGATCGACGGACTCGGGCACCTCGGCGCCGACCATGTCTACTACAACGGCCACAAGGCGAAGGACTTCGTGACCCCGAAAGGACTCACGGCGCTCTCGATCGACAAGCTGCCCCCCATCGTGACGCGCGGGGTACTGCTCGACATGGCCCGCCACTACGGCGAAAACCCGGTGCCGGCGGGGACGGCGTTCAACTCCGAAGAGATCCAGGCCCAGGCGGAGGCACAGGGGGTTTCGATCGGCCGGGGCGACGTGGTGCTGTTCCACACCGGCTGGCTGAACCTCTCCGGCGTCGACAATGCGGCGTTCATGAGCGGCGAACCGGGCCTCGGCGTGGACGGCGCGCGGTACCTTGCCGGCCTCGACGTGGTCGCAGTGGGCTCGGATACCTTTGGCCTCGAGGCCATACCGTCCGAAGACCCCGAACTGGCCTTCCCCGTCCACGTGGAACTGCTCGCGAAGAACGGCGTCTACATCCTGGAGAACATGGACACCCGCGCACTGGCCCGGGACCAGGGCTGGGAGTTCCTGTTCGTCCTCGGACAGCCGCGTTTCGAAGGGGCCGTGCAGGCGGTCATCAACCCCGTCGCCATCCGCTGATGGAGCTCCTTCCCGGCGACATCGAAGCCGTCGTCGAGGTCGCGCGCCACGCCGGCTGGCTGGACGCCGAAGAGCATGTGGTCTCCGCGGCCCCGGCCGGCGAGGGCAACATGAACCGGACACTGCGCCTGGTCACGGGGCAGCGGTCGCTGGTCCTCAAGCAGTCCGTGCCATTCGTGGCGAAGTACCCGAACATTCCGGCGCCCCACGACCGCGACCGCGTGGAAGCCGCCTTCTATCGGGAGATTGGCGGCTGTCCGGAACTCGCCGCCGCGATGCCGGCCTGTATCGGGCACGTCCCGGAGCACCACCTGCTCGCCTTCGAGGACCTCGGAACGGCGGCGGACTTCACGTCCGCCTACCGAGACGGCGACCTCGCCGGGATCGAGACGCTCGGCGCCTGGCTCGCCTCACTGCATGACCGTACGAGCGCGGACCCGGTGTTCGAGAACGCGGACATGCGGGGCCTGAACCACGCCCACATCTTCGAGATCCCCTTCGTCGCCGACAACGGGCTCGATCTCGAGGGGATCACCCCCGGCCTCGGCGCACTACGGCGCGTCGTGACCGGTGACGACCGGCTCCTCGGCCGCGTCCACGAACTCGGGGCCCTCTATCTCGGCGTCCGCACGGGGGCGCTGTTGCACGGCGATTTCTACCCCGGAAGCTGGCTGCGCCACGGCGACGGTCCGAAGGTGATCGACCCCGAGTTCGCCTTCGTCGGGCCGCCCGAGTTCGACGTGGGTGTCCTGCTCGCACACCTGGTCATGACCGGCAACGCGGCAGACATCCCAGCCACCTACCACGCCGCGCGGGCGTTCGACGACGCCGCGGCCAACGGCTTCGCCGGCGTGGAGATCCTGCGGCGCCTGCTCGGCGTCGCGCAGTTGTCCCTCGATGCCGATATCCGCACCAAGGGCCGCTGGATCGACCGGGCCGTGGACCTGTTGACCGGATGACCGTCCCCCTGATCATCGACACCGACGCGGCCCTCGGCGTCGTCCACGAGGGACGGCCGCGGGACGTCGACGACGCCTATGCCATCGTCGGCGCGCTCAACGCGCCGGAAGTCGAGGTACTCGGGATCACGACCGTCTTCGGCAACGCGCCCCTGGCGCTCGCGGACCGGGTAGCGCGCGAGATCATCGCGCTGAAGGGCGCGTCCGTGCCGGTCGTCCGCGGGGCCGCCGCGGCCGGCTCCGGGGCGGCCCCGGACACCAACGATGCGGTCGAGTTCATGGCGGACGTGCTCCGCCGCAAGCGCGTGCACATCGCGGCAATCGGCCCACTGACGAACGTCGGCCTGCTCGCACGGCTGTACCCGGAGCGCCTCGCCAACGCAACGTCCGTCGTCATCGTGGGCGGTCGCACGGCCGGGAACGGGTTCTTCCTCCACGGCAAGGGACCGGTCAACGACTTCAACGTCGAGCACGACATCGCCGCGGCGCGGGCGCTCCTGGAACACGGCGTTCCGGTGACCATGGCGGGGTTCGAGCTGACGAGCCAGATCGCGCTCGGCCGCGCAGACCTCGAGAAGATGCGCCCGTCGCCGCTCCGGGAGCACTTCCTCACGCGGACGGCGCCGTGGCTCGACTACTGGCAACGCACGTTCCCCGGCGAGGAGGGATTCCACCCCTGGGACTCGGCGGCCGTCGACTGGCTGCTCCACTCGGAACGCTACGTGCGCGAGGCCCGCGGCTGGCGCATCACGCCGTCTCCGGACGGCCCCGACACCTCGTGGCTGGAAACCGGCGTGGACCTGCCCGGCCCCCGCACGACCTTCCTGACGGGGTTCGTCGAGGGCGGCGGCCCGGCGCTCCTGCACGACATCGTGGACGGCGTCCACTGACGGGGCGAAGGGCAACCGTCCTACACCGCACGCCACCGCACGGCGCGGGCCTTGAGCCCACCATGACGGCCCGCACATCCTCCCGGCGCGATGACCAGCCTCCTCTGGCGCTTGCTGCCCGGCGTATGCGTCCTCTGCCGCAGCCGGACCGAACGGCAACTCGACCTGTGCGAGGCCTGTGAGTCCGATCTCGTGCGCAACATCGATCCGTGCCCGCGCTGCGCCGGACCCACGCCGGTACCCGGCGGCGAGTGTCCGGCGTGCCAGCTCGCACCCCCGCCGTACAGCCGCGCCGTTGCCCCTTTCCTGTACAGTCCGCCGCTGACGCGCCTGATTCACGGCCTCAAGCGCGGCAACGGGCTCCTCGAAGCGAGGATCCTGGCACACCTCTGCCGCGACGCGTTCCTGGCAGACCCGCCGCCGGACCTGGTCGTCCCCGTGCCGCTGACCTGGCGCCGGCGTGCGCGCCGGGGATACAACCAGGCAGCGCTGCTGGCGGCGCGCATCGCGCGGTCCGGCGGCCCGCGCGTGGACTACCGAAGCGTGACGCGGATTCGCCACACCGCCCCGCAGCAGTCCCTGGACGCGGCGGCTCGGCGACGCAGCCTCCGCGGCGCCTTCCGCTGCGGCGCGGGCTTCGCCGATGCCGACGTCGCCATCGTCGACGACGTGCTCACGACCGGGGCAACGGCCGCCGAGGTCGCCCGCACGCTGCTGGCGGCCGGCGCCCGCAACTTGCGCGTCTGGACGGTCGCGCGGACGCCGCGCGCGTGACTGGACGGTCCGGCTGTGAAACCATCCGCGCCTTCGCACGTTCACCGGAGCACCGATGGCCGCCTTCCTGATCGCCCACCTCGAAGTCCAGGACCCGGACGCCTTCCGCGCCTACCAGCGCGGCATCCTGAGCACGATCAAGCCGTACGGCGGCTGGATACTGGCAGCCGGTCCCGCCGTGCGCGCCGACGGTGACGAGCCGCCGAACCAGAACGTCATCATCCGGTTCCCCACCATGGAGGACGTCCAGGCGTGGTGGGCGAGCGACGCGTACGCGGAGATCGTTCCCATCCGGCTGGAGCACGCCCCCGGAGCCAACGCGATGTTCCTGCCGGGCCTGGAGCCCGGGCCCGACGTGTCCGGCCTCGAGCGTTACCCGAAGCAACATGCCGAAGTCCTCGGCAAGCGCATGGCCTACGTGGAGGCCGGCAGCGGCGACCCGATCGTTCTCCTGCACGGCAACCCCACGTCGTCGTACCTCTGGCGCAACGTCATTCCACACCTGGAAGGCCTCGGACGCTGCATCGCCCCGGACCTGATCGGGATGGGCGACTCGGACAAGCTCGAGGACTCGGGGCCGGACCGCTACCGCTTCGTGGAGCACCGGGAGTACCTCGACGGGTTGCTCGACGCGTTGGGCGTGACCCGGAACGTCACGCTGGTGATCCACGACTGGGGGTCCGCGCTGGGGTTCGACTGGGCGCACCGCCATCCCGACGCCGTGCGCGGCATCGCCTACATGGAGGCGATCGTGCGGCCGATCCCGAGCTGGGACGACTGGCCGGAAGGCGCGGCGGGCATCTTCCAGGGCTTCCGCTCGGACGCCGGGGAGGACCTCGTGCTCGAGCGGAACCTGTTCGTCGAGCGCGTCCTGCCGGGTTCCGTCATGCGCAAGCTGGGCGACGCCGAGATGAACGCCTACCGGCGGCCCTACATGACACCGGGCGAGAGCCGCCGGCCGACGCTGACGTGGCCGCGGCAGATTCCCATCGCCGGGGAGCCCGCCGACGTCTGCGAGATCGCGGCGGCCTACGCCGAGTGGCTCGCGGCCAGCGACGTGCCGAAACTCTTCGTCAACGCGGAACCCGGGGCGATCCTGACCGGGGCCCAGCGGGAGTTCTGCCGCATCTGGCCCAACCAGACCGAGATCACCGTGCGCGGTCTGCACTTCGTACAGGAAGACTCTCCGGACGAGATCGGGCGCGGGATCGCCGCGTGGCTCGGGAACCTCGGATAGCGAAGCCGGAACGAGCGGAGGCAAGCATGAGAAGAACGACGACGGCACTGCTGGGCGTCCTGATGTCCGCGGGGGTCTGGGCCGGGGAGGCCGCGGACGGCTCGGAGCGCAACGCCTACTTCGGAGACACCCACATCCACACCGTCTACTCGATGGACGCCTTCATGGCGGGCGGCGTGCGCACCACTCCCGATCACGCGTACAACTACGCCAAGGGCGAGGCGATCCCCCACCCCGACGGCACGATGCTCCGGATCTCGGGCGCGCCGCTCGACTTCCTGATGGTGAGCGATCACGCGGCGTATCTCGGCGCGAACGAGGCGCTGCTCGACCCGACGAGCCCGACCTACGGCCACCCGGAGGCCGATCGGCTCTCGTCGTCGTCCAACGCGCTCGCCGACGTCATAGCCGCGCTGTTCCAGCTCGGCGACGAGAACCACGAACTCGTGGGCCCCGCGGTCATCGCCCATGCCTGGGCGAAGAGCATCGCCGCAGCCGAGCGGCACAACGACCCCGGCGCGTTCACCGCCTTCATCGGGTACGAGTACACGCCGACCCCAGGCAGCCGTCACCTGCACCGCAACGTGGTCTTCCGCGGCAGCGCACCCGAAATCCCCTTCGGTTCGCGCGACTCCGGCGACCCGGAGGACCTCTGGACCTGGCTCGACGGGCTCCGGGAGCAGGGCATCGAGGCCCTCGCCATCCCCCACAACATGAACCAGAGCGACGGCCTCGCCTTCATGGAGACCACCTGGAAGGGCATCCCCATCGACGCCGCCTGGGCCGAGAAGCGCATGCGCAACGAGCCCATCGCCGAAATCTCCCAGCAGAAAGGCACCTCGGAGACACACCCGTCGCTCTCCCCCAACGACGAGTGGGCCGACTTCCAGATCGTCCAGTACTACCTGAACCGGCGCGAGAACACGAACCCGATCTCGGTGTTCAAGGGCGGCTACTGGCGCGACGCGCTGCTGACGGGCCTCGAGATGCAGGCGAACAGCGGCTTCAACCCGTTCCAGCTCGGCGCCATCGGCGCCTCCGACAGCCATGTCTCCGCGGGGCCGTTCGAGGAGGACAACCACTTCAGCGGCGACCCGAACACGCCCGTCTCCCGGGGCTCGGCGTACCCGGAACACGCGGACCCCGACGCGAGCTGGGAGGGTTTCTGGACGCCGCGCCAGGCGACCCACGGCACGGGCGGGCTGGCCGGCGTCTGGGCCGAAGAGAACACGCGCGAGGCGCTCTACGACGCGATGCGCCGGCGCGAAACCTTCGCCACTTCCGGCCCGAGGATTCGCGTGCGGTTCTTCGGCGGATTCGACCTACCCGACGGTATCGCGGAGTCCTCGGACTGGACGGCCCAGGCGTACGCCCACGGCGTGCCGATGGGCGGCATGCTGCCGGACGCGGACCAGGGCGCTCCGAGCTTCCTGGTCTGGGCGGCCCGTGACCCCCACGAGGGCTGGCTGCAGCGCCTGCAGGTCATCAAGGGCTGGGTCGAGGACGGGGAAGCGCGCGAGCAGGTGTACGACGTTGCCTGTTCGGACGGCCTGAGCCCGGATCCGGCGACGCACCGGTGCCCGAACAACGGCGCGCAGGTGAACCTGGCCGACTGCAGCATCACGCGGGACAAAGGCGCCGTGGAGTTGACGACGCACTGGCAGGATCCGGCATTCGATCCCGGCCAACAGGCGTTCTACTACGTGCGCGTGCTCGAGAACCCGAGTTGCCGCTGGTCGACCTGGGACGCCCTGCGCCTCGGCATACCCCCCAACCCGGACCTGCACGCCACCCACCAGGAACGCGCCTGGAGTTCCCCCATCTGGTACCAGCCGGGCTGACTCCGCGCGGGGGCGCCAACACGATATAGGCGACTGCCGCAAGCTTGACCGCCGCCGCTGCCTCGTGTTTCATGCGCGACGGGAGAGAGGAGAAATTCATGAAGCTTGACCAACCGTCCCCTGGCGGCCGTTTTCTCGTGGCCGCCGGCGCCTTTCTGCTTGCCCTTCCGGGCACACAAGTGGCATTCGCGGAAGGGGAGGACGACGCCGTCATAGAAGAAGTCGTCGTCACCGGCATCCGCGGCAGTATCCGCCAGTCCATCGACATGAAGCGCGACGCCGACAACATCGTCGACGCGCTCGTCGCGGAGGACATCGGCAAGTTCCCCGACCAGAACCTCGCCGAATCGCTGCAGCGCGTGCCCGGCGTGGCGATCGACCGCGTCCGCGGCGAAGGCTCGCAGATCTCGATCCGCGGCCTCGGGCCCCAGTTCGTGCGCGTTCAGGTCAACGGCCGCAGCGCGCTGTCCGGCGCGGGCGGCTCCTTCGCCGGCGCCATCGGTGGCCTTACCGGCGACCGCAGCTTCCGCTTCGAGGGGATGCAGGCCGAACTCGTGCAGGCCGTCGAGGTCTACAAGTCGGCGCAGGCCAACCTGCTCGAGGGCGGCATGGGCGGCACCGTCAACATCCGCACGCGCCGGCCGTTCGACAACGGCGGTCGACGGATTCTCGCCGGCAACGCCGTCGTGACCGACGACGACCTGGCCGACGACAACGGCTACCGCGCCGCCGGCGTGTGGAGCGACACGTTCGCCGAGAACACCCTCGGCGTCCTGGTGAGCGTCGCGGCCGACGACCGGACGACCCGCGAGGACTGGTTCAACATCCCGGACTACGAACCGAAGATATTCCGCAACGCCGTCGACCAGAACGGCAATCTGCTGCGCGGCTGCGACCTGCCCGGGGTCGCCAACCCCAATGTGGGCTGTGGGTACACCGGCGGTAACGTCCGCATGGGCATCGTGATCGAGGAGAAGCAGCGCCTCAATCTCTCGTCCGCGCTGCAGTGGCGCCCGAACGAGGATATCGAGATCACCCTCGACTTGCTGCACTCGGAGCTCCAGCGCGAGTACACCGACTACCAGAACCCCCTGCGCACCCAGGCCGGGCTCGCCGGCCAAGCCACCGAGGTGCACCTGAACGAGGACGACGTAACCACGTATTTCGCGACCAACGGATCCCGCCCGCGCCCGTTCCCGCGGGACTTCGACACCGAGACCGAGCAACAGCAGTTCGCCGTGAACCTCAAGTTCACGCCGACCGAGCGGCTCGAGTTCAACGTCGACCTGTCGCACGCCACCGGGAACGTGGACGAGATCCAGACGACCACGTACTACGACATCGCCGGGGGCGCGCCCGCAACCTACGACATCAACACCAGCTACGTCCCGAAGATCTCCGTCGACGCCGACCTGTCGGACCCGAACGTCTACACGTTCTCGTACTTCCAGGACCAGGTGAACCTTTCGGAGGACGAGGAAACGCAGTTCCGCGCGGACGCCACCTACCATTTCAACGACGGCACGGCGTTCCACGCCGGCATCAGCTACCGGAAGCAGGAGCGCATGTACCTGCGGCGCGGCATTGCGATCGGCACCCGGTTCGGCGATTTCATCGGCGAGCCGCTGACGGCCGTGGACTGGCACGAGCTGCCCGTCGACGACGCCTGGTCCGGCATCGACGGTTCCGACACCTGGCCGAAGCAATGGCTGTCGGCCGACCCCGACTCCGTGCGGCAGACCTACCTGGTCGATCGCCGCGACGAGATTCCGGCGGAACGCTTCACCGCGGCCGATTCGGCATCCTCCGAGGACTTCGGCATCACCGAGGACACCCTGGGCGCGTACTTCATGATCGAGATGGCCGGCAGCATCGGGGACATTCCCTGGTCCGGCAACGCCGGCGCCCGCTGGGTGCGCGTGGAACGGGACTCGACCGGGAACGTGCAGCCCATAGAAAACGTCGTCTTCTCCGAGGCGTCGGGCGTGTTCGTGTTTCTGCTCCTGCCGGCCGAGTTCCAGACGCACAGCAACCGCTTCGCCGAAGTGCTCCCGGCGCTCAACCTGAAGTTCGACCTGCGGGAGGACTTGGTGGCACGCTTCGCCTGGGGCAAGGTGATGTCGCAGCCCGCGTTCGCCGACCTGAACCCGGGCGGCTTCAAGCTCGCGTCCACGCGCCGCGTGAACGAAGGCAACCCGTTCCTCGAGCCGTATGTTGCCGAGCAACTGGACATCGGCCTGGAGTGGTACCCGACCGACGACGCGATCATCGCCCTGCACGCGTTCGGCAAGGAGGTCGACTCGTTCATCATCACGGTGACGGAGCTGATCGAGTTCATCGATCCCAACACCAACGCGCCGATTCCGGACCCGGAGAGCGGCGGCAACGTCCGCCTCCAGTACCAGGGACCGCGCAACGAGGAAGGCGCGTTCATCGGCGGCTTCGAAATCGCGGCGCAGTACGCCTTCACGCAACTGCCCTCGCCCTTCGACGGCTTCGGCGTGCAGTTCAACCACACCTGGGTGGACACCGACGCCGAATTCGTGAACCCGAACAGCGGCGCGGCGTTCGACGTGCCTGGCCTGTCCGAGAACACGACCAACGCGGTGATCTTCTACGAGAAGTACAAGTTCAGCGGCCGGGTCGCCTGGAACCGCAGGGACGGGTTCCTGACCCGCGTGTCGAGCACCCGTTCCAACCCGGAGTTCACAAACCCCTACTGGCAGATCGACGCCGGGTTCGGGTACCAGGTGACGGAGAATATCTCGCTGCTCGTCGAGGGTATCAACCTGACCAACGAGAACGTCGACCGCTACAACATCGTCGGCCCCGTGTCGCAGTTGAAGCAGCTCTACTTCATCTCGAACAGCGGACGGCGCATGCAGGCCGGTATCCGCGTCCGACTGTAAACCCGGGCCCACCGGATTCCGCCCCGGGGCGGAATCCCGCCTCGACTCGAAAGGGACGCCCAGGTGGCGTCCCTTTTCTTTTGTGGGATCCATCTGCGACCCGCGCCGCGCGTAGGGGACGGGCTTGTCCCGTCCCATCCCATCCCGAAGAGGAGATACAAGCCATATCGATCAAGGTTGACGCTCTATTATAGTCGTGTATCAATAGGCGCAAGGGAGAGGGAGGAACACCCATGGATTCCAGGCACCGCTTGATACGGCCCGTGGCAGTGTTCGCGGCCGCCTTCGCCTGCGCCCTTCCGGGCGTACAGGTCGCGTTCGCCGAAGACGTGGACGACGACGCCATGATCGAGGAAGTCGTCGTCACCGGCATCCGCGGCAGTCTGCGCCAGTCCATCGACATGAAGCGCGACGCCGACAACGTCATGGACGCGCTCGTCGCCGAGGACATCGGCAAGTTCCCGGACCAGAACCTCGCCGAGTCGCTGCAGCGCGTCTCCGGCGTCGCCATCGATCGCATGCGCGGCGAGGGCGCCCAGGTTTCGATCCGGGGTCTCGGTCCGCAGTTCGTGCGCGTGCTGGTCAATGGCCGCGGCGCACTGTCGGGCGGCACCCAGGCGTTCGCCGGCAACATCGGCGACCACAGCCAGCAACGGACCTTCCGGTTCGAGTCCCTGCAGGCCGAACTCGTGCAGGCGGTCGAGGTGTACAAGTCGGCGCAGGCCAACCTCATGGAGGGCGGCATGGCCGGCACCCTCAACATCCGCACCCGGAGGCCGTTCGACAACGGCGGACGGCGGATCGTCGCGGGCAACGCGTTCATGACCGACGACGCCCTGGCCGACGACAACGGCTACCGCTTCGCGGGCGTCTACAGCGACTCGTTCGTCGACAACACGCTCGGCTTCCTGGTCAGCGTGGCGGGCGACGACCGGACCACGCGCGAGGACTGGTTCAACATCGTCGGCTACCGGCCGCAGGTCTTCAACAGGGCCACCAACCTGGCCACCGGCGAGCCGCTCAAGGGGTGCAGCCTGCCCGGTATCGCAAACCCCGACCGCGGTTGCGGCTACGTGCCCGGCAACATCCGCCAGGGCGTCGTCTTCGAGGACATCGAACGGATCAACGCCAGCGCCGCGCTGCAGTGGCGCCCGAACGAGCAGTGGGACGTCACCGTCGACGTCCTGCACTCGCAGATGGACCGCGATTACCACGACTTCCAGGTGCCGTGGCGCTCCCAGGCGGGACTCGGCAACGGCGCCAGCGAGGTGCTGCTCGACGAGAACCAGATCGTGACGTACATGCGCACGGAGACATCCCGGCCGCGTCCCTTCCAGCGCCCACGCGTCGAAGACATCGAGAGCCAGCAGTTCGCCGTGAACGCGCAGTACACGCCGACGGAGAAATGGACGCTCAGCTTCGACGTCTCGCACACCACCGGGAACCGGGATAGCTTCAGCCGCGACACCTACTACGACATTCCGGCCGTCCCCCTCACGTACGACATCCGCGACAGCTATGTCCCGAAGATCACCATCGAAGAGAACCTGCTCGACCCGGCCGTCTACCAGTTCATCTACTTCGCGGAGGGCAAGAACGTTGCCGAAGACACGGAAACGCAGTACCGCTTCGACGCCACGTACCACTTCGACGACGGCACCGCCTTCCACGCGGGCCTGAGCTTCCGCGACCGGGAGCGCTTCTGGGAGCGGAGAAACCTGGCCTTCGGTCCGCGCTGGGGCGAGTTCGCGGGCGAGATGCTGACCGACGTCAACCACTACCCCGTGCCGGTCGACGATGCCTTTTCCGGCATCGGTGGCACCGGCACGTGGCCCAAGTCCTGGCTCCTGCCCGACACCGAGGATGTCCGGGCCACCTATTTCGTCGGGCGCCGCGACGAGATCCCGGCCGCGCGATTCACCGCGGCGGCCAGCGCGCACCAGGAGGACTTCATCATCACGGAGGACACCCTGGCCCTGTACTTCATGGTCGAGATGTCCGGCACCATCGGCGACTTCCCCTGGTCCGGCAACGTCGGCGCGCGCTGGATCGAGGTGGACCGCGCCTCGACCGGAAACGTGCAGCCCGTCGAGCAGATGGTCTACCTGGAAACCGCCGGCATCTGGGAGATCGACCTCGGACCGGCCGAGTTCCAGACGCACGGCAACCGGTTCGCCGAGGTGTTGCCGGCGCTGAACCTCAAGTTCGAACTGCGCGAGGACCTGATCGCGCGCTTCGCCTGGGGGAAGGTGATGACCCAGCCGTCATTCGCCGACCTGAATCCCGGGGGCACCAAGCACCCCGGTACGCGCCGCGTCCAGGAAGGCGACCCGAACCTCGAGCCTTACGTCGCGGAGCAGCTGGACATCGGCATCGAGTGGTATCCGACGGACGACGCGATGATCGCGCTGCAGGCGTTCGGCAAGCAGGTGGAGTCGTTCATCATCCAGATCACCGAGCAGCGGGACTGGTTGGAGCCCGACGGCAGCACCCTGTACGACCCGGAGTCCGGCGGCAACCTCTTCCTGCTGTACCAGGGTCCGAGCAACGAGGACGGGGCGTTCATCGGCGGCATCGAGTTCGCGGCGCAGTATGCATTCACGCAACTGCCCTCACCGTTCGACGGTTTCGGCGTGATCTTCAACCACACCTGGGTCGACACCGACGCCGAGTTCATCAACCCGAGCAGCGGGGCCGCGTTCGACGTGCCGGGCCTGTCGCGCAACACCACCAACGCGGTGATCTTCTACGAGAAGTACAAGGTCAGCGCCCGCGTCGCGTGGAACAAGCGCGAGAGCTTCCTGACCGTGATCTCGAGCGTCCGGGGCAACCCGCAGTTCACCAGTGACTACTGGCAGCTCGACGCGGGCTTCGGCTACCAGATGACGGAGAAGATCTCGGTCGTCTTCGAGGCCATCAACATCACGGACGAGAACGTCGACCAGTACAACATCGTCGGCCCGGTTTCCCAGCTCGAGCAGCTCTACTACATCTCGAACAGCGGGCGGCGCATGCAGGCCGGCGTACGCGTCCGGCTGTAGGGGAGGGGCTTGTCCCCTCCCGTCTCGAACTGAGGCAGGGCACCAGAACGGGCGACCACAAGGGCCGCCCCTACACCTCGCGTCGCGGGCCCATGGCGATGCACGGGACCGGCTCGTCCCGTCCCGTTTCCAATCGATGCCGGCTGCCGGCGCGGGCGACTCCCGTGCCGCTACTTGACTACGGTTAGTCGAGCTTGACCGCTTGATGTAGTCGTGTCTCAATAGGGTCAGGAGATGAAGGGGGGAGAACCCATGGATCTTTATCACCGCATCGTGCGACGCGCCGCGGTATGCGCGGCCGCTTTCGCCCTGACCCTGCCAAGCGCCATTCCCGGCGTAGGAGTCACTTTCGCCGAGGACGCGGACGACGAGGAGATCATCGAGGAGGTCGTCGTCACCGGCATCCGCGGCAGTCTGCGCCAGTCCCTCGACATGAAGCGCGACGCCGACAACGTCATGGACGCGCTCGTCGCCGAGGACATCGGCAAGTTCCCGGACCAGAACCTCGCCGAGTCGCTGCAGCGCATCTCCGGCGTCGCCATCGACCGCATGCGCGGCGAGGGCGCCCAGGTCTCGATCCGCGGTCTCGGTCCGCAGTTCACGCGCGTGCTGGTCAACGGCCGCGGCGCGCTGTCCGGCGGCACCCAGGCCTTCGCCGGCAACATCGGCGACCACACCCAGACACGGACCTTCCGGTTCGAGTCCATGCAGGCCGAACTCGTCCAGGCCGTGGAGGTCTACAAGTCCGCGCAGGCCAACCTGCTCGAGGGCGGCATGGGGGGCACCATCAACATCCGCACCCGCCGCCCGTTCGACAACGGCGGCCGGCGGATCGTGGCCGGCAACGTCTTCGCGACCGACGACGACCTGGCCGACGAGAACGGCTACCGGTTCGCCGGGGTCTACAGCGACTCGTTCGCCGACAACACCATGGGCTTCCTGGTCAGCGTCGCCGGCGACGACCGGACCACGCGCGAGGACTGGTTCAATATTCCCGACTACGAGCCGAAGGTGTTCAACAACGCCATCAACCTCGCGACCGGCGAGTTGCTGCGCGGCTGCGACCTCCCGGGTATCGCGAACCCCGACGTCGGTTGCGGCTACGCGCCCGGCAACATCCGCCAGGGCGTCCTCGTCGAGGACATCCAGCGCATCAACGCCAGCGTCGCGCTGCAGTGGCGCCCGAACGCGCAGTGGGACGTCACCGCCGACATCCTGTACTCGCAGATGGACCGCGACTACGACGACTTCCAGATGCCGTGGCGCTACCAGGCGGGGCTCGCGAACGGCGCGAGCGAGGTGCTGCTCGACGAGAACCAGATCGCGACGTACATCCGCACGGAGACCGCGCGGCCACGTCCGTTCCAGCGCCCCCGGGTCGAAGACATCGAGAACCAGCAGTTCGCCCTGAACGCGAAGTACACGCCGAGCGAGAAGTGGACGCTCAACTTCGACGTCTCGCACTCGACGGGGGACCGGGACCGGCCCTGGCACGAGAGCTACTACGACATCCCGGCGGTGCCGCTCATCTACGACATCCGGGACGGCTACATCCCGAAGCTCACCGTCGAGCAGGACCTGCTCGACCCGAACGCCTACGACTTCATCTTCTTCCGGACCCGCCTGGACGTGTCCCAGGACACCGAGACCCAGTACCGCTTCGACTCCACCTACCACTTCGACGACGGCACCGCCTTCCACGCGGGCCTGAGCTTGCGCGACCGGGAGCGCTCCTGGTGGCGGAGGGGTTTCGCTTTCGGTCCCCGGTACGGTCAGTTCTCCGGAGCAAAGCTGTCCGACGTCGAGTACGCCCCCCTGTCCATCGGCGACGCCTTCTCCGGTATCAAGGGCACCGGGACATGGCCCACCGAGTGGCTCCTGCAAGATCAGGACAACGTGCGGGACACCTACCTCATCAACCGCCGCGACGAGATCCCCCAGTCCGTTTTCGAGCAGGCGCGCACCGCGCATGCGGAGGAGTTCGACATCACGGAGGAGACGCTGGCCCTGTACTTCATGGTCGAGATGTCCGGCACGATCGGCGACTACCCCTGGTCCGGCAACGTCGGCGCCCGGTGGATCCAGATCGACCGCGCCTCGACCGGCAACGTGCAGCCCGTCGAAAGCATGGTCTTCCTGGCAGACGCGGGCGTGTGGGAGTTCGACCTCGGACCCGCCGAGTTCGCGACGTTCGACAACCGTTTCGCGGAAGTGCTGCCGGCGCTGAACCTGAAATTCGAACTGCGCGAGGACCTCATCGCGCGTTTCGCGTGGGGCAAGGTCATGACCCAGCCCTCGTTCGCCGACCTGAACCCGGGCGGCACCAAGCACGCCTCCACGCGGCGCGTCCAGGAAGGCGACCCGAAACTCCAGCCCTACATCGCGGAGCAGCTCGACATCGGCCTCGAGTGGTACCCGACGGACGACGCGATCATCGCGCTGCACGCCTTCGGCAAGGAGGTCGAGTCGTTCATCATCCAGATCACGGAACTCCGGGACTGGGTCGAACCTGACGGCAGCACCCTGTATGACCCGGAGTCCGGCGGCAACGTGCGGCTGCAGTACCAGGGTCCGAGCAACGAGGAGGGCGCGTTCATCGGCGGCATCGAGTTCGCCGCGCAGTACGCCTTCACGGAACTGCCCTCGCCGTTCGACGGGCTCGGCGTGATCTTCAACCACACCTGGGTCGACACCGACGCCGAGTTCATCAACCCGAACAGCGGCGTCGCGTTCGACGTGCCCGGCCTGTCGCGGAACACCACCAACGCGGTGATCTTCTACGAGAAGTACAAGGTCAGCGCCCGCGTCGCGTGGAACAAGCGCGAGAGCTTCCTGACCACGATCTCGAGCCTGCGAGGCAACCCGCAGTTCACGAGCGACTACTGGCAGCTCGACGCCGGCTTCGGCTATCAGGTGACGGACCAGATCTCGATCGTCTTCGAGGCCATCAACATCACGGACGAGAACGTCGACCAGTACAACCTCGTCGGCCCGGTCTCGCGCCTCGAGCAGCTCTACTACATCTCGAACAGCGGACGCCGCATGCAGGCCGGCGTACGCGTTCGGCTGTAGGGGACGGGCTCGTCCCGTCCCGTCTCGATGCGGGACGGGACGACTACAGGGGACGCCCCCGTGGCGTCCCCCTTGTTTTCTCGCGGGATCCTCGCGACACCCCATTCCCGAAACGGCCATACGTCGATCCGCCGCCCGCACCTTGCAAAATAGAAATACATTTCTAAAATGCATCCATGCTCCAGCGTGCAGCTTCGTCCCTGGTCGTCGAACGCCTCCGTGACTATCCGGCCGTCGCCCTCGTCGGGCCGCGCCAGTCCGGCAAGACGACCCTCGCCCGCACGCTCGGCAAGCGCTACTTCGACCTCGAGCAGGAGCCGGACCGCCTGCGGCTCGACGTGGAGTGGGATGCCATCGTCGCCGAGAACGGCCTGCTGGTGCTCGACGAGGCGCAGGAATGGCCCGAGGTCTTTGCCCGGCTCCGGGGGGAGATAGACCGGGACCGCCAGCGCCAGGGTCGCTTCCTGCTGCTGGGTTCCGTCTCCCCGGCGTTGATGACGCAAGTGTCGGAGTCGCTCGCCGGAAGGCTCTCCATCGTCGAACTCGCTCCCCTTGCCCTGGCCGAGCTCACCTCCAGGGCGCAACGGGAGCGCCACTGGCTGACGGGCGGCTTTCCCGACGGTGGCGTCCTGAACGGCAGGACGTTCCCGACATGGCAGCGCGACTACCTGGATCTCCTGAGACAGCGCGACCTGCCCAACTGGGGTCTCCCGGCCGCGCCTAAGACGACGCTGCGACTGCTGCGGATGCTGGCTGCCGCGCATGGACAGGAGTGGAACGCCAGCCAGATCGGCAAGAGCCTCGGGCTCTCCTATCACACCGTGAACACCTACCTCGACTATCTGGTCGGGGCCTTCCTGTTCCGCCGACTCGATGCCCTCCAGGCGAACATCGGGAAGCGCCTCGTGAAACGCCCGAAGGTCTACTGGCGGGACACGGGGCTGCTGCATGCCCTGCTCAACGTCGAGAACGCCGACCAGTTGCTGAGCCAGCCCTGGGTCGGGGCGAGTTGGGAGGGTTACGTCGTCCAACAGGTGCTCACGGCACTCGAAGTCCAGGGCGCCGCGCACAACGCGTTCCATTTCCGCACGAGCGATCAGCGCGAGATCGACCTCGTGCTGGAGTTCGCCGGGGAACGGTGGGCGATCGAGGTCAAGCTGACCAGCCGTCCCGCCCGGGACGACCTGGCGTCACTCAACGCCAATGCCGACCTGATCGGGGCCGACCGGCGCTTCCTCGTGTGCCGCGGGGCCGAGTTCGTACAGAGCGGCAACCAGACCGTCTGCGACCTCGAGGGGATGCTCGGCTGCCTGAACCAGGAGCTCGCGCCGTAGAAGTTTCGCGCCAGCGAAACTTCCACCCATCCACGAGGATGGGCCGACCGGCGCCAACCGGGGTCACGCCGCCGCCAGGGCCCGCTGGTTGCGCAGTTGATTGGCGTACTGCAGCAGGACGTAGTCCCGATGTTCCGGCGGGCAGTCCGCCAGCGCACGCTCGAATACCTCTCCCACGCGCCGCCCCAGGTCCGCGCTGCCTTCCAGGGCGAAGGCGTGGGTCGGGTACATGCGCAGGTTGCCGACGATCACGCGATCGAGGTGGGCGGCGAGGTCCTCCGCGCTCCCGAAGGCGCCCTCGACCCGCGTCCCGAACGCGACGTGCACCGCGCCCTTGAAGCCCAGGATCCCCCGCACCATGCTCGCGTGGTCTTCGCCCTCGGGCTTCTCGTACGCGCCGTCCCGCGCCCGCAGGTAGAGTTCCCGCGCCTTCATCGCCGCGCAGGGATCGAGTTCGTACGAGATCGACACCGGGATGAGGCGCACCTGCTGCAGCCAGTCCCCAAGGGCTTCGCACTCCCCCCGCCAGGCCAGCAGGAACATCTTCAGGAGCGCCGGCTCCGTGCGGTCGATGCCGTCCTTGGCGCGGCCGTCCCGCTGCGCGATCCAGACCGACTCGCCGGCCTCCAGCGCCGCCCGGATGTAACGCGATGTCCTGCGCACGCCGGCGTACTGTGCCCGCGTGCCGCCGCCGCTGCGCGGCACCATGAAGCCGCGGTTGAGCCGCATGAGGTCGTTGGCGAAGGCATGCGTGAAAAGGTTCTCGCCCACCGCGATCTGCGACGTCCGACGGCCGGAAGACCACAGCGCGTAGTTCATGAACGCCGAGTCGAGCGCGATGTCGCGGTGATTGGAGACGAACAGGTGCGGCCGGCCGGTCTCCAGTTCCTCCAGGCCGCTCCAGGTGAGCCCGGTGGTGGTGCGGCGGATCAGCCGTCCGAACCATTGCCCGAGTTCGACGTGCAGATCGTCCACCGAGCGGATGCGGCGCGTGCGCCGGGCCAGCGCCCGGGCGACCGCCCAGCACGTGATCCGCGGCGCATGCCGAAAGCAGCCCGGCAGCAGCAAACGCGCCACGCCCCGCGCCGCCGCCGCGTCCGCCACCACACGGCGCAACACGTCCGCGACCTCGTCGTCGTGATACGGGCGGATGTCCTCGAACTCTTCCACGGGCGCGTAACTTAGCGCATTATCGGGGGCCGTCCCACGCGCTGGATCGCGGCGCCAGGAGGAGCCATGTCCCTCGGAATCCGGCCTTTCGAACACGGACTGCACGACCTCGGGTCCGGCGGTTACGCCTGGGTGCAGCCGGACGGCGGCTGGGGCTGGAGCAACGCCGGGCTGATCGCCTCGCAGGGCGAGTCGCTGCTGGTGGACACGCTGTTCGACGTGCCGCTGACCGCCGAGATGCTGAAGGCGATGCGCGCCGCCGAACCGGCCGCCGCGGACATCGCCACGCTCGTCAACACCCACGCCAACGGCGACCACTGCAACGGCAACGAACTCGTCGCCGACGCGGAGATCATCGCGTCGCAGGCCACCGCGGACGAACTCGCGAACGACTCCCCCGAGAGGCTCGCCGAGATGATGCGGCGCGCCCCCGAGATGGGCGAGGTGGGCGAGTTCTTCCAGTACTGCTTCAGCGACTTCGACTTCGAGAACATCCGCCAGACGCTGCCCACGCGGACGTTCGAGGGCGAACTCCAGGTCCGCTGCGGCGACAAGGACGTGACCCTCAAGCAGGTCGGGCCATGCCACACCCAGGGGGACATCCTCGTCCACGTCCCGGCCGACCGGCTGATGTTCACCGGCGACATCCTCTTCATCGAGGGCCACCCGATCCTGTGGGTCGGGCCGGTGAAGAACTGGATCGACGCCTGCGACCACATGCTCGACCTGGACCTCGAGACCATCGTCCCCGGCCACGGGCCGATCACCGACCACCGCGGCGTGCGCGCCGTGCGCGACTACCTCGTGTACGTCCGCGACGAGGCGCGCAGGCGCTACGACGCGGGGCTCTCCGCCTACGACGCCGCCATGGACATCTCGCTGGCCGACTTCGATTCGTGGGGCGACGCCGAGCGGATCGTCGTCAACGTGGCGACGCTGTACCGGGAGTTCGGCGCGCGCGAAGCGCCCGGCCCAAACGAGGTGTTCGCCCTGATGGCGAAGATCCACAAGGCACGTCGCTAGCGCGACCTGGCGGTCGCGACCAGATCCAGCAGAGAGGAGAGACAGACGATGCGCGGCCGAGACCCGCTGGTGATCCACTACGTGCACGACATGGAACGGGCGAAGACCTTCTACACCGAGACGCTCGACGTGCGCCCGTCGTTCGAGTCGCCCGGCTGGACGACCCTCGACCTCGGCGCCATCCAGCTTGCACTCCACATCCTGCATGCACGGTCCACGGAACCAGAGGGCCCCTTGCCCCACGCGGGCCTGAACCTGCTCGTCGACAACATCGAGGCCGTGCAGCGCGACATCGAACGCCTCGGCGGGCGCCTGGTCGAGCTGCGCGAACCCGGCGGGGGCGTACCCGTACGCGTCGCCTCGTTCGTGGACTGCGAAGGCAACGGGTTCGAACTGCGGCAGGAGCCCTGATCGTCCGCCTCTGCCGCGTTACGAGAGACGCACACGAAAGCGAGGCGAGCGCGGAGGAGGCGGATGCAAGATCAAGGACTGGAGCTCGCCCCGTGGACTATGTTCCGTCGGAGGCCGCCGTCCCGGTCCGATCGCTCAGACTCCCAAGGAACTCCCGCGCCCTGTCGATGAGGCCGGAGTTCTGTTCCTTGTGGACGACGACCCAGAGAAAGGCGTTGAGGGCAGCACGTTGCTTGAGCGGGTCCCACAACGACACGATTTGCAGCAGGTCGCTGCGCGAGAGGGCGGTCAAGCCAAGTTTCTCGATCCGTGCGCGTACGCCCGATCCGAAATCCTCCGCAACGACCAGACCCAGCGCTGCTCGGCCGGCGACATTGGCGGCGAAGTGGGTGAAATCGCCCATGTCCTTCGCTCCGACGACGAAGTGCTTTACCTCTGCCGACACGATGAGTTGGTCACCTTCCCACGCATCGATGTCGCCAATGCCTTGTGTTCGAGCCGAACCGGCCCGCGCTTTTCGTGCCTCGACCTGCAGGTGCGGAGCATCGGCGCGAACGTAGCCGAACACCATTGCCTGAAACGCCGCTCCGGTCGGCTCACCTCGCGCCCTATTCCCAAAATCAAAGTCTTGGAGCAGCCACTTGAAGACCGGAGGCTCCGCTCGGACGGACGATGGATCGAAGCTCTGATCCTTCAGTTCAGCGAGAACGAACTCAACGCATGATCCTGCGATCCACTCGAGATCCTCCTTGGACATGCCGACCAACTCATCCAGCCAATGCCGATAGTCGCCCCATTTTCCCGTTGCGTAGGGCGCAGAGCGGGGGTAGTCAAGCCTATGCTCCTCGGTCACGTACAGATGGTGGTAGCGCTCGTAAGCCGGCCGAATCGTCTTCTGTCCACCGTCCGGCAGCATCACGGTCAACGTGGATACCCCTTCCGTGACTTGCGGGTAGTCGACGAGTAGCTCCTCGAGCGACTTGTATCCTTGGCCCGGAGTACACAACTCGATGAGGAAGTCGCAAAACGACGGCAGAAGGCCGCCGACGTACTTGCGAGCCTTTCGAGCTCTCCCCCGATTCGCGCCCGAGACCCCCCGGAACTCCTGCTTCATCTCTTCGACGATTTCTTCAGGCGTCATCGATGCGTCCCGTCGCTGGATACAAGCGCCAGCGGCTTCGACCCAAGCCATGATAGCGCAGGGTCCCGCGAGCCTCGGACGGGCGGCGCGGTTTCCCGGAGAGATCAGAAGAGTGACAAAAGACGTCTCGACGTCTTACAATGCAGTCATGGAGGGAGCGGAGACACGCAGGCGGCCCGGTCAGGTCCGGGATGCCATCTTTGAGGTGCTGGCCGACGCAACCATGCCGCTGAGCGTGATGGGGATCTGTAACCGAGTCAGTGCCGCCGCGGGGCCGGTTGCCCGATCATCGATACAGTCCTATCTTTCCTTGAACACGCCAGGGCTCTTCGCCAGGGAGGATCGCGGCGTCTATCGCATCGCTGGCCAATCGGACCTTCCGTTGGCTGTCTCCCAGCCAGATGCCGCTTCGCGAGAGCCCTTTGGCTTCGGTCGCTCTACCCTGTTCTTTGGCGAGGCACTCCATTGGCTGGACGAACGCCCGTCGCGGAGCATCCATGCGGTCGTGACGGATCCGCCTTACGGACTACACGAGTACAGTCCTGAACAGCAGCGCAAGCTTCGCGACCGCAAAGGTGGCGTCTGGCGTCTCCCTCCTTCCTTCGACGGCCATCGGCGGTCGCCACTGCCAAGGTTCACGACCCTTACGCCGCTCCAACTGGACGAGCTCGGGAGGTTCTTCCACGAATGGGGACGCAGGTTGCGGCCTCGCCTGGTTCCCGGCGCCCATGTCTTCGTGGCCTCGTCGCCGCTCCTTTCGTTCATCGTCGCCAACGCGTTGTCCCGTAGCGGTTTGGAGAGGCGTGGGGAAATCATCCGACTCACGACCACGATGCGCGGAGGCGACCGACCGAAGGGCGCGCATGACGCGTTCCCCGAGGTCAGCGTGATGCCCCGGTCCAACTGGGAGCCTTGGGTGCTGTTCCGCGAGCCCCTTGAGGGCCGCGTGCAGGACAATCTTCGCAAGTGGAAGACCGGCGGCCTGCGGCGGCCTGCCCGAGACAAGCCGTTCGGGGACGTGATCCAGTCGGCGCCGACCCGTCGCGCCGAACGAAGCCTGGCGCCGCATCCAAGCCTCAAGCCGCAGGCCTTCCTGCGACAAGTCGTGCGGGCCGCACTGCCTCTCGGAGAAGGAGTGGTGCTCGACCCGTTCGCGGGCTCCGGATCAACCCTCGCCGCCGCCGAACACGTGGGTTACGAGAGCATCGGCGTAGAAAACGATGTCGCCTACTTCGACCTGGCATGCGATGCGATTCCCAGACTCACGGAATTCGCTCCGACCGCGCCGTCAAGGCGGCGCTGACGGACAAGCCAGTCACGCGGCGAGCTGCGGTACGGCCGCCTTTGCCGAAAACGACGGCGACCCGCCCCTGGAGCAGCGAACGGGTGCTCGAGCTCCCATACACTGGCGAGTCGTGAAGGCGCTCACCAGCGACTGACGGTCAGCTCACCTGCGCCTTCGCCCACCGGTAATCCGCCTTGCCGGACGGACTGCGGAAGATCTCGGGAACGACCAGGAACGCCTTGGGCAGCTTGTAGCGGGCGATGTGCCTGCCGCACTCCTCCAACAGGCTGTCCTCCTCCGCATGCATGCCGTCCCGGAACTTGACGATGGCCACCACCTCGTTGCCCCAGCGTTCCGACGGACGCCCCGTAACGACGGCGTCGAACACGGCGGGGTGGTGCTTCAGCGCCTGCTCCACCTCCTCCGCGAAGATCTTCTCGCCGCCGGAGTTGATCGTCACCGACTCGCGTCCGTGGAGTTCCAGCGTGTTGTCCTCGAGCAGGCGGACCTTGTCCCCCGGCACCGAGTAGCGCACGCCGTTCACCTCCGGGAAGGTGGCCCGGGTCTTCGCTTCGTCGTCGAGGTAGCCGAGGGGGATGTTGCCGCTGCGCGCCCACCAGCCGAGCCCCTCGTGTCCCGCCGGCAGCACCTCGCTGAGGTCCTCCGAGAGCACGGCGTTGTGGGCGGAGAGGCGGAAACGTCCCGTCGACGCGCCCGTCTTCGCGCTGCTGACCTGCGTCCCCTGGCCGCCGGTCTCCGACGACCCGGCCGAGTCGATGATGGTGATCTGCGGCAGGGCCTCCAGCAGTTCGGCCTTGAGCTTGGCCGTCATGATCGCGCCGCCGGTGATGACGTTGCGCAGCGACGAGAGGTCGCGTGCCTTGCGCGCCAGCTCGTCCGCGAGCGGCCGGCCGAAGGCGTCCCCCACGAGCAGCAGGTTGTTGACCCGCTCGCGCTCGACGAGATCGAGGATGTCCGCGGCATCGAAGCGGCGCACCTCGCTCTGGATCACCACGGTGCCGCCCGTGTGGAACGCCTGCAGCGCCACCCAGTGCCCGGCCCCGTGCATGAACGGCGGCGCGGGCAGGTGGCGCCGGTCGCCGCCCCGGGCCCGCGCCAGGTACTCCTCGAGGGTCTGCAGTACCTCCCCGCCGGTGCGGCGCGCGCCGAGGCTCGCGATGAGGATGTCGCCCTGGCGCCAGAGCACGCCTTTCGGCATGCCGGTCGTACCGCCGGTGTAGAGGACGTAGAGGTCGTCGGGCGACCACGGCAGGTCAGGCTTCTCGGGCGACGCCGCGGCCAGCGCCGCCTCGTACTCGACCGCGCCCGGCAACAGCGGCAGGTCCTCGTCGTTCACCTGGATCAGCACCTCGAGGCTCGGCACCTGATCGCGGACGTGCGCGACGTGCTCCGACAGCGAGCTGTGGTAGAGGAGCGCCCTGGTCCGGGCGTTGTTCAGCAGGTAGACGAGTTCCTCGTCCACGTAGCGGTAGTTGACGTTGAACGGGGCGACGCGGGCCTTGTACGCCCCGAGCATCCCTTCGAGGTACTCGTTGCCGTTGTAGAGGTAGAGGCCGAGGTGGTCCTGTCCGCTCTCCCAATCGCGCAGGGCCGAGCGTTCGGCGTGACAGCCGAACCCGTGCGCCGTCAGCACGTTGGCCAGGCGCCGGGTGCGTTCGTTGAACTCGGCGTAGGTGAAACGCCGGTCGCGGAACACGATCGCCTCCCGGTCCGGGATGACTTCGGCGATCGCTTCGTTGACGGTGGCCAGGTTGAAGTCCACTGCAACCTCCTCTACGGGTGGCTTGGGTTGTTCCGGCGGAAAGTCCCGGGCGACGCGGCGCGAAGCCATGCCACGCGGCGCGCACCACGCGTTAGTATTTCGCACCTTCGCGGATCGCGCCACCGGTGAGGACGGATGTCGGATCGCTACCTCGAGGACTTTGACGTCGGCGCCGTGTTCGAGCACTGGCCGGGACGGACGATCTCGGAAGCCGACAACACCTGGTTCACCCTCCTCACGATGAACCAGCATCCTGTCCACTTCGACGCCGAGTTCGCCGGCGGGACGGAGTTCGGCAAGCTCCTGGTGAACTCGTGCCTGACGCTCTCCATGATTACCGGCATGTCCGTGGCCGACGTGAGCCGGGCCGCCATCGCCAACCTGGGCTGGGAGAACGTGCGCCTCCCCGCCCCGGTGTTCGTCGGCGACACCCTGCGCGCCCGCTCCGAGGTACTCGCCGTACGCGAGTCCGCCTCCCGCCCCAACCAGGGCGTCGTCACCGTGCGCACCACCGGCACGAAGCAGACCGGCGACGTCGTGATCGAGTTCGAGCGCAGCATGCTGATCCCGAAACGCGCGACCTGACGGTCGCGGCCCATCCTGACGGATGGGTGGAAGTTTCGCTGGCGCGAAACTTCTTACGGCGCAAGCCCCTAACGGTCGCGTTGGGAGTTTCGCGGTGCGAAACTCCGACGTCGCAAGCTCCCAGGAGCGATCAAGAGGGCGCCATGTCCGACGAAACCCTGATCCTCGACGCCGTCGACAAGTTCCTCGCAAGGGACGTGGCCCCCGTCGCACACGACCTCGAGCAGGCGGACGCGTATCCGCACGAGATCGTCGAACGCATGAAGACCCTCGGTCTCTTCGGCGCCACCATCGGCGAGCGCTACGGCGGGATGGGACTGAACGCCGGCGTCTACGCGAAGATCGTCGAGCGTGTCTCCGCCGTGTGGATGTCCGTGTCCGGCATCTTCAACTCGCACCTCATCATGTGCAACGCGATCGAGCGCTTCGGCACCGAGCCGATGAAGGAAGCGCTCCTGCCACGGCTGGCACGCGGGGAACTGCGCGGCGGCATCGCCCTGACGGAGCCCGACTGCGGCACGGACCTGCAGGCCATCCGCACCCGTGCCGCGCGCGACGGCGACGAATACGTCGTCACGGGCACGAAGCAGTGGATCACGAATTCGGTGGAAGGCAATGTCCTTGCGGTTCTCGTCAAGACCGACCCGGACGCCAGCCCCCGGCACCGGGGCATCAGCCTGCTGGTCGTGCCGAAGGAGGCCGGCTACCGGGCGACCAAGCTCAGGAAGCTCGGCTACCGGGGCGTCGACACCGGCGAAGTCGAATTCGACGACGTGCGGGTCCCGGCCGCCAACCTCGTCGGCGAGGCGGAGGGCCGCGGGCTTCAGCAGATCCTCTCCGGTCTCGCCCTCGGACGCATCAACGTCGCCGCGCGCGGCGTCGGCGTGGCCCAGGCCTCCCTCGACGCCGCCCTCTCCTACGCGCAGGAGCGCAAGACCTTCGGCCAGCCGATCGCACAGCACCAGGCCATCCAGATCAAGCTCGCGGACATGGCGGTGCGCGTCGAAGGCGCCCGCCTGCTGACCGAGCGCGCGGCCGGGATCTTCGACACCGGCGAGCGCTGCGACCTCGAGGCCGGCATGGCGAAGCTCGCGGCGACCGAGGCAGCGGTCGAGAACTCGATGGAGGCCATGCGCATCCACGGCGCCTACGGTTACTCGCCCGACAACGACGTGGAGCGTTACTATCGGGACGCGCCACTGCTCGCCATCGGCGAGGGGACGAACGAAATGCAGCGCATCATCATCGCGCGGCAACTAGTGGAGCCCTCAGCCGGGGAGCGCGAGGGGCGTGCCCCTCGCAAGAGATAGGAGTAGGGCTTGAGCGAACCCGCTCCCACCGAAGCGCCGCAGCCCCCCGCGGCGGGGCTGGAGCGCCGGGAGGCGCCCGGCTTCTGGAAGACCGTGCGCATGCTCGGCCGGCTCCTCGGCCACGTGATCGAGGAGGACCGCGGGCACGACTTCCTCGAGCGGATCGAGACCATTCGCACCCTCGCCAAGGCCGCGCGCAGCCAGGGCGCGTGGTTCGACCTGTATCGCTACCTGGAGGACCTCCCGAGCTACGAGGTCATCGACGTGACCCGGGCGTTCAACCAGTTCCTGAACCTCGCCAACATTGCCGAGCAGGACCACCAGGTCCGCAATCTCGAGGAGGACGCGCAGACCGCCTGGGCCAATCTCTTCGATCGGCTCTCCCCGGAAGCGGTGGCGCAGACGCTCGGCACGCTGCGGATCGAGTCCGTGCTGACTCCGCACCCGACCGAGATCCTGCGCCGGACGCTCGTGCTGAAGTACGACGCCATCGCCGCGGAACTGAAGCAGCCGCGGCCCAGCGAACGGCGCCTGGAACGGCTGATCGCCGAGGCCTGGCACACCGACGACATCCGCAACGAGCGCACGTCGCCCCAGGACGAGGCCAAGTGGGGCTTCGCGGTCGTCGAGAACTCGTTGTGGGACGCCGTGCCCGCCTGTCTCCGGGACATCGACGACGCCCTCGCGCGGCGCAACCTCCCGCCGCTGCCCATCGACGTCGCGCCCGTGCACATCGCCTCGTGGATGGGCGGCGACCGGGAGGGCAAGCCGAACGTGACCGCCGCCGTCACCCGCGAGGTGCTCATGCTGGCCCGGTGGATGGCCGCGGACCTGTACCTGCGCGACGTCGAGGCCCTGCAGGCGGACCTTTCCATGAAGGAGTGCAACGGTGCCCTGCGCAACCGCGTCGGCGACGATCCGGAGCCGTACCGGGCACTGCTGAAGACGGTCCGCGAGCGCCTGTCCCTGACCCGCGACTGGGCCGAGCGCCTCGACCCCGCGCCCGTCGAGAACATCTACTTCACGGACGAGGAGCTGCTCGAACCCCTGGAGCTTTGCTACCGCGCTCTGCGGGACAGCGGCATGGCCGTCATCGCCGACGGACCCCTGCGCGACACGTTGCGGCGCGCGCACGCCTTCGGCGTGACGCTGGTGTCGCTGGACATCCGGCAGAGCGCCGCGCGGCACACCGGAGTGCTGGACGAGATCACGGAGTACCTCGGCATCGGACCTGCCGGGAGTTACGCACACTGGACCGAGCCTGAACGCCTCGAGTTCCTGCTCGGCGAACTGGACAACCGCCGGCCCCTGTTCCCCGAAGAGTGGCCGGCGACGCCCACGTCCCGCGAAGTGCTCGACACCTGCGGCGTGATCGCAGAACTGAACGGCGCCGGCGTCGCCCACTACATCGTCTCCGGGGCGCAGTCGCCCACCGACGTGCTCGCCGCGGTCCTCCTGCTGCGGGAAAGCGGCGTCACCACGCACCTCCCCATCACGCCCGAGTTCGAGACCCTGAGCGACCTCGACCGGGTCGCCGGCGCCGTCGACGAGCTGCTTTCGATCCCTTGGTACCTCGACTATGCGGGCACCGAGCAGCGGGTCCTGATCGGCTACGCGGACTCCGCGAAGAACGCGGGGCAGCTCGCGTCCGCCTGGCGGCAGTTCCAGGCGAAGGAACAGTTGACCGAGGTCACGCGCCGCCACGGCGTCCAGCTCGTGCTGTTCCACGGCCGCGGCGGGGCGGTCGGGCGCAGTCGGGAGACCGCGCGGGCAGCGATCCTGTCCCAACCGCCAGGCTGCATCGCCGGCCGGCTCCGGGTGACGGAGCCCGGGGAAGCCGTCCGCTTCAAGCTCGGCGACTCGGCGTTGGCCCGCGACACCATGATGCGCTACCTCATCGGGACCATCGAAGCGAGTCTCGATCCGCCCGCGCCGCCGACGCCCGAGCAGCGGGACGCCATGGCCGAACTCGCGCACAAGGCCTACGCCGGCTACCGGGAGCTGGTGGCCGACACGCCGGGCTTCGTCGACTACTTCCGCGAGATCACCCCGGAGGAGGAGCTGACCGCCGTGACGCTGGGGAGCAGACCCTCGAGCCGGCGCGCCCCGGACATCTCGAACCTGAGCACCGTCTCGTGGGAGTTCGCCTGGACCCAGGTCCGCCTGATCCTGCCCGCGTGGCTCGGCACCGATACCGCCCTGCACGCGGTCCGGCCGGGGCAGGCGGACAACGCCTTCGAGTCCATGATGGAGTGGCCCTTCTTCAGCATGCAGATGAACACGCTCGAGGCCATGCTCGCGAAGACCGACATCGAACTCGCGGACTTCTACGCGAACCGCCTGACCCCCAGGGGCCACCGCGACGTGCACGAGGTCGTGCGCGAGCGCCTCGCCGTGCTGAAGAACGACCTGCTGACCCTGACGGGCGAATCCGAGCTCCTCGGCAACCAGCCCATGGCGCGGGACTCGATCGACATCCGCGACACCTACCTCGACCCCCTGCACCTGCTGCAGGCCGAACTCCTCGCCCGCCTGCGGGAGACCGAGGACGAACAGGTCGCCCAGGCTCTGCGGGCGACGATGGCGGGAATCGCGAGCGGACTGCGCTATGCGGGGTAGCCCGTGGTCGACAGGATGTCGGTGAGTCCGGAACGGGACGCCACAAGGGCGCGTCCCCTACGTCGTCAGCTTCGCTTGTTCCCGCTGACCAGGAACTGCGGTAGCGAGAAGAGAAACGTCCCAGCCGCGACCGCCTGTTCCGCACTCGCGACGAGTGCGTCGGCTTCTTCCGCCGACAGTCCCTGGGCTGCGCCATCGCCGGCCGCCCGGGCCGCATCGATATAGGAACGCATGTTGCTGATCACGGGCAGCGACCGCCCCTGGGTGTCCGCAAACGCCTGGATGCGCACCTCCACGCCCTCGAAGCCGTGCCGGGTGAGCAGCCCGGCGGCCTTGCGGCCGATGTGCGGTTCCCGGAAGGCGACCGAAGCCGCCGCGAAGTAGCGGTCGACGTTCTCCTTGCCCCAGGGTTCGACGACGACGAACCCCCAGTCGCTGTCGATGACGTGGATGCGTCCGCCCGGCGCCAGGACACGCGACAGTTCGGCGAGGGTGGCGTCGATGTCGGGCACGTACTCGAGGACGTTCTTGCAGAGGACGCGGTCCACCGCGCCGTCCGGGAGCGGAATCCGGCCGTCGGTCACATGGTGGAAGGACACGTGGTCCCGCCCTGCCGCCCGCGCCGTCGCGTCCGCCACGAAGCGCGCGTTGATGTCCACGCCGTGCACCTGGCCGGACGCGCCCACCATGTCCGAGAGCGCCACGGACATGAAACCCGGCCCGCAGCCGAAATCGAGCACCCGGTGTCCGGGCTCGACCGCCGCCGGCGCCAGCAGCGCCGCGTGCCCGTCGCGCCACTCGAACATGCGTTCGTAGCGGGCGATCCGCTCGTCCTCGATGTGCTTCCAGTGGTCGGTGTAGTAGGTGTCGATGTCCATGGCGGCTCCGTGGGCGGTCGCGGCGATTGTATGGCAGCCGTGCTGCATCCTGCCGTTGCGCTACCGCACTATCGGGTGTACGTCAAAAATGTGATGCGGAGAGGGAAGGTTGAGATGTGGCGGGGTTGAGCGGATACTTCTGGCAATGTTCATATTTGCCAGACGGGGAGGCCTCCATGGCGGCGCCACGCGACATCGACGTTCTAACCGGGCAGCGGGATGAGTTGTTGGGGGAGTTGGCCGGGGTGGGCGACCTGCGGCCGGGCACGCTGCAGGCGCGCTACCGCCGGTGCGGCAAGCCGACCTGCCACTGCGCGCGGGAGGGCGATCCGGGGCACGGGCCGAAGTGGGTGCTGGTGTCGCGCGTCGCGGGCGGGACGCGCAACTGGACGATACCGGACGAGGCCGTGCAGCGGACGCGGGAGCATCTCGACGAGTGCCGGCGCTTCCGGGAGTTGACGCGGGAGCTGATCGCCGTCGGCGACGAGTTGTGCCAGGCGCGGCTGGAGGGGGACGCGCCCGGGGCACCGGGAAAAAGGGGGCGGCGGAGCCCGCGTTCGAGGCGCGGCTAGCGACGGTGCTGGACGCCGAGGCGGGGCGGCTGCTCGGGGAGGGGGTGCTGGACGGGATCGGCTTCGAGCGGCTGGAACGCGCCTGCCGCCGGGTCGCCCTGGAGGCGATGGGCCGGGCGCTGGCGGCGCGGCTGAACGCCGACCGCTCGGACGAGCGCGGGCCGCGGCTGGCGTGCCCTCGGCGGGACCGAAGCGACCACCGCGGCGACGGCATGGCGCGCCATGCCGGGCGGCGCGCGAAGACCTTCGTCACGGCGCTCGGGGAGATGGAACTGGTGCGCGCGTGGTACCACTGCGACGCCTGCGGCCGCGGCTTCGCGCCGCGCGACCGGGAACTCGGCTTCGGCGACGGCGGTCTGTCGCCGGCGGTGCTGCGCATGGTCGGCAGCGCGGCCGGCGAGGTGAGCTTCGCCACGGCCGGTTCCCTGCTGCACGAACTGGCGGGCCTGAACGTCGACGCCAAAACGGTGGAGCGCCGCGCCGAGGCGCTCGGCCGCGAGATCGCGGCGGACGAACGGGACCGGGTCGCGGCCGGGCCCGCCACCGCGCGCACGCTGTATCTCGGTCTCGACGGCACCGGCGTGCCGGTGCGCCGCGCCGAGACCGAAGGGCGGGCCGGCAAGCAGCCGGACGGTTCCGCGAAGACGCGCGAGGCGAAGCTCGCGGTGGTGTGGTCCGCCGAGCGGACCGGCGCCGACGGCGCCCCGGCGCGCGACCCCGGCTCGGTCACCTGCTCCGCCGCCATCGAGTCCGCCGCCACGCGCGACACCGACACCGTTCCCGCGCCCTTCGCGCGGCGCGTCGTGCGCGAGGCCGCGCGGCGCGGCTTCGGGGCCGCCGAACGCCGCGTGGTGCTCGGCGACGGCGCGGCCTGGATCTGGAACATCGCCGCGGAGCACTTCCCCGGCGCCGTCGAGATCGTCGACGTGTTCCACGCCGCCGAACACCTGCACGACATCGCCAAGGCCGTCTACGGCAACGACAACGACCTCGCGCGCGTCTGGGCGGAGCAGCGCCGCGGCGAACTCCTCGCCGGCGCCTTCGACGACCTGCTCCGGGCCGTCGGCGCCCACGCCGGCCGCTGCGAGGAGGCCCGCAAGGGGCGCGCCTACTTCGCCGGCAACCGCCGCCGCATGGACTATCCCGGGTTCCGCGCCCGGGGACTGTGCATCGGCAGCGGCGTCGTCGAGGGCGCCTGCCGGAACGTCGTCGCCAGCCGCCTCAAGCGCGGCGGCATGCGCTGGACCGTCGCCGGCGCCGACGCCATCCTCGCCCTGCGTTCCTACATCGTCAGCCACCGCTTCGACGACTTCTGGCACCGCCGCGCCGCCGCAAAATGACCTTCATCTCACAATCAAGACGTACACCCCGCACTATCGCACTATCCCTCCGGTTTACTGACCGCCCCTCGAAGGTGTCTAATTGCTGGTCGTGAAAACGCAACACGGCAACGTCCGGCGGCCGGCGCGGCGGCTGTTCGCGGGCCTCCTCATGGCGGTCGCCGCCAGCGGCGCGCACGCTCAGGAGCAGGCCCAGGAGCAGGCCCAGGAGACAGACGCCTACGCCCTGGTCGCCGGCGCCCTCGACCTGGTGCGCGGCGACGAGTCCTCGTACCAGGAATTGTCCATGACCGTCCACCGTCCCGACTGGGAGCGGTCCTCGTCGATGGTCTCCTGGAGCCGCGGCCGGGAAGACGCCCTCATGCGGTTCACGGCGCCGGCCAAGGACGCCGGCAACGCCCTGTTGAAGCAGGGCGAGAAGATGTGGACGTATACGCCGAAGCTCAATCGCACCATCCGGCTGCCGTACAGCATGCGCTCCCAGAGCTGGGCCGGTTCGGACTTCTCCTACGATGACCTGTCGCGGGCCGACAACCTGCTGCAGCACTACGCTCTGCGCATCGAGGAGACACGCGAGGAGGACGGCCACACCGTCTACGTCGTGGAGGCCATTCCCCACGACGACGCCCCGGTGGTCTGGGGCAAGGAGATCTGGGTGATCCGCGACGACTACGTCATGCTCGAGCAGGCCTTCTACGACCAGGGCATGGAGGAGCTCAAGCGCATGCGGACCCTCGAGATCCGCGAGATCGGCGGCCGCGTCGTGCCCACGCGCATGCGCATGGAGAAGCTCGACGAGGCCGACCACTGGACGGAGATCGTCATCACGGCCGCCGAGTTCGACATCGAGTTGCCGGACCGCACGTTCACGGTATTCGCGCTGAAGTCCGGCGCAAGCTGATGGCGGACGCCGCGCTCGCTCCGGCGGCCACCCCAGGGCGCGGGACGGGGCGCGGCCTGTTTTTCCTGGTCGCGTGGCGAAACCTCTGGCGGAATCCCCGGCGCACGTGGCTGACGGCCGGCGGCATGGCCTTCTCGATGTGGCTCGTGATCCTGTTCATGTCGGTCCAGGCCGGCATGTACAACGACGTCCGCGACCTCGCCGCGCGGATGGGCAGCGGGCACGCCCAGGTCCAGCACCGCCGGTACCTCGACGACGCGCGGCTACGCTACACCGTGCCGGCGGCCACCGAACTGACCCGAAGTCTCGCCGACCTGCCCACCGTGGCGGCCACCACGCCGCGGGCGGAGGCCTTCGCCCTGGTGTCCGCCGACCAGGGCGACGGGGAGGAACGCAGCTTCGGCGCCGTCGTCGTCGGCGTCGACCCCGAGGGTGAGCAAGACGTCTCGCTGCTGCCTGGCAGCCTGATTGACGGCACCTACCTCGCCGGCTCCGACGATGCCTTCGTCGGGGCCAGGCTGGCCCGCAACCTCGGCATCTCCGTGGGCGACGAACTCGTGGTGCTCGGCTCCACGCGGGAGGGCGGCGTGGCCGCGCTGGCCGTCCGGGTCGGAGGGATCTTCCGGTCCGGTCTGACGGAGCTGGACCGGGTGCTCCTCCAGGTTCGCCTCTCCACGCTGCAGGAAGCCTTCGAGCTGGGCGACGACGCCCATCGCATCGTGCTCTTCGCCGATTCCATCCCCGGCATCGAGTCCATGGTCCACGAGGTGGACAACGCCCTGGCCGGCAGCGGAGCAGCGGACACCGCACGCGTGCTGCCGTGGGCCGAACTCATGCCCGAGGTCGAAGAGAGCATTCAGCTCGACTCGGGAGCGGGAGTGATCCTGCTCTGGACCCTCGTGATCGTCGTGGCCTTCACGGTCGTGAACGCGCTCGTGATGACCGTGCTCGAACGTACGCGGGAGTTCGGCATGCTGCTCGCCGTGGGCATGCGGCCAGGCTCCATCATGGCCATGCTGCAGGTGGAAGCGATGTGCATGTGGGCCGTCGGGGCCGTCATCGGCCTCGCCGCGGCCATCCTCTTCGTTTCGACCATCGGGACCTACGGAATAGGCATCCCGCAGCAATTCGAGGAGATGGGCAACGCATTTGTCCTGCCAGAGCGGATCCACCTGACGCTGGATGCCCCCGCCCTGACCCTGGCCCCGGCGGTGCTGGGCGCGCTCACGTCGATGGCCGCTCTCCTGGTCTCCCTACGACTGCGGAGGATTCGTCCCGTAACCGCCCTGCGTGAGGTGGAATGACATGTCCGAACTGACCGCTGCCCCCGGGGAGCGCGAGGGGCTTGCCCCTCGCAAGAGAGTCGCATCGAAGCCGGCGCGCCGCGCCGTCGGTGCGGCCCTCGTCACCATGGCGTGGCGCAACCTGTGGCGTGTCCGCCGGCGCACCTGGCTGACGGCCGGCGGCGTGGCGTTCGCCGTGTTCCTGCTCGTGTTGGGGCGCTCGATGCACGTGGGCGTCTTCGGCGCGACGGTCGACCTCGCGACGAAGCAGATGCCCGGCCACGCGCAGGTCCAGCATCCACAGTACCTGGACGATCCGAGGATGCGGTACACGGTCGAGGGCCTCGCGGCCGTGACGGAGACGCTCGAGGGGCACCCCGGCGTACGGGCCGTGGCGCCGCGGGGCATGGGCTTCGCGCTGGTGTCCGCGGACTCCCAAGCCGGCGAGACCAGCTTCGGCGCCCAGGTCATGGGCATCGACCCCTCGGTCGAATTCGCCACGCTGTCCCAACGGGCCCTGCCGGGCGGCCGCCCGCTCGAGCGAGCCGGGGAAGGTCTCATGGGCAGCCTCCTGGCGCGCAACCTGGGCGCGGAGGTGGGGGGCGACATCATCGTGCTCGGCACAGGGAAGGACGGCGGCGTCGCGGCGACCGCGGTCACCCTCGTCGGACTCTTCGAGTCCGGCAACCCGGACCTCGACCGCAGCCTTCTGATGGTGCACTTCGACGATTTCTCGGAGGCGTTCGGGCTCAAGGACGAAGCCCACGTCATCGCCCTGCTGGGCCAGGACGCCAACCGCGCGCGCGATTTCGCGGTGGATATCGCCCCGGCCGCCGCGAACGCCGCGACGGCCGGGACCCCGCGCGTGCTGCCGTGGCAGGACATCCAGCCCGAACTCGAACAGTTCATCGTCATGAAGGAGGGCGGCGTGGTCGTTCTGGGCGTCATCCTGGTCGTGATCGTGACCTTCGTGGTCGTCAGTACGTTCGTCATGACGGTCTTCGAGCGCACTGCCGAGTTCGGCATGCTGAAGGCCATTGGCATGCCGCCCGGCGCGATCTTCCGCATGGTGCAGTTCGAGGGGTTCTGGATGAGCCTGCTCGGCGTGGCGCTCGGCGTGGCCGCAGCCTTTGCGGCCGTGTCCGCTCTCTCAGTCAAGGGCATTCCCGTGGCCGCGTTCGGAGAGGACCTGGCGATATTCGAGCAGCTGGGTCTGCCGGAGGCGTTGGTGCCCGCGTTCAGCATCGGGGCAGCGCTGCTCATGACGGCGATCATGATCGTGGCCGTACAGGTCGCCGCGGCCGTCCCCGCCCGGCGTATCTGGCGCCTGAAGGCGGTCGAGGCGTTGCGGGACGAAGAGTGAAACCGGGACTGACGTGGCCGAACTGACGGTCTTCCCCGCCGCCACCCGCACCGCCCGGCGCGCCGTCGGCGGAGCGCTCGTCACGATGGCGTGGCGCAACCTCTGGCGCGTGCCCCGGCGCACCTGGCTGACCGCCGGCGGCGTGGCGTTCGCCGTCCTGTTCGTCGTGTTCATGCGGTCCATGCACGAGGGGGTTTTCGACGCCACGGTCAACCTCGTGACCGAGCAGATGAGTGGTCACGCCCAGGTGCAACATGCCGAGTACCTGGACGATCCCAGGATGCGGCACACGGTCGAGCGCCTCGCCGCCGTGACGGAGACGCTCACCCGGCAGCCCGGCGTACGGGCCGTGGCGCCGCGGGGCATGGGCTTCGCGCTGGTGTCCGCGGACTCTTCCATGCGAGGGGCAAGCCCCTCGCGCTCCCCGGCTGAGGGCTCTCAGGCGGGGGAGACCAGTTTCGGCGCCCAGATCATCGGCATCGACCCCGCCGTCGAGTTCGCCACGCTCTCGCAACGCGCCCTCCCGGGCGGCCGGACGCTGGAGCGGCCCGGGGAAGCTCTCATGGCCAGCGTTCTGGCACGCAATCTCGGCGCGCAGGTGGGAGGCGACGTCGTCGTGCTCGGGGCAGGGAAGGAGGGCGGCGTCGCCGCGACCGCCGTGACCGTCGTCGGACTCTTCGAGTCCGGCATCCCCGACCTCGACCGCGGCGTCATGATGGTGCACTTCGAGGACTTCTCCGAGGCGTTCGGACTCGAGGACGAGGCGCACGCCATCGCCGTTTTGGGGCGGGACGCGGGCGCCGCGCGGGACTTCGCGGCCGACCTTGCGGCCGTGATCGCCACCACGGTCCCGTCCGCCGGGAACGCCGCGGCCCCCGGCACGCCACGCGTGCTGCCGTGGCAGCAGGTCCAGCCGGAACTCGAGCAGTTGGTCCTCATCAAGGACAGCCTCGGGTTCATCCTGGCCGGCATCCTGTCCGTGATCGTGACCTTCGTGGTGGTCAGCGCGTTCGTCATGACGGTGTTCGAACGCACGGCCGCGTTCGGCATGCTGAAGGCGATCGGCATGCCGCCGTCCGCGATCTTCCGCATGGTGCAGTTCGAAGGGTTCTGGATGAGCCTGATCGGCGTCGCCCTCGGGGTGGCGGCGGCCTTCGCCACCGTATCCGCCGTCGCCGTCAAGGGCGTTCCCGTCTCCGAGTTCGGGGACCTGGCGGGGATGTACGAGCGCTTGAATCTGCCGGACACGCTGGTACCGGTGTTCGCCACCACCGATGCGCTGCTCATGGCCGCGGTCATGATCGCCGCCGTCCAGTTCGCCGCCGCCCTCCCGGCCCGGCGCATCTGGCGCCTGAACCCGGTCGAGGCGCTCCGGGACGAAGAGTGAGACGACGAGTGCCATGTCCGAACTGACCGTAGCCCCCGGGGAGCGCGAGGGGGTTACCCCTCGCATGAAAGAGCCCTCAGCATCGACCCCGCGGTCGAGTTCGCCACGCTGTCCAAACGGGCCTTGCCGGGCGGGCGGCCGCTCGAGCGGAGCGGGGAAGCTCTCATGGGCAGCGCCCTCGCACGGAATCTGGGCGCCGAGGTGGGAACCGAGGTCGTGGTGCTCGGCACCGGGAAGGAGGGCGGCATCGCCGCGACCGCGGTATCACTCGTCGGGCTTTTCGAGTCGGGTGTCCCCGACCTCGACCGCAGCGTCATGCTGATGCACTTCGACGACTTCTCGGAGACGTTCGGGCTCGAAGACGAAGCCCACGCCATCGCCGTGCTGACGCGGGACCCGGGCAGCGCGCGCGACTTCGCGGCCGACGTCTCCGCGTCCGTCGGGAACGCCGCCGCCGGCCACGACGCGGGCGGCCGGCGTCCCGTCCGTGCGCCCGTGGCAGGAACTGCAGCCCGAGCTCGAGCAGTTCGTTACCATGGAGCTCGGCGGAAGCGTCCTGGTGGCCGTCTTCCTGGTCGTGATCGTGACCTTCGTGGTCGTCAGCACCTTCGTCATGACGGTCTTTGAACGCACGGCCGAGTTCGGCATGCTGAAGGCGATCGGCATGACGCCGGCCGCGATCTTCCGTATGGTGCAGTTCGAGGGGCTCTGGATGAGCCTCCTGGGCGTGGCTCTTGGCCTGGTGGTGGTCTTCGCCACCGTGTCCGCCCTCGCCATCGAGGGCATTCCCATGTCCGCGTTCGGAGACTTCGATCGCATGCTCGCAAGACTGGCCATGCCGGACACGCTGATGCCGGTTTTCGACGCCGCGGGGGCGCTGGTCATAACGGCCACCATGGTCGTGGCGGTGCAGCTCGCCGCGGCCGTCCCGGCGCGGCGCATCTGGCGCCTGAACGCCGTCGAGGCGCTGCGGGACGAAGAATGACCAGGGGCAACGGTGGCGGAGTAAACCCATGAAACTGCGACTCCTCGTGCAACTCGGCTGGCGCAACCTGTGGCGCCACAAGCGACGCAACGGGATCCTGCTCGGGGGCATCACCTTTGCGGTGGCCGCCGTGATCCTCGCGAACTCCTTCATCCGGGGCATGCAGGTGCAGATGGTCGACAACGCCGTCGACCTCATGAACGGACACATCAAGATCCTGGCGCCCGGCTACCTCGACGACCCGGGCGTCGCGCAGAGCTTCGAACTCGCCAAGGACTGGCGGCCCGATGCGCTCGAGGGCATCACGCCGGACATGGTCGCCGGGTGGGCGTCCCGTATTCGGGTCCCGGCGGTCATCATGAGCGAGCGCGAGACCCGGGGCATTCAGCTCGTGGGGGTCGATCCCGCCAGCGAGAACATCTCGTTCGTCGGCAAGCTCGGGATTTCCGGCGAGCCGCTCGCGGACGCCGCCGACCGGCGGGTGATCGTCGGCGCGGCGCTGGCCGAGCGGATCGAGACCCAGGTCGGCCGGCGCATCGTACTCATCACCCAGGGCGCCGACGGCCGCAACCGGGAAGCCGGCTACCGGGTGGCCGGCGTCTACCGCGCGGAAACCGCGTCCCTCGAGAAGATCTTCGTCTTCACCGGCCGCGACACCGTCCAGAACCTCCTCGAGACCACCGTCGTGACGGAACTCTCGCTACGTCTCACGGAAGACCGTTTCAGCCCCCCGATCCTGCAGCGCCTCGCGAACGTGTTCACCGGCCTCGACGTGCTGAGCTGGCAGCAGCTCGACCCGACGGCCGCGGCCCTGACGGCGATCATCGACGTGGTCATCCTGGTCTACTTCTTCATCATGATGGGGGCGCTGTCCTTCGGCCTCGTCAATTCCCTGGTCACGGCCGTCATGGAGCGCACCCGCGAGATGGGCATGATGCGCGCCATCGGCATGCGGCCCCGCGCCGTCCTGCTGCAGGTAGTGCTCGAGTCGACGCTCATCATGGGCGCCGGCATCGCCGGCGGCGTCCTGATCGGACTGCTGGCCTTCATTCCCATCGCCGACGGCGTGGACCTCGGGGGCTTCGACGAGGCGATGGACACCTTCGGTCTGAGCAACGTGCTCGTCCCGCAGCTCGTCGCCGGAGACGTGATCCTGGTGGTGGTCCTGAGCCTGATTCTCGGCTTCGTTGCGAGCGCCTCTCCGGCGGTGCGTTCCATGAAGATGGGGCCGCTCGAAGCCATGCGCCGATAATGGCGCGTCACAAGGAGGAAACGCATGTCTGAACAAGTTGTGCAGTGCCAGGGAGTGACGCGTGTCTACGCCGACGACGCCGTCCCGGTACACGCACTGCGCGGTGTCGACTTCGCGGTCCACAAGGGCGACTGGGTCAGCCTGGCCGGGCCGTCCGGCTCCGGCAAGTCGACGCTCCTGCACATCATCGGCGGTCTCGACCGGCCGAACGACGGGTCCGTCTCCGTGGACGGCGAGGAACTCGGCGGCCTCTCGGAGGCCCAGCTCTCGGACCTGCGGCTGCGCAAGATCGGCTTCGTGTTCCAGGCCTACAACCTGATCCCGGTCCTGACCGCCGTCGAGAACGTCGAGTTCATCATGCAGCTCCAGGGCATCGGCGCCAAGGAACGGCATGACCGCGCGCTCGAGGTCCTCGACCGGCTCGGACTCGACGACATCGGCGACCGGCGGCCGGGCGAGCTGTCCGGCGGACAGCAGCAGCGCGTGGCGGTGGCGCGCGCCATCGTGACGGATCCCGTGCTCCTGCTCGCCGACGAGCCGAGCGCGAACCTCGACACCACGACCACGAAGGAGTTGCTCGAACTGCTGCGCAACATCAACGAGAACCACGGTGTGACCATCGTGACCGCCACCCATGACCCGATGGTGATGGGGTTCGCCAAGCGGCCCGTGAACCTGCGGGACGGCGCCATCGAGAGCGACGGTTCGACGACGGACGCGTCGCCAGACGCTTGACCGTCGGCCCGACCAGGCCGGCGACCGTCCACGCCCGGTGGAGCCAGCCGGTACGCTCTGCCGGGACGCACGCCGCGCACCGGAACGTTTTCGCCAGCCTCCTCGCCGCGGCGTGCCTGGCTACTGCCGTCCCGGCGCACGCCCAGGACTCCGAGATCAAGGGACGCCTCAAGTGGTTCACCGCTGGCGCGGTACTCCCCGCAGAGGACTTCCAGCGCCAGACCAACGGCACGCCCGCCTATGACCACACGGGCAGCCTCCGCGTACTCGTACGGGCCGACGCCAATCGCGAAGGCAGCGATCGAGAGAGCAGCCTGCGGTTCATCGCCGACTATTCGCTTTCCTGGCTGAGCGGCGACTCCCTGGCCCTTGCCAGCGGCGCTTCCCAACAGACCCTCGACCAGACCCCCACCGAAGATGCACGGCGCCTGATGCGCCTCACCTGGGAGATCGACGACGGCCACCGCCACCGGGCGGTGCACCGCTTCGACCGCTTCGCCCTCGAGTACCGGCGGCGCAACCTCTCCGTCACCGTCGGCCGCCAAGCCGTGAGCTGGGGCAGCGGGCGGGTGTTCCAGCCCATGGACCTCTTCAACCCGTTCGCCCCGACCACCGTGGACCGGGACTACAAGCCCGGCGACGACGTCGTGCTCGTCGAGCAGGCCTTCGGCGGCAGCGACCTGCAGTTCCTGTACGTGGCGCGGCGCGACGAATACGGCAAGGCCGGGTCCGACAGCGCCAGCCGGGCGATCAAGTGGCACGGCTTCGTCGGCGGCAGCGAGATCGAGGTGCTCGGCGCGCGCCACTACCTCGACGACGTGCTCGGGCTGACCGTACGCGTCCCCATCGGCGGCGCGATCCTGCGCACCGACGTGACCGGCACGCGCCTCGAAGCGGACGAGGAGTGGTACCTGTCGGGCATCGTCAACATCGACTGGGCCTTCGACCTGTTCGGGCGCGCGGCCTTCGGGTTCGCCGAGTACTACCACAACGACTTCGGCGTGCGCGAACTGCCCGGCCGCCGCTCGGAACTGCCGTCACCGCTGGTCACCCGCCTCGCCCGCGGCGAACTGTTCAACCTGATGCGCGACTACCTGGCCGTAGGCGCGACCTACCAGTGGAGCGCGCTGTGGACGCAGAGCCTGACCACCATCGTGAACCTCGACGACCGCTCGAGCCTCGTGCAGACATCGCTGGTCTACGAGCCGTCGGACTTCACGCGCATGCTGCTGGGCATCACGACCGTGCTCGGCGACGAGGGCGAGGAGTTCGGGGGCGTGCCCGTGGTGGAGGGCGTCACCAGTGGCGGCGGCACGCAGGCGTTCCTGCAGTTCGTGTATTTCCGGTAGGAGCGGCCCCTGGTTCCGAGCCCGGGGCCGTTCCAGCACGGCGTCAGCGCGGCGCCACCTCCCGCAGACGGGCCTCCAGTTCCGCGATGCGGGCTTCCGCCGAGCGCAATGTTCGCAGATCCTCGCCGGTGGCCGGATCTCGGAAGTACAACCGGCCGTCTTCGAGTCGCAGGTCCAGCCCCAGGGCCTCGCTGCGAAAGACGCGTCGACCGCCCTCCACCCTGGCCGGCAAGGACCGATACCGGCCATCGACCAACGTGAGCCCCCGCAAGGGCGGGTCAAAGTACTCCTCCCGAGGATCGAACAGCCAATACTCCCGGACCCCAAGCTGTGCATAGAGAGTGCGCTTCGGGCCCTCGTCCTGCCTCCAGGTGTTCTCCGAGGCGACCTCCAGCACGAAGTCCGGCGCCTTCGGTTCCTCCCAGAGCTTGTAGATCATCCGACGACGTCTGGCGGCGCCAAGGACCACGAAGACGTCAGGCGCCACGCACTTTCGAGGCTGGCCCTCCTCGTAGTAGATGAGCAGGTCGCCCGACACGTAGACGTCCGGGCGGTCCTTGAAGTGCAGGTCGAGTACCGCGACGGCATCCAGGATCGCGTGCAGTTGCCAGTCGCTCTCAGCCAACGGCCGGCCATCCGAACTCGGATACCGGGGATCCTCCGCAGGAAAGGGAGGCTTCTTCATCGGCATGCCCTGCCTCTGCGCGGCGCGTCGCAAGGGAAAGTAGCACGGGGTTGTTGGCGCGCCCAAACACGGACAGCGGAGCATTGCCCGCCGCCCGCTACGCCGAAAGGGACGATCTCTCTCAACGGGCGTGGGAACTCGTCCCGGCGCGCATCGGGAGATCTCCGCAACGGGAACGCGGCTAAGCTGGGTAGGCCGGGTAGTGCCGCCCCAGCCAGTCGAGCACGAGCGCATTGGTCTCGGCTGGCTTCTCCTGCTGAATCCAGTGGCCGCACTCCAGCGTGTGCACCTCGACGTTCGGCACGTGCCGCTCGAGGGTTGTCGACTTCGGGACCATGTCGTGCTCGCCGTAGATCACGAGGCTCGGTGCCTCGACGACCTGCGGCGCCTCGCCCAGGATGTGCCAGTTGCGCGTGAAGTTCCGGTACCAGTTGATGCCGCCCGTGAAGCCGCTCTCCTCGAACCCCCGCACGAACACGTCGAGTTCCCCGGCGTCCATGAACGCCTTGCCCCGGGGCTCCGCCTGCTTCGCGAGGTTGATCATCGGCATGCCGGGCTGCGGCGCCGGCGCCGGCTCCTTCCACTGTTCCGCCCGGTAAATGTTGCGCAGGAACTGGCGCGTGTTCTCCTCGAACGCCGCGTCCGCGACGCCCGGCTGGCGGTTGAAATGAACGATGTAGAAGTCGCCGCCGAGCTGCGACTCCCAGAAGCCGACCCACTCGGTGGGCCCGCGCTCCATGAACGGGACGCTCAGGTTGACGACCCCCGCCACCCGGTCCGGATGGAGCTGGGCCATCGCCCAGACCACGATGGCGCCCCAGTCGTGCCCGACGAAGACCGCCTGCTCTTCCCCGTAGTGGTCGAGCAGGCCGACCAGGTCGCCGGTCAGGGCGTTGATGTCGTAGTCCTCGACCGCCTCCGGGCGATCCGAGAGCCAGTAGCCCCGCTGGTTGGGCACGATCGCACGGTAGCCCGCTGCGGCCAGCGGACCGACCTGGTGGCGCCAGGACCAGCCCATCTCCGGCCAGCCATGACACAGCACGACCGGCTTCCCCGAGCCGTGCTCGTGGACCGCCAGCGTCACGCCGTTGGTCCGTACCCGCTCGTAGTCACTGGCATTGCGCATCGTCCGGTTCCCGCCTCAGACGTCGAGCGCCGCGCCGGCCTGCTGCGCTGCGTCCACGTTGGCCTGCCGGGCGTCCACGAGCTGCGGCATGTAGTCGTCGAGGTCGTCGAGGGTCCAGAGTCCCTGGTCGGGCTTGCGGAAGCTCTTGATGATCGCCGGCTGCTGCATGATGCCGACGAGCCCGCTGGCGCAGTGGATGATCTGGTTGGAGATGCCCGCCGCCTCCTCCGTGCAGAGCCACGCCACCACCGGCGCGATGTGCTGCGGTCCGCCGGTCTCGAGGTCCTGCTGGGTCGTCTCTTCCCCGCGCGCGTCACGCAGCGGAATGGTCATCCGCGTCAGCGCGCCCGGCGAGATCGTGTTGACCGTGCAGCCGTACTTTGCGAGTTCGATCGAGAGCACCCGCGAGAACCCGGCGATGCCGGCCTTGGCCGCGCCGTAGTTGGCCTGGCCGAAGTTGCCGAAGAGCCCGGAGACGCTCGAGAAGTTGATGATGCGGCACCCCGTGCGCCCGGTCTCCCGGAGGTATTTCGCGAACGGTCGCGAGGTGCAGTAGTGTCCCTTCAGGTGGACGGCCAGCACGGCGTCCCAGTCGGACTCTTCCATGTTGAAGATCGACTTGTCGCGCAGGATCCCGGCGTTGTTCACCAGGATGTCCATGCCGCCGAAGCTCTCGACGGCCGTCGCCAGCAGGGACGCGCCGCCGTCGACGGTCGCCACGGACTGGGTGTTCGCCGCCGCCTCGCCGCCCGCCGCGCGGATCTCGTCCGCCACTTCCTGGGCGATCGTGCCGCCGCCGGTGCCGTCGGTCGCGCCGCCGAGGTCATTGACGACGACCTTCGCGCCTTCCGACGCCATGAGCAACGCGATCTCGCGTCCGATCCCCCGGCCGGCGCCGGTCACCACGGCGATCTTGCCGTCCAAACGTCCCATGCGATCCTCCCTTCAGATACAACGCCCGACGGTGCGGCGGCCTGGGCTGCCGGAGGGCGTCCGATGAACAAAGCCGTGGGATACTAAAGGGGAATGTACGGCGACGCCACCATACGGACCGTCCGCGACCTGGTCGCAAGCGGCGTGGATCACGTGGCGCTCCTCATGCGCCACTCGGCGCGCGAGTTCAATCCCAACGTGCACGATCTCGTGAACCCGTTGACCGACGAGGGCCGCGACCTGTCGCGCCGCCTCGGCGAGGAATTGCCGAAGTCCCACACCCTGCGCGGCTACGCGTCGCCCCCCGAACGCTGCATCGAGACCGCACAGCTCGCGTTGCTCGGTCATGCCGCGAAGGGTGGAGAGGCGACCCGGGTGCGGCCCGTGGAGGGGCTGGGCGTCTTCTACGTCCTCGACCAGATGAAGATGTTCCGCGCACTCCAGGAGGCGGACGGGATGGGCGGCTTCATCCAGCGGTGGGTGCGGGGCGCGCTGCCGCGCGACGCCGTGATTCCCGCCGACCAGGCGGCGCGGCTCGTGCTCGACATCGTCGCGGCCAAGCTCGATCACCCCGTGGCGCCGCGGCAGATCGATCTCTGCGTCACCCACGACCTGACCGTGCACATGGTGCGTGATCGGCTGCTGGGCGCCTCCGCCGACCACGGACCGGTGGAGTTCCTCGACGCGCTGGCGGTGTACCGGCGGGACGGACGGCTGTTCATGCGCGGACAGGTGGGGCCGGAGCGGCAGGTCGGCGCCTGACGACTAGGGAACTCTCGATCAGAGCTTCCCCAAAAGAGCCATCGCGACAAGGTAGGCCGTAACGACGGTCACCACCATGGCCGCGGCGAGCTTGGTTCCCAGCCACCAGGGACGATCCACCTTCATGCCGCTCGACAACACTTCGTGTCTCTCGATCATGCCCCGCCTCCTACAACCACCCGAGGGAGTTGGCCATCGTCGCGCCCGCCACAACCGCGCCAAACGCCAACACGATCACCTTAAGCACGTCCAGGCCGTTCATCAACCGGATGCGGCTCACCTCGGCCTCAAGCTTGTCGCCTTCCGCTCTCAACTTGCGCAGTTCCTGGCTCGCCCTTGTGTCCTCTTTCGCACCGGCAGCCCGCTTCCTCCGTCTCTTGCGTGACTTTGCCGGAGCCGGGGCCATCCCTGAAGGAGCCATCCGCTCACGCGGATGTGCGATTTGCGCGCTCCGAGGCAACGGACGCTGCCAGCGTCCGCCGTGAGACGTTGGCCCGAGGCTACGCCCCAGTCTCCATCGGCAACGACTCGTCGCGGACCCACTCGGACATCGAACCGTCGTAGACGGCCACCCGCTCCTGCCCGGCGAGCAGGCATGCGAAGGCATCGATGGTGGCCGAGATGCCGCCGCCGCAGTAGGAGATCACCCGCGGCGCCGAGAGCAGCCCCTTGGCCTCGAGCGCCGTGCGCAAGCCGTCGACATCCCGGAAGCGCCCTTCCTCGAGCAGTTCGTCATAGAACACGTTGACGCTCCCGGCGATGTGCCCCTTGCGGCCGTAGGACATGTCCGACTCGCCCGAGTGCACGTCCGGGGAGAGGGCGTTGACCGTGCACACGCTCGCGTCGCCGATGGCCGCCAATACGGCGTCCCTGTCGGCGAACAGCTCCGGGCGCGGACGCGCCGTGAAGGTGCCGGCCGGGTGCTCCGGCGTGTCCGTGGCGACGGGGAAGCCGCCGTCCCGCCACGCCTGGAAACCTCCGTTCAGCACGCGCACGTGCCGATGCCCGCAGTAGTGGAACAGCCACCAGGCGCGCGTCGCCCACATCATGTGCCCGGTGCAGTAGAGGACGACCTCGGTGTCGTCGGAGACGCCGAGGCTGCGGAACAGCGCCTCGAGTTGCGCCGCCGGAGGCAGCGTGAAGCCGAGGCCCGTCGACGTGTCGGATGCCGCCTCGATCAGGTCGAGGAACGCGGCGCCGGGGATGTGCCCCTGCCCGTACTTCTCAAGCCCGGACTCCGCCCGGTAGCCCCCGCTCGGCGAGCGGCCGAGGAACACGGTGGCATCGAAGATGCGGCGGTTCGGGTTGTCGAGATCCGCCGCCAGTCCCTCCAGCGAGATCAGGTACTCGGGGTGTGCGTAAGACATCGTTCGATCCTCGGTTTGTCGCGTGCGGGGGTGACGGTCGATACCTGCACGTCGTCGCACCCCGTGAAGCGCGCATATTCCCATACGGCGTCCGCGAACGCCGGGTCGAACGCCTCCGGCAGCGGCCGCTCGACGTGCAGGCGCCGGATCTCGAACCGCCCGCCGTCGCGGTGCGCCTTGCAGTCCATGCGCCCGACGAAGGTGTCGCCGAACAGGATCGGCAGGCTGAAGTAGCCCCAGCGCCGCTTCGCCTCCGGTACGTAGGCCTCGAACTGGAAGTCGAAGTCGAAGATGTCCCGGGCGCGGTCCCGGTGAATGACGCCGTTGTCGAACGGCGAGAGGATGCGGACCACGTCCGCCGGCTTGCCCGGCCGCCGCGCCAGTACGTCGGTGCGACCAAAGAAGCGTTCACGTCCCACGGTCGCGACGCTCAGTTCCCCGCTGCGCAGGCCCGCCTCCAACGCGTCCCGAACGGCCGCGCGGGTCTCCTTGCTCCGCGCTCCGCCGTACCGGATTCCGTACGTGAAGGTGCGGGCGGCCGCGAAGCCATGCGCGCGGAGCGTGACTTCGATCAGGTGCCCGGCCAGTTCCGGGATCGAGGGTTCGACCGTGACGACGTCCGGCGGCAGGGCGCGCTCGGGGAGATCGTAGATCTTCTCCAGGCCCTCGCGGCCGACGCTCACCAGGTCGCCCTGCATGAAGAGCTGCTCGAGCGCGCCCTTGGCCGGCTTCCAGTTCCACCACTCCTGGGCGCCCTTGCGGGGCGGCGCCTCGAAGTCGCGCACCCTGAGCGGTCCTTCCGCGCGGATCCGGTCGAGCACGGCGCGCATGAGGCGCTCATCGCGGGACCGTACCCACTTCTCCTCGCCCCGCCGGTAGGCGTTCATGACCGGCAGCGCGAAGCGGTAGTCGCGCATCGGCAGGAACGCGGCCGCGTGCGCCCAGTACTCGAAGGCCGCGCCGCGGCGGATGAGCCGGTTGATCTGCTCGTCCCGGTATCCGGAGACCCGGGACCAGAACGTGTGGTGGTGGGCCCGGGCCACGACGGAGATCGTGTCGATCTGCACGTAGCCGAGGCGCTCCAGCGTCTTGCGCATGCCGGGCAGGCCGCTCCCGAGCCGCCGCTTGCCGAGGAGGCCCTGGTGCGACAGGGCGATGCGGCGCAGCGCCGCCGGACCGGGTGATTGCGTGCCCATTACGAGGAACCGACCCGCGTCAATCCGGCGGGCCCCACGCGCGCATCGGTTCCACCAGGGCGTCGAACCGCGCCGTCGCCGCGGCCTTGGCCTCCCCTTCCCCGCGGACCGCCCTGCCCAGGAACTCGAACGCCGCGAACAGGCGCTCCGGAGCGATGGGGAAATGCCCCTCCCCGAGCACCAGGCGGTACTCGTGCGCAATCCCCCGATCGCTCAGGACGCGGTGCAGGAACTCGGTGCCCAGGTGGTTGTAGAACTGGTCCTCGGCGCCGCACTCGACGAGGATGGCGAGGCCGCTGTCGCGCAGGCGGCCCGGATCGGCGGCGGCAATGCTCGCGGGGTTGTTGGCGGCCCAGAAGGCGGCGTCCACCGGCGTTCCGAAGCGGTCGCCGAGGCGCGGCTGCTGCCAGGGCTCGTACCATTCCGGAAGCTGGTCGAATTCGAGCGCCGGCTCGATGCCGGCGGCCATGCCCGCGACCGCGACGAACGCTTCCGGGTGCCGGAAGGAGACGCGCAGGGCGCCGACGCCACCCATCGAATATCCCGCGATGGCGACCCGTTCCGGGTCCCCGCCATGCCGCTCGGCGAGCACGCGCGGGAACTCCTCGGCAAGGAACGTGGTCCACCGCTCGGACCCGTCGTGGAAATCCACGTAGTAGCTGAGCGCCGTGGCCGACGGCGTCGCCACGACCATTGGGGGCAGTACGCCGGAACGCCACGCCTGTTCGAACATGCGCCGCCACTGCGCCAACTGGCCGCGGTCGCGGCCACCCCCGTGCAGGAGCAGGAGAATAGGGAACTCCCCATCGACGTCCGCGGACGCCGGCAGTACCCCCTCACGGGGTCGCAGTACGCTGTACTCGAGGGGACTGGGCACCAGCTCGGTGTCCACGGCCGCCTCCCGGTAGTCCGACGCGCCCGCGTGCCGCCGCACGAAGTCGAGAATCTGCGCCGTCGGCACGTTCCCGTCCGTCCCCAGCAGGTCGTTCACCTGCCCGTGGTCGTGGTCGACGGCTTCGACCACGGTCGCCTCGTGCCCGGCGTCCCGCAGCCTCTCGCCGAACGGGATGGCCTGGGTCAATCCTTCCGTTCGTCCGTCCGAATAGAAGACCAGGAACGCCGCCTGGGGCGCCTCGTAGCGTACGTTGTGCCACGGCGAGACCTCTTCCTGCAGCTTCGGGTCCTCGCCGAAGACCTGCCGGTGCAACGGCCCCGCCGTGGTCGCGAGCAGCCCCGGCAGGTCGTACACGGCCGTATCGAGGGAAATCACCCCGCGGATGGACGCAGGGGGCACGCCCGCATTCTCGAGAAACGTCGCGTTCGTGCCGAGCAGAGACACGAGGTGCGCACCTGCGGAGTGGCCGATGAGAAAGACTCTGTGCGGGTCGCCGCCGAAGTCCTCCGCATTGCGCACCAGCCAGCCGGCCGCGTCGGCGGCGCTCTGCGCCATCTCGGCGACCGTTGCCGCCGGCCGGAACCGGTAGTTGGCCGAAGCGAAGACGAACCCCTCCGGTACGAACACCAGCGGCTGCAGGAAGGACTGCGCCTTGCTGCCCGCCATCCAGCCGCCGCCGTGCAGGTAGAGCACAATGGGCGCACGGGTCGCTGGCGGATGATCCGGGCCCGGGAGCGAGCCCGGCAGATAGAGGTCGAGGCTCAGGCGTTCGGGGTCCACGCCGTCGATCGCCTGGTAGACGATGTCGCGCCGCACCTCGATGCCGGCGCGCGCGATCGCCGCTTCGGCCTCCACGCCCTGCACGCGCGCCTGTTCGCGCAGCTCGGCCATCACGCGCTGCAGTTCCCGCGCGTCGATCTCGTTCATGCCGCTTTCCTGTGCGTTGGCCTGTGCGTTGGCGCCAGCGGGAACCAGACAGAGGCACAGGCACACGGCCCCGTACCACGCGTGCCCCCAGCGCCGACCTCGCCCGATGTCCACTCTCACCTGCCCCTCGCCCGGCCACGCGCCCCGGCGAAGCTAACACGTCGGACCCGGACTCGAAACGCCACGCGCCAGCACGCGTCTATAATCGCGCGGCCCCGTGTCCGGAGACCCCATGCGCCACCTCGCGCTCCTTTGCATCGCCTCGACGTTGGCAGTCCCGCACGCCGAGGCGGCCAGCCCCCCGGAAGTCCGCGGCAAGACCGGCATGGTCGCGTCGCGCTCCGCCCTGGCCTCGCAGGTCGGCGCGGACATCCTGCGACGCGGCGGCAACGCCATCGACGCGGCGGTGGCAACGGGATTCGCCCTCGCCGTGACGTATCCGTCCGCCGGCAACATCGGCGGCGGGGGCTTCATGGTCATTCGGCTCGCGGACGGGACGCTCGTCACCAACGATCACCGCGAGCGGGCGCCAGCCGGCGCCGATCACGACATGTTCCTCGACGCCGACGGCGACCCGATCGAGGGGCTGTCCACGCACTCGCACCTGGCCGTCGGCGTACCGGGCTCGGTGGCGGGACTCCTGGACGTCCACGAGCGTTATGGCCAGCTCGAGCGCTCCGACGTCATCGACCCCGCGATTGCCCTGGCCCGCGACGGCTTTCCCCTCGACGACGATCTCGCCGGGCAGTTCCGCCGGCAACTCCCCCGACTCGAACGGTACGAGGCCAGCCGGGCCGTGTTCGCGAAGTCGGACGGCTCGCCCTTCGCGAGCGGCGAGCACTTCGTGCAGAAGGACCTCGCGGCTACGCTCGAACGCGTCCGGGAGCTTGGGCACGACGGTTTCTACCGGGGCCAGACCGCCGAGCTGCTGGTCGCCGAGATGCAGCGCGGCGAGGGCCTCATCACCCTCGAAGACCTGGCCTCCTACCGGTCCGTCTGGCGCGAGCCGATCCGCGGGGCCTATCGCGGTCACGAGATCGTGTCCATGCCGCCGCCGTCCTCCGGCGGCGTCCTGCTGGTGCAGATGCTGAACATGCTCGAGCCCCACGACATCAAGGGCCTCGGGTACGGCAGCGCCGCCGCCATTCACCGCATGATCGAGGCCGAGCGCCGCGCGTACGCGGACCGCGCGCATCACCTCGGCGACACCGACTTCTACCCCGTGCCGGTCGCCACCCTCATCGACAAGGCATACGCGGCGGAGCGCTTCGCCGACTTCGATCCGGCCCGCGCAACGCGGTCGGCGGACATCGGTTGGGGGACGATCCCGAACGAGTCGCCGGACACGACCCACGTCTCCGTCATGGACGCGGCCGGCAATGCCGTCGCCTACACCACGACGCTCAACCTGAGCTACGGCGCCAAGATCGTCGTCCCGGGCGCCGGTTTCCTGCTGAACAACGAGATGGACGACTTCGCCATCAAGCCGAACACGCCCAACAGCTACGGACTGCTCGGCGACGAGGCCAACGCCATCGCACCCGGCAAGCGCATGCTGAGCTCGATGACCCCCACCATCGTGCTGCGCGACGGCGAGCCCGTGCTGGTCACCGGCTCGCCCGGCGGCAGCACCATCATCACGACCGTCCTGCAGGTCGTGATGAACGTCATCGACCACGGCATGGACCTCTCGGACGCGGTCGGCAAGCCCCGCTTCCACCACCAGTGGCAGCCGGACCGCGTGATGGTGGAGCCGTTTGGCTTCTCTCCGGATACCGTGGCGGCCCTCGAGGCCATGGGGCACCAGGGCATCGCGACGATCCGCTGGGGGCGCGGCATCGGCGACGCCAACTCGGTGATGCGGCGGGAAGGCATGTTGCTCGGCACGGCCGATCCCCGGGGAGTGGGGCGCGCCGCCGGGTTCTGATCCACCCGCGGACACGCGCCGCGCTATAGTCCGCCGCGCGCACACTACCTCGAGCAAGGAGCACCCATGGGCAACCGTCTGCAGGACAAGGTCGCGATCATCACCGGCGGCACCAGCGGCATCGGCGCCGCGACCGCGGAGCTCTTCGCCGCCGAGGGCGCGCAGGTCGTCATCGCCGGCCGTTCCGAGGAGAAGGGCCAGGCACTCGCCGAGCGGCTCGGCGAGCGGGTCACCTACCGGCGCCAGGACGTGATGGTCGAGGCGGACCTCCGGGGCGTCATCGACGACACCGCCGAGCGTTTCGGGAAGCTCGACATCCTGTTCAACAACGCCGGCGGGCCGACGCCCGGGAACGTCGGGGACATCACCGCCGAGAACGTCGACTACGGCTTCCGGCTGCTCTTCACGAGCTGCGTGCTCGGCATGCGCATCGCCATCCCGCACATGCTGGCGAGCGGCGGGGGCTGCATCATCAACAACTCGAGCGTGGCGGCGATCCGTCACCTGCAGGGGAACATCCTCTACTCCGCGGTCAAGGCCGGCCTGACCCACTACTCGAAGCTCGCCGGCGTGCAACTCGGTCCCCAGGGCATCAGGGTCAACGTGATCTCGCCCGGGGCCATCGCCACGCCCATTTTCTGGGGCGGGTCGGAGCGCGCGAACACCCTGCCGGACGAGGAAAACGCCCGCAAGCTCGAGAAGCTGCAACGCAACCTGGCCCGGGCAACCCCCCTCAAGGTCTCCGGGCTCGACCGCGACATCGCGACCGCGGCGCTCTATCTCGCGAGCGACGAGGGCCGGTTCGTGAACTGCCACGACCTGGTGGTGGACGGCGGCCGCACCTCGATGTTCAACGAGGACCCCGTCTGAGGGGAGCGCGAAAAAAAGTCGCGGGCGTGGGGATTGACACCGCAATTTCAAGGTCTTGGAAACCCGGCAAGCGACCTTACCTAGGGGTCATAAGGCAACTCAGGAAGGAGGATGACAATGACCCTGGTTCGCTGGAATCCCATCCGGGAATTCGATGATCTGTTCGCGCGGGGTTTCCTCGGCGAGAGCTACAACGACTGGCTGCCGCCGGTGGACGTGCGGGAGTACGACGACTCCTACCGCGTCGACGTGGAGCTGCCGGCGATGTCCCCCGAGGACGTCAGCGTCACGTTCAAGGACGGTCTGCTGACCGTCACGGGCGAGCGCAAGTACGAGCGTACGAACGACTCGGAGAAGGTGCATCGCACGGAGCGGCGCTTCGGCAAGTTCACGCGCAACTTCCGGCTGCCGGAAGACGCTGACGAGGACGCCATCTCCGCCAGCGCCGACCGCGGCGTGATCTCCGTCACGGTCGGCAAGCGCGAGAAGGCGAAGCCGCGCGAGATCGAGGTCAAGGTCCACTGACGGACCTTCCCCCGCCGGTTGCATCCCCCCTCCCCCCAGCAGCCGGCGGGGTTTCTCCCGCCTTACGCGCCTTACGCGCCTTACGCGCCTGACGCGCCCCTGCGTCGAGCAGCGCCTGCGCCGCTTCGAGTTCGAGCGTTCCTTCGTAGAGCGACGAGCCGGCGATCACCCCCATGAGTTCGCGCTCTGCGAGGCCGAGGCCCTTCAGCCGACGGATATCGTCGAGGTCGCGGACGCCGCCCGAAGCGATGACGGGCACCCCGCCCGCGGCGGCGACGGCGGCGGTCGCCTCGGCGTTCACGCCGGTCAGCATGCCGTCGCGCTCGATGTCCGTGAACACGATGGCGAAAAGCGGCAAGTGCGCGACGCTGGCGGCGAACTCCACGGCGCCGGTTTCGCTCGTCTCGTCCCAGCCCGCCGTGGCGGCCCGACCCGCACGGGCGTCGAGGCCCAGGATCACGCGGCCCGGGAAGCGCTCCGCCATGGCTGCCAGGAATGGCGGATCCTCAATCGCGCGCGTGCCAACGATGACCTGGCTGACGCCGGCGTCCAGGTAGCGCTCGATCGAATCCGCGCTGCGGACGCCGCCGCCCACCTGCACGGGGACGTCTCCCGCGGTCGCCGCGATGCCTTCGACCACGCGCCCGTGCACGCGCGCCCCGGCGAAGGCCCCGTCCAGATCGACGACATGGATGCGGCGGGCGCCCCTGCTCGTCCAGCGCTCGACCATGGCGACGGGATCGTCGCCGTAAACCGATGCCGAATCCTTGACCCCCTGCTTGAGCTGGACGCAGCGCCCGTCCTGGATGTCGATCGCCGGGATGACGATCAAAGCGTGCCCTTGGTGCTCGGCAACGCCTCGCTGCGCGGATCGCGCGCGACCGCCATGCGCAGCGCGCGCCCGAACGCCTTGAAGACCGTCTCCGCCTGGTGGTGCGCGTTGGCGCCCTTCAGGTTGTCGACGTGCAGCGTGACCTGCGCGTGGTTCACGAACCCCTGGAAGAACTCGTGCAGCAGGTCCACGTCGAACTGGCCGACGCGCGGACGCACGAAGTCGACGGACCACGTCAGTCCCGGCCGGCCGGAGAAATCCAGCACGACGCGCGACAGGGCCTCGTCGAGGGGCACGTACGCGTGGCCGTAGCGCGTGATGCCCTTCTTGTCGCCGACGGCCCGCGCCGTCGCCTGGCCCAGGGCGATGCCGACGTCCTCCACCGTGTGGTGGGCATCCACGTGCAGGTCGCCATCCGCCTCGACCGTGAGGTCGACCAGGCCGTGCCGGGCCACCTGGTCGAGCATGTGCTCGAAGAAGGGCAGCCCGGTGTCGAGCTGCGCCGCACCGGAGCCGTCGAGGTCGATCCCGACGCGGATCTTGGTCTCGAGGGTGTCGCGCGAAATGGAGGCGGAACGGTTCACGCGGCGATTATACCGGCGAAGGCTCCCCGCCCGTCCGCGCGATGCGGCGTCCGTCAGGTCGCGCCGGACTCCCTGGCCGCGTCGAAGACCGCCGTTACGTCCACGGAGAAACCCGGCAGCAGCACCGAGGTGGCCGTCTCGCCCTCCCCGAACAGCCCATGCTCGGCATAGGCGTCGCCGTCCAGTGTCAGGACGGTGACGGTCTCCTCCGGAGGATCCACGATCCAGTACTCGGGAATCCGGCCTTCCGCGTAGTCGGCGCGTTTCTCGACCCAATCCCGCTCCTCGCCGTCCGGGCTCACGACTTCCAACGCGAGGTCGGCGCCGAGCCAGAACCGGTTGCCGTTGCGGGCCTCGTGCCGGTCCCGAAGCAGGAGCAGGTCCGGCTCGCGGAACTTGTTCTCCCGCACCCGCAGGCGCAACGGGGCGAACAGTGCCAAGCCCCCGCGCGGACTGACCCAGGCGTCGAACGCCCTGTACATAGCCCCGCACCCGATTCCGGCTGTCAGCCGGCGACCCCGCCGCGCGTGCGACATCCGCCCGATCTCAAGCGTGCTCACCGCAGGTGACACGCTACCCGATGCCCGGGCGCCACCTCCCGCAGGGCCGGATCCTCGCGCCGGCACCGTTCCACGGCATATGGGCACCGCGTGTGGAAGTGACACCCCGAGGGCCGGTCGATGGGGCTCGGGACGTCGCCGCGCACGATGCGGCGCTTGCGCACCCGGCGGGGATCCGGCACCGGGACGGCGTCCAGCAGGCTCTCGGTGTAAGGGTGCAACGGGTTCGCGAACAGATCCCGCTTCTCGGCGAACTCCACGATGCGCCCGAGGTACATGACGGCCACCCGGTGGCTGATGTGCTCGACGACCGCCAGGTCGTGGGCGATGAAGAGATAGGAGAGTCCGTACTCCGCCTGCAGGTCCATCAGCAGGTTGATCACCTGCGCCTGGATCGAGACGTCCAGGGCGGACACCGGCTCGTCGCAGACGATCAGGTTCGGCTGCAGGGACAGCGCCCGGGCGATGCCGAGCCGTTGCCGCTGACCACCGGAGAATTCGTGGGGATAGTTCCGGATCTGGTCCCGACGCAGGCCCACCCTGGCGAACAGCTCCGCCACCCGTTCGTTCCGTTCGGCCCGGCTCGAAACGCCGTGCACGCCGAGCAGTTCCCCGGCGATATCGCCCGCGGTCATGCGGGGATCCAGCGACGAATACGGGTCCTGGAAGATGATCTGCATGCGCCGCCGGTAGGGGCGGAGCGCGCGGCTCTCGAGGGCCGTGATGTCGTCGCCGAGCAGGCGGATCGCGCCCTCCGTAGGTTTCAGCAGCCGCAGGACCGTACGCCCGACAGTGGACTTCCCGCAGCCGCTCTCGCCCACCAGGCCGAGCGTCTCGCGGGCGCCGATGGTGAAGCTCACGCCGTCCACCGCATGCACGACCCCCGCCTGCGGACCCAGCAGCCGGCGCGGCGAGACGAAGTACTTGCGCAGCCCCTCCACTTCGAGGACGGGCGCGTCCTCTTCCCCGGACGCCCCTCGCAGGACGTCGCTCACGGCGACGCTTCCGCCCGCGCGTCCGCGTGCCAGCAGGCCGCCCAGTGCCCCGGGCGCTGCTCCTCGAACGGCGGTCGGGACGCCGCACACCGCGCATCCGCGAACCCGCAGCGCGGCGCGAAGGCGCATCCGGCCGGAAGTCCCGTGAGCCGCGGCACCACGCCGGGGATCTCCGCCAGCCGCCGGGCCCGGGCCGCGCCGCCGCTCACGGCATCGAGCGTCGGCACCGAGGCGAGCAGGCCGCGCGTGTAGGGGTGCCGCGGCGCATCGAAGAGCGTCGTCACGTCCGTCTCCTCCACCTTGCGGCCCGCGTACATCACGACCACCCGGTGCGCGGTCTCGGCGATCACGCCGAGGTCATGGGTGATCAGGATGACCGCCGTGCCGAGCCTGGCCTGCAGGTCCCGGATCAGGTCGAGCACCTGGGCCTGGATCGTCACGTCGAGGGCCGTCGTCGGTTCGTCGGCGATCAGCACCTTCGGCTCGCAGGAGAGCGCCATCGCGATCATCGCCCGCTGGCGCATGCCGCCCGACAACTGGTGCGGATACTCGCGTGCGCGCCGCGCGGCCTCGGGGATGCCGACCAGGTCCAGCATCTCCACCGCTGTTCGCATCGTTGCCGCGCGCGTGCCGCCGTCGTGGCGGCGCACGGTCTCCGCGATCTGGTACCCGACCGTGAGCACGGGATTCAGCGAGGTCATCGGCTCCTGGAAGATCATCGCGATTTCGTTGCCCCGCACGTCGGCCAGCGCCCTTTCCGGGAGCGCGAGCAGATCCCGGCCGCCCAGCAGCGCCGTGCCCCCCTCGACGGAGCCCGGCGGGCTCGGAATGAGTCCGAGTATCGAGAGGGCCGTGACGCTCTTGCCGCAACCGGACTCGCCGACGACCCCGAGCGTCTCCCCCGCCCGCACGTCGAACGCGACCCCGTCCACCGCGCGCGCCACACCGTCCGGTGTCCGGAAGGTGGTCACGAGACCGTCGACGGCCAGGACGACGTCCCCGAAGCCGGCCGTGTCCAAGCCCTCGACCTGATCCATGCATGATCCGCCGCACAGGATTTCGAGAGCTTGTCGGATCATGCGGCAGCGGGTCAAATCCCGCGGCGGACGTTGTTTACACTTGCCGGGGCGGGCGCGGCCACCCGGCGCCGCACTCCGCGCCAGCTCCGCGTCAGAACAGGGAACGACCGCGACTCCATGAACGCACCGGCAAGGATCGCGCACCGATGGGCCTGGCTCCTCGTCACCGCCCTCGCATCGAGCGCGTTCGGGCAGCAACCGCAGCACGGCGGGCACCTCCGGGTGGGCTTCAACTCGGAACCCACCTCGCTCGACGCCGTGCTCGGCCGTTCCGGCGCCGATGCCTACTACTGGCGGCAGGTCTTCGACCAACTGGTCGACGCCGATCCCGACCTCAACCCCCGCCCCGCGACCTCCCTCTCGACTGCCTGGGAGATCACCGAAAATCCGCACGCCATCACCTTCGAACTGCGTCGCGGGGTCACGTTCCACGACGGCACCCCGTTCAACGCGGAAGCCGTGAAGTTCAACATCGAGCGCATACTCGACCCCGCCACCGTGGCGACCCCCCGCGCGTCCATGACCGTGATCGACTCGGTGGACGCGCTCGGCGAACACACGGTCCGATTCAATCTCTCGCGTCCCTGGGGCGCCGGACTCAACATGCTGGCCGACCGGGGCGGGGTGATGAGTTCCCCGGCCGCGGTGCGCGCGCTCGGCAGGGACTATGGCTGGGACCCATCCGGCACGGGTCCGTTCCGGGTCAGCGAGTCGGTGACCGGCACGTCGGTCCACCTCGTGCGCAACGAACGCTACTGGGGCGTCGACGCGGCCGGCAACCGCCTGCCCTACCTCGACGAGGTGACGATCCGGGTGATCCGCGACGAGACGGTCCTGGTCTCGGCACTTCGGACCGGCGAGATCGACGTTGCTTACCTCCCGTACAAGGACGTCTCCGCCTTCCGGCGCGACCGGCGCTTCCGCATCGAGACCATGCCCGGCGGCGGCATCGCGCACGTGTTCGCCTTCAACGTGGCGAAGCCGCCCCTCGACGACCTCCGGCTGCGCCTCGCCGTGATGCACGCCATCGACCCCCGCGCCATCAACACCGCCATCTACTTCGACAACGCCATCCTCGCCGATTCCGGCATGTGGCCGGTGGGGGCGTGGGCGCACGCACCGAGCAACGCCCGGCCGGGCTACGATCCGGATCGCGCGCGGGCACTCCTGCGTGAAGCCGGGCGGACCGACAACGTAGAGTTCACCGCCGTGACCAACAACAACGCCCTGCATATCCCCGCCGCGGAGATCGTGCGCGCCATGCTGAAGAGGGTCGGCATCACGATGGACATCGAGGTGCTGAACGCCGGCGTCGCCACCGAGCGTTTCTTCCACGGCCGCCAGTACCCGCTCTACATGACCGGCTGGAGCCGCTATCCCGAGCCCGACTGGCTGGCGTCGCTGGCCTTCAAGAGCGACGGGTACTACAACGCCGGCAATCTCCCGCGCCCGGACATCGACGTCCTGGTCGAGCGCGGCGCATCGCTCTACGACGTGGCCGCGCGCAAACCGGTCTACCTGGAGCTCAACGACCTCGTGCTGCGCGAAGCGTGGTTCGTACCGCTCATCTACGGCGTCAACTACGCCGCCGCCCCGCTCAGGGTGCGGAACCTGGACCGCCTGATGGGGTGGGACGGCAAGATGAACCTGCGCGAGATCTGGATCGCCGACCCGCGGGGCGGGGACCGATGATCCCGGCACCCCGCTAGCTCGCCGCCATGTGGCGCTACCTGCTGCGTCGTCTGCTCCAGATGATCCCGGTGCTGCTCATCGTGACGTTCCTGGTGCACGCTCTCATGCACGCGATTCCGGGCGACCCGGCGCGGGCGCTCGTCGGGCCGGGAGAGTCCCTCGACGAAGAGCAGCTCGAGCTCATCCGCAAGGAACACAACCTCGACCGGCCGATCCTGGTGCAATACGCCATCTGGCTCGGCAAGGCGGTGCGGGGGGACCTCGGCCGCTCCACGCAGAACCAGCGGCCCGTAGCCGGGGAACTCGGCACGCGTGCCGCCGTCACCCTGCAGTTCGGCGTCGTTGCCTGGATCATGGCCGTGCTCATCGCCGTGCCCGCCGGCATCGCGTCCGCCGTCTATCGCGGCCGGCCCATCGACTACATCGCCACGGTGCTGTCCATCGGCGGGGTCGCCATCCCGAACTTCTGGCTCGGCATCATGGCCATCCTCCTGTTCGGCGTGACCCTGGGCTGGCTGCCGACCCAGGGTTACGTCGACATCTTCGAGGACCCCCTCGAGGGCCTCCGCTACATGATCCTGCCGGCGTTCGCGCTCGGCATCACGAGCAGCGCGATCATCATGCGCCAGAGCAGGTCGGCGATGCTCGAAGTGCTCGCCCAGGATTACGTGCGCACCGCCCGCGCCAAGGGGATGCGCGAACTGGCGGTCATCTGGCGGCACGCCCTGCGCAACGCGCTCCTCCCGGTAGTGACGGTGTTCGGCCTGCAGACCGGGCGCATCTTCGCCGGGGCCGTCGTCATCGAGACCCTGTTCGGGATACCCGGCATGGGACAGTTCCTCGTGCAGGCCATCTTCATGCGCGACTTCCTGGCCGCGCAGGGCGCGGTGCTGCTGATGGCGCTCGCCGTGCTGGCGGCCAACCTCGTTACCGACATCGTGTACGCGTGGCTGGATCCGCGGATCAAGTACGATGACCGATAGCGCTCAACCCGCGGGCGCACCGGGGACGGTTCGCCCGGACACCCCCCATCGGCCCTCCGTCGACGTCTTACGCAAGCTCGCCCGCATCCCGCAGGCGGTCTTCGGCGCGGTCGTGATCGCCCTGACCCTCTTCGCCGCGCTGTTCACCCCCTGGGTCGTGCCCGTCGACCCGCAGGAGATGGACTTCGAGAACCTGCTCTCCGGCATGACGACGGACCACTGGCTCGGCACGGACCGCCTGGGCCGGGACACCCTCGCGCGGCTCATCGAGGGCGCGCAGGTGGCGCTGATGGTCAGCGTCGGCGCCGTCGGCCTCGGCGTCCTCGTCGGAGCGCCCCTGGGCCTCGTTTCCGTCTACTTCCGGGGGCTGGTCGACGACATCGTCATGCGCGGCATGGACGCCCTGGTGGTGTTCCCGAGCCTGCTGATCGCCGTGGGACTCGCCGCGGCCATGGGCGGTTCGCTACCCACCGTGATCATCGCCATCGGCATCGCCAACGTGCCGTGGATGGCGCGCATCGTGCGCAGCCAGGGGCTCACCATCCGGGAGCTCGACTTCGTCGCCGCGGCCGAAGCCGGCGGCATGAGTCACGTGCGCATCATCTTCAAGCACATCCTGCCGAACAGCGTGGCGCCGGTGATCGTGCAGGCGACGCTGTCCATGGGCTACGCGGTGCTCACCGAGGCCGCCCTCGGCTTCATCGGCGTCGGCGTGCAGCCGCCCACGCCCACCTGGGGCTCGATGCTGCAGCAGGCGTTCCCCATGCTCGACCGCCAGCCGCTCCTGTCCATCGTCCCGGGAGTCGCCATCTTCCTGCTGGTGCTCGCGTTCAACTTCGTCGGCGACGCGCTGCGCGACGTGCTGGACCCGCGCCTGAAAGGCGTCATTCACTGACCCGGCGCCGGCGCCGGGAGGAAATCAGAGCCGGTCGAGCAGACTGCCGTGGGGCAGGAAGCGGTTGTCCGTGTGCGCCTTGATCCAGGCGGTCAGGTCATCCGGATACTCGCCGCGTTCGCGCAACGCGCGGGCCAGCGGGATCACCGGTGACTTGGGGCCAGCCTCGAAACCGGGCAGGCGTGCCTCCGCAAGGGTGAAGAACCGGATCCAGGCGACGAGTTCGTCCGCGGCTTCCGCGCGAGCCGCCGCGCTCCACTGCGCGGCGTCGAGCGACGCGACCGGCGCCAACAGGCGCAGCTCGCTCTCGTCGAGGCCAAACTCCGGATCGTCCAGGTGCGCACTGGCGCGCCGCACACACTCCAGGTGCCGCGCGCCCAGTACGACCCGATCATCCGGATCCCACGTCCCAACGTCGCTCATGCCGACAAGTATAGAACTGCCGCGCGGCGCGAACCGGTATCCTTTCCGGAGTGGACACGTCCCGCCCCTCCGGCACGGCCGGCAACGACTGGTTCGCCGGGCGCCTGCTCGCCTGGTTCGACGGCCACGGGCGCCGCGACCTGCCCTGGCAACTCGACAGGACGCCCTACCGGGTCTGGGTCTCCGAGGTGATGCTGCAGCAGACCCAGGTCGCGACGGTGGTCCCGTACTTCGAACGGTTCATGCGGCGCTTTCCCGACGTGCGCGCACTGGCCGCCGCGGACCTCGACGAAGTCCTCCACCTCTGGACGGGCCTCGGCTACTACGCCCGTGGGCGCAACCTGCATGCGGCTGCCCGCCAGATCGTCGCAGCGAGCCCCGACACGGGCGACGCGCCGTTTCCGGACACCCTGGAAACCCTGACCGCCTTGCCCGGGATCGGCCGCTCGACCGCCGGCGCCATTCTCGCCATCGCCTTCGGACGGTCGGTCCCCATCCTGGACGCGAACGTCAGACGCGTGCTGTGCCGCTTCCACGGCGTCGAGGGGCCTGCGGGCGACAGCGCGACCGAACGCACGCTGTGGTCATTCGCCGAGACACACACGCCCGTCGACCGACCGGGGGACTACACGCAGGCGATCATGGACTTCGGCGCCACCCACTGCCGGCGCTCTGGTCCGGCATGCACCGCCTGTCCGGTCAGCGAACGCTGCGCGGCGCTCGCGAGCGGCATGCAGGACCGGTTGCCCGCCGCCCCAACTCGCAAGATCAAGCCGACGCGGGCCATCCGCGCCTTCCTGGTCATCGACGCGGGCGGCGCCTGCCTGCTGGAGCGGCGGGACGCGGCCGGAGTCTGGGGTGGGCTCTGGTCGCCCCTGGAGCGTCCCGTCGACAAGGACGTACGCCGGTTCGTGCGAGAGTGGAGCCTCGACGTCGAGCGCAGCATCGCGCCGCCGCCGTTTCGCCACTCGTTCACGCACTACCACCTGGACGTTACCCCGCACTACGTCTGGGTACGGAAGCGACCGCGGGTCACGGAGGCGGACGAACGTTTCGTCTGGTACCGGCCCGGCGGCGAACAGCGGATCGGCCTCTCGGGGGTCGCGCGCCGGCTGCTGGCGGGGCTGGACGCGCGACCTGGCGGTCGCGTTGGAAGTTCCGCTGCGCGAAACTTCTACGGGCCAACCACCGGGGAGAGCACATGAGCCGCAACGTCCTGTGCCGAAAGTACGGCGTCGAGCTGCCGGGGCTGGACGCTCCGCCGCTCCCCGGCCCCATGGGGCAGGACATCTTCGAGAACGTGTCCGCGCGTGCGTGGGGCGAGTGGCGGGAAGTGCAGACCATGCTCATCAACGAGCGCCACCTGAACATGCTCGACCTCGAGTCCCGCCGCTTCCTCACCGACCAGATGAAGCGCTTCCTCGCCGGGGAAGCGTACGAGCGGCCGGCCGGATACGTGCCGCCGGAGGACTGACGACGCCGGCCTGTGATAGCGTTGCGCGCCCCACAGGCACCGGACCAGGGAGCACCCGCAGGCATGGCCATCTTCGAACGCGACGACATCACGCTCTACTACGAAGACCACGGCGCCGGTTTCCCCGTCCTGCTGTTCGCGCCCGGGGGCATGCGATCGGCGGCGACCCTCTGGGCGTCCGCCCCGTTCAATCCCATCGTCGAACTGTCGACGCGCTTCCGGGTCATCGCCATGGACCAGCGCAACGCCGGCCGTTCCCGCGCACCGGTAACCGCCGACGACGGCTGGCACACGTACACCGCGGACCACGTCGCCCTGCTGGACCACCTCGGCATCGAGCGCACGCACCTGCTCGGCGGGTGCATCGGCGGCCCCTATTGCCTTGGGCTGATGCAGGCGGCCCCGGGGCGCGTGGCCGCCGCCGTCCTGCAGCAGTCGATCGGCTTCGAGGACAACCGGGGCATCTTCTACGAGATGTTCCAGGGCTGGGCGGACGCCATCGCCCCGGACCACCCCGAGGCCGACGAGGCCGCCTGGCGGAGCTTCCGCTCGAACATGTACGACGGCGAGTTCGACTTCAACGTCGGCCGCGACTTCGTGGCGTCCTGCGAGACGCCCATGCTGGTGCTGATGGGAAGCGATCCCTACCACCCGGAGAGCATCTCCCGGGAGATCGCCGCAATCGCTCCGAACGCGACCCTCGTGGAGCAATGGAACGTACCCGCGCAGGACGGGACGGTGGCCCGGATCATCGACTTCCTCGAGGCCAACACGCCCTGACGGACGACACGGCAAGCCCCCGCATGCGGACGCGCCTGGAACGCCGCGCCGGACGGCGCGGGCGCGCAGGCCGGTGGGGCTGGGCCGCGAGCGGAGCCGCAGGCGACGGTTGCGGGGCGTTGGCGCGCCGGGCGATGGCGGCGGCCACCGTGGCGGCCGTCGCTTCCTGCTCGCCGATGGAGAGCGAGGAAGCCCGGGGCGTCTCCTACGCCAAGAACGTCGAGAGCTGCCTCTGCCGGTCCTTCGAGTTCGAGACCGACAGCTACTCGGGACTCACCTACGAGCACATGCTCGAGCGCTGCAACCAGACCGTCCACGCCGCGAACCCGCGGCGCTATTCGGAGTCCGCGCACGCGGCGCCCGCCATCGGCACGCTGCGTTGTCCAACCTCGGTCGCGGAATGGCGCGAGATCGTCCCCTGACGCAGCCTGCCCACCCCCTGGACCGCGGGTGCACGTCAGATTTGTGAGATGACGGTCATTTTCGGCTTGCGCGGCGCTCCCAGAAGTCGTCGAAGCGGTTACTGAGGATGGAGCAGCGCAGGGCCAGGATGGCGTTGGCGCCGTCGACGGTCCAGTGCATGCCGCCGCGCTTGAGGCGGCCGCCGACGATGTTTTTGCAGCCGCCCTCGACGACGCCGGTCGCGACGCACAGGCCCATGGCGCGGAACTCCGGATAGCGCATGCGGTCGCGGTTGTTGTCGATGTAGTCGGCGCACTTGCGGGCGTCGTCGCAGGTTTCGGCGTGCCCGCGCAGGGCGTCGAGGATGTCGTCGACGCGGCCTTGATCAAGTTCGTCGCGGCGTTGTTTTCCCCACCGGTCGGCGAGATCGGTTCCGGCTCCGTAGATGGCTTTGGCGACGTCGAACAGATGCCCCTTGGCGTGGAAGATGTCGACGATCTGGATGGCGCCGGGGGCGTGCTCCTCCGCCCAGTTCCAGATCCAGGGCGCGCCGTCGCCGAGGACCGCGCGACGCGGGGCATCGTCGAAGCATCGCCGTTCGGCCTCGCGCAAAGCGCGGCCGGCGAAGGGCGACGGCTCGGTGTCGGTGTCGCGGCTGGCGATGGTTTCGATGGCGCCGCTGTAGGTGACGGAGCCGGGGTCGCGCACGGGACGACCGTCCCGGTCGAGGGTGTCCGCGGACCAGACGGCCACGAGCTTGGCCTCGCGCGTCTTGGCGGAACCGTCCGGCTGCTTGCCGCTGCGGCCCCGGGTCTCTTCCTTGCGCACCGGCACGCCCGTGCCGTCGAGGCCGAGATGGAGGGTGCGGGCATCGCAGGGCTCGCGCTCGACGACGGCCAGCTCGTCGGCGGCGATCTCGCGCCCGAGCGCCTCGGCGTGGCGCTCCGCCGTCTTGGCGTCGATGTCGAGTCCGGCCAGTTCGCGCAGCAGTTCGCGCGTCTCGGCGAAGCTGACCCGGGCCGCGGCCAAGCCGGTCATGCGCAGCGCCGCCGGCGACAGCGCGGTTCCCTCCAGCCCGAGCGCGCGGTCGCGCGGCGCGAAGCCCGCGCCGCAGGCCGCGCAGTGATACCAGGCGCGCTCAAGAACGATCTCGCCGAGCGCGGTGACGAAGGTCTTGCGCCGGCGACCGGCGTAGCGGGCGCGCGCGCCGCACGCGCACGGCAGCCGCGCCCCGGCCGCGTCGGAACGGTCGGCGTTGAGGCGCGCGGCGACGGCCCTCCCCACGACCTCGAGCGCCAGCCGCCGCGCCGCCGTCTCGACCGCCTCGAAGTCGACGCCGTCCGCCGCTCCCGCGCCGATCAGCCGCTCGACCTCGCCTCCGATCTCCGCCGCGACGCTTTCCGCGAAGCCCCCTTTTTGGCCTCCCGGCCCGCTTCCCGCCCCGCCGCCAGCCGCGCGTGGCACAAGCCCTCGCTCACCTCCACCAGCTCCGCCGTCAGCGTCCGCAGCCGCTTGTACTCGTCGATCTGCGCCCGCGTCTCCGCCACCGCCTCGCGCGGGATCGCCCGCGTCAGCGCCCGACCGTTCACCCTGGCCGTCAACACCCAGTTCGGCCCGTGCCCCGGGTCGCCCTCGCCGGCGCAGTGGCAGCCCGGCTTGCCGCACTTGCGGTAGCGCTCGAACAGCGACCCCGGCCGCAGGTCGCCGATCAACGCCAGCTCCCGCCGGATCGCCTCGCGCCGCGCATCGAGATCCTTCACATCCATGTCCGACAACATCACGCGCGCCCTTTTTTCTTCTGGCATATTTAAATGATGCCAGAAAGGGCCGCCGAAGTCGCCGCGGGCCGGGACCGCGCACAACTCCTCACAAAATTGTCGTGCACCCCTGGACCGCCCTGTCGTCGCTTGTTCCCCGTAAGGAGTGATAGCCTTCGGCTCCCTGACTTCGAGGGAGGACGGGCATGTCTCTCAGAATCAACTCCGAGGCGCCGGATTTCACGGCGCAGACGACGCAGGGCGAGATCGGCTTTCACGACTGGATCGGCGATGGCTGGGCCATCCTGTTCTCGCATCCGAAGGACTTCACGCCGGTCTGCACGACCGAGCTCGGCTACATGGCCGGCCTCCAGCCGCAGTTCACGCAACGCAACTGCAAGATCATCGGCCTGTCGGTGGACCCGGTGGACAGCCACGGCGCCTGGTCGAAGGACATCGAGGAGACGCAGGGCAACGCCGTCAACTATCCGCTGATCGGAGACCCGGAACTGCAGGTCGCGAAGCTCTACGACATGCTCCCCGCCGATGCCGGCGACACGTCGGAAGGCCGCACCCCGGTCGACAACGCCACCGTCCGCTCCGTCTTCGTCATCGGTCCGGACAAGCGGATCAAGGCCATGCTCACCTACCCCATGAGCACCGGCCGCAACTTCGACGAGGTCCTGCGGCTGCTCGATTCGTGCCAGCTCACGGCGGCGCACCAAGTCGCGACGCCCGTCAACTGGCAGCACGGCGATGACGTGATCATCGTCCCGGCGGTCTCCGACGAGGAAGCCAGGAAACGTTACCCGGACGGCTGGCGGGCACCCAAGCCCTACATCCGGATCGTGCCGCAACCCTCCTAGGAGAGCCATCGTGGACGCCCGGCCGCCCGTATTCGAGGTCTCGCTCCAGTCCTTCCAGGCCGATGTCGTGGACCGGTCCCGGGAGGTTCCCGTCGTCCTGCTGTTCTGGGCCGACCAAGCGCCTCCCGCCGCGGACGCCCGCCGCGCCCTCGAGAACCTTGCGAGCCAGTACCAGGGCAAGTTCGCCCTGGCGATCTGCGACGTCGCGACCACCCCGCAGTTGGCCCAGCAGCTTCGGGTCCAGGGCATCCCCAGCATCCGCGTCATCGTCGACGGCCAGATCGCCGACCAGCTCGAGGGTCCGCAGGGAGAAGCCGTTCTCCGCCAGATGATCGAAGGCCTGACGATGTCGGACGGGGAACGGCTGAAGGAGCAGCTCGCCCGGTTCACCGCGGCGCAGGACTGGGACGGCGCGCTGGAGGTGCTCAAGGCGGCCCTGGAGGCCGAGCCGAACAACGCCGCCTTCCGTGTCGAGTGGGCGGACGTGCTCGTACACCGCGGCGACCTCGAGGATGCGGAACGCGTGCTGGCGGGGATTGCGGACGACGCCCCGGAACGCGACCGGCCGGCCATGCGCCTCGAGCTCGCCCGCGAAGCCGCGCCGCTCGACGGGGCGGCCGCCCTCGCGCGTATCGACGCGAACGGCGACGATCTCGAAGCCCGGTACGAAGCGGCGCTCACGCTGGCGGCGGCCGGCAACTACGCCGACGCCCTCGATCAGTGCATGGCGATACTGCAGCAGGACCGCAAGTTCCGCGACGATGCCGGACGCACGACGATGATTCGCATCATGGCCACCATGGGCAAGGGCTCGGAGGTCGCCCAGCGGTACCGGCGCCGCATGTTCGCGTTCCTCCACTGAGCGGCGGGCCGGACCGAAAAACGCGCGTCCGGGGCTCCGGGAGCCGTCGGATTATGCACAGGCGGCGCGATTGTGCCGATTCCCTGTCAGTTACGGTCGAAATTCGAAACGCCGGTTTATCATTTCGCTGCAATCCATTGAAAACAAATGAGATTAGCATTTTTGATCACATTTTGACCAAATTGCGATGCCTGCGCGTTGCGCGAGGTTGCGGCGTGTTTGCATCGGTTATCCAAAGAGTTATCCACAGTTCTGGTGGATAAGGCCGGACACGTCCGGAACACGACATCGACCACCGGGGGCAGCCCAGTGACGGATGAAATAGCGGCGCGGCTTGCCGGTTATCGGGAGCGGGGCGCGCGGCAGGTCAAACTCGGACTTACCGACATCGACGGCGTGATCCGCGGCAAGTACGTGAGCCTCGAGAAGTTCGCCGGGCTGCTGGAAAAGGGCGGCGGGTTCTGCGACTGCGTCTTCGGCTGGGACGTGGCGGACGAACTCTATGACGGCGGGTCCTTTACCGGCTGGCACACCGGATTCCCGGATGCCAGCTATCGCCTGGTCGTCGATACCGAGCGGTGGCTGCCGGACGAAGGCGTCCCCTACTTCATCGGGGAGTTCGCGACGGAAGGCGACGACTACCACCCCGTCTGTCCACGCTCGACGCTGCGCCGCGTGCTCGACCGCGCGGCGGCGCATGGGCTCGTCCCGAAGGCCGGCTTCGAGTACGAGTTCTTCGTGTTCGCCGAGACGCCGCACTCCGTGCGCGACAAGCACTACCGCGACCTGCGTCCGCTGACCCCCGGCAACTTCGGCTACTCGGTACTGCGGGCTTCGGGCAACGCCGACCTGTTCCGCGGGCTCATGGACTACTGCGAGGACATCGGCACGCCGCTGGAGGGACTGCACTGCGAGACCGGCCCCGGCGTGTGGGAGGGTGCGCTCGCCGCGTCGGTCGGGCTCGCCCCCGCCGACCGGGCGGCGCTATTCAAGACCTTCAGCAAGGTGTTCTTCAACCGCCACGAGGCCATCGCGACCTTCATGGCCAAGTGGTCGATGGACCATCCGGGCCAGAGCGGCCACTTCCACTTCTCGCTGCTCGACGATGCGGCGGGCAACGCGTTCGCGGGCCCGGACGACACCGCCGCAACGGAGGTCTCGGCGTTGCCGGCGACATTGCGGCACGCCGTCGGCGGACTGGTGCGCTACGTCCCCAAGCTCCTGGCGCTGCTTGCGCCCACCGTCAACAGCTACACGCGTCTCGTGAAAGGGGCCTGGGCGCCGACGGCCGCGACGTGGGGCTTCGACAACCGGACGACGGCGTTCCGCGTGATCACGGGCAGCGCTGCCGCGCAGCGCGTCGAGTGCCGGGTGTCCGGGGCGGACAGCAACCCCTACCTGGCGGCGGCCGCGACCCTTGGTGCAGCCGTGCTCGGCATCGAGCAGGCCATCGAACCGCCCGAGCCGGTCGCCGGCAACGGCTACGACGTCGAGGACGCGCTACCGGAGCACCGGCGCTTCCCGACCACGCTGCGCGGCGCCACGGCCCGCTTCGCGGACTCCGATGCGGCCCGGGACCTGTTCGGGGACACCTTCGTCGAACACTACGTCACGAGCCGTGACTGGGAGACGCGCGAGGCCGAGCGCACGGTTACCGATTGGCAGCTCGCACGCTACTTCGAGATCATATGAGGATCGGCATCCTGCAGACCGACTCGGTGCGGGAGGAGTTCCAGGGCGCCTTCGGCGACTATCCGGGCATGTTCCGGTCCGTGCTCTCGAAGGCGGCGGCGGAGGCGGCAAGGCCCGTCGAGTTCGCCGTCTACGACGTGGAGCGCGGCCACTACCCCGCCGGGGTCGACGCCTGCGATGGCTACGTCATCACCGGCTCCCGCGAGAGCGTCTACGCCGACCTGCCCTGGATCGCCCGGCTGTCGGACTACGTGCGGACGCTGCACGAGGCCCGCAGGAAGACCGTCGGCGTCTGCTTCGGGCATCAGCTCATCGCCCACGCGCTCGGCGGCGAGACCCGGGCCGCCGACGCGGGCTGGGGGGTGGGCGTGCACAAGATGCGCATCGTCGGGGAAGCGCCGTGGATGCAGCCCGCCCGGCGAGCGGTATCGCTGCTGTCGAGCCACAAGGACCAGGTGGTGCGCACGCCGCCCGGCGCCCGGCTGCTCGGGTCGAACGACTTCTGCCCGATCGGGTCCTTCGCCCTCGGCGACCACCTGCTGACGTTCCAGGGCCATCCCGAGTTCGACAAGGGCTACGCACGCGCCCTGATGGGGTTTCGCGAGAAGCTGCTGGGCGACGCATACGCGCCCGCGGTCGCCTCGCTGTCACGTCCCACCGACGAGGCCGTGGTCGGCCGCTGGATGCTCAATTTCCTGATGTAGCGGCGGCCCCGACGGTCGCCGGCCGTCAGCGGTGCCGCAGAACCAGCCAGGCAACCAGATACGCCGCCACGGTGAGCTGGGGCAGGAACAACCCCGTCACGACCGTACCGACGCGCACGAACGCCGGGTCGATCCCCAGGGTGGCCGCACACCCGGCACACACGCCGGCGAGCCAGCCCTCGTCGCGGTCCAGGCGCAGCCGCCGTCCACGAGTCCCCGCAGCCGTCTCCGGTCGTTCCATATCCGTTTCCCTCACCATGGGACCACTACCAAGCAGGCCCGCAGCGCCGCCCATTGATCGGGCCCGCCGTCGGCCGGAAGGACCGCCACCGCGGACCCGGCGACATGCGCATCCGCAAACAGTCCGAACGCCAGCAGCACCGCCGTCACCAGCACCAGGGCAGCGAGCGTCGCCCGGGGAGCATGGATTCTCGAGAGCCTGAACATTTTTCGCTATCCGATTTCAGTAGCTTGCACATCTTGTCGTTCAAACGGCGTGCCAAGTTCGCCTCCCATGCAACACATTGATCGGAAAGAGGTTTTCCTGGCCTATTCCGGCAAGTCGATCATTCTCTGGCGAGACCGGCCACGTTTTGGCGTGACGCGCACCAATCCTCGGCACTCCACTCGTCCGCCTGAGCCGAAAAGATGACAGGTTCCTTCGCTTTCCTTTACCTTCCCGCGCTCAACGCTTGGGGAAAGACACATGGAACTGCACTTCGCGTCCGTCTGGGAGACGATCTCGGACCTGATTCCCGACCGTCCGGCGCTGATCTGCGGCGACAACACGCGCAGTTGGCGGGAGTACGACGACCGGTCCGCGCGGATCGCCTCTCTGCTCCACGCCCACGGGATCGGACACGACGCGAAGGTCGGCCTCTATCTCCACAACTCCAACGAGTACCTGGAGGCGCAGTACGGCATCTTCAAGGCGCGCGGCGTCCCCATCAACGTGAACTACCGCTACAAGGCGGACGAACTCGTCTACCTGCTCGACAACGCTGACGCCGAGGCCGTCTTCTACCAGGCGTGCTACGCCGCCCGCATCTGGGAGATCCGCAACCGGCTGCCCAAGGTGAAGCTCTACGTGCAGGTCGACGACGGCACCGAGGCCCTGCTCGCCGAGGCCGTCGACTTCGAGCGCGCGATTCGGGACCACCGCCCGATGGAGCGCATCGAGCGCGCCGCCGACGAGACCTACATGCTCTATACCGGCGGCACCACCGGAATGCCCAAGGGCGTGATGTACACCCACGGCCAGTTCATCTCGGCCATGATGGGCACCCTCGCGAGCATGGGACTCGAAGTCCCCTCGAGCGTGGACGACATCCCGGCGATCATCGAGGCGATCCGTGCCGCAGACGCCTTTACCGTCAGTCTCGCCGCCTGTCCGCTGATGCACGGCACGGGCATGTGGCTCGGCTCGCTCGTGCCGCTCCTGTCGGGCGGTACGGTGGTCACCATACCCAAGCTCGGACTCGACCCCCACCTGATCTGGAGCGAGGTCCAACGCAACCGCTGCACGAGCGTGACGATCGTCGGGGACGCCTTCGCCAAGCCCATGCTCGATGCCCTCGACGACGCCGCGCAGCGCGGCAGCCCGTACGACCTGTCGTCCGTCGAGGGCATGATCTCCAGCGGCGTCATGTGGAGCTCCGAGGTGAAGGAAGGACTCCTCGCCCATCACGACATGCGCCTCGTCGACGCCATGGGCTCCACCGAAGGCGGTGTCGGTTCCTCCGTCGCCACCCGGGCGGAGCACACGCAGACCGCCCGCTTCCAGATCAATCCCGGGGTCAGGGTCATCACGGACGACGGCCACGACGTCGTCCCGGGATCCGGAGAGATGGGCAAGCTCGCGACCAGCGGGCTCGTCCCCGTCGGCTACTACAAGGACCCGGAGAAATCCGCCGCGACATTCCGGGAGATCGACGGCGTTCGCTACAGCTTCCCCGGCGACTACGCGACCGTCGACGCCGACGGTACGATCACGCTGCTCGGCCGCGGCAGCAACTGCATCAACACGGCCGGCGAGAAGGTGTACCCGGAAGAGGTCGAGGAGGCCGTCAAGCGGCATCCTTCGGTCTACGACTGCCTGGTGGTCGGACTCACGGACGAGCGGTTCGGCCAGCGCGTCGTCGCCGTCGCGTCCGTGGAGGAACGCGAGCACCTCGACGAACAGGGCCTGATCGACTTCACCCGCGACCACCTCGCCGGCTACAAGCTGCCCAAGCAGGTGCTCTTCGTCGAGGAAGTGCGGCGCGCGCCCAACGGCAAGGCCGACTACAAGTGGGCGCGGACCGCGGCCGAGCGGGCCTTCGGGTAGAATCCGCGGCCGTTTCCCACGCTCGGAGGCCGTACCGATGGGTATGCAGCACACCCCCCTGCTGATGTCGCGCATCATCGACCGCGGCGCCACGCTCGCGCCGGACGTGGAGATCGTGACCGCCACCGCGAGCGCCACCCGCCGGCAGACGTATGCCGAGACCCGCGACCGCGCCCACCAGCTCGCCCACGCCCTGGCGGACGCGGGGATCCGCATCGGCGACCGGGTGGGCACCTTCCTGTGGAACGGGTCGCAGCACCTCGAGGCCTACCACGCGACGGCCGGCATGGGCGCCGTGCTGCACACCCTGAACGTGCGCCTCTCCGAGCGCGACCTCCTGTACATCGTCAACCACGCGGACGACCGGATCATCATCGCCGACGCGGACACGCTGCCGCTTCTCGAGAAACTTGCCGGACGCATTCCGAGCGTCGAGCGGATCGTCGTCGTCGAGAGCGAGGGCTTCGAGGACTGGTCCACCACCGTTGCTCCGGCGGTGGAGTACGAGGCCTTCATCGCGGGCAAGCCGACGCGCTACGAGTGGCCCGACCTCGACGAGAACGCCCCGCTCGGACTCTGCTACACCAGCGGCACGACGGGCAACCCCAAGGGCGTCGAGTACGAGCACCGCTCGCAGTACCTGCACACGATGGCGATCTGCATGACGGACTCCATGGCGCTGTCCGCGACGGACACCGTATGCGGGGTGGTGCCCATGTTCCACGCGATGGGCTGGGGCGTTCCCTGGGCGGCTCTCATGCTCGGCTGCAAGCAGGTCATGCCGCACCGTTTCATGGATCCGACGCGGCTCCTGCAATTGATGGTGGACGAGGGCGTGACCCTGTCGGCGGGGGTACCGACGATTTGGCAGGGCGTAAAGGCTGCCTACGAAGCCGACCCGGACGCATACGACACTGCGAAGCTGTCCCGCCTCACCTGCGGCGGCTCGGCCCCGCCGCCCTCATTGATCCGCTGGTATTGGGACGCGCTGGGCGTCGAGATGGTCCAGGGGTGGGGCATGACGGAGACGAGCCCGCTCGCCACGCTCTCGCGGCGCGTCATGCAGCACGGCCACGCGGACCTGCCCCTCGACGCGCAGTTCGCGAACGTCGCCAAGGCGGGGCAGCTCATGCCCGGACTCGAACTCGACATCTTCGACGACGCGTTCAAGCGCCTGCCCCACGACGGCGAGACCGTGGGCGAGATCCTGATACGCGGACCCTGGATCTGTTCGGAGTACTACCGCAACCCGCAGCCGGAGCGCTTCCATGGCGACTGGCTCATCACGGGCGACGTCGGCAAGATCGATGCCGACGGCTACCTGATCATCTCCGACCGGTCGAAAGACCTCGTGAAGTCCGGGGGCGAGTGGATCTCCTCCGTGGACCTCGAGAACCACATCGTGGCGCTGCCCGGCGTCGCCCAGGCGTGCGTGGTCGCCCAGCCGCACCCGCGGTGGGACGAACGGCCCGTTGCGCTGGTCATCCTGGAGGAGGGCGCGGACGTCCCCGCCGAGCGCATACTCGCCCACTGCGCGGCCGGGTTCGCCAAGTGGCAGCTCCCCGACGAGGTGCTCTACGTGGATTCGATCCCACTCACGTCCACCGGCAAGATGGACAAGAAGACCGTGCGCGCCGGGCTCGACGCCGAAGGCTACCAGTTGCCCGACCTGCGGCGGGCGAGCGTTTCGTAGGCTGTCTCCCGGCTCCCCCCCGGCTCCCCGACACGATTGCCGCATGTACGACTGAGGGGATATGGTCGAGCCATACCACAACCCCGGGACCTGGTGTGAAGACGACCCTGAATCTCAATGACGAGGTGTTGCGACGATCCAAGGAGAGCGCTGCGCAACAGGTCATGCGAGGGGCAAGCCCCTCGCGCTCCCCGGCTGAGGGCTCCTTCATGCGAGGGGCGAGCCCCTCGCGCTCCCCGGCTGAGGGCTCCTTCATGCGAGGGGCGAGCCCCTCGCGCTCCCCGGCTGAGGGCTCCTTCATGCGAGGGGCGAGCCCCTCGCGCTCCCCGGCATCACGCTCAGCATTCGTTGAGGACGCCCTGGCGGTGAGACTTTCCGATTCCGGACGGCAAGCGCCGTTCCGACTCACCCTCACGACGATCCGCGGGACCCGTCCGCCCAACGTCGACATCTCCGACCGTAACGCGCTCCATGACGTGATCGACCGCGGATGATCGCTGTTGACACGAATCTGATCTTCGATGCCCAAATCGCAGCGCTCTGCAAGTCGCATGGCGCCTCGACCATCGTCACGAACGACCGGGACTTCGAGCGTTTCACCTTTCTGCGGGTCGAGTACCTGGCGCCGCCCCAACCAGGCGGCGATGCCTCCTGACGCAGCCCGCAACAAGGCGAACGCGATGGCGTTCTACGACCTGATGTTCAATCAGTGCCGGCCGCGCCAGGCGATCGAAGAGTACGTCGGCGACTCCTACACGCAGCACAACCCCCACGTCGGCGACGGCAAGGAGGCGTTCATCGAGTACTTCGAGCGCATGGCCGCCGAGTACCCGGGCAAGAACGCCCAGTTCAAACGGGCGGTCGCGGAAGGCAACCTCGTCGTCCTGCACTGCCACCAGACGTGGCCCGGCGACCTCGAGTACGCCGGGATCGACATCTTCCGCTTCGACGACGACGGCAGGATCGTCGAGCACTGGGACGTCCTGCAGGTTATTCCCGAGGCGTCGAACAACGACAACACGATGTTCTGACGGGGGACGGAGGGTCCCGCTCGGGGGGACGCCCTTGGCGCCACAGCGTGACCGAGCTACGCCGGTCGGGCGCCGCCGCCCGGCACCGGCGCGTCAGGCCCCGTCGCGTTCGAACTCGAGCGCCATCGCCGGTTCCGCCGCGACGACCTTCCCATCCCGGTACACGAGCCGGCCGTTCAGGAACGTGTGCGTGATGCGCGATCCGAAGGTGACCCCGGCGAAGGGCGTCCACCCGCACTTGGAGAACACGGGCTCGTCGTCCACGACCGTCCGCCCGCCCGGGTCCACCAGCACCAGGTCGGCCCAGTAGCCCTCGCGCAGGAAGCCGCGCTCGCGCACCTCGAAGCGGAGCGCCGGAGCGTGGGCGGTCTTCTGCACGACGGTCGTCACCGGGAACAGGTCGAAGAGCGTCAGCAGCGCGTGCTGCACCAGGGGCAGCCCGGACGGCGCATCCAGGTAGGGCGCCGCCTTCTCGTCGCGGGTGTGCGGCGCATGGTCTGTCGCGACGATGTCGATGCGGTCTTCCGCCAGGGCCGCGCGCAGGGCGTCCCGGTCGGCCGTGCTCTTGATGGCCGGATTGCACTTGATCTCCGCGCCTTGCCCGGCGTACGCGCTCGCATCGAAGCGGAGGTGATGCACGCAGACCTCCGCCGTGATCCGCTTCTCCTCCACCGGGCCCGTGCCGAACAGCGCCATTTCCCGTGCCGTCGTCAGGTGCAGCACGTGCAGGCGGCTGCCATGGCGTTTCGCGAGTTCCACCGCCAGGCTCGAGGACTTCCAACAGGCCTCCTCCGAGCGGATCTCCGGGTGCAACTCGAAGGGGATGGCGTCGCCGTAGCGCGCGCGGGCGCGGGCCTCGTTGGCGAGGATGGTCGGGGTGTCCTCGCAGTGCGTCGCGATGACCAGCGGCGTGGACGCGAAGATGCCCTCGAGCGTTGCCTCGTTATCCACCAGCATGTTGCCCGTCGACGCGCCCATGAAGACCTTGACGCCGCACGCCCGCGACGTGTCCACCGCCTTGATGGCCTCGAGGTTGTCGTTGGTGGCGCCGAAGTAGAACGCATAGTTGGCCAGCGACTTGGCGGCGGCGCGGCGGTGCTTGTCCTCGAGCGCCGCCGCGGTCACGGTCTGCGGCAGGCAGTTCGGCATCTCCATGTAGCTCGTGACGCCGCCGGCGAGCGCCGCGCGGGATTCGGTGGCGATCTCCGCCTTGTGCTCGAAGCCCGGCTCGCGGAAATGCACCTGATCATCGATCATGCCCGGGATCAGCCACGCCCCGCGCGCGTCGATTTCCCGGTCCCCGTCGATGGTGCCGCCGACACGATCGATGCGGCCGTCGCGAATCGCGAGGTCGCCCTCCGTGACGCTGCCCTCGTTCACGATGCGCGCGTTCTTGATGACCGTTCTCATTGCACGTTGCCTCGACCTGGGCCTCGACCTGGGCCTCGACCTGGGCCTCGATCCGGGCCTCGATTTGGGCCTCGATCTGGCGCGGACGCCTTTCGCGCGCCAGACATCACCCGCCGGGGCGCCGCAAGCGCGGCTCGAGGTCCGCAATCTCGGCCCGGGCCCGGCGCAACGCCGCCTCCGACCGGTCACGGGCGGCCTCGGCGGCGCCGCGGGCCACCCTCTCCTCCTCCATCGTCGGCAGGTACTCCTTGCGGATTGGATCGAAGAAGCGCAGCCGCCGCCCTTCCAGGCGCAGATCGAGACCCAGCACGCTCCCGTGACACAGGGCACCGTCCCGCTCCTCCAGGGCCAGGGGCCGATACGTGCCGTCCAACCCGAGACGGTGTCCGTTCAGCATCGGGTCGAGAAAGTCTCCGTCCGGGTCGAACTGCCAATACTCGCGAACGGCCAGCTTCGCCACGCCGAGGGCCACGAACACGTCGGACGACACGCACCGCGGGTCGCCCTCCGCGTAGTACATCATCGTGTTGCCGCCGACGTAGACCTCGGAACGGTCGCGAAAGTACTCCTTGAGCGACCCGATCGCGTCAAACATCGCCTGCATGCGCCAGGGCGTCTCCGCCATCGGCCTGCCGTCCGACTCGGGGTAGTCAATCGGCGCGGCGGCGGCCGGCGCGGTCGGCCCGCCGAACGTCGCGCCGTCCCGGATCGACTTGGCTTCGCTGTCCTGCATGGCGGACTCCCGACTCGGGCCGCACCTCGACGCCCGGAACGTAGCACAGGCATTCCCCACCCGGTAAGGGGGACGCGGCACGGCAGACGGAAATGAAGGCTCCAGGCATCGGCACGCGCCCGCAGCCACGGCATCGTGCGCGGCTTCTCGCCGGCTCCACCGACGCCCGGACGCCATACAGCACGTACAATGTCGGCAACCGTCCGCACGACCCGGACCCAGAGCCATGCGCGACCCCCGCGTCATCGAACTCCTGAAACGCAGCCTGCCGGCGGCGGGCGTCATCACCGAGACCCGTGCCCTCGGCCCCTTCGAGACGGACGGCCTGACCGCCATCCGCCAGAAGCCCTGGGTCGTGGTGCTTCCGGAGACGGTCGAACAGGTACGCGCCGTGTTGCGGATCTGCCGCGAACACGACACTCCGGTCGTGACCCGCGGCGCCGGTACCGGGCTCTCGGGGGGCGCGAGGCCCCTCGCCGACGGCGTACTCCTGACGCTGACGAAGATGAACCGGGTGCTCGAAGTCGACACCGACACCTGCACGGCGCGGGTCCAGCCGGGGGTCACGAACCTCTCGATTACCGAGACCGTGGCGCATCTCGGCCTCTACTACGCGCCGGACCCGTCCTCGCAGCTCGCCTGCAGCATCGGCGGCAACGTGGCCGAGAACTCCGGCGGCGTGCACTGCCTGAAATACGGGCTCACCGTGCACAACGTGCTCGGCATCACCGTGCAGACCATCGAAGGGGACGAGCTGGTGCTCGGCGGCAAGACGCTCGACGCGCCGGGCTACGACCTGCTCGCCGCCATGATCGGCTCCGAGGGCATGCTGGGCGTCGTGACCGAAGTCGTGGTCAAGCTGCTGCCGGAGCCGTCCGTCAAGCGCGTCCTGCTCGCCGCCTTCGACGACATCCGCCAGGCCGGCGACGCCGTCGCCGCCATCATCCGGGGCGGGGTGATCCCGGCCGGCCTCGAGATGATGGACGCGCTCGCCATCGAGGCCGCGGAGGACTTCGCCCACGCCGGTTATCCCCGCAACGCCGCGGCGATCCTGCTCTGCGAACTCGACGGCATCGAGGCGGACGTTCTGGCCGACATCGGGCGCGTGCGCCGTATCCTCGACGAGGCCGGGGCCACCGATACGCGGCTTGCCGCCACCGATGCGGAACGCGAGACCTTCTGGCGCGGGCGCAAGGCCGCCTTCCCCGCCGCCGGCCGGCTGGCGCCGGACTACTACTGCATGGACGGCACGATTCCCCGCCGCGAACTCGGCGGCGTGCTCGCCGAGATCGCCGCGCTCTCGCAGCGCTACGGGCTGCCGGTGGCCAATGTCTTCCACGCCGGCGACGGCAATCTGCATCCCCTCATCCTGTACGACTCGGCCCGCCCCGGCGAACTCGAGAAGGCGGAAGCCCTCGGCGGCGACATCCTCACGCTGTGCGTCTCGGTGGGCGGAACCGTGACGGGAGAGCATGGCGTCGGCGTCGAGAAACTCGACCAGATGTGCGTGCAGTTCGACAGCGGGGAGCTCGACCAGTTCCACCGCCTGAAAGGCGCCTTCGATCCCCGCGGACTGATGAATCCCGGCAAGGCGATTCCCACCCTCGCCCGCTGCTCCGAGATCGGCGGCATGCACGTGCACGGGGGCGCCCTGCCGCATCCGGAACTGGAGCGGTTCTGATGGCGCGCGCGGAACACCCGGCGCGGTGATGGCCGCGACGGACGCAGCGGCGCCAGGCGGCCACGGAACGCCACCGGAACGCGACGACGCCGACCACCTGCACGCCGCCATCGGGACGGCGCGGTCGGCGGAGACACCCGTCACGATCCGCGGCAGCGGCAGCAAGGCGTTCCTCACGCAAGCATCCGGCGCGAACGCCGCGAGCCTGTCGACGCTACGCCACACCGGCATCGTCATCTACCGCCCCGACGAACTCGTCGTGACCGCGCGCAGCGGCACGCGCCTCGATGACCTGGTGCGGACTTTGCGCGCGCAGGGGCAGGCCCTCCCCTTCGACCCGCCGCGATTCGGCGGGGCGGGCACGGTCGGCGGCGCCGTCGCCACCGGCCTGTCCGGGCCCGGCAGACCCTGGCTCGGCTCCGCGCGGGACGCCGTTCTCGGGGTCCATGTCGTCAACGGCCGCGGCGAGCGCCTCGCGTTCGGGGGCCAGGTCCTGAAGAACGTGGCCGGCTACGACGTCTCCCGGCTCATGACGGGCGCATGCGGGACCCTCGGGCTCCTGCTGCAGGTGAGCATGCGCGTGCAACCGGTGCCGGAAGCCGTCGCGGTCCTGGCGAAGACCTGTCCGGCCGCGGAGGCCGCCGGGATCGTACGCGGGCTCCTGCGCGCACCACTGCCCGTCACGGCAACCTGCCACGTCGACGGCGTGTTGCGCGTTCGGCTGGCCGGCAGCCCGGCCGGCGTCCGCCACGCCCGCGATACGCTTGGCATCGATGTCGAAGCCGAAGACGACGCTTTCTTCGACGCGGTGCGCGATCACGCGCACGCGTTCTTCGACCGCGGGCATGGCGCGCTGTGGCGCCTGTCACTGCCGCGGGGCGCCGCCTTCGACGCGCCGGACGCGCTCATCGAGTGGGCGGGGGCCAGGGTCTGGTGGCGGACGGATGCGAAGGCCGACACGGTGCGCGCGCAGGCGCGCGCCCACCAGGGCTTCGCGACGCCTGCCGGCGCCGGCGGACCCGACCCGACTTCGCCCTCCGTCGCGAAGTACATGCGTCGCGTACGGGCCGCCTTCGACCCCGAGGGCATCCTGAACCCGGGCGCGATGACCGATGCGGACTGAGCTCCCCGCCGACTTCCTGAATCTGCCGGAAGGACCGCGCGCGGACGCCATCCTGCGCAGCTGCGTGCACTGCGGCATGTGCAACGCCACCTGCCCCACCTACCAGGTGCTCGGCGACGAACTCGACGGCCCCCGCGGCCGGATCTATCTGATGAAGGAGATGTTCGAGGCCGGGGCGCCCAACGCCACCGCGCGGACGCACCTCGACCGCTGCCTGACCTGCCGGGCGTGCGAAACCACGTGTCCTTCCGGCGTGCGCTACGGCGAGCTGCTCGAAATCGGGCGCGGCTTCGTCGAAGAGGGCCTGCGGCGTTCATGGATCGAGCGCCTCGTGCGCCGCTGGCTCAAGCGCGTGATCGCCTCGCCGGCGCGGCTGCGGCGCTGGCTCGGGCTCGGAGCGGCGTTCCGTCCCTTCGCCCCGAAGCGGCTGCGCAGCCTGATCGCCCGGCCGGCCGAGCAGCGTCCGGCCGGCGGCACGGGAGAGACCCTCGTACTACAGGGCTGCGTCCAGCGCGTGATGACCCCGGAGACCAACCAGCACCTCGCCACGCTGCTGGCGGCCCGCGGCCTGTCCCTCCGCACCGACGCCAACGAAGGCTGCTGCGGCGCCCTCGCCCTGCACCTCGGGGACATCGACGACGGACGGGCGGCCATGCGCCACAACCTGGACACGGTGGACTGGAAGGACGCTGGCAGCATCGTCTCGACGGCGTCCGGGTGCGGAGTCACCCTGAAGGACTACGGCCACGTCCTGCGCGACGACACGGCCTACCGCGGACCCGCGCAGGAGTTCGCCGCCAAGGTGTCCGACGTGGCGGAGCTGCTGGCCGACTTCACCTTCGACAAGCGCCCGGACATCGACCGCGTCGCCTGGCACGCGCCGTGCACGCTGCAGCACGGGCAGAGGATCGCCGGCGTCGTGGAGCGGCTGCTCACCGACGCGGGCTATGCGCTGGTCCCGGTCCGGGATCCCCACCTGTGCTGCGGGTCCGCCGGTTCGTATTCCCTGCTTCAGCCGAAGATCTCCGGGGCGTTGCGGGACCGCAAGGCCGCGGCACTGACGGAGCACGAGCCGGACGCCGTCGCCACGGCCAACATCGGCTGCCAGATGCACCTCGCGGACGCCGTCGGCGTGCCGGTGCTGCACTGGGTGCAGCTCCTGCGCTGATTGCGGATGGCGCCAGGCATCGGCGCGCTCACTGCCCGGAAGTGTGTTTCAGCGCGAGAGCGGTCAGAATGCGGCGCTTCACCCATGCACCGGGGCCGTGACAGAGCATGTCCGCAGAGCGCATCGCTGAACTCCAGCAGCAGATCTTCGAGTTGGTCGGGGAACTGGGCGGGCTTCTGAAGCAGAGTCCGGGCGAACGGGTTGACGACTACAGGTTCGCCACCGCGGAGGGCGAGGTGCGTCTCTCCGAGCTGTTCGCCGGCAAGGACACCCTGCTGGCCATTCACAACATGGGGCAGGGATGTCGCTATTGCACGCTGTGGGCCGATGGGTTCAATGGCTTCCTGCCCCACCTGGAGTCCGCCATGTCGGTAGTGCTGCTCTCCAGGGATCCTCCCGAATTGCAGCGCCGATTCGCCAATTCGAGGGGGTGGCGCTTTCGCCTGGCATCGCATGGCGGCGGCGCTTACATGCGGGAGCAGACCGCCCTCGAGGGCCAGGAGAACCATCCCGGCGCCGCGGTGTACAAGCGCCAGGGAGACCAGGTCCTGCGCTTCAACACCTGCGTGTTCGGGCCCGGCGATCTCTATTGTTCCCTTTGGAATCTGCTCGCGCTGGCTGGCATCGGGCCAGAAGAGTGGATACCGCAGTACAACTATTGGCAGAGGCCGGCGGTCCTCGACGACGGCGGCGAAAACGTACTCGGCGAGCGCCTGTCGGGCGAAACCTGAGCTGCGCACGGACTACGCGGGCACCGAGGACGGGCCAACCATCTTCGTGCCGGGCAGCCACCGGTTCGGGCGGGCGACCCTCCTCCCCCACGAGGAAGATATCGACAACGCCCCATTCCAGGCCGTGCCCCTGATCGGCAAGGCCGGCTCCCTGGCCCTCTGGATCGGGCTCCAGGATCAGCAAGACTCCTTGCCAAAGTGCCCAGAAGATCCCCATTCGACATCGATCTGTCGAACCATGAACGCGAAACGCTCGAGAAGATCACCAGGAGCTATACGTCACCGTCCATAGATGTCCTTCCCATACTCGATCTCTGAGACCGCGCACCTTTGCACAGCACACTGCAATACGCGGGCAAGGAGCTTGCGACGTAGACAGCGGCTCCCGCTCCCGGGTGCAGCGCATCATGGTGCATGGACGGCGCATCGACATCGGCCTCGGCAACGCCCAACTGGTGAGCCTCATCGACGCGCGGCGCATCGCGGCGGACAACCGCGCCGTGGCGCGCACCGGCGGGGCTCCGCTCCGGGCGCGGACGATCTCCTTCGCGGAGGCCGAGCCGCGGGCAATGGCGGAGAAGGCGGTGACGTGGCGCAGGGGGACGGCATCGAAGCCGCAGCGCGACTGGCGCTCGACGATGGACGCCTCTGTACTGCCGCAACCGGGGAAGATGCAGGTCAGTGCCGTCGCGACCAGCGACGTCAAGCGCGTGCTGCGTCCCCTGGCGCTGGCCGACAAGCACGCCACGGCGCGCATAGTGGCCGGCAGGATTGTGGCGGTGCTGGAGTGGGCGGAGGTGGAGAGCCTGCGCGAGCCCGCCGGGAGCGGTCGGGCGATCATGGAGACCGTAATGCGCTCGCTGCCGAAAGCCGGGGCGGTGCGGCACCACCCCGCGCTGCACTTCGCCGACGTGGCGGCGGCGCCTGCCAGAGTCGATGCGCACCAGCGGATCGCGCGCAGTTTGCAGCTGGCGATCCGGTTCGCGGCGCTGACGGTGGCGCGGTAGGCGGAGGTGCGGCGGGCGACCTGGGACGAGTTCGATGGTGCGGCGTCGGCTGCGGCAGGCGACCTGCGTCGTCACGGAGGAGCGATCCGCGCCTCGGGCGGGTGACTGCGTGCGCGACGCGTTGACGTGGTGACAGGCTGCACGTAACGCCGATGAAGAAGCGGTGCCCGGTCATGCAGCGATGGGCGGACTGCACGGCGCCGTCTGCGGCGAAGAGGTTGTCCATGACCGGCACCGATGGTCCGGCCATTGATGGTCCAGCGGGACAGGAGCCTGGCCAGGACGCCGTGGACGGGGCGGTGGTCGTCGTCGAGGGCGACGGGCTGCCTGAATGCGACCTGGTGGGCCTGGAGCGCGATCTCGAACGCTGTCACGCTCGCCACAGTGGCCTAGTTTGATACTTGGACGATGATCGCGGAGGATCCTGGTCCTGTGCGCGTGCTCGCGACCGAGAGCATAGCGGGGCCTACGTTTGAGGGAGCATGTGCGCGCACGGGGCCAGGAGACCCGCGAGGGCGCGGCCAGCGCGGTCCGCGGGCGGTCAACGAAGCCGTGATGGACCAAAATACCTCGCAGAACCAATGACCTGTCATCCTGGCACAAGCGACGTGGGTAGAGTCGACGACTGGCGCGGTGGTGGGCCGGCCTAACCCGATTTAGACCCACTCCGTTTCCAGTCGCCGCTCGGCGAACCGGACGTGCGGGTTTCCCGCATCCGGCTCTCTCCGGGATCATGCCTTCGCCCACGGAGGGTCGCGCGTTGACACGGACGGGTGCTCGAGGCGCAACACGAGTTGAGCCCTCGTCGGGATGGCGGTGAGTCCCTTGATCCCCGTCACCTGTTGTCGGCACAACCACCAGCGGGGCCGACACGCGCCCGGCGCGGCGCTGGCGCGCCGACTGCCGCCGTGTCCCGCGCGGCGCTACCGCCAGTTCGTCGATGCATGCTCGACTTCCTCCTTCGCTTTCACATGGGATGCCTCGCGCAGCTTCTCGACCGTTATCGGCGTTGCCAGACTCATTCGTCAATCGCCCGTCGCGCGCTCCTGCCAGCACCGTTCCCAGACCAAGGGTCCTTTCCTCCACCAGCGTTACCCGGCTTCACCAGTACTACGACCCCATCCGCCACCCCAAAGGGCCGGTTCCGTGCCTCACGACACCACCGTTGGCCAGCGCCGCCACGCCAGCCACCCCGAGGGGCTTCCCGTGTTGCACACGATCCCCCTACGCACATGCCGTCGCCACTACCCCGGCGGAACCGTTGGGTGCGCGTGTCGCTCTCCTTCCCCAACGGCGGCGGCCTTCCCCGAAACTCAGGCGGGTCGGCTTCCGCATTGCCCTTTTCGAGGCCTGCTTAGCGTTCACTGCACGTTACGGCCTATGCGCTCGCTGAGTCCCTTACGGACCCTTTTACATCGGAAGCTTCGACCGATTCGTTACCTCCACGGCCGTTCCGACTGCTACCGGCTGGAACGACTCTTGCCGGGTGGGACTTGCACCCACTGGGACCGTGCACCTTCGCACGGCGCACTGAGAAATGCGGGCTAGGATTGGCGTACGCCAAGGGAACGCTGCCGAAGGGTGGCGATGAGGAGGAGAGATGCCAGCGTCAAAACAGGTTTCAGGAGCGCGCGCGGTTTATGCCGTTGCCGCTGAATTGTCTCGTCTGGGTTTGATCGCGTCCGTCACGGCGCGCAACGCCAAAGGCGCAGACATTTTGGTAACCGATGTGGATTGCCGACGAGCATTCAGCGTCCAGGTCAAGTCTAGGCGCGTCGCCTGGCGGCGACGCGATCGAGTTGCGGAGCAACTCGGAGGCGCTGTTCGTAAACTTGGCTCATCTGTCCACTCGAAGGCTGCTCAAGGAGTCTAGTCGGGCAAGGCAGAACTGGCACTGGCTCGTTGGGAAAGAGCTACTTTTCTCCAAATCCCTCGTATTCGTGTTCGTCTATCTCCCAGAGGATGACGAGCCGGAGTTTTATGTGGTTCCAAGCCTGAAGATCAAGCGTATGCAAAAGGACAAGGACAAGAAAACGCCATATGTGCGCAAGGCCGATATAGCAACGTACCGAGACAACCGCGCTTCCTGATCCTGCCCTGGGTCCACATCCCCAACCTCGGCTCGCACATCCTCGCCCGCGTCCGCCAGCGCCTGCCCGGCGACTGGACCGCGCGCTACAACACCACCCCGGTGCTGATCGAGACCTTCGTCGAAACGCCACGCCACACCGGCGCCGTGTACCGCGCCTCCGGCTGGATCCCCGTCGGCACGACCCAAGGCCGCGACCGCTACGACACCAACAACCGCTACGACAAGCCAAAAAAGGACATCTGGCTCCGACCGCTCCGCAAGGACTGGAAGCGCATCCTCAATCGCTAGATCCGCAACCGTCACGACTCGACCGAACGCTTACAGCGAAACAGCGAAACTTCCAACGCGACCGCCAGGTCGCGCCTAGCCCGCTGCGCCGGGGTCCACTGCGAACTGGTTGAGCCAGTTGCACAGCCGGTGCGTGAGAGACCCGCTGAGATGCACGGCGCGCACGATGACGTACAGGGGCAGCCCCTCGAAGTACAGGATGTTGCGCAGTTCGCGAATGCTGGCGCCGGACAGGACCGAATGCAGCCAGAAGCGCTCCAGTTCCTCGGGGCATTCTTTCAGGAACACCGCGTGCAGTTGCGCACCCGAGGGTCGGCTGACCTGCGGCGTCCCGGCCATGCATGAGGCAATGGCGTGCCGCAGGCGCAAATGGCCGGGGTCGCTCCGCCCGCTGGTGCGACGCCCGCCGGGGTGCAGGAACCACGATACAGGGGCAAGCACCGGTCGGCAGTAGTTCTCGAACGGGCGCGAGCCGTAATGCACGCGGGTGGGCTTGCCGTGCCCGCCGATCAGGCGCCCGTGGATGCCGAGCCCCTCCTGTTCGGGATCGCGGCGGGACTCCACGCAATAGCGCACAAGCACTCTTTCGCTCTCCGCGATGCGTTGTTCGCGCGTCGGGATGCCGTGGAAACCCGGCGGCGCCGGCCCCTCCCGATACGCCCTGCGTACGGCTGCCAGATCGACTGTCATGACGGGGTTGGCGGGCGGCTCCCGAAGCTGGGAGAGGACCCCCGCGGGGCCTTTGGCGCCAGGCCGCGGCCACGACCGCAATGCAGCAGTTCACGGACGGCCTCCACGCACAGGGCGGGGTCACTAGCCAAGTGCGCGGGCGCGGTCGCGTTCAGCAGGGGGCGCCCGGTGTGCGGCGAAGTCAGCCAGTCTTGCGGGAGACGCTCAAGGCTGTCGCACAGTGTCAGCCGCTCGTCCTCGGTGAGCGACCGCAGGGCGATGTCCAGTTCCCCCGGGGCCAGGTCCACCGCCGCCGCGAGGTCGTACAGGTCACGCACCACCAAGTCCCCCACCTCGAGCATCCGGCCGTGGAGCTTGCGGGCGAGAATGCTCGCCAACCGCTCGAGCGGCACCGAGGTGCCGGCGACCTGGTCCACCGGGGGCATCCATCCGAGGGGGGGCGGTGGCACATACAGCCCCAATTCTCCGGTGGCGGTGAACATCTTCAGCACACCGGTGGTGATGTCCAGTACGTGGGGCTCAACGGCGCTTTGCAGCCGGGCTGCCAACGCGCTTCGGCGCGCCTTGTCCATCACCACCTCACGGTATGCCGAGCCGTCCATGAACAGGTCAACATCCGTGCTGTAGCGATGTTGCCAGACCGCGGCCAAGGCGGTCCCGCCGCCCAGACAGTACGCCCCCGCCCCAAAAACATCGGTGAGTACCGGCTCCGCGAGCTTGAATATCTCGTCCGGTCCGGCGGGCAACACCCTTTGTGCCATTGCGCCTTCGACCTTCTCCACCGAGATTCGCTTCGTGTGTCGCACAGGCCCAGCCGCCGATGGACGTTGCGCGCGCACCTCTTGTGGCCGGGCTCAGAGTGGCCCGACGATAGCACAGGGGGCCCTCGTACAGTTCCTCGCGTTCCCGGCTCCTCAGATACAGCGCGACGTTCTGCCGCACGCCACGACGCACGTGCCGCGTGGAGGCCGGCAACACGCGACGGCTCAGCCGACGACGGTAGCCTCCCGCAGGGCCGCGACGTCGTCCATCCCGATCTCGGCGAGCACCTCGTCGGTGTGCTGTCCGAGCATCGGCGCCGGGGCGCCCGGATCCAGGGCGTGCGTGTCGAAGCGCGCCGCCGGGCGGGCCTCCCAGGCCGGTCCTCCCTGGGGATGCTCCATCCGCCGGATGGCGCCGTTGCGCGCGATCTGCGGATCCTCGAAGACCTCCCGCACCGTGTTCACCGGCGCGGTCGGCACCTGTTCCGCATCGAGCTTCGCCACCCACTCGGCCGTCGTCCCCGAGTGCAGCGCCTCGCGCATCACGTCGAACAACTCCGCGAGATGCGCCACGCGCGTGGGCAGGTCCCTGAAGCGCTCGTCCGTCGCGAGTTCCGGCCGCCCGACGGCCCGCGCGAAGCCGCGCCATTCGTCGTCCGAAGCCACGAACGCCACCATGTGGCCGTCCGTGGTCTCGAAGGCCCGGTCGTAGACATCGAGCGGGAGCGGTTCCGACACGCCGTCACCGATCAGGGTGTGGTTGAGGAAGCCGTCGGGCCACATCCAGGCCACCGTGACGTCGAGCATCGCGAGCCGCACGTGGTCGCCCTCCCCCGTGTGCTCGCGGCCGAGCAAGGCGGCCGTGATCGCCTGCGCGGCCGTCACCGCGGTCAGCTTGTCGGGCAGGATCGTCTTCATGAAGCGCGGCGCCTCCCGGCCGCCCTGCATGTCCATGACGCCCGACAGGGCCTGGATCACGGGGTCGTAGACGCGCTTGTGCACGTAGGGTCCGGCCTCGCCGAAGCCGCTGATCGAGACGTATACGATGTCGGGCCTGAGCCCGCGCACGATGTCCTCGCCGAGGCCCATCCGTTCCGCGGCGCCCGGGCGGAAGTTCTGCACGAACACGTCCGCGGTCCCGACCAGGCGTCTGAGGATGGCCATGCCCCGTTCCTGCTTGAGATCGAGCGCGATGGAGCGCTTGCCGCGATTGTTGGCCAGGAACGCCGCGCTCATGCCGCCCCGCGCCGGTCCGGCGTGACGCATCAGGTCGCCGCCGAGGGTCTCGACCTTGATCACGTCCGCGCCCTGGTCGCAGAGCAGTTGCGTGGCGTACGGGCCCGACACCATGGAGGTCAGGTCGACGATGCGATAGGGGCTCAGGGGACCGGTCATGGACACTCCATCCTGCTGCATGTACGTTAGTATCTTCGTGTCCCAAACCACTGGCAAACCGGCATGGATATCTCGGACTACGGCACCTCGCCGAACGTCGACCCCCTGGTGACGGAACTCGACGAGTACGGCCTCACCAAGCACGTCGTCGAACTCGAGGCGTACGGCCTGACGGTCGTGCCGCCCGAGAAGATGGGCGTCGACGAGGACTTCGTCTCGCGCCTGCGCAATGCCATCCTGGGCGCCTGCGAGAAGCGCAACGGCATCGAGATCGGCGACTACCGCACGGCGAGCATTGCACAGGAGGCGGCCGGCAAGCACTCGTGGCTGCTGATGGAAGAGGACGAGGTGTTCGTCGAGGCCGCCACCAACCCGCGCATGCTGGCATTGGTGCACTGGCTCCTCGGCAACAGCGCGATCCTCAGCGGCCACACCTGGATCATCAAGCCCCCGGCGAACGGCGGCAACGGGGACAACGACCGCCAGCAGCTACGGCTGCACAGCGACTCCCATGGCATACCGCCCGGCGGTGGCAGCATCGCGCACGTCGCCAACGCTTCGTGGCTGTGCACGGACTACGCGGGCGCCGAGGACGGGCCGACCATCTTCGTGCCGGGCAGCCACCGGTTCGGCCGGGCGACCCTGCCCCACGAGGAAGATATCGACACCACGCCCTTCCAGACCGTGCCCCTGATCGGCAAGGCCGGCTCCCTTGCCCTGTGGAACGGGGCCACGTGGCACGCTTCGGTACCGCGCACGAACCCCGGACTCCGCGTGACCCTGGTGCAGGTCTTCATGCGCCGGCACATGCAGCGCATCACCATGTGGGAGGACGACCTGTCCCCGCAGTTCGTTCAGAAGCACGCCGCGCTCCAGCAGGTGCTCGGCACCCACCTCTATCCGTTCAAGGAAGACCCGGACTACGAGAAGGTCGGCGAGATGGTCAACACGGGCACGGACCCGTTCGCCTGATCACGGACCGGCACTGGCACAAGGAGAAGCACGCATGAACACCACCGCCAAAGTCGATTTCGCGAGCGCCGCCTGGGTGGACGCCGCCCGCGAAGTCCTTGAGGACCTGGTCGCCACGCACGGCGAACCCGACCTGAAATTCAGCGTCTGCGAAGTGTTTAGCAACTCGCCGGCACACGTCGCGCCCTCCGGCACGGCCGCCTGGTACCTCTACGTCGACGGCAAGTCCGTGACCGTCGGCATGGGGGAGCGCGACGACGTGGACCTCAGGATGGGCGGTGACTACCAGTCCGCCCTGCCCGGCGCCCGTACGGTCTACACGCCGGAGTACCTCGCCGAGCGCGAGAAGCAGGAACCGGACCCCGACGCGCCGCAGCCGGACATCCAGGGCGACCCGAGCATCCTGCCGCCCTGGATCGTCGAGCTGCACAACCGGCTGGCGCCGATCACGGCCTGACGCGCGGGAGCGGCGCTCCCGGTCGCCCGCCCGGCGGCCCGGAGACGGGACGAGCCCGGTGCCGGCGCTGCTTGAATTCGGGACGGGACGGAACGAGCCCGTCCCCTACTGTACTTCGAGCAGCTCCACCTCGAAGACGAGTGTGGCGCCCGGACCGATGAGGCCGCCGGCGCCGCGCTCGCCGTAGGCGAGGTCGGGCGGCAGGACCAGCCGCCACTTGTCGCCGACCTGCATCAACTGCAGCGCCTCGGTCCAGCCGGCGATGACGCCGTTCACCGGGAACGAGGCCGGCTGGTTGCGCTGCACCGAGCTGTCGAACACGGTGCCGTCGATCAACGTGCCGTGGTAGTGCGTGGTCACCATGCTGGTGGGACCCGGCGTCGCGCCGTCGCCTTCCGCCAGCACCTCGTACTGCAGTCCGGACGCCAGGGTCACGACGCCCTCGCGCCGGCCGTTCTCTTCCATGAACGCCGCGCCATCGGTGGGGGCGGCCATTACCGCGTCCTCCGGCTGCACGGCAGCGGGCTCGGCCTCCGGAGGTTCAGCGCAGCCGGCGACGAACAGTCCGAGGCAACCGGCGAGCAGGAGAGAAGACAGGACACGGTACATGGCATGGTCTCACCGAGGGGAGGGAAACCGCCATTGTATGACACGCGCCGGCGGCGCGTGCCCTGCTGGCGCTACACGGTCGCACGGCCCTAACCCGTTTCGTCGGCTGCCTCTCCGGCGGACCGGCTCTCGAGTTCCTCCCGCAACAGCCGGTCGACGACCTCGAGAGCCTGCTTGCGCCCGACGTCCATGTTGATGACGTACTTGCCGGCGACGGTGAGCGACGGGACGCTCACGAGCGAGAAGTCCCGGAACGCCTGGTCGTGCTCGGCGACGACCCGGGCGACCCGCGGCGAGCGCATGGCGGCGAGGAAGCGCTCGCGGTCGACACCGAAGCCGTCCACGTAGTCGGCCAGGGATTCCGCCGTCGTGAACTGGCGGTTGCGGTCGTGCAGGGCCCGGAATATCCGCTCGTGGTTCGCCTCGAGCGCGCCCTGCTGCTCCAGCGCGACGTGCGCGCGGGCGAGGAGCGCGACGCCGGGATTGAACGCCACGTGCGCACGACGAAACCGCACCCCCTCCGGGAGGGTCGTCTTCCAGTCCTCGATGAGGGCGTCGAAGTTCCGGCAGTGGACGCAGGCGTAGGAGAAATACTCCACCACCTCCAGGGCGCGCGGAGCGTCGTCGGCGGCCTCGACCACGCGGTAATGCGCGCCTTCGGCCGGATCGCCGACGTCCGCGCCGATGCCGTAGAAGAGCCCCACGCCGCCGAGCACGACCACCACCACGCCGGTCGCGGCGATGATCCCGAGCCGGATCCGCCGCAGCCGTTCGGCTTGTTTGACGTGGTGTCTGGCGCGTCTGTTGGCCACGGCGCGCAGTGTGTCACAATTGCGCGGATGAGCGAACAGTACGTCCTTTACCAGCAGGGCTGGTGTGTTTTCTGCCGCCGCGTCAAGGCGTTCCTGGCGGACGCCGGCATCGACATTCCCATGCGCGACACCATGTTCGACCGCGAGGCGGACCGGGAACTGCGCGCCGGCGGGGGCAAGGCGACCGTGCCCTGCCTCCGGATCACGTCGGAGGACGGGACCGTTCGCTGGCTGTACGAATCGCGGGACATCATCGCGTACCTGGACCCTGGCTGCCCGGCTCCTCCACCGCCTCCCAAGGGTTGACGACTCTCAGGCCAAGACCCTCGAAGTGGCCCACGTTCCGCGTCGCGATGGCCAACCCCCTTGCCGCCGCGGTGCCCGCGATCAGCCCGTCGCCGAAGTCCAGGACGCGGCCGGCCCGACGGGCCGCGCTGCGCAGTGCCGACGCTTGCGCGGCTTCTGCCCGACCAACCGGCAGGATTCGGTCCTCGTACTCCTCCTCAAGGGCCAGCAGCATCTCCTCGATGCGCTTGCGCCGCCGGCCAGGCGGAAGCAACGCGGCGCCTGAATCGAGTTCGTGCAGGACCACCACGGACAACCATAGATCCGGTTGAAACGCGAGGAACGCCGCAACTCCCTCGTCCGGCCTCTCCCTGGTCAACTCCGAGACGACGTTCGTGTCGACCAGATAGCCGCTCACTCTTCATGCTCGTCCGCGAAGGGCGTCGCCCTGCCGGAAGCCCGCGAGTCCGGCGTGGACAGCGCCACGCCACGCGGCACGTTCGCGACCAGCCATCGGCCGAGCGGCATGCGTTGCGATGACCGACCGTGCCATTCCGCTTCAGGCACCACCACGCAAGGCCGGCGTTTGCCGATGCGCTGCGGACCCTCTTCCTCCGCAAGTCGAAGAACCTCGGACAGGCGCGCCTTGGCCTCGGCAACCGTCCATACGCGCGGCGGCCCGGATTCGTGGTGCGGCATCGCGAACGCCCCGACCTGACTACATGTGGTCCATGATAGTCCATGTTTGGTTTACATCGGAAGCTTCGACCGATTCGTTACCTCCACGGCCGTTCCGACTGCTACCGGCTGGAACGACTGTTGCCGGGTGGGATTTGCACCCACTGGGACCGTGCACCTTCGCACGGCGCACTGAGAAATGCGGGCTAGGGTTGCAGGGACAGCCCGGTGTCCCCTCGGCAGCAGTGAACAGGCTTTCGGGTCCGGTCCAAATTCACGCTGAGGCTGCTGGAGTCCTGGCAACTGCGTGAGGACGAAGCCGTGCGCCTCCTCGGTTTTGACGACCGTGACGCGGCGTACGTGAGCAGCGTACTGGAGGGAATGGATCAGTTCCGCGGCAGGGACGCACGTGATCGAATCGCCCATCTCTTCCGCATCCGCAGCACCCTTTCCGCGCTGTTCCGGGATCTTGAGGTGGAAAACGACTGGCTGAGGGAGGCTCACACCCTCTTGGACGGGCGGTCTCCCATGGACCTGCTCCTGGGGGGCTCAATGGAGGACCTCCTGCTGGTCAGCGAGTATGCCGACGCCGCAGCAGGCCGCCGAGCTCCTCGCAACAATTCCGAGCCAGCACGAAGTGCGAACGGTGTCTTCCAAAGAGCGGCGATCCGGAACCCCGAGTCAGAAGGCACGCTGACCGTCGGCCACGACCCAGCCGATCAAACACAGCCGAGCCCCGAGCGACGCCGCGAGGGACGCTCGGGGCCCCGGGGCTCTCCATGAGCTGCGTTGGTCGAGTGACGGTTCCGGCGCGGCAGAGGCCGTGGCGGAGAACGTGTTCTCGCTTGTCCGGCATCGACGTTCCGAACCTCGGGCCACGGGTCAACAAATGAGATTCATTGCCTGGATGGCAGGGCTCGCGAAGTCGCTCAGTTTCTCTCCGCAAGGCCTCCACTCTCCTCAAGCGGATCGCCCAGATTCAACGCCAACAACGCATCGAGCGCCTCGTCCTCCGGGATGTTGTCCGGCCAGCCATAGGCCGCCGCGACGGCGGCATCGAGGGTGGCGTGGGCGTCGGCGAGCCATTGGGGACGGGCGTTGTAGAGCTTGGTGAGGGTGCGGGCCTTGAGGGACTGCGCCGCGTCTTCGTCGCGCGGTACGGGGTGCGGCGGGTAACCGGGAGCAGGTTCTTCCAGCCACTCCACCCACTCCGGGGGATTGAGCCAGCGGTCGCGTAGCGCGACGAGCCGGCGCGCGGCGTCGGCGATGGCCGCAGCGCGTGGATCGCGCGCGTAGCCGGCCGCCGGGATGTCCGGGGACAGGCGTTCCGGAAAGGGGAAGGTCTCGAACGTGGTCGTCGGCGTGTAGCGTGGGTCGTTCCCCTTCCCAAGCGACGTGCCGAGACGCAAGGCCCATGCCTCGTGAAATCGGCTGTGCAGGATGCCGAACATCACGTCGTCATCCCGGGCGATGACGATCAGTTGGTGGTCTGGACAGATACGGGCGTCGAGCCAGACGAAGAGCCGATGTTTGGCCACCGTGGGCGTCACGATGTAGCGGGACATACCATCGAGCGCCCGCCACATTTCCGGCCGGGGACGCTCATGCCGCCACCAGAAGTTCCTCAACTTCTCAACCCTGTTCTCCTGGCGCCTCGGCTGCACGGCCAGCGCTACATGGACATACGGCGCCTCGTACAGTGCCGCCTCCTGCCGCGCCATCTCCCAGCCGAAATCCACGATCCACTTGTCGGCCGGCCGCCGCGTCACGTCCATGCCGTTCCTCCAAGGCGCGAGCACATCGGAGTTGGGCCGACCGTTCGGGTTGGCCGGCGCGCCCAGCCATTGCCGCGCCTGCTCTCCCGGGACATCGAAGGCCCCGCTCTTGGTGTCGCCCATGAACGCCACGCCCAGGTTGGCATAGAGCCGCTGCGCCCGCGTGAGGTCCGCTCCGGCGCCGCCACGCCGGGCCGTCAGGTCCGCATGCACCGCGTCCACCGGTTGCCCATCGAGGCGCCGGTCCGGGATGGCATCGTCATCCGCTTCCGAGAAACACACCAACGACACCCGCACCGCCGCGCCGTCGATCACCCACGGCTCGTCGCTCCAGGCGTCGAAAATCGGGCGCCCTTCCGTGGCGGCCCGCAGCGCCCGCCGGTTCGCGCCGCCCCGGATCGAGTTGGTCGCGACCAGACCGGCCCAACGCGCCGCGCCGCGCGCCACGTGCTCCCCGGCCTTGACGAACCAGTAGCAGACGAGATCGGCCTCGGCGGGGACGCGGCCCGCATACGCCCGGAAGATCTTCGCGACGTAGTCTTCTCCAAGACCCGCGTTCAGTAGCTTGCCGCCGAGGAACGGCGGGTTGCCGATCACCGCGTCCACGGCCGGCCAGTCCGGCTCCCCGCCATCGGCAGCCAGGATCGCGTCGCGGCACTCGATGGTGTCCAGGGCCTTGAGGATCGGGTCCCGCGACTCGGTGAAGCCGTTGCGGCGCATCCACTGGATCTCCCCGATCCACACCGACACGCGCGCGAGTTCGGCGGCGTAGGCGTTGATCTCGATACCACGCACGTTGGCCGGGCCGACGGCCGGGAACGACCGTTGCAGGCCAAGGGTCTCCGCCTCCAACTGCACGCGGTGCTCGAGATCCTTCAGGGCGTGCAGCACCAAGTAGAGGAAGTTGCCGGAGCCACACGCCGGATCGAGCACGGTGAACTTGCGCAGCCGCTCGAGGAACGTGCGCAGCCGCTGCTCGGCCTCCCGCCGCAGCCGGGTCCGGGCGGCTCGGCTCCTGGCAAGGTCGACGCGCTCCATCGTGCCCGCAATGGCGGCCCGGCTCGTCTCCCATTCGGCAAGCAGCGGCCGCACCACCGTCGGCTCGACGATCCGCATGATCTTGTCGCGGTCCGTATAGTGCGCGCCGAGTTGCGAGCGCTTGTCCGGATCGAGCCCGCGCTCGAAGAGCGTGCCCAGGATCGAAGGATCGACCTGCGACCAATCCAGGGCGGCGGCCTTGAGCGTGGTCTCGATCTCGGTCTTCTCGAGCGGCAAGGCGGTGTCGTCGTCGAAGAGCCCGCCGTTGAACCACGCCACCGTCTCGAAGCCGACGCGGCCCCCGCCGCACATCGCGCCGAACAGTGCGCGGGCCAGCTCCGCGAAATCCTCCGGCCGTCTGCGGGAGTGTTCGAGCATCCGCGTGAACATGTCGTCCGGCAGCAGGCCGACGTCCTCCGCGAACATGCAGAACACCAGCCGGTTGACGAAGTGCGCCACGGCTTGCGGCTCGTGGCCGCGGTCACGCAACGACCGGGCCAGTTCGGCGAAGGTCGCCGCGGCGCGTTCGGTCAGGGTCTGGCGGGTCTCCCCGGGACGCAGACGCTCCGGCTCCGACATCGCCCAGCGGAGCTTGTCGCGGACATCCGCGTCGGCCAGATCGTCCAGCGCGAACTCGTGCGTCACACTCACGCTGTTGGTCCAGTTGGTCCGGATGCGGAAGCGCTCCATGTCCGAGACGATCAGGAGCGGCGGGTTCTCCAGCGCCAGCGCGTACTGTCGTAGCTGGTTGAAGGCGGCGTCGAGGTCCGCGTGCTTGCCCTTGTATTCCCAGGCGAAGCAGTGGCGCTTCCAGACATCGGCCCAGCCGCCCCCTCCCGTGTCCTTGCGCGCCCCTCGCTCGAAGCAATAGCGCTCACCGGTGGGATCGGCCTCCGCCGGCGTCGGCTCGCCGAGGAGCCTACAGAGGTCGAGGAAATGTTCCTGCGCGGCCGAGCGCTCCTTGAGTTCCGAGGCGCGCCACTTCGCGATGAACTCCTGGGGCGTCACGGGCGGGGCGGCTTGAACGCGGGGAGGTGGCCAACGCCGCGGGCGCGATTCGCGATCAAACGCGCGCGTGGGAGCCAGCGGGATCACCTGTGTCTACCCGTACACCCCGAACTCAAGCCGCGCCAGCACATCGTTCACGTCCTGCGCGCCGGCCTTCCTGCCCAGCCGGAACAGCCGGGCATCTCCAGACAGGGCGGCGTTCGGTAGGGAGAACCAGTTCGCCGCGTCCCGCTCGCTCTCAAAGATCGATTTCGCATGCTTCAGCACTCGCGCTACCGGCGTCAGCCGGTCAGACCCCTCCCTCCGCCAATGCGCAATCCGGCGTATCGTACGACATCGCGCTGGCCAAACGACCTCGGCTCTCCCCGAAACCACCCCTGACCGTCACGCCGCCCACGAAGCCGTTTCTGATAGCCTTGCCCGCTTTCCCAGGCGAGACCAAGGCATGAAACTCGGACTGCTAGGCGGTTACAGCGGTCGCAAGATCTCCATCCCCATCGACCAGGTGCGTCACGCGGAGAGCCTCGGCTACGACTCGTTCTGGACGTCCGAGGCCTACGGGTCCGACGCGGTCTCGCCGGCGGCATGGATCCTGGCCCAGACCGAGAAGCTCCGGGTGGGCACGGCCATCATGCAGATGCCCGCCCGGTCCCCCGCCATGACGGCGATGACCGCCATGACGCTGGCCGAGCTCTCGGGCGGTCGCTTCATGCTCGGGTTGGGGGCCTCCGGGCCGCAAGTCGTCGAGGGCTGGCACGGCGTCCCCTACGGCAAGCCGGTGACGCGGCTGCGCGAGTACATCCAGATCGTCAAGCAGATCATCGCGCGCAAGGCGCCGTCGACCTTCGAGGGCGACCAGTACCAGCTGCCCTATACCGGTTCGGGCGCGACGGGCCTCGGGAAGCCCCTGAAGAGCATCCTCCACTGCGAAGAGGACGTCCCGATCTACGCGGCGAGCATCACGCCCCGTGGCGTGGCGGCGGCCGCCGAGGTGGCCGACGGATTCTTCCCCATCTGGATGGACCCGGAGAACGACAGTGTCTTCGAAGAATCCATCAGCCAGGGTCTTGCCGCCGGCGACCGCTCGCGCACCGAGTTCGACGTCGCTCCGTTCGTAACCGTGGCCCTCGGCGACGACATCGAGCAGTGCATGATGCCGATCCGCGGCAACATGGCGCTCTACATCGGCGGCATGGGCGCCCGCGACAAGAACTTCTACAACAACTACGCCAAGCGCCAGGGTTTCGAGGAGGCCGCCGTGAAGATCCAGGACCTGTATCTCGCGGGGCGGCGCGACGAGGCGATGGCCGCGGTACCGCCGGAGCTGATGGACGCCTGCCACCTCATCGGGCCGGCGGACCGCATCCGCGACCGGCTGCAGCGCTGGAAGGCCGCGGCCGCCGCGGGACGCGTGTCCACGATGATGATCGCGGGCGGCTCGCCACGGGCGCTTGAACTCGTGGCGGAGGAGATGCTTTAGCGGCGACCCTCGCCGTCGGCGAGGGGGGCGTTCGCGAAGTCGAAACGGGGACGCCATGGGGCAAGAACCTTCACCGTGGCTTGATCGTGTACTCGATTGGAAGCACAATCGCGCACACGAAATGGTCGAGGGCCAGACATGAACTTCGTCACCGTCCGCGAACTGCGCGGCCAATCGGCCGCCGTATGGGATGCATTGGCCACGGAGGGCGATCTGGTCGTCACGTCCAACGGTAAACCGATCGCGATCCTTTCCCCGACGACCGCCGAGACGCTCGAGGCGTCCCTGACGGCACTGCGCCAGGCACGTGCACAGCTCGCGGTGGCGGCGATGCAGGCCCGTGCGCGCGAATCGGGCGCGGATCGTCTCACCCTCACGGATATCAATGCCGAGATCGCGCGTGCTCGAAGTCAGCGGCCTGCGTGAGGCTCGTCGTCGACACCAATGTGCTGGTTTCGGGTCTCCTGTCGCCGTTTGGCCCGCCGGGAGTCATCGTTAATCTGATCGCGGCGGGGCGCGTCCGCCTCTGTTACGACACGAGGGTCTTCGCGGAGTACGTCGAAGTGCTCGGGCGACCCGCGTTCCCTTTTGGTGAGACGGAGGTCGCCGCGCTGCTCGCGCAGGTCGCGGTGGAGGGTGACCTGGTCGCTCCGGTGCCCTGGCCCGATCCTTTACCCGATCCTGACGACGCGCCGTTCCTTGAGGTCGCCAGCGCGGGACTCGCCGACTACCTGGTCACCGGCAACGTGAAGCACTTCCCTTCAAGCCGTCGTCACGGCGTGAGGGTCGTGTCCCCGCGCGCGTTCCTCGAACGCGGATTTGACGGCGACTGAAACCGCTACCCCACCCCAGCCGCGCCCGTCAGGCCCCCAGCATCTCCTGCACCAGCTCCCAGCCGCGCTCCGCCCGGCGGCGGGCGATGCCCCCCTGTTCGAGGGCATGCTCGGAACTCGCGTTGCCGTCGAGGCCGCGCTTGTAGACGCCCTGGACGATGCCGGCGGACCGGAACATGTTGTACGCGATGTAGAAGGGCCAGTTGTCGATCGGGGGACGACCCGCCTCGCGGCAGTATGCCTCCACGAGTTCCTCTTCGGAGGGGATGCCGAGCGCCGCAAGGTCCGCCCCGGCGAGGCCCAGGTCCGGGTCCTTGTCGCCGTGGTACTCCTGCAGCCAGTAGCCGAGGTCGGCCAGGCCGTCGCCAAGGGTCGACAGCTCCCAGTCGAGGGTCGCGACCACCCGGGGCTCCTCCGGATGCAGCAGCAGGTTCCCCAGCCGGAAGTCCCCGTGCACCACCACCGGGGGCACGTCGTCCGGCAGGTTCTCGGGCAGCCACTCGATGAGCGCGTTCATGGCCTCGATCATTTCCGTCTCCGAGGCGATGTACTGCTTGGACCAGCGGCTCACCTGGCGGGCGAAGTAGTTGCCGGGGCGGCCGAACTCGGCGAGGCCGACCTCCCGCACGTCCACGGTGTGCAGCCGGGCCAGGACGCGCACCATGTCCATGTACACGGCGTGGCGCTCCTCCGGGGACAGCAGCGGCGCCCGGGTGTTGGTGAAGAGTCGGCCCTCGACATGCTCCATCACGTAGAACTTGGTCCCGATGACGCCCGTGTCCTCGCACAGCGCGTACATCTTCGGTACCGGGACTTCGGTGGACCACAGCGCGTCCATCACGCGGTACTCCCGGTCCACCTGGTGCGCGGAACGCAGCAGCTCGCCCGGCGGCTGCTTGCGCATCACGTAGTTGCCGCCGGGGGTCTCAAGCAGGAACGTCGGGTTGCTCTGCCCGCCCTCGAACTGGCGCACCCCGAGCGGTCCCGCGTAGCCCGCCACGTGCTCCGTCAGGTACGCATGCAGCGCCGCCTCGTCGAAGCGGTGCGTCGACCGTACTGGGGTGATCTCAACGTCGCTCATTTCGGTGGTCCGGTCCCGGAGTTCGGGGGACGGCAAGCATATACGGTTGCCAGCGGAAGCCGCAAAATGCGACGCTTCGGGCGTCCCGGAGATTGGCGGAGAGACGAAACATGGCGTTGGCGAATCGGATGGCGGTCACCTTGCCGGCGAGTCCCTTCCTCAAGGACAGCATCGACCTGCTCGAGTGGGCGGAAGCCAACGGCTACGCGGATGCATGGTTCGCCGACTCCGGCGCACCCGACTCCCTGACGATGGCCGCCGCGGTCGCCCCGCACATCCGGAGGATGCGCGTCGGCTGCGCGGTGACTCCGGTGTACACGCGCGCACCCTCCGTCCTGGCCGCCACCGCCAACGTCCTCGGACAGGCGTATGACGGACGCTTCGTGATGGGCCTCGGGTCGTCCAGCGAGACCATCATGACCCGGTTCAACGGGATCCCGCTCGAGAAGCCGCTGACGCGCGTGCGGGAGACCGCGACGATCGTGCGCTCCATGCTCGCGGGCGAGCGCACGAACTTCCAGCTCACGACGCTGTCGAGCCAGGGCTACCGGCAGGCGCCGCTCGAGAACCCGCCGCCCCTCTACCTGGCGGCCCTGCGGCCGAAGATGATCGAGATGGCGGCCGAGCACGGCGACGGCGTCATCTTCAACCTGTGGCCGAACGCCGCGCTGCCCAAGATGATGGAACACGTAAAGATCGGCGCGGAGCGCGCCGGCAAGGACTGGCGGGGCGTCGAGGTCGTGAACCGCAAGATGATCCTCGTGACCGACGACCGCGAGGACGGATACGCGCGGTTCCGGGCGAACTTCGCGCCGTACTATGCCAACCCGGTCTACAACAACTTCCTGGCCTGGGCCGGCTACGAGGATGCCGCGCGGGAGATCAGCGAAGGTTGGGCGAACCGGGACCGCGAACGGACCACCGGCGCGTTCAGCGAGGAGCTGATCAACGAGATCGCGGCGATCGGCACGGTCGAGGAAGTGCAGGAGCGCGTGCGGCAGGACGCCGACCGCGGCATCCACACGACCATCGTGGCGCCGCTCGGGGTGCCCGGCGCGTTCGACACCGAGGAAGCGCTCGTGACGTTCCGCGCCTTCACGGGAGACGCGTTCAGCTTCTGAGCCGCCAGCGCTGGCGGGGAGGCATATGGTCGAAGCAGCCAGCGCGCCGCCGCTGCCGCGCAACCTGATGGTCGTCGTGGCGTTCGTGCAGGGAGTTCTCCTGCTCCTGCTATGGCGTGCGCTGACGCACGGGGCCTGGCCCAGCCAGACCCCCGCGCTGAATCTCCCCCTCTGGACGCTCGCCGTCACGGCGCCCGCGCTCTTCCTGCTGACCGTCGAGGCCGGCAACCTGAAGCGGGCCGCGGCGTTCGTCGGGGCCTTCTGCGCCGTTCTCGCGCTGCTCGGTGTCTACATCGGCTGGCAGGCCTCGCCGGTCGGCGCGTTCCCGACGAACTCGCTCATCGCCGTGTTCGTCCTGACCATGCTGGTCGCCTGTTTCAAGGGCGCGATGTACCTGCAACAGCTCGCCGCCCGGGAGTCGATCAGCTATCCCGCGCTCTTCACCCGCTCCTGGCGCAACTTCCTCGTGTTCGGCCTCGCGTGGACGCTGACCGCCGGGATGGCCCTGGTGCTGGCGTTGTGGGGCGCGCTGTTCGCCGTGATCGGCATCGACTTCTTCCAGGACCTGTTCCGCGAGGACTGGTTCCTGTTCCCCGTCCTCGCCGTGGCGTTTGGGCTCGGGGTCTTCATCTTCCGGCGGCTGACCCGGGTGATCGACGGCGTCACGAGCCTCCTCGAAGGGCTCATGCGGCTGCTCCTGCCGCTGACCGCCGCGGTGGTGGCGATCTTCCTGGCGGCCCTGCCGTTCACCGGACTCGCCCCGCTGTGGGAGACGGGCAACGGGACGGCGCTCCTGATGACCCTGAACGCCATCGCGCTGTTCGCCGTCAACGCCGTGTATCAGACGGACCGGCACCCACCCTACCCCCTGTTCGTGCATCGTCCGCTGTACGTGTGCGTCGCCCTGCTCCCCGTGGTCTCGGCCCTGTCCGTCTACGGGCTCTCGCTGCGTGTCGCCCAGTACGGGTGGACCGTCGAGCGTTGCTGGGCCTTGACGCTGGCGTTGCTGTTCGCGGCGTTCTCCATCGGCTACGCCTGGAGCATCGTCCGCGGGCGGGACCGGTGGCCGGCGGGACTCGGCCGCGTCAACGTCGCGATGGGCTGGGTGGTCCTCGGCGCCATGCTGCTGGTCAACACCCCGTTGCTCGACTTCCGGGCAATCTCGCTGGCCAGCCAGTTCGGCCGGGTCGAGAGCGGCGAGATCGACCTGCGCGACTTCGATTTCCGCTATGCCGGGGAGCGCCTCGCCCGGCCTGGATGGCTACGCCTCGAGGCCCTGCACGCGCAGTACGAGACCACGGATCCGGAACTCGTCTCACGCATCCGGGAAGGCTCCCGCACGCCGCGCGACACCGACATGTGGGACATCGTCATCCTGCGTCCGGAGCCTTTCGAGGTGCCGGCGAGCCTGCGGGAAGTCGCCGAGCGCGAATGGTCGTGGAACGACGACTCCACCATGGTGCTGTTACGCGTGGACATGGATGCGGACGGACGGCCAGAGTACGCCTGGCTGGCCGGCGACGCGGGGCGCTCCTGGGGCACCCTGTACCGGCAGCGCGGGGACGACTGGATTCGCTACACCCTGGACGGGACGCATGGCTGGGACCTCGACATCCCCGAAGCCCTGAGACGGGGCAAGGTGAGTCCCGTCGAGCCGGAATTGCCGGACCTGGAGGTCGGCGAGATCGTGTTCCGGCCGGTGCGTGTCGACGCCCGCCCGGCGACGGATGCCCGCGCGGCCATCCACTACATCGGGGACGAGCCCGGAGGCCCCGCGGCCGGCGCGGGGAGCGATGCGGCCGCCCCGTAACGTCGTCCTCCTGTTCGCCGGCCAGGTGGTTTTCGTCACCGGCACGGTCATCGTCGTCACCCTGGGCGGCATCGTCGGCAGCCACATCGCCCCCGAACCGGCGCTCGCCACCCTCCCGCTCTCCGTCATGGTCGTGGGCACCGCCGCCGCCACCGTGCCCGCCGCTCTCCTCATGCAGCGCATCGGCCGGCGTGCGGCCTTCCTCGGCGCCGCGGCGGCCGGCCTCGCGGGCGCGCTCATCGCCGGATTCGCCCTCGGCGCCTCGAGCTTCCTCGGCTTCACCCTCGGGGCCGCGCTGATAGGCATGACGCTGGCTTTCAGCGCGCACTTCCGCTTCGCCGCGGCCGAAAGCGTGCCGGCCGACCGCGTCGGTTGGGCCGTTTCCATCATCCTGGTCGGCTCCATCGGCGGCGCCGTCATCGGTCCCGAGTTCGTCGCGCGCAGTCCGTCGATCAATCCCGACGCCCCGTACCAGGCCGCAATGTTCGCCGTGGCGGCGTTGTACGGCCTCGGAGGCGTCCTGCTCCTCGGGTACCGCAACGTCCTCTCCGGGCAGGGCGACGCCGCCGCCCTGCCCGCGCGTCCGTTGCCCGAGGTGGTTGCCCAGCCCCGATTCCTCGTCGCGATGGCGGCCGCGGTCGTCGGGCAGGGGGCCATGGTGTTCGTCATGACCGCGACGCCCCTCAGCATGCACGTCGTCGACGGTTACTCCATCGAGGAGACGGCGCGCGTCGTGCAGGCCCACGTCGTTGCCATGTACCTGCCCTCCCTCGTTTCCGCGCCCCTCATCGCCCGCCTCGGCACGACGCGGCTGATGGCGCTCGGCGCACTCACGATGTGCGCGACCGTCGCCATCGGACTGTCCGGCCGCGAGGTCATGCACTACTGGTGGGGCATGGTGCTCCTCGGCGTCGGCTGGAACTTCCTGTTCGTCGGCGGCACCACGCAACTCGTGACCACGTACCGCGCGAGCGAACGTTTCCGCGCGCAGGCCGTAAACGACTTCAGCGTGTTCGGGATGTCGGCGCTGGCCAGCCTGCTCGCGGGGACGCTGCTGCACGGCTTCGGCTGGCAGGTGGTGCTGTGGACCGTCGCGCCGGCGATGGCCGGCATGCTGCTGCTGGCAGTGGTCGCGCAACGCTCGGCCGCCCGCCAAACCGTCTCGGCGGATTGACAGGCGCGCCGCGCGGACAGTTACCCGGAGCTCACCCAGATGGGCGACGACCAGGCCCGCTCCTGCAGGGTCTCTTCCAAGTCCGGCCGCGGCATGACGCCGGCGCGCACGGCGTCCCAGGTCGACCAGCGGCACGTCGGGTTCTCCAGCACCCGAACGTAGTAGAACGCCGGCTGGCGCGCGTCGAACTCCGGATCCTCCCAGTCCGCGCGCAACGTCGCCGCGCCCTTGCCTGCGCTGATGCCGCAGTCCGACAGGTCCACGGTCGCGCCGTTATCCGGGCAGCGGTGCGTGTCCGGATCGACGGACAGTCCGTCCGAGCACGCGATGTCGAATACCTTTTCCTTCGGCCAGCCGTCGTCGACCCAACCCTTGACGACCTGCAGCCTCTGGAGCCGCGCGCTCGACGGGTCCGCCATCGCCCAAGCATGGAACTGTGGTGTGGCGCCGGCCGCCAGCGACAGGTCCCCGCCCTGCGCCACGCCGCCCGGGGGCGTGTCCCGGTAGTCCGTTGCGCGGCCGCCCTCGAGGGCGGCCGCGGCCACGAACCGCACCGTGATGCGCGGACCGCTCGTCCCGAACGTCTCCTTGCGCCGCATCGCGTCGAACAGGGCCTCCCGCGTGTTCTCCGGCGCCCAGATGCCCGCCAGCCCAGACGCGCCGTAATAGCGCCGCGCCGTTTCGAGATGACCGAGCTGCGGCGCGCGCATGAGGTACTCGCGCTCCGCCGCCGACAGGTTCTCGTCCGGCTCCGGGTAGGGCCGACCCCGGCCGCCCGGCGGTACCGGGACGGACCCGCGGTCGACGGGGTCGCTCATGAAGTCCCCCACCTTGCCCACGAACTTCGACTCGACGTAGCGCTCGCCGCCGTTGTGCGTGTCGCTCGAGCCGATGAAGCCGAACCGGTACGGGTTGTGCCCGAGCCGTGCCCCGAAGCGCAGGCCGTTCAGCAACGCCTCGCGGGCGTAGCTGCCCTGCGGCTGGCTCTTGTTGAAGCCGGCGCCAAGCTTGAAGGGCATGATCTCGAAGTTCGCCCACTCGTCGTTCACCGAGAGCGCGGGATGCGTGTCCGACGTGCCCTTGACCTGCGTGATCTCGACCAGCGGTTCGTTGCGCATGCGCTGTTGCGCGTAGGCGGCGGCCAGGGGCGAACCGTCGAAGTACGTGCCCTCGAACATCCGGCCGTTGGAGAGGTTCATGTTGTGGGGAATGGCAAGCGCCTCTATGCCGTCGGCGCGGTGGCGGTCCATCCAGTCCCAGAGGAACTCCGGGTTTAGCGTCTCGCTGCGGCCGATCACCTCTGGCGGCGCCCGGGTACCGCGATAGATGACGTTCCGGTGCAGCCCGTCCATGTTCGGTTCCGGCGTGAACTCGAAACCGATGAAGGTGGTGAAGCGGCCGGGGTCGTAATGCCGCTGCGCCGCCGCCTGGATGTCGCGCCACGCCGTGCGCATGTCCTCCGCTTGGGAAGGCACCCGCGGCCAGCGAAAGGCCTTGCGGTAGGCGACGCCCCGTTCGTAGCGCGACCCGGCCTCGACGATCTCGACCGCCGCCGGATCCGCGCGCAGCGGGTGTTCCGGGTTCGTCCGGACCGCCCACCACATGCCCAGGAAGTACGCGTGGTCGGTGACGGCGTAGAAGTCGAGCGGACGGTCGAGCTGCAGCTCGATGCCGGCCGGATGCATGAGCGGATCGCCCCGCGCAAAGCGGTAGGCGTCGTCCGGCGACGCAAGCGTGCCGAAGAAGAAGGCGTCGTAGGAATAGCGGGTGTGGACGTGGAGGTCGCCGAAGTACGCGTTCTTCCCGTCCGCAGACGCCGTTGCGGCGGCACTCGCCAACGCGACCACGCTCAAGGCAAATGACCAATGCGTGTGCATACTCTCCCTCGCTCGGTAGCGGTTGTGCCGGAATGTAGCAGGCTCCAAAAAATCTACACGAGCCCCCTCCCTCGCTCCGGGACCAGAATCGTCCGGCCCATGCGCGTTCGTGGAGGGCACGTCGGCAACGTGCGACACTTCGCTGGCGGACCACCTGCCGCGCGCATCCGCCCCCTCGCGCCGCCCCGCATTTGCCGAAACCTGACGAAAACCACAGTTAAAGGCGGTTTCCTGTTGACATATGCAGAGTTCTTCAGATAGCCTCGTCGACGGATGGCTCCACCAATCGCCAAGAGCATGTTCCCGCGCTGCCGAGTTCTGCGCGAGAATGCAGGCTTGAGCATGAGCAAGCTCGCGGGCGCGGCGGATGTCAGCCGCGATCTACTTCGCTCCCTTGAAGACGGCAACGCGCACACAAGACACAAGGTGATGTCCGTCTTCAACGCACTTCAGCGACTTCACAAGGGATCACTTCTTGTCGAGGAGGAGTTGTCTCCACCCGCCCAGCCGCATGGAGCAAGTCGCGGAGTTGCATCAAAGTGACTCAGGAGAAGGCCATGGCGTTTCCCACGAGCGAAGAATTGGAGCAGCGTTACCGTGCGCTGTTCGACAACGAGGCAATCCAGGAAGTGGTCCACGCCCGTACACCGAATGATGCCGCGCCAGTTGAGGAAGAAGCCATTCTCGACTTCGTCCAGTCTTCGGACGCAGCCCATGCCGCATATCTGAAAGCCGTGTTCCATCTACTGGACGACGCCGGCTAGGCGGCTAAGTACCGGCTTCGATCTCCTGGCGCGTCCAGTTCCATGCCGCTCACCCCGGTACAACTCAAAGTTGCCAAGCGCCAGGAGTTGTTGCACGGTATCTTCTCCGGGCTTCGAGCACACATCGGCTCCGACTTCGAGCACCTCGAAATCAACGACGTGGTGCTGCACAACGTCGTGGTCAGCTACTTCCATGATGTGGACCGGCACAAGGACTTCCACGACACGAAACTCGTCGACGACACCAAGCAGGGTGCATACACCATGAAGTGGATCGCCAAGCTGCGGCCCATACAGTTCAATTGTCCTGCGGAACAGGTCACCAGCAATCTCCTGTACATCAACGAGATTTTCGCTGTACGCTCGGGGCTGGCGTTCATGAGCATTTCGCCCGACGTGCTTCCCGGGCAACTGTTCGCCGACCTCCTGTACACCCTGCGCCACCGATCGGTCGACGACCGCATGCTGTTCCTCTGGCTGGCCACTTTGAAACACGCGATCACTGTCGGGTTCTCACAAGCCAGTGCCTGAAGACTCCGGTCCTCCAAACGTATCGCCCGAGTCCCCGCCCAGGAAGACCTACACGCCTCTATCCATAATCGCGCTTTTCTTTGGCCTGGTGGAAGCGAGCTTGGCATACAGCTTCGCGGAAGCGTCCGGCTGGATGCAGATCGCAATCTTCATCTTCATGGGAGCATTTGGACTCGGCATTGCGATCGCATTCTTCGCCATTCTCTGGAAGCGCCCCTGGGTCTTCTATCCGCCATCCGAGTTCAGCGCGTCATCGCCTCGAGCGTTCGTCAATGCGATGGCCGGTGGAGGGCCAAGCATCACGGACGTTGCCGCCGGCGGGATTTCGAACGCGCTGTCCGCGAAGGCGTTGCTGGAAAAGCTGGACCTCGCAGACGTCCCTGTCGAACAACGCGCGGACCGGATCGAGCGAGTTGTCCTAGAAGTCCGGGAAGACGCGATCACTTACGTCAGCAACGCGGTACTCCGCCTCGACGCCCGACCACTGATTGGCAAGCATGGGCCGCAGTGGGAGGAACCGTTCGACGAGACGATGCCCGTGGGCGCGTTTCTCGATCGCATCCTGCTGCGCCTGCAGCCGTTCCCGCCTCATGCCTACGGCACCGCCTGGATCCTCAAGAACACCGCCTCTCAAACGGTCTACGAAGACATCGGGCCGAACTGGGCCCAGCGTTCAAAAAAGGGAACATTTGATGATCGGTCTCTGGCACAGGTTGGCATCAAGGGCGGCATGGCCCTCGAAGTGATCGGCAATCGTTGAGCGCTAACCGTCCTTCCTCGCCTCACGCGCCGACCTCACCCACAGCGACGGCCACGCGAGACGATCCGCCTCGTACTCGAAGTAGCTCCTGTCCTCCTCCCGCCAGGCGCGCACCAGCCGGCCGGGCGCGACCCCCACCTGGTCGAGACTCGTCCCGAGCCGGACCCTGACCCGGGTCCCCCCGAACATGCCGGGCCGTCCGTCCGCGCGCGCTTCGGCCGGCGCCAGGCCGTGCCGCCGGCGCGCGTGGCGGCCCGCCAGCTCGAAGGTGGCGTCGTAGCCCATGGACGGCACGACGTCCCGTCCCGCCAGGAGGGTCCCGTTCGCGGCCAGACCCGTCGGCGCGGCGCGGTGGCGAAAGCCCACGTGCTCGCGGGAAACGTCGAAGGCCATCCTGACACGCTCGGTGGGGCGCAGCGGGGGATCGAACACGTACCGCCGGATGCCCAGGGCATCGGCCCGCTCGACGAGCGTGGCGGGGACCGCCAGCGTCGCGACGCGCAAGTCGCGCGGGAACGACACGACGAAGTCCGTGATCGGCGCGGCGCCAGTGTTGCCGAGCAGCACCGTCCCCCGGCTGCGGAGCGCGCGTCGCTCCGGGTAGAGGTCCACGATGAGGTCCGCGGCCACCGGCTCGGGTCTCGGCAGGTCCGCAACGGCTCCGAAGCGCCTCTCGTACTCGGCCCGGCGCGCCCCGATGTCCGCCTCCGTCTCGTAGGCATTCAGCACGTTCGTGTTGTAGAAGATCCACGCGCCGAGCCCGATCCAGACGACTCCCGCCAGCGCTGCCACCGAGCGCACCGTGGGAGTGCAACGCTGTGTGGCGGCCGCGAACCAGATAGCGGCGCCTCCGCGTTCGGGCCTCAGCACGTATCCGCAGACCCCGAGCAGCACCGCGAAGGCCGACCAGTAGACGCCCACCGTGACCAGCGGTTCGACGAAGTGCCCGTAACCGTTCATCTGCGAGTACCGCGCCTGCGGGAGACGCAGTCCGTAGAGCACGTGCTCGAACCCGAGGCCGGCGGCGCCGGCTTGCCACAGCAGGACCAGCAACATCGCCATCGTGCCGCCCAGGCGACTGCCGGCGAAGGCGTGGACCGCAACGGATACCGCCGCGAGCACCAGCAGTTCCCAGCCGAAGACCACGTAGACCGCGAGGGGGAGCACGGACAGGTCCACCGCGGCGTCCGGGTTGGCCAGCGTTTCGGCAATTCCGCCCACGCCGCCGAGCGTCAGAAGGGCCGCCACGACGCAACAGAGCGCCGCCGCCGGCGCCCCGACCGACCTGCCGGCCACCACTCCCCCGTGCGCCGCGTTCTCGCCGCGGCGCCCGGCACCATGTACCAGCGCCCCAGCCAGCAAGACGACGCCGAGGCGCACCGGAAGGAGCGCGCTCCCGTCGAGGCCCCCGGCCAGATCGCCCACCGGCGACGCCGGCGGTACGTATCCTCCGGCAACGAGCATCCAGGTCCAGACGAACAGGTACACCGCCGCCAGGGCGGTCACTACCCGTAACGAAGGAGAGCGAAACAGCGAGCCGCACTCGGCGGCAACCGGCCAAGCGAGTTGGCGGTACACCCCGCCGTTCGGGGCGAATCGTCCACGCCCGGGCAACCCGACTCGCGCGGACGATCCCGTGCGCGCATTCCAGGCGGCCAGCGCGAGCGACGCCAAGCCCACCCCGAGCCATGCCAGCCGGTGCGCCAACAGGCCACCCGACAGACCAGGCATCAGCGCGCGATCCACCCCCGTCCAATGGCGGATCGTCTCCGCGAACGCCAACGTCCCGAGCGGGTCGAGCAGGGCGGCGATGTCCGGACCGGCCGCGAGACCGACCGTCGCGACCAGGAGCAGCAGGGCGAGGCCGGCGGCGCAGGTCGCCCAGACGTCACCGGTGCGCACCGCCACGGCCGAGATGACGGCGCTCGTAATGAACGCGTTGGGCGCGACCACGCTCCAAAGCGCATGCCAGTACGGCCAGAAGGAGAACGGTACCAGCCGCTCCGTGTCGAGCCACGGCGCCGACACGCCCACCAGCGTTCCCGCCAGGGCGGCACAGCCGCATAGGAGAGCCCCCAGCGTGCCCGCCGCGAGCCGCCCGAACAGGTCCACCGGCCTTGTCGCCGGCGTCGCACCGTCCCGGGCGACCGCGCCGGCGACCATGGCGACGGCGGCGAAGGCCACGGGGATGGCGAGTACGTACTGCGCCGCCACGACGGCGATGGGCGCCTGCAGGTGGAAATCCGGACCGACGCCACCGAAGTGGACCATGTCGCCCGCTGCCGCAACGAAAGCGAGCAGGAACAGCAGACTCACCGCGCGGAGCAGCGGTGCCCGCACCCGACGCCGGCATGCGCTCCGGAAGGCCGCTGCCAGAGCACGCCCGCGGTCCCCGGTCAGCGGTCGGCTCCTCCTCAGTCGATCAAGGCTTCGAGCCATCGCAGCGCATCCTTGCGCTCACCGATATCCGCAGGGGGACCCAGTATGCCAGTCACCCGGTCAGCGTCGCTTCCCGCGCAGCGGCTTCCGGGGCCAGCGGCTCGGGCAGGTTCCAGCGCACCCAGCGCCACTGGAAGATGTCCCCGGTGGCGTCGTTCCAGCCGAGGAGGCGCGCCTGCATCTCGCGGAGGACCTCCCGGCACGCCGGGTCCTCGACCCGATTGACCAGCTCTCCCGGATCTTCATGGAGATCGTACAGCTCGTCGGTCGAGTGCGGATCGTAGACGTATTTCCAGCGCTGCGTGCGCACCATGCGCTGCGACTGGTAGCCCCACACTTCGCCATGGTGTTCGCAGTACACCGCGTCCGGCCACCCCGCGACCCGCTCCCCGCGCGCGAGCGGCGCGAGGCTGCGCCCGTCGAGCCCCTCCGGCACGCGAGCCCCCGCCCAATCGACGAACGTCGGCATCAGGTCCATCGACCGCGCGAACGCCCCGACATCCCCACGCGGGGCCAGGTCCCGCGGGCCCCGCATGAGCATCGGAATGCGGAAGATCTCGTCGTACATCGTGCCGGCCTTCTCGAAGTGGCCGTGACTGCCGAGGGCGTCGCCGTGGTCCGTGCAGAAGACGAAGACGGTGTCGTCCGCGATGCCGAGGTCCTCGATCGCGGCGAGCATCTCGCCGACACAGTCGTCGACGTGGGAGACGACGCCGTAGTAGGCAGCCACGACGCGGCTCCACCAGTCCCACTCGCGGCCCTCGAGATGCCACTCGCGGAGCTTGCGGAGGTGGCCGGCCGGCTTGCCGACGAAGTCGTCGCGGAAGTTGGGCCACGGGGGGATGTCCTCCGGGGCGTACATCGACCCGTAAGGCTCCGGCGGCACGCAGGGGAAGTGCGGCTCGATGAGGTCGATGCGCAGGAAGAAGGGCCGCCGCTCCGCCGCCCGCTCGCGGACCTGGCGGATGGCCGCGCGCGTGAGCACGGCGGGTGCGGTCTCCGATACGTCCACACCGTTGACCGCGGCCGCCAGTTGCCGGCTGCCGTTGCCGAAGTCGATGAACGACTCCGTGCCCGGGACCGGTTCGTAGCGGGGCGGGCAGACCTCGTGGCGGTCGAAGCCGAAGTCGCGCGGGGTCAGGTGCGCATGGACGTGCCACTTGCCGACGTAGTCGAGGGCGTAGCCCGCCTGCGCCAGGATCTTCGAGAACGTTGGCGTCTCCACCGCCAGTCCCGGACTCCACGCCGGTGCGATGTGCGTGTTCAGCATCACGCCGTGGTTGTGCGGATAGAGACCCGTCATGATCGACGCGCGCGCCGGCGAACACACCGGGGACACCGTGAACGCGTTGTCGAAACGGACACCCGTCGCCGCGACCCGATCAAGGTTGGGCGTTCGGCAGATGGTGTTCCCGTAGCAGCCGAGGGCGTCGCGGCGCAACTGGTCCGTCATGAACAGGACGATGTTGGGTTGGCGCTCCACCGTTCGAGGTCCCCAGCAGGCCGTACCGGCCGGAGCGTAAGCGAGCCGCCGCTCCCGGTCCATCGGGCCTGACATATCATCCCGCTCCGATCATCCCGCTCAGAGCACGGTCGCCGCACCACGCAACCCATGGATCCCAAGACCATCGCCTCGTACGTGGATCCGCTGTCCGTCACGGCCGGCGACCGCCTGCGGGTGATGGTCACCTGCCATGTCGGGGACCGCTTTCGGGCGCAACTGGTCAAGCTGGTGTGCGGCGACGACCGGCCCCGCGGCACGGGCTTCCTCGAACACGAACTCGACGCTGAGATGAACGGCGAGTATCCCGCCCGCGAGCAGCCCATCCAGCCCGGGTCCTTCGCCCGCCTGCACGGGTTGCCCGCCTTCGAGGCGCTCTCCTTCGAATGCGACGTGATGCCGACGACGCCCGACCACCCGCGGCAGACGATCCTCTCCGGTCCCGGCGTCACCCTCGAGACCGTGGACGGGCACCTCCTGCTGACCCGCGGCGACCAGGGGATACGTCTCGCGGAGCCCTTCGCCCCGTCCCGCTGGCACCGCGTGCGGGTGGTCGGCACCGCGACGGAGACGGTGCTGTCCTGCACGGTCCGGGGGTTGGGCCCGGCAGAACCGAACGCCCGCGAGTGCTCGGCGAAGGGCGCGTTCGCGGTCACCGCCCCCACCGGCGACTGGTATCTCGCCGCGCGCGATGGTGTCCCGGGGTTCAACGGCCGCATCGAGGGCCCGCGGTTCGAGGAGCACGGACGGGCCATCGCCGCATGGGACTTCGGCCGCGACATGGCGGCCAAGACGCTCCCCGACACGACCGGGACCTTCGAGGCCTCGATCCACCAGCACCCCGCGCGGGCGGTCAAGGGCGCCCGGTGGGACGGCTCGACCCAGCGCTGGACCGATGATCCCTCCCAATACGCGGCGATCCACTTCCACGAAGACGACATCACCGACGCCGGGTGGGAGCCGGACCTCGAATGGGAGGTGCCCGCCGACCTGCCGAGCGGTCTCTACGCCGTGCGGCTTACCACGGAGAGCAGCGAGGACTACGCCGTGTTCTTCGTGCGTCCGGCGCAAGGCGCCCGCCGGGCCCCGGTCCTGTTCCTCGCATCGACGGCCACCTACCTCGCATATGCCAACCAGTACCTCTCCTTCTCCCGCAACCGGACGCCGTCCGACGGGTATTTCCTGACGCGCCCGGAGGTCGGCAAGTCCCTGTACGAGTACCACGGAGACGGCAGCGGGGTGATCTATTCGTCACGCCGGCGCCCGGTGCTCAACCTGAAGCCCCGCACCCTGACGTGGTCCTTCAACGCCGACACCAACCTCGTGGCGTGGCTGGAGCGTGTCGGCGCGGACTACGACGTGGTCACCGACGAGGACCTGCACCGCGAGGGCTGCGCGCTGCTCTCGGAGTACGCCGTCGTCGTCACCGGCACGCACCCCGAGTACTACTCCACCGCCATGCTGGACGGCCTGGAGGACTACCTCGGGCAGGGCGGACGTCTCATGTACATGGGCGGCAACGGCTTTTACTGGCGCATCGCGTTCGACCCGGACGACCCGGGCGTCATCGAGGTGCGCCGCGCCGAGGGCGGCACGCGCAGCTGGATCGCCGAGCCCGGCGAGTACTACCACTCGTTCACGGGCGAGTACGGCGGGCTGTGGCGGCGCCTGGGACGTCCGCCCAACCACGTCGCGGGCGTCGGCTTCGCGGCGCAGGGCTTCGACGGGGGCACTTACTACCGCCTGCGGGAGGGCGCCGGCGACCCGCGGGTCGCATTCGCCATGGCGGGCGTCGAGAGCCGGGAAATCGTCGGCGACTACGGTACGCAGGGCGGCGGGGCGGCCGGCGAGGAGATCGACCGGCACGATGCCACGCTCGGTTCCCCGCGCCACGCCGTCGTCATCGCGAGTTCCGAGAACCACCGTCCCGGCATGCTGCGCGTCATCGAGGAGCTGCACGAAGCCACCGTGCCGGACCCGCACGACCCCGACATCCGCGCCGACATGCTGTTCTTCGAGACCGCCAGCGGCGGCGCGGTCTTCTCCACCGGCTCGATCTCCTTCGCCGGAGCGCTGTCGCACGACGGCTACGACAACGACATCGCCCGCATCGCCGGCAACGTCCTCACGCGGTTCACGGACCGGACGCCGTTCGACTACCCGGCGGACTGACGCGCCGGATCAGAGCCCGTCGAGGAACGCGATCAGCGTCTCGTTCGTCTTTTCGGGCGCCTCCTGCTGCGTCCAGTGACCGATGCCCGGCAGGATCACCAGGTCCACCAGGTTCGTCGCCACCTCCCGCATCCCCTCCTCGAAGCCCGGGTTGTTCCGGATCAGGTCCCGGTCCCCGGAGACGAAGAGCGCCGGCTGGCCGATCTTCCCGCCCTGGAAGGGTCCCGAGAGCTCCCAGGTGAGATCCAGGTTGCGGTACCAGTTGAGGCCGCCCCGGAAGCCCCGCTTGCGGAACGCCTCGGCGAAGAAGTCGAGGTCCTCCTCCGTCAGCCAGTCCGGCAGCGTGTCGCAGTCGTCGAGCTGCGGGAGCATGAACGCCGACCGGTGCGGCGGGTCCGCCATCATCCCCATGCCGCGCGGCGCATTGCCGGACGCCCCGAAGAGGAACTTGCGCAGCGTCGCGCGCACGTCGTGCTGCAACTCGTGCTCCGCCACGCCCGGGGTCTGGAAGTAGAGGATGTAGAAGAAGCGTTCGCCGAACGTGGCCTTCATCATGGCCGTCGGCGGGGCAGGGCCCCGGGGCGAGGCGGGCACGGACAGGGCCGCCACGGCACGGAACACGTCGGGCCGCCACATCGCGGCGTTCCAGGCGACCGGCGCGCCCCAGTCGTGGCCGACGATCACCGCCTGCTCCTCGCCGAGCGCCGCCACCAGGCCCACCATGTCGCCCACGAGATGGAACTGCGTGTAGTCGTCGACGTCCTCGGGCGCATCGGTCTCGCCGTAGCCGCGCTGGTCCGGGGCGACGACGTGGTAGCCGGCGGCCGCCAGCGCCGGGAGCTGGTGCCGCCAGGAGTACCAGGACTCCGGGAAGCCGTGGCACAGGAGCACGAGAGGGCCTTCGCCCATTTCGGCAATGTGCATGTCGATGCCGTTTGTCTGGACGGTGCGATGCTGGATGTCGGGCATGGGTCGAAGCGTTCCGTGGAGCCTGGGGGATGCAATATACCGGTTTGCGGGGTGCGGCCTTCGAAAGCGCCGCACGGGCCTGCGTCGGCCGTGAATTCGACACGGGCCGCCACGAGGGCGACCCTACAGTACCTCTATCCGGGCACGCAGCCCCGGCGCCGCGGCCAACCGTCGGTCGGCCGTCACGAGCACCATGGACAGCGACTCGGCGAGGGCGACGTAGACCGCGTCGTACGCGCTGACGTTCTCCCGCAGTTGCCAGACGCGCTCCAGCAGGGGCGCGTGCGCGTAGCGTTCGACCTCGACGTCGAACCAATCGTCGAGCGCCATGGCGCCGCGCTCGGCAGCGAGCGCACCACGCGCGACGGCACGGCGCAGCACGTGCGCCACCTCTACGTCGATCAGGTGCGGGACACAGACGGGTTCCACGCCGGTCAGCCGCGGCGCGAGCCGCTTGCCCAAGGCCGTGTTCATCAGGAACTCGATCGCGCCGGAGGCGTCGAGCACCATTTACGGATGCCTCTCCTCGCGTGCCTCGCGCAGGATTTCGGCCGCGGTCGGATCCAGCGTCACTTCGGGTCGACGTCCGATTCTCTCGACCACGTCCCGGCGCGCCGCTCGACCCAGCGTCTTCTCCAGCTCGCGCAGGACAAAGAGAGACATCGACACGCCCTCGAGCGCCGCGCGTGCCTTGAGTTGTCGATGCAATGCGTCGGGGACGTTGCGGATCTGTATCATCGTTGTCATGTGCATAGCATGAAAACATGCGCGGCACCTGTCAACCGCCGGCGCGGGCCTTACGAGCGCCGTAACCGAACGGCAATCTCGCCCGGGTATGCTGTCGCGATGCGTGTTTCCCTGCCCCGCCGGGTCCGAGCCTGAGTGGACACCCCGCGCAAACTCGCCGCGGAGTTCGTCGGCACGCTGCTCCTGCTCGCGACCGTCGTGGGTTCCGGGATCATGGGCGAGACCCTGGCGGGCGGCAACGACGCCATCGCCCTGCTCGGCAACACCGTGGCGACCGGCGCCATCCTCGTGGTCATCATCACGATTTTCGGGCCCCTGTCGGGGGCACATTTCAACCCGGCGGTGACGTTCGCGTTCGCGTTGCGGCGGGAGATCGGCGTCGGCCTCGCCTGCGCCTACGTCGCGGTCCAGGTGGCCGGGGGCCTCGCCGGCACGTTGCTCGCCCACGCGATGTTCGACCTCGAGCTGCTGCAGGCGTCGTCGAAGGCGCGTTCCGGCGGCGGGCAGTGGCTCGCCGAAGGCGTGGCCACGTTCGGCCTGCTCGCCGCCATTCTCGGCACGCTGAAGGTGCGGCCGAACGCCATTGCGGCCATGGTCGGGCTCTACATCACGGCCGGTTACTGGTTCACGGCTTCGACGTCGTTCGCGAATCCTGCCGTCACCGTCGCGCGTTCCTTCACGGACACGTTCTCGGGCATCCTGGCGGCGCACGCACCCGCGTTCATCGTCGCGCAGTTCGCCGGGGCCGCGGTGGCGCTGCTGCTGTTCCGGTGGCTGGAACGGCCGGCCGAGGCGCCACCGGACGAGGGTTGATCCAGAACCGCGCTACGTCTCCACGCGATACACCCGCACCGCCGTGTCGTGGAACAGCGCCGCCTTCTCCGCTGCCGAGCACCCCGCCGCGATCTTCTTGAAGGAGTTGTAGAGCACGTGGTACGAGCAGCTCTGCCGGTCCACCGGGAAGTTGCTCTCGAACATGCAGCGGTCGGCGCCGAAGCAGTCGATCATGTGCAGGTAGTAGTCGCGCGTGGCCGCGACCAATTCGTCCGACGTGGCCGGCGTGTCGCGCTTGTGGAAACCGAAGCCGTTGATGGGCATGACGAGCCCGCCGAGCTTCGCGACCACGTTCTCGCAGCGGGCCAGTTCCGCGACGTCGTCCTTCCAGGCCGCGAAGATCTCTTGCCGCCGTCCCTCGTAGGGCCCGATGCCGAGCGGTCCGCCGAAGTGGTCGAGGACGATGGGCTGGTCCGGGAACGCCCGGGCAAGCGGTATCAGTTCGCGGATCTGCGAGTGATACATCCAGGCGTCGAAGGTGAGTCCGCGCTTGCCCAGTTCCGCGAAACCCGACCGGAACGCCGCATCTCCCAGGAGCCCCTCGGTCGGGTTCGTGTGCGAGTTCCGCACGTCTTCGCTCGCATCCCACCCGGACGCGTGGCGGATGCCGCGGAAGCGCGGGCTCGCCGCCATGTGCGCATCGAGGGCCGCGCCCGCCTCCGGTAGCGTCAGATCCACGAAACCGACGATGGACGCGCACATCCGCCCGTCTCCGTACCCGCCGCTCGCGCTCATCGCGGCGATGCCGTTCACGAACTCCGTCTCGCCGACCGGCCGTAACGCCGCGGGCCCGTCCGCACGGTACATCGCCATGCACTCCATGAAGACCGTGGAGACGACGTTGTGGCCGCTGCCGGTGTCCGCGAGCAGTTCGTCGAGGAGATACCTGCTGTCCGGGTGATCCCAAAGATGGTGGTGCGGGTCGCAGATCGGCAGGTCGGGCTCGAGGATCTCTTCGCGAACCTGCGCCAACCAAGTGTCTCTATCCATGTCTCGTCTCCTTCCCGAGGGTTCGGCCTTTGATACCGTCAGCGCGCCTCACCAAGCGGATTGACGTGCAGCAAGCCCGGAAACCGCCTGAAGTCGTAGTCCGCCGAGTAGACCGAAGCGCCCCGCTCGATGGCCATTGCGGCGACGTGGGCATCGGATGTCAGATTGCCGCCCGTCCCGCTGCCGCGGATCAGGTTGTACAACAACTGCCAATGACCCGCGCCCGGCGCCACCGGTTCGACGATCGGCTCGTCCAGCCATGACTGCACGAAGCTCCCGGCCCTCTCCACGGTCAACGGATGGGACAGAATGCGCGGATGGGTGGTGATGCGAAGAAACGCCAGCAGACAGATCCAGGGTAGTCCCACCAGGTCCGCTCCCGAGAGAGCGTCCTCCAGCCAATGCCTTGCAGCTTCGTGTCGGGGAGCGTCCCGGTTGACGGCATAGATCAGCAGGTTCGCATCGACCAGAATCACTTCCGCTGTTGCAGCTTGCGCCCGATCTCCTCGTCCTCCAGGCGTGCAGCCAACTGCAGGGCCTTGTCGAGATCGTGGCCGCCGACTACTTCACCCATCGACACGGGTTCGAGCCTGTATCGCCGGCCCGCCGGAGTTGCCCGTCCGCGAGCCAGCCCCGCACGTAGCGTTTCGTTGACGACGGCCTTGAAGGACCTGCCCGTTCGATGGGCTTCGTCCTTGAGCTGCCTGGCTACCGGATCGTCGATGGTCAGCGTGGTGCGCATGGAAGGGGTCGGCTCGATGAGGCAAACATCATATCACCATTCATGCGAGCATCAACACATCACCCGTACACCACCACCGACCGGATCGACTTGCCTTCGTGCATCAGGTCGAAGGCGTCGTTGATCTCGCCGAGGGGCATGGTGTGGGTGATGAGGTCGTCGATGTTGATCTTGCCGTCCATGTACCAGTCGACGATCTTCGGCACGTCGGTGCGGCCCCTGGCGCCGCCGAACGCGGTGCCGCGCCACACGCGGCCCGTGACGAGCTGGAACGGCCGGGTCGCGATCTCCTGGCCGGAACCGGCGACGCCGATGATGACGCTCTCGCCCCAGCCCTTGTGGCAGCACTCGAGGGCCTGGCGCATCACCTCGACGTTGCCGATGCACTCGAAGGAGTAGTCCACGCCACCGTCGGTCATGTCGACGATGGCCCCGACCACGTCGTCCACCTCCGCCGGGTTGACGAAGTCCGTCATGCCGAACCGCTCCGCCAGCGCGCGCTTGTCCGGGTTGAGGTCGACGCCGATGATGCGGTCCGCCCCGACCAGGCGGGCGCCCTGGATGACGTTCAGGCCGATGCCGCCGAGCCCGAAGACGGCCACGTTCGAACCTGGCTCGACCCGCGCGGTGTTCATGACGGCGCCGAGCCCCGTGGTCACGCCGCAGCCGATGTAGCAGACCTTGTCGAAGGGGGCGTCCTCGCGGATCTTCGCGACGGCGATTTCCGGCAGCACGGTGTAGTTCGAGAAGGTCGAAGTCCCCATGTAGTGGAAGATGGTGTCGCCGTGCAGCGAGAAGCGCGACGAGCCGTCGGGCATCAGGCCCTGCCCCTGCGTCGCGCGAATGGCGCCGCACAGGTTCGTCTTCCCCGACAGGCAGAACTTGCACTGGCGGCACTCCGGCGTATAGAGCGGGATCACGTGGTCGCCCGCGGCGAGGCTCGTCACGCCCTCCCCCACCTCGACGACCACGCCGGCGCCCTCGTGTCCCATGATGGCCGGGAACAGGCCCTCCGGGTCCGCGCCCGACAGCGTGTACGCATCGGTGTGACAGATGCCGGTCGCCCGGATCTCCACCATGACCTCGCCGGCCCGGGGGCCGCCGAGCTGCACCGTCTCCATGGATAGCGGCTGACCCGCCTCGAACGCGACCGCGGCTTGCGTGTCCATCGTCTCCTCCCCGTTTGCCCTGGTGTGCGCCGGCATGACCGACGGCCCGCGCCCCCGACCGCGCCGCCGCGCGACCCGGACTGATAGAGTTGCGCCCCATGTTCTCGGGTGTCAAGGACTTGACGCGGTTCCTACCCATCGTGGCGACCCTCCGCGCCTACCGCCGCGAGGACATGAGCCACGACCTGGTCGCCGGGCTGGTCCTCGGGGTCGTCACGGTTCCACAGGCGGTGGCCTACGCGTTCCTGGCCGGACTGCCCGCCCAGGCCGGGCTGTACGCGTGCCTGGCTCCCATGGCGATCCACGCCGTGCTCGGATCGTCCCGGCAACTGGTGGTGGGCCCCGTCGCCATCGCCGCGCTGATGGTGGCGGCCACGGTCGGCGAGTACGCGCCGGCGTACTCCGACGCCTACCTGGGGATCACCTCGATCCTGTGCCTGGAGGTCTGCATCGTGCTGTGGCTGCTCCGGCTCCTGCAGATGGGCGGCATCGTCAACCTGCTGAGCCATCCGGTCATCGCGGGATTCGTCAACGGCGCCGCCATCCTCATCGTCATCAGCCAGTTGCCGGCGTTCGCGGGACTCGGCCTCGACAGCCGCGGGAATCCGTTCGAACAGCTTGCGCGGTTCGCGGCGGCGCTGGCCGATCTCTCCCCGACGGCGCTCGCCATCGGCGTAGCCAGTCTCGCCGGGGTATGGGCGGTGCGGCGTTTCGCCGGCGTGCCGCTCGGCAATCGGGATCACCCCGTCGCCAGAACCGGACCGATGCTCGTCGCCATCGCGGCCACGGTCTGCGTCGCCGTGTTCGATCTCGACGTCGAGGCGGTCGGCTTCGTGCCCGCCGGCCTGCCCGCGATCACCCTGCCGCCGGTCGACCCGGCCCTCTGGGTGGATCTCGCGCCGGCGGCGGCCATGATCGCGCTGGTCGCTTTCGTCGAGAGCTATTCCATCGGGGCGACCCTGGCCGCCCGCCAGCGCGAGCGGATCGACGCGCCCCAGGAACTGCTGGCGCTCGGGGCCGCGAACCTGGGCGCCGCGGTGACGGGCGCCTACCCAGTCGCCGGCAGCTTCACGCGATCGAGCGTGAACCACGCCGCGGGTGCGCGCACGCAGGTCAGTACCCTCGTTTGCGCCGTCGCCATCGTCGTTACCCTGCTCTGGCTCACGCCGCTGTTCGCCGACCTGCCCCACGCGACCCTCGCGGCCATCGTGATCGTCTCGGTCGCGGGTCTCGTGGACTTCTCGATGCTGAGCGAGCATTGGCGCTTCTACCGCGCGGACGCCGTGGTGCACATCCTGACCCTCGCGGGAGTGCTGCTCCTTGGTGTCGCAGGCGGCCTGCTGCTCGGCGCCGCCGCCGCCGTCGCGCTCTTCCTGCGCCAGTCGAGCAGGCCGCACATCGCCGTGCTCGGCAGGCTCGGCGACTCCACCCACTTCCGCAGCGTCGCCCGCTACGACACCGAGACGTTCCCCCACGCCGCCGCCGTGCGCGTCGACGAGAACCTCTATTTCGCCAACGCCCACGAGGTGGAGGACCGGATACTGGAGATCGTCGACGGCAACGGCGAGACGCGCCACCTGGTGCTGGTCTGCAGCGCGATCAACTTCATCGACACCTCGGGTCTCGAGATGCTGCGCCGGGTTAGCCATACGCTCGAGGCGCGCGGCGTGGAGCTGCACCTCTCGGACGTGAAGGGACCCGTAGCCGACCAGCTCGAATCCACGAGCCTCATCCACGAACTCACCGGCCAGGTGTTTCTCACCACCGACGACGCGATGCGCGCCGTCACGGACCCCCGGCAGCCATCCTCCGGGTGTACGTCTTGATTGTGAGATGAAGGTCATTTTGCGGCGGCGCGGCGGTGCCAGAAGTCGTCGAAGCGGTGGCTGACGATGTAGGAACGCAGGGCGAGGATGGCGTCGGCGCCGGCGACGGTCCAGCGCATGCCGCCGCGCTTGAGGCGGCTGGCGACGACGTTCCGGCAGGCGCCCTCGACGACGCCGCTGCCGATGCACAGTCCCCGGGCGCGGAACCCGGGATAGTCCATGCGGCGGCGGTTGCCGGCGAAGTAGGCGCGCCCCTTGCGGGCCTCCTCGCAGCGGCCGGCGTGGGCGCCGACGGCCCGGAGCAGGTCGTCGAAGGCGCCGGCGAGGAGTTCGCCGCGGCGCTGCTCCGCCCAGACGCGCGCGAGGTCGTTGTCGTTGCCGTAGACGGCCTTGGCGATGTCGTGCAGGTGTTCGGCGGCGTGGAACACGTCGACGATCTCGACGGCGCCGGGGAAGTGCTCCGCGGCGATGTTCCAGATCCAGGCCGCGCCGTCGCCGAGCACCACGCGGCGTTCGGCGGCCCCGAAGCCGCGCCGCGCGGCCTCGCGCACGACGCGCCGCGCGAAGGGCGCGGGAACGGTGTCGGTGTCGCGCGTGGCGGCGGACTCGATGGCGGCGGAGCAGGTGACCGAGCCGGGGTCGCGCGCCGGGGCGCCGTCGGCGCCGGTCCGCTCGGCGGACCACACCACCGCGAGCTTCGCCTCGCGCGTCTTCGCGGAACCGTCCGGCTGCTTGCCGGCCCGCCCTTCGGTCTCGGCGCGGCGCACCGGCACGCCGGTGCCGTCGAGACCGAGATACAGCGTGCGCGCGGTGGCGGGCCCGGCCGCGACCCGGTCCCGTTCGTCCGCCGCGATCTCGCGGCCGAGCGCCTCGGCGCGGCGCTCCACCGTTTTGGCGTCGACGTTCAGGCCCGCCAGTTCGTGCAGCAGGGAACCGGCCGTGGCGAAGCTCACCTCGCCGGCCGCGCTGCCGACCATGCGCAGCACCGCCGGCGACAGACCGCCGTCGCCGAAGCCGAGTTCCCGGTCGCGCGGCGCGAAGCCGCGGCCGCAGGCGTCGCAGTGGTACCACGCGCGCACCAGTTCCATCTCCCCGAGCGCCGTGACGAAGGTCTTCGCGCGCCGCCCGGCATGGCGCGCCATGCCGTCGCCGCGGTGGTCGCTTCGGTCCCGCCGAGGGCACGCCAGCCGCGGCCCGCGCTCGTCCGAGCGGTCGGCGTTCAGCCGCGCCGCCAGCGCCCGGCCCATCGCCTCCAGGGCGACCCGGCGGCAGGCGCGTTCCAGCCGCTCGAAGCCGATCCCGTCCAGCACCCCCTCCCCGAGCAGCCGCCCCGCCTCGGCGTCCAGCACCGTCGCTAGCCGCGCCTCGAACGCGGGCTCCGCCGCCCCCTTTTTCCCGGTGCCCCGGGCGCGTCCCCCTCCAGCCGCGCCTGGCACAACTCGTCGCCGACGGCGATCAGCTCCCGCGTCAACTCCCGGAAGCGCCGGCACTCGTCGAGATGCTCCCGCGTCCGCTGCACGGCCTCGTCCGGTATCGTCCAGTTGCGCGTCCCGCCCGCGACGCGCGACACCAGCACCCACTTCGGCCCGTGCCCCGGATCGCCCTCCCGCGCGCAGTGGCAGGTCGGCTTGCCGCACCGGCGGTAGCGCGCCTGCAGCGTGCCCGGCCGCAGGTCGCCCACCCCGGCCAACTCCCCCAACAACTCATCCCGCTGCCCGGTTAGAACGTCGATGTCGCGTGGCGCCGCCATGGAGGCCTCCCCGTCTGGCAAATATGAACATTGCCAGAAGTATCCGCTCAACCCCGCCACATCTCAACCTTCCCTCTCCGCATCACATTTTTGACGTACACCCCCATCCTCCTGACGCCTTGCCGCCCGCCGGTCAAATCGGACAGACTCGGCCATTCCGCAACACCCAGGCCGAGAACCGACCATGTACCCAGGCAAGTGGGCAGCGCTCTTCCCGGACAAGCCCGCCGTCATCGACAGCGCCACCGGCGCGACGCGCACCTACGGCGCACTGAACGACCGCTCCAACCAGCTTGCGCAGCTCCTCCATGACCGGGGGCTGCGGCGCGGGGACCACGTCTCGATCTTCGCCGAGAACCACATCGCCTGGTTCGACGTGGTGTGGGCCGCCTTGCGGTCGGGGCTCTACCTGACCACCGTGAACCGCTACCTCACCGACGAGGAGGCCGGCTACATCGTCGACGACTCCGGGTCCGATGTCCTCGTCACCACGCGGTCCCGGGCCGAGGTGGCCCGGAACATCCCGCGTTTCGCCCCCAACTGCCACACCTGGCTCTGCATCGACGGCGCCATCGAGGGCTACGAGGACTTCGAGACCGCCATCGCCGGCTACCGCGCGGAGCCTTTGGCCGAACAGCCGGCCGGCACCTTCATGCTCTACAGCTCCGGGACCACCGGGCGGCCGAAGGGCATCCTGCGCGCCCTGCCGGAAGCCTCCATCGAAGACGACGCCAATCTCGTCGGCGCGCTGCAGAGCATGCTCTGGGGCGTGGACGAGTACACCGTCTACCTGTCGCCGGCCCCGCTGTACCACTCGGCCCCCCTCGGCTTCTGCACCGGGACGCAGTCGCTTGGCGGCACGGCGGTGATGATGCCGCGCTTCGACCCCGTGGCTGCCCTCGCCGCGATCGAGGAGTTCCGTGTCACCCACAGCCAGTGGGTGCCGACCATGTTCTCCAGGATGCTCAAGCTCGACCCGGAGGAGCGCGACCGCTACGACCTGTCGTCGCACAAGGTCGCGATCCACGCCGCCGCGCCCTGCCCACCGAAGGTGAAGGAGCAGATGTTCGACTGGTGGGGACGCATCCTCTACGAGTACTACGGGGGCACCGAGATCAACGGGCTCACCCACACCGGTCCCGACGAGTGGTTCGAGCATCCCGGGACGGTCGGCAAGCCGGTCCTCGGCGTCATCCACATCTGCGACGAGGACGGCCGCGAACTGCCCGCGGGGGAACCGGGCATCGTCTATTTCGAGCTGCCCGTCATGCCATTCGAATACCTGAACGACCCGGAGAAGACGAAGGAGGCCCAGCACCCGGAGCATCCGAACTGGAGCGCACTCGGCGACGTCGGCTACGTCGACGAGGACGGCTTCCTGTACCTCACCGATCGCGCGACGTACATGATCATCTCCGGCGGCGTGAACATCTATCCGCAGGAGATCGAGGACGCCATGGTGATGCACCCCAAGGTCATGGACGTGGCGGTGATCGGCGTGCCGAACGAGGAGATGGGCGAAGAGGTGAAGGCCATCGTCCAGCCGGCGCCCGGGGCGGAGCCCGGAGCGGCCCTCGCGGCGGAGCTCGTCGCCTACGCGCGGGAGCACATCGCCCACTACAAGTGCCCGAAGAGCGTCGACTTCCGGGACGCGCTGCCGCGCCTGCCGACGGGCAAGCTCTACAAGCGGCTGCTGAAGGACGAGTACTGGGGCAAGACCGGGTCGCGCATCGTCTGAGTCCGGCGGGATAACTGGCGGCCTCCCGCTTGCCCGCGGGGTCCCCACAAACTGGTAGGCTCCCGCCCATGAACGACGAGATCGCCCGTTTCATCGACGAAAACGCCGACACCCTCGTGGCGGTGTCGCACGCCATCCACGCGCATCCGGAGCTCGCCTTCGAGGAGGTGCGGGCAAGTGCCCTGCTCGCCGACACCGCGGAGCGCTTCGGCATCCCGGTCGAACGGGGGGCCTACGGGCTGGAAACCGCCTTCGAGGGGCGGACCGGCGCGGCGGACGGCCCGAACGTCGCCGTGCTCGCCGAGTACGACGCGCTGCCGGGCATCGGCCACGCCTGCGGGCACAACATCATCGCGACCGCGGCGCTCGGCGCGGCGCTGGCCCTCGACCACGTGAAGGACCGCCTGCCGGGCCGGGTTACCTTCCTGGGCACGCCCGCCGAGGAGAAAGGCGGCGGCAAGGAGGTGATGGCGCGCGCCGGCGCGTTCGAGGGCGTCGACGCCGCGCTGATGGTGCACCCCGCCGGGGTGAACCTCGCGACGATGCCCTGCATCTGCGTCGCCGAGGTGGAGGTCATCTACCACGGCAAGTCCGCGCACGCCTCGGCGATGCCGCATCGGGGCGTCAACGCCCTGGACGGCCTCCTGCTCGCCTACCAGGCGATCTCGAACCTGCGCCAGCACATCCGCGACACCGAGCGCATCCACGGCATCGTGACGGACGGCGGGCAGGCGCCCAACATCGTGCCGGAGCGGGCCGCCGGGGACTTCTACGTGCGCGCGAAGGACGAGGAGGCCCTCGCCCAGCTCAAGCCGCGCGTGCAGGCCTGCTTCGAGGCCGGGGCCCGGGGATCGGGATGCGAGGTCGAGGTGCTCTGGGCGGACGTCGACTACCTCGACCTCAAAACCAACGAGCCTCTCGCCGAGCGTTTCAAGCAGCACGCCGAAGGCCTCGGCCGGACGTTCGAGCCGCTCGACCGCCAGCGCTTCGGCAGCGGCAGCACGGACATGGGCAACGTGAGCCACCGCGTCCCGTCCATTCATCCGATCCTGGCGGCGGCGCCTCCCCACGTGGTCATCCACAACCCCGAGTTCGCGAAGTGGGCGGCCTCGGAGCTCGGTGACCGGGCGGCGCTGGACGGCGCGAAGGCGCTGGCGCTGACGGCGGCGGACTACCTTGTGGAAGGCACGCTGCGAACGGCAGCGGCCCGGGCCTTCGAAGTGTCGAAGGGGCTCGCCTGACCCACGGCACGGCGGGGCCATGAGGTACTTCGCGTACGGTTCCAACATGTCCTCGAAACGCCTGCGGGCGCGTACGGAGAGCGCACGCGCGCTCGGCGTCTACACGCTGCCTGGCTTCTCCCTGCGGTTCCACAAGGTCGGCAAGGACGGCTCGGGCAAGTGCGACGCGTTCCACACCGGCGATGACGCCGACCGGGTCGTCGGCGTCCTGTACGACCTCGACTCCGCCGACGAAGCGCCCCTCGACCGCATCGAGGGGCTCGGCTGGGGCTATCGCAAGGAGCAGGTCCGGGTCCACGGCCGCCAGGGAAGCGTCGAGAGCGCATTCACCTACTGTGCGATCCGCATCGACGCCTCGCTGCGGCCGTATTCCTGGTACCGGGAACACGTCCTCGCCGGCGCCCGGGAAGCCGGCCTGCCCGAGGACTACGTGGCGGACCTCGCCCGGCAGTCCGCGGTGCGTGACCCGAGCCCCACCCGGGAACGCACCGAACTCGCCATCTACGGCTGAGAGGCGGCAGGGTGCCCCCGCCTGTCTGGGTCTTCGGCTACGGGTCCCTCATCTGGCGTCCGGACTTCCCCTTCCTCGACCGCCGCCCGGCCGCCGTCGACGGCTGGGCGCGCAGGTTCTGGCAGGGGTCGCACGACCACCGCGGCGTCCCCGACGCGCCCGGGCGCGTGGCGACCCTGGTCCGGGCGCCCGGCGAGACCTGCATGGGGATGGCGTACCGCATCGAACACACGGTCTTCGACCACCTCGACTACCGGGAGAAGAACGGCTACGAGCGGGTGGCGGTTTCGATGGACCTCGACGGCGCGGGCGCGGCCGACGGCATCGTCTACATCGCGCCCGTGGACAACCACGCCTTCCTCGGCGACGCGCCCATCGACGAGATGGCCCGGCAGATCCGGCGGTCCGTGGGCCCGAGCGGCCGCAACGTCGACTACCTGCTCGAACTCGCGGACGCGCTACGCGGATTGCGCGCCCACGATCCCCACGTCTTCGCGTTGGAGGCGGCGGTCAGATCCGGGCTGTAGGGCCGTCCCCCGTCGTCGTCCGTCGGGCGCACGGGGGCGCTTTCGAGGCGGGGCGGGACCGGCCTTCCTACGCCACGACGGTCGCGCCATCCTCCTCGGCGACGGTGTGCTCGATGTGGCCGACCCGGTCGATCTCGATGCGCACCACGTCCCCCACCTTGAGCCACGCCGGCGGCCGCATGGCCACGGCGACGCCGGCGGACGTGCCCGTGTAGATCACGTCGCCCGGCTCCAGGGTGAACGCCTTGGTCAGGTGCGCGATCTGGTCGAAGCAGTCGAAGACGAGGTGCCTGGTGTTCGAGTCCTGCCGCTTGTCCTCGTTCACGAAGGTGCGCAGCCCCAGGGTGTGCGGGTCGCCGACCTCGTCCGGCGTCACGAGCCACGGCCCGAACGGCGCGTGCGTGTCGAAGGACTTGCCGATCTGCATGGTCGGCGCGGCGCGCTGCCAGTCGCGGACGCTGACGTCGTTGCCGCAGCAGTACCCGGCGATGATCTCGTGCGCACGTTCCTTCGGCACGTGCTTGCCGCGCTTGCCGATCACGTAGACGAGCTCGCCCTCGTAGTCGAGGCGGTCCGAGACCGACGGCATCGCGATGGTCCCGTACGGACCGTTGGTCGCCGTCGTCTGCTTGTTGAACCAGACCTGCGTCTCCGGGGCCTGCATCCCCGTCTCCTCGATGTGGTCCCGGTAGTTCAGGCCGATCGCGAGGATCTTGCCCGGCCGGGGCACCGGCGCGAGCAGCTCGACGTCGTTGAGGGCCAGGGCGTGGTCCGCGTCCGTCTGCGCGTCGCGCGCCGCCGCCATGGCCGCGTCACCCGCCCCGAGGAACGCGACCATGTCCGTGGGCAGGTCCGGGGCCGCGGCGGAGAGGTCGACGACGAGTTCTCCGACCACCACGCCGATCCGCGTGCGCCCGCCATGCGTGAAGGTAACGAGTTTCATGTCCGGAACGCTCCCCCTGCCCAAAAGGGCGCATTATGCCGGGTCGGTTCGCCGAGTACGAAGGGCGGCGCGCAAGGGCGTGCGCAGCGTCAGAGGCTGGCGGCGAACCCGTGTGCCTTCAGCGCCGTGGCGAGACATACGTTGCCATCCCCGACTCATCGGAAATCACGCTGTGCGCGTGCATCGGTTCCGGTACGTCCAGCGCGCGCCGCTCGCGGAGTCGTCGAGTCCTGCCGGGAAGGGGTGGCAACCGACCCGGCCCGCCGAAGTTGGGGCACTCTACGCACACGACGATCAACCCCGTCGCCGCCAGCGTGTCTGACTGGACGAGTGGCCATGGGACCCCTGAAGCCATGGACAGCGGACGCATGGTAGCGTTCGCGGCTACCTCACCCGTCGAGCACCCTGCTTGAGTATCTCGTTCGCGATGCGGGCACCCGTCCGGTTCGGCCCGGCAAATATGAGGTAGTAGATCGGCACACCCCTCGTGTTCTTGATCTCGCGTGCCGCGCTGACGTAGCCGAAAGCCTCCTTCAGACGACCGCGATACCAACTTGCAAGGACATCGCCAGCGCGGCGCACTTTCTCCGTAGCGTCCTCTCCGAACAGGTTTTCGCGCCGGCGATAGAGCAAGTCGAACCACTCAGTAGTCCCGAAGTAAGCATCGAGCTTCTTCCGCTCGGGCGGAGTGAACTCACCGCTGCGCTTGAGGAGACGCTGGATTGCCATCCCCACGGGAAAGTTGATGAATACCTCTACCGCACCTGTGGCGCCCAGCGCCGCCAGCGTCCGCCAAGGAACCTGCATGCCGAATGGGTCAAGGAATACGATTCCCCGCCAGCTCCGCCACTGTCCCTCCATGCGCTGTAGCAACGCGTGCAAGTACGTGTTGCAGTCCCCGCGACGAACGTGGACGCGAGCCCGCGACTCAAACTCCCTCGTCAACTCTTCCAGTTCCCGAATCCGAGTCTTGTCGAGCTCAACGAAGACGTAATCCGTGAATCGAGGCTCAACCTCAAGTGCGACTCGCGGCGATCCGGAGATGTACTCACGCTCGCCAGCGTCGTGAGCCGCATGCTCCGCCACATCGAGAAGGAGTCGCAGCCCCGGGTCCGCGGCCTCTTGACGTAGCTTCAGCGAGCCCGGGCCCGCGAACGCGTCGATGTAGAAGTAACCTCGAAACTGCTGGTTGCCGAGAATTCTGGTGTACGCCTGCAGGTACTTCCGGAGGCACTCCAGCTTTTCGGTGGCCCAAGGCCCGACGTCCATGTCACGCTCCTGACGAGGCAGCGCTACTGCGCGATGCGATTCCCGCGAGGTGCCGGATACTCGAGCCATTGCCGACCATCGAGATGGTTGCCTCCTGACTTGGGTGTCCGACCACCCCACTGCTTGAAAAAGAACGCGACCTGCTGTCTTCGGCACTGATCCCGAATCGCCCGTACCCACTCCTTGTCTATGCGACGAGCCGCCGGGCCGCTCTCCCCGCCGACAATGACCCAATCAACCCCTATCAGGTCAACGGCGGCCATCGGACCCAACAACGGTTCGAAGGAGACGAATCGAACCTGCGCATGCGTCTGTTTCAAGTGCCGCAGACGACCGAGAGCCGACGCATTCTCGATGGAGACACCCAACCAGATGTGTCCGGGTGTCGGCCCGCCGGCATAGCGACGGTTCACGAAGTCCCGCATCAGCGAGCTACGCTTCGTAAGCACCTGAAACACATGCCAGTCCGCCTGTTCCATGGTCTGGAACACCCTGTCAACGAAGTCGAGGGGAATGCCCTTGTGGAACAGGTCACTCATCGAGTTGACGAAAATCAGCTTCGGCTTCCGCCAACGGACAGGCTGAAGCAGCCGCTCGGGACGCAATGTGAGGTCGAACCCCGGTTCGAACGGATGGCCGGGCACTCCGCGAAATCGCTCAGACAACCGCTCCGCGTAGCAGTTGTCGCACCCCGCGCTCAGCTTCGTACACCCCGTCACCGGGTTCCAGGTTGCGTTGGTCCACTCGATCGAACTGTGTTCAGCCATCCGGTGCCTCCACAGATACTGTCCAAATATACAGCAATCAGCCGTGCAGCGCGAAGCGCGCGTTCGCCCCCAACACGAACTCCCGCGCGTGGGCGGCCATCTCCGTGAACACGTTGTCGCCGCGGGTTCGCGTGCGCTTCAGCACCTTGTAGCCGTGATCCGCGGTGTCGAGCCACCGCAGCGTCGCGCCGAGCCGGTCGACCACCCGCGTCAGCGGTTCCGGGCGCGCCAGGCCGTCCCGCGTTCCGGAGAGGAAGAGCATCGGCGCGTCGATCGCGTCCATGTGGTCCGCGCGCCGGGTCGACGGCTTGCCGGCCGGGTGGAGGGGGAAGGAACCGAAGACCAGGCCGGCCACGTCCAGGCCCCGGCCGACCACGGCATGGGTGGCCATGCGGCCGCCGAAACTGTGACCGCCGAGGTAGTGCGGCCCGTCGCAGGTTGCCCGCGCAAGCGCCAGCGCAGCCGCGACGGTTGCCACCGAGACGTCCTGCGGGTCGACCCGCGGCTTGCCCAGCTCCTTGAACGGGAAGTTGAAGCGCAGGGTCGAAATGCCCGCCGCGGCGAACGCCTGCGCGATGGCTTCCATGCTGGCGTGGCGCATGTCGGCGCCGGCGCCGTGACCGAACACCAGCGTGGCGACGGGTTCGGGGGCACTGACGAACAGCGCGCCGACATCCGGTACGGGACCGGCGTCGACACCGATGCGCAGCTCCCGGACCAAGCGTCAGGCTCCGGCGCGGAACGTCAGGAGGGGAGGTCGGCCACCGACTGGATGATGCGCCCCACCAGGCCGTACTCGACGGATTCCTCCGCGCTCATCCAGTAGTCCCGGTCCGTGTCCTGCTGCACGCGATCGAGGGGCTGGCCCGTCTGCTCGGCGATGATCAGGTTGATCCGCTCGCGGGTCTTCAGGATCTCCCGGGCATGGATCTCGATGTCCGAGGCATCGCCGCCGAAGCCGCCGGCCGGCTGGTGAATCAGGAAGCGCGTGTTCGGCAGCGCGAAGCGGTTGTCCCTGTCCGCCGCCAGATAGATGTGCGTGGCGATGCTGCCCACCCAACCGGTGCCGACGGTACGCACGGTCGGCTTGATGTAGCGGATCATGTCGAAGATCGTGTCGCCGGACTCGACGTGTCCGCCCGGCGAACCGATGAACAGGGTGATCGGGTCGTCGCTCTCGAAGGACAGCGCGAGCAGGCGCTCCGCACTGCGCTGCGCGACGCGCTGATCGATCTCGCCGAAGATGGTCAGCGTGCGGTTCTTGAGCAGCGTGTTGTCGAGGAACGCGAACTGCCGGGCGAGCTCCGCAGCTTCGTCGGCGCTGTCCAATCGGGACATGGTCTGTCTCATCCGGGAAAAGGCGGCGATGGTACCATCGCGCGCGCCGTTTCAGGACGCACATGTCCGGAGCAGGGAGAAGGAGAAACGCGGGGAGGCCGGGCAAACGCGTCCGCCGCGGAACCACTCGACACGGAGACCCACATGCCATTGCACCCCGAGTACCAGGCCATGCTCGAAGCCCTCGCCGATGCGGGCGGGCCGAAGCTCCGCGACATGCCGCCGTCCGCGGCGCGGGAGATGTTCCGCGCGATGCAGCAACCCGTCGACATTCCCGTCGGCAAGGTCGAGAACGTGTCGATGGACGGCCCCGGGGGGCCCCTCCCACTGCGCGTCTATACCCCCGCGGGCAACGGTCCCTTCCCCGTGACCATGATGTTCCACGGCGGGGGCTGGGTGATCGGCGACCTCGACACCGCCGACAGCCAGAGCCGCGAACTGTGCTCCGGTACCGACAGCGTCGTCGTCTCCGTGGACTACCGGCTCGCGCCCGAACACCGCTTTCCGGCCGCCGCGGACGACTGCTACGCCGCGACGTGCTGGGCAAAGGACCACGCGGCCTCTTGCGGCGGCGATCCGGAGCGGTTCGCGGTCGCCGGCGACAGCGCCGGGGGGAATCTGGCCGCGGTCGTGGCCCTCATGGCCCGGGACCGCAACGGCCCCGCCATCGACTTCCAGCTCCTCGTCTACCCCGTCACCGACGGCGCGGCCTTCGACACGGATTCCTACCGGGACAACGCCGAAGGCTACCTGCTCACCACCGCGGACATGCACTGGTTCTGGGACCTGTACGCCGACGCTTCGGAACGCTCGAACCCCTACGCCTCGCCGGCGCGTGCCGACGACCTGTCCGGACTGCCTCCGGCCCTCGTCCTTACGGCCGAGTTCGATCCGCTGCGCGACGAGGGAGAGGCCTACGCCCGCATGCTCGAGGACGCCGGCAACGCCGTGGAGTGCGTCCGCTTCGACGGCCTGATCCACGGCTTCTTCGCGCAGGGTCCCCAGATCCCCGCCGCCCAGCCGGGCATGACGAAGGCCTGTTCCGCGCTCCGCGCCGCGTTGGGAACTTGAAGAGAGGACGCTCATGCCGAACGAAGAAACCAGGCGCAAGGCGATAGTGATCGGGGTCGGACCCGAGGACGGCCTCGGCGGCCAGCTCTGCATCCGCTTCGCCGAGCGGGGGCACCACGTCTTCGTTGCCGGCCGGACGGCCGCGAGCGTGGACGCGCTGGCGGCGAAGATCGGCGACAACGCCACCGCGGTCGTGGCCGACGCCACCGACGAGGCACAGGTGATCGCCCTGTTCGATGCGGCCGAGGCCGCGGAGGGCGAACTCACCCTCGCCATCTACAACGCCGGCAACAACACCCCGGGCCGCATCGCGGACATGGAAGCCAGCTACTTCGAGAGCTCCTGGCGCGTCGGAGCGTTCGGGGGGTTCCTGTTCGGGCGCGAGGCCGTGCGGCGCATGCGCAGGCGCGGGGGCACGCTCCTGTTCACCGGCGCCAGCGCGTCGTTGCGCGGCCGGCCCAACTTCGGGGCCTTCAACGCGTCGAAGGGCGCGTTGCGGAACCTCGCCCAGGCAATGGCCAAGGAATACGGCGAGGAGGGCATCCACGTCGGCCACGTCGTGGTCGACGGGCCGATCGGCGGCGAGAAGATCAAGCAGGGCTTTCCCGAACTCGCCGAGCGCATGGGCGAAGGCCGGCTGATCGACATCGGCGGCATCGTCGACTGCTACGAGTTCCTCTACCACCAGCCCCGGGGGGCGTGGTCCTTCGAGGTGGACGTGAGGACGTCGCTCGAAAGGTGGTAGGGGACGGGCTCGTCCCGCCCCCACCCCCCCATCATTGAACCGTCAGTCGACGCGCGCCTGGGCCTTGCCCATCAGGACGACATCACCCTTCTGGTTGACGGTCGAGATGTCGAGATCGACGAGGCCGTCGTGGACGCCCGTGACCGTCGCCGTGGAATCGAGCGTGTCGCCGGGCCACACCTGGTTGGTGAACCGGACTCCGTACTCCGTGAGCCGTCCGTCGCCGACGTAGTTGGTCAGCATCCGCCCCGTCATGCCCATGGTGAGCATGCCGTGGGCGAAAACCGTCGGATACCCGGCCACCTCCTTCGTGAAGAGTTCGTCGGTGTGCACCGGGTTGTAATCGCCGGACGCGCCCGCGTACTGAACGATCTGCGTGCGCTTGAGGTCCTCGACGAGCCGCTCGGTGTGGGTGTCGCCGACGTTCAGGTCTGTCGCTTTCAAAGCCATGTCTTCCTCCGTGTTCTCGCTATCCCTGATCGACCGGACGTTCCGTCTGCACGCCCACGCCCGTCGCCGTGACGACGAGCTCCCCGTTCTGGTCCCGGTACTCGGTCACCGTCTCGGAGAACTTGAGCTTGCCCGCCCGGCGGCTTTCCCGCTCCCAACTGTTGCCGGGCCGGGTGGTCGCGGTGAGCACGTCGCCGACGCGGGGATGCCGGTGATAGACGTACCGCTGTTCCGCGTGCAGGCCGCCTCCGCCGCCTCCACCCCCGCCGCCGCCGCTCTCGCGCTCGACGCCCGTCGGCTTGCCGCCGGAGCCGAACCACGGCTGGCCGACCTTGGGCCGCAGGAAGTAGTCGGGATCGAACTGCGCGCTCGCCTGCACGAACGTCGGCGGTGCGACAACACTCCCGCACTCCGTGGACTTCGCATAGTCCTCGTCGTAGTAGATCTGGTTATCGTCGCCGACGGAGCGCGCGAACATCATGATGTGCCCGGCCTCGACCGGGAACTTGTCTACGGCCATTGGTCCCCCTGGGAGTCGCCCAAAACCCGCAACGTTACCAGAGGATCAGCGGCCTTTGAAATCGGGTTTGCGCTTTTCGAGGAAAGCCGTGATGCCCTCCTGCTTGTCCTCGGTCTGCACGAGCGCACCCTGCGCGTACTTCTCGAGCATCAGGGCGCCGGCGAGGCTCGCCTCCATGCCGAAGTTCACCATCGCCTTCATGGTCCGCGGGACGAACGGTGCGAAGCTCGCCAGGTGGTCGGCGATCCGGCGCGTCTCGGGCAACAGTTCGTCGGGTTCGACGAGGCGCGTCACCAGGCCGATGGAGAGCGCCCGTTCCGCGTCGATGGGCTCGCCCATCAGCATCATGTCCATGGCCCACCCCCGTCCGACGATGCGCGGCAGCCGCGCGGTTGCGCCCCCGCCGGGAATGATCCCGAGCTTCCCCTCGGGCGTCGCGAAGCGGGACCGCCGGGTCGCGATGCGCAGGTCGCAGCCGAGCGCGACTTCGAGGCCGCCGCCCATGCAGATCCCGTCGATGGCCGCGATGGTCGGCTTGGGGGTCCGCTCGAGCTGGTCCGCCAGCCCCTGCACGATCGGTTCGAGCGCCTTCCTGAAGTCCCGGTGCAGGACCTCCGAGAGATCGGAGCCGGACGCGAACGCCCTGCCCCCGGCGCCGGTGATGGCGATCACCCGCACGTCGTCGTCCGTCGCCGCAAGACGCACCGCGCCATGCAGTTCCTCCAGCGTGTCGAGGGAAATCGCGTTATGGCGCCGCGGGCGATCAATGGTAACGAGCGCCAGCGGCCCGTCCACGTCGTAGAGGATTTCCTTGAAGTCCATGGGAACCTTTGCGGGCGACCCTCGTGGCCACCGTTCGGGGATCATGCAGGAATTCGAAACGGCCCGCCACAAGGGGCCCCCGCCGGGGCCGGACCGACGGCGCCCGGAAGTCCGGGACGGCGCGCTGCATGACGCCAAGACGCGGGAGTCGAGCCCAGAAATAGGAAGCCCGCCAGCCTGGAGAGGGAGCTGGCGGGCCGGATCGACCTCGAAGGGCGAGGCCGCGAGGGGGAGAGATGCCTCTGCCGGACGGGAGCCGCCCCAAACGGACTGGCCGGCCCCTCGACCTTGGGCTTCAGCCTTGCTAGCTGACTCGTCTCACCCCGCGGGCATCGTGCCAAACGGCTGTTTCCCGGTGATTTCTCCCGCGGGCGGTTTTGTGTCTGTTTGTATCAGCGTGCTGACGGAAATCCATACATCCGCCCCGCCGGAGTCGCTCGTGTCGATGCCGACCCGCCAGCCGTGGGCCAGGCAGAGCTGCTGCACGATGGCGAGGCCGAGCCCGCTGCCCCCTGGGTCCCGCGTGCGCGGAGGTTGGAGCCGAAAGAACGGCTGGAAGACCCGCTCCCGCTCCTCCTCGGGTATCCCCGGCCCGCTGTCGACCACATGCACCCCGAGCTCGTCGCCGACGTTGACGACAACGGCCGCATCCTCTGCGTGCCGGCGAGCGTTGTCGACCAGATTGGCCAACACCCGCGCGAATGCCCCGGGCGCGACCAGCACCCGCGCCTCCTCGTTGCCGTTCCACCGCACCGGCACGCCCGCGTCGACATCGGCCACGACCGACTCGATGTAAGGCTTCAGCAGCAGCTCCTGGGCAGCCTCCCCGGCGCCCCTGGCAAAGCGCAACGCATCGCCGATCAGTTCATCCATCCGCTCGAGGTTGCCTTCCATGCGCGCAACGAGTTTGCGGTCGACGTCGTCGGGCAGCAGTTCCACGGCGAGACGCATGCGCGCAAGGGGGGTTCTCAGGTCGTGGGAGATCCCGGCGAGCAGGGTCGTGCGGCTGGAGAGCAGCGCGCTGATGTCCCGGGCCATCCGGTTGAAGCTCTCCGCGAGCGTGACCAGTTCACGGGGGCCCTTTTCCGGCACCGGCGAGAAGCCTTCCGACCCCCGGAAAGCTTCCACCGCTTCCGCAGTCTCGGCCAGGGGCCGTGCGATGCGCCGCACGACCAGGGACGACGTCACCAGCACGATGACGGCCCCCACGACGCCGATGATCAGGCCCACGTACGGTAGCTGCTCGTCCTGCTGCCCCGGGGAAAAGCCGATCTGCAGCCTGCCTCCCGGAATCGGCAGGTCGGCCCAGACCAGCTCGTCACCCTCGAGCAGCCGCACGGGCGCCCCGAGACGCTCCGAGATGCGGGCTCTGAGCAGCGCGTAGTAGTCGTTGTCCGCCGCCGCGGGGGACAGGTTCCGGAGGTCCGGGCTGATGACGATATCGTGCATGCGGGCCATCTCGAGCTCGAACGCGGGACGCGCGTCCGTGTAGTCCGGCAGCTCGGCCCACGTCTGGGCGGAGAGCACGACGAGGCCCGCTTCGTCGTCCGCGGAGCGCTCCGTCATCGGACCGACGACGAACACCTGCAGGGCCGCCAGCGCGGTCGCCGCGATGGCGACGGCGCTGAACGCCAGGACGACGTTGGTCCGCGCGAGGAGCGACGTCGGGAGCGCGTCGGCGCCGAAGTTGGGCAGCTTCCGACCGGAGCCAGCCAACGCCACGACCCGCCCGCGGCGCCTCAGCCGCTGTCGGGGCAGAACAGGTAGCCCTTGCCCCAGATGGTCTTGATATAGACGGGCGAGGAGGGATCGGACTCGATCTTGCCGCGCAGGCGCGTCACCCGAACGTCGATGCTGCGGTCGAACGGGGACCGCTCGGCGCCCGTCAGGAGATCGAGGATGCGGTCCCGGTCGAGCACCTTGTTCGGATGCTGCGCGAAGACGCTCAGCAGGTCGAACTCGCCCGTCGTGAGGGGCACCGTGCGCTGTCCGTCGGTGAGCCTGTGCGCGTTGAGGTCGAGTTGAAACGACCCGAACCCGACCAGGTGGGATTCGACGGCGCTCTCCTGCCCCGCGGTCCGACGCATCACGGCGCGGATGCGCGCCAGCAGCTCCCGCGGGTTGAAGGGCTTGGTCATGTAGTCGTCGGCGCCGACTTCGAGCCCGACGATGCGGTCGACGTCTTCCCCCTGCGCCGACACCATGATGATCGGTACGGTGGACGTCCGCTTCAGCCGCTTGGCGATGGACAGGCCGTCTTCGCCGGGCAGCATCACATCCAGGATGATCAGGTCGATGTCCCGCGCCGCGAGCGCCTCGTCCATGCCGACGCCGTCCTCGACGCCCACCACGTCGTACCCTTTCTGCTCGAGGTACTGGTGCGCGAGTTCCAGCAACTCGGCGTCGTCGTCGACAACGAGCAGGGTCGCCCTGTCATGGTCCATCGCTGACTCGGTCAATCGGTGTCGACCGTCTTGTTGACCTTGACCGCCTGCGCGGCCGGCGTGTCCCCGGACGCTTCGGTCCGTTCCACGCGCTGCTCGAAACCCTTGCCGTAGTCGTCGGGGCCTTCCTCGGGGCTTTCGTCGGGGCTTTCGTTGGGGCCTTCGCCGGACGATGTCCGCGTCGCTCGCGAGCGCACCCGCACCACCTGCTCGATGCGCACTACGGAGCCGTCCGGCCGCCGGATCGTACGGCCGAACCGACGCCGCACTTCCACCGGCATGGACTGCGCGCGGCCGTCCTCGGCCATGCGCCGGCGCATCTCGACGAAGACGTCGCGCCGTTCCTCGCTGTTCAACGCCTCCCAGTCGGAGGCAACGCGGTTGAGTTCCTCGTCGGAATGCTCGGCATAGGGGTTCGCGACCGCGGGCGCGGCCAGCAGCGCCGTGACCAGTGCCCAGGCGCCCCAGTTACAGGCACAGCGACGGCGCCCCGGTGTCGGCGGGTTGCGAGTGCCAGGCCAGCGTCTTTTGGACACGCCCTGCAACGACCCTCTTGCCATCGTTTCGCGGCCCGCGGCGTCCTCTTGCGGACGCCGCCCCGCGCTCCGGGTAGCGACCGCTACCCCCGCCGTGCGGCGGCTCGGCCGGTAACCCGGAGGGGACCGCCGGTCAGGCGGCTTCGAACAGTCCAGCGGCTCCCTGGCCGCCGCCAATGCACATCGTCACAACGCCGTACTTCTGGTTGCGGCGCTGCAGCTCGCGCAGGATCGAGCCGGTCAGGCGCGACCCCGTCATGCCGAACGGATGTCCGATGGCGATGCTGCCGCCGTTGACGTTGTACTTCTCGTTGTCGATGCCGAGTTCATCGCGGCAGTAGACGCACTGCGACGCGAACGCTTCGTTCAGTTCCCAGAGGTCGACATCGTCCTGCCGGATGCCGACGTTCTCGAGCAACCGCGGAATCGCGAACACGGGACCGATCCCCATCTCGTCGGGTTCGCACGCGGCGACCGTGAAGCCGCGATAGACGCCCATCGGCTGGATCCCGAGTTGGCCGGCGCGGTCGGCGCTCATCAGGAGCGTCATGGAGGCGCCGTCGGAGAGTTGCGAGGCGTTGCCGGCCGTCACGGTGCCGTCGTCCTCGAACGCCGGGGCCAGACCCGCCAGACCGTCGAGGGTGGTCGTCGGACGGTTGCACTCGTCGCGGTCCACCGTGACGTCCACGTGGCTTTCTTCACCCGTCTCCCGGTCGGTCTTCAGCATCGTGGCGGGCATCGGCGAGATCTCCTCGGCCATCCAGCCCGCTTCGGCCGCCGCCGCATAACGCTGCTGGCTCTGCAGGGCGTACACGTCCTGCATCTCGCGCGTCACCTGGTAGCGGCGCGCCACGACTTCCGCCGTGTTGCCCATCGCCATGAAGATGTCCGGCTTCTCGTCGAGCAGGCGCTGGTTCGGCTTGGACTTGCCGGGCTCCTGCCGGGTACGCATCGAAATCGAGTCGACGCCGCCGGCGATGGCCACCTGGGTGTTGCCCGAGGCGATCTGATTCGCCGCGATGGCGATCGACTGCAGGCCGGACGAACAGAACCGGTTGATGGTCAAGCCCGCCGCGGTGATCGGGAGTCGGGAGAGTACGACCGCGAGGCGCGCCAGATTGCCGTCCTGCTCGCCCGCGTGGCTGGCCGCGCCGACCACGACGTCTTCCACCTCGTCCGCCGAGACGTTCGGGTTCCGGTCGAGCAGCGAGTCGATGAGATGCGCCAGCATGTCATCGGACCGCGTCAGGTTGAAGCTGCCGCGGAAGGACTTCGCGAGGCCCGTCCGGATACTGTCTACCACTACCACATCACGCATCATTTCCCCCTATGTCCAGGTTGCGTCTCTCGGTTGTCTCTCGGTTGTCTTTCTGTCAGCGGTCCGGCCCGGAGCGTGTCGGACCTCTCTTGCCGAGCCGGGCGAGTGTACTACGGATAGCGGGAGCGCCCAACGGGCAGAGTTGCGGTGGGAATAGCGGCCCCGCTCACGAGCCATCCGCCACGAAACGCCCGCCACACGCCCACGGCGCGCTACCCGGACCGCGGCTCGGTGCGGAACCGCCCGTCGATCCCTGGAGGTCGAAAACGCCCTGTCACGCACGGGCGTCCTTCCAGCCTGTTCCACCGCAGCGGTCCGCGACGCTACTCCCAGTCAGCTCTCGACCGCCGCCGATATCTCGTCCAGATTCCGTATGATGCCAAGAACCAATGCGAAAACGTCTCTCGAACTCTTGCCTTTGGGCTGCGGCTGCTCATCCCGCAGCGCCTCGATGTCGAGATGGAGCTTGATGCGCGCCATTTCGGCCAACAGCATGTTGGTGGAGTCAAACACCTCCGAGGGAGTTACACGGACCAAGGTGAGACCCGGGACACCGGAAGCGTCCATGCCCAACCTCGTCTGCAGGTTGATCATCTTGTAGGTCGCGCGCAGCACCTGCAGGGCAACGTCCTTTGATCTCTTCGCTTCGGTCACGTCGGGCGGATCACGATCGAACGACACATCGAGCCTGGCGGCAACAAGCTCCATCTCATCGAGAATATACGTACAGTTTTGATAAACGTCGTCCGGGGTGAGCTGCCGGCCGCGAAGTCCGTCGAGCAGGACCGAGGCGTCCGCCAAGCTCTTGTAGACCGACGACGCCGTCTGCCCTCCCACCAGCATCGCTGGCTCGATCTTCCGACCGATCACCATGCTGGCTTTGACCTTTCGGAGTTCGGCGATGATGTGCTCGACATTCCCGAGGACATCCCCGAATCCGATTTCCTTGAAGGGTATCTGGCGTTCCTCGGCCACCGGAACGTCGTACCGTCGCTGAACGGCAATGACCTTGGACAGCACTTCCAGGGTTTTGGCGTACACATGGACCGGCGCCCGGTCTTCCTGCGGTTCCGCTTCCGGAGGATAGTCGTACACACCCAGTTCCGCTCGCAGTATGGTGATCTCGGCCATGAGATCCTGAACCGCCCGAAAGACCTCGCCGGGGCTCGCCTCTCGATGGACTGCTTCCTCCGTGGATTTCGAGGACGATCCCAGCCATTCGGCGATCGCCTCGATCCAACTGCCTTCCTCCTCTTGAGCTGCTGCCGCGGATGACCCAACCAAGCCCGCTACCCACAGTAGGACCGAGCATGCCGCCATCGCCTTGCCCGCACGCCGTATCGGCCAATGCTCCTTCATCTCCAAAGTCCTCCACACGCTATCCGGAAAGACCCCCATGGATCGACAGGGGAGTCGGCCACGTCCAAGACCCAAGGCTCCGCGCGATCGCCAGCCCGCAGCGGCGGGCGAAACGTCAGCGTCCAGGGAGCCACCAAGCGAGCGGACCCGTTGTATGTCTGGATGTCCTTGGAGCGCCCCTGCTACTCCATGAACAAACGGATGACAACGCCGCCCATCACGTCACCGATTTCGAAATCCCGCTTTGGCGATTCCGGGTGGCTGTTATGGCACGCCACGCACGCTTCCACGCTCGCCACATCCGCATAGACCGCGACCAGGCTCCGCCGACCGTCGAGACCTCGTTCCTCGGCATAGAAGCGCTGCGTGGGATTATCCAACACGAACTGGAGCCCTTCCTCCTCCGTGGGCGAGATAGGGCCATTGGCGAAGTTGATCGGATCGACCGAGCGCAGCGAGAGGTAGAAGGCATCAGTGTTGCCGAAGAGCTCCTCGGCGCTCAAGCGGAACATTTGCGCCGGCAACGGCAGGCCTTTCTCGTCTCTGTAATGCTCCGAGGCGGTAAGTACGGACTCCTCAAGGGTAAGCCGTTGTACAACATCCCTTGTATAGACCGTGCGATTGGCGAAGGCCAGTTCGTAGAGCATGTCGGCCACGTCACGATGCGGGACGCCGCCGTCGGTCGAATCGGCACTGGCGGCAACGGTGAAACCGAGCGTCAAGAGTATGATCTTCACAAGTGTTGGCGGCATGGACACGGTCCCTGATGACGAAGTGATCGACGATACGCGACTCTGGGGCGCACACGAGGCGACAAGCGGCCATGTGCGCCATTGCGGAATCGGGTCGGCATAAGCCATGACTTGGCGGCACTGGCGGCGTTGCTCTTCGGCGAAACCCCCGCGTTTCCTTGCCGATCCGCGGCGGCAGGTGCATGCGATGCCCGCGGGTGGTGCGGCACGAGCACGGGTCGTGAGGTCACGCCGCCACGGCGTCGGTCAAGAGATCCAGGTTCCTGATGATCAGGAGCACTTGGGCGAATACGTCCGTCGGCGTCTTCCTCGGCGGCTCCGGATGGACATCGCCGGGTACGTTGATGTCCAGGTGGGCCTTGATGCGCGTCATCTCGGCCAGCAGCATGCCGGTCGCGTCGAACAGCTCGGAAGGTGTGACCCGCACGAGTGTCATCCGAGGAACGTTCAACCCGTCCATCCCGAGCCCCGTCTGCAGGTTGACCACCTTGTAGCCCGCACGGAGCACCTGCTGGGCGACATCCTTCGGTGTCTTCCGCCCCTCCACGGCCGGCACCGCCGACTCAAGCGGAACGCGAAGCTTCGCGGCGATCAGTTCCATCTCGTCCAGGATGTGTTGCGTGTGCCAGTACACGTCGCTGGGGGCCAGGGGCCGGCCGACCAGTCCATCGAGCAGGAACGATGCATCCGCAAGGTTCTTGTACACCATCGACAGCGTCTTGCCGCCGGCGAACGGCGCTACGTCTATCTGCGTCTCGACGACCATCTGCCGCTTGACCTCACGCGTGTCGCCGAGGATGCCGACGACGCTCTGGAGCACATCGCGGGGCTCGACCTCCTCGATCGGAATCCGGCCGACCTCCGCCGCCGGGAAACCCAGCCGCCGTTGCAGGCGCGACACTTTGGCGTGAACTTCAAGGGTCTTGACGTAGACGTGCACCGGTGCACGGTCTTCCTGCTGCTCCGCTTCCACGGGGTAATCGTTCGCGCCCAGTTCTCGGCGCAGGATGCGGATCTCGGCGATCAGGTCCACCGTGGCCTGATGGACGTGGCTCGGCGTCACCTCTTCGCCGGCTGCGGCGAACCCGTCCGTGATCCTGTCGCCCTGGGCGAACGCAGACGACGCGAACAGCAAGATCGCGCAGAAGCTGCAGCCGCGTTTAATGGCCCCCGAAACAGACATCCTCGCCTCTAGGTAGTGCGGAGACCGGGGGGGGGGGGGGGGGGGGGGGGGGGTACGAGCTTTCGTTCTGACACTTTGGTTTCGACACTCTTCGCGCGGGGTCCTTTCCGCGCAGGCTCCGTGTTTCCGCGCAGGCTCCTAAAATCCTGCAGGGCGTCCAGCAACCGACAACGCGCCGAAGGCTCGCGGGCAATCGCATACGCCTGCGAAACTCGGCAATCGCGCCGACCGTAGCGCCATGACTCCTGCGAACCGACTAGGTCGCTTGGTCACCCGCGCCCGGAACTCCCGGCAACCATAGTCATTCACGAACGGCGCTGTCAACCTTGGATGCCGCACTCGCCGCACTCCTCAGGTGTCAAACGCCACGGGGGCGGCCCGCGTCCCTTCCGCGCCGCGGCGGCCGCGCTCGGCCCGGGATCCGGTGCGCTTCCCGCTACAGCGTCCACTTGACGTCGAGGAGCGCGCTCGTTGCCACGTCCTGCTCGAGGATCGTGACGCCGCCCTGCTCGAGCTCGACGCTTTCGCCAAGGAGGTTCTTGACCCGCAGCTTCACGCTGATGCGTTCCGTCGCCGACCAGGTGTAGACGAAATCCAGTGCGTGGAACGGCTGTTCGTAGGCGTCGTCGAAACTGTCGATGCCCCCGAAGAAGATGCGCTCGCCGAAGCTGTTGTAGACCAGCGTCGCGCCGTGCCTTCCGTCGTACGAGTCGAAGCCCATCTGCAGGTTCACGACCCACTCGGAGTGCTGCGTCATGCGCCGGGAGGTGTTGGTGATGTTCCCCGAGAGACCGTCCGCGTGCATATGCAGTCGCGAATCCGACAGCGTGACGTTCCCGGCGACGTAGAACTGGCCGACCCAGTCGCCGACCCAGCCCCGCAGGAAGCCGAGGCTCTTGAGCCCCTCGAGCTCCGCCCCGTTGATCTCTGCCGCGTCCGCGTTGACGAAGTTGAACAGGCCATCGTCGCCCGTCGCCGGACCCTGGAGAGTCTCTATCGGGTCCGTCAGGTCCTTGTGGAAGGCGGAAACCGTCACGTGGTCCCCGCTGTCCCAGAACCACTCGGCGCGCACGTCGAAATTGGCGAGCGCGGTGGGGGCGAGGAACGGGTTGCCGTGCACGCGGGCGTCGGTCAACGGATCCAGGTAGCTCGACCGGGACACTTCGCGGATGTCCGGCCGGACCACCGTGTCGCTCCAACTGAAGCGTAGCTGGAAATGGTCCGCCCAGAACTCCGGCCGGATGTAGGTGAGCGCCAGGGACGGGTAGGTGCCGGCCGCGTCGATCCTGGCGCCCGAGATCTCGCGCGGCGGGACCCGCCGGCCGCCGAACGGGGACACGTCGACGGGCACCGAGACCTGCATGAAGTCCTCCCGGCGCGCGCCTCCGGAGATGCGCCACGCGTCGTCGATCAGGATGTCGAACTTGCCGTACGCCGCCTCCGTGACCTGTTCCGCGTAATAGCTTTCCAGGCCGAAACCGCCGAACCCGAGCAGCGTGGTGAAGCCATTGTTCGGGTCCATCAGGTTGGCGTCCGAGAAGACCTCGCTGGGCGTGCCGCCGCTGATGTCGCCGAAGCCTGGCCCGGCACCGCCGATGCCGAGGGAGACCTGCTGGTAGAACCGCGTCTTGCGCGCGTGGTCAAAGCCTCCGGACAGCTCGATGTCCCAGGTTCCCGCGCGCATCGGGAAGGTCACGTCCGAGCCCCAGGATTCCACGTCGTCGTCGAGGTCGGAGAAACGGAAGTCTCCCGCCGCACCCGACGAGCGCAGGCTGGTGCCGACCACGTTGCCGTAAGGCCCGTCGAGCACGTCCAGGGACTTCACGCGCACCTCGTTCGGGATGTCCGTGGTGGCCCTGGCTTCCGAGTAGTACCAGCTCACGGTCGTGTCCCGGAGCAGGGAGAACTTCTCGAGGGCCGGAAAGATGCCCAGGGTATCGTCACCCAGCGCGTGCCGGCCTCGAATCTGGTTGACGATCAGTTCCCGTTCCTCGAACCGGATATGCCCGGTGCGCCCCTGTGTCGGGCTGTCGTCCGCGCAGTCGTTGGACTGCCCGTGCCCACAGCTCAGCGAGAACGACGCATCGTCACCCGTATCGCGCAGGATCAGGCTCGTCGTGCCGATCTCGTGATCGTCCGTGAAGCGCAGCCCCAGGTTGGCGGTACCCGTGACGCTCACGGACTCGACGGTACGTTGCCGGCGCACGAAGTCCGTCTCCGGCCGCGTGACGCTGCGCTTGATCCGGTCCTTGTTGCGCCAGTCGTTCTCGTAGACGCCGACTGCCAGGAAACCCAACTCCCAGTGTTCGCCGAAGAGCCAGCGATAACCCCCGGTGACCTGGGCCTTCATGTCCGGCGAAAGGTCCTGGGGCCGGATGTCGACATCGCGGTTCAGAGCGGTCGCGAGCTGGCGGTTGATCGCCTGGGCGTCGGCCAGCGTCGGCGAGCCCCCCGCAAGACGCAGCGTGTTGTGGATGTTGGCCTCCGAGAAGTCGCCGCGGTAGGTTCGGATCGCCTCCCGGAGCCGGCCCGAGAGGGCCCGCGTACCGTCGTCCTGGCCCATCCGGTCGTCGCCGCCACCCCGATAGGACAGGCCTTCGTAGCCGCTGTCGCTGGTCCAGCCGGTCTTGACCTTCACGCTGAAGACCGGATCCTCCGGTATCTGCTTGGTGCGCATGTCGACGTTGCCGCCGCCGAAAGCCGCCGGCATCTCCGGCGAAAAGCCCTTCTGCACCGAGATGGCGTCGAGTACGGCGGAGGGGAAGAGGTCGAGGGGCACCACGTTGCGCGACAGGTCCGGAGAGGGAACGGTCGCGCCGTTCAAGGAGGCGCTTGAATACCGTTCGCCTAGTCCGCGAACGTAGACGAACTTGCCGCGCGCCACGGTAAGGCCCGGGACTCGCCGCAGCGCCGCGGCGGCATTGCTGTCGCCGGCGCGGGACATGCGCTTCGAGTCCAGCAGGTCGATGGGCACATCGCTCTCGATGCGCTCCGACCACCAGCCAACGCGTCCGGGCTGCGCGTCGCAGTCCGCGACGGCGGTGTCGCCCGGCGCGTCACGCAGATCCTCTTCGACGAGAGTGGGCGCGGCGTTTTGTTGCGCGTTGCGCGCGTCGCCGTCACAGGTCTCGCCGGCGTCGGGCGGCAATGGGGACGCGGGGTCGGCCAACGCGCCGGTCCGCTCGGCGGCAAGGGCTCCAGAGGCCAGAGAAACGGCCAGAAGCAGGAGCCCGACTACAATGGAAGCCATGCGGCACCTTACGGGGCGGACATGACGACTTTGTGACAGCCACCCAACACGGGATCAGGCCCTTCAGAGTTCCCACCTGATGTCGAGCAGCGCCGTCGTGCCGACGTCCTGTTCGAGGATCGTCACGCCGTCCTGCTCGATCTCGACGCGCTGGTCGAGCAGGTTCCTGACCCGCACCTTGAAGGTGAGCCGCTCGGCCGCGAACCAGCTATAGACGAAGTCCAGCGAGTGGAACGGCTGCTCGTAGGCGTCGTCGAAGCTCTCGATGCCCGCGAAGAAGATGCGCTCGCCGAAGCCGTTGTAGACCAGGGTCGCGCCGTGCTCGCCGTTGAAGGAGTCGAACCCGAACTGGACGTTCACCACCCATTCCGACTGCTGCGTCATGCGCCGCGACGTGTTGGTGATGTTCCCCGCGAGGCCGCCGGCGCGGATGTCGAGCTCCGAGTCCGAGAGGGTGACGTTCCCGGCGATGTAGAACTGGTCGATCCACTCGCCGAGGAAGCCCTGCAGGAAGCCGAGGCTCTTCAGGCCCTCGAACTCGGCGCCGTAGATTTCCACCGCGTCGGCGTTGACGAAGTTGAAGACGATGTTGTCCTCGGTCGCCGCCCCTTGCAGCGTCTCGATCGGGTCGGTGACGTCCTTGTAGAAGAGCGACGCCGTGAGGTTGTCGCCGCTGTCCCAGAACCACTCCGCGCGCATGTCGAAGTTCGTCAGCGTCGAGGGCACGAGGAACGGGTTGCCCCGGACGCGCGCCTCGGTGAGGGGGTCGATGTACGTCGACTGCGACACTTCCCGCAGGTCGGGCCGCGCGACCGTCTCGCCCCAACCGAAGCGCAACTGGAACTCGTCCGACCAGAAACCGGGCCGTATGTACGTCAGCGCGAGGGACGGGTAGATGCCGTCCTCGTTGATCGTCGCGTCGGCGATCTCCTCCGCCGAAAAGGGTATGCGGCCGCCCCCGAACGCGAGGAGGTCGACCGGCACGGACACCTGGACGAAATTCTCCCACCGCGCACCGCCGGAGATGCGCCACGTCTCGTCGATCAGGATGTCGAACTTGCCGTAGGCCGCCTCGGTGATCTGCGCCGCGTAGTAGCTCTCGAGCCCGAAGCCGCCGACCCCGAGGAGGGTGATGAAACCGTTCTCCGGGTTCCTCAGGTTGGCGTCGGAGAACACCTGGCTCGGCGGCCCTGCCGCGATCGTGTTGAAGCCCGGGGCCGTGCTGCCGATCCCGAGGGAAATCTGCTCGTACGAGCGCGCCTTGCGCGCATGGTCGTGGCCGCCGGACAGCTCGATGTCCCAGGCGCCGGCGCGCCACGGAACCGTCACGTCCGAGCCCCAGGTCTCCACGTCGTCCGCGAGGTCGGAGAAGCGGAAGTCGCCCGCGGTGCCCGACGAACGGATGCTGGTGCTGACAACGTCGCCGTACGGAGCGTCGAGGACATCGAGCGAACCCACGCGGACCTCGTTGGGGATGTCCGTCGTCGCCTCCGCCTCGGAGTAGTACCACGTCACCGTGGTGTCCCGGAGGAGCTCGAGCCGTTCGAGGAACGGCAGGATCTCGAAAGTGTCGTCGCCGAGGGTGTGTTCGCCCCGCACCTGGTGCACGATCAGCTCGCGTTGCTCGAAGCGGATGTCCGCGACCCGGCCCTGCGTCGGGTTGTCGTCCGCGCAGTCGTTGAACTGGCCCTGCCGGCAGGTGAGCGAGAACGACGCGTCGTCTTCCGTGTTGCGCAGCAGCAGGCTCATCGTGCCGATCTCGTGATCGTCGGTGAAGCGCAGGCCGAAGTTCGCGGTACCGGTGATGTTGACGGACTCCACCGTGCGCTGGGTGCGCGAGAAGTCGGTCTCCGGGTTCGCCACGTTGCGGTTGATCCGGTTGCGATTGCGCCATTCGTTCGCGTAGGAGCCGAGCGCGAGGAAGCCGAACTCCCAGCGCTCGCCGAGGAACCAGCGGTACCCGCCCGTGATCTCGCCCTTCACGTCCGGCGAGAGGTCTTCCGGGCCGATGTCGATGTCCCGGTTCAGGGCCGTCGCGAGTTGCCGATTGATGGCCTGCGCGTCCGCCAGGGTCGGCGCTCCGCCGGCACGCCGCAGCGTCCTGAAGATGTTCACCTCGGAGAAGCTGCCCCGATACGTCCGGATGGCGTCGCGCAGTTCGCGCGCGAGCGCCCGCGTCCCGTCATCCTGGCCGATGCGGTCGTCGTCGCCGCCGCGGTACGACAGGCCGTCGTCGCTGCTGCCGGTGTTCCAGCCGGTATTGAGTTCAACGCTGAAAACCCGGTCCTCCGGCACCTGCTTGGTGCGGATGTCGACGTTGCCGCCGCCGAAGGCCGCCGGCATCTCGGGGGAGAAGCTCTTCTGGACTGCCAGGGCATCGATGATGTCGGCGGGGAAGATGTCGAGGGGCAGGACGTTGCGCGTGAGGTCCGGCGAGGGGACCGCCGCGCCGTTCAGCAGTGCGCTCGAATAGCGTTCGCCGAGGCCCCGCACGTAGACGAACTTGCCCTGGGCGACCGTCAGCCCCGGGACGCGCCGGAGTGCCTGCGCGACATCGCTGTCGCCGACGCGCGAGATGCCTTCGGCGTCGAGCATGTCGACGGGCACGTCGCTGTCGATGCGCTCGGAGACGATGTCCGTCGCAGCGGCCTTGAAGCGGCCGAGGACCACCACCTCCTCGATGGCGTTGGGGTCGGCCATTGCCTGGATGACGGGCGGAGGCGCCGGCTCGTCCACGGGCGCGCCGTCGGGCTCCTGCGCCCAGGCTCCGGCGCCGACCATCGCCAGGGTCATCACCGCGGGCAGGATCCGACGCATGCATGCAGTCATGTTCTCGTCTCTTGTTCGCGGGGAGCGTTCCCGGGGAGCGTTCCCGGGGAGCCCTCGTCAGTCGAACCACAGGGCGTCGAGACCGACCGTCCAGTTGGCGGTCCAGTCGTCGCCGGCCGACACGGCGCCGAGGCTCTCGTCGCCGATGTCGCCGTCGCCGTTGGTGTCCGCCAGCGTGACCGCCAGGGCGTCGCCGGCAGCGTCCGTCAGGGCGCCGGCGGTGAAGTACGGCCTCGACCCGCCGAGGAGCGACAGGTTGGCGCTGTCGCTTGCCGCGATGATCACGTTGCCCGTGTTCGCCGGGTACCGGGCGGAGTCCGTGATCCAGTCGCCGATGGAGTCCCCGTTGGGGAGGTTGTCCCTGGTCGCTTCCTCGCAGGCGATGACGGTGCCGGACACGGACGCCTCGCCGGCCTGCGCCGCCGCCCGCGTGTTGTCGTCATCGAGCTCGAAGCACTCGTTGCCGCCGCTCGAGAGCACGGTGCGCGCATAACCGTCGAAGATGATGCTGTTGCGGAGCCGGGTGCGGGCGCCTTCGCGGTTGACGATTCCTTCGGAGTCGCCGTGCGTGCCGGTGCCGCCCGGGATTTCGTCGGATCCCGAATTGATGCAGGTGAGGTTGTTCACGTACACGTTGGTGGTGGGTGTCCCTGCGTCCTCTGCGCTCAGGCTGTCGCCCTCGATGCAGCGGTTGCCGTCCGTGGCGGGGTGGATGACGAGCGCGTGGTCGATGCCGCCCGTCCAGCCCTGGTCGTAGTCGATCGAGTCGTCGCGGACATAGAGGGCGACGTAGTGGTCGACGCGCACCGCCCCGCCGAAGAACTCGATGCCGTCGTCGAAGGTGCTGTACGCCTGCAGGTGGCTCACGACCGTGTCGGAGCCGACCGCGTTGAAGCTGACGCCGTTCAGTTCATCGCCGGGCGCCGCCTCGAAGCCGGTGTGCTTGACGACGACGTAGCGCAGCGCCCCGGAGCTGTCCTCGTTGTCGTTGCCTCCGTAGTGGGACGGCTTGCCTTCCGCGAGGACGTTGCATTCGTCGTTGGCGCGCTGGTCGTCGCTGCACTTGTTGGTCATGCCGCGGCCGTTGATGACCACCCCGCCCCAGAGCTGCACGTCCTCGGGGCCGGCGGTGCCCGCGACGGCGTCGGTGAAACCGGTGAAGGTGATCGGGGCGGTGGGCGAACCGTTCGCGAAGATTCGCGAACCGCGGGTGATGAGCAGGTAGTCGCCCGCGTTCGTCCACGCGAGGGTATTGCCCGCGGCGATGGTCAGGCTCGGACCTTCGCCCTTGCCCGGCGGCGGGGTGGTGCCGTCGGTGTCCTCGCCGACCGCGAGGGTGTCTTCGAAGATGTGCACGCCCGAGATGAACGGGATGGTCAGGTCCACCGTCAGCGGGTTGTTGATGCCGACGAAGCCGGTGTCGTAAACGCAGTTCCGGCCGTCGAACGTGCCCGCCACGTCCGTGTCCGAGCCCGGGTCCGCGTAGCTCGCACACGGATTGTCGCTGCCGCCGGAGGTCGTGGTGGTCGTCGAGTTGTCGGTGACCGAGGAGTTGTCGTCGGCGGAAATGTTGATGTCGCCCCCGCTGCAGCCCGCCAAAGCGGCGGCCGCCAGCGCCAGCGCCCCAGCCGACAAGACACCGTCTCGAAGGTTCATCTTCCTCCTTCCTGGTCCAAACCTGATTGCCCGATGGGAGACACGGCGGCGCCGACGGCCCGTAGGCCCGGCCGCTGTTCCGTCCCTGCCGCTCGGGGACCGACAACGTAGCAACGCGCGGTAACACATCGGTGAACGAGCGGTGACAGATTCGTGACCGTGCGGGACGACTTCACGGCCCTCGTGGGGCGGCCGCCTTCGGGTCCTGGCGGAGTTCTCGTGGGGACGCCGACGGGGGCGTCCCCTCCAGATCAGCCGAGGCGTTCGCCCGCGGAGACGGGCGTGAAGCGGGGCAGCCAGCCGGCGCGGCCGCCCTGGGCGACGCAGTCCGTAGTGGTGGTGTCACTGCGGGCGTTGCGCAGAAACTCCTCGGCAACCACGTGCTTGCCGTGGTGGAACCCGCCGAAGCAGGTGTTCGCCGCCCGCTCGTTCCAGACAGCCGACGGAAGCGGGGCCCACGCGGCGCCCGGGAATTCCGATCCCTCGTCCGCAACCGCCGTCCCGGCGAGGAGGCACGCAAGGGCCAGCGGACCGATAACGCAAATCTGCATGCCCGAAAGGGTACTCACCGGGCATGACGGTCCAATGACAGCCCCCCTCGCGCCCGGGCACGAAAAACCCGGCGCAGGGCCGGGTTCTTCCATGGGGCCGGTATGCGGTCAGTAGGTCTGCAGCGTGTAGCCCTTCGTGATCATGCAGTCCATGTACTCGCGGAAGCTGGGAGAAGCGATGGTGTCCTCGCCCAGGGCCACCCCGGCGGATGTGCTGCAGTCCGCATGGCTCCGGTTGTACTCCGCCTTCGTCACGGCCTCGGGAGACTCCCAATAGTGGGTGGGTTCCACCGGACTCGTCGCCGTACAGCCGCCCGCCAGCGTGGCGAGCGCCAGCAAACCTGCCATACCGACCGTGACCAGTGTCGTCTTCATGTTCGCGGTTGATCGTATCGAATGCCAGCCCGCTTGGGAACCTGGATTCGCGTCCCGGTCCCGCTATGCGTCCAACCGCTCATAGCGGCCCTCCACGCTGCGGTAGAGGCCCACCCCCGCCAGCCGGAACGGGAAGTCGAACGCCGCGGGTCCCGGCAACCGGATCGGCTGCCGCCGCGCCCGTCCGAGCGTGACGTGCGCGCGGAAACGGTCCGCGTCCCCGGGCGAGCCAGGCAGCCGGCGCGCAAGTTCCTCGAGGACGCCATCCGAGTCAATGCGCACGACGACGACCCGCGCGCCGCGCCGGTTGGGGAATCCATCGACGGCCGTCGCGCGGCAATCGACCGGACAACGCGCGTCCAGCAGCGCCGCCGCGTCCCGCCAGCGCGGTACTGCCCCGGCATCCAGCTCCCCCAGGAAGCGCAGGGTGACGTGGTACTTCTCGGGCGCGACCCACCGCACGTGCCGGACATCCGGACGCAACGCGGCGAACGCGTGCCGCACCCCGGCGGGCAGGAAGGCGGCAACGAAGCAGCGCATGGGCGGTAGAATACCCGCCGCTCAAGGGGAGAAATGCAGGCGACACCCGGATGGCCGACGATTCCATCCTCGCGGACCTCGGGGTAAAGGGCACGAAAGGCGGCGCCGCCCTCGAGTTGACCGAGGCCATTCGCCGTTACCGGGTCGCGCCGGGCGCGGTGCGCCTGGACGATCACGACCCCGCCGAGACGGGTCCCTTCACCGCCATCGACCGCCCACTCGCGCGCGCGCTCCTGCGCGCCCACACCGCGTGGCTCACCGGACGCCAGCGGGCCCTCGCGGCCCAGGGGCAATGGGCCGTGCTCCTCGTCCTGCAGGGCCGCGACGCCGCCGGCAAGGACAGCCTGATCCGCCACGTCATGTCCGGCATGAATCCACAGGGTTGCGACGTGACGTCCTTCGACGTGCCCAACGCCGAGGAGCTGCGTCACGATTTCCTCTGGCGCTACCACCGGTACCTCCCCGCGCAGGGCAAGGTCGGCGTCTTCAACCGCTCGCACTACGAGGAGGTGCTGGTGGTGCGCGTGCACCAGGAGCATCTCCGGTCGCAGCACCTCCACCCGTCGCTCGTCGGCGAGGACGTCTGGGACGACCGGCTGCGCGACATCGCAACCTTCGAGGATTACCTGACCCGCAACGGCACGGCGATCGTCAAGATCTTCCTGAACGTGTCGAAGGAAGAACAGAAGACGCGTTTCCTGCGCCGCCTGCGGGAACCGACGAAGCACTTCAAGTTCTCGCCGTCGGACATCCGCGACCGCGAGCATTGGGACGCCTATACGGAAGCCTACGAGGCGACGCTCGGAGCCACCTCGACCCCGCGCGCCCCCTGGTACGTGGTGCCCGCCGACCGCAAGTGGTTCGCGCGCCTGGCCGTGGCGTCGATCCTGGTGCACGAGATCGCCAAGCTCGATCTGAAGCGTCCCGACCCGCTGCTGGCCGATCCCGAAACGCTGCAGGCGGCTCGAACGGCGCTCGAGAACGAGTGACGGGATACGGCGCCGGGAAGGCGTCGGCTCTTGCATGCGAGGGGCAAGCCCCTCGCGCTGCTCTTTATTGCGAGGGGCGGGCCCCTCGCGCTGCTCTTTATTGCGAGGGGCAAGCCCCTCGCGCTGCTCTCTCATGCGAGGGGCAAGCCCCTCGCGCTCCCCGGCTGAGGGCTCTCGCGGTCCTTCTATTCCTGGCCGGGTGTGGACCGTCGGAACCGCCGCCGCCGGAGCCGCTCCCGCCGGCAGAGGCCGCGTACGTGGGCAGCGATGCCTGCGCGTCCTGCCATGCCGGGGCCTTCGAAGGATGGTCCGGTTCCCACCACGATCTCGCGATGCAGCCTCCCGCACCGGACACCGTCGTCGGCGACTTCGACGACTCCTCCTTCACCAAGGATGGCGTCACGACCCGCTTCCACCGGCAGGGCGACGCGTACTTCGTCGACACCGAGGGTCCGGCCGGCGCCATCGAGACCTACCGCGTCGCCTACACGTTCGGCATCGAACCGCTGCAGCAATACCTGCTCGAGCCAGAGCCCTCAGCCGGGGAGCGCGAGGGGCCTGCCCCTCGCATGAAAGAGGGCCGGCTGCAGGCGCTCGGGGTGGCCTGGGACGCCCGTCCGGAAGGACGCCGGTGGTTCCACCTCTATCCCGATGAGCGGATCGCCCACGACGACATCCTCCACTGGACGGCGGACTCGCAGAACTGGAACTCCATCTGCGCCGACTGCCACTCGACCGACGTACGCAAGCACTTCGATCCCAGCGCCGGCGCGTACTCCACCACGTACTCCGAGATGAACGTCGGCTGCGAGGCCTGTCACGGCCCCGGTTCGCTGCATGCCGCGGCGCCGATGGAACCCTACGGAGAGGCCGCCGGCGAGATCGACACCTGCGCGCCGTGTCACAGCCGCCGGGCGCAGCTCGCCGAGGGATTCCGGCCGGGCGCCGCGTTCCTGGACCACTACCTGCCCGCCGCCGTCGCCCCGCCGCTCTACCACGCCGACGGCCAGATCCGGGAGGAGGTCTACGTCTACGGCTCCTTCCTGCAGAGCCGGATGCACCAGGAGGGCGTCACCTGCGGGAACTGCCATGACCCGCACACGGCGGAGCCGTTGCTGGCCGGCGATGCGCTGTGCACGCAGTGCCATTCGCAGACCCCGCGCGCCGACTTCCCGACCCTGAACGCCAGGCGCTACGACGATCCGAGCCACCATTTCCACGCCGATCTCCAGTGCGTGGACTGCCACATGCCGAGCCGCGTATACATGGGCGTCGACAGCCGCCGCGACCACGGCTTTCGCGTTCCGCGGCCGGACCTGACCGTGGACTTCGGCGCGCCCAACGCCTGCAATGGATGCCACGAAGACGAGTCCGCGGCATGGGCCCGCGACACGATCGCGCAGCGTAGCGGCACGACCCCCGCCCCTGGAGCCGCCGACATCCTGGCGCTTTCGACCACGCAACGTTTCGACGCCGAGCGCGCGCTCTCCGCCGCCGCGGCCGATGCCGGCCTCCCCGCGCTCGTACGCCGGAGCGCCCTGCGCGCCCTCGGTCCCTACGAGTTCGGCTACTCCCAGGACGCCATCGCCGCCGGCCTGCGCGACGCGGACCCGCTGGTGCGGCTCGGAGCGCTCGAACATCTCTCGCGCGTGCCCGAGGCGCCCCGTTACGCGGCCGTCCGACGCCTGCTCCGGGATCCGCTGCTGGCCGTCCGGGTCGCCGCCGTGCCGGCCGCGGCGCCGTACCTCCTCCAGTCCGTCTCCGCCACCGACCGCGCGCTCATCGAAGGCGCCCTTGAGGAACACCGCCAAGTGCAGGAACTGAACGCGGAACGCCCGGAGGCCCACACGAACCTGGCGGTCGTCCACACCGCCCTCGGCGAGACCGAGGCCGCCCAGGCCGCCCTCGAACGCGCCCTCGCCATCGAACCGCGCTGGATTCCCGCCCTGGTGAACCTCGCGGACCTGTACCGGGCGACCGGGCGGGACGTCGAGGGCGGGGCGTACCTGGCCGACGCCGCGCGCCTGCAGCCGCCGAGCGCCGACGCCGCCTACGCGTACGGTCTGTGGCTCATCCGCCAGGGGCAGACCGGGCGCGCTCTGGAACAGTTGCAGCGCGCGTACGAGCTGGATCCGGAGCACCTGCGCAACGGCTACGTCTACGCCCTCGCGCTGCACAACACCGGCGAACCCGCTTCGGCCATCTCGATCCTGGAGGGCAGCCTCACCCGGTTCGGCGGGCATCGCGCCACGCTGGAAGCCTTGGCCACGATCACGCGCGACGCGGGCGAAACCGAAGCCGCGCTCCGCTACGCGAAGCGGCTCGTGGAGTCCTTCGGCGCACGCTACGAAGGACTCGTACGGGAGATCGAGGCCGGGTAGGGACGGACCACCCATCCTGGTGTTTTTCGAGGCTGTGTCTCGCGCGGGAGCAGTTACTCCCCCGGTCGTCCCAGCCGTTCGCCATGCGCGGCCAAGGCGTCCGCGACGATCTCCGGCGCCTGCCGACGGGTGGTTTCCCAGCGCGTGTCCGCAAGGTCGATGACGTCGGGGGCCTTCGCCCTGTACGCGTTGGCCGTGGCTCGGGTTTCCGCAGCCAGGAGCGCGACCTCCGCCGGCAGGCAGAGGCCCACGGCCTCCGTGAAGGCGGGGAAGTCGAGGGTCGCGGCCACCGCCAGATCGAAGATGTCGCGGGGGAGCGCGTCGAAGCCTCTGTGGACGATTTTGGCGCCCAGGATTTGCGCGTTCGACAGAGTCCGTACCCGTCTGCCGTCCACTCGCGCGACCGCCTCCCGCCCCGGGAGCAGAACGTCGAGTTCGCTGAGATCCCAGTCGCCTTCAGAAAAAGGCGGCGGGTTCCGGCAACGTCAGCCTCTCTTCGCGATCCACGCGTGGCGTCACACCCGGCCGATCAGGCGGCGAACAGGTTGAGGTAGCCGTTCAACTCGCCACGGCGAGTTTGGCCGTGGCGGTGCAGCGCGGCCACCAGCGTGCGCCAGTCGTAGGCTTGCTGCAGCCATGCCAGCAGTATCTCGCGGGGAGCAGCCTCCCGCGCCCACATTTCCACGACCGTGCGCTGACGTTCGGTGGGATGCGCGGCACGCAGGGCCACATGAAACTCCGCGGGTGTGGGACGCACGCGCCATCCCGCCGTGCTCCGCGCGATGCGCGCCCTGATGGCCCCATCCCGCGCCCCCGTGTCCTGCACGGAAAAGAACGGATCCGGCGGGGCAAGTTCGCGCGAGAAGTGCTCGGGCGACCGTAGAGCGGGCTCGCCGCGGGCTCGGATTCGCACCTGTAACGCCATCCCCTCCATTCTACCAATGGCCGCCTGCCGGCACCGCTCGCGGGTAGCGAGGACGGCTGCGCAAGGGCCGTCCCCTACAACGGTTCTTCCCGTTCGTCGGGACCAAATCCGGGCACGTTTCCGACGCTGTCCGGAGCGCTGTCCGGAGCCTGGCCCGGGGCGCGACCCGGGGCCTGGTCCCAGCGCGTCGTTGCGTCAGACGCCGCGGGCGCTTCCGCCCCGCCCAGCTCCGCCGCCACCGCGCTGTCCTGGAACTGCAGTTCGTGCAGCGTGTAGTAGATCCCGCGTTGCGCAATGAGTTCCTCGTGCGTGCCTAGCTCCTGCACCCTGCCGCGGTGCAGCACCAGCACGCGGTCGCACTCCTGGATGGTCTGCAGGCGATGGGCGATGACGATGGAAGTGCGCCCCTCGGTGATGCGGTGCAGGGCGTCCTGGATCGCAAGTTCGGAACCCGTGTCGATGCTGGAGGTCGCCTCGTCGAGCACCAGGATCTCCGGGTCGGCCGCCAGCACGCGGGCGAAGGCGAGCAGTTGCTGCTGGCCCTGGGACAGGTTGTGGCCGCGCTCCGCGAGTTCCGTGTCGTAGCCCTCCGGGAGCCGGCGGATGAACGGGTCCGCGTTCGCCGCCCGCGCCGCCCACTGCGCGCGCTCCCGGGTGATGGCCGGGTTGCTGAGCGCGATGTTGTCGAGCACCGTCCCCGAGAAGACGTGGAAGTCCTGCAGCACCACGCCGACGCGCTGGCGCAGGTCCCGTGTGGCGATCCCGTTCACGTCCGCGCCGTCGAGGAAGATCATGCCGTCGTCGAAGTCGTAGAAGCGCGCCAGGAGCCGGACCACCGTGCTCTTTCCCGACCCGGTCGGCCCGACGATCGCGAGCTTCTCGCCGGGCGCGATACGGAAGGACACGTCCTTGAGAACCTGCTCCCCGCCGGGATAACCGAACGACACGTTGCGGAACTCGATCTCGCCCCGCAGCCGTTCCGGCAACCGCACCGGCCGCCGCGGCTCGTGGATCCGCTCGTCCCAGTCCAGCGCCTGGAAGATGCGCTCCCCCGAGGCCATGGAGCGGAACAGCGTGTTGAACTGCTGCCCCACCGCGACGACCGGGTTGATCATCATGTTGATGTACTGGTTGAAGAGGATGATCGAGCCGAGCGAGATTTCCTCCCGCACGACCTCCCCGCCCCCATACCAGATCACGACGGCGGTGGCGATGCTCGCGAGGCTCGTGTTGAAGGTCTCGAACACGACCTCGTGGTCGATGGCCCGGAACTCCTGCTTCCGGTTCTCCTGGTTGCGCCGGCGGTACTCCCTGGCGTTCCTGGCCTCGCGCCCCGAGAGCTGCACCACCTCGATACCCATCAGGTCTTCCTGCATGTACTGGTTCAGTCCGGAGACCGAGTCCCGCACCAGCCGGAAGATCTCGCGCATCGCCATGCGGAAGACGTAGGTCGCGACCGCCGCGACCGGGATGACCAACAGGAGCAGCCCGGTCACCTCGCCGCTGATGTGGAACATCAGGAAGAGCGCCAGGAAAAAGGGCACGAACTCGCCAGCGAGCATCCCGAAGCCGAGCAGCAGGTCGAACAGGTTCTCCACGTCGTTCGTGACGCGAGTCATCACCCGGCCCACGGCGACCCGGTCGTAGAAGGAGGCCGGCTTGTGCTCGAGGGCGGCGAACAGGTCGAGGCGCAGGTCGCGCAGCGCCTTGAGCGCGCTGCTCGCCAGCGTCAGCCGATGCGCGAACATGAGCAGCGCCTGGGCGAGCACGAGCACGATGAAGAGCAGGACCGCCGCCGTCAGGGGCTCCACCGAAAGGGCCGACACCAGCCAGTCCGTCGCGTCCAGCAGGCCGTAGTCCGGCAGCTCCGCGGATGAGGCGTTCGGCACCAGGATCGTATCGACCACCACCCGCCCCTGGATGACGGGCAGCAGCACGCTCATCGCCGCAGCGGCGACCACCAGCGCGAGACTGGTGAACAGCGTGATCCGGTACGGCTTCATCCAGCCGAGCAGCCGCACGAACAGGTGCACGTTCAGCGCCTGGTGGGTCAGCTCCGCGTCGAACGCGGAGTAGTCGCGCGTGGCGGCGCCCGTCGCCCTGCCGGCCACTTCGCTCACCCATCACCTCTCACGGCGGACGCCAGGACCGGCACATCCGCTTCCAGGTCGTGCAGCAGGCGGCTCTTGCGCGCCCGGTCGCGGTCCTGGTTGCTCTGCACGGCTTCGAGGTCCGCGTAGTAGCCGCCGCGCGCCAGCAGTTCGGCATGCGTGCCAGATTCGAGCACGTGGCCGTTGTCGAGCACGTAGATGCGGTCGGCGTGCCGCGCGGTGGAGACACGGTGCGAAACGAGCAGCGTCGTGCGTCCCCCGCGCACCCGCTGCAGGTGCTGGAGAATCCGGTCCTCCGTCTCGGTGTCGACGCTCGAGAAGCAGTCGTCGAGGAGCAGCACGGGCGCGTTGCGGATCAGGCCCCGCGCGAGCGTCGCGCGCTGCTTCTGGCCGCCCGAGAGCGTGATGCCGCGTTCGCCCACCTCGGTGTCGAGACCGTCCCCGAGTTCCCGCAGGGTGTCGCCGAGCCCCGCGGCTTCGGCCGCCCGCCGGATGACGTCGTCCGGGCGTCCCGGAGCGTCGTAGGTGAGGTTGTCCCGCAGCGTGGTCGAGAACAGGAACGGGTCCTGCGGCACCAGCGTGATCGCCTCGCGCAGCCGCGCGAGCGACAGGTCGCACACGTCCCTGCCGTCGAGGAACACCATGCCGCGGGGCGTATCGAGCAGCCTGACGGCGGCCTTCAGGAGCGTGGACTTGCCCGACCCAACGCGCCCGAGCAACGCCACCGTCTCTCCCGCCGAGACCTCGAGATCGATGGAGTCGATCGTCGGTCTGGCCGCTCCGGGGTGCGCGTAACGGAAGTCCGTGAACGAGAGCTCTCCACGCACCTCCGCCGGGGGCGGAGCCTTCAGCCGGGGAGCGCGAGGGGCTTGCCCCTCGCATGAATCGCCGTCCACGACGTCGGCGACCTCGCGCGGCGTGTCGAGCACCTCGAAGATGCGCTGTGTTCCCGCGGCTGCCGCCGTGAACAGAGACAGCGACCAGCCGATCGACGTGATGGAGCCCGAGACCATCATCAGGTACGCGGAGAACGCCGTGAACTCGCCCACCGACAGCGCGCCCCCGAGGACGAGGGAACCGCCGTGGAAGAGGATGATGATCGGCGAGATGGGGATCAGCAGCGACATGGCCAGGTTCATGAACCCCTGGTAGCGCGTCGCCCGGTAGACCTTCTGGGCATAGCGCGTGCCGACGCGCCGGAAACGCGCGACCTCGTGCTCCTCCTGCGCCATCGCCTGGATGGTGCGAATGCCGCTCAGGTTCTCCTGGGTGAAGGACGTGACGTCCGCCATGGCCTCCTGGCGCTCGCGGAAGTACGGGAACATGCCGCGCGCCATGAAGAACGCGGTCAGCGCCACGAACGGCAGCGGCAGCACGACCCAGGCGGTCAGCTCCGGCGACATGTCGATCATGAAGTAGAGGCCGGCCGCCAGCGTGAACCCGAACAGGATCACCGTCACCCAGCCAAAGGACACCACCATGCGGATCATGCGGATGTCGTTGACGGCGCGCGACATGAGGTCCCCGGTGCCGAACCGGTTGAAGAACGCCGGGCCCTGGTACTGGACGTGGTTGAAGAAGCGCTTGCGCAGGTCGTAGCAGATCGAGATCGAGATGCGCCTGAGCGCCCGGCGGGACAGCACGTAGACCAGGAACCGCGCGGCGACGATGCCCAGGATGGCCAGCGCCGGGCCCGCGAGGCTCGGTTCGATGCCATCGTCCGCCAGGCTGTCGATGGCGATCTTCAGGGCCTGCGGGACGAGGGCGTCGAGCAGCCGCGTCACCAGGAGTCCCCCGAGCGCTCCCCCGAGCACCCACGCATAGCGCCGACCGTACGGCAGCAGGCGTTTCAGGTGGCCGAGGTGGCGGGCCGACCCGCGGTCGCGGCGTGGGCCCGGAACGCGAAACTCGTCTCTCAAAGCGGGGTGCCCGAGTCCGAGGACGACCACTCATGTTACCCGACGCCGGACGCGCTACCCCGGGGCGGCACCTCCCCGCACGAGGCTATAATCCGCCGCCATGCCGAACGGCGGTCCCACTTCCCACGTCTATTTCTCGCAACGCCTGCGTCTGCACTACGTGGACTGGGGCAACGAGGACGCGCCGCCCATGCTGCTGGTGCACGGCGGTCGCGACCACTGCCGCAACTGGGACTGGGTGGCGGAGGACCTCTCCCGCGACTACCACATCATCGCGCCGGACCTGCGCGGTCACGGCGACTCGCAGTGGATGATCGGCGGCGACTACAACACCGTCGACTACGTCTACGACATCGCGCAACTGCTGCGCCAGACGACGATGACCCCGGTGACCATCATCGGGCACTCCCTCGGCGGCTCGGTATCGCTGGCCTACTCCGGCGTCTATCCGGAGACCGTGACGAAGCTCGTCTCCATCGAGGGCATGGGCCCGCCGCCCAGCGTCACCGGCGGCGCGGAGAACCTCGCCATCCACGGCCGCCTGAAGCACTGGGTGGACAACCTGCGCCAGCTCTCGGGACGCCTGCCGCGGCGCTACCCCACCCTGGAGGAAGCCTTCCAGCGCATGCAGACGGAGAACCCGCACCTCTCCGCCGCGCAGGCACGCCACCTGACCATTCACGGCAGCAACCAGAACGAGGACGGCACGTATAGCTGGAAGTTCGACAACTACGTGCGCACGTTCCCGCCGGTCGGCCTTTCGCCCCGGCAGACGCGGGAACTGTATGGACGCATCGCCTGTCCGACGCTCCTGATCCACGGCGCCGAGTCCTGGGCGTCCGATCCGGCCGCGGACGGGCGGGCCGAGCCGTTCCAGGACGTGCGCGTCGAGCGCATCGACGATGCGGGCCACTGGGCGCACCACGACCAGCTCGATGCCTTCCTGTCGATCGTGCGCGACTTCCTCGGCCAGTGATCGGGGCAAGTGACTGACGAAGCCGCCGTCCGCGCGCTGCACGAACGGCCCGAGCGCGGCGTCTTCGCGGTTTCCGGGGGCGGCTCCCTGCTGCTTTCGGACCTCCTGACCGTCCCGGGCGCCTCCGGCACGGTCGTCTACGGGGCCGTGCCCTACGCCCGGGCGGCACTCGCGGCGTTCATCGGAGCCGAGCCCGACGCGGCCTGCAGTCCGGCCACCGCGCGCGACCTGGCGATGCGCTGCTTCCTGCAGGCCGGCGCCCTCGATCCGGGCCCGGACCGCTTTGGGTTCGCCATCACCGCGAGTCTCGCCACGAACCGTCCGAAGGCCGGCGCACATCGCGCGCACCTGGCCATGCAGACATCGTCCGCCACGCGCACGTGGTCGCTGCACCTCGCGAAGGGCGCGCGCGGCCGGGCCGAAGAGGAACGCGTACTCACGGATGTCGCATTGCACGTACTGACGGACGCCTGCGGCGTTACCGCCACAATGCCCGCCCGAATGCCCGCGCTCATGGACAGCGAGACCCTGGCCACCGATGTCGCTGCCGGCGACCCGGCCTGGCAGGCGCTCCTCGCAGGCGAGCGTCAGGTCGTCGGCGACGAGGGTCCGCGCGCCCTCTTCCCCGGCGCCTTCCATCCCCTGCACGACGGCCACCGCCGCATGGCCCGGCTCGCCGCCGAACGCCTGGGCGTTCCGGTCATCCACGAGATCTCCATTCACAACGTCGACAAGCCGCCCCTCAATTTCCACGACATGCGCGAACGGGCCGCACAGTTCGAAGCGAACGGTCTCTGCTTCACCAACACCGCCACGTTCGTCGAGAAGGCACGCGTGTTCGGCGGCGTCACGTTCGTCGTGGGCGCGGACACGATGCGCCGGATCGCGGACCCGAAGTACTACCCGGCGGGCGACATGTCCGGGGCGCTTGCCGAGATCGCGGACCGGGACTGCCGTTTCCTCGTATTCGGCCGCAGCGACGGGGACCGTTTCGTCACGCTGGACGACCTCGACCTGCCACCCGGCCTGCGCGGACTGTGCGAGGGCGTCAGCGAGGCAGACCATCGCATCGATCTTTCCTCCACGGAGATCCGGGAGCGCCAGGCATGAACGACGAGAACGGCACGGTCACCACGGAACGGGACGGCCACGTCCTGGTGATGACCGTGGACCGCGAGCAAAAGATGAACAGCTTCACGCCGGAGATGTTCGACCAGCTCTCCGGCGCCCTCGGCACCCTCGACCGCGACCCCGACCTGTGGGTCGGCGTGCTCCAGTTCGCGGGCAACCACACCTCCGCCGGCCTAGACCTGCCCCGGTTCTTCGGACCCGGCGCCGACGCCCGCGGCGCCCCGGACCCGGACGCGATAGACGCCTTCGCGATGCACCGCAGGTGCAGCAAGCCCGTCGTCGTCGCGGTGCAGGGGCTCGTCCTCACCGTCGCCATCGAGATGATGCTCGGTTGCGACATCGTCGTCGCGGCGGACAACTGCCGGTTCCGGCAACTGGAGCCGAAGCGCGGCCTGGCGGTCTTCGGCGGTGCGCACGTCCGCTACGTCGAACGCGCGGGCTGGGGCAACGCCATGTACCACCTGCTCCGCGCCGACGAGTTCGACGCCGACCGCGCGCTGCGGCTCGGCCTCGTGCAGGAGGTGGTGCCCGCCGGCGAACAGCGCGACCGCGCCCGGCAGGTGGCGGCCGAGATCTGCCAGTGCGCGCCGATCGCCGTGCAGGAGATCAAGCGCGCCGCCCTCGTCTACCTCGAGCACGGTGAGTGGGCCGCCTTCGACGAGGTCCCGCGGATGCGCGAACGCACGCTCGCCTCGGAGGACGCGCGCGAGGGCATGCTGTCCTTCGTGGAACGGCGTGACGCGGTGTTCCAGGGCCGTTGAGCAGACTCCACGCCCGCACCCCGGGGGTCAGTGCCCCTCCAGTTCCTCGATACGCTTCGGCCAGGCGTCCTTCAGGAGCCGCGACAGCGACCGGTCCGCCAGTACGCGCCCGCCCGTCTGGCACCGCGCGCAGTAGTTGCTCTCGTTCTCCGCGTGCACGATGCGCTGGATCGGCGCGCCACACACCGGGCACGGCTCGCGGTACTTGCCGTGGGCGGCCATCTCGTCGTGGAACGCGGTGACCTTGTCCGGGAACGCCTCGCCGGACTTGCCGCGCAGGATCTCCACCCACTCCACCAGCTTGCCGCGGCACGTGTCGAACAGCCGTTCCCCCTCCGCGTCGCTCAAGTCCCGCGCGCGCTTGAAGGGCGACAGGCCGGCGTACAGGAGGATCTCGTCCGAGTACGCGTTGCCGATGCCGGCGAAGATGCGCTGGTCGGTGAGCGTGCGCTTCAGCGTGTGCCGCGAGCCGCGCACGCGTTCCAGGAACGCGGCCAGGTCGATGTCCAGCACTTCGAGGCCGCCCGGGTCGAGTTCGCCAAGGCCCTCCTCACCCCGCACCAGGCGCAGCGAAGCCCGTTTCTTCTTGCTCGCCTCCGTGAAGATGAGTGTCCCGGACGAGAAGTCGAAGGCGGCCAGGCCGGCGCGTTTCGGCACGGCGCGGCCCGGCTCGTACCAGCGCAGGCGGCCGGAGATCATCAGGTGGACCACCACGAAGAGGTCCGGCTCGAGCGCCAGGACGAGCTGCTTGGCGACGCGGCGCGTGCCGGTCACGAGGCGGTCGCGCACATCCTCGACGGAGGGGGCCACCGAGCGCAGGACGAACGGGCTCGCCAGCCGGATGTCGAGGAGCCGCTCGCCGACGACGCGCCGGTCGAGGTGTTCGAGGTAGACGGTGAGGTCCGGCAGCTCCGGCATGCGGTATCCGTGGGGCCGCTACGGTCCCGAGCCTGCCCGCGTAGTCACGGCGCCGTCATACCCGGCTTGAGGGCCAGCACGTCGGTGCGCAGCCTGGTGAGCACGCGCTCCGCGTGGTTGCCCAGCACCCTGGCGCCTACCCCGTGGCGACCCACCGTGCCCATGACCACGAGTTGCGCATGCAGACGCTCGGCCTCGTCCGCGATGACGTGCTCGACGTCTCCCTCGTGGATGTGCAGGTTCTCCCTGGGAATGCCGTGCTCGCCGCACAGCCGGTCCGTCACCGGGTGCATGTCCTCGGCGATCTTGCGCGCATGCGCCTCGCCGTCCATCAGGCCGAGCTCCGTCAGGATGTGCGGGACGTGGATCGCGTACACCAGGTGCAGCGGATAACCCCCGGCCTCCGCGTATGCCTTCGCGGTCTCGATGATGCTCGCGTTCAGCGCCCGCTTGACGCGCGAACGCGTGTGCAGGTCCACCGCCGCCACGATGCTGCGCGTCGGCGACCACTGGTGCTCGGCCGCGATCATCACCGGCGCGGCGGCTTCCCGCAGCAGGTGCCAGTCCGTGGGCGTGTAGAAAAAGGACTCCGTCCGATGCCCCTTCTTCACCACCGCCGCGTAGGATTTGCGGGCGCAGCGCGTGTCCACCCACAGGTGCACGGACCGTTCCCAGGCCACCGTGAGCTCGACGGCCACGCTCGCGGGCCTGAACCGCTCGATTTCCGCGGCGACCTCTCGGCGCCGCTGCTCGATCAGGCGGCGGCGCGCCTCGATGCGCTGCAGCCGATCATGGACGCTGCCGAGCGGCTCGTAACAGAAACCGACCACGTCCGCGTCCCAGCCCATGCGTTCGGCCAGTGCGAGACCCCGCGGCAGGGCGATCTGCTGCTCGCCCGCGCGACCTGCAACAATCAGAACGGATGACATGACCCCTCCCGTTTCGACGGCGTCCGCCGCAACGATGGCCGGAAGCGCACCGGCCCGGCGACGACTCAACGCGCACCTAGCGCCAATCCCGGTTCCAGTCGCGCCATGGTCTTCCAGCGTCCGGACCGGAACCGCCGGAGGAGCATGACGCTCTTCACGAAATACTCTCCGATCAGCGTCGCATAGACCCAAAACACCGGCAAGCCCAGGAACGTGAACAGCGCCGCGAACGTGCAGCGGACGCCGATCAGCCCCACGAACGTCGCGATCAGGGGCGTCCGGGTGTCGCCGGCGCCGCGCAGGCTCCCGCCGATGCCGAACTCCACCGCGAGCAGCGGCATCATGGCGGCCATGATCCAGGTCATCTGCACGGTGTAGTGCACGGTGAGCGGCTCGTCGCCCAGGAAGAACCGCGCCAGCGGCTCCGCGAACAGGGCGACCACGGCGCCGAGGCCGGTCATCGCCGCCATCGCGTACCCCATCGACCGCCATCCGCTCGCCACCGCGGCGTCGAAGTCGTCGGCCCCGAGGTGCTGTCCCACCAGCGTGGCACCCGCGATCGAGAACCCGAAGCCCACGACCATGCAGAGCATGAGCAGGTTCGCCCCGACGCTGTAGGCCGCGAAGGCCTCCGTGCCGTAGTAGTTCCCGATCAGCATGAGGAAGGCGAAGAAGCCCACCTGGAACACGACCATCTCGGCGCCCGCCGGATAGCCGATGCGCATGAGCTGCCCGAGCCGGTCGCGCGTGAACCAGCCCGCCACGATGTACTTCACGACCAGCGCCTGCCGGTTCCAGAGTCCCACCAGCGCGATCCCTCCGACCGTGAAGGAGAGCCCCGCCGCGACCGCCGCGCCGCCGACGCCCATCGCCGGAAAGCCCCAGTTCCCGAAGATGAACCCGTACAGCAGCGGAATGTTGATCACGTTGACGCCGATCCCGACCCACAGCGGCGTCCAGGCGTCCCCGGCGGCCCGCAGCGCCGCGCCCAGGATGAAGTTCGCGGCGAAGGCGACGTTGAACACCGACAGCCAGCGGATGTTGTCCGCGGCCATCGCCACCGTGCGGTCGTCGAGACCAAACACGGTCGCCAGTTGCCCGGCAAAGAGGACACCCGGCACCGTCAGGGCGAGCCCGAACGCCCCGGCGATCACGAGGCTCGCCATCGTCACCCGGCCCGCCTCGTCGTACTCCCGCGCGCCCCACGCCCGGGCCACCAGCGCCGTCGTGCCCGCGCTGATGGCGATCATCACCGCCTGCAGGCCGAAGAACACCCGCTGTCCCGCCCCCACCGCCGCCACCGCCTCCGGCCCGAGTTCGCCGACGAACTTCGTCTGGACCATGGCGACGACGGAGTAGAGCAGGTTCCCGAGGATCGACGGAAACGCGAGCTGCATGATGCTCGGGCGTTCGGCGGGGTCGCTTCGGGACGGGGTCAGGCTCACGCGAGCGTACGCAGGAAGTCGATCGCCGGCATCGTGCGGGTGCCTTCCGGCGTCACGAGTCGATCAGCCACGCCAGCAGCCCGGCCGGCACGGCGACAACGTCGCGTCCGTCGACATCCAGTTCCGACCGCGTCGCCACGACGCCCTGCCACGCAGACGCCCTGAGCGTCGGCACGTCGCGCCGCCACTTCCCGTCCACGTATTTCGACTGGAACGCGAGGCCTCCGAAGGCCGGCCCCACGAAATCGATCTCCCGGCGCGTCGCCGTCCGGTGGTGCAGCACGCGGTCAAACGCGATGAGGGAACTGGGACCCGCACGTTCGCCGGCCCGCGTCAGCGCCATCCCCAACTGCTGTTGCGACAGTCGCGCGAGATCCGTCTGCGGAGTCATATCCATGGGCAGGATCCCCGGGCTGGCGTCCAGGAGTTGCGTGTAGACAGGGTCCGAGAAGTAGAGCTTGGGTTGTGCGCCAAGCCGTGGGCGCAAATCCCTCTCGCGATAGCACGGCCAGACCACGAACGCCTCGCGGAGGTCGTCAAGCCGAGACCTTGCCGTCGGCTGGGAGACCCCGACGTCGTTGGCCAGGGACGCAAGGTTCAGCGGCGAGCAGAGACCGAGGCTCAGGCGTCGCAGGAGATCCGCGCTCTGGGGACGCGACCAGTCCGCGCGTCGGAACGCATCACCATGGATCACGTCGAGCAGGCTGGCACGCAGCGCCCACGGCTCTTCACGCTCCGACACGTAGCTGGCCACCGCCGCCGGAAACCCGCCGACGCGCAGGTAGATGTCCCATGTCCGCACCAGGGTATCCAGCCACGGCGCCAGGTCTCGAGCAGCATCGCGGAGATGGCCGCCCGCCAGATCGGCCACGGTCAGGGGCCCGCCACCCGCCGGTGGCGCGTCCGGGGCGACCACGGCAACGAACGATCGGAAGCCAATGGGCATCAACACCCGATCCGGCGCAACGGCCGCACCCCGCCGACCCGCCAGCGCCTGCGTCGCGGCGGTGAGGTCGGCAGCCGAGGAACCGGTGAGCACCACGGTGTCGGTCCGAAAACGGGGATCGTTGTCCCGCAGCCACTTGATCCGCTCCTGCCACCCGTCGGTGATGCCCGTGATCTCGTCGAAGAACCAGAATCGACCGCCATCGTCCAGCATCAACGCGTCGGCGGCGTCCACCAGCAGCGGCAGATCCCGGCTCCGCAACCCGTCGACCGCCAGGTGCGCGATACGACGCGGCGCCACCCCGCGGGCGATCAGGTCCCGGATGGCTTGCTTGACCGCGACCGTTTTGCCCACCCGCCGCGGGCCGCGGAGCAGGTACAGGCCTCCCGGCGTCAGATCGTCAAGGACGGGCGCCCGGTAGTCGTAAGACGCCTCGGCCGCCGCACGCAGGTCCGGGTCCACGACGGACCAACGGACCGAATCCCGCCACCAGCGGTTGGTGGCCGTGAGCAACTGCTGGGCTTCGCCGCGCTTCATCCGTACCGGTCACTCCGTGGACGCCGCATCCCCGACGCATAGCCCGGCGAGAGGGTCGATACAGTGGGCGTGGAGTTGCCCGACCGTTCCCGTACCCTTGGTCTACTCTCCAAATTGTATACATAATCCTCGCAATCTCGTGCATTTTGTATACCCTTCGGCGGGAAGGCTACAGGGAGTGGAGTCAGCCCGCGCCGGAACGGAACGCCGGGGCCGCGCCACTGCGATGAAGTACGAAGTCTCCTTCCGGCGAGACGGCCTCGATCAGTTGGCTCAGTTTCTCGACAGTCGGTACGGAAACACCCTGCTCGTAACGCGCGTACGCATTGCGCGACCGCGCACCGAGTCGCTCGGCGGCCTCGGCGAGCGTCAGCCCGCTGCGCTCTCGCTGTCGCCGCAACACCAACGCGACCATGCCCCGGACATCGGTCGAACCCACCTCGAACACGTCGCCTTCGCCGGAGTGGACCGTCGCCGAGAAACCGGGACGGTTGGCCAGCGACTCGACGAGATCCTTCGCCATCGCGAGCGCCTCGTCCCTGCTGTGACCCTGCGTCTTGGCCTCGAGAAGCGGAATCTCCGCGAGCCAGAACGCGTCGTCTTCGTACACCCTGCCGAACAGTCGCATGTCAGCTTCGCTCTCCCGCGCGCTTGAGAATCGCTTTCGCGAGCCGCTCGTTGATCTCCGTGTGACGGGGGATCGCCTCCTCGTGTTCGCCATCCGACCAGATGTCGTGTCGGCCGCCGGGACGAAGAAGCCTCCATCCCTGGCGGCGCAGGGGACGCTCCAGATCCCGCCGCTTCATCGGGTACGGAGTATACACGGATACGTGTACACCGGGCTCGAAGGAACGCTCGTCCCGAGGGCCACGCTTGGCAGGCGTCTTTTGCGGGCTCGGTTCTGGCCGGAGCGTCTCTCACGCCAGCGTACGCAGAAAGTCGATCGCCGGCATCGCGCGGATTCCTTCCGACGTCACGAAGTCGCGCCGACCGTCCAGCGCAACCTGAAGCGCCGGCGCGTCCGGAAAGCGGCGGCTGAGGTAGCGCAGTCCCCGGTCGATGTCGCGATCGGCCAGCTTGCACTCGACGAGCAGCTTCGGATCGCGGTCCTCCGTCACGACGAAGTCGACTTCGCGCCGGTCGATGTCCCGGAAGTAGCGCAACTCCAGGTCGCTCCCGAGGGTGTCCTGCCGGTAGTGCACCCATTTCAGGAGATGGCAGGCGACGAGGTTCTCGAAACGTGCGGCGCGGTCGCGCACCACGCTCCAGTCGAAGTGATAGTGCTTGCGCTCCTGTTTGACCGCCCGGATGCGCGGTGCGCCGAACGGGGTCAGCCGAAAAATGACGAAGAGCCGTTCCAGCGTGTCCAGCCAGCTCGAAGCCGTGCGATGCGCGACCTCGAGGTCCTCTCGCAGGGCGTTGATCGACAGCGGCGAACCGACGAGATCGGGCAGGCGCAGCATCAACTCTTCCAGGCGGCCGAGGTCGCGGATGCCCGTGAGGGCGGTCACGTCCTCCTCCAGGACGCGCGTGCGGTACTGGCGGGACCAGCGGCGCGCCTCGACCTCGCCGCCGCCGAGCCAGGGCTCGGGGAACCCGCCGAGATTCAGCAGGTCCGCGAGATCCTCCGCGTTGCTTTTGCCTCCAAGGCCGATTCGGATCGGTGCTATTTCACTTCGGCTCGAAGAGTTCCCGCTGACGTTCGCTCAACTCGGCAAGACCGAACAACTCGTCGTTGACTTCAACGTAGCCAGCGTCCCACAGAATACGAGCCTTGGCCTCGCGCGCAGCCGACTCCGCGGCTGCTTCAGCCTTGCGCAGTGCTCGTTGCATGGGGGAGTCGAAATGCGCTCGCGAAACCGCTTCGATCAGCGCCGCCTGCCGGCCACGAGCCCCCGCCACGATCACGCCGAACTTCGCCTCCTGCATCGCCGCGCTCCGTACCTCGTACACCGCCGCATCGTAGTAGCGTGCTCGATCAGAGTCCGTCAGGGTTTGCCAGTATGCGTACTCGGCAGCGTCAACTTCCCGCTGCCTTGCCTTCGCCAGGGTATGTCTCCGTTCCATGCGCCCTCGGGTGCGAGCCTTGCGACTGGGGCAATGCCAAACCATGGCAACGGCGAAATCAAGCTCCCCGGCCACGAGACCATCGACCTGATTCCTTGCCTGAGTCGCGCCGCCGGCTACGTCGTCGTCAACGGCGGAGGCCGAAACACCTGCCTGCCGTGCCATCGAACGTGCTCGGCCAGCGGGACGTCGGGAGCACGCAGCGGCGGTCGCAGGCGTGCGCCGTGATAGTCGCGTAGCAACCGCAACGCCGGGCTCTGACCGTGCGCATCGCTCGAAACGAGAATCCGGAATCCGCGGTCGAACGGCTCCAGGCCCCATGCGCCCCGATCGAGCGCCTTGTGATGGAACCCGCACAACGCCAGTCCGTTGCTGACCTCGTCCGGCCCGCCCGCCGCGTGCCATCGGATGTGTGCGGCCTCCAGGCCAAGCAACTCGTCCCCGAGGCGGATATCGTAGTCGCAAACGGCGCAACGACGCTCGTACGCCTGCAGGACCCGGGAGCGGAAGTTCGGGTCGCGGGCCGGCGCCTGGGTGTCTCGCACCACCCACTCCGCGCGCAGCCCCACGGCATCGCGAATGTCGTCGTGGAGCGACTCGGGGAAATGGCTTTGCAGCAAAAGCTGCGCTGCGTTCGCTACGAGTTCGGCGTTGCCGAGCAACAGGCGATAGACCGCTTCCGGCAATCCGCCCTCCACCTCCTGGCGGATCAGCGATGTCTTCTTGAAGTCGCCGGAACTCGTCCGCGGCACGCTGTCGTCCGCCGGGACGTCCCACAGCCCGTCGTTGCAGAGCCGCGTGAAAGGATAGACCGGACGCTGCGGCTTGCGCGGAAGCCCGAAACGCAGCAGCAGATCGGTCAGCGGGCCCTCGATCTCCTCGAACCGCGCAAGCCGTCCATCGCCACGCTGCAGGCGACCCAGCGCGAGGAGCAACAGCAACGGCTTGTGCGGCGCCCGCTCGCCGCCGACCCTCCAGACCTTGAGTCCCCGAACTCGCCGCAGGAAGTCTCTTCCATCCACATGCGCAACCTTGACGTGAGTGGCCGTCGCGCTGCAAGCCGGCATCGTTCTGTATCATGCCGTGCCTTCCACGGGCCAGACAGGCCCAACGCAGCGAGGAGACAACCATGGATCTCACCAAACCCGGCGTCTGGTACTTCACCGACGGCATGTCCGCGTCGGACGCTGCCGAGGCCGCTCAGCGCATCGAGTCGCTCGGTTACAGCGCCCTCTGGCTGCCCGAGACCCTCGGCCGGAACCCCTTCGCGCACGCGGCGTGGCTCCTCGCGAACACGAGCGAGCTCGTCGTCGCCACCGGGATCGCGTCGATCTACCACCGCGAGCCGGGGGTGACGCTGGCGGCGCAGAACACGCTGGCCGAGCAGTCCGGCAACCGGTTTCTCCTGGGACTCGGGGTCTCGCACAAGCCCATGGTCGAGGGCGTGCGGGGCCTGACGTACGGCAAACCGGTCGCCACGATGCGGTCCTATCTGGAGAAGATGGACGCCTCGCCCTACATGGGCCCGAAGCCCGACCCGACGCCGCCCCGGGTGATCGCCGCGCTCGGTCCGAAGATGCTCGAGCTCGCACGCGACACCTGCCAGGGCGCGCACCCCTACTTCACGTCCCCCGACCACACCGCCATGGCGCGCGAGATCCTGGGTCCCGACGCGTGGCTCTGCGCCGAGCAGAAGGTCATCCTCGAGGAGGATCCGGAAACGGCGCGGCGGCTCGCGCGCCAGACAGCGCAGATGTACCTCAGGCTGCCGAACTACCGGAACAACTGGTTGCGCATGGGACTCGAGCAGTCGGACCTCGAGAACGGCGGCTCCGACCGGTTCGTCGACGCCACGTTCGCGTGGGGGAACGCGGCGGCGATCCGCGAACGCATCCAGGCGCACTACGACGCCGGCGCCAGCCACGTGTGCATCCAGCCGGTCCACCCCGACGGCGGCATGGGGCCCCTGCACTGGGAGGCCCTGGAGGCGCTGGCGTGAGCGCGCTCACGGGCCGGAGCGCGGTCGTCACGGGAGCCGCCGGCGTATTGGGGGCAGCGGTGGCACAGGCATTTCACGATGCCGGAGCCAAAGTCACCGGCGTCGACATCGTCACGGCCGACGCGCCCTGGCCGATCGTGATCGCCGACCTGACGGACGCCGCCACCACCGCGGACGCGCTGGCGCAGATCGGCGACATCGACATCCTCGCCAACATCGCCGGCGGCTTCACCATGGGCGACACCGTGGAGGAGACATCCGACGAGACCTGGGACTTCATGTTCAACCTCAACGCCCGCACCGTGCTGAACGCGGCCCGGGCGGCCGTGCCTGGGATGCGCGAGCGCGGCTCCGGCAAGATCGTGAACATCGGCGCCCGCGCCGCATTGCGGGGAACCGGCGCTATGGGGGCCTACTGCGCGTCGAAAAGCGTCGTGCTGCGGCTGACGGAAACCCTCGCCGACGAGCTGAAGGCGAGCGGCATCAACGTGAACTGCATCCTGCCGAGCATCATTGACACGCCGCGCAACAGATCGGACATGCCGGGCGCGGACTTCTCGAAATGGGTTGCGCCGTCAGAGGTGGCCACCGTGGCACTGTTCCTGGCGTCGGACGCCGCGAACGCCGTGCACGGCGCCTCGATTCCGGTGGAAGGCCTGTCCTGACCTTGGTCCCGGTTCAGCCCCGCCCCGTAGTCGGCGGATACGCGAGGCAAGGCCCGGGAAAGTGCGTCAAGCGAACAGGTTCAGTCCACCAATCAGGGCCACCAGCAGCGTCGCTCCGACGGCCGCCCAACTCACCGCGACTTGCCGACGCGCGATCCTCGACGACCGGATGAGATCTGCGCGATGCTCATCGAGAGTTTCCGAGGCGACGGTCAGATCGCGGACGTGGCGCCTCGCGTCGTTGTAGAACTGCTGGCGATCATGCTGCCCGTCTCGGGTTGCATGGAGCATTGACCGGGCCTCGCGAATGGTAGAGACGATCTCGCCATAGTCCGGTATGACGGCATTGAAATCGACGCGCGGAAACTGGGTGCGGCGCAACTCGTCTATGCGCTGCAGGAAGTACTGCACCGCTGAGTCGTTGATGTCGTAGATAGCCCGTTGGCAGTGTCTCTCGGCAGCGTCAAGATTGTCCGATATCTCGACGGCGTCGTCCGCGGTCAGCGCCCGAACGAGGTGCTGACCCGCGTAACGGAGTTGGTTCACGCCCGTGATGATCAGCACATCCTTCACGCGCCCTACGTTCTTCAGGTCGATCTCTGCGGTGTTGTACAAGTCGCAGATTTGCCGGACCCGTTCCCGATACTCGTCCGGCAGATTCACGTCCGCCGCTTCCTCCTAGTAGTCGTCTTCGAGAAGGTCTCCGTCGATCTCGAATCGACCTGCGCCCAACAGCACGGATCCTTCCGCGTGCTGTTGGACGATAGACTTGGCGATCACGTCGTCGCTCTTCTGCATTTCCTGCGCGGACGGAATGCGGTCCAAGGCGTCCGGCAGAAGCAGTCTCAGTCGTCGCGCGAAGCGGGAAAGGCGGGTCTCGTTAGACACAGTCTCATCCCCTACATGAATCTCGGTCGAGGCGAAGATTGCGTCGTCGCTTGTACGGACGACGGCGAAGATCCCGCAACTGACTCCCAAACGAGCCAGGCGTCGATCAGAGTAGTGGGCCAAGGATGGCCTATGCGAAGAGCCTTGGACTCCGAGATACTGGTGCGACGGTGCCCATTCCGTTTTGCATTCCCAACCCTCCGCGCCTCTGAATCACAGCCCGGGGCCTAGACGTATCAGGCGCCAAGCCGCTGGCCGGCGATTAGACTGCCGACACACTTCAGTGTCAAATCGTGACACGGTCGTCGTGCCCAGCTTCCGCACCCCTCCAGGATGCACGACCCCTTCACCGCACGCCCCAGGCCTCGAGATCGAGATCGTCCGGCAGCGGCACGAACACCATCCGCACGGGTCCCTCGATCACTTCGCTCGTGTGGCCCTTGCCGTGGACATCGTCCGGCAGGAACGCCTCCCCCGGCCCCCAGCGCCGCTTCTCGCCGTCCGTCGTGCCGATCTCCCACACGCCTTCCAGCATGAAGCAGAGCTGGCGGCGCGGGGCGTTGTGCCAGTCTTGGAACGCGCCCGCCGCGATCTCGAACAGCCGCACCGCCGGTGACGCGAAGGGCGCGCCGACGCGCATCTCGTTGCCCCAGGGGTCCTCGGCCGGCTCGCCCCAGGGAATCTCCAGTTCGTCGAACGCGGAGCCCCCCGCGGGGGTGGTGAAGAAACGGACTACGCGCACGGGTGGCTCCTGTTCAACAGCGTGTATTGTAGGGGACGCCCTTTTCCCCCAACAGGAGAACCCGATGCCCACGCCCCGGACCGAAGCCTGGTACGCCGCCGTCCAGGAAGAGATCGTCGAGCCCGACCGCACCATCATCGATACGCATCATCACCTGTGGGAAGTCACGACACCGCTCTGGGGCCGTTATGTGCTCGAGGACCTGTGGGGTGACACGGAGTCCGGGCACAACATCGAGAAGACGGTGTTCGTCGACTGCCGCTCCGGCTACCGGACCGAAGGGCCGCGGCACCTGCGGCCGGTGGGCGAGACGGAGTTCATCGCCCGCGTCGCCGCCGAGAGCGCGGCGCGGGAGGACGCCGCGACGATAGCAGGCATCGTCTCGCACGCCGACCTGCTGCTCGGCGAGGCCGTCGAGGAGGTGCTCGAGGCCCACGAGGCCGCCGGCAACGGGCTGTTCCGGGGCATCCGTCACGCCGGCCCCCATGACACCACCGGCACCCTGACGAACATGGGCCGCGGCGTTCCCTGTCCCTACGGCGAAGAGTCTTTCCGCGCCGGGATGCGCACGCTTGGACGCCTTGGCTACACCTACGACACCTGGCACTTCTATCACCAGAACCGGCACTACCTCGCCCTGGCGCAGGCCGTCCCGGAGACCACGATGGTCCTCGACCACTTCGGCACCCCCCTCGGCGTCGGCGCCTATGCCGGGCGGCAGGAAGAGATCTTCGCGCAGTGGAAGGAGGACATCGCCGCCATCGCCGAGTGCCCGAACGTGGTCGCCAAGCTTGGCGGCCTCGCGATGCCGGACAACGGCTTCGGCTGGCACGACCGGGAGATGCCTCCGACTTCAGACGAGTTCGTGGAGGCCCAAAGCCCCTACTACCTGCACACCATCGAGTGTTTCGGCCCCGACCGCTGCATGTTCGAGAGCAACTTCCCGGTCGACCGCCTGTCGATCTCCTACCACGTCATGTGGAACGGGATGAAGAAGATCGCCGCGGACTTCTCGGAGGACGAGAAGCACGCGATGTTCTACGGTACGGCGGAACGGGTGTACCGGCTGTAACGCCGCGGGGTCCGGCTCAGCGGCCGAACAGCCACTTCAGGAGCCCGATCGCCGCCAGGAACGCGAGGATCCACGGCAGCGCGAAGAGCAGCGCCACGAGCCCGCCGATGGCGGCGAGAATCACGCCGATGACGATGCCCACCGTCACCCCCACGATCGGGAGGATCACGAAGAGCGCGAGCCACACCGCGGCCGCCCCGAGGGCCACGGCGCACGCGGCGACCAGGAAACGCGCCAGCGGGCTCCGCACGGGGCGCCCGTCAATGCGCATGTCCCGGGAATCCCACTCAACCGAGTATCGTCGCTTCATCCGCGTGTCTCCCGTGTGTCCGCACCCCGGGTGAGTCGCCTGGCCACCCGGCGTCCGAGCGCATAGCCGGCGACGGCCACCAGCGGGTGCCGCGTGAGCGCGAAGGCCACCGCCGCGGTCCCCACGCCCGCCGCCCACGTCGCGAGTTGCGGGCTTGCCGCGCGCCCGCCCGCCGCCCGCGTCACCGTGTGCTCGCAGTTGTTGGTGAAGACGTTGTAACCGCGCCGCTCGCCCTGCTCGGCGTACCGAAGCGTGTTGAGGCGCTGGGCCTCGTCGAGGTGCCGCACGCGCATGGGCTTGCCCCGGCGAAACTCGGACTCGGTCGTCACGTGCTCGCCGCGCAGCGGGGTGTTGTGCAGCACCTTGCCGTCGCGCAGCACGACGCCCTGGTGCATCAGGAATCCCTTGCGGCGCGCGACGATGTCGCCTGGGAGCCAGTGGGTCATGGTTCGGCTTCCGCGGTTACCTGGGGAACTTCATAGCAGGAATCGTTCCAGTCTGGAAGGCCACATCAAATCAAGGGGTTGCAAAACTGCCGGCGCCGGCGGTCCGCACGCTGCGCCACAAAGTGGCGGAATCGGCCACCTCGCGGACCGCCGGGCAGCCGCCCAGCGGCCGCTCAGGTCGTACGGGTACAGCGTTGCGCGCGACGCGCGGTCGTGCGCGCCAGCGTACCGAGCAGGGCTTCATCCAGTCCCGGGCGCACCAACCGGTCAGCGATCTCCTCGGCATTGGCCTCCACGCGTTCCGCCACCTCGACGACGCGACGGCGGACCAGCGGGAGGCTCAATCCGCCATCGTTCGCGAACGATACCCACCCCCTGGCGTCCATCTCCTCCAGTGTCCTGCGCCTGCCGAACCTCATGGCGAACCGGGGCGCGAGCTCCGGGTAGGCCACGGTGGCGAGCAGGTCGTAGAGGGGAGCGAGGCGAGGACCCCGGCCATCGTGAAGCAGCGAGAAGTTCTTGCCGTGTGCGTCCGCGTTGCCGACGATCAGGTTGAACACCGCGGCGTCGAGCAGCTTCAGGACCTCGACCGCCGGTCGCGCCGCGACGCGCCGCAGGAGTGCGAAGCTGTCGCGGAAGGTCGGCCCGCCTTCCCCCGCGTACTTGCGCTCCGGCGGGACGCCGAGTGCCTGGCAGAAGTCCTCCTGGTGGATCCGCGCCACGCCGTCCGCGGTTACCGCCCGGTCGTACCGTTCCACCAGGAGGAACGGGCGCCCGTCGACCATCCGTGGCTCGACGGCCGCGGCATCGAGGCCGCTCGCCAGCGCGAGACGCATCGCGAAGCCTTCATTCTCGGTCGTACCCGGGAAGCGCTCCATCGCGGGCTTGAGTATGTGCGTGGTCGGCTGGCCCCGCGCGGGCAACGCAACGGCCCCGGCGACGAGAACAACCGGCAGCTTCGACTGGGCCCCGGCGAGCGACAATCTCAGGTCCCCGTCCCCCGCCAGCAGGGGTCGCATCGGCAGCGTGTCCAGAACGCGGGCCAACGCCGCATCGTCGAGCGGCTCCGGTTGGGCGTCGGGCACGCCCTCGGCCGGCGACTCGCCCGCTCGGCAGGAGTTGCAGCGCCCCCGCCACGTCGCCGCCCAGCCGCTCCAGCAGGGCGAAGTCGTTGCCCGGGGAGACGCCGAGCGCCCGTGCCACCGCCTCACGCTGGCCCTCGTCGGGCAGGAGCCCCGCGAAGAACGGCCGGCACTCACGACCGCGGTAGGCGCCCTCGCGCTTCGGCAACGACGCCGACAGGGCCGGGGCGTCCGGGTGCTGCACCCAGTCCCCGTCGTACTCGAAGCCCAGTTCGCCATGTCGGTCCTGGGTGAGGCGACCCACGACCCGATGGTCCCACCAGACCTGGAGAGTCCCGGCCACGCGTTCGACCGCTTCAGGAGTCCATCGGCGGCGCGATGTCGAACCGGCACCCAAGCGCCCTGAGCACTTCGAGCGTCTTGCCGAGCTGCGCGGTGGGTTTGCCCCGCTCGAGCTCGACGAGGAAACGCAGACCCACCCCTGCCGCGCCGGCAAGCTCGTACTGCCGCAGCCCCGCAGCCTTGCGGGCGGTCCGCACGACATCGCCGATCTCGGCCGGCGTCAGGACTCGGTTCGACACGGCAGATTTACCGCTCGGGAATATCCCATCCAGACCCTCGGCGTGTCAACGAAAATTTACCGTTCGGTGCATTTCGTCGCGCGTGACGGTCACGATGCTATTGCGGCCCCGCCGCGAGCGCCTCGAGCATGTAGTCCACCGAGTCCCGCAACTGCTCCTCGCTGCAGGCCATGCAGAGGCCCATCGGCGGCATGCCAGGCGGCATCCCGTCGATCACCGACTGCAGCAGCGCGTCCTCCCCCTTCTCCAGCCGCGTCCCCCAGGACTCCCGGTCCCCGAACCTCGGCGCATCGGCGACGCCGGCGGCGTGGCAGGAGAAGCAGTAGCGTTCGTAGGTGCGCTTGCCGGGATGGTCCGGGGAGTCGCCGCGGTCGCACGCGGGCAACCACGCGAGGAGCATGGCCAGGGCGAGGGTCCGTATCCCGGTCTTCATCAGGTGGTCGCGGCGGTCGTTACGGGCGCAGCTCGAACTCGTCGGCGTCCCGCCAGGCGGGGAACGCGGCACGATAGCCGCGGAGTGCCTGCCTGTCCAACCGGACATGCACGACCCGCTCCTCGTCGAAGATCTCCGCCAGGGCCGCGCCCTCGAAGTCGTAGACCGCCGTGCCGCCGCGGTAGACGACGCCGTTGCCGTCCTGTCCAATGCGGTTCACGCCGACCACGAAGCACTGGTTCTCGATGGCCCGCGCCCGCAGCAGGCCGTTCCAGTGCACCTGGCGCGCGGCCGGCCAGTTCGCCGGATAGAGGAGGACATCGTAATCGCCGCGATTGCGTGACCAGACGGGGAAGCGCAGGTCGTAGCAGATGAGCGGACACACGCGCCAGTCGCCGTGGGTCACCACGACCCGTTCCGACCCGGCATCGTAGTGCTCGTGCTCCCCCGCCATGCGGAAGCGGTGCCGCTTGTCGTACGTCGTCGCCGCGCCGTCCGGAGGCATCCATACGAGCCGGTTGAACCAGCGCTCGCCGTCGCGGATCACGACGCTGCCGACCAGCACCGCCCCAAGCGACGCCGAGCGGTCCCGCAACCAGGAGACGGTCGGCCCGTCCATCGTCTCCGCCACTTCGCGGGAGTCCATGGTGAACCCGGTGCTGAACATCTCGGGCAGGACGACCAGATCGGTTTCGGGCTCGACCTGCTGGAACCACGCATCGAAACGCCGCCGGTTCGCGGCCGGGTCGTGCCAGTCGAGGGCGGTCTGGACGACGGCGATCTTCACAGCCCGCGGAGGATCTCGGCGGCGCGGACCAGCGTGTCGTCGTCCTTGGCGAAGCAGAACCGCAGGAAACGTTGGTCAGGCGGGTCGGCGTAGAAGACGGAGACCGGGATCGAAGCGATCTTGTGTTCCACCGTCAGCCGGTGCGCCAGGTCGACGTCGGCTTCGTTGCTGACGGCCGAGTAGTCGAGCAACTGGAAGAACGTGCCGGCGGAGGGGGTCAGTGCGAAGCGGGAGTCCGCCAGCATGCCGTTGAAGAGGTCGCGCTTGTGCTGATAGAAGGCGGCGAGCCCGTGGTGGTGTTCCGGACACTCCCCGAGGAAGTCCGCGATGCCGTGCTGCAGGGGCGTCGGCGTCGTGAAGTTCACCCACTGGTGGATGCCACGGAACTCCTTCGTGAGGGGCGCCGGCGCGACGCAGTAGCCGACCTTCCACCCCGTCGCGTGGTACGTCTTGCCAAAGGAGGACACCACGAAGCTTCGCTCGAAGAGCCCCGGCGTGCGCGTCATGCTCTCGTGCCGCCGTCCGTCGAAGACGATGTGCTCGTAGACCTCGTCGGAGACGATGTACATCTCCCGGTTCGCGACGATGTCCGCGAGCGCGGCGGTGTCCTCGGCCGTCCAGGCGCCGCCGCTGGGGTTGTGCGGCGTGTTGACGACGATGAGCCGGGTGCGGTCGTTCACAGCGTCGCGCACGCGATCCCAGTCCGGGCGGAAGGCGGGCGCCGTCAGGGGCAGGCGGACCGGCACGCCGCCGTTCAGGTCGACCACCGGGCGGTAGGCGTCGTAGGCCGGATCGAACAGGATCACCTCGTCCCCGGGGTGGATCACCGCGGTCATCGCGCAGTAGAGCGCCTCGGTGCCACCCGACGTGACGGTGACTTCGCTCTCCGGATCGACCCGGACGCCGTACAGGTCGAGCACCTTGGCGGCGATCCCCTCCCGCAGCGGCTCGATGCCGGACATCGGCGGATACTGGTTGTAGCCGTGCGTCAGGTAGTACCCGACCCGCTCGAGAAGCCCCGGCGGCGCGTCGAAGTCCGGGAACCCCTGCGACAGGTTCATGGCCCCCTCGTCCGCCGCGAGCTTCGACATGATCGTGAAGATCGTCGTGCCCTCGTCGGGCAGCTTGCTGACGATGCTCAAGGCTACGTTCCCCGATGCGGTGGGCGCCGCCGGCGTCAGGCGTTGAATCTCCAGTTGCCGTGGAAACCGTACGGTACGCGGTGCGGCAGCTCCGCGCAGGCGATCGGACCCCGCGCCACGTCGCCGGCATCCAGGAACACGAGGTCGCTGCGGTTCTCGCGCGCCCGGTAGACCACCGAGAGCAGGTAGCCCTCTCCCTCCGCGGCGTCTGCCGATTTCGGCACGAAGACGGGCTCGCCGGTCACGTCGCCTTCCGGCAGCACGTATTCGCTGCGGCGGCCCGCCGCGAAGTCGTGGTGCGCGACCGCGTTGAAGCCGAGGCCCGGCCCCGTGTCGATGGCGGCGCCGTAGTACCCGTGCCGGTAGGCGTTGCCCGCAAAGCGTTCGTCGAGGCGCGGGAACTCCCCGGTGATGTCGTCGAGATAGCGGCGCTGGATGCCGTTCGAGTTGTCCGCCAGGTCTATGACCCACTCGCAGAGACGCGCGTTCGCCTTCGCCGGGTCGGCCGGGCTGCCGTCCGCCTTCGGAAACAGCGGCGCCTCCTCGAACTGCATGACGTGGGCAACGATTCGGTCGCCGTCCGTCCACGCGTTCATGGGATGGAACACGTAGCAGGGGTCCGTCTCGAACCAGCGGATGTCCTCCACCGATCCGTCGCGGCGCATCACGCCGACGTGGGTGCCCTTGTCCGGCTCCCACGCGAAGGGCGGCTCGCCGCGAAAGGCCCGTTCCATGCTGCCCGTCAGCGGAAAGATCGGGAACAGCACATGCTCGTCGGTGACCATGAAGTCGTGCACCATGCTCGCGAACGGGGCCTGGAACCGGTCCGAACGGGTAAGCGCGCCGTTCCGGTCCACCGCCTGGTAGCTCATCCCGGGCGAGAAGATGCCGTCGGCCATGTAACCGAAGAAGAGCATCTCGCCCGTCTTCGGGTCCATCTTGGGATGCGCCGTCATGGGACCTTCGAGGCTTCCGCCGAAGTTCCAGGCGCCCTTCGAGTCGAGCGTCTCCGGGTCGAGCTCGAACGGCGCGTGGCCTTCCTCGAGCGCCAGCAGCCGGCCCCCGTGCCAGACGACGTTCGTGTTGGCGAGCCCGTCGGTCTCCACGCCCTGGGCGACCGGGTCGGTGTCCATCGGGTTGAACGGGTTGAACAGGCTGCGCCCCTCGCGCCGCTCGAGGGTCCACTTCGTCGTGCGCGCCCAGCGGTTGCGGTAGCGCACGCGGCCGTCCCGGATCCGGAACATGTGCAGCATGCCGTCGCCGGCGAACCAGTGGTGGTCGCCCCGCGGCGGGAACTGCGGGTCGGGACCGTTGCGGTAATAGGTGATGTCCAGATCCGCCGGCAGGTCGCCGCGCACGATCACGTCGTCGAGGTCGCACTCCATGCGAATGGGCGCGAAGTTGCCGGTGAGTTGCGGGTGATCGGGGTATGGCGTGGTCATTGGAGCCTCCGAGGGTTCCGGGACGGCGGACGGCAGTCTACAACTTCGGACGCGGCTATCGAGCGTGGTCACGCAGGTCCGCCCGGTTCTGCTCGCAGACGGCGCGGCGCGGCAATGGACCGTCGTAGTCGAAATTGACAACATACGTCGGGTGAACAGGGAGGTTCGACCCATTGGCTGGGTGCCGGCCGCGAGAAGAGAGCTGGCACGATGAACGATGAGCACTCATTCGAACTGGTGAACGGAAGCGGCAATGTCTTCCGCGATTTTGACGACCCCGACGCCGACCTCAAGCAGGCAAAGGCCGTCGTCGCGAGCCGAATCATCGCAGCGTTGGACCAGCGAGGGCTCACCGTTCGCAAGGCTGCAGAGGCGACCGGATTTGCTGCTGCGGATTTTTCCCGCATCCGAAACGCGAATCTCGGACGTTTTACCCTCGACCGGCTCATGCGCATGCTTGCCGTGATCGATGTCCATGCCAGGGTCGCCGTCCACATCGCGCAGGACGCGCCGGCTTCCAGATCTTCCGGAACGCTCGGGCCGCCGCGTCCCTCCCCTCAGGGCAATCGAATCGGCAGGCAGTCCGACGTGCACGCGCCCTGATGGCCCGCCTGGGGCGTCCCGGGTCGGTGAAACACGGCCTTGGACAGCTCGATCGATGCGATCGGCTCGGGCACGCGTTCTTCCACGTGGCGCACGGTGCCGTTCACGATGATCGCGTAGCCGCCCGGCTCCAGCGGCGGCCACAGGAACGAGACGACGGGACGGACGCGCACGTTGCGGGCGGCGCTGGTGCTCAGCGGGCAGGTCACGCCGCCGTCCCGTAGCGTCACCCGGGTATGGCTGGTGTGCGGGCCGTCGTCGCCAACGGTCAGCAGGTACGGCCGGTCGCCGTACTGGCCGATCACTTCGCCCATCGAGGTCATGAACCCCCTCCCTGCCTGGTTCCGGACGCCGCGGCGCCGCCCTCGGCCAAATCTACCATCTCGACCGCGAACCACAGGGCCATGGCGCCGCCGCGCGCGTCCGAGCCGGTGCTGAACGGCCGGTCCACGTAGGCCTCGCGGGATTCGAGGGGTCCGGTGCCGACGCAGACCTGGTCCAGCTCGCCGCCGGCGCCGATGCGGGCCGCCGCGCCGTCCCAGGCGCGTTCGGCCACCGACCGCCACGGGTCGTCCGGCAGAAGGCCTTCCCGCACGCCGCGCGCCAGCGCCACGCCGATCATGGTCGTGGCGCTGTGTTCGAGATAGGTCGAAGGCTCGTCGATGAGCTGTCGCCAGAGGCCCGACTCGTCCTGGCGTCCCGCGAGTGCGGAAAGGTGGGCCAGGTGTGCGGAGAGCAACGCGTCCTCACCGGCCGCCCCGACGTGCGACAGGGCCTCCGCGAACCCGAGGGCGGCGAAGGCGTTGCCGCGGCCCCAGAAGTAGGGCGATGCGTGACAGTGCCAGTACAGGCCGTTGGGCTGGCGGGTGTCGACCGAGCGCAGGTAGTCCACCAGCCGCCGCCGGTACGACGCCTCGCCCGTGACGGCGTACGCACGTCCGAGCAGGGTTCCGGCAAAGAAGAAGTCCTCCACCCGGATGTCCGGGTCGTGGACGAAACGATTCGCCTGGTGGAGCAGGAAGTCGCGGTAGCGCGGATCCCGGGTAGCCCCGAAGAGTTCGCTCGCGAAACATGCCATCGCCAGGCAGGGGGCCCACTCGGGCACGGTGTCCGGCGCCGCCACCAGGGGATCCACGAGACGCGCGATGTCCTCGGCGACGCCGGCGTCCGGCCCCGCCAGGCGGAGACGGCCCAGGAACGCGACCCCGGTGGGATACATGAGCGGCGACTCGACGGTGCGCCCGTAGATGCCGGAAAGACGCTCGGCGACCGGTCGCGGATCGATGTTCATCTGACCTCCGGACGTTCCGTGGACCTCCATTCCGTGGACACACGCCGTCCCAAGCGGCGCGGACGTTCCGTGGACACACGGACGCTCCGTGGACACACGCCGTCCCGCTCCCCGGCTGAGGGCTCTTTCATGCGAGGGGTTCCCCCTCGCGCTCCCGGCTGAGGGCTCTTCTTTGCGAGGGGTTCCCCCTCGCGCTCCCCGGCTGAGGGCTCTCATGCGAGGGGCAAGCCCCTCGCGCTCCCCGGCTGAAGGCTCTCATGCGAGGGGCAAGCCCCTCGCGCTCCCCGGCTGAAGGCTCTCAACCTTGGCGCGTCCCGAAGCCGCGGCGTAGCATGGACGCCGACCTTGAGGAGGGCAACCCGTGAACGATCCGGCCGCCGGCCCGCAACGCGCCATCGTCATCCTGCTGGACAGTCTCAACCGGCACATGATCGGGGACTACGGCGGCACGGAGTTCGAGACCCCGAACATCGACCGGTTCGCGCAGCGCGCCGTCCGCTTCGAACGCCACTTCACCGGCTCGCTGCCCTGCATGCCGGCGCGGCACGACATCCTCTGCGGCGCGCTCGATTTCCTGTGGAAGCCCTGGGGTTCGATCGAGCTGTGGGAGGAGCCCATCACGGCACAACTGCGCCGCGACGGCGTGACCACCATGCTCGTGACCGACCATCCCCATCTCTTCGAAACCGGCGGCGAGAACTATCACACGGACTTCTACGCCTGGAACTACCTGCGCGGCCACGAGAGCGACCCGTGGCGGTCGCGGCCCGACCCATCGTGGATGGGGGCGCCGGCACTGCCCGCGAGCCAGGCCGGCTTCCACTACGACGAGTCACGCAGCTGGTTCCGGGAGGAGCTCGACTTTCCGGGCCCGAAGACGATGCAGGCAACCGCCGACTGGATCGACGGGAACGCCGCGCACTTCAACCGCTTCCTGCTGTTCGTGGACGAGTTCGACCCCCACGAGCCCTTCGACACGCCGGCGCCGTGGGTGAACCGCTATGACGACACCTGGAAAGGCGACGTGATGATCTGGCCGCCCTACACGGTGCGCGGCGTCGAGCGCGGCGTCATCACGGAGCGCGAGGCGCGCCACGTGCGCTGCAACTACGGCTCGAAGCTCTCGATGATCGACCACTGGTTCGGCAAGGTGCTCGACGCCATCGACCGGCAGGGTCTGTGGGACGACACCATGGTGGTCCTGTGCACCGACCACGGGCACTACCTCGGCGACAAGGACCTGTTCGGCAAGCCCATGGTCCCGCAGTACGAGCCCCTGGGACACACGCCGCTGTACATCCACTATCCCGGCGTGGAGCCTCACCGGGTCGACGCGCTAACGACGAACGTCGACATCAACGCGACGCTGTGCGACGTGTTCGGCGTGGAGCCCGGCCACCGGACCCATGGCCGGTCCCTCGTGCCCCTGCTCGAAGGCAGCGCCGACTCGGTGCGCGAATGGGCCCTGGGCGGCATCTTCGGCAACTGGGTGCAGGTCTACGACGGGCGCCGAAAGTACGCGCGCGCGCCCGCGACGTCGCCCTACCCGCTGTCGATGTGGTCGAACCGCTGGTCGACCATGCCGATCCACCGGTTCGACCCCACGTTCCCCAGGCCCGACCGCCGCGCGCGGATCGACTTCATGCCGGGCAGCGACATTCCCGTGCTGCGCCAACCCTTCGCCCCCGGCGATCCGCTACCCTACTGGTGCGCTCGGCCGCGCGTCGGCGAGCATCACCTGTACGACATCGACCTCGATCCGGCGGAGGACGAGAACCGTCTCGGCGGGACCGACGAGGCCGACATGGTGGAGCTGCTGCGCCAGGGACTGAAAGCGGTCGAGGCGCCGGCGGAACAGTTCGAACGACTCGGGGTGGCCTGACCCGCCCGACAACGCGGAGGAACCTTCATGCAAGTCATCACCGGCGTGGGCGGCTGGCCCGCATCGATCCCGGAGCAGGCGCGCGCCGCGGAAGCCGAGGGCTTCGATTGCCTCACCTGCGGCGAGCTCGCCCACGACTCGATCCTCACCATGACGCTGGCCGCGACCGCGACCGAGCGGATCGGCCTGCAGACCTCCGTGACCATCGCGTTTCCGCGCAGTCCGTTCGTGCTCGCGATGGAGGCGTGGGACCTGCAGCATCTCTCCCGGGGCCGCTTCTGCCTCGGCCTCGGCAGCCAGGTGAAGGGCCACAACGAGCGCCGCTTCGGCGGCACCTGGTCCGCCCCGGCGCCGCGCATGCGCGAGTACATCCAGATGATGCACGCCGTGTGGGACTCCTGGCAGGACGGCAAGCCCGCGGAGTTCCTCGGCAAGCAGTACACCTACACACTGATGACGCCGAACTTCAATCCCGGCCCCATCGAGTTCGACCGGCCCAAGGTCGGCCTCGCCATCGTCGGTCCCGGCATGGCGCGCGTCACCGGCGAGGTCGCCGACATCGCGATGCCCCACGGCGGCATCATGTCGGACAGGTACATGCGGCAGGTGCTCCTGCCGGCCATCCGGGAAGGACTCGAGCGGTCCGGGCGCACCTGGGCCGACATCGAGGTCGCGGAGAGCGGCTACCTGATCCTCGGCGAGGACGACAGCGAGATCGAGCAGAAGGCCCTCGGCATGCGGCGCACGCTGTCCTTCTACGGCTCCACGCGGACGTACCACAAAGTGCTCGCCCTGCACGGGCTTACCGAGCTCGGCATGAAACTGCACGCCCTCTCGCTGCGGGGCAAGTGGGACGAGATGCGCGACACCGTGACCGTCGACGACATCCTGGCCCTCGCCCAGACCTCCACCTACGACGGCCTGCCCGACTTCTTCGGCGAGCACCGGGAGTACGCGTCGCGCACGAGCCTCGCCGGCGTCCCGCGGGAGACGCCGGAGCAGGAGGAACGGTTCCGGGACCTCCTGGCGCGGGTGCAGGCGGTCGACACGCCGGGCGTGCCGCGCGGGATGGAGATGGCGTAAACCGGCCATGGCCTACGACCCGGACAACGTCTTCGCGAAGATCCTCCGTGGCGAGGCGGACGCCCACGTGGTGCTCGACGAAGAGCACTGCGTCGCGTTCATGGACCTGATGCCGCAGAGTCCGGGACACACGCTGGTGATCCCCCGCGAGCCCGCCGCGAACCTGTTCGAGCTCAGCCCCGCAGCGTGGCAGGCCCTGTCCGCGACCACGCGGCGCGTCGCCCACGCCGTGCAGGCCGCCTTCGAACCCGCCGGGATGATGCTGATGCAGCTCAACGGTCCCGACGCCGGGCAGACGGTGTTCCACCTGCACTTCCACGTCGTGCCGCGGTACGAGGGCGAGGGGCTGGCGTTCCACGCCCGTTCGATGGCGGACCCGGCGGAACTGCGGGAGCACGCGGCGCGGATACAGCGCGTACTCCCGCCACCGTAGCCTCTTCAGAGATCCAACAACCGCTTGGCGCTGGCCATGCCAGAGGCGTACCGGAGGTCCGCGTCGGCAACTCCCGGGAGAGTTCCTCCGCGACCCCGAGCCCGCGCGGGCCGGCGAAGTCCTTGACATTCGACGAGAGAAACACCACGGGCGCGGTTGTCCCTTCCGTTCGCAACGCGCGAATGTGTTCCAGAAACGTTTCGAGGATCACGCAGAGGTGGGACGTCACCGGATCGAATCTACGGCTTGGCCCGATCGCGGAGCTTGTCGTAGTCCCGCAGGAGTTCCTCCGCGAAGTCGCGTTCGACCGCGAGATCGACCGCGACCTCCGCAGGCCATCCTTCCACCTCTCGCAACCATCGCTCGAGATGAGAGGAATCGAGCGACCCGCTTGCCAAGTGGTCCGCCATCAGAAAATGGCGCCACCGCTCCGCATCCAGCGGATGGGATGATCCCGTCGACTTGTTGGCCGCGACACAGAACAGATGCAACGCGTCAGCCGCCTCCCGAGATGTCCAGTCGGTCATCGACTGCATTCGGTCCGTGTGACGCAATGCAAAGTCCCCCTGTTCCGACGCCGATCGCGCTACCTGGTCGATGAAGTCGTTGAGAACATCGTTGTAGCCCCGCTCGCCCAACTCGCGACACCGCAGCGGTACGATGTTGGCCACCCGGTATCCTTCCGGCTCGGGCCACAGGATCAGTCGCGCCGCCGCGACCCCGTTGCCCTCGTCGCGCTCGAACACGATGACATCGGCGTCGTCCAGGGCGTTCCTGGCGATCCCTTCCTCGGCCGCCGCCGAGTGCCGCCAAGTGGGCCTTGCACTGACGCACAAGGCTCTTCGGAGCCGCTCTCCGTCCGGGCAGACCAAGTCCAAATCCTGAAAGACCTCAATGGCGGGCATGTCGTTGCGAGGCATGGTCGGCTGACGGCGTTGTCGCTCTCGTGATCATACCCCTCGACCTTCGTTCCCAACCGGGGGACGACGGAGAGGACGGAGAGGCTGCTCCGTCGGGCGCGCCAACGGCCAACCCAGCCTGCCGGCTGCGGCCTGAGCTACCCGTTTTCAAGGTGATGGCGAGGAACCGCCGAGAGCAGGCGAGGAGCACGACCTCCGTTTGTATAATTCCCCGTTTGCCCCGGCGGGAGTACCCATGACCGACTATCGCGTCGCCGACATCGCCCTGGCCGAATTCGGCCGCCGCGAGATCGCGCTGGCGGAGGGGGAGATGCCGGCGCTGATGGCGCTGCGCCGCAAGTACCGGGACGAGCAGCCCCTGGCCGGGGCGCGCATCATCGGCTGCATCCACATGACCATCCAGACCGCGGTGCTGATCGAGACGCTGGTCGCGCTCGGCGCCGAGGTGCGCTGGTCGTCGTGCAACATCTTCTCGACCCAGGACCATGCCGCCGCCGCGATGGCCGCCGCCGGCATCCCCGTGTTCGCCTGGAAGGGCGAGACCGAGGAAGAGTACGAGTGGTGCATCGAGCAGACCATCCTGCAGGACGGCGCCCCCTGGAACGCCAACCTGCTCCTCGACGACGGCGGCGACCTGACCCTGATGATCCACGAGAAGTACCCCGCGATGCTCGACGCGATCCACGGCCTGAGCGAGGAGACGACCACCGGCGTGCACCGCCTGTACGACATGCTGGCGAGCGGCGAGTTGAAGGTCCCCGCCGTCAACGTGAACGACTCGGTGACGAAATCGAAGAACGACAACCGCTACGGCTGCCGCCACGGCCTGAACGACGCGATCAAGCGCGGCACGGACATGCTGATGGCCGGCAAGCGGGCCCTCGTGATCGGCTACGGCGACGTCGGCAAGGGCTCCGCCCAGAGCCTGCGGCAGGAAGGGATGATCGTGCGCGTCGTCGAGATCGACCCGATCTGCGCCATGCAGGCCTGCCTCGACGGCTACGAGGTCGTCTCGCCGTACCTGGACGGACGGAACACGGGGCTGGCCGCGGACATCGACCGGCGGCTCCTGGGGGACACGGACCTCCTCGTCACCTGCACCGGCAACACCGGCGTCTGCGACTCGGCCATGCTGAGCACGATCAAGCGCGGCGCCATCGTCTGCAACATCGGCCACTTCGACAACGAGATCGACACCGCCTTCATGCGCGAGCACTGGCGCTGGGAGAAGGTCAAGGACCAGGTCCACCAGATCTTCCGCGGCGACGATGCGGCGGACTACCTGATCCTGCTGTCGGAAGGCCGGCTCGTGAACCTCGGCAACGCGATGGGCCACCCGTCACGGGTGATGGATGGCTCCTTCGCCAACCAGGTGCTGGCGCAGATGCACATCTTCGGCGAGCGCTGGGCGGACCAGCCGGCGGACCAGCGCGCGCCCGTGAGCATCGAGGTCCTGCCGAAGAAGCTCGACGAGGAGGTCGCGCAGTTGATGGTCGAGGGCTTCGGCGGGGTCGTGACGACCCTCACGGACGAGCAGGCGAGCTACATCAACGTGCCCGCCGACGGCCCCTTCAAGCCCGATGCGTACAAGTACTGATGTAGGACTGTTCACCTTTCTGCAAGTCTTATTTTGGCTCGGTTTTTCCGGCCTGGTTCGCGGCGTTGCCTCCCACGTCTTGTGGCCGCGGGGGCGATGCGCTGCTGTGGCACGCGGCGTGCGAGTCGCGGTGCGTTCGGCCAGGACGTGCGCGCGCTACGCCTCGCGCTTCGGCCGCTACGCGTCCTGCGCCGCGAGGCGCAGCGCGCGCCGTTCATGGTTGGACGCACCGGGGTTCGTACAGCGTGCCGTCGCGCAGCATTGCGCAGGCGATCCGCAGCAGGCCGTCGGCCACCGAGCGCAAGGCGCGGTAGTGGCCGTGGCCGCGTGCCCGCAACGCGCGGTACTTCGCGTCGCAGCCGGCGTCGCGCTGGACCGCGACACGCGCCCAGTGCTGGACCATGTCGCGCAGCCGACCGTGCACGGCCAAGCGCCGCGTGACGATGCGCATGCGCCCGGACTGCCGGGTGACCGGCGCCGTCCCGCACAGGCAGCGCAGCGCCTGGTAGTCACGCCGGCCGAGAACATCGCCCGCCTCCGCGAGCAGGGTCGACAGCACGCTCGGGCCGATGCCGGTGATGGAGCGCGGGATGGTCGCGTCGCGCGGCGTCCCGTCCGTCGTCGATGGCGTGTCACTGCCAGGGTCCGCGCCGCCGAGTTCGCCCAGCAGCGCGTCAATGCGCGCCTCGGCCTCGGCCAACTGCCCGGCGACCAGCGCCGGCCGCTTTGTCAGCAGGCGCGCATGCGTCTCGGCGGCGGTCGCCGCCGCGGGCTCGATGTCCGGCGCCCGCTCGGTCAGCCGGGCCTTCAGCGACGCAGCGTCGAAGCGGCGGATGCGGTGCTTCCGCAACAGCTTCTCGTACGTCGACACGCGCGTGCGGCGCGCCGCCGCCGGCGTCGGCACGCGCTGCCACAGCGCCTGCGCCCAGGCTGCCGACAGGTCGTCGCCGACCAGCTGGTTGAACGCCGGGTAGTAGCGCCACAGCATCTCGTGCATGCGGTTCAGCAGCCGCGTCCGCTCGCCCATGAGCTCCTCGCGGATGCGCGTCCACGCGCGCAGTTCGACGAGCTGCGGATCCAGCGTCGCCACCCGGCGCAGGCAGTGCGGGTCCGTGCGTAGCGCCGAGGCCAGCACCCGCGCGTCCAGACGATCGTCCTTGGCGCCCGCCGGCGAGTACCGGTCGCGGAACCGGTCCAGCTGCTTCGGGTTGATCGAGTGCACCGCCAGACCGTACGCCAGCAGGCTCTCCACCACCGGGCCGCGCGGCGTCTCGATCGCCACGCCCACCGTCGCCGGCGGCACCCCGCCGGCCGTCTCCACGATCCACGACGCCATCATGCAAAGACCCGGTCCGCCGTGCGCGAACACGCGCTCGCCGCGCACCGCGCCGTCGCCGTCAAGCACGCACACCTGGTGGTTCTGCGACGCCCAGTCCACACCAACGTACCAGTTCAGTTCCGACATCGTCCCGCCTCCCGGTTGCTTGCCCGTTCACGGCGTGCCACGATCCCTGCCTGTCCCTGTACCGGCGCTCGGGGCGCAGACTGTTCACTGGGCATCGATCGTGGCGGAACTGCCGGGGCACAGGTCCTACAGTGGTGCTCTCGGCACAAGGGGCGACCGGTCGCTCCCGGCAGTTCTGCCCGCTCCACGCCTTCGGCACGGAGCACTGGGAAGGGTACAGGGGCGACCCTTGCGGTCGCCCGCCGCCGGCGGCTGGCACGCCTTCGAGACGGGATGGGACGGTTGGCGAAGCGAGGGGGAGACATCTCTGCAAACCGTGTCGGACAACGGCCCGACAACGGCCCAAGCCCTTGCCTCTCGCCGACGTCGTCGAGTACAACTTGACCGGAACCGGTCTTCGAGGAATAGCCATGGGCGTCGTCCAGGTCACCGTCACCATCCGCAACCCCGCCGACCCGAACAGGTCGTGGGACGGGCTCTTTCTGGTGGACACCGGTTCCACCGATTGCATGGTGCCGGGCAACGCCCTGCGCAGCATCGGTCTCGCGCCCAAGGGTCGGCGCACCTACGAACTTGCCGACGGCCGGGAGGAGACCGTCGACATCACCACCGCCGACGTCGAGTTCATGGGCGAGATCGTCGGGGCGACCGTCGGCTTCGGCCCCGATGGCGTCGAGCCGCTCCTCGGCCTGACCGCCCTCAAGTCCGTCGGGATCGAGATCGATCCGGTGTCGCAACGTCTCAAGCGACGGCCCGCCGTGCGCATGAAGCGTCTACGCGCAGCCTGACCCCCTCGACGCGGCCCGCTCTCCCCGCGCGCCCTGCGCCGATCAGCGCGCACCGAAGCGGCGCGTCACCTCCAGTCCCACCTGGCGCGGCATGCCCCAGCTCCCGAGCCGCGCGCCGGTCGTGCCCGATCCCAGGACGAACGTGATGTACTCCTCGTCGGTCGCGTTCCTCGCGTAGAGCCGCGCTTCCCAAGCGCGATCCTCGCTCTCCCAGGTGGCGTTCAGGTTCACCACCGTGTAGGCGCTCTGCGAGTCCGCCTTGTCCTTGAACTCCCGGAAGTACGTGCGGGACCGGTACGACGCGTCGGCCCGCAGGGTCAGGCGCCCGCCCCACTGCACGGGGGTCGTATACGCGACACCCACGTTGATCGCGGTCTTCGGCGCCTTGTTGAGCGGGTTCCCCTTCGCGTTCTGGAAGCCCAGCTCGGGATGCATGCCATCGAGATTGATGAAGTCGCCGTACTGGGTGTCCAGCAGCGTGACCGCCCCGGACACCATCCAGTGCTCGCTCAGGATGGACGACAGTTCGACTTCGAGGCCGCGTATCTCCGCATCGCCCGCATTGCGCGTGACCGCGCTGAGCCCGATCACCTGCACCACCTGGAAGTCCGTGTAGTCGTAGTAGAAGGCGGCGGCGCCCAGCGTGGTGCGGCCCCCGCCGAACGTCGCCTTGTACCCCAGCTCGTAGGCGTCCACGGTTTCCGGGCTATAGGGGGGAGCGCACTCGTAATAGGCGACCCCGCCCGCCTTGTAGCCTTCCGAATAGGAAACATAGACGTTGCCGGTGTCGTGGACGTCGTACTGACCCACCGCCCTGACCGTCGTGGCGCCCCACTCCTCCTGCGTGGCCTGGTCGCAGGCCACGAAAGCGATCACGGGATCCGGAACCAGCACCAGAAACTCGTTGCGGTGATACTGGTCGATCTCGTCCTCGGTGCGGCGTACGCCCGCGCTCAGGCGCGCACGGTCGGTGACCTCCCAGGTCGCGTCGAGGAACCAGGACAGGGAGTCCGTGTCGAACTTCGGCAGCATGAAGTTGAACCGGCTCGGCACGGGAAAGGTGAACACGGGAAGCGCGTTGTGGAACAGGGTGTGGCGGTCCCACTCATCCCGCAGGTAGAAGGCGCCCAGGACCCAGTCCAACCTGTCGCTGCTGCCCAGGATGTTGATCTCCTGGGTGAACGTGTCGGTGTTCGAGACGTCCGCAACATCGAAGAGGGGCAGCTCCGTGACGTCCCGGTCGCTCTGGAAGAAGTCGTAGAACTCCTGCTGCGCGGTGACGGACCTGAGCGTGGCCCATCCCATGTCCCACTCGACGGTCAGGCCATACACCTCGAAGTCGCGGTCCGAGTCGCTCTCCGTGTCGACGTAGACTTCGTGCGGCTCGGTCGTGTGGGCCACGGTGGCGAACTTGGGGTCCGCGGCGCGTTCGGGCTCGGACGTGATCCAGCTTATGTGGTCCAGCGGCCCCTGCATCGTGCCCTTGGCGTACAGGAGGTCCGCGGAGACCGTGTCCGAGAGTTCGGCGGCCAGCTTGAGCCGAACGTTCCCGTACTCGCCCTGCATCTGGTCTTCCGCGCCCGGCACCCGGTTCTCGACCCAGCCCTCGCCGCGATCTATGCGGTCCGCGGAGATCCGCAACGCCACCCGGTCACCGATCGGCCCGCTGTAGACGGCCTGTATCTTCATCTCGTCGTACTCGGCGTAGCCGACGCGCAGCATCCCTTCCACCTCCCGGGTGGGCGCGGCCGAGATGAAGTTGACCGCTCCGCCGTTCGAGTTGCGCCCGTAGAGCGTGCCCTGGGGTCCGCGCAACACCTCCACCCGCTCGAGATCCAGTTGGTAGAGCTGGGCGGTGTTGCTCCTGGACTGGTAGATGCCGTCGAGGCTCACCGCCACGCCCGGCTGCCTCGCGAACTCGCCGATGCCGCGGATCGCGAGGCTCCCCGTGCCGAGAAACTGCCCGAAGTGCAGGCTCGGGACCGCGAACTGGATGTCGTACATGTCCTTGATGCCTTTCGCATCGAGGTCCTCCGCGCCGAGCGCGCTCAGGGAACCGGCGACTTCCTGGATGGACTGCGACCGCTTGTTCGCGGTGACGACGATCTCCTCGACGACGGTTGCGTCATCGTCGGCCCCGGACGGCGTGTCCTCCGCCGTCGCGGCACCTGCGAGCAGCAGGCCGGCAAGGGTCGCTCCCGCTCGACCCAGGACAGTCTTGCACTTCTTCATGGCTCTCTCCTCCTTACGTCCGTCAGCCGCACGTCAGCCGCGCGTCGCACTCCCCGACCGGTTTCCCATCGCGATGGTGGACGGCCTCTTGGCGGGCGCAGGCCCACCGCGTCCGCCGGCTCAGGCCGTGCGGCCGAGCCCTGGAAGACCGTAGTGGCGCAGTTACCCCGACACGTCGGCGCGACGCGCCTCGGCCAACTCGCCGATGAGCCTGCTCTCGTCCGGGAACTCCCCGGTTTGGTGCTTGGAATAGACGAGGCCGCCGTCCACCTTCACGTCGAAGATGCCGCCCCCGCCCGCAATCAGCTCGGCATCGACGCCGAACGCGTCCTTCAGACCGGCAGCCAGACTGACCGCTTTGGGCTTGTAGTTTCAGGCGTTGCAGTAGGTGATGGAGACTTCCATGGTACGGACTCGCGCTGGTTCGGAATCGCCGCGACCTTAGCATTGAAGACGGGGGCGAAGCGAGCGTGAGCCCGTCAGAACAGGCTGCTCAGGTTCTGGGCCAGCAGGACGGTCTGCTCCAGGAAGACGTGGCGCCGGGCGAGGCGGAACTCCCCTGCCACCCGCCGGAGCACGTCCTCCCGGCGCCCGATCCAGCTATCCTCCTCGCTGTCGAGGCGCGTGCGGTAGAGCTGGAAGTTCGAGGCGACGGTCACCTCGTCGCCGACACGGTCCACGATGCGGACGTTCGTGATCAGCCGCCGCGTGCGGGACGGCGGGTCTTCCGCCCACGCCCCACCGATCAGCATGCGGTCCACGCGCATCTTCAGCGTCGCGAAGTCGTCGTCGAAGAACGCGACGCCGCCGGGCTTGGTGAACTCGCGGGCGACTTCCCGGGCCGTCGTCGTGCGGCGCACGGGCATCCAGTAGTGGATGTCTTCCGTCAGCAGGCCGAGCCAGTCCTCGTAGCGCCGGGAGTCGAGCGCCTCGGCCTCGAGGAACAGGAACTCCTCGACCTCGTGCCTGAGCAGCATGCGCTCGTGCACGCCGGGGTCCCGCGCGGTCCCCACTACAGGGTTCCGGTCGGCGGCATCGAATGGCTGGCGACCAGGTCCGCCCAGCTCTCGGCTCGCATCCACTCCTGCCAGGACTGGTACGTCCAGCGCTGGCCGTGCTCGTTGACCACCGTCTCGACGCGCGCCTGGCCCGACGGGTCCAGGAGAACGCGGTCCGCCCCCTTGCCCATGGCCAGGTTCGACGGCAGCGTCCGCGCGAACGTGCCCCGCGCCCCAAGCGTCGCATGGCTCCAGTTCTCCGCGTCGTCCTGCTCCAAGAGTCCCGCGGGCCCGAAATAGTGGTTGGCCATGTAGAGATTGCGCGCGCGCTGGCGCTCGCCCATCTCCTTCGTCTGGTAGGTGAACCACCACAGTTCGGTCTCGAGGGGCCCGCGCGGGATGCGCAGGCACACCTGGGGGCTCGTGGAGACCCAGAGGTTGGGGAAGATGTTCGGGTGGCCGAAGGAACGTACGCCTACCGGCCCCAGCCCGTCGCATCCCGGGGACCTGAGCCGGCGCGCGACCATGGCGTCGTACCACTCGGTGCGCTCGCCCGCATCGAGGCGGGCTACCGACTCCGCGTACTGCCGTTCGGTGATGCCGGGGCCGCCGATGCCGTGACCGTATTCCCCGAGCAGCACCATCTGGTCCATGGGTCCGAGGAACTCCTCGGCGAACAGCCCGGCCCTGAGCGACGCCCCGTGCGACACCCGGACGTGATACCAGTCGTAGATGTTGTCGACCGCGAGCTTCCAGTTGCAGCGCACGCGGTTCTTCTGGACGCCGTCCAGGAACTCGACCTCGCCGAGCGAGGCCATGAAATCGATGCCGAGGCGCCCGACCCAGCCGAGGTACTCGGACAGCGCCGGCGCGTTCGCATCGAGGGTCGCAAAGACAAACCCGCGGTAGCTCTCGACCTGGGCCGCGGGGGTCATGCCCCATGCCTGCCGGTCCAGCCCGCCCCGGTAGAACGCGTCCTCGCCCGGCATGCCGGCCAGCGATCCGTCGAGGTGGAAGTTCCAGCCGTGGTACGAGCACATGAAGCGCTGCGCGTTGCCGATCTCGGCGCGGCACACCTTGTTGCCCCGGTGCGGGCAGGTGTTGAGGAGCACGCGGACCGCGCCGTCGCGTCCCCGCACGACGATGACCTCGTCCTCGCCGATCCAGTTCGTGAAGAAGTCGCCGGGCTCCGGGATCTGCGACTCGTGGCACATGAAGTTCCACGCGCGGGCGAAGATCCGCTCCAGTTCCTCCCGGTAGATCTCCTCGTCCGCGAAGATGCCGCGGTCGAGGACGCCGGTCTCGGCATCGTAGTAGTCCCGCTCCATCACCGCCGACATGCCGGTCCCCTCTCGCGTCAGTAACGCCCGCCGAGCTTCGCGTGGTCCCAGGTCACGTAGCGCTCCGGGGTGAACTTGAGCAGCACCCGCTTGTTCGCCCGCGGCGCCACCTCCTCGCGCAGCTTCGCGAGCTCCTCCGCCGAGAGCTCGCGGCCGCCGGAGTTCACGTCGACCAGGGTGTCCACCACCTGCGCCGGCTCGTCGATGATCTCCGTCGTCGCGTAGATGAGGACACCCTTCAACTCCGCGTACTCCTCGCCGCTCTCGACGAGCAGGGTCGCCTTCGGGTCGCGGCGCCAGTTCATGACTTTCTGGCTCTTGCCGAACGTCGTGCAGTAGAGACATCCGTCGCCATCGACCCAGAACCACATGGGCATCGCGTGCGGATACCCGTTCGGGCCGTTGGAGACGATGATGAGGGTCTTCTCCGTGGCGAGGGTGTCCCGGATCTCGTCATCGGTGAGCTGGATCAGTTCGCGGCGCGACGGCATGGCCTCTTCCGGTGGTGTGCGACGGGGGGCAACTTACCCGAAACGCCGCGGGTTTGCCGCGTGCGGCGCGATCAATCGAGGCCGGCCTCGCGACGTTGGGGGGCGATGAGTTTCCGGAACGCCGCCACTTCCTCGTCCACCGGCTCGGGATTCCACTGGCGGCCGATGAACGCGCACGCGTAGCGAAAGCGCTCGTCGAGGCTGCGGCCGATGTGGTCCGCGCCCAGTACGAGGCGGTACTCGTGCTTCAGGCCGCGGTCCCACAGCACCCGGTGCAGGAACTCGGCGCCGCGGTGGAGTTCGAGACCGTCTTCCGTGCCGACCTCGATCATGATCGCGAGATCCCGCAGCCGCTCCGGCGCTGCCGCGGCGATGGCCGTGGGGTGGTTCTCTTCCCAATACGCCGCGTCCACGATGCCGTCGACGCCGTACTTCTCCGGGTACTGGTCCGCGCGATAGAACGTGTCCGCCGGCTCGAGGTCGTCGTAGCGCAGGGCCCCCTCGATGGCCGGTTCGATGGCGGCGACGGTGCCGAACGCCTCCGGGTACTTGAACGCCAGGCGCAGGCATCCCATGCCGCCCATGGAGCCTCCCATCACGGCTACGTACTCGCGCTGCGCGGCCACGTGGAACTCGGAGCGCACGGCGGCGAGCAACTCCGTCACGATCAGTGTCTCCCACGCCGCAGAGCCATCCCGGTAGTCCATGTAGAAGGAGCGTCCGGCGGACGGACAGACGACCACGCCCGGTCCGAGTTCGTCCCAGGGATCCCCGGTCGCCGAGAGCAGCGCTTCTCCGAGGAAGTCCCGGCTGCCGCCCCCGCCGTGCAGCAGCAGAAGCAGCGGGTAAGGACGCTCGCGGTTCGGGTCGTAACCCGGCGGCAGCGCGACCCGGTATTCGCAGTCGCCCGGCACGAGAGCCGTCGCGAACTCGCGGTCGACGGTGCTCCGGCCGCCCCGCCGCAGGCGTCGGTTCCTCCTCGGCTCGAGCCGCCAGCGACGCCGCCGCGGCCAGCGCCGCCGCGCCCTGCACCGTGCCGCTTACGAAAACGCGCCGCGAGACGCTCCGATCCTCAGCCATCTCCCGCTCCCCCAACCATCATGCAAACTCCGCACGGATCGACGCACCGTGCGCGTCCAGCGCCGGGATCGCCACGTCCTCCCGCGGCTCGCGCGCGGCATCCGGATGCGCCGGCAGCGCCACGTCCCCGGTCTCGCTGCCCACCGTCCAGCGCCGCAGCGCCGGGTGCGACGAGAGGCCCGCCAGGTCGTTGACGGCGCCGTAGGCGATGCGCGCCGTGCGCAGGCGCGGCTCCAGTTCCTCCCGCGTGTGTCCCGCGAAGCACTCGGCCACGGCGGCGTCGACCTCCGCGCGGCGCCGGACGCGGTCCGTGTTGGTCGCGTAGTCCGGGTCCGCCGCCAGCTCCGGCCGTCCGATGATGTGCGCCGCGAGGTCGCGCCACTCGCGGTCGTTCTGGACGGAGATGACGAGGGTCACGCCGTCCGCGGTCTCGAAGCCGCCGTAGGGCGCGATCGACGGGTGCGCGAGGCCGATGCGGTCCGGGCCGCGTTCGGTGTAGTCGTGGTGCAGCAGCGGGACGGCCATCCAGTCGGCCATGACGTCGAAGAGGGAGAGCTTGACGGCCTTGCCCCGGCCCGTGCGCGCGCGTTCGAAGAGCGCCTCGGTGATGGCGAGGGCGGCCGAAACCCCGGTCGCGATGTCGCAGACGGAAACGCCCACGCGGCCGTACTCTCCGGGCGGCCCCGAGACGGACACGAGTCCCGACTCCGATTGCACCAGGAGATCGTAGGCCTTCATGTTGGCGTACGGCCCTTCCTCCCCGTAGCCCGAGATGTCGCACGTCACGAGCCGCCGGAACCGTGCGCGCAGGTCGTCCGATCCCAGGCCCGAGCGCGCCGCCGCGCCGACGGCGAGGTTCTGGACGAAGACGTCCGCCCGCGCGAGGATCCGGTGGACCAGCGCCAGGTCGGCCGCGTCCTTGATGTCGACGGCCAGCGACTCCTTCCCCCGGTTCAGCCAGGCGAAATACGTCGACTGACCGTTGGCCGCGGTGTCGTAGCCGCGGGCGAAGTCTCCTTCCACACGTTCCAGCTTGATGACGCGGGCGCCCGCGTCCGCGAGCCGGCACGATGCCATCGGCGCCGCCGCCGCCTGTTCGAGCGTCACGACCAGGATGCCGTCGAGGGGTCCCGCCACGCCGCCCTCAGTCCTCGCCCGTCAGTCGCAGGTCGAAGTAGGTCCCGGTCGTCTCCGCCGACGAGAGTTCCGCGGGCGCGCGCTGGCGGTAGTCGATGAGCATCCGGTAGACCATGCCGTGGGCGCTGTAGAGCAGCGCGTTGCGGAACACGAACTCCTTGTCCGCCTGCTCGGAGCGCCGCAGGAGGCTCTCGAACGTCTGCGCGAAGTGGTTCGAGTGCCGCGCGCGGATCGGGGTGCCGTAGAAGAAGTCGTACCGCCGCGACTCGTCGACGGTGTTCAGGTAGAAGTAGATGATCTCGCGCGAGAAGACCTCGTGGTCGTTGGCGCTCAGGTCCCTGAACATGCGGCCCTGCTCCTCGACGCTCACGCTTCCGCCGGCGTCCGCGGCCTGGCTCGAGATGTACAGGAATCCCGCGATGGCGCCGAGCTGGGCCCGCAATTGGGCGGCCAGCTCGAGGTAGGCCTGCTGCCGGGCGTGCACCTCGCTCGCCTTGAGGCTCTCGGTCTGCAGTATCTGCTGCTCGTTCGCGAACTTGATCTCCTCGTGCTGCGCCCGCAATGCGCGGCTCGCCTCGTGCAGCTCCCGCTGCTGCAGGAAGTAGCCGATGACGAGCCAAAGGAAGGCGAGCGGCGCGAAGGCGCCCTCGAGGAAGCTGCCGATGTTGTCCGCCGGCAGGGCGATGAACTCCCCCAGCCCCTGCGCGAGGATGTACGCGAGCGCCAGCAGCAGGTAGACGAGGGTCCCGCCGACCCCGAGCCAGATGCGCCAGTCGAGCTTCATGGCCGCTTGTGGATCACGCCATCCTGCATGACGAAATGCACCCTGCCGACCAGTGCGATGTCCTCGAGGGGATCCCCCGGCACGGCGACGATGTCCGCGAGCATGCCCCCCTCGATGCGGCCGAGCTCGTCGCTGCCGAGGAGGTCCGCGGCCGCGACCGTCGCCGCGCGGAACGCGTCCATGGGCGGCATGCCGGCCTCGACCATGTAGACGAATTCCCGCCAGTTCTCGCCGTGGGGCGACACGCCGCTGTCCGTGCCGAAGGCGATGGGCACGCCGGCGCGCCAGGCGCGGGCGAAGGTGTCCTGGATGACCGGCCCGATCGCGGCCGCCTTCGGGCGCACGGTCTCGGAGAAGTAGCCCTCGACCGCCGCCTTCTCCGCGACGAACCTGCCGGCGACGATGGTCGGGACGTGATAGGTGCCGCGCTCCTTCATCAGCGCCATGATCTCGTCCGTCATGTAGGTGCCGTGCTCGATGGAGTGCACGCCGCCGAGCACGGCGCGCTTCATGCCCTCCGAACCGTGGGCGTGGGCGGCCACCTTGAAGCCATAGTCCGCCGCGGCCGCCACGATGGCTGCCACCTCCTCCACCGTGAACTGAGCGTTCCGGCCGCTGCGCGCCTCGCTCAGCACGCCGCCGGTCGCCGTGATCTTGACGAGATCGGCGCCTTCCTTGTAGCGCGCCCGGACGCCCCTGTAGGCGTCGTCCACGCCGTTGACGACACCGTCCGCGGGCCCGAGATCGCGGGTCAGTTCCTGGTTCACGCCGACGTTCGGGTCCGCGTGGCCGCCGGTCGTCGCGAGGCTCTTGCCGGCCGTCCACACGCGCGGCCCGACGATGAAGCCGCCGTCGATCGCGTCGCGCAGCGCCTGGGCGATGCGCGCGCTGGTGCCGAGATCACGTACCGTCGTGAAGCCGGCCAGCAGCGTCCTCTCGGCGTATCGCGTGGCGCGAAGCGCCGCGTCCGCCGGGTCGAGGCGGAAGCCCTCGATGGCGGTGGCCGGGGAACGCTCCATGGAGAGGTGGACGTGCATGTCGAGCCAGCCCGGCATCACGGTCGCGCCCGTCAGGTCCACGACCTCGTCGTCCTCGCCGGGGGCGACGTACCCGGACGTCACTGCGGCGATCCGGTTCCCGGCCACCTTGACCGTGACGGCGTCGACGACCTCGCCGGCGGCGGTGTCGAGCAGCTTGCCGGCGTGAATGAGCACGTCCGCGGATGCGGCGACCGCGCTCGTCCACGCGACGGCGGCGGCGAGCGTGGCCCGCCGGCGCCCGCGCCCCGGGGTCACGCCGGCGCCTTCATGCCCATGATGGACGGCAACTGGGTGCGCAGGCCGATCGCGTCCTCGATGTCCACCTGGAAGGCGATCCCGGTACCCGGCTCCGAGTCGAACTTGCCCGCCTTGCCGATGCCGATCAGGATTTCGTGCGCGCGCGCCGCTGACACGAGAAACAGCACCACGTTGCGGCTCGTGCTGAGATCGAGCCCCAGGAACGTCTTCTGCGGCTCGAGCCCCTCGCCGCGCACCCCCGTGACCACGGTGGCGCCCGTCGCGCCGGCCGCGCGGGCCGCGTCGATGACCGCGTCGGTACGCTCGTCGTCGACCAGGGCAAAGATCAGTTTCAGCTTCATGCTACATACTCGATGGAACGTTTGGCCTGCCGCCGGCGGGCGATCCACGACGCCGCCATGGAGTAACCCAATACGGACATGATGGGGAAGACGCTGGCGAAAGCAATGAGCCCGAACCCGTCGATCAGCGGGCTGCGCCCCGGCACGCTGGCCGCGAGGCCGAGGCCGAGCGCCGCCACGACCGGCACGGTGACCGTGGAGGTCGTCACGCCGCCACTGTCGTACGCGAGCGGAATGATGGTCTTGCTGGCGCGGAAGGTCTGCGCGATGACCACCACGTAGGCGGCGATGATGTACCACGGCAGCGGCGTACCGGTGACGATGCGGAAGCAGCCGAGGGATACGCCGACGGCGACGCCGATGGCCACCGCGATGCGCAGCCCCCAGGCGCCGATCGCGCCGCCGGAGACCTGTTCCGCCTTCAGCGCGACGGCGATCAGGGGCGGCTCCGCCACGGTCGCCGCGAAGCCGATGGCGGCGGCGAAGACGTAGACGAGGGTGTAGTCGCGCCAATCTACCTCCGCTCCGGGGGCAGCGTCGGCGACGCTCGCCTCGGTCAACTGGCGCGCCATCGTCTCGCCGATGGGAAAGAGCGCCTGCTCGAGGCCGATCAGGAACAGGGCAAGACCCAGCAGCACGCAGACGAAACCGGTGACGATGCCGCGCAGGTTCCGTGGGCGCTGCCGCAGCACCAGGACCTGGAAGATGACCAGGATGGCGATGATCGGCGCCACGTCGAACACGGTGCCGGCGACCGTGCCGAGGAAATCCATCGCGAAATCCGCGGCGGCGTTCATGCGACCAGCCCGAAGGTGAGTACGAAGATCATCGGGTTCAGGCACGCGAAGGCGATCAGGCCGAAGCCGTCGGTCATCGGATTGCGGCCCTTGATGGCGCTGGCGAGGCCCACGCCGAGCGCGGTCACGAGGGGCACGGTGATCGTGCTGGTGGCCACCCCGCCGGCGTCATAGGCTATGCCGACGATCTCGTCGGGCGCGAAGGCGGTCAGGGCGGTGACGAGCACGTAGCCGGCGATGATGAACCGGTGGATGGGCCACCCCTTGACGATGCGCAGGACGCCGAGGACGATCGCGGCGCCGACGGATAGGGCCACCACCATGCGCAGGCTGAACGCGTAGTCGCCCCGCGCGCCTTCGTCGGCGGCGATGGCGCCCGCCTCGGAGGCCACTTCGGCGGCTTCGGCGGCGATGGCGATCAGCGCCGGCTCGGCGACCGTCGTGCCGAACCCGAGGCAGAAGGCGAACGCCAGGAGCGCCGTGACGCTGCCCTTGCGGGCGAAGGCGTGGGCGAGGTTCTCGCCGAGCGGAAAGAGCCCGCTCTCGAGACCCTGGATGAAGAGCGCGAGGCCGGCCACCACGCAGACGAGACCGACGAACACGCTGCCGAAGTTCGGGAACGGCTGCTGGAGGACGACGACCTGGAAGAAGGCGATGACGCCGACGATCGGCGCGAGGTCGCGCAGGGCATCGAAGACGCGCCGCGAGAGGACCGGGAGAGCGCCCTTCATGATGCCGTTGGCGCCATCACGCAAAGGGTCGGCACGAACTGGTACGGCACCGGGTTGCGAGGGCCGAGAGACACACCCAACCTATTGAAACAACGGGAAAAACGTGATTGTCGGTATACATACGACAAGCGCATGGCGATAATAGCACGCTTTGTGTCGCGCAAGGCGCGGGGGAAGACGTGGCCGAGCCAGCGATCGACATCGCCCAACTGACCGAGTCGGTGGAGGCCCTGAAGGACAGCTTCGAGACCCACCGCTACATCTGCAGCGACCAGATCTCCACCGCCGTCTATCTGGCCTACCACCTGCGCAAGCCCGTCCTGATCGAGGGTCCTCCGGGCGTCGGCAAGACGGAACTCGCCAAGACCACCGCCGAGATGTTCGACCTGCCGCTCATCCGGCTGCAGTGCTACGAAGGCCTCGACGAGGCGAAGGCCATCTACGAGTGGAAGTACGGCAAGCAGTTGCTGTACACCCAGGTCCTCAAGGAAACCCTCGACGAGGTGCTCCAGGGCGCCCAGGGCTTCGCCGAGTCCGTCAGCCGCCTGCACGAGTTCGGCGACATCTTCTTCTCCGAGGAGTTCCTCGAGCCGCGTCCGCTGCTCAAGGCGCTGCGCGAAGAGGACGGCTGCGTGCTGCTGATCGACGAGGTGGACAAGTCGGACCACGAGTTCGAGTCCCTGCTCCTCGAGATCCTGTCGGACTATCAGGTCTCCATCCCCGAGATCGGCACCGTCAAGGCGAGCCGCGAGCCGCCCATGGTGTTCCTGACCAGCAACAACACCCGCGAAATCTCCGACGCCCTGAAGCGCCGCTGCCTGCACCTCTACATCCCGTTCCCGGACGCGGACCTCGAACAGCGCATCATCCACGCGCGCGTCCCCGAGATCCCGCCGGAACTGCGCCGGCAACTGGTGAACTTCATCCAGGACCTGCGCGACCTCGACCTGAAGAAGGTCCCCGCCATCAGCGAGACCATCGACTGGGCGCGCACCCTGCTGCTGCTGCACACCGAGTCCCTCGACCCGCAGCTCGTCCGCGACACGCTGAACGTGATCCTCAAGTTCCAGGAGGACATCGAGAACGTGGACGTGGAGATCACGACGCTGACGAACAAGGCGTTGAAGAGTTAGGGGGGGCCGGGTCAGCCCGAGACCCGGTCCGATGCGCACGGCGGAGGATGCGGAAGACCTGCTGCGCCGGATCCTGCGCTCGGGCCGCCTGCAGGGATTCCCCACCCACCCGCGCCGACGGGACACGGTGCTCGCCGTGGCCGCCGGCGGCCTGGTCCGGCGCCGCCCTTATGCCGAGGAGGAGGTCAACGCAGTCCTCATCGACTGGCTGGCATCGGTCGGGGCGCGCATCGATCACGTGACGCTACGGCGCCGGATGGTCGACTGTGGCTTCCTCAAGCGCACGCGGGACGGTTCGCGCTATCTCCTGAACTACGGCCGCGTGGCGGGCGTGCTCGGGGACCCGGCGCCGCGCATCGACGCGGGCGCGATCCTCGAAGGCATCCTGCGGGAGCGCGAATCGCGGAAGTTGGCGTACAGCCGGGAGGCATGATCCCGGCCCCCTGCTTGGGGATGCCGAGGAGCAGCGCCCGGGACGCCGTGCGGTCAGCCGAGGTCGAGAGCGAAGCGCACCGCGGTCGCTACGCGCGTCATCTTCTGTTCTGACAGGCGCGAGATCGTCGCGCCCAGTCGCCCTCGCGGCACCGTCTGCACGTGATCGCAGTTGACGGCACAGTCACGCGGCATACCGTCGTCAGGAGACAGGACGACCTCGCTCGGGATATCCCGGATGTGCGTCGTCACCGGCGCGACGGTCACCTCGCCGAGGGTCGGGATGACGGAGTCGCGTGTCAGGATCACCACGGGACGGCGCTTGTCGGGCGCGGCGAACCGGTACCACCGCACCTCACCACGAACCATCAGCCGTCGCTCCAGCCATCGTCACCCCAGGCGTGATCGGCTTCCGGAACGTCGAACTCTCCCGGCCTCGCAGGAGTGCGCCGATAGCCGGCGATGTGACGCTCCTCGAGTTCCCTCTCTTCATGACGCCTGAGCGCGTCCCTCAGCGCGTCCCGGGTGAACGCCGAACGCGTAGTGCCCAATCGTCTCACCCGGGCATCCACGCGCTCGATCAGTGCGCTGTCCATGGTCATCTGTATGGTTTTCATATGTAGGTGAATCGCTGTAGTCATAGCTATGGACATCACTACTCTAACCCAATCCAAAGGTATTGGCGCAGGATGGTGACGCGGGACGGAGACGCCCGGTCCGACCGATCAGCTCAGGATATCTTCCGACAGCGGCTCGTCGCCGTCGCCCGGTCGGTGCGTGCGCTGGCCCAGCCACGCCATCTGCTCCCCGATGCGCAGGCCCGCCATCGGTACAAGGACGACCGTCCCGCGGGCTTCCAGGCCAGGCTGCAGGAACTCCCGGTACTGCTCGCCCGCCAGGAGTTCCACGCTCGCCACGCCGTCGAACTCGTCATCGAAGGCGGCGAGAACGCCGTTCGCCCAGGCGCGACGCTCCGAGGACGGCAGGGCCTCCAGCATTCTGTCGTAGGGCCGTACGGTTTTCTCGGGGTCCAGCAGCCCGTAACGCGCGGAGAGGATGCGCCAGGGACGTCCCGTGCTTTCGACGTAGGCACGCGCCTTGCGGAACCACGCGGAAACGTAGAGGTCCTTCGCAAGCGCCCGCGTAGCCCGCTTCTCCTTGACGCAGGAGACGAGGATGACCGTCTCGCCAGGAGCCTGCACGCCCGTACCGGCCGCGCCGGCCCCTCAGTCCACCTCGACGCCGGGGGCCATCTTGCGGAACCTCAGCGTCATGCGGTCGGACTCGCCGATCGCGCGATGGCGGCGCTCGCAGCCGCTGCGGTCCTCCGCGTCATCCATCTCGCCGCACAGGGCGAACGAAGGCGGCAGGGTCCACACGCCCGCCTCGTGGTCGTGTGTGTCCAGGGGGTTCGCGTTGACCTCCGAGGACGCCTCGAGCATCAGTCCCGCCGCCTCCGCCAGCTCGATCACGAGGGCCTCGGCGACGTAACCCGTCCTGCCCGCGTCGTCCGCGGTCCAGCCCGGCGGCGCGCGGTGCGTGACCAGCCCGAGCGCGCCCCCGGGACGCAGCGCCCGGGCCATGACCCGAAACATCTCGGGCGCGTAGTCACCCCGGATCCAGTTGTGCACGTTGCGGAACGTCACCACGAAATCCACGGACCCGGGCGGCGCGATGGTGGTGCGCTCCGGCACGCTCAGTTCGGTGGTGACGACGGCACCGTACAGGTCCGGCCGGGCCTCGAGCTTCTCCGCGAAGCGCTTCTGTGCGCGTTTGCGCCACTCGGGCGTACGGTCCGCGGTCATGGAGAACCCCGCCGCGTAGTAGATGCCCTCGTCGCGCAGCGCGGGCGCCAGGATCTCCGTCCACCACCCGTCGCTGGGCCAGATCTCGACGACGCTGGAATCGGGCTGCAGGCCGAAGAAGGCGAGGACTTCGACCGGATGGCGGGACCGGTCGCGCGCGCGCTTTGCCGGATCGCGGTGTTCGCCGGCCGCGGCCGTCTCCAGCCAGTCGCGCGCCGAGGTTTCTTCGGCAACGCCAATCGCTAGCGGGAACAGCAGCGAAAGCGCAATCGTTCGCAGGTTCATCAGGCTGGCTCCCCCTCGACGACGAGTCCGGGTATCCCGGCAAAATCCCTGGAGTTGTGACTGAGCAACGTGGCTTCCCGCGCCGCCGCCGTCACCCCGATGGCAATGTCCGCCGCACGCCGCCGCGGAGATCCAAGATGGCGAAAAGTGTCCGCGGCCGACGCTGCCAGTTCCTCGGAGAATGGAATGACGGCGTCCGCGGCGAACAACGCCCGGGCGATGGCGAGTTGCTCCGGCGTCCGAGGTCCCCGGGAGAACTCGTACCACGCAACGGCGCTGATCTCGATAGCCCGTTCCGAATCGGCAAGCTGAAGCAGCCGCCGCCTCTCCCAGCCCGCGTCTGTCACCGCCTTGATCAGGAAGTCCGTGTCCACGTGCACGGTCATCAGAATCCGTCGTCCTCTTCCTTCAGACGGCGAATCTCCTGGTTCGCATCATGGCCTTCGAACAGATCGAACAGCCGCTCCAGCACCCGCATGCGTTCCGCGCGCCGCGTGGGCGGGATGCCGAGAACTGTCTCCCGGTGCCGCAGCACGGCGCGCCGAATCGCCTCGGAGGTCGAGCAGTCGTACCGCAAGGCCAGCTCCCGAGCCGCGGCCCGCGTCTCGTCGTCCAACAACAGAGTGGTGCGGTAGGGCATATGGTATGTCGTGCGTCATGGCATCGAATATGCCATTGATTGTAGCCTCCAACACACCTGTCGAACACCCGGCATCAGCTGTGGTATACCCACCGCCTGCCTACTGGCCAACGCCGGGAGCGAGATATTGGACATCAGCGAGTACGGAGTCTCTCCCCACGCGGACCCCATCGTCAGGGACCTCGAGAAGTACGACCTGCTGCAGCACGCCGTGGAACTCAAGGCGTACGGAATGACCGTGGTGCCGCCGGAGAAGATGGGGGTCGACAGCGGCTTCGTCGAGCGCCTGCGCGGCGCCCTTCTCCGGACGTGCGAGAAGCGCAGTGGCGTCCGCATCGACGACCACACGACCGACGAACCGGACATCCGTGAAATGGGCGCCAGGAGCTGGTACCTGCTGCACGAGGACGAGGCGTTCGCCGAGGCCGCGACCAACCCGCGCATGCTCGCGCTGGTGCGCTGGCTGTGCGGCCAGAGCGCCTGCCTGACCGCGCAGACCTGGATCCTCAAGCCCCCGGCGGAGAAGGTGGACCCCAATCCGCGCGTCGGCCTGCACAGCGACGCCCACGGCATCCCGCCCGGGGGAGGTCACATCGCGCACGTGGTGAATGCTTCCTGGCTCTGCACCGACTACGCGGGGGCGGAGGACGGGCCCACGGTCTTCGTGCCCGGCAGCCACCTCTATGGCCGCGCGACGCTGCCCCACGAAGCGACCATGACCATGGGCGAGGATGCCCCGTTTCCGCTCGTCCCCCTCATCGGAAAGGCCGGCTCCCTGGCCCTCTGGCACGGCGGGATCTGGCACGGCTCGACGCCGCGCAGCAACCCCGGGCTGCGCGTCACGTTGGTACAGGTGTTCATGCGCATGCACATGCGGCCGCACCACTTTTGGGAGGACGTCCCTCCCGCGTACCTGGAGAAGTACCCCGAACTCAACCGCGTGCTCGGGGACCCCGGCTACCCGTTCAAGGAGAGCATCGACAACATGGAAGGCGTGCTCCAGTTCATGAAGACGGGTACGGACCCCTACGCCTGAGCCGTGCGGCGGTGTCGGGGACGCCCTTGTATGCGTCCCGTCTCGAGGCCGTGCACGAAATCCGGCACGGCCGGGGACAGGCCCCGCCCCTGTGGTGCATGCTATGTTTGGTACACGCAGGTAGCAGGAGAGCGCCATGGACATCAGCGAATACGGTGTTTCGCCCAACGCGGATCCCATCGTCCGCGATCTCGCGAAGTACGACCTGCTGAAACACGCGGTGGAACTCGAAGCCTACGGCATGACCGTCGTGCCGAAGGAGAAGATGGGCGTCGACGACGGCTTCGTCGAGCGCCTGCGCGGCGCCATCCTGCGCGCCTGCGAGAAGCGCAACGGCGTCGCGATCAACGACCACACGTCCGACGAGCCCGACCTCAAGGAGATCGGCAGGAACTCCTGGTACCTGCTGCAGGAGGACGAGGCCTTCGTCGAGGCGGCGACCAACCCGCGGTCCCTCGCGCTGATCCGCTGGCTGTGCGGCCAGAGCGTCTCCCTGACGGCGCAGACCTGGATCATCAAGCCGCCCACGCAGGAGAAAGTGGACCCGGGCGCCAGTGTCGGGCTGCACAGCGACGCCCATGGCATCCCGCCCGGCGGCGGCCACATCGCCCACATGTGCAACGCTTCGTGGCTCTGCACCGACTACGAGGGCGCCGAGGACGGTCCCACCGTCTTCGTGCCCGGCAGCCACCACTACGGGCGGGCGACGCTGCCCCACGAGGCCGCCATGGGGTTGAGCGACGATTCTCCGTTCAAGGTGTTCCCGCTGATCGGCGAGGCCGGCTCGCTCGCCCTGTGGCACGGGGCCACCTGGCACGGCACGACGCCGCGCACGAAGCCGGGGCTGCGAGTCACGCTCGTGCAGGTCTACATGCGCATGCACATGCGCCCGATCCACGTGTGGGACGATGTCTCGCCGCAGCTCATGGAGAAGTACCCGGAGTTGAAACGCGTGCTGGGGGAACACACCTACCCGTTCCGGGAGAACATCGAGCGGCCCGAGACCGTCGCACCCTTCATGGCCACGGGGACCGATCCTTACGCGTGAGGTCCTCCCGGAGCACCAGGAAACCTCTGATCAAGCCCATCCATGGGCTTGATCAGTCCGGGCCGTGCGTCCATCGGCTTGCCGGGACGTACCCTTCAGGACTCGCGGACGACCACCAGACAGGCGATGTCGTCGGTCTGCGGGGCCCGGCCGACGAACGCGCGCACCGCGTCGAGAATCGCCTCGCTGACCTCGCGCGCATCGTCCGGCCGGCCTGCCGCGAACACCGCCTGCAGGCGCGCGTAGCCGAACTTCTCGTCTGCGGCGTTGCGTGCCTCGGTGACGCCGTCGGTATACAGGACGGCGAGGTCGCCCGGCGCCAGCGTCGCCTCGTCCTCCGCATACGCAAACTCCGGCACCGCGCCAAGCGCCAGTCCCCCGGTGCCCGGCAGGAACATCGACGACCCGTCCGGATGCACGATCAGGGGCGGCCGGTGACCGCCGTTCGCGTACCGCAAGCCGCCGGTGGCGGGATGGAGCACGGCATAGAACAGGGTGACGAACATGCCCGCTTCGTTGTCCTCCTCCAGCAGGCGGTTGACCATGCCGAGGACCTCGGCCGGAGTGCGGCTCGCCAGGCCTTGCACCAGCGACCGGCTCGACATCATGAACATGGCCGCGGGCACGCCCTTGCCGGACACGTCGCCGATCGCCAGGCCGATGCGACCGCCCTCGAGACGCACCACGTCGAAGAAATCTCCGCCGACTTCCCGGGCCGGGCTCAGACTGCCGAACACCTGGCAGCCCGGGATACTCCAGTACATCGTCGGCATGATCGACTGCTGTATGCGGCCCGCAACGTCGAGTTCGCTCTCCAGCGCGACCAGCCGGTCCCGCGTCTCGAGCGCCTCGCGCGCGTCGTTCAGGTGACTCAGTGTCTTGTCGATCGTCAACTTCAGGTCGCGGAAATCGATCGGCTTCGTGACGAAGTCGAAGGCGCCGCGGTTCATGGCCGTACGGATGTTGCGCATGTCGTCGTAGGCCGAAACCACGATGGCCCGGACGTTCGGGTCGACCCGCGGGATCTGCTCGAGCAGCGTCAGCCCGTCCATGCCGGGCATGTTGATGTCCGACAGCACGAGCTCGATGCCGCGGTCTTCGCGCAGCCGCTCCAGAGCTGCGTTGCCGTCGCGCGCGAACACGAACTCGTAGCGGCCGTCCCGCACCTCCCTCCGCATGCGCCGCAGCAGCAGATCCTCAAGGTCCGGTTCGTCGTCGACCACCAGGATCTTCGGGACCCTGCCCCGTCCCGCGCCACTCCGTTCGCTCATCCCCGCTTCCCTCGGCTCCGTTCGCCAGCGCCGCGGCCCATGGTCACCGCACGCCCACGAACTCGTACGTCGCCCGGCAGCCATCGGTCTCGTTGTCGAACTCCAACAGCGCCGCGAGGGAACGCGCCGTCGGCGCGGCAAGGCCCTCGATCGCCCAGGAGCCGGTCTTGCCGTCCGACGACCGGTACGTGCCCGCCGCATCGCCCGCCGCGCCGGTGAGCTCCAGCACGCGCCCGTAGAAGCTGTCGAAGGTCATCGTGAGTTCCCGGCCGCGCACGGCAAACGCCAGCTCGGTCGTGTCCACCAGCGCGATGCTGCCCGTGCACGCGGCCTGGCCGCGGGCGACCACGCTCTTGCCGCGATACGTGCCGCCGAGCGGCGCGTAGTCCGCACCCGCCGCCAGCGGCGGCGCGGCCGGCGGCGCCCATGCCCGCCGGAACGTGGTCGCCACGCGCGCGCCGTCCGCAGTGAGGAGCACCGTTTCGCGGCGGCCGTCGGCCGCGCCCTCGCCGCCCCCGAACCCCACGAACACGTCGTAGGAGCCGACCAGCAGGCCGCCGAAGGTCGCGGTCGACGCGTCGCGCCCGAGCGTCGCCGTCCACGTCCGGCCGTGCCCGACGACCTCCACCGCGGGTCCCGCATCGTCCGAACCGTGCATCATGGTCGCCAGACCTTTCTCGAGCAGTCCGGCGTACTCCAGGGTCGACCGGCAGGCGCGCATCCCGTCGTCGAGCTCGAGCACCGCCGCGATGGCTCGCGGCGTGGGCGCCGTCAGGTGCACCAGCCGCCACGCCCCCGCCGGACCCGCGGACGACTCGAAGGTCCCCGCCGCAACCGGCCCGTTCACCGGCGCCGCCCGCCCCGACAGCCGCAGCGTCTCCTGCTGGAACTTCTCCAGCGTGATCTCGAACCGTTCGCCGTCCGTCGCAAGCAGGAGGTCCGCCGGCACCGATCCGCCGGTTGCCGCACCCGGGCACGTGCCGGCGGCGCTGACCGCCGTCCCGGCATAGCGCCGGTCCGACGCGGCCTCCACCGCGGCTTCCACCACCAGGTCCGCGCGCCGGTAGTCCACCCGGACGGTGACGTCGCCCACGGCCTCTTCGGAGACATCGACGAAGTAGGAGAACGAGCCGATCTCGACGCCGCGGCTGCCCACGGTCACCCGCAGGTCATGGCGACCGGGCTCCAGGCCGTCGAGCCGCGCGAGCCGCCGGCCCTTGGGCAACACCGCCGAGTGCCGGCCGGCGCTGCCTTCGAGCGTCACGCTGGCGACGGCGCCATCGGGCATCTCCGCGTCGGAGGCGGCGTGCATGCGCACGATCAGTGCGCCGCGCGGCGGTTCGGGCGCTACCGCCGGAGGCGGCGCCGGCTCCACTGCAACGGTTTCCGGAACCGGCTCCAGCGGCGGATCCGCCACCTCCGGCGTCTCGCACGCGGCCACGGCGCCGAGCAGCGCGGTTATCAACAACGCACCCCTAACGTCCGCCAAGCCGTCCCGCAACCCGTCTTCCCCGCTTCGGTGGCACGTGGGCTTGAGTCTAGCGCACCGTGTCACAAATGCCTTCATGTTTGCGCTGCGCCGGCAAGCGCCCCAAAGCCGTCGGTCCTGTGCGAACATCGGACCGAGATACTTCAGCGACACCGTGCGAAAGCCGGGGGAGGGCGATGAACCGGTTGCCGGACGGGCCGCAACCCGCACCGCCGTTCGAGGTGCTTGCCGGCGTCAGGGAGCGCGCTGCCGACGCCTACCGCCGCCTCGCGGAACGGACCGCCGCGGTCGGCTGGATCGCCCGCGCCACGCGGGTGTTCGCACGCATCTCGGCACGGCTCTACACCGGCATCGGCGGCGCCGTCGCCATCACCTTCGTCGCGAGCCTCGTCGCGTGGCTCGCGTTCGACAGCGTCGGCGACGCCCAGACGGAAGTCAACGAGACGAGCCTGCCGCAACTGTCCGGATCGTTCGCCGTCGCCCAGCGCGGGACGGCGCTCGCCGTCGCGGCGCCCCGCCTCGTCGGGGCGGCCACCCCGGAAGAGCTGGCGGAGATCGAGGCCAGCGTCCGCAAGGAGCGGCAGGCATTCGAGATCGAACTGTCGGCATTGACGAATCACAGCGGCGAGCGCTTCGAGCGCGTACGCATCGAGGGCGGCGGCCTGGTCACGAACCTCGGCGCCGTGGAACGGTCGGCCAACGAGCGCTTCGGCCTGCGGGCGCGGGCCGCTACCCTGCGCGAGCGGCTGACGCGCCTCGAGGCGGAGTTGGCCGGTCTGTCGGCCGACGGCGCCCTCGCCGCCCGGCTGCTCGACAACGCCCTCAACGTGTCCGCCCGCACCTCCCTGGAGTCGATCCGGACGCATTTCGAAGACCTCGTCGCCGGCATGCCCCGGAGCGCGCCCGCCGTCGGACGCCTGCGCGACCTGGGCCTCGGGCCCCGCGGCGTGTTCGAGTTGTCCGCAGACCAACTGGCCCTGGCCGAGCGCCAGCAGGGCTTGCTGAGCGACAACAGCCGCTTCGCGGCGGGGCTGCTCGGCGCCATCGAGGAGCTGGTCGGCGCGGCTCGGGACGGCGCGGTGACGGCAACGGCGGCTTCCGAGGACGCGATCGGGACGGGACGCACGCTGCTGATCGCCATCAACGGCTTCAGCATCGTGGCGGCGGTGCTCATCGCGTGGCTGTTCGTCGGGCGGCTACTGCTGCCGCGCCTGCAGCGGCTGTCCGAGCGCATGCTGGCCATGGCGGAGGGCGACCTCGAAGGCGAGGTGGAGATGGGCGGCCGCGACGAAGTGGCGGACATGGCCGCCGCGCTGGAAGTGTTCCGGCGCCATGCCCTCGAAGTTCAGCGCCTCAACCTCGTGGAGAAGCTCGCGGAGGAACTGCACGGCAAGAACGAACAACTCGAGACCGCGCTCGCGGAACTCCACCGCGCGCAGAACCAGATGGTCGCGCGCGAGAAGCTCGCCGGGCTCGGGGAGCTGACCGCCGGCGTCGCGCACGAGATCCGCAACCCGTTGAACTTCATGTTCAACTACGCCGAGGCGGCGACGGAACTGATGGAGGAACTGCGGGAGGAACTCGACGCGGAGGGCAACGGCTTCACCGAGGCGCAGCGGCAACTGCTCGAAGCGCTTGGCAAGGAACTCGACGACAGTCTCGAGCGCATCCGGGCCCACGGCGGGCGTGCCGACCGGATCGTGGGCGACATGCTGAAGATGGGCGGCGCTTCCGGCAAGCGCCAGAGCACCGACATCAACCGGCTGGTACGCGACCAGATGCGCCTCGCCGCCAATTCCCCGGGCGCGGCCGACCGGGACTTTCCCGTGGAGATCGAGCACGATCTCGACCCCGGCGCCGGCGTGATCGATCTCGTGGCGCAGGACATGGGCCGCGTGCTGCAAAACCTGATCGCGAACGCCCGCTACGCGACGGCAGAGCGCGGTCGCGCCGAGGCCGAGGCGGGCCGGGCGTTCGAGCCGACGGTGCGCCTCAGCACGCGGCGTCTGGAGGACCGCATCGAGATCCGCGTGCGCGACAACGGCACCGGCATCCCGGACGACGTGGCCGAGAAAATCTTCAACCCGTTCTTTACGACCAAGCCGACCGACCAGGGCACCGGACTCGGGCTGTCGCTCTGCAACGACATTCTCCGGGGACACGGCGGCGCCATCCGGGTGGAAACCGAGGCGGGCAGCCACACCGAGATGATCGTCGAGTTGCCGGCATCGCCCCCGAGCGCGCCGCACGCCGGGCCGAAGCGACCCGGGTAACGGGCAGGGGCGGCGATACGCTCGCCCCCCTCTCCTCACTCTCCCCACCCTCCTCACTCTCCCCACCCTCCCCACCGGGGCGCCGCCGTGTACGAGAGTCCCATTTCCGCGACAGGTGCGATAGGCTCCGTTCCACCCCGCCGGACGAGGTTCCGCGCCCAGCCCCGCCCCATGGATCGCACGCTCACCAACTTCATCGCCGCGCTGCGCAACGCCGAGGTGCGCGTGTCTCCGGCCGAGACGCTGGACGCCCTGAACGCCGTGGAACTGGTCGGGTACCGCGACCGCCTCCTCCTGAAGAACGCCCTCTCGCTGATGCTGCCGAAGACCATCGACGAGAAGGACACGTTCGACGACACGTTCGACCGCTTCTTCGCGTTCGAGGACGTCGCGGGCGAGAACCTCGAGATCGACCTCGAGGGGGATGACGGCGAGGACGCCGAAGGCGACGGCGAAGGCCAGGGCGGCGGCAACGCGCAGGGCGAGCGCCGTGGCGCGGGCGGCGGCAAGGGCAGGCGCAAGAAGAACCGTTTCCTCGCGATGGAAGAGGAGGAGGAAGAGGACCTCGGCCCCGGCGAGATGGCCAACCCCCACTCGGCGCTCGGGCGGCTCCTCATGCAGGACAGCCGCATCGAGCTGACCGTGCAGATGGCCGATGCCGGCCGCGCGGTGCACCTCGAGGAGATCCAGGTCTTCACGCAGAAGGGCCTCTACACCCGCCGCATCATGGAGGAAATGGGCCTCGGCGAGCTGCAGCGCGAGATCGGCGACCTCAAGCAGAGCCGCGCGGTCCCCGAACGGCGCCTCGGCCAGGAGCTCAAGAAACGCCGCGACTGGCTGCGCGAGCAGGTGCGCGACTACGTCGAGCGCCAGTTCCTCCTGCACGCCGACGCCTCCGGCAAGCGCCTGCGCGAGGAACTCCTGCGCAAGGTGAAGCTCAGCAACGTCGAGCACCGCAACTTCCGCCTCATCCAGGAAGTCGTCTACAAGATGGCGAAGAAGCTGGTGGCGTTGCACTCCCGCCGCAAGAAGGTGTTCAAGCGCGGCCAGCTCAACGTGCCGCGCACCCTGCGCCACAACATGGCCTACGACGGCGCGATCTTCGACCTGCACTGGAAGTCCGTGAAGGTCGACCGCCCGAAGGTGTTCGCGATCTGCGACGTCTCCGGCTCCGTCGCAAACTACGCCCGCTTCATGCTGATGTTCCTCTACAGCCTCGAGGAAGTGATGCCGAAGGTGCGCTCGTTCGCCTTCTCGTCCGACCTCGCGGAGGTGACGGACCTCTTCGAGCGCAACAAGATCGAAGACGCCATCGCCAAGACCCTGCGCGACTACAGCGGCGGCTCCACCGACTACGGCCAGGCGTTCGAGGATTTCAGGAAGAACTGTCTCGACGACGTGGACAACCGCACCACGATCATCATCCTCGGCGACGCCCGCAACAACTACGGCGACCCGCGCACCGAGATCCTCAAGGAGATGTACGACCGCGCGAAACGCGTCCTCTGGCTGAACCCCGAGTCCCGCACCACCTGGACCGTCGGCGACGCCGAGATGCGCAAGTACACCGCCTACGTGCACCAGGCGGAGGAGTGCAACTCCCTGATGCACCTCGAGCGCGTGGTCGGCAACCTGCTCAGAACGGTGCAATGACCCGCCTGCGCCGACTCGTCCACCGGACACGCACGCTAGCCGCCACGGGCGGCGCCGATACCGCAGACCCCAAAGCCCGACCCGTCCCGCCCGGCACGGGCGCCGACATCTTCAACAAGACCGCCGGCCGCGACCTCCTGCTCCTCGGTCTCGCCGCCGTCGCCGGCTTCGTCGTACTCATGGCCGTGCTCGCCTGGGCCTCCGAAGCGACCGGCGGCGCATCCAACGACGCCCTCGACCCCGCCACCGGCACGGTCACCGTCGCCCTCAGCACGGAACCGCCGCAGCTCGACAGCACCCGCGCCACCGACATGGTGAGCGGCCAGGTACTCGGACACACGATGGAAGGGCTGCTTCGCTACGACCGGTTCAACCGCATCGTCCCCGGCGTGGCGGAGCGCTGGGAGATCGACTCCGAGCGCGCCGTCTTCCACCTGCGCGAGGACGCGCGCTGGAGCGACGGCTCCCCCGTGACCGCGCACGATTTCGCCTTCGCCTGGCGCACCGCCCTCGACCCGGCGACCGCGTCCGAGTACGCCTTCATCCTCTACTCCATCAAGAACGCCCAGGCCGCCAACACGGGCGAGCTGCCTCTCGACGCCATCGGCATCCACGTCCCCGGCGACCGCACCCTCGTCGTGGAACTCGAACGCCCCACCGCGTACTTCGAGAAGCTGATGGCCTTCCCGACGTACTTCCCCATCCAGCGGTCCTTCTACGAGGGCACGGACGGGCGCTACGGCGCGGACGCCGAAGAGCTCCTCTACAACGGTCCCTTCGCCATCACGCGCTGGGTGCACGGCGCGTCGCTGCGCATGGAGCGCAACCCGCACTACTGGGACCAGGACCGCATCCGCATCAACGCCATCGACTACGCCTACGTCACGTCCGACATCAACGCCGTCATCAACCTCTACAAGGACGGCAAGATCGCCATGGCGGGCCTCAGCGCCGAGACCCTCGAGGACGCCCTCGACCGCCGCTGGAACCTGCACCGCTTCATCGACGGCTCCGTCTACTACATCGCGTTCAACCACCGCCCGGACCGCCTCACCTCAAACCTGAACCTCCGCAAGGCCATGCAGCTCGTCACCGACTCCGCGGAGCTCGTCTACAAGGTGATCAAGCTGCCCGGCAACCTGCCCGGCGAGTCTCTCTTTCCCGTATGGCTCAAGGGCGTCAACGGTTATTTCCGCCAGGAATATCCCGCGCCCCGTCCCGTGTTCGACATCGAACGCGCGCACGAGCACCTGGCGCGAGCCAGGGAAGAACTCGGCCACGAGGAACTGCCGCCGCTCATCTTCCTGACGGGCGACAACCCCGCCTCGAACAAGCAGTCCGAGTATTTCCAGGAGGTCTACAAGTCCCGCCTCGGCCTCGAGGTGAAGATCGACCGGCAGATCTTCAAGCAGCGCCTGGCCAAGATGACGTCAGGCGACTACGACCTCGTCCTCGCCGGTTGGGGACCCGACTACGCCGACCCGCTCACGTTCGGCGACCTCTTCGCCTCGTGGAACCAGAACAACCGCGGCCGCTACGCGAACCCCGTGCTCGACGAGTGGGTGGCCGTGGCGCAGAGCTCCCTCGACCCGCACGAGCGCATGGGGGCGTTCGCCGAGATCCAGAAGATCCTCCACGACGACGTCGTGATCCTCATGAACTACGAGCGCGGCAGCGTGTACGTGCGCGACCCCCGGCTGCAGGGCGTCGTGCGGCGCGCCGTGGGGACGGATCCGGATTTCACGGGGGCGTGGATCGAGGGGTGAGGGCGATGACCATACGCCGAGAAGCGCCGCCGCGGCCTGTCTCTCAACCGCACCGTGCTCGCGCTGCTGGAGGAGTCCCTGGGCGTGGGCGGCAAGCCCCGCAGCAACGGCCTGCACCGCCTCGCCGGCACCTGGAACGAAGCGGAGTTCCGACAGTTCGAGAAGAACGTCGCCCCTTCGACGAGATCGACGAAGACCTCTGGCGATGACGCGTCTCTGCCTCGACACGTCCGCATACGGCAATTTCAGTCGGGGCGAACCGCGGGTGGTGGCGCACCTCGACGCGGCGCACTGGATCGGCGTCCCTAGTGTGCTCGGTGAGTTGTGGGCCGGGTTCCTCGGGGGCAGCCGTCCGGCGGCGAACAACGCCCAACTCGACGAGTTCCTCGCCCATCCCGCCGTGGAAGTCCTGGCGACCGACGGTAACGTCGCCCGCGTCTACACCGAGGTGTTCGCCAATCTCCGTGCCCAGGGTCGTCCGGTGCCGACCAACGACCTCTGGATCGCGGCCACGGCCGTCCATGTCGGTGCGACGCTCCTGACCTTCGACGCGCACTTTCGAGCCATAGCGCGCGTCGGCGCTGTCGTGCTGTAGCCGCTGGCCGCCCGCCCATGCTCCGCTACACCATCAAACGCCTGATCCAGGGCGTCATCACCGTCTGGTTCATCGCCACGGCCACCTTCCTGGCGATGCACAGCATCCCCGGCGACCCGCTCAGCAGCGACAAGGCCGTCTCGGAGGAGATCCGCAAGAACCTCGAAGCGAAGTACGGCCTCGACAGGCCGATCCTCGAGCAGTACGGCATCTACCTCGCCAACATGCTCCAGGGCGACTTCGGCATCTCCTACTCCCAGGAGAACCGCAGCGTCAACGACATCATCCGCGAGCATTTCCCGGTGTCCGCCACCCTCGGCATCCTCGCCATCGCGTTCGCGGGTCTCGGCGGCATCCTGTTCGGCGCGCTGACGGCGCTGTACCGGAACCGCCTGCCGGACATCATGATCATGTTCCTGGTGATCCTCGGCATCTCCGTGCCGAGCTTCGTGTTCGCCGCCCTCGGCCAGCTCGCGCTGGTCAACCTGAACGACCTCTTCGGCGCCTCCATCCTGCCCGTCGCCGGCTGGGGCAGCGTCACGCACATGATCGTGCCGTCGCTGGTCCTCGGCCTCGGCACGATGGCGTTCCTGACCCGCCTGATGCGTTCGTCGATGCTCGAGATCGTCAACTCGGACTACGTGCGCACCGCGAACTCCAAGGGCCTGCCGCCGACGCGCATCTTCCTGAAGCACCAGCTCAGAAACGCGATCCTCCCGGTCATCACGGTCCTCGGCCCCTCCATCGCCGCCATCACCACCGGCGGCTTCGTGGTGGAACTCGTCTTCGCGATCCCCGGCCTCGGCCGCTACTTCGTGGAGGCCGTCCAGCAGAGCGACTACACCGTCATCATGGGCACCACCGTCTTCTACGGCGCGTTCCTAGTCTTCATGGTGATCGTGGTCGACCTGCTCTACGGCTTCGTCGACCCCCGCGTGCGGCTCGAGTGATGGTGGAAGCGGCCCTCTCCTTCGAACGTGTGTCCGTCTCGCGGGACGTCGAGACGATCTCGCGCCCGTCGCTCTCTTACTGGCAGGACGCCTGGGTCCGCCTGAAGGCCAACACCCGCGCCCTCATCTCGCTGTACATCGTGATCGCGCTGGGCGTCTTCACGGTCGCCGGGCCGCTGGTCTGGTCCATCGACCCGTCCGCCCAGGACCTCGACCAGATCTCCGCGGCGCCGGGTACCGACCGCGACGCCGTCATCGTGCCGCCCTATCGGCCCTGGAGCGGCGCCACCGCCCGGGTCCAGGGCCCCACCCTCTCCGCACGGGAGATGACGACACCCACGGTCTCCGTCTCCATCGCCGGCGCGGCGAACACCCAGGCCGTGCGCATCCAGTGGGACCCGGTACCCGGCGCAAGCGGCTACCGCGTCTATCGAAACATCGCCGATCCCGCCCCGGACGACGCCCTCGGCCTGCCGCTGGCCGACATCCTCGCCGCGGACCGGGTGAGCTTCGAGGACCGCCTGGACATCAAGCCGCGCACCTACTTCTACTCCATCGTCGCCCTCGACCGGAACGGCATGCCGGCCCCCGCGTACCGCACCGTCGCCACCGTCCCCACCCGGGTCATCACCGTCGAGGAAGCCGTGCAACGCGGGCTGGCGGACTCCCCCGACGCGCTCCGGCTCGGCGACACCGTCCAGCTCGCCCTGCACCCCTTCGGCACCGACTATCTCGGCCGCGACATGCTCGCGCGCCTGATGCACGGCGCGCGCGTGTCCCTGTTCATCGGCATCGTCGCGCCGTTCGTCTACGTCCTGATCGGCATCCTCTACGGCAGCGCGGCCGGGTTCGCCGGCGGGCGTACCGACCAGCTCCTGATGCGCTTCGCGGATTTCGTCGTGGCGCTCCCGTTCCTGCTGTTCATGATCCTGTTCCGCATCCTGTTCGGCCTCGAGGGCGGCGACAGCGGCATCCTGCCCCTCATGATCGCCATGGCGATCCTCGCCTGGCCCGCCGCCGCGCGCCTGGTGCGCGGCCAGATCCTGCAGATCCGCGAAGAGGCCTACGTCAGCGCGGCGCGCCTGCTCGGCGCGAAGACCAACTACCTCGTCCTGCGCCACATGATCCCGAACACCATGGGCGTGATCCTGGTGACCCTCACCTTCGCCGTCCCGAGCGCGATCTTCACCGAGGCGTTCCTGTCGTTCATCGGCATGGGGGTGGCGCCGCCGACGCCGTCCTGGGGCAGCATGTGCAACGAGGGCATCAAGACCATGCTGACGCACCCCCACGAGCTGGTCTTCCCCGCGCTGTTCATCAGCATCACCGTGCTCGCCTTCAATCTGCTCGGCGACGGCCTGCGCGACGCCCTCGACGCGCGCATGAGGTCAAGGGAATGACGGACCGGGACACACACGGCGCGGGCGCCGACAGCGCGACCGCCGTGCTCGAAGTCCGCGACCTCCGCGTCGAGTTCGACACCTACGGCGGCACCGTCCACGCCGTGCGCGGCGTGTCGTTCGACGTGCGCGCCGGCAGGACGCTCGCGATCGTCGGCGAGTCCGGCTGCGGCAAGTCCGTCACCGTGCAGAGCGTGATGGGCCTCATCCCGATGCCGCCAGGCCGCATCGTCGGCGGCTCCGCCGTGTTTCGCGGCCACGACATCCTCGGACAGAAGACGGTGAACGGCGAGGACATCCGCGGCTCGCAGATCGGCATGATCTTCCAGGACCCGATGACGTCCCTGAACCCCACCATGACCATCGGCGACCAGATCGCCGAGACCCTGCAGGTGCACCGCGGCCAGAGCCACCGCCGGGCGCTCGCGCGCGCCGTGGAACTGCTCGAGATGACGCGCATCAACGAGCCCGACAAGCGCGCGCGCCAGTACCCGTTCGAGTTCTCCGGCGGCATGCTGCAGCGCTCGATGATCGCGATGGCGCTCGCCTGCGAGCCCGCCATCCTCATCGCGGACGAGCCGACCACGGCGCTGGACGTCACCATCCAGGCGCAGATCCTCGACCTGATGCGGGACCTGCAGCGCGACAACGACATGGCCATCATCCTCATCACCCACGACCTCGGCGTCGTCGCGCGAATGGCCGACCGGGTCGCCGTGATGTACGCCGGGGAGATCCTCGAGACCGGCACCGCGGAGGACGTCTTCTACCGCTCCGCGCACCCCTACACGCTGGGGCTCAAGAAGGCGATGCCCACGAACCGCGACGACGCGGAACAGGACCTCACGCCGATCCTGGGCTCGCCGCCAGACCTCTTCGCCCCGCCCGCCGGTTGCGCCTATTTCGCGCGCTGTCCCCACGCCATGCGCGTGTGCGAAGAGAACCACCCGGAGCCGTTCGCGATCGGCGCTTCCCACTCGGCCCAGTGCTGGCTGCACCACGAGGACTGCGCCGACCAGGTCGACGGCGTGCACTACGTGGACACACGCGGGCCGGCGCAGGACGCGGACACACGCGGGCAGCCAACGCCCGACGCCGGGGACGCCTCGTGAACGCGCTCATCGAGATCAAGAACCTCACCCGCCACTTCGACCTCGGCCGCAACCAGGTCGTGCACGCCGTGGACGACGTGAGCCTCGACATCGCCTCGCGGGAGATCGTGGGCCTCGTCGGCGAGAGCGGCTCCGGCAAGTCCACCCTCGGCAAGACCATGCTGGGCCTGCACGACAAGACCGCGGGCGAGGTGGTCTACAAGGGCGAGCCCCTGCCGCGGCGCTACGCCCCGGGCGACTTCCAGCGCTTCGCGCGCTCCATGCAGATGATCTTCCAGGACCCGTACTCGTCCCTGAACCCGCGCATGACCGTGGGCGAGATCGTCGGCGAGGGCCTGCGGCTCCACACCGATCTCGCCAGCCGCGAGATCCGGCAACGTGTGTCCAAGTGGCTCGAGCGCGTGGGCCTCAACGCGGGACACACGTCGCGCTACCCGCACGAGTTCTCCGGGGGACAGCGCCAGCGCATCGGCATCGCCCGGGCGCTCATCATGGAACCCGAGTTCGTGGTGTGCGACGAGCCGATCTCGGCGCTCGACGTGTCCGTGCAGGCCCAGGTGGTGAACCTGCTTGGCGAGCTGAAGGAATCCCTCGGCCTCACGATGCTGTTCATCGCCCATGACCTCTCGATGGTGCGGTACATCTCCGACCGCATGGCCGTGATGTACCTCGGCTCGCTGATCGAGCTGGGGCCGGCGAACCGCGTGTTCTTCCACCCGAAGCACCCGTACACGGAGATGCTCGTCGGCTCGAACCCGGAGCCGGACCCCGCCACCGAGCGCAACCGGCCGCCTACGGCGATCCGCGGGGAGATTCCCTCACCGGTGAACGTGCAGCCGGGGTGCCGGTTCGCCAACCGTTGTCCGAAGGCGATGGACGTGTGCCAGGGGGAGACGCCCGAGTTGCGGGTGGTGGCGGATCCCGGGGAGGGGAAGCGGATCGTGGCCTGTCACCTGTACTGAGGGTCCGTGCCCGGCTACATCGTCCCTGCTTCCAGCGCATTGGCCAAGCGGCGTGAATGTTGGTATCGTCGGGTCAAATCATGAGTCTCATGGTGCATTTGCCATGGCTAGCCAGCCGAAGCCCATCTCGTGGGCACCCCTCCAGGCAGACGAAGTGGAGCGCCTGCCCCCCCGCGTGAGGGCTCGCTTGGCCGTCGGGCCTGGGAGAGAGACGGAAGGCGAGTGGGTCGTGCTGCACGCGACAGGCGTCTCGGTGGCGGGCGTGGTGGATCGCCTAAGCCGCCTCTACGGGATGCGGGCAAGGGCACGGACGAAGGCGAGCAATGTCGAGGATCTCGACCGCGTACTCGAATGGCTGGTGTCCGCGGGTTCCGGCGTGCAGGCGCAGTTGGCGGTCGACAATCTCGAAATGCGCCGCGAGTACCTGGACGAGACACCGACGCTGACCGCGGCGGACATCCACATGGCGTCCGGTCTGCAGTCGCGGAACACCAGCGAACCGGCGTCGCGGTGGAAGGGCGAGGGCAAGCTGTTCGCCGTTCGGGTGGGAAGACGTGACCTGTACCCCATGTTCCAGTTCGAGGACGGTGCGCCGCGTCCGGTCATCAAGGACATTCTCGGCGCCCTACCGGAGACCATGACGGGGTGGCAGAAGGCACTATGGTTCGCCTCCGGCAACGGGTGGCTCGATGGCGACGAACCACAGCGGCGCCTGGACGACAGACAGCAGGTAGTCGAAGCAGCCCGCCGGCTCGCGGAACCGGCAAGTGGATGAGAGCGCAGCCGCCGGCGTTCCCTCGCCGCCCCACGTTCTGGCCGAACCGAATGTGCTCGAGTGGGCGGCGGGCGGCGTGCTGCACCGTGTGCACCGGCGCGGACTTGAAGGCGACGCCTTCAATCCGTGCCGGGGCGGCCAGACACGATTCGCCCCAATCCGGGACTCGCAAGACCGCTGCATTCCATCGCTCTACGCGGGAGGCACCGTGGCGGCGGCGATCTACGAGACGATCTTCCACGACATCCCGCCGCACGCCCCTCGGAAAACCGTGCCGCAGTTCGTCGTGGAGGGCCGAACGCTCAGCGTGCTGGTGGCGCGGCGGACGCTACGACTTGCCAGCCTGCGTGCGCCGGACCTGATGAAGTGGGGTGTCCGTCAGGCGAGCCTGATCGGGAGCCTGCCGACCCAGTATCACCGCACGGCGACCTGGGCGCGGGCCATCCACGCACAGTTCGCGCAGGTAGACGGCTTGATCTGGACTTCGAACCGTTGCGACCCCGACGACGCACTATTGCTGTTCGGTGATCGAGTCGGTAGGGGCGATCTGGTCATCGCAAGCGTGCGCGACGGTTCTGACGCGTCTTTCCTGAACGATGTACGGGAGGCGGGCGAGCGTAGCGGCATCCGGATTACGCAGTGACGAACCACCCCGTCACCCGGCCGCATGCCGCGCCGCGAGATCCGCCTCGATCGTCGCCGTCTGCCGACGGTCCAGCCGGTAGAACACGATCGCGGCGGCGCCGACCAGCGAGAGTCCGGCAGGGACCAGGCTGAACATCAGCCGGATGCCGAGCAGGGCGGTCTCCGTCTGGGGCTGGTTGGCCACGAATCCGAACAGGGCCAGCATGTAGCCGGCCAGGCCCGCTCCCACCGCGAGCCCGAGCTTCGCCGCGAGGCCGCCCCCCGAGTAGATCAGCGCCGTCGTGCGCCGGCCGCTGCGCCACTCCCCGTAATCGGCGCAGTCCGCGTTCATGGCGAACACCAGTGGCGCCACCGGCCCGGAGACCACCGCGGCCAGGCAGTTGACGGCCACCATCAGCCAGAACCGGTCGGGAGCGATGAAGAAGAACGAGGCGGACAGCACGGCGCTGGCCGCCGTCAGCACGATCATCAGGGTCCGCTTCTCGAACCGCCGGGTCAGGGGTCCGGTCAGCGCCACGCCCAGGATCATCGACAGCGTGCCCAGCGACATGAAGATCGCCGTCAGGTCCAGGATCCAGAACACCCGGCCGCCGCCGTCGCCGACGTAGTACTTGAAGTAGTAGAGCAGCCCGCCGTTGCGCACGGCCAACTGCATCAGCGAGAAGATGCCCGAGACGAACAGGGCGATCCACGGCAGGTTGCGCCCCAGGGCGCGCAGTTCCGCCTTCAGGTCCGGCTGGATCGCGGGTCCGCGCACCCGTTCCTTCGTCGCCGCGAACGTCCACCAGAAGAGCGCGATGGACCCCACCGCGAACAGCATCATGGTGAGGCGGAAACCCTCCGCTTCGTCGCCGCCGCCGAGCAGCGTCTTGAGCGGCGTGACGAACGTGGCGATCAGCCAGCCCGCGCCGAACGCGCAGACGAACCGCCAGGTGGACACCTTCACCCGCTCGTCCGAAGAGGGCGAGATGACGCCCATCAGGGCCGAGTAGGGGATGTTGATCGCCGTGTACGCCAGCATCATCAGCGAATAGGTGACGTAGGCGTAGACGAGCCGGCCCGACTCGGAGAAATCCGGACCGAGGAACATCGCGTACCCGAGCAGGCCATAGGGCACGGCCATCACGAGCAGATAGGGCCGGTACTTCCCCCACCGCGTGCGCGTGCGGTCGGCCACCACCCCCATCGCCGGGTCGCTGACGGCGTCGACGACCTTGGTGACCAGGAACATCGTCCCCACGGCCGCCGGCGCCAGGCCGAAGACGTCCGTGTAGTAGTACAGCAGGAAGATGTTGAAGGCCTGGAAAAAGAAGTTGGACGCGGCGTCGCCCATGCCGTAGCCGACCTTCTCGGAAAACCGCAACGCCTCCGCCGGCCGGGTCGGGCCTCCACTGTCCGGGGTCATGGATGCTCCTTGGTGGTGGTTGGCCGGCGCGGCCGATCAGCCGGGCAGCGCCTTGCAGTAGTGGTCGATGAAACGCTGGTGCTCGGGAAGCTGGCCGACGAACCGCTCCACCGAGTCGCGGATGCCCGTCAGGAAGCGGGACAGCTCGTCGTCGCTCATCATGTTGACGATCGGGTGGTACTGCTCCGGCGTCAGCCCCTGGCCGAGCATCACCTGGATCCACGAGTTCTCGCCGAAGAGCTCGGTGGGCACCTTGAAGACCCGCCCCGCCTGCCGGAACAGCTCGATGCGGTGCCTGAGCGAGTCGGGGATGTCCATCGCCCGGCACTCCCGCCAGAAGGCCGTGTCGGTCCGGTTGGTCACGTGGTAGTGCAGGACGATGAAGTCCCGGACATTGTCGATTTCGAACTGCATCTGGCCGTTGAACTCCGCCACGTCCGGCGCCCGGATGCCGTCGTACGGGAACATCTGCACCAGACGGATGACGCTCCGCTGGATCAGGTGGATGCTGGTCGACTCCAGCGGCTCGATGAACCCGGACGCCAGCCCCATGGCGACGCAGTTCTTCTCCCAGTGCCGCCGCCGCTGGCCGGCATGGAACCGGATCACCCGCGGTTCGGTGAGCACCCTGCCCTGCACGCTGCCCGACAGCCGCGCCTGGGCCTCGTCGTCGGACCAGTGCGCGCTGCTGAACACGATGCCGTTGCCGACCCGGTGTTGCAGCGGGATCCGCCACTGCCACCCCGCTTCCCGGGCGATGGACCGCGTGTACGGCTTGGGCGGGCCCACGGACTCCGTCTGCAGCGCGATGGCGCTGTCGCAGGGTAGCCAGTGCCGCCAGTCGTCGTACCCGACACCCAGCGCCCCTTCGATCAGGAGCCCCCGGAAGCCGGTGCAGTCTATGAACAGGTCGCCCTCGACGCGCTGGCCGGACTGCAGCCGCAGCGCCGTGATGAAGCCGCTCTCCGGGTCCTGCTCCACGTCCGCGATCCGGCCCTCCCGCCGCACGGCGCCGTGCTCCTCCGCCATGCCGCGCAGGAAGCGTGCGTAGAGCGACGCGTCCATGTGATAGGCGTAGTTCAGTCCGCCGCTCGGCAGCACGGCGAAGCGGTCCCGGCGCGCGGCCGCCCATTCCTTGCAGTACTCGCCGAACTCCCGGCTGATGCCCATCCTGCGGCCCTTGAGCCAGAAGTGCTGGAAGCCCGCCGCCCAACTGTCCTGGCCGGTCCAGCCGAACGAGTGGATGTAGTCCTCGCCGACGTCGCGCCAGTTCTCGAAGGAGATGCCGAGCTTGAACGTCCCCTGCACCGCCCGCGCGAAGTCCTGCTCCTTGATCTTGAGCAGTTGGTGCAGGGTGAGGAGCGTCGGAATCGTCGCCTCGCCCACGCCCACCGTGCCGATCTCGTCGGACTCCACCAGGGTGATGTCGAGGGTCCTGCCGAGGAGCTTCGCCAGGGACGCGGCGGCCATCCAGCCGGCCGTACCGCCGCCCGCGATGACGACCTTGTGAATGGGAGTGCGCTGCAAGAGTCGGGTCTCCAGGGTATGCCGAGCCGCTACCGGTTCAGCCTGTTGAGCAGGTAGGCACGCAACCGCTTCGCCTCCGCTTCGTCGAGGGGCGCGAGGGCGCCGCGGCCCGGCTCCGGGATGTGCCGGTAGACCGACTCGTCGGCGTCGAAGACGTAGTGATCGAAGACGCCGCGCCACGCGTCCCGCTGCCGGGGCGGCAGGCCGCGCAGCGCCAGCATCGCGTGGAGCAGCGCATCGGAGGGCGACCCCATCGCCGCCGGCGTCATGCACCACCAGTAGTTGACCAGCAGGTTGAACGGCGCCGTCGCCTCGATGTGATGCCACCACATGCTCGGGATGAAGATCGCGTCGCCGGGCTCCAGCGACGCCCGGCGCGCGTGCCGTGCGGCCGCGGCGAACCTCGGGTGCGCGGAGAGGTCCGGCTCCGCGAAGTCCACCATGCTGATGGCCTGGCCCGCCGGCGTCCGGTCCACCGGCCCCACGTAGAGATTGTCGATCTGATCCGGCGGGAACAGCGTGACGCGCCGCGCGCCCGCGACCACGCAGGCAAGGTTGTCGGGGAAGTCGTAGTGCGCGGAGATCCGCGTCCGGTTGCCCAGCCAGAAGCTCGCGAGGGCGTCGTCCCCCGGCACCGCGACGTCGTTGTCCGCGCGGAACCCCGGCAGCCAATCGTCGACGGGCGTCGACCCCACGTAGATCGTCGCCAGGCTCTCGTCGCGACGCGCGCCGAGCCGTTCGAGCACCTGCGCCAAGGTCGCCTTGCCGCTGCGGAAGTTGAAGCCGGTGCAGTCCGCGTCGTAGAAGAAGCGGCCATCGATGGAGGCATCGCCGGCGTAGACGGTGAGCGGCGCGTTCGACCAGAACCGGGACAGGTAGCGCGCGGCGGACGCGAGCCCGGCGCCGCAGTGCGTTACGGCCGGCCAGTCGCCGACCAGGCCCGCGAGCAGCACCGGCTCGTCCGACTCGAACACGTGCGCCGGCACCGCGCCGTCCGGGCACGGCAGCGACGCGACCGGGGTGAGGTCAGCGTCCCAGCGCATGGGCCGGTTCCGCTTCGAGGGTGCCGTTCTTGAGGTCGATCAGGCGCTGCACGTTGGCGAGCGACGCCAGCACCATGAACATCGGCATGAGGAAGCCCTCGCGGTGCAACTCCCCCAACGTCGCTCCCGACAGCGCCTGCACCTTCTCCTCCGCGAGGCAGTGATACCCGATCAACTGGTTCCGCGAGCCGTCCCGCAGCGCGATGTCGAAGGTCACCGACTCCATCAGGTCCTGGTCCACGAGCGCCCGTACGAACGCCCTGCCCTGCTCGATGCCCGTGTAGATCGTCTCCAGGAGGTCCGCGGCGTTCTCGAGGAACGGCGTCCGCCCGCCGAGGGGCTGGAACAGCGCTTCCCCGGTCTCCCGGCTCACGCGCGGATGGTCGAGGTCCAGCGACAGCACCCGGGTGCGCCCCGGGCGGGCCGGGTCCTTCGAATCCTGGAAGCCGATGAGGAACGGCTCCCGGCGCACCATGGCCGGGATGTAACCCGCCTGCCAGCCCGCGTCGTCGAGAAACAGGTTCTCCCGCTGCTGGAAGCCGAACAGGGCCACCGGCTGGTAGCCGCCGCGCCCGTCCTGCTGGAACAGGATCGGGTAGCACGCCTGGACGTTGCGGAACTCGAAGGGAAACGTCAACGCCTGCATCACGTCGTCGCCATAGCGGGCGGACCGGTCGGTGACGATCCGCAGGTCCTGGTGCTCGACGTTGTTGAGCAGCGCGATATCGGACACGGACAACTCCCTACCCCGCGCGCCGCGCGACGGCGCACAGGAGCTGCCGGTTGCTCGGCAGCGCGCGCGCCATCCGCCGCGCGTTCTCGCGCACCTCGTGGAACACGCCGTCCGCCCGCGCGCGCAGTGCACGATAGGGCGCCGAGCCGGCATCCGTGTAACGCGGCCGGAACCCCATGCCGTAGAGCACGTACTGGTAGCTGGCGGACGGGAACAGTTCGTCGACCCGCGGCGCGTCGTCATGCCAGGGGGGCTGCTGCAGCCACAGCGCCAGCTTCTCGCGCAGCACCGCGGGGCACGAGTCCGCGGCGCGGTGGTCACGCCAGTACGGCTCCTCGCGCCCGCCGATCGCGTAGTGCAGCTTGAGGAACTCGACGACCCGGTCCCAGTGGTAGCACATCCGCGCGTTGAAGCGCCGCGCCACCACGTCCATGAGCTGCCGGTCGCGCGGCAACTGCTGGCCGATCATCGCCGCGGCCTGCTCGATCAGCGCGAGCGCCGACGCCTCCAGCGGCTCGACGAAGCCCGCCGACAGACCCACCGCCACGCAGTTGCGCGTCCACGGCTCACGCCGGTAGCCGGGTTCGAACGGAATGGTCCGGTAGGTGAGACGGTCCGGATCGATGCCCGGGGAGGTGCTCCGGACGTGGTCCTCGAGGGTCGCGCGGGCGGTCTCTTCGTCCGCATGCGCACTGGAGTACACGTGACCGAGCCCCCGCCGCGTACCGAGGCCGATGTCCCAGATCCACCCCACGGCGGTCGCCGTGGCGCGGGTCACCGACGCGACGGGATCGCCCGGGTCCGCATACGGCACCTGCACCGCGCTCGCCCGGTCGTTGAACAGGGCGCCGGCCGACGACGCGAGCCGTTGTCCGTACCGCCCCTCGATCAGCAGTCCCCGCTGCCCGGTGCAGTCGACGAAGAGCTCCCCCGGCACGGTCGCGCCGGTGTCGAGCTCGAGGGCGGCGATATCCCCGTTCTCGTGGGAGATCACCCCGGAGACGTTCGCCGACAGATGCCGCACGCCGAAACGCGCCACCGCGTGGCGACGCAGCAGCGCGGCGAACTTGCCGGCATCGAGGTGATAGCCATAGTTGACGGTGAACGCGTACTCCGGCGCCTCGACCTGCTTCGGCGCCCTGCCCGCCGCGATCACGCCGGCCTGCGGCGTCACCAGTTCGGCGAAGGGCGTCTCGACCCCTTCGCCGAGCCAGTAGCGCGCGGGATTCAGGTACGCGTAATCCACCGGCAGGCTGAAGGGATGGTAGTAGGCGTCGGCCGCGGCGGCGCCGGACCAGCCGAGAAACCGGGTGCCCTGCTTGAAACTGGCGTCGCAGGTCCGCACCAGATCGTCTTCGGGCAGACCGATGCGCTGCAGGGTCGCGCGCATGGACGGCCAGGTGCCTTCGCCGACGCCGACGGTCGCCACGTCGGGCGACTCGACGAGCGCGATCTCACAAGCGCCCGGCGCGTCGGCGGGGCCGCCGATGGGGAATTCGGCCGCGATCCGGTTGGCGGCAATCCATCCGGCCGTGCCGCCGCCGACGATCACGATCCTCCGGGTCGGCCGATTCATCGCCCTCCGCCTGCTCCGGGCGAGTCAGCAAGTGGCCTGGCCCGGATCGCCTCCGGGGATCATACAGAACCGGGGTCATGCAGAAAAAGCGGCGCTCGACAGGGCGACCCTCGTTGCGCCGACGTTCCGCCGGTCAGAACTTGTACCGGAACCCCAGGTTGTAGCGCGGACCGGCCTGCCCCGCGAACAGCGTCTGCGCCTTGTCGCGTCCATAGACGTGCGTCGTCTCGTCGGTCGCGTTCAGCACGTCGGCGTAGACCTGCATGCCGTCCGTGAACCAGTAGCTCACGCTGAGGTCGACCTGCCGGTAGGCGGCCACGTGGGTCGGCGGCCCGGCGCCGACGTTGGCCTGGCCGGTGCCGGCCAGGAAGTCGTCGCGCCAGTTGTAGGCCACGCGCACGCTGATGTCGTTCTTGTCGTAGAAGACGATCGCGTTGGCCGAGTCCGACAGGCCCGTGAGCACGAACTGCTGCTGCAGGCTGAAGTTGTCGTAGCCCACGTCCGCATCGACGATCGTGGCGTTGAGAATCGCCCCGAAGCCGGTCTCGCCGAACGTGTGCTGGACCACGAACTCCCACCCCTTCATGGTGGCCTGCTCGATGTTGACCGGCACCGTCAGGTTGAACGGCGACGCCGGGTCACGTCCGGCGACGCCGGAGATGACCCCGTTCGCCGCGTCCACCCCCGGTGCGTCCGCCCGGTTCGCGAGGATCCAGGAGTACAGCGTCCCCGAGTCCGTGCTGCCGGTGGCGGCGCGCGCCTCTTCGGCGAGCGGTCCGAGGGCGGGGTGCGGCAGGCCGAACGTCTCCTCCACCACCGACGACGTGCCGATGAAGTTCTCGACGTCCTTGTGGAAGTACCCCACCGCGACGTAGCTGTCCTCGCCGTAGTACCACTCGAGGGAGGCGTCGGTATTCTCGGACTCGAACGGCAGCAGGTTGGGGTTGCCCCGGTTTCCGGTGCCGCCGTCCACGCGGACCAGGGAGTTGATGGTCTGGCCCCCCTGGATGTCCCCGTAGTTCGGCCGCGTCATCGTCCTGCTCCAGGAGATGCGTCCCACCAGGGCGTCCATCAGGTCGATGCGGAAGTCGACGTTCGGCAGGACCACGTCGTAGTCGCCCTCGAGGGCGGTGAACTCCGGCGCGCCCTGCAGGGCGGTCAGCTCGTTGCCGGCGATCCAGTTGATGGCCGAATACGCCGGCGACAGCGCCTGGGAGGCGATGTCGGTGCGCTCGTAGCGCGCCCCGAGCCTTAGACCGACGGGCATGTAGCCGACCTCCGTGGCCAGGTTCGCCTGAACGTAGACGCCCTCGGACTCCTCCGTGGTGCGCCGGTCGCTGGTGAACCGGCTGGACGTGCACAGGCCCGTCCCGCAGTCGCCCATGTCCGCCAGCATGAAGATGGACGCGTCGCCGGACGCCATGAGCGCCTCGGTCCTCGCCGCCACCTCGCCCATGTCGAACGTGTAGAAGTCGACCTGACGGCGCACGTCGCCGCCGCCGGGCACTTCGTCGAACGCACTGCGCGCGGAAGCGGGAGCAAGCAGGTCCGCGACCGCCCCGGGCTGCGTCACCCCGCCCCAGGCGTCGCGCTGCACGACGGAACCCGCGGAACGGTTGTTCACCTCGGTGAGCTGGACGCCGAAGTCGACGCTCTCGACGAACCCGGAGTCGAAGTCGTAGGTACCGCCGAGCCGGGTCTGCTCGATGTCCATCCTGGAGAGGTTGTTGGTGAAGACGCTGCCGGTGACGATCATGTCGTCCGGCGACAGCGGATCGCCGAGGGTCAGCTCCAGGACCGGCAGGTGCTCGCCGAAGTAGCCGGTCGTCCTGTTGCGGCTGAACGCCGCCATCGAGAGCAGCGCCGAGTCGCCGAAACGGCTCGCCGGCTTGCGCTCCGCGTCGGAGTCGTGATGGTCGAACTCAAGCGTGATCCGGTCGGTCACGTCCCAGAGCAGATTCAGGCCGGTCGACCCGTTCTGCGTCTGCCAGGCGTCCTGTCCGGCGCCCATGGAGAAGTCGCTGTTGGCCGAGTTCTCGGTGTACTCGAGCGGCGAGGCCTGCGGACCATCGCTCCAGAGCGTCTCCTGGCCGCCGAAGTTGAACCACGCCGACAGGTTGCTGTACGTCCGGTCCAGCTCCACTTCCGAGTGCGTGTAGTCGAGCGTGGCGACGAAACCGGGGGTGGGCTCCCACTGCAGGGTGAGCTGGCCGTTGGTCCGCACGCGTTCGTACTCCGCCAGCTCGTAGCCGATGCTCTGGGGTACGGAGTAGAGATCGCCGGCGCCCGGCCGGTTCCGCTGGTTGGGATCGCCGGCCGGCGGGATGCCGCCCCACTCCGACGGGCCCACGCCGCACCAGCAGTTATCGACCTCGCCGGGGAACGTGCGCCAGCCGCCGACGCTCGCCGTGCTGGCGCCGTTGTTGCGGTCCTGCCGCACGGCGCTCAGCGCGATGCCCACGGTGTCGTCGGCAAACGTGTTGGAGAACAGCGCCGAGACCTCGGGGGTGAAGCTGTCGCCCTCCTCGGTCGAGGTGTCGTTCAGGCCGCTCACCGCCGCCGTGAAGGTCATGCCGGGGGCGTCGAGGGGCCGGGTGGTGCGGATGTTGATGGTGGAGCCGATGCCGCCGGTCGGTACGTCCGCCTGGCCGCTCTTGTAGACCTCGACGGCGCTCACGCCCTCGGCGGCCAGGTCGCCGAAGTCGAAGGACCGGCCGAGGCCGCTGGTGGTCGGCATCTGGCGGCCGTTCAGCAGGACGAGGTTGAAGTCCGGACCGAAGCCACGGACGGTGACGCGGGCCCCCTCGCCGCGTTCCCGGTCGATGGAGACGCCGGTGATGCGCTGCAGGGACTCGGCCAGATTGCTGTCGGGGAAGTCGCCGATGTCCTCGGCGGTGATGGCGTCGACCACGCCGTCGCGGTTGCGCTTCAGGTCCATCGACCGCTTCAGGCTTTGCCGGATGCCGACGACCACGATCTCCTCGAGGACACCGGCCTGCGCCGCGGCGCCCCCCGGCTGCTCCTCCTCGCCGTACGCGGACCCGCCCGCCAGGGCGAGGGATATCGCCGCGGCGAGCGGAGACTTCCTGAAGATATCGTTAGGCATCCTGCGCTCTCCCCCGGGCCCACTGGGCCCGTTTCCCCTCGCAACGCGAAACGCCCATCCGTGTCCCCATTGCGGACCACCGGTCGAGCGTCGCTACAAGAATGCGTTTTGATAACGCTGTCACATTTCCTTATAGGGAACGGAGACAGCGTTGTCAACCGCCGCGTCACCGTAGCTCAGACCGTAGCCCGCGTCGAACAGCCTGCCTTGGGCGCCGGCGCCGCCACCCGGCCACGGCAGGGGCAGCCGCCCGGTGAAGTCCCACTGTCCGAAGAGCACTTCGGCGATCCCCCGCCCCTCCGTTCCCGGCAGCCAGCCGGCGACGAAGGCGAGGGATTCGTCCAGCTCCCGGTCCACCAGCAGCGGCCGGCCGGAGAGCAGCAGCGCGACGACCGGAATGCCCCTGGCGGCTATGCGCCGGATGCAGGCGAGATCCTCCGGGTGTACGTCGGCCAGCGCCAGCGAGTGCGCGTACGGCTCCAGGGGATTCAGGAGTCCGTCGACCATCGACCCCGTTTCCACGAGCGCGTCGTCGCCGGAACGGATGTCGCCGAACCCTTCCGCGTACGGGGTTTCGCCGATGACCACGACCGCGACTTCGTGCCGGTCGGGGTCCGCGTCCTCGCCCTGGCCGCCGGCGCTGAGCTCGGCGTTCGGCGCCAGCGCGCGAATGCCCTCCCAGACCGTCGTGCCTTCCATCCGGTCGTTACCGGTCACGCCCTGCCAGTCCACGGTCCAGCCGCCGCACTGGTGACCGAGGTCGTGCGCGCTCTTGCCGGCGACCAGCACCCGCTGGCCGGCGTCGAGCGGCAGCGCCGACGCATCGTTCTTCAGGAGCACCAGGGATCCGCGCACGGCCCGCCGGGCGACCTCCCGGTGCTCGGGACACCCGACGCAGTCGGCGCCCGCACGCGGGCGCGCGGACGGGCGCGGCATGTCGAACAGCCCGAAGCGCAGCTTGGTGCGCAGGATGCGGCGCACCGCGTCGTCGATCCGCGCGATGCCGACATGCCCGTCCCGCACCTGCGCCTCCAGGGCCTCGATGAACTCGGGCCACCGCTCGGGGACCATGAACATGTCGAGCCCGGCGTTCACCGAGCGGCGCGCGGCGGTGCCGTAGTCCGCGTGCAGGAAGTCGATCCCGTTCCAGTCCGAAACGACCAGGCCGTCGAAGCCGAGGCGCTCCTTCAGGACATCGGTGACGAGGAAGCGGTGGGCGTGGCACTTCTCGCCGTTCCAACTGTTGAAGGACACCATCACCGTCATCACGCCCGCCTCGAGCACGGGGTGGTACGGCGCGACATGCGTCTCTTGCAGCGCCTCCCACGACAGCGTGGTCTCGCCCTGGTCCATGCCGTGGCCGGTGCCGCCGTCGCCGACCCAGTGCTTGGCGCAGCCCATCACGCCTTCCCGCTGCAGGGCGTCGACGTAGCGCCGGCCGAACGTTCCGACCCGTCGGGGATCGCTGCCGAAGCTCTCGTACGTCCGGCCCCAATGGCAGTCCTGCACCACCGCGAGCATCGGCGCGAAGTTCCACTCGATGCCGCTCGCGAGCACCTCCCGGGCGGTCACGCGGCCCGCCTCGGCGACGAGCTCCTCGTCCCCGGCCGCGCCGAGCCCGATGTTGTGGGGGAAGATCGTCGCGCCGGCGACGTTGTTGTGCCCGTGCACGGCATCGCTGCCGAAGAGGATCGGGATGCCCGGGCCGTCGCCGTCGCCCACCGCGGCCTGCCAGAACGCGTCGTTCATCCGCACCCAGTCCGCGGGCGCGTTGGCGCCGGGATGCGAGCCGCCGCCGGCGAGCACCGCCCCGAGCGCGTGGCGTTTGACGTCATCGGCGGTGACCGAGCCGCGCTCGGCCATGGTCATCTGGCCGATCTTCTGGCGCAGCGTCAACCGTTCCAGCCAGCCGGCCACTACGGCTTCCGTGTCCGCGTCATGCATCGAACCCTCCCGCCCGCTCATATATCGACCACCAGGAATGGCAGGTTGGCGTGGCCGGCGGCGCCGTGGCCGTCCCCCACGTAGACGAAAAGCCGGTACGCGCCCGGCGCCGCGGGCGCGCGCAGCCCAATCTCGGCGGCGAACGGGTCCCCGCTCGCCAGCTCGAATGCCTCCGGCGTCCGTTCGGCGTCTCCCCCGGACTGCGTCGCCGTGCTCTCGCGCATCATGCTCCACTCGAATCGCAACCGGTCGCCCTCGGCGTCGACCGCGCTCACGGCTGCCGTGTATTCGCGACCGGCGAGCACGCGCACGCCGTCGGCGGCGGCTTTGCCATCCAGGCGCAGACTCAGCAGTTGCGGCGCCCGGTTCGCCGGCCAGGCGCCGGTCCAGATCCGCTGCAGCACGTCCACCGTCTCGGTGCGCCGCCCGTCCGCCGTGAACACGCCGTACCAGGTGGGCGTGCGCTCCTGCTTCTGCCCCCAGAGGAACGCGTAGTGGCCGATCAGCCGCCCTTCCAGCCGCTGGAGCACCCGTTCGTAGCCGTCGCGATAGAGCCGGGCCTTGGCCGAACTGGTCGGTTCGATCGGTGCGCCCCAGGGCGTCTTGGGCACTTCCCAATGCCCCAGCGTGCCCCACTCGGTGACCATCAACGGCATGTCCAGGTCCAGCCGATCCAGCGTCGCCGGCAGGCTCGGCAACCCGCCGTAGAGCTGCACGCTCAGGAAGTCGAGGTCGGGCGCCCGCGCGCCGATGACCCGGGCGAGGCTCCGGTCGATGCCCGCGGTGGCGGTGGTGGTCGGGTGATTGGGGTCGTGTTCGTGGATCATCTTCGAGATGTCGTTGACGGCGTCGTACACGGCCGGGTTCCGGTAATCGAAGTTCAGCTCGTTGCCGATCATCCAGAACAGCAGCGCCGGGTGGTCCCGATGCGCCAGCACCCGCTCCCGGGCGCGCTCGAACTGCGCCGCGACCGCCCGCGCGTCGCCGTAGTCGAAACCGTGCCGCTCGCGTTCGATGTCGAGGCAGAGTCCGACCGTCAGTCCCAGTTCGTGCGCCCGGTCCAGGATGCCGCCGTCCCCGACTGCCCAGTTGCGCACCGAGTTGCCGCCGTGGCGGGCCAGGGATTCGAGGTCGTCCACGCTCTGCGCCCCGGCGCCCCGAACCACGTACGGCGCGCCGCCCCGGTAGAGCGCGTACTCCCCCGCCGCGCCCCGCACTTCCACCCGCACGGCGCCCTGCCCACCCGCGGCGCTGCCCGCCCAGGTGACGGCCACGCCCAACAGTGCCGCAAGCGCCGGACCCCGCAAGCCCATCGCTACCCCCTCCCCGACTCGAGAAACCCGGAAGCGCGCCGTTCTACCAGCACGCTGACAGCGCTGTCAACGCGCCGCCGGTGCGAGCCGCGCCCAGCGGGCGGTGGACTCGCGGATCACGACCTCGCATTCGAACGGTTTCTCCGGCGACCGCACCGCCGCACCGCCCAGCTTGTCGATGAGGAGCCGCGCCGCGGCTTCGGCCATCTGCGCGATGGGTTGGCGCACCGTCGTCAGCGGCGGCCACACGCGCGACGCGATACGGGTGTCGTCGAACCCGACGATGGACAGGTCGCCCGGCACGGCCAGCCCGCGTTCGCGGGCCTCGAAGAGCACGCCCGCCGCCATGTCGTCGTTGCTCGCGACGATCGCGCTCGGCGCGCCCGCCAGATCCAGCAGCGCCCCAGCGGCCGCCTTGCCGGACTCGAAGTCGAAGTAGCCCTGCCGTACGAGACTGGCCGCGAAGGCCAGCCGGTGTTCCTGCAGCGCGCGCCGATACCCGGCATAGCGCTTGGCGCTTGCGCCATGGTCCGGGTGGCCCTTGATGAAGCCGATCGTCCGGTGCCCCTGTTCGATGAGGTACTCGGTCAGCGAGAACGCCGCTTCCTGGTCCATGCACGCGATGTTGATCTCTTCGAGGAGCGGCGCGCGCGGCGTGATCGCGGCGAACGGGATCGTCAGCTTCCGGAGCATGCCCGTGATCTCGGCGACATCCCCCATCGGCGCCGGCAGCACCACCCCGTCGATCCGCGCTTCCCGGGCGAACTCCCGGACGCGCTCCGCGACCCGGGCGTTGGCGAGCGTCAGGGGACGGAGCAGGAGCGTATGGCCCCGCGCCTCGCAGGCGCGCAGGACGCCGTTCAGCACGTCCTGCGTGTAGCCGAACTCCTGCGCGTTCTCGTAGACCAGGCCCACGACTCGCGAGCGCTTGCCGGACAGGGCGCGCGCGGCGGCGTTCGGCCGATAGCGCAGCTCGCGGACCGCCCGCAGCACCTTCTCGCGGGTCTGTTCGCGCACGTTCGACTCGTTGTTGACGACCCGCGAGACGGTCTTGATGGAGACGCCCGCGCGGCTGGCGACGTCGAAGATGGTGACCTTGTCCGGGGGTGTTTCCGTTCCTGACGGCATGGGCTTGCGGGGGGAGGGCTCGCGGCGGATTCTATACGGGACTTCTTTTTGGGGGACCGACGGGCGTCCGGGCGGCGCCGCGTGGAACACGCGACCGCGGTCCGCAGCGTCTTTCGCTACCCTATCGGGAACATGTCGTACCTGAACCTCGCATACGTCCATCTCGCAACGGTCCTGCCGTGCTTCATCATTGGCGCCTGGCTGCTCCTGCGGCGCAAGGGCACGGCCCTGCACAAGCGGTTGGGACGGGTGTACGCCGTGCTGATCCTCCTCACGGCGCTCGTGACGCTGCCGATGCCGGCCGCCGTGGGGCCGCGCCTGCTCAACCACTTCGGATTCATCCACCTGTTCAGCGTGCTGGTGCTCGTCAGCGTGCCGGCGGCGCTCTACAGCATCCGACGCGGCAACGTGGCTGCCCACCGCGGCCACATGACGGGCGTGTACATGGGGGGCATCCTGATCGCGGGGACGTTCGCGCTCATGCCGGGACGCCTGCTGCACACGTGGCTGTTCGTCTGACTGTCTGCCCGCGGCAGCGTTCCACGCCCGCCGACGCACGCCGCACCGCTCGCGCCGCGGCACCGCTCCGCGTCCTCACGGTCTGCGCGCTGTCGGTGCTGTTCTGCGGCAGCACCGCGGCGCGGGGTGCATCGCCATCGGACGACTCGGGCCATGTCCCGGCGGGCGCCCCCGACGCCGGCTGCTTCGCCCTCGCAGCCCTCGACCTCCCCGACGCAAGGTTCCTCTCGGCGACCCGCGAGACCGAACCCGCCGATCACTGCAGGGTGACCGGGCTCATCGGCGGCAAGATCGGCTTCAAGGTCTGGCTGCCCGCCGCGTGGAACGGGCGCTTCGTGATGGGAGGCGCCGGCGGCTTCGTCAATACGGATGCCAACCAGGCCCTGGACCTGCTCGGCGAGCGCATCCTCACAGACGGCTACGCCACCGCCTCCACGGACACGGGCCATGCCGTGCCCAACGCGCGCGACGGCGCCTGGGCGCTCGGCGACTGGGAGGCGATCGTCAACTACGCGCATCTCGGCATGCACCGTGCGGTCGTGCATGCCAAGCGGGTCATCGAGCGGCACTACGCCCGTTCCCTCGAGAAGTCCTTCTTCTTCGGCTGCTCCAACGGCGGCAGACAGGCGCTCATGGAGGCCCAGCGCTACCCGGACGATTTCGACGGCATCGTCGCCGGCGCGCCCTGGCTCAACTGGACCGGCCAAGTGGCCGGCTTCATCGCCATCGCGCAGAAGATGTTCCCGGACCCTGGGAACCTGAGCGCCGCGCTGGTCACCCGGGAGGACCGGCTGCTGCTCCGCCGGGCGATCCTCGCGCGCTGCGACGCCCTCGACGGACTGCACGACGGGATCCTGCACGATCCCACCGCGTGCGACTTCGACCCCGGTACGCTCGCCTGCGCCGCCAACGCGACCCCCGGCGGCGCCGCCGCCTGCCTGTCGCAGGAGCAGGTGGCCGCCATCCGCGAGGTGTACGGAGGCCCGGTCGAGGACGGCGCCCGGCTCTACTTCGGCTTTCCGTTCGGCGCCGAAGACCTCGGCTCCGGGGGCTGGGGCGCCTACCTGGCGAGCGGCGCGCCGTCGGCCGGCTTTCCGAACAACTCGACGCGCATCGGCTTCGGCGCCTTGCGCTACTTCCTCCACCACGACCCGCGGTGGAACCACACCGACCACGACTGGAGCGGGTGGCGGGAGGACATCGCGCCGCTGGCGCGGCTGCTGAACGCGACCGATGCCGACCTCGGCGCATTCCGCGCCCGGGGCGGCAAGCTGCTCCTGTACCACGGCTGGGCCGACGCCCTGCTGACCGCGCACGGCACCACGGACTACGTGGATCGCGTGCATGCGCACGATCCCACCGCCGCCAGCGATGTCCGGCTCTTCATGATCCCGGGGGCGGAGCACTGCACGGGCCAGCGCGTCCCCTCCCGGGTGGACTGGCTGGACGTGCTCGAGCGCTGGCACGAAACGCGCGTCGCGCCGGAGGAACTCACGGCGACCTGGGCCGACCGACCGGGCTCCCGGAAGCTCTGCGCCTGGCCGCGCAAGGCGGTGTACGTGTCCGGCGATGCACGGGATGTCGGCGCCTATGCGTGCCGCTGAACCACGCGCCGTGAGGAACGCAGGGCGTCGCGCCACTCCAACGCGCAGACACGCCTTCCCCCTATGGGTATATCCGTTTACCGCTCTCCGACCGCACTCGGGACCCGGTCGCCCTCCCGCCGCGCATCGATCGCGCGCCGAATCTCCGCGTGCCGCTCACGGGTCAGCGTGTACTTCGCCACGAGGTAGATCGGGATGGCCCAGAGGAGCGGCATCACCAAACCGTCGATCACGCCGAGCCGCACGATGGTCTCCTGCGCGATCCGGCCCAGTTCCTCGCCGCGCGGGAACCGGATGACGTAGTCGAGAATGAGTCCGCCAATCACGACGCCGAAGCCCCCGGTCGCCTTGGCGGAAAAGGAGATCGCGGACGAGAAGACGCCTTCCTGGCGGCGGCCGGTCTCGAGCTCCTGGTCGTCCAGCGTGTCCGCCAGCATCGACACGAAGGCGATCCCGAGGACCGTGCCGATCGCCACGCGGACCGTCGCGTTGAGGAGGAACAGCACGAGCAGCAACGGGTCGCCGTTGGCGGGCAGCACGTCGAGGAGACGCAAGCTCACGAACAGCATGCCGAAGAACATGCTCGCAATGAGTCCGACCACCAGGAGGGTCTTCTTGTCGTACCTGCGCTGCAGGGGGTAGACGGCGCCGAAGGCGGCAATCGCGCCGACCACCGTGAACGCGAGCCAGCGCAGGTCCTCGCCCGAGAAGCCCCAGAAGTAGGTCGCCATGTAGAGATCGAACGCGCCCGAGGTGCCCCCGATGACCGCGGCGAGGAGCGTGGCCAGGAAGATGCGCAGGAAGTTGCGGTTCTCCAGCGCCAGCAGCACCTCGTGGAGCACGACCCGGAAGCGAAACCGGGACGCCTGCCGCGGCTGGTAGAGGTACGGCACTTCCTTGCGCGTCATGTGCGTCGTGAACAGGACCGCGAGCCCGACCGCCAGGCCGACCACCGGCGCGAACACCCCATAGGCGTCCGGGTTGAGTTGGCCGACGGGATACGCCTCGGTTGCCGGAAAAATGAACGACCACGTCAGGAACGTGAAGGCGATGCCGCCGGCCCAGCCGAGGGCGTAGCGGTAGGTGATGATCGCCGTGCGCTCGACGTAGTCGTCGGTGAATTCGGCGAACATGGCGCTCCACGGGATCAGGAAGAACGTGAGCGACAGGCGCGTCGAGACGGTGAAGAACAGCAGCCAGCAGAAAAGCCCCGCCTCACCCAGGCCGCCGGGGGGCGCGAACGTCCCCCACAGCGAGAACGCCAGGGGCAACGCGGCGGCGTACATCAGCGGATGGCGGCGCCCGAGGCGCGAGCGCAGGTTGTCCGAAAACGAGCCGACGATCGGGTCCGAGACGGCGTCGACGACGAGCGCCACCCCCATCGCGAGCGACGCCAGGGAGGCCGGAATGCCGAGCACCTGGCTGTAGTAAAAGAGCAGGAAGGTGTTGAACGCGAAGTTCTTGAAGGTGTCCGGCCAGGCGCCGGCGCCCTGGTAGATCTTCGTCGAGACCGGCACCGGGCCGTCGCGCTCCTTCAGGCGCGCGTATGTGGTGGTCCCCTCCATCGGGTCACTCTCGCAGCCGCGGAAGGGCGATTCAACCCGTGCATCGATCGGTTGCGCGCGGCCTCCCGCCCCGCGGGCCATCCGATGCTCGCCCGCTGGACCGTGCCTTGCCCGACGTTCTTGACCGCGCGCGGTAGTTTGACCGGCCGGAGTTTGACGTGCTGGCCCACGTCGTCGGGCAAGGTGAACAGTAGCGGGTGCTTCCGGAATCCGAACAGGCGATAGGCGTCCGCGTTTTCCTCCGAGAACGGCAGTTCCCCGTCGTGCAGTACCACCTCCTGGCCGACGACGCTTGGTGGGCAAGTCCAGCTCGCAAGCCCGTCCGTCACCCTGCTCGCCCGTGCGACCGGTCCCAAGAGAATCGGCGGCGTGCGCGGGCCGGCGGCGGGGCCGAACGGTTCACTCGCCCAGGACGTCGAGCGCCCCAAGCAAGGGAGCAACTTGAGCAAGGTGGCCCGGAACTCCTCTGGCTTGGCCGAGATGATCTTCTTCGCCTTGCGCTCCTGCCACGCCAGGGTCTGGACCAGGTTCGCGGCGACCACCGCCGGTTGGTCGAGGTTGCCGATCAGAACCTCGGTCGAACCGCCCCGGATGCTGGTGCTGATCGGACAGCAGATCAAGAGGCCCGTCTGGCGGTTGTACTCCCGGCTGCTCAGGACGAGTGCCGGGCGGTACTTGCCGATCTCTCGACCCCGGGTCGGCTCGAAGTCGAGCCAGACTATGTCCCCGCGGCCGGGGACGTAGTCGGCCCGCGCCACCCTAGCCCGCATTTCTCACCACGTCGCTTGTGCCAGGATGACACGTCATTGGTTCTGCGAGGTATTTTGGTCCATCACGGCTTCGTTGATCGCCCGCAGACTGCGCTGGCCGCGCCCTCGCGGGTCTCTTGGCCCAGGATCCTCCGCGATCATCGCGGCCCGTAGTGAGAAATGCGGGCTAGAAGCCGAGCTCGCGGGCCGTGGGATCGGCGAGCAAATCGGCGTGGGCGTTCTCCGCCGTCATGCCCTCGAGCAGTGCGCTCTCGCTTTCGGGAAAGCGGAAAGACCGGAGGCTGCCGGCCGCGCGCCTGACGACAAGGCCCTCGCTGTCGATATCGACCGTGACGCGGGTGCCGGGTTCGAATCGCGGCAGTTCCGCCATGACGCCGGTGACGCGCAACGCCAGGCTGTTGCCCCACTTCTCGATTTCCGTCTCGACGCGCACGTCTCGCTCCGGCGATCAGCGAACAAGCAGTGTATCCAGCGTAGACACCGAACTCCAACGCGGCGTTTCCGCATCACTGCCCGGCCGCCTTGGGCCGGAATGCCGAGCACCTGACCGTAATGGAAGAGCAGGAAGGTGCTGAACGCGAAGTTCTTGAAGGTGTCCGGTCAGGCCCCGGCACCCTGGTAGATATTCGTCGAGACCGGCACCAGGCCTTCGCGCTCTCTCGGGCGCACGTAAGTGGGTGTCCCCCGCATGTGGTCTCTCGGGCGCGCGTAAGTGGGTGTCCCCCGCATGTGGTCACCCTCGCAGCCACCGGAAGGTCATTTGACCTGAGAGTCGATCGGTTGCCGGTGGCCTCCGGTCGCGCCGGGCATCGAATGTCTCCCGCTGGGCCGCTGCCGTGCCCGTTCTTAGAACTGCGCGCGGTAGTTGATCGGCCGGAGTTGGACGTGCTCGCTCACGTCGCCGGGCAACGTGAAGAGCAGCGGGTGCTTCCGGAACCCGAACAGGCGGTACAGGCGATAGGCGTCCGCGTGTTCCTCCGAGAACCGCAGTTCCCCGTCGCTGATGTAGAAGGGCGTATGCCGGCCGTAGCGCGTCGTCTTGACCTCGATGAACCGGTCCCGGCCACTCGCTTCATAGGAGTGGATGTCAAAGCCCGCGTGATCGCCGATGGTCCTGGACACCTGCTCGACGTTCCGGGCGAGGTGGTCCTTGCCGGCGCGCAGGAGACGCACGCGTTCGTAGTCCATCACAAGCGCCTCGCCCGCGTCGCCCAGCGAGCGGTTCCGGGCTTCCCGCAGTAGATAGTCGATCGGGCCGGCGGCCGTCCCGGGGGTCAGGTAGTCGGATCGCCTCTCCCCGACCGCGGGTTCGCCGGGGTCCGGTGGGTCGACCTCGATGCCCAGGACGTCTCCAACGACGACCGGCGCCTGACGTTCCTCGACATCGGCCCGGATCAGGCCCTCGATCTCCGGAATGCGCTCCCGCACGGCCCTGCGCAACTCCGCCTGTACGTTGCGGCGCGGCTTGTAGCCGTCGATGTAGGGGAATCCCTCGGCGATCAGCACCGCGCTGATGTTCTGGTGCTTGAACTCCACGGCGCCCTTGGAGCGACTGTCGAGCCGATCCTGGAGCGCCCGGTTGTGCTCCGCCTTGTTGAACCGCTCTCCGCGCACTTCGCGGGCGAGCATGTCCAGATAGTCGGCAACGGCGGCCTCGACCTCCGCCCTGGTCCAGTCGCGGGACGACATGCGCCGTATCGTACACGGAGGCGTGGAGCCTTCGCCCCCGAAACGCTTACCGGGCTGGCAGCGTTGCCAGCCAACGAACTCTACGGACGCGAAAGCGTGTACGCAGTGAGCAAGCGGCAGCTCTCGCGTCGAGAGGTCGCGCGACTGGGCTCGCCTGCGAGTCGGTCGGTCGAGCGTGGTCTCCCGCCACCATTGACTACAAGTGCAGACTGTCACCATTGACTACGGTGTAGCGGGTGGCTACGGTCGGTGCGTGAAGGACATCGCGTTCAGCCGTAGCGCCGTGAGAACCCTCACCCGCATGCCCCGCAACCACGCCAGGCGCGTCCCCGAGACCCGATGACAACTCGTGTGACACGCAGGGACTTCCTGCACGGCGTGGCAATCGGCGCGGGAGGCGTGCTGCTGCAGGCCTGCGGCGGCGACCTCGAGCCTCCCGCAGAAACGTCATCCGCGGCTCCGACCAGATTCAGCCCGCCGGACCCCTCCGCCTACTACCCCCCTACTCTCACCGGCATGCGGGGCAGTCATGAGGGCTCCTTCGAAGTAGCACACGCCCTGGCCTGGCGCGGCGAGAAGCCGGCCCGTTACGAGGCGCTGAACGAACACTACGACCTGGTCGTGGTCGGCGCCGGCATGAGCGGGTTGGCGGCAGCGTGGTTCTACCGCAAGAAGATGGGCCCCGACACCCGCATCCTGCTGCTCGACAACCACGACGACTTCGGCGGCCACGCGAAACGCAACGAGTTTCACCACGGCGGCAGAATGCTGCTGAGCCTGGGCGGCGCCCAGAACCTGGAGAGCTTCAGCAGCTACAGCGAGGCGGCCGGGAGCCTGATGGCCGACATCGGAGTCGATCGGGACTTCGTCGACGCCATGGACGCCAAAACGCCGGAGAACTACACGCTGGCCGGCAGGCTCGAGGCAGACAACGGGGTGGCGCTGCCCGGCCCGGGCGGCCATGTGACGGTGGGCGGCAACTGGAACGCGGCGATGTTCGGCGCGGACGGCTACCAGGAGACGGTGCGTGCACTGCCTGTACCCGTGGCCGAACAGAACAGGTTGATCGCCTATTTCGGCGGCGAACGCGACTTCCTGGAGGGACTGTCGCTCGGCGAGAAATGGGAATACGTCAACTCCGTCAGCTACAACCGTTTCCTGGTGGACCGGGGCGGTCTCGCGGAGGAAACCCTGCCGATACTGAATGCAATCATCCTCCACCTGACGGGCTTCTCCGGGTGGAACCTCACCGTGCTGGAAGCACTCGGTTCCGGCGCCAGCGGCATGCGGGCGATGGGGTGGCTGGGACAGATGGCGACTTCGGTGGGCGGCGCACTGCTGGACACCCTCCTGGAAGTGCGGATGTTCCCGGACGGCAACGCTTCCGTCGCCAGGTTGCTGGTACACGGGCTGATACCCGGCGTTGCCCCGGACATGAACGGCCCCGGGGATGTCGCCATAGCGCATTTCGATTACGGCGTCCTGGATCGGGCAGGCCAGGCGACCCGGCTACGGCTCAACAGCACGGTGGTCGGAGTGCGCGAGGTCGGCGGCGCACGCGTGGAAGTCGACTATGTGCAGCAGGGCAACGCCATGCGTGTCACCGCCGATCACTGTGTCCTGGCCTGCTACAACAGTTTCATACCTTACCTGTGTCCGGAAATGCCGGAGTCCCAGAAAGAGGGCCTGCGCTACGGCGTGAAGACGCCCTTCGTCTACGCCAACGTGCTGCTGGACAACGGCCGCGCCTACTCCGAGCTGGGCGCTGCGTTCTTCCAGTGTCCGTACGACCCGTTCCAGTGGGTGAGCGCCGCGCCGACCATGACCGTCGGGGGGTACGAACCGCCCCGCGGGCCGGACGACCCCATGGTGGTGTTCATGATGCACTCCCCGATGACGGCGCCCGAAGGCCCGCTATCGGGACGCGAGCAGCTACGCGTCGGCCGCCACCAGATATACGCCACGCCCTTCGCCACCTACGAGCGGCAGATCCGCGACCAGCTCCAGTCACTGTTGGGCAGACACGGCTTCCACCACGAGCGCGACATTCGCGCCATCACCGTCAACCGCATTCCGCACGGCTACGCCTATCCCTACCTCGCATTGGACGACCCCGAGTGGGAGGAAGGACAGGCGCCCCACGAGATCGGCCGGGCACAGTTCGGGCGCATCTCCATCGCCAACACGGATGCCGAGGCCACGGCGCTGATGGATGCCGCCTTCGACGCCGCGTGGCGGGCCGTGGAGGAACAGACCGCCTGAGGCTGCCCGGCCGAAACAGCTCCACCTGCCTGATGTTCGCGCCCGACTGGCGGAAGAATCGCCGCCATTCGTCTATTCCCCTCGCAGGCAGCCATGTTGCGGGGGAATGTTCCCGCCGGCATAGTGCGTGCTTGGTCCAGCCATGTGTTCGCCCCCGGAGGTAGAGCAACCATGAAGATCGCAACCGCCGCAATCTGCGCGCTTCTCGGTGTCGCGTTGTCCGTAACGGCCGGTGACGACATCCCGAGAATGCCGGATGGCAAGCCCGATTTTTCAGGAACTTACGATATCGCAAGCCTCACGCCGTTCCAGCGCGCGGCGGCGCATGGCGAGAACCTGTACCTGGGCGACGACATGGTCCGCGGGCTGGAGAAGGCGGCAGCGGACGAGATGGCCGCGGGCGATGCGCCCAGCGACCCGGATCGCGCCGCGCCGGAGAAGGGCGGCGACGTCGGCTTCTACAACTACGCCTGGCTCGACATGGGCGACAGTCTGTTCAAGATCGACGGGCGCTACCGGTCATCGATTCTCGTCGATCCGCCGAACGGGCGGATGCCTCCGCTCACGGAGGCCGGGCAGGCGCGGCGCGCCGCGGGGCCCAGCCCGCGGGGCGCACAACCCGAGGACCAGAACCAGATCGAACCGCCGGACGACCTGTTGAAAAACGATGGCACGGCGTGGTGGTTGGCCGAGGGCAGCCATCCCTACGACGGACCGGAGGTGTTGCCGCTACTCGACCGTTGCATTCTCTACGCTGGGGCGACCATCCCGGTGCTACCCACCATGTACAACAACATGAAGACCGTCGTGCAGACCGACAGTCACCTGTTGATCAACATCGAGTGGATGCATTGGGCGCGTATCATCCGGATCGGCGCCGAGCACATGCCCCCGGAGATCCGCTCGCTCGCCGGGGATTCGATCGGCTGGTGGGAGGGCGATACGCTGGTCGTCGAGACCACGAACTTCCTCGAGGAACCCGGAGTTCCCTGGGAAGGCCTGCGCATCGTCGAACGTTTCTCGCCGATCAACGCGGACACGCTGCTGTACAAGTTCACGGTGCACGACCCGGATTACGCGGCGCCGTACAGCGGCGAGCTGCCGTGGCCGAAATCGGACCAGAAGAGCTACGAGTACGCCTGCCACGAGGGCAACTACGCGATGGGGAACATCCTGCGCGGCGCGCGCCTGCTCGAACGGGAATGGTACGAGCGACACGCGTCCACCGGTCCCGAGCCCGCGGGACAATAGCCACTCCACGAACGACGGCGCCTGACCGCGGAAGTCGGACCGAGAGGAGGCCCTCTGGGTGAGCAACCTCTACGACATCGACCAGGAGCGCAGGGGACTGGAACAGCGCCGGATGGAGGCCAGCGCCTGGATCGCGAGAATGGACAACGGCCTGCGTGACGGCGAAGCCGATGCGTTGCGCGCCTGGATGCGAGCGGATCCGCGCAACGAAGCCGAGCTGCTGGAGATGGCGCGGATGTGGGACAAGATGGACGCATTGGCGCGCCTGTCGGAGGTGTTTCCGCGCGCCTCGCAAGCCGGTCCAGCCCCCCTCCGCCACAGACGCCGATTCTTGGCGATGGCCGCATCCTTCGTTGTCGTACTCGCGGCATCCGTGTTCACGGCCGCGATCGTGCGTTCGGACGACGGTGAAGCCTTGCCGAGCCTGCCCTTCGACGCCCCGGCCTACGAGACGGCCATCGGCGGTATATCGACCATCGAGCTGTCGGATCGATCCCGGATTACCCTCAATACGAACAGCCGCGCGGTCGTCAGCTTTACCGCGCGGCAACGCGTCGTCGAACTGGAGCGCGGCGAGATGCATATCGATGTCGCGCATGATCGGACAAGGCCACTCGGCGTCGTTGCCGGCGGGCGTATCGTGCAAGCCGTGGGGACGGCGTTCAGCGTGAAGATCGACGACTCCCGGCGCGTCGAGGTGCTCGTCGCCGACGGCCGGGTTCGAGTCGGCGTGCACGAGCCTGGCACGACCGGCCTGGAATCTCCAAACGTGTTCGATGGCCAATCGCTCCTCGTCGCCCAGGGTGAACGCGTGGTGCTGAACGCGGAGAGCGAGCGGGTCGAAGCGCTGGAGCCCGAAGAGATCGCAGTGCGGCTCTCCTGGCGCAACGGCAACCTGATATTCCGCGGCGAGTCCCTGGCGGCCGCGGTAGCGGAAGTGAGCCGCTACACCACCGTGGACTTTGCGATACCGGACCAGGATCTGCAGACGATCCGCGTGGCGGGCCTGTTCAAGGCCGGCGACGTCGCCGGGTTCCTGTCGACGTTGCAGGCGAACTTCGACGTCGTGTCCGAACGCGCCGACGGGACGACCATCGTCCTTTCCGCCCGGGAGAACCCCACCACGGATGTCTCGCGCTAGCCGCCAGCAAGTGCTCCGCTTGTCGTGCTCCATCCACTGGCGGAAAAAGCGGCTCCAATCGTCTAACTCGATAGCAGGTTCGCCGCTCGCCGCCGATACCCGTTGCCCTCTCAGGGCGACACGTCTTTGGTCGAGGCAAGCATGTCTGACGATCGTGCTTTGCGCGTGTGCGCAAACCCAGGCAGCCGATACACGTGCTTTCGACATCGCCCAGCAACGTGCCGACCTCGCGCTCATCGCATTTGCGGAGCAGGCAGACCGGACATTGCTGTTCTCCTTCGACGAAACGCGTACGAAGACCGCCAATCGATTGAGCGGGCGGTACGAGGTCGTGGAGGCGCTTGAACACCTCCTGGCCGGTACCGGACTCTCGATATCGATGGGTACCCGGGGGCGACTCACAGTTGCCGAGGATGCGGGCTCAATTGGGGAGATCGATGTGGAAAGAGTGGAAAGACCAAAATCCATCATGGGTCGAATCGCCGCCGTATTGACTGGCGTGCTGGCTGTCCCGGGCGCGATGGCGCAACCAGCGGACACCGAAGCGGTACGCGACAGCGGCGTCATCGAAGAAGTCCTGGTGACCGCCCAGAGGCGGTCGGAAAGCCTGCAGGACGTTCCGATCTCCATCACCGCCTTGACCAGCGACGACATCGACACCTTTCGCTTTCGCGACCCGGGCGATCTGGCCGCACAGACGCCAAACATGTCCGTCCAAACCGTGCAGGGAGCCGGAACGCCCGTGTTCAGCCTGCGAGGCGTATCCATGTACGACTGGAGCTTCAACCAGGCTGGCCCGGTGGCGCCGTACATCGATGAGGTCTACAAGGGAAACCCGTCCCTCCTCGCGGTACCCTTCTTCGACCTGGAGCGAGTGGAAGTGATGCGCGGTCCGCAAGGGACGCTGTACGGCAAGAACACAACGGGCGGCGCGATCAACTTCATTACCAGAAAGCCCGTCATGGAGAACGAGCACTATGTGACAGTGGGGGCGGGCAACTACGGCCTGTACGAAGTCGAGGGCGCGTTCAACGCGGCGCTCAGTGACACCCTCGCCGTACGCCTGGCGGGTACTTACGCCCAGCGGGACGGCTGGTTGGAGGTCGTTACTCCAGGCGTGGACGACGCCAACTCCCTCGATGAGTACGGCGTACGTCTGGGCGTGCTCTGGCGGCCCGAGGACGATGTCGAAGTACTGCTGCGCGCCTCGAGCGCCGAATCCGACCCGACCAACTTTGGCGTGAAGATGGCCATAGAGGCGCAGCCTGCATGGTTCGGCATCTATGGGCTCTACAATGCCTTTGGCGGAACGCCGCTTTCCGACCCCACCCAGGCAGGTCTCGGTTCCTGGGAGAACCATTCGGATCAGGACCTGAGGCGCCTCGTGGCGACGGACTCCGTTTCGCTCACGGCAAGTTGGGCCGTGAACGACAACTTTGCAGTGACGTCAATCACCTCCTTTGACCAAGGAGAAGCGCTCAATCCCGAAGACGGCGACGGTGCGTTGAACCGAGCCGCCGGGAGCGCTTATCACGTCGACGTGGAACAGTTTGCCCAGGACCTGCAGATTTCATCGACTTTCGCCGGGCCCTTCAATTTCGTGGCCGGGTTGTACTATTCGCGGGAAGAACTCCAGAACTCCAACGAAGCCTTCTTTTTCCTGGATGTGGATTTTAACCTCGATGGCGTCATCGACCCCAACGATTGCCTTGACCCCATGGCGGTGGCCTTCGGCTTCCCGCCGAGTGACGCCGGCGCCGCGACGGAGGCCCTGTTCAACAGCCTTGGGTTCAGCCTGGCCGGCTTTGCGACCCTCGGTTGTACCGCGACCAATTCCTTCGACCAGGAAAAGACCAGTATCGCGGCGTACTTCGATGGCAACTACGACCTTTCCGACTCACTCGTACTGCGCTTTGGCGTCCGGGTTACCGACGACGAGGCCGAACAGAGCAATTTCAACGCACACCTTGCCGGCGCCGGCAGCACACCTCTGATAGGTACAATCAACGGTGGTTCGGCCGATCCGTTGGCGACGGTATCCGGTCAGGGCTTCTCGGACACCGAGATCACCGGCAGGATCGGACTGGATTACGCAATGGACAACGGCACGCTCGTTTACGCCAGTTTCAATCAGGGTTATCGCGGCGGCGCATTCATGGCGCAGGCGCTCTTCCACCCGGGTGAACTGAGTGCGGCGGACCCAGAGTACCTGGACAGCTACGAAATTGGCTTCAAGACCACGCTGGGGGATGGCCGCGTCAGGCTCAACGGAGCGGCCTTTTACTACAGCTACGAGAATCAACAGTTCATTTCACTTGACACAGCCACGTTTCTCCAGACGCTGATCAACATCGACGAGTCCGATATCACCGGGTTGGAGATCGAGTTTCTGGCCCAGGTGACCGCGGCGTTACTACTGCAGCTCGGCGTTGGCGTGCTCGATGCGGAAGTCAAGGACGGCGTCCTGGGTGGCGCGGATCTGTCCGGGGAGAAATTGGCCGGTTCCCCCGACCTGAACCTGAATGCCGCAGTGGATTGGAACCTGTTTTCCAACCAGAGCGGCACACTGACGTTACACGTGAGTGGCACGTATCAGGATGAGACCATCTTCGTGTTCGACGCAGGACAGGCCGACAGCTACAGCGTCATGAACGCGCGCTTGAGCTTCTCGGCCCTGGACGATCAATGGGTCGTCAGCCTCTGGGGCAAGAACCTGGCCGAGGAGGAGTACTTCCGTTTCTGGGCCGATGCGCGCGACCCCATCGGCTATGTCTACTCACACGTGGGCCCACCGCGCACCTATGGGCTCGAGTTGACGTATCGTTTCTGAGGATCGTCAATCCGACCGGGCGGCGATGGCCTGGACCTCGATCGCGAGGCCCTCCTGCGCGAAGCCGTTGACGCGAATCGCCGTCCCCACGGGGCCGGGCGAGGGTAGGTGCCGCATGCGGACGCGCGTCATGTCGTCCCAGTACTCGCGGAGCGCGTGGCGCCGCGGGTCGCAGTGGTACAGCGTGTAGAGCTTCACCAGGTCGCGCATGTCCGCGCCCGCGGCGTTCAGGACCTCTCGGAGCTGGACGAAGACGTTCTCCGTCTGGGCGGCGATGTCGTCGGCGTCGACGACCTCGCCGTGACCGTCCAGGGAGAGCTGCCCGCTGACGAAGATCAGGTCCCCCGCGACCATGCCCTGGGAGAAGGGCCTCGGGCCGGGCCACTGCCACGCGTCGGCGACCTCGATGGGCCGGGTGTTCCCACCCCCGGCGGCGATCGCTTCGATCTCCACCAGCAGTCCCTCGTACGCGAGTCCGTTGACGCGCGTCGTCATGCCGGTCGGATAGGGCGCCTTCAGGTACTCGGCGCTCACTTCGTGGATCTGATCCGTATACGCTCCGACTCCTCCCTGGGGTCCGTCGTAGCGGTAGAAGATGTTCACCTGGACCAGGTCTTCGAAACCGACTCCCGCCGCTTCGAGTACCCGGGCCACGCAGTCGTAGGCATTGCGGGTCTGCGTGACGATGTCGCCGGGCGCGATGGCCACACCCCGTGCGTCCATGGAAACCTGCCCGCCCACGAACACCAGTTCGCCGATGCGCCAGCCCTGGGACAGCGGCACGGGCATGCTCCAGTCCCAGTGCCCCGGGGGCGTCAGCCGGATCTTCTCGCCCACGCAGGCCGCGATGGCATCGACCTCGATCAGAATCGCGTCGCTCGCAAGGCCGGCGATGCGCACCGCGGTATCCACCGGTCCGGGACTGGCGAGGTACTCGAGTTGCACGCGGGCCATACGCTCCCAGTAGTCCCTGAGCGCGGCGCCCTGACCTTCGAACCCGTACCAGGTGTTGAGCTTCACGAGGTCCCGGTCGTCGGCGCCCCCTTCGTGCAGCACCTTGCGGATGAACTCGAAGGTGTTCCGCGTCTGGGTTTCGATATCGCCGGGAGCGACTCTCGCGTCGGGCGTAAGCGAGACCTGACCGCCCACGAACACGAGATCGCCGACGCGCCAGCCCTGTGAGAAGGACACGGGGATCGACCAGTCCCAGTGGTCGGCGGGCATCAGGCGGGTCTTCTTCACGTGCGCTCCAATATCGAGCCCTCTCTTGCGCTGGAAGTTGGGTAGCAGCTTCCTTCTAGCTGCCCGACTCTTCCTGCTCGAGCAGCTGGCGCCTCTCAGTATGGCCGGCAACGAATAGTTGCCCTCGTGGCATCCGAATTCGTACATCCGGTCCTCCGTCGCCCGAAGGGTAAGCGCCACCGTAAAGGGTTGTACGAAGGTAGCGGGATCATCGATCGTGTACTCGTAGCGTAGCGGGTCCTCGGCGATGGGTGTGAACCGCTCGGTGAGATGCAGGTGCAGGCCCGATCCCACGGGCCCCTCCACGGGGTCGTTCTCCGGGTTGTAGGGGAGTTGAAAAGGCGGCGGTCTTGTCCGTGGAGTTCGCGGCACCGCCCGGCCTTCGCCTGGGCGGTCCATGAGGCGGGCGCCGAACGGTGGCGGGGGACGCCGCAACTTCGGGAGCTTGAGACTCTCGCCCGCGTTCGTGTCAGCCATCGTCCATGACCGCGTCAGCCGTTTGCCGTTTACGGCGAACCACCGCCGGTCGAACATGGCTGGCGATCATGATCTCCCGCATCGTCCCCATGTCGCGTGCCAACCAACCCGGCCTTCGGGCGGCCCGGGCACGCGCTCACCGCCATTTGGGCGGCGATGGTGGCTATGCTACGGTCCGCTGCAACGCCGCCGGGCGGGCGAAGATCGTCCGGCCGACGGATGCCGCGGACCACCGTGCGGGACACCGGGGTCGGACAAGGCACGGACACACACAGGAGCCAGGCCATGGCGGAACCCGCGCCGAGCGAAGCGATGCTGGCGCTGCTCGCGCTCCACGAGGCAGACCTGCCGGAGACGGACGGCCAGCCCATGCCGGATAGCGACCAGCAGTTCGGGTGGATCCAATATACCTTCGCCGCCCTGGCGCACCGCTACGCGGACCGCGCCGACGTGGCCGTGTCGGCGGACATCTTCATGTATCACCTGCCGCTCCACGGGAAGGCGCCCCGCACGGACCGCGCGGGGCGCCCCGTCTATCCCCGGCTGGCGCCCGACGTGCTGGTGTCTTTCGGCGTCCCGAAGCGGGACCGACTATCCTACGTGGTCGCGGACGAGGGCAAGGCGCCGGACTTTGTGCTCGAGGTGGCGTCCACGTCGACGTGGCGGCGCGACTACGGGGAGAAGCGGAAGACCTACGAAGCGCTCGGCGTGCGGGAGTACTTCCTGTACGACGCGCGCCCCGCGGCCGAGACTCGGCTCGCCGGGTTCCGGCTGCGGGGCGGAGTGTACGAGGAGCTGGCCGGATCGCCGATCAGCGTCGGCGGCCCGCCGGGCCTGCACAGCGACGTGCTGGACCTGTGGGCCCACCTGGACGCCCAGGGCGGCCTGCGCTGGTACGACCCCGCGAAGCGCGAGGACCTGCGCACGTTGACCGAAGCGGAACGCAGGGGCGACGCCGAGGTCGAAGCTCGCCAACGGGCGGAACGCGGGGGCGACGCCGAGGTCGAAGCTCGCCAACGGGCGGAACGGCACGCCAATGCGGAAACGCGGGCGCGCCAACACGCGGAACGCGAAAGAGACGAAGCCCTGCGGCAGATGAAGGCGATGGCCTCGGAGTTGGCCCAGATGCGTGGCACCGACGCGCCTGTGCCGTAGGACGGCGCGGTCCCGGCTCGGCATCCTGCTCGAACCCACCGCGGGCGGGGATGAACCCCGCCCCTACGAGTCGAGTGCTGCTGCGCCGGCCTCCGCGACGGCCAGGTCGATTTCCCCGGGGGCTCCGCTCACGCCGATGCCTCCGATCACCTTGCCTCCGTCGCGCAGCGGCAGCGAACCCCGGGCCACCATGAGCTTGCCACCGCGCATGACGCTCGCCGCGCGCCACCAGTTCGTGTCCTTGACCCAGTCGAGTTCGACGCCGGTGCGGGAGGTGGTCGCCGCCGTATAGGCGCAGGCGTACGCAAAATCGAAGTTGATCGGACCGACTCCGTCCATGCGCCTGACCGCCGTGACTTCCCCGGCACTGTCCACCACGGCGACGGTAATCGTGTACCCGAGTTCCTCGCTCTTCGCGATCGCTGCATCGATCACTGTCTGCGCCTGTTCGTCCGTTATGGACATCGTGGTTCCTCCCCCTTCCTGGACGGGCGGCCGGTCAGCCACCAAAAATGGACAAGCGCGAAGCGCTCGTTGCCTACGGGTCGAGGCTCGTGTAGACGGCCTGAATCCACGCCGCTTCCGGAATGAACCCGCTGCCCACCTCCTCGTACGCTTCCGGCAGGCCGGCGCCCTGAATCTGCTCGACCGTCTTCCCGGCGCGCTTCTCGCCTTCGATGTGGGCGATCGTCTCGGCCACGACGTCGTGGAACCACTGCAGGTCCGCCTTGCGCGCGAGCGGCCCGTGCCCGGGGATGATCGTCGTCTCGTCGTCGACGATCTCGAGCAGGCTGGCGATGTTGTCGCGCAAGCCCTGGGCGGTGCCGCCCACGTCCTGATCGATATAGGGGAAACCGTTGCGGTTGATGTACTGGTCGCCGGTGTGCACGACGTTGGAATCGCGGAAGAAGATGACCGAGTCACCGTCCGTGTGCGAGGGGTTCGGGAAGTGGATGACGTCGACCGCCTCGCCGTTCCAGTGAAAGGTGACGCTCTCGTCGAACGTGAGCACCGGCAGCGCCGCGGCAGGTCTCTCGCCCTCGATGAACACGACACCCCACTCGCGGCCTTCCATGAGGCGCTTGCGCACGCTGCTGTGCGCAACGATCGTCGCTTCCTCGCCGAACGCAGCGTTGCCGCCGGCGTGATCGAAGTGAAAGTGGGTGTTGATCACGAACGCGACCTCGCCTTCCTGGATCTCGGCGATCGCCGCTTTGACCCTGGGCGTGATGGGCATCATCGTGTCATCGACGAGGAGGATGCCGTCTTCGCCGGCCGAGACCGCGAGATTGCCGGCCCGCGGCGGGTCGGTGACGAGCAGGTAGATCCGCTCGCTGAGCGGGGTGGTCCTGATCTCGACGGCCGCCAGGTCCGGTTCGGCGGCCGTCGCCGAAACCGCGCCCACCGCCAACCAGGCGCCAACCATCCACACAGCAACCCGCATATCGTCGTCTCCTCCGTAGCTAGCGAGTCAGACGATCGGGCTGCGGTTTTCCGCCAGTCACCCTCTTCGACTGGCGGAGGTCGACTGGCGGAAAAACTCCCGCCCAATCGTCTGACTCCCCGGAACGCCGGCCGGTTTCGCCGCGGGTGTGTCCTCCCGCGCGGGGTTCGATTTGCCCGGGCAGGGGCAACTCACGGTGGCCGAAGCCGCAGTATCAAATCGGGAGACAGCCATGGAAAGACCAAGATCCATCCTGGGCCGAATCGGGGTTCTCTTGACGGGCGCCTGCGCCGGTTCGAGCGCCATGGCGCAACAGTCGGCCAACGCAGGCGACGCCGCCGGTGGCCTGATCGAAGAGATCGTCGTGACCGCCCAGAAGCGGTCCGAGAACCTGCAGGAAGTCCCCATCTCCATCACCGCCCTGACGAGCGACGACATTGACACCCATCGCTTCCGGGATCCGGGGGACCTGTCGGCACAGACGCCGAACATGTCCACTTCCACCGTTCAGGGCGCCGGAACCCCGGTGTTCGGGCTGCGCGGCGTGTCCATGAACGACTGGAGCTTCAACCAGACCGGCCCCGTGGCCGTGTACCTGGACGAGGGCTACAAGGGTAACCCGTCACTGCTCGCCGTGCCCTTCTTTGACCTGGAGCGCGTGGAAGTGCTGCGCGGTCCGCAAGGCACCCTGTACGGCAAGAACACCACGGGTGGCGCCGTCAACTTCATCACCAGACAGCCCAACATGGAGAACGCGGGTACCGTAACCGTCGGTGCCGGCAACTATGGCCTGTCCGAGGTGGAGGCCGCCTTCAACGCGGTTCTGAGCGACGTCCTCGCCGTACGCCTCGCGGGCACTTACGCCCAACAGGACGGCTGGCTGAAGAACGTGACCACCGGCATCGACGACGGCAACTCCATCGACGAGCACGGCGTACGCCTGAGCGTGCTCTGGCAGCCACAGGACAACCTCGAAGTGCTGCTCCGCGCGTCGTCGGCGCAGTCCGATCCCATCACTTTCAGTCCAAAGATGGCGGCAGAGGTCCAGCCAACCGTCTTCGGCATTTATGGCCTCATGGGTGCATTCGGCGGAACGAACCTGTCCGACCCGAGCCAGGCCGGTCTCGACTTCTTTGAGATCAGCTCGGGTCGGGCGCAGAGACGGCTGGTGGAGACGGATGCCGTCTCGCTCACGGTCAACTGGAACCCGAACGACAACTATGTCGTCACGTCGATTACCTCCCTCGACGAAGGCGCAGCCGTCAATCCGGACGACGGCAGCGGTACGGTCAATCTGGCCGTCGGAAGCGTGTTCAGCGTCGACGCAGAGCAGTTCACCCAGGATTTGAGGATCGCATCGAATCTGGACGGACGGTTCGACTTCGTCGCCGGCTTGTACTACTGGAGAGAAGAGCTCGCGAACGCCCACGAGAACTACCTGTTCCTGGACGTTGATTTCAATCTCGACGGCGCCGTGGACTTCAACGACTGTTTCGACCCGATCGCCGTCGCCTTCGGTTTTCCCCCGAGCGCCGCCGGCGCCGCGACGGAAGGGCTGTTCAACTCGCTCGGCTTCAGCCTGGCGGGTTTCGCGACCCTGGGCTGCAACGCGAAAAACTCGTTCGCGCAGGACAGGACGAGCACGGCGGCGTACTTCGACGGCAGCTACGCGCTGACCGACGCGCTCCTGTTGCGTTATGGCATCCGGTACACCCGCGACGACGCCGAGCAGAGCCGTTTCAACGCACACTTCGCGGGGGCCGATGGCATCCCCGTGTTGGGCACGATCAACGGCGGTTCCTTCGATCCCCTCGCGACGATACCCCGGCAGGACTTCTCGGACAGCGAAGTGACCGGCAGGATCGGACTGGACTACACAACGCCGAACGGCACGCTGTTCTACGGCAGCTTCAACCAGGGCTATCGGGGCGGTGCATTCAACGCGCAGGCGTACTACGACCCGAGCGAGATCAGCATCGCCGAGCCGGAGTTCCTGGACAGCTTCGAAGTCGGCTTCAAGAGCACCCTGTGGGACGGCCGGGTCAGGCTCAACGGAGCGGCGTTCTTCTACAGCTACGAGGGCCAGCAGTTCATCTCGATCGACATCGCGACGTTCGTTCAGACGCTGATCAACATCGACGAGTCCGAGATTCGGGGCCTGGAGATCGAGGCCGCGGCTCAGCTCTCCCACGCCGTACTGGTGCAACTGGGGGTCGGCGTCCTCGATACCGAAGTCAAGAAGGGCGTCCTGGCCGGCGAGGACCTCTCCGGAAGGGTCTTGCCCGGCTCTCCCGAACTGAACGTGAACGCTTCTCTCGACTGGAACCTGTTCTCCACGGAGAACGGCACGCTGACGTTATACCTGGACGCCACCTTTCAGGACGAGACGCTCTACGCGTTTGGTTCCGGAATGGGTGACAGCTATACGGTCTTCAATGGCCGCTTGGGTTTCTCGGCTTTGGACGAACGATGGGGTGTCAGCATCTGGGGCAGGAATCTCGGCGACGAGGAGTACTTCAACTTCTGGGCGGATGGACGGGAGACCCTGGGTTATGTCTACTCGCACGTTGCGGCGCCCCGTACCTACGGTGTCGAGCTGACATACCGTTTCTGAGTACGGGATCGGAAACCGGATCTGCCCGGGCTCCCGCTACGGAAACGCGAGGCCCATGGACCGCCAGACCATCGTCGAGGTCACCGCCGAGCACTGCGACGAACTCGGGCACCTCAGTCACGTGGAGGCCGTGCGCTACCTGGAGACGGCGCGCGAGGAGTGGTACGTGGACGCCGGCCTCTACCTCGAGCCCCGCGAGGACGGCGCCCTCGTGCCGGTGGTGGTGAACCTCGACGTCAACTACCGGCTGGAGTGCTTCCGCGGCGACCGGCTGCGGGTCGTCACCCGGCCCGTCTCGATGCGCACCAGGAGCTTCGTGCTCGGCCAAGAGATCAGGAAAGCGGACGACGGCGTCGCCATCGACTGCGCCGCCACCAGCGTCATCTTCAACATGCGGTCCCGCGAGGCGGTCGCGGTCCCGGAGTGCCTGGCCCGGTACCTGCGGGCGGGCGCGTAGGGGCGGGGCTTGTCCCTGCCCGTGGTGGGATCGTGCAGGATGCCGGGACGGGACGCCACGAGGGCGTCCCCTACACCCGATCCGGGATCGTGCAGGATGCCGAGACGGGACGCGCCCGCCCTCAGGAATTCGCCCCGCGGCTCACCAGCACCCCGCCATCCACGGGCAACAGCACCCCGGTCACGTACTCGCCGGCGCGGCTCGCCAGGTAGATGCACACCCCGGCCATGTCCTCGGCCGTGCCGACCCGGCCCACGCTGGTGGCGCCGGCGATGGCGTCGCGGATGTCCGGGTTCTTGAGCGCGTTGTCGAGCATCCCGGGGAACGGCCCCGGGGCCACCGCGTTGAAGGTGACGTTGCGGCCGCCCCTGCGACCGCCGCGGTTGCCCATCCGGCCGGCCAACTGGCGCGTCAGGTGGTGCACAGCGGCCTTCGAGAGACCGTATGCCCAGTCGTTGTCCGACGGGATGCGAATGCCGTCGATGGAGCCGATGTTGATGACCGCAGCGTGCTCGCCGGAGCTGCCGCCCTCCTCGAGCAACGGCAGGCACTCCTTCGTCATCGCGAAGATCCCGCGCACGTTCACCGCCTGGAGACGGTCGAAATCGTCCAGCGGAAACTCCTCGAAGCGGTGGCTGACCACGCCGAGACCGGCGTTGTTCACCAGGACGTCGAGCTTGCCCTCGCGCTCCCTGAGGGTCTGCGCCAGGCCGACGATGTCCTCTTCGCGGGACACGTCCGCCTGCAGGCCGATGCACTCGCCCGGTCCCTGTTCCGACAGCTCCCTCGCCACCCCGGTAAGGTCCCGCCGCGAGGCGATGTAGACGCGGGCGCCGCCGGAGACGAAGCCGTCCGCGACCGTCCTGCCGATACCGCTGCCGCCGCCGGTGACGCATACGACCTTGCCTTCGACGCTGAAGAGTTTCTGGACATCCATGGGTGTGATTTCTCCCTCTCACTTACTGGACTCGCTTACTTGACTCGGCCAGCCCGGTTACTGTTTGCGGTGGATCCTCCGCCCGATCCGGTCTTCGCCGAACCCACCCTGTTCGCTCATGTACTGCGCGCACCGTCTGACCGCCAGGGCAACGTGCTTTTCCACGGTACTCTGCGCCAGCCCCAGCTCTTCGGCGATTTCCCGCTGCGAATAGCCGTACACCTTCTTCAGTACGAAGACACGACGCGCCTGCACGGGCAGCAGTTGGACGGCTTCACAGAAGCGACCGAATTCTTCGCTGGACGCCGCCTGCTCGAGCACTTCGTCGACGCCCACGCCCACGTTGCCAAAGCCCCCTTCGTTCCACGGTTCGCGCAGGCGATTCTCCGCGCGCTTGACGCTGTCGAGCGCCAGGTTGCGCGCCGTTCTGAACATGTAGGATTTCGGATGCTGGATGCTGTCGGGTCTGGCGACCTGGCACAGCCGCACGTAGGTTTCCTGCACGATGTCTTCGACCTCGTGCGGGGGGACGATCCGCGATACGGCACGGGCAACCTCCAGCCGCATCGACAGAAAGACATCGCGAATCCTGTCCACGCGGTCCCCTCGCACTCCCCCCGACCTTCATACACCATTCAGCCGGGGCTTTCAGCTACGGGGTCATGCCGCACGGGGACGGGACGCCGCTAACGCCCCCCAGAGTGCGCCCCCAGAGTGCGCCCCCAGAGGGCGTCCCCAGAGGGCGTCCCCTACGGGCCCGGGAAAGCGCGCACGCGGACCGTCTCGGCGGCGGCGCGGCCGAGGTCGTCCACGACACGCACCGTGAACCGTCCCGGGCGCGGCGTCCAGAAGTAGCGCTCGCCGGGCAACGCGCTGGCGACCAGGCGGTGGTCGACGAACCAGAACATCCTGCGGGCGTCGCCGTCCACCACGGCCGAGAACGGCACGCTCCCCTCCGCGGCGCCCGGCGTGGCGGCGTGGTAGACGAGCGACGGCTGGGGCGACCGGATGCGCGGCGGCAAGCCCGTGGCCGAGGTTTCGTCCAGTCCGCAATCCGGCGACCAGGGCGGCGGGCGCCGGATGGCGATACCGGCGCGGCGGAACACGTCGTGCAGGTTCGACGGCCAGAACTCGTAGACGACCCGCTCGGTGTGGCCGTCGGGCGCGCAGCTCCGCAGCCCGGTCCGGCGGTCGATGTCGATGGCCCGGTACACGGTCGACACCCTGATGGGCGACACCCCGGGAATGAACCAGGATCGCGCCGCGCGCGGGCAGTGGGGTCCCGGCAGGTCGCCCGTGGTGGCGCAGACCTCCACCTGCCGCAGGTTGAGGGCGCCGGGCGTCTCCGGCGATCCGTCCTGCACGGCCCACCAGGGGCGCGCTTCCCGGCGGGACGCGCCGATGCCCGCGCGGCCGGGAAGACTGTCCGCGATGGCGAAGAACAACGGCGCCGCGGCCTCCCGGCCGATCAGCGCCGGATTGGCGCTGCCGTCGAAGTTGCCGACCCACACCGCCAGCACGTAGTGGCCGACGACCCCGACGCTCCAGGCATCCCGGAAGCCGAACGAGGTGCCCGTCTTCCAGGCAACGGCCGGTCGGTCCCCGAGCCGCCGCGGGGGCGCGTCCGGCCTCGCGACATCGCGGAGCATGTCCAGCACCAGGAAGCTGGCTTCCTCGCTCAGCAAACGTTGCGGCGTGCCGGGGACAGAGCCGGGGACGACCGTGACATCCCGCCAGACGCCCCCGCCCGCCAGCGTCGCGTAGAGCCGCGTCAACTCCTCCATGGTGATCTCGCTGCCGCCGAGGGCCAGGGCCAGGCCATAGTCCGCGGCCGGCCGCAGATCCGTCACCCCCGCACCCTGCAGCCAGTCCCGGAACCGCCCTACCCCGAGGTCCGCGAGCAGTCCGACGGCCGGCACGTTGCGGCTGTACACCAGGGCGTCCCGCGCGAACACGGGCCCCAGGAACCCGCGGTCGAAGTTCTCCGGCGTGTAGGCGGCGTAGCGGCGGGGCGCATCCTCGAGCAGGGTCATCGGGTGGATCAGGCCGGCGTCCAGCGCCAGCGCGTAGAGCAGCGGCTTCAGCGTCGATCCCGGCGAACGGGGCGCCCGCACGCCGTTCACCTGGCCGGCGATCGCCGCGTCGAAGAACCCCGCGGACCCGACCAGCGCCAGCACCTCCATGCCCCGCGCGTCGACGAGCATGGCGGCGGCGTTCACGATGCCCTCGCGGCGGCGGCGCTCCACGTGCTCGGCGATACGGGCCTCGACGAGGCCCTGCAGGTCGAGGTCCAGCGTCGTGCGTATGCGGGAGCCCCCGTCGTACGGGACGTGGTCGCGAACGAAGTGCGGGGCATGGGAGGGCAACCGGGCGGGCGATCGGAACCCGGGTACGAGACGCGCACGGGCGATCGTCCCGGGGTCAGCATCCCCTGGCCCGGCCAGCCACGCCGCGAGGAGTCGCTCGCGCGCCGCCAGGAGCTCCGCGCGACCGGCCGCCCGCACCGGGAACCGGTCCGTCGGGTTCTGCGGAATGACGGCCAGCGCCAGCGCCTCGCCCAGGCTCAGGGCGCCCGCCGGCTTGTCGAAGTAGATCCGGCTGGCGGTGCCGATGCCCTCGATGCTGCCGCCGTAGGGCGCCAGGTTCAGGTAGGCCTCGAGGATCTCCGTCTTGCCGTAGTGACGCTCGAGCTGCAGCGCGCGGGCGGACTGCACGAGCTTGCCGAAAAGGCTGCGTGTGTCCAGGTCGAACCGCAGTCGGGCAAGCTGCATGGTGATCGTCGAGCCGCCGACGACCCGGGTGCGCCGCACGTAGGTCGTCCACGCAGCGCGCGCGAGCGCGAGGACATCGACCCCGGGGTGCCGGTAGAAGCCGCGGTCCTCGTAGAGCAGCGTGGCCTCCCGGGCTACCGCCGCGATGTCGTCGAGTTCGGTGAACAGCCGATAGCGGCCGTCCTGCGCCGGAACGAGCCGGAGCGGGCGGCCTTCGCGATCCGTCACCAGGGTCGAGAACGGGATGTCCCCGTAGAGCGCCGGTTTGGGCACCAGGGCCCAAGCCAGCAATGCGCCGGCCAGGAGCGCGAGCAGCGCCCCGAGCACGCCGGAACGCCGGCGCAGGGCGGCGATCACAGGCTCTCCACGATCAGCCGTCCGGCCTCCGAACGGCCGCGCACGCCGCGGTGGTACATGGCGGCGGCGTGGGCGGCGGGCGCCGCGAACTCGCCGGGGCTCGTCGCCTTGACCCGGTAACGGAGCTCGACCATGCGCTCGTCGAAGCTGCCGTAATACACCAGCCGGTCTTCGCGTACGTCCAGGTAGTCACTCGACCATCCGTCGTAGCTCCGGCGCACGGAATCCGCGACGATCTCGAAGCCGCCCGGCAGCAGGTCCGTGACGGCGACGTTGCCGACCCGCCCGCCCGTGGAGCCCACGCGCAGACGTACCGTCAGTTCGTCTCCCACGCGGATCCGCTCGACGGGCTCTCCGTCCGCGTCCAGGTAGACGCGGTCCAGTTCGATGCCTTCGGCGAGGCGCTCCGTGGGCACTTCGACATCGAAGCCCGACTCGCTCGCCGTGTAGTAGAGACCGCCGGGCGCCGCGCCCGAGATGTCCAACCGCTCGACGGTTACCGGGAGGGAAGCCCTGGCGAACACGCCCGGCTCCACATCGACTTCGACGGCACCGTCCGCCGCATGCGCGGCGACCGCGGGCGGCGACAGTTCGCCGCGCGCCTCGAGGTTCCGGTGGATCGCGCCCAGCGCCAGGATCGTGTACGCCGCCGACAGCGTGTTGAAGCGGTCCTCGAAGACCGGCTGCACGAGCCTTCGCACGACGTCGCCGTGGACGCCCGCCATACGCTCCGGGAAGTGCCGGGCCAGAAGATAGACGTACAGCGCGTCGCGGCCGAGGCCGGTGTCGAAATCGGTGTCCGGGTGCGTCGACGCGCCGAGTCGATAGCCCCCGACCAGGCGCTCCGCCAGGACGTCGTTGCGCAACAGCGCGTGGCTGGCCGCCAGGTACGCGCTCACGATGTCGCCGCGCCACTCCTCCGGCGCGCCGACTTCCAACGCTTCCTGCAGCGCGTTGAGGTAGTTCGTGGTGACCCGGCCGCGCCGCGTCATGAGATAGATGGCGTAGGCCCGGGTGCGTGCCGCGGCGAGATCGAATGGCCGCTGTTCGTCGCCGCCGCCGGCGATCCGCAGCAGGTAGGCCCCGGAACGCCGGTACAAGTCGTCGGGCACCGGCATCCCCAGTTCCCGGGCATCGGTCAGGAAGTGCGTGATGTACACCGAGGGGAAGGCCGCGGACTCCCGCGACGTCGACCAGAACAGGAACCCGCCGTCGGCGTTCTGGCGCGGGCGCAGCAGCGCGATCGTGTCGCGGAACAGGGTTCCGTAGTCCTGCCGGTCCAGGCCGCCGGCCTGCGCCTCGAGCAGGCCCAGTTGCGGGAACGCCTTGCTGACGATCTGTTCCGCGCAGGCGTGCGGGAACGACTCGAGGTACGCCAGCAGGCCGTCGGCAAGCGCGAGCGGGCTCGCCGAAGCCGTCACCCGCCGGTCCGCGAAGGCCTCGTGCAGCCGCCGCGGCAGGACCACCGACGCCTCGCCGCCGGCTTCGAAGCCGGCCTCCACCGTGGTCAGGAACGGGCTCGCCGGCCGCACGGACATGGTGGCCCGGCGCTGCACGGACACGTCATTCACGCGCCCGGCGAACGTCGCCGACGCCGCCCCCGGCGCGGCGCCCGCGCGCAGGCGGAAGAACGCCCGCCCCTCGTCCCCCTCGGCGACGGCAACCACCTGTTCGGAGCCCTCGTCTGCCGACAGCCGCTGCAACGCCTGCGCAGAGACCCTCACCTCCGCCTCCTCGCCGGATCCTTCGACATGGTTCGCGACCCCGACCGCAACGTCGAACACGTCGTCCGGCGCGGCGGCCAGCGGCAGGTTCGGCGTGAGCACGATCTGCCCGCGCACGGTCACGGGTTCCGCCCGCGCGCCGAGCCGGGCGGCCGCGACGCCTACCGCCATCACCCGCAGCTCGCCGTTGAAGTAGTCCGGGATGTCGATGGCGACCTGGCGTTGCGCGGCATCCGCTTCGAGGATGCCCGACCAGTACACGACCGGCGGCTCGGAGCGCCGCCGGAACGGGTTCAGGTTCGCGCCGAGCAGGCGCGCCAAGTCCCCGCCGCCCGGCGCCGATGCGCGGCGCAGCACGTCGTAGTCCGGAAGGATCAGGTCGACCATCTGGTGCGTGTCCACCTGCAGCGCCTTCTTGCGCAGGTAGACCTCCAGGGGATCCGGAGTCGCGTAGTCCGCCACCTGCAGGATGCCCTCGTCCACGGCGAAGAGCACGAGCCGCGCGGGCTCCGACGCCGTGTAGCCGACCGTCAACGCGTCCCCAGGGCGGACGAGGTCCGGCACCGCGAGGCCGATGTCCAGGCGGCGGGACGCGCGGTCGACGGCGAAGGGCGCGACGGCGTAGCTCAGGGGGCTGACGAAGATCTCCTCCGAATCGATGTCCCGCACGAACGCGACGTTGACGTAGGCGTTGCCTTCGAGACCCTCGGGTACGCGGATGCGGGCCACGGCGTTGTTCGTTGCCGTCCTGAACCACTGGAAGGCCTGCACCCGGTCCCGCTCGATCGTGACGAGGCCCGTGCCCGCGTAGGGCGCCGTGACCTCCAGGAGAATCTCGTCGCCGGGCGCGTACGCGCGGCGGTCGAGCTTGAGATCGAGTTCCGCGTCGCGTTCGAGATTGCCGGCGACGTTCGCCGTCCCGGCCACCGCGAACTCCACCCGGCTCAGCCTCGTGTTCCGGGCGTCGACGATGTCGATCGCGAAACGCCCCGGACGGGAGGTCGGCAGCGTCACTTCCGCGGCCCCCGCCGCCAACGCGAACGCCGTTCGTTCCAGCTCGGTCTCCTTCGCCACCGACTGGTACGCGAACCGCCCGTTCGGCTGCTTGACCAGCGCCGACACGTAGCGGCGTTCGACCAGCACCGACTGCAGGCCTTCCAGCGCGACGGGATCGAGGTCCCGGTCGATCGCCAGGAACCGCACCGTGCGCGCGCTGTCCAGGGTGACGAAGTCCAGCGCCCCGTCCGTCCGGTAGCCGACCAGCGCCCGCGCCGACGAGACGAAGGTTCCGGCCAGCGCCTTGACGCCGCGCCCGCCGCCGGCCTCGAACCCCTCCGCGTTCAGCAGCAGGGAGTAGATGCCGTTGTCGTACTGGCCGATGTCGAACGGCAGCAGGGCGACGCCGTCGGCGCCCGTCGTCGTCTCCTCGAGTTCGAGGGCGACCGCCTTCGCCGGCGTGCCCGGATCGCGGAACGGGTCCGTGAACCGGAACCCCGGGTGCTCCGCGAAGTCCGGCGACACGGGCGTCAAGCGGACGCTGGCCCGCACGCGGCGTCCCTGCGCCGGCGTACCGAACAGGTTGTGCAGGGTGACCCGCGCCCGGTGCGCACCCGGTTGCAGCCACGCGCGGCGAGGCACTTCGCGCAGCGACGGGGCCTGGTCCGTCGTCTCGGCGACCTGCTCGACGATCGCCGCGCGGATGCGCAGCCGATCCGGCTGGTACTCCTCGACGCGGAACGTCGTGTGTCCAAGGCCTCGGCGATGTCCGTCCTCCTGCACGAGGAAGACACTCGCCCGGTAGACGCCGGTCGGCGACTCCGGACGGGTCTCGAAGTCCCACGCGAGCAGCCCGTCGTCCGGCAGGGCGACCCGGGTCTCGAGCGCCGTGTTGCGGCGCGCGTCGGCGATCCGCAGCTCGAGCGGCGCGCCCGGCACGGCCCCGAAATCGCCCTCGCGCACGATGCCGAACAGGCGCACCGTCTCGCCCGGCCGATACAACCCGCGATCCGTGTAGACCGCGGCCCGCAGGCGCTCGGCGTCGTCTTCGGTCGTGCGTTCGCCGCCGATGTCGAACCCGGACCAGGTCAGGCGGCGGTCGTTGCGGCGGTAGGGCATGAACGTGGCGTCGGCCCCGTGGCGCACCACGAAGACCGTCGGCGCCCGGTCCCGCTCGAAGTCGCCTGCCGAAGCGAGCCGCGCATGCCCTTCGGCATCGGTCGCGGCCGTCAGGACCGGCAGCCCGTTCTTGCCGAGGAGTTGCACCTCGGCGGCCGGCACGGGGGAGCCGGTCGCGATCGAGTGCACGAAAACGTGCTGGCTCCCGTCGGCGTTGGTCTTGACCAGCAGGCCGAGATCCGTAACCAGCGCCATGCGCCGGTCCACGCTGCCGACCACGCGCTCCGTCGCCGGGTCCCACCCCTGGACCTGCACGAAGAACACGCCGCCCCCTGCGAGGAACGGGTCCAAGTCCAGGGTCGCGAAGACCTGCTCGCGCGGATGGGCCGGTTTCAGCTCGACGATGCGACAGGTTGTCCGCGTCGAACCGGTAGCCGTCCTGGAACCAGGGATTCCGGATGTCGCCGCCCGTCTGGCTCGCCAGGTGGTTGAGGGTGTCCGGCAGGAGTTGCTGGACGTCCACCCGGACCGCCGACACGCCGCGCCCGGAGAACGTGAGCAGGCGGTTGCCGGTGAGTGGCAGCAGGGCGCCGTCCTGGGCGATGGCGGCCTCCCGGGGGTAGATCGGGGCGTGCACGACCACGTCGTGGCCCGATGCGAGCACGAAGTCCCCGGCCGACGTCAGGCCGGGCGTGACGCGCAGGTAGACGAAGCGGCCGGGCGGCGCATCGAAGGTGACGCTCTGCAGCATGGCGGCATCGCGCTCGGTGGGATTCACCGTGAGCGGCAGCGGCTCGGACTGCGCGAGCACCTCCGCCGTGGCCTCGCCGGGGGAACGCCAGCCGTAGTTGCCGTAGGTCCTCTCGCCGACGCGACGGTCCCGCGGCAGCAGCCACGCCCGCACCCCGCTGCCGAACTCCCCGGTATTCACCTGGTCCGTGAAGGACAGCACCGCGGTCTGCAGCGGATCGCCCTCGGCGTCCCTGACGATCGACGCGTCGATGCGCTCGACGCGGAAGTAGCTCTCGCGGTCGGGCACGCGTATCTGCGCGAACAATGGCTCCTCGAACGCTCCGTCGCCGTCGGCGGGCTCGAGGTCCCCGTCCACCGTGACGGTCGCGAAGTTCTCGCGCTCCGGGACGGCGACGATGTCCGAGTGCACGTGGGCGGTGCGGTCGTGGAGGCCGTACTCGACGCGGAAGCCGAGTTCGCGCGCCTCGGCCGCGGAGGTCTCTTGCGTCCCTTCGCGCATGGCGAGGGTCACGCGTTGCTCGAAGTCGTCGTGCGCGACCGCGTGCGAGAAGCCGAAGCTGGCGGTCACGCGTCGTTCCGCGACGATCTCCGGGTGCTGGTAGAAGCTCGCTTCGAGGACTTCTGCGACGAAAGGGGGCGTCTCGAACTCGACATCCAGGCTGGCCAGTTCGACGTGGGGGGCGAACAGGTCGGACCAGAGCCGTACCCGGTAGTCGCGGTCCGCCGGCCAATCCTGCGCCGGCGTGAAGGTGAGCCGGTTCGCCGTGACGAAGGCCCACTCGCCGGGCATCGGGGGCTCGAGTTCGACGCCCTCCTCGACGACCGTGCCGACGAGGTCCAGGCGCGCGGCCGACAGCGTTGGCGGCGGCGTCTCGTCGTGCTCGTCCGGGTAGGCGAAGTCGAGCTGGAGGGGTTCCACGACCAGTTCGTCCCGGTCGATGCGCGAGATCCCCGGGGCCTCGACCGCCACGTGGACCTGCAGGGGCTTCGGGAGGCTCTCGTAGTAGAGATATCCGCCGACGGCCAGCGCGGTCGCTCCGAGCAGCGCGGCGGCGCCGTAACCCACCCGCCGTGGACCTGCACGCTGCAGCCACGTTGGGGGGCGCCAGGAGAACTCGCCCAGTGCCGTGGCGACGAAGTTCGAGAGTTTCACGGGGGCGCATTCCCTTGCGACGAGAGGTCCACACTAGCGGTGGTTATGGGAGGGAGAAGGGAGGAACTATGGAAGTTCCGGCAGGGCCCCCCGAAATCCGGGTGGCTGACGGACCCGCAACATCGGCACCGAACGCCACCTTCCACTTCTTATATCCTCGGCGATGCGTTCTGATGCCCGTAAACGGAGCAGACCCATGCGCAACGGCGACCCCAACATCCTGTTCCTCTTCAGCGATCAGCACCGCCATGACGTGCTCGGCTGCGCCGGCCATCCGGTGGTCCAGACGCCCCACCTCGACCGACTTGCCGCCGAGGGGGTCCGGTTTGCCGAAACCTGGTGCCAGAGCCCGATATGCCAGCCATCGAGGGCGTCGGTCACCACCGGGCAATACACTCATCAACTGAACGTGTTCAGCAATTCCGGGCCACTGGATCCGGCCTGGCCGACGGTGATGAAGACGCTACGGGCGAGAGGCTACGAGACGGCCACGATCGGCAAGACCCACTACCATGGCATGCCGAGTCCGCAGCAGGTCGAGGACAGCGACGGTCCCTTCGACATGCGCGGATTCGAGTCGTTCGTGGGGGACTTCGGCTGGGACCACGTGCTCGAAGAGTACGACCGTTACGTTCATGTCAACACGAAGGTCAGAACCCCTTACACCGATCACCTCGCCCACCACGGGGCGCTCGAGCAGTACCAGGACATGATCAGGAGCGTGTTTCGCCTGACACCCGATCACTGGCGTGCGCGCACGTCCGTACTGCCACAGGAACTGGACCTGTCCTCGTTCCTAGCGGACCGAGCCATCGACTGGCTTGGGGCCCGCACCGGCAACAAGCCGTTTCTACTCAAGCTGGGATTCGTCCAGCCCCATGTACCCCTGATCGACGACCCGGTCTGGGCGGAGCACTACCGAGACGCCGACATCGAGCTGCCGGACCAGACCCCGATCGAGGCATCGAACCCGGTCTGGGGCGCGTACCTCGATCACCTCAACGGCCATTCGCAAATCCAGGTGATGGACGACGCGTTCGTCAGGGAAGGCATTCGCCACTACCTCGGCATGGTCTCGCTCATCGACCAGCGCATCGGGGACGTCATCGGGATGCTCGAGGACAGCGGCGAGATCGAAAACACCTGGATCATCTATTCCTGCGACCACGGCGAGATGCTCGGCGAGCACCACCTGTGGGCCAAGATGCACTTCTACCGGGGCTCCGTGCAGGTGCCGTTGATCATCCGGCCACCCGGTGGCGTCCCGGGCCGCACCGACACCGGGCTCACGGAGCTGACGGACGTCACCGCGACCCTGGCGGATATCGGCGGCGCCTCGCTACCAACGTGCCGGGGGCAATCGCTCTTGCCGCGCGTATCCGGCCCTGCCCCATCCGGTCGCGAGCACGTGTTTTCGCGGATTCGCTCGTTTGCGGCCTTGCGCGGCGAACGTTACCGACTGACGGTCGACGTCGAATCCGACACGCCCTGTGAACTGTTCGATCTGACCGACGATCCCGGCGAGTTGCGCAATCTGGTCAACGAACCGGCGCATGCCGGGCTGGTCGAAGAGCTCAGGAACGAGGTGCTGGCGGAACACTTGGCGGGCTGACGGAGTCCGACGCGTACAGACGACCCGGCGCCCGCGTGACTACACCTATCGAATACCTATCGAATCACATACCCGATTTCCCGTCCGGCGTTCTTCAACACGGTGATCATGCCGGGGTCGTCCAGCGCCTTGTGGAAGCCGGGGGACGGCGGCAAGGCCGTCGCCGGAACCCGGTCGTTCAGCACCACCGCGACAGCGTTCGCGTGCATGGAGGACGGGTAGGCGAGCCCCTGCGCCTCGGGGTACGCCGCATAGAGCCCCCTGGCCCAGTTGCGGCCCACCGACCGTGCGCCGGTCATCAGGCCCATCGACGCACCGCTACGTGTGGCGAAGGTACCGGTGAGATCCAAGAGCTTGAGCTCCGACGTCATCGCAAACCCGACCAATGCGGGCATGCGGTGCGTGCGGTGGATGGTTCGGGTCTTCTGGAAGGCCTCCGCCAGGCAGGTGACGGGGCTCAATGCCAGGTACATGACCGCGCGCCCGGTGTCCGCCCGGTCCTCCAGGTGGTGGTCGAACCGTGCGTCGGCAGGGCCGAACGTCCGGAACTGATTCCAGCGGGACGGATGCTCGCCGCCGCGGAAGTACACGCGCCACAGTTCGTCGCCGGGCTCGACCGGATACCACTCGGGCTCGACGGACTCGAGTCTGCCGAGGTTCGGGTGCTGCGGGACCTTTGGCACAAGGGTCGCGTCAGCCCTCCGGCACGACCTTGAGCACGGCCCTGACGTCGCGGCCGGAGTTCAACCAGCCGAGCGGCGAGAGGCCTTCCAGGTCCGGATCTGCCATGGTGATCCAGCGCTGCACCGACACCGCGTCGAGGTCGGCAATCGCCTGATTCACGCGACCGATATTCGGCACGAGTCGCTGGTCGGCGACCTGGTAGACCGGGACGTACAGGCGCCCTTCGATCCGAATCGCGTAGAGGCTTCGCTCCCGGATCATCTGCCGCACCCGGACCGGGGTGACGCCGAGGGTCCGGGCCAGTGCCGCAGGCGTCAGGCTCGTTGCCCGGATCGCGGCGAACTCCGTGGCATAGTCGAGAATCGGGTCCGCAGCGTCCGCGCGTTCATCGAGATCGACGCCAGCGCGCTCCAACATGGCGATCTCGGTATCGGTAAGCTCGGTGCGGCTCGGTCCGTACAACGCGGCTTCGAGTTCGTCGATCGCCACCTTGAGCGCGTCGTTCAACTGTTCTGGCGCCACCGCCTTGAGCCCGTGGAGGTGGAAGTACCTTTGGTCGGCAAGACCTTCTGGCTGACTCATGGCCCTCGTCTCTCTATCGTTTTATTTCGTCGATACTATGCAATAGAAGTTCGCACGGCAACCCGTCCGGACGGCGATGCCAGCGGGACGAGAGACGCGACGACTGTCCATGATCGGCGTACGCCGGTGTTGTCGTCTTCATGCTACATTTCTCATCGATCTGTGGCATGGACAAGTCATATGCCGACTCCTCACAACCCCCCCGCCGCCGTTCGCCGAGCACTGCGCAAACTGGGAGCGGACATCCACGACGCCCGTCGCCGTCGGCGGCTGCCCATGGCGGTGGTGGCGGAGCGCGCCTTCACGTCCCGCTCCACCCTGCAAAGGGTTGAAGCCGGCGACACCAGTGTCAGCATCGGCATCTACGCCGGGGTGCTGCAGGCGCTGGGCTTGCTCGACCGCTTGAGCCAGATCGCCGACATCGGCAACGACCCTGTCGGGCAGGCCCAGGCCAGCGCCGCGCTACCCAAGCATGTCCACCTCAAGCGGCAGGCTGCACCCATCCGCCATGGCTGACTTCGAGGTCCATATCGACCTTGACGGCCGCACCCGGCAGATCGGGCTGGTGCGGCGCGACCGCGTTCGCGGCAAGGAGGCCGTTGCATTCGAGTACGACACAGCCTGGCTGGGAGACCCTGACAGCTTCTCGCTGGAGCCCGCCCTCGCCCTGGGACGCGGCCCCTTCGTGCCGCCCGCAGGCCTCGCGACCTTCCGATCCATGGGTGATTCCGCGCCCGACACCTGGGGTCGCCGCCTGATGCAGCGCGCCGAGCGCCGCCTTGCCGCACGCGAAGGCCGCCCCGTTCGCACGCTCCTGGAGAGCGACTATCTCCTTGGCGTGGCGGACGAGATCCGCCTCGGCGCGCTACGCTTCCGTTGGGCTGGGGACAACACGTTCCAGGCTCCGGTCCGCGCGGGGGTGCCGGCCCTGATCGAGCTTGGCCGCCTGCTCCAGATCACGGAACGGATTCTCCGTGACGAGGAAACCGACGAAGAGTTCCAGCTCATCTTCGCTCCCGGCTCCTCCCTGGGCGGTGCGCGCCCGAAGGCGTCGGTAATCGACCAGCACGACAATCTCTCCATCGCCAAGTTTCCGAAAGAGACCGACGACTACTCCATCGAGACCTGGGAGGAGGTCGCACTACGCTTGGCCGACCAGGCTGGCATCGCCACGCCCGTCCATCGCCTGATCGACGTCGCCGGCAAGAAGCTCTTGCTGTCACGGCGCTTCGATCGCCAGGGCCCAATCCGCATTCCGTTCCTGTCGGCCATGGCGATGATGGGCGCGAAAGACGGCGAGCGGGGCAGCTATCCCGAGATCGTCGACGTGCTGGCGGAGCATGGCGCCCAAGGCAAGACGGACGCCCATGCCCTCTATCGGCGCGTGGTCTTCAACGTGTTGATCTCCAATGTTGACGATCACCTGCGCAACCACGGCTTCCTGTGGCTTGGAAGGGCAGGATGGTCGCTCTCTCCCGCCTACGACCTCAATCCCGTGCCCACGGACCTCAGGGCGCGAGTCCTGACGACCAACATCGATCTCGACGAGGGCACCTGTTCGCTCGATCTGCTGGAGTCCGCCTCGGGGTTCTTCGCGCTGACGCTGGCGCAGGCCCGCTCGGTCATCAAGGACGTCGCGACCGTGACCGCGAGGTGGCGCGACACGGCGAGAGAGGCTGACGCGCGCGGCGCCGAGACCGATCGGATGGCCAGTGCCTTCGAGCACGACGAGCTGAGGCGGGCGCTCGCCTTACCGGTGAGATGAAGAAGAACCCATTGAGGGCCTGCTGAGCGAGCGCCACCAAAGCCATCGCCCTGGCGCACCTGCCGGGCGACCGCATTCGCCGCGACGGACCCCCCATCCCGCCGAGCTCGGAGCCGAACACCCACACATAGCCGGCGTGGTCATCATTCGAGTCGGCTTGACCGACTGACCGTCACCTCGCCCGGTTCCGCAAGCGGCGCAGTCGCACCTCCAGCGCCAATCGCCACCCGTCTGCCCATCGCCGACGAGGATATTTTCTCTCTCCCTCCCTGCCGAACGTTACCGCACCGCAATGATGATAGGAGAGACAACGTGCCCGGATTCGGAGGACCTCAGAAGGTCCTTCCACAAGACTACCAATGGCAGGTGCGCCCGGGTTCTCGTTTCTCGTACGGCGATGCCTACAACTCCTAACGTGGTCAAAGCGCCGATGAGACGCTACCCAGCTTAGCAAGGTCGTCCGCAACACGTGTAATGTGGTGATTGATTCCTACTTCCTTCCACCGGGTTTGGTTGCTCGGCCCCTCCGCGCCCGTTGCACACGCCGCGATGTACGCGTCGCCAAAGGAGAAGCTGGCACCTCGAAACTCGAAGTTCGGATCGGATAGGATTTCGGAGCAGTGGCCATGCATCTGCGCAGGGTCGTTCCTAAAGGACCCGCCTCTCCTCGTCGCCCACGCGTTCGACTTCGTGTAGAGAACCTTGCCGGCAGGATTGAGCGCACGCATATCGACGGCCTTGAAGCTCGGATGGACAATGGTGTGATCCCCGTAGGTGGGTCTGCGCATGTCCGCCGGCAGCCTCTGTAGCAACGCTCGGTAGAACAGCCAGTCATGCCGCGGGATCTCGTCGGAGCCGCGCTTAACTGCGCCTAGTGACTTCGGGTAGGCCGTCCCGATCAGCACTAGGTTCCTGAACGAGTCCGCGGGCAATAGGTTCCTAAGCGCTAGCACTAGCCCGTTCGCGAACACGTCGTAGGGCTCGTACGTCGGCCCTCCCATGTCGATCAGTACGTCTGTCTCTTCGGACAGCCCTCCGACCTCGTCGGCCAAGTCAAGCACCCGTGCTCGCACGTCCTGACGCATCAGATCCTCAAGCCTTACGATGACGCCGAGTCCATGCCGATCCAAAACGACTGCCCGCGCCGCGGCTGCCGTCGTTTCTTGGTCGACCCCAAGCGGCAAAGCCGGTATCGCCAACCCACTAGACGCCCGAAGCCCATCGAAGACATGGTCGAATACGTGTTCACCACCGTCCATCCGGCCACCTGCAATTGACTGGTCTAGCGTGATCCACGCGGGGCGCCAGCCCCACCTCTTCACAAAGCGCGCAACGAAAGGCTCCACGTGTTCGTGCACCTTCCTCTTCGGAGCGCGAGTCTCGAAGTCGAACTCGACCGGAGGAATCGTGATGACAGGCACGATCCTGGCCTTAACTGACTCTGTGAGCTGGAGTAGTGCACCTGACTCGCCCAGCCGCCAACGTAGCGCCGGGACATAGCATGCGCTACCCAATGGCATCCGCTTCTTCAGTAAACTGGGACCGAACATGCCCTTGTCCAATTAGATTGTTCAATATTGCATAGTCTCCGCGCTCTCGGCGTATGCGGCCGGCGATGATGCTCACGTCGATTCCGAGCTTCTCGGCATCGATGCGAACGGCCTCCTCTGACATAGCGAACCTTGACAGACACAAGTCCCAGTCACGCGGTGGAATCAGACTGTTCAAGGCGAAAACGTCGGCCTCTACTTCGATTCTATCGGCTGCTGCTGTTCCGTCTTCATCGAAGAAGTCGTAGCGCAGCCCAGTTGCCAGGTGTAGGAAGATGTGGCCTAGCTCGTGAAACAGAGCGAACCAAAAGTTATCCAGGCGGTCGAAGCGCAGCGTGAGCCCGATGACGGCCCTACCGCTTTCCGCCAACATTGCGGCACCATCAAGATATGTTCCAGGGAGATCCCGCTCCGTCACTAGGACGATGCCGTGTCTCGCCAGTAACCCGACAGCCTCGCTCGGTCCAGACACATCCCGTGTCAACGCGACGAGATCCGGCACCCAACGATCACTCAGACTGAACTCAGGCACGCGGTACCTCGCAATCAAGCTCCGGGCTCGCTCAAGCACCCGCACCTGCCAAGCCAAGATCGCGTACTCGTTAGGCGCCGCGCGACCACGGACTTTTTTGCGATGCAGTGCCGTCGCAAGCTGAGATCCAGCTGCACGCCGAAAGTACGCCTTCGCGCCGTCCAGCGAGCTTTGCCCAGCGGCCACTTGGAACCACTGCCGCTCAACCATCTCTTCAACCGGCAGCCGCCGCCACTCGATTTCATCCGCCGCTTCCCAAGAGAAGATGCCGCCCCGGCCGGTCTGCTCGGCGCCGAATACGCCCTCCGTGTGCACTCCAAGCACGCGGGACACTTCGACCAGCCTCGCAAGACTCGCCCCTTGATAGCCCGTTGCCTCGTAACGTTGGATCTGTTGTGGCTTCAGCCCCAAGGCCTCCGCCAGTCCGGTCTGGCTTATGCCCGCGGCAATCCTCGCCTGGACAAGGATCTTCGGTAGTCCTTCAAGTGCGAAAGATTTGCCGAAGGCGATCTCTCCTGCCTTGAGCATGTCGTACTCGGTCACGTCCGCTTCGAGCTTCGAAATCTCGCTGCGAAGGGCGTCCTGCTCCGCTTGTTGTAGCCAAGCTTCGCCACCCTCGCGTGCCTGCGCAGCCGAGAGCGCCTGTCTCAGGTTCCCGATCTCCCGGGCAGAGATGCGACGCTGCTTGTCACTGTAGATCATGCCGTCACCCCGTTTGAATCATCGGATCGCCCGCCAACTCGACGACCACGATCCCTTTCCTCCCTCCGCTGTACCGTTCGAGCTGAAAGAACTCGAGGAATGTGTTACCGACCAAGTCCGCCCGGGCGGATGACGGGAAGAACTCGCCGCCATATCTCGCCCGCTGCGCGGCGCGGTCGTCACTGAAATCCAAGAAGACTGGATGGAGTGATTGCCGATCTACGGCCGCTGGGTCCCAACAGGCGTCGTAGTCTCCGGGGATCGGCTTGCCTGTCACGTAGCTCCCGTCCACATACAAGCGCTGGCAGCCCGCAGAAAGCAGGTCCCTGCATGCCAGCACCAACCCATCGAAAAGCTCCCGCCGTCGCGTATTGAACGCAAACGCGGCGGCAACGGCCTGTAGGTCCGCTCCATGCTCGCCCTCGGGCAGCACGCGCCATGGCGTGCCTGGGACTTCGATCAACGACGGGATCATACATTACAACGATAATGTTGTAATTTACCGCTGTCAACTCGCCCAACGGCACTCGCCCAACGGCCTCGCCGGTCACCCGGTGACAGCGGGAGTGAGCAAGACGGCAGCCCAGCAGCAGTTCGACTGTCCGACCCGCATCGCCGCCGAAGAACATGGCAACCTCCAGGGCCTAGAAGAACTGCCGCGGTTCGGGCCCGGTGTTGCCGGTATCGGAATCGCCGGCGATGTCCTGCACATCTACGTCCTCGAGGATCAGGCTGCCGACTTGGAGACCCCTGCCGAGATCGCGGGCCTGCGCACCGAACGCGTGCTCACAACGGGCTTTCACGACCTCGTCGCGCCCCGACAGGCGCGTCTCTCTCCCACACCGTGCGCGGTTTCCATTGGCCATCACCATGCACCCGCCGGCACCGGGGCGGGCGCTGTACTCTGAGCAACAACCACGTCCTCGCCATGTCCAACGCGGCGGGGCTTGGCGACGACATCCTCCAGTCTGGGCCTGGCGACGGCACGAGTTCCAATGCCCCCGTGCGGACCGCGACACTCACCGATTCCGAGCGCCTGAGGTTCCGTGCCGGGGTCAATAGCGGGGACTCGCCCATCGCGCTTCTAGACGACGTCGGCACGGCGACCCGGCACATCATGACCATCGGCCTGCCCGCCAATCCACCGGTCGCGACTTTCGTGGGCCAGTCCGTCGTCAAGCATGGACAAACCGCCGGCCTCACGTTCGACTCGGCCGGCGACCCCAGCTTCGACGGCAAACGTCCACTACAACGGCGCCGCCGCGCACTTCGAAGATCAAATTGTCGGCGGCGGCGACACACCGTCCCGTCTCGGAGCGCTGCGACTCTGGATCCCTCGTCCTTGACACCTCCGGCCTACACCTCGTTGGGCCTGCTGTTCGCCAGGGCCAATTTCCATACCATCGCCGATCCGATACAGTCCGTCCTCAATCGCTTCGGCGCGACGGTCGCCGTGACATCCCGGACGTGCGGCAAGCCAAACGCTCCCTCGGACAAGAACTCCGCGCCGTTGACGACTTCATGGCGCCCGCATCCGCAGCGACGGCATTCGGCTCTATGCCAGCCCCGAAACGGCTCCTGTCGTGAAGGCGCTCCACGACAAGTGGGGCACCCGTTACAAGGGCTTCGCCGCCTCGGTGGTTCTCACCGCCGGCTTCGGGGGGGCAAGTCGCAGGCATCCTGATTCGCTCCGGTCGCCGAGTTCGACGGATCGCGGGTGACGGATCAGGCCGGTGTCCCCAGAGTCAACGTGCCTGTCAGCTAACGCCAGAAGCGTCCGGAAACCAAGCCTACCCGAATGCTCAAAGGGCCAACTACCACCAATGCGCAACCACTACATACCTAAATTCATACTTCGCCAATTCGCAAACCGCCGGAACATGGTTTACGTGTACGACAAGAAGAGACGTACGATTCGTGAGTCATTGCCAGACCACGTGTTTGTCGTAAACAAGCTCTACAGTGACGATATCGAAGCCTTGCTATCCAAGGTCGAGTCGCGGATCAGCCTGATAGTGAAGTCCATGTTGAATTCGCGCCGCAACAATGACAAGCTCGTCATGCCCAAGTCTGAAGTCTTCGAATGCTGTCGATACCTCGCCATGCTGCAGCTCGGGCGAACTCTGTACGCAAAACAGCTAGGCGTCGAAGCCCTTGGCGAAGGCATGACTGATGCAGAGCTTGTATCCGGGTTGGAGGAGGCCGGTTTTCCCACAAACAGCGATACCCTACGAGAAGCGCGAGAAGCTCAAGCTGCTCTTCTCGATGAGATCAAGGGGCGCACTACGTCGAGGGCGTGGATGACTACGCTGTTAAACCTGATACGCGACCCCGCGCTCGTGTTTCCTGACGTCGTTCAAGCCGTCTTGGCAAAGGGCATTGTGTTGGTCACCTCGGACTCTGCATTCGTCCTAGGTGACCGGGGCGCCGTATCTACGGCTTCGGTTGACAAACCGCTAGACCATCCCGACAGTGAGATCTACTTCCCCCTCTCCCCTGACGTCGCGTTGTCCGTCGCGGGGAAGAAGAACCAATTGGCATACTACCATGCGGATAAGGCCGCCACCAGAAAGGTGAATCTATCCACGATCCGATACAGCAACTGGACTGTTAGCAACTCGGAACGCCTGCTGCGGTCGTTGGCCAACCCAAGGTGACCGACGCGGAGCCCCAAATGCTATGCTTTGCGTCATCGATCCAAGTACCGAAGGCCGTAGAAACGCAAGGGATAGCGACACGCGACGGCAGACAGTCCAAGATACCTCGGACCCGTTCCGCCCTCGCTGACGCCCGCACTCGATCCGGACACGTCGAGAGCACGGTCATACAGGCTATTGATCAGGCGAAGTTGGAACTCCTGTGTCTAAGCTGCCGTCACTGTATTGGCAAGCACTGCCGATCGCCACAACCACGACAGATGGGTTGTCCGTCAGCGTGTTGGCTAGCGTGAACTCAGGTGTCTTTGCCGAAGAGCTCCTTTCGGAGGCCTTGGAGTCCTTGAATGAAGCCCTTGGCGCGGGCGTCCCTTTTGAGGAGCCTCTGAGATCGCGTAGGTTCTAGGTTCTCCTCAGCGACGCGGGTCTGGGCCCAGAGACTGATGGCGGCGGCGATCTCCTGCCGGACACCTCGGCCTAGATACCCGATCACGCACTCATGCGCGTCTAGCCCGAATAATGCACAAATGAGGGTATAGAGGAGGCGGGAATTGGTCTAGCATCAGGGTGTTGAGGTCGGACAAGAGAGCAACCCCGCCTTGGCGAAGTGCTACCAGAGTACGCTGCCATTTTCACGCCTCGGAGGACGCAGGTCGAGGTCGAGTTCAGCGGCGGCGACATCACACGATCCGCCAGAGTTTAGTCCTGATAGAATCCTTCATGTGATGCCACCCTCTCGGCAAAGGCTGTAGGCGTCCTGTCTGAGGTTACGCAGGTCTATGTGCAGCCACGAGCACAGGCCGACAAGGAGAGTGCCGACGCTGACGAAATCTAGCCAGTTCAGAAGCCATGGTCGGCCTTACGTCCTATACGGAGTTGCTACTATACGCCTTCCGCTTGCTGACACTTCGAACAATGCCGCACAGGTTGCGTTTCCGCGCCTGTATCCTTTTGCCGCTACCCGTTGTGCTCAAGGGACCTGCGATGACCGGCCGACTCTTCGTTTTCACTGAGTCCTTTCGGCCGCCAGTTCGTCGTACTGCTTTCGGAGGTGTGGTGCCGCTCGATTTCGCAGAGGACGTGCCAAGTCACCTCGTCAGTGTAGGGCTTCGGCAGACGCGGTAGCCTCGCTAACTGCCAAGCACGCATCATCCTGCTTGCACGACCACTTGTAGTAGAGATTCCTGAGCGTTACGAATCCTGTTACACGTTTGGACTATCTGCTCGTCGGTCGGGTCACGCCCGAACACCAGCAAAGTAGCATCGTGCATAACGTCAAGGCTGGCAGCTGATACACTTGCCCAGGCGTTTAGGTCGAACTCTCCAAGCTCCCCAGCCCAAACTTTATCTGCCGTGCGCCGCAGCTCGTCTAGGAGGTTGAACAAGTCATCAATAGTGCACATAAAACTCACCGTTGCTGCAAACGCTCGTAGAGTACGCAGGCACTTTCAATCCTCGGATGTCTTGCTCAGAGTTCCTGCCTATCGAAACTGTCTCCAAGCTCTCACGCTGGAGTCCCGGCGCACGTAAACACGAGCGTATCGCCTTCCGTCTGCTTGGGTCAACTTTCTCCACGACAATCCCGCCCGATCCCGCCAAGATGCACGAAACTGATCACATCCGCTGCATCCAGCCCCCGTGTGTTTTCGAGGCCGACGAACTCGGAGATAGCGGTGCAAATGTTTCAGACTGATTTGTGGAACGTGCCTATGTGTGGCCGCTAGGACGGCGCCCACACGCATTCAATCCCGTGGGTTGTGCGACTTACCCGTCAACGTACTGGCGGCGGGATGCGTAACCGATAAGTGCTCCAACTTCGGCATGCCCTCGTAGCTCGGTGCGTAGTTGGTCCGCCAACGTAAGTCTCGTTGGCTTCCAGGACACCTTCGGGTGGAACGCAAGCTGCGCCTCCTTCCAGCCCCTCCCTGATCCGGTGGGCGGGAAACCACGCCGCCTTCTGGGTGATCCCGAGTGCGGTTTCGCGTTCTTCGCATTTCGTGCAGAAGCGCTGGTCCATCCACCGGATCCGCTTGAACCCAGCGTGTAGCCGAACTTCCCGTCGGAGAACATCGCAGCGAGCTCTGGCAGCGAGAATCCCTTCCACACTAATCGTCCGCTCACGCATACCGGCCCCCGCCACCATCAACCTCACGCCCTTCACCTCGGTTGGCCCAATGCGCCAGACTTCTGCTCGTTGCGCCGCACCACCGCACTCAGATCCACAACGTGATCCGGCGACTCCGCTTCGTAGTCGAGCGGATGACAGGTGAGCACGATGACCTGTGAGGCTTGCGCCGCCTGGGCCAGGAGGCGTCGCGTCCATTCCATGCGGGTGTCGTCGGTCTGGGTGAGCTGGTCGTCGAGGACCACGAACGTTCCCAGGGCCTCGGCGATGGCGAGGCGCAGAACGAGGGCGATCTGTTCGCGGGTTCCGACCGACAGGGCGCCGAACTCCCGCTCGGAGCCGCCCAGTTCGATGCCCGTCGCATCGAGTTGGGGGCCGAGCGCCAGCTCGCCGTACCGGCCCGCGGTGAGGTCGGCGATCCGCTCGCTGACCGGCTGCACGAGGGCGCTGCCGAGATGGGCCGCGCCATCCTTCTCCGCCTCGCTCAGGGTCTCCCGGAGGAGTCGCCAGGCCTTGTAGTCGACTTCGAGCTCCTGTTCGCGCCTTGCGAGTGCCTCCGCGGCTTCCTTGGCCTGCTCGCGCTGCTCGTCGAGCTGCTGACCGCCGGTCTGCTCGAGTGCGCCCTCGGCCTTGCGTAGCTCGGCTTCGAACTCCCGGACACGACGATGGGCCGAGTCGGCCTCTGCCTGCGCGGCAGCGGGATCCATGCCTTCCTCGATGGACGGCAGGGCCTCAAGCGCCTCCCGTGCTTCGTCACGGGCGGTGCGCAGAGCATCGAGCTCGAGGCCCGTGGCGCGTTCACGCAGAAGCGGCGTCTCGGCCTCCAGCCCGGCGAGTTTCGTCCGCGCCTCGGTGAGCGCCTGTTCTGCGTCTTCCCGGGCCGCCTGTTGCTGTGTCTGCGTCTCCGTCAGGGCCTCAAGAGCGGTCCGCGCCTCCCCCACCTCGTCCGCGGCTTCGGTACGCAGCGCCTTGAGTTCCGCATCGACGGCGGCGAGTTCACGCTCGAGGCGCCCGCGCTCCTCACCCGCGCTCTCCAGGACGGCCTTCCAGTCCTCTAGCGCTGCCAACCGCTCTGCGAACTGTTCTTCCTGCTCGTTTCGCCGCGAACGCTTGTCCTCCAGTTCGCGGGTATCGCCCTCGACCTGGGCGGCCATGCGCTCGGACAGCGACTGGCGGTCGTGGAGGCCTTCCTGCAGGGTTTCGATCTCATTGCCGAGTGCGGCGTCGTCGAACGGTCCGTCGAAGGTCGCGACCAGTTCGGCGACCGTCTGTCGGGCCTCCAGGTGCTCCGCGAGGTCCCCGGCGTGCCGATCCCGCTCCGCCCGCGCGGTGGCCAGCCGCTGCTCGATGACGTTCAGTCCCTCCGCGCGAACCCCGGCCGCTTCGGCTTCGCGGGTCGCTTCGTCGGCTTGCGACCGAAGCGCCTCGGCGCGCAGGCGCAGGGCGACGAGTTCGTCGAAGCTGCTGCAGCCGGTGCGGCCGAACACGGGACCGGAAGCAGCCTGCCAGCGGCTCTCGGCGGCAGCCGCCTCCTCCTTGAGGTCCCGGCCGCCCCCACGCACGCGGAGCGTCGCCACGCCGGGAAGCTCGATGGCAAGTTCGCGTTCGGCCTCGAACTCGGTTTGCGTGCCGGGCTCCGGGGTCAGCGTCCGCACATTCCCGTCCACGTCCACGGTCGCCTCGATGGCGGCTTCCAGCGTCAGTTCCGCGGTGAGCCCGACCGCGAGCTTCGCCGCGGCGAAACGCGCGTCGTCTTCCACGGCGCGCAGGCGGGCGAGTTCCGCCTCGTCCGGCGCATCGAGGGAGGCAGCTTCGTCGCGCAGGGCCGCGGCCTGCGCCTCACCCTCCCTCGCCTTCTGTGCGAGTTCGAGCGCATCGGCACGTTCCTTCTCCAACGCCTCCGTCGAGGCCGCGGCCGCCTGGTAGCGCGCGACCAAGCGTTCGAGCCGAAGGGCATCGATCCTCTCTTCGTCCCGCGCGTTGGCGGCACCGGCCTGTGCGAGGAGATCGCGCTTCTCGGCGAGCGCCACTTCAAGGCGTTTAATCTCCTGCGCACCCACCTCAATCGTCGTCCCGAGGTCGCGGATCTCCGTCGCCTTCTCGAGGCGCGCCGCATGGGCGGTCAGCTTCTGCTGCAACTCCAGGCGGTCGTTCTCGCGTTCCTGTTCGCGCAGCCGCCGCTTCTGTTCCGCGTCGCCCGACTCCAGTTCCTGCAGGTGCGCCCGTCCGGCGTCCACGCGAGAGGCGGTGGCGGCCAGGGCCTCGGCAAGCTCCTTGCATTCACCCTCCAGCGACTGCAGCCGCTCCTTCGCTTCGGCAGCCGCCTTCTCGTTCGCCTCAAGCCGGCCAATCGCCGACTCGGCCGCCACGAACTTCTGCTCGGCCGCCTCAAAGGTCGTTCCCGCTGCGACCCGGGCATCGTTCCGCGCGATGGCGGCAAGGAGTCGCTCGCGCTCCGCCCGCGCATCGAGCAGTTGCCGACCGACCTCATCGATGCGCGCACGCACGCCCGCGGTCTCGTCGGACTGGCGACGCACATCCCGCTCCCACTCCTCCGCTCGCCGCCGCTCGTCGGCCAAGCCCCGCCAGGGCGATCCCTTGCCGTGACGCTTGCGCCCGGTGGGGGTGAACGCTTTGTCCACCCGCGCCTGGACGACATCGACGATCTGCTTGAACCGGGGGTCTTCGGCGAGTGCTTCCAGGGCCTCGGTCAGGCGGTCGCGACCGGAGTCGTCGGGGTCGTCGGCGAGGCTGCGGCCGAGGATCGCCTCGACCTCGCTCTGGTCGGGCAGCAGCGCCGTCGTGATCAGGGACGACGGCATGCCGCGGCGGCCCCGGCCGCCGGGTGCTTCGATGCCCCAGCGCAGGATGTCCCGCAGCTTGCCGTCGACCTCGCGGCCCCGCGCATCGGTCACGAAGTCCTCGCCGTCGCGGGAAGCGTCCAGGAACGCCTTGCCACCGCCGCCGGAGAAGGTCTTGCGGATGCGCCACACGCGGCCATCGTCGTCCTCGAAAGTGACACCCACCTCGGGCGGCTCCTGCGCGTTCCAGTCCTGCAGCGCGCTCGCCGTGGAGGACGTCGCGGACAACAGGAACGCGGCGCGCAGGGCCGACACCAGCGTCGACTTGCCGAGTTCGTTGGGACCGTGCAGGACGTTGAAGCCGCGCTGCAGGTCCACCGCCGCTTCGGCGATCCCCGCGCAGTGGCGAACCTCGATGCGGCGGATCCACATGGCTCAGGCCGTCTCCGTTTCCTGCACGAGCCGGTAGAGGTGATGCAGGGCGCGCCCGGCGACCTCCGGTTCCGTCTCCGCCCGCGCCCGCAGCCGCTCGACGGTGGTGCGCACGGCCTCGGGCAGGTGCGCCCCGAACTCGATGGGCGCATCCGCCGCCAGCCGGAACCGCTCGCGGTCCACCGTCAGGACACCGACGCGCGGGCTCGCCGCCATGGAGCCGGACAGCGCGCCGAGCAGGCGCTCCGCCTCGTCGTATTCGGCCATCGGCAGCTCCATGTCGAGGACGAGGCGTAGCACGGTGCGACGCAGGTTCGGGTCGGCCAGGAGCACGCTCAAGGCCGCAAGGGACGTGCAGGTTTCCTCGCGCCAGGTCCAGCGTCCCACGGCCTCCGGCCGGACCATGGCCCGCCGGCGCCGGTCGCGCGGAAAGAACACGAGGGCGACGTTGCCGGTGTCGCGTTCGCCGAAGTTGGTCGCTTCCGGCGCGCCCGGATAGACGGTGGGCGCCGCGGCATCCGGCTCGACCTCCCGAAACGCGTGGGTGTCGCCGATCGCGAGGTAGTCGAGACCACGGTCCGCCGCCGTGCCGCTGGCGATGGGGAAGTTCGTCTGGTGACCCTCGATGTCGAAGGTCTGGCCGTGCACCAGGCCGATCCGAATGCGCTCGTCGCCCGCCTCGCGCTGCGGCAGGGAGGCCGCGAGATCGGTCTGTCCCGCCCGCGACGTGCACGGGGAGGCGAGCACCAACGCGCCATCCCCCAGGGACAGTTCCCAGCCCTTGCGGTCCACGACGTGGACATACGCCGGCAGGCCGGCGCGGAACGGGTGGGACGGGTCGTAGAGCGATTTCGGCATCAGCGGATCGTGGTTGCCGGGCAGCAGGATCACGGGCCGCGTCCAGTCGCGGTGCGCAAACTCGCGCAGCACGCCGCCCCACCACGACTCGTCGGGCGACGGATCGTCGAAGAGGTCGCCCGCGCAGAGCACGGCGTCGACGTTCCGGCTCTCGGCGAGATCCAGGATCTGGCCGACGGCGTCGAGCCGCGCGCGGGTGAGCTGCTGTTCCTGGTCGCGCTCGAAGGCGGGGAAACGGCGCCCGAGGTGCCAGTCGGCGGTGTGCAGCAGCGTCAACGCCACGTCGTCCTCCTGTGCGGGTGCATGGTCGGTCACGCGATCTCGAACGCGGCCACCAGCAGGCGTTCGACCTCAGGTGCGGCATACCGCCGGCGGTGCGCCTGCCGGCGGGCGCGTTCGTAGGTGTCGTCGTTCCGGGCCTCCAGCGCCTCGATCTGCCGGTCGATACGCTCGAGTTCGGTCTCGGCGGCACGCACCTGGTTGTCCGCCCGGCCCCGCTGCTCGCCACCCAGCGCCCGGTCGCGGGCGTTCTCCGCCGCAACGAGCCGCTGCTGCTGGCGCTCGCGGGCGCGCCGGAGCACCAGCGTTCGGTCCGCGAGGTAGCGGTCGAGCTGGTCCATCGTGTCACGAAAGTTCGACTCGTCCGCGTTCGCCAGCTCGTGACGGTCGAAGAACAACTCCTCGTCCACGACTTCCTCGAGGTCCTCCTCGGTCACGTGCAGCGGCGGATCGAACGCCGGGACGTCCGTGCACGGCTGGCGGATGAGATCGAGCGCGGCTTCCGCGGGGCGCAGCACCTCGGCGTCCTCGAACACCGCGGTCACCCGCAGCCGGTCCTCCCGCTCGAAGCCGTGGTGCGCGATCCGCGTCAGCGCCAGGCGCCCGCGGCGGCCCCTGCGGTCCCGCAGCGCGGGCGGGGCATTGGGACCCAGATCGAACCGGACCCGAAAGTCGGTGCCCGCGTCCCGGGCCTCGGCGACGGCCGCGGCGATCAGCGGGTGCGAGAGGTGGACCGTGTCCATGCCGTTGGATTGCGTGCCGCCGACGGCCACCGAGACGCCGCCGGCGAGGGCCCCCGGCAGGCGCGCGGAGGCACCGACGTGGAGCACGCGCCGTCCGTCGCGCGCGTCGGCGCTCCAGGGCACCCTGGCCGCGTCCAGGTACGCGGTGAGCATCCGCTCGAGTTCCGCGTCGAAGGTGGCGAGTTCCGCCGAGAGGTCCGTCCGGATGCGCCGGAACACGTCGCGCACCGAGTTGTCGAGGCCGGTCTCGATGAGGCCGACGGTGCGCTCGCGGACGCGCTCGAGCGCCCGCCGGCGGTCTTCCATCGACTCGCCGAGGCGGCGGAGTTCGTCCTCCACCTCCGCGACCGAGCGCGCCCGCTCCCAGATGCGGCGCAGTTCGCCCTCGAAGTCCGGGCCCAGCGCCGAGACCAGCTCCTGGGAGGCGTCGGACCGCGGCGTCTGCAGCACGACGTCGGACATGTCGAGGACGTCGCCGAACAGGTCGAGCTTCGTGCTCAGGATGTCGAACGTGAGCCGCTGCGCCTGGTTGTCGCGGGCGAGAAAGTTGATGACGGTGACGCCGCGCTTCTGCCCGTAGCGGTGGCAGCGGCCGATGCGCTGCTCGATGCGCTGCGGGTTCCACGGCAGATCGTAGTTGATGACGGTGTCGCAGAACTGCAGGTTCAGCCCCTTCGCCCCCGCCTCCGACGAGATCAGGACCGTGGAGCGCTGCCGGAACTCGTCGACCAGCGCCAGGCGCACGGCCACCGACGCGCTCGGCGCCCGGGCGCCCTGGCCGTTGGCCTCGCGCCACGCGTCGAGGGCCTCCCGGGCCCGCGGCGAGTCGTTGTTGCCGCGGAACAGCGTGATGTCCTCGTCGCGCAGTTCCGTCTGTTCGAGCAGGAGCCCGCGCAGGTAGTCCTGGGTGGTCAGGGACTCGGTGAAGATCACGACCTTGCGCCGGTCCGCCGGCCGGTCCATGACCATGCGCACGGCCTGGACGAGGCTCGCCGCCTTGCTGTCCCGCGGCAGGGCACGGGCGCGGCGGACGAAGTCCTCGACCCGTGCGAGTTCTGTCTGGATCGCCTCGGCGTCGAGGGGCAGCGGCGGCAGCGGAGCCGAAGTCGTCTCTGCCGCGTCATCGTCGATGTCGTCCTCTTCCTCGAGGTCGCGGGTGAAGTCCGCCGCGGCCGTCTCATCGGCATCGTCCTCGCCGAGCATGCCGCGCAGCCTGGACGCGACCCGGTCCAGGCTCTCGGCGAGCGCCGGGATGGACGACGCCATACGGCGGTGAAAGCCGAGCAGGAGCAACTGGCGCGCGTTGCCCCGGAAGGCCTGCAGGGTCGGCGACAGGAGGTAGTCCGTGACGTCGTCGTAGAGGGCGCGCTCGTCCGGGCTCATGCGGTATTCGAAGAGCTGCGCCCGCCGCCCGACGAAGGGCCGGTCCAGGAACTCCTGTGCCTGCCGGCGCAGCGTGCGCTGCACCACGGTGGTGAGCCGCCGCCTCAGTTCCTCCGCCTGGTGCGTGGCGACGCCCCGGCCATCGTCGGCGCAGAAGACATCCTCGAACACGGGTTTGTCCCCGAGCAGCGTGCCGCTCGGGTCGACGTACTGGACGAGGCCCCAGAGTTCGCGCAGGGAGTTCTGGATGGGTGTTGCCGTGAGGAGCAGGACTGGGGATGCGCCGATCACCTGGCGGACTCGGTGGGCCATCTGCGCCTGCGGGCTTTCCTCGTCGTAGATGCCGGCGCGGTCGTAGCGGCGGTGGATTCCGGCGAAGACTTCGTGGGCTTCGTCGATGAGGCAGAGGTCCCAGGGGGCGGTTGCGAGGCGTGATGCTCCTGTCTCGCCACCCGCGTACTCGCGGCCGGCGAGGAAGACGCCATTGCCTTCGGTGTCGACCGACGGATCTGCGGCCTCGTGCGCGTCGATGTCGAACAGGTCGACCAGCTCGGCCTGCCATTGGCCGAGGAGAGGACGCGGCACCACGATGAGGATGCGCGTGGCGCCCTCGGCGAGGAGTTGGGCGATCACGAGGCCCGCCTCGATGGTTTTGCCGAGTCCGACCTCGTCCGCGAGGATGCAGCCGCCTTCCGGGATGCGGCGCAGGGCGAACATCACGGCGTCGATCTGGTGGGGGTTGGGGTCGACGCGGCCGCGACGCTGGGAGGAGACCTGGCGGCGGCGTTCGTTGGCGCGGCGCTGGCGGACCAAGTCTTCGGCGTAGTAGCGGCGGTGGATGGGGTGGAGGGGCATGGGGTGGGAGGGGAGTTTAGCGGGGGTGGGGGCCGGGACGGAAGGAGGCAGCTCTCATGTAGGTGTGACCGCACACCGCCGCGCGTGAACGGGAGGAGTGTCAGAAATTCTGTGTCAGGGCCGTTTCCTGCCGCACCTGATCGGGCCGCATCTCTCTCACCAATGTAACAGTTCGGGCCGGCCTTGCCGACCCGGACTCCCGACCGTCATTTGGGCTTCGCAGCCGAACTCGAGCACCATGCGGGTAGCGGGTCAGGGAGGTGGCGGGCGAGCCGTGCGTCGTTGCTGTCGTTCACACACCGTTGACTCTTCCGGGCCATACGACCACGATGTCCACCCGAGCCCGATTCCCAACAACAGGCCTCCGCCCTATGGACCGATTCGACGACACGCCCTCAAGGCTGTCCCAAGCCGGCCTTCCAGCGACAGCCCACAACACGTCGCCGGCATCCGGTGCACCCCATCGCCCCGTTACGCTCCGCGCGCGCTCGGCTTCCGTTCCGAGCACAACCCGGATACCTGGCATCCGGGCAGCCAACGTGCGGCAGAGGTCACCAATCAGGGAAGCGGTTGGCTGGGCTGCGTGGATGAGGGTGGAGAGTTGCCGTTTGGCTGCCGTATGCGAAACGACCCGATACTAATCGTCGTATTCCGGCCGGTCCTCCTCCCAGCACCCTGTACTAGAAGCGTCCTCGGCCTTAAGCACATAGCGACTGGACTACAAATTGAGCATCACGACCAACTTGAGCGGGCGCATCAGGAACACCAAACTAGCCTACAACCGCGGGCTAATGCCCCTTTTCGAAGCTGTGCAGAATTCAATCCACGCCATTGAGGACGCGGACTTGCCTGTTGCAAGCGGGAGGATAACTGTCCTGATCGTCAGGGATCCTCAATCAGCACTCGCCTATGAGAATGCTTCCAACCGACCGGGCCCCCCTTCTGTGCCGGACATCTCCGGCTTCAAGATCCGGGACAACGGTATCGGCTTCTCGGACCATCACATGACATCCTTCGAAACGCTGGACTCCGATCTCAAGGCAGCCATCGGAGGCCGCGGCGTCGGTAGACTCCTTTGGCTAAAGGCATTCGACCGCGCGTCTCTCGACAGCGTCTATGTCGATGAGAGCGGCGCGAAAGCCCGACGCCGGTTCACGTTCTCACTTCCGAACGGCGTCACTACCGGCGTTTCGCCCCCGCCCGACCGAGATTCGCACACCGGAACCGAAGTCTTGCTCGAAGGATTTCGGCCACGGTATCGCGATGCCTCGCGCAAGACCACCGACGCCATCGCGAGCAGTCTGTTCGAGCATTGTCTCTGGTACTTTGTTCGCCAGGGTGGAGCGCCCAACATCCTGATAGCCGATGGCGAGGACACCGTCAATCTCGATGCCGTGTATGAGGAGCACATGTACTCGTCTGCTTCCGCCGACACTTTCGCAATCAACGGCCACGACTTCGAACTGACACACATCAAGCTCCGCTCCACGATTTCCAGGAGTCACTACATCGGTTGGTGCGCCTCCAACAGGCTTGTCGACGAAGAGAACCTGGCGGGTAAGATCCCTGGGCTGTACGGCCGACTGGGCGACGAAGACGACCAGTTCCTTTACGCCTGCTATGTTACTTCTGCGTATCTTGACGATAGAGTCCTTCCGGAGCGCACAGGGTTCATGATGCAGGAGACGGAATCCAGCGACTTCTTCAGCGACAACGACGTTGCCAAGGACCAGCTGACGAACGAGGTAATCGGACGTGCAGCCGAGTACCTCGCGCCGGATTTGCAGACCAGCCGCGACGCAGGTTTGAGCCGCGTACAGGATTTCGTGACTCGGCAAAAGCCGCACTACCGACCCATCGTCGCCAGGATTCCGGACGAGGCACTCTACGTCGATCCCACCATTTCCGACAAGGATCTCGACGTCCTTCTGCACAAGCACAAGTCGGAGTCCGAAACCCAACTGCTCTCGCGGGGACACGAGGTAATGGCTCCGCGCGAAGACGAAAATGTCGACGACTACGAGGCTCGCGTAGCTGACTACCTTCAGCTGGCCGATGACATCAAGAGGTCTGACCTGGCCGAGTACGTATCTCACAGGAAGGTTATCCTCGATCTGCTCCGCGTAGCCATCGAGCGATCCGAAGACGGATCCTACGCCCGCGAGGACCTGATCCACGGTCTGATCATGCCAATGCAGAAGGATTCCAACTCGATCGAGTTCCAGCGCAACAACCTATGGTTGATCAGCGAACGACTGACCTTTCATGACTTTCTCGCATCCGACAAGGAACTGCGGTCGATGGCCATCACCGACAGCGAGGAGCGTAAACGCCCCGACCTCTTGGCTCTCAACGTGTTCGACGAGTCCATCCTGCTCACGGAGGGCGATCAACTCCCCTTGGCATCGATTGTCGTCGTCGAGATTAAGCGCCCCATGAGGAATGACGCATCCGCGGGAGAGGAACGCGATCCGATTGAGCAAACCCTAGGCTATCTACGCCGCATTCGGGCCGGCGAAATGCAGACGGCCAACGGGCGACCGATTCCACAGTCATCCAGCGTTCCGGGGTACTGCTACGTCCTCTGCGACCTGACCCCGAGAATAACCGCGCGCTGCGAACTGGCCGGCCTTCAAATCACCAGCGACCACATGGGCTACTTCGGCTACAACCCTGCACTTCGGGCCTACATCCAAGTAATCTCATTCGACCAGCTTCTACGTAGCGCCAGCGAACGTAATCGGGCTTTCTTCGATCAGCTTGGATTGCCCACCAACTAACAGCTCTCGCACCCGGGCCGGCGGGGCGGGTGTTCTTTCGGCCGAAGTATCCGTACACTGAGATGCTGGTCCGGACCAAGCCGGAGCCGCGTTCCGTGACCGAGCGAGAGGAGTCGCTTCCGGCCACTCGGGCGCCGATCGCGCCGGTGAACGAGGAGCCGGATCGTCAGGTGAACACGTGTCCCGCACATCTGTCGTGCATCCCAGGGGCCTATGACTCCTATGGACCGAGGATAAAGCTGTCGCCCCAACCAGTGATCCCCCAAACGTAGGAACCCGCATGCCCATCCAGCATATACACATCTACTTAGTTCATCCCCGTAAGCACTCAGACGGACCGAACCACATCAACGCCACGTCGGTCCCACTGAACGGGTCACTCTTCGATCTGCTGAACGACATCTACGGAAAGTCCGAGCAGGAGTGCAACATCGACATCACCTTCCAGCACGCTCCTGACGGGACCCAGCAGAACGACTGTCGGGACCTGATCCTTCGGTACATCGGGCACCCCACGCTCAGCTCGGGACGACCGATTGCACACCGGCTTGAGCACACCACCGACGCACGGTCGGGGCTCGGTTTGCTGTTCCTGATTGCGGGCCAAGAGGGAACCGACCACAAGCTCGTCGTGTCCAGATTCCCCACCGACACCGCCGTCTACGTCGACGAAAGCAGCACAAGTTTTCTCGGTTGCGCTCCTCGAGCATGTTTTCGTGAAAAACAAAGCCTCCTACAAGGCCGTGCTCTACCGCGACGCGTCACAACACGGATTCTGGGGCGGTCGGGCCACCGACAAGCAGATCAACAGCCATGCGGGCGAACTCTCGAATTACTGGACGATGGACTTCCTATCGTCGCGCTCTACCGTCACCCCCGCCGCAGGTACACGCCGCTTGGCCATCGCCATGCGAGAGGCAGCCAAGAAGGCAGACACCGACACCGGCCACGCGATCGTGGCCGCGGCAACCCTCGCGCCCGGATTAGCTGGCCAAACTGTCAGTGTCAACGATGTCACCGAGAGGTTCAGCCTTTCCGAAGCAGCCAAGACGGCCATCATCGATGCATTGAAGGCTCCGGAGGTCGCCCTAGAAATGTTCCAGTTCGACTTGACCGAATACCAGCGACTAGTGGCCTTCAGGGCTGTGGGACTGGACAACGGCGCGACTCTAACCGCGCCAGCCGACAATTTCGACCGGGTGTTCAGGCAGGAGATCGTTGACGACGTCGGGCGGAGGGTGCGATTCCTGACCGAAGGCAGGATCGTCAACGAAAGGCTGAGGAAAAATGGTTGACGAACTGGCGGCGAAATACGAGGCCCGATACCGCAGTGTGCTGGGTCGCATAGCCAACTCGCTCCGCGAACATCTGGAAGACCACATGCAAGGTCAATCCCGCATTGACGGCATTACCGCCCGAGCGAAGAGGGTCGACCGTTTCCTGAAGAAGGCCACCTCCATCGAAAGCGGGCAACCGAAATACTCCGAGCCCTTGGTGCAGATACAGGATCAAATTGGCGCTAGGATAGTCGTGTTCTACAAGCAGGATGTCCAGAGCATCGACGACCTCGTGACCAAGTATTACACAGCCATCGAGTCTCAAGAGGTGGTCCCAGACTCCGAGTCGGAGTTCGGCTATTTCGGTCACCATTCGATACTGCTACTTCCATCCGACGTCATCGAGACCGATATGGATCGTTCAATGATCCCCCGATTTTTCGAACTACAGATCAAGACCCTTTTCCAACACGCATGGTCCGAAGCCGACCACGATCTAGGCTACAAGCCCGGCGAGACGCCACTCACCGCAGAGCAGAAGCGCCGGATCGCGTTCACGTCCGCCCAGGCATGGGGTGCCGATCTCATCTTCGACCAATTGTTCCGAGAACGCAGCCTCCCCGCGGATTAACTCCGCGAACTCGGAAGAGATCAAGTCACGGTCGGGGTTGGTTTCCGACTGAGGCGGAAGACACAGGACCGGTGCCATGGCAGGTAGCGCTGGTGGGTGCGGCGCAATCCGTGGATGCGCCGCGAGCCATTGAGCCCAAGAACCCTCCGAGCCGTCGAGGGAAGGGCATCGGAGAGCAGCACTGTGCCATCTTCGGCGATGGTCAGGAACCCCGCATCAAACGCCGCATCCAGATGCGGGGCCAGCAGCAACCCGTTGAACACGTCCAGCCGCTCTGCGTCTGTGTCGCAGTCGGCCCAAGGCTTGATGTGGCTCGCACGTAAGAGTTCCGGTACGTCGAGGCCGGTGATCGCGCAGCGGCCGTCCCAGTACTCCAGCAGGCCGCGGCGGAAGATGTCCTGGCCAACGCGTTGGACGACCAGACGCTCGGCTTCCGTGGTTCGCGGGAGGTTCGCGGTCTCGGTCTCGAAAACGTGAAGTAGGGCGTCCGGGAGCGTGCGGGAGAGCTGGAAGGCGCGGCGTAGCATGGCGTGGAGGGCGGCGATGTCGGCGGCGGCGAGTGCGCCGGTGGCGCCGCTCGGGAGTACGTCGGTGGACATCGAGCCCATGCCAGCCAGCCCATCGAGGACATCTGGCCGCGACAGGGCGGCGACGAACCGGGATTCTTCGACGAAAGTTAGCCAGACGTCCATCGAGGTCTGGCTGCTGCCGAAGGCGAGCCAGTTGGCGGCGGGCTCCAGTTGGAGGTCGAAGCCGTTGTCGGTCGCGGCCTTTTCCAGGAGGGTGATCGTGATTGCGGGCAGCATCACGAGCCGTGGCCGAGGGTCTTGCGCAGCCACGCGACGCGGATGCTCACATGCTCGGGAAGCGGAGCGCGGACGAGAATCTGGCTGGCGCGCACCGCTCGTTCCTCCGCCGAAGGGGTGTGCTGACCGAAGCTCTGCCGCAGCCTCGTCCGCTCGCTGTCCAACGCCGCACTCCGGGCCGCACGGAGCGTCGGGTGATTGAGGTTGAGGATTGCCCTACGTCGTTGGCCGCCGTATTCGCGGTCGTCGATGGCCAGTTCGAGAGCGCTTCGCGTTGGCTCGTCGAGGGTCACGTCGCTACGGACGTACATGTAGCCCGCAGTGTTGAAGCCTACGATGTCTTCGTACGTGAAGTCGGTGGGCCAGGGAAGGTCCGGGTCCGTGTCCTTCGCCTTGAGCGGTCCGGCGCCCTTCCGGTTGTCGCAGGTGTCTCTCGTTGAGCAGGAAAGGTAGAGGTTGTTCCAATGGAGAGCGAGTTCGGGCGCGGCGTTCACGGGGCGCCAATGCTCCACTCGCGGCGACCCGCCCTCCGATAGCCGGCGTTCGCAGTAGACGCAGATGGATCCCTGCTCGCCGTACATGACTTGGCGCAGCTTGGCCTTGTCGAGCTGGTTGAACTCTGATCTCGCGAACCCGACCTTGTTGGGCCTGCCTTCCAAGTCCGCGAGAAAACCCTGCTCGGCATCGACGAATCGCCGCGGCTCTTGGCCATCCGGGCTCACATTCGCGGGTGGCTGGGGCTTTTCCAGTCCCCGCATCTAATCCTCCATGAACCCTCTGGCGCGGATGAGCGCGGGGTCGTTGAATCCCCACCTTTCCACGAGTTCCGCGTGGAGCCGGTCGGCAACGGGCCGGTCGCCCTGGTCGATCGCCTCGTGAAGGCGACGGAGCGCGGCGGCGCCCACGTCGTCCCGGTCATCGGTGTTCATGTGGTCGCGGAGAATCGCGTTGGTGTCCCGCCCGGAGACGAATACGCCCTCCTCCTGAAGCGTCCCGTCAACGAGGCGACGCACTTGGCGGTTTTCGGCGCTGCTAAGGACCTGCGGCGAGTGCGTCGAGACGACGAATTGCAGCTTCGGGAAGGCTTCGCGAAGACACGGTAGCGCGACGCGCTGCCAACCCGGATGCAGGTGCAGGTCGATCTCGTCGATGAGCACGACGCCCTCCACGCGTGCCGGCGCTTCCGCGCCTTCAAACTCGTTGAGCATGACGGCGCGACGGGCGATGTCGGCGACCAGCGCGATGAACACATGGTAGCCGTCGGACAGCTCGGCCCAGGGCGCCATGTGGCCATCGTCGAAATGCACCATCGGACCTCGTGTCACCGCGTCGTACCAAGCGTTCGTGACGCCGGGCGTTGCCCGCACCGTTGCCTCCAGCACCGCCTCATGGAACGAACGCGCCGGCACTTGCTGCTGGCGGCGGGCCACGTCTCCGAGAAACTCGTCCTGGAGCCACTGGAGCAGCGGGCCTTCGTCCAGGTTCGGGTCGAGCGATGAGTCGTAGCCTTCCCAGCGGTCCCGCGTGCGCTCGACCTTGCGATGGTCGCGAGGGCTTACCAAACGATCGACGCCGTACCACCCGAACAACGGCCAGCGTTCTCCGGGCACTCGAACTTGGTCAATGGCTTCGAGAATCGGTCGGTTCCGGTTCCTGGGGCGTGCGGATACGGTATGGGGCTGGATCGCCGTCGACCACGTAACGGATTCCATGTCGCCCACTGCTGCGGTCCACTTCACCTCACACCCGCCGACCGACTCTCGTCTCCCCTGCGCATCGAGCGTGCGCATCCTGGCGTCGCGCCCCGCGTTGAGCTTCAGCATTTTGGACGAACCCCTCTGGACCACGGCGAGACCCATCGCGAGGGCGTTGAGCAGCGCGGTCTTTCCGCCGCCGTTCTCAGCGAAAAGGACCGTGGTGTCTTCCTCAAGCGGAAGCGACAACTCGTCGAAGCAACGGTAGTTCTCGAGATAGATTTCGCGGAACTGGAAGCGGCTCATGTCGCCCTCCTCGGTGGCCCGAGCGGCGACCGGTACGTCCCACGTCTCTCCGACGCCGCCGCCAACGCATCATACGTCTCGAGGACGACGAGCTTCGTCCGGTACTCGCCGTGCTCGTTTTCCTGGGACCGTGCGAGGACCGAAAACGTGTCAAGGATGTACGAGGCGTCATCCCGCGAGATGCCGTACAAGTGGAAGAAGGCCGCGTCGATCTCGCACCGAAGCTGGAAGCGGCGCTCGGGGTCCCAGATGAAAGGCGGGCCGTCGTCGCCGCAGTCCTCGGCGAAAGGCTTCAGATCCCACGCGGTAAAGGTGAGCTCCAGAACGCGGGGAAGGAGCCAGTCGCGAAGCTGTCCGGACGGTGCCCACGGCGCTGGCTTCGCGTAGGTTCCCGGACGGAGCGCAGGAAGCTGCCGCATAGTAAAGAAGTTCAAGTGAAGCCCGCCGCCCTTCTGCCTCGCGCAATAGTCGAACGGTATGCTCGACAGGTTCGCATAGAGGTTGGCCACCAATTGTGGGTCTGGAGACAGCGCCATTAGTGAAAACGAGTTGCCGACCGCAACCCTCGGAATGATGGACGCGACCACGGTTCGGACGCTCGCACGCGAATCAGTCACGTCGCGCCATCCGAGCAGCCACCCCCGGTCCCAGACACCATCGAGCCGCGCATCCACCTCCTCGTCTGCGACCCAGTAGAACGGTAGCGCCGCATACTCCGGATCGGCGAGCTGCTCGTCAGACGGGGACGGCAATCGATGCGGTCTCTTTCCGGCTGGCGCTCCCTCGAACGTGCCGCTCCTGTGGTTGAACTGGTAGGTCATTTTCGCTTCGTACAGGGGCGACATGACTCTTCCATCCTTCTCGAACCGGTCGGATTCCAGCTTCCACCCGGACGACGCCAACTCGGCCTGCGTGCAAAACAGGCCGGAGTCGTTCGTCATGTGGAACATGCTCAGGAATCTTGAGCCCCACGGATTGCCGTCCGAGTCACCTTGGCGCCAAAGCACGCCAGCACGCCGGTAGATCGAAAGCGCAATGGAGGCGTCGCGCTTTGTTCGAAAGATCGGGCAAGTTCCCGTATTCGGGTTGATGGTTTCGATGTCCGCGGCACTCAGGCTGAAGTGGCGTTCGGGATCGTCCACGTCCGAGATCGCCTGCCCCTGAAACAGGAAATCGGCCGCCGATGACGGGTCCTTTCGACCGGACAGAGTAGTCAGCGAAAACCGAAGCATGTGGCCCTTCCCGGCCGTAAAGAAGCCCTCGTTCTCGAACTCCCACATCGACTGAAGGGCGCCCGTCTTCACAATCGCCTGGAAGTAGTTCTTCGTCGTATCGTCCGTTGCGATGCCACTCGGTACGATGAATCCTGCACGGCTGCGAGGACTCAGCATCCGGTGGTTGTGCTCGGCGAACAACGCATACGTGTTCACGTCGCCCTTTCCACAGAGCGGATAACGACCGGATTGCCGCACGAAGTGGCTTTGCCCCTGCGCGATGCGCGTCGCGCGACTCCATTCTTTCCACAGATCGGGGTTCGTGGCAGGAAGCGCGGCGATAAGCTCCTTACGCTTGGCGGCGTTCTGTGTCTTCGCAATCGACGGCTCTCGCTTGGCAAAGAACTCCTGCTCCTGGAGCTTGACCCGCTCCCAGGGCGGGTTGCCGAGCACGACATCAAAGCCCCCTCGGGCGAAGACGTCCGGAAACGCCAGTTCCCAGTGGAATAGGCCGTAGTCCTCAACGATTCGCCGCGTGGCCTCCACGAACGCAGGGGACGGCGGCACCTGCCTGTCGCGGAGCCCAAGCCAAGCGTCCGTCGTGGGTGCGGCCTCGACGACCGGACCATGTTCGTCCTTAGGCCACAGGAAGGCGGCACACCACGCGTCGGCCACGAGTTTCTCGCGCTCGTAGGCCCGCGAGGCGAGGAGCGCTTTCCACTGTCGCTCTTTCTCCGCCAACGCCTCGGCGTCCGTGTCCGGGACCTCCTCCACCGCACGCATCGCATCGCGCACTCCATCCGTCTCGTCGCGTACCTCGAACGGCAGGCGTCGCTGGCCGGCGACCTCCACGCGGTTGCGCCGCCTGAGCGCGTTGGTGACCTTCCTGTCGTCTCCCTCGAGGGCTGCCCACGCCGCATCGGGCACTCCGTCGCCCATCAACGCGCGGTTCGTACCGATGAGCGAGTTTCCGCAGCGGATGTGGCTCTCGAGAAACGTCAAGGGCAGCCCCGGATCGATGGACTCCATCCAGAGGCCCACCTTGCAGATCTCCACTGCCAGCGGATTCGCGTCCACGCCATGGATGCATCGGCGGACCACGTCCCGGAGGGCACGCTGGTAATCCTCCGGCGTGGGCGTGCCGCCGGCCCGGAGCCGAGCGACGCGGTCCGCGAGCCGGCGTGCCGCCGCGAGCAGGAAGTGCCCGGAGCCGCACGCGGGATCGACGATGGCGAGGTCCAGCAGTGCATCGACGGGACGCTCGGGGTTGGTGTCGACCGTGCGGTCGATAACCGGATCGAGCGCGCTGCCCAGGAGAACCTGAACGAGTTCGTCCGGCGTGTAGTAGCTACCGGTGGTCTTCCGTGCATGGCCAACGCTCTCGTCCGCGCCCGCGAAGGAGAACGTCCGGCCGTTCCCGGTGATCTGTGGGACCAGTTCGAGCAAGCCCTCGTAGACGTAGCCGAGTTCGTCCGGTCCCATGTCGCGCCAGTTCACCCGCACGAGGCCGGCGGGTTCGCGAAGCCAGGCGAGTCGGAACAGGGCGCCGAGGAGCGCGCGGTTCTCGAGCTTGGCCGCATCAAGGTCCGCGCATTCTTCCGAGCCGAACAGTCCCGCCAAGGCGGGGAGCCCCAGCCGGGCTTCCCCACTCGCAAGGCCCCGGAAGACGATTCTGACGGCCTCCCAGAGATCGCCCTGGCGGTCGTGAGCGCTGCGGCGGACAGCCCGGTCGCGCAGGCGGCGGAGGCCGTAGCCGTCGGCATAGAGTTCGCGGGTAGACCCGGAGACCCGCTTCGGGTGCAGCAGGTCCCGTTCTTCGACGGTGAGCAGGAAAACGAGCCGGTAAACAAGGCGCAAGAGCTGCCCGAAGAACCGGTCCGTGGTCAGATTCCCTTTGCGCAGCCCGGCACGAAGCTCGTTGTTCGCGGTATGGGACAGAAACCCCTGCCCGAGGATTTCGAGGGCCTGCTGGAAGCCGCCGCTCAGCTTGTCCCGCGCCCGGGTGCCTTCCTCCCGGCCGGCTTCCCGCCACGCTTCGAGCGGACAGGTCTCGGGTGGGTCTTCGGCGCGGCCGAAGCGGGACTCGTGCGAGAGGAGCCACAGCGCGGCGAAATCCGAGTACAACTCCTCCGTGAACATCCTGCCGAGGTCGGCCTCGATCCACGCCGGGCGGGTGAGGCTCGCGTTGTCTCGCGCGATCCGCAGGGAGAGTCCGTCCGTCGCGACACCCCACAGCGCGGCGCTCGACACGTTCAGCGTCTCCTGCAGGAGGCCGAAGGCGCTCCGCCGGCGGTGCTCGTTGCCGAGTTCGGGCAAGGGAACGTCCAGGCCCGTTCCCAGCGGGGCCACCGCGACGGGGACTCGATCACCGAGGGCGAAGAAGCGGACGGGGTACGTTCTGTCGTCGACCGTCGTGGGTTCCGCCCGCGTCAGGGACGCGAAGCACAAGCCGTCGCGCAAGAACGTTTCAACGAAACGCTCCGCAAGCGCGGAGCGATCGCCGCCTCCGGCCCGGCCCACCTCCATCGCCTTGAAGCACGCCTGGGCAATCCGCCAACTCCGGGCGATCTCGTCGCGGATGTGCAGTCCGTCCGGGACCCGATAGTCGCCGGCTTCCTGCGCGTCGGCCTGGAGCTGCGCCACCCTGCCGAGCCACTCCGCCCCAAGCAACCCCCCCTCGATCGAGAGTGCCTCGAAAGCGAGACGGCCCAATCGGGCCTCACCGGGATCGCTTCGCCGGGGCGCCACGGTCAATCCACTTTGGGCAGGAGGACGTAGACGCCGATCACGTCCGGGCGCGGCAGGGCCTGGACCGAGGTGCTCCCCGTAGCCCTGCTGGCTTCGCGCACGCGCAGATGGTCGTCGAGCAGGGCGCTCGCCCGCGCCGCCGTAAACGCTTCGAGATCCGACGCGCGATCCTGAAGCAGCGCCAATGCCCGCCCGGCCTCGCGCTCACGCACATGCCGTGGGGGATCTCCGACCGGGGGCAGCTCCAGCAGAGCGAGAGCGTCGGACCCGGAGATCGGTTCCTCCGCTCCAGAAGCCACCCAGGCCAGCGCCGCCGCCTCCTCCACCATCAACGTCGACTCGCGATGGCGCCGGCGGGACAAGAGTTGGTGTCGGAGCCGGAGGAGCGTCACCGTTGTTCGACTTTGGACGGTTTCCGAAATCCAGCAGCCGACACGCCCGAGCACGGCCGGATCGTCGGTCGATGCATCGCTTGCGTCGTCCAGCAAGGTCTGGCCGAGCAGCGTGTCGGCCAACACCGCGATGAGGGGATGGCTGCGTTGCACGGGGCGGCAGCCGGGCGCCGCGGGATAGGAGAAGTCGATGGCCAGGGTGTCGACGATATTCTCCGTCGCCAGGCGCTCGCGAACGGCATCGGGGAGGGACAGCGTCGGGACCCGGAATCCCCTGCGGCCTGCTTCCAGTCCCGAACCGAGGCGGGCGAGCGCGCGGCTCGCAAAGCGCTGCACGTCGTCACGGCCGCCGATCGCGGCCAGGCTCTTGTGCCACTCGGGCAGCACTTCATCGGGCTGGATGCGCCGTTGGGCGAACACGGTCCGGCTGGTCCTGGCCTTCTCCCTGGTGTCCTCCCATTGCCTCTCGAAGAGTTCAAGCTGATCGCCCTCGATCGCGTCGGAGCGCCCTCGCCGCCGCAGGAGCACGGCCTTGAGCAGCGCCTGGGTGAGCGAGTGGCCTTCGTCCGGTATGGGCACCGGGACACCGAGTTCCTCGCGGATGCGGGCGGCCTTGCGCAGGATGACCTGGAGCACCGCGCCATCCATCGGGTTGTCGACGCCGTAGAGGAGCGTGGCCCGCACCGTCCGGCTCGGCTGGCCGAAACGGTCGACGCGGCCCTCCCGCTGCTCATGGCGCGTCGGGTTCCATGAGAGGTCGTAGTGCACGACGGCGTCGAAGTGATCCTGCAGGTTGATCCCTTCGGAGAGGCAGTCGGTGGCGACCAAGACCCTTCCATCTTCGTCGGCGCCGATCCGCGCGACCCGCTCCTCGCGTTCTTCCGGGGGCATCTCGCCCGTCACGACGCCCACGGTCGTGCCCGAGAGCCGCTGGCCGAGGTGACGGGCCACGTAGTGCGCCGTCGCGATGAACCGACAGAAGACCACCACGTTGAACCCGGCCTCCACGAGCCCCATCACGCTCTCCGAGGCGGTCTCGAGCTTCGGATCATCGCCCCGACCGGCAAGCCGCTCGGCCTGCCCTATGAGCCGTTGCAGCGCCGGGTCTTCGCCGCCGAGCGGCGGCTCCAGATCGTCCACGACGAGGGCATCGACCTCGCCATCGAAGATGCGATCCAACAGATCCTCGCGTGCTTCTTGGCCCAGGTCCTCCCCGGCACGGGTGCGCAGGGCCAGTGCCGCGGCGATCGGGCTCGACCCCACGCACCGGAGCAGGGCCAGCGTCCCCCAGAAGTTCAGGCGTTGGCGCTCCGCGTCGCCGGCATCCGCCTCCACCACCTCGGCGCAGTAATCGAGGACATCGTTGAGGAACGCCTCCCAGGCCCCGCTGAGCTTGTAGGTGATCTCACTGGTTTCGCGCCGGGGAAAGATGTCGCCCTCGCGCCACTCCGCGATGTCCGGACGGCGGCGTTGGACGAAGTGATTCGCGAGGCGTTCCCGGAGCCGGGCGCGTACGTTGCCCGTGGCGTCCGCCAGGGCCTCGAACTCCGGGGCGAGCAGGCCGAGGAGCCGGTAGAAGGCCGCGTCGTCCCCGCTGTGGGGTGTCGCGGTCAGCATCACCAGGTGCCGCGCCGGGTTGTCGGCCAGCCCGCGGAGGAGTTCGTAGCGTTGGTGCCTGCCCTGGCCGGAGGAAGCGCAGGTGTGGGCTTCGTCCACGATGACGAAGTCCGGGCAGGCGTTGAGGAAGTTGTCGCGCCGCTCGCGGGTCTTGACGTAGTCCAGGCTGACCACCGTGTGCGAATGCACAGAGAAGATACTCACGCCCGGGGGCACGCCACGCTCCAGGCGCCGGGCGCTGCGGGCGGTCACGGGGACGGCGCGGATATGGAACCGCACCTCCATCTCGGTGATCCACTGGTCCACGAGATGCGGCGGGCACAGCACGACGGTGCGTTCGATGTCGCCGCGGTCGAGCAGCTCGCGGGCGATGAGCAGGGCCTCGATGGTCTTGCCGACGCCCACGTCGTCGGCGATGAGCAGGCGCACCGGGTCCAGCTTGAGGGCCATGAGGAGCGGCACGAGTTGGTAGGCACGCGGTTGCACCGAGATTTGCCCGAAGCTCCGGAACGGACCGGCGCCCCGCCGCAGCGAAAGCAGCAGCGCGTCGCGCAGGAGGAGAGCCGAGTCATGCCCGCCAAGTTCGTGTGGGCTCGGCAGGGGGAAACGGGCTTCGCGCACCGGCTCGATTTCGAGGGGAAGGTGAATCAGCGTCTGGTCTTCGTCCGATCCCGTGACGGGACGCACCCGAAGCGTTTCCGGGGAACTCCCACCGAGAACGACCCACTCTCGGCCACGGGCGGTGACGAGGCTCCCAGGCGCGTAGGCGAGCGCGTTCACGGCGCCCGTCCCAGGGCGGAGGCGAGCCGTGCGAAGGCTGCGTTCCAGCTTGCGGGATCCTCGAACTGGATGACTTCGAAACCGAGGTCCTCCATGGGCTGCAGGGCCGCGAGGTCCGCCTCCTCCACGAACGCCGCGACGTAGTGCTTGCGCCAGACGCAACGGATGGATCGGTCCCCCGCCACGAGAGGGTTCGCGTCCGGAGCGGGAAGGTCACGCCGCGACGCCTCGGCTCGCCACCTTCCTACACGCGAGCCTACGCGCGAGCCGTCCCCCGCAACCGTGGTCGCGGACGGCGACCGCTCGTCCTCGCGGGGCACGGTGCCGCCGCCCGCCAATCGCAGGAGCATGGCGCGGGCGTCTTCGTCGCGGCGATCCAGCAGTTCGTGGTCGGGCTGGTTGTAGTACGACATGAGGCAGCGATAGCAGGCCGCGACGCAGTTCGCCTCCGGCTGGTCCGTGAGATCCGCCGGGGATTCCGGCACGGGCGCGTCGTCGCCCACGGCGAGATGCATGATCTGGAGCGCCGTTCTGGCGACCTCCGCGAGGCTCGTCTGCTGGCTCACGAGCCGGGTGAGCACGCCGGCGCCGCCCTCGGTGGCTTCGTAGAGCAGGAAGCCGTTGCGGACGTCCCGGGTGGGCATCGGTTCGGCGAGCATCTCGCCTTCCTCGAGCTGGAACACCGCCTCGATGCCACGCAGGAGCGCGTGCTGCACAGTGGTCAGCGTGACCTCCGAGAGATCGTCGCCGAGCGGCCGAAAAAGCAGCGCGTTCTTGCGGTCCTGAACGCTCGGGACGATCCACTGCCGGGGAGCGGCGGTGGGATCGAGTTCGCGCTCGTCCGCGTCTTCCTCTTCGTTCTTGGCCCAGTAGCCGGACACGGGGTCGATGTGGAAGCCGAGAATGGTCTTGTTCGCCCTGCGGCGCAGCCCTTTGTTGAGGCGGGTTATGGTCGCACCGGGACCGTAGTCCAACTCGGCGATCTCGCCATCCGCATCGGCTGCCGTCGCACGGCGCACGTCGACTTCCTGATCGCGGATCGCCCACTCGAAGGTCGTCTGCAGATCGAAGCCCTGGCGCTGTCGTTCTTCGTCGTTGGCGGTAATGTGTTCGGCTGGATAGGTGGCGACGTTCTCGATCCGATAAGTGTTCCCCACCACCTCGGCGTCGCCGAGAGACGTCCCGCAAGCGTGGCACATCGATACGTCGTCGCGGAAGTGCCCGGCGCCGCAGTCCGCGCAGATGCGCACGGGCTTGGTGGCGAGTTGCGTGTCCGGGGTGGCCGACTCCCGGTGACCCGCCGAGAGCAACGCCCGCACGACCCGGTGGGCGCGCCCCTCGTGGTAGACGAGGCTGCGCGGGCCGAACTCCGCCAGCGCGAGGAAGCGCGGACGCTGCAGATACGCCTGCTTGCCACGGCCATCGCGACTGGCCGGAACGTAGGCGAGCAGCGGCAGCCTCGGGAAGTTGTAGCCGGGCAGGAAGCCTTCCGTGGCGAGGTACCGATAGGTATAGAAGTCGCTGGAGAACGTGCTCCTGCCGCGCTGCAGCAGGTTGAGTTGGTCCACCGCCTGTGCATGGCGGGTCTGCGCGGCGCGTTTGTCCTGGTAGGAGGCGGAGTAGTCGTCCATCGTCCCGCGGGCGGCATCGCGCTGTTCTTCGGCGGCGGAAAAGAGATCGCGCCAGCGGTCGAAGGCGTCGTCAAAGCGCCCCGACGCCTTCGCCACGATGGCCTTCGTATAGGCGTCCCGGCCGGTGTACCACGGTGCCAGTTCGGGTGTGAGTTCGTCCGCCACCAGATCGAGGACACGCCCGATGCGTTCACTGGCTCGGGCCGCCACACGTCTATCCTCCAGCGCGGCCTTGATGTCCGCCTCGATGGGCCGGTTGACGTCGTTGAGGACGAGTAGCTCGGCGATACAAGGGTCTAGCGGCTGGTCAACACACGAGAGCCACGCCGCCTGGAGGTGGCTGTCGATCAGGTCGCGGTTCGCGAGGTCGAGTATCGGCGCACGAACCTCACCGTGGACCATCGCCTTGGGCTGCTGGAAGAAGTACTGGTCGTGAGGGCTCTGCGACGACGCATAGGTGACGACCAGGGCCGCCTGTCCGCTGCGACCGGCCCGTCCGCCCCGCTGGGCGTAGTTCGCTGGCGTAGGAGGCACGTTGCGCATGTGCACGGCGTTCAGCGCCGCGATGTCGACACCAAGTTCCATCGTCGGGGAGCAGAAGAGCACCGGGAGGAAGCGATTGGCCTCGCCAGCCTCCCGCAGGCGTTGTGTGTCCGTGTCCAGCTCCTGGCGCTCCTTGTCCCCGAAGCGGAAGCGCTTCTCGCGGATTTCGCGGTTGTCGGGATCGACCTGGGCGGTGTGCTCGCGGGCCTCGAACCCGAACAGGGGGTGCGTGGGGGCGTGGAGCATCCTGGCCAGATTCTCGTAGAGGTCTCGGAAGAATGCGTTCTGGGTCGCGGCGCCGCCTTCCTCCGACGCTCCACCGAGCTGGAAGAGGACGCACGCATCGTTCAGGCGCCAGCCGGTCTGATCGAACGGCGTGCTCTCCTCCGAAACCAGGCCGTGGGTTGATGCCGCGCGGAGCAGGTCCTCGACGAGTTGGTCGAAATCCGCCGCCTTCACGTCCCGGATCGATGCGTCGCCGCCCCAGAGGTTCGTCGTGCGCAGCGTACGCCCGAGCCCGCTGCGCGAACCGCCGCGCACGATGAGGTCCATGTCGCGGAGGGTACTGGTGCGGCGGGTGGGGGCAACGACCATCAACCAGCGCGCCGCCCTGGGCTTCTCGTCGATGCCGAATCCCCAGGGCTTGCGGAGGCGACTGTGCGACTTTGCGACCAGTTGCTCGAGCACGGCGGTATCGAGCACTTGGCTGCGGATCGCCATCCACTTCCGCATGTGGTCGAGCAACTCGCGGTAGACCGCTTCCCGGACGGTGGGCTGCGCGTGTTTGAGTAGTGGGTGCGCCTCGGCGAATAGTTCGTCGTCCGCGGCGAGGTCTTCGAGGCCGAGGTACTGGACCTCGACCATGCCGAGTTGCTCGAGGTTCGGGTTGGTGTACCGCCAGCCGCGGCGCTGGTCGAACCAGATGCGATAGGCCAGCACCTGGCGCAGCAGGCCTTCGGCTTCCTGGAGGTTGAAGCCCTTCAACGTCGGTTCCTGCAGCCATTCGGCGCGGATCTGGACGTCCGGCCGGTCGAAGCCGAGCGTGCGCTGTTGGGCGACACCGAGTTCGTCGCTGCGGAGGCCGTTCGCGCCGGCCTCCTGCAGTGCGCCGAGAAAACCGGCGCGGACCAGGCTCACGAACAGGAAATCGTTGAAATGGCCTGCCTGCAGAGCGGCGTCCTGGCGGTTGTCGGTGAAGCCCAGGAGCTTCCGCGTGAAACGATCCATCTCCGAGTCGGCGCCGTGCATCCAGCGTAGCGCGCTCGCGACGAGCACGGTGGTGGCCGAACTGCGGCCTTCCGCGGAGAGCGAAGCGAGACGGGTGCGATCGCGCGCGGCGCCGCGTTGGGTATCGCCGCAACGCAGGCAGAGCCGGAACTTGCCCCGCTGGAACCACACCTTCGTCCCCGAACCGATACGGCCATCCGGAGCGACCAGACGGGGCTGAGCGCGGGCGTTGCGGTAGTAATTCCTCACCCGCGATGTGCCGTTGGCATCGAACTCCAGCCACGTCTCGGGATAGTCGTCGTCGTTGTCGCTGAACGTGAAGGTGGGATCGTCGAGCGGCTCCGGCGTCAGGAAGCCGAACAACCCCTCGGGGCGCGTTTCGGCCGGGTCTCCATCCGGTTCGTCCTTCACGGCCGGGGGCGCGTCGTCGATGTCGCGGGCGAGAAACATCGGTCCCTCCGCCCCGTGGACCAGCCGCACCGGGTGGTACTCGTGGCCGCATGCGCGGCAGAAGTGCACGGCGTAGAGGCGCTTTTCCGGTTGGCCGGGGAGGAACTGCTGACCATCGACCGTCACGCTGCGTTCGCCCGGGGGCTCGATCGTGGCGTAGGCGTGTCCGGCACCCGAGATGAACTGGTGGAGCTTGAAGGCGAAGAAGCTCTTTTCGCTCGCGGCGGGGTTCGCGGTCCTGGATGCCTCGGTCGTGCTCGACACCAGCAGGAAGTCTCGCAACACGGCGCGGCAAGCCTCGCGGGGCCGGCCGGATTCCTCCGCCAGGGCGGCCACGGCCTCCGTCATGGTCTTGGGCTTGGCGCGTACCCAACGTTGATCGACCTCGGAGAACGCAATCCCTAGCCGCGTCTCAACCCACACGGCGAGCGGGTGTTCGCGGAGGGCAGAGTCCGGGATGTCCACCAGTGTTCCAGTGTCGATGGCTGCCCCGAGCTGCGGCTTGACCGAATCTGCGGTGGCCGTCGAATCGGTGATGCGCTCAAGCGTCTCGGTGATGACGTTGTTCGCGGTGATGCTGGTCCCGAAGAGCTTCGAGGCAACGCCCGAGACGATTTCGTTCTTGTGTACGACCGACCCTTCGCTCGCCATCGTGGCCGACGTGCCGATGCACAGGAGCCCCTCCGGCTGCAGTCGCTCGCGGACGCGGCGTACCAACAGCGCGACGTCCGCGCCCTGACGGCCGCGGTACGTGTGCAGTTCGTCCAGGACGAGGAAGCGCAGTCCGGCACAGTTGCCGATGACACGGCGGTCCGTCTCCTCCTGACGGGTCATGAGGAGTTCGAGCATCATGAAGTTCGTGAGCAGGATGTCCGGCGGGTGGTCCGCGACGCGTTTCCGCTCGTCCTGGTCCTCCTGGCCGGTATAGCGGGCGAAGGTGACCGGTCCTTCGCCGGGAACCTGACCGATGAACTTGGCGAGCTCGTCCATCTGCGAGTTCGCGAGGGCATTCATAGGGTAGACGACGATGGCGTGCGTTCGCCGCTCGGAGGCTGTGCGGCGTGCCTTCAGGACGTAGTCCACGATGGGGATGAAGAAGCAGAGGGACTTTCCGGAGCCGGTGCCGGTCGTGACCACGAAGCTCTCGTCTTGGGCGGCCAGCACCACGGCCTCCTGCTGGTGCTTGTAGAGGGACAAGGGCTCGCCGTGCGCGCGGAAGATGTCCGAGCAGCCCGGGTCCAGGACGCCGTCCGCGACCATCGCGGCGACGTCGGTCGAGCTCTTGTAGCTCGGATTGATCTGGATCAGGGGCTCGGGCCAGTAGCGGTTTTCCGCGTAGATCGCCTCGACCTGCTCGCGGATGTCTTGGGCGTAGATCGTGGTGAACGATGTGGCGAACCGCCTGTATTCGTCGACGACGCTGTCGCGGAGGGCGAATGCGTCGAGCGCGGGGGTGGTGCCTAAGGTTAGGCCGGGGGATTTGGGGGCGATGGCCGTCATTGTCTTGAGTCCTGTGGGGCGGGGATATTGCCACAGTGGGGGGTTGGGGTGCTTGGGGCGGGCCGGCCCTCGGACTATTCCGGGCTCCTCCCGTGTCTGGCGTTTCTGGGGTCCGCCAATCGTGGGGGGATGACGCGATCTCGAGCTGACGCCGACGCTTTACGGACCACCGCCATCGCGCCTTACGGGAAAGCGTAACGCCGTCGTGTGCTCGATCTCGCAAGGGTCTTTTTCAATCGTTCGAGCGTTTTGGACGTGCAGCTTCACACCTAACTTCCCGGGCCGCAAGATCCCTTCGCCTACGTCACCAAGAGCCCGTCCGCCGGGTGACCTCGCCACGACGCTTGCTCACCCTCTGCGCAAACTCGTTGCGACCCTTCCTTCTCGTCGATCGCCGACACTCAACCAAGCTAACGCGAACGATCCAACCACCGTTGCGGTCGTTCTCATCGACCGATGTACGATGCGTTCGGTAAAACCTCATGCTGATGGGCCAACAGGACCCGGAACGTTTGGAGGGCCTCTGGCATCCGACTCTCAAGGTTCTTACAGGCAGCGCAGAAAACAGGCCAATCGCCATCCAGAAGATGCCGACCTCCGTTCGATAGAAGTAACACGCACCCGGGACCTCCTCGCTAATCCCACCGAGCCTCTGACTCAGATCATGGTCCTTGATCAGACCGAGCCAGGCTTCTGCAGTCTCCCTTACGGTTATGATCTCGCTCGGACCGGTGGGCCCAACGTTTTATGCTATTGGTCCGCCAACTAAAGCCATCTCTGACTGACTCCATGAATCGGATCCCTGCCACGACGTCCCGCAAGAGCCGGTGGTTCAGCACGAGCTCCAGGACAGGATCCGCGCGCTCAAAGCCCTCCGACAACGGTGCAGGAAAGGTCCTCGATGATTCGATCTGGAACCTGACGTCCCTCGAGTTCGAAGCCAATCCCGGCAGAAAGTTGGTTCCGCACTCCCTGGCTCCACGCTCGATGGGCCCTCGTGACCGCCTCGCGCGACCCCGGCGGCGCGGCTTCCACCGTGTGCCCCACACCTTCGACTCCAGTAGGTCCTATCCAGCTCCAAGGAGGGCTCGGAGTAGCGTCGCCGGGGGGTCGATTTCCCCAGTCATCTTCCTCAGTCTCCCGACACCCTGACGGCGGGGCTTCCTAGCCTAGCCACCGCCCGAAAGAGCCCACTGACCGCCAATCCGTGCCTTCCCTTCCCATACCTATGCCCGCGCGCCCAAGACGTCATCCGCCGCAGGTTCCGAGGCCCTCAGCGAAGTCCTACCGTCTCGTCTTCGCCAAGCGCCTGTTGCAGGATGACAAGCAGATCGTCGCAAGCGATATGACATCTGCGAAGTTCCTTCTCCGGCAAATCCAACACGAAGTGCGCCAGGTCATTTCGTACAACGCTGATTTCCCTCACCCACCGCTGCATTACAGATTTATCTCCTAACCAGCCCCGAAAGAGCTGCCAAGATTGATTGCTTTCCAACAACGTACCTAACTGTCCCAGATACATGCAGTCCATCAGTGTCCTGCGGTATTGCGGCGAACCGCCATACTTGGCCGCCGCCTTCAACCTTATCCCCTCTATCTTACCCCACGCGTCCTCCCCGAGAATCCGACGCATCCTACTGTGCGCGCCTGCACCCCACCGCTTCGTAAACTCCCTAACCACCAAAGCCCTCATAGCTACTTCTACCTTACGGATGAGAGCCCAGGTCTCCGTCTCAAGATCGCTCGATCCTTCTGACGCGATATCAACAGCAACGCTTTGGTAGTGTCGCCAAAATAGCTGGTTGACCGGTACCAAGACCTCGCCATCCTCCTGCAGTGTACACACGCCTACGTATTGCAGTTCATTCCAAACCAGCATCCCCAAGAAAGGATCAAGACCTGCCGCTCTCACGGTTCTCGCGATCCTCCTTCTCGACCAGCCTCCTTCTGTCCCCGCCACTACCTTGTCGGCAACCGCCCTAGCCCCACCGGAGAGCCGAAGAACCCAATGATCGAATAGCCTTCCGTGACTAGTACGCTTTACCGCCTCCACCAGCCCCGATTGGCTCGTGTTGTGCGCGACCGCCGACGCCGCATCTGCCATCCGACTGGCCAGCCCTGCGTGTCCACCGCTCTCCGAAAAGATATACGACGTAACCTCCAGCCCAACCTCTCGATCAAGCTCAGGACAACGTCCGTAAACGAGTTCTCTCACGGATTCACGATCTAGGTTTCTCAGGACTATCTCGCCTGCGCGACTTCCGAGCGGTGACGTACTGTCTTCACAGAACCTAAGAAGCTCCTGTGCACCAGAAAACACGAAAGCTAGACTGTCGGACGCTGGCGACCGATCCCCTCCATATAGTATGCCGAACAAGTTGTCCTGAAACGCGCGTGGGAATCGGCTTCCTAAGACTCGGGACCCTTCATCCAGAAGGAATGTGATCCGTTTGAGCTGCGGATGCGCCTCAAGCATCCCCGCCACGGCGGCCACAAAGGCCTCTACATCGTATCTCAATCGCGGCTTTTCTCTCGGGCCCCTTGGCTCTTCCACGCGGGCTAAGACGGCGCCCGTCCGAAGAACCAAAAGACGATAGAAGTCTGACGGTTCCGCATCGTACGGCAACCCCATCAAATCGACATAGACGGCCACCTCGGCGTCGGCGAATGCCACCGCTCCCCGCGCGGCCGCCACCGACACCCGCTCCACGTTGCGGAGTAACGTTGTCTTCCCCGCTTGTCGACCGCCATAAAGCAGAACGCATTTTAGTTGCGCGGCCCTTTCCAGCAGTTCCCTGACAACCAGATCGCGACCTACACACGGTTGATCAATCATGCCTTCATTGCTCCACGCCGTGCCAATGCTGAATCCAACGGCCAAACAGCTCCATGGTCAAGCGTGCCATTCCGTCGTCTATCCGTACTAGCTGGTATCCAATGAGGTGTTTGACACTCCCTTGGGACCACATCACTCTGCCATCCTCGTTTTTGATTGATATAGGCGCTGCCGCGTGCGCTAGTTCAACACACACTGCTAACTCCTCAGGATAGTCCCGTTCAAGACGGGCCGCTATCTCCCGAAAGTCCTTTCCGCCATTCTCCAAATAGGCGTCAACAACCATGTCAACGTCTCCGCTGGAAATATGTATCGGTCTTTCGCGACGCTGCTTTGCCAGATAGCTGCAAAACGCCCTTACAAAGTACGGGTGCCCGCCCGTGAGTCTATGGATTCGGTGGCATCCGTCATCGCCAAAAGTCATCCCCATTCCCTTCCCTAGCCTCCGTATCATGCCGCTAGTCTCCTCAGGGTTCAGGAGCTGTAAGTAGACTTCCTCAAAGAAATTGAATACCGGGTTATCTCGGAGCCCGAACTGCGGCACTTCCACCAGCGACGGGTTGGCGCCGGTGACGACAACAGCGAAGTGCACAGTCTCCTGCGCTATCCCACGCAAATAACTAAAGAACTCGAAGAAGCCCCTTATGCCCCCTTCCTTCCCGAGCCCAGTCGGCAGCAGTCGTTCGATCTCATCGAGGAGCAGAACGACCTTAGGCTTTGGATTCAGCTTCGACGTGACTATACGCCGGAGCAGGCCGGATAGATCCGAATCGAAGGCTGTCGCAACCGGGAGTTCAGGGGGTAAGTCAAGGTAGTCTTCGTATCGTCCGCCCAGACGCCAGTCAAACTTAAGCTGTGCCCGGTTACCTACCTCCGCATGAAGGAGGTTGGCGATACGCCAGTACAGCCAGCGCGCGTCACCGACATCCGCGGGTAGTCGTAACAGGTCAACGTAGGCGACCAAGTCGCCCATACCACGGGTCCTTCTCTCGCACTCCTGTAGAAGCGACGTCTTCCCGACCTTCCTAAGGCCGAAAATGCCACATGGCTTCGAGTAGGCAATCGCGTTTCGGAGCGTCGCAAGGATATTCTCTCGTCCGAAAAACCTACTTCCTACCACAGGACTCGTATGGGCAAATAGATCTCGGCGATACAGCCAGATATCGAGCACATCGCGGAGGGCATCAAGGGGAGACGTCTGTCGTTCTAAGGCCTCCTGCGCTATCGGTACGATTATGTGGCCCTGCGTCGGCCGGTCAACGCGCCGATAGAGGGAGTTCCGGAGTTCGTCCGGAACGGACGATAGGATCAGGAAGGCAATCTGGTCGTTGAAGATGTCGGTCTGCGCGAGTTCCGTCAGCCTTTTGTCAAGGTCGTCGAGATCGTGTTGAGTTACCTTCGACTTGAAGACGCAACGAAAAAGCGTGCTGCCAGATATTCCGTAGCTTTCGTTGATCTCTGCGTTGTCTATGCTTGCTATGAGGTCCGCACCGGTCGTAGTTTCCGCCAGAAGGCGAGCCGTCTCGATGCGGAAGCGGCACGCATGCAAAAAGCTGAAGACGAGACTCCCTCGGTGGTGTTGGAGCCGTATCTCTGCGAGCCGCAGAGACAGCTCATCCGAACTTGGCATTGAGCCCGCGACGTTCTTGGCCTGACGAAAGTAAGCTAGAGAGCGACTTAGAGACGCCCGAGTGTCCCCGCGGTAGTGTAGCCGTGCTAGCGCCAGAAGGACTCCAGTCTCACCCGCCTGTGGTGTGGACCGACACAAGGAAAGTGCAGATTGCAGGTACTTAGAGGCGACTTCGGTATGGCCCATTCCTCCGGCAAGTACTCCAGCGTCCTCGCGGAGCTTCGCGATTTCCGGGAAACTCTCTATACCCTGTGCGTAGATGTCCATCGCCGCTTCGCGGCGGTGCTGGTTCTTCTCGAAGGCGGCGAAGCTCAAAATCAGTTGGACACTAGGAGCTTTTCTCATTCCTTCCTGGTATAGCTCACGGGCAGTAGCGTAGTCCTTACTGTCCCGCGCAAGCACTGCTTTCGCAAGGAGGTCTTCCGACCGTGGCGTTGAGGATCGAGACGAAATGAGTCGAGCGTCACCGCTCTCAATGGACACAACATCCACAGCCCGCAATCCGCTCTCAGTCTCAATGAGCATGCACTCTACGGCCGCACCCTTCGGCGGTAGCGTTTGCGAGTCCCTGAGGTTCGATACGTGGCAAAAGGCGCGGCGCCCGTCCGACAATCGAATGAAGCCGAATCCGCGGTCGGCTACCAGCGTGTCCATTACACCCTCTGCCAGCTCCTCGGATGACGCACGCATAAGGTCCATGTCATCCACTTCGAGACGGACATCCGTGGCCAATAGACCTCGAGGAACTGTGGTCGTTGTGAACAACACGCGTTGGCCTCGTGCAAGGGAGAAAGCCGTCGCTGGATGCCGAAGGGACTTTCGATGCACGAGTATGAGATTGCCTTCGGCTATGGGTATATCTGGGGCAATATGTCCGTACCCGTTCCGTTGGTCGTACGCGTCTATCGTCCCCGAGATTGCTTCGTTCATTTTCGCTGGTGTCTCTGGAGGTCAACCGGACAGCCGGCCAATAGGCAGGCGGTGCGGGACCGAACAAGTGTGCGACCTCAGTCTAGCATCTGCCCACTGCACCTTCGCGCGGGCAAGGCTCGGGACAACTGGCCCGGCGTCACGGAAGAGACATCCGAGGCCGCCGGCCGTACGGGGCGACGCATCGATTGGGCTCGGCAGGTGTACGGTACGCAATGAAGCTGTTTCCCATTCACACCATCGCGCCCGTAGCGGAACTCCGCCTCCCCAACCCATCCGCAAGCTAGAATCGTCCGTCCACAAGCCCGGGAGGCCACGAGTTGACGCCCCACGTTGTGACGGGCCTCGCGGGCGGCTGCTGGTCGGCGCGCTCATCGACGGATACGGCCCCGGGATCTTCTACTGCGGCCTGATCGGCGGCCTCGGTAGCTGGGTCCTGCAACTCAGTCGCCGCCTCAAGGAACTGGAAGCCACAAGGGAGCCCGCCGCTACGTCGACGGGTCCTTACACGCAGCCGGATCCGGCCACGGACGACCCCGAGCCGACTCCAGCCAGCATCAGCACGGTCGCAGCAGACATCTCGACGGACACGCCGGCAGCATCAGGCCCGACCTAGGATTCGACCGCCCCTCGCAAGCCCAATGACGACGCGCCTAAGCCAAGACAGCGTTCCACCCCCTCCCCAACGGATCGACTCCTCGCCGCCGCCAAAGACTGGTTCACCACCGGCAACGTCCCAGTAAAGGTCGGCGTCGTAGTCGTCCTCTTCGGCGTCGGCTTCTTCATCAAGTACGCCATCGACAACGAGTTGTTCACGTTGCCCGTATGGGCCCGCTTCGCCAGCTTGGCGCTATTCGGCCTCGCCATGCTCGGGGTCGGCTGGCGGCTGCGCGAACAGCGAGAGATCTATGCGCTGAGTCTTCAGGGCGGAGGCCTCGGCATTCTCTATCTCACGACCTACGCCGCGTTCGAGTTCTACGCGCTCCTGCCGGCCACGATGGCCTTTGGCGCCATGGTCATCGTCACGGTGGCGGCGGGCCTCCTCGCGGTACTCCAGAACGCCCGTACGCTCATCGTGCTGGGTGTCGCCGGGGGCTTCCTCGCGCCCCTGCTCGCCGCCACGGAGACCGGGAATCACGTTGCGCTGTTCAGCTACTACGCGGTGCTGAACGCCGCGATCCTGAGCATCGCCTGGTTCAAGGCGTGGCGGATCCTGAACCTGCTCGGTTTCGGGTTCACCTTCGTCATCGCGAGCTTGTGGGGCTACGAGGGCTATCGGCCCGAGCACTTCGCGACGACGGAGCCCTTCCTCATCCTGTTCGTGCTGATGTACATCGGCGTCGCGGTGTTGTTCGCCCTGCGCCGCCCGCCCAACCTGCGGGGCTTCGTCGACAGCACCGTGGTCTTCGGCAGGCCGTTCATCGGGTTCGCGCTGCAGACCCAGCTCGTGGAGAGCGACACCGGGCTCGCGTGGTCGGCCTGGGCCTGGCGGCGCTGTACGGCGCAAATCGCCCTTCACATGGCATGAGGCTCGACGCCCAAGTGTCCCTCGCGCGTTCCTTGCGGCGCCTGGCGAAAGGAGCCTCTCCCGAATCCAGCCGATTCAGCCCTCGCGCGTAGCCTCGCCCAGAGCACGAAACCCCGCCCAAAGGTCGTCCATGCCCGGCCGCTCGGGCCGATGCCGCAGCACGTCAAACCAGAGGTTGCCCGGGTCCTCCGCGCCGCGACAGCCGCGCAGCGGCTGATGGGGGCTGTCGAGCATTCCCGACCGAAAGTCGATGGTTTCGATCCAACGGTCCAGGTCGCTGGCAACGACGCGATGGAGCAGCTTCCACTCGGCGTCGCGCTTTTCCCACACGTCCAGGTAGCGGCCCTGGTGCCAGAAGTCGGTAAACCCCGCTTCGTGCGGCAAGCGGTGTACGACGCTCCATTGGGACGTGGTGGCGCAACGGTCGCCGTCGAAGCGGAACCGCGTGTTCGTGATGGAGTGCATGCTCGAGTCGATGCGCTGAAGGCACGGAATCACGTACTCGGCAAACGCGTGGGCGTTGCCGGCGAAGAAGCCGTGATCGTCATAGCCGTCGGCGTGATAGCACGACTTGAGCATCTCCAGGTCGCAGCGGTCCACGGCCTGGCAATAGCGGTGAATGATCTCGCGGATGGCTTCGCGATCCCGCAGTTCCCCCAGTTCCGCTTCCAGTGCCGCCAACCGGCGCTCCAGTGCTTCAGACATGCGTTTTCCCCTATTGGTTGATCTGCTTGCTGCTCAGCGACCGCACTCCAACCCGCTCACCCTCCCGCCGCGCATCGATCCCGCGCCGAATCTCCCAATGCCGCTCACGCGTCAGCGGCCAGGCGCAGGCGCCCTGGTAGATCTTCGTCGAGACGGGCACCGGGCCGCCGCGCTCCTTCAGGCGCGCGTACGTGGCTGTTTCCTCCATCGGGTCACTCTCGCAGCCGCCGACGGGCGATTCAACCTGGGCGTGGATCTGCTGCCTTGGCCGACGTGCTAGAACCGCGCGCGGTAGTTGACCGGCTGGAGCTGGACGTGCTCGCTCACGTCGCCGGGCAACGTGAAGAGCGGCGGGTGCTTCCGGAACCCGAACAGGCGGTACAGGCGATAGGACTCCGCGTGTTCCTCCGAGAACCGCAATTCTCCGTCGCTGATGTAGAAGGGCGTGTGCCGGCCGTAGCGCGTCGTCTTGACCTCGATGAAGCGGTCCCGGCCGCTCGCCTCATAGGAGTGGATGTCGAAACCCATGTGATCGCCCTTGGTCCTCGACACCTGCTCGACGTTCCGGGCGAGGTGGTCCTTGCCGGCGCGCTCGAGACGCACGCGTTCGTAGTCCATCACCAGTGCCTCGCCCGCGTCGCCCAGCGAGCGGTTCCGGGCTTCGCGCAGCAGATAGTCGATTGGGCCGGCGGCCGACCCGGGGGTCAGGTAGTCGGATCTCCTCTCGCCGAATTCGCGTTCGGTGGGATCCGGTGGATCGACTTCGATGCCCAGGATGTCTGGGACAACGGGTGGTTCTTGAGGTTTCTCGACGTCGACTCCGATCAAGCGCTCGATCTCCGTACGTCGCTCCTGCACGGCTTCGCGCAACTTGGCCTGCACGTGACCGCGCGGCTTGTAGCCATCGATGGGCGGGAACCCCTCGGCGAGCAGCACCGCGCTGATGTTCTGGTGCTTGAACTCCACGGCGCCCTTGGAGCGGCCGTCGAGGCGCTCCCGGAGCTCCCGGTTGTGCCGCGCCTTATCGACCCTCTCCCCACGTATCTCGCAGGCGAGCATGTCCAGGTAGTCGGCAACGGCGGCCTCGACCTCCGCCCTGGTCCAGTCGCGCGACGGCATGCGTCGTATCGTACATGGACGTGTCGACAGAGGTGGATGAAGGCCTTCGACGGACTTGTAGGGAACGGGCTTGTCCCGTCCCGGGTCGAAATGCGTGCACGGGCCCAGCGCGGGCGGGGACAAGCCCCGCCCCTACCCGACCGGCGGCGGCGCCCTCTAGAATGATGCGTCTGGAGGGCCGGGAGGCCACGAGTTGACGCCCCACGTTCTGACGGGCCTGGCTGGCGGGTTGCTGGTCGGCACGCTAATCGGCGGATACGGCCCAGGGATCTTCTACTGCGGCCTGATCGGCGGTCTCGGCGGCTGGGTCCTGCACCTCAGTCGCCGCCTCAAGGAACTGGAAGCGATACGGGCGAGCGCTGCGTCGACGGGTCGGCACGCGCAGCCGGATCCGGCCACGGACGACCCGGAGGCGACTCCACCCAGAGTCACAATGGCCGTGGCAGACATCTCGGCGACGGACACGCTCACAGCATCAGACCCGACGTGGGATTCCCCCGCCCGCCCCAAGCCCAAAGACGACGCACCGGGACCAAGGCAGCGGTCCACCCCCTCGCCAGCGGATCGACTCCTCGCCGCCGCCAAAGACTGGTTCACCACCGGCAACGCACCAGTAAAAGTCGGCGTCGTGGTCGTCCTCTTCGGCGTCGGCTTCTTCATCAAGTACGCCATCGACCACGAGCTGTTCACGTTGCCCGTGTGGGCCCGTTTCGCCGGCTTGGCGCTGTTCGGCCTCGCCATGCTCGGCGTGGGCTGGCGGCTGCGCGCGCAGCGAGAGATCTATGCCCTGAGTCTCCAGGGCGGAGGCCTCGGCATTCTCTATCTCACGACCTACGCCGCGTTCGAGTTCTACGCGCTCCTGCCGGCCACGATGGCCTTTGGCGCCATGGTCATCGTCACGGTGGCGGCGGGCCTCCTCGCGGTACTCCAGAACGCCCGTACGCTCATCGTGCTGGGTGTCGCCGGGGGCTTCCTCGCGCCCCTGCTCGCCGCCACGGAGACCGGGAATCACGTTGCGCTGTTCAGCTACTACGCGGTGCTGAACGCCGCGATCCTGAGCATCGCCTGGTTCAAGGCGTGGCGGATCCTGAACCTGCTCGGCTTCGGGTTCACCTTCGTCATCGCGAGCTGGTGGGGCTACGAGGGCTATCGGCCCGAGCACTTCGCGACGACGGAGCCCTTCCTCGTCCTGTTCGTGCTGATGTACATCGGCGTCGCGGTGCTGTTCGCCCTGCGCCGCCCGCCCAACCTGCGCGGCTTCGTCGACAGCACCGTGGTCTTCGGCACGCCGTTCATCGGGTTCGCCCTGCAGACCCAGCTCGTGGAGAGCAACACCGGGCTCGCGTGGTCGGCCGGGGGCCTGGCGGCGGTGTACGGCGTGCTGGGCGCGGTGGTGTGGCGGATCGCCGACCTGCGCCTCCTGGCGATGTGCTTCGTCGGGTTGGCGCTCGCGTTCCTGGCGACGGCGTTTCCGCTGGCGCTGGATGATCGCTGGACCAGCGCGGCCTGGGCGATGCAGGGCGCGGCGATGGCGTGGTTCGGCGTGCGCAACGGGTCGCCGTTGCTGGCCCTCGGCGGCGCCGCGCTGCAGGTGGTCGCGGCGGCGGCGCATGTCATGGCGGGACCGTTCGGCGACGCGGCCATGCCGGTGCTGAACGGTCCTTTCCTGTCCGGTGCGTTGCTGGCGCTCGCGGGCTGGACGGTTGCCTGGAGCTTCGACCACGGCACGCTCGCGCCGCGTGCGCAGGCCGTGTGGACGCGCATCATGCTGGTCTGGGCGGGTGCGTGGTGGTTCCTGTCGGTCGGCGGGGAGATTTCCGACCTGCCGGACGAGGGCATTCGCGACGCCTCGCTCGCCGCGACCGCGCTCTCGGCCGTGGCGGCGATGCTTGTTGCGCGAGCGCTGGCATGGCAGCGGCTCGCCTCCCTTGGGCTGGTGCTGCTGCCTGTCATGCTCGTGGTGCTTGGCAGCGTCCCGATGGGCCTGCAATCCCATCCCTTGGAGCACTACGGCTGGCTCGCATGGCCGCTGGCGTTCGGCGTCCAGTATGGATTCCTGTATGCCCGGGAAGGCGGCTATCCGAGGCTCGCGCCGTTCCTGCAAATCGGTACGTATTGGGTCCTGGCGTGGCTGGTGGCGCGCGAAGTGCATTGGCTCGTGGGCAACGCGGCCGGGGGCGACTGGCCCCTGGCGTCCGCCGTCGTGTCGGCAGCGGTGCTGGCGTGGGCGACCGGGAAGGCGCGCCGGCGCCTGCCCTGGCCGCTCGAGACGCATTGGCACTGGTTCTCCACCCTGGGAATCCCGGTGGTTGCGGGCATGGCGGCCCTGGCCGTCCTGGCCGCCAGCCTGACCTCCAGCGGGAGCGCCGCGCCACTGCCCTATCTCCCGCTGCTCAACCCGCTGACCATCGCGGCGGTCGTGGCGGGTGTTGCGGCCTGGCGTGCGTATGACATCGACGTGGGGCGTGCGGATGCGCGCGGAATGCTCGCATTGGTCGTGGTCGCCGGGCTCGTCCTGCTGTCGATGGAAGTGGCGCGCGGCGTCCACCACTTCGCGGGCGTCCCGTTCACGGCCGCGGACCTGGCCGGATCGGCGATCTTCCAGGCGGGACTGTCGCTGGTCTGGGGCGCCGCGGGGCTGGCGGGCATGGTGGCCGGGGCGATGCGGGAACGGCGCGAGGTCTGGATCGGCGGTGCGGTCGTGATGGGTCTCGTGATCGTCAAGCTGTTCGTCGTGGAACTCGGCAACGTCGACACGTTGAGCCGGGTCGTGTCCTTCCTCGGGGTGGGCCTGCTGCTGCTTGTCGTCGGGTACTTCGCGCCGGTGCCGAAGGGCGGCGATTCTGGACGCGAGCCAGCTTGAAGCCGTCGCTCAAGGAGACGACATGAGACGCTCGCGCGCGGCACTTGCGTTGCTGCTACTGGCGATCGTCACCCATGGCGAGCGGGATCCGACGGATGGAGGTTTGAAGCGGCGGCCCTCGGGTGCTCGGCCCGCGTCGCGTGGGGCTCGCCCGGTCAGTACGGGGTCCCGTCCTTGTGCGTGAACTGCCAGGTCCCGTCTTCGCGGGCGGTGATCCGTAGGTCGTCGCGGGGATAGCGCGCGGAGTCGCCGGGCAGGCGATCGCCGATTTCCAGGATCACCACGTTCTCACCGGTCCGATTCACCAGGTGATGCGCCGGGCCCTGCGCGCGGAAACCCGCGCACATGCCGGGGCCGAGCCGAGTCTCGCCGGACTCGGTCACGAGGGTGGGATGCCCTTCGAGAACGTAGACCATCTCCTCCTGCCTGCCATGCGTGTGCATCAGCGCGGACTCGCCTCCCGGCGCGAGCGTGGTCAGGTTCACCCCGAAGTGCCGCAGACCGAAACAATCCCCCAGCGGACGCTTCTCGCGCTTCGCCATGCGGCTGAGAAAGGGCTCCGGGTAGATCGACGTCTTCGTGCGCGCCGGGACATCGGCGGCGCTGACCACCGCGGGTGGATTTCGGTCGCTCATCTGCGGGCGGGTCCTGGTTGGGTTCGGCCGGCGGGCCGGCATTGGGGGCGCAAGTGTAGCCGGGCACGCCACGGTGGGCACGGAACCATGACGTCCACCCCGATGCGCACCCCTACGAGTCACTCGCTGCCTCGAGTACGCGAATGCGATAGATGGTCCAGATCGACGAGCCCACGAGCAAGGCCATGAACCCGACCAGTACGGAGTCCAGCAGCAGTATCGTGCCCAGGGCGAGAGGCGACGCGCCGACCGCCATGTCGTTCAGGGCGATATGCAGGACCAGCGGGGGGATGCCGCAAGCGGCCATCAGCAGGGTTGCCCAGATCCACCGTCGATGCATCGCACGCACGGACCTGCGCAGTGTCATGGCGTGGTCGCCGGCGATGAGACCGATACCCCAGGGAGACAGGGCCATGAGCGGAATCGTCAGGACCACACCGAGCCATTCACCCCACATGACGGCCACGCCCGGGTCCATGGCGAAGACCAGCTCCACCGTCCGCGCAAATGCCGCGGGGATCGCAAAGTCGAGTACCGCGACGCCAGCAAGGACGGCGACGCCGCGGAGAAACGTCCGGTCCAGCCGCCCGACCCGTTGCCAGTCACGGTCCTGGTACAGGTACCTCGGCACGAGGTAAGTGCAGACCATCACCGCTGCCACCTTCGTCAACCCGAATCCCGCGCGTATGCGGGACTCCGTGCCCGCCTGGATCCCATCTCCCGGGGTGAACATTCCCAGGCGCCATTCGACCGCGTGTTGCAGCAGCTCGATGAGCGCCACTCCAATCCACAGCGCCAACGCCGTCGCGAATAGCCCGCCGGCCACCCGGTAACTGCTGGCGATCGCTCCGCCCAATCCGTTGATCATGTGGACTTCCCTGCGCTCGACGTGTGCCCACCGATCGAGGCTTCGCGAGCCAGGGGACCGGCGGAATTTCGTGCCCGACCACTGCCTTCGCGCAACTGCTCAGCGACGGCGCTGTACCGGACGTTTCTTCAGGGGTCGGTCAGACCATAGCCCGCAGTCGCTTGCTGGACAACGCGCTCTTCGACAAGCACGGCGGTCGGACGCGCTACCAGCAGGTGGGCGTGCAACCGTTCGACGCCGCGATCAGGTTCCTCGGGCAGGTGGAATCCAGCGGCGCGTTCACGATTCTGGCCCAGAGCTACGAGGACGAGTTCTGGGCCCATTTTGGCGAAGCCACGGGCGCAGGTTCCTCCCCGGAGGGGAAGGCGGCGGCGGCCGCCGGGTCAGCGAGCCTGGGAACCGGACTCGTGCCAGACGGACATTGCCCGCAGGAGTTCCGCCGTCGAGTAGTCCTGGATGTCCTCTTCGGAAGAGCCGAGCTCACGTTGGCGCGCGTAATGCCACTCCTGGAAATCCTCGTAGTCCGCGAGTACTCGGGCAGCACCAATTGGATCGAAGCCCGGCATGCCGGCTAGCCCGGATTTCTCACCACTGAGCCGAGAGGCGTCGGAACGGTGTGCGATATTGATTGCCAGCGGGCTGATGTCGTGGTTTGGGTGCCGGATCGGCCTGGGTGGGGGCTGGTGGGGCGTGAATCAGTCGTGGGAGACGGGGAAACAAGCAGTTTTGGCGCGCCAATCGGGCCACGCCAACGTTTGCGTGCAAGTGGAAGCCGTGGCGAAACGCCGTTGTGGTTCGACGAGCGTGAGAAGCGCCGCGGGGCGACGCTAGTGCGGTGGCGAGAGGGCGTGCAGGTTGCCGAGCACCTGGCGGAACAGTGCCGCGCGTGGCCAGGACTCGCTGAACGACAGCTTGATGCGTCGCGCGCCGACGCATACGCGCACGCCGACCTTGAGCAGCTTGTTGCGGATCGTGCCGCACTGCGCCTTCGCCAGACGCGTTCCGGCCAGCCCCACGCGACGCAGGGTCTGCATCATGACGTAGGCGAACGAGTGCAGCAGCAGACGCAACTGGTTGGCGCGCAGCGTCGCCGTGCTGGTGCGGTCGGCGAACAGGTCCAGTTGTTGCTCCTTGATCCGGTTCTCCATGTCGCCGCGCGCGCAGTACAGGTCCTCGTACAAGGCCCGCTCGGACAACGCCGCGATGTTCGTCACCACGAAGCGCGGGTTCGGACCCAGTTGCGAGTGCTCCACGCGCGCCACCACGCGCCGCCGTCGCGACCAACCGCGCGCGGCGTAGCACAACTCGTCGTAACGGCGCGTCGTCTCCCCCGTCATCTCCGCCATGACGTAGGTCTCGTACAACGTCGCCGCCACCATGTCCGTCAGGACGCTGTTGCGGGGCAGGCCGAGGATGAAGTCCAGCCCCGAGGCCTCGCACCACGCCATCAGCGACTCGCGGCAGAAGCCGCCGTCACCGCGCACCACGATGCTCGTGTCCGGCCAGCGCGCGCGCAGCCGCGTCGCGATCCGCCGCACCTCGTCGAGCACGCCCGCCGCGTCCCCTCCCGACGCCTCGCGCAGACGCGCGCGCAACAGGTGCTCGCCGCAGAACACGTACAACGGCAGGTAACGGTAGCAGTCGTAGTGACCGTGGAAGAAGCGGCCTTCCTGGTTGCCGTGCAGCGGATCGTCCGTCGCGTCGATGTCCAGCACGATCTCCGCCGGGGGCGTCTCGTGCGCCTCGACGAACAACTCCAACAACAACGCGTCCATCGCCGCGGTGTCCGCCACGACCTTCTTGTAGCGATCCGCCGCGGCGGCTTCCAACACCGACAGCTCCAGACGGTTCAGCGTGCTCTTGCCGGCCAGCGGCCGCCCGCGATCCGCCGCCCGACGGCGCCCCGCGCCGGTCACGTCCGCACACTCGCACAACAGCGCCATCAGACGGTCGCGGCGTAGCTCGTCGTGATCGTTGAGATCCTCGTAACCCAGGCAGATGCCCATGACGCGCTGCTTCACCAGCGTTTCTACATCGTGCTCCACGCGGCCCGCCGCGCGATGATCGGTGAAACAGCCAGCCAGCCGCTTCAGAATGCCGGCGCGATCCTCCAACTCCCGCAGCGCCAGCGCGCCGCCGTCCGACGACAGCTCCTCGCCGTCGAACGCACCCACCACCCCGCGTCTCCCAAGACCTCCAAACGCCAGTTGTTCCGCGTTACACTCCGTTCCCATGAGGTCGTGCTCCTTGTCCCGTAAGTGCTTGTCGCAACTGCATTTTACGGCACGGGCACGACCTCAGCTACCACCTTGGTGAGAAATCCGGGCTAGCCAGTTGCGGACTCTCCTGACGGCGAGCTGGTAGTCGCCATGATGGGCCTCGATGTCCGAACCTGCGAGGTCCGAAATCGCCACCTGATAACGGTACCGGTGCTCCTCCAGGACGAGAATGACCTTGGTCGCGAGCCGGCCGCCCCCGTAGTGCTTGCAACCGAAGTCGAGGCCAAGTTCAAACGGCACGTTGAGGCGGTAGAACTCCCCTTTCTCCTGAGCTTGACACCTGGAGAGATCGGCCAAGCGGTGCTAGCCGCGCGGCGGGGAGGGGTCGTTGCCGTGGGAGTCGCGCTGTCGGATGCGGCCGTCCCGACCGTAGATGAACACCTCGCCACCCTGATTGCGGGCGATGCCCCGCGCCGCATCGATCGCTTCGCGCTGCGTGTCGAAGCGGCGAGTGACCTTCTCCGCGCCGCCCTTTCGGACTGCCCACTTGTTCCCGCGCGGAACGACGTGTTGGCTCCTTCCTGCCACCGGTCGGCTCCTGGATCGAACTGGGGAAGACGATAGCACGATGGTCGCGCCGAGACACTGAGAGCTGCTGCCGGCCGGACGATTCGAGCGCAGCCCATCAGAAGCACGAGTCCGAGAGGCTAACGGACGTCCGCGGGCCTCCCATAGTCCCGCACGAGTCACGGACCGGAGCGCCGTCCCCGAGCGGGGCCGCGCACAGCGTCTTGAGCGACCACACCACCCAGACGCCCTTCTCCAGCAGATACCCGGGCCGGCCGGATGCGCTGGCGCCGAGATCGAGCACCTTCCTGCGATCGATGCGTGCCAGATCCAGGTACCGCTCACCCATGGGCTACCGCGCTCACCGCGTCGGCGAGCCATCCCGGCATCTGCGCACCCACGCTGGCGAGTTCGCGGCGTTCGTCTTCGCTCAATAGCTGCCGCACCGTCCCCGCCGCAGCGCCGGCCCTGTCTCGCCCCAGCCAGGCCAAGGCGCGGACCGCCTCCCCTGCACGCCGGCCAGGCAGCACCAGTTGCCACTCCGGCGCGTGGCGCAGTTCGATCCGCGCGTGGCCAAGCGTCAACGTCCGGCTCGGCCCCGAGGTCAGAAATACACGCTCGACGGGCATCTGGGTGGTCAGGCCGAGCACGTTCGCCGCCATGGCGCCACTGTTCGCGACGCGCGGCGGCGAGTCCCTCGACGGTTCTATCGGCCGACGGCGCGCGGCGCCCGAACCGGCTTTCTACCGGCAGGACATAGACACCCCGTCCCGCCCGCAGCAGCGCGCCGCGACGCACCAGGCGCGACGGGGCCTGGTCGACGGCCGCCCGGTTACCGAGATGCAGCAATCCCTTCGCCAGCACCGGGGCGCCCTCCGGCTGTCCCTGCGCGTGCCGGAGGACCGTTTCGCTCAATCGTTCCATGACGATGTACCTCGATCGTCAGAAACCATAGGCCCATGCCATCCCCGAGGCCCTTGGCAAGCCGCTCCGCTTAGTCCACTACGCGCTCTCGTCCTCCGCTACCGCCCCTGGGACAGTCATCCCCAGGCAGTTCGAAGCGCATCAGGTAGCGAACACCCCACACGTCCACAGCGTGGCCGTTCCACACTTTCGGCACGTACCTGAACTCCCGTGCCGCCGTGATAGCCGCACCGTCGAACACGTCGGCAGGACTCGCCTCGACCACGAACGGATCACGCACAGTTCCCGTGGCCGTGACCATGAACTCAAGCAGCACCCACCCCTCGACGCAGGCCATAGCAGCTTCCGGCGGGTAAACCGGCGCAACCTTGACCATCGGCAGGTACTGTTCCAGGGGCTGACGCGGCGGATGCACGACAACCGCCTCGTCGGACGCCTGGAGCGGACCACCCCGAGGGGACTCACCCAGATAGACTCGCGGCGGAGCCTCGGCGACGGGTCTTCGCGGCCGCGGCTCCCGGGCGGCGCGTCGCGGTTCCCCGGGCAACTCGACGGAGCTGACCCACCCTCCGTGGCGAGCCTCCCGGAGGGGGCTACGCTCGCCCTGGATCAGCTCTGCCGCCACCGGGAGCACCAGCAAGGCGGGCAAGAACCCGCTCACTACCATGACGGCATGACGCAACCAGCGCCGCCGCACCTGGATCACCAATGCTCCGATCACTGTGTGAGTCCCGCCCGCCGGTGTCTTTCTTGTGCAACGTGCAGCGCACCCCGATGGGGTTAACGGATTCCGCGCTGGCACGACCTACTCGCGACGCGCGCGTGAGAGCTGTCCATGGTGCGGAGGATGATGTTGGCGTCCTTGCGTGGAGAACGCCTTGCATGGGTAGACATCGTACGGCTTTGACATCACACGCGTGTGTGTCGGCGCGGGAATGCAGCGGGCGGGCTTGTCCCGTTCCGTGGCGACGGCTTGCGCGACGCCACCGCGGGCGACGACAAGCGTCGCCCCTACGTCGCCCTTAGCGCGGCGATGAACTCCGACCGCCCCGCTTCATCCACCTCGACGCAGCACACCGGGTTGGTCGCCCCGGTGTTCGCCAGCAGCACGTCGAAGTCCACCTCGGCCAGGAGATCCAGCGTGGCCAGCATGGTCTTGCGGTTCTTCTTGCTGACCAGGCACTTCCAGCGTTCCCCGTCGTGGTAGATGGAGTCACCGGCGAACAGGCACTGCCGCCCGGCGACATCGACCAGGTAGCACACCGCCCCCGGCCGGTGCCCCGGCGTAGGGATCACCTCGACCCCAGGCGTCAGCACGTGGCGCTCGAACGGAAACGTGACGACGTTCGCCACCTTGCGCCGCACGTCCGGCTCTTCGATCTCGCTGCACGTGGTCACCACGCCGAAGCGTTCGTCCACGTCGTCGTTGTAGCGGGCCGCGAAGTGCATGTCGCCGAGGAGGTGCAGGGCGACGCCGCCCAGGGCCTCAATGTCGTCGAAGCTGCCTTCGAAGCTGCTGTGGCCGCCGAGGCACGAGAAGAGCAGGTTGCCCTCGGGGCGGGTCACGAACAGGCTCGAGTATTTCGTCGGCGTCACCTTGGTGGGCAGGATGCGGTAGATGTTGTCGAAGAGGAGTTCCACGTTTCCCTCGCGAGACAGGTCAGCAGTCCGGACCGCGGCGCACCCGCCGCGGACGGTGTGAGAACCTATCCCAATCCTACCTCTGGAGCGAGCCATGAACCGACTGCAAGGACGTCCCGTCATCGTCACCGGCGGCGGGAGCGGCATCGGCCGGGGCGCCTGCCTGCGGATCGCGGAGGAAGGCGCGCGGGTGGCGGTCGCCGACATCCGCCTCGGGATCGCCGAGGAGACCGCGGAGCTGGTGCGTGGCGCCGGGGGCGAAGCCATCGCCGTGGAGTGCAACGTCGCGGACGAAGCGCAGGTCGCCGAGACGGTGGCGCGCACGGTGTCGGAGTTCGGGAACCTCTGGGGCCTCGTGGCCAACGCGGGGACCGCCGGACGGGGCTGGATCCACGAGACGGACCTCGCGGACTGGCAGTTCGTGCTGGACGTCAACCTCACCGGGCCGTTTCTTTGCAGCAAGCACGCCCTGCCCCACATGATGGAGGGCGGCGGCGGGTCCATCGTCATGACGTCGTCCATCGCGGGCTCGGTGATCGGTCCCGGGGGCTCCAACGCGTCTTATGCCGCGTCCAAGCACGGCCTCATCGGGCTCGCGAAGCAGATCGCGGTGGACTACGGCAGCTACCACATCCGCGCGAACGCGATCCAGCCTTCGGGGGTGGACGGGAGCAACTTCGGGAAGCACGCGGGGGAGGATCGTGAGCGGATGAAGACACCAAAAGCGGAGTTGCCCCGAGGGAGGGGGTGGCTGGCGATACGGCGGCAGGGGAAGCTGAAAGAGGAGTACGGGGCAACGATCGCGTTTCTGCTGAGTGACGATGCCGGGTACATCACGGGATCGGCGGTGCCGGTGGATGGGGGGTTTCTGGCGACTTGAGCTCCGGATAGACCGCCAGGCGGTCCATCCACTCCCGCCGACGCGACGCGCGACTTGACCATGGTCCTGACCATGGCAAACTCCCTTCCCAAGACGAACCTGGGAGCAACAGCGTGAACAGCGAAACCGGCGCGGGCGTCCGTGCGGTCAAGGCCTCCGAATTCAAGGCCAAGTGCCTGAAGCTGATGGACGAAGTCGCCGAGACCGGGCAGGAGATCGTCATCTCCAAGAACGGCCGGCTGATCGCGAAGCTGGCGCCGTACCGCAAGAGGCCGGCGACCCTGTTCGGCCTGGACGCGGGCAAGATCGAAATCCTGGGAGACATCGTCGCGCCCGTGGACGTCGCGTGGGAAACGGACCAGTGATGGTGCTCGATACTCACGTCCTCCTGTGGCTGCGCCGTGGGGATCAGCGACTCGGGCGGAAGGCGCGTCGCGAGATAGACCAGGCATGGCGCTCCGACGGCGTCGGCGTCTCCGCGATTTCGTTCTGGGAGGTGGCAATGCTTGAGCGCAAGGGGCGGCTGAGCCTCAAGGTTCCCGTCGGTCCGTGGCGGCGAGAGCAACTCGAGCAGGGCATCGTCGAAATCCCATTGGACGGAGAGATCGGAATTCGTGCCGTGCATCTTCCCGACCTTCATGCCGACCCCGCGGACCGGCTGATCGTCGCTACCGCCCTCGACGCACATCGGCTCGCGACGGCGGACCGGCGCTTGCTCGCCTGGCCCGGGCCCTTGGATCGCCTGGACGCGGCCGAGTGACCGCGTGCGAGTGGCCGGCGCTGCCGGCTCTCCGGCAGCAGGCCAGGTCCAACGCCAATCTTCAAAAAGGAGGTTCCGTCAATCATGCAAACGAAGCTACTCGGAACAGGATTCTGCGGCGCGGTGCTCGCGGCCGGGATCGCGGTCCCCGCCATGCCCGCGCAGGCGCAGGGCCAGGCCGAGACCAACGCGAGCGCAACGCATCTATTCGTGAAGCGCGATAGCGCCGAGACGCTGGAAGCCAGCGCGACCTCGGTCAGCCGGGTCATGCTGACGGCGGACCAGACCAACGGGCGCTACAGCATCATCGACGAGACCTTCCTGCCCGGGATGAAGAGCCCGTCGCACAGGCACGCCTATCACTCGGAGACGTTCATCGTGCTCGCGGGCAGGATGCAGTGGACCGTGGGCGGCGAGACCGACGAGATCGGGCCGGGCGACCTCGTCTACATTCCGCCGGACACGTCGCACTGGGCGCAGGTCGTCGGCGACGAGCCCGTGCACGCGATCATGCTGTACGAACCCGGCGGGTTCGAGATCGGGTTGCGCCTGCGCGCCGCGGCCCGTCGCGAGGGCGAGTCGGGAGGACCCGCGGGGGCACGCCGGATGCCGAATCCGCTCGCCGACTTTATCCCGGACACCCCGCCGGACACCCCGCCCGGGCAGTAGCGGACGGTCAGGCGGCGACCGCCCTGCCGCCCACGGATTGGCTATCATCCCCCGTTCATCGCGCGACCACCGGGAAACCTCACCCATGCACGACCTGCTCATCAAGAACGCCACCATCGTCGACGGCACCGGCGCTCCGCAACGGAGCGGAGATGTCGTGGTCGACGATGGGAAGATCACCCAGGTCGCCGCCAGGGGCGCCGGCTCCTCCAAGGCAAAGCGCGTCATCGACGCCGGGGGCGACCTGCTGACGCCCGGCTTCGTCGACATCCACACCCACTACGACGGCCAGGTCTGCTGGGACAAGCACGTCACGCCGAGCAGTTGGCACGGCGTCACCTCGATCGTCATGGGCAACTGCGGCGTCGGTTTCGCCCCGGTGCGGCCCGGCACCGAGGATCGGCTGGTGGAGCTCATGGAGAGCGTGGAGGACATCCCCGGCACCGCGCTGCACGACGGCATCCCCTGGGGCTGGGAGTCGTTCGCCGAGTACCTCGACGGCATCGACACCCCCTACGCGGTGGACGTGGGCACGCAGGTGCCGCACGTGGCGATGCGCCTCTACGTGATGGGCGAGCGCTGCTACGACGACGCGACGCCCGAGGACATGGCGGAGATGCGCCGGCTGACGCGCGCGGCGCTGGAGGCGGGCGCACTCGGGTTCTCCACGTCGCGCTTCTACGGGCACGTCGACAAGGCCGGGAACCTCGTGCCGGGCACGCGGGCGTCGGCGCAGGAGATGAAGACCATCGGCAGCGCCTTCGAGGGGCTCGACTTCGGGACCATGGAGTTCGTCTCCGACAGCCTCAACCAGCCCGAGGAGCTGGCGTGGATCGAGCACATCACGCGTACCACGGGCTGCACGCTCACGCCGCTGACCACCGCCGGTCCCGCGCCGGTATGGGATCTTGCCGAGAAGCTCCACGCCGAAGGCCACCGCCTGCGGCCGCAGGTGGGCGCGCGCCCGGCATCGATCCTGATGACCCTGGAGGGGACCATCAACCCCATGCGGCAGTTCCCGGCCTACCGGGAGATTCACGGGCTGCCCCTCGCCGAGCGCCGGGCGAAGCTGAGGGATCCCGAGTTCCGCCGGCGGGTGCTCTCCGAAGAGCCGATGCTGCCGCCCAACGCGGACGCCGTGCGCTTCCTGACCGATCACGAGTACCAGTACGTCATGGACGCCGAGCTCACCTACGAGCCCGGCCCCGAGGACACCGTGGCGGCCGTCGCGCGCGCGCGCGGGGCGTCCACCCGCGCGAGGTCATGATGGACACCCTGGCCGACGGCCAGCCGCTGCTGGTGCTGTTCGGCCGCTACGAGGGCGATCTCGAAGGCCAGCGGGCCGTCATCGAGCATCCGCAGAGCGTGTTCGGCCTGTCCGACGGCGGCGCCCACTGCGGCGTGCTGGTGGACGCGGGCGTGCCGACCTACATGCTGAGCTACTTCACCCGCGACCGGCAGCGCGGCCCCCGCATGCCGCTCGAGTTCGTGGTGCACAAGCTCACCCAGGACTCGGCCTCCGTGTATGGCCTGAAGGACCGCGGCGTGATCGCGCCCGGGTACAAGGCGGACTTCAACCTCATCGACTACAACGGGCTGAGGCTCGCGCCGCCCGAGATGTCCTACGACCTGCCCGCCGGTGGCAAGCGGCTGGTGCAGAAGGCGCGGGGGTATCGGATGACGATCAACTCGGGCGAGGTGACGTATGAGGATGGGGAGGCGACGGGGGCGATGCCTGGGAGGTTGATTCGGGGGGCGCAGGCTGGGCCGGGGGGTGTCGCTGGCTGAGGCGGGCCGCGCTCGAGCGGCCGTCGCCGTGGAGAGCTCTTCCAAAGGCAATGCGGCCCCGCCGATGTCGCTGGAAGAGGCCGTCTGGGTCGATCCCGGGCGGATGAGTGGAACGCCCTGTTTCCGTGGCGCGCGCGTGCCAGTCGAGCAATTGTTCGACTGGCTCGGGGATGGCGTGCAGCTCGATGAGTTTCTTGAGGATTTCCAGGTGGGCCGCAGAGCCGCGGAAGCCGTCCTGCGCGAGGGGTGCTTTGCGGTCTGTACCGCGGCCGTCGCTTCATCTCGGCCGCCAGACCAACCGCAAGAGGGTCACGGATCATGAGCACAACGCGGGTCGGGATTGATCCCGACGATCCGTCCACCCTGCCAGAAGGGCGGATCGATCCCGCGAGGTTGGATGCAACCACCGAGGCGGAGATCGCAGCGCAGGAGCGGGAGGACGAGGATGAGGCCATGCAGGATTTGGCGCGACAAGCGCGCCGCGACCGGCAGCGGACCACCTGAGCGCATGGATCAACCGCATCTCGAAGCTGGCGCAACTCAATGCCGCCATCCGATCGCTAGCACGATCGGGTGAACCTGCACCGCGGAAACGACGGGCACCCGTAGAACCGGGAACGCCGCTTCGGCCCCCGCCGGGCCGTTCGCAGAACCAGATCCGACCCGCATCGCGGGCGACCGGATCTCTTCCTTGGTCCGGTTCGCCTCGAGCATTCGCCTGCCTCGCCAGGCATGGAGCGCGGAAGCCGCGGCCGGCAACAGGAAGATCACGGCGAGCCAGATTGCCAAGCCCGAGATCGCGTCGACAACGGGGCCGCCAGCCAACCACCGCAGCATCCAGGCCAGTCCGATGTAGACCACGACCGCCACGACAACGCCAACCCCATGGAGCGGATTCCTGCAAACAATCTTTTGCCAAAATTGTATTTGCCAAAAATTTCCTTCCCGGATACGATTCAACCGGGGTTCGGGATTGGGGAGCATGATACGGAACGTAACCGGGCCGCCCGTGGTCGGAGACGATCTGTACGGGCGAGCGCAGGAGATCGAGCAGTTGTGGGCGGCGCTCGCCCGCGGCGAAAACCCCCTCATGCTCGCACCAAGGCGGGTCGGGAAGACGAGCCTCATGCAGGAGCTGCAGCGGGACCCACGTGCAAACTGGGATGTCGTCTACATCGACGTGGAAGACGCGAGAGGCGCCGCAGACCTCTTCGCGAGGGTCATCGCGGAACTTGCCCAGGACGGACGCTACCGGAACTGGCTCGAGTCCGGCCGGCTTCCTCACGCACTCAGGAGCGCGTGGGTCTCGTTCACGCACGTGAAGGCCCTGAGTGTCGAACTCAAGAGAGCCTTGGGTCGGGACTGGGCGCCCGCGGCCGACTATCTCGAAAAACGGCTGGAGCGGCTGCCGGAGGGGCGTCGCCTGCTCATTATTGTCGATGAGTTGCCGATTTTGGTGTCACGGATGCTCGACTCGGAAAACGGGCGCGAGGAAGCTGCGCTGTTGCTTGCCAAGCTCCGGCGCTGGCGGCAGCTACCAGCGCTGCGCGGCAAGGTGCAGACGTTGATCGGTGGCTCGATCGGGCTCGAAGGAGTGCTCCGCCGCGCCCGCCTGTCAGCCTCGATCAACGATTTGGCACCGTTTCGCGTGTCGTCCTGGAGCCCGCCGACCGCAGCGCGCTTCCTGCGAGACGTGGGGGAGGACGCCGGATTCCCGCTGACCGATCAGTGGATCGACAGGATGCTGGAACTGCTCCGCGACTCGGTTCCGTACCACGTGCAACTTTTCTTTGCGGCCCTTCAAGACGACTGCGACGGTGCGCCGGAGGCGCTCTCGTTGGCCGCCATAGACCAGTGCTTCGACAAGCGCCTCACTGGGCCGGAGGGTACGCCCTACCTCGACCACTACGCATCGCGCCTGGAGTTCGTCTTCAGTTCCCCTGAACGGGAGTTCGCCTTTGACGTGCTGGCCCGGGCGAGCCGATTCGAGAACGGCGTTGCCCGCACGGAAGTCACCGCTGCCGGCAGTGAGCAGGCGGTCCATGCGGGGCACGTCTTGCAGGCTCTCGAAGCGGATGGCTACCTGGAACGGCGCGACGATCGCTGCGCGTTTCAATCAAACATGGTGCGCGTCTGGTGGCGCAAGCACCGCGGGGCGGCATCGTGATTCGCCAGCGCATCCACAATCCCGCCCAGTTGACGCCGGAAGAACTCAAGGCGTCTTTCATCGCCCGGCACGAGACCCTCGGCCGGATGCTGCGCATCCTCGCCGAGCAGAAGCCGGGGCATCCGTGCCAGCACGTTATCGTCGTCGGCGCCCGCGGCATGGGCAAGACCACGCTCGGGCTCTCCTTCCTCCAGGCGGTTCGCGAGGATCCGGATCACGGGTCGAACTGGCAGCCCGTGCCTTTTCCCGAGGAGAGCTACGACATCGGCGACTTGGCCGACTTCTGGCTCGCCGCGCTCCATCACCTCACCGAGGCGACCGGCCAGGAGCGCTGGGGCGCCAGGGCGGACGAACTGCGGGAAGACGAACCCGACCCCGAACGCTCGGCCGCCTACGCGCTGGCCGCGCTGCTCGACTTCTGTCAGCAGGAGGGCAAGCGGCTGCTCCTGTTCGTTGAGAATCTCGATCTTCTCTTCGGGCAACTGCGCGACAAACGGGAGGTCCATGCGTTGCGGGCAACGTTGATGGAACACTCCGAGATCCTGCTCATCGGCTCGGCCAATGCGGTCTTCGACGCCATACAAAGCGATGGCGAGCCGTTCTACGAGTTTTTCCGGCTCGTCAAGCTCCGTGGGCTGGATCAAGAGGAGTGCCGCGAGCTCCTGAGGACCTTGGCGCATCGGGAAGCAGACGCCGCCCATACCGTTCCGCTGGACATCGAGGAAGGCCGCCTCGAGACCATCCGCCAACTGACCGGGGGCAATCCGCGCTTGCTGGTGCTCGCCTGCCGCATGCTGCTGGAGTCGCCGCTCGGGTCCGCCATCGACGATCTGGAACGGCTGATCGACGAGCAGACACCGTATTTCAAGGCCCGCATCGAAGCGCTTCCTCCTCAGGCCAGAAAGGTCTTCCACTGCCTCGCCCAGGCGTGGTCACCCCTGCTGGCGCGGGAGGTCGCCCACCTCGCCAAGCTGGGTTCGTCCCACGCGAGTTCCCAACTGCGCCAACTGATCGACAAGGGATACGTGCGGGAAGTCCGACGGCCTGAAGAAACGCGCGGCCGGTACGAGGTCAGCGACCGGTTCTACAACCTCTACTATCTGTTGCGGTTCTCGCGCGCCGGCCGCGCTCGGTTGGAGCGACTCGTCGAGTTTCTCCACCAACTGTTCGGCCCCGTCGGGATGCGGCACACCTATACCGAGGCGCTGGAGGCACTCCGCAAGGGCGCGTTCTCGTCCGTGGACCTGTCCGACTGGCTCGCCGTGCTCGGACGCCGGGTGGCAACGGACCAGGAGTACCGGGAACGGGAAGACTGGCTCGCGGGTGCGACGGCGCTGGTCCGCGACGAGTCGGGCAGCGCCGCGAGCACGGCGGACGAACTTGCCCGAATCGTTGCCGCCGAGCGGTGGGGACAGGCGGACATGGCGCGGGTTTTGTACGCGGGGATCCATCAACTGGTAGCCGGGGATGCGAAGCAGGCGGAGGCGGCGTTTCGGGACGTAATCGCGACCGTACCGGGTGCGCAGCCGTTCGCGGAGGGCGCGCTCGGGAAGGCACTGTACGACCAGGGACGGTTCGAGGAGGCCGTCACTGCGTTCGAGAGTGCCGCGCGGCGTTGCGCAGGCCACGACGAACCTTCGGTCCGGGGCCTTGGCAGTCTGGCTAGGTTGGGCGAGTCGTACGCGCTCCTTCGGCTGGATCGAATGGGGGCGGCGGTGGGCGCCCTGGGGCGCGCGCTCGCGCTTGCCCCGCCCGACGATCCGGCGTCGCGGTACGTACACGCTTTGGTGCTGTGCCATCTGGGCGACGAGTTCGCCGCGGGTGGACGGAACGACTCGGCGATGCGGGCTTGGTCGCGCGTCGCGGAAGTCGCGGAGCCGGACCAGAGCGTGGAGCTACGCCTGTTACGAACCACCGCCATGTCAAGACAGGTCCTCCGGCTGGTGCGCCAACACCGGCCGCAAGCGATCCGTGCCCTCGCGAAAGAGGTTGCCGAGGGCATCCGACCAGACGACCCGCCGCAACTGCGGCATGCGGGAGTGGCGGCTCTTGTCGCGATGGCCGCGGGATCGGCCCAATTGAAGCAATCGCAAGACGTGGTCGATACCCTGAGCCAACTGTCCGACTACGTGCAACCCGACGATCCGGAAGACCTGCGACGCCAGTCGGCTCGCGGCCTTGCGATCTCTAGCGCAGCCTTCGCTGCACTCGGCTACGCCGAGGCCGTAGAGACGGTCGCCCACGAGGCAACGAAGGCCGACCCGACTTGCGCCGAGGCGTGGTGCGCGTTGGCTGAAGCGATGCTGGGCCGCGCATCCCGGGAGCGTCTGGCCGAAGCCGAGCGCCATGCGCGCCGCGCCATGAAGCTCGCACCGGATGACGACAACGTCCTATTGACGCTGTACGCCGTGCTCGACCGGCGGCGGAAGCACGCGGAGGCGCGGCAACTGCTGGCGCGGGTACCCCAAGCCCGCAGGGTCGATACCGGACAACGACACTTGCACCGTTGGATGCAGGCGATGATCTCGCTGATCGCGGGGGGGCACGCCGCTCGGGTGCGGCAAACGCTCGCGGTTGGCGGCCTGACGGAATCCCTCGAGCCGCTCTGGCACGCGGCGCGCGCCGAACTGGGCGAGGACCCCGGTCCGCTACCGGCAGAGGTCATGGACGCGGTGAAAGAGGTCAGGCGCAGGGTCGCCGAAGAGCGCGACTGAAGCGAAGGATAGGCCGTGGAGGCAATCGACCATGATTGAACGCATCGCCGCCGAGGTGCTCGACGGCCTGCACGAAATCCGTGAGCACCAGGCCGGCAGGCGCACGCTCCGCACAGCGCGGGTCGAGCCCCGCGCCCCGGCACCGGTCGTTTCGCGCTACGCCGCCGGGTTGTACCGGATCACGTTGGCCCAGTAGCCTCCGGGCAATCGCGAGTTCCCGCTCACGCCCGCGGCGTCCCCGCCGCCCCGACAACTGGCACCCGGAGGCCCCCATGCACGAAATCTCCCCACCCGAGCTCAAGCGCCTCCTGCTCGGCGACGACGAGATCGCCCTGCTTGACGTACGTGAGCAAGGCGCTTTCTCGGCGGCCCATCTTCTGTTCGCCGCGTGCGTCCCCTTCAGTCGTCTCGAACTCCTGGTCGGCGACCTCGTGCCGCGCAGCGATACCCCGGTGGTCGTCGTGGACGAGTCAGGGCACAGCGAGCTGGGGCGCCGTGCCCTGGAGCGACTGCGCGGGCTCGGTTACACGGACGTGCGCGTGCTGGACGGCGGCATCGCAGCGTGGCGGACGGCCGGTTTCGAGCTCTTCTCCGGGGTCAACGTGCCGAGCAAGGCGTTCGGCGAGTTCGTCGAGCGCACCTGCGGGACGCCGCGTCTCACCGCGGCCGAGGTCAAGCGCATGCTGGACGAAGGGCGCGACATGGTGATCGTCGACGCGCGGCCGTTCGAGGAGTACCGGCGAATGAACATCCCGTCCGCGACGGACATGCCGGGCGCCGAACTCGCATTGCGCATCCACGACGCCGCGCCCGATCCAGAGACGTTCGTGGTCGTGAACTGCGCCGGGAGGACGCGGTCGATCATCGGCGCGCAGAGCCTGATCAATGCGGGAATCCGGAACCCCGTCGCGGCGCTGAAGGACGGAACGATGGGCTGGCACCTGGCGGGCTTCGAGCTGGAGCACGGTTCGACGCGTACGGCGCCGCCGCCGAGCGCTGCCGGAACGGCACGCGCAAAGGCCGCGGCGGGGCGCGTGGCCGAGCGGTTCGGGGTGCGGACGGTGGACCCCGCGACCGTCGAGCAGTGGCGGCGCACGGCGGGGCGCACCACCTACCTGCTCGATGTGCGCTCTCCGGACGAATACGCCGAAGGGCATCTGGCGGGCTACCGTAACGCGCCAGGCGGCCAACTCGTACAGGCGACCGACGAGTTCGTGGCCGTGCGCAACGCGTGGCTCGTGCTCGCCGACGATGTCGGCGTGCGCGCCACGATGACGGCATCCTGGCTGCTGCAGATGGGCTGGCCGCACGTGTACGTGCTCGAAGACGGCATCGGTTCCGGGCCGCTGGTAACGGGTGCCTGGCAGCCGACGGTGCTCGGTAAGCGCGGCGCCGCAACCGTCACCGCCGATGCGCTTGCGGCGCGCCTCGGCGCGGTCCGCGTCGTCGATCTCGGGCCCAGCCCGGCGTACGAGCGGCATCACATCCCCGGCGCGCTGTGGTGCGTGCGCGCGCGCCTCGCGGCAGCGTTGGCCGAGATCCCGGCGGACGTTGACGTGGTGCTTGCGTCCCCCGACGGCACGCTTGCCGAGATCGCGCTCGAGGAGGCGCGCGGGCTGGGCGGACACCGGGTGGAAGCGCTGCGGGGCGGCACCGAGCGGTGGCTGGCCGACGGGCGCGAGACCGAGTCCGGCCTCACGCGCACCGTCGGCCCGACGGACGATGTCTGGTACAAGCCCTACGAGCATCGCGGCGCGCAGGAGAAGTTCATGCGCGAGTACTTGACCTGGGAGGTCGCACTGGTCGAGCAGATCGAGCGCGACGGAACGACGCGCTTCCGTACGTTCTGACGGTTGCGGGCACGGCTGCCCACCCCTAGTCTCTGCAAGCACTGCGGGAGAGGTTGCATGGGTTATTCCCTGGTCGAGTTCTGTCACGACGTGCGCGAGATACTCCGGGAGCGTGACGACCCTGACAGGCGGGAGCGGGTCCGGCAGCAGCTTGAGGTGCTCCTCGGCGACCAGGAGTTCTGCGCGCAGTACGTCGGGCCCGGCAACGACGCCGGCATGGAGCAGATCTACGAGGATCCCGAACTCGGCTTCTGCGTCCTGGCCTACAACATGACGGAGCCGCGCACCTCGCCGCCCCACGATCACGGCGACTCGTGGGCCGTCTACGGCCAGGCGGCCGGGCACACGGACATGACCGTCTGGTCCGCGTCGGGCGACACCGGACGCCTCGAGCCGGTGCGGACCTTCCGGCTGGCAGCCGGACAGGCCGGCCTGTTCGACGTGCGCGAGATCCACTCGATCGAGTACACGGCAGGGGCCAGGTTCGTTCGGGTGACCGGCGTGGACATGACGAACGAGGCGCGGCGGGTGTTCGATGCAGAGACCTCGGAGGTGCGGGAAGTGCAGGGCGTCAGCACGCGTTAGCGCGACCCGACATCGCAATGACCCTGGCCGGTTGCCCAACGCCGGGACCAGCTCGCGGACGCGGTCCCGGGGCGGCATTGTAGGGGACGGGCTCGTCCCGTCCCGGCGCGACCTGCGGTCGCATTGCAGTTTCGCTGGCGCGAAACTGCCCTGTCGGCGAAGGCGTTCCGCGACCGCCGGGACGGGCGACCACGAGGGTCGCCCACGGCGCGATTCCAATGCGCAGGACCCGTAGGTACGGTCGCACGCTGCATCCCGCGCCAGTGGGGTGCGGGCGATGCGGTCGCCGGACACATTCGCTATTCTTGGAGGAGGGACCCACCATGAGCCAACCCCGTGGTAGACACGCTGGAACTCTGCGACGCCTTGCGGAAGACGGGCATGGAACACGAGCAGGCCGAGGGCGTCGCGCGCGCCCTGAACAAGGAACTGGGGGAGCATGTCGTCACGCACGGTGCCATGCAGGCCGGATTCCAGGAGGTGCGCGGCGACATCCAGGCGGCACGCGCCGAGACCCAGGCGGCATTCCAGCAGGCGCGCGCCGAGACCCAACAAGTGCGCACCGATCTGCAGGCGGAAGTCCGGGCCGTGGATCACAAGGTGGATCTCGTCCGTTCGGAACTCGGTGGCCGGATAGACGCCGTCGACTCGAAGCTCACATTCATGGTCGCCGGCTTCGGTCTCGTCCTGACGGTCCTGACGGTGGCGGGCGGCATGGGCCTGTTCCAGCTCGCACCGACGTAACGTAGGGGACCCGCTTGTCCCGTCCCGTTCCTGTGGTTGCACGACTCCGGGACGGGCGACCACAAGGATCATCCCCACGATCCGCGGGCGGCCCGCCGAGCACCTCGCGCCGGCGTCAATCGCGATCGTTAAGTTTCCGGTAGCGCGTAGGCGATGACCGTACCGCCGGGGCCGTCTGTCTTGCCTGAAGTGGGGAGCGCGTGGAAGTCGTCCACCGACGCCGCGGGTTGCCCGGTACTCGGTAACGTCATGACCACATACTGTCGTCCGGTAGCGGGGCTCGTGTAGCTCATGGGCGTCGCTTGCGACGGCACTGGGAGTGGCTCTTCCCAAACCACCTGTCCCGTCAAGGCATCGATGGCGCGAAAAGCACTATCTGCGACACCCGCCATGAATATGAGACCCCCCTTGGTGATAAAGGAACCGCCCGTAAAGGAGAACCCCAGGTTCCAGAAGCCGGCGCCGCGGCGCCAAACGATCTGCCGGGTCGTGAGATCCACCACGGCAATCTCACCAAACGGTGGTCGCAGACAGGGGATGCCGACGGGAGAGAAGAAGAAATTTACCCGCGCAGCATACGGAGTGCCGCGTTGGGGACCGCCAACGCCGTAACCGCTGGCAAAGCCGCTGTCCGCGGAAGTCGGGCGGTCTTCTGCTCTTGGGATCATGTGAACGGTAAACGGCAGTTGCAGGTTGTTCACGACCATGAGCTGCCGTTCCTCGTCGACAGCGACACTACCCCAGTTCATGCCGCCCGCCGGTCCCGGATAGAGCATGGCGCCTTCGACAGCCGGCGGGGTCATGGCGCCTTCCCAGCGCAACCCCTTGAAGGCGGTCCGGCAAGCCATCTGGTCGAACGGCGTGATACCGAACATGTCGCGTTCGCCGATCATGGGATACGCAAACGAAGGCATGCCCGTCGAGAACGGCTGGGTCGCGCTCGACCGTTCGCCATCCAGACCCGTTTGCGCGACGGGTCGTTCCGTCACCTCGAAAATGGGTTCGCCGGTTGCCCGGTCCAGGACGAAGATCTCCCCTCGCTTGGTCGGGACGATGACCGCCTTGCGAAGGGCGCCGTCTATCGTCAAGTCGACGAGGGTAGGTTGAGACGGCACGTCGTAATCCCAGATGTCGTGGTGCACGGTCTGGAAGTGCCATCTCGTCAGCCCCGTCCTGGCGTCGATCGCGACGACGGAGCTTGCGAACCTGTCCATGATGTCGGTTCGGTGCCCGCCGTAGTAGTCCGGCGTGGCGTTGCCCGTCGGAACGTACACCAGGCCGAGGTCGTCATCGGCGGAGGTCAGGCTCCAGACGTTCGGCGTGCCGCGGGTGTAATGCTCACCGTCCGCTGGAATGTCAGTTTGCCCTTCGCGACCGATGTCCCATGCCCAGATCAGGGAGCCCGTCCGAGGATCGTAACCACGGACGACTCCAGAAACGTCTTCGGTTTGTTGATTGTCCAGGACCAGGCCGCCGACGACCACGGCGCCGCTCGCCATGGTGGGCGGTGAAGTCACGAGGTAGTGAAACTCCCTGACTTCGCCCATGCCCGCCAGCAACGAAATCTGGCCGTCGCCGCCGAATTCGGAACACGCCTGGCCCGTCGTCTTGTCGATGGCGATCAGGCGCGCGTCGGTGGTCCCGGTAAAGATACGCTCGGCGCAGGGCTCGTCCTTCTCCCGGTCGGGGATGTGATGGTAGGTCACCCCGCGGCAGTTGCCCAGGATGCCCCACGGCGGCGTATCGTTCTCCGGGTCGAAACGCCAGCGTTCTTCTCCCGTGTCGGCATCCAGCGAGAGCACCACGTTTTGCGACGTGCAGAGGTACAGGGCATCGTCAACCTGGATCGGCGTACCACTGAACTGGCCGACCCGGCCCGTGTCCGCCTGCCAGGCTTTTTCCAGACGATGGACGTTGCTCAGGTTGATCTGATCGTGCGGTGCATAGCGCGTACCCGCGTTGTTACCGCCGTAAGCGGACCACGTATCTTCGTTCTGCGGTGGGCCGTATGTCTGGTCGGGTAGATCGAGGACCGGATCGTGGAGCAGGTTGACGGTCATGGCGCCTAACACCCCGGCGCTGGCTACCGCGCAGACCTGGACGATTCTGTCCTTGAGCAGCGGCGTGATGCCATCCGGCCACAGGGGACGCCGGTTGACCGGTAGACAGAGCCACAAAGAGATGAGGCCCACGATCCAGATTCGCGAGCCGACGAGCCAGAACTCGGTGCCTGCTTCGTAAACCGCCCAGGCCAGCGTGACAAGCAGCGTCGTTGCGAACAGGTAGAAGCCACTGCGTTTCAGGCGCAGCAGTTGAATTGCGCTGGCGATCATCAAGAGGCCGGCGACAGCGTAGTAAGGGGTCCCGCCCACAAACACTAGTGGGACGGCTTGCCAAAGCACGGCCAACCCAAGCAAGCCTATGAGTACTGCCGTCGTCCTTAGCGTGATCGTCCCGCGCAAGATCTAACCCCTATTGCATCTTCGAATGCATGTTGCCATCAAGCGTAACCCCCCAAGGAGGGGCAGTCGAGGTCTCGGGGGCGCGGACTTCGCGTACGTTCCGCCGCGACGGAAGTGCGCCCCGGCCCGTTGTGGTCCTGACCGACCCGCCCCGGTCAGAAGCGCCTCTCTACGCGCACGCCGAACTCGCTGGCGTCGTTGCTGAGTATCCGGAGCAGGTAGTCGCCGGTGTTCAGCCGCGCGTTGTCGTAGCGTTCGTCGCCGGCGTTGCGTCCGTAGACCGCCGCGGTCCACGTATCGTCCGGTGCGGTGTAGCCGAAATGGAAGTTGACCAGGCCGCGGCTGCCGATGCGCGTCAGCCGCCCGGGGTCGGAGCTCGGTTCGCCCCACATCGCGTCGCGGAACGAATAGTCCACCCTGGCCGCCCATTCTCCGCCGCCCGCCAGCGGCCAGCGGTACTCGGGGCTGATGGAGAAGGTCAGTTCGGGGGTGAGCGGCGCCACCGGCCGTACCCCCTGCCGGCGCTCGACCTCCACTTCGAGCCAGCCCAGTGACGCGCTCAGCCGGAAGCGCGCGGTCAGGTAGAGCGTGCTCTCCAGCTCCAGCCCCGTGGTGCGTTGTTCGACGATCAGGTTCACCGTGCTGAAGCCTCGCCCGGCGGTCGTGCTCACCTGGTACGGCAGGTCGTCGTAGCGGGTGTGGAAGACCGCGGCGCTCAGTTCGAGGCCGCCGAGTGGCTGTCCCTTCAGGCCGCCCAGTTCGAGGCCGCCGAGTGGCTGTCCCTTCAGGCCGAGCTCGTAGTTCAGGGCCGTGATGTTGTCGCCCGCCGCGAAGCAGTCCGGGTTCGCGAACAGGCAGTAGGAGCGCGCGGGGAACTGTCCCGACTGGTAGCCGCTCTGCACGGTGGCGTAGGCCGCCATCCGCTCTCCGACCGTGCGGTGGGCGGACAGGTCCCAGCTCGTCTGGCGCCACGTCCGCCGCGCCGACACCGGACCGGTACCCACGTCGGTGCTCGCCCGCTTGCGGTCGCGAGACTGCCGCAGGCCTCCCGCCAGCCGCCATCGGGGTCCCAGGGCGACGCCCACGTTGGCGAACACGGCCATGCTGTCCAGTTCCTGGCTCAGTGCGAACCGTCCCCTGTTGCCTAGGAATACCGTGGGATCCTGAACGTTCGCTCCGTCTTCGATGAACGCGTACGCGCCCGTCACGAAGTCCGCGGCGCCGACGTCGCCGCTGAGCTGGACTTCGATGGAGGCCTGGTCCGCCTCGCCAGTCTCAGGGAACCTCAGGAAGTCGTCGAGGAAGCCGTCGTCGTCGAGACCGGCTTCGTACTCGGAATGCCGGACGCTGGCGATCGTCCTGGCGCGCAGGCGTTCGCCGAGCGCCCAGTCGGCGGTCACCGCCAGCCCGCGCGCCGCGTTCGTCACCCGGGCCTGATCCTTCTGGCCGGTGTTGTTGTCGTAGGGATCGGAGGCCACGTCCGCGTTGCGGTAACCGGCCGCGTACACGGCGCCTCCGGGCACCTCGTCGATGTGCGTGGTGTACGGGTTCAGGCCGTTGTCGCCGTCGTTGGCGTCCGCCGCCACGGTGATCGACAGGGTCGAAGACGGCCGCCACGCCAGCACCGCGCGCCCGAACAGCTCCCGCGTCTCGCCCACCTCTACCCCCACGGAGGGCAGGTTGACGAACTCGCCGAGTCCGCCGCGACTGTTGACGCCCGCGGACAGTGTCAGTGCCAGCTCCCGGCCCAGGTGCCCGTCGCCGTGGAAGCGGGCATCGATGCGCCCCCGCGAGCCGGCCCGGACGCTGGCGCGCTTGCCCGGGCGGGCGCCCGGCGCCGCGGTGACCAGGTTGATCGCGCCGCCGATCGAGTTGCGCCCGTAGAGCGTACCCTGCGGTCCGCGCAGCACTTCCACCCGCTCGAGGTTCGACAGGTTCCAGTGCTGGCCGACCTGGCGGCCGAGGTAGACGCCGTCGACGTAGACCCCGACGCCGGGGTCCGTGGTGATCAAATGGTCCTGGGTGCCGATGCCCCGGATGAACGGGTTGGCCGAAGACGTGTGGCCGGCGGAGAACGTCGTGACGTTCAGATTCGGCACGACCTTGCCGATGTCCACCAGGTCGGCGATGCCGCGTTCCGCAAGTCCGCCGCCCTCGAAGACGCTGAGCGAAGCCGGCACCTCGTAGACGCCCTGCTCCCGCTTGGCCGCGGTGACGACCACCTCCTCGATCAGTCCGTCCGCCCACGCCGCGGAAGCGATGGCGGCCAGGGCCAACAACGCGCTCCGCGACACGTGCCTTCGGTCAATCCGCCGGCTGCGTCGGCGTCTCATCCAGGAACGACCGGACGATCCGGCTGACCGCGTCCGGCGCCTCGACGTGCAGGAAGTGCCCGGCCTCCACGAACTGGAGATACCCGTCCGCGACGGCCATCGTGACAGCGGCATACTCTTCCTCGTGCTGACCCGGGTCGAGCCGGCCCTGCAGGAACAGCACCGGCATCGACATGGACGCGAACAGCGTCGACAGCCTGTCTTCGAGCTCCTTCTCGAAGCTGGTGGTCGCGAAGCTGTGGCGCGCCAGCCAGGCCGTGCCGCGGATGCTGAATTCCTTCTGGGTACGTTCGACGATGTCGTCCGGAATCGGATGCGCGACCAGCCGGCCGCTGTAGACGGTGCGTACGAGCCCCCGGCCGCTGAAGACGAACGAACCTCCGACGCTGCCCATCAGGCCATGCGGCGGCTTGGGTTCGCCGTGTGGCTCGTTGCCCGACTGTTGCATCCGCACGTAACGGCGCATTCGAGGAGCGCCGGCGTCCGTGCCGATGACGTGCGCCATGTGGTCGCCGATCACCGCACCCCGGTCATGGGCGACCAGGTCGAATTCGTCGAGGCCGATGTCGCCGAGCAGGGCGACCACCCGAGCCGCCAGCGCCGGGTAGGCGTAGTCGATGTCGGCGGACTTCTCGGTCTGGCCATAGGGCGGCACGTCCAGGGCGACGACGAAACGGTCCCGTGACAGGTCGGCCACCTGGTGGTGAAAGGAGAACCAAGACTCCGGCAGGCCATGCAGGAAGACCACCGCCGGCCGGGCCCGGTCGCCCGCCGTCACCACGTGCCAGGTCAGGTCCCGGGAGCGGACGTAGTGATGGGTCATGCGCGCGCCGGCGAGCGTCTCCACGTGCCCCGCCTGCTGATGGCTGCAGGCCGGCGCCGTGGCGTTCGACAGGGCCGTGCCCGCACCCGGCGGCGGCGTGTCGAAACACGCGATGTGCGGCCAGTATCGGGTCTGGCCGAGTGCGATCAGACCGGCCGCCACGATGGCCAGCAGCCCGAGGGCAGGATAGATGATCCAGCGCCGCCGACGCGCCCGGCCCGCAGCATCGTCGTGCTGGTTCATGGGGTCCGCTCCGTCAATGACTGCATCCTATGCGCTTGCCCCGTAGAACGGAACGTTAGTGCAGTTCCATGGCGGCGCCCCCACCCGCAATCTCCACCCTACAATGCACCTTGAGACGACGATCCCGACCGGGAGGAACTGCCGCATGGCCAAGGTGAACCGACTGTCGTACATGCTCTTCGAGGTCGCCCACCTCGACAAGTGGCGGAAGTTCCTGACCACCCTTTACGGACTCGAACTCCGCCCCGTACCCGAATCCCCCGAACACGAAGCGTTGGTCGACGACGCCGGGTCCCGGCTGCTGTTCCGCGAGGGACCCGCCGAAGACCTGGTCGCGGTCGGCTGGCTGGCCGACGACCTGGGCGGGATGCACGAGCGACTCGCGGCCTGCGGGGCGCGGGTCTCGTGGATGGACCCGGAGTACGCGGCGCGGCGCGGGGCCGGACGCGTCCTGCAGACGGAGGATCCGAAGGGCCTCGCGGTCGACATCCTGGACCGGACGGCGTCCTCCAGCGCTTTCGAACCCGCCGGCCACGGTCACCGGTACGTCACCGGCGACCTCGGCATCGGCCACCTGACCTTCGGCTCGCGGGACCTGGTGGAGTTCGAGCGCTTCCTCACGGACGGGCTGGGGCTCCGGGTCACGGACTACAACAAGGTCGACCTGGCGGCCGGCCTCTCCGTGCGCGTCGGCTTCTACCGAGCGAACCGCCGGCACCATACCGTGGCGTGCGGGACGATCGAGACGCCGGGCCGGCTGCAGCACTTCTTCCTGGAGGTGCCCGACCGGGCCACCGTCGACGCGGCGTTCGACCGCGTCACCCGGGCCGGCATTCCCGTCGCCCACAGTATCGGCCAGCATCCGAACGACGAGCTGTACACGTTCTACGTGGTCTCGCCGTCCGGCTTCCAGGCGGAACTCGGCGCCGGGGGCCTGCTGATGGACGACGACCGGCCCGTCGGCTACTGGGAGGGGATGAGCAACTGGGGCCACGAGATGCCGGTGGCGCAGAAGATGCGCATGGCGAAGGTCGCCGCCCACAACCTCGGAGGCCGGCTGCGCGCGCGTCTGTCCGGGACACCGCAGCCCCCGCTCCCGGAGTGGAAGGGGCGACAGGATGGGGTGTAGGGCGAACGTCGTCGGCGGTGGTCCCAGGCGAGCCTCCTACACTCTGTCGTATTGATACACTCCGTCGGGTCAAGGCGAGTTCGAGGACGCATTCGTGGCCTACCTCAACCGCATGAATGTCGGCAGAGCCCTGACCCTGCTTGGCTTCGTGATAGGCCTTCGCAGCGTGGCGTTCACGGTGAGCCACATAGGCAGCGACCGGTTCCTGCTGACCCCTGACGCGCCCCTCGTGCAAACCCATGGCTGGCATCACTTCTTGCGCGAAGCGTTCGGCGACTTCGGCGCCATGATCGGCGTCTGCATCCTGCTGTGGGCGCCCACGCGATACCGGGGGCCGGCGACCTGGTGGACCATGCTGGTACTGCTGCTGGGGTTCTATGCGCCGTTCTGGGTCGGCACCCCCTTCATGGCCGAACTCGGCGCGCCCACCCTGGGCACGGAACTCTGGCATGCGGCGATGGCCATTCCCCCGCTGGTGGGCGTGTTCGTCGTGCGGCGAGAGTACTTCCGTCAGGCCCCTGGAGAGACCTGACACCTACCAGGGTAGCCGGGCGCCGAGTCCGTGCACCATGGGCTTCGTTCCGCCCTTGCCGTCGCTCTGCGGATGCACCGACGGAGAGTGGAAGGTCGATTCGGGCGTAAACCGGATGGCGACCCGCTTTTCCCGGGTCATCATGTCCAGCACCCTGGGCCGGGACGCCGCCGGAAGCGGCTCCCCCCGCATGATCTCGCCAATCCCGAACGCGCAATCGACGACATAGTCCATGTCGGTCACGAGCTCGGAGGCGCCATCCACGACCAGGTACTCCGGAGGCCAGGCCAAACCACCCTTCCGACCCGCGAGGACACACACGGACAAGGGAACGCCGCGCTTTACGGCCTTGGCCTTCTGACGTTCCGACATCGTCAGGAACACGATCCTGTCGCCGTCCATCACGTAGTGGACGATGGACATGGACGGACCCGCCGTCCGGCGGCCATAGCCGATCACACAGGTGTGATTGCGCAACACGAACGCACGCCGTTGTGCGCTGGTTGCGAGTTCGTTGTCAGCCATTTTCGGTTTCCGTTGGTCGTTTCCCGCCTGGCGAAGGAGTGTACGGGGCGTGCGCCTCAAGTGTGGTGCGGCAGCATCCGTGACTGATCCACGGCCCCCGGGCTGATACCCTGACGCCGCCGGGCCGAACGCGGCCCGTTGTCCCGCGGCGGAGGCCATCATCGCCCTGACGACCATCTTCCTGCTGGGATTCCTGGAGATCAGCCTGCCGCTGCCCATCGTCCTCGTGATGGACGGGCGCATCGAACCGGCGTTCGCGGTCATCGGTATCTCCGGCACCGCGGGGACGCTGTTCTTCATCTATTTCTCGCAGCCGGTACGCCGGTGGGCCGTGCGGCGGTGGGGCATGGACAGCGTCGTCTTCACGCGCACCGAGCGGTTCATGGACCGGTACGGGGCCGCCGGGGTGGGGCTGCTGGCGCCCATGATCCTGGGACACGCCCTCACCGCGGTGGGCGCCGTCGTGCTCGGCGCGCCGACCCGCAAGCTGGCTCTGTGGATGATCGCCGGCGTGTGGCTGTGGACCGTCTTCTACTACGCGGTCATTCTCGCGGGCGCGACGTGGATTGCGGGGTTGGATTGACGGTGCGTCCCGATCCCGGCGACCGCGCGGTGCGGGGATCCGACGGCGCGAACGCGGGCGGGCGCTCAGCTCTTGGCGTTGTTCAGCGTGCGCACGAACTTCGCGTAGTCGTTCACGTAGTCGAAATCCTTCTTGTAGAAGTAGTCCTCCTCGCCGAGGAGCTGCGACATCCGCGTGCCGTACCGCGCGATGAGTTCGTCCGCCACGTCCGAGTAGTTGTCGCCCTGCCGCAGCAGGACGCGATAGTAGGAAGCGTGCAGCACGACCCGCTGTCCGTCGATGTTGCGCGGCCAGTTGCCGTGCCAGACGCGGCCGTCCCAGAGGACAACCGAGCCCGCCGGGCACTCCATCGCGATCGCCCCCTCGACGGCCGCGGCGGACTCCTCGTCGGTCGGGTGGCGCAGCAGGGGACGGGTGCCCGGGACCACGAGCGTCGCGCCACCCTCCTTCGTGAAATCGTCGCAGGCCCAGCACGCCGTGAGCATCATGTTGTGCTCGGGCAGCGGGGCCGGGAACATGTCCTGGTCGCAGTGCACGGGCAGGGCCGGGCTGCCGTTCGCGCGGACGGTGGCTATCAGGCTGCCGAGCAGGAACCCCCGGCCGACGGAGAATTCGGCCAGCGCCATGACCTTCCGGTTGAGGACCGCTTCGGCGTACGCCGGGTCCCTGACGAGCGCGCTGTAGACGCTGCCGTTGCCGGCGTCGTCGAGGTCGGCGGTCTCGAGGATCGTTCCCCGGAGGCGCGCGACGAACGCGGCATCGGCCGCGTTCTCGATGATCGTCCAGCCTTCCTCGGCGAGCTCGCGGCAGTTCTCGAGGAGGCCCAGTTCCTCCACCACGGGGCGAAGTTCCGGCGTGATCTCGCGGGGCGGCACGGTCGCGGTGCGCCGCGCCTCGAGGGGGGTGCCCGCCGGCATTGCATCGGGGCTCTCCACGCCGCCATCGGTGCGGGCACGGCGCGATCCCGTGACCGTGCCGGCGCCGTACTCTCCGAACTTCGCCGTGCCGCTCACGGAGTCGCCGTCGAACGTGACCTCGAATTCGAGTGTCATCGCCATCGGTTGGGTCGCGCTTGCCTTCCATTCCGCCGCGTTGCCGTCGATCGAGCCCTCCTCGATGGGCATGGTCTCGAACATGCTTCCTTCGACGGTGCCGGTGATCGCATTGTCGGTCCGCGTGACGTGGAAGACCGCCGGCAGCTTGCCGTAGGAGGAATCGATCTCGACGTCCCAGCTCCCGCTCGCTGCCGCTGTCATGCGCGTGCCCTCGTGTCGCAAGCGCCACTGGCGGCGCGGTGTGCAGACTATCACTCCGGTCCGTCTTGCGACCCCACCCGCACACCACGAAAGCAGCTCCCGCGGTCCTTCGAGTACCATGCCCACCGCGCCCGGGCGGGACGCCGGGAGCCGCGTCCCGGGGCGACCGCAGGGTTTACGCACACCCGCGGCGGGAGAGGAGACAACGGATGCCAGAGAACCACGTCCGCCACGGCTTCGGCACCGTGCGGCCCTACCTGTACGGCGCCTACGAGCTGCCGGCGTTCCTCGCCACCGTGTTCGGGGCGCGGGAGGTCGAGCGGCACGAGGCGCCGGGGCGGCGCGCGGCGCACGTCGAGATGGCGCTCGGCGACAGCGCGCTGGTGGTCGAGGCGGGAGAACTGCCGCCCGAGCACAGCCCGACGCGGGGGTCCGTCTACGTCTACGTCGAGGACGTGGATGCCGCCTATCGGCGCGCCATGGACGCCGGCGCCGAGAGCATCGCGGCGCCGGAGGACAAGCCCTATGGCGAGCGCGGCTGCGGCTTTCGCGCGTTCGGCAACACCTGGTGGGTCGCCACGTACCTGGGGTGACGCGCCACGCTCGCGGGCCTGCCGGGGCGCTTGCTGCCACGGCGGCTCGCAAGTGCGCCTGCCCGAGCCCGGCAATAACGCAACCCCGACGTCGTCTCCTTCCGCCTTGCGACCCTGACGGCGCATCGCGAAAATAGCCCCTCGGTGGCTCCACGAGCCGTGAGCCGGAACCCCGAGGCGACGAAGGCACGCTGACCGTGGTCGCTATCCGCGAATCCCTGAGTCCCTGGCACTTCGCCGGCCTGATGGCGCGCCCGTCCACAGCCTGCGACCGCCTCGCGGGCGCCGCGCCCGAAGTCCATGACGTGATCCTCCGCGTCGTGCTCCCCGTGAGCATCGTGCCGCCGGTGCTCGCCTACATCGGCGGCGCCGCGTTCGGCTGGCGCCTCGGCGGCGGGGAACCGCTGTACATACCAGCCGGCGGTCTCGCGTTGATCAGCCTCGGGTATTTCGTCGCCCTGGTGACCGGGTTCCTGAGCACGGCGCTGGTCGCCTCCTGGATGGCCGCAACCTACGGGGCGCGGCGCGAGTTCGGCGCGCACCTGGCGTTCGTCGCGCTGGTCGGCATGCCGGCGATTCTCGCGAGCGTCGCGCACCTCGCTCCGCACGCCTTCGTGAACATGCTGCTGCTGATCCCGGGGCTGATCTGGAGCCTGTATCTCCTGTACCGCTGCCTGCCGGCCATACTCGGCACCACGCCCGAGCAGGGGATCCTGATGGCGTCCTCCCTGGTGGCCTACGTGCTCGTGGCCTTCGTCAGCCTGCTCGGCATCACCGTGGTGCTCTGGAGCGGCGGCATCGGCCCGGCGCTGGGGGTGTGATGGCGACCGGGGAGCGCTATCACGACCGGGTGGCCGGCTGGCTCACGGGGTTCGCCGTGCTCTGGTCCCTGCTCGGCATGGCGGCGGGCGTCTACATCGCCGCGGAGCTGGTGTGGCCGACGATCGACTTCGGCCAAGAGTGGCTGAGCTACGGGCGGCTGCGCAACCTGCACACCAATGCCGTGATCTTCGGCTTCGGCGTCTCGGCGCTGATGGCCACGGCTTTCTACAGCGTGCAGCGCACCTGCCACGTGCCGCTGTTCGCGCCGGGGCTGGCCTGGTTCGTCGCCCTCGCCTGGCAGGCGGGGCTGCTGGCCGGGGGCGTCTCGCTCCTGGCGGGCTGGACCGGGGGCAAGGAATACGCGGAACTGGAATGGCCCTTCGACATCGCCATCGCGGTGGTCTGGGTGTGCTTCGCGGTGGTGTTCTTCGGCACGATCGCCCGGCGCCGCATCCAGCCCATCTACGTGTCCAACTGGTTCTACGGCGCGCTCATCATCGTCATCGCCATGCTGCACATCGTGAACAGCCTGGCGATCCCGGTGACCTGGTCGAAGTCCTACTCGCTGTTCGCCGGGGCGCAGGACGCGGTGGTGCAGTGGTGGTACGGCCACAACGCGGTGGGCTTCCTGCTGACCGGCGGATTCCTGGGCATGCTCTACTACTTCCTGCCCAAGCATGCCGACCGGCCGATCTGGAGCTACCGGCTGTCCATCCTCGCGTTCTGGGCCTTCACCTACAGCTACATATGGGCCGGGCCGCACCACCTGCACTACAACGCCGTGCCGGAGTGGGTGCAGTCGCTCGGCATGGTCATGAGCCTGGTGCTGCTCGCGCCGTCCTGGGCGACGATGGTCAACGGGGTGATGACCGTCGCCGGGGCCTGGCGGAAGCTGCGCACGGACCCGGCGCTCAAGTTCATCGTGCTGTCGCTCGCGTTCTACGGGCTCGCGACGTTCGAAGGGCCGATGATGTCCATCAAGAGCGTCAACGTGGTCAGCCACTTCACCGACTGGACCATCGGCCACGTCCACTCCGGGGCGCTCGGCTGGAACGCGCTGATCACCTTCGGCACGTTCTACTTCCTGGTGCCGCGGCTGGTAGGCGCGGAGCTCTACAGCAACCGGCTGGCGACCTGGCACTTCTGGCTGGCGCTGGCCGGGGTGATGCTCTACGTCCTGGCGATGTGGGGGGCGGGTGTCTCCCAGGGACTCTTGTGGCTGAGTCTCGACGAGATCGGCGAGTTGAGCTACAGCTTCAAGGACATCATGGCGAGCATGGCGCCCTACTACGCGCTGCGGCTGGTGGCGGGCGTCGTGTTCCTCGCCGGCGCGGCGCTGATGGCGTTCAACCTGTGGATGACGGTGAAGGGCCGGAGCGTCGTCCGGGTGGCGCCGCCCGCGGCGGCGGGCGCGGAGGGGGCCGCGTGAGGGCGGTCGATCTCCATCGCAAGCTCGAGCGGCACAGCGGCTGGCTGATCTTCGGGATCCTGTTCGTCTCGGCGATCGGCGGGCTGGTGCAGGTGCTACCGAGCGTGCTCGACGACAGCCTCGCCACGCCGGCGCCGGACGCGAAGCCCTACCGGCCGGTGGAACTGACCGGCCGCGACATCTACATCCGCGAAAGCTGCGGCGTCTGCCATTCGCAGCAGGTGCGTCCGCTGCTCGCCGAAGTGCGGCGCTACGGGCCGTTCTCGCGCGCGGACGAGTTCGCGTTCGACCGGCCCTTCCTGTGGGGGTCGAAGCGCACGGGCCCGGACCTCCACCGCATCGGCGGCCGGTACTCGGACATCTGGCACAAGGTGCACCTGCTGGACCCGCGGGCGGTGGTGCCCGACTCGATCATGCCCGCGTATCCCTGGCTCGGGGAACGCGCGGCGGATGCGGAGGGCGCCATCCAGGCGAAGATGCGGGCGCTGCGCCGGCTCGGTCATCCGTACACGGACGCGGACATCGCGGCGGCGCCGGCGGCGCTGGAGGGACTGACGGAAGTCGACGCGCTCGTGGCCTACCTGCAGAGCCTCGGCACGCCGCCCGCGGGAGACGCGCCGTGACCTGGTTCCTGTTCGCGGGGGACATGCTGGTGATGGCCTTCATGGCGGGGCTCGCGGTCTGGGCGCTGTGGGGTTCCTCGGACGAGGCGGTCGAGAAGACCGCGGGCATTCCGCTGGACGACGAGCGGGACGATGGCTGAGCTGCCGGGCGCGTTCTGGGGCGGCTGGGTGCTGGTGCTCACCGCGGGGAGCCTGGTGGGCCTCGGCTGGCTGGTGTTCAGCGTGTACTTCGGCGGGGGCCGCGACGAGCAGGAAGCGAGCCCGGTCTGGGACGGCAACCTGCAGGAGGGCGCGCACCCGGCGCCGCTGTGGTGGTTCTGGCTGCTGTTCGCGTCGCTCGTGATCTCCGTCGTCTACCTCATGCTGTACCCCGGCCTCGGGCCCCTGGGCGGCGCGCTGGAGTGGTCGCAGGGCGGCGAACTGCGCGCGCGCCAGGACCGCTACGCGGCGGAGTTCGGGCCCACGCGCCAACTGGTTGCGGAAGCGGAACCGGAGACGCTGCGGGCCAACCCGGGGCTCATGGCGTCAGCGCAACGGGTGTACGACCGCAACTGCGCCACCTGCCACGGCTACGACGCGCGGGGCCAGGCGGACCTCTTTCCGGACCTGCGCGACGCGGTCTGGCAGTGGGGCGGCGACCCGGCGCAGATCGAGGCGTCGATCCGGCATGGGCGCCAGGGTGTGATGGTCGGGTGGTTGCCCGTCGTGGGGGAGGAGACCGTGGGACACCTGACCGACTACGTGCTGGCGCTGGGCGATGGCGTGTCGGCCGAACACCCCGGGGCGCAGCCGTACACGCTTTACTGCAGCGCCTGCCACGGCCCGGACGGCGCCGGCAATGCGGTTCTCGGCGCCTCGAACCTCCTGGACGACGTCAGTCTCTACGGCAACTCGGCGGCGGCCGTCCGGCATTCCATCGCCGTGGGCCGGGACGGCAAGATGCCGCCGTTCGGCGACCGGCTCGACGACACGCAGATCCGGCTGCTGGTGGCTTGGCTGACGGGGCCGGCGCGCTGAGGACGGGCGGGGCGCCCCGCGGGTGTCCTGCTCGGACGCCTCCCGCCGGGGGCCGGCCGCGGGACCCGAGTCGGTCGGCCAAAACAGCCCATGCCTCATTGCCCGGATTTTGTGTAATCTCACGTCCAAGGCCCCAAGGGCGCTTCCGCCGACTGCATGTATTGGCTTCTGGCCACGTTCTTCCTGCTGGCGCTGACTTTCTCCTTCTTCTGCTCGCTGTGGGAGGCAGTGCTGCTCAGCATCCACCCTAGCCATGCGAAGCTGCAGTCCCAGCAGGGCACCCTCACCGGAAGGTACCTCGAGGACTTCAAGTCCAACATCGATCGTCCGCTGGCCGCGATCCTGACGCTCAATACCGTCGCCCATACCGTCGGGGCCCTCGGCGTGGGCGGAGAAGCCGCCGCCATCTGGGGCCAGACGAGTCCATGGATCACGAGGTTCGCGGTTCCCGCGGCGATGACCATCGCGATACTGGTGTTCTCCGAAATCGTGCCCAAGACCATCGGCGCGCTGTACTGGCGGCGCCTGGTGACTTTTACGATCCACTCGGTGCGCATCCTGACCATCGTCCTGGCGCCCTTCGTATGGCTGAGCCAGTACATCACGCGTCGGCTGAAGACCGATTCGACGGCGCCGATACTGACCCGAACGGACCTGCTGGCGATGGCGGAACTCGGAGCGGAAGAAGGCGTCTTCGAAGCCGAGGAAAGCGAGATGATTGGCCACCTCATCCGCTTCCAGTCCATCTTGGTGCGCGACGTCATGACGCCTCGCACGGTCGTCGCGCTGGCTTCCGAGACCGAGACCATCGCCGAGTACTACGGCAACGCCAAGCGGCAGCGGTTTTCGCGGATTCCGGTGTACAACGACTCCATAGACCACGTCACCGGTTACGTATTGAAGGACGACGTGCTCTCCGCCCTGGTGGACGGGCGCGGCGCCGAGCGCATCGCGAACCTGCGTCGCGACATCATCGCTGTCGGCGAGTCCTACGCCATCACGGACCTGTTCACCACCCTGCGGTCGCGCCAGGAGCACCTGGCCGTGGTGATGGACGACTTCGGCGGCATGGCGGGCATCGTCACGATGGAGGACGTCATCGAGACGCTCATCGGCCTGGAGATCGTGGACGAAACCGACGCGACGACGGACATGCGGGAACTGGCGCAGCGCCACCGGGTTCGGCGCGCGAGAGCGCTCGGCACGCTCGACGGACCGAACGAGCAGACTGCCACCTAGGAGGCCGCGCCGTAGAACGGCGCGGGCGCGTGGGCCGGTTGGGCTGGGCCGCGAGCGGAGCCGCAGGCGACGGTTGCGGGGCGCTAGCGCGACCTGGCGGTCGCGGCCCATCCTCGTGGATGGGTGGAGGTTTGGCTGGCACGACACTTCTTGCTACGGCGCAAGCTCCTGGCGCCACCGAAGCCGTTCCCAGCCTTCCCGCTCACAAGACCGGGACACACCTCGATTCGGTCTTACAGGGAGATGGCGACGGCGCACGCATGGTCGGGCGAGCATCCTACGGAATGCGGAGAGATTTCCGAACGTGGTGGCGGTGAGGCCTATGGGAAAGTCGGCGCCATGGCGACCCCCCGCTACAAGCTGGTCGACGAGGAGCATGCGGCCTGCTACCACCTGACGTCGCGCTGCGTGCGGCGCGCCTGGCTGTGCGGCTACGATCCCTTGACGCGGCGCGACTACTCGCACCGGAAGGACTGGCTGGTCGACCGGATGAAGAAGCTGGCCCGCTGCTTCGCCGTGGAGATCTTCGGCTACGCGGTCATGAGCAACCACTTCCACATGGTGCTGCGCTATGACCCCAAGGCGAGCGAGTCCTGGACCGACGAGGACGTGGCGCAGCGCTACGTAGAGGCGTTTCCGCCCAGGGTGAAGGGCCAGCTGGACGAGCAGGACAAGACGGAACAGCTCGAGCAGCGCAAGGCGGAAGAGCGCGAACTGCTCATGGAGGATCCCGAGGGCCTCGCCCGCGCGCGCCGGACCCTCGGCTCGTTGTCGGACTTCATGAAACACCTGAAGCAGCCGATCGCGCGGCGCGCCAACCTCGAGGACGACTGCGAGGGGCACTTCTTCGAACAGCGCTTCTACTCCGGTGCGCTGTTGAGCGAAGAGGCCTTGCTGGCGGCAATGGTCTACGTGGATCTCAACCCGGTCCGGGCGGGGCAGGTGCGCGAACTCATCGAGTGCCGCGACACTTCGATCGGCGAGCGGCTGCAGGAACACAGCGAGGCGGCGCTGGACGAGTACCTCGCGCCGGTGGCGTCCGGCCTCGAAGACACCGCCACCGAGACCCCGGCGCCCCTGGCCATCACCCTGCGGGCCTACCTGGAACTGCTGCTGGAGATGCTGGCCGTGGAGACCGGCACGCAGCAGCGTCCCGACCCCGTCGCGCGTTGGGCGGCCTGGGTGACCGCGCTACGGAAACGACAGCGCGCCTACGGCTCGGCCGAGCAGCTACAGAACTGGACCGCAGCGCGGGGCATGTGTCTCCGGGAGACGCCCCTGCCTGCCTGACGCCCTCGCGGGGCGATCGACCCGTCCGCGGCGGTCCATCGGCCTCCAGATGACGTCGCGACCAACTTCCAGCCCTTTCGGGAGTCCCTGAGGGGACGCCCGGCGCCGCAATTTCGGACCACAACCCTCTCTCAAATCGCCCCTGGCCTGATCCGGGAACAGATTCTCCTCCGTAACCACCCGACCGCGTGTGTCCCGGGACGAACATGAGCTCCTGGCGCCACCCAAGTCGTTCCCAGCCTTCCAGCCGACCCCACAGCGTGTGTCCCAGGCCGAAAAAAACGCCGGTAATGGATGGGAGGCAAAAAAAAGCCGATGCGCGTGAGCGCATCGGCGTCTGAGCGGCGACAACGGTCTCGGCCGGGCGCGTTCCCCGCGTGCTGCGGGGCGGCGGGCTCGGCCGAGCGTGTCGAGTCCCGCTACAGCAGGCTCATGCGATACCGGACCATGTACATGCGCCCGCGGGCGTCGTGCATGATCCCGTCGAAGCCGGCCGCGTTGTTGACGACTTCCACCTCCGTGTCGAAGGCATTGCGGATGCCCAGCGACACGACGCTGCCTTCGGGGAGGATGCCCCAACTCGGCACGGTGTAGTTGTAGTAGATGTCGGTCCACCACGTCGCGTCGAGCGACTGCTGGTAGGAGTCGTCCTCGCCGAAGCACACGGTGCGCGTCTCGATATAGCAGTTCGCGAGCGAGCGCGTGTAACCGACGAACGTACTGCGGCCACGGTCGTTCTCGACGCCGTCGATGAACCGCGCGAGGACGAAGGCCGAGTGTCGGTCCCTGGTCCAGCTCAGCGTGACGTTCGTCTTGAACTCGGGCAGGGCGCGAGCGAGGATCGTCCGCGCGTTGAGGCTGCCCACGCCGTCGACCGTGCCGCCGCTCGTATTCGCCTCGTACTCCTGCGTCCACGCCGTGGCCACGCTCGCGTCGAAGCGGCCGTAGCTGGTGTCCCAGGCGTACTTGATGTCGACGTCCGCGCCGGTCACCGTCACGCTGTTGGCGTTGATGAAGTTCGGCAGGATGCGAACCGGGTTGAGCGTGGAGTTGCGGATCACCTGCGCCGGGTTGCCCGGGCCGTCGTCGGCCGTGCCCCGGATGCCGTCCGGGCCGAGCCGGTTCTCGCCGTCCGCGATCAGGAGCGCCGGAGCGCTTTCCTTGGTCAGCAGGTTCTCGTAGTCGTAGCTCCAGTAGTCGAAGTTCATCGACAGGCCGTCCATCCAGCCTTGCGAGCCCGACCAGGAGAAGCCCACGTTCCAGGCGCTCGACTCTTCCGGCTCGAGGCCTTCGTTACCCGTGGAGATCCAGGGCAGGAAGAACTCGGTGTCGAAGTACGGGTCGCGGGTGTTGGACACGATGCTCTGGGTGCCGAAGAGCTGCATCAGCCCGCCCACCCGGAACGACTGCCCCCAGGAGGCCCGGAACGACCACTCGTCCGTCGGACGCCAGATCGCGGAGATCTTGGGATCCACGGTATCGGTGTCCAACTGCCGGAACTCCTCGTAGCGCACGGCGATCTGCACGTCGAGGTCCTGCAGGACCGGAAGGTTGAACTCGGTGAACACCGCGCTGCTGGTCAACTCGGCGATGACCGGCTCCGCACCGTAGCGGAACGCGGCGTTCTTGCGCCGGAAGTTGACGTCGAAGTCCTTGTTGATGTCGTCGTGCCGGCTCTGCAGGCCGACGGCCATCGACACCGGGCCGTTCGCGATGTCGAACAGTTCGCCCGCGAGGACGATGTCGAACACGCGCTGCTCCACTTCGTCCGACTCCAGCGAGCCACCCTCGAGCCAATGGATGAGTTCCGGCGGGTTGGCCAGGTGGCTCGGAGACGTGGTGCCGTCCACGAAGTTGCCGTTCTCGTCGAAGTGGGCGTTGCCGAACGGGTTGTAGTAGTAGCAGCTACCGTCGTCGAAGTTGCCGGTCTGCGCGTAAGAGAGGTTGCCCTCGCCGGCAACGGCGCCGGGATCGAACGGGTTGCAGTTCGGTCCGCCGAAGCCCTGCAGGGCCTGCACCAGTTCGTCGCCGCGCGTGTCGGTCAGGCGCTTGTGCAGCATCGACTGCTCGCTCCAGGTGAACGACGCGTTCAGGTTCCATTCGCGTCCGCCCCACAGGAACTCGGCGTCGAGGCCGAGGACGCCGCGCAGGGTGTCCCCGTCCCGGGACTGGAAGCTGTCGACCGGCCGATAGCCGCTGCCGGTCAGTTGGCGCGTGCCGCCCTGCAGCCGCACGATGCTCACCAGGGGCACGGGTTCGATGCCGCGGCGGCGCGCGTCCTCGACCAGGCCGAAGTGGTGCGTCGGGATCTGCGGTGCGCGGGCCTGGGGCGCGAGCGAGTTGGGCCGCCCGTACTCCTGCTCCGCGAAGCCGCCCTCGAAGTAGAGTTCGACGGTCTCGGTGACGTTGAAATACCCGGTGGCGTAGAACTTCTGCAGCTTCTCTTCTTCCTGGATGGAGAAGAAGTTGCCGTAGTCGATGGCGCAGACCTGATTGTCGAAACCACCGCTGGGCACGAGGCCGAGCGTTCCGCCGAGCCCGTCCCAGGCCGCGGCGTCGTTGCAGTTGAGGTCGCCAGCGCCCCATTGCGAGAGATCGTTGGGGTCCGCGTTCGGCACCCGCGGCAGCAGCTTGCGGGAGACGCCGCTCGCGTTGGTCACCTCGGGAATGGGGCTGCCGTCCGCGGCGGAAACCAGCGGGCTCGCGTCCGCGAAGAGGAAGCGCCCGGGGTTGCCCGTCCCGGAGACGCCGAAGCCGCCCTGGAAATCATAGACATCCGGATGGTCGGTCGGGATCTCGTTGCGGTCGAGGAACTCGGCGCCGGCCACGAAGCCGCCGCGGTCGCCCTGCGCGCCGAACAGGAAACCGACGCTGATTTCGTCACCCATGCCGGTGGCGTCGTCGGTCAGGAAGCGGACGTCCATGTCGACGCCCTCGAAGTCCTGCTTCGTGATGAAGTTCACCACGCCGGCCACCGCGTCCGAGCCGTACAGGGCGGAGGAGCCGTCCTTCACGATCTCGATCCGGTCGATCATCATCTGGGGCACCATGGAGTTGATGTCCACGGTGGAATCCCCGAGGGGCGCGACGAACGCCGGCAGGTGCCGCCGCCCGTTCACCAGGGGCAGCGTCGCCGCATCGCCCAGGTTGCGCAGGTTGATCGGCAGACGTCCCTGGAAGCCGCCGCCGGTGAACGTCGCTGCTTGAATGTACCCACCGGACTGGTAGGGAATTCGCAACAGCAGTTCGTTCATGTCGACGGTGTGGTTGTTCTCGATGTCGGCCGACGTGATGATCGACAGCGGCGACGGAGAATCGGCCGGGGAGCTCTTGATGTAGCTCCCCGTCACGATGATCTCCTCGATCTCGTCTTCTTCGGCTTCCTCGGCTTCCTCGGCGAACGCCAGTGCAGACCAGAGGAGCGCCACGGCGGTAGCCGCGCAAACGCCCAAATCCGGCAAGCCTCTCGACCATCCTCCTCTCGACCATTCTCCAAGGGCGCCAGCCCCTCGATTCGTTGTCATCAGTACCTCTCCCTTTGAAACATGCGACGCGGACACGCGCCGCATCTCGCGCACGAGTGCGGGCCGGCACCTTAGCCATTTGTTTCAAAAAAAGTCAAGATCCATGCAGTTTCCTTCATTTGGATACTATCTTGTAGCGCAATCTATCGTTCTACGGATCTCGATTTTGTTACTGCGCGCAAGCGATGTAGGGACCACCCTTCGTGGCGGCCCGCGGTTCGCGCGCTCGGGATTCGTGGGGTCGCCCCTGTACCCTTCCTACAACGCCGCGGCTTCCTCCACAGTGCGGACCCACCGTCCGCTTTCGCACCGGTAACGGGCGGAGCCGACGCGCAGGGCGTCCCCGTCGAGGGCGACCGGCGTCGCGGCGGAAACCGGCACCGACAGTTGCTCGGGGCAGGCGGACTCGCCATCCCAGACCACGTCGACCCGCAGCAGTCCGCCGACGTGGCACAGGGAGACGCGGTCCCGGCGCCCCGCGCCGCCGAGGGGGCCGACGAGGACGTTGGGTATGGCGCAGGGGCCGGGACGAGGCGGCGCCGGCGGTGCGGCAGCGGGCGCGTTGCGCCGCGCGCGTGTTCCGTCGCTCGTGGACGCCGGGAGATCCAGCACCACCGGCGGCGTGTTGGCCCTGACGCGCTCGCTGTCGGGAGGAACGTCGAGTTCGACGCTAGCGAGCAGGGCGGCGAACACCAGGGCGACAACGACCGTCAGCGCAGCCGCAGCCGCCAGGGGCACGGCCCAGCGTCGTGTCGCGCGGCGCGCGCCGGCGAGGACCCTGGCGTCGAGCTCGGCGGGCGGGCGCGCCTCGGACCGCCAGGACTTGTCGAACCAGTCCTCAGACATAGCCGCGCATGCCCTTCCTGAGCTTGTCCATCGCGTAGCGGAGCCGGCTCTTGACGCCCTCTTCCGTGATGCCGGTCGCGCGCGCGATCTCCCGGACGGTCAGGCCGGCCTCCTTGTGCAGGAGCAGCGCCTCGCGCTGGGCCACCGGCAGCGCGGCGAGCAACGCGTCGAGCCGCTCCGCGGCCTCGAGATTCTCGGCGTCACGGTGCGGCGAGCCGTTGGCGACCGCTTCGTCCTGCGACACCGTTTCGTGCCGGGGCTGGCGGAACTGGTCCATCAGCACATGGTGGGCGATCGTGAAGAGCCACGCCCGGAAGCGGCCCCGCGGGCGATACCGGCCGCCGTTCGCCACGACGCGCGCCCACGTCTCCTGGTGGCCGTCCGCGGCGCTGGCGGCGTCGGTGCCGCGCAGGAAGTAACGGTACACCGCGTCCTTGTGCCGTCCGTAGAGGGTCTCGAAGGCCTGGTAGTCCCCCGCGGCGAAGCGCCCCATCAGGTAGTCGTCGGACGGTTCGGTCATGGCCAGCCGGGCCGGTGGCTGCCGGATGGCGGCCATCATAGCCCCCTCGCCGGGTGGGTCGCGCGGTGTGCGTCCGTGTCGTCGAGGGCGGCGTGTGTCCGTGAATCGTTAACCGTGAATCGTTAACCCCATGCGAGCTCCCCCGCCGTTGTATGACCAGAAGAAGTATGGCCAGAAGAAGTATGGCCAGAAGAAATCGGAGGGGCGTGGAGGATGGGAGACCAAATCGCGAGACCGGAGCAGAGGGCGTTCCTGCGTTACGCACTCGGCGTGGGCATCGGACCGGGCGTCACGCTGCTGCTGTTCCTCCTCATGGTGAAGCTGATCGAGAGCGACCGGAGCCCCTACTCCGAGCCGCCGCAAGGCGCGCTCTAGACGGCGCCCGTGGTGGACATCACGTGCCGCGCGCTCTTGCCCCGGTTCTCCGTGCCGGCGCTTGCCCTGGCCCTCGCGGGTTGCCAGGCGCCCGGGCCGCCCGCACCCATCAAGAGTCCGATCGACGATCGCGCCTACCGCCACGTCGTCCTGCCGAACAACCTGCGGGCGCTGCTCATACACGCGCCGGGGAGCGACCGTGCCGCCGCGGCGGCGAGCGTGGCCCGCGGCAGCGACCGCGACCCCGACGCGCACGAGGGCCTCCTCGCCCACTTCGTCGAACACATGCTGTTCCTCGCCACCGAGAAACACCCGAAGGTGGACGCGCCTCCCCGTCCGCGGCGAGGACCACCGTCGCGAGCTGCGGCAGCCGCCCGATCAGGCGTGCGGCCGAGAACGCCCTGGGCGCCGGTCGGCCCCCGCGCCTCCCGCCTCCGGCTCGGCGTACACCTCCGGGGTGTCCAGAGACTCCCGCGCCAGCAGCGTCAGCGTCTCTTCCGTGAAGCGATGGACCTCCGCCGACATCGAAGCAGCGAGCAGCACCACCAGCGTTGCCGCGCCGCCGCGGAGCGCGTGCCGTGTGACCGATCTCATCGCACCCTCCCTTTGCCAATAGATACAGGTACAACGCGTAACGCGGACATACGGGGTTCGGCTCGTTTGGCGCCACCCGCGTTGCCCTGGCCGCGACGCGGAGCGACCATGGCCGCAATTCCCCATGGGGACGGACCATCGCCAGGAAGCCCAGCCGGGATCCCCGCAGCGACGAGGCGCTGGTGGCGATCTGCAATCGGGGCGACTCCGCAGGCTCCGCGGCGGCGTTCGAGGCGCTGTACCGGCGGCACGGGGACTACGTGCTGCGGGTCGCCCTGCGCTTCGCCCCGGACGTCGACGCTGCCCTCGACGTCCTGCAGGACACCTTCCTGCAACTGCTGCGCAGCTTCCCGCCGAGCGGCGCGGGGCTCGAGCTGACCGCCAGGTTGACGACGCTCCTCTATCCGATGGCACGCAACGCCGCCATCGACGCTCGGCGCAGGGCCGAACGGCTGCCCGTCGACGCCACTGTCACGCCGGACGACATCGCGGCGCTGCCCGAACCGCAGACGGACGAGCTCGGCAAGCTTCTCGCCGCCCTTCCCGCGCCCCAGCGCGAGACGCTCACGCTGCGCTTCGTGGACGGACTGACCCTTGAGGAGATCGCGCAGGCCCTCGGCATTCCCCTGGGAACGGTCAAGTCCCGACTGCATCTCGGGGTCGCGCGCCTGCGGTCCTCGCCGGCGGTGGCAGACCATTTTTCGATCGAGTGAACCTTTTCCGGTCGCGGCGCGTTACAGGAACAGAGGACGCGCGACATGGCCGACACGAACACACGACACGACCACCTCCCGGAAGCCCTCGTCGACGAGCTGAAACGTCGCGACCGGGCGCCGGAAGTCATTACGTCGCGGGTGGACCGAACCCTGGCCGGCGCCGCACGCGCGCACTTTGGGGAGCCGCCGACGCGGGCTTGGCAGCATCGGGGCGCCTGGGTCGCCGCGGCGGCCGGCGCGGTGTTGGCCGTCGGGTTGGCAACCAGCTATCTGCCGGGCCGGGAGAGCGCGCCGGCGTACGCGGACATCGACGGTTCCGGCCGGATCGACATCGCCGATGTCCTCGCCCTCGCGCGGCAGGGCGTGCCGCAGGCCGAACTCGACGCCTTCGCCCTCCGCGTCGTCGCCCTGGACCGGGACGGCGGCCGATGACAGCGCCCGCGCGCCCGCGGCTCGCGCTCCTCGCGGCGGTGTTCTCGATCGCCGCTGGCACCGCGGGCCCGAACGAGTCCCCGAGCCCCCGTTTCGTTCCGGTCGAGATCTACCTCGAGAGCCCGCAACCCGTCGCCGCATGGCAGTTCGAACTCGCCGATCGCGCCCGGGCGATGACGGTGGTGGGCATCGAGGGCGGCGGTCACGAGGCCTTCGCGCGGGCGCCGTACCACGACCGCGGCGCCCTCGCCCGCGGCGGCGCGTCACGCATCGTCGTCGCGGACTACTCCCTGGCCGGCGAGCACACGCTGCCGGCCGGACGCGTTCACCTGGCCACCGTGCACCTCATGCTCGAAGGCGATCCCGACTTCGCGCTGCGGCTGGTGACGGCGGCCACCGCCACCGGACAGCCCATCGAAGCATCGATCACCCTCGGGGACTTCCCCACACACACAGAAGAGACAAGCCCATGAACGCAAGGGTCCGTTTCGCCTTGTGCACCGCCACGCTCCTGGCCGGCGTCATCTGGCTCACTTCGTGCTCGGTCCGTCCCTCACAGGAGCCCACGCCCATCCCCGCGCCCGAGCCGGCGGCCGCGCCGATGATGGAAGACGCCGTCGTTACGGCGACCTATCGCAGCGCGGAGGCTGCCCGGGGCGTTGCCGACGCCACCCGCGGCGCGTTGCACAGCACGCGCGCATGGGCCGCCGACGAGCTCTGGATCGTCGCCAAGGCCGCACCGGAGCGATCCTCGGACCGGGTGCGGTCTGCCGATCCCGGCACCGGGTCGATGCTGGTCAGCCGGCCTGGCGACGACCCGACGAAACCCACGCAACGGGTGCCGCTGCCACTGCAGCACACCGCCGTCGACGCGGCGATCGCCGGCTACATCGGCACGGTCCAGGTCAAGCAGCGCTTCGCGAACCCGTTCGACACCAAGATCGAGGCCGTCTACGTCTTCCCCCTGCCGGAGAAGGCCGCGGTCAGCGAGTTCCTGATGGTGATCGGCGACCGTACCATCCGCGGCATCCTGCGGGAGAAGGAAGAAGCGGAAGCCATCTACCGGCACGCGCGGAACCAGGGGTACCAGGCGAGCCTGCTCGTGCAGCGGCGGCCGAACGTCTTCGAGCAGAAGGTCGCCAACATCGAGCCGGGCAAGGGGATCGACGTGGACATCACCTACTTCCACACCCTGGCGTACAAGGACGGCTGGTACTCGTTCGTCTTTCCCACCGTCGTCGGGCCGCGGTACAACCCGCTGAGACACACGGATCCCATCGCGCCACTGCCACGGGGCGGACGGACGGCGTTCCCGGAAGCGGCCGGCGTGGAGTACCTCGCGCCGACGGAACGCTCCGGCCACGACATCGGCATCACCGTGCGCCTCGACGCCGCCGTGGACATCGAAGAACTGAAGTCGACCCACGAGATCGTCGTCGACGAAGAGGAGTCCGGGTCGAAGACCGTCAGACTGGCGCACGCGACGACCCTCCCCAACCGCGACTTCGTGCTCGACTTCCGGGTGGCCGGGGAGACGATCCGGTCGAACCTGCTGACCTACCGGGACCCCGAGACGGGTGACGGCTACTTCACGCTGATGGTCATTCCGCCCCGCGACAACACGGCGATCGCGCGGCGGCCGATGGAGATGGTGTTCGTCCTCGACTGTTCCGGCTCCATGAGCGGGCGCCCGCTGGAGCAGGCCAAGGCAGCCGTCGCCACGGCGCTCGCCCGCCTCGAGCCCCGCGACACGTTCCAGATCGTCCGCTTCTCCGACCACGCTTCCCGGTTCGGCCCGGTACCGGTGCCGGCGACGGGAGCGAACCTCGCGGCGGCGCGCCGTTACCTGGACGCGCTCGACAGCGATGGCGGCACGGAGATGCTGCGCGGCATCGAGGCGGCCCTCGGCTTCCCCCAGAGCCCGTCGCACTTCCGCTTCGTCACGTTCATGACCGACGGCTACATCGGCAACGAGGCCGACATCCTGGCCGCCGTGCACCGGCACCTCGGCGCCGCCCGCATCTTCAGCTTCGGCGTCGGCAGTTCGGTCAATCGCTACCTGATGGAGCGCATGGCGAAGGAGGGGCGCGGGGTGGCCGCCTATCTCGGGCTGCAGGACTCCGCGGAAGAGGTGATGGGGAACTTCTTCGAGCGCGTCAGCCGCCCCGCCCTCACCGACGTCGGGGTCGACTGGGGGGGCATGCGCGTGCGGGACACGTACCCGGCCGCGCTACCCGACCTCTTCGTCGGCCGGCCCCTGGTCGTGGCCGGCCGCTACGACGGCGAGCCCACGTCCCCGACCCTCTCCGGCACGGCGGGCGACGCGCGGCGGTCCCTCGCCGTGGCGGCGAACGACGGTAGCGCGGCCGGACCCTACGTCGCGAAGGTCTGGGCGCGGCTGAACATCGCGGACCTGACGGACCGGCAGGCTACCGCCGGGGACCCGCACGGCGCGCTGCGCGACGCCATCCGGCGCGTCGCGTTACGGCACCAACTGGTATCGAACTACACGTCGTTCGTCGCGGTGGATTCCTCCATGCGCACGGAGGGAGACCATGGCGTCACGGTGCACCAGGCGGTGCCGGTGCCGGACGGCGTGCGGTACGACACGACGGTCGAACAGGCCCCGTTCATCCGCGGTCGCAGGTGATCGCGCGGGGGCCGCCACGTGTGGGCGGCCCCCGCGCCTTCTACTCCCTGCGCGCAGTGAATGCGAACACGTCCCCATACTGGGTCTCCCCCCGGCCCGCCATCCGCTCCCCCTCGACCGTCGCGCAGAACAGTACCGGGCCGCCGGTATCCAGCCGGAAGAACAACGCGTTGCCGCTGACGGCGGGCGCCTCGATGGCGACCTCTCCGGCTGCCGACAGCGCGACGCCCTCGAGGCCGCCGGGCCCGGCGCGCAGCCTTACGGTGAACTCGGATGCGCCAGGGCTGTCCCGGGCGTCCGGATCGAACACCAGGCGCCACGCGCCCGCCACATCGACCGGCGGCCCCCCGGGGACGGGGCCATCGAGGAGCAGCCAGGCCTGCGGCGCGCGGAGCTCCGCGAGCATCGCGCCGTACACCAGGCCGTGGGGCGCGTGCGTCACCGTGCCCCGGATCGTGTCGCCGGCATCGCACTCCCGCGCCAGCCGGAGCAGTCGGCGGAAGCTGCGGATGTATTCGTCGGAGAGCGACGCGCGGAAGGGCGAACCGAAGAAGAAATCGGCGTCGGCGCCGACGCGGCCGAATTTGCCTTCGCCCCGCGTGCTGTCGAAGTTCAGGAACAGGCGCGCAAAGCGTTCGAAGTCGCCCGCCGCGTGCGCGGCCAGATGCTCTTCCAGCTCCTCTTCGCTCCCGACCAGGTCGTTCTCGTGCGAGGCCAGCATCGCGCCGAGGAGATTGCCGGTCTGGCGGCGCACGTTCTCGGCGATGAGGAAGAACGCCTGCTGCCGGGCCGTGAGCGCGGAGGCCTCGATGGCGGCCGCCTGTTGCGCGGAGAGGACGTTCGCGCGCTCCATCTCGTCGCGGGTGCGCGCGAGCTCCTTTTGCTGGATGAACAGCCCGACCACCAGCCAGAGGAACGCGAGCGGAGCGAAGAACCCCTCGAAGAAGCCGCCGATGTCGTCCACTTCGGCCTGCCAGAAGGACCAGCCGACGGCCGTGGCCAGGTAGGCCGCCCCGGCGCCCAGCCACAGGATGGTCAGCAGCGAGCTGCCCCAGATGCGCCAGTCCCAGTCGGGGACCCGCTTCGTGCGCACGGCCTTGCCCTCGTCGGTGATGCGAGGCCTATCCTATGCCGTTGTGCGGCTGAGGGGGACGGGACGGGAGGTTGCCCGGGTCCCGCTCCCCCGGGGCGATCAGGCCACGTCGAACCGGTCGAGGTGCATGACCTTGTCCCACGCGGCCACGAAGTCCTCGACGAACTTGCGTTGTGAGTCCGCGCACCCGTAGACCTCGGCGACCGCGCGGAGCTGGGCGTTCGAACCGAAGACGAGGTCGAAGCGCGTGGCCGTCCACCGGAGCTCGCCCGTGGCGCGGTCGCTCCCCTCGAACAGGTTCTCCGAATGCGCGGACGCCTCCCACTTCGTGCGCATGTCGAGCAGGTTCACGAAGAAGTCGTTGCCGAGCGCCGCCGGCCGCTCGGTGAACACCCCGTGCCGGGACCGCTCGAAGTTCGCGTCCAGCACGCGCAGGCCGCCGACGAGCACCGTCATCTCCGGGGCCGTCAGCCCGAGGAGCTGTGCCCGGTCGACCAGCAGTTCGGCCGCTTCGTCCGCCGGGAGGCCGTTCCGGGACCCGCGGTAGTTGCGGAACCCGTCCGTGGCCGGTTCGAGCACGGCGAAGGAGGCGACGTCGGTCTGCTCCTGCGACGCATCGGTGCGGCCCGGGGTGAACGGGACGCTCACGTCGTGACCGGCGTCCCGCGCGGCCTGCTCGATCGCGGCGCACCCACCCAGGACGATCAGGTCCGCGAGGGACACGCGCTTGCCGCCGGACGCCGAGGCGTTGAACTCCTGCCGGATGTCCTCCAGGGCGCTCAGCACGGTCGCGAGCCGTTCCGGCTCGTTGACCTCCCAGTCCTTTTGCGGCGCGAGGCGGATGCGCGCCCCGTTCGCCCCGCCGCGCAGGTCCGAGCCCCGGAACGTGGACGCCGAGGCCCAGGCCGTCGACACCAGTTCGGAGACGGAGAGACCCGACGCCAGGATGCGGGCCTTGAGCGCGGCGATGTCCCGTGCGTCGACCAGCGGATGGTCGACCGCCGGGACCGGGTCCTGCCAGATCAGCTCCTCGGCAGGGACTTCGGGACCGAGGTAGCGCGAGCGCGGCCCCATGTCCCGGTGCGTCATCTTGAACCAGGCGCGCGCGAAGGCGTCGGCGAAGGCGTCCGGGTGCGCGTGGAAGCGCCGCGAGATGGGCTCGTAGACGGGGTCCATCCGCAGGGCCATGTCCGCGGTGGTCATGATCGGCGCGTGCCGCTTCGACGGGTCGTGGGCGTCCGGCACGAGGTCCGCTCCGGCGCCGTCCTTCGGTACCCACTGGAACGCTCCGGCGGGGCTCTGCACGCACTCCCACTCGTAGCCGAACAGCACGTCGAAGTAGCCGTTGTCCCACTGCACCGGGTTCGCGGTCCACGCGCCCTCGATGCCGCTGGTGATGGTGTCGGCGCCGTTGCCGGTACCGAAGCGGCTCGTCCAGCCGAGCCCCTGCTCGGCGATGTCGGCGGCCTCGGGCTCCGGTCCCACGAGCGCCTCGTCGCCGGCGCCGTGGCACTTGCCGAACGTGTGTCCCCCGGCGACGAGGGCGACGGTCTCCTCGTCGTTCATCGCCATCCGGGCGAAGGTCTCGCGGATGTCCCGCCCGGACGCGACCGGGTCCGGACGGCCGTCGGGACCCTGCGGATTGACGTAGATCAAGCCCATCTGGACGGCGCCCAGGGGGTTCTCGAGCGCGCGGTCGCCGCTGTGGCGCCGGTCGCCGAGCCACTCGGTCTCGGAGCCCCAGTAGATGTCCGTCTCCGGCTCCCAGATGTCCTCGCGGCCACCGGCGAAGCCGAACGTCTCGAACCCCATCGACTCGAGCGCGCAGTTGCCGGCCAGGATCATGAGGTCGGCCCACGAGATCTTGCGGCCGTACTTCTGCTTCACGGGCCACAGCAGCATGCGCGCCTTGTCGAGGTTGGCGTTGTCCGGCCAACTGTTGAGCGGTGCGAAGCGCTGGTTGCCGGTCCCTCCGCCGCCCCGGCCGTCGCCCATCCGGTAGGTGCCGGCGCTGTGCCACGCCATGCGGATGAAGAGCGGGCCGTAATGCCCGTAGTCCGCCGGCCACCAGTCCTGCGACGTGGTCATGACGTCGAAGATGTCGCGCTTCACCGCGTCGAGATCGAGGTTGCGGAACTCCTCGGCGTAGTCGAACGCCTCGCCCATCGGATTGGAGCGGGGGGAGTGCCGGTGCAATGCGTCCAGCCGCAGTTGACCCGGCCACCAGTCCTCGTTCGACGTGCCGCCGAGAGCGGCGTTGTTGCCGGTCGCGCCCGTCACCGGACACCTGTTCTCGTTCATGGTCTTCTCCTTCGCGTTTCCCGAGGATCCCTCGCGCCGCACTGGCTCCATCCTCCGCGGACCGGCGGCGCACGATCCCCTCGGGCGAGGGTAGGAGTTGCCCATGTTCGTGTACAACAATTATTCCCCATAGGTCCGATCGGATTTTCGATAACCGATCCCGATGCAGCGCCCGCCCTCGATAGAGCAGCTCCAATCGGTCTACCTGCGGGAAGAACAGGAGGAGTTCGCCGTGCTGGCCCGGACACTGCGCGAGCTGGCGGCGTGACGGCCGTGGCGCGGAACCGATACACGCACATCCTCCTCGATCACGACGGCGTCCTGGTCGACACCGAGCCCCTGTACTACCAGGCGACCCGGGAGTGCCTCGCGGACCTCGGCGTCGACATCGACCTGGCCGAGTACCTGCGTTTGATGGCGGACGGCGCCAGCGCCTGGGAGCGCGCCCGGCCGCTCGGGGCGACCGATGCGGACATCGAACGCGGGCGCGGGCGCCGCAACGCGCTGTACCGGGAACTGCTGGTGTCCGAGCCGATCGAGATCGAGGGGGTCGAAGAGGCGCTCGCCGAGCTCCGGCGCCACCACCGTCTGGCCATCGTCACCACCGCCCTCCCGGAGGATTTCGCGGTCATTCACCGCGACCGCCGCATCGTGCCGCTGGTCGACTTCGTCCTCACGCGGGAGGCCTACGCCCGCAGCAAGCCGCACCCGGACCCCTACCTCACGGCGCTCGCCCGCTTCGGGATCGGTCCCGGCAACGCGCTCGCCGTCGAGGACTCCGAGCGCGGGCTGCGCGCGGCCGTGGCGGCCGGGCTCGACTGCGCCGCCGTCCACCACCCGTTCACGGCGGGCCAGGACTTCTCGCGGGCGACGTACCGGGTCGGGAGCCTCGCCGCACTGGCCGGGCGCCTGCTACCCGGCGTCACTCGTTGAGCAACCTCGGGCCGGACGGCCGGACGGGCCGGACGGTGTTCGTTCCAACGCGACCAGCGTCCTGATACGCTCCGCCGGCAGGTGGCGGCATGGTTGATCCGGGCAAGATACACACATTCGCGGGGGCCGCGCTGGTGGGCGGAGCGATGGTGCTGTTCGGCGCCGGCTACGCCATCTTTCACGCCTTGGCGGGGCTGACCCGGTCCCGGCGCTTCGCGCGCATCTCCCTCGTCTCCTACGCCGCCCTTGCCGCCTGCGCGGTGGCGCTGGTCCCGCTGCTCGGCCTCGAAGGCTGGTGGCTGGGGCTGATCGCGGTGCTGCTCGTCGGGTACTTCGTGGCGCCCCGGTTCATCTGGCGGCTGTCGCTGGCGGTGCATGGCGAGGAGAGTGCGGCGGGCGAGAGTCGGGGGCACGAATGACGGAGGACAGCGGAGGGAGACCCATGGCGGAGCCGGTCGCCACCGAGTGGTGGGCGAGCGAGTCCTTCTGGCGCAAGTGCGCCATCTTCGTGACCGCGTTCATGGCCGTCGTGCTGCTGATGCTCACCTACCACACGCTCACGGTGATCGCCGCCGGCTCCGAGGCCGGCCGCGTGCCCGCCTACTCGGTGATCAACCACCGGATCGGCTACGAGTTCGACGACGAGCGCGATCGCCTGATGCCCGTGATCGGCCCGCGGGCGCCCCTGTTCGGCGAGGAACTCGACGAGGACCGGGCGCGCGCGCTGGTCGACCACGGCAAGCTCACGGTGCAGGCCCGCAACTGCATGAACTGCCACACCCTCCTCGGCAACGGCGCCTACTACGCCCCGGACCTGACCAAGGCCTGGCTCGACCCGGGCTGGGGCAACGAGCAGGCCCGCGAACTCCTGATGACGATGTTCCTGAAAGACCCCGTGGCCAACGCGCGCACCTTCGGAACGGGGCGGCGCATGCCGAACCAGGAGCTGACCGACGCGGAGGTACGCGCCGTGATCGCCTACCTCAAGTGGATGTCCGCCATCGACACCAACGGCTTCCCGGCGGGATTCACGCCGCTGCCCCAGGGTGACCTGCGCGGAGACGCGTCATGACCCTCGGCAGCGTCAACTACCGCGAACTCACCTTCGCCCAGCAACTGGCGGTGAAGTACTTCTGCGTGGCGATGGTGCTCTTCCTCGCCCAGATGTTCTTCGGCCTGCTCGCCGCCGCCCAGTTCCTGTGGCCCGACTTCCTGTTCGGCGTGCTCGACTTCAACGTCAACCGGATGGTCCACATCAACGCCATGGTGGTGTGGATGCTGTACGGCTTCATCGGCTCCATCTTCTGGCTGGTGGAGGACGAGTCGGGCGTGCCCCTCGTCGGCCCGCGCATCGCCGAGGCGACGTTCTGGGTCCTCACCCTCGCGGTCAGCATCGTGGTCGCGGTGTACCTGGTGGTGCAGAGCGGTCCCGGAGAGACGGCGACGCTGTGGCTCATCAACGAGGGCCGGGAGTACATCGAGGCGCCCCGCTGGGCCGACATCGGCATCGTCGCGTGCATGGTCGCGATCTTCTACAACGTCGCCGGCACCTTCGTCGCCGGACGCTGGAGCGGCATCTCGGGAGTGCTGGTCCTCGACCTCATCGCGCTGGCGGGCCTGTACCTCGCCGGAATGTTCTACACGACGAACCTGCCCATGGACCAGTACTGGTGGTGGTGGGTGATCCACCTGTGGGTGGAGGCGACCTGGGAGGTCCTGGTCGGCTGCATCATGGCCTGGGGACTCATCAAGACCCTGGGCGCCCGGCGCCGCATCGTCACGACGTGGCTCTACATCGAAGTGGCGCTGATGTTCGGCTCCGGGATCCTCCGACTCGGGCACCACTATTTCTGGATCGGCACGCCCGAGTACTGGCTCGGCATCGGCGGGTTCTTCTCGGCCCTCGAGCCCGTGCCGCTGGTGGCGATGGTCGTGCACGCGGTCTACGACGCCGGACGCCACTCCTTCCGCTCCAACAACCATCCGGCGCTCGCCTGGCTGATCGCCCACGCCTTCGGCAACTTTCTGGGCGCCGGCGTGTGGGGGTTCATGCAAACGCTGCCGCAAATCAACATGTACACGCACGGCACCCAGTGGTCCTCGTCGCACGGCCACCTCGCGTTCTTCGGCGCCTACACGACCATCGTGGTCGCGTTCATCTACCTGGCGATCCAGCGGCTGCGGGGCGACGTGTGGATGTCCGCCGGCATGGACGGCGCGTGGCGCTGGAAGTGGGCGCTCGCGCTGCTCCACATCGGCATGGTGGGCATGACGATGGCGCTGCTGATCGCGGGCTACGAGCAGTCCTTCGTCGAGCGGGCCGTGGGCGGCTCCACGTGGCAGGCGTACTTCGCCGGCCAGACGCAGCCGCGGTTCGTGCAGGCGATGTGGTGGCGGATGGCGTTCGGCGTCCTGATGACCGCCGGTCTCGTGCTGCTGCTGTTCGACTTCCTGCGCGCCGGAGCGCGGGAGACGCGGCCCATCAAGTCGCTCGCACTCCCACAGGGGGCGCCGGCCGGGGGATGACACACATGCGGACACGGATCATGCGATGGACCTGCCTCGTCGCGACGGCGGCCGCGGCCCATTCCGCCTTCGGGCAGGACGTCGGCGACCCGCGGGCCGGCCGGGCCAAGGCCGGGCTGTGCGCCGCCTGTCATGGGCCAACCGGGATCTCGATCAACCCCCTGTGGCCAAGCCTGGCCGGCCAGCAGCCCGTCTATCTCGCCAACCAGATTCGGGCATTCCGCGACGGCGCAAGGGTCGACGTGACCATGCAGCCGTTCGTGGCGAACCTGACGGACCAGGACGTGGAGGACCTCGCGGCGTTCTACGCCGAGCAGTCGCCCTGCCCCTGAAAACCGGCGGCGGGCGTCCATGACCGCATCGTTCCCCTGGTACGACCTGCCTTCCGTGCGCTGGGCCAACGATGCCCTGTGGCGGGCCACGGGGCTCGGCGGCAGCCTCGATCGCGCCACGCCTCCCGACACGCAATGGCGCTCCGACGACCTGGTGGTCACCCAGGCCTGCGGCCTGGACCTCTTTCTCGGCGACGCTCCGATCGAGCCGGTCCTGGCGCCGGTCTTCGATCTCGACTGCGGCGCGGGCGACTACTACAGCTACCTCGTCGGTGCTCGCGAGGGCGTCGCCGCGGTCAACTCGCTGACCTCCCGGTCCGGGTGGTCCGCCCTGCTGACGGTCCGCGCGCCGAGTGCGCAGGTGGTGACGGGTTCGCACGTCGCGAGCCTTGCGGCCGTGCGCGCCGGTGCGGCCGACATGGCGTCCATCGACGCCGTCACCTGGCACATCCTGGAACGCGATGCGCCGGACCGGGTGCGGGGCCTGCGCGTGCTGGAGCGGACCCGCTCCGCCCCCGCGCCGCCCTTCGTCGTGTCGCGCGCGGGGCCGCGGGACCGCGTCGCGCGCCGGCTCACGGCGGCGATGCGCGCACCCGCCACGCGGCGCGCCCGCCGCGCACTGCTGTTGCGGGGCGTGGTTCCGGTGACGCGGGACGACTACGCGCCGATCCTGACAGAGTTCCGGTCGGTCGCGGCCCGGTTCCCGCATCTGGTCACGCCGTCGAACGCACTCCGGTTGCCGGTCCCCCGCCGGTGACTGGAGCGAGCCCGACTACTGTGAGCGCGAGGTCGAGATACCCGTTCAGGCCCGGCTCCTCGTGCGGGCAGATCCTTCCCGTCAGCCGGCCGCGGGGTCCAGGCGCAGGAAGTAGCGCGGCGCGAAGCCCATCAGGATCCGTGCGCCGGTCGGGATCGGGTGTTCCGCCCGCACGCGGTCGTGTTCCTCGCCGGTCACCGGGACGGCCATGTAGTCCCCGGTCTCGCCCCCTCGGGTCAACTGGACGGCGGGGTTCTCGAGCGCCCTGTGGTACCACGCGCGCGGCCAGTGGTTGACGGCCACGTAGAACTGGCCGCCGCTGTCGAGGCCCGAGAGCACCCGGTCGTGCCCGGAGCCGTCCTCCTCGAAGGTGGTGATGACCACCGTGTCGCCCCCGGCTTCCGGCTGGAAGTATCCGAGCAGCGATTCGAACACGGCGACGATCGCCACGTAGATGAGCAGCAGAACGGCGATGATCTTGATGGCTCTCATCGGCCCCCTCCCTCGGGATCGAAAACAAACTCCCCGCGAGCTTAAGCGAGGGGGCACTGTTGTTCCATCGGCATGTCAAAGCTTGGACGTGATAGGCTACCCGGTCATATTGACTGGTTAGAGGTGAGAGTGCGCCGGATCGCAGCCACCGAGGCGAAGGCAAGACTCGCGGAGCTGCTCCGCGAGATAGAGTACGGAGAGACCGTGGTCATCACGCGCCACGGCAGGACCATCGCGCACCTGACTCCGCCACCGGACTTCGAGCGTGAAACACGGCAGGCAGCGGTAGAACGCTTTCGAGCGTGGCGGGAGCGCCGGCGCCCGGCCGGCATGACGACCGAAGAGATCCTGGATCTCGTCCGGGAGGGCCGGCGGTTTTGAGCTTCGTCCTGGACGCGTCCGTCGTCCTGGCGTGGTTGCTCCACGACGAGGACGACCCGGTCGCGCGGGCCGCCCTGGGGCGGCTCGAGACGGAGACAGCCCTGGTCCCCCAGCTTTGGCATGTCGAGGTGCGCAGCGCGCTCCTCGGCGCCGAGCGCCGCGGGCGGCTGCGCCCGCTCGAGGCGGATGACTGCCTGAGCCGCGTCAGGGACTTGCCCGTGCAGACGGATCCGGCACCTGACGTCGACAAGGCCTTCGTGCTCGCCAGGGCCCGGCGGCTCTCGGTCTACGATGCGCTCTACCTGGAACTGGCCCTTCGCGCCGGTACGCCCCTTGCCACCCTGGATCGCGCCCTGGCTGACGCTGCCCGCGGCGAGTCACTCGCTCTGGTCGGAGGCTCTGGTGCCGCTGACGATGCGTAGCGCCCACCCCGCACGCTCCTTCCCGCCGCGCGCAGGTGACAAGCGGCGGAGCCCGATAGTAGGCTCCGGCCCTTTCCCTGGGACCGGCGACCCATGACGGCGGCGACAGAACCGTTCGACGACGACGCGATTGCCACAAACGGCGACGGGTCGGCTGCGGCCCCTGGCGCCGCCGGCTCCTAGCGCCGGCCCGCTTTCGGCATGGCGAGCACCAGGGACCTGAGTCCGCACACCAAGTTCGCCTACTGGGTGGGCCAGGTGGCGGAGGGCCAGAAGGGCGCGATCTTCGCCCTGTTCCTCCTGTTCTATTACAATCAGGTGCTCGGCCTGTCCGGCAGCCTCTGCGGCCTCGCCCTGATGATCGCCATGGCCGTGGACGCCGTCACCGACCCGCTGATGGGTTCGGTCACCGACCGCTGGCGCTCGCGGTGGGGCCGGCGCCATCCCTTCATGTACGGGGCGGCCGTGCCCATGGCCGTCGCCGTCTACTTCACTTTCGACCCCTGGGTGGACTCCCAGGCCGGCCTCTTCGTCTGGCTGCTCGTCTTCAGCATCGCCTCGCGCATGCTGATGACCCTGTACTCCGTGCCGCACATGGCGCTCGGGGCCGAGATGACCAACGACTACCAGGAGCGCACCGTCGTCGTCGCCGGCCGCTCCCTGTTCGGCTATCTCGGCCAGTTCCTCGTGTATTTCGCCGGTTTCGCCGTCTTCTTCGCCGCGAGCGATGCGTTTCCCAACGGCCAGTTGAACGCGGCGGCCTATCCCCCCTTCGCGTTCCTGATGGGCGTGATCATGATCGTCTCCATCATCTACTCGGCGGCCGGCACGCACCACCTCATTCCCCGCCTGCAGCGCCCGGCGAAGTCACGGGCCCATCCGGTCAGGCAACTGCTCCTCGATACCGGCGAGGCGTTGAAGAACCCCTCCTTCCGCTGGATCGCGCTCGGCTTCATCGTGGTGGCCGGCCCGGTGGGGACGGGCATGGCCTTCGCGCTGTACATGAACACCTTTTTCTGGGAGGTGCCTCCGGACGGGATGACCTACATCCTGCTCGCCACGCCGGTGGGCACGGCGATCGGCTATCTCTTCGCAGGGCCCCTCGCCCCCTACCTGGAGAAGCGCCAGTCCCTGATCCTCGGGGCCCTCGGCTGGGCGGTGTTCGCGGTCGCGCCGGTGTGCCTGCACTACGCCGGCCTCTTTCCGGCGCCGGGCACCACCGGCGTGGTCGTGGGCCTCTCGGTCTGCGCCTTCCTCGCGGGGCTCATCGTCTCGCAGGTCGGGGTGGCCGTCGGCTCCATCCTCGGCGACGTGTCCGACGCGCAGGAGCTCGTGAACGGCAAGCGCCAGGAAGGCGTGTTCTACGGTGCCTACGCGTTCGTCAACAAGGCGACCGGCGGGATCGGCAGCGCCGTCAGCGGTTTCATCCTGGACCTCATCAGCTGGCCGCGGGGCGAGCACGTCCAGTCCGCCGCGGACATCCCCCCGGACGCCCTGTTCGCCCTCGCGATGGTGGCGGGACCCGGGCTCGCCCTCGGCTTCCTGCCCGCTGTCTGGTGCTTCATGCACTACCGTCTCGACCGGGAGCAGCACCGCGCCATCGTGGCCGAACTGGACGCCCGCAGGGCGGCTCGCGATACTGCCGCGGCGGTTACTGCCGGACCCACCTGAACGCCCGCAACTCCTGGGGAGCATCGCATGGCAACACTCAAGTTCGGCACGCTCGGCGCCGCGCGCATCACGCCGACCGTGCTCGTGGATCCGGTTTCCGCGGACCCGGAGGCCGAGATCGCGGTGGTCGCGGCGCGGGACCGGGACCGCGCCGACGAATTCGCAACGAAGCACGGGATCGGCCGCGTCGCCACCAGCTACGAGGCGGTCCTGGAAGACCCGGAGATCGAGGCGGTCTACGTGCCGCTGCCGGTGACCCATCACTGCGAGTGGACCGTCAAGGCGCTCGAGGCGGGCAAGCACGTACTCACCGAGAAGGCCTTCGCCGCGAACGCCGTCGAAGCCCGGCGCATGGCCGATGCCGCGCGGGCGGCGGGCCGGGTCTGCATGGAAGCGTTCCACTACCACTATCACCCGGTCTGGACGCGGCTGCTCGAGATCGTGGGCAGCGGCGCCCTCGGCAGGATCGAGCGCGTGGCAGGCGTCTTCGATGCCCCCGACCTGCCCGACGAGGGCTGGGAGACCTACAAGAACCCCGAGGTCGGCGGCGGCTCCATGATGCACCAGGGCTGCTACCCGGTGTCCTGGCTGCGGCACATCCTCCCGGAGGAGCCCGAAGTGACGGGCGCCGAGTTCGAGGCGAACCGCTTCGGCGCCGACGCGCGGCTGGAAGGCGAAGCGCGCTACCCGGGCGGGGCCACCGGGTACTTCCGCGGCTGGCAGCGCCCCGACGGCGAGTTCAGCATGGCCCTGACCGTCACCGGCACCGACGGCCGCCTGCACGTCAACAACCCGCTGGTGCCGCAAAACGGGCACAGCATCGAACTCACGACGGCCGACGGCACGCGCACGGAGCAGGCGGACATGCGGGCGAGCTACCGCTACCAGCTCGACGCGTTCAAGGACGCGGTGTGGAACGGGGCGCGCCTGGCCACGGACGCCGAGGACGCCGTGCGGCAGATGGCGTTCATCGACGCGGCGTTCCGGGCGGCCGGACGCGTGCCCTACGGGCTGGAGGCCTGATCTTCGCCGCGATGTCCCGGGGAGGGCTCGGGTAAACCGTTGATCGTCGACATGGGGCGCTTCCGGCACCAACGCCCGTAACGACCCGCATCGTGCGGCGCACCGCGCGCGCCGCCCGTCAGCCAGCGTCCAGCGCGACCTGGAACCCCGGGCGCCCGGCGAGGCGCTCCACGTAGGCCTGGGTCTTCGGGTGGTCGTCGGTCAGCACGCCGAAGCTCCGGGCGAGGTGCAGCGTGTAGCCGTTCATGATGTCGGCCGCTCCGAAGGTGTTGGCGACCAGGTAGTCGGCATCGGCCAGGGCGCCCTCGAGAGCGTCCAGACACAGGCGCGTCCGGTCCCTGCAGTCCTCGATCACGAAGTCGACGGTCTCGCCGTCGGGCGCCACGCGGCGGTGATTGACGATCTCTCCGAGCGGGCGGGCGAAGGTGGCCTCGGCGAACCAGCACCACTGCCGGTAGAGCGCGCTGTCGGCCGTGCCGGGTTCGGGCATCAGCCGACCCTCGCCGTAGCGTTCCAGGATGTAATCGACCATGGCGCCGGACTCGTACATGGTGAGCCCGCCGTCGGTCATCACCGGTACCTTGCCGGTCGGGCTGAGCGCCCGCCACTCCGGGCGCGAACGGAACTCGGCCCCGAAGTCGATCACTTCGATCTCGTACGGCAACCCGAGTTCCTCGCAGAGCCAGATGGGGCGGAAGCCCCTGGTGCCCTTGACGTGGTAGATCTTCAGCATGGCGTCTCGTTCCCGGCGATCCCGCTCGGCGGTCAATCTAGCAGAGCCCGCAAGGCACGTCGCTTCCGCTCACCGCCGGCCAGGTCATTGTCCCACGCTCCTGCCCGACATCATCCCGTATACGGACGCCGGGCGGTGTCGTCCGATCGACGATGCCGCGGCGGGATGCATCGCCCGCGGCACATCGCTATCCTGAACGGAGGAACCGGAACATGGCACAGCCGGTGGTCGATACCCTGCGACTGTCCAACGCGCTCCAGGAGGCCGGCGTCGAACGCGCGCAGGCCGAGGGCGTGGCGCGTGCACTGGGGGACGAGTTCGGCGCTCATGTCGTTGCGCGGGGCGATTTGGACGTCGGATTCGCGCGCGTCGAAGGTGAGTTCAAGGACGTGCGGGCGCAGTTCAGGGACGTGCATGCGCAGTTCAAGGAAGTGGGTGCCCAGTTCAAGGACGTGCATGCGCAGTTCAAGGAAGTGGGTGCCCAGTTCAAGGACGTGCATGCGCAGTTCAAGGAAGTGGGCGCGGAGTTCAAGGCCGTACGCGCGGAAATGGCCGTCATGCGGTCCGACCTCGAAGGCAGGATCGACGCGCTCGGCGTCCGCATGGACAGCGGGTTCGAGGTGCTGCACGGCAGCATGCAGGCGCTCGACTCGAAGTTCCGTTACATGATGGCGGGCATTGGCCTGATGCTGGCGTTTCTTTCCGCGATCGCGGGGCTGGCGGTGTTCCAGGGGCTTCCGTCGAACGCGGGGGCCGCACCCCACGCGGTCTGGCAGGCCCCCGCTCCGGCCGGCGCCTCCGCGCCGCCGCCCCCGGCGGCGAACGTCCGTCAGGCCCCGCCCGGGTGAAGCTCCCCGCCCACCACAACGGCAGCTTCTGGTTCCACTCGCTGGAGGACCTGCCGGAGCCCGAGCCCCCCGCCTCCCTGCCCGACAGCGTGGACGTGGCGATCGTCGGGGGCGGCTTCACCGGGCTGTGGACCGCGTACTACCTGAACCGCCACCAGCCAGACCTCGGCATCGCGGTGTTCGAGGCCGAGACAGTGGGGTTCGGCGCCAGCGGGCGCAACGGCGGCTGGTGCATGGGCATGGCGGAGGGGATCGAGGAACGCCTGCACGGGCCGGAGCAGGGGCGGGGGCTGGCGTTGCTGCGCGCCATGCAGGACACCGTCGACGAGATCGGGCGGGTCTGCCAGGCCGAAAACGTCGACTGTCACTTCGCCAAGGGTGGCACGCTGGTCGTGGCCACCACGGAAGGCCATGCGGAGCGCTTCCGGGAAGACATCGCCCACAAGCACGCCATCGGCTTCACGGATGACGACTTCACCTTCCTGGAGCCCGAGGAGTCCGCGCGGCGCATCGGCGTGCGGCCGAACTGCGGCGCTTCCTACACCAGCCACTGTGCGGCCATCCATCCGGCACGCCTGGTGCGGGGCCTCGGCGACACCGTGCGCCGCAAGGGGATCACGATCTGCGAGCGCACTCCCGTGCATGCCATCGGGCCGGGCCGGGTCGAGACCGCGCGCGGCGCCGTGCGCGCCGGCGTCGTGCTGCGCGCGACCGAGGGGTACACCGACACCATCGCCGGCCATCGGCGCCGCCTGGTGCCGGTCTACACCATGATGGTCGCCACGGAGCCCCTGTCCGCCGAGACCTGGAGCGCGCTCGGGCTCGCGCGGCGCGAGACGTTCGCGGACGGTCGGCGCATCACGATCTACGGGCAGAGAACGCTGGATGACCGCCTGGCCTTTGGCGGCCGCATCGGGTACCGCTTCGGTTCCGGCATCCGGCCGCGGGTCGAACCGGACGACCCGGGACTCGCCGCTGTCGAGGCGTCCATGCGCGCCCTGCTGCCGGCCCTTGGCGACGCCCGGGTAACGCATCGCTGGGGCGGCGTGCTCGGCGTGCCACGCCACGGCCGGCCCTTCGTCACGTTCGACCGGCCGTCGGGGTTCGGCGCCGCCGGCGGGTACACGGGGGAAGGGGTAGCCGCATCCAACCTGGCCGCCCGCATCCTCACGGACCTCGTCCTCGAGCGCGACACGCCGCTGGTGGACCTCGCCTGGGTCGACGACGTGCCCCCGAAGTGGCCGGTGGAGCCCGTCCGCTGGCTGGGGGCGAAGGCCCTCGTGGCACTCGGCCGCATGGCCGACCGGAAGGAGCTGCGCAGGAACGGCCGCTCCCGTGTCGCCGGCCCGTTGTTCGAGCGCCTGTTCTGAAGCGAGCATGTCCGGCAGGGGCCCGGATAGGGGCCCGGTCACGGCCCTTGCCCCGGCCCGCAACCGTCCTATACTCGCCTGTTACCGCTCGTTGAGCGCCACCGTTCCGCACCACCCGCCCCGGAATCCGAAGATGGAGGGACTCGGCAACTCGATCGCACGACACGCTCCCGCGGACTTGCGCAGGTGGGTTGCGTGCGCGGCGCTCGCGCTCCTTGCCGGCGTCGCCACCGAAGCCACCGGAGCCGCCGAGGACGACGCGGAGTCCACCGCGGACGGTATCGGCCACCCCGTCTTCCTGAGCCCGCACGCCCGGCCCATCGCCGTCAGCGGCTCCTTCGTCTACGTGGCGAACACCCCGGCGGACACGCTCGACGTCATCGACACGTCGAGCCGGGCGGTGGTCGCCAGCGTTTCGACGGGGGTCGACCCGGTGAGCGTCGCGGTGCGGCCCGACGGCAAGGAGGTGTGGGTCGCGAATCACGTCTCGGACTCCGTCAGCGTCATCGACATCGACTCCGCCAGCGACACGTATCGCCAGGTGGTGGCCACGGTGCAGGAGGTCGATCCCGAGAACTTCGCAACCCGTTTCGACGAGCCGGCCGGTATCGCCTTCGCGAGCGACGCCAAGGCCTATGTCGCCCTGTCCCCGTCCAACCGCGTCGCGATCGTCGACGTCGCCACGCGTACCGTGACGGGGCATCTCGACATCCGCGCCCAGGATCCCCGCGCGATCGCGGTCCGGGGCGGCCGTCTCTACGTCGTCCCGTTCGAATCGAACAACCAGAGCCAGCTCTCCGGCTGTGTCGCCGGCGGCATCGACGGCGACACCTGTACGTTCAACGCGGTCGAACACGTTTTCACCAACAACAACGTCCTCTCGGCCGGCTACGACGCGGACATCGTCAAGAACTCCCGCATACCCGACCGCGACCTGTTCGTCTTCGACACCGCCACCGACGCACTCGTCGAGACCGTGACGGGCGTCGGCACGCTGCTGTACGGCGTGGCCGTGGACAGCGAGGGCAACGTCTTCGTCGCCCAGGCCGACGCGCGCAACACCTCGAACGGACGCGCCGGCACCGAGGGGCACGGCCTCGCGGAGATGGACAACCGGGCGTTCCTCAACCAGGTCACGAAGGTGGCGTGCCCCTCCGCGGGGTGTGCCGATCCCGAACGCTTCGATCTCGAGCTCCCGCCACCGGAACATCCGGCCGCGGGGATGGCCCTGGCCACGCCGTTCGGCATCCAGGTCAGCGACGACGACTCCACGCTGGTGGTCACGGCGGCGGGGTCGGACAAGGTCTTTACGGTGGATGCCGGGACCGGCGACGTGCTCGGGCGCGTCTCGGTGGACGCCGTGCCGCGCGGCATCGCCCTGGTGTCGGACGCCGACGGGGCGCCGAGCGAGGCCTGGGTGCTGAACGCCGTCGCCAACTCGGTGTCGCTCGTGGACGTGTCGTCCACGGACAGCCCGACGCTCACCGCCGCCGTCCCCCTGGAAGACCCGACCGACCCCGAGATCAAGCGGGGCCGCATCGCTTTCAACGACGCCGACACTTCGTCGACCGGGACGTTCTCGTGCGAGAGCTGCCATCCCGACGGCCACACCGACCAGCTTCTCTGGGTGCTTGCAACCCCGGAGTGCGATGTCGAGGGCTGCACGCAGATCCCGCCCCGACTGACGATGCCCGTGCGGGGCATCCGCGACACCGCGCCGTACCACTGGGACGGCATTCCCGGCGACCCTTACGGCGGCCGCAACACCTCGTCCATCAACGCGGACGTCGAGCCCAACTGCAGCCTCGACGACCCCGTGAGCTGCACGCGCTTCCTGGTCGACGGCACGATGGCGAACACCATGTGCGACCAAGACGACTGCCCGCGCAACGACGAGGGCAAGGCGGGACTCATGGATGCGGACGACCGGGACGCGCTGTCCCGCTTCATTCTCGGCATTCCCTTTCCGCCGGCGCCCGGGCGGCCCGTCGACAACGTCATGACCGACCAGGCCAGGGCCGGCTTCTTCGAGTTCAGCTTCATCAACGACAGCGGCGAAACCACGGGCGCGCAGACCTGCGGCTCGTGTCACCTGCCGCCCTTCCTGGTGAGCACGAACACGCCCGGCACCGGCATGGACGCGCCGACCTGGCGCGGCGCCTACGACCGCTGGACGATGCTGCCCCAGGGACGCCTCAACATCATCGACCTGATGACCATCGTGCGCATGGACGACACCTTCCCGGAGCGGGACATGTGGATCCTCGCCGGGGCGTCCCCCGACATCTGGCAGATGGTGCGGCAGGGCAGCACCGGGTTCCACGGCGCTTTCGCGCGGCAGGTGACCCTGAACACGGACACCGCGCAGACGTCCGGGACGCGCAGCATGCTGGCGAAGCTGGAGGAGGCGGCCGCCGACGGGGCGATCGCGCTGCGCGGGGAAGGCATGCGCAAGGCCACCTCCGGCAACGTCCATGCCGTCGCGATGGAGTATCGGAACGGGCGCTACGAAGCGCTCGAGGGCAGCGGTGTCTGGGGCAGCCTGCGCCTGCGCCAGCACGCGGCCAACGGCGACATGGTCGTGACGCTCACCGCCCGGGCCGGTTCCGGCGTCGGCGCGGAGCATCGTCAACCCGCCCTCTGGCCGGTGGCCGACATCGAGGCCCAGGTGCGCAACGTCGATATCCCCTTCCTGACGGACACGTCCACGCTGCGCATCAACGCCCGGCACATCGAGGAGGACGCGGCGATCTTCGTCGACGGGAGCAGGGTCGACGGCAGCGTCGGCTGCGAAGTCGGCACGATGCCGGACTGCGACGACGAGATCCTCGTGATCACGTTCTCCGAGAACCCCGAGCCCGGCGGGCTCCACTTCCTGCAACTGCAGAACCCGCGGGGGCTCTTCAGCAACGACCTGATGTTCTTCTCCGAGCAGTCCGACCCGCCCGCCCGGTCCGGGAACCTGATCACGAGCGGGGGCGCGTTCACGGCGGGACAGTTCAACAACAACTGGAACACGGTCGAGCTGGTCGCGAACTCGATCAACGAGCGCAACGGCGCGGTCTACGTCGACCTCGAGTCCGCGCACGACGATCCCTGGAGAGCACAGCTCAGCCACGCCGTGATGGTCGTCTCCGGCCAGGAATACACCCTCTGCTACCGCGCGCGGTCGCAGGGCGCCGGGCGCTTCATCACCGCCTACGTGGACACGAACCTCGACGACTGGCGCAACCTGAGCGGCGGCCAGCACCGGGCGGACCTGTCGCTGTCGTGGCGGTCGTTCAGCCATACGTTCACGATCGGCGAGACGGACCTGAAGGCGCGGGTGGCGTTCGACTTCGCCCAGAGCGCCCTCGACGTCTGGATCGACGACATCGGGCTCTACGAGGGAAGTTCCTGCGGGACCCCGTAGGGGCGACCCTCGTGGTCGCCCGTCCCCGACCCTCGTGGTCGCCCGTCCCCGACCCTCGTGGTCGCCCGTCCCAGACCTTGTGGTCACCGGGACGTACGTGAATTCGCGACGGGACGCCTCAGCGCCGGCCCAGAGGCGTCCCCTACACCCGCACGCGCCACAACGCGCGGCGGGTCGCCAGGATCAGCACGGTCACGGCGAGCAGCGACACCGCCAGCGCGGGGAACAGCACTTCGAGCCCGATCCACTGCCCGAGCGCGGCCAGCGGCAGCGTGACGAGCTGGGCGACGCCCATGTTCAGGTTGAGCAGGCTCATGACCCGTCCCCGGAACTCCCCCGGAGCGACGAGCTGGATGAGCGCGGTGCCGGCGATCTGAGCGCTCGCCATCGCCACGCCGAGGCCGAAGTTCCCGATCACCGCGTTGGCCACCGTGTGCCCGCCGCCGAACACCAGGAACGACAGGCCGAAGACCAGCGCCGCGACCCCGACGATCATCCCCTTGCGCTCGTAGCGCGCGAAGCGGGCCAGGGTCATCGACGCCATCAGCGCACCCACGCCCCAGGTCGCGGCAACCAGTCCGAAATCCCGGACCGGCACGCCGACCACCGTCGTGATCCAGGTCGGCCCCAGGTTCGCCACCGCGGGGAAACCGAACCCCGTCATCGCCACCAGGAGCACCACCGCCCAGAGGATGACCGGTTCCCGGCGGGTGTAGGCGATGCCGTCGCGAATGTCGCGCAGCGCAGCTCCGGGACCGAACCCGGCGGCCGCCTCGCGACGCGTGCGTATCCGCATGAGGGCGAGCGTCGCGAGCTGCGCGACGTGCGCTCCGGACCCGACGAGGTAACCGACCCCCGGGCCGAACGCGTCGATGACGAAGCCCGTGCTCATGATCGCCACCGGCAGCGCGATCTGCCCGCCGGCGGCGTTGAGGGCGATGCCGGCCGTGGTCAACTGGCGGCCCACGATGTCCGGAACGATGGCCTGCCGCGTCGGCAGGTCGATCGACACCAGTGCGGAGGCCACGAACGTCAGCGCGTAGAACAGAACGAGCGTCCCCGCCTCGGCGCTGCCGAACACCATCAGGACGCCGATCGCCACGTTGAGGACCAGCGCCGCCAGTTGCGTCACGATCAGCAGGCGCCGCCGGTCGAACCGGTCCGCGAGGGCACCGCCGTAGAGGCCGAACAGCAGCATCCCGCCACCCCGGGCGGCGGCGATCAGGCCGACCAGGACGATGCGCAGATCCTCCGGGGCGCTCACCTGCACCCAGATGATCTGGGCCACGAACTGGAACGGGCTCAGCGCCTGTCCGAGCAGGAGGCCGAGGAACAGCAGGCGGAAATCGCGCACGCCGAGCGGCGCGAACATGCCGTGCGGCCGGGGGCTCCCCCGGCGCGGAGCCGACCGGTCCGCATCCGGGCCGGCCGGGCCGGCGTCCGGCTCCCGGGACACTCCGGCCGCGCGTCAGGCGAGGAGCGGCGTCAGCTTCTCGGCCTCGTCGGCGTAGAGAAACTCCAGTCCGTCGGCGAACATCGGCGGCATCACCGTGAAATGGTCGCGGTCGGCGTAAAGCTGGGTCTTGAGCGCCAGCGACGGATACCTGCGCATGCGCAGGTTCTCCGCGAGGAAGACCGAGCGGCTCACGAGCCGGGACGCCGACATCTCGAGGTTGTTGACCTCCCCGGCGCCGGCCCCGATGAAGACCCGCGCCGGCAGGTCGTCGTGGGACGCGGCGTACCGCGCCTCCAGCTCGAGGGTCTGCGGGTGCGTGCCGCTACCGATAAGATAGCGCCCGAAGCCGCCCGGCCGGGCGAACAGTGCATACCCCGTAAAGTAGCCGCCCGACGAATGCCCCATCAGTGCGTGATCGCCGTTCATGCGGTATCGCTCCGTCAGCACGGGCCGCAACTGGTCGATGAGGAAGTCGAGGAACCGGTCGCCCTTGAAGTTCGCCGACATCTCGATGACGGCGCCGCCTTCCCCCGCGGCGAGGATACTCTCCGCCAGGTCGTCGTCCCCGAACATGGACCCGGCGGGGTGCAGGTCGAACTCCCGCTTGCCGAAGCCCGCCATGCCCTGGTCGGGGGAGTGACCGACGCTGACGACGATCATCTCGGGCAGCCGCTGACCGAGGTTGTAGATGTCGACGATACCGCTGACGATCCTGTGCATCAGGACGCCGTCCATGGCCCAGAGCACCGGGTACGAGCGCTCCGGCGACACGGCGTGGGACGGCGGCAACATCACCCGGACCTCGTGGTCGTAGTCGTAGCCGTCGGCCCGGAAAGACAGCGGCGGTTCGCTGGACATCGCGTAGGGCACGGTGCCCGAGAGTTCGAGTTCGTCGCTCATGCGCTGCCCCGGTCCGGTTGCGTGGAGCCCGCCACGTTGCTTGCCGGCCGCATCGATGTCAAATGCGCGGGGGCCCACCCCCGCGCATGAGCGCGCACAACGACTCCAGGCACGCCGAGCGGGAGGGGCACGCCGACCGGGACACACGCCGCGTGCTCGCATGGATGTGCGTGCTCATCGCGGTCAACCAGTTGGGCTTCGGCGCGGTGATCCCCGTACTGCCCCTGTACGCGCAGTCCTTCGGGGTCTCCCAGGCGGCCATCGGGGGAACTGTCGCCGTCTACGGACTGGCGCGCGTGCTGCTCGGCGTGCCGACGGGCCGCGTCGCCGACTGGCTCGGCCGCCGCACCGCGCTCGCCATCGGCGGCGCCGTTTCCGCCGCCGGCAACCTGTGGTGCGCGGCCGCCGCCACCTACCCCGAGCTGGTACTCGCCAGGTTCGTCGCCGGGGCCGGCGCCGGCATCGTCATGACCGCCGGAATGATCGTCCTCGCCGACATCACCCGAACCGCCACCCGCGGGCGGACGATGGCCATCTACCAGGGCGTGTTCCTGTTCGCCGTCGGTGTCGGGCCGCTCCCCGGCGGCTACCTGGCGGAACGGTTCGCCCTGGAGGCGCCCTTCCTGGTGTACGGCGTCGCCAGCGCCTTCGTCACCGCCATCGCCTGGTTCGGCGTGGCGGAGACCCGGGCGCTGGGGCTGCGCGAGCGGGGCGGAAGCCTGGTCGTCGGCCCGCTGCGCGAACAGCTCCGGACGCTCGCTGCCAACACGGGCTTCCTGCTCGCCTGCCTCATCAGCCTGATCGGCGCCGTGGCACGCACGGGCGCGCTCTTCAGCATCGTCCCCGTACTCGCCCGGGACCGGTTGGACATTTCCGCCACCGCCATCGGCTTCGGCTTCGCGCTCGGCAGCATCGTCGGGCTCGCGGTGACCTATCCGTCCGGGGCCATGGCGGACCGCTATGGGCGCAAGGCCGTCATCGTGCCCGCCACGGTACTCACCGGCGTCTCCATGCTGTCGTTCAGCATCGCCCCGGACTACGCCTGGTTCCTGGTGGCGTGCACGGTCTGGGGCGGCGCCGTGGCGGCCGGCGGCGCGGCGCCCGCGGCGTACGCCGCCGACTCCGCGCCCCCCGGTGCGAACGCCGCCGCCATGAGTTCCTATCGCACCCTGAGCGACATGGGCTACGTGGCGGGTCCCATCCTGCTCGGTTGGCTCGGCGACGCGCGGGGCCTCGACGCGCCCCTGTGGATCTCCGCCTTCGCGCTCGTGACCGTGGCGGCGCTGTTCGCCATCCTCGCGCCGGAGACCGCGCCGGAGACGCACCGCCGCGCGTGACGCGTCAGCCCTTCCCGGACCGCAGCGCGAACTTGCGCGCCATGCGCACCACCGACTCTTCGTCCGTCAGGCTGGGCAGTGCGTCGGCATCGACCCAGGCAAGGTCCACCGACTCCGGTCCGACCCGGAACCGGTCCGAGCCCGCGACGACGAACGCGAAGCGCACGTCGTAGTGGAGGTGGGCGGGGTCCGCGCCCCGGGCCGGGAAGGTGTGGATGTCCACGTCGAGCACGCGGCCGTCGACGGGCCGCACCGCGAGCCCGGACTCCTCCTCCGCCTCGCGGTGCGCCACGGCCAGGGTGTCGGGGTTCCCGTCGCTGTGGCCGCCCGGCTGCAGCCACCGGCCGAGCTTGCGATGGTGCGTGAGGAGCACCCTGGTCGCGGTCGCGTCGACGATCCAGGCCGACCCGGTGACGTGGCCATCGTCGAAGCAGTCCCGCTCGAAGCAGCGCGGCTGGCGCACGAGGAAGCGCTCGAGACGGGCGGCGTCCGGCTCGTCCGGATGGCGCCGCCGATACGCGGCGAGCAGTTCGGGAAGGGGCGCGGCACGCTGCACGCGGGTTTCGCTCCGGGACGGCGGCTTGGTATTCTGCGCCGCGGACAGGACCAAGGACACTCCCCCATGATCGCATTGTTGGCACGCCTCAAGGTCGCCGAAGGCAAGGAAGAAGAGTTCGAAAAGGTCATGCTCGGTCTCGCGGCCGAGGTGCGGGCCAACGAGCCGGGGAACCACCTCTACACGCTCGTGAAGGACGACGACGGCTATGCCGTGATGGAGCTGTACGACGACGATGCCGCCCTCGCGGCGCACGGGTCGAGCGACCACTTCAAGGCCGCCGGCGCCAAGTTCGCCGGCCTCATGGCCGGACGTCCCGACCTGCAGCGGTTCGACGTGGTCGGCGTGTAGGGGACACCCTTGTGGTGTCCCGCCTCTCGCCTGCACGTACATCGCCGGGCGACCACAAGGGTCGCCCCTACGGGATCTCGTGTCGGGGACACCCTCGTGGTGTCCCGCCCCGCCTGCACGTACATCGCCGGGCGACCATAAAGGTCTCCCCTACCGGACCTCGAACAGCTCCGCAAGCTGGTCCGTCATCGCGCCGCCGAGTTGCTCGGCGTCCGTGATGGTCACGGCGCGCTGGTAGTGGTGCGTGACGTCGTGGCCTATGCCGATGGCGATCAGCTCCACGTCGGAGTGGTTCTCGACCTGGTCGATGGCGTACTTCAGGTGCTGCTCGAGGTAGTTGTTCGGGTTGACCAGCAGCGTCGAGTTGTCGACCGGTAAACCGTCCGAGATCACCATCAGCACGCGGCGCTGCTCCTGCCGCGTGACCAGGCGGTTGTGCGCCCAGATGAGCGCCTCGCCGTCGATGTTCTCCTTCAGGAGTTCCTCGCGCATCATCAGGCCGAGGTTGCGCCGCGTGCGCCGCCACGGATCGTCCGCACCCTTGTAGACGATGTGGCGCAGGTCGTTCAGGCGGCCGGGACTCGCGGGCTTGCCGGCGTTGATCCAGTCTTCCCGGGACTGTCCGCCGCGCCAGGCGCGCGTCGTGAAACCGAGAATCTCGACGCGCACGGAGCAGCGCTCGAGCGTGCGGCCGAGTATGTCCGCGCACACCGCGGCGATCGTGATGGAGCGCCCGCGCATGGATCCGGAACTGTCGATCAGCATGCTGACGACCGTGTCGCGGAACTTCGTCTCCTTCTCCTGCTTGTAGGCGAGCGGGTTCATCGGATCGACGACCACCTGGGACAGCCGCGAGGTGTCCAGGATGCCCTCGTCGAGGTCGAACTCCCAGGCGCGGGTCTGCTTCGCGAGCAGGCGGCGCTGCAGGCGGTTGGCCAGCTTCGATGTCGCGTGCTGCAGCGAGACGAGCTGCTGGTCGAGCAGTCCCCGCAACCGCGACAGCTCCTCCGAGTCGCACAGCTCCTCCGCCTTCACCACTTCGTCGAACTCGATCGTGTACGGGCGATAGTTGACGTCGACGCGAATGCGTCCTGCGTCGTCCGGCGTCGTGTTCGGGGCCTCGTCGTCCTCCGACTGCGCGGCGAGTTCGGACAGGTCCATGTCCGCGTCCATCTCGGTGACGGTGGTCTCGCCGTCTGCGTCCTCCTCGCCGAGGGAGTCCTCGTCGAGCACGACATCCTCCGGGGAGAGTTCCGAGTCCGGATCCTGGCCGTCCTCGAGGGATTCCGAGTCCTGGTCGCTGTCCTCGGTCGGCGGGTCGTCGAAGTCCGCGGCGAGGCCGAGGTCCGCCATGATGGAGCGGCAGCGGCGTGCGAACGTCGCCTGGTCCCGCATGCACTCCCGGAGCTCGTCGATGTGCTCGCCGGCGCGTTCCTGCACGTAGTCGCGCCAGAACCGGACGACGTTCTCCGCCGACGGCGGCAGCGCCCGGCCCGTCAGGCGCTGGCGTACGAGCAGCCCGACCGCGACGCTGAGCGGGGCCTCGGTTTCCGCGGTGACCGTGTCGAACGCGGCCTGGCGGCAGAGCGCTTCGAGGGAAGCGTCGAGGTTCTGCGCCACCCCCTCCATGCGCAGCGTGCCGATCGAGGCGATGCGCGCGTCCTCCACCCACTGGAAGAGCTCCTGGGCCGGTCCGGCGTTCGGGGCATGGGCGCGATGGACGGAATCGTCGTGGTAGCGCTGGCGGAGCGCGAACTCGTCCCCCACGCCGCGCACGGCGTCGATCTCCGCCTGCGTACAGCCGAGGTTGGGCAGCGGCACGTGCGCGCTGTTGCCCCGCAGGAAGGGATTGCCCTTGCCGAAGGTGACGTCGAGTTCGTCGTTCTCCGCGATGGCCCGCATGGTCGCGGTCACGGCACGCTTGAACGGCTCGAGGGGGTTGTCTTCGTTCATCAGACCATCAGACGCTCTTCACAACCGCTGCCCCCGGGCCGGCCCCGCCGGTCGGCCGTTACGAACGCAGCGTGATGCCGCGCGTCGCGTCGCCGAGATCCTCGCCCATGCAGCGCTGGTAGTACTCGGCGACCACGGGCCGCTCGAGTTCGTCGCACTTGTTCAGGAACGATACGCGGAAACCGAACGCGAGGTCGTCGAAGATGTCCGCGTTCTCCGCCCAGGTCAGCACGGTCCGGGGGGACATGACCACCGAGATGTCGCCGTTGACGAACCCCTTGCGCGTGAGGTCGGCCACCGACACCATGTTCGAGATGACCCGCCGCCCCTCGTTGTTCTCCTGCCAGGTCTTGGCCTTGCCGTAGACGATCTCGACTTCCTGGTCGTGTTCGAGATAGTTCAGGGTGGTCACGATGTTCCACCGGTCCATCTGGCCCTGGTTGATCTGCTGGGTGCCGTGGTAGAGGCCCGTCGTGTCGCCGAGACCGATCGTGTTGGTCGTGGAGAAGAGGCGGAACGCCGGATGCGGTCGCACCACCCGGTTCTGGTCGAGCAGCGTGAGCTTGCCCTCGACCTCAAGCACGCGCTGGATGACGAACATGACGTCCGGCCGGCCGGCGTCGTACTCGTCGAAGCACAGCGCGGTCGGATGCTGCAGCGCCCAGGGCAGGATGCCTTCCTTGAAGCTCGTCACCTGCTGGCCGTCCTCGATGACGATGGCGTCCTTGCCGACGAGGTCGATGCGGCTGATGTGGCTGTCGAGGTTGACGCGGATGCAGGGCCAGTTGAGCCGCGCGGCGACCTGTTCCACGTGGGTCGACTTGCCGGTGCCGTGATAGCCCTGGATCATCACGCGCCGGTTGTGCGCGAAACCCGCCAGGATCGCGAGCGTCGTGTCGTGATCGAACTGGTAGTCGGTGTCGATATCCGGGACGTAGTCCGTCCGCGCACGAAATGCCGGTACGCTGAGGTCTTGATCGATACCGAACGTTTCCCGCACACTGACCGTCGTGTCGGGCACCATGTCCGGCGACAGACCGGATTCGTGCACATTCATCGGCTGTGCCGCTTCCGAAAAACAAGCGGCGTATTTAACCACTAATCCACCCACCACGCAGGATCGAGCAGGAGCGAGAGTGGGGCGAGAGTGGGGCGAGAAAGGACCGAGAGAGGAGCGGAAGACGTGGCGATCGTGTACATGGTGCGGCACGGCAAGGCCGCCGCCGGCTTCGACGGGCACGTCGATCCGGGCCTCGACGCACTCGGCAGACGGCAGGCCGAGGCGACCGCCGAGGCACTCGCGCCACTGGGTCCGCTGCCGGTCTATTCGAGCCCATTGGCACGCGCCCGTGAGACGGCCGCGCCCCTGGCGGCGCGGTGGAACGTCACGCCGGAGATAGAGCCTCGCGTCGCCGAGATTCCGTCGCCGACCGACGATCTGCGCGAGCGCGCGCGGTGGCTCGGCGGCGTCATGGGGCAGAGCTGGTCCGACCTGCCGGAAGCACTCCATGCCTGGCGCCGGGACATGATCGATTGCCTCGCCGCTTACCCCGAGGACTGCGTGGTCTTCTGCCACTTCATCGCGATCAACGTCATCGTCGGCGCGGCGACCGGTGCGGACGCGATGATCACGTTCCGGCCGGACAACGGTTCGGTGACCCGGATCGGCGTCGACGACGGGCGCCTGCGCCTGCTCGAACTCGGCGCGGAGGCCGCGACGCAGGTCAACTGAACGTCCGCCGCCCCCCGCGAGAGATCAACGGCCACTTCGCCGCGACCACGGCGAGCGCGACGAGGCCCTCGAGGGCGACGATCGTGCACGCCGCGCCCGCGCCCACCCATGCCGCGAGGAGACCCAGATGGGCGAAGCCGACCGGGCCGCTGCCGATGAACACCGACAGGAGACCCATCATGCGGTGGCGGCTGGCTTCCGGCGCATTGAGCAGCATGAGAGTGCTCTGCATCGCCGCGAACCCCGCCATCGACAGGCCGAGAACGAAGAGCAGCGCGCCCGCCGGGAGCGCCTCCGCGGCGTTCGCGAAGCCGATCGCCACCACGAGGTAGAGCAGCACGCTCGCGACGAACAGCGCCCGGAACTGCGTGTGTCGCGCGAACGCCGCCATGCCGAGCGCGCCGAGCAGGGATCCGAAGCCTTCCATGCTCGCGAGCACGCCGATCTCGAACGGCGCGAGCCGGAGCTGCTCCGCACCGAGCACGGGCACCATGGAGATCACCGGAAAACACCAGACGTTGAACACGACGGTAATCGCCAGGATGCCCTGCACGACCGGCAGCCGGCCGAGTTCTCCGAAGGCCGAGCGCATGGAACGCCACACGCCCCGGGTGGCCCGTGCCGCCGGCCGGACCGCCGCGGGCAGGCCGAGCAGGACGCACAGCGCCAGACCGTAGGCCACTCCCGTCAACAGGAACGCGCCATCCATGCCGGCGGCGGCGTAGAGCCCGCCGCCGAGGATCGGCCCCGCCATGCGCGTGCCCGAACTCGCGACCGTGTCGAGGCTCATCGCCGCGCCGACGCGGGCGCTGCCGGCGACATCGGCCAGCAGGGTCCGCCGCACGGGGAAGTCCATCGCCCATGCCATCCCCGTCACGAACGCCCCGGCCGCGACGTGCCAGACCGCCAGCCAACCGAGGACGGCCAGCCCCGCCAGGCCCGCCGACATCGCCGTCAGTACGCCAAGGGTCGCCAGCAACACGCGCTTGCGGTCGAAGCGGCTCGCCACTTCCCCACCGAACGCCCCGAAGAGCGCCAGCGGCAGCATGCGCAGCATCAGCATGGCGGCGACGAGCAGCGGCGAGCCGGTCTCTTCGAACACGAAAATGCCCACGGCCAGCATTTCCAGCCACCGCGCCGTCGCCGCGCAAGCGCCGGCAAGCCACACGCGCAGGAAGTCCGGTTCCGCGAGCAAGGGTCGCGGCGCACCCGGGCCGGCCACGCGGCGACCGGAGACCGTCACGAATACCGCAGGTAGTCGAGCTCCGCCTCGAGCCCCCGCACGGGCGCTCCCGCGAGAGAGAGCACGGTCCGTTCGAGCGACTGCCAGGCGTCGCCCCGCAGCATGCCCTTCGCCTGCAGGTCGAGCAGCGCGCAGTCGGAGACGGCCGCCTCCAGTCCGACCGGGCCAAGCCGGTTCGCCAGGCGTTCCAGCGTCCGCGCCCGCTGCGGGGGCAGGCGCAGGCGCTCGCCGCCCGCGATGCGCAGCGCGTTGCGGAGCTGGCTCGCGACGGCGCCGAGAATCATGAATACCGGCACGCCCTCCTGGCGCAGGACGCGGACCATCTTGCGCACGCGCCGCGGCTCTCCGGCACAGGCCGCGTCGATCAGTTCGAAGGTGTCGAAGTGCGACGAGTCGCCGACCGCTGCCGCCAGGGCGTCGACCCCCACCGGCGAGCGGACCCCCGCAAGCTTCAGCTTCTCGATCTCCTGCGCCGCGGCCAGCAGGTTGCCCTCCACGCGGTCGGCCAGCAGCGCCAGGGCATCGCGGGAGAGCTCGAGACCCGCCGCCCGGCAGCGGCGTCCCAGCCAGCCCGGCAGTTCGCGCGCCCCGAGGGGCCAGACGAGCACCACGACACCCGCCGCGTCGATGGCCTTGAACCACGCACTCGAACGCTGCCGGGACTCGAGGCGTGTGGTTCTGAGCAGGAACACCGTGTCGTCGAACGGCGCCGCGAGATACTTGCGCAGCGCATCCGACGCTTGGCGGTCGAAGCCCCTGGGCGGCAGGCGCACGTCGAGGATGCGGCGCTCGGCGAGCAGCGACAGGTTCCCCGCCGCGGCGAACACCCCGTTCCAGTCGAGCTTCGGACCTCCCTCGACCACGTTGCGCTCGTCGTGTCCGAGTCGCCGGGCCGCTTCGACGATCGCGTCGCAGGCTTCCTGGACCAGCAGCGTCTCGTCCCCGGACACCAGGTACACCGGGGCCAGACCCTTCGCCAAGCGGTCTGCGAGGTGTTCCGGCCGGACCTGCACGCGATCTTCCCTATGTCCCGCCGTCGGACACGACGGCTTCCCGCGTCCGCTCGGCGGCACGCCCGAGGCTGCGCACCATGCGCTGGACCAGGTCACCGCGCAGTTCGCGCACGATGAGGGTCTCTTCCTCGCGGCTGCCGATGAGGTTGTCGACATCCAGCCGGTAGGTCCGCTCGGCGCGCAGCGTGCGGGTCGGGACCAGTTCCCGTCCCCGCGCATCGTGCGCCCCGAACGAGACCGCCAGCGTCATCTCGTACTCGGCGACGCGCGCGCCCCCGGTGACCGACGCCGCCCGCCGCGATTCGCGCTCGCCGGACAGACGCACGATCAGGTCGGCGTCGCGCCCCGCCGGCGTCACCACGACGCCCGTCTGCGTCAGCGCCCGCGCCAGTGCGCGGCGCAGCAGCGGCGCGTCGCCCCCCACGACCTGCACGCGCTCAAGCCCCGCGAGGTCCCAGGTGCGCAGTTGGAATCCGCAACCCCCGGCCAGCAAGGCGGCCGCAACGGCGAGTGCGGCGAGGCGCCGACCCCGGCGCGGGACGGCCGCACGAAGCGGGACCGCGTCCTGCCGCCAGATCATCCCGCGACCAGGTTGACCAGCTTGTCGGGCACCACGATCGTCTTGCGCAGCGTCTTGTCCGCGAGGTGCCGGGCCACGTTGTCGTTCGCCGTCGCGGCGGCGACCAGCGCCGCCTCGTCCGCGCCGGCGCCGATCGAGATCCGACCCCGCAGCCGGCCGTTCACCTGGACCGCGATCTCGACCGTCTCCTCGACCAGCTTGCTCTCGTCCCAGGCCGGCCACGGGGCACCGTCGAAGATGCTGTCGTCGTGGCCGAAGCGGGCGTGCAGCTCCTCGGCGATGTGCGGCACGAACGGCGCCAGCATGACGAGCAACGGCTCGAGCTCCGAGCGGCGCGGCGTGCGTCCATCCGCCCGCACGGCGTTCAGGTACTCCATCATCGCGGCGATGGCGGTGTTGTACTGCAACGCCGGCACCTGTTCCGTGACCTGCCGGATCGTCTTGTGCAGCGCCCGCTCCACCATCGGGTCGGGCGCCCCGTCGACGGCGTCCCGGGCGCTCTGCCAGAGGCGGTTCAGGAAGCCGAAGGGACCCTGGATACCCTTGTCCTGCCAGTCGCCGCCGTGTTCGTACGGCCCGAGGAACAACAAGTAGAGGCGCATGGTGTCCGCACCGAAGCGCGCCACGATCTCGTCGGGCAGCACCACGTTGCCCTTGCTCTTGGACATTTTGCGGCCCGCGCTGATGAGCAGGCCATGCGCGCGGAAACGGTCGAACGGCTCCTCGAAGTCGAGCACCCCGAGGTCGTGCAGCGCCATGGTGAGGAAGCGGGCGTACATCAGGTGGAGCACCGCGTGCTCGTTGCCGCCGATGTAGCTGTCGACGGGCAGCCACTTGCGCGTGAGTTCCGCGTCCAGGGGCACGTCGTCGCGCCGCGCGCTCGGGTAGCGGAGAAAGTACCAGCCGCTGCAGAGGAAGTTGTCGGTGACGTCCGTCTCGCGATGGGCGTCGCTGCCGCATCGCGGGCACGTGGTCTCGTACCAGTCCGTCGCCCGCTGCAGCGGGCTGACGCCGGAGTCGTCCGGCCGGAAGTCGTCGAGGTGCGGGTGCTCCACGGGCAGTTCGGATTCCGGCACGGGGACCGGGCCGCAGGCGTCGCAGTGGACGATCGGGATCGGGGGTCCCCAGTACCGCTGCCGGGACACGCACCAGTCGTGCAGGCGATAGTTCACCCGGGCGCGCGCGGCGCCCTTCTCGCCGGCCAGCCAGTCGACGACCCCGCGCTTGCCCTCGGCGACCGACAGACCGTCGAAGCGCCCCGAGTTCACCATGCGGCCGTCCCCCGCGTACGCCTCGGTCAGGGGCGTCGACGCGTCTTCGCCGGGGCCGGCGATGACCCGCACGATGGGCAGGCCGAAGGCCGTCGCGAAGTCGAAGTCGCGCTGGTCGTGGCCGGGCACGGCCATGATCGCGCCGGACCCGTAGCCCATCAGCACGTAGTCGGCGATCCAGACGGGGATCTGCCGTCCCGTGGTGGGATTCACGGCGCAGCTCCCCGTGAACACGCCCGTCTTCTCCTTGCGCTCCTTCTGCCGCTCCACGAGGTCGCGGGTCGCCACCTCCGCGCGGTATGCGTCCACCGCCGCCTTCCGGTCGGGGGTGGTGAGCCGGTCCACGTCCGGGTGCTCGGGCGCGAGGACCATGTAGGTCGCCCCGAACAGCGTGTCCGGCCGGGTGGTGAACACCTCGATCGCCCCGCCCGCGACGGGGAACGCGACTTCCGCCCCCTCGCTGCGGCCGATCCAGTTCGCCTGCGCCTTCTTCGTGATCTCCGACCAGTCGATCTCCTCGAGGTTGCCGAGCAGCCGCTCCGCGAAACGCGTGATCCGGAAGAACCACTGCGGCAGGCGGCGCTGCTCCACGGTCGTCTCGCAGCGTTCGCAGAGCCCGGCGATCACCTGCTCGTTGGCGAGCACGGTCAGGCACGACGGACACCAGTTCACCGGGGCCTCCCGGCGCTCGACCAGGCCCCCTTCGAAGAGCTTCAGGAACACCCACTGCGTCCACCGGTAGTACGACGGGTCCGTGGTGTCCACCGCGTGGTTCCAGTCGTACATGCCGCCGAAGCGCTTCAACTGGCGGGTGAAGTTGGCGATGTTCCGGGGAATGAGTTCGTTCGGGTTCGTGCCGACCTTGAGGGCATGGTTCTCCGCGTGGATGCCGAACGCGTCGAAACCCATGGGCTCGAAGACGTCCTTGCCGCGCAGGCGCCAGTACCGACCGTTCGCGTCGGCGCCGACGTAGGCGTACACGTTGCCGATGTGCAGCCCCTCCGCGGACGGATAGGGGAACATCATCAGGTTGTAGTAGGGATCCTCGGCGGTCCGCAACTCCTCGTCGGTGAAGACGTTGGTGCCGCGCCGCTCCCATTCCTCCTGCCACTTGCGCTCGACGCCCTGCGGGTCGTAGCGGTCCGTCCTGGCGGTCATGGGCTCCTGCCGGAAGGGGAAAAGCGGCGTACCGTATCACCAAAGGCCGCGCGGCGGAAACCGCGCGCAGACCCCCCGGTTGCGCAAGCATCCCCCAACACGAGCGCAAGCTCGCGCGCGCTCATTCCAGCCAGGGCAGCCGATACGCGAAGGCATCCTCGCGGGTGGCCAGATCGCGCTGCCCGCGCCCCGTGACCGGCAGGCGCGTCCCGTCGAACTCCGGGTCCACGTAGCTCGCATACCAGTCGTCGAGTTCCCGCCGCAGCACGCGAATGCGGTCCGTGTGTCCGCGGCGGCTGAACAGGTTGCGGCGCTCGTCGGGATCGTCCGCCACGTGGTAGAGCTCGTGGGGCCCGCCGGGATACCGCCAGACGAGCTTCCACTCCCCGGAGCGGATCATGCGCACCGGGCCGTACTCGTCGAACACGTAGACGCGCTCCCGCGCGCCGATCGGCCGATCCGCCAGCAGCGGCGCGAAAGACCGACCCGGCAGGCCCGACGGCACGCGATCGCCCGCACCGACGTACTCGAGGAGTGTCGGCAGCCAGTCGTACTGGGAGAGCAGTTCCCCGTGGACCCGGCCGGCGGGGACGTGACCCGGCCGGCTGACGAGACAGGGCACCTTGACGCTCGTATCGAACATGTTCTGCGGCCAGGTGGCGTTGCCCTTGCCGAACAGGCCGTGGTGGCCCATGTTCATGCCGTTGTCGCTGATGAACACGACCAGAGTGTCTCCGCGCAGGTTCCGGGCTTCGAGCCAGTCGAGGAGCCGTCCGACGTTGCGGTCCATCCCCTCGATCGCCGCGAAGTAGCCGGCCAGATTCTCCCTGCGCCGCTCCGCGCCGACCCGCGGGGCCTGGTAGCCGAGGGGCAGCGGCTCGTCCGGCCCGGGCACCGAGTCGAAGGGGCAGTGCTCGTGGTAGTCGTCCCAAGCGTCCGCCGCATGGTGCTCGCGGCCCCACGGCGCGTGGGGCGCGGTGAAGTGGACGTCCAGGCAGAACGGCCGCTCCGAGTCCGCCTGGCGGTCGAGGAACTCGAGCGCGTTGTCCGTGAAGAGGTCCGAGGCGTGGGTGTCGTGGACCGTCAGGCGGCCGTCCTTCACCACGGGCACCTGGTAGTAGTTGGTCGCGCCGTAGGGCATCGGGTTCCAGGTCTGGAAACCGCACCTCGGCGTCAGGCCGTCGCCGAGATGCCACTTGCCCGACAGGCACGTGTCGTAACCGAGGTCGGCGAGCAGTTCCGCGTACGTCGGCATGCCGGCGAGGAAGTGCACGTCGTCGGCCGGCACGGCGCGGTCGAGTCCGCCCGAGCCGGTGGCGGACTGCCAGTGGAGGAAGTCGTGGACGCCGTGCTGGGACGGGATGCGTCCGGTCAGGAGGGACGCCCGGGCGGGCGAGCAGACGGGGGACGTGCAGAAGAAGCTGTCGAAACGGATCCCTTCGCGCGCCAGCCGGTCGAGGTTCGGCGAGCGGATCTCGGCGTTGCCGGCCGAGCCCATTGCCCACGCGCCCTGGTCGTCCGTCAGGACGATCAGGAGGTTGGGGCGGCCGGCGTCGCGGCTGGCCATGGGAGCGCTCCGCGCTCGGCCTACTCCGGCATCGGCTTCGTCAGCTTGTAGAGCACCCGGTCCGTCTTGCCCCGGATCGCCGCGTCGAACACCATTTTCGTGTGGTCGTCCTCGGGGCTGCGCAGCAGGTCGGAGGACTCGATCTCGAAGCCGGAGGCTTCCAGCAGCGGTCGCGCGGCGGCGACATCGAGGCGGTGCAGGCTCGCGTTGTCCTGTTCCGGGTCGCCGTAGTGGTCGATGAGCCCCAGCACGCGGCCGGGCTTGAGCAGCGCCTGGACCCCCGCCAGGAAACCGGCGGCCGCTGCGGGGCCCTGGCCGTTGTACAAATCGTGGAAGTTGAGGGCGGTGATCGCCGCGTCCAGCGAGCCGGGCGCGACCCCGGTCGCACCGAGATCCGCCTCGTTCACCCGCTCGACGTTCGGCAAACGCCCGTCGGCCAGCCGCGCGGACAGGGCCTTCTCGTTCGCGCCGTCGCGGAACTGCAGCACCCGCGGCGGGTTCTGCGCATAGACCCTGCCGGTCGGGCCGACCGCGAGGGCAAGGACTTCCGTGTAGTAGCCGCCGGCGGCGATCAGGTCCATGACGGTCATGCCCGGCCCGATCCCCAGAAAGGCGACCACGTCGGCCGGCTTGCGGCCGGCGTCCCGCGCGCGGTCTTCCGCGGCCCGGTCCTCCGACGCGAGCGCGGCCGTCAGGTCGGCGTGCGCGGGAACCGCGGCCAGGAACGCCGCCAGGACCGTGCAACATGCGATCTTCGTTCTCATCGTTCCTCCCTCAGGTTGGGATGCGGTTCACGCGGACTCCACCTCGAGCAGCGGTCGTCCGAGCCCGCGCCGGTGCGCGTTGTGGTAGTGCGGCAGCGCCGGCTCGTTGCGGCCGAACAGGATCTGGCGCACCACGCCCGCGTCCGCCGTGCGCTGGGTGGACTCCGCGGCGCGGTAATCCTCTTCCAGGACGACGGCGTTGAAGCCGACGAAGCGCTCCTCGACGGTGACCGCGGGCAGTGCGGGGTCGTCGAGCTGCGCCTTCCGCTCCGGGGAGACGTACATGCTGTGCGCCGTCCGGGAGCGGCCCGGATCGTCGCGGTCCGGGAAGATGCGAATCACGTCGATCGCCTCCGGAACCACGAGGAAAATCGTGTTGGGATAGACGAAGTAGACGCACAGGGTCAGGCGGCGGAAGGGCCAGTCCCGCACGGGCAGGGTGTCGGTGTCGACCTCGGCGAAGCCGGGAATGCTGGCGAAGACCATCCGGTAGTTGGGGCCGAACGTGTCGTGCGTCTGCAGGTTGCCCCTGATTTCGGACGCCAGGGTCTCCCGGTGCAGCACGTCGAAGTGGTAGTTCTCGCCGAAGGTGTCGATGGCGAGCTTCCAGTTCATGCGCCCCTCGAGGACCTGCGAGCCGGCGTACACCTGGCCCGGCAGGTTCCAGTGCGCCATGTCGTCCCCGAGAGCGCCGAGGCACGCGCCGACGTCGATGGGGTCGCCGGGCGTTGGCCGCACCCACAGCATGCCGTGGCGCTCCGCCGACGGCAGTTCGACCAGTCCGTGCCGCACCTTGTCCAACGGTCCGAAGCGGTCCGCGCGATTGACCGCGAGCAGGTCGCCGCCACTGCCGTACGTCCATGCATGGAAGGGACAGGGGAACCGCGTCCGCGCGCCGCGCCCGTCGGCGACCACCTGGGTGCCCCGGTGACGGCACGAGTTCGCGAATGCACGGAAGCGGCCTGTGTCGTCGCGCGTCATCAGGATCGCCGCACCCGTCTGGCTGTCCGCCCAGTAGCTGCCGTGCTCCGGCAGGTCGCCCGAGAGCCCCATGAAGAGCGGCGTCTCGCGGAAGAACACGCGCTGCTCCTCCGCGAGCAGATCCGGGCAGGTGAAATCCTCCAGCGGGCTCCGCACGATGCCCTCGCCGTGGACGGCGCCGCCGTTCTCGAGCCCGTGCTTCAGGATGCCGAGCAGGCGGTGACGTTCCTCGGTGCGCATCGTTCCACTCCGGGTGCGGGGTTCGCGAGGCGGGCGATTTTAGCGCACGGTAGCAGTTCTCGCTGCGCGGACCGGAATGCGGGCGCGCCGGAATCGAACGCCGGACCTCCAGGTTCGCGTCCGCGCCGTTACGGTCTCCCCACGCGCTTGAACCGGTCGACCCGGGCGTGATCAACCGAGCGCAATCCGGCCCGCGGCGCCGGCGCTGCCGGGGAGGTCCGCCGCCGCCAGCCGATGGCCCACAGGACCACCAGGAGCAGCGACAGGGGCCCTACCAGGGGGAGGAAACCCCATCGCCCGAAGGGCGTCAACCCCGCCATGCCGGGGAACTCGCCGGTCAGGACGCCGGCCTCGAACCGCGGCAGTTCGTCGGCGACCCGGCCGTACGGGTCGATGATCGCCGTGACCCCGTTGTTGGTGGCCCGCAGCACGTAGCGCCCGTTCTCCAGCGCCCGCATGCGGGCGATCTGGAGGTGCTGGCGCGGGCCGATGGAGGCGCCGAACCAGGTGTCGTTGCTGATCGTCACGAGGGCGTCCGCTGTCCCGGCGGACGCGCGCACCAGCTCGGGGTACGCGATCTCGTAGCAGATCGACATCGCGAGGTCCGCCCGTCCCGCGCGGAGCAGCGGCTGGTCGAAGTCCCCCGGCACGCTGCGGGACATGGGCAGGTCGAAGAAGCCAATCAGGCCGCGCAACACGGACTGGAACGGCACGTAGTCGCCGAACGGGACCAGTCGCCGCTTGTGATACTGCCCGGCGCCGTCGCCGACGGACACCGCCCCGTTGTACCAGCGGGCGCCGTCGGGCCACCACTCGCCGATGATGATGCCCAGCACGAGGGCGCCCTGCGTCCGGCCCGTCATCTCGGACAGGTACTCTTCTGCCAGGTGCAGCGGCAGGGTGATGGCGGCTTCCGGCCAGATCACGATGTCGCGGTCCCAGACCGTGTCGGACAGCGTCGCGTAACGCCGGAGTATCTCCGCCCGGCTCGCCGCGTCCCATTTCGTGGCCTGGTCGACGTTGCCCTGCACGAGGGCGACCCGAAAGCGGTCCGACGGCGCGGTCCACTCGACACCGGCCAGCAGCCAGCTCGCGAGCCACGGCAGCGCCGCCACGACCAGGGCGGCGCGCGAACGCCACTGCACGAGGCACGCCGCCGACAGCACGGCCCCCAGGCCCACCAGCAGGACCCCGCCCACCGGGGCGAGGGCCTCCAGGGGCGTGTCGAGCATAGCGTAGCCGACGAAGAGCCACGGGAATCCCGTCAGAAACCAGGTGAGGAGCCACTCGGTCAGCATCCAGAGCGCGGCGAACGCGACCGCGGCCAGGACCGGCCCCGGCGGCCGCAGGCGCACGAAGAGCCATGCCGCCCCGGCGTGGAAGACGGCCATGCCCGCCACGAACACCGCCACCAGGAAGCCCGCCAGGAGCGGTGACGCGCCGCCGTAAACATGGATGCTGACGTAGATCCAGGAACTGCCGACGCCGTACTTGCCGACCCCGAACAGCCACCCGGTCAGGAGCGCGCGATCGGGACCATGTTGCAGCGTCCACAGGAGCGCGCCGGCGGCGACCAGGGACAGCGGCCAGAGGTCGAACGGCGCGAGGCCCAGGGGGAAGGCGGCGCCCGCGCCCAACGCCAGGGCGGGTGCGCCGAGCCGGCGCAGGGTCAGCGGCAATGGAGTTGCAGCAGCCTGATGCGGCGGCTGTCGGCGTGCAGCACCTGGAAGTCGAAGCGGTCCAGGGAGACCCTGTCCCCGCGCTTCGGCAGACGGCCGAACTTCCGGAGCACGACGCCGCCGATGGTGTCGCTGGCGTCCTCGTCGAAGTTCGCCTTGAAGTACTCGTTGAAGTCCTCGACCGTCGTGACCGCCTTGACGGTGTAGCTGCCGCCATCGAGCTTCTTGATGAAGCTGTCGTCGTCGACGTCGTACTCGTCCTCGATCTCGCCTGCCCGCTTCGGTTCGCTCATGGCGCCGCGTACGGGTCCCGAAAGCCAAGGGTGCGCATGAGGGCGGTCTCCCGGGCTTCCATGCGCGCGGCCCCCGCCCGGTCGGCGTGGTCCATGCCCCGCAGGTGGAACACGCCGTGGATGACCATGTGCGCGTAATGCGCCTCGAGGGGCTTCCGCTGGGCGCTCGCCTCGGCCGCGACCACCGGGGCGCAGATGGCGATGTCGCCGAGCAGGCCGTCCTCCCCGGCGGGGAACGAGAGCACGTTGGTCGCCCCGGAGCCGCCCCGGAAGCGCGCGTTCAACGCGGCGCCTTCGGGCTCGTCCACGATCCGCATGCACAGCGCGCGCCGGTCCCGCCCGAGGGCCGCCGCCGCCCAGCGCGACAGGGCGCCGGCGTCGGGCGCGGGCGCCGCGGCGACCTGGACGCCGATGCGGGCATCGGCCGCTTCCAGCCCGCGCGGCCCAAGTCCGGTACTGTCGCCCGCCCCGTCGGGAGGTTCGCTGTCCGCGCCGTTGGCCGCCTGGCTCATGCCGATCCCCCGTCGCCCTGGGCGCGCTCCCCGTCCACCGCTCGCCCGGAGTCCTCCCGCGCGTAGGCTTCGACGATGCGCTGCACGAGCGGGTGCCGCACGACGTCCTTCGCTCCGAAACGGGTGAAGCTCAGGCCCTCCACGTCCTTCAGCACGTTCAGGACGTGGATGAGCCCGGAGCGCTGGCCGCCGGGGAGGTCGATCTGGGTGATGTCCCCGGTAATAACCGCGGTCGACCCGAAACCGATCCGGGTCAGGAACATCTTCATCTGTTCGACGGTGGTGTTCTGGCCTTCGTCCAGGATGATGAACGACCCGTTCAGGGTGCGGCCCCGCATGAACGCCAGCGGCGCCACCTCGATGACGTTGCGCTCGATGTACTTGTTGACCCGCTCCACCCCGAGCATCTCGTACAGCGCGTCGTAGAGCGGCCGCAGGTAGGGATCGATCTTCTGCGCCAGGTCCCCCGGCAGGAAGCCGAGCTTCTCGCCCGCCTCGACCGCCGGCCGAACGAGGAGAATGCGCGACACCTTCCGGTTCTCGAGCGCCTCGACCGCGCACGCGACCGCGAGGTAGGTCTTGCCCGTCCCCGCCGGACCCACGCCGAAGCAGATGTCGTTGCCGCGCATGGTCTCGACGTAGCCCGCCTGGTTGCGGCCCCGCAGCTTGATCGTCTTGCGGCGCGTACGGATGGCCAGGTCGGGTTCGTCGGCGCCCGCGAGCATCTCCTCCAGCCCCGACTCCTGCAGGTAGAGGTGCACCGTGTCCGGCGCGACGACCGCGGCGTTCTCCGTCTCGACGTACAGCCTGGTCAGGAGCGCCCCCGCGGCGCGCACGCGCGTTTCCGGCCCGCTGATCTGGAAGAGGTTGCCGCGGTTCGTGATGCGGATACCCAGGCGGCGTTCCAGCTGCTTCAGGTTCTGGTCGAACGGACCGCACAGGGCGGCCAGGCGGCGGGAGTCGGCGGGTTCCAGATGGATGCTGGCGGTGAGTGCCACCACCCGCGATGAGTCTTCGCTCAAGTCTGGTTCAGTTCGTTGTCGGGACCCGTAGCATATCGGGCATCCCGGTGCTGTCAACGGGGTCGCCCTGACTGGGGTCGCCCTGAACGGGGTCGGCTTCGACGGGCATGCCGCGCAGGGAATTCGGTAGCGCCTCCATGATGCGGACGTCCACGAACGTCCCCACGAGCCCGTCGTCGGCGCTGCGGAAGTTGACGACGCGGTTGTTCTCCGTGCGCCCCTGGAGCTGCCCGGGGTCGCGCGGCGAGCGGCCGGTCACCAGCACCGACTCCACGCCACCCACCATGGCGGCGGCGTGCGCCGCGGCCTGGGAACGCAACTGGTCCTGCAGGATGGCGAGCCGGTGCCGCTTCACCTCGGGGCGCGCGGCGTCCGGGAGGTCGGCCGCGGGGGTGCCGGGACGCGGACTGTAGATGAAGCTGAACGAGAGGTCGTAGTCCAGTTCGCACACGAGGGACAGCGTGTCCTCGAAGTCCTGGTCCGTCTCCCCCGGGAACCCGACGATGAAGTCCGACGACAGGGCCACGTTCGGCCGCGCCTCGCGCAAGCGCCGGATCTTGTGCCGGTACTCGGCCACCGTGTGGCCGCGCTTCATCGCCGCGAGCACGCGATCCGATCCCGACTGCACCGGCAGGTGCAGGTGGCTGACGAGTTCCGGAACGTCCCGGAACGCCTCGACGAGGGTGTCGGTGAACTCCACCGGGTGGGACGTGGTGAAACGGATGCGGTCGATGCCGTCGATCTCGGCGACATAGTGAATCAGTTCGGCGAGGTCGGCCCTGCCGCCCCCGATCGCTCCCCGGTAGGCGTTGACGTTCTGGCCGAGAAGGTTGACCTCCCGCACGCCCTGGTCCGCCAGGGCGATCACCTCCCGCATGACGTCGCCGACCGGCCGGCTCACCTCTTCGCCGCGGGTGTACGGGACCACGCAGAACGTGCAGTAGCGGCTGCAGCCCTCCATGACCGACACGTACGCCGTCGGCCCTTCCGCGCGGGGTTCCGGCAGGGCGTCGAACTTTTCGATCTCGGGGAAGCTGATGTCCACCACGGCGTCCTGGCCGCGCCGCGCCCGCGCGAGGAGATCCGGCAGCCGGTGCAGCGTCCGCGGGCCGAAGACCACGTCGACGTACGGAGCACGCGCCCGGATTGCCGCTCCTTCCTGACTGGCGACACAACCGCCGACGCCGATCAGGACGTCCGGACGGGCGGACTTGATCCGCTTCCAGCGCCCGAGTTGATGGAAGACCTTCTCCTGTGCCTTCTCGCGGATGGAGCAGGTGTTCAGCAGCAGGATGTCCGCCTCTTCCGGCGCGTTCACCACCACGGCGCCGTCGCTCTCGCGCAGCAGATCCGCCATGCGCGACGAGTCGTACGCGTTCATCTGGCAGCCCTGGGTCTGGACGTAGAGCTTCACGGCGGCCAACGGCGGCGTCCGGTTCCGGCGGGGCGCCAATTGGACCACATACGACCCCGCGCCGCATGTCCGCGGTCCCGGGTCGCCCGCGAATGCCGCGCGCGCTTGAAAAAGCACGACCCGCGCATATATAACGGCGCCATGGCATCCGACAATCAGCAGCACATCTACCGGATCTACTTCCACAGCCAGGGGCAGATCTACGAGGTGTACGCCCACGCGATCTACCAGAGCGACCTGTACGGGTTCGTCGAGATCGAGGACTACATCTTCGGCGAGAAGGCCCAGGTGGTGATCGATCCGGGCGAGGACAAGCTGCGCAACGAATTCGCCGGAGTGCAACGCAGCTTCATACCCATGCACGCCATCATCCGCATCGACGAAGTCGAGAAGGAGGGCACCGCCAAGGTCACCGACTCGAGCGGGCAGAACGTCACGCCATTCCCGATGCCCATGCCGAAGAACAGCGGCTCCTGACCCGCCGCGCCATGCCGGGGGACGCCCTGGCGGCGTCCCGTCGTCGGCTCCACGCACGGCTCCGGCCCGGCGAACACAAGGTCGCCCCGAACCATGCCAATGCGGGTGGCCGCACGGTAGACTCGCCGCTTCGCGTCCGCTTCCCCACCGTCCGGAGACTCACCGTGAGCGAAATCGCATTCAAGACCGCCGCCGAACTCGCCGGCATGATCCAGCGCCGGGAGATCGGGTGCGAGGAACTGCTCGACCTGTATCTGGATCGGGTCGGCCGGTTCAACCCCGCCCTCAACGCCATCGTCGTGCTCGACGCCGACGGAGCGCGCGAACGCGCGCGCGAAGCCGACGCCGCCCTGGCGCGGGGAGACGTGTGGGGGCCCCTGCACGGCGTGCCGATGACGATCAAGGAGTCCTACGACGTTGCCGGTACGCCGACCACGTGGGGCAACCCGGAGCTCACGAACAACATCGCCAGCGAGGACGCCTTGTCGGTGCAGCGGCTCAAGGCCGCCGGCGTCGTCCTGTTCGGCAAGACGAACGTGCCCCTCGGCCTGGCGGACTTCCAGAGCTACAACGACATCTATGGCACGACCAGCAATCCCTGGAACACCGACCGCATTCCCGGCGGGTCGTCGGGCGGGTCGGCGGCCGCGCTGGCCTCCGGGATGACCGGCTTCGAGAGCGGCTCCGACATCGGCGGCTCGATCCGCAACCCGGCGCATTTCTGCGGCGTGTTCGGACACAAGCCGACCTGGGGGCTCATTCCGCCGCGCGGACACGCGATGCCGGGCGTGCTGGGACAGCCCGATCTGTCCGTCGTGGGCCCGCTGGGGCGCGGAGCCGGCGATCTCGAACTCGGCGTCGCGGCCATGGCCGGCCCCGACGAGATACAGGGCGCCGGTCTCGAATTGCGACTGCGGGGTCCGCGGCACGAGCGTCTCGGCGACTATCGGATCGCGTGCTGGACCGACGACGAGGCGGCGCCCGTGACCGCCGAGACCCGGCGCAGGGTGGCGGCGGTCGGCGAGGCCGTGGTGTCCGCCGGCGGTCAGGCCGACTTCGATGCCCGGCCGGACTGTGACCTGCAGGAGGGCTTCGAGACCTATCAGACGCTGCTGCAGGCCGTGATGATGTCCCGCCAGCCGCAGGAGGCGTACGACCGGCTGCAGCGGCAGGCGAGCCAACTCGACCCCGATGATCGCAGCGACGGCGCCCGGACGATACGCCGACAGGTCGCGACCTATCGCGACTACGCGATGGCGAACGAGGCGCGCACGCATCTGCGGTGGGCGTGGCACGCGTTCTTCGAGCGCTACGACGCGCTGGTGGCGCCGATCATGTCCACGCCGGCGTTCCCCCACGACCACCGCCCGTTCGGCGAGCGCACGCTCACGGTGGACAACACGGAACAGCCGTATTTCGCCCAGGTGTTCTGGGCGGGGCTCGCGATCTGCAGCTACCTGCCGTCGACCGTCATTCCCACGGGACCGGACGCCGACGGGCTGCCGATCGGCGTGCAGATCATCGGACCCGAGTACGGCGACCTCAAGACCATCGGGCTGGCAAAACTGCTCGAGGCCGAGGGCTTCGCCTTCACCCCACCGCCGGGGTATTGACCACGGGCGACGGGGCGACCGTTAAGGGCCGCCGCCAAGTCGCCCCTAAATCGCCCCTATGCGGTCTCTTCCGCTTCCTCTTCGGCCGCTTCGTCGTCGAAGTCGTCGTCCTCGACGCCCGGCCGGTCGACGAGTTCGATCCAGGCGACCGGAGCGGAGTCCCCGGCACGGTAGCCCGCCTTCAGGATGCGGGTGTAGCCGCCGGGGCGGTCCTGGTAGCGGGGGCCGAGTTCGTTGAACAGCTTGGCGACCGCCGACTTGCTGCGGGTGCGGTCGAAGGCCAGGCGGCGGTGCGCCACGGTATCCTGCTTCGCCAGCGTGATGAGCGGCTCCGCAACCCGACGCAGTTCCTTGGCCTTCGGCACGGTCGTCTTGATGGCCTCGTGCTCGATCAGCGATACCGCCATGTTGCGGAACATCGCCTTGCGATGGGAACTGGTCCGATTGAGGTGCCGGCCGCTCTTTCTGTGTCTCATGATCTGGCTCCCAAGCCCCTCAGGCGACGCGGTCGTCGCCCCGCAGACTCTGCGGAGGCCAGTTCTCCAGGCGCATGCCGAGCGCGAGGCCGCGCGACCCGAGCACTTCCTTGATCTCCGTCAGCGACTTCTTGCCGAGGTTCGGGGTCTTGAGCAACTCCACCTCGCTGCGCTGGATGAGATCGCCGATGAAGTAGATGTTCTCCGCCTTCAGGCAGTTGGCCGAACGCACGGTGAGTTCGAGGTCGTCGACGGGGCGCAGCAGGATGGGCGCGACCTCCTCGTGCCGCTCCTCCACCACCGGTTCGCCCTCGCCTTCGAGATTGACGAACGGATCGAGCTGACGCTGCAGGATCGTCGCGGCGTCGCGCACGGCCTCCTCCGGGTCGATGGTCCCATTCGACTCGATGTCGAGCACCAGCTTGTCGAGGTCGGTGCGCTGCTCGACCCGGGCGTTCTCCACCTCGTAGGCCACGCGACGCATGGGACTGTAGCTCGCATCCAGGCGCAGGATGCCGATCGTGCGGGTTTCTTCCTCCTCGTCGCCGGTGTACTCCACGGGTACGTAGCCGCGACCCCGCGTCACGGTCGCCTCCATGCGGATCGCGCCGTTCTCGTTCAGCGTGCACACCAGGTGGTCCGGATTGACGATCTCGACATCCTGCGAGAGCTGGAAGTCGCCGGCGGTGACCTGGCCGGTGCCCTCCCGCGACAGGGTGATCTGCGCGGATTCTCCGTGATGCAGCCGCACGGCGATGCCCTTGAGGTTCAGCAGGATGTCGATGACGTCTTCCTGGACGCCCTCGATGGTGCTGTACTCGTGCAGCACGCCATCGATCTGGACCTCGGTGATGGCCGCGCCGCGCATGGACGACAGCAGAATGCGCCGCAGCGTGTTGCCGAGCGTATGGCCGAAGCCCCGCTCGAGAGGCTCGAGCGTCACCCGCGCCCGCGTCGGACCGAGTTCCTGTATGCGGATCTGCCTCGGCGTGAGCAGTTCGTTCACAGACTGTGCCATTTGTGCATCATCCTCCGATCGCTCGGACTTGCGGAAAGTCGTTCGACTGACGGTACGTTGTGCGCTACTTGGAGTAGAGCTCGACGATCAGGTTCTCGTTGATCTCCTGCGACAGTTCCCCCCGGTCCGGCGGGCGCTTGAAGACGCCCTCCAGTTTGTCGGGGTCCACCTCGACCCAGTCCACGATGCCGCGCTGCGCCGCGAGGTCCAGCGCCGACTTGATGCGCAACTGAGCCTTCGCCTTGTCGCGCACGGCGACGACATCGTCCTGGCGCACCTGATAGGAAGCGATGTTGACCGCCTGGCCGTTCACCTGGAGGGCCTTGTGGGACACGAGTTGCCGCGACTCCGCGCGGGTCGCGCCGAAGCCCATCCGGTAGACCACGTTGTCCAGCCGGCATTCGAGCAGCCGCAGGAGGTTCTCCCCCGTCGCCCCACGCTGGCGGTCCGCCTTCTTGTAGTAGTTCCGGAACTGCTTCTCGAGCACCCCGTACAGGCGCCGCACCTTCTGTTTCTCGCGCAACTGCACCGCGTAGTCGGACAGGCGCGTACGGCGCGTACCGTGCTGGCCCGGCGGTGTCTCCAGCTTGCACTTGGCGTCGATGGAGGTAACGCCGCTCGTGAGGAACAGGTCGGTACCCTCCCGCCGGGAGAGCTTCAGCCTCGGTCCGGTATAGCGCGCCATCTCTCTTTCCTCTCCCTGTCCTGGTCAGACCCGCCGCCGCTTGGGCGGCCGGCAACCGTTGTGCGGTATCGGTGTCACGTCGGCGATGCTGTTGATCTTGAGGCCCGCCCCGTTCATGGCGCGCACCGAGGACTCGCGTCCCGGGCCCGGCCCCTTCACGAAGACGTCCACGCTCTTCATCCCGTGATTGTCCACCATTTCCGTCGCGACCCGCTCCGCCGCGATCTGCGCGGCGAACGGCGTACTCTTCCGGGATCCGCGAAACCCGGAACCCCCCGCCGTCGCCCAGCCGAGCACGTTGCCCTGCCGGTCCGCGATGGTGATGATCGTGTTGTTGAAGGACGCATGTACGTGCGCGACACCGTCGGCGACGACGCGCTTGCCCTTCCTGCGACTCGGTTCTGCCATTGCGTGGTTTTCCGTGTGTTCCCTTGCCGGCCGCCTTGGACCGCTTACCGCTTGATCGGCCGCGGCGGTCCCTTGCGGGTGCGCGCGTTGGTGCGCGTGCGCTGTCCGCGCACGGGCAGACCGCGCCGGTGCCGGATCCCCCGGTACGCACCGAGGTCCATGAGACGCTTGACGTTCATCGACAGCTCCCGGCGCAGATCGCCCTCCACCGGCAGCCGCGCGACCACGCCGCGGATCGCGTCGAGGTCGGCCTCGGAGAGTTCGCCCACGTTGCGCGCGGGCTCGACCCCGGCCTCCGCGCACACTTCGAGCGCCCGCGAGCGCCCGATGCCAAAGATGTACGTGAGCGAAACGCTCGCGTGCTTGTTGTCCGGGACGTTGATCCCTGCTATCCGCGCCATCGACGTGTCTCCGCCTGTCTCCGCCTGTCTCCGAAGGGGCCGCCTAGCCCTGCCGCTGCTTGTGCCGGGGTTCCGCGGTGCAGACCACCCGGACCACCCCGTTCCGTTTCACGATCTTGCAGTTGCGGCACATCTTCTTGACCGAGGCTCGTACCTTCATTTCGCTGTCTCCTGTCTTCCGCCCGGCTCCCGCGGAGCGCGGGCGCGCGTTCGGCCGGCTAACGCCGCCGCCCGTAGTTCTGCAGGTTCGACTTCTCCATGAGCTTCGCGTACTGGCTCGACATCAGGTGCGCCTGCACCTGCGTCATGAAATCCATGGCCACCACCACCACGATCAGGAGCGCCGTGCCGCCGAGCTGGAACGTGATGTCGAACGCCACGACCATGAATTCCGGCAACAGGCAGACCAGGGTGACGTAGAGGCCGCCAAACAGCGTCAGCCGCGTGATGACGTCGTCGATGTGCCTCGCCGTCTGGGCCCCCGGGCGGATGCCGGGCACGTAGGCGCCCTGCCGTTTCAGGTTGTCGGCCATGTCCTTCGGATCGAAGACGATGGCCGTGTAGAAGAAGCTGAAGAAGATGATGCCCGCGGCGAACAGCATGATGTAGAGCGGCTGGCCCGGCGACAGCACGAGCGCCACCTCCTGCAGCCAGGACATGCTCGGCGACTGGCCGAACCAGGTGGCCATCGACGCCGGCGCAAGCAGCAGGCTCGACGCGAAGATGGCGGGAATCACGCCGGCCATGTTGACCTTGAGCGGCAGCGCGCTCGACTGCGCCTGGTACACGCGACGCCCCTGCTGGCGCTTCGCGTAGTTCACCGTGATGCGCCGTTCGCCGCGTTCGATGAAGACCACGAAGCCGACGATGACCAGGGCGAAGACACCGATCGCGAGCAGCGCGATGATGTTGATGTCTCCCTGGCGGGCGGCTTCGAACGACTGCCCGACGGCCGCCGGAAAGCCGGAAACGATGCCGGAGAAGATGAGCAGCGAGATCCCGTTGCCGACGCCGCGCTCGGTGATCTGCTCGCCGAGCCACATCAGGAACAGCGCACCCGTCACGAGGGTGATGAGCGCGATGACGTAGAACGTCGCGCCCGGGTTGAAGGCAAGACCCTGCGCCATGAGCGTGCCGGTCAGGGCCGCACCCTGGATGAGCGCGACGATGAGGGTGCCGTAGCGCGTGTAGCGCGTGATCTTGCGCCGCCCGGCCTCGCCTTCCTTGCGCAACTGCTGGAGCGTCGGGTACATCATCGTCAGGAGGTTCATGACGATGCTCGACGTGATGTACGGCATCACGCCGAGCGCGAGAATGCTCATGCGCTCGAGCGCGCCGCCGCCGAACATGTTCACGAGCTCCAGGATGCCGCCCTGGTTCTGCTCGAAGAGGTTGCGCAGCGCGTCCGGGTTGATGCCCGGCACGGGAATGTGCGTGCCCACGCGGTACACCAGCAGGGCGAACAGGACGAACAGGAGCCGGCCGCGGAGCTCGGAGAGTCCCGCCTGCGCGCCCGCCAAGCCCTGTCGCGTGGTCGCCATCGCTATTCGGCCGCTGCCTCGGTCTTCCCGCCCGCGGCCTCTATCTTGCCGCCCGCGGCCTCGACGGCCGCCGCCGCCGCGGGCGTGAGCTTGAGTCCGCGTACGGTCACGGCCCGCTCGATGGCGCCGGACAGCATGACGCGCACGCGCTTCGTATTGCGCGGCACGATGTTGGCTGCCTTGAGCGCCGCGAGATCGGCCACGTCACCCGCGATCTTGCCGAGCTCGCCGAGGCGTACCTCCGCCGTCGTCATGCCGACGCGCGACCGAAAACCGAACTTGGGCACGCGCATCTGCAGGGGCAGTTGCCCACCCTCGAACCAGGGCCGTATCTTGGCGCCGGAACGGGATTTCTGGCCCTTCTGCCCGCGTCCGCAGGTCTTGCCGACGCCGGACCCCACCCCGCGGCCCACGCGCTTGCGGTGCTTCTTCGCCCCCGGCGCCGGGTGCAGGGTGTTGAGTGTCATGGTCATGCCGATTCTTCCGCCGTATCCGCCGCGTCCATCACTTCGACCAGGTAGCTGACCCTGGCGACCATGCCGCGCACGGCCGGGGTGTCCTCCACCTCGACGACGTGTCCGATGCGGCGCAGTCCCAAGCCCGCCAGGCACGCCTTGTGGCGCTTCAGCCGACCGTTCGAACTCTTCACCTGCCGCACCGTCAATGTCTTGTTCGTCCTTTCGGCCGCCTCGGCCGCCTCGGTCGCCTCGTTTGTCTCGTTTGTCTCGTTTGCCATGTGCGATTTCCCCCGCGCCCGCTCCCTCAGGCGCGGATCTCCTCGACGGTCTTGCCTCGACGCGCCGCGACCATCTCCGGCGAACGCATGCTCGCGAGCGCCTTGAAGGTCGCACGCACCACGTTGACGCGGTTGGTCGAGCCGTAGCACTTGGCGAGCACGTTGTGCACGCCGGCTGCCTCGAGCACCGCACGCATGGGGCCTCCGGCAATGACGCCGGTGCCTTCCGACGCCGGCTGCATGTACACCATCGACGCGCCGTGCCGCTCCCGCACGGGATACCAGATGGTCGTGCCATTGAGCTCCACGTCCACCATGTCGCGCCGCGCCGCTTCCATGGCCTTCTGGATCGCCACGGGCACCTCGCGCGCCTTGCCGCGGCCGAACCCGACGCGGCCGTTGCCGTCGCCCACCACGGTCAGCGCCGTGAAGCCGAAGATGCGCCCGCCCTTGACCACCTTGGCGACCCGGTTGACGTCGACGAGCTTCTCTACGAGGCCCTCTTCCTTGATCTCTTCGCTATAGGCCATTACGTCAGAACTCCAGTCCGCCCTCGCGGGCCGCGTCCGCGAGCGCCTTCACGCGCCCGTGGTACTTGTATCCGGAACGGTCGAAGGCTACCCGGGTGACGCCGGCGCCCTTCGCCCGGTCGGCGATCAGGGCGCCTACCCTGCCTGCCGCATCCGCGTTGCCCGTGGGCCCGGCCGCCCGCAGCGACGCGTCCAGGGTCGACGCCTGCGCGAGCACCTGGTCGCCATCGGCCGAGATCACCTGCGCGTATATGTGCCGGGCCGACCGGTACACGGTCAGCCGGGTCGCGCCGAGTTCGCGCATCTTCCGGCGCGCGCGTTTCGCGCGCCGGAGCCGGGATGTCTTCTTGTCGCTCATGACCTCTCGAGCCGCTCTCTCTCTCTCGCTGCGTCTTCTTCCGCTGCTGCTTCTTCAGCTACTTCTTCTTGGCCTCTTTGCGCCGTACGCGCTCCCCGGCGTAGCGCACGCCCTTGCCCTTGTACGGCTCCGGCGGGCGGAACGCCCGGATTTCGGCGGCTACCTGCCCCACCGCCTGCTTGTCGACGCCCCGCACCACGATCTCCGTCTGGGTCGGCGTCTCCGCCTCCACGCCATCCGGCAAGGTGTATTCCACGGGGTGGGAGAAGCCAAGCTGCAGCGTCAGCGTGCGCCCCTTCGCCTGCGCCCGGTAGCCGACGCCGGAGAGCTGCAGCCGGCGTTCGAAACCCTGGCTCACGCCGACGACCATGTTGTTCACCAGCGATCGGACCGTCCCCGCCATCGCGCGGGCGCGCCGGTCCTCGCGTGCCGGCGCGAACGTGAGCACGCCATCGGTCCTTTCGACCGTTACGTCTCCCGTCAGCGGCAGCAGCAGGCTGCCGCGGCTGCCCCGGACCATGATCTCGCCGGCCGCAAGTTCGACCTCCACGTCGCCCGGCACCTGCACGGGGTTGTTTGCTACGCGGGACACGCCTAGAACACCGTACAGAGCACTTCGCCGCCGACGCCCGAACTGCGGGCGGCACGGTCCGTGAGTACGCCCCGGGGCGTACTCACCACCGCGACGCCGAGGCCGCCGCGCACGCGGGGGATCTCGCGGCAGGCGCGATACACGCGCAAGCCCGGTCGGCTTACCCGGTCCAGTTGCTCGATGGCCGGGGCGCCGTTGTGGTACTTCAGCACCAGCGTGAGCGTCGGCCTTGCGCCCTCGGTCACGGAGAAGTCGCCGATGTATCCCTCATCGCGCAGCACGCCGCAAACCGCCGCCTTGAGCTTCGAACTCGGCATGCTGACGCTCCGGTGACGCGCCGCCTGCCCGTTGCGGATACGCGTCAGGAGGTCGGCAAGTGGATCCTGCATGCTCATCGGTCTAATGCGTCCTGTCGTGCTTTCTCTAACCAACCGGGCCCTAACCAACCGGCCCCAACCAACCGGCCTACCAACTGGCCTTCAGCAGGCCCGGCACGTCCCCGCGCATGGCCGCCTCGCGCAGCTTGTTCCGCCCGAGCCCGAACTTCCGGTACACACCGCGCGGACGTCCCGTCTGACCACACCGCCGCCGCAACCGAACCGGGCTCGCGTTGCGCGGCAGCTTCTGCAGCTTGATCTGCGCATCCCAGCGCTCGTCGTCGGATGCGTTGGGGTCGGCGATGACCGCCTTCAGCGCCTGGCGCTTCGCCGCATACCTGGCAACCGTCTTTTCGCGCTTCTTCTCGCGCTCGCGCATGGAGACCTTGGCCATTTTCTAATCTCTCTCTCAGACCGGCCCGTTTTTGCTGACCGTTTCGCCGGTGCAAATCGGCCAATTTTACGTTTCCCTTCTCGAAGTTGCGAAGCAACCTGAACACGTCGCCCCGCTAGTGCGCTAGTTCCTGAACGGGAAGTTGAACCCCCGCAGGAGGGCGAGGCCTTCCTCGTCCGTTCGGGCGGTCGTGGTGACCGCGACGTCGAGTCCACGCACCGCATCGACCTTGTCGTAGTCGATCTCGGGAAAGATGATCTGCTCCGACACGCCCAGCGAGTAGTTTCCGCGTCCATCGAACGACCGCGGGTTCAGGCCGCGGAAGTCCCGCATGCGCGGGATGGCGATGCCGATCAGCCGGTCGAGGAACTCGTACATCCTCTCCCGCCGCAACGTCACCTTGCATCCGACCGGCCAGCCGGCGCGGATCTTGAACGCGGCCTCGGACTTGCGGGCCAGCGTGACGATCGCTTTCTGGCCGGCGATCAGCGTCAGGTCCGAGACGGCGCTGTCCATGATCTTGCGGTCGGCCACCGCCTCGCCCACGCCCATGTTGAGCGTCACCTTGACGAGGCGCGGGGCCTGCATGGGGGTTCCGTAGGAAAACTCCTCCATCAGGGCCGGTTGTATGTCCGCGTCGTATTTTGCGCGCAGGTCGGTCATGGGTTCTTCACTCGTCGATGCGGCTGCCGTCCGACTTGAAGTACCGGACGCGCCGTCCTTCCTCCATGCGGATGCCCACGCGGTCCCGGCGGTCGCTTTCCTCGTTGTAGATCGCGACGTTCGACACGTGAATCGGCGCCTCCTGATCCACGATGCCCCCCTGGCGATTCTGCTGCGGATTCGCGCGCTGGTGCTTCTTCACCATGTTCACGCCGGCCACCAACAGCCGATCGTTGTCCAGCACGCGCACGACCTCGCCGCGTTTGCCCTTGTCGCGACCGGCGATGACGATCACCTGGTCTTCCCGCCTGATCTTTCGCATCTCACAAGACCTCGGGGGCGAGGGAGATGATGCGCATGAAGTTCTCCGTGCGCAGTTCGCGCGTCACGGGCCCGAAGATGCGCGTGCCGACGGGCTGCAACTGCGGGGTCAGGAGAACGGCCGCATTGCCGTCGAACCGGATCACGGACCCATCCGGGCGCCGCACTCCCTTGCGCGTGCGCACGACCACGGCGTCCATGACCTGTCCCTTGCGCACGCGGCCCCGCGGGATCGCCTCCTTGACCGCCACCTTGATCACGTCCCCGATCCCCGCATAGCGGCGTCTCGAACCGCCGAGCACCTTGATGCACTGGACCCGCCGCGCACCGCTGTTGTCCGCGATGTCGAGCATGGTTTCCGCCTGGATCACTGGCTGCCCTCCTCGCCGGCCGGCGCGTCCGGGGCCGACCCGTCGTCGCGGCGCGGGGCGCCCGAGGCCGTGACGCCTCGCGCGAGCAAGCGCCAGGACTTCAGCTTCGAGATCGGCCGGGTCTCGATGATCGTCACCAGGTCCCCGACTTGGCACTCGTTGCGCTCGTCGTGGGCGTGGATCTTCGAGCGGCGGCGCAGGATCTTGCCGTAGACCGGGTGTTTCACGCTGCGCTCGACGAGCACGGTGATGGTCTTGTCCATGCGATCGGACACGACCGCCCCGGACAGCGTGCGCGCACCGGGCCGCGTCTTCGCGGTCTGGGTCGAGTCAGTCACCGTCTCCCTCCCGCAGCTTCTCCTGCAAAACGGTCTTGACGCGCGCGACGTCGCGCCGCGTTTCCTTCAAGAGGTGCGTCTGCGGCAGGTGTTCGCTGCCACGCTGCATCCGCAGATTGAACTGCTCCCGCCGCAGGCGGACGAGTTCCTCCTGCAACTGCTCCTGTTCCATGGCTCTGAGTTCGGATGCGTTCATCTCTTGGTTCGTGGTCTTCTGTAGCCGGGGTCACATCGCCGAGCGGTTGACCATGGCGGTGGAAAACGGCAGCTTGGCGGCGGCCAACTGGAACGCGCGCCGGGCAACGTCTTCGGAGACGCCTTCCATCTCGTAGAGGACCCGGCCCGGCTTGATCTGCGCGACCCAGTACTCGACGCTGCCCTTGCCCTTGCCCTGGCGGACCTCCAGCGGCTTCTTGGTGATCGGCTTGTCCGGAAACACGCGTATCCACACCTTGCCGCCACGCCGGGCATGCCGCGTCATCGCGCGCCGCGCCGCCTCGATCTGGCGGGCCGTCAGGCGTCCGCGTCCCGTCGCCTTGAGGCCGAACTCGCCGAAGCTGACCTTGTTGCCACGGCTCGCAAGGCCCCGGTTGCGGCCTTTCTGCTGCTTTCTGAACCGCGTTCTCTTCGGTTGCAACATCGTTCGAGTCCCTCAGGCGTCCTGGCCCGCTAGCGCCCTTGCGCCTCGTCGTCGGTGTCTTCGCCGGGCATCACTTCGCCCTTGAAGATCCACACCTTGACGCCGATGATCCCGTAGGTCGTCTTCGCCTCCGCCGTGGCGTAGTCGATGTCCGCACGCAGCGTGTGCAGCGGAACCCGCCCCTGGTGATACACCTCCGCGCGCGCGATCTCCGCGCCGCCGAGGCGACCCGCCACCCGTACCTTGATCCCCTTGGCCCCAAGGCGCATCGCGTTCTGGATCACGCGGCGCATCGCGCGGCGAAACTGCACGCGCCGCTCAAGTTGCTGGGCGACGTTCTGCGCTACCAGCAGGGCGTCCACCTCGGGCTTGCGCACCTCCTCGACGTTGATGTGCACGGGGACGCGCATGAGCTTGTACAGCTCGGCCCGCAGCCGCTCGACGTCCTCGCCCTTCTTGCCGATCACGATGCCGGGCCGCGCGGTGTGGATGGTGACCCGCGCGGTCTGCGCCGGGCGCTCTATCTCGATGCGGCTTACCGACGCCTGAGCGAGGCGCTTGCGGAGGTAATCGCGCACCTCGAGGTCATTGAGCAGGTAGTCCGAGTACATGCCGCGCTCGGCGTACCAGACCGAGCGGTGGTCGGCGACGATGCCCAGCCGCATTCCCGTCGGATTGACTTTCTGGCCCATCGCCCTTCCTAGAGTTGATCGTCCGTCACCGCGACGGTGACGTGACTGGTTCGCTTGATGATACGGTCGGCGCGCCCGCGCGCGCGGGGGCGGATGCGCTTCATCGTGACGCCCTCGTCCACGAAGATTTCGCCGACCCGCAGTTCGTCCACGTCGGCGCCCTCGTTCTCCTCGGCATTCGCGATCGCCGACTCAAGCACCTTCGACACCAGGCCGGCGGCCTTCTGCGGACTGAACGTGAGGATGTCCTGCGCCTCTTCCACCGGCTTCCCGCGCACCATGTCGGCCACCAGCCGCGCCTTGTGCGGCGATATCCGCAGCATCTTCGCCTGCGCCACGACGCGCATCGCTAACGCCTCGCCTTGCGGTCCGCGGCGTGGCCGCGGTAGGTGCGCGTCGGGGCGAACTCGCCGAGCTTGTGGCCCACCATGTCTTCGGTCACGAAGACCGGCACGTGTTGGCGGCCGTTGTGCACGGCGATGGTGAGCCCCACCATGTCCGGCGCGATCATCGACCGGCGCGACCACGTCCGGATCGGACGCTTGTCGCCCCCCTCCTGCGCCGCCGACACCTTCTTCGCCAGGTGCACGTCGACGAACGGACCCTTGCGCAACGATCTGGGCATGCGTCAACGCCCCCCCTGGGCCGTTCCGGCCCGCGGTCTTTCGATCCTCAATCCACACACGCCGATGTACCAGCGTTTCATCGTCTTGTCGCCTGTCTTCATCGCCCGTCGCATCACCCGTGTCATCGCGGATACCTATCGGGACTTCCGGGTACGGCGCCGGACGATCAACGCGTCCGTGCGCTTGTTGGTACGCGTCTTGTGTCCCTTCGTCGGCACGCCCCAGGGCGTGACCGGATGTCGGCCGCCCGACGACTTGCCCTCGCCGCCGCCGTGCGGATGGTCCACCGGGTTCATCGCGACCCCCCTGACCGTGGGCCGCCGGCCGCGCCAGCGCGCCGCGCCGGCCTTGCCGAGCGAGCGCAGGTTGTGTTCGCTGTTGCCCACCTCGCCCAGGGTCGCCCGGCAGTCCACGAGCACGCGCCGCATCTCGCCGGAACGCAGCCGCAACGTGGCGTAGGAGCCTTCGCGGGCGACCAGTTGCGCCGACGTCCCGGCGCTGCGGGCGAGCTGGGCGCCCTTGCCCGGCTTGAGCTCCACGCAATGGATGACGCTGCCCAGCGGGACGTTGCGCAGCGCAAGTGCGTTGCCGGGTCGAATGGGCGCGCTGGCGCCCGACATCAACTCGTCTCCGGCGGCGACACCACGCGGTGCGACGATGTAGCGGCGTTCCCCGTCCAGGTACTTCAGCAGCGCCAGGTTGGCGCTGCGGTTCGGGTCGTACTCCAGCCTTTCGACGACCGCCTTGATCCCGTCCTTGTGGCGGCGGAAGTCGACCTTGCGATAGTTCCGCTTGTGGCCCCCGCCGCGATGGCGCGTGGTGATGCGCCCGTTCGCGTTGCGACCGCCGCTCTTCGGGTTCGGCTCCAGCAACGGCTTGTACGGCTCGCCGCGATGCAGCGACGGGTCGACGACCTTGACGACAAAGCGCCGTCCGGGCGAGGTGGGTCGGGTCTTGACGGCAGGCATCTTCTAGCGCTCCGCGACGAAGTCGATGTCCTGGCCCTCCGCGAGCCGAACATAGGCCTTCTTCCAGTCCTTCTTGCGCGACACGCCCCGGACGCCGCGTTTCACCTTGCCCTTCTGGTTGAGCGTGGTCACGCGCAACACCGAAACCTCGAAGATCGACTCGACCGCTTCCCTGATCTCCGCCTTGGTCGCGTCTCGCGCCACCTTGAATGCATACTGGTTGTTCGCATCGCCGAGGTTGGAAACCTTCTCGGAAACGTGCGGTTCCACCAGCACCATGTAGCGCCGTTCCGGATTCACGAGAGGGCCTCCTCGAGCGCCCGGATCGCGTCCACGGTCACCAGGACCCTGTCGTGGTTCAGCAGGCTCACCGGGTCCACGGCGGGCACGTCCCGTACGTCCACGCCACGCAGGTTGCGGGCGGCGAGATAGAGGTTTTCGTCGACCGACGTCGCCACGATCAGCACCTTCCCAGGCAAAGAGGAGCCACGCGAAGACCCAGGCGAAGACCCAGGCGAAGAGGGCAGGTCGAACTCGACGAGCTTCGCGGCGAGGGCCTGGGTCCTGGGGGTGTCTACGGAGAATTCGGCGGTGAGGAGGAGGCGATTCTGACGGATGAGTTCGGAGAAGATGCACCGCATGGCCCCGCGGTACATCTTGCGGTTCACTTTCTGCGCGTGGCTGCGGGGTTTGGCCGGGAAGGCGCGACCGCCCCCCCGCCGCAGCGGACTGCGCGTGGAGCCTACCCGGGCCCGGCCCGTGCCTTTCTGCCGGTAGGGCTTGCGCCCGCCGCCCCGGACCTCCGCGCGCGTCTTCTGCGCATGCGTGCCGCCGCGGCCCGCGGCCATGTACGCGACGACGACCTGGTGCACGAGCGCCTCGTTGAACGCCCGCGCGAAGGTGGCGTCGGCCAGTTCGACGGTGCCGCCGTCGTTCTGCAGGGGAAGTTCCACCACTAGCCCCCCGCGCGGCGCGCCTTGACGGACGGACGGACGGTCACGTCCGCGCCGGCCGGGCCCGGTACGGCGCCCTTGATGAGCAGCAGGTTCCGCTCCGCATCGACGCGCACTACCGTGAGGTTCTGCGTCGTCACGCGCTCGTCGCCCATGTGGCCCGCCATCTTCTTGCCCTTGAAGACGCGGCCCGGTGTCTGGCACTGACCGATCGACCCCGGCGCCCGGTGCGCCTGGGAGTTGCCGTGGCTCCACCCCTGAGCGCCGAAATTCCAGCGCTTGATGGTGCCGGCATACCCCTTGCCCTTGGACATGCCCGTGACGTCGACCCTCTGGCCCGCTTCGAACTGGCCCGCACCGATCTCGGCGCCGGGCTCGAGGGGCGCGTCGGGCTGCGCCGACAGTCGGAACTCCCACAGCCCCCGCCCGGCGACGGTGCCCGCCTTCGCGAAGTGCCCGGCCAGCGGTTTCGTCACCCGGTTGGGCCGCGCCTCCCCGGCGGTGACCTGGACAGCCTCGTAACCGTCGGACTCGATCGTCTTGACCTGGGTCACGCGATTGGTTTCCACCGCAATCACCGTCACGGGAATGGACTCTCCGTCCTCCGTGAACACGCGCGTCATACCGCTCTTTTTGCCTACGACCCCGATGGCCATTCCGTTGTCCGTTCCTTCGGTCCCGCGTGAGAAAGCGGTCCCGGCTGAGAAAGCAAAGCAACCACCAGAAAAACGCCGCCGCGGAGCCCTCAGCCGGGAAGCGCGAGGGGCGAGCCCCTCGCAAGAAGCCTTCCCAAGAAGCAAAGTGCGGCGTCTTCCCCTAGTTCAAACTGATCTGTACCTCTACGCCAGCGGCCAGATCGAGCTTCATCAAGGCATCGACGGTCTTCTCCGTCGGCTCGACGATGTCCAGCAACCGCTTGTGCGTGCGAATTTCGTACTGGTCGCGCGCGTCCTTGTCCACGTGGGGGGAGATCAGGACGGTGTAGCGTTCCTTGCGGGTCGGCAGTGGTATCGGGCCGAGCACCTGCGCACCGGTACGCTTCGCCGTGTCGACGATTTCCTCGGTCGACAGGTCGATCAACCGGTGATCGAACGCCTTCAAGCGTATGCGAATACGCTGGCTCTGAACCACGAACTACCTCGAAGCTGTCCGGGCAGGGGGGACTCCCCCGCGCTGTGTCAATCTGTCTTGGCCGTACCGCTGCAAGTGCAAGCCCTGCTCGTGCAGCCTCGCGTGCGAATGAAGCGTCCGCGACCCCGAGGGCGCCCGCGGCCCCGAGGGCACCCGCAGCCCCCGCCGGCGCCCGCGGCCCCGTCAAAGGATCGCGCATTCTACGTTCGCCGCCCCCAATACGCAACGCTCCCTGGCGCTTGCCTAGCCCGCATTTCTCACCACGTCGCTTGTGCCAGGATGACAGGTCATTGGTTCTGCGAGGTATTTTGGTCCATCACGGCTTCGTTGACCGCCCGCGGACCGCGCTGGCCGCGCCCTCGCGGGTCTCCTGGCCCCGTGCGCGCACATGCTCCCTCAAACGTAGGCCCCGCTATGCTCTCGGTCGCGAGCACGCGCACAGGACCAGGATCCTCCGCGATCATCGCGGCCCGTGGTGAGAAATGCGGGCTAGCGCTTTCCTGCTGGCTCCGGAGGGGCTTCGAAATCCGCCCCGGCAACGCCACCCTCGCGAATCGCGAAGCGCGGTCCCTCGTCCATCGCGATCGGACCGATCAGCTATTGATGATGGTCTCGGCGATGTTGCGCGGCACTTCCGAGTACCGCGCGAACTCCATCGTAAACGTGGCCCGCCCCTGTGTCGCCGAACGCAGGTCCGTCGCGTAACCGAACATCTCGCCCAGCGGGACGTAGGCCCGCACGATCTTGCCCGTCGGGTTCTCGTCGAGCCCCTCGATCATGCCGCGGCGCCGGTTGAGGTCGCCGACGACATGGCCCATGTACTCGCCCGGCGTCACGGCTTCCACCGCCACCACGGGCTCGAGCAGAACCGGCCTGGCGCGGAGTGCACCGTCGCGCAACGCCTGGGAACCCGCGATCCGGAACGCCACCTCGGAAGAATCGACCTCGTGATAGGAGCCGTCGTAGAGGGTCACCCGGACGTCGATCAGCGGATACCCGGCCAGTACGCCGTTCCCCATCTGCTCCTGCACGCCACGCTGCACGGCCGGGATGTACTCCTTCGGCACGACTCCGCCCGTGATCTCGTCGACGAACTCGAACCCCGCACCCGTGTCCGACTCGCCGGCGAGCGGCTCGATCCGCAGCCACACATGGCCGTACTGCCCGCGGCCGCCGGTCTGACGCACGAAACGCCCCTCGACCTCCACGCGCTCGCGGATCGTCTCCCGATACGCCACCTGCGGCCTGCCGACGTTCGCCGCGACCCCGAACTCGCGTTTCATGCGGTCGACGATGATGTCGAGGTGGAGTTCCCCCATCCCGGCGATGATCGTCTGCCCCGACTCGTTGTCCGTACTGACCCGGAACGACGGGTCCTCCTGGGCAAGCTTGCCGAGAGCGATCGCCATCTTGTCCTGGTCCGCGACGGAGCGTGGTTCCACGGCCACGTCGATGACGGGCTCCGGGAACTCCATGCGCTCCAGCGTGATGTGATGTTGCATGTCGCAGAGCGTGTCGCCGGTCGTGACGTCCTTCAGACCGATGGCGGCAGCGATGTCTCCGGCGCGGACCTCCTTGATCTCGTTGCGGCTGTTCGAATGCAACTGGACCATGCGGCCCACCCGCTCCCGCTTCCCCTTGACGGAGTTGTAGATCTGGTCCCCCGACTCGAGCACGCCGGAATAGACCCGGAAGAAGGTCAGGGTGCCGACGAACGGATCGGTCGCGATCTTGAACGCGAGGGCGGCGAACGGCTCGTCGTCGTCCGAGGCCCGGGTCGCCACGCTGCGGTCGTCGAGGGAGCCCTCGATGGACTTGACCTCCGTTGGCGCCGGCAGGAAGTCGACGACGGCATCGAGCATCGGCTGCACGCCCTTGTTGCGGAACGCCGTTCCGCACACCGCCGGTACGATTTCGTTGTCGAGGGTGCGAATCCGCAAACCGCGGCGAATGTCCCGCGGCGAGAGGTCGCCTTCCTCGAGGTAGCGGTCCATCAATTCTTCCGATGCCTCGGCGGCCGCCTCGACCATGCGCTCGCGGAACGCCTCCGCATCCGCGCGCGACTCCGCCGGGATGTCTTCCTCGACGAAGGAGTTGCCGAGGTCTTCGTCGCTCCAGGTGATCGCCCTCATGGACACGAGGTCGATCACGCCGCGGAAGCCCTCCTCCGCGCCGATCGGCAACTGCACCGGCACCGGACAGGCGCCGAGCCGCTCACGAATCTGGTCGACGACGCGCAGGAAGTCCGCGCCCGCGCGGTCCATCTTGTTGACGAAGACCATCCGCGGGACCTCGTAGCGATTCGCCTGCCGCCACACGGTCTCCGACTGGGGCTCGACCCCCGCCGTGCCGCAGAAGACGACCACCGCCCCGTCCAGCACGCGTAGCGAGCGCTCCACCTCGATCGTGAAGTCGACGTGTCCCGGCGTATCGATGATGTTGATGCGGTGCTCGTCGAACTGGTCGCTCATGCCGCGCCAGAAGCAGGTGGTGGCGGCCGACGTGATCGTGATGCCCCGCTCCTGCTCCTGCTCCATCCAGTCCATGACGGCGGCGCCGTCATGGACCTCGCCCATCTTGTGCGACAGACCCGTGTAGAACAGTACGCGTTCCGTCGTCGTCGTCTTGCCCGCGTCCACGTGGGCCACGATTCCGATGTTGCGATACCGCCCGATCGGGGTACTGCGAGGCATCGTCATGCTCCTTCCATCGCGCTTCCGCGCGCTCGCCGGACCAGCGTCGGTGTGTGGTGAATCCGCCGGGCCGTCTGGGCCCGACCGTCCTGAATCTGGTGGAGCGTCAGAACCGGTAGTGCGAGAACGCCCGGTTCGCCTCCGCCATCCTGTGGGTGTCCTCGCGCTTGCGCACGGCGGTCCCGCGGCCCTCGGCGGCATCGCTCAGCTCGCCGGCCAGCCGCGCCGCCATGGACTTCTCCCCGCGACCGCGCGCGCTGTCCACCAGCCACCGCATCGCCAGCGCCTGGCGCCGTGACGGCCGGACCTCCACCGGGACCTGATAGGTGGCCCCACCGACCCGGCGGGACTTCACTTCCACGAACGGCGCGACGGCCTCGAGGGCCTTCTCGAAGGTTGCAACGGCGTCGCCGCGGTCGCGCTGTTCGATACGCGACAGGGCACCGTAGACGATGCGCTCCGCCACCGCTTTCTTGCCGCTCACCATGACGTGGTTGATGAACTTCGCCACGGTCTGGTTGTTGTACTTGGGATCCGGGAGGATTTCCCGTTTGGCGACGACTCTTCGTCTCGGCATTGCGACTCGATCTCCTTCAGGTTCGCCTCCCACGCATGGGCAGCCTTACTCGAAACCCGCACCGGCCGCGGTGCGGATCCCGCGGACGTTACTTGGGCTTCTTCGCGCCGTACTTGGACCGGGCTCCGCGCCGGTCGGCCACGCCGGAGGCGTCGAGGGTGCCCCGGATCGTGTGATACCGCACCCCTGGCAGATCCCGGACCCGCCCTCCACGAATGAGCACCACCGAGTGCTCCTGGAGGTTGTGGCCCTCACCGCCGATGTAGGAGTTCACCTCGTACCCGTTGGTGAGCCGCACGCGACAGACCTTGCGCAGCGCGGAGTTCGGCTTCTTCGGCGTCGTGGTGTACACGCGCGTGCAGACGCCTCGCTTCTGCGGTGACTTCTGCAGCGCGGGGACGATGTTCTTCGTCACCCGGCGCTTGCGTGGCTTGCGTACCAACTGGCTGATCGTAGCCATTCGTTCTCCAGTACGGGCGGTTCGCGTTGCCGGCGGCCCGCCCCACGAAAGGCGCGAGATTCTATAGTTCCCGCAGCCCTGCTTCAACAGAGACGGGGCGGGCCAGACCCGTCCCCGCCTCCCATTCTCAGGTCGTTCTCAGGCTTCGCCGCTTGCGGACAACGCCTCGGACAGCGCCTGTTCGACTTCGTCCGGCGTCGGTCCCTGCTCCATGAGCACCTCTTCCTCGCGGCGCCGCTTGCGGTCCGCGTGGTAGCTGAGGCCGGTACCGGCTGGAATCAGGCGCCCGACGACGACGTTCTCCTTCAGTCCGTGCAGGACGTCCCGCTTGCCGGTGACCGCCGCCTCCGTCAGCACCCGCGTGGTCTCCTGGAACGACGCTGCCGAGATGAAGGACTCCGTCGCGAGCGAGGCCTTGGTGATGCCGAGCAGCAGCCGTTCGAACTCGACCGGGGGCAGCCCTTCCTCGGCCAGGCGCTCGTTCTCCGCGATCACCGTCACGTACTGCACCTGCTCGCCACGGATGAAGTGGGAGCCGCCGGGTTGCCTGACCTCCGCCTTGCGCAGCATCTGGCGCACGATCACCTCGATGTGCTTGTCGTTGATCGTGACGCCCTGCAGGCGGTAGACCTCCTGGATCTCGTTGATGATGAACTTCGCGAGTTCCGCGACGCCCTTCAGGCGCAGTATGTCGTGCGGACTCGGCGGCCCTTCCGAGACGACCTCGCCTCTCTCGACGTGCTCGCCATCGAAGACGGATATCTGCCGCCACTTCGGTATCAGCGTCTCGACCGGGTCGCCGTCGGCCGGCGTGATCACCAGGCGCCGCTTGCCCTTGGTTTCCTTGCCGAAGCTGACGGTGCCCGTCGCCTCCGCCAGGATCGCCGGCTCCTTCGGCTTGCGCGCCTCGAAGAGATCCGCGACCCGCGGCATGCCGCCCGTGATGTCGCGGGTCTTCGAACCCTCCTGCGGAATGCGCGCGATGACGTCACCGACGCCAATCGCATCGTTGTCCTCGAGGTTCAGCACCGCGCCACCCGGCAACGGATACCGGGCCGGCATGTCGGTCCCCGCCAGGTGCACCTCGTTGCCCTCCATGTCCACGAGCTTCACTTCCGCCCGCAGTTCCTTGCCCGCGGCCGGCCGGTCGTTCACGTCCAGCACGCTGATGCTCGTCAGGCCGGTCAGTTCGTCGGTCTGCCGGTGGATGGAGACGCCTTCCTCCATCTGTTCGAAGAGGACCTTGCCCGCGACTTCCGTGATGATCGGGTGCGTGTGGGGATCCCACTGCGCGATCATGCGGCCGGCGTCGACGTTCACGCCCTCGCTCACGAGGATCACGGCGCCGTACGGGAGCTTGTAGCGCTCGCGTTCCCGGCCGTGCTCGTCGGCGATGGCGATCTCGCCGGAGCGCGACACGGCGACCAGTTCCCCGGTCGTGCGCTGCACGGTCTTCAGGTTGTGCAGGCGCACCTCGCCGCCATGCTTGACCTGGATGTTGTCGATCGCCGTCGCGCGGGACGCCGCGCCGCCGATGTGGAAGGTCTGCATGGTGAGCTGGGTGCCCGGCTCGCCGATGGACTGCGCGGCCATGACCCCGACCGCCTCCCCGACGTTCACCTCGTGTCCGCGGGCGAGGTCCCGCCCGTAGCACTTCGCGCAGACGCCCTGGCGCGTGCCGCAGGTGATCGGAGAGCGCACATGCAGTTCGTCGACGCCGAGGCTGTCGAGCCGCTCGACCCAGTCCTCGTCCAGCATCGTGCCCGCCGGAATGACTGTCTCGACTCCCGCGCCGTCCTGAACGTCGCGCGCCACCACCCGGCCGAGTACCCGGGCCGCCAGCGGTTCGACCACGTCGCCGCCCTCGATCATCGCGCTCATGAGCAGGCCCTGCTCGGTGCCGCAGTCCTGCTCGGTGACCACCAGGTCCTGCGCCACATCGACCAGGCGCCGCGTCAGGTACCCCGACGTGGCCGTCTTGAGGGCCGTGTCCGCGAGACCCTTGCGGGCGCCGTGCGTGGAGATGAAGTACTCGTTCACCGTCAGCCCCTCGCGGAAGTTCGCGATGATGGGCGTCTCGATGATGCTGCCGTCCGGGCGGGTCATCAGCCCGCGCATGCCCGCGAGCTGCCGGATCTGCGCCGGGGAGCCCCGGGCCCCCGAGTCCGAGTAGATGTAGACGGAGTTGAACGAAAGCTGGTCCTGCTCGATGCCCTCCCGGTTGAGGACGGACTCGCTCGAGATGCCTTCCATCATCGAACGCGCCACCAGTTCGTTCGCGCGCGACCAGATGTCGACGACCTTGTTGTACTTCTCGCCCTGCGTCACGAGGCCCGACGCGTACTGCGACTCGATTTCCTTCACCTCGAGTTCCGCATCGCCGATGATCGTGACCTTGTCTTCCGGGATGACGAAGTCCTCCACGCCGATGGAGGCGCCCGACGCCGTGGAGTAGTGGAAGCCGGTGTACATGAGCTGGTCGGCGAACACGACCGTCTCCTTCAGGCCCACGCGCCGGTAGCAGGCATTGATGAGATTGGAGATGGCCTTCTTGTTCATCGGCCGGTTGACGAGTCCGAAAGGCAGCTCCGGAGGGACGATCTCGTACAGGAGCGCCCGCCCCACCGTCGTCTCCACGGTACAGGGGCCATCGACGTCCGTGATGCGCACCTTGACCCTGGCGTGCAGGTCCACCGACTTGCTGCCGAAGGCACGGTGCACCTCGGCGATGTTGGCGAAACGCATGCCCTCGCCGGGGGCGTTCACGCGTTCGCGCGTCATGTAGTACAGACCGAGCACGACATCCTGCGAGGGCACGATGATCGGCTCCCCGCTGGCCGGCGAGAGGATGTTGTTCGTCGACATCATCAACGCCCGGGACTCGAGCTGCGCCTCGAGGGTCAGCGGCACGTGGACCGCCATCTGGTCCCCGTCGAAGTCCGCGTTGTACGCGGCGCACACCAGCGGGTGGAGCTGGATCGCCTTGCCCTCGATCAGCACGGGCTCGAACGCCTGGATGCCCAAGCGGTGGAGCGTCGGCGCGCGGTTGAGCAGCACCGGATGCTCGCGGATGACCTCCGCCAGGATGTCCCACACCTCCGGCGTCTCCCGCTCCACCATCTTCTTGGCCGCCTTGATGGTCGTCGCGAGCCCACGCGCTTCGAGCTTGCCGAAGATGAACGGCTTGAAGAGTTCGAGCGCCATCTTCTTCGGGAGCCCGCACTCGTGCAGGCGCAGCGTCGGCCCCACGACGATCACGGACCGCCCGGAGTAGTCCACCCGCTTGCCCAGCAGGTTCTGCCGGAACCGTCCCTGCTTGCCCTTGATCATGTCGGCCAGCGACTTCAGGGGGCGCCGGTTGGATCCGGTGATGGCGCGTCCCCTGCGCCCGTTGTCGAGCAGCGCGTCCACCGACTCCTGCAGCATCCGTTTCTCGTTGCGCACGATGATGTCCGGAGCGGACAGGTCCAGCAGCCGCTTCAGGCGATTGTTGCGATTGATGACGCGACGGTACAGGTCGTTCAGGTCGGACGTCGCGAAACGCCCGCCGTCCAGGGGCACCAGGGGCCGGAGGTCCGGGGGGAGCACGGGCAGCACCGTCAGCACCATCCATTCCGGGCGGTTCCCGGAGTCGACGAATGCCTCCATGAGCTTCAGCCGCCGCGACAGCTTCTTGATCTTGGTCTCGGAATTGGTGGCGGGAATGGCATCGCGGAGCTCGGCGATCTCGCCGTCGAGGTCGAGGTTGATCAACAACTGCTGCACCGCTTCCGCGCCCATCTTCGCGGTGAACTCGTCCCCATGTTCCTCGAGCTTGGCGTAGTACTCCTCATCGGTGAGGAGCTGGCCGACCTCGAGGTCCGTCAAGCCCGGGTCGATGACGACGAAAGACTCGAAGTAGAGGACGCGCTCGATTTCCCGAAGGGTCATGTCGAGGAGCAACCCGATCCGGGAGGGGAGCGACTTCAGGAACCAGATGTGGGCGGTCGGGCTCGCGAGCTCGATGTGGCCCATCCGTTCCCGGCGCACCTTCGCCAGCGTCACCTCTACGCCGCACTTCTCGCAGATCACGCCACGGTGCTTGAGGCGCTTGTACTTCCCGCAGAGGCACTCGTAGTCCTTCACGGGCCCGAAGATGCGCGCGCAGAACAGACCGTCACGCTCGGGCTTGAACGTCCGATAGTTGATCGTCTCGGGCTTTTTCACCTCTCCGTACGACCACGACCGGATCTTCTCCGGCGAGGCGAGGCCAATGCGCAAAGCGTCGAATTCCTCGATCTCGCTCTGCTGCTTCATCAGGTTCAAAAGGTCTCTCATCTCGCTCCCTCTTCCCTACCTCGCCTCAATCCCGCTTCTCTCGCCCCAATCCCACTTCGCAGCCTCCGTCACCGACCCGAGTTGCGGAGCAACTCGAACGCAAGGCCGCAGGCCTTGCGCCTAGTCGCTCTCCAGCTCGATGTCGATGCCCAGCGAGCGGATCTCCTTGACCAGCACGTTGAACGACTCGGGCATCCCGGGCTCCATGAGAAAGTTGCCGTCGACGATGTTCTTGTACATCTTGGTCCTGCCCCCGACGTCGTCGGACTTGACGGTGAGCATTTCCTGCAGCGTGTAGGAAGCGCCGTAGGCCTCGAGGGCCCAGACCTCCATCTCGCCGAACCGCTGACCGCCGAACTGCGCCTTGCCGCCCAGCGGCTGCTGGGTGACCAGGCTGTACGAGCCGGTGGAGCGGGCGTGCATCTTGTCGTCCACGAGGTGGTTCAGTTTCATCATGTACATGTAGCCGACGGTGACCGGCCGGTCGAAACGTTCGCCGGTGCGTCCGTCGTAGAGGATGCTCTGGCCACTCTCCGGCAGTCCGGCGAGCTCCAGCAGCCGCTTGATGTCGTCTTCCCGGGCGCCGTCGAAGACGGGTGTCGCGATGGGCAGGCCAGCGGTGAGGTTGCCGGCGAGATCCATGATCTCGCCGTCGCCGAGTGCCGCCACGTCCACCTTGCCCCCGTCGAGGCCGTTGTAGATCTCGTCGAGGGAGGACCGCACCTGCTGCGCATCCGCCTGGGCCGCCAGCAGTCCCCCGATCTTCTCGCCGATCCCCTTGGCCGCCCAGCCGAGGTGGGTCTCGAGGACCTGGCCGACATTCATCCGCGAGGGCACGCCGAGGGGGTTCAGCACGATGTCCACCGGCTCGCCGTTGTCGTCGAACGGCATGTCCTCCACCGGCATGATCACCGAGATGACACCCTTGTTGCCGTGCCGTCCCGCCATCTTGTCGCCCGGCTGGATGCGGCGCTTGATCGCCAGATACACCTTGACGATCTTGAGCACGCCCGGCGCCATTTCGTCGCCGGACCGGAGCTTCGCGTGCTTGTCCGCGAACTTGGCCTCGAGTTCCTCCCTGCTCTTGCGCAGGCGGACCTCCGCCTTGTCGAGCTGCTCGTTCAGCGACTCGTCGGCCATGCGGATGGCGAACCAGTCGTCTTTGGGAAGGTCGGCGAGGTAGGACGATTCCAGGACCTCGCCTTCCGACTTGCCCGGCGCCCGCGCGACCGGATTGCCGGTCAGCGCATTGGCCAGGCGCTCGTGCATCGCCGCCTCGACGATACGGTACTCGTCGTCGAGGTCCTTGCGGATGCGGGCCAGTTCCGCTTCCTCGAGATCCTTGGCGCGCTGATCTTTCTCGACGCCATCCCGGGTAAAGACCCGCACGTCGATGATGGTGCCCTTGACGCCCGTCGGGACGCGCAGCGACGTGTCCTTCACGTCCGACGCCTTTTCGCCGAAGATCGCCCGCAGGAGCTTTTCTTCCGGCGTCAGTTGCGTCTCGCCCTTGGGCGTCACCTTGCCCACCAGGATGTCGCCGGTCACGACCTCGGCACCGATGTAGACGATGCCGGACTCGTCGAGCTTGCCGAGGGCCGACTCGCCGACGTTCGGGATGTCGCAGGTGATCTCCTCCGGCCCGAGCTTGGTGTCGCGCGCGATGCAGGTCAGTTCCTGGATGTGGATGCTCGTGAAACGGTCCTCCGCCACGACCCGCTCCGAGATGAGCACCGAGTCCTCGAAGTTGTAGCCGTTCCAGGGCATGAACGCGATGCGCATGTTCTGCCCGAGGGCCAGTTCCCCCATGTCGATCGAGGGACCGTCCGCCAGGATGTCACCCTGCGCAATCACGTCGCCCGTGCGGACCAGCGGCGTCTGGTTGATGCACGTGTTCTGATTGGAGCGGGTGAACTTGGTGAGGTTGTAGATGTCCACGCCGGCTTCGCCGACTTCGGTTTCGTCATCCGCCACCCGCACGATGATGCGGCCCGCGTCGACGCTGTCCACCACGCCCCCCCGCTCGGCGATCACGCAGACCCCCGAGTCGCGCGCGACGTGCACTTCCATGCCCGTGCCGACGAGCGGCTTCTCCGCCCGCAGCGTCGGTACCGCCTGGCGCTGCATGTTCGAGCCCATCAACGCGCGGTTGGCGTCGTCGTGCTCGAGGAACGGAATGAGCGCGGCGGACACCGAGACGACCTGCTTCGGGGAAACGTCCATGTACGAGACGTTGCCGGAAGTCGTCTTGGTGAACTCGTTCTGGTGCCGGACATCGACCAGGTCGCCCTGGAGGCGGCCCTCCGCGTCGAGGCGCGAGTTCGCCTGGGCGATGACGTATTCCGCCTCGTCGATCGCCGAGAGGTACTCGATCTCGTCCGTGACGCAACCGTCCTCCACCCGGCGATAGGGCGTCTCCAGGAAGCCGTAGTCATTGGTCCGCGCATAGGTCGCCAGGCGGTTGATGAGGCCGATGTTGGGCCCTTCCGGCGTCTCGACGGGACACACGCGGCCATAATGCGTCGGATGCACGTCGCGCACCTCGAAGCCGGCCCGCTCCCGGGTGAGCCCACCGGGCCCGAGGGCGGACACCGTGCGCTTGTTGGTGACCTCCGACAGGGGATTGTGCTGGTCCATGAACTGCGATAGCTGGCTCGACCCGAAGAACTCCTTGATCGCCGCCGCGACGGGCTTGGCGTTGATCATGTCCTGTGGCATCAGGCCTTCCGACTCCGCCAGGGAGAGGCGCTCCTTCACCGCCCGCTCGACGCGGATCAGGCCCACGCGGAATGCGTTCTCGGCCATCTCGCCCACCGAACGGACGCGGCGATTGCCCAGGTGGTCGATGTCGTCCACCGACCCCTTGCCGTTACGGATGTCGATCAGGGTACGCAGCACGTCGATGATGTCGTCGTCGGAAAGCGTGCCGCCGCCTTCGATCCGGTCCCGTCCCAGGCGTCGGCTGAATTTCATGCGGCCGACCGTCGACAGGTCGTACCGTTCCGCCGAGAAGAACAGGTTGTTGAACAGGTTCTCCGCCGCTTCCTTGGTGGGCGGTTCGCCGGGCCGCATCATCCGGTAGATCTCGACCAGCGCCTCGAGACGGTTGCGCGTGATGTCGCTACCCAACGTGTCCGCGAGGTAGGGGCCGCAGTCGAGGTCGTTCGTGTAGATGGTCTCGATCGACTTGACGCCAGCCTCCAGCAACTGGTCGAGCACCTCGTCGGTGATCGTCGCGTTGCAGGACACGATGATCTCGCCGGTCTCGGGGGCGACCATGTCGCGCGCGATCACGCGTCCGACCACATAGTCGCGCGGCACGTCGAGCCGCTTCAGCCGAGATCGCTCCAGCATGCGGACGTGGCGTGCCGTGATCCGGCGGCCCGCATCGACGATGACGTTGCGGTTGCGGTCGACGATGTCGAACGTGGCCGACTCGCCGCGCATGCGTTCCGGCACGAGGTCCATCGACAGGCCGTCCTTCTTGACGTGAAAGACGTTCTTGTCGAAGAAGAGGTCGAGTATCTCCTCGGACGAGTAGCCGAGCGCGCGCAGCATGACGGTCGCCGGCAGCTTGCGCCGGCGGTCGATGCGCACGTACACCAGGTCCTTGGGATCGAACTCGAAGTCGAGCCAGGACCCGCGGTAGGGAATGACCCGGGCGGAGTAGAGCAGTTTGCCGGAGGAGTGCGTCTTGCCCTTGTCGTGGTCGAAGAAGACGCCGGGCGAGCGATGCAGCTGCGACACCACGACCCGTTCGGTACCGTTGATGACGAAGGTACCGTTGTCCGTCATGAGCGGTATCTCGCCCATGTAGACTTCCTGCTCCTTCACGTCCTTGACCGCCTTGCTGGACGACTCGCGGTCGTAGATGATGAGCCGCACCCTGACCCGTAGCGGCGCCGCGTACGTCACCCCGCGCGAAACGCTCTCCTTCACGTCGAAGGGCGCCTCGCCGAGCCGGTAGTCCACGTACTCGAGTGCGGCGTTCCCCGAGTAGCTGACGATCGGGAACACCGAGCGGAACGCCGCGTGCAGACCCGCGTCGCGCCGCTTGCGCGCCTTGACGTCGAGCTGCAGGAACCTGCTGTAGGAGTCCAGCTGGATGGAGAGAAGGTGCGGCATCTCCATGACCTCCGACAGGCGGCCGAAGTCCTTGCGGATACGTTTCTTCTCGGTGAAGCTGTAAGCCATTCGAGTCTCCGTTCAGTGCGGCGACAAAAGGCCCGCGCCCGGCCCGCAAGGGCCAGGCCGAACCATCGATGTTTCGTTCTCGCGGCCCGCGCGCTTGCGCACGCCGGGCGCGCCCATCGGGGTCTCCCCCGCGGGACGCGTCTCCGCCACGGCAGGACGCGCCACGGGGCGATCGGCCCGCGCCATTGCGGGGGCCGACTTCAGGCCGGGGGGTGTCAACGCCACGTGCGCGTTACGCGAGCGGCGATCACTGTACCTCCACGGTGGCGCCGGCTTCTTCGAGCTGCGTCCTGATGTCTTCGGCTTCTTCCTTGGTCACGCCCTTCTTGACGGGGTTCGGAGCTTCGTCGACGAGGGTCTTCGCTTCCTTCAGGCCGAGCCCGGTGATGGCGCGCACCGCCTTGATGACGCCCACCTTCTTCTCGCCGAACGCGGCGAGGATCACGTCGAACTCGGTCTGTTCCTCCGCGGCCGCCGCGCCGCCGTTGTCCGCGGCCGCCGGCGCCACGGCCACCGCGGCGGCGGCCGATACACCGAACTTCTCTTCCATCGCCGAAACGAGGTCGACCACTTCCATCACACTCATTTCCGCGATGGCGTTCAGAATGTCATCTTGCGATAGAGCCATTTCCTTCCTTCTCCGTTATGGCCGCGAACGACCGCCCAATCTGTCGAATGCTCTCGATGCAAGCGGCCCATGGCCGGAGCCATGCGGCTCCGCCTCGGACAAGCCCTTGCGTTGTCTCAAGCGTCTTCCCCCGCCTGCCTGGCGTCGCGCAGGGCTGCCAGCGTGCGTACCAGCTTGGCGGGCACCTCCGAGAGCGTGCGCGCCAGCTTTCCGACGGGCGCCGTCATCACGCTCATCAACTGCGCCCGTGCCTCGTCCAGCGTCGGCAGCGACGCCACCTGCACGAGGGCGTCGGGCTCGAGGAGACGTCCCCCGACACTCAGGGCCTTGACCTCGAGCGCCTGATACTCCCCGACGTAGTGCCGCATCAACCGGGCGGCGACACCGGGATCGTCCGCGGACTCCGAGAGCGCGAGCATCGTCGGGCCGACGAACGCCTCGCCAAGCTGCTCGTGCCCGGTGCCGACAAGCGCGCGCCGCGCAAGGGTGTTCCTCACGACCCGCAACTGGACGCCGCTGTCCCGCGCCGCCGCGCGCAACCCGGTCATCTCCGCGACGGTCAGGCCTCGATAGTCCGCGGCGACGGCGGCGAACGCCGAACTCGCCGCCGCGTTCACCTCGGCGACGATCTCCTGTTTCCGCTCGATCTTCAGAGCCATCGGTTCACACCTCCAGGGAGGCCTGGTCAATCGAGACGCCCGGACCCATCGTGGTTGAGAGGGTCACCTTCTTCAGATAGTGGCCCTTCGCCGAAGCAGGCTTGGCCTTCTTCAGGTCGTTGATGAGCGCCTCGACGTTCTCCTTGATCTGCTCCGGCTGGAAGCCCACTTTGCCGACACGCCCGTGCACGATGCCGGAGCGGTCCGTCCGAAACTGCACCTGGCCGGCCTTGGCATTGCGCACGGCCGCCTCGACGTCCGGTGTCACCGTTCCGGTCTTCGGGTTCGGCATCAGACCCCTCGGGCCAAGGATGCGTCCGAGCGGCCCGACCACGCGCATCGCGTCCGGAGTGGCGATGACCACGTCGAAATCCAGTTCGCCCGCCTTGACCTGTTCGGCGAGATCCTCCAGGCCGACCACGTCCGCGCCGGCGCCAGCGGCCTTCTCCGCGTTGTCGCCCTGGGTGAATACGGCGACGCGCGTCTCCTTGCCCGAGCCATGCGGCAGGGTGGTCGCACCGCGTACCGACTGATCGGACTTGCGCGGGTCGACACCAAGATTCACCGCGACGTCCACGGCCTCGCCGAACTTCGTTTTCGACACTTCCGCGAGGATGCCGACCGCTTCGTCGATGGGATACGCGCGATTCCGGTCGACCTTCTCCGCGATCGCGCGCATGCGCTTGCTTCCGGCAGCCATCAGGTTGCTCCTTGATCCGACGGGCCGAGGGCTCCTTCCGAGGGGCTGAGGGCTCCTTCCGAGGGGCTGAGGGCTCCTTCGACTTCGATGCCCGCGCTGCGGGCGCTTCCGGCGATGGTCCGGACGGCGGCGTCCATGTCGGCTGCCGTGAGGTCCGGATCCTTGATTTTCGCGATCTCCTCGAGCTGGGCGCGGGTGACCCGGTTGCCGACCTTGACCGTGTTCGGCGTGCCGCTGCCCTTCTCGACCGCGGCGGCCTTGCGCAGCAGGACCGACGCCGGCGGCGTCTTGGTGATGAACGAGAAGGTCCGGTCCGCGTAGACGGTGATGACCACCGGGATCGGGATGCCCGCCTCGTCGCTCTGCGTCTGCGCGTTGAACGCCTTGCAGAAATCCATGATGTTCACGCCGTGCTGGCCGAGGGCCGGCCCCACCGGGGGACTTGGATTGGCCTGTCCCGCCGGCACCTGCAACTTGACGTACGCTTCGACTTTCTTCGCCACTATTTCGTCTGCCCGTCTGCCTGTTCCCGCCTGCCCGTCTGCCGTCTGCCCGTTCCCGTCTGCCTGTCCGCCGTCGCGATGGCGGCGCGTCAGCCCTTCTCGACCTGAGAGAAGTCGAGTTCGACGGGGGTCGACCGTCCGAAGATCGTGACCGCCACGTTGAGACGGCTCTTCTCGTAGTTGACCTCCTCCACGACGCCGCTGAAGTCGTTGAAGGGACCATCCACGACACGGACGAGCTCGCCTGGCTCGAAGAGCGTCTTCGGCGTCGCCTTCTCGCTGCCGGTACGCACGCGGTCCAGAATCGCGTTCGCTTCCGCGTCGGACAGCGGCGCCGGCTTGTCCGCCTTGCCGCCGATGAAACCCATGACCCGCGGCGTCTGCTTGACCAGGTGCCAGGTGTCGTCGTTGAGGTCCATCTGCACCAGCACGTAGCCTGGAAAGAACTTGCGCTCGCTCCGCCGCTTCTGCCCGGCCCGCATCTCGACGACCTCTTCCGTCGGCACGAGCACCTCCCCGAAGCACTCGCCGTGGTCGGAGAGGTCGATCCGCTCGCGCAACGCACGGGCAACGTTCTTCTCGAAACCCGAGTACGCGTGCACGACGTACCAGCGCCTGCTGCTCGCCGCCTGGGCCGTGTCCACCGCGTCGCTCATTGCTTCTCTCCGTTCAATCTCCGCGCGCTGTCCTTCGCGCGCTGTCGGCGCGGAACGCCTCCGGCGATGCGTCATCCGCTGACACGTCAGCCAATGACGGTCGAGACCAGCCAACTCAGCAGCGAGTCCAGCCCCCAGAGGATCAGCGCGAACACCAGCACGAGGGCCACGACGATGAACGTCGTCTGCGTCGTGACCTGTCGTGTCGGCCAGACCACGCGCCGAATCTCCCGGCGCGCTTCCCTGGCAAGGTCCCACAGCGCCTGGCCACGCTCCGTCTGGAGGGCGACGAACCCCGCGACCACGGCCAAGGCGACGAGCGCCAGAATCCTGACCAGCAGCGACTGGTCCTGGAAGTACCAGTTCCCGACGACGCCGCCGGCAACCAGTGCGACCACGACCGCCCACTTCAGGTGGTCGAGCACGGGGTGGGACTGGCTCCCCCCCGGCCTCCCCCTTGAATTGGTGTCGACACGCGTGTTCAAGCTCTGTTTCCGTGGCCGAATTTCCGTCGCCGAGTTCCCATAGTGGCTCCACCCGATTCGGGCCAGCCATGTCGCCAAGGAGCGACCGCCGCCGCACCTCACACCGATAGTGGCAGGCCAGGAGGGAATCGAACCCCCAACCTGTGGTTTTGGAGACCACTGCTCTGCCAATTGAGCTACTGGCCTGAAGTCCCTATTTCAATTGCGAGTCCAACTTCGAGTCCAATCGCGAGCCCGTATCGAACCCGGCCGCTACTCCTCGATGCGGGTAACGACGCCGGCGCCGACGGTGCGGCCGCCCTCACGGATCGCGAAGCGCAGTCCCTCGTCCATCGCGATCGGACTGATCAGCGTCACATCCATGTTCACGTTGTCCCCGGGCATCACCATCTCCACACCTTCCGGCAACTCCACCGAACCCGTCACGTCCGTCGTGCGGAAATAAAACTGCGGCCGATAGCCCTGGAAGAACGGCGTGTGCCGGCCCCCCTCGTCCTTGCTCAGCACGTACACCTCCGCGTCAAAACGCGTGTGCGGCGTGATCGCCCCGGGCGCCGACAGCACCTGACCGCGCTCCACACCGTCACGCTTCGTGCCGCGCAGCAACACCCCGATGTTCTCCCCCGCGCGGCCCTCGTCCAGCAGCTTGCGGAACATCTCCACGCCCGTGCACGTCGTCCGGGTCGTCTCCCGGATCCCCACAATCTCCACTTCCTCGCCAACCCGCACCACGCCTCGGTCCACTCGGCCCGTCACCACCGTGCCGCGCCCCGAAATCGAAAACACGTCCTCGATCGGCATCAGAAACGGCTGGTCGATATCGCGTTCCGGCTCCGGAATGTACTCGTCCAGCGCCGCCAGCAAACGCTCTATGCTGCCCGTGCCCTGCTCCGATTCCTCGCCCTCCAGTGCCTTCAGCGCGCTGCCCGTGATCACCGGCGTGTCGTCCCCGGGAAAACCGTGGTCGTCCAGCAACTCCCGGACCTCCAGCTCCACCAGCTCCAGAAGCTCCTCGTCGTCCACCATGTCCGATTTGTTCATGTACACCACGATCCGGGGCACGCCCACCTGCCGCGACAGCAAAATGTGCTCCCGCGTCTGCGGCATCGGTCCGTCCGCCGCCGATACCACCAGAATCGCGCCGTCCATCTGCGCCGCACCCGTGATCATGTTTTTCACGTAGTCCGCGTGACCCGGACAGTCCACGTGCGCATAGTGCCGGTCATCCGACTCGTACTCCACGTGCGCCGTCGCAATCGTGATGCCCCGCTCGCGCTCCTCCGGGGCATTGTCAATCTGGTCGAACTCCCGGATCTCGCCGCCGCGCGCCGCCGCACACACCTTCGTCAACGCCGCCGTCAACGTCGTCTTGCCATGGTCCACGTGACCGATCGTCCCAACGTTCACGTGCGGCTTCGTACGCTCGAATTTCTCCTTCCCCACCTGTCGACTCTCCTTATTCCGCGTCGCAGCGTCTCAACTGCACCGGCAACACTCCATCAACGCAGCGCGAAAACCGCCGCAGCCCGCGGTTGGCATCCCGCGCCAACGCTCGCCCTGGTGCTCACAATCGGATTCGAACCGATGACCTCGTCCTTACCAAGGACGCGCTCTACCGACTGAGCTATGTGAGCGTTCGTCTGTCCTTCCTGATGTTCCCTTCCGTCGCAAGAACCCTGTCGCATGAACCGTGCATGGAGCGGGTAGCGGGAATTGAACCCGCGCCATCAGCTTGGAAGGCTGAGGTTCTACCACTGAACTATACCCGCCGGACCCGCCGGACCCGCCGGTCCCGCCGCCGGTTCGCCAGCCAAAGGCCCCGCGAGGGCCAAGCCCCCGTGCTCCGGCGACCCGCGTGCGCAGACGGGTGGTGGAGGGGGTAGGATTCGAACCTACGAAGGCTGAGCCATCAGATTTACAGTCTGGTCCCTTTGGCCACTCGGGAACCCCTCCGGGAATCCCACACAAAAGGCGCGAAATTGTGCGCTTCCGTGCGCCGCGTGTCAACGACGTGGAGTGCGATGTGGAGTGCGGCCGAGAGGACGCCCCGCAAAGCCGCGCAATTCGGGACGCAACCCAGCGTTGGTCGCCCCGGGAGACCGCCCGGGATGCTCGTCCGGGCTCTGGTGCCGCCACAAGGAATCGAACCCTGGACCTTCTCATTACAAGTGAGCTGCTCTACCGACTGAGCTACGGCGGCCGCGCGACTTCGAAGCCGGCTCGAAGATTCCGCCGATTCTAGTGGATGGCGTCCGAGTCGGCAACGAGAGCACGGCCTTCGTGAGGCCTTCGTGCCCCGGTGCGGGCGGTCGCCAACAGGCCCTGGTCAGGTACCGCCGTCGTCCGGCGCGAGAGCCGCCTCAGCTACCCGATCCACTCTTGGTGCGGCGCCTCTTGGCGCAGTGCCACAGAGCCCCGGGCGCCCCTGCGTCGCCAGCCCGGCGTCCCCGCCGGAATGGACCACGTACACGGTGTGCGCGCGATCCAGCGCGCGCCGCCGGACCAGGTATCCGAAGGCCTTGACCCGCGCGACCAGCGCGTCGGCCTTGGCGCGCTCCGCGAAGACGCCCACGGTGACCGCGTTGGCCAGCGCGCCTTCATCCACGACCTGCCCCCTGATGGACTGGCCCTCCAGCTCCCGCAGGATCCGCCGTGCCGCGTCCCGCGATGCCGCCGGCTCCACGTACACGACATGATCGGGCCACCCCCGCACGACCGCTTCGCGCACCTGCGCGCGCGCGCCGCGCGCTTCGAGCCGGCCCGCAAACGCCATGGCGTCACGAGAGTTCGCGAAGGGGGCGGATGTCCGGCAGTCCTCCCGGCCGAACCGGGGCACGATTCCGGCAACGGCGGACGCTGCCGCGTCCGGCGACGCCCGCGGTCGCTCGTCGAGGAGTTCTATCGTCGGCACATCGACGGATCGGCCGGCGGTGTCCGGCGCCCCCGACCCTTCGGACCCCATGAGCGTCACACCCATCGCGACGTTCGCGGCCACAAGAGCCCAGCAGGTGTACCGCAACGCCGGCGCCAACCCGATCGCCTGACGCATCACGGTAATGCGAGCCGCAAGCCGTCAAGGACGAGATCGGGCTCTACATGCAAAGCGAACGGCAGCCACGCGGCCATGAGATCGGCGTCGCCACCGGTCAGGAACACTTCGGGCGAGCCTCCGCACTGGCGTGCGAACCTGCCCACGGAGGCCTCGATGAAGTCGAGTAGCATCGCCGTGGCTCCCCGTCGTACCGCCTGCGCGGTACTGCGCCCCGGACCGAGCTCCGGAGCCAGGTCTCCGGCCACCCGGACACCGGCCGTATCGCGCGCGAGGGCGGTCGCCATGAGCCCCAGCCCGGGCACGATGTATCCACCCTGATGCAGGCCGTCCGCGGTAACGAAATCCAGCGTCGCAGCCGTGCCGAGATCGACTACCGTCACCGCTCGCCGCACGGCGGTCCACGCGGCGACGAAGGCGAGCCAACGGTCGACGCCAAGCCGCGCAGGCTCCTCGTAGCCACAGGTCACGCCGGCAAGTTGCGCCGTCGTCCGTGCGAACTCGGGCGGCACTCCGTACGCTTCCTCAAAGCGAGCCGCGATGTCCCGCCGGTCGCCCGCAACGCAAGCGATGCGGATGCGTCGCGGTCGCTCCGGCAGCGCCGGCGTGTCGATACCCGCCGTAGCGCCGGTCGCATCGCCCATGCGCCACTTGGTCCGGGTGTTGCCGATGTCGACATCGAGGGCCTCCGGTGTGGCCGTCAGGCTCGCAGCGATACCTCACCTCCATTGAACTCCCGCTCGCCACCCTCCGTGCCGAGCCGCAGGGCGCCGTCGGCCCCGACACCGAGCACGACGCCGGCCACGGACCCGGAACCCGTGACCACGCGCACCACCGCGCCGTGAAAACCGTGCAACGCGTCGTAGCTGGCCCTGATCGGCTCGAACCCGTCCTTCTCGAAGCGTCGGCATTGGGCGAACACCGAGTCGATGATGCAACCCGCAAGGCGACTCCGGGACACATTCGGCACCCGTTCGGTAACGTCCGCGATTTCCTGGTCGACCTGGGCCGCCAGGGTCCGCGCACCACCCACGTTGACGCCTACGCCAACCACGAGCTCCGGCGGTTCGGCGGCCCGTGGCAACTCGATCAGAATGCCGCACAGCTTGCGCCCTTCGAGCAGCACGTCGTTCGGCCACTTGAGGGCCACGTCCTCGAGTCCCACGGCTGCCAGCGCTTCCGCAACGGCGACTCCCACCGTCAGGCTCACGGCACCGACTTCCATCAGGCTGCGCTCGATGCGGATCCCGATGGAGAGGGCGAGGTTGCGCGCGAACGGGCTGCGCCATGCGCGACCCCGGCGCCCGCGGCCGGCCGTCTGCACCTCCGCGAGAAGGACCGTCCCCTGGATGCTCCCCGCGAGCCCGCGGCGCACGAGTTCCGTGTTGGTGGACGGGATGTGCGCGACCAGTTCGAGCCGGTCGAGCCAGGCATCCGTGTCCGGCGCGAGGTGCGCGCGTATTGCAGCGGCGGAGAGCAGCTCCACGGAGTCATCGAGACGCGCTCGATCGCCGGCCACCGAGACACCCGCGGCAGCCAGCTCCGCCCGCAACCCGGGGTCCGCCGGATCGACCACCGCTTCCCGCCGCGCGGCAAGCTCCTCGAATACTCTCCCGACTTCCATCCTGTCCATACGCCGAACCGCGACCGGCCTCAGGCGCTGTCGAATATCTCCTCGATGTGGGCCGCTGGCAACGGCTGCGTGGCCTTGGACACGCCATAGGTAAAGGCCACGGACACGGCTTCGCCGATCGCGGCACACGAGAAGGGGTTCGGGCCCTCGGCGTGGAGCCATGCAACGACCTCATGTACCGCGCCCGTGCCAAACCAGGCGGGATCGAGCCATTGCAGGTGCAGTACGAGGAAGGTCAGGAGTCCGGTGGTCAGCCCGGTGTAGGCGCCCGCCTTCGTCACGCCCCGCCAAAGGGCGCCGACGACCAGCGGACCGGCGAAGGCCGCCATCATCCCCCCGTTGCCGATCCATACGATCAGGGCGATGTTCACGTCGATGAGCGCCCACGCCATGCCCATGCAGATGAGCAGCACCACGACGGTACTCACGCGGCTGATCTGCAGCACCCGGCGGTCGAGGGTGGCTTCGTCGGGAACCTCGGAGAGCCGCGGCGCTATCGTGCGCCGGTACAGGTCGTTGGCAATGATCTGCGACGAGGACACCACCAGCCCGTCGGCCGTGGACATGATCGCGGCCAGGACACCGACACCGATGAGGGCGGCAAGCCACGTCGGGAAGAGTTCGATGAAGAGCATCGGCAGGGCGGCGTTGGGCGTGCTCCCTTCCGCGTAGAGCGCATCTCCGAGTAGCGCGCGGGCAAGGAAGCCGCCCAGGCCCATCATCGCGAGCGTCAAGCCGAAGGCGAAAGCCAGCTTGATGAACGTCTTTTGCTGTCCGGTGTCCTTGAGCGCCCAGAGCTTGTTGCCGAGGTGGGGCAACAGCCCGAGGGGAATGTGCGCGAACAGGACGGCGATGATCGCCCACCAGGAGTGGTAGAGCGGCGTGTCCGGGTTCAGGGGTCCGACAAGATTGGCATCCTGCTCGCGCATGCGGTCGATCACCGTGGTCATCCCGCCATCGAGGCCAACGCCGAACACGAACAGGAAGATGACCGCCACCGCGAGCGCGAGCATCATCAATCCCTGCGCACCGTCCGTGAGGATGTCCGCATGGGCGCCGCCCAATACGACATAGAACAGCAGCACCGTCGTCGTGATGACGAGTGCCCAGCCCGGCGACAGGCCGAGCATGGTTTCGAACATGACCAGCCCGGATACAAGCTGGCCGGCCAAGTAGAAGAAGAGCACGAGGGAGAAAATCGATACGAGGACCCGGATGCCATCCGAGCCGTAGCGATCTCCGAGATACTCGGGAATCGACCGGTTGCCGAACCGGTTGCCTGCAGTGGCGATCAAGCGCATCGAGATCAACACACCGAAGTACACGCCCATGGGGTACAGCACGTTGCTCCATGCACTCGGCAGCCCCCACTCGTACGAGAGGCCCGGCCCACCAAGGAAGGTCGCTCCGCTGGCCGTCGTCGCCGCGAACGCCAGCGCCAGAAAGACCGGCCCGTAGGATCCCCGCGCTGTTGCGAAGTCATCTGCATGGGCGATGCGCCGCTGCCCCACCACGCCAAGCGCAAGCATCCCGCCGACGTACAGCACCAGGAACAGCCACGACCAGGTGATCAACGACATTCCGCTCTCCCCAACCTTCCACCCAACCCGATGTTAGCCCACCCGCGGGCATCGCCGCATGCGCGCCCAACCCGGCGACCCGCCCCACGGCCCTTCGCCTCACGGCCCGCCCCCCCGGCGACCGCAACTTGCCCTCGCCACTCCCCTGCTGCCAGCGCCCGGGCGGCAGGCAAAAAAAAACCCCGGCCCAAAGGGCCGGGGTTTCGTCTGATGCCCGACGATGACCTACTCTCACATGGGGAGACCCCACACTACCATCGGCGCAGAGCCGCTTCACTTCTGAGTTCGAGATGGATTCAGGTGGTTCAGACTCGCTATGGTCGTCAGGCAAACCGATAGGCCACCTTCTGCGCCTCTCTTGCTGCGTCTTTGCCCCGGGAGGGCACCAGCTAGCGCAAAGGTGGCCGCGATTCGCTCGATTGAAGCTCCGACATGTGTCTTTTCTTTCGGGGGTATCCCGTTTCTTTCGGGGTATCCCGTTTCTTTCGGGGTATCCCGCCTTTCGGGGTATCCGGTATCCCGGGCTCCCCCTTTTTCTTCCGACATTCCCATTTACTCGTTACCGTATCCGCGAAATCACCGGAGATCCGGCGTCGCGCGCTCGGTTATATGGTCAAGCCTCACGGGCAATTAGTACGGGTTAGCTCAACGCCTCACGGCGCTTACACATCCCGCCTATCATCCTCGTCGTCTTCGAGGGCCCTTCAGAAACCTTGCGATTTAGTGAGATCTCATCTCGAGGTGGGCTTCCCGCTTAGATGCTTTCAGCGGTTATCCCTTCCGAACATAGCTACCCGGCGATGCCACTGGCGTGACAACCGGAACACCAGAGGTTCGTCCACTCCGGTCCTCTCGTACTAGGAGCAGCTCCTCTCAAATCTCAAACGCCCACGGCAGATAGGGACCGAACTGTCTCACGACGTTCTAAACCCAGCTCGCGTAACACTTTAAATGGCGAACAGCCATACCCTTGGGACCTGCTTCGGCCCCAGGATGTGTTGAGCCGACATCGAGGTGCCAAACACCGCCGTCGATGTGAACTCTTGGGCGGTATCAGCCTGTTATCCCCGGAGTACCTTTTATCCGTTGAGCGATGGCCCTTCCATGCAGAACCACCTGATCACTAAGACCGTCTTTCGACCCTGCTCGACTCGTCAGTCTCGCAGTCAAGCGCACTTCTGCCTTTACGCGCAATGCATGATTCCCGACCATGCTGAGTGCACCTTCGTGCTCCTCCGTTACTCTTTGGGAGGAGACCGCCCCAGTCAAACTACCCACCACACACTGTCCTCGACCCAGCTGATGGGTCTGAGTTAGAACCCCAACTTAGCCAGGGTGGTATTTCAAGGACGACTCCACGGAGGCTGGCGCCTCTGCTTCGAAGTCTCCCACCTATCCTACACAAACTAAGTCAAAGTCCAGTGTGAAGCTATAGTAAAGGTTCACGGGGTCTTTCCGTCTAGCCGCGGGTACACGGCATCTTCACCGCGATTTCAATTTCACTGAGTCTCGGGTGGAGACAGTGTGGCCATCGTTACGCCATTCGTGCAGGTCGGAACTTACCCGACAAGGAATTTCGCTACCTTAGGACCGTTATAGTTACGGCCGCCGTTTACCGGGGCTTCGATCACAAGCTTCGGCGACAAACCGAAGTTCGCTGCCTAACCTGATCAATTAACCTTCCGGCACCGGGCAGGCGTCACACCCTATACGTCCTCTTGCGAGTTTGCAGAGTGCTGTGTTTTTAGTAAACAGTCGCAGCCACCTGGTATCTTCGGCCTCAGACAGCTCCAGGAGCAAGTCCCTTCACCGTCCGCGGCGCACCTTCTCCCGAAGTTACGGTGCCATTTTGCCTAGTTCCTTCACCCGAGTTCTCTCAAGCGCCTTGGTATTCTCTACCCGACCACCTGTGTCGGTTTGGGGTACGGTCATGTTACTGCCTGAAGCTTAGAGGTTTTTCTTGGAAGCGTGGCATCAACGGCTTCCCGACCGTATAGGATCGGTTCGTCATCGCATCTCGGCCTTGAGGGATCCCGGATTTGCCTGGAACCCCAGCCTACCTGCTTGAACCTGGACAACCATCGCCAGGCCCGCCTAGCCTTCTTCGTCACCCCATCGCAGCAGCACATGGTGCTGGAATATTAACCAGCTTCCCATCGACTACGCCTTTCGGCCTCGCCTTAGGAGCCGACTCACCCTGCGCCGATGAGCGTTGCGCAGGAACCCTTGGTCTTTCGGCGAGGAGGATTTTCACCTCCTTTATCGTTACTCATGTCAGCATTCTCACTTCTGATACCTCCAGCGATCCTCACGGTTCGCCTTCACAGGCCTACAGAACGCTCCTCTACCGCGCGCTTGCGCGCGCCCGCAGCTTCGGTACATGGTTTGAGCCCCGTTACATCTTCCGCGCGGGCCGACTCGACCAGTGAGCTATTACGCTTTCTTTAAAGGGTGGCTGCTTCTAAGCCAACCTCCTGGTTGTCTAGGCCTTCCCACATCGTTTCCCACTTAACCATGATTTAGGGACCTTAGCTGGCGGTCTGGGTTGTTTCCCTTTCGACGACGGACGTTAGCACCCGCCGTCTGTCTCCCTCGCTGCACTCAACGGTATTCGGAGTTTGCATGGGTTTGGTAAGTCGAGATGACCCCCTAGCCCAGGCAGTGCTCTACCCCCGATGGTGATACGAGAGGCGCTACCTAAATAGCTTTCGAGGAGAACCAGCTATCTCCGGGCTTGATTAGCCTTTCACTCCGAGCCACAGGTCATCCCCCAATTTTTTACCATTGGTGGGTTCGGGCCTCCAGTCAGTGTTACCTGACCTTCACCCTGCCCATGGCTAGATCGCCCGGTTTCGGGTCTACTCCTACCGACTTGATCGCCCTGTTAAGACTCGGTTTCCCTACGGCTCCCCTAGACGGTTAACCTTGCCAGTAAAAGTAAGTCGCTGACCCATTATACAAAAGGTACGCGGTCACCCGACGTTCCTTCGAGACCACCGAGGTGGCCGCTCTGGAGCGTCACGGCTCCCACTGCTTGTACGCGCCCGGTTTCAGGATCTATTTCACTCCCCTCACAGGGGTTCTTTTCGCCTTTCCCTCACGGTACTGGTTCACTATCGGTCAGTTGAGAGTATTTAGCCTTGGAGGATGGTCCCCCCATGTTCAGACAGGGTTTCACGTGCCCCGCCCTACTCGATTTCACACAAGAATCGTTTTCGCATACGGGGCTGTCACCCGCTGTGGCGCAACTTTCCAGATGCTTCCGCTAACGATCCAGATGCTTAAGGGCTGGTCCCCTTTCGCTCGTCACTACTAAGGGAATATCGGTTGATTTCTTTTCCTCCGGGTACTTAGATATTTCAGTTCCCCGGGTTCGCTTCGCCGACCTATGTATTCAGTCGGCGATAACCCGCAAGCGGGTTGGGTTTCCCCATTCGGAAATCCCCGGATCAGAGCCTGTTTGCCGGCTCCCCGAGGCTTATCGCAAGCTACTACGTCCTTCATCGCCTTCAACTGCCTAGGCATCCACCGAACGCGCTTGTTTACTTGACCATATAACCCAACGCGCGAAACGCCGGGAGCAACGGTTTGGAGTAAACGCAATGCCGGTAGTAGCGACCTCGGCGGAAGATCGCCAGGGCCGTTACCAAGACACATATCGGATGTCGATGTCGTTGCTAGTGCCGACATCGACGCTTCAATCGTGCGAATTATTAAAGAACGTGTTTCGATTGGACTGCCCGCGTCCCGGAGCTGAGCGTGGCACTGGTGGAGCCGAGGAGGATCGAACTCCTGACCTCCTGCTTGCAAAACAGGTGCTCTCCCAGCTGAGCTACGGCCCCTGATGAACGACCGGACCGAAATGCCGGTGTCCAGGGAATGGCGCGACCGCGCCGGAGGCGAGGAGCCTCCGGAATCCCGCCCTTGGGCGCTCCACAGTTTGATCGTGGGCCTGGATGGTGGGTCTGGGTGGATTTGAACCACCGCCCTCACCCTTATCAGGGGCGCGCTCTAACCAACTGAGCTACAGACCCGGTCGGGGGTCAGACGCCGAACGCGGTCGCGTTCGCGTCGCCTAAAGCCGTGAGCGTGCGTGGCTTCAGCGTGCGTGGCTTCTCGCGGGCACTCGTACACGCGGGCAATATCCGAACAAACCATTCGTGTGGGCGCGCCCCCGCGAGCGGGGGCCACCGGCGCCGGTTCCACGCAAGGCGGCTCGCGCCGCAATGCAAAGCGGCTTGCGCCGCCTGGATTAACGCCAATGTCTCCGTGGTGCCCTGCCTGGTCCCTTTCCGGCGGCCGACACAGGTGCCGGCGTTCGGCGGGACATAGGGTTTAAGGAGGTGATCCAGCCGCAGGTTCCCCTACGGCTACCTTGTTACGACTTCGTCCCAGTCATGAATCACACCGTGGTAACCGCCCTCCCGAAGGTTAGACTAGCTACTTCTGGTGCAACCCACTTCCATGACGTGACGGGCGGTGTGTACAAGGCCCGGGAACGTATTCACCGCGACATTCTGATTCGCGATTACTAGCGATTCCGACTTCAAGGAGTCGAGTTGCAGACTCCTATCCGGACTACGAGAGGTTTTTTGGGATTCGCTCACCCTCGCGAGGTCGCTGCCCTCTGTACCCCCCATTGTAGCACGTTTGTAGCCCACCCCGTAAGGGCCATGATGACTTGACCTCGTCCCCGCCTTCCTCCGGTTTGTCACCGGCAGTCTCCTTAGAGTTCCCGGCATGACCCGCTGGCAAATAAGGATAAGGGTTGCGCTCGTTACGGGACTTAACCCAACATCTCACGACACGAGCTGACGACAGCCATGCAGCACCTGTCACACGGTTCCCGAAGGCACCGATCCATCTCTGGAAAGTTCCGTGGATGTCAAGGGGTGGTAAGGTTCTTCGCGTTGCATCGAATTAAACAACATGCTCCACCGCTTGTGCGGGCCCCCGTCAATTCATTTGAGTTTTAACCTTGCGGCCGTACTCCCCAGGCGGAGAACTTATCGCGTTAGCTGCGCCACTAAACCCTCAAGGGGCCCAACGGCTAGTTCTCATCGTTTACGGCGTGGACTACCAGGGTATCTAATCCTGTTTGCTCCCCACGCTTTCGCGCCTCAGCGTCAGTGTTAGTCCAGGAGGCCGCCTTCGCCACTGGTGTTCCTTCCTATATCTACGCATTTCACCGCTACACAGGAAATTCCGCCTCCCTCTACTACACTCTAGTCCGCCAGTTTGAAGTGCAGTTCCCAGGTTGAGCCCGGGGATTTCACACCTCACTTAGCGAACCGCCTACGCGCGCTTTACGCCCAGTAATTCCGATTAACGTTCGTACCCTCCGTATTACCGCGGCTGCTGGCACGGAGTTAGCCGGTACTTCTTCTGTGGTTAACGTCAAGACACCGTGGTATTAGCACAATGCTTTTCTTCGCCACTGAAAGTGCTTTACAACCCGAGGGCCTTCTTCACACACGCGGCATGGCTGTGTCAGGCTTTCGCCCATTGCACAATATTCCCTACTGCTGCCTCCCGTAGGAGTCTGGACCGTGTCTCAGTTCCAGTGTGGCTGATCGTCCTCTCAGACCAGCTATGGATCGTCGCCTTGGTGAGCCTTTACCTCACCAACAAGCTAATCCAACGCAGGCTCCTCCGATAGCGCGAGGTCGTTAGATCCCCCGCTTTCATCCGTAGATAGTATGCGGTATTAGCCCGAGTTTCCTCGGGTTGTCCCCCACTATCGGGTAGATTCCTACGCGTTACTCACCCGTCCGCCACTTTACTCGCCCCCGAAGGGGCTTTCTCGTTCGACTTGCATGTATGAGGCCTGCCGCCAACGTTCAATCTGAGCCATGATCAAACTCTTCGATTTTAATCGTTCAGGTCCCCGAACTCCGGAACGGCTTGCGCCGCCCCATCCTTCGGAGGACCCAGAGTTGCCAGGGCTCCACGTTACGAGCGCCCACACGAATGGCTTGTTCCAGTTTTCAAAGAGCGGGCCACCGAGGGTTCCCGGCGACCAAGGGGAGCGGATTATACGCCTGTCGAACGCGCCCGCAAGCGAAAGATGGAACTTTTTTCGGCCCCGAGCGCGGCGCCGTCCGAGGCCACCGCCGCTGCCCCGAACAGGGGCGGTCCCGAACAGGGGCGGTCCCGCACCGGGTTCACGCCGGCGGATGCACCGCGAGATGCCAGGCCTTGCGACCGCGCCGGATCAGGTGGTAGCGCCCGTACAGGGCCTCCTCGACCGTCAGGGTCCGCTCCACGTCCCGGACCGCAACGCCATTCACGGACACGCCGCCACTCACGATGAGGCGCCGCGCCGCGCCGCGCGATGCAGCCAATCCACCATCGGCCAGGGCGGCCGCCAACCCGGTTCCGGCGACCACTTCCGTACAACCCACGCCGTCCAGGCGAAGGGCTTCGAGGTCCGCCGGCCCGAGCCCGGCGATCTCCCCGCTGAAGAGCGCGGCGGTGATCCGCTCGGCCGCCTCGAGACCGTCTTCCCCGTGGACCAGCCGCGTCACCTCGCTCGCCAGCAGCCGCTGACCGGCCCTGCCGCCCGGATCTTCTGCCGCCGCCACCACGGCTGCGTCGATCTCCAGGACATCGAGAAACGTGAAGTAGCGCAACCACTGCGGCACGTCCGCGTCCGCCGCATTGATCCAGAACTGGTAGAACGCGTAGGGAGAGGTCAGCGCCGGGTCGAGCCACACCGTCCCGGTCTCGGACTTGCCAAACTTCTTCCCGTCCACCTTCGTCACGAGCGGCGTCGTCAGCGCAAATGCGTCACGGCCCAGGGACCTGCGGATGAGGTCGACGCCCCCGACGATGTTGCCCCATTGATCGCTGCCCCCGATCTGCACGCTGCACTCGTAGCGCCTGGCCAGTTCCAGGAAGTCCATTGCCTGCAGAACCATGTAGCTGAACTCGGTGTAGGAGATGCCGGCCCCCTCCCGCGCCAGCCGCGACCGCACGCTGTCGCGTCGCACCATCGCATTGACCGAAAAGTGCTTTCCGACGTCGCGCAGAAAGGCGATGGCCGGGAGGTCGGCGGTCCAGTCGAGGTTGTTGACCAACCGGGCCGCGTTGGCGCCGGAAAAGTCGAGAAAGCGCGTTGCCTGCTCCCGAATGCTCAAGGCCCACGCCGCGACCGTGTCGCGGTCGTTGAGCGCCCGCTCCTCCGATTTGCCGCCCGGATCGCCGATCAGTCCCGTCGCTCCGCCGACAAGCAGGATCGGCCGATGCCCCGCCCGCTGAAACCGGCGCAGGCCAAGAAGAGGCACGAGGTTGCCGATGTGCAGACTGACCGCGGTGGGGTCGAAGCCGGCATACACCGTGCGAGGCACGCTTGCCAGATGGGACTCCAGTCCGGCCTCGTCCGACACCTGCGCGACCATGCCGCGTTCGAACCACTGCCGCAGGAGCGAAGCCATGACATGCAAAGCTAGCAGGAACTTCCCAAACGAACCAAATTCCTTATAATCGCGGCTTTGCAGAGCGCTGCAAGGATCGTTGCAGGTCCGCCTTGGCGGGTCTGCAGGTTTTTTGAAGATCAAACAGTTCCCAGCATCGCACGCATACTTCTCGGGCCTGCTGGCCCTCCTCATCGTCGCCGCGGCGGTCGTGAACCGGGGAGCCCCCGAAGGCAGCGCAAGAGGCAGCGCAAGAGTCACCACCGATACGATCCTCGAAGGGGTCGCCGCGGAAATATCCGCCCTGGATCGCGCGCCACGGCGCCCGCCACAGATCGATACGCCCCCAGCCACCCCGTCGTCCACCCCGGCCAAAGTTCCCGGAGCCTCGACCCGCATCGAACGGGTCGGCCCCGGCGACAACCTGTCCGTCGTCTTCAAGCGGCACCGGATTCCCGCCCGCGAACTGCAGCGCATCCTCGACAGCGGTCCCCTGGCGGAGCGCCTCAAGCGCCTGCTGCCCGGCGAAGAACTCACCTTCGTGCAGGATGCCGACGGCGCATTGCTCCGCTTCGCGTATGCACCGAGCAGCTACGAGCGGCTTGAGTTCGAGCGCGTCGACGACCGCTACGTTGCGCGCGAGATCATCGAAGAGACCGACATCGTCCGCGTGCATCGCGAGACGGTCATCGAGCGTTCGCTGTTCGACGCCGGCCAGCGTATCGGCCTGGACGACCGCGTGACGCTGCAGCTTGCGAGCATCTTCCGCTGGGACATCGACTTCGTGCTCGACATCCGCGCCGGCGATCGGTTCCACGTCATCTACGAGGAGCGCCGGCACAACGGCGATCCGGTCCGCTTCGGCCCTATCCTGGCGGCGGAATTCGTCAACCAGGGCCGTCGTCACCGGGCCGTCCGGTACCTCCGCGCCACCGGGGACGCCGAATACTACAGTCCCGAGGGCGAGGCGATGCGCGGGCGCTTCCTGCGCGCGCCGGTAGACTTCACGCGCATCAGTTCCCACTTCAACCTCCAGCGCCGCCACCCGCTGTTCAAGCGGACCATGCCCCATCGCGGCATCGATTACGCCGCGCCGGTCGGCACTCCGGTGCTGGCGGCGGGTGACGGCACCGTCGAGGTCGCCGGCCGCACCCGCGCGAACGGCAACTACATCGTCCTGCGGCACGGCGACCAATTCAGCACCAAGTACCTGCACCTGTCGCGGTTCGCGCGCAAGGCTCGGCGCGGTCAGGCCGTGAGACAGGGAGACGTCATCGGCTACGTCGGCGCCACCGGCTACGCCACCGGGCCGCACCTCCACTACGAGTTCCTGGTCGACGGCACACACCGCAACCCCAATACGGTCAAGTTGCCGAAGGACAGTCCCATCCCGGCTGGGGAGCGGCAACGCTTCACCGAGACCACGGCACCGCTGCTGGCGCTGCTCGACAGCGACGAAGCCAGCATCGCATCGCTCTAGCGCGACCGGTGCGTCTCTACGCAGGAGCGATCTCCGGCACCAGCGTGGACGGCCTCGACCTCGCGCTCCTGGACGCCTCCAGCACCACGCCCAGAATCGTCGATGCCCGCGTCGAGGCCCTCCCCGACACACTGGCAAGCGAACTGCGGGCGCTCGCGATCCCCATCGAGGACCACCTCGACCGCGTGGCGCGCGCGGATGCGGCGCTCGGCGACTTCATCGGACACGCGGTCAGGCGTTTCGTCGGGAGCCGCACGATCATGGCGCTCGGCAGTCACGGGCAGACCATTCGCCACGATCCCCGCGGGCAGCCGGCGTATACGGTGCAGATCGGCGACCCGAACCGCATCGCGGAGGTCAGCGGCATCGACACGGTGGCGGATTTTCGGCGCCGGGACATTGCCGCGGGGGGGGAAGGCGCGCCGCTCGTGCCTCCGTTCCACGACGCGCTGTTCCGGGTCCCCGACGTGCGTCGCGTGGTCCTGAACATCGGGGGTATCGCGAACGTCACGATCCTCGGCGATCGGGACACGGTGAGGGGCTTCGACACCGGGCCCGGCAACGCGCTCCTCGACGCGTGGATCCGAGTGCACCGTGGCGACCCCTTCGACCGCGACGGCGCCTGGGCGGCCGGCGCCGAGCCGATCCCGGAGCTGCTCGCCCGCCTCGAGCAGGACCCTTACCTGGCGGAACCGCCCCCGAAAAGCACGGGCAAGGAGCGCTACAACCTCGAGTTCGTCCGGCGCCACCTCGACGGTTCCGAGACGGCGGCGGCGGTGCAGGCCACCCTGGCCGAGTTCACCGCCGCGAGCATCGACCAGGCCGTCGCCGCCTGGGCGCCGGCCGCGGAAGAAATCGTGGTCTGCGGAGGGGGGCGCATGAACGCGGACCTGATGCGGCGGTTGCGCCGGCGCGCCTCCGGCCACGCATCACCCCGCGCCGTCACGGCCACGGACGACCTCGGCGTCGACGGAGACGCCGTCGAGGCGGCCGCATTCGCCTGGCTTGCCCACCGCTTCGTCGATCGCCTGCCGGGAAACGCGCCCGGGGTCACGGGCGCGGCCGGGCCGCGCCTGCTCGGTGCGCTGTACCCCGCCGCGCGTCTTTAAGGAACATCCGATCAAGCCCATCCTTAGGGCTTGATCAGGCCGGTGGAACCGTCAGATGGCGAAGGAGTTGCCGCAGCCGCAGGTGGAGGAGGCGTTGGGGTTGGTCACCACGAACTGGGCGCCCTGCAGGTCTTCGTGATAGTCGATCTCCGCGCCGGCCAGATACTGGTAGCTCATTGCGTCCACCAGCATCTGCACCCCGTCCCGCTCGATGACGGCATCGTCCTCCGCGACCTCCTCGTCGAACGTGAATCCGTACGAGAAGCCGCTGCATCCGCCACCGGTGATGAAGACCCGGAGCTTCAGCAGGTCGTTGCCTTCGTCTTCGATGAGCGAGGCCACCTTGCCGGCGGCCCGACCCGAGAACTGAATGTCCATGTGACGCATTATACGCGGCCGACGGGCGTGCCGGCCCGTTGCCCAGGCTCCTCGCCTACCGCGCGTCGGCGTCTTCGGCGCCCGACGCCACCGTCTCGAACGGATGGACGTTGCCGGCGGACGCACCTTCCCGGTCGCACTGCAGTTCGCCGCCCATCGTCGCGCCCTCGTGCATCTCGATGAGGTGGTAGAAGACCTTGCCATGCACCTGCGCCTTCTCGCCGAGTTCGACGCGAACGCACGAACGCACGTCGCCTTCCACGGTTCCGCCCACGACCACCTGCGGCACGCGGATGTTCCCCTTCACGCAGCCCCCCTCGCCAACGACCAGGGTTGCGCCGCTGTCGTCCTCGGCCTCGATCTCCCCTTCCACCACGCCGTTCACGTACAGGCGGCCCGAGAAGGCGATCATCCCCCGTACGACGGCAGAGGCGTCGATCAGCGTCGTGTCCTTGTTCGTCCTCTCCGACTTCGCGTTCTTCGCTCTCATCGTCAACTCTCCTCGACCACCCAGTCGAACGACTCCCGGATTTCCGTTCCAGTCGCGTCGTCAACGCTCGCCGTCACCGTGACCGACCGGGCCACGAACCCTTCCGGCAACCGGAGCTGGCCGGAGAACTCCTGAAAGTACAGGAATCTGAAGCGCTCCGCGAAACCGTCTTCCCCCGCGAGCTCGTCCAGCGCAAGCCGTGCGGCCACCCCGTCGCGCTCGCCGACAACCTCGACCGCAACCGCTCCCTCCATCCAGTTGTGGCGGTCGACGATCTGGGTCAGCAACAGGTTGTAGCCGAAGCGGGACGGCTCCGGGGTACGCGTGATCGTGAGCTCTTCGATCCTGAAGCCGCGCTCGGCCTCGGAGGGTGCGACCAGTCTCCGGTAGAAGCGCGCTTCCTCTTCGAGCGCGGCGATCCGATCCTGCAGCTCCTTGATCGTCCGCCGCAGACGCTCGTTCGCGCCGGCTTCGACGACCGCGGCGAGGCGGAGCGTCGACAGGTCCAGGTCGCCGAACCGGTCCGCGGCGCCCACGGACGCGGCCTCGACGGGTCCCTCGTCGGCCCGCACGAGGTCGCGCAGCAGAAATCCCGTCCCGACCAGCACCACCGCCGCCGCACTCCCGGCCAGGGCCCAGCCCAACCGCCGCGCCGGACGCACCGGCACCACCACCATGCGCTCCTTCGGTATGAGTTCGGCCCAGCGCACTCCGCGGTCCCCGGTCAGACATCTGCCTGGCGGTATACTCGGGTGCCTTTCGGAGGGCAAGTCCCGCCGGCAGTGACCTTGCGACGCAACCTCTCGGGTCTTCCCCGCCGCGCGGTGCAGCGCGTGTTCCGCCCCAGGCTGGCCTATGCCGATCCACTGCGGCGGCTCGCCCTCCTCGGGGTCGCCGCCGGCGCGGTCACCGGAGTCGTCGTCTCCCTGTTTCGGCTGGCGATCGACGGGGCCGCCCTGATCGCCCTCGACGGGCACGGCGAGAACTTCGAGGCGCTCGCCCCCGGGCTGCGCGTCGCGCTGCCGCTGCTCGGCGCCGCCATCATCGGGATCGTGCTGACCCGGATGACCGAGGATCGACGTCGGACCGGCGTCGCCCACGTTCTGCAGCGACTGCGGGAGCACGGCGGACGACTGCCCGCAACCAACGCCGTGGTGCAATTCTTCGCCGGTACGGCGGCACTGGCCGCGGGCCTCTCCGGTGGACGGGAGGGTCCGGCCATCCATCTCGGCGCGACGGCCTCCAGCCTGCTCGGTCAACGGCTCGGCGTGCCGCCCGAAAGCCTCAGGATACTCGTCGGCTGCGGCGCCGCCGCCGCGATCGCCGGCTCCTTCAATACCCCCATGGCCGGCGTCGTGTTCGCCATGGAAGTCGTGCTGATGGAGTATGCGGTGTTAAGTTTCATCCCGGTCGGGTTGGCGGCCGTGACGGCCACCGTGATTACGCGCTACCTGTTCGGCGATACCCCGGTGTTCGCGGTCGGGAGCATCGAGATGCATTCCCTCCTCGACGTGCCCTTCGTGGTCGCCGCCGGCATCGCGATCGGCGCACTGGGCGCGGCGTTCACCGCCATGGTCCGACTGTTCACGCGCATGGGGCGGCGGCCCTACTGGGCCCGCGCAATGCTGGCCGGCGCCATCACGGCCGCCGCGGCGCTGGTCGCCCCCGCCGTGATGGGCGTCGGTTACGATACCGTCGATGCGGCCCTTGCGGGCGCGTTCGCCTGGTCGGTGCTGGCCGTCATCCTGGTTGCGAAGATGCTGGCTTCGAGCGCGTGCGTCGGACTCGGCATGCCCATCGGCGTAATCGGCCCCACGATCGTCATGGGGGCCGCCTGCGGCGGACTGCTCGGGCATGTCGGCCACCTGCTCTCACCGGCCGAGGCGTCGTCCGAAGGCTTCTACGTGATCCTCGGCATGGCCGCGATGATGGCCGCCGCCCTGCAGGCTCCGCTGGCCGCCCTGATGGCCGTCGTCGAATTGACCTCCAACGCCAACATCATCCTGCCGGCCATGCTCATCGTCATCGTCGCGACCCTGACCGCCGGACGCCTCTTCGGGCAGCCGTCCGTCTTTCTGGCGACACCGGCGGCGCTGCGTTCGAGGGACGCAGGGCCGCCATAGCGGTATCATCGCCCGCCGGTCGCGCCCCGCAGCCGCGCGGACGGGAGCTGCGTCCGGCGTCGCACCGGGCAGAGCAACACAGGAAGCCCCAGCCCATGATCGTGGTCCCCGCCCACACCTCGCAATCGCGCAGTCGCCGGCCCGGTGCCGCGTCGACGCGCCGAGGCGTACCCGCGACCCGATGATCCTCTGGGTCAAGGCATTCCACGTCGTCTTCGTGGTCACCTGGTTCGCCGCGCTGTTCTACCTGCCGCGACTCTTCGTCTACCACTCAACGGCGACGGACGCGCCCGGCATCGAGCGCTTCAAGATCATGGAGCGCAAGCTCTACCGCGGCATCATGACTCCGTCGGCGGCGCTCACCGCGGTCCTGGGCGTCTGGAACCTGATGCTCACCTGGGACGCGTACGCCACCGCCGGATGGATGTGGGCGAAGCTCGCGGCCGTGCTGGCGCTCTACGCATACCACGGCTACTGCGGGCGCCTGCTGCGCGGCTTCGCGAACGACGCGAACGCCCACGGCGAACGTTTCTATCGTTGGTTCAACGAGGTACCGGCCGTCCTCCTCGTCCTCATCGTGATCCTCGTCATCGTCAAGCCATAGCCGCAGGGAAGCACTCAACCGTGGAACGCAACACGTCCGCCCGCCTCATTCGACGCGCCGAACGCGTCATTCCCGGGGGCGTCAATTCGCCCGTGCGCGCATTCAAGGGCGTCGGCGGGACGCCGGTCTTCTTCCGCTCCGCCGAAGGCCCGTTTCTCGTCGACGTCGACGGCAACCGCTACATCGACTACGTCGGCTCCTGGGGCCCCATGATCCAGGGGCACGGGTTCGCACCGGTGGTCGACGCGGTGCGCGCGCAGGCGGCGGTCAGCCTGGGTTTCGGCGCCCCGACCGAACTCGAGATCCAGATGGCCGAGAAGATCGTGGAGATGGTGCCGGGCATCGAGAAGGTGCGACTCGTAAACTCCGGGACGGAAGCCACGATGTCGGCGATCCGCCTCGCACGAGGCTACTCGGGCCGGAACCTGCTGGTGAAGTTCGACGGCTGCTACCACGGGCACTCCGACAGCCTGCTGGTAAAGGCCGGCAGCGGGGTGTTGACCCTCGGGCTGCCCAACTCTCCGGGCGTGCCCGAGTCCGTCGCCCGCCATACGCTCACCCTGCCCTTCAACGACCTCGACGCACTGCGCACGGCCTTCGAGGGGTTCGGGGCCGACATCGCCTGCGTCATCGTCGAGCCTGTCGCCGGAAACATGGGGTGCATTCCCCCGGCATCCGGCTTTCTCGAGGCACTGCGGTCGCTGACGGCCGGAAGCGGCGCCGTGCTCATCTTCGACGAGGTGATGACCGGTTTCCGCGTGGCCGCCGGCGGCGCCCAGGAACGCTATGGCGTCACGCCCGATCTCACCACCCTCGGCAAGGTCATCGGTGGCGGGCTGCCCGTCGGAGCCTTCGGGGGCCGCGCGGACATCATGGACCACGTCGCCCCGGTCGGGGCCGTGTACCAGGCCGGCACGCTGTCCGGCAACCCCCTGGCCACGAGCGCCGGCCTTGCCATGCTGAACTCGCTCGACGCGGCCTTCTACGCACGTCTCGAGGCCCGCACGGTGGAACTCACGGACGGCCTCGAGGCGCTGGCGCGGCGCCATGACGTGCCGATCCGCATCAACCGCGTCGGCGGGATGTTCAGCATCTTCTTCACGTCGAGTCCCGAGGTACGCAGCTTCGATGAGGTCGCCGGTTGCGATGTCGAGCGCTACAACCGCTTCTTCCATGCCCTGCTCGACGCCGGCGTGTATTTCGCCCCGTCGGCGTTCGAGGCGGCGTTCCTCTCGGGGGCACACGGCGACGCCGAGATCCGCCAGACCCTCGAGGCGGCGGACGGCGCGTTCTCCCGCCTCGCCGCATGAGTTACGACGTCTACGGCATCGGCGCGGCCTTGCTCGACATCGAGTACCCGGTCGACGACGGCTTCCTCGCCGACCACGGCGTGGCGAAAGGGCACATGACCCTCGTCGACGAGAGGCGCATGCATGCGCTCCTCCATGCGCTCGACGGTCTCTCGCCCCAGAGCATGTGCGGCGGCTCCGCCGCGAACACCGTCTACGCGGTGCAGGCGTTCGGCGGCGCGTGCTACTACTCATGCCGCGTCGCCGGTGACGAGACCGGGGCCAGGTTCCTCTCCGACATCGCGGCGGCGGGCGTCACCGTCCGGGCACACGACCCGGAACGCCCGGGCCGGTCCGGGCGCTGCCTGGTCCTCGTAACCGACGACGCCGAACGCTCGATGAACACCTTCCTCGGCGTCTCGGAACTGCTCGGCATCGAGGACATCGAGCCGGCAGCGCTCGCGCGGTCGCGTTACCTGTACATCGAGGGCTACCTCGCGTCGTCGGACACCGGCCGCGCGGCGGCCGTGCGGACCCGCGAGATCGCGGAAGCCGAGGGCGTGCTGACCAGTCTCACCCTCTCCGACCCGAGCATGGTCGAGACCTTCCGCAACGGCATGCTGGAGATGCTCGGCAACGGGGTCGACGTGCTCTTCTGCAACGAGGAAGAGGCCCTCGGCTGGACCGGGTCCGACCGTGTGGACATCGCCGCGACCGAGCTGGCGGACATCGCGCCTCTCCTGTTCGTCACGCTGGGCCGCGCCGGAAGCCTCGCCGTCGCGCCCTCCGGCCGCAGGGAGATCGCCGGGTTCGAAGTACCCGCAATCGACAGCACGGGCGCCGGCGACATCTACGCCGGCGCGTGCCTCCACGCGCTGTGTCGCGACGGCACCCCGGCCGATGCCGCGCGGTTCGCCAACTACGCCGCCGCGCAACTGGTGAGCAGGGTGGGACCCCGGCTGCCCGACCCGGCAAGTTATCGCGCGCTGCGCGAGACGTTCCCCGGCTGAGGCGGCGCGGGAAGCGGGAGTCCGCGCGGTCAGAGATCGACGGGCAGCGCCCCGGCGATCGCGATTTCCTTCGGCGTCACGACGCAGCCATAGGCCAGCACCTCCACCCCTGCCGCCACGGCGGCGCGCAGCGCGGCGCCATAGTCCGGGTCGATGTCGTCCGCGGCCGTCACCCGGCGGATCCCCGTGTGCGGCACACAGAACAGCAGAACGGCGCGACGGCCGGCCCCAACGCAGCGGGCAAGGGCTTCGACGTGCCGCCGGGCGCGCGCGCTGACGGCATCCGGAAAGGCGCCGACACCCTCCCGGCACAAGGTCACGCTCTTCACCTCCACGAATGCCGGCACCGCACCCCCGAGGGCAAAGTCGAAACGCCCGGACTCTCCGGGGATCGCCACCTCGCGCCGCACCGGCGCGTTCCCGAGCTCGGCAATCCGTCCCGCGGCGAGCGCTTCGCCGACGATGGTATTGGGTCGGGCGGTGTTCACGCACGCCGTGCACGAACGACCGCCATCCGCCACCTCGACGAGTTCCAGGCTGTGCCGGTACTTCCGCTTCGGATTGGCCGACGTCGAGAACCACACCGGGCTGCCCGGGGTATCGCAGCCCAGCATCGCGCCCGTGTTTGCGCAGTGCATCGTGACCACGCCGCGGCCCGCCACCTCCACGTCGGCGAGGAAACGCTTGTAACGCCGTACCAGGACGCCGGGGGCCAGCGGCGGGACGAATTTCATCCGCGCCCGTCCGGCGCCATGGGTTGGCGGTCAGCGACTCCCGGTTCCCTCGCAAGCATGACCATCTACGTCTCCAACCTTGCCGGTGACTTCCCCACGACCGGCGCTGCGTTCGCCTCCGCCCGCGCCCTGCGAGGAGCCGCGCCCCATGCGTGGCCGAACCGGCGCAGCGTCGCCCGCGCCGATACGGTACTCGATCGCGCCGGGCAGCTTCGCGACGCCGTCCCCGCGATGGGCGCGGCGTCCCCGGAGACGATGGGAACCCTGGTCGCGCTACCCGCGGGAGCATGACGAAGAAGCGCCGCTGCGCGCTTGGCCTTTCGATCGCGCTTTCTGTACGGTGGCGCCGCATGAAACGCGGCCGAACGCTGACGTGGGCTGTCGCCGCCGGCTGGGGCTGTCTGGCCGGGTGCGACCGCGGCGCGGAGGAAGTGCCGCGCGCCACTCCCGCCACGTCCCTCCCCGGCACGGTACTGCACGCCGACGGAACCGCCGCGCGCGTGCCGCCCGACGACTGGATGGAGGCGGCCCGGCACATCGCAGATGCCCTCGAAGGCATCGACGTGCACCGGACCGACGGGGCGCTCGTCCTCGCCATCGAACACGGCAGTTTCGAACCCACCGTCCTCGCCCGCCGCGGCGGCCGCAGCCGCCTGACCGGCCGGGCGGCGCTCGGCGATTCGACGGCCGTCGTCCTCGGCAGCGGGTTCGTCTCCGAGTTCCAGTCCCTCGAACCCCTCGGGCTGCTGCAGGTCGAGGGCGAGATCCTCTCCCCCGTGTCGCGGCACGGGTACACGCGCATCCTCGGAGTGGGTAACGGCAGACTCGCCGTGCTGGCCCGGCGGGAGTATCACCGCGGCCTGCTCGGGTCCGCGCTGCAGGTCGGCCCCGGCGTGATCGAGGACGGGGCGCTCGACATCTCGCCCCGGGAACGCAACCTTCCCGCCTACTTCCGGGCCTTCGCCGCGACCTGCGACCGCCGGGACGTCGCCGGGATCACCACGCGGCCGATGCACCTGTTCGACCTGGGGAACGCACTGCTCGCGCTGTTCGCCGCCACCGGCTTCGACTGTTCGGAAGTGGCGAATCTCAGCGGCGACCGCGAGGCCCTGCTCGGCTTGCGCGGGGGCGGGCGGGAGTTCATCGTCGGCCATCCCACGTCGGCCCGGGCCGCGCTGGTCGCGTTCCGCAGGGTGACGCCCCCGGCAACGTGACGCCGGCGGCCCGTCGCGGCCCGGGCATCGGGCGCGACGCGCTCAAGTCGCTCCCCTTCGGTTACTCTTGCGGGTCTTGCCGGGAAAGCGAGGGCCGCATGTCGGATCAACGGACGGTTCGGGACATCGTCAGCACAGCCATGGGCGAGGGCAGGGCATCGCTCACCGCGGCCGAGGCCAAGCAGGTGTGCGACGCCTATGGCATCGGGATGCCGGCCCAGGGCATCGCGAAATCACGCGACGAAGCCTGCGCGATCGCCGCCGAGATCGGCTATCCGGTGGTCGCCAAGATCGAGTCCCGCGACGTCCTCCACAAGACCGACATCGGCGGGGTGATCGTCGGCCTCGACACGGACGACGCGCTCCGCGAAGCGTGCCACGAAGTGGTCCAGCGGACCCGCGCACATCACCCCGACGCCTCCATCGACGGCGTGCTCGTGCAACGCCAGTTCGCGCCGGGCGACGGCGCCACGGAAGTCATCGTGGGGGCCGTGACGGATCCGGCGTTCGGCAAGCTGGTCGCCTTCGGCCTCGGCGGCATCCTCGTCGAGGTGCTCCGGGACCTGACCTTCCGGCTGGCGCCCGCGACCGAGGACGAAGCCGCCGCGATGCTCGACGAGCTCGCGGGGGCCGCCGTGCTCGACGGCGTGCGCGGCGCCGCCGGCGTCGACCGGGGCGCCCTGGCCGCACTCATCGCGTCGGTCAGCCGCCTCGTGTCGGACGTGCCCGAGATTCACGAACTCGACCTGAACCCGGTCTTCGCCACGCCCGACGGCGTCTGCGCGGTCGATGCGCGCATCCTGTTGCAGGCCCCGGCGGAGCCTCGTTACCGGCCCGCGCAGGAGGACATCCTCGCGGCCATGCGCCGGATCATGCAGCCGGACGCCGTGGCGGTCATCGGCGCCTCCGCCGGCGAGGGCAAGATTGGCAACTCGGTGATGAAGAACCTCATCGACGGCGGCTACGAGGGCGCGCTCTACCCCATCCATCCCAAGGCGGACGTCATTCTCGACCGCCAGTGCCACGCGAGCGTCGTCGACGTCCCCGGCGATATCGACATCGCCGTCTTCTGCATCCCGGCGCCGCTGGTCGCGGGGGCGCTCGCCGAGTGCGGCAAGAAGGGCATCCCCGGCGCCATTCTCATTCCATCCGGGTTCGCGGAGGTCGGCGAGCACGCCCTGCAGGACGAGATCGTCGCCGTGGCGCGCGAGCACAACGTGCGCCTCATGGGCCCGAACATCTACGGCTTCTACTACACGCACAAGAACCTCTGCGCGACGTTCTGCACCCCTTACACCGAGAAGGGCAAGGTCGCGCTGTCGTCCCAGAGCGGCGGCGTCGGCATGGCCATCGTGGGCTTCAGCCGCTCGGCCAAGATGGGCGTCTCCGCCATCGTCGGGCTCGGCAACAAGTCCGACATCGACGAGGACGACTTGCTGACCTTCTTCGAGGAGGACCCGAACACCGAGGTCATCGCGATGCACGTCGAGGACCTGAAGGACGGCCGCGCGTTCGCCGAGGTCGCCGCACGCGTGTCCCGCAAGAAGCCCGTCGTGGTCCTGAAGGCCGGCCGCACGAGCATGGGCGCGCGCGCCGCCAATTCGCACACCGGCGCCCTCGCCGGAGACGACCGCGTCTACGACGCCGTCCTGCGCCAGAGCGGCGTCATCCGGGCGGCCACGCTGAACGACATGCTGGAGTTCGCCCGCGGCCTGCAGGTCCTGCCCCACCCGCAGGGCGAGAACATCCTCATCCTGACCGGCGCCGGGGGTTCCGGCGTGCTGCTGTCGGACGCCTGCGCCGACCACGGCCTGTCGCTGATGGCCATGCCCGACGACCTCGACGCCGCGTTCAAGGAGTTCATCCCGCCCTTCGGCGCCTCCGGCAATCCGGTCGACATCACCGGGGGCGAACCGCCCACGACCTACCGCGCCACCATCGACCTGGCCCTCGCGGACGAGCGCGTTCACGCGCTGGTGCTCGGCTACTGGCACACGATCATCACGCCGCCGATGGTCTTCGCCGAACTCCTCGGCGCAGCGGTCGCCGAAGCCCGCGGCCGCGGCATCGACAAGCCCGTCGTGGCCTCCCTGGTCGGCGACGTGGAGATCGAGCAGGCTTGCGACTACCTGATGGACCGCGACGTTCTCGCCTACCCGTACACCGCCGAAAAACCGGTCGCCGTGCTCGGTGCGAAGTACCGCTGGGCGCGCGCCGCCGGTCTCCTGTAACGCGCCAACCCAACGGAGGTCCCGGCCATGAAACGCTGTCTTTCCGTCATTCTCGCCGCCGTGCTCGCAACCGTCCCCACGCTCGCGGCGGACCTGCAGGGCCTCGGCTCCATCGCGTTTCCGACATCGGCGACCGGGCCCGCGCAGGACCGCTTCCTGCGCGGCGTCACGATCCTGCACAGTTTCGGGTGGAAGCAGGCGCGCACCGAGTTCCAGGCGGCGCAGGAACTGGATCCGAACTTTGCGATGGCCTACTGGGGCGAATCGCTCTGCTACAACCATCCCCTGATCGGCGAGCGGGACCTGGAAACCCCCAGGGCCGTGCTGACAAGGCTCGCAGAGACGCCGGAGGCACGGCTCGCGAAGGCGCCCACGGAGAGGGAGAAAGGCTTCCTGGCCGCGGTGGAGGCCCTGTTCTTCGGTACGGGCGACACCCTGACGCGGCGTCACGCCTACATGGAAGCCATGCGGCGGTTGTCCGGCGCATTTCCCGAGGACGAGGAAGTAACGGCGTTCTACGCGCTGTCGCTGCTCATGTCGGCCGGGGGTTCCGGCGACGCCGTACGCACGAACGTGCTCGCCGGGGCCATCGCCCTGCAACTGCTCGACCGGAGCCCCAACCATCCGGGGGCGGCCCACTACGCCATCCACGCCTTCGACGATCCCGTACACGCCCCGCTCGCGCTGCCCGCGGCCCACGTCTTCGCCGGCATCGCCGAGAAGGTCTCGCACGCCAGGCACATGCCGTCGCACATCTTCATCCAGCGCGGCATGTGGGATCGGGTCTCCGCCTCGAACCAGTCCGCCTACGATGCGGCGGTCGATCTCTGGGAGCCGGAGGACAACGTCGGCGACATGGTGCACGCCCTCGACTGGGGCCAGTACGGCGACCTGCAGCGCGGCGACTACGAGCGGGCGGCGCTCTGGATCGAGCGCATGGAGGGCATCGGAGAGCGCGCCGCGGAGCACGAGCGGGCCATCAACACGCTGCCGCGGGTGCGGGCGCGGATGGCGATCGAGCGGGAGGCCTGGGACCCGCAGCCGGTCACCGACGAGTCGCAACCCACCGAACTGCTCGCCACCGGCCTCGGCGCCGCGCACACCGGCGATCTGGCGCTTGCGGAGGCGGCGGCGCACAGGCTTGCCGAGGCCGCGGAGGAAGCCAGCGCCGGGGACGGGGACCAGTCCTACTACGCCCGCACCAGCAAGCCGCTGCGGATCATGACGAAGGAGGTGGCCGGCATGCTCGCCATCGCCGGCGGCGACACGGACGCGGGGCTGGCACTGCTGCGGGAGGGCGTCGCGATCGCCGAGTCCATGCGGCCGCCGAACGGCGCACCGAACCCGCTGAAACCCGTCCACGAACTGCACGGCGAGGCGCTGCTTGCGGCCGCCCGGCCCGGGGAAGCCCTGGAGGCGTTCGAGACGTCACTGCTGCGCACTCCCAATCGCCCCCTGTCCCTGCGGGGCCTCGCGCGCGCCCACGCCGCGCTCGGGCAGCATGCCGAGGCGCGGGAGATCTACCAGCGCCTGCTCGAGGGCTGGCGGGATCGGGACGTGCCGTGGCGGGCGGAGGTCGAGCGCTACCTGACGGCTTCGGGATCGTAGGGGGCAATCCCGCCGGTCAGGCTTCGGCCATCACGCCGGCCCGCACCAGCGCGTCGATCTCCTCGTCGCCGAGGGACAGGTCGGCGGCAATCACCTCCCGCGAGTGCTGGCCGAGCAGCGGCGCCGGCTCGACCGGCACGGCGCTTTCCGACATGCGCGCGGGCCAGCCGAGGAGCTTGATCCGCCCGTGCACCGGGTGGTCGACCTCGCGCACGAAGCCCCGGCCGACGAGATGCGGGTTTTCGTAGAGGTCCTTGGTATCCAGTACCGCACTCGCCGGGACGCCGCCCTCGGAGAGCAGGCGCATGCCCTCGTACTTGTCCCGTTCGGACACCCACGCGCCGATTTCCGCCGCCAGCGCCTCGCGGTTCTCCTGGCGGGCCGACTGGTCGGCGAAGCGCGGGTCTTCGAGGAGGTCCGGGCGCAGCATCACGCGGCACAGGGCCTCCCACATGCGGTCGGTGACGGCCATGACGAACAGGTAGTCGTTCGGGCCGTCGCCCTTGCTCCTGTACAGGGACATCGTCGGGCGCCCGCCGTTGCCCATCCTCTGGGAAGGCCGCGTCCCGAACCGGGTACTCGCCGTCGCCGTGCGCAGGTAGTAGGTCATCGCCTCCTGCATCGACAGTTCGATGTGCTGGCCCTTGCCGGTCTTGAGCTTCTGGGTGTACGCGGCGGTGATGGCAAGCGCCATCTGCACGCCCGTGCCGGCGTCGCCCGTGGTCGGACCCGGACGCACCGGCGGACCGTCCGGCTCGCCGGTAATGGAGAACGCCCCGGCGGCGGACTGGGCCACCATGTCGTAGCACTTGTAGTCGGACCAGGGGCCCTCGAGCCCGAACCCCTTGATGCGCGCGTAGATGATGCCCGGGTTGACGGCCTGCATGACATCGTAGCCGAGGTCGAGCTTCTCCATGACGCCCGGGCCGTAGTTCTCCACGAAGGCGTCGTAGCGCGGCAGCATGTCGAGCAGCATCCGCCGGCCGCGCGCCTGCTGCAGGTCGATCGAGACGCTGCGCTTGTTGCTGTTCCAGACGATGAAGTACTCGCTGCTCCCCGTCGGACCGCGACCCGGGTCGCCCCGCGGCGACTCCACCTTCACCACGTCGGCGCCGAGCCAGGCGAGCGCCTGGGTGCAGGACGTGCCAGCCTCGTACTGCGTCATGTCGAGAACCCGAAAACCATCCAGTGCGGCCATGTGTGTCGTCCCTCCCGACCCCTGCGGGAGCCCCATCATATAGCCGCGCCGGGGGCTGCTGGTAACATCGTCCGCCCGCCCGATGACGTCGCCCGCCATGCCCCTGCTCGACGACGACCAGATGTCCCGGTTTCTCAACGAAGGGTACCTGGCGCTCCAGCCGCCGGAGCTTGAGCCCGACTTCCATCGCTGGATGTTCCGGGCAGCCAGCGGCCTGTACGACGAGGGGCGGCGCGCGGGCGGCGACACCGTCCACCTGCAGTACTTCGGGGACAACGTCGTCGCGCGGGTGCCCGGCATCCTGGAGCTGCTCGAGTGTCCCACCGTCACCGGAGCCCTGCGGAGCGTGCTGGGGGACGGATACGTGCTGCATCCGCATCACTACGTGCACGCTTCGACGCACCGGGACCAGGGCTTCCACCAGGACGGCAACCTGCCGTGGAACGAGCGCGGACACTACCGTTCGCACCGTCCGAACTGGGCCATGCTCTTCTACTATCCGCAGGACGTGACGCTGGAGAACGGTCCGACCGAGGTCCTGCCCGGCTCGCAGTACTGGACCCGGGACTTCGAGCGCGGCAAGGGCTGGTACCCCGGCGACGGCATCGACCGGTCCTTCAACGAAGAGGTCTCCGCCCATCCTGACCTCGACTACCGCGACCGGCGTCTCGCCGAGTCCCTGCGGGGGCTCGGCATCGAGGGGCTCTCCCCGAGGCGCCTGCCCCTCCCGGCCGGCAGCGTGCTCCTGGCCCACTATGACCTCATGCACCGAGGCGTCCGCCAGCATCCGGACTTCCAGGGGCGCCGCTACATGTACAAGTTCTACTTCCTGCGAACGCAGGAGCCCGACCGGCCGTCTTGGCGCAACGGGGCGTCGCGTCCCGCCCGCCGCGGGCCGTTTCCGGCGAACCAGCCGATCGTCGAACGGAACTGGGCGTGGCTGCGGGGCGAGACGGCGGAGTTCGGACCCCACGCCGCCGGCCTCCTGGACGCGAAGACGGAGGACGCGCGCCTGGCAGCGGCGTATGTCCTCGGCGGTCGTGCGCGCAGCGACGACGCCGCCCTCGACGCCCTCGCCGGGGCCCTCGTGGACCGCCGCGAGTCCGTGCGCCGGGCGAGCGGCTACGGTCTCGGCATCGCCGGCGACCGCGCCCTCGATGTCCTCTGCACGGCGGCAACCCATCCCGACGCACCGGTGCGGCGCGTGGCCGTGTTCGCCATCGGCGAGACCCGCTCCACCGAGGAGCGCGCCATCGAGACCCTCGCGGGACGCCTGGCCGACACCGACGACCTGGTCCGCTGCAATGCCGCCTACGCCCTCGGCAACCTCGGACGCCGCCGCGACCTCCCTGAGACGGTGACCGAGGCGCTCATCGAACGGCTGGACCCGGAGGTCGAACCCGACAACTCCACCAACGTCAGGATGACCCGCTCCACCGTGCGCGAAAGCGTCGCCTACGCCCTCCTCCAGCTTGCGGCGAACGGACGACTGACCGCCGCACAACGCCGGCGGTTCGCCGAACGGGCCTTCGGCGACCACGACCGCTACGTGCGCGGACTCGCCGTCAAGGCTTTGGTCCACCCCGGGGCCGGCGACGCACCGGCCTGGATGCGGCCTCTCCTGGCGGCGCTCGACCGCGGCCACTACCTCCCGGACCCGGCGGCGCACCGGGCCGCGGCCACGGGCGGTGTATAGTCCTGCCTTTACCGTAGCGGAGCCGCCAAGGTGTCGTACCGTCACATCGCAGTAGAGCCCCTGACACCGACCATCGGCGCGACCGTACACGGCGTGAACCTCTCCGGGCCGCTCTCCGACGAGACCCTCCGCGAGATTCACGACGCCTGGATGGCCCACTGCGTGCTGTTCTTCCGGGATCAGGTCCTGACGCCCGAACAGCACCTCGCTTTCGGCCGCCGGTTCGGACCCCTGCACATCCATCCCGCCGCTCCGTACGCGCATGGCAATCCAGAGTTGATGGTGATCGAAACGAACCGTAACTCGAAGCGCAACAACGGTTCGGGTTGGCACTCCGACGTGTCCGCCGACGAGGAGCCGCCGCTCGGCACCATCCTGCACCTGCACGAGGTGCCGCCCCAGGGCGGCGACACGCTGTGGGCGAGCATGTACGCGGCTTACGACGCCCTGTCCCCGTCACTTCGGGCGCTGCTGGAACGCCTCACGGCGCTGCACGCGGCGGATTACACGGGCGTCTACGGGGACCACCCGCCCCAGCGCGAGTTTCCCCGCGCGGTCCATCCGGTGGTGCGGACCCACCCCGTGACGAAGCGCAAGGCGCTGTTCGTGAACAGTTCGTTCACCAAGCGCATCCAGGAACTGACGGCCTCCGAGAGCCGCGGGTTGCTGGACTTCCTCTTCGACCACGTCAAGCACCCGGCCTTCCAGTGCCGCTTCCACTGGGAAGCGGGGTCCATCGCGATGTGGGACAACCGTTGCGCGCAGCACCTGGCGGTGTGGGACTACTACCCCGAGACCCGGCGCGGGCTGCGCGTGACCGTGCAGGGCGACCGTCCCTACCTGGAGACGGCGGCCGACCCCTCGACCGGGTCGCTTGCCGCGCAGTCCGTCGCCGCGGAAGCGGCGGGAGGATGATCTCCGAACACACGGTCCGCACCGGCACGCACCGGTCCTTCTTCCTCGCAGCCGGTCCCGAAGACGGGCCGCTGGTGGTCTTTGTCCACGGCTGGCCGGAACTCTCGATCAGTTGGCGTCACCAACTCCCGGCGCTGGCCGCCCTCGGCTTCCGCGCCGTCGCGCCGGACCTGCGCGGGTACGGGCGCTCGACCGTCTACGAACGCCACGAGGACTATGCCCAGGAGCGCGTGGTCGGCGACATGATCGGCGTGCTCGACGCCCTCGGGCGGGAGCGCGCCATCTGGGTCGGCCACGACTGGGGCAGTCCGGTGGTCTGGAACATCGCGAGCCACCACCCGGACCGCTGCCACGCCGTCGCCAACCTGTGCGTTCCCTACCACACCCTGGAGTACGGTCTCGAGGGCTGCCTGCCGTTCGTGGACCGCGCGGTCTACCCCGAGGGCGAGTTCCCCGCCGGACAGTGGGAGTACCAGCTCTACTACCAGGAGGCATTCGGGGCGGCGACCGCGGCCATGGACGCGAATCCGTACAACATGGTCAAGCTGGCGTTCCGCAAGGGCGACCCGTCGGGGCGGGGGAAGCCGGCCGGCACCGCGATGATCCGCAAGTCCGGCGGCTGGTTCGGCGGGGCTCCGGAGCCTCCGGACCTGCCGCGCGATGCCGACGTGGTGACCGAAGAGGACCTCGCACGCTATGCGGAAGCCCTCGCCCGCAACGGCTTCTTCGGGCCGAACGCGTTCTACATGAACCATGCGGCGAACCGGGCCTACGCCGAACAGGCCGTGAACGACGGCCGGCTCGCGATGCCGGTGCTGTTCATCGGCGCACGCTACGACTATACCTGCGAGACCGTGACATCGCGCCTCGGCGACCCCATGCGCTCCTACTGCGACGACCTGACGGAGACCGTCATCGACTCCGGCCACTGGATGGCCCAGGAGAAGCCGCGCGAGGTCAACGCCGATCTCGTGCGCTGGATCGCGACGCGCGTGACGGATTGCTGGCCGCGCCGCTGAGCCGGCAACGGGCGCGTGCAGTCCGGGCATTTCAGCGCGCGCACGGCCCTCGCGGTCGTGATCGCGAACATGATCGGTACCGGGGTGTTCACGAGCCTGGGCTTCCAGTTGCTCGAGATCCAGTCCGGCTTCGTCATCCTTGCGCTCTGGTTCGTCGGCGGAATCACCGCGCTCTGCGGCGCCCTGACCTACGCGGAACTTGGCGCCGCCCTGCCGCGCTCGGGCGGGGAGTACAACTTCCTGTCGCGTACCTACCACCCGTCGGTGGGGTTCGTGTCCGGCTGGATGTCGGCGACGATCGGTTTCGCCGCGCCTACCGCCCTGGCCGCGATCACGTTCGGCACCTATCTCGCCTCCGTGTTCCCGGCGCTCTCGCCCCGCTGGCTGGCCGTGGCCCTGATCGCCGTCCTCGCGGCCGCGCACGCCACCAACCGGCGCGCGAGCGGCGGCACGCAGCAGATATTCACCTGGCTCAAGCTCCTGCTCATCGCGGCGTTCTGCGTCCTCGGCTGGACGCTGGTGGAAACGCCCCAGGACATCCGCTTCCTGCCCGTTGCGGGCGACGGCGCCCTGCTCCTCTCGGGCGCGTTCGCCGTGGCCCTGATCTACGTCAACTACGCCTACATCGGCTGGAACGCCGCCACGTACTTCATCGACGAACTGGACCGGCCGCGCGAAACCCTGTCCCGCGTCCTGGTGCTCGGGACCGGGATCGTCATGGCCCTCTACCTGCTGCTGAACTTCACCTTTCTCTACGCCGCACCCGTCGACGCACTGGCCGGCAAGCTCGAGGTCGGCTACGTGGCGGCGCAGTTCGTCTTCGGCGACGCCGGGGCCGCGATCATGGGCGTCGTCCTGGCGCTGCTCCTGGTCTCGACGGTGAGCGCCATGACCCTGGCCGGGCCCCGCGTCCTGCACGTCATCGGCCAGGACTTTCACGCGCTGCGTTTTCTCGCCCGCACCAATCGCCACGAAGTACCCGTGGTCGCCATTGTCCTGCAGTCGGCCCTGGCCGGGGCCTTCGTCCTCACGGCGACCTTCGAGTCCATCCTCGTCTTCGCCGGCTTCACGTTGGGCGTCAGCACGCTGTTCACGGTGGCGTCCGTGGTCGTGCTGCGCGTGCGGCGTCCGGAACTTTCCCGCCCCTACCGCGTGCCGTGGTACCCCGTGCCCCCGCTGGTGTTCCTCGCGGTCACCGGCTGGACCCTGACGTACATCGTGATGCAGCGCCCGCTGGAAGGCCTCGCGGGACTCGGGGTCCTCGCGGGCGGCGCGGTGTTCTACGTGTTGAGCCGGCGCCTGTCCTCACGCGACGCGGCCGGCGGCGCTGCGACTTGAACGCGCGGCCAAAGACGCCTACCTTCGGGGCATGAAGTTCAGCATCGGCGGGCAGGTCCCGACGCAGCCGCGGTCAGTCAACGCCCCCTTCGGCGTGCGCCACTGCGCGGCCGTGGCGTGCCTCGCCGCCGCCGGATGCAGCGAGCCGTTCGGCTTCGTCCCGGGCGGTGAACTCGAGGGTGAGCCGGCACCGGCACCGACCGACTGGTCCGCCCTCGACGAGCACCACAACGTCCAGCTCGAACTCCGGCCCGACAGCCCGTATTCGATCAACATGTGGGCCGTCGGCATCGGCGGTGACGCCTACGTGGCCACGCGGGAGGACGGCACCCGTTGGACGGAGTACCTCGAGGAAACACCGCATGTGCGCGTGCGGGTCGACACGTCGATCTACGAGCTGACCGCGGTGCGCGTGCACGACCACGACGAGCGGCGGACCGTCAGTACGGCCTTCGCGGCGAAATACGAACTCGAGCCCGCCGACAACTGGGTGGCCGGAGGGCAGTTGTTCCGCCTGGAGCGGCGAGCCCAGAGCCCGTCCCTGTAACGCCAGGAACGGTCCTCGGCGTTACTTCGGAATGACGGCGGCCTCGATCTTGTGTCCGTCGGGGTCGCGCACGAAACAGCAGTAGTAGTCGGGGCCGTATTCCGGCCTCGGCCCGGGTGCGCCGTCGTCCGCGCCTCCCGCTTCCAGGGCCGCCGCATGGAAGGCGTCCACGGCCTCTCGCGACCGCGCGATGAACGCTACGTGCGTGCCGTTCGCCGCGCCGGCCGCGCCCCGGTCCACGGGCGCCTGGACCCAGAATTCCGGAAACTGCTTGCCGTAGGCCACGGCGGACGGAAACGACAGCACCTTGCGGGCGCCGATCATCGGCATCACGCGGTCGTAGAAAGCTGCCGCCCGGTCGAAGTCGTTCGTCCCGAGGGAGACATGGTGGACGATGCTCGGAATGTCGTCGGCCATCCGCGCTGTCCCTCAGCCGCCGGGCGAATACCAGATCGGCGAGGTCCAGGCGCGTTCCTGGATGGTCGCCGGGAAGTCCGGCCGCGGCGCGACACCGGCCCGCACCGCGTCCCAGGTGGACCAGCGGCAGGTCGGATTCTCCAGCACGCGCACGTAGTAGACGGCGTGCTGCGCCGGGTCGAACGTCGGATCCCGCCAGGACGCCGCGAGCTGCGCCGCGCCGACGTCCCCGGAGACGGAGCAGTCCGCCAGATTCACCGCCGCGCCGTTGTCCGGGCACCGGTGGCTCTGCGCATCCACGGCGCCGCCGTCCGAACACGCGACGTCGAAGACCTGCTCCCGCGCCGCGCCGTCCTGCACCCAGCCCTTGACGATCTGCGCGCGCTGCAGCGGCGCGCTGCGCGCGTCGCGGGCGGCCCATACGAGGAAAGTCGGAGCACCCTCCGCACGCCCGGCGAGGTCCCCGCCCATCGGAACCCCCCCGGCATCGCCGCGTTCCATCATGTCCGGAGCATCCGCCGCCACGCCCTCCAGGCCGTAGCCGGCGAAAAACCGGACGCGGATGCGCGGGCCGCTCGTGCCGAAGGTCTCCTTGCGTCGGAAGGCGTCGTAGATGGCCTCGCGCGTGTTCGCTTCCGCCCACACGCCGGCGAGGCCGGCGGCGCCGAAGAAGGTGTTGTCCGTCTGCGTGAAGCGTCCCGCGTCGGCGCCGCACCAGACCTGTGCCACGCTCTCGTCCGACTCGCCCGATAGCGCCGACGGCGCGGTCCCCGGGCATCGGCGCACGTCGAGCGTGCCATCCTCGGGAGTCGCCGAAAGCGCGACCGACGCGCGCTGCTCCGGCGTCGCGTCCCAGGTTGCCAGCTTCGCGTAGTAATCCGACTCGTCCCCCGCATACGACGCGTTGTGCGTATCGCTGGCGCCCACGAAGCCGAAGCGGAACGGGTTGAAGCCCTGCTCCCGCTCAAAGCCGATGCCGCGGATCAGCGCCTCGCGGGCATAGCTGCCGGACACGTTGCTCAGGATCTGCGTCGCGACACGGAACGGCAGGATCTCGAAGTTCGCCCACTCGTCGTTGGGCGACAGCAGCGGGTGCGTCTCCGAGGTGCCCTTGATCTGCGTCACTTCGACCAGGGGCTCGTTGCGCATGCGCGTCTCGGCATAGGCCGCATCGAGCGGCGTGTCGTCGAAGTACGCGGGCTTGAACATCTGGCCGTTGGAACCGTTGCTGTTGTGCGGGATCGCGAGCGCCTCGTAACCGTCCGCGCGCGCCCGGTCCATCCAAGCCCAGAGATCCTCCGGGTTCATCGAATCGAGCATCGAGAAGGGGATGTCCGGCGCGCTCCCGCCACGGAAAATCACGTTGCGGTGCAGGTTCTGCAAGCCCGGCATGGAGGTGTATTCGTAGCCGACGAAGGTCGTGAAACGCCCCGGCTCGTAATGCCGGTCCGCGGCCGCCACGATGTCCGCCCAGGTGGAACGCCCCACGTCGCGGTCGATGAACCCGGCGGTCTGCTTCGGGTCCCCGATCATGGCCATCAGCGCCTGGCCGACGGCGGCGCGCCGCTCCGGAGTGTTCATGCCGACGAAGGGTTGCGAGGAGGGCCGCTGCGAGACCTCCGTCGTCGGATCGTTGATCGCCGAGAACATGCCGAGGAACATCGCGTGGTCCGTGACCGCGTAGAAGTCGAGCGGATCCGCGAGCCGCATCTCGAAGCCGCTCGCGTGGGCCATCGGCGCACCCCGCGCGAAGCGGTACGCCTCGTCCGGGTTGGCGCGCGTGCCGACCAGGTACGCGTCCATCGAATAGCGCGTGTGGACGTGCAGGTCGCCGAAGTAGGCGTCACGCAACGGGTTCGACGCCGGCCGCGGGGTCTCCGGCGCCGCGCTCGCGGTGGCCGCGCCGTCCGGTTCCGCCGCCTCCGGCGCCGTCTCCTGCGAGCAGGCCGTCAGCCCCGGCCACACCAGCGAGAGGCAGGCGAGCGACGCTACCAGCGACCCCCGCACCCTCCCGGGAACATGCTGGGCACTCATGGCTCTCTCCTCCGGGTCAACCGGTCAGCTTGCGGGCGAATACCAGATCGGCGACGTCCAGGCCCGCTCCTGCAGCGTTGCCGGCAGGTCCGGCCGCGGCGACACGCCTGCTTTCAGCGCGTCCCAGGTCGACCAGCGGCACGTCGGATTCTCCAGGACGCGCACGTAGTAGAGCGCGCGCTCGGCGGGGTCGAACGTCGGGTCCCGCCATGACGCGGCAAGCTGTGCGGCCCCGACCTCGTCGGAGATCGAGCAGTCGGCCAGGTTCACCGTAGCGCCGTTGTCCGGGCACCGGTGAGTGTCCGGGTCCACCATGCCGCCATCGGAGCACGCCACGTCGAACACCTGCTCCCGGGTGGCGCCGTCCTCGACCCAGCCCTTGATGACCTGCGCGCGCTGCAGCGGCGCGCTCCGGGCATCCCGGGCGGCCCAGACGAGGAACGTCGGCGCGCCTTCCTCCTGTCCTTCGAGGTCGCCGCCCATGGCCACGCCGCCGGCGTCGGCGCGTTCGACCATGTCCGCCGCATCCGCCGCCACGTCGGCGAGACCGTAGCCGCCGAAGAAGCGCACGCGGATGCGCGGGCCGCTCGTGCCGAAGGTCTCCTTGCGGCGGAACGCGTCGTGGATCGACGCGCGCGTGTTCTCCTGCGCCCATGCGCCCGTCAGCCCCGACGCGCTCCAGTAGGTGTAGTAGGTCTCCCGAAAGCGGTCCGCGTCCTCGCCGCACCAGATGCTCGGCGCGGGTTCCTCCGACTCTCCCGCGACTGCGGCGGGCACGGTCTCCGGGCACGGCCGGACGTCCAGCGGGCCCTCTCCCGGCACCGGCTCGAGCGGGATGGCGCCGCGCCGCTCCGGCGTGCCGTCGAGGACTCCGACCTTGCTGTAGAACTCGGACTCGTCGCCGGCGTACGACGCGTTGTGCGTGTCGCTCGCCGCGGCGATCCCGAACTTGAACGGGTTGAAGCCCTGTTCGTCTTCGAACGCGATGCCCCGGATCAGCGCCTCCCGCAGGTAGCTGCCCGACACGTTGCTGATGATCTGCGTCGCGATCCGGAACGGCATGATCTCGAAGTTCGCCCACTCGTCGTTCGGCGACAGGAGCGGATGGGTGTCCGAAGTGCCCTTGACCTGGGTGATCTCGACCAGCGGCTCGTTGCGCATCCGCAGATCCGCGTACGCGGCGTCCAGGGGCGCATCGTCGTAGTAGGCCGGCTTGAACATCTGGCCGTTCGAGCCGTTGCTGTTGTGCGGGATGGCCAGCGCGTCGTAGCCGTCCTCCCGCGCCCGGTCCATCCACTGCCAGAGTTCCTCGGGATTCATCGAATCGAGGCGCGAGAACGGGATCTCCGGCGCCCCGTCGCCCCGGAAGACGACGTTGCGGTGCAGGTTCTGGGAGGACGGCCCGGACGTGTATTCGTAGGCGATGAACGTGGTGAAGTTGCCGGGATCGTTGTTGCGGTTGGCCGACGCGATGATCTCAGCCCACGCCGAGCGCACGATGTCCTTGTCGAGGATCTCCGCATGGGTCTCCGGGGTCATGTACGGCCGGATGGCCGCAAACGCGGCGCCCCGCTCCTCGGCGGTCTCCGCGCTCACGAAGGGCTGCGCGAACTCCGTCTTCGAGATCTCCGTGGTTGGATCGGACATCGCCGGCAGCATGCCCAGGAACATCGCGTGGTCCGTGACCGCGTAGAAGTCGAGGGGGTCCGGCAACTGCATCTCGAAGCCCGAGGCGTGCGTCAGGCTTTCGCCGCGCGCATACCGGTACGCCTCGTCGGGCGTCGCGACCGTGCCGAAGATGAACGCGTCGAAAGAGTAGCGCGAGTGCACGTGGAGGTCGCCGAAATAGGCGTTGCGGAGCGGGTTCGCCGGCGGCGGCGCGGCTTCGGGGGCGGCATCGGCCGCTTCGTCCGGCTCCGCGGCAGGCGCCTCTACCGGTTCCTGCGAACACCCCGCCAGCCACAGGCCGGCGAGCCCGATGGCCATCAGACATCGTGCCTTCATGACTTCCCCCTCCCTGCCAATCGGCAAATCAACCCGCCGGAGCGTACCAGATGGGGGAGGTCCAGGCCCGCTCCTGCAGCGTCGCCTGGAGGTCCGGTCGCGGCGACACGCCCGCTTTCAGGGCATCCCACGTGGACCAGCGGCACGTCGGGTTCTCCAGCACGCGCACGTAGTAGAGCGCGCGCTCGGCGGGATCGAACGTCGGGTCCTGCCACGCCGCGGCAAGCTGCGCGGCCCCGACATCGTCGGAGATCGAGCAGTCCGCCAGGTTCACCGTCGCACCGTTGTCCGGGCACCGGTGGGTCTCCGGGTCCACCATGCCGCCGTCGGAGCAGGCCACGTCGAACACCTGCTCCCGGGCGGCGCCGTCCTCGACCCAGCCCTTGACGACCTGCGCGCGCTGCAGCGGCGCGCTCCGGGCATCCCGGGCGGCCCAGACGAGGAAGGTCGGGGCGCCTTCCTCCTGCCCTTCGAGGTCGCCGCCCATGGGCACGCCGCCGGCGTCCGCGCGTTCGACCATGTCGGCCGCATCCGCCGCCACGTCGGCGAGGCCGTAGCCGCCGAAAAAGCGCACTCGGATACGCGGCCCGCTCGTGCCGAAGGTCTCCTTGCGCCGGAACGCGTCGTGGATCGACGCGCGGGTGTTCTCCTGCGCCCACGCCCCGGTGAGGCCCGACGCGCTCCAGTAGGTGTAGTAGGTCTCGCGAAAACGGTCGGCGTCCTCCCCGCACCAGATCTTCGGTACCGGTTCGGTGGACTCGCCCGAAATCGCCGTCGGTACGGTCTCGGGACACGGGCCCACGTCCAGAGGTCCCTCTCCGGGCACCGGTTCCAGCGGGACGGCGCCGCGCCGTTCCGGCGTACCGTCGAGGAGACCCACCTTGCTGTAGAACTCGGACTCATCCCCGGCATACGACGCGTTGTGCGTGTCGCTCGCCGCGGCGATCCCGAACTTGAACGGGTTGAAGCCCTGCTCCGCTTCGAACCGGATACCCCGAATCAGGGCTTCTCGCGCATAGCTCCCGGAGACGTTGCTGACGATCTGCGTGGCGATGCGGAACGGCATGATCTCGAAGTTCGCCCACTCGTCGTTCGGGGACAGGAGCGGATGGGTATCGGATGTCCCCTTCACCTGGGTGATCTCGACCAGCGGCTCGTTGCGCATCCGCAGATCCGCGTACACGGCATCCAGGGGCGCATCGTCGTAGTAGGCCGGCTTGAACATCTGACCGTTCGAGCCGTTGCTGTTATGCGGGATGGCCAGCGCGTCGTAGCCGTCGGCCCGGGCACGGTCCATCCACGCCCAGAGCGCCTCGGGATTGCTCGAGTCCAGGCGCGAGAACGGCATCTCCGGGGCGCCGTCGCCGCGGAACACCACGTTGCGATGCAGGTTCTGCGACGACGGCGCGGAGGTGTACTCATAGGCGATGAACGCCGTGAAGTTGCCGGGATCGTTGTTCCGGTTGGCCGCGGCGATGATCTCCGCCCAGGCCGAGCGCACGATGTCCAGGTCGAGGACATCGCCGACGGTTTCCGGTGACAGGTACCGTCGTATGCCGGCAAAAGCCGCCCTCCGCTCCTCCACCGTCTTCGCGTTCGCGAAGGGCTGGGCCAACTCCGTCTTCGAGATCTCCGTGGTCGGGTCGGCCATCGCCGGCAACATGCCGAGCAACATCGCGTGGTCCGTGACCGCGTAGAAATCCAGCGGATCCGGGAGCTGCATCTCGAAGCCCGACGGGTGCGCCAGGCTCTCACCCCGCGCGAAACGGTAGGCCTCGTCCGGGGTCGCGACCGTGCCGAAGATGAACGCGTCGAGCGAGTAGCGCGAATGGACGTGGAGATCCCCGAAATAGGCGTTGCGGAGTGAATTCGCCGGCGGCGGCGCCTCCTGGGCCGCGTCAGGCGCTTCCTCGGGCTCCGGGGCAGGCATCTGGGCCGGCTCCTGTGAACACCCCGCCAGCCAGAGACCGGCGAGCCCCACGACGGCCAGGCATCGCGCTTTCATGATTCCCCCTCCTTCTCCTCAGTCCCGTCCGCGATCCTCTCGCGCGGCGGCCAGTCCGCCGAGCCCCCGCAGGAACTCCTGGTAGGCCTCGACCGATTGGCGGCCGCCTTCGAACATCGCGGTCATCATGCGCCCGAGCGCCTCCCCGTCACCCTGCTGCGTCACGAACTGCTGGAAACGCTCCTGCATGTACTCCTGTGCCGCGGTGGTATCCGGCAGGCCGAAGAGTTGCCGGACTTCCGCCGGCGTGATGTCTACCTCTATCTTCATGGCGCGCCCCTACCAGGAATTGCGCAGCTCGCGCAGCTTGAGGAAGACGTCCTTCGGCCCGGGGTTCTCGTCCATGTCCGGAAAGGCCTCCCGAATCCGCGCGATTACCGTCGGGTTCGTCAGCCGGAAGAACGTGTTGATCTCGCGCTCCCGGGCCAGGGTCGTCACCAGGGGATCGTCCGGGTCGTGCGTGTCGGAGAGTTCTTCCGACAGCGCCGCCGCCGCCCCGTTGTCCGGCTCGCGGTCCAGCGTGAAGCCGAGGTTGTTCTCGATGTAGTCGTGGCCCGGATAGATCAGCGTCTCCTCCGGCAGCCGGTCGAGCTGCGAGACGAAGGTCTCGTACAGTTCCTCGGGGTGGCCGCCCCCGTGGCAGTTGCCGGCGCCGGCGTTGAACAGCGTGTCGCCGCAGAAGAGCGCCGGCGTATCCGTCTTCGACAGCAGGCAGATGTGGCTCATGGTGTGCCCCGGAGTGTCGAGGGCCAGCAGTTCCACCGTCTTGCCGACCGAGACCACGTCGCCGACGCCGAGCCCTACGTCGATGCCGTCGATGCGCGGACCGGCGTCCTGGTGCGCGAGCAGTTTCGCGCCCGTCGCCTCGATCATCGCGCCGTTGCCTCCCGTGTGGTCGAGGTGCTCGTGGGTGTTCAGTACCTGCGTGACCTCCCAGCCCTTTTCGCGGGCACGGGCGAGGCATTTCCGGTGGTCCAGCGGATCGATCGCCAGCGCCTCCCCCGTCTCCGGGCAGGCGATGAGGTAGTTGAAGTTGCGGTACGCGTTGCCCGTCCAGATCTGCTCGACGATCACGGCTGCTCTCCCCGGTTGCGACGCTCCGTATGATGGACGCAATCGCCATACGGCGCACGCGCGCCCGAACCGCTCCACGGCGCGTGCCGACGACACAGTACAATCCCCGCGATGTCCGGCCATCGGCGGCTGAGCCCTTGCACTGCCCCTTCTGCGGCGACGAAGACACCCGCGTGATCGATTCGCGACTCGTCGCGGAGGGTGGCGAGGTGCGCCGGCGCCGGGCCTGCCAGGGCTGTGGAGAACGCTTCACGACGTACGAGCGCGCGGCGCTCGTCATGCCGCACATCGTCAAGAGCAACGGCGCCCGCGAGCCGTTCAACGAGGACAAGTTGCGCGCCGGGATGCTCCGCGCGCTGGAGAAGCGCCCGGTGGCCGCCGAAGACATCGAGAACGCGATCGGGCACATCACGCACGTGCTGCGCTCGACGGGCGAGCGCGAGGTCCCGTCGCGCACGGTCGGCGAAGCGGTCATGCAGGAGTTGCGCTCCATGGACGCCGTCGCGTACGTGCGTTTCGCGTCCGTCTACCAGGACTTCCAGGACATCCGCGAGTTTTCCGAGGAAGTCCGCAAGCTCCGGCCGGAAAACGGCTGAAGGCCGGCGGGCCCGCACCCCATGTCGCACACCGTCGACCGCCTCTTCCTGCGCGCCGCCGTCGCCCTCGCGGAGCGCGGGCTGTACACCTGTGCGCCGAACCCCCGGGTGGGGTGCCTGATCGTGCGCGACGGCAGGACCCTGGGCCGCGGCTGGCACGTCCGGACGGGGGAGGGGCACGCCGAAGTCCACGCCCTCGACGATGCCGGCCCGGATGTCTCTGGCGCCACGGCCTACGTCTCCCTCGAGCCGTGCTCCTTTCACGGCCGCACGCCGCCGTGTACCGAGGCGCTGATCGACGCGGGCATCCGGCGCGTGGTGGCGGCCATGACGGACCCGCATCCGCGCATCGCCGGCGCCGGATTCGAGCGCCTGCGCCAGGCCGGCGTCACGGTGAATGTCATCGAAACGCCCGAGGCCCGCGAACTGAACCGTGGCTGGATCACGCGGCTCGAAACGGGTCGTCCGTGGGTGCGCGTCAAGACGGCCGTATCGCTGGATGGACGTACCGCGATGGCGAGCGGCGAGAGCCAGTGGATCACCGGCGCGGCGGCCCGCGCCGATGTCCAGCACTGGCGCGCCCGCAGTTGCGCCGTCGTCACCGGAGCCGGGACCGTGCGCGCCGACAACCCAAGGCTTACCGTGCGCGACGAGCGTTTCGCGGCGGACGGTCGCATGCGCCAGCCGCTCAGGGTCGTGGTGACCGCGAGCGGTCGCATCCCACCGGACGCCGCGCTGCTCACCGACGGCGCGGAGGTCCTCCTCGCCTGCGGTCGCGACGGTCGTCCGCCGCCCGGCCCAGCAGTGTGGCGTCACGAGGGTCCCAAGGTCGATCCCGCCGCATTGCTCTCCCAACTGGCCGACCGTCAGTGCAACGAGGTGCTCGTCGAAGCCGGCCCGATCCTCGCGGGTGCTTTCCTCGAGGCCGGGCTCTGGGACGAGTTGATCGTCTACGCCGCCCCGAAACTCCTCGGCGACGGGGCGCGGCCCCTCGCCCGTCTGGGCCTTGCCCACATGGCCGATGCGGTCACGGGTAAAATCGCCGACGTTACGGCCCTGGGAGAGGACGTGCGGCTGACGATTCGCCGCGACGCCGCTCCCTGACGTTCGACCCCAACCGTTACGGAAGCAAGGATGGCCGACGAAAAGCCCAAGGACCTGGAACTCGACGGCAGCGGTCGCCGCATCGCCATCGTCGCCGCGCGCTTCAACGCATCCGTGGTGGACCCGATGCTCGAAAGCGCCCTCGCGACGCTCGTCCGTTTCGGCGTGTCGCGCGATGACATCGAGGTCTATCGGGTGCCCGGCGCCTTCGACCTGCCCCTGGTCGCCAGGCGCGCCGCGCTGGCCCTCGACCCCGACGCCGTGATCGCCCTCGGCGCGGTGATCCGCGGCGAGACCCCGCACTTCGACTACGTCTCGGGCGAGTGCGCCGCGGGACTGCAACGGGCGGCGCTCGAGACCGGCCGACCCATGATCTTCGGCGTCCTGACCACGAACACCGATGCCCAGGCCGTCGCGCGGGCCGATCCCGGCCAGGGCGACAAGGGCGGGGACGCCGCGCGCGCCGCTCTTGAGATGGCCACCGTGCTCGACCCCCTGTAGTGGACCCCCGGGCGCGCCGGCGCGCGCGACGCGCGCTGGTTCAGGCGATCTACCAGTGGCAGCTCGGCGGCCAGGCGGCCGACGACATCCGCGCGCAGTTCGCGGACAACGGGACCCTGGACAACGCGGATTCCGAATTCTTCGACGCCTGCCTGCGGGGCGTGCTCCGCGGCGCGCCCGACCTCGACGCCACCTTTGCCCCTTACCTGGACCGCAGCGTCGCCGCCCTCGATCAGGTTGAGCGCGCCATCCTCCGTGCCGGCGCCCACGAGTTGCGGTCCTGCATCGACGTGCCCTACCGGGTGGCGATCGACGAGTACGTGCGGCTCGCCAAGACCTTTGGCGCCCAGGACAGCTACAAGTACGTGAACGGGGTCCTCGACCGAGTCGCCCGGGACCTCCGGAGCGCCGAGACCGGATGGACGAGTTCGCCCTGATCGACCGCATCGTCGCGATCCTCGGCGGGAGCGCGGCGGGCGAAGGCGTGCGGCTCGGTCCCGGCGACGACGCCGCACTGGTCACGGTGCCGCCCGGTTTCGATCTCGCGGTCACCACGGACACCCTGGTCGCCGGCCGCCACTTTCCGCCGCACGCGCCCGGCGACCTCCTCGGACAGCGGGCCCTCGGCGTGAACCTCTCCGATCTGGCGGCCATGGGCGCCGAAGCGCGCTACTGCGTGGTCGCCCTGACGATCCCGGAATCCGACACCGACTGGATCGAGGCGTTCGCCCGCGGCCTCGCGGATGCCGCCGCCAGGCACGGCGTCGCCATCGTCGGCGGGAATCTCGCGCGCGGACCGTTGAGCGTTGCGGTGGCGGCGCACGGAGTCGTCCCGCGCGGCAAGGCGCTGCTGCGCTCCGGCGCGCGGGCCGGGGACGGGATCTTCGTCTCGGGGCCCCTCGGCGTCGGCCACGCCGCGCGTCTCTCCGGCGACCCGCGGTTCTACCGGGTCGAAGCGCGGCTCGCCCTCGGCATCGCGCTGCGCGACGTCGCGTCCGCGGCCATCGACGTCTCCGACGGACTGCTGTCCGACCTCGGCCACCTGTGCAAGGCGAGCGACGTGGGGGCCGAGATCGGCCTCGAGGCAGTCCCCGTCGCGGACGGCGTTGACCCCGCCACGGCGCTGTCGTGCGGCGACGACTACGAGCTGCTGTTCACCGCCGCCGACCCGTCGACGGTGCCGGAGACCACGTACCGGGTCGGGCAGATCGTTCGCGGCGCCGGCGTAACGGTCCTCGAGGGCGGGCGTCCCTTGCCGGACGAGGCCGGCCAATCCGCGGGATTCCGCCATTTCCGCTAGCCCGCATTTGCTGTGAAATTCTTGGTGGTCTCCGCACCCCCGGGCCGAGGGGGCCCGCGAACGCCCCATGGCGCCCTGGCGGGACGGTCAGGTCCGCGCCGTCTGCGGCGGCGACCGTTCGCCCGGCGGCTGCCCCGGTTGTGGCCGCGCGGGTCGTGCGGGTCGCCGGGGGCTCGCTAAGCGGCCGCCCAGTTGACGGTCACGGTGCCGTCGGCGTGCTGTTCGAGGACGCCGAACTCGCGCAGCCTGGCGATCCAGCGCGGCGCGTTGCGGGCGACCAGGAGGGCCTCGTAGTCGACCTCGGGGTCGCGGTAGGGCCGGTCGTCGCGGAGCACGGCGAAGATCACCCGCGCGAGCTTGTGGGCCGTGGCGACGATGGCGCGCTTGTGGCCTCGGCGCGCGGTGATGGCGCGGTGGTAGGCGTGGAACTGGCAGTCCTTGGTGCGGGCGGCGCCGTGGGCGCAGCCGACAAGCAGCGCGCGCAGGTGCTTGGCGCCGGCGCGGGCGCGGGCGCCGCGGCGCTTGCCGGCGCTCTCGTTGTTGCCGGGGCACACGCCGGCCCAGGCCGCGAGCCGGTCGGCGGTGCCGAACACGGCGGCCGGGTCGGGACCGGTCTCGGCCAGGATGGCGGTCGCCGAGGCGGCGTCGATGCCCGGGACGGTCTGCAGCAGGCGCAGCCGGCCGGCGTGCGGCACGAGCCCGTCGGCGAGATGCCGGTCGAGGTCGGCGAGGCGGCGGTCGAGGGCGTCGTGCTGGCGCAGCAGGTCGGCGAGCACGACGCGGTCGGCGGCGCCGAGCGTGGCGGTCAGCGCGTCGCCGAGCCGGTCGAGCTTGCCGCGCACGTGGCTGCTCAGCGTGCCGAGGATGGCGTCGCGCGCGAGCCCGTCGACCAAGCCGTCGAGGATGCGCCGCCCGTTCATGCCGAAGATGTCGGTGATCACCCCGCCGATGCGCGCGCCGCTGCGGTCGACCACCTTCGCGGCGCGGTTGCGCACCCGGCCGCGCTCCGCCACCAGCGTGCGCCGGTGCCGGCTCAGCACGCGCAACTGGCGGAACTCGCGCGGCGGCACGAAGCTCGGCCGGCCCAGCCCGAACTGGCACACGCGCGCCAGCCAGCGGCTGTCGCCGACGTCGGTCTTGCGCCCGCGCAGTTGCTTGACCTGCTGCGCGTGCAGTAGCTGCACCTCGATGCCGGCCGCCTCGAGCGCCTCGTACGGCGTCTCCCAGTACACGCCGGTCCCCTCCATCGCCGCCGCCGTCACGCGGTGGCCGCCCAGCCAGCCCGCCATCTCGCCCAGGCCCTCCGGCAGCGCGTCGAAGCGGCGCGTCTCGCACACCGGCTCGCCGCCCGCCCCGCACAGCCGCACCGTGGCCGTGATCTCCATCTTGTGCACGTCCAGGCCCGCCGCGCGGACGTGGACAACGTGCAGATCGTCGTTCATCATCGTGTCGCCTCCTTGTCGGATCGGGGGTGTGGCGAAGGCGGGTGGACCGGTCGGTCGGAAAGGGACCCGCGCCCAAGGGCGCGGTCGCGGTTTGCTGCTCGTCCACGGCTCGGGGCCGGGCACGGTCCGGGGCTCGCCGCCGTCCGGTCGGGTCAGTTTCTCAACGGGGTAACATGCCGTTCCGCCATTATGCGGACGACCACGCTCCCGCCTTCGCCGCGATTCTCCCCCATCCCGACCGAAGCCGCCGCCTCCGATGCCTCGCCACCATTTCATGCCTCCGGGGTGGTCGGAAGACGACCATGGACGTTTCTCACCAGGGGCCGCGATGATCGCGGAGGATTTTGGCCCCGTGCGCGTGCTCGCGACCGAGAGCATAGCGGGGCCTATGGTTGAGGGAGCATGTGCGCGCACGGGGCCAAAAGACCCGCGAGGGCGCGGCCAGCGCAGTCCGTTCTTGGCGCGATCACTTGGCATCGTGGTCAACCAATTGAAACCCAAGAGCCTTTTGACGCCGACCAGCGGCCTGGTGAGAAATGCGGGCTAGCCGTCTCGAGCCCCGCGACCTCACCGCGCCGGACGTGCTGCTGGCGACCGGCTTCGGCGCGGGTTTTCTGCCGATCGCCCCGGGTACCTGGGGCGCCCTGCTCGGCACGCTGCTCTGGTGGGCGGCGTTCGCGGGCGCCGCGCCACTGGTGCAGCTCGCGGCCGCGGCCACGCTCGCCGCCGGGGGGGGCTGGCTGCTGCACGCCCTGTGTGCCCGGCGCGCCCTGCACGACGATCCCGCCATCGTGCTGGACGAGGTCGCCGGGGTCTGGGTCGCGCTGCTGTTCGTCCCGGCGGAACCGCTGCTGCTAGCCGCCGCGTTCGGCCTGTTCCGCCTCTTCGACATCTGGAAACCGTGGCCCGTGTCGTGGGCGGACCGGGAGGTGGGCGGCGGTCTCGGTGTGCTGCTCGACGACCTGCTCGCGGGGCTTCTCGCCCTGGCCGTACTACACGGCGGGCGCTGGGTCCTCGCCGGAATCTGAGCGCGCCCGGGACCTCAGCCGGCGCCGAGCAGGAACTCCAGTAGCGCCTTCTGCGAGTGCAGGCGGTTGCCGGCTTCGGTGTACACCACCGAACGGGGATCGTCGAAGAGGTCGGCGCTGACCTCCTCGCCCCGGTGCGCCGGCAGACAGTGCATGAAGACGGCTTCGTCACGCGCGCCGTCGAGGAGCGCCGGGGTCACCTGGAAGCCCTCGAACGCACGTCGGCGCGCGCCGACCTCTTGTTCGTGTCCCATGGACGACCAGACGTCCGTCACGACGAGATCCGCGTTCTCCACGGCGGCCCGCGGGCAGTCCGTCCACTCGGCGCTGTTGACGCCGGCGAGCAGCGCCGCGTCCGGGCGGTGCGTCTCCGGCGTCGCGATCTTCAGGTGGAAGCCGAACTGGCGCGAAGCATTGATGTACGAATGGCACATGTTGTAGCCATCGCCGACGAACGCGACGGTGCGGCCGGCAATGGGACCCCGGACTTCCTCGAAGGTCTGTACGTCCGCCAGTAACTGGCACGGATGGAAGCGCGCGGTCATCCCGTTGATGACCGGGACGGCGGACGCCTCCGCGAAGGCGGTCACGTCCTCGTGGCGCAGGGTGCGCAGCATGACGACGTCGACCATCTCCGCCAGCACCCGCGCGGTGTCCTCGATCGGCTCGGAGCGCGAAATCTGGGTGTCCTTGGGCGTGAGGCAGATGGCGTGGCCGCCAAGCTGGTGCATGCCGACCTCGAACGCGACCCGCGTGCGCGTCGAGTTGAGTTCGAACACCATCGCGAGCGTCCGGCCCTCGAGCGGGCGCCAGGCCTTGCCCTCGCGCTGCCGCCGTTTCATTTCGCCCGCACGGGAGACGACGTGTGCCAGCTCCTCCGGGCTGAAGTCCGTGAGGGTCAGGAAGTGGCGTGTCTCCATGCGGTCATGCCAGGGCGTCGATGAGGTCGCAGACCGTCGCCACGGTCTCGTCGGCCTCCGCGTCCGTCATGATGAGCGGCGGCAGCAGCCGCACGATGTTCCCCTGCGCGACGTTCAGCAGGAGACCCCGGTCCATCGCCTCGAGCACAAGCTGCGTGCAGGGCTGCCGCAGCTCCACCGCGAGCAGCAGGCCCTTGCCGCGAATCTCCTTGACCTGGTTGTTGCCCCTGAGCCCTTCCCGGAAGCCTGCCAGGAAGCGCTCGCCGAGCTCCCCGGCACGCTCGATCAACCCCCCCTCCAACTCGTCGAGGACCGCGTTCGCCGCGGCGCAGACCAGCGGATTGCCGCCGAAGGTCGATGCATGCGTACCGGCGACGAGGATTCCCGCGGCCTTGCCCCGCGCCAGGCAGGCGCCGATGGGTACGCCGTTGCCGAGGCCCTTCGCGGTGGTCACCACGTCGGGCAGGATGTCCGTGTGCTGGTAGCAGAAGAACCTGCCCGAACGCCCGTTCCCGGTCTGGACCTCGTCCAGCATCAGGAGCCAGTCGTTGTCGTCGCAGAGGGCGCGCAGTTCCGGGAGATAGCCGTCACCCGGAATCTGGATGCCGCCCTCGCCGAGGATCGGCTCGACCAGCACGGCCACCACGTTCTTGTCGTTGGCCGCGATGGTGCGGAGCGCCTCGACGTCGTTGAACGGCGCCCGTACGAAGCCGCCGAGCAGGGGCTCGAAGCCGGCCTGCACCTTGCGGTTGCCGGTGGCCGTCAGCGTCGCCATCGTGCGGCCGTGGAAGCTGTCGTCCACCACCACGACCGCCGGCGCCGCCACGCCCTTCGAGTGGCCGTAGAGCCGCGCGAGCTTGATGGCCGCCTCGTTCGCCTCGGCGCCGGAGTTGCCGAAGAAGACGTTGTCCATGCCCGAGAGCGCCACGAGCCGCTCGGCAAGCCGCTGCTGGCCGGCGATCCCGTAGAGGTTCGAGGTGTGGAGCAACTGTCCGGCCTGGTCGGCGATGGCCTTCGTCACGCCCGGATGGGCGTGGCCGAGCCCGGTCACCGCGAGGCCACAGAGGGCGTCGAGGTACTCCTTGCCGGCGTCGTCGTAGATCCGGGCGCCCGCGCCGTGATGGAACGTCACGTCGTACCGCGCGTAAGTGGGCATGATCGCTGTCATCTGGCCGACTCCTTTGGCGCGCCTCTTGCCGCTCCCGAAACAACCCGCTCCCGAAACGAACCGCGCCCAAAACAAACCGGGCAGCGGTCAGGCTGCCCAGAAACGAGCGACTATAGCGGAGATTCGCCGCAGTTCAAGGGCGTTTTTCTTGGGGCGCGTCAACGATGATTTCCGCTGCGTCAGCAGGGCTCTCAACCCGTGAGATATTCAGGCGCCCCGGCGCCAAACGGACCAGCGTGATCGCCGCGCTATCGTTCGAGAAGTGCCCACGCATACGTGCCAGCTACGAAGCCCGCACGTACCTGCCACTTCGTCGGAACGTCAACAATGCACTGCCAAACAGTACTTCGGTGAGCCATCCGACTAGGTGCACCGGTGTCCCGGAAGACGAAAGCAGGCACTAAGAAACCTCTGATCAAGCCCATCCATGGGCTTGATCAGGTCGCAAGACAAAACGCGGTTTCGTCTTGCTCCACAGATTCAATGGCTTACGCCATCGAATCTGGCGGCACATCCCTATGCCGCGCTAGGGAAGCTCTTGATCAGAGCTTCCCTAACGAGGACCGTTGGCGGACAGGACGGCATCATGGATGCCAATCACACTGTCTGCGAGGGCTTCGCGAACGAGTTGCCCTGCTTGGTCGTCCGCTGGAACGCTCACGATTTCAGCGTGGCATGGCGCGGCCGGCCAGTCTTCGTCCGCCGGTAGCGGCTTTTCCAAAACATCCAGATCATCTCGAAGTCTTCGGATCACGCCCACTTTGAGTTCGACCAGTTTGGCCGTCGCCCTCCGGTGTAGCCGCAACAGCCCGCGCACGCGATCAATCTGACCATTCTTGGTGCCGTTGGTGCATTCCAGCCAGTTGACTGAGGGTTGCGTGCCGGCGAATCCAGACGGGTCTACGGTTGTCCCGTCTACCTTGCTGCCTCCGACGTACCTGACAACGTGGTCTTCGTCGGGGAGCGGATCATCTCTCATCCTCGAAGGGGGGATTTGTTGAGATCCCAGCTATCGTGTTCGATGTCGAAGAGCTTCAGGCTGACCGTTCCAGCTTTTCCGGTTGGCGGATTCGTACGATCCAGCAGCACGAAGTCAATCGTTCGGTCACCGCAGAACCGCAGACCGACGCGCCAATCGTCGTTCCGCCAGGTGGCACGAAGCGTCCCATCGTCCAAGAGAGTCAGGCTCGCCTTCTTCGTCTCGGGACCCTGAGCACTCACGAACTCGAGGAAGTCCTGTTCGGATGCAGCATCGAAAGGCGCCCCGTCGGTCCAAGCGTGAACCCGAAGCGCTTCCAAACGGGCGGAATACTCGCGCCCACACAAGGTATCAGCACTTGTCGTTTCGCCAAAGCCGATTGCGATCACGTGGGCGACGTCGCTCCCCAAAATCGTCATGGGCCCGCCCATACGTGTCCAGCGGCTGTCATGCAAGCCGATCATGGCGTCGGCGTTCCCAAACGGGGGGAGCTGTCTCGAGCCGCCGGAAACCCCGTCGACGTGGCTGGGCCATATCAGGAAAGTGCGTCCTTGCGACTCTGTAGGCGCGGCGAAAAATGGGGTCTCGAATGGCGACGTTTCCGCAAGGGGAGCTTGGAGCGCACTCGGCTGGCTGATGGCGGTCGTGAGTTCTGGAGAGGCCACTATGACGCCTCTCCTTCAGCGGCCTTTTCGGAGTGTGCGGAGTGTTCGCCCATCTCAATAGCTCTCGACCGCAACCAGCCAGCCAATCGTTCCACGCTTCTGCGACTCATGTACACGGAACACTCCTGCACCCGGGAGATGTGGAGGACAGTCGCGTCGAGATCGACGGTCCGAGCACTCGTGCGGCGAGCGTGATCTTCATCGACGAACTCTATTTCCGATTCCTCCACCATGCCCATTTTGCGGTGCTCCGAAAAGAAGGTCATGTGCAGCATCCCATTCGGAGTCAAGCCGCCGCGAACGTGCTCAACGTAGGACGTCTTGAAATCCGGAGCATTCTCGTAGTGGAAGCGGATGACCGGAGAGCTTTCTTCCTGCGAGTCCGCCATTGATCCTGCCTGCTGAAGAAATTTGCGGGCGCTGAGCCTAGCACAGCTATCGGGCTCTCCCGCGACACTCACCCTAGTGGGACACCTTGAAAGAGTCGAGCGACCCGACGCCCGTTCCGGCACTCGCTACCAAGCGTTTCGGGCATCGCGTTTGCTGGTATTCGTAACACGGGACTCGACGCCTCACAGCGCGGGTGGACACCCGCCACTGCGCCCCGAGGCGTGATAGCGTCAGTTTCAGGCCTCGAGCACGGCGCGGGACAGGCGGGAAAGCCCCTCTTCGAGCATCGGCCGGGGACAGCCGAAGTTGAAACGCTGGAATCCCGGACCCCCGAAGCGCGCCCCGTCGGACAGCCCGAGCCCACGGCGTTCGAGGTGCCCGGCCGGGTCCTCAAGCCCGAGCCCCCGCATGTCGAGCCAGCCGAGGTACGTCCCCTCCACGTGCGTCATCTCGACGCCCGGCAGCTCCGCGACGGTCGCCTCGAGACGGTCCCGATTGGACCGCAGGTAGTCCGTGAGGCTCACCAGCCAGTCCGTGCGTTCGCTGTAGGCCCAATGAGCCGCCGCATAGGCGAGGGGCGAGAGGTGCGCGATCAGCCCCGCCCGGGCACGCAGGAACGCCCGGCGCAGACCGGCGTCGGGAATGACGGCGACGCCCACCCCGAGCCCGGGAATGTTGTAGCTCTTGTTGGGACCGAACAGGGTGATCGTCGGCAGTTCCGGGGTCAGGCCGGCCACGCAGGTATGCGCAACGCCCGGATCGAGCAGCAGGTCGCAGTGAATCTCGTCGCTCACGAGCGTCAGGCCGTGTCGCAGGCAGAACTCCACGAGCATCTCGAGTTCGTCCCGGCGGTACACGCGGCCCGTGGGATTCTGCGGGTTGCAAAGCAGGAACCCGCGCGTGTCCGCCTTGACGGCGGCCTCGAGGCGATCCATGTCCATGACCCAGCGTCCTTCCTCCCGGACGAGGTCGACGACGATGCCCTCCTTCTCCGCGTGGCGGGGGACCGCCAGGAACGGGTAGTACACCGGGGCCGGAATCACGAGGCTGCCGCCGCCGACCGCGCGGCCGGCCAGGTTCAGTCCGGGCACGACGCCTGGCAGCCAGACCAGCCACTCCTCGACGACGGTCCAGCCGAAGCGCCGCTCGAGCCAGCCGATGAAGGCGGCCACGAGCTCCGGCGGCGTCCGGGTGTAGCCGAGCACGCCGTGGTCGAGGCGCTCCGCCACCGCGCCAAGCAGGCCGGGCGGGGCGCGGAAGTCCATGTCCGCCACCCAGAACGGCAGGATCTCGGGCCCGTAGAGCGTCCACTTGGCGCTCGACGTGCCGGAGCGGTCGACGAGCGTCTCGAAGCCGTAGTCGGACATCGCGAGCCCGCGCTCAGTCGCTGTCCGTCCCGGCGACGGGCCGGTCCTTCGGCGCGCTCTCGTACGCGCCGCGGAAGTCGCGAAACGGTCCGTCACGCCACTCGAGCGCGGCCTTGAGCCCGTCCTCGCGGACCCTGCGCCCCCACTCCTTCGCGGCGGCCCGCTGCGCGCTCAGCGCCTGGATCTCGGTGCCCGAGTGCAGCGCCGTCCGGATGCCCATGGTCTCGTACTGACGGTTCACCGCGCGCTTGGTGTACATGAGCATCTCGTTGTCGACGTACCCGAGACGGCGCGCGAACCGTTCCGTGAAGTCGCCGAGCTCGTCTTTCGGCACGGCGTAGTTGGCCCAGCCGAGCCGCGCCATCTCCTCGCCCGACACCGAGTCCCCCATGAAGGCGAACTCCCGCGCCTTCGCCGGCGGCAGGTGCCAGGGCGTCCAGAGCATGTCCATGGTCGTCATCGCGCGCACCGGCGGATAGCCGATCTGGGCGTCCTCCGCCACGATGCGGAAGTCGCAGGTCGTGGCGAGTTCCGTGCCGCCCGCCAGGCAGTGTCCCTGGATCTGGGCGACCACCGGCTTGGCGAGTTCCCAGACGATCCAGTTCGTCATCACCACGTGGCGAGCCCACTGCGTGGCGCCCGGGTGCGTGCTGCCGGTGTCCGGGAGCTTGGAGCGGGGGCTGACGAACCCGTCGTCGTCTCCGGCCGCCCGCGACGGCGAGAGGTCGTAGCCCGCCGAGAAGGACCGGCCGGCGGCGCGCAGGACGATCACGCCGATCGCGTCGTCGTGCTCCGCCTCCCGCATGGCGTCCATGACCTCGCCGCGCAGGCTGTTGCTGAGCGCGTTCAGCTTCTCCGGGCGATTCAGGGTGATGAAGGCGAGCCGGTCGTCGGTCTCGTAGAGGATGTCGCGGTAGTCCATCGCTGCTCCTGATTCTGCGTCCACGGGAACCGGCAGGATGCCAGCGGCATCGATGGCGTCAACCTGCGGCGAGTGGACGCGCGACGCGCCCCCGCTGGAGCGACCGCCGTCGGCGCGGGACCGGCTTCAGTGAAAGACGCCGCTATCGTTGCGGATGACGAGGTCGGGCGACTCGTCGGTGACGTGGGTGTCCCGGTCAGCGTTGACGCGCTCGAAGGCCTCGTCCACGGCCGTGCCGAGGCATGCGGGGCACATGCCTTCGGCCAGCAGGTCCTCCACGACCATGCCGAGGAGGTCGTAGACGGAGATGGTCTCCTCGTGCTCCTCGTTGAAACGCCAGACCGCGTCTTCGACCATCCGCGCCACGGTCTCCGCGCGAGTCGAATCGCGCATCGTGCGCTGCTCGTCTTCGGTCATGGGTGCTCCGTGGACGCGGGCCGGTCGGGGCCGGCGATTCTATGGGCTTGCGCCGTCGAATGGAACGGCAGTGGAGTTCGACGGCGCAAGCCCACGGGGAGGTTGGGCCTGGGACCACCGCGTCAGTCTCGACCCTGCGCCCGCGGCGTGCCATGATCGGGCGTCCACGCGAGTCGCGTCCACGCGAGTCGCATAGCGCGGCATTCGGCAGGGGGAGCCATGAGCCATGACATCGTGATCCGGGGCGGCCAGATGGTGGACGGTACCGGCAGCGCGCCGGCGCCGGCCGATGTCGCCATCGACGGAGACCGGGTCTCCGCGATCGGCGAGGTCGCGGAACGGGGCGAACGGGAAATCGACGCCCGCGGCAAGTACGTGACGCCCGGGTTCGTCGACATCCATACCCACCTCGACGCACAGCTCGGGTGGGACCCGGCCGCCACGTCGTCGTGCTATCACGGGATCACGTCGATCGTCCTCGGCAACTGCGGCGTGACGTTCGCGCCCTGCAAACCCGAGGACCGCGGTTACCTGGCGGAGATGATGGAGTCCGTGGAGGACATCCCGCGCGAGTCCATCATGACCGGCCTGCCCTGGAACTGGCAGACCTACGGCGAATACCTCGACGCCCTCGAGGCAATGCCCAAGGGCGTGAACGTCGGCGGCATGGTCGGTCACTGTGCCGTGCGCTACCACGCGATGGGCACGCGCAGCCTGGACGAGGAACCGGCCGGCGACGACGACATCGCGCGGATGTGCGAACTCGTCGACGAGGCGGTCGGCAACGGGGCGCTCGGGTTCTCCACTTCCAGGACCTTCCTGCACCGCGTTCCGGACGGACGTCCCGTGCCGGGCACGTACGCGCAGCCGGAGGAGCTCCTCGCGTTCGGCCGCGTTCTGGGGAAACGCGGCGGAATCTTCGAGGCCGCCGCGCGCCTCGGCGAACGGGACGCACCGCACCTGCCCAACACCCGCCGCGAAGTCGCATGGCTCGGCGAGCTGTCCCGCGAGAACGGCGTCAACGTGACCTTCGGCCTCGCCCACAGCGAGCGCCGCGAGACGCTGTACCAGTCCGTGATCGATTTCGTCAACGAAGAGAACGCCGCCGGCGCCCGGATCCGGCCGCAGACGACGTCGCGCGGCATCGGCGCGCTCTTCGGCCTGCAGAACCGACCGCCGTTCTCCTCCCCGGCGTGGCAGGCGCTGGCCGGACTCGACCTCGAGGAACGGCTCGCCCGCCTGGCCGACGCCGGGGAGCGCCGCCGGCTGATCGAGGACGTGAACCTGGCCGAGGTCGCCTTCGACCTGGAGCGTCTCTATGTCCTGCTGCCCGGCCACGTCCGCTACGACATGAATCCGGAGGACTCCCTCGGCGCGCACGCCCGCCGCCGCGGCGTGTCCCCGGTCGAGGCATTCATCGACCTGAGCGTCGAGACGGACGGGCGCGCGGTCTGCTACCACGCGTTCCTGAACCCGCGCATGGACGTGGTGGAAGCCATGCTCCGCCAGCCCGTCGTCGCCATGGGCCTCGCCGACTCCGGCGCCCACGTGGGCCAGATCATGGACGCCAGCCAGCCGACCTGGCTGCTCTCGTACTGGGTGCGGGAGCGCGGGCTCTTCTCCATCGAGGAAGCGGTGCGGCGCTGGACTTCGGATACCGCCGACCTGTTCGGCGTCGAAGGCCGCGGGCGGCTGCGGGCCGGGGCCCTCGCCGACGTGAACGTGATCGACCTCGACGCGATGGAAGTCGGCCTGCCCGAGTACGTCCACGACTTCCCGGGCGGCGCCGGCCGTTACGTGCAGACCGCCACGGGTTATGACTGCACCATCGTGAACGGCCAGGTGTTCATGGCAGGCGGGCGCCCGACCGGCAACCTGGCGGGGCGGATGCTGCGTCGCGTCTAGGCGGCCACCGCGGCATGCCGTCCTCCGAACCCACCGTACCCGGCGAGGCTCCGCCGTCCGAAGACCCGGACGGCGCGGCGCGGCGCCCCCGTTCCGGCCACGACGACGCCGCCGAGCGGATTCCGACGGGGTTCTTTTTCGAGTGCCTGTCCGACGAGTTCCGAAGAGCCGTCGTGCACAGCGCGCTACGGGGCCGCAAGAGCGCCCGGCCCGCCACCCGAGACCGTCTCAACGCCCGCCTCAAACCCCTCCCGGTCGCCGGCTTCCGGGACGCGAGCAAGGCGCGGCCCAGCCACCTGCTGGAACCGGTTCTGAACGCCATCCGCTCCGGCGACGACCGTCTGGCGACGGCCGTGCTCACGTCCTGGAGCGAAGCGCACGAGCCCGTCCGCAATGCCGCTACGGAGGTCCTTGCCGGAGCCGCCATACCGGTCGAACCCGATTTCGCGAGCCTGCAATTGGCGCCCGCCTGGCCGTTCGACGACTGGTACGCAATGCGGGACCTGGTGATCGAACGACACCCGGACGCCTTTCCGGAAGCCGCGGGACTCATGCTCGCCGTCTTGGCCGGCCGCGTGCCCGTGCAGGAGCCGGATCCCGTGGACCTGCTCCTCACGCCCCGGTTCCTGCGCTGGTTCGGGGAGCTCGACGCGCTGCCCTGCGAAGCGCCGGAGTGGGAGGAAGCCATCGAGTTCGCCGCGTCGGTCGTGGGTCTCGCCGCCGTCAGGCTCCAGCAGCGCCAATCCGCCGCGGTGGCGGCCCGGGACGAGGCGTTGCAGCGTTTGGTGGAGGAGTACGCCGCCGAGATCGAGTACCTCGGTATCGATCTCGGCACCTGGTCCGATCCCGGCGGCCCGCCGCCCGCCGCGACCCTCGCGCTCGCCGAGGAGCTGTCCGCCGCCCTGGGCCTCTATGGACCCATCCGGCCCCAAGGGTCCTCGCGGGACGAAGAAGCCGCTCGGGCGCCGCGACGCGCACGGCAGGAAACCGCCATCCTGGAGCTTGTCGCCCACTGGAAGACGCTCCCGCGCCTCGATGACGACGAAATCCCGCCGCCGGCGCCGGAGCCCATGCCCCCGGCGGAAACGGCGGACCTCGAACGCGAGCGCCGCCAGGCCGAACTCGACCGACTGGAGACGGCGCGCGCGAACGCCGCGGCGGAACGCGACAGGCTCCGCGCCGAAAACGACACGCTGCGGCTCGCAAAGGACCAGCTCGACCGCGAGACAAGCGACCTGAAGGGCGAACTCTCCCAAGCGCGAAGCACCGAAGAACACTGGCGCCTGGCCTACGTGGCCGCCCGCAGGGCGGGGGTGTCCAGCGACCGCGCCGACATTCCCGTCGGCAGTGTCCGCGAGGCCATCGAACTCGCCGAGCGTGCCTTTCCCGAGGCGCTCGACTTCGGCCTGAACGGGAAGTCCGACCCGGACATGCCGTTCGCCAAGCCCGCTGAAGTGTTCGACGCGCTTGGCTGGCTCGCAACCTGTTACCGGCGACGGCAAGCATCCTCGATCGGCGAGTCCTGCCCCGGGTGGTTCTACAAGGCGGCCCAGTCGGAGTCCACCGTCGGCATGTTCCCGGAGTGGTATCGGACCTCGTTCCAGGGGCGCTCGTACGACATCACGGCGCACATCGGCAAGGGCAACTCCTTCGATCCCCGCAGCACGATCCGGATCGCGTTCGCATGGGACGACGAACGCGAACGGGTGGTCGTTGGCTACGTCGGGCGGCACCAGCGCAACCGGCAGTCCTGAGCTCCTCCTGAGCTCCCGCCGTCTTCCCGCGCCCCGCGGGTAGAGTCCGGCACGAACGGACGTTCGACCCCGGAACCCGCAGGCACGGGGGCGCGCCGAGGGCGGCGCGCTTTCGCGCAACTCGCCAAACTATGGCGGCGTTTGCCGCGACTATCCCTGACAGCAACGTCCTGTCCGCAGGCGCACCCTGCCCATTCAAGGACTTACCCGACCTGGCACGATTGCTGCTCTGCCTTGCGCGGGGAGCCGGAACCTTATGCCACTGATTCGCACCTTCGTAGAGCACCGCCTGGCGGCGAACCTGGGTATGGTGCTCATGATCCTCGCCGGGGTCTGGGCCATCGCGCAGATCACCGTACGGCTCAACCCCGCGCAGGAGATGCCCTGGGTCTACGCGAACATCGCCTGGCGCGGCGCGAGCGCGGAGGATGTCGAAAAGCTCGTCACCACCCCGCTCGAACAGCAGCTCAAGAGCATCCCCGACGTCAAGACGGTGCGCAGCGTCACCCGGGACGCGGCCTCCCAGGTGCAGGTGGAACTCGAGCCGGACGCCGACGTCCAGGCGGCGGTCGACCGCGTCAAGCAACGCGTCGCCCAGCTCCGGAGCCTGCCGGCCGAGATCGAGCCGCCCGTGATCTACGCGCTGCGCCAGCGCGACCTGGTCGCGGCCGTTCTCATCACCGGCGCGGGGAGCATCGACGAACTCATCGCCCTCGCCCGGGAGATGGAGAACGACCTCCTGACGGGCGGCATGGACGCCATCGAGTTCACGGGGCTGCCGGCGCAGGAGATCGCGATCCAGGTGGACACGCGCACGCTCTTCGAGCTCGGTCTCACCTTCGAGGAACTGGGGCAGCGACTTGCCCTGCTCTCCATGGACGCCCCGGCCGGCACGGCCGGCCGCGGCCAGCTCGCGCGGCAGTTGCGCAGCCTCGACCAGCGCCGCGCCCCGACGGAGTTCGAAGACCTGCCGATCACGACGGGCGACGGCAGCCTCGTGCGGCTCGGCGACATCGCCCGTGTCGAGCGACGCCCGCTGGTCGATCACCCGCAACTCTCCGTGGGCGGTGAGCCGGCCATCGCGCTCTTCGTCCGGCGGGACCTCGAGACGGACTCCCTTACGGCCGCCCGCACGCTGAACGCCTATCTCGACGGACGGCGGCCCACCCTTCCCGAAGGCGTGCACCTGACCCTGTTCCTCGAGGCGTGGCATTTCATCCGCGACGAACTCAGCCTGATCGTCTGGAACGGCCTCACCGGCCTCGCCCTCGTCATCGCGGCCCTCGTGGTCTTCCTGCGCGTGATGCCCGCGTTCTGTGTGACGATGGGCATTCCCGTGACGTTCATGGCGGCGCTCCTCGGCTTCTACTACCTCGGCGGCACGATCAACGTCGTCAGCCTCATCGGGCTCGTCATGGCCCTCGGCATCGTCGTCGACGACGCGATCGTCGTCGGCGAGGAAGCGCTCAGCCAGTTCGACGCCGGCAAGTCCCCGGCGGACGCCGCCACCGCCGGCGCGAACCGGATGCTCGCCCCCGTGATCGCCTCGTCCCTCACCACGCTGTGCGCGTTCAGCCCGCTCCTGGCGGTCGACGACGCGCCGCTCTCCGAGATCGCGATCATCATGTTGGTCGTGATCGCGGCTTCGCTCATCGAGTGCTTCCTGATCCTGCCCGGGCATCTCCGTCACGCGTTCGAGCGCGTCCAGCGCCGGCCGCCCAGCCACGCCCGCCAACGCTTCGACGCCGCGTTCGCGCGCTTCCGGGAGGGCCGCTTCCGCAGCCTCGTGCGGTTCGCCATGGCCAACCGGGCAACGGTGGTGACCGCGGCTGTCGGGGTCTTCACCGTGCTGGTGCTCGCGTGGGCGACCGGCTGGATCAAGACGCAGATGGGGCTCAGCATCGACTTCGAGCAGGTGCAGGCGAACGTCCGTTTCGTCTCCGGCATTCCCGAGGGCGACAAGGAGGCCCTCCTCGCACATCTCGAAGAAACGCTGGCGGCAACCGACGCGGAGCATGGCGGCGACAACCTGATCGCCCACATCGTGGTCGCCAACCACGCGCTCATCGACGGCGAGTCGAAGGAGGGTCCCCAGTTCGCTTCCCTGCAGGTCGAGCTGACCTCGCCCGAGCAGCGCGATGTCTCGGCGGAGGCGTTCGCCGCCGCGTGGCGCGAACGCGTGCGGCGATCCGCGTCGGTCGATGCGCTCGAGATCGCGCGCGAGCGGAGCTGGTTCTCGGATTTCTCCATCCTCATCAAGGGGACCGACGTGGAGACCCTGAAACGGGCCAGCGACGACGCGATCCGGGAACTCGTCACCCTCGACGGGGTGTCGAACCTGCGCGACGACCTGCCCTACGGGAAGGACCAGTGGATCCTGAGCCTCAACACGGCCGGGCGGTCGCTCGGGCTGTCCACCGGCGAACTCGGCCGGCAGCTCCGCGCCGCCTACGACGGGCGCCGCATCCAGATCTTCCAGGACGGCGACAACGAACTGGAGGTACGGCTGCTGCTGCCGGAGGAGGAACGCACGGACCTCCGGCGCATCGAACAGTTCCCCATCAAGGCCCCCGGCGGCGAGATGCTCCCGCTGACCGCGGTGGCGGACCTCGTCGCGCGCCGCGGCATCGACGCGATCCACCACCACGACATGGAGCGCACGCTGCACGTGCGCGGCGACGTGGACCTGAACCGGATCACCGGGCGGGAGGTCGTCGCGCATTTCGATTCCAACATCCGCGACCGACTCGTGGAGCAGTATGGCGTCAGCACGGGTCTCGACGAAATCAGCCTCGCGGAGCAGGAGTCGCTCGACGAGGGCATGCTGCAGTTCCTGGTGGCGCTGGCCCTGATCTACGTGGTGCTGGCATGGGTGTTCGCGTCGTGGACGTGGCCCCTCGCGGTGATGTCGGCGATACCGCTCGGGCTCACCGGGGCGCTGCTCGGGCACGTCATCATGGGGCTGCACATCAACCCCATGTCGCTGCTCGGCTTCTTCACGCTCACCGGCATCATCGTCAACGACTCGATCATCCTGCTGTCCGCCTACAAGCGCCTGGTCGCCGAGGGGGTCCCCGCGGGGCAGGCGATCGAGGACGCGGCCTGCCTGCGCCTGCGGCCCGTGCTCCTGACCTCGGTGACCACGGTGGCCGGGCTCTTCCCGCTGCTGCTCGAAACGGCGCCCATCGCGGCGATGTTCACGCCCCTGGCCGCGGCCATCTGCTTCGGCCTGCTGTACGGAACGCTCCTGGTGCTGGTGGTCATCCCGGTGATGCTGTCGCTGGTGATCTCCGGCGGCGAGCGCGTATCGAAGGCGATGGGACGCGTCCAGCCCGAGGTGGCCTGACAGTCATGGCAATGTCCCCCCTTTCCGCCCGTCTCCTCGACCGCATCACGCGCTTGCCCCGCAGGACGCTCTTCCCGGTGACCGCCGTGGCCCTGACCGTGCTGACCGGCACCGTGCTCGTGGCCTTCGCCCCGCAGCCGGACCTGCGGCCGGCACAGAGCCAGGCGATTCCCGTAACGAGCCTCGTCGCCGAAGTACGCACGCTATCGCCCGAGGTGCATCTCTACGGCCGCGTCGAGACGCCCAACAGGGCGCGGCTGACGGCGTTGATCACCGCGCCCGTCGAGTCGTTGCGGGTACGCGAAGGCCACCGCGTGGCGCGGGGAGACGTGCTGGTGCAGCTCGACGATACCGACACGGCCCTTCTGGTGCGGCGTCGCGAGTCCGACCTCGTCGAAGCGCGCGCGGGTCTCGACACGCTGAAGCTCGCCGGAGCGGACGACCGCGAGGTCCTCGGGCACCAGGAGGAACTGCACCGCCTCGCCGCCGACAAGGTCGCCCGCTACCGCCGCCTGCGCGAGCAGCGCACCATCGCCGAAGAGACCCTGAAAGCGGTTCTCGAAGCGCATCACGCCCAGGCCATCGCGCTGTCCCGGCAGCGCCGCCTGGTGTTCGACTTCGAGCATCGGCTCGCGAGCGCCGAGGCCGGGGTAGACCGCGCGCTGGCGGCCCTGGAAGAGGCGCGCGTGGCCCTCGAGCGCACCCGCATCCGGGCACCCTTCCCCGGCCGCGTGACCCGCATCCCGGTCGCACCCGGCGAACTGGTGTCGCCCGGCACCATCGTGGCCGAGGTCTACGACGACACCACCCTCGAGATCCGCGTGCAGATCCCGAACATCCACCTGCCCGCAATCGAGGCCGCCCTGGCCGCCGGCCGGCGGCCCCCCGTCATCGCGGACTTCCGCGACCGCCGCGCGGCGGGTGAACTCGAGCGACTCGTCGGGGCGGTCGGCGCCGGACAGTCCGGCGTGGACGGACTCGTCCGCCTCGACGCGGGCGCGCCGCCGCCGGACCTCGGCCGCGCCGTCAGCCTGACGGTCACGCTGCCACCGATAGAGGGCGTCGTGCCCTTGCCGGTGCAGGCCGTTTACGGGGAAGGGCGGGTGTTCCTGATCGAGGCCGGACTGCTGTCGGGTACCGACGTCGAGCGCGTCGGAACGGCAACCGGCGACGCGGGGGAGCCGCGCCTGCTCGTGCGCTCCGATGCGCTGAGGGATGGCGTGCGCGTTCTCACTTCGCAATTGTCGAACGCGGTGACGGGGTTGCGGGTGCGGGTGGAGGAAGACGGCAAGCGGTGAGAGCGCCGATCCTGTCGGTTCGCACCGAGGGCGCTGCCGACTCTCGTGGCGGGACTGATCAGCGCAGGTCCGCCGCCGCGGCCAATCACGCTTCGCCGGTAGGTGGCGGACCCGGCTCGCCGCTCAAGGCCGGCGCTCCGAGCTCCTCGACAAGGTGCGCCCATCGCGAGTCGCGCACTCGGCTCGCGAAGGCCTGGTCAGCGGTGACGAGTCGCATCTCCTCCCGTTCCGCCAGTCCGAGATACACGCAGTCGTACACGGGATGACGGAGCGCATGCGCGATTCGAAACGAGCGCTCGTACAGTTCGGCCGCAGGCGCCAGGATCTCGAACCAGCGTGGCAACGCGGCCAGCAGTGCTTCGGCCTGCGCGAGGGGTATGGACCGCGCCGTCACACGGCGCCACGCCACGTTCGCGCACTCCACGAGGATCAGGTCCGGTGCGTGGAGCGTCGTCCCCTTGCCTGCGAGGTCGCGCGCCGCACCCGACAGCTCTTCGGCAAAGAACCACTTGCAGGCGACGCTGGCGTCAACGACGCGGTTCACGGGCGGGCCCGATCAGCACGCAAGAGTGTCGTGCTGTCAACGAGGGGTCCCGGCGTCATCGCCCGGATACGGTCCGCCTCGGCTAGCAGCGTACGGCGGTCAGGCAGGGCAAGCCGGGTGAGGATCATGCGCAGCTCAGCCTCGAGTGAGCGTCCGGCCTCGCGCGCCCGCCTCTTGAGCGTGTCCACGACGCCGGGGTCCAACCCGCGCACGATCACTTGCGCCGTCGCACCATCCCTGCCGGTCACTCCGGCCCGAAGATGGGACGCGCCCACGCGGCAGAACGCAATGGCGTCGAGGCGCCGCGACGCCGGACTCGCGCGCCAACCCACCTCCATCCAGGCCCGCGCTTGCGAGTGCGTGCGATCGTTGCCCCACCACGCTGCATGCGTGCGCGCACTCCGGGGCAACGGTCGAGCGAGGATACGTTCGATCTCGGCGAGGGTCAGCGTGCACGAGTCCCCGTCCCGATCGGACAGATACTCGGCCAGAGGCTTGTACTTGGTCATTGGCTGGCATACGGGGAAACTCAGTTAGGGAATGATAGCGTTTACTCCCCTTCGGTGCATTCTCGAGCGTCGGCCGCCGCCGGATTGACCAGCGCCGTCAAGACACTGGTCCTCCCGGCGGCAGGCGATTCCTAGGTACTGCTTCCCGAAGCCCTCGCGCACGAAGCCACACTTCTCGAGCACGCGGGCGCTCGCGGCGTTGCGCGGCATGTAGTTGGCCGAGGACCACCAGTGGGAACGGCGTGGCGGCTATCCGCCGCATCCCGTCAGGCCGCGCACAGCGGAACCACGTAGGGTCCCTCCGGGATCACGGCGACGGCCGGATCGCCGCTGCGCGCGATGCTGGCGGCCACCGCGTCATCCACCGATTCCACCAGTTCCACACCGGTGAGCGCGCGCTCGGCCGCGTCGAGGCCTTCCGTGAAGAGCTGTACCGTCGCGGCCTGCTGGGGCTTCGTCTGCATCTGGGTCTGCCACGCGTCGATGTCCGCCCGGGGCTTGCGGGCGATGTCCTGCAGGAAGCGATCCGGACCGTCCCGCGCAAGGCGTTCCTGGGCGGCGCGGAAGTCCCGGGAGCCGAGACCCTCCGTGCAGGCCGACGCGACGATGAGCGTGCCGTCCTCCGCGAGGATGTCCATGGGCGTCACCATCCCCTTGACCGTCTGGTAGTAGGTCTGGTCGAGGGGATAACCGGCGGCCGACGTGACCACGGTGCCGAAGCGCCGCGGGAGGGACACCGTGCAGTGCCGATGGGCGAACTCCACGGCGGCCAGGTGGCTCGCGACGATCTCGCCGAAGTTGACGAACGAGAGCCGGCGCTCCTCGTCGATGACCACGTTCAGCGCATGCACGTCCCCGAGCATCCGCACGATCTCCAGTTGCTCTTCGTGCAGGGGATTCCCGGCCAGGTTGGCCTGCGTCGCCGCCGGGTCTCCCATGAAGCGCGCGTTGTGCAGCGTGCGGATCGTGTCCTCGTGGGCGACGCCGGGAACGACCACCTTGCGGCCGCCGGAATAGCCGGCCATGAAGTGCGGTTCCACCAGGCCCGTCGCGATGCGCAGGTCCGCCGCCAGGAGGCGCCGGTCGAGCTTCACCGGCGTGCCGCGCGTTTCCGTGACTCCGAGGTCGACGTGGTCCTCGTCGTTGCGCGCGAAATGATTCTCGACGCGAACGTTGTCCAGTACCCAACCGTCACCGATGACCCGGGCGAGTTCGTCGCCCTCGTTGGGCCGGTGCAGGCCGGTTGCCACGAGAACGACGATCCCGGAACGCGGGACGCCGGCCGCCAGGAGCGTTTCGATCATGGGCCGCAGGAAGAGCCCGTTCGGCACCGGGCGCGTGATGTCGCAGACGAGGATGCAGGCGGTCCGGCCTCTGCTTGCCAGTCGCCCGAGCGGCGCCGCGTCGACGGGCTCGGCAAACGCGCGCGCCACCGCGGCGGCCGGGTCGCCGACCGCCGGCATCGGCGGCTTGCGAATCACCGTCAGGTCGCACCCCGGCGGGAACCGCACGGGCAACCCTCCGCGGCCGTATTGCAGCTCGACGACCACGTCGCTCACGGCACCCGCGCCCATGCGGGCCCGGCTACTCCCCCGCCGACGAACCCTGGAAGCGGGCGAAGCCCTCGGAAGTGTCGCCCTCCTCCTCTTCGAGGTACCGGAAGGAGATCGATCCGAACAGCATCTCGTCCCACGACTGCTGGCCCCAGGGCACCTCCCGGCTCGGGTCCGGGTTGGCCGGGTTCTGGGCCGAGTTGTCCCAGGTCGTCGTATGCACGATGCGGGTGCCCGCCGGGAGCACCTTGGGGTCGCGCAGTATGTAGCTCGTCTGCCAGTTGAAGTCGTAGCTCGGCACGGACAGCAGCACCTCGCGGGTCCCGTCCGGGTAGTGGGCGACGAAGTCCGACGCCTTCCCGCGGTAGTGGGAGTGGGGGAGCATGCTGTAGACGAGCACGTCGCGGTCGAGGACCTGGGACTGCGACTCCGTGTGCGCCCTCGCATGCGGCGGGATGCGGATCTTCGTGTTCAACAGTACGGTGCCGCCGAGTTGATGCTTCGGCGGTTCGTCGTGGAAATACAGACCGAGCTTCGAGTGGTCCGTCGTCGCCTTGCCGTAGGGCGTGTAGTGCATCTGGAAGACGATGCGCGCGCCGGCCGGCAGCAGGGTGCCCGTGCCTTCCGGATACTGGCGGACGACCGAACCCGGCACGTAGCCCCCGAGACCTCCGCCGCGACGGCCGAAACCGCCCTCGCCGGACTCCGGTTTCGGCACGATGAAGCGCGTGATCACGTGGTGCAGCGCCTGCCGGTCCCCGGGGAGGATTTCCGTAGCCCGGACCCAGACATCCCGGTCGAGCGGGTTCACGACACGCGGAAACTGGTATTCGACCACGCCCGACGCCGGTACGTCGTAGGGCGGGATGTCGATCACGAGATCCGGTTCGCCCAGTCCCCAGGTCGGCCATTCGCGGTCCAGTTCGGCCAGCGGGTCCGGTCCGTCGCCACGCGGCGACCCGGCCTCGATCCAGCCGACGAGCGCCCGGATCTCTTCGGGTTCGAGCGAGCGGTCGTTCTGGAAGTGCCCGTAGGCGGGATCCGCGTGCCAGGGGGGCATCCGACGCATGCGGATCACTTCGCGGATCATCGGGGAGAAGCCGCGGATCATGTTGTAGTCGGTCATCGCCCAGGGGCCGATGCCGCCGTCTCGATGACAGGTAACGCAGTTGTCCGCAAGCAGCGGAGCGATCGTGTCGGCGTAGGACACGGTGGGCGTCTCGGGATAGGCGATCTCGCACCCTGCGACCGCCGGCGGCGCCTCGCCGGCCGGCGCTTCGACACCCTTGAGTACCGCGTCGAGCGCCGCAGCCACCCCGGCGGGAGCCCCGCGCCACGCGAGCCGCCAGCCTTCGGTGCTCACGACCAGCGCTTCGCCCGCGCGATCGAGCCCGAGGGACGAGCTGACGATCCCGGTGTCGTCCAGAAGGACGGGGGACGTGATACCGAGGTCCGCCGCGCGCGCGGCGATGTCCGCGCGATCCGCGCGCCCGGCCCCGGAGTCGACCATGAGGAACGCCACGCCCTGGCTGGCGTACCCATCCCGCGACGCATTGAACGCCTCGACGGCATCCGGTTGCGTCGGGCAGGCGTTGTCGTGCGACATCAGCACCACCGCCTCCATGTCGGACAGGTAGTAGAGTTCGTGCGCCGCTCCCGTGTGATCGAGGAGTTCGAAGTTCTCGACCCGGTCCTGGACATCGAGGGCCAAAGCGGGGCAGCCGAGTACGAGCAGGGCGATCACGGTACGTCGCATGGGACAGGCTCTCCGGGGCAGCGAACGGGCGAGTATACAAGCGGGGCAGGCATAATAGCCGGCTCTCTGGACCGCACCCCTGCCGCACCAAGACCACAATGCCAACACCAAAGGAGCGCCCATGGCCGACCTCTTCACACTCTCCAACGCCGTCATCGACGAGGGCAAGGGCATGGAGGATATCGGTCCGATCAACCGCATCAACCACCAGCTCTCGCCGATCGACGACGGCATCGCCGTGGTCGAGGCGTTCTCGCACTGCGTCCTGTTCGAGACGGACGACGGCCTCGTAGCGTTCGACACCAGCAATCCCGCCGGCGGCGCCCGGGTCGTGGAGGCCGTGCGGGGGTGGCGCAACGACCGTTTCCACAGCATCGTCTATACGCACGGCCACATGGACCACGTCGGCGGGTGCGGTGCGTTCATCGCCGATGCCGAGGACCGTCGGCTTCCCCGTCCACGCGTCGTGGGGCACGAGAACGTGCCCCGGCGTTTCGATCGCTACGCCATGACCGACGGCTACAACCGGGTCATCAACGAGCGGCAATTCGGGCAGTTCCGCCGGCACGGGTACGACATGGCGAGCGTGGGCGCCTTCCTGCCGGAGGGCACGCCCAGGCCGGATGTGGTGTACCGCGACACGCTCGATCTGCAGATCGGCGGCCTCGACGTCCAGCTCCTCCACGGCAAGGGCGAGACCGACGACCACACGTGGGCATGGATCCCGAAACACCGCGCGATCTGCGCCGGGGACTTCTTCATCTGGAACTTCCCCAACGCCGGCAACCCGCAGAAGGTCCAGCGCTTCCCGCGCGAGTGGGCGGCGGCGCTGCGCACCATGGCCGCCCGCGACGCCGAACTCTTCCTTCCCGCCCACGGACTGCCAATTCGCGGCGCCGAACGGATCCGGAGGGTGCTGACCGAGGTCGCCGAGACCCTCGAGGGAATCGTCGCCGACACCCTCGCCATGATGAACGAAGGGGCGCGCCTGAACGACATCGTCAACACCGTGACGGTGGACGAGGCGATCCTCGACAAGCCGTACCTGCGGCCCATGTACGACGAACCGGAGTTCGTGGTCCGCAACATCTGGCGCATGTACGGCGGCTGGTACGACGGCAACCCGGCGAACCTGAAGCCCGCGCCGGACGGCGCACTCGCGCACGAGATCGCCGACCTGGCCGGGGGCGCCGCGCGGCTCGCCGAACGCGGGCAGGCACTGGCGGACGACGACGTGCGCCTGGCATGCCACCTCGTCGAGATGGCGGCGCTGGCGGAGCCGGACAATACGGCCGTGCACAAGATCCGCGCGGAGGTGTACCAGCGCCGGCGCGGGACGGAGACTTCCCTCATGGCGAAGGGCATTTTCGGAGACGCCGCGAACCGGTCGAAGGCCGCGGCTACGGGAGAAGGAGCGTGAGCATGGCCGACCTCAGCGGAAAGATCGCCGTCGTCACCGGCGCCAGCCGCGGCATCGGTGAAGCCAGTGCGCGCGCCCTCGATGCGGCCGGGGCCCGGGTCGTTCTGACCGGCCGCACCGTTGCCGACCTCGAGCGCGTCGCCGCCGACCTCTCGAACGCACCGGTCGTGCTCGAAGCGGACCTCGAGCCACCCGGCGCGGGCACGGCGCTCGCCGAGCGCATCCTGGCGGCGGTGGACGGCGTCGACATCCTCGTCAACAACGCCGGCATCCCGATGCGCCGCACGCCCGAACAACTGACGGAGGAGGACTTCGACCTCGTCTTCTCCATCAACGTGCGTTCGCTGCTGATGCTCACCCTTGGCCTTGCGGAGTCGATGACCGGGCGCGGCGGCGGATCCGTGATCAACATCTCGTCCATCGCGAGCCTGCGCGGCCCCCTCGGCCGCGTGGCCTACGCCGGCACCAAGGGCGCCGTCGACGCCATCACGCGCGCCCTGGCGGCCGACTGGGGGCCGCAGGGCATCCGTGTCAACTCGCTGTGCCCGGGTCTTATCGCCACGGCAATCTGGGAGAAGGATCGCCAGACCATTCCCGGGCTCATCGAACGCCTGGAGGACGGCATCGCGCTCAAGCGCTGGGGCTACGGAGACGATGTCGCGGATGTCGTGCTGTTCTTCGCGAGCGCCGCGTCGCGCTACGTCACGGGCGAGGTCGTCGCGGTGGACGGGGGGATGGCGCGGGTGGGCGCGGCGCCGCGGCGGAGGGATTGAGGCCCGCAACGCGGCGTTCCGGTCTCCGTGTTTTGCGGCCCGGGGCCATCGTCATCTGCGAGGAACAACCGGACGAGAACGCGTCATGGTCCAAGTCACCGCGTTCGACGTGCGCTACGACTATCCGCATCGCTCGACCGGGCGCGGCGACGAGGAGATGCGCATCATCGCCGTCTCTCGCGACGGTACCTGCTACCTTTGTGCGAGCGACCAAAGGTGATAGGCGGCGTCCACGCGAGTATCGAAAGAACCCGGTAGATCCTCCCCGGCAAGGTTGACGACAAACCACCGGTCGACATCGGCATCCCGCACCTTCCGGACGATACCGAGCAGGCTGTCCGAGTCTCGTTGCGTGACTTCGTAGGCGTCCGACGCCACCATCATGTAGTCGAAATCGAGACGAGGCTCGGCAGGCCGGTCCGCCTTCAAACAAGCGATCACAGAATGCTCGGCGGGTAAGGACGAGCCGCTTGAACTGGAAGTACTCGGGTACTCGAGTGTCGCGCCCGCGCTCGGGCCCGATGGGACCGACGCGGAGTCGCCGCGATGGAACCGCCGGATCGCGGATGAACGAGGCGCCGTGGTCGCGAGGTTCCTGCTTCTGGAAGACGGTCAGGACTTCTCCACGGAAGCGTGCGCGAAGAAGATGCACGAGGACATGGCCCCCTATGCTGACGCACCTGTCAGGACAACGGCCAACTACAAGGTCTCATACACGCCGTGGTCGGGCCGCGAGAACGGCGCTTCTCACGCCGTCCCTGTGGACGACGGCGACTACCCCGGAATACGCAGGTTCGCGAGCGAATTGCTGAACCGAAGCGTCCGCATCGTGATCAGGAACGACGTGTGCTTCCTGGGTAGCACGCGTACGCTGGCAACCAGCGAGGCGCGTAACCCTCGGGCCGCGGCGGTGTAACGCCCTGCTGCTGGCCCTGGTACTTTGCCACCACGGCCCGCGTAGCTCGCGCCACAAAGGTCTCCTCGGCACGCAGGAAGATGACCCGCGCTATGCCCTCGCCGGCGCGTGTCAACCATTTCCTTCGCCCCCGTCGGCGCCACAGGCACGTCGCCCGAAGGGGTGTCGCCGGGCGTGTTGCAGAACGGTTCGTCGATCCCTGGAGGTTGAATCGCTCTGTCACGCGCGGGCCACGGAGCAGGAGGCGGCACGAAACCTCTCCCGCAAGATCTCATGCCCGAGTCGAGGATGGAGGTCAGCGCGCCGCCCGCCCGCTTTTGAAGCGGGCGGCGCACATCGGAGTTCGTCGGCCGGTCATGAGCGGGGCGATCCTCGCTCAATCCACTGAAGCCGGACAGGTCCAAAACCGCCGATCACGGACTGATCGCCATCCTCGACCGACTGCTGCACCACAGCCATGTGCTGACGATCACCGGCGAGAGCTGCCGGCTGCGCGAGAAGCGCCGCGCCGGCGTGCTCAACGCCTCGACCAGGACGCTGGCACAGCCGTTGTCATGAACGACCGCTCGCCATCGCCAAGGTCGCCGAGGGGGTTATCCACCCTTCCCCACCGCGCCTCTTCAGCATCGGGGACCGGCGCCATGGACAAAGCGTGAATAACCCCGCCAACCGCAGTGCCATTGATCCGGCAAGGGGGTCAGTTTTCGTGTCGCAGGGGGGTCGGTTTCTGATATCGCTTGACAACGGGTTGACGATCGACCGCCGCCCACGAGGCGGCTGCGGCCGAGGCGGTGTTGTCGGGCTGTGAGGCGACGTCGATGGAGGTCCTGCCCGGTGCCGAGAGCACGCTGCTTGTCACGCCGGTGCCGCCCCGAGGCGCCGGTGCGGCCGACCCCGATGACGCGCTACGACGACAACGGGCGCATTACTTGCGCCGAAGCTCGGCGCCACGGGATCGCCCCCGTGCCCCGCGGTCACGCCGCGTACCGGCACATGCGTGACGGCGATGGCGATGCGGCGGTCTGCGAGTAACCGTCAGAGGGGCGCGTGCTTCCATGGGCGAAGACGCCCACCCGGCTGGGCCAATGGCCACCGTGGCGTCATGAGTGACTCCGCAGCAGAGAGTCCGTCAGTGCGAAATCTAACGGCGGCGCCCCAACGACAGGCATGGCCGGTCGGACAGACGCTCGTGCGCCAGTCGGCGCGCGGGCCCCGACGTAGTGTCGATGGCGGCAACGCGCTGCCTACTCGCTCTAGCTCAGCCACTGTTGCCCTTCCCAACGGCCTCGCAGAGTTCGCTTATGGCGTTCCGAAAGAAGTCCAGGTATTGCTCGTGCAACGAATCACCGCGGACGTCCAAAGACGCTAACTGCCTCACCAACAGATAGTCCTCAGGCCAGGCTGCCGGCGGCTCGGTCCAATTCGACAGAGGACCACCGTGACTCAGCTCGCGCGAACCCGCTGCGGCGACGTACGCCGACGGCAGGCGCAGGCGTTCGACACTCCACTCGGCATCGTCCCGTTGAAAATCGAAGCCGAACAGGACGTACATGTCCTTCTGGTCATCGAGCCACGGAGACCTGTAGTGCAGGAATTGGCGCTCGTGGGCCCATGGGTTGCCGGGCGCGCCCGCCAGCTCGCAGGCACCTTTGACCTCCTCGAGAATCTGTAACAGGCGCCCTTCGACGGTCCTTCGATAAGCCGTCGCTGCCGCCAAATCCCCAGCGTTGAGCGTCATCGCCATGCCCCATTGCTCCATCAATTCCAACAACTCACGCGCGAAGAACACGCCCCCGTCGTCTGGGCTCCAGCGCCTGGCGTCGACCCACCGCCGCAGCCAGTCGGCAACCTCGAACCAGAAGACCGGACGGAAGCGGACTGGCGGCCCCTCCGGCGATGGTGGTCGGGCCTTGCGTTCGTGCATAGTCGCATACACGAGGGTTCGTGTTTCGGCCTGATCGAAGCGCTGCAGGTACGCCGAGTACCCGCTCAGTTGCTCGTCACCCTCCGGAGCGCCGATCTTGTTCTCCATCGCGACGACGTGGCGGGCTTCGCCCCCGTTCCGCGCGTCGATCCAGATGTCAATTCGGCCATCGGCACCAGCAGATCTCTGTGTTTCCAAGCGAACGCGGTCCACCGTTTGACAGATGAGCCAGCCGACGAAGTCGCGACTGAGCCGCTCGCTAGCCTGCAGCACGCCGACCAGGGCCTCAGTGAAGAAGTCCTCTTCCGGACGCCGGTCGGGTCTGGGCCGACACCTGAAGAGGCGGCCGAAGAGGCTAGTCATTCAGTTCGAGTGGGGGTGGCGGCCCCACGCGCGGGGCAAGCATTGACCCCTGCGGTGTGCCGTCGGGATGCCTACAGCAGCAGGGGCAACCCCTCGATGATTTCCGGACACTCACGGCAGGTTCCATTATGCCGAAGATGGGATTGTGTCGCCTTCGGCGACCAATCCATGCTATGGCGTCATCCTGACAGGAAGATGTCAGCATAATCCTGACGGCCTGTACGGACCGTGTCTGAGGCTCTGAGTAGGCGAGGGCGCTTCGGATCTTGCGCGGTGGCCGAGCTCGGAGAGGGGCGCCACGGAGGACTTGATCAACGGGTCGCTGAAGCGTTGGTCGGGCTGTCTGCGCGGTCTGGTGGCATCCCGTGGCGCCACGGCAACGAGACGCTACCGTGTCCATCGTCAGCGAGTAGTCCGCATGACGGGCTCGTCGATCTTCGCCACATCCGCGCCGCCGGCCAGTAGTCGAACCACTCGTCCTCGATGGGGGCACCCTCGGGAGGGCCAGACGTGGCAGGTGAGATCAATCAGCTCCCGGACAGCCGGCCACTCCGCTTGGGCGGGCGCTGGGGCGCGGGGACGGAGGGCTGGAAGAGGGCGCCGTACAAACGTGCTCATGGACCACACGCTATGGCTGAAGCGGACCAGCATCCAGGCCCGGAGCACGGTCTGCTGCGCGAGGTCGGCGAGAAGTAAGTGGCACCACGCGAGGGCAGGGCGTTCCGGTCGAACGGGCTCTCGCGCGTAAGGACGAGGTGACGCGAGGGAGTGTCGTAGTTTGACCTGCTGCGGCGCACGTGAGTGCGCGAAGGCACCCGGCGAAAACAGCCCGTTCTCGGTTTTGCGGCATACTATAGATCGAGGCGAAGAGGAAGGGCGGCGCGTGGGAGCTACCTGGCGAGTTTGGTGGGCACGAATGCTGTCGTTTCTCCGTCGGGTCGTCGTGGGCAACCCCGTCCTGCCGGAGGACAACAGTTCCTACATCGGCTCCACCAAACGGGCTGTCCTCCTCCTCTTTGGACTCGGGCTGTTCGGGGTGCAGCTGGCGTCGGACGAGGCGAGGCGTCGCTCCGCCGTCGATCTGTACGGCTACGTGGCGAAGGCGCTAACCGTGGGGGCCGCCATCGGGAATAGAGAGAATTGGCATTCGGCGGACTTCCAAACGGAGGGTCGAATGGCGGACTGGCTGGATAACAGCGAGCCGTGGCATGCCATGTTCGAAGCGATGGCCGGTCCCGAAATGAAACCGATTCACTTGGATTTCCCCGAGGCCGACGCTCTCTTCGCTACCGCAGCTGATCCGGCGAGCATATGCAACTTGGATGTGTACCGGCTCCAGGGCGGAGACGAAGACGTATCGGAAGGCATTGGTCTGAGAGTGCGATACCCTTCGATGTGGGACGAGACGCAGAAGCACAAGGCAGTCTTCGGCGATGTGTTTCTGGTGATGTTTCAGGAGCGCTGCCCACCGGACCCGCGGACATGGCAGCCGTTCGTCGTGGCGCTGCATGGCGCTCAATCGCAACAACGCGCCGTGGTGCTCGCGGACCGGTTCTACGAACGCTTTGGCGTTTCGTGGAGCACACGAACCACGGACCGCACCGGGTTATCGGATTATCCGTCCGACGAGCAGGCCGAGCGCCTGAGCCAGTTCCCGTCCTGGTTCCTGAGGGCGTTGGACGAAAGGTACCTGAAGCAGCGTGTGACTCAGGAGGCGAGGGCAGCAACGAAGCAGGGCTTCTCGTTGGACGCGTGGCCGGTGGCGAGCCGCGCCATCATCGACCATGCAACGGATCATACGGACCTCTGGGGTTTCCGGTTCGATCGACGGCTTGCGGCACGGTTGGCGCCGTTCGCGCTCGTCGCGTTGTGCCTCTCTCTGCTCTATGGCGTTCGACGCATCAATCCCCGTCGAGACCTTTCCGCGTACCCGTGGATGGTACTCATGCCGCGTGGACTCGTGGAGGTGATCACAGCGATGTTCTACGTTCTCGCCACCGGTTTCGCAGTCTGGGGTGTCGCACGCGCCACTTGTGTGTTCGAGGTCGTGGGTGGCGATGTTCCGGCGGACCTCCCGGCCGACATTGACAAGGGGACTTGGAGCGGCTCCAGCGCATGGCGGGTCTACGGTACTGTTCTCGAGGGTGTGTCCGTGCTGCTATTGGTCTGGGCGTGGGGCCATCTGTGTTGGATTCTTCGCAGGCCACGCAAGTTGGCAGACGGGGGCGGTGATAACCACCCTTCGAGGGATCCGCGTACGGAGGTTGAACGCTCCGGGTAGGGATTCGGCGTGTGCGGTCAGGCCGCGACGGCCGCGCCGATGTCGTTACGGCTGCCGCTCCCACCTGGGCGCCGCGTTGCCGGCCGAGGGAGAGTGAGCAACCGTGCTAGTGTAGCGTCCGAAGTTGTGACAACGAGATCGGCCGTTGGCCGTTCTTCTGATCCTTGCCGGCCGCCGGCGAGGCGGCACGGGGCTTGCCGCGGTGCGGACCGAGCGGGGACGCATCGCGAACACGGCGGGTCGCCATGGACGTACGGAGGAAGGCAGGTTGACGGGGTTGCTGAAGAATACGTGGAAGTGGCTCTCCGATCACGGCTCGGCGTTGCTGTGGACGTTCGTCGCGGCGGTGGTGCTCTATGTCCTAGCCGTGGCGGGTTGGCCGGAGCGCGGCCCGGCGTTCGTGCTGCCCATGCTTGCCGGGTTGGCGGTCGCCCTGCACTTCGGGCACTGCTTCACGCGGGACCTGCCGGCGACGCAGGACAGGGTCTCGACGGAACTGCGCTGGATCTTCCGGTACGCCTACGGCTTCCTCGGCGTCGCGCTACTGGCATCGCTGTCGCCGTTCCTCGCACCCAAGGACATCTTCACGTCGAGCGAGACCTGGGCCGGGGTGGTCGACGGTTGCCTGCAGGCCGAGGCCGGCTACGGCAGCGAGCTGACCCGCTGCGACGACGACGGTAGCGACCAGCAGTGGGTGCTCCACATCGGTAGCTGGTCGACCCGCGCGCAGGCGGTCGACGAGCGGGCGCTGGCAGATCTCGCCGACGCGGCGCGGGCGGCTTGCACGGCCCCGGGCGGGTGGGCGCGGGTGGGAGGCGAGTTCGAGGCGCTGGGCCGCACGGACGGCGCGGCGTTGGTGGAGGCGTTGCAGGGCGCGTGCGGGGCAGCCGGGACCGGGCCCGGGGACATGGATGCGATTCTGCGGGAACAGGACGTGGCGGCGCGCGACGGCAACTATCTGAGCCGCGGTTTGGTGGTGCCGCTCTATGTGGTCGTGCTCGCGGTGTTCGGCGGTGCGGTCGGCATGAGCCGCCGGGTGCCCGAGATCCAGCGCGGCGCGGCGGCGAGCGCCAAGCAGGAGGATCCGGAGCAGGCGATTTCCGCGATCGAGGCCCGGGAGCGCGTGGTGTTCCAGATCATGCAAGTGCTGTCGGCCCCTCTGATCGCCATCACCGGCTTCGCGGCGTTCGAGCCGGACACCATGACGGCGGCCGTACTGATCGGATTCATCTCGGGGTTCGCGTCGGAGACGATCCTCAAGAAGCTGCGCCAGGCGGGCGAGGCCGTGGTAGGCAGACCGGAGAAGTCCGAGGACGGGCTGCCCGACGCGTCCCCGACGAGGTCAGGGCCGGGCGGAACGACGAGCTAGAACGCATGATGCCTGTGGCGCGCGCCTGCTTGAGGCCGCCGGTACCGTGTGGGCAAGCGGAGGATAGCTGCCAGCGGTGAAGCGAGTCACGGGCGTCGCGTTGGTACTGACGTTGACGCTCGGCATGGACGGGCTGGCCAGCGAACTGAATGCCGACGTGTGTCCGTACGGTTGTCCGGCGGGTGCCCCGCGGACCAACGGCGTGGTCGTGCGGGAGATCTACGTGCTCAGTTCCAACGACACGACGCAGTTCGCTGACTGGGTGGCGTACCGCGTGACGGCGGATTCCATAGGAGCCACGGCGCCGCGCCGCTCGAAGGCCGATCCCGCGCTGTCCGGAGCGGAGACACTCGAGCCCGACGACTACCGGGGGGCGAATGCGGAGCTGGGAACGGACCGCGGCCGCCAGGCGCCGCTCGCGAGCTTCACGGGCACGGATGTATGGGAGACCACGAACTACCTGTCGAACATCACGCCGAGGGGAGCGCGCTGAACCAGGGTCCTTGGAAGGAGCTGGAGGACGCGGTACGCGGCCTCGCAAGGAACCTTAGTACTGTAACTGTAGCCCGGAAATGCGGTGACGTATTGTGTCATGCAGCGTCGGGGGAGCTATGGTCGAAAGTGGTGTACGGGTGAGTTGAGTCGTGCGGGCCGCGGCCTGGTTCGCCCGGGAGACCGACACGGTGCCGGGGAGATCTTCGCGATCGTGAAGGCGAATCAGGCCGAACTGGAGTTGCCCCGCTTTCGTGGACACCCTGAGACTGTGGTCAGGAGGAGTCGCGATGACGAAAGTCGAGACGGTATGCGCCTACCGGCAGAGATCTGTAACGCCGTGGGCCTGGAACTCTACATCGGGCCGCCGGAGAATGGCCGAGGAGATGGTCAGGCCGCGTCCGGGGGCCTTCTGGCGCGGCTGGAAGAGACTGCGCGCGCCCTGAACGACATCGTGCACTCGGCCATGTGCCGAGCCGGATATGCCCCTCCTTCGCCGGGATCTTGACGTAGACCTGCCGCATGGGCCAGACCGCACTCCCCGGGCACGGGGGGGGGGGCAGGACCAACCCCGGCTACTGCCTCGAGGGCCGGGGTTCCTGGCCGATGACCCTGACCAGCGGGAGCAACGCGTCCGCCGCGTCGGGTGCCGCCTGGACCAAGTGGTGAGCCAGTGACAGCCCGACATCGGCCGCGATTCGCGACAAACCATGTACAACGTCCCGGCTCAGGACGTCGGGCGACCTCACGATGCACGCGAGCATCCGCTCAACGGCAATGAGGGCCCGCTGCGACTGTCCGGTCGGCAGATCGTCGACTGCGGCCCTAACCCATTCCATCGACGTTCCTTCGCGCTGCTCCGCCGCGCCGCCGCAAAATCGCCGCAGCATCGCGCTCCATGCTGCGAGCACCGCGTCCCCACATTCGAGGCCATCGCCGAGCAACGGCTGGTGCTGACGCATGTGGCTGCGGATGTCTTCCGCAACGTCTTCGATCTCCCTGGCGACGCGTGTCTGCATGCCTAGTTCCCGCTCCAGTGCGGTCGTCAGAGGAAGCAGCAGGCTGGCGGGTGGCGAGGACCGGATGAGCTCGCGCACGAGCGACAGCCCGAAGGCCACTGCAGTCGCCGCCACGCCGCGGAGGTGTTCGTCCGGTGGCTGGCCCGTCGAGCGGCGGTACTCCAGCGCCTGCTCCACGGCCTCCTGAGCGGCTCGTTGACCCAGCGCCAGTTCGGCGGCGGCACTGTTCAAGCGAGCGCTGTCGGCCAGCTTGCGAAGCCCTGAAGCCTCGCTTGCCTCGAACCGTCGCACGATGTCTTCCCACGCTTGAAACGCCTCTTCGTGGCGTCCGTGGATCTCTAGCAGGACCGCCTTGTTGGTTAGCGCCCGTCCCGCCACCTCGAGAACCTGGGGGTTTTCGCTCCCCGCGCAGCGGTTAATGGCACCGCCCCACTCCGTGAGTGCTTCTTCCGGACGTTCCGTCCTGGCGAAGAGCACACCCCTGTCGACGAGTGCCTCCGCGACCGATTCGAGTATCTTCGGGGTCTGCGGTGGGTCGAAGCGCTGCACCATGTCGTCCCACACGGTGAGCGCTTCTTCATGACGCTCAAGCGTTGCGAGCAGGTTGCCCTTGTTGTAGAAGGCCCGTGTTGCGGTGCCCAGAACGTTGGTGTCGCGACTTCCAGCCGAGCGGCGGATGGCAGCGTCCCATGCCGCAAACGCGTCTTGCGGGCGTTCGATCTGCGCCAACAGCACTCCCTTGTCGACGAGGATCTCCGCTACCCACCGATGGAGCTGCGGTGCGGGATGCCTATCGGCAAGCAGTACGACCTCGTCCCACGCGGCGAGGCATTCTTTCGGGCGCCCCAACTCTGCCAACAGGGCACCCTTGTTGGCGAGCGCCCGAGCGGCTGCGTCGCGAACGGCAGCATCGTCGCTTCCCTCGCAGAGCCGTATCGTGTTGTCCCAGTTGGCAAGGGCGTCGTCGTGACGCCGCGACTCGGCCAACGCGACACCCTTGTCGACGAGGGTATTGCCGATCACGTAGAGCGTCGCCGGGTCCTTGCTCCCTTCGAAGCGTTGCAGGAGTTCATCGTACGCCGCGAGCGCTTCTGGGCCACGTTCCGTTCGGTCCAGCAGGATGGCTTTGTTGGCGAGGATCCTAGCGGTCAAGGCGGGAGTCTCAGGCGTTTGGCTCGGCGTGCAGAGCTGCAATGCTTCGTCCCAGGCCGCAAGCGCTTCTTCGGCATGCTGGTGTTCGGCAAGGATGATCCCCTTGTTGTTGAGCGTCCCAGCGATCGGCTCGGGTTGTACCGATCCGCTTTCCCGAACTCGTCGCAGAATCTTGTCGCAGGCAGCGATCGCATCCGGTGCGCGGTTCAACTCTGCCAGCATGACGGCCCCGTGGTTCGCCGCGACCAGGACCGCGTCGAATACGTCGCGCCTCCCGGTGGAGAGCATGCGTTCCGAGATCTCGTCGAAAACCTCGAGCGCCTTTTGCGGACCCTTCGAAGCGGTCAGCCTGATCGCGTTGCTGCATATCTCGCGTGCGGTCGACGTCACTATCTCCGGCGCAGCGGTTGGCCCGACGCTCTGAACGAGTTGAACCCAGGCAGTAAGCGCGTCCGAGAAGCGGCCGGCGGCGGCGAGATTGCCAGCACTCTTCGCAAGCCGGTCCGCACCAAGCGGATGTTGCCGCAGGCGGTCCACCAAGTCTTTCGGCGCCAACGCGAGCAACTCCTCACGACGTCTTTGCAAGACGGGCACATCCACGAGTCGCTCGAAAGCCTCGCGATGCAGGGATCCGGCCGTCTCTCCGGCAGCGGTCGCCTCGCGGGCCATGCGTGCACCGAAGTCCATCAGTTCGGATGGCGAGTAGTACGCCTCCATGAACTGGATGAGCGCTTCGAGCAGCGGTGTCGGCCCGCGTGCGCGACGCATCTGATAGTAGATGTTGTAGAGGCGCTCGACCACGTAGTAGAGCTTGCGCCTGGGAGTTCCGCCATCGACCTCTTCGACGGCGCCCCGCCGGACCAGGCGGCCGAGATGAGCGCTGCAGGTGCTGGTGTCGAGCCTGGCCCGATCCGCGATCTCCCGGGTGGTGGCCTTCCGCCAGAGATCCGCCAGCGCGAGATAGACCCTCCGTTCCTGCGGGGCGAGGGCTTCCAGGTGACTCTTGAAGTACTCCGTGTGGTCGTCGACCAGGTCGAGCAGATCCGACATCAGCTCGTGGAGCGACAGGCTCGCTCCGAAGCGGCCCAGGATCGTGAGCAGGCGGGGGCTTCCGCCGGTCAGAATGCGTAGCGCCCCGAAGGTCTCCGGTGTCCGGTCTCGGCCGCCCGTCACCCGCTGCCAGAGGGTCTGGCAGTCGTCCGTATCGAGCGGTCGCAACTGGACGACGCGGAACAGGTCGTAGAGTGCATGTTCCGGGCTGTCGATTTCGTCGAACCGGCTGGTAGCGCTCGCCAGCAGGACAATGCGGGAATCCGTCTGCAGTGTGTGGCGGAGCTGCCAGCCCGTGTCGGGGTCGGCGATCTGACCGAAGAGCATGTTGAGGTTCTCGACGATCAGGACGAGGCGCCGCTGTTGGCGGTCCGCGAAGTCCTGCAGGGCCCCGAGGCATCGCTCGCGCAGCATCGTGTCGTCGCGAACCTGCTGCAGTTCCTCGAGCGTGCGGAGCAGGTCGGGGCCGGTCTCGAGGGACGTCACCTGGCCCGCAAGGCGCGACAGGCACTCGAGCCAGAACTCGCCAGCGGTAGCGACCTCGTAACTCTCCTCCGAGAAAACGACCGGTAGGAAGCGCGTGGCCAGGTCGGGGTCCCGGCGTATCTCCACGGCAACCCGCAACAGGAGACTCGTCTTGCCGCTGCCGCGCGGACCGATGACGATCTGATGCGTGTTGGCGCTCGCGTCACACTGAGCGAGGACCTCGATCATCGACTCGAGCTCGCGGGTGCGTACGCAGAACAGATCGATCAGTTCATCGTCCGTGAGGAAGCCGGGGTTGTACCTCCTGGCGGTAGTGGTCATCGCTTGACGCCCCCGTCCAGGGGAAGCCGCTCGGTGATGGAGCGGAAGTGCTCGCCGTACCGACTGCGCCACCAGTCTTCGAGCAGGCCCGACACGAAGCGATAGTCGCTATCCCGGCGCTCGAAGTAACCGTCGTGCGTCAGCACATGGAGGATGTCGTCGAAGGAGGGGAGCCCGGTGTCGCCGTCCTCGGCGACTGACGAACAATACGCGCGATAGTCTCGGATACGATCCATGCCGACCGTGCCGCCCCCCACGGCCGCGGCGGTCAGTATGTCCAGAGCGATGAGATATCCCCTTCTGCCGAGGACCAGCTGAAGCCGGTCCTGGTAGTGCTGGAGATCGACTTGGCCGCGCACGGCGAGCATCTCCTCGCGATAGACCCTGTCCACGTCTGCCACGCCGGCTGCCGACCGTCCTTCGCGCCGCAGTTGTTCGTGCAGCTTGTCGAAGAACATCTGTACGTGATGCGGGATGCAGCAGCGCAGTCGCCGACACATCGCGTGACGGACTTCGAGAGGGAGGTTCACCTCATAGGCGACCGCGAGTTCGGCAAGGCAGGCAGCCGCCGTCTCTTCGGTCCAAGGCTTCAGATCGTATGAGGAGAAGATGTTGGCGTGCGCGCTGAGTCCGGCCTGCTCGAGCAGGGGTTCCAAACCGACGCTGCCGGAGAGGATCAGGACCAGCCTGCCGCGGTGGCTCTGGCCGCTCTTGCGAAGCCAGCTCAGAAACTCGTCTGCCGCCCGTCTCCCGGCTGGTGTAATGGCAGGGCCGGCATCGCCCTTGAGGAGTCGGCTGACGAGGATCGGGAGTTCATCGATCACGAGCACCAGGGTTCGCTCGCTCGTCGCGAGGCTTGCCAACACGTCGTCTCCTCGCTGACGCCAGTTCCCCGCATCGGTGCCGGCCCGGAGCCGTACCCTCGCGTCGGCAAGGGAGAGTTCCTCGATGCGTTCGTTGGCCTCCCTCAGGACGTTCGCGAACGTGCCCTTGATCTTCGCCCAAGCGGCTTGCTTTTCCCGTACCTGAAGGACCATCTCCACAACCGCGTCGGCCGCCGTGGAAGCGCTCTCCAAGTCGACGAACACTGTCTCGAACTCGTTGGTCACGGCCAAGCGCCGCAGGAGCTCGCGTACGAGGCTCGTCTTGCCCATCCGTCGCTGCGCGGTGAGCAAGGTGTGAACTCCGTCGCGCACGCGCTCATCGAGCGCCTCAAGCTCGACTTCCCGGTCAAAGAAGCGATCCCCTTCAACCCAGTTCGAGCCGGCCTTCCTCAACATGACGTTCCCAACATATTTGATGCCAACAATACTGCTGCCAAATTTTTCTCGCGTCAACAGTTTTGCCAAAGGACATGTTGGCAACGGCGATGTTGGCGGCCTGCGGCCGGTTGGCCGGGGACCCGTAGGGCTGGCATTGACCGGTTCCTCGAACTGCTGGCACAGTCGCCGGAGATGTACGACGCCTTTCGGCATGGAACGACGGCAGCGCTTTAGTCAGCCGTGAGAAGGGGGAGTTCGGTAAAAGGGCCGCGGGGCTGCGCCGAAACCGGCACGCGCGCCACGTCGATGATGGCCGTCGAGCTAGTCGGCTCCGGCATCGGTTATCGTCAAGCGTCTAAGGCGAATCGAGGAGCGCTGGCCCGGTGTTGCCCAAGCACCCGCCATGCCGAGCCGTTTGGTCCGCACCATCGACGAGTTCGGGGCCCAGCCCCGGAACCAGGACGGGCGGGGGTTGACTGCGGCGGCGCGCGAGATCGTGGGTCGCACGCTAAAGCACATCGAGACGGCGATACGCACGTCGGGTGGACGCGACAACCTCGCGCGCGAAGCCCGGCGACTCCTCAAGTCGCTTGCCCACATCGATGACTTCGAAACCACAGCGCAGCGAGCCAGCGACTTCTTCGGCGAAGTGCTGAAGGCAGGGCGGCGGCGGGCGCGCGAGACACCCGTCTGCAAACCGCAAACGCATGTCTGGGGAGACCTACATGGTGTCGGCGAGATCCGGCTGTGCCGCGTGGCGTCCGTTGCCGACCTGCAGTAAGGTCGGGCGCACCCTCGGTCTGTGCGTCGCGCATGCCAACGAGATCGGTCGACCGTATCACCACGAACTGAAGAACGGGGAGTCCGAGTTTTGGACCCTGTGCACGCCGTCGGGACCCTTCGCGTTGCTTACCGTCGAGCGCGAAAACGGGATACCCCGCGTCACCGAGTTCCAGGGCCGGAACGGGAGGCGCGCAACCGATGAAGACGGCCGCAGACTCGCCCTGTCAGGCGCGCTGCTGAGAAACGTCCTACGGAGGTTGAAGGCCGACGCCTCCGACGAACCGCAATTCAGCCGAGCGGGAGCGTTTCGCAGCCTGCTTTCGCCGAGGAACCGGGAAAGCTATCGCGACATCCAGGCGGACGGGCACCATTTTCGGGTCTGGCGCTTCCCCGACGAGTTCATTGTCGCGTCGTCCAAGAGACCCCCTCGCCCGGCCATGCCCGGGCGTGGCGCGCGTTGGTCGCGATTCGTCCGTTGCGACCAGCGACGCGTGCGACGGCCCGGGGCGCGGCGACCGCAGGCGGAACGACCAGCCGAGTGGGAGCAGGGCGCTTGGCACGATACCGCGATGGATCTCGGCGAGCTGCTTGAGCTGCTGAGGCTATCGCCGGAACTCTACGATGTCTTCGTCGGCGACGAGGACACGGATGAGAGCAAGTGAGTATCGGAGAACCCAAAAGTGCGTAGAGCTGAGAGAACCGGTTCGAGTAAGTTAATCAGAAAGTTCATCGACGAAATCTGGAAGGCGCTCGAGCGTCCGGACCAAGGCGACGCATGACCGAAGCACAGACACGTTTGGCGCTTCTGTACCACGACTCCGTCAACCGCGTCCGTTCCGCCGTCGAGGCGGCGCAGGACGAGGTCGCGTACCTGTACAAGGAGACCCACCGAGTCGAACGGTACGCGCAGGAGTCGGAGGACGCGGGGTTGTGCAAGGGAGGCGCGCTGGCGGAGAGCGCCGCGAGCGCTCGCGAAAGGGCTGTCGACCTAAGCACGGCATTGAATGCGGCGCTCCGCGCGGTACGCAGCCTGCCGCGGCGGATCGACTAAAGCCCGCCAGGGGTGTTGGGCACGAACCGGCCCATCGTCCCGAGAGGCTGCATGGGAACGGGATGTCCCCGCCTATGGGGATCAGTTGTTGAGGGAGTGTGACATAACGAGGCCAAACCAAATGCAGACGGGGAACAATCGCCCGAATCTGTTCAGCTACGCGACGAAGGAGCTGTCTCAAGACGCCATGATCTGCTGGCTCATCGCCTGGGCCGACTCGCGGGTGCCCGCCGGACCCGAGGACGAGCCGTTACGGCAACTCGGCCGCGCATTCGTCGAGGCGCTGTTCGCCACATGGGAAGGCTATCCGGTCGAGTTGGGCGAAGAGGTACGCACAGAGATCCACGCGCAGAAGCACAACATCGATGTCCTGGTTCGCGTCAACGGTCGCCATGTACTGCTCATCGAAGACAAGACTGGAACGAACGTGCACAGTGGCCAGCTCCGACGCTACTGGACACTAGTCGTCGAAGGGAAGAGCCTTTTCCGAAGGGTCGGAGCGGACGACATCTATCCGGTCTTTCTCAAGACCGGCAATTTCTCGCTCCGGGACCGCAAGAGCGTGGAAGACCAGGGCTTTGCCGTGTTCGACCGATGCGACTTTCTGCACGTCCTCGACTCGTATCGGGGAAGCAGCGAGATCGTCCTCGACTACCGGCGACATCTGACGCGATGGCAAGCAGAGACCGAGAGCTTCCGCGGGTGGACCAGAGACGGTCCGCGACCGGACCGAGGTTGGCAAGGCCTCTACCGGTACGTCGAAGAGCGCCACTTGCGAAAGGGTCCCGATAACTGGTACCCGATCACGCATCTCGTTGGCGGCTTTGAAGGCCTGTGGCTGGAGCCAGACGAAGAGAGCCGAAACAGTCGGTTCGCGATCTGGGTTGAGAAGGACCGGATCAGCTTCCGCTTGTACGGCTCCAAGACGAAGCCATGCAAGGCCGGCATGGAGCGCGAACAAGACTATTGGGCCGACGCGTTCGTCCGGCACGGGGAGGGCGTCTTCTCGAGACCGCCTAAATCCAGGTACTTTCCCACGAAGATGAAGCCGATGTGTGTGTCCGAGTGGCGCGGTTGGCTGCAGTTTCGAGACGGCCGGCTCGACCTCGATGCATCCGTCGCGAGCGTGACCAAGGCTAGGGAGATACTCGTCGCCACGATCAAGCGGGCGACCCGCGACGGGCATTAGAATCAGAGTGCAGCGTCGCGCCCCCTGAGCCACGGCCCCCGGTTCGACGGCCGCGGCGTGCCCTTCGGGCCGGCGAGGCGGGGAAGCACAAGCTCCGCCCCTAGAAAATGCTGAACCCCCCGTCGATCTTGATCACGTCCCCCGTGTGCCAACGCGACGCGTCGCTCATCAGGTAGACGGCGATGGCGCCGAAGTCGTCCGGCGTGCCCCAGCGGCGCATGGGGATGCGGGGGATCACGGCGTCGACGAACTTGTCCCACGAGAAGAGCCGCTCGGTCATGGCGGTGTCGACCCAGCCCGGGATGATGGCGTTGGCCGTAATCTTGTAGCGGGCCATCTCGACGGAGAGCGCGAGCGTCATGGCGAGCATGCCGCCCTTGGTCGCCGCGTAGGCCTGGCCCTTGGCGGCGCCCTGGATGGCGGTGCCGCTGGCGGTCAGCACGAGGGTGCCGCCCTCCCCCTGCTCGACCATCTGCCGCGTCGCGGCGCGTAGCGTGTAGAAAACCCCGTGCAGGTTCACGTCGATGACGCTGAACCAGTCCTCGTTCGAGTGCTCGAAGAACGGCTTCTGGTTCTGCGTGCCGATGCCCGCGTTCGGGAAACACGCGTCCACGCGGCCGTAGCGCTCGATGACGCCGGCCATGGCTTCCTCGACGGCAGATTCGTTCGAGACGTCGCAGACCGTCGCGGACGCCGAGGGGTTGACCTCCTGGAGTTCCTTCTCCGCCGCGGCGTTCTTCTCCGGGTTCGTGCCCCAGATACTGACGTCGGCGCCCGCGGCCGCTACGGCCTTCGCGAAACCCAGGCCGATCCCGCCGTTGCCCCCGGTGACCACCGCCACCTTGCCGCTCAGATCGAACGCGTCGTATGCCATGGAGTCCTCCGCCCGGAAAGATGAAGCGGCCGATATTAGCAGAGGCGCATCGGTTTCCCGGCCAGGCTCCGGACCCCGCTCATACCGCCCGGAGGCCGCGCGGAGGTCAGACCCGCCGCCAGATGTCCGCGTTCGTCAGGAACGCGTTCCAGGCTTCCGTCGGATGCGTCATGGCCTGGTCCTCGAACTCCCGCGCCAGCACCCAGACCGTGTGGATCGCGTCATGGCCGTCCTCGTCGGCGAGCAGTCGCCCGGTGAACGAGACCATGGCATGCAGGTTCACCTCGAGGTCCTGCCAGTCGACGTGGAATGCGATCAACCCGCCGTTGCGGCGTCCGACGATCTCGTAGGACCGGCCAGCGGCGGCGCGTCCCTTGCGCGTGCGGAACTCTCCGGTGATCGTGCCGTCCGAAACCACGGCCAGCTTCAGGGTCGAGCCGTTCTGGTTGACCCAGGTCCCGTCCAGATCCATCGCCGCCATCCCCCCAGATGTCGCCTGTCATCCTATCAGCCGTCGAAGTACGGCGCGGCCACGTGGCGCCGGCCGCCGGCTTTCGCGACGCTACAATGTAGTCCAAACTCTGCGGTCCATCCAAGAATGTCAGCGAGGCTGGAAGCGATGCAGACCGCAGCGACGCAGTTGAGCGAGGAGATCAGGGGGCTGGGGCTCGAGCGCTTCGTGCTGGAACTGGAAAGCGACGGCCTGACCATCGTGCCGCCGGAGGTCACCGGCGTGACGCCCGAACTCGTCGACCGCTGCACGGAGGTCCTCTGCCAACGCTTCGAGGAGATGACCGGCTGCCCCATCAACGTCGAGGACGGTCCACTGGGTGAACTGGAGTGGCCGACCGAGGCGGCGAACTACTTCGACGACAACGACAAGCGGCCGCCCGCGACCCAGATGATCATCCAGCAGATCCTGCAGCTCGACCGCTGTTTCCGAGACCTCGCGGTCAATCCTGTGGCGGATGCCCTCATCGGCCACCTCATCGGACCCAGCGATTTCATCGGCGCCGCGGCGGGCGGCAGCGCGCGGCGGCTCAGCAGCAGCAACTCGTTCGTCAAATGGCAGGGCGACTACGGCTACGGCAAAGGCCTCGGCCTGCACTGCGACCAAGGCCTCAACCCGCTGCCGTGGGGCAGGACGGCGCTTACGGCGAACGCGACCTGGTGCCTCACGGATTACACGCTCGCGGGCGGCGCGCTCGCCTACGTCCCGGGTTCCCATCGGTCCAACGGGCACCCCGTGCAGCCACTGGCGGCCGAGAAAGCCGTGCCGGCGGAAGCGCCGCGGGGATCGGTGATCGTCTTTCCGGGCACGACGTGGCACGGGGCCTTCCCGAAGAAGACGCCCGGCCTGCGCCTGTGCGCCGTGCCGTACTACCGCCACATTTCGGTCCTCCCCCAGGAGAACACGCGCGTGACCCTGCGCGACACTCCGTGGGAAGACTGCGCGGAACCGGACAGGATGCGCGAGCTGATCGGCTTCGACGACACATTCCCGTACCTGGAGCAGAACCAGAACATTCCGCGGTTGGCTACCACCGGCTAGTGTGCTGTCTCATGAATAGCTTTGCGGTTTGCGGTAGCGCATTTTTGTCGCTGGCAAGCGCCCCAAAGCCGGTCCGGTGCCTCGCTGCCGCTCGGCATCGGCGCCGCCTTTGGCCCAGCCACACCAACCTCGGATGGACCAACCGTCGCCGGTCGCTCCGCTCCCGTCGCCGTTTGTTCCATCCGAGGCGCGTCCGACGAACAGTGGTAGGCCCCACGTGAGGAGGCGCAACGCCGCCAGCGGCGAAAAGGCGCAGCGCAAACGCGAAGGTATTTGTGAGACGGCACACTAGATACGGCAACTCGGAGCCCTCGCCGCGACCGTACACCGCGACGGCGGAGAACGCCCACGCACCACACACGCACAGCAAAGCGGAGGAAAACATGAAGTTCGGCGTACAGGTCAACTGCTACGACACCACCTGGGACGACCTCGAGGCGTCCGTCCAAGCCATGGAGGCGGGTCGCTGGCACAGCCTGTGGTTCGCCGACCACTTCCTGCCGCCGGGACGGGAGGAGCACCGCACCGCGTTCGAGGGGTTCACGCTGATCTCCGTCGTCGCGGGCATGACGCGGAAGCTGCGGCTCGGTCACCTGGTGCTCGGCAACACCTACCGCAACCCCGCCCTCGTCGCGAAGATGGCGGCGACCCTCGACCAGGCGTCGCGCGGACGGTTCACCCTGGCGATTGGCGCGGCCTGGTTCAAGCGCGAGCACGAGGCGTACGGCTGGGACTTCCCCTCCATGAAGGAACGCCAGGACCGCTTCCAGGAGGCCTGCGAACTGATCCGCCTGATGTTCACGACGGACGGTCCGGTGGACTATCACGGACAGTACTACCAGCTCGACCAGGCACCCCTCGAGCCCGGCTGCTACCAGACGCCGCACACGCCCATCATGGTGGGCGGCACCGGCGAGCGCCGCACCCTGCGCACCCTCGCGATGTACGGCGACGTGTTCAATCTCGACGGCTGGGCGCGGCAGGGCATGTCCATGGAGGTGTACCGCCACAAGACCGGCGTGCTCGACAAGCACTGCGAGGACGTGGGCCGCGACCCCGCGGAGATTCGCCGGACGCTGCTGATGCCGCTGCAAATCACCGACGACGAGGCCGCCACGCAGCGGTTCGTGAAGGCCCTCGGTCCGGGCTCCATGTCCGGCCCGAAGAGCTACCTCATCGACCGGATCGGCGAGTTCGCCGAAGCGGGCGTCGACGAGATCATGTTCGGCTTCATCCGCACCGGGGACATCGCGAAGTACCAGCAGGTCGAGGAGGAGATCGTCGCGGCCTTCGCCTGAAGCCGTGCGAACGATGCACAGGGCGGCTGCGGCAGGGAGGATGTCCTCCGCGGCACGCTGGACGCTCGCCGCATGCGTGCTCTGGCCCGGCGCCGGCTGGCCCGACACCCCCGCGTCCAACGACGTGCCGTGCAGACACGGCTACGCATTCCTCTCCGAACCGGAACAGCCGCCCGGCTTCGAACATTTCGACTGGGTCAACCCCGACGCGCCGAAAGGGGGCCTGATCCGCGTCCCCGACATGGGCAACTGGGACAGCTTCAACGCGATGGCCCTCGGTCGCGTGGTGCGCGGCATGGGCACCGGCTCCGAGCGTCACCTGTACGACAGCCTGGCGATACGCGCGCCCGACGAAGTCGCCACCGTCTACGGTCTCCTGGCCGAGTGCATCGCCGTTCCGCAGGACGGCGCGTGGATCGAGTTCCGGCTGCGCGACGGCGCCTACTGGCACGACGGCGAGCCGATCGACGCCCGGGACGTGACCTTCAGCTTCGAGGTGTACAAGGAAAAGGCGAACCCGTCCATCGCCGCGGCCGTCGTGCCCTTCTCCGAGGTGGAAGTGCTGGAGGGCAACCGCATCCGCTACCACGTCCTCCCGGAGCACCGCTACAACCGGCTGCTGCCGATCCGCATCGGCCAGATGCCGGTGCTCCCCGAGCACTACTGGACGGCCGAGGGCAACGACGCCGGCAAGACCACCGTGCGCCCGCCCCTCGGCTCCGGCCCGTACCGCATCGCCGACTACGACATCGGCCGCTGGATCGAGTGGCGGCGCGATCCCGACTACTGGGGCCGCGACCTGCCGGTCAACCGCGGCCGCTACAACTTCGACCGCGTGAAGTACGACTATTTCCGCGACGACCAGATGCAGACGGAGGCCGTCAAGGGCAACGCCATCGACATCCACGTCGAGAACGTGCCGCGCCGCTGGGCGACCGCCTACGACTTTCCGCCCGTGGACGCCGGCCTGTTCCGGCTCGACTTCCTGCCGCGCTCGAAACCGGCGGGCCTCTGGTGGCCGATCTTCTGGAACCTCGACCAGCCGCGTTTTCAGGACATCCGCGTACGCGAGGCGCTGTGGCTGCTGAACGACTTCCGGTGGGGCAACCGCCGCGGCGGCTACGGCTTCTTCGACGTCGCCACGAGCTTCTTCCACAAGTCCCACCTGGCCGCGACGGGGTTGCCGGACGCACGGGAACTCGCGCTCCTCGAGCCCATTCGAGACCTCGTTCCGCCGCGGGTCTTCACGGAGCCCTACGCACCACCCCCGAACCAGGGCCCGGGCTGGCACCGCGACAACCTCATCCGCGCCGCCGAGCTGTTCCGTGAGGCGGGCTGGGTCGTGGAGGACAACCGCCTGGTGCACGAACGCACGGGCGAGCCGTTTTTCATCCGCTTCGTCGCGGTCTCCCCGGCGCTCGGAGGTTCGTTCATCCCCTATACGCGCGTGCTGAAGCGCGCCGGCATCGAGTCGTCCATCAAGTCGCCCGAGATCTCCAACTGGCTCTACCGCATGCGCTCCGGCGACTTCGACGCGGGCGCCATCTGGTTCCTCCCCGACAACACGCCGAGTCTCGCCATCGCCAACGCCTTCTCCACGGCGGCGGCGAACCAGCCCCTCAGCAGCAACTGGGCGAACATGAAGGATCCGGCCATCGACCGGCTGATCGAAGGGCTCCAATCCGCCACGACCTACGATGACTTCGTGGCGGCCGTGCGCGCGATCGACCGCGTGCTGCTGTGGAACTTCTACTTCATCCCGGGCATGTCCAAGGTCAAGATCGGCATCGCCTACTGGGATCGCTACGGCCAGCCGCCGCCGACGCCCCTCGACCGCAACGCGTTCGTCGACACCTGGTGGTGGGACGCCGCCAAGGCGGAGGCGGTGTCCCGATTCACGGGCAGGGAGTGACCCCACGATGGGCCGCTACATCCTCCGCCGCGCCCTGCTGATTCCCCCGACGCTGTTCGGCGTCATGCTGATCAACTTCGTCATCGTGCAGTTCGCGCCCGGCGGCCCGGTCGAGCAGGCGATCGCCGAGATGTCAGGGCTGTCGATGACCACCACCGCGTCGATCTCCGCGGCGGAGAGCATGGGGCCATCCGACCCGAGCAGCTACCAGGGGGGCGCCGGCCTCGACCCCGAGCAGCTCGCGAAGCTCGAACAGCAGTTCGGCTTCGACAGGCCGGCGCACGAGCGCTTCGCGCTGATGCTGTGGAACTACGTGCGGCTCGACTTCGGCAGGAGCTACTTTCAGGACCGCGCCGTCCTCGAACTCGTGGCGGAACGGCTGCCCGTGTCGATTTCCCTGGGGCTCTGGTCGCTCCTCGCCATCTACACGATCTCGATCCCGCTCGGCGTCGCCAAGGCGGTCCGGGACGGCACGCGCTTCGACGTGTGGACGAGCGCCATCGTCTTCACGGCCTACGCGATCCCGGGCTACCTCTTCGCCGTCATGCTCATCGTGTTCTTCGCGGGCGGCACGTACCTCGACTGGTTCCCGATGCGCGGCCTGGTCTCGGACTCCTTCGATCAGCTCACCTTCGGCCAGCAGATCGGCGACTACCTGTGGCACCTCGTGCTGCCGCTTACCGCCCTCACCGTGGGCGGGTTCGCCACCCTCACGATGCTGACCAAGAACACGTTCCTCGAGGAGATCGGCAAGCAGTTCGTCCTGACCGCGCGCGCCAAGGGGCTCACGGAGACCCGCGTGCTCTTCGGCCACGTGTTCCGCAACGCCATGCTGATCGTGATCGCCGGGTTCCCCGCCGCGTTCATCGGCATCCTCTTCACCGGCGCCCTCGCCATCGAGGTGATCTTCTCCCTCGACGGCATCGGCCTGCTCGGCTACGACGCCGTGGTGAAGCGCGACTACCCCATCGTCTTCGGCACGCTGTTCTGCTTCACGCTGATCGGCATGGCGATGCGCCTCGTCGGGGACCTGACATACGTGCTGGTGGACCCGCGCATCGACTTCGAGCAGAGGAGCTGATGACTCCGCTGACCCGGCGCCGGCTGCAGAACTTCCGGGCGAACCGCCGGGGGTACTTCTCGCTCTGGCTGTTCGGCGCGCTGTTCATCGCGTCTCTCGGGGCGGAGTTCATCGCCAACGACAGGCCGATCGTGTTCTCCCTGCAGGGCGAGCTGCATTTCCCGGTCTGGTTCACCTACTCCGAGGTCGAACTCGGCGGGGTGCTGGAGACCGAGGCCCATTACCGCGACCCGTTCGTCATGGACCTGATCGAGGCGGACGGCTGGGCGCTCTGGCCGCCGGTGCGCTACACCCACAACACGATCGACTGGGAGCTCGTGGACCTGCCCGCGGCGCCGGACGCCAGGCACGTGCTCGGCACGGACGGCGGCGCCACGGACGTGTTCGCCAAGCTGCTCTACGGGTTCCGGTTGTCCGTGCTGTTTGGCCTGTCGCTCACGGTCGTGAGCTCGACCATCGGGGTGCTCGTGGGCGCCCTGCAGGGCTACTTCGGAGGCATGACCGACCTGCTCGGGCAGCGGCTGGTGGAGATCTGGGAAGGTCTGCCGATCCTCTTCGTCCTCATCATCCTGGCGAGCGTGGTCGAGCCGAACGTGTTCTGGCTGCTCGCCATTCTCTCGCTCTTTAGCTGGATGGCGCTGGTGGGGGTCGTGCGGGCCGAGTTCCTGCGGGCGCGGAACTTCGAGTTCGTGCGCGCGGCCCGAGCCCTCGGCGTCTCGAACCTCGTCATCATGCGCAAGCACGTACTGCCGAACGCGACGGTGGCGGCGCTCACCTACCTGCCCTTCATCCTGACGGGCGCCATCACGATCCTGACGTTCCTCGACTTCCTCGGCTTCGGGCTGCCCTACGACGCGCCCTCCTTCGGACGCCTGCTGTCCGGGGCCAAGGCGAACCTGCAGGCGCCGTGGCTCGGCATCACGGTGTTCCTGGCGCTCGCCGTGCTCCTGACGCTCCTGATCTTCATCGGGGAGGGGATCCGGGACGCGCTCGACCCGCGGCGGGCGATCGGGCCGGGGGCGGCCGTCGCAGGAGGGCAGGTGCAGCTGCAGGCGGGGCAGTAGAAGCCGCCGCGCCCCGGCCCCCACCGCCCTATGGACTTGCTCCGTATACCTCACTAACGTTTACGCGAGGGCGCGGCACGCCCGCCCACGACAGACGGAGGGTGCAATGCAGTTCGGCGTACGGGTCGCCCGGCTCGCATTCACCGCCGTACTTGCCGCCGCGGCCACCGCGCACTCCGATGCGGCCGACGGCGAGGAGCCGCCCTGCCGTCACGCCTACGCCTTCCTGGGCGAGCCGAAGCTCCCGCCCGACTTCGAGCACTTCGACTGGGTGAATCCGGACGCCCCCAAGGGCGGTCTCATGCGCATGGCCGACACGGGCAGTTGGGACACGTTCAACCGGATGGCCCTCGGACACTCCGTGCGCGGCATGGACACGCGCGGCAACTCGACGCGCCACATCTACGACAGCCTCGCCATCCGCAACCCCACCGAGCCCGCAACCATTTACGGCCTGATCGCCGAATGCATCGCCGTCGCCCCCGACGGCGCCTGGGTCGAGTTCCGCCTGCGCGACGGCGTCTATTGGCACGACGGGGAACCGCTCGACGCCGAGGACGTGGCGTTCAGCTTCCATGTCTACAAGGACAAGGCCCATCCGGCGATCGCGGTCGCCGTCGCGGGGTTTGCCAGCGCGGAAATCCTGGACGGCAACCGGGTCCGCTATCACATCCTGCCGGGGAATCGGCACAACCGCCTGCTCCCCATCCGCATCGGCGAGCTGCCGGTGCTGTCGAAGCGCTACTGGACCCAGCCGGGGAACGACCCCGGCAAGCCCGCCGCCAGGCCGCCGGTCGGCTCCGGACCCTATCGCATCGGCGGCTACGAGTTCGGTCGCTGGATACTGTGGGAGCGCGATCCCGACTACTGGGGGCGGGACCTGCCCCCGAGCCGGGGCCGCTACAACTTCGACCGCGTCAAGTACGACTATTTCCGCGACGACCAGATGCGGACGGAGGCCGTCAAGGGCGACCTCGTGGACATCCACGTCGAGAACGTGCCGCGCCGCTGGGCCACCGCCTACGACTTCCCGCCAGCGGACGCGGGCGTCTTCCGGCTCCAGTTCCTGTCCCAGTCAAAACCCAGGATTCTCTGGTGGCCAGTCTTCTGGAACCTCCGCCAGGCGCGCTTCCAGGACATCCGGGTGCGGGAGGCGCTGTGGCTCCTGGCCGATTTCAGCTGGAGCAACCGGCGCATCGGGTACGGGTTCTACGACGTGGCGACGAGTTTCTTCTACGAATCCCCCCTCGCCGCCACGGGCTTGCCGAGCGAACGGGAGCTCGAGCTCCTCGAGCCGATCCGGCACCTCGTCCCGCCGCGGGTCTTCACCGAGCCGTACGCGCCACCGCCACACCAGGGCAGCGGCTGGCACCGCGACAACCTCCTGCGCGCGGCCGAGCTGTTCCGGGAAGCCGGGTGGGTAGTGGAAGACAAGCGTCTCGTACACGAGCGCACCGGCGAGCCGTTCTTCATCCGCTTCCTCGCGTTCTCGCCGGCGCTGGCGCGGACGCTCATCCCGTACACGCACGTGCTGAGACGGCTCGGCATCGAGTCCTCCGTCAAGTCTCCGGAGCTGTCGAACTGGCTCTACCGCATGCGCTCGGGAGACTTCGACGCGGGCGTCAACTGGTTCCGGCCGGACAACACCCCGACCCTCATGGTCACCAACACGTTCTCCAGCGCGGCCGCCGACCAGGACCTGAGCGCCAACTGGGGGAACATCCGGGACCCGGCCATCGACCGGTTGATCGAAGCCATGCAGTCGGCCGCCACCTATCCCGACTACGTCGCAGCGGCACGCGCCGTCGACCGGGTCCTCCTGTGGAACTTCTACTACATACCCGGCATGACGAAAGTGAAACAGGGCGTCGCCTACTGGGACCGCTATGGCCAGCCGCCCCCGACGCCGCTGGACCGCGACGCCTTCATCGACAGCTGGTGGTGGGATCCCGTCAAGGCGCAAACCGTCGCCGAGTTCACGGGCCGCGAGTGATCCATGGGCCGCTATCTCCTGCGCCGCGCACTGCTGCTCCCGCCGACGCTCCTCGGGGTGATGGTGATCAACTTCATCGTCGTGCAGTTCGCCCCCGGCGGCCCGGTGGAGCAGGCGATCGCCCAGATGGCGGGGCTCTCCACGACCACGACCGCGTCCATCTCGGCAGCCGAGAGCATGGGGCCTGCCGACCCGGGCGTGTACCAGGGCGGTTCCGGCCTCGACCCGGAGCAGCTCGCCAAGCTCGAGAAACACTTCGGCTTCGACAAGCCCCCCCACGAGCGCTTCGCGCTCATGATCTGGAACTACGCGCGCCTCGACTTCGGCACCAGCTACTTCCAGGACCGCTCCGTGATCGAACTGATCGCCGAGCGCCTGCCCGTGTCCATCTCGCTCGGACTCTGGTCGCTCCTCGCGATCTACACCGTCTCCATCCCCCTGGGCGTCGCCAAGGCCGTGCGGGACGGTTCGCGTTTCGACGTCTGGACGAGCGCCATCATCTTCACCGCGTACGCGATCCCGGGGTACCTCTTCGCGGTGATGCTCATCGTGTTCTTCGCGGGCGGCACCTACCTGGACTGGTTCCCCATGCGCGGCCTCGTGTCGGACTCGTTCGACGAACTCACGCCGGCGCAGCAGGTCGCCGACTACCTCTGGCACCTCGTGCTGCCCCTCTCGGCGCTGACGGTGGGCGGCTTCGCCACGCTCACGATGCTGACGAAGAACTCCTTCCTCGAAGAGATCGGCAAGCAGTTCGTGCTGACCGCCCGCGCCAAGGGGCTGACCGAGCGGCGCGTGCTCTTCGGGCACGTGTTCCGCAACGCCATGCTGATCGTGATCGCCGGCTTCCCGGCGGCGTTCATCGGCATCCTCTTCACCGGCGCATTGGCCATCGAAGTGATCTTCTCGCTGGAGGGGATCGGCCTGCTCGGTTACGACGCGGTCGTCAAGCGCGACTACCCGATCGTGTTCGGCACGCTGTTCTGCTTCACGCTGATCGGCATGACCATGCGCCTCGTCGGAGACCTGACCTACGTGTTCGTCGACCCGCGCATCGACTTCGAGCACCGCGCCACATGACGCCGCTGACCCGCCGCCGCCTCGCGAACTTCCGGGCGAACCGCCGTGGCTACGTCTCCCTGTGGCTGTTCGCCGTGCTGTTCGCGGGCTCGCTGTTCGCCGAGTTCATCGCGAACGACCGGCCGATCGTGTTCTCGCAGCACGGCGAGTTGCACTTCCCGGTGTGGTTCGCCTACTCGGAGGCGGAACTCGGGGGCGTGCTCGAGGCGGAGGCGTGGTACCCGGACCCGTTCGTCATGGAGCTGATCGAGGCGGACGGCTGGGCGGTCTGGCCGCCGGTCCGATTCGCGCACGACACCATCGACTGGAGCATCGAGGATCTGCCCTCGCCGCCGGACGGCACCCACCTGCTCGGCACCGACAGCGGCGGGACCGACGTCTTCGCCAAGGTCCTGTACGGATTCCGGCTGTCGGTGCTGTTCGGGCTGTCGCTGACGATCGTGAGTTCCGCCATCGGCGTCCTGGTGGGCGCACTGCAGGGCTATTTCGGCGGCCTGACCGACCTGCTCGGCCAACGCCTCGTGGAGATCTGGGAGGGCCTGCCGATCCTTTTCGTGCTGATCATCCTGGCGAGCCTGGTGGAGCCGAACGTGTTCCTGCTGCTCGGGATACTGGCGCTCTTTAGCTGGATGGCCCTCGTCGGCGTCGTGCGGGCGGAGTTCCTGCGGGCGCGCAACTTCGAGTTCGTGCGCGCCGCGCGGGCCCTCGGCGTCTCGAACCTCGTCATCATGCGCAAGCACGTGCTGCCGAATGCGACGGTGGCGGCGCTCACCTACCTGCCTTTCATCCTGACCGGGGCCATCACGATCCTGACCTTCCTCGACTTTCTCGGCTTCGGGCTGCCCTACGACGCACCCTCGTTCGGGCGGCTGCTCTCGTCGGCGAAGGCGAACCTGCAGGCCCCCTGGCTCGGCATCACGGTGTTCGTCGCGCTCGCGGTGCTGCTGACGCTGCTCATCTTCATCGGCGAAGCCGTCCGGGATGCCCTCGATCCGCGGCGGGCCATCGGGCCGGGGGCCGATGTCTCGGCGGCAGGGCCGGTGCAGTTGCAGGCGGGGACGTAGGGGACGGGCTTGTGGCGTCCCGTTTCCGAACTTGAAGGACGGTGCTGACACGGGCGCCACGAAGGACAGGGATGGACGACGCGAGCGGCAGAACCCGACCTGGACGCCGCGTTCTCGACACGGTGCACCGCACCGGCGGGTGGACGCAGTTGGAATACGCCTCACAGTGCTACTCTTGACGTACTATGTCGCACGTACTAGCCTGCCCGGGTGATTCGGTCTTTCGCCGACAGTGGCACGCGGCGGCTGTTCGAGGATGGGCGCAGGCGCGGCTTCCGAGGGCTAGCGCCGCCAGACTCCTCGCTAGCGCTCGGTGTCCGGCCCCAGCCCCCACCTCCCTATGGGCTCGCGCCATAGAACTGCACTGTCGTTCCGTTCTACGGCGCAAGCCCCTAGACTACGATCGTGCGCTAGTGCTGCTGGACGCGCTTGACGCCGCGCCGGCGCTGGGCCCCCTCAGGGCACTCCGCGCCGCCCGACTCCACGCGCTCAAGGGACCGATGCAGGGCCGCTGGGCCATGGCGGTCAACGCTCGATGGCGCGTCAGCTTCCGTTTCCGGGACGGCAACGCGCACGACGTGAGGGTCGAGGACTACCACACCGGGTGAATACAGGAGATTCCAATGGCACGTCTTAGGACGCATCCAGGACGCGTCCTCCGCGAAGAACTCGAAGCTCGCCGGATGAGCGCCAACCAGCTCGCGCTGGCGCTACGCGTCCCAGCGAACCGGATCACGGCGATTTTGCGCGGTGAGCGCGCCGTTAGCGCCGAGACCGCGGTCCGCCTGGGTCGCTACCTGGGCACCGGTCCAGCCCTATGGATGAACCTGCAGACCCAATTCGATATCTCGGTCGTAGAGACGACAAAGGGCGACGCCATCGACCGGGAGCTGGCGTCGTGACCCAGGGATCTGCGCCTCAGAACGGGTTCGTCGATGCCGCGCCGCTCACCCATGACCGCGGAGGGGTTCGATCACCGGTGTCCGGCTTCGCGTAACGCGGCATGCGCACCGCGACCGCCTACGCCACCCGCGAGAAGTCCGGACCCGCGTACGTGTTCTTCCCGTACAGGTCGTCGATGCCGCACAGCGTCGTGAACGTCGGCGGGTTGCGTTCCAGGATCGCCGGGTCGATCTCCAGGTAGCTGTCGAACGTCCGCACCCAGTTCCTCAGGTACGTGTTGTGGATGGTGACCCGCTCGCCCTCGTCCTGCCGGATCGACGAGCCATGCCAGAGCGAACCGTGCCACAGCGCCACCGAACCCCGCGGCATCAGGATCTTCTCGGCGCGTTCCATCGCGTCGGCATCGGGCGGGCGGTGCCACTTGTGGCTGCCCGGGACGACCAGGGTGGACCCGGATGTCTCGGTGAAGTCGTCGAGCGCCCAGATCGTCGTGACGTTGCAGCAGAGATCCCCGGTCAGGGGGTGCGGGGGATCGTTGTGCAGGCGGTGGGTGTCCTCCCCCTGATTCTTGGTGAAGCCCAGCGACTGGCCCATGTTGCAGTCCGCCCCGAGCAGGTGCTGCGCGATGGAGTGGATCCACGGGTGCACGGCCAACTCTTCCCAGAGGAGCCCCCGCGCGAGCAGCATCGAGGCGACGCGCCCCTGGCCGGACTCGACGATGAGGCGCCGCAGGTCCTCCTCGAGGGCCGTCACGAGCGCGTCGCTCACCGCGCGCTCGACCACCGTGTAGCCCCGCTCCGCGATCTCCTCGACGTGGCGGCGCATGCCGAGGTGGTCGATCCGGTGCTCGACGTCCGGGTTCGTCACCGTGCGCTTGCCGAGCGCGTCGTGCATGCCGGACATGGCCTCCAGCAATGCGGCCGGTGCCTGGTCGAGCCCTCCGTGGGTCTCGAAGAATGTACCGTGCCGGTGCGTCGCTTCGGCGGCCATGCGGGCCTGCCGGTCCGGGTAGTCCGCGAAGACGGCGGTCGCGATGACGTGGGCCTGGTTGTAGTCGGCCTGCATGCGGTAGTCCGCGTCTTGCAGCGCCCCGGGCGCGACCGTCAGCGCGCCGTCGTCGACGGCGATGTGGAAGGCGGCGACGTTGTCCGGATAGCCCAGGTGCGGCGGCGCGTCCGTAAAGATCTCGCACACGGCGGCACGCTTGCCGCGCAAGGCGTCGCGCCGCTCCGCGACCCGGGGTTCCAGGTAGGCGCGCACGGCGTCTATCCACGCGCCGGAGAGGAACTCCAGCCGGTCCGCGTGCCGGACCGGCGCCGCGGTGCGCTCGGCCAGGGGCCGCAGGACCGCGCCGCCGACCTGACTCGTGGTGGCGTCCATCGCAAGTCTCCTCAGCCCGCGGCTTGGCCTTCCGGTTCCGCCGATGCGTCCTGGGCGGGATCCTTGTACAGGTCCGGGAACTGGTACCGCTTCCCCTTGGCGAGCGCCTTGAATTGCTCCCGCACAACGTCCCCCAGTTCCTGGTCGTACTCGTGGTAGTCCCGTTCGGTCGGCAGTTCGGCCCCGTCCCCGACCGGTTCCGTGTCGAACAGGCTGAGATACGCCTTTGCCGCGCTGGAGTAGCCCTTGTATCGCGAGCCGCTCTTGCCCCAGGGCATGCCGTGGTGGACGTTCATGAGCCGCGTGAAGCGGAGCGGGTTGCGCGCCAGGGCCTCCGCGGTCGCGGTCTGGCGGTACGCCTCCTGGGTCTGCATGTGCGGGCGGTTGTACATGCCGAGCACCATGAGCCGCAGGCCGTCGGTCTCCTTCGCATAGGAACCGTGCCACGTGTGGTCGCCCCAGATCACCATGGAGCCCGCCGGCGCCTCGATGACCTGCGCGTGCTCGTTCCAGTACTCGGCCTCCTCCACCGACGGCCAGCGCCGCCACCGATGGCTGCACGGAACGAACGACAATCCGCCTTCCTCCCTCGAGTAATCCGTCACGAGGTAGTTGAAGTTCGCGCCGAAGGGCTCGACCGCCATGCTGGGCATCTCGAACTGCGCCCAGTCGGCGTGGACGCCGGTACCGCCCGCGCCCTTGCCCTTCACCCACACGTTGCAGAGGCTCAGGATGCAGTCGGTGCCGACGAGCCATTGGATCAGCCCGAGCGAGGCTGGGGTGAGCACGATCTTCTCGAACGCCCGATCGTCCCAGAGCGTGAACCGAAACAGTTCCTGGGTCTCCTCGAACACGTCCTCGAGCTGGTCCGGCGTGCAGGCCTTGCGCTCGCACGCCACCCGGAGCGCGGCCGCCTGGTACTCTTTGTGGACCTCGGGCGCCGCCACCTTCTCCGGCGGGATGACGGTGAACCCGAACGCCTCGAGTTCCGCCAGGTTCTCCAGCAGGTCAAGCTGCTTCAGTTCCCGATACAGCGCCGGGATCGTCTTCCCCGACGGCCAGTCTTCGATCTTCATCTTTCCACCTCCCGCCTCCCGGTCGCCGTGCCATTACCACCTCAACTGGCCCAATGGTACTGTATCGACGTAAGCGTATTGTCGTCCGCCGGAGACGCCTCCCATGTTGGACCCAACCGTCGCCAGCGACCTTCACGGCGAGCCATGATCACGTCGCTCCGCCTCCGGAATTTCAAGAACTTCGCCGATGAGACGCTGCACGTCGGCCCGTTCACGGTCATCGTCGGCGCGAACGCCAGCGGCAAAAGCAACGTTCGGGACGCGCTCCGCTTCCTCCATGGAGTCGGACGGGGCTACACATTGGCGGAGATCGTCGGGGGCAAGTACGGCGCGGACTGGAAGCCGCTGCGCGGTTCGGCGGGTCAGATCGCCCGGTTTCGGGCGCCCGGGTCACCCTCGGACCCCGCTCCGTTCGCCCTGGAGGTCGAGATGCCGTTGCGCCTGGGGTCCTTCCCGGACGACCCGGCAAGCCATGCGCGATACTGCATCGAAACTCGACCGGTATCCCTCGGCGGCGGCGCCCTTTCCGTAGTGCGGGAGAGACTTTTCATCAACTCCCAAGAGGTCTTTTCGGAGGGCGTGTTCGACGATGCCTCGGCGCTCCTGTCGAGAGACCAGCCGGCACTGTCCCAGCTCCCGCGGCGGGCATCGGACCAAACGTCGTACGCGCAGTTGAGAGCAGTCGCGGACGTACTGTGCGACGCACGGTTCTTCGATCTGGCGCCGGAACGGATGCGGCAACCCGCCGCGTCCGCCCAGACGCTCCTGGGCGACGGCGGAGAGGATCTTGCGGCGGTCCTGCGGAACCTTTGCGAGGATCCGGCCCGACAGTCCACCCTCGCCGAGTGGGTCGGCGCGCTGACACCCATGGATGTCGAGGCCTTCGAGTTTGCGGAGGATCCCTCCGGCAGGGTCCATCTGATCATCCAGGAGAGAGACGGAGCCAAGGTTCCGGCAAGCAGCGCGTCGGAGGGTACGCTACGGTTCCTCGCCATGTTGGCGGCATTGCTCGAGAACGAGACAGGACACCTGCTGTTCTTCGAGGAACTCGAGAACGGCCTGCATCCGTCCCGCCTGGGCCTGCTCGTCGAACTGATCGAGCAACAGACGGCGGCCACCGGGGCGCAAGTCATCGCCACTACCCACTCCCCCGATCTGCTGTCCGTGGTAAGCGACGACACGTTCGGGCACATGTCGGTCATCTGCCGCCTGGAAGACACCGACGACGCCATCATTCGCCGCGTCGCCGACCTTCCGAACGCACCGAAGTTGCGGACATCGCAAGGGCTCGGGCAGCTCCTTGCCGGCGGCTGGATGGAGGACGCACTCGCGTTCACCGACGGCGCGGACCCCGGCGGCAGAGGATGAACGTCCTCGTGATTCCCGAGGATCCTCGTAGGGACGGCCATATCTTGAGGCCGCTGTTCAAGGGGCTGCTACAAACCGTCGGCAAGACCCGTGCCCATGTTCGCGTTTGCGCGCATCCGGTGCTCGGGGGCATCGGCGAGGCATTGAAGCCGGAACGGCTCTCCGCGATCATCGAGCGCTACCGAGGCATGACGCAGGTCTTCGTCTTGTGCGTCGACCGCGACGGCGAAGCCGGGCGGCGCGCCAGACTCGACGAGATAGAGTCGGTGTTCGACGACCACGGCTTCCTCGCCGAGAACGCCTGGGAAGAACTCGAAACGTGGGTTCTTGCCGGTCTCAGGCTCCCGCGCGACTGGCGCTGGGCCGACGTACGAGCGGACGTGCAGGTCAAGGAACGGTACTTCGAGCCGCTGGCGGCACAACGAGGCCTCGCCCGTGGTCCCGGCGGCGGCCGCAGAGTCCTGGGTCGGGAGGCCGCGCGCAACATCGCCACGATACGCCGGAAATGCCCGGAGGACTTCGGCCATCTTGCCGAGCGCCTCGAGGCCATCGCATGAACGAGGAGACCGTCACCAGCTTGCATGCGTCGGACGCCGCCGCAACCACGCTCACGCCCCTCGCGCGGGCCCGCGCGCTCGCGCCCGAGATCGCCGCCGCGGCCGACGAAATCGACCGGCAGCGGGAGCTACCGAAAGCCCTGGTCGACGCGATGGTCTCCGCAGGGCTGTTCCGCCTGCTCGTCCCGCGGTCCGTGGGCGGTGAGGAGATGGATTGGCTCGAGTACCTGGATGTCGTCCGCACCGTCGCCGAGGCGGACGGCAGCGCGGGATGGTGTCTCAACCAGGGGGCCGTGTTCGCGACGACGAGTGCGCGCTGCTCCGAAGCCCTCGCCCGGGAAGTGTGGGGCGACCCGCGCACGGTGGTGGGCAACGGGCCGCCCAAGGGCTCCACGTCCGTGCCTACCGAGGGCGGCTATCGCCTCACCGGGCGCTGGATGTTCTCGAGCGGCTGCCGGCATGCGAACTGGATCGCCGCGCTCACCGTGGAGGACGGCGTGCGTTTGCACATGCTCCCGCGCGACGAAGTGACCCTGGTGGATGTCTGGGAGGTGCGGGGCCTGCGCGGTACGGGCAGCTTCGCCTTCGAGACCGACGGCCTGTTCGTCCCGGAGCGGCGGGTGATGCACGACTACGGCCGGCGGCGGGAACCGGGACCGCTCTACGTCGTGCCGCAGCACCTGCTGTTCGCCTGCGGTTTCGGGTGCGTGGCGCTCGGCGTCGCGCGGGCCGCCCTCGACGCCACGATCGCCCTGGCCGACGACAAGCGGCCCCGCTTCGTGAAGCGGCCGATCTCCGAGAGCGAGGTCGTGCAGCACCGGATCGGCAAGGCGGAGGCGACCTGGCGCGCCGCCAAGGCCCTGTTGCACGAGACCGTCGGCAACGTGTGGGAAAGCGTGCGGGCGACCGGCGAGATCACCGTCGAGCAGCGCATCCACCTGCGCATGGCGGGAACGCACGCGATCCGGCAGTCGAAGGAAGCCGTTGACATCGCCTACGACCTCAGCGGCGCCGACGCGATCTTCGCCTCGAAGGCCATCCAGCGTCGCTTCCAGGACGCCCACGTCATCACGCAGCAGGTGCAGGGGAGGGACTCCCACTACACGACGGTGGGGCAGTTCTTTCTCGGGCTCGAGCCGACCGGCGGAGTGTTCTGAGGGTCGCCAGCCCCCGGGGTTGGCACGCCACGCTCAGGACGCTTACCCCGGCATTCGTCCAGTCCTCCACCGACAGACCCGGCACGCGGTCGAACTCGCCGGTGTCGGCCGTTACCACGATCAACCCTCGTGACCGCGCGTGCCCTGCAATCATGTGATCGCACGGCCCGATGGGAGTGCCCAGCTTGGCCAGCGCCGCCCTGATGCTGCCCGTGTGCGCGGCGGCTTCGCGATCATAGGGGAGGACTTCGAGCCGCGAGGCAAACGCTTCCACGTCGCGCTGGTTGCGGTCCGGCTGGTTCGACTTCTCTGCGCCGTAGAGGAGCTCCATCAACGTCACCGTCGAAATGCAGATGCGGCCTTCGTGGTCGATGAACTTGGCGCGGACCTCACGCGGTCGCTTTCGAATCGTGTGGATCGCGACGTTCGTGTCGAGCATGTACCGCATGGCCCTACCGCGACGGCCTTTCCTGATCGAGAGGCTGATCACGCGCCGCCATGAAGTCCTCCGAGACGCCCGCGCCATCGAACCACGTCGCCCATGTCTCGCCAGCGGGTGCCAGCAGCCGGGCGTTCCCGAGAACCATGACGTCAACCTTCTCAACGCCGTCGGGAAAGGCAACGCGCTTTGGTAGCCGCACCGCCTGACTCCGATTGGACTTGAACACGCTGGCCCGACCCTTGCGCGCGTCTCCGGCAAGCGTGGATGACCCCCGAACACGGGCCGAAGTTTCATAGCTGACGATGAGACGCGGGGGCGGGGGCGGAACCGCGCCCGTGTGCTCCACGTCTTCCAGGTGCAGCGCCAGGACACTGCGGAGGTTGCCCAGCGCCTCGTCCAACGACCGACCCTGCGTGACGGCGGCCACCTCCACGCACTCCGCTACGTACCATCCCCCGCTCTCGGTGATGGAGGCGTGAATCGCCGCCGGCGACGCGGCCTCCGCATCGCGGAAGGTTGGCGCCAAGTCGGCTTCACCACGCGGCACGGACTCGTCGGGAGATGTCCCCCCATACGGAACCCCCGCGCGAAACGCGGGCGTGATCTCGTAGATACCGCGAGCCAGTCGGCGGAAGTACGGCCAGCGATGGGCATGATGCCGCGGCGCGTTCTCGCAGCAACGACTCACGATGTGGGTGCGTACGGACCTTGCGTTCAGATGCGGCAACGCACGAACGACCTCGACGGGCCTGAACGTCCAGTCCTCGTGGCGACAGACGCGCTGGGCCGCCGCGAGGACGTCGGCGTGAATCGGCTTGGTCTCGCGCTCGCCGCCCTGGGGCACCGGGTGTCCCTCACCTGGGTTGAGAAGGGTAACTTACACCTTGTGATGTTTTAATCAAGCCCTTGGACCCGCGCGCCAGGCCCGGTAGACCCGCGCTTCAGGAAGCCTCGGCCCACAAGGGGCAGGTCCGGGAGCCGGCGACCGACGGCCTCGTCGCTCGCGATGCGACGACGAGGCCACCGATGACCAACGCTCAGACCTTCAACGGCAGCGACCGGTGCCGCACTCCCGTCGCCGCAAAGACCGCGTTCACCAGCGCCGGCGCGATCGGCGGCACCCCCGGTTCCCCTACCCCCGCCGGCAACGCATCCGAGGGCACCAGCTCCACCACCACCTCCGGGCTCTCGGACATGCGCAGCACCGGGTATCCGTCGAAGTTGTCCTGGTCGACGCTGCCGTTGCTCATGGTGATCTCCCCGTGCAGGGCGAGCGAAAGGCCGAAGACCACGGCGCCCTCCATCTGGGCGATGCAGGTGTCCGGGTTGATGTACGTGCCGCAGTCGAGCACGACGTGGGCCTTGTCCACGCGCAATCCGGACTCCCCGGCGGAGACTTCCATCACGGTCGCGACGTAGGAACGGAAGCTGTGGTGCACGGCGAAGCCGAGACCGCGGCCGGCCGCGCGCGCCGCGTCCCAATCCGAGATGGCTCGCGCGCGCTCGACGACGTGGCGCAGCCGGGCCAGATCCAGTCCGTGGCCTTCGGGCGGCTGCATGCCCGGTACATCCAGGATCCCGGACGGACCGAGCAGTTCGAGGCGGTAGTCGATGGGATCGCGCCCCGCCGCCGCCGCGAGTTCGTCGATGAAGATGTTGCTCGAGAACGCGTGGAAGATGTTGCACACGCTGCGCAGCCACCCCATGCGAACCCCGGGCTGGACGCCGGCGTACTCGTAACGCTGGTTCTCGACCCGGTAGGGCATGTTCGAGAACCCCATCTCGAGTTCCCAGTTCTGCGGTTGCTCGGCCGACCCGTCGAAGGTCGTCGCGATGGTCGGGAAGGCGGTCCGCTGCAGCCAGGCCGAGGGACGCCCCGCGGCATCGAGCTTCGCCCGGTGGTACTGGGCGCTTGCCGCGTGGAAGAAGTCGTGGCCGATGTCGTCCTCGCGGGTCCAAGTCACCCGCACCGGGCGTGCGAGGCGCTTCGAGAGTTCGACGGCCTCCAGCACGAAGTCCGGCTTCGACTTGCGTCCGAACGCCCCGCCGAGGAGCGTCACGTTGATGGTGACGTCGGCCTGGTCCACGCCGAGCCAGCCGGCGACCAGGCCGCGCGTCGACTGCGGGTCCTGCACCGGCGCCCACACCTCGCAGCGGCCCTCCGCGACGCTCGCGAGGGCCACCGGCGGCTCCATCGGCGCGTGGGACAGGAACGGCGTCTCGTACAGGGCCTCCACGTCCGTGCCCTCGGCCGCGAGGGCCGCATCGACATCGCCGGCGTCGAACAGGCGCTCGCCGCCGGTCTGCACCGCTTCGCGCAACTGCCGCGTGAACTCCGTACTGTCGAAGGCCGCGTTGGGGCCCTCCGTCCACTGCACGTCCAGCGCGTTCGCGATCCGGATGGCGGTCCACGTGCGGTCCGCGACGATCGCCACGCCACCTATCGGGTTGAACATGGCGCCGATTCCGGCGACGCCGGGCAGCGTCTCCACGGCAATCAGGCCCGGTTCGTCCGCCGGCGGCTCGAAGTTCGCGACCTGGGCTCCAAGCGACGGCGGGCGCACGATCACGGCGTGCGCCATGTTCGGCAGCGTGAGGTCGGCCCCGAAGGTCGCCTTGCCGTCCGCCACGTCGTCGGCATCCACGTGCACGCGGTGCTTGCCGATGTAGCGGTACGCGTCCCGGGTCTTGAGCGGGGGGTTCTCGGGCACCGGCAACTCCGACGCCGCGGCGACCAGGTCGCCGTATCCGGCGGTGCGGCCCGAGGGCGCGTGGCGCAGGCTGTGGTCCACGGCTTCGATTTCCGCCACCGGCACGTCCCACTGGGCCGCCGCAGCGGTGCGGAGCATCTCCCGAGCGCTCGCGCCGGCGTTGCGCAGCACGTCGAACAGGAAGCGGATGCTCTGCGAGCCGTCGGTGTTCTGGTCGCCGTAGACCGGGTCGCCCACCGCTTGGGCGACGGTCACGCGGCTCCAGTCCGCATCGAGCTCGTCCGCGACGATCTGCGCGAGGGCGGTACGGATGCCCTGGCCCATCTCGGAGCGGCTGGCGGTGACGGTCACGGTACCGTCCCCGGCCATCGACAGGAACACGTTCGGCGTCAGCGCCGCCCCGCGCGACGGTAGCGGCCCGGTCGCGCGGCCCGGTACCGCCGCACCGACAACCAGGACGCCCGAACTTTGCAGGAACCGGCGTCGCGAGAGGTTCGCGATGGTCATGTCCGCACCTCCCCGGCTTCCTTGATGGCCGCCCGGATGCGTCCGTAGGTCCCGCACCGGCAGATGTTGCCGGACATGGCCCGGTCGATGTCCTCGTCCGTGGGCGCCGGCGTGCCGTCGAGCAAGGCGGACGCCGACATGAGCTGTCCCGCCTGGCAATACCCGCACTGGGGCACGTTGTTCTTCACCCACACCTCGACCAGCTTCGGGTGGCTGGCCCGCAGACCCTCGACCGTCGCGATGGACTTGCCCTGCACGGTACCGATCGGCGTCTGGCAGGAACGTACCGGCGTGCCGTCGATGCGCACCGTGCAGGCGCCGCACAGCGCCTTGCCGCAGCCGTACTTGGTTCCGGTCATGCCGAGATCGTCACGCAGCGCCCACAGCAGCGGCGTGTCCTCCGGCGCGGTCACCTGTACGGGCGACCCGTTCACAGTGAAATTGATTGCCATTGCCCACACCCCCTTGCGTGTCGCGACCAAGGTTACTCCAACTGCCGCCGAGCGCGCGCCCGGACGGCAGCCGGACGGCACCGCGCCTTGCCGCGGTCCGGCCACTCCTGACAAACTCCCGCGTTCGAATCCCTCCCCGACCAAACGTCTCCAAGGAGAAACCGACGTGATCGACCTGTACTACTGGCCGACGCCAAACGGCTGGAAGGCCACCATCATGCTCGAGGAGTGCGGCCTTCCGTACCGTTCCATCCCCGTGGACATCGGCGGCGGCGACCAGTTCAAGCCGGACTTCCTGCGCATCAGCCCGAACAACCGCATGCCCGCCATCGTCGACCACGATCCGCTCGGCGGCGGCGAACCGCTCTCCATCTTCGAGTCCGGAGCGATCCTCGAGTACCTTGCCGAGAAAACGGGCAGGTTCCTCCCGGAGGACACGACGGGCAAGTACCGGACGCTGCAGTGGGTCCACTGGCAGATGGCGAACCTCGGCCCGATGATGGGCAACGCCAACCATTTCAAGAACTACGGCAAGAACCTCGCGGACGATCCGAAGCAGCTCGAGTACGGGACGAAGCGTTTCGTGGGCGAAGTGGACCGCCTCGCCGGGGTCATGGACGCGCAGCTCTCGGTCAACCGGTACCTCGCCGGCCCGGAGTACACGATCGCCGACATCATCACCTGGCCGTGGGCCATGCTGATCGGGCGGATGCTGGGCGAGGAAATGTGGGAGCCGAACGCCCATCTGAAGCGTTGGGTGGACGAGGTCCGCGAACGGCCGGCCGTGCAGCGCGGCTTCCGGGCCAATCGCGAATGGGGCCAACGCAAGCTCACCGAGGAAGAAGATAAGGCGCGGCGGGAACTGCTCTTCAACCAGGACGCCGAGAAGGTCCGCAAGGCGCGCGAGGAAGCCGCGCACGCAGCGTCGTGACGGACCCCGACAGCGCGCCCGGAGCCGCGACCCGGGAGTACCGGCAGGGACGGTTCGTCCCGCCCGCCGGGGCGACGCAGATCCTCCTCGTCCGTCACGGTGAGTCCCGTGCCGCCACGGCCGACGATCCCTTTCCGCTGGTCGACGGCCACGGGGACCCGGAGCTGCATCCGAACGGCCGCGAGCAGGCGCTCAGGGTCGGGGAACGGCTGAAGGGCCTGCCGATCTCGGCGGTCTACGTCACGAACCTGCAGCGCACGGCCGAGACGGCGGCGCCGCTGTGTGCGCACCTCGGCATCGAACCCGTCGTCGAGGCGGGTCTGCGCGAGGTCTTCCTGGGCGAGTGGGAAGCCGGGCTGATGCGCATCAAGGCGGCGGAGAACGATCCCATCATGCAGCGCGTGCGCGCGGAGCAGCGCTGGGACGTCATCCCGGGCGCCGAGTCCAACGCCGCCCTGGACGCGCGCATCCGCCCCGCGCTCGAGCGCATCGCCGCACGACACCCCGACGAACTGGTCGTCGCCGTCGTCCACGGGGGCGTGATCGCGCGCATCCTCGCGATGGCGACCGGCGCCGCGGCGTTCGCCTTCACCGGGGCCGACAACGGCTCCATCAGCCACATCGTGATGACCGATGGTGGGATCGCGGTGCGGCGTTTCAACGACTGCTCGCACCTGACGGAGAGTTTCGGGGCGCTCCGGTCGCAGATGACCTGAGCGAGAGACTCCGGCCCCTGCCGCCTGTCAACAGTCCCATCCGATCCGAACCAAATGTAACCCCATTTAACATTTTGCGCGCCAGGCGTATAGTGCAGGCATGATCGAGCGACCCCTATGGCTCGCCCGGCTATATCGCGCCTGGGGCAGCCGCCCCATCGTCTGGCTGTCGGGCGTCCGGCGGGTGGGCAAGACCTCGCTCTCGCAAATGCTTCCCGACGCGCGGTACCTGAACTGCGACCTGCCCTCCGTGCAGCGCACCCTGGAGGATCCGGAGCTGTTCTTCGACGGTCTGGTCCAGGGCTCGGTGGTGGCGTTCGACGAGGTACATCGTCTTCCCGACCCGAGCCGCGTCCTCAAGATAGCCTCGGACACGTATCCCGGACTGCGCGTGCTTGCCACCGGGTCGTCCACGCTGGCCGCCACCGGGAAATTCCGGGACTCGCTCGCAGGTCGGAAGTGGGAAGTCCATCTGCCGCCGGTGCCCTGGGCGGAGTGCATCGATGCGTTCGGGATCGCGGACCTCGACCGCCGCCTGCTGCACGGCGGGCTTCCCGAGGCGTTGCTCGCCGACGAAACCCAGCCCGCCTTCTACAGCGAGTGGATCGACAGCTTCTACGCCCGAGACATCCTGGAACTGTTCAACATTCGCAACCGCCAGGGCTTCCTGTCCCTGCTGCGGCTTCTGCTGCGCCGCAGCGGCGGTCAACTGGACTACACGTCGCTGGCGTCCCTCAGCGAACTGACCCGACCCACCGTCAAGGCCCCTCTCGAGGCGGTGGCCGCCGCCCATGTCATTCGCCTGCTGCGGCCTTTCCACGGCGGTGGGAAGCAGGAGATCGTCAGTCGCCCGAAGTGCTACGCGTTCGATACCGGCTTCGTCGCCTTCGAACGCGGTTGGGAAAAGATCCGTGACGACGACAGGGGCATCCTCTGGGAGCACCTCGTGCTGGACGCGCTCCTGATGCGCTTCCACGAGGACCACGTGCTGTATTGGCGGGACAAGTCGCGGCGGGAGGTGGATTTCGTCGTCCGCCGGACGGAAGGCGCGGTCGACGCGGTGGAATGCAAGGTCAACCCTGACCGGTTGGATCCCGCCCCCATCGAGGCGTTTCGCCGTATCTATCCCGACGGATCGAACTACGTGGTCGCTCCGCTGGACCGCGAACCGTACCGTATGCGCCGCGCCGGCCTGACCTTCACGGTCTGCTCGACCCGCCACCTGTCGTAGGCGCCATCGACGGTCACGATAACCTCCTTCGCGACTTCGCCGCCGCCAGCGCCTTTCCGACGCGCGCTCGCGGGTGGTATGGTTTCCGGGCCCCTCCGAAGCCGGTGACGACAGTGAGCGAAGCAACCGCCCTGGAAGCGACAGCGACGACCCCTACGGCCGTCGAACACGCGGCAGCCATGGCCCGTTATATCCGGGAAGGGCAGGAGCGCGCTCGCGCCATCGGCAATCGCGGACCGATCCGTTTCGAGGCTCCCGGACGCTTGGCGCAGGACATCCTCGACGCGTACTGGCGGCAGGGCTTCTACGTCTTCGAGAAGGTCATCGGAGAAGACGAACTCGCGGAGCTGCAGGCCGCAATGTCGGACACCCTCGACCGGGCGCCGGTCGACCGGGACGCGGCAGTGGACAGCCGGGGCCGGCCGGCGCTTGGCCTTGAGTTCGAACGACCCTGCTTCACGTTCGTCCCGCCGCTCACGGATCCCTGGGGCGGCACGAAACACCTCGGCGGGCGGCACCAGTCCAAGATGACCGAGCCCGTGCCCGGCGACGACGCGCCCGACCAGGTCGTCTACATGGTCTACGGGATGTGCCAGACCATGGAGCCTGCGCTACGGCTGTACGGCCATCCGCAGCTACTCGCCATCGCCGAGAACGTCAACGGCCCCGACTTCACGCCCTTCAACGACGCCATCTTCGTGAAGCAGCCACGCCTCGGCGGGTCCGTCGCGTGGCACCAGGACGGTCTGACGCACTGGCAATCGCCCGACTGGGACGAAGGAATTCACGGCTTCAACTTCCAGGTACAGCTCTATCCGACCACGCCGGGCAGTTGCCTCTGGGTCGTCCCCGGCACCCACAAGCTCGGCAAGGTGGACATCAAGGCCATGGTCGCCGAGAACGGCGGTTCGGACCGGCTGCCGGACGCCGTGCCGCTCGCCTGCGAGGCCGGCGACGTGACGATGGTCAACCGCCAACTGCTCCACGCCTCCTTCGCCAACACGTCCCGCGACCTGCGCATCTCCATGACCTTCGGCTTCCACCGCCACGCTTCCGTGCTCGGCGCCGCCGGCGCACTGACCAACATGGAACCGGTGGTGTACGACGAGGAACGGATCTTCGACCGCTCCGCCGTTATCGCCGTTGCCATCGACGCCCGGCGCAAGCGGTTCCCGCAGGAAGCGTCCTACGTCTACCAGCCCTTCGCGGGGCTCGAGGACGAGTACCGGTGGAATCCGGAGACCTACGAGAAGGTCATCCGGAACTACAACCTGAAGGACCTCGGGATCTAGGGGATTCTTCCCCGGGGGACGCTCCCGTCCTCCGTATCCGCACGCTGCCGCCGGCCGCATGGGCCATCGGCGCGCAAGCCGCCAAAGAACGTGTCAGATAACGCGCCATGGTTGTCGCTCAAATCAGCTAAATACGCCTTTTTTCAAATTCTTATTGATCCTAAAATAGTGTCAAACAAGTTGTCGAAATAAGGGATGGACTGGCGCGACTTTCGGTTCCACTATCGGATCGAGTTGGATGAAAGCGGCCACAACGATCTCACGCGGATAGAAGGCTACCGCGAGGCGGCGGGGAACCTTGTCCTGCCGCCGCACTGGCGGGATCAGCTCGACCGCCTCAATCGGATCCGGGCCGTTCACGGCACTACCGCGCTGGAGGGCAACCCCCTGTCCGAAGCCGAGGTGCGGCACCAGATGGAACTGATGCAGGATTCCCCGGGCGAACCTGCGAGTCAGTCGCGCGAGCAGCGACAGGTACGCAACGCCGGCCGTGCGCAGGATTGGATCAAGGAGCGATTCGCGCCGGGGCGAGCGCCCCTGCGACGGGACGATATCCTGCGACTGCACCGGCTCATCACCGAGGGTTCGGACGAGACCCGCAATCTCCCCGGCCGGTTGAGACACCATTCGGTGGTCGTCGGGACGCCGGAACTCGGTGGCGTGCACCTTGGGGCACCCCACCAGTCACTGCCCCGGCTCATGGAGGAGTTCGTCGAGTTCATCAACTCGCCCAAGATGACCGCGCGCCATCCCGTGCTACAGGCGCTCGTGGCGCATTTCTTCCTGGTCACGATTCATCCGTTCGGAGACGGCAACGGGCGGGTGTCCAGGCTGGTCGAGGCGGGCATCCTGTACGAAGGCGGCTACAACGTGCTCGGCTTCTACGGTCTCTCGCGCTTCTTCTACCGACATGGCGACGAGTACCGGCTGCTGCTGCAAGAGAGCCGCCGCCGGCAACCCTTCGATCTCAATGCCTTCGTCGCATTCGGCATTCGAGGATTCGCCGCGGAACTGAAGGGCATCAACAACTTCATCAAGGCAAAGCTGAATCGCGTCATCTACCGGGACACGCTGGTCCGAGCCCTCAATCAGCGCGTGGGCGCACGCCGGCGCGTCCTGAACCAGCGCGAGTACCAGCTCCTCGACTTCCTGCTCACGGAGACGGAGCCGACGGACCCCTTCGCCGACGAACCGTCGCGAAGAATCGGTTATTCCGAGTTGCGCCAATCTCCCTACATCACGGCCGTGTATCGCGACGTCACCGCACGCACGTTCTTCCGCGAACTGGTACGGCTGGCGGAGATGGGGTTCATCAAGTTCGGCCGCAGGCAAGCGGACCCTGTCGTCGAGCTCGACTTCGACGCGATCGGGCGGTACTGACGCGACCCCATGGTCGCGCAGCAGAGGCCCCGGATCAGGCGATCTCCGCGAGCTCCCCGTAGACCTCCTCCATCTTCCCGAGGTGCTCCTCCGGCGCAAGTCCGCCGCCGAGGGTCCTGAGGCACAGGTGGGTCAGCCCCATCTCTCGCCAGCCGCGCACGCGGTCGCGCCACTCCGGCTCCCTGGGGCCGACGACGGCCACACCCGCCTCCGTACCGATGGACTCAGGATCGCGTCCGGCCGCGCGCGCCGCCGTGGCGATGTCGTCCCGGATTCCGGGAAACTCGTCGGGAGAACACAGCACGAACCAGCCGTTCGCCTGACGCCCGATGCGCTTGCGAATCCTGGCCGCCGGCACGCCCCTGGCGCCGATCCAGACCGGTATCGGCCTCTGCACGGGCAGCGGCGACAAGCCCGCCCCGCCCACGCTGTCCCACCGTCCCTCGAAGTCGACCTGCTCCTGCGTCCACAACGCCCGCATCAGGTCCAGTTGCTCCTCGACCCGCGCGCCCCGCGTGCCGAAGTCCTGGTTCAGTGCCGCATACTCCGGCGCGCTCCCGCCCACGCCGACACCCAGCCGCACCCGGCCCCCGGCCAGGATGTCCAGCTCGGCCGCCTGCTTCGCGAGCAGCACCGTCTGGCGCGCTGGGGTCACGATCACGGACGGAACGAGTTCGATACGCTCGGTGACCGCGGCCACGTAGGCCAGCAGCATCATCGGCTCGTGCAGTTCCCCGCTGCCCGGACGCAGCACCTGGTCCGGTACGCGCAGGTGCGTGTACCCAATGTCGTCCGCCGCCTGGGCAAACGCCTTGATGGCGCCCATGTCGTTGCCGAGCTCCCGCACCGGGAGCGAAACCCCCACTCGCATTCGACCTCCCTGCCTGTCCTGTAGAATCGGGCGCTTTGCCCCGCGCAAGCGCCTCCTTCTCAGCGTAAGCGACCGGCGCTCGCCAGGTCCACGGGGACGAACAAGAGGGGAATGTCCATGCAGAATCTCTTTTCCATCGAGGGCAAGGTCGCCCTGGTCACCGGCGGCTCGCGCGGCATCGGCGAGATGATCGCGGCCGGCTTCCTGGCACACGGCGCCAAGGTCTACATCAGCTCCCGCAAGGCCGATGCCTGCGCCGCGGCCTGCGAGCGCCTCATGCAGGCCCGCGGCGGTGAGTGCATCCCGGTACCGGCCGACCTCTCCGCCCTGCCGGGCATCGAGTCCGTCGCCGCCGAACTCGAACGCCGCGAACCCCACCTCGACATCCTCGTCAACAACGCCGGCGCCGCCTGGGGCGCGCCCCTCGGCGAGTTCCCGGAGAGCGGCTGGGACAAGGTGATGGACACCAACGTGAAGGGGGTGTTCTTCCTCACGCAGAAGCTCCTGCCGTTGCTGCGCCAGGGCGCCACCCACGAGGATCCCGCGCGGGTCATCAACGTCGGCTCGATCGACGGCATCAAGACCCCCGTGTTCGACAACTTCCCCTACGGCCCCTCCAAGGCGGCCCTGCACCACCTCACCCGCGTGCTCGCGGCGCACCTCGTGAAGGAGAACATCATCGTCAACGCGATCGCGCCCGGACCGTTCCCGACGTGGATGCTGAGCCTGGGGGTCGGCTTCGGCGGCGCGGTCGAGGGCGAAGGCGCTGACTGGGAGGCCGTCGGCGAACAGAACCCGAGGGGCCGGGTCGGCACGCCGGAGGACATCGCCGGACTCGCGATCTTCCTGAGTTCCCGGGCGGGCGCCTACACCGTCGGCGAGACCATCACCTGTGACGGCGGCGCCCTCGCGGTCTCCTGACCCGCATCGCGCAATCGCCGGAATGGCCAAGGGCGCACTCGAGAGCGTTCGCGTCGTCGACCTGACGGACGAGCGCGCGATCTACGGCGCCAAGCTGCTGGCCGATCTGGGGGCCGACGTCGTGCGCCCGGAACCTCCAGAAGGCGATCCGCTGCGCAGGCGGGGCCCCCACGCGGAGGGCGCGTCCGACGACGCGAGCTCCCTCTGGCATGCCTTTTTCGCGTCGTCGCGACGCTTCTTCGCGGTCGACCCAGCGATCCCCGCGGGCAGGGAGCAGCTCCGACGCCTGATCGACCGCGCCGACGTCGTCCTCGCAAACACCGGCGCCTTTGCCGTCGCGGAAGCGCGACTCGACGAGGCGCTGGCGCGCCGGGACGAACTCGTCGTCGTGGAAGTGTCCTCCTTCGGTCCCGACGGCCCCTGGTCGGACTACGTCGCTCCAGACCTGGTCGCCGGCGCCTTGGGCGGTGCGGTCGGCACGACCGGCGACGTGGATACGCCACCGCTCAAGGCCTTCGGCGAGCTCAACTTCATGCTGTCCGGCGCCTACGCCGCGATAGCGGCGCTAGCGGGCCTGCACTGCGTGCGCCGCACCGGTTTGGGACAACGCGTCCACGTGCCCGTCCACGAGTGCATCGCGTCCGCCCTCGAACACGTATTCATGTGGTACTGGTACCAGGATCGGCTGGCGAACGCCGAGAAGCCGGTGCTCGAACGCCGTGGCAGCCTGCACTGGACCAACGCCTACCAGGTCATGCAGGCGCGCAGGGGTACGGTCATGGTGACGCCGATCCCGGACCTGGACGGGCAACTCGTCTGGTTGCTCGAGAACGGTCTTGGCGAGGATCTGCTGGACCCGGACTACCAGCTTCCCGAGCGCCGCCGCGAGTTCGTCCTGCGCCTGATGGCGACCCTCCGGCAGTGGATCGCGACCGGGGACGCCGAAGACCTGTTCCTGGAAGCGCAGTCCCGCCACCTGCCGTACGGCCACGTCAAGCGCATCGACGAAGTCGCGGAGAATCCTCACCTCGCGGCCCGCGACTGGTGGAGGCCCCACCCGCTGGAGGGCGAACGCACCGTCGAGGGACCCGGGCCGCCCTACCGGTTCAGCGAGACGCCATGGGCCCTCGGGCCCCACGGTGCGGCCGGCAGCGACACCGACGCGGTCCTCGACGAGATCGGCTGGGAGAGCGACGCATGAAGCCTCTCGACGGCATGCGGATCCTCGACTTCAGCCACGTCCTGGCGGGACCGTTCGCCACCCGGGTGCTCGCGGACATGGGCGCCGACGTGGTGAAGATCAACTCCGTCACCCGCAGCGGCCCGAACGGGCCCGAATCGCCCTATTACCTGATGTGGAACCGCAACAAGCGCGCGCTGGCCCTGGACATGTCGCACGAGGAAGCGAGAACGCTCTGCGGGCGGTTGTGCCGGACCGCCGATGTGGTCATCGACAACTTCTCGGTCGGCGTGCTCGACCGTTGGGGCGTCGGCTACGACACGGTGCGCGCGGACAACCCGGGGGTCGTCTACGTGCAGATGTCCGGCATGGGCAGCGACGGGCCGTGGTCCAACTTCGTCACCTACGCCCCGACCATCCACGCCCTGGCCGGGCTCACCTACCTGACCGGCGTCCCGGGCCGCGAGGACATCGGGATCGGCTTCTCCTACAACGACCACCAGGCCGGGCTGCACGGCGCCTTCGCGATCCTGGCGGCCCTCGAATCGCGCCACGTCACGGGGAAGGGACAGCGCGTGGACCTCTCCCAGTTCGAGGTCGGCATGAACTTCACGGGACCGACCCTGCTCGACTACTTCGCCAACGGCCACGCCGCGAAACCGGCCGGCAACCGCCTCCCCTACGACGCTGCGGCGCCTCATGGGTGTTTCCGTTGTGCCGGCGCGGCGTCGGAACACCCTGCCGACGAACGCTGGGTGGCCATCGCCTGCATGACGGACGACCAGTGGGAACAGTTGCGCGGGGTGATGGGAGATCCCGAGTGGTCGCGGGATCCGACGCTCGCGACCGCGGCTGGACGCCTTGCCGCCGAGCGCGACCTGGAGGCGGGCATCTCTGCGTGGACGTCCGGACTCGAGGCGACGGAGGTCATGGAGCGCTGCCAGGCCGCCGGCGTCCCGGCCGGGATCGTCCAGACCGGCATCGACCTCGTGGAACGCGATCCGCAGCTCGCCCGTTCGAGGTTCCTGCGGGAGATCGAGGACCCACACCCCACCGTCGGCGCCACCTACGCCGATCGCCTTCCGATCTACTTCGAGCGCACGCCCTGCGACCAGTACCAACGCCCGCGAGAGATCGGGGAGGACAACGCCGCGGTGCTGCAGGACTGGCTCGGAATGGCGGAGCCAGAGGTCAGGCGGGGAGAGGACGAGGGCTATCTGACCTGAGCGCTCAAGGTCGCGGGGATGAAGCCGGCGGCGCTTGTCGCGTAGTCTTGAGCACGGTCGCGAGCGTGGAGACGGAATGGCGATGACGACAGAGTTCTTCAGGAAGCCAATCCTGAACTCGCCTTACGAGACTCCGGGCAAGCATTGGGAACTTGACGAGGATCGCAAGCCCACGGGCGTGATTGTCGGATCGCGGCGGCCATCAAGGCTCGTGACAGCCGTTCCGAAAGCCAAGCAGCAAGGGGCCCAGGAGGACTTGGCACTGGGGGTTGAGGAGGTGTCTACCGCGACCCAGCAGTACGACCCCATGCCGATCATCAACGAAGTGCGACGCCATCTCGACGCATGGCGCAGGCTTCCCCCCGAGCAGTCCGGCGTGACCCCCGTCACGGCACGCCTGCTCCGCCACTGGCGCGAACACCCTTTCCGAGGTCAGCGCCCGTTCTTCTGCCAGATCGAAGCAGTCGAGACCGCCATCTGGCTCTGCGAGGTCGCCGGTGCCGTGAGCGACCGCGGCCCGGCCGCCTACCGCGGGATCCGGGATCACCTTCGCGGCGCCAACGAGCAGGCCAACCCCGGGCTGTTCCGCATCGCCCTGAAGCTCGCGACGGGCGCTGGGAAGACGACCGTGATGGCGATGCTGATCGCCTGGCAGACCCTGAACGCAGTCCGTCAGCCGAACAGCCGCCGGTTCACGCGCGGCTTCCTCATCGTCACGCCGGGCATCACGATTCGGGACCGGCTGCGCGTCCTGCAGCCCAACGATCCGGACAGCTACTACGGCAAGCACGAACTCGTGCCCCACGACATGCTACGGGACCTCGGCCGCGCCAGGATCGTCATCACCAACTATCACGCGTTCCTGCGACGCGAACGCACCAAGCTCGCGAAGGGTAACCGTGCGCTGCTGCAAGGTCACGGCGAGGACATCACGACGACGGAAACCGAGGGGCAGATGCTCCAGCGGGCATGCCAGGAACTCATGGGCATGCGGAACATCCTCGTTCTGAACGACGAGGCCCACCACTGTTACCGCGAGAAGCCAGGACCCGCGGACGAGGACATTCCAAAGGGAGACGAGCAAGATGAGGCGACGAAGAACAGCGCGGCTGCGCGACTCTGGATCACGGGCCTCGAGACCGCCCACCGCAAACTCGGAGTCCGCACGGTCTTCGACCTTTCCGCGACGCCGTTCTTCCTGAGCGGTTCAGGATATGTCGAGGGGACGCTGTTCCCCTGGACCATGAGCGACTTCTCTCTGCTCGACGCCATCGAGTGCGGCATCGTCAAGCTCCCGCGCGTGCCCGTGTCAGACAACATTCCCGGTGCGGATATGCCCCGATACCGCGAGCTCTGGAAGCACATCGGACAGCACATGCCGAGGAAGGGTCGCCGCGGCGCCGGCAATCTGGACCCCCTTGACCTGCCTGGTGACCTCCAGAATGCCATCGACGCCCTCTACACCCACTACGAGAAGGTATCCGATGCGTGGCGGGCAGCGGAGATCGAAGTGCCACCCGTGTTCATCGTCGTCTGCAACAACACGGCGACCTCCAAGCTCGTCTACGACTACATCGCGGGATTCGAGCGGCCCGACGACGCGCCTCCGCACCTCGGCACGCTGCCGCTGTTCCGCAACTACGGCGACGACGGCAAGCGTCTCCCACAGCCGCAGACGCTGTTGATCGACAGCGAGCAGCTCGAGTCCGGCGAGGCGCTGGACCCGAAGTTCCGCTCGCTGGCGGCCGACGCGATCGAGCGATTCCGCCGAGAACGCATCGAACGACGCGACGCCGATGCCAGCGCAAGCCTCTCCGACGCCGACCTCCTGCGCGAAGCCATGAACACCGTCGGCAAACCGGGCCGTCTGGGGGAATCGATCCGCTGCGTCGTCTCCGTCGCGATGCTCTCGGAGGGCTGGGACGCCAACACGGTCACCCACGTGCTCGGCGTACGCGCTTTCGGGACGCAACTCCTCTGCGAGCAGGTGGTCGGCCGTGCACTGCGCCGCCAATCGTACGAACTGAACGCGGACGGGCGCTTCGACGTGGAGTACGCGGATGTCCTCGGCATCCCGTTCGACTTCACGGCCGAACCGGTGGTCGTTCGCCCCATCAGGCCGCGCCAGACCATTCACGTTCATGCGGTGCGCCCCGGCCGCGACGCTCTGGCGATCGAGTTTCCCCGCGTCGAAGGGTTCTCGGTCGAGCTTCCTGAGGAAAGAGTCACGGCCTGCTTCACCTCGGACTCCGTGTTCACGCTGACCCCGAAGATGGTCGGCCCCACCCGGACACGAAACGAGGGCATCCTCGGCGAGGGCGTGGAGTTGACCCCGGAGAAGGCATCGGCAGTGCGCCCGGCTTCGTTGGCGTTCCACCTCGCCAAGCATTTGCTCTTCCGGCATTTTCGAGGCGCCGACGGCGTTCCCAGGCTACATCTCATGGGCGACCTGCAGCGCATCGCGCGCGAGTGGCTGGACTGCTACCTGGTCTGCAAGGGCGGCACGTTGCCCGGCCAACTGCTTTACGCCGCGATAGCGGACGATGCTTGCACACGCATCCGCGCCGCCATAGTGAGATCGGTTGGCGATCGGCAGGTCCGGGCAGTCCTGGATCCGTACAACCCACGCGGCTCGACCGCGGAAGTGGACTTCACGACCTCCAAGACCAACCGATGGCGCACCGATCCCACCAAGTGCCACGTCAACTGGGCTATCTGCGACAGCGACTGGGAGGGTGAGTTCTGCCGCGTGGTCGAAACCCACCCTCGCGTGCTCGCGTATGTCAAAAACCAGGGCATGGGGTTCACTGTCCCGTATCGCATGAAAGCTGCGGCCCACCGATATGTGCCCGACTTCATTGTTCGCATCGACGACGGTCGGGAGGATCCGGTGAATCTGGTCGTCGAGATCAAAGGCCAACGAGGTGAAGACGCCCGGATCAAGGCAGAGACGATGCGGACGTCCTGGGTGCCTGGCGTCAACGGCTTGGGCGACTTCGGGCGATGGGAATTCGCCGAGCTGATGGACGTTTACACGATGGAGAGCGACTTCGCGCGATTTGTCGCGGGCCTGACCGCCGAACCGGGACCAGACCTGAAGGAGACACTCGCGGTCGCGCCACTCGAGGGTATCGACTTGACCAGACTCCCCGATACCGGACGTTCCGTCGATCTTTGATGTACCTGTTGGATACGAACGTGATTTCAGAGGTCCGCAAGGGCTCACGATGCGACGCGCGAGTGGCAGCCTGGTATGCACGAGTCGAAGCGTCCAACCTGTTCTTGAGCGTTCTGACTACTGGAGAAATCCGTAAGGGCGTAGAGCAGGCACGGCCGCGCGATCCGGCTAAGGCGGATGTCCTGGAGGCCTGGCTCGAAGATCTCGAACGCCGGTTCACCGGCCGCATCCTCTCCGTGAGCATGCGCATAGCCGACGAATGGGGCCAAATGAGCGCCCAACGCACGGTATCCGTCATCGACGCCTTCCTCGCGGCAACCGCGGCGACGAGAACGTCCATCGTGTAAGGTCGGTCCTTGACGAAGTGTTCGGCGAAAACAACTTCGTTAGCCTGATAACCATACAGACCACCACAGGTTTCAAGGCCGACTATATCGGCAACGTATCCGACTTCCTTCTTTGGTACGCCAAGGACAAGGAGATAGGCAAATACCGTCCTCCACTCTACCGAAAGGATTTCAAACTAGGCGAGGGCAACGCCCGCTGGCTGATGTTCGAGGACGGGTCCCATCGCGGGGTTACCGCCGAGGAAGCCCGTGTGCGCACGGTGCCCGAAGAGGCCGCGCCCTACCAACCAGACAATCTTCTCTCTCAAGGTCGCGCCGCAGGACCACAACCGTTCAGCTTTCGGGGGAAGAGCTACGACACCTGGGAGAAGAACTCGCATTGGAAGGCTAACTTCCCCGTCGGCATGGAGCGGCTCCTTCGAGCAGGTCGAATCCATGACGCCGCGAACTCCATACGGTTCGTCAGGTATCACACGGATTTCCAGCTCGGCGTTCACAGTAACGTATGGACAGATACGAGCACAGGGAACTTCACAGCGGCCAAAGTCTTTGTCGTGCAGACCAACGAGAAGATCGTCCAGCGTTGCATATTGATGGCTACGGACCCTGGAGACCTGGTGCTCGACCCCACATGCGGTTCCGGCACCACCGCCTACGTCGCGGAACAGTGGGGTCGCCGGTGGATTACGATCGACACCTCCAGGGTAGCCTTGGCGCTTGCCCGTGCCCGCGTCATGGGTGCGCGATACCCGTACTACCTCCTCGCGGACAGTCCAGAGGGGCAAGCAAAGGAAGCCGAGATTTCGCGACAACCGGCATCGACACAGCCTACGCACGGGGACATACGCCAAGGCTTCATCTACGAACGCGTTCCGCATATTACGCTGAAGTCCATCGCCAACAATCCGGAGATCGACCTGATATTCGATCGATTTCAACCTGAAGTCGAGGATGCGCTTGCAGAGATCAACAGATCCCTGAGCGGACACGACGTAGCGCATCGGGTTACGACCGGCGTTCGTAAGGGAGAGGAAATCCACTTCGACGCCGAGCCCGCCGAGGCTGCGCTACCGAGTGGCGACGCGGTGCGCGCCAATGAACTTCTTGAGTGGGAGGTGCCGAGAAAGGCTCCAAGCGACTGGCCAAACGCCGCTGCGGAGGCACTCGAGAGGTTCTGGAACGTTCGCCTAACCCAAAAGCGAGACATTCAGTCTTCCGTCGCCGCGCACACCGACGTCGAATACCTCTAGGACAGCCCTTACGAGGACACCAGCAAGGTACGCGTCGCCGGTCCTTTCACCGTAGAGTCTCTCACTCCACATCGTGTGGTAGAGGCGGGGTTCCCGTCCTCGGCCGCGCCATCTGGAGACGAAATGGCCGACGCGCGCGGCGAATACCTCGTCGGGAAGCGGGGCATGAGCCCTACGTACGACTTCAGAGCCGTTATCCTCGACCAATTGCGAACCGCCGGGGTACAACAGGCAGAAAAAGGCGGGCGAATCGAATTCACGTCTCTGAGCGGCTGGCCCGGCGACTACCTCTGTGCGGAAGGCCGCTATCTACAAGCCAAGGCCGAACGCCGCGCGGGCATACTCATCGGTCCAGAACACGGCACGGTGAGTCGAGCCGATCTCATCGCCGCTGCTCGCGAGGCCGGAGACGCCGGTTTCGATCTCCTTATCGCCTGCGCCTTCAACTACGATGCGCAAAGCACCGAGACCAGGCGCCTCGGACGGTTACCGATCCTCAAGGCCAGAATGAACGCCGACCTCCACATGTCGACCGACCTCAAGAAGACCAAGGGCGGCAACCTGTTCGTGATCTTCGGCGAGCCCGACATCGAACTTCTGGAGGTCGAGGAGAACCGGGTGCGAGTCAGAATCAACGGCGTGGACCTGTTCGACCCGCGCACCGGCGAAGTGCGCTCGTCGGAAGCCGAGGATCTAGCCTGTTGGTTCGTTGACACCGACTACGACATGGAGAGCTTCTTCGTCCGCCAGGCCTACTTCCTCGGCGCCAACGACCCCTACAAGGCGCTCAAGACCACACTCAAAGCCGAAATCGACGTCGAAGCCTGGCAGAGCCTGCGCTCCGATACTTCCCGGCCCTTCAGGAAACCGACGTCGGGCAGAGTCGCGGTGAAGGCCATCAACCATCTAGGTGATGAGGTGATGAAGGTGCTGGCGGTGAGTTGAGCATGCCAAGCACCTAATGGACCCACGCCAGCACAGCCGCTCGGGAGGGCGCGAAGGCCGCCCAACCGGCAGCGGCCCAAGATTGCAGCGGGATCATCGGCGAAATCGCGGCCTCCAACTGTCTTCAAGTTCGTCCTCGGCCGCTTCCTCCTCTACAGACAGATCGCTCGTGAGAATGGTGAGCGTTCGGCCGTATCGACCCAGGCCGATGATCTCCTCTGAGAAGACCGCGGAATGGTCGCCCCCGAACCAGTCGCCCATTGGCGTGTCGTGGTCCGCTTGTCGACGGTCGATCACATTGCTCGAATCCCGGTTGAACTCGGCGGTCGGCACGGACGGCAACGGTGAGTTCCGCCGCGGCCATTGGATGTCGCGAAACTCCTTCAGACCATCCGACAAGAACGCGTAACAGAGCATCGGCCCTTCCGAGACCACCACGGCAACCGGTTCACTGTCGGCGAGATTCACATACCGAATCGCTGTGGCCAGTCTCGACGCTCCGCATAGATCGGCCAGCTTTAGTATCGCGGCCATGCCATCGCCGGCACGCCGCATGGCGGCCCGGAAAAGGGGCTTCGGCATGAGAAGGTTGGCTGCGAACTCATCCGCCTCACGCTCGTACGGGCTGTCAGATCGATAGCCCGCCCGCGACTCGTGCGTGGCATGGCCGGCTGGCAGCAACGCCTCGGCGTGACCAGGAATGTGCAGATGACCCAGTTCATGCGCAACGCTGAATCGCCGAAATCCAGACGACTCTATGTGCGTGGCGTAAGCGATCGCGAAGTCATCTTCGACCTTGACGAGGGCACCGGACACACCGGAACTAGTGTCCGGCTTCGCCATCACGGGGACCCCTATCTTCTTCGCGACCTCAAAAACGTCCACCGGCAGGCTAACGATGCCAAGTTGCTTGAGCAAATCTTCAGCCGCCGCGGCGGCTTTGCGGCGGGCGAGAGCATCCACGCGACCTATTCCTTGGCCCGCTTGGCCAAGAGCTCCTTGAACTCTTCGAGAAGCTTCCGGTCCCTCTCCGAATAGAGGTGCTCGTCGCGGAATGCCGCCGCATCCACATGCGCTTCGGGGTTGGTGGTGCGCCCGAGCAGATAGTCGATACTGACTTTCAGCGCCTCGGCCAGGTTTCGGAGATTCACCAGGCTGGGCTTTCGTCGACCAGCCTCGAAATGTGAAATAGACGTGGCTGGAATTCCGGAAAGCGCCGAGAGTTGCGCCTGCTCAAGCTCGCGCCGTACGCGCGTTTCTCGAAGCCGTACGGGGAAAGGGTCTGCGCCTTCGCGCTCCGACATTCGGCTTCCCCTCAAAAGGGCGATGGATTGCGACGGCAGCTTAGCCTGTAACGCACTGTTTTTTTGGACAAATTCGAGGCACGCCCCCATGAAGACAATCGCTTTGACTCTCATCCTCACCCTATTGACCGGGTGCGCCAGCATGAGAGGCTCGCTCTCTGTCGGGCCAGAGAACGCCCTGATCGAGGATGAACAGCTAAGGGAACTGTACAAGGGCCACGGGTTCTGCGACGGGACTCCCTGCACCTTCAATCCGGCTGGCGAAGACGCCATTGCCCGACGCAATGAACTCCAGAACATTCTGCTCGGCAAGGCGACGAATGCCTGTACGGGCTTCAAAGAGCATTTGGTCGCTCAGCTCAAGGCCGACACGATGGGGTTCGGACTACTGACGCAGGCGTTCAGCGTGGCAGGCGCGTCGATAGCACACGGCGGCACGGCAAAGGCGCTGTCCGCGTCCGGCGCAGGAATGTCCGCCATCTCGTCGACGCACCGCAAGACCTACGAAGTCGAGTCCCTGAACATCGTCATGTCGGGCATCGAGCGCGCTCGGACGAGAGTGTTCAAGCAAATTCTGCCGAACATGACGAAGGACGTGCAGACCTACCCGGTCGCACGAGCCGTCAACGACGCCTTCCGCTATCACGCCGTTTGCACGCTCACGGACGGTTTCGTCGAAGCATCACGCGCTGCCAATAGCGAACCGCAATGATCCTCGTAGATCGCGAGAGGATCGCGGCCATTTGATTGGCCGGTTCGTGGACAGCGCGCGCCCTGCCCAAGGCGCGCCGCAACGTCCTCCGCCGACGGAAGGCTGGATGGCCACATCGCCGGTTCCGTTCGAGTCGCTGGTGGATGCCTTGGCGCCGGCCACGCAGCAGTCGATCGAGACACCGGAATCCACCAGGATCATCCGTCCCGACGCATGGCCTCCAGATCCCCGATCCAGCGCAGTTTCCCTCGGAGTCGGCGGATCCGCTCCTGCTCCTTCGAACGGATCGGCGAGGCCAACCTCAACGCGACGACCTCTCGGCTGGTCTTGCTTCCCTTTGCGCCCATCCGAAGGTTGCCCCTACCCCCGGCCCACGAACGGCATCTGCGTCGCCATGACCGTCATGAAGAGCACGTTCGCGTCGAGGGGCAGGTTGGCCATGTAGACGACGGCCCGCGCGACGTTGTCGACGTCCATCGTCGCTTCGGGGCGCATGGACCCGTCCGGCTGCGGCACGCCGTCGCCCATGCGGGCGGTCATGTCCGTATAGGCATTGCCGATGTCGATCTGGCCGCAGGCGATGTTGTGCGGACGCCCGTCGAGCGCCGTCGCTTTCGTGAGCCCGGTCATGCCGTGCTTGGTCGCCGTGTACGGCGCCGAGTTGGGGCGCGGCGTGTGCGCGGAGATGGAGCCGTTGTTGATGATGCGGCCGCCCGGCGGGTTCTGCGCCTTCATCATGCGGAACGCCTCCTGGGTACAGACGAAGGCGCCCGTGAGGTTCACGTCCACGACCTGGCGCCACTTGTCCACGGCGAGGTCCTCGAGGGGCACCGGGGCGGCGCCGCGCCCGGCGTTGTTGAAGAGCAGGTCGAGGCGCCCGAACCGCGCCCTGGTGGCCGCGAAGAGATTGGCGATCGAGTCGGTGTCGCTGACGTCCGTCGGAACGATCAGCGTCCGGTCTTCCGCACCCGACTCCGCCGCCGCTGCCCGGAGCCGGTCCTCACGCCTGCCGGCGAAGGCGACGGCGTAGCCGTCCTCCAGCAGCGCCAGGGCCGAGACCTTGCCGACGCCGCTGCCGGCGCCTGTCACAATGGCGACTCGCTGGTCGTTCTCGCTCATGCCACACCCCCCGAAAGAAGCGGCGCGATCCTAGCACGCTGCCACCGACGTCGAGTCCGCCACGCTGCCCGGCGCCTCGTCCACACCCAGTCGCCGTACGACTTTCCTTGAAAACTGTCCACGAGATGGACGATCTACAGGGATGACCCGCCTCTTGGGGCTTCGTCCTCATCCCGGCGACCGGCCGCGCTTGCACCCACGCGCCCTGATCCCACACACTCCCGGCCGTCGAATCGGACGAGGGGCAAGGTCATGCGGCGGTTCGGAGCGCTGTTCCTGAGCGGGCTACTGGCGGCGGGGTGCGAACAACCGGCCGACGCGCCGCCGCCCGAGGCAGACCCCCCACCCGACGCCACGGCCGCGCCCGCCCCCGAGGCCGTCGTGGACGCCGGACCGGCGCCCGAACGTCAGGCCTACTTCGGCGACCTGCACGTCCACACCCGCTATTCCTACGACGCCTTCGTCTTCGGCACGCGGGCCGATCCCGACGCCGCGCACGAGTTCGCCAAGGGCAACCCCATCGAGCATCCCGCCGGTTTCACCATGCAGCTCGACACGCCGCTCGACTTCCACGGCGTGAGCGATCACGCGAACTATCTCGGCATGCTCCCGGCGATGATCGACCCCGAGCAGCCCGCCTACAACCATCCCGCCGCCGAGACCGTGCGTACAGCGAAGACGGCGCAGGAACGGCGAGGGATCTTCACGGCGCTGCAGCCGTACGTGCGCTACATGGCGGACGCGGATCCGGCCGTGCGCGAACACCTCGACATGGATGTCGTCCGCTCCGCCTGGGCCGAGATCGTCGCGAGCGCGAACCGCCACGACGACCCCGGGACGTACACGGCCTTCATCGCCTACGAGTACACCTCCGCCGGCGCCGGCGGCATCTACAACAACCTGCACCGCAACGTGGTGTTTCGCAGCGGCGATGCGCCCGACGCGCCGTTCTCGCGGCTCGACTCGTTCAACCCCGAGGACCTGTGGACGACGATGGACGCGTGGCGCGCCGCGGGCATCGACTCGATGGCGATCCCGCACAACATGAACGGGTCGGGCGGGCGCATGTTCGAGTACACCTACTTCGACCGCGAGACCCCCATCGATGACGCCTACGTGGACCTGCGCACGCGCAACGAGACCACCGTCGAGATGACGCAGACGAAGGGCACGTCGGAGACACATCCCGCGCTGTCGCCCAACGACGAGTGGGCCGGCTTCGAGATCATGCCCTACCGCGTCTCGACCTCCATCCTCAGCGAGCCCGAAGGCAGCTACGTGCGCAACGCGCTGCACCGGGGTCTCGTGATCGCCGAGGGCGGCGTGGCGAACCCGTACAGGTTCGGCTTCATCGGCTCGAGCGACACCCACACGGCCGCAGGGTCGTTCAAGGAGGAGACCTACTGGGATGCCGCGGGGCTGAACCAGGTGTCGGCGGACCGGCGCGGTTCGATTCCGGTCGTACCGGACAGCGAGGAAGCGGCCGGCGAGACCGTGGACGACGGCAGCGGCCGGCAGTACCGCTTCGTCACGTCCACCACCAACGGCGCCTCCGGCCTCGCCGGCGTGTGGGCGGAAGAGAACACGCGCGCCTCGCTGTTCGATGGCATGCGGCGCAAGGAGACCTTCGCCACGTCCGGCTCCCGCATTCGCGTGCGGTTCTTCGGCGGCGCCGGTCTCGCCGACCTCGATACGGGCGACGCCGAACTGGTGGCGAACGCCTACCGGCGTGGCGTGGCGATGGGCGGCGACCTGCCGGCGTCGAACGGCACCCCCCCGAGCTTCCTCGCATGGGCCGCGCGCGACCCGCTGGCGGCGCCGCTGCAGCGTCTGCAGATCGTGAAGGGCTGGCTCGACGAGGGCGAGACCCGGGAGATGGTCTACGACGTCGCCTGCTCGGACGGACTGACGGTCGACCCCGAGACGCACCGGTGCCCGTCGAACGGGGCGACCGTGGATTTCGGGACCTGTGCCATCAGCACCGACGTCGGCGCCGCGGAGCTGCAGGTCGTCTGGACCGATCCCGACTTCAATCCGGCGCAGCCGGCGTTCTACTACGCGCGCGTACTGGAAAACCCGACCTGCCGCTGGTCGACGTGGGACGCCATCCGCGCGGGCGTGGCGCCGCGCAACGACTTCGCGGCGGCCATCCAGGAACGCGCCTGGTCGACGCCGATCTGGTACACGGGAGCCGGGGAACCGACCCCGGACGCCTGACGCGCCGCCGCGTTACTCCGCGCCGGCTGCGACGAGTTCGATCTCGAAGAGTCGCGGCCAGCGCTTGCCGGTAACGAACAGGCGTCCCGTCGCCGGGTCGTGGGCGATGCCGTTCAGTTCGGCCGTGGTCTCGCGCCGGAACACGACCGGGAGGATGCCGGCCAGGTCCAGCCAACCCCGCAGTCGGCCGTTCTCCGGGTCGATCATCGCGATGCGATCAGTGCGCCAGACGTTGGCGTAGAGCACGCCGCCGACCAACTCAAGCTCGTTCAGACCCGCAACGGGCCCCTCCGGGCCCGTCACCTGGATGCGGCCGGACTCTTCGAATGTTGCGGGGTCGAGGAACCGCAGCGTGGCCGTGCCGTCGCTCATGACCACGCGCTCCCCATCGCTGGTGAGGCCCCAGCCCTCACCCTCGTAGGCGAAGCTGCCCACGGTGCGCAGCGTCCGGGCGTCGTAGACGAAGCCGACACCCTCCCGCCAGGTGAGCTGCACGAGCCGGTCGCGGACGAGCGCCAGTCCCTCCCCGAACAGCCCCTCCCCCAAGCGCCGCTCCCGCAGGACCCGCCCGGTCTCGAGGTCCACTTCCCGCAGCGTGGATGTCCCGTAGCCACCGGTGCTCTCGAACAGCCTGCCGTCCCGGAACAGGAGCCCCTGCGTAAACGCGTCGGGGTCGTGCGGGAAGCTCTCCACGACACGGTAGCCGTACTCGGCCGGGGGCGACGGCGTTTCGCCGGCCGCGGCGACCGCGCAGAGGAAGGCGGTGGATGCCACCAGCACTCGTGGCCACATGCGCCCGTCAAACGCCATCACCACAGCTCGACCCTCTGCCACTTCTTCTGCCGCCAGGCGAGGGTGAGTATCAGGGAGTTCAACGCCCGGAAGCCCACCTGGTGCACGATCCAGATGCCGAGCAGCCCGAACCCGAAGTACACGCCGAACAGGTACGCGCCCGGCAACAGGACCAGGTACTGGGTCGTCAGATTCACGTACATCACGCGCTTCACGTCCCCCGCCCCGTTCAGCATGCTGGCGAACAGGTAGCCGAGGCCGTTGACCGCGGTCAACAGGCCCAGGACCTGACACGGCAGCCTGGCGCTCTCGACCGCGTCCGCCTCCTTGATGAAGACCCCGAGGATCAGGTCCGGCACCACCAGGAACGGCAGCCCGAGCAGCGCCATCGCGACCGTGCCCACCTTGACGACGTCCCAGGCCCATTGATTGGCCTGCTCCATCCTGCGGGCGCCCATGGACTGCCCGACCAGGGTCGCGCCCGCGAGCCCCAGGCCCCAGCCCGGGATACCCACCACGCCGAGGAGATTGACCAGGACGCTGTAGGCCGCGACCTCGACGGTGCCGACGAGCGCCACGATGCGGAACATGAGCGTCAACGCGAGGGTGTCGAAGAACTGCTGGGCGCTGGCCGGCACCAGCAGCCGCAGCAGCACCCCGAAGTGCCGCCGGATCTCGCCCCGGTGAAATCCGGACGCGTATCGACTCCCGAGCCGGAAGTGATAGATCACCCCCACCAGCGCGGCCAGGAACGTGCCGATGCCGGCGCCCGTCACGCCGTAACCCGGGAACGACCCGATCCCGAACATCAGGACGTAGTTCAGGGGCACGTTGAGGACCGCTTCGAGGATCACCACGCGCAGGTACAGGTGCGGGCGTTCCGTGGCGTTCCAGAAGCCCATGAACGCCATGTTGATGCCGAACAGGACGCCGGCCGCCAACAGCCAGCGCAGGTAGCCCGCGCCGGTGTCGGCCACCGCCGGGTCGTCGCTGACCAGCCCGATGGCCATCGGCGCGGCCCAGATCAGCGGCAGGGACAACGGCGGTATGGCGCCGATCGCGAGCATGAGGGAGGCACGCAGGTAGCGCCCCGGGTCGGATCCCCCGTCCTCGCCGACCAGGCGCGACGTCGTGGCCTGGACCGCAACGGACAGTCCCCCGAACGCGGACAGGAACAGGAAAGTCAGAAAGACGGAAATGCCCACCGAGGCGAGCGCCGTGGTGCCGAAACGGCCGACGAAGAGCATGTCGACCAGTTCGAGCAGAACGTAGGTCGACATGCCCGCCATGATGGGCAGACCGAGCCTGACCACCTGCCCGATCCGCTGGACCGTTATGCGACCGGGGCGATGAGGCGCTTCCTCCTCGGCCTGTGCTCCAGGGAGAACACCGCCTTCGACGGGGAGGTGTTTGGGCATTCGGGCCATTCTGCCGTTCGCATCCCCGGGCGTCGAGCGATGCGAAACGATCCAGACGCGCCCAAGCGGGCCCGCCCGTCCCCGGCCACGCCGGGGCGCCGTGATACGCTCCGCGGCTTTTCGGGCCGCGAGGGGATTCCATGACCGACCTGCTGGCCGGCGTCCGCGTGATCGACTTCACCCACGTCCACGCGGGCCCGCTCTGCACCTACCAGCTCGCCCTCATGGGGGCGGACGTGATCAAGGTCGAGGCGCCCGGCTCCGGCGACCAGATGCGGAGCATGGGACCCCAGTTGGCGCCCGGCATGTCCTCGGGCTTCCTCGGCCAGAATGCGAACAAGCGTTCCATCGCGGTGGACCTCAAGTCGGAGGCGGGGCTCGGTGTTGTCCACGCACTGCTCAGGACGGCGGATGTGCTGGTCCTCAACATGCGCCCCGGGACGCCGGATCGGATCGGCATCGGCTACGACGCGGTCAAGGCGGTCAATCCCCGCATCGTCTACTGCGCGATCTCCGGCTACGGGCAGTCCGGGCCGGAGAGCGACCGCCCGGCGTTCGACCACCTGATCCAGGGCGAGTCCGGCATGTTCAACGCCACCGGCACGCCGGAACAGCCGTGCCGGGTGGGGTTTGCCGTCGCGGACGCAGGCACCGCCGTCATCGCGAGTTCGGCCATCAACGCCGCGCTCCTGCGGCGCGAACGCACCGGCGAGGGCGCATTCGTCGACGTTTCCATGCTCGAGTCCTGCATGACCCTCATGGGGCTCAACTACTACGGCTTTCTGGCCACCGGGCGCACCGGCCAGCGGGTCGGCCCGAATCCCCTGGCGCAATCCGGGTCCGCGGGCACGTTCGAGACCACGGACGGACTGCTCATGGTGAACGCCAACAACCCGCGCCTGTTCGCGCGCCTCGCGCGTTCCGTCGGCCGTCCCGACCTGGTCGAGGACGAACGCTTCGCCACCCCGAAGGCGGCGCACGAGAACCGCGACGCGCTGCGCCAGATATTCGCCGACATCTTCGCGAAGAACACCGCGGAGCACTGGGACGCCGTGCTGCGGGAGGGCGGGGTTCCGGCCGGACGCGCCAAGACACCGGCGGAGACCATCCAGCACCCGCAGCTCGCGCATCGCGGCAGCCTCGCCACGCTCTCCGGCGTCCCGGGAGCGGACGAGCTGACGTTCCTCGGGGCCGGTTTCGTGGTCGACGAGACCCCGACGACTCCGGAGCGTCCGCCGCCCCTCCTCGGCGAGCAGACCGACGAGATCCTCGCCGAACTCGGGGTGGACGCGCAGGCGCTTCGGGAGCAGGGGGTGGTGGCGTAAACTCGGGCGACCGAGGCTAGTGTGCTGTCGCCAGGGCCGCCCATGAACGCCCATCGCGTATACCGCTCGAAGACGACGCCATGGCTCGTCGGGATCATGGTCCTGGCCTTGGTCGTGCTGGTCGACGCGCTCTGGCGGGCCTGGCGCGAAAGCGGCACGACGGAGTTCGCCAGCGTCGCGCCGCTGATCGTCTTCGGCATCGCGCTCGTGCTCTCGGGCTTCCGCGTTCACTACTGGATCGCCGACTCGGCGCTGCACGTCCGGGCGTCCCTGTTCCGCTGGAAGATCCCCGTCGACTCCATCGTCGGCGTGAAACCTTCCCGATGCTGGATGAGCGCGCCGGCGCTGTCCCTCGACCGCCTGGAGATTCAGCACAAACGCGGGACCGTCCTGATCTCGCCGCGGGACGAAGAGGACTTCCTGCGCGAGCTGGAGCAGGCCCGGGCCGACGCGAAGGGGTGATCGCCTTTGAAAAGCCGCGTCTACAGGTCGAAAGTCTCGCCGCTTTACTTCGGCATCCTGATCCTCCCCATCACCATCTGGCATCGGCGCGGCAGCGTCGCCATCTCGCCGAGCAGCCGGCGTGACTTCCTCGCCGACCTCAACGAGGCGAGAGAGGCCCGGGGACTGGAACCCGTCCGGGGCGTACGCGCATGACCCGCGTCATCGTCGTCGGCGGGGGCAACGCGGCACTCTGCGCCGCCATCTCCGCCCGCGAGCGGGGCGCCGAAGTTCTCGTCCTGGAGCGCGCGCCGTTCGAGCAGCGCGGCGGCAACTCCCGCTTCACCGCCGGCGGCATGCGCGTCGTCTACGACGGCAACCCCGACATGCAGGCGCTGATGCCGGACCTGACGGAGGACGAACTCGCCCGCACGGACTTCGGCGCGTACCCGCGAGACCGCTTCTACGACGACATGGGGCGCATCACGGAATACCGGACGGACCCGGACCTCGCCGGGAAGCTCATCGACGAGAGCTTCGACACCCTGCGCTGGATGACCGACCACGGCGTGCGTTTCCTGCCCATGTACGGGCGCCAGTCGTTCGAGACCGACGGGCGCGTACGCTTCTGGGGCGGACTGACGGTGGAGGCCTGGGGCGGCGGCCCCGGGCTCGTGGACAGCCTGACGGACATCGCCCGCCGCGCCGGCGTCGCGATCCGCTACGGCACGCGGGCCGTGGCCCTGCACGTGCAGGCCGGCGCCGTGTGCGGATTGCACACCACGGACGAGACGCTGTCCGCGGACGCCGTGGTCCTCGCCTGCGGCGGCTTCGAGTCGAACGCGGCATGGCGCGCCCAGTACCTGGGACCGGGATGGGAGATCGCCAAGGTCCGCGGGACGCGGTTCAACACCGGCGACGGCATCCGCATGGCGCTGGAGGCGGGCGCCGCCAGCCGTGGCAACTGGTCCGGCTGCCACGCGGTGGCCTGGGACATGAACGCGCCGGACTTCGGCGATCTCGACGTCGGCGACAACTTCCAGAAGCACTCGTATCCCCTCGGCGTGATGCTCAATGCCGAGGGCCGCCGGTTCGTGGACGAAGGGGCGGACTTCCGCAACTACACCTACGCGAAGTACGGCCGCGAGATCCTGAACCAGACGGGCCAGTTCGCCTGGCAGGTCTTCGACGGCAAGGTAGCGAGCCTGCTGCGCGACGAGTACCGCATCAAGCGCATGACGAAGGTCTCGGCGGACAGCCTGGAAGCGCTGGTGCGGAAGCTCGATGGCGTCGACGCCGTCCAGGCGCTCGCTACTCTCCAGGGCTTCAACGCGGCCGTGGACGTCGAAACGCCGTTCGACCCCGCCGTGAAGGACGGCCGCGCCGCCCGCGGCATCGATCCCCCCAAGTCGAACTGGGCGAACCGGCTGGACGAGCCGCCGTTCGAGGCCTACGGGGTCACCTGCGGCGTGACGTTCACCTTCGGCGGCCTGCACGTGGACCACGAGGCTCGGATCCTCGGCGTCGACGGGTCGCCGATGCCAGGTCTGTACGCGGCCGGCGAACTGGTGGGCGGGCTCTTCTACTTCAACTACCCCGGCGGTACCGGGCTCACGTCCGGCGCGGTGTTCGGACGCACGGCGGGGCGCAACGCCGCGTCCGGCACCGGATAGTCCTCGTGCCGGCGGGCGGTGCGCAGCGACGCAGCCTGCGGAGGGTCAATGATGTTGCGGTGCGGGAGCCCCGTTCCGTCCGCGCCAGAACACGTCGGCGTGGGCGAGCGCCATCAGGAACCACATGAGATTGTGCGACGTGATCCGCAGGCCCGCGATCTCGAAACTCATGTGCGTGCCGCTCGCTGCGAGCAGTCCGAACGCGAGGAAGGCGATGGGCCAGATGCGCGGATAGAAGAACTTGAACACCGGAGCTTCCCGAGGGGTCGACGAAAGCGCGGCATGATACGCATCGTGGGCGGAATTCCCTAGCCTGGCCAGAGTGCACGCGGTCGAGCCCAGTGTTGCGCGATCCCGAACGTGCCCATCGTCCATGCCGGGCGGGTTAACATCGCCCAACCGAATGGAGGAACGGTCGCTCGTGGAGAAGACGAGATGACGGCGGCAATCGAGGAACCGGACTGGGCCACCATCGAGGCCAAAGTCCAGGACATGGTGCGCACGATGCACGCCGGGGTGGAGTTCGCAAACATCTGGGTGCTCCCTCGCAAATCTTGGTGCGACATGGACATGGTGGATGTCTGGGCCATCTACGACGGCGAGCCCGAAGACTTGGCGCCACCGGCTTGTCCGAGCCTGGGGCTTCGCATTCAGGACATGCTTTGGGACATGGGCATCGACGCGATCCCCACAACGCACTTGGTCACGAAGGCCGACGCCAGGGATTGGCAACCTGAAGGCGTCTGACTTCCTTACCACAGCCGGCCATTTGCTTCCGACCGGGCGTGGGCGCCCGTTGGAGTCCGACCTCCGCCGTGCGGTCAGCACGACGTACTACGCGCTGTTCCACGCGCTCGCGCAATGTTGCGCGGACGAATTCGTTGGTCGGAACATGCGCAAAACCGATGCTTGGATGCGCTGCTACCGAGCCTTGAACCATGGGCAAGCCGCCAACGCATGTCGGAACTCCGAGGCCGGGTCCTTTCCAGTCCAGATCAGGGAGTTCGCCCGGCTGTTTGCGTCCCTGCAGGACGAGAGGCACTCGGCCGACTACGACCCTCAAGCAGTGTTTCTCAAGTCCGACGTGGAGCGCCGAGTCGTGGACGCCCGCGCCACCCTGACCGCGTTCGAGCGAGCCCCCCGTCCCGCCAGGAAGTCGTTCGCGACCGTCGTGGTGTTTCGGCGTCGGCCCTGAGAGTAACCGGAGCCAACCTCTCGAGTTTGCGACAGCCCGTCTGCGGGGCTGTCCTGCTCACGAGCCTGTCTATCCGCGCAGCCGCGGCAGCACGTCCTCCGTGATCCGCGCGGCGGCCGCCCGCGCCTCGGCGGACGGCGCCACGAGGTTGGGCCCCATCACGAGGAACTTCTCGATCCCCAGTTCGGCCAGGTCGGCGAGCCGCGACGCGCAGTGGTCGGCGCCCCCGACGATCGCGTAGCCGTCGATGAAGTCGTCGGTCAGCGCCGTCGTCTGCCGGCCCCCCGCCTGGCCGTGCGCGTTCATGTCGTACAGGTCGTGCAGATTGCGGAAGACCTCCGCCTGGGCTTCGTCCGCGGGCCCCGAAATCTCGCCGTACATCACCGAGAACCGTGCGAAGAGCCCCGTGCTCGCCCGCCCCAGTTCCCGGCCCACCGCCGGGTCGTCATGGCAGACGACGTTGACGTAGGCGCCGAACTTCAGCGCATCCGGGTCGCGGCCCGCCGCCTCCGCCGCCCGGCGCGCGGTCTCGATGCCCCAGGCAACCCGCTTCGGCTCGCTGCCCAGGGCGAGCAGCACCCGGTCGGCGTGCCGCCCCGCGATCGCGATGACCCGCGGTCCCGTGCCCACCACCTCGACGGGCACCTTCGGCCCGTCGCCGATCCAGCGGATGGAGCTGGTCTCCGGTTCGCCGGCCAGTCCCAGCACCTCGGTGGGACCGGCTGCATCCCCCGGGATGTCGATGGCCTCGAAGGCCACCTCCTCGCCGCGCAGGTACGCCTGCAGGTGCGCCACGTAGCGCTCGAACCAGCCAAGCCGCGCGGGCGCCCGGCCGAGATGCGCCAGGGCGCTGTCGCCCCGGCCGATGCCGAGCACCATGCGTCCGCGGGAAAGGCGCTGCACGGACAGGGCGGACGACGCCGTGACCGCCGCATGGCGCGTCACCGGGTTCGTCACCGACGTCGCAAGCCCCAGGGTTTCCGTCGCCTCCGCCGCGAGCGCCAGGCAGATGTAGGGGTCTCCCGACAGGTTCTGCGAGTCGACGATCAGCATGCCGTCCCAGCCCGCAGCCTCCGCGCGCCGGGCGAAGTCGGCGCTCCGGTTCGGTGCGGCGACGGTGGCGGTCCAGAACTCCATGGCGGTTTCCTTCGGGCGAAGCCCCGAAGTGTAGCCCGCCCCGCGCCGGCTTCCGCGTCACGGGTGCTCTCAATCGCAGCTCAGTCGCAGTCCGGCCCGCAGCTCAGGGTCCGGAAGTAGCGCGCCACCTCCGCCGAGTCGTAGGCGTCGTCGCGCGGTTCTCCGGCGCGGATGCCCGCGCTCCCGGAGGTCGCCAGCATGACTTCCAGGTGGTCGAGACGCTCCAGGGTCATGCGGTAGAGCCGCTCCGCGTTGCGTTCCGGCGCTCCGCGGCCACGGTAGCGGGCACGGTCCGAGGCCAGATCCGGTGCATCGCCCGCGCCGAGCACCTCCAACTCCAGGGCGCCGACCAAGCGCTCGACCCGTTCCATCGCGGCGACGTCCGCCCCCCCGGCGGCTTCCTCCAGCGCGCGACGCAGTCGTTGCGCCCGCGCAACCCCCGGTTCGAGTGCACCGTCCGGCGTCTGCGTCGCGAGTTGCGCGCCGATGCGCCCGAGACGCTCGCCGAACCGCTCGAGCGTTTCCTCGACAAACTCTTCCTGTCCCAGGATGTAAAGCGGCCGGCCCCGGTCGAAGACTTCGGCCGCGGCCGCCATCCGCTCGAGCACCCGTGCGTCCGATACGTCATCCAACGCCCGCTCCAGGGCCGCGCCCGGACGTTCCGGCAACTCGCCGAGCAACTCCCCGAGCGCCCGCAGGGTGTCCCCGAACTCCCGCTGCATGCGCCGCTTGGTCTCGCTGTCCGCATTGTTCTGCAGGGTGTCGTAGGTCGTGCGTTCTCCCCGCCGCGCGGCATCGAGGCTCCGGTCCTGCAGCTCTTGCAGGCGCTCGTTGATGTCGCGTTGGTCCCGTAGGAGTTCCGCCACGGCGCGCCGGGCCTCTTCGAGACGCCCCCGCGCCCGCTGCCGGTCCGCATCGCGGAGGCGCTCCGCCGCTTCCCGCAGCGCCTCGCCGATACGGGCCTGCGCGGCCGGATCCGCTTCGCCGCGCAGCGACTCGTCGATCGCGTTGCGCGCTTCGTCCAGGCGCTCGATCGCCTCGTCGATGCGCCCAGACCTGCCCCCGCCCGCCCGCGCCAGGCGTTCGCGCAACTCTTCGAGTTCCCGCGAGAGACGCTCCCGCTGCCAGCGGGAAACCGGCATCTCTTCTGGCCCGGCCGACCGCGCCAGCGCTTCCTGCCGGCGGGCGAGCTCCGCCAGCCGCTGCCACTCGGTATCGTCGGTCGGCTGTCCGTTCCCGGAGCCGGGCTGGCGCGGGACCTCGTAGCGGTTGCGCTCCGGGTCCATCTCGAGGTCGATCAGTTCCGACAGCGACCGGTCCATGCCGCCGTTCCCGGGCTGGCCCTCGGAAGACAGGGTGACGTTCACGTCGCGCAGGCCGGCCTCCGCCGCGAGGGCGTGCTGCAGCGCTTTCTGCTCGAGGGGCAGCGCCTCGGCGAGCGCGTGCTCCGCGAGCCGCTCCACCGCCGGCGCCATGGACTCGCGCGCCTGCGCGAGTTCGGTCACGAACACGTCGATCTCCGCGCTGGCGGAGAGGCCGCGGCCTTCGCTGCGCTCGATCAGCGTGTCGACCTGCGCCATCAGCCGTTCCTGCAGCAGGGCGAGCATGTCCGTTCGATCGGCCAGCTCCTGCCCCGCCCGTGCGCCGCTGTCGCGCTCTCGGATCAGGTTCCACGTCGCGCTCACGATGTCGCGTTGGCGGGCCGCGATGTCGATACCCGGGCCGTCACTCCCGCCTCCACCGCTGCCCTGTTGCTCCCGGTAGCGGCGCTCGAACGGCCGCACATCGGCGAAGTAGAGCGCGCTGCGGGTCGCGTGGCCCCGGTCCCGCGCCTCCGCGAAGAAGGCGACGACGTCCCCCGGACGCAGCGCGCGTTCCGTCGTCCCGTCGGGCACGGAGAAGGCCTCGAGGCGCAGGAGGTCGCTGCCCTCGACGTCGGTCCCGACGCCTACCGGCAGCTTCCGCTCGACGGCGTCCTCGCCGTTCACGGAGTAGTGCAGTGCCAGGCCCTCGACGCCGAAATCGTCGCGCGCACGAAAGCGCAGCGCGACCTCTTCGATCGCGGTGACCGAACGGTCACGGCCCGGAAACGCGAACTCGACTTCCGGGGGCAGGTCGACCGCGAGGTCGATGCCGAACTCGTCCGTGATGCGCACGAGCGCACCCTCGTGCAGGACGGCCAGGTGCCAGGCGCCGTCGGCGCCAATCTCGAATCCGCCCGTCCCGCGGCGACCGTCGACGGCCAGCGGCCGCGCCTCTCCGTCCACCACGAGGTGTCCGCCGGCGAGCGGTAGGTCGGTCATCGCCTCGACGGAAACGCGCGTTCCGTCGACCCCGACCACGTCGCCGGCGCGCTGGCGTTGCGAGGGCTTGCCGGTCCACTCCGGCCAGGTCACGTCCAGCGTGAAGGTCTCGACCGCCGGCAGGTCGGCGACCTCGACCGTGTAGCGCGCCGAGTTCAGCGCACCGGCCCCGACGTAGTACTCGACCGGCTCGGTCACCGACACGAGCACGAACTCGGCGCCACCGTCGTCGGCGGCCACCATCTCCGCGCTCTCCCATCCCGCGCCGCTCGCGAAGGCCGCGTGCACGTGCATGCGCGCCGGTTCGAACCCCCATGGGTGGGCACGCACGACCACGTCGGCGCCCCTGGGCACGACCACGTCCCCCGGGTTCACGACGATGCGGGGCTGACCGTCCGCAAGGAGGTCCCCCGTCCACAGCCGCTGTCCCGCCAGTTGCCACGCCGTGGGCGCCGCCGCGAGCAGCCAGGCCAGCGCGCACAGCGCAGCGCATAGCGCAGCGATCGGCGCCAGGAGATGCCGGCCGGGGGCCACGACCTGGGGTGGGTACGCCACGGCGATCCCTTCGGTCTCGCGTTCGAGCAGCCCCACGATGGCTGAAGGCCGGCCGCGCCGCCGTGCATCGCTCCAGGTGACGAGGCGCCCGCCGAACGCGGGCACCGTGCGTTCGATGCGCTGCACCGGGGCCCGATACCGCCGCGCCAGCCGCCAGGCAAGGATGCACGGGGCGACCACCGTGGCGCAGAGAAGAGCCCGGGCGGCAAGCGTCCACTCCGGGCCCGGAACCCAGTACACCACGGCGCCGGCGAACCCCGCGGTCACCACGAGGAGCGCGCAGAGCCCCGCCGCCGACAGGCGCCACCAGGCGAGGCGGCGGAGCCTGTTGCCACAGTCCCGGACGTACCCCGCCAGCGGCGGCGGCGCCGGGCCTCCGGTTCGAGTTGGCGGTCCTTCCAAGTCGCCCGCCTCCCCGGGGATCTCAGGCCTGGGCGAGCGCCTGGTCGAGATCCTCGATGATGTCGTCGATGTGTTCGATGCCGACGGACAGCCGGATCATCTCCGGCCGGACGCCGACGCTCTCCTGCTCCGCCTCGGCGAGCTGGCGGTGCGTGGTCGAAGCGGGGTGGCAGGCCAGCGACTTGGCGTCACCGATGTTGACCAGCCGCTTGAAGAGCTTGAGCGCGTCATAGAACTTCACGCCCGCATCGTAGCCGCCGCGGACCCCGAACGTCAGGAGCCCGGCGGCCTTCCCGCCCATGTAGCGCTGGGCCAGCTCGTGATAGCGGTCGCCGGGCAGTCCCGCGAAACTCACCCACTCCACCCGCGGGTGGTCCCGCAGGTGCGTGGCCACGGCAAGCGCGTTGTCGCAGTGACGCTCCATGCGCAGGTTGAGCGTCTCGAGCCCCTGCATCACGAGAAACGCATTGAACGGCGAGATCGCGGACCCCGTGTTGCGCAGCGGCACCGTGCGCGCCCGTCCGATGTAGGCCGCGGGACCCAGCGCATCCGTGTAGACGACGCCGTGGTAGCTCGGCTCCGGCGTCGTGAACATGGGATACCGCGCGGCGTTGTCCGCCCAGGAGAATTGTCCACCGTCGACGATCACCCCGCCGAGGGAGCTGCCGTGCCCGCCGATGTACTTGGTCAGCGAATGGGCGACGATGTCGAAGCCGTAGTCGACGGGCTTCAGCAGCGCCGGGGTGGCCACGGTGTTGTCCACGACCGCGGCGATGCCGTGCGCGTGGGCCATGTCCGCGACGGCGGCGAGGTCCACGATGTTGCCGGCGGGGTTGCCGATGCTCTCGCAGAAGACCGCCTTGGTCCGCTCGTCCACGAGTTGCTCGAGTTCGGCCGGGGAGTCCCCAGCGGCGAAGCGCACTTCGATGCCCTGCTTCGGCAGCATGTGCGCGAACAGGGTGTACGTGCCGCCATACAGTTGTGGCACGGAGACCACGTTGTCGCCCACCTCCGCGAGGTTGAGGATCGAATAGTTGATCGCCGCGCTGCCGGCGGACAGCGCCAGCGCCCCGACACCATGCTCCAACTCCGCCAGGCGTTGCTCGAGCACGGCCTGGGTCGGATTCATGATGCGCGTGTAGATGTTGCCCGGCACCGCGAGGTTGAAGAGGTCGGCGCCGTGCTGCGCGTCGTCGAACTCGTACGCCACGGTCTGGAATATCGGCACCGCGACGGCGTGCGTGGTCGGATCGCTCTCGTATCCCGCATGTATGGCGATGGTCTCGTCTCTCATCCTTGTGGTGCTCCTCCGGCTGTCGCGGCCCAAAATCAAACGCGAAGCATACCGCGCCGTCGCCTGCCTCCGTCACGCCGGCGCCTCCCGCGCCTCTCCCGCACTTGGCCACGCCCTGGCGAGATCACCCTGAGGGGCGGGATCGGCGGTCGCGGCAGCCCTGACCGGGCGACGGTGCCGGTCACCAATGAACGACGAGGTGCTACGCCGGAGTACCGGCGGCAAGATGATGGGGTTCGTACGCACCGGTCGCACCGCGGAGGCGTCGTCGCGGGAGTTGGGTTGCTCGGTGCAGGCGATCCGCAACTGGATGCGGCAGGCGGACCCTTGACGGCGGGCACACGAGATTCGGGCAAATCCTGGCGATGGCTACCCGGCTCCCGCGAGTTCGGCAGCGATTTCGGCAAGGTGACCGAGGGGGCAGGGCTAAAGGTGGGGTCGACCTCACGAAGGGACAGCGGGGCCGTCGCATGACCAACCCCGCACGACGGATTCGACAACGCTCGCGCCCGCTGGTCGCGCTTCAGGCCGCGTCGACTCTGGCTAGTATCCGCTCGCAAATCTCTACGGCGGTTAGACTCTCCTGCCGGCTACACTGATCCCAAATCTCGTAATCGGCTCGCCGTCGATCTTGGCCCAACGTGTGTAGCTGATAGGCCACCGATGCCCCCGCGGGCCACTCTGTTCTCAGAACGTCCTTTACGGTTTGGTGGGCGGTGGAGGTTGAGAAATCCGTGTGGGGATCGATCTGGCTCGCCCACTCTCGGCACTTGTGGTACGCCGCGTAGTAGGCACGACTCATGGCATTTCTCCAGTCGACTTCGACCGCGCCATGACTCATGGTCCTGGCTGACTCAAGGATCTCCTTGGGGGTCACTGACACCCGGCGTCTCCATCCCTACGAACGACACTGTGAGCTTGAAGCCCGGGTCTCCACTCAGGGCTTCGTCTGCTGCCCAAACGTCCGCTAGTTCTTCGTTCATCTCGGCGGCGTGCTTGGGGGTGGTCCAGACGGACTTTCTGACCGAGAACGAGTGTGGATCGTCTGTCTCGCAAGAGATGCGCACGCTTTCTCTCTGGACTCGGTGCTTTCGCTGGACCTTGGCAGCGATCTCCAGAAGGTTGCGTACCCCACCTTCGGTGAAGGTTTCTTCGCTCAGAGCGTCGACCAGTTCTTGGGCCGTGTGCCCCAGCTCGTTGGGCTTTTCGACTGGACGGGCGGCATCGTAGCGCTCCGCGTACTTTGCAGCTTCTCTGAAGCGTCCGGCGTCCAGGGCGCGCCGGACGGCCATGTCGAGGTATGTGGGGTTCCCGGGATCGAGTTGCAGGGCGCCTTGTATCGCTGCGAATGAGCCCTGCAGGTCTTCGACATGCTGCAGAGCGACCGAGTAGTTGACGTGCACGGTGGATCGGTCTCCTGGGAGTCGGAGGGCGATCTTGAAATGCTCGTTCACGCGCTTGGCGTCGAACCGCAGCGCGCCTATGGCTCCGAGGCATGTGTGCGCCGCCTGTGCGTTGCCGCCAATGAGCTTCCGAGCCCGCTTTTCGAGCCGCCCGAGGGTCATTTCGTCCGTTCGTCCGTCTGACGTCACCCGGATCAACTCTTCGATCAGCTTCTGGGCCTCAAGGTCGGCCTTGGATGCCAGTTCGTAGCTCAAGCTCGCCTCTCGTTGTCGCGGTTCGCCGCTGGGGAGAATCTGGGCAATAGATGGTGGATTCCCTGTGCGCGAACTCGGGAATCGGTGGGCCTTGACCCCTTCTATGCCATGCTTTTGACGGAGTCAACCACGGTGCGCCACGGTGCGACTGCCTCCCGGCACGTCCCCGAACACCCCGCCGAGGTTGGCGACGACGGGCTCGGCCAGCAGGAGGACGGCGAGCAATCCCAGCAGCCACGGCGCGAGCGGCCAGTCCGACGGCTCCTCCGCCTGCGCCGCGATCGCGGCCGGGTCGCGGACGGTCCTCGGCTCCTGGCTACGCGCCGTCTCCCGCCACCGCGCGAGCACGGCGGGCTCGGCCGGGCGCAGGTCGGACTCCCGCGGATCGACGTTGACCGCCAGCAGCGCCCGGCGGCCCGGCGTGCGGACGCTGTAGAACCCCGCAGCCGGGAAACGCACCGTCGGCCGGTTGGCGGTGCTGCCGAGTTCCAGCACCCGCGCGCCGTCCGCATCGAACAACTGCACGGACGCCACCGGAAGCTGGACGGGCTCTCCGGCCACGGCGCGCAACGCGCCCAGGTCGTTCCCGAGGTAGCCGAGGGCGTCCGCGACGAACCGCACGAAGGCGGGACGGACGACCAGCGACGTCCACTCGCGGTCCAGAGCCGTGTGCAGCACGAGCAGCCGGCCGGTGCCGAAGCGGTGTTCCACCAGGAGCGACCGGCCGTCCTCCAGCGCCAGGATCGTCCGACCGCCCGCGGCTTCGCGCGGGACCACGCTCCGGGCGACCCGGACTTCCCGCCACCAGTCCGCGGCCGCCGGGTGGCCTGGGTCCTCGATCACCACCGACGAACCCCCCGGGTCGGACGGCTCGTGGCGCTGCAGCCCGTGTTCCAGCAAAGGCAGCGCGCCCGCCCGTTCCGTCCGCGGCCCCACCGAGACCAGTACCCCGCCGCCGTTTTCGAGCACGCGCGAGACGCGTCGCGCCAGGGGCCCGGAAAGCGCTCCGGGATCGACCAGCACGGCGAGGGCCGCGCCGGCCGGCCACTCCGCGGCTGGGGCGTTCGCCGTCATCCGCGTGACCGCGAACGGCAGGCCGGCGGCCTCGACCGCCGCCGCCAGGTAGTCCGGCCCCGACCCGGCCGGCGCGACCAGCGCCAGCGGCGCCGAACGCGGGCCCCGGTGCACGGTCCTGCGAACATTGTCCGCCGCCAACGCGTCCTCCACGTCCAGCGATACGGTGATGCCCGTGTCGCCCGACTCGACCGCGACGGCTTCGGGCAGGGGGAACCGGGCCTCCGCCCGCGCTCCGGCCGCGGTCTCGAGAACGAGCCGGTCGAGTTCCGTCCCCTCCGCACGCAACACGACCGGGATCTCGCGTCGTGTGGCGGCAAAGCTCCCGACCCTTGCGACGACCTCGCCTGCCGCGAGGACGGCGGACTCGACGGACCAGTTGTCCTCGTCCCGGCCCACCTCGTGCAGGACCAGAGGCCAGTCCGCCCCTTCGATCAGCGCGTTGAAGCGCGCCGGCACCGCAGTGGCCTGGAAGTCGGATACGACATGCACCTCGAAGCCCCGCTCCGCCCAGGGCAGGGTGCCGGCCAGTGCGGCGAGACGAGCCATCAATCCATCGAAGTCCAGGCGGGCGACGCCCGGCGCCGCGGCGCCCGCGCTGTCGAGCAACTCCAGTTCCGCCCCGGCGGCCACCAGGACAGCGCCGCCGTCGGTCAGTTCGTCAACGCGATCCACCGCCCGCCGCCATACCTCCGGACGGCTCATCGACAGCGACCGGTCGAGGACCACCAGCCTGGGGCGCCCACGCTCCGCCGCGCCGTCCGCCGCGGACCCGTATCCGGAGCCGAGCGCGGACAGGGCCGGCCGCGCGAACGCGAGCGCCGCCGCCGCGAGCACGGCGCAGCGCACGGCGAGGAGGACGAGATGCCGGAGGCTGCGGTCCGTGCGCACCGGTTCCCGCGCGGCGCGCATCAGGAACAGGGAGCTGAACCCGCGCTCGGGCGCGTCCCGGTGCATCCGGTGCAGCCAGAGGGGGACGCCGACGAGGAGGACCCCGAGCAGGAACGGCGCCGCCAGGAAGCTCACGGGTGCCGTGCGCGGAAGCGCAGGTAGTCGAGCAGTCCGCGGTCGAGGGGCTGGTCGGTGTCCATGCGCACGTAGTCGGCCCCGGCCGCCGCCGCTTCCCGGCGCAGCGCCTGTTCGTGCGCCGCCAGCCGGCCCGGATAGTCCAGGCGCAGTTCCTGGCCGTCGACCTCCATCACCGCGCCGGTCTCGGCATCCCGCAACCCGGCGCCCCGGCCGACCCGGGGCACCCGCTCCGCGGCATCCAGGATGTGTACGAGCAGCACGTCGTGACCCCGCGCGCCCAGGCCGCGCAGGGACTGCCCGAGGACATCCGGCGCGCAGTAGAAGTCCGACAGGACCGCGACGATGCCGCGCCGGGCGACCCGGGCGGAGAGATAGGCGAACGCCGCCGACCAGTCCGTCCCGGACTCCGCCCGCAGCCCGTCCAGGGTGTGGAAGAGCCGGTCCACGGCGGCCGCCCTGGCCGACGGCGGCTGGAACGCGGCTACCGAGTCGCCGAACGCCAGCAGCCCCACCGCGTCGTGCTGCCGCCGCCCGAGCCAGGCGAGCGCTGCCGCCACCCAGCGGGCGTAGTCGAGCTTGGTGACGCCGCGCTCCCCGAAGCCCATGGAGGCGCTGGCGTCCACCAGCAGCATCAGCCGGGTGTTGGTCTCCCCCTCGAAACGCTTGAGATACGGCCGGCCGGTGCGCGCGTAGGCGTTCCAGTCCACGAAACGCGGATCGTCGCCCGGCACGTAGTCCCGGTACTCGGCGAACTCCTGGCTGAAGCCGAACATGTCCGACCGGTGCAGGCCGTTCACGACGCCGTCGACGACGGCACGTGCGATGAGTTCGAGGTCTCCCAGTCCCGCGAGCAGTTCCGGAGGGATCAGCCGCGCCGGCGTGCGCCCGCCCGGGGCGTTCACGGCGGCGGGACGCCGTCCAAGACGTCCCCGATCAGCGCGTCCACCGTCACCCCGTCGGACTCCGCGAGGTAATTCCGCTGCAGCCGGTGACGCAGGACCGGCGCGGCCAGGGCCCGCACGTCCTCTGGCGTGACGTGGTAGCGCCCTGCAGGAGCGCGCGGGCGCGGGCGCCGAGCATGAGGAAGATCGCGGCCCGCACGCTGGCGCCGTAGCCCAGGTAGGACCGGACCCGTTCGCCCGCCGACGGATCGTCCGGCCGGGTGGCGCGCACCAAGTCCACCGAGTACCGCGTCACGGCATCGGCGACCGGGACCTCACGCACCAGCCGCTGGAAGCCCAGCAAGGCCGGCCCGTCCGTGCAGGGCGGGACATCCTCATCCACGACCCCGAGCACGTTGCGGTCGACGACCGCGACCTCCTCGCCCGCGTCCAGGTAGTCGAGCACCACGTTGAACACGAAGCGGTCGAGCTGCGCCTCCGGGAGCGGATACGTGCCTTCGAGCTCGATCGGGTTCTGGGTCGCGAGCACGACGAACGGGCGCTCCAGCGGATAGGTCTTGCCGCGCGCGGTCACGCTCGCTTCCTGCATGGCCTCGAGCAGCGCGGACTGCGTCTTCGGCGGCGTCCGGTTGACCTCGTCGGCGAGCAGCACGTTGGTGAACACGGGCCCCGCCTCGAAACGCCAGCGCCGTTCGCCCGAGGCCGGGTCCTCGTCGAGGATGTCCGTCCCCGTCACGTCCGCGGGCATCAGGTCCGGGGTGAACTGGATGCGCTTGAAGTCGAGGCCGAGGGCCTGGGCGAGCGCCCGGACCATCAGCGTCTTGGCCGTCCCGGGCAGTCCGGTGATCAGGCAGTGCCCGCCGACGAGCACGGTGATCAGGAGCTGTTCGATGACAGCTTCCTGGCCCACGATGACGCGCCCGAGCGCCGTCGCGATCCGGGCCATGGTCTCGCGGAACCCTTCGACCGCCGCTTCCGCGCCCGTCAGTTCCGCTTCCGTCGGCGCCGGTTCGGGCCCGGGGGCCGTGGGTTCGTTCATCCTTCGATCTCGAGCAGCAGGGACAAAGCCGCGCGAAACCGCGGCGCGATCTCCAGCGCGTATAGCACATGCCGCCGAGCTTCCGCGACCCGCCCGAGCGCCCGGTGGGCCCGCGCCACGCGGTAGTGGGCGTCCGCCAGGTCGTGCGGGGCCAGCGAGAGGTGGGCGCGATACTCGTCGAGGGCTTCCGCGTAAGCCCCGGATTCCAGCAGGAAGTCGCCGAGGCGGCGGCGTGCGTCGGGAGACAGGGGCGTCACGAGCGCCAGGGAACGCTGCACCGGGAGCGCTTCCGCCGATCGGTCCGCGGCGCTCAGCCACTCGACGAGTCGCCCGAGGGCGCGCGGGTCGCGACCGCCGCGGCGCCAGTAACCCGCGAGCGTCGCGATGGCCGCCTCCATCCGGCCGAGGTGCGCCTCGGCCTCCGCCAGGAGCGGGTAGGGACTGCTGGGGCCGACGTAATCGGGGTAGAACCCGACCGCGGCGCGCGCGGCCGACGCGGCCGCGGCCGGGTCCGCCCCTTTCGCCAGTGTCGTGGCGTCCTCCAACGCCGCCCGAAACGCCGCCGGATCGACGCCCTCGAACCGCGTCTCGAGATAGGCGTCGAACTCCGCGTCGAGTTGCTCGGGCGTCGCGCCAACGCCGGCGAGTACCGCGGCCGGCGTGTCCTCCCCGGCCGCGTATGCCCGCAGTACGCCGGCCAGCGCGGCCACGCCGCGGGTCTCCTCGATGTACTCGCACAGCAGCCCCGCCTGGATGTACGACAGCACGACGCGGCCGGGGAAGTCCGGCTGCATGAAACCCCGGTCGAGGTCGGTCACGGGCAGCAGGCGGTCCGCCCGGACCGCCTCGATGAAGTCGATGAGTATGGACCGGCTGGCGCTGGGCCCGGTGCGCCACTCCTCCAGCACGGAGACGCCCTCGCTGAACCAGCGCGACACGAGGTTGTCGGTGGCGTTCAGGGTGACGACGTGGGCGAGTTCGTGCCAGAGCGCACTGGCCCAGTCGAAACCCTCGTCGATGCCGCGCGCCGAAGGACTATCCATCGCGACGACATCGCCGAACGTGGCGCCGAGGATGCCGAGGCCGGGCAGGCCGGATGTGCGCACGGCGAAGTCGTCGTGGTGGGGATAGAGTTCGATGACGACCGGCTCCTCCGGCACGTACCCGTAGCGCTCGCCCATGACCCGCAGCCCGTCCCGCACGAGCCGGCGCACGTAGCCCAGCAAGGCTCCGGTCTCGTCCCGGTGCGTGCGCAGGATGAGGCGGTCTTCCTCCGTGAGATCGAACCTCTCCTCCACGCTATCCAGCAGGCGCAGCGTGTTCACCACCTCCGCATCTTGAGGTTCCCCCTCCCAAGCGTAAGCGAGGTGCCGCCGCGCGTCTTCGAACCGGTTGACCCGGAGCAGGTTCACGCCGAGCGTCGCGTGGGCGCCGTAGAGCCGGGGATCGATGGCGACCGCCCGTTCGAGCATCGCGACCGCCTGCTCGTAGCGGCGGGTGATCACATGGAAGTGCGCGATGGTCTCGAACACCGCGCCGTACCCGGGGCTCTCCGCCAGCGCCCGGTGCGTCCAGGGACTCTCCGTCTCCCCCTCCAGGTGGTCCGCCGCCGCGAGCAGAGCCATCGCCTGCAGGCGCGCTTCCGGCTCTTCCGTCTCGGCAACGGGACGCAGCAGTTCCCGCGCCGTCTCGACCTCGCCGACCTCCAGGGCCGACCGCGCCAGCACGAAGCGCGCTCCCGCGTGGGCCGGCGTCCGGTCGAGCACACCCTGCGCCAACGCCCGGGCACGGGCGTCGAAGCGCCCCGCCGCGACTTCCGCGAGGCCGACCTGGGCCTCGATGTTCTCCGGATCGATGGCCAGTGCCGCCTGGAACCGCTCCTCGGCGTCCGCGTCGTGATGCGCCGCCAGGAGAAGCCTGCCCCAGCGCACGCGGATGTCCGGATCCTCCGGCGCCTCCGCGACCGCGGCCCGAAAGGCCCGGTCCGCCCCGGCCCAGTCCCCGAGTCCCCACAGAGCCTCGGCCTCGACGCGGGTCGACGGGTCGAGGAGCACGGCCCGGTAGCAGTCCGCCGCGGCGTCCCGGTCGGTGAAGGCCAGGCGGCGACACTCGTCCGGGCCGGCGCCGACCGCCGGCGCGGACAACACGCTCGCGAGAATCGCAGTGCCCAACCACGTGCGGGACGGATGCCGGCGGTCAGGAGCCATCTTCCAGGTCCCGTTCGATCACGGCCAGTTCGAGCAGCAGTTCCTGCAGTCGTGCGAAATAGGCCTCGATGTCCATGGACTCCCGCTCCGTCCGGAGCTCCGCGATCCGCTCCTCGATCTCCGTTCGCCGGGCGACGAGCAGGCGGGACTCCGCGTCCAGCAGGCGTTCCGGAGCGAGGCGGGACAGTACGATGCGGGTATCGGGACCCTCCAGGCGCGCGTGCTCCGTCGCCATCAGGCCCCGCGACTCGAAGTGCCGCTCCACCGAAGCGACGGCGAAGTGGAACGCCTCGGCGGCCCCGATCCGCCCGTCCTTGTCCGTGTCGGCCGATGTCGCGCCCAGCGCTTCCACCCAGTACTCCCCGAACACGGTCGCCGCCTGTTCCGTGCCGCTCTTCGTGGCCGTGATGACCGTTCGGCCCTCGCGCCGCACCGCGTCCGCCGCCGCACCGCTCGCGCTGGTCCCGACGACGACGAGTTGGCGGCCCGCCTCAAGCGCGTCGAGCCACTCCGCCAGTTCGGCGTCGGTGGGATCCGGACCCGGCACGTTGAACCGGTAGGTTTCGCCGTCGTAGCTGCCGTGCCCCAACAGGATCACGGCCGCCGCATCAGCGGGTTCCGAAGCCCCGGCGAGCCCCTCGAGCGCGGCACGCAGCGCACCGGCCGTGGCCGCGGGCCCGGTCAGCAGCGTCACCTCCGCACCGGTGGTCCTGGCCCGTTCCGCGGCGGACTCCGCCAACCGCGCGAACGCCTCCGCGTACCGCGGCTCGCCGCCGAGCCCGGAGACGATCACCGTCCGTGTCGCCGCCGAAGCGGAAACCAGGCTCGCGACCACAACGGCTCCCGCGAGGGTGCAGGCCCGACGCGAGACCCTCCTCAGGCCGCTCACACGCTGCCCCACCAGCGGCGCAGCGCCCACTCGACGCACTTCAGCAACACGATGAGCAGGTAGAAGAACGGGGCGTCCCACAGCGGCAGGACCCGCTGCTCCCGCACACCGGCGCCCTCGAGCGTCACCGCCCGGGCGATCCCGCCGAGCGTCTCCGGATCCCAGTAGCGGCCTCCGGTGCGCTCGGCAATGCCTTCCAGCAGCGGCCGGTTCAGGGTAGCGCCGAAGTACTCGACATCGTGGCCGCCCACCTGGGCGAAACGCGTCGCAACGCGCTCCGCATCACCGGCGCGGACCGTCACGTCCACGCGGTAAACGCCCGCGGTCTCCGGTTGCCAGCTCCCCGCGAACGCGCCCGTCCCGGCGGCGCCCGTGAGCGGCGTCTCGAACGTCGTGCCCCGGGGCCCGGTGACCCGCGCGCTCACGTCCGCATCGGCCATCGGCCCGAACTCCTCGTCGCGGTAGGCCGCCCGTACCGAGAGCGTGTCGGTCCCGCCTACCACCGCGACGCTGTCGCGCGGTTGCGCGGCCTGCGCCAGGCGGCGGAGCAACTGGCGCCAGAACACCGTGTGCCGGGGATCGTCGGGCGGCGTGCGCATGCGCCAGCGCCAGGTAGTCGCGGTCCCGAGCACCGCCGTGCGCCCGAAGCCGTACGGCTGCTCCACGAGGAGGGGTTCGACAGCGCCTTCGCCGACCCACTCGAGGAGCACGCTCGCCGCCGGCTTCGGCGCACCGAGGGCCTGGTAGTCCGCCAGCGCCGGCAACCCGGCCCAACCGTCCGACTCGCCGGCCCCTATGCGCGACAGGGCGCCGCCACCACCCTGCGGGCCCGGGCGCGCGACGCCCTGCACGGAACGGTAGGACGCGAACTCCCCGCGTTCGAGGGTGACCGGCAGGCTCTTCGCCAGCGGCGTCACGTCCCATCCGCCGTCCGCCAGCGCGTTGCGGCCCGCCAGCGCGAGCAGGCTGCCGCCCCGCTTCGCGACGAACGACTCGAGGCGCGCATGCTGTTCGTCGTCGAGTGCGGTCGCCGGCAGGCTGCCCAGCACCACGAGGTCGTAGGCGTAAAGCTCGGCCAGGGTCTCCGGGAACCCGCCCTCGAGTTCCTCCGCGCCCGAGACCCCCTGCCGATACGTCTTGCGCGGCGTCGTCCTGAGCCAGCTCACGACCTCCAGGACATCGTCCGTCGCCGCCGCGCGACGCAGGAACTTGTATTCCCAGCGCGGCTCGCCCTCGAGGTAAAGCACGCGATGGCGGCGCTCGTCGACGGCAAGGACGCGCCGCCGCGCGTCGTTGCGCGGCAGCGGATCGCCGGGCCGGGGTTCGATCTCGAAGGTCAGCTCACGCACGCCCGGTGTCCCGCTGGGCAGTTCGACCTCCGCCGTGACCAGGCCCTCCGGTCCCAGCGCGACCGTCCTCGCGGCCAGCACCGCGTCCCCCTCGCGGACGCGGACACGAACGTCTCCCGAAGCGGCATGGCGCAGACTGAGGCGTGCCGTCAGCGTGCTGTCCGGGGGCACGGCGGCGGGCAGCTCCACCCCCGCGAGTTCCACGTCGCCGGCGTTGCGTTGCGGGCCGATCCCGACCACGTGCACCGGCACGCCCGGGACCGGCGGCGCCGAAGGGTCTCCGGCCCCGCCCGCGTTGTCGGCGCCGTCCGTGAGCACGATGACGGCGGCCAGCGCCTCGGCGTCGAACGTCCGCCCGACATCGGCCAGGGATTCGAGCAGCCGGGTGCGATCGCCATCCGCGGTCAGCGCGTCCAGGGCGTCGATACGGCGCGCGTTCCGTTCGAAGCGGAACAGCGCGACGGTCGACCGTTCCCCGATGGCGGGCACGATGTCCTCCTCGGCCAGGCGTCTGGCGAGCGACGCCCGCGACTCGCCGCTCCCCGAGTCGAGGGCCATGCTCGCCGAGTCGTCGATCATCACCGCGACGGTGTTCGCGCCCGGCTTGATCTGGCGGACGAGCAGCGTGGGTTCCGCCAGCAGCAGCAGAATCAGGGCCAGCGCCGCCGCCTGGAATCCGAAGACGGCGAGCCGCCGGCGGACGGGCCAGCGAGCCAGCCGCGCGCCCCGGAGCACGGTCAGGGCGAGGAGCGCGAACGCGGCGAGAGCGATGCCGGCCCACCATGCGGGGGCCAGCTCCGTCCCGAAGGCAAACTCCGCCTGGCGGTAGTTCTCCGCCGGGTACTTGAAGAGCCACTCGAACACGGCGTGGTCTCTCTCGAGCGGCGGCCCGCCCCGCTACTCCGCGATCCCCTGGCGGAAGCGGTCCAGGTACGACCCCATGTGCCCGGCGAACGGGTCCGCCGCACTGAGCCGCAGCATGTGGGCGTAGGCGCGCGGGTACTCGGCGGGGCCGCCGCGGCTGACCGGGTCGAGTCCGGCGGCGGCCAGAGTCTCCTCCAGGTAGACCTCCCGGAGGAACTGCGCCAGGTCGCAGACGAACGAGATGTCGGCGATGCTCAGCACGTCGCCGGCGATGTAGTCGCTTCGGCCCAGCGCGCTCTCGATGCCCGCCAGGTAGAACTCGTACGCGGCCGCCATGCGCCCGTGGGTGGCGGCGTCGGGCGTGTCCAGTCGGGCGCGGCGCGAACGTCCGCGCCGCGGGAGGCCCAGCAGGTACACCTGCGCCTCGCGGGCGAACACGAGGTTGGCGTCGAGGAAGCTGTCTATCCTGGACGCCTCGTAGCCGTCGCGGCCGTAGAGTTGCCGGTTGTGCGCGCCCGCCCGTGCCACGGCCCGCAGGATGCTGTTCGACTCGAACACGCCCACGCTCCCGTCCGGGCCGAAGGCCGCCGGTACCGTACCGAACGGGTGGGCCTGCAGGAACGCGTCGGTCTTCCACAGCGTGCCGGAGAAGCCCCGGCGGCCCGTCCGGGCGTGCGGACTGTCGTCCGTGCGCTCGTCGTCCGGAAGCGGACGCGCATCGTAGTCCCAGAGCCAGGCGCCCAGATTGCGCGGCTTGTCGCCGACGACCTCCACGTCGACTCCGCAGAGATCCGCGGCGATCAGCGACTTCCAGACCCGGGGATTGGGGAGATAGGAGAAGATTCTCAGTACGGGTGCGGTCATGGCCTGCTCCTGGGTCCGGTGGTTGGCGTCGGCCCTTCCCAGATCTCGTGGCTGCCAGGTGGCCGACGCGACAGCTCCCACCCATGCGAACGAAGGATCTTCTTCAACTCCTTCGCGAGCTTCGACGACACTCCCGTCAGGCCACCTTGAATATGGAAGCAGGCGCCATTACGTACGGTTGCCGATCCGCGTTGGGCTCCTCGCCCGACTCGTGAAGCTCATAGACGACCTCCAGGGGAAGCCCGTCCTGCTCGGTCATCTGCAGCATCTCGCCCGCGACCGAGCACATCTCCAGTATGAGCACCTCGATGGTGTCGGCTTCGACGACCAAGCCAGGAAGGTCGGGGCTCGTGGCCAGCAGGCAGCTTTCCCCGAGGCCTCCGAGGCCTCCGAGGCGTTGAACCTCGATTCTGACGACGCGCTTCTTCGACATGCGCACCACCCCAGGAGAATACGCTCTATCGCAACAGGCAACGGGCTGCTGCCGTGCGGGGAGCGTTGAACACTCCCACAGTCTTGTCAACCATCCGCAGGTCAATGCGTCAGCGCATAGACCACGACGTTGATCCCCAACCGGTACGACTTCGTCGAGAAGTTCTCGAAGTACCACTCGCCGTAGGCCTCGCGTTCCCAGCCGTCGGCGATGTCGGTGTTGTGGGTGGCGATGACCATCGGGCGGCCGTCGTCGTCGAGGTAGGCCCGGATCTGCGGCACCGCCAGCGAACCCTGCGGATACCGGTGGATCCATGGCGGCTCCGCGGTGTCGCCCGTCCAGGCGAAGTCCCGCGCGGGAATCTGCGGCATCTCCTCGATCTCGAACACCGTCCGGAAGATCGGATGCTCGATGGGCAGCGGCTGCCAGCGGCGGTCGGGGAGCACGTCACGCATCGCCCGCTCGAAGCTCGCCCACTCGGCGTCGCCCCAGAAGTCGTCTGCCCACAGGAAACCGCCGTTCTCGAGATACGTGCGCAGGTGCCGTTTCTCCTCGAACTTGAGGTGCATGTAGCCGACGTCCGACATGAAGATGAGGGGCGAGTCGCCGAGGTCTTCGTCCGTCAGGCGCCGCTGCGCGGGGGTCTTAGCGGCGACGATGGAGGTGAGTTCGGTGAGCCGCCTGGCGAAGTTCCGCTCGGCCTGCGGGAAGTCCGTCTCCCAGCGCGCCCAGAGGCGTCCCTCGTAGTAGTAGTAGGCCTCGCCCAGGCCGCCGACGCTGTCGTACTCGACCCGGGAGGGGACGAACGTGGTGAGATCATGCGCCGGGACGGACATGTCTTCGTCGGCGCCCGCCGCCAGGGCGGCGCTGATCGCGAGGACGCAGGCGGCTCGGCGTGTCATGTCCGCAAGCGTATGCGCGCCAAAGGACCAGGTACAGGGGCCCGGCGCGACCCGACGCCTGCGCCCATCACGGCAGGTCCGCAGTAAGCTCATGGCGTTCGCAAAACAGGTTCCGCCATGACTTCCACCACGAGCTCTCGAAGAGGTAACTCCATGCGGAGAACAACACTCTTGTGCGTTGCCCTGTCCGCGGGCGCCGCCCTCGGCACCGCAAGCTTCGCGGATGTCCGTGCGGACTCGCCGCAGGCGCGCTGCGATCGCATGTACCTGCTCACCGACGCAGACCATGCGGTGAGTCCGGGTGTACTGGTCGAGGCGTCCGGCGGCACGCCGGCCCATTGCCGCGTCGACGGGACGATAGACGGGACGATACGGTTCCGGGTCACCATGCCGGTGGAGGGTTGGACGGGCAGGCTGATGTACCTGGCGCCCGGTGGCCTCGCCGGGTTCCTCGATGACACCACCAGTCTGCTGCACGACGGGTTCGCGATGGCGACCACGGACTCCGGGCACGAAGGCGAGGACGATCCGTCCTTCTACCGGGACGACAGTGCGAAGATCAACTACGGCTTTCGGTCGAACCACCTGACGGCGGTACTCGCCAAGCGGGTGATCGCCGAGTTCCATGGGCGTCCCGTCGAGCACGCCTACCTCTGGGGCTGCTCCAAGGGGGGCCACGGCGCGCTGATGGAGGCGCTGCGGTTCCCGGACGATTTCGACGGCATCATCGCCGGGGCGCCGGCGGTCGATCTGGCCACGGGCTCGACCGCGTTGGCCATCGAGAACGCCCGCCGCCAGCGAGCCAACCCCCTGACCCTGGATGCCCTCGCGGTGCTCGACGCCAACAGCCGGCGTGCTTGCGACCTGCTGGACGGGCTGGCGGACGGGCTGATCGGGGACCCGCGCAAGTGCACCCTGGACGTGCTCGAACTCGACAGGCTCGAGTGCACGGCGGAGCGGACCGAAGGGTGTCTCGCCGCGGGGCAGATCGAGACCGCGCGAGGGGTCTACACCGGGCTGACCGACGAGTCGGGCGAGGTGGTGGTGCCGGGCGTCTATCCGGGCGCGGAACTCGCGGGTGACTTCCAGCTCTGGATCACCGGGCCGGTAGATTTCCTGGACGGCACGGCCAGCGAACTGTCATCGCAGGTGGCGGCGGAAATCCTCCATCGCCAGCCCGGATTCAGCCTGGACGCGTTCGACCCGGTGGCGGGGATGGCCGACCTGGCCCAGGCCGCGGCCGCGGTACGGCTGCCGCCGCCTGACTTCAGCAGGTTCATCGCGCGCGGCGGCAAACTGATCGTGTACAACGGCTGGCAGGACATGCCCTGCCGAGCCCGGGCGCTCGAAGATTTCTACGCGGAAGCCAGGCGCCTGACCGGTCCGGACGAGGTGGACGAGTTCATGCGCGTGTTCATGGTGCCGGGGATGGTCCATTGCTGGGGCGGACCGGGCGCCTGGGCCGCGGACTACATCCAGGCGATCCTGGATTGGGTCGAGAACGACGTTGCGCCGGACAGGATGATCGCCCGGCATCCCGGCAGCTTCACTTTCATGGAGAGCCTGGCCGTGGTCGGCGCGGCACTCGCAGACTGGAGCGACGCGATCCTGGAGGCCGGCGCGGAAGCGGGCGCGCACCAGTTTACGCGGCCCCTGTGCCCCTATCCCCAGCATGCGCGGTACGACGGCGCCGGTGACCCGGACGATGCCGCCAGCTTCGACTGCGCGGCAGAGTAGGGAACAACCGACAGCGACCAGGCTGCTCCTCGACATCCCGGCCGGCGGTGGCGCAAGATACTTCCATGCGCAGACTGCTCCTCGTCCCGCTCCTCGTCCCGCTCCTCGTCGGCGTCCTGCACGCGTCCGCCGACGAGGCCACCGCCGTTTTCGCCGGCGGCTGCTTCTGGTGCATGGAGCCGCCCTACGACAAGCTCCCGGGCGTTCTCGACACGACCTCCGGGTACAGCGGCGGTCACACGGACAACCCGACCTACGAGCAGGTCACGGCCGGCGGCACGGGGCACTTCGAGTCCGTACGCGTCACCTACGATCCGGACCGGATCTCGTACGACGAACTGCTCGCCGTCTTCTGGCGCAACATCGACCCCTTCGACGACCGCGGCCAGTTCTGTGACCGGGGCTCGAGCTACCGGGCAGCGGTCTTCTACGGCAACGAGGCGGAACAGGTCCTGGCGGAGGCCGGCAAGTCGGACATCGAGCTGCGTTTCGGGCGCAAGGTGGTGACGGGCGTCCTGCCGGCGGCGCCGTTCCATCCCGCCGAGGGGTATCACCAGAACTACTACACCGAGAACCCGTTGCGCTACCGGTACTACCGCTACAGTTGCCGGCGGGACGAGCGGCTGCGCGAGGTCTGGGGCGATCCGGCCGCGGACGCCACGCCATCTTCCTAGCAACCCACTGACCCCGGACGCGCCCCCAGCGCCATGCAACGCGCAAAGAGGCCGCTCGGCGCGGTCGCCTGCGGACATCCGGTCACCGCGGCGGCCGCCGCCGAGGTTCTCCGAGACGGCGGCAACGCGTTCGATGCGGTCATCGCGGCACAGTGTGCGGCCTGCGCGGCGGAACCGGTGCTGGCCTCGCTCGCGGGCGGCGGTTTCCTCCTCGCGCACCCGGTCCACGCGGACCCCGTCCTGTACGACTTCTTCGTCCAGACGCCACTGGCGAAGCAGGCCCCGGAAGACCTCGATTTCTACCCGATAGAAGTCGACTTCGGCGGCGTGACGCAGGAGTTCCACATCGGGGTCGGGTCGACCGCGACGCCGGGCTTCGTGCGCGGCATCTTCGACATCCACCGCGACCTCTGCAGCCTGCCGCTGGCGCGCCTGATGGAGCCGGCCATGGAAGCCGCCCGCGCCGGCGTCCCAGTGACGCCCCTGCAGGCCTACATGATGGACGTGGTCGCGCCGATCTACACCGCGACCGCGGACGCCCGGCGCGTTTACGCCGGCGACCGCCGGCAGCCCCTGAAGGAGGGCGGGGTCCTGCGCCAACCCGAACTCGCGGACTCGTTCGAGGCGCTGCACACCGAAGGCGCCGACCTGTTCTATCGCGGCGCGCTCGGCGAGGCCCTCGTGGAGACGTGCCGGGCCGGCGGTCAACTCCGGTCGGCCGACCTCGCCGCGTACCGGACCAAACGGCGCACGCCGCTCGCGCTGGAGTACCGCGGCGCCAGGGTCCGCACAAATCCCCTGCCCTCGACCGGCGGCGTGCTGATCGCCCTGGCGCTCGAGCTCCTCGACGACACTGACCCGGCCAACGAGGCCCAGCGCGTCCGGGACATTTCCGAGGCCATGCGGCTGACCCACCGGGCACGCCTCGAAGCGGGCACGGAGACACCCTTCGACCCCGCACTCGTCTCCCGTTACCGCCGCGAGATGCGCGCCCGCGCCCGGTCCGCGCGCGGCACGACGCACATCAGCGTCGCCGACGCGGCCGGCAACCTCGCCGCCATGACCGTCTCCAACGGCGAAGGCTGCGGCCATCTCGTGCCGGGCACGGGAATCATGCTGAACAACATGCTCGGCGAGGAGGACCTCAATCCCGGCGGCTTCCACGGTTGGCGCCCGGGCACGCGCCTCGCGTCGATGATGGCGCCCACGTTCGTCGAAGGGCCGGGGCAGCGCCTGGCGCTCGGCAGCGGCGGGTCGAACCGCATCCGCAGCGCCATCCTGCAGACCGTCGATCAACTCGTGCGCGCCGGACTGGATCCCGAAGAGGCGGTCGCGGCGCCGCGGCTGCACGTCGAGGGAGAACGGCTGAGCCTCGAGAGCGGCTTTCCCGACGACGTGGTGACGACGCTCGAAGCCGCCTTCGACGACGTGGAGCACTGGGGCCGCGCCAACCTGTTCTTCGGCGGGGTGCATGTCGCCGGGACACGCGACGGGCAGTTCACCGCCGTCGGAGACCCACGCCGCGGCGGCTGCGGCATGGTCGTCACGTAGGGGACGCCCTGGTGCTGGCCACCCCCGCGGGCCCGCCCTGCTCCTCAGCCCACACGTTCGATGCCGGGGCATGCGTCGAAGCCTTGATCCAGGCTGAAGATCCGCGTGACGCGTGCCCGACTCATCACGGCAACATGCAGGGCATCCCGGGCGGAAATCCGAGGAGTCGACGCTATGATCTCCCGGGCAGCCCGAATCTCCGGCATCCCGAACGTCAGAGTCTCGTCGACGATCGCATCGAGACTCGCGATGGCGGCGTCCAGCGCGTCCGGTCTCGAGATGGCCACGTACCTGTGCAGGATTTCCTGATACACCTCCACATCGGTCACGAGGCGCTCGCCACTCCCGATCAACTGCTCGAGCAACGCCCGGACCCGGTCCTTGTTGGGATGTGCCGCCCCGACCAGGTACATCGGGACGTTGGAGTCAACGAAGATCACCTGATGCGGTAACCTTCTTCGATCTCGCCAAGCATGTCCTCGATGTCGGCCGTCGGAAACTCATGGCGGGCGGCCTCGGCGACCGCATGCAGCTTCGCCTCCGCCGCCCGTCGACGGTCGAATCGCGCCGTCCGCAGGGCCTGTCGCACCCACTCGGCAACGGTCATGCGATCCTCACGGGCGGTGCGCTGCAGATCCCGATACTCGTCGTCATCAAACAGCACTTGCAGTCGCTTTGTCATATGTTTGAGTCTATTTGACTCATCTAATGTGAGTCAAAGGCTGCTCCTCGGCAGGTCCGCATGACCGGCCGCCAACGCCATCGCCGGAAGCTCCCCGCGGCCCCATGCCGTCCGGTGGCCCCTCCGCCGATTTCGACGTACATTAGCCCCGTCAGACGAGGATTTTCCGCATGGCAGACTCCAGCTCCAACCCGAACGGCAACGGCCGCACCAACCTCGACCGCGCCTGGGCGGAGATTCGCGAGCTGGGTCTCGCGCCCTTCGTGGCGGATCTCGACGCCCACGGGTACACCGTGATTCCCCCGCAACTCGCGACACCCGACGGGCTGCGCGACCGCCTCCTCAAGGCCGTCCTCGACGTCGCCGAGCGGCGCAACGGCGTGCGCCCCGATCTCGAAACCGGCGCCACCCACGCCGGCTGGAAGGGCCGTTTCGCGACGTTGGCCGGCGGCGACGGCGACTCCCCGATCGGCGACCTGATGCAGTCCCTGCTGTTCGAAGGCCGCGTGTTCGAGGAAGCGTTGATGAACCCTGTGCTGCTCGCCATGGCGACGTACCTCTGCGGGTACAGCGCTGTCCTCTCGAGCATGGGGTGCTTCATGAAGGGTCCCAACGAGAGCACCTTCAGCCTGCACTCGGACACGCCCCTGCCGGCGCCCCTGCCGCCCCAGGCGCTGGTCTGCAACATGACCTACGTGCTGACGGACTTCAATCGCGAGAACGGCTCGACCGCCTTCGTGCCCGGCAGCCACAAGTGGTGCCGCAATCCCATTGGCCGCGAGGCGATCGTCGGCGAGGGGGGCAACGCGGAAGCCGTCGCCGTGGAGTGCCCGGCCGGTTCGCTCCTGGCCTGGCACGGCAACACCTGGCACGGCGCTTTCAACCGGACGGCGCCCGGATTGCGCGTGAGCATACCGGTCTACATCGCCCGCCCCTACATGCGCACGCAGGAAGGCCTGGTCGGCAAGATCCCGCAGGAGATGCTGGACCGCAATCCACCGCGTTTCGCCATACTCGCCCAACAGGGCATCGCCTACGGGTACGAGAGCCAGGACGACTCGATGGCCCGTGCCGAGCGCGCCGGGAAGTTCATCGCCGCCTACGCGGAGGCGCAGGACACCCTGTTCGACCACGATCTCTATAGCTGACCCATGCGCCGTGCCGCACTGCTCCTGGCGGCGCTCCTCGGCTGCACCCCGGCCGCCGAGACCACGATGACGGAGATGATCGACGCCATCCGGGACGACGTGCGGCGCACGCGTCCCCTCACCGGCGTCGACCGGCTCGACGAGCGGGTCCTCGACGCCATCCGCACGGTGCGCCGCGACGCGTTCGTGCCGGAACGCGCGAAGACCGCCGCCTACGTCAACCGCCCCCTGCCGATCGGGCACGGACAGACGATCTCGCAGCCCTACATCGTCGCCATCATGACGCATCTCATGCAGACGCGGCCCGGCGACCGCGTGCTCGAGATCGGGACCGGGTCGGGATACCAGGCGGCCGTCCTCGCGGAGATCGTCGACACCGTGTACACCATCGAGATCATTCCGGAGCTGGCGCGGTCGGCCGCGGAACGCCTCGAGCGGCTCGGGTTCGACAACGTCCAGGTCCGCGCCGGCGACGGCTGGTACGGCTGGCCGGAAGCGGCCCCGTTCGACGCGATCATCGTGACCGCCGTGGGCGAGGACGTGCCCGGCAAGCTGGTCGACCAGCTCCGCCCCGGCGGCAACATGGTCCTCCCCGTCGGAACCCGCTGGGACCAGAATCTGGCCGTGGTGGAGAAGGCCGAGGACGGCGAGATATCGACGCGCCACGTGCTGCCCGTGCGCTTCGTCCCGCTGACCGGCGATCACTGAAGCCATGGCCGCGCGCAACCGCATGTGGACGCTCGCCCGCACGCCCCCCGGCGGCTGGCCCGTCGACGGAGATTTCGTCTGGAAGGAACCGGACCTGCCCGCCCCCGGGCCGGGACAGATGCTGACGCGCACGCTCTACCTCTCCCTCGACCCCTACCAGTGGGGGCGCCTGCGTTCCGCCCTCGAGCCCCCGGGCGCGGCGTGCCACGGGCGCACGGTCTCGCAGGTTGTCGAGAGCAACCTCCCGGAGTACGCACCGGGGGACTTCGTCTTCAACACCAACGGCTGGCAGACGCACGGGCTGACCGGGGAAGGGATCTCCGTATTCGGCTACATGTTCCCGAGGAAGCTCGACCCGGACGCCGCACCGATCTCCACCGCGGTGGGAATACTCGGGATGCTCGGACTCACGGCCTACTCCGGGCTGGTCGTCCAGTGCCGGCCGCGGCCCGGCGAGACCGTGGTCGTCTCCGCGGCGTCCGGCGGCGTCGGCCAGGCCGCCGGCCAGATGGCGGGCATCCACGGCTGCCGCGTCGTGGGCATTGCGGGGCGCGAGGAGAAATGCGCCTTCGTGCACGACGCACTCGGCTTCGACGCGTGCGTGTCGCACCTCTCGGAGTCCTTCGCCGACGACCTCGCGGCAGCCTGTCCCGACGGCGTGGACATCTACTTCGAGAACGTCGGCGGCAAGGTGTTCGAGGGGGTGCTGCCGCTCCTGAACCGGCAGTCGCGCATCACCCTGTGCGGGATGATCTCCCAGTACGGCAACACCGACCGACGCGACGGCGCGCAGGCCTGGCGCGAGACAGGTCAGCCGTACTTCGACCGCCAGAACGTCACGGTGCACGGGCTCGCGGTGCGGAACTTCGTCGAGGACTACCAGGACCGCTTCCTCGGCGAGATGAGCGGCTGGATCCGCGACGGCCTCGTCCGGTATCGCGAGGACGTGTGGGACGGGCTCGAGCAGGCGCCGGCGGCCTTCCAGGCGATGCTCCGGGGCGGCAACTTCGGCAAGACGCTGGTGGCCGTCGGCGACGATCCGACCCTGGACGCACGGCTGCGGGAACGGCGCCGGGCCGGCGACACGCTCGGGGTGCTACGCTGAGCTCCGGCTGACGGAGCGGTCGGCCGAGTGCTGCGTCAATTGCCGCACGTTGGGGACCTCTTTGAGAGATGATCAGGTTCGGCTACACCATTGCCTATGTCGACGATGTCGACGATGCGCTGACCTTCTTCGAGCGGGCCTTCGGCATCGAACGGCGCTTCGTCGACCCCAGCGGCGACTACGGCGAACTCGATACCGGCGACACGGTGCTCGCCTTCGCAAACCACGAGTTAGGCCAGTCGAACTTTCCCGCAGGCTACGCGAAGGGGACCCCCAATCAGCCCATGGGCGTCGAAATCGCTTTGGTTACGGATGACGTCAACACCGTACACATCCAAGCACTGGAGCACGGCGCGAAGGAACTGCGCGGACCCGTCGAGAAGCCTTGGGGGCAAACGGTCTCCTACGTGGCGACCCCGTTCGGGGTCCTGCTGGAAATCTGCAGCCCCGTGAACCCAGGCTAGGCGCGTCCAGGCGCACTCATTCCACGTGGCCGCCAAGCGACCGGACAATCCCGCGGGCGACGAGATCGTCCTGATCGTCGACGACGAGAACCGGCCCGTGGGCGAGGCCCCGCGGCGGCGCATGCGCGCCGAGCGCCTGGCGCACCGAGCCACCTACATATTCGTCCTGAACAGCGCGGGACGCGTCCTCGTCCAGCGCCGCACCGACACCAAGGACCTCTTCCCCGGGTACTACGACCTCGCCGCGGGGGGTGTCGTCGCCGCGGGCGAGTCCTACGAGGAGTGCGCCGCGCGCGAGGCCGAGGAGGAACTCGGCATCCGCGACACGCCCATCGCACCCCGCTTCGACTTCCACTACGCCGACGCGCACACGCGCTGCTTCGGGCGGGCGTTCGTCTGCCGCCACGACGGGCCGTTCGTGCTGCAGGCGGAGGAAGTCGCCGCCGTTGCCTTCCACTCGAGCGAGGAGATCTTCCGAGGCGACCTCGCGCCGGTCACGCCCGACTCGCTGGTTGCGTACCGGCGGTTGTTCGAACCGTAGCCACGGCCTGTCGGACGCGTTATCAGGTTGCCGACCCCAAAGGGATCGAGCCACTGAAGTTCAACCGCCTTTGAGAGGGCAAACATGATATGTATAGCTCGCTCTTGATCGAGGCGTTGGGCCGCAGGCCCGCTCGCGTACATCGTGCGCATGGCCCGCGGGGTGCGCCGCAGCCACCCAGCAAGGCACCGTATGTGCGGGAGGGGGACCATGAAACGAGCCAAGGAGTTGCTGGCCATCGCGGGGCTTGCGGCCGCAGGTCTTTTCCTGCCCGCAGGCACCGCGAGCGCTGAAGAGGCCGACGAGGGGCAGGCATTGGGTGGCATCGAGGAGGTGGTCGTCACCGCCCGACGCCGGGAAGAGTCCGCGCAGGAGGTGCCCATCCCGATCTCGGCGCTGTCGGCGGACCGGCTCGCGAGCCGGGGCATCACGGAAGTGCAGCACGTCGAGCAGCTCACGCCGAACATGTCGTTCAACGAGACCATCGTGGCGCGCGGCACGGCCACCGTGTACCTGCGCGGTATCGGCCAGATCAACTGGACCCCGGTCCAGGATCCGAAGGTCGGCATCTACATCGACGGCGTGTATCTCGGCCGGCCGCAGGGCGCGGTCTTCGACCTGCTCGACGTCGACCGGATCGAGGTGTTGCGGGGCCCGCAGGGCACGCTGTTCGGGCGCAACACCACGGCCGGGCTCGTCCACGTCATCACCAAGAAGCCGGATTCCGTGTTCGATGCGAGAGTGCGCGCCAGCGTCGGGAACGCCGGCCGGTTGATGGCGGACGGGCTCGTCAACATCCCCCTGATCGACGATGTCCTCGCGGCGCGCGTGGCGTTCCAGACGCGCAAGGACGATGGCTGGATGAAGGACGACGCCGGACGCGAGTGGAATACCACGGACTCGCGCACGCTCCGCGGCACGCTGCTGTGGACGCCCAACGACTCCGTCGAGGTCTCGCTGGCGGCCGAGTTCTTCCGGGCTCGCGAGACCGGCGGTCTCGGCGACTGCGAGGAGCTGCTCGGGGGCCCGACGGGGCTCAACTTCCTACCCTTGATCTTCGGCGCCTACGACGAGCTCGCGGCGGCCTGTGCACCGGACGACAATCCCTACCGGTCGAACGACAACGACCCGAACGGGCTGGACGTCGACACGGATTCCGTGGCCCTGACGGTCAAGTGGGACTTTTCCGACATGACGCTGACGTCCATTTCCGCCTGGCGGGACATCAGGGAGCTCAACGAGTCCTGGGGCTGGGGGAGCGACTTCCACGGCGGGCCCTCTTATCACATCGAGATACTGGCGGACCAGCCTTCGGTCTACGACCAGATCTCGCAGGAGTTTCGCCTCGAGGGCACCGCGTTCTCGGACCGCATGACCTGGATCACGGGGTTGTACGGTTTCGCCGAGAACGGGATTTTCCGGGTATGGGTGCCCTTGATGCGCGGGCTGATGCCGCCGGAAGACTTGGCCGAGGCGCCATTGTGGGAGGCCCTTGGCCCCGTTGCGCTGGGCGTCCAGGAGGGCGGGAGTCGGCGCCAGGAGGTTGACGGCACCAACAAGTCCTGGGCCGTGTTCGCCGAAGCCACCGTGGACGTCACCGACGCGTGGTCGGTAACGGCCGGATGGCGGTGGACGAAGGACACGCGGCAGTTCAAGCGCTCCCAGTGGGCGTCGGACTTCGGGTTCGATCCGTTCTACGCCTGTCCGGGCAACATCGGCCCGGACGGACTGGCCCTGCGCAGCTACTGCAAGCAGGAGGTCAGCTTCAGCGAGTCGACCCCGCGGGTGATCCTCAACCATGCCTTCAACGACGATGTCATGGCGTACCTGAGCTTCTCGCGCGGGTACAGCTCCGGGGGGTTGAACGGCGACGTGTACATGCAGCCGTACGAACCGGAGATCTCCGACAACTGGGAAGTCGGCATGAAGTCGCAGTGGTTCGAGCGGCGGCTGCAACTGAACGTGACGGTCTTCCAGAACGACTACGAGAACCAGCAAATCACGATAGGGCGCGTGATCGACGGTCAGCTCCACGAGAACCTGTTCAACGCCCAGGCCGCTACGCTCGAGGGTTATGAAGTGGAACTGCTCGCCACTCCGGCCGAGGGCTGGTACGTCACGGGAACCTACGGGCACCTCGACGGAAACTATGACGAGTTCACGATTATCGACACGTCGTTCGACCCGGTCACTTTCGAGGACGTCCGCGTAGTCCGGGATTTGTCCGACCTGAAGTTCATCGCGTTCACGCCGCACCGGTCCTGGAACCTGAGCGTTGCGAAGGAGTTCCACCTCGACCACGGCGGGAGCCTGACCGCCCAGGTAGGCTACAACTACCGCGGACCGTACTACTCCACCGCTGCGCTGACGCGTCTGCGGCGTCACCGCACGGACCCCCTTGGCCTCGTGGATGCCCGCCTGCGCTGGGACATGGCCAACGGCAAGACTTCGGTCTCGCTGTGGGGGACCAACCTGAGCGACGAGCTCTACTTCCGCTACGCCCAGGACAACCAAGGCGCCGGCATCCTCGTCTACTACTACGCGGAGCCGCGGCGCTTCGGCCTCACGGTGGAGCACAGGTTCGGGGCGTCGTAGGGGCGGGGCTCGTCCCCGCCCGTCCCGGAGCCGGGTATGGCTTCCCCACCAGGGGAAAGCCCGCCGGCCACGACCGCAAGGTCGCGCCAGGAGCTCTACTCGCGGGACGCCGGCATCATCAGGAACCACTCCAGATGCGGCGCGCCGGCATCGCGCATCTTGCGGCGCGCGGCCAGGAGTACCTGGCCGGTTTCGGTCCGCTCGTAGAACCACCGCTCCACCGCCCACGGGCCGGCGGGGCCGTCCGCGAGTTCGCCGGCGAGTTCCTCGTAGTAGGTCCGGATGTCCTGCGCGATCCGATCCGCCGAGGCATCGAGGCCCACTTCGGCCCACGGTTCTCCCGCGGCGATCCTGGCGAACCTGTCGATCGCACCGGGTATCTCGTCCGCACTCGCGTGCGCCCCGAGCGAGGTGCGTCCGTTCCTGGCCACCGCCCGGTCGTATGCGTGACGCAGTCCCTGGGCCTCGTCGACCGCGGCATGCAGGCCCGGGTCGTAGCGCGGCGGCAGCGAACAGAGCAGCGGTTCGGCATCTTCGGCCTTGACCGCTTCCGGAAAGTCCTCGAGCACCGGGCCGGCCGGCTCCCCGAGGAGCGCGAAGGCCGCATCGAGCACGCGGTGCTGAAAAGCGGCGTCCCGCGTTTTGCCGAGGGGCAGCCCGAGCGGGAACTCGACACGGAGCGCCCGCGGCGGACGCATGCGTTCCACGACGCTCCGGATCGGCATGATCGCGACGGTGGCCAGCCCGGCGGCCTCGAACACGTGCGCCAGCGTGCACACGGCACGCGGACACAGCGGTCAGACAGGTGTCAGCAGGACGACATCCACCCCGTCTTCGAGCAGTTTCCGGGCACACCCGGGGCCGGTATCGAGGCGCAACTCGGACACCGTGTCCGGCTGATTCCCCGCAAACGCGTAGTGGAAGTCGGCCACGCTGCCGATGGCGCCGCGGTCGGCGAGTTCGGACAGGCGATCGACCGGATAGACGACGTTGAGGTCCGCGGCGAAGCCGGCACGGTCGAAGTTCGGGCTCACGTGACCCATCTTCAGGTCGCGCGCGGCGTGCGGGATGGGCTCGAAGTGGACGTCCTCGAACCCGAACGGAGCGGCCCCCTCCCGGTAGAGGGCCGCACTGGTGACGATCGCCACGCGCGCGTCCCGCAGGGGCGGCGGCGCGGTGAACGCGGCCTCGGCGAACTCCGGCACCGGCAGGGTCGCCACGAGTTCCCGCATGGCTTGGTCGTTGTCGGTCATGAGGCTCCTCGCCCAGCCCTGCCTCAGGATAGCAGTCCCGCCGTAAAGCCTCACTGATGCTGACGTACACCCGGGTACAATCGGCCCTTTTCCGGGCTCCGAGAAGACTGCCATGGCCGACACTTCCGCTCACTTGCCCGGTCGCCTGGGCAATCCCGACAGCACCATCGCCACGGACCCGCGCCTCGACCCCCGCGCCCGGGCGATGTTCGAGGGCATGGCCGAAATTGCGCAGGCGCCGCCCCCGATCGGACCGGACGCACCGATCGAGGACATCCGCGAGTTGTTCGCCGCCTTCGAGGCCGAAGGGTTGGCCCTGCACGACGAGTACGCCCGTCTCCCGCCCGTGGAGGGGGTCGCCCGGCGGACGGAGGTCATTGACGGCGTCGACGACAACGCGATCACGCTCCACATCGTCGAGCCGGCCCGACGCGACGGGCCGCTGCCCGCGATCGTGCACACCCACGGCGGCGGGATGACGTTCTTTACCGCGGAGGACGCTCCCTACGTGCGGTGGCGCGACGAGCTCGCGGCGGCGGGGCTGGTGGTCGTGGGCGTCGACTTCCGCAACGCGGCGGGCCGGCTCGGGTGCCACCCGTTCCCGGCCGGGCTGAACGACTGCGCCAGCGCGACCCGGTGGACGTATCGGAACCGGGAGACCCTCGCCATTTCGCACCTGGTCGTGTCCGGCGAGTCCGGGGGCGGCAACCTGTGTCTCGCCACGGCGCTCAAGGCGCGGCAAGAGGGCTGGCTCGACGAGATCGCCGGCATCTACGCGTGCTGCCCGTACATCGCCGGCGAATACGGTCCCCCGCCTCCCGAGCTGGTTTCGTGGCGTGAGAACGGCGGCTACATGATGACCGCGGAATTGAGCATATTGTGTGCTCTCGCGTACGACCCGGCCGGGGAGCACACGAGGAATCCGCTGGCCTGGCCGTATCACGCGACCTCGGACGACCTCGCCGGCCTGCCGCCCCACGTCGTCTCGGTGAACGAACTCGATCCCCTGAGGGACGAGGGGCTCATCTACGCCCGCAAGCTGATGGCCGCCGGGGTCACGACCCACAGCCGGACGGTCAACGGCACGGGCCACGGCGGCGACACCGTGAACCCGGACGTGCTGCCCAACGTCTACTACGCCACGATCCGGGACATTCGCGGGTTCGCCGCGGCTCTTTGACGGTGTCGCGGCCGGCGAGCGGCGTCCGTCACGCGCGACTTCGCTGGTCGCGTTCCGGCGGTTGTCCGAACCGCGCTAACATCACCGCCGCGGGCCAAACAGGGGACACCAGTGAAGCTCAAGGTCGTCGTCCACGAAGCCGAAGAAGGCGGATATTGGGCGGAAGTGCCCACCATTGCGGGGTGCGCGACGCAAGGCGAGTCTTTCGAATAGTTGTTGGGCAACCTGTACGAGGCAGTGGAAGGCTGCCTCTCCGTCGATGTCGGCGAGGCATCGCTATCGGATAACGCCAAGGTGTTCGAAATAGCCGTATGAAGGCCATCAGCGGCAAGCAACTCTGCCGGTTGCCGGAGTCGCGAGGATGGGTACTCAAACGGATCAAGGGTAGCTACCACATCCACGTTCGCGCGGGAAGTCCACTTCAAGTCTCGGTCCCCGTCCACGGCCACAGGGCCCTGAAGCGGGGGCTGCAGGAAGAGCCGGACGCCACGGCCAAGGAGCCGTTCGAGCGCTGAGATCGCAGCATCCCGACCGCTTCAAGGCGGGTCAGTCTGCGTACGCTGCAACGGCGCGTTCCGAACGGCGCACCGTCATGGCTCGGCAGCTCTTCTATGGCGGTCTCGGCGATGCCGAGCCTTGGGCGATCGCCCCCGGAGGCACCACAGACACGTCGCCCAAGGGGTGTCGCCAGCCGTGTCGCAGAACGGTTCGTCGATCCTTGGAGGTTGAATCCCTCCGGCACGCGCGGGCCACGGAGCAGGAGGCGGCACGAAACCTCTCCCGCAAGATCTCATGCCCAAGTCGAGGCTGGAGGTCGGCGCGCACCAAGCGTCGGCGGCGGTCCCGTACCGACCGATCTCGCTCAATTCACGGGGCCTTCGCCCCAAATGTAAACTGTCCACGAAACCGGGGTAGGTCCAGTCCCGGACCTTGAGCTGATGAGATGCGAACGTTGGTCAGCGGCGGATCTGTTGCACCGAGAGGAGGCCGACGAGGAAGGTATCGGCTTGAGGCGAGCGCGCGACAGCGCCCCAATCGTCGAACGCGCGCTTGGCGCGGTAGTGGAGTTCAAGGGTTCCAAGGCGGGTGAAGGTGCTGGTGAGGTCGTAGTCGGCCTCATGGCGTTGTTGCTGGAGGTCCCGGAAGGTGGCTGCGACGCGTTGGAGCTCGGGTTGGAGGGCGAGGTTGTTGAGGCCGGGCTGGAGTGGACGGGAAACGCTGCCGGCGCCGGAGGTGAACTGTTTGGCCGTTTCGACCATGGAGGCGTGCGAAAAGGCGCGGCGGAGGATGTGCCGCAGGGGGTCGCGGTCGTCGCCGGAGACGAGGCGGCGAGCGGCGGCGTCGGTGAGCAGGTGAAAGACGGCGTAGTAGGACGCGGAGACGCTGCGGCGAAGGCTGGCTTGTCTGGGGCGTCTTGGCTCGCGTGTGGCGAGGACGTGGGCTTGGGCGAGCAGGTCGTGGTGGAGGCTCACGGAGCGTTGGCGTCCTCGTGGAGGCCGCGGATGGTGACGTAGGGCCAGAGATCGGGGGCAGCCGAACGCACGGCGTCGCGGGCGGCGTCGGTGATGGAGAGGGAGGTTTCGCGGTTGAAGTCCTCCTCGTCAATGACGGCGCGTATCCAGACAGCGTGGTCGTCGGTGGAGTCGATGCCTTGGGTGATGTCCCAAGCGTAGATGCGTGTGGGGAGGCTGGCGGCGAGGTCGTCGAGCGCGGAGCGGATGGTGGCGGTACTGGTCATTGGGGCGTTGTGGGATGGAGAGCGGTTTGCACCGAGGTTGTGGGTCTGGAGATTACGGCGTGAGGGAGAGAAAGCAACCCCGGTGGATCGGCGGGATCGGCGGAGGAGGGATACGGACAGCGGAGTCAGATGTGGATGCGGATCGGAGGGCCGTGAAAGGCCGGATGGAGCGTCGACGGGAAGGCCGGCTGCAGCGGGACCGCGGGCAACCGGGTTCGCTACGGTTGCCGTGGCGCGCAGGTCAGCCGAGACTGTCAGGATTTCCGTGTCACAGGGCCAAAGCACGAGTCCGAGAAGGAGGACACGGCATGGCGAAGGAGACACGAGAAGGGCGACGCATCAGTGAGGCGCGGAGATGAGCGGACGCCGCGATTCCCACCAGCTGCCCACCGGCTCTCTACTGATTGCGAGGAATCGCGCCCGTGTACAGCCCGTGGAAATCGCTCCGTGCTTGAGTTCGGCGACGAAGCCCAACCCGACGGTCGCGAATCTGGGTCGGCACAGCCGGCCCGAACTGTTACATTGGTGAGAGAGGTTCGGTCCGATAAGGTCCGGCAGGGAACGGCCATGACACGGAGTTTCTGACAGTCCTCGAAGGTTGCCGGCATCGACGACTCCGAGCCACAGCGGAACGCCGACTTTGGACCCATGCTCCTCACCCTCTCCACCACGCATCGCCCCGCGACGGATCTAGGCTACCTGCTGCACAAGAATCCGGCGCGGGCGCAGGTCTTCGACCTGTCCTTCGGCAAGGCGCACGTGTTCTATCCGGAGGCATCCGAGGAGCGCTGCACCGCCGCGCTCCTGCTCGATGTCGACCCCGTCGGGCTGGTGCGCGGGCGCGGCCGGGTACTGACCGACTACGTCAACGACCGCCCGTACATCGCGTCCTCGTTCCTCAGCGTCGCCATTTCCCGGGTCTTCGGCAGCGCGCTCGGCGGGCGCAGTTCCGAGCGGCCGGAGCTGGTCGACCAGGCGCTGCCGCTCTCCGCCGGCATCACCGCACTGCGATGTGATAGCGAGGGGCCGGTCCGCGAACTGTTCGAGCCCCTCGGGTACGAGGTCACCGTCGACCCACCCGACACGGACGCGGCGGCGGGCCGCTACCGCAACGTCACCCTGTCCGGCGACAAGCGGCTCGCGGAACTCCTCACTCATCTCTACGTGCTCGTCCCCGCCCTCGACGACCGCAAGCATTACTGGATCGGCGACGACGAGGTGGACAAGCTGCTCGCCCGCGGCAAGGGCTGGCTGGAAGCGCATCCGCGGCGGGCGATCATCGCGGGCCGTTACCTCAAGCACCGCGCGAGCCTCGTCACCGAGGCCCTGGCGCGGCTCTCCGACGATGCGGCCGAGGAAGCCGCGGCCAGTGACCCGCCTCCCGATGCGCCGGCGCCCGCGCCGCTGGCGGACCAACGCATCGCCGCCGTCACCAGGGTGCTGGCCGAGAGCAGCGCCACCCGGGTGCTGGATCTCGGCTGCGGCGAAGGCCGACTGCTGGAGGCGCTCATGGCCTCGCCCCGGTTCGCCGAGATCGTCGGTGTCGACGTCTCGACCGGAGCGCTCACCCGGGCCGAGCGCCGGCTGAAGCTCGACCGGCTGCCCGACCGGCAGCGCAAGCGCGTGAAGCTCCTGCAGGGCTCGCTCACCTACCGCGACAGACGCCTGGCCGGCTACGACGCCGCGGCCGTGGTTGAGGCGCTCGAGCACCTCGACCCGGCCCGGCTCCCGATGTTCGAACAGGCCCTGTTCGGCCACGCCAAGCCCGGCACGGTAGTCCTGACCACGCCGAACCGCGAGTACAACGTCCTCTATCCCGGCATCCCCGACGGCGGCCTGCGGCATCCGGACCACCGCTTCGAATGGACCCGCGACGAGTTCCGCGCCTGGGCCGACGCGGTCGCGGAGGAACACGGCTACACGGTGACCCACCTGCCCGTCGGCGAATTCGACGCCGCCCACGGCGCACCGACGCAGATGGGAGTCTTCCGGCGATGCGGATAGAGATTCCCGAGTACTGCCTGGTCCTGCTGATCGGCGCATCCGGATCGGGCAAGTCCACGTTCGCCCGGCGCCACTTCGCGCCGACCGAGGTGATTTCGTCCGACGCCTGCCGCGGCCTCGTCAGCGACGATCCCAACAGCCAGGCGGCCACGAAAGACGCCTTCGAGCTGGCGGAGTTCATCGCCCGCAAGCGCTTCGCCGGGCGGCGGTTGACCGTGATCGACGCGACCAACGTGCGTCCCGAGGACCGCGCCAACTTCGTCCGTCTCGCCCGCGAGTACCACGCCCTCGCCGTCGCGATCGTTCTCGACCTGCCGGAGCGCGTCTGCCAGGAGCGCAACGCAGCACGTCCCGACCGCGACTTCGGACCGCACGTGGTCCGCAACCACGTGCGCCTGTTGCGCCGGTCCGTCAAGCGCCTCGGACGCGAGGGATTCCGCTACCGGTTCCGCCTGCAGTCCGAGGACGAGATCGGCGACGTCGAGATCGTGCGGCAGAAACTGTGGACCGACCGGTGCGACGACGCCGGGCCGTTCGACATCGTCGGCGACGTCCACGGCTGCTTCGACGAACTCCGGGCGCTCCTCGACCAACTCGGCTACGTCGTCGAGCGCGACGGCGCGGCGTTCGACCTGTCTCATCCAGAGGGACGGCGGCTCATTTTCCTGGGCGATCTCATCGACCGCGGACCGGGGGTGACCGCCTGCCTGCGCCTGGCCATGGACGCGGTGGAGAGCGGCGTCGCCCTGTGCGTGCCCGGGAACCACGAGGTCAAGCTCCTGCGCAAGCTGCGCGGCCGCAACGTTCGGCTCACGCACGGTCTCGACGTGACGCTGGAGCAACTGGAAGCCGAGTCCGAGGCCTTTCGCGACCGGGTCGCGGCGTTCATCGACGGGCTCGTGAGCCACTACGTGTTCGACGGCGGCCGGCTCGCCGTCGCCCACGCCGGCATGAAGGAGGACCTGCTGAACCGATCGTCCGGCGCGGTGCGGGAATTCGCGCTGTTCGGCGAGACGACCGGGGAGACCGACGAGTTCGGCCTCCCGGTGCGGTACGACTGGGCCGGCGAGTACCGGGGCGAGACGGCCATCGTCTACGGCCACACGCCGGTCGCGACTCCGGAGTGGGTGAACCGTACGATCTGCATCGATACCGGCTGCGTCTTCGGCGGCAGTCTCACGGCACTGCGCTATCCCGAACGCGAACTGGTATCCGTGCCGGCCGCGCAGACCTACTACGAACCCATCCGGCCGGTCCAGCAACCGGTATCGGCCGGACGGGACCGCTTCCTCCTCGACGTCGAAGACGCGCGGGGGAAGCGCATCGTCAACACCCGTCACATACCCAAGATCACCGTGCGGGCGGAGAACGCTGCCGCCGCATTCGAGGTCATGAACCGCTACGCCGTCGATCCGCGCTGGCTCATCTACCTGCCGCCAACGATGTCCCCCTGTGCGACGAGCGACGCGCAAGGGCTCCTCGAACACCCCGCGGAGGCCTTCGGGTACTACCGTGCCAACGGCGTGCGGCGCGCGATCTGCGAAGAGAAACACATGGGGTCCCGTGCCATCGCCGTGGTGTGCCGTGACGAGGACGCGGCGCGCGACCGCTTCGGCATCGACAGCCAGGGCGCCGGCGTCATTTACACGCGCACCGGGCGGCCCTTCTTCGACCCCCGCGAGGACCCCGACTTCGAAACGGAAGTGCTCGCGCGACTGCGTGCGGCGGCCGACCGCTGCGACCTGTGGGGCGCCTTGCAGACCGACTGGTTCTGCCTGGATGCGGAGCTCATGCCCTGGTCCGCGAAGGCCGGCGATCTCCTGGACGCGCACTATCGCCCGGTGGCGGAGGCCGCGCGCATGGGTCTCGCCGCCGCCACCGCGGCACTCGAAGCCGCGGCCGCCCGCGGGCTGGACTCCGCGGAGCTCGCGGCCGACTTCCGGGCCCGCGCGGCGATGGCCGACGACTACGCCGCGGCTCTAGACCGTTACGTCTGGCCGGTGCGCGGCGTCAGCGACCTGCGCCTCGCCCCGTTCCACCTCCTCGCGAGCGAGGGCGCCGTACACGCGGACAAGGACCACGGCTGGCACATGGCCACCCTTGCCGACCTCTGCGCCGGCGACGAAGTCCTGGGCCCCACCGCCCATCGCGTCGTCGAACTCGACGACGAGGCGAGCTGCTCGGATGCCATCGCCTGGTGGAGGTCCCTCACCGACGCGGGCGGCGAAGGCATGGTCGTGAAGCCCTGGGACTTCGCGCCGCGCAAGGGCAACGCCCTCCTGCAGCCCGCCGTGAAGTGTCGTGGCCGGGAGTACCTGCGCATCATCTACGGGCCCGAGTACACGGCGGACCGGAACCTCTCGCGGCTGCGCCGGCGCGACCTCAGACCGAAGCGTTCACTCGCCCGCCGGGAGTTTGCGCTGGGCCTCGAAGCGCTTGCGCGATTCGTCGAGCGCGAGCCGCTGCCGCGGGTCCACGAATGCGTGTTCGGGGTGCTGGCGATGGAGTCGGAGCCGGTCGACCCGCGGTTGTAGGGGCGGAATCCCCTTGACCAAGGGGGGTTGGTTTCCCGGACGACGACGATCTCGTGGACGGCGACGGTCGCCTCCCAGACCAAGCGAAAAATGCCTCGATCTTACGCGCACGACCAGCTTGGGCAGCTTGGCACCCAGCGTTGACTTTTCACAGTTCTCGTGATACTCAGAAAGTCTCAGACGCAAGTGGCTAGCCCGACGGGGCTCCGGGAGAAGCGAGATGGTGGGAAGCACCCTGACATTCGGTCGGCTGCTGGAGGAGGCATGCAGATTGCGGCGCTCGGCGTTGGCCTTGATGATTGGCTTGATGTGGACGCTTCCGGCGGCGGCTAATAACCCCCCCTACGCCGGATGCGAACGCACCGCAACCAAATGCTGGAACGCGTTTGCGGAAAGTGACGCTTTCCCCTCGTGTCACTTGGACAATTACACCGATAACCCGCCCGGGAGCGTACCGAACTTGCGGGCCACGGTTACGGTGACGCCCCTGGGTTTGTGCAAAGTGGTTACCCGCTGCCGGAAAGCGATCGGTACCAGCTTGATTGGTGCACAAACCTCTTATACCGGCAAGCTTTGGGAGTTCAAGGAGTTGGAAATTTGCTCGGCGAATCGTCAGTTGTGCATGAATGTCGTTCTGAAGGATGGCGGCGCTTCCGCGGGTTGTTGAGGGGCAAGTTGAGGGGCCCAAGCCCCGGAAGTGCATCACGGCGCATGAGTCGGTATCCGATGCGGATTGCCCTCCGGGCGCTTCGCTGACGGTTGCCCTTCCTTTTGCGCCGTCCCTTTCCGGCGACAGGACGGACCTCTCGATGTCGCGGACCCCGTCAACGCGGGCCTGGACACCCGGGTTTGTGGCAGATTCCTTCGATGAGACAAGCGGTCAGCGCCGAGTTCTCTGGCTCGGCGACGGTCCAGCTGGTACGCGACCCGCCAGTTGATCGCGCGCCGCCATCTACTCGAACTGCGACCCCGTCACCGGCCGCAACCCGATCCCCGCCGCGCTCGGCCCCTCCTGGAACCAAGGGTTCGTGCAGTGCAGGCCCATCAGCGTGCTGAAGCGCGCGGGGTTGCGGGCGATCATCTCGGGCGTCGTCGTCGCCCAGTAGACTTCCTGCGGCTGAATGTGGTCGCGCACGTGCGGCAGCACGAGGGTGACGCGTTGCCCGTCCGCCGTGCGCGGGACCGCGCCGTGCCACAGGCTGCCGTGCCAGATGATGACCGAGCCCTTCGGCATCTCCAGGACCTCGATCTCTTCGCGATCATGGTCCATCACGACATCGTCCGGAACCGGGCGACCGAAGCGGTGGCTGCCCGGCCAGACGCAGACCGCGCCGTTCTCGCGCGTGTAGTCCGTCGTCACCCAGGTCACGACGGAGTACTGCGAGATGCTGGGCCACGGCGCCGGCAGCTTGCCGCTGTGATCGGCGTGCATCGGCAGCGCCGGGGCGCGGCTGTCCTTGATCAGCACGGTGGACTGGCTGAGCTTCGCCCGGTAGCCGAGCAGGTAGGTGACGAGCGTCTGCGGCGCCGGCGCCATCAACGCTTCCTCGAAGATGCGGTCCTGCGGCAGCACGTGGTACAGCGTGTTGCCGAGGCCCGACACCGGTTCGCGTCCGGCTCGCCGATGCGTCTCGGCGAGCCGGAGGATCGTCTCGCGCAGGCGGTCGAAGAACTCGACCGGCTTGGCCTTGCCCGGCGGCAGGACGGCGTAGCCCTTCGTTTCGAGATCCGCGATCTCCGACTTGAGGTCGTAGCGCTCGATGTCCGCCCGCAGGCGCCGGCCCGCTTCCTCCCCGTTGGGCAGCGGTTCCTCGACGAGCTTCTCGTTCGCCAATGCCCGCAGTTCCAACAGGTCCGCCGCCAGTTGCACCGCATCGATCGCCATTGTTCCTCCACCAAGAACGCGCTTCAGGAAGTGGAGAGCAGCCTACACGAAGCTGCGCGGAGGGCGAAGGGCGTTGGGGATTCCGCGGCTGGCGCGGCGTCCCCGCGTCGCCATCGGGGTGCTCGGAATCCGGCCGAGGAAGGGGCAGGGGCTGGTGAATGCGCCCGGCGTTCTTCGCAGGTCGCACGCCGCGTTGGACCTGTGCCGGCACTCCGCCATCCACGACCAAGCCCGGGGTTGGGGGTGAACCGTCATGCCACGCCCGGCGCGTGCCAAGGATATAGTTGATATTTCCGTTTCAGAAGATACGATTCCTGAAACGGAAATGCGAAGGGTGTGGCCGGACATGAGGCAGGCAAGTGCGAGGCCAGTCGTTCAGTTTCTGGAACGGCTGCAGGAAACGGGGGGGTTGAAGGGCACGGACATCGCGAACTTCGCTGGGGTCTCCAAGGCTACGGTGTCCCGATGGGGCAGCGGTCAGAAGTCGCCCCAACCACGGACGCAACTGATCATGTCGGATCTGTCCTACGTGGTGATGAGACTTGGCGAATACTACGGTCACGAGGAAGTACGTGCCTGGCTCTATTCGAGGCACCCGCAACTGGATGGTGAGAGAGCGATCGATGTGATCCATGACCAGCGAACTGAGGATGTGATAGCGATCCTTGATCGCCTGGACGCTGACGCGTATCTCTGACCATGATGTCCGAAGGCCGCCCGCGTCCCGGGGGCATCCGCGACCAGTCATTGTTGGACGCCGTCGAGGCGTTGCCGACGGAGCCATTCGAAGGGGTTGTGTGGCGGTCCGTCCGCGCCGGCCAGGATCCGCTCGTCTGCCGCCGCCCCGGAGGACGATGGGATGACGGGACCCTTGACGTCCTCTACACCTCGGAGACGAGAGCGTGCGCCGTGGCGGAACGACGGTTCCACCTTTACCAAGGGCAGCCGTTTCCGCCGTCCAGGGTGCGCTACGAACTGTTCGAATTGTGGGTCTCGCTGAAGGCGGTGATCCGTTTCGCCAGCCTGGACGCCCTGAGCGAAGTTGGACTTGCCGTGGAGGGTTACGGGCGGCTCAGCTATCTGCAGCGTGAGCGTGAATACCCGCGGTCACAAGAGTTGGCCGAGGCATGCGCGTTCTTGGAGGCAGACGGGTTGCGCGTACCGAGTGCCCGCGACGCGAGCCAAAGCAATCTGATCGTCTTCTGTGAGCAGCCGAGCGGGATGGAGAGAGCAGTAGTCCGGAACCACGGAAATGGTGGACTTCACGTCGGACGACTAAGGACCTGTGATCTCCCAGGCCGAAAGCCGTGACCTGTCATCCGAGGTCGCGGAGCACAGCAGGGCCGTCGCACGACCCCCCCCTGTGTGATAGGTTTGATGGCGACTCAACGGGCTGCCGACGGGTCCCGCAAAGGGAACGGGTACCTGCCTTCGAGCAGTCCATCGGAATGTCCGAGATTGGTCGATACCGTCAGGATTTCGACACCGTTGCGGTCACTCGCGCCGATGGTGCGCGGCATGGGCGCAGGGCGGCATGTCGCGAGTCCGCCAGCTTTACAAAGGCTCTGAACACACGGGAACACTCCATTGGAGACCGACTTCGCATCCCCCATCCCGGGCGGACTCCGCGACCTCCGCGACAGAGTCCTGCAGGCACGGCATCGCGCGCTGAATGTGCTTGGGAACTTCTTTTCCGACCTCCGGCTGCGCCTTGTTGGAGTCGCGGCTGTCGAGGCCGAGTTGGAGCACCGCATCGCCAGTCGCTTCAACGTATTCGACTACCTGCGCGACGACGAACTCGGTTTGTCGCGCGTTGTCGCACATCTTCTCGACCCAGGCGGGCCCCACGGCCAGAAGACGCTCTTCCTTCGTTTGTTCCTGGGTCTCATCGACTCCGTGCGCCCGAGCTCGTTCCCGTTCGACGAACGAGGGCTGGAGGAGTACACAGTCGTAGTAACGCGGGAGCGCGCGATTGAGACGAACGAGCCGGACTTGAAGGCGCCACGGCGACTTGACGTTAGCGTGGAGTTGAGGCCGCCCGGGGAGGAGGCTCTATGCATCGCCATCGAGAACAAGCCCTACGCCGACGACGGAGACAACCAGGTCAAAGCCTATCAGGAGTGGCTCCGTGAGCGGTACGGGGGACGCTTCCTGCTCATCTACCTTTCGTCGCATGGAGGGCGCCCTGGCTACAACAGCCTTCCGCTGTGCGCGCCCACCGAGGGCATCGTCACCATGTCGTTCTGTCCCGTGTCCGCGGCGTCACCGAGCGACGATGCCAAACTGCCCCGTTTGCCCGCCCTGACGGAATGGTTGGCCCAGTGCGCGCAAGTGTGCCAGGTGGATCGTCTGAGGTGGTTTCTGCGCGATGCGGAGGCCTTCTGCCACAAGAGGTTCGGAGGAACCATGACAACGCCAAGTGAACAGGAGGAAGTGAGGCGGTTCGTCCTTGAGAGCGACGACAACCTGCGCACAGCGCTTGCCGTGTTCGATAGCTGGCCGCGGATCAGAAACGAGGTCGTCGAGCGGTTTCTGGCCAAGTTGAGGGATCTCGTCCAAGAAGAACTACATCGCGCGGCGGGGAGCGCCGATGACTTGCGAGTAGGGTCCAGTTTTAGGGGATCGTCTCGCCACGACGGGCTTTGGACCGATCGCGCCGCATGGTCGGCGTCCGCAACACACCCCCCCTGTCTCTGGCTAGCTCATGACGGTACTGACCCCAGGTCCTGGTATCTCGGCGTCTGGTTCGATCCGAAGGGTCGCGACTCCTCCGAGGAGAAGGAGATCCACGAGCGCCTCTCTGGCGAGCGGACTCTGCGGGGCGGGCGCCACAGTACGAATTGGCCTTGGTACCGCCATTTGGACGGCGACTTTGCGGACTGGTCTCCCCTGATCTTTCGGATGCATGAAGAGGCTCAGAAAGGGGGAGACCTGCTGAGGAAGCTCGGGGCGGAGTTTCGAGAGTTCGCGGAGGTCGCGATGCCGATCATCGATGAGGTCCTGGGACAGGGCTCGCGAACCTGAGGCTCCTCCCACGCTGAGGTACCACTTCGGCGTTCGGCAGCTTGTGCCTCTCGACGTGCCCTTCGGAAGAACCGGAAGACCTCTCGTCTTGGGGCACCGGTAGGCGACGACTCCGCCTATGCGACCATCAGCGCCCCCGTTTCTCTAACAGGGTCGCAGCAGACGCGTCCGCTGTTGCGCACAAAAGTCCACGCAGCTAGCGCGCCCGCGGTATGCGGTATCAGGAACCAAAGGGACGCGAACCAATGTCTGACACCTACGACTATCCGGCCGAGGTCGAGCGCGACGAGGAAGGCCGCTACGTCGTCGCGTTCCCGGACTTCGGCTGGGACGCGACCGACCGCGGGACCCGCGACGAGGCGCTGTCCGAGGCCCGTAACCTCTTGCGCGAACTCATCGCGGCGACGATGCGCGAGAGCAAGACCTCCCGCGATCGTCGCGCGCCACGAGACGCCGGCCCCTGGTCGTCCCCCCGCTGCCGATTGCGCTGAAGGCTGCCCTCTATGAGGCGCTCCGCGAGGTCGGCGTGTCGCAACGCCGTCTCGCCCGCGACCTTGAGGTGGCCGAAAGCGAGGTCAGGCGCATGCTGAACCCCGACCACGCCACCAAGGCCGCCGCCATCGACCGCGCCTTGCGCCGCTTGGGCAAACGCGTCAGCGTCTCGGTCGGCGAGGGCGAGCACGCTGCGCGCAACGCCACACTGCGCCGTGAGCGGGCGAAGCCGAAGGCGGTGATCACGGCCGGGACTTCGTCAATGTATGCTGCGGCGAGGTTGCTCAGCCAGACTCGGCATTGGGAGCGGTGGGCCGTGTACCAACGCTACGTCATCAAGCTCGCCCGCGCGGGAATCGGCGCGTGCGTCGCGTTTGCCGCAGTATCTACGGCGGTGTGGTACCTGCTCACCGAGCTCTCCGACCTGACTGGCGGTACCAGCAGCCTGCCGATGCCGACGCGGTGGGCCGAGTTCCCAGCCTGGCTCCTGATCTGGTTGTCGGGAGCGTTCTATGCGGTGCTCGTCCTGCTCCGCTATCTGAGTCCCCACGCCGCGCTCTGGCGCCCCGTCGTCGTATGTTTCGCGGGCGCGCTCAGCTACTGGATCGGCGTGCAGTACGCGGCCGTGTTGCGGCCGAGCGAGAGCATAGTCTTCGACACCGCTACCGCGGGGGCCGTCACGGCGGCCTCTCTCGGCTACGTCATGATCCGGTTGGGGACACTGAGGTTCGGCTATTGGCAGTTCGCCGCCATATGCGCGGCTGGCGGCGTGGGCGGTGCGGTGATCGGCTGGGCGGTACCCCGGAGCTACCACGAGCCAGCGTTCCTTGCCGGACACGCTGCCTGGCAGATTCTCACCTGCGTCGCTCTCTACTACTCGCCGAGGTCGGCGCTGCCCGCGGGGAGTTCACCCGCGAGCTGCCTGCCCGACAGCATCCAATCCGGTCGTGTTCGACCGACGCACCCGATGCCGTAGTCGGTCCGGTTGCAGCGAATGCCCGCCTTGCCCATATTCCAGGTCGCCGAATCCTCACCGAGTGCGCCCGATGAAACACCTCACCCGCGATGAACTCGAAGCGGGGCTTGCCCACGTTCAAGGGTCGCCAAGCGATGGCGGCCGTCTGGAGATGCTCGCGCGCCGGCCGCGCACCAACGACCGTGAGATCCTGGATGCCGGCGTGCTCGACCTCGAGGCCGGGCTGGTCGGCGACAAGTGGCGCGACAGCACGCACGGACGGGACCCGGCCGAACATCGGGACATGCAGATCACGGTGATGAACGCCAGGGCCGCGGCGCTCGTGGCGGGGAGCCGGGAGCGCGGGGCGATGGCGGGGACCAGTTGTACATCGATCTCGACCTGGGCCACGAGAACCTGCCGCCGGGCACGCGCCTGCAACTCGGCGAAGCCGTGATCGAGGTCACCGCGATTCCTCATACGGGTTGTCGCAAGTTCACCGCCCGGTTCGGGCCGGACGCCACCCGGTTCGTCAACTCGAAACAGGGGCGTCAACGCAACCTGCGCGGCATCAACGCGAGGGTGGTCGAACCCGGCAACGTTCGGGTCGGCGACATCGCCAGGAAGCGCTTGTAGGCGCCAATCGCGCCGGGCACTCACCTCAGTCCAAGCGTCGCTTTCGTCCAGGACGGGCACCCGACCAAGGCGGGCGCACCACACTGCCCCTTGACCCGGCCACAAGGCCACGAGCGTCGTTGTATATTCCCGTGCCCCGACACGAAACCGGACCGAACGATGACCGTCACGACGAAGATGGACGAACTCCAGGAAACCATCGAGGAGCTGGGGCTCCAGCCCTACATCGAGCAGATCGATGAGCAGGGCTACGCCGTGGTGCCGCCCGAGGTCACCGGGGTGACGATGGCGCAGGTCGACGAACTCGTGCAGTTGCTGCTCGACAAGTCGGAGGAATACATCGGCTGCAAGTTCACGGTCGAAGGGGGGCCGGAGTCCGACCTCGACTACGGGGACTTCCGGGGCTTCCTGGAGCTGCGGTCCGGCGCGACGCCCAGCCAGTTCCAGCTCATGCAGTTGTGCACGTATCACCGCGCGTTCCGCGACCTCGCCGTCAACCGTGCCGGCACGGCGCTGATCAACTACATGATCGGCAGCTTCGGGCACCCGCTGTTCGGCGCCGACGGGTGGGCAGCACGGTTCAGTTCGCACAACTCCTTCATCAAGTGGGCCGGAGACGGCTACGGCGAGACCCTCGGACTGCACGTGGACCAGGGCGGCATTCCCCTGCCCTGGGGGGACAAGGCCCTGAACGCCAACTGCAACTGGTGCCTGACCGACTACACCCTGGAAGACGGCGCCTTCGCGTGCGTGCCGGGGTCGCACAAGCGCAAGTGCCATCCGCACGAGAACGCGGCGGCGGAAGCCATCCCCATCGAGTGCCCGCGCGGTTCGGTGATCGCGTTCCACGGCGCCCTGTGGCACGGCGCCTACGCGAAGAAGACCCCAGGCCTGCGCGTCACGATCGCCAACTACTACCGGCACATGTCGCTCCTGCCACAGGACGACATTCCCAACCACTTCCCGCAGGAGCTGGCGGACGACTGCGTCGATCCGGACACGTTCCGGGAGTTCGCCGGCTTCGGGAATCCGTACCAGTCGCAGGTGTATCCGTTGCCGAAGGCGGTGAACGCGTAGGAGCAGCTCGAGAACCGAGGCGCCCCGGGCTACGGCGGCGGTGCCGGGTCGCGACTGACCGCATCGTTCAGGCTCCACGCACCGGCTAGATCCACGCCGGGACAGCTTCAGACCGGTCTCTCCAGGCGGACGTCCGGTTCGGTCCCGGCGTCTTCCCCGCGGAAGCGCCGGAACACCCGGTAGGCTTCGAGGCCCGCGAGGGGCACGAAGTGCACCAGCGCCGGACCCAGGTTGTTGTGGATGAAGATCCAGTGCAGCAGGGTCAGGATCGCGGCGCCGTACACCAGGCGGTGCAAGCGGCTCCACCCGCGCCGGAGCAGGCGCTGGGCGGCGTCGTTGCTGGTCACCGCGAGCGGGATGAAGATCGCAAGGGCCGCCCAGCCGGTCCAGATGCCCAGGGCGAAGAACTCCGCCCACATCTCCCGTATCGTCGCCATGTCGACGACGTACAGCACGGTGTGCAGTGCGGCGTATCCGAAGGCCGCGACTCCGACCGCGCGGCGCCGGCGCGCCAACCACCTCAGCCAGCCCGCGTTGGGGAAGATCAGGCGCAGCGGGGTGATCGCCAGGGCAAGGATGAGAAAGCGCGCCGCGAACTCGCCGGTCGGGTGCAGCAGGCGCTCGGCCGCCTCGGTTCCGGAAGAAGAAAGCGCCCACAGCATCGGCACGGCCGGCACCGAGAGGAGCAGCCAGAACCAGACCGGAAAGGAGGCGAGGCGGGCGATCACTGGCATCGGACGTGGCCTTCTACTGTTTGCCTACCCTTGTACGGTCGTCCGGCCGACCTCCGTCGTGACTCTGGCACTCGGGAGGGCTGTTCCATGCACGATCCCGTGGCGGGCGTCGTAGGGGACGGGCTTGTCCCGTCCCGTTTGAATGCATGTACGATCTCGGAGACGGGCGACCACAAGGGCCGCCCCTACGCGATGTTCGACCCCGGGGGTCGGGCCGCCGTCGGCAGCCGCTACGCGAAGATCTCCCCGTCCCACATGCGCTTCAGGAAGCCCAGTACGGGATGCACGGTCACGTCGTCGACAACGGCGTCGCGGGCGCCCATGTAGACGCCGTGACAGGCCGTGCGATCGGCTCCCAGGTCCGACCGCACCGTGTGCAGGCCCCGGTTGAAACGGCGCTCCCAGTGGTCGCCGGCCTTGATTTCCACGCCGACGAAGCCATGCGCGGTCTCGCACAGCACGTCGACTTCGGTGCCGTGGTAGGTGCGCCAGAAGTGCAGCGGATAGTGCAGCCCCGAACAGGCGAGGTGGGCGCGCATCTCACCGACGATCCAGGTTTCCAGCAGCGGCCCGCGCTCCTCGGGCGTCAGCGGATATGCCAGGCGGCCGGACAGCGCCCGGGCGACGCCGCAGTCGAACAGGTAGAACTTGCTGTGCGCCACCTGCCTGTTCGCGGACTTCAGCTTCCAGGCCGGCAGCCAGTAGCCGATCAGCGTGTCCGTCAACACGTCGAAGTGGTTGCGCACGGTCGCCCGGGCGACGCCGGCATCCCGGGCGATCGAGGCCGCGTTGGTGGCCTGGCCGTTCTGACGCGCCGCCACCTCCAGGAAGCGCGCGAAGGCGCCCAGGTTCCGTGTCAGCGCCTCGGCCCGGATCTCCTGGTCCAGGTAGGTCTCGGCATAGGTGCGCAGGTAGTCGCGTGGGTCCTCGTCGGTGACGGCAGTCGGCAGCGATCCGAACCGCAGCGTCCGGTCGACGTCCACGTCGAAGGCAAGTTCGGCGGACACCAGGGGGAACATCGACACCGTCGTCGCCCGCCCCGCGAGGAGATTGACCCCGCCCCGACGAAGCTTGCGTGCGCTCGACCCGGACAGGACGAAGTTGAGCCCGCGGGTCTCGATCAGCCGATGCACCTCGTCCAACAACGCGGGCGCCTTCTGCACCTCGTCGACCACCGCCCAGCTCCCGCGCGGCAGGTGCTCCAACTCGTCGAACAGGACGCCGGGAGCCCTGTTCAGGCGCAGCGACTCGCCCGTGTCCAGGAGATCATAGGTCGGGACGTCCGGGAATCGCATGCGAATCCACGTCGACTTGCCCGTACCCCGCGGGCCGAAGAGCAGCACCGAACGCGTCGGCGTCGGCAGCAATCGTGCATACATGGTTGCCGTTTTTCCCGTATTTTCGTCATCTATAGTTACATAAGACTCGAGTTAGAGCGAATCTTCGATCTTGCCGATGACGACATGCTTGCTCCAAGCTGCACGCGACAGCCTTCAAACGTCAGAGGCCCCGCCGGATGCATGCACAGCCCTCACCCAAGCCACAACGCTCGACTTCCCGCAACGCTCCTGCATCTCGCCTGCGCATCCCCCTGTCGCTCTTCTGCCTGGCGGTGCTCTCCGCCGGCTGTTCCGACTCGGCGCAGGAGGAATCCCCCCCGCCGTCCGCTCCACCCGAGCCCCAGACGCCAGGGCTGGAGGTGCAGGTGACGGGCGGCGCCATCCGCGGTACCGGCGACACCTCGCCCGGCGGCCTCAGGCAATACCACGGCATACCCTACGCGGCGCCGCCGGTGGGAGACCTCCGCTGGGCGCCTCCGGCGCCGGTCGTGCCCTGGCAAGGCGTCCGCGACGCGAGCGCCCGTGGCCCCGCGTGCACGCAGCGCCGTCCCCAGAGCGTTCCGTTCTACGCCGCCCACCAGGCGAAGACGCCGCAGCAACAGAGCGAAGACTGCCTGACGTTGAACGTCTGGACCACGGCGGACCGGCGCGACGAAGGCCGGCCGGTCATGGTGTGGATCCACGGCGGCGGATTGGTCGGCAGCGCCGGTTCCATGCACTCGGGCCACCAATTGGCCGGGAAAGGCGCCGTGTTCGTCACCTTCAACTACCGCCTCGGTCAGCTTGGATTCTTCGCGCACCCGGAACTGACCGCGGAGAGTCCCAAGGGCGTTTCCGGCAACCAGGGGTTCCGCGACCAGATACAGGCCCTGGAATGGGTGCGGGACAACATCGCGGATTTCGGCGGCGATCCGGGCAACGTCACCATCCTGGGCGAGTCCTCGGGCGGCACGAGCGTCGCCGTCCTGCAGGCGAGCCCGTTGGCGCGGGGCCTGTTCCATCGCGCCATCGGCCAGAGCGGCGCCCCGTTCCACCCCATGCGGGACCGCACCCGGGATCAGTCCTTCGCGCCCTCCGGCGAATCCAACGGCCTGCGGTTCGGCGCCGCCCTCGTGGGCGAAGGAGGGGACCAGTCGCTGGCGGCCCTGCGCGAAGTCCCTGCCGAACGAATCCTCGAGGTGGCCCAGTCCAGCCGCGACTTCTCCGTCTACGAATACCTCCCCATGGTAGATGGGGACGTGCTCGTCCAGGACGTGGCGACCACCTTCGCCAGCGGCAACCAGGCCGACGTGCCCACCATGGTCGGCTCCACTTCCGACGAGTCCTCCGCGCCGGTGGAGCACCTCGCGACGGTGATGGCGCCCGGGATTCGCGGGTTCAGCATGTTCGCCGCGTCCATGCTGCCCGAGGTCCGGGAGGAAGTGGCGTCCCACTACCCGGCCGCGACCGACGAGCAGGCCACGCGAGCCTGGCGGGACCTGCTGAACGACCTGAACTTCAACTATCCCATGCGCGCCTGGGCCAGGGGCATGACCAACGTCGAGAGCGTTGCGTACCTGTACTGGTTCAGTTGGCGCCCGCCGACCCCGAACGCCGACTACTACGGCGCCTTTCACGGATCCTTCCAGATGTACCTGCTGGGAGACCTGGAGCGCTTTCAGGCCGTCCCGACGGACGCCGACAGGGAGTTCTCGTCGATGCTGGCCGAGACCTGGGTCCGCTTCGCGCGGACCGGAGATCCCAACGGCGGGCCGCTACCCGAGTGGCCGGCCTTCAACCTGGAAGACGAACCCTACATGGAGATCGGGCCAACGCTTGCCGTAGGCAAACACCTGCGATCGCAGCAACTGGAAGTGATTGCCAATGCCTGGGAGCGGCGCCGCGCGACCGCTTCCGGAGACGAGGAAGGCGGCTTCAGGGCCGACGAGCGCCTCTGGTGACGCCGGATCCCTGGCCGGGGGCGACCACGCACCAGATCGCCGAACTCCACGGCGCTCCTCGATCGTTGCCCGCACGGCCCGATGCGGCGTGCGGAAGCGTGGCGCCCGCACGTTGTTCGCCGGTTGTGCAAGCGAGGCGAGCGTTCACATTCGGGTCATGCTGCACTAGCATTGGCGTCTCCCTTGGCTCGTCCAAAATGGCCTTGATGCTGACACCTCTCATGAAGCAGGCATCGGCTCGTCCAACTCGGGAGCGGCGCGCTGCATGACGGATTCCCGGCGCAAGCGGGTCGTGCGGCATGGTAGCCCGTCTAACGACTTGGTATTGACTGCGTATGCCGATGGCAACGACAAGGTGTTCCCCCGCATCTTGGGCTTGTACGTCGCTTCTGGCAGCGTCGTAGCGGACGTCACTTACGGCAGAGGTGTGTTCTGGCGGAACGTGTCGCCAGGCTCGTACGACTTGCGCGCAACGGACATCCTTGATGGCGTAGATTGCCGAGATTTGCCTTACGAAAACGGAATGATCGATTGTGTGGTGCTTGACCCGCCCTACATGCACTCTCCAGGGGGAACGGCGCACGCAACGCGTAGCCACCAAGCCTTCGAGCAGCATTACCGCAATAACGGCACAGGCAATCGGACGCGTCGCAAGTACCACGATGCAGTGCTCGATTTGTATTGCGACGGCGCGAGGGAAGCGTATCGCGTCCTCCGCGAGCGCGGCGTCATGATCGTCAAGTGTCAGGACGAAGTATGTTCCAACCGCCAGCGTTTCACCCATGTGGAGATCATGGAGGCCTACGAGGAACTAGGTTTCGTGGCAGAGGACTTGTTCGTAGTGACACGCAACAACCGGCCTGGAGTCAGCCGAACGGTGCGGCAGGTGCACGCTCGGAAGAACCATTCCTACTTTCTAGTGTTCTGGAAGCGGGGTTCCTCCGGCGCGCTTTGGGAGGCGCCCGAGTGACGACGCCTATCGATCTGCTGGTAAAGATCATCCGAGAGCATGCGCCAAAAGACATCTGGCGGAACTCGCCGTTGATCGGCTATCGATTGCTAGGGAACACGAACCGTGGCGAGATCGGCGAGGAGTTCATACGGCGGCATCTCACGGCTGCTGGGCTCCGGGTGAGCAACGGGACTCGCACTTCCAAGACGGACGTGAGCATCGAGGGGCGGCAATTCGAGATCAAGACGGCATCCCTCGGCGCCAACGGCACGTTTCAATTCAACCACGTCCGCCTCGATCGCCGGTATGACTTCCTGCTCTGCCTCGGCATCTGTCCACAGAGCATTGTCTTCAACGTGTGGCGAAAGGGCGAGGTAGCCGAGAACAAGGCGGGGTCACTGGTGCGAATGGCGGAAGGGCAGGCCGTGACCTACAAGATCACGAAAAAGCCAGACGATATGGTGGATGTCGCCGACATGCCGGAGCATCTGGCTACGCTGTTGATCCAGAAGCGCACGATCCGGGTTCGAAAGACATCTGGGCAAGACGACAGCGTATGACTCGACCCTAGCTTCTGCCAACCGGCACCTGAGTTTCGTGATGTTCACCTTGCGGCTCGCCTAAATGCTGGTCAGACTCAGAGAGGCATTTGCGCTCGGGAAAGCTCTTTGGCACCTTGGGGCCGTCGTCGTCGTAGGCCTGTCAGCCACGCCCGGCTGCAACCCTAACGTCACTCACGCACCATTGTGGCCACCCTGTGCGGCCACTCGCCACTCCGTCGAGGAAGTCCCGGCGGCGCTTGGCCCCATAATCCCGCTTGCGGCAAGGACGTCCCCATGAACCGACGCGTCGAGATCCCCCGTTGCGACGCCCCCTTCGAGATCTGCCACGATCACCTGGGCGTCCCGCACGTCTACGCCTCGACGATCGCCGACGCCTACCGGGGCATGGGCTACGTCGAGGGCTACGAGCGCCTGTGGCAGATCCACCTGTCGTGCCTCTATGCGAACGGCAACGCTGCGGAAGTCCTGGGCGAGCGCTTTGTCCGGCAGGACCTGCTGCATCGGGCCTTCGACGTGCCGGCGACCCGGATCGGCACTCCGGAGAGCGAGGGCGACTGGATCGTCGACGCGTATCTCGAGGGGCTGAACGCCTACGTGGCTTCCCTCGATGCCCCGCCCCCCGAGTTCGCCGGGACCGCGGCGGAACCGAGGCCGTTCACGCGCGCCGACATTGCCTCGCGGTACCGCTTCACGAGCTGGTTCCAGGCGCGGAACTGGCCGGAGAAGATGTTCCTCGGGCGGATCATGGCGCGCCACGGGATCGAGCGCTTCCGCCCGCACGCACCGCTGTTCTCCGAATCCGACGCCGACGAGGTGCGCCGCCTGACAGAACCGCTCCGCGAACTGGACCTCCAGCCCATCGGCCTCGTCTACCCCGACGCGCGCTTCAGCGGCAGCAACAACTGGGCCGTGACGGGCGCGCTCACCGCATCCGGCAAACCCATGCTCGCCATGGACCCCCACCAGCCGCACTCGATCCCGAACACGTTCTTCTACGTGCACCTCCATGCGCCCGGCTGGGACGTGTTCGGGGCGTCCTTCCCGGGTGTGCCCTACTTCATGATGGGATACACGCGCGATCTCGCGTGGGGCCTCACCACCGGGATGATCGACAACTACGACGTCTACATCGAAGAGGTGGACGCAGACCGCGTGCGCACGCCGGACGGCTGGCAGCCACTCCAGCGACGCATGGAGACCATTGCCGTGCGCGGCGAGCAGGCGCGCGAATACGGGGTCGTCAGCAGCCCGCACGGCCCCCTGCTCGAACCGCTCACCCACGAGATGGGAATGCGCGACGCCCCGGACGGTTCGTTCCGCACGGCGGTGCGCTGGCCGCTGGCGCACAACCCCACCTCCGCCGGCGCGCTCGCGCGCTTGCCCCTGGCCACGACCGCCGAGGAGTTCGAGGGGACGCTGTTCGAGAACGACGTCACGCCGCTCGTCAACAACATCATCGTCGTCGACCGCCACGACGGCCTGCGGCGGTTCATCGTCGCCACCCTGCCGAAACGGCGCGAGGTGACCGGCGTCGTGCCGCTCGCCGGCTGGGTCGCCCGCAACGACTTCGAGCAGACGACCGCCGCCGAACTCACCGTCGAAGTGGACCCGCCCCGCGGTTACGCGCTGACGGCCAACAACGACACGCTCGGCGAGCGCGCCCCCTTCCCCGTCCACACGTTCGCCACGTCGAAGGCGCGCGCCGACCGGATCGACGAACTCCTCCGCAGCGGGTCCGGTTTCACCGCCGCAGACTTCGAGGCCATGCAGTCGGACCGGAAGGACCTCCGCGCGACCGCGCTCGTCCCCGAGTTCCTGCCGTTCCTCGAGAGCACGGGCGACCGGAATCTCGACATCCTCCACGAGGCGCTCGCGGCCTGGGACGGGCATGCCGACCCCGAATCCGCGGCGGCGGCCATCTACTACACCTTCCTGGACCGCGCCTGGCACTGCCGCTTCCTGGTCGAGACCCTGGGATCGGACTTCGCCGCGCAGCCCTACGCGGCGCCCATGCTGAGCCGCATCGAGCCGAGCCTCTATCCGGCGCCAGCTTGGGACGCCGATGCCGTTCGCGACACCATTCGCGACGTTTTTCGCGAAGTGTTCGACGCCCTGGAACGGGAACTCGGAGACCCGTCCGGCTGGTCCTACGGCGCGATCCACCAGATCCAGTTCTGGCACACGCTACGCAAGCGTGCGCCGTGGGAGGCCATGCAGGTCGGGCCGGCGCCGGTCGGCGGCAGCGCCACGACTCTGGCGATGGGGATGCACATGGGACCCGGTCCGGGCACGGACGCCGGGCCCGACAGGGTCCCGCAGCGGGTCTACCACGGTCCCGCCTACCGCCTCGTCGTCGACCTCGCCGACCCGGACCACTGCCGCTTCGTGATTGCCTCCGGCAACAGCGGCCGCCCGGGAAGCACGCACGTCACGGACCACTTCGAGACGTGGCTCGCGGGGCGCCATCACACCGTCCACCTGCGGCGCGAGGACCTCGACATCGAGGAGATCTGGCGGATCGTCCCCGCGGGGTGAGGGCATCTCTCGGGAGCGCCCGAAGGCGCGCCGCTGCGCAGGCGCGGACAACCCTGGCGCGACTGCCGACGGGCTGGTACGACTGACGGGGAACACTGGCGCGACTGGGTTGCCGACCCCCGGGGAAAGGGCCTACTCGGGCACTGTACTCCGGCCCCCAATCGGCCGGCGGTCGCCGAAAGCCGCCAATCTCCTTCGCCAGCAATCGCGTGAAGTCACGGCGGGGAGAAGTACGTGCTCCGGTTCCACCGGCCGGGCTACAACACGCGCGAGGAAATGGTCTCGGAGCGCCTTTGGCTGCGCGCCCTGGCTGCATCGGGCCTGAACGTTCCACAAGGCGTCCCGACACCGGACGGCGGGATTCGGCTGGCACGCGCACGAACTGGCGGCCGCGCTCTTCCTCAACCAGGCCTCGCCCCACTTCGGCGGCATGCAAGCGGCGGTGATTCGCGGCTACCGCAGCCGGCGTACGCTCGCTGACGAGGACCTGGCGCTGTTGCCGCTCTTCCTGCTGATGCGGAACCTGATGGTGATCGGTTGGGTCGAACAGCGTCCGGAGCTGGGTTCCCCATTCCGCCGGTTCCGCGACGGGGTGAAGGCGCAGGCCCTGGTACAAATCGAAGCCCTCGGCCTGCGCTGAGCGCTATCGCCGTCCATGCCTCCCGGATTCCCGCGGAAGCAGCGCATGGGGCATCCCGCTAACCCGACCTCGTGTTTCCGTTGAGAAACTCGACGATGGCGTCGATGAACTGCGGGTCGAGCAGGGCCCCGCCGTGGTCCTTGCCCTCGATGACTCGCAGCGCATAGCCCGGCGTCACCCCCACCAGCTTCTCGAGGTTGTAGCGCTCCGGGTCCTCCCCGCCCGCGATCCCGAGCACGGGTACCCGAATCCCGGCGACCTGATCCCGCGACAGGTTGATGATCTCGCCCATGGATGCGGCCACCGCCGCAAGCGCCCCCGCGTCCTGGCTGCGAAAGAAGCGTTCCATCTCGGCGATCTCGGCGTCTGTCGGTGGCGGGAACGGTCCTGCCGGACTGTTGGCATGCATCCACCGCACCGCCGGACCGATACCCCCGGACTCCCGCAGGGACTCCCCGATCCGGGTGTAGGTCTCCGACTCGTGCCGCTCGGACCAGCCGGAGCCACCGATGATCAGCGAACGAACCCGTCCGGGATGGTCGACGGTCACGCGTAGCGCTATCTCGGCGCCCATCGAGTAACCGACGAGGTGCGCGTCTTCGAGGTCCAGGAAGTCAAGCAGCGCGACGACATCGCGCGCCATCCGCGTGCCGTACGCGGAGGCATCGTGGGGCCTGCCGCTCTTGCCGTGACCGCGGCAGTCCAAGGCGATGGTGTGGAAACGTCCGGACAGCGCCGACACGACGCCGATCTCGCTCCAGGGCTCCGCGGACGACGTGAAGCCGTGGATCAGCACCACGGCCGGCCCCTGGCCCTCTTCCACGAAACGGATCTGGACCCCCGCAGACTCGAAGTACCGCTCTTCGGCCTGACTCATGATGGCACCCGTCAGCAGGAAGAGAGCCCACCATACAGGGCTGCCGCCGCGACGCACAGTCCTGACCGTGCATGTCCTGACCGTGCATGTCCTGACCGTGCATGTCCTGACCGTGCATGTCCTGACCGTGCATGCCCCCGTTGTTCCGGTCGGGGACACCAGTCTATCCCGTGGCAGGCGAGTCGACCTCGGCGTTGTTCAAGGCAAAATAGGAGCCGCGGAACGCGGGAACAGGAGGTCGGATGCCGGAACCCCTATCAGGAATCACGGTAGTGGAGATGACCGTAGCGCTGCAGGGTCCGTCCGCCGGACTCTACCTGCGCGACCAGGGCGCCGAAGTGATCAAGGTCGAACCACCTATCGGCGACGCCCAGAGGTTCCACCGCGGCATCAACAACACCAGTCCTCCCGAGGCGCCCGCACCAGGCTTCATCGCCGTCAGCCGGGGCAAGAAATCCGTGTGTCTCGACCTGCACCAGCCTACCGGACGCGAGGTCGTGAGCCGCCTGCTCGCCCGGTCCGACGTGTTCCTGACCAACTACCGCGAACCCTTCCTGCGCGACATGGGCCTCGACTACGAGTCCCTCGCGACCGAACACCCACAGCTCGTGTGGGCCCGCGTCAACGGCTTCGGAGCGAAGGGGCCCGACGCGAACAAACCCATGCTCGACGGCGCCGCGCAGGCGCGCGGCGGCCTGCTGAGCCTTTCGGGATACGACGGCCAGACGCCCGCCGGGCCGGGCGCCGCCATCGCCGATCTCGGCGGCGGCATGCAGCTCGCCCTCGGCGTCGTCACGGCGCTGCTGGCCCGGGCGCGGCACGGCCGGGGACAGCGGGTCGAGACATCGTCGCTCGGCGCCCAGCTCTGGCTGCAGCAGTGGGAGCTGACCCAGTGCAGCATCACGGGGCAGCCGCTACGCGCCAACGGCGCCTTCCTGCCCAACGTCGAGGGCGCCTACGGGGCCTACACCACCAAGGACGGCGGCGCATTCCTCCTCGCGCTCGCCCAGGACGAGGAGGCCTGGGACGCCCTGTGCGTCTTCGGCGAGATGTTCGAGCTGATCGGGGACGAGAAGTGGGACACGCCCGGCAAGCGCATGGGCGCCGCCGGCGTCGAATCCGCGGCCGCACTCCGCGAAGTCCTGAAACGCGGCTTCGCGAGCCGGACGACGGCGGAGTGGACCGAGTTCATGTACAGCCAGCCCAACCTGATCATGGAGCGCGTGCGCGACCACGCGGAGGTGCTGGGCGACGAACAGAACGTGGCCAACGAGTACGTCGTGCCGATGGAGCTGCCCGTCCACGGGGAGAAGCGCGTGGTCGGCAATCTCATACAGTTGAGCGAGACGCCGGGGTCCGTAAAGGGGCCCCCGCCGGCACTCGGCGAGCATACGGTGGAGGTGATGCACGCCCTCGGCTTCGACGAGGAGGCCATCGCGCGGGCCGCCAGAGACGTGGATGCGGTCCGGGAAGCGCTGACCGGGGCGCGCTCCGGGGCGGACGGGGACGCGGCGTGGTGAGGTCTGCCGGGCCGCCCGCCAGGGTTGCCCCTACCCCGGAGGTCGCATGTAGTCCAGCCCCGCCGCCTTGATGCCCTCCATCGCGCAATGCTCGTCCCGGTCGGACGTGTCGCCGCTGACGCCCACCGAGCCGATGGCCACGGCGCCGCCCTGTTCGCGCACGAGCACTCCGCCCGGCACCGCGATGAAGCGCCCGCCGGACGCAGCCGCCACGGCGTTCTGGAAGGCCGGGCGGTCGGCCAGCGCCTGGTTGAGGCCACGGGTGTTGGCACCCATGCCGAGCGCCGCGTAGGCCTTGCCGAACGCGACTTCGGTCCGCAGGATGCCGCTGCCGTCCGCACGCTTCATGGCGACGATGTGGCCGCCCGCGTCCAGCACGACGACGGTCAGGGGATTCATGCCTTCCGCCTCGCCCTTTGCGAGCGCCGCGTCGACGATCACGGATGCGCGCGCCAGCGGCAGGGTAGTAGTCAAAGCAGGCATTGCGATCACTCCTCCTTCATAAGGACGACGAGGCGAGGGCGCTTCACCGCCGGGAAACGCCAAATCCGTTCGCTTACATCAGGTTCATGAAGTCGCGCTTGCCGATGGACGTGCCCTTCATGCGCAGCATGTCGTAGGTCGTGGTGGCGTGGAAGTAGAAGTTCGGCAGCGAGAAACCGAGCAGGAACTTCCCGCCCTGGAAGGGAATGGCGTTCTTGCCCAGCCGGAACTCGAGCGACTTCTCCTCGAAACCGTTCACCTGTTCGGGCGTGAACGCGTCCAGCCCCTCGCGGGCCTGTGCCACGAGGCCCTGCAACGCCGCATAGTCCTCGCCGGCCGGGCTCGGCGGAGTGAAGACGCCGGTTTCGACGCCCTTGAGGGCGCCCAGGGAGTGGTGCGCCACGGAGACCACCTGGAACTGGAACGGCAGCATGTCGTCGATCAACTGCATCTGCACGATGTCGTCGAGCGAGATGCCGTTCGCTTCGCAGTGCGCGCGGCCCTTCTCGAGCACGTTGGCGGTGGCGCCGAGAATCTGCCGGTACGTGCCGACGGTGGCGTCGTAGAGGGATATGGACATGGATCGTCTCTCCAATGGTGGAATCGTTGGTTGTCAGCGGCCCTGGAAGCGGGGCTCGCGTTTCTCGACGAACGCCCGGAAGGCCTCGCGCGAGTCTTCGCTCGCTCCGGTGCGGCCGTGGCGTTCGGTCTCGAGTTCGATGTAGTCGCGCAGGGACAGGTTCTCGGCGGCGACAAAATTCTTCTTCATCTCGCCGATGGCGAGCGGGGCGGACTTCGAGATGCGCGCGGCGATGGCCCGCACCTCTTCCCCGAACGTCTCGTCGGGAAACGTCTGCAGGACGAGGCCCATCTCGAGCGCCTCGGCAGCGCCGAACTTCTGCGACGTGAAGAAGACCTCGCGCGCCTTCGTCGCGCCCACGATGCGGGGCAGCAGCCAGGGCCCGGCCATGTCCCCGGAAATGCCTACCCCCAGGAAGGCCGAGTTGAACATCGCCCGTTCGCTCGCGTAGCGCAGGTCGCAGGCGCACGCCCAGCCGAAGCCGGCCCCCGCGCACGCGCCGTTCACCGCGGCGATCGTCACCTTGGGCATCTCGTGCAGCAGGCTCGTGACGTGGAAGTACTCCGGCAGGTTCGGCTCCTGCTTCTCGTCGCCGGTGTACGCCTTGAGATCGGCGCCCGGGCAGAACGCGCGCCCGGCGCCGGTGAAGAGCACGGTGCGCACGTTCCGGTCGGCGGCGACCCGGTTCAGGGTCTCGTACAGCTCGCGCATCATCCGGTTGGTGATGCCGTTCAGGCTCTCGGGCCGGTTCAGGGTGACGGTGGCGAGCGGGCCGTCGACCTCGTACAGGACGGTCTCGCGGGTCTGTTCGGACATCGGTTCGTGTCGCGTAGCCGGGAAAGCGGCGAAGCCTAACAGGCGCGCCATGACGGTTGTAGGGGCCCGTCGACTGGCCGGCGGCTCCAGGCGCACTTCCGGCATTTTTGAAGCAGACTCGCCGCCGTGGCCATACCGGCGGCGAGGCCGTGCAACCCACACGCCACAGGAGGGCGCCTCCAATGAGAACGTCGGCCCCCGCACTTGCCCTGTTCGCCATCGTTTGCGGCGCGGCATCCGCGCACGCAGCCGCGGAGTCGGGGAACACGGAGCCATGCACCGACATGGGTCCCCAAACGCCTCGCGACATCGGCAGCCCGGCGGGCTTGAATACCGAAGCGTTCCCGTGGGCGCCGCCCGCCAGCGAGATGAACCTCTGCAACATCCACACGCACACCAACGCCGAGCACAAGGGGCCGGGATTCGGCATCTTCGTCAGCGCCGCCGACGACGGCGGCTTCGCGTGCAACGAGACGCCGGACCTCACCGAGTCCGAGCGTGCGCCCGCACCTGGCGCCTACCAGGGCGTGGCGCCCGGCGACACCATCGAAGTCCACTGGGTGCACACCTCCTGTGACGCATCGCCCGGCGAAGGACTCGGCGCGTGCGTCCCCGAGGGCCGCGGCGACCCGCTCCTGCGCGTGGAAGCGCAGGTCTTCCTCGTCGTCAACGACCCCGCGGCCCTCGACTTCACGACGATGGCGTACGGCGGGAACGTCGTCGACGGCCGGCACCAGGCGCAGTCGATTCCGTCGGCGACCGGGGAGCCCGTGCTGTTTCGAGGCTCGACGACCGGTCCGTCATACGACCAGAGCAAGTGCTCCGCGGCGCGCGTGACGTGGAACGTGCGGCCCCTGTGCGCCAGGCTCGACATCCACTCCCTGCACCGCTGGGCCGAACAGGGCAACGTGTTCAACGAGACCGGCTCGCACGGCGTGCGGCAACTGGTCACCGCGCCGGAGCTGCTTGCGCCGATCGAGTGAGGTAGCGGTCGGGTTCCCGCTCACATGACGACAACGCGAGACGCGGGAACGCCCGTCTGAGATCAGATCCTCCACCAAGCCGGGAAGGTCCGGGAGCACGAGCACGTCGGCACTCGCCCGAACATCCTGGAGCGCCGGACCAATCGATACGCGACAAGCCTACCAGGCCCGCGCAGACGCGAAACAGGTGTAAGATTGACTGTAAAGGGCATGAGGAGCAGGCTGTGGAACGCAAGTGCCGGTATGTGCCCCTGTCCCAACAGCCCCTGGCGCTGGTGCTGGGTCAGGTTCGCTTCAGCCCCATCCGTCAGATGGACAGATACATCCCGGAGATTCAAGAGGCTTTTCGCCAACACGGCTTCCCTGTCGAGCGCGCGGGCAAGGTTCAGCAGGTCACCTTGGGCCCGAGCGCAGGGGGCCCGATCCAAGTCATTGAGCAGCAACGGTGGGAATACCGCACCAGGGAAGAGACCTGGAGCGTGTTGTTGACGGAGGACGGCATCGTCCTGCAGACCACCGACTACGACCGTTTCGAGGGCTTCGCGGACGAACTCCGACACGCAGTCCAGACGGTACTGCAGTCGACGGAGCATGACCGCCTCGGCGTCGTGCAGCGGGTGGGGCTGCGTTACGTCGATGTCGTCCAGCCGCGCGAAACGGAGGACTTCCGCGACTATCTCCGACCCGGGCTGCATGGGACGGCAGACGAGGTATTTGGGGCAGGAACTCATCGGCTGCATGCGGAGAGCACCGGGAGAACCCAGGTCGGTGACGACGTCCAGGGCAACATGATCGTGCGTATCGCTCAGGACGACCGGGGACTCACGCTGCCGCCCGACCTTGTCGGCGGCGCGCCAAGATACAGTCCCCGAGCCCAGAGCGGCGAGCTGATCACGCTAATCGACATGGACCACTACATCGAGGGGGCATTCGACGCGAACACAGACTGGGTTGTCGCGCGAGCGTTCGAGATGCACGACCACCTCGTAGAGACCTTCCACGACCACGTCGTGACCGAGACGGCGATTGAGGTGTGGAAGTGATTTCGGCACACAACTACGCGAGTTACGGGGCCGTCCGACGCCCACGATCGACGCTGACACACGAATCCCGCATCAGCCCGGACATGGACGAGATCATGCGGGAGATCATGCAACGCCTCGCTTACTCCGGCAGCGGAGGCATCATCTCGCTCGACGCTCATTGCGCTTCGTTCTCTTTGCGCGTCGGCTCGAGCCCCTGCGTAGAGGCCTTGCGACAGACGGAGCGCGATTCGGAGACTGCGGCGAACGACTCTCGTGACTTCCGCGAGGTCCTGACCCTCTCCGTTGTCGAACAGATGCAAGAGTTGCAGGCGGCACTCTCACTGAACAAGTCTCAGCTCGCGCGAGTGCTGCGTGTGAGCCGGCCAGCACTCTACGAGTGGTTTCGCGGCAAGGAGCCCAACCCGGCCAACACCGACCGGCTCCACACGCTCATGCGCTGCCTCGTACAGGCTCGGGCGTCGGGCGCTAGCCCTCTCAATGCGCGGTTCGTCCGTCAACCCGCAGACCTCCACGGACGAGCGCTTCTCGACCTGTTGTCCGACGAGCGAATCGACGAAGACGGAGTCGTTCACGCGATCCAAGAAGCCCAGGCACTCGGAGATGCAGCAACTCGCGGAAGAGTTGCCCGAGAAAAGAGGCTGCGCGAACTAGGCTTCGATGATCCCGGAGACGAGCAACGAAAGGAGCACCTCGCCAGGAACATAGCGCTCCGACAATGGCCGAACCGGTGACCTGTGGCCGAGTCTTTCGACAGCGAGCAGATAGCGACGCAGGGTTGGCGACAAGGTGCAATCCTTGGCGACACCCTGTCGGGGCTCGCGGCGGACTGCGCTCCCGAAACGGTGGTTCTGGACAGCGCGGACTGGCTAGTGCTGACGAGCCACGATTGCGACATCGTCAACGACAGCATCACCAAGGAGCCCGTCGTCGAAGTCGTCCGCATGAAGGCGGCTGACTCCGAGAAGCTGGACCCCCGGCAATCGTCGGGCAGAAACCCACGAACACTTCAGCTTGAAATCGACATTGGGGAAGCGCCTGTCGTACTGACTTGCGTTGCCCACGAGCGATGGACGATACCCCGAGGCCTCTTGATGCGGGAGGCGCCAACGCACTACCTGCCGGAGAAGGAGCGTCGGCTACTCGCAGAGTGGCTCGCCAAACGATACATCCGTGCTGCTTTCCCGACGGCTTTCGACCTGCGGTGGCGCCCGAAGCAGACGGATTGGCGAAAACTCCTGAGGAAGCACAGCGAGTGGATGCAGGGCGTATACATCAGGCTCAGCACGCTGGACGAGCTCCCGGCGAATGCGCCGTACCAGTGCCATCTCATGCTCGCCGTTCCATCGGCGAAAAGAGGCGGCCCCGAGTGGGCCGGGAAACGCGCCGAGATCGAGGAAGAATGCCAGTCTTTCTGGGAGCAGTTCGAGCCCGGCATCAAGTGTGCCGGCGTTGAGGTCCTCGGAACCGACGAGATCACTCTCGCGGAAATCGAGTCCTACCAGCGATTCGATGCCGATTGGGTCAGCTTCGAAGACGAGACTCCGACCACGTCGCCGATGCTGGACATGGCGTCATAGGACTCCAACAGCACTGCCCCACGATCCTTGCCCGTCTCCTACCCCTGACGCAGCGGCAGCCCCAGACCTTCACCGTTTGACGGTCCCCGGCGGCACCCTCACCGCAGCCAGGCCCCCCGCTGCACGATCTCCTCGGCGATCTGCACCGCGTTCGTCGCCGCGCCCTTGCGCAGGTTGTCGCAGACGAGCCATAGGGCAAGACCGTGCTCGAGCGCCGTGTCTTCCCGGATGCGGCCGACGAAGACCTCGTCGCGGTCCGCTCCGTCGATCGGCATCGGGTAGCCGCCGTTCCCCGGATCGTCCACGACGACCATGCCCGGGTACGCCGCGAGCAGTTCCCGAGCCCGCGAAACGCTGATCGGCCGGTCGAACTCGACGTGTACGGCCTCGCTGTGCGAGACGCGCACAGGTACGCGGACGCACGTCGTCGAGACCGGCAGCGCCGGCGCGTGCAGGATCTTGCGGGTCTCGTTCAGCATCTTCGCTTCTTCGGAGTAGTACCCGCTCTCCCGGAGCGAGCCGATGTGCGGCAGCAGGTTGAAGGCGATCTGGTGCGGATACTGCTCGGCATTTGCCTCGCCGCCGTCGAGCACGCTGCGGGTCTGCTCCTCGAGCTCCACCAGGGCAGCCGACCCGGTGCCCGTGACGGACTGGTAGGTGGCGGCCACCACGCGCTCGATCCCGGCTTCCGCGCGCAGGGCGTCGAGCACCATGGCGAGCGGCGTCGTAGAGCAGTTGGGGATCGACAGGATGCCCTTGTGCCCGTCCACGTCGCCGGCGTTGATCTCGGGGACGACCAGCGGGACCTCGGGGTCCATGCGCCAGACGCCGCTGTCGTCGATCGTGACGCAGCCCCGGTCCCGGGCGACGATGGCCATGTCGCGGCTGATCTCGTCGGTTGCGGAGATGAACGCGATGTCCGACTCCTCGAAGACGTCGGGCGTCGTGTCCTCCACGGGGATCTCCTCGCCGGCGAACGCGAGCCGGCGGCCCACGGAGCGCGGCGAGGCGGTCAGGCGCAGCCGCGACATGGGGAAGTCGCGCTGCGCCAGCACTTCGAGTGCGACGGTGCCCACGGCGCCGGTCGCACCGACGATGGTGACTCTGGGATCTGCCATGGCGGGAACCCCGCGGGAAAAGGCGCGGGATTATGCGCGACCTTGCGGTCGCGTTGGAAGTTCCGCTGGCGCGGAACTTCTGCGGGGCACGCCCCTGGGCGCGACCTTGCGGTCGCGTTGGAAGTTCCGCTGGCGCGGAACTTCTGCGGGGCACGCCCCTGGGCGCGACCTTGCGGTCGCGTTGGAAGGTTCGTTGACCCGATCGACCCGATCAGCGGATCAGTTCGACCTCCACGTCGAGTTCCAGCGTGGTCCAGGCGCGGTCGGCGGTCAGCACGGGGGCCCGCTCGCGAAGCGCCAGCGCAAGGCATGCCCGGTCTCCCAGCGACAGGCCGCGACCGCGCGTCGAGCGTCGCAGCAGCCCTGCCGCGACCGCCAGGCTCTCGTCGAAGGGTCGGACGGCCAGATCGACGCCATGCAACGCCTGCCGAGCGTCTTCATCCCTCGCGCCCCGGTCGATCAGGCGGGCAACCACCTCCGATGCATTGACCGCCGACAGGACGCCGCTGCCGAGAGCCTCGGCGGCACGGCGCCCACCTGGCTCCCCGAAGAGAATGGCCAGCACGGCGGAGCTGTCGAAGACCGTGGACACGCGGGTGACAGGCGAGGCGCCTTACTCCTCTCCCCACATGGCCCTGCGATCGGCCAGAAAGGCATCGACCTCATCGATGCCGGGCCGTTTGAGGGGACGAAACTCCCTTTGCAGCCGTCGGATCGCAACCATGCGCGACACGACATGCAGCTCCCCCGCCTGCACGTAGGCGGTGACGTGGGGGTCCTTCTCGAGCAGCATCGCGTCGCGCATTTCGCGGGGGATGACGAGCCTCCCGTCCGGGCCGACCCTCAGGGACTGCCACTCGACGTTACCCAGGTCCTCGTCAGACGCGGAAAACTGCCCGTCAGCCGCTTCGTAGCTGGTCTTCCAGTGCTGGTACTGCGTGTTCGCGGTGGCCCTGTTGCCTTCCTCCGCCGCGATGCGGTCCACCACCTCGCGGCGCGACGCACGCCGGCCACTCTCCCTGGTGATTTCGTCCGCGACTTCCCAGACGCGCCCCGTTTTCGTGTCGGGTCGGGGCCTCGTGTAGACGACAGGGCGGTCTTTCACGGTCGCTCCATTCTTCTCTGGCGTTCCGAACTTACTCTGACAAATCATATATCAAATGGCAGAAATGAACAGAGGGCCGGTGGAGCGCGTTGCCGTCGGACCAGCGGTTTCGCGTAGCATGGCCGCCACGGTTTGCGAAGGATCACGTCATGCACAAACGCATACAGTTGCTGTTGCTGTCGCTCTCGGTTCTCGGGTTGCTCGCCGCTTGCGGCCCGACCGAGACCACCGAGGCACCCGCGCCCACACCCGCACCGGTCACCGTCGGCCCCGAGGTCGCCGTCACGGGCGGAACCGTGCGGGGCCTCGTCGGCGAAGACGGCCTCAAGCAGTACCACGGCATTCCATTCGCGGCCGCACCGACGGGAGACCGGCGCTGGGCGCCTCCCGCCCCCTTGGAACCGTGGGACGGCGTGCGCGACGCCACCGCGCCCGGCCCGAAGTGCATGCAGCCGCCGGAACAGGGCGGTTCGTTCTACGGCGAGGCCGAATTCGAGATGAGCGAGGACTGCCTCGTGGTGAACGTCTGGACCCGCGCCGAGCATGAAGGCGAGGGACTCCCGGTGATGGTGTGGATCCACGGCGGCGCGCTGGTCACCGGCGCCGGGTCGGACTATCCCGGCGAACTGCTATCCTCGAAGGGGGTCGTGCTCGCCACGGCCAACTACCGGCTTGGGCCGTTCGGGTTCGTCGCGCTTCCCGAACTCAGCGCCGAGCACCCCGCGGGCGTCTCGGGCAACCAGGGACTCCGGGACCAGGTCGCGGCCCTCGAGTGGGTGCGCGACAACATCGCGCGCTTCGGTGGCGATCCCGGCAACGTGACGATCTTCGGCGAGTCCGCCGGCGCGCTCAGCATGTCGCTGCTGCAGGCGAGCCCGCTCGCGCAGGGACTCTTCCACCGCGTCATCGGCCAGAGCGGCGGCGCCTTCCAGCCGATGGGGTTCCGCGACCGGATGACTGCCTATGCCCCGTCAGCGGAGTCCCGCGGCGAGGCATTCGCAACGGCCCTGGCCGGCGAAGACGGCGACGCCTCCCTGGCCGGCGTACGCGCGCTGTCCGCCGACCGTGTCCTCGAGGCGTACCAAGCCAACCTCGCGTTGTTCGACTACGGCTCCCTCGCCATCGTCGACGGCGAGGTCATCGCGGACGAGGTCGCCACGATCTTCGCCGAGGGCCGGCAGTCCGACGTGCCGGTGATGATCGGTTCCACGGCCGACGAAGGGACTGCGCTCCACGAGTTCATTGTCCCGCCGTTCGGCGAGGGCGCCGCGGGGTTCGAGGCATACGCCAGCGCCGTCCTGCCGGAAGCCGGTGACGCACTCGCCGCGCTTTATCCGTCCGGGACGGAGGACGAGGCGCAGGCGTCCGGCGAAGCGCTCCTCGCCGACATCCTCTTCACCGCCCCGATGCGCATCTGGGCCCGCGCCACGGAAGACGTCGGAAGCGACGCCTACCTCTACTGGTTCACCTGGCCGCCGCCCATCGAGGAGTCAGAACGCTACGGCGCCTTCCACGCCGCCGAGATCGGCTATGTCTTCGGCAACCTCGACCTGTTTCTGGTCGGAGCCGTGCCGACCGACGACGACCGCGCGCTGTCGGACCTCATGGCGACGATCTGGGCGCAGTTCGCGCGTACCGGGAACCCGAACGGCGAAGGGCTGCCGGAGTGGCCCGCCTACTCGCGGGACAGCGAGGCGTACATGGAGCTTGGAGTCGACACGGGGGCCAAGAGCCACATCCGCGTGGACGAGGTGGCGCTCATTGTGGAGGCGTGGGACGAGCGGCGGGCGATGGAGGAGCGGTCGCACCATCTGGACGAACCGACGAAGCCAAACTTGTAGCGCCCGAAAGCACTGCCCTGTTAGCCGGATCAGCGCTTCCTGGCCGCCGGCGGGCCGCTGAGGAGTCGCTGACCACGGCGCATTTGATCTTGCGTACGGAATTCCGTACCGTCGAGCTGTAGTCGCAGGAGGGCCCCCATGACCACGATCACCGCTACCGAGGCCCGCGCGAACCTCTACCGATTGATGGATGCGGCAGCGGAGTCTCACGAGCCCGTGGTGATCACGGGCAAGCGAACTTGCGCCGTCCTGGTGTCGGAGGAAGATTGGAAGGCCATGCAGGAGACGCTGTTTCTGCTCTCCGTTCCGGGCATGCGCGAGTCCATCCGGGAGGCCATGGAAACCCCGGTCGAAGACTGTAGCGAGACGCTCGATTGGTGAGTTGGCGCGTCGCTTCGCGAGACATGCCAAGCGGGACGCCAGCAAGCTGATCCTGGGAGGATGTGCGCGTCGTGAAAGTGCTCTGCATGTGGAGCCACTACGCGTAGGACGCGACGAACGCGAGGAGACCCGCGCGCCCATCACCCTCCCCCCAGCGGCAGAACGCGCGGCGTCACCGCCGGGCGCGCCACGGCTTGCGCGCGAAGCGGCGTCCGAGGCCGCGCTCGATCTCGCGCCACTTGCGTTCTTCCTCCGGCGTGACGAACGTGATCGCCTCGCCGGCACGGCCCATGCGGCCGGTGCGTCCGACGCGGTGCGTGAAGAGCTGTTCCGAGTCCGGCAGGTCGAAGTTGATGACCTGGCCGATGCCCTCCACGTCCAGGCCGCGAGCTGCCACGTTGGTGGCCACGAGGATCGGCGCGGCGCCGGACCGAAAGTCCTGCATCACGCGCTCGCGCGCGTTCTGCCTGAGATTGCCCTGCAGGGCCGCCACGGGATAGCCCATCGAGTCGAGCTGCTTCGCCAGCTTCTTCACGCCATGCTTCGTCCTGCCGAAGACGATGATGGGATCGCCGTCCCGTTCGTCCAGCAGCGTTCTCACGGCACCCATCTTGTCGGCCTTCTCGATCGTGTAGACCTGATGTTCCACGGTGGGCGGCGCCCCGATGTCCCGGTCGATCTCCACCGTGACCGGATCGCGCAGGTGCTTCCTCGCCATGTCCGCGACCCATCTCGGCATGGTCGCGGAGAAGAGCGCCGTCTGTCGCTCGGCGGGCGTGTGGGCCAGAATCGCCTCGACATCGCGGGCGAATCCCTTGTCCAGCATCTCGTCCGCTTCGTCGAGGACCAGGAACTGCACCGAGCGCAGGTCCAGGTTGCCCTGTCGCAGGTGGTCCAGCGTCCGGCCCGGCGTGCCCACGACGATGCGTGCGCCACGCTTCAACGCCGCTTGTTCCGGCCGCGCGGAGCGACCGCCGTAGAGCAGCGTCACGGTCGACTTCGGCCCGGCAACCAGGGCGCCGGCGACCCCGGCGACCTGAATCGCCAGCTCCCGGGTCGGCACCAGGACCAGCGTCTGGATCCCCCGCGTCGACGCGTCGCACCGTTCCACCGCCGGGACCGCGAACGCGAGAGTCTTGCCGGACCCGGTGCGCGCCTGACCGATGACGTCGTGCCCCGCCAGCAGAAGCGGGATGGTCCGCGCCTGGATGGGCGTGGGCTCGACGATGTCCATGTCCGCGAGCGCCGCCCGGGTCGCGGCACGCAAGGCCATCTCGGCGAACGCCGCGGCGCCCTCCCCGGGGGAATCCATGCGCGGTTCGTTCGCCGCGACGGGCGCGGGCGCTGGCGCGCCGGTAGACGAAGCGGCGCCGCCGCGACGGTTCCTGAAACAGGGGCGGCAGTACACGGACCGGCCCGGCGTCGGCCGAAACGGCAGGCTGGTGACCGCGTTGCAGTCGCTACACACGGCGTCGTGGCGCTGTCGGCGCGCCGGCGCGCGCGTGGCGGAAGTCTGAAGAAGAGGCATACGGGCACGGACTCCTTGTCCAACAGGGGTGCAACAGGCGGGTAGCACGGGGTGTGAAAGCAGGCGAGGGCCGGGGTGGCCCGCCGCGGTGCGAAACCTTGGCGCGTCAATCGGGCGCGGCGCCTATTATGACAGACAATGCTCCGCGGCGTGCTCGGGACGCTCTCGGGACGAAACGCTCGGGACACCCATGGCGCCGCAGGACTTCCGCCGGACCGTCCCCCCCCCCCAATCGCGTCAGAGCCGTGCGCGGACCTCCAGCCCCACGACCCGCCCCTCCTTCAACGGCGAGTACGTCGAGTGGACCAGGCCCGTCAGGTCGAAGTCGCTCCGCCGCAGGACTTCGTCGAGCAGGTTGCGGCCGTACAGCGTGATCTCCATCCGATCCGAAGGAGCCACGCCGATGCTCGCATCGACGAGGTCGCCACCGTCGAGTACGCCGCGGCCGCTGTCCGTGATCTCGCTGTCGTCCCGATGGGAAACGCCGGCACGGATCGACAGGCGTCCCAGGCCGTCGATCCGGCGCGAGTAGCGGCCCTCGAGTCCCCAGGTGAGGCGGGCGAGCCGAGGCAGGTCGAGACGGTCGTCGCCCACCGTCGAGCCATCCCCGTCGAGGTCGAAGCGCACGCGGTCGTACGCGCCGTCGGTGTAGCCCAGGAACGCACTGAGCGTCACCGCGTCTCCCAACGCCGCGAGCGCCTCCGCTTCCACGCCCTCGATGGTCGCGTCCGCGGTGTTGGCCGTGATCTGCACGCCGCCCGCGGCCACGTCCGCGCGGGTCACCTGGCGCTGCATGCCGTAGATCCGGTTGTGGAACGCCGCCACGTTGAGCCGTACGCGCCCCTGCGCGAACTCCGCCTTGAGCCCGAGTTCGAACGCGTCCTGCTCCTCCTCGTCGAAGGGCCCCGGGGCGACACCCGGGGCGGTGTTGCGCAGGTTGTAGCCGCCGCTGCGGAAGCCCTTCGTGTAGTGGCCGTAGAGCTGCGTCCGGGCATCCGGCCAGAACTGCAGCCCGATCCTCGGCGTGACGTTGCGCCAGGTGTCGCCGTCGCGAAAGTCGTACCGGCATCGGCCAGACCGCGTAGCGCAGACCGAGTTGCCGGCGGTGGCCACCAGGACGTCCTTCGCCTCGAAGGTGTAGCGCACGCCGGCGGTCAGCACCCAGGCGGCGCCCAAGTCGATGTCGTTGTTCAGGAACACCCCGCCCGTCCGGTGGTCCTGGTCGCCGCCGAAACGCGCCCCGTCAGCCGCGCGGATCACGCGCCGCTCGCGGTAGCGGATGTCCTGGCCGAAGGCGTATGCGCCGAGCGTCGCCTCCCACCCCGGCCGCAGCCAGCCCGAATAGCGCAGCTCGTTGCTGACCTGCCGCTGCGCCGTGTAGGCGAACAGGTGGAAGACCGGGTCCGTCGTCGAGTCGATGTCCGCAAGGGACGCGTGTTCCACCTCGCGCCAGCCGAACACGTTGGTGACCAGACCGCCTCCCGACCCGACCCGCCGGTTGGCTTCCACGATGACGTGCCGCCAGTCGACGCCCGAGAACCCCGGCTCGTCGATGGCGAAGTCGAACCCGCGGAAGCGGCGCCGGTTCTGCGTGGCCGGGCCGTCGCCGTCGGAGTCGCCGCGTTCGTAGATCAGGGTCACGTCGGCGCGCTCCGAAAGACGCCAGGTGAGCACGGGCCGCATCACCCACGTCGTCTCGGCGCCGACCGACCCGCCGCCGGGGGCGTCGTTCTCGAACCAGCCCTGGTCGTCGCGATAGCCGAGTGAGAACCGTGCATCGACGGCGCTGCCGAGGGACCCCTCCACGCTGCCCGTGAACCGCGTGTCGAGGCCCGTCTCCAGGCGCAACGCCGCTGCGGCGGGACCACCGCCACCCGGTCGCCGGGATCGGAGCAGTACGGCGCCCCCCGTGACGTTGCGCCCGAACAGCAGCCCCTGCGGGCCGCGCAGGACCTCCAGCGCCTCGAGGTCCAGCATGTCCATGACGACGCCGTAGTTGACGCCCAGGTAGACGCCATCGACGAAGACGCCGACGGTCGGGTCGATGGACGGGATCGAGCCGGCGACCCCGAGGCCGCGGATCGAGAAGTTGGCGATGCCCTTCCCGGTGCCGATGCCGTCGAGGGCGACATTGGGAAGGGCGTAGCTCAGGTCTTCCAGATCGGTGACGTGCCGCTCCGCCAATGCCTCGCCGTCGAGGACGGTCACGGCCAGTGCGACATCCTGGGCCGCCTCGGCTTCGCTCTTCTTGGTTGCGGTGGTCACTACCTCCTCGAGCGGGCGGGCGTACGACACACCGTCGTCCCCGTTCGTTTCGGCATTCGGCGCCACGCCGGCCGCGAGCAGCACGACGGCCCAGGCGTGCCCGCGACTCCCGATGTGTCGAACGATCACGTTTCAGTCCGCGCGGTTCAGCCGCGCACCGATCGCCGGCACGAGCGTGAGGAAGAGTCTGTTCATGGCATTGGGGCCGGGCCTGCAGTGCGTGCGCAATGGTGCCCGAAACCGCCGACCGGTTGTTCTCCGGTATCTTTGCGCGGATGGCGCCAGGCCGGGAGACGCGAAAGTGAGACACGGACGGGCCACGACTGTTTCGAGCATCCTCGCTGCCCTTCTCCTCGGCGCGTGCGAAAAGGAGGCCGGAACCACCGCCATCCCGGATCCGCCCCCCGGCCGACCCAACATCCTCTGGCTCGTCGCCGAGGACCTGAGCCCCATCGTTCCGCCGTACGGCGACACGACCGTCCAAACGCCCCACCTCAGCCGCCTCGCCGCGGAGGGCATCCGTTACGACAACGCCTTCTCCGTGTCCGGCGTGTGCGCCCCGAGCCGGTTCAGCCTTGCCACCGGCGTCTACACCACCAGCGCCGGCGCGCACCACATGCGCACCCAGTACAACCAGCATCACCTGGAGGCCGTGGGACTGACGCTCTACGAAGTGGTGACGCCGCCCGATGTCCGCATGATGAGCGAGGTCCTGCGCACGCACGGCTACTACGCGACGAACAACGACAAGACCGATCACCAGTTCGCGCCCACCGTGACCGCCTGGGATGCGTCCGGCCCCGACGCAACGTGGCGGGGGCGGCCCGACGGCGCGCCGTTCTTCGCCGTGCTGAACTTCGGCATCACGCACGAAGGCCAGGTCTGGGCGGACCGGGTGGCCTGCCGGAACATGCGCTACCACCGACTCTTCGGAGCGCCGGCCGGGGAGCACCCGAGCGCATGCTCCGGCGACGACGCGCCCTTCCCGAGTCACCTCCCCGAGGACGCCGTCACGCCGCGCCCGCCTTACCTGCCCGACACGGAACCGGTCCGTCGCGACCTGCGCCGCGTGTACTCGAACGTCGTCGAGCTGGACCGGCAGCTCGGCGTCGTCCTGAACGCACTGGAGACCGACGGATTGCTGGAGGAGACGATCATCGTCTTCTACGCCGACCACGGCGGTCCGCTCCCGCGGCAAAAGCGCATGCTGTACGACTCCGGCATGCGCGTGCCGCTCATCGTCCGTTTCCCGGACGGCCGCGGCGCCGGAACGGCGACGGGCCGGCTCGTCAGCTTCGTCGACTTCGCGCCGACGACGTTCTCCCTGGCCGGCATCGAGCCGCCCGGGTACCTCGAAGGCACCGCGTTCCTTGGACAGTACTAGGGCGCGCCCCGCGACTACGTCTACGCCGCGGCGGATCGCCTGGACGCCCAGTACGACATGATCCGGGCGGTACGGGACAAGCGCTTCAAGTACCTGCGCAACTTCCGCCCGGACCAGGGGTACTACCTGCCGGTGGCCTACCGCGAGCAGATGGGCGCCATGCGCGAGCTACTCCGCCTGCGGGACGCGGGCGGACTCGACGAGGTACAGGCACAGTGGTTCCGGCCGTCGAAACCGGAGGAGGAGCTGTTCGACACCTGGAGCGATCCCCACGAGACCGAGAATCTGGCCGGACGGCCCGAATACGCGGAGAAGCTCGCGGAGCTGCGGCGGGCGCTGGAGGACTGGATGCGCCAGACCGACGACAAGGGCCTTCTGACGGAACGGGAACTGCTCGAGTCCCTCTGGCCGGGATGGGTGCAGCCGGTTACGGAACCGCCCGTCGCGACCCGCCGGGACGGACTCATCATGCTTGCGTCCACGACGGAAGGGGCTTCGATCGGCTACCGGCCAGCCGTCGGCGAAGCCGCCTGGCAGGTCTACGTGGCGCCGCTGGTCGTCGGCTCTGACCACGAGATCGAAGCGATCGCGCACCGTATCGGGTTTGCCCCCAGCGACCGCATCACCCTACGGTGACCTGCCCCGTCCCAGGGGGACACGCGGCACACGCGGCACCGGCCCACTTGCCGCGGCTGGAAGACACCGTCTTCAATCCCGCAGGCCAAACCCCATCGCCCGCACCGCCTTGCGGAACGCTCTTTCGGATTTCGCGCGCACGACGACGTGCCGCTCGCCCGCGCGCAGGCACATCTTCGCGACCCGGCGATCCGCCACGAGCGCCGCCGCGATGTCGGCGTCCGCGCACTCGATCAGGAACGCTTCACCCGCCATCTTCAGCGCGCTCGCGCCCCGACTCGCGCGCTGCAGCAAGCCGTCCACCGTCTCCGGGAGCGGCTGCTCGTCCCGAGCGGCAAGAAAGCCGCGGAGCTCATCGACATCGCCTCCCCCTTCGAGCGCCAGCAGGATCTTCTCCGCATCGAGGCGCCAGGTGCCGTCGGTCTCCGCGCTGGCGTACGTGTCCAGGACGATCCGTTCCTCGGCGGACGGCGTGCCCGTCGCCACGACCCTGCGGTCCGGAAACACCTTCAGCGGGGTACGCGCACTCACCTTCGGTGGTTCGTAGTCCTGCGCCAGTTCGAGGCAATAGGCGCCGAGGCGGTTCAGCCGGAAGTACAGCAGCCCATCGTAGCGGCTGAGGTAGGCGAGGTCGTCGGTCCCCCACAGCTTGCGGAAGTCGTCGCGGGCGTTCTCGGGCGGGATGAACGCCACGTCGACCATGCCGAGGGTCGCGGCATACTCGAACAGGAGACACCGGACGTAGCGCCCCTGGAGGATGTCCCACCCGTGAAAGCCGTCGTAGCCGAGGCTGCCGTACTCCGACTCGGTCACGTACAGGCGCCATGGATCCTCGGTGACGGCAAAGTCGAACGATGCCGCCCGCATGAAGCGACCGAATTCGTCCAGGTGCACCCAGCGCCCCACCGGGCACTCGGCGAGCGCGTTCGCCACCACGTCGCGGCGCGCCCCGGGCACCGTCATGGCCCGTCGGCCCGCGCCCCGGAACTGGCCCTTGACGGTGTCGATGCGGTTGAATTCGTCGAGCAGGTCCGTATCGCACCAGCTCTCCCATATCCGGCGCAGGGTCTCGCCCACCGGCCGCGCCAGTGCCGCACGCCCCTGACGCGTAAGCTCCAGCCGCGTACCGCGCAGTTGGGCCAGCTTGGCCGCCTGCAGCAGCCATGGCCACGCGAATGCCCTGATCGCGCCCGGCACCTGATCCCATTTCTTTTCCTTCCGAGCGAGCGGGTCGAAGAAGTCGCCCCCATGCAGCACTTCGGCAAGCCGCCGGACCGCGCCCGCGGTGGGCCGCCTCGTCTTCGGGCTCACGGCCACCGCACCGTTGCCCACCAGGCGCAGCACGGCCCGGAGATCGGCCGCCGCGGCGGTCTCCATGTGGCGCACCGTCAGCGCTACGTCCCCGATCGCTTGTTGCGCGCCCCACGGCTCCCTGACGGCGGCGGTCTCCGGCAGTGCGTCCGCGGTCGCCAGGGTCACCGGCGGCGGTGGTGCGGAAAACTCCCGCAGGCAGGCGGCCAGATCGGGCGGTATCGAGGTCCACGGTCCGCACCGGAAGAACAGCAGCCCGAGGCGTTCGTTTTCCGTGACCAGGGAACCGTACCTGGCGACCGGACCGAGGCCCTTCGGCGATGCGCCGTACCTGGCGTGGAAGCGGGCGCCATCGAAGAGCCCGTTCCCGTGCACGGCCTCGCGCACTGCGAGCCGCTCGATGTCGTCGAGCAGTTCCCAGATGTCGCGCAAGCCCTCCTCGAGACGTTGGTGGACCATTTCGACCATGTCGGCCTTGCGCGTCGGCCGCGGCTTGGGGACGGACAGGAGCGCCATCATGGGCCGCAGCGTATCGACGGTCTGGTTCTGCAGCGCTTCGACCAGCGTAAGCGGCGGGCTTGCATCGACGAACGCGCGAGGGCTCATGGCAGCCTCCCCGAACGCCCGACGAGCGAGCGTTGGCAGCCACTGGGCGATTCCCGCGCCTCGGCCGCATCTCCCGAACATTCGTCCGATCCGTAGCGCAGCAGAGCGCATTCGATGGCGCCCTCAGAGGCGCATTCGGAGATGATTCGGTTCATGCCGGCGTCTCTTTCTTCGAGGAGGTGCCCGGATCGAAGCGTCATGGTTCGATGCCGCAGCACGTCATGTCACAGCTCGGCGTCACAGCTTGTCACAACTCCGCTCCCGATCTCACAGGCGGTCATCCACCAACCGATAGTGCCGCGCCGGATCCGTCGGCGCGGTACCCGCTTCCACGACCACGCCCTTCTCGACAAGCGCCTTCAGGTCCGTTGGAGCGTCCGACGGTTCGTTCCGGGACAGAGTCCCTCGTAGTCTTGAATCGTGAGCCTCCCGCGTTCGATGACGCGGTCGAGCGCGATTGCCTGCCGCTTGGACAACTACGGATCTTGGCGATCAGGTCATCGATCTCCTTGGTCGTCCGGTCGAGGTGCGTAACGATGCAGCGCCTCATCAACGCAGGTACCTCGAAGGAGTCACGACGATGCCAACCGTAGTCCCAGGGCTCAGAAATTTCAGCCTGTTCACTCCCCAATGCGCCGGAATCTGGTCCAGCCACTCGGCGCCAGAGTCTTTCAAAGGGACGTTCGGGTCGAGGCCCCGGCTAACGGCGCCGGTGATCTGGGAGATGCGTTTCTCCTGAAGCAGCTCGATCAGCCGCTCCTTCCTCGCCACCAGCGCATCGATCTTCCCCGTCTCGCGGTCGAGGAAGGCAGCGATGGTGCGTTGTTCATCGATTCGCCCACCGCGTCGGGTTTGTACCTCGCGGCGCGGTGACCATCAGGTGACGGGGAGTTCGCCCAGGGAATTCCGCGCGCTCGCAAACCGCTCGATACCCAGTTCCCGCCGCACCTGCTGACCCATCTCGAGGGACATGTCGTCCACGGGGATCCCCACGGAGTCGGCGATGCGCGTCATGCGCTGGAAATTCGCGGCGACGCCGGCCGCATCGACCAGGACCGCCGGTCCCGCCGCCTCGAGCAGCTCCCGCCGGTGACGTTCCAGGGCTTCGTCGCGGGACGCCACGCTCTCCGCGAAGCGCATCAGTTCCGGCCCGAACTCGATGCCGACGGCAGCTCCGTCGGCGTCCCCGTTGACGGCCTGCAGGTCGATCTCGGTGGTGTTTCGCATCGCGCTCACACGGAGCATCATGGCGTGCGCGCCAGTTCAGTAGAAACACTCGTTGACCGCGGACACCCGACCCGCGATCAGTTCGATCTGCATGCGGTCGATGGCGCGGCCCTCGACGGAATCGAAGTTTCGTATCGCCGTGAACGGCAGGTACTGGACCGCGCCGACCGCCCGCCACTCCCGCAACGCGTTCGGCACCAGCGACAGCGCCCTGATCACGTTGGCCGTGCGGCCAGCCGGCCAAAGGTCCGACTCCTCACCGACGGCGCCGTCCGGCGGCACGGTGGGGACGAATCCCATGTCCTCCGTGAGGACCGCCGGCCGATAGCGGCTGATCTCGCCGGGTTCGGGCGCCGGCAGCTTCTCGAGGTCGAGTCCCAGCGCGCGGTGGAACTCGTCGATGCTGAACACCGCCACCACTATGCCGACGAGTTCCACGTACGCTTCCTTGCTCAGGCCCGCCGCGACGTTGCCCTCGATGTACTTCCGCGTGATCCGGCCCTGGTCGGTGACGACCCGGTGCACCGCGTCCACTGCCGCTGCGGGCAGGCCCTCGCCGCAGTCGTGTTGGCCGGTGACCGCCGCCGGGGAAAGCGCCTCTTTTCGGGCGGCGCACAGGCGGCACGCCGGCGCGTTGCGCGATTCCTGCGCGATGGCGACCCGCTCGGCCCCCGTCCACCAGGTTCCCGGGCGGGCGAGCTGTTCCCAATAGGCCCGATACGCCGGGGCGATGTCCTCGCGGACAGGATAGGGAGCCTGGCCATAGTCGAAGAAGGTCATCGAGTCGCTCCAGTCCGTGCGCCGTGATTAACCCGCACACTCTCCTTACGGTCAAGTTGGGCAACCATCGCCCTGGCACGACGGGCGCCACCATGCGCAACCATCACCGCGCTGGTATCGTGACGCGTGCCGGCAGCCTGACCGGTCGCCGCGGAGACCGCCGAACGTGACGGACCAACGCCTCGCGACGATGTCGGCGGTGACCCATCGCTACGGCAACGTCGTCGCCCTCGACGGGCTGGACATCGAGATCCGGGCCGGCGAGGTGCTGGCCGTGCTCGGGCCGAACGGCGCGGGCAAGACCACCGCGATCAACCTGCTGCTCGGGACGCTGCGCGCGCAGGCAGGCACGGTGGAAGTGTTCGGGCGGGAACCGGGGGTCCGCGCGGCGCGCATGCGCCGAGGCGCGATGCTGCAGGCCTCCGGCGTTCCGGACACGTTGACCGTCGCCGAGCACCTGGAGCTTTTCTCCAGCTACTACCCTGCGCCGCTGCCGCTCTCCAGGCTGCTGGCGATGGCCGGTCTCCAGGACCTGCGCGACCGGCGTTACGGGAAGCTCTCCGGCGGCCAGAAGCAGCGGGTGATGTTTGCGCTGGCGCTGGCGGGAGACCCGGAGCTCGTGTTTCTCGACGAGCCGACGACGGGGCTCGACGTCGAGGCGCGCCGGAGCCTTTGGAACGAGATCCGGGAGCTCAAGGCCGCCGGCCGCACCGCCGTGCTCACCACGCACTACCTGGAGGAGGCCGACGCGCTCGCCGACCGGATCGCGGTCATCCACCGGGGCCGCGTCGTCGCTGAAGGGACGTCGGCGGAGATCAAGTCCCGGGCCGCCGACCGGAGCGTCCGCTGCATCACCTCCGTGGACGCTGCCGCGGTCGCCGCATTGCCCGGGGTCGCCCGCGTGGAGATGAGCGGACAACACCTCGAGATTCTGACTTCGCGGCCCGAGGATCTGCTGCGAACGCTGCTCGATCTGGATCCCGACCTGCGCGACCTGCAGGTGAGCGGCGCCGGGCTCGAGGACGCCTTCCTCACCCTGGTCCGCGACGTCGACACGGGGGAAGCCGCGTGACGGGCGCGAGCGCAGGCATACCGCGCCTCGGACCCGGCCGCCGCGCCGCTGTCTACGTGCTCGAAGCACGGGCCCAGTTCCTCACGCTGGCTCGAACGCCGGCGTTCGCCATTCCAACGCTGGCGTTTCCCCTCATGTTCTACGTCTTCTTCGCGGTCGTGATGGGCTTCTCGCCAACCGCCCCCACCTACCTGCTCGCCACCTACGGCGTGTTCGGGCTGATGGGCCCTGCCCTGTTCGGTTTCGGGGTGGGATTCGCGAACGAGCGGGAGAGTGGCGCCCTCCTGCTGAAACAGACCACCCCGATGCCCGTGGCGGCCTACCTCCTCGGGCGGGTGGCGACCGCCCTGGTGTTCGGCATGGCCATCGTGGCCGGCCTGTTCCTCCTCGGCGCCTATGCCGCCGACGTGACCTTGTACCGCGGACAGTGGTTCGCGCTGGCCGGGATCGTGCTTGCCGGCGTGATCCCGTTCTGCGCACTCGGTCTCGCCATCGGCGCCTGGGTGAAGGCCCAGGCCGCCGTCGCCATCGTGAACCTCGTCTACCTGCCGATGGCGTTCCTCTCCGGACTGTGGATGCCGATCACGTTCCTGCCGGCATTCCTGCAGGACCTCGCAATCGTCTTTCCGGCCTACCACCTGGCGCAGCTTGCACTGAAGGTGATCGGCATGGACCGCGGCGGGTCCGTCGCGATCCATGTCCTGATCGTTGGCATCTTCACCGCGGTCTTCCTGGTGGTCGCGGCCGCCGGGTACCGCCGCGTCAGCCAGCGGTGAGCGGCATGGGCGCAGCGCGACGAACCGTGGCACGTACGCTGACCGTTCCGGCCGTGGCGTTCGCCGCATTCGTCGGCCTGCTCATGGTCCTGCCGGAGCCCGCGCCTGCGCCATCCGTAGCGGAGCATGCGGCGCCCTTCGCGATCGTCGGCGTGAAGGTATTCGACGGCGGTGCCTTCCTGCCCGACACGGACGTGTGGGTGGAGGGCGGTCGCGTCCGGCGTGTCGGCCAGGAACTCGACCTGCCGGCCGATCTCGCACGCATCGACGGGCGGGGGCGAACGCTCCTTCCCGGCCTCGTCGACGGACATGTGCACACGTTCGGCGACTCGCTGGCCGACGCGGCACGGTTCGGGGTGACGACGGTGCTCGACCAGTTCACCGATCCGCGGCTGGCGGCCTCGAAGCGTGCGGCCCGGAATTCGCTGGCTCCCGGGGACGACGCCGACCTCTTCTCCGCCGGGATGCTGGCGACCGCCGCAGGGGGGCACGGCACGCAGTACGGGATCGCGGTGGAGCCCGTGGCCGGGCCGGACGCTGCCTTTGCCTGGGTGCGCGCGCGCAAGGCGGCGGGCTCCGACTGGATCAAGATCGTCCACGAGGACGGCCGCACCTTCGGCCAGCGCTTCCCCACGCTCGATTCGCGACACGATAGCGGCGCTCATCGCGGCCGCCCACGACGCGGGTCTCCTCGCGGTCGTGCACGTGAGCACGCTGGAACATGCCCTGGACGCGGTGGCACTCGGCGCCGACGGCCTCGTGCACGTCTGGCACGACACGGTCATCAACCGGGCCCAGGCCGAGCGCATCGCCGGCTCGGGGGCGTTCGTCATCCCCACGCTCTCGGTGACCGCCGCCATCTCGGGCGATCCGATGGCGCAGGAACTCATGATGATCGCCGGCGACGCGCAGCTTTCGGAACTGCAGCGCCTCTCCTTGACCAGCCGCTTTCCCGGCGGGGAGTCCGCGACAACATCGCTCGTGCACGACGTGGCGACGGAGAACGTGCGCCGCCTGCGCGACGCCGGCGTACCGCTGATCGCCGGCACCGACGCTCCCAATCCGGGCACGGCCTTCGGCCTGTCCATGCACGGGGAACTGCGGCTCCTGGCGCGCGCGGGACTCAGTCCCGCGGAGGCGCTCGCGGCGGCCACCTCGGGCGGACCGGACGCGTTCGGGATCGAAGAGCGCGGGCGGATTCGCGAGGGCGGGATCGCCGACCTCGTCCTGGTCGAAGGCGACCTCGAGAGGGACCTGTCCGTCAGCACACGCATCGTCGCTGTCTGGAAGGACGGCTACGCCGTACGCCGCGAGTGGGGAGATGGGGAACGACCGGCAATCGTGGGCGCACGCTCGGCACGGTAGGGCCCGAGCTGAATCGCTCGGGCCGCACGGGACTCACCGGGGCGGCTCTCCACCGTTTTCATTCCTGAGAGGAGAGCAAGTCCTCCACCCGCGTCGCTACCTCGCGGGTCACCCGAAGCAACGCGCCGAGGAGCGCCGCATCGACCTCCAAGGCACCCTCGTACTCGGCCAAGTTACGTTTGCGGTGCGCCTCTGCCAACACACGCCACTGCTCCCGCGGAAGATCCAAGGTGTGCTGAAGACACTGGAAGACCAGATACCGCGTCTCCGACCGGTACCCGCGCAATCGCAGAGCCGCCAGCGCCAAAGCATGCGCCGAGTTGTATGCGAGGTCGAAACGACTCTCGAAGCCAAGGTCCGACCGGGATGCGTCCTCGAGCCGACGTAGTCCAGACTCCACAAGGCCCCGCAACTCGCTCGCGGATGCGGCGATCGGTTTCAGGCTACCCGTTCTGACCAGATTCTCGAGTTGCGCGAGCGCCATCGTTCTCTCCGATGAGAACGAGATGCTCGCCGCCGAGCACACGCGCAAGGAAGGCGTTACCACTGCTCTTCCTGTAGGAGAATTCCCTTGTCGTGTACAGGATCGGCTCCACGCCACGGCCAAGTGCCGCTTCGACGGGTGCCAGCGCCCGGTAGAGTTCCTCGAGCGTCAACCTGTCGGCGACGACCAACAAGTCGATGTCGCTGGCCGCCGTGTCCGCGCGGTTCGCAGCCGAGCCGAAGACCAGAGCCAGCGCAACTCGGTCGGATAGGGATTCGAGCGCTCCCCGAATCGGCTCCGCCACGGCGACCGTCTTGAGCACCAGCCCGCGCAAATCTTCGAACACCGGAGAGTCGGGGTTGGCCCTATGGTGCCTCTGATTCCCGACCGGGGTGACAGACACCAGGCCACTCGCTACAAGGCGTTTCAACTCACGCTGGACCGCGCCCGAGCCCGCGCCCGTCAAACGGATCAACTCGCCCGTACGGAAGCTCCGCGAGGGTTGACCGAACAGCAGCGCCAGCACACGTTGCTGCGTAGTCGTGAAGAGTGCGCCCGCCAGGCCCGTCCGCCGCTGCATTCCTCCGGCCATCCTTCGATTGTCTCGACGCATGTCTCCTCTCCGGGCGTTACCCAATCTGGGCATGTTAACGCCCATTTTGGGCAGGTCGAGTGCGAGCCCTGTCCACCGACTGCCTTTGCCCGCGGTGGTGGCAGTGTCGGGCTGGCGCACAGCAGCGGCGAAGCGCCCGGCTGGCGCTTGGGCGTCATGGGTCTTGGCGAAGGTGGGCTTGCCTCGGGCGACCGATCCGTTATCGTCTGGGGTCTCATCTTCATCGCCGCCGTGTCATGCGAACGAGCATCGACCTTCGCGAGGACCAGGTAGTTCGGCTAGACGAGCTGTGTCGACGCGACGGGCTCTCCCGGACCGAGGCAGTGCGCCGCGCGGTGGACGCATACCTGAACGCCCGCCACGCGTCCGAGCGAGATGACGTGTTCGGCATCTGGCGCGGACGTAACCTGGAGAGCCTCGGTTACGAGCGATATCTGCGAAACGAGTGGACCTGACCTGCCCCATGGCGTCCCGCAGCCGGGCCGGTGCCTCCAGCCCAGCCACACCGACCTTGCATGGCAACCGGCGCCGCTGCTTCCGTGCGAGGTGTCTGGTCTTTCTCGCCGCGCCAATGCTGCTCGTCTCCCTCGCCGGCGGGTGTGGTGCCAACGGCCCCGAGGACACGATGGGCACACCGCCGGACCATGTATTGCAGCCGGCGCCGGGAGTGGACATCGACCGCAGCACCGCAGTCGGAGGGGTCGTGGACGCGCGCGGCCGCCTCGGCTGGTACCCCCACGAGGGCGGCCTGATGCAGTACCGCGCCAACATCCGCTTCGGCCTCGAGCCGCACACGATGCCCGAGGGATGGCACTTCGGCCGCGTGCCCGCGGTGGCCACCGACTCGAGCAACCGCGTGTTCGTGTTCCAGCGCGGCGAGGTCGCGGACCCCATCATCGTGTTCGACTCCGAGGGGAACTACCTGCGCTCGTTCGGGCGCGACCGGGATTTCGGCAACGAGCATGGCCTGCGGATCGACCGCTACGACCACGTGTGGGTGACGGACAATCGCCGGCACACCGTCATGAAGTTCAGCAACGACGGCGAGTTGCTCATGACGCTCGGCACCGAGGACCGGGCGGGGACCACGGAGGAGACCTTCGACCGCCCGGCCGATGTCGCCTTCGGCCCGAACGACGAACTCTACGTGGCCGACGGCTACGGCAACAGCCGGGTCGTGAAGTTCGACGCGGAAGGCAGTTTCCAGAATGCCTGGGGAACGCCGGGCTCTGCGCCAGGCGAGTTCCACCTCGTGCACTCCCTCGCCACGGACTCGGGGGGGAACGTCTACGTCAGCGACCGCGAGAACAACCGGATCCAGATCTTCGACGCCGAGGGCAACCTGCTGCGCATCTGGACGCACCTCGGGTCCACCCAGGGCATCTTCATCACACCCGAGGACGAAGTCTGGGTCATCACGCACCGCGACAACGTCGAAGGGATCGCCTACGGCTCCCTCGCCGGCCGCATCATGCGCGTCGACATCGAGACCGGGGAGATCCTGGGCGCCATGGAGAGCCCCGGACACTGGATTCATGTGAGCGACGCCGGCGAGATCTACATCGCGAGCCTGACCGGCAACGTCTTCAAATGGTACCCGGGCTGGCTGCCCTGACGGGCATTCACGACGACGAAATGGTGCTTGCGCGCGCCTTTCCTCGGAGACGCTCCGCGCACCCGCCGCATGCCCGCACCGCCCCGAACAGCAGTCCCGCCACCAGGAACGCACCGGGCGGCAGGGCGGCGAGGGGCATGCCCATGGCCACGAGTTCGCGCGTCGCGCCGAGGGCCAGGAGCGCCACGGCGAACCCCGCGGCGGTCCCGAGGGCGTCCACCACCGTCCGGCCCACCGGCTGCCGCGAGGCGAACTGCTCGATGCGGCCGAGGATCATGCAGTTGGTGACGATGATCTGTACGAAGAGCGCGACGCGCTGGTAGAGGTCGAAGGCGAAGGCCTCCATGAGCATCGTGACGAGGGTCGTGAAGGTCGCGATCACGACCATGAAGCAGGGCAGCCGCACGTCGTCCGGGATGACGGTCCGCAGCGCCGAGACGGTGACCGTCGAGCCCACCACGACCACCGCGCTGGCGACGGCGAGGCCCGCCGCGTTCTCGAGGGTCGTGGTCACGGCGAGCAGCGGACACAGTCCCAGGAGCTGTACCCACGCGGGGTTCCGGCGCCATGCCGCTTGTGCGAACAGGTTCATGGCCGACACCACGGCGCGCCGTCCGCATGGCGCTGCAGCGCCGCCGCACGCGCCCGGAGCACGGCGCTCGACGTGATCGTGGCGCCGGTCACCGCGTCGAACTCCACCTCGTTGCCCCCTGGGGGTCGCGCGAGCCCGCCGATCCAGTCCGACGGATCCAGGATGTCCGCGAAGCCAGGCGTCTCGGTGTGCCTGGTCGCACGGATCCCGGTGAACGCACCGTCCTGGAAGGCGGCCACCAGGTCCATCGTTCCGCCGTATCCCCGCTCCGTCAGGGCCAGCACGACGAGCTCACGTGCACACGCGACCAGGTCCACGTGCGCCTCCATCCCGACATCGGCTCCCGTCAGCTCCCGCAGGACGGCCTGCCGTTCGACGCGGCGGTTCTCGGCAACGCGTTCCCCGGTGAGGGCGTTCACGCCCGCGAGCAGCAGCCCCGCGAGGGCCATGAGACCACCCAGCACCAGCGCGCCACGCAACGCCGCTTTCATGCCCGCAGCATCAGCCGGTCAAGCGCCGGCGCCGCCAGGTTGCCGAGCAGGACGGCGAAGGCGATCCCGTCGGGATAGCCGCCGAACGCGCGGATCACGAAGATGGCCACGCCGATGCCGATGCCGAAGATCCACTGCGCCGCCGGCGCCGAAGGGGCGGTGACCGGGTCCGTCGCGATGAAGAACGCCGCGAGCATCGTCCCCCCGGAGAACCAGTGGAAGAGCGGCGAGCCGAGACTGGACGAACTGCCGCTGTCGTAGCCGATCGCGGCACAGGCGCCCAGAGCGCCGAGCAGCGCGAGCGGGAAGCGCCAGTTGGCGATGCGGACCGCGCACAGGTAGAGACCTCCGGCCAGCGCGGCCGCCCCCACCCACTCGAAGCCACGCGCACCGACGGTGCCGAACGCCGGTTCCGCCCAGACTTCCGCGACCGTCGCGCCCTCCCGAAAGCGGAACGCGTCCAGCGCCGTCGCGCCGGTGGTCGCATCCCAGGCGGCGAACGCCTGCGGATACGCGACGAGGACGACGGCGTAACCCGCCATCGCCGGGTTGAAGACGTTGCGGCCGATGCCTCCGTACAGTTGCTTGGCGACGAGCACGGCGATCGCGACGGCCGCGAGCAGGATGCCCGGATGCAGACTCGGGGGGACGCACAGCGCGATGAGTGCACAGGTGACGGGCGTGCTGCCGTCCGTGACCGCGTTCCAGGAGCGGGAACGTACCCGGATCCAGGCCGCCTCCATCGCGAGGCCGGCCGTGACCGCGATGGCGATGTTCGCGAGGACACCCACGCCGAAGAACCAGGTCGCCGCGAGCGCGGCCGGCACCAGGGCCGCGGCCACCCGGACCATTACACCCCGCGTGGTCAACGTTTCCATTCGCGCTTCCATTCGCGCTTCCATTCGCGCTTCCATTCGCGGTCGGACGAGAGCCTGGCGGCGCGCTGGTTCCGCTCCTCGGACTCGCGACGCGCCAGCCGGTCGTTACGCAACTCGTAACGCGCTTTCGCCAGCTCGGCAGCCTGGGCACGCCGGCCGGCGGCTACCCGTTCGGACTTCCCGAAGCGAAACGTGGCCAGCAGCGGCAGGCGGCTCGGACATGCCAAGTCGCAGGCGCCGCACTCCACGCAGTCGTCGAGGCGCAATGCGTGGAGTTCGGGCCAGCGTTCGCTCTCGATGCGTGCAAACAACTCCTGCGGCAGGAGTCCCTCCGGACAGGCGCTCGCGCACCACCCACAGCGGATGCAGGCGGTCGGCGTCACGTCGGGACGCAGCGTCACTGCCCGGGTCGTCTTCTCCACCGCGGCGTCGGGGTCCGCCGGCCAGCCCGTCACCGGTCCCCCCAACATCTTCTCGCCGGCGGACAGCGGCAGTTCCGACACCGGATGACCGATGGGTACCCAGCAGTTCGTGTCCCCGACCGTGACGACACGGCGCGTCAGCGGTTCGCCGGCGGACCACGCGCGCTCTATTGCGTAGACGGTCGCCACGTTCAACACCACGGCGCCGACGTCGGTGGGGTAGCCGTCCCTCGGGACATCCTTCCCGATCACTCTCGCGACAACGGCGCGCTCGGAGCCGGTCGGGTAGCGCCCCTCGACATGCACGACCTCCGCACCGTCCACGCTCTCGATCGGTGCGCCGGTCGCGACCACCCCACGGGCACCGCCGAGGTAGTCGCACAGGACGCGCAGGCCGGCCAGCACTTCCACGAGATGCGCCGCGAGCAAGGCGCGGTCCGCGGACACGCCCGGTTCGCACTCGACCGCATTCACGATCACCGTGTCCACGCCCTTGGCGCGCGCGTCGCGCAGCTTGCGATGGGTTGGGTAGCCGGACCCGCCGAGCCCGACAATCCCCGCCGCGCGAACACGTTCGACGAGGTCCCCCTCCGCAAGTGCGGGCGCCCGTTCGCCAGTCCCGTCCACATGCACGAGGATTGTGCGGGCGGTCAACTCGACCACGCCCGCGGCGGCCGCGTGCAGGCCGGCCGCTATGGCGTCGCCGGCACGGACGCGCATGCCGTCGTCAACAGCCGGCTCGTGGCGCGCGGTCGGCGACACCCGCGGATATCGCAGGACCCGGGCTGGCGGAAGCGCGGTCAGGGGCGCGGCCACGTCCACGCCTGCTCCTCCGCGGGAATCAGCGAGATACAGTCGACCGGGCACGGCGGAATGCACAACTCGCATCCCGTGCAGCGGCTCTCGATGACCGTGTGCATGTACCGGTGCGCGCCGGCGATGGCGTCCACCGGGCACGCGTCGAGGCACAGCGCGCAGCCAATGCACGCGTCTTCGTCTATGAACGCCACGGCCTCGGCCGGTGCGCCCACCAGCGGGGCCTCCCCCTCCCGCCCGAGGAGCCTCGCGACCGCCGTCGCCGTCGCCTGGCCGCCCGGCGGGCAGAGATCCATGGCCGCTCCCCCAACGATGGCCTCCGCGTACGGACGGCAGCCCGGATAGCCGCACTGGGCGCACTGGATCTGCGGCAGGAGGGCATCGACCGCGTCGACCGTCCGGTCCTCGGCGGTCGCCAGCCGGGAACGCGCGAATGCCAGGCCCCCGCCCACGGCGACGCCGAGAACGCCCAGCACGACGACGGCGATCACGGACGACATGCGCACACGTCTCCGGCGTCTCCGGGGGAAGGGCGCACGCGCGGGGCATGTATGATCGAGTGGTCAGAACGCCACCATGGAGCCCAAAGGTGAGCGAAGCTGCCACTACGGCTTCCGGATTCGACTACACGCAGGGCGTCGACTACCCGGCCCGCGTCGAAGTCCCCATGCCGCGCGACCTCTTCGACCGTCTGACCGACCATTACCACGCTCCCCTCTGCCGCTACGACGAAGCGACCGGGCGGGCAGAGTTCCTCGCGATGCCGGGGATGTCGCACGAGGGCCGCGCCGCCCTGGTGACGCGCCTGTTCAACCACGTCGAAACCGTGCTCGTGGACCGCGGCCCCTGGCCCGGTTTCCTGCACTCCGGTTCGCTCCGCCTGCTGAGCGACGACGGAGCGTTCGAACCCGACGCCAGTCTCTACGTGAATCCGTCCCGCGCCATCGCGGTCGCCGAGGTCGAAGGCTACCTCGACACGCGCCGCGGCTTTCCCGTGCCCGACCTGGTGGTGGAGGCCGACCGTTCGGTCAACTCCCGGAGCAAGCTGGCGCCGTACTTTCGCATGGGCGTGCGCGAGGCGTGGATCTGGAGTCGCCCCCACGGCGCCTCCATCTGGCTTCCCGACACGACATCGCGCGACGGGATGGCGCTCGCGGAGAACAGTGTCGTGATGCCGGGCGTCACCCTCGACGACCTCGACCGGTTGCTTGCCGACGGCTCCCGTGAGGAGCGCTTTCACCGGTCGCGCGCGATGGCGCTGCGCGTGGCGGAGCGCTGGGCCAGCTAGGGGCTTGCGCCGTAGAAGTTTCGCGCCAGCGAAACTTCCAACGCGACCGTCAGGTCGCGCTAGCGCGAGCTTACGCTCGCGTTGGCAGTTGCTTGCGCAACTGCTGGTCTGCGTGCCGACGGCGATCACGCCCCCACCCCCCGAAACCCCTGGAACGCAAGCGCCATGAGGCCCACCGTCACAAGGGCCAGGGGCGCGCCGCGCATCGCCGCCGGCGCCGCCCCGTCGTCGAGGCGCTCGCGCAGCGCGGCGAAACATACGATCACGAGCGAGAACCCGAACGCCGCGCCGAGCGCCACGGCGATCGTGCCCGGCAGCCCGAGGTCCTCGCCCGTGACCAGGAGCGCCACGCCCAGCACCGCGCAGTTCGTCGTGATGAGCGGCAGGTAGATGCCGAGCAGCCGATGGAGCAGCGGACTGACGCTCTTCACGAACAGCTCCGTGAACTGCACCGCCCCGGCGATCGCGACGATGTAGGCGGGAATCCGCAGGTACTCAAGGTCAAGCGGCAGCAGCACCAGCCGGTGCATGGCCCACGCCGCCACGCTCGAGAGCGTCAGCACGAAGGCCGTCGCGAGGCTCATCGGCAGCGCCGTGTCGAGCCGGTTCGAGACCCCCATGAACGGGCACAGGCCCAGGAACTGGACCAGCACGAAGTTGTTGACCAGTGCCGCCGTGACGAGCAGGAGCAGCAGGTCGTCCAGTCAGCGCACCTCCATGCCGGGGGTCGCCCCTGCGTCCGGGCTCAGCAGGAAGATGTCCTCCCCGCCCGGGCCCGCCGCGAGCACCATGCCTTCGGACGTCCCGAAGCGCATCTTGCGCGGCGCCAGGTTGGCCACGACGACCGCCTGCCGCCCGACCAGGTGCTCCGGGTCGTAGGCCTGCCGGATCCCCGCGAACACCTGGCGCCTGTGGTCGCCGACATCCAGGGTGAGCCGCACCAGCTTGTCCGCGCCATCGACGGCCTCGGCCGTCACGATGCGCGCCACGCGCAGGTCGACCTTCGCGAAGTCGTCGATGGAGATGTGCTCTGCGGCCTCGGCACCGTCGTCGGCGGTCGCGGTCGCGGCCGGTGGCGCCGCCTCGCCTTCCTTCGACGCCTCCACCATCCGGTTCACCGCCTTCTTGTCGATCCGCTGCAGCAGCGGCTTGAACTTCTCGATGCGGTGGCCGAGCAGCGGCGTGCCCGCATCCTCCCAGGTCAGCGGGGCCACGTTGAGGAAGGCTTCCGACTTCTCCGCGAGCTTCGGGAGGATCGGCTTCAGGTAGACCACGAGGGCCCGGAACAGGTTGATGCCGAGCGAACAGACGCCCTGGACCGCCGCTTCCTGGCCGGGCTGCTTGACCATCTGCCAGGGCGCGTGGCCGTCGATGTACTGGTTCGCACGGTCCGCGAGCGCCGCGATCTCGCGCACGGCGCGGTTCGTGTCCCCCGCCTCGTATCGTTGCGCGAGGCCGTCCCGCGCCGCCGCCACGGCGTTCCACAGCGCCTCGTCGTGGAGGGTGTCCGACAGCGTCGAGTCGAAGTGCCGGTGCAGGAAGCCGGCGCAGCGCGAGGCGATGTTGACGATCTTGCCGACCAGGTCCGAGTTCACGCGCTGCACGAAGTCGTCGAGGTTGATGTCGATGTCGTCCGTGTTCGGCGCCAGCTTCGCCGCGAAGTAGTAGCGCAGGTACTCGGGGTCCAGGTGCTCCAGATACGTCCCCGCGTTGATGAAGGTCCCGCGGGACTTCGACATCTTCGTGCCGTCGACCGTGACGAAGCCGTGGGTGTGCACGCGCGTCGGCGTGCGGAAGCCCGAGCCGGACAGCACCGCCGGCCAGAACAGGCAGTGGAAGTTGACGATATCCTTGCCGATGAAGTGGCGCACCTCGAGGTCGGAGTCCGCGCTCCAGAACGCGTCGAAGTCGAGTCCCTCGCGGTCGCGCTCCCGGTCGCACTCCCGGTCGCAATAGTTCCGGAAGCTCGCCAGGTAGCCGATCGGAGCGTCCATCCAGACGTAGAAGTACTTGTCTTCCGTGTCCGGGACGCGGAATCCGAAATAGGGTCCGTCGCGGCTGATGTCCCAGGGCTTGAGCCCACCGTCCAGCCACTCGGCCAGCTTGTTCGCCACTTCCGGCTGCAGGGTGCCGCTGCGGGTCCAGGACTTGAGGAAGTCCGTGAAGCCCGGCAGGTCGAAGAAGTAGTGCAGGGAGGACTTCAGCACGGGCACCGCGCCGGAGAGGAGCGAGCGCGGCTCGCCGAGGTCCGTCGCGTCGTAGGTGGCGCTGCACGACTCGCAGTTGTCGCCGTACTGGTCGGCGGCGCCGCACTTCGGGCACGTGCCCTTCACGTAGCGGTCCGCCAGGAACAGCTTCTTCTCCGGGTCGTAGAGCTGCTCCACTTCCTTGGTGAAGATGTGGCCCTTCTCGCGCAGCCGCTCGTAGATCAGCTCCGAGTAGTGGCGGTTCTCCTCCGAGTGGGTGCTGTAGTAGTTGTCGTGGCTGATGAGGAAGCCGGCGAAATCCCGCTCGTGTTCCGCGCGGATGGTCTCGATCAGCGCCTCCGGGGTCGTGCCCTCCTGTTCCGCCTTCAGCATCGTCGCGGTGCCGTGCGCGTCGTCGGCGCACACGTAGATGCACTCGTTGCCGTACAGGCGCTGGAAGCGCACCCAGATGTCGGTCTGGATGTGCTCCAGGAGGTGGCCGAGATGGATGGACCCGTTCGCGTTGGGCAACGCGCTCGAAACCATGATCCGGCGTCGTTCGGATGCGTTCATCGGGGTTTCCCGGGTGTGCGCGGCGCTGCGCCCTTCGTCGGATGAGTGGGATGTTCGCCGCGGGCTTCCCGCAGCCCGCGCGGCGGCGACCCGGCCACGGCGCGGGCCACGCGACTATAATACCGCGCCTTGACCCCGCACGGGTCCGCCCGGCGCCCCCGGCAGGCCCTCCCACGGACGCTCGATAAAGACATGGCACGACCGCTCGAAGCCTTTCCCGACCCCGTTCTCGGCACCCCCTGGAGCGAACTCGGCGCCGTCCGACGGACCGGACGTCTCGACGGGCGGTGGCATGCCGAGGTGTCCGTGGGGTATCCCGTCGGCGGTCTCGAAGAGGAGTACGGCAAGGCCGCGGCGGAGTGGCTCGAAGAAGAGGTCGTGCTCGACCTCGGCTTCCGCGCCCCGACGGCGAAGGCGATCGCCGGCGCGAAGAACATCATCGCGGTCGCCTCGGGCAAGGGCGGCGTCGGCAAGTCGACGGTGGCCGTGAACCTCGCCCTCGCCCTGGACCGCATCGGCGCGAAGACCGGGATCCTCGACGCGGACATCTACGGGCCGAGCCAAGGCATCATGCTCGGCGTGCCGGAAGGCCGCCGCCCGGAAGTCCGCGACGAGAAGTTCTTCGTGCCGATCAAGGCCCACGGCATCGAGGCGATGTCGATGAGCATGCTCGTGACCGACCGGACGCCCATGGTGTGGCGCGGCCCCATGGTGTCCGGTGCGCTCCAGCAACTCCTGAACCAGTCCGCGTGGAGCGACCTCGACTACCTCGTCGTCGACATGCCCCCCGGCACCGGCGACATCCAGCTCACGCTGTCCCAAGCCGTGCCCGTCGGCGGCGCCGTGATCGTCACGACGCCCCAGGAGATCGCCCTCGCCGACGCGCGCAAGGGCATCGAGATGTTCTCCAAGGTGAACATCCCGATCCTCGGCATCGTCGAGAACATGAGCTACTTCGCGTGCGGCGACTGCGGCGCGCGGCACGACCTGTTCGGCTCCGGCGGCGGCGCGCGGGTGGCGCGGGAGTACGGGACCAAGCTGCTTGGGGAGTTCCCGCTCGCCCCGGAGATCCGCGAACGGACCGACGCCGGGCACCCCACGGTCGCCAGCGACCCCGACAGCGAGATCGCGGCGCTCTACCGGGACTGCGCCCGCCGCGCCGCGGCGGCCCTGTGGCGCACGGTGTCCGAGGCCGCGCCCGCACCCGCCATCCGGATGGAATAGGGGGCGCGCGTGACGATCCGCTCGGACCGATGGATCCGGCAGATGGCGCTCGAGCACGGGATGATCGAGCCCTTCGAACCCGGCCAGGTGCGCGCGGTGGACGATCGCAAGGTCATCTCCTACGGGACGTCGAGCTACGGCTACGACGTGCGTTGCGGCACGGAGTTCAAGGTGTTCACGAACATCCACTCGGCGATGGTCGATCCGAAGGAGTTCGACGAGCGGAGCTTCGTGGACAGGACGGGCGACTGCTGCATCATCCCGCCGAACTCGTTCGCCCTCGCGAGCACCGTCGAGTACTTCCGGATCCCCCGCAACGTGCTGACGCTCTGCGTCGGCAAGTCGACGTATGCCAGGTGCGGGATCATCGTCAACGTCACGCCCCTCGAGCCCGAGTGGGAAGGGCACGTGACGCTCGAGTTCTCGAACACGACCAACCTGCCGGCGAAGATCTACGCCAACGAGGGCGTCTCGCAGATCCTGTTCTTCGAGGCCGACGAGCAGTGCGAGACGAGCTACCGGGACCGGGGCGGGAAGTACCAGGGGCAACAGGGGGTGACGTTGCCGAAGCCTTGAATTCGATAGCCGTTCCGTGTTTGATGGCATAAGAATGGAGATTTGCGCCCAGGCTCAGAAGAGAGCCATTGCAGAGCCTCTTGGTCCGTCATCGCCTCGGGGGTTTGGCCTAACCGCCGCCGCGCGCAAGAGACCGTACAAAACCGCAGGGCACAGTCAATGAATGTGCCTGAGCAGGGGATGAGAGACCTCGTACAGCTGGCGGACGAAGCAGTCGGAGCCGGCAGCGTGACACCGCGTCAGGCGGCTCACCTCTTGACCAAAGGAGACGTTGGCGAATGTCTATCGGAGTTGGGGAGTGGCTGGACGAAGTAGCCGCTGCGCGGAAGGCCGAGATCGACGCTGATGTGACTCAGGAGGGATACCAAACCACGGCCCGGGAGCTGCTCAACAGCTTCGGCCGCGAGCGCCGTGGTCGTTGGGTTGTTGCCGACATCCGCAACGCGCTCGAAAAACGCCGGTTGCGGACTGATCCCGACTTCGAGTTCGTGTGGATCGACGACCCGATCTGGATCGTCATGGATGTCGACGCGGACAACCGAAAAATCGCAGATCCAACAATACGCGTTCGCATGCTTGATGCCGCCAACAACACCCCCGTGTCCGTGAAGCGAGACGATCCGTTGGCCAAGGCCACGACCATCATGCGGCTAGAGGATTACTCGCAGCTCCCCGTCATGCCCAATGAGCGCGTTGTCAAGGGGGTCGTGAGCTGGAAGTCGATCGGTGCCGCTCATGCCCAGGGGAAGAATCCATCAAAGGTACGAGAGTGCATGTTCGAGGCTCACGTGATCGACATGCATATGCCGCTGGCCGAGGCGACGGGGGTGATCTGCCAGCACGACTACGTGTTGGTTCGAGGCGGCAAGGAGCAGAAGATCACGGGCATCGTGACCGCAGTCGACCTAGCCCTTCATTTCAAGGAACGTACACATCCGTTTCTGCTCATTGGCGAGATCGAACACCATCTCCGCAACTTGATTCGCGGCAAGTTCTCAACCGAAGAGTTGATCGAAGCTGCTGACGGAGACGAGCGCGTTCGGGGACCTGACGACTTGACCTTCGGCGGTTACTGTCGACTGCTCCAGCGAAAGGAATGGTGGGCAAGGCTGCAACTTGAAATTGACCACAATGTGTTTAAGGAGCGCCTCGACGCGATCCGTCAGATTCGGAATCACGTCATGCACTTCTCGCCGCGGCTCCCCGACGCGTCAGAGATTCGACAGATAGAATCTATGGCACCCCTTTGTCGCACTCTCACGTCCTACGACAACGACTAGCTAGGAGGCTGCGCCGTAGGAACCGGAATGGGATAATGCGGGTACGGTGTTTTGTTGGGTGTGATGATGCCGACGACGTTTCGCGCGTACCAACCGGATCAGTCGCTGTTGCTGGCGCCGAGTTTGCGCGACTGGTTGCCGGAGGGGCACCTTGCGGATCACGTGAGCGACTTGGTGGAGGGTCTGGACCTGACGGTGTTTTACGCGCCGTACGCGGGCGACGGCCGGCGCAAGTCGCCGTACGAGCCGCGGATGATGCTGAAGGTTCTGATCTACGGTTACGCGACGGGGGTGTTTTCGTCGCGCAAGCTGGCGCGGAAGCTGGAGGAGGACGTGGCGTTCCGGGTGTTGGGCGCGGGGAACTTCCCGAGCCACCGGACGCTGTGCGAGTTTCGGCGGCGTCACCTCGAGGACTTCAAGCGGCTGTTCGTGGAGGTGGTTCGGGTGGCGCGGGAGATGGGGGTGGCGAACTTCGGCAAGCTGTCGGTCGACGGCACGAAGGTGCGGGCGAACGCGAGCAAGCGCAAGGCGATGAGCTACGGTCGGATGCTGGAGGAGGAGCGGCGTCTGGAGGGCGAGATCAAGGCGTTGCTGGATCGGGCGCGGGAGACGGACGCGGCGGAGGACGAGCGTTTCGGGGAGGCGTCGCGGGGCGACGAGTTGCCGGCGGAGTTGCGGCGGCGCGAGGATCGGCTGGCGGCGATCCGGGCGGCGAAGGAGCGCCTGGAGGCGCGGCAACGGGAGGCGGACGACGCGCGCGGTCGCCGGCCGGGCATGAAGCGCAACCCGAAGGGCGGCCGGCCCTACAAGCGGGAGTACGGCGAGCCGGACGAGAAGGCCCAGGACAACTTCACGGACCCGGAGAGCCGGATCATGAAGACGTCGCAGGAGGGCTTCCAGCAGTGCTACAACGCGCAGGTCGCGGTGGAGGGCGGGAACCAGTTGATCGTGGCGACGGAGGTGTCGTCGAACGCCAGCGACCAAGGTCGGATGGTGCCGCTGCTGGACGACGTGGAGGCGACCCACGGGGAGCGGCCGGCGACGGTGCTGGCGGACGCGGGGTACTGCAACGAGGCGGATCTCGCGACGCTGGAGGAGCGCGGCGTGGACGGTCACGTGGCGTTGGGCCGGGAGGGCCGCCGCGACGTTGGGGCGGACGCCGGCAAGCACCCGGCGAAGGCGCGCATGGCGGCGAAGTTGGAGACCGACGCGGGGCGCGAGCAATACGCCGAGCGCAAGTGGCTGTCGGAGGCGCCGAACGGCTGGATCAAGGAGGTTCTCGGTTTCCGCCGGTTCGGCGTGCGCGGCCTGGACAAGGTGCGGGGCGAGTGGGACCTGGTCTGTCTGGCATTGAACGTCAAGCGGCTGCAAGGGCTGCAAGCGGCCTGAACGGCGGGCTCATGGTCCGTTCGTTCATAACCAGGCGGCTCCTCGGAACCGTTCGGCATGAACGCGCGGCGGCGGGCATCGGTCGCCTTCTCCCACCAGCCACCGGCACCCGCCCGAGATCGTTCGCTCGACCGCGGTCGCGCCCCTCGCACGGCCCCCAAGTGTCCTACGGCGCACGCTCCTAGCCCGGACAAGCTCGTTTTCTCATACGCTGCCGGTCGAGGCAGAGTCAGACGTGGCCGCCAACCCCCGCTCAATGCTCCTGCCGAAACGTAGGACGCCGAGACGGCGGATTGGCGGTCACTCGTACAGATTGAGATGACGCAGGGGACCAGGGTGTCGGCATGAGGATGGAGCCTCAGCATCTGGTCGTTCGCCGCGGCGGGCCGTTCGGTGGGGAGAGATCCATGGCGCTTGTGGTCGGCGTCAACCATTTCTTTCGCCGCGTTGCCTCACCGGAAGACGTTACCGAAGCTCTGCAACCCGTGATCGGCCGTCACGTCGACATCGTGGGCGAGTTGTGGTCCCTGGGATGGGGACATCGTCGCGAAAGCGACGCGCAGAGCCTCGGGGCGTTGTTGCTGCCCAGTCCTCACCGCCTGTGGCTCGGTAACACTCTCATGAGGCAACGCGGCTGAAAAGGCCAATTAGGAATCACCGCCACGGCGCCATATGCCCCGACGAAACTTGCGTGTGGTAGAGGAGCCTCTTCCTTCTCTCGCGGTCCTTCCTGACGGCCTCGTTCAATTCGCGCCTGCCCAAGCTTGCCATGAGTCGCCTCGTCCGGGCTGCGCCGTCTTTCAGGGAGTCGAAACCTCCGTGCCAGATACCGATTCGGCGATCGCAGTTCTCGGTCACCCGCTTCAGTGCATCTAGCGCTGCTGTCTCGGAATCTGTTCGCCAGAAGTGCTCGAACTCCACACGCACCCGCCTGTTTCGGCGGTAGTCCTCAAGGCTGGCGCGAGAGACTCGCCGGAGCCAAGCGTCCCTTGGTGGTCTCGACTTCAGTGCCTCCCAGAGTGCATCCGCGGACGGGGACGTATCGCAACAACCGAGTAGCGTGAACGCTTTTGCGACTTCGGCAGGCCAGCGGCTGTCCTCAAGCTCGGCGATGCGTTCCAGCAACCAGCCTTCACGCTCGGTCTTATGGCACTGGTACGCAATCTCCATCAACTCGTCGTCTGTACACGCTGACGCCAGTTGTCCATCGCATGCCGCGTCGCTGATCTCGGAGCGGGGGACTTCAAACGGGAAACTGTTGATCCTGTCGGTGAAAAACCCGGTCCGTTTGCTGGACTTCTTCATTGCCTCGGCCGCTGCGAGTACGACTCCTGGTGCCTCGTGCTTCAATGCCCTCATCAGGTCTAGGACCGGAAAGGAGGTCGTCAGCGCGAGGTGGGACCTGGGTGCCCCTTCCTTCGTCCAGTCCCGTAGCCACTCGACGAGTGAATCCCGGTTTCTTTCGACGATCGCTTCCAGGCAGTCCGCGTAGCTGAACCAATAGCGGCCGGTGCTCCAGGAGGTGGTGGTCCTGATGGCCGCTAGTTCGCCACGCAGGTACGCTCGGAGACGTTCCAGCGCAGCATAGGAGACGTCCCCTTTTCTCACCCTGAGTGCGGCCGACTCCGCCGCAAGGTTGGTGGGTATGAAGCTTCCTTGACCGATCGATTCGAGTTCGAGGAGGGCGTTGTTTCGCGCGCACTCCGCAAGCACGCCTGATCGGTCGTTGCCTGAGACCGGGCCCGCGTGAGGTGACCCTGCGAATCGCCGCAGTGCGTCCTCATGGCGACCGTACGAGGCTATCTGCACGGCTCGCCACCGGACTTCGCCGTCCTCGTGCGTTACCAACCTTGGCAAAAAGTCCAGTACGCGAATCTGCGCCTTGGTCAGTCGGTTGCCGACGCCGTCCAGCCAGAGCACGAGCCCGGCAGGCGATGCACCAAAGACGTCCAATCCCTGCAAGTCACCGCTATCCGGCGGTTGGTAGATCGGCCACCAGCCGCGATCCAGCGGTGCGCAGGACGATGCGAGCAGCATCTGCGACTGATCCCTCGGGGAAGCATCGAACAATCGCAGTGCCAGTGCGCTACAGGCAAGAGATGCGGCCTTCCTTGGTTGGGCGTCCGGCCCGGCCGCGACTGCCTCTCTCTCCCTCTCGAAGACCCCCGCGAGCATTACTCGCGACTGCGCGGTGACGGCCGCCGCGTACTCATCTAGTCTGTCGGATAGCGATTCGACAAGCTCGCTGCCGAGCGGCAAGCCGCGCTCGATGAGGGAGTCGATCAGGGCAGCAGCGCTGCCCCCCTCCCGTCTTTTCCAGCCGTTTGGGCTCAGATAGCCCGCGACAGCATCTAGCAGATCGTCATGCTCTACTGGCACGGCAGGGTTGCTCGGGGGGAACGCATGCTCTTCGGGCGACTCTGCCAAGGCAGCCTCCCGGGCTTGTCGAACGTCACTCATCGCAGCCTCGAGGTTGGATGCCGCGAGTGTGGAAACTGGATGCTGGGTTGCTTTCAGGCGACGGAGCACGCCTGCCACGGCGTCTGCCGCGTCGACCGCGTCCTCGGAGTTAACCCGCAGGATCCAGGCCACCTCGTCGAATTGGTGTTTACGATCCATCATGGCTCGGCTAAGGGCCCATGCCTCGAGCGCTTCTACTCGAGGCGCACGTGCCAGATAGGACATCACCGCGACCGCGCTTCGGCCGAGCCAGCTCCACTCGCCGTGTTTTCCCATCCGCACCGGCGCGAGCTGCGTCGACCCCTCGAAGGCGAGCCAACCCTGGCAGCGAGAGCGAACGTCTGTCGTGCTGCTCATCATCGGATCATCAGTGACGGCACCTTCCCGGTCGCTGTCGTCGGACACGAAGTCCGCCCAAGCCGTGCCGAGCCACTCCACCAGCTTCGCGTTTAGTGACACTTGGAACGTCTCGAACTCCGCGGCATTGGCCAATGTCTTGACCAAGACCTCATCGCGGAAACCGCTCGCTTGTGCTGTTAGCCACTCCGTCTCTGCAATGCTGAGAAACAGATCGGCGTCCACACCGGCCAGACGCCACAGGGCCTCGAAATCGTCCTGACTGAAGTTCTGCTCGGCCAACCACCTGGACGCCAGGGCAGACCGCAGATGGTGCGGTGTGCCTTCCTCTAAGAGTGCGATCGTTGTCGCTGCGCGGAGAACCCTCGGCCCGAGGCTGTGGGCCTGTAGCGGGTCCAGAAACTCGGCGATCCTCGCGTCTACCTCATCTGGCCCGAATCTGCCCTGAAGGTCGGACAACAGGGCCGCGCCCAGCACGTAGTGGACTCTGTCAGGCTCCAGCGTGAACAGGTCCGCACGGTCGCCCGTCTTGAACCACCCTCCGGAGGTCAGATGGGCGATCGCAGCCGCCAACTCGTCACCGGACCGCCCACTCTCATGAGCCAGGATGTCCATAATGTTGCAGCGACTGATTGCCCGATCCAAGTCGTCCCGGAGTTGCGTGCCGAGCATCGCCACGAACTCCTTCATCCGACGATCGTCTAGTCCCGTCCCCACACCCTGGCGCCTGATCCTGTCCTTCCAGTCTTCGTACACGACGCGCTCAGCGGTGATATCGCCGCTATCCGCAAGGGCCTTGCGATGCGCAAATGCAACCGCTGACATGCGGGGAACGCGCATCAGTTGCTGGACCGATTCGGTCAGTTCCTCTCTGCGGACGCCCATCGCCGCCAGCAGCTCGTCGAATTCCGTGTCGTCGAACCCTTCCACAAGAATCTCGACCGGCCTCGGCTCCAGATTGCTGAGACCGAAAACCTCGCGTTCCCACCAAATTGGCCAGCACGTGGCAAGTACGGCATACATGCCCTGAAGCGAGTCCTCGAATAGAGGCTGAGTCCAGCTTGCCCAGTCACGGAACATGAAGTTCTGGTTCAAACCATCCAGAAGGACCAGAATCCGGATGTCCGTGCGGCGACTCCCTTCCCACAGCGCGAGACGTCGGCGCCAGAACTCTCTGGAGCCCCGCCCGACCTGCTCCGCGATAGCCTTGGCGATGTCGAGTTTCGCATCGGGCCCCTCTAGGGATCGCGCGGGCAGAAACAACGTCAGCGGCGCTGGCTCCTCACCCGACTTGCACAACCCGTTGCACCAGTCCAAGGCCGCCCAGGACTTCCCGGTGCCTTCGTTGCCGATGAGCGCCACCATGCCTGGCTTCACGCCGGCGAGCCACGCGTCCAGTTCACGGTTCACGCGTGCGCGACGAATCACGCCGTACTCGCTGGAACGCAGGTTGTGGTGCCCACCGAGCCGAGACTTGGCGTTGACCAACGAGTTCTGGGCGTCATCCAGCCATCGACGGCAATGGCCGTGAGCACTTGCATAGCCGACATCGGGTCGGACCAGACGCTCACGCCAATATGCCACTCTGGACTCGAAAGCAGGGTCGTTTCGAACGCACTCCAACGACTCTTGAAGTTCCCGCGAAGTGCCCAAGTGTGTCCGGCACGCTGTGGTCGCCGCTCCGCAGACCACAGCGAAGTCAGCTAGCGCGTGATCCGCCTGCGGCCAGTCCCAAATGACGACGCCAATCCCCAGAGTCTCTCCGTGGGCGTGCAGTCGGTCACGGTAGCCAGCATCAATCCCGCGGGTCGATGCGAGAATCCACACATCCGCCGGCGGGTCAGCGGTCGATGCTTCCGTCAGCTTGAAGAGCAGAGCTTCGAGTTGAAGGTGAGTGTCCTGCTGGTACCGCTTGGCTTCCAGATCCACCCTGACCAGATTGCACGGGTCCGACCGAACGTCACGGCCTCCTTGGGCTACTGATTTGATCACGTGAAACGGCTGATCTGTGAGATCTTGGAGCACGGTGGCGAGGAAGCCCTCGAATCCACCAATCCCGGTGGCCTCCAGTTCATACAGCCGCTTCCATAGGAAATCCTGTGCACGGGCCTTGTCCATCAGTGAGCAGCCTTCTCAGCGACGTAGTCCGTCACGATAGCCGATACGATCTTGGTAGGCACAGGTCGCGGCAATGACCGATCGGTTGCCGCGGTGCTGAGAGTCGTGGGGGGGGGGCGAACTCCCTAGATGGTCAGCGCCGGCCGGGCTCCCGCCGCCAAGACTCGAGGATCGTCGCTCGTCCGCGAGACCGTTCCGGGCATACCTCCCGGAAGCGTGCTCACAGATACTTGCCTAGCCGCGTTGGCCGGGCGTCCAAACGCGCCCGGCAACGTGTCCTTGTGTGAGCCCGGAACGCCCTACGGTTGGCGCCGGGTCGTCACGACGAGTGGCACCCTCAAGATGCCACGCCACGGAACAGCGACGGCTCCTTGAGTCGGAAGGGGTAGACTTCGACGAAAACAGAATCGTCGGGTTTGGACTGTCACTTCTGGCTGGAGCCCACCGTGAACCAAGGCATCGTCCAAGGGGCTGATCTCGTTGAAGCGCTTATCGATCTGGTTCCCGCGACCAACATTTCCGGTTGCGCTCGCAGGAGCAATGATATGATCGGTTGCTTCGTTACCTCCACCACCGTTCCGACTGCTACCGGCTGGAACGACTCTTGCCGGGTGGGACTTGCACCCACTGAGACCGCGCACCTTTGCACGGCACACTGAGAAATGCGGGCTAGCGACGGCGCTGGACGGCGAGGCGGCGCGGCTGGCGGGGGACGGCTTGCCGGACGCGGCCGGGTTCGAGCGGCTGGAGCGCACTTGCCGCGAGGTCGCCCTGGGCACGATGGCGAAGGCGCTGGCGGCGGCGCTGAACGCCGACCGCTCGGACGTGCGCGGGACGTGGCTTGGCGTGCCCGCGGCGGGACCGGCGCGACCACCGCGGCGACGGTCTGGCGCGCCATGCCGGGCGGCGCGCGAAGACCTTCGTCACGGCGCTCGGGGAGATGGAGCTCTCGCGCGCGTGGTACCACTGCGACGGCTGCGGCCGCGGCTTCGCGCCGCGCGACCGGGAACTCGGCTTCGGCGACGGCGGTCTGTCGCCGGCGGTGCCGCGCATGGTCGGCAGCGCGGCGGGCGAGGTGAGCTTCGCCACGTCCGGTTCCCTGCTGCACGAGCTGGCGGGCCTGAACGTCGACGCCAAGACGGTGGAGCGCCGCGCCGAGGCGCTCGGCCGCGAGATCGCGGCGGACGAACGGGACCGGGTCGCGGCCGGGCCCCCCCCCCGCGCCGACGTTGTATCTCGGTCTCGACGGCACCGGCGTGCCGGTGCGCGGGGCCGAGACCGACGGGCGGGCCGGCAAGCAGCCGGACGGTTCCGCGAAGACGCGCGAGGCGAAGCTCGCGGTGGTGTGGTCCGCCGAGCGGACCGGCGCCGACGGCGCCCCGGCGCGCGACCCCGGCTCGGTCACCTGCTCCGCCGCCATCGAGTCCGCCGCCACGCGCGACACCGACCCCGTCCCCGCGCCCTTCGCGCGGCGCGTCGTGCGCGAGGCGGCGCGGCTTCGGCGCCGCCGAACGCCGCGTGGTGCTCGGCGACGGCGCGGCCTGGATCTGGAACATCGCCGCGGAGCACTTCCCCGGCGCCGTCGAGATCGTCGACGTGTTCCACGCCGCCGAACACCTGTTCGACATCGCCAAGGCCGTCCACGGAGACGACAACGACCTCGCGCGCGTCTGGGCGGAGCAGCGCCGCGGCGAGCTCCTCGCCGGCGACTTCGACGACCTGCTCCGGGCCGTCGGCACCCACGCCGGCCACTGCGACGAGGCCCGCAAGGGGCGCGCCTACTTCGCCGACAACCGCCGGCGCATGGACTATCCCGGATTCCGCGCCCGCGGACTGTGCATCGGCAGCGGCGTCGTCGAGGGCGCCTGCAAGAACGTCGTCGCCAGCCGCCTCAAGCGCGGCGGCATGCGCTGGACCGTCGCCGGCGCCGACGCCATCCTCGCACTGCGTTCCTGCATCGTCAGCGACCGCTTCGACGACTTCTGGCAGCGCCGCGCCGCCGCAAAATGACCTTCACCTCACAATCGAGACGTACACCCCTCCAGAGCCAGCAGTTCTCATTTTGACTGATGTTCTGATCGTTTTTGGGTCTCCGGGGAGTTGGGGCGGGTTTCGGGGTGGTGGGGGGTGGGAGTTCAGGGCGGGCGGTTGGCGGTGCCGCCGGTGGCGAGCAGTGACAGGAGGGCGTTCCAGTCGGGGAACACCTGGTACTCGGCGAGGGTGCGCAGGTGCTCGAACAGGCGGAAGCGGGTGCCGAGCCGCCGGCGGGCCTGTTGCCAGAGGGTTTCGGCGAGTTCGCAGGCGGCGTGCAGCGCGAAGGCGAGCAGGTCGGGGACGACGAGCACGGCGGCGAGGTTGTCCTTGCCGTGGCCGAAGTTGTGTTCGAGGTGATGGCCGTGATGCTTGAGGACGTTGAAGGTCTCGTTCTCGATCTTCCAGCGTGCGCGGGCGCAGTCGGCGAGTTCGGCGACGTTGTCGCGGTCGACGTCGAGGCTGGTGACGAAGGCGCCGCGGTAGGTGACGGTGCCGTCGGGCCGGGCGCTCGTGATCTGCAGCCAGTTGACGCGCGGGGCGTCGTCGCCGTCGCGGATGGGCAGGTCGGTCATCCAGCGGTAGCGGTGGATGCGGCGCTTCGCGCCGCGGCCCACGGTGCGGCGCCGCGTGGGCGGGCGGATGCCGTGGAGGTACTCGTACAGAGTCTTGTGGCTGGGTTGCTTGGCCGTGAGCAGGAAGTCGCCGCCGGCGTCGAGCATGGCGCGGCAGACGGGCTGGCAGGCGTACGGGTCGTCGCCGAGGTAAACCGGCCGCAGGGCGGCGCAGCGGCTGCCGTGTCGTTGCAGCCAGCGCTTGACGGCCTGGCGTTCGCAGTCCTGCTTGGCGGCGCCGTCCCGGGGCGCCACGAACTCCGGGGGCAGCGGCAGCGCGCGGGCGTGGCCCGGCGCCACGACGGTGGCGGCGAGCATCTGGTGGAAGTACTCGGTGCCGCCGTCGGCGCGCTTGCGGGTCGAGCAGTTGTCGCAGTGGATCTTGCGCGAGCGGAAGAACTCGGTGCCGTCCAGGTCGACCAGCGTGTGGCCATCGAGGCGGCGCATGGGTGCGAGCGCGCCGCGCGCGTCGAGGTCGCCGACGATGGCGTGGAACTGGGCGTCGAAGTGTTCCGCCGGCACGCCGTCCAACAACTGTCGGATGTGGTTGTCGCAGGGGATGCGGCCGAGGCCGAACAGGGTGTGCGCGTTGCTGCGCCGGCCGCGCCGATCAGGGCACTCGCGTCCGCCGCTACGAGTCGCTCTCCCACGCCCCCGCTGCTTCCACGTCCTCGCGAATGGTGGCCGGGGTCCCCGTCACCACGCGGATGCCCAAACGCGACACGTGCTGGATGAACTCCGCCGTCCCGAGACCTGCAAATCGGGCTGCCAAACCCAGCGAAAGGCTTCGCTCCCGGTACAACGCCGTCGCGAGCGCACGTCTGACCCCCGGCTCCGCCAGCAGTGTGTCCTCGTCAAGGTGTATGAGCACCGCTTCCGGGGAGTTGCGGCTGAGGACCACCACCGGCCCCTTCCCGAGCGGCACGCAATGCGGCCGACGGGTTGTTCTTCAACTGCCGAACGCCAAAAGCCTTCATGTTGTTCCTACCTCTTGCGTGGACATAGCGCGGGATCAGGCGAGGTCGCAAGCGTCCCATATCGCCGCCGAACCAGAAGTAGGACACCCGGTGAAAGCCAAAGGCTTCCGGGTCCTGCTCCAAGCTGCCTCGCTTCGCGAGCTTGGCGCACCCCCGGCCCTCCCCTCGCGTGCGCAAACCGATGCGACGGCCGCGTCCCGCTCATGCTCGCGCGCCCAAGTCGGCGAGATTCGCAAGTCCCTTCGCGAATCACGTTCCATCGCCAACAGCAGTGCCTTGGGATGCAACTCCGTGATAGCGATACCGCGAAATTTCTCCCCGACCTGCGAAGCCTGGAGGATGCGCCCAATCAGGGCAGCAGCGTCCCTTAACGAGTTGCCCGACTGCACTGTGCCGCCGGAGATGCCGGGCGTTGCCGAAGCCTTGAGAGCGCCGCGAACGTCGCGTAGTGTGCGGGTTCCGCAGCTATGTAAGGAGCGAGCAGATTAACGTCGACCTAGTAGCACTACTCGACACCCTGCGGAAGTCGTCTCCCCTCCTCCTAGCCATCCTCGCCGGGACGGTCGCCTCGCTTCTTTGGGGCCCAGAGGCATACGTGTCCGGTCTTGGATTGGGCGATCTCGTCCAAGAAAACCGAAGCTACTTGGGCATTGCCTTTCTCGGTCTCTGTAGCCTTGCGTCTCTCGGTCCCCTGGCGCTTGTTGCGACCGCGATCAGAGCGAGAGTTGAGGCTCGTTTGTTCATGCGCCGTGAACGACGGCGGCTGCTAAACGAGACGCCTAATTTCTCGCAGAGAGATAGGGAGATCCTTGCCTATCTGCTGTACCACAATCAGAGGACCTTTACGCACGGTATCACTGGTGGTTATGCCTCCACCCTGATTGCGAACGGATTCGTAGAGATGAATGCCCGCCATGGTCAGGTAGTCCAAGGTCATCAAGTTCCGTTCACGATCCCGCGCCACTTCTGGGACGTTCTCCGAGAGCATGAGGATCAGTTCCCCTATGCTCCAGATAGTTCACACAGTGCTTTGCCTTGGGCTGTGCCGTGGCAAGCTCTATAGGAGCAAGACTGGTCACACTCGACGTCTTACGCCGCCGAACTTCCCAACATGAAATTCAGCCGTTTCTCCCACTCCTCTTCGTCCACGATCTCGAACTTCAGCACCTTGTCACGCATGGCCGGGACGAACTCCGCCCAACCTCGCCGGGCTGCATGTCCGGAGCAGATGTCGAAGACGCGTCTCTTGTAGTCCGTGTCTCCCGCGCCCTTCAAGTGCAGTCCCTTCGTCTCCACGACAAAGACTCGATGCAGCTCGTCATCGGTATCGGGTTCGTCCGCGCGTAGCGTGAAGACGAAGTCCGCGTAGATCTTGCCCGGCCGCCATCCCTGTACGTAGTAATCCTTGCGCGCCCGGTTGCGATACCAGAAGAACAGGCGCTCCTGTTGGTCGAGATACGTGGCGACCTTGTTCTCTAAGCCATTCAGTTCGTCCTCGTAGATCGTGTCGAACAGGCCGCGCTGGTACTGGGCGCCGTCCTCCCGATTCGCCTGCTTACCTTGCACGATTTCGATCTCGACGGGTAGCCGGTTGAACTTCAGGTCTTCCGCCACAACGATGAACCGCATCGCGCCGGAGGCGAGCAGGTCGCGAAAGACGCCTTGCGACAGCCGATCGAGCTCGGCAGCGAGGTGTTTGCGCAACTCTTCCAGCACGAAGACGTAGTTCGCCGCCACCCGATCATGCGAGTGCTTCTCCCGCAGCGCGCCGAATACCCGCCGCGCCAACTCGCTGCCTCGCCAGGGATTCGGCATGACGTCGAGCAAGTGACTCGCCGCGAAGTAGTAGTCGATTTCGCCGGCGACGACCGGTACGGCATCCGAGGCCTCCGGATCCGGCTCCAAAGCCTCGGCCTGCAAGCCGGTTTGAATGTCGAAGTCGCTGCGGCCCTCGCCAAGCGTCAGATCATAGAGTGGACTCACGTCCACGACGTCCCACGGCACGCGGCTCAGGATGTCGGATTCGTGGTGCACGAGCCGCCACTCGCCATCGTCCTCGATCATGAAGGCGGGAAGCACCAGGTCGCGGGTCGCCGTGCGGAACGGCTCGCGCTGCATGAGCGTGACGGTCGGATTGACACCGGGAGAGCCCTCATCGTCGGCGACGATCTTCCCTTCCAGACCGTGTAGACCCTCGAGCCCAAAGCCTTTGCGAATCTCCTGCAAGAGCTCGGTTCCGCGACGCTGAAAGCAGAACACATAGCACTCGTCCAGCGGGGCAACGTGCGTCTTTCTTGCATAGGGTTGTCGAAGGACTCGGCCAACGAGTTGCGTCAGAGCGCTTTTGGAGTTCGGGTTCGTCAGCACGGTCAGCACGTACGCGAACGCACAGTCCCAACCTTCCTGCAGCGCCTGTTTCGTGATGATGAAACGTATCGGGCACTCTCGCGCCAGCAAGCCGCCGAGTCGGTCTACCTCCTTGAGCTCGTCCCGCTGGCTCGTCTTGACGGCGATCATTTCCTCGCCGATGTTCCCATGCCGCAGCAGGTAATCCCGAACATCCTCCGCGTGCACGACGCCCGGGCGCCGCTGGTCGCGACCCGTGCGTTCCACCTGAATCACGCAGATCGGCCGGATGTACACGCCGGTTCGCGCATGGTGTTCCACGGCTTCCGCCTCCAACCGCTCGCGGTGCTCGATGGAGGCCAGCAACGTGTCCTGCCAGCTCGAACTCGCGCGGTTCCTGATGTGGAGATCGAGCTTGATCATCTCTTCCGCGTGAAGGTCCCGGCCGCGGATGTCCACGAGCACGTTTGCTCCGCGTGGCGGTGTCGCCGACAACTCAACGATCATCGAGGGATTGAAGCCCTCGAGCGTCTTCTTCGCGTTAACGCTGTACGCCTTGTGGCCCTCGTCGAGCACGATCAAGGGTTTGAGCAACCGCAGCGTGTTTCCGAGCGATGTCTTCACGTGCGCACCCCAGAAACCGTTCTTGCCGAAGGTGTCGAGATTCGGCACGCGCTCCAACAGCCGTCCCTGCGCCGCAACGTCTTCGTCCGAGGGGAAGAACCGGTCGAAGCCGCCGCTGTCCCTAAACATCCGAAGCGTTTCCTTGGTCTCGCGGTTGGCCGATGGCAGCATCAGCATCAGTACGCAGAGATTCTCCGCCACGTCCGACGGACCGAAGCCGCTGGTCTTCTCCAGGATCAAGGTGCGTCCGGCCGAAACCAAGTCCAGTTGTTGACGATATGGATGGTCGCGGTCCTTCAGAGCCCCCAGCGTCTGGTTGTAAATCTGAGTAGTTGGCACGATCCACAGCACCAACCCTGCCTGCTGTTTGTGGTAATGGGTGCCCACGAGGTCCACGACCTTCGTCGCGAGCAACGTCTTGCCGCCACCGGTCGGGATCTTCAGGCAGATGGTCGGCAGAGGCTCCCCCAACCCCGTCCTCCGTGGTTGGTAGGCGGACGACGGAATCACGTTTTCCCGCACACCCTTTTCCCACGCGGCTCGCGCCCAGTCGTACGTCGAATCGATTTCGAGAATAGTGGCGGACTTCTCCCGGACATCCGCCAAGATCTCCAGATACCGCTGGACCGTGGCCAACGCTCGCTGCTGGTAGTCCTTGAGTATCACGCCGGTCAACCGGAGCGATCGGCGGCCAGCCGGTCGAACGTCTCGTAGATCTGGAACGGGAGTTGCTGGAACGTTATCCGATAGCGGTGCAAGAACTCCGCATCCAGGTATTTGGTCGGTGCGAATACGAGCTTGTTGCGTTTCGTCTGCGGCAGCTCCCTGGCGACCTTGAGCGTCAATGCCATGTCCTTGAGCTTCTTGAGGTCGTTTTCGTAGATCAGGTAGACGTCGTAGTTCTCGCTGCGGCCGATGAACCATCGATCACGGTCCATCTCGCTCCGTTCGAACTCCTGGCCGGTGGCCGTGAAGAAGACGTAGCTTGCCAGGGCTTCGTATTCGGGCAAGTTCGATCCGTCGAGGATGGACTCTTGCCGCATAGGCTTGCCTAACCTGAAGTAGCTGAACGTACCGCCCAGGCCAGTCTTGAGCGAGTCGTCCTTGGCCGTCGGCACGCCTTTGATTACACGCCGCACACGCTCCGCCGTTAACGAGTCCGCATAATCCTCGCACTCGACCAGGACGAACCTCCGGCTTCCGCCATCTTCCTTGTTTAAGGCCAAGAGTGCCTGAGCCGTAGCTGCCGATCCAGCGAAAGAATCGAGTACGATGGAGTCCCTCTCGCAGGCGATTTGAAGAATTCTATGGAGCAGTTTGCTCGGCTTGGGTGTCACAAACACGTCGTCGCCCGCCCCACGCTGCAATATCTGGCTCAACTCTTGCTTCGCGTGTCTTGTGCTACCGGCCACCTTCCACGACCAGAGCGTTTGGGGTACAACACCTTCCCGAACTTCAGATAGGAAACGCTTGATTCCAGGACGGTTTCCTCCAGACTTTCCCCACCATATCCGGTCATCTGCCGCCAGCTCCTCAAAGCGCTCTTTGCTCACGCGCCAATAGCTTCCCGGCGGCGGCCCCTCAATTACCTTGCCAGAAGGCGTCGTGATCGAGTACCGGCCCTCAGAGTATTTGTTTCTCGCGGCAAGGTCGCTCAGGAGCCAAGGACCACGTGGATCACTGTCAGGATTCTTGTACCGCTTGAGCATCTCGTCTGAGCGCGGAAGCAAGTTCGGTCGCCAATGCTCCTGCATACGAGCGTAGATAACGATGTAATCGTGGTCCTCGCTCAGATGTCTTGCCGTGTTTTTGGGGCTGTCCATCTTGTGCCACACGATCGTGGCAACAAAGTTCTCTTCGCCAAACACCTCATCCATCAAACACCGCAGTCGATGTACCTCGTTATCGTCACAAGAGACGAAGATCGCCCCATCGTCCCGAAGCAGCTCCCGCAACAGTTTCAAGCGGGGCAACATCATGCAGCACCACTTGTCGTGGCGCGTCAGGTCGTCCCGGTCCACCACCTTGCCAAGCCAATCCTGCATCATCGGAGAGTTGACGTTGTCGTTGTACGCCCAGCCCTCGTTGCCCGTGTTGTAGGGCGGGTCGATATAGATGCACTTGACCTTCCCGTGGTGCGTTGGGAGCAGGGCCTTCAGCGCAGCTAGATTGTCGCCCTCGACGACGAGGTTGTCGTGCAGGCTGGCCCCGTCGCCGATTCCCTTGGACCGCACGGGAATCCACTCGTGAAAGGGCACGCCAAGATGATGGTTCTCAACGAACACCCGGCCCTTGAACTGTAGAGACGGCACCGTCACGCGCTCCTGTCCTGTCGTTCTTCGTCGCCGCCCCGGGCTGCCTGCCGGCGCGTCGGGAGAGGCCCGCTGCCCCGCCGCGCGGGTCGTCGGATGGTACGCCATATACTGTATGTACGTCCATGCGTCGATTCGCATCCGGCCGCTGCTTCGCGTTCGGTCGATCATACGCCGCCCGAGCGCTCCCACGCCGCAATCGCATCCAAATTTCGGCGACGGTCTACGGTCGGTCATTGCGTGCTTCCCGCAGTCTTCCGACGGATCGGGCTCAAGCTGACACGCGTCGCCCGCAGGCACGGACAAGCCGAACTCCTGCGGCAGCATCTCGGCCCACACTCCGCCGGACGGACCGTGCGCCATGCCCGATCAGCGACGCCGGTCCACCTCCAGTCGAGCCACGGCGTTGGATTGCGCCCCGACCCCGACCTGTTCCATCACGGCGCGATGACCCTGGTCCATCGCCGTCTGCACCAGTGCCTGCGCCCCGGCATCGGAGCTGGCGATCGATATGCGGTTCATGCGGGCGCGACCCGCCACACTCGGACCCGTGTCGCCATACGTGTCGTACTCGGGTGGATCCCAGAGCGGGTCGTAGCTGTAGGCACAAACCGTGCGGCCAGCGGTTGACGCTCCCGAAGCCTTGAATGGCGCGCAGGACTACATCTCACCCGCCTGTTCCAGGATCGTCCCAGATACGACCCTTGACAGCCTGAAGCCGTTCCCCGCAAGGGCATCAAGAGCCGGGCGGACTGCCTTGATGAAGCCCCTCTGCTTCGCCACGAGCAGCAACCCGGCCACGCCCGTCACGTCCAACCCCAGAGCCCGCGCGTGAGTTCGGCCGGCCGGTTCGTCCATCAGCAGGAGGCACTTGCCACGGTGTCTCGAGGCCAAGCGCAGCGTGCTCGACTCGCCGGGGTCAAGGTCGGGAAATGCCCGATGTCCGGCTCGGCGGCGGCTACCCGAATCCAGCCGCTCTCGATCGCATCGCGAACCTCCGATGCGCCCGGGCGGCCGCCCCCGGCCAACACTTCGTCGCGAACCACCGTCGTGACCGTAACCACTCCGTACAAGCGACGCAACACGTCGAATGTCCGCGCGGCAGCCATGCCGATCAGGGGACTCGCGTCCGCCGCTACGAGTCGCTCTCCCACGCCCCCGCTGCTTCCACGTCCTCGCGAATGGTGGCCGGGGTCCCCGTCACCACGGGGATGCCCAAACGCGACACGTGCTGGATGAACTCCGCCGCCCCGAGACCTGCAAATCGGGCTGCCAAACCCAGCGAAAGGCTTCGCTCGCGGTACAACGCCGTCGCGAGCGCACGTCTGACCCCCGGCTCCGCCAGCAGTGTGTCCTCGTCAAGGTGTATGAGGACCGCTTCCGGGGAGTTGCGGCTGAGGACCACCACCGGCCCTTCCCGAGCGGCACGCAATGCGGCCGACGGGTTGTTCTTCAACTGCCGAACGCCAAAAGCCTTCATGTTGTTCCTACCTCTTGCGGGAACATAGCGCGGGATCAGGCAAGATCACAAGCCTCGACCCGGGTCCACCGCCGGTCGTCCTCGGGCGTTGGGTTACGCCCCGACCGCCACCTGCTCCATCACGGCGCGATGGCCCTGGTCCATCGCCGTCTGCACCAGCGCCTGCGCACCGGCATCGGAGTTGGCGATCGATATGCGGTTCATGCGTGCGCGGCCCGCCACATGCGGACCCGTGTCGCCATAGGTGTCGTACTCGGGCGGATCCCAAAGCGTGTCGTAGCTGTATGCATACCCGTGCGGCCAGCGGTTGACCGTGATTGCCGCAACGTCCCGCCGCGCATCCATGCCGTACGGACCCCACACCTTGTCCAACTGCGAGAGGATCGCAGCCTCGTACTCGGCGAACGGCCTCGCCAGCATCGTCGCCCGCCCGGCCCGGAACTGCTCGCGGGGCGACAGCCCGCTTCGGTCAGGCGTCTCGATCGGGTACGCCGTGACGACCGTGGGGCTGTCCGGGTCCTTCGGATACTCGTACCCCCCCATGCTGACCGGGAAGTCGAGCCACACCTCGGACACGAAGGCGCCTGGCGAGTACACCATCCCGTGACCGCTCTTCTCGATGGCGCGCCAGTTCCTGAGCGCCACCTGCGTGTAGGCGAACGGCGTCTTGGAAGCGTACCGGAGGGCGGCTGCCTGCGTGTCGTCCATCTCCGGACAGATCCACGGCAGCATGTGGTTGTAGCAGGCGAGCACCGTGTGCTTGCCGCGCACACGGTACGGGTTCCCGTCCTGCACGTACGTCACGTCCACCACCTTGCCTTCCGCGCCGTGGCGCACGTCCACCGCCGTGCTGTTCAGGCGGATTCTGACCGGGCTTCGCGCGTCGTCCAGTCGGCCGTAGTCGAACCGGGCGAGCACGATGTCCTCCTGCGTAGTGCCCGACGCCACACCTGGGATCAGGTCGCGGACGATCAGCCGGGCGACGCCGGAGTTGCCGCCGGGGAAGTGGTGGATGTAGTGGTCTTCGGGCTCACTGGAGCCGCCCAGGCCGAGCATCTCGAGCGTATCCTGGCCGAGGCTCGTGAGGCCCGGAATCGGCAGGCCGTTGAACGCTCCGCCCGTCAGGACGCTCACCGCGTCGAGGCCCAACTGCGTGCCCGGCCCTTTCAGGTAGTCCCGCAGCACACCGCACGCCTCGTCCCCAAGTCCATGCTCCTCGCGCAGGAAGGTCTCGTAGGACTGCGTCATCATTTTCTGCAACGCCGCCTCTCCCGACAGGCCTGCGTAGACGGACTTTCGAACGGCGCCAAAGAGATCGGCGAGTTGCCGCTTCGCTTCCTCCGATACCGGAAACTCGGCGATCATCGCCGCTTAGTCGTGCGCACGCTCCACTCCGACGTAGTCTGCGAGCGTGCCTAACGGGCTCCTGACGAGCTTGCTCTGTCGGTATCCCTGCGCGTCAAAGTAGATCGCCGGCTGCATGTGCTTCCGGTAGAAAGCCCGATCGAAATGCCGCTCGAATCCCTCCGGCTCGAATCCCACCGCCCCCAGGAGACGTTTCGCCGCGGCCGGGAAGCGGTTGAACTCCGTCAGAGTCTGGCTGCCGCCATACGAGATGAGGCGGCGCCCGTCCACCTCGAACTCCACCTGTTTCGCATGGCCGCCGAAGTCATCGTGGTTGTCGATGACCAGGATTCGTGCCTGCGCACCCGCCGCTTCCCGAAAGAACCACGCGGCGGCCAGTCCGGACAGCCCGCCCCCCACGACGACCAGGTCATAGGTCTCGTCGGTCTGCGGCGCCGGGACATCGTAGCGCCGGCCCTCGCGTCCCACGGCATGCGCGACCTCGAACGAGCCCACGTGCGACCCGCGCAGGCCCGTCAGCCTCGGCGGGTAGTATTCGGGGCCGAGCGCCGTGGGCGAGAGGAGGCCGCGCGCCATCGCTTCCATTGGCGACAGCGCGCTGCCGGCGGCAGTTGCGATGGCGATGCCGTTAACGAAGTCCCGGCGGGTGATGCTCCTTATGTTCCGTCCCTCCCTGCGTTCGCAGTTGTCGGCTCGACTATCCGAGGCGTACGGCTCCTCCTTCAACGACGAGGCGCCCGGCCGCCGGAGCGGCCCCGGAGGCGACCACCTCGCCGATCGCCACCGCCGTCTCCCCGGCGGCGGCGAGCGCGTGGCGCACCGCGTCCTCGTGCCCGGGCGCCACGGCCAGGACGTATCCGATCCCGCAGTTGAACGTCCTGAGCAATTCCAGCTCGTCGATGTTCCCGGCCTGCTGAAGCACGGAAAAGACAGCGGGCCGCGACCACGAGTCCAGATCGATGTCCGCCGCGAGGGGGCGCCGGAACATGCGCGGCATGTTCTCCACCAGGCCGCCCCCGGTGATGTGCGCCATGCCGCGCACCTCGCCGGCCGAGAGCGCGTCTGCTACAGCGCGCGCGTAGATCCGCGTCGGCGCCAGCAGCGCATCGAGGTCCGCCTTCGAGGGCGCCGCGCCCTGCTCCTGCAGAATCCGCCGGATCAGCGAGTAGCCGTTCGAGTGCGGACCACTGGACGCCAATCCGATCAGCCGGTCCCCAACCTCGATGTCCTCTCCCGTCACGATCCCGTCGCGCTCGACCACCCCGACGCAGAACCCCGCCAGGTCATACTCGCCCGCCTGGTAGAACCCCGGCATCTCCGCGGTCTCGCCTCCGGCCAGCGCGCATCCCGCCATCTCGCAGCCGCGCGCGATGCCGACGATCACGCGCTCGGCGACGTCCACCTCGAGGCGCCCCGTCGCGTAGTAGTCGAGAAAGAGAAAGGGCTCCGCGCCGGTGGCGATGACGTCGTTCACGCACATGGCGACGAGGTCCTGCCCCACGTCGTCGTGGCGGTCGTACTCCATCGCGAGCTTGAGCTTGGTGCCGACGCCGTCGGTCCCGGTGACCAGCACCGGGTTGCGATACTTCTCGGGCACGGACGCGAGCGCGGCAAAACCGCCGAGGTCCGACAGGACCTCCGGACGGTGGGTGCGCCGCGCCGCCGGGGCGATGCGCCGCACCAGTTCCTGACCGGCGTCGATGTCGACACCGGCCTTTCGATACGTGAGTCCGGACATGACGGAGTTTGATCGAAAGGTGGCAGTTTGTACCATGCGCCCCGACATCCACAACGCCGCCGTCGCGATGGAAGCGCCTCGCGGCCGGAGCACGGCAGCGCCGCGTCCGGCCCGAGGCGCGGACCGCCCATGGAACAACCGTCCGTCCCTGTCCGCACCCGGCGTTCCGGCGCCACGGCACTGCGCCCGCACGGGGGCGTTCGGGCGCTCGTCCTGGTCTGCTTCGCCGCCGGAGCGATGTGCATGGTCCCGGCCCGTGGAGCGGTAGTTCCGTGGCTCTACGACGTGGAAGCGCCGCTCGAGAGCCAGGGCGCGGCCGACCGGCGCGCCGCCGCGCGCGCCGCGCTGCGGCAGATGCTCACCCGGCTCACCGGACTGCGCAGCGTGCCCATGAGCGAGCCGGTCCGCGACGCCCTGCGCGACCCCGGCCCGTACTACGTCCAGTACCGTTTCCTGCCCGGGACCGCCGCGCGCGAGATGCGTCTCGGCGTCAGCTTCTCGCGCCAGGCCGTCCGTGACCTGGTTTCCCGCGCCGCACTGCCGATCTGGAGCGCCGACCGACCGACCGGGTTGGGATGGCTCGCCGTTGAGCAGGACGGCGCACCGGCCGTGGCCTCCCGCGCATCCACGCACCCGCTCGCGGCGGCGTTGCGCAAGCGGGCGCGCGAGCGGGGCATCGAGATCGCGCTGCCGGCCATGGACGCCGAGGATGCCGCGCGCATCTCCACCGCCGACGTCTGGTACCGGTTCCCGTACGCCATCGAGCAGGCGACCGCCCGCTACGCACCCGACCTCGTGCTCCTCGGCCGGGGCCAGCCGGGCCCGCTCGGGGACTGGGTGACGGAGTGGGAACTCTGGCTCGGAGGCGGCAAACGGTCGTTCAGCTTCGAGACGCAAACGCCCGAACAGGGCGCTACGCGCGCCGTCGACGAGGTGGCGGACGAACTCATGGACCGGTTCGCGGTGCTTGGGCGCGAAGCCCGTCCCATCGAACTCGATGTCCGCGGCATCGCCACCGTGGCGGATTACGCCGCCCTGATGCGCGGACTCGCGGGGCTGGAGTTCATCGACCGCGTGGAACTCCTCGCCGCCGCGCCCGAGACGACGACGCTCCGCGTGACCACGCGGTCGACCCCGTCCCGGCTGGCGGAACTGCTCGCGGTCTACGGTATTCTGCAGGCCGGCCCCGCGGGCCCGTCGGCGGACGCCAGCGGGTCCCCCATGACCCTCACCTGGATGGGGAACGGCTGACCGTGCGCCAACTCCCAAACGTCATCACGGTGATCCGGATCGCGCTGATCGTGCCGACGGGCTGGTGTCTGGCCCGCGGGGACTATGGAACGGCCCTGGTACTGATGGCCGTGGCGGGCACCTCGGACGCCGTCGACGGGTTCCTCGCCCGGCGGTTCGCGTGGACCACCCCGTTCGGCGCCTTCGCGGACCCCCTGGCGGACAAGCTCCTCGTTGGCGTGACGTTCGTCATCCTGCTGCTGCAGGGACACGTACCGCTCTGGCTGGCTGCCATCGTCATCGCACGGGACGTGGTCATCGTCGGCGGCGCAATGCTCTACAGCGTGATCATCGAACGGCTGGACGTCGCGCCGACGTTCATCAGCAAGACCAACACGGTCGTGCAGATCGTCGTGCTCATCCTGCTGCTCGTCCAGCTCCTGGAGACGGAGATGGTGTCCCCCCTTGCCGCCTGGCTCGTCGACCCGTGGGGATTCGCCCTCGTCGGCGTGCTCGGCATCGCATCGGGACTGGACTACGTCATCACCTGGGGCTATCGGGCCTTCCGGTCGTCGAGACCCTCGTCGTGACCCGCCAGTTGCCGATGCGCTTTCCGCTGCGCGAGCGCTTCACCTTCGACCGCTTCGCCGTCGGCGCGAACCGGGAGCCGGTGGAGCACCTGCGGGCGCCGGTCGACGCATTTCGCTGTACGTGGCTCTGGGGCCCGCGAGGGGCCGGCAGAAGTCATCTCCTGCAGGCGGTCTGCCACGCGTTCGACGGCGCATACGTGCCGGCGGACGCACTCTGCGACGTGGACGGCTACGAGGCATTCGAGCGCGTGCTGATCGACGACGTGGACCTCTGGCTCGGCGAGCGCAGCAGCGAAGAGGCGCTGTTTCGCCTGTACAACGCCATGTTCGAGCGGGGGCATGCGCTCACGCTGGCCGCCGGGCAGCCGCCGACCGCCGCCGCCTTCACCCTGACCGACCTGGCCTCCCGTCTGCGCGGGGCGACCTGTTTCGAACTGTCGGCGCTGTCGGACGAGGCCGCCGTGCCCGTCCTCAAGCGGGCGGCGCGCGACCGCGGCTTCGACCTCTCCGACGACGTCGTGGGCTTCCTGATGCGCCGCGTCGGCCGCGGCCTGCCCGAGCTGCTCGATCACCTCGACACCATCGACCGCGCCTCGATGTCCGCGCGACGCCGGGTCACGGTCGCGCTCGTGAAAGAGGCGCTGGCCCTGTGATGCACGCGGTCGTGACCGGCGGGGGCAGCGCCGGCCACGTCATTCCCGCCCTGCCCGTGATCGGGGCGTTGCAGGCGAAGGGCTGGGAGGTCTCATTCATCGGGTCGGACTCGGGTCTCGAGGCACGCCTCGTGGCGCCGCTGGGCATCCCGTTCGCCAGTGTCCGGACCGGCAAGCTGCGGCGGTACTTCTCGCTGGCCAACGTGACGGACGCCTTGAAGATCCCGCTCGGCATCCTGCAGGCCTGCCTGATCCTCGGACGCGTGAAGCCGCGCGTCGCCTTTTCCAAGGGCGGCTTTGTCGCCTTTCCCGTCGTGTTCGCCGCCTGGCTGCGCCGCATCCCGGTCGTCGCGCACGAATCGGACCTCACCCCGGGGCTCGCCAACCGGCTTTCGCTGCCGTTCATCGCGACGCTGTGCGTGAACTTCCCCGAAACCCGAGCCTCCGCGCGGCGTGTCGTGCACAGCGGCACCCCGATCCGCGACGCCCTGGTACGCGGCGATCCCGACAGGGGCCCCTCCGCGGCGGGGCTTCCCGGCGAGCGGCCCATGCTGGTCGTGGTGGGAGGGAGCCTCGGGGCGCAACGTCTCAACGAGGTCACGCGCGCGGCTTTGCCCGGTCTCACGGAGACGTTCGAGGTACTGCACGTCTGCGGGGCGGGCCACCTCGACCCGGACCTCGAGAACACGCCCGACTATGTGCAGCGCGAGTTCGTTACCGACGGATGGGGCGACATCCTGGCGGCCGCGACGGTCGTGGTCTCGCGTTCCGGCGCGAACGCGCTCCATGAACTGCTCGCCCTGCGCAAGCCCAACCTCCTCGTGCCGCTGCCGACCGCCGCGAGTCGCGGCGACCAGATCGAGAACGCGGCCTACGCAAGCGAGCGCGGCTACAGCACGGTGCTCCCGGAGGCGGACCTCACCCCGGCGACCCTGGTCGCCGGGACGCGGGACATCCTGGATGCCCTCGAAGGGTGGCGGACGCGCCTCGCCAAGTTCCACTCGCCGGATGCGACCGCCGTCATCGTCGCCGAGCTCGAAGCCGCCGCGCGCGGCGGGTGAGGAGGATGCAGTCTGGTTGGTCCCCGCGCGCATCGCTCATTCGCGTTGCTAGAATCGTTTCCGCCGCCGCAGACGGACATCCGTTCCGTTCCCCGGAAGAGGGCCCGTGAGCATCGACACCACCTTTCTGCGCCGCTGCATCGCCTCGCTCGAACGTGCGGTACAAGAGATCGGACGGCTCGACGACAGCGAGGATGTCCTCTACGAGATCTATCGGGCAGCATGCGTCAAGGAGTTCGAACTGGTCCTTGAACAAAGCGGCAAGCTGCTCCGCAAGCGGCTCGCCGCGTACTTTGCCAGCAACCGTCAGGCAGACCGGCTCAACTTCAAGGATCTGTTCCGCCACGCCGCCCGGCACGACCTCCTCGACACCGGCGCTGTCGAGAGGTGGCTGGGCTATCGCGACAACCGCAACGACACGGCGCACGACTATGGCGAGGACTTCGCCGAAACGACGCTGAAGCTGCTGCCGTCCTTCGTCGAGGATGCACAAGCGCTCGCCAGCATCATCGAGCAGTCCGACCATGGCTGACGGGCTGGAGCTGCCTTCCACGCATCGACGCACTCTCGAAGCCCTGCTCCGCGAGCACCTGCCGGATGTCGAGGTGTGGGCCCACGGGAGCCGGGTCACTGGGCGATGCCACGCCGGCAGCGATCTCGATCTCGCGATCCGCGGGCCGGGCTTGCAGAGGATTCCTGCCGAGCGACTTGCCGGCTTCGCGGACGCCGTGCGCGATTCGACGATTCCGTTTCTCGTCGAGGCGCGGGACTGGGCGCGACTGCCGGAGAACTTCCGCCGGGAGATTGCGCGAATCCATGTGCGCCTTCAGAGAGCGGCAGACGCCCACGCGGCGAGCGGGGCCCAGGGCGGTACTTGACCCGGCCAGCTACGCCTTGTCGGCCAGCCTCTGCGCGTCCGCGAGGAAACGGCGCCGCTCCTCCGCCGGAGTGCCCGCGGGGCTGCGGCGGAGCCGGTTCCAGGGCGTGCCGTTGCCGACGCCGATGTAGACGCGGTCGAGTTCCGGATCGTAGGCGATCGAGTCCCACGCCGTCCCGCCGCCCCCGAGCTCCCACCAGGACCCCGTCCAGGTCGCCGCGGCCGGCTCGAGATCCGGGTGTTCGAAACCGTCGTCGGGGTTGCCGGGTACCGTGTAGAAACGCCAGGCCAACTTTCCGGTGTCGGCGCGGTAGGCGCTCACGTAACCCCGCGCCGTGAACTCGGCCCCGCCGTTGCCGATCAGCACCAGGCCGTTGGCGATGCGCGGCGCCCCCGTGATCGACTGGTAGCCTCCCGGATCGACCGTCATCACCTCCCAGTTGGGCGTTCCGTCCGCCGCGTCGATGGAGATCAGGCGACCGTCCAGGGTTCCAACGAACAGGGCGCCCTCGTAGAGCGCGAGACCGCGATTGGACACGCCACAGCAGAGCCGGGTCCCGATACCGCGGTCAACGCCGGGGTCGTACTCCCAGATCAGCTCGCCCTTGCGGGTGTCGACGGCGTACACCACCGACCAGGGACCGCTCAGGAACATGATGCCGTCGACCACGAGCGGCGTGGCCTGGATGCCGCGCTTGGTGCCCAGGTCGAGCGTCCACGCCAGGCCGAGTTCCGCGACGTTGCCGCGGTGGATCCGGTCCAGCGGGCTGTAGCGGTCTTCGCGATGGTTGCGCCCGTAGGACAGCCAGTCACCCGGGCGCGCGTCCGCGTCCCTGAGCGCCGCGTCGTCGACCGCCGCGGTGACCCGCCGAATGTGGGCGAAGCTGCCCTTGTCCTCCGGCGCCACGCCCGTGCCGGGCGCGTCCCCGCACCCTCCCAGGGCTCCCGCGACGAGAAATCCCGCCAGTATGAAAACGAGAGAAGCGTCGATCCCGGAAGATACTCGCATGGCAGCCCCCCGCGGCCGGCGTCGGAGCGCAGCGACCCCGTGGAAAGCCCATCGCGAGCGCCCCGCGCGACATCGCCACCCATGGTCCGATGCCCGGCCGCGTACCGTCAAGCGGCGGAATGCCGCCTGCGCGGAGAGCGCTTTTTCTCTCCGGCAACTCTCCGGCAACGGCGTTGACGCCGATCCTTGCGCTGGCATAGGCTAGGCATATGACAGAGTACACGGCACGCGAGCCCACAGCGCCCCGCCACGCCCGCCTGTTCCGTAACGGCCGCAATCAGGCGGTTCGCATTCCCCGGGAACTCGAACTCAACGCGAACGCAGTCCTGATCTACCGGGAGCACGATCGGTTGGTGCTGATTCCGGTCGAACGCGCGCCGACGCTGGCCGAAGTGCTTGCCGAACTGACCCCTCTCGACGAAGAGCTGCTCCCCGTCGCCGACCCGGCCACCGAGCCCGAAGATCCGCTCTGAGCGTGGCCGGCCCGACGTACATGCTGGACACGAACGTCGTGTCCGACATCGTCCGGCTGCCCGGCTGCCCGGCTGCGCGCCGCGCCGCCGCGGTCGAGCCAGGCGGGGTCGCGATCAGTACCATCGTCGCGGCCGAACTCCGCTACGGCGCCGAACGCCGCGGATCGGCCCGCCTTGCCAGACAGCTCGAAGCCGTCCTCTCGGCGATCGACACCCTTCCGCTCGAGCCGCCCGCCAACGGGCACTACGCCACGATCCGCAATGAACTCGAGCGCAAGGGCTCCCCCATCGGCCACAACGATCTGCTGATCGCGGCCCACGCGCGGGCTCTAGGCGTGGTGCTCGTAACCAACAACGTTGGAGAGTTCCGGCGCGTCCCAGGGCTCTCCATCGAGGATTGGCGGTGACGCGCGAACACCGGACGCCGCGGGGACCGCGCGGCCGGGGACGCGACCCGACGGGGTTTGGTCGCGATGCGTCACGCGCCGGCGCCAGGGCCGCGACCGGCAATTGAAACGCGCGCTGCAACGGTGGTTAAATCGCGCGCCTTTTGCGGGCTCGCCGCCGCGGGCGCCGCCGGTTCGAGGCCCCCATGTACCGCGTCAGAACCTACAACCAGATTGCCTCCCGGGGCCTCAAGCGCTTCCCTCCCGAGGGGTTCGAGGTCGGCCCGGACCTGGCGGAAGCCCAGGCCATCCTGCTGCGCAGCCACAAGCTGACCAGCGCGGAGGTAGGACCGAGCGTCAAGGCCGTGGCCCGCGCGGGGGCCGGCGTCAACAACGTCCCCGTGAACACCTGCACCGAACGCGGCGTGGTCGTGTTCAACACGCCGGGCGCCAACGCGAACTCCGTGAAGGAGCTGACGCTCGCCGCCCTGCTGCTCGCCTCGCGCGACGTGATGGGCGGCATGCAATACGCGAAGACACTCTCCAACGTCACCGACGAGCACGAACTCCACCAGCTCGTGGAAGGCGAAAAGAAGCGCTTCAAGGGACGCGAACTCTTCGGGCGGACGCTCGGCGTCGTCGGTCTCGGAGCCATCGGCTCGCGCATCGCGCGTTCCGGCCTGGATCTGGGCATGCGTGTCGTGGGTTTCGACCCCGCGCTCTCCATCGACGCCGCCTGGCGTCTGCCGGGCGAAGTGGAGCGCATGGACGACCTGCCGAGCCTGTTCGCGCGTTCCGACTACGTCACGCTGCACGTGCCCTCGCTGCCGGACACGCGCGGCATGATCGACGTCGAAGCGCTCGCGGCCTTCCGGCCCGGCGCCGTCCTGCTGAACTTCGCCCGCCAGGAGATCGTGGACGAAGCCGCGGTGCTTGACGCACTTCGCTCCGGCCGCCTCGGCGCCTACTTCTCGGACTTCCCGAGCGCCGCTCTCGCCGCGCACAAGCACGCGTTCGCGACGCCGCATCTCGGCGCCAGCACCCAGGAAGCGGAAGAGAACTGCGCCGTGATGGCGGCGGAACAACTCACGGACTTCCTGCGCTTCGGCAATATCGAGAACTCGGTGAACTTCCCCGCCGTGAACCTCGAGCGGACCGAAGGGTTCCGCATCGCGGTCGCGAACTGGAACGTCGCCGGTACGCTCGGGCAGATCATGTCCGTCCTCGCGGAAGCCGACATCAACGTCCTGGACATGCTCAACAAGAGCCGCGACGACGTGGCCTATAACCTGATCGACCTCGCCGTGGCACCGACCGACGGGCTGACCGGACGCATCGAGGCCATCGACAGCGTTATCGGCGTGCGAACCTTCGAAGAGTAGGGGACGCGGTTGTGCTAGCCGTTCGGCATTTGGTGGCATTTGCGACCGAAAGGCAGCAAGCACAATGCATTCGGAGTTCCAAAATAACGCTGGCCTGATTCGCCTTGGCCTCTTGTCGTTCCTGCGCGATCGACGAAGCCAACGAGAGGATCGTCGGCCCCGACATGGTGAATGCGTTGATCGGCGATCCAAATCAAGGCAGACGACGACGGCCGTTCGCACTCCACGAAGCCGTGGCAGGGGACCTGCCGAACTGGCTCGATGCACTGATCCAGGCCCCGGCGCCGATCCGAACGTTCGGGATGGTCGGGGCCGCACGCCTTTGCAGGAGGCTGAATTCTCACCACGATGCGCGAAAGCGCTGATCGACGCGGGCGGTGATCCGGACACTCGTGACAACGATGGCACGACGCCTGGACCAAACCCCGAGCTTGCCGCAGAGTGGGGTCCTAACGCGGAAGCCGACTGACAACGCAACATCGAGTTTTTTCGTCTTGGGGCCACCTTGACAAGGTCGACTCTCCTCCCCTAACGTGCAAGGCGCGTTCTGGAGATGGTTGGAGGGTGCGGGTGGCCGTGATCCTCGAATTCGTGCGTCCTGCACTCGCCCGACACCCGGCGTCGGGAGGAGAGAGAATGGTTGAGACCGACATTGCTGACGATGTCCTGCGTCGGAATATGGAAGCCTTTGACGCTAAGGCCGAATGGCTATCCGAGCATCACCACGGCAAGTACGTCATCTTCCACGACGCAACGTTCGTAGACGCGTTCGACACGTTCGATGCCGCCGCGCGAGCAGCCATCAAGAGTTTCGGACAAGGCCCCTACTTGATCCGTCAAGTCGGACGCTCGCGAGAGTTTCCCATGCCCGCATCGGTCGCCTACAGCCCCGTTCGTGCCACTAGCTGACGCTGGATTTCGGGACGCGAATGGGCAGCCAGACGGGGCCACCCTCCTCGAATACGGTCCCACCCTAAGCGTGTCCGTCTCGCACTACACGTCCGAAGACGCGCCCACGAGTCTTGCGGCGGAGCACGAACCCGTTGGCACCGTCGCGTTAGTGGACACAGGCGCCACGCAGAGCTGCATCGACAATCAGCTTGCTCAGGATTTGCGGCTACCCATCATCGATACAGTCCAGTTGTCGGGGTCGGATGGGACAAAGACCCACCCAGTGTACCTGGCGGCCGTCAGCATACCGTCCCTCGAGTTCTACCAGTATGGTCCTTTCGCGGGCGTTGCGTTGGTGGAAGGCGGGCAGCCGCACCGTGCTCTGTTGGGTCGGACTTTCCTCCAGAGCGTCATCATGATCTACGATGGCGTGCGCGCTCAGGTGACCTTGGCGTCAATCCGCCACGGATAGAGCGCATCCCCTCGGAGGGAGGCTCGATTCGAGTGGGCGCAGAAGGGCGTTCCTCGCTACGTAGCATGCGCCGGAAATCTGTCTGTGGCGCATCCGGGCTGACGTTCCCGCCGCCGATCGGTCATGGTGAGGGGGCATGCCTTGGTTGACAGAGGCACCCATCTTGCTTTCGCACCGGATAGGCGATACGGATGGCGGCGTGCCCCCCGGGGGAGAGCGGGAGGGGGTGACGACGGTGGATTCGCGGCCGAGCCGGAGTCCGAGCTACCTCGAGGGTCCGACGACGGCAGGACTGATGTATTCCCACAGGGGCGGCGACGTTCCCGTCGTTGTGTTGCTCCACAGCGTGCTGATGAACGGCTCGCTCTGGAACTCCGTCGTGCACGACCTGCAGCCCGGGTATCGGTGCAGTGTCCCGGGGTTGCCCTTGGGTGCGCACTCTCGGGCGATGCCAACGGCGGCACCCGACAAGACAAGCGAGGGGGGCGTTGCTGCAGCCCATCGAGGCGGCGAATCTGGAATTGCCGTGTTACAAAAAGGCTGTACCTCCCGTATTCATTGGCTTTTGGGCTGAAATGCCACCAAATACCGAACGGCTAGCTAGCCCCTTGTGACGTCCCGTGTCGGAGCCCGACAGGCATCAGGAACGGGCGACCACGGGATCGCCGTGGGGGCGCTACCGCCTCCCGCTGAACGGATTCGGGCGCCGCAACTGGCGCTCGCGAAACCGTTCGACGCGGCACAGCGTCTCCACCTCCCGGGTCACCGGCGGATACTCGTCCGCGATCAGGCTCGCGATCCACTCCCCCGCCAGGGCCGCCGACGTCGTGCCGTTGGAGCCGTGGCCGGCGGTGATGTAGACATCCTCTTCCACCCGGCCGACGACGGGCATGCGGTCCGAGGTGACCGCGCGCATGCCCCGGAAGACATCGACCGGCGCCGCCGGAGCACGTCCGAAGAGCCCGCGGAAGCGTTCGACGTTGGCTGCCGTCGCAAGGCCGGCTTCCCACGGCCGGTACTCGTAAGTTGCGCCGACCCAGCACCCATCGGCGGAAGCGGCCGGCGCCACGTACCCGTCGCCCAGCACGGGCATGCGCGGCGCGGGTCCGGGAAAAAGGTCCGCCTGCCCCCACAACGGAGCGACTTCGAGCTCCGGCAGCGTTTCGGTGACTCCCGCAGCCGCAGCGAGGACCGTCACCTCGCCCTCGGGGTGCGCCGGGTCGAAGCGGATCTGCGGGTGATCGAGCAGCCCGTGGCACAGCACCAGGCCGTCGACGAGCCCGGCGTGCGGAAAGTGCAGCCCCGCCGAGGCGACCCGCACGCCGGCGATGCGCGACGCCTCCGCCGCAGAAAGGCTGCCGATCCAGCCCGCCGGCAACGCCGGGAGGATGCGCTCGAGACGCGCCGGGTCGCCGTCCGGGCCGGGTAGCTGCAGGGCGCCCGTTGCCCGGATCCCCGCAAGGCCCGCGTACCGGTGCACGGCGAATCCGTAACCGTGCGCGCGCAACGAAGCGGCGGCACCGCCATCGCCCAGCAACCGCGGATGCAGGACGGCCGCGGGTATCGCCGAGGCGCCGGCGGCGACGGAGCTGTCGTGCACCGTCACGTCGCAACCGCGTTCCGCAAGCGCGCGTGCCGTGCAGCATCCCGCCATGCCGGCCCCGACGACGGACACCGACGGCCGCTGCGCCGTCGCCGGTGACCAACGCCCGGCCAACACGCCGAGCAGCGTGTGCCACTTGCGCGGCCGCTGATCGACGCGCCGCACGTCGAAACCGGCCTGCCGCAGGCGCTGCTTGACGACCCCCGCCGACGAATAGCTCGTGACCGTCGCCCCGGGCCGAGCAAGCCCGGCGATCGCAGCGCACACGTCCGTGCTCCACATCCCGGGATTGCGACGTGGCGCGAACCCGTCGAGGAACCAGGCGTCCACCCCGGCTGCTGTGCGCCCCGCGAGATCGGCGAGTCCGGCGAGCACGTCGCCGAAAAAGAGCGAGAGCTGGACGCGCCCGCCCGCGAACCGTCGGCGATGCCAGCCCGAGATCGCGGGCGGCAGCGCCTCGACGAATTCGCGGTGCACCGCCGCTCCGGAGTATCGAGTTGCCCGGGCGATGTCCTCACCCGTCATGGGGGCGTGCTCGAACGCCACGTAGTGGAGCCGCGCCGAAGAACGCGAAAGCACCCGCTCCGCCGTCACCGCGAAGTTGCGCCCGGCGCCGAAGCCGAGTTCTCCGACGGTGATCGACCCCGCCCTGGCGGCGCGCTCGTCGAGGTGCGCCGGGGCCAGGAAGACGCGCTCGGTCTCTTCCGGACCGTCCGTCCCGTGATAGACGTCGTCGAACGCGACGGAGAAGAGCCGGTGCCCGTCCCAACGGACTTCCGCCGGCGCGAGGACTCGATGGCAGCCATCCATGGGCGCTACGGTGGCGACTTCCTCCCGTGCCGGCAAGCCGGCAGCAGCCGGGACGACGACCGCTGCAAGCCACGGTGCTATCATGCTCGCGCTACACCGATAACATGACATCGCATGATTCGGACACAGATTCAACTGGAACGCGCGCAATACGAACGGCTCAAGGCTTTGGCGGCACAGCGCTCGATGTCCATCGCGCAACTGGTGCGCCAGGGAGTAGATCACGTTCTCACCCATGCACGAACCGACGCCGCGTGGGATCGCTTCCTGGGGGCTGCGGGCACCTGCCGCACGGAACGCGGGGAGACGGACGGGTCGGCTCGCCACGATGCGTATCTCGAGGACGCGTTCAGGTGACCCCGGTCTTCGTCGATACTTCGGCCTTGTATGCGCTGCTCGTCGAAGGCGACGAGAACCATGACGCGGCGATGCGGGCCGCCGCGTCGTTGCGCGCCGCCGGAGCCCGCCTCGCGACTTCTTCCTTCGTTGTCCTGGAGACCGTCGCCCTGCTGCAGGCACGTGTCGGAATCGGTGCCGTGCGGGCTTTCTATCTGGACATGCTGCCGCTGATGGAGGTGGTTTGGGTAGACAGAGCCTTGCTCGACCGTGCCATGGGCGGGCTGCTTGCAGCCTCCCTGCGGCGCGTCAGCCTCACGGACTGGACCAGTATCGCGCTGATGCAGGAGCGCGGATGGACCACGGCGTTCGCCTTCGACGAGGACTTTGCCCGACAGGGCGTCGACCTGGTCCCTCCGTGACCGCGGGCCGGCCCAGTCGGACGTCCCGCATGCACGCCCACCACTCGAAGGCGAGTCGAAGGTATGGCATTACGGCATTGGGCACGATTGAATTTTGTGCGGAGTTCTGATAGGCAGTGTCTGGTAGGGGGAGTCATCCCATACGCGCCGGCAGGCGGATTCGGAGGAGACGATGCACATGATGGACACGGTGATGGACGCGTTGCGAGCGACGGTGGTGCGGCGGTTGCCGAACGCCAGGGTGTCGGGAAGGAGTTCGCGCGAGGGCTTGACGAACCCGGCTGCCGGTCGTTGCAGACCGCAGGCGTTCGCACTCGCCGCCGCCCTGCTGGTTTTTGCGGGGGGGGGGGGGGGGGGGGGGGGGGGGGTAGCTGAGGCGCAGATAAGGAGCGTTGTCGGTGAGCCGCCGGCTGCCACCGCGACCGCAAGCGCGGCCACCGGCCGATTGTGCATCAACATACCGAGCCCGCCCTCGGGGATCCACTCGCGAGTCAGGTCCGGGCTTGACGTCAAGATCGCCAATGGCGGAACGGCAACGCACGGTCGGGGTGATTGCGGTACGGACGTCGACTTGGTGTCGACAGACGGAGCCTACGGCTCCAGCTTTATCCAGCTCGGAGACGCCAGCCTCGGCCAAAACAACTGCTTCCAGGTGGAGATTTGCGGCGCGCACGCCGTCGGCAGGACATTCGCTGTCGTTATCGACGGCAAGGTCCATCCGAAGAAACCGGAGAACTCGATGCGACAAACTGGCAACACGACTTTGAATAGTTGGACCAACAATCTCAGAAGAGAGGGCTACAGCGCCTCGTTCAAACCGGCCGCCCATTGCTGGAATACGGCGTCTTACTATGGCGGCGCGTCGTTTGCAGCGTTTTGCCGAACCATGGTCACGATCGTCAACTAGCCTCGGCCGATGCCCCGCCCGCCGGTTGCGGTGACCGTGGTGCCGCTCCGGCGCGCACGGCGCCGAGACGTGCGAGGCAGCGGCCCGGGGCCGATCGCAACATCGGCCATCTGCCCGCTCATCTGCCCCGCATCGAGCGGGTGATCGAGCCGGCGCAAGCTCCTACTCGCGCCGAGACGTACTCCCGGGCGTCCCGATACGCTGCCCGGATCAGTTCCGTCAGCGCATCGGCGGCGGTCTCCACGTCCGGCCACAGCTTGACGTGACGCATCCGCTTGCCCGTGCCGATGAGCACGCCCGCGGGATCCGGCAGGAACGCTCCATTGAAGAAACCCACGTTCACGTGCCTGGTGAACGCGTTCACGTAGGCGAACGGTACGTCCTCGATGCAGGCGACGGGGCAGCCGTCGTGCAGCAGCTCCAGGACCTCCTCGCCACGGCCGCGCATGCACACCCACCACTCGAAGGCGAGCGCCGCGAGCGGTCCGTTTCGCGCCGCGAACCAGTCCGTCACGGCGGGGTCCTCCGGCGCCGCTCCGTTGAACGTCAGGCGGACCTCCATCGGCCCTTCCACCGGCCGGCCGCCGGCGGGGCGGCGCACCGCGTCAGCCCGCCTGCCGGAACACCACCTCGGCGTCCAGCAGCGCACCGATCTCCGCGTCGGAGAAGCCCGCTTCCCGCAGCACCTCCTCGGTCTGCGCGCCTATCTCCGGCGCCCGTCGCGGCGGCCGTTTCTTCTCTTCCTCCACGAAGATCGGCGAGTTGATGGTGCGGTCGTAGCCCGCGCCGGGGTCATCGGGCTCGATGATGACGTCGTTGGCCCGGAGCTGCTCGTCCTCGATCACGTCCGACATCGGCGCGACCACCCCGCACGTGACGCCGTGGCCGTCGAGGCGGTCCATCAGTTCCCGCTGGGTCCACCGCGCCGTCGCCGCGGCGATGAGGGCCTTCAGGTCGTCGCGGTTGCGCAGCAACGTGCGCATGTCGACGAAGCGGGGATCGTCGAGCCACTCCGGATGTCCGAGGGCCCGCGCAAGCCGCGGCCATTCGCGCTGGGTGTTGATCATGCACAGGGTGACGTAGCGGTCGTCGCTGGTGGGATAGGCAACGCGGAAGGGCGTCGTCCAGCCGCGCTCCTGGCTGATGGCGGCGAGATCGACGCCGGCGATGGTGCCCTGCAGCGCCATGGCGTTGGCCCACACGCCGCTCGCCGCGAGCGACGTGCTCACCTGGCAGCCTTCGCCCGTGCGTTCCCGGCGGAAGAGCCCCGTCATGATGGCGCCGTACATGGCGAGGGTGGTGGCGTGGTCGCCCATGCCCGGGGCGATCTGCAGGGGCGTCTGGCCCCTTTCCCGGACGAACTCCATGAGGCCCGAGCGGGCCCACCAGGCGGTGGCGTCGAAGCCCCGGCGCTGCACGTCCGGTCCGCGCGTGCCGTAGCCGGTAAGCTGCGCGAAGATCAGGCGCGGGTTGATCGCCTTCAGTTCCTCGTACGACATGCGGAACTCGCGGAGCTGCTCGCCCAGGAAGTTCGTCAGGATCACGTCGGCGTCCGCGACCAGGCGGTGCAGCACGTCCTGGCCCTCGGTGCGCTTCAGATCCAGGCAGACGCTGCGCTTGTTGCGCGACGTGAGCTGCCAGTGGTACGGCACCGGGTGCGCTCCGACCAGTGCGCGGTAGCCGTCGCCGCCCGGCGGCTCGACCTTGATCACGTCGGCCCCGAAATCGCCGAGGATGGTGGCCGATCCCGGACCGGCGAGATAGGTGGCCGCATCGATGACCCGGATGCCGTTCAGCAGGTAGTCCATGTGTCGATTCTCCTTGTGTCGAGGGTGTCAGGGCCGTTCCAGCCGGAAGATCATGCCGGTCGCCACCCAGCCGTCGTTGCGGTCCACCTCGTACTTCTCGTCGTAGGCCACCGCCACGCGGGCGCGTTCGTCCGCATCCTCCACCACGCTCGCGCGCAGCCGATACAGGTCTTCGCGCACCCGGACCCGCACGCTCGGATCGGTCTCGATGAAGGGCGTCCAGTTGGCCCCTTCGGTACCGGTCACCACGTAGAGGCGGTCTTCGAGCCCGACGCCCCAGATGTTGATCGAGTAGGGATCGGACGGCCGTGTCTCGAGCTGGATGGTGTCGGGGACGTCGGTCCAGCGGGCCGGCGCGGCGCGCTCCGTACCATCGAGTTCGCCGCCGGGTATCGTGACGAGAGGATCGCCGCAGCCCGCCAGACCCACGAGGCAGCCCACCGCCAGGACGAATCGAATCATCGCAACGCTCCACCATGCAACGCACGCATGCTACCAGCGCCGGACGCCACGGGCGGCGCCCCAACAAAGCGATATGCACATACACTTGACCGACCGCCGCCACGAGTTCTCGCGTCATGAACCGTCTCTTCATCGTCGTCGGCCTCGCCGCGTTCACCGCCACCGCCTGTGTCCCCGAGGAACCCCCGGAGCCGGAGGAGGCCCAGGAGCAGCCGGCGACCGTCGGCGACACCCCGACGACGGCACGCACGCCCGACGGCCTCTACATCAGTTGGCGCGAGCACCTGATCGACGATCCCGCCACGACCGGCGTGGCCCTGAGCGGCAGCGACGGGCTGGCGATGGGCGATCTCGACGGCGACGGGTTCGAGGATGTCGTGTCGGTGCACGAATCCGACACCAGCTACGACGGCGAGGCCGACGGGCACGTCCGGATCGCGTTCGCCTCCGCCGACCCCGACGTCTGGGTGAACGTCACGCTGGCGGAGGGCGCGGAGGCCGCCGCCCCCGAGGATGTCGCCATCGCGGATGTCAACGGCGACGGGTACCCGGACGCGATCGTCGCCGCGGAACTCGCGCACCTGATCTACTTCCAGAATCCCGGCACGGACGCGCGCACGACGCCCTGGCCGCGGCTGATGCTGCCGATGACCCGGAACCGCGGGTCCTACATCCGCGTGTTCCTGGCCGACCTCGACGGCGACGGGCGCCCGGAAGCCCTGGCGCCCAACAAGGGGACGCAGAACCCGACACCCGAGGACTTCCTCCGGGACACGCCGATCTCCGTCTTTCACGCGACGGGCGATCCGCTCGCCGACGACGGCTGGGAGGAGACCGTGCTCGGCAACTACAGCGTGCCGCACAACGCGCAGCCGGTGGACGTCGACGGCGACGGGGACCTCGACATCGTCGGGGGCATACGCGGGGGCCCGCGCATGGTCTGGTTCGAGAACACCGGCGGGGACGTCGGCGACTTCGTCGAGCATCCCATCGACGTGGCAGGCGCCGCGGTGGCCGGCTTCCACCTCGACCATGCCGACCTGAACCGCGACGGCAGGACGGATCTGGTCACCGCGGCCCGTTTCGGCGACCCCCCCGAGTTCTCGGGGATGGGGCTGGTCTGGCTCGAACAGCCGGCGGCGCCCGACGCCGGGTGGATCGTGCATCGCATCGGAACCTTCGATCCCGACACCGTGACCGGCATCACGCTGGCCGACATCGACGGCGACGGGGCTCTCGACGTCATGTCCGGAAGCTACAGCCTGGGGCCCCGGGACGCGGACGGCGACGTCACGCCGGACGACCCGCTCGGACGCCTCGGCTGGTTCCGCAATCCGGGCGCGGCCGACGGGGACTGGGCCGGCCACGACATCTCGCGCCGCAAGCGCGGCATGTTCGACCAGTTCGCGGCGCGCGACCTCGACGGCGACGGCGACATGGACTTCGTCGGCACGCGCGGCAACAGCGCGCCGTACGACGGGGTGTTCTGGCTCGAGCAGGTACGGACCGAGGCGCCGATGCCGGCGTTCGCGCGGGCGCGCAAACAGGACAGCCCGGAGATGCCGCTGCCGCGAGGTTGACGACGGCCCTCAGGGACGCGTTTCGGCGACCGCGGCGTCGACCACGGCGCGCAGGGCTGCCTCTTCGCCATCCCCTTCCACGCGGCGCAGCCGGAAGAGATCGAGCTGCCGGTCCGCCGACGTCCCTTCCCGGACGATGCCGCGGACGCGGGCGACCTCCGCTTCGCAACCCAGGGCGCGGGCGTCCTCGCCGACGTCGTCCAGGAGCGCATCGAGATAGTCGTCGATGTCCACCCGGCCGCCGCCGCCGAAGTCGCCCAGAAAGGCCAGCACGCCGTAGCGCGCGGCAAGCCAACGGTTCTCCGCGATGATCTCCGTGGGGGGTTCCGCGGGCAATCCGTCCCGCGCGTCCTGCCGGAGCAGCTTGCGGATCAGCGCAGCGTAGAGCGCCGTGATGGCCACCGCGTCGTCCAGGCGCGTGCAGACGTCGCAGATTCTCAGTTCGACCGTCGGGTAACGCGCCGAAGGACGCAGGTCCCACCACAGTTCGCTGCCATCGCCGATGAACTCCAGGGCGCGGTAGTCGTCCACGAGCATCTCGTAGTCGTGTTGGGAGAACAGCGGCGGCGGCACGCTGGTCCGGGGCAACGCCCCCTGGATCGTCAGCCGGTAGGACTTGAACCCGGTCTCGCGACCGGCATTGAACGGAGAAGACGCCGACAGGGCATGCAGCGCGGGAAGGTAGCGGCGCAACGCGGTCATCACCCGCATCCGGGAGTCCGGCGTTCCGAAACCGGCATGGACATGCATGCCGCCGACGACCTGGCGCAGAAAGCTCTCCTGGAAGGTGATCGCGAAACGCTCGTAGCGTTCCCGGGCCGTGGGCGTCTGCTCCCGCCAGTCCGCGAACGGGTGCATCGACGTCGCCAGCGCCCACGCGCCATGCCGCTCGGCGGCATCGACCACGATGGACCGGGTCTCGGCCAGGGCGGCGCGCAACTCCGCGATCGACCCGCAGACCCGCGTGTTCGTCTCGACCTGCGAGCGCAGGAACTCCGTCGTGACGCGATGGGGACCGGCCGCCGCGGCGCATGCCTCCAGGATCGCCGGGTCGGGATCGGCGATCAGGTCGCGGGAATCCGGATCGACGAGAAAGAACTCCTCCTCGACGCCAAGGGTGATGGCCAGGTCGTCATCCGTCGTCACGGGAGCGCTCCCTTCGAGGAACCTCTGATCACGCCCATCCATGGGCTTGATCAGGTCGCAAGACAAAACGCGGTTTCGTCTTGCTCCACAGATTCGATGGCTCACGCCATCTAATCTGGCGGCACATCCCTGTGCCGCACTGGGGAAGCTCTTGATCAGAGCTTCCCCAGAGGCCGCGTATTGTAGACCGGGCACGTCGATCCGGGCGGGCCGCAGCGCTACTTCCGTGCTACCTCCGACGACCGCGTGCGACCTCGTTGCAGCGGTGGTATCTTCGGACTCGAACGGCCAGAATGCGCAGTCCCGCACATGGGAAGCGGCAAGACCGGCATCGGCCGGGCTCACATGATCCTGCGGAGGTGGTAGCGGTGATCCTGGAAGATTGGTGGTACGGCGTAGTCGGGCTGTCCATACCGGCCCTCGTCTGCTACGTGCTCGTGATGACGCACGTCACGATCATCGGCGTGACGGTGTATCTGCACCGATTCTCGGCACACAGAGCCCTGGAATTGCAGCCGGTGCTGCAACACTTCTTCCGGTTCTGGCTGTGGCTCACGACCGGGATGATCACGAAGGAGTGGACGGCCATACACCGCAAGCACCACACCGCCGCCGACGAGGACGGCGATCCGCACAGCCCGCAGGTCCACGGCCTGCGCGAGATCCTCTTCCGGGGGACCGAGTACTATCGCGACGCCGCGACCCCGGACACCCTCGAACGCTACGGCAAGGGGACGCCGGACGACTGGATGGAGAACCACGTCTACACGCCTCATACGTCCCTCGGCGTCAGTGCGCTCCTGATCGTGAACCTCATCCTCTTCGGCGTGCTCGGGCTCACGGTGTGGGCGATACAGATGCTCTGGATTCCGTTCTTCGCCGCCGGCGTGGTCAACGGCATCGGCCACCGCCTCGGCTACCGCAATTTCGAGTGTCCCGACGCGGCGACCAACTTCGCTCCCTGGGGCATCCTGATCGGCGGCGAGGAACTGCACAACAACCACCACACGTATCCGAACTCGGCGAAGCTCTCGGTCAAGCCCTGGGAGTTCGATCTCGGCTGGGCGTGGATTCGGCTGTTCGAGCGTCTCGGCCTCGCGACGCCTCTCTCGACGGGCCCCGTGGTCGCGCGGGTCGAGGGCAAGAGTTCGATCGACATGGACACCACCTGGGCCGTCCTGAACGACCGCTTCCGCGTGATGGCGCGTTACGCGGAAGAAGTGGTGGCCCCGCTGGTCAAGCAGGAGTCGCGTCGTGTCGACGCCGGCACGCGCCGCCTGCTCAGACGCTCGAAGTCCGTGCTTTGCCGCCACGCCACACTGGTCGACGAGCGGCAGCGGCGGCGGATCAGCGAGATCACGGGCGTGAGCCCGCCCCTGAAGACGATCTACGAGAAGCAGCTCGAACTCGTGGAGATCTGGTCGAAGCGCGGCCGCGGCGACGAACTGCTCGCCGCCTTCCGGGACTGGTGCCTGGAAGCGGAGGCCACGGGCATCCAGGTCCTCACCGACTTCGTCCAGGACCTGAAGTCCTACACGGTTCCGGCTACCGTAAGGGCGTAGGTAGCGTCCCGCGCGCATGCCGGCCCTCGCGGCCGGCATCCCGCTTGGTGGTTCAGGCTTTCCGCGCAACGGTCGTCAAGCGCCATCCCAACGCGCCCAGTGCGAGGACACCATGCAACCCGATGGTGAACACGATCACATCCGCTCGACCGTCTCGATCCCCAGCAGGCCCAGCCCGGTCTTCAGCGTGTCCGCCGTCAAGGCGCACAGCTTGAGGCGGCTGTCGCGTAGCGGGCCGGGCGCGTCCAGGACCGGACACGTCTCGTAGAACTGCATGAAGCGGCTGGCGAGGTCGAACAGGTAGGTGCAGAGCAGGTGCGGCAGCGCATCGCGCGCCACCTGCTCCAGCGTCTCCTGTAAACGCAGCAGGGTCACGGCGAGGCGCCGCTCCTCCGGCTCCGCCACGGCGGGCGGGCCTTCGAGGCGGACCGGCGGCGTGCCCGCGCGCCGGAAGATGCTCTGGATCCGCGCGTAGGCGTACTGCAGGTAGGGCGCGGTATTGCCATCGAAGGAGAGCAGGGTGTCCCAGTCGAATACGTAGTCGCTCGTGCGGTTCTTCGAGAGGTCCGCGTACTTCACGGCGCCGATGCCGACCACGCGCGCCACCTGCTCGGCCTCGGCGCCGGCCAGCTCCGGGTTCTTCTGCGCGACCAGCGCCCGCGCCCGCTGCACCGCCTCGTCGAGCACGTCCGCCAGCTTCACCACGCCCCCGGTCCGCGTCTTGAAGGGCCGGTTGTCCCCGCCCATGATCGCCCCGAACGGATGGTGCTCGAGACTGCACGCCGCACCGACGAAGCCGGCCTTGCGTGCGACCGCGAAGAACTGGCGGAAGTGCAGCGACTGGCGTGCATCCGTGAAGTAGAGCACGCGGTCGGCGCGGTAGTGGTGCGCGCGCAGACGCGCCGCGGCGAGGTCGGACGTCGCGTACAGATAGCCGCCGTCGCGCTTCCGCACGATCACCGGTGCGTCAAACCCGTCGAGGAAGACGCACTTCGCACCCGCATCCTCCGTGAGGAGCCCGGCCCGGTCGAGATCCTCGATCACCGCCGGCAGGTCGTCGTTGTAGCGGCTCTCGGCATCGAGGTCGGCATCGGTCAGGGTGATGCCGAGCGTGTCGTACACGGCCCGGCAGTGGGACAGGGAGATCTCGATGAAGCGCCGCCAGTACGCGCGCACGCTCTCGTCGCCGCGTTGCAGACCCACCACCGTCCGCCGCGCGCGGTCCGCGAACTCCGGATCCGCGTCGAACCGCTTGCGCGCTTCGGCGTAGAACACCTCGAGGTCGGCGAGTTCCGCCGCGGACTCATGGCGGTCCTCCAGGTAGGCCACCAGCATGCCGAACTGGGTGCCCCAGTCGCCGACGTGATTCTGCCGGATCACCTCGTGGCCGAGCGCCTCGAGGATCCGGGCCATGGCGTCCCCGATCGTGGTGCGCAGGTGACCGACATGCATCTCCTTGGCGAGGTTCGGGGAGGAGTAGTCGAGGACGATCCGCTGGGTGTCCACGGCCCGGTCGATACCCACGCTGCCGAGCCGCTCGGACAGGAACGCGCCGGAGAGCGTGATGTTGACGAAGCCCGGCCCCGCGACTTCCACCGTGTCCGCGACCCCGGCGGCGCTGGCCCCGAAGGACTCCGCAACGGCCGCGGCAAGAGCGCGCGGATTCGTCCCCAGGCGCTTGGCGGCGGCCATGGCCCCGTTCGCCTGGTAGTCCCCGAACTCGGGCCGGCCCGACGGGCGGAGCGAGGGCTCGGCGTTCTCCACGCCGGCGTCGCGGAACGCCTCGCCGACGCACCGCGCGAGAAACGCACGCAGGTTCATGTGGTCAGTCGCCGGCGGGCGCGACGTCCTCTGCTTGCCATCCCTTGCTGCGTTCGACCGCGACGAAAGTGACGCGCTGACCGTCGCGCAGGTTCCCCCGCCGGTCCGGACCGGCTCGGATCGAGCGGTGATGCACGAAAATCTCGTCGCCGTCCTCGCGGATGATGAAGCCGAAGCCCTTGGAGCGGCTGAACCACTTCACGGTGCCGGTTTCCCTGGAGCCGTCCCTCGGTTCGTCCCTGGGTTCGTCCCTCGGTCCGTCCCTGGACCGGGCCGGCCGGGCCGGCCGCTGCGGTGCTGGCGCCCGGGAGCGCCCACCATGCGCGGCCTTGCCCACGCGCATCGCCGCGAGGCCGGACACGAGACAAGCGAGAAACACCACCGCGAGCAGCCCGAGGTGATTGCCCGCAAGCAGCCAACGATACGCCTCGGCCGCGACCACGGCGAGGATGGCGGCGATCACGGCCGCCGTCAGAAACGGTTTCACGGTAACGCGCTCCCTTAGCGACGATATGCCTTCGTAATCACCACCGGCTCGACCGGCACATCCTGCATGCCGGCCTGCGTGGCCGTCTCGGTGCGCTCGATCTCGTGGGCCGCTTCCATGCCCTCGATCACACGGCCGAAGACCGTGTACCCGGGCCGGCCCCGCCGGTAGTTGAGACTGTCATTGTCGCGCATGTTGACGTAGAACTGCGCGCCCGCCGAGTCCGGGTCCGACGTGCGGGCCATCGACAGCGTGTAGCGATCGTTCGGTACGCCGTTGGCCGATTCGTTCACCACGGTACGCGGCGCTTCGCGGTACTCCATGTCCGCCGTGTGGCCGCCCGCCTGGATGACGAAACCCTCGATCACCCGGTGGAAGACGAGGCCATCATAGAAGCCCGAGTCGACCAGACCGAGGAAGTTCTCCACCGTCTTCGGCGAGTCTTCCGCGAAAAGCTCGACCGCGAGTTTGCCCATGGTGGTCTCCATGACGACGACCGGGTTGTCGGCCAGTGCCGTTCCCGACAGCGTCGCCGACAGCAGTCCGGCCATGAGCTTCCTGCGGCGGGGTGGTTCGTTCATGCGTTGCTCTCCTTGCTGTTTCCCTCTGCAATGGCGTCGACGTACTTGCGCACGGTCGCCGACAGGCCCCACTCCAGCGCATCCGCCGTCAGGGCGTGCCCTATGGACACTTCCGCGATGCCGCCCATCGCCAGGAAGCGCGCCAGATTGTTCAGGTTCAGATCATGGCCGGCGTTGACGCCGAGACCAAGTTCGGCCGCATACCTGGCGGCCTCCCGATAGGTCCGCCGGCTGTCCTCCGCACGCCCGTCGTCCACGCCGAAGCGCTCTACCGCCTCCGCGTACGGGCCCGTGTAGAGTTCGATTCGGTCCGCGCCGCAGGCCGCCGCGCCGGTGATCTGTTCCCGCACGGGATCCACGAACAGGCTCACCCGCGCGCCCCATTCCCGGTACCGGGCAACCACGGCGGCCAGCCGGTCGGCTGCCCCCAAATCCGAGAGGTCCCACCCGTGATCCGACGTGAGCTGCCCGTCCGAGTCCGGTACGAGCGTCGCCTGGTGCGGTCGCGCCGACTCGATCAGCCGGTCGAAACCGGGATAGCCGTTGTCGCGCGGGCCGGCGTAGGGATTTCCCTCGATGTTGAACTCGATATCCGGGAACGCGGGAAGCATGGCCGCCAGCGCGCCGACGTCGTCCGGCCGGATGTGGCGCTGGTCCGGACGGGGATGCACCGTGACCCCCTGGGCGCCGGCGGCGATGACCGTCCGCGCGGCCCCCGGCACGGACGGCCGCGACCCCTCGCGCGCATTGCGCAGCCAGGCGATCTTGTTGAGGTTGACCGAGAGCGCGGTCACGACCAGGAGTTGCGCCGCGGACGGGACTTGATGGCGACTCCCAGCATCAGGCCCACGAGCACCAGGGCCGCGCCGATCAGCATCCACTGCCGCTCCACGTTCTGTTCGAGACCGTCCCGCTGGGCGAGCAGGTCGTCCACCTCCGCGCGCAGGTTGGTGTTGAGCTGCATCAGGTCCCGGTTGGCGCCAGACAGGCCGAGCCCTTCTGCCGATTCGGCCCTGAGCTGCTCCAGCTCCATGACCAACGCCTCGTTGCGCCGCTCGAGGTCCGCGTTGGCAAGCTCCGTCCGCCGCGCGTCCGCGAGGGCGGAAGCCGCGTCGTCACCCGCCAGCAACCCTTCGAGCACGTCGATCCGCTCCTCGGCTTCGGCCAGGCGCAGCTTCGCGATGGGTTCGTTCACGAGATACTGGTTCGGGAGCCAGCCTTCGGTCCCGCCGGGCAGCCGCACGTGGGTGAAGCCGGCATCCTCGTCGACCTCCAGCGCCTCGACCACGGTCCCGCTCGGCAGACCGTAGTGCAGGATGCGGTGTTCCCCCGACGGCCCGCTGCGCAGGGGGACGCGGTACTCGTCGGAGATGTACATCGTCTGCGCCGTCTGCGCCGCGCCCGAAAGCGCCGCGAGCAGCAGGGTCCCGTACACGGCGAACCCGACCCGGTGCGCCACCCGCGCCGCGCGACCCTTCACCGGCGCTCGGCCCCGTCGAGAGCTTCTTCCTCGGGCAACTGCCCGCTCGCCGCGAGGTACGCCACGCTGGCGACCGTGAGGACGACCGGAATCGCGAACGCGGAAATCAGCTTGTAGGTCACCCAGGCCTCTTCGCTGTAACCGTAGGCGACCGCCAGGTTGGCGCCGCCGGCCGCGAGCATCGCGAAGCCCCAGCCCCAAGTCAGGTGCGCCCAGGCCCGGTCGGGCAGCGCGAGGGTCTTGCCGAGCGCCTTCTGGATGTGGTCGCCCCGGCCGACGTAGCGGCTGCCCACGATCGCGCCGGCCATGATCCAGTACACGATCGTCGGCTTCCACTGGATGAACGTCTTGTTCTGGAAGATGAGGGTCAGGGCGCCCGAGACGAGTGCGACCCAGATCACCACCCACATTTGCCGGCTGATCGGCCAGCCCTGCCACTTGAAAACGCCGAGCTGCACGACGGCACTGCCCATCAGCGCACCGGTCGCGACGAAGATGTCCGTGAAGACATAGACGCCGACGAAAACCAGGACCGGAAGGAAATCGACCAACTGCTTCATATTTCACGGATAATAGCTCCTATGAGCCAATTCTTCAGCGTTCATCCCACCCATCCGCAGGCGCGGCTGCTGGCCCGGGCGGCTGAAATCGTCAAGGGCGGGGGCGTCATCGCGTACCCCACGGACTCCACCTACGCGCTCGGTTGCCACATCGGCGACAAGGCCGCCCTGGACCGCATCCGGGAGATCCGCGGACTCCATCCGAGGCACCACTTCACGCTGCTGTGCCGCGACCTCTCCGAGCTCGCCACCTACGCCATGGTCGACAACACGAGCTACCGGATCGTCAAGCACTACACGCCGGGGCCCATCACCTTCATCCTGAAGGCCACGCGGGAAGTGCCGCGGCGCCTCATGAGCCGGCGCCGGACCATCGGCCTGCGCGTCCCGGACAGCCCCGTGAGTCTCGCCCTGCTCGCGCAACTGCGGGAACCCCTGATGTCCACCACGCTGCTGCTGCCGGGAGACGAGTACCCGATGACGGAGGCCCAGGACATCCGCGACCGGCTCGAAGGCGTCGTCGACGCCATCGTCGACGGCGGGCCGTGCCGCCGCGAACAAACCACGGTGGTCGACCTGACGGAGAGTCTGCCCGAGGTCACCCGGGCCGGGCTCGGCGACTTCGAGCTATAATCGCCGCCGCGTGTTCACGAGAAGCCCGTTCACTTGAGCAGCACCGACTCGGACCGGCGGGTTGTTTCCGGAATGCGGCCGACCGGCCGCATGCACATCGGCCACTACCACGGAGCGCTCAAGAACTGGGTACGGTTGCAGCACGAGTACGAGTGCCTCTTTTTCGTGGCCGACTGGCACGCGCTGACCACCCACTACCAGGATCCGGGCGTGATCGAGCAGAACACGATCGACATGGTCGTGGACTGGCTCGCCGCCGGCATCAGCCCCGGGGCGTCGACGATATTCGTGCAGAGCCGCGTTCCGGAACACGCCGAGCTGCATCTGCTGCTGTCGATGATCACCCCGGTGAGCTGGCTGGAACGCGTGCCCACGTACAAGGAACAACAGCGGAAGCTCAACGACCGGGACCTTTCGACCTACGGTTTCCTCGGCTATCCCGTGCTGCAGGCGGCCGACGTGCTCATCTACCGCGCCGGCCACGTTCCGGTGGGCGCGGACCAGGTTCCCCACATCGAACTCATGCGCGAGATCGCGCGCCGCTTCAACCACGTCTACGGCCGCGAGCCGCGGTTCGAGGAGTACGCCGAGGCCGCGATCCGGAAGATGGGACGCAAGGCGTCGCGCCTGTACCGGTCCGCGCGGCGGGACTACCTCGAGCGCGGTGACCGGGAGGCGCTCGACCGCGCCCGCGCGCTCCTTTCCGAGCAGCAGAACCTGTCGATCGGCGACCGGGAACGGCTGTTCGGGTACCTGGAGGGGGGCGGCCGGATCGTGCTGGCGGAGACCCAGGCGCTGCTGACGGAGACGCCGCTCATCCCCGGACTGACCGGCGACAAGATGTCGAAGTCGCACGGCAGCGCCATTCGCATGCGCGAGGATCCGCAGGTCGTCGAGCAGCAGATCCGCACGATGCCCACCGACCCCGCGCGCGTGCGGCGCAACGACCCGGGCGATCCCGACAACTGCCCGGTGTTCGCGCTGCACCAGGCCCTCTCGTCCGAATCCGTCTGCACCTGGGCCGCCGAGAACTGCCGCTCCGCCGGCATCGGATGCGTGGACTGCAAGGGTCCGCTCATCGACACCATCGTCGCCGAGCAGGTCCAGTTCCACGAGCGCGCCGTGCAGTTCGAGGACAATCCGGACCTGGTGCGCACCATCATCGTCGAGGGATCGGAAGCCGCCCGCGACATCGCCCGCGAGACCATGGAGGACGTGCGCGCCGCCGTGGGCATCAGCTCCCGATGAACGACGAACCCTCAGCCGGGGGAGTCGGACGGGGAACCCCCTCGCGGGGGGAGCCCGAGGGGGGAACCCCCTCGCGGGAAGAGCCCGAGGGGGGAACCCCCTCGTGAACGACGGCCGCATCACGCGCCTCGACGCCGAACGCCGCAAGCGCCGCGGCGAGTCGGTGGTGGCCATCGTCGGCGAGCGGGTCGTCGACGAACTGCCGACGGACCTCTACATCCCGCCGGACGCGCTCGAAGTGATCCTCGAGACGTTCCAGGGCCCCCTCGACCTCCTGCTCTACCTGATTCGCCGCCAGAACCTCGACATCCTCGAGGTCCGGGTCGCCGAGATCACGGAGCAGTACATGCGCTACATCGAGCTGATGTCCGCGCTACGGCTCACGCTGGCCGGCGAATACCTCGCCATGGCGGCGACCCTCGCGGAGATCAAGTCCCGGCTGCTGCTGCCGCGCCCCACGCCGGACGACGAGGAGGAAGGAGACCCGCGCGCGGACCTGATCCGCCGCCTGCAGGAATACGAGCGCATCAGGGACGCCGCCGAGCGGCTTGCCGAGCTGCCCCGCCTGGAGCGGGACGTCTTTCCGGCCGGGGCCGAGCCGCCACGGCTCGTGAACGTGCACCCGCCGCCGGCCGTCGAGCTCAAGGAACTGATGCTGGCGATGGCCGACGTGCTGCACCGCGCCGACCTGAACGAGCATCACGCCGTGCAGTTCGAGGCCCTCTCCGTGCGCGAACGCATGACCGCGATACTCGCCCGGGTCAACGCAGCCAGCAGGTTCGTGCCATTAGGCGAGTTCTGCGCGCCCCGGGAGGGCAAGCAGGGCATCATCGTGACTTTCCTCGCGCTGCTCGAACTGCACCGCGAAGGTCTGGTCGACCTCGTGCAGCACAGGGCCTACGCCCCGATCTACCTGCGCGCCGCCGGAGCTTCCTGATGCTCGAGCAGACCGAGATTCGCCGCATCCTCGAAGCAGCCCTCCTGGCCTCTCCCGACCCGGTCTCGATCCAGCGCATGCTGCGGCTGTTCGCCCCCGGCGAACTGCCGGAAGGCAACCCGCGCCAAGCCGTCAAGAGCGCACTCGGGGAGATCGAATACGACCTGGCGGATCACGGCTATCGCCTCAAGCAGGTCGCGAGCGGCTACCGCTTTCAGGTCCGCCAGGACCTGAGCCCCTGGATCAGCCGGCTCTGGGAGGAGAAGCCGCCGCGCTACTCCCGCGCGCTCCTCGAGACGCTCGCGCTCATCGCGTATCGACAGCCGGTGACCCGCGGCGACATCGAGCAGGTGCGCGGCGTGTCCGTCAGTCCGAACATCATGCGCACGCTGCTCGAGCGGGGGTGGATCCGGTCGGTCGGGCATCGCGAAGTGCCGGGCCGGCCGACGCTCTACGGCACCACCAACGCCTTCCTGGACTACTTCGACCTCGCGAATCTCGAAGAGTTGCCGCCGCTGGCCGAGATCCGCGCGCTGATCGCCGCGAGCGAAGACGTGGACGACTCCGGCGCGGACGCGGTTGACGCGGTTGACGAAGCGATGCCGCCGGCCGAGACCAACGGCGACGGCGAGAGCGGACTCGAGGACCCTCCCCAGGGCGGTCTCGAGAACGTGGTTCCGCTGCCGACGGTGGATCGCTGAACGGTCCGGGCCATCGTGTCCGAGAAACTGCACAAGGCGCTGGCCGACCGCGGCATCGGCTCGCGCCGCGAGATGGAGCGCTGGATCGTCGCGGGGCGCGTCAGCGTCAATGGCCGCAAGGCAACGGTCGGCGACCGGGTCGAGCCCGGCGACCGCATCGAGGTCGATGGCCGCCGCCTGACGACACGAGCCGCACCGCGCCAGCGGGTGCTCGTGATGAACAAGGTCGAGGGCACCATCTGTTCCCGGCGCGATCCAGAGGGCCGGCCAACGGTGTTCGACGGCCTGCCCGCCGCCCATCGCGGACGCTGGGTCACCGTCGGGCGCCTCGACATCAATAGCGGTGGGCTCCTCATGCTCACGAACGACGGGGCCCTGGCGCACCGCCTGATGCATCCCTCCACCGGCCTCGACCGCGAATACGCGGTCCGCGTCGACGGCGTCCTCGATGACGCGGAAGTCGACGGGCTCAGGAACGGCGTCGAGGTCGACGGCGAGATGCAGCGCTTCTCCGACATCCGCTACTACGACGGCACGGGCACCAATCACTGGTACCACGTCGTGCTGATGGAAGGGCGCAACCGCGAGGTCCGCAAGCTCTTCGAGCAGCTCGGCCGCCGGGTGAGCCGGCTGAAACGGGTCCGCTTCGGGCCGGTCGTGCTCCCCTCCTGGCTCAGGCGCGGCCAGACCGCGGAGCTCGGTTCCGCGGACCTCGCGGCGCTCTACAAGTTGCTCCGCCTGTCCTACCAGCCGCCGGCGCGCGCCCGGTCGGCCCCTCGCCGATCCCCCCGCTCCCTGCTCATCCCCTACCCTGAGCTACCGCAGTGACCTCCATGCCATCGCGGCAGGCGCCCGACGTGCCCATCGAGCATGTCCGGCAGACCGTCGGTCGCCACCTGCGCTACGGCCTGTCGCTGCCCGAGCGTGCGGTGCGCAGCACGGCGGGGATCGTCGGCGGCGCCCTGCGGGAGTCGGCGGCCGTGCTGCTGCCACGGGCCTTCCGGGACGCGAGGACCTACCGCGGTTTCGTCGGCCAGATGCTCGACTTCATGGCCGAGGACGTGGGGGGCGTGGAGCGGGCCCGCGAAGTTCGGGAAGACGAGCGGGTGGAGAGCTATGTCGCGCGCAAGACGGTGGGCAACTTCGTGGAGTTGGCGAGCCTCGCGACGATCCACATGTCGCCCATGCTCATCCTCGCACTGGTCAGCGACATCGCCTACGGGTCCAGGGCATACCTCGTTGAATTCGCGGAGGAACTCGAGCAGCGGGGCCTCATCGAGCGCGCGGACTCGATCCAGAAGGCGGACGACCTGCTCGATGCGGTGGCGGATGCCAGCCGACGCACGGCGACGGCCTTCGACACGCCGCCGCTGTCCGTGGACGGACTCCGGGAGACCATCCGCAACACCCGCGACTCGCTCGCGGAAGTCGACGTGGCGAGCGTGCTGCCCGAGGTCGAACTCCGTCGCCTGTGGGGTCGGATCGGCGCCGCGGCGCAACGCCAGGGCGTCAGTCCGTTCGACCTCTCCGGGATCGTGGCCCTGGGGTCACTCGACCGCGTCGGCAGATTCGGCAGCGGCGCGTTGTCCAGCGTCCGGGCCGCGGGCAGCTTGCTCGACCGGCATGTCTTCGACCACTACCGGACGGTGCTCGCGGACATGGAGGAGCGCGGCTTCTATCCGAGCCTGGCGACCGCGAGCCGTCCGTATGCCGAAGCCGTCTGGCGGAACTTCGCGGCCGATCGGCCGACGTTGACCGAGGAGTTCCTGGCGACGGGCGGCGTCGGGCGCACGTGGCGCCAGGCGAGGGACTGGCTCGGGAGGCGCAACCGGCGACGGGAAGGGTAGGGGCGACGGGACGTGTATGGGCGATGCTCGGGGTCGCGGGCGAATCCGCCGCTCCCGTCTTGAATTCGGATCACCGAGTTGTCCGGTCACGCGACCCCGAACCAACCAAACCACTGCCACGCAGGGGCATCTTCTTGCCTTCCTTTCCGCTCGCGGGTTCCGCATCGTTGCAGGCGGGTCTGTCCGCCCCCCCGCCCCAAGGGCAACCGATGGCGGATGACGCCCGGGAGCTATAATCGGCTGATGGACGGGCGTGTGACGCCAGAACAGCAACGCCATGCCGACGCGTGCATCAGACGCATGACGGACACGCTGGTGCGCGAGTTCGATCCCGTTCGGGTAATCCTGTTCGGCTCCAGGGCCCGCGGAGACGCCCGATTGGACAGTGACGCTGACCTGCTGGTCGTGGTCAGCGAGCACCTGGGTTCTCCCGACGACACCGAGGTGGCGATGCTCGCAGCCCTAAGCCGCGCGGACATGGCGAAGGACATCGTGGCCCTGACCCCGGGGGAGGCCGAGGAGCGTCGGAGATACCCTTGGGACTTCGTCCACGCCGCCTTCAGGGAAGGTCGCGTGCTGTATGAGCGATAGTCGGGTACGTCAAGCGCGCGAACTCATGCGCTACGCCCTTGAGGACTTGGACGTGGCGTGCGACGAGACCTCCGTCACAATGCGACCCAGGCACGTGTGTTGGCACGCGCAGCAAGCGGCGGAAAAAGCGCTGAAGGCCGCCCTGACGATCGAGAGGCAGGACGCGCCACTCATCCACGATCTTGACCGCTTGCGCGAGCTGCTGCCCACTGGATGGGCTGCCAGGCACGACCATCCACAGTTGGGGACGTTGTCCCGTTGGGCAGTCACCGCCAGATATCCCGGACAGGTCGGGAGACGGCAACAGGACGCGTCGGAGCCGGACGCGACTGCGGCGCGCGAACTCGCCGAGAAGCTCGTCAAGTCGATCAAGGCCGATTTCGACCGCCGCGTCGTCGCATCGTCGAGCAAGCCCGCGCCGTAGCGAGACAGCTATATGGCAGGGGCGCGTCCGGAGAAAGGGAACGGCACCGCGCCGAGGCAAGAACCTCAAGGCCCCCGCCACCCCGGCGCATCGATGCTGCGTCCCGTCACGCCGACGGATTCCGGTCCCATGAGCCAGAGGTAGAGGTCCATGTGCGCCTCCGGCTCCGGCAGGGTCGTCGGGTCCTCCGCCGGATAGGCCGCGGCGCGCATCGCCGTCCGGGTGCCGCCCGGATTGAGCGCGTTGACGCGGACCCGGCCGGTGTTCTCGAGTTCGTCCGCGAGGGTCTGCGACAGGCCCTCGGTCGCGAACTTCGACACCGCGTACGCCCCCCAGTACGCCCGGCCGACGCGACCGACTCCGGACGAGGTGAAGACGATGGAAGCGTCGGGGGCAGCTTCGAGCAGCGGCAGCAGCGCACGGGTCAGGAGCACGGGCGCCATCGCGTTCACCTGCATCACCTCCGCCCATGCGTCCGCCGGGTAGTGGGCGACGGGCACGCGGGGGCCCAGCATCGATGCGTTGTGCAAGATGCCGTCGAGGCGGCCGTAATCCGCGCGGATCGCCTCCGCCAGATTGTCCGCAGCGTCCTCGTCGAGCCGCGCCAGGTCGGCCGGCACGATGACGGACCGGGTACCGGTCTCCGCACCGATGGCGTCGAAGACGGACTCCAGCTTGCTTCGCGTGCGCCCGAGGAGCACCACGTCCGCCCCGTGGCGCGCATAGGCCAGCGCCGCGACGCGGCCGATGCCGTCCCCGGCGCCGGTCACCAGCACGACCCGGTTCCGGAGCAGGCCGGGAGGCGGCCGGTAACGCGGCGTGCCGCCCCCCGTCACGGCGCCGGGTCCTTGCGCGCGTGGACGACGTAGTTGACGTCCACGTCGTCGCCGAGCGCGCACTTGCGCGTGAACGGGTTGTAGCGCATGCCGACGATCTCCAGCACGGTCAGCCCCGCCCTCCGCATGGCCCGGGCGAGCTCCGAGGGCCGGATGAACTTCTCGTAGTCGTGGGTGCCCCGCGGCAGGATGCGCAGGACGTACTCCGCTCCGAGGACCGCCAGGAGGTAGGACTTCGGGTTGCGGTTGATGGTCGAGACGACCACGTCGCCACCGGGCTCCGCGAGGTCCGCGAGGGCCTGCACCGTCAACGTGATGTCCGGCACGTGTTCGAGCATCTCCAGGCACGTCACGACGGAAAACCCCGCGGGTTCTTCGCGCGCGAACGACTCCGGAGAGGTCCGCTCGTATCGTATGACGCGGTCCAGTCCGGACTCGATGGCATGCAACCGCGCCACGGCCAGCGGACTCTCCGCCATGTCGATGCCGGTCACCTCCGCGCCCAGCGCCGCCAGGCTCTCCGTCAGAATGCCACCCCCGCAACCCACGTCCGCAACACGCGCGCCGGCCAGGCTGCAGCGTTCCGCGAGATACGCGACCCGCACGGCGTTGATGTCGTGCAGCGGCTTGAAGTCGCCGTCCGGGTCCCACCACCGATGCGCCAGCGCCTCGAACTTCTCGATCTCCGCGCGGTCGACGTTGCCGTGCGCGGTCATTGGACCATCCTCCCGGGCCACTCCCGAGCCCGCGCCAGGATGCGTTCCAGGTCGAGCGTGGGGAAGCGCCCGGTCTCGTAGAGGCTGCGGCCGCCCACCCATACGTGGCTGACGTGCCGGCCGGCCTGCCCGTGCACGAGCTGGGCGGTCGGGTCGTGCACCGGCTGCATGCCGACGCCGGCGAGGTCGACGGCGAGGAGATCCGCCCGCTTGCCGGTCTCCACCGAACCGATCTCGTCCTCCAGACCGAGCGCGCGCGCACCCGCGAGGGTCGCCATCTCGAGCATGTCCGCGGCGGGGGCCGCCGTGGCGTCTCCCGTCAGCGAAGTGCGCAGCAGGGCCGCCGAGCGCATCTCGTCGAACAGGTCCAGGGAGTTGTTGGACGCCGCGCCGTCCGTCCCCAGCGCCACGTTGACACCGGCCGCCTTGAGCGCATCCACCGGACACCGCCCGCTCGCGAGCTTCAGGTTCGAGCGGGGGCAGTGCACGACGTGGGCGCCCCCGATCGCGACGCGTTCCACCTCCTCGTCCGTCAACTGCGTCATGTGCACCGCCTGCAGGCCGGGTGTCAGCAAACCGAGACCATCGAGCCACCGCACCCAGCTCCCGCCGGTACGCGCGCGGGCCCCGGCGACTTCCGCCGCCGTCTCGTGCAGGTGCATCTGGATGCCCGCGTCGACCTCGTCCGCCAGGGTCCGCACGCGCAGCAGGACGCCCTCGCCGGTCGTGTACGCGGAATGCGGACCGAACGCGACCTCGATCAGGTCGTCGTCGCGATAACGGTCGCGCAGGTCGAGCCCCTTGTGGATGCACTCGTCGGCCGAGCCGGCCCACGCGTTCTCGACCTCGATGACCGGGAATGCCACCTGCAGGCGGAAGCCGGCGGCGTGCGCGGTTGCCGCCGCGATTTCCGGAAAGAAATACATGTCGCTGGCGCAGGTCGTGCCCGAAGCGATCATTTCCGCCAGCGCCAGCGCGGTGCCATCCGCGACGAAGTCCGCATCCACGCAGCGCGCTTCCAGCGGCCAGATGGTGTCCTTGAGCCACGCATCGAGGGGCTGCGACTCGGACAGCCCCCGCATGAGCGTCATGGCCAGGTGTCCGTGGGCATTGACCAGTCCCGGCATGAGGACGTGGGTGGCGAGGTCCGTCACGCCGGCGCCCGGAAACCGCGCCTCGATGTCGGCGCGTGGTCCGACGGCGGCGATGCGGCCGTTCTCGAGCGCCACGCTCGCACCCTCGAGCACCACGTTTTCGGGCGCGATGGGCAGCAGGTGGCGGGGGTGGAGGACCTGCACGGACATGGCGCGAGTATATCGGACGGGCGCTTGACCACCTGCCGCCCGACGACCCCGCGAAACCCCGGATTCCGTAGCTTCCGGCCCCGGTCCCCGCCCCGTTTCGCGACCCCGTTCTGGTAGAATCCGCATCCAATTCCCAGCGGTTCGATCAAAGCCGTCCATGTCCGATACCGGGTCCGACTCCACCGCGGTCCGCGGCGGAGGCCGCGGCCGTGAAATCCTCTCGGTCAGCATCGAAGACGAGCTCAAGCGGTCGTATCTCGACTATGCGATGAGCGTGATCGTCGGGCGCGCCCTGCCCGACGTGCGGGACGGCCTGAAGCCCGTCCACAAGCGCGTGCTCTATTCGATGGGCGAGATGAACAACACCTGGAACCGGCCCTATATGAAGTCGGCGCGGGTGGTCGGCGACGTGATGGGCAAGTACCACCCCCACGGCGACCAGGCGATCTACGACACGATCGTGCGCATGGCGCAGGACTTCTCCATGCGCTACCTGCTCGTGGACGGGCAGGGCAACTTCGGGTCCGTGGACGGCGATCCGCCCGCGGCGATGCGCTACACCGAGGTGCGCATGGCGCGCATCGCGGACGAACTCCTCGCCGACCTCGACAAGGAGACGGTCGACTTCGTCCCGAACTACGACGAAACCCTGACAATGCCGGAGGTGCTGCCGACTCGCGTGCCGCACCTCCTGCTGAACGGTTCGTCCGGCATCGCCGTCGGGCTCGCGACCAACATCCCGCCCCACAACCTGACGGAAGTCATCGGCGGATGCCTGCTCCTGCTCGACGATCCCGACGCGACCGTCGACGACCTGCTCGAACACATCCACGGACCGGATTTCCCGACCGGCGGCATCATCAACGGACGCGCCGGGATCGTGCAGGCGTACCGCACCGGCCGGGGCCGCATCTACGTGCGGGCGCGGGCCACGGTCGAGTCCGACAAGTCGGGCAAGGACACGATCATCGTCACCGAGATCCCGTACCAGCTCAACAAGGCGCGCCTCATCGAGAAGATCGCCGAGCTCGCCCGCGACAAGAAGATCGAGGGCATCACGGAACTGCGCGACGAGTCGGACAAGGACGGCCTGCGGATCGTCATCGAGATCCGCCGCGGCGACTCCGGCGAAGTCGTGCTCAACAACCTGTACGCGCAGACGCAGCTCCAGTCGGTGTTCGGCATCAACTGCGTCGCCCTCGCGGACCGCCAGCCGAAGCTCCACAACCTCAAGGAGATGCTCGAGGCGTTCCTCAAGCATCGGCGCGAAGTGGTCATCCGGCGGACCCTGTACCTGCTCCGTCAGGCCCGTCGCCGCGGGCATCTGCTCGAGGGCCAGGCGGTCGCCCTCGAGAACATCGACGCAGTGGTCGAGCTCATCCGCACGTCGGCGACCCCCGCCGCCGCCCGGACCGAACTGATGGCCCGCCGGTTCTCCTCGGCAGCGGTCGCCGAACTCATGACCCGGACCGGCAGCGACGCCTGCCGGCCCGAGGACCTCGGCGACGAGTTCGGCTATCGCGACGGCACCTACCGACTATCCCAGCAGCAGGCCCAGGCCATCCTCGACATGCAGTTGCAGCGCCTGACCGCCCTGCAGCGCGACAAGCTCATGGAGGACTACGGCAAGATCCTCGACGAGATCCGGGATCTCATGGAGATCCTCGGCTCGGAGGACCGGTTGCGCGGCGTCATCCGCGACGAACTCACCGATGTGCGGGACCGGTACGCCGACGAGCGCCGCACGGAGATCCAGAGTTCGCACCAGGACCTCACGGCCGAAGACCTGATCACCGAGGAAGACATGGTGGTGACGGTCTCGCACCAGGGCTACGCGAAGACGCAGCCCCTCGACGTCTATCAGGCGCAGCGGCGGGGCGGCCGCGGGAAGGCGGCGACGGCCGTCAAGGACGAGGACTTCGTCGAGCACCTCCTCATCGCGAACTCGCACGACACGCTGCTCTGCTTCTCCAACAAGGGCAAGGTGTACTGGCTGCGCGTGTTCCAGATTCCGCAGGGCAGCCGCGGCGCGAAGGGCCGTCCCCTCGTGAACATGCTCGCGCTCGACGCCGACGAGCGCATCACGACGTTGCTGCCCATGAGCAAGTCCGGCGCGGCGACGGACGACGCCTTCGTGTTCATGGCCACCGCCAACGGCACCGTGAAGAAGACGCCCCTCGAGCAGTTCTCCCGCCAGCGCACCGCCGGCCTGATCGCCCTCGACCTCGTGGAGGACGACCACCTGGTCGGCGTCGCCCTGACCGACGGCTACTCGGACATCATGCTGGTCGCCAGCTCCGGCAAGGCCGTGCGCTTCAAGGAATCGGACGTGCGCGCCATGGGCCGGACCGCGCGGGGGGTGCGCGGCATTCGCCTCGGCAGGGGCCATTCCGTGATCTCCCTCATCATCCCGAGCGGCGGCTTCGTCCTGACGGCGAGCCGGAACGGCTACGGCAAGCGCACGCGCATCGACGAATTCCCCGTGAAGGGACGCGCCATCCAGGGCGTGATCGCCATGCAGGGCGGCCCCCGGAACGGGCCGCTGGTCGGCGCCGCGCAGGTGTTCGAGGGCGACGAGATCATGCTGATCAGCGACCAGGGCACCCTGGTGCGGACGGGTGCGGACGAGATCTCGCTGGTGAGCCGCAACACCCAGGGCGTCAAGCTCATCGCCCTGCGCGAGGGCGAACACCTCGTCGGGCTCGAGCGCATCGTCGAGTCCGAGAACGGCGACTCCGGAAACGGCAACTCCGAGGACGGCAACTCCGGAGACGGCAACTCCGAAGCAGGGGAGGCCGGCGAGCCGGCGTCCCCGGATACCGACTGACCTCCAAGGCTACGCGGAACGATCCGGCGCGGGAGTTCCCTCAAGGGACGCCGCCGTTTCGCACCGCGCACGCGACACGCGAGGAGCGACATGACGCGCGTACACAACTTCTCCCCCGGCCCCGCAGCCCTGCCCCTGCCCGTGCTCGAGCGCGCCCGGGAGGAAATGCTCGACTACGACGGGCGCGGCATGTCGGTGCTGGAGATGAGCCACCGCAGCCCGGAGTTCATCGACATCGCCGCACGGGCCGAGGCCGACTTCCGCGAGCTGCTCGGCATCGGCGACGACTACTACGTGCTCTTTCTGCAGGGCGGAGCGACGCTGCAGTTCTCCATGCTGCCGCTCAACCTGGCCGAGCGCGACTCGGTGGTCGACTATGTGCACACGGGGTCCTGGGGCACGAAGGCGATCGCCGCCGCGCGCAAGCTCTGCCGCGTCAACATCGCGGCGTCGTCCGCGGACGAGCACTTCTCGCATGCCCCGCCCCCGGAGACCTGGCGGCTCACCCCCGGCGCCGCCTACGTCCACGTCACGGGCAACGAGACCATCGGCGGGGTCGAGTACCACGACTACCCCGCCGACCTCGACGCCCCGCTGGCCGCGGACCTCTCGTCCACGCTGCTCTCCAGACCGCTCGACATGTCGAGGTTCGGGGTCGTCTACGCCGGCGCGCAGAAGAACATCGGCCCGGTCGGGCTCACCGTCGTCGTCATCCACAAGGAACTCGCCGGGAAGGCGCGGGCCGATACCCCCGACATGCTCGACTACCTCGCCCACGCCAAGGCCGGCTCCATGATGAACACGCCGCCCACCTACAACTGGTACCTGGCCGGACTGGTCTTCGCCTGGCTGAAGGACCAGGGCGGGCTCGCCGCCATGGCGGAGCGCAACCGGCGCAAGGCCGCGAGACTCTACGCCGCGATCGACGCCAGCAACTTCTACCGCTGCCCGGTGCGCGAGGCCGACCGCTCCTGGATGAACGTGCCGTTCACCCTCGCCGACGCGTCGCTGGACCGCGGTTTCCTCGACGGGGCGGCTGCCGCCGGGCTCGCCAACCTCAAGGGACACCGCAGCGTTGGGGGAATGCGGGCGAGCCTCTACAATGCGGTCTCCGAAGAGGCCGTGGACGCGCTGATCGCGTTCATGGCCGAATTCGAAAGAGACGCGGCGTGACGAATCCCGTTGGAGCACGGTGCCGGCGCGGGACGGAGCAACCCCGCCTCCGACCCACATGTCCCGAGCGCACATGCTCCCCGCGCCCATGCTCCCCGCACCGATGCTCCCCACAGCGATGCTCCCCGCACGGATGAAAGACACGAACGACGACATCACCGCAGTCCGGCAACGCATCGACGATATCGACCGCGACCTCGCACGACTGCTGAACGAGCGCGCGTCCTGCGCCATGCGCGTGGCGGAGATCAAGGCCGCCGAACCGGGCGACGAGGCCCCGGTGTTCTATCGCCCCGAGCGGGAGGCGCAGATCCTCAAGCGCGTGCAGGCGGAAAACACCGGCCCGCTCTCGGACAGCGACATGGCGCGCCTGTTCCGCGAAGTCATCTCCTGCTGCCTGTCCCTCGAGCAGCCACTGACCGTGGCCTACCTCGGCCCCGCCGGCACCTACACGGAAGCCGCCGTCATCAAGCACTTCGGACATTTCGCGACGACGCGGGCCCAGGCGGCCATCGACGAGGTGTTCCGCGAGGTGGAGTCCGGCGCCGCCCACTGCGGCATCGTACCGGTCGAGAACAGCACCGAGGGCATGGTCAACCACACGCTCGACTGCTTCATGACCTCGAAGCTCCGCATCTGCGGCGAGGTCGAGCTGCCCATTCACCACGCCTTCCTCTCGACGGGCGCCAGCGACTCGATCACCGCCATCTATTCCCACGAGCAGTCGCTGGCGCAGTGCCGCCGCTGGCTCGACAGCCACTATCCCGGCGTACCGCGCACCTCCCTCGCCAGCAACGCGGAGGCGGCCCGCGTCGCGGCCCGCACGGAGGGCGCCGGCGCCATCGCCGGCGAGATGGCCGCGGAGCGTTACGGACTGCGGATTCTCGCGACCAAGATCGAGGACGAGCCGGACAACAAGACGCGTTTCCTGGTGCTCGGAGACCAGGAGGTCGGACCGAGCGGACACGACAAGACCTCGATCCTCGTCTCCACCCACAACGAGCCCGGGGCCCTCTATGGGGTACTCGAGCCGTTCCACCGGCATGGCATCGACCTGACGCGCATCGAGGCGCGCCCGTCCCGCGTCGGTAGCTGGAACTACGTGTTCTTCATCGACTTCGACGGCCACGAGTCCGAGGCCGAGATCGAGGCCGTGCTCGAGGAAGTACGCCAGGTTTCGGTCGAAGTGCGCTCGCTCGGCTCGTATCCGCGAGCCGTCGTCTGACCGTGGCCCACGCCACCAATGTCAACCCCCGCGTCGCCGGGCTGACCCCCTATCAACCCGGCAAGCCCATCGAGGAACTCACCAGGGAACTCGGCATCCCCGATGTCGTCAAGCTCGCGAGCAACGAGAACCCCCGCGGCCCTGGACCCGCGGTCCGGGCTGCCCTCGAACGCGCCGCGTCGGACCTGTCCCGCTACCCCGACGGCAGCGGCTACCGTCTCAAGGCGGCGCTGTCCGATCGCCTTGGCGTGCCCGCGGCACGGATCACGCTCGGCAACGGCTCCAACGACGTGCTCGAGCTCGCCGCCCGGGTCGCGATCTCGCCCGGCACGGAAGGTGTCGTGGACGAGCATGCGTTCGTCGTCTACCCCCTCGCGGTCACCGCCGCACAGGGCACCCTGGTCACCGTGCCGTCCCGGAACTGGGGCCACGACCTCGGCGCCATGCGCGAGCGGGTCACCGAGGCCACGCGCATCGTCTTCATCGCCAATCCCAACAATCCCACCGGAACCTGGGTGGGCGAGTCCGAGCTGCGGGCCTTCCTCGAAGCGATTCCCCGGTCCGTCTGGGTGGTGCTCGACGAGGCGTACCACGAGTACGTTTCGCAACCCGGCTATCCGGACGGCATCCGCCTGCTGGCGCGGCACCCCAACCTGATCGTCACGCGCACCTTCTCCAAGATCCATGGGCTCGCCGGCGTGCGCATCGGTTACAGCGTCTCGGCGGCGGAGTTCGCCGACCTGATGAACCGGATCCGCCAGCCCTTCAACACCTCGAGCCTGGCGCTGGCGGCGGCCGAAGCGGCGCTCGCGGACAGCGATTTCGTCGCGACGAGCAAGAGCATGAACGATGCGGGTATGCGCCAGTTGACCGGCGGCCTCGACGCCCTCGGGATCGAGCGCATTCCCTCGATCGGCAACTTCGTCACCTTCGACTGCGGCCGCGAGGCCCTGCCGGTCTACGAGGCGCTGCTCCACCGGGGCGTCATCGTCCGGCCGGTCGCCAACTACGGCATGCCCCGGCACCTGCGGGTCTCCATCGGGCTTGCCGAGGAGAACGAACGCTTTCTGCACGCCCTGCGCGAGGCGATGTGAGCGCGCTGCTGCTCGTCGGAACGGGCCTGATCGGCGGTTCGTTCGCCCTGGCCGCGCGCCGCCATGGCCTGTTCGACCGTATCGACGGAATCGATGTCGACCCGCGCGCGCTTGCGGACGCCCGGGCGCAGGGCGTCGTCGATGCGGCCGGGACGCCCGTGACGCCCGCTGCGGTATGCGTCGCCACGCCGGCGAGCGGCATCGCCCCCTGTATCGCCGAGATGGCCGCGCGGTATCCCGAAGCCGTGCTGTTCGACGTGGGCAGCGTGAAATCGACCGTGGTCGATGCGTTACGGGCCCGCGGCCGTCTCACGCCCCGGTACGTCCCCTGTCACCCCGTCGTCGGTTCGGAACGGAGCGGCCCGTCCGCTGCGCGGGCAGACTTGTTCGACGGCCGTTCCGTCGTCGTCACCCCGGTCGCCGAGACGGATCCCGAGAGCACCGCACGCGTTTCCGGCTGGTGGCGGGCCGTCGGCGCCGCGGTGACCGAACAGGCCCCGGCGGCGCACGACCGCATCCTCGCGGTGACGAGCCACCTACCGCACCTGCTGGCCTTCGCCCTGATGGAAGTGCTCTGCGAGCTCGACGACGACACGCTGCGCGCCACCGTCGGCGGCGGCTTCCGGGACTTCAGCCGCATCGCCGGCGCCGACCCGGATATCTGGACCGACATCCTGTACGAGAACCGCGAGGCCGTCCTCGCATGGGCCGGAAAGCTCGTCGAGCGGCTCGCGATCGACGAGGACCGGGACGCGTTGCGGCAGCGGCTCGCCACCGCCCGCGAACGGCGCCGGAGACTCGATGACTGACCCCGCCACGCGCCCCGCGCCCGTCATCGCGATCGACGGTCCGAGCGGGTCCGGCAAGGGCACGATCGCGGCGGGCGTCGCCGGGCGGCTGCGCTGGAACCTGCTCGACAGCGGCGCCCTGTATCGCATCGTGGCGTGGGCCGGGCTTGACAGGGAGATCCCGCTCGACGATGCGGAGCGTCTTGCCCCCATGACCCGGTCGCTGCGCATCGAGCAGGCTCCGGATGCCATCACGGTCGACGGCATTGACGTGACCGGGGCGATCCGCGAGGAGCACGTCAGCGTCGGGGCAGCAGAGGTCGCCAAACTCCCGGCGGTGCGGGAGGCGTTGCGCGGCGTGCAGCAGGGCATGCGCGCGCCGCCCGGCCTCGTTGCCGACGGACGCGACATGGGCACGGTGGTGTTCCGCGACGCGGAGCTCAAGATATTCCTCGACGCGAGCGACGCGGAACGCGCCCGCCGTCGCCATAAGCAGTTGATGGAAAAGGGTTCGGGTGTTAGTCTGCCCGACCTTTTGGCGAGCATTCGGGCACGCGACGAGAGCGACCGGAACCGTGCTGTGTCACCGCTCGAACCCGCGCCGGATGCCATCTCGATCGACACCACGCAGATGTCCATCGAGGCGGTCGTGGCCGAGGTGCTGAGATACGCCGCGGCGCGTCGTCTGACGGGATCGGCTCGCGCAGGGCCGGACAACTGAATCGGAGGGTGCGCCGCGAGGCGGCGCGAACATTCACTCAAGGATTTCCCATCCGGGCGAACGCACCGGATCGACCGGGAAAGACAGAAACAAAACGGAATACGAAAACAGCATGGCGGAGAGCTTTACCGATCTGTTCGAAGAGAGCCTGAACACCATCGAGATGGCGCCGGGTTCGATCGTGACGGGCACCGTGGTCGAGATCGACAGCGAAGTCGTGATCGTGCACGCGGGCCTCAAGTCCGAAGGTGTCATCCCACGCGTCCAGTTCGTCAACGAGAGGGGCGAGTTCTCCCTCGAGGTCGGCGATCAGGTCAAGGTGGCCATGGAGGCCGTCGACGACGGCTGGGGCGCGACGCGGCTGTCGCGGGAGAAAGCCCGGCGCGCCGAGTGCTGGCAGATGTTGGAGGACGCCTTCGACAACAGCAAGGTGGTCCAGGGCATCATGAACGGGCGCGTGAAGGGCGGCTTCACCGTCGACATCAACGACATACGCGCCTTCCTGCCCGGTTCGCTGGTGGACGTGCGGCCCCTGCGCGAGACCGCCCACCTCGAAGGCAAGCCCCTCGACTTCAAGGTCATCAAGCTCGACCAGAAGCGCAACAACGTCGTCGTCTCGAGGCGCGCGGTGCTCGAACAGGAGAACAGCGCAGAGCGCGAAGAACTCCTCGCATCGCTGCAGGAAGGCCAGGAGATCAAGGGCATCGTCAAGAACCTCACGGACTACGGCGCCTTCGTCGACCTCGGCGGCGTCGACGGGCTGCTGCACATCACGGACATGGCGTGGCGGCGCATCCGCCATCCGAGCGAGGTGGTCACGGTCGGCGACGAGGTGAACATCAAGATCCTGAAGTTCGACCGCGAGAAGAACCGCGTGTCGCTCGGGATGAAACAGCTCGGCGACGATCCCTGGGTCGACCTCACGCGACGCTATCCCGAGGGTACGCGCGTGCCGGCCGTGGTGACCAACCTGACGGACTATGGCTGCTTCGCCGAGATCGAGGAAGGCGTGGAGGGCCTGGTGCACGTTTCGGAGATGGACTGGACGAACAAGAACGTCCACCCCTCGAAGGTCGTCGCGGTCGGCGACGACGTCGAGGTCATGGTGCTCGACATCAACGAGGAACGGCGCCGCATCTCGCTCGGCATCAAGCAGTGCCGCGCGAATCCGTGGGACGAGTTCGCGGCTACCTGTGCCCGGGGCCAGCGCATCGAGGGCCGCATCAAGTCCATCACCGACTTCGGCATCTTCATCGGCCTGCAGGGCGGCATCGACGGGCTGGTGCACCTGTCCGACATCTCCTGGAACGAGCCGGGCGAGACCGCGGTCCGCCGCTATCGCAAGGGCGAGGAGATCGAGACCGTCATCCTCGCGATCGATGCGGAGCGCGAGCGTATCTCGCTCGGCATCAAGCAACTGGACGAGGATGCGTTCACGGACTACATCAACGAGAACGTCAGCGGCAGCATCGTCACCGGCGAGATCATCGCCGTCGAGCCGCGGGAAGCCGTCGTCCGACTCGCCGCGGAGGTGGAGGGCACCCTCAAGGCGTCCGAGATCAGCGTGGAGCGCGTCGACGACGCCCGCAACGTCCTCAAGCCCGGAGAAGAGGTCACCGTCAAGATCGTCAACATCGATCGGAAGAACCGTAACCTGAGCCTCTCGATCAAGGCGAAGGAACACGATGAAGAACGGGCGAACCTCCGCGAGCACCGGACGCGCGAAGCCGACCGGCTCCGTGGACCGACCACGCTCGGCGACCTCATCAAGCGGCAGATGGACAAGAGCACCGAGCAGGAGCGCTGACACGACCCGAACGTACCGCGCGGCAGGGCCGCGGAGTCTCCGGGGGCGGTCCGACGGGAACGAGCATGACGAAATCGGAACTCATCGAGATCATCGCCCGACGTCAGCCCCAGCTCTCCACGCGCGACGTGGAGTTGTCCGTGAAGACGCTGATCGAGCAGATGTCCCAGACGCTGGCGCAGGGCGGCCGCATCGAGATCCGCGGCTTCGGCAGCTTCTCCCTGCACTACCGGGCGCCGCGCATCGGCCGCAATCCCCGTACCGGCGAGACGGTGGGACTGGCCGGCAAGTTCGTTCCGCACTTCAAGCCGGGCAAGGACCTGCGCTACCGCGTCAACGCCAGCCTGCTCGACGAGCAGCGCGCATCCGGCGAGGAGCGGGGCGCGTAGTGTCGTATCAGGGCGGCGAAGCACCCGGCGTCGCGGCAACTTCAGGCCGTTGATCAGGCGGCTCAAGCTGCTGCTCTGGCTCGTCTCGGGCGTGGCGGTCGCCGCGCTGTCCGCGATTCTCGTGATGGACAACGGGACGCCCGTGAGCCTCCGCCTCCTGGCGTACGAGACGCCCACCGCGCCCGTGTTCGTCTGGCTCTTCGTCGCCCTCGGCGCAGGGTTGGCGGCGGGCTTCGCGCTGGCTTCGGTCAGCCTGCTCAAGGGCCGCGTCGTCCAGCGCCAACTGCGCAGGGACCGGGACCGCAGCGCGCGGGAACTGGGGGAGCTCAGGGAGGCCGGGTAGGGGAGACGCGCGACCTGCGGTCGCGTCCCAGTTCGCACAGCCGCAGAGCACCTTCGCCGACCGGGCAGTTTCGCGCCGGGACGGGACGAGCCCGTCCCCTACAACGCCTGCTCGAACAACCCCGGCAGGTAGCGGACCGCGCGTTTCACGATCTCGGCTTCGCTCGTGCGCCGCGTCGGCTGGAACTGCACGCGGTGCTTCATCCAGCGCCACAGTCGCTGGATGCCCGGGTCTGTCCGCGACACACGGCGGCGCCCGGCGAGGCGCAGGCGCCCGTTCACCCAGGCCGCGAGTTCCGCCGGGGTCGCGAGATCGAGCATCTTGCGCCGGCGCCGGTATCCCTGCACGGCGGCGCCGCGGTGCGCGTGACCGTGCTTCTTCATCTGCCCGAGCAGCAGGCGCGAGGTAGGCGGATCCCGTCGCAGGGCGTCGAGGTCCGCCTTGAACTCCCGCAGCACGCCGCGCCAGGCGGCGTTGTCCACGGCCTTCTCCATCAGCGTGCCGATGGCATGGGCGGCGCGGCCCCGCTCGCGCAGGTTGCCGTTGCGGCACGGGCAGCACGCCCGCAGGGCATCGCAACGGGTGCCGTAGTCCTCGTCGCGCAGCGCGACGAGCAACTGGTCGGTGTCCATGGTCATGGGCCCATTGTAGCGGCTGAGTCGAAGGTCGATGGGGCCGTTCCAACGTCCGGCGATCGTCCGGCGACGTCCGGGCTTGCCGCGCGACCGCGAAAATAGTGTCATGGGGCTTTGCCGCCGACGGAGACAGCCATGCGCAATTCCCGTTCCCACCTTCTGGGCGCCGCCGCCATTGCCTGCCTGGCGCTGCCGCTCAGTGCGTCCGAGGGCGCGACGGAGTACCGCCAGCACACCATGGCCGCCGTCGGCGGACACACCACGGCGCTGTTCGACATCCTGACCGGAAAGGTGGGACACACCGGGCATCTGGCCGCCCACGCGGACGCCCTCAAGGCCATGTCCGGCATCGCCGGGTCGCTGTTCCCCGACGGATCGGGGGGCGGCGACGCACTTCCCGCCATCTGGGAAGATTCCGCGGACTTCGCGGAGCGGCTCAGCGCTTTCGAGGCGGCAGCCGGCAACCTGAGCGATGTCGTCGCGGCCGGAGGCGAGGTCATGCCCGCCGCGATGGAACTCGGCCAGGCCTGCAAGGGCTGTCACGACAACTACCGCGCGGAATAGCGATCGCGCGACCCCGGCGGTCGCATTCCGGTGACTCGAGACGGGGCGCTTTGGGGGTCACCCCGAGTGCCCGTCCCGGCACCGCGCCTTAAATCGCGGCGGCACGGGGCGCGCCCGTTCCCTACAGCAGCCGCAGCGCCACGTAGACGAAGCCGCCCGCCACGGCGATGGTCGCTGCCGCCCGCAGTAGATAGTGCTCCGTGGCCGGCAGGTCCACCGCCTTGCGTCCGGTGAACATCGCCAGCGGCGTCGGATCGCGCATGGCCGCGTAGACCGCGTGCGCGGCCAGGTGCGTCGAGACCAGCCCGATCACCACCCAGAACGCGCGGTGATGCATCCAGTTCATCGCCGAGGCGACCTCTTCCTCCACGTAGCCCCGGAGCGGTCCGTTGATGAAGATGTCGTCGGTCGCGAAAAGGCCCGTCGTCGCCTGCACCGCGACCGCGAGGAACAGCAGCGCCACCAGGGCGATGCCGGGAGCCGTGTGCGCCCGCGGCGCCTGGTCCGCCCGGCGCATGCGCCGAACGAAGTGCGCCAGGATCTCGCGCGGCGTCGTCACGTAGTGCCGAAAGCGCGTGTACACCCCGCCCCACACGCCCCAGCCCACCCGAAACAGCAGGAGCGCCAGCACGGCGAAGCCGGACCGCTGGTGCCACTCCATCAGGGAAAAGTCGCCCGCCAAGCCCGTGTACAGGGAGAAGACCACGCAGCCCCCGAACAGCCAGTGCCACAGCCGGATCGGCAGGTCCCAGACGCGCGTCATGTCAGCGCTCCCCGCCCGCGGCTCGCGATGTCATGGCATCACGCCGTCGAAACGCGTGTTGACCATCAGGTGCACCCAGATGCTCACGAAGTACCCCACGGCGATGATCGGCGTCCATTTCAGGTGGCCGAAGAACGTGTACATGCCGCGCGCCTGTCCCATCAGCGCGACGCCGGCCGCGGAGCCGATGGAGAGCATGCTGCCGCCGACTCCGGCGGTCAGGGTCACGAGGAGCCACTGGGTGATATCCATCGTCGGGTGCATCTGGAGCACCGCGACCATGACGGGAATGTTGTCGACGATCGCGGACAGGATGCCAACCATCGTGTTCGCGAAGGTCGGGCCCATTTCGACGTACATGTACTGCGAGACGAGCTCGAGGTAGCCGACGAAGCCGAGCCCGCCCACGCACATGATGACCCCGAAGAAGAAGAGCAGCGTGTCCCACTCGGCCCGCGCCACTTCCCGGAAGCTGTCGAAGGGCTGGATGTCGCCGGCCTCGGCCCCGAGTCGACGCCGCGCCAGGGAAGTCTCGGTCCGGTGGAGGTAATGGCCGAAGATCTTCAGGTACGCGAGCCCCGTCATCATGCCCAGGAACGGCGGCAGGTGCAGGAAGTTGTGGAAGGACACCGCCGTGGCGATCGTGCAGCCGAACAGGAACATGATGCGCTTGGCCCCGCGGCGCATGTGCACCTCTTTCTCGTCGGCGTCGATTTCGGGCGTGGCCTTCTCGACGAACAACGCCATGACCACGGCCGGGATGACGTAGTTCACCACCGACGGCACGAACAGCGCGAAGAACGTGAAGAAGTCCACGATGCCGCGCTGCCAGACCATCAGCGTCGTGATGTCGCCGAAGGGACTGAAGGCACCCCCGGCGTTCGCCGCCACCACGATGTTGACGCACCCGATGCTGATGAAGCGCGTGTTGCCCTTGCCCACCGCAAGCACCACCGCGCACATCACGAGCGCCGTCGTCAGGTTGTCGATGATGGGGGACAGGAAGAAGCTGATGACGCCGGTGATCCAGAACAACTGCCGGTACGTGAAGCCATGGCGGACGAGCCAGGACCGCAGCGCGTCGAACACCCCGCGGTCGCTCATGGAGTTCACGTACGTCATCGCGCAGAGCAGGAACAGGAACAGCTCGCCGAATTCGATGAGGAAGTGCCGGACCGCCTCCTCGGCTTCATGGTCCATGCCACCGGCCGCGTACTCCGCCGCGATGAACGCCCAGATGATCCCCGCCCCGAGCATCACGGGAACCGACTTCCTGAGATGCGTGAACTCCTCGGCGATCACCACGGAGTACGACAAGACGAAGACCACGATGGCCAGAATGCCGACCCAGTGCCCGGTCAGATCCATTTCCCTCTCCTTCCTTTTCCCGGCCGATGACCGTCTGGTTGTGCGCGTTCCCTTCCCTGGTCGGTTCGATCCCCGGGCAGGCCACCGCGGCAAGTGTGCCAAACGCCCGCGCGTTCGACCACGAAACTTGGTGGTTTGCGACAACTTTGCGAGATCGTTTGCGAGATGGCTCCCCCGCACGGAGGGCCCCGGCGCACACGGTCTGCAGCGCTGACTGACAGGCAGGGCCCCGGCGGCCCCGTAATTTGCAGGTCCCTGATTCGAGTTGGAGATTGACGATGAAGATGTGGAGATTCACGGGAGCCCTGGCGCGTAGCGCGCTGCTCGCCCTGATCCTTGCCGCCGGTTCCCAAGCAGCTCACGCGGACGAGGCGACCGTGGACGTGAACACCGCGGACGCCGAGACCATCGCCAGCGTGCTGGTGGGCGTCGGGCTGTCCAAAGCCGAGGCGATCGTACGCTACCGCGAGGAGAACGGGCGCTTCACCGACGCCTACGACCTGACCCAGGTGCGCGGCATCGGCGACGCGACGGTCGCTCGGAACGAGGCGCGCATCGCGGTATCCGACTGACCGGCGGGCCGGACGTGCCCGGCGCCGGGTGCGTCCGGCCTGCGCGGCCCGACCTGCGCGGCCCGACCTGCGCGGCCCGACCCTATGCTAGGGTCGGTCCCGGCACCTGGCGCTCGCCGAAATCCGGAGCACCCGAAGCCCGTGGAACACGACACTAGCCCGCGTTTCTCACCAGGGGCCGTGATGATCGCGGAGGATTTTGGCCCTGTGCGCGTGCTCACGACCGAAAGCATAGCGGGGACTACGGTTGAGGGAGCACGTGCGCGCACAGGGCCAAAAGACCCGCGAGGGCGCGGCCAGCGCAGTCCGGGCTCGGCACGATCATCGGCAATCGTGGTCAACGTCTTGAAACCCACAAGCAATTTGCCACCGACAAGCGGCCTGGTGAGAAATGCGGGCTAGCCTCGACCGGGCATGCCCGATGCACGTCCCCGCGGCCGCGGAGCGATGCTGACCCTCCTCGGGTCCGCGTTCGGCGCCGGCCTGGTCCTCACCGGCGCCGCACTCTTCCTGGCGCGCCGCTTCGGCGTCATGGCCATCCCCAACGCCCGTAGCGCGCACACGGTGCCGGTCGCCAGCATCGGCGGCCTCGGGTTCGTCATTCCGACCCTCGCCTGGCTCTGCTGGTCGGCCGCCGGGGACGGCGATCCCTTCCTGCTGGTCCTTGCCGGCGGGGCGGCCGCCATGGCGCTGGTCGGCCTGCTGGACGACCTGTTCGATCTCCCGGCCCGGCAGCGGCTGCCCGTCCACCTCGTCGTCGCCGCGGCGACCGTTGTGGTCGCCGTCGACGGGCACGCCGTGCTGCTTGCGGTCTGCGCGATCGGGCTCGCGTGGTTCGTCAACCTCTACAACTTCATGGACGGGATCGATGGCCTTGCCGGGTCCCAGACCGTCATCTTCTGCCTCGGCGCCCTGTACTTCGGAGCGACCGGTCCCCACGAAGCGACTTTCTGGGTGCTGCTCGCATCGTGCGCCGGCTTCCTGTGCCTGAACTGGGCCCCCGCCAGGGTCATCATGGGTGACACGGGCAGCGGCTTCCTGGGGTTCATGGTCGGCGCCCTGGCCGTATCCCTCTGGCAGACCGGCGCGCTGCCACTCTTCACGAGCCTCATCCTCCTGACCGCATTCTGGTTCGACGCGACCTGCACGCTGGCCGTCCGCTTCGCGACGCGGCAGCGCGTCGCCGAGGCCCACAGCCTCCACCTCTACCAGAAAGCCGCGCGCCGCTGGGGGCACGGCCGCACGACGGCCGTGCTCTGGGCCTACGCCCTTGCCTGGCTGGGGCCCCTCACCGTGCTGTACGACCGTTCCGGGCTGGGAGTCCTGTGCCTCGCCCTGGCGTGCGCTCCCGTGTTGGCGGCCTGCATTGCGTTTCGCGCCGGACTGCCCGACGATACGCCCCATGCCTGACGACAAGACTCCCTGGTGGTACCGTCAGGCGCTCGACGCCGTGTCCGAAACCGGTAGCGTCGAAGTGCTCGGCGCCAACATTCACTACGAGACCTGGGGCCAGGACGGCCCCGGCATCGCCCTGGTGCACGGCAGCAGCGGTCACGTCGAGTGGTGGCGCTTCGTCGCGCCGTTCCTCGCCGACCGCTTCCGGGTGGCGGCGCTCGACCTCTCCGGCAACGGCGACAGCGGCTGGCGCGACCGGTATTCCGGAGCGGGCTTCGCGGAGGAGGTCTGGCAGGTGTGCCAGGCCGCCGGACTGCCGGAGCGGCCTTTCGTCGTCGGCCACAGCTTCGGCGGCTTCGTCGCGCTCGAGACGGGCCACTGCTTCGGCGACCGACTCGGGGGCCTGGTCCTGGTCGACTACACCGTCACCCGTCCCGAGGACCACGTCGAGTGGGGCGGCAAGGCGGACAGCGCCGGCTACACGCGACGCCGGACGCGGGTCTACCAAGATCATGGAGCCGCCGTCGGCCGCTTTCGCCTGCTGCCCGACCAGCCCGTGCGTTACCCGGAAGTGCTCGAACACGTCGCCCGCCGGTCGCTGCGCCAGGTGGAGGGCGGCTGGACCTGGAAGTTCGATCCGGCCCTGTACGACCACCTCGTCCTCGGCGACGAGCAGCGCGACAAGTTCGTCGGCCTTGCCTGCCGGTCCGCGCTGGTCGTGGGCGAGTTCAGCGAGGACATCGGGGCCCGCGGCGCGGACTACATGCGCGGCATCACCGCCGGCCGGCTGCCCGTGATCACGATCCCGCGGACCCACCACCACATGATGTTCGAGGAGCCCCTGGCGCTCGCGATGTCCATCCAGGGCATCGTGCAGGCGTGGGTCGCGGAGGACGGCAGCGCGGAAATGGCCGACGCGCTGGCGCGGGCGGTGGACTGACCGAGACGGGACGCGACCACCCCCGTCCCCCGTACACCTCGCGGGTCAGGCCGCAACCACGTCGAATCCGGCTTCCTCGATGGCGGACTCTATGCCGGCCCGATCAATGGCGGAGGCATCGAACTCCACCGTAACGAGCCCGTCCTCGAGCCGCGCGGTCGCGCGGGCCACGCCGCTGCGGTTGGTCAGCGCGTTCTGCACGCCCGTGACGCAGCCTTCGCAGTGCATTCCTTCGACCGTCAGTTCCAGCCGTTCCACGCCTTGTTCCTCCACTCGTCGAGCCTGATCGGGAACGGGAGATTCTACCCGCGCCCGCCCGCGGGCCATCACGATGCGGCAGTCGGCCGCCAGCGGCGCAGCAGCAGGGAGTTGCCCACGACGCTGACGCTGCTCAGCGCCATCGCGGCCGCCGCGACGGTCGGGCTCAGGTAACCGGCGGCGGCGAGGGGGATGCAGACGACGTTGTAGATGAAAGCCCAGAACAGGTTCTGCCGAATCTTCGCGAACGTCGCCCGGCTGGCCGAAATGGCCCCGGCCACGAGCCGGGGATCCGGGCGCATGAGCGTGACCCCGGCCGTCTCCATGGCAATGTCCGTTCCCGTCCCCATCGCGATGCCGATATCAGCGGCCGCAAGGGCGGGGGCGTCGTTGATGCCGTCGCCGACCATGCCGACCACGCTGCCGCCCGCCACGAGGCCACGTACCACCGCGGCCTTTTCCTCCGGCCGCACGGCGCCGCGCGCATCGTCCATGCCAAGCTCCGCGCCCACGCGTTCGGCAACCGCGCGGGCGTCTCCCGAGAGCATCGACGTGCGGACCCCCAGCCCGGCGAGTTGCCGCACCGCGGGCGCGGCCGTCTCGCGGAGTGGATCGGCGATACCGATCATCCCGGCGACCCGGGGCGTGCCCCCTGCGGCCGCCTCGGACTCGATCCGGACGAACACCGTCGTCGTGCCGTCACCTTCCCACTCGCGGGCCGTCGCCAGCAAGTCGTCCGGGATGGTTGTCGCCGCGCCCACGAACGCCGCGCTGCCGACCATGACCGGACGCCCGTCCACGCGACCGCGCACGCCGCTGCCGGCGACCGCTTCGAAATCCCGGAGGGGGAGTGGCGCCACGCCGCGCTCCGCCGCGTACGCCAGGACCGCCGTGGCAAGCGGATGCTCGCTCCCCTGCTGGACGGACGCCGCGAGGCGGGCGACCGCGTCCTCCGATACCCCCATCCCGCGGACGCCCACCACGTGCGGCCGCCCTTCGGTCAAGGTGCCGGTCTTGTCGAATACCACCGTGTCGATCCGGTGCGCCTCCTCCAGCGCCCCGATGTCCTTCACCAGGATCCCGGCGCGGGCGGCCGCCCCCGTACCGGTCATGATCGCGGTAGGGGTGGCGAGTCCGAGGGCGCACGGACACGCGATGACGAGGACGGATACCGCCGCGATGAGCGAGGGCTCGACTGCGCCGGTCAGCGCGATCCAGCCGACGAAGGTAGCCGCGGCAACGGCGACCACGCACGGCACGAACACGGCACTGATCCGGTCGACCAGCCTCTGTACCGAAGCCTTGCCGGCCTGGGCGTTCTCCACCAGGCGGATGATGCGCGCCAGGGTCGATTCCTCGCCCACGGCCGTCGCGCGTACTCGGAGGAGCCCCGCGCCGTTGATGGACCCACCAGTGACCGACGTACCCTCCGTCTTCGCCACCGGCAGGCTTTCGCCCGTGACCAGGGATTCGTCGACCTCGCTTGCGCCGACGACGACGATGCCATCCACCGGGATGCGCTCGCCCGGCCGCACGACCGCCACGTCGTCCGGGCGCACGTCGCCAATGCGTACCTCGAGCTCCGCGCCATCCGCCTGCTCGACGCGCGCCGTCTCCGGACGCAGTTCCATGAGCGCGCGGATCGCGGCCGTCGTGCCCCGGCGGGCGCGGCTCTCCAGGTACTTGCCGAGCAGCACCAGGGTGATGATCGCCGCCGACGCCTCGAAATAGAGCTCGCCGTCGGCTTCCTCGCCCAAGGTCTGCAACAGGTACCAGCTAAACCCGTATGCGGCCGTCGTCCCGAGGGCCACGAGGACGTCCATGTTCGCCGTCCCTCCGCGCAGCGCGTTGAGCGCCCCCCTGTAGAAGCGCAGGCCGATGAGGAACTGGATCGGGGTCGCCAGCACGACCTCGAGGGACGGCATGACGTGCAGATCCTCGAACCCGAGCACGTCGAGCGTCATGCCGATGATCATCGGGAGGGTCAGCGCGGCGGACAGGATGAGCACGCGCCGTTCCCGGTCGAGCTGCGCCTGCTCCCTGGCTTGCCGGATGCCCTCCCCGGGTTCGACGAGCAACGCCTGGTAGCCGGCCCTGGCGACGGCGCCGACCAGCGCCGCCGGCTCGACGGACGGCTGCGCGAAGCTGACGTGGGCGCGTTCGACGGCCAGGTTGACGCTGGCATCGAAGACGCCGGGAACACGCCGCAGGGCCTTCTCCACGCGGCCCACGCAGGCCGCGCAGGTCATGCCCTCCACCGCGAGGGACAGCGACTCCCGTCCGACCGCGAAGCCCGCGCGCGAGACGGCCTGGGCCACCGACGGCAGGTCCGTCGCCCCCGCATCGATGGTGACGACGGCCCGTTCGGCCGCGAGGTTCACGGCCGCTTCTCGCACGCCCTGCGCGCGGGTCAGCGCCTTCTCGAGCCGCGTCGAGCAGGCCGCGCAGGTCATGCCCTCGATGTCGAGGGTCAGGCGCTGCTCGGCAGGTGCGGTACTCGAAGCCATGGTCTGCCGGTCCCGGGGGGCGCGGCATGCTTGTCGCCGCGCCGGGGTCTTCCTCAGGTGTTCATCAGCAGGGCGAACATGCCGAGCCAGACGAGGAGCAGGAAGTGCCAGTACATCGCGCACAGGTCGACGCTCTGGCGCGCGTCCCCGAGGCCGCCGCCGCCGAACATGCGCCGGGCCGCCCGGCCCCACGCGATCAGGCCGCCCAGGAGGTGTACGCCGTGCACGCCCGTGATCACGTAGAAGAACCCGTTGGCGGGGTTCTGCCGCGCCAGATAGCCGGCGTCCAGGAGTTGCTGCCAGACGACGACCTGTCCGATCAGGAACGCCACGGTCAGCGCACCGGCCAGCAGGAACGCGGTCCTCAGATGTGCCGTGTCGCCGCGGCCGCCCGCGGAGCGGGCCCACTCGAAGGCGAGGCTGCACACCACGAGGATGCCCGAGTTGAACCACAGGAGTCCCGGTTCGGGCATGGACACCCAGTCCGTCGAGAGCTCGATCCGCATGTGGTAGGCGGCGAAGAACAGGAAGAACAGGACGCCGACGATGGCGAGGAAAACGACCAGCGCGACCTTCCTGTTGGGTACCGGAAAGCCGCCGGTGCGCAGTTGCGCGACGCCGGTCGGGTCCGGTAGCCAGGGTTTTTCCGTCAACTTCGAGAAGAGCCCCACAGCCTCAGCCTCCCATGCTTGCCCTGCGCCTGATTGCGGGCCGCATATTGTACTCCCACCGCCCATCGCGCAGACGCGTCTACCGTCGTGCGGTACGCTACGCGACCGTTGCGGCGGGCGGCACGCCGGCCGTCCGCACGGAAACAGGGGAGAGAGGACCATGGGCATTCGGATTCGCGACGAGCGCTTCCTCGACATCGTCGAGGCGGACCTGGAGTTGACGACCCTCCAGACGGGATTCCAGTTCACCGAAGGTCCCGCGTGGCATCCCGCCGAGAAGCACCTCACGTTCAGCGACATCTACGCGAGCACGCTGTATCGCTGGAGCGCGGCCGGCGGTCTGGAGACCTTCCGCTCGCCGAGCCACCAGGCCAACGGCAACACCTACGACCTCGAGGGCCGCCTGGTGACCTGCGAACACCAGACGCGCCGCGTGACCCGCACCGAGCATGACGGGTCCGTGACGGTGCTGGCGAGCCACTACGACGGCAGGGAACTCAACAGCCCCAACGACATCATCGTGCGCGAGGACGGCACGATCTGGTTCACCGACCCGACGTACGGACGGATCAGTCCCACCGGTGACGGACGAACCCCCGAACTCGACTTCCGCGGCGTGTACCGCCTCGATCCCCGGGACGGGTCGCTGACCTGCCTCGCCCGGGACTTCGAGATGCCGAACGGCCTCGCCTTCACGCCCGACCAGAGCGCCCTCTACGTGGCGGACACGCCTCGCCTGCACATCCGCAGGTTCGCCATCGAAGCCGATGGCTCCCTGTCCGGCGGCGAGGTGTTCGCGGAGTCGAAGGGCGAGGGGCGGGGCGCGCCCGACGGACTCAAGACCGACAGCGCCGGCAACGTCTTCTGCGCCGGGCAGGGCGGCGTGCACGTGTATCACCCGGACGACGGCGCCAGCCTCGGCGTGATCGAGACCCCGGAGTTCTGCGCCAACTTCACCTGGGGCGGAGACGACTTCCGGACCTTCTTCCTCACGGCCTCCACCGCGCTGCACAAGGTCCGGGTGAAGATCCCCGGCATTCCGCTACTGTAGGGGCGACCCTCGTGGTCGCCCGTCCCTCCGCCGTGCACGCGTCCCGAACGGGACGCCACAAGAGCCGCCTCCACATGGCTTCCTTTCGGGACCGTCTCCCGCCGTTCCCCGAGCCACCGCTCACGATCGCCGTCAGCGAGTGCCTCACCGGGGCGCCGGTGCGCTACGACGGCGGCCACCGGGCGTCAGCCTGGCCCCGGGAAGCCTTCGAGGGCCTTTACCGGTTTCGACCCATCTGCCCTGAAGTGGGTATCGGCCTCGGCGTACCCCGCGCGCCCATCCGACTCGTCGGGACGCCCGCCTCGGCCCGCGCGGTGGGCGTCGAGGATCCGTTACTCGACGTCACCGAGCCCCTGCGCGCCTACGCCAACGCGCGGCTTACCGAGCTCGACGACGTGGACGGATACATCTTCAAGGCCCGCTCGCCGAGCTGCGGCCTGGAGGCGGTTGCGCTCCACCCGAACGCCGGGAGTCCCGCGACGCCGAAGGGCAGGGGCATCTTCGCCGCAGCAATCGCGACGGCGCGGCCGAACCTGCCCCTCGAAGACGGCGAGAACCTGTTCGATGCGGGCGCGCTCGAGAGCTTCGTCACCCGCAGTTTCGTCCACGCCTTCTGGCGTCACACCTTCGCTGACGGGATTGACGCCGCCCGGCTCGTCGCCTTCCACAGCGCCTGCAAGTACCTCGTCATGGCGCATGACGTGCCGGGCTACCGGCGCCTCGGCGTCCTGGTGTCGGATCTGTCCGGCGACCTGCAGACCATCGCCCCCCGCTATTTCGCCATGCTGATGCACACGCTCGCCACCCCACCGACGCGCAGCAGTCACGCGAATGTCCTCCAACACCTGCAGGGGTACCTCAAGCGCACGCTCGGCGAGGAACAGCGCCGCACGCTCGCCGCCTCGATCGACGCGTATCGCCGTGGGACGGACTCGCACGAGGCGCCCCTGGACGCGCTCCGGGAGTACCTGCGCATCGCTGACGCCGACTATGCCGCCGGCCAGTACTACCTCCATGTGCCGCGCGTGGCGTGGTTCGGAGACGAAAAGCCCTCTTGCGAGCGATAATGCGGTCAGCAGAGCGCAAGCCATGGCCGACCACAGCTACTTCGCAAACCTGATCTGGCAGATCGCCGACCTGCTGCGCGGCCCCTATCGGCCACCGCAGTACGAACGGGTCATGTTACCGATGACCGTGCTGCGCCGTTTCGACTGCGTGCTCGCGCCCTCGAGGGCCAAGGTCGTTGCCGAGTTCGAGCGGCGCAAGGGCAGGCTCGACGGTGCGGCCCTCGACCTGCGGCTGAACCGGGCCGCTGGCCAACGCTTTCACAACCGCTCCGACCTCGACTTCAAGAAGCTCAAGGGTGACCCCGACAACATCGCGGAACATCTCGTCAGCTACATCCAGGGTTTCTCCGAGAACGCGCGCGACATCTTCGAGTTCTTCGAATTCGAGAACGAGATCGAGCGGATGCGTGAAGCGAACATCCTCTATCTTGTCGTCTCCAAGTTCGCCAGCGTTGATCTCCATCCGGATACCGTGCCCAACGCGCAGATGGGACTCATCTTCGAGAACCTCATCCGGCGTTTCAACGAACTGGCCAACGAGACGGCAGGCGATCACTTCACGCCCCGAGACGTGATTCGGCTGATGGTGAGCATCCTGTTCATGGAAGACGACGCCTTGCTCGCCACCCCCGGCACCGTCCGAAAGCTGCTCGATCCGGCCTGCGGTACGGGCGGCATGCTTGCAGAGGCGCAGAACTACCTGTGGGAGCACCACGCCGAAGCTCGGCTGTTTCTCTATGGCCAGGACTACAACAAGCGCGCTTTCGCGACGGCCGCGTCCGACATGCTGATGAAGCAGGTCGATCAGAACGGCACGGGCGACAACGTCCGGTTCGGCGACAGTCTGACCGACGACAAATTCGACGGCGAGACCTTCGACTACTTCCTGACCAACCCACCCTTCGGCGTGGACTGGAAGCGGCAGCGCGGCCAACTCATGGACGAGCACGACCGCCGCGGGTTTAGCGGTCGTTTCGGCGCCGGACTACCCCGCGTGAACGACGGATCCCTGCTCTTCCTCCAGCACATGTGGGACAAGCGGGAGCCCGTGCGACCGCAGGCGCACAAGCACGGCTCCCGGCTGGCTATCGTCTTCAGCGGCTCTCCCCTCTTCACGGGCGGTGCCGGATCAGGCGAGAGTAACATCCGCAAGTGGTTCATCGAGAATGATTGGCTTGAGACCATCGTCGCGCTGCCGGAGCACATGTTCTACAACACGGGAATCGGGACATACATCTGGGTCCTCACCAATCGCAAGTCGCCGGAGCGCAAGGGCAAGATCCAGCTCGTTGACGCGCGTGACCTCTGGACCGCGGGCGGTAGCGAAGACAACCAGCGCAGCCTCGGCGACAAGCGCCGTCACCTCACAACCAGCCAGATCGGCGACATCGTCCGCCTGTACGGCCAGCAAGCCGACGGCGAGAGGTCAAGGGTCTTCGACAACAACGACTTCGGGTACACCCGCATCCCAATCGAGCGACCATTGCGGCTGCGCTACGAAATGACGGTCGACGACAAGGCGCGGTTCCTCGACGCATGCCCGTTCCTCCTTGACGATATCCAAGCCATCGACAAGGCGGTCGGGCGTGAGGCCCAGCGCAACTGGAACGTCGTTTGGCGACGCATAGAGGAGCTGCTCGCCACACGCGAGTCCCGCTGGAGGGCGACCGAAAAGAAGCTCTTCCGAGATGTCTTCACGCAGAAGGATCCCGATGCGGAGCCCGTCGCGAAGGGCGGTCGCGACAATAGCTACGAACCCGACGCCGAGTTGCGGGAGTTCGAGAACGTCCGCCTAAAGGAGGACATCGACGCCTATTTCGAGCGCGAGGTGCAACCCCACTTACCTGACGCGTGGATGGACCGTAGTAAGGAAAAGGTCGGGTACGAGATCAGCTTCAACCTGCACTTCTACCGATACACGGCACCACGGCCGCTGGAGGCGATCGATGCAGAGCTGAAGGAAGCGGAGGACGAAATCGCTCGATTGATTAGGGATGTGATAGCTTGACCTCGTTAGCGGACCAACTCGCACCAACATCCTCCCCCCGTTGGCCCACGACTCAACTCAGATACGCGTCGGCCTGCCTTGACGGGCGCCGGGTCCCGCTAAACGTCGAGCAGCGGTCACGTCGGCGTGGAAGGTACCCGTACTGGGGCGCGAATGGAGTGGTCGACTCGGTTAACGATTACCTTTTCGACGAGCCACTAGTTCTCATTGGAGAAGACGGCGCCCCGTTTTTCGACTTGAACAAGCCCGTTGCCTTTTTCGTAACCGGTAAGATTTGGGTCAACAACCACATACACGTTCTGAGAGTTCGGGAGAACTTCGACCCACGCTTTGTGATGCATTGCCTAAACGTGACGGACTACGGTCCACTGGTCGGTGGTAGCACGAGGAACAAACTAACCCAAGAGAAACTAGGGAATATTCCCCTTCCGTCACCACCACTTGCCGTGCAAACTACTATCGCTGCCTACCTCGACCGCGAGACGATGCAGCTTGGTAGACTGTTGGTAGAGAAGCAGCGTATGCTCGACTTGCTAGCCGAACGGCGTCGCGCGCTCGCTACGCAAGCAGTGACTCGTGGACTGAATGCCGGTGTCCCGCTTCGAGCGTCCGGGGTCCCGTGGCTTCGTGAAATTCCGAAAGATTGGCAAACCCAGCGCGCGGCGCGACTCTTTCGAGAACGCGACGAACGTGGGGAACCGGGCCTTCCACTTTTGGAAGTCTCCATCAAGGAAGGCGTCGTGGCGAGAGAGTTCTCCCAAGAACGAATCGAGACCACGGCAGCGGACTTCAATACCTACAAGATCGCTCGGCGGGGAGATATGGTTTTCAACAAGATGCGGATGTGGCAGGGCGCCGCCGGCGTCGCTTCGCAAGATGGTCTTGTTAGCCCCGACTACATCGTCGCAGCGCCGACCGGTGCATTGTCCCCCGCCTACGTGGCGTTGCTTCTCAGAATCGGCAGCTTCAGTGCCGAGTGCGCTCGGCGCTCACACGGCATCGTTTGGGATCGCTTGCGTCTATATTGGGGGGGGTTCCGGGAAATCGAACTGCCCATTCCTCCCCTCAAGACGCAACAGCAGATCGCCGGCTACGTGGCTGATGCGACGGCGAAGCTGGATAGGCTTGCGCTGACGATGGCGCGCACCATTTCGTTACTCAAAGAGCGGCGTGCCGCGCTGATCGGAGCGGCGGTGAGCGGTAAGGTCGAGTTGGACAGCGCCGCATGAGAGTCGCTGCTATCAAGCTCGACAACGTTCGAGTGATCAAGGTGGCCGAGTTGCACTTTCAACCCGGTTTCAATGTTGTGGCGGGCGTAAACGGCGAGGGCAAGACCACGATCCTCGATGCGTTAGCCATCTGCTGTTCGGCTATTGCCAGGCGAACGAACCGCCACCGAAGATATGGGAAGTACTTCCAAGACGACGACATTCGCCTGGGTGCTGGCACTTTGCAGGCCGAGTGCGGATTCGAGCGTCGCGGCGTCCAGTTCGGAATCTCCGTCCACAGGTCTCGGGATAGCGAGCTCGCACATGGAATGGAAGAGTGGTCACGGGAAAACTCCATCAAGAGCGACAACCGAACGATGGAGGAGTTCCACGGTGAGGTTCCTACAGGTGGCAGCGGCCGCACCCCGGAAGGCGACGTCCTTACGGTCCTGTTCTCGACAGGTCGTTCCATGGCTTCCGAGCGCCCGCCGCGTCAGGAGTCCGCAGCGGGCACCGTCGCGGCCGCCTTCGCGGGAGCACTGTCCCATCGGCGGCTGGAGTTGGGAGAGATCGCCGCTTGGATGCGCGTACAACACGTGCTCAGTTCCGAGCGTGTGCAGGGGCAAAGGACCCTTGCCGCCTTGGAGGCCGCCGTATGCCGTTCCCTGCCCGGCTACCGCAACCTGCGTCCCGCACAAGACGGCGACGGACAAATGCTCATCGATCACGAGGGGCAGTCCCTGTCACTTCGTCAGCTCTCCGACGGCGAACGCGGTGTGCTCGCCTTGGTACTCGACCTGACCCGCCGTCTGGCACAGGCGAACCCCGACGTCGTGGATCCCGCCGCCGACGCAGAGGCGGTCGTGCTCATCGATGAACTCGAACTCCATCTCCACCCCGCGTGGCAGCGTCGGATCGTCCGCGACCTGACCGAGACGTTCCCGAAGTGCCAATTCATCGCCACGACGCATTCGCCCCAGATTGTCGGCGAAGTTCCTCACGACCGCATCCAGATCATCGCCGACGGCCAAGTGTTCTCTCCCCAGCGTTCCTTCGGTCTGGACCCGAGCCAGGTACTCGACGAAGTGATGGAGACCACACCGCGAAGCGCCGAAGTCCACCTATTGCTCGCAAGGATTTCCGAAGCGATCGGCGTGGACCGGTACGAGCGCGCAAGGGCGCTCCTCGCGGAACTCGTGGGCATGGTCGGCGAAAACGACTCCGAGGTCATCCGCGTCCGGACGCTGCTGGACTTCCTCGGAGAGAACGCGTGAGAACTATCGCGAAGGGCGTTCCACCTGCGAGTCTCACGGCGCACCGGAAGGCGCAGCACACCGACTACGGCAACCTGAGCGCGGGAGCAAAGGACGAACTCCGAAACGCGCTCGCCCGCGAACAGAGGGGATTGTGCTGCTACTGCATGTCTCGCATCTACCCCAAGCCAAAGGCTATGAAGATAGAACATTGGCGCAGCCAAGCACGCTCTCCGAACGAGCAACTTAGCTACGAGAACCTACTCGGTGCTTGCCCCGGCGAAGAAGGCGGACGCGCTTCGGCACAGCACTGCGATACGAGGAAGGGCGACAAGACGCTGAAGTGGAACCCGGCCAATGCCGCGCATCGCGTCGAGCATCGTTCTGGGTTCGATCCCGACGGCACCATCCGAGCGGACGATACGGAGTTCCATCGCCAACTCGACGAAGTCTTGGGATTGAACGTTGCGAAGCTGCGCTACAACCGACGGGCTGTCTTAAGAGGCATTGAAGATTGGTGGGAGCGCATCAGGGACGTTCGGGACCGATCTCGACGCGACCGTCTTGTGCTGCGGCAGCGTTCTCGGTACGTCGACGGCGACAGTGACTTGCCGGAGTACTGTCAGGTCGTGGTGCATTGGCTCGACAAGAAGTTCGCACGGACGCCCCCGTGAGCGCGGCCCGTCACACCGAAACGGCGTTCGAGACCGCCGTCGAGGCTCATTTGCTCGCGCACGGTTATGTGTCCCTCCCCACCGAGGCCTTCGACCGCGCCCAAGCGATCTTCCCGGAGACCGTCCTCGCCTTCATCCGCGAGACCCAGCCGAAGGAGTGGACCAGACTCCAAGCACTGCACGGCGCCAAGACCAGCGAGCAGGTACTCACCGACCTCGGCAAGTGGATGGAGATCCACGGGTCGCTCGCCACGCTCCGACACGGCTTCAAGTGCTACGGCCGGACGCTCCAGATCGCCTTCTTCAAGGCGGCCCACGAACTGAATCCCGAGCTGGAAGCCCGCTACGCCACCAATCGCCTGGGGATCAGCCGTCAACTCCGCTACTCGCCTCATTCCGAGAAGTCGCTCGACGTTACGCTCAGCTTGAACGGCATTCCCGTGGTCACCCTGGAACTGAAAAACCCGCTCACCGGCCAATGGGCCGAGGACGCGATGCGGCAATACCAGCAGGACCGGGACCCGCGCGAGCCCATCTTCGAGTTCAAGCGGCGCGCGTTGGTGCACTTCGCGGTCGATACGGAGTCCGTGCTCATGACGACCCGTCTCGCAGGCAAGGCGACGCACTTCCTTCCGTTCGACAAGGGCCACGAGGGCGCCGCGGGCAACCCACCCGATCCGGCCGGCCGAGGCTACCGCACGGCCTACCTGTGGGAAGACGTACTAGCACGTGACAGCCTGCTGGACATCCTCGCCCGCTTCATCCACCTGCAGAGCGACGAGAAACGCGACGACGAGGGCCGCAAGGTCCGGACCGAAGCCATAGTCTTCCCACGCTACCACCAGCTTGAAGCGGTGCGCGCGCTGGTGGAAGCCGCGCGCGCCGAAGGCGTCGGTCACAACTACCTGGTCGAGCACTCAGCTGGCAGCGGCAAGAGCAACACCATCGGCTGGCTGACCCATCGACTGGCATCCCTGCACGATGCCAGAAACGAGCGCGTCTTCGACAGCGTCATCGTGGTGACAGATCGCATCGTCCTCGATCAACAGCTTCAAGACACGATCTACCAGTTCGAGCACAAGCGCGGTGTCGTGCAGCAGATCGACAAGGGCTCCCGGCAGCTTGCCGAGGCGCTCGACAGTGCAGTGCCCGTCATCGTGACGACGCTCCAGAAGTTCCCCTTCGTCTCGAACCACCTGCTCAAGATGGCCGAGGAACGGGGCGCAACCGGCACAGGGAGGTTGGCGACGCGGAGATGTGCCGTCGTTGTGGACGAGGCTCACAGCTCTCAGGGCGGCGAGGCGGCAGCCGATCTCAAGGAGGTCCTCGGGGGCGAGGGCCTTCGCGAAGCGGCGAGGGAGCAGGCTGCCGAGGAAGGCCAGGAAGACCTCGGGGAACTCTTCCGCAGCATGGCCAAGCGTGGCCGGCAGGCGAACCTGAGCTTCTTCGCGTTCACCGCGACACCCAAGCACAAGACCTTCGCCGTGTTCGCGCGCAACGGTGCGCCGGCGCACCGCTACACGATGCGTCAGGCGATCGAGGAGGGATTCATTCTCGACGTGCTGCGCCACTACACGACGTACGGCGCCTACTTCCGGCTGCTGAAGGCGTGCGAGGAAGATCCCAACGTCGAGCGGAAAAAAGCCGCGGCTGCGCTGGCGCGATTCTTGAGGCTGCATCCGCACAACATCGCGCAGAAGACCGAGGTGATGGTCGAGCACTTCCAGGCGGTGACTCGGCACAAGATCGGCGGCCACGCCAAGGCCATGGTCGTCACAGGGTCGCGTCTCGAGGCGGTTCGATACAAGCAGGGCTTCGATCGGTACATCCGCGCGAAGGGTTACCCCATCAAGTCCCTGGTCGCCTTCTCGGGCACGGTGGTGGATGACAAGCTGCCGGACGTGACCTACACGGAACCCGGGATGAACGACGGTATCTCCGAGAAGGAACTACCGGAGCGCTTCGCGACCCACGAGTTTCAAGTCCTGCTCGTAGCTGAGAAGTACCAGACGGGATTCGATCAACCGCTGCTCCACACCCTGTTCGTAGACAAGCGCCTAGCGGGAATTCAGGCGGTTCAGACGCTATCCCGCCTGAACCGCGTGCACCCATTGAAGGAAGACACATTCGTCCTGGACTTCGTGAATGATCGAGAGGAGATTCGGGAGGCGTTCAGGACTTACTACGAAGGCGCCGAAATGGGGGAGGCGGTCGATCCAGCGCAAATGTATGCGATCAAGGCCGGGCTGGATGCCTCGGGCATCTACCTCGACGAGGAAGTGGATCGCTTCTGCGCCGTCTACTTCCTGCCCAAGCGCAAGCAGAGCGCCGCCGATCACCGCCACATGAACGCGGGCCTCGATCCCTCGGTCTCGCGCTTCGCGGCCCGCCGCGACGAAGACGAGGAAGTGGCAGAAGACTGGCGTGGAAAGATGCGAGCGTTTCTGAACCTGTATGGGTTCCTGAGCCAAGTGATTCCGTACCAGGATTCCGACCTCGAGCGCCTTTACGTCTTCCTCCGCCACCTCGCGCAGAAGTTACCGCGACGCGGCAGCGGACCTGCATACCGATTCGATGACGACGTGCGGCTGGAGTACTACCGGCTGCAGAAAATCGACGACGGCTCCATCTCACTCGCCGACGGGGAAGCCAAGCCACTCGATGGTCCCACGGAGGTTGGCAGCGGCTTGGCCAGACCCCAATCCACGCCGCTCTCCCAACTCATCGATACGCTGAACGACCGCTTCGGCACGGACTTTAACCAAGGCGACCAGCTTTTCTTTGACCAGATTGTCGAAGCAGCCATGACCGACGAGGGGCTGAGACGCACCGCTGCCGTCAACCCAAGCGACAAGTTCGAGCTGGTCTTCGGCAACCTGTTGTTGAATCTGTTCGTCGAACGCATCGACCAGAACGAAGAGATTTTCGTCCGCCTCATGAACGACGAGGCGTTCCGCCGGGTCGTCACCGCGTGGATGGCGTCCGAAGCGTATCGGCGATTGCGCAGTGCTGATGTCTCCGACGAAACAGAGAACACCACAAGGGGCCTGCCCCCAAGATTGCGACTCGTGGATGCCACCCCCGCGGAGCGTTACGTGACCTGCGTGCCGCTGGTGCCGCTCCGCGCCGCCGCCGGCGCATTCAGCGACCCGCAGCAGGTCGGGGACGATGACTTCGCGTGGGTGACCGTCGAGACGACCCGTCGCGTTCGCCGCGGGATGTTCGTTGCTCAGGTCGTCGGCAAGTCGATGGAACCGGCGATTCCCGACGGGGCGTACTGCCTGTTCGCGGCGCCTGTCGGCGGCACACGGCAGGGCAAAACGGTTCTCGTGCAGATGCGCGATGCGTCCGACCCGGAGAGCGGGGAGCGGTACACGGTCAAGCGTTACGACAGCAAAAAGAGCGGCGAAGGTAGCTCATGGCGGCACACGAAGATCACCCTCAAACCCATCAACCCCGACTTCGAGCCGATCGTGCTCACGGTCTCCGACGACCGCGACTCGCAGGTGATCGCCGAGGTCGTTGAGGTTCTGAACGACCACATGACTTAGCCGCGCCTCCGGCAGGCGCGCTACCGCTGGCGCCGCCTTACCCAGTTCAAAGCCTACGTACACTCCTCGATCTTCGTCCACAACTGTGTGCGGCTCGCGCGGCTCCGGCCGGACCGATCTGACTCGACCCCAGTCACGTGGAACCCAGCATGGCCTCGGCCGCACTGCTACGCCAATACCGGCCTCCTCGCGTGACATTAGCCCGGACGGCGTAACTGTCCGTTCTATCGGCGATGACGGCCTTTCCGACGCCACGAAGACCCTCCGGAACACGAGCGTTCCCACGGCGACACGGCCCGTGAAAACAGTGGCTTACGCACCGGAACCTACTAGATCCCTTGATCCCTTGATCCCTTGAGGGACCCTGACCTTACCATTTGAGCCAAGTTTCATGCGGCGAGCTGGTGCCCGTCCCAGAGGCGCGGGACGTGCTGGTCGAAGCGCTTGACGAGTCGCCCGAGCGCCGGTGGCGCATCGGCGTCCAGGACGGCGGATAGCGCCGGGCACAGTGCGCGACGGTGGACGCGGTGGTAGCACAGCGCGATACGCACACCCTCGTCGGTGACACGGTAGCGGTGCGAGCGCGGGACGCGCTCGATCAGGCCGCGCAGGCGCAGGCGTCGCAGATCGTAGGTGGCGCGCGCCGGGCCATGGGCGTCGAGGGACAGGCCGAGCAGGGGCGCGGCGTGTTCGCGCAGTTGGCGGTTGGCGAAGCCGACCGGGAGCAGGCGGAAGGCCAGCAGGGTGGCCAGCAAGGCCTGCACGCGAGGGTCGCCGAAGCGCAGGGTGGAGACGCGTCGATCATCGATCACGGCGGGCCGGTGCAGCCCGTCGAACACCTCGGCACCCAGTTGGCAGTGGTGGCTGATGCGTTGGACGCGTCGGTTGGCGGCAAAGCCAATGGCCTTGAGGGCCTCGAGGTTCTGCAACCGTCTGCCGATGCGGAAGTCATGGGTGTCGTTGATCACCGTCTCGGTGCGCAGGGCGCGCCCTTCCTTGTGGTCGCGTCGCTTGCGACGCGCCTGCTTCGATGCGCGAGTGCTTGTAGTCCACATGCAGCGACGGGATGACCCCGTCCGTTATGACGCGGGTTCGATACCGCGAGGGCGTGCGCTTGGTCACGCGTCTGTCGAAGATCAACTGCACATGGTCGGGACGGCCCAGGTCGAGGTTCTCGCGCATCACCTCCTCGAAGAAGACGCGGCCCTGCACGGGCCGGTCGAACACCTGGGTCAGGGCGAACTCCGCTTGCAGCATCGAGATGTCGTAGCGGATGCCCTTCGCTCGGTCGTCGGTCGTGAACGGGTGCGGCAGGCGCGCCAGCCACTTGCGCAGCAGGGCGTCGATCCTGGCCGCGTCGAGGCCGGCGGCCAACTCCCGCATCAACGCCGGGTCGGCGCAGCTTGCGATGCCGTTGTCCAGCGCCTCGAACGCGACGCCGCGCTTCGCCAACTGGCGCTTGAGGTACTCGTGGCCGTTGATGCACAGCTTCGCGTTGTACGGGAAGTAGGAGCAGAACTTGATGAACAACGGACCGAAGTCCTCGTCCACCAGGTACACATGGTAGTGGTTGACCATCGCCGTCGACGACGCCAGCCACGGATACGGCCCGGTCACCGGATCGTGGCGACGCTCCGTGCGCGCCACCCGCGCCTTCTCCCGCGCCTTGCCGATGTACAGCACCCCTTCCGTGCCCGCGAAGTCGCGCAGGTACTTCCGCGTGCGGTCGTCCTTGCGCTCGAAACGCTCGAAGCGGATCAGATCCACCCCTTGCCGCGTCGCAAAGCGTTCCAGCGCCGCGACGAAGCGTCGCGTCATCGGCTCCATCAGCGCCGACGACGGCACCGGATTGCCGCGCACCTTGCGGAAGAAGTACCACGTGCCGGCGCCCGTCCGCGGCATCGGCACGTAAACGTTGAGGTACATCCGGTCGATGCACTCCAACTCCAACGTGGCGTGCTCGTCCAGCACTTCGGCGGCGCTTCGTGCCAAGTTCATCGCTCGGGCTCCGGTCGATGGGCTCCCCACCGGCCAGCATACGGCCACCGACGCCCTCGGGCGACAATTCAGGCGGCTTCGCGCCGCGGAGCGGAGCAGCGACCGGAGCCCGTCTCAACCGTTCGAGAACGACGACACACGCCTCGTCGGTCTGAGGCGAAGCCTCGCTAGATTTAGTCGCGCGCCTCGTCTTAGCTGTGTCCACAACAAGCAACCGCGGCTTGAACCACTCGGGGTGATGGTGTCTCCTTGCTTGCGCGCCTCGCTCGGTAGAAGGAAGCACCGTGTTCGCCCAACAGATCGAGTTCCTGCAACTCTTGAACCGTGACGTCGAATACGTCGTGCCTCGCTGGCAGCGGCGCTACCGGTGGGGGCAGGCCGAGATCGAGCGGCTGATCGAAGATCTGCTGACCGTGGCCGAGGCAGGTCCAAACGCCGCTCACTACGGCGGCACGCTCCTTACCTTTCCGGAGCCGGGGCCCGCCGGCGTCGTCGTAACCAACCGGGTCGTGGACGGCCAGCAGCGACTGACGACCATCAGCATCCTGCTGGAGTGCATCGCCGCGACGCTCGGGCCCGAGGGCAGCTGCGGCGACTGGACTGCCGAGGTCATCCGCGAGCGCCGGCTGACGAACCCGGGCCAGAAGAAACTGCGCAAGCTCCGGCTGCAAGACGGCGACGACGAGGAGTATCGAGCGATACTCGGGGGAGAGCCGACCGGCGTCGGCGCCGTAACGCAGGCGTGGCGGATTATCAGTCGGCTGGTTGCCCGCAACAACGTAGCAAAGCTGCTTCGCGGGCTGGAGCACCTGCGCGTGGTCAGCATCGGGCTGGACGCCAACGAGGATCCCCAACAGATCTTCGAGAGCCTGAACGCTACCGGCCGGCCACTCGACGAGAGCGAGAAGATCAAGAATTGGCTCCTCATGGGCCTGCCGGAGGCCGAGCAACAGGATCTGCACGACACGAGCTGGCTGTCCCTCGAAGAGGCCCTCGGCGGCCGCGACGCGACCAAGCCGGTCGACGAGTTCTTCCGGGATCTTCTGCGTTGGTGGACCGGGAGGCTACAGGGACTGAGCAGCGTCTACGAGACGCTCAGACGCTGGGCCGTGCGCGAAGGGAGGGCGGCGGATCGCCCCGGCCTCTGCCGCGAATTCGCACGGCTGGCGCGGCTCTACGGGCTCATCACCGGAACGGCGGGACCGCACCCGAATCGCAAAGTCGAGCACGAACTGCGCCACCTGCGTGCCATGGGGATCGATGTCCACCGCCCACTTACGCTCCGGCTTCTCGAGGCCGCACACAATGGTGAGGCGAGCGACGAGACACTCGCGGAGGGCCTCGCCGTCGTGTCCGTTTGGATCACGCGCCTTTGGCTGTCGGGACGCCCGACGGCTGGCTTGAACAAGGCGGCAACCGAACTAGCGCACGGCCCCGGGCCAAGCGACGCCGACGAGTTCGTGGCCTATTGGCGCGGCCGCGTCGCGAATCTGGGAAGCACGACCCGCGCAGGTGTCCCGGATGACCCGGCAGTCACGGAAGGAATCCAGACGCGGCAGGCATACGGCGGCAGCGCCAGCCAGACGACCCTCGCGGTGCTATGCGCATTGATGGAAGCCGAGCACCCCCAGGAGGCACCGGCGCGAGCCGATCTCACGATCGAGCACGTCATGCCCCAGAAGCTCACCGACGAATGGCGGGAGGACCTCGGTGAAGCAGCGGAGGACCTTCATGCCCGCTATCGCGACCGCCTCCCGAACCTCACGCTTAGCGGGCACGACCGAAACGCGAGTCTCGGGGCGCGGCCGTTCGCCGCCAAACAGCAGATCTACGGCGAGAGTGCCATCGGCATGACCCTACGCCTCGCGCAGGAGAGCGCATGGAACCAGGAAGCGCTGGAGCGGCGCGCCGAAGAACTCGCGGCAAGCGCCCTGTCACTTTGGCCCTGGGAAGGCCCGCCTGTGGCGGCAAGACAGGAGCCGCGGGACCCCGCAGCGGGCATTCGCTGGCGACTCGGGGATGGCGACTGGCACCCGGCAAGCACTGCCAGCCAGATGGTCCTCGAGGTCGCTGGGGCACTGATTGCACTGGACCGCAGCAACGGGGACAAACTCGTCGGTGGCGCTCTGAGTCGCGATCTGCAGCGCGCGAGCGATCATCCGCCGGGCTCCCAGGCCGGCTCAATAGTCTTCCGGGCCGTGACTGGTACGGACGATTTTGTGCTGTACCCATACGACCGAGACTACCCCGCCGCCGCGGAGCGGTGTCGCGGGATGGGACAGCGTTGCCGTGTGCGCGTAGACATCGATCTGCCCGGGCAAGGTTCGCAGATGGAATTCTGGCGGTTCCTCCAGCGCCACACAGGAGGCGTGCCAGGGCAGAAGGACTCATGGCGGGGACGGACGCTCTGGACGAGCGCGCTCAACGCCGACGGCGACATGGTTGCCATCTACATCGGCAATCCCGGCTTGCTATGGCTCTACATCCGGTCGGGGAGTCGGCGCCGTTCCGAGGCGCGGACGGAGCGCATGCGGCAATATTCCCAGCTCGTCCGACAGCACATGGGCGACCAAACTCTCGGTACCAACACTTCGGATGCCGGCTTAGGCATGTCGATCACCGTCAAGCGAGCCTGGGATCGCGACGACCGGAACGATGGCCCGCATGTGCGGTATGGATCAAGGAGCAACAGGAGAGGCTCGCCGCGATCATCGCGGGACTGCCGACGGCCATTGGGCATGACCCGCCAGAGCGCACATGAGCGAGGGCATGCGCCAGTGGAAGTGCATGGGGACCGAGAAGGCGGACTACCTGGAACGGCTGTTGGAGTTCGACGCGTTGGTTCAGGACCTGCCCTCGACGCCGCGTCTACGCGCCACAGCCAGAGATGACCACATCGAAGACGCCGCTTCTGGATGCTGTGGCGCTTCGGGTGCTGTCGATAGTTTGCCAGCGACTCCAACAACGTTTGGGCTTCGGGTTTCCGCAGAACGCGACGCCCGAGGCCCAGACTCGAGCGCTCGGGAACAACGATCGCGTCGCGCCCCATGCCGACGCCCAGATCCTGGGCGAATAGGTAGAGTGCGGATGGTGGAGGATCATGGTCGGGCGGAAGTTGGTGGCAAGTGCGCGCATGCGCAGTCGGCGGGCCTCTCTGCGCGTAGGGTCGCCCAAGGACCTTTTGCCTCGGTCGATGAAGAGCTGCAGGTCGTGGCAACCAAGGACAAGGAGCCGCTCCGAGTCGATTTCAAGGAGGTGTGATCGGAGGTCCGTCACCTGCACCAGTGTGTGTTGCTGCGCATCCACAGGGTAGGACTTGCCAGTCCAACGGACGACCTCGCCGGAAGACGTGTCCAGGACCGCTACCAGTTCCGCGTGCGTGCAGGAGAAGGGGCAGCTAGGAGCGTGCGCCGTAGGACACTTGGGGGCCGTGCGAGGGGCGCGACCGCGGTCGAGCGAACGATCTCGGGCGGGTGCCGATGGCTGGTGTGAGAGGGCGACCGATGCCCGCCGCCGCGCGTTCATGCCGAACGGTTCCGAGGAGCCGCCTGGTTATGAACGAACGGACCATGAGCCCGCCGTTCAGGCCGCTTGCAGCCCTTGCAGCCGCTTGACGTTCAGCGCCAGACAGACCAGGTCCCACTCGCCCCGCACCTTGTCCAGGCCGCGCACGCCGAACCGGCGGAAACCGAGAACCTCCTTGATCCAGCCGTTCGGCGCCTCCGACAGCCACTTGCGCTCGGCGTATTGCTCGCGCCCCGCGTCGGTCTCCAACTTCGCCGCCATGCGCGCCTTCGCCGGGTGCTTGCCGGCGTCCGCCCCAACGTCGTGGCGGCCCTCCCGGCCCAACGCCACGTGACCGTCCACGCCGCGCTCCTCCAGCGTCGCGAGATCCGCCTCGTTGCAGTACCCCGCGTCCGCCAGCACCGTCGCCGGCCGCTCCCCGTGGGTCGCCTCCACGTCGTCCAGCAGCGGCACCATCCGACCTTGGTCGCTGGCGTTCGACGACACCTCCGTCGCCACGATCAACTGGTTCCCGCCCTCCACCGCGACCTGCGCGTTGTAGCACTGCTGGAAGCCCTCCTGGGACGTCTTCATGATCCGGCTCTCCGGGTCCGTGAAGTTGTCCTGAGCCTTCTCGTCCGGCTCGCCGTACTCCCGCTTGTAGGGCCGGCCGCCCTTCGGGTTGCGCTTCATGCCCGGTCGGCGACCGCGCGCGTCGTCCGCCTCCCGTTGCCGCGCCTCCAGGCGCTCCTTCGCCGCCCGGATCGCCGCCAGCCGATCCTCGCGCCGCCGCAACTCCTCCGGCAACTCGTCGCCCCGAAAACCCGCCCCGAAACGCTCGTCCTCCGCCGCGTCCGTCTCCCGCGCCCGCTCCAGCAACGCCTTGATCTCGCCCTCCAGACGCCGCTCCTCCTCCAGCATCCGACCGTAGCTCATCGCCTTGCGCTTGCTCGCGTTCGCCCGCACCTTCGTGCCGTCGACCGACAGCTTGCCGAAGTTCGCCACCCCCATCTCCCGCGCCACCCGAACCACCTCCACGAACAGCCGCTTGAAGTCCTCCAGGTGACGCCGCCGAAACTCGCACAGCGTCCGGTGGCTCGGGAAGTTCCCCGCGCCCAACACCCGGAACGCCACGTCCTCCTCCAGCTTCCGCGCCAGCTTGCGCGACGAAAACACCCCCGTCGCGTAACCGTAGATCAGAACCTTCAGCATCATCCGCGGCTCGTACGGCGACTTGCGCCGACCGTCGCCCGCGTACGGCGCGTAAAACACCGTCAGGTCCAGACCCTCCACCAAGTCGCTCACGTGATCCGCAAGGTGCCCCTCCGGCAACCAATCGCGCAAACTCGGCGCCAGCAACAGCGACTGATCCGGTTGGTACGCGCGAAACGTCGTCGGCATCACCACACCCAAAAAAACACCGTACCCGCATTATCCCATCCCCGTTCCTACGGCGCAGCCTCCTAGCACGACAGCGATGATCCGCCTGTATCCGCTCCTCCTTGTGACGCTTGACGTTGAGGTCGATACCCAGAGTAAGGAACCGTGTCCGCCGTCTTGCCAACTCCAGGATTTCGCCGCACATCACGTCCTTGACCACGGCGTCAGCATAGGGAACGAGCCTGAGGAGATCCTGTTTCTCAGTGTTCCACCCCCTGCGACCATCGTAGTTGTCCGGCAAGTGCGCCCGCAAGAAGCCGCCAGGCGTCACGGCTACCGTCGCAACGTCGCGTGCCCAACTGCCTGAGGTAAACGCATCGACCAGCATCGAGCGCGCATCATGACGGTTGTCCAGTTGGCCTTGCCAATAGGTCCAGCCGCGAACAACGATGCGTGCCACGGTCGATGATTCGGTCTCTTCCATGCGTCCTCCGTGAGCCGATGGGCCGTCCCCTGGCGTCGCCTGCCCAACTGCGCGACGCGGAACATAGCAGCAACCGTCGAGGCACGCCGCAACGAGTGCACAGGGCGGGCGGCAGCCGATGGGATGGCACTTCCGGGCAGGTCGGACGTTGACCAGCCAATCGATAGGGCCTTACCGCTCGAGGTGGCCTCCGATGCAATCGACGATGCCGTTGAGTCAGCAGTCCGTACTTTCGTGCGCATCAAAGCACGGAAAGCGCGTACTTTTCTGCGCATAAAACCCTGCTCGCGACTCACGGCTCACCACCACCAGCCTCCGATGAGCCTCCACCTCCGCGTGTTGTCATGCCGTTCCGGCCTTGCGACACTCCCGTCGCTCAATCGGAGTCCCCTGTCCATGGCGATCCTGCGGTCGAAGATCGACCTCCGCGACCCGTCCTTCGAGTCCAACGCACGACACCACCGGCAACTGAGCGACGACCTCAGGGAGCTGGTCGAGACGATCGCCCGGGGCGGCGACGAGCGCTCGCGCAAGCGCCACACCGGGCGCGGCAAGCTGCTGCCCCGGGACCGGGTGCGTGGACTGCTGGACCAGGGGTCGCCGTTCCTCGAGATCGGCCAGCTCGGCGGGCAGGGCCTGTATGACGACGACATCCCCGGCGGCGGGATCGTCACCGGCATCGGGCGCGTCTCGGGCCGGGAGTGCGTGGTGGTTGCGAACGACGCGACGGTCAAGGGGGGCACCTACTACCCGATCACCGTCAAGAAACATCTGCGCGCACAGGAGATCGCGCTCGAGAACGGCCTGCCCTGCATCTACCTCGTGGACTCCGGCGGCGCCTTCCTGCCCATGCAGTCCGGCGTGTTCCCCGACAAGGACCACTTCGGCCGGATCTTCTATAACCAGGCGAACCTGTCCGCCGCCGGCATTCCGCAACTGGCCGTGGTGATGGGCTCGTGCACCGCCGGGGGCGCGTACGTTCCGGCCATGTGCGACGTCGCGATCATCGTGCGCAACCAGGGCACGATCTTCCTCGGCGGGCCGCCCCTCGTGAAGGCGGCCACCGGGGAGGAAGTGGACGCGGAGAGCCTGGGCGGGGGCGACGTGCACGCGCGCATCTCCGGCGTCACGGACTATCTGGCCGAGAACGACGAGCACGCCCTGGCGCTTGCCCGCGACGCCGTCGAGGCGAGCCATGTGCGCTATCGCCGAACCGTGGACGTGACGGAAGCACGGGACCCCGCGTACCCCCTCGACGAGATCTACGGCGTGCTGCCCCGGGACACCCGCACCCCCTACGATGTCCGCGAGGTCATCGCGCGGCTCGTGGACGGGTCGGACTTCGACGAGTTCAAGCAGCTCTACGGCGACACCCTCGTGTGCGGCTTCGCGCGGATTTCCGGTATCCCGGTCGGCATCCTCGCCAACAACGGCATCCTGTTCTCCGAGTCCGCCCTCAAGGGCGCCCATTTCATCCAGCTCGCCGACCGCCGGGGCGTGCCGCTCCTGTTTCTGCAGAACATCACCGGCTTCATGGTCGGGCAGAAGTACGAGAACCAGGGCATCGCCAAGGACGGCGCCAAGATGGTCACGGCGGTGGCTTGCGCGCGGGTGCCGAAGCTCACGGTCGTCATCGGCGGTTCGTTCGGGGCCGGCAACTACGCGATGTGCGGGCGCGCCTACGGGGCCCGCTTGCTCTGGACCTGGCCCAACGCCCGGGTCTCGGTGATGGGCGGGGAGCAGGCGGCCCACGTGCTCGCCACGGTACGCGGCGACGGCATGGCCGCGCGCGGACAGGATTGGCCGGAAACCGAACGCGAGGCGTTCATGGACGGTATCCGCGACCAGTACGAACACGAGGGCCATCCCTACTTCGCGAGCGCGCGGCTGTGGGACGACGGCGTGATCGATCCCATCGACACCCGCCGCGTGGTCGGGCTGGCGCTGACGATGGCGACCCGGGAACTGGATGTCGAACCGAGCCGGTTCGGCATCTTCCGGATGTAGCGCGCGGGGCACGCAGATGATCCGGACGCTGTTGATCGCGAACCGCGGCGAGATCGCCTGCCGCGTCATCCGCACCGCGCGGCGCATGGGCATCGAGACGGTCGCGGTCTACTCCGATGCGGACGCGCGGGCCCCCCACGTGCGCCAGGCCGACGAGGCGATTCGCATCGGACCCGCCCCGGCCGCGCGCAGCTATCTCGACATCGAAGCCGTGCTGGGCGCGGTGGCGGCGACCGGCGCCGACGCCGTGCACCCCGGCTACGGATTCCTGTCCGAGAACCCGGAGTTCGCCGACGCTTGCGCGGGGGCCGGCTGTATCTTCGTGGGGCCCTCGGCGGACGCCATCCGGGCCATGGGCTCGAAGATCCAGGCGAAGAGACTGGTAGAGGACGCCGGCACCCCGGTCGTGCCCGGTTACCTGGGCGACGACCAGGATCCCCAGGCACTCGCTCAACAGGCGGAAGCCGTCGGCTTTCCGATGCTCATCAAGGCCTCGGCCGGCGGCGGCGGCAAGGGCATGCGCCTGGTCAGGGACCCTGCAGACTTCGGATCCGCACTCGAGGGCGCCCGACGCGAGGCACGCGCCGCCTTCGGCGACGACCGCGTCCTGCTGGAGCGCTTCCTGACGAGCCCCAAGCACGTCGAGGTGCAGGTGCTGGCCGACACCCACGGCAACACCCTGTACCTGTTCGAACGCGACTGCTCGGTGCAGCGCCGCCACCAGAAAGTGATCGAGGAGGCCCCCGCTCCGACCGTCGATCCTGAACTCCGAGCCAGCATGGGGGAGGCCGCCGTGCGGGCCGCGCGGGCGATCGACTACGTCGGCGCGGGGACGGTCGAGTTCATCGCCGAAGCCGGGGAGTTCTACTTCATGGAGATGAACACCCGGCTGCAGGTCGAACACCCGGTCACGGAGGCCATCCTCGGCGTGGACCTCGTGGAACTGCAGCTCCGGGTCGCGGGCGGCGAGGCGCTGCCGTTCGGCCAGGACGACCTCGCCATCCGCGGCCACGCCATCGAGGCGCGCGTCTACTCGGAGAACGTGCGGCGGAACTTCCTCCCCTCGACCGGCCGGCTGCACCGCGTCGCCTGGCCCCACACGGTACGGGTCGACACCGGGGTCGAGACCGGCGCCGAGATCTCCGTGCACTACGACCCCATGATGGCGAAGATCATCGCGCACGGAGCCGATCGCCCGGCCGCCGTCGTCGCGCTGCGCGAGGCGTTACGTCAGACGGAGATCGTGGGCGTCGAGCACAACGTGCCGTATCTGCGCAACGTCCTCGCCCACGACCGTTTCCTCGACGGCACCTACACCACGAGCCTCGCCGAGGACGAGGCGGCCGCGCTCACGCCGCACGACGATCCCCTGAGCGTACTCGCGGCGGCGCTGGCCCTCGTGGCCGGGGTGCGGGACGCCGGTCCCTGGGAGACCGCGGACGGCTTCCAGACGAACCTGGCCAGGGAGCAGCGCTTCACGCTGCGGCGCGGCCGCAAGCGGCTGGACGTCGACGTCACCCATGCCGGCGACGCTTATCACGTCGAGACTCCGGACGGCGCTTTCGAGGCGCGGGACGTCGTCTTCGCGGACGAACACCTCCACGCCCTGGTCGGCAACGTCCGCCTCTCGGCCGCCGTCCATCGGATCGGCAGCGACGTGTTCGTCGTCAAGGACGGGGCCACCGAGCGCCTGCAGCTCCGCGTCCTCGACGCCAGCGACTTCAGGACGGTCGCCAGCGCCGGAGGCAAGGTAACCGCGCCGATGCCGGGCAGCATCGCCGCCGTCGCCGTCGCCGTCGGCGACCGTGTCAAGGCGGGTCAGACGCTCGTCGTCCTGGAGGCCATGAAGATGGAGCACAACATCGCGGCGCCGGGGAACGGGAAAGTGAGTGCGCTGAACGTTGCGGTGGGGGAGCGGGTGGAAGAAGGGGCGGAGTTGGTGGTACTGGGTAGTTGACGCGGCACCGCGACCGTCAACGTATCGCCTCGACCTGCACGTCGGGGCGCAACCGCAGCCAGGCGCGGTCCGCGGTGTACGCGGCGTCGCCCCGCTCGATGGCGACCGCCAGACAGGCGCGGTCGGCCAGGGACAGCCCGAGAGACCGCGTACGTTCGACGAGCCGCCCCGCGATTTCGGCCTGGACGCGGGATAACGGTTCCAACGTGAGTCCGAACGTTGCCAGGCTGTCGAACAGGTCCGCGCTGGCGAGCCCCGCGCTTTCGGTCTTGCCGATGACCTCCGTCCAGTTCACCGTCGACATCACGGCTTGCGGCAGCACGGCAGCGACGGCATCGCGGCCCGGCTCCTCCTGCAGGTAGGCGAGCAGCGCGGAGGCGTCCAGAACCACGCTCAAGGTCAGGTCTCGCGACGCGCTTCGGCGCGCCGCTCCCGGATCAACTCCTCGGCCAGACTGCGTCCCCCGATCTGCCGAAAGCGCTCATGCAGCCGCCGCTCCACCTCGCTCGTCTTCTCGATCACCAGGTGGCCTTCCTCCACCCTCGCGACCAGTCTCTCGCCGGACTGGAAGTCCAGCGCCTTGCGGATGGGCGCGGGCACCACCAGTCGCCCCTGGGCGCCGAATCGCACGTCTGCGCGCAGCTCTGCCATCATACGTATTCCATGCCACTACCATTCCGAGTGTGCCACGAGCACATCGGACATGCCAGCAGCCGCCCTCGCCTCGGCGGCACCCCGCCCGACCGCCTCCTCGGCCACGGAGTCGCAGTGCCCCGGAAAGAACCTCTCCGGCCGCAGGTGGCTCGTGTCGACCAGCCCGATGTGCGCGTAGTGGGAGAACAGCGCGTCCGCGTCCGCGACGGCGAATCGGTCGGGATGCTGCCGGTAGACCTCGCAGTGGCCAAGCAGCCACCGCGCGAGGTGCCTGGCGAACGTGCGCGAGTACGCGTTCGGGTTCAGCGCCTCGTCCCAGAAGGCGTTGACGTGGTCGGCCCAGGTGAAGTCCCGCACCCGCTCCGGCACGCCGTCCCGCCACGCCATCAGGGCGGGACGGTCCCCAACGACCCCGTCGTGGAACAGGCCCCGGTAGAAGCGGTACCCCTCGTAGTTGGCCACGAGGTCCGCGTTCGAGAAGATGCCGGTCATCATCCGTCCGAACAGCAGGCGCTCCGTCATGACGGCCCGGCGCCCCGCCTGACGCTCGTCGCCGCTGCGCAGATAGCGGCGATAGAACTTCCGTCCCTGCGAGAAGAAGTGCCCGATCTTGTCCGTGCCGATGAGCACGCCATCGACCTTGATGGTGCGGCCGAAGCCCCAGAACCGGGCCGTGCGCGTCGCTCGGATGGGTAGTTGGGCGTACAGGGACTCGCGCCGGGTGACGGGGAGGCGCTCCACCTCGTCCGAACGCATGGCCCAACGCTCCAGGCGGTCGACGGGCCACGGTCCGCCGAGCTTCCGGTGGACGAGGTTCACGAAACGCCATTCGTTCTCGCCGCCCTTCCACGCTCCCGCGACGGCGTCCAGGGCCGCGTTGACTTCCCGGTCGAGCACCGCCGTGCTGTCGGCGATGTCGATGTGCCGCTTGGTGTAGGGGTCCGTCTCGTAGGCGAGGCCTGCCTGGCCGAAGACGGTACAGGCCAGCAGGACGAGGAGACGGACGCCGCCCTGCCCGGTGGCGTCCGTGGCGCGCAGCCCCTTACGAGAGCTCGACGCCCTGCATGCCGCCTTCGTCACGCCAGTCCCGCAGGATCTGGAAGAAGGCTTCCGGGCCGCCACCGTACGCGCTGCCGATCAGCGAATTGCCCACCCCGGGATGGCCTTCGTTGTTGTAGTAGCCCGGCGTGCACTCCTCGAGGAACTTCTGGTTGAACATCGACATGCGCTTGATCGTGTCCACCCACTCCTCCTCGGCTTCGACCGAGGTCTCCAGGCAGTTGACGTTGTTGTCCACGCCCTGGCCGATCATGTAGGCGATATGCAGGCTCTGCTCGTTCAGCATGTGGGGGAAGTTCGCCGTGAACCCTCCCTGGGTCACGCCCATGAAGAAGCAGTTCGGGAAACCGTTGGTCTGGAACCCGTGCAGGGTGCGCAGGCCGTCCGCCCACTTCTCCGAGAGCGTCTGGCCGCCCCTGCCCGTGATGTCGTAGCCGGCCCGGCGCGTGTAGGCGGTGCCCACCTCGAAGCCCGTGGCAAAGATGATGCAGTCGAGCTCGTACTCGACCCCGTTCGCCACGATGCCCTGCTCCGTGATGCGGTCGACGCCCTGGCCCTGCGTGTCGACGAGCGTCACGTTCGGCCGGTTGAAGGTCTTCAGGTAGTCGTCGTGGAAGCAGGGACGCTTGCAGAACTGCCGATACCAGGGCTTCAGCGCGTCCGCCGTCTCCGGGTCCTGCACCATCTCGTCGACCCGTGACCGGATCTGCTCCATCTTCCGGAAGTCCGCGAGTTCCACGCGCTCGGCCATCGCCGCCGGGTCGTCTTCCGCCTCGCCCGCCCTGCGGGTCGCGGCAATGACGGCGAGGTTGCGGATGATGTCCGTCCAGCCGTCGTTGACGAGGTCCTCGTCCTGCTGGCCGCCGGTCACGAGCACGTTGAAGTTCGTCATCCTGCGCTGCTGCCAGCCCGGCGAGAGGGACTTCGCCCACGCCGGGTCCGTCGGCTTGTTGCCGCGCACGTCGATGGACGACGGCGTGCGCTGGAAGACATGGAGATCCTTCGCGGTCGCGCCGAGATGCGGCACGCACTGCACGGCGGTCGCGCCGGTCCCGATGATGCCGACGCGCTTGTCGGCGAGCTTGTGCAGGTTGCCGTTCGAATCGCCGCCCGTGTAGTCGTAGTCCCAGCGGCTCGTGTGGAAGGAATGCCCCTGGTACGACTCGATGCCCTCGATCCCCGGCAGCTTCGGCCGGTTGAGCGGACCGTTCGACATCACGACGAAGCGCGCCGTCATGCGGTCGCCGCGGCTGGTGTGCAGCACCCAGCGCAGGGCTTCCTCGTCCCACTCCATGTGGGTGACCTCGGTCTGAAAGCACGCGTTGGAGTACAGGTCGTATCTCTTGCCGATCGCCTCGGAGTGCTGGAGGATCTCCGGCGCGAAGCTGTACTTCTCCCTGGGGATGTAGCCGAGTTCCTCGACCAGGGGGAGATAGATGTAGGACTCGATGTCGCACTGGGCGCCCGGATAGCGGTTCCAGTACCACGTGCCGCCGAAGTCGCCGCCCTTCTCGATGACGCGGATGTCCTGGACGCCCGCTTCGCGGAGCCTGGCGCCTGCGAGCAGCCCGCCGAAGCCGCCGCCGATGACGACGACGTCGGTGTCGTCGGTCAGCGGTTCCCGCTCGATCCACTCGACGTAGGGGTCTTCAACGAAGTGCGCGAAGCGGTCCTTGACCTCGAGGTACTGTGCGTTCCCGTCCGTCCGCACGCGCTTGGCGCGCTCCTCCCGGTACTTGTTCCGCAGGGCGTCCGGGTCAAACCCGAGCTCGGCTTGGTCGGCAATCGCTTCGGCCATTCGAGTAGCTTCCTACAACGCGTCGTGGAACCGCGTATTTTAGAGTGCAGGGGGACCGTGAAATCAAGTGTTCACAGCGGGAGGCGCTTGAAGAGCGGTTCCGGAATCGCCCGCACCAGCGCCATGACGAAGCGCCACCTGCCGCGCACGTACACGACGTTCCTCCCGCTTTCGACCGCGCGCCACGCCGCGTCCGCCACGTCGGCGGGCTGCACCGTCAGCCAGGCCAGCCGCCGCGCACCGTCGCTCGCTCCCGTGCGGACCCACCCCGGCTTGACGGTGACGACGTGCACGCCTCCGCTGGCGCAGCGGTGCCGCAGACCGGAGAGGAACGCGGTGAATCCGGCCTTCGCCGAACCGTAGACGTAGTTCGAACGGCGACCGCGCTCACCGGACACCGAGCTGATGCCGACGATCACGCCCGAGCCGCGTATCGCGAAGCGTTCGGCGATGGCGCCGAGCAGCAGGGCAGGGCCGAGGTAGTTCGTGCGCATCGTGTCTTCCGCCACGCGCGGGTCCCGCTCGGCTTCCCGCTGGTCTCCCGCCCCGCCGACGACGCAGACGGCGATGTCGGGGAGCGGATCGAGCCCTTCGAGACAGGACGCTCCACCATCCGCCGACAGCACGTCGCATCGATGCACGGAGACGCTCTCGACGTCACCGGCCCGGAGATCCTCCGCCTCCCGCTCGAGCCGGTCCGGGTCCCGCCCGGCAAGCTGCAGGATCCCGACCTCGGCGGCGAGCCGGTGCGCCACGGCGCTGCCGATCCTCGAACTCGCTCCAACCACCAGGGCCGTTCTCATGAAAGCCTCCGTGCCGGTTCCCCGGCGCCGGCATCGTGCGTCCCGTTCGCACTATCGTAGTATGGGCCGCCACTGTCCCGCATCGGATTCATTCACATCATGCGCATCGATACGAAAAACCTCGACGGACTGCCCGGAGCCGTCCGGTTCGAGCTTCCCTCCGCCCTCGTTGGCGACACGTTCGAGATCTCCGTCGCCGTGCCCGACCTGGCCGGTTTCGCGGGCCTGGAGACGGCGAGCCTGCCGGACTCCTTTCGCGTTCTCTACGTCACCGACGCGGACGTGGTGTTCCCCGCGGCATACGCGGCCGTGGGGGGCCAGATGTCACGCGCGCTGGATTCCGACCTGCCCCTCGAGCCCATCGTCGTGGTCGGCATCGGGTACGGGCGCGGACTGCCGGACTGGGTCGTCAACCGGGCCCGGGACCTCACACCTCCGGGCACGCCGGTGCCCGAGGAGGCACGGCAGGTCACCGGGGACGCGGTCCACGGCCACGCCGACACGTTCCTGCGGTTCATCGCGGAGGAACTCGATCCGGTCGTGCGCGCGAACTTTCCCGTGCTCGACGCGCCGGCGGGACTCTTCGGACACTCCTACGGCGGCCTGTTCTCGTCGTACGCGCTGTTCAGCCGCTGCCCCCTCTTCGACCGTTACATCATCGGCAGTCCCGGCAACGTCTTCCCGGAGGACTTCGTGCTCGACCTCGAACAGCGGTGCTGGGACGCTGGGCCGACGCTGAACGCCAGCGCATACCTGACCTGCGGCTCGCTGGAACGTACGTCGTACTCGGAGGGGGTGCGCTATATCGCGATCGCGTACGACAAGCTCTGCGCGCGCCTGGCCGGGCGGGACTACGAAGGGTTCACCCTCACCTCCCGCGAGTACAAAGGGGAGTCGCACGTCTCCGTCGGCCTGCCCACGTTGATCGACGGCATCAAGCTGCTTTACCCCGGCGACCCCAGCACCGCGCCCCGCTTCCCCGGGTCCCGACCTCCGGGGCGTCACTCAGGAGACACACCATCGTGAGCAGCATTCGGGCAACGTACGAGCAGAACACGCCGAAGAGCGCCGCCGCCCAGCGTCGCGCCGCGGTCGCCGTCATGGGCGGCAACTCCCGCGGCGCCGCGAACCACGGGCCCTATCCGCTGACCATCGACCACGGCGCAGGCTCGCGGCTGGTCGACATCGATGGCCGCGAGTACCTGGACCTCATCAACAATTTCACGTCGCTCGTGCACGGCCACGCCTACCCGCCGATCGTCGAGGCCGCGTCCCGGCAGGTCGGGCGCGGCACCGCGTGGGTCGCGAACAACGTCTGGCAGACGGAACTCGCCGAAGCGCTGATCGAGCGCGTCGACTCTTTCGACAGCGTCCGCTTCACGAACTCCGGGACCGAGGCGGGGATGCTGGCGCTCCAGATCGCGCGCACGGTCACCGGACGCACCAACGTGCTGATGGCCCGCTACGGCTACCACGGCAGCCTGATGGAGTTCGAGGTCGGGTCGTTTCCCATGCTCTTCGACGAGCACGGCCAGGACCGGACCCATCTCGCCGCCTTCAACGACGCCGACGACTTCGAGGCCGTCCTGGCCGCGCACGGCTCCGATATCGCGGCCGTGGTCCTCGAGCCGGTGACGGGGGGCGGCGGTGTCGTCCAGGCGACGCCCGAGTTCCTGACCCGCGTTCGCGACGCGGCGCACGCCGCCGGCGCCCTGCTCATCCTGGACGAGGTGATCGCATTCCGGCTCGCCACGGGCGGCAGCCAGGCGCTCCTCGGCGTCCAACCGGACCTCACCATGCTCGGCAAGCTGATCGGCGGCGGCTTCCCGGTCGGCGCCGTCGGCGGGAAGAACGAGTACATGGGCATCTTCGACCCCGCCAACCCGCGCGGTTTCCACTCGGGGACCTACAACGCCAACCCGGTGACGATGGCGGCCGGCCTGGTCTCCGTGCGCGAGCTCACCGCCGAGCGCATCGAGCGCATGGACGCCCTCGGCGAGCGCCTCGCGGACGCCCTCACCCGCAGTGCGGGTCAGCACGGGCTGCCATTCTGCCTGAACCGGCAGGGCTCGCTGATCCAGATCTACTTCCAGGAGGAGCTTCCGCCGAACACGTTCGAGAGCACGGATGCGAAGCTCAGCAGCGCGTTCCACCTCGCCGGCCTCAACCACGGCATGATGATCGCGGCGCGCGGCATGATCGCGCTGTCGACCGTCATGGACGAGGCGCTGATCGACGACGCGGCGCAGCGTGCGGACGCGGCGATGGAAGATGTCGCGCGCGAGTTCGGTTAGGGAAAGCTCCGATTGTCGAGCAAGACGGCGACGACAAGAACCCGGCACATGAACGACGTTCTCTCGACCTGCTAGCGGAATGACGCAGCCACGCTTCTTCAACACGGAAGGACCGGTTGTGGCGGAGGACCACTACCTGCTGCCGCCCCTGCAACGACTCGACGTGGAGGACGTGCTGGCGCTCGTCCGACGCAGGAAGTACTTCGTACTCCATGCGCCGCGGCAGACCGGCAAGACCTCGGTGTTGCTGGCGCTCGCCGACGTGCTGAGGGCGGGAGGCGAGTACCGCTGCGTCTATGTGAACGTGGAAGTGGCGCAGTCCGCCCGGGAAGACGTGGCGGCCGCCATCCGGGCGATCCTCAACCAACTCGCGCTCGAGGCGCGGCTCGCCGGAGACCCCTTTCTCGACGGCGTCTGGCCAGGGATCCTGGACAAGGCCGGGCCGCATGCCGCGCTGGGCGAGGCGCTGAGCACGTGGGCCGAAGCGGCCCCGCAACCCCTGGTATTGCTGATCGACGAGATCGACGCCCTGGTCGGAGACACACTCCTGGCGGTCCTGCGCCAGTTGCGCGGCGGCCATGCGCGCCGACCGCGGGGGTTCCCGCAGAGCATCGTCCTGTGCGGCGTCCGGGACGTGCGCGACTACCGCATACGGCCGTCGGACGACCACGCAATGGTGCTCGGCGGCAGTGCGTTCAACATCAGCGCCCAATCGCTGCGCTTGCAGAGTTTCGATCGGGCAGAGGTCGACGCGCTCCTCATGCAGCACACGGAGCAGAGCGGCCAAACCTGGACCGACGCAGCGATGGCCGAGATCTGGAACGCCACACGGGGCCAGCCTTGGCTCGTGAACGCACTGGCGTACGACGCCTGCTTCGGGAGCAAGGCGGGCCGGGACCGGTCGCATCCGGTCGGGGTGGAGGCCATTCACGCTGCCCGCGAACGGCTCGTCGCGCGCAGGGTGGTGCACCTCGACCAGCTCGCGCACAAGCTGGGGGAGGAGCGCGTGCGACGCGTCATCGAGCCGCTGCTCGCGGGTACCGAGTACCCCGACCCCTTGCCGGAGGACGACCTGGAGTACGTGCGCGACCTCGGGCTGATCGGACGGGACGACCCGGTGGCCATTGCCAACCCCATCTACCGGGAAGTGATCCCCCGGAACCTCACCCACAGCGCCCAAGCCATGCTGACGCACGATCAAGCACGGTACGTCGACGCCCGCGGCGAGTTGTTGCTGGACGCGCTGTTATCCGGCTTCCAGGACTTCTTCCGCCAGCATGCGGAGCATTGGGTGGAGCGTTTCGACTACCGGGAGGCAGGGCCGCAACTCCTGTTGCAGGCTTTCCTGCAACGCATCGTGAACGGCGGCGGCAGGATCGAACGGGAATACGGCCTGGGGCGAATGCGCACGGACCTGCTGGTCGTCTGGCCGTCGCCCGGCGGCGGCGAATCCCGCCGCGTGATCGAGTGCAAGCTACTGCACGGGGGCCTGGCGCGAACGATCCGCGACGGTGTCGTGCAGACCCTCGCGTACATGGACCGCTGCGACGCCGCCGAGGGTCACCTCGTCGTCTTCGACCGCACGGTCGACAAGCCGTGGGAAGAGAAAGTATTCCGCCGCGAGGAGACTCTGGACCACCGCGCCGTCACGGTCTGGGGAATGTGACGCGGACGCGGACGCCCGCGAGGCGTGCCCCCGACCACCTGCGCGGCCCTATCCCGCTGCGGCTTCCGCTGCGGCCCGCGCCGCCTCCATCTCCGCTTCCGTGATGGTTTCGGCCACCGCGATGAAGTGGATCTTGATGCTGTTCTTGCGGTACTCGATGGCCTTCTGATACTCGGGAGAGTGGTAGAACTCCTTGGCCGCCTCCTTGGACGCGCAGCGCTCGACGGCCAGGATGGTCTCGCCGGCGGGCAGCGCGCCTTCGAGCACTTCGACCTTCGTACCGACCATCCCTCCGGCGAGCGGCGCCAGTTCGGCCTTCTGCGCGACGCCGGCCGCGTGCTCGCCGTAGCGGGGATCCATTTCGCCGATCGTGGTGCCGCAGACTACGAGGTAGGCAGGTTCCGGGTTATCTGACATTGCACTCCCTCCTTGAGAGTCATTCGCGTCGCGACGGTGCGGCGCTGGCAGCGTGGACTGCCGGCAAGAGTGTAGCCCCGTTTTGCCCCCGTTTTGCCGCGGCGATTGACGGCCCCACCGTTCTTTGGGCATCGTTACCGGATGGAGAGTTCGTCAAGGGTGTCGCCTGGCGGCCCGGGAAGGCGCTGGGGACTGCCTCCCGGCATGTTGGCGGTAGCGGTCCTGAGCTTCCCGGCCGCGGTCGCCGAAGAATCGGTCCCCGCGTGGATGGAGGCCTGTCGCGGCATCGCCGACGACACCACGCGCCTCGCCTGTTATGACTCCATCCCGCTGCATCCCGCGGACGCCGCACCGGCCACACCGGTCGAACCGGCCAAGCCCGAACCCGCGCCCCTCGCCGAGGCGCCCGTCGCCGAGGCGACCGCCGTCCCCTCCGACGACAGGGTCGAGGCAGCCGTGGCGGCCGAACCAGCGACCGAGCGTCGAGGGTTTCTGCGGCGGGTGTTCGGCCGCGATCGGGAGGCGTCGCGAGAGCAGGCTCGTGAACGCGCCCGGCATTCCGAAGCGCCGGCCGCCATCGAGGGCAGCGTCGCCGAAGTCGAGGAGGTCGGCTACGACCGCCACCGGATCACCCTGGACGACGGCCAGGTGTGGGCAGAGACGGAAACGCGGGCCCGCGCCCGATACGCCGTGGGGGATACGGTGGTCATCTGGCGGGGCGCCTTCGGTTCGTTCAACCTGGTAAGCGAGCGCACGGGACATCGCGTGAAGGTGCGTCGCCTCCGGTGACCCGGAGGGACCGGGCGACAACCATGGCCTTCGCTTTCACCGACGAGCAGGAGCAGTTCCGCGACATCGTCGCCCGTTTCCTGCGCGATACGTCTCCAACTACCGAGGTCCGCCGCCTGATGGAAACGGACGCGGGGTTCGACGTGGAGGTCTGGGACCGCCTGAACCGGGAACTCGGCCTCTCCGCAGTCCACATTCCGGAGGCCTTCGGGGGGCAGGGGTTCTCCTTCGTCGAACTCGGCATCGTCTGCGAGGAGCTGGGGCGCGCGCTCCTCTGCGCGCCGTATTTCTCCTCGGCAGTGCTGGCCGCCGGCGCGATCGCGCACGCCGGAGACGACGTGCGCAGGGCCGACCTGTTGCCCGCCCTGGCCTCCGGCGAGCGGCGCGGCGCCCTGGCCGTCACCGAGCCGAACGGGCGCTGGGACGCGGCGGCGATCGAGACCGAGGCAACGCGGCACGGGCCCGGATGGCGCATCGAAGGGGCAAAGAGCTTCGTCATCGACGGACACACCGCGGACCTCATCGTCGTGGCGGCCCGCCTGCCCGGCTCCACGGGCGAGCACGGCGTTTCCTTCTTCACGGTCGCCGGGGACGCGGCGGGCCTGAGCCGCGAACTGCTCCAGACCGTCGACGCAACGCGCAAGCAGGCCCGGCTGACGTTCCGGAACGTCCCCGCCCAGCCCCTGGGCGAGCCCGGGTCCGGCGCACCCGCCCTTGCGCGCCTGCGCGTCGACGCGATCACCGCGCTCGCCAGCGAGATGGTCGGCGGCGCCCAGCGGATGCTCGATTCCGCAGTGGAGTACACGCAGCTGCGCATGCAGTTCGGACGCCAGATCGGGTCCTTCCAGGCGGTGAAGCACAAGTGCGCGGACATGCTGCTCGACGTGGAACTCGCCAAGTCCGCCGCCTACCAGGCGGCATCCGCCCTGGCCGAGGACGACCCCGAGGCGCCCGCCCTCGCGTCGCTCGCGAAAGCCGCCGCGTCCGACACCTACCTGCGCGCCGCCGCCGACTGCATCCAGCTGCACGGCGGCATCGGCTTCACCTGGGACAACGACACCCACCTGTGGTTCAAGCGCGCGAAGAGTTCCGAGGCGATGTTCGGCGACGCCGCGTATCACCGCGAACAGATGATGCGGCACTGGCGGGAGTGAGACCGATGAGCGAGCGAGACGCAGGCCAGCTCCGCGCGGACGCGCGGCGGTGGCTCGAAGCCCACTGGGATCCGAATCGCTCCCTGGTCGAGTGGCGCAACCTGCTGGCGGACTCCGGCTGGGGCGTGCCGCACTGGCCGCGGGAGTGGTACGGGCTCGGGCTGCCCGTCCCGCTCTCCCAGGCCATCGACGAGGAGTTCGCGGAGGTTGGCGCGGTGGGCGTCGCGAAGGCAGGCATCCGGATGCTGGCGGCCGCGACGCTCCTGGAGCACGGCAACGACTTCCTCAAGGAGCGCTTCCTGCGCCGCATCCTCACGGGCGAGGACACCTGGTGCCAGCTCTTCAGCGAGCCCGGCAGCGGTTCCGACCTGGCCGGCGCCACCACGCGCGCCGATTTCGACGGCCGGCAGTGGGTCGTCAACGGCCAGAAGGTCTGGACCACGAGTGCCCACCACGCGCACTACGGCCTGCTGCTGGCACGCACGGACTGGGACGTCCCGAAGCACCAGGGGCTGACCTACTTCGTGCTCGACATGGACCAGCCCGGCGTCGAGGTGCGTCCGCTGCGCCAGATGAACGGGCACGCATCCTTCAACCAGGTGTTTTTCACCGACGCCCGGATCCCGCCCGAGTGCCAGGTATCCGAGACCGGCAACGGCTGGCGCGTCGCCATGACGACCCTGGCCCACGAGCGCAGGGGCGCCGACGCGTTGCGTACGCACGCCAGGGCAACCGAACGGGTCGGGCGCATCTACGAGGAAGAAGCCCGCGAGACCGCCACGATCATGGAACCCTACAAGTGGTATCCGCAGCGCGCGGGACGCGTCGACCTGGTACTGCCCCGCGCGCGGGAGACCGGGCGGCTGGAGGATCCGGTCGTGCGCCAGGAGGTGGCCAAGCTGCTGATCCTGGCGAAGTCCGCCGAGTGGACGGCGCGGCGTGCGCGGGCCGCCCAGGAGCAGGGCCGGCCCCAGGGTCCGGAAGGGTCGTTGGGCAAGCTCGCCGCGAGCCACGTGGCCCGGGCTGCCGCGCGCGTGCACACCCTCATTTCCGGCGCCGACGCGATGCTGTCCGGCGCGGACGGCCCCCTCGACGGCACCATCGCCGAAATCCTCGTGTCCGTGCCGGCAACGTCCATCGCCGGCGGGACCGACGAGATCCAGCGCAACATCATCGCGGAGCGCGTGCTGGGCATGCCCAAGGAGCCGCGCATGGATACCGGGCCGTTCCGGGACGTGCCACGGAACGTCGGCGCTTCGTAGCGGCCCATCGGGAACGGACGCGGCGCCGCCGCGAGGAACAACAACCCAACAACCAACCCAACAACCAAAGGGGGAACGGGATGGAGATTCACGGCTACTGCGACGAGCGGTTCGGTGCGCTGCGCGATGAGTTCGAGCGCAACTTCACGGAGCGCGGCGATGTCGGGGCGAGCTTCGCCGCGACGATCGAGGGCGAGTACGTGGTGGATATCTGGGCAGGCCACCGCGACGGGGCGAAGACGCTGCCGTGGGAGGAGGACACGATCGTGTGCGTCTTCTCCACGACGAAGACGATGACCGCGCTTTCCGCGCTCATGCTCTTCGACCGGGGCGAACTGAGTTTCGACGACCCGGTCACGAAGTACTGGCCCGAGTACGGTCGCAACGGCAAGGAGTCGACCGAGATTCGCCACTTCATGGGGCACACGGCCGGGCTCCCCGGCTTCGGCGAACAGCTCACCAAGGCCCAGCTTTACGACTGGGACTACGTGATCGGCGTGCTCGAACGGCAGGAGCCCTGGTGGCAGCCGGGGAAGGAGTGTGCCTACCACGCCATCACGCAGGGCTACCTGGTCGGAGAGATCGTCCGGCGGATCACCGGCATGTCCCTGGGCACGTTCTTTCGCGAGACCGTCGCCGCGCCGCTGGGCGTGGACTTCCACATCGGGCTCGATCCCGCCCACTTTGGCCGCACCGCGGAGATGCTGTCGGGAGGGCCGATCCCGGAGATGCCCGAGGAGATGACCCCCGAGTTCATGCGCGGGCGCGAGGACGGCACGCCCGACGTCCTGCCGCCGGTCACGAACACCGACGGCTGGCGCCAGGCCGAGAGTCCGGCCGCGAACGGACACGCCAACGCGCGTTCGGTCGTGCGCGCGCAGACGGCAATTGCCAACGGCGGCAGCGCCTTCGGGGTCGACCTGGTCTCGCCCGCGACCATCGAGCAGATCTTCCGCGAGCAGGGAGAGCTGGCCGGCCTGGGCGTCCGGCACGGGATCGGGTACGGGCTTTCCGGCTTCTTTGCCGCGCGGGCGCCGCAGGACGTGAAGATGTGCTTCTGGGGCGGGGCCGGGGGCTCGACGATCCTGCTGGACCACACGAACCGGGCGTGCCTGTCCTACGTCATGAACCAGATGGACATGGACATGCTCGGGGACGAGCGCGGCGCCAGCATGACCGCGCGGTTCTACGAGGGACTCCGTTGATCGTGGCTCGTCGGGGGGCCGGCCCGTGAACCTGCTGTTCGTCTTCTCCGACCAGCAGCGCTATACCGCACTGGGCGCCAACGGCAACCGGGTCGTCCAGACGCCCCACCTCGACCGGATGGGGGCCGAGGGCATGGTCTGCGACAACATGTTCTCGAATCATCCCTTGTGCTCCCCGTTCCGGGCCATCCTCCTCACCGGCCGCTACGGCTGGCGGAACGGGGTGATCGACAACGAGTACGAACCCTTCCGCGACATCCCGACGTTGCCGGGCGCGCTGCGGTCGGCGGGCTATCACACGGGCCACATCGGCGTGTGGCACCTCGGTGTCGGCCCGTATCCCGCCGAGGATCGCTACGGGTTCGATTACCTGGCCGCGGTGGAGGGGGTCGGCGGGAACTACTTCGACCAGCGCTACTTCGAGAACGAGCGCGGTCCCGACCGGCACGAGGGCTGGTCGCCGACCGTGGAAACGGACCTCGCCATCCGGTTCCTCAAGACGCACAAGCAGGAGCGCCGGGACGACCCGTTCGCCCTGTTCGTCTCCTGGCGCCCGCCGCACTGGCCGTACCCGCAGTACCCCGACGAGTACGGACTCTACGATCCCGCCGACGTGGACCTTCCGGACAACGTCCCGCCGCAGATGGCCGACTTCGCCAGGCGCGAGATCGCGGACTACTACGGGTGTTGCACCGGCCTCGACGCGCAGATGGGGCGCGTGCTCGACGCACTCGACCGCCTCGAACTCGCCGACGACACCATCGTCTGCTACTCCTCGGACCACGGCGATCATCTCTCGAGTCACGGCTACGGGAAGCCGTACGACTCCTGGATGCACCCCTTCATGCGGGCATCCAAGGCCACCCCCTACGACGAGTCCGCGCACATTCCGTTCCTGATCCGCTGGCCCGGGGGCACGCCGCCCGGTTCCAGGAGCGCCGCCTTCATGGGCGCCATCGACCTGGCCCCGAGCCTCCTCGGCGCCTGCGGCGTGCCTCTGCCGGACGGCCTGCAGGGCAGGGACGTCTCCGGCGTGTGGCGCGGCGGGTCGCCGCCGGAGGACACGGACCGGACGCCAGGCGCCCGCGACTCCGTGTACCTGATGAACATGGGCAACGGCTGGCCCGATCGCCTGGCATGGGTCGGCCGGTGGCGCGGCGTGCGCACCGAGCGGTACACGTACGCCCGCTGGTTCGACCACGAACGCGGGCCCTGGCTGTTCGACCGGCGGGAGGATCCCCTGGAAACGCGCAACATCGTCCACGCCCCCGAGGCCCGGCCGGCGGTCGACGAGATGGAGGCGCGCCTGCATCGCTGGATGGAAGGCACGGGCGATCCCTTCGAGTTCGGCAAGCGCGGGCCGCGAGGCTTCCTGGACGTCGGCCAGCGCTGGGCCGATCCGGTGCGGTGGAAGGACTGGGGAACGGCGTGAGGCGCGGCGCCCGGCGGGAACGCGCGTGAACATCGTGCTGCTGGGCGCCAACGGAAGGACCGGGCGCGAAGTCCTTGGCCAGGCGCTCGGCGCCGGCGACACGGTCACCGCGTTGGTGCGTGCCGCGGGCAAGCTCGACGATCTCCGCCACGAACGGCTGGAGGTCCGCGTCGGCGACGTTTGCGATCCGGAGGTGCTCGAGGGGCTTCTACCCGGCCATGACGTGGTGATTTCCACCCTGGGACCGCGCCGGCCCACCAGGGCCGCCACCGCCATCTACTCCGATTCCGCGGCCTCGATCATCGACGCCATGCAGGGCAGCGCCGTCAGCAGGCTGCTGGTGACCTCGTCTGCGTTGCTCTTCCCGAGCGACGGGCTTCTGCAGCGGATCCTGCGGCGGCTCACGCCCCACCCCGTGCGGGAAGCGGGCCGCATGGAAGAGCGGATCCGTGCCTCCCGCCTCGACTGGACGATCGCCCGGGTGGGCTTTCTCACCAACGTCGCCGCCACCGGCTACCGCCACGCCGCGGGCGCGGTACCCGAGGGCGGCGGCTCCATCTCGCGCGCGGCGGTGGCCAGTTTTCTGCTACACGAGGCGCGACGGTCCGGTTACGGTCGTCAGGTCGTCGGGCTGTCCGGGGCCTCCTCCCGGTAGAGGCGCACCTGGCGCTCCCAGAAGGCCTCCGCCTCCCGATCCTCGAACGCCGGATCGCAGACGCTCTCCAGGGCGGCCGAGAGCTCCCCGGCTTTCTCTGGACACGCGTCGTACCGGTTTTCGAGTTCTTCCGGATCGTCGCCAAGGTCGAACAACTGGTCCGGCGCGTCGACGTTGTGGATGAGCTTCCAGTCGCCCCGGCGCACCATGAACGAACCGGCCCGCGTGCCGTGGCCGTGGTACTCGGAGAAGACCACCCGCTCGCGGTCGTCCCTCGCCAGCGTCCCCAGAGGAGCCCCCAGCCAGTGCTCGGGGTGTCCGGCGCCGGTCAGCGAGAACACCGTGGCCTGCAAGTCGTGCAGGTCGACGGGCGTTGCCACCCGCAGGCCCGACTCGAAGTCCGGGCCGGCGGCGATGCACGGGATCCGGGCCGCGTCGTCGAGCAGGCTGCACTTCCACCACAGGCCGAACTTGCCGAGCATCTCGCCGTGGTCCGACGTGTAGACGAGGTTGGTCGTGCTCTCCAGGCCCGTCTCCGCCAGCGCGGACAGCAGCCGCCCGAGCTGCTCGTCGATGAAGCTGACGCAGGCGTAGTAGCCGCGGCGCAGGCCACGGACCTGCCGTTCCTCGACGTGCTCCACGCAAAAGTGCCGGCGCAGGTCGGACGCATAGGGGTGGCGTGCGGTCGCCGCCTCGACCCCGTGCGCCGGAAGATCGCCGTGGTCGCGGTACTTGTCCCATAGCTCCTCGCTGCAGAAATGGGGGAAGTGCGGCTTCACGAGGTTGACGTAGAGGACCCAGGGGCGATCCACCTCGGGAGCCCGGGTCCGCAGCCACTCGACGGCCGCATCCATGTACGTGACGTCGTTCCCCCACGGCAGCTCGCGGGGACCGTACGCGTCGAGGCGCTGCGCGCCCTCCGGGCGGACGGCGAGCGGGCGGCGGCGCTGCGCCAGGTCGAATCGCCAGGCGCCGTCGTAGGTCTCGATGCTTTCCGTGAATCCCAGTTCGGCAACCGGCCGATAGGCATGCACCTTGCCGATGAACACGCTGTGCACGCCCCGTTCGCCGAGCACGGCGCCAAGGCCCCGGGTTTCGGGCGCGATGCCGAGCCGGTTGTTGCCGTAGGCCCGGACGGCGTGGACGCGCTTGCCGGTCAGGAAGGCGGAGCGGCTCGGCACGCAGAGCGGGGAGGGGCAGTAAGTGTGCTCGAACAGCGTGCCGCGGTCGGCGAGCCGCTGCATGTTCGGCGTGTCGACGAAGTCATGGCCGTAAGGCGACGAGTACCGCGGATTGTGCTCGTCGGACATGAACACGATGACGTTGGACATGGTTCGCTTCCGGTTGCGGCTGCCCAAATGGTACACTCTGATCTCCTGCCATCGTCAGAGCAAGATGGTAATGCCGACGACTTCTGCCAGCCCACGACCCGACCACGCAAAGACGCAGCGTGTACGGATCGATCCCGCCGGCCGGGTCGTGATCCCGGTGGAGATGCGCAGGGCGCTCGGCATCCACGACGGTCAGGACCTGACCGTCTCCCTCGAGAACGACCGCATCACGCTACGCACGCTGGCGCTGGCCCGGGCCCGCGTCCGCGCGATCGCCCGCGCCCGGCGCGAGGGCCATGGCAGCGTGGTCGACGAGTTTCTCGCGGAGCGCCGCGCGGAGGCATCGGGCGATCAGGCGTGACTCGTTTCGTTCTCGATGCGTCCGCCGTCCTCGCGGAAATCTTCGACGAGCCCGGAGCGGATGCGGTGTTCGAGGCGCTCGAGTCCGGCGCGGTCATCTCGGCGGTCAACGCGGCGGAGGTGGCGGCCAAGCTGCGCGGCGCCGGTTGGGCGGACGAGGATGCCGCACTCGTCTTCGAAGGCATGGACATCGTGCCGTTCCACGCAGCCCACGCCTTCCTGAGCGGAAGCTACCGACCCGTCACGCGCAGCCTCGGTCTGGGGTTGGGGGACCGCGCATGCCTCGCCACGGCCCATCTGCAGCGCTGTCCCGCCCTGACCGCGGATCGCGCCTGGGCAGCACTCGATGTCGGCGTCGAGATCGTCTGCATCCGGTAACCAAGCGCAGGAGTCCGCGCCGCACGGACCGCACCGCGCTCAGTCCGGTAGCCCGAGCACCCGTTTCGCCACGATGTTGAGCTGCACCTCCTTGGTGCCGCCCGCGATCGTCAGCGCCTTCTGCCGCAGCCAGTCCCGCGTCGCTTCGATCTCGTTCGCCGCGAACCCGTCGCCGTCCCATCCGACGCCTCGGGTTCCGAGTGCCGAGAGCAGGATCTCGTTGGCCTCCTGCTCATTGAGCGCGCCGGTCAGCTTGACGGCGGAAGAGGCGAATCCCGGCGCGCGTGCCTGGAGTTCCTCGATCGTGCGGCGCTGCGTCAGCCGTTGCGCGTGCACGTTCTGTTCGTGCCGGACCAGGCGCGCCCGAAGAGCGGGGTCCACGATCCGGTCGCCGGAGGTTGCCGCGTACTGCTTTACCCGCCCCGGCAGTCGGCTCACCGCGGCCCGGCCGCCCTGGGAGCCGGAAATGTTGATGCCCGCGTGGGTCGAGCGCTCGAACTGCAGCAGGCGCTTGCCCACCGTCCAGCCGCGGTTCACGCCGCCGATCACGTCCGCCGCCGACGCGACCGCATCCTCGAACAGCGTCTCGTTGAACGGCGAGGCCCCGGAGATCAGGCGGATCGGGCGTACCTGCACGCCCGGCTGGTCCATATCGACCAGGATCAGGCTGATGCCCTGGTGTTTCGGCAGGTCCGGGTCCGTGCGCGCGAGGACGAAGATGTAGTCCGATTCCATGGCGTCGGACGTCCACGTCTTGCGGCCGTTCAGGATGTAGTGGTCGCCGTCCCGCACGGCCCGGAGACCGAGGCTCGCGAGGTCCGATCCGGCGCCGGGTTCCGAGTAGCCCATCGCCCAGCCGCCCTGGCCGCGAGCGATGCCGGGCAGCCAGCGTCCTTTCTGGTCGTCGGTGCCGAGTTCGAGAATCGTGGGACCGATGTAGTTGACGCCCCGGCCCGTGAGCGGCGTGCGCGCGCCAATGCGCCTGAGTTCCTCGATCAGGATCGTGTACTCGTCGCGGGTCAGCTCGGCGCCGCCGTATTCCCGCGGCCAGGTGGGGACCGTCCAGCCGCGCTCCGCCATCCGTTCGAGCCACAGCCGGGCGTCGGGCTCCAGCGCTACCTTGCTGCTGCCCCAGGGAACGGGACCGTGGCCTCGTGCGCCGGCCGGACAGTTGGCTTGCAGCCAGGCGCGCGTCTGCAGTCGGAAGCTCGCCACGGCCTGGTGTCGCATCACACCTGCATCGCGAGCCAGGGCAGGCCGAAGGCCAGGACGACGCTGACCACGAGCCCCAAGAACGCCTTGGCCGCGTCCAGGACCACCTTGCGCACGGTCTCTCCCCGCTTCGTGTCCGCCAGGTACATCGACAGGGCAAGCTCGCGTCCCGCAAGCATGCCGAGGAACACCCACGTCGTGCTCATCGGCATGTCGCTCCACTCCTTGAACACCAGCAGGACGAGCCCGTAGATGAAGTCGATGATAGTGGCCGCGCGGATATCCGTGGTGTCGGTCTTCGAGGTGACGATTTTCTGGATCTGGCCGCCGAACTGATAGAACACGATGCCCAGCAGGCCGATCAGCACCGTCGTGCCGAAGGCGAACCAGCCGAGCGACAGTTCCCTCGGCAGGTAGACGAAGATGTTCGCGAGATCCTGGATCAGCCATTGGCTCCAGAGGAAGCCCGTCGAGAGCCACTGCAGGACCACCCAGTAGCCCGGAATGTCCTCGCCCCGGGTGCGGTGGAAGTACTCGGTGGCACGCTTGAAGACGAGGCGAAAGAGCAGCAGGGCAGTGACGAAGGCCACCGCGTATCCGGCCAGGGACTTGACCAGCATCGCCTCGATGTTGCTGGCCGCGAACACGGTGAGCACGAGGAAGGTCGTGCTGACCGGCACGCCCATCCGCGTGAGGACGAGCAGGGCGAGGGGAGGAATGGCGTGGTACCAACTGATCCCGCCTTCCGGGATCGGGAACTTTTCGAGCCTGCCGTACGCCGGATCGCCGCCATGGACCAACCAGCTATAGGCGATGACGCCGAAGAGAACCGACCCCGCGAAGATCCACAGCACCCACCACGGCCGGTGCGCATTGGACGACAGGAACGTGCCGAGCGTCTGGATCGAGTCGTTTGCTACTACCGAATAGGCCGCCAGCAGGAAGCCGACGACCATGTAGATTTCTAGCGGAGAAATGATGCGTCCTCCCTACGAGGCGACGTCATTCTAGCCGCGGACAATGACATCGCCATGACGGGCCGGGTCGGCGCCGCGAGCCCCCGGCGTAGCGTCCGGCCCAGGGCTTGCGCCGAAGTTTCGCGCCAGCGAAACCTTAAACGCGACCGTCGGGTCGCGCCAACACGGCAGTCAACCTGATCGTTCGGCCAGGAGCCTCTGGATCTCGCGCCCGACCAGCCACAGCCGATCCTGTCCCCATACGGCGAGCAGCGTTTCCCCGTGCCCGTCGAGCAGGCGAAAACTCGGCACGCCCCACAGCCCGGCGTCGTACATGGCGAGGCGGTTGGCTTCGAGTTCCTCTTCCCAGTCCCTGTTCCCGACCATCCCGCGGGCCTCCTCCCAGGACAGGCCGGCCCGCTCCACGACGCGCCGCAGGCCACGGTCCTTGCCCGTGTCGACGCCTTCGAAGAACGCTGCCCGGAAGAAGGACGACAGGAGTTCGACCCCCTTGCCCCGCGCGGTCGCCCAGGGGTACAGCGAATACCCCCGCCGCACCGGGTCGCCGATGGGGTCGTGCACGTTGCCCCAGTCGGCGAGCCCGAGCTTGCGCGCTTCCCGTGCGGCATCGGTGAAGATGTAGACGCCCTTCTCCCGGGTGGCGGGGACGCCCCGCATCACCATCGGCAGCACGGGGCGCATGCGCATCGTGACGCCGGTCTCGCGCGCGAGTGCCACCGCCGCGTCGAAGATCAGCGAGCTGTAGGGACTGCGCAGGGACGGATAGATCTCGAGGATGAGCGAGCCGTCGTCCTTGAGCGGTCCCCCGGCGATGGGCGGTCGCGGGGCCACCGGTTCGCCGGCGCTCCTGCGGGCGCCGAGTTCCGTGAGCCGTTCCTCGAGGTGGTACAGGCGGTCGACGCCCCAGTACCACTCGCCGCCGTAGTGGAACATCGCGCCGGAGTAGTGGCGCAGTTGCGCGCGCCGCCCGTTCCCCGCCTCCAGGCGGGCCGCCAGCATCGCCGGATCGGCGGGGGAATGACGTTCCGCCACGGCCTGCAGCGCATCGGCGGAGCCCGACCAGAGCGCCGCCCCGACTTCCGGAGCCACCTCGGCGAACGCGTCCGCGTCCAGGCCGGCAAGTACGCGACCGGCGAGATTCACCAGACCGTCTTCGGGCCGGCGCGGAGCTTCCGGGAACTCGAGCCCATAGTGCGGTGCGATCTTCCCCGAGTCGTAGCGCGACAGGTCCAGGAGCAGCTCCGGCTCCGGTGCGTTCGGTCCGCTCGGGCTGGGCACGAGGTGGCAGACGAGGTCGATGTCGTACGCGTCGAGGAGCGGCCGCAGACACTGCGCCGCAAGGTGGCTGTAACCGTCCTCCACTTGGTGGAAGTACTCGACCACGTGGCGGCGGCCCGCCCGGCGCCGGGCACGTTCGACGCGCCGCCGCCGGGACTCCACCCAACGCCGGCCGGCCCAGCGCCGCATCATGAACGAGCCCGCCACGCGCGCGAACCGCGACGGATCCATCGTCGCGACCCCGCCCTGGTCCTCGAAGCCCTCCCGCATCAGAGCCGGCATCAGAACGGATTGTCGGCCATGAAGGTCAGGACCGCCGCGGCGAGTTCATCCGGCTTCTCCTCCTGCAGGAAGTGGCCGGCGCCCTCGATGGTGACGTGTGCCTGGTCCCGCGCTCCCGGAACGCTCTCCTGGAACCGCTGGTGGGCGCCGGCCGTCACCGGGTCGCCGTCGCTGAATGCCGTGAGGAACGGTTTCTCCCACCGCTCCAGCACGCGCCACGCCGCGCGGTTCGCCGGGATCGCGGCGTTGTCCGGCATGATCGGGACGAGGCTCGGGAACTGCCTTGCACCGGCCATGTAGCGATCCTCCGGGAAGGGCGCGTCGTAGGCGGCCGCTGCCCCCGCCGTGAGTCCGTTGTCGCCCATGCGCCCGACGACCTCGCTCACCCGCAGGGTGGTCGTCTCGGCGCAGAACTTGACCCAGTGGAGGAAGCCCATTCCGGACGAGTCACCGAACATCGCCGCAGCCATTTCGGAGACGCTCTGGTGCACCGGGAGACCGGCCTGGTACGCACGCATCGTTGCACCGATCCCCGCCGCGTCGGCGTCGGCCACGCCCCGCGCGTCCGGCAACCCGGTGTTCGCGGCCACGATACGGGCGAAACGCTCGGGCGCCTCGGCGACCGCGCGCAGGCCGATGAGCCCGCCCCAGTCCTGGCAGACCAGCGTGACGTTCGTAAGCCCCACCCCGGCGAGGAACGCCTTGAGCCACTCGACGTGGCGCTCGTACGTATAGTCGGCCCGCTCGGTCGGCTTGTCGGATCGCCCGAAGCCGACGAAGTCCGGCGCCACCACGCGGTATCCCGCCTCGACGAAGCGGGGAACCATCTTCCGGTAAAGGTACGACCAGGTCGGTTGCCCGTGCAGGCAGAGGATGGATTCCGCATCCGCCGGCCCCTCGTCCAGGTAGTGCATGCGCAGCGTGCCGCCGTTCGAGTCGGGCGCGTCTGACTCTGGCACGTCCATGTAGTGGGGCGCGAACGGGTAGCCGGGGAGGTCCGCAAAGCGGTCGTCGGGCGTGCGTAGCGTCTTCACGTCGGGTTCCTCGGCGCCAGGGAAAGCCGGTAGCGTACGAGAGGCCGAGAGGCCGCGTCCATCGCGCGGCTACCCACCTCCACCCACCTACCCACCGGCTTGTCGACTTCAGCCCGCCCGCCTTGCGTACGGCGGCAACTGCGCGCGCTCCTCGCCTTCGACGCGATGGGGCGTAGCCACCGGTTGCCCGTTCCGGTCGAAGAACGGTGTGTTCCGGTAGCGTCCCGAGAGCATGCCGCCCAGGAGCGACAGCCCGAACCGGAGCATGACCCAGGGGGTCATCCCGGGCAGCTTGGTCATGGTGGCGGTGTCGCCAGTGGCGAATTGCGTGAAGATGCGCATCCTGACCGGTCCCGCGGCCGATTCCGCGGCGGTTTCGTCCCCGGCGTCCAGGCAGCGCCGTATCAGCCCGACGAACGCGATGCGCCAGTTGGCGGGGGTGTTGCCGATGGGCGTCCTGCAGCAGTCCGCGTACCAGCGGTAGGGACCGCCGTCCGTCAGCCGCAGGCAGACCAGGTGCTCGGCACCTTCGGTGAACTCCACCCTGCCGGGCGCGATCTGGAACACTTCCGTCCCGCCATGCCCGTCGAGCACCTCGTCCGCCTGCCCGAGATGGTGGGCGAAGGCCTGGCAGTCGTCGCAGTGGCAGATCGTCCGGTTGGCGTTCCCGGGCGCCATGTCTCGCACGACACCGCGCACGGCGCCGCAAGCGCATCGCAGGGGTACGTCGGTCATGGCGGCCATGTTAGCGCCGATCGCGGTCAGGCTTCGACTCTCACCAGACGCTCACCAGACGCTCACCGGCGCCGCGTTGACGTCCCGTTCGTCGAGCGGGCGCGTCCATGCCGCGAACTCCAGCATGATGCCGTCGGGATCCCGGAAGTACACCGACTGCACGAACGTCGTCTCGGTCGGTGCAAGACTGGCCTGGGTCTCCGACTCGTCGTGATGGACGACGTGGGTCGCGTCGACGCCGGCCTCCACCAGCCGCTCCCGATACTCCTCGATCTTCTCGAGGGGGACGTTGAAGGCCACGTGATTCATCGTCGCGTGGGCCGACGTCAGGTCGCCCCTGCCCAGGCGGTGGGCGACGTGCGTCACGCCCGGAATGCTCTCCGGGGCATCGGGAAACCAGAAGAACGCCAGCATGTCCCCGTTGCCGATGTCGAAGAAGAAGTGCTGACCGGCGCCGCCCGGCAGGTTGATCGTCTTGGTCAGCGGCATGCCCAGGACGCCGCCGTAGAAATCGACGGTGCGTTGCATGTCGCTGCACACCAGGGCCAGGTGATTGATGCCCCGGATGTCGAACTTCTCGTTCACAGGCATGGCTCGGTCGTCCCTTCGAAACGACTCTCGATTTGAGGCACTTGGCGCCGGCATGTCAACGGCGGTCTGACACGGTGCCGGTTTGCGGTTTGACACGGGAATTCCGTAGCCATCACATTCGTCGCTCCCGTCCCACCGAAAGGATGAAACATCATGCCGAGGCTCCGAGAAGTTCCCCGCGCGGAAGCCGCCGAGAACGTCCGCAAGTACTACCAGGCCCTGTTCGGCGACCGCGACCCGGTGGCGGAGCCGGGCACGGCAACCGGCACGCCCGGCAACTGGTGGACCGTCGCGGCGCTGGTGCCTTATGTCTTCGAGCACGCCACCCAGCAGTTCGGCATGTTCGGGATGTTCACCGACAGCAGCGTCAGCCAGCTCGACGCCAGGGTCCGCGAGCTCGGCATCCTGCGCACGGGGTACGTCCAGGCCAGCCAGTTCGTCTTCTCGCAACACTCCAAGGCGGCCCGCGCCTGCGGGCTGTCCGAAGCGCGGATCGCGGCCATACGCCACTGGCAGGTCGCCGACTGCTTCGATGCGCGGGAGCGAGCCGTTCTCGCATGGACGGACGCCCTCGTCCTGCAGGGTGGGCGCGCGTCGGACGAGCTGTTCGCCGCCCTGCACGATCACCTGTCCGACGAAGACATCCTCGAACTCAGCTACCACGTGCTGAGCTACAACCTGCACGCGGTGATGTGCAAGGCGCTGCGCCTTGAGTTCGACGACGTGGACGAGCGCATCCGGGAAGTGCCGATTCCCGAAGGAGGCGGGGTCGCCGCCTGGGGCGGGGTCGCCGAGCAGGGGGAACGACGCTGACGCGCACACGTTGTGATCGCCATGCGCCCGCGACGCGAGGTGTAGGGGCCCTTGCGGTCGCCCGCGCGTGATTCGTCCATGCATTCGAGACGGCACGGGACGAGCGCGGTCTTGGCAACACGTGAATTCGAGACGGGACGGGACGAGCCCCTCCCCTACAGTAAAGCGAGCCCGTGCTGTTCGAACCTCGAGAAGTCCCGGAGATCGCTGGTCGCGACCGCCGTGTCCTCCGCGATCGCCGCGGCCGCGATCATGCAATCCGTCAGGGAGTTGCGGCGCCGTCCGGTATCGTTGAACAGCCGCGCCGCCACCTCGGCCATTTCGGCCGTAAAGTCCAGACGCCGGTCAACGAGCATGGACGCAACGGACGCGGCGGCGGCGTCCAGCGGACCACACAGGAACTCCGTCCAGGCCACCGAACTCATGGTGATCGTCTCATTCGCCCGAGCCCACGCCTCGAGCTTCTCGCTCTCCGGCGAACCCGCGCGCAGGGCGCCGATGAGGAAACTCGTGTCGAGGTGAATCACGGCAGGATCCGACTCATGCGACGCTCCGATGCGCCACGGCGCTCCCGCCTCACCTCCGCAGCCCACCGGGCCGCGCTCTCGGCATCGAGGGCCAGCATCTGCTGCAACTGCCGCAGCGCCTCGACCTTCTCGCTCCCGCCCGGGCTCACCCGTTCGGAAGCCTCCCTGATGGCGCGCCGCAGGGCGCCCGATTTGGACGTGTTCCACCGCTTCGCCAAACCCTCGAGCCGTTGGACGGCATCCAGATCCAGCGAATAGGTCGATCGAACGGTCACTGTGGCCATACCCAAGAGTATGAGCATACCCCAGCCATGTCAACACCAAACGGCGTCAGCCCGGCTCATCATTCGACACCACCCTGCCGTCCATATAGCATTCGCGCCCTCCCAAGACCGGCGCCCCGGAGCGCAGGCCCATGGACGGTCCCGATTTCGAGAAATCGCCCCTGCTGCCGGCCATCGCACAGGACGCGCAGACGGGCGCCGTGCTGATGCTGGCGTACATGAACGCCGCGGCCTGGGCCGAGACGCTACGGACCCGCCAGGTGTGCTATTACAGCCGCAGCCGCCGGGAACTCTGGCGCAAGGGCGAGACGAGCGGCCACGTACAGCGCCTTCGGCAGGCGTTCTACGACTGTGACGCCGACACGATCCTGGTCAAGGTGGAACAGGTCGGCGGGGCCGCCTGCCACGAAGGTTACGAGAGCTGTTTCTTCCGCGAGGTCGACCCCGGGACCGGGGCCGCGGCGGTGATTGCCGAACGCGTCTTCGATCCCGCGGACGTGTACGGGAAACGCCCGTGAGCAATCTCCTCAAGCTCGGCATTCCCGCCGGGACCCTGCAGGAAGCGACGCGCGAACTGTTCGAACGCGCGGGCTACCGCATCACGTTCTCCTCGCGCTCCTACTACCCGAACATCGACGACGACGAGATCGACTGCATGATGGTGCGCGCCCAGGAGATGGCGCGCTACGTGGAGCAGGGCGTGCTGGACGCCGGCATCACCGGCCACGATTGGGTGGTCGAGACCGGGGCCGACGTGCGGGAAATCTGCGCGCTGCAGTTCTCGAAGGTCAGCCGGCGCCCGGCGCGGTGGGTGCTGTGCGTGCCCGCGGACTCCCCGGTGCAGCAGGTGTCGGACCTCGACGGGAAGCGCATCGCGACGGAAGTCGTGCGGATCACCAGCGAGTACCTGGACCGGCACGGCGTCACGGCCACCGTCGAGTTCTCGTGGGGCGCCACGGAAGCGAAGCCCCCCCGCCTGGCGGACGCCATCGTCGAAGTGACCGAGACCGGCAGTTCGATCCGCGCCAACAACCTGCGCATCGTCGACGAGGTGCTGCGCAGCACGCCGCGCCTGATCGCCAGCCACGCGACCATGGACGACCCCTGGAAGGTGGAAAAGCTCGACAACATCGCGCTGATGCTGCGTTCCTGCCTTGCGGCGGAGGGCAAGGTAGGGCTCATGCTGAACGCGCGGCGGGACGATCTCGGCAGCATCACGGCCCTGCTTCCCGCGCTGCAGACCCCGACCATCTCGCGGCTGTCGGACGAGGGCTGGATCGCCCTCAACACGATCATCGACGAATCCGTCGTGCGCAACCTCATCCCGCAACTGAAGGCCGCCGGCGCGCGCGGCATCGTCGAATACCCGATCGGCAAGATCATCGACTGACCGACGCCGGCCCCGACACCGCCCTGGGCCAGGAAGAGCGAAGCGGCAGAAGCGGTAGCCCTGCCCATTAAGAGAGCCGAATATACTTTTTTTTCATTGGCTTACGCCACGCGTTGCCATACAATCGCGCGCGCTTTGTATCGGTAACGCGGTGCGCCGGAGAGGGGCCACCGGACCAACGCCGATCGGGGCATCCGCAAACCACTTCATCCGAGAACGCACTATGAAGACACGAGCCACGGGCCAAACGGCTCCTGCCGCGCTCGCGCCGCTGTTCGCGGCCGCCATGCTGCTCGTCCTGCCGCTCGCCCAGGCCGAGGAGGCCGCCAGTGAGCAGGTCGAGGAAATCGTCGTCACGGGGTCCTACATCAAGGGCACCCCGGAAGACGCGCCCCTACCGGTCACGACGCTGACCCGCGACGACCTCGCCAACGAGGGCGCTCCAACCGTCCTCGATCTCATCAAGAACCTGTCGTTCAGCCAGGGCGCGGACGGCGAGACCGACCAGTTCCAGGCCGGCGCCGGCGCGGACCGCGCGACGGTCAACATCCGCGGCCTCGGCCCGAGCCGTTCGCTCGTGCTCATCAACGGCCGCCGCACCACCTGGTCGCCCCATGCCATCGGGGCGCAGGCGCAACTGCTTGTCGACGTCAACGTCATCCCCTCGATCGCCATCGAGCGCATCGAGATCCTGCGCGACGGCGCCGCCGCGACCTACGGGTCCGACGCCATCGCCGGCGTGATGAACTTCATCACCCGGCGGGACTTCGTCGGCTTCGAAGCCACGGCCAACCACAAGACGATCGACGACTCCGACGGCGACAGCGAAGCCGGGCTGATCTGGGGCACCGAGTTCGGCGAAGGCCGCGGCCACCTCGTGAGTTCCTTCAGCTACATCGAGCGCGGCGAGCTGACGCTCTCCGACCGTGACTGGGCCGTGCTGCCCTACGCGGACAGCCCGACCGGCGGCTGGTCGTCGGTGGGACGGCCTTCGGTGGTGGTTCCCCTGGACCGCTGGAACGCGGCTCCCGCCGGCGGCTTCACCGGGCTGCTCCTCGCCGGCATCGTCGACCCGAACTGCGAGACCCTCGGCGGCGCCCGCACCACCGTTCTCGGGTCGAATCCGCTCGGCGGTTTCTGCCGCTTCCAGTACACGGCCTTCGACAATCTGGCCGAGGAAGCCGAACGCTGGCAATGGCTGACGGAAGGCACCTGGGAGATCAACGACACGACCACCCTCTCCGCCAGTTTCCTGATGACCGACAGCGACGTACCCGGCTGGAACACGTCGCCCTCCTACCCGCCGAACCGGCTGGTGGACGAGAACCGCACGATCCGGGCCAACAACCCCGGTCTCATCGACATGGCCAGCAAGCATCCGGACCTGTACGGCGACTACGCCTTCTGTGGCGAGGCTTACTGCCGCTATGCCGGAGACCCGGCCCAGGAGGCCGCCGGCATCCCGACCCCCTGGCAGGACGTCGCCTGGTTCTACGGCCGCTACTACGGCCAGGACGGGCCACTGCGCGACCACGCGCGCGAGAACGACCTCCAACGCCTGGAAGTCTCCCTGGAAGGGACGCGGGGCGAATACGACTGGCAGGTCTCGGCCGTCTACTCCCAGTCGGAGCGTCTCTCCCTCGGCGGCGACACCATGGTGTACCGCGACGCGCGGGCGCGCCAGGGTCTCGGCGGTCACGAGTGCGAGGCCACGGTCCCGAACGAGTACGACGAGCACGGCAACCTGTCCTTCTCGCTGGAGACGGTCATGGCCAACGCCGGCCAGGGCCCGTGCCGCTACTGGATTCCCTTCTCGAACTCCATGCCCGGCTCGCACCCGCAGGTGCGCGACGGCGTCGCGAGCAACCCGGATTTCAACCCGGCGCTCAACAACCAGGCGCTCCTCGACTACATGGTGACGGAGCTCGGCGGAACCGGCGAGACCTCGCTGTTCGTCCTCGAGGGCGTCTTCGGCGGGGACCTCCCCTGGACGCTGCCCGGCGGCAGCGTGGGCTTCGCGGCCGGCGGCCACTGGCGCAGCGAGACCTACGAGAGCGGCCCCTTCGACATCAACAACTTCGATCTCTTCCCGTGCGCCGCGGGCCCCGAGATCAAGGACTGCACGACCAACCGCAACGGCCTGTTCGGCTTCCTGCCCCCGAGCACGACCATCGACCAGGACAGGGACATCTACGCGGTGTTCGGCGAGCTGCAGTTGCCACTCTCGGACACCGTCGAAGGACAGCTCTCGCTGCGCTACGAGGACTACGGCAGCGCGACGGGCGCCAGCGTCGATCCCAAGGCCGCCATCCGGTGGCAGGCGACGCCGAGCATCGGCTTCCGGGCTTCCCTCGGCACCACCTTCCGCGGACCCACGCTGAACCAGACCGTGGCCGACGACTCGTCCAATAGCCTCCAGTACGTCGGGGCGACCGGCGCGTTCAAGCGCGTGGACACGAAGGGCAACCCGGACCTCGAGCCGGAAGAGGCGACGACCATCAACGTCGGGCTTCTCGTCGACCACGACGGGCTGATCGCGCAGGACGACAACCTGTTCGTGACCGTCGACTACTGGTCGTACGACTTCAAGAAGCCCCTCGTCACCGAGCCCTTCGGCGCCGTCCTCGCGCAGGCCTGCAACCCGGCCTGCGACCCGTCGAGTTCGTACTTCGACCGGCTGACCTTCGGCGGCCCGCCCGCGCCGACCAACGTCGAGATCATCGACATCAACATCGTCAACGGTCCGGACATCAAGACCGACGGCATCGACTTCACCGCGCGGTACGAGTTCGCGATGGGACCGGGCATCGCCACCGTCGGCCTGACCGGCACGCGCATCCTCGGTTACGACATCGACTCGTGGGTACTCGGCCCGTCGCGCGATGCGCTCGGCAGCATGAACTACGGGACGTCCCTCGCGCGGTCGCTCGTGGAGTGGAAGGGCCGCGCGGTGATCAACTACACGGTCGGCCCCGTGAACGTTCGCTACAACGCGAACTACATCCACGACTACGAGCGTGACACCGCGGCAATCACCGTCGAGGACTCGCTGACCCACGACCTGCACGTGAACTACCGCTTCCTGTCGGAGCGTCTCGAGCTGTCGGCGTCGGTCTTCAACCTGACGGACGAGGACCCGCCGTTCACCGGCATCGAGATGAACTACGACGCGTTCACGCACAATCCGTTCGGACGGATGATCAAGGTCGGCCTGACCTACTCGACCGGCATCTGACCGCGTTCCTCACGTCCCGCTCCGGCGCAACGCCGGAGCGGGACCACCCTTCCTCCCCTGGCCCGCGCTTGGACCGGCGGCCTCCGATCACCTACGCTGGGCACTTCCCGATCCCGGAGACAAGACGCCCATGACCGGCCTGGTACTGCGCGAGGACGACGACGGCCTCTGCACGCTCACCCTGAACCGTCCCGAATCGCTGAACGCCCTGAACCCGGCGCTCTTCGTCGAGTTGCGCGGCCACATCGACGCCATCGCCGGGCAGACCGACGCGATCGGCTGCGTGATCCTGTGCGGCAACGGCCGCTCGTTCTCCGCCGGCAACGACCTGAAGGCCATTCGCGCCGGCGAACAGGCCCCGAGTCCCTACTACCAGGCGGAGACCCTGGAGGCGATCGAGTGCCTGCCGCAGCCCGTGATCGCCGTCGTCCAAGGCCACTGCTACACCGGCTCGCTGGAGCTCGCGCTGGCCTGCGACCTCCTGGTCGCCGCCGACGACGCCCGCTTCGCGGACACCCACGGGAAGTGGGGCATGTCCCCAACCTGGGGCATGACCCAGCGCCTGCCGCGGCGCGTCGGCCTGCTCAACGCTCGGGAGATGATGTTCAGCGGTCGGGTCGTGGACGGCGAGGAGGCGGTCACCCTCGGCCTCGCCAACCGCTGCGTGCTTCGCGGCGAACTCATGGACGCCGCGCGGACGATGGCCCGCTCCTTCCTCGAGAACTCGTGGTTCACCCTGCGTGTGGACAAGATGCTGCTCAACCAGGGCCTGAACCACGGCCTGGAGGACGGGCTGCACTTCGAGCGTGAACACAGCCCGGGACGCGAACCCGGTCTCTCCGACCGGCTGGAGAGCTTCGGAAGGTAACCGGCGTCCGTCGTTCCTCGGCAGCCGCCCGACGCCGCCGCTCGGTTGGAGCCATGCGGAACGGACGGGAGCTTACCCTGCTTGCCCGACGCCTTGCGGCAACAAGAGGCCACCATCGCAATCAGACTTGATCGGTCAGTTAGAAAAGACCATATTGGTCATTATGACGACGGCATCGATCTCGGACCTGAAGGCGAACCTGTCGCGCTACCTTCGCGAGGTGCGCAGGGGCGGCGAGGTGCAGGTCCTCGACCGCGGCACGCCGGTCGCCAGGCTCGTGCCTCCCGCGGGAACGCACGACGACGTTCGCGACGCGCTGGTGCGCAAGGGCGTGCTCCGGCCCGGCAAGGGAGACTCCGCGGCCATCCTGACGAGGCCTCCGGTCGTCCTGTCGACCAGCCTGACGGAGGCTCTGCAGGAAGACCGGGAAGACCGCCAGTGAGCATGGTTCCCCTCGGCGCGCCTGCACCGTGAGGTTCTGGGATGCCTCGGCGGTGGTTCCGCTCGTCGTTGCGGAACCCGCCACGGAGACCGCCCAGACCTGGCTCGCCGAGGACAGTCACATCGTCACGTGGGCGTGGACGCGCACCGAAGTCGTCGGCACCGTCGAGCGGCGCACGCGCGAGGGACTTCTGTCCCGCCCCCAACGACGGGCGGTGCTGGACGGACTCGAGATGCTGGCGGAGAGCTGGGACGAGGTGACCGAAGTGCTCGCCGTGCGGACGCGCGCCGCCGCGCTGCTGGCGCGCCATCCCCTGCGCGCGGCCGACGCAGGTCAGCTCGGCGCCGCCCTGCTGGTACGGGAACAGTTGCCGGAAACGCTCACTTTCGTCTGCCTTGACCGCCGCCTCTCGCGGGCTGCGGAACTGGAGAGTCTGCGCGTCCTTCCATGAGGCTCCCCAAAGCGCCGGGACTGTCCCCCGCCACGGCAACGGGGTACATTTCGTAACACGCTCGGCACGTCGCAAGGGAGGCCCGCAATGCCCGCTCTGGATGGGATGAGAGTCCTCGACATGACCCAGTACGAGGCGGGGACCTCGTGCACGCAGGCCCTCGCCTGGTTCGGGGCCGACGTCGTGAAGGTCGAGGCGCCGGAGCACGGCGACCCGGGCCGGGCGGTGGGCCGCAGCGAGAACATGGAGTACTCCGCGTACTTCTGCAACTGGAACGCCAACAAGCGCAGCGTCGCCCTCAACCTGCGCACGGACGAGGGCCGCGACCTCTTCATGCGGCTCCTGCCGGGCTTCGACGTGTTCGTCGAGAACTACGGGCCGGGCGTCATCGAGCGCCTGCGCCTCGACTACGAGACCCTCAAGGCCGCCCACCCCACGTTGATCCACGCGCGCCTCAAGGGTTTCGGCACGTCCGGGCCGTACTCCAGTTTCAAGAGCTACGACATGATCGCCCAGGCAGCCGCCGGGGCGTTCTCCGTCACCGGCGAAGCCGATCGCCCGCCCGTCATTCCCGGGCCCACCACCGGCGACGCCGGCACGGGCGTGCAGCTCGCCATGGCGATCCTCGCCGCCTACGTGCAGCGCCTGCGCACCGGCAAGGGCCAGCAGATCGAGATCTCCATGCAGGAGGCGATGACCTACTACATGCGCACGCGGGTCGCGATCGGTTCCAAGTGGGGCACCCAGGCGTGCGACCGCACCGGGGCTTCCGGCGGACTGCCTCCCGTCGACCTCTATCCGTGCAAGCCCTTCGGCCCCAACGACTACGCCTATCTGATGCCCGTCACCGACGGCCACTGGGACGCGCTCTGCGTGGCCATGGGCCGTGCGGACCTGCTCGTCGACGAGCGCTTCCAGGACATGCAGCGGCGACAGGCCCACGCCGAAGAACTCTTCGAAGAGATCGCGTCGTGGACGCGGGAGCGCACGAAGCAGCAGGTGATGGAGACCTTCGGCGCGGCGGGCGTGCCGTGTTCCTCCTGCCTCGACACCGGCGAACTGCACTCGGACCGGCATCTCGTGGAGCGCGGCTTCGTACACCGGATCGACCACCCGATGCACGGCGAGGTGCCGCTGCTGGGCTTCGGGCCCCGGCTGTCGGAGTCCGACGTGCCGATCCAACGCGCTCCGCTCCTCGGGGAGCATACCGGCGAAGTCCTCGGCACCGATCTCGGCGTCGACACCGAAGAGCTCGACAAGCTGCGCCACGCGGGCGTCATCCGCTGGGACGGCGCTGCCTGACGATCGCAAGGCCGACATGTCGGTCGAGAGCACCGTCCATCGCCTGTTGGTCGAGCGCCGCGAGTATTCGCCCATCGAACTGCTGAAGGCGGAAGGCCGGCTCTCCGAAGCACTCTATCGAGCGTGGCGCACGGGCGGGATAGCGAGCCTGGACGCGGCATTCGACGACCCTGCGGGCACGAAGGCGCTTCTGCGGTCCGCGTCCTCGTTCGCCGAAGCGCTCGGCCTGCTTGCCGAACCGGTCGTCCACCGCGATCCGAACACACCGTCGGACCACCCGCTGACAACCTCCGCCGACCCAACCCTCAAGGACCTGCTGGACCACCGCTATCGGCGCCCGGACGACGCCCAACCGGATCTGTTCCTCGACAGCGCGGCCACCGCGAGCGTCAACACCTTGCTGGACGCGCTGCTGCAGGGCGACGCGAAGCTCGCGCGGGACGCACTGACAGAAGTCCGCGGCTCGGCCCCCGAATACCCCTACCTCGTCCAGGCGGAGACGTTGATCCACGCGCTGGAGACGCTCTCACCCCAAAACGAGGCCGATGCCCTCGAGGTGCTCGGGCGCCTGGAGAACACGTGGACACCCGCGGCGGTGCAGTGCCTGGGCGCGCCGCGCGATCACGTCTTCCTGGCGCCGCTGTGGCAGAACATCGGCCACGCGCTCAACCCCGGACGGTTCGATCCGCAACGCCCGGACCGGCATGCCAGCCACGCGTTCGAACAGGCGCGCGATCCGCGCCGCGTACGGCAATCCGTGCGGGCCGTGCCGGACTTTCTGCAGCAACCGGCGCTGCTGGCGCGGCTGGCCGGCGCGGAGTCCCGTCTCGGCAATCGTACGGAGGCACTGAGGGCCTGGTTCGCGATGTGCCTGCTGTCGCCGGACGGGTTCGCCCAACACGTCGAGTCGTCGAGTTTCGAAGACCGCGGTATCGCCTCCGCGTGGCAATCCGCGGTGCTGGAGCAGGACGGCGAGGAGGAGTGGTCCGCGGAGTGGTTTCCGGCCTGGATGCTCGTGCACGAACCGGGGCTGTCCCGCGCCCTGTCCGACATGCCCGGGGCGAGCGGGCCCGAGCGGGCGTTCAATCTCGTGCGACGCCTCCTGCACCGGTCGCCGGACACCCATGGCACCGTTGACCCGCGGAGCGTCGCCCTGCGGCAGGAACTGCAGGCGATCCACCCGGGCCTGCTGCGCAGCTACCTGCGCAAGCGCGCCGGCACCGCCTGAGCGAGGCGAGTCCGCGTCGCGAAACGCCGATACCCGAGCCCTTCGTACACCGCCGTCGAGGGTCCCATGCCTCAACGACGACCAGACCTACACGGTGCCCCGCAGTTCCGCCAGAAACGGACTGGGTATCCCGAAACTCAGCACGGACAGCTCTTTCTTGGCACGCGTGGCAGCAAGGTACAACAGCGCGCGTTCCGCCGTATCGGGCCGCCATGCACGCTGGACTGTCCTCGTCCGTGGCATCAATCGCTGCGGGCAGTTCAGGCGAAGCTTCGTCGACCGCCCACGGATGTCCAGGTAAGGGCGAGCCAGGGCACGCAAGGCCTGGTCGGGCGAGCGCACTCCATTTTCGCTTTCGGTCGCGGCCTCCCGCCAGCGGGTGGTGGTTCCTGAATGTCCTTCGCGAAGATCTCCGAGAGGTAGTGGTGGCTGTAGAACTCGTTCTCGTTCTGGATGCCGGCAAAAGTGGCGGGCATGTTCGTGTCGTTCCGCTCGGCTCAGGCGGCGGCGTCCAGCATCTCGAGCAGGTCGCCGCGCCGGAAGGTGGCGGCGAGTTGCTGGAGCGAGACTTCGCGGTCGCCGTAACAGGTGCGCAGAGCTTCGGCCAAGGCGTCCATCGCGAGGGCGTAGTAGCGGTCGCCTTCTTCGGCCAAGGCAGCCTGGAGCCGTGCGAAGCTCCGATGTGAGACGTCCGCCACCGTCAGGCCCAGATCGCGCAGCATCTCTCGTCCGATCATCATGGCCAGGTGGTGCGACGCATACGCGACATGGTCCGGCGGTGCCCCCGTGCCGTTTTTGCGCCTGCGCTCGACGGCCCGGTAGATCAGCGTGGCGGTCAACGCCTGCGCTCCGTTGAGGTCCCGGAAGATCAGGTCGTACAGCCGGCCGAAGTGCTCCGGGCGGCGGACCTTCGCCTGGTGCGGCCGTTGCCGCCAGACCGCGAGCACGGCTTCTGCCACCGCCGCACTCGTCACCTCGCGTGCACCCGTCCCACCTTCCTCGCGATGCCGCCGATAGACGTACCCCAGATCTTCGATGCCAAGCCCCAGGGTCTGCTGCCACTCGTCGTTGGAACGCAGGTCGCGCAGGTCCACCGGACTTTGGCTGTTGGTCGCCTTCGTGATGGCCTGCACGACCTCGGCCGATCCTTCGGGCAACTGGTAGATCCGTATCAGAAGGTGGGCATCCGGCGCGCAGGAAGCGTCCTCGCTCAACGTCTGGTGGATGACCCGACAGGTCTGCCCACCGTTGATCACCTGCAGGTTCTTGAGCTGGACCCGGTGATCCGACTTCTGCAGGGCGTTGTAGTCCAGTCGGTCGCAAACGACGGTGATGCCGTTGTTGTAGAAGTAGAAGTCGGCAGAGGCGTTCGGGTCGAGCAGCGTGGCTCGGATCTCCGCATTGACGCGATTGGCGTGTCCGAGGTAGCGCCGGATGTTTCTTTCGAGTAGTCGGTCCCCGTGCTCCTCGAAGATGCGGTGCAGTTCATGTACGCCGATCCGTCCCACGAGCACGCGCTTGAAGTTCAGGTCCTCGGCGACGATCCCACCGCTCAGCGTGAGGACGGCATCGACCTGCGGGCCGCGCTGGAGCGTTGATGTTCGTGGCGGCTTCTCCGAGCTGGGGACGGGAGCCCCTGGGCAAGGCGTTGGGACGATACCACCGAGCATTCGGATCGTCATCGGCGCGTGGTGAGGTAGACGAGACGAAGTGTTCTCGCGCACGGGTAACGGCTTCGGCCGGCAGGGCCGAGAGGGCAGTCACGTCCAGGGATCGCTGCCGGTTGGCAATAGGAGGTCGTTCTTTCGTTCTGGCTGGGCGTCAGCCGGGTGTCGAAATCCTGCGCGGACTCGCCGCTGGCGATGGCCCGCTCGGTGATCTTCTCCTCCTCGTCCACGTCGTGGACGTCCATGAAGACGGAAGGATCGCCGATGTTGCGGTAGGCCCTGCTCGTCCTTCTCCATGAGCACTTCCAGGATTCGGGTGTCGCCGCGGATGGTCGGATTGGCGCTCTGGGCCACCAGGTAGGCGATGTGCGGCGTGGCCGTCTGGCCATAACGGTCTACGCGGCCGTTTCGTTGCTCAAAGACCATGAGGGACCAGGGCAAGTCGAAATGGATCAGCCGGTGGCCCATCGCACGGCTGACCCGATCTGATGGCCGCGAGCAGGGCCTCGTACCTGGCGCATGCGGGAGGCGCAATTGCCTCCAGCACCCTCCGGACCCCCCTCGGAGCATTGGCAGCCGTCCCCCGCCCATGCACACTTGGTGCTCCGTCGTGACCCAAGGAGACCCCATGCCGGGCGCACTGTCCTCGTTCCGCATCTGCGATTTCACCGGCCAGCTCGCGGGCGCCGGCGCCACGAAGTGGCTTGCCTCGTTCGGCGCGGAGGTCATCCGGATCGAGGACCCGGTCCGCCAGGGCCGCTGGGACATCCTGCGCGGCGTGCCGCCGTTCGTCGACGAGCGGCGCGGGATCGAGATGGGCGGCGGCTTCAACAACCACAACACGGGGAAGCAGGGGATCACCCTGAACCTGCGCACCGAGCGCGGCAAGGAACTGCTGACGCAGCTCGTCGCGGTGTCCGACGTCGTCAGCGAGAACTTCGCCAAGGGCGTGCTCGAACGCTGGGGCTTCGGGTACGAGCGCCTGCGCGAGATCAAGCCCGACATCATCTACGTGTCCAACTGCGGCTTCGGCCACGAAGGTCCCTACAGCGATTTCAAGAGCTGGGGCCCCATCGCGCAGGCCGTCTCCGGACTGACGTTCACGTCCGGCCTGCCCGGGCAGGACCCTGCCGGGTGGGGTTACTCCTACATGGACCACACCGGCGCCTACTACATGGCGATCGCCATCATGCTCGCCCTGCTGCACCGCCAGCGCACGGGGGAGGGCCAGTGGGTCGATCTCGCCTGCACCGACGCCGCGGTGACGCTCAACGGCCCGGCGCTGCTCGACTGGAGCGTGAACGGCCGCCCCATGCGCCGCCCCGGGTCGCCGCACAGCAACCGCAACGCCTGGCCGGCGATGGCCCCGCACGGCATCTACCCGAGCCAGGGCGACGACGACTGGGTCGCCATCGCGTGCCGCGACCAGCGCGACTGGCTGGCCCTCGCCGACGTGATCGCCGCCGAGTGGTGCCGCGACCCCCGCTTCGCGGAGCCCGCATCGCGCCTCGCCGCCCAGGACCAGCTTGATGCACACCTCGGCGCCTGGACGTCCGAGCGGTCGAAGTACGCCACGGAGGCCCTCCTGCTCGAAGCCGGCGTACCCGTCGCGCCGGTCCAGAAGCCCGAGGAGCGCATCGACATCGATCCCAGCACCGGGGACTTCGGTCTCTGGCCGACGGCGCGCCACCGGGAGATGGGCGACGTGCGCGTCGATGGCCAACCCGTGCACTTCTCGCAGACGGACTGGGACATCGACCAGGGCGCGCCGTGTCTTGGCGAACACACCGAGGAGGTCCTGACCAGGGTGCTCGGCCTCGACCCGGCCGAGGTCCAGCAACTGCATGCGGACGGCGTCCTGTGAGCGCACTCGAGGGACTGCGCGTCGTCGAACTCGCCAACGACGCCATCGCCCTGGCCGGCAAGCTGCTGGCCGACATGGGCGCCGACGTCATCCTGGTCGAGCCGCCCGGCGGCGCTCCGGCCCGCAACCATGCACCGTACCTGGACGACGAACCCGGCGAGGACCGCAGCCTCTACTGGTGGCACTACCACACCAGCAAGCGCGGCATTACCCTGGACCTGGACGACGAACGCGACGCCGAGCGTTTCCGGGCTCTCGTCGCGACCGCCGATGTCCTGCTGGAGGCCGAGCCCAGGCGGCGCCTCACCGCACTCGGGCTCGACTATGCGGACCTGACCGCCGTGCGGCCGGATCTCGTGCACGCGTCGGTGACTCCGTACGGCCGGAGCGACGCCAAGAGCGACCGCCCCTTCACCGATCTCACCGTGATGGCGGCCGGCGGGCCGGTCTGGAGCTGCGGTTACGACGACCACTCCCTGCCGCCCGTGCGCGGCCCGCAACAGGGCTACCACACGGCTTCGCATTTCGCCGTCATGTCCCTGCTGACCGCCCTGCTGTACCGCAACGTGTCCGGCGCCGGACAGTTCATCGACGTCAGCATGCACGCGGCCTGCAACGTGACGACGGAAGCGGCGAGCTACTCCTGGCTGGTCGCGCGCCAGACGGTGGAGCGTCAGACGGGCCGGCACGCCGCGGTCAATCCTTCGTCGGAGACCCAGCAACTGTGCGCGGACGGGCGTCACGCGAACACGGGCGTGCCCCCGCGGACACCGGAGGAGTTCGGGTTGCTGCTCCGCTGGCTGCGGCGGCTGGGCCTCGAAGACGCGCTTCCGGAAGCCGTGTTCCTCGAAATGGGCGCCGAGTGGGAAGGACCGTTCGACCTCTCGCAGATCGGGCGCGACGACGCCGTCACCGCGATCTTCGGCGCCGGCCGGGAAGCCATGAAGCTGATCGCTTCGCGGCTGTCGGCGCAGGACTTCTTCGTCGGCTGCCAGCGGGCGGGGCTCGCCGCCGGCGCCGTCAACGCGCCCGAAGAAGCGTTCGAGGACGAGCACTTCAAGGCGCGCGGCATCCAGGTGGAGGTAGAGCACGAGGACCTCGGCCGCACCGTGCGCTATCCCGGCGCGCCGTACCGGATGACCGGCAGTCCCTGGAGCATCTCGCGGCGCGCGCCCCGGCTCGGCGAACACAACGAGGAGATCCTGGGGGCCTTGTAGGGGCCGGGCTCGTCCCGGCCCGTCCCGAATTCACGCATGGCCAGGCTTGGCTTGCCCCGGCCCGTTCCCGAGTCTCGGACCGCCAGAGCAGGGCAACCGCCAGGGTCGCCCCCGCAGCGTCCTCTCAGTCGGATCGCTTGTCCAGCATGCGTTCGAGTTCCGCGATCCGCGCCTGCGCTTCCTCGTAAGTGGGCAGCAATCGCTCGCCGACCGGGTCGAAGAAGCGCAACCGCTCGCCATCGAGCCGCAGGTCCAGCCCGAGCACCTCACTCCTGATCGACAGCCCCCGCGCCTGATCGTGCGACGGCAGCCGTATGTAGGACCCGTCCACCAGCCGGTGACCGGCCAACGCCGGCTGCAGGTAGCGGCCGTGGGGGTCGTGCAGCCAGTACTCGCGGACACCGAGCGACGCGTAGCGGGCGCGCTTGGCGCCGAGGTCGACCCGCCAGGTACTCGGGGAGACGATCTCCAGGACAAAGTCCGGCATCCCTCCGGGCTCTTCCCAGACCTTGTACGTATCGCGCTTGTGATCGCTCGCGCCGAGCACGACGAACAGGTCCGGCGCGATGCAGTTGCGGGGGTTCCCTTCCTCCAGGTAGACGAACAGGTCGCCGGCGGCGTACACGCCGCGCCCTCGATAGTGGTGCTTCAACGCTTCGACGAGGTGGCGCCACGTGACGCTCTGGTACTCACCGTCAGGCATGGGCCGACCGTCCGTCTCCGGATAGACGATCGGCCGGATGGGGGCGGCTTCGGTCATCGGAATAGCCTCCGGGAACGCGGGGCATCCAAGACTGCGGTCGGTCGAAAAGTAACACAGGGGACGCCGGCTTCGAACAACGATCCGACTCCCAGTCTGCAACGGCGCGCAAAACGCCCAAAGGCGGCCGAAGCGGCAATCACCCATCGGCGCCGTCCGACAATGCCGCCGTGCCGCGTAAGCTCCGACGCGCAAAGGTCACCTTCCCCGCCAGCACGGTCGCCGCCACGAGATCCCGCGACAGCGACTCCCGCGCATCGGACCAGCGGCGGTCAAGCAGGCAGAGATCCGCCGTCTCCCCGACGCGCACACGGCGGGGCGCGCCGCCCGGATCGTCCGGCCGCGTGGTGAACAGCGCCAGGGCACGTTCCGGGGTCAGGGCCTCGCTCGCCCCGAGGGTGGCTCCGCCGGCGGTCCTGCGCGTCACCGCGGCATGCATCGCGAGCCAGGGATCGGCTGCCCCGAAAGGCGCGTCCGTCCCGCCGCCCAGCGGGATGCCCGCATCGAGGAATCCCCTGCCGCGGTACAGGCAAGCGTGGTCCGCCGGCGCAACCTCGACCAGGTACCGGTCGCCCCGCTCCGCGATGAAGTTGGGCTGGGTGACCACCGTCACGCCGGCCTCCGCGAGCAGCTCCATGGCCGGTGCATCCGTCACCGAGGCGTGCTCGATCCTGTCCCCCGGCACGGGGCTCGCCTCCAGGAGGGTCGAGAGCGCGTACACCAGCTCGGTGCGGGTTACGCAATGCACCGCGACGGTCCGCCCCGCCGCATGTGCATCCTCCATCCGCGTCCGCAGCGCCGCCAGGCCAGGCAATGCGAAGTCGTCCAGCATGATCTTGAGGGCGCCCCCGGGCAGCGACTCGTCTCCCATTGCGACCACGTGCTGCAGCGGCGCCGCCGAGACGAGCCCTTCGACCGTCGCGGGGCCGTTGTGTGGCGTTGCGTCCGTGAAGCCGGTCACGCCGCGCGACGCGAGCACCCCGGTCGCACCGGCCACGTCGACGTCCCCGTCCACTCGCGTGCCGAGCCAGCGGTCGCGCCGGAACAGCCGGCCGTTCGACTCCGCGCCCAGCCCCAGCGCCCTGACCGCCACGGTGTTCAGGAACCACATCTTCCCGGACCGATGCTGTATGCGCACCGGCCGGTCCGGGACGAAGCCATCGAGCCGCGTCCGGTCGAGACGCCCCGCCACCGATTCGTGATACCCGACGCCGCGTATCCACCCGTCCCCCGGGGCGCGTTGGAGCGCCGCTTCGAGCCCGCTGACGTCCCTGACCTCGGGTGGGCCGCAACGTACGGAACGCAGCGCCGCGGCGACGGCGAAGTAGTGGAGGTGGTGGTCGTGGAGGCCCGGGAGCAACGCTCCTCCACCGGCCGGAAGGACCGGTTCGCCGGCCTCCCCGAGAGACTCGCCGATCTCGACGATGCTGCCGCCGCGGCACCGGACATCGAGGCCCGGCACGCCTTCGACTTCGGCGTTGCGGATCAGGAGCATGGCAACGGGCGCGCCGTCGTTGTGCGACCCATGGATTGTAACTACGGCGTAGACTTCGCGCTTTCCCGAGACCGCTGGAGACATGGGTTGCCGGACACCCCCACGGCACGGCGCAGGTGGCGCATGACGCTCTGGCTCGCGCTGACGCCGTTTCTGCTGCCGGCGGTGGTCGCGATCGCCTTGCGTGTTTTGTTCGACCAGCCCCACTGGAGCGCCTCGAGCCACGCGGCCACCGACCAGGCCCCCGCCCCGGAACTGGTGCGCGAAGCGGTGATCCAGGCGTACGCCGCGCGCACCTGGGGCCTTCGCGGGGGCGTGGCCGCGCATACCTGGATCGCGGTCAAGCGCTCGAATGCGGCAACCTATACGCGGCACGAGGTCATCGGATGGCGACTCCGGCGCGGCGGCTCCGCGCTCGTCCAGACCGAGGGTCGCCCCGACGCGGAGTGGTTCTCGAACCCTCCGGAACTCCTGGTCGACCTGCGGGGGGATGGCGTCGACGCCGTCATCGACCGGGTCGAAGCGGCGGTGTCGGACTATCCGTACGCCGCGCAGTACCGGACGTGGCCGGGACCGAACAGCAACACGTTCACGGCCTTCGTCGCCCGCCGGGTACCGGAACTGAACCTGGAACTTCCGACCACCGCCATCGGCAAGGACTACCTCGCCGGCGGCGCCGTGACGGATCGCGCGCCGAGCGGCACGGGCTACCAGGTCTCCCTGTTCGGGATGGCGGGGATCACTGCCGCCCTGCGCGAGGGACTCGAACTGCAACTGTTCGGCCTGACCATCGGCGTGCGCCCGGCGCCCTTCGCCGTCAAGCTGCCCGGCTTCGGTGCGTGGCCCCGGAGAGCGGTCCTGCCCCAGCGCCTCCCACCGCCTCCCACCCCGCTTTAGAGGCTGACTTCGCTCCGCGTCCATGCCGTGCATAATCGCCGCGTCGCATCCGCGCCGGGGACACCCACTCTGAAACAGCCTCTCGCCATGGCAGCGCTCCACGACCGGCTGCGGTCGCCGGCGAGCGCGGAGGACCTCTCTCCCCTCTCGGGAACTCCTTACCTGCTCGTCGAGGGCGGCGTCGCGCCCGGGCCGCGCCCTCCGTGCACCCCGGGTTGCCCGATCATCGCCGTCGGCCCGACGGACGCGGACCTGGTCGACGTGCAGGTCGACGCCCTCGCCGCGGCCGAACCGGTGATCGAGGCGGTCGAACGCAATCCGATCGCCTCGATGACGCTGGTCCGACTGTTGCGACACAACGCGCGTACCGACGTTCCCGACCGCCTGTTCGCCGAGTCCCTGACGTACTCCACGCTCCAACACGGCGCCGAGTTCCAGGCCTGGCTCGCCGGCCGCAAGCGCCGGCCGAGCACACCGGAACCGGATGCGCCCCTCGTACTGCTGTCCCGCGCGGACAGCGAACTGCGGCTGACCCTCAACCGCCCCCACAAGCGCAACGCCTACTCCGCCGAGCTGCGCGACGCCCTCTGCGAGGCGCTGCAGCTCGTGGCGGACGACCCCGGCGTGGAGCGCGCCGTGCTGTCGGGGGCCGGGGCGTGCTTCAGCGCCGGCGGCGACCTCGACGAATTCGGCGAGGCGACCGACGCCGGCCGCGCCCACGCCTCGCGCATGACGCGCAGCGCCGCGCTGCTGATGCACAGCCTGCGCGACCGCATCGAGGCCCGCCTGCACGGGGCCTGCATCGGCGCCGGCATCGAACTCCCCGCCTTCGCGGGCCACGTCAAGGCGCACCCCGATGCCTTCTTCGTGCTGCCCGAGGTGTCGATGGGCCTGGTCCCCGGCGCCGGCGGCACCGCCAGCATCCTGCCCCGGATAGGGCGGCGGCGGCTCGCCTACATGGCCCTGACCGGCGCGCGCATCGACGCCGCGACGGCGTTGTCCTGGGGACTGATCGACGAGATCGTGGAATGGTGACGCCGATCCCGCCGCCAACGCCCCGCACGCGCCGTATCATCTCGCCCCATGTCGCCCAGAGGGCTACGGTAGGACTCCCCTTGGATCGCGTACTGGAACTCGGCGGTTTCGCCGCCGGATATTGCGGACGCCTGTTCGTGCAGGCGGGCTGTGAGGTCGTACGCGTCGAGAACAGCCAGCGGTCGCCGGCGTGGGTCAGCGACGAGGCCATGGACCTCTACCTCCACGCCGGCAAGCGCCGCATCCGTACCGACGATCCCCAACTCATCGCCGATCTCGCGTCGCGCGCGGACATCGTCGTCGCCGAAGGCGGCACCGCGGATGCCGTCCAGGCACTCGGGTTCGAAGCCTGGGACGCTCCCGTCAAGGCGGCCATCACGCCGTTCGGGCGCACCGGGCCCAAGCGCAACTGGCAGGCGTCGGCCAACGTGCTGCTGGCCATGGGCGGCTACACCTACATCATCGGCGATCCGGACCGCGCGCCCCTGACCCTGCCCGGGCACTACCCGGAGTTCCAGGGCGGCGCCTTCGCCTACGCCGCCGCGAACGCCTGCCGCCTGGCCGGGGAGCGCAAACTCATCGACATCGGCATGCTCGAGGTCGTCATGGCGCTCAGCCAGTTCACCACGACCATGTGGCACTGCGGGGGACTGGTCCGCGAGCGGCACGGCAGCGACTTCTACTACGTCGTGCCGACCAACCTGTTCCGCTGCGCGGACGGGTGGGCGTACGTCAACATCGTGCCGGGTTTCTGGGATGCGTTCGCCGCGTTCCTCGACCGGCCGGAGCTCGTCCTCGACGAGCGCTTCGAGACCAACGAGTCGCGGCGGGACCACCGCGACGCGCTGCACGCCATCATCGCCGGGGCCGTCGCGCCGATGTCGCGCGTCGAGATTCAGCGTCGCATGGAGGAATCCCGCATTCCCATCGGCATAGTGCAGACCCTCGACGACGTCCTCGCCGACCCGCACCTCGCCACCCGCGGCTTCTGGCAGACCGTGCCACGTGGCGACGCGATGCCCGTGCGTTCACCGCGCCGTGCATGGCGCGTGGACGGCAGGACTCCCGTCGCGCGCGGGCTGTTGCCGCCAGAGACGACATCCGCGGAGGTCCACGATGGCTGATGGGCCCCTCCGCGGCGTGCGCATCCTCGACCTGACGCACGTCTGGGCCGGACCGCTCGGCACCCGCGTCCTCGCGGACCTCGGCGCGGAGGTGGTCAAGATCGAGGCGCCGACCGGTCGGGGGCCCCGGGAGTTCCCGCGCCTCAGTCTCGGCGGATGGATCGGCGGCGAGCCCGGCGCAGATCCCTGGAACCGTCTCGCCGTGTTCGTCAAGCTGCAACGGAACAAGCGCAGCGTCGCCATCGACCTGAAGACGAGAGCCGGACGGGAGGCGTTCCTCGAACTCGTTGCGGTCGCCGACGTCGTGATCGAGAACTTCAGCGCGGACGCGATGCCGGCCCTGGGCTTCGACCACGACGCGCTGTCGCGGGCGAATCCTTCGATCATCTACATGGCGATGCCGGGGTACGGCAAGGACGGGCCCTACCGGGACCGGGTCGCGTTCGGCCCCACCGTCGAGGTGATGTCGGGCCTGACCCACGTGCTCGGGTACGGGGCGGACGAACCGCGCAACACCGCCATCGCCCTGATGGACCCCATCGCCGCCCTCAACGCCGCCGGCGCCATCGTGACCGCCCTGCGCGAGCGCGAAGCGACGGGGCAGGGCAGCTTCATCGAGATGTCCCTGCACGAGTCCGGCGTCGCGTTCTGCGGGCCGTGGCTGGTCGAGCACCAGCTCGGTGGCCGGGTCGAACGCATCGGCAACCGGCACCCGGCCATGGCGCCCCACGGCGTCTACCCCTGCAGCGGCGACGACGCCTGGGTCGCGATCGCCTGCCGGAACGACGCCGACTGGCGGGGCGTCTGCTCCGTGATCGGGGCGGCACTCGATCCGACGGCGTCCCTTGCCGACCGGCGCGCGCAGTCCGACACCCTCGACGAGACGATCGCGGCCTGGACCGCGAGCCGCACGAAGCAAGACGCGGCCGCGGAGCTGCAGGCGGCCGGCGTCCCCGCGGGACCGGTCAACATCACGCCCGACATGACCGCCGACCCGCAGGTCCGCGAGCGCGGCTTCTTCGTTCCCATCGAGCCGGGACCGACCCCCGTACCCGGCAACCCCATCAAGATGGACGGCATCGGCAGCGCAGACTGGACTCCGTGCCCGACCCTCGGGGCCGACAACGCGGCCGTCCTCCGGGACTGGCTGGGTTACGACAACGAGCGGATCAGGGAGATGGAACGCGCCGGCGTCCTGGCCGACAAGCCGCCGGCGTGACCGCCAGCCGGCGCGGACTCGCGCTCGACCGCGTCCCGGCGGGGCGTTTCAGTCCTGCAACGGATTCCTCGTCGCAAGGCCGGGAAATCGGCTGAAATCCCGATCCGCCGTCCAGAGCTCCGTAACGCCGTGTCCGATGCACAGAGCGGCAACGCGCGCATCGTGAACGACGGGACCTCGCACCCGTCCCTTGCGAAGCTGGTCCCGCAGTACGCTCCAATGGGCGTCCGTGTCCGCGAGCAGGGTGGCCACGGGCGACTCGAGCCAGGCATCCACCTGGTCGATTGCGGCGTCGATGGAAGACGGCGGATCGAAAATCCTGGGGTGGGTCACGACCGCCAGGAACTCATGGATGCAGGGCCACGGCAATCCCCAGCTGACGCGACCCTGCGCCAGCGACTCCAGGCGCGCCCGCGCCTGGCCGTGCCACTCCGAGTCGGACCGGTGCGCATGCACAAGGATGTTCGTATCCGTCGCGATCAACTTCCGCGTCCCTCGTATATGGACTCCCGAATCCGAGACCAGTCCGTCTCCCGGTACGGTGGCTGAAGCCCGCGGCCGCCAACACTGGCATCCCTTAGCGTGAATCGTTGCTCGGCGGAATCGGCCTGCAGTACGAGGCGCAGCCCCCGCTCGATCAACATCCGCAGGGTCGTGTTCTCCCTTGCGGCGTGTGCCTTGGCGGTCGTCGCCAGCTCATCCGACAGGTCTATGGTCGTTTTCATACGGATGCCCATATCACCGTTTACGGTGCTACATATTACTTCACTGAACGCGCTGATCGACAGGTTGCGAGAGGAGGCAGGCGATCAACCCTTAGGGTTCTCGATGTAGGCGATGCCGGGCTGCGTCAGCCGTCCGCCAACCGCCCCTTGACGATCCGCCGCAGCAGCTTGCCGGTCTCCGTGTAGGGCAGCTCCGGCCAGAACTCGAGCCGTTCCGGGACGCGCGAGGAGCGCATGTGGTCCTTGACCCACGCCTGCAGGGTCTCGACTTCGGTCTCGGCGCCGGGCTCGAGCACGACCACCCCGGCAACGGCCTCGCCCCATTCCTTGTCCGGAATGCCGACGATGGCGGCATCGAACACCGCCTCGTGCTCGATGAGCACGTCTTCGATCTCGCCGGGCGACATGTTTTCGCCACCCCGCACGATGATGTCGTCGGCGCGGCCCTCGAGGAACAGGAACCCGCCCTCGTCGAGGTAGCCGGCGTCGCGGGTCGGGAACCAGCCGTCCTCGTCGACGAGGCTGCCGCGGCCTTCGTATTCGCCGGACACCTGTTCGCCCCGGACGTACACCTCGCCATGCTCCTCCGCGCCGAGGACGTTGCCGTCGTCGTCGCGGATCTCGATCTCGATGCCGGGCAACGGGACGCCCACGGACACCAGCCGGTGTTTCACCACCGGATCGTCGCTCGCGGCCGCGGCGCGATGTTCTTCGGGGCCGAGCACCGTCACCGTCGAACTCGTTTCGGTCAGGCCGTACGCGTTCGTGAAGTCCGTGTCCGGGAACAGCTCCATCGCGCGTTCGATGACCGGCAGCGGCATCTTTCCGCCGCCGAACGACAGGGACTCGAGGTGCGGTACTTCGGCGCTCGACTCCCCTTCCAGCGCGTCGACGATCCGGTGCAGCATCGTCGGGACGACGAACGCCGTGGTCACCCGCTCGGCCCGGGCGAGATCGATCCACGCCTCCGGGGTGAAGTTCGCGAGCTGGACCACGCGCCGTCCCGAGTAGACGGAGCTCAGCACCGCGGCGATGCCGGCGACATGGTAAGGGGGTACGCAGACGAGGGAGGTGTCCGCCTCGTCGGCCGACATGAACTCGACGGAGCCAAGGATGTAGGAGACGAGATGCTTGTGGCGCAGAACGGCCGCTTTCGGCGTTCCGGTGGTCCCGCTGGTGAAGAGGAGCGCCGCCGTCTCCTCGGCGTCCATGGACCAGGCGGGTTCCGGAGCGTCGCCGCCGCGCGCCGACCCCAGGAACGCGTCGCGCCCGTGGGTCTCGATCCCGTCGTTCCCCGTCCACCGGCCGATGCGGTCCGGATCGCCCACGAGGTAGGCAGGCTTCACCCGGTCGATCAGCGCGTCGATCTCCGGGTCGGTGAGCCGGTAGTTGATCGGCACGTAGGGCACGCCGGCCCACGCGCAGGCGAACAGCCCGACCGGAATCGAGAGGTTCGAGACGTCGAGCATCACGAAGCGTTCCGCGTCCGACGCGGCGAGGGCCCGCGCCGCCGCGCCCGCGGCCTCGTAGAGTTCCTGGTACGTGATCGATGCGTTCGCCTGCGCATCGACGAATGCCACGCGCTCACCGAACCCCGACGCTGCCATTTCCAGCAGCATCATGACGTTCATGCGGGAGTTTCCTTCAGTCCGTCTTCGGGAGCTTCTTGGCGTCCTTGAGTTTCAGCGCGACGCCGCCGAGCGCGAGAGAGCCGTCTCCCGCCTTGACGCACAAGACCTCGAGGTTGCCCTCTTCGTTCGTGTAGCGCTTGCCGAGCGTCGTTCCGTCCGCGAAGTCCGCCGCCACCGCGCCGCCGTTGCCGGCGCCGTCGGCGCTCATCGGCGCGCCGCCGCAGTTGAGGTCCACCTCGCCGCCTGACGCGGCAATCACCATGATTTCCGTGTTGCAGACCGTGCTCTTGAGCCGCTTACCGGCTGCCAGACCCGCCATCGACTCCTCCCCCTTTTTTTGAACGTGAGAAACGGGTGGCGGATTCTACAAGATCGGGCTCGCCCGGACAGGGTGGGCCGGATCATCGGTTGATAATCGGTTCATGGGTCTCCCAGCAGAGCGGCGTACATCTCCGCCTTGACGGCCTCGCAGCGGTCCTGGACCGCCTTGACGTCCTCTACCGTGAAGCCGAGTTCCGCCATGAGGCTCCCCGTATCCGCGCCGAGCTCCGGCGGCGTCCGCGGACGCTCGGTGGGCGTCTCGCTGTAGCGCATCAGCGTCCCGACGGTAGGCGTCGTCCCGGTCGCCGGCAGGTCGAGGTCGACGAGGTATTCGTTCGCGAGGTTCTGCGGGTCCCGGAGCACCTCGCCGTGGCCGCGCACGCGCTCCCAGATGATCTCCGGCTGCCCCGCCACGAACTCCTCGAACTCGGCGAAGGTTTTCGAGGCGAATGCCTCGCGGAGGTGTTGCCGAATCTCCGGCACCCCCGCGTCGGTACCCGCGATCCCGATGCGCTTCCCGGCGCTGTCGAACTCCTCCATGAGGATCACTTCGGGCCTGTCGTAGAAGATCCAGAAATCGGACCAGGCCTCGTCCGTCATGGCGACGACGAACAGAACCGGGATGCCGTCCTTGCACAGGTAGACGCCGTAGGGGCCCTTGATGTTGGGGTGATGCGGGCCCTCGCGCGACAGCGGCACGCCGGTGATCGCGGAGTGCTGCAGCTCCCACATCTGCAGCCACAGTTGCGCGCCGAGGGACGACGTCTGCACGATCTGGCCCTTGCCGGTAAGGGACCGGTTCACCAGCGCGGTCACGCAGCCGAGGGCGAGCTGCATCGCGCCGGCGTGGTCGGCGATGGCCGAGCCCGGCGGCGTCGGCGACTCCCCGGGCTTGCCGCTCATGCTCACGATGCCGCCCCGCGCCTGAGCCGCGCCGTCGAGCATCGCCTTGCCGGCCTCTTCCCCCAGGGGGCCGAAGCCGTTCACATGCCCCACGACCAGCCGTGGATATCGCTCCGCCAGGCCCGAGAGCCCGAGCGCCATGCGTTCGAGGGCCGACTCGCGGACGTTGGTGAGAAACACGTCGGCGCCCTCGAGCAGCTTCGCCATGACGGACTGCCCGAGTTCGGTGTGCAGGTCGAGCGCGACCGAGCGCTTCGTCTTGTTCATCGCGAGGAACTGCGAGCAGAGCGCGTCCTCCGGCAGCGTCTGGTAGTTGACGCCCCGGTGATAGCGGCTCGCGTCCCCCATGGGCGGTTCCACCTTGATGACGTCGGCGCCCATGTTCGCGAAGTAGAGCCCGGCGGCCGGGGCCTGTATGGCCACGCCGAGTTCGACGACGCGCAGTCCTTCAAGTGGTCCAGGCACGTTCCTTCTCCTCCAGGGCCAGTGTGGTCGGCCCGAGTTTATGACAGCGTGGGCCGCCGTCCCATGGACGACCGTCGACTCAGGACACCGCCGCCGGCCAGTCGGTCCACCCCAGTAACGCGACATCGTCCCGCCGGTAGCTGGCCTGCCCGCCATACACCAGTGACGCCGGCGCATCCGTACCGACGATCGAGCGCCAGTATCGGACCCCGCGCAGGAAATCGGCGCCGACCGTCTCGCCCGACTTGATCTCGACGGCATGCGGCTGGCCGTCGCGCTCCTCCTTGCGAGGGGCGGGCCCCTCGCGCTCCCCGGCTGAGGGCTCCTCCTTGCGAGGGGCGGACCCCTCGCGCTCCCCGGCTGAGGGCTCCCGCATGCGAGGGGCAAGCCCCTCGCGCTCCCCGGCTGAGGGCTCCATCACGAGATCGATCTCGTTGCCCCGATGGTCGCGCCAGAAGTAGAGCCGGGGCACTTCGCCGGCGTGGTACGCCGCCTTCAGCGCCTCGGACACGATCAGGTTCTCGAACACCGCGCCGCGCAGCGGGTGGGTCGCCAACTGACCGGCATCGCGCACGCCCAACAGCCAGCACAGCAGGCCGGTGTCGATGAAATAGAGCTTGGGGCTGCGCGTCAGCCTGCGGTTGTACCGGCGGTGATACGGCAACAGCCGGAACGTCACGAACCCGGTCTCGAGTACGGACAGCCAGCGGCGCACCGTATCCGCGGCGATACCGCAGTCGTTGGCGAGGCTGGCGAGGTTCAGCAACTGGCCCGCACGTCCGGCGCACAAGCCGACGAACCGGTTGAAGCGTTCGAGGTCTCCCACCTGCGCGAGATCGCGCACGTCCCGCTCAAGATAAGTCTGCTGGTAGCCGGCCAGCCATTCACCCGGATTCAGTTTCCGGTCGTGGATCCGCGGGAAGTGGCCTCGCCACGCATGCTCGGGCCAACCGTTAGCGGCAATCGGACCAACGTCCTGGAGCTCCTTCATCGAAAGCGGCATCAGGTGGGCCACGCGGACCCGACCCGCCAAGGACTGCGAGACACTGGCCATGAGCAGGAAGTTCTGGGAACCCGACAGGACGAACCGACCCGGCGCCGCGTCTTCGTCCACCAGTACCTGGATGTAGGAAAAGAGCTCCGGCGCGCGCTGCGCCTCGTCCAGGATCACGGGTCCCTCGAAACGCCCGAGAAAACCACGCGGATCCCCGAGCGCGAACGCCCTCTCGTCCGGTGCCTCCAGGGACACGTACTCGAAGTCCGGAAGGGTCGCCCGCAACAGCGTCGTCTTGCCCGACTGGCGGGGTCCCGTAACCGTGGTCACCGGGTATTCACGTACGGCGCGCAGGAGCGTCGCCGCCAGTTGACGCGGGATCATCCCCGGAGTGTACAGATCGTCGATTCAATCGTCTATCTGTACACTTGAAGACATCGAAGACAGGAGAGACGCGAGACCCACCGCACACCGCTTCCGCGATTCCGTGCCATACTCAGCGGTCGATCCGCTTCGCGAGGAAGGGCCCACGATGGACTTCACGCAACTCGTAGCCGACGACTACACCTGGGTGAGCCGGCAGGCGTTTCGGGACCCGGAGATCCACGCGGCGGAGCAGGAGCGCATCTTCAAGCGCTGCTGGCTGTTCCTCGGCCACGAGAGCCAGGTCAAGGAGCCCGGCGACTTCTTCACCACCTACATGGGCGAGGAGGCCGTCATCGTCACGCGCGGCCTGGACGGCGCCCTGCACGCCCTGGTCAACAGTTGCCGGCACCGGGGCATGCGGGTGTGCCGGGCCGACCGGGGCAACACCAAACGGTTCTCCTGCCCGTACCACTCCTGGACCTACAACGCGAACGGCGAACTCATCGGCGTTCCCCGGCGCAAGGAGGGGTACTACGACGAGATCGACCTGTCGCGGAACGGCCTCATCCAAGCCGCGCAGGTGGACGCCTACAAGGGGCTCATCTTCGCCACGTTCGCCGCCGACGCGCCGAACCTCGTGGATTACCTTGGCGACATGGCGTGGTACATGGACGTGGTGCTCGACCGCGCGGGCGGCACGGAACTCATCCCGGGCATCCACAAGTGGATCGTCCGCGCGAACTGGAAGCTCGCCTGCGACAACAACGCCGGCGACTGGTATCACGTGGCGTTCGCGCACGGCTCCTCGGCGCGCCTCAACCAGAACCCGAACCAGTTCGACGAGGACGACAACCGGCTGCAGATTTCCGCCGAAACCGGGCACACGCTCTGCGCGTACCGGTACCCGCCCGGCAAGCAGTGGATGGGCGCCCAGCAGCAGCCCCGCGTCCTGCACGAGTACTTCGAGGAAACCGCGGCGAGCCGGGCGAAACTGCTCGGCCCGGACAAGGAGCGCGTGCATTTCATCGCCGGCAACGTGTTTCCGAACTTCGGCTGGATTCCGGGCAGCTACACGATCCGGCAGTACCACCCGCGCGGCCCCGACCAGATCGAGGTCTGGTCCTACTGCCTCGTGGACGCGGCCGCGCCGCGCGAGGTCAAGGACGCCATGAAGCGCATGTACACCAACTCGTTCGGCCCGAGCGGCCTGCTCGAGCAGGACGACGGCGAGAACTGGACCGGCTGCGCCGCCTCGTCCAACAAGCCCGTGATGGGCCGCGAGTCCTTCAACTACCAGATGGGCATCGGCCACGAGTGGCGCATCCCCGGAATGCCGGGCCAGCACATGGGCCGCGCGACGTCCGAGGTGGTCCAGCGCAGCTTCTACCGCCGCTGGCTGGAACAGATGAGCGGCCAGAGCGAGCCCGTCCTGCGCATCGTCGCCCGGGAGGGGTGAGCTTGGAGCTGGAACGGCTGATCGCGGTTCAGCAGTTCCTCTACCGCGAGGCACGGCTGCTGGACGAGCGGCGCTTCGACGAGTGGTTCGAGCTGTTCACCGACGATTGCCTGTACTGGATGCCCACCCGCTACAACCGGCTGCGCGGCGGGACGGACGAGAAGTGGCCGGTCGACGCCGAGTTGGAGGACGAGAGCGGCCTCGCCTATTTCGAGGACAGCCACCCCATGCTCAGGCGCCGTATCGATCGCCTGAAGACCGGGATGGCCTGGGCCGAGGATCCCCCGTCCCGGACGCGCCACTTCATCTCCAACGTCGAGGCCGAGGACGGCGAAGCACCCGGGGAGATCGTCGCGCGGTCCGCATTCCTGGCCTACCGCTCCCGCAACGAGGGGGTCGGCGAGGACGAGGACTTCTTCTCCGGCATGCGGGAGGACGTGCTCCGCGCGACCGGGAACGGCGCCTTCCAGATCGTCCGGCGCAAGATCGTGCCGGACTTCGTGGTCATCAACGCACAGAACCTCAGCATCTTCTTCTAACCGGAGTTTGACCCGGAGTTCTGACCGGATTTCTGACTGGAGGACGGCAATGGCAGGCGCAGTCGAACGACTCGGATACATCGGCGTGGGCGCGGCGGACCTGCCGGCCTGGGAGGAATTCGCCACCAACGTGCTCGGCGTCGCGATCCACGAGCGCGGCGAGGACGGCACGCTGTTCCTGCGCCATGACAAGAACCACTACCGCATCGCCGTGCACCCGGATCCCTCCGACGACCTGCTGTACATCGGCTGGCAGGTGGCGAACGATGCGGCCCTCGACGCCGTGCGGGCGCGGCTCGGCGAGCACGGCGTCGCGTTCTCCGAGGGCGGCGCGGACCTGGCGCGAGCGCGACGCGTCGCGGACGTGATCACCCTGAGCGATCCGAGCGGCATCGCCATCGAGATCTCCCACTCGCCCCTCATGGACTACGCGAACCCGTTTCACTCGCCGCGTCCCTTGCGAGGTTTCGTCACGGACGACCAGGGCCTCGGCCACATGGTCATCACCGTCGACGACTACCAGGCGAGCCAGACGTTCTACCGGGACGTCCTCGGCATGCGGGTCTCCGACTACATCGAGCGCCAGGCCGGCGAGCGCACGATGCGGATCGTCTTCCTGCACTGCAATCCGCGCCATCACTCGCTCGGCTTCGCCAGCGGCCCCGGCCGCGGCAAGCGCCTCGGCCACGTCATGCTGCAGGTCACCAACCTCGACGACGTCGGCTCGACCTACGACATCTGCTACGAGCGCGGCATCGCCGACACCACGATCGGCAAGCACCCCAACGACAAGATGGTCTCGTTCTACCTGCACTCGCCGAGCGGCTGGCTGTTCGAGTACGGCTACGGCGCGCGCACCGTCGACGACGACGTCGACCAGGTGGAGCGGTTCACCGTGATCAGCGAGTGGGGCCACCTGCGTCCGGAGGGTGGCCGCTACGGAGACCGGCGCCAGGCGGCTTCCTGACCCGCCGGCGCGGCCACCCGCCATGGAGGACCTGCGAGGCAAAGTCGCCGTCGTCACCGGCGCCGCGAGCGGCATCGGCCGCGCGCTGGCGCTGCGCATGGTCGATGAAGGCATGCGGGTGGCGGCCGCCGACGTGGACGAGGCCGGCATCGAGGCGCTCGCCGCGGAGTCCCCCGACATCGCCCCGATCCCCTGTGACGTGACGGACCCCTCCTCCTGCGAACGTCTCGCGCAAGCGGCATGGGAGCGGCTCGGCGGCGTGCATCTCCTGTGCAACAACGCCGGCGTGATCGGCCGTTTCGCCCCGGTCTGGGACCAGGATCCGGACGACTGGAACTGGCTCTTCTCGGTCAACGTGCTGGGCGTCGCCAACATGCTGCGCGCCTTCGTGCCGCGGCTGCTCGACCAGGGGGCGCCCGCCCATATCGTCAACACCGCTTCCGAAGCTGCGTTCACCGCGCGCGCATACGTGGGCGTCTACCACGCCAGCAAGCACGCGGTGCTCGCCATTTCGGAGGCCCTCGCGCAGGAACTCGAGGAAGAGGGCGCACCGATCCGCGTGTCGGTGCTGTGTCCCGGCGGGGTCAGCACGCGCGTTCTCGACGCGGCCCGGAACCGTCCCGGCGAACTGGGCGGCGAGCGCGAGACCACCGGCGCCGCGGCCGCGTTGCGGGCACGCTACGCGCGGGACCTCCCCCGATCGATGGCGCCGGAAGACGTCGCGGAGGCGGTGATCGACGGCGTCCGCAACGACCGCTTCTACATCTTCCCCCATGCGGACGTGGCCGGACTCGCGGCACTCCGGGCAGACGCCGTCGCCAACGACACCTACCCGACGCTGAACCCGCGTCTCGCCGCCGCGCTCAGGCGAGACCTGGCGGACTGAAGGCGGCGCTCGCGGCCAAGGGGTATGATCGCCCGCCATGACCGCACACCCCGTACGCTACATCGACCGCACCCGGCGCTACTACGAGGCGCAGGGCTTCGAGAAACCCTATGCGTGGGCGCGCTTCGACGATACCCCGTTCACGGCGCTGGCGAAGCCCGTCGCCGAGTCGGCGCTGGCGCTCATCACGACCGCGGCCCTCTATGACCGGCAGGCCGGCGATCCGCGTTACGTCGCATCCGGGGAGACCGCCCAACCGCCGGAACGCCTGTTCGGCAACGACCTCTCCTGGGACAAGCGCGCGACGCACCTGGACGATCTCAACTCGTATTTTCCGATCGGCCGGCTCGGGGAACTGATCGACGAGGGTCGGCTCGGGGGCCTGACACGCAGATTCCATTGCGTGCCGACCGAGTACAGCCAGCGGCGCACGATGGGGAAGGACGCGCCCGACGTGCTCGAACGATGCCGGGAGGACGGCGCCGACATCGCCCTGCTCGTCCCGTTGTGACCCGTCTGCCACCAGACCGTGAGTCTGGTCGCACGACATCTCGAAGAGGCAGGCATTCCGACGGTCATCCTCGGGTCGGCCATGGACATCGTCGACCACTGCGGCGTGCCGCGTTACGTCTTCACCGACTTCCCCCTCGGCAATCCCTGCGGACGACCGTACGACGCGGACATGCAGCGCGCCGTGGTCGCGACCGGCCTCGAGTTGTTCGAAAGCGCCTCCCGGCCACGGCAGGTCGTGCGCACACCCTATCGCTGGAGCCCGGACGAAGCCTGGCGCGACCGGTACATGGAGATCCGCCCGGAAGACGTTGCCCGGCTGGCGGCCGCCGGCGAGGCCCGGCGCGCCCAACGGCAGGAACTCCGACAGCAGGGCCGGGTGCGCAGCGAGTAAGCGTCGCCGACGCGCGAAGCGACCCATCGGAGGGCCATCCATGACACGAGCACGCACGCGCGCCGCACTGGCCATCTGCACCGTCGCACTGGCCGCCGCGGCCCTCGCCGAGGCACCCTACGTCGACCCCCGGGACGACGCCTCCCACCTCGGCGATCCCGCGCGGTTCCTCTTCTGGGCGCCGGAACAGAAGGTCGCGGGTTTCCGGAACATCGCTTCCATCTTCCCGACCCGTGGGATCGAGGCGGGAGGAGCCGTCCTGGCGCTGCCCGACGCGGCAGAGCCGATCACCGAACTCACCTACGAGTTCGAAGGCGAGTCCCTCGGCATCGACGACTACCTGGCCCGGGGTCACGTCGTCGGCCTGATCGCCGTCCAGGACGGCCAGGTCGTGCTGGAACGCTACGCCAGCGGCAACGACGCGTCGAGCCGGTGGGTGTCCTTCTCGGTCGCCAAGTCCGTCGTCTCCATGCTCGTCGGTGCGGCCATCCTGGACGGCTACATCGCGTCCGCGGCGGAACCCGTCACCGACTACCTGCCGCGCCTGAAGGGCTCGGCCTACGACGACGTCACCCTCGGCAACCTGTTGCAGATGGCTTCCGGCGTGGCGTGGAACGAGGACTACGCGGACCCCGCCTCGGACGTGAACACGATGCCGCCGAACCTGGTGGGGCTGTACGGCATGCTGTCCGGGAAGTCGCGGGTGGGCCCGGCCGGCGCCACGTTCAACTACAACACGGCCGAAACGAACCTCGTGGGCGCGGTGTTGCGCGCCGCCATCGGCAACAACCTGGCGACGTACCTGACCCACAAGGTGTGGCAACCGTTCGGCATGGAGGCGGACGCAAACTGGATGACCCACGGCTCCGGCGGCGGCGAACTCGGCGGCTGCTGCATCAACGCGACGCTGCGCGACTATGCGCGCATCGGCCTGTTTGCACTCGCCGACGGCGTCCTCGCCGACGGCACGCGGGTGTTGCCCGAAGGATGGATGGAGGCATCCACCACGGTCTCCAAGGGCTCCGACGAGTATGGCTACCTCTGGTGGCTGTGGCCGCAAGGCCAGTACCGCGCCCTCGGCATCTTCGGGCAGACCATCGCCGTCTACCCGGACCGGAACCTCGTCGTGGCAACCCACGGCGCCGCGCCGACCGCCATCGGCGGGCTGCCGCCCCGGCATCGCGAAGCGTTCTTCGCCGCCCTGGCCGCGCACCTGGACGCCCGTGCCGCGGGCGAAGGAACAGAGGACGGAAGATGATCTACGAGATTCGCAACTACCACTACGAACCGACCGCAATGAGCGCATACCGGACCTGGGCGACCGACATCGCGCTGCCTTACATCCGGGCGCACCTCGACCTGGTCGGCTTCTGGATCAACCTGGACGAACCCCCGGAAGTGAACGGCAAGCCCCAGGACGACCTGGGGACCGCCACGGTCACGTGGATCATCCGCTGGGACGACATCGAGACGCGTCACTCCGTGATGAGCCGCGTTTTCGCCAACGACGAGTGGCGCTCCATCATGGGCCGCAACCCCGGCCTCGAGAATTACCACCGGACCGAGGCGAAGTTCGCCGAGCAGTTGTAGGCTGCTCCGGGGACGGCCCCACGGAGGGCGATCGGACGATGGGCAAGGCCGGCACGTTCGCGATCTGGACCCTCGGCGCCGTGCTTGCGGTGATCGTCGCCGCCATGGTGTGGCAGCACCTGCGCTATGACGACGCCCGCCGCAACGCACTGCACGACCTGCAGGATGTCTTCCACTCCAGCGCGGCGCTGCACGCGGTCCTCTTCCTGAAACTCGCGCCGGAGACCGACCTGCTCGAAGCGACGGGCGCCCTGCGCACGGCGACCGACGCGCTGCCCGTGGCGCAGACCGTCTATCTCGGGAAGGTCGCCATGAACGGCCTCCCCTCCAGCCAGTTGATCGAGGCGCGGGGCGAGGCAGTGGCCTGGGATGCGGTCGCGCTCGTGCAGCTCGACGATCGCTCCGCCTACGATCTCTGGCGCCACGACCCGGGAGTACGGACCGCCATGGGCGGTTTCGCAACCACGTACACCCACGGCATGAAGCGCTCCGCCCTGGCCAACCTGGCCCTCGTGCAGCGGTTTCTCCTGTCGCGGGTCATCCAGGCGGTGACGTTCCAGCCTTCCGTCCTGCCCTTCGAGCCGGCGCCCCCAGGCTCCATCTGGGCGGCCACCGAAGAGCAGCGCGCCACGATGCTCGAAGAGCGCGCACTCGGCAGGGACGCCATACTGGTCGCCAACCTCCTCAAGACCGGGACGCCCGAGGAGGCGGCGGCGGACGCGCGCTACAGCGCCGCCATGATGGCGGTCATGGCGCGCGGCGAGCACGGCCCCATGCACATGGGCACCGCCGTGACGCTAGAGGGAGACGCCGACTTCGACATGGTGGCGTTCGCCTACTACCCTGGCGTGCAGTACTTCCACGACCTGACCGGCAGCACGTTCTTCCGGCACGTCATCGGCGACAAGCAGCTCGGCGACACGCAGGCGACCGTTACGGTGCCGATTCTGCACCTGCTCTGACTTCGGCCACGCGGGCCAGCCGCGCCGGGCAGCCGCAGCCCACGGGTACAGCGGTCCAGCACGAGGGAGGCATCGGACAATGGGCAAGGTTGGAACGATCGCGGTCTGGACCCTCGGCGCGGTGGTGGTGGCGACCGTCGCCGCCATGGTCTGGCAGCACCAGCGATACGTGGACGCCCGGCGCAACGCGCTCCACGACGCGCAGGACGTGTTCCACTCGAGCGACGCCCTGCACGCGGCGACCTTCCTGAAGGTCCCGCCGGCCGGCGACCTCTTCGAAGCCATGCGCACCCTCCGCGCAGCGACCGACGCCTTTCCCGGCGCACAGACGGTGTACGCCGGGAAAACGGCCTTGAACGCCCTCTCCTCCACGCAGTTGACCGAAGCCTTCGGCGGGGAAGTGGCCTGGGACGCGGTCACGCTCGTGCAATTCGACGACCGTTCCACATACGACGCCTATCGCGACGACCCGGGCGCGCAGGCGGCGCTGGCCGGCTTCGCGACGACCTACGTACACGGCATGAAGCGCGGCGCCCTCGGCAACCTGCTACTCCCGCAGGTGCTGCTCGCGTCGAGCATCGCACAGGCCGTCACGCTCCAGCCTTCCGTCCTGCCTTTCACGCCGGTGAACGCGGGTCCCGTGGCAGCGACCCCGCGAGAGCGGCTGCTCGAAGAGCGTGAGCTCGGCAGGGACGCCATCCTGGTCGCGAATCTCCTGAGGGCAGGCACGTCCGCGGAAGTGGCGGCGAACGCGGACTACGGCGCGGCCATGATGGGGGTCATGGCTCGGGGCGGGCACGGCCCCATGCACATGGGCACGGCCGTGACGCTCGAGGGGAACGCCAGCTTCGATGCGGTTGCGTTCGTCTACTACCCCGGCGTGCAGTACTTCCATGACCTGCTTGGCAGCACGTTCTTCCAGGGCATCGTTGGGGACAAGCAGCTCGGCGACACGCAGGCGACGGTCACCGTGCCGATCCTGCACCTGCTGTGAAATCGTTCGTCGGCCCCGAACGAGGGCTCGCCGGGAAGGAGAGTTACGAGGTCAGAGCGCTATCGCCAGCACGAAGAAGCCCGCGACCAGCGCGAGGCTCGCCAAGCTCTGCCAGTCCAGGTAGACGGTTCCGATAGCCATGCCACAGACGTTACCGGAATAATCCGCGCCGGCGAAATAACCGTTTTGCCTACCGATATTCCGCTCACCACGACATCGCGGCGAGCCAGGTCACGGGCAGCACGAGCAGCCACAGGACGACGCCGAGGGTGATCGCCCTTCCATTCAGCGATGTGATCGTCGTCTTGCGGATCTCCATCCCGATGCCGAAGAGCGCCGCCACGAGGAGGACCTGACTAATCGCCTTCACGTAGGTGACGAACCCGACCGGGGGTGCGAGAACACTGCCCGCCACGGACGCGACCACGAACAGCACCAGGAAGCCGGGAATCCGGAGCCGCGCCTCGGTCCGCCGGAGCAGGAGGCCCGCCCCGAAGGCGACCGGCACCAGCAGCAGCGTCCTGAGGAGCTTGGTGGTCGTCGCTACTTCCAGCGCACGGTCACCGAAGATCGCGGCGGCACCGACCACGGAGCTCGTGTCGTGGATCGCGAGCGCGGCCCACACGCCGAACTGGTCCTGGGTCATCTCCAGGACGTGGCCAAGCCACGGCAGCAGCAGGATCGCAACGGCGTTCAACAGGAAGACGATGCCGATGGAAACCGCCACCGACTCGGGTCGGGCGCGGATGATGGGCGCGAGCGTCGCGATCGCCGTGCCGCCGCAGATCGCGGTCCCCGTGCTCAGCAGACGCGACTGGTCGTCGTCCGCCCGGACCAGCCGGCCCAAGACGAGTCCCAGAATCAGCGTGGCGAAGACGAACGTGACAATGAGCGCGGAGTAGTCGCGGCTGGTCTCCCACAGCGCCTGGACGTTCAGCGTGAACCCGAGCAGCACGATCGCCGCCTGCAGGCAGAGCTTCCCCCCACGGTCGACGTAGGCCGGCAGGTCCGGCGCCAGCGCGAGACCCACCGCGGCGCCCGCGAAGAGCGCGAGGGCCGGATGCCCGACCCACAGCGCCACGGCAAACGCCCCGAGCAGCACGAGGCGCTTGCGCCCCTCGGTACGTACCGCCATCGACAGACCGTTCACGGCGCCCACTGTGACAGGCGGCGACGCCGGCCACAATCGGCACCAGGCTACCTGGCGGCGCGGACCGAAACCCGGTCTTGCCCTGACATGAAGACAGAGGTACTCTGACCACATGGCAGTTTCTATCATCCCAAATGGATAGACAGGTTCCGAGAGCGCGACCCGGCCCCTTCGCAGGCCCATCCCCGGAACGCGTCGACCTCAAGCCGCCAGGACCGTCCGTCGAAAGCGGCCCTCCGTCGGTGGACGGGGCGATCGTGTCGATGCTAACGCCCAACCCAACGGAGGTGCGAGACGAGGAGTCGACCAGCGTTCTGGAGCTGGTCCGGCGGGGCTTGCCTTTCGCTGCATTCGAGAACCTCGTTCAGGCCGTGGGCGCAACCCAACACGAGGTCGCCAGTGCCGTCGGGATGGCGGCCACGACGCTGGGCCGACGGCGGAAGACCGGGCGGCTTACTCCAGTCGAGTCGGACCATGTGATCCGAATCGCACGTCTCGCCGCGCTGACGCGCGCGCTGATGGCCGGAGACCCCGACGCCGCAAGTGCGTGGTTGAGGACGCCGCAACCGGTGCTCGGCGATGACACGCCGCTATCTCACGCGGGCACGGAGACCGGCGGACGCGAGGTGGAGCAGCTTATCGGTCAACTGCGCCACGGCGTGTTCAGCTAGTGCGAGTCGGCTGGCGCCTGGCGGCGCCCGAGTTCGCCGGGAGTGTCGAGGACATGCTCTCCGGAGAAGGGGCCCGCCAGTATGGCGGGCGCTGGAACAGTCCCGGGTTGGCTGCGGTGTATCTTGGCGACAGTCTCGCGCTCGCGGCCATGGAGTTGCTTGTCCATTTGCGCAACGTCGACGTTCTCGGGACCTACCGCACGCTCCCGGTCTACCTCCCCGAAGAGGTCGTCATGCACGTTGAACCCGGGGAACTGCCCCTGGGATGGGAATCCGGCGCGCGAACCACGACACGGGCGATCGGGGACCGCTGGCTCGCCGAGGGCGGATCCGTTGCATTGCAGACGCCGAGCGCGGTGATCGCGGGGGAGAGCAACTTCATGCTCAACCCGGCGCATCCCGACATGCGTCGCCTCCAGGCGGGCCCCCTCTCCGACTTCCGGTTCGATCCCCGACTCGGGTCCGTCAAGACGCCCAGGTACCAGGTGTAGAAGGTCCCAGGTGTAGACATGCGTGAACGGAGCCCTCGACATTTCCTTGCCGCCCCGCCGCCGGGTCGGCCCACGCCGTCACAATCCGCGGTGCTGCTAAGCTAGCGAGAAATCTCGCACGCGCCATGGCGCCGCCGGAGGCAACCTCCATGATCCATCCATTCAGCGCCAACGACGTGCCCTCCCTGGGCGAGGTTGGGGGCAAGGCGCGCTCGCTGATCGAGGCGACGGTCGCCGGCTTCAACGTGCCGGCAGGTTTCGTGCTCGATGTCGACTTCTTCCAGCCATGGCTCGATGCGGTCCGTGCGGGGCCGGCATGGCAAGCCTTCCTCGACCGCCCGGACGCCGACACCCGGACTGCCTGCGACGCCGTCAAGGCCACCTGCGCCGAACTTGCCCTCACCGATGTCCAACGCACCGAACTCGACCAGGCGCTGGGCGCGCTGAACGCCGAGCGCTGCTTCGCCGTGCGCTCCTCCTCCCCGGAGGAGGACCTCGAAGGCACGTCGTTCGCCGGCGGCTACGAGACCACGCTGGGGGTCACCCCCGACACCCTCGAGGAAGCCCTGCGCACCAGTTTCACCTCCGTGTTCGACGAACGCATCGTCGCCTACAAGCGCCAGCACGGCATGGCCACGGACGATCCGCGCATCGCCGTCGTCGTCCAGGAACAGGTGTCGTCCGAGGTCAGCGGCGTCGCCTTCTCCCTCAACCCCCGGAACAACTGCTACGACGAGGCCGTCATCAACGCCAACTTCGGCCTCGGCGAGACCGTGGTGAACGGTCACGTGACGCCCGATACCTACGTCGTGGAGAAGGTGCGCGGCGAGATCCTGGAACGCGGCATCGCGGCCAAGTCCCACGCCGCATGGCTGGTCAACGGCGGCGGCACCGAGGAACGCGACAACGCGGACCCCGAGGCGCCGAGCCTGACCGACGAGCAGGCCCTGGCGGTCGCACAGATCGCGGCCGACGCGGAGGCCCACTACGGCGCGCCGATGGACATCGAATGGGCCATCCACGACCAGGAGCTCTACCTGCTGCAGTCCCGGCCCATCACCGCCTACGTCCCGCTGCCGCCCGGCATGATCACGGCGCCCGGCGCCGACAAGAACCTCTACCTCGACCTCGTCGTGCTGAGCCAGGGCTTCGGCGACTGCCTCTCCGTGCTCGGCGCCGACCTCTGGGGCCGGATGCTGGTCCTGATGAAGGCCGAGATCATGGTCGACGCCGGGGCCGAGGGCACCATCGTCAACATGGACGGCCGTCAGTACATCAATCTCTCCAGCATGCTGCGGGCCCTGGGGAAATCCATGGTCTCCAACCTCATCAAGACCTACGACGCACCGACCCGCAAGATCCTCGACTCCGTGGATTTCGACGACGAATACCGGCCCAGCGAGCTGCCCGGGGCCCTCAAGGGGATGCGCTGGAAGTTGCTGAGGAACGGGCTCAAGCTCCTGCCGTCCGTCGTCAGGGGATTGGTCAACCTGGAGAAGGCCCTGCGGGACTACGACCGTTTCTTCGAGGAGGACCTGGCCCGCTGCCGCGTCCTCGTCGGGCAGGAGATCCCGTACGACGAGATGCAGGAGGCGCTGCTCGTCCTGTTCCAGAACCAGCTCCAGTCCCTCGGCGCGATCGCCGCGCCCGTCCTTGCCCGCTCCCGGCTCGCCCGGCTGTTCGGCGACGACGCGGAGGCCAGGGATCTCCTCGTATCCCTGGAGATGGACCTGCCAGGCAACCCCACCGCCGAGATGGGCCGCAGGATGTTCGAGCTCGCTTCGTTCGAGGAGCTGCAGGACACCGAAGACGGACACGCGTTTGCCGAGAAGATCGGCGCCCGCGCGTACTCGGACGAATTCACGGCGGCCTACGACGCCTACATGGAGCGCTTCGGCTGCCGCGGCATCAAGGAGATCGACATCGCGACGGCGCGGGCCTACGAGAACCCGCCGGCGTTCTTCGACCAGCTACGCGCCATCGACCCGAGGCAGCGCGCCATCGCCACGGCGGAGCGGCGGCGCGTCGAGGCGCACGAACGCCTGTTCGAGATCGCCAGGGCGCGGGGCAAGGAGAAGCAGGTCCGGAAGCTCGCCAACACGGTCCGTAGCGCCGCCGGTTACCGGGAAGCGCCGAAGTTCTTCTTCATCCAGGTGGTCAACCTGTTGCGCCGCCGCGCGCTGATCCTGGCCGAGCACCTGGTGGCCGCCGGCAGGATGGACGATGCGCACCACGTCTTCGACCTCACGCCGTTTCAGCTCGGGGAGGCGGAACGGGACGCAGGCTTCGACCTCCGGGCCGCCATCGAGCGGAACCTGTCCACCCGCCGTCACCTCGACCGGGTCCGGGAATGGCCGCGCGTGATCGACAGCCGCGGCAAGATCCCGCGCCCACCGCTCTCCGAGACGGAGGACGGACTCGTCGGCGACGCGATCGCGCCCGGCACGGTGCGCGGGCGCGCCAAGGTGCTGCATGCGCCGTACGAGAAGCCACTGGAGGAAGGGGAGATTCTCGTCACCCGGGCATCGGACCCCGGCTGGACACCGATCTTCGTCAACGCGGCGGGTGTGGTCCTCGAGGTGGGCGGCCCGCTGCAGCACGGGGCGGTGATCGCCCGCGAGTACGGGCTGCCCTGCGTATCCGGGCTCGACGGTGTGGTGGACCTGATCGAGGACGGCCAGATGATCGAGGTGGACGGCAGCAACGGGGTCGTACGGATCCTGGACGAAGCCGCCTGACAGGGAGGAGACGGTGATACATCCATTCTCTACCGACCCGACACCGGCCCTGCGCCAAGTCGGGGGCAAGGCCCGTTCGCTGATCGAGGCTACGGCCGCTGGCTTCAAGGTGCCCGCCGGCTTCGTGCTCGATGTCGACTTCTTCCAGCCCTGGCTCGACGAAGTGCGCGCCGGTGCGGCCTGGCACGCCTTTCTCGAAAGCGGAGCAGAGGACACCCGGGGGGCCTGCGCCGCCGTCAAGGCCGCCTGCGCGTCCCTCGCGCTGACCGACGGGCAGCGCGCGGAGCTCGACGACGCCCTCGGGACGTTGAACGCCGACCACTGTTTCGCCGTGCGCTCCTCCTCCCCGGAGGAGGACCTTGAAGGCACGTCGTTCGCCGGCGGCTACGAGACCACGCTGGGGGTCACCACCGACACCCTCGAGGAAGCCCTGCGCACCAGTTTCACCTCCGTGTTCGACGAACGCATCGTCGCCTACAAGCGCCAGCACGGCATGGCCACCGACGACCCGCGCATTGCCGTCATCGTGCAGGAGCAGGTGCCGTCGGAGGTCAGCGGCGTCGCCTTCTCGCTCAACCCGCGGAACAACTGCTACGACGAAGCCGTCATCAACGCCAACTTCGGCCTCGGCGAGACCGTGGTGAACGGCCACGTCACGCCGGACACCTACGTCGTCGAGAAGGCGCGCGGCGAGATCCTTAAGCGCGGCGTCGCTGCGAAGTCCCACGCCGCCTGGCTGGTCAACGGCGGCGGCACGGAGGAACGCGACAACGCGGACCCCGAGGCGCCGAGCCTGACCGACGAGCAGGCCCTGGCGGTCGCACGGCTCGCGGCCGACGCGGAAGCCCACTACGGGGCGCCGATGGACATCGAGTGGGCGATACACGACAGCACGCTGTACCTGCTGCAGTCCCGGCCCATCACCGCCTACGTCCCGCTGCCCGCCGGCATGATCACGGCGCCCGGCGCGCAGAAGAACCTCTATGTCGACATGGTGGTGCTCACCCAGGGGTTCTCGGAATCGCTGTCGGTGCTCGGGAGCGTCCTGTTCGGCCGGATGATAGAGAAGCTGAAGGGAGATGTGGGCCTCGTGGACCGGGGGATGGACGGCACGCTGGTCTGCATGGACGGCCGCCACTACCTGCACCTGTCGAACCTGTCCAAGGCGCTCGGCGCCTTCGTGGGCAACCTCTTCAAGACCTACGACACGCCCACCCGCCGCCTCCTGGAGAGCATCGACCTCAAGGGCGAGTACCTCCCCGACGACGTGCCGGAGCCCCTGAAAGGCGCCGTGCGCAAGGCGGTGCTGTTCGGACTGAAAAGCGCGCCCGAGATGCTCAGGGGCTTCTTCGCGCCAGACCGGGCCGTCAGCGACTACCGGGCGATGTTCGACCGCGACCTCGCCGCCTGCCGCGAACTCGCCCGCTCCGACATGCCCTTCGACGAGATGGCGGAAGAGTTCGCGAACCGCTTCGGCGTACAGATGTCGAGCATCACCGGGATCATGATCCCGCCGATGCTCGCGCGGCGGCGCCTCGCGAAGCTCTTCGAGGACGCCCCCGAAGCCACCGACCTGCTCGGCGCCGCCGAGATGGAGCTGCCCGGGAACCCGACCGCGGAGATGGGCCGCGGGATGTTCGAACTGGCGGCGTTCGACGAGTTGCAGTCGACGACCGACGGCGCCGAGTTCGAGACGCGCATCCAGGAGCGCACGTACTCGGACGCCTTCCTGGCGGCGTACGATGCGTACCTCGAGCGTTTCGGCTGCCGGTGCATCCGCGAGATCGACGCGGGAACGCCGCGCTTCTACGAGAACCTGCCGGCGTTCTTCGACCAACTGCGCGCGATCGACATCGGGAGCGACACGATGCGCGGCGCCGAACGCCGTCGCACCGCCGCCATCGAGCGACTGCTCGAGATCGCCCGGGCGCACGGCAAGGAGAAACAGGCCAGGAAAAACGTGGACACCATCCGCGGCCTGGCGGGATACCGCGAGGCGCCGAAGTACTTCTTCGTGTACACGCTGGACCTCCTGCGGCGCCGCGCCCTCGCACTCGGCGAGCGGTTCGTCGGCGAAGGCCGGCTGGACGACCGCCACCAGGTCTTCCACCTGACCCCCGCCCAGGTAGCGCAGGCCGAACGCGACCCGGACACGGACCTCCGGGGACCGATGGCGCGCAACATGGCGCCACGCGAGCACCTCGATCGCGTCAGGAACTGGCCCCGCATGATCGACAGCCGCGGCAGGATCCCCCAGGCGCCGGTTCCCGAATCGGAGGACGGGCTCGTCGGCGATCCCATCTCCCCGGGCACGGTATCCGGTCGCGCCAAGATCCTGCGCGGGCCCTACGAAAAGCCCCTCGAGGAAGGCGAGATTCTCGTCACGCACGCCTCCGATCCGGGTTGGACGCCGATCTTCATCAACGCCGCCGGCGTCGTGCTCGAAGTCGGTGGGGCCCTCCAGCACGGCGCTGTCATTGCCCGGGAGTACGGTCTGCCCTGCGTCTCGGGCATCGAAGGCGCTACCGATCTCGTGGCGGACGGCCAGATGATCGAAGTGGACGGGAGCAGCGGGATCGTGCGGATTCTCGACGAGCCCGTGGAGGCGGCCGCCTGACCTCGTGAGCGACATCAAGACCCGCCCCACCGACGCCAGCGTCGAGGCGTTCCTCGACGCGGTGGACGACGAGCGCCGGCGCTCGGACGCGCGTGTCGTCGCCGGGATGATGGCGGAGATCACCGGCTCGACCGGGGTCATGTGGGGTTCGAGCATCGTCGGGTTCGGGACGTACCGCTACCGGTATGCCAGCGGCCGGGAGGGGACGTTCTTCGAAACGGGTTTCTCCCCGCGCAAGCGGGCGCTGACGCTCTACGTGATGGCTGGGTTCTCGGAGTACGAGGACCTGCTCAGCGGGTTGGGCAGGCACACGACCGGGAAGTCGTGCCTGTACGTGCGGCGGGTTGCCGACGTCGACCTCGGCGTGCTGCGCGACCTGCTCGCCCGATCCGTCGACTACGTCAGAGCGAAGTACCCGTAGGGGACGGGCTTGTCCCGTCCCGTCTCGAATCTACGTACGGTCTCGGAGACGGGCGACCGCAAGGGTCGCCCCTACCACTCGATTCGCATGAGGGCACGCCCCGTAGGGGACGGCGCCTGCGACGTGGCCACGCTACGCCCCACGCGCATTGGACGAGATGGACGCGACCGCGTCGAGGGGCCTGACGGACCGCCGCTACAATGCCGCACAGTTTTGTAGCTGCAATCAAACACGATGGCGTTGAACATCCGGAACCAAACGACCGAGGAACTGGCCACCACGGTGGCCAGGCTAACGGGGGAGTCCAAGACCGAGGCGGTTACGAAAGCGTTACGGGACCGGCTCGAACGAGTTCGTCGAGAGCGCGCAGGCAGGAACCTCGCCCAGGAGCTGGACGAGATCGCCCTGCACTGCGCGTTGTTGCCTGTCCTCGATGACCGGACCGTCCAGGTCATTCTCGGCTACGACGAGCGTGGGCTGCCGGTCTGATAGCTTCCCCTACGCCCTGGCGAAATGGCGTCCGCGTTCCGCCCCGATCATCGCCGCGAGCTCTTCTTCCGCAAAACTGCCGACCGGCAGACCCTCACGCGCCAGCCGGTTGCCGATGCGTTGCAGCACGGCGTTCGCGGGCGTCGGCACGCCGTGCAGCCGCCCGAGCTGCACGATCTCGCCGTTGAGGTAGTCCGCCTCGATGTTGCCCGTCCCGCGCTTGATGCTCTGCCAGGACGAGCCGCCGGGGCGCATGCGGCCCGGAATCGGTGCCGGGCGGATGCCGCTCGCGCGGCGGGCGCGCGTTTCCTCGGCGGTCGCGCAGTCGATGCCGGCGACCGCGAAGCACGCCAGGGCCTCCGCCCGCATTGTGCGCATGATCTCTCGCGAGCCGCCGTCGCAGGCCGCCTGCAGGGCGTTGCCGAGATTCGCCAGCAGCTTCGCGTACTTCTGGCGCATCACGGCCGGATCCGGCAGCGCGCTGCAGCCGGCGTCCGTGATCGCCCGGGCGACCGCGATGGCCACTTCGTCCACGCCCGAGGGATAGCACCCGACATCGAGGATGCCCGCCGGGTCTTCCGCGGTGTTGACGATCTCCCCGGGCTCGAGGTGCTCGCCCGGCAGGAAGACGACCATGCCGTAGACGCGCCGAAACCGCCGCAGCGCGATGCGCTCGTTGGCGACGCCGTTCTGGGCGCACACCACCGGGACATCGTCTCCGGCGGAATCGTAGAGGTCACGCAGGGCTTCTTCCGTCTGCTGACCCTTCACGCACAGGAGCACGACGTCATCGGCGCCGATGGCGGCTTCGCGCGGATGCCCGACCGCGGGGATGTGCAGCCGCTCGTCACGGGTCGCGGTGATGAAGCGCATGCCGTCGTTGCGCAGCGCCTCGAGGTGCGCTCCCCGGGCGATCAGCAGGACGTCGTGACCGGTAAGGAACAGGCGCGCCCCAATGGTGCCGCCGATGCCGCCGGCGCCGTAGATGATGAATCGCAAACTGACGCTCCCCCTCCGGTTCGTCGGGATTCTATCGTTCCGCTCCTCAGCTCCGCGACTCTCCGCGACCGGAGCGGCAGCCGCACCCGCGGTTTCGTGGTTTCATAGCGCGCTTTCCGGGCCGGGATGGGCAGAGCACCGATGGAACGACTCGAGGCGGACTACCTGGTCGTCGGCAGCGGCGCCATGGGGATGGCTTTCACGGATGTCCTGGTCACGGAGACGGATGCGACCGTGATCATCGTGGACCGGCGGCACCAACCGGGAGGCCACTGGAACGACGCCTATCCCTTCGTGCGCCTGCACCAGCCCTCGGCGTTCTACGGCGTCAATTCGCTGCGGCTCGGCAACAACACCATCGACGCCCAGGGATGGAACCAGGGCCTCTACGAACTCGCCACGAACAGCGAGGTCTGCGCCTATTTCGACCACGTCATGCAGCGCCAGTTCCTGCCGTCGGGCCGCGTGCGCTACTTCCCGGTGTGCGAGTACCGGGGCGACGGCCGCTTCGTCTCGCTCCTGTCCGGCGACGCGTACGAGGTGGCCGCCGGCAAGACCGTCGACGCCACCTACATGGACGTCACGATCCCCGCCGTCGCGCCGCCGCCCTTCGAGGTGGCCGAGGGCGCCCACTGCGCGCCGCTGAACGACCTGCCGCGCCTCGCGGGACGATTCGAGCGCCACGTCGTGGTCGGTGCCGGCAAGACGGGCATGGACGCGTGCCTCTTCCTGCTTGCCCACGGGGTGGCGCCAGACTCCATTGCCTGGATCATGCCGCGCGACTCGTGGATCCTGGACCGCGCGAACATCCAGCCCGGCGGCGGGTTCGCCGAGCGGGCCCTCCGCGGGCTCGCGAAACAGATGCAGGCCATCGCCGATGCGCAAGACATCGACGACCTGTTCGAGCGGGTGAACGCGACGGGCCAGCTCCTCCGGCTCGACCCCGACGTCCGGCCGACGATGTACCGCTGCGCCACGGTGACCCAGGCCGAGCTCGAACAGCTCCGGCGCATCGACGACGTGGTGCGGCTGGGTCACGTGGAGCGCATCGAACCGGACATGATCGTGCTCGAGGGGGGCAGCGTTCCGACGTCGACGAAGACGCTGCACGTCCACTGCGCCGCCGACGGCCTGACCAAGCGCCCGGCGTTGCCCGTATTCGACGGCAACGCCATTACGCTGCAGGCGCTCAGAACCTGTCAGCAGGTCTTCAGCGCCGCCCTCACCGCGCACGTTGAGGCGACGGTCGACGACGAAGCCGAGAAGAACCGGATCTGCACGCCCGTACCCCATCCCGACACCGATATCGACTTCCTGCGCACGACCCTCGTCAACACGACGAACCAGGTGCACTGGATGATGAACGAGGAACTCGCGGCGTGGCTGGGCAACTCGCGGCTCGACGGGTTCACGCCGCCGGCCGGGGAGGATGTTCCCGAGGTGGACCCGGCGCCGTTCCTGGCAGCGATGCCCAGGCTTGAGGCGTTGTTGGCCGAATTGTAGGGGCGACGCTTGTCGTCGCCCGCGGCCCACCGTTCGCGAAACCGACACGGGACACCCCAAGGGTGTCCCCGGGGTCTCCGCTACCCCCGCGCCGCCGGAGACAGCAGGAACCACGCCAGTTGCGGCGCGCCGGCCTCCTGCATCTTGCGGCGCGCGGCCAGCAGTACCTTGCCGGTTTCCGTCTGCTCGTAGAACCAGCGTTCGGCGGCCCAGGGCCCGGCCGGGCCGTCCGCGAGTTCGCAGGCGAGTTCTTCGTAGTAGCTCCTGATCTCCTGCCCGACGCGGCCGGCCGAGCCGTCGAGGCCCACTTCGTCCCAGGGTTCGCCGTCGGCGATCCTCGCGAACTTCGCGATCGCGCCGGGGATCTCGTCCGCTGTCGCGTGGGACCCGACCGTCGTGCGTCCGTTCCTGGCCACCGCCCGGTCGTACGCGGCGCGCAATCCCTGGGCCTCATCGACGGCGGGATGCAGGTCAGGGTCGTAGCGCGGGGGCAGCGCACAGGCCAGCGGCTCGGAGTCCGCGGACTTGATCGCTTCGGGGAAATCCACCAGAACCGGACCTGCCGGGTGCTCGAGCAACGCGAACGCCGCGTCCAGCACGCGGTGCTGAAAGTCGGCGTCGCCCGGCTTGCCGAGCGGCAGACCGAGCGGGAACTCGGCGGCGAGCGCCCGCGGCGGGCGTATCCGTTCCGCGACGTTCCGGATCGGCACGATCGCGACGGTAGAGAGCCCGGCAGCTTCCAGGACGTGGGCGAGCGTACACACGGTACGCGGGCAGAGGGGTCAGACAGGGGTGAGCAGGACGACGTCGACCCCGTCTTCGCGGAGCTTCCTGGCACAGGCGGGGCCGGTGTCGAGGCGCACCTCCGACACCGTATCCGGCTGGTTGCCGGCGAACGCATAGTGGAAGTCGGCGACGCTGCCGATGGCGCCGCGCTGCGCCAGTTCGTGCAGTCGGTCCACGGGGTAGACGACGTTCAGATCGGCGGCGAAGCCGGCGCGGTCGAAGTTCGGGCTCACGTGGCCGAGCTTCAGATCCCGTGCGCTGTCCGGAATGGTCTCGAAGTGGATGTCCGCGACGCCGAAGGGATCGTCGCCCTCTCGGTACAGGGACGCGCTGGTGACGATCGCCACGCGCGCGTCGCGCAGGGGCGGGGGCGCCGTGAACGCGGTTTCGTCGAACTCCGGCACGGGCAGGGTCGCCACGAAGTCTCGCATGGCTTGGTCGTTGTCAGGCATCGGACCTCCTCGCTGCAATCGGCCGCCTGCGTGACGACCCGTGGGCACGCCCGGTCACTCGGGTGAGGCGGGCAATTTCGGCTGGCGCGGGAAGGAATGTCAAGAGCCCGAGGCCAGCCCGAGGCCCGCTTTGCCGGCGCCTAATCGATGGAGGACCGTTCCCAGTTCTGCATCCAGCGAGGATTCGCCCAGAGATCCACGTTGTCGTTTGCCGTGTAGACGACAGGGAAGAGACCGCGGCCGTCCACGGCGCCATCGCGGATTCGTGGCAGTAATCGCTGCAGGTCTTCCAGATCCGCGAAAGTGGTTTGAGGTATCCCCTTGGGGACAGGATCGGCCAGGAGATCACGGTGCGCGGCGAAGAGGCGGGTATCGGCGTCGACGTGGCTCAGCAGGTTGTTCACACCGTGGAGGTAGTCACCCATGCCGCCCGTCGGCACCAGCTCCAGCAGGCTCCCGGGACCAAAGAAGTCTCCGGTAAACGCATACCCTGCGCGTTGGTCCACCAGCGACACGCTGTCCAACGTGTGTCCCGGGGTGTGCACCACGATCAACTCCCGATTGCCCAGGTCAATGGTCGCGCCCGACCGCCACCATTCGTCGACCTGCAGGGTGGGGAGGTCAAAGCCCTCCGATTTCCCCAGATGCTCATCGAGCGTCAACCTGAGGCGACCCTCGCCGGCGCGCCTTCGAAGATAAGGCAGGTCTACGAGAGCCACGTCCTCGAATTCGACGCCGTTGGCAACGTGGTCGTAGTGGAAATGGGAAGGGGTGAAGACGACGGGCAGGTCCGTCAGCGACTGGACAACCCCCCGAATGTCGCGAATGCCCGGACCCGCGTCGAACAGCAGCGCCCGGGCGTCTCCAACGATGAGGTAGTTGAAGTTCGCTTGCCAGTAGCGGGTCTCCGCGATGGCAAACGTTCTTTCGTCGATTTCGAACACGGCGTAGTAGTCATCGAACCAGGCGGCGCCAGGTTCATTCTCTGCCTCCCCCAAGGCCGGTGGACCCAGCGCCGACATCACGTTCATCAGCACCCACCAGCGGTTCACGAAGGCCAATCCAAGGACCACGAGCACGGACGCCAGCAGCACGACCCACTTTTTCATTCCGTGACTCCCGAGAGCTGCGAAGCCCATCCTACGCGCCTCCGGCGGCCATCCGGGTGGCCTTTGACAGGTCCCGATATCGGTGCGACCATGCAGCACCGATATCAGCACCCCCAGGGGAGCGCCATGCGGTACGTCACGATGACCGAGTTCAAGCAACAGGCCAGTCGGATCCTCGACGACAGGACCCCGACCGCGATCCTGCGCAACAGCAAGGTGGAAGGGTATTACGTGCCGGCGGAGTCCCTGGCTTTCGACACGCTGGACGACGCCCGGGTGGCGGAGCTCACGCGGTCCATCCTCGATCAGCGATCGGAGGTGCTCGCTTACCTCGCGAAGCGATGATCGCCCTGCCGACGGAGCAGCAGGTCGCCGACCTGCATGAGCACCTGTTGGCAAGGCACGGTGGGCTGCCGGGTTCCCGAATGGGCACATCGGTCGGCGCACTGCTCGGCCGGGTCCAGATGAACCTCGCGTACCAGTTCGACGAGCCGACGGTCGCACAGGTGGCCGCCTTCGCCGTGTACGCGTTCACCGTCGGCCATCCCTTCAACGATGCGAACAAGCGTACGGCCCTCGCCACAGGCGACCTGATCCTGAGGATGAACGACCACCACGTCGTCGCGAACGCCCATCAGTTCGAGCTGGCCGATCTGGTGATCGAACTCGCCGCCGGCGACATCGACCGCGACAGGTTCCTGGAAGCCTACGTCGAGATGCTGGAGCGACCTGACTAGGCGCGACCCCCGCGAATGGCCCCGAATCAGTCGCTTACCCGCGCAAAATACTGAAGAAAGTATGGAACGTGCACCCTTAACCAACTGATCTACTTCAGGATTTCGGGCGCGCACCCCCCGGAGGGCGCAAACCGTCTGTTTTCCGCAAATCGACGTGTGTATATTCCGACTCCTCACTGGCCGGTCTGTACATACATACAGTGTCATTCTCCTCGGCAGGGCGAAAACACTTGTAGCAGCCGGCCGGTGAGGCCAACCTCCCGACCTCCCCGATACCGAACCCCTAACCGCCGGCGACTGTTGCGCCCGTGCCCATGACGATGCAGCCGGACGCCGCGAACATGCCGCCGACGCCCAGGCACAGGGAGACTGCCGCACCCTCCACCTGCGCCGCGGCCGTGCCGCGCATCTGCCGGACGCTTTCCTGCAGCGCGTACATGCCGTACATCCCGGAGTGCATGTAGGAGAGCCCGCCGCCGTTCGTGTTCAGCGGCAGCGCACCGCCCGGACGCGTGTTGCCGTCCGCGATGAAGGCTCCGGCCTCGCCCCGCCCGCAGAAGCCGAGATCCTCGAGCCCCCAGATCGGCAGGTGCGCGAACGCGTCGTAGACCATCATGTGATCGACGTCCGCGTGGCCGATGCCGGCCGTGCGCATCGCATCGCCGCCGGCGACGCGGAAGGCGCGCGCGGAGCGCAGGTCCTCCATCTGGCTGACCATGGGCGTCTCCACGCTCTCCCCGGTCCCGAGGATGTATACGGCCGGTTGCGGGAAGTCGCCCGCCCGCTCGGCCTTCGTCAGGATGAGCGCGCCGCCGCCGTCCGTGACCAGGCAGCACTCGAGCTTGTGGAACGGGTAGGCGATCATCCGCGAGGCCAGCACGTCGTCGACCGTGATCGGGTCGCGGAAGGACGCGCGCGGGTTGCGCCCGGCCCACTCCCGCTGCACGACGGCCACGGAGGCGAGCTGTTCGTGGGTCAGGCCGTAGTCCTTCATGTAGCGCAACACGCCGATGGTGAACATCGTCGTCGGGCCCATGCCGCCGTACGGTCCCTCGAACTGTCCCGCGAGGCTGGAGCCGCCCCCGCCGCCGCGGTACATGCCGCGGCCGACGCCCGAGCGGCCGCTCTCGCCGTGGGTGATGAGCACCGTCTCCGCGTGCCCCGCCTCGATGGCGGCCACCGCGTGACGCACGTGGAGCATGAACGAACAGCCCCCGACGCTCGTCCCGTCCACCCAGCGGGGCGTGATGCCGAGGTAGTGGACGATCTCCGTGGGCGTCGCTCCGGCCGTCGCCACCCCGTCGATGTCGGAGGGCTTGAGGCCCGCGTCCGCCAGCGTGTTGAGCGCGGCGTCCGCGTGGAGCTGGAGCTGGCTCAGGTGCGGGATGCGGCCGAGTTCCGTCGTCTCCGCCGCCCCGACGATCGCGACACCGGTCATGATGCACCTCCGTTCGCCGGCCGGAAAAGCGGCAGCGTGATGGTCTCGCTCTGTTCCTCGAAGACGACCTCGAGGGGCATGTCGAGGACGAGCGCCTCGGGGGTCTGCGGGCAGTCGACGATGTTGGACATCAGCGTCGGGCCTTCGTCCAGCCTGACCACGGCGATCGCGTACGGTCCGTCGAACGAGGGGTGCGGCCGGTGGTTGATGACGTAGCTCAGCAGGGAGCCCCGTCCGCTCGCGGCGTAGACCTCCACGTCGCGGCTGCCGCAGGCCGGGCAGAAGGGCCGCGGCGGGAAGTAGGTTTCGCCGCAGTCGCGGCAGCGTTGCAGTCGTAGTTCGCCGGCCCGCGTCCCGTCCCAGAAGTGCTCGGTCTCCGGGGTCGGCTCGGGCAGCGAACGGGGTTTCAGGTCCGCCAAGGGTGCTCTCCCGTCCGTTAGCGCGGCAGTATGTTATGCGCTACGGGCTCGGCGTGGGGGGCAGACGCGCCTCCCAGGGGAAGGCCGGGTCCCCCACGGCCATGAACTCCGGGTTCAGGAAGGAAGCCTTCGTGTTGTACTCGAGGGGGCGTCCGTCGAACCGTCGCACCGCGCCGCCCGCCGCCGCGAGGACCGCATGAGCGGCGGCGATGTCCCATTCCGAGGTCGGGCCGAGCCGGGGATAGAAGTCGGCTTCCCCCTCGGCCAGGAGACACAGCTTCAGGGAACTCCCGACGGGCCGCCGGGCGACCGGCCCCAAGGCATCCGCGACCGCGTCGAGGTAGCGCTCGAGCCTGTCGCCACCGTGGCTCCTGCTGGCGACGACGGTGAGGCCCGCCCCCGCAAGCCCGCGCGTCGCGAGCCGCTCGCGCCCCGTCCCAGTCTCCTTGTACGCCTGCTCCACCAGCACGTCACCGACGAACACTTCGTCTTTCGCCGGGACCCCGACGATGCCGAGCACGGGCCGGTGCCCGTCGATCAGCGCGATATTCACCGTGAACTCTCCGTTCCGGCCGACAAACTCCTTCGTGCCGTCCAGGGGGTCGACCAGCCAGTACCGGGACCACGTCCTGCGAATCTCGAACCCCGGCGGCTCCGACTCTTCGGACAGGATCGGATACTCCGGGGAAAGCTCCCGCAACCCGGCAACGATTACCGCGTGCGCCCGCAGGTCCGCCTCGGTCACGGGCGAGCTGTCGGATTTCGTCTCGACGTCGAAGTCGGTCGCGTAAACGTCCATGATTTCGGCGCCGGCGCGACGCACGATGTCAATGAGATCGGCGTGCAGGGCGGACATGGCCGGCGGCGTTCAGCCCCGGCCCATGTGAATCTGCGCGACCCGAATGGCCGCGAGGGACCGCGCCTCGCTCAGTTCGTTCGACAGGAAGAGGTCGTCGATGGACGCCAGGGGCCAGGGACGGACCTCCGGCGGCTCCGGCTCGTCCCCCGGCAGGCGCTCCGGATAGAGGTCCCGCGCCAGCATGGCGTGGACCGTGAAACCCATGTGGGACGGGGCGACGCTCAGCTCCCGCAGATACTCGATGCGGCGGGCGCCGAAGCCGGCTTCCTCCTTGAGCTCACGGTCGGCGGCTTCCTCGAAGGTCTCGCCCGGGCCGCTCACGGTGCCTTTCGGCAGGCCCAGTTCGTATTTGTGCAAACCCGCAAGGTATTCCCGAACCAGCACGACTTGGTCGTCCTCCGTAACGGCGACGACGATCACCGCCTGCCGGCCCCTGGGCGGCAACCGCTCATAGCGCCGCTCCACGCCGTTCGAGAAGCGCAGGTCCAGGGCCTCGACATGGAAGAAGCGACTCTCGGCGATGCGGGTCGCCTTCAGGATTTCGGGGAGGGGCATGAAGGAAAGGGCATGGCGGGCAAGAGGCACAGGATTATAGCCCTCGCTGGTGTATCGTCAGGTGTCCCATGTCGACTCCCGTGCACGGCGCCGCGGGGAGAGGAGAGGGAGATGAAGCTGGGCCTGTTCATGATGCCGATCCACAACCACGCGAGGGACTATCACCAGACCCTCATGGAGGACATCGACGCGATCGTCCTCGCCGACCGGCTCGGCTTTTCCGAAGCCTGGGTGGGCGAGCACTACAGCTCCAAGTCGGAGCAGATCACCTCGCCGCTGCTCTTCCTCTCGCACCTGCTGCCGCAGACCGAGCGGATCGTCTGCGGCACCGGCGTCATCTGCCTGCCGCAGTACCACCCGGCGGTGACCGCGGGACAGATCGCCCTGTTCGATCACTTGGCGAAGGGGCGCTACATCGCCGGTGTCGGGCCCGGCGGGCTGGCGCCCGACTTCGAGCTCTTCGGCGTGATGGAGGCGGACCGCAACGCCATGATGGTCGAGGCGATCGACATCATGGTCGACATCTGGACCTCGGACCCGCCCTACGAGTTCGACGGCGAGTTCTGGAAGATTTCGCTGAAGGACTGGATCCACGACGACATCGGGCTCGGCTACATGGCCAAGCCCTACCAGAAGCCCTATCCGCCGCTCGCGGTGTCGGCGATGAGTCCCTTCTCCGGGTCGATCAAGTTCGCCGGCTCGCGCGGCTACATCCCGATTTCGGCCAACTTCATCGGCACCTGGTCGGTCAAGTCGCACTGGGAGGTCTACGCCGACGCGGCGGCCAAGGCCGGCCACCCGACCGACCCCGAGATCTGGCGCGTCGCGCGCAACATCCACGTGGACGAGACGGACGCGGCCGCCGAGGCGTTCGTCAAGACGGCCGAAGCCAGCACGGACTGGTACTTCAGTTACCTGTTCCGGATATTCGAGCGCGGGGACATGAAGGGCCCCTTCGTCGTCAACCAGGGCGACGACCCGGCGGTCCTCCGGCACGAGGCGCTGCGCGACAACTTCACGATCCACGGCAGCCCGGCAACGGTCACCGAGAAGATCCTGGCGCTGCGCGACGAGATCGGCCACTTCGGCACGCTGATGCTCACCGCGCAGGACTGGACCCACAGGGAACGGATGACGCGCTCGATGTCGCTGCTGGCGGAGGAGGTCATGCCTCGGGTCAACGCGGCCTTGCACCGGGGGGCCGCGTGAAACGACCGTCGAGACTCGACCAGACCCCGATCGCCAGGGCGTTTCTGAGCAACGCCGGTTCGCTGCGTCACTTTCTGCGACCCGTACCCTACAGCGTTCCCAGCCTGACCGATACGGCGTCCCACTGGATGTTCGCGAAGAACGCGTCGATGTAACGGGCCGTCGCGGCGCCGTAATTCATGTGGTACGAGTGCTCGTACATGTCGATCACGAGCAGCGGCTCCGGGTCGGCCAGAGCCGCCGCGAGCCGGCGGTTCGTTTCGTTGAGTTCGTTGAGCGCCCGGACCGAGCCCCCGTAGTTGTTCGACCAGTGCGACTCGATCAATCCCGCCGACAGGCCCTTCAGGCTCGACGACTCGAACGGCAGCGGCCTGAGTTCGTGCGTGCTGTCGAACGCGGGTACGGCGACGTCGAGGACACGCTCGTCCGGGGCTTCCTGACCCTGCGCGGTCCGGGCGCTGACGAACAGTCCCGCGGCCAGGCCGGCGGCCGTGCCTTTCAGGACATTGCGTCGACTCTCGACTCGGGGAACGGCATCGACACCTTCGGTTGCGGAGACCATGCGGGTCCTCCTCTCGGTGGGCGGGTGACACCCATGGCTTTGCCACGGAGCAGGCGTCCCGTCAACAACGATCGCCCGCGCGCCAGCCGTTTGCCACCGCCCGCCATTTCGGGACAATGGACCTCATGCTCTCCTGGTCCGAAATCGACACCGTCCTGCTCGACATGGACGGGACGCTGATCGACCTGCACTTCGACAACGCCCTCTGGAACCTCCACCTGCCGACGCGGATCGCCGAGGCCCATGCCATCGACATCGACGACGCCCGCGACCGTCTCTACGGCCACATGCGCGGCGCGGCGCCGTCGCTCGACTTCTACTCGATCGACTACTGGGCGGCGTACACCGGCATGGACATCGAAGCGCTGCACGCCGAACACGACCACCTCATCGCGTACCGGCCCGGAGCCGCCCGGTTCATGGCCGCCGTGCGCGCGAGCGGGAGGCGCGCGGTGCTCGTGACCAACGCCCATCCCAGGAGCCTCGCCATCAAGGACGGCAAGATCGACCTCCGCCGACGCCTGGACGCGGACTTCTCCTCCCACGACTTCGGCATGCCGAAGGAAGACCCCGCGTTCTGGCCGGCGTTCGCCGAGCGCGAGCCCCACGACCCGGAGCGCACCCTGTTGATCGACGACAACCCCGCGGTGCTGGACGCCGCACACGGCGCCGGCATCCGGCATCTCCTGTGCGTCGTGCGGCCCGACTCCCGCAAACCGCGGCGCGCCGACCTCCGTTTCCCGGCGTTCGACCACTTCGACGAGATCGCCCCACGCTGATGGACGGCGTCCGCATCGACCGGTGGCTCTGGGCAGCCCGTTTCTTCCGCACGCGCTCCCAGGCCAAGGCGGCCGTCGAAGGGGGCCACGTCCGGCTGAACGGCGCGCGCACCAAGCCTGCCAAGGACGTGAAGCCGGGCGACATGCTCACGATCCGGCGCGGTTTCGCCGAGTACACCGTCGCCGTCACCGGGCTCTCGGACCGGCGGGGCAACGCCGCGGCCGCATCCCTGTTGTACGAGGAGACCGCCGCTTCCGAGCAGCGGCGGGACGTGGAGACGGCACGCCGCAAGATGGAAAGCGCGGGGCTCCCCGCCTCGGGCGGGCGCCCGACGAAAAGGGATCGCCGGCAACTCACTGGCCTCAGGGACTGCCGTCCCGACTGACCTTCGCTGCCTCCATGCGAGCCCGTGCGCAGGGGCGCTCCGAGCGCGTCAAGCGGCAGGCCGTTGTGTATCATTCCCGAACCCTCCCACGAGCAGGATCCCGATGGCGGCGGACCCGAAAACCACGCTGAACGGAAACACGTACTTCGACCTCAGCCCGGCAGCGCTGGCCGAGGTCGCGGTCCTGCGCGGCGAGGGCCGGTTCTCGGCCTCCGGGGCCGTGGTCGTCGAGACGGGCCGGCGTACGGGGCGTTCCCCGATGGACCGCTTCCTCGTCGACGAGCCCGGAACCTCGGGGTCCATCGACTGGGGCGCCATCAACCAGCCCGTCGAACCCGCCGTCTTCGACGCCCTTTGGGATCGGGTGCAGCTGCACCTCGCGGACGCCGAAGACACCTTCGTGTCGCATCTGCACGTCGGCGCGGACCCCAAGCACTACCTGCCCATGGAGGTCACAACGGAGTACGCCTGGCACGCCCTCTTCGGCCGGGCCCTCTTCATCCAGCCCGAGACGTTCAATCCCCGGGGCAAGGAGCTCTGGGAAGTCGTCAACGCCCCGGAATTCGTCTGCGAACCCGAGCGTGACGGTACGCCGAGCGACGCCACCGTCATGATCAACTTCGCCAGCCGCCGCGTCCTGATCGCCGGCATGCGCTACGCCGGCGAGATGAAGAAGGCGATGTTCGGCGTGCAGAACTTCCTGCTGCCGGACAAGGACGTGCTGCCGATGCACTGCTCGGCCAACGCCGGCGCCGACGGCTCGGTGACGCTCTTCTTCGGCCTGTCCGGCACGGGCAAGACGACCCTCTCGGCCGACCCGGACCGCCTGCTCATCGGCGACGACGAGCACGGCTGGGGCAAGGGCAGCGTGTTCAACCTCGAAGGCGGCTGCTACGCCAAGTGCATCGATCTGAGCCGCGAGAACGAGCCGGTCATCTTCGACGCCATCTCCTTCGGCGCGATCGTGGAGAACGTCGTCATCGACCCCGACACGCGTGAACCCGACTACACGGACTCCTCGCTCACCGAGAACACCCGCGCGTGCTATCCGCGGGACAACATCACCGCCAAGGTGCCGGAGAACCGCGGCGGGGAACCGCGGCACATCGTGTTCCTGACCTGCGACGTGAGCGGCGTGCTGCCGCCGGTCTCGATACTGTCCAAGGAGGCCGCGGCGTACCACTTCCTGTCCGGCTACACGGCGCAGGTTGGCTCCACGGTCGTCGGCTCCACCGAGGCGTATTCCGCCACCTTCTCGACCTGCTTCGGCGCGGCGTTCTTTCCCCGTCCGGCGGGGGTCTACGCCGACCTCCTGATCAGGCGCATCGCCGAGTTCGGCTCCCGCGTCTACCTCGTCAACACGGGCTGGACCGGGGGCGGCTACGGCGTCGGCAAGCGGTTCAGCATCCCGACGACCCGGGCGATCGTGCGCGCGATTCAGAGCGGCGCCCTGGCCAATGCACCGACGGTCCATCTCGAGGAACTGAATCTCGACATCCCGACGCAGGTGCCGGGGGTGGACGCAACGGTCCTCGACCCGCGCAACACCTGGTCCGACGGGGCGGCCTACGACGCGGCGGCACGGTCGCTGATCCGCAAGTTCACCGACAACTTTACGCAGTTCGAGGTGGACCAGGCGATCGCCGACGCGGGACCGCGCGGCGCCTGACCAACGGTCCGCGAGACCTCCAGGCCAACCACGCCATGATCGATCCCTTGCGAGGGCGCCCGGAGCTGGCGCGGCTCCGGCGCGGCGTGGAGAAGGAAAGCCTGCGCGTCACCCCGACCGGCGCGCTGGCGCCGACGGCGCATCCCGCCGCACTCGGCTCCGCGCTGACCCACCCGCACATCACGACGGACTTCAGCGAGGCGCAACTCGAACTCATCACGGGCGTGCACGACAGCGCCCGGGCCTGCATCCGCGAGCTCGAGGACATCCACCGCTTCGTCTACCGGCATCTCGACGACGAACTGCTGTGGGGCGCGAGCATGCCCTGCATCCTCGCCGAGGAAGCGGATATCCCGGTCGGGCGCTACGGGACGTCCAATGCCGGGCGCTCGAAGACCGTCTATCGGATCGGCCTCGGGCACCGGTACGGCCGCCTGATGCAGACCATCTCCGGCATTCACTACAACTTCTCGCTGCCCGATGCGCTCTGGCCGGCCGTCGCGGCGGCACGCGGTGAGTCCCTCGACGACGACACCCCCACGCGGGCGTACTTCGACCTGATCCGCAACTTCCGGCGGCAGTCCTGGCTGCTGCTCTACCTGTTCGGCGCATCGCCCGCCGTGTGCAAGTCATTCGTCCGGGGCGGCGCCCACGACCTCGTCTCCTTCGACGAAGGCTCCCTCTACCTCCCCCACGCGACCACCCTGCGCATGGGCCCGCTCGGCTACCAGTCGAGCGCGCAGGGGTCGCTGCACGTTTCCTACAACAGCCTGGACGACTACGGGACCAGCATCCACGAAGCGCTGGCCAGGCCGTATCCGCCCTACGAGGCGATCGGTCTCAAGGACGCGCGGGCCGCGTATCGCCAGCTCGGCACCGCGTTGCTGCAGATCGAGAACGAGTTCTACGGGGCGATCCGGCCCAAGCGGCGCACCCGGAGCGGGGAGCGCCCCATCGCCGCGCTGCGGGACCGGGGCGTCGAGTACGTCGAAGTGCGGTGCCTGGACCTCAACCCCTTCCTGCGGGTCGGCATCGACGCCCACGCCATGCGCTTCATGGACCTCTTCCTGCTGCACTGCCTGCTCTCGGAGAGCCCGCCCGACAGTCCCGAGGAATCCGAGCGGATGCAGGACAACCAGCGCGCCATCGTCGAGCGCGGACGGGCGCCGGGGCTCACGCTCCGCGACGGCGGGCGCGAGCGCGGCCGCGAGGAGTGGGCGAACGAGATTCTCGACGGCTGCGCGGTTGTCGCCGACGCCATCGACGAGGTCAACGGCGACGACCTCGCCGGGTATGCCGTGGACCTGCAGAAGCGCAAGGTGGCCGACCCCGAGTGCACGCCCTCCGCGCGCATCCTGGCGACCATGCGCACCCAGCGCATGCCGTTCTTCCGCTTCGCGATGAACCAGTCGGTCGCGCACCGGGGATACTTCCACGAGCACCCGATGCGGGCGGGACGCCTCGCGTCGTTCGAGAGGCTGACCCGCCAGTCGCTCGCGGACCAGGCGCGCATCGAAGCCGCGGACACCGAGAGCTTCGACGATTATGTCGCCCGCCAACGGCTCGACGCGAGCCGGCCGGCGGACGGGCACGAGTGAACTTCCTGGCGCACTGCCTGCTCGGTCACCCCCACGAAGGCCTCATGGCGGGCGGCTTCATCGGGGACTTCGTCAAGGGCCCCGTGCCGGAAACGCTGCCGGAGGACCTGCAGGCCGGGATTCGGCTGCACCGGCGCGTGGATGCGGTCAGCAACCGGCTCCCCGGCATCGCGACCAGCGTGCGCCGCCTGGACCCGGAACTGCGTCGCGTGGCGCCCGTGCTGCTCGACGTCCTCGCCGACCATTGCCTGGCCACGCGCTGGGACCGGCACGGACACGGCGACCTGGCGGCGTTCTCGGCAGCCGCGTACGCAGCGATCGACGGGTACGCGTCCCATCTGCCCGCCACCGGCAGGCGCTTCTTCCGGCGCATGCGGGAAGTGGACCTGTTCGTCCGGTACCTCGAACCCGAAACGCCCCTGCGGGCGATGGAATACGTGCTCGAACGCCTGCGCCACACGCACCTCGCCCCCAGGCTCGGCGAGCTTGTCGGCGCGGAGTTACCGGCCCTGATGGACGATTTCGACGGGTACTTTCCTGAACTCACGTCCGCGGTCGACGCCTGGAAGCAGGAAACCGGATACCCGTAGGGGACGCCCTCCGGGCGTGCCGTGGCGTCCCGTCACGATCCACCCACATCCGCGGGTTATCGCGCCCGCCACTGCATCACGGCGCCGGCCACCACCCCGACGAACCCCAGCAACGCCCACAGCGCGATCGACAACCCGAGGAACGGGGGCGTCGCCGCGCAGTCGGCGGTGCCGAACGTCATCGCGGTCAGCGCCTCGCTCGCCATGCCGGAGTCGATCAGGTAATCGATCCCCGCGCCGCACGCCGGGGCTTCGCCCGGAGGCAGGCTCTCCACCCAGAGTTGCCGCGCCGAAAAGCCGCCGCCGACCAGGGCCGCAGCGATGGTGACCAGCGGATAGATGCCGAGGCGCGGATCGTGCGCGACGCCGGCAAGGGCCATGAGACCCGCCACCATGAACCAGAACCGCTGCATCAGGCACAGCGCGCAGGGCGCCATGTCGAAACCGTGCTCGAGCACGAGCGCGAACGCGAGCAGGAGCGCCGTCCAGCCGACGAGCGCGAGGCCCCAGGTCGTCTTCGCCCAGTCCACGGCTCAGTTGTCCTCGAGGATCATCGCGGCGCCCTTCTCCCCGATCATGATCGCCGGTGCGTTGGTGTTGCCGGAGACCAGGGTGGGCATGATCGAAGCATCCGCCACCCGCAGCCCATCGAGGCCCCGCACCCGCAGCCGTTCGTCCACCACGGCCTGCGGGTCGCTGCCCATCCTGCACGTGCCGACCGGGTGAAAGACGGTGCTCCCGGACCGCCGGCAGACGTCCAGGATCTCGTCGTAGGTCCGCATGTCCGCCCCCGGCAGGATCTCGTGGTCCCGGTAGCGTGCGAGCGACGGTGCATCCCCCACGCGCCGCGCGATGTTGATTCCTTCGACGAGCGCATCCCGATCGACACGTTCGCTCAGGAAGTTGGGGCGGATCGCCGGCGCGGCGACCCGGTCGGCGCTCCGGACATGGATGGAGCCGCGGCTCTCCGGACGCAGTTGGCAGACGGAGAGCATCATGCCCGGCTCCTTCTCGAGCGCCCCGCGCTTGCCGGGGGCGTAACTCGCGTGGGCGAAATGGAACTGCACGTCCGGGGTCTCGAGTTCCGGCCGCGTCCGCACGAAGCCGTGGGCGATGCCGGCCGTGTAGGTGAACGCGCCCCGGCGCGCCGCCGCGTACTTCAGCGCCGCAACGGCGAAGCGCGCACCGCGGGTGTCCTCGTTCAACGTCCGGCTGCCCTTCACGCGCCATGCCACGCCGCTCGCGTAGTGGTCGCGGTAGTTCTCGCCCACGCCCGGCAGCTCGTGCACGACCGGGATCCCGTGTTCGCGGAGCAGGTCCGGCTGCCCGATGCCGGAGAGTTCGAGGAGCTGCGGCGACTGCACGGCGCCCGCGGCAAGGATCACTTCACCCCGCGCCCGGACTTCGACGGCGCTCCCGCCGTTGGCGCGCCCCGCCCTACCATAGCGAACGCCGACAGCGCGGCCGCCCTCGCACAGCACAGCGTGGGTCAGCGCCCGGGTCCGGATCGTCAGGTTGGACCGTCCGCGGGCGGGGTTCAGGAACGCGCGCGCCGTACTGTGCCGCCGCCCGCGCCGCTGGGTCACCTGGTAGTAGCCGAAGCCCTCCTGGGACACCCCGTTGTAGTCGGGATTCTTCGGGTAGCCGATCTCGGCGCCCGCCTCGACGAACGCGTCGAGGAGCGGATGGCGCTCGATCATGTCGGCGACGTTAAGCTCGCCTCCATGGCCCCGGTACTCGTCCCCGCCCCGCTCGAAGTGCTCGGAGCGCTTGAAGTACGGTAGCACCTCGTCGTAGGACCAGCCCCGGTTGCCGAGCTGCGCCCAGGTGTCGTAGTCGAACGCCTGGCCCCGGACGTAGAGCATGCCGTTGATCGAGCTCGACCCGCCGAGCACCTTGCCGCGCGGGATCGGTATGCGCCGGTTGTCCGTCCCAGGCTCCGGTTCGGTGTCGAAGCACCAGTTCACGCTCGGCCGGTCGATCATCTTCCAGAAACCCACCGGCACGTGGATGAGCGGGCTCCAGTCGCGGCCGCCCGCCTCGAGCAGCAGCACGCTGCGGTCCGGATCCGCGCTCAGCCGGTTCGCCAGCACGCACCCGGCGGACCCCGCTCCCACAACGATGTAGTCGAACTCTTCCATGGCCAACCGCTTCCTGATTCCGCGCACGCTCCGCCCAGGCTCTGCCCATGAAAGATACGTTCCACTGTCGCGGTATGCTAGCGGACCTCCCCGACCCGGTCCGTCCACTGGATGAAGATGCTCGACATCCCGTCGCTGCGCTCTGCCGACATGCCCGAGCGCGAAGCGGGCTTCTGGAAGATGACAGGACCGGGCGCCGTCATGGTCGGCATGGCGGTCGGCTCGGGGGAGCTCATCCTGTGGCCGTGGATCACGGCCAAGTTCGGCGCCGAGATGATGTGGGCGGCCGCGCTCGGCGTGTTCCTGCAGCTCTGGATCAACATCGAGATCGGACGGTGGGCCGTCTCGACGGGCGAGAGCGCGTTCACCGGATTCGCCCGCATGTCCAGGTTCTGGGTGTTCTTCTTCCTGACCCTGCTCTTCGTCGGCACCTTCCTCCCGGGCTGGGGGCTGGCGGCCGGGAACGCCATCAAGATCCTGTTCTTCGGCACCGACGGACCGGGACCCGACTGGGCGTGGACCGCACTGGTGTTCGCCCTCGCGCTCGCCATCGTGTTCGGGCCCAAGCGCATCTATGCGTCTGTCGAACGATCGATCATCTTCATGGTGCTCCTGATCGTCGGGGGCCTGCTCGTGGTCGCCTTCAGCGTCGGGACGCTCGCCGACGTGTGGACGATGCTCAAGGGAATTGCGAACGTCGGGCACATCAGCCTCGACGAGGAGTTCACGTTCAACCGGTTCTTCGGCGCCTTCGTGTTCGCCGGCGCGGGCGGGCTCGGCAACCTCTACTACGCGTACTACCTGCGCGACAAGAACATCGGCATGGGGGCGCGCATCCCGGTGCTCCTGAATCCCCTGCGCGAGGCGCAGCGCGGCGACAGCGAGGTCGGCTACGTCTTTCCGGCGACCGCGGAGAACGTCTCGCGCTTCCGGGCATGGTTCCGCTTCGTCGTGCAGGACAGCGTCGCGTACTTCTGGCTCGCCAACACCTTCACGATGTTCCTGTTCATGTTCGGCGCCCTCGTCGTGCTGCACCCGCCGGGCATCGTTCCCCAGGAGAGCCAGCTCGTGTGGGACCTCGCCATCGTGCTCGAAGGCACGATGGGGGTCGGCGGCCGGCACCTGTTCCTCATCATCGGCATCGCCGCGCTCTTCTCGAGCGTCCTGGCGGGGCTCGACGGCGGCGTGCGGCTCTGGGTGGACCTGCTGCACACCAACTTCCCGTTCGCCCACCGTTTCGCCGCCAACAAGCTGTACTTCGGGTTCGCGCTCGGGCTGTCGGCGATCGGCGTCGCCGCGACGTGGTTCTTCGGCACGTTCGAGATCGGCGCCCTCGACTTCTTCTTCGTCAGCGCGTCGATCGCCGGCTTCTCCATGGCCGCCTACGTCCCGATGGTGCTCTACATGAACCTGCGCTACCTGCCGGCGGCGGTCCGTCCGAAGCCGGTCAACATCGTGATGGTGTCCATCGGCGCCGCGACCTACATCAGCTTCGCGGTCTACACTGTTGGGTCCAAGATCGCCGAGTGGCTCGCCTGAAACCGCACGCAACGCACACAAGGGAGAGAACCATGTCCGCACGTCACCGATCCAGACGCTGTCTCGCAAGCATCGCGGCCCTCGCCGCCCTTGCAGCAACACCCGTCCTGGCCGACGCGAATGCCGTCCCGATGGCCGAGCCCGAGAGCGTCGGCATGTCGAGCGCGCGCCTCGAGCGCATCGGGGACGGCATGCGCCGCCTGATCGACGACGGCAAGATTCCCGGTACGGTCACCCTCGTCGCCCGGCGCGGCAAGGTCGTGCACTTCGAGACCAACGGCCTGCGCGATGTCGCCGCCGGCCTGCCGATGGAGCGGGATACGATCTTCCGGCTTTACTCGCAGAGCAAGGTCGTGACCGGCGCCGCGGTGATGATCCTGTTCGAGGAGGGGCACTTCCTGCTGACCGACCCTGTCTCGAAGTACCTGCCCGAGTTCGCGCAGATGCAGGTCTACCTCGGCGAGGAAGACGGCGAGATGGTCACCGAACCGGCCGGCCCCATCACCATCCAGCAACTCGCGACCCACACCTCGGGGCTGACCTACGGGTTCATCCCGACGGCTGTCGGCAAGATGTACACCGAGAACGGCGTGGTCGCGACCGGCACTCCCCTGCCCATCGAGGGAGACGAAGCAGACGTGGCGCCCCCCACGTCCCTGCGGGAGTGGAGCGAGAGGCTGGCGACCCTGCCTCTGCTGGCCCAGCCGGGCACCGAGTGGAACTACAGCGTCGGCATGGATGTCCTCGGCCGCCTCGTGGAAGTCGTGTCCGGCATGTCCTTCGGGGAGTTCCTGCGCGAACGCCTCTTCGACCCGCTCGGGATGACCGACACGGGCTTCTACGTCCCCGACTCCAAGGTCGACCGCTTCGCGGCGAACTACGGCCCGTCGGAAGACGGCGGGATGACGCTGCTGGACGACCCCCGGACCAGCGCCTTCCGCAAGCCGCAGGCGCTGGAGATGGGCGGAGCGGACCTCGTCGGCACGGTGGGCGACTACCTTCGGTTCGCGCAGATGCTCGCCAACAAGGGCGAGTTCCAGGGCACGCGCATCCTCGGCCGCAAGACCGTCGAGTTCATGACCTCCAACCACCTGACGCCGGTGTTCCCCGACGACCCGATGACCTCGCTGCGCACGCAGTTGGGGGGACCCCGCCAGTGGGGTATGGGCTTCGGCATCACGGGCTCCGTGGTGACGAACCCCGCGACCTCGGGACTCCCCGTCTCGAAGGGCACGTTTTCCTGGGGCGGCGCCGCCACGACGGGATTCTGGATCGACCACGAGGAGGAGATCGTCGGCATCTCGCACACGCAGCTCACACCGAGCGGAACCTATCCCGTGCGCGAGTTGATGCAGCTTCTCACCTACCAGGCGATCGTCGACTGAACGCGAAAGCCACAACCGGAGAGCGACGATGACCCATCCGCACCCACCACTGCGCGCGTTCATGGCGACGGCGGCGATGGCGGCGACCGCGCTGCTCGCCGCCCTCCTCCTCGCGCCGAGCGCGCTGGCCGACGCCGACAGCCTGCCGATGGCGGAGCCCGAGAGCGTCGGCATGTCGAGCGAACGCCTGCAGCGGATCGGCAAGGGCCTGGGGCGGCTGATCGACGCCGGCCACATTCCGGGTACCGTCTCCCTCGTCGCCCGGCGCGGCAGGATCGTCCACTTCGAGGCGGCCGGCCTGCGCAACGTCGAGGCCGGTCTGCCGATGGAGAAAGACACGATCTTCCGGCTCTACTCGCAGACCAAGCCCGTGACCGGCGCCGCCGTGATGATGCTCTTCGAGGAGGGGCACTTCCTGATGACCGATCCGATCGCGAAGTACCTGCCGGAATTCGCGGAGATGGAGGTCTACTTGGGAGAGCAGGACGGTGAAATCCAGACCGAACCCGCGGTTCCCATCACGATTCAGCATCTGGCGACCCACACCGCGGGGCTGACCTATGGCTTTTTCCCGACGCCCGTTGGGAAGATGTACGCGGACGTGCTGGATGCGCCCAAGGAGACCTCGGGCCCCGACAGCCTCGAGGCATGGGCCGCGGCCCTCGCCGAACTGCCCCTCGTGGCGCAGCCTGGCGCCGAGTGGCACTACAGCGTCGGCATGGATGTCCTCGGCCGCCTCGTGGAAGTGGTGTCCGGCATGTCCTTCGGGGAGTTCCTGCAGCAGCGCATCTTCGATCCCCTCGGCATGGTGGATACCGGCTTCCACGTGCCGGACGACAAGCTCGACCGCTTCGCCGCCAACTACACACCCACGCCGGACGGAGGGATGCAGCTTGCGGACGCTCCCAAAACCAGCTCCTACCGGCGACCGCCCGCGGTCGAGATGGGGGGCGAGGGCCTGGTCGGCACGGTCGGCGACTATCTCAGGTTCGCCGAGATGCTCGCCAACAAGGGCGAGTACGGCGGCCAGCGCCTGCTCGGCCGCAAGACCGTCGAGTTCATGACCTCGCACCACCTGACGCCGGACTTTCCCGACGACCCGATGACCACCCTGTTCGGCATGCTGGGCGGTGGCGACCGGGCCTGGGGCGCCGGTTTCGGCATCACCGGATCGGTGGTCACCAATCCGGCGACATACGGACTACCGGTATCCCCGGGCACCTACGCCTGGGGTGGCGCCGCGACGACGCACTTCTGGGTGGATCACGAAGAGGAGCTCGTCGGCATCGTACACACGCAACTGCTCCCGGACGGCACCTATCCCGTGCGGGACCTCATGCAGCTGCTGACCTACCAGGCCATCATCGACTGACCTGCACGGAGGACATCCCCATGTACAGAACGTACAGAACGGCCTTCGCCGTCGTCGCCGCGACGCTGCTTGCCGCCGGCGGCGCGGCCCAAGTCCTTGAGACCGACGCCGGCTTCGCCGTCTTCGGCAACGAGCAGATCTACTACGAGAGCACCGGCAGTGGCGACGCCGTGGTCCTCTCCCACGGCGCTGGCGGCAGCCACGCCATCTGGATGCACCAGACGCCGGTGCTCGCCGAGCACTACCGGGTCATTGCCTGGGATCAGCGCGGCTGGGGCAAGTCCACCAACACGGCGGGCCTTGCCGGCGACCCGAACACCGCCGTCGAGGATCTCCGCCGCCTGCTCGACCATCTCGGCGTCGACAAGGCCCATGTCATCGGCCAGTCGATGGGCGGCTGGGCGGTCGCCGGATTCGCGCTACGCCATCCTGAACGGACGCTCTCGCTGACGCTGGCGAACACCTACGGGGGCCTCACCACCGCAGCGATGGACGAACTCATGACCTCCGATCAGATCCAGGAGCGCCGGTCACGAGGCCGTCCCTCCGACATCGCGGACCCCGCTCGGGCATTCCAGTACCGCCAGATCAGCCGGCTCGCGCCGCCCAGGCCTCCGACCGACCTTGGCGAGCGGCTGTTCGACGCCGGCTGGGATCTCGAGGCGGCCAGGAAGACAACGGTACCGATCCTCATCGTCACGGGACCCCACGACTGGATCTTCCCGCCTGAGATGATGCGGATGCTGGACGCGGAACTGCCGACGAGTCGCTTGGTGGAGATTCCCGACGCCGGCCACTCGCCGTACTTCGAGTTTCCGGACGCGTGGAACCGGGCCGTGCTGGAGCACCTTGGCGGGGACCCAGGCTCCTGAGCGCGCTCGGTGTCGCCGCTCACCCGAGATAGCTGCTCAGAGACACAATGCGGACGCCTCGGTAGTCTCCATGCGCCAACATCGCGCGGTCTCCGGTCACGACGAGCTGCGCACCAGCCGCGAGCGCACACTCCAGAATTCGATTGTCCGGCTCGTCGGCGAGCACGGCCAGCCGCTCCGTCGGCTCGACGAACTCGGCCGCCTCGGAAAGAAAGACGGCAACGCGCGCCAGGGCCTCGCGATCATGGTCGAACTTCCGGGCGAGCACCGAGAGGAGTTCGTCGAGAACGGCCTTTGACAGGGCGAGCGAGTCTTCGCCGTCAACGATCCTTCGCAATGCCTCTTCGCCTCGGCCGCCCGGAAGGGCCAGAGCGGACACCAGCACGTTCGTGTCGAACACGACCTTCACGTCCGAAGGTACCGCTCCAGGTCCTCTTCGGTCAGGATCCCCTGCTCTTTCGCTTTCCTGCTCCAATAGCCCTGCAGGCCTTGTAGTTCCTCGCGCAAGCGCGTGGCGCGTGCGTCCCGCAGGGCGTCCTGGACGACGCCGCTTAGCGTCTTGCCTTCCGCGCGGGCTATCTGCTCCGCGGCACGAGCGAGGTCGGGGGGCAAAGAGACAGTCTTCTTCACGGCCTTCATCGCGTGTTCTTCCTGTTCAGGGGTAGGAATTAATCATACCCGAGACCCAGGCCGCCTCACCCCGAGTCCCGAGTCGTACCGCCCCTGCGCTCGGCGATACGGGCATGGTATGTTCGCGGCCCCCCATCACTCGACGGAAACACCCAAGCGTGGCCTACGACAAACCCATCCCCCCCAAGGGGCTACACACCCAGCCGTTCTGGGACGGCGCGAAGGAGGGCAAGCTGATGCTGCCCCGGTGCACGAGCTGCAACCGCGTCCACTGGTATCCGCGCCTCATCTGCCCCTTCTGTCACGCCACCGAAATCGAGTGGATCGAGGGCAGCGGGGAAGGGCGCATCCACACCTTCGCCGTGCAGCACCGGGCGTTCGGGGGCTGGGCGAAGGAAGTGCCTTACGTCACCGCCTACATCGACCTCGCCGAAGGCGACCGCATGATGACGGTGCTGCGCGGCGTCGACGCCGAGCATCCCGAGACCATCGAGATCGGCGCCCCGGTGCGGGTCGAGTTCGAACAGGCGGACGAAGACACCTGCATCCCCTTCTGGCGCGTCGCGGAGGCCAACTGATGGCTGCGAACCTCAAGAACGCCGCAGCCATCGTCGGCGCGGCGGAATCGAACGAAATCGGCTACCCCGAAGAGCGCGGGCCCAAGGTCACGTCGCTGCAGCACCACATCGAGGCGATCAAGAACGTCTCCGACCTCACCGGGATTCCAATCTCGGACATCGAGGGCGTGTTCTCGACCGGCTGGTCGCAGCAGCTCGCCGAGCACCTGGGGATCCGGCCCCATTACCTCGATACCACGACAGTCGGCGGGTGCTCGTTCCAGATCCACGTCCACCACGCGCTCGCGGCGATCCATGCCGGGATCATCGACATCGCCCTGGTGAGCCACGGGCAGGCCGGGTGGTCGTACCGCGGCGCCGGCGGCGGCGGCCGGCCGGTGGCCGGCGAGATCGACCCCGGCACCGAGATGACAATGCCCTACGGCGTCTTCGGCGCCCCGTCGAACTACGCGCACGCCATGGTGCGCCACATGCACCGCTTCGGCACGACGCCGGAGGACTTCGCGCACGTCTCCGTGGTCACGCGGCAGTGGGCGATGCTGAACCCGCGCGCACTGATGTTCTCGAAGGACACCAACCCTTTCGGCGGGCCCATCACCGTGCAGGACGTCATGGAGGCCCGGCTCATCGCCTGGCCGCTGACGCTCTTCCACTGCTGCCTCGTCACGGACCACGGCGGCGCGGTCATCGTCGCCCGCCCGGAGATCGCGCGGAGCCTGCGGACGCAGCCCGTCTGGGTCGCCGGCGCGGGGGAATCCATGGGGCACCAGAGCATGCTCGAGATGGAGGACTTCACGGCCACGTCCGCCTCCCGCTCGTCCGCGATCGCCTACGAGATGGCGGGGCTCGGGCCGCGGGACATGGAAATGGCGATGATCTACGACTCGTTCACGATCACCGCCGCCATGACCGCCGAGATGCTCGGCCTCGCGCCCCGCGGCAAGGGCTACACGCTGTGGAGGGACGGACACGCCGCGCCGGGCGGTCGCCTCCCGATCAACACCAACGGCGGCGGACTGTCGTTCAACCACTCCGGGATGTACGGCATGCAGCTCCTCGTCGAGGCCTATCGGCAACTCTCGGGCACGGCCGAAGACGGCGTGCACGGCATCGAGGGCAAGCAGACGAACGCCCGGACCTGCGTGGTGAACGGGACCGGCGGGACGCTGTCCACCACCGGCACCCTCGTCCTGGCCTCGGACGAGTAACCCCGTGAGGCGCATCGTCACGGCGCTGGTCGTCATCGCGGCCATCGGGGCGGTCGTCTACTGGTTCGCCACGCAGACCAGGGCCGGCCAGGATTTCCTGCTCGAGCGCATGCTGTCCGCCGTGATCGAAGGGCAGGAGCCGCTCGACCCGGACAGCCTGCACGTCTTCATCTGCGGGAGCGCGTCCCCCCTGCCGGCGCCGGGGCGGGCCCAGGCCTGCGTCGCCGTCATCGCCGGAGACGACCTCTTCCTGGTCGACGCGGGCTCCGGCTCCTCCGGGCCGCTGATGCTCGCGCGCATGCCGGTCGGTTCGATGCGCGCGATCCTCCTGACGCACTTCCACTCGGACCACCTCGGGGCGCTGGGCGACCACAACATCACCTCCTGGGCCGCCGGCCGCGACGCGCCCCTCGAGATCGTGGGTCCCGAAGGGGTCGAGCAGGTGGTCGCCGGGTTCAATCAGGCGTTCGCCCTGGACGGGGACTACCGTACCGAGCACCACGGCAGCGAACTCATGCCGAGGGAACTCGGCGTACTCGCCGCACGCACCATCGAGCCGGGACTCATCCACGACGAAGCCGGCCTGCGCATCCGCGCGTTCCCCGTCGATCACTCGCCGGTGGCGCCCGCCTTCGGGTACCGCTTCGACTACCGCGGACGCTCCGTGGTCGTCACCGGGGACACCGTGGTCACTCCGTCGTTGGAGCAAGCCGCCGAGGGGGTCGACCTGCTCCTCTCCGACGCGCTGGCGGAACACCTCGTCCTGGCCCTGGCCCGCGCAAACGAACAGGCGAATCCCCGCGGGGCGCAGATACTGACCGACGTGCTCGACTACCACGCCCACACGGACGATCTGACCGCACTCGCCGAGCGTGCGGCAGTCCGGCAACTCGCCCTGTATCACCTGGTGCCCCCGCCGGCGAACGCGTTCTTCGCGGATGTGTTCCGCCGTGGCCTGCCCGACGACGTCATCCTTACCAGCGAGGGGATGCGCTTCCAGCTTCCGGTCGGGACCGACGAGATCAGGGTGTCCGACTGACCGTGCCGATCCCCACTTGCTCAACCTCGTTTGGCCTGCGTCATTGAGTGACTGTGTCCGCCCACGCGACTCCCTCGATGCAGCAAGCTTGTCAGCGTCCGTCACACGGACCCAAGGAGCCAAGGAGTATCTACGTGGCAAAGCGGACCAGTTTCCCGTATGGCGCGGTCGTCGAAAGAGGGCCGATTCGATCCTTTAGGCCGGAACCGCTGCGTGGGAGGGCGAATGGTACCCGGTGCCGATCTACTTGCGAGCAGCCGAGCAGCATCCAACGGACGATTGGGCACTATCGCGCAGGCAGTCCCCGATGAGACGCGCCGCCGAATCTCCTTGGAGCGCAGCACGGTGAACTTTAGGGACGCTGCTGTCCGGGCGACCCAGGGCTCTTGCTTCGGACAGAGGCCAAGCTAAGGCGACAACCGTACTGTCCGCCCCCATTTCCAGTGGCAACTGAACCAATGATAGCCGTGGCGCGGCACAGCTCCCTGCTGGGCCGCCATCCGACTTGGATGTTCATTGGCTAACTCGATCGCGGAGGAACTGACGTGGCAAAGGATAGAGAGCACCGAGATCCGTTTTGGAACGCTGATCTGAAAGAGATAGAACGGTCCGCCGACGGCCGTAGGTCGGAACCGGCCCCCTATGATCGCATCTCCCGCGCGATGGCCCGGTTCACGGACACCCGGTTCCACTGCCATCCCGCCACGCCCATCACGACATTGGTGATGGCGGTCGCCACGAAGATGCCGACATACCCCCACAGGACGTTGCCGACGACCACGAGCGGCAGGTAGAACACGAAGGTTCGGACCATCGAGATCGTGAGGGCCGGCATCGGCTTGCCGCGCGCGTTGAAACAGGCGCTCGCCACCTGCATCACGCCCATCCCCCCGATGCTCGGGGCGACGATGAGAAAGAACGCCACGGCGACGGCAACCACCACGGTGTTGTCGTCGATGAGCGACACCAGGAGCTCCCCGGATACCGCGAGCACGGCGAAGGTGAAAATGCCCCACAGGACGCAGAACACCTCGGTCATCTTGAGCGCCGACCGGACCCGGTCGAAGCGGCGTCCGCCCCAGTTCTGTCCCACGAACGGCTCGATGGAGGACGACGCCGACCAGAGGATCATGTGGGCGAGCATCTCAACGCGCGACGCCACGTTGAACCCCGCCACCACCTCGTGGCCGTGCCCCGCGAGCAGCCGCGTGACGATGAGCATGGACACCGGGTTGATCAGCCCGCTCGCGATCGCGGGTCCGCCGACGTGCAGGATGGCGGCCCAGGAGTTCCAAAGTCCATCGAGCGTCCGGCGCAGGATGCGCGCCCGCGACATCACGATCATGTAGACCCAGACGCTGATCAGCCGGGAAGCCACGTAGGCCCACGCCGCGCCGGCGATGCCGAGCGCCGGCAGGCCGAACCAGCCGAAGATCAGGACCGGGCAGAAGAGCACCTGCAGGATCGACCCGACCGCCATCACGATGCCCGGGCTCGCGGCCCTGCCCGTGGCCCGCAGCAGCGTCGATCCCACGATCGAGAGCAGGAAGAAGGGCACGCCGAGCATGTAGACGCGCAGGTACTCGATCGTCATGTCCCGCACCGCGCCCTTCGCTCCGAGCGCGGTCACGATGTCGCTCGCGAACACCGCACCGAGCAGGCCCAGGACGATTCCAACGGCCAGCCCGAGGAGTTGCGCGTGGGTCGCGAGCACCGCCGCCCGCTCGCGGTCTCCCGCCCCCATGGCCCTCGCGATCACGGAAGACGCACCCGTGCCAATGCCGCCCGCGAAGGCGAACAGCGTGATGGTAATGGGGAACGCGAAACCCATCGCCGCCAATGCCTCGGTGCCCACCATCCCGAGGAACACGGCCTCGGCGACCTGCGCCGCGTTCAATGCGACCGAGCCGACCGCCATGAAGGAGCCGAGCCGCAGCAGATGTCCCCCGACGCCCCCGCCGGTGAAACCGGCGACGCGGGTCGTGCGCGGCGGAGCGGCCATCAGAACGCGCCGCGCCGCCGCGCAGGAGAATGTGAGGGGTGCGGATCCATCTCGCGGTGCGGAAGTCCCTGGCAGGCAGCGGCTGCGGGCTTCGGCAGCGTGCTTGCATGCAAACAGGACACGGTATCCTGTCCACCGCCATCAGGCCAGCCCCGGAGGTCGACATGCCGCTCGCACGCCGTTCGGTGAGAAGCTTGCTCGCAGGTTGCGCGGTCACGCTGCTGCTGCCGGGCGCAGTCCTCGCCGCGGTCCCGGTCGAGCAACGGCTGCAGGGGGTGCTGGCGGATTTCCTGGACGAGCATCCGGACGTTTCGGGAATCATGGTCCGCCTCAAGTCGGACGAACTCGGCCTCGACTGGACGGGCGCCGCCGGCGTCGCCGACCGCGAGTCAGGCATGCCGATGCGGCCGGATCAGCCGGCGCGGCTCGCCAGCACCTCCAAGACCTACGTGGCCGCCGCGATCCTGCGCCTCGCGGAGCAGCAGAAGCTCGGGCTCGACGACCCGATCGACCGGCACCTGTCGAAATCCCTGAACGACCTGCTCCGCTCCGACGGATACGGGACTAGCGAGATCACCGTACGGCACCTGCTGACGCACACGGGCGGGATCGCCGATCACCTCGTCGATGCGTTCATCGAAGCCATCACGGCGGATCCCATGCAGGACTGGTCCCTCGACGGGATCATCGCGTTCATGACCCGGGTCACGGATCCTCTCGGGCCGCCCGGCGTGCGGTACCTGTACTCGGACGGCGGCTATATCCTCCTCGGCCACATCCTGCAGCAGGTCGGCGGCACGTCGATCGGCACCGCCGTACGCGAGCTGCTCCGCTTCGAGGAACTGGGGCTCGAAGCGACCTGGTGGGAGGTCATGGAAGCCGAGCCGGAGGGCCTGGCGCCGCGCGTCGGCCAGTACCTGTTCGACGCCAATATCCGGGACTGGAATCCGTCGTTCGACCTCTACGGCGGCGGTGGACTCGTGGCCACGATGCCGGACGTCGCGAAGTTCTACGAAGCCCTGTTCGCCGGCCGGGTCTTCGCGGACGGCGCGACCCTTGCCACGATGCTGACGCCGATCATTCCCGAGCGCGGCGGCCCTTTCTCGGGCGCACCGGGCCTCGGCGCCTACCAGTACTGCCACGGCATCTTCGCGAGCGAGCACGCGGGATACACGATCTTCAACCACCCCGGGGCCTGGGGGACGGCCGGCGGCCACGTCCCCGCGCTCGACCTGTCGTTCGGCGTATCCACTTCCGTGGTCGACATGGAAGGCCGGACCAACAAGCTGCTGCACCGGCTCATCGATGTCCTGGTCGTCGAGTGACGCGCCGCCACGGGCTATCGGACATCCCATGAGCACGCAGCTACGGACCGTCTATCTCCTTCCCTGCGCTTCCCGCAAGCGCAACGCCCGGGCGCCGGCGCGGGACCTGTACGAGTCTCCGCTCTTCCGCAAGATGCGGGCCGTCGCGGAAGAAACCGGTGCGCCCTGGTTCATCCTGTCGGCCAAGCATGGCCTGCTGGAGCCGGGTCAGCAGGTCGACCCCTACGATCTGACGCTCAATGACATGCGCGTGTCGGAACGCCGGTCCTGGGCTCGGGGCGTAATCGCCCAGATGGAGAGATCCCTCCCCCCGGTCGACCGGGTCGTGGTGTTGGCCGGGCAGAAGTACCGCGAGTTCCTGATGGACTGGCTGACGCGGATATCGGCGGTGGTCGACACCCCGCTCGCGCACCTCCCTATCGGGCTGCAACTACAGTTCCTGGACGCATGGTTGGCGGGCCTGCAGCAGGGTCGCTCCGTACCACCCCCCGTGGTGCGCCTACCGGCACCGCTCGCTTGGTCCGGGGACCCCGGCAACCCGCCCGGCCGCCCCCGGGCCCCGGTAGGCGGGAGTGCGGCGGGCCCGTCAAAGTACCGTGCCTTGCACGACTTCCTGGTCACACGCCGCGAACGCATCGTGGAGTTGCCTTTCTCCGAGATCGCCCTGATGGTGGGCCAGTTACCGCGGTCCGCCTACGCACACCGGCCGTGGTGGGCCAACGTCCGAAGCAGTCCCCAGGCGAGGGCCTGGCTGGACGCCGGCAGGCGGGCAAGCGTCGATTGGGAAGCGCGTACCGTGCGGTTCCTCGACGACGAAACCGGCTGACCCATGAACCGCGCTACCGAAGTGGCCCGCTTCTACGAACTGTTGAGGGAGCTCGAGGCGCGTTGCGGAGGACGGCGCACTCTCAACGAGTGCCACGGCCGGATGGGTTGGCCACCGCGCGGCGTGTACTTCTTCTTCGAGCTCGGCGAGCGCCGCAAAGACGACCGGGCCGGCGACCGGGTCGTGCGAGTGGGGACACACGCCCTGACCGAGGGATCCGGATCCAGGCTGTGGGGTCGGCTGTCACAGCACCGGGGCTCGGTACGCGGTGGCACTGGCAACCATCGCGGATCGATCTTCCGGCTGCTCGTCGGATCCGCGATCAAGGCGCGCGCAGGGACGGACGAGCCTCGCTCCTGGGGGGTGGCCTCCGGGGCGGGCGCGGCGGCGCGCAAGCTCGGGTTGGACCGCGCTGCCCTGAGGCAAACCGAGGCCCCCTTGGAGCGCGAGGTGAGCCGGCGCATCGGTGCCATGCCCTTTCTCTGGCTGGAGATCGACGACCCGCCCGGGCCCGCCAGCGACAGGGGTTACGTCGAGCGGAACGCCATCGCCCTGCTCAGCAACTTCGGCAAGGTGCATTTGGATGCTCCGTCGGCGGAGTGGCTCGGCAGGTACTCGGACCGCCAACGCGTACGGGGGTCCAGCCTGTGGAACAACGACTTCGTCGAGGGGTCACACGACGCCGGCTTTCTGGACCGGTTGCAGCAACTCATCGAGGGCCACGGCCCGCGAGCGGTCGACACCGCCGGACGCTTACGTTCGTAGGGGTGTTGCCGAGTCAGCGACGGCAACGATGGCGTCGAGCTTGTCGCGCACTTCCTGGTCGATCTCGTCCTCCGGCACGTACCGAACGAGTTCATGGAAGTTCTTCTTCGCCATGAGGTTCGGAAGATCCAACTTCGCAAAATACGTCCGGAACAGCGGATCCAGAAAGTCGTCGCTTGCCTTGATGGTTCGCCCCCACGGCGAGCCCCAACCCAGCCTTTCCAGCGCCTGGGTGATTTCCTCGATGGACTCCCGCATCGCTTCCAGCCGCTTCCCGGACTCGGCCCTTGCGAAGAGCGGACCCACGACCTCGTCGGATGCGGATTGCGTTGCATACGCTTCCAATGTCGCCCGCGAGCAGAAGTAGTTCTCCACTTCACACCGCTCCCACATCAGGCACTCGACCGGGGAGACATCGGGCGCCCCACCTTCAAGGCGGTCGAACAGCGCAACACCGCCGAGGTGGGCCACCGCCTCACGGATGCCGTGGTAGTGCTGCCTGACCGCCCGGGGTTGGTTTCCGACGTAACGCACGAACGGCCGCTCGAGCACGGCTGACGCCTGTTCATGGCCGAGGCTGTGCGCGAAGGCTTGCAGAATCGACAGGTCGGTCGAGCCTTCGAGGTAGAGGACCCAACCCGTCTGCTCGGCCTGGTAGTACTGCTCGAACCCGATTTCGCGCAGCGCCTTCAGCACCTGGCTGCGGCGATCGTCGATCGGATGGGGCTTGCCGACGAACGCGACGACGAGGTCCCGGTCCGCTGCTTCGTTCAGCAGCACTTCGGAGTGACTGGCCGCGATCACCTGGCTGCCGCTCTCCCGACCCACCGTCGTCAGGAGCTGGTAGATCTGGCGCTGACGGAGTATCTCGAGATGCGCGTCCGGCTCGTCCAACAGCAACACGGCGCCCGGGTTCGCGTACATGTACGCCAGCAGGAGGAGCGTTTGCTGGAGACCGCGGCCGCTGGAGGACAGGTCGAGCGTCACCGTCGACTCCGCGTACGTCATCGCGATCTCTCCCCGCTCCGCAACGTAACGCGGCGCGTGCAGCTCCGCACCGAACAGGCTCTGGATCTGCACAGCGAGAACATCCCACTGTTCCGGGTGATCCTCGTGAATGCGATAGCAGAGGTTCCGCAGTACCTCGGCGGTTCTGCCCTCTCCGATGCGGACGTTCACGGCGCCCTGGTCGAGCCGCGTCTCGGTCGCCGCCAGCCCGGACATCGGTGGGAGGAAGGCGATCTGGACACCCGCCGCCGCCTCTGGAACGGGCATGCGCTCCGGGGTTCTCCCTTCACTCAAACGCAGTGGCCGACAATAGAACGACTCTTCGTTCGCGTAGTCGAACTCGAGGCCACAGGTCCACTGCCGATCTTCCGTAACACCCTCGACCACGATGTCGATGCGGACATTGCCGGTCTGTTGGCGGCCATCGACCTTGCGCACGTCCCGGACGTGCAGTTCGTGCCAAAGGTGGTTCGCATCGGGGACGGGCAGGGAGACGAGATCGCGCCGATTGACCGCGACCCCCGGCCGTTTCTCCGGCGTTCGCTGGCCGGACCGCCTTTCATTCCAGCGTTTGAGCCCGATGTCCCAGAGTGCCAGCGCCTGCAGAACCGAGGTCTTGCCCGAATTGTTGGGACCGACAAAGACCACCGGGTTCCCAAGCGCTATGTCCGCCTCCCCGAAGCGCTTGAAGTTGCGAACGGTGATCCTGGTCAGCATCCGTCCTCCGCGGGCCCGTCCAGACGGGCGCCATTTGGCCCCGGGACGCTGGAAGGATAACCTCAGACGACCCATGCGCCTCCACCTGATTGACGGCACCTTCGAACTGTTCCGCGCGCATTACGCGCCGCGGCCGAGCCGGACGGCGCCCGACGGAAAGGACGTGAAGGCGACCGTCGGCGTCGCCGGGTCGCTCCTGCGCCTCTTCGACGATCCGGACGAGCGGGCGACCCACCTCGCGGTCGCGTTCGACAACCCCGTCGAGTCGTTCCGCAACCGGCTCTTCGCCGGCTACAAGACCGGCGAGGGCATGGATCCAGCCCTGGCCGCGCAGTTCGATCTCGTGGAGGAGGTGGCGGCCGCGCTCGGCATCGTCGTGTGGTCGATGGACGAGTACGAGGCGGACGATGCGCTGGCGACCGCCGCGCGGCGCTGGCGCGACGAAGTCGAGCAGGTCCGCATCCTGACGCCGGACAAGGACCTGGGGCAATGCGTGGTCGGCGACCGTGTGGTGCAGGTGGATCGCATCCGGCGCCGCGTGATCGACGAAGACGGCGTGCGGGAACGCAACGGCGTAGCCCCGGCCAGCATTCCGGACTGGCTGGCGCTGGTCGGAGACACCGCCGACGGCATTCCCGGCGTCCCCGGGTTCGGGGCGAAGACGGCCGCGGCGCTGCTCTCGCACTACGGGACCGTGGACGCGATCCCCGCGGACCCGTCCACGTGGGCCGTCCGGGTCCGCGGCGCCGCCCGGCTGGCGGATACGCTCAACGCGATGCGCGAGGAGGCGAGCCTTTACCGGCGGCTGGCCATCCTCGTCGAGGACGTCCCGCTAACGGAGTCCCTGGCCGACCTGCGCTGGCAGGGTGCGGACCGCGGCACCGTGGAAGCGGTTTCGGGGCGCCTCGGCGGCCTCGACTTCTTGCCGACCCGCTGGCGTTAAGGCCGCCTCGGGCACCGCGCGGGTTGTGCAGTGGCACGGGCGTTCACGCGCACCCGTTCCACCTCACTCCCGCAGTTCGTGCGCCAGGAGTTCCCGGCTGAAGGCGCCGATCTCGTCGCGTACGCGCCTGAACACGTCGATGAACTCGTCCTCGCCCATCCACGGGTAGTCCGGATCCTCGAACGCGTGGTGCAGCGTTCGCCCCGCGCCGGGAAGGACGGGACAGGCCTCCTGCGCGTCGTCGCATACCGTGAGGACCAGGTCGAAGTCGTCGTTGACGTAGTCGTCAACGCTGTCCGACGTGTGGCCGGAGATGTCGATCCCGACTTCCGCCATGACCCGAATGGCCACGGGGTGGACCCCCTTGGGTACCGTCCCCGCACTGCTTACCGCCACGCCCTCGCCCCCCAGGTGACGCAGCCACCCATGGGCCATCTGCGACCGCGCCCGGTTGCCGGTGCAGATGACCAGCATCCGGAACGGCGATCGGCTCACGGCCGCGACGCCGGTTCAACGACGGGCAAGAGGGGTTCAGACATGGGCGCTCCTGGGCTCTCAACGGGTCGAGCGACCCATTGTCGCAGGACTTGGGCTGCGTTCCTTGCGCTTCCACGGCCCAGACGGCCCAGGCGCCAAACGGAGCGTCGGACGGTCGCGCCGTCGCGCGAAGTCCGACACCCTGCTAGCATCGTGCTAGACCACTCCACGAAGAGACATCGACCATGGCAGAAGCGCAAGCCGGCGCCCCCGCCGCGGCGGCGGAAGAGTTCGCCGCCAACTGGGTTGGCCCGTACGAACTCTCCGAAGAACTGCGGCCCCGCATCGAGGAACTCGGCCTCACCGAGGCCGTCGAGCACTTTCGCGAGTACGGCTACGCCCTCATCCGCGAGGCCGGACCGCCCTCCCTCATGGACGAGATGCGGGAAGCCATCCACAAGCATGCGAAGACCCGCGACGGCGGCATGGCCGGCGCACCGATGCTGCTCGGCAAGCACGCGGCGGTGGACAAGGTGGCGACGCTGCCGAAGATCATGGCGTTCGGGGAGTTCGCCTGCGGCAAGGCCATGCGCGTCGGCCGTATCGTCGGTAGCATCAAGCGCAAGGGACAGGGCGGTCCCGGCGTCCACTCCGACTCGAACTGGATGCCGGTACCGTTCCCGGAACACAACCTGCTCGCGACCTTCTGCGTCCCGTGCGAGGGCATGACCGAGGAGGGTGGTGCGACGTGCGTGGTGCCTGGTTCGCACCGGCTGCGGCGCCCGCCGTCACCGGAGGAAGCCCTCTCGGCGAAGACCGTCTGCATCGAGGCGGAAAAGGGTGACGTAGCCGTCTGGGACGGGGCGATCTGGCACGGCTCGCCCGAACGCAGGATCGAGGGCACCCGCACCCTCCTGCATGCCACCTATCAGCGCCTCTACACGCAGCCCATCGACGACTTCCGTTACCTGCTCGACGACGAGGAGTACATGGCGAGCGCGCCGGAGGCCATGCGACAGCTACTCGGCGCTGAGCTCTTCTTCCACACCGCGAAAGGGGAGACCGACACCGACATGACGAAGTTCGCTTACGCGATGGAAGCGTCGAAGGTCTGAAGGGCGCGGACACCCTCGCCAACGAAACCCACTCAAGGGAGAGCGCCCATGGATTTCCAGGACATGTTCAGCGTCGCCGGCAAGGTCGTGTGCGTCACCGGAGGCGGCGGCGGCATCGGGCGCGGCATCGCTGCGGTGTTCGTTGGCGGGGGAGCACGGGTGTACATCGCATCCCGTAGCGACCTGTCCGCGAAGGCGGAGGAACTCGCCAGGGAGGGTCCGGGAGAGTGCATCGCACTGCAGGCGGACCTGGCGAAGGACGAGGACATCGACGCGCTCGCCAGGACGTTCGAGCAACGCGACGGGAAGCTCGACGTCCTCGTGAACAACGCCGCCCTCGGGAACTACATGGGCCGGTTCGGCGAGTTCGACATGGACATGTGGGACACGGTCACCCGCGTGAACCAGCGCGCGCCCTTCGCGCTCACCCAGGCCTGCCTGCCGCTCCTCACGGAAGCCGGGAGCCAGGGCCCGCACGCCGCCGTCGTCAACATCGCCTCCGTTGACGGAATCCGCATCCCCACCGACAACGACTGGGCCTACCCCATGGGCAAGGCCTCCCTGATCCACTTCACGAGGCAGTGCGCCGGGCGGCTCGGCAACAAGGGCGGCCGGGCGGGCGGGCGGAACATTACCTTCAACGCCATCGCCCCAGGGCCGTTCCCCGGTATGCTCGACCCCTACCTCGCGACCGAGGAAGGCCACGCGGCCATCTCCGCAATGACGGTCGTGGGCCGTCCCGGGAAGCCCGAGGAGATCGGTGCGGCGTGTGCGTTCTTCGCGAGCGCGGCCGGCGCCTACGTGACAGGCTCCGTCCTCCCGGTGGACGGCGGTCTGCTGGTGGGACGCGGCGCAAACACGTGAGATGTCGTGGGCGAGCCGCGTGATTCACAGCAACGAGGAGAGAGGCAGGGCGCACGCCCCCTCTTTTTTGGTCGAGCGCGAATGCACTAGTGACTGGATGGATGTACAATACACGGACTCCTCGCACGGTGCGTCGCATGGACGAGGACGAGTGTTAGCAGGCTGCTAAAGCCAGTTGCTGACGTGGCAAGCGTAATCGAACGCCCCGACCTTTCCCTCGGCGACTTGGCGGCGTTGGCGTCGGCCAACCAGTGGGGTACACGGGAATGCCCAACGCTTGGCTCAGCCCGGAACACGGGTACATCTTCCGAATCACGCACGTCGACAATCTCCGTTGGATTCTCCGTAACGGCCTGCACTGCCAGAGTTCAGCAGCACGGGATCCGGAATTCGTACCAATCGGGAACCCGGAGATCATCGCTGCGCGGATTGCTCGCGAAGTACCTCGACCACCTGGAGGGACGCTGGCGGACTACGTGCCCTTCTACTTCACACCCTTCTCACCCATGGCATTCAATGTTCACACTGGGCACCGAGACATCGTGAGGCAGGTTCCAGCCAACGAGATCGCGATCCTCGTGGCCTCCGTCCATGACCTTTCGGCCTCGGGCTCGCGCGTTCTCCACACGGACAGGCACGCCTTCCTGATGACTGCCAGCTTCTTCGACTCACCCAGCGACCTGGACAAGATCGATTGGCGACTGTTGCGAGAACGAGATTTCCGTCGCGACAACAACGATCCAGGAAAAATCGAGCGCTACCAGGCGGAAGCCCTTGTTCATCGCCAACTGCCGGCGGACCGAATGCGCGCCGTCCTGTGCTACTCCGAGCGTCAGCGGCGGCGCGTCGCCCACTGGGCATCCGAGGTCAACTGCACCGTGAAGGTCACGGTGGATTCAAGGTTCTACTTCGCATGATCACCTTCAAGCAAGGCAACCTCCTCGATTCCGACGCTGAAGCGTTGGTCAACACCATCAACACTGTAGGCGTGATGGGAAAGGGTATCGCTCTCATGTTCAAGGAGAGATTCCCTGCGAACTTCGATGCCTACGCGACCGCCTGCAAGGAGAACCGGGTCCGAGTGGGCGAAATGTTCGTGACGGAGAATCGCGAATTCGACGGTCCGAAGTGGATCGTGAACTTCCCGACCAAGACCCACTGGCGTAACAAGACTAGGCCGGAGTGGATCCAAGACGGCCTGAGAGCACTGATCGAGGTCATCCGGGAGAAGAACATTCGGTCCGTTGCGCTGCCGCCGTTGGGCTGCGGTAACGGGGGGCTCGACTGGCGTGTCGTCCGCCCACTGATCGAAGCAGCACTCCAAGACGTGCAAGACCTAGACGCCGTGGTGTTCGAACCGACGTCGCAGTATCAGAACGTGACGAAGAAGACCGGCGTCGAGAAGCTGACGCCGGCCCGAGCACTGGTGGCGGAACTGGTGCGACGATACTGCCTGCTCGGGACGGGCTGTACCGTGCTCGAGGTACAGAAGCTTGCATGGTTCATCGCGCGGGGAGCCCCCGAGGTCAACGTGCCCGATCCGCTCGGACTCGACTTCAAGGCTCATTGGTACGGACCCTATTCCGATAGCCTCCGATTGCTGCTGAACAGTCTGGACGGCAGCTATCTCTATTGCGAGAAACGACTGGCGGATGCTGATCCAGAAAGCGAGATCTGGTTCAATCCAGAGAGAAAGGACTTCCTGGCCGCCTATCTCCAGTCGCAGGGCAGACGTTACGGGCCGCTAGCCGATTGGACGACGAGTCTGATCCGTGGCTTCGAGTCGCCTCTCGGAATGGAGTTGCTGGCGACAGTCGACTGGCTCCTTCAGAAGGAGGCTGCGGAGCCGCACGTTGCTGCCGTAATGGCGGGTATCGGGAGTTGGGGACCCGGCGGAGCTGGGCGACGTAAGCGTCGGATCTTCGACGACCGTCTGATCCGCATTGCGCTAGATCGCCTTACCGGCGACGAAAGAGCGTGAGTCGCCAACTTCGGCATAAGGCCCAGCACCGTCGCCCGCTGATCCGATACGCACCATCACGGCAGGACCAGTCGCACGGGCACCCGGCCGGCCACGTCCTGCCGCGGCGTGTCTTCGCCGGAGGAGGCGCCCCGCGTTGTGGTCCCACCCTGCGACCCGTAGGGTTTCACCGTCGATTCTAGGGAGACACCCATGTCCATCGTCCAGACACGGTACGGAAAGGTCGAGAGCGTCCGCGCGAACGGCCTGCACGCCTTTCTCGCCGTGCCCTTCGCGGCGCCCCCGGTCGGCGAGCTGCGCTGGCGGCCTCCAGTCGCCCCCACACCCTGGACCGGCGTGCGCAGCGCAGCCGACTTCAGCGCCCAGTCGTGGCAACCGGTCCTGGAAGGCCTGGGGCCGCTCCAGTTCGCGTTCAACTCGGACGGCGGCGGTCACCACGAGGACTGTCTCTACCTCAACGTGTGGACCCCCGGGCTCGACAATCGCAAGCGGCCGGTGCTGGTCTGGATCCACGGCGGCGGCTTCACCGGCGGCACGGGGGGCACGCCGGTCTATGACGGGACCGCGCTCGCGCAGCGCGGCGACGCCGTGGTCGTGACGATCAACTACCGGCTGGGTGCGCTCGGCTTCCTGAACCTCAACGAGGTCACGGGCGGGCGCGTGCCCGCGACGGGCAACGAGGGCCTGCTCGACCAGGCCATGGCCCTCGAGTGGGTGCGCGACAACATCGAGGCCTTCGGCGGCGATCCCCGCCGCGTGACGATCTTCGGCGAGTCCGCCGGCGGGATGAGCGTCGGCGCACTGATGGCGTTCGGCCCGGCGGCCGGGCTGTTCCACCGGGCCATTCCGCAGAGCGGCGCCTGCAGCACGGCCCAACCGGTCGACAGGGCGGCGGAAGTCGCGGAAGGCCTGCTGGAACTGGCGGGGGTGTCCGTGAATGCGCCGGCGGGGGAACTCCTGGCCCTGGATCCTGAGCGCCTCGTCGAGGCAGGCACGGCGGTGAGCGCGAGATTTGGCGGCGCCATGGTGCTGCAGCCCTGCATTGATGGCGCGCAGTTGACCGACATGCCCCTGGATGCGGTCAAGGCCGGATCGGCTGATGGAATTCCGGTCATGGTCGGCGCCGCGCGCGACGAATGGAGGCTGTTTACAGCCATGCCGGGGTTCCCGGCGCCGGGCGACGACGCGGCGTTGCGGCAGTCCCTTGCAGGCGGAATCGACGATCCCGAAACCGTGATCTCGACGTACCGCTCGGCCAGGGAGGGACGCAGCGAGTCGGCGGATGCAGCGGCCCTTTTTTCTGCGATCGAGACGGACCGCGTCTTCCGCATTCCCGCCATCCGCCTTGGCGAAGCCCTGGCGGCGCGGGAGCAGGACTCGTTCCAGTACCTGTTCACCTGGGAGTCTCCCTGGGAAGGCGGGAAGCTCGGGTCGCCCCACGCGATCGATATCGGGTTCGTGTTCGGCACGCACACCCTCAACGCCGGGAGTGCGGAGTTCTTCGGCAGTGGAGACGCCGCGGACGCGCTGGCGAGCCACGTGCAGGACGCCTGGCTGGCGTTCGCCGCCGACGGAGACCCGCGCACCGACGCGCTACGGGATTGGGAGCCCTACGCGCCGGACACCCGCGCCACCGCGCTGTTCGGCGACCCGGTCTCCGTCGCTCGCGACCCCGGGGGCGAAGAGCGCGCGGTCTGGGATCGCGTCAACGCCCGGATCGGCGCGCTACAGGGGCGACCCTCGTGGTCGCGCGTCCCCGACCCTCGTGGTCGCCCGTGTCGGCGTCATGCAGCAACTCCGGACGGGAAACAACAAGCCCGGTTCCGGGCATGCACAATCCCGGCTCCGGACATCCTCGAACTCGAGACGGGACGCCGCAAGGGCGTCCCCTACGGCGCCCGCGTCAGCTCCTCGAGGAACCCCGCGTGATCGATGACCGCCCCGCCGATGTGCCCGTAGCCCTCGAAGACCCGCGTCCTCGCACCGAAGTGCTCCGCGAGCCACTTGCCGTGGGAGGGGGGGCAGTCCTCGTCGTCCGCGGCGTACCACACCACCACCCGGTCGCCCGATAGCGCGACGTTGCGCGGATCGAGCCCGGGCAGGTCGAGAGCCACGTCCCGGGCCATCATGTACATCATGGCGTCCAGGGAAATCGTGCTGCGCGCCAACACCTCCAGCTCTTCCGGGTAGTCGCGGCTCATGGCCGCATGGCTGCGCGCGGCGGGCTCCGCCATCGCTTCCAACTGCGCCGCGAAAACCTCCGGGGGCTCCAGATCCTCGTCACCCCGGTCGGCGGGGAGGCCCATCGTCCGGCCGAACCCGACGCGCCAGCGCCGCACGTCGAGGGTGTTGCGCTCCACCTCCTCCGTCACCGGAAGCCGCGGCTGGCCGTCGGGCAGGCCGAGCTCCCCGGACAGCGGCAGCCCGAAGTAAGGTACGCGCAGCCCCATCGTCCGCACGCGGCCGGGACCGTAGTGCTGGGCGACCGCCATCGCGTGAATCGTCCCGTAGCTGACGCCATAGACATGGAAGTCCCGCACGGCCTCCGCCCCGAGAATCGGGTCCAAGTCGGTCCGGGGCCACTCGGCCACCTTCCGTCCCGGGTGCAGCGAACTCATGCCGAGACCCGGCAGCGACACGTTGATCATGCGGAGGTTCAACGACTCGTAGGCCTCCGTCCACGCTGCCGGCTCCTCCGTGACGGCGAAGTACCCGGCCACCACGACACGCGCGTCGGCTCGCGTGCTGCCCGTGACCGAGTACTCGACGATGCGCCCGTCCTCCGTGCGCACCCAGCGACAGCCCTTCGCCGCGATCTCGGCAGGATCGACGGTATCGGTATCGGTCATGTCATGCTCCCGGTGCCGGTCGCCCCGGCACGTTCAGCTTGGAATAGTCGGGCTCTGGCGTGGTCAGGTCCGGCGTGCCGGTGAGGCTCTGCTCGAGGAGGTCCAGGTACCGATGCCAGCCGCCGAGCACCGCGTTGGCGATCTCCGTCTCGGTGCGGCCCCCCTGAAAGTGGAGCACGTCCGAGAACGTGAGCCGGCAGGCCGCCCCGGCCGCTTCGAGCTCCCAGCGAATGGTCCCGCACTGCAGGACGTTGGGTGGGTCGTACTCGACCACCGGGCCTTCCACGTCCGCCGGCCCTGCGCAGTCACCGCTGAAATGGATCGTGTAGCGGCCGCCCTGCTGCGGCTCGAACGCGAATCCCGGAAACCAGGAAGCCAGGCGGTCCGGTTCGGTGATCGCGCGCCACGCGCCGTCGACCGGGCAGGCGAGCCGGCGCTCGAAACGGACGAACGTCCGGCCGTCGTCGAGCCTGCCCACCGCGCCGAGCCGCTCCGGCGGAAGTGACGCGGGTGCCCGGGTCATGCCGGTGCCGCCGCTTCCTCCTGCGCCCGCTGCGCCCGCTGGAAGCCCTCCCGCGCCTTCATCCGCTCCAGGTACGCGAGCGTCTGGGGCTGGTAGTCGTGGTGGATATCGAGGCTCTCGCCCAGGAACAACGCGTACGCGATGGCGATGTCGGCGATCGTGAAGCGGTCCGCGCAGAGAAACTCGTTCTCCGCCAGGCGCGCATCGGCCATCCGCAGCCGCGCGAGGTACCACTTGCGGTAGTCCGCCGCCACGGTCGGTTGTCGCCGCTCCTCCGGTTCGAGGCGCGTGTAGCGGAGCACCAGGGTCTGCGGAAACGTCAGCGTCGCGTCGCTGTGGTAGAGCCAGTTGAGATAGGCTCCGTACTCGGGATGGTCCACCCGCAGACCGAAGTCGTAGCGCTCGTACTTCTCCACGAGGTAGTGGCAGACGCCGCTCGACTCCGTCATGTGCGCGTCGCCGTCCACGAAGTAGGGCACGGTGCCAAGGACATTCGTGCCAAGGTAGGTCTTCTGGAACACCCGTGGGGGAAAGGGGAGCACCTCGATTTCGTATTCGAGTCCCATCTCCTCGAGCGCCCAGAGGGGGCGCAGCGAACGGGCGTTGTGGCAGTGCCAGAGCTTCATGGGATCGGACTCCCCCGGTCAAAGCGGGTCAGTGTCCGACCAATCCCGCCGCCGTGCAAGGCTTCCCCAACGGGCCGTCAACGGGCCGTCAACGGTCCGTGGTCCGGGCGCATTCGCCACCAATTCGCTACCAGCCCTTCCGATACGTAGAATTCCAGACCCGTGACATCCCGACGCACGCAAACCGATCTCCGGGCAGCCGGCTCCTCGGAGCCCCGGGCGAAACGCCTTGAGAAACCCGCGGCGGGCCGCCACCCCCGGCCGCGTGGCGCGGCCACCAGGCGCGGCCTGATGCTGGCGGCCGAGAAGCTGATCGCCGAGCACGGCATCCGGAACGTGACGATCCGCCAGATCGTACGTGCCACCGGGCAGAGGAACGAGTCCGCCCTGCAGTACCACTTCGGCAACCTGCAGGGGCTCATCGACGCCCTGCGCGAGGAGCGCAACGCGGAACTGGAGGCTCGGCGCGCGGCCAGGCTCGAGGCCCTGCTCGCCGAGCAAGCCGAACCGTCGCTGCGCGGCCTGTGCGAAGTCATGGCCCGGCCCGCCTTCGACCTGGCCCGCGGAAAACCCCAATTTCGTCGTTACATGATCGCGTTCAGCCACGAGGTCATCTTCGCCGAAACCTCCCAGCTCGAAGTGGTGGACCGGCAGGCGGGCGCCACCGGCCGGCAACTGGGCCGATTGCTGCGGTCCGCACTCCCCCACCTCGACGAGGCCGCTTACCGCCGGCGCATGGAGGCCGCCGTGCGCCTTGCCGCCGTGTCCGTGTCCCGTTACGCCCGCCAGAAGGGCGCCTTCCGAGGGGTCGAGGCGGAGCTGCACTTCCACAGCCTGATCGACGCACTCGTAGGGCTGCTGCAGGCCCCCGAGTCCGATGCGACGCGCCGGGCGGCACGCGCCCTGCAGGACACTGTCGTCGACGGCGGCCCGCCGGCGCCCGCCAGTCCGATCACCCCGCCGTCCGTCTCCCGTCAGATACCCGGCCGCCAGGTGAACTGAACGCCCCAGACCCGCGGCGGACCGTACCAACCCACCGTACTGCGCACGCCGGCGAATCCACCGGCCGAAACCAGTCCGCCCAGCGGCTGCAGCGCCGCCTGCATGAAATACGCCTCGTTCGTGGCGTTGTGGGCAAACACTTCCGCCTCCCAGCCACCGGTGCTCTTGCCGATCACCGCGCGCACGTTGAGCAGGCCGTACGCATCCTGGTCCGCGGGCGGATCCTGGGTCACGCGGATGAGGTTCTGTTGGTCGACCCAAGAGTAGTCCGCGCGCAGGCGCCACTCGAGGTCGCCCCCGCCGATCGGCCTGCGCCACTCCGCACCCACCGTGTACTTCCACTTCGGCGCGAAGGCCGGCGTGTCCCCGGCCCGGTTGCAGGTGTTGCCGCCGCTCAGGCCGTCGGGCGTCTCGCCGAGGCCGCACTGTGCGTCCGGAAACTCCGTGTACTCCGCATCGAGCAGGGCCACCGACGCGTTCACGGTGAAGTCCGGCGCGGGTTGGAACCAGAGATCCGCCTCGAACCCCCGGGCTTCCTGCTCGCCGGCGTTGCCGACGATGAAGCCGGTGCCCGTCGGGGCAAGCGCCGACTCCTGGAATCCATCGACGACCGTCCAGTACAGGGTCGCGTTCAGCATCAGGCGCCGGTCGAGCCAGGTGGACTTGACGCCGAGTTCGTAGGAGATGGAATCCTCGTTGTCGAACTGCAGCGCCGAACCCGGCGGAAGCCCGCGGGAGTTGACGCCGCCGGACTTGAAGCCGGTCGCCACCCGGGCGAAGGCCATGACGTCGTCGCTCGCCATGTAGCGGGTGTCGAGGGACCAGGTGACGTTGTTGTCGGACATGGAGATCTGGTCGCTCCTCGAGGGCGAGAAGACGAGGCGCCGGGCCACGAACGAGATGCCCTCGTTGACCTGCGTCTTGTCGACGTCCTTCTCGTCGCGGCTGAAGCGCAGCCCCGTCGTCACGTCCCAGCGCGGAGCGACGTGCCAGGTCGCGCTGCCGTAGGCCGCGACGCTGCGGGTCTCCTGGTCGAAGCCCGTGATCGAGCGGTCGCCGGGGACGATCGTGCACGGGCTCCCGCACGGCGGACTCGGCGCCGGGAACACGCGCGTTGCGCCCGCGCCGAAGGCCGAGTTGAGGTTCAGCGTCGTGTCCTGGGCATACAGGAAGAGCCCCGCGAGGAACTCGAACCCCTCCGAGGCCGGGGACGTGATACGGAACTCCTGGCTCGTGACCTGATTCGACTGCACCTGCCGGCTCGTGAGCATCGGGTTCCTGAGCGAGTCCGCCGATATGAGGACGTCGTTCTCCCAGTCCTGGTACCCGGTGATCGACGTCACGAGGTGGTCGTTGGCCGTGCGCCAGTCGATCTGTACGGACGCTCCCATCGAGTCGATCCGGTCGTCGCCCTCGTCGTCTCCGTCCACCTTGTGATCGCTGTCGTCGAAGTTGTTGAAGCCGTATCCCGCGGCGTCCTGTGCCGCCAGGAATCCGGGTGTCGCGATGCCGAACCGGCCCGTCGGATCGATCTGCTCGGACATGCAGCAGCCGCGTTCGATCTCCGAGTAGTAGGCGATCGCCGTGACCTCCACGCTGTCCGCGGGCTCGAGCAGCAGCTTGCCCCGGAGGCCCCATTCGCCGGAGTCGTTGGCGGGCTCGCCGGTGTAGGTGTTGTCCACGTAGCCATCGCGGTCGCGCGTCCAGAAGGTCAGCCGGCCCGCCGTGGTGTCGGAGAGCGCGCCCCCGACGTAGCCATTGAGCCAGTACTGGTCGAAATCGCCGCCGCCAAGCCGGATCATGCTCTCGGGCTCCCTGGAGGGCCGGCGCGTGGTGACGTTGAGGGCCCCCACCGGTGTGTTGCGACCGTACAGCGTGCCCTGCGGACCGCGCAGGATCTCGTAGGACTGGATGTCCGCCAGCTCCCCGAAGGACATCGCTCCCGAGGGCATGTACAGGCCGTCGAGGAACACGCCCACGCTCGACTCGATGCCGGCGTTGGTGCCGCTCGAGCCGATGCCGCGGATGCGCACCGAGATGTTGCGCATGTTGTTGGACCTCGGCAGGTCGAAGTTCGGCACCTGCCGTGCCAGTTCCTGGGCGTCGTACAGCCCGCGGGCCTCGATGTCCTCGCCCGTAAGGACGGTGATGGACAGCGGCACCTCCTGGATGCTCTCCGTGCGCTTCTGCGCGGTGACGACGATCTCCTCGATCTGTCCGCCGGCGCTCGTCGCCAGCAACGCCATCGCGACGGCCGTCCAGCACGACGCCGCGGGCCAGGTTGTTCGTTTCATCCCCTTTCTCTCCTTTCTCCGCAGCAGGTCTGCCCGGAAGCGCAAGGCCATGCACCGCCGGCTCCCAATAATGAGAGACATTAGTTTAGGGCGCAAGGACCCAAACGACCGTCTGCCCGAGGCCGGCGACGCGCGGAGCCTCCGTGTCGCGCAACTTTCCTCGGAGTGGGTCTCGCGGGGCGCGCCGTTCCCGAACAGCAGTCTCGGCGCCTTCCCCCGCTCCTCCGATGTACACACAGGTCGTGTTTGCATTCCCGCACGGGCAGTCTACGCTCAGCGCCGAACCGAATCGGAGTTCCTTCGGATGCACCCACCATGAGCGAGCCGCAACCCATCGTCAGGTCCACGCGCCTCTTCCGCAATGGCAACAGTCAGGCGGTTCGCATCCCCAAGGCGCTTGCCTTCGATAGTGTCAGCATCGAGGTCGAGATCGAGCGCCGGGGCGACGAGCTGATCGTGCGGCCGGCGAAGCGGAAGCTCACCGGTTTCGGTGCGGCAATGCGCAAGCTCGCCCCGCACTTCCACGGATTCGTCCGCCAGCAACCCCTGCAGGGTCAGCGTGACTGGGCGCCGACCGCCGAGGGACGAGGCCGGCCCGGGAATCCATGAGGTACATGCCCGACACAAGCATCTGCATCGCCAGCAATGTGGCGGGACTCCCGAGCAATTGGTAAAAAGGGCAGTTCGCAACAAGGGAGGATGCAATGGACAACCTGCCGAAGTCGGTCATCATCACCGACGACACCATGCGCGAGGGCCTGCAGATCGAGCGCGCCGACATTCCCGTCGACGACAAGCTCCGGCTCCTCGAAGCCCTCGGCGAGACCGGCGCCAGGGTCATCTCCATCGGCTCGTTCGCCCATCCCAAGTGGACGCCACAGATGGCGTGCATCGACGAGATCGCCGAGCGCTTCGTCCCCAAGCCCGGGGTACGCTACACCGCGGCGGTGTTCAACAAGCTCGGCTACGACCGCGCCGACGCTTACTACCCGAAGATCGACGTGCGCAAGCGCAGCTACGGCACCCTCGTCGAGATGTGCGACACCTTCGCGCGGCGCAACTACAACCGGACCCAGGGCGAGCAGATCGCGGCGCTCGACGCCTCCATCGCCGCGGCGAAGGAAGCGGGCGCCGAGTCGGGCTCCATCGCTATCGGCAACCCCTTCGGTTCGAACTTCGAGGGCGCGTTCTCCATGGAGCAGCGGATGGGCCACCTCGAGCTCATGATCGACAAGTGGCACGCCGCCGGCATCGAGGTGACGCGCTGCTCCTTCCTGGAGGCCATGGGCTGGAACACCCCGGACCAGGTCCGCGACACCCTGGTCGAGATCAAGGAACGCTGGCCCGAGATCACCGACTTCCACATGCACCTGCACAACACGCGCGGGCTCACCATCGCGAGCTACTACGAGGCGCTCAAGCTCGGCGTGCGCGAGTACGACACCTCCATCGGCGGCATGGGCGGCTGCCCGTACTGCGGCAACGGCCGGGCCGCGGGGCACGTGCCGACGGAAGACTTCGTGGACTTCTGCCATGAGCTCGGTATCGAGACCGGCTACAACCTCGACAAGCTGATCGAGGCCGCCGCGATCGCCGAGGAAGTGGTCGGTCACCCGCTCTGGGGTCACATCTCCAAGGCCGGCGCCCGGCCACGCGGCGAACGCCTGTACCCGCGCGAGATGCCTTTCGTCGAAACGCTCGAAGAGGCGGCGCACTTCCGGGTGGGTTCCGGCGTCTACGAAGGCCAGATCGCGCCCTGGCAGGACAACGAGCGGGCCGCCCTGCGCCGGTAGGTCCCGGAAGTCCACCGCAACGTCCGGCCCCTGCGGGGGCCGGGTCACATAGCTACGAGGAGATTCGGGAGAACCTGGATGGCAGTGCTGGAATCGCAACTCGACGTCCGCTCGGACGCCTATCGCGAGAACCGGGCAGGCATGCTCGACATGCTCGCCCGACTCGACGAGCTGTACGGGGAAGCGGCCCGGGGCGGCGGAGAGGAGGCCATGACCCGGCTGCGCTCCCGCGGCAAGATGCCGCTGCGCGAGCGCATCTCCCTGGTCCTCGACCGGGATTCCCCTTTCCTCGAGATCAGCCCTCTCGCAGCATGGCGCTCGAACTACAACGTCGGCTCCGGCTTCATCGTCGGCATCGGGGTGATCGAAGGGACCGAGTGCCTGATCCTCGGCCATGATCCCTCGGTCCGCGCGGGCGCCTTCAACCAGTTCAACAGCAAGAAGCTGATGCGCGGCCTCGAGATCGCCCGCGACAACCGCATCCCCTACGTGCAGTTCGTGGAGTCCGCCGGGGCGGACCTGCGCGGTGAAGGCGGGGGCGGGGACCCCGAAGCGTCCATCCGCCGCGAAGGCGGCCACTTCGCGGAGTCGGGGCGCCTCTTCTACGAGATCACCGAGCTCTCCAAGATGCGCATCCCGACCATCTCGCTGGTGTTCGGCGCGTCCACCGCCGGCGGGGCGTACCAGCCCGGTATGAGCGACTACAACATCTTCATCAAGAACCAGTCCCAGGTCGCCCTGGGCGGCCCGCCCCTCGTGAAGATGGCGACCGGGGAGGACGCCGACTACGAACAGCTCGCCGGCGCGGACATGCACACGCGGATCTCCGGGCTCGGCGACTACCTGGCCCAGGACGAGCACGACGGCATCCGCATGTGCCGCGAGGTCGTGCGGCACCTCAACTGGCGCAAGCTCGGTCCCGGACCCAGCCTGCCGGCGGACCCACCAATCTACGACCCCGAGGAGCTGCTCGGCATCGTGAACGAGGACCTCCGGGTGCCCTTCGACATGCGCGAAGTCATCGCCCGCACGGTCGACGGTTCCCGCTTCGAGGAGTTCAAGCCCCTGTACGGCCCGACCCTCGTGACCGGCTGGTCGTCGATCCACGGCTACCCCATCGGGATCCTCGGCAACAACGGCCCGCTCCTGTCGGAGTCCGCCGAGAAGGCCGCGCAGTTCATCCAGCTCTGCAACCAGATCGACGTCCCGCTCGTGTTCCTGCACAACATCACGGGCTACATCGTGGGCACCGACTTCGAGCAGCGCGGCATCACGAAGAACGGCTCGAAAATGATCAACGCGGTGGCGAACTCGACAGTGCCGCACATCATCACGATCGTGGGCGCTTCCTACGGGGCGGGCAACTACGGGATGAGCGGCCGCGCCTACAACACGCGGTTCAGCTACCTCTGGCCCACCGCGAAGATCGCCGTGATGGGCCCGAAGCAGATGGCCGGCGTCATGACCATCGTGCAGCGCGCCGCCGCCGAGCGGCGCGGGCTCGAGTTCGACGAGGAGGCGAACGCCCGCCGCGTCGAGGTCGCGGAACACTGGGCGGAGGAACGCTCGAAGGGCCTCTACGCCACTTCACGCGTGTCCGACGACGGCATGCTCGACCCGCGTGACACGCGTCTCGCCATCGCGATCTCGTTGTCCACGTGCCACAACAACAACGTCCAGGGAACGAAGGAGTTCGGCACATGGCGGATGTGACCATTACGCCCATCACGCGGCTGCTCATCGCCAACCGCGGCGAGATCGCGCGCCGCATCATCCGCAGCGCCCACGACATGGGCATCGCCACCGTCGCCGTGTACGCCGACGGCGATGCCGGCGCGCCCTTCGTGCGCGACGCGGACACGGCGATCGCCCTGCACGGGAGCAGTTCCGCGGAGACCTACCTCGACGCCGCCAAGGTGCTCGAAGCCTGCCAGCGGTCCGGCGCGGATGCCGTACACCCCGGGTACGGCTTCCTCTCCGAGAACACCGCGTTCGCGCGGGCGGTCGAGCGCGCCGGCATCCGGTGGGTCGGCCCCTCGGCCGAAGCCATCGCGGCCATGGGCGACAAGCTCGCAGCCAAAGCCCTGATGCACGAAGCCGGCGTTCCTACCCTGCCGGCCATCGAACTCATGTCCGACACGGACTTCGCGGACGCCGCCAAGCAGATCGGCTATCCCGTGCTCGTCAAGGCGGCCGCCGGAGGCGGCGGGCGCGGCATGCGCATCGTCGAGACCGAGGGCGAACTCGCCGAAGCCGTGGAAGGCGCGCGCCGCGAGGCACAGGCGGCGTTCGGGGACGGCACGGTCTTCCTCGAGCGGTGGCTGACGGCGCCGCGGCACGTCGAGATCCAGATCCTCGGGGACCGCCACGGCAACCTGGTGCACCTGTTCGAACGCGAGTGCTCCATCCAGCGCCGTCACCAGAAGATCATCGAGGAGGCGCCGTCCCCGGCAGTGGACCCGGACCTCCGAGCCCGCATGGGGGAAGCGGCGGTCTCGGCGGCGCAGAAGATCGGCTACTCCTCGGCCGGCACGGTGGAATTCCTGCTCGACGCCGGCGACTTCTGGTTCCTCGAAGTCAATACGCGGCTGCAGGTCGAACATCCCGTCACCGAAGAGATCACCGGGCTCGACCTGGTGCGCGAGCAGCTCCGTGTCGCGGAGGGCGAGACCCTCGGCTACGGGCAGGACGATCTCGCAATCGACGGCCATGCCATCGAGGCGCGGGTCTATGCGGAGGATCCGGACAACGACTTCCTCCCGACCGGCGGGACCGTCCTCGCCTGGGAGGAGGCGGACGGCGGCCGCTTCGATACCGGCATCGAGACCGGCAGCGAAGTGAGCATCGAGTTCGACCCGATGATCGCCAAGGTGATCGTGCATGCGCCGACGCGGCGCGAAGCCGCCGGGCGCCTGGCGCGGGTGCTCGAGAAGACCCGCCTGCAGGGCGTCACGAACAACCGCGACTTCCTGGTGGCGACGCTGCGCGAACCCGCGTTCCTGGCCGGCGACACCACCACGGACTTCATCGATCGAGTCCAGCCCGCGCGGACCCGCGGTCTGTCCACCGACGACCTGAACGACGCCTGCATCGCCACGGCACTCTTCGGCCAGGCCCGGCGGCGTGCCGCGGCGACGGTGCTGGCGGACATCCCGAGCGGGTGGCGCAACTCGTTGATGCCGCCCCAGAGAACGAAGTTCCGGCGGGACGGCGAGGAAATCCTCGTGGAGTACCGTGCCGGCCGCGACGACACCTTCGCCGTCACGATCGGCGAAGCCGACTCCGCGGTCGTGGTGTACGACGTGAACGCTTCGGACATCGACCTCGAGATCGACGGTCGCCGCGTCAAGGCGTCCGTCACGCCCCGGGACAACCGCTGGCTCGTGCACGGCCCGGGCGGCGACGTGGAGCTGCAGGAACTGTCGCGCTTTCCGTCCAACGAGCGCGCCGCGATCGCCGGCGGCCTGGTCGCGCCGATGCCGGGCAACGTCACCGCCATTCACGTCGCGGAGGGCGACACCGTCGAGGACGGGCAGCTCCTGCTCATCCTCGAGGCCATGAAGATGGAGCACCGCATCACCGCGCCGATGGCCGGCGCGGTCAAGCAGCTGCTCGTCGACCAGGGCGACCAGGTGGACAACGGCGCCCTGCTGGTGGTGCTCGAAGAGAACGAAGGCTCCGAGAAGGAAGAATAGCGACATGCCAACGACCGAAGCGACCCTCTACGAGATTCGAAACGGCGCGGCCTGGATCACGCTGAACCGGCCCGAGAACCGCAACGCGCTCTCGTCCGTACTCGTCAGCGAGCTGTACGAGCACCTGCTGGCCGCGAACGACGATCCGGCCGTCCGCTGCATCGTCATAACGGGCGCGGATCCCGCGTTCTGTTCGGGCGCGGACCTCAAGAGCCCGCCAGGGGCCGCCATCGAAGGCCGCAGGTCCGTCCCGTATCCCCAGGTGTTGACCACCATCATGGAGAGCGACAAGCCGGTGATCGCCGCGATCAACGGCGCGGCGTTCGCGGGAGGTCTCGGGCTCGTCGGCGCCTCCGACATCGTGGTCGCCGTGGAGGACGCCCGCATGTCCTTCAGCGAGGTGCGTATCGGCGTGATCCCGGCGGTGATCTCCGTGGTCTGCATCCCCAAGCTCGGCACGCATCACGCGATGAAGCTCTTCATCACGGGAGAGCGGTTCAGCGGCGCCGATGCCGTGTCGATGGGGTTCGCCCACCGGGCGGTCCCGAAGGACCAACTCGTCGCCGCGGTCGAGGAAGAGATCGACATGATCAACCTCGGCGGCCCGAACGCCGTCGTCGAGTGCAAGCGCCTCGTGCGGCGGGTCTCCAAGCTCTCGATCGAGGAAGGCTTCGAGGTCACCGCGGAATGGAGCGGGCGCATGTTCCGTTCCGACGAAGCGGCCGAGGGCATGGCGGCGTTCCGCGAGAAGCGCAAGGCGTCCTGGATCGAGTAGGCCTTCACAGTTTCCGCGCCACGTTTCGGCCGTCGGCGCAGCCTTAAGCTTGGCTTCGGGCATCCCCCCGAATTTTGCGTACCCTGAGTTAGCCTGAACTTCGAGGCGTTAGACGATCTAACCTGTTGTTTTTCTGGGTAGATAAAGAAATCGGGCGATCGTTACTGGGTACGTCCTATGGGCGCACGCCGAGGAGTTTGAAGGCTTCGCGCTGTAGCGCGGTGGGCCGGGTAAGGATGTCGAACGGCTCGGTGCCGGACAACCGGGGCACGACGCGGTTCCTGGCGACCGTCGCCAGATCGCCGAGCAGGGTGCGGAAGCTGTGCACCGGCAAGCCGTCGGCGGTGCGTTTGCCGCGGGCTTTTTCCCTGGCGGCGTCGGAGACCCGCGCCGGCGCCACGACGGACGCGCGCGCCGCCTCGGCGGCGGCCGGGTCGTCGTCGTCGAACAGCAGCGGCCGGAGCCGTTGGCGCATGTGCCATTCCACGTAATAGGCCAGCATGCACAGGAACACATGCGCGCGCACCCGCTCGGCGGTTCGGTGGAACACGGGCCGCACCTTCAGGTCCACGGTCTTCAGGCTGCGGAAGGCGCGCTCGACCGCGCTCAGGCGCTTGTAGGCGCGCACGGCGCCCTCGGCGTCGAGTTCGCCGGCGGGCAGGTTGGTGCGCACGACGTACAAGCCGTCCAGCGCCGCCTCCGCGGCGATGGACTCGGGCTTGCGCCGATAGCCGAACGCGTCGTCCTCGATATCCAACTCGAAGTGCTTGGCCATCTTGTGCTTGCCGACGACCTTGCCCGCGCGCAGGCCGATCTTGTCCGCGCCCTTCAGGCGCTGCCGGTCCCGCCGCGTGGCCGCCGCGATGGGATCGAGCAACGCCTCGGTGGCGCGCAGCAGCTCTTCCCGCTTGCGCGCCCGCTCCTCCGCCAGCAGCGGATTGCGGCACACCATGAGGCGCTCGCCCGGATAGGCGTCGCTGCGCACCTCCACCAGATCGGTCGCGTCGAACAGCGACATCTGCACCGCGCCGGACTCCACCAGGGACCGTACCGCCGGACCCCGCAGCGCGCTGACCCAGTCCAGGCCCGCCGGCCTCACCTCCTCGCGGATGCGCGCCTCGGTCAGCATCCCGCGGTCGCCCACCAGCACCACCCTGGAGAACCCGAAGCGGCGCCTGAGCTTGTCGATCTGCGCGCCCACGGTGGCCGGGTCCGCGGTGTTGCCGTCGAACACCTCCGCCGCCACCGGACAACCCGCGGCGTCGCACAGCAGCCCGAACTCGATCCGCGGCTTGCCCGTCTTGCCGTCGCGCGAGTGTCCGCGCTTGGCCAGCGGGCAGTGGCGCCCTTCCAGCCACACCGACGTCAGGTCGTAGAGCACCAGGGCGCCGTCCTGGAGATGCCGCTTGGCCAAGCGGCGCTCGATGGCGTCCTGGCGCTCGAGCAGCCAGTCCATGGCGGCGTGGAGATCGTCCTCGCCGCAGTCTTCCAGTCCCAGCATGTCGGCGAGCGAGTCGCGCGCGGTGTCCGCCGCCAAGCTTCGCGCGGTCGCCAGCTTGGAACCCGGCTCGAAGACCCGGGCGACGACCATCGCCAGCACGCGGCGGCGCTCGGGCGAGTCGGCGCCGGCGATCGTCCGGTCCAGCCGCAGCTTGCGCAGCGTGCCGAGCACGGCCGCGACATGGCCGTGGGGCTTGGAGCGGACGATGTCGAAGGCGTCGTCGAGGCGCGACACCGCGGCGCCGCCCTTGAGCAGTACGCGCAGGCCCTCGATGAGCGTCGGGGGCCATTTGGAGAGGTTGGCGAGGGTGCGTTTCTTGACCTTGCCGGCGTCGCGGAAGGACTCGCGCAGGAGCACGGCGGGGGGCGAGTTGCGGTTGGGGACGCTTTCGATGTACATGGCTACTGAACTCGAAAGGATGCGCTGACATGAAAGCGCATGTACCGCACAATGTCAACACTTTACATGGCTACATACTCCTGCTCGACCGGCGCAAGAAATCCCGTTGAGTCAGAGACTTAAGGCCAAATTACGCTTGGGTTTGTCTGGAAGTTCAGCTTAGCGCACCGCCGTTATCCGGATTGCCGTACTGCAAGTGATCGCCAATAATGCGACTGTCGGACGCCGAGCGCCACAAGAGAGCGACTGTGCCATTCCGGACCTGTTCCCTACTCTCCTCTTGCGGTCGCGTCGTGCGAGGACGACCCTCACGCCGCACCCCCTGCTCGTACTCGTGCCGCTACTGTGGCTACAGTCGGCGCTCGGCCAGCACACCACCGTGGATTTCCCGGATGTCGCTCTGCGCGCCGCGATCGAGCGGGCATTGGACAAGGGGCCCGGAGAGCCTATTTCCTCCGCCGAGCTGGCGAAACTGACCACGTTGGAGGCAGACGGCGAATGGCGTTCTTTTTCGATCGCCGACCTGACGGGCCTCGAAAACGCGACCAACCTGGAGGTGCTCGCGCTGCCGAGGAATCAGATACGGGGGCTGGCCCCGCTATCCAGCTTGCACACCCTCAGGTCCCTGAACCTGTACGGAAACCGGGTTTCCAACCTCCAGGCACTCTCGGGTCTGGTCGCCCTCGAACGGCTCTACCTCGGCAGCAACGGGATCGCTGAGCTCAATGGCCTGTCCGGGCTGACATCGCTCACGCACCTGGACCTCTCGTACAACACGCGCGACGTCCACACCATTCCGGAACCATCCATCTACGACCTCTCGCCACTAGCCGGACTCGCGAATCTCACCCACCTGCGCATCGCAGGTCACTGGCTCCGGCGCGTCCCGTACTTGGCCGGCCTGACGAGCCTCACCTATCTGGACCTGAGTGATGGGCGCCTGAGCGACGTCGACGGGCTGCGAGACGCGTACGGACTCCGCCACCTGGACGTGAGGAACAACCGCCTCCACGACGTTGCCGGCCTGTCCAGACTCTATCGACTCGAGTACCTCGACCTGTCCGGCAACCACGAAGGCGAGTCGATCATCGATCTGTCGCCCTTGTCGGGTCTACGCGAACTCCGGACGCTGAACCTCGGCGCCAACTTCCTCACCGACATCTCGCCGCTTGCGCGGCTGACCAACCTGCGCGTGGTGTCCCTTCCCTTCAACAAGGTCGCAGACATCTCTGCGCTGCGCAACCTCGTCTACCTGCGGTCGCTGGACCTGTCCGACAACGAGATTGCCGACCTGACCGCACTTGCGAACCTGGTCGGGCTGGTCGAGTTGAATCTCTCCGCCAACGCCGTCACGGACCTGCGGCCCCTCTCGGGACTGACGCGCCTGGTCGAGCTCAGGCTACGCCACAACGCGCTTATCGACGTAGCTCCGCTGGGCGGGCACCGTGAGCTGACCCTCCTCGACCTCAGGAACAATCGCATCCACGACATCTTGTTCCTCGCCGAACTTACCGCCCTGACCTCGCTGAACCTCGCGCAGAACCGCATCACGGATGTCTCACCGCTGGCAGGCCTCGTGCGGCTCGCGTGGCTCGACGTATCCCACAATGACATTACAGACTTCTCGCCGTTGGCCGGCCTGACCGAGCTGCGTTGGCTCGACCTATCGAACACGCTCGTGACCGACGTGGCGTCGCTCGGAGCTACCCCGGAGCTCGTCTTCGACCAAGAACAGGAAGTCATCATCCCTGATGAGCGCCTGTACACAGCCGTTCGACGCGCGCTAAACAAAGGCCACGACGAGCTGATCAAGGTGACCGACATGCAGGGGCTCGAAAGGCTGACGAGAGCCGTCGTTGGCCACCCCGGTTGGTCGCGGAACCGCCTGAGCGAAAGCTGGCTTGCCGACTATCTGACGGAGCGTTCGGGACGCATGGGGCCAATCACCAGTCTGACGGGCCTTGAGACCGCTCACAACCTCAAAGTCCTCGCGCTGCCCGGTCAGGCCATCGCCGATCTCGGGCCGCTGGCCGGCCTGGCCCACCTGGCCGAGTTGCGGCTGCCCGGCAACGAGATCGTCGACCTGACCCCACTGGGCGGACTGAACACCCTCCAGAGACTCTACCTGGGCCGGAATCGGATCGTCGACCCGGCGCCGCTCTCCGGGCTCGCCCACCTAGCCGTGCTGGACGTGTCCGTCAACAGGATCAAGAACCCGTACCCAATATCCGGGCTCCCGCACCTCAACACCCTGCGCCTGGCGCGAAACCACATCGAGCAGCTCGTCCTCACGGGCATGCCGGGGCTCGCGTCGCTGGACGCGAGCTACAACCCGGTGACCGACGTGTACCTCGCGGATCTGCCGAATCTGGCCGACCTGCAGCTCCACCACAACCTGATCGAACGCGTGCACTTTGCCGATCTCTCGGCCCCCATCGAGATCGATGCGAGCCACAATCGCATTTCCGACCTATCCTTCATGGCCGGGCTGCGCCGACCCACGTACATCGATCTCGACCACAACGCCGTCCGGGTCGTACGACTGGACCGCCAGGGCACGCTCAAACACCTGTCCCTCCAAGACAACGAGATCGATGTCCTGGAGCTTTCGGACATACCCCGACTCGAAGTCCTGGACGTCTCCGGCAACAGGCTCTCCGCGGTCGTGTCATTCTCGAAGATGTTGCGGCTGACGAAACTCGACCTCGCCGGAAACTCCATGTCCAACCTGGCGCCGTTGTCACCGTTGAGAGCCCTTGGAATTCTCGATCTCTCCGAGAACACCGTCCTGGATCTGGGACCGCTGTCAGAGTTGCGCCACCTCCACCACCTGTTTCTGGCCGACAATCGCGTTAGGGACCTGTCGCCGTTGGGCGACCTCCAGTATCTGTTGCACCTCGACCTGTCGCGCAACCAGGTGACGAACGTCTCACCCTTTCCCGACCAGGGCCTTCGGTATCTCCAAAACCTGCTGCTGACGGATAACGACGTGGCGGACCTGTCAGCTCTGGCTCCCCTGACCAGACTCGAAACCGTGCATCTGGACGGGAATCGCATCCGGGATGTGGGGGCGCTGGCCGACATGCCGCGCCTGAGAGAGTTGGAGCTGTCGAGGAACGAGCTGGTCAACCTAGCGCCGCTCGCCGAGTTGAAGAGCCTCCAGAGACTGCACCTAGGCCAGAATCGGATCGTGGAAGTGGCACCGCTGTCGGCGCTGCGACCCCACGCTATCCACCTCGCCAACAACCGGGTGACGGACATCGCCGCCCTGATTCCCATGCGATACGCGCTGCGCCACCTGGACTTGCGACATAATCCCCTCGGCACCGACACGACGGATTCCGTCGTTCCGTTCATGGAGGATGCCGGGGTGGGTGTATTCGTGCTCGACGACCACGGCGACACGAGGGCCACCGCCACTCTCCTCGGAGTCGGAGACTCAGCGCAGGGGAAGATCACTCCGTACCACGAAGTGGACTACTTTCGCATCGAGCTGTCGGCGCCCCTGGACGTGGCGGTACTGGCGACGGCGGAAAGCGGCCTGACCGGACAACTGCATAGCGCGTCGGGGGCACCGCTCTCCGGGCCCGAGGCTGTCCAGGAAGGCCGGTTGCATCTCCAACAGCACCTGCAACGAGGGGTCTACTACTTGGCGGTCCGCCAGCAGCGGTTCATCGATTCGCGGGGCCAGCAGCGGTTCATCGACCCGGGGGACAGGGTGCGAAAGTACGCAATGCAGGTAGCCACACCCCCCAGTCAGCCTCCGGGGAGTGTACAGGTCGAATTGCGCGGTTCCGTTCTGGTCGTGCGGTGGGAAGCGCTCGCCGCCGATCGGCATGGCGGCGCGACGGTCAGCGGCTACCGAGTGACGGCGATACCGGAGGAAGGGGGCGATGCGCTGACTTGCGTGGTCGGTCCACAGGAAAGGACCTGCAGCCTCAAGCCTCTCGAAAACGAAACCACCTACAACGTAACGGTGCAGGCCCTGAACCTCGTCGGGGCAGGCCCCGCCTCCCGGTTCGTCTCGGTGTCCACGGCAGGGGCGTCCTTCCTGCAAGGCTGGCGGCTGATCCTGCTTCGCGAAGCGATCGAACAGCAGCGCCAACGAGAGGGGAAAACGGCGGTGCCTCGCAGCCCAGCCCCTGAAGGCGCGGGTCACCGCTCTACTGCGGCACCTCTCAAGCCTGCTTCCGCAACGCGCAGGCAATAGGGCAGAATGCGCTGTCTCGGTAGCTTCACCGCGACTTGAGCGTCGTCTTGCCACCATGCTCCACGCGCGCACACCCGTCCTGGTCGGGGTCGGCCAACTCCTGAACCGCGTCGAGTCCCTCGACCAGGCGATCGAGCCCATCGACATGATGCTCGAGGCGTGCGCACGGGCGGAGCGCGACACCGGTGTCGGCGGGTTCCTTTCGCAGGTCCAGTCCGTGCGGGTCATCAAGGGCGTTTGGGACTACGCGAATCCGGCCGCACTCATTGCCGAGCGCGTCGGTGCAGTCGGCGCGCACACCGTCGGCACCCTCTTCGGCGGCAACCAGAACCAGGCCATCGTCAACATGACGGCCGGGGAGATCCTGCGCGGCGAGTTCGACCTCGTCCTCGTTACCGGGGCCGAGAACGGCTACAGCGCCAACAAGGCCCGCAAGGCCGAGGTGACGCTGCCCCAGGTCGAGGCCCCCGGCAGCTACGACGTCCTGGTCGGCAAGCAGAAGCCCGAGCACCACGAGTACGAGGTCGCCAAGGGGATCCGGCGCGCCATCCAGGTCTACCCGATGTACGACAACGCCATCCGTCACCAGCGCGGCGAGTCGATCCCCGGGCACCTCGAGCGGGTTTCCGGCCTGTGGTCCCGCTTCAACGACGTCGCCCAGGACAATCCCAATGCCTGGGTGCAACACAACATGACGGCAGAGGAGATCCGCACGCCCTCGCCCCGGAACCGCGCCATCAGCTTCCCCTACACCAAGTTCATGAACGCGAACATGATGGTGGACATGGGCGCGGCGCTGATCCTCTGCTCCGCCGGCAAGGCGCGGCAGCTCGGCATCGACGAGTCCCGCTGGGTCTACCCGGTGTCCGGCGCCCAGGGGTACGACCACTTCTCCGCCTCGGTGCGCGACAACTTCCATACCTCTCCCGGGGTTCGCATCACCGGGGGCCGTGCGCTTGAGATGGCGGGGATCGAGGCCTCCAATCTCAAGTTCGTGGACCTGTACAGTTGCTTCCCGTCGGCGGTGCAGGTGGCCGCGGACGAACTCGGCCTGTCCCAGGAACGGCCCCTGACCGTCACCGGCGGCCTGACCTTCGGGGGCGGCCCCCTCAACAACTACGTCATGCACAGCATCGCCCGCACGGCCGAGTTGCTCCGGGAGTCGCCCGGCGCCTACGGCCTCGTGACCGGCAACGGCGGCAACCTGTACAAGCACGTGCACGGCGTCTACTCCAGCGCGCCGCCGGAGAACGACTTCCAGTTCGCCAACGTGCAGGCGGAGATCGACGCGCTGCCGTCCCGCGAGTGCCTGCCTGAGTACCGGGGCGACGCGGAGATCGAGTCGTACACGGTGATGTACGCCGGCGACGATCCCGCCATCGCACACCTCGCGCTGCGCACCCCCGAGGGTCAGCGCGTCTGGGCGAACTCCGAGGACTCGGGCCTGATGCAGTCCATGGTGCGCGAGGAGTTCTGCGGCCGGCCGGCGCGCATCGACGGCAAGGGTCAGGTCGCCGTGACGCCGTAGGGGACGGGCTTGTCCCGTCCCGGCGCGACCGCCAGGTCGCGCGACCAACAGGGTCGCCCCTGCGACGGCCGCGATCCGTTGGTCGCCAATGGGTGTACGTCTTGAATGTGAGAAATGTGAGGGATTGAAGCGGTTCGGTTGATACTGGTGGCGTTGCGGATCCCCGTCTGACATATTGTTGGCATATCAGACGGAAACGGGAGAACGCCATGCCCGAAGCCACGCTCGACGGTCTCGTCGCGCGCCGCCGCGAACTGCTCGACGAGATCGCCGCCATCGGCGACCTGCGTCCGGGATCGCTCAAGGCGCGCTTCCGCAAGTGCGGCAAGCCCAACTGCCATTGCGCGGCCGACGGCCACCCGGGCCATGGACCGCAATGGAGCGTCTCGCGCGTGGTCAAGGGGAAGATGCACAGCCGCGCGGTTCCGCCCTGGGCCTTGGAGGAGGCTCGGGGGCAGGTCGAGGAGTGCCATCGTCTGCGCCGTCTCGCGGCGGAGCTGATCGAGGTCGGCGGCGCGATATGCGAACGCCGCCTGGCCGACCGCCGCCCGGCCGAGCCGGGAAAAAGGGGGCGCCGGGCGCCGCGTTCGAGGCGCGGCTAGCGACGGCGCTGGACGGCGCGGCGGCGCGGTTGGTGGGGGACGGCTTGCCGGGCGCGGTCGGGTTCGAGCGGCTGGAGCGCACCTGCCGCGACGTCGCCCTGGGCACGATGGCGAAGGCGCTGGCGGCGACGCTGAACGCCGACCGCTCGGACGAGCGCGGGCCGTGGCTGGCGTGTCCGCGCCGGGACGAGCCCGGCCACGGAGGCGGCGCCGCGCGCCATGCCGGGCGGCGCGCGAAGACCTTCGTCACGGCGCTCGGGGAGATGGAACTGGTGCGCGCGTGGTACCACTGCGACGCTTGCGGCCGCGGCTTCGCGCCGCGCGACCGGGAACTCGGCTTCGGCGACGGCGGTCTGTCGCCGGCGGTGCTGCGCATGGTCGGCAGCGCGGCCGGCGAGGTGAGCTTCGCCACGGCCGGTTCCCTGCTGCACGAACTGGCGGGCCTGAACGTCGACGCCAAGACGGTGGAGCGCCGCGCCGAGGCGCTCGGCCGCGAGATCGCGGCGGACGAACGGGAACGGGCCGCGGCCGGGCCCGCCACCGCGCCGACGCTGTATCTCGGTCTCGACGGCACCGGCGTGCCGGTGCGCGGGGCCGAGACCGAAGGGCGGGCCGGCAAGCAGCCGGACGGTTCCGCGAGGACGCGCGAGGCGAAGCTCGCGGTGGTGTGGTCCGCCGAGCGCACCGGCGCCGACGGCGCCCCGGCGCGCGACCCCGGCTCGGTCACCTGCACCGCCGCCATCGAGTCCGCCGCCACGCGCGACACCGACACCGTTCCCGCGCCCTTCGCGCGGCGCGTCGTGCGCGAGGCCGCGCGGCGCGGCTTCGGGGCCGCCGAACGCCGCGTGGTGCTCGGCGACGGCGCGGCCTGGATCTGGAACATCGCCGCGGAGCACTTCCCCGGCGCCGTCGAGATCGTCGACGTGTTCCACGCCGCCGAACACCTGCACGACATCGCCAAGGCCGTCTACGGCAACGACAACGACCTCGCGCGCGTCTGGGCGGAGCAGCGCCGCAGCGAGCTCCTCGCCGGCGCCTTCGACGACCTGCTCCGGGCCGTCGGCGCCCACGCCGGCCGCTGCGAGGAGGCCCGCAAGGGGCGCGCCTACTTCGCCGGCAACCGCCGCCGCATGGACTATCCCGGATTCCGCGCCCGCGGACTGTGCATCGGCAGCGGCGTCGTCGAGGGCGCCTGCCGGAACGTCGTCGCCAGCCGCCTCAAGCGCGGCGGCATGCGCTGGACCGTCGCCGGCGCCGACGCCATCCTCGCCCTGCGTTCCTACATCGTCAGCGACCGCTTCGACGACTTCTGGCGGCGCCGCGCAGCCGCAGAATGACCTTCATCTCACAATCAAGACGTACACCCGTCGCCAATCTTCCATTTGACCTGTGGAAAAACCGGGTAGACACTTGGTGTGGGGTCGACTCTCGGCGTTTTCCGCGGCGGCGGTCGGGTTTCTTGTTCGGCGGCACGGCCGCCATCGAGAGGAGCGGAGGAGAAATGTCAGATATCACTGGTGACTATGTCCAGATGGACGCGGTCGACTGGGTGCAGTTCCCGGAGGGCCTGTGCCAGGGAGACATCAAGTGGAAGCTGCTGCACGTCTCGCCGGAGGCGGGCGCGTGGACGGCGATCTTCGACTGCAAGAAGGGCTCGTCGTTCGCCAAGCACATCCACATGGGCCCCGGCGAGTACTTCCTCACCAAGGGCAGGATGCACGTGCGCGGCGGCGATACGGAAGGCGGAGCGACGGCGGTCGCACCCGGCTACGGGTACGAGGCCTGCAACGCCCAGCACGACCACACGGAGTTCGACGAAGACAGCGAGTTCTACATGACGTTCCTGGGACCGCTCAACTTCATCGACGACGACGGCAACACCATCGCCCTCGTCGGTTGCGAGCAGGTTGCACAGGCCTGGGGTGCGGGTCAGTAGGACGCGCAGGGGCCGCGCGAGCCCGGTTCACTCCGGGGCCGCGCGGTTCGCGGAGCCTCCGAGAAAAAGGGTCGCCCCGCCAGGCGGAGCGACCCCTTTCTTCCCACAAGCCTCCGTCAGAAGTGGTAGCTCAGGCTCACCGTGGTCAGCCGCGGCTGACCGAGCGTGCCGATCACGATGTTGCCCGGCTCCCCAAGGGTCCCCAACAGATCGTGACCGTTGAAGAAGTGCTGTACGTCGTTGTAGTACCCCTCGTCCGTCAGGTTCTCGACGTGCATCACCAACTCCATGTTCTCCCAGAGGAATCCGAGCTGCCCGTTGACGAGGGTGAAGCTCGGGTTGGTGACCGGGAGCCACGCCTGGAGTCCCTCGTACTCGCCGTTGTGGCTGATCTGCAGGGCGGCCATGAACTCCACGCGGTTGTTGATCGGCCGGCGGTAGTCCAGGGACCCGCCCCAACTGAAGTCCGGCGTGACCGGCGGCGTCTTGCCCGACAGATCCTGGACCCCGCTGCCATCGCCGGGGTCGAACGCAGCCTGTGCCCACTCGGCCTCGATGATGCCGGCGACGAGCGTGAGACTCAGCTCGTCGGTCACGCGGACCGAGAGATCCGCCTCGATGCCGTACTGCTCCGAGTCGCCGAAGTTCGTGATGGCCTCGATCGGGTCGCCGTCCTCCTGCACGAGGTGGTACTCGATCTGGCGCGCCTCATACTCGATGAAGAACGCCGCCAGCGAGGCCGTGGCGCGACCGTCCGCCCAGCGGCCCTTCCAGCCCACCTCGTAGTTCACCGCCTCTTCGCGCCCGAACGGGATCAGCGCCTCCGTGTCCTGGAAGCTCGCCAGGTTGAACCCGCCCGGCTCGTAGCCCCAGGCGACGAGGCCATAGACCATCGCGTCCTCGGACAGCCACCGCGTCAGGGACAGGCGCGGCAGGACCTCCGTGTCTTCCTGCTCGTCCGCGATCTGCGAGTCCCGGTTGAGGCTTTCGTTCTGCCACTTGTCGACCCGTAGCCCCAAGCCCCATTCCCAGTCGTTGGCCGTGTACGTCATGCTCGCGAAAGCCGCCAGGTGGCTCTTGTCGCGGTCTCGCAACTCGGAGGGCAGGAGCAAGGCCTGCTGTTCCCTGGCCGGATCCGGGACGTCGCCCCAGAAGAACCCGGAGAATTCGGCAGCGTCCCCGCAGAAGAAGGCGGCGTTGCCCGCACAGAGGCTCAGGTCGCCGCTCAGGTCGACGGTGTCGAACCACCAGATACGCGAGTTCATGACCTCGTCGAACTGCGAGTGATACACGCCCGCTATCCACTCCAGTGCGCCTTCGCCCGTCGAGGTGAACCGCAGCTCATGGGTCGTCACTTCCATCTCTTCGGGACGCAACAGGTCGAACAGGAATTCTTCCCGGATGTCGATGTCGCTGTACCGGCTGCTGAACGTGTCCGTGTACGAACTCAGCCACATGACATCCATGCCTTCGAGTTCCAGGGTCAGTTCGATCAGGCCCGCCTTCGTGTCGCGCTCGTGGAAGCCGGCGGTCGAGTTGTTGACGACGTTCGGATGACGCAGGTTGTTGCCGTCCATTTCCCGCACCCACGTGTTGTTCGGGCCCTCGTACTCGTTGTAGCGGAACGATGCATACAGCGAGAGGCGGTCCGACAGGGGCCCCGCGATGGAGACGCGTCCGCCGGCTTCGTCCACCGCGCCGACATCCGCGGTCCCGTTGCGGCGCAAACCGTTCGCCCGAGGCGGGTTCGTGTTCTTGAGGTAGCCGTCGTCCGATGCGCCGAAGACGAACCCCCGCATCGCCCAGCCGGCATCGCCGAGCGGCAGGTTGACATGGACTTCCCCGTCGATCGTGCCCTGCTCGCCGCCGAGCACCTTGATCTTGCCCGACGTTTCCTCGGAGTTCGGCCGCACGCTCACGAACTTGATCGCGCCGCCGACGTTGCTGCCGCCGTACAGCGTGCCCTGCGGCCCCTTCAGGACCTCGATCCGCTCGAGGTCGCCGAACCGTGACGAGGCATCCGAGAAAATCTGGGTGTCGTCGATGTAGAACCCCACGCCCTGGGTGTTGCCGAAGGACCCCAGACCCCGGATGGAGACGTTGGGGAATCCGTCGAGGCGCATGGACAGGTTCAGATTGGGCACCTGGAACCCGATCTGCTCGAGCCCCTTGATGTTGCCGCGGTCGATGCTCTCGCCCGTAATGACCGCCAGGGATTCCGGGATCTCCAAGAGGCTCTCCTCCCGTTTCCGGGCCGTGACGAGGACCTCCTCGATCATTCTGGACGCGGCAGCTCCGCCGTCGCCCGCTTCCTCCGCGTTCGCCGCGCCCACCGGGAACAGGAAGATCAGTGCCGACGCCAGGGCCGATACGGCCAGCCGGCTGTTGTCTCTCCAATGCATGCTTGTAGTCTCCCCCTACTGGACCTCTTATCTACTCCAATTTGCCCGCTGTAGCAAGCTAACTCGACCCGCCTCCCGCGGTTTCGCGACGGTTTGCGGAGCCGTCCGATTCGTGGCAATAATCTGGCTCCCAGACACCCCGGAGAGCGCTCATGGCCAAGGCCATTCACACGATGATCCGCGTGCGGGAACTGGACCGCTCGATCAACTTCTACGACCGGGCGTTCGGCCTCCAGGTGGCCGAACGGCTGGACTTCGACGACTTCACGCTCGTGTATCTGCGCAATCCGGAGAACGACTTCGAGATCGAGCTGACCTGGAACCGCGACCAGGAAGGGGCGTACACCCACGGCAGCGGCTACGGACACGTCGCACTGGTGGTCGACGACTGCGCCGCCGAACGGGAGCGCTTCGAGACGGAGGGCTTCGGCCCCCGGCCCGTCAGCGAACTGCACCGGGACGGCGCGCTCCTCGCGCGGTTCTTCTTCGTCGAAGACCCCGACGGCTACAAGATCGAGGTCCTCGAACGCCACGGGCGGTACGTGTAGGGGACGGGCTCGTCCCGTCCCGTCTCGATGCGTGCACGGGCCAACGCGGGCGGGGACAAGCCCCGCCCCTGCACCGTCCCGTCTCGAATTTACACATGGCCCAGAGAACCCGCATGACCTACCACGTCACCGAAGACCAGAAGCGCGCCCTGCGCGAAGACGGGATCGTCAAGCTGCCGGGCCTGGTGGATGCCGCGCTGCTCGACGAACTGGACGCGTGTTTCCGGTGGTCCGTGGCCCACCCTGGGCCGATCGCCGTGGGCAACACGGAAGGGGAGAACATCCGCTTCGTCGAGAACGCCAACCCCGAGGCCCGGCCCTTGTACCGCGACCTCGTTTCGCACTCGCCGTTCGGCCGGGTCGCCGCGGACCTGTGGGGTTCCGAATACGTCGGCTACTACGCGGAAGAGGTCTTCTGGAAGAAGGGCAGGGCGGACCCGACGTTCTGGCACCAGGACACGGTGTACTCCCCCTGGACCGGGGAACACTGGGGCAACTTCTGGATCCCGCTCTGCGAGATGGACAGGGAGCACGCGATCCGCGTGGTGCGCGGCTCGCACCTGGGCGTCATGTACGACGGCACGATGTTCAATCCGAAGGACCCGACGGAACCGCTGTGGGGCGACGCCGGCAACTTCCCCCGACTGCCGGACATTTCTGCCGAGGTGGCGGCGGACCCGGACTCCTGGGACATCGCCGGGTTCGACGTGGAGCCCGGCGACGTCGTCGTGCTGCACCCGCACTGCCTGCACAGCGGCGGCGGCGCCGACGACACGCTGCCTGAACGCCGCAACCTGGTGCTGCGCTTCTTCGGCGACAGGTCCTACTACAGCCAGCACCTTCCCGACGCCCCGGGCATGTACGACCACAAGCCGATCCCCGCCGCGACGGGCGGCTACCTGAAGGACGGCGACCTCTACCGGCCCAGGTCGACGCTGCAGGCCAACCTGCCGGCCTGACCGGCGAGCCCGGACCAACGCTCGAGCCACAGGCACCCACGTTCCCCGCGCCCCTGCGTGCGGCGCCTGGAGTTACGACGCGTGGTACGTCGCCCTCGCCGAAGCGTTCGGCTGTCCGCTCGTCACCCTGGCTGCGAGGCTCCCGCAGGCGTCCGGCCCGGAGTGCGACGACACGCGCGTGCGCCTGCACCGGCAGGCCGGCCGGGCTTCGGCCGGTTAGTCATCCACCCCGGGCGGCGCCCGGTCCCGCTTGACGTCCCCGCGCCGGCGCTTGCTCTCGCGGCGCCGTGCCCGCGCGCCCGCACTCGGGCCGGTCGGCCGGCGCGGCGTCGGCGGCTTGCGGGCCGCTTCCACCAGCGCACCGAGGCGCTCCAGCGCCTCTTCGCGATTGCGGGCCTGGCTACGCTGCGTCCGGGCGAAGATGACAATCTCGCCGGACGCAACGAGACGTTGCCCCGCCAGCGCCTTGAGGCGTCGGGCCCAGCCGTCGGCGAGGCCGGCGCGATCCACGTCGAAGCGCAGCTCCACCGCCGTGGAGACCTTGTTGACATGCTGCCCGCCGGGTCCCGAGGCGCGCACGAACTTCCACGCGAGGGCCTCCTCGGGGACCTCGATGCCGCTCGCGATCTCGACCAGGGCCATGGTTGCCCAGCGCACTAATGCTCGAGCCCGAGCGCGTCGCAGAGGAAACCCATGTACGCGCCGCTGGCCGCGAAGCGCTCGCCCACGGCGTCGGCGAAAGCCGGAGCGGCAGCCTCCGATCGGTCGATGTAGCACATCGCGATGTGGTCCTTGCGCTTGAGGTCCTCCAGGTACGGGTGATCGGGCGCATAGCCCCGGGGCGGGCGCTTGAGACTCGCGCCGCCGAGATCGAAGACCGCCCGGAAACGCCCGTTGTCGCGCACCCGCTTCCACTTGGCGGGGTGTTCGACGATCGCCGTGCGGATCGCCTCGAGCGCGTCCCGCGCCGGATGCCACATCCCCGCCGCAAGGAAACAGCTCTCGCGCTGGATATGCACGTAGAAACCCGGGGCATGCACGTCCTTGCCCCGCTCGTGCCGGAACTGCATGCCGATGTTGGTCTTGTAGGGCGTCTTGTCCTTCGAGAACCGCGTATCGCGATACACGCGCATCAGCGACCCACCCGTCCGCTTCGGGATCGCCACGAAATGGTCCGAGATCGCCGGCAGCCGGGCGTTCATCGCGGCGATGAAGTCCAGCGCAGGTTCGAGCACGGTTGCCTCGTAGCGGTGCTTGTTCTCGTTGAACCAGGGCCGCTCGTTGTTCTGCTCGAGTTCTTCGAGAAACCCGAAGGTCTCCGCCCCGAACCCCTGAAAGTCGCCCATCTCTCGATTCCGTGCTCGCGCCCCCGCGTCGGGGCGACACACTAAGCGCTCCCCCCGGACACCGCAATTGTCCGCGTATGATGCCGTGCCATGCAGGAACGCAGGCAAGCCGGCCGCGCGCGGGCCGGAGGCCCCCGGCGAACGGTGCGCGACTACATGGGGCGGGGCCCCTGGTTCACCGTCGGGGTCCTCACCGCAGCCAACTCCTTCGCCTTCCTCGACCGCCAGGTGCTCGGGCTGCTCATCGAGCCCATCCGCGCGGACCTCGGCCTCACGGACACGCAGATCAGCGTCCTGATCGGCTTCGCCTTCGCGATCTTCTACTCGCTGTTCGGCATTCCCATCGGCCGGCTGGTCGACGCCCGCTCGCGGCGCGTCATCATCGCCGTCGGCATCGCCGCGTGGAGCCTGGCGACGGCGGCGTGCGGTCTCGCGCGGTCCTTCTGGACCCTCTTCCTCGGCCGCATCGGCGTGGGCGCCGGCGAGGCCACCCTCGGCCCGGCCGCCATGTCCATGATCTCGGACCTGTTCCCGCCCGAGCGCCGGGGCACGGCGATCGCCGTGTTCATTACCGGCGCCGCCATAGGCTCGGGCTTCGCCACCGTGCTCGCGGCCACCGTGTTCGACGTGCTGGAGGGCTTCACGGAGATCGCCCTGCCCCTCGTCGGGACCGTGCGGCCCTGGCAGGTCGTCTTCTTCGTCGTGGGCCTGCCCGGCCTGCTGGTCGCCGGCATCGCACTGGCGATGCGGGAACCCTCCCGGGGAGACGACGCCGGAACCGAGGGCATCCCGTTACCCGAGGTCTGGGCCCACGTGCGCGGACACGGCGTGCTGATCACCTGCACGCTCATCGGTTTCAGCATCCTCGCCATCAAGTCCTACGGCATCGCCGCCTGGGTCCCGACCTTCTTCGTGCGGACCCACGGCTGGTCCGTCGGCCAAGCCGGCATCTACTTCGGTCTGACGCTCGCGATCACGGCCACCGTCGGCGCAATCATCGGGGGCCGGCTGTCCGACTGGCTCGCCAGCCGGGGCATGGCCGACGCGAAGATCCAGATCGCGATCCTGGCCAACCTGCTGACGCTCGTTCCGATCGTGTCCTACCCGCTGGTGGCGAACGACATGGCCGCCCTCGCCCTCGTCGCCGCGTACTACCTCTTCGCCGCCGCGACGACCCCCATGGGCGCGGCGATCGTGCAGGAGATCACGCCGCCGCGCATGCGCGGGCAGATCTACGCCGTGTTCCTGTTCACTTCGACGCTGGTCGGCATGGGGTTCGGGCCGCTCTCGATCGCGCTGATCACCGACAACGTCTTCGGCGACCCCGCGGACCTGCGTTATTCCCTGGCGATGGTACCGGTGGTCACCGTCTCGCTGGGGCTGGTCTTCCTGCTGGGCGCCAGGCGGCGGCTCAGGGCGCTGCCGCGGCTGTACTGACCGCTCAGCCTCCTGCTACCCGGTCTGGTGGAAGACGGGCCATCGCGCCGAGAGCGCTCCGTCCCGCACCGCGATGAGGTCTCCGAACTGCAGCATGACGTGCTCGCTCTGGGTCGGCCGGAGGAAGACGTAGTCGTCGATCGCGACGTCGGTCGCGGGAGAGCCGGCGAGGGGTTGCTGGTTGGTGCTGTTGTAGAGCGGCGCGAGCCCCGCGGGCGAAACGGGGCGGGCCTTCCAGTAGCCGCCGTAGATGTAATAGACGCGGCGCATGTTGGGATCCCACCACGGCAACGCCTGCTCCATCCAGGAATCGCCGGGAATTCTGAGTTCGTCGTAGCGTTTCAGTACCGGCGCCGCGATGAAGAGCGCCGGCAGGTTGTCCCGCAGATGGTGGGTGTCGAAGTCGGTGGGCTTGACGACGCCGGAACCCGCCGCGAGGTCGTTCATGGTCCGGTCTTTCTCGTAGATGGCGAGCGTGTGACTGCCGGCGCCGTTCAGCGTCATTCCCTCGGTGTCGAAACCCGCGGTACGGGCGCCGTCGACGAAACCCCGGTAACGCGTCAGCACGGACTGCACCGCCGGGTGGATCAGGTCCGCTCCGAGTCCCGTGAGATGCGGCTCGTAGCCCATGAACCCCGCCAGCGAGAGATGCTCCGGATCTGCGGCGATGGCGGCGAGCAGGGGTGCGAGGGCCGCGGGCTCCGGCAGGCCGCCGCGGTGCAGCCCCACGTCGATCTCGACGTTGACCCGCATCGACACTCCGAGCCGCCGGGCCAGCGCGCGGTACTGCAGCAGCCGCTCGTGGGAGTCGATCAGCCACTGGACCTGCGTGGCCGGGTCGAAGGCCGGCGCGCGCAGTTCCCGGTAGAAGCGCTCCGCGGCGGTGACCGGCATGGGCTTGCCCAAGAGAGCGTCCGACTCCGGAAACGATTCCGCCACGGCGTTGAGGAACGGCCGATGGAACACCATGAGCGCCTGCGTCCCGCCGCGGCGCATGGCGTGTTCGAGCAGCTCCACCGACGGCAGCGACTTCACCACGACGCGCCATGTTTTCCCGGGTCCCACGGATGCCGCCAGGAAGTCGATGTTGCGGTTCATGCGGTCGACGTCGACGAGCATCACCGGGTGCCCCGGCCCCTCGCGCTTGAGCACGGCGTTCAGGCCCGAGAAGTAGGCGTCGTGCGGGGCGCCGCGGTCGCCGGGCCTCCACAGCAGCGCGCCGGCCGCGCCGGCCACCACGACCCCGGCGGCGCCGGCGAGGACCGTCCTGCGTTTCACCCGGTCTCTCCGGCAGGCGGTTCGCCGAACACGTGCCGCAGGTGGTCGTTCAGGAACCGGCCCGTGGGATCGAGCCGGCGCCGCAGCGCGCGGAAGTCCTCGAAGCGCGGATAGAGCCCGGCGAGTGCCGCATGCCCAAGGGAGTGCACCTTGCCCCAGTGCGGCCGCCCACCGTACTTGCGGAAGACCGGTTCGATCGCGTCGAAGTAGGGCCGGAAGTCCTCGGTCGCCGTGCGGTGGATGGAGATCGCGGCGTGATCCTCGTCTCCGGAACTCATGCCGAGCCACGTGTCGTCGCGGGCGACGTAACGGTACTCGAGCGGGAAGACGACGTCGATCTCCTGCTCCGCGATGGTGCGCAGCACTTCCCTGAGGCACTCCGCGCCCGCGTGCAGGGGCACCGAGTACTCCATCTCGTTGAAGCGGTTGTTGCGGACGTTGGTCAGCACCCGGTGGGAAGTGTCGACGATCTCCGAGGGGCCGATCTGGCTGGCGGCGGCATTGATGTGCGGGCGGCGCTCGCCGGGGGGCAGGGACATCCAGCCGGCCATGGCCTCCCCGAAGCCGTCCCCCTCGTCCGGCGCCGGCGGCGGGTTGTGCACCGGCTCGTCGGTCTCGTCGATGGCGAGCACCAGGGCATAGTCCGAATGCACCAGCGGGAACATCTCGAAGTGGCGGTGGCGGGCGGCCGACTCGTCGAAGGTCTCGAGCACCGATTCGGTGGTCTGTGCCCAGTTGCGGGCCTTGAGCCGGTAGGGCGCGCGATTCTGCATCCGGATGCGGGTGACCACCCCGAGCGCGCCGAGGCTCACGCGTGCCGCATCGAAGGTGTCGGGATCCCGCTCGGCATCGAGGTCCAGCACTGCACCGACGGCGGTCACCAGGCGCAGTCCCGTGACATACCCGGAAAGGCTCTGGTGCGCGATTCCCGTGCCGTGCGTTGCGGTGGCGATGGCGCCGGCGAGGGTCTGCCGGTCGATGTCGGGCAGGTTGATCATGGCCTGGCCCGCCGCTTCCAGGGGTGCGCCGAGATCCCCAATCCGCGCCCCCGCGCCCATGGTGGCCTGCAGCGTCCGCGGGTCGTGGTCGATGACGCCCGAGAGCCGGTCGATTACGACCAGGTGACCGTCCGTGGGCACGAGCGCGGTAAAGGAGTGGCCAGACCCCACCGGACGCAGGGGACCGTCCGTGGAGCGCAGGAAGTCGACCAGATCGTCCTCCGTGGCGGGGGCGAAGCGGCCCGCGGGATGGGCGACGATTCCTCCGGACCAGTTGCGCCATGGCAGCGATGGGGCCGGCGCGGGCGCGGCCCCGGCGCGGCCCACGAGCCCGAACAGCCCCGCCAGGGCGCTCCCGGCCAGCCATTCGCGCCGTGTCGGGGCACGACCGCGGCTCATGGGCGGCCCTCCGCCATGAGTCGGATGAGCGCGCGGAAATCCTCCCGCTCGCATGCCATGCAGTAGCCCAGGGGCGGCATGTCGTTGTAGCCCTCCACGGTGCGGGTCAGGAGCGTTTCCTCGCCCCGGGCGAGTCGTGGGGCCCACGCGTCCGTATCGCCGAGGCGCGGCGCGCCCGCCTCGCCATGCACGTGGCAGAGCACGCAGCTCCGCGACCAGAGGCCCATGACGTCCCCGGTGACCTCGGCGTCCGCGAACGCCCCCGTCGCCATGCTGGCGACCGCTTCCGGCGGCCGTTCGTCAGCCCCGTCCGTACAGCCGACGACCGCCGCCGCGGCGAACGCCGTGAAGAGGATGACGCGCCGCATCAGAAACGGTACGTCGCGTCGATGCCAACGAAACGCGGCGTACCGATCATCTCCTCGTTGAAGCCGAAGAACGACAGGTCGAACGCGTACACCATGTACTCCTCCTCACCGAGGTTGCGGCCGTAGGCGGCGACCTCCCAGCGCTCGTCCGCCGACGTCCACGCTGCCCGCGCGTTCCACAGCCAGTACGAATCTTCCCGCAGCAGGGGGTTGTTCAGCGCGTCGAAGGAGACCTCGTCCTGGAAGTTGAAATCCGTCTGCAGCGTGAGGGTGCCGGCGTCGCCCAGGGGCACGTCGTACTGCACGAGGCCGTTCATCGTCACTTCCGGCGACATGGGGATCCGATTGCCCGAGAAGTCGCCGTCCGGGATGACGAAGTCCTGGTACTCCGCATTCAGGTAGCCCAGGCCAAGGTTGACGAACAGGTTGTCGACCGGCAGCCACTGCAGTTCGAACTCGGTGCCCCAGACGTCGGCGTCGGCGGCATTGGAGATGGTCGAGAAGCCGATGCCGCCGACCACCACGAAGGCGTACACCTGCAAGTCGGAGTAGTCGTAGAAGAACGCCGTCCCGTTGAAACGGAGCCGTCCGTCGGCCAGCGTCGACTTGAATCCGGCTTCGTAGCTCACGAGCTGCTCTTCGTCGTACTGCGCGATCCCGTCGCTGGTACTGAAGACGCCGCCGGCCTTGAACCCGGTCGTGACCCCGGCGTAGAGCATCAGGTCGTCGTTCAGGTCGTAGTCGAGCACCGCCCGTCCGGAGACGTTGGAGAAATCGGTCTCGTCGCCGTCCGGGAACCCGGGACGCGTCGGATTGCCGGCCGCGGGCTCGTCGAAGAAGAAGGTGGTGAAGTGCTCCACCTCCTCCGCGGTGTAACGCAGTCCGGCCGAGAACCGCAGCGCGTCCGTCAGGTCGACCGTCGTGTCGGCGAACACGGACCGGCTCGTGATGTCCTGCTGCGTACCGGACTTGGTCTTGAACACGAACGCGTCCGGGCAGAACCCCGTGGGATTGCCGGGAGGGGCGAACAGGCAACTCTCGTCGCCAACGAACGCCCCGCGCAGATCCCGCAGGATGTCGAAGGCCGTGTTGTCCTGGGCCTCGTCGTGCAGGTAGTAGGCGCCCACGATCCAGGTCCCTCGGTCCGTCTCCCAGGCGACGCGCACCTCCTGCGAGAAGGACTCCTGCTCGACCGCCAGTTCGCCCGTCAGGATGTCGTTGGGTCCGTCGTCGGTCTCCTCGGGCCGGAAGTCGTCCACCTCGTCGAACGACGTGATCGAGGTGACCACATACCGGCCGACCGTCCAGTCCACGGTCAGCGAGAGCCCCCAGAAGTCCGTGTCGTTGGGCGCCTCGAAGTCGTAGTTCGCCTCGTCGTAGGCGGGCGTCGCGGGAACGCTCACCCCGCTCAGCGTCGTGTAGGGCGCTTCCTCCGAGTAGCCGAAGATGTCGACACAGCGTCCCGCGCGGATGTCGGCCAGGGGACAGGCGTTGCCGCCGGCGTCCCACACGCCGAGGTGCCGGTACTGCGGCGAGTCCGATTCCGTCTTGCCGCCGCGGACGTTGAGCAGGACCTGCACGGCGTCGTTCGGTTCCGCCAGGAACAACACCCGCCAGGCCAGCTCGTCGATACCCTGCTGATCGTTGCCCGTGAAGCGGTTCTTCAGCCAGCCGTCGGACACCGTCCTGAGCATGGCCGCGCGGAACGCCGTGGTCTCCGTCAACGGACCGCCGAGGGCCGCTTCGCCCTTGGTGAAGCCCCAATCCCCGACACCGCCCCGCACGAACGCGTCCCACTCGCGAGTCGGCTTGCGGGAAATGTAGTTCACCGCGCCGCCCGTGGCGTTGCGGCCATACAGCGTGCCTTGGGGGCCGCGGAGCACCTCGACCCGCTCGACGTCGAGGAGCTGGAAGATCTGCGCGGCGTTCGACGAGACATAGGCCTCGTCAACGTACGCTGCAATGGGGCCCTGGTTGAGGACGCCGAAGTCGTTGAGCCCGACCCCCCGGATGAACGGGGCGGGAACGCCGGTGTCGCCGTTCGGGTAGCCGACGCTGAAGTTCGGCGTCTGCGCCGTGATGTCGACGGATTGACGGAACCCGAGGGCCTCGATGGCGTCGCCCGTGAAGGCCGTGACGGACACGGGCGTGTCCTGGAGGCTCTCCTCCCGCTTGAGCGCGGTGACCACGATTTCCTCGATCAGGGGGGACGCACCGTCCTCGGCGAGGCCGGGGGCGGCGGGAAGGAGCAGCAGGGCGACCACGACGCCCGAGTAGCGCAAGCCGGACATCGAGTCTCTCCATCGAAGTTTTAGCGAAGGGACTATAACGCGAAGCGCGGCGCCCGGATCGGGTTTTCGTCGCATTGGCCGCATTGCGCAAAGCACGCTGATCGGCCGACCCGCCGGTACGGCGCTATACTCATCGACCGCTTCGCTCCGCATCGAGTCCGGGTCATGCTGACGTCCGAACAGATCGACCGGTACCGCACGGACGGCTACGTCATTCCCGACTATCGCGTTCCGGAACCGGTCCTCGCGGACATCCGGGATGCCCACGACCGCCTGGTGACGCGGCATCCCGAGTTCACGGACTACTGCCCCGCGGTCCTCGCTTTCGACACCGGTTTCCTCGGCGTGGCCCGGACCCCCGAGATCCTCGACATGGTCGAGCAGCTCATCGGTCCCGACTTCGCGCTCTGGAACTCGAGCTTCTTCGCCAAGCCCGCCCGCAACGGCACCCGCACACCCTGGCACCAGGACGCCGAGTACTGGCCGATCCGGCCGATCGCGACGTGCTCGGCGTGGATCGCGGTCGATGCGTCCACGACCGAAAACGGCTGCCTGCGGGTGATCCCCGGCTCCCACCGCGACAAGCGCCTGATGGCGCACCGGTTCAACGGCGCACAGGGCCTGAGCCTGCCGCTGGAGCTGCAGGCCGGGGAGTACGACGACGACGAGGCGCGCGACATCGTGCTCGAGGCAGGGCAGGTCTCCCTGCACGATGTTTTCCTGGCTCACTCCTCCGAGCCGAACACCTCCCCCCGGCCGCGCCGCGGCATGACCCTGCGTTACATGCCGACCACGTCGGTCTACGACCGGGAACTCGCCACCCAGGCGCCTCGAGCCCACCGGCGGATCGGCATGGCCGAACGCACCCTCTACCTCATGCGCGGCGAAGACCGCTCCGACGGGCGCAACGATTACCGGATGCGACACTGACGCCCGGGTGCCCCAGGGCGCTACTCTTCCGGAGGAGACGCCTGCTGGCGGGACAGCTGTTCGGCGGTCCGTCCAGCACCCACGGTGGGGACCGGCGGACGCATCCCGGCATTCCACGCGTCCCACAGCGCGAGCAGTTCCGCCGCCCGCTCCGGCTCCCGCTCCGACAGGTCTTCGCTCTCGCCGATGTCGCGACCGAGGTCGTACAGCCTGTGCGGCGTCATCACGTCCCGCGGCTCCGACAGCAGGAGTTCACCCTGGTCCAGCTGCGCCACGTAGGTGACCAGCTTCCAGTCGCCGCTGCGCACCGCCATCTGCCCGAACGAGCGCCAGAAGAGCGCCTCGTGTGGGCGTCCCGACGCCTCTCCCCGCAGGTAGGGGAGGAGATTGACGCCGTCCAGCTGCCATTCCGGGTCGACCGGGACGCCCGCCGCCGCGAGCGCCGTCGGCAGGATGTCGAGCTGGATCGCCGCCTCGTCATATTGCGCGCCGGACGGCAGCGAGCGCGGCCAGGACACGACGAAGGGGACGCGGATGCCCCCCTCCAGCGTCGTGCCTTTCGAGCCGCGCAGCGGCGAGTTGTCCGAGGCGTTGTACGCGTACTTGTGGACCGTGGGGCCGCCGTTGTCGCTGATGAAGAACACGAGCGTGTCGTCCTCCACCCCCGATCGCCGCAGTTGTTCGAACACCGCCCCAACGGCCTGGTCCACCGCGAGCGTCATGGCGTTGTAGACGCGCCGCACCGGGTCGGAGGTGTTCATGAACCGGCCGAGCCGGTCCACCGAGGCCTGCATCGGCGTATGCGGGGCGTTGAAGGAGAGATAGAGAAAGAACGGCTCCGACGCGTGGCGTTCGATGAACGAGACCGCCTCCCGCCCGAACGCATCCGTCAGGTACGCCTCCTCCGCCACCGGCTCCCTGCCGCGCACGATCTGCCCGTCGAGCGTCGTGCGACCGTCCGCGAACGTCCGCAGATCCAAGCCGAGGCCCTGTCGGTCCGGGAAGATGATGACGGGAACGCCCGGCCAGAAGCTGTGCCCGCCGCGCAGGAAACCGAAGAACTCGTCGAAACCCCGTTCCATCGGATGGAATTCCGGGGCGATGCCCAGGTGCCACTTGCCCACGATCCCCGTCACGTAACCGGCCGCCCGCAGCCGGTCGGCGAGGGTGGTCTCCTCGAGGGAGAGGTTGTCGTCGGGGGTGTATTCGTGACCGGTCGCGCCGAAACGCTGCTGGTACCTCCCGGTCAGCAGCCCCGCACGCGTCGGGCTGCACCACGTACTGGACACGTAGCCGTTCGAGAACCGCACGCCCCCGGCGGCCAGGGCGTCGAGACTCGGCGTCGGGATGTCCTCGCCGCCCTGGAATCCGAGATCCGCGTAGCCGAGATCGTCGGCCACGATCAGCAGGATGTTGGGCCTGCGGTCCGCCGCCGTCGCGGCAGCCGCCGCGCAGCAAAGCACAACGGTCGCCAGCCAGAAGCCTCTCGTGCGGGATTGGGTCGTAAACACAGACATGGGCTTGCTCCTCGGTTGGGGCGGCAGTGGGTTGGGCATGCCCTTACGGGACGGGGCGCATTTGCGTGTTCCAGTCGGTCCAGTGCGCCAGGAGTTCGGCGACGCGCTCGGGCTCCCGCTCCGACAGATCCTCGGTCTCGCCAACGTCGCGGGCCAGGTTGTACAGGCGGTGTGGCGTCACCTGGTCGAGCGGATCGTCGCGAGCAATGTCGCCGGCATCGAACTTCGCCTGGTAGGTGACGAGCTTCCAGTCGCCGCTGCGGACCGCCATCTGCCGGATCGAGCGCCAGAACAGCAGATCGTGCGGTCGCCCCGACGCCTCTCCCCGCAGGAAGGGGAGGAGGTTGACGCCGTCGAGGCGCCACTCCGGGTCGACCGGCACGCCCGCGGCCGCCAGCGCGGTCGGCAGGAAGTCGAGCTGGATCGCCGGTTCGTCATACTGCACGCCGGACGGCAGGCCGTGCGGCCAGGACACCACGAACGGCACCCGGATACCCCCTTCCAGCGTAGCGCCCTTCGATCCTCGAAGCGGGCTGTTGTCCGACGCGTTGTAAGCGAAGCGCAGCACGGTCGGCCCACCGTTGTCGCTGATGAAGAAGACAAGCGTGTCCTCCTCGATTCCGGAACGGCGCAGTTGTTCGAACACCGCGCCGATGGCCTCGTCCATCGCGAGCGTCATGGCGTTGTAGACGCGCCGCACCGGGTCGGAGGTGTTCATGAACCTGCCGATGCGGTCCACCGTCGCCTGCATCGGCGTATGCACGGCGTTGAAGGAGAGGTAGAGGAAGAACGGCTCCGACGCATGGCGCTCGACGAACGACACCGCTTCGCGCCCGAACGCGTCCGTCAGGTACCTCTCCTCCGCGACGGGCTCCGTCCCGCGGAGAATCTTCCTGCCCCCCATGGCGCGCTGCTCGATCGCCTCGATGTACGGACCGCGCCCGGTCCTATCCGGAAAGAGGATGAAGGGCACGTCCGGCCAGAAGTTGTGCGCGCCCCGCAGGAACCCGAAGAACTCGTCGAACCCCCGCTCCAGGGGATGGAACTCGGGCTGGGTGCCCAGGTGCCACTTGCCGATCGCTCCCGTCACGTAGCCCGCGGCCCCCAGGCGGTCCGCCAGCGTCGTTTCCTCCAGCGAGAGCGCCTGGTCCGGCGTCGCCTCGTGACCCCGCACGCCGAAACGCTGCTGGTACCGCCCGGTCAGCAGCCCGGCCCGGGTCGGGCTGCACCAGGTTCCAGACACGTAGCCGTTCGAGAACCGGACGCCGCGGGCCGCGAGGGCGTCGAGATTCGGCGTCGGGATGTCCTCGACGCCCTGGAACCCGAGATCCGCGTAGCCCAGATCGTCCGCCACGATCAGCAGGATGTTGGGTTTGCGGTCTTCAGCCGCCCCGGTCAACGCCGCGAAACACGTCGCGGCGGCTGCAAGCAGGATTCGCATGGTCTCGGCCCTTCTCATCAATCAGATACCCAGTGCTTCCGCCTGCCCGAAGGCGATCTGCACGAACCCCGGGATCATCTCCGCGCGGCCCACCTCCGGGCGGTCCTCGATCCACCGGAGCAGCATCAGGGTACGCATCAGCAGGAAGAGCGGCACGGTCTGCAGCACGTCCTCGCTGCCAGGCCGCCGCGCACCGTATGCGGCGAACAGCGCGTCCCGGCAGAGCGCGAAGCGCGGGCGCCGGTGCAGGAAGTCCAACTGCTGCCAGAGCGCCACCGCCAGGTCGAACCCGTACCAGCCGAAGCCCGCGTCGTCGAAGTCGATCGCCACCAGCCGGTCTCCGGCCCGCAGCACGTTGCCAACGTTCAGGTCGGCGTGGATCATGCCGTAACGGTCCGGGGTTCGCGGCAACTCCGAGAGCCGGCCCAGTACGGCGTTGCGGATCGAGAGCAGGCGCGCGCGGTCCGTGTCGGATACGCCGGCGATCTCCCAGAAGCGCCCCCAGAACGGGCGTTCCCCGGCGAGTCCCTCCGCGTCCCAGGCGTGGCGTCGAAAGCCCGGCGGTGGCGACCACCGTGACGTCGCGTCGTGGAACTCCGCAATGACGGAACCGAGTTCCGCATGGCACGCCGCGACCTCCGCGTCGTCGTCCAGTTCCCGCAGGAGCCGATGGATGGGCGTTCCGTCGATCCACTCCACCATGCCGACATGGCGCGTCTCCTGCGAGCCCGGCAGCGGCACCGTCGCGTAGGGGTCGCCGGCCAGCGTGTTGACGGCATTCGGCACGGCAAGTCCGGCAGCCGCGAGGTCTCTCGTCCAGACGTGCTCCGACTCGAGTTCCTCAAGGCTGTGGTAGCCGGGCCGATGCACCCGCAGGGCGAATGCCGCCTCGTTGTCGCCCTCCACCCGGAAGACCGTGTTCTCGCTCTGCGAGTGCAGCGCGAGGGGCGCGCCTTCGAGGTCCCAATGCCGCAACGCGTTGCGCGCGAGGGCCGTGAGCGCTTCTTCCCTGGCCCTCCGGGCGGCGTCATCCAACGGATGCTTCCTCCAGCGTCTCGGCCAGGGCCCCGAACAGTTCGTCCGCGTGCTCCCGCCCGAACACGAGCGGCGGGCGGATCTTCAGCACGTTCCGGAAGCGCCCCGCGTTCGAGATCAGGTACCCCTTCTCCTTCATCCGCTCGACGATGTCGGCGGCGCCCTCGCGGTCCGGCTTCCGGGTCGCCCGATCCGCCACCCAGTCGATGCCGAGGAACAGCCCGTGTCCGCGCACGTCGCCGACCCCCGCGATGCGATCCACGAGGCCCGCGAGCCGGTCCTTGAGATAGCCGCCGACCGCGCCGACATTGGCGAGCAGCTGCTCCTCCTCGATCACGTCGAGCACCGCGCTGCCCACGGCGGCCTGCAGCGGCGTGGCGGCCGTCGTGTTGAAGTAGAACGCCTTGGCGTGGAAGTGGTTGGCGATGTCCGGGCGCGCGCCGACGCCGGAGAGCGGCAGGCCCGCGCCCATGGGCTTGCCCATCGCGACGATGTCCGGGACGCAGTCCATCACCTCGTAACCCCACCAGCGGCCCGTGCGGCCGAAGCCGGCCTGGACCTCGTCGAAGATCACGACCCCGCCGGCGCCGCGCACCAGCGCCGCGGCCTTCGACATGAACCCGGCCGGAACGTTCGGCAGCCCTTCGTTGGCGAAGATCGAACAGAACAGCATCCCGGCGAAGGGCACGCCGTCCGCGGCGAAGCCCTCGATGGCCCGCTCGATTTCCGCCAGGTACAGGTCGCAGCGTTCGGCCTCCGAGGCCCCCTCCTCCATGGGGCGGTACGCCTCCGGGAAGGGCACCCGCCGGAAGTCCGGTTCGAAGGGCCCGACCGTCATCCGGAAGACTTCCGTGCTGTTGCCGTGGTAGGTGGCGTTGCTGCAGACGATCCCCTGTCCGCCCGTGAAGAGCCGCGCCATCCTGAGCGCCACCTCGACGGCCTCGGTTCCCGTGCAGCACATCTGCAGCATCGAGAGCGGGTCGCCGTGGAGCTCCATGAGCCGCTCCGAGTAGTCGACGACCACCTCGCTGAGATAGCGGCTGTGGGTGTTCAGCGTCGCGGCCTGGCCATGCAGCGCCTCGACCACTCGGGGATGGCAGTGCCCGACACAGGGGACGTTGTTGTAGGCGTCCATGTAGCGGCGGCCCTGATCGTCGTATAGCCAGACGCCCTCGCCCCTGACGAGATGCACGGGTTGCCGGTAGAACAGCGGAGAGCTGCCCATGGCGCGTTCCCGCCGCGTCCTGAGCTCTTCGACACCCATGTATCCCCCTCTCCTGACCGTCGGAAGCCGTCGATTCTCGCACACGGCACGATGTCCGCATCTGGGCGCGCGTCTGGACAGCGCGCCCCGCGCTTTGCGACGATGACGCGGTTCCAGAACCGACTCGACGGATGTCGACCCACCTCACCGCCGCGGAAGTCGCACAGTTCCACGAACGCGGGTATCTCTCGCCGCGACGCGCCATCGAGGAGCACGAGGCCCTCGCATGCCGCCGCGCACTCGAGTCTTTCGAGGCCGGCGGCGCGCGCGGTAACGGCCTGCAAGCACGACTGCCCGCCACCGACCTGCACCTCCTGTTCCGTTGGGCCTGGGACCTAGTGCACGACCCGCGCATCGTGGACCCGGTGACCGACGTGCTCGGTCCCGACGTCCTGCTGTGGTCGCTCAACTGGTTCATCAAGGAGGCCCGCGACGGGAAGTTCGTCACCTGGCACCAGGACGCCACGTACTGGGGACTCGAACCGCACGACGTCATCACCGCCTGGCTCGCGCTGTCCGACGCGGGGCTGGAGACCGGGCCGATGAAGTTCCTGCCCGGGAGTCACAAGGGCACGCTCCACCGGCACGAGAACACGCACCACGAGGACAACCTGCTCTCCCGTGGACAGCGGATCGACGCGGACCTCGACGAATCCACCGCGGTCCTCGCGCCCCTCGCCGCGGGCGAGATGTCGCTGCACCACGTGCGTCTCGCCCACGGTTCGGAACCGAACCGGACCGACGACCGCCGCATCGGCCTCGTGTTGCGCTACTGCGCCACCCACGTGCGACAGATCCACATCCCCCGCGACACCGCCACCCTGGTCGCCGGCGAGGACCGGTTCGACCACTTCGACCTGCTGGCGCCGCCGGAAGAGGACCTCGGCGCCGCCGCCCTGGCGCGTCATCGCGACTCCGTGCAGCGCATGGCCCGGGCGATCATGCAGTAGGCGCGTCGTCGGTCGGCGACGCGATCAAGTTGCTTCGCAACTTGCGCAGGGACGCTGCGAAACGCCGCCCGAACAGTGATATAACCGCCACCCCATCCGGTCCCCGGGGGTCGCCACCACGGGCCGATCGACCGTCTCGACGAGCAGAGGAAACGACGATGCGAATGCGCGCCAGCCTGTCACGCGCGCACGCGGACGAAGCTCAGGAGCCGCCACGGTCGAACAAGGATGCAATGCACGGTCGCGACGACGAGCGCCGGCCCGGACAGATTACGACGGAATGATCCGGAATCGTTCGCCGGGCTGGAGCGTGCAACGGCTAGCAGGAATGAACCAGATTACGAATCTCAATCAAAAGCAGACGGTGATGGGTGGCAGGAAATCAGGCTCTTCGGTGCCCAAACCAGCCATCTTTCGACCGTGCCGTTTTATCTGGCCGAGAAGTCCTGAGCGGGCACACGGGGCATGCCTGGGCGAGCACGGACTTTTTCGCTCAGCGTCTCGGTCGAGCGCGAGTGACCCGAACGATCTGACCGCCGGAGGCGTGCTCGAGCAGCAGGTAGAGCTCGCCCGCCAGGCCGATCTCGACGTCTCTAATCCGGGCCAGATTCTCGATCAGGATCTCCCGCTCGACTAGCTTGCCATCCTCGATTCGGAGCCGAATGAGGTCCGCTGCCTTGAGCGAGCCGACCAGCAGATCCCCGCGCCAGGCGGCAAAAGCGTCACCGTCATAGACCACGAATGCCGACACGGCCACCGACGGCGTGAGATCTACCACGGGTTGCTCGATGTCCTCGAGCGAAACCTCGGTGCCGTGGCGCCCATCCCCGTTGACCAGCGTGCCATCGTAGTTTTGTCCTCTCGAGAAGAGAGGCCAGCCGTAGTTACGTCCGGGCAGCAGCAGATTCACCTCGTCGCCGCCCCGGGGTCCGTGCTCGGTTCCCCACAGGCGACGGGTGCGCGCATCGAACTCGAGGCCCTGCGGAGTCCTGTGGCCATAGCTCCAGGTGCTCTGCAACGCGCCGGGCACATCGACGAAGGGATTGTCCGCAGGGACTCGGCCATCGTCCCCGATCCGGTGGATCTTGCCGTGCGGCGAAGCGAGGTCCTGAATCCCGTCGTCGCTCTTATAGCCCACGCTGAGGAACACGTACGCGTCCGGGTCGAAAGCGATTCGACCGCCGGCTATCATGTCGCTTGAGGGCGAGTAGGATTCAAGCGGCGGCTGCCAGATCACTTGCTCGTCAACCCAGCGGGCGTTCTCAATGCGGCCACGGACGAGCTTGACCATGGAAACCGGGCGCCCCGAGACTCGACTGGCCTCGTTGCAGCCTTGGCAGCGCTCGGTGTAGGCGAGGTAGATCCAACCGTTCTCCCGGTAGCGCGGGTGCGGGGCGACATCCAGCAGCCAGCCGAGGCCCTCCTCGACCCCACCCAAGCCGATCTGGCCGTCGTCGTAGACCGCCGGCGTGCCTTCGATGAGCGCCGAGAGCTCTCCCCCCGGCGTTATGAGCCGAAGGCCGCTCATCTTCTCCGTGACCAACACATGACTGTCCGGCAGCACCGCGAGGGAGTATGGCAGTGGGTCGAGACCTGCTGTCAGCACATCGATCTTGAGGTCGTACGCCCGGGTTCGGATCGTGCCGGCCGGAAGGGTGAGCTCGTCTGTGAAGTTGAAATCGGAGTAGAGCAACCCTTCCCGAGTCTCGACGATCCAGATTGCCAAGGTTTTGATCTGCTCAGCACTCATGGTGGCGGACCAGGCCGGCATGCCGCGCTCCGAGAAGCCGTTGCTGATGCTTGCCACCAGCTCGTCGGTGGACGCGCCGTGGGCGAGCGCTCCCCCGATCAGCGGCGTGCCCTGGGGCGCCCCCTCCATGCGCTCGCCGTGGCAGACCGCGCAGTGCTCGCGGTAGAGCTCCGCGCCAGCCTCGAGGATGAAGCGCTCGCCCTCCACGTCGCGCTTCATGGAGTACGTGCCGGCGTTTGTTCCGGGTGGATGGTCGTCCTCACCATCTTGGTCAGCATGCGCAGCGCAGCCGCTGGCGGCCAGGAGCACGATGAGCAGCACCCCAGCCAGCCACCACGGGGCGCCCCCACTGCGAAACACCAAGCGAAGACACATAGCAACGGGGCAAAGCGAAAAGCGCATGGGGTCAGTGCGTCCCGGCAACGCGAAATCCAACGCTGTTGTACGTCCTTGCAGGGTCGTCCTTGCTTCGGTTGGCAGACCGCAGGCCCATTGGGCCGTAGAACCAAGAGCCGCCGCGAACCACACGCTGCGAACAGTCGCCCTCTTCCGGCGCGGCTTCGTCGTACGCCCCATGCCAGCAGTCCGCCGTCCACTCCCAGACGTTGCCCATCATGTCGTACAGGCCATACGCGTTCGGTCGATAAGTCCCTACCGGGGCCGAGACCACATGACCGTCGGCACACTCTACGCTCGACCGCTCGGTGAACCTGGACTTCGCGTCCTGATCGGCGCCGTTGGCGAAGTCGCACTGGCTTGCGCGCCGGTAGACCTCCCAATAGCGTGCGGTGGTCGTGCCACCCCGGGCGGCATATTCCCACTCGGCCTCCGTCGGGAGCCGGTAAGGCCGGCCGGTGCGCGCAGCGAGCCATTGGGTGTAGGCCAACGCATCGTCGAAGGACACGCAGACAACCGGCATCGCCGCGACTTGGGCTACTTCGGGGTAGCGTGGATCCCGCCAGGATGCGTTCACGCCGTCGACAAAAATGGTGCCCTCTTCGTTTACCGCACGACAGTCCCCGCTATCAGCGGTCGCGACATATCCCGTGTCCTCGACGAAAACGGAGAACTCCGCCACCGTGACTTCGCAGCGGCCTAGGGCAAACGGCTGCACCGCAACCTTGTGCACCGGTTTCTCATCACTGTCACCGTAGAGCGAGCCCCTCCAGAAATGACCGCCCTCGATGACGACCATCTCCGGACCCCTCGTCGGATCACTGCGGCAGGCGTTCGCGTCCCGATCGGGGAGCTCAATGGTCAGCTTTTGGGGAGTCTCGCCTTCGCTGCCGCCACTCCGGGGAATTCCAACCCGACCTGATCCAACGACCACTCGCTCCACGTCATCGTCGCCCTCCTCATCGTCGAACTCGGCCTGTGCTGCGCCGATGCCGGACACGGCAACAAAGACCAGCAGGGACAGGTGCGCAGCAAAGCCGCGCGTCCATTGGGCGCCAAGCCGTCTGCTCTCGAGTTGATACGGTTGAGCCATACCTCCTTCACTCCTGAGCACCGTACACAAGTCGCGCGGAAATCCTACGAGACGTAGCCTCGTCCGGTCCGTGCCTTCGGCGAAGTCCGTCACGGGTTGGGTCGAGCAGGCGAAAGCGCTGCCGCGCGTCATCACCCACTGACGGCGTGAGCGCGGCGCCGGTCAATCGGCGCCGCGCTTGCTTTACTCCTCGCCGGATCCTGCCACCGGCCCCGTGTACTCGCTCTCGAGGATGCGCGCACCGCGCAGAATGTTGCCCATCGCGTAGTTGCCCTCGTGGCAGGCGTACTCGTAGACCTTGTCCTCGCTCGCCTTCCAGACGTACTCGCCGCTCCAGGGCTGCTCCCAGATCGTCGGATCGGTGACGGTGAAGTTGTAGAGCAGGTGGCCGTTGTCGAGCTTCTGGAAGCGCTCGACGACGTGCAGGTTCTCGTCACCGCCATAGAGTCCCGTTCGCTCCTTGAAATTCTTCGTCTTGACGACCAGTGTGTCGCCCTCCCACCACCCGATCGAGTCCCCGAGCCACTTGCGGTTTAGATCCGGCGCGTGCTCCGAGTTGAGCCGGATGATGCGCGCGTCGTGGACCATCTCGAGCAGGATCATCACGTGATCCTCGGTTTGTACGATGCGCTTGAAGTTGTTGTAGAGGCCGGGGAGGCTCGGCGGCCCGGCACTGAAGCCGAGCAGGCAGCGTTCCGAGAGCGCCAAGGTCTCCGGCCCGTCGAACGGCCCCTGCCCGGGCTCCGCCAGCCAGGAAGCGGTGCCGTCGTTTTCGTAGGCGAAGCTCGTGAAGTTCTGCGCCCTGAGCCTCCTGCCCTTCTCGGTCATCGGCGGCTGCCGGCCGTTCGGCGGATCGTAGATGATGGACGTGCGGTACTTGCCGTCGACCTCGGAGACGAAGCTGCCGGGGTCGACCCAGAACGCGTTGTAACCGCCGACGCCGCCCGCGCCGGCCCGGGGCAGCGTGTCGAACGAGATGACGCCGCCGCTGTTGCCGTCGCCGCCCGCCACCGGCGCGCCGCGATTCGGGTCGCTCGCCTGGTTTGACGCGGCGAGTCCGGCCTGTTGCCGCTCGACGATTTCAGCCGCTTCCTCCTGCGTCATGAACTGCTTGTCGCCGAAGTACTCCGGGCGATTGAGCGGTGTGAGCGTGCCGCTGTCGTAGTATCCCGACAGATCGGGTTTGCCTCCCGGCGTCCGCGGTATGTCCGCTACCGCGCCGGCCGCCATCGCGACGAGCGCCGTGGTCAGCGCAAGACGCAGCATGGTCGTCCTCCAGTGTGTTTAGGTGGGCAGAGAGGGCCCCAACGGGGCCCTCTCTCGAGCGACGGGCTACAGCGAAATCTTCACTCTTGCGTATAGCTGGCGCATGAAGGGGTTGTGAACTCGGAGCACATACCCTTCGTACCTATGGAACGGAGGTTCTTCGTCGAATATGTTGATCGCGCCCAGTGCGATGTTGTACTGCTGCGCACCGCCGAAGGTGTACTGGTACTGCAAATCCACCTCCGTGTGGGCATCGACATCGGGAACGGTCGTGCTACGGTCGCCAAAGACGTCGTCTTTCATCTTGCTGATGTAGCGAACCGTGGTATTCAACGCGTGGTTACCCCTGTTCACATTTAAGAACATGTTGGAGCGTATCTTCGGTACAGGGCTCCCCGCGTTGCCGTCGTTGGTGTAACCAACGCCGTCGATGACGGCACTGGTCGGGGTATTGCGGATGTCGTAGTTGAGCATCACCGAAGTCTGGCTGCGTATCGTCACGTTGGTCTTGCCGATATCGAAGGAGTACTTCGCTTTGAAGTCGGCTCCGGATATTTCGACTCCACCCGAGTTCTGGAACGACTGTCTGACGATCAGGACGCTACCCACTGGACCCGAGCCGCAGTTCCCGGTCGGGTCGTTTTCGAGCAACGGGTCGGGGATCAAGTTGACGGTGTCTCGAACCACCATCGGTCCGCACGGATCTTCAGCGACGATCTGGCTTGACGGCGTGTACTGAAAGCGATTCTCGAAATCGAACGTGAAGTAGTCGAAGTCCAACTGCAGAGAGTGATTGCCGTCACCCCAAGGCAACTCGGGTAGTAACGAGGCACCGAAGTTGAAGTTCTCCGACTCCTCGGGATCGAGATCAGGGTTCTTCCCGATCAAGACCGTTCTAAACGTGCCGGTGCCCGAGTTGAACTCGACCGGATCGAGCGGGTCCCGGATCTCTTCCACAAAACCTGTGCTGTCGGTGCCGACAGCAAACCTCAGCGACGGCGCTTTGAACGACGTTGAGTAGCTGCCGCGCAGCGATAGCCAGTCCGTAGGGCTCCATTTTATACCGGCTTTCGGGTCGGTGCTTGTGAGCCCCCCACTGTACTCCTCGCGACGCACCGCAAACTGGACGTCCAAGGTGTCGTGCAACGGCATACTGAGCTCAGCAAAGACAGCGTCCACGGAGCGGCGACCTTCACCCCCGCGTTGGGGCGGTAAAAAGCCTTGATTCAACGACTCCTGAAACGCCGTATCGAAGCGTTCGAACTCATCGCGACGATGCTGGAAGCCAACCGCGAGCGCAGCGTTGCCGCCCGGCAGCGCGAATATGTCACCCGCAGCGACACCTTCCGCGACGTACAGCTCACGCTCGTTGAAGCTCTCGGAGTCCGCGATGAACCATTCGATGACATCATAGGTTTCTGCGGGGGTCGCTTTCACGACATTGCCATCACTGTCCACCCGAAATGCCGACGCATGGCCGGAGTTCGAATCGAACGTGTCGAGGTAGATGTCTGCAGCAAACGGGCTCCAGTAGTAACAGTTACCCGTCCCCGCAGCGGTACCGGGTCCGGGTCCGTCGAAGCGGACATCGCAATTGCTTCCACCGTAGCCTTGCAGCGCGTACTGCAGCCGCAGCAGATGGGTGTCGCGGTCGCGCTCCGATATGCGGTCCCACGAGTACTGTCCAGAGACGCTCGCGCCCCATGTCGAGGCCATCTCCCCGTCCAGATACTGGCCGAAGTCGAGGTTGTAGGTGACGGCGAAGCGATGTGACTGAAAATCGTCCTCCTGACGGGCGTCGACAGGTGAGTATCGGTACGCATTGCCGAGCGGGCGCCCTGTCCAGGGGACGTCCTGATTAAAGGGATTGAGCGGGTTGCTTGCCGGAACCACCGGCATGCCGTTGGTCATCGGTACGCTCGGCGTGTACTCCGCGGCCTGCTCCGTCCATCGCGTACTGTATTCGAACTCGATGTCCTGACCGGGGGCGATGTCGAGTCCCCAGTTGGTGTAGCCCACCAAAATGTCGTCCTCAGGTGTGATCGAGTTGCTCGGCTGAAAGGAGTATAGACAGCTGCCTACGCCCCAAGGCGCACCGCCAAACGCCGGGGCGAACTGCCCGCCGCCAGGGATGACGGCACCGAGGTCGCCTGTCGTGGGTGGTGAGGAACCGTCGGCATTCCACTCCATAACACGTCCGCCTGGAAAGTCCTCCACGATACCGGGAATACAGTGCGGATCGGCGACCCGAAGGCTGGTGACCGGCGCCTGCCCCGCAAACGGCCCGGACGCGATGCGCCCGTCCGCGTCGAGGTTCGACGTGTCGGTGGCTTGATCCCACAGCTGGGTGTAGTTAATGACGCGCTCGCTATTGTTGACCACGAGATCGCTAACGCCGTCGTCGGCGAGCGGTCGCTCGTGCAGCCTATACGTGCCGGGACTGCCGTTGCCGGAGGTATTGTTGATTAGCCTAAACGGTCGCTCGTGGTTTCTTAGCGGATCCTGATGGGTAAAACCGACTGCGGCCATCCCGCGCACCCGGCCGTTTTGTACCCCCGCGATCATCTGGAACTCCCAGTGGCCCGAACCTTCGATGTTCTTGCTGCCGGCGCGCATTTCGAACCCTTCGAAGTTCTTGCGCGGTATGATATTCACAACGCCCGCAACGGCATCGGATCCGTATACCGCCGCGGCGCCGTCGAGCAGCGTTTCCATACGATCGATCGCGATTACCGGCATTAGCGCCTTGATATTGGTCATATCGTCGTCGATCGAACCCTGGCCGTTTGATGCGACACGTTTGCCGTTCTGCAGGACTAACGTCGATCCCGAGCCAAGCCCTCTGAGCTCAATACCTCGCTCCGAGCCGCAGCAAGTGGACAGCAGTCCGGTGCGCCCGCTAGAGCTGGTATTGAAAGTAAAGGTTTCGGCAATGTCTTCGATGCTGGACCAGCCGTTAGCGGCGATGTCTTCCAGGCCAACCACGTCGATTGGCGATGCCAGGTCGGCCTGGTTTTTCCGCTTGATGTGGCTGCCGGTCACCACGATTTCCTCGATTTCGATGGATGTGTCAGTGCCCGCGTCTTCCGCGGCTGTCACCGGCGCGCTAGTGGCGAATATGGCCGAAGCGATGGCCGTGACGATGCGGCCAAGTATTGAACTCTTTTCAATCTGCATTGAATCTCTCTCCGTGCTCTCCTTAGTCGCAGACACCGCAACTTCTGTCATCGGTGTCACCGTCAACACACCCCATTCGTTGATCCGACCTTGAAGTCGGGTTCCCGCCAACAACCTTGTCAATGCGGCTTCAACTGTGAACTCGCCGTGTAGGCGGCGCGTGGTCGCCCCCCGCACCTCCTCCGCGACGAACAACATTGATACTTCGGCCTGCAATGCGAATTCCTTCAGCGACACTTCGGCCGACTGAGCCGCTATGTCAAACGGACGCGAATCGTCGGCAATCGACACGGTGCTCAAACTCAACAGAAGGACGCCGATCAAGGTAGATCGGGCAATCCTGCGGTATGCCTGAGGAACTACGACAACAGGGAAAAGAAAATCCGCCATACCATCTACTGACGTGGCTTGACCCTTGGGGCGTAATGGCGTTGCAGATAGATGACATCACCATCCACTTGCATGGCGGAGATGTTGAAGTCGGCAGCTAAGGTGCCCAACAGCGCCGCCGTGTCACCAGTGCGAAAATAGCCACTAAACGCCAGGTCTCGCAGACTGGGGTCTGAAATCACAATCTCTCGCGGCGTGTAGCGGGTAACTTCGGCGATGACGTTAGACAACGACTCATCAGTGAACCTGAGCATACCGTTGCGCCAGGCAAGTCGCCCGGACAACTCCGGCAAGTCGAGTGTTTGGAGGAGATCAATCGTCGCGCCATCAAATACGACTGTCTCCCCCGTGCTCACCTGCACGGTCGTATCGATAGTCTCTGTGGGTTGCAGACGAAGGGTGTCGCTGACTGCATGGCCAACGGTTACCCGGCCTTCACTGACCGTAACGCGCACGGAATCTGTCGTTTCGAGGCGGACCGCGAATGCGGTCCCGATCGCGACTACTTCACCACGCCCCGCGCTGACGACGAATGGTTTTTCGGCGTCCGGCGCAACATCAAAGAACGCCTCCCCCTGCAGTAACCTGAGAGAACGCCGCGCCCCATAGGTGACTTCCAGATGGCTGTTGGTATTAACGTGAACTTCTGATCCATCCGGCAGGGATACAATACGCTGTTCGCCAATAGCGGTAGCGTATTGGCCATTGGCAGCCACATACGTGGCATCAGCCGTCGTCGGCTGAAAATACCAGCCCAGTGCGCCAAACACCGCGGTGACGCCAACTGCTGCAGCGACCTTCGCAACACCATGCCATCTGCTGTGGCCTGTATTGCCCAGTACATCCCGTTTGTCGTCTGAAACCAGCGTCCGGCTGAGCGCGAGGAAGGCCAACTCATCCCACTCCGATGCCACGTGCTCCAGCGTATCGCGATGTTGCTTGCTGGTACCGGCCCACGCTCTCAGGGCCGAGAGATCTGTGGCGCTTATATGACCGGCATCAAGTTTTGCGATCCAAGCGGCTGCTTCATTAGTCAACTGCTCTCGATCTGGAAAACTGACGATTTGGTTACTCACTCTTTTAGTCCTGATCCAGGTTGGCCAGCGCTATCTGTGCCAGACCCTTGGCGATGTGCTTTTCCACTGTACTCTCTGCAATGTGCAAACGCCGTGCGATTTCCCGTTGCTTCAGGCCCTCCACGTGCCGCAGCAGGAAAACTGCGCGCACTCGCGGCGATAGCCGATCGACGGCTTCGCTTGCCCGCTCCAGACGCTCATCTATTGCCGCTCTTTCAGCCGGGCCGTCGTCATGCTGTTCTCGTTGTGCTAGTAAGACCGTCAACGAGTCAATATCCGCTACTGCCTGGGTCTTGTGTCTGGCGCGACGGGTCAATTCGTTTAGCGCCAAGTTCCTGGCGGTCTTGAACAAGAACGCTTTAGGCATGTCAATACGGGTCGAATGTTCCGCTTCGAAAGTTTTGACGAAGGTCTCTTGCAGTAAATCTTCGACGTCCTCACTACACTCAAAAAAGCGGCGCAGAAAATTACGCAGCGAACCGGCGTTGCTTTGAAAAGCGGTGACAACAGGCGTCTGTTTCCCTCCCAGTACAAGTTTCATGCACCCTCCCTGCATGGCTTTGCGCCAGAAACTAGTGTCTTGTCATTCATCAAATGTCGGGTAGAGGCGTTTCAGACGCAGACGTGCGTCTTCGGTGGTGAACTGCCAGTCGACCTTGGCTCGGATGCGATCGCGGGCGGCCTGCCAGGCGGCGACCTCTCGGCGTAGGATGGCGATGTCGTCGAGGCGGCGGTTGAGGCACTGGCGGATCATGACGTTGAGCTCGATCTCCGCGACGTTGAGCCAGCTGCCGTGCCTGGGGGTGTGGACGAAGTCGAACCGGTCGCGCAGCGCCTTGGCCCGGGCCGGCGGAAAGGTCTCGTAGAGCGCGCCCGGACGATGGGTGTTGAGGTTGTCCATGACCAGCGTGATCCTCTCGGCGCCGGCGTAGCGACCGGCGATGTCGTCGAGGAAGTGCGCCCAGTCGGTCTTGGTCCTGCGCTCGGTCACCTTGGTCATGCGGCGCCCTGCCAGGGGTTCGGTGGCCATCATACCGCCGAAGTGGGATGACCACCCATCAACATGCCAACTGGCCTGGATGCCCAGTTCGCCCAGCAGCTTGGTGATCGTGGAGTGGTTCAGCACCCGCCCCGTGGGCGAGGGGAACACGAGCCCGTCGCCGTGGAACAGGCGGGCGGCCTCGTCGAGCACCTCGAGCGCCCGGGGCGAGAGCGGCACCCGGTGCGGCCCGTCTTCATGCGCGCCGGGGATCGTCCACACCGCGGCGTCGTGGTCGATCTCCTCGCAGCGGGCCTGGCGGATCTCGCCGGACCGGCTCGCCGTCAGCACGAGGAACTCGAACGCCAGCTTCGTGCCGAGATAGGCGCCGGAGGCCCGGACCCGCGCGAGGGCGACGCCGACCTCGGCGTGCGGCAGCGCCCGCTGGTGCTTCGTCGCGACGCGGTTGTTGGGCAGCGCGGCGGAGATGGCGTCGCCCGCCGGGTTGTCATCGCGGTGGCCCTGCGCGACCGCCCACTTCATCACCGCGCCGATGCGCTGGCGGACTCGCCGCGCCGTCTGCCGCTTGGTCGACCAGATCGGCAGCAGCACGGCCATGACGTCCGCGGTGGTGACGGCGTCCACGCGCTTGCGCGCGAGCTTCGGCATGGCGTAGTCGCGCAGGGACGCGCGCCACTGGCGCCCGTTCTTGCCGCCCTTCCAGTTCCTGGGCACGGATGGCGATCACCGTCTCGCACGCCTGCGCGAAGGTCGGCGCGCGCTGCACGCGCCGCCGGGGGTCGCGCGCCACGGCGAGCGTGACGAGAGGATAACCGCCGAGGCCGACGCTGGTGGTCCTGCCATTCGGCCGGATGGCCTGCGTCCAGGACTTGGTGAGGTCGCCGCTTGAGGGTTCCCGTGAGACGCCGAAAAACCCTGGGTAAGCGAGCCCCGCGACACCGCGACCCTCGTCGCCGGCGAGGACCGCTTCGACCACTTCGACCTCCTGCCGCCGCCGGAAGAGGACCTCGGCGCCGCCGCGGTGGCGCATCATCGCGACTCCGTGCAGCGCATGGCCCGGGCCATCATGCAGTAGGCGCGTCGCCGGGTCGGCGACGCGATCAAGTTGCTTCGCAACTTGCGCAGGGGCGCCAGGGGCGCACCACGCCGTCCGACAGTGATATAACCGCCCCCCATCCGATCCGCTCCTCCGAGCGGATTGATCGTTTCAGTGCAGGTAAAGGACAGCAACGATGAGTGAGTTTGAAGGCAAGGTCGCCGTGGTGACCGGCGCGGGCGGAGGCCTCGGGCGCTGCCACGCGATCGAGTTCGCCAAGCGCGGCGCGAAGGTCGTCGTCAACGATCTCGGCGGCGGCGTCGACGGGTCCGGCCAGGGCGACATGGCCGACGTCGTTGTCGCCGAGATCGAGGATCTCGGCGGGACGGCCGTCGCCAACAAGGCGTCGGTGTCGGACCGCGAGGGCGCGAAATCGATCGTCCAGACCGCCATCGACGCCTTCGGCCGCATCGACATCCTGGTCAACAACGCCGGCATCCTGCGCGACAAGACGTTCAAGAACATGACCCTGGACGAGTGGGACATCGTGATGAACGTGCACCTGAACGGCACCGCTTACGTCACCCACGCCGCCTGGCCGCTCATGTACGCGCAGAACTACGGCCGCATCGTCTTCACCAGTTCCGGCTCCGGGATTTTCGGCAACTTCGGTCAGGCCAACTACGGCGCCGCGAAGATGGGCATGGTCGGGCTCATGAACGTGCTCGCCCTCGAAGGCGCGAACCACAACGTGCGCGTCAACACCCTCGGACCGGGCGCCGCGACGCGGATGACGAACACCGTACCCGGCCGCTCGGAGGACCTCGGCGAACCGGACCCGCTGCGGCATCCCAAGCTCGTGAGCCCGGCCGTGCTGTTCATGTGTTCCGAGGACGCGCCGAACGGCGTCGTCATCCACGCCTCGAGCGGCAGCTTCTCCATGTCCCAGATCGTCGTCAACGAGCCGATCGAGCTGGGGCCCGAGGCCGTCTACGAGGACCTCGAGCCGCTGCGCGACCGGTTGATGGACATGACGCGGGCGAAACCGCGCGAACGCCGGCGGCCGCAGCGGCGGGGTTGACACGACCAGCGCCACGGGCGGCGAAGCATGCCTGACCTGCGCATAGGCGTCTGCTACGACTTCCGCAACCCGCCGGATTCCGGGGTCAGCCACCGGGCGCTGTATGCGGAGGTCCTGGAGCAGGTCCAGTGGCTGGACCGGCTGGGCGCCGACCTGGTCTGGTTCACCGAGCACCACTTCGTCGAGGACGGCTACCTGCCGAGCTGGATCCCCGTCGCCGGGGCGATGGCCGCGGTCACCTCACGCGTCCGCTTCGGTACGGACATCTGCCTCGCCCCGTTCAACCACCCGATTCGGCTGGCCGAGGACCTGGCGGTGCTGGACAACCTCTCGGGCGGGCGCGTCGAGGTGGGCCTCGGGATGGGCTATGCCCCCCACGAGTTCCGGGGCTTCGGCTTCCCCGTCTCGCACCGAGTGTCGCTGACCAACGAGTGCATCGAGGTGCTGCAGCGCTGCTTCACGGGAGAGCGCTTCAGTTATGCGGGCAAGCGTTACCGCTTCGAGGACGTCGTCGTCACGCCGGGCTATGTGCAGGAAGGCGGCCCGCCCCTGTGGGTCGCCGCCATGTCGGAAGCCGGCGCGCTGCGCGCCGCCCACTACGGCACGAACTTCCTGCCGCAGGGGCCCCGCGCCACCTTCGACCGCTGGCGGGCTGCGCTCGCCGACAGCGGCCGCGAGCCGCGTGACCATCGCGTCGGCATCATCCGCAGCATCCTCGTGACGGACGACCGCAACACCGACTGGCCGGTCGTCCGCGCCGCCGAGCTATATCGCATGGAGCTCTACCGGCGCTTCTTCGAGGAGAGCGGCGAAGGCTTCGGTCCCGGCGATGTCGAACCGATCCCGCAGACCTGGATCATCGGCAACGTCGAGGAATGCGTGGATCAGCTCCGTGCGTTCATCGGCGAGTTCGGAATCACGGACATCGTGACGATGGCCGTGCCGCCGGGGTTGCGCGCCGAGCGCATGGGGGACAGCCTGGAACGGCTGTTCTCCGACGTGGTCCCTCGACTCAAGGCGCCGGCCCCGTAGGGGACGGGCTAGTCGGAGTGCGAGTGGAAGCGAGCACGTAGACCAGCAGTTGCGCAAGCAACTGCCAACGCGAGCGTAAGCTCGCTCTAGCGCGACCTGACGGTCGCGTTGGAAGTTTCGCTGGCGCGAAACTTCTACGGCGCGAGCTCCTGGCCGTTCTCAAAAGCGTGGCATTTCTGTCTGAAAGCCAGCAAATACGTGGGTTTACGCGAATCCTGAACTGGCAAAACGGGGCTGCCCAACGCTTCGTCCATGACGGCAGCACTCTCCGCTTGCTCCGTCAGGGGCTTGGCCCGCCCCCTTTGCCGCTATTCTTGGGAGCATCTGCCAACGCGGGCTGATTCCCGTCCTCGGCAGGGGGTAGGTACTCGCTGCCGACCGTCCTCCCCCCATTACCACTCGGGCGGTTGAGGTTGCCGGCAAGGACATCACGAGCAAGCTGGACGGCTGAGTTCAGCGAGGCGATTGCAAGCAGCCCCAGATAGTCCGAGAAGGCGCGGAGGTCGCCGCGGTCAGCCCGCTCCAGGGCGGCGATGTAGTTGGGTTTGTCCTGTGCCGCGATGATCGGTGGAGGTAAACCGTCTTTCAGGTACGGCCATGCCATGATGAGCCTGGACACCCGTCCGTTGCCGTCCTGAAATGGGTGTGTCCGGACGAACCCGTGATGCGCCCACGCGCTTTTCGCATTGGGGGGGTAACCACGCTCGCCGATGCCCTCGTAGATCTCGAAAAAGCGGTCCATCTCGGCAGCGACATGTTCGGGAGGGCAGTACTCGTAGATGACGCCATCTGGACGCTTCGGGTTGTTCGGCCGTTCCTTCCAACGCCCCTTCGTCTCGAACGGCACCTGGACGCGGTTACCCTGCCGGTCGATCCCGGCGACGGTCGCCTGATGGCGGGTCAGCAGTTGGTGCCAGCTTTTCACCTGATATGCGGACAGCGGACGCCCTCCTGCGACATCTTCGAACATCATGTCGTAGGCTTCTTCCTGGTCATGGAGCAGCCCGCGGATGACCCCATCGTCGATGTCCTCCAAGGTGTGCGCTCCCGCCGCGGCCGCAAAACCCTCGGCCACGAACTGTTCCGTCACACCACGGCGTAGTGTGTAGAGCCCCTCGATCTGTCCCGTCTCAAGCGCGAACGCGCGTACACGCTCACGCAGCCACGCCCCCAGGAACGCCTCCGCCGCAGCGTCCTGCTTCAGGGCCGCGCGGCACCCGTGCCATTCCTCGCCAAGCGCTGCGTATCCCGGGATTGACCACGTGCCCGCATCTTCGGGCATGCCCTGCAGGGGAGCCCACTTCGTAGCAACGATAGCGGCCATGGCGCGGACCTCCGTGCGTCCACACGCCTGATTGTACCCCTCTGGGTGCCATGAACGGCCGGGGGCTTGTCCCGTCCCGCCTCGAATTCACGTGCATCCCCGAGCGACGCTGAGGCTACGAGGCTGCCGCTTTCTCGAGATCCAGGGCCCTCTCTCGCGCGAAGTCCATCGCCGCGTTCGCCTTGACGCGGTTGGCCCGCGCCAAGGTCGAGAGCGCGGCGAACGCGATCCAGTCCCGCGACACCTCGAAATGGTCGCGCAGCGACTCCCGGGACTCCGACAGTCCGAAGCCGTCGGTCCCCAGCACGGTGTACTCGCCCGGCAGCCAGCGCGCGATCGACTGCGGCAGGGCCTTCATGTAGTCCGACGCGGCGACGAACACGCCTTCCTCGCCGGCGAGCAACTCCTCTACGTACGGACGGGCCTCCGCACCGCCGACGCTGAGCATCTGTTCGCGCTCCGCCAGCGTGCCCTGGCGCGCCAGCTCGTTGTAGCTCGTCACGCTCCAGACGTTCGCCGGGAACCCCAGGCCGCCGAGGATGTCCGCAGCCGCGAGCGTCTCCATCATGATCGCCCCGCTCCCCAGCAGGTTGACCTGCGCGCCTTCCGCGCGGCGGTAGCAGTACATGCCGGCGACGATGCCCTCCTCCGCGCCCTCCGGGATCGGCGGCATCACGTAGTTCTGGTTGGTGACCGTCACGTAGTAGAAGACGTCCTCGAACTCGCCGTACATGCGCCGGATGCCGTCGCGCACGATGACAGCGAGCTCATAGGCGAACGCCGGGTCGTAGCTCACGAGGTTCGGCACGGTGGACGCCATCACGTGGGAGTGGCCGTCCTGGTGCTGCACGCCCTCGCCATTCAGCGTCGTCCGCCCCGACGTACCGCCGAGCAGGAACCCCTTGCACATCATGTCGCCGCAGGACCAGATCATGTCGCCGACGCGCTGGAAGCCAAACATCGAGTAGAAGATGTAGAACGGGATCATCGGCAGGCCGTGGTTGGCGTACGCCGTGCCCGCCGCCAGGAACGACGCCATCGCGCCGGTCTCGCAGATGCCTTCCTGCAGGATCTGCCCGTCCTCCGCTTCCCGGTACGGGGCGATGGTGCCGGCGTCCACCGGCTGGTAGCGCTGGCCTTCCAGCGAGAAGATCCCCGCCTGCGGGAAGAGCCCGTCCATGCCGAACGTGCGCGCCTCGTCCGGCACGATCGGGACCACGTAACGCCCGAGGCCCTCGTAGCGGAGGAGCTTCTGCAGCATCCGCACGACCGCCATGGTAGTCGAGACCTCGCGCTTGCCGGAGCCGCGCAGCATGTCGGCGAAGAACTCGAGCGGCGGCGGCTCGAGGCGTTCGCACTTCACCTCGCGCGCCGGCAGGAAGCCGCCGAGCGCCTCCCGCCGGGCCCTGAGGTAACGGATCTCCTCGCTGTCCTCCGGGGGCCGGTAGAACTCGGCCGCGACGATGGCGTCGTCGGCCAGCGGAATGCGGAGCCGCGCCGCCAGCTCCCGCCGCTCGTCGGCGGACAGGTGCTTCTTCTGGTGGACCGTGTTGCGCCCTTCGGACTTGGGCCCAAGCCCGTCGCCCTTCACCGTCTTGAGCAGGACGACGCAGGGCTTGCCCGTCACCTCCGTCGCCTGCCGGAAGGCGGCGTAGACCTTGTGATGGTCGTGTCCGCCCCGCTTGATCGTGCGGATCTCCTCGTCGTTCAGGGAGTCCATCAGGTCGCCCAGCCCCGGGGTGTCCTCCACCCAGTGCTCGCGCACCACGTCGCCGGGCGAGACGGTGTAGAACTGGTAGTCGCCGTCCACCGCCTGCTCCATCCGCGCCTGCAGGATGCCCTTCGTGTCACGCTCGAAGAGCACGTCCCAGCCGCCGCCCCAGATCACCTTGATGACGTGCCAGTCCGCGCCCCGGAACGCGCGCTCGAGCTCCTGGATGATCTTGCCGTTGCCCCGCACGGGGCCGTCGAGGCGCTGCAGGTTGCAGTTCACCACCACCACGAGGTTGTCGAGGTGTTCGCGGGCCGCGATGTCGATGGTGCCGAGGACTTCCGGCTCGTCGGACTCGCCGTCCCCGATGAAGTTCCAGATCTTGCCGCCGTTCCTCGGCTTCAGGCCGCGGCTCTCGAGGTACTTCGCGAAGCGCGCCTGGTAGATCGCGCTCGGCGTCGAGAGACCCATGCTCGCGCAGGGCATCTGCCAGAAGTCGGGCATCCGCCGGGGATGGGGATAGGAGGGCAACCCGCCCTCGGCGGCGAGTTCGCGCCGGAAGTTCCGGAGCTGGACGAGATCCAGGCGCCCCTCCAGCCAGGCGCGGGCGTACACGCCGGGCGAGGTGTGCGCCTGCACGTGGACCTGGTCGCCGCCGTAGTCCGGCCCCGCAGCGCGGAAGATGTGGTTGAACCCGACTTCCATCATCGTCGCCGCGGACAGGTACGTCGCGATGTGTCCGCCGACGCCCGATCCCGAGTCGTAGGCCTGCAGCACCATGGCCACCGCGTTCCAGCGCAGGATGTTCTCGATGCGGGTCTCGATGTCGAGGCTGCCCGGGTAGGGCGGCTGTTCCGAGAGGGGGATGGTGTTGCGGTAGGGCGTGTTGAGCGCGGCTTCGGTCAGCACGATGCCGCGGCGCGACAGCGCGTCCTGCAAGCGTCGCAGGAGCGTCTTGGTCCCCTCGGGCCCGTGCTCGTCAAGGACGCCATCGAGGGCTTCGAGCCACTCGCGCTGCTCGATCTCCCAGTCGTCGCCGCGTTCCGCCATGCGCCGGAGAATAGCGCGAATCGCGGGGCCGTTCCCGGGAGGTCAGTCGGGCTGACCGCCCCCGGAGGCGGCGGCCTCGCGCTCCTTGCCGACGAGGAAGTCCACCACTTCGAGCATCCTCTCCAGGCTGCCCGCCTTGTCGACCTCGACGCGGTACCTGCCGGCAACGACGAGGGTCGGCACGCCGGAGATCCGGTAGGCCTGGCTCTGCGCGCGGGCCTGCCGGGCGCTGCTCACCACGCCGAACGAGCGGAACACGCGGGAGAATTCGTCGGCCGGCGTGTCCGCGTAACGCGCGAAGATTCGCCCGATCAGTTCCGCGTCGCGAACGTCCATCCGGTGCACGTGGATCGCCTCGAAGATGGGCATGTGCACGACGTCGAGGACATCAAGCGCCTGCGCCGTGTAGTAGGCCTGGCCCAACATCTCCCAGACCGGGTTGAAGACCGCCGGGACACGCCGGAACGCGACGTCTTCGGGCTGCCGCTCCTCCCAGGCGCGCACGAACGGCTCGAAGCTGTAGCAGTGGATGCAGGCATAGGAGAAGACCTCCACCACCTCCACCGCACCCTCCGGAGCGGTGGTCTCGACGGGAATCGGCAGCTCGGCGTAGTGCACGCCGGCCTCGAACTCCGCGGCGTGCGCGGCGGCACCCAGGAACAGGCAGCAGAGCGTGAGGATGTGTCGCACGGGTTTCGCGCCGCGCCGGGTCAGTAGAGACCCTGGACGTAGTTCGCGAGCGCCGCGATCTCGGTGTCCGTGAGGCGTGCCGCGACATCGCGCATCATGCCGCCAAACTCCTCGTCGGTCGTGCGGTGTCCCTCGCGGTAGGCCACGAGTTGCGCGACGACGTAATCGTAACGCTGCCCCGACAGGCTCGGGAATCCCGCCGGCCCGTTGCCGCTCGCGTTCGGCGAGTGGCACGCCGTACAGGCCGCCACTCCCTTCTCCATGATCCCGCCGCGGTAGATGCGCATGCCGGCATCGAGGTTTTCCGGCGACGAGCGGCCGACCTGCCCCGGCATGGCCGCATAGTACGCCGCCATCCTGGCAAGGTCGTCGTCGGAGACCATGTCGAGCTGACCGGCCATGAGCGGCGCCGGCCTTTCGCCGGACTTGAGCAGCCTGAGCTGGGTGAGCAGATAGCGCTCGTTCTGCCCGGCGATGCTCGGGTAGTCCGGGGCGATCCCGGAGACGCCGTCCTGACCGTGGCACGCCGCGCAGGCGATCACCATGGTCTCGATCTCGGCGGCGGCGACGGAGCCCGCCAGGACGACCGCGGCCGTCCAGCTCAGATAACGCATTTCGAAGCCTTTCAACAAACTGCCGCGCGTCCGCCCCCTGCGTGCCTCCCAGGCCGGAAGGCCGGTGGGACAAGGGGGTCAACGGTTACACTACGGGCGTCGCGGCGAGCGGATTATACCCGCCATGCCCCTTTCCGCACGCTTCCTGACGAGCGCCTCCCGCTGGGCCGAGTGTCCGCCGGACGACGAGCCCGAAGTGGCTTTCGCCGGGCGCTCCAACGCGGGGAAGTCGAGCACGCTGAATCGCCTGACCGGCTCGAAGCGGCTCGCCCGCGTCAGCAAGACCCCCGGACGCACGCGCCTCATCAACTTCTTCGCCGTCAAGGGCGGCGGTCGCCTGGTGGACCTGCCCGGCTACGGGTACGCGAAGGCCGCGAAATCCGAGCGCGCGCAGTGGAGCCAGGCGATCGACGACTACCTGACGCGCCGCGAGAACCTCGCCGCCGTCGTCCTCATCATGGACGCCCGCCATCCGCTGCAGCCCTTCGACGCGCAGATGCTGGACTGGGCCGAGCGGGCGGAGACGCCTCTGCTGGCACTGCTCAACAAGTCGGACAAGCTGAAGCAGGGCGCCCGGATCGCCGTACACCGCGCCGCGGCGCGACAGCTCGCCGACACCGGCAACGGCGAGGCCATCGTGTTTTCCGCCGCCACCGGGCTCGGGGCGGAGGCGGCGGAGGCGCGCGTGGCGGCGTTTCTTGCGGGACGACGGGCCTCTACCACTTCGCCGGAAGACGGCGCGATGCGTGGAACACCCGCAGAATCTCGATCCGGTTCAACCGAGGCCTGACGCGGTAAGGAACGACGTAAGGGGTTCCACCGACAACGAGTTCCCGCGTCCCCGGAACGCGGCCAGGCCGACCCATCGCCGGATTCGCTCTCAGATGGTCAACCGCCTCCCGAATGCGACGAACGGCGGCCCGCGCCGCGTTTGCATCATCAACGGCGATGAACTCTGCTTCGTCATCGAGATTCTCTAGTGCCCTGGAGAGCCACCTAACCTGCACCCGCCCCCCATTTCCGGAATACTTCGTCGACCATTGCGTCGCTGGCGAACTCCCCGCGGTCCGCCTCCGCAAAGGCTTCCCGAACCTCGCTGACTTGCCATTCGTTCACGTCGACGAAATCCCTGATCGCCTCGGCGGCGAGAAACGACTTTGACCTTTGCGTGGCTTCGGCAAGCTTCTCAAGACGGTCCTTGAGCCCCGCCTCCAGGCGAACGGTCATCGTTGCCGACATCGTAAATCCCCCAACATGCGCAGGTGTGTACACCCTAGCACAACCGAGCCACCCGCGGCGCGGCACCCAGGAGGCCGCGCCGTAGAACGGCGCGGGCGCGTGGGCCGGTGGGGCTGGGCCGCGAGCGGAGCCGCAGGCGACGGTTGCGGGGCGCATAGGAGCTTGCGACGTAGGAGTTTCGCGCAGCGAACTCCCAACGCGACCGTCAGGTCGCGCTAGTGCGCCTCGTCCCAGTTGTCCCCGGCGCCGACGTCCACGACCAGGTCCACCGAGAGCTCCGCAGCCCGCGTCATCCGTGCCGTGACGCCTTCGACCAGCGCCGCGATGTCCCCCTCCGCCACCTCGAACACCAACTCGTCGTGGACCTGCATGATCATCGCGGCGTCCAGGCCGGCGTCCGCGAGCCATGCGTCCACGTCGATCATCGCGCGCTTGATGATGTCGGCGGCGGTGCCCTGCATCGGAGCGTTGATGGCGGTGCGTTCCGCCGCCTGGCGGCGGGCGGCCTGGCGCGCGTTGATCTCGGGCAGGTACAGCCGGCGTCCGTAGACCGTTTCGACGAAGCCGGCCTCGCGCGCCTGCGCCCGCGTGCTGTCCATGTACTCCCGCACGCCCGGATAGCGGGCAAAGTAGCGGTCGATGTAGCCTTGGGCCACGTTGCGCGGAACGCGTAGCTGACGCCCGAGGCCGAAAGCGGACATGCCGTAGATCAGCCCGAAGTTGATGGCCTTCGCGCTGCGCCGCTGGTCGCCGTTGACGTCGTCCACGCCCACGCCGAACACTTCCGCCGCAGTCGCCCGGTGCACGTCCAGCTCGTCCGCAAACGCCCGCACGAGGCCCTCGTCGCGCGACAGGTGCGCCATGATGCGCAGTTCGATCTGCGAGTAGTCGGCGGCCACGAGCTTGCGGCCGGGCGGGGCGACGAACGCCTGTCGAATGCGCCGCCCTTCCTCCGTCCGGATCGGGATGTTCTGCAGGTTCGGGTCCTGCGAGGCGAGCCGTCCGGTGGCGGCCACGGCCTGGCCGTAGGTGGTGTGGATGCGCCCGGTGCGCTGGTTGATCTGTTGGGGGAGGGTGTCCGTGTACGTGGACTTGAGCTTCGAGACCTGCCGGTGGTCGAGGATGATCCGCGGCAACTCTTCCCCCCGCTCCGCATACTCCTGGAGCACGGCTTCCGCGGTCGAGCGCTGTCCCGTCTGGGTCTTGCGCAGCGGCGTGAGTCCCATCTCGTCGTAGAGCACCTCCTGAAGCTGCTTCGGCGACCCCAGGTTGAAGGTTCGCCCCGCCGCTGCATACGCCTTCTCGGCAAGCGCCTCCACGCGCACACCGAGCTCGCGGCCCTGTTCCGCCAGCAGGCCGGCATCGACCAGCGCCCCGGCCCGCTCCACCCGTGACAGCACCGACAGCAGCGGCAATTCGATGTCTTCGTACACGCTTCGCAGGCGCCCGGTCGACCGGAGCCGCGGCCACAGCATCTCGTGCAGCCGCAGGGCGACATCCGCCTCTTCCGCGGCGTAGTCCGTCGCCGCCTCGAGCGCCAGCGCCGGGAAGTCGAGCTGTTTCGCCCCCTTGCCGGCGATGTCCTCGTAGCGCGTCGTCTCGAACTTCAGGTGCTTCGCGGCAAGGGCGTCGAGGCTGTGCCGGCGCGTGCCGACGCTGTCGAGAACGTAGGACTCGAGCATCGTGTCCCTGGCGATGCCCTCGAGCGCGACCCCGTGGCGTGCCAGGACGTTGCGGGCGATCTTCAGGTTGTGGCCCACCTTGCGCAGCGCCGGGTCCTCCAGGAGCGGTCCCAGCGCGGACAATGCCGACGCAAGCGCAAGCTGGTCGGTCCCCGCGAGGTCGTGGCCGACCGGCACGTAAGCCGCGACGCCCGGCTCGACCGCCAGGGAGAACCCCGCGATGCGCGCGTCCATGTAGTGGCCCCGGTCCGTGTGCACGCAGAGCGCGAAGCTCCCCGCTTCCCGCAGCCGCGCGGCCCAGGCCCCGAGGTTCGCCAGGTCCGCGACGCGCTCGTAGTCGCGTACGGGCGGCGGAGGCTCGTCGACTTCGACGCCGAGTTCGGCGAGCCAGGACTTGAACTCGTATCGGATGAAGAGTTCGGCAAGCGCCTCGACGTCCGGCGGCTGCGGAACCAGGTCCCCGAGGGCCACCGGCAGGTCCACGTCGCACCGGATGGTCGCGAGCTCGCGGGATAGCGGGAGCTGGTCCAGGGTGTCCCGCAGGTTTTCCCCGACCTTGCCCTTCACTGCGTCCGCGCCGGCGATCACCTCGTCGAGTCCGCCGAACTGACCGATCCACTTCGCCGCCGTCTTCGGTCCGACCTTCGGGACGCCCGGGATGTTGTCCACGCTGTCGCCCATCAGCGCCAGGTAGTCGACGATCCGCTCCGGCGGTACGCCGTACTTCGCCTCGACGCCGTCCCGGTCCAGCGTCGTCTCGCTCATCGTGTTGACCAGCGTGACGTAGTCGCTCACGAGCTGCGCCATGTCCTTGTCGGACGTCGAAACGACCGTGTGCCGGCGGCTCTGCGTGGCCTGCGCCGCCAGGGTGCCGATCACGTCGTCCGCCTCCACGTCCGGCACGATCAGCAGCGGCATGCCCATCGCCGCGATGACCTGGTGGATCGGCTCGATCTGCCGGCGCAGGTCGTCCGGCATCGGCGGGCGGTTGGCCTTGTACTCGGAGTAGATCTCGTTGCGAAAGGACTTGCCGGAGGCGTCGAACACCACCGCCACGGGACTCCCCTCGAAGTCATTCCCCAGCTTGCGCAGCATGTTGATGACGCCGAACAGGGCGCCCGTCGGGAAGCCGTCGGCCGTCGAGAGATCGGGCAGGGCGTGGAAGGCGCGGAACAGGTACGACGAGCCGTCGACCAGCAGTAACGGAGTGTCCTCGTGCATGCTACATTGCCTCCCGGCCGGTCACGCTATCACACGAGGCAGCACCCTGCGCAGCGTCGTCCTCTCCGTGTTTTTCCTCGCGTGCGCGCTGTGGGCCGCGCCCCTGGCGGGACAGGAGACCGCCCAGCGGGGACCGGACGTGACCCTGATCGAGGGCGAGGACCGCACGGTCTACGAGTACCGCCAGAACGGGCGCCTGCGCATGGTCAAGATCGTGCCCGAGTTCGGCAAGCCGTACTACCTCGTGCCCGTCGACCCCCTGGAAGGATTCGGCGACATCGACGACGCCGGGCTGCTGGTTCCCCAGTGGCGCATCGTGGAGTTCTGAAACGACCGTCCCGCACCGCGTCAGGCGTGTAGCGGCGATCCCTACGAGCTGGACGCGGCCTGCGCTGGCTCCTCTGCGTCCGGGAACAGCGTCGGGAAGAACCACTTGGCGCCGGCCGGCTCCTCCAGCAGCAGCCGCTGCCGTTCCGACAGTTCGGCGCCCTCGGGGGCCGTTACTCGCGTGCGCGACCAGGTCAGTTGGGACGCGCAGTACTTGTACAGCAGGGTGTAGCGGTGGTGGTCCGCCCGCCACGCCGAGGTGCCGTGCGTGAGCGCTTCGGAGAAGAACGTCACGCTTCCGGCCGGCGCCTCCGGGACCACGACCACCTCGTCGTACTCGTCGGCCCGGATGACCTTGGGCAGCTTGTAGTGGCTGTTGTGGCTGCCGGGGATCACCCGCAGACCGCCGTGCTCGGGGCCCGTGTCCGTCAGGTTCCAGGCGGCCACGCCGAACCCGTGCAGGGCCTCGTGGCCGGGGGGCAGGAAGTAGCGACCGCGTTCCGCCCGCGAGTACGGCTGCGAGGCCCCGTAGTCCGAGTGCAGTCGGCCCTTGGGCAGGCCCTTGCGCATGTGCATGCCGAAGATGCGGTCGAGGCGGAAGCAGTCACCGAGTTGCGCGCGCATGACGCTCATCGCGAGGGGGTGGTCCATCAGCGCCACGAACGGCGCGCCCCAGGCCAGAAATCCGGGCCCCGTCGGCGCCGAGCCGCCGGCGCTGCCGAAGCGGTGGCTCGGCGGCAGGTCCGTGAGATCCGTGCCGTCGATGATCTCCTTCAGCCGGGCGACCTCTTCGGGCGTGAGCACGTCCTCGACGACGAGGTATCCCCTGAGGTCGTACAGGTAGGTCTGCAGCTCGCTGATTTCGTGCATGCGGAGAGGCTATCAACAAACGGGTATGTGTGGGACGGCGCGTCCCGTCAGCGGCCGGCGAACTCCAGCAGCAGGACCATGAAATAGCCGCGGTCGTCCGTCCACATGCGTTGCCTGACGAACCCCGCCGCGCCGGCGATCTCCAGAAACTCCTCCGGGTGGTACTTGTAGGAACTCTCGGTGTGGATGCGCTCGCCGGCGTCGAGCGCGAACTCCGCGCCGTTCAGCCGCACGCGCTGCGCGACGGTGCTCGCCAGGTACATCTCGATGCGCCCGCGGACCGGGTTGTACTCGGCCTGGTGCTCGAACTTCGCGACATCGAAGTCCGCATCGAGCAGGTCGTTCAGGTGCCGCAGCAGGTTGAGGTTGAACGCGCCCGTGACGCCCTGGCCATCGTTGTACGCCGCGTGGAGGATGTCCTCGCCCTTCTTCGCGTCCACGCCCACGATCAGCCGGCCCCCGCGGCCGACCACTTCGCCCACTCCCGCCAGGAAGCCGGGCACGTCCGCCGGATCGAAGTTGCCGATGCTGGAGCCGGGGAAGAACGCGACGCAGGGCAGCGCCGACGCCACCGGGGGCAGCGCGAAGGGGCGGCTGTAATCCGCGCACGTCGGGTGCACGGCCAGCCAGTCGAAGTCTTCGTAGATGGCGCGCGCGGACTCCCGCAGGTGCTCGCGGGAGATGTCGACCGGCACGTACGCCGCCGGCCGGCAAGCCTCCAGCAGAATGCGGATCTTGTCGCTGGTGCCGCTGCCGTACTCGACGAGACACACGCTGTCGCCCACCGCGCGGGCCATGTCGTCCCGGTTGTCCTCGAGGATCCCGATCTCGGTGCGCGTCAGGTAGTACTCGGGCAGGCGGGTGATGTCGTCGAAGAGTTGCGAACCGACCTCGTCGTAGAAGAACTTGGGCGAGACCGTCTTGCGGGGCCGCGCCAAGCCCGCGAGGACTTCGGCCATCGCGTCCGGGACGTCCGGCCGGCGGTCGTGGAAGCGGAACTCCCGCGCCGGGAAGTAGTTAGCCGGCATCGCGCGCCAGCCGGATGCCGGTGAACTGCCAGCGGTCGGGACCGTGGAAGAAGTTGCGGTAGGTCGTCCGGACGTGCCCCGCCGGTGTCGCGCACGATCCGCCCCGCAGCACCATCTGGTTCGCCATGAACTTGCCGTTGTACTCGCCGAGGGTCCCCGATAGCGGACGGTAGCCGGGATAGGCGACGTAGGCGCTCGATGTCCATTCCCAGACGTCACCGAGAAGCTGCGCCATGCCGGAGCCGGCGGGCGAGCGCGGGTGCAGGCGGCCGCCGTCCGCAAAGTTGCCCGTCGGGTCGTCGGCATCGCAGTGCCGGGCGGCGACCGACTCCCACTCCGCTTCCAGCGGCAGCCGGGCCCGCGCCCAGCGCGCGAAGGCGTCGGCCTCGTAGAAGCTGACGTGGGTCACCGGAGCGTGGGGATCCAGCGGCGCCGGGCCCCAGAGACAGTACTCGAACCACGCGTCATCGTCGCGGCGCCAGTACAGGGGCGCCTCCCAGCGGTCACGCCGGACGGCGTCCCACCCGTCCGAAAGCCACAGACCCGGCTCGCAATAACCGCCGTCCTCGATGAACGCCGCGTACTCGGCGTTCGTCACCAGCCGGTCGGCGACCTCGAACGGGCGCAGCCAGACGCGGTGGCGGGGCGTCTCGTTGTCGAAGCGGAACGCCGTGCCCGCGGCGCCGATCTCCACGAAGCCCTCCGGGAACTCGTGAAACGTCACCGCGCGCGCCGCGCACGCCGCGCGGTCGAGGTCGTCGCGGTAGGCCGGACGCAGCGGGTTCGTCCCCAGGGTGTACTTCAGGTCCGTGACGATCAGTTCCTGGTGCTGCTGCTCGTGGTGCAGCCCGAGTTCGACACGCGCCCGAACCTCCGCGTCGCCGCGCGCAAGCAGCGGCGTCATGGCCGCGTCCACGTGCTCCCGGTAGGCGTACACCTCCTCGACCGTCGGCCGCGAGAGCGTCCCGCGTCGCGGCCGCGGGAAGGGCTGGCCGACGCCGTTGTAGTAGGAGTTGAAGAGCGTCTCGAAACCCTCGGCGAACGGCTCGTACCGCTCCGCGAAGGGCTTGAGCAGGAAGGTCTCGAAGAACCAGGTGGTGTGCGCGAGGTGCCATTTGGGCGGACTGGCATCGTCCATCGGCTGTACACCGTAGTCGTCCACGGCCAGCGGACGGCACAGCACTTCCGTTTGCTGACGAACGGCCGCGTATCGCGTGATCGCGTCGTCCGCGACCTTCGCGGCTTCGAGCATGCCTACCTCGTTTCGCCGGCGGCGAGCATACGGGAGGGAGCGGAGGCTTTTCAACTTCGACCGGGAATGCTGGCGTGGACATCTTGATGCTAATTCCTCCGCGCACTAGGATGCCAGCATGCGCACGACGCTCACCATAGACGATGACCTCGCCGCAGCGCTCAGGAAAGCGGCGCACGACAGCGGCGAGACCTTCAAGTCCATCGTCAACACCACGCTGCGCAATGGTCTCGCCACGGGCGAGAAGCCGCTCGGTCCCAGGCCTCGCTACCGCGTCGCCGCCGCGCCGCGCGGATTCCGGCCGGGCGTGGACCCGCTCAAACTCAACCAGTTGATCGACGAACTGGACACCGAAGCGTTCCTGGAAGGGCGCCACGGCCCCATCGGTTGATCCTGCCCGACGTCAATCTCCTCGTGTACGCGTACAACGAGGACGCTCCGCACCATGCGGCGGCGAAGACCTGGTGGGAGGACTGCCTGTCCGGGACGGAGCCCGTGGCCCTCGCCTGGGTGGTCGTGCTGGGCTTCGTCAGGCTGATGTCGAACCGACGCGTGCTGGTACGGCCCATGGACGCGGCGGCGGCCGTCGCACACTGCCGGTCGTGGCTTCTGCAACCCAACGTCCGCATCCTGCTCCCGGGCCCCGCGCACATGGACGTGCTGGCAGGCCTGCTGGCGGGTCACGTCGGCTCGAATCTCGTTACCGACGCACACCTCGCAGCGCTGGCCATCGAGCACCAGGCGGAGCTGCACTCGAACGACACCGACTTCGCCCGCTTCTCCGGTCTCGCGTGGCGCAATCCCGTCGCGTAGGGGACGCCCTTTTGTGGCGGTCCCTTTCCCGGATTCACGTACATCCGGGCGACCATGAGGGTTCTACGATCCGGACAGCGCCCGAAAGGCGTCGACGACGTACTCGGTCCGGCGCGGGTTCTTCAGGATGGCGGCGAAGCGTCCCGCGGGGTCGATGATCGCGGCGTGGCCGGAATGGTCGACCAGGTAGCGGTCGGCCGGCGCGCCCTCCGCCGGGTCGCCCCGGGTGAAACCCGCGGCCAGCTCGAGGCCGAACTCCCGCAACCGCGCGACCTCTCCCGTCACTCCGAGGAAGCGCGGCGAGAAGACCTCGAGGTAGGCGCGCAGGGTGTCCGGACTGTCCCGTTCGGGGTCGACGCTCACCAGCACGCCCTGGAACCGCTCGTCCCGCAGGACCCGCTCGGCCTCCCGCAGCGTCGCCATCGTCACCGGGCAGATGTCCGGACACGAAGCGTAGCCGAAGAAGACGAACGACCACTTGCCGCGCAGCGCCTCGGCTCCGAACACACCGCCGTGCTGATCGACAAGCGGCGGCACCACGATCTCCCGGGGTTCCGTGAACACGATCAGGCCCGTCTCCTCGCGGAACTCCGCCCCGGGGGACTGCGCTTCCGGGGCCTGCGGGCCTCGCTCGCAACCGGCCATCGCCGCGAGGACGGTGAGACCGGCGGCGACGCGGCGGATCACCACGCTGCGAAGGCGCCCACCGGCACGAGGTGGCGGTCCGCCACGAGCAGCACGAACAGCGCCATCAGGTAGACGATCGAGTAGCGAAAGGTCGCCATCGGAGCATTCTCCCGGCTGCCGCGCAGCAACTGTACCGCCCAGTACAGGAAGCGCCCGGCGAGGGCGACCGCTCCCACGAGATACACGAGGCCGCTCGTGCCGGTCAGGAACGGCAGCACGCTCACGCCCGCGAGGCCCAGCACGTAGTAGAGGATCTGGCGCCGGGTGTAGGCGTCGCCGTGGGTGACCGGCAGCATGGGGATGTCCGCGTCCGCGTACTCCTCCTTGCGGTCCAGCGCCAGGGCCCAGAAGTGCGGCGGCGTCCAGACGAAGATGATGAGCACCAGCACGAGCGGCTCGACCCCGATCGAGTTGGTCACGGCCGTCCAGCCGAAGAGCGGCGGCGCCGCCCCGAACAGCCCCCCGATCACGATGTTCTGTGGCGTGGCCCGCTTCAGGTACAGCGTGTAGACGAGCCCGTAGCCCACCCAGGACAGGAAATTCAGCCACGCGGTGAGCGGGTTGACGAGGAGGTACAGCAAGAGCATGCCCGCGACGCCGAGCACGGCCGCAAACGCCATGCCCGACGCGGCGCCGAGGCGCCCCTGCGCCACCGGCCGGTTCCGGGTGCGCGCCATGCGCGCGTCGATCCGGGCGTCCGCGATGTGGTTGACCGCGGCGGCCGACCCCGCCACCAGGGCGATGCCAAGCAGGCCCCAGAGCACCGCGCCGGCCGCCACCGGCCCGGGCGCGAGGGCCATGCCCACCGCCGCGCAAAGCAGCATCAGCAGGACCACCCGCGGCTTGGTCATCTCCAGGTAGTCGCGCCAGGGCGCAGCAGTGCGTTCGATCGTCTCGCTCATCGTTGCGTCTTCGGGGGAGGCGTGAATCGGGAGGCGGTCAGGGAGGGGCCGCCAAGCCCACGTAACCGCGCGCGGCAGCGTACACCGTCACCAGCGCGAGCAGCAACAGCGCGCCGCCGGCGTTGTGCGCCGTCGCGACGGTGAGCGGCAGTTCGAGCAGCACGTTGGCGATCCCGAGCCCGAACTGCACTGCCAGCACGCCTCCCACGATCCATCCGAGGCGCCCCCGGAGCCGCCATGCCAGCCACCCGACCACGAACAGCACCGCGAACGCGCCCAGGCGGTGCGTCATCTGGATCGCCACTCGCGCTTCGCTCGACAGGGCGCCGCCGAGGTAGTTCGGGCCGATCTCCTGCAGCACGTCGAACCCTTTCGCGAAATCCATGTCGGGCACCAGGCTGCCGTGACAGGTCGGGAAGTCCGGGCACGCGAGCGCCGCGTAGTTCGACGAGGTCCAGCCGCCCAGCGTGACTTGGAGCACGACGAGCGCGATGCCGATGGCCGCCGGTCTCGCCAGCGTCGCCGGCACGGACAGCGCTCCGGCCATGCCGAGCCGCAGCGTGTAGAGCCACAGGAGCGCGAGCGTAGCGAACCCGCCCAGCAGGTGCGCGGTCACCACCTGCGGCCACAGCTTGAGCGTGACCGTCCACGCGCCGAACGCCCCCTGGACGATGACCAGCACGGTCAGCGCCACGGGGATGGTCAACGCCGCCTGCCGCCGCCACGCGAGGGCGAGGATCACCAGGGAGAGCAGCCCGAGCCCGCTCGCGAAGTACCTGTGCACCATCTCCGGCCATGCCTTGTCCGGCTGCACCGGAGCGTCGGGAAAGCGTTCCTCCGCCACGGCGATCTCGTCCGGCGCCTCCGGCACGCCGAGGAATCCGTAGCAGCCGGGCCAGTCCGGACAGCCGAGGCCTGCGTCGACCAGCCGCGTGTAGGCGCCCAGCACGACGACGACCAGCGCGAGGGCGACCCCCAACCCGGCAAGGATGCGAAGTTTCCGTGGCGGTTCAGTCACGGCCCGTCACCTCCCGTGCGGCCGCCGCGCCACGCCTTCAGCACGACGAAGACGAACACGAGCTGGGCTATGCCCAAGAGGAGGCCCAGGAGGAAGCCGCCCGCGCGGAGGCGGCTGCGTTCAGGTCAGCGAGCGTCAAGGGATAGTCCGGGATACGCCGCAACATGCCGATGCACCGGCCAGATACTGCGGAAGAAACGTTGCGTTGAAACCGACGACAGACAACCAGAAGTGTACCTTGGCGAGGGTCTCGTCGTACATCCTCCCCGTCCATCCTCATCCATCCCCCCGTCCACCAGGTGTCCACCGGGGCAGCCAGCGGTAGGCGCCCGCAAAGGCGGAACCCGCGGCCCGGAGCGCGAGGACCAGCGGGTTCCAGGCGGCGCCCATCAGCCGGCCGCGGTCCGGCGCATCACGCCGTCAGCGCATCGGCAAGGCCGTCGGTCGGCGGACGCACGCCACGCCAGATATGAAACGACTCGGCCGCCTGCTCGATCAGCATGCCGAGCCCACCGGCGGCGCGCGTGGCGCCGCTGTCGATGCACCAGCGGCAGAACGGCGTGTCGCCGTCCAGCGTGTAGAACAGGTCGTAGCAGAAGGCCCCTGCCACGACCGCGGCGTCGATGGCCGGCCGGTCGCCGGCCACGCCGGCCGAAGTCGCGTTGATGACGATCTCGTAGTCCGCCTCCACGGCCGTCAGCGCCCGCGGCTCGACGCCATCGAAACGCCGTGCCAGGGCCTCGGCCTTCGACACCGTGCGGTTCGCCACCGTCAGTCGGCGCGGCCCGGCCGCCAGGACCGGCCCCAGCACCCCCCGTACGGCGCCGCCCGCCCCGAGCACGAGCACGCGCCGACCGGCGATGCCCATCTCCAGGTTCCGCTCCAGGTCGCGCAGCAGCCCGACGCCATCGGTGTTGTAACCCCGCACTCCGTCGGGCGAGACCGCGACGGTGTTGACCGCCCCCGCAGCCCGGGCCGCGCCGTGCACGACGCCCCGTTCGCCGACCCACTCGAATGCGTCGAGCTTGAACGGCAACGTGACATTGAGCCCCCGGCCACCTTCCGCGAAGAACCGTTCGGCCGCCTCGCGAAACGTCTGCGCGGGCAGCCGCCCGTACGTCAGCGTCTCGCCGGCCGCGGCCGCGAAGTGCGCGTGTATGCGCGGTGACAGGCTGTGTGCCACCGGGTTGCCAATCACGGCGTAACGGTCCGTCATCTGAGCTCCGCCCCGGTTTCGGCCACCCGGATGCGCGACGGTCCGCTCCGCCCGGCGACGGACCCCGGCAGCACGAAGTCCACGGTCCGTCCGAAGTGTCGCCGTACCGCCAGCTCGCTACGCCCCGGCGGCCAGCCGGAGAGATTGGCCGACGTCGACACGAGGGGGCCCGCGAAACGGGCCGCGAGCGCCCGCGCCTGTCCGTGGGCGGGGACCCGGATCGCCACCGTGGGAGCGCCGCCGGTGATCCACGCGGGGAAGCGGCGGTTCGGCACCACCCAGGTCTCCGCGCCCGGCCAGCTCGCGAGCACCGCGTCGCGCGTTGCAGCGGAGAGTTCGCCGAGTTCCCTTGCGAACTCCCCTGGCGCCGCCGCGATGACGATCAGCCCCTTGGATGCGGGACGCCGCTTGATCCGCAGCACGCGGGTCACGGCCGCGGCGTCGAACGGGTCACAGGCGAGTCCCCACACCCCTTCCAGCGCGTGTGCGACGACGCCGCCGTCAAGAAGTGTGTCCGCGGCCCGCGTCAGGGCCAGCGCCGGGGTCCGCCGCGACGCGGCGGAAACGTCCCCGTCAGGTGCCGACCCCGCCGCCCCCGTCACCGGCCCAGGTCGCGCTGCACCGAGGCGTTCTGCGCCTCGACCCGTTCCCGGCCCGCCTGCCGGTCCGCGGCCAGCGCCTGCGCGAGATCGGCATCGGCCACGCCAATGATCTGGGCGGCCAGATAGCCCGCATTGCGCGCGCCCGCCTTGCCTACGGCCACGGTCGCGACCGGAATGCCCCCGGGCATCTGCACGGTCGAGAGCAGCGCATCCGCGCCGGCCAGCGGGCCGCTCGCGATGGGCACGCCGATCACGGGACGCACCGTGTGCGCCGCCACGGCGCCCGCCAGATGGGCCGCCATGCCCGCCGCGCAGACGAAGGCCGTGCAATCCCGCGCGACCGCGTCGGCGACGTACGCCGCCGTCTGCTCGGGGGTGCGGTGCGCCGAGGTGACGCGCACCTCGAAGCCGATGTCGAGGCCGGACAGCACTTCCGTGCACGCCCGCATCGTCGGCCAGTCCGATTCCGAGCCCATCAACACGGCTACCCAGGCCATCGGCGACTGCCTCCTATACGCTCGTTCGGGATCAGGAAAGGCGCCGAATATAACCGCCGCGGTGTGCGGCGACAAACCCGAGCAGTTCGAGTTCGACCAGCGCCTCCGCGGCCGCCTCGAGGGCGAGGCCCGTCGCCGCCACCACCTGATCCAGCGTCGTGGCCTCCGCGCCCACCTGCTCAAGCACGGCGACCAGGCGCGCCGGCGGGGCGTCGCCGCGTGCCGTCCCCCGCTCCACCGCGTCGTACCCGATCGCGAAGAGCACATCGTCCGCGGACTCGATCAGCGCCGCGCCGCTTTTCAGCAGCCGGTGACACCCGCCGGACAGCGGGCTCGCCACGGGCCCGGGCACGGCCATCACCTCGCGCCCCTGCTCGGCCGCCATGCGGGCCGTGATGAGCGAACCGCTCTTCGTCGTCGCCTCGACGATCACCACGCCCAAACTGAGCCCGCTGATCAGCCGGTTGCGCTCCGGGAACTGGTGCTTGCGCGGTCCCCGGTCCGCCGGATACTCCGAGACGAGAGCGCCGCCCGACTCCACGATCTCCGCGGCGAGCCCGGCGTGCTGCCGGGGATATACTTGCCCGAGCCCGCTGCCGAGCACGGCGACGGTGCGCCCCGCCCCCGGGGCGCCGTCTCCCGCCCGCAGGGCGCCAAGATGCGCCGCGGCATCGATTCCGTACGCCAGACCGCTGACCACCGCCAGGCCGGCCGCCGCCAGGTCCTCGGCGAGGCGTTCCGCAAACTGCCGGCCGGCGCGGGTCGCGCGGCGACTCCCCACGATCGCCACGGCCGGCACCCCCATGACGTCGACGGCGCCCTCCACGTACAGGCGTCGGGGCGGGTCCGGGATGACCCGCAACCGCTCCGGCAGAGCGTCCATCGCCAGCGTTTCCATGCGCTCCCTTGTACCCCTTCGCCCGGGCGCCTGCCGCCAGCCAACGCCCTCGGGTCGCGTGCGTATCCGCCCCGCGGGGATGTGGGAGATCGGCCCGCCGTCGCCGAAACTTATCTATCATTGCGTCCCGCACCCGCCGCGAGGTGACGATCCCACATGGCACTGCTGCCGATTCTGGAATATCCCAATCCCCGCCTGCGCATCCGCGCACAGCCCGTCCCGGAGGTCACCGCGGGCATGCGCCAGTTGATCGACGACATGCTCGAGACCATGTACGCCGCCCCGGGCATAGGGCTCGCCGCCAGCCAGGTGGACGTGCACCGGCGCATCGTCGTGGTGGACGTCTCCCCGGACCACGACCAGCCCCATGCATTCGTGAACCCGGAGATCGAAACGCTCGGGGGCGCCCAGGAGCGCGAGGAGGGTTGCCTGTCCGTGCCCGGCTTCCACGAACTCGTCCGCCGCGCGGAGCACATTCGCGTCACCGCCCTCGACCGGGACGGCGCGCCGTTCGCGCTGGAGGCCGACGGCCTGCTGTCCGTGTGCATCCAGCACGAGTGCGACCATCTCGAGGGCAAGCTCTTCGTCGACTACCTGTCCAGCCTGAAACGCGGCCGCATCCGCAAGAAGCTCGAGAAACAACGGCGCGAAGAGGCCGCGAAGGCTTGAGCGGCCCCCTCACGCTGGGGTTCGCCGGCACTCCCGACTTCGCCGTGCGCATCCTGCGCGCCCTGCACGCCTCGCCACACCCCGTCGCCGCGGTGTTCACGCAGCCGGACCGCCCGGCGGGCCGTCGCCGCCGACCGACGCCCAGTCCCACGCGCCGCTGCGCCGAAGCCCTCGGGCTTGCGGTGCGCACGCCCGAGCGAATCGTGGCGGAACTGGAGCGTATCCGCACCCTGGACGTCCTCGTGGTCGCCGCCTACGGCCTCCTGCTCCCCCCCGCCGTACTCGACGCCCCCGCCCGCGGCTGCATCAACGTGCACGCCTCCCTTCTGCCCCGCTGGCGGGGCGCCGCGCCGGTCGAGCGGGCGATCATGGCCGGGGACGCCATCACCGGGGTCAGCATCATGCAGGTGGACGCCGGCCTCGACACCGGCCCCGTCCTCGCCCGCCGTTCGACGCCCATCGGTCCCGACGAGACCGGCGCGACGCTGACGGAGCGACTGGCGGACCTCGGCGCCGGATTGCTGCTCGAGTGTCTCGCCCGCATCGACGCGCTCGACCCGGTTCCCCAGGACTCCGCGCTCGCAACGCCGGCGCCGAAGCTGACCGCACGCGACGCGATCATCGACTGGACCCTGCCGGCAACCGCCATCGCCCTGCAGGTACGGGCGCTGTCCGGCCGGCGCAGCGCCTTCGCCGCCCTCGACGGCGAGCGGATCGGCATCCTGGCCGCCCGCGCCATCGACTCCGGCGCGCCGACCCCGGGGCTCCTGCAGCAAACAGCGGAAGGGCTCGCGGTCGGCTGCGGCGCCGGCGCGCTGCTACTCGAGACCGTGCAGCTCGCCCGCGGCAAGGGCCGGCCCATGTCGGCGTCGGCCGCGGCCAACGGATTCCCGCAGGTCTTTGCTACCGGTGTTCGATTCGATGTGCCCCGCTGACGCGCGGCCGGCCGACGGTGCCGTCTTGCGCGCCCGGGCGGCGCGCGCCGTGGACGGGGTACGCCGCCAGGGGCGCCCGCTGGACGAGATCCTGGGGGCCGGAACCCCGCCCCTCGTGCGCGAACTCGCCTTCGGCACGTGCCGACACTACTTCTCGTTGCGGGGCACGGTCGACGCGCGCCTCTCCCAACCCCTGCGCGACCGCGACCAGGACGTGTACGCGCTCCTGCTGGTCGGGCTGTACCAGCTCCGGCACCTGCGCATTCCCGACCACGCCGCGGTTTCCGAAACCGTCGCCGCGGCCGGCCTGCTGCGCAAGCCGTGGGCCCGGGCACTGGTGAACGGGGTACTGCGCCGCGAGGCCCGGACCGCCACGCCGCCGACGTCGGACGAAGCGCGCCTGGAACACCCCGCCTGGCTGATCGAGGCCCTCCAGGCGGCCTGGCCCGAGCACTGTCCGGAACTCTTCGAGGCCAACAACACGCGCGCACCGATGGCGCTTCGCGTCAACCGCGCGAAGAACGACGTGCTGGCGTACCACGCGCTGCTCGACGCGGCCGAAATCGCCCACCGTCCCGGTCTCGCACCGGCATCCCTCGTCCTGGAGACCCCGGTCCCCGCCGCCCGGTTGCCGGGTTACGACAAGGGCTGGGTGGCGGTGCAGGACGAAGCCGCCCAGCTCGCGCCCACCCTGCTCCCTTGCCGCGGCGGGGCGCGCGTGCTCGATGCCTGCGCCGCCCCCGGGGGCAAGACGTTCGCGCTGCTCGAAGGGGAACCCGCCCTCGCCCTCACCGCGCTCGACGTGAGCGACGACCGCCTCGGCCGCCTGCGCGCCGACGCCGCGCGCCTGGGGCACCGCCCGGCGCGGGTCACCGTGGGAGACGCGACCGACACGGCCTGGTGGGACGGCACGCCGTTCGACGCGATCCTGCTCGACGCGCCCTGCTCCAGCACGGGCACGCTGCGCCGCCACCCCGACATCAAGGTGTCGCGCACGCCGGGCCACGTGCGCAACGCGGCGCGGCGCCAGCGCGACATGCTCGCGAGCCTCTGGGGCGTCCTTTCCAGCGACGGCACGCTGCTTTACTGTACCTGCTCCATCCTCCCGGAAGAGAACGACGCCGTCATGGAGGAGTTTCTCGCCGCCACGCCGGACGCCGCCCCCGTTCCCATCGACGCGGCCTGGGGCCGGCCGACCGGGCACGGCCGCGTGCTGCTGCCGGCCCCCGGCGGACCGGACGGGTTCTACTTCGCGCGCATCGTCAAGAAATCGCGCGGCGCGCAGGGCGCGGCGGGGTGAACATCCTCATTCTCGGCGCGGGCCAGGTGGGCGGCACGCTCGCCGAGCACCTCGCCAGGGAGGCCTTCGACATCACCCTGGTCGACATCGACGGCGACCGCCTGCGCGAATTGCGCGACCGCCTCGACATCCGCACCATCCACGGCCACGCCTCCCGTCCGGACGTGCTGCGCGAAGCCGGCGCGGGGGACGCGGACATGCTGATCGCGGTGACCCCGAACGACGAGGTCAACATGGTGGCGTGCCAGGTCTGCTACTCGATGTTCCGCACGCCCACCAAGATCGCGCGGATCCGGGCGGACTCGTACCACACCCGCACTGGGTTCTTCACCCAGGAGCACATGCCGATCGACGTGCTCATCAACCCGGAGCACGTCGTGACCGAGCAGATCAAGGAACTGCTCGAGCACCCCGGCGCGCTGCAGGTGCTCGACTTCGCCGACGGCAAGGTCAAGCTGGTCGCGGTGAAGGCCACCCACGACAGCCCCCTGGTCGGCGAGGACCTGCGCTTCCTGCGCCAGCGCATGCCGAAGGTCGACTCCCGGGTCGCAGCCATCTTCCGGCGCGGCCGGGCGATCATTCCCGAGGGCGACACGATCATCGAGGCCGAGGACGACGTCTTCTTCATCGCCGCCGCGGACGACATCAACGCCGTCATGGCCGAGCTCCGGCGGGTCGAACGCCCCTACAAGCGGGTGCTCATCGCCGGCGGCGGACACATCGGAGAACAGCTCGCCCGCGCGATCGAGCCGCTATTCTCCGTCAAGGTGGTCGAACACGACGCCGCGCGCGCGAACGAACTGGCCCAGCACCTGGACTCCGCCGTGGTCATCCACGGCGACGCGACCGACAAGGACCTCCTGCTCGAGGAGAACATCGAGCGCACCGACGCCTTCTGCGCGGTGACCAACGACGACGAGGTCAACATCATGTCGTCGCTGCTCTCCAGGCGCCTCGGCGTGCGCCAGGTGATGACCCTGATCGGCAAGCCGGCCTATGTCGACCTCATGGAAGGGGGCGACATCAACGTCGCCATCTCCCCGCAGCTCGCCACCACCAGCACGATTCTCAAGCACGTGCGGCGCGCGGACATCGCGCGGGTGCACAGCCTGCGCCGGGGCGCCGCCGAGGCCATCGAGGCGGTCGTCCACGGCGACGCGCGCAGCAGCAAGGTCGCCGGGCGCACCCTCAGCGACCTCAAGCTGCCGCCGGGGACCACGGTCGGCGCGATCGTGCGTGGCGACGATGTCCTGATCGCGCACGACGACATCGTCGTGCAGCCGGACGACCACGTCATCCTCTTCGTGACGGACAAACGGCGCATTCCCGCCGTCGAGCGCCTGTTCCAGGTCGGCCTGTCCTTCTTCTGAGACGACTCCGTGCACTTCGGCGTCATCCTCCGCGTCACCGGCGTGCTGCTGATGCTCTTCAGCATCGCGATGGTGGTGCCGGTCGCGGTGGCGCTCTTCTACGGCGAACAGACCATCGCGACGTTCCTGGCCGCCTTCGGCATCACGTTCGGCGCCGGCGCCTTCCTGCGCTTCTCCCGCCCGCGCGGAGAGGCGGAGCTCCGCAGCCGCGAGGGCTTCCTCATCACGGTGCTGTTCTATGTGGGCCTCGGCCTGTTCGGGGCGCTGCCGCTGTACTTCGCGCCGAGCCTGGCGCACTCGTTCACGGACGCCGCCTTCGAGTCGCTCTCCGGGTTGACGACCACGGGAGCGACGGTCGTCACCGGCCTCGACGACCTGCCCCGGTCCATCCTTTTCTACCGGCAACTGCTCCAATGGCTCGGGGGCATGGGGATCATCGTCCTCGCGGTCGCCGTGCTGCCGATGCTCGGGGTGGGCGGCATGCAGCTCTATCGCGCCGAGTCGCCGGGCCCGGTCAAGGACACCAAGCTGACCCCGCGCATCACCGAGACGGCGCGGGCGCTCTGGCTGATCTACGCCGGGCTGACGCTCGCCTGCGCGCTCGCGTACTGGGTGGCCGGAATGAGCCTCTTCGACGCGATCTGCCACGCTTTCTCCACCGTGGCGATCGGCGGCTTCTCGACCCACGACGCCAGCCTGGGACACTTCGCGAGCGGCTGGGTCGAGTCCGTCGCGATCGTCTTCATGATCCTCTCGGGCATCAACTTCGGGCTCCACTTCCTCGCCTGGCGGCGGCCCGCGCTCTACTTCACGGACCGGGAAGTGCGCACCTATCTTTCCGCGCTGGTCTTCGTGGCGGTCCTGGTCGTGGCGAGCCTCGCGCAGAACCCGGGCGCCACGTCGAGTCCGGTCCGCGACGGCATCTTCCAGGCGGTGTCCATCACCACCACGACCGGCTTCACGACGGCGAACTTCAGCCTGTGGCCGTCGTTCGTGCCGTTCCTGCTGCTCTTCGCCGCCTTCGCCGGCGGCTGTGCCGGCTCGACGGCGGGTGGGATCAAGATGATGCGGGTGCTGCTGGTTGCCCGGCAGGGGCTGCGGGAGATCCGCCGGCTGATTCACCCGAACGGGGTGTTTCCGGTGAAGCTCGGACGGGACGTGATCTCCGACCGCGTCATGGACGGCGTCTGGGGGTTCTTCGCCGCCTACATCACCATCTTCCTGGCCATGGTCTGCCTCGTCCTCGGCATCTCGGGCCTCGACTTCACCAGCGCCTTCTCCGCGGTCGGGGCGTGCCTGAACAACCTCGGTCCCGGGCTCGGCTCCGTCGCGCTGAACTACGCGGACCTGAACGCTCCGACGAAGTGGCTGCTGGTGCTCGCGATGCTCCTCGGGCGCCTGGAGATCTTCACCCTGCTCGTGCTGCTGACGCCGGCTTACTGGCGTAGCTGAGGGCGCCGATCACCCTGGTTTCGGTCCGCCGCGGCGGCGCCGCTCCCGGAAACGCTTGTACTCCCACTGGTACTGCGCCGGGTCGCGCCGGACGGCGGTTTCGATCGCCGCGTTCATCGCGGTGGCGCTGACCACCGGGTCCTCGTCGCGGACCGCGTCGTCCACGGCTTCGCAGACCAGCTCGAATCCGCGCCGCGACCGGCCCACCGTGACCAGCAGCACCTGCGTCCGCTCCCCGAGCAGCCGCCGCGCCAGCGTCATGGTCAGCACGTCCACGCCGAAGAAGGGCGCCCGCACCGCGGCGTCGGGGCGCGGCGTCTGGTCGGGCAACACGCCCACGGCCTCGCCCGCCGCCAGGGCACGCCGCACCTGGCGCAGGCCGCCGACGTCGAGGGGCGCCAGCGCCAGGCCCCACTGCGTGCGGGCGCGGACCATTGCGGCCTCGAGCGCACGTTCCTTCGGCGAGTCGTAGAGGAAGGTGATCGGCATCCGCGGCCCGAGCGCGAACGCCAGCACTTCCCAATTCCCCCAGTGCGGCACGAGGATCAGCGTCCCCCCGGGATGCGACCGCGCGGACTCCAGCAGTTCGTCGCCGGCCACGACCTCGAGCGCATCGGCGAAAGCCTCCCGGCGCGCATGCCACACGAATCCGCTCTCGAGCGCGAGGCGGCAGGTTTCCATCAGGCTGCGGCGACCGAGTTCGCGGCGTACCTGCCGATCGAGTTCCGGATAGCACAGCGCGAGGTTCGCCTCCGTGACGGAGGCGGCCGGCACCCGCAGCCACCAGCCGAGCCGGCCCACCAGCCCGCCGAGCGCCCGGGCCCACGACAGCGGCAGCCAGGCGAGGACGCGTATCAGGCCGATGACGATCCAGGCCATCGCGCGCTACGCGCCCGTGGCGGGGGGCTCGCGCGTGAGCAGCTCCGCGTGGCGGAAGCAGTCGACGACGTGGTCGTTCACCAGCCCGGCGCTCTGCATGAACGCGTAGCAGATCGTCGGCCCCACGAAACGGAATCCCAGCTTGCGCAGGGCCTTGGACATCGCCACCGACGCGGGCGTCTTGCTCGGCACCTGCGCGCCATCCTCCCAGCGGTTGCAGATCGGCGCTCCGTCCACGTACGACCAGAGGAAAGCCACCGGGTCCTGGAGTTCCAGGAAGTGCCGGGCGTTGCCGACCATGGCGGTCAGCTTGCCGCGGTGGCGGATGACCCCCGGGTCCGCCAGCCAGCGCGCGAGGTCCTCGTCGCGGGCCGCCGCCAGGCGATCCGGGTCGAACCCGTGGAACACCCGCACCATGTGCGACCGCTTGACGAGGATCGTCCGCCATGAGAGGCCCGCCTGCATCCCTTCCAGGATCAGCCGCTCGAACAGGTCGCGCGGGTCCCGGACGGGCACGCCCCACTCGGCGTCGTGGTAGCGCAGCATGTCCGGGTCCGACGCGCTCCATGCACAGCGCCGTTTGCCCATATCATCCGCGGTCATCTGGAGACGTGCCGCAAGAACCCCACGACTTCACCCATGTACAGGCTCGTATTGCTCGACCGCGACGGCGTGATCAACCACTGTCCGCCGCCCAAGCACGATGGAGACCCCGGAAACTACATCAAAACGCCGGCCGAATGGTCGCCCATCGACGGCGGCCTGGCGGCGGTAGCGTCCCTCAACGCGCGCGCCTGCACGGTCGCGGTCTGCACGAATCAGAGCGGGGTGGGTCGGGGCCTCATGAGCGGGAACGACCTCGCGGCCGTGCACCGGCGCATGGCCGCGGTTCTCGGCGCCCGCGGCGCCCGTCTCGACCGCGTGTATGTCTGCCCGCATCGTCCCGAAGACGGCTGCGCCTGTCGCAAACCCCGGCCCGGGATGCTGAGGGCGGCCATGGCCGACTTCGGCGTAGCGGGGCGGGACACGTGCTTCGTGGGAGACTCGCTGCGCGACATGGAAGCCGCCTTCGCCGCCGGCTGCGACCCGATCCTCGTGCGCACCGGCAACGGCGCCGGCGTCGAAGCCGAAGCCCGCGCCCTGGGTGTTCGCCTCGTGTACGACGACCTCGCCGCGGCCGCCCGGGGGACCGCGGCGTGATCGCCGACCTGCGCGCAGTGCTGTTCTACGCGGGGTACATCGTGTCGACGGTCGCCTGGGGCAGCCTGTCGGTGATCGTCGGATGGATGCTGCCCACGAAGGCGCGCTTCGTGTTCGTCATCGGCGCCTGGACGCGCATGGTGCTCGGCTGGCTGCGCCTCACCTGCGGCATCCGCGCCGAGGTGGAAGGGCGCGAAAACCTGCCCGACGGACCGTGCATCCTGCTCGTCAAGCACCAGAGCACCTGGGACACCCTGTTCGTCCAGACGCTGCTCAGCCCGCAGACCACGCTCATCAAGCGCGAGCTGCTATGGATCCCGTTCTTCGGCTGGGCATTCGCCATCAACGGGCCCATCGCGATCGACCGGGGCGCACCCCGCGACGCCCTCCGGCAGCTCCTCGAGCGCGGCAGCGCACGCCTGCGCGCCGGCGTGTCCGTCACGCTCTTTCCCGAGGGGTCGCGGGTCCCATGGGGCGAGCAGCGGCCGTTTCAGGCCGGCGGGGCGGCGCTCGCCGCCCGTACGGGCGTGCCAGTCCTGGTCGTGGCGCACGACGCGGGCCGCTATTGGCCGGCGCACCGGTTCCGGAAACGGCCCGGAACGGTGCGCGTGAGGATCTCTCCTCCGCTGGACGCCGAGGGAAAGAACACAAAACAAATCAATATGTTAGCGCAATATTGGTTGGCGAGGGAGATGCGCGTCCTCGAAGGCGCGTAGCGCGTAGGAGGCGCGGAGGCGCGTAGGGGGCCGCGCCAGCGCAACTCCCACCCAACCGTCAGGATGGGCCGCGACCGTCAAGTCGCGCAACCTCCACGACACGTCCGTCGGGGTCGTTCCCGATCCACCCGTGACCACGCTTCACTCCCGCCGCGCGCTGGAGCAGGAGCGCTGGACCACCGGTACCCCCCACACGCAGGCGCAGCGCGAAGTGAAACGCCGCGTCGCGGGGATGAGGCGTGACCCAAGCGCCGTCCGGAGCTGGTTCGACGCGCAGGCCGAGGGTCTCGTAGAAGGCCCGGCTGGCGGTGAGGTCAGCGACGGGCACGCAGTAGACCACCTGACCCTCCCGGGCGGCCTCGCGCGCCTGTTTCGCGGGCCCGCCGCGCACGACCGCTTCGAACGGCGCCCGCTCCCACGGGTGGGTGTTGAAAAACAGCTCGTGTCCGTCCGGATCGTGGACGGTGAAGTGCCCGCACGCGTTCTCCGGGAGCGGGACCCCCGCTTCGTCCACCATCAACGGCTGCTGGTCGGGACGTTCGTTGTACCCGGTGACGCAAAGGCCGGCGGCCTCTATTTCCGTCATCAACCGATGGACGTGCGCGCCCCGGAAGTTGATCACGTCGGTGTCCAGGAACGTCATCAACGTCAGCACGTCCGTCCCGTTCCCCACCGAGACCCGCAGGCCCGGCGCATCCTCGCCGGTCCGCGCGAAACCCAACCGCTCGTAGAACGCCACGCTCCCTTCGAGGTCGGCGGTCTTGAGACAGAGGTTGTAGAAGCCGAGCGGGCCCATGCATGGTGCGCCGTTGCGTGGCGAGCGCGCGCCGGGGGGGGGGGGTCAGACGTCGAGGTTGACCACCAGCCGCGCGTTCGCCTCGATGAACTCCCGCCGCGGCTCGACCTGGTCGCCCATGAGCGTCGTGAACATGCGGTCCGCCTCGATCGCGTCATCCACGCTGACGCGCAGCATCCGCCGGGCTTCGGGATCCATGGTCGTCTCCCAGAGCTGCTCCGGGTTCATCTCCCCCAGGCCCTTGTAGCGGGACAGGTCCACGCCGCGCCGCGCTTCCCCCAGCATCCACTTGTAGACCTCCGCGAACGACGCCGCGGTCTGGCGCCGCTCTCCGCGCGCCACGAACGCCCCCTCCTCGAGGAGTCCGTCGAGGTCCTCCGCGAGCGCACACAGGGTCGCGTACTCCGGCGACCGGAAGAACTCGTGCCCGAACGCGGTTTCTTCCGTCCCTCCATGGCCGGACACGACCACGACGGGGTAAAAGATCTGGTACTCCGGGTTCGCCCGGACGTGCACTTCGGTCGCCTTGCCGTTCCCGTTGCCACTGCCGCCGACATTGAGGAGCGCACCGTACGCCCGCGCCCACTCGCGCACCTGCGCTTCGTCGCCGAGCGCCTCCAGGGTCAGGCGCGGCATGTCGAGCATGACCTGGGTCACCTCGACCGGATACACGCGCGACATCGCGTTCAGGCGCCGCATGACGTGTTGATACCGGCGCGCCAGCGCTTCCACCGATGCATCGGCCATCGGCGGGGCGTCCGCGTTGACGTGCAGCTTCGCCTGCTCCAGCGCCGATTGCAGGAAATAGTCGTCCAGTTCGTCGTCGTCCTTCACGTACCGCTCCTGCCGGCCGCGCTTGATCTTGTAGAGCGGCGGTTGAGCGATGAAGACATGGCCGTTCTCGATGAGTTCGGGCATGTGCCGGAAGAAGAAGGTGAGCAGCAGCGTGCGGATGTGGGAGCCGTCCACGTCCGCGTCCGTCATCACGATCACCCAGTGGTAACGGAGCTTTGCCAGGTCGAACTCGTCGTGCCCGATCCCGCAGCCGAGCGCCGTGACCAGCGTGCCGACCTCCTGGGACGACAGCATCTTGTCGAAGCGCGCCTTCTCCACGTTGAGGATCTTGCCCCGCAGCGGCAATATGGCTTGCGTACGCCGGTCCCGGCCCTGCTTGGCGGAACCTCCGGCGGAGTCGCCCTCGACCAGGTAGATCTCCGATAGCGCCGGGTCCTTCTCCTGGCAGTCCGCGAGCTTGCCCGGGAGACCGGCGATGTCGAGAGCGCCCTTGCGGCGCGTCATCTCCCGCGCCTTGCGTGCCGCCTCCCGCGCCCGCGCGGCGTCGATCATCTTGGTGACGACGTTGCGGGCGTCGTCCGGATGCTCGTCGAGATGCTCCGTGAACAGCCGCGAAAGCTCCTGCTCCACCGCGGTCTTCACCTCGCTCGAGACGAGCTTGTCCTTGGTCTGCGACGAGAATTTCGGATCCGGGACCTTCACCGACACCACGGCGGTCAGTCCTTCCCGCGCATCGTCGCCGGTCGTGGCCACCTGCGCCTTCTTGAGGAGGCCTTCCCGTTCGATGTACTGGTTCAGGGTACGCGTCAGCCCGGCCCGGAACCCCGCGATGTGCGTGCCCCCGTCGCCTTGCGGGATATTGTTGGTGTAGGCGAAGACCTGCTCCTGGAAGCCGTCGTTCCACTGCATGGCGATCTCGACGCCGATGCCGTCGTCGCGTTGCGTCTCGAAATGGAAGATGTCGTTGAGCGATGTCTTGTTCTGGTTCAGGAACTCGACGAACGCGCGCAGCCCCCCCTCGTAGAGGAACTCCGCCGACTTGCCCGTGCGTTCGTCGATCAGATGGATCGCCACCCCGGAGTTCAGGAACGCCAGTTCGCGCAGCCGCTTGGCCAGAATGTCGTAGTGAAACTCGATGTTCCGGAAGGTCTCCGGCGACGGCTTGAAGTAACACTCCGTGCCCTGGCGCTGCGTCTCGCCCACGGCTTTCAGCGGCGCCTCCGGCTCGCCGTCCCGGTACGTCTGCAGGAACACCTGCCCTTCACGCCGGACCGTGAGCCGCAGTTCCTCCGACAGGGCGTTCACTACCGAGACGCCGACGCCATGCAGCCCCCCGGACACCTTGTAGCTGTTGTCGTCGAACTTTCCGCCGGCGTGCAGGGTGGTCATGATGACCTCGGCGGCGGACACGCCCTCTTCGGGATGGATGTCGACCGGGATGCCGCGGCCGTTGTCGGTGACCGTGACCGACTCGCCCGGGTGGAGGATCACCTGGATCTCGTCGCAGTGCCCGGCGAGGGCCTCGTCGATGGCGTTGTCGACGAGCTCCTGGACCATGTGGTGCAGGCCCGTCCCGTCCTCGGTGTCACCGATGTACATCCCGGGACGCTTGCGTACCGCGTCCAGACCCCGCAGCACCTTGATGTTGCGGGAGTCGTAGCTGCTTTCGGTCATGCTCGGGTCAGTCATGCTCGGTCACGGCACCCTGTTCCACGTGAAACACTTTCGACCGACCCCGGCCAAACGCCTCCGCCAACCGTGGCTCGTGCGTCGAAGTGGCCAGAATCTGGCAATCCATCTCATCGAGGAGCCCAAAGAACCGGACGCTGTGGTCGTCGTCCAACTCCGCCCATACGTCGTCTATCAGGAACAGACTCCGGGCTCCCTGCTCGTCCAGCAGTGCTTTCGCCTGACCAATCCGCAACGCGCTTGCGAGCGCCTTGCCCTGGCCCCTGGACAATATGCCGGCGACCCTTCCGCGATCCGATGCCAAGCGGATGTCCGCACGGTGAGGGCCTACCTGTGTAGTGCCCGATTTTACATCGCGCGGGGTGCTCTCGGACACCTCTTTCGCCAGCGAATCGCCCTGGTGTCCCGGGTAGTACTCCAGCGTCACCGCGAGCCCGGGCGCGAGTTCCTCCAGGCACTCGAGGACCGTCGGCCGCACCGCCTCAACGTAGCTCCGGCGCGCCTCCGTGACGGCTTCGCCGAGTTCGACCATCCGCACGGTCCAGGCCTCCAGGGTGCCGTGGTCCTCGGTCCGGAGGACCGCGTTGCGCTGGCGCACCGAGCGCAGATAGTCCCGCAGCGTGTCGACGTAGTCGTGTTTCACGTGAAACACGCCCCAGTCGAGCCACTGGCGCCGCTCCCCGGGGCTCCCGAACACGAGTTCGGCCAGGTCCGGCAGCAACAACTGCATGGGCAGGAGTCCCGCCACGACGGATGCCTGCCGGACGGCTTCCCCGTTGAGCCGCAGTTCCGTGTCATTGGACCGCTCGCGCGCGACGCCCAGGTTGACGCGCCCGCGCGCGGGGTCCGAGCCCCGGAGATGCACGGACAGCGCCGGTTCGCCGTGCTGGATCAGGAGGGAGACGCCGCGGCCGCGGAACGAACGACCGCGAATCAGCAGGTGTAGCGCCTCAAGCACGGCCGTCTTGCCGGCCCCGTTGAGACCGACCAGGAGGTTCAGCCCCGGGGAGAGATCGAGCGAAGCGGCCGTTACGTTGCGGACGCAACGAACCTCCACATGCTCGATGATCACGTCATAGGCGCATCGGCATCACGACGAACAGGGCTCCCTCCTCCTCCGGCCCCTCGACCAGCGCGCTGCTGTTGCCGTCGGACACGCACATCCGCACGCTGTCGCCGGACAGGGCGTTCAGGATGTCGAGCAGGTAGTCGGCGTTGAAGCCGATCTCCAGCGGATCGCCGTCGTATTCGACCGCGATGACGTCCTCCGCCTCTTCCTGGTCCGGGTTGTTCGCCTGCACGGTCATCTGTTCCTTGTCGAGCGACAGGCGCACGCCCCGGTACTTCTCGTTCGACAGGATGGACGTGCTCCGCAGCGACCGCCGGAGCGTCTCGCGGTCGCCCGTGACATAGTGCTCCCCGTTCTTGGGAATCACGCGCTCGTAGTCCGGGAACTGCCCGTCGACCAGCTTCGACACGAGCGTGTAGCCGCCCTGGACCACGCGCAGATGATTGCTGCCCAGGGCGATCAGCAGCGGCTCCTCGCCTTCGCCGAGGAGACGCGTGAGCTCGTTCACCCCCTTGCGCGGCACGATGGCCTGCAGCCGGTCGACGCCCTGCGCGCCGCCCTCCCACGTGCACATGGCCAGCCGGTGACCGTCGGTGGCCACGGTGCGCACGTACTCGCCGGTGATCTCGAACAGCATCCCGTTCAGGAAATAGCGGACATCCTGCTGCGCCATGGCGAAGCTCGTCTGCTCCAGGAGCCGCCGGACATCATCCACGGGCACGAGGACCTTGACGTCGCTCTTCGGCTCCGCCATCTCCGGGTACTCGTCCACCGGCAGCGTCGCCAGGGTGAACCGGCTTTTCCCCGCCCGGACGGTGACCTGTTCCGCCACTTCCACCGAGATGCGCACGCCGTCGGGCAGCGAGCGCCAGATGTCCACGAGCTTGCGGCCCGGAATCGTCGCGCGCCCGGGACGGTCGATGTCCACGCCTTCCCGCACCCGGACGCTCAATTCCACCTCGAGGTCCGTCGCGGTCATGGACAACCCGTCCTCCCGCGCCTCGACGAGCAGATTGGACAGCACCGGCAGCGTCTGCCGGCGCTCGACGACGCCCGTCACCATCGATAGCGCGCGCAGCAACGTCTCCCGTTCGGCCGTGAATTTCATGTGGTTGTCTTCCCCGGATTACCTTCCGACGTTCCCTCGGTCCCGCCCGGAGTACCGCTCCCAGGCTACGTTCAGCTCGTCAACTGCCGCTGGAGGTTGCGACAGTCCTCGGCCAGTTCGACGTTGCTTTCCTTCGCGTCGCGTATCTTACGATAGGCGTGCAGCACCGTGGTGTGATCGCGGCCGCCGAAGGACTTGCCGATCTCCGGCAGCGAGTAGTTGGTGAGTTCCTTGGTCAGGTAGATCGCCACGTGGCGCGGCCAGACCACCGTGCGGCTGCGCCGCTTCGACAGCATGTCCGAAACCGTGACCCGGTAATGCTCGGCGACCACGCGCTGGATGTCGTCGATGCTGATCTGCCGGCCATGGATGGCGAACAGGTCGTGCAGCACGCGCCGCACCTGCTCCGTGGTAATGCGGCTGCCCGTGAATCGCGCGTTGGCGTGCACCCTGCGCAGGGCGCCTTCGAGTTCGCGCACGTTGGACCGGATCCGTTCGGCGATGAAGAACGCCACCTCGCCATCGAGTTCGAATCCCTCGGCCTCCGCCTTCTTCATGAGGATGGCGACGCGCGTCTCGAGTTCCGGCGGCTCCACTTCGACCGTCAGTCCCCAGACGAAGCGCGACTTGAGGCGCTCCTCGAGTCCCGCCACGTCCCGCGGATACCGGTCGCAGGTCAGCACCATCTGGCGGCCGGGTTCCGAGAGCGCGTTGAAGATGTGGAAGAACTCGTCCTGGGACCGAGCCTTCTGCGCGAAGAACTGCACATCGTCGATAAGCAGTACGTCGAGCGTGCGGTAGTGCTGCGTAAAGTCTTGAATTGTAGCGTCTTTTAACGCCCTGACCATCTCCTGAACGAACTGCTGCGAGTGCACGTACACGACCCTCGCCCGCGGTCTCTGCGACAGTGCCCCGTTGCCGACGGCCTGCATCAGGTGGGTCTTGCCGAGCCCGGTGCCGCCGTACAGCAGCAGGGGGTTATAGGACTTCCCCGTGTTGCTGGCGACCTGCAGCGCCGCCGCCTTGGCCATCTCGTTCGACTTGCCCTCGACGAAGGTCTCGAAGGTGAAACCCGGGTTCAGCGCCTCGGTGGATGCCAGCCGTCCCGACCGCACCGGCGCCGCGGCCCGCGGCCGGTTCGTTTCCGTGAGTTCCACCGCCATGGGACTCGCCGGGTCGCCGAGCAGATCGACCAGCTCCTCGATGCGCGCGAGGTACCGCGTCTGGACTTCCTGGCGCACGTAACGGTTCGGCGCCTCGATGCTGAGATTGGACTCGCCGTAGCGAGCCCGCAGGGGTCGGATCCAGGTGTTGAAGACCTCCGGTGACAGCTCGCTTTGCAACCGCGCGACACACTCCTCCCACACCATTTTGGCCCCCCGGAACTTCGCGACCCCCCTCGGCTTCCATTCTATGCACGATCACAATCCGGCTGCGAAAGGATTCCTGCCCGACAGCCGCCCTATCGACATAATCAGAATTTAAATCAAATGCTTACAAATTTTCGAGCGCCGGCCGATGTCCCCGTCCCCGGTCACCGTCCAATGGATATCTTGTGAAAACCACCGTGCGTAACCTGTGGACAACTCGCACGTTGCAGCAAACCGATCACATTCTCCCGGCGAAAGCCCACCTTACCCGTAGGAAATGCACATCTTCGGCTGTGAGAAATGTCTCACGAATTGAACGGCTTAGCCCCACTACGCACAGCCGGACACGGTACCAACAACAACAGCAATCATTTCTCACAGGGTCAATCCTGTTCTTATTGACGATGGCACGGAGCGCTCCCTACAATCGCGCTCCCGCCCACCGGGCCTCATCGCGAAACCCCGCCAAGGTCGCCGGTCTTGAGTCGGGCACTCGCATCTTGACGGAGGCGTCATGAAACGCACCTACCAGCCGAGCCGCATCAAGCGGAAGCGCACGCACGGTTTTCGGGCGCGGATGTCCACCCGCGGAGGGCGCAAGGTGCTGAACGCACGGCGCGCGAAGGGCAGGAAACGCCTGACCGTCTAGCCCTCGAGCAGCCCTTGAGCGGACGGATGAGCCAAGTGTGCGAACAGTGCCTCCAGGTTGCGGAGCAACTTGATCGCGTCGCCGCCAGGCGACGCGCCTAGCCCTGCGCCGCGAGGCGTGGGGTCTCGAACCATCACACTTGGCCTCCGACTACCGGTTCTCGAGGACCGCAAGGATCACCCGACGGTCGGACTTCGACCGGGTCTTCGCACATCCGTCCACCCGAGTGCGCCAGGGACCGTTACGTCTGCTGGCGCGACCGAATAGAATGGACGGTGCCCGTCTCGGACTGGTGGTCCCCAAGCGGATTCTCAAACGGGCCGTCGACCGCAACCGGGCGAAACGCCAGATCCGGGAATCGTTTCGTTTGGCGCGACCGGAGCTGCCCGCGTTGGACATCGTGGTCATGGTGACGGGCGTCGGCAACGTACGAGCCGCGGCGGACGAAATCTGGCAGAGCTGGCAGAACCGGCAGAGAGTGCAGTGACCGAAAGACACGCAACCCGCTCGCCGGGCTCGCCTCCTCCCGCCGCCATCGCCGGGTGGAGTCCCAGGGCGGTGTGGACGCTGGCACTGCAGGCGCCCGCGACGGTGGCGATGGTTTTCGTGCGCGTCTACCGTTACGTGCTGAGCCCCCTGCTGCCCCGCAGTTGCCGCTTCCATCCCTCCTGTTCGGCGTATGCGCTGGAGGCGTTCCGGGTCCACGGCCTGTGGCGGGGCGGATGGCTGGCGGTCAAGCGCATCGGCAGATGTCATCCCTGGCACGACGGCGGCTACGACCCCGTGCCGCCCGGCGGCTGAACCCGCACGCTCGCCGCGCCCATACAGGTCCGACCCATGCCGTCTGCAGAAATCCAGAGGATCGTGCTCATCGTCGCCCTGGCGGTGACCGGATACCTGCTGATGCTCGCGTGGCAGGAAGACTACGGCCAGGCCCCCGCGCCCGGCAGTTCGGCGCCGCCCACCACGGTTGAAGGGCCGGCGGAGCGCGCGCCCGCTCCGGTGGCGGATCCCGGCGTGCCGGTGGTCGAAGCACCGAGCCAACCACGCTCGGAAATGCCGACGGACGTCCCCGACGTCCCGCTGGAAGCCGGGCCCGAGCCCGCCGGCCAGCGGACCGCGGTCGTCTCGGACGCCAGGCTGGTCGAGGTTTCCACACCCACCATGACCGTCTGGATAGACCCTCGCGGCGGAGACATCGTCGGCGTGCATCTCCCCCAGTACCCGGTCAGCCTGGATCTCCCGGATACGCCTTTCGTGCTGCTCGACCGGCGGCCGGGCCACACCTACGTGGCGCAGAGCGGTCTGGTGGGGCGCGACGGGCTCGATGCGCGCGGCGAACGGCCGCTCTACGCGGCGGATGCGCGGTCCTATCGCATCGTGGACGAAGCCCAGGACGTGGTGCTGCGCTACGCGGACGACGATGTCTCGGTGGAGAAACGCTTCCGCTTCGATCCCGCGGACTACTACGTCGGTCTCGAGTACCGCATGCACAACCAGACCTCCGAGCCGATGGCGGCGAATCTCTTCGCGCAGCTCAAGCGGGACGAGTCCCTGCCGGAGGGCGGCCAGATGTTCCTGGGGCCGCGGCCGTACCTCGGCGCGGCGCTGACCACGGCCGAGTCGCGCTACGACAAGGTGGATTTCGAGGACCTGGCCGAAGAAGCGCTCCGCGAGGAGGTCGACGGCGGCTGGATCGCGATCCTGCAGCACTATTTTCTCAGCGCCTGGGTGGCGAATCCGGACCAGCGGAACCGCTACTACGGGTACCCGAACCGAAATGGCGACGGCACCTACATCGTCGGCTTCACGGGACCGGCGTTCTCGGTCGGACCGGGTGAGATCGGCAGCATCACCGCGGGTTTCTATGCGGGACCGAAGAACCAGAAACGCCTCGCGGAGATCGCGTCCAACCTGGACCTGACGGTCGACTACGGAATCCTGTGGTGGCTGGCGGTGCCGCTCTTCTACCTGTTGGACGGGATCCACGGGATGATCGCGAACTGGGGCGTCGCGATCATCCTCATGACGCTGGTCATCAAGCTTGTCCTCTACCCGCTGTCGGCCGCGAGCTACAAGTCGATGGCCAAGATGCGCAAGCTGACGCCGCAGTTGAAGCGCCTGCAGGAGCGGCACGCCGGCGATCGCCAGAAGCTCTCGCAGGAGATGATGGAGCTCTACAAGAAGGAGAAGGCGAACCCCCTCGGCGGCTGCCTGCCGATGCTGCTGCAGATGCCGGTGTTCATCGCGCTGTACTGGGTGCTCTACGAGAGCGTCGAGCTGCGTCAGGCGCCGTTCTTTCTGTGGATCGACGACCTCGCGTCGATGGACCCGTTCTTCGTGCTGCCGATCCTGATGGGCGCGTCGATGTTCTTCCAGCAGACCCTGAACCCGCCGATGCCCGACCCGATGCAGGCGCGGATCATGAAGATGATGCCCATCATGTTCACCGTGCTTTTCCTCTTCTTCCCGGCGGGGCTCGTGCTCTATTGGCTCGTCAACAACCTGCTGTCGATGGCGCAGCAGTGGTTCATCACCTACCGCATCGAGCACGCGGACACCGGCGGCGCCGCCAAGGCGTGACGCCTGCCGGCGCGAGGCGCGCGATGTGCCGGGACACTTGCCGACGACCTCCCCGAGGACCCCTCCGAGGAAAATGAAGCGGACGTGCAGCGCGGACACCATCGCGGCCGTCGCGACGGCGCCGGGGCGCGGGGGCGTGGGCATCGTGCGCGTGTCGGGCCCGGCGGCGTGCGAGATCGCCCACGGCATCGTGGGCGGCAAGCTGACGCCAAGACGGGCGGAGTTCGCCGACTTTCGCGGTGCCGACGGTGAGATCCTGGACCAGGGCATCGCGATCCGTTTCGAGGGGCCGAATTCGTTCACCGGAGAGGACGTTCTCGAGCTGCAGGGCCACGGCGGTCCGATGGTCCTGGAGCTCGTACTCTCGCGCGTACTCGAACTCGGCGCGCGACGCGCGAACCCGGGCGAATTCTCCGAGCGGGCCTTCGTGAACGGCCGCATCGATCTCGTGCAGGCCGAGGCGATCCTCGACCTCGTCAACAGCGCCACCCGGGGGGCGGCCCTCGGCGCGGTGCGGTCCCTGAGCGGGGCGTTCTCGGAGCGCGTCCATGGCATCGACAGGGAGGTGCTGGCGTTGCGGGTCTTCTGCGAGGCCTCCATCGACTTCGCGGACGAGGACATCGACTTCCTATCGGAGTCGGTCGTGGCCCATCGGCTGGGGGCCATCCGCGAGAGTCTCGCGACGCTACGCTCCCAGGCGACCCAGGGCGCGCTGCTGAACGACGGCGCGAGCATCGTCTTCGTCGGTGCCCCGAATGTCGGAAAGTCCAGCATTTTCAATAGGCTATCGGGAGAAGAGCGCGCCATCGTGACGGCGATTCCCGGCACCACGCGCGACACGCTGACCGCGGACTTCGACCTCGACGGCCTGCCGGTGCGCGTGGTGGACACGGCGGGACTGCGCAACACCGACGACCCCGTCGAAGCCGAGGGTGTCGACCGTACCAGGCGGGCGATGGCGGAAGCGGATATCGTCGTGGAAGTGGTGGAAGACGGCTGCCCGGCCCCAGCGCAACGACCGGCGGCGACCCTCGTGGCGCGGAACAAGACCGACCTGAGCGGCCGGGCGGCGGGCCGCGCCGAAGCCGGCGTCGTGCGCGTGTGCGCCTTGACGGGCGACGGCTTCGACGATCTCGTCGGCGAACTCAAGCGGCTGGCCGGCTACCACGGCGGCGAGGGCGCGTTCACCGCCCGGCGGCGCCACCTCGAGGCCCTCGATGCAGCCGAAGTGGCGCTCGGGGCGGCGGCCGGGCGTCTCGAACAAGGCGAGGGCGAGCTGCTCGCCGAAGAGCTGCGCGTCGCCCACGGTCACCTCGGCGCGATCGTCGGCGAGACCTCGACCGACGATCTCCTCGGCGAAATCTTTGCCAGCTTCTGCATCGGCAAATAAGCTACGCACCCCGGACAGGAGGCCCCCAGGGCCCCAAGGGCCACAGACCAATGACGCGCTCCGAAGACATCCACGACGTCATCGTGATCGGCGGCGGGCACGCGGGCACCGAGGCGGCCCTCGCGGCCGCGCGCATGGGCGCCGCGACCCTGCTCCTCACGCAGAACATCGAGACCCTCGGCCAGATGTCCTGCAACCCCGCCATCGGCGGCATCGGCAAGAGCCACCTGGTCAAGGAGATCGACGCCCTCGGCGGCGCGATGGGGCGCGCCGCGGACGCCGCCGGCATCCACTTCCGCACCCTGAACGCGAGCAAGGGACCGGCCGTGCGCGCGACGCGGGCCCAGGCTGATCGCGTGCTCTACCGCGGGGCCATCCGCGGCATGCTCGAGCGCGCGCCGAACCTGTCGATCTTCCAGCAGTCGGTCGTCGACATCGAGATCGAGGACGGCCGGGCCGTCGGCGTCCACACCGACATGGGCCTGTTCTTCCCGGCCCGCAGCGTGGTCCTGACCACCGGCACGTTCCTGGGCGGTCTCATCCACGTGGGCCTCGAGAACAAACCGGGCGGCCGTGCCGGAGACGCCCCGTCCAACGTCCTCGCGGAACGCCTGCGCGCGATGCCGTTCACGGTCGATCGCCTGAAGACCGGCACGCCGCCGCGCCTCGCCGGCGACACGGTGGACTTCGACCGGCTCGAAGTGCAGCACGGCGACACGCCGCGCCCGCTGATGTCGTACCTCTCGGGCCCGGACGACCATCCGCGCCAGGTGCCGTGCCACGTCGCCGCGACCAACGAGGACACGCACCGGATCATCCGGGCCGGCCTCGACCGCTCGCCGATGTACACCGGCGTGATCGAGGGCGTCGGCCCGCGCTACTGCCCGTCCATCGAGGACAAGGTGGTGCGCTTCGCGGACCGCACCGAGCACCGCATCTTCGTCGAGCCCGAAGGCCTCGACACCCACGAGCTCTACCCGAACGGCATCAGCACCAGCCTGCCGTTCGACGTGCAGCTCGCGCTGGTGCGCAGCATCGAGGGCTTCGAGCGCGCCCGCATCACGCGGCCCGGCTACGCCATCGAGTACGATTTCTTCGACCCGCGCGGCCTGCACCATTCGCTCGAGACCCGAACCGTCTCGCGCCTCTTCTTCGCCGGGCAGATCAACGGCACCACCGGCTACGAGGAAGCCGCGGCGCAGGGCCTGCTGGCCGGCATCAACGCCGCCCGCCGCGTCGCCGGCCAGGAGCCCTGGGTGCCGGGCCGGCACGAGGCCTACATCGGCGTGCTGGTCGACGACCTCGTCAACCTCGGCACGAACGAGCCCTACCGCATGTTCACGAGCCGCGCGGAGTATCGCCTGCGGCTGCGCCAGGACAACGCGGATCTCCGGCTGACCGCGATCGGGCGGGAGATGGGTCTCGTCGACGACGCGCGGTGGTGGGCCTTCGAAGCGAAGCGCGAGGCGATTCAGGCCGCGACGAAGCTGCTCGAGAGCGCGCGCGTCGCGCCGGGCACCGACACGGCGGACGCGCTGGCGTCGCGTTGCGGCGAGTCGGTGTCGAAGGACTCCAGCATGCTGGAGTTCCTGAAACGCCCGCGGGTACGCGCCGGGGACATCGCCGCCGTGGTCCCGGGTCTGGACGCGTTCCCGCGGGAAGCCGTGGAGCAGGTGGAGATCCAGGCGAAGTACGACGGCTACATCAGGCGCCAGGACGACGAGATCGCGAAGGCGCGGGCGCGGGCAGCGGTCGCGTTGCCGGCGGACCTCGACTACGGGCGGATCTCCGGCCTCTCGAACGAACTCAAGGGCAAGCTCGCCGCGGCGCGCCCGGCCACCCTGGAGCGCGCGGCGCGCATTCCGGGCGTCACGCCGGCGGCGCTCTCGCTGCTCAGGATCGTCGCCGCGCGCCACGCGCAAGGCGCCGGGACGGAGGTACTGGAACGATCCGCGTGACCGTCGACGCCGACGTCCGGGCACGCCTCGACGCGTTCGGCGACCTGTTGCGCCGGTGGAACCGGGTCTACAACCTCGTCAGCCGCCACGACATCCGGCACCTCGAGGCGAAACACGTCCAGGACAGCCTGTCCCTGGCGCCGAGCGTGCGCGGGACGCGGATCGCGGACGTGGGCTCGGGCGCCGGCTTTCCCGGGATCCCGCTGGCGATCGCGGGCAGCGACTGGTCCGTGACCCTCATCGAGCGCAGCGCAACGAAGGCCCGTTTCCTGCGCCAGACGCTGATCGAACTCGACCTCGGGAACGCCACGGTCGTCGAGCAGGACGTCGGCACCTTCCAGCCCGCCAGCCCCTTCGACACGGTCACCGCGCGGGCATTCGCGAAGCCGCCGGTGGCCTGGGCGGCGGTGCGGCGCCTTCTCGGACCTGACGGCGTCGCGCTCCTGCAGACGGGCGCCGCGCTTGCCGACGGGGCGCTCCCGGGTGGCCGCGTGCTCTCGAGCGAGGCGGTCGCGTTGCCCGGCCTGCCGGGCGAGCGCTACGTTACCGTGGTCACGCCGGGAGAGCCGCCGTCATGACGCGGCGCGTGGCGATAGCCAACCAGAAGGGCGGCGTCGGCAAGACGACGACCAGCGTCAACCTGGCCGCCTCCCTCACGCTGCAGGGCGCGAGCACGCTGCTCATCGATCTCGACCCCCAGGGCAACGCGACGATGGGCTGCGGCGTGGACAAGCACGGCCTGCCGCTCAGCACCTACGACTGGCTCGTGGGGGACGCGCCGCTGGTCGAGGTCTCGGTGACGGGCGCCTCGGGCATGGAACTGGCGCCCTCGAACTCGGACCTCACCGCGGCGGAAATCGAACTGCTCGGCAGCACGGACCGCAACGCGCGGCTGCGCACCCGCCTGGACGGGGAGGCGCAGCGCTTCGACTACGTCGTCATGGACTGCCCGCCGTCCTTGAGCGTGCTGACGCTGAACGCGCTGATGGCGGCCGACGGGGTGCTGATTCCGCTGCAGTGCGAGTACTACGCGCTTGAGGGCCTGACCGCGCTGCTGGACACCGTCGCGGGGGTGCGCGCACGGGGCAACCCGGGGCTCTCCATAGAGGGCATCGTACGAACGATGTATGATCCGCGCACCAGCCTCACCCGCGACGTTTCGCGGCAGTTGATGAAGCATTTCGGCGATCGGGTATTCCGCACCGTCATTCCCCGCAACGTCCGGCTCGCAGAGGCGCCGAGCCACGGCCTCCCCGCCATCCTCTACGACCGGCACTGCGCCGGCGCCACCGGCTACATGGCCCTCGCGCGCGAGTTGATCGAGCGCGGCGCGTGAACCGCCGGTGAACGAAACCGGGCGCAGGCGCGGTCTCGGACGAGGACTCGAAGCGCTCCTCGGCGAAGCTCCGGCGACCGAGCTCCCGGCGGCGCCGCAAGCGGACGACCCCGCGTCGGTCGCGCTCGACGAGATCTATCGCAGTCCGTTCCAGCCGCGGCGCCGGGTGGACGACGAGGGTCTCGAGGAACTCGCCGCTTCGATCCGTTCCCAGGGACTCCTGCAACCGGTCGTCGTGCGACCCCGCGCGGCGGGCGGTTTCGAGTTGATCGCCGGCGAGCGGCGCTGGCGAGCCGCGCAAAGGGCGGGCCTCCAGAGCGTTCCGGTGGTGATCCGCGACGTGGACGACCGCCAGGCACTGGCCATGGCGCTGATCGAGAACGTGCAGCGCGAGGACCTGAACCCGATCGAGGAAGCCCGCGGGCTCGAGCGGCTGCGCCAGGAGTTCGATCTGACCCAGGAGCAGGTCGCCCAGGCCGTCGGCAAGTCCCGCCCCGCCGTGGCCAACCTGCTGCGGCTGTTGAACCTGCCCGGCGCGGTGTGCGACATGCTGGCGCAAGGCGACCTCGAGATGGGTCACGCCCGGGCGCTCCTGGCACTCCCCGCCGAAGACCGGGAACCCATGGCACGCGTCGTGGTCAAGGGCCAGCTCTCCGTCCGCCAGACGGAAGCCCTCGTGCGGCGCGCCGCCAGCAAGCCCGAACGCGGGACCGCAACCGTCGACCCCGACATCCGCAGACTCGAGATCCGGCTTTCGGAGAAGCTAGGCGCGGGGGTGTCGATCAACCACACCGCGAAAGGCGGGGGAAAGCTCGTCATCTCCTACGCGAGCCTCGGCGAACTCGACGGCATCCTGAGCCGCATCGGCTGACGTGTCAGGCGGGCGACGCAGGGGTGTCCCCGGTCGATGAGGGCTTCGGAGCGTCCCTGAAGAACTTGGACACCAACCGGTGTCCGACCATGCCTTCCTCCTCGACGAATGCATGCAGGGCGTCCCAATCAATGTCGTCCCGGCGCGCGTGCGCCACGCTCAGAGCCTGCGCCAGCGCCGCGGTATCGTCCCAATGCCCGCAGGCGGCCAGGCGGTCCATCACGCAATGCGTCGGGGTGATAATGCGCAGAAGCCCCTCGCTGGTGTGGATCTCCCCGCACTCCGACAGGGCTACCGTCCGGTTGCCGAACGCGAGGGGAGCCGCGGGAAACTCCAGGTACCACCGCGCACGGGGGTGCGTGAACACGCCCTGCCGAGGGTCGCGTTCGCGAACGAACCCCAGCCGGACCAGGACCGCCTCAATCTCGGCGATCAAGTGTCCCGTCACGAAATCGAGATCGTCCGACTGGTGTCCGCCGCCCGAGTAGATGTCCACGGCTGCGCCGCCGCTGAGCACCGCCGTTACCCCGGCGTCATGGAGTTCCGTGTGCACGAGCGCCGCGAACTCGGTCAAAGACATGTCGCTGCGCACCTCCCGCATGACTCAGGGCTTCCCTTGCCGGCGTGGCCGTCGCCGTGTCACGTAGCGCCGGGCGTACGTTGCCTCGGGCAACATGTCGACCATCTCGAGCAGGAACTTCTCGAGTGCGGCGACTATGGGTCCCCGGCCCCAGTAGTAGAACCGCGTATGTCCCTCCATCCTGCTGACCAGCAGGCCGACGCTCTCGAACTTGCGCAACTGGCGCTGCACGGGCGCCAGCGCCTGCTCGTGCGCGCGGGCGATCTCGGCGGCGTACCCCCGTCCGCATGCCGCGAGGTACATGAGCGTGTGGTAGGCCGAGACGCTTCCGAAGAGGTGGCGCAACGGCTCCTCCGAAATCTCGATACGCCCCATCCAATCACCTTTAATAGAGGTTTTCATACCTCATATTAGCGTAGTGTGGGCGAAAGGGCTCGAGCCGCGTCGGCTCCCCGCCTCCTACCGCCCCTTGTAGACGGGCGCCCGCTTCTCCATGAACGCCTTGGGCCCCTCGACGGCGTCTTCCGTCTGGAAGACGGGTCCGGAGAAGGCGGCTTCCATCCGCAGGGCTTCGACTTCCGGGTGGCCCCAGACCGCCCGCGCCGACTTGCGGATGGCCTGCACCGCGACGGGCCCATTGGCGGCGATTTTCCCCGCGATCTCCATCGCCTTGGGCATGAGCTGCGCGGGTTCGACGACGTAGTTCAGGAACCCGAGCGAGAGCGCCTGCGCGGCCGTGACGAGGTCGCCGGTCAGGAGCAGCTCCATGGCCTTGGCCTGGGGTATCTGGCGGGGCAGCTTGACCGTGGAGCCGCCGGCGGGGAACAGCGCCCACTTCACTTCCTGCACCCCCAACTTCGCGTTCGGCACCGAGACCCGGATGTCCGTGCCCTGGACCAGCTCCATGCCCCCGGCGATGGCATGTCCGTTGATCGCGGCTATCACGGGTTTGCCGGGATCCTTGTTCATCAGGTAGGAGCCCTGTTTGGAGGTGTCGGAGACGTAACGCCTGTCCCACTCGTTCTCGGGCTGACGGGCCCCGGTCATCAGGGGAATGAGCTGCCCGAGGTCCGCCCCCGCGCAGAACGCCTTCTCGCCGGCCCCGGTGATCACCGCGACGCGAATATCGCCGTTGCTCTCGACCTCGGAGAACGCGTCGTAGAGGCGGACCACGACCTCCGGGTTGAAGGCGTTCCTTGCCTCGGGTCGATTGATCGTGACGATCGCGACGTGGTCCCGGACCTCGAATTCCACGGCTGTCATCGGGGTTCGTGCTCCGCAAGTGCTCTGGTGCCGCCGAGTGTGCCACGGATGCCGTAGCGTGCGCCGAGGCGCACGCAAAATGCAGCCCAGGCTCCGTTGACCGTCGCTCCGCTGCCATCGGATACTGCGCGGCAAGGAACGACCTGCCATGCCACGGGGGGACCCGGATGCAAGAGCTGTTCAGCGATCCTCGCGCCTATCTTGCGCTGGCCGCGCTCATTGGCCTCGTCTTCGTCGTGGGCCGCTGGGTCGGCGAGGTGAATTCGGACCGGAAGTCCTTCAAGGAGTTCATGGCGGAAGTCAGGAAGGACATCAAGGAGATTCTCGATCGCCTCCCTTCCAAAGTCGCCAGCAACGTCAGCCCGATACGATTGACGGAGTTGGGGAAACGTGTTTCCGAGGGCATCGGCGCTCGCCAGCTCGCAGGCGAACTTGCCCAGCGCCTGCTGTCGCGGCTCGAAGACCGGCGTCCCCATGAGATCTCCCGGCTGTGCACCGAGTACGTCAATGAGACGTTCGAGCCAACCGCCGAGCAGAGGGACCGGTTTCTCGCCGCGGCCCCTCGCCGCTCTTGTTGGGAACGTTTTGATCGTCGAGACGAGTTTCTGCATGTCCTCGTGACCGACACCCCGACGATGGAGGTGGCCCCGTGGTAGGTGGCACAACTGGCCCCGAGTACCTCCTGCTACGCAAGAAAGCGGAGGAGTACCGGAGCAAGGGATACGACGTGTCCCTCGAGACACCGCTCGACTTCCTGCCGGGCTTCCGCGCAGATCTGGTCGCGCGGAAAGGGGACGAGGTCAAGGTTGTCGAGGTGAAGACCCGCACTACGCTGGGAGCGATGCCCGAGGTCGGAGAACTGGCGCGAATGATCGACGGCAAGGACGGTTGGAGCTTCGGACTGGTGCTGGTGGGTGAGCCGGAAAAGCTGGCCGTCCCCGATGGCGTGGCTGCGTGCGCCGGCGCAGATTTCCTCCGGCGGATCGATCAGGCGGAGAATGCCCTCGCGTCGGGCATGCCCGAAGCTGCTCTCCTGCTCGCCTGGTCGGCGGTCGAGGCTGGCGCGAGGAAGGCCCTGGCGGCGGAGGGCGTGGTGGATGAGCGTGTGGTAACCGGAAATGGCGTTCTCCACCAGACGGTCTTCCATGGCATCGTCTCGAGGGACGAGCACGAGCTGCTGATGAGTTTGCGGGCGTACCGGAACGCCATCGCCCACGGCCTCGACGTTGAGGGCTTCGACGATGCCGTGGTCAGAGAGGTCATCGACGCCGCACGCCGGATGGCCGAAACGGCATCCGCGAGTCTTGTCGAGGCGGAGGAGACCGCTCACCGGTAGACGGAGCGCCCTCGAAGAACCCGGACGCCCGTCGGCACCTGGGCCTCGTTCAGCCAGGCCGTCGCCAGACGAACCGCGCGAAGAGCGCCAGGACGATGGCGCCGACGACCAGGATGACCCCGGCGTAGCTGGCGATGTCGGCTGGCGGGTTGTACAGCCGGGAGAGCCAGTAGGCGTAGGTCGCCGCGTGGACGATCAGGAAGACCGCCGAGTGGAACAACGGCCGGGGCCGGTAGGCGCGCCCCAGCACGAAGGCCTGCAAGGCGATTAGCACCGCGATGACCGGCGCCGGCACCAGGACGAACAGGTTCGCCGTAACGTCGAAGTGATCCTGCAGCCGCGTGAGCCAGACGATGCTCAGGACCTCGGTCGGCAGCACGCTCACGATCGCCACGCCGATCACCGCCGCCACCCGCACCGCGCCCGAGCGGAACCAGTCGCCGCGGCCCTCGCGGCGGGTCGCGCTGTAGATCCCGACGAAGATCAGCGTTCCCACGTAGAGGAGCGCGGCCAGCGGGATCAGGAGCCGCACGTTCGGCAGGGCGTCCATTTAGTCGCCGGGCGCCGCGCCGACGGCGGCGAACACCTCCTCGAACGGTGGCCGGGTACGGTAGCCGGGCACCGCGAACTTCGCGTTGATGCGCCCGTCCGGCGCCAGCCACAGGATGCCCGGGCGCGGAATGCCGCGGCCCATGTCCTCGTCGGGCACGCCCAACGCGTTCACGTGCTGTCCGTCCACGTCGCGCAGCAGCGGGAAGCCGAGCTCCTCGCTGTCGTGGAATCCCTTCAGGATCTCCAGGCTGTCATAGGTCATGGCCGCGACTTGCACGCCGAGGCCTTCGAACTCGCTCCGCCAGCTTTCCAGTTGAACCAACTGGGCCTTGCAGAAGGGTCACCAGTCGGCCGAACGGCTCAGGAGCAGCAGCACGCCGTTCTCCCCGCGCAGCGATGCGAGGTCGCGGGTCACGCCATCCTGGTCCTGGGCCTCGATGGCGGGCGCCGTGGTTCCGACCGGCGGCCCCCAGGACTGCGCGTAGTCATCGGCGAGTGCCGTGCCGGCCAGCGCGACCAGCATGCCTCCCAACCAGAGTCTCTTCATGCCTGCGTCTCCGATGCGTGGATGCACTGTCGTCCGGCAGCATAGAAGAACGTCTTTCCATTGTGAATCCCGCGTCTCGGCACGAACGAGCGCAAGGGTCGCATCGACAACGTGCGAGGCTCACACGAACCACAGCCCCCGACTGCGTGCCCGCTTCCCGGCAAAGGGAAGTCTGGACAGCAGTAGACACCCCCTGCCACTCGACTGTTTCGACTGTTGACGCAGCTCGGCGCGCTGCTTAGCATGCAGGCAATTGCTCCCCGCCGGACTGCCCGAAAGGGCCCCGGCGGGGTTATTTCTCTCTCGCCCTACGGCCACGCGCTTCTACACCGGCGTGCCGTCCGCTGAGCGAGACCCGAGATGGCACGGCTACTGGACTCGCCGACTGACCGCCATGCGTCGTGCTGGAGTGCACGTCACGTCGCGCACTCTCCGGTACAGCCGCGAAACCGTCACTCATCCCGATGGGGGCACGGAAGATCTCTACGTCCCGCGGGAAAGGGTATCGACTTGCGCCTGGGGCTCGACGTCGTTCGCATGGCTAGAGGCGGCCAGTTCGATGTCGCCGTAGTCTTCAGCCAGGATCAGGATCTCGCGGAAGTCGCAGTAGAAATCCGTGACATTGCCCGATCCAGCGGTCGCTGGCTCAAGATCGCAAGCGCCTATCCCGTCAGCCCAACCGCCAGCTCGAGCCAAGGCATCGCCCGGACCGATTGGTTGTCCATGGATCGAGAGTTCTACGACGCCTGTCTCGATCCACGAGACTACCGCCCACCGAATTGGTAGTCCCCCCGGTTCCCCCGCGCCCCGATCTTCAATTCCCCAATCCGCCTCCGTATAATGCGCGCGCCTCGCGCACCCTCCCCTTCGTTCGAGCGTGGCCGTGCCGGAGCCTTACCGCATCGTGGGCTTGCAGGTCGTCGTGGTCGCGGCGGTGGCGCTGCCACTGTGGATGGTGGGGGCGGCGCAGGCAGGGTCGGCGGTACTCGGGGGACTGACGGTCGTACTGCCGAACGCGTACTTCGCCCTGGGCGCGGTGCGGCGAGCGATCCCGGACGGAGACGCCGAGCGGCTGAACGAGGCGCGCCGGCTGCTCGGGCGGGGTGTCGCCAAGTGGGCCTTGACCGCGCTCCTCCTGGTCGCGGTCTTCCGGTTCGTTCCGGTCGAGCCCCTGGGGTTCTTCGGAACCCTCACGGCCGCGCTCCTGGCGCAGGCGGTGGCGCCGCTGGTGACGCCCGGGACAAGCAGGTAGCCGGCAAACAGAACAGCGCAGCAGGCTAGCGGACAGAGACATGGCGGAAAGCTCCGGCGAATACATCCAGCATCACCTGACGAACCTGACCTACGGGCAGTGCTCCGACGACGCGTGGCAGTTCGCCCCCTGCGCGGAGGGCGCGTCCATGGGCTTCCTCTCCATCAACGTCGACTCCATGGGCTGGTCCATCGGCCTCGGCATCGTCTTCTGCCTCATCTTCCGCACCGCCGCGAAACGCGCGACGGCCGGCATACCCGGAGCCCTGCAGAACGCCGTGGAGATGCTTGTCGAGTTCATCGACGACACCGTGCGCTCCATCTTCAGCCACAGGAACGACATCATCGCGCCCCTCGCGCTCACCATCTTCGTGTGGGTGTTCCTGATGAATCTGATGGACCTGGTCCCGGTGGACTGGATCCCCGAGCTCGCCAAGGTCCTGGGCGTGCCCTACATGAAGATCGTCCCGACGACGGACCCGAACGTCACGATGGGCATGGCGCTCGCCGTCTTCGTCCTCATCCTCTTCTACAGCATCCGGCAGAAGGGCGCCGGCGGCTTCCTCGGGGAACTCGCCTTCCACCCGTTCCCCAAGTTCCTGGCCCCCGTCAACTTCATCCTCGAGAGCGTCACCCTGCTCGCGAAGCCCCTCTCGCTGGGGCTCAGGCTCTTCGGCAACCTCTACGCGGGCGAGATGATCTTCATCCTGATCGCCCTGATGTACGCCGGCTGGGCCATTGGCATCTTCGGCGGAATACTGCAATGGGCCTGGGCCGTATTCCACGTGCTGATCATCATTCTCCAGGCCTTCATCTTCGCCGTGCTGACCGTGGTCTACCTGGCCCAGGCGTACGAAGTGGAAGAAGAGCACTGACCAAGACCGGACTCAGACAAGGAGTGAGACAGTGGAACTAGCAGTTCTTTTGTACGTGGCCGGAGGCCTGATGATGGGCCTCGGAGCCGTCGGCGCCGCCGTGGGCGTGGGCGTCCTCGGGGGCAAGTTCCTGGAAGGCGTCGCGCGCCAGCCGGAACTGCTGCCGATGCTCCGCACGCAGCTCTTCATCGTGCTCGGCCTCGTGGACGCCGTGCCCATGATCGCCGTCGGCATCGGCCTCTACGTGATCTTCGCGGTCGGCGGCTGACCGGCGACGGCCCCCTTCCTCCCCTACGAGACAGCGGGGAACGAGGTAAGAGATGAACATCAACATGACGCTCTTGGGGCAGACCATCACGTTCATCGTGTTCGTGTGGTTCTGCTACAAGTTCATCTGGCCGTTCCTGATCGAAGCGATGCGCGAGCGGCAGAAGACCATCGCCGAGGGCCTCGCCGCCGGCGAGGAAGCGGAGAAGGATCGCGAGAGCGCGCGGGAGCAGGCGGCCGAACGGCTGCGGGAAGCCCAGGCCGAAGCCCAGCGCATCGTGGACCAGGCGCGCACCCAGGCAGCGCAGATGGTCGAGCAGGCGAAACAGGACGCCCGCGACGAGGGCGAGCGCCTGAAGGAAGCCGCGAGCGCCGAGATCGAGCAGGAGTTCAACCGCGCCCGCGAGACGCTGCGCGGCGAGGTCGCGGCACTGGCCGTGCAGGGCGCCGAGCGCATCCTCGAGGCGAGCATCGACCGCGACCGCCACGGCGAACTCCTGAACCGCCTCGCCGCGGAGTTGTAGGAACCCGGGAAAGCACCCCATGGCCGAACTCGCCACCCTCGCGCGCCCCTACGCCAACGCGATCTTCGATCTCGCCAGCGAGCGGGACGCGCTCGAGCGCTGGTCGCGCCTGCTCTCGCTCGCCGCGGTCGCCGTGGCCGAGCCGACCGTGCAGGCGCTGATCGAGGCCCCGGCCGTCACGGACGCCCAGAAGGCGCACGCCCTCATCGACGTTGTGCGCGACGAGATCGACGACGCCGGCCGCCGCTTCCTGCACACCCTGGCGGAGAACAAGCGCCTCCCCCTTCTGCCGGAAATCGGCGAACAGTTCGAGACGCTCAAGGCCGATGCCGAACGCGTGCTCGACGTGGAGATCGCGAGCGCCGTCGCGCTGACGGACGCGGAACTCAACGGTTTCACCGATGCGCTCAAGCGCCGCTACGAGCGCGACATCCAGGTCTCCACCGTCGTGGACGAAGACTTGATCGGCGGCGCCGTCGTGCGCGCCGGCGACACCGTGGTCGACGGCTCCGTGCGCGGCAAGCTCGACAAGCTCGCGGAGTCCCTCACCCGGACGTAAGCCGCGAGCCGTTACGAATCGAGGAAAGACGAATGCAGCAGCAGCAACTGAATCCCTCCGAAATCAGCGACCTCATCAAGCACCGCATCGAGAGCCTCGATGTGGCGTCGCAGCCCCGCAACGAGGGCTCCATCGTCAGCGTTTCGGACGGCATCGTGCGCATCCACGGCCTGGCCGCGGCGCGCTACGGCGAGATGATCGAGTTCCCGGGCGGCGTCTACGGCATGGCGCTCAACCTCGAGCGCGACTCCGTCGGCGTGGTGGTCCTCGGCGACTACGAAGGCCTCTCCGAAGGCATGACCGCGCGCTGCACCGAGCGCATCCTCGAAGTCCCCGTGGGCCCCGGGCTCTTGGGCCGCGTGGTCGACGCCCTCGGCAACCCCATCGACGGCAAGGGCCCCATCGACGCGGTACGCACCGAGCCCATCGAGAAGGTCGCCCCCGGCGTCATCGCCCGCCAGTCCGTCAGCCAGCCCGTGCAGATGGGCATGAAGTGCATCGACGCGATGGTCCCCATCGGCCGCGGCCAGCGCGAGCTCATCATCGGCGACCGCCAGATCGGCAAGACCGCCATCGCCGTGGACGCCGTCATCAACCAGAAGGACAGCGGCATCAAGTGCGTCTACGTGGCCATCGGCCAGAAGATGTCGACGATCGCCAACATCGTGCGCACCTTCGAGGAGAGCGGCGCGATGGACCACACCATCGTCGTCGCCGCGAGCGCCTCCACCCCCGCCCCGATGCAGTACATCTCTGCGTACTCCGGCTGCACGATGGGCGAGTACTTCCGCGACACCGGCCAGGACGCGCTGGTCATCTACGACGACCTCACCAAGCAGGCCTGGGCGTACCGCCAGATCTCGCTCCTGCTGCGCCGCCCGCCGGGCCGCGAAGCCTACCCGGGCGACGTCTTCTACCTGCACTCGCGCCTCCTCGAACGCGCCGCGCGCGTCAACGCCGAGTACGTGGAGCAGGTCACCAACGGCGAAGTGAAGGGCCAGACCGGCTCGCTCACCGCGCTGCCGATCATCGAGACCCAGGCCGGCGACGTCTCCGCCTTCGTGCCCACCAACGTGATCTCGATCACCGACGGGCAGATCTTCCTCGAGACCGACCGCTTCAACTCCGGCCTGCGCCCGGCCATGAGCCCGGGCATCTCGGTCTCCCGGGTGGGCGGCTCCGCGCAGGTGCCGTTCATGAAGAAGATCTCCGGCGGCGTGAAGATGGCCCTCGCCCAGTACCGCGAACTCGCGGCCTTCTCGCAGTTCGCCTCCGACCTCGACGAAGCCACCCGGCGCCAGCTCGAACACGGCGCCCGCGTCGAGGAGCTGATGAAGCAGAAGCAGTACGCGCCGATGACGGTCGCGGAGATGGGCGTCGTGCTCTACGCCGCGAACGAGGGCTACCTCGAGGACGTGCCGGTGGAGCGGGTGCTCGACTTCGAGCGCGACCTGCTCGGCTACATGAACTCCGAACACGCCGATTGGATGGCGAACATCACCGAGACCGGCGCCTACGACGACGACATCGAGGCGTTCATGAAGAGCGCCCTCGACCAGTTCCAGTCCACGCACAGCTACGCATAACGAGAGTCCGCCCCCATGGCCATCGGCAGGGAAATCCTCAAGAAGATCGGCAGCGTGGAGAACACGCAGAAGATCACGAGCGCCATGCAACTGGTGGCGGCGAGCAAGATGCGCCGCACCCAGGAACGCATGAACGAGGGCCGGCCCTACACGACCCACATCCGGCAGGTGATCGGCCACCTCGCGAACTCGAACCCCGAGTACCGGCCCGTCTACATGTCGGCGCGCGAGGTGCGGCGGATCGGCTACATCGTCGTCTCCACGGACAAGGGGCTCTGCGGCGGCCTCAACTCCAACCTGTTCCGGGAACTCGTCCGGTCCATGGCGGAGTGGAACGGCAAGGGCATCGAGATCGACCTGCTCCTGATCGGCAACAAGGCCGCGGCGTTCTTCCGCGCCCTCGGCGGCAACGTGGTCGCCGCGATCAACGAGGTCGGCGAGCAGCCGGTGCTGGAGGATCTCATCGGCGGTATCAAGGTGATGCTTGACGCCTTTGCGGACGGCCGCATCGACCAGCTCGACATCATCTCGAACGACTTCGTCAACACCATGACGCAGCGGCCCACGATCCGCCAGCTCCTGCCCCTCGACGCGGCGGACGACGCGGCCATGAAGCACCGCTGGGACTATCTCTACGAGCCGGAGGCCCGGGAACTCATCGAGGGGCTGGTGACGCGGTTCATCGAGGCGCAGGTCTACCAGGCGGTCGTCGAGAACACGGCGTGCGAGCAGGCCGCCAAGATGATCGCCATGAAAGCCGCCACCGAGAACGCGACGGAACTGATCGGCGAACTGACGCTGATCTACAACAACGCGCGCCAGGCGGCGATCACCCAGGAAATCGCGGAGATCGTCGGCGGCGCGGCCGCGGTCTGACGCGGCCCGCCCGGACGGCTTTCGGCACGGAACAGAGCGCAACGGAACAGCACAGGAAGGTCAGGAAATGAGCACTGGCAACATCGTCTCGGTCATCGGGGCCGTCATCGACGTCGAGTTCGAGCGCGACGGCGTCCCCAAGGTCTACGACGCACTGAAGGTCACGGACAGCGGCCTGACCCTCGAGGTCCAGCAGCAGCTCGGCGACGGCGTCGTGCGCACCATCGCGATGGGCTCCTCCGAAGGCCTCTCGCGCGGCCTCGACGTCGTCAACACCGGCGAGCCGATCGCCGTGCCCGTGGGCGAAGAGACCCTCGGGCGCATCATGAACGTGCTCGGCGACGCCATCGACGAGAAGGGCCCCATCAACGCCCGCGCGACCATGCCCATCCACCGCAAGGCGCCGAGCTTCGAGGACCAGACCGGCGGCGTCGAGCTGCTCGAGACGGGCGTCAAGGTCATCGACCTCATCTGCCCGATGGCGAAAGGCGGCAAGGTCGGCCTCTTCGGCGGCGCGGGCGTCGGCAAGACCGTCACCATGCTGGAGCTCATCCGCAACATCGCCACCGAGCACGCGGGCCTCTCCGTGTTCGCCGGCGTCGGCGAGCGCACGCGCGAGGGCAACGACTTCTACTACGAGATGACCGACGCGGGCGTGCTCGACAAGATCTCGCTGGTGTTCGGCCAGATGAACGAGCCCCCCGGCAACCGCCTGCGCGTCGGCCTCACGGGCCTCACCCTCGCCGAGCAGTTCCGCGACGAGGGCCGCGACGTGCTGCTCTTCATCGACAACATCTACCGCTACACCCTGGCGGGCACCGAGGTGTCGGCACTCCTCGGCCGCATGCCCTCCGCGGTCGGCTACCAGCCGAACCTGGCGGAGGAGATGGGCATCCTGCAGGAGCGCATCACCACCACCAAGACCGGCTCCATCACCTCGGTGCAGGCGATCTACGTCCCCGCCGACGACCTCACGGACCCGTCCCCGGCGACCACGTTCGCCCACCTCGACTCCACCGTGACGCTCTCCCGCGCCATCACGGACCTCGGCATCTACCCGGCCGTCGACCCCCTTGACTCCGGCTCCCGCCAGCTCGACGCCAACATCGTCGGCCAGGAGCACTACGACACCGCCCGCGGCGTGCAGGAAACCCTGCAGCGCTACCAGGAGTTGCGCGACATCATCGCCATCCTCGGCATGGACGAACTGTCCGAGGAGGACAAGTCCCTCGTCTACCGCGCCCGCAAGATGCAGCAGTTCTTCTCGCAGCCGATGTTCGTCGCCGAGCAGTTCACCGGCCAGGACGGCAAGTACGTCTCCCGCGAGGACACCGTGCGCAGCTTCAAGGCGATCCTCGACGGCGACGCGGACGACCTGCCGGAGCAGGCGTTCTACATGGTCGGGACGATCGGGGACGCGCGGGAAAAGGCGAAGACCCTGAGCTAGCCCCGCAAGCTGGCGAAGCCGGAGCCGAGACTCACCATGAACGCACCGCGAGGACTCTAGGGCCATGGCCACCACCATGCACTGCGACATCGTGAGCGCGGAGAAGGAGATCTTCTCCGGGCCCGTGACGATGGTGATCGCGACCGGGACGCTTGGGGAACTCGGGATCCTGCCCGGGCATGCGCCGTTGCTGACCGGGATCAAGCCCGGGCCGGTGCGGTTGCAGTTCGAGGATGGGGAGGAGGACGTGTTCTTTGCGTCTGGGGGGTTCCTGGAGGTGCAGCCGAGTGTGGTGACGATCCTGGCGGATACGGCGTTGCATGCTGATGACATTGATGAGGCTGCGGCGCTGGAGGCTCAGGAGCAGGCGGAGCGCTCGTTGTCGGACCAGTCGGCGGACTTCGACTTCTCGATGGCTGCGGCGCAGTTGGCTGAGGCGGCGGGGAGGCAGAGGACGGTGGAGGAGTTGAGGAAGAGGCGGCGGTGACGGGACGGTTCACGCTAGTCCCCGAGACGGGAGCGAGGCACCGCGCAGTCTTGCGTCGACTTCGGGTGGATGTTCGCCCCATGCAATGCTGGCTTGGGGAAGCACGAATGCCCACGTTCAGTTCGCCGCTTTTGCTTCGGGCTCGTGGAGAGTAGCGCTCATTCTTCACATTTGGCAGGCGAAGGCACATCCCCTTCGCGCAGCACGAGATGTTGCCCGCGCTCGCGAGCCCGCACTACCCGCGAGGATCTCGCGCAACGTTATCGGTCTCCAGTGGTTCGGCGGACAACGCGGGAAGCGCGTGTTGCCCGCGGCTGGCTCCGAGTAGCTTTGACAACCCATTGGGAGCGATCAAAGATGGCAAACCTGAAAACTGCGGGAGTGAAGGCGCTGGTCGACGAAGTCATCGGTCAGTTGCCCCGTCCGCTGAATGAGCACGTGACGTTGGAGGTGTTCAAGGCGATCGAGGCAAGTCCGCGGTGGCTCGTCCAGTACCGCACCGTCTGTGGCGAACTTGGGCAACCCGTCGTCAATAGCTGGATTGGCCAATGGGCCCTTCGAAATCTCGGCGCCGCAGCCTTGCAGCGGGGTGTCGAGGCTAGTGGCGGGACGACTCTGACGAAGACCTATTCGACGCTTGGGTTCAGTTAGTGCCAGCGCTCCTCGGATGGGCAGCGTAGTCGGGGTCGTGAACCCTCGATGATCCGCCCCCAAACGGACGGTCTGATCAAGACCGGCGTCGATGCGAAAAGCGTTGTTGCCTTGGCACGCCAACACAACGTAGTCATTCCCCATCAGGATCTCGATTGGAGGGCGCCAACGATTGGCTACTCTCGAAGGACCGCTTACTCGCAGTCCCATTCGAGTAGCCTCTGGTCTCGCAGTGCGCCTCGTGCGGGCTTTCGGCCGCCTGTCAGTTTATCGAAACCAACGACTGTACATCTTGGACCATGCGTCTTTGGCACATTTCGATGTCGCCTGTCAGGTTCACCCGATACCGATAAAATTGCGCCCCCGTTGACAGGCGCCCTATCGGCTCCAACTGCTGGCTCTCCATCTCCCTAGCAGGCACAAATAGTATCCCTATGGGCGCGCTGGCGGCGGTAACGTGACTGATGATCTGATACCTGTCTGTCTCTGTTAACCGAAGCTAGCAGACAGGACGACTCAATCCGAGTTGCTGTGAGGGCCAAAGATCTGGAGGCAGCAATACGTTGAGGGCTCTCTATGTTCGCGCGCGGGCGAGGAGCATGGGACAGTACGCACTCCGACGAATCGTTGCCTGCGTCTGCGACGGTGCGCAGTAGTACACGTCCTTGCTCTTCTCGATGACCTTCTCCGGCGAGCCATATGGCGCGTAGCGTTTAGCCGGCGCGCCATGGCCGGCGAGTCTCGCACGCGCAGGCGGGGTGCAGACGGTGAGACTGCAAGAGTCGCCCGACACGTACCTCGAGCTCATTCAGGCCACGGCAGGCCATATCGGGATCTCGGCCGTCCATGTCGAGAAGGACTGGGTCACCCGGGTACTCAAGTGGCTCCACGAATCCGACTATCGGAACGACGTCGTCTTCAAGGGTGGGACATCGCTTTCCAAGGCGCTTCATCTCATCGAGCGTTCTTCCGAAGATTTCCGGCCCCGCCCGTGGTGGGCTTGTGCACGAAGCTGGGACGGGACGCCCACAAGGGCGTCCCCTACAGCGCCGCGCCGAATCCGTGCACGATGCCCCCGACCGTGGTGGGCTCGTCCACGAAGCCGAGATGAGACGCCACAAGGGCGACCCCCAAGGGTCCGTCAGCGGCCCCGGATCGCACAGGCCAGAGCCGCTTCGTGGTGCCTGATCGTCGCGTAGATGTCCCCGGTGTCGAAGCCGGACAGCGGGCGCCCGGCCGCGAGCAGGTTGGCGGCCATGCCCTCGCCCATGATCCCTGTGCCGATGAACCCTATCCGCATTCCGACGCCTCCGTCACAGATCACCTTCAGGTCAGGCTTCCGGCGAGTATGAGGCCTTGAGCGTCGGCCGTCCCTCGCGGCTGGCCGTCGACGGCATGTCGGATCGGAGCGGTCTTCCAGTTGCTACCAGAGGCCAATCGCAAAGACCGAGCTCGTGCAGACCGTCGACGTCGGCGAAAACCGGCAGGTTCTTAGAGAGGCCGGTCGGAAGGACGACGAAGCGCTTGACAAGGCCCCGGGATCGTACATACCCCCGTGACACCGCGGGAGGTCCGCCTGCAAGCCAAACTGACGCAGGCGCAGATGGCGCCGCTGATGGGGATGAGCCTGTCCGGCTATCGCAAGTGGGAGCAGGGCGCCCGCAACGTCAGCGGTCCGGCGGAGACGCTGCTCCGCGTGATCCAGAGAGAGCCCGAGGCGGTCCGTGGAGCGCTCTTGTCGGGGTAGATCGAGGCCCTGCCGGCGGGTTGTCCGAGGACCGTCACGTCTGACCCGACCGCCGGTTCTGTGTTTACAGGCTCTTCGCAAACCCATCAATCGACCGAACCGTCTCCCAGTGCACGTCCGGGATGACATCCGGCATCCCGAGGTCGGCGCCATGGGTCGTGCCATGCGCGGTGCGCGCGACCGCGGAGACGCCTGCCGCGAGCAGCTTCCGAAAGAAGGCCAGGCCTTCATCGCGTAGCGGATCGAGCTCGTTGACGGAAATGACATGCGGCGGCAGCCCCTCGAGGTCCGACGCGGTCGCCGCGAGCGGCCAGGCCAGGGGGTTGGCGCCGTGTGCGCGTTCGGGATCGTAGGCGGTCACCAGGCGGTCCATCTGCTGGCATTCCAGCATGTACGTGTCGTTCTCGACGAGAGACAGGAGGTGGCTCGGGGGGTTCGCGTAGGTGCCGGAGATGTAGGGGCACAGCGCGTAGATCCCGTCGATTTCGTCCGCCCAGCCTTCCTGCCTGGCCTTCAGTCCGGTGGCGAGGGACAGGTTCCCGCCGCCGCTTTCCCCGGAGACCGTGATGGTCGTGATGCCGAGTGCGTCGCGATGCGCGTGGGTCCATCGCACGCCCGCCGCGCAGTCGTTCAGCCCCGCGGGAAAGGGATGCGGGCCCAGCTTGCCGCCGCCGTTCCTGAACTCCACCCCCACCACGACGAGGCCCTCGGCGGCAAGCGTGTTCCGCCAGCGCTGACTGTCGGGGTCGGCCGCCGTCAGGATGACCATCCCGCCGCCGTGCAGGTGCACCAGACCGGGGAGCGGGCCATCCACCCCCTTCGGCCGGTGGATGTAGAGGGTGATGTCGTTGTCGTCCGGGCCCTGGATCGTCTCGGTCGACTGGTCGACGTGATCGAAGTTCGGCATCGCCGCGAGCTGCAGGGGGTGGGTCTCGTCCGCCGCGCCCTCGAGGTCCGCACAGTATGCGAGACAGTCCTCGTACGAGGCGTCGGCGGGAGGTACTGCAACGCCAGGCGCGTATCCCTGCATCGCCACGGATACGAGACGCGGATCGCAGCGCCCGTCGGTCTCGATCGTGGCGTCCGGGTTGCCGAGTCGCCCCGGTAGGTGGAGATCTGTGGACATGGCTTGCTCCAAGTGGTTGACGTCGCGCCGCGAAGGTCGGCGGTAGTCGGGGCGGCGTGGGCCTCTACGTCTCTGCGGGCGTGAACTCCGGGTAGGGTTTCACCCAGTAGCCGGCGGAACCCTCGGCGTTCAGGCCCGCGCGTTGGTGTACCTGTGCGTCCACGCGGTCCTTTGCCGTGAACATGACCTCGAAGACGTCCACCGAGGGATAGAACACGAAGGCGTACACGTCGTAGTTTCGGATCCGGGGCCCGACGACGACACGATCTACCGCACCCAGCACCGAGATCTGGCCTCCCAACTTGCCAAGCACCCGTGTCGCTATCTCGGCGTATCGATCGTATAGCTCTTCGGCGGTCGCATCGCTGTCCGGACCGCCGGTGGGGTCTTGCGGATCGTCCTCGCGCGAAAGGAGATTGAGCATGACGATCCCGTCGCGGTAGGCCCCATCGAACAGGCCCTGCCATTGCGTCATGTACCTGGCGTCAGCCACCGCCGCTTCGATGGGCACCTTGCCCCCGGGGTCGATCGACGCGTCGTCGCGAAAGCCGCGAAGCCGCCAGTTCGTGAAGTGCAGGAGCTCCGGCGGCTGGGGGGCGACCTCCATGAGGTGGTACCGGGCTATGCCGTCTTCCGCGGCAATCCTGCGCACGAATTCCTGGTACTCGGCCGCGCGGTCGAAGTGCACGATCACCACTTCGTCCCACGCACCCAGGTCCTCGCCCGCCAGTTGAATGGGCTCGAACCCGGCGAACTCGAGCTGGCCGTTCTCGAAGAGCGGACTCTCCGGCGCAGGCTGCCAGGAGAAGCCCTCGCCATACTCGACGAACACGGCGGCCGACTGGGCGGGGAGCATGAGGCTGCGGATGCCGTATCCCGCGAGCAGCAGGACCGGCAGACCGAGGGATAGACGAACCACCCAGCGTCTCACGGTGACGGAACTCTGGTGAGATCGAGAATGGACGGTTCCATGACTTGCGGCTCCTGATCGATGGTACGTGTCCGCCGTCGAGGCAGTCCAGTTCCTGCGGTCTCGCCGGGGCCGTCGCGTTGCGTTGACCGACCGGGGAAGCCTGCACCGCATCGGTTGTCCATCCGACTACACCCGATCATGGCGGCGATGCCAGGTGTTGATGAGCGAGTCTCGCACGCGCCGGCGGGACACAGGCGCACGCCGCCGGGGGAGATCGCCGATTCTGCGCGGCGGGTCCGCGGACTTATCGTCCTCCCATGGCGATGCGCCACGACGAGGCGTTCAAGTTCCTGTTCGACCTGCCGGAGGTGTGCGCGGACACGTTGCGCGTGGTGGCGGCGCCGGCGCTCTGGCCGCATCTGGATCCGGCCTCGGTGCGGATCCTGCGTGCCGGGGACAGCGTGGCGGCTGACCTGAGCAAGCGCCAGGGCGACGCGCTGTTCGCCGTCGACCTGCGCGAGGGCGCGTTGGCGGACGGGCGCCGTCCCTACCTGGTGGTGCCGACCGAGTTCCAGTCGGGCGACGACGCCGGCATGCCGGACCGCATCCGCGAGTACGCGCGGCGGCAGTTGGATACGCTACGTCGCCAGGGGGTGATTCCTGCAGCGGATACCCCGCCCGTGCTGCCGTTGGTCGTCTACGACGGCGCGGCACCGTGGAAGGCGGAGGACGGACTGGAGCCGCTGGGACACCTGCCGCCGGAGGCGGCCGTGCATTTGGGGCCTTATCAGCCACAGGCGTATGTGCTGCTTGACCTCGTGCGTTCGCGGACGGACGATTGGGGAGAGCATAACCGCCTGCGGGCGGTGGCGCGGTTGCTGCGGGCGCGGTCACTGGACGATCTGCTGGCGACGTTGGCGGAGGAGTTCAGGCGCTTCGCGGGCCCGCAACACCGACCGTTCCGGGAGGCGCTGCATGCGTGGGCGGGCGAGTTGTGGACCAGGCTGGCGGACGGGGGCGAGCTGCCGACGTTCGAGGCGCTGGAGGGACTGGAGGCGTTGGACATGACGAGCATGATCGAGGTGCGGATCGCCGCGTGGAAGGAGGAGCAATTCGGACGTGTGCGTGCGGAGGGCGTTGCGCAAGGCGTGGCGGAGGGCTTGAGCCACCAGCGCACGATGTTGTCGCGGCAGGCCGCACGGCGCTTCGGAGCCGCGGCCGGCGGGGCGGTGGCGGAGGCGGTCGCGGAGGTTGAGGAAACGGCGACCCTGGAGCGGATCGGGGACCTGATCGTGGACTGCCCGACCGGGGAACGTCTCCTGCTTGCCCTGGCCGACGTGGCTGGCCGCCGGGAGCCCGTGACTTAGGCGCTTCACGCCCACGAAAACTCGGATCGCCCACTGCGGCATGACGGTCACCCTGGCCGGGGGCATCGCGATGTCGCCGTTTCAACGGGCCGCGGCGACCGTACTTCCGTAGAGTGGAGAAGACCGGATGTCCATACCTCAGTTTTCCGCCGGCACGTCCGCCGGTGACATCGCCGAGGCGTTGGGTGAAGCGGGATGCGCCGTGGTTACCGGAGTCATGGACGCCGGACTACGCCAATCCATTGCGGGTGAGTTGGCGCCGCACATGGCGAAGGCGCGGTTGATCGAAGAGGATGACCCGACGAAGTTCTACCCCGGCCACACGCGGCGCGTCTCTGCCTTGGTCGCGCGTTCTCCCAGCATCACCGACCGGCTCGTGCCGCACCCGTTGAGCCGGCGGGTCTGCGACACCCACCTGCTGCCCAACTGCGAGCACGGCTACCAGTTGCATGTCTCCGCTGCCGTCGAAGTAGGCCCCGGAGCGCGCGAGCAGGTGCTGCATCGGGAGGAGAGCTCGTTCACGTTCTTTCCCTTGCCGCGCCCCAACATCATCGTGGCCAGCATGTGGGCCGTTACGGAGTTCCGCGCGGACAACGGCGGCACTTTGCTGGTGCCCGGCAGTCACAAGTGGCCCGCGGACAGAAAGGCCAGGCCCGACGAGATTCTGAGCGCGGAGATGCCGGCCGGCGCGGTGCTGTTCTGGATGGGCGGAACGTTGCACGGTGCGGGGGCGAACACGTCGCGGGACTGGCGCTACGGAGTGATCCTGACCTATTCCCTGGGCTGGGTGAGGCAGGAAGAGAACCAGTACCTGGACGTGCCTCGGGAACGCATGGCGGAACTGTCGCCGGAAGTCAGGCGGCTGCTTGGATTCGACATGTACGCCGCACTGGGATTCTACGACCCGAGGGTTGCCTGAGCGGGGGGCGGTCGCAAGCGCGTCAAACACGTGCGCGCAATCGGTACGGAACGAGCCCGTCCCCTGCGATTCAAGCCGCGCGAACGCGGTCCACCCGTTCCGGCGGCGGCAGGTTCAGGGCCTCGCGGAAGGTATTGTGATAGTGATGGCGCGCTACGACCCGCCAGCACAAGGGAGGATCGTGACGCGGATGTTCGACCTGGACGGACTGGAGGACGCACGCCGCACCGTGGCGCGGGTGATGCCGCCCACGCCGCAGTACCGCTGGCCGTCCCTGTGCGAGCGCGTGGGCTGCGAGGTGTGGGTGAAGCACGAGAACCACACGCCCATCGGGGCGTTCAAGGTGCGCGGGGGCGTGGTGCTCCTCGAGGAACTCCACCGCGCGGGCCGCCTGCCGCGCCGCATGGTCACGGCGACGCGCGGCAACCATGGCCAGAGCATCCCGTTCGCGGCGCGCCGCTTCGGGATCCCGGTGACGGTGTTCGTCCCGCGCGGCAACAGTGTCGAGAAAAACGAGGCGATGGTCGGCTGGGGCGCGGAGGTCGTCACGTTCGGCGACGATTTCGACGAGGCCCGGGTCGAGGCCGCGCGCCGGGCGGACGTCGAGGGGCGTTCGTGGTCCCGTCCTTCCACCCCGCCCTCGTCCGCGGCGTGGCGACGTACGCCCGCGAACTCTTCGAGGCGGCGGGCGACCTCGATACGGTGTACGTGCCGATCGGCATGGGCTCCGGGATCTGCGGCGTCATCCGCACGCGCGACCTGATGGGCCTGCGCACCGAGGTGGTCGGAGTCGTGGCCGCCCGCGCCCCGGCGATGGCGCGTAGCGTCGCGGCGGGACGGGTCGTGTCCACGGACTCGGCGCGCACATTCGCCGACGGCATGGCCTGCCGTGTTCCGAACGAACAGGCACTCGAGGTCGTGCGCGGGGGCACCGCGCGGATCGTCGAGGTCAGCGAGGCGGAGATCGCCGAGGCGATGCGTACGCTCTATCGGTGCACCCACAACGTCGCCGAGGGCGCCGGCGCTGCCGCACTGGCCGCGTTGTGCCGGGAGGCGTCCCGGCAGGCGGGCCGACGGGTCGCCGTGGTCCTGTCCGGAGGCAACGTCGATGCGGACGTGTTCCGCTCGGTGCTCGCGGGCGACGTGCCCTAGCCCGGATTTCTCACCAAGGTGGTAGCTGAGGTCGTGCCCGTGCCGTAAAATGCAGTTGCGACAAGCACTTACGGGACAAGGAGCACGACCTCATGGGAACGGAGTGTAACGCGGAACAACTGGAGTTTGGAGGTCTTGGGAGACGCGGGGTGGTGGGTGCGTTCGACGGCGAGGAGCTGTCGTCGGACGGCGGCGCGCTGGCGCTGCGGGAGTTGGAGGATCGCGCCGGCATTCTGAAGCGGCTGGCTGGCTGTTTCACCGATCATCGCGCGGCGGGCCGCGTGGAGCACGATGTCGAGACGCTGGTGAAGCAGCGCGTCATGGGCATCTGCCTGGGTTACGAGGATCTCAACGATCACGACGAGCTACGCCGCGACCGTCTGATGGCGCTGTTGTGCGAGTGTGCGGACGTGACCGGCGCGGGCGGCCGCTGGCCGGCAAGAGCACGCTGAACCGTCTGGAGCTGTCGGTGTTGGAAGCCGCCGCGCGGCACCGCTACAAGAAGGTCGTGGCGGACACCGCGGCGATGGACGCGTTGTTGTTGGAGTTGTTCGTCGAGGCGCACGAGACGCCCCCGGCGGAGATCGTGCTGGACATCGACGCGACGGACGATCCGCTGCACGGCAACCAGGAAGGCCGCTTCTTTCATGGCCACTACGACAGCTACCGTTACCTGCCGTTGTACGTGTTCTGCGGCGAGCACCTGTTGTGCGCGCGTCTGCGCGAGGCGTCGGGCGGGGACGCGGCGGGCGTGCTCGACGAGGTGCGGCGGATCGCGACGCGGCTGCGCGCGCGCTGGCCGGACACGCGCGTCGTGGTGCGCGGTGACGGCGGCTTCTGCCGCGAGTCGCTGATGGCGTGGTGCGAGGCCTCGGGGCTGGACTTCATCCTCGGCCTGCCCCGCAACAGCGTCCTGACGGACATGGTGGCGGCGACGTTGTACGAGACCTACGTCATGGCGGAGATGACGGGGGAGACGACGCGCCGTTACGACGAGTTGCGCTACGCCGCGCGCGGTTGGTCGCGACGGCGGCGCGT